>CAWBJB010000020.1:0-480972 GCA_963788945.1 Terriglobia bacterium | reverse complement strand
TGCCCGATGCGGTTCGTTCGTCGAAAGACGACCAGTGACTACGAAGCAATGATTCTGACTCCAGAGCAGGCATTCGACGTCCTGATGAAGCTAGACGAGCCAGAACGGACCTTAACACTGTTGGCTGCAAGCACAGGCCTGAGAATTTCCGAGTCGTCCTACTTTGCAGTGGCACGATGTGAGCTTCGAACTCACAGATTCATGTGCGTCGAACGTGGACCTGTGGCGCGGTAGGCGTGCCAAAGAGCAAAGCTTCCAAGGCACCTGTACCGTTCACCTGTCGCTGGCCGAATTCCTGCGTGGATGGAAAGAGCAGACGCCTTACTCCCAATCGGGTGATTGGGTGTTCCCTCTCTTCCGGTTGCAAAGGAAATCAGCCGCGTACGTGCAAACATGCTGGTTGAGGATCATCTGCGGCCGGCGGCAGTCGAAGCAGGTGTGCTCCAGGAAGGTGAGAAGGTGCGCTTCGGGTTTCACAACCTGAGGCACAGCCTTGCATCCTTCCTCGTGCGAACGCAAGACGGACCCGAAAACCGTACAGGCGTTGCTCAGGCACTCAGATGTTAGGACTACGCTGCAACTCTATGCTCACAGTGTGAGTGAGGATCGAATGGCTGCACAAGGCGAAATGCTTCAGGCCATTTTGCAGCCAGCCAGCGCAGCAGTGAATTGAATACTGGGATGAATTGCGGGCTGAATGCGGGCTGAGAGATTTTGGCGGTTTGGCTTCAAGTCCTTTGGAATGATGGTGGCCAGGGACGGAGTTGAACCGCCGACGCCAGCCTTTTCAGGGCTGCGCTCTACCACCTGAGCTACCTGGCCACATTTCGGCTCACAGCTTGCCTGCTGGCGCTGGGCGCGTCGTGGGGCACGCGGGGACTTGGACGGAATTGCCAGTCACTGCAGGGCAGTCAAGACGCTGGAAGCGTTTGGAACAAGGCACGATTATAACAACGGAGTTGGGTTCGCTCAAATCGGCGCGGCCAGCGGGGTGCACGACATAGAAGTGAGGATTGAGTCAAAATGAAGTTGTAGAGGAATGATCTTACGGCTAATATAGCCGTAAGGAGGGATTTGACTATGCCCGATCCTCATGAAGTCCCGGCTCGCATTCGCGATCTGGCCGCGCAGCTGGCTCAACCCAAGGCCATGCGCCGCGGCTCTTTCTCCCAACGCTACGTCAAGTGCAGTAAATCCGGCTGTCCCTGCGCCAGCGATCCGGAGGCACGCCATGGCCCCTACTTTAGTCTCACGCGAGGGATAGGAGGCCGCACCCGCTCCCGTTTTATCTCGGCGGGGCAGGCGGAACTGGTGCGCCGTCAGGTCGAGGCCGGCCAACATTTCCGACGCCAGGTGGAGGTCTTCTGGGAGGCCTGCGAGCAATGGGCCAATGCCCAACTGGAAACTCCGGCGGCGGCTTCCGAAGCCGCCAAAAAAAGGGCTCCAAACGGTCTTGGAAGCAGAAGTGGTCCAAGAGGTCGAAGCCCTCTTAGGTCGGGAAGCGGTCGCCGAGTTAGATTTCGAGGCTCTGGAAGTGGCCCTTCGCCAGCGCACCCTGGGGCTGGCGGCACGAGCGATTGAGCAGCGTCTCCATGCCGACCTTTCCGATGCGGCCGCTGCGGTGGATTGCGAATGCGGAGAACCCGCCCGCTATGTCGGTCGCCGGACTAAGCAGGTGCAAAGTGTACTGGGCCGCTTGCGCCTGGAGCGCGCCTATTACCACTGTTCTTCCTGCGGCCACGGCTTTTGCCCCCGCGACCAGCATCTGGGAATAGAAAACACCGTACTCTCTCCCGCACTCACCCGCATGACGGGCACCGTGGGTGCGATGGTCAGCTTCCAGGAAGGCAGCCAACTGTTGAGCGAACTGGCGGGGGTGGCGGTCGAAGCCAAGCAGGTGGAGAGAACCGCAGAAACCTTGGGGAAAGAAATCGCCCAAGATGAATGCCAGCACTGCGAACCTGGCGAGACGGTTCCTCTACCCCAGACCCTGTATTTGGGCATGGACGGAACGGGAATCCCCTTACGGGCCGAGGAACTCGCCGGCCGCACTGGTAAGCAAGCGGATGGATCGGCGAAGACCGGCGAGGTAAAACTCTGTACCGTGTGGAGTGCGGAATCGCTCGATAAGGAAGGCGTTCCCCTCCGCGATGAGGCATCGGTCAGCTATTCCGCCGCCCTGGAGAGCGCCTCTACCCTGGATACCGCTGCCCAACGTTCTCCCTTCGCGCAGCGCGTCTGGCGGGAGGCCACGCGCCGCCGCTTCTGCCAAGCACGACGTCGGGTGGTGCTCGGCGACGGGGCGGCTTGGATCTGGAACATCGCCGGCGATCAGTTTCCAGGGGCGGTTCAGATCGTCGACCGGTTTCACGCCAAGCAGCACTTGAGCGATCTCGGAAAAGCTCTATACGGTCCCACCAGCCCGCAAGCTTCGCACTGGGCGGACCGTAGGAAGGGAGAACTCGACAGCGGAAAATTCCGGATTTTGCTAGCCGCCATTCGGCGCCAGGTATCGCGCTCCGAGGAAGCTCGCCGCTGTCTCCACTATTTCCAGACCAATCGAGACCGCATGCGCTACCCAGAGTTCCACGCCCAAGGCTTGTGCACTTCCACCGGGGTGGTCGAGGCCGGATGCAAAGTCGTCATTGCCACCCGGCTCAAACGAGCCGGCATGCACTGGACCGTCCGCGGATCCAACGCCATCATCGCTCTCCGCTGCGCCAAACTCAGTGGACGCTTTCAGGACTTCTGGGAGCGCCGAGCAGAAGCCGGGGACAAAGCCGCATGACTTATCACTTTGCTGTCGTGCACCCCGGCCAGCGGCGCGCCCTATTGCGCCGGTGACGACGGCACTGTGCCATTGAAAACGGAAAAGGCGCAGCGGTTCGACGCCACCCAGTACGCGATTTCGCGATAGTCTTCTACGTCGAACACTGCCAGGTCCGCGTCCTTTCCCGGTTCGATGGATCCCTTTCGTTCCTGTAGCCGCAAGGCCCAGGCTCCATTGATTGTCGCCGCGGCGATGGCCTCGGCGGGCGACATCTTTAGCTGGGTGCATGCCAGCGATAACACGAACGGCATGCTGGCGGTGGGGGATGAACCCGGATTGTAGTCCGTGGCGAGGGCCACCGCGGCGCCGCCGTCCATCAGTTTGCGCGCCGGTGGATATTTTTCGAGGCCAAGAAAATAATTCGCCCCCGGCACCAGCGTGGCAACCGTTTCGGTTTTGGCGAGTTGCCGTATGTCCCCGTCGCTGACGTAGTCCAAGTGGTCGAGGGACGCGACGTTGAAACGCAACAGAGGCCGCAGTTCAGTCTCGGTCAGCTGGCAGACGTGGGCCCGTACTCCCAAGCCGTGTTTCTTGGCGGCGTCAAAGACCTTGTCCGTGTCCTCCGCGGTAAAGGCTCCGCGCTCGGTGAATACGTCCACAAATTGCGCCAACTTGCGTTGGGCCACGAGCGGGATCATCTGTTTACAGACCAGCTCAACATATTCCTGCGATCGTCCGTGAAATTCTTTGGGAACAACATGCGCGCCCAATAAGGTAGCGATCACTGTTCCGGGCCATTTAGCGGCTGCAGCGCGGATGGTCTCCAGCGATTTAATTTCGGAGTCGATGGTCAGCCCGTACCCCGACTTGGCTTCGACCGTCGTCGTGCCCTGCTCCGCCATCTGGTGCAGCGCATCTAACACTTTCTCCACCAGCAATTTTTTGGCGGCCTTGCGCACACCTTCTACGCTCGAACGAATTCCGCCGCCTGCTTCTGCAATCTGTTCGTAGGTTTCGCCAGCGATGCGCTTTTCGAAGTCCCCCAGTCGCGGCGTGACAAAGACGGGATGAGTGTGCGAGTCCACGAATCCGGGGAGGACGACCTGTCCTGCGCAATCAATCTCGACTATTTTTTTGCGATTTCGTTTCAGCCAGGGATCGCAGAGGGCGTCTTTGGTCTTGCAGGCAAAGACAATTTTTCCGGCTGAGCAAAGGACTGCGCCATCCGTGATGATGCCGAGTGCCGCCAGGTCGGGACCGCGGCGGGGGCCGGGGTTCCCGGATACGGACCGCAGGGTCAGTAGTTGATTGATGTTGACCAGCAGGAGTGCGCGGTCGGTCGAGGTTTCGCGTTTCGCAGAAGGAGTCACGGGAGGAGCAGTACGTGTAGGAGTGATCTGTGCCAGTCCCCACACTGCCTGTGGCCGTCCTGCATGGTCTGTGCCGGTTCCTACTTCGCCATCGGCACTTTCACGCCGGTCTTCTTCGCAAAGTCTTTGGCCTCGTAGTAGCCTGCGTCTACGTGGCGGATCACGCCCATGCCTGGATCTGTCGTCAACACACGTTCGATTCGCTTGGCCATCATCTCGGTTCCGTCGGCTACCGTGACCTGGCCGGCGTGCATCGAATAGCCAATGCCCACACCTCCGCCATTGTGGATCGAGACCCATGACGCCCCCGCCGCGGTATTGAGCAGAGCGTTGAGCAGCGGCCAATCGGCTACCGCGTCGCTGCCATCTTTCATGCTTTCGGTTTCGCGGAACGGCGACGCCACCGATCCGCAATCAAGATGGTCTCGGCCGATTACGATCGGCGCTTTGATTTTGCCTTTCTTGACCAAATCGTTGATGGCCAGGCCGAATTGCCCGCGTTCGCCATATCCCAGCCAGCAAATGCGCGCCGGCAGGCCTTGAAACTTGATCCGTTTACGCGCCAGGTTTATCCAGCGGCGGAGAATTTTGTTCTCGGGAAACATCTCGAGCACCAGGTCATCGGTTACCGCGATGTCCGACGGATCCCCCGACAGCGCAACCCAGCGAAACGGTCCGCGTCCCTCGCAGAAAAGCGGCCGGATGTACTCTGGAACAAAACCCGGAAAGTCGTAAGCGTTCTTCACTCCGCGCTGGAAGGCGAATGTCCGAATGTTGTTTCCATAATCAAAAGTTACCGCACCCATCTTGTGCAGGAGCAGCATGCCTTCCACATGGCGGGCCATCGAATCTAAAGAGCGCTCCTGGTAGGCTCTCGGATCGCGCTGCCGAAGTTCCAGGGCTTCCGGCAATGTCATTCTATTCGGGACGTATCCATTCAACGGATCGTGCGCCGAGGTCTGGTCGGTCAGGATGTCCGGCAGCACACCTCGTTCGGCCAGTTCGGGAATAATATCGGCGCAATTCCCTACCAGTCCGACGGAAACATTTTCTTTCTTTCGCACCGCGTTTTTCAGTATGCGCAACGCTTCGTCGAGCGTCGTCACCATGAAGTCGCAGTAGCCCGTTTTCAGCCTCTTCTTAATGCGCTCGGCGTCGACGTCAATTCCCAGAAATGCCGCGCCGGTCATGGTTGCGGCCAGCGGCTGGGCGCCTCCCATGCCGCCCATTCCTCCGCTGACGATCAGCTTGCCCGCGAGCTCACCCCCAAAATGTTTTTCACCCGCCGCGGAGAACGTTTCAAACGTTCCCTGCACGATTCCTTGCGAACCGATATAGATCCACGAACCTGCGGTCATCTGCCCATACATCATCAAGCCGGCCCGCTCCAGTTCGTTGAACTTTTCCCAATTGGACCAGTGCCCCACCAAGTTGGAATTCGCGATCAGGACTCGCGGCGCATAGTTGTGGGTCTTGAACACGCCCACCGGCTTGCCGGACTGAACGAGTAGGGTCTCGTCATTTTCAAGACTCTTCAGCGACGCCACAATCGCGTGATACGCCTCCCAGCTGCGAGCCGCCCGTCCCGTGCCGCCGTAGACCACCAGATCTTTCGGCCGTTCGGCCACTTCTTCGTCGAGATTGTTCATCAACATGCGCATGGCGGCTTCCTGTTGCCAGCTTTTGCATGTGAGCTGAGCACCGCGTGGGGCGCGAATCGGCCTGTAGGTTGAGGGAGTGATTTCGGTTTCAACCGGCATGGTTAGATGTTAGTGCTTGGGCGGGAAGTCTTCAAATGCGGGGGTGTGGCTGAGGTGGCTTGTGTGGTTTGTTGTGGTTTGTGTGGTCGCGGGCGTCTCGCCCGCGACCACGCAAAGCAACCACCAAAACTACCAAGTGCTGTAGGCGCTGCCGTCGCTTGATGTCTGGGTCGCTCCGCTGTGCACGTCGCTGATGCCGGGTTCCTGCTGATCCACCGACATCACCGTATCTTCCTGATCGACCGTCCAGGTGCTGTTGCTGCCGGTCATCGGATCCATCGGGATTTGCTTAATGTAGCCTGCCTGCACCAGGTCGTCGAGCGACTGCGGCGCTTTTTGCTTGTCTAGGGTGTATTGCGAAATGAGCGAGCGCAGTTCAAACAAATCCTGCCTCAGCACCGACTCCTTGGCCCGCAGGATGGATTGGTTGTAGGCCGGAATCGAAATCGACACCAAGATCAGGATCATGCTGATGACGATCATCAGCTCGATCAGGGTAAAGCCGCGTTCCCGCGTATTTGTTCTCTTAGCCATTACCAGGTCTTGTATTCCGTACCGTCGAGTCCCGTGCCCTGCGACTTGGTGAACACATCAAACACGTTCTGTCCGCCCCAGGAATCTGAATCCGGATCGTCCTGCATGGAGCGCAGACCCCATTCCGCGCTACCGGTCATCGGGTCCTGCGGAATCCGGCGGAGGAAGCGGACTTTTTTCCCGCCTACGTCCACGCCCTTCACCAGCGTATCAAGGTCTGGCGGATATCCTTCGGTGCCCACCTTGATCTGGAATGCGTTACGATCGGCTGCGTCCTTGTAGCGGTCGATGGCATCGCGCAATTCCCAGAGCGCGCTTCGCAACTCGCGTTCTTTCTCGCGCTTGATGACCACCCGCGCCATGGGCAGGGCCAGCCCGGTCAGGATCACCAGGATGGCGGTGGCCACGATCAGCTCAATGAGCGTGAACCCGAGTGCGCGTGTAGAGGCGGGTTTCAAGGCGGCAGACTTCATTACGATATTATCGTCGAAAGCGGCCCAGGCTTTAAGCCGACGCGCGCTACGGCACCGTCACAGTTGCCACGGCCCCAGCCACAGCCACGGCCTGCATGGCTGGATCCCGCGCTCCGCCTTTCGAGATGGCCAGAGTGGACTGTCCGCTCCCCTTAGCCATGAAGGTCAAAGTGACTACGGTGCCCTGCCCGGAAACGCCGGCTGCTCCCGGTGGCCGGGTCGCGGTGATCTGCAGCGAGCCACTCGTATCGTCATCGCGATGCACCAGCGTCACGATTTGACCGTCTTGTGAGAGCAGTCCGCCGTTGGAAATGTTCACCACCTGCAAAATTTTGGGGTCGTAGCTGACCTGCAAAGGCACGGAATAAACATTCTGCGCGCCGCGCAGCAACACATTGACCGCGAAGGTGGAGCCCTGCGCCTGCGTCAGGCTGGCCGGATCGAACGCGAAACTCGCTGCATCTGCCGCTATCTGGGGTGCGGGTTGCGTCGGGGGTGTCGGCAGCGGAGCCTGCGCGGCTGCCGGGGCTGCCTCGTTCGCCGGCACCGGGGGCGGCGCCTGGCTGGCGCGCCGCAACTCGATGGCAGAAGCGGTGCCTACTTCGAGAGCCCGCTCATTCAGGTCGGTCACATCACGGGAGCGAATGATGTGCGGGATCAGGGCAAATACAATCTCGTTTTCCTTGTGCTCGACATTACTCTGGGCAAAGAAGTATTTGAGAATCGGAATCTGCGCCAGCCCTGGGATGCCATTCAGAGAGCGGATGTCCTGGTCCTCCAGAATTCCACCCAGGATGTTCACTTCACCTTCCTTGAGGCGGATTTCATGTTCAATCTTGCGCTGCCCGATCACCGGCTGGCTGATCCCGCCGATGTTCGACTGCCCGGTCACCGAGGAAATATCCATCAGAATCTTCAATGTGACCTCGCGGCCGGCGTGCACCTTGGGCGTGATGTCAATGTTTACGCCGACATCGGTGTACTGAAACTGGGTATTGACGAGAGGATTAATGCCAACCCCGCCAATGCCGGGCTGAAATGATCCCGTAGCGATCGGTATCCTGTCGCCGATTTTCAGCGAGGCTTTCTGTCCGTCCACCGCGCGGATCTGCGGGTTCTGAATGATCTTGGTGCTGCTGTCGCTGAACAACGCGGTGGCCGTGGCCGGCGGAATCGTAACCGTAAAGTCGGTCGCGTTCAGGTTTCCCAGCCGGTTCAGGTTGACCTGGTTCGCAGTTCCCGAAGTAGTGGTGCCGGTAGTCGTGGTGCCGGTAGTCGTGGTGCCGGTGCCGGTACTGCTGGTCGTATTGAGATTATTCTGCAAGGCAACCGTGGCGCTGGTGGGAGGGCTGATCCCCAGGTTCCGCGTCTTGTCGCGGCTGACCTGCATGATGGCCACTTCCACGATCACTTCCGGACGCGCCTTGTCCAGATCGCCGACTAGTTTTTCCGCCAGCGCAATCTGGTCGGGAGTTCCGCGCACCACCAGCGCGCCTTGCGAAGGCAGGGGCTGGATGCGGGAGATTTCTAGTATTTGCCGCAGCGCGTTGACCACGTCCTGTAATTCCGTCGGCTGCGAAAGGTTCGCGAGATAGAACGTCTTGATGACGCTCTGTTCAACCTCTTTGCGCTTGGCGGGATTATCCGACGCGACGAAAATTGTGTTCGGCGTCACCGGCCGCCAGAACGTCTTCGATTCCAGCGCAATGATTTCGAGGGCTTCCTGCAGCGTGACCCCGTTCAGTTCGATCTTGATTCGCCGCGAGGTGTAATCCGGGTCGAACAACACATTAATGCCCGCCAGCTTGCCGACGGTTTCGTAAATGACCTTCGTATCTTCCGTAAGTTTGAGAGTGATGGGAACGTTCGAGATGGCAGCGAGATCAACCGGCCCTTGGGCTTCCTGCACTCGCTTTTGGAGGCCTGTCGGCGGCCGATCTACCGTCGTGGGAGCGGGCCCGCTGCCCGCGTCAATTATCAATTTCTGAGTACGCCGGATTTCCTGTTGCGCGATGAAACTCGCAGAATCAATCTCAGCCGCTTTCTGAAACTCGGCCAGGGCTTCCTGCAGTTTGCCCGCCTCACGCAATAATTGGCCGCGATGCACATGCGAGGCGCCAGCCAGGAACCGGGTCCGCTCGTAGGAAGCGCGGTAGGCGAGATCTCTGGGCTTTTGCTCGTAGGCTTGCTTGTAGAAATCGAAGGCGGCCTCATAATTCTGGCGAGCCTCCGCGTCCTTACCTTTTTTGTATAACGATTTCGCGCTATCGGCGGCGATAGGCAGGGTCACCGCCAGGACGAGCAATACGATTGCTGCCGGGCGATTCAGGCATGTCTTCACTGGTCCCTCGCAGGCAGTCTTCCCTCGGGGATCGGCCGAAAACCCCGGGCCAGGCCGCTAAAAATGCGCAGATTTGAGAAGTAATCTGGGTGATTATAGCATCGGCCCTCTGCCGTGGAAGTTACTGGTCTGGTAGCAGTTACTCATTAGGACTAGTCCCAACGGCGTTTCGCCAAAACCACTCCCGAAAAGCTGTGGTTGCGCTTCGGATCACAATCCCATGTGTGTTGGGATGCAGAATGTCGAGCAGGCGGGTCGAGCGTAGGTGCCTATACGCGGCCACGTGGGGACAGCTGTCCTGACGGAAGCAACGCTTGTTCTAGATTCGCCGCGACGACTGTCGAGCTGCGCTCGACTGGACAGCGGGGGCGACGGTCCCCACGTGGCCGGGAATGAGATAACCTAGTGACTGCTATGGCCCGCGCAACCTCACATCAGACCAAGCCGAGTCCGGAGAAGAACCCTCGCCGCGATCCCACCGCCGCTGGCCAGCGCGATGCCGCGGTCAACCGGGTGGCCTCCCATAACTATTTCTTGCTGGAGAAATTCGAGACGGGTGTGGCCCTGACCGGGACCGAGGTCAAATCGGTCCGCGCGGGACAAGCCAATCTCAAAGACTCCTACGGACTACTCAAAGATGGCGAACTCTGGCTGCTCAACTGCCACATCGGTCCCTACGACCACGGCAACATTTTCAACCACGCGCCCCTTCGCACCCGCAAGCTGCTGGTCCACAAGGAAGAAATTCGTAAACTGATCGGAAAGACCCAGCAGAAAGGCCTGACCCTCATACCCACCCGGATGTACTTCAAGAACGGTAGAGTGAAGGTTGAACTCGCGCTGGCTAAAGGCAAGCAGCTATGGGACAAACGCGAGACTGAACGCCGCCGCACTGCGGACAAAGAGGCGAGAGAAGCCGTCAACCGGTCGCGCAAGGGGCGTTAGCTGAGGCTGAGGGACCTCAGAAAAGCGAGGGGCTATTGCTTTTCGCTGAAGCTGCGCTTGGTGCGGTTGTGCTGAGTTTCCTATATTCGGCTTTGGCTTGACGGAGTATTGGGATATCCGGGTCTGCGTCTTTCCACGTGGTGAAGAAATCATCGTAGGCTTTGCGGCTGTTCTCCTGGTCGCCTTCCCTGGCGTAGGTTCGTGCCAGTCCGAGTTGCGCCAGGGGGGCAAAGATTTCCCAATCGGTCCATCCGCGATGAACGATGACTTTCTCAAATTCCGCGGCAGCCTTGGCGTGCTCGCCTGCCGCCAGGTAGGCTTGCGCACGAACATAAGGAATATCGATTGTGCCTTGTTCGTATTGGCTAACTGGCGCCAGCAGGTCCACAGCCGCAACGGCGTTTCCCCGCTCGCTCTCGATGATAGAGCGAATCTCCGGCAGACACATCTTCAGATTCCGGGTGTCCTCGGGAACCAGTCGGTCCTTTTTCACTGCCAGGGCTTCAGCCTCCGTCAACTCACCGGCATTCCCTAAAGCCTTGGCACAATTGTCGAGCATTAAAGTATCGTCTTTGCTGGCCTCTCTAGCCTCGCGGCAAAGCTTCCTCGCCAAGGCGTAGTTTCCCAGATAGGATTCAACCCGGGCGTGCCACGCCAGCTCGCCGGCAGCGTTTTCCATCTTTTTCGCACGGCTTTGTCCTGTCACCAGGGTTTCGCTCAACGAACGCAGTTTGCTGAAATCGCCGCGCCGGAATGCGAGCCGCATTTGCAATTGGACCCAGGACAAATCATCCGCTGGGGTTTCGCGGGCAAGCCGTTCCATAGTTGCCGCATCGTTTTCAATAGATGCGATTCGATAGCGAAACGCCTTTTGAAATGGGTTCAGCGACCCTTTCTGCTGCCATTGGTCCAATAATTTTTTGGCCTCGTCAAAACGGCCCAGGATCATGAGCGCCTGACTGGCATTGGAGTAGTGCTGAGCCGAGGGTGCGGCGGCGTGGTCCATGGCCAAATAAAACTGCTGCAGGGCCTCTTCCGTTTTGCCCAGTTGTGCGTAAGCGATTCCCAACAGGTTGTACGCAGTCGCGCTGCGGGGATACGCCTGCTGGTACAAAACAAGCACCGCAATGGCCTTTTCCAAGTTGCCGGTTGTGGACAAATTGTAAAGGGCAGTGCTCTGAAAATTCTCCTCTTGCGTGAGATGGCGGTCCCTTAGCTCGAAGGCCCGGGCAAAATTCTTTCTGGAAGCCTGGTCGTCTCCGATGCTGTGATAGACACTGCCGAGCATGCTGTAGGCGGAACAGAACTGCGAATCCAGTTCCACAGCCCTTTCAAAAAACGCAATGGCCTCCCCCCGTTTTCCAGAACGATAGAGTGTCTGCCCTGTCCTGTAGGCCTCTAACGCTTCGAGTGAGCTTGTGGTTGCAAGATCAAGAGAGGCGTTGTACTTCTCGAGAGAGCTCAGACTCTCGCCCAATCGCCTTCGTAGCTGCGAACCGGCTTTGCCCAGTGCAGCGATCACCTTGTCTTTGGTCTCCGCTTCCTCTTGCTGTCGCGCGATGGACCTTTGATTGAGCGGGTCGATCGCCTCCAGGGTGATCAGGTATCGGCTCCCGACGGCGGCAATCTCCGGCACTACCACGGCTTTGAGCCCCTGTCGTTTGCAGATTTCGATGCCCAGTTCCCGCGTCACCCGCTCGTTTGGATCGTGCCGCATCGTACGCATGGTTTCGCGGGCGGCTGCGTCGGGGAAGAGGCTCAAGAAAGGGGATTCGGTAAGTTTGACTTCGAGGGCTTTGTCCAGCGAGTTGTCAAAAATGGGATCACCGGTGTTGTTGACGAAGCTGGCCAGGAGGATGACGTCGCTTTCTGTGAGCGCGGGCCGGGAAAAAAAGACACGCCAGACAGCCAAAGCGGAAACTATGAGGAAGGCTGCAACACCGGCCACAACCAGAATGCGACGTGTAGGATAGCTGCGGTGGGGCGGAGAGGTCGATATTGCCGCGCCCTGCGGCTGCAGCAGAGGTTCAGGCGAGGCCCCATCGTTCCCGTTTTCCTGCGCTGCTGGGAGATTCCGGCTGCGCGTCCACGCCTCCAGTTCCGCCCGCGACGCATAGACCGAGCCCATCCGGTCATGCAAGTGCCGGTGAACCGGCATCCCCTCCCGCTTTTCCCAGCGCTGGACCGTGGTCACATCGCGGTTGAGGTAGGCCGCTACTTCCTTCCACGAATCCAGGCGGTCTTCGGGTGGTCTCACGGATGGCGGTGTGTCCTCGGATAGTTCGCCCATCGCGCTCTCCTGAATTGGTCAGCGGTTATCGCGAGTCCTGGGAACCGGAATTGTAGCCTGCTCGGCAGGCAAAAGACACGGCAAAACACAGCATTCGACGGTACGGCGCGTTGCAGCTTGACCAGACCTGTCATCGTGTCCGAGGGTGTCCGCGGGAGAGACGTCCATGAAACGCTGGGCGAACAGGTTAGGGCTATCGGCACTTGTTCTGCTCTGTGGATGTGGGGGAGGGGGGTACCAAGCAGCAACCAGAGGAGCAACCGGAGGGTCGGGAGGGGTAAGTTCACCTCCGCCATCGTCCGGCCCGAACGTAGAAGGCAATTGGCAATTCACAGTGACCTCCACGGTCTCGGGCCCGCCCCTGACGATGGGCGGCAGCATCAGCCCATCAGGCAGTTCGGTGAGCGGCGCAGTCCACATTGACGGTTCGAAATGCTTCGACCCACCTAGCACGTTGGGCCTGACTGGTACACTGACAGGAAGCAACCTTTCCCTGACCGCCACGTCTGTAGATGGACAGGTCATTACTCTCTCCGGCAGTATCAGCGACAATACCTTCACCGCCACGCATTTGCCGGGAGAATTCATCGGAACTTACGCCATCAACGGTGGCTGTGCCGGTGGCGATAAAGGAAACGTCACCGGTGTGATAGTCCCTTCTCTGGCGGGCAACTGGGCCGGCGACTTAACCAGTGAGACAGGAGATACCAACCGCCTCACAGTCACACTGGCTCAAGGCGCCGCAAATTCCGAGGGCATCTTTGGCCTTAGCGGAACAGCGTTTTTTGAGGTCGGTACCTGTTTTAAGTCGGCGAAGATCAGGTCTGGGACATTTCCCTCTGGCAGCTACACCGTGGGCAGGGATGTGTCCCTTGAAATTGAGACTGACAACGGCGTCGTTGGTTTCGTGGGGACGTCGGGGCACGGTGGTTTGATTCGCGGGAACTACACGCTCGCTGGCAGCAGCTGCGAACCTGCCGGCACGGCATACCTGTCGCCGTGGGAATATTGAAGTCGAGGCGGCTGTTTGCATCGTTGACTAAGCCCGCTGATGGATGACCTGCACCATGCGCCCTTCAATTTCTTTGACCTCGGAGGATCACAACGAGAAGGGAATGCGCAGCCGCACCGCAACTCATTAGAAGCGCGACCGATCGCCATCAACAATGTCAGGGGAACTTGTACCCGGGCTTTAGCTCGCAGCGATACACCTTTGTCTGATCCTTGTTCACACGGGCGTTGCAATCCGCCCAGCTCAAGTAAAGATTCGGTCCGAAGGGGAACGTGATGTTGTTGCCGTTGATCTCGGCCAGAATGCTGACCCCTTCCGCCGAGCCGGGCACGGTAAAGTTCAGCGCCTGGCCGAAGATCACGGGATGCGATGTCCGGACCATGTCGCTGACCATGGGCCGAAACACCTCGGCCTCCAGCAGAAACGTGGCCGTGTCCGACCAGTTCCGGGCTGATACTTTTACTTCGCGGCCGCCTCTGCAGGAAATCCTCCGCTTCGATCTTGGTAAACGGACACGGTCCCGCGATGCACGACGTGCGGGCGTTGCGAAATTCGTTTCCTTCTCCGGCATCGAGCGACGCCGAACCCACCGCACGCCTTCCATTTTCCGTCGGGCGAGCAGGGGGGCTGTTTGCGGCAGGGCACGTTACCGGTATTCGCCACTTCGAAGGTCTTGACCGCGCTGCCCACGTTGGCCGTGTTGGTGGTCTTGATGGAATATCGGGCCAGGACGTTCGACACCACGATAGGGGGACGATTTGCGGGGTTGCCGTCGTGCGGCAAGGGCACCATGCGGGCCACGTAGAGCTTATCGCCGATGTACTCTTTCAGGTCGAGCGGCTGGTAGTCCTGATGCCGAAGTTGGAGCGTGACCGGGCGGCCGATCCAGAGCCGGTTGCGCAACAGGACGGTGTAAGCGCCAGAGGCATCCGACTTGCCTCCGCCGATCACTGCGTCACGGTAGAGAGCAGTGACTTCAACATCGGCCAGCGGCAGTTCCTTGGTGGGATCTGGGTCCTGCTTGACCACCGCGCCGCTCAACGTCAGAGGCCGGGTGTGCGGACGGGTCAGCACGAGCACCAGGGCGATCACTCCCCCGACGACCAGGGTCGCCGTCCACATGATCAGCCTTCGCTTTCCCGTCATCCTGCCACCTTGTCGGATATTCTACGACGCCCGCTCCCAGACCCGATTTTTAGTCTCGCACTATCTTTCGTCAAGGTCTTTAGTCTCAGGCGGTGTAACCATTCCTGTTACCATCGTTTGCGCTCGGGCGTCGTTCCTCAGGGCAGGATCGTTTAGATTTGTCAGGTGGATGAGAGGAAGTTCGGCCCCATAGCCCGCTCCCGCCGGGAATTTCTCAGACAGATGGCCAGCCTGGGAATTTGCCTGCCGGCGTGCGCGGAATTGGGCTTCGCCTCTTTCCTGTCACCATCGCCCGAGCAGCACGCCCGCCCGGCGCCTCCTCCGGTCAAGACTTATCTCTCGCCGGACGATGACCAGTTCCTCGACGATCTGGAAAGAACCACGCTCTGCTACTTCTGGGAGCAGGCCAATCCCCAGACCGGCCTGGTCAAGGACCGCTGCAATGCGCGCAAAGCAACCACCGATAACTCCGTGGTCGCCAGCATCGCCGCCACTGGCTTTGGCCTCTCGGCGATCTGCATTGGAGAGAAGCGCGGCTTCATTTCGCTGAACGAGGCCCGCACCCGCGTGCTGAACTGTTTGCGTTTTCTTTGGAAGACCCTGCCCCACCATCGCGGATTTTTCTATCACTTCGCCAACGTCAATAACGGCGAGCGGCTGTGGGATTCGGAAATCTCTTCGGTAGACACCGCCATTCTGCTGTGCGGCATCCTGTGCTGCCGGCAGCATTTCGAAAATTCGGAAATTCGCGATCTGGCCCGCGCGATTTTCGATCGCGTGGACTGGACCTGGCTCTCTGAAGACACCACTCTGCTGCCTCACGGATGGCTGCCCGAAGCCGGCTTCCTGCCCTATCGCTGGGACTACTACAGCGAATTGATGATGATGTATCTGCTGGGCATGGGTTCTGTCTTCGCATCCGCTCAAGCCGGAAACCTGGGATGCCTGGAAGCGAAACGTTTTTGAATATGACGGGCTGCGCTACATCGGTTCGTTCGCGCCGCTGTTTGTGCATCAGTATTCGCAGGCCTGGTTCGACTTCCGCGGCAAGCGCGACCGCTACGCGGATTACTTTCAGAACTCGGCCATCGCCACGGACGTGCATCGCCGCTTCTGCCTTGAACTGGGAAAACAGTTTCCCGACTACAGCGACGACCTCTGGGGCATCACCGCCTCGGATTCGGAAACCGGCTATGTGGTCTGGGGCGGGCCCCCGGCCATGGGTCCGATCGACGGCACCGTGGTTCCCAGCGCGGCCGGCGGTTCAATTCCATTTCTTCCGCAGCCGACAATGCGGGTGCTGCGCAATATCAAGAATCGTTATCCGGCGGCGTGGTGCACCTATGGATTCGTGAACGCTTTTAACCCGCTGAAAAACTGGTACGACAGCGACGTAGTCGCCATCGATACCGGAATCACGATGCTCATGGCGGAGAACGCCCGCACCGGCTTCGTCTGGGAGACTTTCATGAAAAATCCGGAGGCGGCTCGCGGCATGCAGCGAGCCGGATTCAGAACTTATTATCAGCCGCCGGGAAATCAAAAACCTGGACCGCCGTCGAGTGCCGGCAGTCCAGGTAATTCGGTCGCGGATTCGCCAACCGGCTAGAAGTTTGGCGCGGCCGCCTGATGTTCTGAGGGACTTGAAGAATCAGCCGGCGTGGTGACGGCTACCGCTGGAACCGGGGTCTGGGTTTCCGGCATCGCTGAGGGCTGAAGTTTTACCGTGGCCAGAATCTTTTCCAGCCGGGCAAACACTGCCTGACGATCGACTGGCGTAATTTCTTCCACCTTGCCGTCATCGTGAGTGGCGATTCCCAGCGCAAATTCGTAGCAAGCCCCGTTGTTGAAGGCGTGATAGTACTTTGTGTCTGCCTGTTTCGTCATCCCGCCGCTGGTGTTTTCGACTTCATGGAACTCAGTGGCGCCAAACTTCACTTGCTCGATCTTTACAGGAGTTGAAACGTCTGTTCCTGTGCTCGAATCGGGAACTGCAAATTGGGCGCAGGCTTCCAGCGGTCATGCCCGGATTCACGCTGACGTTGACGACGCCGGATTTGAAGTCAGTACCGGGATACGAGTTGCCGGGCATCTCGACGGCTGCCAGGGTGACTCCGCCGGGATGGACAAAATTCATCGGCAAGCGGCTCGGTCCGTACGGAAGCAATCTGCGTTTCACTGCCGGTCTTGCTGGTCAATGCATTGGTTGACCCGGTCTTCAGCTGGTAGTTTCGTGGAAAATTGAATGAGAGTCCGTACTCCCGGTTGACGTAGGAAAGAGTCGCCGCCCGATGCTTTTTGGCCTTCGCCACCACCGGCGCGGGTGTCGGAGCCGGAGTTGGAATCGTGGAAGCCGGCGCCGAGACTGGCGCAGTGGGTTGCACGGGTTGCTGCACTGCTACAGGCTTGCTGCTGTGGGAGCAGCTGCCGATCACGATCACAGCGGCGAACATGGCGAGCGCCCCCAGCGCGCCCACGGTTTGATTCTTGATTGATCCATCTTCGTTTTCTGTAGCCGGTTTCTGCTGCGTGTTGTTTGACTGCCTTCCGGACAAATTGAGTTGCGTCATATTTTCCTCCAGGGTCACTGCCCGCCAGGGAGATCGCACGAGAGGAGCCATCGCAGAAGACACTGATTTGGCGCGACTTACAGAAGGCCGGATTCTCGCAAGCTGTGGATCACGACACACATTGTGGATGCGCACCCACACAATGCGGATTGAGCCCGTCCACACACGAGCAACAACGGCGTACCTGGGCGCCGACAAGGGTGGAGCAGCTCTTTAGTGACTCGATTACCGGCTTAATCTTGGCGGCGGCTCCAGCCGCTGAGGTACCTTAGTCAGCTGAGGCCATACCATCAAAACCATAAACCTGAAGGCCGGAATGCCAACGGTCTCGGAAGCCTTGCAACACCTTGATCGCGAACTCAGCCGCGCCCGGCAGATCAGGATGCGAGGTCCTAAAGCTGGTCCACGGTTACGGATCAAGCGGAGCTGGCGGGGAAATTCGCATTGCGGCGCAGAGACGCCTAACCGAGATGGCCGGTCGAGGCGAGATTCGCGCCTGCATTTTCGGCGAGAACTGGGCCAAATCGGACGAGCAGGCGTGGGCCCTCATTAACGCCCGCCCTGAACTGAAGCAGGATCCCGATCTCGGCAGGCGGAACCAGGGAATCACGATCGTCGTGCTTTGATTGTCCGCGACCTCTTGCGCAATTCCGTTCCCGCCGACGATACTGGAAGCACACACAATCATGAAAACTATTCTTTCGCTCTCCAATCCCGCCGACGTCGAAACCGAATGCCTGGTCGCGATCGTGCTCGACAAAGCAGAAAAGAATCGCAACGACAAAGATAAAGATAAAGACCGTCCAGAAAGAGATAAGCCGCAACTCTCGATTGAAACCTCGGACGCGGCCGTCAAAGACGCAGCGGCTGACGTAATCGCCGGCGGTGAAGTCACCGGCAAACCTTTCGAATCGACCCTGCTGCATCGGCCGGCGAAATTGAAAGCCAAGCGGCTGTTGCTTCTCGGCGGCGGCAAAGCCAAAAGTTTTTCGGCATTCGACCTGCGCCGCCTCGCGGGCGCCGCCGTGCGCACACTCAAGTCGAAAGGCCTGCGCAGCTTCGCCGTCCTGGCTCCGGAAGCCGGGTTGAAGATCGAAGATTCGGTGAAGGCCATCGTCGAAGGCGCCTTTGTGGGCAACTTCGATCCCGACTATTACAAGAGCGATCGCAAAGACCAGAAGATCGACGCACTCACCATCGTCGCGCGCGGCGATCAAGCCAAGCTGCAAGCGGCCGTGGACGAGTCCCGCATCGTCGGCGAGTCGCAGAATTTCACTCGCGATCTGGTCAATGAACCTTCCAACCGCATGACGCCGACCATCCTCGCCGACCGGGCGAAAAAGATGGCGGCGGAAGTCGGCTTGAAGTGTGAAGTCTACGGTGCGGACAAGATCAAAGAGCTCAAGATGGGAGCCTTCTGGAGCGTCGCCCAGGGCTCCGACGAACCGCCTACGCTGATCGTTCTGCGCTACGAACCTGCGGGCGCTCCGGAAAAACCGGTGCTGGGACTGGTCGGCAAAGGCATCACCTTCGACACCGGCGGCATTTCCATCAAGCCCAGCGACGGCATGGAAAAGATGAAGTACGACATGGCTGGCGGAGCCACCATGATCGGCGCCATGCGCGCAATTGCTCTGCTGAAACCGAAGTTGAAAATCACAGCCATCATTCTGGCCACGGAAAATATGCCGTCGGGCAAGGCACAAAAACCCGGTGACGTGCAGATTGCCATGTCCGGCAAGTCAATCGAGATCATCAACACCGATGCCGAAGGCCGCCTGGTGCTGGCCGACGGTCTCTTTTATGCGCGGCAACTCGGCTGCACTCACCTGATTGACGCCGCTACGCTCACCGGCGCGGTCGTGGTCGCGCTCGGCTCCATCAATGCCGGCATCTTCGCCAATGACGAGGCCATGTACAACCGCTTCAGCCAGGCCCTCGACAAAGCCGGCGAAAAGATGTGGCGTATGCCGCTCGACGACGAATACAAGGAAATCATCCGCTCCAACATCGCCGACATCGTGAACTCCGGCGGACGCTGGGGCGGTGCCATCACGGCGGCCATGTTCCTCAAAGAGTTCGCCGAGGAGACCCCCTGGCTGCATCTCGATATCGCGGGCACCGCCTGGACCGAAGAGCAGAAGCCGTGGATCGCCAAAGGTCCCTCTGGAATCGCGCTCCGCAGCCTGGTGGAGTTCGCTCGGGACTTTGCCGATAGCAAGGGGTGAGACATCCCGTCCGCCTCCATCCGCATCTGAAACGGCCGGTGGACGCTCGGGTCCATGCACCCAATTTGCCGTCTGGAGGCTTCCAATGAAGGCACTATTTTTGGTGGGGCTTGCGGTTGTTGTCCTGGGGATCCTGTCGTTTTTCGTGGCGATTCCTCATTCGGAAAATCATGGCATCAAGGCAGGCGACGTCAATATTGGCGTTCAGACCCATAGCAGCGAAAAGGTCGCGCCCGCGATCAGTGCGGTCCTGCTGGTGGTTGGAGCCGGGCTCATGATTGCCGGACGCGGCAAGAGCTAGACGTAGGGTGACAGACTCAAACGGCACGCCGCGCGTTCGGATCGCACGCCGCGCAGAAATTAGGAGGCCCCCAAACCCGTCGGGGGGCCAGATCGAGCTTCCTCGACTCCAGTTGAGATGATCTCTTTAGTGACGATCTTCCCAGTCACGATCGGTGTGCCATTGATGGTCGTGTCCGTTCCACCATCCCTGGTACGTATTCCAGCAGCGTTCCCGCTCGGCGTTCAATTCGCGCCGCCGCTGGTCTGCCTGGTGGCTGCGTTCGCCGTGTTTGCGAATCGCCTGATCGAGTTTTGATTCCGCCTTCTCAATCTGGCGTTGGCACTTCCCATGGTCGTCCGCATACGCCTGGGGAACGGCCACCAACATCGCCGTGCCCAAAGCCGTCGTCATAACCGCTGTTACTGCAATTCCTTTAAGGCGTTTTAATTTCAAGCAGCCCTCCTGTCTAAATGTAAGACCGCTCTATTTTGATTGCAGATAAGGCTGTGCAGTTGCCCGTTCATGAATTTACCGGCTTCGCAGTCCCATTCTGGGCCTTCGGCTGATCGTGGAATATTTCGGCTTTATTTTGGGGTGGGAGAACGAATTGTTCTGAGCCGCAACAAAAAGATCTAGCTTTCGCCGAGGGGATACTGCTCGCGCTCGGGCATGGGGAAATCCTTTGTCCGTCGAGGGCCAGTTTTGCCAGCAGTTTACGGCGTCCCCGCCGGGAGCGCAGCACATCGATAACTGCGGAGGTGTCGAGGAGGAGGCGTATCAGCGATTGCGGGTTCGTTTTCCCCGGCTCGGCCGGTCTCGGCCGGGGATCGTTCTCAGCGCGCAGGCCGGTTCTCTCCCGGCCGGCGCCTTGCCTTCCAGAAACTGCAGCAGCTTTTGACGCCGTACCTCGGTTCGAGCGATCTCGACTAGGTAAGGGAACTACGCCTTCGTGGACCAACCAAGGAATCAATTTCTCGGAGCAGATCGTCGGGCAGGAGAATATGGGCACGTTTGGTGGGCACGGCGTGTGTGCATAAATAGTGTGCTATGCAAATGTGCGTTTGTCGACATCGGAAAGGCAAGAGAAGCTTGGGAGTTCGGACTGGCCGTTTCCGCGTCACCACACGTCCGGCAAGGATGCCGACGCGGCCGGCGCATCATGAGGGTAGTCCTTGCCTAGAAACGCTGCGACTGTGGCAGCAATTTGTGACTGAGTGACCGGGCCGACATTCTGGCGTTCGCCTCGCGCCGGAGTGTCAGAGCCCATGATCGCAATCCAGATATTTTCCGACCCCTTTTCATCCACGCCGTGTTCTTTCCAATCGACTAGGCCGGTCCCGCGTCCGTGATCCGTGGTCAGGATGAAAGTCGTTTTGTCGCGATACTCCGGCATGGCTTGCATGGTCTCCCAAAGCTGTTGCACACAATGGTCGAAGCCGTACGCGCTCTCCAGCACTAGGTCGTAGCGGCCCTGGTGCGCCCAGTTATCAGTCTCGCCATAGCCTACGAAGAGGACCCGCGGATGTCGCGTCTTCACATAGTCGAGCAGCGGCACCTGGATGAAGGAATTGTAGGTATCTTCGTTATCCAGAGGAGTGGTGGTGCGGTAGAGTTCATTGATCAGCTCCTGACGCGGAGTCAGCTTCCCTTTCTCCGGCAAATTCCATCCGCTTTGCATGACAAGGCCGCTGCGTTTTTCGTTGAAGATGTCCTGAAAAACATTCCATGTGCCGTAGACCGCGACTTTGCCGTGGAACTCCGGCATGCGGTTCAGCCATTCGAAGACGGTGACGTTGGGATTGGGGCCGAACTCGTTGCGATCGATGTTGGGGTCGCGATATCCAGTGAGCATCTCGTTGTAGCCGGGGTAGGAGAATGCCATACCGTTGGTGACGCGGGCCACGCTGCCCTTGCTTTGATTGCCGAAGATTTGTCCTTGCTTTGCGATGACGTTCCACAAGAAGGGAAACAGCGCTTTGCGCCGCTCGGCAACGTCGTCGCGCCAGAACTTGCGTTTGAGTTCATCGGGATCGGCCCAGATGCCGCCGTGTTCGCTGTTCATTAACGTTGGATCGGCGCCGGTGAAAACTTCGTTCCAGCGCAATCCGTCGCTAACGATCAGGACTACGTTGCGGGTCTTCAGCGGGTGCGCGGGGAGTTGGGCGGAGGCAGGTGCGATCATCAGCGTGAGTGACGAAATCCCAATTACGAGTGCTGCTCGGATGAGTTTGTTCACGATTTCTCCACGAATGTGGAGAGTCATTGTGCAACGCAGCAGTCTCGCTAGGCAAACCGCAATCAGAGGCAATCCTGGCTCCATCGGGAGTTACCGCCCTCATCGAGAGGGTCATCCTGACCTTGCGAAGGATCTGGCGTGGAGCGGACATGACTCGTCGGCGACGTGTGCGCTACACGCGAGATCCTTCGGGACTGAAGTCCCTCACCGATGACGCACGAATACGAAAGGTTTGCTGAAATCGAGTGACTCGGCAAAACAAGAAACGGGCGAGGACGCACGTTTTCCATTATGAATCGAGGGACCTAGCTAAGCTAAGCTAGGGGCTAAAAGCCAATAGCGAGAAGCTGCTTTTTCAATTGATATCGAACTGCTCCTGATGCAACGCCGGGTCACTCTTCACGATCACGGTCTTCTTGGTCATCTCTTCCATCTCGATCAGCGCCTTGCCGTTGTTGGCCTTTAGCGCCTTCGCGACATCGGGATTTACCCGCAGCATCACGTCTGCGTGTTCCAGGTGTTTCGCGATCTTGCGCATCTCGAGATAGATTTCGTTGCAGACCGTAGTCACCGATTTCACGAAGCCGGTGGATTGGCAGTAAGGACACGGCGTTCCGATGGTCCGCTCGAGCGACTGCTTCACCCGTTTGCGCGTGATGGCCACCAGTCCGAAGTCGTTAAACTGCAGGACTTTTGACGGCGCACGGTCGCTGCGCAGCGCCTCTTCCAGGGCCTGCATGACTTTCTGGCGATTGCGGCGTTCATCCATATCGATGAAATCGATCACGATGATGCCACCCAGGTCGCGTAGCCGGATCTGACGCACGATTTCCTTGATCGCATCTACATTGGTCTTAACGATGGTGTCTTCGAGACGCGTCGTCTTGCCCACGTATTTGCCGGTGTTGACATCGATGGCGACTAGGGCCTCGGTCTGGTTGATGACGATGTATCCGCCACTCTTCAGCCAGACTTTCGACTTGAGCGCCTTGTTGATTTCTTCGCTTAGGCCGAATTGCTCGTAGAGCGGCGTTTCCTTGGTGTAGAGCTTGACCCGCTTGACCAGCGCGGGTTGGAAGCGGTTGGCGAAGCGAAGGATGCGTTCGTACTCCTCGTCGCTGTCCACCCAGATGGCGGAAAAGTCTGAGGTGACCTGATCGCGCAGCACCCGCTCGACTACGTTGAGATCGTGATAAATCAGGGTTGGACCATTGCCGGCGTCGGCGCGGGATTTGATCTCAGCCCACAATCCCTTCAGGAAGCGGATGTCGGCGCGCAGATCCTCTTCGGCGGCGTTCATGGCCGCGGTGCGCACGATAAACCCTCCGTGTCCATTTTCGCGCTCGCTCTGAATAATGCGCTTCAGCCGTTGACGCTCTTCTTCGGAAGCAATCTTGCGTGACACGCCAGTGTGATTCACCGTCGGCATGTAAACCAGGAAACGTCCCGGCAACGCGATGTGACTGGTGATGCGTGCGCCTTTCTTACCGATGGGCTCCTTCGCGATCTGGACCAGGATTTCCTGTCCTTCCTTGAGCAGGTCGGTGATCAACGGCATGTTGCGTTGTTCATTGCTGCGGGAGCGGCGTCCACCACCACCGCCGCCACGGCGGCCACCACGCTGGGGCCGGCGATCGTATCCCGGACGCGGCGCACGCTGAGTGTAGCCAGCGGTTCCGGCCGGTGCGCGAACTTCAGCGTGGGCTTCCGTCATTCCTGTACCACCCGCTTCGGCGGCCAGTGCTGCTTCCGCCTCGGCCTGGGCTTCATCGAGCTCGGCTTCGTCTTCCGCTTCTTCGTCCACTTCATCCGCCGCCGCGATGTCTACTTCTTCGGAGGAAATCGGTTCTCCGGAAAACGGTACGGCATCACCCGACGATGAAGGTTCCGCAGAAGCTGCGATTTCCCGCGCCGGCTGTTCATGTGCGTGTTCGTGCTCACCGGCCGCGTGGGTTTCCTCTTCGAGTTCCTCGAAAGCGGCGTCTTCCTCGAGTTCCTCGACGTAGTGAGCGAGGTCCGCCTCTTCCTCCTCGATCTCTTCTTCTTCCACCGTACCCGCGGCAGCAGCGGGCGCCGTCGGTTCGGAATGCACGGCGACGACGTTCAGACCGCTGTCGGTTTCGAGCCTGCTTTCTACGTCGTCGTCCTCTTCGGCGGCTTCACCGCCGAACACGGCAGCCACATTCATCTGGTGCAAGCGTTGCTGTTCCCGGTCCCAAGCGTTTGATATATCGTCACTCGGCGCCTCGTGAGACTGTCCGGCCACTTCATGGGCTTGAGGCAGCGTTTCAGGGGGAGCAGTGGAAAGCGGGGCAGAGGCAGTAGCTGTAGCAAAGATCGGCTCGTCGGCGGCGAAAACCTCCGCGATCGGCGGAGCCGGACCGTCGGGCGCGGCAGGCTTTTCGCTCACCGGCGCAGGCCTGGTCTGTGCCAGGCGTTGATATTTGGAGATAGATTCTCCGGGCAGAATGACGGGCTGATATCCCGGCGGCGGTCCGTATTCGGAGCGCTCGGGGCGTTCGGTTCTCGCCGGGCGTTCAGACCGTCCACCGCGATCTGAGAATTCCGACCGCTGGGGTCGATCATTTCGTTCGGGGCGGTCATTTCGTTCGGGGCGGTCGGTCCGCTCGGGGCGTTCAGCACGGGGAGCCTCGCGCGGCACTTCGGTGGCCGGGCTGGCAAACTTCGATTCCGGCATGCGCTCTCCGCGGCGTCCGCGACGGCGACGCCGTCCGCGCATTCCGCCGCGGTTGTCCCGGGAATCGCCGGAAGCGGGCGCCACGTGACTTTCCGTTCCCGCTTGCGAATGTTCCTGGGGTTGCGATTCTGTCTCTAGCGGGGCGGCAAACGTTTCGCCGTTATGAGCGTCGACCTGGGGTTGCGGCTGGTGGCGCTCCTGGACGGGCCGGTTGGTGGGGACTTCGTCGAGGTCCTCGGAGTCCTCCAACTCCATAAAGTCGGAGACGTAAAGGAACGCGTCGCGTTCCAGGCCAATGTCAACAAAAGCGGATTGCATTCCGGGAAGAACGCGGGTGACACGTCCTTTGTAAATGGAACCTGCCAGGGTGTATTCGTTCTCGCGTTCCAGGTAAATTTCAGCGAGTAGGTCGTCTTCGACCATGCCCACCTTGGTTTCGTGGGGCGTGGAAGAGACAAATAGTTCTCTAGTCATGCGAACTCCGGTCCCGGGCCGTCAGGCGGCCGCGGGATCACCGGATGGAAGGCAGGAAGAGTTCGGGAGGATCAAGCGTTGCGATAGCCGCCCTGGACAAGGGACAGCCCCGGCCCCGGAGTTCTCTCCGTGGCCGAATCCGTTGCGTAAGCTTAGGAATCTTTTGCACTTATCGCTTTAGCGCTTTGCCAGGTTTGTGACCGCTCTCTCAACTCTGAGGGGGCCGTTACCGGCCTGGCAGCGCCTTTGCTTAATCCTGCCCGGCTTTAACTGCTTTTCTAGCCGGCGTATGCCCTCTTTACGCGAGGGCGATCGTAATTAATCTTTTTCCGCGCGGATGGCAAGCGCGGGCTAACCCCCTGCCATTCTTCATCCTGCGTCAGTTCACGAAACGGCGCATGCGGACATTCATTACAATGCCCAACGCCAGAAACATAAACAGGACAGAAGACCCGCCATAACTCATCAGCGGCAGGGGTATTCCGGTGACCGGCATAAAGCCGACCACCATGCCGACATTGACCAGGATATGGAAGCTAAGTACCGCCACCACACCCATCACTACGAACGTGCCAGCGCGGTCGGGCGCCGTTTGCGCGTTCTGCGTCAATCGCATCAGCACTATGAAGTATAACAGCATTACCGCCAGGGCTCCTACAAAACCATGTTCCTCGGCGAATGCGGCAAAGATAAAGTCCGTTTGTGGGACGGGTAAGAACGCTAAATGGGTTTGGGAACCCTCCGAATTCCCCCATATGCCGCCCGATCCGACGGCAATCAGTGACTGATTAACCTGGTATCCGGAGCCCTGGCTGTCGGCCTCCGGATGCATGAAGCTGGTAAGACGATCGCGCTGGTAGGGCTTTAAGGCGTGCCAGGCCAGCGGCAAAAGCAGGGCCGCCGTGATGGTCACAATGGCTGCCTGCTTGAAGCGCACCCCGCCCAGAAACAAGCCGACGATCGCAATCGGCAAGTAAGTAAGGCTGGTTCCCAGGTCGGGCTGTCGCAAAACCATGAGCATGGGAACCAGGACGATCGCGCCTGCTTTCATGAAATCCGGCCAGGTGAGTTCCCTCTGGTGCAGGTCGGCGAAGTACTTGGCCACCGCCAGAATCAGGATCAGTTTCACCCACTCTGACGGCTGAAAGTGCGCTCCCCCCGGCATTTTGATCCAGCGCCGCGCCCCCAGATACTTTTGCCCGAACAGCATCACGCTCATCAGGGACACAATGGCGGCGATGTACAGCCAGTGCACCCGGTCCAGCAGTTTCTGGTAATTAATCAGGCTGACCAGAAACATGCCGGCAATGCCGCCTAAGATCCAATAAATCTGACGGATATGCGCCCCGGCGAACTTGGTATGGACGGTGGCGCTGTGAATTTCCATCACTCCGAGCCCGCAGATCACCAGGACGAAGGTGAGGAGCAGCCAGTCGAAATCACGAAATGAAATGTAGCGGGACATGGGTTTCGTCAGTCGTCGGTCGTCACCGATCGTTCGCGGTTGGCCGTTCGTCCTCAACAGTTAGTAATTTGATTCCTCTCCAACTTTCGCAAAACAGCGCCGGCATCCTGCCGGGACGGCGGCGCTACTGTAGACCTGGCGCCGCAACCGCCAGCGGCGCACGAGACTTCGGTACATCTAAATCAAAATGCCCGCCGTGCAGGTCATCGTCTGCGCCGATATCGGTATTCCAGACCGCTCCTACGTCAACCTTCCCCGTACCGCTCGCGACCTTCGTCGGCTGCCGGCGTTGTTTGTCCACGTAGGCCTTGATCACCTGCGTCGCCAGGCGCGCCGCCAGCTTGCCGTGCTCGCCACCTTCGAAGAGCACCGCCACAATGATGTCCGGATTGCGCCGGGGCGTGAATCCCACGAACCAGCCATTCTGATTGAGAGCTTCGTTGTTCTGGTGCAGCGCCCGAACCGCCAGCGATACGATCTGCGCCGATCCTGTCTTTCCGGCAATATCAACTCCCGGGACGTGTGCCGACGGCGCCGTACCTTCCGGCAGCAGCACCCGCGCCATCGCGTCAGTGATGACGTTGAAGCCTTCGGGATTAATCGGAATATTGGTCACGTCCGTGTAGTGATGGGTCTCGAGGTACTCCGGCGGCAGGCCGGTCGGGCTGGCAACGTGCGGTACGACCATGCGGCCATCCATTGAAATGGCAGAAATCGCGCGCATCAACTGAACTGGCGTGGTCGCCACCGCGCCCTGTCCGATGCCCACTGAAATGGTCTCGCCGGCGTACCACTTTTGCTTGAAGTTGCGAATCTTCCATTCTTCCGACGGCATGACGCCGCTGGCTTCCTCGGGCAGATCAATGCCGGTCTTCTGGCCCAATCCCATGGCGGTGGCATATTTCGAGATGCGGTCGATGCCCAACTTTTCCGCCAGCGTGTAAAAGAAGACGTCACAAGACTGGTAGATCGCCTTGGTCAGATCGACGGCGCCGTGTCCGGTTTTCACCCAGCAGCCGAATCGCCGGCCGTAAAAAGTCGCACCGCCATTGCAGTGCACATTCAGAGTCTGGGCGATGCCCTCCTGCCATCCCGCAACCGACATCAGGATCTTGAACGTCGAACCGGGCGCGAGTTGCGCCTGAATGGCTTTGTTCAGGAGTGGTTTGTCAGGATCAGTGACCAGCTTGGTCCACTCGTCACGTGAGATTCGAACCGCAAAATCGTTGGGATCGAAGGTTGGCCGGCTCACCATGGCGAGAATTTCCCCGGTGTGCGGATCCATCGCGATCATGGCCCCGTTCTTGTCTCCCATGGCTTCTTCGGCGGCAATCTGCAGATCAATATCCAGGGTCAGCTTGAGGTTATGTCCGGGCACCGCTGGTTTCTGGTCCAGCTCACCGACTTCCTTACCTTTGCTATTGACCAACACCTGCCGCGAGCCGTTCTTCCCCATCAAGACCTGGTTGTACTGCAGTTCCACGCCCGACTTGCCCACGACGTCGCCGGGATTGTAGAGCTCCCAGCGCGCCTGGTTCAGCATCTGCTCGCTGACCTCGCCCACGTAGCCGACGAGATGCGCCATGAAGCCATTGCGCGGATACAAGCGCCGATGCGCCATGATGGTGTCGAGCTCAGGCAATTCGTTGCGGTGAGATTCGATAAAGGCCAGCTCGTCCGGCGTGATGTCTTCCTTGAGATAGATCGGCTGGTACTGCGCGGTGCCGGCGAATTTCTTAAGGCGATCCCGAACCTCCTTGGGATCAAGGTGCAGCCCTTGCGCGATCAGGTCCGCGTCTCCGGAAAGATCGCGGGTAGAATCGCGCAGCAGCAAGGGCCGTGAACGAAGGATAGTTGTCCACGATAGTGCGGCCCTCGCGGTCGAGGATCTTGCCGCGGGGCGCGAGAATCGGAACTTCGCGAGTCTTGTTCTTCTCCGCCAACGCCGCGTAAAACTCGCTCTGCACCACCTGCAGCCGCCACAAGCCGTAGGCAAGCACCAGAAAAATGACGAGGATGATGTATTGCACCGCAGTCAGGCGGGAACTCGATACTTTTTCGTCGCGGCCAAACATGGATTAGTCGTCAGTCTTCGGTCGTCGGTCGTCAGCCATTCCATCGCGCCAAAGTCGGCGGTTGAGGGCGGCCGTTTCTCAGACTCAGTCGAGGTTAACTTCATTGTAATCCGGCATGCCGACAAAAGATTGGTGACGCGGGTAACCCAAGGCCATAGACGGTTGGACTTTCGCAGGTCAATTAGGCAGGGTGGGTCTTGGCTTTGCTGAGCATTGACGACCGACGACTGACGACTGCCCTACGCTCTTTGCTTGAACCGGTCCAGCAAGGTAAACAATATCGCCGCCGTGGCCGCGTTGAGCAGGGCGCCTCCGATTTCGTGTCCCCAACTCCATTGCAGGGTCAGCTTTACCAGGCCGCGCGCTACCGTGAAGTAGACGACTTCGTGAACGGCGTAGAAAAACAGGGTCACCAGGAAACGTGCGCCCACGTTGTCGACATCCAGCTTTGCGCCCAGCGACGAGGCGCCAAACCCGACTACCGTCTTCGCGATGCCGTAGATTCCGATGGGCTGATGAGTCAGCGAATCCTGCAACAGGCCGATCAGCGACCCGGTCAGCAGTCCGGCAACCGGACTTCGCCGCGCCACGGCGAAGAAAATCACCACCAGCAACGGCAGGTCGAAGAGCGAAAAGAAATGGATCCGCAGAGGCAGAAAAGCCTGCAGAAACAAGGCAGCCAGCGGAATCGCGATGGCCACCGGAGCACTGAACCGGTAAACCTCGACCTGGTCCTGCGATGTGTAGGTAATAGGCACGCTAGTTCGGTTTGTCCTCCGACGTCGCCAGTTTCAGGTGCAGCAGGTTGCGAAGGCGCAGCATGCCGCCGGCTTGGCTGTCTCCGGTAGCGACCTTCGGGGCTGAGGAACCGGCTTCTGCGCTGTCGCCGGCCTCGCCGGTCGTCTCGGTCGCCGCCGCGTTTGGGTCTGCCGCTGGCTTGTCCGGGACCGAAGGCAGGCGCTGGGTCAGAATGTCCACGGCACGCACGGAATTGGTCTCGGCCAGCGACGGCGCCCGGTCCTCTTTCTTGGTGATTACCAGAACTTCTTCCAGCCGGCCCAGGTTGGCCGACGGTTTCACCCGGATATTGAGAAAAAGATCCGCGCCCGGCGACACCTTCATCACCGTCCCGACCGTAATGCCCTTGGGGAAAATCTGATCGCCGCCGCTGGTCACGATCAGGTCGCCGGGCGACACCTGCTCGTCGGTCATCACTTTTTCCAGAATCACTTCGCCGCCCGCCGTGCCCTTGATGACTCCCTGCAGGCGCGACTTGTCCAGGATGACACCCACTCCGCTGCTCTGGTCGTTGATCAGGAGCACTTGCGCGGAGGAGCCGTACGCCCGCAACACCTTGCCGACCAAGCCATCGGCGGTAATCACCGCCATGTCCTTCTCGACTCCGGCCGAGGTTCCCTTATCGATATAAATTGACCGCGACTGCTCGCTGCCGCTGGAACCGATGACCTGCGCCGCCACGGTTTTCGCGATGTACTGTTCCTTGAAGCCGAGCAAGGCCTGCAAGCGGCGGGCCTGCTGGGCGTCGTCGGAGAGGCGCACCTGCTCCAGGCGGAGCCGTTCGATCTCGAATTTCAGGTCACGATTTTCCTGCCGTACCCCGCGCAGGTAAACGTAATTGCTCCAGAGGTTGCCAAGGCCGTTCTGGCACCAGACGAGGGCTTTCTCGAGAGGAGTGACGGCACTTACCGTCCACAGGCGGATGATTCGAGTAGATTCGTCAGCGCCGGAGCGGCGTTTGACCTGGACTGCCAGACCCAACACCTGTACGAACAGGATCGCCACCAGGATTGATGACGTTGCGGTAGCGGCTCATCAGATTTTCCATTGCAAAACAGTTTCGGGTTTCTGGTTTCCAGTTTCTGGTTTCACGACACCGGCGCCACCATGGATGGTTGCGGCGACTGGCGCGGAACGGGCGAGGACGCCCGTCCTCCACTCAACACACGGGAAACGAGAAACCGGAAACCAGAAACTGCATCACAGCTATTCGATCGAAATTTTTCGCAGCAGCTTGAAATCGCTGAGCATCTTGCCCGTGCCCAGCACCACGCTGCAAAGCGGATCGTCGGCGATCGACACCGGCAACCCGGTTTCCTCGCGAATACGTTTATCGAGATTCTTCAGCAGCGCCCCGCCACCGGTAAGCACGATGCCGCGGTCGCTGATGTCGGCGGAAAGCTCGGGCGGCGTGCGCTCCAGGGCCACGCGAATGGCGTTCATGATGGTCGAAACGCATTCGCTCAGGGCTTCGCGGATTTCGCTGTCGTCCACGGTGATGGTCTTGGGCACGCCTTCGATCAGGTTGCGGCCCTTGATCTCCATGGTCAGCGGCTTTTCCAGCGGATACGCGGAACCGATCTCCATCTTGATCTGCTCGGCGGTGCGTTCGCCGACCAGCAGGTTGTATTTGCGCTTGAGATAATTCATCACCGCTTCGTCCATCTGGTTGCCGGCCATGCGCACGGAACGGGAATAAACGATGCCGCTGAGTGAAATGACTGCAATGTCAGTGGTACCGCCGCCGATATCAACCACCATGTTGCCGCTGGGTTCGGTGATGGGAAGTCCGGCGCCGATGGCGGCCACCATGGCCTGCTCCACCAGGTACACTTCGCTGGCCTTGGCGCGATAGGCGGAATCCATGACCGCGCGCTTTTCCACCTGGGTAATTTCCGAAGGCACGCCGATCACGATGCGCGGATGCACCAGCATCTTGCGGTTGTGCGCCTTCTGGATGAAATAGTTGAGCATCTTCTCGGTGACTTTGAAGTCGGCGATTACGCCGTCTTTCATGGGCTTGATGGCCACGATGTTGCCGGGCGTGCGGCCCAGCATCTCTTTGGCCTCTTTGCCCACGGCCTCGACTTCGCCGGTGTTCTTGTTGATGGCCACGATGGAAGGCTCGTTGACCACGATGCCCTTGCCCCGCGCATACACCAGTGTGTTGGCTGTCCCCAGGTCGATGGCAAGATCGCTGGAGAAAATGCTGAACAGCGATCTCAGGTTGTGCAAGCGCGTCGAAGAATGGAATCCGTTAGATGACATACGCGATTTAGCTCTCTCGAACCGCTGTCATTACCGGGCGTACCCGGTTGCTTCTGTGCGGATGGGGGGCCGTGTCCATAATTCTATGGGAAGAACCCCTTTTTGCCGTCAAACCAAAGTCCCACTACCTCAGGAATTCGTTCCCGAGGCGGTTGTAACTCACTGGATCACGATCTTTTTCTGCACCGTATTCACGCCGCCCTTGGCATTCTGCGCGGTGATCGTGACCAGGCTCTCGCCCGGCGGAAGCGGCGGCATAAAGTAGTGAAAGCTTCCATCCGCCCCGACCACCGGCACTTCCCTGCCGTTGACCATGACCCGCGCCCCGACCTCGGTCTTGCCAGTCAATTCAATCACATGACCGTGCTGCATGAACGGGTCCAGTTCCAGATCGATCGCGGTCGTGTTCTGGCCCTTGGGAATAATAGTGAAGCGGTTCTTCTGGCTTTCCACCGATTCCTTCTCATCGGCGTCGTAGGACTGGACCAGCCAGTAATAGGCCCCTTCCCCTAATCCGGACACGATGACATCGGCCGTGGTTACGCGGCGATCCACTATGGTCGAAGAAAAATAGGGGTTATGCGATATCCGCAGCCGGTATCCCACGGCATTGGTCATGGGTGTCCAGGAAAACTCCACCGGCTTGGACGCGCCCGAGGTAAAAATCGGCATCATGTTGGCCGGTGAAATCGGCGTCGGTGGCCCGATTTCCTTTACTTTGGCCATCCGCGGCGATTGCGACTGGAAAGCCACTTTCTCCCAGTCGGCCAGGTGCACGACCTCGCCGTTACGGCTGATTTCTCCGGACCCTTTCTTCATCAAGATCTCGTGCTGGTCCCCTTTGGGGTCGTTGCGCACCATGGCCGCGCTGTCCGGCGCCAGGGAGGCCGTTGCTCCGGCCACAATCACGGACGACTTCGATCCCTGGACGTAGGTTGCGGTCGTCAGATCCACCGTGCCCGTGCTGACCGCCACCGATACGTTGGTCTGCTGCTGGTCATTGGCGGAATTCTCCTCAATTACGATCAGCGAATCCTGTTTCACCGTGTAGTTGGTACCGTCGCTGAAGACAATCTTGGCCATGCCTTCCGAACCGGTCTGCACCACATCGCCTTTCTCCAGCGGGACGTTGTAATCGGCGGTCACCCAGCTGTTGCTGCTGGCTTTCTTGACCCGGACGGTTCCATCCAGGGCCGTGATATGGGCTTGCTGCGAACTTACCGAGCCGGATTTGACCTTCCCACCCGCTCCAGCAATCGCTTCCAGCAAACTGCTGCCCAGATTGCTGACCGACTTCATTCCCTTTTGCGTGAACTGCGGGAAGGCGAAATTCATGCCTACCGCGAGCACAATCACCGCGAAAAGCACCGCCAGAGCCACACTGCGGTAGGTGACGGTCTTCCACGCTACATGGATTCCAGGTTTGTTACTCGAAGACACAAAGGCCACCGGACGCCAGCCAAACCCTAAGAATATGGGGTATCTCCGAGAGTAGCACAAGGATAACTGGCAGGATGCAGTTGATTACCTTGGGTCGCACCCCCGGCGGTCATGTCCTGCGGTGCGGTGGCGACAGGTCACAATTGGTAGCCGCGCTTTATCAACGCCCGGCTGCAGGTGTTCCGGGCAGTCTCCCGATTCCAGGTCTCGGCTGACGTCTTCCATAGGAGCCAGGTCCAGGCTGAATGCTGCAATGGCGATGCTAATAACCACTTGTGCGGTTTCGGAGCGGATAACAAGAAGGTAGGCGGCCATGATGATCGCTGCATCGGTTATCGCGTTTGTCGCCATCCTGTCGGCTCCCATCCTTCTAATCCGGTTCCGTAACCGGCAAGTAGCAGCCCTTCCATCGAGCCATTACAAACCGCATCGCGAGCCCATTCGCTGCCCGATTGCCCGGCTTCGCCATGATTACAAATGTAGGGCGAAAGTCAGGCAGGCCCTACCGGCCGGTGAATGTTTTTCGAGAGCCCGATGGATTTTTGATTGCGCTGACCTATGGACGCAGATGGGTCGGGAATGTATTGGGTTCTGGCGGCTGCCAGCTTTTAGACTCGCCGCCACCACAGATGTTGGGGACAGATGTTACGGAGCGTTCTTCGGCTCTCCTGCAAACAGGCTGCCGTTCCCCAAGAAGAGTCGGGCCTGGCCGCAGGTTGTCACAATCGCCTCCCCGAGGCCGAGTACCAGCAGCTTTGTGTGCGGGTCATTCTCCTGCGCCGCCGCTTTCATCTCGTGCAGGTTATGTATGGTGACCATCTTAGCTGAGCGCTTTGCGCCGGGGTTTGGCATGGAGCGAGAGTATCGCGGAAGCTTGGGTTAGAAAAGATTACCGAAGGCGCTACTCCGGACTTCCCGAAACCGGAATTTTGGGAAATACACTGACCTGGACCCGCTTTTCAGCCCTGCTCTAAGGTGAGACCGTGACCTCAACCAGGTTGTCATCGGGCACGCGATCGATCAGCAGCAGCAGAGGATCGATTCCGGCTTTAGCGGGAGCTTCATCGGTCGTAAAGCTGTAGCTGGCTTTGCCGCTGGTCATGTGCACCCGTTCGCGGTGCAGGACTTTGCCAAAGCGCTTGCCTTTCTCGGGAGCGGCCAGCGCTCCTACTTCGATCCAGTCGTCCACCGGGACTTCGGCCTCGTTGCCCTTCTCGTCGGCTTTGAACTTGCGGGCCTCGGTTTCGACCGTGACCTGGTATTTGCCGTCCGGCCCTTTGTGGGCGGTCGCGGTCACGGCACGATTGGAAAATAGCGTGATGTCATAAAACAGGTCCTGCAGCAAGTATTGCAGTTGTGGCGGTGTTTCCTCGCGCAGCGCATCCACCAGCGCGTACGACGTGGGATACGGAGGCGGCTGGTATCCATACTTGTTCAGCACTTTGCGCAGCGCGCGGTTAACCGCTTCCTCGCCAATCATTTCGCGCAGGTAGTACATCACGACGCTGCCCTTGCGATAGTGGATGTATCCCTGTGACGCCTCCACCCGCAACAGTGGACGCTCTTTGAGCAACTCGGCGCCGCGCGAGCGCAGGTAGCTGTCCATCTCGTACTGCAGGAACTTGCGCATGGTGTCGCGGCCATACTCTTTTTCCATCGTCATCAACGCCGAGTACTGGGCCAGGGTCTCGACCAACGACGTTGCGCCTTGCATGTTCGCGCCCACCACCTGATGACCCCACCATTGATGTCCCATTTCGTGCGCGACTACGTAAAAAACCATGTCGATGTCGTCCGGCTTTTCGATGTTAGCGATGAAGCCGATGGACTCGGAATAAGGCATGGTCCCGGGAAAGGCTTCCGCGAAGCGTTCCAGGCGCGGGAATTCGATGATGCGCGCCTCCTTCTGCGGATAGGGACCGAAGTTTTTCGTGTAGTAGTCGAAAGACTTCTGAACCGAGTTCAACATCTTGGGGACGTTCCAGGGCTGCTCTTTCAGGTAATAGACCTCAATCTTGATGCCGTTCCACTCGGTGTGGGCAACCTCGTAGCGCGCTGACAGGAATGAGTAGTAGTTCAATCCGGAATGGTCCAACGTGTAATGGAAGTAGCGGCGGCCATTTTCCGTCCACTCCCGGTCTAACGAGCCCGGGGCAATCGCGATCTGGTCGGGCGAAGTGCTGATCACGGTTTCGACATTCACCCAGTCGGAGTTGTTGCTGATGTAGCTGTTGCGGCAGTTGGCATCGCAGTTCTGCTCGAGCGCCGGCATCAGATCTTTTTCCTTGAGCCCGAACCGTTTGCGTTTGTTCTTGTCGTCCAATTCGTTTCCGGCCTGGTATCCGATCTGGGGGACGATCCGGCTATGAATGAAGGTGCCGTTCGGCAGCACGGCGCGATTGGTAAGCGAGTTCTCGAAGCCGCGGACCACTGTCTTCATGGTGAACTGCATCACGCGCGACTCGCCGAGTTGCATCGGCGTGGTCAACGAGTAGACCTGGTAGCGCAAACGCTGGTCGTCTTGGGCGAGCTTCGCCCCGGGTATCTCGATTGTAGTTTGATAGTCCTTGTCCAGCGTGAAGTGGATTTCGGTCAGCGGCTTCGAAGTCTGGTTCACGATCGTCTGCTGGCCGCGCATGGTCATGTTTCGCGATTCGGGATACAGGTCGATGGCATACTTCACGTCCGTAATCCGAGGCTCGGGCTGCTTCTCGAAGTTCTTGTAGGTCTTCTCGTAGTCCGCCAGCAGGCGGTCGGCATCGTTTTCACTTCGGACGGTATTGAGGACCTTGGTGTTGTAGAAAATCCAGGCGCCCGTGGCGACGAAGCCGATCGTGGCCGCTACGGTTACGAAGCACACGGCTCCGTGGAAGCGTAACCGCGCGTTTCTGATCCGGCTGCGCCAACTGGTTTCGCGTCCGCGCTGCCACAGCAGGATGCTGGCCGTCGCCAGGAAGACGCAAAACGCCGTCCAATAGAGCATAAACCAGGCCCAGCTCTCGATAAACGGAGCGTACCCGTAGAAATCCGAGTAGGTCATGGTCTGGGCTTGGCCGAACTGGACCAGGTAAGTGGCGATGTGCAATGGCGACCAGATAAACGTAGTCAGGATGAGGAAGGCGATATATCCGAAGTAGCCGACGTATTTATTGGGCGAGATGACATGAATGAAAAACGCCAGAATGGCCAGGAAAACAAAACCGAGCAGGTCCATGCCGAACAGGTTCGCAATATACAGGCCGATCTGGTAGCGGTGATATCCATGGAAGAACTGCACCAGCAGCGCGGCGCACATGACCACCGCCAGAATGATCGCGATGCTGCTCATCAGGGCCGTAAGTTTCGCCAGGTAGGTGGGCCACTCTGGATTGGGAAGGGCATCATGCACTTCGTCAGTGCCGCTATCGCGCTCCTCCCACGCCAGGACGCCGGCGAAATAGGTAATCATCGCGATCAGAAACAGGTACAGCGTCCCGGCTATTACTTCCAGCAGGCGGTACGTAACCGGCAGGAAGGTGTTTCCGAAACCTTCCGTGTTGCTATAAATCAGCGCTGGCACGCAGTTCAGCAGGGCAAAAGCGGTGATTACGATGAATGACGTAGTCTTCACCAGCCGCCTGAATTCGATTTTCACCGTGCCCCAGAATTGCAGCCACTCCGCGCCGGCGCCGAAATTCCTGGCCGCCACGGGAATCGCCGTACTGGTGATTGAAGCGCTCTCCTGAGCTTTTGCTTTCTTTTTTCTCGGACTCCTTTCCGCAAAGCTGAAACGCCAGTAGGCAAAGGCAAAAATCAGCGCTCCGACTCCCAGCCAGATCAACCGGTTCCACAGCATGTATCCGGAGTAGCCGATGGCCAGCGTATTCTTCTCGGCCACGGTCCAGTATTTGGTCGCGTACAGAAAAGGATCAATGCCGAAGGGATCGATCAAGGCCGCCAGCTTCTGGTTCTTCAAGTCGCTGGTGAGTACCCGCGAAATTCCGTATCCCGCCAGCAGCCCGAGACTGCCCAGGAAGGAAACGACCGTGCTTCGTGTCAGTACCGCAATGGCGAAGATGACTGCCGCGATGAACAGCGTGTTCGGTACGGCAAAAACCAGAATCGCCTTCCCGTGGGCCGTCCACACCACCGGCCCCCAGCGATCCGCATCCACCCAGGGCATATACTTCGCGGCCAAGATCCCGACCGACACCCCCAATAGCGGAATGACCGCGATCAGAGCGGAGCCCAGAAAGCGTCCGGCAAGATAATCCCGTTTGCGAACGGGTGTGCTGAACACGATTTGGTGGGTGTTGTGAGCAAAATCGCGCGAAGCAGCTGAGTTTACGAACGCCGTCGTCATCAGCAGCGTCAGCAAACTGCAAACGGCATAGAAGTTTTCCACCACCCAGGGAGCGTTGCGGTAGGTATTTTTCAGGGAGCTGCCGACAGTGATTTGGTCGCTGCTGGCGGCCCCGAAAAACATCAGCGCGACGATCAGGAAAAATACCCAAAGCATCCAGGAGCGCAGCCAAAAACGGACCTCGAAGTCGAAAAACTGTTTGAACATGGCTGGCCTCACGCGATCCCGGAAATGCGGCTGAAGAATACGTCTTCGAGGTCAGCGCTCACCGGCGTGAAGCCGTCGCTGGGATTCTCGGCGGAGTAAATGTGGATGAGCGGCTTGCCCGCAATCAGTTTGCTGGAGATGACGCGATAGCGCTGCTCATGATCCTTGACATAGGCCTTGGCCACCGATTTCTGCCAGATGCGTCCCTCGAGCGACTTGACGGCTTCGCTGGGAGAACCGGCAAACAACACCTTACCCTGATGGATGATGGCCATGTTGGTGCACAACTCCATCACGTCCTCCACGATGTGGGTGGAGAGGATGACGATGACGTCCTCGCCGATCTCGGAAAGCAGGCTGTAAAAGCGATTGCGCTCTCCTGGATCGAGACCGGCTGTCGGCTCGTCGACGATCAGCAGGCGCGGGTTACCCAACAGGGCCTGCGCAATGCCAAAGCGCTGCCGCATGCCGCCCGAAAAACCGGACAGCGCCTTTTTGCGATGTTCGTAAAGATTGGTGCGGTTCAGCAGCGCTTCTACCGTGTCCTTGCGCTGCTTCGCGTCGGTAATGCCTTTCAACAGCGCGAGATGGTTCAGCATTTCCTGCGCCGACGTGCGCGGGTACACACCAAACTCCTGGGGAAGATAGCCCAGCGTCTTGCGCAGTTCCTGCTTTTGCCGCAACACGTCCAGGGCTCCCAGATGAATCTGGCCGCTGTCGGGCTCTTGAAGGGTGGCGATCGTACGCATCAGAGTGGATTTGCCGGCGCCGTTGGGGCCAAGCAATCCGTACATGCCTACGGGAATCGTCAGAGAGACATTGTCCAGCGCGCGCACGCCGTTTCCGTAGACCTTGGATAAATTCTGGATCTGCAATTCCACGAAGATTCGCTCCTGGGGACGCCGAAGGAGGCGTCCTCGAACTCAATACGATGCCGTGGACTCGATGGTTCCCTGCCCCACGCGAAGTCCGCGATTCTGTACTCTGGTAGGGGCCTTGTCAAGCGGTGGCGTTGACCACGGAGGACACTGAGGCTTTGGTCAAGGGGTCTACTTTCGTGTCCTCCGCGTCCTCTGTGGTTATTGATTTTGTGCGGTCAGCACCTTCGCTTGCCCGACCCTCAACCCCGCCTGTAGCATATAGGTTCACGCATTCTTCCCGGCAACTCAGGAGACTTATGGCAACCGATACTTTGACCAGCCCAGCCATGCTCGGCAGCAGCACCGCACCCAAGGTTTACAAGAACTTCATTGACGGCGAGTGGGTGGAAGCCTCGACCGGAGAGACCTTTGAAAATCGCAACCCAGCCGACACGCGCGACGTGGTCGGCATCTTTCAGAAATCGGCGAAGGCTGACGTGGACGCCGCGGTTGAAGCTGCCCGCAATGCCTTTGCCAAGTGGCGCCTGGTCCCGGCCCCGCGCCGCGCCGAGATCGTCTTTCGCGCCGCCGAAATGCTGCTGGAGCGCAAGGAGGAATACTCGCGCGACATGACCCGCGAAATGGGGAAGATCCTCAAAGAGACGCGTGGGGACACGCAGGAAGCCATCGACACCGCCTACTACTTTGCCGGTGAAGGCCGCCGCATGTTCGGCCCCACGACGCCATCGGAGCTCCCTAACAAGTTCGCCATGGCGGTGCGGACTCCCATCGGAATCTGTGGCATGATCACGCCGTGGAATTTTCCTATGGCGATTCCGTCGTGGAAGCTCCTCCCCGCCATCGTGTGCGGCAACACTTGCGTGATCAAGCCGGCGCAGGATACGCCGCTTTCAACGTACAACCTGGTGCGCACGCTGTCTGATGCCGGCGTGCCCAAGGGCGTGATCAACATCGTCAGCGGATTCGGTCCGGCAGTAGGCGGACCGCTGATGGAGCATCCCGAAGTCCGCGCTATCTCGCTGACTGGCTCGACCGCAGTCGGACGCATCGTTGGCACCACGGCCGCCAAAAGCTTCAAGCACTGTTCGCTGGAGTTGGGCGGCAAGAATCCGATGATCGTGCTGGACGACGCCAACCTCGATCTCGCCATTGAAGGCGGCCTGTGGGGCGGCTTCGGTACCACCGGGCAACGCTGCACCGCTACCAGTCGCATCATTGTGCAGAAAGGCGTCTACGCCGAGTTTGTGGAGCGCTACGTAGACCGCGCCAAGCGGTTGAAAGTTGGCAATGGCTTGGACGAGAACACCGAGATGGGCCCGGCCATCAACGAAGCCCAGCTCAAGACCGATCTCGACTACGTCGAAATCGGCAGGTCCGAAGGGGCGAAGATGAAGTGCGGCGGCAACCGCCTTGACCAGGGTGAATATCAGTACGGCTACTTCATGGAGCCGACCGTGTTCGTGGATGTTGACCCCAAGATGCGTATCGCGCAGGAGGAAATCTTCGGACCAGTCGTCTCCATCATCCCTTGCGAAGATCTGGAAGATGCAATCGCCATCGCCAATGGCATCGAGTACGGATTGTCGTCCGCTCTCTACACCAAGGACGTGAACAAGGCGTTCGTTGCCATGCGCGATCTGCACGCCGGCATCACCTACATCAACGCACCCACCATCGGCGCCGAAGTGCATTTGCCGTTCGGCGGCGTGAAGGCCACAGGAAACGGGCATCGCGAAGGCGGTATGGGTGCGATTGATTTCTACACCGAGTGGAAGGCGGTGTACGTGGATTACTCCGACCGCCTGCAGAAAGCGCAGATCGATAGAGTGGACTAAACCAGTCGCCGGTCGTCAATCTTCAGTCGTTGATCGCTGGCCGCAGAGCCCCTACAGGGATTCCCTTTGCGATTTTTGCGCCGGTTCTTTTAGAGCTTCACTTTTAGACGGAGCCTCATGCCCAGCACGCAAATCCGGGAAGTCGCCGCCGCACAGCGGCTCGATAACGTTCGCTACGCTATCCGCGATCTGGCGTCCGTCGCTGAGGAAGTCACGAAGCAAGGCCACAAGGTTCTGGCGCTCAACGTCGGCGATCCCAATATTTTTGATTTCAAAACTCCGCCCCATCTGATCGATGCCGTCTACCAGGCGATGCGGGATGGCAAGAATGGCTATGCTCCGTCCCCGGGCATTCCCGAGGCGCTGGAGGCGATTCGCGGCCAAGCCGCGCGCAAGGGTATTTCCACCATCCAGGATGTGTTCGTAACTTCGGGCGCCAGCGAAGCAGTTGATGTATCTCTTACCGCTTTGATCAATCCCCGCGAACATATTCTGACGCCCAGCCCGGATTATCCGCTCTATTCGGCGGTGCTGTGCAAACTCGGCATTGCGGTCACGCCCTATGACCTGAATGAAGACGACGGCTGGCAGCCTGACCTGATTGATATTCAGCACAAGATTAACGCGCGCACTCGCGCTATTGTGCTGATCAATCCCAATAATCCTACGGGCGCCATGTGCTCGCGCCGCATGCTGGAACAATTGGCGGAGCTTGCGCGTCGCAATAACCTGGTCATCTTCGCCGACGAGATATATGACAAGCTAATATTGGATGAGGACAAGCAATATCAGCATCTCTCGATCGCGGCCATTGCTCCGGATGTTCCGGTAGTCACTTTCGGAGGACTATCCAAAAATTATCTGGCTCCCGGATGGCGCATCGGATGGGGAGTGGTCAGTGGCGATGCCGTCGCCGTCAAGCCTTACGTGGAAGGCATTCATCGTCTGCTGCGGGCGCGCCTGTGCGCCAACCATCCCGAACAATACGCTATCAAGCCCGCGCTGGACGGGCCTCAGGACCACCTGGTCGAAGTCCGTAACAAGCTTCGCGCCCGCCGCGATCTTACCCTGCAATGGTGCAATTCAACCCCACGTCTGAGTTGCGTGTCCCCCCGGGGCGCGTTCTACGCCTTCCCTCGCATTGACATTAAGGAAGGTGATGACGTCTTCGTCAAGGAATTGTGCCGCGCGAAGCACGTGCTCGTCGTCCATGGTTCCGGCTTTGGTCAGAAGGCTGGCACCCGCCATTTCCGCATCGTGTTTCTGCCCGACGAGGCCACGCTGGGCAAGGCCTATCAGTCAATCGGCGAGTTTATCGCGGAGAGATACAAGTGAGAAATGTGGCTCGCGCGTCCGCGCTCGTGCGGGAGCGGCATTGGTCTGTGCCGACTTCCCGCCCAGTCCCTCCCAAAGAACAGAGGGACGACGACGGGCACCCTTTTCCCGGTGAGAGACTGACAAATATTTCTGCATCTTGGCCGCGGGGTTTCCCATCTATAGCGCTGTAATCGGACGATCTGCTCTTAAACTCATCTCATCACTCCGCGTCCTTGAGGATCAAAGCTATGAAAGCCGCGCAAGTCAGCAAGCCTGGTGGAAATTTCGAAATAGTGGAGCGCCCGATTCCGGAGCCTGGTCGTGCCCAGGTTCGGATCAAGGTTGAAGCTTGCGGCATCTGCCACAGCGATGCCCTGGTAAAGGAGACGGGGTTCCCCGGAATGACGTACCCTCGGGTCCCCGGTCATGAAATCGCCGGGCGCATTGATTCCGTCGGAGCAGACGTCACGCAATGGAAGCCCGGGCAGCGGGTGGGTGTGGGCTGGCACGGCGGACATTGCTTCAAGTGCGACCCCTGCCGTCGCGGCCATTTCATTCTTTGCCAGTTCGAGAAAATTACCGGGATCAGCTACGACGGCGGCTACGCAGAATATGTCGTGGTCCCAGCCGAAGCGGTCGCGGCCATGCCCGATGATCTTGCGGCCGATGAAGCCGCGCCACTGCTGTGCGCCGGGATTACAGTTTTCAATTCGATGCGTCATGCGGGGGCCTGGGCGGGCGACCTGGTCGCGGTCCAGGGCATCGGCGGCCTGGGTCATCTGGGAATTCAGTACGCACGCCAGATGGGCTTCCGCACCGTCGCGATCGGCCGTGGCGCAGACAAAGAGCCGCTGGCCAGGAAGCTCGGCGCGCATCACTATATTGATAGCGATGCTGGCTCGACGGCCGCAGCCTTGCAAGCCCTGGGCGGCGCCAGAGTGATTCTCGCCACCGCCCCTGACTCGAAGGCGATGTCAGCCCTGGTGGATGGATTGGCGCCAGATGGAAAGCTGGTCATCGTTGGAGCCGGTACAGATCCTCTGTCCATCACTCCCCTGCAACTCATTCTTGCCCGCAGGACAGTTCGCGGGTGGCCTTCAGGTACGGCCAAAGATTCCGAGGACACGTTACAGTTCAGTCTGCTAAGCGGAGTTCGTCCCATGATCGAGCGTTATTCGCTGGAGAAAGTTGCCGACGCCTACGATCAGATGGCCAGCGGCCGGGCCCGCTTCCGCGTCGTCCTCACCATGGGCAAGTAGTTTAATGTGGGTGCGAGCGTCCGCGCTCGTGCAGAAGCCAGCACGAGTGGACGCTCGTGCCACATTTTTCGGCACCTTCAAGTAACCGGGCGGACGGGTTACCCGGGTGACGAAAGTTTGGGAAATCTAACCGCGTAACCCGCCATTGCCTTGGTCTTTCTCTTAAAATCTGCTTAAATCACGACACAGCCTCTCCCTGCGGACGTTCACGTGATCGACATCCATTGCCATATTCTTCCGAAGGTGGACGATGGTCCCACGTCATGGGAGACGTCGCTGGAAATGTGTCGCATGGCGGCGGCGGACGGTATCGAGCACATCGTGGCTACGCCCCACGCTAACGAACGTTTCCACTACAACCGGCCCGATCTGGCCAGCAACCTCGAATATCTTAAGACCTTAGTGGGCGAGGAACCACGGTTGACCCTGGGCTGCGATTTCCATCTTTCTTATGACAACTTGCGGGAAGTCCTGATTTCGCCGGAGCGCTACACCATCGAGGGCAGCCATTACTTGCTGGTGGAGTTGAGCAATTACAGCATCCCATCACAAATCAACGAGTGCTTCACCCGGATGGCGGATGTTGGCATCACGCCTGTCATCACTCATCCCGAACGCAATCCCATATTGCAGCAGACCCAGGAGCGAGTCCTCGAATGGGTGGATCAGGGTTGCGCGGTGCAGGTAACGGCCTCGGCGGTGACCGGAATGTGGGGACAGAAAGTTGTGCGCGCTGCCGAGTGGCTGCTCGAACGAGATGCGGTCCACGTACTGGCCACCGACGCCCACGACACCAAGCATCGGGTCCCATCGCTTTCACTGGCGAGAGAAAGGGTTGCTAAGCTCCGCGGCGATGAAGTGGCCCGGGCGCTGGTGGATGACAATCCTCGCGCCATCATTAATGACAAGCCCCTGCCGTATTTTCCCAATCCGGTGATAAAGAAGAGCGGACGTTAGTCGGGCGTCGAGCCTCGGACGTCAGACCTCGGCTTCTTGTGGAGGACGGGCGTCCCGCCCGTGCTTTCTGGGACAGGCTGCAACGGGCGCGACGCCCGTCCTCCATTGTGATTCTATTTAGGATTTAGCTGAGGTCTAAGGTCCGATGTCTGACGTCTGTTTTCACTTCTGAGGCGGGGTTGCCACCGCCGGGCTTTGTCCCATCATCGGCGAGGCGTGGGCCGGTTCCCGTTGCGAGGTCATCGCGCTTTCCGGGTTCAGCAGATGCTCGTGGTCGGGCCCGAGTCCCATCTTGATCAAGGCCCGGGAATCAGGGACTGATTTACTTTGCCAGCCATTGTCCGCCTGGTAGCGCTGCATTGCGGCCTGCGATTTTGCGTCCCAGGTTCCGGAGGCGGTGCCGTCGAGGTAATGCTCGCGAATCAGGGCTTCCTGGATTTCGCGGGCGCGTGCCGGATCTATCTTCTGTTGCCCGCGGTGCGACTTTGCGCTCTTGCGTGATTTCTTGCTCTTGCGGGAAGTCGAGTGCGCCGAGACATTCTGCAATTTTGCTGAGGAGATGGTTGTAGCCGGAGTTGGCGGAGTTGGCGACTGGCTTTTGGTCTGCGCCGAAACCGCGCCCCAGGCCAGAAACACAATGCATCCCGCGCTCAAACAGGTCGCCGAAATGGAGCTTCTCAGTCTCAAGGTCATGGTCCGGAGTAACTCTCTGCTCGGTTACCCGCTATCCTGATCGAGCAGGCAGGGTAAACCATCGCCGCCTCGAGTGCCAGCCCTCTTTGTGCCAGGCTCGGGTTACGGAAGTGTACCGGCCAGAAAGATGGTTCCACCATCGCGGCCGCCACCCCGCTGACGCACCAGGAATACGACATCCTGGCCGCTCTTCAATGTAGCGGAGACGCGGCTAAACTGGTCTTCGTTGTCCACGGGATGCTTGTTGATTTCGAGGATTATGTCGCCCCGGCTCAAGCCGATGTCCTCGGCAAACGATCCGGACTTCACATCCTTCACGATCACGCCCTTGGCGGCAGGGACATCGAGTCGGTCCGCCATCTCCTGGGTCAGGGTCTGGACGTTTACTCCGAGTTTGCTTTCTTTGGGTCCGCTTTCCGGGCCGCCTTCATCTTCGTCACCCAGGCGTGCGGCAAACAGCTTGGCCCGGTCGGCCACAGTGGCAGTCAATTCCTGCTTCTTGCCGTCGCGGATGAATCCAACCGCGATTTTCGAACCCGGCTTGCGGGCGGCGATATCAGAAACCAGTTCATCGCCGTTCTTCACCGCCTTGCCGTCTACGGCAACAATGGTGTCGCCTACTTTCAAACCAGCCTGCTCCGCCGGGCTGCCCGGAGTCACATCGGAAATGGTGACGCCCGAGCCGGTTCCATAGACTCTCGCTATGGCGGGGTTATCCAGCGCGTTGAACATGATTCCAATCGAACCGCGCGAGACGCGGTGGTCGGGACCGATCAGCTGGTTGTAAACCTGGGCCACGGTATTCGAGGGCAACGCAAAGCCAACGCCGGCGTAGGCGTTGGTGTCGGTAAGAATCGCGGTGTTGATGCCGATCACCTCGCCCGCCATGTTTACCAGCGGACCTCCGGAGTTGCCGGGATTGATGGCAGCGTCGGTCTGAATAAATGACTGGAACTGACGTTGGGGCACGATGTTGCGGCCCTTAGCCGAAACGATGCCGGCGGTCACGGTCTCCTGCAATCCAAACGGACTGCCCACGGCAAGAACCCAGTCGCCCACCTGCATGCTGTCAGAATTTCCCAGCTTCGCGATGGGAAGCGGTTTGTCGCTTTCAATCTTGATCACGGCCAGATCGGTTTCCTGGTCCGATCCGACTACTTTGGCGTCGTGCAGCATTCCCGGCGGATCATCCTGTAGCTTCACCCGAATCCGGTCGGCCTTCTCGACCACGTGCCGGTTGGTAACGATGTAACCTTTGGCGTCCACAATCACGCCCGAACCCAGGGAGCGCTCGCGGATCGAACCGCCGCCGGCACCACCCTGTCCTCCCTGCCCGCCCTGGCCGCCAAAAAAGCGGTCGAAGAAGTCGTCAAACGGGTTGGCGTCATCGTCCCCACTGGGAGCGCCACGGCGGCGCCGGGGTGTCTTGATCGTCGATTCAGTGTTGATGTTGACGACGCTGGGCTCGAGTTGCTTGGAGATCTGCGAGAACTGGTTGGAGAGCACCTGGGGGGAGGGTACAGTCAACGGGGTCGCGTCGGAGGGGGATGATTTCTTGTCCTGGCCCTTTACACCCGAGGAGATCACGGTCCCGATCAGGATACCGACCGTCAATGTAATCAAAATAGAAATGCCGTACGCGAGGCGGTTCGCCTTCAAGCGTACCCAAAGAGCGCTTACGCGCTGATGCATAATGACTTCCTCCGCATGATGACCTACCTAGATGATTATACCCGCCCGCCAAGAGCGGTCACCAGCCTACTGGGTTAGACGCAGACTGCAGGGAAAGTGTTGCGGCCGCGCCATGGGCGCGAACCACGTAGGCTCGGATGCCGTCGTCCGGACGGGCGAGCAAGCTCGCCGCGGAATTTGTGGACGGCGACAAAAACCTGCGGAGCTTCGCTCCGCTGGGCGGATGGGGACACCAGCCCCGACGTGTACAGGGGTGCTACCTGTGCTGGCTCGGGACTGCCGCGTGGTCTGGAGAGACGGCCATCGACTCGGCGCTTGCCTTCTCTTCTGAAATCAGCAGCCCTGCCAAAATGCACGCTGCACCCATCCCCGCTCTCGTGCCCAGACGCTCTCCCAGAAAGATGAACGAAGTCAGCCAGGCAAACACCGGCTCCAGAGTGAAGATGAGCGCGGTGTGCGTGGCGGGAGTGAATTGCTGCGCCCAGGCTTGGATCGCGAAAGCGAGCGCCAGGCTCAGAAAGCCGGTGATTCCGATTCCCCAGAGCACCCTCGCGGACCAGACAACGTAAACCTTCTCCGCCAGCGGAAAGGTCAAAATCATCAGGAGCGCGGTCACGGCAACCTGCACGACCGTGATCTGCTGCCATCCCTGGGTCCGGGTGGCGTGTTCAATAAAGATGATGTGGAAGGCAAAGACTACGGCCGCGCCGAGAGTCAGCAAGTCGCCTTCATTCATGCTCCGCAGATTGAGCCCGCCGCCGGTGGACGGCGGGATGGTCAGAAGGTACAAGCCGACGAACGCCAGAACCACGCCAACCGAGGTCCAGCGATTGAGACCGCGCTTCCAGAACAAAGCCAGGAGTAGGGGAACCAGTACGACCGAGACTCCCGTGAGGAAAGCAGATTTCGACGGCGTCGTATACTTCAAGCCTTCAGTCTGCAGTTCGTTTCCTACAAAGAGGAAGAAGCCGACCAGCAGTCCGGAGCGCAGGGAGCTGGCCGTGAGGCGTCCAAGCTCGCGATAGAAAACCACCGCCAGCACGACCGCCGCCAGGCTCATGCGGACCGCGTTGAAGAACAGCGGAGAGATATCCGCCAGCGCGTTCTTGATGACGACAAAATTCGAGCCCCAGATCAAAGTGATCAGAACGAGAAGAATGTGGGCTTTGAAGGAGCGGGACACGCGCCTAGAGTAGCAGACCAGAAAAAGTCTGCTCGGCAAGGACTGCGTGGGGGCAGCCCGCGCTCGTCTGTCCAGCCGAGCAAAGCCCGGCAGCATTTGTTAGGACGGAAACGCAGGCCTCGAGAAAAACAACTGCTCCGCTTGGCTGAGCCGGACCGCCGAGGGCGGCTGTCCCCACGTGGTCCGAGATGGATTCCCTACTTGGCTTGGTAAACCGTCTTCCCGCCGACCACCGTGCGCAACACCTTCGTGGTGAGAATCTTTTCCGGGGGCACGGACGTGATGTCCGTATCGAGCACCACCAGATCGGCCAGCATGCCGGGAGCCAACGTTCCCTTGTTCTTTTCTGCGAACTCGGCGAAGGCCGATCCCGTGGTGTAGGCGGCGATGGCCTGTTCTATATTTAGTTTCTGCTCGGGATAGTATTCCTTTTTTCCGTCTTCGCTCTTGCGAGTGACAGCGGCGTAGAGACCGCGGAACGGGGCAACCGGTTCGACCGGATAGTCAGTCCCGAAGGCCAGCAGTACTCCCTTTTTTGCGATTGACGCCCAGGCATAGGAGTAGGCCGCCCGCTTCGGACCCAGCCGGGCTTCGGCCCAATTCATGTCGGTGAGCACGTGATTGGGTTGCATGGAGGCGATTACTTTCAACTCTTTGAACTTTGCTATCTCCTGGGGGTTCGTGACTTGCGCGTGTTCGATTCGGAAGCGGAGGTCTGAGACCGATGCAGGCGAAGGCACTGCCGAGCTGCGCTCGGCCTGGACGGGTCGGAGACCCGTCCCCACACGGTCTTTTTCGGCGGCGGCGAAGGCGTTTAGGGCCATTTGCACGCCTTTGTCGCCGATGGCGTGGAAGCCGATCTGGAATCCGGCATTCACCCGCTCTTTTGTCATCTTTGTTAGTTCGTCCTGGTCGTACTGGGGCAGTCCGAAATTTGTCGGGTCGTCGGCGTAGGGTTCGAGGAGCGCGGCGGTGCGCGAGCCTAGCGATCCGTCCATGAAGCCCTTGAGCATCCCGGTGTGCAGCAGGTTGTCCGACTGGGGATGTGCCGCGCGATGTTCAAGCAATACCGGCAAGGGGTCGTTGAAGAGCAGCCATTCTGTGATTCGGACGGTAAGCTTGCCCTCGCGCTCGATTTCTTCAAAGATCTGGAAATCATCCCACGACAGCTTCGACTCTTGGTAATCGGAGTTGTCCTGCACTGAAGTGATGCCGCTGCGAGCCAGCTCCTGTAGTCCGGCTTCGATGGCCTGCCGGCGCCGGTCGTGATTCGGCTTGGGAATGACCGTGGTCACCGCCTGGCGCGCGGTTTCGCGCACTATGCCGGTTGCCTGACCTGTGGTATCGCGATCAATTTTGCCTCCTACCGGATCTTTGCTGGCGACCGTGATCCCCGCCAGTTGTAAGGCGCGTGTGTTGGCCACCGCGATGTGTCCGTCCACTCGTTCGAGAAACACGGGATGGTCCTTGGTCACTTCGTCAATGTCCCAGCGGCTGGGAAGTTCTTTCACCGGCCACAAAGTCTGGTCCCACCCTCCGCCCAAAATCCACTCGCCCGGTACTGCGTTCTGAACGCGCGCCCGAATCCGATCGCGAAACTCAGTCAGCGATTTCACTCCCGCCAGGTCGACGGTCAGACGCTGAAAACCCGCGTTGGCCAGATGCACGTGGGCGTCGTTGAACCCAGGCATCACGAAATGGCCGCCCAGGTTGATCACTTCGGTTGACGGCCCTTTCAGCTTCACGATCTCGTCGTTCCGGCCCACGGCCTCGACCCGTCCGTCGCGCACGGCCATGGCGTCCACACGCTGGATGGCATGAAACGAAGAGGTATCCACGCCGGTGTAAATGTTCCCGTTGAGAAAAATGACGTCGGCCCGGGGTTGACTTGGCAGACGTCTGCGCCCCAGCCATCGCCAGCAGGAGGATCGTCGCGGCGAGCTTCACAATGCCACCCCGGCGAGACCGATCAGAGTCAGCAGAATGCGTTTGAGGCCAAGCTCGCGTCCGCTACAGTCAAACCATTCCTGCAAGGTGTGCGCCCCGCCTCCGGTGCCACCGCCTCCGATGGCGATGGCCTCGAGTCCGAGCGACAGCGGGATGTTGGCGTCCGTGGAAGCTCGTTGCACTTGCGCTGCATTGCCCAGCTGCGCGTCCACGGCGCGGATCACCTGCAGGATGCGGGCGTTAGGATAGAGCTCGCCCGCGGGGCGATTCCCGATTACTACCACTTCAGAGCTCAGTCCAAACGGCCGCCGCCGAGAGGCCGTCCGCGCCTCCGTGCCCCGCGTTTCCTCTTCGACGGCCTGGTCGAGCGCCTGCCGCAGAGCACGCTCCAGGCGTTCCATCTCCGCCATCGAAGTGGAACGAATGTCCACCCGCATGCTGGCCGATTCCGGAATCGAATTTACTGAAGTGCCGCCGCGAATCACTCCCACGTTAAAGGTCGTCTTGGGCGACACGGGCACCGGAGTTTGCGTGAAGGCCTGTACCGCTCGCGCCAGCACCACGATGGGATTGGGCGCGCCGAAGTCGCTCCAGGAGTGTCCGCCGGGGCCGCGTACAATCACTTCAAAACGGCGGCTGCCCAGGGCCTCCGCCACGATGGTATCCGCGCCGGCGCCATCGAGCACCAGGCTGTAGTGGATCTGGTCGTTCCAGCGCGGCTGGGAAAAAATGTGGCGCATGCCACGCAAGTCGCCTTCACCTTCTTCGCCTACGTTACCGATAAACAGCAGAGGCAAGGCATGGCGGATGCCCAATGCGCGCAACGCCGCCACCATGGCCAGCATGGCTGTCACTCCGGCTCCGTTGTCCGAAACTCCCGGGCCATACAAGCGGCTTCCCTGCTGCTGGATGTTCAGCGGTGTGCCGGCGGGAAAGACTGTGTCCAGATGAGCGCTCAGCGAGACGTGTCCGTGCCCGTATCCCGCATGCGTGCCGAAAACATTGCCGACCTCGTCGGTGTGAACCGATTCCAGTCCGAGTTCGCAAAACTTGTCCGCCAACCACTTCCCCCGGGCACTTTCGCCAAAGGGAGGCGCCGCGATACGCGCCAGCTCCAGTTGCCAGTGCGCAAACTGCGGTTCCTGAGCGCGAAACCAGGTAAAGGCTGAACGAATTTCGATCAACGAACAGAGGTGTGCAACTTCCTGTTGCACTCCGGGAAATAGCTCCGATATGTCGGATTGCGATCGAGGCATGGGATCAGTCGTCGGTCATCAGTCGTTAGCCTTTCTGTGGCAGCGGCGTTTGACGGTTTGGCTGAGGTCTGAAGACCGACCGCTAACGACTGAATTTTCCATTTTACAACGCCTTGAAGGTGGTTACCGCCTCTTCCGTCCCTTGTCGATGCGGACGGTCGGTGCGGCGAACGCGTCCGAAAATTCCAGTGTGACCACCCAACCTCGGCGGACGTTGACCACCAGCGCGGGCCGAAAGCAGGCGAGACATGTGCCTCCGCGATGTCGAACGCTGGATAGATCACTCCCGCCGATTCTTGGTGCAAGAGCTCACGGGCGAGTTGTTGTGATGCCACATAGCGCGCCGGATCAAGGCAGCTGGCGTATTCGGTGTTTTTCCGAATGTCTTGAAATCCGCCGCGGAAATCGGCGAGGTACTCGCGGTAGGTTGCGGTTTCGCTTTCTTCCCAGTTCACTTCGCGCAGACTTTGCGCGAAGTGAAACGAAACTTCGGCCTGTGCCGTGTCGAGCGTGAACGCGCAGTACCACCCCCCGCGATCCGCACCGTTGAACCGGCTGCCCGCGGGACGGGCGCGAGTAAAGGCGGCATTTACGATGTTGCAGTCGGGAGTTCCGAATACCAATTCGTGGACGGTGATCCCAGGCAGCAGGTTGGATTCCCCCAACAAACGTTCGTTGGTTGCGGCCTCAAGCTGGAAAAGATCGTGCAAGTGCTGCGGATCGGATGTGAGCCGGGCCAGCATGCTCGCGCCGTCTTCACGGTAGCGCGCAGGAATCAGGCGATGAGTGTCGTCTTGCCGAAGCTGTGTGATACGAGGAGCCACTAGCGACCGCCGCGCCGCGCGTCCACCAGTTGTCGTACCCGGATCAGGGCCGGGACTCCAGCCTTTGATCATCGCCGCAAGTGGCGATTCGCCGCCGAACATGGGATTGCTGTTAGGCAGTTGCACCCATGCGTCAGCCAGCTTCTTGTTGTACAGGATATTCAAAGCCTTGAAAATTCCGAGCAGAAGTGAAATCCGGGCGAGCTTGTCCTGGTCGAGAGTCTTAGATGGGCGCCGCTTCAGGCTGTAATACGTGCCGTTCGAAATCCTACCCAGGAGGCCGCGTGCATCTTCGTCGCGCAGTTTCCAAACATCGGCGAGCCCGGAAGAACCCCAATTGATCTGAATCGTTCGGAGCGCTCCAGGACGGGCGGGACGCCCGTCCTCCATCTCCTAGAGGCAGTCGCGGATTTCTGTCTCGCTAAGGGTGTGGTTCGAGGCTTTGGCGCGCTTGTAGATTCTTTCCACGACTTCATCGGTCGCCGGGACGCCGTGGCGCTCCAGCCAGAACAGCACATTCGACTTGCCGCTCATGGGACCGATGTCAATGATCTGCTCGAGTCCGAACATCTGCGAGGGCACCCCAGAGTACACCGCGTTCGCCAGTTCGATATCTTGCTTCTTGTAGGCCTTGATGACTGCCGCAGCGTGCACGCCGGTCGCGGTACGAAACGCGTCCTCCCCTACCACAGGATAGTTTGCGGGGATGGGCACACCCGTGGCCTTCGACACGGCCTGACAATAGTCCTTCAGCTTGGTCAGGTCCTGCTCAGCCCAGGGAGCAATGCCCATGAGTTTCAGATTCACCAGCATCTGGTCCATCTGCGTATTGCCGACGCGTTCGCCAATTCCCAGCGCGCATGCGTGAACACACTCCGCCCCCGCCATCAGCGCGGCCATTGAGTTGGCAGTCGCGAGGCCGCGATCGCAGTGCCCGTGCCAGTCCACACGAATCTTTTCTCCCGAAGGCTTCACCACCTCTTCAAGCACGAAGCGCACCAGGGCGAACGCACCCATCGGGGTGGCATGTCCCGCGGTATCGCAAATTACGATGGCCCGCGCCCCGCAACTGATCGCGGTCGAATAGAGACGTTTGACCATCGCCGGATCGCAGCGGCTCGTGTCCTCGGTCACATACATCGAATCGAGGCCCAGAGACACCGTGTATTTCACCGCTTTCTCCGTGGTCTCGAGCAGGAAGTCGTCGGTCCAGCCTTCGGTATAGCGGCGAATCGGGCTGGAGCCAATGAAAGTCGCGGCCTGAATGTTGAGCCCAGTGCGCTGCACGATGTCGGCAATCGGCCGGATGTCATTCTCGTGGGTGCGCGCGGCACAATTGGCGCGAATCTTCATCTTGTGCCGGACGATCTCATGGGCCAGGGCCTCGCAATCCGCAAGCGCACGCGGTCCCGCTCCCGGCAGCCCGAGATCGAGCGAGTTGATGCCCAAGGCTTCCATCAATTGCAGGATCTGGATTTTCTCGGCAATCGAGGGATCGCGCACCGAGGGCGACTGCAAGCCATCGCGCAGGGTCTCATCGTTGAGCAGCACCGGCCCTGCTGGACGCAACTTGGCGGCGTCCATCTGGTTCCAGTCGTAGATGAGTTCGGAAGTATTCACGGTGATGGCCTATCGCGAAGCGCGCGCCAGCTCAGACCCTGAACTTAGGTCGAGTGGCCGGTCCACTGCGGGTCCTTTTCCGGAGCGACGATCTGCCCGTCGCGCATGTGAATAATTCGATCGCCGTAGGCGGCGGCTTCCGGGTTGTGGGTAATCATGAGCACGGTCTGCCCCAGTTCCTGATTGGAATGCCGCAGCATGGCCAACACGATTTCGGAATTCTTGGAATCCAGATTGCCTGTCGGCTCGTCGGCCAAGACAATCGCCGGCTTGTTGATCAACGCCCGGGCTAGCGCCACCCGCTGCTGTTCCCCGCCGGAGAGTTCGGACGGACGATGACGCAGGCGTTTGTCGAGTCCTAACAGACCCACAATCTTCTTGAAGTAGCCGGCGTCGTAGGTTCCGTTCGTGCCGGCGATATCCAGCGCTACATCGATGTTGGATTGCGCGTCCAGAGTGGGCAACAGGTTGAATTTCTGGAAGACGAATCCGATCTTGCGCTTGCGCAGCCGGGTGCGTTCGGCGTCGGAAAGTTGCGCGAAGTCGTCGCCATCGATGACAACGTGGCCGGAGTCAGCGCGGGTAAGGCCGCCCAGCAGATAGAAAAGTGTCGATTTGCCGCTGCCCGAAGGTCCTACGACGCTGACAAATTCTCCCTTTTGCACACTAAAAGAGATACCCCGTAGGGCGGGAACATCAATTTTGCCCACGCGGTAGGTCTTGCGCAGTTCAACGGCTTCGATGAAGGCAGGCATCCAACTGATCGATATTACACGAAGCCTGCGCCGCGCGGCACTCGGTTGGATTCAAGCGGTGGGCGGCGCAGTTCGCTTTCCACAATTCAGATAGGAGCCATCCTGAGCTTGCGAAGGATCTGGCGGGTTAGTGAATTTGATGAGGGCCAACCTTCAAGCAGCGCCGAGATGACCGGCGGTCCGCGCCTTGGAGTGGGCGCGATGGGGGCCGCGCTTGCGCACCAGTAATAAACGGATGCGCTCCAGCAATTCCACGGGCGCGTACATGCCCTTGGGCAGGAAAAGATCGGCGCGAGTGTCGCGATCGTAAATTCTGACTTTCCCGGAGAATAGAATAGCCGGAGTTTGAGGCGAGATGGCCTTGATGGCGTCGATGAGCTTGCTTCCATCCACCCCGGGCATGATCAGATCGGTGAGCACCAGATCCACGCCACCCTTTTTGAAGCGCTCCAGAGCCTCTTCGCCGCTGCTGCAGGCGATCACGCGATAGCCGCGAGTTTCAAGCATGACCTTGCGGATGGAAAGGGACTGTTCGTTATCGTCCACACAAAGAATGGTTCGTTTCGGCTTCATTCCTGCTTCCGCGATGACAGCCTGAACCTGTGAAGGCTGCCAGAGTGTCACAAGCTTGTTGGTTGATGTGGAGAACTGAGAGCGAGACAAAATCCTAACGGCAGAAGGGTCGGCTGTAAAGTGCCGTCGATGCTAATGGTAAATTAGCCCCATTGAAAAACATTCGCGCTTGTGCTGGTGGTATTTTTTCGCGGCAATCGAGCATGGTGTTTTAGATAGACACTTCACCGCGCAGGACTTCCACAGCATTTCCTCCCACGCGAACGTTGACCACTTTGTTATCACGGCGCGAGGCGCGCCCAAAAATCCGGCTCGGCCGAAGCATTTCGACACCTTGTTCGATGAGCACATGTTCGTCGGGTTGAGCCACTGCGTGCACCACCATCCAGGCAGTGGCACAGCCGGCAGCAGAGCCGGTGGCCGGATCTTCGCCGCCGTAAAACAGCATGCGGGCGTGCAGCCGGGCGGCGGAATCGACGGTCTCGCGGGTGACGAAATAAAAGGCCGTGCCTCCACCTGACTGCTTTAGGTACTCACTCGAGCTAGCGAGATTCACTTGCAACCGGCGCATGACTTCGAGTCCGCGCAACGGAACAACCGTGAACGGCAATCCAGTCGAAAGCGTTTGAATCGGCAGCGAGGGATCGATGTCGCCGTCGCGCAGCCCCGCCGCGCGTACCACAGTCTCGCGATCATGGATCAAGCCGAACGTTGGCTCGACTTGGGTCATTTCGCCGAACACCGGCTTTCCTGGCTTCTCTTCGAAGCGAACTGGAACCCGGCCCACGTTCAATTCGAGAGCCACTTCGCTGGCGCCCGTCGAACCGCGCAGGGCGAATGCGGTGCCCAGCGTGGGATGCCCGGCAAAAGGCAGTTCTTCCTGAACTGTGAAGATGCGGACCCTGATTCCACGCTCGCGCTCGGTCGCCGGATCACGCGGCAAGACGAAAGTGGTCTCGGAAAGATTCATCTCACGCGCCAGAGCTTGCATGAGTTGGTCGCTTAGCCCGCGCGCATCGGGGAATACTGCCAGGGAATTTCCCTCGAACGGGCGCGAGGAAAAAACATCAAGTTGCATGAAAGGAAAGCGGCGAGTTTCGGGGGGCATGACGATTTATTGTAGCGTCGAACTACCCACCTTCAGTTGCAAAATTATGGAAGCGCGCGCGATTCATAACAGCCACAACAATGTTGGTTCGAGTTGGCATGAACCACGTGGGGAGTCCCGCACGCGGTTCGTGGCGGTGGCCGGATGTTTGACGGAAATTCCGGGGCCGCGTATCCTCAATGATGGTTATGCAAAAGCGCTCCACGCTGGAAGTCCTCTGTTGTTGTAGCCGGACGCCGGGGTGTGGGTAGCGCAGCAAGTTTCCCGACACCCACCCGGCCTGAAAGCGGGTGGGTTTCTTTTTTGCCTTGATTATCTCCCGTTGATGAAAGCCTCGGCGGGAAGATCAAAATCCCGGCCATCCAGGATTGACCAAATCAGCGACTGAGGAGAGCAATTATGAGCACCGACACCCTAACGGAAACCACCAGCATCCCTCGCATTAATGACGTAGCCCCGGACTTTACCGCCGAAACCACGCAAGGCACGATCCATTTTCACGAATGGATCGGCGACGGTTGGGCGATCCTGTTTTCACATCCCAAAGACTTTACTCCGGTATGCACCACCGAACTCGGTTACATGGCAGGGCTCCAGCCCGAGTTCGCCAAACGCAATACAAAGATTATCGGGCTGAGCGTTGATCCGGTGAGCAGCCATGGCAAGTGGGCCGCGGACATCGAGGAAACGCAGGGCCACAAGGTAAATTATCCGATGATCGGCGACCCCGAGCTTAAAATCGCCAAGCTTTACGGCATGCTGCCGGCGAGCAGCGGGAGCACGTCCGAGGGCCGCACCGCCGCGGACAATGCCACGGTGCGCACGGTATTCGTGGTGGGTCCGGACAAGAAGATCAAGCTGCAGCTCAGCTATCCCATGAGCACCGGCCGTAACTTCGACGAAGTTCTGCGCGTCCTCGATTCGATGCAGCTCACGGCCAAGCACAAGGTAGCCACGCCGGTGAACTGGAAGCAGGGCGATGATGTCATCATTCTGCCGGCGGTTTCGAACGATGAAGCGCAGCAAAAGTATCCTGGTGGATGGAAGTCGCCCAAGCCGTATCTGCGGATCGTCCCTCAGCCGAAGTAAGGCAAAACGAACCGGCCACGGATTCTCAAGGATTGACACGGATCTGTTCTTCGTTTCAAGTTTCTGATCCGTGAAAATCCGCGCGAATCCGTGGCTGCATTTTGCTTAACATCGAGAATTAAAAATTGCTTTGGAAGCGCATGCGCTCCGGTGAACCTCACGGTCTTAAAATGCGCCGAATACCGCGACCAGCAATGGTTTTAAAGGAACTAGGACTACCGGGAAACCCAACCATCGGGTTATTTCGGGTGCGTTCGGGAAGGTTTATGCAGTGGAGCTTGCAGTAGACTACGGACCTTTCCAGGAGGTCCGACTGGGAAGAAGTACCAATATGCGAGATTTCTCTAGCCAGAGGCTACTGCAACTTCGCGTACTCCGCCTTGGCTTCTTTCAGGATGGGAACATCGGGATCGGCGTCTTTCCACAGCGTCAGGAAGTCCTGGTAGGCAGTGCGTGCTTTGGCCGTGTCGCCTTGGAGTGAGTAGGACCGTGCCAGGCCAAGGCGAGCCAGTACGCCAACCGGCCTATACCCCGCGAGCCCAGGGTAATCGATGATTTTTCGGAACTCCGCCGCTGCGGCCTTGCCGTCGTGTTGCATCAGGTAAGCCTGCCCGCGCAAATAAACGGGATCCAGATGCCCTTCGATGCTCATCTCGTAGGCTCCCATAACCCCCAGCGACTCGATCGCCCCCTCCGCGTCATGCTTGTCTAAGGCGAGGGCGGCGGCAATCGTCGGAAGCCAATAACGCTGCACCAAGCTGTCCTGCGGCCACCTTCTGTTCAATTCTGCGCTCAACTTCTCTGCCGCCTTAACATCGCCGGCTACTGCCAAAGCAAAGGCCGCCCACGGCTCACTCATGCGGTTTACGGTTAGCTTTTGTCCGGCAGCCACATCCGCACGGGCCTGTTGCGGGTTGCCAAAATATGCTTCAGTCAGGCCGGGCGAAATCTTCTAGGAAAGTCGCAAACTCGGCGGGTCCATGATTCTGGATCGTTTTCATGGCTCGCTGCCACAGGGTTCGCGCATCCCGCAGCCGTCCCAGCCGCGCTTGCCGAATGCCCTCATCCGCCTCGAAACACGGCCAGCTCTTGCCTGCGCCTTGGGCAACCAGGCGTTCCCGCTCGCCAACATCATTTTTCAGAAAGCAAGCAGGTAGCGGAGCCACAGCAGGAGTTCGCTCTGCATCTTGCGCTGGTCCGCCTGTTGCAACGTGGCTTGCGCTTCATCCAGGCGGTTGAGGCAGAGAGCGGACTGGAAAACGTCCTCATAAGACGACACGCTGTACGGCCTGAGTCGGAGTGTTTCACGTCCCTCGGCAAGGGCCTCCTCATGTTTACCCTGATAGACGTAGATATTTTGTAGATTGTCGTGCGGGCTGGGGTCGCGAGGATAGACTTGCTGCCACATTTCGTATACCTGCTCGGCTTTCTCCAGTTCCCCGGTCAACGAGTGATAATACTGAGTTTCCAGATACAAGCGTTCTCTTTCGCTCATTTTGTCTCGCAGGCTATAAGCCCTTCGTATGCTCTCACTCTTCAGCTCGACTTCACCTGCCATGTCATAGGCACTCGCCAATCGACCGTAGGCCATTGCCCACTGGGGATCCAGTTCCGCGGCCCGTTTGAAAAACGGAATGGAAGAAGGTCCACCCTTTTCATGTTTCTCTAACCCCCAGGCTGTAGGCCTTTAGGGCATCAATCGAGGTCGTGGTCGGCTGCTCCAGTGGCACGTCGTATTTTTGTACGGAGGCCAACGATTCTCCCAGTCTTTTGCGCAGCCGAGTGGTTGACTCGCCCAGTGCTTTGAGCACGTGCTCACGGCTGTCAGCTTCCACTTGTTCACTCGCCAGTCCATCACCGGTATTGCAGTTGAACGCATTCAGTCCGACGACGTAGCGGGTTCCCAAGTTTGAGATCGAGCCCACCAGAATCGCCTTGCTTCCTTCGCGTTGGCAGACTTCGCGAGCCAGATCCCGGGTCAGGTGTTCATCCTTTTGCCGCGCCATCAACTTCAGTTCTTCGCCCACTCTTTCGTCCGAGAGGATATTAAAGAACGGCGACTGCTCCAGTTGCACGCGCAGGCCTTGCTTCAATGTTTCATCAAACACGGGATCGCCGGTAGATTTGGTGAAATCGGCGATGACGATAGTGTCCTTCTTGGTCAATTGCGGCAATTGCTGCGAGCGCCAGAGCAATCCGCCCCCTGCCGCGACCGCAACCACGGCAAAAGCGATCTTCCAAGCGCGCGTGGGCGCTGCCACTCTTTGATCACTGCTCGTGATGGGTGCGATGAACCGGTATCCGCGCCGGGGCAGGGTTTCGATGAAACGAGGGCTCTCGCTGGAATCACCCAGCGCCTCGCGCAACTTGTTGATCGCCGTATTCAGACTGTTGTCGAAGTCGACAAAGGTGTCCGCCGACCAGAGCTGAGCGCGAAGGTCTTCACGGGTTACTACGTCGCCTGCATGGTGGAGCAAGACAGTCAGGATGTGGAAAGGTTGTTCCTGTAGCTTGATGCGCACACCCTGCTTGCGCAGTTCACCCGCGCACAGGTCCACCTCGAAGGTCCCGAAACGTAAGGCGGTGGGAGATCGCGTCTCAAGGGGCATCTGTGACTCACCCTGAGTAGGGGACTGAGTTTAGCACCGGGGCACTCATTGCAGCTTCGCGTACTCCGCCTTGGCTTTCTTCAGGATGGGGATATCGGCATCGGCGTCTTTCCACAAAGTCAGAAAGTCGTGGCTGGCGGCGCGTGCCCGGGCGGTGTCAGCTTGGAGGGCGTAAGCTCGAGCCAGACCACGATGAGCCAGCGCGCCCACCAGGTTCTCCCGCGCAATATCCGGAAAATCGACAATCTTTTGAAATTCTGCGGCTGCGGCAGGGCCGTTGTGCAGCATCAGGTAGGCCTGCCCGCGCAGGTAGATGGGATCCAATAACTCCACCGCACCCAGTTCATAGGGACTCGTCACGTTCGGCAGCAACTCGAGTGCCTTGTCCGCATTTCCACGGTGCAGTGCGACAGCGGCATGGATCGCAGGGAGGGTGCAGCGTTGGACCCGCGTATTTAAGGGAAACTTCTGGTTCAGTTCGGCGGCCAGCTTCTCTGCCTGCGTGGTATTACCTGTCAGCGCTAGAGCGAGCGCCAACGTCGATGTCACCCAGCTGTCGCGTTTCACCGACAACTTCAGCGCTACTTCCGCATCTCTCCGCGCTTCTTGCGGATCGCCGAAGTATGCTTCCATCAGACTTGCGTCGGCCTGGTGGCCGGCAGCCCTTTGCATTGCGCCAGCACGTTCGGCCAAGTCCACCTTCCTTCGTAGCAACTCCCGCACCCTTCTGCGTCGTCCGTGGTAGGCCTCCGTGAAGGTATCGAGAAACAGCAGGTATTCCGCCACTGGCCTACCGACAGCGCGCGCAGCCAGCCGCTCCATCTCCCCCGTGTCACCTCTCCGCAGCGCCAACTGGTAGCTGCTCCCGAGCATTTCAATCTTGTGTTCCTCTGCCTGTTTGAGGACTGCCTCCGCCTCCGCCAGACGATTCAGATTGAAATATGAACCCGCGAGATCGCCATAGATTTCCTCGTTGCTCTGGTCTAGGCGTACCTCCTCCCGAGCCTCCTCCAGCGCTTTTTCGTATTTACCAAGTTCGCCGTAGACCGCTACCAGGTTGGTGTATGGGACCCAGTCGCGGGGATAGATCTGCCGCCACAATTCGTAAAGCTGCGCCGCTTTCTCCAGCTCTCCGGTCACAAAGTGGTAGTAATGAGACTCAAGGTACAGCCGTTCCCGCTGGCTCACCTTCTCTCGCAACTCGTACCCTTTGCGCGCATTCTCGACTGACAAGACTCCTTGGCCGACTTCGGAATAAGCGGTACCCAAGCGACCGTAGGCCATGGCGAATTCGGGATCCAGCTCTACCGCCCGTTGGAAAAATGGAATTGAGTCATCCACCCCCTTGGCAAACCAAATCTTCAGCCCTAAGCTGTAGGCCTGCAGCGCCTCTAGCGATGATGTCGTTGCCTGCTCCACCGGCGCATCGTATTTTTGAATCGTGCTCAGCGACTCGCCCAATTTCTCCCGCATCTTTGTGGCCGCGTCGCCCAAGGCCCTGAGCGCGTGTTCCCGCCGGTCGGCTTCCACTTGCTCGCCGCCCAGCTCATCGCCCGTGTGGCAGTTGAACGCGTTCAGCCCGATCACGTAATGCGTGCCCAGGCTGGCGATCGAGCCGGCCAAAACTGCCTTGCTTCCCACTCGCTGGCAGAGCTCGCGAGCGATGCCCTGGCTCAGCCGCTCCTCTGTTGGGTGCCCCATCAGGCCAAGCTGTTCGCTCGCTTTCTGCTCCGAGAGGACATTAAGAAATGGTGATTGCTCCAGTTGCACGCGCAACGCCTGCTTCAGGGCGTCATCAAAGACGGGATCGCCGGTGGTGTTGGTGAAATCAGCTAGCACAATCGTGTCTTTCTCGGTCAACCGCTGAGCCCGCCGGGATCGCGAGAAAAATCCAAGGGTAATGACCGTGGCCAGCAAACAAATTGCAATGACGGCTGCAATCTTCCACTTGAGAGTTGAACTTGTGGTTGTCAGTCCGGCATTGGCAGCGGGCACTTTGCCGTCGCTGCCGCTCACCGGGGCGATGAACCGGTACCCGCGCCGGGGCAGGGTTTGGATGAAGCACGGCGTGTCGGCGGAGTCGCCCAACGCCTCTCGCAGCTTATTGATCGCCGTGTTCAAGCCGTTGTCGAAGTCAACGAAGGTATCCGCCGGCCAGATATGGGAGCGAAGTTCTTCCCGATTTACTACTTCGCCCGGATGACGGAGCAGGACGGCGAGGACGCGAAAGGGCTGTTCCTGCAGTTTGACCCGCAGGCCTTGCTTATGAAGAGCCCCCGCACGCAGGTCTAACTCGAAGCATCCGAAGCGCAGAACTGAGGGGGATGGGGTTCCTGCGGCCATCTTGTCCGCCCCTAAAAATTGCGCCGAGTTTAACACGACGCCAAAAGACCACAAGACGAAATTTAGATCAGAGGCTAAACGACTGATAATCCAATACTAATGGGATAAGAATCAGTACAGCCCGAAACAAGCCTCCGTCCATTGATCCTCCCTAAGAACAGCCCCATGTTCTCAGCACACCAGGGGGTGGCCAATGAAACTGGGGACTTGCACGATCCTACTTTGGCTGCTATTGGCCGGAATGACGGTTTTGGCTGCGTGGGCTCAAGATCCAGGCCCGCCGTCGATACCGATCAAGCTCAAGGATGGATACCTGGTCGTGGCGAAGGGCTCGATCGGACCACTGAACGACCTCACTTTTCTGCTGGACACTGGGACCTCTCGTACCCTCATAGATTCGCACATCGCAAAGCAGCTTCAACTTCAGGGCCCGGGTCACAAGCTGACCGTCTTCGACCATGAGGTCGAGGCTCAGTTGGTTGTCTTGCCGGATCTGCGGCTGGGCGCAATCCACGCCCTCTCCCCTCATGTCATCGTCACGAACCTGTCCAGTGTTGCTCAAAATTTTGGTTTGCATGCGGATGCCGTCTTGGGCATGGACATATTGCGTCTCGGCACCTTCAGCATCGACTACAAGTCCGGGCGGATTTGGTTCGGTGATAGCGAAACGATGGCATCTGTTGTGCCGCTCGAAGATGGGCAGCCCTATATGATCTTGAAGGCCAGAATTGACGATTTCTCGGTCAGCCTGATGATTGACACTGGTTGTGACGATGTCGTGTTGTTTGCCAATCGTGTCCCCAAAGGTTTGAAGAGGGGCTATTTCACGGAATCTCGGGCATTGACCTTCACGGAGAAAGCGGCGCCAACACAAATCGGCTTCGGATATTTGGCGGTTGCAACTTCGCCCGCTCACAAGGTGAAATTGAAAATCATCTCGACCGGAGGCAACGATATGGGGTACGACGGTGTTGTCGGAGTCCGGGCGCTTCGCGCATCGCAAATCCGGTTCAACATCGGGGAAATGACCGTCAGTTGGAAATAGTGCGTTTTTCGCGGGCTCGCCCAGCGGATACCGACGGAAAGCAATTCGCTGTATAGACCGTGGACCTTTTCACCGCATTCAATCCACGAAGTTCGACTGCTCATTTCCGTCTCTCCGAGTACGAGCAGAGGAAGCCTTCGCCGAGTCGGTTCTCTTCAGCTCTTTCCGCATCCCATCTCTCGGTTCCGACGATAGCAAATGGTTTTGATACGGAGACCGGAACAGAAGTCGCAAGGGCAGTCCGGCCGGCTTGTACATTTCGAGGCCGGAATCTTCACTTCGTCGCCTCCTCCAGTAGCCTCATGCCGCGCGCGTCAACAGTAAATATGCAGCAAACCTTTGTTAAGCAACGATAATATGTTGAAAACACTAGAAGGAAGCGTATCCAATCCGGTGATTTGCCCGGTCTTCAAATCTACAGGGGAACGCAGGATCATGTGGTTACAGACGGTTGGTGTCGGCAGAGACCGTTGGAAATGGCTGCAACCTGCAAAGAACAGATTTTTCGTGCCAGTACACTTGCCAGTAATTTTGCAAACGTTTAAGGAATGGTGGGGTTGGTTGAAATTTGGTAAACGCTAAAGGGTCCTTTTTGCTCCATGGGATGAATGTGGGATAGCACACTGGCTGTAGCCTGAGAAGATGGTGATGGGGAGGTGCGCCTACATCCGCGACGTTTTGCACAATTGCTTAGAAATGAATGCGAGATACCTCTTTCCTCGACTCGTTCTGCCGCTCATCGCTGCTTCGCTCGTTTGCGTCGCGATCAGCGTCGTAGTCTGCGACCCATTCAAGAGTTTACTGATTAACATGTCCGCTGCTTTTCTTGGCAGCATAATCACTGTTTTCTATGTTGACGTTGTGCTGCACCGACACCAAGAAGCCTTGTGGAGAGAAGTACGGTCCAAGGTGTTCGACAGGGTTGCACAAGGTTGTTTCTTTCGTTGTTATTTCGTACGGTCGTAAATCGGTTGTTGTTTCTGTTCTCTTTGTGTCAGTTCGCGCCCCACCAACGATTTATCTTCCGAAGACAAACGTTCGAGAATTATCTTTATTTCCTTGAACGTCATGAATCCTGTTGTGGCAGTCAGTTGGCGAAGCCCGATGATATCTTCCACGATCTTCACCAACTCCGGGCGAAGTTCCAGCTTCGGCCATTGGGTTGGCGGAGGCTGAGCCTGTGATTGCTCATCTGGCAGAGAACTTGCCTAACCTCGATAAGGCTTGGAAGATCGTCAAGATTGTTGGCGGTGGCACATACACGCTTTCAGCACTTGAAGGATGTGCTAAAAGTTCTGAGTGGATCAAGCAACAACAAATAGGCAAAAGAGTAACTATGTCGCTGAGCAAACCCAAAAAACCGGTGTTCATTACTGAGGGCGTTGCATCCGATAATCCTATTCAATCGTGGAAGTTCAGTAAGAGCAACCGTAATCAACAGTTGGGTCGGATGATGATGATGGAGAATCCAAACGACTTCATCAACAGGTTGGTGCCAAGCAACGAGAATCGTTAAATAAAGCGAACAAACGGCTGATCCGCCGCTCAAGAGGTGCTTCAGAACCGAAACGTGACACCGCCAGTAATATCGAACTCGTTGAGATAGTGGGAGTTCCCGGTTACCCAACACCCACCCCAGAACGGGTCGCACCAATATCCACCATTACTCGTTGTGGTGAGATAGGTTGGAGCATATCTAAACTGGCCCCGAAGCCCAAAATGGTTACCCATGTTGTATTTTGCGCCAGCACCAATCGCAAAAGTAAAGCGGGTCGACCCTTGGACGCCGCTCCGGTCCGCAGAAAGGGAGTTTGCTCCGAGGCCAATTAAGAGAAAGGGCCTCACCTTCGACTCTCGGTCCTTTGCGTGAACGAGGAAATTTCCCATGTATTGGTTCTGCGTCAGATTGAACACTGTGACGCTGGTGCCGCCGCCTATCGGTTGGGCTGTGGTGCCGGCATTGTTGTGGTTCCATTGAAACTCGACTTCGCCGAGCTCGCCAAGCAGATAACCTGCTGTGACGCCATAGTTGGTTCCGTTCTGAACTTCGATGCGATGAAACAAGGTAGTTGAGAGATCCACCCCACCATTGATTTGACCCCCAATGTACCCGCCGATTTCAAAGTTGTGTTGCGCAAAGGAGAGTACGGGGGTGAGAAAAAAACCACCAACCGCTATCAGGAGGATTGTCTTTATCGTCATCGTCAATGTTCCGTAGTTTGAGGATTTGCTCTGAGGCTATCCGACCGCCCTGCGCCAGCAAACCTGTCAAAACTACCAACATTGGTTCACTTTCTTGGCGGCTGCCAATAGGTAACCGCTTTGAGACAAATGGCCTGAAAGCTACGCCGTGTGAACTTTCCGGGTGGGCTTGAGGGAGGGTTGCTTCCTTAGCGGCCTGCACCTGCTGCCTTCCCATCGCTTTGAGACCATTTCAATCAATCACCAAAAGCATCCAAAGTGATCGGCTCAGGTGCGATGCGGCACAGGTTTTGAACCAGGCCGCGCATCCTCGCATGTTTTGCAGCACGTGTCTTGCTCTGCTGTTTTTCTTCCCGCTCTCTGCGGCAACCTAAATTGCAGAGTTCACCACCGGTAAGACCGTTCCCACAATTCGGACAAGCAAGATAGTCAATGACTTTCATTTGTTGCTTCCCTCGTTTCTTAAAAAGTGATGGGGGAGGGTTGCGTAGTGTCAGGCAGCGGTCCCCATCGCAACGTCTTCAATAGCCAATGGCGGTGCGATGCCTTTTTGCCAGTCGCGCAACTCGCGATCAGCACTGCGCAGCGCGGCCTTGGCAAGCTTCACGTCTTCGCGGTTTCTCTGGCACTCTGCAACGTGCGCTTTGCAGGCTTCTACTTCGGCAATCGCTTCAGTGACGTTCAAGCACAGATATTCTTTCATGTTGTTTGGCTCCCCGGATTTTGAAGTTGACCCCATCGAACAGGAGCGAGTCTCGCATGGAGCCTGAAGGCTGTCGAACGCCGTTAGGAACTGACCTCGCGGTACTTTCGCCGTAACCAATAACGCTCATGTAAGTTTCAAACATCATTTGTTGAGCGCAAGCCTGTCATCCAACATCTGAATACCTTCAGCAACCTTCAGCCAACGCTGTGCGTTTTGTCTTGATGTAGTGCCTCATCGTGGTGCTCAAATCCATGTGACAGAGTGCTTGTTGCGCTGCAATGGGGTTGCCAGTCAACTCGGTAAGGATCGTACCTGCACCACGTCTGAAGGCGTAAAGACCTTTCCAATGTTTCTTACCAATGACCGGTCTGAGCACAGTAACAACATAATCCCTGATGGAGATGGGGTCACCGTGTGAGTCGGGGAACACCCAACCCTCTGTTGGTGCATCCACACTGCTCATGCCAAGCTTTGAACAAGCCAATCACCAACTTCAACATCGGCAACCGCACATCAATGTCAGTTTTGGTGGTTCCGAGGTGACCGCGCACATATGCTTGGTGCAATCGCAACTTGCCAGCTTTGAGGTTTATGTCTTCCCAACACAAAGCAACGATTTCAGAAGGCCGTAACCCCATCAGACCCGCAAAACACACGATGAGTTGCGCATCCACTCGCGTCAGCCTGTTGTTAACGATGTCCATCAACTCACTGAGTGTGTAGTCGGCACCCTCTTTCGGCTTGGGTGGTTTGATTTTGGTCTTGACGTTGCGCCACGGGTTAGACTGCAACACCCCATCGTTGCAGGCGTGGGTGAAGATGCCAGCAGGCCAAGCTGCGAATGTGGGCAACGGTGCGTCTTCCGTACCCTTCAGCAACCTTCTCATTGAGCAACTTGTTGCCGTGGTGTGGCTCATACTCGATGAAGGTGCGCCCGGTGAAATGGGTTTCTAGGTGGTTGTCCCAAATCTCTTGATACCCGGCCACGGTGGAAGGCTTGAGGCCCGCCTTCACTGTGGGCAGGTAAACTTGTTCCCAATAGTCGGTGATGGTGGTGTCTGTAGTGGTTGGTTGTTGTTTTGTCTTGCGAACGGCAACCATGTGCTCATCACGAAGTGCAAGCACAGCGGGGCAGGTTATAGAATTGTGCTCTGCATCACGGTCACACAGTTTATGGGAAACACGCTTCTTCACTCCCTCAACCATTGCGGAGTAGCGCACGAACATGCCAGTAAACGTGCCAGTAAATGGCACGTTTGTAACCAACTTAAGTTGTTTATTTTGTTAGTGTTTGGAAGCGAATGCAGTCCGGTGACTGCCCCGGTCTTCAAAACCGGCGGGCGGCGGGTCACCCCGTCGCCGGTGCGTTCGACTCGCACACGCTTCCGCCAAGTTTTCGCTGAGTTGGGAAATAGGGCTTGCCAGCGTTTGGCTGCGATTTGCCGGGGTTTGAGAAACTCGGGGTGCGAAATTATTGACTCCCGAGGGCTGCCAGAGCACAGGCTAACAGTTTAATTAGCCCGGATTAGTTTTTGTGGGGTCACTCTTGCCTCTGTGATGCTTCTATGTCGGCGAGGTGTGCTGAAGGCAGAGTGACAGGCGCCATCCGCACTATCATCTGGAAGATGCCGGTCACAATTCCGTCTCAATGCCAGAAAAGAGGAACCATAGCAAAGCCGTTGCTTCTATTCCGACCTAACCTTTTGGTCGTTGTGCGCGATCTCTTTTCTGGATGCTCGCGAATATCCAATTCTGACTCACTCCGGAATCGTAAAATCCCAAACCCTCCCAGAGGCCGATCCTCCAGACCGGTTGCCGCCGTGAGCGCCCGCCATGGTGTTGCTCTGGCCCGTGCCCATGAAGAACGCGTATTCCCCCGGTTTCAGGTCTTCCTCCGATAGCGTGACTTTGTACATCCTAATCCCGACGTGCTCAGCGCGGAATGGAATTTCCTTCTCCTTCTGCACGCCGGACTTGCCGCCCGTAATGCCGCCGAAGGAACCGATCTGGAATTCCCGATGATCGCTTTTCTTGTTGAGCTTGATCAACACGTAGTCGGATGAGTCGTTTCCATCGGGAACGTACAGGTAAAAAATCGGCTGGCGGTCGCGAATAATATTCCTGGACGTGTGGCCTTCAATCGTCGCGTCCCAGTGCTGATTCCGTAGCCCGTTCGTAAAAAGACTGCCCGCCTTACCGCCCGTCTTGGTGTTGGTCACCGCCTGGCCCTGAATCCGCATAAACTTGCCTTGGTCGCGCCAGTACACGCCCACCTCTGGCGGAGGAAGGTTCGGATCCACCGAGATCGGGCTCGCACCCGCGATTACCGGTGCCGGTGGCGGCGCGGGGTTGATCATCACTTTAATGACCGAGTCGGGAACGCTTGCAGCTTTGAGCGACCTCAATCCGCCGACGCTGGTATCAAAGCTGACCGCGTCCGCTCCAGCCTCGTAGGCCTGGCGAATCTTTGCGATGATCACCTCGTCGGACAAGCCCAGCTTCGCCATCTCAATGATGTCTTGGTTGGTGAAACGCTTACGCAACATGGCGTCGTCCTGGCCGCCCACAACACAAACTGCAGAGAACGAAACGAAGATAGCGAACAGACCCGCCATCGCACTTCGATGGGCAATTCTCATTGTTGATCACACTCCAACACAGCTTTCAGGCTGTCCAGGCCCGAGCGGCAAGGATTATACCCGACGCTTTCGCCCTAGTAACCATTCAGTTGCGCCTACCGTCCACTAGGACTTTTCGAGAGCTGACATGAGCGACCAAAATCCAATGTAGGAAAAGTGTAGTAGTTCCATGTTCAAAACGAATCATTTCCAAGCAGATCGGATCAGATTGACTGACTTGTAATCCGTTGAAGAGGAGTAGGTAGAAAATTTTCCAAACGGTTCAGAACTCGCCTGTGAACTCGAAATCCGCTGTACAAATGAGCGGCGCTTTTCTTTCCTACTCGATTCGGTCCCGCTTGGCCAGGTTGTGCCCGGCACGGGCATCGTATCTTCAGCTATACACTTCCCGCTCCGAAATGCGACTCCACCTACAATGTGTCAGGGCAACCCTTACGGTGAATTGAGGAACACGAATCCGGCTCCGAGTCTGCGCTGATCCACGCCCAAAAACGTGCACCCGGTCAAGATACGTTTGCCCTTGCGCGGACAATTTTTCCAAACTGTTTAGGTTCCGACCCAATGTCTACCGCACATCCACACAAAGAGAGAGAGAAAAGATGTCTGCAGCCAAAGTCGCAGTATTTGTGGCATGATTCTCAGGATTTGGATCGGGGGCGGCGCTCATGCTTTTGAGAGCGGCTAAGATTCTCGGGTTGATTCTGAGCATTGCTTTAATAACCAGCACGGCTGCCCCCACCCTGTGCTCGGTTGATGAGGTCATTGTGAAGGGCGGGGTCGATCATGCACCCAACAATGCGAGAGTGCGAGTGCAGTTGCTCTATGCGAAAGGCGTGCCGGGAGAATCAGGCGACGTGACAGTCGAGGACGGAAGGTTCAGCATCCCGATTCAATTCCTGACTCAGAGTCGCGGCCCGGTGATAAACGGATCGTTTGGGAAATGTGGCCGAAGGCCGAAGACTGTGATCGTAACGTTGAGCGACCAGAGTCACGACTACGACAGCGTTTCCCTGGATTTTGCTACGGATTTCAAAATGGCAGACTCAGGTACCTACACTCCGCGTTCGCAGCTCCTGCTCGACGGTTCGCGTTGACCTTACCACGCTAAGAACATCGTACACTCTTCGTGAGTTAGGCTCCGACCATCAGTTTTAAGTTACCTCCGTGACAATTTACTGCCTCCGGCGATCCTCGCCTCCGGCACATTCCAAAACAAGAAAGAAGAAAGTATGTCAGCAGCGAAAATCATGTCAGAAAAACCACGAGCAGCTCAACAACCCGTCACCGAATCTCCAGCTTCAAGAATTCCGGATCGCGAGCAATCGCGTTTCTCTGGAATCGATACGATATGCTGCGAATATTTTCGGCTACACTCCGTTAACCACAGAAACTATCACAGCGCTCGCAAAACTTATTGAAACCGGCTCCGCCAATTTCCGCCCGCTGTATCAGCGAGCAACAAGATCAACCTTCACCGACGAACCGCTTTGGGATGCTATTCTGATTGCACTGAAATGGGTCGCGTCAGAAGGGAAAGGCGAATTCATGGTTGGGAATAACGTGGACCCTATTTACGCGGTCAAACGCCGAGCGGGCGAGCCAAACCCGGACAATTAGGACCTTAACCGAAATTGGCGCGAGTACACTTACTCCAGGTGATCCAAATGCAGCGGGACACCTCACTGGAGCCTCGCATACTCCATCTTAGCTTGCTGGAGGATCGGGGAGTTGTATTCGGTGCCTTCCCAAAATGCAAAGAACTCCTCGTACGCTGCGCGACTCTTGCCTGTCTCACCCTGGAGCGCGTGGGCACGCGCGAGGCCGAGATGCGCGAGCACGCTAAGCAGGAAGTTTTGGCACGATCCCACTGGGCCTCTATTCGCCACGCTTGGTACAGCGACCGCTTGGCCTTTCAACCCAAGCTATCGGAAAGGTTTTGGTGTCCACTTCGTGGCCTCTGTCACGCTAGGAGTTTGGTCGGAGGCGTCATTCGCATTTCGCGAATCGTGGAACTGCTGGAACACTACGAACGCTCAAAGGCAGAGTTGGAAAAGCGGATTGTGGAGTTAAAGACCACTGCCGGATTGGTCTAGCTTCGCTGAGAAGAGCCGAACGTTTGAGGAGGGCTCGGGGTCTTTCCACCTGCGTTAACCTGCCATTAGACTGCCTTGCGTTGCTTTACATCTCTAAGCTGCCATCCGTTGCTCTGTATGTTGTTGAATGTACGTTTCTTGGTGTTTTCGACTCGCACTTGCTTCCGCCAAGTTTCATTAATATTGCGTTCCTCCCTCCCAAGCCGGAGGGAGCTTAACGGCGAGTGTCAGAACTGAAACGCCGGCGCCTGCAGGCGGAGGATCGGCCAAATGACGGCTGGCTGCCCGACTTCAGCGTTCATGCTTCTGACACTCGGCGTTCCCGCCTCTGATAAGATTGCCTCCTTTCGATCGTGAGCGCGCCGAGATTGGAACTGGCCCGCGTCCCGGTTCCACCTGTGCGCAAGAGATTTGCTTGGCGGACGACGATGATTCTGGCGGGAGATGTTGGCGGCACAAAATGCAGTTTAGGTCTGTTCGTGGAGCAGCGAGCGCTCCTGCGCCCGGTCTTTCAGCGCCGGCTGGCGACGAGAAGTTATGGTGGGTTCGAAGAGCTGATCGAAGACTTCCTGGACCTGGCGGCGGGTACGGGCGAGACCAAACGTCATCCCCGAATTGATGCCGCCGGATTCGGCTTGGCCGGCGTGGTCGTGGATGGATCTCTTCACGCCGGCAACCTGCCCTGGGTCCTGGACGCGGCGGCGCTGACGCGCAAACTCAACCTCAGAAATATCGTTCTGCTCAACGACCTGGTCGCGACTGCTTTCAGTCTGGACAGACTCCCTCTCAATGATCTCGCTGTTCTGAATCAGGGAACATCAGAGAGGCGGGCGACGAAAGCCGTAATTGCCGCCGGAACCGGCTTGGGTGAAGCCATTCTTTTCTGGGACGACCAGCGATATTTGGCGGTGCAATCGGAAGGCGGACAAACGGATTTTGCGCCACGAACTGAGCGTGAAATTGAGCTGCTCATGTACCTGAACCAGCGATTGTCCCATGTCTCCGTGGAGGAGATTCTTTCTGGACGCGGTTTTCGCAGAATCCACGAGTTTCTCAATCCAGCCGTGCGTCATGCCTCGTTCGGAGCCCCTAATGACGGTGATGCGGCCGGCGAAATCACGCAGTTGGCGCTGTCGCAGTCTTGTCCTGTCTGTGTTGAGGCCTTGAAGATGTGGACGGAGATATATGGGGCCGAGGCGGGAAGTCTGGCGTTGCGGACCATGGCGATCGGAGGCGTTTACGTTGCCGGCGGCATCGCCCCAAAAATCCTGCCTAAGCTGAAAGATGGCAGTTTCTTTCGTGCCTTTTGCGGGCGAAGCAAACTCGCCCCGGTGCTGGCCCGAATTCCGGTCTTCGTAGTGACAAATGAAGATGCTCCGGTTTGGGGAGCGGCTTATCAGGCGCTGATTCGCAGCCATGCCGAAGGCGGGCCGCGAAGCAAGAACAATCTGAACCGTACGGCCTGAAGATCTAGCGGAATCTTCTTATTAGAAGCTTGTGCCGATCTGAGCGATATAACCCGACTACATAGATCATTGCCTTGCCAGTTGTCGAATAGATTACCTGACGAATTCTGAGCAGGGGCAAACCGTGGGGAATGCCCAGGAGCCGGGCGGTATGAGGATCGGCGGGAGTGGCATCGACCTCTTCGTCGGCGTGCGCAATTTCCAACTTGTAATCCCGCTCGAGGATGGAAAACAGGGACCCCCGTTCGACCGGCAGCTGCGTGAGACCGGCGAATTCATCGGCTGACAGATAGCACGTCTCCACGGCGAAGGGCTCGTCCGCTCCGGAGCGCAGCCGTTCCAGCTTGATCAGCGGGCTGTTCCCAGGCAGGGAAAGACGCGCGGCGATTTCGGGCTCCGTTTCCAAGATATTGAAGGATAGGACTTTTGACGTGGCCGAGAGCCCTCGGCCGGCCATTTGTTCGGTGTAGCTCATCAACTTGTTGAAGTGTATTTTGGGAGGAGCTACAAACGTTCCCGCCCCGCGCCGGCGTTCCACCATGCCTTCTTTTTCGAGAGCCACCAAGGCATGGCGGGCCGTCATAAGACTTACCCGGTGCATTTTCGCCAGTTCGCGCTCGGAGTGGACCACATCCCCGGGTCGCAACTGTCCGGTTTCAATACGTTTAAGAATTCCGCTCTGAATTCTTTGATAAGCCGGCGTTCCGTTTCGGCCGTTTTTCGCTTGCGCCATGGATCTCGGGTTCTCCATTTACAGCCTACTATAATGTGCTATAGAGCTCATGTAAATCCGGCCTTTCGGTACTGTTCAGTTAACATCCCAGCCTGGGCGAGGCTGCTATAGAGCGTAAGTGCCGGGCCGTCGTAGACGGCCCCAGAGTGTCCGCCCCAGCCCAACCGTTCCTCGACTCCGATTGCACCCAACAAGAATATCGATTACACAGGCTATTCCAAAGATTGAATATTGGCCCCGTTTTGTACCGTTTTCCATATGGAAGGGATGTCTCGCCCGGTTCCTGCCAGCTTCTACTGCTGCTATAGAGTAGTGGTCCGAAAGAATCCTCCGATTTTTTTTGGTCAATTGAAATTTTTAGCTTGACGATCATACTCGATGTGCTATATAGCATCAAGCAATAAGTTTTGCTAGTTAATTTTTGTGGGTGTGGATTGCGTGAGCGTCTCAGGAGGCTTTGCGATGCGTCGATCGATGAGGATAGGATTTGTCTTTCTGCTTCTGGCCGGCATTTTTAGTGTTCTCCAACCCGCGTTAGGTCAGGAAGTAACTGCGGGAATCACCGGTACAGTGGTTGATCCCAGCGGGGCCGCCATAAGCGGCGCGACCGTTACCGCCACCGACACCGATCGTGGTACCAGCGTCACGACCCAGACCAATGGTAGTGGCGGATTCAATATCACGCGGCTGCCGATCGGAAGCTATTCCGTGAAGGCGTCGGTGGAAGGATTCGATACAGCGGTTTATCCGACCTTCACCCTGTCGCTCAACCAGACTGCGACGCTCAAGTTTGAGATGAAAGTTGGAAAGATCTCGCAGTCAGTGGATGTTCAGGCGGAGGCTCCGCTGCTGCAGTCGCAGAGCGCCGAGGTGAGCACGATCATCGATGCCAATGCCGCGACGTCTGTCCCCCTGGCTTCGCGCAATTATCTTCAGTTGACGCTGCTGTCGCCGGGAGCTACCAACGTCAATCCCGATTCCATGCGCACGCCACAGCAGATGACCAACTCGGGCCGGCCCTACATCAACGGCAACCGGGAGCAGGCCAATCAATATTTTCTGGATGGACAGCAAAATAGCGAAGACAAGAACAACGAAGTCGGCTATACGCCTGGCGTCGACGCGATTCAGGAATTCAATATCATCACACAGAATGCCAGCGCGGAGTTTGGCAACTACCAGGGCGGGGTGGTCAGCGCCACGATTAAGTCGGGAACCAACCGCTTCCACGGAAACCTGTTCGAATTTCTGCGCAATGACACCTTCAACGCCAACAACGCCTCCAATGGATGGACCAAGGGCGTGGTTGCAGATGAGGGCGCTCTGGGCCATGCCGCCGACGGCACCACGCTGGCGCCCGAGTTGCGTTACAACCAGTTCGGGGCCACGTTCGGCGGTCCGATTGTGAAGGACAAGCTGTTCTTTTTCCTCGACTACCAGGGCATCCGCCAGGTCACAGCGAACTCGGACGGCGCCCAGGTCCTGACCACCGCCATGAAGGGTGGGGACTTCTCCTCGTTTTGCGCGGGCGGCTTTACCGCCGGAATTTGTAACGACACCGACCCGGTGACCAACAAGACCATTCACCAATTGGTGGATCCGGCAAACGCGAACACGCCCTTCCTGAACAACCAGATTCCGATCGGCAGGATCAGTCCGGTTGCGCAGAACATACTGAATCTTTCGGCTTATCCTCAAACCAACGCCAGCGTCCTGGCGGGAAACAATTTCTTCTTCCGCTCCGGCGTCAACTTCTTCAACGACCAGGGAGATGTGAAGATCGACTACAACCTCTCCCAGAAAGACCACGTCTTCGGACGCTACTCCCAGGCCAGCATCCGGGTGCCAACGTTCAGCGGCTGTCCTCTGTGCAGCGGCAGCAACCTGGGCGCGGGTTCAGCATCGGAGGGTTCGACGCAACCCCTGAAGAACTCGGTGCTGGATTGGACCCACACCATCAGCAGCAATCTGGTGAACGATGCCCGCATCGGCTTCAACGCCGTACGCTTCGATCAGACCCTGATACCCAGCGCTGCACTGGGACAGGTCGGCAACGCGGTTGGGATCCCCAACGGCAATCCTCCCGGAACCGCGGGACTTCTGAATATCTCGATTCCCGGCATCAATGGCGGATTTGCCGGATTGGGGCAGCAGGAAGTCGCACAGGTCTTTCATACTACCCAGGGCCAGTTTGCGGACGATCTCAGCTACACCCGCGGCCGGCACACAATCAAAACCGGCTTCCAGTACGTGAGGATCCGGTCTGACTGGAAGTACAACGGCAACAACGGCTCCCTCGGAACCTTGGGACTCAATAGCAAAACAAACCTGGGACTGGCAGACTTCTTTCTGGGCGGATTCGGCGCGGGCGGCTCACGCGATGCCAGTCCTGACCCTTCCCTGTTCAAGGACCGTAACAGCATCTTCGCCGGTTACGTGCAGGACAACTGGCGCATAACTGACAGCCTTACGCTGAATATCGGCGTGCGCTTCGAAGATCACACTCCGGTCTACGAAGTTAACGACCGGGTGGTGAACTTCGGACTGTTCACGGGAACGATCTTTACCCCAAACGGCAGCGGGGACGGCGTCACGGCGCCAGCGAAATTTGACAATCGGGCCCTGTACAACAACTACATGGGAATCGGGAACTGGCAGCCTCGATTCGGCTTTGCCTGGTCGCCGGCAAACCGGCGCAGTCTGGTAGTGCGCGGCGGTTATGCCATCTCAGCGTTCCAGGAAGGTGGGGGCGCGAACGAACAGCTCTCGATCAACCCGCCCTTCGGAATTATTCAACTGGGCAGCAACTCGACGCTGGATGCGGGCTACCCCGCTGTGACGCCCTGCACCGCGACCAACTTTACCTGCTATGCGGGGAAGAGAATCCGGATCACAGATCAAAACTTACGTCCGGCGCAAAACCAGCAGTGGAACTTCACCGTCCAGCAGCAGTTCGGCAATTCGGTCACCGCGCAGATCGGGTACGTTGGCCAGCACGGAACCCACCTGGCTAACTTTGTGGAAGTACAGCAGCGCATCGGTTTGGACGCCAATGGCAAGATCGCGAAACCCGGAGTGCCGATCGTCAGCCAGGTCGCCGGACCCTTTCTCGGCGGTGGCCTGACGGCTTGCGACAACGCCAGCTTGAACACATGCGGAACGCCGGGCTCGCTCTACCAAGCGGCACAAAACGGTGCCCTTCAGGGGGCCAATTTGTCCAATGCCAACCAGTCCTACAACGCTTTGCAGGCTGTGCTGCAAAAACGCATGGGCAATGGACTACAGGCGCAAGTGTCCTATACCTGGTCCAAGTGCCTGACTAACTCGGCCGGCTACTTTGGCACCGGCTTCGGCAGCACCAACGCTACATCCTCGGGTGGACAGCCGGGACAGCAGAACATCTATGATCCACGTTCTGACTGGGGGCCCTGCTACTTCGATCAGCGGCACATTCTCAGCAGCTACGTGACCTACCAGCTTCCCGTCGGACGCGGAAAGCAATTTGGTCACGACATGAATCCCGTGGTCAACCAGATCGTCGGAAACTGGGAAGTCGGCGGAATTGTGACTCTGCATAGCGGAAACCAGCTCACCCTGAACCAGTTCGGAGGCTGGGGCAGTTTCACGGCTGACCAATCCAACACCAACGGATCAGGCCCGACGCTGCTGAACCAGCGGCCAAGCTGTACTGGTCCGATCAGAGTGCTGGGCACGCATGTGAACGCCAACGCCACTCCGGGCGCGCCCGGTTACATCCAGTGGTTCGATACCAGCAACATCGTCACACCGGCTCCCAACACCTTCGGAACCTGCGGCGTGGGCAACATTCGTGGCCCGAGTTATGCGAATGCGGATTTGAGCCTGCACAAGGACTTCCTCTTCACCGAAACCAAGCGGCTGGAATTCAGGTTTGAGGCGCTCAACGCCTTGAATCATCCCGTCTGGACTTTCCTTGGCGGGCCCGCCGGTGGATCTTTTGATCCGGGCAACCCAGGGCCTGGCGCGCCTCCGGGAACCAACACCGGCCCGCTTTCGAGCAACACGAACTTCGGTAGAGTTACGGGTTCGCAAGGGGCGCGGCAACTGCAGTTCGCTCTGAAGTTCTACTTCTAAGCGAGAAGATGAAGATAGAGTCTGAATCGAAGGCAGGCGCTGCGGCGCCTGCCTTTTTTGCAAGTCGCGGACGTCCCGCTAGCGTCTTGCGGCGGCGATTTCGAGCCTAGGAGTGCAATTCTACGGTTTATAATTGGCCCATGTTTCGCAGCGTCACGTCTTCTGTGGTTGCTCTGTTTTTTCTGACCGCCGCTACTGTTTCCACGGCCCAAGCTCCCAAGAAAGCTCCCGCGGCTAGCGGAAAGCAATTGGCCGAGCAGGGCACCGGGCTGGCAGAGAGTGGCCACTGCGACGAGGCGCTTCCGATCCTGAAGAAAGCCATCCATCAGACACTGGATCGGAGCCTCAAGAAGCGAGTAGGGCTCGATGGCATTCATTGCGCCATGACACACGACGTCCCTTACGAGTCCCTGGATTTTCTCGACGTGCTGGGTCGTGACTTCCCGAATGATCCTGAGGTCCTCTACGCCGCCACTCACGCCTATTCCGATCTGTCTATCCATGCCTCCCACGAACTGATGCGGGAGGCGCCTTTCTCCTACCAGGTTCACCAGCTCAACGCTGAAACTCTGGAGTCGCAAGGGAAATGGGACGAAGCCGCTGCGGAATATCGAAAGATCCTGGAGATCAATCCGCTGGTGCCGGGTATCCACGCGCGTCTGGGGCGTGCGCTGCTGTCGAAAACGCCGTTGACCAGCGAAATCGTCGAGGAAGTGAAGAGAAACTTCGAGCAGGAGCTCGAGATCGATCCGAACAATGCCAGCGCTGAATATGTCCTGGGCGATCTGGCGAAGAATGAGAATGACACTTCCGCGGCGATCCGCCATTTTTCCCGCGCGACCAAGCTGGATACAGGCTTCTCCGATGCCTACCTGGCTCTCGGCATGGCGCTGGTGTCCGCCAAACGCTTTGAGGAAGCCATTCCTCCGCTAGAGGCCTACGAAAAGCTTGCGCCCGACAGTCCTACCGGTCATTTCCAATTGGCACTTGCCTACGCTGGCGCAGGACGAAAGGCAGATGCGAATCGTCAAGCCGCGCTGCAACGGCAAACCGCTGAGACCCTGGAGCAGGTGAAACGAAAGGTTCAAGAAGGCCTCATGCAGCAGCAGTCGCCGGGTCAGGGTGACACGGCACCGGAGCAGCCGAAATAGTGGCCTGGCTGGCTGCTTTCGTGGTCTACACAATAAACAAAAGACAATTGTTGGACGCAGGCGATTCAGCTCGGCTGACGCTCGGGGACGGGCGGTCTCTTGGTCTCAGCGCGTCCATCTCTCATTTACTCCTTCCACTGATCCTATCTATCGTCGCAGGCTGGACTCCGTGGTTAAGAGCGCAGAGCTCGCCCACGACGGCGGTGCAGTTTACGGATGTCACTAAGCAGGCCGGGATCAAGTTTGTCCACTACAAGGGCAACAACGGTATGGCAGTGATCCGGGAAGAGTTTGGGCCCGGCGTCTGTGTCGCGGATTTCGATGGTGACGGCTATCAGGACATCTACTTCGTGAATGGACGCGATCTCTACAACCGCGGCCTTGTCGTGCGCAATGCGCTTTACCAGAACAATGGAGACGGGACCTTTACCGACGTGACCGATAAGGCCGGCGTGCCAGGCACAGGATTCGGTCTTGGGTGTGTCTGGGGCGACTACGACAATGACGGCTTCCCTGACCTTTACGTGACCCAGTTTGGACGCAACGTTCTCTACCACAACAACGGCAATGGCACTTTCACCGACGTGACGGAGAAAGCTGGCGTGGCAGCCATCGAATCCGGAACGCAATTTCACGCCGGCGCCACTTTCTTCGATTACGACCGCGATGGACGGCTTGATCTTTACGTTGGAGGATATGTGACGTTCGGCCCGGACAGCCTGCGGTATTGCAAGTTTGCCGAGGCGCTTACCAACTGTCCGCCGAGCGTCTATCACGGCAGCCCCGACATGCTCTATCACAACAATGGAGACGGGACGTTTACCAACGTGACGTCAGCGGCGGGAATATTTCAGCCGGAAGGCAAGAATCTTTCCGTTGCCGCGGCCGACTACGACAATGACGGCTGGCCCGATTTGTTCGTGGCCAACGATGGGTTGAATGCGTATCTCTATCACAACGAGCACAACGCTACGTTCAACGAAATTGCGCTTCTGAGCGGCATGGCGCTCACCGGTCGGGGTAATATCATGGCCGCCATGTGTATTTCGCTCGGCGACTATGACAATGATGGCTGGCTCGACCTCTATATTTCCGATTTCCAGAAAAACTCCGACCACATCTGGCACAACGATGGGAAGGGCGTATTTGAAGAGGTGAGCGATCAGGCCGGCATTACCGCGCCCACCCACGATGTCCTGAGCTTTGGCGGCGGCTTTTTCGACTACGACAACGACGGCTGGCTCGATCTGTTCATCGCGAACGGACATGTTTACCCCGAGGTCGAGCAGGTTGCACCCGAGACCCACTACAAGCAGATCAACTCCCTGTTTCACAACCAGGGCAATGGCAAGTTCGTGGAAACCACCAAGCTTGCCGGAAACGGTTTTCAAACACCGTACGCCGGGCGGGGCGTGGCCTTCGCTGACTTCGACAACGACGGCCTGATAGACCTGGTTGTAGGCAACAACGACGACCCGCCGTTGCTCCTGCACAATGGCGGCGGCACCGGAAACCATTTCCTCAACTTCAAATTGGTAGGAACCAAGAGCAATCGTGACGCCATGGGGGCCCGGATTCGCGTCCAGGCGGGTGGCCTCTCGCAGATCAGGGAGATTGCGGGCGGCGGCAGCTATCTCTCGCAGAGCGATCTTCGAGCCAATTTTGGACTCGCCAAAGCGGCTTTGGCCGAAACCGTCGAGATCAAATGGCCGAGCGGGCAACAGCAGGTCTTCCACAATGTGGAAGCCGACAAGTTCTACGTGATCGAGGAAGGACGTGATCGTTTGGATCTGCAGAAATTCGGTCATCCCGCCACTCTTACCGACGCTTCGAAGGGTTCCAAGGCTCCTCCCGCTGACGCAAAGGCAAAGACGTCCAAGGAATCCCAGCCTCATTGAGGTTGTTCCTTTGTTTTTGTTCGATGACACATCAACGATGACAGCGAAAAACAATTCGGCGACGCGATATCAATCAGCCTCGCTGGAGCGCAGATGTTTCTTGCGCATGGCCGCGATGGGAATGGTCGTTGCGGGATGTTCGCGATTTGCCGGAGCATTGGATGCCGCTATCTATCCCTTTTCGGAAGTTCTACCTTCGAGTAGCGGAATTATGTGGACACATACCGCCGGCAGTTCTCCGGAAAAGTATTTGCCCGAATCCACCGGCGCGGGATGCGCGTTTCTCGACTACGACAACGATGGCTGGATGGATATTTACCTGGTGAACAGCGGGCCGTGCGACTTCTACACCCCATCCCGGCCGTTGCGCAATGCGCTCTATCACAACAATCGGGACGGCACATTCACCGACGTTACGGAAAAGGCCGGCGTCATGGGAAATGGCTATGGCATGGGCGTGGCGGTCGGAGACTACGATGGCGACGGCCTTCCCGATCTCTTCGTATCGCAGTATGGCCGCAGCATTCTCTATCACAACAACGGGGATGGCACGTTTACCGACGTGACCCAGCACGCAGGCGATATCCACGCCGGGATGGGCGTCCAGCGCCGTGTGGTTTGACTATGACAATGATGGGCGGCTGGATCTGTTCGTGGGCCGGTTCGTGGACTTCAGTAAGTCCAAGCATCATCGCTGCGGCTCGAAGATTCCCGCCCTCGCCGGGCAAAACCAATATTGCTATCCGCGGGTTTACGATCCCACCCCGAGCTGGCTGTTTCACAACAACGGAGACGGCACCTTTACCGACGTAAGCCAGCAGACTGGAATCGCCGACAGTTCAGGGAAAGCATGGGGCGTGGTCGCCACCGACATAAATAATGACGGCTGGATGGACCTGTTCGTGGCCAATGACACGGTCGCAAATTCTCTGTTCATGAATCGCAAGGGGCGCCGCTTTGAGGAAACAGGTTTCACCTCAGGGGTAGCTTTCGGCGAGGGCGGAAAAGCCCGCTCCGGAATGGGCGTCGACTCCGCCGATTTCAATCAGGACGGCTGGATGGACTTGTCTGTCACCAACATCGATCACGAGTTCTACGCCATGTATCAGAACCGCCGCGACGAAACGTTTGACGACATCTGCTGGTCCGGTTGGGGTGGCGAACGCGTCCAAGATGATGAGCGGGTGGGGACTGAAGTTTTTTGACTACGACAATGACGGCAACCTGGATCTGATCATTGCCGACGGACACCCCGACGACCTGATCGACAAGATTAACCCCAGCGTGACCTACCGCGAGCCACTCCTGCTCTTTCATGGCACGGGAATTGCATTCAAAGACGTCAGCCAGGAGAGCGGCCCTGTTTTCGCAAAACCGATGGCAAGCCGTGGCTTGGCGTTGGGAGATTTCAATAATGATGGCGCGGTCGATGTGCTGATCTCCAACAATGACGGCGCTCCACTCCTGCTGCGAAACGACGTTGGAACGCAGAATAACTGGCTGGGACTGCGCCTGGTCGGGAAAAAGTCCAACATCGACGCCATTGGGGCCCGCATCACCTACCAATCCGGCGATCTGCGCCGCAGCAGAATGAAAGTGGGCGGCGGGAGTTATCTTTCGTCCCACGATCCGCGGCTGGTGCTGGGAATGGGAAAGAGGCCAAAAATCGATTGGATCGAAGTGAAGTGGCCGCAGCCCAGCGGGGCGACGGAGCGCTTTACCGATCTTCCTGTGAACCGTTACATCACGATTGTGGAAGGCGAGGGAAAATGGAAGTGAGCCATCTCGATGAAGTGGCCTTCCAGCTTTCGCGCCGCCGGTTCTTGCGGGTAGCCGCAGGGAGCCTCGCCTTCACCGCACTGGGTCGGCGTGCCAACGCTTCTGATGAACCCGTGTATCCTTTTTCCGAAGTGCCATCGTCTGCCAGCGGCATTACCTGGGCGCACACCGCCGGAAGGTCGGCGACAAAATATTTGCCGGAGACCAGCGGTCCGGGATGCGCGTTCATTGATTACGACAACGACGGCTGGATGGACATTTACCTGGTGAACAGTGGGCGATGTGACTTCTACACGCCTCCCCATCCGCTGCGCAACGCGCTCTACCGGAACAATCGCGACGGCACATTTACCGACGTCACTGAGAAAGCCGGTGTCCCGGGAGATGGCTATGGGATGGGCGTTGCGGTCGGCGACTTCAATCGCGATGGTCTTCCCGATCTTTACGTGACCCAGTATGGCCGCAACATTTTGTACCGCAACAATGGCGACGGCACATTCGCGGACGTAACTAAAAAAGCCGGTGTGGCGGCGGCGGGATGGTCGAACAGCGCGGTGTGGTTCGACTATGACAACGACGGACAGTTGGACTTGTTCGTTTGCCGATTCGTCGACTACGACAAGATGAAACATCGCCCCTGTGGCGATCCCGATATTCCGGGAGTCGCAGGCATGGTCGAATACTGCTATCCGAAGATTTATGATCCCATGTCCAGTTGGCTGTTTCACAACAATGGCGACGGCACGTTCACCGATGTAAGCAAAGAGATCGGCATAGCGAAGAACCGGGGCAAAGCCTGGGGAGTAGTGGCCGCGGACATCAACAACGACGGCTGGATGGATTTGTTTGTTTCAAACGATACCGTAGCTAATTTTCTCTATATGAACCGCGATGGGAAGCGCTTCGAGGAAATCGGACTCACTTCGGGCGTGGGATACGGTGAGGGAGGCGTCATCAGAGCTGGGATGGGCGTGGATTCAGCCGACTTCAATCAGGATGGCTGGTCGGATTTGTCGCTTACTAATTTAGATCATGAGATGTACGCGCTTTATCAAAACAAGCGCGATGAAACGTTCGAGGATCTGGCGAAACCTTTCGGCATCGCGGCCGCCACCCAGATGATGAGCGGCTGGGGTTTGAAGTTCCTTGACTATGACAACGACGGCAATCTTGATCTGATCGTCGCCAACGGCCATCCTAACGATCTCATCAATCGAATCAAGCCCAACGTCACTTTCAGCGAACCGCTTCTGCTGTTTCGCAACACTCCCGAGGGATGGAAGAACGTCAGCCGCGAGAGCGGACCTGCATTCGCAAGACCGATGGCTGGCCGCGGCCTGGCTGTGGGTGACTTCAATAATGATGGTGCAGTGGATGTGCTGATTGCGAACAACGATGAGGCACCTGTGTTGTTGCGCAATAACGTGGGGGCGCAAAACAGCTGGCTGGGTATCCGGCTGGTGGGCAAGAAAGCGAATATCGATGCCATTGGCGCCCGCATCGCTTACCAGGCGGGCGATTTGAAACGAGAGAGAATGAAGGTTGGAGGTGGAAGTTTTCTGTCCAGCCACGATCCGCGCGTCGTTGTCGGACTAGGGCGGCAAACAAAGATTGACTGGATGGAAGTCAGATGGCCGAAACCGAGCGCCTTGACTGAACGCTTCACGAACCTTCCCATCAACCGCTATGTCACGATTGTGGAAGGGCAAGGGAAGTGGCAATGAGTGACGGCTCTTCATGGGCGGAGTTGCCTGCAAGACCGCCTCGCATTTCTCGCCGCCAGTTCGTGCGCGGTATGGCTGGCGGAGTCGCATGTTCTGCGCTCGGCCGTTTTGCTCGTGCCCTGCCTGATCCTGTTTATCCCTTTACTTTCGTTCCGGCATCCGTCAGCGGCATCGGTTGGGTGCATTCCAGCGGAAAATCCGCGGAGAGATATCTTCCCGAAACCGATGGCTCGGGCTGCGCCTTTCTCGACTACGACAACGATGGCTGGATGGACATTTACCTGGTCAACACCGGGAAAAGCGATTTTGTCACGCCTCCAAAACCACTGCGCAACGCACTTTACCACAACAATCGGGACGGCACGTTTACTGACGTGACCGAGAAGGCGGGTGTGGGCGGAGGTGGCTTCGGCATGGGTGTGGCAGTCGGCGATTACAACCGCGATGGCTTTCCGGACATTTACCTGACGCAGTACGGACGCAGCATTCTGTATCGCAACAATGGAGACGGAACATTCACTGATGTTACTGAACAGGCTGGAGTAGCCGCTCCAGGATGGGCATCTAGCGCCGTCTGGTTTGACTATGACAACGACGGAAACCTTGATCTGTTCGTCTGCCGGTTCGGGGACTTTGACAAATCAAAGCATCAACGCTGCATTGCTCCGCACCTTCCAGGGCTCGAGGGGTCGACCGAATATTGCAATCCCAGGGTTTACAAGCCCATGCCTAGCTGGCTGTTTCATAACAATGGCGACGGAACATTTACCGACGTAAGCCAGGCAACGGGTGTGGCAGACAATCCCGGAAGAGCGTGGGGAGTCGTGGCCGCCGATATCAACAACGACGGATGGATGGATCTGTTTGTTGCCAACGACCAACTGGCCAATTTCTTATTTGTGAACCGGGCGGGGAAGCGGGTCGAGGAGATTGGCTTTACCTCGGGTGTTGCGTATGGAGAAGGGGGCACGATCCGCTCTGGAATGGGCGTGGATGCTGCCGATGTCCGCCAGGATGGGTGGGCGGATTTGTTCGTTACAAACATGAACCACGAACTCTACGCCATCTATCGCAACAAGCACGATGAAACCTTCGAGAACGTCTCTGAACCCTCGGGCATAGCGAAAGCAACGAAAATGAGGAGTGGGTGGGGCCTCAAATTTGTCGACTACGACAACGATGGAAATCTGGACCTTATCGTCGCTAACGGTCATCCTGACGATCTCATTGACGTGATTTATCCCAGCGTCACCTATCGCGAACCCCCTCTGCTGTTTCACAACACGGGCACAGGGCTGAAAGACGTGAGCCAAGTAAGCGGACCGATTTTCGCCACACCTATCGCGAGCCGCGGACTTGCGCTGGGCGACTTCAACAATGACGGCGCTGTCGATGTGCTGATCTCGAATAACAACGAAGCCCCGGTGCTGCTTCGCAATGAAGCCGGCACGCTGAACAACTGGCTTGGCATACGCCTGGTGGGGACGAAATCAAACATCGACGCGGTGGGGGCGCGAATCACTTACCAAGCTGACGACTTGAGGCGGAGCCGAATGAACGTGGGAGGAGGGAGCTACCTTTCCTCCCACGATCCCCGCATGGTTCTCGGCATCGGAAAGCGAACCCGGTTTGATTGGATCGAAATAAAGTGGCCTGGACCGAGCCATGCAATCGAGCGGCTTACCGCTCTTCCTCTCAACTGCTACATCACCATCGTCGAAGGGCAGGGAAAATGGGTCGACGCAAAGAGCGCCGTCCCCCACCAATAGGTTGTAAGTAACGACGTGTGCTATTTACCGGCCAGCTTGTCCAGTTCGACCAGATAGCTCTTCACCATCGCAACATCCGCGGGATCGCTGGCATACTTCAGATATTCTCTTAACTGCGCTGCTTCTCCCGCCCGATCACCTTTCGCTTCGTAGATCTGAGCCAGCAGGAAGTGTATTCGCGGGTCGGCATTGTTCTTATCGATGTCGGCCGCCCGCAATGCGCTTTTTTCCGCCTGCGGCAAATTGTGAAGATTCAGGTTGGCGGCGGCGTTGTAAGCGTAACCCACAGCGTCCGAAGAGGGGTCAAGTTCGAGGGCGCGATTGCTGAACTTCAAGACCTCGTCCCAGTGCTGAGAACGCCCCGCAATATCTGCCAGGCAAAAATAAGCGGGACGGTAATTGGAATTCGAAGTCACGGGCTGGGAACAGGCCTCTCGAGCCTCGTCTGTTTTCTGCTGTGCCTCGAGCGTTTGACCGAGCAGCACCCACGCCGCTGAATATTGGGGATACTGCTTGACCGCCTTGCGTAAGTGGTTTTCGGCGTCGGCCGCTTGCTTGTTCCTGAGGGCCGCGCAGCCATCCTCGTACTCCCTTTTCGCCTTCGCCGGAATCTGAAGATTGCTCAGCTCCACCGTTGGGCCCCGCACACCGTCCAACGGCGGCAGAAAACAATTCTGTTCTTGGGCAATCCGCGGAGTTTCAACCCTACTGTTGCTGTCGATGATCAGCTTGTTCTGATCGAATGTGGTCGAGGACGGTGGCGGCGTGGGCGCCACTGGTCCCGGGGTAGGTGGTCGGGGAGCGGCCCCTTTTTGAGCCGGTGCAGGCAGGGTGAAGAGCAACAGGATGACTGCAAAAATCAACTTCAGCCCGGCGTGATTGCCCGAAACAACGGATGTTTTTTCCATGAGCTATCCATTCACGCTAGACGCGCTTTCAGGAGACCTTCATGCAATGAAATGGTAGTCGGAATTTACCTCGAGTCCAAGGGTTTTCTGGCCGAGGCGGCAGACCGAGCCTACTTCGGCTCGACCACCCGGAGGACCTGGTTCTCCTGCAAGCCAGTGGTCAGGACCTGTTTTTGGCCGGACGGCCAGTCAACTTCGACGCGGTCGATTTTGGCGGCATCCCCCAGACCGAAATAGAGCGGGAGTACACTCTGCGAAAGATAGCCAGATTTCCCGTCATCATATTTGGAGTAGGTCTGTCCGGCCGCGATCACTCGCACCGTGGCACCCAGTCCGTTACGGTTCGATCGAGTGCCGACCAGCACAATTTTTAGCCAGGCGATCGCCTTTTGCTGGCTCAGGTCGCTGATAAGCACCTGGGGCGCCGAATTGAAATCATTGGTCACGATGTCGAGATCGCCGTCATTGTCGAGATCGAACATCACGGAAGACCGGCTGGAACGTGGCGACATCACCGTGATTTTCTCTGTCCGGCCGCTGCAGACTTTCTGATTGATGTCATTCAATGCTTTTTGCGAGCAGTCCAGCACAAACCACGGAGTGTAGATGTCCTTGCGCGGTTCGATACCCAGGAGAAATTCCGAATCCAGAAACTTCTCTCCGCGGTTGTTCAGGAGCGCCGAGTTGATCGCGTAACGGAAGGGGAAACTCATGCCGGAGGTAATGAAAATGTCATCCCAGCCGTCGGCGTTGAGGTCACCGACGCTCACTCCCCAGGGCCAGTAGTTCTCAACTCCGACACGATCCGAGATCTCCTCGAATTTGCCGTTCCCCAGGTTGTGGTAGAAAGCATTCCCCCAGATGTAATCCGAGTGCGATGCTTGCAGGAACGAGTCTGACCAACGCATGGTGGATTTCAGTTTTTCCTGGTCCGGATCGACGGATTCGCTCATATCCGAATGCATGTCGGTGATGATCAAGTCCATGCGTCCGTCGTTATCGAAATCGAAGAACTTCACTCCCATGGCTCCCCACGGAGTTTTCGGAAAGTACTGTTCGGTCTTGTCGGCGAAACTCTTGCCGTCTGCGTTCTCCAGGTAGTGGTCGTGGCCCTGCATGTTCAGAAAGAACAGGCCGGGAAACCGTTTGCCGTTCAAATCGGCAAAGGTTGCGTCCCCACACCATCCGGTCGGGTGCAGGCCGGCCTCCGCGGTCACGTCTTTGAAGCGGTTGTGGCCGAGATTCCTGTAGAGAACCGGGTATTCATAGCGTTGAGGATGGAGGTGTCCGGCGAAGGCATCGGGCAATCCGACATACTGCCCTTGCGCGCCCTTCTTGTCCCCGGTGTACTTGCCCACGTTGCACACCAGAAGATCGAGCTGGCCATCGTTGTCGTAGTCGAAGAAAACGGCACCGGAAGAATGGCTGACGAGATCAAGGCCGGCTGTTTTGGTGATGTTCGTGAAGCGCCCGTGCCCATCGTTCTTGAATAATGCGTTGCCTCCCAGAACGGTCGTGACGAACAAATCCTGAGCGCCGTCGTTATCGATGTCGGCGAATGATGCGGTGACGCTGATCCGACCTGGCAATCCTACCCCGGCTTCCTTCGTGATGTTCCTGAACTTGCCGCCGCCCAAGTTCTTCCACAGTTCGTTCCCGCCCACCTGATTCACGAAATAAATGTCATACAATCCGTCGCCATCGACGTCCGCTACCGCGATACCGTTGCCGTGATCGTAGTGGACCATCTTGTAGTCAATAGCCGCATCATCCACGACACGATTGACGAACGTAATACCGCTTTTCCTGATTTCATCAGTGAAGTGGAAGCCATAGAAGACCTTGAACTGGTCGACCGTGTCCGCCTGAGCCTTTTTGCGCGCGGCCAGCGTTTCCACGCCAATATCAGGATCGGGATAGCGGACTTGGGGAGCGGAATCGCTCGCGGCGCCGGTGGCTGCGAGAAGCCCGCAGGCAAGGACAAGCAATACGGTCAGGGGTGGCCGGCTACCATGGCGCAACATTCATATCTCCTTGGTGGACGCGCGGAACACGCTTAGCGGGCTCCGATCGGCGCGCACGCAACCTCACACGGGCAGTCGGGCCGGCTCGTGCATTTCGACGATGGTATGGGCGTCATTGGAATCTTCGTCCCTTCCGGCACTCCTCCTCCACATATTGCCACATTGTTATTCCCGGCGTTCAGGATTCTAGCTCTGGACTCGAGCAGTGAAGGTGACCAGGCGAAACGCAGATAGGCGTACATCGCTGCTCCGCTCGGTTCGATACCCGACGCTGCTTCTTCGTTCTTCCTGAAGTGGTATAAAATCCTTCTGCGCATAATCATGACACCATCGCGCCGTCGCTACCGTTGAATGAGAATTTTTCTGTGCTCAGGACGTCAAAGGCAAAGACCTGTGAATCACCGAGTGTCACAACGGACGCGAACCCAACTCGCATTTGGCACAGCTGTGATTCTGCTTCTGCTCAGCGGAATGGCCGCTAACTTCACCGTTGTTCGTCTCCGCACCGCGCAGCGCTGGGTCAGCCACACCCGCGACGTTCAGTCCTCTCTGGCCGATATCAGCAACATCAGTAATCGGGCCGGACGCGCGCGCACCCGGTATGTTGATAGCGGCAATGAATCCTTTTTCGACGAATATCAAGCGGCGGCGGGCGAGATTCCGAGCAAATTGAAGCTGGTCGAAGCCCTGACCTCTGACAATCCCGAGCAGCACGAATTGGGCGAAAGTCTCGCAAGCATCACCAACCGCCGTTTGGACCTGCTGAACCGCTCGGTCCAGCTGAAGCGCAGCGGGTCTACCGACGCACAGGAGCAAGGCCGCCTGCGGCAGGAGATTATCGATGTGTCCGCAGAAGCCGATTCGTTGCTGCAGAAAATGCAAGACGAGGAACAGCTGCTGCTGAACCATCGCCGGGGGCAGTCGGAGCTGCTGTTTCGCATCACTGGCTACATATTGTGTGCTGCCTTCCTGGTGGCCCTGGGGCTGTTCGTCCTGCACTACAAAATGCTCAACGCGGAACTGAGGGCGAGGGAACAGGCCGAGGCATCACTGCGCACTCTTAGCGTCCGTTTGCTGGAGTTGCAGGACCAGGAGCGCCGGAAGTTCTCCCGCGAACTTCACGATAGTCTCGGGCAATACCTGGTGGGCGCGAAAATGAACCTGGCCATGCTGGGCAAGTCGGTGCCGGACAATGCGATCGTTGCGGAATGCCTGAAGCTTCTCGATCAGGCCATGACCGAAACTCGGACGATCTCGCATCTACTGCATCCGCCGTTGTTGGACGAAACCGGCTTTGGCTCCGCTGCGAAATGGTATGTGGAAGGTTTCGCGAAACGCAGCGGCGTTCAAACTGGTCTCGACATGCCCGAAGATCTCGGCCGGCTACCCAGTTCCCTGGAGCTGGCTTTGTTCCGCGTTCTCCAGGAAAGTCTGACGAATGTTCATCGTCATTCCAAGAGCAAGAAGGCGGATGTCTCTTTAAGATTGTCCGAGGACAAGGTCGTACTGCGGGTAAGAGATTACGGCAAGGGTATTCCAGCCGATGTTCTCGACCGTTTTCGCCGCAATAGCGCGCACGGCGGGGTGGGGTTGGCCGGGATGCGCGAGCGCATCCATGAACTTGGCGGGCAGCTGGAAATGGATTCGGACAGCAGGGGCACTCAGGTCGTGGCAACTCTGCCGCGCTCGGAACGAAGAAATTCTACAGAAGTGTTCGCGGCGGATTGACCTATTCGTGAGTCGCAGGTAAGTACCGTGTTGACAACCCGCCTCAGGCGCTCAGGCGCGAACCGTTCTGCAACGTAACGGTACGAGCAAACTCGTGCCCCCTGGTCGTTGCAAGCGTTTGTTACTCAGCAACCGCTTCCCGCGTCATCGCCAGCGTTGGGTTTCTCGCCGACTGTCCCGCGAATTGCCGTGGCGGGCAGCAGCGGTCACAATTTCTTGCTGAGATCGCTCGACATGCCTCCGGCCGCGGGCACGTAGCATTTTGTGACGTAGTCCATCACCATACGATTGGCGTTGAAGCGCCAGCCCAGGGTCCGGATAGTACGCTTCATGCGCTTGATCCAGCCCCGAGGCAGACCGTCGCGATCGCGATCGTAATAGAGCGGGATCACTTCTTCGCGCAGGACGTGGTACAGATCTTCTCCATCGCGATTATCGTGAATGCTCATGTCGGAATGGGTTCTGCCGGTTCCGATGGCGAATCCATTCAGACCGTCGTAGGCCTCGGCCCACCAGCCGTCGAGCACAGACAGGTTAAGACCGCCGTTCAAAACCACTTTCTGACCGCTGGTGCCTGACGCTTCAAGCGGGCGGCGGGGATTATTCAGCCAGACATCCACTCCCTGCACGAAATGACGGCCCACGTTGATGTCGTAGTCTTCGACGAAGACAAACTTGTCGGCAAATTCCATGTGGCGCATTAGTTTGGCGATCTGCTGCAGAACCTTCTTGCCGGGTTCGTCGCGGGGATGCGCCTTGCCGGCAAAAATGAACTGCACCGGCCGCTTCGGATCGTTCACCATGGACGTCAGTTTTTCGATATCGGCGAGAATCAGATCAGCCCGCTTGTAAGTGGCGAAGCGGCGGGCAAATCCGATGGTCAGCGCATCCGGACTCAAGACCCGGCTCAGCCGCGCCAGCACTTCGGAAGATTCGTCGCGGCGTTCGGCCTGCTCGACCACGCGGTGGCGCACGAAATCCAGCAGCCGGGATTTCAGGTGAAGGTGGGTCTCCCAGAGTTCGGCGTCGTCCACGTCTTCAATGCCTTCCCAGATCGCCGGGTCGGCGTTGTTTTCCTGCCAGCCCGTGCCCAGATGGCGGTCGTAAAGGCGGAACATTTGCGGCGCCAGCCAGGAAGGGACGTGCACGCCGTTGGTGATGTGCCCGATGGGAACTTCGTCTTCAGGCTTCCCCGGATAGAGGCCGGTCCACATATGCCGAGAAACTTCGCCATGCAGCGCGGAAACTGCATTGGCGCGGCGCGCGAGTTTCAAACCGAGAACGGTCATGCAGAAGTCTTCGCCCTGGTTCGCCTGGATTCTCCCTTCCCAACTCCATTAACTTGTCCCGGGAGATGGCGAGCGCTTCGCGCATCGGCCCCAGATGCTCCTCCATCAAGTCGGCATAGAACCGGTCATGGCCAGCGGGCACCGGGGTGTGCGTAGTGAAGACCGTCTCGCGGGAGACGCGGCGCACCGCATGATCGAAGCCGATCCCTTCGCTCTGCATCCGGTCGCGAATAGCTTCTAGAACAGCAAACCCGCTGTGGCCTTCATTCAGATGGAGAACACCGGGCGTGATGCGCATGGCTTTGAGAGCGCGGAAGCCCCCGATGCCGAGCAGTAGCTCCTGGCGAATCCGGATGCGCGAGTCTCCTCCGTATAAACGTGAGGTGAGTTCACGGTCCTCGGGATGGTTGCCTTCAACGTTGGAGTCGATCAGGAAAAGATCGCAGCGCCCAACCTTCATGCGCCAGACTTTGGCCCGGATGGTTCCGCCGCGGGTCTCGACCTGCACGGTGACCGGTTCGCCGTTCGGTCCGATAGCAGCTTCCATGGGAAGCGTGTTGACATCGGTCTGGATATATTCTTCCTGCTGCCAGCCGGTCCGGTCAAGCCGTTGCCGGAAATATCCCTGGCCGTAAAACAGTCCCACCGCGACCAGGGGAATGCCCAAGTCGGACGCGCTCTTCACGTGATCGCCGGCCAGCACGCCCAGTCCGCCGGAATACTCTGGAATGGAAACGTGCAAACCGAATTCGGCGGAGAAGTAGGCCACCGGACGAGGCCGCAGAATGCCGGCGTGCCGGGCTCCCCAGGTCCGGTCGGCGTCGAGATACTCTCGCTGGCGGCGATAGGCATAGTTGATCCGGCTGTGCAGCACCAGTTCACGGGCGCGCCGTTCGATCACGGCTAGGGGAATCTCCGACAGCAGGGCGACTGGATTGTGATTGAGTTGCCGCCAGCGTACCGGATCGAGGTCGCGGAACAAACTGCTGGTGTCGTGGTCCCAACACCACCACAAGTTTCGAGCCAGCGCCCACAGCCGCTCCTGGGCGGGAGCGATAAAACGGTCCAGAGTACGCGCTTCGCTGACCACCGATCCAACCTGAGCCGCGGCTTCGCTCAGCATCCGAACTTCATCCTCGCGGAAAACCCGGGGCGCGATTGTTTGGACTACCAGAACACCTTGCAGAACGCCGCGATCAATAAGGGGAACGCCGAGGAACGACTGGTAAGCGTCTTCGCCGGCTTCGCTGAAATACTTGAAGCGAGGATGGTTCTTTACCTGCTCCACCGCAACCGGACCAACCCGCTCGGCGACCAGACCGGCGAGACCTTCATGCAGTCCCATGCGAAGCGTACCAATACATTGGGGGCGAAGGCCCAGAGTTGCGGCGAGTACCAGATTGGCGCGGTCCGGCTCCAGTAGATAAGCGGAACAGACGTCGGTTTGAAACCGCTTCGCGATTAAGGCGACCACGTTCATCAGAGTCTCGGCCGACTTGCCACCCTCGGTGGCAAGATTGCCGATTTCTTCAAGGGTCAGGACGTAATTTTCATCGTGCGCGGCAGCTGGTTGGGTCATGTTCTGGATTATCTCGTCGTTTGAATTCAATTTAGAGTTTAGGGCGCGTTTGCCGCGCCCCCATTAGTGTAACTGCTGGAACATGAAGCGACTAGTTTACGATTGGGCTCCCTCAAGCCCCGCGCACCGTTTTCGTCCGTAAGCCAAGCCACTTTGATAACAACAGAAACGTCCATTCTTGTTACGTAAGCGAAGCAAGAGCATTGCGCTTCACGCGTGCATAGCCACGAGGGGACTAATCCCAGATCGGCCGATTCCCATTCCGGCCATCTTCCCGCGGGAAACCTTAGACGCTGTGTACAAACTTAGTCCAATCGAATTTCTTCATGGGACGGATACAGGCTACGTTTCGGGCCGGGTTGGTTCGAGGCGCAAATCGAACGAGTTTTCAGGAAAGGCCAATTGCCGGGTAGAAATCTACCCAGAAGAGAGTAGGTACGATTTGCGCGATTCAGCGATAACCGAGCCCCGTTTATTTCCGTAACCCACAGAAAATGCATGCCCTGCACTTTGGCAAATCAACTGCAATCAAGGTGGTTGCTCAAATCCTCCAGGAGGACACGCATGACAGAAACAAACCGTCATGATTGGAAACAACTGGCCGAGGCAGCGCGCGACGAAGAGGACCCCGGGAAGCTGATGGATTTGATCGAGCAGCTAAATCAGGCGCTGGATAAGCACATGAAGAACCAGTATCCGCAGTCAAGCGAGGCGGCCAGCTGAGCCGCCCGATATTCTCTCGTCGTAGCTGAAATCAAACACATTCACAGCGCCTCACGCCGGGAGAATTGCCTGGATCGGCCGGCGTATGATTCATCTTTTCTTATTTCGTCTCAGCTGAATCCTCGCTGCCGCAATCAGTTGCATGTAGAATCTCTCCCGGAACATAAGAGGTTTCGAAATGAGTCGCAGCGAGCTGGGGGCGGGCGAGCTCGAGCGCTGACCTATCTGAAACTTCGACCGGAGACGGAGAAAACGATGGCGGAGTGTGAGGGCAAGGTGGCACTGGTGACGGGCGGAACCTCGGGCATCGGCCGCGAAACGGCAGTTCTGTTCGGCAAGAGAGGCGCCCGAGTGGTGGTCGCCGGACGGCGCGTCAATGAAGGGAAAGAAACGGTCGCCTTGATCCACAATGCCGGCGGCGAAGGCATCTTCGTTCAAACCGACGTTTCGCAGGCATCCCAAGTGAAAGCCGTGGTTGAGAAAACGGTCGAGGCCTTTGGCGGACTGGACTACGCCTTCAATAACGCCGGCACGGAGGGTAAATGGGTTCCCATCGTGGAGCAGTCGGAGGAAGACTGGGACCGGACGATTGACATCAATCTCAAAGGCACTTGGCTTTGCCTGAAATTTGAGATGCAACAGATGCTGAAGCAGGACCGCGGCGGCGCGATCGTCAACATGGCATCGGTCGCCGGTTTTATTGGGGGGCACGGGGTGGCGACGTATTCCGCCAGCAAGCACGGCGTGATGGGACTAACGAAGTCGGCAGCGCTCGAGGTCGCAAAAAGTGGGATCAGGGTCAATGTGGTTTGCCCGGCGGTGATTGAGACCGCTATGGCCGACCGTTTGTTTGGATTGCCGGACGCCAACAAGAGGTCGCTCGGGCTTCATCCCATCGGCCGATTTGGGAAACCGCTCGAGGTGGCCGAGGCAGTGGTGTGGATGTGCTCTGACGCAGCCAGCTTTATGACCGGACAGAGTCTGGTTCTGGATGGAGGCTTTCTCGCAGGTGTCGCACCACCGGCTAACTAGACGACCGAAAATCAACAGAAGGAGCAACTCGTGATCAGGTGCTACCGCAATCTGCTTGGTTTGATTTTGTTTGGAATGCTCGCGTTTTCTCCGGCGGCTCATGCCCAGTTGGCGGCCAATAAGCCGGGGGTCTTGGTGATTGACGCGGCCGCTCCCGCTCATCCTTTCCCTCATTTCTGGGAGCATATGTTTGGATCGGGCCGGGCCAGCCTGAGTATGCGTGAAAGCTATGGCGAGGACCTGCGCCGGGTCAAAAAAATAACGGATGTGGAGTACATCCGCTTTCACGCCATCTTTCACGACGAAATGGGCGTGTACGACGAGGACAGTTCCGGCCGGCCGGTTTACAACTTCTCCTATGTAGACCAGGTCTACGACGGGCTTTTGCAGAACGGCGTGCGTCCTTTTGTGGAATTAAGTTTCATGCCCAAGAAACTGGCGTCCCGGGATGCCCTACATGCTTTCTGGTACAAGCAAAACGTCGCGCCGCCGAAAGATTGGGCCAAATGGGAGGAACTGATCTACCAGTTTACGAAACACCTGTCGGATCGCTACGGCGCGGATGAGGTGGCGAAGTGGTACTTCGAAGTCTGGAACGAACCCAACATAGATTTCTGGGTTGGCGAGCCCAAACAATCTACCTACTGGGAGCTCTACGATCACGCGGTCCTGGCGGTGAAGCGAGTGAACTCACATTTCCGTGTGGGCGGCCCTGCCACGGCGCAAGCCGCCTGGGCCGATGCTTTCATCCAGCATTGCGTTGACCAGCACATCCCGGTTGATTTTGTTTCCACCCACGTATACGGAAACGACGGCGCAGAAGATGTGTTCGGCACCAACGAAAATATCCCGCGCGACCGCATGGTATGCCGGTCGGTAAAGAAGGTGCACGATCAGATCAAGGCCTCGGCCCTTCCCAGCCTTCCGTTGATCTGGAGCGAGTTTAATGCGAGTTATAAGAACGAGCCGGAGATAACCGACTCCATATATATGGGTCCGTGGATGGCCGATACCATCCGGCAATGCGACGGTCTGGTGGATGAAATGTCGTACTGGACTTTCTCCGACGTCTTTGAAGAGCAGGGGGTGGTGAAACAGCCTTTCTATGGTGGCTACGGCCTGATCGCCGCCGGAGGAATTCCCAAGCCCGCGTTCGGCGCCTTCAAAATTCTCCATACGCTGGGTCAAGAACGTCTCGCGCTGGATTCGGATTCTGCCCTTGTCACTCGCGCGTCGGATGGTTCGTTGGTGGTCGCAGTGTGGAATCTTGTCCCTCCCGATCAGACCGGTGGTGCCAAGTCGGTCGTCCTGCGATTTAGGAATATTGGCAGTGCGCGTCACGCAGCGATTTCGCGAGTTGACCGGGAGCATGGTGATCCGCATCCAGCCTACGAAAAAATGGGATCGCCGGTGTATCCCACGCGAGCGCAACTGCAGAAGCTGCGCGACGCGGTGGAGATTGGCCCCCCGGAAATGCAGGAGCTAAAGCGGGGCGAGCTCAATGTGACGCTTCCGCCGGATGGCCTGGCGGTGATCGCAATCAGGTAGTGTCGAACGGGCGCCCTCGCCCGCCCACACACGCCAAGCTAACTCTATGAGCCTAAAAACTTTACGAGCCTTTGAGGCATCTACATGGCACGGCTTATCGGGGCCGGGCCGCATCGCCAAGCGATTATCTTCTATGATTTGTCGGTATGGCTTCTGGAAACCTCTCAACTTAGTTAGGATTCATGCATGGCGGAGCAGCAGAGTTTCTTGAGCAGCTGGCAGGAGCGCCTCACGGCGCTGCGCAACACCCCGCCGGTGCTGAAGATCGTCTGGCAATCCGGCCCCGGGGTGGTAATTTTTGGGCTGGTATCTCGTCTCTTCGCCTCGTTGCTGCCGCTGGCCCTGCTTTGGATTCCCAAGCTGATTGTTGACGCTATCGTGCACGCCAAAGTTGCCCAGCAACCGATATCCCCCAGATTGTGGTGGCTGGTGGCGAGCGAATTCGGGCTTGCCGTGCTGGGCGGCGTTCTGGCGCGCGCCATTGACTACTCGGACTCGCTGCTCGCCGACAAATACACGCGTCACGTAAGCATCCAAGTGATGAAGCACGCGGCCGAGCTGGATCTGATCGCCTACGAGGACCCGGTGTTCTATGACCGGCTGGAACGGGCGCGGGTGCAGGCGACCGACCGCCTGGGCATGATTCAACAGATCGGGCGACTGATTCAGCTGGTGATTACGACGATCACACTGTCGGTCACGATTGTCGTCTACTCGCCCTGGCTAATGTTGTTGCTGATTGCGGGAGTGCTCCCCGCGTTCCTGGGCGAAAGCCATTTCGCTTTCCTGGGATACGCGAAGAATTTCCGCCAGACCCCAATCCGGCGTCAGCTGGACTATCTGCGCCAGGTCGGGGGCAGCAAGGAAGCCGCCAAGGAACTCAAACTATTTGGACTCAGCAAGTTTCTGACTCAACGTTTCACCAAACTTTCCGACGGGATCTACGAAGAGAACGTGGCGCTCTCCCGCCGGAAACTAATCGCCGGCGCTTTTCTGTCGGTGATCGCCTTTATGGGCTACTACTCTGCCTATGCGTTTGTGATCTGGCGGACCGTCACCGGCGCCTACAGCCTTGGCTTGTGGTACCTGCTGTCGGGCGCAATCCTGCAGGCGAGCAGCAACATTCAGCAGATCTTCTCTACGGTTTCTGGCATTGCGGACCAGGCGCTTTTCCTGACCGACCTGCTGGCCTTCTTTGATATGCAGCCGACCATTCGATCCAAGCCCGATGCGCTTCCGGCGCCGCGGCCGATTGTCCGAGGCTTTGAATTCCGCAACGTGTCTTTTCGCTATCCGGGAAGTTCGCGGCTGGTGCTCGATGGATTGGACTTCCACCTTCGTCCCGGGGAACGGGTTGCGCTGATCGGCGAAAATGGCGAAGGCAAGACCACGATCGTCAAGCTGATCACGCGGCTTTACGATCCCACCGAGGGCCACGTGCTGCTCGACGGCGTTGACCTGAAAGAGTATCGTCTGGAAGACTTGTATCGTGAGATTGGCGTTATCTTTCAAGACTTTATGCGCTATGAGATGACGGCGAGAGAGAACATCGCAGTGGGAAGGATTGAGGAAATTGACGATCTCGCATTGCTCGAAGCGGCTGCCCGGAAGAGCCTGGCAGATGCCGTGATCGCGAAGATCGGCGGTTACGATCAAATGCTGGGGCGGCGCTTCGAAACCGGGGTTGACCTTTCCGGCGGCGAGTGGCAGAAAGTTGCGCTGGCGCGCGCTTATCTGCGAGACGCGCAGCTTTTGATCTTGGACGAGCCGACCGCGGCGCTTGATGCACGCAGCGAGTTCGAGGTTTTCCAGCGCTTCGCTGAACTCACAGCAGGCAAGATGGCGCTTTTTATTTCGCACCGCTTTTCTACCGTGCGCATGGCCGATCGCATCGTAGTTCTAGCAAACGGAAAGATCGCGGAAGAAGGAAGTCACGACCAGCTGGCCCGCCTGGGCGGGCGCTACAAGGAAATGTTTGAACTGCAGGCCGCGAGTTACCGGTAGAACACAACCGTAGTATGCAACAGCGATGCCGCCAGATACCCATATCGAGATGTTGAACGCTGAAGCCGAGCGTCAGCCTGAGCCCTCTAAAGAAACCGGGCCCAACCTGGAGGCCTTAAGTCTGGCCGCCGCAGATTTGGGCCGCAGACTGGTATGGCTCCCCGGAACCCATTCGTCCCGCTTTTTCTCCGAGCGTTATCGTGCCCTGAGCCGCGCGATGAGACCGGTTCTGCGGCATTTCCACGGGCCGCCACCCAAGAACACCGTGGGAGATGATTTTCGCTGGCTGAATGACAACCTCCGTCTTCTGCATGGTGACCTCCGAAGTACGAAGGAAGGTTTCAAGCGGGTGCGCAAGCTGCCGCACGTTCGCACGCCGGACGGCGCCGTGGCTCCCCGGGTGGTTGCTCTGGCCGCGGGATTTCTCGCCACCTGTGGCTACGACTTCAGTGAGAGCGCTCTGGTCGCATATGTGCAGGCCTTTCAGCAGAGCACCGTCTTGCGGATGATCGAGCTGTGGGCACTGGTTCCGGCGCTGAAGCTGGTCCTGCTGGAAGAGATCGCGGCCCGCGGATCAAAAGTGGCGCAGGACCCCGAAGGCTCCTACGGGGCGGGGGTTTGCGTACGAAGCTTGCGCGATATTGGTCACATTTCCTGGAAGAGTGTTGTCGAGCCGATGGTGCTGTTCGATCGCGTTCTGCGCCAGGATCCGGCAGGCGCCTACGCTCGAATGGATTTTGAGAGCCGCGATCTTTACCGCACCGAGGTCTCAAACTTCGCCGAATACTCCGATCTCAGCGAGACCGAAGTCGCTGCCGCAGCCCTGGCCCTGGCGCGGTCCGCCCATCAGGAGACACACTCCAGCCCGCGCCTGGCGGCTCGCCGTGGACATATTGGGTACTACCTCCTCGCAGACGGAACAACCGCGCTCGGCGAGCGAGTGGGCTTCCGGCCTCCCCTGGGCCAGCGGATTGCATCTTTCCTGCGGCGACATCCGAACGAGTTTTATTTGCCGGGGACAGAAATCCTAACGCTCGCCATCATGTCGGCGATCGTGCTGCTCTTAACCAACACTTACACTTCTCCCGCCCTGATCTTCTTTTCCATGGCGATGTTGCTTCTGCCGGCTTCGCAGAGCGCCATCCAGCTGGTGAATTATCTGATCACTTCCATGCTGGAACCTCAGATTTTGCCTAAGCTCGATTTTTCGGAAGGAGTTCCGGACAATTGCACCACGCTGGTGGCCATTCCCAGCATGCTGTTCAACGAGGAACAGGTTCGCCGCCTGGCGGAGGACCTGGAGGTACGATTCCTGGGCAATCACGATCCCAATATTCATTTCGCGCTGCTCACCGACCTGCCAGATACTCCGGTACCTGCGCCTGAAGACGGTCCGCTGATTGATTACTGCGCGCGACTAGTGCGGGAACTCAACGAGAAGTATGCCAGCCAGGCGTCGGGATCGTTTCTTCTCTTCCATCGCCACCGGGTTTACAACCCGCGGGAAAGAGTGTGGATGGGTTGGGAGCGAAAACGCGGCAAGCTGATGGACCTGAACAAACTGCTGCGCAGCGAACACGACAGTTTTCCGGTCAAAGTCGGTGACCTCTCCATCTTGCCGCAGATCCGTTTCGTGATCACGCTGGACTCGGACACGGAACTGCCTCGCGGGTCAGCCGATCGCATGATAGGGGCGATGGCGCATCCACTAAATCAGGCAATCATTGATCCGGACCCGGAGAAAAATATTGTGGCCGCTGGCTACGGCATCCTGCAGCCGCGCGTGGGCGTGAGCGTGCAGAGCGCGTCGCGTTCCCGGCTGGCCAGCCTCTATTCGGGAGAGACCGGTTTCGACATTTATACCCGCGCGATTTCAGACGTGTATCAGGACTTGTATGGCGAAGGCATCTTCGCCGGCAAAGGGATCTATGAAGTAGATACGGTACACCGCGTGCTGGACCGGCGTTTCCCGCGCAATGCGCTGCTCAGTCATGATCTGATCGAAGGCGCGTATGCGCGCGCGGGCCTGGCCACCGACATCGAGATCATCGAGGATTATCCCTCGCACTACAACGCCTACAACCGGAGGAAACACCGGTGGCTGCGCGGAGATTGGCAGATCACGGGCTGGCTGTTGTCGCGAGTGCCGGACGAGTCGGGGCGCAAGGTGCCGAATCCCATCTCGCTGGTTTCGCAGTGGAAGATTCTGGACAATCTGCGCCGGAGTCTGGTTGAACCTGCAACCTTCCTGCTGCTGGTCTTCGGTTGGTTGATACTTCCGGGAAACCCGCTGTACTGGACTCTGGCCACACTCAGCATTCTGTTTGTGCCGGCCTGGTTCCAGTTCTTGTTCAACCTGGTACGAGCGGCGGTGGAACAGAAATCGCAGGTCGTCAAGGACGCTCGCACCGCGCTGCTGAACGCGAACGCCAGCATGTTCTTCACCCTGTCATTCCTGCCGCACCAGATGCTGCTGTCGCTCGATGCGGTGGTGCGAACCCTGGTCCGGCGGCTGGTAACGCGGCGGCGGCTTCTGGAATGGGAGACCGCGGCGGAAAGTGAATTAAGCGTCCGTAAGCGGACTCCGGTCGATAGCTATCTCGACTGGATGCCCGCGCTGGCACTGGCATTGGGAGTCCTGGTGTTCTTCACCGGCCGCCGAGCCTTTTTCGCCGCCCTTCCCATTCTGCTGCTTTGGGCTTGCAGTAAATGGATTTCGATGTGGCTCAATCTGCCGTCGCGGGCCCTGCGCAGCGAAACCCCTGAGAAAGACGAGTTGTTTCTTAGCGGCACCGCGCTCCGGACCTGGCGGTATTTTGCCGAATTCAGTACCAAAGAGCACCAATGGCTCATTCCCGATAATGTGCAGGAAGAGCCGGCGGCAGTGGCAGGCCGTATGTCCCCTACCAACCTGGGTTTTCTTTTGAACGCTCGCCAGCTGGCGTGCGAGTTTGGTTTTCTGACCGTTCCCGAATTTGCCGAGCAGACGCTTCGGACTCTGGCAACCGTGGCCAAGCTACAGCGGTCTCGCGGCCATCTGCTCAACTGGTACGACACGCGCACCCTCGAACCGCTGCGGCCTCAGTTTGTTTCTTCCGTGGATAGCGGCAACCTGGTGGCGTCGCTCTGGACACTGCAGCAAGGCTGTCTGGATCTTTTGCAGCGTCCGTTGCTGGAGAAACAGCTGGCGGAAGGCTTGGCCGATCATCTCCGGATTCTGGTTGACGAGCATGCGTTTCCACAAAAGCGTTTCCGAACTTTTCTCGAACAGACTAGGAAAAGAAGCTGGCTGCAGCGACTGCTGGCGCCCTCCGAAGAGGGATTGCTGGAGAGCGACCTGGAGACGAAGAACCCCAAATATGAATCGGACGTGCACTGGTTCGCGACCGAGTCTCTTTCGCGGGTCAGAAATCTCAGAAAAGCAGTGCAGGTCTATGTTCCGTGGATGCTGCCGGAGTTTGTGCCGCTCTGGAAAGACGCCACGCTGGACTTCAAGTTCGATTCACAAAGCATGACCATCCAGCGCCTGCCCGAAGTCGTGGACCAGCTCTCCGCCCGTCTGCGGTTTGCTCTTGACCATGCCAACGGCTCCGGCGACCGCAAGGCCCTGTATCAGCGCCTGCAAGCCATGTTGCCGGACGCACGCTCGCGGGCGCTCGCTTTGATCGAGGATCTCAAACAGATTGCGGACACAGCCGGAAAGTTCGCGGACGAGATGGACTTCCGCTTCCTGCTCGATCCGCGGCGCAAGTTGCTGTCGCTCGGTTTCGAGGTGGAGACGGGTAAGCACCCGTCCGCCTGTTACGATTTGCTGGCTTCAGAGGCGCGCATCGCCGTATTCGCCGCCATCGCCAAGGAGGACATCCCGCAGGACGTCTGGTTCCTGTTGGGCAGGTCGCACACTCGCGAGCACGGGTTTCCGATTCTGCTCTCCTGGACCGGAACCATGTTCGAGTACCTGATGCCGGTACTATGGATGCGAACTTACCCCAACACGCTCTTGGACAATTCGCGAATTGCCGCAGTTCGGCTCCAGCAGATTTACGGGACTCAAAAGAGTGTGCCGTGGGGGATTTCGGAATCGGCCTACGCTAAAAGAGATGAAGGCGGGATTTATCAGTATCAGGCGTTCGGGCTTCCTGATATTTCTCTCCACCAGGGCGAACCAAACTGCCTGGTTATTTCACCGTATTCGACCTTCCTGGCACTGCACGTTGATCCTGCGGCGGCGGTGCGCAATCTGCGCCGGATGGAAGGCAACGGATGGTTAGGCCCATACGGGTTCTACGAATCAGCCGATTACAGCACCACTTCCGGTCGTCGCTCCTGGCGCCATCGCCACGAACTGGTGCGCTGCTGGATGGCCCACCACCAGGGCATGAGTCTGATCGCTCTGGCCAACTTCCTGCATGATGGCGTGGTGCAACGCTGGTTTCATGCCGACCGGCGCGTGCAGGCTACGGAGCTCCTGCTCCATGAAAAGCCAGCGACCAACGTCAAGTCGTTGCGCCAGCTTTACGGTTCAGCCGCGTAGCTGCGTAGCAGATTTGATTGGATGGCGAACTCTTACCACAAGGGGCACGAGGCTTCACAAAGCTCCTTCGTGAAGCTTCGTGTCCTTTGTGGTTAAAGCCTTTTCGATCTGCCCGTCACCGCGAACTAGGAACTTGTAGTCGACTGGTACTCATCCGCCAGATTTGACTCGGGAAGCTCAAGACCCCAGTTTTCTCCGACGGTGCCGAGGCCTTCCAAACCGACTTGATACTCGCTGCTACCTTCCATCGGTTTTACCCAGACCACCTTGAACTGGATTCTTCGCTGCCGGTATTGCAGAGTGAGCTTGTCACCGGTCTTTAGTACGTGCCGAATCGCGCCGAGCCGGGCGCCGTTCGGGGTTATGTCCAGAGTGTGGGCCAGTTCATTGATGGGCCTGTTGGCCGAGTCTTTCCCCGATATCCGCACGGGCAAAACCATTTTGATGCGCTTCTGTCGCCGATTCCCTTTTCCCAAGGAAAGCCCCCGTTGCGGTTGAATGACCTGCCCGTCGCCCGACTTCCAACCGCACTTAAAGGGCCACCACACGGTGGCGCTGGAAATTAAAGACGCTTTCAGAATCAATAATTTAGGGATGATTCCTGGTCATGTGAACGATTTCTTTGAGTCAAGTGACGCTCAGCATCAATTGCATTGACAGATTTTGTCAAACCGTCAGCGGCCGTCGCTGGACAGGCTGAATATGTGGCTACTTTGCGCTGGCGGGGCGAGACGCTACAGCGCCGCAATTCGGACAAGCGTGGAACTCTTCCAGAAATCCGCCCAGATGTTCCTCCACTCGAGCCGCCTGTGAGTCAGGGCAAACTACCAGCTTGTCAGCATGATGGTTCATTTCAAACCCGCATTTCGGGCAGGGCATTTTTTCGGAAGAGAGTACCGTCATTGCGTCAGTCCTTTTGTGCTCAATCGAGAGCTATTTGCTCACGTCCGTGGCGCATGGTCTTGGCCATCCAGATCAGTTCTTTCAGAAACTTGTCGATGCGACCGATAAAGGCTTCATCCAGCAGCAAGCCGTCTTTGTCGAAAACTTTCTGCACGCTGGAGAAGTTCACGTCCCAGAAAATCGTGGCCAGTCCCAATTCGCGCATGACGGGAAGCAGGTTTTGGATCATCCGAGCCCCGCCGAATGGCCCGGCGGAAACGCCGACGATCCCGACAGCCTTGTGAATGTATTCTTTGAGGCAACTGTCAAGAACGTGCTTCAACAAACCGGAGTAGCCGTGGTTGTATTCCGGCGCTACGATGATCAACGCGTCGGCCCGCTCCATCCTGGCCGAGTAGCCGGAATCTTTGATGGCTTCTCCCGCCTCATCGGTGGGCAGCGGGAGCAGGGCGATGTCGATGAGTTCGGTTTCGACACCGGCGTGCTTTGCGACTTCCTGTGTTACAAGGCGAGCCACGTGGAGACTCATGCGGCCCATTCTGACCGTGCCAAGAATCACGGGAATGAACAGAAACCGACTCGCTTGCATGAAAATACCTCTGCGCGTGGGATTCCGACCGGCCGGGAAGCTGACACGAGCCTGTCACCGCGGAATGGGCCAGCATCCACGCCCGGCGGATCAAATCTTATGGGAAATGATGGTTGCTAGCATACTTAATTTGTTGGCCACTCTGTTGAGGTTCCCGATGAGTTTTCTCGTCCGAGCACCTGGTTCTCCGTTACTTTAGACGGGGGAGATGAATCAAACGGTAATCTTAGGAGGACTGATGAAAGGCAAGATAGCACTTGTGACCGGCGCCAATGGAGGCCTGGGAACGTACGTCACGCAGGCGCTGCTCGATGCCGGCGCCACAGTTATAGGTCTGTCGCGAAAAATTAAGCCGTCGGAATTTAACAGTCCGAACTTTACTGCGCTGTCAGCAGAGATTTCAACGGCGGACGAATCTAACACTGGGGTGGACAGCGTGGTCTCCCGCTTCGGCAGGCTGGATATCCTGGTTCACACCGTGGGCGGCTTCGCCGGGGGCCAGCACCTCGCCGAAACCGACGATGCCACTTTCGAGCGCATGTTCGACGTGAACTTGTACACCACATTTTACATTTTGCGCGCGGCGATCCCAGTCATGCGCAAGACCGGAAACGGGCGCATCGTTGCCATCGGCAGTCGCGCGGCAATGGACCCTGGCGCCGGCGTCGGCGCTTATAGCGCTTCCAAGTCCGCCATGGTTTCACTCATCAGGACGGTAGCGCAGGAAAATAAGGATGTGGGAATTACCGCCAACGTGATCCTGCCCGGCACCATGGACACGCCGGCCAACCGAAAGGCCATGCCGAAATCAGACTTCTCCAAATGGGTTCGACCGGCAGCGGTTGCGAGCCTGATCACGTGGCTGGTCAGCGATGCAGGCAAAGACGTTGACGGAGCAGTGATCCCGGTCTACGGCAGCGAGGTCTGAAACTCTGTTTCGTTTACGATAGCTGGGTAGCAGTGCGAGGACGCCCGCCCTCCGTGTTCAAAGCGACTCAATGGTTTGGGTGGCGGGACTCTTGCCCTTTGCTTCGCGCCGCTCTCCTAGCGGCGTCGGACGACTTCCCTTTACGTCTTCGACGTAGGCGCGCAATACTTCGCCTACGCTCCAGGCCTGGGCCGCGCAGCCAGCGGGACGCTGCGGAGTGTCGCCATCGAAAATTTCCGAGATGTGTCCCAGTGCGGCGTCGGAAAGATGATCATTCAGGGGCTTCAGCCATTCTGCCGCCTGCTCGCGCGCCGCGTCGCTCTCTCCGTTCACTTTTACATACGCAGTGATGAATGGTCCGATCAGCCACGGCCACACCGTTCCCTGGTGATATGCGCCATCGCGTTCAACCGGGCCTCCCTGTAGCGTCCGCGATACTGCGGATCGCTGGGCGCGAGAGTACGCAGACCGTACGGCGTGAGCAGATGTTCGCGAACTTTCTCGACTACGCTCCGCGAGCGGTCTGGCGACAGCATGGTGTAGGGCAGGCTGACAGCAAAAATCTGATTCGGGCGGATGGACGCGTCCGAGGGGCTCGCCGCTAACCACGTCATACAGACAGCTCTCTTTCTCGTTCCAGAACAGGCGGTTGAAGGCCCAGTTCGCCATCGCCGCCATGTTACGGTAACGCTTTTGGGCAGCATCGTCTCCAAATCTGCGCGCGAATTCTTCCATGATGCACAGCGCGTTGTACCAGAGCGCCTGGATCTCGACCGGCTTGCCGCGGCGCGGAGTCACAACCCAGTCGCCGACTTTGGCGTCCATCCAGGTAAGCTGAACGCCGGGTTCGCCGGAGGTCAACAGCCCGCTGGGGTCGACTTTGATTCCGTAACGGGTGCCGCGGGCGTGCCAGGAAATAATGTCGGTGAACACGGGATAGAGTTCGGTGCGGACAAACTCTTCGTCTCCGGTGTAGGCAGGTAGGCGCGCGCGGCCTCGAAGAACCAGAGTGTGGCGTCAACCGTGTTGTATTCCGGGGTCTCGCCAGCATCGGGGAAACGGTTCGGCAGCATGCCCTGGTCGACATGCTGGGCAAATGTACTGCAGGATGCTGCGGGCCACGTCATGCTTTCCGGTGGGCAGCGTGAGGCCGGGGAGTGAAATCATGGTGTCGCGTCCCCAATCACTGAACCAGTGATAGCCGGCGATGATAGTCTTCTGGTCTGCCCCGAGCCACGATGTACTGATCAGCTCGCAGCCGTCAGGGTCTGGGCAAACTCGTCTTTGAGGGGAGAGGCCTGCGCCGCAATCTGGCGGCGCTTGATCTCCGCCTGACGATACTGGCTCGCCTCGCGACATCGCGCCGCTCGATGGACGCGATGATCGAGGCCTGGTGGTTCGAAAGCAGATCGAAGCGCAGGATGAAGTGATTGAAAAGGTCTTCCGTGAAATCCAAACCACGCTCACGCTCGATATCGTATTCAAAATTCCTGTACCAGTCGCCCGTCTTCTGCAATTCCATCGCGTTGTGGGCCAGATACAAAGTCGGCAGTCCGGGATAAGGCGCAACGGCGGCCAACTCTGGTCCCTGCTCCACTGCGGCATTCAGCCCGCCATTGGCGTGGGTCGTGCTGTGATAGTCGCGGAACGCGATCAAAGGCCGGATCTCGAGACGCAAGCTCTTAGGCGGTTGCGATCGCTTCGTGCTCTTGAGTTCATACTGCACGACCGTGGTGTTCTCGCCGTAGACCATGAAGACCGTCTTCTCGATCATGATGCCTTCGACTTCATAAGTGAAAATGGGGAACGGATCGAGACGGAAGCTCGTGAGATATCGAAAACCCTGGGGATGGACAACGCCCGGATACCGGTTACGAGGAGAGATCGAACGGCTGGCCGTCAATCAACAACGTCTCTTCCAGCTTCGACAGCAGCACTTCCCGGCCCACCGGCGGCTTGGTGGCCGCGACCAGCAGGCCATGATAGCGGCGGGTGTTCAGACCCGGTGATGGTGGACGAGGCAAAGCCGCCCAGGCCGTTGGTTTCCAGCCATTCGCGACGCAGGGCGGCATCCAGATTGCCACAGGTTTCTTTGGTGAATTCAATCATGACTGATCCAAATTAATAGCGATGACTGATGCACGATCCACGTAGGCCCGGACGCCCTCGTCCGGGCAGGCGAGTGCAGTTCGCCGAACCTCGCGAAGCTTCGCTCCGCCGGGCGACGGGGGACACCGCCCCTACGTGGCCTGTAGGTCCGCTGCCTGGCAGAACACTTTGATCGTTCCTGTGGGTGAAGTCAACTTGCGGGACCGACTCGAAATTCAATCCGCGGCCACAACTCGTGACGGCTGGGACTTCGGTTTCTTACGAGTGCGCGATTCTCCGCTCTGCTGCATCAACTTGGTCACGACTCCAGTCCAGCCCGTCTGATGGCTGGCGCCGACTCCAGCGCCGGAGTCCCCGTGGAAGTACTCGTGAAAGAGGACCAGGTCGCGCCAGTGCGGATCGGTCTGGAATTTCTCGATATCGCCGAACACCGGGCGGCGTCCCTTTTCGTCGCGCAGGAATAAATTGGTCATGCGGCGCGACAGTTCGCCGGCCACTTCCCACAAGGTCATCATCTTTCCCGAGCCGGTCGGGAACTCGACCTTGAAATCTTCTCCGAGGTAGTAATGAAATTTTTGCAGCGACTCCACCAGCAGAAAGTTGGTCGGGAACCAGATGGGGCCGCGCCAGTTGGAGTTTCCTCCGAACAGACCGGTCGTCGATTCTCCCGGCTCGTAGTCCACCCGATGTTCCATACCGTTGACGTTGAGCGTATAGGGATGGTCGCGGTGATACTGCGACAAGGCGCGGATCCCGTACGGGGAAAGAAACTCCCGCTCGTCCAGCATGTATTTGAGAATGTCGCGAAGCTGTTCCGGATCGGCGATGGACAGCAGCCGCCGATCGCCCTTGCCTTCGGTCCGTCATGCTGGCGATGTTGTCGGTGAGATCGGGGCGATTCTCCACGAACCACTCCAGCCTTCGTTTGAAACCGGGATGTCGGTCCAGCATCTCCGGTTCCAGGGTCTCGACCGCAAAGAGAGGAATCAAGCCCACCATGGAACGGATCTTCATGGGGAATTTGGAACCGTCGGGCAGGCTGCAGAACGTCGTAGAAGAATCCGTCTTCTTCATTCCACAATCCCATCCATCGTGACCGCGATGGCTCATGGCGCGCGCGATATAGATGAAGTGCTCCCAGAATTTGCTGGCTACATCTTCGTAAGCCGGGTCGTCCTGCGCCAGTTCGAGAGCAATGGCCACCAGGTTCAAGGTGTACATCGCCATCCAACTGGTGCCGTCGGACTGCTCGAGTAGCCTCCGGTGGGTAGCGGCGCGCTGCGATCGAACACGCCGATGTTGTCCAGGCCCAGAAATCCGCCCTGAAAGATGTTCATGCCGGCGGCGTCTTTGCGGTTCACCCACCACGTGAAATTCAGCAGCAGCTTGTGGAAGACACGTTGCAGAAATTCGCGGTCTCCTTTGCCTTTGCGCTTCTTGTCAATCTTGTAAACGCGCCATGTTGCCCAGGCGTGCACCGGAGGATTCACGTCGCCCAAGGCCCACTCGTAGGCAGGAATCTGTCCGTTGGGATGCATGTACCACTCGCGCAGCATGAGGATGAGCTGCTCCTTGGCAAAATCCGAGTCCACCAGCGCCAGCGGAATGCAGTGAAACGCCAGGTCCCATGCCGCGTACCACGGATACTCCCATTTGTCGGGCATGGAAATGACGTCGGCGTTGTAGAGATGTGGCCACTCGTGATTGCGTCCGTTGAGGCGCTCCGGAGGCGGGGGCGGATTGCCGGGATCGCCGTCAAGCCACTGCTCTCACCACGTAGTGATAAAACTGCTTGGACCACAGCATGCCGCCAAAGCCCTGGCGCATAACATTCTTCGCGTCCGGCGAAAGGTCCTGCGGGATGACGGTGGCGTAAAACTCATCGGCCTCGCTGATGACGCAGCGCGAAGGTCTGGTCGAAGTCGTCGAACGCATTCTTTGTCTTCGAAGTCGGTTTTGGTCAGCCGCAACCGCACGACAACGGTTTCGCCGGCGCCCACGGTTAAGTTGTAATGCGCCGATGCCTTGGTGCCGAAGTGCTCCGGATTTACTGCTTCCTTGGTGCCGTGCACGATGTAATCGTTGATGCCGTCCTTGACGTAGGGAGTGCGATTGTCGACACCAACAGGCGCTGGTGATTGGTGTCATTCCCGGTAAAAAGCAATTCCGGCGAGCCCTCGCAATGCAACCATCGCCTGCCTGAATCAGGATGATCCAGAACGATCGCCGGGTTGGGTGAATTGCTGGCCTGTTTGAGGCGGGGCTCAGCGTGCTCCCTCGCCCCACGACCAGGTGTTGCGGAACCAGACGGTGGGCAACAGGTGAAGGTTGGCCGCTTCCGGGCCGCGGTTTGAAACCGTGATCTTGATCAGGATGTCTTCCACATCCGCCTTGGCGTATTCCACGAATACATCGAAGTAGCGGTCTTCGTTGAACACGCCAGTGTCCATGAGTTCGTATTCCGGCTGGTCTCTTGCCGCGCCGCCGGTTCTCGCTCCACCAAGTTTTCGTAAGGAAAATCCGCCTGCGGATACTTGTAGAGATACTTCATGTAGGAATGTGTCGGCGTGCTGTCGAGGTAGAAGTAATATTCCTTCACGTCCTCGCCGTGATTTCCTTCGTTGCCGGTCAGTCCGAATAGCCGCTCTTTGAGGATGGGATCGCGTTCGTTCCACAGGGCCAGGGCAAAACAAACGGTCTGCTGGCGGTCGCTGATTCCGGCCAGGCCATCTTCATTCCAGCGATAAGCACGCGAGCGGGCGTGATCGTGCGGCAGGCTCTCCCAGGCAGTTCCGTACGGACTGTAATCTTCGCGGACCGTGCCCCAGGCGCGCTCGCTGAGGTAAGGACCCCAGCGCTTCCAATGCTTGTTGCGCGCGTCTGATTCCGCCAGACGTATCTCTTCCTGCGTCATGGAAACTTCTCCTGTCGTCAGATCTGCTAGAGCAGTCGTTTGAAGTCATCTGCAATCGAGGCCTGAATGCGTGAAGTATTCTTCCCTGTTTGCGTCCCACTCCTGCACTCTCGCGTCCGGCCCGACCTCGCGCGGTTCGCGGCAATCACGTTCCAAGGTAGTGTATTGGTTAAGGCGGTTCGAACAATGCCGGAATCCATGGAATTATCCTCCCTATTTTTGCTCGATTTCAACCGCACCGTCGGGGTCTAGGAGCCACCGGGCGGCGGAGTCGGGGCGATGGATTCGGATAATGCGCGGAGGCGACACAAAACAATTGCCGTCAATTCAGCAAAGTGCCGGAACCTGGGGCTCATCTACGCAGGTCGGGGAGGACAAAGACGGTTCGCGCCAAATCGGAGGTGAGCGTTTCGGCGCAATAGTATCGGCTCAAAATGCCGTCCTTCCATACCAACAAGTCCGGGTTGTTGGTGGCGAACTCGTCCCAGTTTTGGGTTTTTCCAGCCCTCGCCATACGTTCCCGAATAAGAAAGATGTGCGCCCAGGTTATGGTCTCGTGGTAAAGCTGGGACTTTCCGCGGACCTCGGCAAATCTTTGCAAGGCTTCGGAAAATGCCTGGATCGCCTCAAGAACCGGGTACTTTGTCAGATAAAGAAACGCGACTCGGACGTGCTCGCGATGGTGAAAACATCTCCCCCGGAAGCGTGCCGTCCTCGAATTGCACCATTAGTTCCTGATCAGTCATCGGGATGGCCGGCGTTTTTTCTCATCCTCTTTCAGGCGATGGCTGGCCCTCGAATCCAGCTCCAGACCGTAGAACTTTTTCAGATCTTTGATCTGGCCGAGAGACGCCCGAGTGAACGGGGTCTTGCCGTCGAAGGCGTGCAAGACGATTCCCTCCAGCAGATCACCCAGCGTCAAATCGTGGTACTCGGCGAACCCCTTGAGTACTTTGAGCAGACGCTTTTCAAGGCGAACCCCCGTCTGCACGCGCTCGACCAGAATTCCTGTATCGATTTCATGGTACCAGTGTACCACGGTACACAACACGGATTGTCATCCTGAGCGGAGGGGCTGCTTCGCTCCGCGAAGCGGCGCGAAGTCGAAGGACCCCTTGGAGTGGAACGGGCGCGCAGGCCTGGGGAGTGATTTCAGCTGGCAAATCCACGACGCGAGAGCCAGCTCGGGGCGGTAGGGGTCGTTCGACTCCGGCAATTTATTCGTGAACGAATGAACTGTCTGCGCTCAGGATGACAACTGGCAGATTGCTGGGCGGACGGAGCGTCGAATCAAGCTGGTCGCTGCCGCCTTCCCAGGGTCGTCATACCCACTCCACAATCGCCCAATAAATTTCTCTTATCTATCCCATAAATTAATGTTTTTAAAAGTATTTGTGATAAGCGCGAAAAGAATTATGCATTGGACTCTGACAGGCACAGGGCGGTACTGTGCACCACGCTGGTTACCGGGGTGTGCACCTAGGTGCGCAATGACGAAAGCGAGTCGTTCAGATGAATTGTGCCTTCCGTTGGAGGGTTTTGGTTTTGGCTCTCAGTCTCGGAATTTTCTGCGGCGTGGGGAATCCCGCTCTGGCTCAAACCGAGCCTGCGACTGACCTTTCCACCCGTATCGATTCTTTGGAAAAACAACTGGCGGATCTCAAGAGTCAAATGGAGGCCCAGAAAGCTGCGGCAGCCGCTGCTGCGGCACCTGCTCCTATGCCAACCTCAGCCGCACTTCCTGCCCCTGCTCCAGCGGCCACTCCCGCACCCACCGGACTCGCCGGGCTCCTGGGACCAACCACGCTGAGCGGTTTCGTGGATGTCTACTACGGCTACAATTCGAACCAGCCCGCAAGTCGTACCACTGCTCTGCGTAACTTCGACGTCAACTCCAGCCAGTTCGCGTTAAACATGATCGAACTGGTGGCGGACAAGGCGCCGGATGCTACTGGGAGCCGCGTTGGGTATCACGTCGCTCTCGGCTTTGGGCAGGCCATGAACCTGGTCAATGGCGGCGAAGTTGCTTCGCCCAACGTACCGGGCACTCCGCTGCTGGGTCCGCCATCCACCATTACCAATTTCGATCAATATCTGAAAGAGGGATATTTGGAGTATCTCGCCCCTGTGGGTAAGGGTCTCCAGATCAACGTCGGAAAGTTCGTGACCCCCGCCGGGGCGGAAGTCATCGAGACCAAGGACAACTGGAACTACTCTCGGGGCCTGTTATTTTCCTGGGCCATTCCGTATTTCCATTTTGGTATGAGCGGCAAGTACGCCTTCAACAGCAAGTTTGCACTAACCGGCTACTTGATGAACGGCTGGAACAACAGCGTAGACAACAACAGTGGCAAGACCACTGGCTTCTCGGCCGCGTGGACGCCCAACAGCAAGTTCACGCTGATTGAAAACTATCTTGTAGGGCCGGAACAGGGTAACGATAACTCGGACTTCAGGCACCTCACCGATACCGTCGTGACTTACAGCCCCAATGCAAAACTCTCATTCATGGCGAACTACGATTACGGCCACGATCGGGTGCAGCCGCTGCTCCCGGGATCACCGTCGACCCCAGTATGGTGGAGCGGCATAGCCGGATACATCAAGTACGCTCCCAACGCCACGTGGGCGATCGCCACTCGCGGCGAATGGTTCAAGGACCATAACGGGTTCTCGACCGGCACGGCGCAAAATGTGAGCGAATTTACTTTGACTCTCCAGCGCATGCTGGCGAGCAAGATCATCGCACGGCTGGAATTCCGCCGCGACATGTCGGACCATGATGTTTTCCCGTACCGGACTGGTTTGTTCAGGGATTCGCAGAACACCGTGACCCTTGGCATGGTCTACGCATTCAGCAGTGCCGATGCCAAGTAGCCAGGAGGGAATCAACTTGAAAAAACCACAGCTTCGCCTGATGTCTGAGTACTTACAGGAAGAACGACTTCTACCCAGTGGCAGTGATGCCGCTGTTATGTGGGCTAACGGCTTGGGCTCAACTCAAACCACCCCTGGTTCCAGCGCCCAGGCCGTGCCCGCACCAAATGTGGATCGATACACGAAGTTCAGCACATTGATTGCGTGGTTGCAGCTAACAAATCAAGGAATGGAGCGACCCTATGACTGTTGATTCGAGGCGGGGCACGAGGCTGTCTCTGGCCCAAAAGTTTTCTCGGTTGTTGGTTCGATTGCGAGACCCGGAATGGCGCAGCTATGGAGGAACATTGCTGGCCGGCAAGGTGCTGGGCGTCGGCCTGGTGCTGGCAATCATGGCAGTAGTCTCTGCTGTCTTCTTTGCACATGTGTATGCCCAAACGGGAACACCTGAGGTCAAAGCTGCCGACGTGGTCAACCCGGTAAACACCGCTTGGACGCTGGTCGCCGCTTTTCTGGTGTTCGGCATGCAAGTCGGCTTCACCATGCTGGAAGCCGGGTTCTGTCGTTCCCGTGAAACAGTCAACGTCCTCGTGGAATGCGTAGTGGACACCTGTCTCTGCGGAATTCTCTTCTACGCCATCGGCTTTGCCTTCATGTTCTCCCACGGCAATGGCTTCATCGGCTATCACTGGTTCTTCCTGCAGCATGCGCCGGACACCTACGAGAGCACAGGTGTGGCCTTCCTGGCAGTCTGGATCTTCCAGTTCGCTTTTGCCGATACCTGCTCAACCATCACTTCGGGCGCAATGATCGGCCGCACTGGATTCGTCGGCGATCTGCTTTACAGCGTCTGCGTCACGGGTTTCATCTACCCGATCATCGGACACTGGGCCTGGGGACCGGATGGCTGGCTGGCCTTGATGGGCAGCGACGGCCACTTCTTCCCATCGCTGGGCATGGGCTTCCATGACTTTGCCGGCTCGACTGTAGTCCACACCATTGGCGGATTCATTGCTTTGGCCGGTGCCATCGTTCTTGGTCCGCGGCTAGGGAGAAAGTTCAAACGCGATGGTGGCGAGCCGATGCTGCCTCATGATTTGACGATCGCCGTCAGCGGCGGCCTTATTCTCTGGTTCGGCTGGTACGGTTTCAACCCCGGTAGCACGCTCTCAGCGATGGACTTTGTCGGCATCGGACGTGTAGCCACAAATACCACCCTGGCTGCCTGCGCAGCCGGTCTCACGTCTATCTTCTACGGTTACATGAAATTCAAGAAGTGGGATGCCAGCTACACCACCAACGGATTTTTGGCTGGGCTGGTGGCCATTACTTGCCCCTGCTACTGGGTCAGTCCGACGGGTGCAGTCGCGCTGGGCGGAATCGCCGGCGTTCTGGTCATCGTGGGCGTTGACGCCCTGGAATGGCTACGCATTGATGATCCCATCGGCGCGGTGCCCGTACACGGACTCTGCGGCATCTGGGGAACGCTGTCGCTTGGCCTGTTTGCTTGTGGCCAATACGGCGCAACCGGTCCGATCTCGCCTGACAACTCCGCGCCCCTGAGAGGATTGTTCTACGGCGGCGGATTGCAGGTCCTCAAAGCCCAAATCATCGGCAGCGCTGTCATAACCGTGGCTACATTCTCGATTGCCATGGTGGTGATGCTCGTCGTGAACGCGATGGGGATGCTGCGCTTGCCGGCAGAGATGGAGACCTACGGTATGGATCTTCACGAGCACGGCATTTCGGCTTACCCTGAGTACGTCATTTCGGCCTTGGGCGCACCTAGCGGCATGACACAAGAACTGCCGTTGGCTGGCGTCAAAGGAATGGTGAGCGCTCCTAAACATGCACCTGGTATTGCCAGTTAAACCAACCGGGGCGCAGGAATCGGGTGCGGGAGGTAAAGCAATTTGCCTTCGGCACCTGACCGGCGACCGAGACAGGAAAAAAGATGACAAAAGTCGAAGCGATTATCCAGCCCGGGCGATTTGAAGCCGTTAAAGAGGCCCTGACTGAAGCCGGCATCACTGGGATGACCATTTCCGAAGTACGAGGACACGGTCGTCAGAAAGGTCATACCGAAACTTACCGCGGCCGCGAGTACTCCGTTGATCTTCTACCGAAGGTAAAAGTCGAAGTCGTGCTCGACGACGCTCAAGTGAGCGCCGCCGTCGATGCCATCGTGAAAGCCGCCTCCACCGGAAAGATCGGAGACGGAAAGATATTTCTTTCCAAGGTGGATGAAGTCATTCGCATCCGCAACCTGGAACGTGGCGCTATCGCGGTCTAACCGTCGCAAGCTGGGAGCTTCCTTGCATTTGCAGTTCACAACTCGAAGAAGAAGGTTGCTCCCATCTTTCGCCCTCGTAGTGTGTCTCCTGCTTGGATCTGCCGGGCAGGCGTTTGCCGGTTTCGACTCTCACGGCATGTCGCCCGACCGCGACCTTCTTCTCACACGGCGGTCAACAGCGGCCTTTTCGCAGTGGAGTCCAGCCAAACTCCGCGTCGGCGTTTCCTCCCGGAAAACCGGTTCCACCCTGGTCGCGCCGCCGAAAACGTCTTCCGTGCTGTTGCGGAGCCGCCGTTTTCTTTCCATTGAACACCATCAGCGTTATCTCTTCAACGATGTGTCCCTAGGTTTCGGACGCTCGCCTCCTTCTCTCTAACGATTCGAACAGTTTAGAAATCAGGCTACTTGCTCGAACACCGGGCAGGTGTATCTCGTGGCGGCGACCAGCCCCCCACGAAGGCCGTTCTATCTGTCTATGCGTTCTGGGAGAACCATCGTGACCAAACTCGAAGTAGTGCTGAGACCGACCAAACTTGAAGCCGTGAAGGCAGCATTGATCGAGCTGGGCGTGCCTGGCATGACCATTTCGGATGTGCGCGGTCATGGCCGGGAGAAAGATCAAACCGAAAGTTACCGCGGCCATGAATATTCCCTGGGGCTCATGCCGAAAATCAAGATTGATTTAGTGCTTCCCGACTACATCGTGGACGACGTCATTGACGCCATTGTGCGGACGGCGTCCACCGGTGTCATTGGGGACGGAAAGATTTTCCTGTCCAGGGTCGATCACGCTGTGAGGATACGCAACCAGCAAATTGGATCCGCAGCGCTTTAGCTCGGCTTCAGCTCGACACGATTGATGGTCTATCTGAAAAAAATGTCACAAGGAGCAACAAGAGTGTCTACCAATGCCGCATCAGGCTTCGGACGTTCCCCTCCATTTCTCTCTCTCTTGCGATCGCGAGGCCTCCTGAAACCAGAGTGCTCTCCAGGGATGGTTCGCAGCGCACTACAAATCGAGCAGGACTCATGCCGTTCGTCACACTTGAGAGGAGACAACGTGTCTAAAGGTACACGAAGAATAGACAAACTATCTTTTTCCGAGAAGTTGCCCCGACTGCGGGTTCGTTTGAGAAATGCCAGATGGCGGCGCTACGGGATGTTGCTGCTTGCGGGTAGGGCGCTGGGCCTGGCCGCGCTGTTCGTGCTCATCACAGTCGGTACGACGGCGGTTCGCTCGGCGTGGGAGTGGGTGAGCACTACGGAGGTTCACGCCCAGGAGACCGCGCCCGCTTCGCCCTCTACAGCCGCGGCGCCGACCTCTGCGCCCGCTGATCCCTACAAGGCCGCGACGGGTGGCGACATCATCAACCCGCTCAACACCGCCTGGGTTCTGCTCGGCGCCTTCCTCGTGTTCGGCATGCAGGCGGGCTTCACCATGCTTGAAGCCGGATTCTGTCGAGATCGTGAAACTGTCAACGTGCTGGTGGAATGCCTGTTCGACACGTGCGTCTGCGGACTTCTGCACTGGGGATGGGGCTTCGCATTCATGTTCGGCGGCGGGAACGCCTTCGTCGGCTGGCATATGCCGGGCGATCCAAGCAAGAGCTTGATTTTCATGAGGGACGTCACCGTCCTATCGACGTATGCCTCCACGGGTATCCCGATCCTGGCGCACTACCTCTTCCAGTTCGCCTTCGCGGATTGCGCTTCGACGATCTGCTCGGGCGCGATGGTCGGCCGAACACGATTCGTGGGCGACGTGCTCTATTCCATCGGCGTATCGGGATTAATCTACCCCATCTTTGGTCACTGGTGCTGGGGTCCAGACGGTTTCCTCGCTACCATGGGTTCGCCGGGCGGGTTCCTGTCGAGTCTGGGAATGAATTTCCATGACTTCGCGGGTTCAACCGTTGTACATTCCATCGGCGGATGGGTCGCGATCGCGGGCGCCATCATGCTGGGGCCCAGATTGGGTCGCACGTTCAAGCGCGACGGCGGCGGCACGCCGATGCTTCCACACGATCTCACCATTGCCGTTATCGGTGGACTCATCCTCTGGTTCGGCTGGTACGGCTTCAATCCCTGCTCGACCCTGTCGATCATGGATAACGCCGGCGTCGGTCGCGTGGCCACCAATACCACTCTCGCCGCGTGTACCGGCGGTCTGGCTGCGATTTTCATGATGTGGTTCCGAACAAAAAAATGGGACACGACCGGTATCCTTAACGGCTTCCTCGCCGGCCTGGTGGGGATTACCTGTCCCTGCTACTGGGTAAGCGGGTTTGGCGCCGCTTGCATCGGCGCGGTGGCGGGCGTGATCGTCATCCTGGCGATGGACCTGCTCGAACACTGGCGCATCGACGATCCTGTGGGCGCCTGGCCGGTTCACGGCGCCTGCGGTATCTGGGGCACGCTGTCACTGGGCTTGTTCGCCAGCGGCGAGTATTCCGCAGCTGGTTCGAGTCCGTTCGGAGTTCCCTCGATCGTTGCCAAGTCGCCCGATGCTCTCACTGGCTTGTTCTATGGCGGCGGTGTAAAAGTGCTGGGGGCGCAGTTTATCGGTAGCCTGATTGTCTGCACCGCCACCTTCGCCAGTGCCATGGCAATGTTCGCGGCGCTCAATGCTATGGGCATGCTTCGAGTCTCCAAGGAGGGCGAACTTATGGGCTTGGACCTCGATCAACACGGAATCTCAGCCTATCCCGGAGCCGAGCTAACCCCGAGTACGTAAACTCGGTGCGGTCGGAATCGGAGTGGCCGTGTCACGACGGCCACTTCGATACACCTGGGAGCCGGCGAGAGTGCCTTTAACCCCATTAGTTCTCAAGCGCAATCGCTTGAACAAGCCAGGGTCTGCTCTATTGCGACCCATAAGTGTTCCGAATCGAGCGCATAAAAACTATGGATTAGCCTTCGCAACCCCGAAGGTCGCATAATGGCTCCCCGGGCGAGCTTGCTCGTGAATCCTCGATTTCAAGGTCGAAGCAAGTGGTTCCTCCTTGGCAGGCGGAGTGTCGTCACTCCGGCGCCCATCCACGTAAGGAGACCCGAGTCCAATGCCAGTGCTGGCGAATAGCGCGATATCGCACGACACGTATCAGGCCGAGTCGAAAAAGATACGCGAACGATTCGAGCGGTCACACAATGGACAGGCTGCAATCCGAGAACGCTCGAATCTGACCGATACCTTCATCAGCGAGTTGTGCAATCAATCTTCCCCAGGCTCACCGGACCGAATGTGCATCGCTGCCCTGGGTGGCTACGGCCGTCGTGCCCTGTTTCCCTGTTCGGATGTGGATGTGCTTTTCCTGCATGACTCGCCCCTGAGCGAAGGCGCAGAAAAGCGGGTGATCCCGCAAATTTCTCAAGCTCTTTGGGACCTGCACCTCCGCGTCGGCGCCACTACCCGGTCCCTGGCGGAGTGCGGCAAGTTGCACCGCGACAATCTCGAATTCAACATTTCCCTGCTGGATTGTCGCTACATCTGCGGCGACGCGGGACTGTTTGAGCAGCTTCAATCACAAGTGATTCCGAAGATGGTCGGCCGTGAGGCGCTGGAATTACAACAGAGGCTGATTGACCTGACTTCCGCGCGCCACAACAAGTATGGCCACACCATCTTTCATCTGGAACCCAACATCAAGGACTCTCCCGGTGGCTTGCGGGACTACCAGGTTGCAGGCTGGCTAAGCCTGATTTCTCAGCTGGAGAAAACCGGAGTCTGGCCCGCGCCCGAGAGTCTTCTGCCGGAGGCTTTTCGCGCAGAGTGTAGCGCCGCCCTGGATTTTCTTTCGGCAGTACGATGCTTCCTGCACTATCGGCAGGGCCGGGACCTCAACCAACTGACCTATGAATTGCAGTCCGATGCGGCTGCGGCGGGGATCGGGCTGCCCGATGGAGCGCCGGTCGCGGCCGCGGTCTGGATGCGAACTTATTTCCGCCATGTGCGGTCAATTTACAGGCTGACCGTCCTGTTCGACGAAGTACCGCCGTCGCGCTCCAGTCTTTACCGCCTGTTTGAAAATCGCAAGTCGCGTTTGTCCAATGCTGATTTTTCCGTTGTCGAGGGCCGGGTCTTTTTGCGTCAGCTTTCTTCTGTCCAGGATCCATCTGTGCTGCTCGGACTCTTCGAGTTTGTCGGCCGTCACGGACTGAAGTTGACTTCTGAAACCGAACGCTGCGTCGAAGCGTCGCTTCCCAAGCTTCGGGCCTGGGCGAAGGATTCTCCCGAGGTGTGGTCTTACTTCAGACGGATCCTGATATCTCCGCACGCTGGAGCCGCGCTCCGCGCCATGCACCGGTTGGGGGTGCTAGTCCTGCTGTTTCCCGAGTTCCAGGCAGTCGATTCACTTGTGATTCGCGACTACTACCACCGCTACACGGTCGACGAACATTCGCTGGTGGCCATCGAGAACATACATGCCCTACGAACGCCCGACAGCGAACTGGAACGTCGCTTCCGCGACATTCTGGACGGGCTCGAACGTCCCGACCTGCTCTTTTTGGCTCTCTTGCTCCACGATGTCGGCAAGGGCATGCCCGACGATGACCACGTGAATGGAAGCCTGCAGGCTTCAGCCAGCGCCCTGGAGCGGCTTCGTCTCGAGGCGGTTGACCGCGAGACTGTCGTCTTTTTGATTGCGAACCATTTGCGCATGTCGTCGACCACCATGCGCCGGGACATCTTCGATCCCAAGGTGGTGGCCGAGTTCACGGAATGCGTCGGCACCACGGAACGGCTGAAGATGCTCACGCTGCTTACTTACACTGACATTAAATCGGTCAACCCCGAAGCGCTGACGCCATGGAAGGCTGAGCTGCTATGGCAGTTTTACGCGGCCGCGTTCAACCATCTGAGCCGGAGCGTGGACGACCAGCGCCTCACCCAGAGTGTTTCCAACAGCGAACGAATCAAAGAAGTTGTCGCCGCGGCGGGTGAGCCGGACGCGAAACACATCACTTCCTTCCTGGAAGGTTTCCCCAAACGTTATTTGCTGATGCACACCTCGAAGGAGATTGTGGCCCACTGCCGTATGTACGATCGCCTCAAACAGAAAGATGACGAACCGCAGATTGACATACTCCGTCGCGATGGCTACTTCGAACTGGTGCTTTTGACCCTCGATTGCCCGGGTTTGTTTTCGCACGTGGTGGGAACGCTCTCGTCCTGGGGAATGAATATCCTGAAGGCCGAGGCCTTTTCCAACAAGGCTGGCGTGGTGCTCGACACAATTCGTTTTTCCGACCGGTTCCGGACGCTGGAGCTGAATCCGTCCGAAATAGACCGCTTGAAGCGGAAACTGGGTGAAGCAGTGTCGGGTGAAATCGACGTTGTGGAACTCATGGAGACGAAATTCAAACCGGGACTGCAGAGTCCGAAAGTAACGGTCGAGCCCAGCGTGCAGATCGACAACACCTGTTCGCAGCACAGCACGCTGATCGAGATCATCGCCCAGGACCGTCCCGGGTTGCTTTACGACATCAGTTCAGCCATGGCGGAACTGGGCTGCAATATCGAGGTCGCGATCATCGACACTCAGGGTCAGACGGCGACCGACGTATTCCACGTTACCTGTGCCGGCACTAAGTTGGACCTGCGACACCAGGAGAAGATGCGAACTGCTCTCCGGGACCAACTGGTAGTCCAATCAAGAACCGCCTAGGGACAGATGTATTCATCTGTCCGGTCGAGCGCAGCTCGACTTCTCTGCCACCAATCAAATTAGCAGAGCGTCGCTCCGCCGGAGAGATGAGGACATCTGTCCCTACGTGGTTCGAGACAACGTCGAGGCTCTTTCAGCCAGGTATCTTTGCAGCGCGTCCTGCCAACTAGGCATTGCGATGCCTCGCTTCTCCAAACTTTCTGGCGAGAGCACGGAATACTTGGGACGTTCTGCCGGACGGACGAACTTGTCGCTGGTCGTCTCGCGCACGATTGTGTCGAGTCCGGAACGGGCAATGATTTCGCTCGCAAATTCGTACCAGGAGCACTCACTGCGGTTGGTGACGTGCACCATGCCACTCGCCCCCTGGCGGCATAGCTGAATCAGGGCGCGAGCCAAATCCACTGAGTAGGTGGGAGAGCCGCGCTGGTCGCCCACTACTTCCAGCCGTGGCCGGGTCGCAGCCAGCTTCAGAATCGTGTCGGGGAAACATTTTCCGCCGGTGCCGAACAGCCACGAAGTGCGCACGATGCAGCACTGCAGAAGAGTCTCCAGGTGTGCCTCGGCCTCGGCTTTCGACTGACCGTAAACGGTATGGGGCGAGCGGGGATCGCCGGTACCGTAGGGAGTCGTCTTAGCACCATCGAAGACATAGTCGGTGCTGAGAAAAAGCAGGCGAGCACCGTGCTGCTTCGCCGCTTGCGCGACGTTGACAGCCCCACGGTAGTTCACGTTGAAGGCCAGGTCGCGATTGGTCTCGCAGCCGTCAACATCCGTGAAGGCCGCGGCTACAACAATCCAATCGGGCCGTCCACGCTGGACCAAGCGCAGCACCTGTTCCGAGTCCCGGATATCTCCGTCCGCGGAGCCGAAACCAGTCACATCATCTTCTTTCCACTCACGCATCAGCGCCTTTCCCAGTAAGCCAGTTGCGCCGAAGATAGTGACTCGCATGTGGTCTGTTCCCTGCTTCGCCGGGGCAAGCCGAGAGGCTTATGAGTACTGGGTGGCAATCCACTTTCGGTAGCTGCCGCTGGTGACCCCGTTCACCCACTCCTCATTTTGCAAATACCATTGGACAGTCTTGCGAATGCCACTCTCAAAACTTTCGCGCGGTTTCCATCCAAATTCGCGTTCGATCTTGCGCGCATCAATGGCATAGCGGCGGTCGTGACCGGGGCGGTCCTTTACAAAAGAAATCAACTTTTGATGGGGCACAACAGGATCGTTCGGGCACGACTGGTCCAGGATGGCGCAGATGGCTTGCACGATTTCCAGGTTTCGCTTTTCGCCGCCTCCGCCGATGTTGTAGGTCTCCCCAACCCGGCCCTGAGCAAGGACCCGGCGTACTGCATCGCAATGATCTTCGACGAACAGCCAGTCTCGCACATTCTGCCCGTCTCCATAGACCGGCAAAGGCTTGCCGGCACGGGCATTCAGGATCACGAGTGGAATCAGTTTTTCCGGAAACTGGTAAGGACCGTAGTTATTCGAGCAATTGGTCGTCAGCGTCGGGAGCCCATAGGTGTGGTGATAGGCACGCACCAGGTGGTCCGCTGCCGCCTTCGATGCTGAATACGGACTGTTCGGCGCGTACGCAGTGGTCTCGCAGAACGGCGGGTCATTCAGGCCGAGCGAGCCGTACACCTCGTCGGTAGATACGTGAAGCAACCGAAACGACACACGATCCGCTTCCGACAGTTCCGCGCAGTAGACCCGGGCCTCTTCCAGCAGACTAAATGTCCCGAAAACATTGGTGCGGATGAAATCATCCGGTCCGTGGATCGAGCGGTCTACATGGCTCTCCGCCGCAAAATGAACGATGGCGCGCGGCTTGTGCTGATTGACCAAATCACGCAGGAGTTCGCGATCGCAAACATCTCCCTGGACAAAGCAATATTTGGGATCGGATGCGACTCGAAGCAAATTGCTGGGATTGCCCGCATAGGTCAGCTTGTCGAGGTTCACCACCGGAGTCGCTTCCTGCTCGATCCATTGCAGGATGAAGTTGGAACCGATGAATCCGGCTCCTCCGGTCACCAGAATCGTTTTTTCCATGTCAGCAGGTCGCGCCGGGGTGAGTCGTGGTCATCGGCGACGCCGCTGTGATTGTAATAAAGATTTAAGGATATAAGGTGGTTTTCCCAGGCTGATTGTGCGGGTGTGACCACGAACCGGAGGACGAGTAGCAGGTACTTAGCCAAATGCCGATTGCCAATTGCTAGTTGCTGCTTGTCCCCAAGTGGTTGTGCAGCCCGAGGGTGATTACCGCTTGCCTGTGTGGGCGAAGCAGGCTTGGGAGCATTTCCCTCAGCCAGCGCTAAATAGTGCCCTCAATCTCTCGCGCCACGGGGCCCCACAAAATAGTGCTCCCACACTCTCTCCTTGGCCTTGCTGGCGGCAGCTTTCCTGATTTCGAGCTCGGAGATCAGCAACCGCAGCATGCGTTCTAGGTCATCCTGACCGCCGCGGCGGAAAGTGATCCCGATCCGTCCACCACCTCGCGATTTTCGGGAATATCGCTGGCCAGGACGCACCCCCCCCCGCTTGATGGAGGCCTGCTCTCCGAGCCGGAGAATCGCGGATGCGATGCGGTTCGCGGCAAGCGGAATGGGGTAGCCCGAGCGAGTGCCTGAGCTTACGGTGACAGTTCAGCCGTCACCTCGTCTGCGGCATCTTCTTACAAACGATGACGGTGTGCCCTGTTTTGGAATCGATCCGGGTCGTGATCGGCTCACAGCGGCACGATACGGTGTTCGCGTTCTCCTGCTTGGTCACTACGCAGTGCTCGATCACCTCCGCGGTTGGCGGCGGCATCTGGCTGCGGACCGGCGCCGGAGCGGCGGCCGGAGGCGGCGAAGGAGGAGGCGCCGCGGCGACCGGCTTTTTCTTGGCCGAGCAGCCTACCAGGCACAAGAGCAAAGTGAGCCACAGATTTCTCATCAGATGAATAGCAACCCAATTAGTTCACTATAACCTCCGCAAGCTACCCAACCTATAGCATCAGTGATACCAATACTCCGAGTCACAATACCTTACGATCCACACCCGTGCAGGGGTTCTACTACTTAAGGATGACAATTTGAAGAAATAAGCCTCGAGAGGACGCCCTGTCCAAGCTGTGCTTGGGCGGGGATTCGAGTCTGTCGCTGAATAGTCGCCCACAAAAACCCCCGCCTGTGGACGGGGCACCCTTCAGAATTATGGATACCCCCACTTACATGAGGGCGTACAGAAAGCCATCCGTGCTGCCCACGTAGATCACGTTATTCAGCACCACTGGCGATGACAGCATCGCACCCACGCTCATCATCTTGCTGACGCCGATCACCATGCTCTCGTAGAAATTGTCTGCGAATGCGACTTCGTAATTGGGAGTTCCGTCCGGTTTGGTGAGTGCCGGCCCATTCTGTCGCGACGCGTCGGTCTCAAATGTCCAGGCTGGTTTCTGGGTGGCGAGATCGATGGCGATCAGTTTTCCCTGGTGCGAGCCGATGTAGAGCATGCCGCCGGCAATCGCGGGAGAAGAAAACAGAGGCCAGCTGGCAAACTTCAGAGAGAAAATAGGAGTCCCTGCTTTGGCGTCGAGCGCGTAGACCATCGCGGTGTCTGATGTGGCGAAGTACACCTTGCCATCCTGCACCGCCGGCGACGTGATGACCCACGAACCTTTGTTGTTGAAGGCCCACTTTTTCTCTCCGGTGCGGGCGTCGAGTGCGTAGAAGTTCGAATCACGGCAGCCGAAGTACACCACCCCATCCATGACGGCAGCAGAAGATTGAATGCCGACCTGGTTGTAGATGTTGTGATCTTCGCCGGTCTTGAAGCGCCACTTCTCTTTTCCGCTGGCGGCATCGAGCGCGTAGAAGTAACTGTCCCAACTTCCGATGAACAAAGTTCCATCAGAGATGGCCGGAGATGCGTGGACGACATCGCCGGTGTGAAATTTCCATTTCAGCGTGCCGGTGGCCGCATCCAGGGCATAGACGTTGCCGTCGCCGCTTCCGAAATACACCGCCCCGCTCCACAACGCCGGAGACGACAAGTAGAAGTCGAAGGGATCGGGCATGGTTTCTGCCGCCGGCTCAGATCCGTGCAGATGCTTGCCTTCGAACCGTTTCTCACCCTCGGTCTGAAATTTCCATTTCAGTTTCCCGCTGGCAGCGTCGACCGCGTAGAACCTGCCGCTATAGCTGCCGAAATATACGACTCCGTTCTCTACCGCGGGCGAAGACGTCACCCGCACCCCGGTGAAGAGCTTCCATTTCTGTGTGCCGGACTCGAGATCAACCGCGTACAGATTCCCGTCCGTGCTGCCCACGAAAGACCATTCCGTTCGCCACCGCGGGCGACGAGATCACCTGCCCGTCGGTGTGAAACTTCCATTTGACCTGACTGAACTTGGGGACGCCGGTGCGCGTTGTATACGCCGGTGTGGGCCAGGTTCCCGCGAAACATGGCGGCATCCTGAGCGAGAGCTGCCAGACTGAGAAGCATCGTAGCGAGCAGAGAACGGCGAACCATTTTCATCCGGAATAGACGAGGAAGGCCGGATAAGGTCACCACGACAGGTTGCGTGGGGACAGCCGTTGAGCCCGGCGTCTCGCCGGCTATCAGACGAGACGCCGACCGAGTGGGCAGATGCCCCGTCCAAGCAGAGCTAAGACCGGGCTGCCCTCGCTGTCGCTTTGAAAAAAGGGAAGCCGAAGCTTCCCTTTTGTGGACCTCTCTGTTTGACAAAGACTAGCAGCGCGGTGCACACCGACTTTACTTCGGTGTAGAGCTCCAGTACATCGTGGCCCATTTCGCGGCCCCAGCCCGATTGCTTGTACCCGCCGAAGGGCAATGCGGCGTCGAACACGTTGTAGCAGTTGATCCACACCGTACCGGCGCGCAGTTGCGAAGCCAGGCGATGCGCCTTCGCGATATCGCGCGTCCAGATGCCTGCCGCCAGTCCGTACACCGTGTCGTTGGCTTGCCTGAGGACGTCATCGTAGTCGGTGAACGGAATTGCGGACACCACCGGGCCGAAAATTTCCTCGCGCACTACTTTCATATTTTCGTTGGTATCGACCAGCACGGTGGGCTTGACGAAGTATCCCTTGTCGCCGTGTCGCCCGCCTCCAACCACGGCCTTCGCGCCTTCGGAGCGTCCGGACTCGAGGAAGCCGCAAACCCGGTTGAGCTGCTCTTCGGAAACCAGAGGCCCCATATCGCTTGACTCCTCCCATCCCGGACCGACGTTGATCTTCTCTGCCTTCGCCGACACGCCTTCGACCACTTGGTCGAAGATGCTCTTCTCGACGTACAGTCGAGAGCCGGCGCAGCAACATTGTCCGTGGTTAAAGAAGATGGCGCTGGCCGAGCCGGCAGATGGCCGTCTTCACAGTCGCCGTCGCCGAAAACCACGTTGGGAGATTTGCCGCCCAACTCGAGCGACACTTTCTTCAGATTGCCGGCGGCGGCCTGAAGAATCAGTTTGCCGACTTCCGTGGAACCGGTGAAGGCGACTTTGTCGACGTCCGGATGCGCGGCCAGGGCTGCGCCCGCGGTTTCGCCATAGCCCGGGACGATGTTCACGACTCCGTCGGGAATTCCGGCCTCCTGAACCAGCTCGCCCAGCCGCAGGCAAGAAAGCGGCGTCTGTTCCGCCGGCTTGATCACCACGTAGCATCCTGTAGCCAACGCCGGGCCCAGCTTCCAGGCCGCCATCAGCAAGGGAAAATTCCACGGGATGATCTGACCGACCACTCCGACCGGCTGGCGCAAGGTGTAGGCCAGAAACTTGGTCCGGCGGAAATCGGAATGGTATTGCCTTCAATCTTGGTCGCCCAGCCCGCCATGTAGCGGAACAAGATCCACGGCCAGCGGGACGTCCGCCACCCGCGCGACCTTTCAGAGGTTTTCCGTTGTCCAGCATTTCCAGCTCGGCAAATTCTTCCAGGTTTTGCTCCAGCAAATCTCCCAGCTTCCAGATCAGGCGTCCGCGCTCGGAGGGCGTCATCTTTGACCAGGGCCCGGTTTCGAACGCGGCGCGAGCGGCCTTGACGGCGCGGTCGATGTCCTCACGATCTCCCTCGGCGACGCGGGCCAGAACCTCGCCCGTGGCCGGGTTGTAGGTGGGGAAAGTCTTGCCCGAGGCGGCTTCCACCCACTGTCCGTTAATCAGCATCTTGCGGTTCTTGGAGATGTAACTTGTGACTTTGTCGTCCATGTGAACGCTGGACAGTACGGTTGCCATGAATTCCCTCCTCTAGTTGCGAATTCTTACAATAGGCGTACGTCGAAGTACCGCCCCGCACGGGGCGAGAGCAGGTGCCTCCCGCTTAAGCCAAATAATAGCCGAGTTCGTATATCCAACCGGCCAACCATTACCCACACCACCGCCGATTGTAGCTTATTCCGGCACAACAGGGGGAGTGCACGCTTTTCGGGCAATGCCTCAACGTAGTTGGCGTTCAAGCTGCTGACAACGGGAAATCGGTTTTGCATTGGGCCAACTCTGACTACAATGGGTTTTCGCACCCGGGGTGAAATGAAGATGCTCGACTACCGCTCGCGCCGTTGGACGGTGATTGCCTCCGGGCTGCTGTGCGGGGCGCTGGCCATGGTCGTACTGTTCACCAATCGCGGCGCATTCTTCAGTCCGCTGGCGGTGGTGGTGATGGGCGCCGTCGGACTGGCTGCCGTCCTGCTGCAGCTCCGCCTGCAGAATCGAGATCAGGTGCAATCTTCGAGTTCGCCCGCCTGGCTGAATGTCCTGGGCATTCTTTTTGCCCTGGCGGCGTTCTTTGCCGACCTGTTCCACGTCACTCCGCAAGTCACCGAAGCGCTGGCGCTGGGAGCGGTCGCGAGCTTTGGTGTCAGCGGCGTGATCATTCTGCGCAGTTTCCGCAAGCGCGCCACTTCCAAATGAGCCGGCAAATGATTCCGGGCGCGTCCATTCTGCTTCCCGACCAGTTCAACGCCGCTACCTACTTCATCGATCGCCATCTTGACCAGGGCCGGGGAGAAAAAATCGCCATTGAGGCGGGCGACGCCCGCGTCAGCTACCGTCAGCTGGGAGAAAAAGTAAACCGCTTCGGAAACGCGCTGCGCCAGCTCGGGGTGCGAATCGAGGAACGTGTTCTCCTGCTGCTGCTCGACACTCCCGAGTTCGCGTTCAGCTTCTTCGGAGCCATCAAGATCGGGGCTGTTCCGGTCCCGGTCAATACCCTGCTCAAGACATCGCGACTATCAATACATCCTGAACAATTCGCGGGCGCGGGTGGCGTGGTCAGCGAATCGCTTTACCCGCAGATCGCAGGCGATTCCCCGGGAGAAGCTACGCTATCTGCAACACGTCATCGTGGTGGGTGCGGCGCCGGCCACGGGCACGTTGTGTTTCGGCGATGTGATCGAGCAGAACTCGCCCCAACTCGAAGCAGAGCCTACCAGCAAGGATGATGCCGCGTTCTGGCTCTATTCGTCCGGTTCAACCGGCCTTCCGAAAGCCTGCGTCCACCTGCAGCATGACATGGTGGTCTGCGCCGAACGCTATGCCAAAGGCATTCTCGGCATGACCGAATCTGACCGCTGCTTCAGCGTGGCCAAACTGTTCTTTGCTTATGGACTGGGCAATGCCCTCTATTTTCCCGCTGGCGGTCGGCGCGACCAGCATCCTGTGGCCCGGCGCGCCCAAACCACAGCACGTATTCGAAATCATCGAGCGCCACCGCCCAACGTTGTTTTTCTCTGTCCCGTCGAACTACGCGGCGCTGTTGGCTCACGAACCCGGCACGAACCACGTGGGAACAGTTGCCCCCGGCCTGTCGGGCACGCGCCGGACTTTGATCTTTCCTCAGTCCGTTACGGCATCTCCGCCGGCGAAGCTCTCCCCGCCGCCCTATTCCATCGCTTCAAACAACGCTTCGACGTGGAAGTTCTCGACGCCATCGGCTCCACCGAAGTCCTGCATGTATTCATCGCGAACCGCCCCGGCGCCGTCCGTCCCGGCTCCAGCGGCCAGATCATCCCCGGCTACGAAGCGAAGATTGTGGACGAAAGCGACCAACCGGCCAAGCCGGATGAAATCGGCAACCTGCTGATCAAATCCGACTCGACCTGTTCGCACTACTGGAACCAGCACGAGAAATCCAAAAGCACAATCGAAGGCCACTGGATCCGCACCGGTGACAAGTACTACCAGGACGCCGACGGATATTTCTGGTACGCCGGACGCTCCGACGACATGCTGAAATGCAGTGGCGCCTGGGTCAGCCCAATCGAAATCGAGAGCGTACTGATCGAACACCCTGCCGTTCAGGAGGCTGCGGTCGTTGCTCGTGAAGACCACGACCAACTGCTGAAGCCGGCCGCCTACGTGATTTTGAGGAATGGCACGTCATGCACACCCGATCTCGCGCGCGAGCTGCAGGAATTTGTAGTCAGGCGCCTGCCCATCTTCAAACGCCCGCGCTGGGTAGAATTCGTGGATGATCTGCCCAAAACCGCCACCGGGAAGCTGCAGAGATATAAGCTACGGGAAAAGGAAGTAAACCTGACTGAACCCTGACTAAAGAAGATACCGGGTCCACACTGTTCTGATGGAGAGGCCGACTTTCGTATACTTCAATTGTGTCAGAAGACTCGAGGATCGGACGAAGTTGACGGCAGTATCGGATGCGACCTATGGCGACCCGGCACGTAGAACCCAGCATCGACGAGTACCTCCGCAAGAGGCTGATGCCGGTGGAGGGCGCGATCCCGCAGTTAGACGGGATCGATATGTATGGCAACTCCATCCCTGCGAGCACAGTGGGCGGCGATCTTTTTGAGTACATCAATTTTCAACAGCGTTACAACATTGACGCTCGCATCGCGCGCGCTCTCAAGCAGTCACAGGACTTCCTCGATCCTCTTCCCCAAGGCCAGACTCCGCGAAATTCGGTGGATGCGCATGTGCAATGGCTGAAGGGCCGCCCGGGCTACAAGCCTTCTGTGGCCGCCGAGTACAGGAAGGCAAAGAGTTCTGAACAGCTGAGAATCGCCGAAGATCTGCACGAGCTGTACACCACGGCAGGGGTGCTCCTGGTGGATGCCCAGGGTCACGGAATTATCTCGGCGAAGATCGCTTCAACTGTACATGACACATTTCATGCATTCATGCTTTCGGAACTCGATCACAGCGGAAAGACCACCCCTGGTTTCTTCGAGAAGATCAATCTCAGACTAGCGCAGTCCGTTACCGCCCGGAACGCTTTGGGACGCGATCCCAATGACAATTCGCGTGAAATCGCAACCATGCTCTACGGTGAAATACGCCCTGGCGGGAATTTTCGCTTTGTAAATTTCGGCCATCCGCCCCCGCTTGTCTTCTCCGCCGAATTCGACAAATTCATGGAGATCGATGACGCCCGCATGGTGCAGTTCCTGGCGCTTGGATTGGAGATTCCCGAGGACCATCCTGACCGGAACAAGTATCTTTCGATGGCGCTCAGGACCAGGCAGATCAACTCTTCAGACGTGGCAGAAATCACTCTCATGAGCCCGGGCGACCTGCTTTTTCTCTATACCGACGGGATCTACGACGGCAGCGATCAGCAAGACCGCCTGCAGATTGAACAGGTGATCCGCGAACACAAGCATGAGCCCGCCAGAGAGATATGCAATGCGATCCTGCAATTCGCAGTCATGCAGGACCATCACTTGCAGGAGATTACCGAAGACGACCGCATTGATGACAAGACTGCGTTTGTCATCAAGCGGCGGTAGCAACCAGTCGCTGACCGTGTGCACCAGTGCAGCGTAGCGCTCGGTTTCAAAATAGAACAACATAATTGCACCAGAGGGCTTTTTGTGGCGCATTTTCGAGGCCTGCACTCGTGGGCTCGTTGGGTGGAGCAGGCCTTCAAGCCCGCATTCAGGCTCGCTCTCAGAGGGGCTTCAGCCCCTGAGGTGTTTCTACTTCTTCACCTGTATACCCAGTTCTTTCAACTGCGCCTCACTCACCGGCGTCGGCGCATCCACCATCAGATCAACAGCACGAGCAGTCTTGGGGAATGGAATCACCTCGCGCAGACTATCCGCGCCGGCCAAAATCATCACGATGCGATCGAGTCCGAGGGCTATACCGCCGTGCGGAGGCGTGCCATATTCCAATGCTTCCAGAAAGAATCCGAAGCGTGAGCGAGCCTCGTCTTCTGTCATCCCCAGAGCACGGAATATCTTGCTCTGAATATCCTGGCGATGAATACGGATCGAGCCCGAGCCAAGTTCAGTGCCATTGAGCACCACGTCGTAGGCCAGCGCCCGAATCTCTCCCAGCGGAGACTGGGGATCACCGGTTGAATCGAAACTGGTTTCGAGCTTCGCCATATCCTCATCGTGGAGCGACGTGAAGGGATGATGAGCGGCGTTCCAGCGCCTGGACTCCTGGTCCCACTCGAACATGGGGAAATCAGTGACCCACAGGAAGCGGTAGTCCCTCGCCGGGTCACCCGTCTTGGCAAACGCTCCATGCTTGGCCGCATATTTTTGGGCGAGATCAAGCCGCAGCTGTCCGCACGTCTGAAAAAACTGGTCCGCACTTTGCTTCGAGTCTGCCTTGCGCACCACCAGCAACCACAAATCTCCCGGCTCAACTCCTGCCATTTTGAGAATTGGCTCGAGAGAATTCGGATAGTCCCGGGCAAAGCGATTGGGATCGGTCATCAAACTTACATATGACGTGCCCTGCGCATGCGCAAACGCTCCGTAAGTTCCAATCGTTCGTCGCTCGGTGCCGGAGATTTCTCCGGCTTTCGGAATTCGAATGAGCAGAGAAGTAAAATCCGGACTGACCTTGAATGCGGAGGCAAATTTCTCGCACTCTTCCGGTGTGAACGCCGGGCGCACGTCCACCATGGCCGGCAGGCGCATGTCCGGCTTGTCACTGCCAAAGAGGCGCATGGCCTGGTCATAACTCATGCGCGGAAACGGCGTCTTGATCTCATGTCCGGCGGCTTTGAAAGCGGCCGTTAAGAAACCTTCAACCACCTCCCACACCCGCTCCGGCTGCGGATACGACATCTCCAGATCGATCTGGGTAAACTCCGGCTGACGGTCGGCCCGCAGGTCTTCGTCTCGAAAACAGCGCACAATCTGGAAATACTTGTCGAATCCCGAGATCATCAGAATCTGCTTGAACATTTGCGGCGACTGCGGCAAGGCGTAGAAACTTCCGGGCTGCACCCGGCTGGGAACCAGATAGTCGCGTGCGCCTTCCGGCGTCGAGCGGGTCATGAACGGAGTTTCAATTTCGAAAAATCCCTGCGCCGAAAGATAGTCGCGAATGGCCAGCGCAACCTTGTGCCGCAGCTCGATGTTGTACTGCATGGCGTCACGGCGCAGATCGATATATCGATACTTGAGCCGCATCTCCTCGTTGGGCAGCACGGTTTCGCTGGGCAAAAATGGTGGCTGCTTCGATTCGTTGAGGATGCGCAACTCTTCCGCGATCAGTTCCACCTCACCGGTGGCGATGTTTTTGTTCACCGTGTCGGGAACACGCTGCTTGGCCGTGCCGATCACGGCGATGACGTATTCGTTGCGCAGGGCCTCGGCTTTCTGATGAATCGCCGGGTCGCGTTCTTTGTTGAACACCACCTGGGTGACACCGCTGCGGTCGCGAACATCAATAAAGATCAGGTTGCCCAGATCGCGCCGCCGGTTCACCCAGCCCATGAGTACGGCCTTTTTGCCGGAATCGGCCGGACGCAGAGCGCCGCACATATGGGTACGTCGTAGATCGCCAAGAAAATCGAGCAAGTTGTGCCCTTCAGTGAAGAATGGAGTCGTAAGCCGAATCGCTGATATGTCGAGCCAAAGATTATAAATGTAGGCGCGAGCGTCCCGCTCGTTCGGCAGAACCAGGAACCAGTTTTCAAGGCGAAAGCTCAGTCAATCGGCCGCGCGGCGGTTGCCTGCTGGAACTTCAGCCGCCATTGGTCATCCTGCTTCACCCAAAGATCGGAAATATGCTGATACCGCGGCGCCATGCCGGGAGCGTCGCCTTCAGGCATATGAATGATGCAGTCGTAAGTGACGACCGCGGCCTCATCGTCGACCGGCAAGACTCGCAGATTGTAAGTGTAGAAATCCTTCAGTTCACCATCGCGTGTGCTCTCCACGATTTCTTCCTTGTCATGGAGCCGCCCTTCGCTGCCCACCAATAGGAAGTCATCGGTCAAGATACGCTTCAGGAAGTCTACGTTCTTGTTCTTCTGGGCTTCTGGCACGGCCTTGGTATTGGCAATCAACGTCTGCTCCAGTGGGCCAAGCGGCTTGGCCGAATTCCTTGAGCCTTGCGCGAACCCAACTACACACAGGCAGAGAAGGCCGGTAATAGAACCTAGAGCTCTCATATTCCTCCAATAAGCAACGTCACCCTATTTCGCTTGAATCTTACCCGCCAGCTCGGCGCGAGGGACGGAAACCTGCTCGCCGGTTTCCAGATTCTTGAGCGCGTACGAACCTGATTTGACTTCGTTCTCGCCGACGATCAGGACGTAACGTACGCCCACCTTGCTCGCGGTTTCAAACGACTTCTTGAGACGAAAATTCTCGTCCCCCAATTCAACCACCAGGTCGTGGTGGCGAAGCTCTCGAGCCAGTCGGGCTGCTTCGCGATCCATGCCAGCGCCCAGAGGCGCGATGTAAACATCCGGCTTGCGCAGCACCGCCTCGGCCGATTCCTGCAACGCGAGCACCAGGCGGTCCTCGCCAATGGCGAAACCGATTCCCGGGGCGCTAGGGCCGCCAAGTGACTCCGAAAGCCCGTCGTAGCGACCGCCTCCGAGGATCGCATTCTGCGCCCCCAAAGCGCCGTGGGTGAATTCAAATGCCGTCCGGGTATAGTAGTCGAGCCCGCGTACAAGTCGGTCGTCAAGCGTAAAAGGTACGCCAACCGACTTCAGGATGTCCTGCACCTGTTCGAAGTGCTTGCGGCAACCCTCGTCAAGAAACTGCGCTGATGCGCGGCAGCTTTTCGATGATGGGCTGGTCCTCGGGCACTTTGCAATCAAACACCCGCAACGGATTGGTGACAGCGCGGCGCTGGCAATCCTCGCACATGCCGGAAACCACCGGCTCAAGCGCCTTGCGCAAAGCTTCGTTGTACGCCGCGCGGTCGTTGGCGCAGCCAACCGAATTCAGTCGCAGGGTCCAGTCTCGAATGCCGAGGCGGTCGAGCAGCGTCGCCAGCAGTTCCAGAACTTCCGCATCGCGCGCCGGAGATTCGCTACCTGCGCTGGCCGGCCCGATGACCTCCGCCCCGATCTGATAGAACTGGCGATAACGTCCCTTCTGCGGTCGCTCCCGCCGAAACTGCGGCCCGATGTAGTAGAGCTTGTTCAGCCCGCGATCCCAAAGTTTGTGCTCGATGTAGGCGCGCACGACGCTGGCAGTGTTCTCGGGGCGCAACGTGAGCGACTGACCCTTCTCACTTTGGGCCCGTCCGCGGTCTTCCCACGTGTACATCTCCTTCGCAACCACGTCGGTTTCTTCGCCTACACCTCGGGCAAAGAGTTCGGTCGACTCGAAAATCGGCGTGCGTATCTCGTGAAAATTGTAAGCGCGGAAAACATCACGCACCGCGGCCTCGACGAAGTTCCACAACGCCGTCTCCGGCGGAAGAAGATCGCGGGTTCCTCTTACAGCTTTAATCATGAATTGAGACCACCAGCTCTCAGTTCCAAGTTCTTGGTTCTCAGTGGATCGCGAATGGGAGCGAGACGCCGTCGGAAGAATACCTCAAACGATTCACGCGGCGAACTCTTCATCACGCGGCACTGGCATGGGCGGAGGCACGCGGTCCGTCACTTCGGCAAGGGCGGCGAGTTTCTCCGCAAGAGCGCTGGTCAACGACGCCGGCTGATATCGCCAACGAAAATTCCCGTCAGTGACGCTGGGAGTGTTCAAGTCGGCCTTCGCTGCCTAGTCCCAACACATCCTGCAGCGGGACCACCGCGAGGCTCGCAACCGACTCCTGCGCCAGACGAATAAACGCCCAGTGAATACCGTCTTCGCACGGCCCAACATACGCCTGAATCGCCCGCCGCTCGCTCTCCGAGACGCCTGATTTCCACCAGCCCAGCGTCGTGTCGTTATCGTGAGTGCCGGTATAGACGACGCGGTCGGGCGTAAGTCGGTGCGGCAGATAAACATGGGCGCCGGCGTCGGAGAAACCAAATTGCAGCACCGCCAGCCCGGGAATCTGGTGACGCTCGCGCAGCGCGTGCACTTCCGGCGTGATGTGGCCCAGATCTTCCGCGAAAAAAGGCAGCCCGCCCAGCGTGTCACGAAGCTTGTTGAACAACTCGTCCTTGGGACCGTCCACCCAGCGGCCATTTACCGCGGTCGGGTCGTTGGCGGGAATCTCCCAGAACTGTTCGAAGCCGCGAAAGTGATCGAGACGGATGTAGTCGCAGGTCTCGGCGCCCCAGCGCAAGCGGTCAATCCACCAGTCGTAGCCGCGCGCCTTGATCGCCTCCCAGTCATAGAGAGGAGTGCCCCAGCGCTGGCCGGTGGCGCTGAAGGCGTCAGGCGGGACGCCGGAAACTGCCTCGGGCTCGAGATCGTCCTTGCGCAAGCGGAAGAGATCGCGGTGCGCCCACACATCGGCGCTGTCGTAGGCCACGAAGATGGCGATGTCCCCCACCACCCGGATGGACCGTTGCGCACAGTAGCGGCGCAGGGCGTGCCACTGCTCGTAAAAGAAGAACTGAATCACGCGCCGGAGTATCCATCTCGGCAGCCAATTCCTGGCGGGCCGTGGCCAGTGCCGAAGGCTTCGCGGCGGGCCAGGCCGCGCGGCCATTCCTTCCAGCATTTCCTGTCGTAGCGTTCACGCAGTGCATCGAAGAGGACAAAATCTTCCAGCCACCAGGTATTCCCCTCGCAGAAATCTTCAAAGCGATTGCGTGGGTTGCCCCGGGCGTTCCGAATAAACTTCTGGGCAGCTCCGACAATCAGCGGCAGCTTGCGCTGGAACACTTCCTCATAGTCGACTGCGTCAGCCTCGCGCGGCAGGCCTGCCAGCTGCGACGATTCCACCCAGCCGCGCTCCGCCAGGCGTTCCAGGCTGATCAGCAACGGATTGCCGGCGAATGCCGAGGTCGAAGAGTAGGGAGAATTGCCCGTAGCCGGAGGCCCGAGCGGCAGCACCTGCCACAAGCCCTGGCGCGCGGATGCCAGAAAGTCGGCAAACTCATAGGCGGCAGGGCCGAAATCCCCAATACCACCGCGCGCTGGGAAAGATGTCGGGTGCAGCAGGATGCCGGTGGCGCGGGGGAATGACCATCACTGTGGACTACCACGATGCTAACAGCAATCGTGGATGCGGTGGCCGTCCCCCGATTTACTCTCCCTGTTCCGGGACGGCCTGCGAACGGGTCAGGTTCTTCATCTCGTCGGCGTTGATCTGGATCTTTCCAGCCTTTTCCATCTGCGCCCGCAGATTGCTCACGAACAGGCCAAACATTTCCTGCTGCTGGTTCTGGATGAGCGAATCGCGGACCTGGTCCTTCTTGGCTTCGAAATCCTGCGGCGTCGGCTCCTGCTTTTCCGTGACCGACAACACGACTCCGGTATTGCCGTTGTTAATCGGTCCGCTGATCTCAGTCGACTTTCAGGCTGAAAGCCACCGAGGCGCCGCCCGACATGGAACCGATGTCCGGAACCTGTCCGTCTGGCAGCACGAAGTCGCTGGTCTTAATGGTTGCACCCGCCTCTTTGGCAGCCTTTTTCAGGTCGTGCTCGGCCTTGGCGCGATCGGCTAGCTCCTGGGTTTTCTGGGTGAGCAGGGCAGCAACTCGCTCGTTCCTGAACTCTTCCTCCACCCGGCTGCGAATCTCTTCAAACGTAGGAGTCGAAGCCGGCTTCATTGCCAATACTTCGAACACCGCGTACCCCTGTGCTACCTGCACCTGGTCGGGTGGGGCCTTCTCGGCCTGGCCGAACACCGCGCTCATGAACTGCGGCGCACTGCCAATGCCCGGCAAGGAATCGGTGCGGCTCACAAAGTCGGTGCTGATGACGTTAAGGCCCTTGGCCGCGGCCGCTTTGTCGAGCCCTGCGCTGCGCGCCTGCGCCAGCAACGCATTGACCTGATTGGCGGCAGCCTGCGCAGCTTTCTGTTGCCTGATGGAACCCTCGATCTGGTCTTTGACCTCATCCAGAGTCTTCACATGCGCCGCCTGCTTGTCGTCGAGACGGATGATGTGAAAGCCGTAGCTGCTCTGCACCAGACCACTGGTCGCGCCCTTGGCCAGGGAGAACGCGGTCTGTTCGAATTCCGGCACGGTGCGACCCTTGCCAATCCAGCCCAGGGAACCGCCGTTCTTGCCGCTGCCCGGATCTTCCGAATATTTCTTGGCCAGGTCGGCGAAATTTCCGCCCGCCTTCAGCTGCTTCAGAACGTCTTCGCGCCTTCTTGCGCGCCTCTTCCACTCCCTTGGGATCAACTTTCCCGTCCGGCCCAGGCAGCGGAGTCTTGATCAGGATATGGCTGACGTTCACCTGCTCGGGCACGCGGTAATCGTCGCGGTGCTGGTCGTAGTAGGCCTGCAGGTCCTCGTGAGACACGCTGACACCCGCCTCGATCTTGGCCGTTGTCGAGCACGACGTACTGGACTTTGCGCTTTTCCGGAATCGAGTTGTTGTAGGTCGCCTTGTTGCGCTCGTAGAAGGCCTTCAACTCCGCTTCGGTGGGGTTGATCTGCTTTAGCAGATCATCTTTCCGGAGGACGGCGTAATCGAACTTGACCTTGGTATTTTGCTTCGCAAATTCCCGGCGCACATCATCGTCCGTGACCAGTGCGCTGCCGGTGATCAGGTTGCGAAGCTTGTCCAGCAGGATCTGGTCCTTCAAGCCCTGCTCGAACCTGGACACGCTCAGATCGGCGTTCTGCAGAATGTTCTCGTACTGCTGCTGGCCCACAAACTTGCCGCCCGGGAAGAAGGTGGCCGAGTAGCATCCGTGCTGCAATTCGTCACGCACTTCGTCGTCCGTGACCCGCAAGCCCAGCCGCTCCGCTTCGGCGACCAGGGCCTTGCGGCTGATCAGGGTCTGCGCGGCGCGCTCGGCAAAGTAGGGGAGCAACATCTCGGTTTGTTCGCCGCCGCGCGGAAACTGCTGGCGCAGCATCTGCCGGGCCTCGCGCTGCACTTCGAGCGTCGTCACCGGCTCGCCCGCCACTTTGGCCACGACACCCTGTCCGGGCCCGCCCAGGCCGATGCTGTCGCCGATGCCGCCCGGAACCAGCGTAATCACCATGGCCGCGCAAATGACCAGCAACATGCCGCCGAGAATGATCTTCTTTGTCGGGCCAGGGGTCTGCAGAAATCGAATCATTGTCTTGTCACTCCAGAATTTGAGGCGGAAACATCAATTATAAACTACACCGCATCGAATGGAGGACGGGCGTCCCGCCCGTCTTGGCAGAGACCGCGAAGAGACGGGCGGGACGCCCGTCCTCCATCACATCGCAAAAATCAGCCATTGAAACGTATTAATACTACGTGTTATTAAGCTAGAGTCGTCCCTCGAGCGCTCCGGCTGTCGAGTGGCGCAACCGATCAAATGCGACATAATGGAGCGCGCTCTTGAAAACCAATCCAAAGGATCTCTTGATGAAGATGAACAAGAGCAGCCTGTTGTGCATCCTGCGTGCTGTCTTTCTCCGGTCTGATTTTTGCGCAGGAGGCAAGCCATCCCCGAACGCACCCTCGCGCTTCGCGACGGCTGGGCTCTGCAGTCTTCCGGCAAAGTGGACGCAAAGGGCGAGACCGTTTCCACTCCCGCGTTCCAGCCCAAGGATTGGTATGCGGTCAGCGTGCCCACCACCGTGGTCGCGGCACTGGTCAAGCACAAGGTCTATCCCGATCCGTTTTTCGGGACGAACCTGCGAACTTTCCCGGGCGTCACTTATCCCATCGGCGCGAATTTTTCCAACATCCCGATGCAGCCGGACAGCCCCTTCATCGTGCCCTGGTGGTATCGCAAGGAATTTGTGCTGCCCGCGAGCTTCAAGGGAAAGACCATCTGGCTGAATTTCGGCGGCATCAACTACCGCGCCAACATCTGGCTGAACGGCAAGCAGCTCGCCAAGTCAGAAGACGTGGCCGGAGCCTGGCGAACTTACGAGTTCGACATCACCGAACTACGCTGTTCTGGGAAAACCGAACGTGCTCGCCGTGCAAGTCTTCTCCCCCACCGAAACCGACCTGGCCATCACCTTCGTGGACTGGAACCCCGCGCCTCCGGACAAGAACATGGGCCTGTTTCGCGACGTGGATATCACCACCAGCGGGCCCGTGGCTGTGCGCTATCCCGCCGTGGTTTCGAAAGTAGATTCGCCGGGCCAACGACAAGGCCCACCTCACCGTCACGGCGCTGCTGAAGAATGCCGCCAATCACCCGGTCAAGGGGACGCTCAAAGGCCAGATCGAAAAGATCGAATTTTCGCAGGAAGTCGAACTCGGGCCCGGCGAGTCGAAGGATGTGACCTTTGCTCCTGAGCAGTTTCCCCAGCTCAATATCGACCATCCGCGCCTGTGGTGGCCGGCGCAGATGGGCAAGCCGGAGCGCTACAGCCTCAGCCTGGAATTCAATCTGGACGGCAAGATTTCCGACCGCGCGGAGACAAAATTTGGCATTCGCGAGGTCAAGTCCGAGGTGCTCTCGGCCAACCGGCGCCTGTTTTCGATCAACGGCAAAAACATCCTGATCCGCGGCGGCGGCTGGTCTCCCGACATGATGCTGCGCGAAGACCCGCAGCGCCTGCGCGACGAGTTCCGCTATGTGCAGGACATGGGGCTGAACACCATCCGCCTCGAAGGCAAGCTGGAAACCAAGGAATTTTTCGACCTGGCCGACGAGCGCGGAATTCTGCTCATCGCCGGCTGGTGCTGTTGCGATCACTGGGAGCACTGGCCGAACTGGAAGCCGCAGGATTTCACCATCGCGGAACAATCGTTGCGCGACCAGATCTACCGCCTGCGCGGCCATCCCAGCCTGATGGCGTGGCTGAACGGCAGCGACAACCCTCCCCCGCCCGACGTCGAACAAACCTATCTGAAAGTTGAGAAAGAACTGCTCTGGACGAATCCGGTAGTGTCGTCCGCAACCGCAAAACTCGCCGGCTTCTCCGGCGAAAGCGGCGTGAAGATGACCGGGCCGTACGAATACGTCGCGCCCTCCTACTGGCAGACAGACAAAACCGACTCATCCCGCCAGTGCAACCAGGGCGGCTGCGGCGGAGCCTATGGCTTCAACACCGAAACCAGCATGGGACCGGCCGTGCCGCCGATCGAGAGCATTCGCGCCATGGTCGGCAAAGACCACCTCTGGCCCATTGACGATACCTGGAACTATCACGCCGGCGGCGGAGCATTTAAAGATCATCCACGTCTTCACCGACGCCCTGAATGCGCGCTTCGGTCCGGCCACCAGCGCCGAGGATTACGCCGTCAAAGCGCAGATGCAGAGCTACGAAGGCATTCGCGCCATGTACGAGGCCTACAGCCGGAACAAATACACCTCGACCGGCGTGATCCAGTGGATGCTCAACAACGCCTGGCCGTCGATGATCTGGCACCTCTACGACTTCTACCTGCGCCCGGGCGGCGGCTACTTCGGCGCCAAGACGGCGATGGAGTCGCTGCATCCCGTGTATGGCTACGACGACCACTCGGTCTGGCTGGTCAGCAGCCAGTACGAGGACGCCAAGGGGCTGAAGCTGACGGCCCAGGTCCTCAACCTCGACATGAGCGAAAAGTTCTCCAAAGAAGTCTCGCTCGATGCCGCCGCCGACAGCACAAACAAAGTCCTGACTCTGCCCGACATCGACGGCCTGAGCCCGACATATTTCCTGGTGCTTCGGCTGCAGGATTCTTCCGGCAAACTGGTTGGTTCAAATTTCTACTGGCTCTCGACCAAGCCCGAGACGCTGGACTGGGAGAAGTCGAACTGGTACACCACGCCGACATCTTCTTACGCCGATTACACCGCCTTGTCTCAATTGCCCAAGGTGAAACTGAAAGTTGCAGACCACACCGAACGCAAAGGCGAAGAGGCGATCACGCACGTCACGCTGGAAAATCCCAGCAAGAGCCTGGCGTTCTTTGTGCGTCTGAAAGTGAACAAGGGCAAGGGCGGAGATGAGATTCTGCCGGTGGTCTGGCAGGACAACTATATTTCGCTCCTGCCCGGCGAGAAACGGGAGGTCACGGCAACCTACCGGGCGCAGGGAACTGGGAGCGGCTCAGCCGGCGGTGGAAGTCAGCGGCTGGAACGTGGAGTAGTCGTACGCATACGTAGGGGCAGGTATCCTCACTACCCGGCCAAGCAGCTCGGTAAACGTGCGACCGACAGGGATCGCCAAGACTGCCGCGCTTCTCGACCAGGACAGCCGAGGGCGGCAGTCCCCACATGGTCATTTTTGCCCGGGACGTTTCAGCTGGGCGAGTGTTCGTCCATGCTCGCAATCGTCAATGAGCTGGGCGAGACGTTTCAGGCGTGTCTCTTCCTTCCTGGCGCTGATCACCCACCAACTCGCGGTTCGCCTGTACCACGGCGGGTGAGACTGGAAGAAACTCCAGGCCTTCTTGTTGGCGCGAAATCGCTTTTCGTACGCGCCACTGAGCCTGGCTCCTTTTCGTTGCTCGTAAGCGTAGACTTCCGAGCGCTTGCCGGTGCGTCGCTCGAAGGCTTCGGCGCCTTTGGGTCGCATCAAGCCCAGCGCACTGAGTTCGGCCACTCGCTTAATGTTTATCGCGCTCCAGATGCTCTTCGGCCGCCTCGGTGTAAATCGTATGACGTAGCTGGTCTCTCCGAGGCTCTTGCGCACGCCGTCAATCCAGCCGAAACAGAGCGCGCCATCCACGGCTTCACGCCAGGTGATGCTGGGGTTGCCGGAGCCGACCTTATGGAAGCCGACCCATAGCTCCTCATGCTTCTCGTGATGCTCTTCCAGCCAGGCGTGCCAGTCGGACGGAGATGGAAAAAACTTGGGTTTCATCGTTTCTCTGCGCAGTCACCCCACTCAAGGTGACAAGAGCGGAAAGCGTCTATTCTTCTTCCGGAGGCACATCGAAATTCACCAGGTTGCTCTGGAAACCTCTGGTCTTCCAGGCGCCGTAGGCGATACCCGCGATCATCCAGATGGATCCCGTAATCAGCGCCAGGTTCGACAAATGGATCCAGATGAACAGGCAAATGATGAAACCCAGCACCGGCGGAATCAGTTGTCCCAGCGAACGGTCCGCGCCGCGAATGTAGTAGTGGGTCAGCGCCGCCAGGTTGACGCCCATGAAAGCGATCAGCGCACCGAAGTTGAGTAACTGTGCGCCATTGTCGTACGTGATCAGGAAGGCTCCCAGCAATGCAATGACGCCGACGAAAATCACATTGTTGGCGGGAATCCGGGTCCCGGGATGGATAGCGCCAAAGAATTTCTTCGGAATCGCGTCGCTGCGTCCCATCCCGTAAAGCAGGCGGGCTGCGCCGAGTTGCGATCCCATGCCAGAACCGACGGTAGCAATCAGCAGCGTGATGCTGATGGCCTTGGTCATGAGCGTGCCACCCGCGATTGCGGCCACGTGGCTGAATGCATTTTCCACCTCGTCCGCCGAGAACTGGTACTGCGGGCTCAATAGTTGCGCGCCGTAGACCTCAGCCGCCGCCAGGAATCCCGTGATCACGCAGACCAGCACCGTAGCCAGAAAAATGTTTCGCTTGGGATTGTCCACCTCTTCCGACAATGTAGAAATGCCGTCGAATCCAATGTAGGTAAGCACCGCGACCGAAGTACCGTGGAACACCCGGTTGATGGTAAAAGTTTCCGGGTTGTAAAACGGACGCAGGAAGTAGGCCTCGGGATATTGCGGCAAATGGAAAATGTAGCGGATGGTGTACCAGAAAAACGCCAGAATCACCGCACCCATGATGGCGCACAAGGTCGAATTGATCCGCGCCGAAGTTTTCACTCCGCGCAGATTCAGCGTCGTGAACAGCACGGCAAAAATGATCGGCCACAGCAGGCCGGGATACGGAATCTGATACCGCGTTCCACTCAACAGATCGGCCATCGCCTTGGAGCACCAGATGGTGCAGATCAACGGATTCAGCATGTAATCCATCGTCATGCTCCAGCCGGTGACATAGCCGAGAGAGGGATGCAGAGCGCGGCCCACATAGGTGTACGCCGATCCCGCGCTGGGATACACCCGCGCCATGCGTCCATAGCTCATGGCGGTGAATACCATGGCGACCATGGCGATCAGGATGGAAGTGACCACGTGGCCCTGGCCCGCGTTGCTGAACACACCGTAGGCAGGCATGGGCGCGGTCGGCTGGATGACGATGATGCCGTAAAGAATCAGGTCCCAAAGGGTGAGCGATCGGCGAAGCCGCAAGCTCGGAGGAGGAGGTAGGGCCGGTCGGAGTGGTTTCCATTCCCGCGTATTGGATTATGCCGCGTTCAGCCGCTGTCAACGATTAAAACGATTTGGTAGCGGCTCGTGTGTGGCGGACACTCCTGTCCGAAGATTTTGACCGGGGCTCAAACTGCCAGAGGTCCGAGGTCATCGACCTGCACAGTGACCTTACGGAGCAGCAGGCAATTTATGGGCTAAGTCAAATTCAAGGGCGGCGGACGGAAGGGTCCGCCCACACTACGAACCTACTTCTTCGGCGCGACAGTCAGGCCGAAGACTGAGGTCTGTCCCTGTCCCGCCACATTCAGCCCGCGGACCCCTTCCTCGTTGGGCAGGTAGAGGGTCTTGCAATGCTCGCAGCGATAGACCTCGGCATCCGCTCCCCAAGCCTCAGCCGCGTCGCCGCAGGCCTGCTCGACCACATCCGTGGTGTAGAACCAGCGCTTCAGATGTCCGCCGCAGAATTTACCCTTGGCGTTTTTTTCGTTGCAGGAGCGTTGTCCCGGCTTCTTGATCTTCACTTTGTGATGGGGAAGCTGCGGAGGAGCAGTCACGGGTTCGGTGGTGGCCAAGGGCTATCCTCGTCGCTGCGGCCAGAGGCCGCCGGATTTACCGATTCATTTTACTCGAAGGCATTTCGGCCGAGCTATACCGGCGTCAATCGAATTGCTGTTTGGGCGGGGTCTGCTCCGGACCCACGCGGCCGATCACGATGTCGGCGACGAAAGTAATTCTCAGCCTTTCACCGGCCCGCCTGCCATTCGTCGCAGCATCGCGATCTGGCCCACGTGGGTCAAGGCATCGGCAAGCGGCGCCTGCAAGAGTTTCTCCGCCGGCACATGCAGCGGCTCCGACGAAGCCAAGTAATCATCGAACTTCTTCAGCGCGGCAAAAAACCGCTCGGTTTCTTTGCCCCAGGGCAAAGGCTCGGTGTTGTTCCAACTCTGCTTGCCTTGTGCGATGGAGAGCCCCCAGTCAAGCAGGTCACCGATGTGAGCCAGAATTTGTGCGGCGGTCCGCCCCGATTCACAGCCGCGAAATCTCGGCGAATCCCGCCGGGGCATTGCGGACTGCGTTGCCACCGCGGTAGGCGAGCGTGGCCAGCGTGTGACGCAAAAAATCGCGTTTCGGATCAAAATTTGAAGTCATCGCGTGCTCCTCTGTAATTCGGAATTCAAAGTTCTGTCATCCCGAGGGCAGACCGTTCATTCGCCTGCGAATGAATTGGCGGAGTCCAGGGACCCCTAGCCGCTCTACGGGCCTGTACGAACTACCTCGAACCGGCAGCGCATCAGGAGAGTCCACCCAAACTCGCCACGCCTGCGGTAGCGGTAGGGTCCTTCGACTGCGAAACTGCTTCGCTTCGCGAAGCAGTTTCTCCGCTCCGGATGACAGATCGCTTAGAGAAGGAACGCTAGCTGAGTTTCTTGCCCTTCAACGCTCCCGCGGCTCTCACTGCACCCCGCACACGCTGACCTAACCCACGGGCAAACTGAAAATCGAGCAGCCCTTCCATCTGACGCGCGAAAGCATTTCCGTATCCGTACCACCAGATTTTTTCCATGCCGGGCAGCCGATCGGAGTCGAGATATTTTATCCGCACCATTTCTTCCAGGCCAGAGCGTCCGTGAGAGCGTCCTATTCCACTGGCCTTCACGCCTCCGTGCGGGGCTTCGCTGATGCCGAAGCAGGAGACCACATCGTTCACCATGACCGTTCCGGCCTGAATATGCCGCGCAAGCGCGTTCCCGCGGGCACGATCTCGAGTCCACACACTGGCCGCCAGCCCGTAATCAGAATCATTGGCCAGACGAACTGCTTCGTCGTCGCTGTCGAACGGCGTAACCGGCAGCACCGGCCCAAACGTTTCTTCGCGCATGATGCGCATCTGCATGGGTCACGTCCGCCAATATTGTCGGCGCGTAATAGTTCGCCCCGATCTTCCGGCAAGCGTTTTCCACCCACCAGCACACGCGCTCCCTGCGCCCGGGCCTCTTCCACCTGCGATTCCACATTCCGCAACTGACGCTGGTGGATCAGTGGGCCAACCTCGATCTCCGGATCCATGCCGTTGCCCACTCGCAGTCCCTGGGTGTGACGCACGCAGGCCTCGAGAAATGGCTGATACAGACTGCGATGCACATAGCAACGCTCCACCGAAAGGCAAGCCTGCCCGGCATTGACGAATGCGCCCCAGACCGCGCCCCGCGAGGCAATTTCGACGTCGGCATCGTCGAGCACCAGCATCGGGTCCTTGCCGCCTAACTCCAGAACGACCGGCAGCAGGCGCGCCGCCGCGGCCTGCGCGATCTGCTTGCCGGTGGGAACGCTTCCGGTGAAGACCAATTTGTCGATGGCAGCAGTTGATCAGCGCCGCTCCCGTCACACCATCGCCCACAATCACCTGAAAAACTTCCTGCGGCACGCCTGCTTCGTGCAGCAGCGACGCCAGTTCAATTGCGGTAAGCGAGGTGAATTCCGAGGGCTTCACTACCACTGCGTTTCCCGCGACCAGCGCGGCCAGGCTTTCCGTGGCCGGAATCGAAAAGGGATAATTCCAGGGCGAGATGATGCCGATCACGCCATAGGGCTCGCGGAGCAGCCGGCCAGACTTGGTCTTCATCGCCAGATTGCCGTGGGGAACGGCCTCGTCCCGCAGCAGGTGGTAGACGTTCTTAATCAGGAAACGTGCGGCATCGAGCACCACCAGCACTTCTGTCAGCAGCGCTTCGACATAGGGTTTGCCGGCTTCGCGGGTGACCAACTGCGCGACTTCGCATTTTTTCTGGTGCAGCAAGTGTTGGAAGTTGCGCAGGATCGCGATTCGTTTCCTTACATCCAAAGCAGTCCATGATGGCTGCGCCGAACCCGCGCGCGAAACTGCCGCGTGGACCTCCACTTCTGATGCGCATTCGAATTCGCGCAGAGCCTCGCCGGTCGCCGGGTTGGTCGAGGTGATCTTGCGAACGGCGATTTTGAGATCGATTGCCATTGCGGAAAACAGACACCAAAAGCGGCGGGCGATGTCGCCCGCCCCACACATGGTCTCAGTACTCTACGTTTAACAGGCACAAGCCGCTGGCCGGTGCGGTGGCTCCTGCCGCGGAACGCGAACGCGATTCAAGGATCCGCTGCACGTCGGACGGCTTCAGAGTCCCCTTGCCTACCAGCAGAAAAGTTCCTACCAGATTTCGCACCATGTGCTGCAAAAATCCGTTTCCTCGGACTGTGTAGACAAGTTCATCGCCTTGCCGCTCCCAGCTTGAACTGAAAATTTGCCGGACCTTCGACATTTCTTCCCGTCGCCGCTCCGGATCCACCGCGGCAAACGAGGTGAAATCATGCTGGCCCACGATCAGCCCCGCTACCTCTTGCATCTCGTCTTCGTCCAATGGATAGGGGTAATGCCACACATAGCGGGCAATGAAAGGCGAACAAAGGGCGCCGCGATATATTCGGTAGCAATAAGTTTTGGCACGGGCTGACTTTCGGGCATGAAATTCAGCCGGCGCCTCGGCCGCTTCAAGCACCCGGATCGCGGCAGGCAGAATATCATTCAGGGCGATGACCAAGTTCTCCGGTGGGATGGGCGATTGGGTGGCGAAGGTTGCGACCTGGCCGAGGGCGTGTACTCCCGCGTCGGTACGCCCCGAACCCTGGGGCAGAACTTTTTCGCCAGTCACCCGTTCAATGGCCAAGGCCAATGCGCCCTGGACAGTGGCCGCCTCAGGCTGGACCTGCCAACCGAAGAACTCAGTGCCATCGTAGGACAGGACCAATTTGAGATTGCGCATGAAGATTCTTTGGAGTCTTCCCGGCGGCCACTATCATCCAATTCGTTGCCAATCTTTACAAAGCTTTACCTGACGCCCGGCATGGCAGCGTCAGAATAGATCAGGGGCGTCAGCTATACTATTTCATTCAATTCGCGCCTCGGGACGAGAAGCAGAAATAGCGCCGGTGAGCACAAAAATGAAACCTGGCGTCCGTGTTTTGCGTACCACCGCTTGATTTCCAGAAGCCTTTGCGATCTTCACCATTTGGTTTATGCAGGGAGAGAATCGAATGTTTTTGTCTGCGTTGCAATGTGCCCTCCGGCGGACTCTTGCGGTCGTCCTGGCCGGTACTTTGACTGCCGCCGCCTGGTCCCAAACCGCAACCCAGCCCGATCAATCGGCCCCTGAGGGTCCAAAACCCCAGCGCTTCACGGTGGAGAACTACACCAAGGCCCGTTCCCACTTCCCCAACCCGATCGCTCCTTACCGGCCACAGTACATGCCGGCGCCTGATCTGAGCAATACGCCGCGGATTGAGCAGTTGCTGCGCGATGGGAAGCTTTATTTGTCGATGAACGATGCCGTGGCCCTCGCCATGGAGAACAATCTGGACATCGCGATCCAGCGCTACAACCTGAACATTGCCGACACCGACATTCTCCGGGCAGCGGCCGGTGGCAGCACGCTGGGCGTCAACAGCGGCACCGTCTCGGGCACGCCGGGCGGAGGCACGGGTGGCCTCAGCGGATCGGTCGGATCCGGCACCGGAGGCACGAGTGCCGGCTCGGGCGGTGCAGGAACCGGCGCCGGCGGACTGGTTAACTCCACGCTGGGCAGCGGTCCCGCCATCACCAGCTTCGATCCGGTGCTTACCGGCACGCTGCAAATGGATCGGCTATATACCCAGTCGTCCAGCATTTTCAGCCCCATCCCGGTGGCCAATCAGAATACCGGGACGGCGAACTTCAGCTACTTGCAAGGTTTTAAGACCGGCACGAACTTCTCGGTAGGGTTCAATAATACCCACACCACGACAGATAGCCCCACCGCGACTTATAGCCCGACCATCACTTCTGGCTTGCAGTTCAGGCTCACCCAGCACCTGTTGCAAGGCTTCGGCTTCGCGCCCAACACGCGGTTTATTCGGATCGCCAAGAACAACCGTGAGATCTCCGATATCGCATTCCGGCTGCAAGTCATCACCACCGTGGATCAGATCGAAAATATCTATTGGGATCTGTTGTTTGCCTACGAAAATGTGAGGGTGCAGAATGAATCCCTGACATTCGCACAGAAGACCCTTTCCGACACCCAGAAGCAAGTGCAGATCGGCACCCTGGCTCCCATTGAGGTAGTGCGCGCCCAGAGCACCGTGGCTACCGACCAGCAAGCCCTGACGGTGGCCCAGACCAACCTGCAATTGCAGCAGTTGCTGATGAAGAACGCACTTAGCCGAACCCTGGTCGATCCCCGGTTGGCCGATGCGGAAGTCATTCCAACTTCCACCATGCAACTGCCGGCGACCGAACCCGTGGTTCCGACCCAGGATTTGGTGAATGACGCGCTCAGCCATCGCGCCGAGCTGGCGGAGGCGCGCATTAACCTGACCAACACTGAAATCAGCAACAAAGCGGTTCGCAACTCGCTGCTGCCGAGTCTTGATCTTTATGCCTATTACGGGGGATCGGGCCTCGGCGGTAACGTGGCGCTGCCCGACTGCCCGCCGGGCGGTGGCGGCGCGTTCGAAGCCTGCTTTAATCCCGCCAACGCCGCGCCGCCCTTCCGCGGTGGCGGGCCGGTCAGCTACAGCAATTCTTTGGGTCAGTTGGTTGATTCCAGCGCTCCGGACAAGGGCGTGGGCTTGAGCTTGACCATTCCTCTCCGCAACCGGGTGGCTCAAGCGACGCAGATCCGTTCGGAACTGGAATATCGCCAGTCCCAGATGCGGCTGCAGCAGTTGGAAAATCAGGTCCGCATTGAAGTGCGCAACGCGCAGTTTGCGGTGACGCAGAACCGTGCCAGCGTGGCCTCCGCCCAAGCCGCAGTGGACCTGGGCCATCAGTCACTGGATGCGGAGCAGAAGAAATACGCTTTGGGGGCTTCCACGACCACTCTGGTGCTGCAAAACCAGAGCGCCCTGGCGCAAGCTGAATCTACGTTGGTATCGGCGATGGCGGCCTACGAGAAAGCCCAGGTTGAACTGGATCGGGCGACCGGCCTTTTGCTCGATCACGCCGGCATCCAGGTCACCGATGCCGAACGCGGCGAAGTCACGCACATGCCGAGCATTCCTTTTGTTGCTCCACGCACAGATGTGCCGGCCTCGGTGATGCCGCCGCAGAGCGCACCGCAACCGCAGTAGCCTTTACGGCTCACGTACGGGCAGGTGTCCTCACCTGCCCAGCGGAGCACCGCTTGGCAGCGCTCTTGATGTAGTTCGAAGGCTACAGGCATACCTACGGCCATTCCGCTGCCCATGCCTCCCGGTTTATGCTCTCCCCGTGCATCTCTCTGTCGTCGTGATCACTCACAACGAGGAACCCAACCTCGGGCGCACGCTCGAAAGCGTAAAGCCGTTAGTACGTGATGGCCACGGCGACATCATCGTGGTCGACTCAGGTTCGACAGACCGCACGGTAGACATTGCGAAGTCATTTGGTGCGAAGGTCTTCGTCGAGCCATGGAAGGGCTTCGCCGGACAAAAGAATTCCGCGATCGAGAAAGCAACCGGCGAGTGGATCCTGAGTCTGGATGCGGATGAGGAACTGAGCGGGCAGCTTCAGGAAGCCCTGGCCAAGACGCTGGAAAGCCTGACAAGAATGGACGCACTGCGTCGGCAGGGCGATGCGCATTCATTCATGGCAGAGAATGTGCCGGCAGAGTTAGGAAATTGGGTCGGCAGGAAGAGCGGCCAGGAACTCTGCGGTATTTGGATCGCGCGCAAGAATGAATTTCTTGGCCAATGGATCAAACGCGGCGGCTTCTGGCCGGATCCTAAGCTGCGACTCTTTCGCCGAGGTCGTGGCTGCGTCGAGGATCGTGCCGTGCACGAGACCGTAGTAGTCAACGGCCCTACCGCCAGGCTCAAGCACGGTGCAATCCTGCACCACTGCTACCCCACGCTCTCCGACTACATCGAGCACATGAACCGCTACTCCTCGCTGGGCGCGGAAATGGCGGTCGCCGAGGGCCGCACCGGATTCAGTGTCATCAACATCGCGGTGCGGCCGCTGCTGACGTTCGTCTATAACTATTTTTTTCGTCTGGGCTTTCTTGACGGAAGAAAAGGTCTGCTGCTGCACCTCTACCACGCAGTGTACGTTTCGTGGAAATATGCCAAGGTATGGGAACTGGCGCACTTGCGCAAGTCCTAGCCGGCGCGGGTCCCGTCCGGCACTGGATTTTCCGGCGTTGCCAATACAGGAGGCACACCGTCGGCATACCCGATGTCGAACAGCATCCCTTCCGACAGGACGCCTCGCATCTTGCGTGGCTCCAGATTGACCACGAACAGCGCCTGCTTGCCGACAATCTCTTGCGCATCGGCCCGCTCTGTCTTCATTCCCGCGACGATGGTGCGTTCATGATCGCCAAAGTTCACGCGCAATTGAAGCAGCTTGTCGGAGTTTGGCACATCCGCTACTGAGACGATCGTCCCGATTCGAATGTCAATCTGATTCAATACTTCGAGGGCAACCACGGGCTTGATGGGAGCAGGAGTCATACCCACAAGATAACCACGGAGGACGCTGAGGACACAGAGGAAAATTGTTTAGCTTTTCTCCCTAACCTCGGTGCCCTCCGTGGTTAACTTCAGCCTTACAAATTCGATGATTTGAGGCGTGACGTAGGGCGGCGGAGAAATACGAAACATGGGGCGTTGAGCGACCGGCTTCAGCGAAATCTGCCGCCACGTCGCGTCCGTCGTTTCGCTCTGGTGCAGAATGACCGCGTCCGCCCGATCAAGAAACTCCTGGGCTGATTTCTTGAAATCCGCGGTGGCGGGATCGAGCACGGTGAGATAGAGATCGGGACGCAGAAACTTGAGAATGCTGTTCGACTCCAGGATCGCGTTCTCGGACTCAGCCAGTTTGCCACGGACGGCGGGCATGGCCTCGGCCAGACGTCCCTGCTCGGTCCGGACCCACCACGCACGGGCCGCCCCCGCAGCCAGAAAGCGCGAGGTGTCGGATTCCCCGGAGCGATCCAGTTCTTCGGAGATCGCCCAACTGTGATCGTCAGTCGCGCAGTGACAGGGCTCTCCATCCATCGAACAAACGCCGTGTCCGTACTGCGTGATTTTCAGCGCGGTCCAGTGGTAATCCGGCAAGGCGGCAATCAGCCCGGCGACCACGCTGGTCTTGCCGACGCTGCGGGAGTGTCCGCCGATAACGATGAGGGCCATGGCTTGTGCGGTTATGGAGGACGGGCGTCCCCGCCCGTCTTTGCGTGGCCTCTGCAAACAATGCCCGTTCTCCACAACACTATTCTTTTCTTGCAAGCCGCGCTAACGCGGCCAACTGCTTCAGATACTCGCGTACCGGTCGCGCCGGCGTTCCCCAGAACGCTACGCCTTTGCCGCGCAGAACTTTGTTGGGCAGCACACCGCCTTGTCCACCCAGCATCACACCTTCCTCGATGCGCGCGTGTTCCCCAATTCCTACCTGGCCGCCCAGCACCACATTCTTCTCGATCACGATGCTACCGGAGAGACCGGTTTGAGCAGCAATCACCACGTCTTCCCCGATCTGGCAGTTGTGTCCGATGTGCACCAGATTATCGATCTTGGCGCCACGGCCGATGCGGGTGACTTCTAGCGCTCCCCGATCGATGGTCGAGTTGGCCCCGATCTCCACGTCATCTCCGATCTCGAGCCGCCCGACCTGGGGGAACTTTTCGTAATGTCCGGTAGCGGAGTCGCGCACGTATCCGAAGCCGTCGCTGCCCAGCACCGCTCCGGCGTGGACAATCACACGATCGCCGAGTCGTGCGCCAGGATAGATCGTCACATTGGGATAAATCTCGCAATCACGGCCGACATGTGCACCTGCACCAATGACCGCGCCCGCGCCAATCCGGGTGTGATCGCCGATAACGACCTTCTCGCCGATCACGACTCGCTCCGCCACGGCCACGTCTTTCCCCAGCCGGACAGAAGCATGCACCACCGCAGTGGAATGTATCCCGGTGTGGCGAACCGCGGCGGGAAAAAGAAGACGTGCGGCTCGTGCGAACGCCAGCCTGGGATGCCCGCAAATCAAAAGAGGCTTGGAAGTTGTGCTTCCTCTTGCGAACTCACCGGCGATTACAGCCCCGGCTCGTGATCCCAGCGCCGCGCGCCAGGCTCTTTTCATCTTCGACGAACACCAGGTCCACCGAGGTCGCCTGCGCAATGCTGGCGATGCCGCTGACGCTGACCCCATCATCGCCCACCACTTGCCCTTTTACGGATTCGGCAACCGTTCTGAGTGAAAGGGCCATGATCTTTAGTATACGTTCAGGCGGAAAGCGAGAAGCTGAAGCGAGTTTAGAATAGCTGAGATGGAGAAAAAAATCTTCTGGATCAGCTTCACTGTCCTTGGGCTGGTCGCAGATTTCATCCTGCCCCTCTGGTGGGCTCTGGCCGCAACCATCCCCGTTGCGTATGCCAGCTGGTGGATCGCGTATCGCAGCGATTGGTTTTGAAAAACCGCCTTTAGCTTCTAGCTCCTGCCCCTGGCTTTCAGAACTTGGACTGTTTAGAAGCTAGGAGCCAGAAGCCAGACGTTGCTTTCTCAGTACAACCCCGGCTCCCCCGGCGGCCGGGTCTTCCATCGCCGATGTACCCACAGCCACTGGTCGGGATAGCGGCGCACGTAGTCCTCGGTGATTTTCGTAAACAACTGGGTGTTGGTGACGACATCTTTTTCGTCGTCGCCGGTGCGCACCAGGTTGACGGCGGGATCAAACCGCAGACGATATTTTCGCAGGACAGGGTCCCAAATAGTGAAGCCGGGAACCACCGCGGCATCGGTGCGCAGGGCGATACGGGCCAGGCCGCTGGCCGTGCACGCCGGAATACCGAAAAAATTCACGAACACTCCCTGCGGCGGAGTCATGTTGGTGTCCATGAGCAAACCGACGACTTCACCCGCCTTCATCGCCTCCAAAAGGCCGCGCACAAAATTATCTTTACTGACCGTGGTGTTGCCATGCATCGAGCGATAGCGCTCGATCAGCCGGTTGAGATAAACGTTGTCGAGATTCCGCACCACCACGTGCATGGGGTGGCCGTGCAGCGAATGAACAAAAGCGGAAAGCTCCCAACCGCCAAAGTGAGCGGTAAGAAACAACACTCCTTTACCTCGGGCGACTGCCCGTTCGTAGTTCTCGAAACCGTCATAGACCACCACCCGGCTTACATTTTCTTTGGTGTATCGGGGGAACTGGCAAACCTCAGCCAACTGACGCCCGAGCGAGGCGAATACTCCTCGCAGGATGCGGGCGTGCTCACCCCGCTTCTTGTCCGGCAGCGCCATCGCCAGATTGCGCATGCCGACGTGGCGCAGACGAGGGTGCAGCAGGTAAACCGTCCAGGCCAGAGAAATCGCAGCCACCCGGGAGAGCGGACGAGGCAGCAGACTCAGAGTTGTGATAAACGGCCACGCAAGCGCGTACTCGAGTCGCTGACGCATTTAGAGGAAACTGGGTGACCGTAGCAAGGGGCAAGTGGGATGTCAATGTAGGCGCGAGCGCCCGCGCTCGTGCTGCGTCGTCTCTGGCGCTGCAGCACGAGCGCGGGCGCTCGCGCCTACATGAGCTTGCTTACTTGGTGGCTGCCGTCTTGGCCCACTTGGCCAGCGTATTCAGGAATGGATACGCGTTGGGCGGGGCATCAATCGTCCCTTTGAGCGAAGTCCGGAAAGGCACCATGCGTCCGTAGAACTGGCGGGTTGCGTCCTTGTCCTGACTGATAGCAGCGCCGCTCAATTCCAGCCCGGCGAACAGGCCCCGAGCGCGCGAGTAGCTGAGCACCTGAGCCTTCAGTTTCCAGTCGGTGTCGGCGGCGGCATGACGGCCCACCGGCCCGGCGGCGACGCTGGCATCTGCGCCCAGTTTGAATTCACTGTTCAATAGATTCTTCATGCCATCGTCATTCATGATAAGCATGACCAGATCCACTGCCTGGGCGCCGATCTGCAGACCGAAGCTACCGCCTTTGATGCTGAAGAATGCGGGAGCGCTCCAGCCTTTCGGGGTGCGGCAACTGGCAACGCCGCGTCCGAAACGGGCGCCCACGATGAACCCGCCTTTTAGCATGGTGGGCACGACGGCCACGCATTGGGCCGATCCCAGCACCTCTTCCGGAATGCCCTGGTCAGGCGCGGATTCGATCTCTTCCAGCACGGTGCTGGCAGCTTTGACCCGGTCTTCAGCTTTATTCTGGTCGTCGTCCTCATCCTTGGCAAACGTCGAAACCGTGAGACATAGCACTACACACAGAAGCAGCAGTTTTTTCATTTCTTCCTGACTTTCCGGAGCTTGATTGGGTTGAAACTCAATGACATTGATTCTAACGGATTTTGTTAAGAATGAAGCGAAGGGTGATAGGAAAGGGCTTGGGCAAGGCAAAAAAATCGGGGCTAGCAGCGGTGACCCTAAATCTCCGCTTCCAACCCCGTCTCCCAGGTTCTGTGGTAGGTGAAGCGAGTATGCGTTGAGTGCGGTAAACCGACAAGATTACCTAGGTCATTGTCCTAAAGTAACGCCCGCAGGTTCAGGGCGCCGGCTGCTTATTTGGCCGCAACCAGCGAATGCGTGATGGCGTGGACCGAAAGCGCAATGCGGTTCTGCACGCCTACCTTGCGCATCAACTTGGCGACGTGTGCCTTGACGGTGCGTTCCTCGATCCCCAGAGCGGATCCGATTTCTTTGTTGGAGCGTCCCGCAACCAGCATCTCCAGCACTTCCTTTTCGCGGTCGGTAAAGGTCACGCGGCCCGCGGGAAAGATGCGGCCTGGGGCTGAACTGACGCGCTCGATGAACAGGGAAAGCACGCGCCGCGGCGCCCATACCGATCCCTGGTTCACGATCCGGATGGCCTGCACAAACTCGGCTGGCGATGCGGCCTCGTCCACATAGCCCTTGGCCCCGGAAGCAATAGCCTTCAAGATGGTCTCCTCGTCCATGCCCGAACCTGTCACAATGATGCGCAGGTCAGGACGGCTGGCTTTCAGGCTGGCCATCAAGTCGAACAGGTTCTGTCCGTTGCGGTTCCCCAGCAATACCAGGTCGATGTTGGGTAGGCTCCCGATGTCGGGCAGCGAGGCGGCGATCAGTTCGAAGTCCGTCTCCGAGTCAAACAGGGCGCGAAATCCAACAAAACGAAGTGGATCGCTCTCCACCACCGCAAGGCGGATAACCTGTTTCTTTGCCGGTGAAGCCTTCATGGCAGTTGCAGCCTTCATAGGGTTTCCTGTTTGATAGGGTTTCCTGTCTAAATCTAGAAGCTGGGTTCAGCATAACTACATTTGCGGGCGATGAGAACATTCGAGTGTCGGATGACGATTACGCCGGTAACGTGGCAAGCATCCAAAACCCGACGGGTAAACGACGAGGTAGACCAGTGAAACGACGTATTCGGTGGGCCCCAGCGATGGTGCTCGTGCTCAGTCTGGCGGCCGCCGCCCAGACTTCATACCAGCCCAAGTTCAAGGGCGATCCCGCGAAATCGAACTCCGAAGCCGCAGCCCTGGGCTACATGCGCACCGTGCTGCGAGCCCAGAAGGTCTACTACAAGAAGAACAACAAGTATGCCGCCTCGCTGTCAGACCTGGTACATACCGGATCGTTCACCAAACGCATGGTGAATCCGGATCGAGGCGACTATTCGGTAGGCTTTCGCCCCAACAAGGACGGCTTCGACCTCACTCTCGCTCCCAAGCAACTTGATGCCGAGCACCGGTCCTTCTACGCCGACGAAGATGGACAGATCCACGCCGACGACCAGGCCCCCGCAACCGAGAAATCGCCGATAGTGAAATAGAATTCAAGATTTCAGATTGAAGATTTCAGATCGCAGATTGCGGAACTAGCTGCCGCAGACCGGGAAAATCTTCAATCTGAAATCTGAAATCCCCGGGCTACCCACCCGTAATCTCCGCCGCCTTGCCATCCCGAAACGTAATGGTCACAGGCTTGCCGCCGTTGGGATAGTGCACCGTCTTCACCGCGGGATCGCTGGAACGCTCCGGCACACCCATCCCAATCGCAAAGTACGCCTGAAATTCATTCATCCCAGGCTTGATTTGATGGTGCTCGATGGATTCCCAAACATCCGCCGGCCAGTGCTTGTACAACTCGCGCGGGTCCTGGACGAAAAACATTTCGTCGGAGTAGATCTGGTAACTGTCGCTGCTCTTCGCTCCGATGGGGACGGCGTACGCTTTGCCTTGTTGTTCGAATACCGCCATCACCTGCTGTTGTTGCGAGTGAGGCGAGGTGTCGGCCACCACATCTTTGATCTCTAGCTTTTGGATTGGCAGCAGCAGGCCAGCCTCGTGAGAAAAATCAGTGTGGCGGCTGGCGCGATCGTAGGGGTAGTAGGTAAAGCGGTAGCCTTCCTTGACCCACACCGGTTGCTGGGTCAGCTGTTTCGCCGACTTCAGATCGTAGGGATAGAGCTTCTTAGGAACGACATAATAATCAGGATTCAACGGCGGCGCCTGCTTACTCTCCTGCGTAGCTCGCTCCGCGTGCCGTTCGTATACGACATACCCGGCCCGAATCGCGGCCACCGCGATCGCGATCCCCAGTACCAACTGGATTTTCTGTTTGGCTTCGGAAGTCATAGGGGCCCTACCTGAACACCAACACCAGTTGGGCGTGTAAACTACCCATGCGAACGCTCCACTCCGCCCACGGAGTGCCCGATCTGAGGAGAACCCATGGCTACTCTCACCGAGGACGAAGTTTTAAGCGCCTTGAAGCAGTGTTACGACCCGGAAATTCCGGTCAACATCGTAGATCTGGGGCTGATCTACGGCGTCCGTTTTGATCCCGCGCCCGAGGAGAAACAGGACGTTACCGTGGAGATGACCCTGACCGCTCAGGGCTGTCCCTCGCACGTCCAAATCGGAGAGCAGGTCAAGGCCCGCGTGGAACAGATGCCCGGTGTGCGCAACGCCACGGTGAACGTGGTCTGGACTCCGCCCTGGACCCCGGAGCGGCTCAGCCCCGACGCCCGCAAAACTCTGGGTATCGAGTAGCGCCGCGTCCCTCCGGCTGTCCCGAGGGCGTCCCGCCCTCGGTCCCTTCGCCGCCACGAAATCAGCTGCTCAACAACGACTCGTACCAGGTACCGCGACTCTCTGCCGCATCCGCCAACCGATCCCCCACCCGGGTCGCGACCGCAAGAAAATTGTTGCCGCGCTCGATGAAATCGGGGATCCGATCGCGCACTTCGGCAAATTTTTCGGGATACTCCGACGCAATCGCGGCAATCCCCACACCGGCCAGAATCACGCCCGCCGTCCACTTTTTCTTCAGAAACATCGCCGTGCCCACACCTGCCGCACCGCTTACAAGCGCCACCTTCCAGTTTTCCATTCCACCCTCCGGCTCACGGAATTCTATGCCCAGATCAAACTTGGGATACCGAACTTGAGATACCTTATACTGCCAAACTTACCACGGAGGACTTTGATGCTGAAAGCAGGCAGAGCATTGCTCCCTGCCCTGGTTTTTTCACTGCTTCTCGCGACTGCCACGGCCCAGATTGAACCGCGCGCCCGAGACCTGGGCGTCCCCTTCGACGGCACTCCCGGCCCGTTCAACGCCATCACCGACGTAAAAGGTGTCGAGGTTGGCCACACCACGCTTATTTCGGGCAGCGGCGCCCTGAAAGTCGGCGTTGGCCCGGTGCGCACTGGCGTGACCGCCGTTCTTCCCCGCGGCAAGAATTCTTTGGACGCGGTATTCGCGGGCTGGTTCACGCTCAACGGCAACGGGGAGATGACCGGAACCACGTGGCTGGAAGATTCCGGCTTTCTGGAAGGCCCGGTGATGATCACCAATACCCACAGCGTGGGCGTGGTGCGCGATGCGGTCATCGCATGGCGAGTCAAGCGCGCTCCGCCGGACGATCAGGGCTATTCGTGGTCGCTGCCCGTCGTGGCAGAGACCTCGGATGACGACCTGAATGACATGAACGGATTTCACGTAAAGCCTGAAGACGCTTTTCATGCTCTCAATACCGCCAAGGGCGGCCCGGTGGAAGAGGGCAGCGTGGGCGGCGGTACTGGTATGATCTGCAACGAGTTCAAGGGTGGAATCGGGACGTCCTCGCGTGTGCTCGATCCCAGGTACGGAGGGTACACGGTCGGAGTCCTCGTCCAGTGCAACTACGGACTTCGCAGCCAGCTGCGCATTGCGGGAGTACCGGTGGGCCGCGAGATTGGCGATCATATTGTCCGCGATGACGAATTGGGATCCATCATTGTGGTAGTGGCTACCGATGCGCCCTTGATTCCAACCCAATTGAAGCGCGTGGCCCGACGAGTATCGCTGGGACTTGGGAGGGATGGAAGTTTCGCCTCCGACGGCTCGGGAGACATTTTCATCGCCTTCTCAACCGCAAACCCCGGCGCTGCCGGATCGAAAGGCGTGCGCCAGCTCACCATGCTTCCCAACCAGCGCCTGAACCCCATCTTTCTGGCTACAGTGCAGGCCACGGAAGAAGCAATCGTCAACGCCATGGTCGCGGCCAAAACGATGAAGGGCATTAACGACTTCGAGGTCATCGGCCTGCCCCATGACCGCCTGCGCGAGGTGCTAAAAAAATACAACCGGTTGGTGAAGTAAGTCCCGAGTGGGGCGGGCGCCCTCGCCCGCTTTTGAGGCTGAAGTTGGGACGAGAATCTGCAGTGCGGCGGTGGTTCTACAAACCCATTTGAATCGAGCTTGTGAGTGGCAAATTCATTAGGCGGCGGGCGAGCGCACCCGCCACCCACCCACACATCGCATCACCCGACTTTAGTAGATCGTGTAACCCTGCGCCGGGGTTCGCAGGTCCGGCTTCGACGCCATCAGCAGTAGCGCTCCCATTTTCTTGAAAGCACGCAAATCGTCGAGGCTGTTGAAGGATTTAGTCTGATAGTCATCCGGCGTGGGCGTATCGTCCGGAATGCGACGGGCCACGACTTTCTCGAAAGCATGCTTCTGTAAGAGCTCGACATACTCGGCCTCGGAGCGAACATGCACCGGCACTTTCAGCTTATCCACCCATTGCACCGAGTAAGGATTGTCGCGGTACAAATTGATCAATATGAATAAGCGCCCGTGAGGCGCCATGACGCGAAAAAGTTCGGACAGCGCCCGGTCCTGGTCGACGTAGTAGTAAAACGATTCCACCGACAGTACCTTGTCGAAAAAGTTCTCTTCCCACGGAATCTGCTGCGCCGATCCCCACACGTACAAGATATTTTCGAAGTCTTTGGAAGCCGCGCGAGCCTGCCGAACCATTTCGTCGGAAACATCGAGACCTACAACCTGGCCAAAGCCCTCGGGTCCGTCGCCCACCAGTCGCGAGAGCAGCCGGGTGGCCCACCCAGAGCCGCAACCGAGATCGAGCACACGCTCGCCGGGACGAAGATCCATCAGACGCAAGGTTTTCTCAGTGATGTCGAGATGATGGTTCTCCATCTTCTCGCCTTCACCGGCCAGCGCCCAGCGATTGAATTCCAGTTGCAGCTTCTCATCCGGAGTGGGAGGTTTGTCAGGCAGATGGCTCTCCTTCGTGTCCGTAGTCTCTATTTTCTGGTTTCCGGTTTCAAAACCAAGAGAACTAGAAAGCGGAAACTAGAAACTAGAGACTGCGGGTACCCGAAGGATATGCTACATTTGCCGTCCTCATGAGCTCAACCCCGCAGCCGGAGCGTGACCCCGAGCCACTCTACTGCCCACAGTGCAGTCAGGAAGTCTCCGATCCGCTGACTTGTGGCGACTGCTCCGCCGTGATCTGCCGTCGCTGTGGAACTCCGCTCGAATCTCCCGACGAGCTGGGGATGGGATAAATAATGGAACCCTCCATCGCCTCTCCCTCGGCCGCTGTCAAATCCTCAGAAGCCCAGCCCACCCTGGTTCGCGGCCTGTCGTTGTTGGACTCAGTACTGCTGCTGGCGGGCGGCATCATCGGCTCTTCGATTTTCCTGACCGCAAAAGATATTGCCGGGCCCCTGCCGCACCCGTTGCTGTTTCTCCTCGTCTGGGTGCTGGGCGGCGTGATCTCCCTGTGCGCCTGCGTCGCCTTCGCCGAGCTGGGTTCAATGTTTCCCGACTCCGGGGGACAATACGTTTACCTGCGTGAGGCATACGGTGATCTGCCCGCATTTCTCTACGGCTGGATGCTGTTCAGCGTGGCCAACGGCGGCACCATTGCCGCACTCTCGGTGGCGTCGGCGGCTTATCTGGGCGGAATCGTTCCCTTTATTTCGCAGGAGCACGTCGTCCTCTCGGCCGCAGGCATCGTGCTTACACGCGCTCATGTATTCGCACTGATTTCTATCGTCGCCGTTACCTGGATCAACGTGGTCGGACTGCGTTGGGGCACGATCTTGCAAAATCTCGCCACCTGGGCCAAGTTCGCCGCCATGGGCGCCTTTGTAGTTTTAGGCTTCGCAATTGGCAAGGGCGACTGGCATCACTTCTCTCCGGCACCCGGACAAAGCCTCTCCCTGGGATTGAGCGCCGGACAACTCGTCTCCGCCTTCGGCGTGGCTTTGATCGCAGTCTTCTGGGCCTACGACGGCTGGGTCTACATCACGTGGGTCGCAGGCGAAGTGAAACAGCCGCGCCGCAATGTGCCGCTGGCTATGGTTCTGGGCGTACTCGTGGTCGGCGCCATTTACATCGCCATGAACATGACCTACATCTACGCGCTGCCGCTGGATGAGATCGCCAAACACGAGACCATCGCACACGCTGCGGCCACCGCTCTTTTTTCTCCCGCGGCGGCGCTGTGGCTCTCAGCACTGATCGCGGTTTCCTGCTTCGGCGCCATGGCGAGCTGCACCATGAGCGGCGCGCGTGTTTATTACGCCATGGCGCGGGACGGCGCCTTCTTCCAGAAAATGGCGGAGGTCCATCCCAGGTGGAGGACGCCTGCATTCAGTCTGATCGGGCAAGGAATCTGGGGCGCGATTCTTACCGTGAGCGGCCGCTACGACCAGCTCTACACATACGTGATGTTCGGCATGGTGCTTTCGTACACCATGACCGTGATCGGCCTGTTTGTCCTGCGCCGGAAGCGGCCCGACATTGAGCGTCCGTATCGTTGCGCGGGATATCCATGGCTGCCCGGCATCTATGTACTGGTCGGAACCGCGTGGACGTTGAATACGATTTATACCCGGCCGACCGAAGCCTTCTGGGGCACAGCGATCATGCTGATTGGTGTGCCGGGATATTTGTACTGGAAACGCAACAGCCGGCGGGCAACTATGTGACGGGTAGCCTCTCCGTCCCTCCGTGTTCTCAGTGTTTTGATCGCACTCCCAAGCACTCAGCAATAAGGTGATGTCCACACCTGCCGCCAAAACCGAGAGTCCCAATCAGCCCAACGCGGTCATGGGCTTCCGCGATCTGGTGCTGTTTTATGTGGTCACCGGCGTCAGCTTGCGCTGGATCGCCACTGCCGCGGCGGCCGGCCCCAGCTCGGTCATCATCTGGATCGGCGCCTTTCTTTTCTTCTACTCTCCGCTTGCGCTCTCGGTCATAGAGCTTTCCTCGCGTTATCCCGAGGAAGGAGGAATTTACGTCTGGGCGAAGCGGGGGTTCGGAGATTTTGCCGGATTCATTACCGCCTGGACCTATTGGGCGTGCAACCTGCCCTACTTCCCTGCCGTGCTTTACTTCGCCGCCAGCAACGCCCTTTACATTCGCCACGACTGGGGCCGTTTCTCCGACAACACGTCGTACTACATCGTGTTCTCGCTGGTCGCGCTCACGCTGGCCACGCTGTTGAACATTGTCGGCCTCAACGTGGGCACGTGGCTGCACAACATGGGCGCACTCGCCATGTGGATCCCGGTAGGGATCGTGGTGGCAATGGGGGCGGTTGCGTGGCATCGCTACGGAGCGGCAACTTCGTTCACGATGCATTCCATGACACCCGGCTTCCAGATCAAGGACATGATTTTCTGGTCGGTGCTGACCTACGCCTTCGCCGGTTGCGAGACTGCTTCGATCATGGGCGGAGAGATTAAGAACGCCCGCCGCGCCATTCCACGCGCGCTCTTGATGGCCGGAGTGACGGTCACGTTTTGCTACATCGTGGGCACGATCAGCGTGCTGGTGGCGCTACCCGCCTCGGAAGTCGGCAATTTGCGGGGACTGATGCAGGCCATCTCAAAGACCGCGGAGCGCGTCGGCTTCGAAGGGATTATCCCGTTCGCGGCGCTGCTCATCATGCTCAGCAATGTGGGTGCGGCCGGCGCCTATCTTGGCTGCGGGCGCCCGCTTGCCGTTTGTGGCTGGAATCGATCGCTATCTGCCCCCGGTCTTCGGCGCACTCCATCCCCGATGGAAGACGCCGTGGGTCGGCCTGCTGACCCAGTTCGTCTTCGGCGCACTGTTCATCTTTCTGGGACAGGTCGGCACCAGCATCAAGGGCGCCTACGACGTGCTGGTCAGCATGGGCGTGATCACGTACTTCATTCCGTACCTGTACTTATTTGCTGCGATGTTCAAGCTGCAGAGGGAACCAGTTGGGCCCGACGTGATCCGCGTTCCCGGCGGGAAGCCGGTGGCCAGATTGGTTGCCATCGTCGGCTTCGCTACCACCACCTTCACGATCGGATTGTCGTTAATCCCGCAGCCGGATGAACCCAACAAGCTGCTAGCAGTGATCAAGGTCGTAGGATTGTCGGGCTTGTTGGTGCTGATTGGCGCCTGGATTTACTGGGCAGGAAAAAAGCGGGCACTAAGATAAGCCTTGTGGGGCGGGGTCTCCGCACCGGTCAGGCCGAGCCAAGCTCGGCTAGTTTTGTCGGTGGCAACCCAATCCCCTGTCGAGCTTCGCTCGACCTGGACGGGTCCCTCGACTTCGCTCAGGGCAAGCTCCGACCCATCCCCACACAACCTCGTTCAAACCGGCGTGGCCGTCTTTCTCTCCGGATTGAAGAACGGCATCTTCACAATCTGCGCCGTCACCTGCTGGCGCATGGCTTCAATGGTTATTTCCATTTGCAGCTTGGTGCCGATTTGCGAGTGGGCCGTGTCTACACTCGCAAGCGCGATCATCTTCTTCAGCACCGGCGACCATGTAGTGGTTGTAGCTTTGCCCACTTGCTTGTCTCCCAGATAAAGAGGCACAGCCACGCGTGAAGCCTGGCTGGGAGCCGCTGGCGTGAGCCCGAATTCCTCGTAGCGCGCCTCCACTTCGGGCCAATCGATTTCCAGTCCCACGAACTGCCGCGGCACGCCCTGCTTCTGCTGCTGTGCCAGAGCAGCTTTGCCGATGAAATTCTCCTTCTCCAGATGGACCATCTTGCTGAAGCCCAGTTCGTAGGGAGAATATTTCTGCGACTCAATCAACGCCTTCTTGGCGCTGGTGTAATCCACTTCGATCAGCAGCAGGCCGGCCTCGACCCGGGCCACGTCCAGCGCCAGCATTCCGGCGGCGTGGATGTCGAACTGCCTGCCCTTCTCCATGACCGCATCCCAGACTTTCACCGCGTCGTACCAGGGCACCCAGATTTCGTAGCCGAGGTCGCCGGTGTATCCGGTGCGCGAGATGTCGACATAAACGTTGCCGATTTTGCCCCGGGTCATGCGGAAGTATTTGAGATTGGCGATGTCCGCAGCTTCCGCGACCGCCTTGAGCAGCTTACCTGAGGTTGGCCCCTGGAGTGCCAGGGCGGCAAGTTGCTCGGAAATATCTTCGATCTGGACGTCCATGTTCAAGCCGTTCTGCCGGAACCAGCGCAGGCTGGGATCGGCAGCGGTCCAGCGATACTTATTATCTTCGAGGCGCGTAATGGTGCCGTCGTCGATGACTTTGCCCTGCTCGTCGCACCAGCAACAATAAATCACCTGACCCACTCTCACCTTGGTGATATCGCGTGTGATGATGCGGTTCACCAGCTTGGTGGCATCCTTGCCCGTGATCAGATACTTGTAGAGCGGCGAGATGTCAATCAGCGCGGCTGCGTTGCGGATGGCGTTGTACTCGTGCTCGTGATGCACTTCATATACGCTGACGGCGTAGTACCCCGACCACTCGCGGTAGTTGAGGCTTTGGCAAAGGGGAAAGGTTCTCTCGTGAAATGCGGTTCCGACTGGCAAAAGGCAGCTCCTTCGATCTCCGTGAGGAAACGTGCTCGTGCTGGATTATATGCAGTCTTGATCGTTCCCAGCAATTGATGAAATAGTTTGCGTCTGACTCTCAGTCAGTCCGGAACAATTTCTACAGACAAAAATTCCCCTTCCCGATACAATCAACTTTGTCTTTTTCCAGAACGATCATGCGTTCATCCTCCAACGCGATGTTGAGCTGGGCCGTCCTCAAAAGCGGGCTCTGACTTCCTTCCTGAAGTTTTCCGCAGACGGGAATTCCTGATCGCTCCTGCGTCAGCTTCCCAATCATTCCTGTTAGAATCCCTGCGACTTGAGTTCAGCGCCCGGCGCTAAAGGTTGATATGGCTGCTGCCAACGGCAACTCGAAATACGACGCAATCATCATCGGAGGAGGTCACAACGGCCTCACCACCGCCGCCTATCTGGCCCGCGCCGGGAAAAAAGTTCTGGTACTGGAACGTCGCCACGTGCTCGGTGGCGCGGCCGTCACCGAAGAAGTTTTTCCCGGATTCAAGTTCTCGGTGTGCTCCTACGTGGTCTCGCTGCTGCGTCCGGAGATCATTCGCGATCTCGACCTTCCCCGTCATGGCCTGGAAATCCTGCCGCTTGACGGCACTTTCACCCCCATGCCGAGCGGTGACTATCTGTGGCGGGTCAACGATCACGGTAAGACTCATCGCGAGATCGCGCGGCACTCGAAAGTTGACGCGGAAGCCTACGACGAATTCGGCAAGGCGATGCAGGCCATGTGCCGCTTCGTGAAGCCGATCTTGAGCATGGTGCCGCCGGATCCAGCCACGCTGAATCCGAAAGAATTGATGAAACTGCTGTTCATCGGCCGCCGCTTTCAGGGCATGACCAGCGGGGACAAATATAACCAGGTGCAGTTGATGACCATGAGCGCCATCGACTTCCTGGACCAATGGTTTGAAACCGATGTGCTCAAGGCGACCATGTCTGCTTCGGGCATTATCGGCACCTTCCTCGGCGTCCGTTCACCGGGAACGGCATACGTTCTGCTGCATCACTATATGGGGGAAATTGACGGCGCATTTCGCTCGTGGGGATTTGCCCGCGGCGGTACCGGAGCGATTTCGAATGCCATCGCTGGCGCAGCCCGCGAAGCTGGCGCGGAAATCCGCACCAAGGCCGCGATCGCGCAGATTATTGTGAAGCACGGCAAGGCCAAAGGCGTGGTCCTCGCCGGTGGCGACGAGATCTATGCCGACATCATCTCGTCGAGCGTCGATCCCCGGCTGACCTTCACGAAATTTCTCGAGGCCGGTACACTGCCGGCGGAATTTCTGGAAGACGTGAATCGCTACAAATATCGCGGCTCTTCCGGCAAGGTGAATCTGGCGCTCGATGCGCTGCCGAACTTCAAGGCCATACCCGGGCCGGGAGCACATCTGCGCGGGGCGATTTCCATTTCTCCCAGCGTCGAATACATGGAGCGTGCTTACGATGACGCCAAGTACGGGAACTTTTCCCGCCGGCCTTACATTGACATGGTGATTCCCACGCTGACCGATCCATCGGTCGCGCCGCCGGGAAAGCACATCATGTCGTGCTTCGTGCAGTACGCGCCCTATAAGCTGCGGCCGGGCCTCAACTGGGACGATCAGAAGGAAGCGTTCGGCGACAACGTGATCAACACCATCGCCGAGTACGCTCCCAACATCAAGGACATCATTCTCCATCGCCAGGTGGTCACGCCGCTCGACCTGGAACGCGAGTTCGGGCTGAGCGAAGGCAATATTTTCCAGGGTGAACTTTCTCTGGAGCAGCTTTTCTTCCTGCGACCGGTGCCGGGTTGGGCGCAATTCCGCACTCCGATCAAGAACCTGTACATGTGCGGATCGGCCACGCATCCCGGCGGCGGCATCATGGGCGGCCCCGGCAGGCTGGCGGCTCTCGAGATCCTAAAAGACTTCAAGGGGGCAGCCTAGGTGCCCGAAACAAAGAACCGCGACGTCGTGATCATCGGTGGCGGCCACAATGGGCTGGTCACCGCCTTCTACCTGGCCAAGGCTGGATACAAGCCGCTGGTGCTGGAGCGCCGCGCCCAGCCGGGTGGCGCTGCCATCACCGAAGAAATTCATCCCGGCTTCCGTTGCTCAACGCTCGCGCATTCCGCCGGCCCGCTGCGGCCCGATATCGTTCGCGACATGCAGTTGGAGAAACACGGCCTCAACATGATTTCGACCGAGGTCGCGGTGACTTCGCTTTCTCCCGACGGCCGCGCTCTCGTTCTCTACAAGGACGCCGAAAGGGCCGCGCAGGAGATCGCGAAGTTCTCCGAGAAGGATGCGACGAAGTATCCCCAGTTCCAGTCGTCGCTGGCCAAGATGGGCCGGGTGATCGGCAAGGCGCTTACTCTGGCTCCGCCTGACATCGACAATCCCAGTTCAGGCGATCTCTGGGGCATGCTCAACACCGGGCGCGCCGTCCGCAAACTGGGCCGCAGCGATATGTACCGCCTGCTGCGTTGGGGACCAATGGCGGTCGCCGACCTGGTAGCGGAATATTTCGAGACCGAACTGCTCCGCGCCACCATCGCCGCGCGCGGAATTTTCGGAACCTTCCTAGGTCCCTGGTCCGCGGGCAGCAGTCTCGTCCTGCTAATTCGCGCAGCGGGCGACGAGCAGGCGGCCGGTACTTCATGGTTCGCCACCGGAGGCATGGGCGCCGTCACCCAAGCCATGGCCGCGGCTGCACAGCAGGCCGGAGCGGAAATACGCAGCGGCGCGGAAGTCATCGAAGTTCGCGTCAAGGACGGCATCGCCAGCGGTGTCGTGCTCTCGAATGGCGAAGAGATTACAGCCAGGGCGGTCATCTCGAATGCCGATCCCAAACGCACACTGCTCAAACTCGTGGACCCAGCACAACTCTCACCGGATTTTGTGATGAAGTTGCAGCACTATCGCATGCCCGGCACGGTCGCCAAAGTAAACCTTGCGCTCTCCGGACTTCCCAGGTTCACCGCGCTCGAAGGCGAAAATCACGATCGCGCGCTGAGCAGCCGCATTCACATCGGTCCGGAGATTGACTATCTGGAACGCGCCTTCGACGAATCCAAGTACGGCAATTTTTCGAAACAGCCATATCTCGAAGTAGCGATCCCGTCGCTCACCGATCCCAGCCTCGCGCCCGAGGGCAAGCATGTGATGTCGATCTACATGCAATACGCTCCCTACAAGCTGAAGGGCAGCGACTGGGAAAAACAGCGGGTACCGTTGGGCGACACGGTAGTCAAGACGCTGGCGCAATATGCTCCCAACCTGCCGGAGCTGATCTTGACCCACCAGATCATCACTCCTCAGGACCTGGAAGAAACCTACGGGCTTACGGGTGGGCACATCTTCCACGGCGAACTGTCTCTGGACCAGTTCTTCACCATGCGACCGCTACTGGATTGGTCGCGCTACCGCACTCCGATCCAGAATCTTTACCTATGCGGTTCCGGCACCCATCCCGGCGCAGGGTTGACCGGCGGCTCGGGCGCCAACGCGGCCCGCGAAATCCTGAAAGACCTGAAGAAGTAGAGAAAGATCGATTGCAGACTTTAGACTGAAGATTTCCATAGCTGAATCGAGGGCAAATCTTAAATCTGGGAGCAACAATCTGACATTCACTCCCGCTCCCCCCATTGTGACTTTAGTGCCACTCCTTCGGGAAAACGATTGTGCCCTGAGCCCGCCTTAGGTTTTACTAATTCAAACCTGTGTTCACAGCATTCCGCAGGCTCAGATCAGCGGGAGTGACAGTGTGGTAGAGGATCCCAAATGGGAGTTGGCCATCCTGGCCACGGTGCAGGGCTTCTATGAGAAGCTCCTGCAGGATTCCATTGGAGGCGAAATTCCGGTTCCGGCCGGCCTCGAGGCCATTTCGCTGCAGGAAGGTGATGGCGAGGTCCACGCCACGCTCGACCGCATGCGCCGCTGGTTGCGTCTGCTCGACCAGGCCATCACGCCGGCCATGCTGCGCCGTGCGTTCACTACCGAGACAGACCCTGAAATCGCCGAAGCGGTCCTGCGCTATTTCACTCGCAAGAAAGACACCAGCGACGTAAACCGCGACAAGACCGACCTGGTCGCGACATTTCTTTACCGCCACCCGCGGGTGCCGGGACAATGGGAGCGTCGCGGCTTTGGGCTCGACGGCTCGCTTCCGCTTTCGCCCTTCGAAATTGCCCTGATCGAAATTCTTGCCGACAACGATGTGCCCTTTCTTTCCGAGGAGCACGTGCAACTGCTGCGGCGTTTCGATCCGCTGCAGGAGGAAGCCCAGAACTGCCGCGACCTGAACGCGCTGCTCGAGTCGGAAATCATTACCCGGGTCCGCGAACTCAAACAGGCGCTGGATTCGTCTTTCTATCATCCTGGAGTGCTGGCCACCATCGCGCCCTACAACGCGGCCTTCGGTGCAAAGTTTGACGAGTTCTTTCACGCCGCAGCCGCTGAAATAAGAGAGTTCGCTTTAGCCCTGCAGGAGCAGGGTGGCAGCATTCTGGGCAACGTGGAAGGCGTGGACGTCACCGTCGAACACGTCGCCGCTCTGGAAGAAAGCGAACTGCTGAAAATCGACTACAGCACCGCCCTGGACAAGTTTCGCCGCGTCTCCAAACTGAAGCAGGCCCTGGAGCGGCGTCCACCGATTCGCCGGACGTCATACTCTTGCCTCGCTTCCAACTCCGGCGCCCGCCAAGAGGCCGGCGATCGGTCAATGCGTCTCCCGCGCGTCCCCAGCGGCGTGCGGTTGATGTGCAGGCGATGCGGTCAGCCGTCACGCCTCAGCAGATTTCCACCGAAGAAACCAAGATCCGCCAGGTCGAAGAATCCATCCGGATATTCGTGCGCGTTGCCGACCCGAAATTCCGCCAGGTTGTCCCCATGCGTTTCTTCAACCTGACTCTGACCCCGGCCGAGGCGGACGCATGCAGCGCGGAATATCTCGAGGAAAAAACTCCTCGCGGCAGCGTGGCCCGCGCGCTCCTGCGCATCGTGGCCGTGGTCGCTCGCATGACCACGGAACTGGAAGAACTCAAACGGGCGGAAAACTCGCCGTCATTGTGGAAGCTGCACGCCGACTCGCTGGTGACGCTTCTGGAGCTGGCAACTGGCCTGTCGGAAAGCGCCTCCCGGGTCATCGTGGAGGCGCGGGAGTCGGGCAACACCGCGGCCGCGGAGAGCATCCAGGTTTCATTGCAAAGACTCCGCCATCGCTGCAGTCTGATTGCTGACACACTGGCTCAAACTGGAAGCCAAACCCAGACCGTGTGACCTTCGCACCCTGCGTGCAAATAATATTGTCTGTTAATCTTCCGGCACCCTGAGTCGGATGATGCGATGGCTGAATTAGAGATGCGCGGTCTCTGGAACAACTGGCTGTCCTGAATCAGTAAACTGCGGGGAGCAGTTCCGACTTGCCATCCCTGCGCCCACTCAGGCACCTTATAGCCTTGCAGATTCTGAGGGGCGGCCGTAATGAGCACTGCCGACGACAAGTTTTTCCACGCCAGAGTCACGCAGCGCCGGGATTTCGCGGCTGACCTGTGGATGATCCGCGTCCAGCCTAACGGCGAATTCAAATTCGCTCCCGGCCAGTACGCCACCTTGGGCGTGCAGCGTGCGGAGAAGCGTTCCGAGCGTCCTTATTCCATCGTCTCTTCCCCGTACGAAAGTGAAATCGAATTCTTCTTCGAACTGGTCCCCCACGGCGAACTGACGCCGGAACTCTACAAGCTGCAAGTCGGCGACGAGATGCTGATGCGCAAAGTTCCCAAGGGACGCTTCACCCTCGACACCAAGAGCGGACGCACCAATCACCTGCTGGTTTCGACCGTTACTGGCATCGCTCCCTTCGTCAGCTACATCCGTACGCTTCACAAAGACTGGAAAGAAGGCAGGTTTGCGGGCGAGCAAAAATTGTTTCTGCTCAATGGCGCCAGCCGATCCTGGGAATTCGGCTACCTCGACGAACTGCGAAAGTTTGCCGACGAAGTGCCGTGGCTGAAGTATGTGCCGACGGTCAGCCGTCCCTGGGACGACAGAAATGGACGGGCGAAATCGGCCGGGTGGATGATTTGATCCGCAAATATGCCGACACTGTGGGGTCTTAACGGCGCCAACTCGGTCGGCTACCTGTGCGGACATCCCCAGATGATCGAGCACGGCAAGGGAATGCTGCAGCGCATCGGCTTCACCAAGGAAGTCCTGAAGGAAGAAATTTACTGGATTCCTGGAAAGGAAAGCGTGGCATCGTAGGCTCCGGATTTTACCCGCCGCTAGGTTTCCGCCGGCGCAAAGAAAACCAACACCATAAGCTCTTCGGCGATGTCGTAGAAGCGATGTTCCACTTCCGCCGCTACAAAGATCACACTTCCCTGGGCCGATGGCCCGGTCCTCAGTGCCCACGCGCATACGCGACCGGCCGCGCACCACGTAGTACATCTCATCTTCTTTGTGGGGCTTCTGCGGATCGGTGCCGCCGGCTGGCAATGTATACACTCCGGCACTCATCGCGGGGACGCGCAGAAACTCCAGGTACGACTTCCCGGCCTGCGCCCGCTGTTGCTCTAACTGATCAAGCTGGAAAAATTCTTCTTTCATCTCGTATCCCCTTGTCATCCTGAGCGCAGCGGTTCGTTCGCCGGAAACGGACCCGCGGAGTCGAAGGACCCTACCCTCTGCACTCTTCTCGCTCTCGGATCCCTGGCACCTACGGTCGTCAGGCTTATAGGCATCCTTCGACTGCGTGCCAGCTTCGCTCGGGATGACAGCCGTCAAGAGCATATACAGCTGAAATCAGAATGCCAATCGCCGCCGTGCAGGTTCCTAAGATGAACCCTTCTCTGTCATAATCTTTCTCCCATGGACCTCAAACACCGCAGTCGTGGCATCACTGACGGACGCGACCGGGCGCCGGCCCGCTCCTATTTCAAATCGATCGGCTTCACTGACGCCGATCTGGCCCGGCCCATCATCGGCGTGGCCAACACCTGGATCGAAACCATGCCCTGCAACTTTCACCTGCGCCGGCTCTCGGCCAAGATGAAAGAAGGCATTCGCGCTGCCGGCGGCACGCCCATGGAATTCAATACCATCGCCATCATCGACGGCGAAACCATGGGCACCGAAGGCATGCGCGCTTCGCTGGTCAGCCGCGAAGTGATCGCCGATTCGATTGAACTGGTGTGCCGCGGACAGTTATTTGACGCCGTGGTCTGCGTCGTCGGCTGCGACAAGACCATTCCTGCCGGTGCGATGGCACTGGCCCGGTTGAATATTCCCGGTCTGGTGCTCTACGGTGGCACCATCGCGCCCGGAAATTACAAAGGCAAGGACGTCACCATTCAGGATGTATTCGAAGCAGTCGGCGCCAATGCCGCCGGAAAGATGAGCGACGCGGATTTGCTCGAACTGGAAAATGTCGCCTGTCCCGGCGCGGGCGCGTGCGGCGGCCAGTACACCGCCAACACCATGTCCACCGTGATGGAGATGATCGGACTTTCTCCCATGGGCTTCAACAGCGTTCCCGCCATGGACCCCAAGAAAGACCAGGTCGCCTACGACTGCGGCGCCGTGGTGATGGACCTGCTGAACCGAGGCGTCAAACCCAGAGACATTCTGACGCGGCCTGCGTTCGAGAATGCGATCGCAGGGCGTGGCTGCGAGCGGGGGCTCGACCAACGCGGTTCTTCACCTGCTGGCTATCGCGCGCGAGGCCGGCGTGCCACTGCACATTGACGATTTCCAGAAAGTCAGCGAGCGCACTCCACTGCTGGCGGACCTGAAACCTTCTGGCCGTTTTGTAGCCTCCGATATGCACCGCGCCGGAGGGATACGCCTGCTGGCGCATCGTCTATTGCAGGGGAAGCATCTCCACGAAAGCGCGATGACGGTTACCGGCAAGACTCTGGGCGCCGAGGCCGGAAGCGCCGTCGAGACGCCGGATCAGGAAGTGATTGCGCCGCTCGACAAGCCGCTGAAGAAGACGGGAGGCCTGGTGATTTTGCGCGGCAATCTCGCGCCCGAGGGCTGCGTCGCCAAAATCAGCGGCCACGAGCGCCTGAGCCATCGCGGACCGGCACGGGTTTTCGAATCGGAAGAAGACGCCATGACGGCCGTCACCGAAAAGCGCATCAAGGCCGGCGATGTAGTGGTGATCCGCTACGAAGGACCGAAGGGCGGCCCCGGGATGCGCGAAATGTTAAGCGTCACCGCAGCGATTGTCGGCGAAGGCCTGGGCGGATCGGTAGCTTTGTTGACGGACGGACGCTTCAGCGGCGCCACCCGCGGTCTGATGGCGGGACACGTTTCGCCCGAAGCCGCGTTGGGTGGACCTATCGCCGCCGTGCACGAAGGCGACACGATCCACTTCGACGTCAATCAGCGCATTCTGGAAGTCGAAGTCAGCGACACCGCGTTGCGCCAGCGTTTGGCCCAGTGGAAACCTCCGCAGCCGCGCTATCCGACCGGCGTGTTCGGGAAGTATGCGGCGCTGGTGTCATCAGCATCCGAAGGTGCGATCACCCGGCCAAAGTAAAGTCGTTAGTGAGTACAAGAATGTACATCGTTCGAAGGATCAACCGGAAAATCTACCATTGGTGTGCCTGCACGAATAAACTGAAAGGCCCTCCTATGAAATTCACCTCTCCTTTCCGCGTCGCAATCGCTTTCTTTCTGATCACCCTCATCGCCCTGGCCCAAGGCCCGTCTATTCCCGCGCCACCGGCGACGCCCAAGCGTCCCGTCGCCGACGAATATCAGGGCGTCAAAATCACCGACGACTACCGCTGGCTGGAAAATTGGGACGATCCCGAAGTCAAGCAGTGGAGCGCCGCCGCAGAATGCGCGCAGCCGCGAGTATCTCGACCATTTGCCGTCGCGGCCTGCCATCCGGCAAATGCTCAAAGAGGCGCTCAGTGCCAGCTCCGCCGCCTACTACGATCTGCAATTCCGCGGCGGCACTCTGTTCGCCATGAAATACCAGCCGCCGCAACAGCAGCCTATGCTGGTCGCCTTGCCTTCGGCGGACGATCCTGCTGGCGCCAAGGTCATTTTCGATCCCAACGCGTCGAGCACCAAAGGCTCGACCGCGGTGGATTTTTATGTGCCGTCGCTGGACGGAAAATTCGTCGCAGCAGCGCTTTCCGAAAACGGATCTGAAGACAGTTCCGCTCACGTCTTCGAAGTGGCCACCGGCAAAGAACTGTCCGATGTGGTGCCGCGCGTCAACTTCGCCACCGCCGGCGGTAGCCTGGAGTGGAAGGGCGACAGCTCGGGTTTTTACTACACCCGCTTTCCGCAGGGCAACGAACGCCCGCCCGAGGACGCCAATTTCTACCAGCAAGTTTACTTTCACCGGCTCGGGACCGATCCCAAGCAGGACACGTATGTCATCGGCAAGGAATTTCCCGCGCATCGCCGAAATCCAGCTGCACGGCAGCGATGATGGTCATTGGCTGATCGCCGCCGTAGCCAACGGCGATGGCGGCGAGTTCGCGCACTACGTCATGGACCCAGCCGGGCACTGGACCCAGGTGACGCATTTCGCTGACAGAATCGTGTCCGTCAAACCGGGGCCAGACGACGCCCTCTACCTGCTCTCCCGCCAAGACGCACCGCGCGGCCAGATCCTGCGCCTTCCGCTTGCGCATCTCGACCTCGCCGACGCCAAGGTCATCGTGCCGCAAACCTCAGGTCCGGCGGCGGACGAAAGTTCCCGGGCTTCGATCGAAGATTTCGTGCTCGCGTCCGGACATCTTTACGTCGCTGATGTCGTAGGAGGACCTTCCCGCATCCGCGCATTCGATCTGCAGGGCCATCCCCTCCCCGGACCGCCGCTGCCGCCAGTCTCGGCCGTGTACCAGATGGTGCCTACTCGACGGCGGCGACGTGATTTTCAGCGTCTCTACCTATCTCGAGCCCTCCGGCTGGTACCGCTTTGACGCAGCCACCGGCAAATCCGTTCGCACGGCGCTCGTTCGCACTTCTCCCGTTCACTTCGACGATACCGAGGTTGTCCGTGAATTTGCCACTTCGAAAGATGGCACGCGAGTCCCGGTGAACATCATTCGCCGCCGCGGCACCCGGCTCGACGGCAGTAATCCCACTGCTGCTCGAAGGCTACGGCGGATACGGCGTCAACATGCAGCCGTTCTTTCTCGGCTCCTTCACCCGCGCCTGGCTCGACCAGGGTGGGGTTTACGCGATCGCGAACCTGCGCGGCGGCGGCGAATACGGTGAGGAATGGCACCAGGCGGGACGGCTGACCCGTAAGCAAAATGTATTTGACGATTTCATCGCCTGCGCCCAGCATCTGATCGAACGCAAGTACACTTCGCCAGCTCACCTGGCGGCCATCGGCGGAAGCAACGGCGGATTGCTCATGGGCGCAGCCTTCACCCAGCGTCCCGACCTTTTCCGCGCGGTGGTCTCCTATGTCGGGATTTACGACATGCTACGAGTCGAACTCGATCCCAACGGGGCCTTCAACGTCACCGAATTTGGCACAGTAAGAGATCCCGACCAGTTCAAGGCCCTGTACGCCTACTCTCCATATCACCACGTAAAGGATGGAACCGCCTATCCCGCCATTCTTTTTCCCACCGGAGAGAACGATCACCGCGTGAATCCCATGCAATCGCGCAAGATGACGGCAAGATTGCAGGCAGCCAACAGCTCGGGCCGTCCCATCCTGCTGCGCACCAGCTCCAACGCAGGACACGGCATCGGAACCGCAGCCGACGAACGGATCGAAGAAGACGCCGACGTGCTCAGCTTCCTCTTCGATCAGCTGGGAATCAAGTACACCCCGTAAATGTAGGCGCGAGCGCCGCTTGTGCTAGAGAGGCGCAACCTGCGGGCCGGCGCTGGACAAGTAGAAGCCCCGATCCGCCTTCGAGGCACGGCTGTGCAAACTTTTGCGCAGTTCCCGCGCAGACAGCCCGTTACACCCATGGAAGCCCAGTCTCCTCAATCACTTAGCAAAACAGATCTTTGGCAACCAAACTGCCATTGATAGAGATCAGGTACGCGAGCCTTAGCGGTGGTGATCATTACCCGCCAGACTCGCCGGCTCAAGCAAGATGTGAGCCGCCAAAACTGTCTGGAGAACAGCTTTTCGGGGGAGAGGTTGTTCAACGAGCGCCTTGGACTTAACCGAGTCCCGGGCGTTTTGTTTTGTGGGGCCTTTCCTAAGATCTACGCGCCGGCGCCAGGCTTGGAGGCAGAATCTTAGGTTCTACAAATATCAGGGATTTTTTGCTGATATTTGAATGATGAAAGTGAATCGTGAGATAAGTTAGAGAAACGCTTGAAAGCCCAGTATTTTTGGCTAGAGCCTGTGTTCGCGCACCTTTCCTTCAACAACCTTAAAGGGAATCTCAGGCTCTCCGGAGTGAATTTGCTGGCGGGTCACGTAGAAAACCGCGGCTGTCCAGGTGGGAAACAGATCGAAGCCGGGAACGAGTTCCGCCGCGAGTGTTGGCAGAAAAGCCCAATGCCATCCCAGGAGCTCGATTAGAACGACGGCTGCCGCCGCGTCGAGCGCAACATCCACGGGCGACAGGCCTCCTGGGGCAAAGAGAGGCAAAGCGACGATCTGGATGGCGTCCGCCGCAATGGCAACCAACCAAGCCAGCCGGAGCTTTGGCGACTTGATCCCCTTTAGAAAGTCCAACACCTTCATAGAAACCTACTCTTGAAGGATACACCTGAGAAGCCCCTCGGCAGGAGTGCTTTCAGCTCGAATCCTGCAGTTGGGTGAAGCAGGGCTTCAGCCGTGCATTCCTGGGAAACTAAGGGATGGGCTTCAGCCCCTGTGGGACTTCGTCAAGCTTGCCTCAAGGGGCTAAAAAGCCCATCCAAATTTGGAGGTTTTATGAAGGCCTAAAAAGGCCTGCCAAAATCCATTCGCCGGTAAGCTGCAGACTTTCAGTGGTCCTGTCTTTGCCGCCGCTGGCCGCGCCGGGGTGCCGTCTGCCTTGACGTAGTGGGCATACCAGGCCAGGTAGCGCTCCAGGCGATCTTTGAGATGCGACGGCGCCTTGAACTCGTGGTATTCGCCGGGATAGACCACCAGTTCGGTTTCGCGGCCCAGAGTCTTCAATGCCTGGTACATCTGCTCGCCACCTAGGATCGGCACATTCGAGTCAATATCGCCGCCCATGAACAGAGTCGGCGTGGTGACGTTCGCAATCTTGTAGAAAGGCGAGACCTTGTCCCAAACCGCTCTGTCCTTCCAGGGATATCCCAGCTCGTAGTCGTAGTCGCGAGTGTACTCGTCGTGTCCGTACATAGAGGCAAAGAGCGCCGAGCCTGCGCCCGAGATGGCAGCCTTGAAACGCGTGGTCTGGGCAATGATGAAATCGGTCGAGATGCCGCCGTACGACCATCCCCCGACGCCGAGCTTGTCGGGATCAACCATGCCCTGCGCGATGGCATAGTCAACCATGGCCATGTCGTCCTGAAAATCCTTGTTGCCCCAATCGGCGTCGATGGCCTTGGCGTAAGCCTGTCCGTAGCCGGTAGAGCCGCGTGGGTTGGGATACAGCACCACGTAGCCGTTGGCCGCGAAGAGCTGCGCCAGGTGCGTGAACTCGGCATAGTAAGACCAGACCGGCCCGCCGTGCGGACGCAGAATGGCCGGATACTTCTTTCCGGGCACGTAGTCGAGCGGCTTGTAGAGATAGCCGGCGACCGTGGTGCCGTCCTTGCTCTTGAACTTCACGTACTCCGGCGCCGTGAGCTTGAGCTGCGACATGAGGGCGTCGTTGGTGTGCGTGATGCGAGTGAGCTTGCCCCCGGGAATGGTGAAAATCTCGCTGGGGCGATCCATGGTGGTGACCTGCGCCGCCACATCGCCAGACTTGGCGACAGAGTATGAATAAACCATCAGGCGGCCGCCGATTGGGACGCGTGATCTCGCCGCCAGCCACTGGGACCTGGCAGAGATTCTGCGTGCCGTCATCATCGGCGATGAAATAAATGGATTTGCCGTCAGGCGAGAAGTGCGGCTCGCTGGACATGCGGTCGAAGTTCAGCGGTGAGGACTTTTGCTTCGCCGCCCGCCAGCGGGAGAGACCGCAACGTGACTGGTGCCGTAGACGAGCAACTTGGGATCGAGCTGCGTCACGTAAGCGATCCACTTCCCGTCAGGCGACCACACCGGGGAATCGTCGGATCCAGGATTCGTCGTGACCTGCGTCAGGTGCGCGCCCTTGTCGGTGTTGTCGGCAGCCACGACCCAGATGTTGGAGTCGTAGTTGCGGTCCGGATCGGGAGTGGAGCGGTTGCTGCTGAAGGCGAGAAGCTTTCCGTCGGGCGACCAGGCCGGATGCTCGTCATCGAAGTCGCCCGAGGTGACCTGGGTCAGCGTTCTTGCCGGCGAGATCGAAAACGTAAAGATGGGTGCGGAGCCGCTCCAGGTAGCCAATCTCATCTTCCTTGTACAGATAGCGGTCAATCACCCACGGACGCTGCGCTTTGGGCTTCTTGTCTTTGATCTCCTTGCCCTCGCTCTCTTCTCTTGGTCCTTCTCCTCGGCTGCTTCCAGGTCCTCCGGTGACGGATCCTGCAGCACCAGGACGATGCGCTTGCTGTCCGGCGACCAGGCGAAATCTTTGACGTCCTGCGCCGTCTTGATGAGCGGCTGGGCCTCGCCGCCGATGCGATTCAACAACCAGACGTAGGTCCTGCCTTCGTTGCGCTTGGAAAGAAACGCGAGATACTTTCCGTCCGGACTCCAGCGCGGATGCTCCGATGAATTCTTCCTCGGAGGTCATGGCCACGGCATCGCCGCCCGCGGTCGCCACCATCCAGATGCGCGTCTTGTCCTCGTCGTCTTTCAGCGACGAAGTCGTGACCGTGTAAGCGACCCACTGGCCGTCAGCGCTGATCTGCGGGTCATCGACCTCCCGCACCTGAAAATAATCGTCCACCGTAATGGGACGGGGCGTTGCGGGCGCTGCTTGCGCGCCAGAAATTGATGGAGAGAAAAACAACGCGAAGAGAACCGCGAGAGGAAGAACGAGTGGCCGAAGCTTCATCCCTGTGACCCTTGGACACAAAAAATGTGATTTGAAAAAAACTGTCGGAGTGTAGCACAGAACGACTGATGTGGGCGCGAGCGTCCGCGCTCGTGCGGGCACAACCACAAACCACGTAGGGACAGCTGTCTTGATCTGTCCGGCGGAGCAGTAGCTCCGCAGTTTTTCTGTCCGAGCAAAAACTTCTCGAGCGTCGCTCGACCCGGGCAGCATGAGGACATGCTGCCCCTACGTGGTCTCGTGGCGGATAGGCTTACGCGGTGCTCCGCGAAGCAATAGACGCTCAGGATGATCATGCGATCACCGGAGTGTTGCTGACTCCGGCCGTGCCAAATACGCGCCGGTAGCGTTCAATTTCCGAAGGCGGGCCCAGCGCCTTCGAGTAATTGTCGGAGAGCTTGACCGCCGGCCGGCCGTCAACCTCGGTCACCTTGCAGATCAGGCTGACCGGATCAAATCCGCTGCCGCCGGCCGGATCGCAGCCGCGGAAATCATTGGTGAGCAACGTGCCCCAGCCGGCGCTGAACCGCGCCCGTCGTCCCGGCGTCCATTTCTTACGATCCAGGAAATCAGCCGCGCTGCGAAAATCCTTGGCGGTCGTGCCACTCGCCAGGGTCCCGCCAAAATAGGCATGCAGGCCGAGGATTTCATCAACGTCCAGCGCGTCGGAGGCGATGATCAGTTTGTCATGGGGATCTCGGCCGCGTGCCTTCAACCAGTCAATGTATTCGTCGCCCGCCACGTAAGGATTTTTGCTGTCGATGCGCTGTCCGGTCCAGTCCGCCGCCCACTCCGGTGCGTCTTTCAAAAACTGCGTCGTTCCAAACGTGTCGGGCAGCATGATGAGAAGTTCGCCCTCATAGGTGCTCTGCCACATCTCGAGGACGCGATACTGGGAAGCTTTGAGGACTCGATCATCCGGCGCCAGCGCGGCCAGGACCATCGGTATCTCGTGCGCGTTGGTTCCAATCGCTTCCAGATCGTGCTTGTGGGCCAGGAAAGCGTTCGAAGTCCCGGTAAAGGCGCTTCCCAGATTCGACGCCATGGCCTCGACCACATATTCCTGCCACAGAAAACTGTGGCGGCGGCGGGTCCCGAAGTCCGCCACATGCAGATCGGGAACGCCAATCAACTGCTCGATCTTTCCCCACAGTTTCGTCTTCGCCCGGGCGTACAGGATGTCCAGGCCGAACTCGCTCAGCCTTTTCAGATTGGCCCGGGTCTTCAGCTCGTCGATAATCGCGAGGGCATAGAGTTCCCACATCGTGGTATCGGTCCACAAGCCTTCGAAGACAAGATCAAACTGGCCGTCCTTGACCGACAACTCGTAGTCCGACAATTTGAAATCCCGCTCCAGCCAGGCCAGGAACGCGGGCTCAAAAATCCCGCGTTGACCGTAGAAAGTGTTGCCCGCCAGCCACACCAGTTCCGACTTTCGAAAGCGCAGACGGCGGACGTGTTCCAACTGCGCCGTCAATTCCTCAGGCGGAAACATGTCCGCCAGGCGAACCGACGAAGTCCGGTTCAACAGTGAAAACGACACCGGCGTTTTGGGATAGTGCTTCCAGATGAACTGCAGCATCAGCAGCTTGTAGAAATCGGTGTCGAGCAGGGATCGCGTGACCGGGTCCAGTTCCCAGTTGTGGTTATGCGCCCGCTCCGCGAAGTTCACGATCATCAGTCAATATCCTCTCGTGGAAGCCGGCGCGCCTGACGAGCGAGACGACCATCCTCCATCACACCTCAATGCGTTTGCGCGTTTTGCAAATCATCGGCCGCCTTGTTGATGCCTGCCGCGACGTTCTCAATGCACCTGCGCTACCTGTGGAATCTGCGCGTCGGCTTCTTTCCACTTCTTCGCGTCCATATATTCGCGGACGGCCGCGATCGGCTTCGCCCCGTAACCCGTGTAGGCGCCCGGCGCGTAAATCTGGTTCTTGAACCAGGGCCGCTCCGGCAAGCCCCTTTTCATTCAGGAACAGGCGGGAAATTTTGAGCAAGTCCGCATTCACCAACTGCAGCGACTGCTCAGAAAGAGCGGGCGAACCTTTGGCATGCCAATCCGCCAGCGCCTTTGAATAGCGCTCCGAACTCTTCTTGAGCAGCTCAATCGCATTCTTCATGGGAGAAAAATTCATGTATGGCGGCACCGTCTCGGCCGGAGGCGGCACCGAGGGCTTGCGCGGGATCTGCCGATCGCCGTAAAGACGCCTTCCTGCAATTCCAGATTGCGTTCGGTAAATTCGTCCTGCTTGTCTTTGAGCAGCTTCTCCAGCTCCGCCTCGTACTTCGCAATCGCCTCGGCCTGGGGAGAGTAGTCCACGGGAATCAGGTCGGCATCCGCCAGACGCATCATCGCGGTGCCAGCAGTTTGCGCCAGGGCGCGTCCGTAGGAGAAATCCGTGTCCGCGAAATGCGTGTACCAGTAGAAATCATCGTAGATGGAATGATACTGGTCGCCATCGTCTTCGTCGCCAAACTCAACGCTCAGAGTCGAGATGCCGGCAAAGTCCTGGAACGCAGTGTAGTCCGATCCGTCGCCCAGCGCCTTGACCACAAGATCGCTGCGCTTGCGAAGGTCTGCTGCGCTCCTCCGCATCCTTCGCCTTGGCGATGCTCGCCAGATGCGAGCGTTGAAAGACCGACATGTGAGTTTCCGGGTCCTGAATATCGCGAGCGACTCCGCTGATGAAGGTCTGCAGGTCCTGGGTCCCGCCGGGAAAGAGAAATCCTCTCTCGTTGCCGTCGGAATTGATGTAAGCGACGGCATGCGCTTTCAGTTCATCCACGTGAGCTTCAACCCACTCCACCGATCCAAGCAATCCGGGCTCTTCTCCATCCCACGCGCAATAGATGATGGTGCGCTTGGGAGTCCAGCCCTGGCGATGCAGTTCGCCCAGCATGCGCGCTTCCTCCAGCATCGCGGCCTGGCCGGAGATCGGATCGTCGGCGCCGTTTACCCAGGCGTCGTGATGATTGCCGCGCAGCACCCATTGCTGGCCGCCGTCCGAGCCGCGCAATGTGCCGATGACGTCGTAGATCGGTTTGATGTCCCAGTTGGAAGCAACTTTGAGATGCACCTGCGCCGGCCCGGGACCGATGTGATAAGTGATGGCCAGCGCCCCACGCCAAGCTCTCGGGAGCGACCGGGCCTTTCAGCGCCGAGAGCAGCGGAAGCGCGTCGCGCGTAGGAAATCGGCAGCACCGGAATCTTTGTGATCGTCTTCGCGTCCTTGATTGAGAGTCGCTTGGCGTCTGCAGTCGCGGCCACCCCGGGCGTCAGCGGATCGCCGGGATAGTCGGTGTCCATCACGCTGCCGCGTTGCACGCCCTCCCGCGGCCGCCAGCCCCCGGAAGGATAGTCGTCGCCCTTGAAATATCCGTCGCCCTTCGGGATCCGAATAGATGATGCAGCCGATCGCTCCGTGCTCGCCGGCGACCTTCGGCTTGATGCCGCGCCAGCCGTCTCCGTAGCGGGCAATCACGATTGCGCCCTTGACTGAAATTCCCAGGCGATCGAGTTGCTCGTAATCTTCGCGATTGCCGTAGTTCACATACACCAGCGGGGCCGTGACGTCTCCATCGATCGAATAGGCGTTGTAGGTCGGGAGTTGCTCAGCGGTCTGGCCGCTGGTGGGATCGACTGGCAACACCGGTTCCTGCATCTTGGCCTGAAACTTGGTCGGCTGCAGCATTTCAACCACGCGAACTTTCGGAGTGGGAAACAAGCACATTGAAGGTTTCGATCTTCGCGTCGAATCCCCACTCTTTGAATTTGGACAGAATCCACTCGGCGTTGTCTTTGTCGTACGGCGATCCAACGTGATGGGGACGCGCGCTCAAGCGGCGCATGTTCTCGCGAATGTTGTCCGGCGAAATGCCGTTCTGGAATTTCTTCTCCCAATCGCTCTCGAGCGGCGCGCTTTGCGAACTGTATCCCGTGAGCGGGAAGACGTTGGTGCGGCTGGGGCCTGTCCTAACCCGGGCTGGGCCGAAATCAATTGAGTCACCGCGAGCAGTGAACCGCATATCCACCGAAGTGTCATGAATTCCCTCTGGTTGAAATGGTAATAGAAACCACGGCGGCGGTTGGATCGCCTCCGCCCTCCCCATTCGCGCTATGGATTCTAACGGATTCAGTCGACTATCCGAGTCGTGAATTCGACGAATTTGTTCGGCCCTACAAATCGCCACGACAACCGTAGGTCTTGCACGGTGGCCTCAGGCCGCATCATTAAACGGCGAAACGGATTCTTGTGATGAGTTAAGGTGTTGATTTCATCTCGCGGCTGACCTGTTCCGCCGCCGCCAGCACTCGAAGCGTATTTTCGCCCAGGATTTTGCGGACATCCGCTTCCGAGTATCCCTTCTTGAGAAGAGCGTCTGCAATTTGCGGCAGATGGCTGACGTCATCCATTCCTTCCGGCATGGAGGCGCCATCGAAGTCGGAGCCGAGACCTACGTGATCGGCGCCGACGAGTTTGACGGCGTAATCAATGTGATCCACGATCCGTTCCCAGGAAACATGCGGCAATTTGCCTTCAGCAATGGCTTGCTTCTCCCGTTCGGCCATCTTCTCTCCCATGCAGGCCTCGTCGTCCCCACATTGCTTCTTGAGTTGATCCATCATTTCCACGACGCCGCCTGACTGTTTGTCCAGGGCATCTTTGTACGCCTGATCGACGAAGCTCTTTTCGTAATTGATCTGGATCACGCCGCCTTTCGCCGCCAGCGCCTTGATCATGTCGTCGGTCATGTTGCGGGCATGATTGCAGAGAGCACGACACGAGGAATGCGAGGCAATCAAGGGGGCCGTGCTGACCGCGAGAGCGTCGTAGAACGTTTTGTCGGAAACGTGCGAGATATCAACCAGCATTCCCTGCCGGTTCATTTCGCGGACAATCTCTTTGCCATAGTCGGTGAGGCCGTTGTGGGCAGGCTTATCGGTGGAAGAATCGGCCCACTCGTCGTTGTAGAAGTGGGAGAGGGTCATGTAGCGAACGCCGAGATCGCTGTAGATACGGACCATGCGGATGTCGTTTCCCAGCATGTGGCCGCCTTCGATGCCCATCAGGACGGCAATTTTCCCTTGTTCATGGGCGCGTCGAACGTCATTGGCAGTACGGGCGAAGGCGAGATCTTTCGAATACTTCCGCACGTTTTGCTGGACGGCGTCAATCTGGTCGAGAGCTTTTTGAATCGCGAGCGGGCCCATGGTCCGGCCATCGATCCAGATAGAAAAGAAAATGGCGCTCAAGCCGCCTTCGCGCATTCGGGGTATGTCGACATGACCCGAAGCATTGCGCTTGCCGAGGTCGAAATCTTTGGAGAACAGGCGTTGTGTAGTGTCATCGTGAGTGTCAACGACAATGGAGGAGAAGTGGAGCCGGCGGGCCTGATCAGAAATGGAGACGGAGCCGGCGGGGGCGGAAACCAGCAGAGCTACAGCACCGAAAAGACAGACCAGCAGAGTGACGAGCGAGCGGATCATCAGTCCTCCGAGAGAGCTCCTGTTTCGTGAATCCAGTGAAGATTGGAGCCACCCAACTTACTACACTTTTACTAGAGTTGGAGGTTTCGACAGGACGTCAGGCGCCGGCCCCCACATTCCAGACATTGCATCTGACCGCATTGATGAGAAGGCGTTAGTTTCTGATCACTTCGGCGCCGGGGATGATAGGCAAAGGTCGGTCGTCGTCACCGAGGATGGAACCGTATTCTTCAATTGCTCGAGTTCGCCCAGAACCTTCGCCCAGTCTTTTGGCTTTCGCTTAATCGTGTAAGGCGCATCCGGATGCCCGAAGAATTCCAGTAGTTCGGCCTGAACTTGCGGCGCGGCGCCGCGGAAATCCTGCTTTGCCAACGCATCGAGCAACTTTGCGTGCGTCTCGTCGTTGAGGCGATATTGTCCAGGGCCGCTTATTTTACCGGTGTCGAAATTGTCGTTCGGTAGCTGAAGCCGGTCAGTACCCACCTGGCCCAGCAGCTGTCGATAGCGCTCCAGAGTCGCGTTAAAGCTCGCTTCGAACATTCGCTCTGTTTCAGGCGTAGGGGTTTTGAGCTGTAATACTTTTAGCGGACCGAATTTGGGCAGAAGGCGAACCAGAAAGGCCAGAAACCGCTCCTCGAACGTGGGCTTCTGGTATTCCTTTCCCCAGTTCTTTTGGTAACTGGCGCGAGAAAGATTATAGAGAAACTTCATTTTCGTCATGCCGGGTTGGTCCTTCATGATCTCATTTTTCTTCAGACTCCAGGCAACACGAGTCGCCTTGGGGAGAAGTTGGCTGACATCGTGACGGTAGGAACCGATTGCCTTCTCCTCGTTCGAAAGGACCGCTTTGAGATCTAAGCCGTACGTTTCCTGAAACGCTTGTTCCAGCAGCGGAACTGCCACTCCGAATCCGATGAAGTCGTGGTAGCTGTCCGGAGCGTATCGTCCGCGCGCCACTTCGAGCACGTCGAATCCAAATTCCGTCTTTACGTGCGCCAGCTTATCTTGCTCATAGGTAACGGAGTCGCCATATTTCTTTTTCAACTTGGGATACAAGATCGGGACCGCACGATTGGTTCCCATGGGATGACCGTCGTTGTCGGCGGCGTAGTGAGCGAGAGCACCCAGGGCAAACGCGTAGCCATTGAGGTCGTTGGAGTCGCGCAGAAGGGCCAGGACAAAATCTCCGCTTCGCACATAATGCGTTAAGTCGCTAAAGAAAAAACTTCCGTGCGGATAATAACCAAGGTCCTGAATGATGGCCCCGCCGTATGCGTAGCCGTGAGCCTCCTTGATTTCCGCTGCGGTCGCAGCGGGAAAGCGCTTCAACAGTAACGGGCGTATGTTGGTATCCCATACGCTGTCAACGATCGCTTCGTGGGCAAGAACGGCATAGGCTTCAGTTTCGCTGGGATAGCCCAGAGCTAGGACCAGCGTCACGACGATGACCCAAGTTCTCACAGAAACGGTTCCGCGACGTCGCATTCTGCCCTTTCAAATTTCGTCGTGGGGCTACTTCACCCCGAAACGCGTTGATTTGGATGCTGGCAAGCCCGAACTAGACGTACCGGGAACGCCGACAGGGGCTCCACGGCCATTGTGCATCAATATTAGTGCAGTTTTGATCGCCCGGGACCCCGAAAAGTCCTCACACGCCAGGATCGCTGACAACCCAGAACGAACAGTACGCCTCCAAACAGTCTCGAGTTTGCAATACCTGAAATGCTCACACCAACCCCGATACGCGGGTCACGATGGATTAGAGTGGTGATTCTATCTGGGTTGGCAGTGGGACTTCTAACCGTCTTGGTATTAATGGCCTTCTTTTGGCCCTTTCGGGTTGATGCCGTCATAAGGGAATTGGCGGACGAAAGCGACAGCAAGGTGACTGCGGGCTCCTTTCATGCGACATACTTTCCCCATCTCGGCTGCATCCTCGATCAGGTCATTTTTCAGCACAATCCGAGAAGCGGCGCTCAACCGTTGATCACCATCAAAAAATTAACGATTCGAGGCACCATTGCGGGCATTTTTGCCAGGCACGTAAAGCTGGTTGCAGTGGAAGGCATGCATATTCTGATTCCTTCGCTGGGCAGCGAGCATTTTAAGACACCCCCAAGATCGTCGGTTGTGATTGATAACTTGGTGGCAGACGGAACGATTCTGGAAGTTGCGTCGCGCCAAACAGGAACGCCGCCTCTCCAGTTTGTGTTCCGTGGATTCACCATCAGCGATGTGGGGAGCGGCGCTCCGGCAGTGTTTAGGGCTGCACTTTCAAATCCCGAACCTCCTGGCGAAATCACTACCACGGGGAAGTTCGGTCCGTGGAACCCCGACCACGTCGGCCAGACTGTTGTCTCCGGCGAATATCGTTTTGAAAATGCGGACCTGGGCACCTTCCCGGGTATTAGTGGTTTACTTGCTTCCTCGGGGAAATATGCCGGCATGTTGGAACATATTGAGGTTGAGGGAAATACTGATGTTCCGCTTTTCGCTGTAGCGCGAAGTTCAAATCATACAGGCCTTGAGACTCAGTTTCATGCCATTGTGAATGCTGAAAATGGAGACGTTTTCCTGCAAAATGTAAATGCGAATTTTCGCAAAACCACTATTTGGACCCAGGGACGCGTGGCGGGAGAAGCGGGTCAAGCCGGCAAAACGACCTCGCTCACTATGGCCAGCCAAGAAGGAAGGATTCAGGATCTTCTATTGCTCTTCACCAAGTCACCGCTGGCGCCAATGTCTGGTAGCGTCAACTTCAAAGCAAAAGTCTCCATACCGCCGGGAGAAAAGCCATTTCTGAAGAGAGTGGAGTTGCAGGGCGACTTTGGAATTGATGCCGGCAGCTTTACCAAGACCGACACACAACAGGGGTTGAACAGCCTCAGCCTGGGCGCCCGGGGAGAGAAAAATCCAAAACCCGAAAAGGATGATACCGATCCTCAGAACGTGCTCTCGAACCTGAAGGGTCACATTCTCCTTAACAATGGTGTCGCCACGTTCTCCGATCTCTCCTTCGGCATCCCCGGTGCCTTGGCACAAATGCGCGGCACCTACAACTTGATCAGCGAGAAAATTGATCTTCACGGAACATTAAAAACCGAGGCTGAGATTTCCAAAACAACCCACGGTATCAAATCGCTGATGCTGAAAGTGCTGGACCCTATTTTCAAAAATAAGCCCAGCGGCTACCTGGCTCCAATCAAGATTAGCGGCACCTACGACCATCCGCAATTTGGGTTGGACTTAGGGAGCCAACGCAACACCAGCGATCAGAATGCGAAGACGCACACGCCTGCCCTCCCGGAACGGGCAAAGCAGTGAAAATTCGGCTTTGGAAACACCGCGCAGCCTACCTCCGCTGACAGATTGACATCGAACGTATATGAGCAGGCTATCTCGATTTTTCGTTTTGCTTATTGTCGTTGTCGCATGCTCTCGTGAGAGCGCGAATTCGCAGACCTCGGATCCCGGATGGCCTGACAGTCCGTCCCACACCAGGGAGGCGCATGGAGAAAGATCGGACTCTCCCTCGAACCGCGAGGTGTCGTGGCGCAGCCTGCCAAAGGATTTCCTTCACGATCAAAAAGGCATTTGGCTCTTGTTCCCTGCTCAATTGGCGAAGGGACACTATTGGCTTCCCACACTTGCCATCGCAGGTGGGACTGCCGGGTTAATCGTGGCCGATCCCCACGCTATGCCTTATTTTCGCTCCCATGCTCGAAATCTGGACGATGTGAACGACACATTCGACGCCCCGATTACCACTGCGGAGGTCATAGCCTTGCCGGCGGCGCTGCTGGTCGCAGGCTATGCCCGGCATGACTCGTACCAAGTGGGCACAGCCTTGCTTGCGGGAGAAGCTTACGCTGACAGCGCGGTCGTCGATCTCGCGATAAAGGCGATTACGCGAAGAAAACGCCCGTCTGACGTGGCCCCGGGGATGCCATTCAATGACACCTTCTTTGCTGGCGGAAAATCACCCTTCAAGGGAAGCAGTTTTCCATCCGGCCACGCCGCCGGCGCTTTTGCCGTAGCCACGGTCGTTGCCACTCGCTACCATACGCACCGCTGGGTACCTTGGTTGGCCTACGGATTCGCGACCGCAGTCAGCTTTTCCAGGGTGACCACGAGCGCTCACTTCCCCTCAGATGTGTTTCTTGGCGCTGCTCTCGGCTATGCAGTCACGCGCTACGAAGTGCTGCGGCCTAGATGAACTTATGAGGCGGCCTTTTTCGATTTACTCGCAGAGGAGTCAGCCCAAGATACCGCGCGTGCCAGAGTTTTGGATGCCAGTTAACCGCTTCCTTGGCCACGAAGGCCGAGATGGTCTGGTCAACAACTGATTCGTACTGCTTTAGAGTTTCCGGGCAGGACTCGCAAACGGCAAGATGCGCCTGTAGCTTCTTCTGTTCCTCCTCAGTCAACTGGCCCGAGGTCGAAACGCCACAGTCTAGGAGCTCGTTATGGGGTTCGGTTAGCGACAACGCCCCGCTCCTCGGTTGGACAAACTCTTCTCGTGGTCGGTCGCCTGGCGATTTACCACCAAAGAGCGCCTTTCGGAGCCTGTCCAGCGCCCGGAAGTAGTGGTGTTTGATATTGCCTCGAGATTGGCCGAGCTTCGTGGCAATTTCGTCAAACGTGTATCCCTCGGCAAAGAACAGGCGCAGAGTTTCACGCTGATTCTCCGAGAGCGCTGCAAATACCCTCTGCAGGCTTCCCTTCCCGGACTGTTCATCGATCGATTCTTCAAGCTTACCCGGTCCGGCACTTGCATCCGCGAACTGGCTTGCCACTTCGTCCAGGTCAAGGCGGGTGTAGAAATGACGGGAGGTCAGGTAACGGCGACGCGAGATGGCACGGCGATAAGCCATTTGGAGAATCCAAGACTTGGCCGCGCCTTTGGAACAGTCAAAGCTCCCGCAGTCCCGGTAAATCAAAAGAAAAACATCCTGGACGAGATCATCCGCTTCGGCCGGAGCGTGTAGAACCCGATTCGCAACGGTATGCACTAACCGGGCATAACGCTGGAAGAGAACCGACAGAGCCTCCCTACTCCCCTCAGAGATTTGCGCCAGAAGATCCTCGTCTGCGGACTCTGTTTCTGCGGGTTGCTGCCTGTCGGCGATCGTTGTCTTGCTGTCGTCCGTGGATACGGCGATGGCCGAAAGGCGAAATGTGATAGAAGCGTCCATGAGGGTTGGAACTCTTAAGATGCCAGGCGTGGATCTCCTTCGACAGCCCCACTTCTCCTTTCATCCCCCTGTGTTTTGAGTGGCATGCCAATCAATTCGTAGGGCGGGGTTGGTAATCAAGTTCTCGCACTGGGTGCTGACACCTAAAAGGATGTCTGCGCTTGTTCTCATTGGCGGACTATAGTCACTGAATCATTGGCTGTCAAGCAAATGAATATGGGGTGTGCCCAAAGCCATCGGTGCAGAGAAGAAAAGGGAGACAAAGACATTAGCGCAAGCGGTTGGAGCCGAACTTACGGAGTTGCGGCGAATGAGAAAACTATCCCAACAAAAGCTTGCCGATGGACTTGGCTATGACGTCAGCCACGTCCGACAAACTGAGATGGGCGGCAATCCAACGCTTGAGTTTCTCAATGCTGTTGCTACCTTCTTCACTATGAGGCTTTCTAATTTCATCGATAGAGCAGAAGTCAGAATCGATCCCTCGCGGTAAATAGCCACTTCGCGCTTTAATCCAAGACTATTGTCCCTGAATGATTTTACTGCTATGCCCTAATGATTGCGGGAGTGGCGAAACGGATAGGCGCAGACAAAGAACGCAAAGCTCGGAACCTCGATGAAGCACTCGGGGCGGAATTAACCGAGCTCCGCACTCGCCACGGGCTTTCCCAACAACGACTCTCTGAATTGATTGGATATGACGAAAGCTATATCCGTCAACTGGAACGAGGGACGAAGAGCGCTACACTGAGAACCTTGTCTGACTTGGCGTCTGCATTCTCGATAAACGTCTCCGCCTTAATTAAGCGCGCTGAAGCGCGCCTATCAATGCGAGCTAGCTGAGGGTTGACCTATCACGTTTCGTGCTATTCCCACCTCGTGTCACTGGCAGCATCCCCTGCACATCCAATCTGGCTTGTGCCTAACGCTGTATATCGGTTTGGGCGAGAAGGATCAAGCAATGAAATGGCTGGAAAAAGCTTATGAGGAGCACTTTAACCCCCTCAATCCTCCTGCGGCCGGCCTTCGACCCTCTACGCTCCGATCCCCGTTTCCAAAACCTCTTGTGCACCGCATTGGCCTACCCGGGTAAGATCGCTAGGGGCGAAGTTGCTCCTGACGCAAAGTAAAAAAGCACCAACCCAGCAAGACCCGAATCCTTATGGTTGGGGAGGTTTTCTAGTTTCGGAGGTCCAATATGCCGTCATCCGCCACTAACGAGAAGCGCACTGCGGTGCGCGGCCTTGGCGAAATTGCGCTCCGTGTCAACAATCTGGACGCGATGCAACACTTTTACGAGCAAGTCATCGGTTTGCCACTGATGTCCCGATTTCCGAACTCCGTATTCTTCAAGATCGCGGACGGCTACGGCGGCCACGCTCAAGTGCTCGCCCTCTTCGACCGCGCACAAGGCCCTGGTTATCGCGGAACAGACGCAGCAACTTCCACGATTGACCACATCGCGTTCGAGATAGCTCTCACGGATTTCGCGGACGAGCGGAAGAGACTGGAAGCGTTGGGGCTTCAAGTCGAAACCGAAGAACACGCATGGGTGCGTTGGCGCTCCCTTTATGTCAGCGATCCCGAGGGCAATCAAGTGGAGCTAGTTTGCTACGACGGAAACGTGTGAGGGCTAACGTCGCCGGAAGGTACTCAATGACCGGGCGTTAGAAAACGTGGCCAAACTCAACTTCTCGAAAACTTCGTGATCATTGAATTTCTCGACTACTATGCGAGGCGTTAGCAATGTGTAGTTCTCTAATCCTTGTGGACGCCGGGGGCTGGGCCAAGGATCCGTTCACAGTATTGAACCTTCTTGACAGGCGGTTGATGCCTTAGCTAAGGGTTAATCTCTAAACGGGGTGCCACGCTCCGGTAATTCTTTTCCTCGTTTTGAAATCGGCCCAGGTTTGTGCCGTGTCGTGCCTCCCTACGTGACTCGTGATTCGTGGATCACCATCAATGAAACAACTTAAAGTACGGCAGCGTGCCGCTCTCGCTTTCCCGGTCACAGTCTTCAGGCTATCCGCTCGCAACGTGGCAGGGCGGTTTGCCACTGGCTTATCGGCGGGAAGTAAAAAAGCGTTTTGTTTACTAGGTCTGTTGGCATGTCTCAGCCCCGCTGCCTTGGGTGGCGCCAGCCAGGATGCGTATGTTCACCGCAAGGGCGACACGTGGACGCTTGGCACGTTGAAGGTCGAGCGGATAGTCGGATTGCACGCCGGTCGTTTTGTCACCACCAGTTGGAAGAACAAGGTGAGCGGGCGGGAATTGATTCCAGCGGGAACGCTGTCCGAGGAAGTTCGGGTGGGGGTAGACGGACAGGAGGTGTCCGGTGCCGAGGGCGATTGGCAGTTGGTTGATGCTCAAGACCACACCCTAGCGCAGGGGGAGATACAGCTTGACGTGACCCTGCGGCGCCAAACCCTGGAAGCAACCAAGAGCTTCGTGGTCTACCCGGGGTCTTCCATCATCCGGGAGTGGGTCAGTTTCAAAAATGGTGGCAGCGCGGCTGTGACGATCACCGATCCGGGGTTTCTCAACTTCAGCGCCAGAGTGGGTGCGGCCGACGCGGTCGACTTCGATTGGATGACAGGCGGGGAGAACCGTCCCGGATCGTGGATGCTGAAAACAGAAAAACTGCATGTGGGAAAAACTCGGGCTTTTGATTCTTCCGATCCGTTTGGCGGAACGGCAGAGGGAAACTTCGCCGGCGACGGCGTCCTGGCGCGGGTCATGCTCGACGATCGGCAAGTCTGGCCTACCGGAGGATGGCAAGGCGCGTCGGGCAACTACATCGGAACGCTTTGGACATATGCCGCCGACGCCACCGAATCACTGCCATTAGATGCTTCCATAGATGTGGCTCGCGGAGAGAAGCTCGAATTCATTGTCAACAAGTACGGCACTCCGGCTTCAGATGAGACCACCTTTGATCCTGTCATTACGTACGCGGATGGGGAGAGTCATCGAGCCTCGGAAGAATTCGGCAACCAGCAAGGACAGAACGGCTGGCTGTATCAGTATTTCGATGGCGGCGAGCCGCGAGCGGGAGTGTCCAATTTTGCCGGATATTGGCGAGCTCATCCTCAGTTTGTCGATCTCGTGTACGAGTTTTCCAATGGAAAGTGGCGCAAACCGGGTGATAGTTCTGCGGATTCAATGTACATCAGTGCGCATCGCATGCACCCCGGAAACGGGCCGGGGATTGCCCGGGTATGGGTTGCACCGAGGGCGGGGAGAGTCCACATCACGGCAACAGTTTCGAATACGGGAAATCCGCCAGCGGCGGGAGCCGGCCGAGGTCTGCGCGCGGGTTCGAGCAGTTACGCGCCCTGGAACGCGCTGTTTAATCGGCAAGATGGCGACGGTTTGTTTTTAAGCTGGGATTATTTCGGCCGTTGGAGCTCAACTTTTACTGAACGTGCCGACGGCTCGACTGAAGTTCACTTTCGAGTGGCGGGATACCGGCAAGTGCTGCAGCCGGGTGAGGTCGTCACGGCACCGAAGGCGTCTGTGGGTCTGTTCGAAAAAGACCTCGACATCGCAGGCAATGAGTTTCTCGACTGGCAATATCGTTATCTCTGGGACTACACCCGTGATGCATGGTTTCCGGCAATCCGGATATCGGGTTGGTGGTGGAAAGGAGCTTCGTGGTTCGACTTGCTGAATTTTGGGATCGACAGCGGCGGCGACCAAGCGTCGATCTACCGCAAAGTTTTCCGAGTGACGGACCTAATGAGTGAAGTGGGGGCCGATGTCTATCATCGCGACTATGGCTGGTGGGATCGGATGGGAGACTGGGACGGTCCCGACTGGAAATCAACGGGAGCCTATCTGCGCAAACACGATATGGGTCAGCTTATCTACGCACCTTTTTATGTCGTGGATAAAAGGTCCAAAGTCGCGCGCGAACACCCCGACTGGGTGATCAACGACACGCTAGACTTGTCCAAGCCCGAGGTGACCGACTATTTGAAAAGTCAGCTCGACGAATTCGCACAGCGCTTCGGTCAATTCGAACTCAAAAATGACGGGTGGTTTACCACCAGGCGAGGCGATGACGACACTCCCCTGCTGAGGGAGGACGAAGCATTTCGTACCCTGATCCGCAATTTCCTGGATAAGCATCCCGAGTCGGCGTTCATGTCATGCGTGGGGGGAGGCAATGCCAACGGCTCCGATCTGACTCGCTATAGTTCGACCGGTTCGTTCAGCGACGGCCCGGTCGGAATGATTCGCAATCAGTGGGCTGCACTGATTCTTCCTCCGGACAAAACCAGCGAGAACGGGGACAACTGGGGGCTAGATGAATTCAACAAGGCGACTTACCGCGGCTTGCTCACGCTCAACTTCGACAATGCCGGGGACACCTGGGACCCAGAGAAACTCGAAGGCTTCCGCCAGCTCGTCGATATCTATCATTATCTGGGAAGCCAGGGGGTGGTAGGCCGTTGGGTCCACGTCTTTCGCCCGCTGGTTGCCGGAGACGATCCCACCATGTATTTCGAGCGTCTCAGTCGCGATGGCAAACGCGGCGTCATCATTCCCAAACGTCCTGCACCACGGTCAGTGACCATAAAGCCGAAGGGGCTGAACCCGGCAGAGAATTACATCGTGTCCTTCCAGGAATCCACTGCGCATGAGACGCGTAAGGGGGCAGAATTGATGGCAAAGGGGATTGCTATCCAGAACATGATTCCAGGGGAACTGGTCTATCTGAACTTGCCCTACCATCCCGGCAACCGAGTCGATCAAATCCCGCCCACACCGCCCAGCGCCGTGCTGATCAATGAGGCGACGAACATGGGTTACCCGGGTGTCGAGGTCAACTGGAAAGCAGGACACGATGATCATTGGGTGTCGTACTACGAAGTGCTGCGCGACGGGGTCGTGATGGATAAGGTGGCCAAGGGTACTTATTACTACGACCATTCAGCAGGAGCAGATTGGGCTGCGAAGTACGAAGTACGGACCGTGAACGGAGCTGGATTGCGCTCGGGACTGGCAGCGGCTGACGGGCAAAAAAGAAAAGCGGCGCGGATCCTCGACGATGCGCAGCAGGGTGGGCTTGGTTTTACCGGTAGGTGGCAGCGGCAGTCTGGGTTACAGCCTGCTTACCAAGGGACAATATCGAGGAGCGACGAAAAGGGAGCGAGTTTTGAATTTGAGTTCGAGGGCACTAAGTTTACCTGGTTCACCAAACTCGGAGACGACGGGGGGAAAGCAGACGTCCTCATCGATGGACAGCCCGGAGCAGTTGTGGACACTTACTCCGCTGACGATATCTGGGGAGTCGGAGTGTACAGCAAAGAGTTTTCTTCTGGCGGCACGCACCGCGTGAAAATCAGCGTTCTGGGGGAGCGCGGCGGTCCTCACGGATATGGAAAGGGGGGCTTCGTCTATGTAGACGGCGTTCGTATTCAGGATGACCGACGACAGTAAGACAAGCGGTGCATCCCGGCTTAGCGCCACATACGGCAGAGTAGCCGGATTCGTGTCAGATTGAAGGCCTCCCCAATCAGCGTCATGCGCCAGCGGGGGAGCGGACACTGATGACTCCTTCGCCGTTGCCATCATCGTCTACATAGTGCTCGCCCATTCGGTAATTTGCCACCAAAAATCTCCTTTCGCAGTCGCTCTAGACCCCGGAAGTAGTGGTGCTTGATATTTCCTCGGGATTGACCGAGATCTGCTGCAATTTCATCAAGCGTGTAGCCTTCCATGAAATGCAGCCGCAGGGTCTGACGCTGGTTTTCCGACAGGGCGTCGAACATCTTTTGAAGGCTTTCGTTTCCAAGCCTTCCCCCAATTGAATCTTCAAACCGTCGAACTGCTGCTCGTGGATCGGCAATTTCGCTTGTTGCGCCGTCAAGGTCAAGCCGTGTATAGAAGTGGCGAGAGGTCAAGTAGCGGCGGCGAGAGATGGCGCGGCGGGTAGCAATTTGGAGAATCCAGGACCGTGCTGGGCCTTTAGAGCTGTCGAATGCCTTGCAATCACGGTAGACCAGCAGGAAGAGGTCTTGGACCAGGTCATCTGCTTCGGACGTATCCCGCAGAACTCGGTAGGAGATGGCACGCACCTGGCGAGAGTATCGGCGGAACAAGCGAGCCAACGCATCTTTGTCTCCCTGGCTGACTCGTTCCATTAGGAGTTCGTCAGATTCAGTCTGCGGAGTTAAAGCTTCCGCGATTGAATCTGCTCCATTCGGCATTCGATCATTTGGCTCTGTTGTTCCGTTTTCGCCCTCTTTGGTGTCGGCGGCACTGTTCCAGATCCCGGAATGATACTTAGCAAACGTACTCACGCTGTCCCTTGAGGTGACCCTCGCTCATCGAGCGGAGCGGCCTATCTTCCCTACCCGCATCCGGCACAGGGCCAGCACCCTTACTGCAGCTAGGTGTCAATCCGTATTGGAATAATCCATTTTGGAGTATTTGTCAAACGATTCCTATGCTCCCAAGATGGAGCGGATCGGAGGACTTTCTATCAAGCGCCAACACGATCGAAAGGTATTCCTCCGGCTACTTCGCCGCGTTCGGATGGAGGCCAAATTAACTCAGGCGCAGCTTGCCAAGATCCTCGGCGTCACGCAGGCACGTATCAGCAAGTACGAACAGGGAGAAAGACGAATAGACATGTTGGAGTTGAAAAGAATCTGTGACGCCGCCAGATTGCCTCTGGTGGAATTTGCAGAGCGGTTCGAGGAAGGCTGCAAGTGAGTCTGTTGAATCGAACACTCACAATCCATTTTGGAGTATTCGTTTGTACCTCCCTATGCTGACGCGCAATGGCCGCGTCGGCTCCACGATCGAGGAGAAAGCAACGCGAGCGAAAAATCCTTCTGGATCTTCTGCGCAGACTCAGAAGACAAAAGGGTCTAACGCAAGATCAGATGGCAACGGCCATCGGAGCCAAGCAAGCATTTGTTAGCAAGTACGAAACAGGAGAGCGCAGGCTCGACTTTCTGGATCTAGTAGCGATTTGTGAGGTACTTGGCATCTCGATGGTGAAATTCGCCGAGCAATTCGAGAACGTTCGCAAGGCTCTCAAGTAGAATCTTCTTACCTTATTGCGCTCCAGTGTAAGAGCAATCTGGCGACCAGTGTTATCCGATTCTGCCAGCGATCGTGGAAGTAATCCGATCGTGGGCTTATCGCGATTGATAATGGAAGTCGACCCGCTAGTAGCATTCCCTCGCCACGCCGTTCACGGGGGCACTTCCGGCTCTGGCCGATGTGATCATTAATTTGAGTACTGTTTTCGGGGCCGCGGACTCTCAATCAGGCAAGTTGACGGAGTAAATACTGTGGGAGTTCATCGACGCGGTGAAATGAACAGGAACACCCGTTTGAGACCTCGGACCCCGCGCGCGGACGGTTCATGGCCTATCAACTGCGGCAGAAACACGATGCCGCCGCCGATGACCAGTAGCAGGTACATCGCCCGCAGTACGTAGAGGCGAGCCAGAGAGACTTCGCTCTCGACAGGGACCGGAGCGTCCGGTGAAACAGTGACAGCAGTCAAAGCCATTTCAAATCTCCAATGTCATAGAGCTACATGGACGGGCGGCTCTTCGGCGCCGGAATCGGGTCGAAATTCAAGGAGGTCGCCCGGTTGGCAGGTGAGCACATCACAGATTGCCTCAAGCGTCGAAAAACGGATAGCCCGCGCCTTCCCCGTTTTCAGGATGGACAAGTTGGCGAGCGTGATGTCGATGCGCCCGGCGAGTTCGGTCAGCGTCATGCGCCGGTCGTGCAGCAGGTCGTCGAGCTTGACGACAATGGCCATCAGACCGTGCCCTCGAGATCCTCGCGCATGCGCGTCCCTTCAACAAATACCTGCGCGAGCACGAACAGTAGGAGGATGGCGAGCCAACCGGTGATCTGGAAATTGCCGTTGATGCGCAGCGGCACTTCTTTGGTCGAGACCGCGGAGGCAATCGCGACGACGCAGATGTGGAGCAGCTCGAGGGCGAGCAGCGCCCAAGCGATAGTCCGCAGCCGCCCGGCATTGTCCATCGTGAACGGCTCGCCCGTGCGCACCGATTCTAGGATCCTGAGCAGCCGGTTGAACACGACATAGGCGATGGGGGTGCCCACGATGCCGATCACCATGACTGCGCGCATCCCGGCGATGACCCCCTCGTGATCGCCAACCGCTCCGACGCCGAGCGCCCGCCAGGTCCATTCCTCAGCCAGGAAGCTGATCGCGAGCAGCGCGAAGATGAGCGCACCGAAAATCCAATTGAGAACGATCAGGATACGCAAAGTGGTTCGGGTAGCGAGCAGCCCCGTCGAATGTTTCATCATCGGCTCCGACCTAGTAATTATCGACAAACGATAAACTATTTATCGTTTTTCGGCAAGTTCTAATTCTTGGCAAAAAGGTTTAAGTGCTTGTAAATGCTGGATATTGCTCGCAAATCCCTACTTCCCAATATCAATAATGTATCCAAGACATGCCAGCCACTGCTCTCCCGATTGCCCTACCTAGTCCTGAAAAGTGGCAAACAGCCGCACGAAGGGAGGCGGTCGGCAATCCGAAAGCAATCTGGCCTCGACACCGTGAAGGCCCGGATTAGTAATGATAGGTCTTAGTGTTACATGATCCGTGCGACTGATATCTTCATCACTGGATTACTCCGCGAGCGGCTTTGTTCTGACGGGCAACTCGGGAGTTGGCCATTCAGGAGGGCCTGCGTCGGATTGCCTTCCGATTGGCCGAGGGCTGGTTTGGAGTCCCTGCGATCGAGCCGGCGCGGGATTCCCTCAAACCAGAACAGGGATCGGCAATCACTGAAGTTCGTTCTTGAAGACAGTGCCAGACTTCATCACGAATTTGACGTGCTGGAGTTCGGTAATGTCTTTGAGGGGGTCGCCAGAGACGGCCACCAAATCGGCCCACTTCCCGGCTTCGATGGTGCCCATTTTGTCGGACCAGCCTAGGAGTTCGGCGGCGGTGGTAGTGGCAGAACGGATAGCTTGCTGCGGCGTCATGCCATAGGCAACGTAGTATTCGAATTCCTTGGCTTCGTTCAGATCTCTCCAGTTGAAGCCTCCGGCGTCGGTACCGAGGACGATCTTCACTCCCTTTTTCAGCGCTAATTGGAACGCTGCCTTCTCAGTGTCCACCATCTTTGGCCAGTTGCCCTGGCGGCCGGAAGCTACATAAGCGCCAACCGCGATCGTGGGGACCCAGTAAATGCCGCGGCGGGCCATCTCTTCCATCTGCGGCCCGGTGAGCCCATCGCCATGTTCGATGGTGTCGACGCCCGCCCTGAGCGCGGCGGAGATACCATCACTGCCGATGGCGTGCGCAGCTACTTTCTTTCCCATACGATGCGTTTCATCCACAATCGCCTTGGCTTCTTCGTCGCTGAAGTTGACGTGACTGTGCAGCACGCCATCGGGTCCGTAAAAGTAGCCGTGGTCGGAGTAGTACTTGATCCAGTCGGCGCCGAACATGACCTGCTCGCGAACAGCCTTGCGAGCTTCTTCCACACCGTCGACGTATTGCACTCCCTGAGGCACGCGGATTTCCCATGAATATCCCAGGGGGCCATACATTCCCGTGGGCGTCATAGCCCTGGTTGCCACTTGCATGTGTGGGCCAGTGATTTCCCCGTTGGCGATGGCTTGTTTGACGTCAACATCGGCGTACATTGCCCCTTCGGTCTCGAGATCACGCAGCACGGTGAAGCCATGGGAGAGAGCGATCTGCGCGTTGCGAGCCGCCAGGATGGCGCGGTACGGAATGGACTGCTTGAGGAGTTGCTTGTCGTAATCTTCCGATGTGATATCCCCCTGGAGCAGGACGTGGGTGTGGGCATCTACGAATCCAGGAAGGATGGTGGCCTTGGAAAGATCGAAGAGTTCAACGCCTGGCGGCGGCGAGCCACCAGGAGTGACGCTGAGAATCTTGTCACCCTCGATGAGAATGAGAGCATTCGAAATGGGGACGTCGCTTTTGCAGTCAATCAAGCGTCCCGCACGAATGGCAACCCGCTTCTGCGCTGGTAGGGCAGATTGCTGGGCGTGAATCAACATGCTCGACGCCGAAACAAGAAAAGCAGCAGCAAGAAGTCTCAGGCCGTAGAGTCCAATCACGAATGGCTCCTGTAAACGACGGCAGCCTAACAGAGGCTGGCGAAAAAGGGAAAAGAACGGACGCTCTCGAGACAGCTCGGCAGACCATGCAAGCGCCTGCCAAAAAAAGAAACTGGCTGGCCCAACGCCGAGGATCACGCAGCGGGGGTGCCCGTTCATCCACGACAAAGCACACATTCAGACAATTGCGGCCTGGGAAGCGCAACGCGCGGGGTATGCGCCTTGCATCCGGTGCATGAAGCAGTACTTGAATGCCGCTGACTTCGCCTTTGGCCCGGTTGATACTGAATCGCGTGCTAACCTTTGGAACAACTGGTGTGAGTTATTACAAATGACGACTGGCTGCCGGGTTCTACAGCATCGTGTTCCGCTGGGAATCTCAGGGTAGCCGTTGATACTGCCAGCTACCCTGAGTCCGAGCTTGAGGAATGTGGGCGAAGGCTAGTGCTTCATGCTGTCGTCTTGCTTCATGCTGTCGTCTTGCTTCATGTTGTCGTCTTTCTTCATGTCGTCTTTCTTCATCTTGTCTTTCTTGGTTTTCTTGGACTTCTTGTCCTTCGTCATTTCGTCTTTCTTCATCTGATCGTTCTTCATCTGGTCTTGTTTCATGTCGTCGTGCTTCATGCTGTCCTGCTTCATGTTGTCGCCGGACTGAGCAAACGCTGCAAGGGAAACTGCCACCAGACACATAGCCATCAACCTGCCGATCATCTTCTTCATGAAATCCTCCGAGTCTTTCGCCGAATTTACGCCGACAGACTGCGGCGCACACATGGGATGCGTTCGTGGCCGCAAAGTTACAGGATCGGCCGTGAGAATTCCCTCTGCATTTGACCGGAACCGCGGTCGAGGGACTACCATGTCGCATGCCTGTCTCCGAGGGATGCGAGATCGATCGGATCGTATTCGACAGTGGTTTGGTCCGGGTCGGTGCTTTCCGCTGTCATCCCAATGATCCGTCATTTCACGATTCTGGGCCGGCAAGAAATTGCTGCTTCGTCTTTCCACGAACCGCAGTCGAGATTCAGCACGAACACGAACGGGCCTTTGTTGCCAATCCGAATGTAGTGACCTTCTACAATCAGGGTCAAGCCTATCTAAGGAACGCGGTCAGCATCGAGGGAGACCGATGCGATTGGTTCGGCACAGAAATCGATGTCGTGCAGGATGTAGTGCGGACCTTTGATCCAGCCCTTGACGCACATCCGGACCGACCTTTCAACTTCACGCGCGGCTGGGCCGACGCATCCACATACCTCTCACAGCGGCGGCTTTTCGAGCAGGTTGTCGCCGGGGTAGTGAAAGAGCCACTGATGGTTGAAGAGTCCGTTGTGGGTCTGCTCGACCAGGTCGTGCGATCGGCTTACAAGACAACAGCGATCGCGAGACCACACATTGTGGGGCGGAAGCAGCGCGATATCGTACACCATATTGAATTCGTTCTCAGCCGGCAATGGGGAGAGTGTCTGTCGCTGCGCGACCTCGCTGACAAAGTCGGAATATCCGTGTTCCACCTATGCAGAGTGTTTCGTCGCGCTACTGGATCTACCCTCCATCAATACCGTCAGAAATTACGCGTCCGCTGGTCTTTGGAGGGCGTCATGGAATCGAGCCGGGCGCTCGTGGATATTGCCCTGGACGCGGGATTTTCCAGCCACAGTCACTACACCAGTTCCTTCCGCCAGGAGTTTGCTCAAACCCCATCGAGCGTTCGAGCCCGCAAGGCTGCAGAACCTACACTGCGCCGGAGAGCAATTTTCTGATAGCGAGAGCGCCCGTGATCGGCTAGTAAGTAGGAATTATGCCGATAAAGGTCTCAGTCATCACACGGATGACATGTCTTGTTGTATCCGTGATCGTTGGTGTCGGATGTTCCTCGCAATCCAAGCCAGCGGCCGCCGAACCGACACTGGCCGTGGGCGTCGCGCGCCTCCAGGCCAACGACAGTGACGGCGCCGCCAATATCCTGGAGCAGGTAACGGCTCACGAACCGCGCAACGGACGCGCATGGCGCAATCTCGCCCTCGCCTACCAGAACCTGAAAGACTGGGACCGGGCGATCTCGGCGGACCAACATGCGCTCGAGGTCGACCCGTCGGTGCCGACTCCGCTCTTTAACCTGGGCGTCCTCTATGCCCAGAAGGGAGAAAAGGACCAAGCCTTCGCCTGGCTCGCCAAAGCCAAAGCAACGCACAAAATCGATATGACGCCAGTCGAGGTGACGCCAGAACTGACAGCCCTGAAAAGCGACTCACGCTTTGCGACCCTCTTGCCGTCGCGGGCAGACTTTGACGCTCCTTTTGTAGAACCGGTGAAGATCATCCGTGAATGGGATGGCGAGAAAGCGAGCGATCAGTTTGGCTGGATTGCCCGAAACATCGGTGATGTCGACGGCGATGGAGTGCCGGATGTCGTCACCTCGGCTCCGACGAGCAGCAAGTCTGGCGACAAGGCAGGCCGCATTTACGTCTACTCGACGAAGTCTGGCAAGTTGCTCTGGACAGACGATGGCCATGCGGGCGACCAACTCGGTACCGGTGTCGAAGCGGCTGGCGACACAAACGGCGACGGCATCCCTGACGTGATCGCGAGCGCTCCTGGAGGCGGCTATGCCAAGATCTACTCGGGCCGCGACGGCCGCGTGCTCCTGACGCTGCGAGCAGAGAACTCGGGGGACGAATTCGGACGACATGCCTCCGGCGTCGGCGACGTGAACCACGACGGATTTGCCGACGTGATCGTCGGCGCTCCGAGTAACAATACGGCGGGGCAAAAGGCAGGACGGGCTTACGTCTACTCGGGAAACGATGGACGCGTGCTACTAACGTTGAGTGGTGAACGTGCTGGGGATGCCTTTGGCAGTACAGTCGCAGGGTTTGCCGACAAAGAACACATCTTTCTACTTGTCGGCGCGCCCAACGCAGGACCCAAGCAGACTGGCCGAACCTACGTGTACGACGCACTCTCGTCCAAGCCGAAGTTCACCATTGAAGCCGATGAAACCGGAGTTGCGTTGGGAGCGATGTTCTTGTCGGTACCCGGCGACGTGGATGGCGACGGCGTGCCGGACGTCTATGCGTCCGACTGGTCCAACGGTGCAAAAGGACCGTCAACGGGTCGGGTCTATGTATATTCCGGGAAAGACGGCCACTCTCTTCTCACGCTGACCGGTGAAACCTCCGGTGAAGGATTTGGCACAAGCCCGTCGGTGGCGGGAGACGTCGACCATGATGGTCACGCCGATCTCATCGTAGGTGCCTGGCAGTACAGCAAAGAGGCCGTCGGTGCTGGGCGCGCGTACCTGTATTCCGGCAAAGACGGTCATCTCATCAAAACCTTCACCTGCCGAATTCCTGGAGATACGTTCGGGTTTGATTCCGTGACCATGGGCGACGTGGACAAGGACGGTACCACCGACTTCCTGGTTACCTCCGGATGGAGTGGCGTTCACGGCTTCCATTCTGGACGGGTTTTCATTATTTCCAGTGGAGTCAAGACCAACTAACGGCGACTCGTTACTCCATCCCTGCTGATCGTGATCCATCGTTGGCATTTAGGCGTTGGCGAGCAGCATAGGCTGCGACCTTGAGGCGGTTGCCGCACAGTTGCATGCTGCACCAGCGTCGCGTCCCCTTTTTGCTGGTGTCATGGAAGTGCAGCACACATTGATCACACTTGCGGACACGATTGCGATCCACATTGGCGAACAACATCGCGGCACTGTGCGCCAAGGGGGCAAACAAGTCTTTGGGCTGATGTGGTTCGAACCACAATTCCGTCGAGGGTGAGTGTCCCTTCTCTTTCAGCCTGGTGCGCATGGGGTGCTCTGCCATCAGTCGATTCAGTTCATCCACGGTGGAGTGGTGAACAGCACTACCACCTTCCCAGGAGAGGATCTCCTTTCTCAGTCTTTCCCGCAACGCGCGGACGGCCTCCAGCACGTGCCGGGCCCGGATCGATTGGCCCCAGTGCTGCTGGAGATTCGCCACTTCACGAGAGGTCAGCAGGCTGGTTGCCTGAAACCAGCGTAAGAGCGCGGGGAAGTCCGGAAGCAACTCCATCGGTTCGTCGTTCTGGACTGGCCGTGTGTTCACGAAGTCCAGAGCCACTTGGTTGCCGACGAAGAGAAACCCGTCTCTCCAGTCAGAAGGGCGAATTGTCCCAGCCTGGGCCATTCTGCGGTCTCAATAAAGTATAACACCTATAATGAATCTTTTTATCGGTTAGCCAATCTGATGGTATGAGCGGCCAGAACGTTGCTAGACCGGCGCTCTGGTCGCGTGCCACTCGGCCAAATCTTCTGAGGAGACACATCATGACTAGCTACCAACATGCACTCGTCGACGGCTCCAAGATCTTTTATCGTGAAGCCGGCTCGAAAACCGCATCAACGATACTCCTGTTACACGGCTTCCCGACGTCGTCACACATGTTCCGGAACCTCATTCCTGCGCTGGCGGACCGCTACCATGTGGTCGCGCCCGACCTCCCGGGTTTTGGCTTCTCGGATGCACCTGAACGCAAACGGTTCCGCTACACGTTTGAGCACTTGGCGAAGGTCATCGACTCCTTCACACAGACTATCGGTCTCGAACACTACGCGATTTACGTCTTCGACTACGGCGCGCCCGTGGGGCTTCGGCTGGCCTTGGCGCATCCGGAGCGGATCACCGCTATCATCTCGCAGAACGGCAACGCCTATGAAGAGGGTCTGAGCCAGGGTTGGAACCCGATTCAGAAGTACTGGAAGGAACCAACACCCGAGAATCGCGCTGCGTTACGCGACTTCCTCACACCGGAGGCGACCACATCCCAGTACCTTTATGGCGTCCAAGACGAGACGCTGGTGGCGCCGGAAGCGTATCGGCTTGACTCCGCGCTGCTGTCCCGGCCCGGCAACGATGAGATCCAGCTCGATCTGTTCCTCGACTATGCCAGCAACGTCGCGCTTTACCCGAAGTTCCAGGAGTACTTCCGTACAAAACGGCCGCCACTGCTCGCGGTCTGGGGTAAGAGCGACCCGTTCTTTCTGCCGCCAGGGGCTGAAGCGTTCAAGCGCGACAACCCGAACGCCGAAGTACACTTCTACGACACCGGTCACTTCGCGCTGGAAACGCATCATCGCGAGATCACCGACGCCATTCGCGAGTTCCTGAATCGCAAGCTAACAACGCAGGTCAGCGCTGCGTGACGATGATTCACCAACTCAGAGCCCAATAGGAACGTGGGCTCGCCAACCACACTCACCGCAGGGCCGCGGGCTGACGAGGCCCGCGCCTGATTTGGCATTACTTGAGGGGGAGCATCTGTGCAAGTCATTTCTGTCAATGTGGGACTTCCACGTGAAGTTATCTGGAAGGGTATGACCGTCCAGACTGGAATCTTCAAAGACCCCGTGAACAAGCCAGTGACGATAAGCAAACTGAATCTTGCCGGCGATCAGCAGGCAGACCTCACTGTACACGGCGGAGCCGAGAAAGCCGTATACGCGTATCCTGCCGAGCACTACGAGTACTGGCGGAAGAAGCTGCCAGAGGTGCCGTTCTCGTGGGGCAAGTTCGGTGAGAATCTCACCACAGAAGGGCTAGCAGAAGAGACGCTTTGCATCGGTGATCGTTTGAGAGTCGGGTCTGCCATTCTGATGGTTACCCAACCCCGCATGCCCTGTTACAAATTGGCTTTGCGATTTGACCGCGACGACATCATCAAGCATTTCTTGACGAGTCAGCGAAGCGGTTTCTACTTTGCGGTCGTCAAGGAAGGAGAAGTCCAGGCGGGATCGGAGGTTGAGAATTTGAGTCGAGATCCCCATCGAGTCACCGTCGTGGACATCGTGCGCCTCTACCTTGGTCAAGAACGCGATCCGGAACTCCTTCATCGAGCGATGGACGTAAGCGCACTGCCGCAGAATTGGAAAGCCGAGCTGGCAGTGAGGGTGGACCAAGCCTGATTTTGTTCTTACCGTGTATTGACCAGCGTCGAAGCGGCCCCGAGCACGCGGCCCTGCCGGGGTTCTTGAACGAATGCGATCACGCGCAGACCATTGGCGTCTGACCCAGGACCCAACTTGAGCTGAACGTCCTGCGCCAGAACCTGCCCTTGCTTCAGAGCACCGACCTTCGTAAGACTTTTGACCACGGATACGTGCGCCAGTCTGTGACCGGCGTTCTCGCCCGCCGACACCTGCGATTCAGCACGGTTCAGAGCAACCGCAACGTACACGTCCGCCTCTCGTGAGCCAAAGGAAGCATCGAGTGCTCCGGTTTCCAGATGGGCGTGCAAGGTATTTGAGGCGTCTGCGGAGATCGAGGACAAACGGACCGAAATCTTGGGAACGCCCAAGGCCTTCTGAAAGGCCTTGTCTGCCAGTCCAGAATTGCTGCCGACAAACTCGCTCGTCCCATCCACTACCATTTGCGGAGTGTAGACACTGTCCAGGCCAAAGCGCTGGGCATAGGTGCTCTGCCTCTGGCTGTAGAAGCTGGCAGAGTACGGGTCCTTCCAGCCAATATGATTCCAGTAGTCGACGTGCTCGCTGAGCACGATCATTTCCGCGCCCGGTACAGGTTGCCTATCCAACGTTTGCAGAAACCTGTCGGCTGGGGGGCAACTGGAACACCCCTCCGATGTGAAGAGTTCCACCAGCACCGGAGTACGAACATCCGAGCCAGCATCTGACCCATGGAGAGGTTGCGGTGCAAGCGCCAATATCCAGGCCCCAATCGAAATCGAGAGCACGACTATCACCGAAACAAGTGGAATTTTCATTGGTTTTCGTGGACCTCGTGTCCTCTTGAGTAGATGTCCAGCCATCATGAAAGTTGCGGGGCGTCCGAGTTCTCAGGGCTTTGCCGCGGACCGGGCAAACAGTTTGTGTGACATGATTGGTCGTCTCGCATCAGCCGGAGCGTATTCTGCGCGTGGTGGCGGTCCGCCCGGATGGGTTCCGAATGGGAGTGATCAGAGAGCGATCCTCCGACGTACGAGGTCGGCTGACGGCCGATTGCCGCCTGGTATCCAATCGACTGATGAATTCGGTATTCGCCGCCGTAGGAGTGTGCAATGTGTGTGTCGTCCTTCCTTCTTCTGGCCGCTAAATCGTCGGCCGGACAAACACCATCGTCATAGCCGGCGGACAAGGCAAGGCCGGCATCAGCTCCCATGCCACGCAGTCTAGGATTTGTCTATATATAATGGGTCACGGTCATGGGTTGGGTTCCTGCGTCCGCGATCCGGCGGTTATTCGATGGACAGCGCGGGACAACGAACCATCTGGTTCCACGCTGGCTGTTCCTTCGCAGCCTCGGTCTCATCTATTTTTCTGCATTCTTTTCCTTGATTTTTCAGGTCCGGGGGCTCATCGGTCCGGCAGGAATTCTACCCGCCGGAAACTACCTCCACGCTGTTGCGCAATCGTTCACGCCATGGGTGCGGGTCTCGTATACACCAAGCATCCTGTGGTGGTCAAGCGGACCGGTCATGCTAGGTGTGCTGTGCTGGGTAGGTATGACGACATCGCTTCTCTTGGTGCTGAATCTATGGCCCCGCGGAACGCTCCTGATGTGCTTCGTCTGTTTCTTGTCGTTTGTCAGCGCAGCGCAGGACTTCTCGGGCTACCAGTCCGATGGGATGTTGCTTGAAGCTGGAGCAATCGCGCTCTTCTTTGCGCCGCCGGGTTTTCGACCGGGCTTAGGCCGGGCGCATCCGCCTTTATGTGCCAGCTTGTTCCTGCTGCAGTGGGAGTGGTTTCGTATCTACTTTGAATCCGGTGTAGTGAAGATCCTCAGCGGCGATCCCCAGTGGCGGCATTTCACCGCCATGGACGAGTACTACCAGAATGGGCCACTACCCACCTGGATTGGCTGGTACATACAGCACTTGCCGCACTGGTTCCACGCCGCGTCGGTTTATGCCACGCTGGCTTTGGAGTTGGGCCTGGTCTGGATGCTGTTTTTACCACGGCGCTGGCGCATCGGGTGTTTCTTCCTGGTGACGCCCTGGCAAATTGGCATCATTCTTACGGCCAATTACACGTTTCTTAATTATCTCGTTCTCGTGCTTGGCGTGTTGTTGCTCGATGATCGGTTTGTGTTGCAACTCTTGCCAGCCAACGTGAAGAAGCGAGTCGCAGGGACTACATCCGAAGAGGCGAGCCTGCCAGGCGCACAAGTCGAAGGAGCATCAATCGAAGGCTGGAGGGAGAACCTTCGTCCAAAGTGGTCTGCCCTGAAGCTTGCCGTGAGCAGTGGGATTTTGATCTGGATCTTCTATGCGACCACCGCGGAGTTGATCTGGATGTTTGTGCGGGCACCATTGCCGGCGTCCCCGGTAACCGCGCTTGAGCCATTCCGGATTGCCAATCAATACGGCCTCTTCGCGGTGATGACGCGTGGTCGGTATGAGATCGAATTCCAGGGTTCGCAGGACGGGCAGAGCTGGGTGGCTTACCCGTTTCGCTACAAGCCACAGGACTTGAACGAGCCACCTGGGATCTATGCACCTTATCAGCCGAGGTTCGATTGGAACTTGTGGTTCGCATCCCTGGGTTCCTGGCGCGAGTATCCGATCGTGCCGAACACGCAACTGCGGCTCCTGTCCAATGACAAGGACGTGCTGGCCCTTTTTGCCGGCAATCCTTTTCCGCAGGAGCCGCCGCGACAGATCCGTGCGGTGCTCTGGCAATACTGGTTCACGACCATGGCAGAAAAACGGGCGACCGGGATGTGGTGGCGCCGGCAATTCTTGGGCCTGTACGCGCCAACGCTCGAACGAGAACCTGATGGAAACATAGTGGTGACCGAGTGGCCGGCCGTGCGGCCACAGCAATAAATCTTGCCGGAGCCTGCTGGGTGCTCCAAGGTGAATCGTAAATGAACAGTAAGGCATGCATCATCGGTGCCGGCCCGAATGGGCTGGCTGCAGCCGTTGTTCTGGGACAGGCGGGGCTGCAGGTAGATGTGCTGGAAGCGGAAGCCATACCCGGCGGTGCTGCGCGCACCATGGAATCGACGTTGCCTGGATATCGGCACGATTTCGGAGCGGCGGTTTTTCCGCTGGGGGCGGGGTCGCCATTTTTCTCCTCTCTTCGGCTGCGCGACTATGGCCTGGAGTGGATTCAATCGCCGGCACCACTAGCTCACCCGCTCGACGATGGCACGGCCGTGGTTTTGGAACGTGATCCTTCGGACACTGAGGCTTCACTTGGGGTAGACGGCAAAGTCTGGAGAAAGCTGATACAGACGTTTGTTGACCGCTGGAGTGAATTTGTTCGGGATGTGCTGCGTCCAGTCCCCGCATTTCCTAAGCATCCATGGCTGATGGCGCGCTTTGGGATGAGCGCGATCCTGCCCGCCAGAACGATTGCCCGCCGGTTTCGTAGTGAGCGCACGCACGCTCTGTTCGCCGGTTTGGCAGCTCATTCATTTTTGAGCCTGGATGAACCCTTAAGCGCGGCGGCTGGGCTGTTGATGGCGGTTCTCGCACACGCGGTAGGATGGCCGATCCCGCGCGGTGGCTCTCAGTCACTCACAGACGCACTATGCCGATATCTGGCGACAGTCGGAGGCATTGTAAGGACATCTTCGCGAGTTGAGACGCTGTCCGCGTTGCCAGGTTATGACGTGATTCTCTGTGACGTGACCCCGCGGCAGCTTCTCAAACTCGCTGGACAACGGCTGTCGGATCATTACAAGCATCGTTTGCAAGCCTACCGCTACGGGCCAGGTGTATTCAAAGTGGACTATGCTCTGCACGCGCCGATTCCATGGAAAGCTTCCGATTGCTGCCGCGCGGCCACTGTGCACCTGGGTGGAAGCTTTGAGGAGATCGCTGCCTCGGAGCAGGCAGTTCGAGAAGGACGGCACGCGGATCGCCCATTTGTTTTGCTGGCCCAGCCGAGCCTGTTCGATTCTTCGCGCGCCCCGCTAGGCAAACACACGGCTTGGGCTTACTGCCATGTTCCGAACCGATCGAACATAGACGTTTTGAGCAAACTGGAAGATCAGATCGAACGGTTCGCACCCGGATTCCGCGACTGCGTTGTGGCCCGTTGCGTGTCTTCTCCGGCCGACCTCGAAAGAATGGATGCGAATCTCATCGGTGGCGACATCGCGGGCGGCGTTATGGACATCCGCCAGTTTCTGTTCCGCCCCACGTGGAAACACTACGCCACCTCGGCGAAAGACGTTTACATCTGCTCCTCATCAACTCCGCCGGGCGGCGGCGTACACGGAATGTGCGGCTATCATGCATCGAAAATGGCGTTGTCGAGGTTGAAGCTAAACGACGCCGTCGAGAAAATGCGCGCCTCAGCTATCTAGACACCTAACGTACTCGACTGAAACAATGAAATAGACTTGGCAAAGTTATGGGAAATGTTGCGGCTCTGCCGGCGAAATCGGTCAACCGTACCATCCTTCTGGCCTGTGCCGCGTACGCCTTGTTGCTGGCGGCTTTCTGGTTGGTGGCTCGCCATTTCGACCTGGAGGTCCGCATCCAGGGCCACATGGCTAGCAGTTTCACAGCTTTCGCGTTGCTGCTCGCCCCGTACTGGTTTTTCGGATTCGGCACAGCGGGAATGCTGCAACAGTTTCTCACGAACCGTGTCGTCCGAGCGCTGATCCCGGGAGTTTTGCTCGTACCCTATCTCATCTTTTCCGTACCCCGCGGCGAGTTCCGCTGGGGGTATGCGGTGGTGTTGTTCAGTATTCCCGTTGCGATCGCAGCACTGTTTGAGTTCTTGCCTCCGGGAGGAGTACGGCCGGCAATAGGCAAGTTGTGCTGGCAAGACGTCATCGTGCTGGCTGTCGTTGGCCTGCCAGTGGAGTTCGGTTGGACCCGAGGAGGCTTCCCACATCCAGGGCTGAGCGCGCTACCGAAGATCCTACTCATGGATTCAGCCCTTTATGGCTTCCTGGTAGTGCGCCGGCTAGAAGGCGTGGGTTACGATTTTCGCGCCCGCGTCCGTGACGTGCTGATTGGATTGCGCGAGTGTAGTTTTTTTGCTCCGATTGTCATCGTGCTTGGCATAGGGATTGGGTTTATCGTGCCGCACGGTGGTATTCCTCCGGCTTCATCGGCACTGGCTGCGCTGCTGCTCACGTTCTTTTTCGTTGCCATCCCAGAAGAATTGTTCTTCCGAGGTCTGCTTCAAAACCTGCTCGAGAAGCGTATCGGTTACCGTGGCTCGCTGTTCGTAACCGCCGCGATCTTCGGGCTCTCCCATTTCAACAAGCCGTTGCCCTTCAATTGGCGCTACGTGTTACTGGCAACCATTGCCGGGATGTTCTACGGTCGCGCATGGCACGATCGTCGCCGACTGCTGTCTTCGGCAACCACCCACACGCTGGTGGATGTCATCTGGTCCTTGTGGTTTCGATGAACTGGATCTGGGGGATTTCAATGATAGTAGTGCAGATAACCCAGACCCACCATCATGTGGTGAGTGACCGCATCCGGCACTGAAATCGCCACGCAGAGGCCCAGGATGCCGTGGACAAGCCCGAGTGCGTAAAGGTTCCGATGGCGCAGGAAGAGAGTACACGAGACGATTCCCCAAACGAGAGTTGCCACCGCGAGCACAAGGTTCGGAAGATGCGCTATCGAAAACAGCACTGCGGCAGCAATCACCGCCGCGGATTGGGTGGGTAAGATGCGCAGCAGTCGGAGCAGAAAATAGTCCTGCAAGATGAACTGTTGCTCGAACGCCCACAGCAGATACGCAGCCATGTGCAACCCATGAGACCCTGCACCGTGGAGCGGATGCAGTGTATGCAACTCGAAACCCATCCCAACCAGTAGACCGGCGAAAAGGAGGCCTCCAGCCGTGATCCAAGGCAAGCTTCGCAGGCCAGAGAGCCGCAAGCCTAATGTCTTCGCATCGGGACGGTAGACAAGAGTGGTCGCCAAAATCCAGGTGAACGCAATCCAGAATAGAAGGCGCTGCATGGGCTTGGACGTCCAGATCACCAACTGTATGAACCCGTAACAAATTGCAAGCTCTACAAAGTCTCGGGACCGTAGCTTCGAAAGACAAGGCACAGTCAGATTATTTCACGTGGGGCACGAAATCTCCGTCAGGCCGTCATTGGCGGCCCGTCACGAGACTCGCAACTCGGGGATCGCTCTTGAGCTGCTCAGTCGGCGCTCCTGAAATTCCAGAATCTCGTAAAAACCCATCAGTACATCAGTGGCCCTTAGCACCACCCAGCCGATATCGTTCGTCTACGGGTCTCCTAGGGGCCTTGGCGTCGATGTATGCGGACAGGCATCCACGCCCGAATGCCGCTGGATGAGGGAGCAGTCCAGCCGCAAAATGCCAGAGGGACGAATCGATAGATTTTAGGTACCAATGCACGTCAAACAACTACTATTAGGTTTCGTCAGCGCCCGCGAGATGATTGAATTACTGCTCCGGCTCTGCACGGAGAATTGCTCGGCGGTCCTTATCCATGCATCTTGAAATGAAAGGGCAGTGTGGGAAGTGCGGGAATTCATTGACTCCGGATGGAGAAGCGTATATCTGTTCGTATGAATGCACTTTATGTCCGGCGTGTGCAGCAAACGTGCATGGAGTTTGTCCGAAATGCGGTGGTGAACTCGCTATGCGACCACGCAGGCAAGCATCTACGGAGGCTTCCCCGAATAGCAACCTCGCCGCAATAGACCCTAACCGTCTTTGGCTGATATGGGTAACCAGCGTGGGGCTGTGGACGTCGGTCGGCGTGGCTGGCAGCCTTTCCATGTACCAGATCGACCGCTCTTTGGGAAAATCTGTCGCTCTGATCGATGAGCTTCTCCCCCCTTTGGTCAACTATCTCATTTTCGGTGTCCTGACCCCGTTTCTTTGGGGAATTGCGATCCGCCATCCGATTCAACGCAACAACTGGCCGCGCCAGTCACTGCTATACGGTTTTGGAGCCTTCGCCTTTTGTGTGGCACATGTAGTTTTGAGAGGTCTGGCGTATCCGGTCTGGGACCCGCGGATCAGCGGTTACGCCTATGCCGCTTGGAACCCACATAACGGCGTGTTCAGCGTGCAATGGATATTGTTTAAGAGACTCTTCCTATACAACGCCGTCGACGACATCGTTTCCGTTTATATCCCGGTCCTCCTGATCGCACACGCACTGTGGTACTACCGAAGATTCCGGGACCGCGAACTGCGAGCCTCTCAATTGGAGGGACAAGTAGCAAAGGCCCACTTGCAAGCGTTGAAGAGTCAACTACAGCCGCACTTTCTTTTCAATACGCTGCATTCTATATCAGCACTGATGCTTACTGACGTTCAAGCTGCCGACCGCATGATGAGTCGTCTCAGTGATCTGTTGCGGATCAGCCTAGAAAGCGACGGGATCCAGATCATTTCCCTGAGCAGGGAACTTGAATTTGTCAACGGCTATCTTGAAATCGAGAAGGTCAGGTTCGAAGACGGGCTAAACGTGGTTTTTGATGTTACGCCCGACACTCTTGATGCCTTGGTGCCTCATTTAGTGCTGCAGCCGCTGGTTGAGAATGCCGTCCGGCATGGTATCTCACGGAGATCGAGCAATGGCCGCATACGAATCGCAGCCAACCGCGATGGCCGCAGCCTGTGTCTGCAAGTAGGTGACAACGGCCCGGGCATGGAAGAATCCGATGGCAATCAGACTCAAAGCAAGGGGGGTGGACTTGGCCTGAGGGCGACGCGGGAACGACTTCAGACCTTGTACGCTCACGAGCAGAGTCTGGAAATCCGTAGTGCTCCTGGAAGCGGCGTGGAAGTCGAGGTGCGAATACCGTTTCGCACTGAGCCAACTCAGTTGACATATGAAGTGGCCCAGACAGATTTCGGGCCGTGACGCGCCTATGAGCACGACCGGCATACGCACCATAATCGCTGATGATGAACCCCTGGCCCGCGAGAAACTGCGAATTCTGTTGGCTTCGGAGCTTGGCGTCCAGATCGTTGCGGAGTGCCGGGACGGCCAGCAGACTCTTGAGGCTCTCGAAACCTACAAGCCTGACCTTCTGTTGCTCGACATCCAAATGCCTGCGATGGATGGCTTCGAGGTACTTAGCGCCATCCCAGCGGAACAATTGCCGATTGTTATTTTTACTACGGCTTACGATCAATACGCCGTCCGCGCCTTTGAAGCGCATGCCCTCGATTACCTGCTAAAACCTTTTGACCGGGACCGGCTTCATAGTGCCATCGAAAGGGTGCGGACTGAACTGCTCAAAACCACCGACCGGGATCTGACAAATCGTCTGCTCGACTTTCTGGCGCAGGCTCGAACCGAATCAAACGGCTACCGGCGACTGATAATCAAAGCGGGAGGAAGGGTGATCTTCTTAGACAAGGATGAGATCGACTGGGTTGAAGCAGCTGCCAATTACGTCAAGCTGCACGTCGGGAAAGAGTCCTACGTGCTGCGCGAGGGGATTGGTCGCATTTCCGAACGGCTTGACCCCAACCAGTTCGTTCGCATCCATCGCTCAGTCATTGCCAATGTTAGGAAGATCAAGGAACTTCAACCCTGCAATAGCGGAGAATATATTGTGGTTTTGAAGGATGGCAAGGAATTGTCCTGTAGCCGCGGTTATCGTTATGGCCTACAACAGCTCATCGACCAAGACATCTAGGCAGCCTGCCGCTGGCGGCGGAGAAAAATTCCAGGAGGCTCTTTCGAGCCTCCTTAAGTCTTGACGTCTTGTTCGGTACAACGCGTTCCTAGAAGATGAACTTCGCGGAAAGCTGCATCGTGCGCGGGTTGCTGGAGAACACTGCCCTCGCGTCGTTGAAGGTAGATGATCCTGGAGTAAGGTATTGTCGGACAGCACTGCTAGTAGTGATGGCCGTCAGGAGGCTGTTCGCACCATCGGCGCGGTTGACATAACCCGGTGTGAACTGCGGATGGTTGAAGGCGTTGAGCATCTGGGCACCCAGCTGAAACTTCAACCTCTCCGTGAAGTTAATGCTTTTATAGACGCCGAAGTCCCAGTTGTTAATGTGCTCGGTTGGCAGTGTATTGCGGCCCAAGTTGGACAATGCACCAGTATTCCCTTGGATGTACCGTGCAGTCGGATCGTTGGCCAGATAAGCCACCGTGTCCCCAGCCGTGTTGGTCAGAGCCGTAACGTCCGTTCCCGTTCCCGCCCTGCCGGCCGGATTTATGATGGCGCGGTCGCCAAAAGAGTCACCGTTGCCATTAATGTCACGAGCAGACTGCACCGTAGCAAACTCCGGACTCTCGAAGGTGTAAACCGGTGCAAATTCCCAGTTCCCAGCAACGTTCCTCATCAACCAGCTGCTGGAACTTTTGAAGAGAGGCAGGTCGTACAGGGTCGTGAGGGTGAAGCGGTGCCGGTGGTCCAGAGCGGAGTTGGACCGGTCCACGTGCAGATTCTGGAAGTCCTGCGGCCGCCGCGGCGTCAGGAGGGTGGTGAAAAAATCCGCGGTGGAGTTGTCGATGTTGTGGCTGAACGTGTAGGCCGCCTGAACTTGCAGGCCATTGCTGAACCGGCGGTTCAGTTGTGCGGCTAGCCCGTGATAGACCGAGTCACCAAAGGGCACGAAGCCCAACAAGTTGCCTCCTGCGAAGCCAGCCGCTGCGAAATCGGGACGGAAACTCGGCTGAGCCTGTATTTGGGCCAGAGTCGTTGTCAGGGCGTCCAATGCGGGCTGACCCGGGTTTGTCAGATAAGTGGGCAGGAACAGCGTCGGGGAAGTTTGCGTAATTCTATTGATTCGATCCTGCACATCCAGGTGGACGCCGCGAGTTCCCAGATATCTGATCTCAGCCGTGTAGCTCTTAGCAAACGTGTGCTGCACGCCAAGAGTCCACGAAAGGCTGTATGGATCTTTCTGGTCCGGGGGAACCCAGCTCGCTGTCGCCGCGCGGGCATCCGCGGCCGTAGCAAAAGGTTGCGGCGCTGGCGGAAGTCCTCCGTTGGCGAGGAACGGAGTATTCGGGCACGTCGGCGAACCCGGACAGTCATAGGTCTGGTTCAATTGCGGGGGTTTGGACAGACTGCCGATGTTGTCGTAAAGCACGTCATAGGCCATGCCAAAACCGGCACGGATGGAAGTATTGCCGCTGTTTCCCGGTGACCAGGCAAGCCCTACGCGGGGCGCAAAGTTCTTCTTGGGCGCTCGAGGTTCGCTGAAATCAATCAGGCCGGGAACAGATGAAATACTGTTCAGGCTCTGCAGCCGCTCATCGTGAGGAATAGTGGTGTACTCGTGGCGCAATCCCAAAGTAAGAGTCAGATTGGGACGCATCCTCCACGTGTCGCTTACATACCAATATAGTGCGATCTGGTTTGAGTCGTAACTCGCTTTCCCGACGCTGCGCTCCGCCAGGCTATCCGGCACTTGGTCCCTCAGGTACAGATCCAGAGTCGAATAATCGTAGTCGCCTCGCGAGCGTTGCGTGAAGTTCTGCGGCGAGATGTACTTGCGCCCTTCCACCCCGAACTGCCAGGTGTGACGACCCTTAGTCCAGTTGACATTATCAGAAGCCTGGTAGGTGTTGATGATGGTGAACTGCGGTCCGTTCGGGTTCGGACCAACCTGCAGAGTCAGTTCATCGAAAGTGAGGTTGGGGAATTGATCTAAACCCGGGAAGCTAAATTTGCCCGTACTAATTATCTGCTTATACCGATTGTATCCAACACGAAACTCATTGACGAGCGTCGGTGAAAAGGTGTGGTACTCGCTCAGTGTAAACACGTCCGAACTGGCCGGAATGAACGAGAAAAAGACCGGCAGCGTAGGGCTTGTATCCGATCCAACAGTCTGGTTATAGATGAATCGGCCCCGCAATTGGTCATGGCTCGAAATGGCGTAGTCGACGCTGCTGGCGGAGTTGCGGAAGTTGTTGAAGGAAGGACCCAGGACTGGAAGAAGCCCTATTTCAATGTTCGTTCCGTTGACTGTGACTGGGTTGCAGGTGCCACAAGGCGCAGGAGACGGCGCTACAAACTGCTTGAAAATGCTCAGGTTGGTCTGGCTTATGCCTGCGAGCGATGCCAGGGTTGCGAATCCGGCTGCTGTGGGAGTCTCTGGCGCTGTAGGGGTCACGCTTTGGCCAATTGCGTTGCGCTCGAAGTTAAAAAAGAAAAACAGCTTATTCTTGATGATCGGGCCGCCGATTTGTCCGCCGTAGCGGTTGCTATCGAACCGGGGGTTCGTCGGTTTTGTCCCGGCCTGGATGGCTGGGTTCGCGACGATTTGATCAATCGCGTTCAGGTTACGGTTCTGGAAGTACTCGTATGCCTTCCCGTGGAAGCCGTTCGTGCCGGTGAGTACTACCTGGTTGAACTGACCGCCCGAGGAGTGTCCGAACTCTGGAGCATACAAATTTTGCAGCACCGTAAAGCTGGCTACCGCATCATTGGGAACTATGGCTAACGGGCCGGTTACCACCTTATTGTTATTGTCCACACCTTCAATGGTGAAATTGTTGTTATAGGCGCGCTGACCACCCACTGAGGGTCCTGTTCCGGCACCCACCCCGCCATTACTGGCTACACCTGATGAATATAGCGAAAGGTTGAGAACGCCGATGCCGAAGCCGTTGCCGGATACTCCGGGCATGTCTGATATCTCACGCTCGTTGTAGTTCGTCGTTACTTGCGCCGTGCTCGTATCAATGATCGGAGCCTCGCCGGAAACTTCAATCGTCTCAGAGGTCGCCCCAGGACTCATGTTCACATTGACCGTGCCCGTTTTGTTGAGCTCCACCTCAGCCTGTTGGCTAACCGTTCGGAAGCCGCTGGCTTTTACCGTGATCTTGTAGGTGCCAATAGGGAGGTTGTCGAAGCGATATCCGCCGGTGGCGCCCGTTCTCGCCGCTATGGTCACCCCAGTGCCGAGGTTGGTAGCCTCCACGCTTGCGTTGGTTACGACCGCCGCGGAAGAATCAGAAACCGTGCCCACGATGTTGCCGCTGATAGCTTGCGCAAAAACAGCCGTGGGCGTCAGGAGCATAGTAAACACTATCCCGAACGCGAGAGCCAGTAACGTCAACTTTCGATGCTTTCCATTCATGTTCATTCTCCTGAAGGAGTGAAACGGTTCCGGTGTCGTAAGCACTTCCGCACGCGAAGAGCCGGAAAATCAGGCTAAACGGCGACTGGGATGCATAGTTTGTTTTCGGGGATTAATATTTGAATTATTGGGACGAACGTAGTTTCCGCTGCCAGTTCCCTCAAGACACCCAGGAGAACAGTCGAGTGAACTTATGCAGATGTGGATAAATTAGTGAGTCGTTATATGAGAATCGGGAAATGAAGAAGCCGACCATCGCAGAACCTTCAAGGCGAGCGGCGACTACGTGCATTCTTAAACTATGACGGGTGCGCTTCACTCATCGGCCCAGCGCGTTGATCGGACTCACCGGGCGAAAGGAGCTGTCAACCTATCACCGCAACCGCAAAACATCGACTCGTACCAAGAAGAATCGTATCCGTCCCTGGTATCCATTTCAGAGATGCCGATGGTAGACAATGGATAGTTAATAGTTGCAAGCTTTCGATCAGGCGACGACGTACTACCAGTAGGGGTTGTTTGTTGCAGTTACGCTTCATTCGCAGACAAGGGATTTATGTCAACCCAAGTTTCAAGCGGGGAGCATGTTGAACAGGTGGTCGAGCGATTGCACCAGGAAATGGATTTGCTATTAGAACAGCGTGCCGCCATCATTAAGAAACTCGGCACTATCAAACAGACGGTCTTGGGGCTCGCTAACCTTTTTGGTGACGATGTAATCAGCGAAGAATTACTGGAGCTGGTTGGTCATACGCCGAGCTCCCGGCAGCCCGGTTTTACCAAAGCTTGTCGTACGGTGCTGATGGAATCTTGCCGTCCACTGCTGGCGCAAGAGGTCTGCCAGGAAATCGAGCGAAGACATCCAGCCTTGCTAGCACGCCAGAAAAAACCTCTCGCATCGGTCTCGACAGTGCTCAATCGGCTAGCCAGCTATGGAGAAGCCCGTCTCCTGGCTAACGATAGAGGCCGGCGCACCTGGCAGTGGGTAACAGACAGCGTCGGACCGGCGCCGGACTCATTCGGTGAAGGTGGCAGGTCTCAAGAAGTCTAGATTTTATTCTGCAACTCAGCGCGGTGCAATGGTCCAGCGTCGAAGGGCACATACTTGGTGGAAAATGGGGTATTCCACGCAAACCTCCGCTCCACAGCCAAAGCTTACGACACGTGTATGAACAGGCGTGAACTAATGCGCGGGTTGGCCCTGTCAATCGGTGTGGCCCATAGCTCAGATTCTGCGCTGATGGATCTTGGCATCAAGCAAAAACCTGCGACACCTCAGTCAGGCGCCAAACCGTGGCCGTCGGTCGTAGCCGGCGTCCGTCTCGTGGATTCGGAGATTGCGAGAACAGCTACCGCGCTAAGTCGCGCGGTCTCCCCGCTCTACCTATTTAACCACGCCGTGAGAACGTTCCTTCTTGGCTCGCTCGTCGGAAACGCGCTTCAACAGAAATTCGACGAGGAACTCTTATACCTCGCATGCATCTTACATGACTTGGGTCTAACTGAGCGTTTTGAGGGAGATCTGCCTTTCGAGATTCAAGGAGCGGAAGCAGCAAAGCAGCTTTTAGAAGAGCATGCGTATGCGAGCGAGAGAATTGAAATCGTGTGGGACGGAATCGCTATGCACGCTTCTCGTATCGGACAGTTCAAGCGGCCCGAGATCGCGCTGGTGGGAGAGGGCGCAGGAGCCGATGTAGTCGGACCCGATTTGTCCGTGATAGAAAAAGCTGACGTCGACGACATCCTTGAAGCGTTTCCCAGACTGAAGTTTAAGGACGCATTTGTGAAGACCTGTGGAGATGTGCTGCGTAAGTATCCGCGAAGCGCATCCGGCTTCATGCGGGATATTCGTGAACGTCAGGTACCGGACTTTCATCCCCGCAATTTCTGCGATGTTATCGCGCAGGCTCCATTCTCGGAATAGAACAAGACGGAAGACGATGTCAATCCCTCCGGTGTGGGGGGCCTTTCGTAGTGGATGTGTATAAAATTGGCGGGGCAGTCCAATGCAGGCTATGGCAGCTGGGAGGGATCACTTTCCTTATATACCATAGTTTCCATTTTGCGAAACTTACTCGATCATTCATCGAATCAAATATACATCTCTATGTGCTTTGCCTTCCTCCAATAACCACTGCGCTCTCCTCTCAGGTCGTCGTTGCCCGACCGCGCCTCGGGCGGGCGTTTCGACCGCGCCTTGCGCGCCAAGCCAAGCCCCTAAACGCGTTTGGCACGAACCGCGCTTTCGCTCACACCCTGCAACCCTCCCTCCGGGCTTCGATCCTCCCCTATCTCCGTTCCCGGCTTATTTAGTCCCGTCGCCGCTCTGGTGAAGGACATCTGAGACTGGGTTCAACGGTGCCGATTGCCGGCGACTTCGATGTGCCGGTCGTGTCCCTCTCTGGCGATCAAACGATTGCAAGACAGGCCCATTGTTTTAGCCCTATCGAGGCGGTCGCGGTAAAATCGTCACCTACGAAAAGGAGCACCCTTATGAACAGTGAAAAGTATATTGGGCTCGACGTGCACCAAGCAACCATCTCGGTGGCAGTATTGGATTCCACCGGCAAGTTAGTCATGGAATCCATCCTGGAAACAAAAGCCGCGACCATTCTGGAGTTCTTTGCGGGGTTGCGCGGAACTTTGTCGGTCACCTTCGAAGAAGGAACTTGGGCCGCGTGGCTATACGATTTACTGAAGCCGCATGTGGCCAAGCTGGTGGTGTGCAATCCGCGAAAAAATGCTTTGCTCAAAGACGGAAACAAAAGTGATCGTATCGACGCCCACAAGTTGGCCGAGCTGTTGTACCTGAACAAGCTCAGCTCGGTCTACCATGGCGAGACCGGCGTGCGCATGCTGCGCGAGTTAGCCCGGAGCTACCTGACCCTGGTCAAAGATCTGACACGAGTCATGAATCGCCTGAAGGCGATGTATCGCAGCTGGGCGATCCCCTGTGCCGGCCGGGACGTCTAGCAGGCGATTCGGACACTCTTCTGCGATCATGACGCACCCGGAGGCCTAGCGCCTAATCCGTGCTGCCCGAGATTTGGAGCTTCGGGCATAGCAACCCCCAAGGACTAGTCCTCAACAAAGAGAACGGGAGAGCTTTGGGAACATGAGCACGGGCCACTCGGGTTAACGAGCTGAATGTTGTTTGACGTGGCGCGAACTATGGCTGGCCCGTCATCTCGTACGGTTGGAAATACTCCGGCGGTCCAATCGGAAAAGGGATTAACCAAACAGATGGCATGGAGCAGCCCGTTTGGGTTTGGACCCCAGCGATCGCACCGAGCGGAATGTTCATCTACGCCGGCGACAAGTTTCCTGCTTGGCGGGGCAGCATTTTTATTGGCTCTATGTCTCAACATCATCTGAACCGATTTGAGCCGTAGCAAAATTGGAGAATGGCACGGTACATATACCCCCGCAAGAACGAGTGGTGTTCATTTCAGTCCCTATCGGTTGGGTCGACGGGGCCACGGGCGAGGCTTTCGGCAGGCCTCGGCATCTGTCAGGGAAGTTCCTCCACGATGACGATCATTCGAGGTTTTCGATTCCACAAACGTCATACCCTCCCTGAGATTGTCGGATCCCGCTGGCATCGAATCCAGCCCGCGGGATCGCCGTGTGTGGCCCCATACCCGTGTTTGCGCACACTTTGCGCGCACACATGCACCAAAATTAATGCATTTATGGTTTAGGTGGAATCACGGTAAGTTACTTAGAATCTGTGGTGCCGGGAGGGGGAGTCGAACCCCCAAGGGCCGAAGCCCGGCGGATTTTGAGGGAATCGAAATGGATTACTCTCCAGTGAGTGCGATTGCTTCTGAGTGCGTTTGACGCGGTTCTGGCGAATATACGATTGCCTCCAATTCCCTTCCAGATATGCCGATTGCGTCCCGTTCCGGTCACAGGGGCGTCACCAAGCCTTCTTTCACAACGCTACCTTCGAGGAACTCATGAGGCACGTCACTTTACACGGGCAGAACCCTATCCTGAACTCTGTTCGCAAAGCGATTAAACCGGCTTCTCGAGGATTGGAATTGATCGCCGTTTCCACCCACATGCCGGCGCCCCGGCGCGTTAGAAAACATGGCCAAACTCGACTCTTCGGAGACCGGGTGATCATTGGATTTCCCGAGCGTTACGCTGGCCGTTAGTAAAGTGTAGTTTGCTAATCCTTAAGACCCACCGGATAGCACGAGATCGCACTTTCGTAATGTGGCGTGCTTATTTGGACCCGCCAAAACCGAACCTGATACTCGATAATAGTGTCCGGCAGTTGATGTAAGTACAGCTGAGCCGCCCCCTCCCCCATTTTTGCACAGAGTGTGCTTGCGAAGAGATCTGTTCGGTTCTTCAAAATCAAAATGGTCCGGCCGACGCGTAGAACCCTCACCCTGCGATGTGGAAATCTAGTGGCACGTCCGAAATTGGCCCTTATATTTGGTGTTCTCGCGACCGCCATCGCGGTCTTGGCTGCTCTCTCTTGGCTTCAGAGGATTCAGATCGACGAAGTCCGCTCTGCCCAAGTAATTCTCAATCAAATTGCAGCTCTTACGCGAGAGGTCAACAATCTTACTTGGACAGCCCTGCAGGGGCAAAACCTGACTCCCGAAGCGGACACCGACATGCGGGCGGCAAGAAAGGCACTGCCTAAAGCCGTGCTGGCGGCACGCCTTCATACTCATCACACCTCTGCCCTAGAGAAAATCTGGCCCGAGTTAGACAAGTACATCATTTCGGCCGACCGGCAATGGATCCTGATGCAAATCGGGAACTTTGACGAGGCGAAGCAGGTTGGTTTTCAGGAGGTCAGCCCCCAGTTCGACTTGATGCAGCAGCAAGTGCAGATTGCCATTGAAGCCGAGGGCAACTGGGCCCAAGGTGTTGCGATGAGAGCTAGGAACGAATTGCTGGCGGCCGCAACATTGGCAGCGATCGCCATCCTGATACTTTTTCTCAGACTCCAGAGACAAGAGCATATCGGCCAGCTGGAAAAAACCGAACGCAACGCCCTCTGCGAGAGCGAAGAGCGCTTTCGCGCTCTCACCGAACAGTCGACCGACATCATTCTCATCGCCGATCAATTTGGTCAAATCAAGTACGCCAGTCCTTCCGTTCATTCAGTTCTCGAAGTTCTTGGAGATAGTCTCGTGGGAACGAACATGGTCGACCTATTGCATCCGGACGATTTCGCGAAGACCATAAGCACGGGGCCGCGATCGGTAGCATATGGACAGAATTCGATCGTTGAATTCCGGCTACGACATGCAGACGGAAGGTGGCTTCACTTCGAGTGTGTTGTGCGAAACTTGATTCAGCACAAGAACATCGGCGGCATTGTCTACAATGCCCGAGATATAACAGAACGAAAACATGCTGAAGAACAATTGCTTTTTAACGCCACCCATGATGCTCTCACTGGCCTTCCAAATCGGGCCTTGTTTTTGGGACGTTTGCAGAGCATCGTTGACCGAATGAAAAGGCACTCACAAGAAGCAGCTGCCGTCCTTTTTATTGATATCGACGATTTCAAGGTTGTCAACGACTGCTATGGCCACGCAACCGGCGACCTTCTAATCAAAGAAGTAAGCAACAGGCTACGGGCATCCATGCGCAGCGACGGCACACTAGCCAGGATGGGTGGAGATGAGTTTACGATGCTAGTGGAGGACGTCACTGACCCGAGCGATGCCATCCGTGTCGCCGAGAGAATCCAGTCTTCATTTACCCTGCCGTTCCTACTGGGGGGACTCGAGATCTTCAAGAGCGCGTCAATTGGTATCGCGCTGACATCACCAACAACATCCGCGGAGGCGGTGCTTCAAAATGCCGATATCGCAATGTATCGTGCGAAAGACCAAGGCAAAGCGTGCAGTGAACTCTTTGACCGCACGATGCACGAGCAAGTCATGAGTCGCCTTCTTCTAGAAGCCAAGCTGAGATATGCTCTCGAGAATGAAGAACTGACACTTCACTACCAACCAATTGTCTCGGTAGATACGGGGGCTGTGCAGGGCTTCGAGGCACTCTTGCGGTGGCAGCCCTCTGGATTAAATTGGATACCACCGAGCACTTTTGTCCCGGTAGCCGAACAGTGCGGCCTGATTGTTCCTATCAGTGTGTGGGTTCTAAAGAAGGCGTGCTTAGAGGCGGCGAGTTGGCGGCAGCGCGATCGTACCGAACCGCCGTTATATGTCAGTATCAATATCAGTTCAAAGCATTTCTCGCATGCCGGTTTTATTGAGCACGTCAAAGATGCACTTGAAGAGAGTGCGGTTGATCCCCAGTACATAACCATCGAGCTCACCGAGAGTTTGGCCATGAACGACGTTGCCGCGACCGGCCAAACAATGTCGCAGCTACGGACATTAGGAGTGAAGCTGAGTATCGACGATTTTGGCACCGGATATTCCTCTCTGAGCTATCTCCGTCGCTTTCCGGTTGACACCCTGAAAATCGATCAGTCGTTCGTGAAGACGATGGATGCGGAAAACTATGCCATCGTTAAGACAATCATCGGGCTGGCGCGTAGTCTAGATCTTAAAGTGGTCGCTGAAGGGGTGGAAACGACTGACCAACAGCGACTGTTGGCATTGGCTGGTTGTGGGTCAGCCCAGGGATACTTGTTTGCGGAACCCATGCCGGCGAACACAGTCAGCATTTTCATTGAGTCCAATCGTCGAAACTCCAGACAAACTAGAAAGAAAGGCTTAGCACGCTCGACAGCGGGACTTTGATACTCCGGAGTTGCGAGCGAGGCACTCTTTGTCGATTCTCGAGATTCCTAGTCGCAGCGGATCTGAGATTTCCGCAGTCCTCTGACTGTAATGAAATTGTAATGGTTGCACGATCAGAACGAATCATTTCCAAACAGAACGGAGCAAATCAACTGATTTGTAACCCGTTGCAAAGAGGTGTAGAGTAGAAAATTTTCCAAACGGTTCAGAACCCGCCTGTGTATTGCTAAATCATTGTACGCGCTCGTACATGGTGCTGGATATACAACGCTCGCCTATCCCCAGCGCGCCAGATTCTGGACGGCCACCTCTCGCGTGCACGCTGCATTCTGACTCCCGCGATTTCCATTGCCCATCAATTTTGCGTAGGGGCGGTGGCAGGCCGGAGATGGACCGCCGCGGCTCAGAACGCCCGTTGGGGCGAAGTTAAGGCGGCAGAGCCGTCCTTTGATTCGGATTAGGCCGATCGCAACAGGTACTTCCATAGGAGGTCGGTCAGCCTAGAACCACGCCAAAGTGATCACGTAACGCCGAGCGCCAATCCTCTTCGCTCGTCAGCACTTGCTCCTGCCTCATTCCCCCGGACGTGACAATCAGCCTCATATCCGAAAGAGTTATGCGCCCATCGGGCTTGGCCAGCGAGCAGATCCGATTGCGAGTGAAATGGGATTTGGAGGATGTCTGATGATAGTGGCACCGGTCCGCAAATTTGCCTAAATCACGGGGCTGCGGTGACAGGTCATACACCAGTGGCCAAGAACCGTCGGGTTGGCGGCGCTCGAGCCGCCATCGCCCGACAATGTCAATAAGCCGGAAGTCTGCGACCGAGTCTTTCTGCTCCACGCCATTGATGAACCGCAATGGACCCAGGAAATTATCACCAAATCCAACGTCAGCCAGCCGAGCACCTTCGGCTTCCACGCGTAGCACGAGATGATCGAATTCCTCGCTTAGCGCTCCCTGTTCATTCGCGACGCGCGCAGAAAGCAAGTCAACGCGAAAGCCCAATGCCGTGAGCAATGAGGCAAAAGCGCCGTTCAGTTCGTAGCAGAAGCCGCCCCGTCCCGAGCCGACGATCTTATCGAAGAACCGCCCGGGATCGAGAACGATCTTACGACCTAAGCTGATGTCAAGATTTTCGAACGGAACCGTCAACATATGCTGACAATGCAATGCGCGCAGAGTTTCGGCCGTGGGTGCACGCGGTCCGTTGTAGCCGATACGGTCGAGGTAGGCGTCGATGAGCATGAAGACGATTTTAGCCGTGATTGAAGCTCGACTGTTCACAAGATTGCCACTGAGAAAAGCCTAGACAGTAAGAATCACAGCAAGAAGGAAGGAAACGTAGAACGAAACAGTCTCCGCCTCGCGATCCTGCTCGACCTCTTCATCTGATGCCCTGTCCTGAAGCGAGGAGGCATCTTCCTTGAATTGTGCGAGCCTGGATCGGCCTGGACACCTCCGAGGCATCGGAGGTCAACGAAAAAAGGCTGCGAAACGGCGCCTTCAGCTAAATCAGGGTGATGTAGTCGGGAAGGCACTCAAGTTCTTGGCGGCGATTTCACAATTCTTCAGCCGGCATCGCGGCAGAGTTATATATCCAGTCGACGTGTCCCCGACGACCCAACAGCCTTCCTCGCCCCAATACCAGTAGTAGTACGCCAGGTAGGCGCAGAGGATGCCATCGAGCAGATCGTCGAACAGCTTGTACGCAACGCCTGAATGGTCCGTAATATCGACCCCAACCTTCTTTCTGACATCATCTGAAAACTTCAGCGCTGGTTCTCGGCGCTCGAGCGATCGCAGACGAGCCCGATAGATCTCCCATTCGCTTTGCACTTCTGCCCAGGCTCGCCCCTGCTTGTGTTTGTATCGGAGGGCGCGACAGTGCAGATGAGCCACCCGGTTGCTACCTGGAAAGAGCATGACCAAAGCTGGACTCGGGAAAACCTCGAGGAAACTCCGCTGTTCCTGTTGCTTGGGGACTGTCGGTCGCTGTATGAATCCCTGGGCTTCTAGATACCTCGTCAATTGCCAGATGCGGCCAGAGTCCTGAAACGCCTTGTTTGACAGATTCGCGGGATAAGGCGCCGCATCGTACGGCCAGAACGTCCTCGTAAGCATCTTCTCGACCGGTCGACATTTCCCGGGATTATTGACGACGAGGGGTGCATCGATGGCAATGACCGCCCCTTCTGATGAGTCCAGACCAGCAAATTGGCAGATATCGGCATTGCTTAGCAGATTTGCCGCAGCCCTTTGGACAACGCCCTGGGAATCGACGATGGCGACTCCTGAAGGGTTTCGCTCGCTCCAGGCGAGGTCTATGCCCACGAATTTCAATCGGTCGGTCTCCTGAACTGAGCCTATAGGTACGGAATAATACATTACTGTTCCTGCAGACTCTTGGGGAAATGTTCCCGTGCACCTAACGTGCTTGCCCAAGGGGCCACGGAATGGTAGACCTACGGCAACGGTTGGGAAGGCGCATCTATGCGTTCAGGAAGCAAGGTCGGCTGACCCAGGCGCAACTGGCTGAGAAGGCCAAGATAAGCAACGAGTTCATGAGTGCGGTGGAAAGAGGGGCAAAGCTACCCTCCCTGGAAGTGTTGGAAAGAGTCGCTAACGGATTGCGGGTAGAAATAAAGGATCTGTTCAATTTTGATCGAACAGCCTTTCGGAAAGTGGAACCACTCTCGCGCCCTACGCTCGACCTCGCCACAAGGCTACAGCAGCTTCCAGCCGAGGAGCGCCGACGAATGTTGAAGATCCTAAACACACTCCTTCAATCATGAAAGCAGTGCTCGGGATCGGGTAGGAAACCAGGGACGGCAGCCCGACTAATACCGCATAGTGAGGCCCGAAAGTGACGCAACCAGCGTTTTTACCCAGACTGACAAGTTGAGCTAGTTTTTGCCCCGGCGTGCTGATGCAATGTGAAGCGACTCTATAAATCCCACAAACACTCGACGGAGGTCTTACTGACAAGTCAGCGTAGCACTACGATAGTAGCGGCAACAGTACCCGTACTTGTTTGCGACGTTTTCCAGGACAGACCGTCTACCTGCGACAGCTCCCGGCTCTTGCCGTTGGCGAAATTCCCGGTCGCAGTGTAGCCGACCTGTCCTTGGGGACTGCTCGTAGTAGTTGCCGATTGAGGACTAACTGTAATACTCGTCAGATTTGCGTGACCAGTACCGCAGCCGATGCCAACCGTTGCAACTAGGAGTGCAAAAAAAGAATTCAAATACTTCATGAGTGTGTCTCCAACGAGTTTGGATGCCTTCCATGTTTGCCAGGTTGGTGCTTCGGTTGTGTCGTGGAATGCCGTTTTTGCTCTGATGGATTTTTTCAACGCGATTTTGGCGCAATTTAATGTTGGCTTCAGGTTAGGCGTTCGGAAAATACCTGAGCGGGCCGTGAATCGTGACTGTCTCTGTGCCGCTTAACCTTGACGAAGTGGCTTTCAGTGTTGTCCCGTTTACCGGCCAACTTTGAAATAAGAACGAGAGCCGTGATCGACCCAGATTCCGCGACCATCAAAACCTCAACTGCGGGCTTGCTGGCATCGTCGATGTCTGAGCTGCATGAATGAAGTCGGCTCATGACTTTTCCCTTGTCACTTTCTGCTTCTTCACAATGTCAACCCATTGAGTCATACAGCTTTGTCGTTGTCGGCAGCATCTGAGGGTATTAATGCGCCACAAGTTCAAAAGGCATGAGCAGATTTGTTTAACCTGGATTACGATCCTCGCAGCCCTAGCTGCCGTGAGTTGCAACGGGCAAGATTTCGGTTTTTTGCAGCCGACGCCCAAAGACCTCTGCAAGTGTCTGCCCATCGAGCCGGACATCGCCGATTATCGGCATCTAGCTAAGCATGTCCCAATCCCTAATATCGCTGCACAAGAAGTCTCGGTCGAAATCATCCTTACTTGGTCACAAGACCCGGTTATCCCCCCCGACGCGCCACGAGCTGGGCGCGAACTTGAGGTTTTTCATATTGCGAACGCGTTTTTACAAAACGCAAGTGTGAACGCTGTCGACTGTGATGTTGTCATGGAGATTTCGCACACGGCGGACAAGAGTTCATCGCGGATGATCGTGGAAACTCCGGTTGATAGTGAATATTGTGGTGCCCGTCAAAATATGCAAGCACAATTAAAGCAGCATGGATTTCGCCTCGACTCGCAGCATGGAGGCGAACTTCCCCGGGCCTTGCCCGTGGATGTTGTAGGAATGGCGTTCGAAGATTTTGAGCACGATCGTGGGCCTGTAGCGACCTTATGGGAGCTTCATCCCGCGATTGTGACTTTGCATTAGTGTGTGAGCATTTCCGCGTCGCGTTTCCACCTTTCCTCTTCGCAAACGTCAGAATGACTCATCTTTTGAGTGACCGAGCCCCGAATTCTGGAGCACCAAGAGCCTAAAACGGCAGTTTCTTGAGTGCATGCTATCCGTTCGGATAGCGTCTCGCTATATCGGCTAAGATCTCCTCGCGATCCCGGCTCGAACGCTTTTCCTGATGCCCCGTCCTTAAACGCGCAAGGCCAGCAATAGCAGGCCCGAATTGCTAGCGGTACTGCCCAACCCTGCTTGTTGGGGGGCACGCCGCGATTACCCCGTTCTCCACCTTCCTGGTCCAGCGTAACGCAGGAAATCCACGTAACGATGTGGCCAAGCTCCACGGAGCCCGTCTGGTCAAGGCAGTTGAGTCGGGAAAGGAGGGCGCGCTAGACGAGGCAATGATTAAGGAAATCACGGGCGGTGACACAATCTCCGCGCGCTTCTTGTACCAGGAATTATTCGAATTCAAACCCGCGTTCAAGTTGTGGCTTGCCACCAATCATCGCCCCTCGATTCGGGGCACGGACAATGCGATATGGCGTCGCATTCGTCTTATCCCGTTCACACGCCAATTTTCAGGTCGGAATCGGGATCCGAAACTTCCTGAAACGCTGCGAGGCGAACTCTCAGGGATCCTTGCGTGGGCTGTGCGCGGCTGCTTGGAATGGCAACGGGCTGAGCTGGGCAGCTCCCCTGTGGTCGAAACCGCAACCCTGGAGTATCGACAAGAGTCCGACATTCTGGGACGGTTTATGAAGGAAAAATGCCTGGACGGGCCCAAGGAACAGGCGGCCGGAAATGAACTGTACCAAGGCTATGTAGACTTTTGTGCTGCTAACGGGGAAAAGCCGGAGTCGAACAATGCCTTCGCTAAGGCCCTTGCCGACCGTGGCATCAAGAAGAAGCGCGGACGCAAAGGGAACGTGTACCAGGGAATCGGATTAGTGCCGCAGGCTACTCGCGTCAAGCTGGCGGAAGGCAAATGAGCATGAAACCGAAGACGCGAAGCGCCGGGTGATTTCAGCGGCTGATGTAGGCATGTAGGCCTGTGTAGGCTCCGGCGAGATCTCTCCAGGAGGGATGGCTCTCGGGAAAAGATATTGCGGATGGCTACACACGCCTACATGCCTACACACCGACAAACGCCGCGGCGAATTCAGCGAGCGAGCGACAGCCATGCGGACCGGGAACCGCCTATAGCCCATTGGCGCCCTAGGCCGGTAGACGTAGCAAATGAAGTTGACTCGGTGGCAAGGATTGGGCGCGATACGGCGAGGACTGCCGAACAACTAGGAGGGGATATGGGTGCGGGGTCAGGACTGGAGACTGCGAGATTCCTGAACATTGACGAAGCCGCAGAGCTTCTATCGATTAGCAAACGCACTATCTATGGATGGATCCAGCAGGGACGAATTCCCTACCGTAAAGCGGGCCGCCGCGTCCTATTCCTCGAGTCAGAGCTGCTGGAGTGGACCAAGCCGAATGGCCGTCGTCAATATCTGGAGTTAATCAGGTGAAAACTTGTGCGGTAGACCGTCGTCATGATTTTTTGGAAATGAATATTTGGAGTTTCGCAATCTATGGGTAACGGTCACGGTTCGGTCTACCTCCGCGCAAACTTGTGGACCATCGACTTCACCATCAATGGTCGCAGGGTGCGCGAGGGGATCGGCACGAACAGACGGCAGGCCGAAATGGTGCTGGCCAAGCGTATGTCGGAAGCCATCGAAGGCCGGTACTTTAGTAAACGCAACCTCGGACTGATGCCCTTCAAAGAATTCGCCGACAAGTATCTGGAGGAAGTTATACCGCTCATGAGGTCGGCTCGCTCCGAAGCTATCCGAGTCCGGCGCTGGGTACGGGACCTGGGGAACAGACCACTAGGCGAGATCACTCGACCCGAACTCGAAACGTGGCAGCGCGAAACCCGTCGGAGATGCAAACCGTCAACGGTCAACCGTGAGTTGGGACGACTCCGTCACATGCTTAACCGAGCCATCGATTGGGGGCTATTAGAAGTGAACCCCATGAAGGGCTTGAAATTCCTTCGGGAAAACAATGCACGTCAACGCTATCTTTCGCTGGAGGAGTGCGAGCGCTTGATCGAAGCATGTATTTCACCACGGGTTCGGGCGATTTTGGTAATCGCCCTCCACACCGGGATGCGACTCGGAGAAATTCTCAACCTCCGGGACCGCGATCTGGACTTCGGTTCTGGCTTGATTCTGATCCCGGATTCGAAGAATGGCGAGCCGCGTCATCTTCCGATGGACTCGACCGTCGCTTCCCTGCTAGCGCACTACCCGCGGCGTCCTGGTTCCGACCTCGTGTTTGCGAACAAAGCTGGAGGCAGATTTCTTGAGATTCGGGGTGGATTCAAAAACTCCTGCGCACGTGCCAGCATATCAGACCTTCACTTCCACGATTTGCGTCATACGTTCGCTTCGCACTGGATGATGGCCGGCGGCGACCTCTACGTCCTCAAAAGCATCCTGGGTCACAAATCGATTGTGATGACCCAGCGGTACGCGCACCTCAGTCCGGAGTTCAAGCGGGCCGCCGTAAATCGTATGGACAACATCTGGAAAGTGGGTGCCAAGCCGCCGACTGGGGCGCGGGCATGAAGCTACGACGGACCAGCGCGGTAAGAGCGAGTAAGGTCAGATTCAAGATTCGCTGGCTGCAGCCGGATGGCACACGCATCAGCGTGAGCGAACCCACATTCGCAACCAAGACGGCTGCAACGAGGGCAGCCCGGGACCTGCGCGAATGGTGGGGAGCGGATGCGACGGACCTAAAGTTCGAGGTTATCGAGTCGATTAACGGGAAGGTGCGAGTGAAGTAAGGTCACAGGGCGCCGCAAAGCCCCAGTCGAGCGTTCTTCGGTCACCGTCCGGTCACAAACAATACCCAACTACTCTCTCGGTCAACGGGGACACGCCAACGACATGGGTTTTCGTGCAGTCCTTCATCGAGTCCCGGCGGATTGTAGCGGCACCGAATGTTGCCAACAGATTATTGAACTAAACAATCCTGGACAGAGCGCTATTCCTAGGTTGCTGGAGTGTTCATGTTGTGCGCCACGGTCGTTCGAAACCAGTCTTGGTTCATCTCTGTACCGGCAGAATGGGCTGTGCTAAAGTGTCTCGGCTTACCGAAAGGAGCACTATGGCAAAGAAGATTGATCCCCTCAACAAGAAGCATTACGGAGCAGTGTCGGCCATGCTTGCCGTATCCGACGTAAAGGCGGCCGTGACCTTTTATCAAAAGGCTTTTGGCTTTGCCAAGCGTGGCGTAATGAATGGCCCGGATGGCAAGCCGATCCATGCCGAGCTAACGTTGCGAGGCACGACCTTGATGCTGGGACCGGAAAATCCCGCGCGTGGCATGCGCAGTGCGAAGACAGTTGGCGCCTCACCGGCGAGTCTGTATCTCTACGTGGAAAATGTGGACAAAACGGTCGCAAAGGCCGTGGGTCTCGGAGCAACCACCCAAGGGCCCGTCATGGATATGTTTTGGGGCGATCGTTGCGGCATGGTAGTCGACCCCGACGGATACGGATGGATGGTAGGGACCCACAAGGCTGAACCGTCGACAAATGAAATGAAAAAGAGAATGGCAGAGCAGGTCGGACAGCAGCCGGCCGGTGTCGCAACCGAGGCGGCTTAGCCGGGCACTCACTAACTGGATCTGTTGCTAGCAATAGCGTGAAGTGTCGTAGTGACTCTCGGCGCAACGAATGCGCAAGCGGGTACGCAGTCAGTATCGTCAGCCCGCTGTCCTTGTTTCTCGGAGAATTCAAGCCGCTGTTTATGGAGGTATTCCGATGAACCGTTTTGGCCTAGTTCTTGCCCCACTTCTGCTCTGCATCCTCGCCCTCACCTTGATAGCCTGCAGCGCGGGCAATCAGCAACAGTCGCAACCGGAGCCGCCCGATACTCGCGCAGCCGATGAGTCCGCGATCCGCGCCCTTGATGCCGATTGGGTGAAAGCAGTAGCCGCCAAGGACGCGGCACAGACCACATCTTTCTATGCTGACGGTGCATCCCTGCTTGCGCCCGGTGCTCCGCTGGCCACGGGAAAGGACGCAATCCAGAAGAGTTGGGCTGATCTGATGAGCACTCCCGGCTTCGCGCTGACGTTCGCGCCGACAAAGATCGAGGTCTCCCGCGCTGGCGATCTCGCTTATGATCTCGGTGAATATCAGCTGACCACGAACGACAAGAAGGGAAAGCCGCAAACCGTCAACGCAAAGTATGTGGTGGTGTGGGGCAAACAGCCAGGCGGCACCTGGAAGGCGCTGGTGGACACGGCCACGACGACACAGTAAATGCCGGAGCCACCTATCCAAAGTCAGAGCAGCGCCGGAATTCCGGCAATTAGTTGAACTGAACGTTTCTCGCTTATTTGCCCGGGTGTAGGCGTGTAGCCCCGTGTAGCCCTCTCCAGATCTCTCACGGAAGAGATCTATCTCAAGAAGAGTATTGCAAGAGCCTACACGAGGCTACATGCCTACACGCGCGATCTGAAATTCGCCGAGAAGCGTGATGACTGGCGAATAGTGGACATACTAGTGCCAGTAATATGGGAATGCTCAAAAACCTATCTTGAAACGTGGGTCGGCTTGGTTTCTCGGGACCAAATATTATTCCGAGGGGAGCGTAATTTGACTACTACAACCTTTAGTCGCTGAGGCATTACTTGAACGCGAACTCTATGGCATCAGGGCTGGCCAAGTCGCCCTCCGGGACGACTAGCCCCTCCGTAGGCCTCTTCAGGCCGTCATTAATGGTCGTGAAGCCCGATAAAGCTGCCCGGCAAACGCTCCCAAACCCAGGCAAGCCACACCCAAGCGGACCAGCCCACCAAGATATGGGATGAACCCAACGATGGTGAGGATCAACAGGCCCACCAGGAGTCCCAGCAACCAATCGCCCTTCGTGGCTCCGGATGGCTTCAGAAGCACCCGACCCAGGAAGGCTCCGACCCAAACCTTCGCCAGGTAGATCGCAGCCAGATACACCGCAAGCAACATTAGCGAGAGCGGGAAGCCAACAAGCGTGATGGCTGCCACGATCATGGCCACCGGCACGCCCGCCAGAACCCCAACCCCCAATCCCAGACTGCGCCAGCCTGAGCCCACCAGCTGAGTCGTGGCCTGGAAGAAGCCGGGAAATAGAAGTAGGCCCAGCCAACCCACCAGCATGGCGCCAGCGAACCAAACAGCTTGGTGGAAGTAGAATCTGGGGCGCGTGAAGTGGCTCTCCCTCACGTTTACCTGGATGTCGCGTTTGCCCACAATGGTCGCACCGTCGGCGATGTGCGCCTCTTTCAGCTGGCGAACGCGAGCGCTCACGTTGCCGCCGACCCGGGCCGTGTTCGTCAGCGTAAGGCTACCTCCGGTCATGGTCAGATCGCGGCCGATACTGCCGCTCACATCTCCATTGCTAGTGAAGAGGTTTACGCTGCGCTTCACTTCGCCCTCGAGGCTGGCATCGCCGGCGGCAACCACGATACCTTCGCCCACGCGGCCTCGGTCATTAATGTGCAAGGATTGCACCAAGCCGTAGATGCTGTGGCCCAATTGCCCTTCCAAGTCGAGCGAGTGCGAAAGGGTGTAGATGCGGCCTTCCACGGTTCCGCTGACCTCGGTCCTCTGGGCACAACTGATTAGGTCCCCCTTAACCGTGCCGCGAACTTCCACGGTCCGACCAAAAGCCAGCAAGTCTCCGTTGACCACGCCTTCCACGCGCACAGTGTTACCGGCAGCCAAAAGAGTGTCGTCCACAGTCTCGTTGGCCGCCACGGTGACGAAGTCAGCATGACGTCGCTCCAGGGCAAAGCTGGGCAACGACAACGCAAGCAACACGATCAGCAGGCGCAGGCCAGGCTGGCTTAGCCGCCCTCTGCGTCCCACCAGCAGTGCGCCGCCACCCAACAGCACCAGCAAAGAAATCCACCCCACAACAGCAGCATAATCGGCTAGCATGGCAGTACCTCCGAGTGCAAAGTGGTAAAAAAGGTAGGAGATCAGGTTCGTGCGGCCATTTAGGCTGAAGGGATTGAACCATTCCATCGCTGCCGGAATACTTAGCTCATCGAACCAAACGGAAATGATCGAACCTAGCGCCAGCACTGCGGCCATGATCGCCAGGTCGCCCCACACCCAGGACCAGCGCGGATGGGAGTAGCCCGCCGGGCTGAATTCTTCATCCGGAAGCTCGTGCAGACTTTCGCTCAGAACGCGGTTCTCAGCGCGCAATGCGTCCACTAGCGCTCGACAGCGCCGGCACGTGGTTAGGTGGTCTCGCAGGCGCCGCGCCTCGTCTGCCGCCAGTTCGCCGTCCACGGCGAGGGCGCAGGTCTGCTCCGAATAGCATTCCATGATTACTTGCTCCGATGGGCCAGTCTCCGGCGCAGCTCCTGCTTGGCCCGAAATATCAGCGCCGCAACGTAGTTCCTCTCCAGGTCCAACTGCCGCGCGATTTCGCCATAGCTCAGCTCGCTGTAATAGCGCAGCACCAGCGGCACGCGGTAGTTCTCCGGCAGCCGTGCGATGATATCGCGCACCTTCGCCCTCTCTTCCATGCTGATGACAGCACCCAGAGGCGACGGCTCCGAACTGGCCGCCTCGATGATCGCGGCTTCGTCTTCAACTTCCACAATCACACGCCGCCCACGGTGCCGACGCCGCAAAGCGTCAATGCATTGGTTGCCAGCCACTCGTAGCAGCCACCTGGGGAACGGTATCGAGCCGTCGTAGCTCTCGATGGAGCGCTGCAGCTTGAGGAAGACTTCGCTGGTGGCATCTTCGGCGCTCTCCCGTGAGTCCAGCATGTAACGGCACAAGCCGAATACGCGCCGGACATAGCGGCGATAGATCTCTCCCAGGGCCTCGCCATCCTGACCTTGTGCGCGCTCTATTACGCTCTCCAAATCCAGCCCCTCTATCTGCCTGGTTCCGCCCTCGCGGGGCTGCGGTCCTTTCGCCATGTTCCTCTTGGCGTCCATCAAGCAGTACGCTGCAGATCGAAGGATGTTACAAACATTTTAGGGGACGAGAGGAACCCGGGGCTGGACGGCTAGGGGGAGTGGCGGGGCAGGATTCTGGTTGTGTCACGGCCAACCCTCACCGAGAGACGCTCTGGCTGGTGCCGCAGTGGACGTACTGCCCAATAGGTATAGGAATGCTCGAAACCTGATTTGAAAGGTGGTGCGGCTTGGTTTCTCGGGACCAAATATATTCGGAAGGGGGTGCAATTTGCCCCGGTACAGCCTTCAGTTGCGAAGAACCAACTGAACGCGAAACTTTATGGCGTCAGGACCGCCCGTTTCTGAGGATTCGGCTGGCCAAGTCGCCTGCCGCGACGGAACAAACCGCACCCACAGGACAGGCTCCGTATATCTCGCAGGTTTCGCGGTCATGCCTTCGAAAGCAAGTGTTCTTAGGTTCGACAATTTCGTGCCAGCGCCGTCATGCGTTGACTGGCGGATGTAAGATGAAGCGACCCGAAAACCAGACGTCTTCCTGAATGATCGGCCAAACCATCTCGCACTATAGGATCGTCGAAAAGCTTGGTGGTGGCGGCATGGGTGTTGTCTACAAGGCCGAGGACATAACCCTTCACCGATTTGTCGCACTGAAGTTTCTGCCCGATGACGTCGTGAAAGACGCTCAAGCCTTGGCTCGGTTCCAGCGGGAGGCGCAGGCGTCGTCGGCCCTCAATCACCCCAACATCTGCACCATCCATGAGATCGGGCAGCAAGACGGCCATCCCTTCCTCGTCATGGAGTTCCTCGATGGCGTTACGCTGAAGCATCGCATCGCCGGAAGACCCATAGAGACCGAAATTCTGCTCGATTTGGCGATCGAGATTGCCGACGCCCTCGACGCCGCTCACGCGGAAGGCATCATCCACCGCGATATCAAACCCGCGAACATCTTTATCACTAAGCGGGGCCACGCCAAAGTTCTCGACTTCGGTCTCGCCAAAGTGATGCCAGCCAGTCGGGGGTTAGAGGCGACGGGAGCAACGGCCCAAGAGACGGCGATGACCGAGGCGCACCTGACCAGTCCCGGTTCCACGCTCGGCACGGTCTCTTACATGTCCCCCGAGCAGGTGCGTGCGAAGGAGCTGGATGCGCGGAGCGATCTGTTTTCCTTCGGCGCGGTGCTGTATGAAATGGCCACCGGCATGCTGCCCTTCCGCGGTGAAAGCTCGGGAGTGATCTCCGCAAATTCTTCTTCTCGCGCGAAGAGATGCTGCTGCGGCGCTATCTCACTGACCTCAAGCTAAGCACAGCGCCGGCGACACTGGACGAATATTTGAAGCAAGTGATCACGCCAACGCTTGAGCAGCAGAAGGCTGGCGGCGCGGTGGCAATGAAGTTTGAGGCGGCGTATCTGCGCTCGCTCGATTTTGCTCCGACTACGGAACTTGAGGCCCGCGCAGTTTACAGCGAATACTTCCGGGGAGGCCCGCCCGAGACCTCCCGTTACAAGGTCCTGCAGGATTTCCTATTCCATTACATCGCCGCCGAAGCTGGACGCCTGGGGATGGTTGTCCACATACACACGGGTGCAGGCTGTGGCGGATACTTCAAGCTGAGCGGCGCGAATCCGCTGTTGCTAGATTCCGTGATCAATGATCCCACATTGCGCAAGACGAAATTTGTGTTCGTTCATGGCGGCCCCCCATACACGCACGTAACCGCCTTTCTGCTCAGCAAGCCCAACGTTTATGCCGATTTTTCCGAGCAGACCTGGCTGTACGGGGTGCGGGCGCTGGCGACCAACATCCGCGACTGGCTGGAGTGGTATCCGGAAAAAGTTTTGTTTGGCACCGACTTGTATCCCAACACGGCGGCACCGGGGATTGGGTGGGAGGAGATCGGCTGGCAGGCGACTGACGTCAGCCGCCGCGCCTTGACGCTAGCACTTACCGGCATGATGCGCGACGGCGAGATCACCCGCGAGCGTGCCCTTGAGCTCGCGCGCATGGCTTTGCATGACAATGCGGTGAAGCTATATGGGTTCTAGGCTTCCAGTCCGCCTCTGGGACTGAGCAGCCTTCGAACATGCCCCGGCCTGAGGCGGGAAGGTACTTCCCTTGCACAGGAACATCCCGAGTAGGCCAATATAGCGACGCTATTCTCAGAGCCTGAAAGCAAGTCTCAGGATGCCACTGTGCGGGTTGTTGAAGCTACCCCTTCTGGTCCTGATGACTGTTTTCGTAATGCGCCTTCAGTAGGTCTCCACCAAAGTCGCCATTGAAGTCGCGCCACACCGAGTGGATATGGTTCGCGTTATCCTGTGTGTCGTCGAGTTCGATCAAGAATGAAGGCGTCTGTACGCGGTAGTAGTGCGGGTCGCCCGGTTTGATGCCGCCGGCCCAGGCGAAGTAGACATTGCGGCCGGCTTTGCTGATCTGCTCCATGCGCCGCTCCGCCAGGTCATCCGGCAGATTGTATGCGTACAGTTCCACCAGCGCGCGCAGCGCGTCGAACTGCCTGGCGTTCATCTTCGCTGCGGGAAGCCCCGAGGGCTGCCCTTGTAGCGCCGCCTTTCTGCTGGCCGCCGTCAGGATGTCGCTGTACGCCTTCGGATCGACGACGGCGATCTTCTGCTGCGGCTCATCCAGCGCGTGCATCACCTCGAAACCCAGGTCGTCCTCGCCGGCTAGCGTCCGCAGTCCCTTACGTGGCCCCTGTCGCACTTCAGCGGGGTTGGAGCCGAAGAAACTCGGCCCATCCACCACCTGGCCGTTCGCCACCGTGTAGTTCTGGCTGAGGTGATGTCCCTCCACGCGCCAGCCCCAGGTTCCCGTATCGGAAGGCGTGCCGAAGACGGTGAAATGATACTTCTCCGGATTGCGGCGCTCGCCACTATCGTTCTCAAGCACCTTCAGCACATCTTCCAGGCTCATGATGGTGACGGCCTTGATGTAGCCGGTCTGGCTCAGCCCGGCTGCCAGCAGCGCGCTCGCCAGGTGCCTCTGGTGGGGGCTCATTTCGCGCAGCGTCAACCCCTTGCGCTCCTTGGGGATGAAGTGCCAGTCCATACGCTCGTCGTCGGTGAATCGGAAGGTTGCCTTAGCCCGCTGCTCCGGGCTCAGCGCGGCGAGAAACCGGTTGGCGGTTTCCGTCATAACCGAAACCGCGTGGACGTGGTGGTCGCCGCCCGGGGCGCCCTGAGCGCCGTTCTGAAGACTGGGGGCCGTTTTGCCAGCAATCAGACCGCCTCCCAAGATCGTAGCGGATAGAGAGAGAAACGAACGTCGTTTGACCTGGCACATCAGCTCCCCCTTCCAGTTGAGACCGATTGGGGAACTCTATCCGTCGAAACTCCATGCGTCAATCAACTCGGTGAGGTCTAGGCGCTGTCAGACCGTCTCCTCGTCTCTGCCGGCTCTCATCGTTTCTGCCCGACTCGCGCGCCAGTTACCGATAGCCCGGTTAGCCTCACGTGTGGCGCTCGCAGAGGTTCCGAGCGGATCGTCGGCAGGCCGGAAGCTATCCGCAGCGTCCCGCAAGCTAGTTGTGGAATTTGCCTCCTGCTACCCTGGACTGCGCCACTCTCCGGTCACAGGGCGGTCACAAGACTTTTTGGGGCATGGCCGAGCCAACACTTTTGTGGAAGACCAATGTGCTTGGGACCCGCGTCCCACGCGGGCTTTGTGGGTGGTGCCGGGAGGGGGAGTCGAACCCCCAAGACCCGAAGGTCGGCGGATTTTGAGTCCGCTGCGTCTGCCAGTTCCGCCATCCCGGCTTGATCAACTAAGTACTTGGCGGTAAATCACCTAGTTGATTTTGGACTGATCGTCAGCCTGCCCTGTTCTGGTGGCTGTTGCTCCGTCCAGTGCTCCATCAGTTTCGCACAGACGCTCAAGTGCTGCCAACTGATGCTTTGGGGCAAGGTGGGCATAGCGAACCGTCACCTGAATAGTCTTATGCCCCATCGCTTCTTGCACGGTTCGAAGATCGACGCCAGCCATCACCAATCTGCTGGCGAAGGTATGCCTCAGGCAATGCCAAGTGAAGCCTTTCAGACCTGCCGCTTTGACCGCAGGCTCGAACCAATCTCTGGGCCCCGCTGCACGTTGACCAAACCTATTGAGAAATACATGGTTCTGCCCGTTCGCAGAGCCATGAACAATCTGCAAAGCGGCGAGTGCACTTGAGTTTATGCCTACGTGCCGAGCTTCGCCATTCTTGCTCAGGGGGATGGTAAGAACCCTCTGATCAAGATTGACGCAATCCCATGTAAGACCGTACTGTTCACTGAGCCTGACTCCACTGTTCAATGCGAAATCCAGCTCTGGAAGGTGATGAGGACACTTCTCAGCGATTGCCGCCCGCAGCCTGACTTCTTCCTCTGGCAGCAGATAGCGAATCCGACCGTTGTTCTCCCTTCGCAGCTTGACCAGACGCGCTGGATTGTTTATGACTTTAGAATTCCGACGCCCAATCGAAATGTGAGAGACAACAATGCGCGGTATCTGTTGCAAGTGGCTGGCTTCCAGTTCTGCTTGGCGAACCAGTAATCGATGTCTTGCGGCGTGATTGACTCAGCCCCACAGTCTGCAAAAGCCTCTAGTATTCTTTTCATTCGAATAACGTCGTCTCCGTAGCTCCGTTTATGAGTCTTCGAGTATTCCAGAGCGTCTTGAGCCAAGCTTGAAAAGCTTACACGCTTTTTCTTCAGCGCGACTGTACGTGCCTGAGTCGGAAAGGTGGCCTGTAGCCTTCCGTCAAGCCATTCCGCGATATCATTACGCGCCAGAACCGGGTGGACAGCGCATTCGCAGCATCCCTAAAGCGCACATGCGCTAGCTGCACCGGCTCGAAGGCCTATTGATCTCCAGTCCGATGCGGCAGACATTCGTCGTTTTCAGGCCGTCTTCACTGAGTCTCGTTTCGCGTTATTTCTGTGCAAACGGCGTCAGTTCTGCGCAATCCGCACCGTTAGCGATCCTCGTTGCCATTGCGGGCAGACGTACCTAATCTAGAACGTGAACCTCAGCGCCAACTGTATGACCCGAGGGTTCACAGCGGTGCTACTGATGACACCGAAGGTTGGTGACGTGAAGTTGCTGTCGGGATTGGCAAACTGGGGATGGTTGAGCGCATTGTAAAACTCAGCACGGAAGGTGAGACTACTCTGCTCGTGAGGCCAATCGAACGTCACCGCTTTCGAAACCGCTAGATCCAGGTTTGCTTGTCCAGGCCCATCCACAATTCCCGGCGCACTGTTCCCGAACGCCGTTCCGATCCCGTCAGCACCAATCACAGGCGGTGTTGTGAAACACCTGACATTGAAATAGTTGTTGAGTCTTGTGACCAGTGTCCCAGCCGTGACCAACTGGCCCTTCGTGCAGGTTCCAGTCAGTTGCGCACGATCCTGGTTTATTCCAAAGACATTATTGACGTTCGTATTAGTAATCGTGAGCGCCGTGCCTGATTGTATGACAGCCACGCCCGCTGCGCTCCACCCTCCGACTAACCAGCGTAGGATGCCGCTGGACGGTTTCGGCAGCTCCCAGGTCGCGCTAACAGAAAACCGCTGCGAGCGATCGATGCTGGTGCGTCCCCAGCGTTGTGACGGGGAGTTTTGATCTCCATACGTCAGCGTGTTCGCAGCTGAGATGCCATTGATCTCCGCGCCGTCGGTGTCGAGGTTCTTGGAGAATGTATAAGAGACGAGAAACTGAAGCTCGCGGCCCAGCCGTTTGGTTAAGCTCGCCTCGAAGCCGTGGTACCAGGAGTTGCCACCTGCTTCCATCTGACGGATCGAATCCGGCCTTATTCCACGGATGGGTACTCGCAATGAAATATTCGCCAACGTGTTCGAGATCACTCCTCTGATCGGATGGTCTGGTGATGCGGCCAGCGCCTGGTTGAGGGCACGCAAGCGTTGCAAATGCGTCCCCCGGGAACCCACGTATCCTGCTTCGAACAGCCAGTCTCGTACTAACTCGGCCTGGAGATTCAACGAGAACTGTTGGACGGTCGCTGGCCGAAAGTCTGATGTAAGCGCAGTGACTGTCGTGTTGGTGGTTGGCGAGTAGGGTGTGAACAAAGGAAACGAAGCGGGAGTCGGAAATGGCTGAGCAAATGGTGCTTGGAATGTTGCGCCCACATTCGCTAGCCCCGAGCTCACTCGTGCCAAAGCGAATGGAGCTGCTGCCAGAGATTGTGTGAATGCCTGGCCCGTTGGCCGCGAGAAATACATGCCATATCCTCCTCGCAGTGCCAGCCGCGTCGACCGCGGCAGGATCTGCCATGCAAAACCGACCCGGGGGGCGAACGTGTTTTGCCCGCGGCCATAGATCGCCGCGGTGTTGCCTACCCGCAGCACACCAGGCGGCAAGACTCCTGCAAAGTTCGAGGCCACCACATACCCGCTCAGGGTCCCGCCCGCGGGAGGATTTGGATCTGCCTTACTCACATCGAAGCTGGAGCTTCTGCCAAGGTTGTCGCCAAGCACTCCGGGTCGTTCATAACGCACACCAAGGTTTAGAGTCAGCGTTCTGTTGATGTGATAGTCGTCTCGCACAAACCCCGACATCTCCCAGGCTCGGAAATGACGGTCAAACAAGCCGAACCCATCGATTGACGTGAATACATTGCTGAACGTTCCGGTGCCGTTGGCGCTTCCATTGAGACCGAGCAAGAAATCGGGCCAGCTAAGAAACTGCACGTATGAGCCAAGGCCAGCGAAAGCAATGTCGTTCTGCAACCGTGTCACTGAACCTCCGAACTGCACGCTGTGGGCGCCCGCCACCAGACTGAAGACATCGCTAAGAACGAAACTCCGCTGCGAATAGGTTCGGGGAAAGCCAGAGGCCATACTGAGGGAGCCGAGAATACTGAGACTGGGAAGCTGATTGTTGTTGTTCATCTGTCCCTCGGCCACACCGACGTGTGACCACGCAAAGGGAGCGGTAGCACTTGTCCCGCTGCTGGTGCGGACAAATCCGAACCTGGCTTCATTCATACGCGTGCTGGTGAATGTGTGGCTGTGGGCGAGGGAGAGAACGACGAAATCAGCGTTGCCCGGACTAACAAACCCGCGAGTATTTCCCGAGGGGTTCGTGCCATTTCCGGGAAACGTCACTCGTTGATCGTCGTGTGCAACAAAGAAACGAACTGCGATTCGGCTTACCGGCGTAATCGTGTAGTCGAGGTTGAACAAGCCTTGTTCTTCGTTAAATTGGCATGGTTCGCTGAAGGCAGAGAGGCCCTGGCTTGCAAATGGGCGTGAGGAATCGATCGTTTGAGGAGTCGGGATCAGAAAGCTGTCGTCGGGCAGTTTGAGATTCAAGAGAGTGAGAGCAACCGGGTTGATATTAGATCCGTCGGACGTAACGGCAACACCTCCCAGCGTGCCCCTTAGTCCACCGAACAATTGTCCAAGAGCTGCCGGTGATCGGTCATTGCTCAGGGGAGGCTCGCTGAGAGTGACGGCACAAGCGATGCGTGCTTGACCGGAGGCAAGACCGTTCGTCTGGCGTGTGCCCTGATAGGAGGTAAAGAAGGACATTTCGTCTCTTCTGATGGGCCCCCCGAATGTGAATCCGAACTGATTCTGGTTGAGCACGGGACGCCCCTGGTGGGTGTGCTTCCGGAAGAAATCGTTTGCATCCAGAGCATCGTTGCGGAAATGCTCGAACAGGGCTCCGTGGTACGCGTTACCGCCCGCTTTCGTGACCACACTGACATTAGACCCGGCACTTCGACCGAACGAGGCATCGTAAAGGGCAGTTTGCATTTTGAATTCCTGGATAGTGTCCGGATTCGGAATGGGAATGCCACCGCTGCTCGGCCCGGAGCCCTGCACGTCACTTACGCTGATTCCGTCCAATTGCCAATTGTTGTCATAGGAGCGCGATCCGTGGACGTAGATTCCATCGCTAGACTTACCGATTTGGGAGAGAGCGGTCCCCCCGATACCAAGCTCTCCCGCGTTGGGCACGCCTGTGCTCACTCCTGGAGACAGGCCGGCGATCTGTTCGAAGTTCCTTGTCACTAATGGCAATTCACTCACTGCTCGTTCATTCACAACTCGACCGAGTGCCGAGCTGTCGAGTTGGATCATTAGCGGGTCAGCGTATACCTGACTGCGGGTAACGATCTTTGGAAGTGCAAGATGAAGTTCGACTCGAAAGGTCTCGGTTACATGTACATCAATGTCGGAGATCGTTAGCGGCTCGAAGTCCTCTCTGATCGCCTGTAATTGATATATACCAGGCGCGACTGAATAGAATCCGAACCAGCCGTTGCTATCGGAGACAGAAGCCCTGACGTTGTTGGCATCTGTCGTAGTGAGCCGAATGAGCACGCCCGGAACCACAAAGCCAGAGGGATCCAACGCGACGCCGCCTACCGCGCCCGTTGACGCCGTCTGGGCGTTCACACGGGCGGAAAGGACAATGCTGATGACAAGGGCGAGAGACAGAATCGCCGTGTTTCGAGGCTGGAAACAATGCCTTGCGGATTGCATTTGATGCCCCTTGGTGGAGCCTGGTCGTTGCACGACGTTGTCTGCCGGGAAGGCTCGGTTTTGTGTCGTACAGCGAACCTGCAATTTTTGACGAATGTGATGCCAGCTAACACCCGTCAGTCAGTTTTAACAGGCGTGGAAGAAGTGTTTATTACTTTAATTCAAGATGCTGTCTTGATAAAGTGCTATCTTGATCGATCGATGAGCTCTGGCAGCGTAGGGAAAGGGGTACGGAGGTCTGAGATGCGTTGGGCGAATGGCGCGGCCCTTGCGTTCAGGCGAGCCTTGTGGCGCTTCACATTAGGTATCAAGGCACGAAGGAGAGGGCGGCTAGCGCGAGTCACCACGTTCTTATATACCGCCTTGGTGCTTTCAGGAGGTATGGAAGCCCAGGCGAGACCAACCCGACGAGTCTTGATTCTCAATGAGACCGGAACCTCGTATCCCGCGATTAACACCATTGATCAGGGAATTCGTGCCGGGTTGCAAGACGCACCATATCGGCTTGAGTTTTATCGCGAGTACATGGAAACAGTGTTGTTTCCTGATCCGGAAACTCAGCAGGAGTTCCGCGCCTTTTATCTTCGCAAATATCAGAATCGCAAACCGGACGTGATCATCACGGTTGGCCCATCTCCCCTGCAATTCATGCTGGAAACCCACGAACGTGCGTTTGCTGGTGTCCCCGTGATTTTCTGCCTTCCTTATGGGCCCTCGCCGGGCACTCTTACGTTGGATGGTGGTATTACCGGAGTGGCAAACGTCGTAGAACCCGCCGCGACTTTGGAAGTCGCCTTGCGCCTCAAGCCCGAAACGAAGCACGTCATCATAGTAGGCGGAACCTCAACTCTGGACAGACAAACCCGGTCGATGGTCCAGCAGGGACTGCGCAGTTATGCAGGCCGGCTGGATATTTCTTATCTCACAGACCTCACCATGCCTGCCCTATTGAAACGACTCAGGCATGTGCCGAGCGATGCGATCATACTCTTCAGCGGTATCACGCAGGACGCGGCAGGAACGCCGTTCTTAGGATCCGAATCAGCCCCGGCGGTCACCGCCGCAGCGAGTGCGCCGGTCTTCGTCTTAACAGACTCATTCCTTGGCCACGGCGAGGTAGGAGGAAAGTTGTTCACCCGCTTCGAGCAAGGCCAAGTCACAGGGAACATGTCGCTAAGGGTGCTCAATGGTGAAAAGCCTCAAGACATCCCGGTAGTGAATGGTGTGACTCAATACATGTTCGATTGGCGCGCTCTCAAGCGCTGGGGGATGAAGGAAAGCAATCTGCCGCCAGGCAGCATCGTGCTCAACCGACAGCCCACCGTCTGGGATTTGTACCAGTGGTACATCATCGGTGGCATTGTCTTGCTCTTGTTGCAAACGCTGCTCATTTTTGGACTATTGCGGCAGCGTGCGAAACGCAGAATGACAGAATCTGAACTGAAATTGTCTAACGACCGGCTGCGTCATGCGGTGGAGGCTGGAAAATGTGTGGGATGGGACTGGGACGTTAAGACCGGGCGCGACTGTTGGTTCGGCGATTTGCACACCATGTTCGGAATCCAATCGGACACCCATTACGGACACGTAGAGGAGTTTCGCCGCCGGATCTACCCGGAAGATCAAGAACTGGTCTGGAAAGCGGCTATTGATGCCAGGGAAAGCCGGGAACCGTTCATCGCAGAGTTCCGGGTCTTGCGCCTTGACGGGACTGTGCGCTGGGTTACGGAGAGGGGACAGTTCTACTACGCACCCAATGGTGACGCCGTGCGCATGCTCGGCATGGCGGTGGACATCACCGAGCGCAAGCTTGCGGAAGAATCTCTTGCTGACGTTGGGCGGAAGCTGATTGAGGCCCACGAGGAGGAGCGTACCTGGATCGCGAGGGAGCTACACGACGACATCAATCAAAAAATGGCACTGTTGGCAATCGAGCTGGATCGATGGAACCAACAACTTCCGCCCTCGGCAGTTGAATTTCACGATCACATCCATCACGCCAGCCAGCGCCTTTCAGACATCGCCGCGGACATTCAGGCCCTGTCGCACCGACTCCATTCTTCAAAACTGGAATATCTGGGCATTGTGGCAGCGGTTAAGAGCTTCTGCAAAGAGTTGTCCGAGCAACAGAAGGTAGAGATTGACTTCAGCCACACGGACATGCCGCGAAGTGTGCCCAAGGAAATCTCGCTTTGTCTGTTCCGAGTTTTACAGGAAACTCTGCAGAATGCGGTGAAGCACAGTGGCACGCGACACTTCAAAGTGGAATTGCACGGCGCAGAGGGAGAAATTCAATTGACCGTGAGCGACTCGGGAGTTGGTTTTGATCCGCAAGACGCCATGTACCGTCGCGGCTTGGGGCTCATCAGCATGCGAGAGCGAATACAATTGGTGAGCGGTCAGTTTTCTATCAAGTCACACCCCGGTTCCGGCACCACGATCCACGCTCGCGTGCCTTTCAGTTCAAGCAGCGATTCTGTACGGGCGGCAGGGTAGGAACCATGGGCTTCCGATAGGGGTTCACCAAGGATTTTTAGGCGGGAATAAACGGCTAAATATCGAAATCATCAGCAAACCTCCGACCGACAAACCGCTCGCCCCGAAGAACCGCGTTCACACCCTCCAGTAGCTCGATTCCGGCATCAGTCTTGACGACATAGCCCCGTGCGCCTGTGCCAAGGGCTCCTTGCACTGCATCAGCAGACGACTCTTGGCTCACGAATAGTATTTTCGAACCGGGCGAGACCTTACGTATTCGCCGAGCGACTTCAATGCCATTCAGTTTTGGAAGACCAATGTCCAGCAGGATCAAATCTGGTTGCAGTTCTTCGGCCTTCTGAACCGCCTCCAATCCGTCCGATGCTTCCCAACAAACGTATACGCTGGACGAGTTTTGCAGGCTTGAGGAAAGAAATTGCCGAAAGGGTTCGTAATCATCTACCACGAGAACCCGAATTGAAGATGTTGCCAAGCAGCCCTGCCTAATCTATTGAACCCCGAACTCACCGACGAGTTGCTGAATCCAAAACCCAAACCGCCCGTTCCCAGAAGTCGCGATCTCAATTTAACGGTTCTAATGCTGCGTGCGAATGGCTCGGTCGGGCTATTCGCAGAACTGATGTGCGGACAGTCTCGAATCACGACACTTCCCTGACTAAACGCATGGAATCGCTTCCCGAACTGAGAGGAACGCGAGCGCGGATCGTAGTACCACGTTTGGGTTGCGAGTCGATGGAAAGGTTTCCCTTCACTAGCTTCAGCCGCTCCTGAATGCGGTTGAGACCAAGCCCTTCTACTTCCCTTGCCGTTCCGAGGTTAAAGCCCACGCCAAAATCGCTGACCGTCAATTGAATCTCATCCGACGTTCCCCACAATCGAGCATCGAACTGCCGCACACCGCTATGTTGCACCGCATTGTGCAGGGCTTCCTGTAGCACGCGGAACAGGCAAAGCGAAATCTCTGGTGATATGGCGCTGGGTAAGCCGTCGCTCCTGAAGTCAATCCCTACCCTTTCCCGCTCGCCAAACTCTTTGCAGAAACTCCTCATGACCGCAGCGATGCCAAGATATTCCAGCCTTGGAGAGTACAACTCGTGTGCCAAGGCTTTAACATCGGTCAATATCTCCAAGGCTTGCTTCCATGCTGCGTCCATGCGACTGGGCACGTCGACAGAAGGATCGAGGGTGTCTGTCTTAAGTCGTTCAATGCCTAGCGCCAACAAAGTCAGTCGTTGACCAATGTCTTCGTGAAGGTCTGCCGCGATCCGGTGACGCTCCTGTTCTTCTGCTTTGATCACCTTGTAGCTCACGCTGGAAAGCGCCTCTTCTGTCTGCTTGCGCACTCTGGACACTAGGCGAGTGATGATCAGAGAGGTTGTCAAAAAAACTATCATTGCCACGTAACTCTGGAGATCGTTCATCCCGAAGGTGAAAAGCGGAGTAGTGAAGAAGTAATCCAAGCACCCAACCGCGAGCACGGAGACGACGGTCGATGAAACGAAGCTGCCCTTGAGGGACACCAGCACCACGGCCATTAGGTAGAGTAAGGCGGCGGTACCAAGACCGACCTGAAGCCGGAAGCAGATAAAAGTTACGAGCGCCAGTCCAATTGCGCCTAGCAAACCGGGCACGGCTGAGCGCCAGACCGTATGGATAGCAGTTGTCGTCATCATCGTCATCCTCTTCTTGCGGACGCCCCTTGTCTTCCTTTCGTTTTCTTCCTCGTCTGGCTGTTACCCGTGAGTCGGAGCATTCTGGATGTATTCTGCTCATTGTCCAATGGTACGCCTCGCGCAACTTCGCCCAAAACGCATCAAGAGGGGAGCCGAGGCACCGGGGCTCGCATAATAGTTGCCCGGTTTCTCTAGGCGTGTAAGGTTCCCTTGTTCGTGTCTTCCGCAAGCGTCGAAGTTGCAGAACGACCTCAGTGACCATGAGCGGTTCCGCCCAATTCGCCCATCCGCTTATATCGCTCAGAGCATCGACCCCAATTCGCCGAGCGACGAACGTCATGTCAGGGATTATTCTGTCACCTACGATCCCGGCACATGCAAGGACGTAGGCACGAATCATCCAATCCTTATGCACCTGCACGTTTCCTATGCGGATCGCATAGTATGCAATCGAAGCTGCCGCCACCCAAACAGCCCGTTCAAAAAAAGACCAAAGCCAAACACAATTCCGCCAGTCCGTGGATGCAGTCCCATATAAAGGGCTGAGCAACTAACGAAAATCCCAGTCAACAAAAAGACCCTGCCACACCAGACGTGGAACGTCATATTGCGCATACGAAGTCCCGTCCAAAACTGCAATGTGCCCGTAGAAATCATGGTCACCGCACATGCAACGTGCGTTCGGATGAGGATTCGTTCAGACCAGAATGCCTTGAAACTATCTGGCGTGTAGTGGAAGAGATAGTGAAGAGCATCGCGGCGGACGTAGTAAGCGATGGAACCCAGAAGGACTCCCCAAGCTATGCTCTTCCAAGCAAGACCAACCCAGTCCCGACTCGATGGAACCGAAGTTGTCGAGAGTGCGATGGTATCTTTCATGTAGGCCTGTCCTAACCAAGAATCGTGAAGAGGAGTCCAGCGGAACGGAGCTTACACGAAAAATCCATCTGTGGGCAACGAAGCACTCAATCCTGATTTGAATCTGAGACGGACGCTCTTGACACCCCTGCGATGAACTTCACTCAGACTCTTGTGGAAGTACGGAACTGCATACGCATTCTGTGAAAACGCTAATCCGATCTGGCACCTACCGCGTGTTTCTTTCTTCAAGGCGCGCCCACCATTGAGTCCATTTCAGCGGGCTGTACCTGCCCGTTAAGCAGCTTTGCTGGTGGCTGTTCTGGTGGCTGTTCGGTTCGGAGGCGGGTGCGTGGTTCTGCAACCACGTGCAGACGCCAAGAGGGCAACGCACCATCAACACAGGCTAGTTGTAGTCGGGTGCATCTTCGTGCAAAAGTGTGCGAGTGGCTAGAAAGGATTTTGAGTCCGCTGCGTCTGCCAGTTCCGCCATCCCGGCTCAGAGGACAAGCGATTGATTACGTTAGCTTAATTGATATTCGTGCGAGCTGCAATCGGGCGCTCTGAGGGCTCAACTACGTCTGTTCTATAGCTATAGTCGCGTTCAAGTCTCAATGCTGCGTCGCGCAGATTACTCTCGCTCGAATGGAGCGAGTTACGTCACTTGATTACGCAAGCCCACTGGCTGAGCGTGCGATTTGTCCGGTAATCCTGCTGTGGAGTCCAAAGAAAAAACAAGGGTGACCTTTTCGGTCACCCTGAGCGTTGCAAATTCCGAGCTATTAGTAGCGAAACACAATTCCGGTCGAAATCCGCATGTTGTTGTTGTCGGAGGCTCCGTTGGAGTGCAGCGAGAGCCAGTCAAACTGGGCTGCACGCAGCGAGACATGTTGCGTCGCCCTGACGTCCAATCCGCCGCCGAACATCATGGCAAATCCGTTGGACGAGCCAGATAGTCCGCTGAATGACGCAGAGGCGTGCGAACCGCCCGCCAGGAAGTGCGCGAACGGGGTGAAGTTCGGGTTGCGACGCCACGAGATCTGTGGCCCGAACGTATAGGTGTAGTTATTGAAACTCACACCATTCTGGGTCTTATAGGCGCCGCTGAAATCCGCAGCTACTCCGAACCAACGGTTAAGATTCCCAGTGAGCGTCGTATCCCACCCATTTGCGTTCACACCGCCGTCGAATCGTGTGTACTGATAGCCGCCGAAGACTTCGGCTTTGGGTGCAGCCTCGTTCTCCTGCGCGAACGCCGCCAACGAGAATGTGCCGAACAACAAAGCTAACGTAATAACCTTGCGCATCGAATGTGCTCCTTGAAACTGGAATTGGCACTCCTCTCCGAATCGACGCATCGGCGGCCGCTCGGGACTAGGCAAACGTAAGCGTCAGCCTGAGCTGAGGTCAAAAGTGCCACGCATAGTGAAATTCATTATGGAAATGTGGACAAGTGACTGAAGACAAAAGAACTGTCAGACTTTCGTAATCGGAGGGAATTAACTTATAGATCGCCGCTCTCAGCCTCAGAAGCGGCTGTCGCACGCAGTTCCAGTGGCTGCCGGGGCTCGGGGGACGGATGCCGATGCAACACTGGACCGTTGGCTAGGCTGTCTCCCGGGCGATGTCGCCGCAGAATAGGCCGGTCCGCCCGCGCAATCTTGGCTTTCACTTCCTGGAATTCGCTGGTATCGAAGATATAGTCATCGCGTCCGGGGAGCAGCGCGGAAATCTCCATCTGCACTTTCAGAATGCGCTCCTCGGTAGGGGGATAACTGGCGTACGCCTGCGCAATCTGATGAGGCAACGGCATTCTGGCGAGGAACCCTACCTTAGGCTGGGCATTGGCGCGCGCACGCATCCGAATTTCTTGGCTGTGCAATTTCTCCAAAGCGTCAACAAATGCCTGCGGATCGTAGCCTGCGGCATATTGATATTCCATTCCCAGCAGATCCGCCTCCAGTTCTGCGTCACGGCTGAACTTTTTTAATCTCAAGGGACCTATTTGTCTGGCTCCGAGCCCGGCTGGACCGAGGGAGGCGAGCGGAAGCGAGATGAGGTTCCAGGCGGACTTTTGTGTGGCGAAGCGAGTCGCGTGCCGCGCCGCCACGTGCGCGATCTCGTGTGCCATCAGACCGGCAAGCTCGGCTTCGCTATCGACTTCCATGATCAATCCCTTGGCGACATAAAGAAAGCCGCCGGGCAGGGCGAACGTTGTGAAATTAGGGGAATCGATGACCTTAATGGTGAAGTGAACCTGAGCATCGGAGTTGCGGGCGATTTTCTGGCCGAGACGGTTTACGTAGTCATTGACATCAGGATCGTCGACGAACTTGGTGTGAAGATCAATCGCTGCCGCCATCGCCTGTCCAATGGATCGCTCTTTCTCCAGAGAATAGAGATTCGCTCCCTTACCGACGCTCCGCTGCCCAATGCGGTCAACGTCATACTTTCCAGACTTCTCGGTCTTAGCTTCAGTACCGGACTCGGGCGGCCGTGTCGAGGATGCGGAACTTGAGGTGTGCCCCGCTCCATTGGATGGGCAAGATGCAGGAACGTCGGAAGCCTCCAGCCGTAGCGCAGAAAGGAGGAGGGCAGCACAGATCGCAAGCCGAGGGCGCCGGTGAATCAGAGAACAAGCGTATGTCATCTGCGTCCACCTGGGATGGTGCGCGACCCATATGCCAGCTTGAGCTCACCCTCCCGGGTTGAGACCCCACGCCCAGGCATGAAAATTCTTTCACTTTTGGGTAAAGTTGTTGGCTTGGAAGGCCGCGCCGCATGGCTTTCGCCAACCGGGCTAGGATCGACATTGCAGGGATCTACGATCGCTTCAGCTCCTTGGAAAGACGAGCTATTGACAGCGAGAAGTGCCACTTATCCACCTCGACGCGAGGCTCCATTTTTATATGAAAGACTCCCGATGCGCGGTCCCGGGTATGTTTCAGAGCACGGATGAGTCCAAACGACGGTGCTGAATTGCTCTAAACCACCGAACCAAATCCTAGCGCCCTCAGGGATTGGCGGTGTACTTGATTGTGGCGCCACCAGGAACCTACGTCATCCTCCTATCTGGGCGGGGTCATGGCTGCGTTGGGGTCAACACCAAGATCTGATCCAGCAGAATTGTCTTAATGGCAGCAAAGAACTTAGGGTCTTGGTCCGTGTACAGGTAATACGGGGATCCTGCGCCAGGATGAGAATACGAGTGGTATGCTCGGTGCTGGGCTGGGGTGCCTTATGGAATCGTCTTCGATTCACGTTCGCGAGAGCGATGCCGAGACCGAATCGGTTATGAGGTTGGTGGAGATCTCTGCCGGCTACTGGTTGCCGCGAGCTTTGCACGTTGTGGCTGATCTCGCAGTCGCAGACGCCCTCGATGAGGAGCCACGATCGGCTGTGTATCTTGCCGAGGAAGTCGGCGTTCATGCCGATGCTTTGGACCGCGTGCTGCGACTGCTCGCTTCTCATGGCGTGTTCCATCGGCGTGGCGGCAAGTACGGTCACAACGCACTCTCTCGTGCATTGCGCAGCGACCATCCGCATTCGATGCGCGCGTATGTACAGCTGGTGGGGCTTCCTGTCTTCTGGAAAAGCTGGGGAGCACTTGAGCAGGTAGTGCGCAGCGGCAAGCCCGCGGTAAGCGACATTTTCGCATATTTCAAAGAGCATCCCCAGGAGACGGAGATCTTCGATGCCGGCATGAAGTCGAAGGCGCAGAGCGCCATTTCGCCAGTCATTGCGGCGTACGATTTTTCCACCTTTGAGACGATCGGCGACATCGGCGGTGGTCTCGGACACTTGCTCAAGGCGATACTCAAGTCGTCACCGAAATCGCGCGGTGTCCTGTTTGACCAGCCACATGTGATAGGGCGCGTGGAGGCCGACGAGGCAATCGGCAGTCGATTGAGGTCGCAAGGCGGCGACTTCTTTCGCGGCCCGCTACCACCCTGCGACGCCTACATAGTTATGGAGGTACTCCACGATTGGACAGATAAGCAGTCGCAACAGATCCTCCAGCAAATTCGGAAGGCTGCGCCAGATGCGGCCAAGCTGTTAGTGATCGAGACTGTGTTGCCTAATGAAAGCGCCTGGGCAGCGGGCATGGGCGAGCACTTCGGCAACCACCTCGACATCAACATGTTGGTGCTCACAGGCGGACGCGAACGGACATCAGATGAATTTGCGCGGTTGTTTACCGAATCCGGATGGCGGCTCTTGCGCGTGATCCCAACGCCAAGCCCGTATTCCATCATTGAGGCGGTGGCGGCCTAAGCCTGGTCAGGAAGATTGATGTTGAGAGTCGTGGCTGATGACATAACGACGTCGGCCCCGCGACGACCCGAGTAGACTTTGCGGTAACCAACCAAAAGGCTCGGGACGAAGGAGGCCGAGATGAAAATTTTAGGCTGTGATCTACACGCGAAGCAACAAACGCATTGCCATGGTGGACACCGAGACCGGCGAGTTCACCGAGAAGACCCTAGTCCACGAAGGGAACAAGGTCCGAGAGTTTTACGCTGGCTTAGAAGGTCCTGTGGTGGTGGGGTATCGAAGCCAGCGGAGCCATGCAGTGGCTTTTGCAATTGCTGGAAGAGCTGGGGATCGAGTGCCGGGTGGGACATCCGGCTAAGATTCGGGCCAAAGAACACGGAAGCAGAAGCACGATCGGCGGGATGCGCGGCTGGAGCTAGAGCTGCTCATGGAAGATCGCTTCCCGACCATCTGGGTGCCCTCGAGCGAGCAGCGAGATCTGCGAACGTTGCTGCGGGACCGTCATCAGTGGGTTGAAGGTGCGAACGCGAGTGCAGAACACGCTGCAGGCGATCGCACTCAATCACGCACTGCGCCATGGGCATGCTCTGTGGAGTCCAGCGGGGCAGAAAGCACTCCAGGCCTTGGCTCTGTCTCGCTACGGCCGTCAAAGGCGGGACGAACTTCTGCATCTGTACGTGCAGTTGCAGAAGCGGATCAAAGAGCTAGACCGGCAGGTGGACGAAGAAGCCAAGCGGCGACCCCAGGCGTTGCGGCTGCTCACCCATCCAGGAGTGGGGCCGATCACGGCATTGGCCACCGACGTGTTCCTGGGAGACGCGCACCGGTTTGCCACCGGCAACCAGGTGGCGAGCTACATCGGGATGATCCCGTGTGAGCACAGTAGCGGAAAGCGGCAGCGGCTAGGAAAACTGAGCAAGCAAGGCAACGCGCTGCTGCGCTACCTGTGGACCGAAGCCGTGATGCATGCGGCCGCGAAAGATCCCGAGCTGAAACGCTTCTATCGGCGCAAGCTCATCCAGAAAGGCATGGGCAAGGCCAGAATCGCGGCGGCCCGCAAACTGGGTGTCCGGCTGTGGATCATGATGCGCGACCAGATTGATTATGAAGAGTTCTGTCGCCGCGGAAAGCTGCGGCAGAGCGGGGAAGCCCATGCCGGTATGCCTGATTTCAACAGTGGTCCTGCCAGCGCAGTGACCGGGTGGCTGAATAGGCCGCCTGCCTCCCCGAATGGGGGGAGTTCGAATAAGTCATCATGGTCCAGGGTGATCGGAGAGATGTCTGGTGGGTCAACTCCACCGACGTAACGAAATAAGGCCGAGCCGTTTGGTTGGGTATGGACAAAATTATCGAAACTGAGGGCATCGGTGGGAGACCCCCTACTCTGCGATTACACAGGAGTGTCTTCGAAAGAATCGCAAAAACACTTAACGACACCGACGTCGTTAGAGATGTTGAAAAACTCGATATTTAAGAAATCGGGGCAAATTTGGGTGATAGAAAATGTCTAGCCGAACAGAGAAAGTCGTTTGTAGAGCATCCTGACGCGATGCAATTTCCTGCGAATTTCTGGACAGCGAGTTTTTCAACACCCACAGGCGATAGCGCTCAGAACCTGTCGTGAGTGCTATGGCAATCTCAACAGTCAAGTCCCGAAAGGCTGGTAACATCTCTCTTCAGTGGGAAATACGTATGCGTTCGGCTCTCCCTTTCCTGTTGTTTGCAGCCTTCTCGCTGCCCGCTATTCCTGCATCGTCCGCACAAACAGTTAACCCGCAAACAGGTGCTGTGTGCGAGCCGCAGCCTGCCGACATGGAAGGTGTACGAGGCAAGGCTGAAACAGGCGATGCTTCTGCGGAATATGAACTGGGTCGCTCCATGCTGAGTGGAAGACCTACGGATTCTGAACTTGCTTCGGCTATGCCATGGTTTTTGCGTTCCGCCGAGCAGGGATATGCTCCCGCCGAGTACATGTACGGCGGCATCTTTCGTGAGGGGCGATGGGAAGATCCGAAGCAGTTGGTTTACTGGTGGACGAAAGCAGCAGAACATGGAGACGTTCAGGCTCAGTCATGGCTAGGAGCATTCTACGAGCAGGGACGGTACGGCATCGAGCGCGATTATTTCAAAGCGTTCAAGTGGCTTTCCATGGCGGCGAAACAGGGCCAGCCAGACGCGCAGGTCTCGCTCGGACAGATATACGAAAACGGAGAAGGTGTTCCACAAGACTATGGGATGGCAGCATATTGGTATCGTAAAGCCGCCGACCACACCCTTGACTTGGGTGGCGCTGGAGTGGGGGCCAACAGCCTCGTCCAGCTATATCAGGATGGACATGCGACCTCGCAGGACTACATCTTTGTCTACCTGTCATACGCCTACGCACAAGATAAGGACGGAATGCAGGAAGTCGCTCACAAGATGAGTGCCAGCCAGCTCGCCGACGCGCAGCGCAGAGTCAGAGAATGGATGGAGCCAGGCCTCCCTTGTCCCGCAACAGGGCTGCCTACGCACGGACTCACTACATCCAGATGACTGGCGAGAACAGGTGTGGGTGTTGAAAAAGTCACTGATTGAAGGGCTCGTTGCGGGGTGATGTAGGGACTGGCGGGTTCCGTTCGGGATTCTAGTTGTTGACAGCCAGCGGTGTTGCTTGCCGGCTGAGGAACCGCACCAGGCGCTTGATGTTCTGCACCGTTGCCGCAAGCCAGAACTGCTCCCGAACGAACTTCATGCGGCGTAGCCGCAGGCGGCGCAACCCGATCTGGTTCTTGAGTTGCGCGAACAGCGCTTCCACCTTCTTTCTTTGTCGTTGTGCCTTCGCGAACTCGGGGTCTGCGCCAACTCCCGTGCGCGTTGTCGTACCGGCTCATGAATGTGAATGAGCATCTCCTGGCTCATGCGCGCTGCCGTGGCCTGCACTCCCACGATCACACAGCTGTGGTTGTCCACCAGATAGTTGTCGTAATAGCCCAGTCGGGCTGGAGTCCCACCCTCGGTCGCGTAGGTGGAATCGGGATCGGTGGTCGATACCTGATCCTGCTGGTGCACCGGCTCTTCCACCGGATTCTGCTGCTCCAGTTCCACCAAGTATTGGCGTACGGTTTGGTTCACTTGCGCCGCTTCTGCTAACTGCTGGCGCGGAATGCGGCTTTCCTTCGCCGCGTTCGCTTCCACGAAACGGCCATCGACCGACAGGTGCTGGCCCTGCACCAATCCCACTTCCACACACGGCCGCACGATCTGCTCAAACAACTGCTCGAACAGCTTCGATTCCTGAAACCGTCCGTGCCGGTTTTTCGAGAACGTCGAGTGATGCGGGAGCTCCTGATCGAAACCCAGTCCGGTGAACCAACGCCACGCCAGATGCATGCGCAACTCTTCCACCAGTTTGCGTTCGCTGCTGATGCCCTACAAATAGCCGATCAAGAGAATGCGCAGCAGAAGTTCGGGATCGATGGACGGGCGGCCCGCCTCACTGTAGCTGTCTTTCAGTTGCAGCCGTACGAACTCAAAGCTGATGTGCTTATTGATCAGCCGCAGCAGGTGGTTTTCAGGAATCTGATCTTCCAGACGGAAGTAGTAGAACAGCTCTTCAGAGCGGTCGTGTTCCCCCATCATGATCAGCAGGCCTCCTAAAATGGAAATCCAGCAAAGCATGTTGAGGTCTTACCATGCTTTCGCTAATTTTCACCTGCTAATCTCAGTGACTTTTTCAACACCCACAGGCGATTACACCATCAACAATCCAATCATGAGCGTAAGCGCGATTTTTTCGCCAACTATCGGTTACTGGATTTTATAGCTGCCATCGCCCCAAGGAAATTGCACCTCCACCTTGCATTTCGGGCTAGTAATTGTCACGCTGGCCTCACCCGATTTCTGCCACTTGACGGCTGGAAAAATCGCTGCAGTATATGTGCCCGCTGCTGTGGCGGCCGCTTGTTGTTTGCCGGCTTCAGGGCCAGAAGCTAGTTCGACGGCGAGCGACTCTCCAGGCTGAAAGCCTGAGCCATGAAGGGCCACTCCTGCATAGTTTGGTGCCGACATTTCGACCGACAACCTGCATCCATTTACGCTTTGTTCGATGGGAAAAGGTACAACGTCGGCAAATGCTCGCAGAGCCCAGTCATCCGACGTAATCGCAAACCGCTTCTGCTCTCCACGACCCGCGAAAACCCTTACATCAATCGGGTCTTCTGAAACGTTGCGAGCCGGGTCGCCCAAGCGATTTACGACCAATCCTTCGGTTTTGATAAACGCATCAGCTACAGCCTGAGGGTCGCTTGCTTAATTCCAAGTCCACAATGTGAAGTGCTGGGCCTTAGGCAATCCTGATGCAAATAGCCTGTAGGAGACAACCGTGCGGCCGTTGACACCATTTCGGTCAGTTTCTTTAAGCCTGAGAGCACTGCCAGGAGAGTTTGCGCCCTTTACCCAGTCGTCTGTGAACTGTTTGTCTTGCGCCCACAGCGACGAAAGGAAGCCGGTCACAAGAAAGATCGCCGAGTACAATCTAAACACCCACACCTCCCTGGCAAATAAGTGGTCAACGTTAACACAGCGAGAATCAGGGAAGTGCTCATCGACCCTTGGGAAGATAACTGTCGCAAACAGGCCGGAGTCAACAGGCTAGTGATCTCCGGTTTGCTTAAGCCGATCCAACGTTCATCAGCGCTCTGTCGCGCGCAACAAGACTCTTCAGCTCGCTCAACGCTTCGATCAGATTGTCGAGTTCGCTTTGTTCGACGATCACATATCCCGATCCAACTTTGACCTCAACGTGTGTGGCCGCCTTGAAGCGATCGGGTTCCGCAATCATCATTCTGATTCTTGCATTTTCCGTCCAGGGGCTTAGAGAACTCGTTCGTGGGAGTAACCTGCGGCTGAGAGGGCGGAGAGCAATTCGGCGATCTGGTCCGGGCCCCGGGTTTCCATTGTGATGTCGATGGCGGTCTCCCCCAGGTTCACTCCGTAGTAGGCGCGATCATAAGAAGTTTCCACGATGTTCGCGCGGTGATCGGCGAGGATTCCTGTCAGACGATGGAGTGCTCCGGGATAGTCGGGGAGATGCACGCGCAGGCGGACCAGGCGTCCGTCCTTTACTAGGCCGCGCTCAATGATTCGCGAGAGCAGGGTTACATCTATGTTGCCGCCGCAGACCAGCACCGCAATCTTCTTTCCGGCAATTTCTATTTTGCGATTTATCAAGGCGGCGATGGCGGCTGCTCCGGCCCCCTCGGCCATGGTTTTTTCGCGTTCCAGCAGGAGAAGGACCGCGTTGGCGATTTCTTCCTCGTCCACGGTGACGATCTCGTCCACGTATTTCTGCACCAAAGGCAAAGTGCGATCACCCGCCCTGCGGACTGCAATGCCGTCGGCGACGGTCGCGGCCGGAGGGAGGGTGACCGGTTTGCCTTCCGCCACGGCAACCTTCATCGAGGGGAGCCGGCTGGTTTGCACTCCGACGATCCGGACTTTCGGATTTGTCTCCTTGATGGCACAGGCGATGCCACCGATCAAGCCACCGCCCCCGATGGGGACCACCACTGCCTCAATTGCGGGATGCTGCTGCAGTATCTCCAGTCCAAGAGAGCCTTGGCCGGCGATAACCGCGTCATCGTCGAAAGGATGAACGAAAGTGAGATGTTGCAGCTGGCTGCGCCGGATGGCTTCTTCGCAGGTTTCGTCGTAGTTGGCACCGACCAGGACGACTTCAGCTCCGTATGATTTGGTGGCCGAAACTTTGATCAGCGGCGTCGTGAGGGGCATGCAAATCTGGGCTTTGATGCCCCGGCGCCCGGCGTGATAGGCCAGTCCCTGCGCGTGATTTCCAGCCGAAGCCGCAATCACGCCTTGATCGCGTTCCTGGGTGCTCATGGTTAACAGCTTGTTCAGTGCGCCGCGCTCCTTGAATGCACCCGTCCTCTGTAGATTGTCGAGTTTGAGGTAGATGGAATTGCCGGTCAGTTGCGAGAAAGTGGCTGAGAGCGTGCACGGCGAAAGATAGATGGACGGGCGAATGCGCTGCAGGGCGGCTTGGACGTCAGCAAGAGTGATCATCAGATTTGGTAGGGGCATTCTACAGGGAGATTCGGGTTTGGTGCAGGTGTGGCGCGGGCGCCATCGCCCGCGAACGCTGCCGGGGAAACTTCCAAAGCCGCGGGCGAGAGCGCCCGCGCCACACAGACCTGTCAGGCTTCTACTGGGGCACCTGTCGCGACTGGCAACTTTGCTTCCTGCCACGCGCCAAAGCCGCCGGTTATGTTCACTACATTCTTAAAGCCAGCGCGTTGCAGAAGACTGCAGGCAATCATGCTGCGATAGCCGCTCTGGCAGTGGACTGCCAGAGGAACACTGAGATCAACTTCCGGAGGAGAAACTCGGAAGCGATCCAGGGGCCACCATGCGGCTCCGTCAACGTGCCCCGCCATCCACTCCGCTTCGCGGCGGACATCGAGCGCATGCATTTTGTTTGCCGAGAGCTGTTGCTGCAGCTCCTGCACGCTGATCTCGCGAAGGGTGGCCAGATCGAATCCTGCGCGCTTCCATCCGGCAACCCCGCCGTCGAGGTATCCGCGTTCGGCTTCGATGCCAACCCGGGCCAGGCGCAGGCGAGCTTCAGACAACTGCTCCGGCGCATCGGCGATAAGCACGGGGCGCGACTGCAAACCGAGAATTGTTCCCGCCCATGAGGCGAATTGTCCCGACAACGGAATGTTGATGGAACCGGGCACGTGGCCGGCGGCAAATTGTTCGCCAGTCCGAATATCGAGAGCGATGCCACCCTCTTCCAGTATTAATTTCAGTTCCGCAGACGAGATTGCCTTTAGCTCCGGCAAGTCGGAGAGCGCAGGGGCGCCACCGCGATTGATCTCGGCATCCTGCAGGAAATATTCGGGACGCACCGGCAGATTGCTGGTCAGCTGTGTGACGAATTCTTCTCGGGTCTGTATTTTTAGCGCGTAATTTGTGAGGCGTTCGGTACCGATTGTGGACGAACGCTCGGCGCGCATGTTGCGGCCGCAGAGTGAACCGGCGCCATGGGCGGGATACACCAGCACTGCATCCGGCAGCTTCAATAGTTTGATGTGTAGGCTGTCATAGAGCATGCCTGCGAGTTGCTCCGGCGAGTGTGTGCGGGAGAGATCTGGGCGGCCCACGTCACCGATAAACAAAGTGTCGCCGGTCAATACGGCCCACGGCTTGATCGGCTGGTCATCATCGGTGACCACGAGGCAGATGCTCTCCAAAGTGTGCCCAGGAGTTTCGAGAACCTTGATCTGAGCTTTGCCGAAACGCAGTTCGAAGCCGTCGTGAACGGCCACGTGCTGGAAGGTGGCTCCGGCCTGAGAACCAAAATAAATTTTTGCTCCGGTTCGGGCCGCGAGTTCCTTGTGTCCAGAGACGAAATCGGCGTGTAAGTGCGTTTCAAAAATATGGCGGATAGTAAGACCGTGCTCTTCGGCAGCCTTCAGGTAAAGGTCTACGTCACGTTGGGGATCGACTACAACCGCTTCGCCTTGCGACCCGAGCATATAAGAGGCATGGGCCAGGCAGCCGAGATAAAACTGTTCGAAGTACATGATCAGATCCCCTCCGGCGAGCTTTTAGCCTAAAAAACCGGGCAACCAATCATAACCCTTGGAATCAAAGATTGGTGCGTTCGCGAGGACAAACTCGCGGCGCGCTGGAACATGGAAACCTTTTCCACATTGTTTTGAGTTATGATCGCTGCAACCGGCGACGCAACCTGGAAAGTATTGCGCCGCCTGCTAGTTCTTCCCCGGAGGTCGCAAGATGTACCGGCCCGTATCTGGCAGCGCGCCTAATGTCAATTCATGGCTGGACGTGCAGTCCGCGATCCGCGGGCTGACACAGGATTTTGCTACCGCATTCAATACCGGCAACTACGACCAGGCGTCGACCCTGTTTACGTCGGACGGTTTGCTGATGCCGCCGCACCGCGAGATAGCGCAGGGTCCGAAGCCGATCGAATTGACACTTCGCAAAATCGCAGAAGCCGGCTACGAGAATCTTCGCCTGGAAACGCTTCGGGTCGAGGAATCGGGCGACATGGCAGTCGAAACTGGCCGCTACACAATTGCAATTTACCAGGCGAACCATACCACCGTGGTCGAGCGAGGCAAGTTCGTGCACACCTGGCGCCGGCTCGGCATCTGGCGGATGGCTGCGAACTGCTGGAACAGTGACTTGCCAGCGGTGAGATGAATTTCCCCAATCTCTTGAGACTTCATCCTGAGCTGCAAGGATCCCCTCCGCCTGACATCCTGCCTCGCCTGCGTCTACAATAGCCGGGACGCAAATCCACTTCAAAAAATCAGGAGAGTCGCATGCAACGCAAGGCAAGCGCAATTTGGAAGGGCGGGCTTAAAGACGGCAAAGGAGTGGTTTCCGCAAGCAGTGGTGTGTTGTCCAACACTCCCTACTCGTTTGCAACGCGTTTTGAGAACACTCCCGGAACCAACCCCGAAGAACTGATTGCGGCGGCGCACGCAGGATGCTTTTCCATGGCTCTTTCCGGACAGTTGGGCGCCGCCAACCTCACGGCATCAAGCATTGAGACGACCGCGACGCTGACGCTGGAAAAGCTCGACTCCGGATGGGCCATCACCACCGTCCACCTCGACGTAGTGGGACGCGTGCCGGGCGCGGACAATGCGGCATTTCAAAAGGCCGCGGAAAATGCCAAGAGCGGGTGCCCGGTGTCCAAAGTGCTCAAGGCAAATATCTCGATGACGGCAAAGCTGGAAGGGTGAAGCAGTCGTTGATCGCGAGTCGTTGGTCGTTAGCCGTTGGCCAGCGCCAACGCCCTTGGGTCTTGACCAACCACCAACGACGAATGGCCAACGACTAATGATCAGCGCCTAGCTTTCCGAGTTCAGTATTTTCCTGATCTCACGATTGATCCGGGCGGCGTCGCGCGCAGCAGTGTCAATGGCCTGTGCCCACTTCTTATTCTCGCCGTCGAGTTTCGCCTCCTGCAAGAGATAGGCGGCCTGCAGCACCGTCTCGAGCGAATTGCTGAGGTCATGGGCGAGGGCGCGGAGGTTGGCGACAACATCGGCGGGCTTGCCGGTATTTTCCATCGCGGTCCGGGGTTTGACAGCCTGCGCTCCCCCTGTAGAATATTACTCGTAGTCCTTTCCTGGAAGGCGGCCCTGAAAAGACGGCCGCATCCCAGTCACTTTTTGCCATCGTGGCGGAATTGGCAGACGCGCATGGTTCAGGTCCATGTACTCGCAAGGGTGTGGGGGTTCGAGTCCCTTCGATGGCACCACGGTTTCTGGTTGATATAGGTCCTCTCCAAAATGCGGGCTTTTCGGGCGCATCATGCCGTATTTTTTCATGTCCGAGGACCTTGAGCGTGCTAACCTTTGACGGCGCAAGGGCCCACGATGGCTCTCAGAGACCAACCATGACGAACCATAAGACGACAGTGCTTCACATTCTTCTGCTGACCCTTTTCGTTTCCGCCGTGATGGCACGAGAGACGCCGCCAAGACGCAAACCCGAGGTTCGCAAGGAATCGTTTGGAAAAACCGGGGACGGGAGGCCGGTCGATCTGTATACCTTAACCAATTCACAGGGCCTCGAAGTCCGCGCCATGACCTACGGCGGCATCATCGTGTCGCTGCGCGTGCCGGACAAGAACGGCAAGCTGGGCGACATTGTCCTCGGACACGACAAGCTCGACGGATATCTGGTCAACCCTCCCTATTTTGGTGTCATCGTGGGACGCTATGCCAACCGGATCGCCAACGCCACATTCACCCTCGACGGCGTGAAATATACGCTGGCCAAGAATGATGGCCCCAACTCGCTGCACGGCGGAGTGAATGGCTTCAACAAGCAGGTCTGGGAGGCCAAAGAGTTCAAGAACGCAAAGGGAGTTGGAGTTGCGTTCAGCTACCTGAGCAAGGACGGCGAGGAAGGCTATCCCGGCAACCTCAAAGTCAAAGTCAGCTACACGCTGACGGACGATAACCAGTTAATTCTGGATTACGAAGCGACCACAGACAAGGCCACGCCGCTAAATCTTTCTCAGCACAGTTATTTCAACCTGGCCGGAGAAGGCAGCGGTGACATTCTTGGGCATCATCTGATGCTCAACGCCGACCGCTTCACGCCGGTGGACAAGACCCTGATCCCCACCGGCGAACTGCGTCCGGTCCAGGGCACGCCGATGGACTTCACCAAGCCCACCGCGATCGGCGCTCGCATCAACGAAAACTACGAACAATTGGTAGTGGGACGCGGATACGATCACAACTGGGTGATCAACCGGAAGGACAACAGCCTGACGCTGGCCGCCCGAGTCCATGAACCGACCAGCGGTCGCGTTCTGGAAGTATTCACCACTGAGCCGGGCGTGCAGTTTTATTCCGGCAATTTCCTGGACGGAACGATTACCGGAAAACAGGGGCATGTCTACAAACAGCGTTATGGCCTTTGCCTGGAGACGCAGCATTTTCCAGACTCGCCCAACCATCCAGATTTTCCGTCGACCATCTTGAAGCCGGGACAGACATTCCATTCGCAGACCGTGTTCAAGTTTTCTACTCAATGATCTGGCGGTTGGGTTTCCTTCGTGTAGCTTCGTAGACCTTCGTGTCCTTTGTGGTTTAAGGGTTAAAGACTTTAACCACTAAGGACACCGAACCGCTCCTGCGGCGGCATTCGCGTTTGTTCCCGTATAATCTTCAGATTCCCTATGGCCGCCAGCCTGGACCAGATCGTCGCTGCCACGCGTCGTCGAGTCGCGGATGCGAAGCGCTCCGCCGACTTGCGTCAACTGGAGCGGCGGGCCGAGCAGCATGTCCCGCGTGGCTTCCGGCGAGCGTCTGGCAGCGAAGAGCCAGGACTGGACCTGCGATCATCGCCGAACTGAAGAAGGCCTCGCCTTCCCGCGGGTTGATTCGCGCCAACTTTGAGCCCGAAGGCCTGGCCCGGGAATTGGCAGGCGGCGGGGGCGGCGGCGCTATCCGTGCTTACAGACGAAGAGTTCTTTCAGGGATCGCTCGAGAACCTGCAGCGCGCCTCCGCCAGCGTCAAGCTTCCTTGTTTGCAGAAGGATTTCATCGTGGACGAGTTCCAGCTGTTGCAGGCACGCGCCTGCTGCGCCGATGCGATCCTGCTCATCGTGGCCGTGCTGTCGCCGGCGGAATTGACTGCCTCTGAGCACAAAGAGCCGCGCGCTGGGACTTGATGTGCTGTGCGAGGCCCACAACGAAGAGGAGTTGCGGCCGCGCGGTGGACGCGGGTTCCGATCTTATTGGCGTGAACAATCGCGATTTGCGAACCTTTAAAGTGGATGTAAACACTGCTCTTCGGCTGGCAGAACCGATTCCCCAGAATGCGATCTCCGTGGCGGAGAGTGGAATCGGCAACGGCGCGGACATTGCCCGGCTGCGCGCCGCCGGATACAAGGCATTCCTGATCGGCGAGTCCCTGATGAAGGCAGAATCGCCGGGAGAAGCCTTGAAAGCTCTGCTGGCCGACGCGGAACGCGAGGTATCTGCACTCAGCACGAAAGACTGAATGCTGATTAATCTGGGAACTCCCAACTGACAACCGAGAACTGGGGTTCATGACTTGGATCAAGATTTGCGGGACCACAAATCTGGAGGACGCGTTGACCACCGTGGACGCGGGCGCAGATGCGCTAGGATTCGTGTTCTACGAGAAGAGTCCGCGGAAGATTGATGTGGAATCAGCGCGGGAGATCGTGAACAACCTGCCGCCGAACATAGAAAAAGTGGGGGTGTTTGTAAACGAGCCGGTCGAAAAGATTTTGAACACTATGTCTCAGGCAGGTCTTACCGCCGCACAGCTGCATGGCGTTGAGTCCCGCAGTCCGGAATTCATACGAGCGTTGAAAACGGGCGGGGACGTGAAACTCTTCCTGGTTTTGCCCGCTACCGAAATCAGCGGCGGCCTGGAGTCGCAAATAAATGGAGAGTCCGGCATAAGCGCAGTTTTCTTTGACTCGGGGACGCCTCAACTACCTGGTGGAACGGGCAGAACATTTGATTGGCAGACGGCCGCTTCCGGGATTCGAGCGATCGGCCAGAAGGTAAAGGTGGTCGTGGCCGGAGGCTTGAATTCGACCAACGTTGCGGACGCAATCCGTATACTGATGCCCTGGGGAGTGGACGTGGTTTCTGGAGTTGAAGCCAGGCCCGGGAAGAAAGATCCACAGAAAGTTCGCGACTTTATCGATGCAGTCCGAAACGTAGAAACGAAAAGCTGAAATGGCAACAGCAAAAGTCCAACCCCGGCCCCTAGCACGTACCGGCCGTACCACTTCAATCGCGGTTGTTCGCCCGTCGGCTGGACGTTTCGGCATCTATGGCGGGCGTTATGTTCCCGAAACTTTAATGGCTGCGCTGGACGAACTGGAGCGGCATTACGAGAAGGCAAAAAATGATCACAGCTTTCAGCGCCGCCTGGATGAACTGTTGCGCACCTATGCCGGGCGGCCTACTCCTCTGTTCTTCGCGCAGCGCCTGACCAAACAACTGGGGGGGGCGAAAATCTATCTCAAGCGTGAAGATCTGCTCCACACCGGCGCCCACAAGATCAACAACTGTCTGGGACAAGGGCTGCTGGTCGAGCGCATGGGCAAGCATCGCGTCATCGCCGAAACCGGTGCAGGGCAGCATGGTGTCGCCACCGCGACGGTATGCGCGCTGCTGGGCTTTGAATGTGTCGTGTACATGGGGACAGAAGACATGCGGCGGCAGGAGTTAAATGTTTTCCGCATGAGGCTGCTGGGAGCGGAAGTTCGCGGCGTGGATTCCGGTTCGCGCACGTTGAAAGATGCGATAAACGAGGCCATGCGCGACTGGGTAACCAACGTGCGTACCACGCACTACCTGTTGGGCAGCGTGCTGGGCGCGCATCCTTATCCGACCATGGTGCGCGATTTTCATAAAGTCACCGGGCGCGAGGCCCGGGCACAGATTCTCAAAGCTGAGGGCAAGCTTCCCAAGTCCATCATCGCTTGCGTCGGCGGCGGATCGAATTCCATCGGCATCTTTCACGAGTTCATCAAAGACAAGAAGGTGCAACTGGTCGGCGTGGAGGCGGGTGGACGCGGCACACAACTGGGTGAACATGCCGCGCGCTTCAGCGGAGGATCACCGGGCGTGCTGCAGGGGACTTATTCGTACGTGCTGCAGAATGAGGCTGGACAGATTTCCGCGACGCACTCCGTCTCGGCGGGTCTTGATTATCCGTCCGTAGGTCCCGAACACGCATGGCTCAAGGACACGGGACGCGCCGAGTACGTTTCGGCGTCGGACAAGGAAGCCCTCGCGGCCTGCACTTTGCTGGCGCGAACCGAGGGCATCATTCCAGCGCTCGAATCCGCTCACGCGGTGGCCGAGGTGATCAAGCGTGCGCCCAGGATGAAGAAATCGGATGTGGTGATTGTGAACATTTCCGGACGCGGCGACAAGGATATTGGGATTTTGCGGGAGAACCTGAAGTTGGATTGAACCAGGCACTGGCCGCGCCACAGATTCCATGCCGCTTTCTTTCAAACACAAGCCATCGCTGGTCGCCTATCTCACTTGCGGCGACCCTGATCTCGCCACCTCGCGTGACATCGCTCTAGCCGCCATTGAGGCTGGGGCAGAGGTGGTTGAACTCGGCGTTCCGTTCAGCGATCCGGTAGCTGACGGACCTGTCATCCAGCGCGCCAGCGAACGAGCTCTGCGCCACGGGACTTCCCTGCAGCAGGTGCTGGAGCTGGCCAAAGAAATCCGGCAGCATTCGCAGGCGGGGCTCATTATTTTTACTTATCTGAACCCGATCCTCCACATGGGGATGGCAAGATTCAGCGCCGCGGCCCAGGACGCATGCGTCGACGGCGCCTTGATCACCGACCTGCCGGTGGAAGAATCGCAAGAATATTTGTCCGAGATGGAAAAACGAGCTTTGTCGACGGTCTTCCTGGCGGCTCCCACAAGCACCGACGCACGCTTGAAGCTGATTGCCCAGGCGTCGACGGGATTTGTGTACGCGGTTTCGCGAACCGGGGTAACCGGGGCGCGCCAACAGATGCCGGAAGATGCACCCCAACTGGTTGGCCGCCTGCGCAGGTATACTGACCTGCCGGTGGCGGTCGGCTTCGGCATATCCACGTCGGCGCAGTTTAAGGCGGTGGGAAAATTCGCTGATGCGGCGGTGGTGGGCAGCGCGATTGTCGAGATCATCGAGCGCAATCCGGGCAAAGAAGCGGAGAGTGTGGCACAATTTGTACGGTCGTTGGTTGTTGGTCGTTGATCGTTCGTCGTTGGTCAAGAACAATCGGCCGCAGTTTTGCTGACCCTTTAAAACGTAATCTGCATTCTGAAGACCGACGCCGACGACTGACGTCCGACCACCTCTTTCATGGACATTTCCGACTGGCGCACAAAGATCGATGAACTGGACCGCAAGCTGGTGGACCTGTTGAGCCAGCGGGCTCAGGCTGCCCATGAGATTGGTAAATTGAAGCGCGGCGCGGGCATGCCGATCTACGAGCCCGACCGGGAACGTAAGGTATTCGAAAACGTGCGCAGCATCAATCCTGGCCCCTTGCCGGACCGGGATTTGCAGCGCATCTTTGAGCGGATCATGGATATCATGCGCGGGATCCAGCAGCAGGAGATCGCGCCCGGATCCCCCGCTGACGGCGGACGTGACACGGAACTGGATAATGATGTGAATGATTGAGGGCAGTCGTCAGTCGTCCGTCTTCAGTCGTCAGAAAACTCCGCTGAGAAACAATTGTCTATGGCTCACGACTGAAGACCGACGACTGACGACTATTGACCAACTATGATTGTTGCCATGCAGGAATCAGCAACCGATGAGCAAATCCAGCAGGTGGTAGAACACCTGGTCCGGATGGGCTTCTCCGTTCACCGCACTACGGGCGAGCGCCAGACCGTACTGGCCGCGGTTGGCGCCCGTGTGGATTTCGACACCCGCAATCTTGAAGTTCTTTCCGGGGTCGAGCACGTTCACCGCATCAGCGCGCCTTACAAGCTGGCCGGGCGCAGCTTTCGTCCACAGGGGACCATCGTCGAATTTGCCAACGGGCTGCAGATCGGCGGCGATCAAGTTGTAGTAATGGCCGGGCCCTGCTCGGTGGAATCGAAGGAACAGCTTTTCACCGTGGCTGAGCAGGTCGCGAAAGCCGGCGCGCGTGTGCTGCGCGGCGGCGCCTTCAAGCCGCGATCGTCCCCTTATTCTTTTCAGGGCATGGGCGAAGAAGGCCTGAAGTTGCTGCGCCAGGCTGGCGATCATTTCAAAATGCTGGTGATCAGCGAAGTCATGGAAATCTCGCAGATCGGGCTCATGCTGCCTTACATTGACATCTTTCAAGTGGGCGCGCGCAATATGCAGAACTTCAATCTGCTGCGCGAGCTGGGCAAGGTCAAAAAGCCGGTTCTTCTCAAGCGCGGCATTGCGGCCACGCTGGAAGAGTTGCTGCTCTCTGCCGAATACATCATGGCAGGTGGGAACTATGAAGTGATTTTGTGCGAGCGCGGCATCCGCACATTTGAGACTTATACCCGCAACACGCTGGATGTGTCGGCCATTCCGATCATCAAGAAACTCTCGCACTTGCCCATGACGTCCGATCCGTCGCATGGCACCGGGTTGCGCGACAAAGTTCCGCCCATGGCCCGGGCCTCGCTGGCAGCGGGCGCCGACGCTCTGCTCATTGAAGTGCATCATGATCCGGACAAGGCATTTTCCGACGGCGCCCAATCGCTCTTTCCCGAACAATTCGCCAAACTGATGGACGAGCTGCGCATGATCGCGCCGGCGGTGGGACGCAAGGTGGCATAGGCTCTTCCCGCTGTTCCGTCTTATCGTAGCGTCTTACATATACGCCTGAACATGGATAGTCATTCTGACATTGGACGCGCTGTTCCCGGGCCTCGGCACGATCGCGAGATGCAAGCTCCGCCGACAGTCTCCCGCCTGGATCAATGGTTGACGATGTTGGTCGAGCGCGCCGGCAGCGACCTTCTGCTCATTCCTGGCGCTCCGGCCTCGATCCGTCTGGAGGGCGAGGTCAGGCCTATTGACAGCGAGAACCTGGGCGGGCCCGATATCGAAGCGGCGGTAGTCCCGGCGCTGACCCCTCACGGGCTGCGGCAGTATCGAGAAATCCAGATCGCAGACTCGTCCTATCGCGTGCCGGGGCTGGGACGGTTTCGGATCAATCTGCACCGCGAACGCGGTCTTGCGGCTGCCGCGATTCGAGCTCTTCCCTCCAAGATACCCTCGCTCAGTGAACTGAATCTCCCGCCCATGGTGGAGGCTTTGAGCCGTTTGCCTCGGGGATTGGTTCTGATTGGTGGCCCGGCAGGGTCGGGAAAATCCACGACACTGGCTGCCTTGATTGATTTGGTCAATCAGCGAGATGCCCGGCACATCATCACCATCGAAGATCCGGTCGAGTATGAGCACGTCCACTTTCGCAGCCTGATCGAGCAAGTCGAAGTTGGGGTAGACGCACCAGATTTTCCCACGGCGCTGCGGGCCGCCCTGCGCCAGGCGCCAGACATCATTGTGGTCGGCGAAATGCGCGATCCTGAGACCATGCGAATCGCAGTAGCGGCGGCTGAGACCGGCCATCTGGTCCTGTCAACGTTGCACACCACCGACGTGGCTGGACACGGTTTCCCGGATCTCCGATTCGTTTCCAGTGGAACGGCAAAATACAATCCGGCAGGAACTGGCGATGGCGCTAGCCGCCGTGCTGACCCAGGTTTTGCTTCCCACGAAGAATGGCGGGCGCATGCCAGCCGCCGAATTGCTGATGCTCGGATACGGCGCTCGACAGCACATTCGCCGCAATTCGCTGCAGCACCTCCACCAGGAAATCACGATTACAAGAAACAAGGGGTCGTTCAGCCTGGAGGAATCACTCGGGCAGTTGGTCAAGCATGGTCACATCGATCGCGAAGACGCGATGGTCTGTGCCAACCATCCCGACGACCTCAATGGCCTGTTGAAAAATTAACGACGCAATGTTCCGCGGTACCGGTTCCTGACTCAAATGGCAATGCGCCAAATCACCATCATCGGGACAGGCCTCATCGGTGGCTCCTTCGGACTGGCGCTGAAGAAACGGCGCTTCCCCGGCCGCATCATCGGCTGCGACCACGCCCCGGTGTTGAAACAGGCACGGGACAAGGGTGCGATTGACGAGGGGCAGACCGATCCGGTGGGTGCAGTCAGAGGCAGTCAGGTGGTGCTGTTAGCGACGCCGGTGGGGGCGATCGTGGAACTGATCGGGCGCCTGGGCCCATCGCTTCCGCCGAAGACTCTACTGACCGATGTCGGCAGCACAAAGGCCGAGGTCTTGGCCCGCGCGACCGCGATGTTCGGCAAGAATGTTGGCCGCCGTTACCTCGCTGGACATCCCATGGCGGGAAAGGAGCAGTCTGGAGTGGAAGGTGCCGACCCTGATTTGTTTCAAGGCGCGGTGTGGTTTGTTACACCCGCTCCGGGACAGAAAATATTTGAAGGCACAAGCGGTGAATTTCTGGAGTGGGTGGAAAGCATCGGCGCGGGCGTGGCCAGCATGGAGGCCGGTGCGCACGACCAACTTTGCGCCTGGATCAGTCACTTGCCGCAAATGATCTCCACCGCCCTGGCGGCAACTCTGGTGGACGAGTACGGTGAAGATGCTCCCCTGCTCGAGACCGGAGGCCGTGCCCTGCGCGAGATGACGCGCATCTCCGCCAGTCCTTATTCCATGTGGCGCGACGTTGCGCTTACCAACAAGAAACATATCGCGCACGCCTTGTTGAAACTGGAACAGCGTTTGGCCCATATCCGTGAGAACCTTGATACGCGGGAGTTGGCGCTGGAGTTTGAGCGGGCGCATCACTTGAGAAAAGCCGGGCTTAAACCACAGAGGACGCAGAGGACACGGAGTAAGTAGGACGCGATCATGTGTCGCCCCGGCCATTGATTTTTCATTTAGAATCCTTGTTCCTCGAATGAAGTCCGATGAATAAAGTCGTAGCCAATGCGGACGAAGCCATCCACGACATCTTCGATGGCGCAACCATCATGATTGGTGGATTCGGACTATGCGGGATTCCGGAAAACCTGGTTCGCGCCCTGGTCCGTAAGGGAACGAAGAACCTGACCACCATCAGCAACAACGTCGGAGTGGATGGCTTGGGCAACGGTCTGCTGCTGGCAGCGGGACAGATCGTCAAGCACATCGGAACTTACGTCGGAGAAAACAAGCTGCTCGAGCAACTCATCTTGCAACGCAAGCTGGAGTTGGACTTGATACCTCAAGGAACTTTCTCCGAGCGCATTCGCGCCGGCGGCGCCGGCATCCCGGCATTCTTTACGCCTGCGGGGGTCGGTACGGTCGTTGGCGAAAACAAGGAAGTTCGAGAGTTCGATGGACGTCCATACCTGATGGAACGCGCCCTGAAAGCCGATTTCGCGTTGGTCAAAGCGTGGAAGGGCGACAAGTGGGGCAACCTGGTGTATCGCAAGACGGCACGAAATTTTAATCCCATGATGGCAACCGCCGCCAAAGTGACGATTGCTGAAGTTGAGCATCTGGTCGAGGTAGGCGAACTGGAGCCAGACCTGATACACACGCCCAGCATTTACGTGAGGCGGATTTTTCAAGGCGAAGTGTACGAGAAAAAGATTGAGCGGAGAACGGTGAGAAAACCATAGTCGTTGGTCGTTACTCGGCGGTCGTTGGCAAACGCCAACGCGCTGAGGTCTTGACCAACGGCCATGGCCCAACGACTAGCGACCAACGACTGCGCCTATGAAAGATGTCGACAAACGCGAACGCATCGTCAAGCGCATTGCCGGCGAACTGCGCGACGGCTTCTACGTCAATCTGGGCATTGGCATGCCGACGCTTGTGGCCAACCATGTGCCCGCGGGCATGGATGTGATTCTGCAATCCGAGAATGGCATGCTGGGCATTGGCCCTTACCCCGTCGAGGGTGAGGAGGACTGCGATCTCATCAACGCAGGTAAGGAAACTGTAAGTGAGATGAAAGGCACGGCCTATTTTTCCAGCGCCGATTCATTTGCCATGATTCGCGGCGGCCACATTGACCTGAGCGTGCTGGGGGCGATGGAAGTGGATGAGGAAGGCAGTCTGGCCAACTGGATGATTCCCGGCAAGATGGTCAAAGGCATGGGCGGCGCGATGGATCTGGTGGCCAGCGCGCGCCGCGTGATTGTCGCCATGGAGCACACCACTAAGGATGCTCAACCCAAGATCCTGAAGAAATGCACGCTGCCGCTGACGGGGGTGAAGGTGGTGAATACGATCGTGACTGAAATGGCCGTAATTCAGGTTACGCCTACCGGACTGGTGCTCGAAGAAGTGGCGCCCGGTTTGACGGCGGATGACGTGCAGCGGGTGACCGGGCCTACACTCATTCTTAGTCCGGCGATCAGAGTGATGGAGGGGTGAGTGGCATGATGGAGGACGGGCATCCCGCCCGTCCCACCTAAGCGCGGGCGAGTCGCCCGCGACCACATTGAACCATTGAAGCTTTCAGTTCGTGCCGCTCTTCAGCCTTGCTGGCTCGAATTCGTCGCCTTTTTCCCAACCGACGACCTTCGGCGCGCTGGCTGCCTCCCAGCCCAGCGCAAAGCCGAAGCGAGCCATCACCGCAGGGCCGGTGAAATCCATGTCGGGATGGTACTCGTCGCTAGGTTGATGGTAGTGTTTCTCAGTGTACTCGTTGGCCTTTTCCAAACCCCACGCTGCATCGTGCCCCTTATACTTGACGCCCTCATTGATCGAAAACGCAGGAATTCCCACGCGAGCCAAGCTGAAATGATCGGAGCGGTAGTAGTGTCCTGCTTCCGGATGCGAATCGGGGCGAATTGCCAAACGGAATTCCTGGGCGAGCGCCTGCACCATCGGATAGAACGTCGTGCGCTCGCTGCCGGACACTTCCACTTCTTCGGGTGATCCGAGAGGTGGAATGTCGTCATAGTTCAAGTCCAGCGCGATTTTTCCCGCGGGTATGGGAGGATGTTTGCCCAGGTATTCGGAGCCCAGCAACCCCTGCTCCTCCGCCGTCACGGATGCGAACAGGATGGAGCGGCGTGGCTGCTGCGCCGCCGTTCCGTAAGCGTGGGCGAGTTCCAGCAGGACACCACAGCCGCTGGCATTGTCGTCGGCGCCGTTGTAGATGTTGTCTCCCGGCATCTCGGGACGAATGCCCAAATGATCGTAGTGGGCCGTGTACATCACTGCTTCCGCCCTCAGTTTTGGATCGGATCCCGGCAGCATGGCGACCACGTTATTTGATTCGAACGGCCGGACTTTGCTCACCATGTGCGCCTGCAGCTTCACTGCCAGCGTCACCGGACGGAAGTCGCGCGAGCGAGCATCCGCCATCATCCTGTCCAGATCGAGGCCAGCCAAAGCAGCCAGGGCCTTGGCCGCATCCAGGTGAATCCATGAAGCGACTTGCAACTTCGGAGAACCGTCCAGCTTGAGATAAGACTTCTCTCCCGAATCTGAATTGCGCACCACGTCCCAGGGGTAGCTCGCCATATCGGTCTTATGAATCAGAATGGCGCCCACCGCACCCTTGCGGGCGGCTTGTTCGTATTTGTAAACCCAGCGCCCGTAGTAGGTCAGGGCCTTGCCCTTGAAAAATTTGACATCGTCAGAAGGGGGCTCGTTCACCAACATGAGCAGCACCTTGCCCTTCACGTCAACGCCCTTGTAGTCGTCCCACTGATACTCCGGCGCCTGGATGCCGTAGCCCACGTAAATAATGTCGGCATTCACGTTTGACTCGGTCTGTTGGGTTTCATCGTAGGCGGTGTATTCGGAAAGAAATTTGAGGTCCCGAGGAGAACCTTTGGCTGGGACGAACGAAAATCTGGTTTCCGGAGCCAGCATAGTGCCCACCATGGGAACCTTCTGCATATAGGTGCCGTTGTCGCCGGCGGGCTTCAGGCCATCGAGCGCGAACTGTGTCGCAATGTATTCCGCCGCGATGTCGCCACCACGTTGTCCGGTGCCGCGGCCCTCGAGCAGGTCGTGCGACAGAAAGCGCACGTGAGCTCGAATGCGTTCTGCGTCAATCTTCTGAAAAGCCGCGATCGCGGCGGGCGGGAAATGGACCGACATGGGACGAGGTGAGTTCTGCGCCAGTACGCCGCAGATAAGAACAATCAGGGACAGCAAGACCAGGTTCTTGCGCATGCTTCGAGGCTCCGAGTGGGCTTCTGAGAACTCCGTATTGTACGAGATTTGTCATCCTGAGAGTTTGTGACTTTTTTGATGTCGTCAAAAATCGAGGTTGCAAACAAAATAGTTACGACGACAAACGGGTCATAAATTCAAAAAAGTCACAAACTCTGAGCGGAATGGCTGCTTGGCTTCGCGGAAAATGGGACACGTGTCCCGGGGCAGGCTCTTCGACTCGTGTGAAGCCCGCGACCGCGGGCTAGTTTTTCGACCCTCAACCGGCTCGGAAATCGGCGATTTGTTCGTCCGGTCGGAACAGCGGCTTGATGGGCTTCAGACGAGGCTTGGGCAGCGCGCAGGTTAAGTTCTTCCATCTCTTTTCTTATCCAGCCCACGCTGGAGATTTCGATTTCGCCGTCCTGCGCGATCCAGAAGATGGTGGGAACATTTGTGAGCCCATAAACGTTCGACACCGGGTAGGAGCCGGTGTCGTCCAGTAAGACTGGAAAGCTTATTCCGTATTCCTTTATGAAGAGCGCGGTGTCCTTCTTCGAGTTCTGCGAAATGCCCACGATGGTAACGGCCTTATTTCCGTGCGCCTGATAGATCCGTTGCAGAAAAGGAAAAGCGTACTGGCAGGTGGGACAGGAGATTTTGAAAAACGCCGCCAGGACGGGGCCTCGCGCAAGCGCTGCGTGCAGCGAGAACGGTTTGTCGTCCATCGACGGCAGAGTGAAATCTGGAGCTTGTGTTCCCGGCGCTAAAGCTGCCATCGTGCGTCCTCCGAAAAAACTGAGCCTAATCATCGGGCCATCGTCGGTCGATTGTTTAGATGATCTCCGCCTGCCGCAGGATCTTTCGCGCCAATCCCGTGAGCGGTAGCTGGGGAACGCGGGCCTTCGGAACCCATCGTCCCCTGCTTTGGCCTGGTACCGGACCCCGCATCACCCGGACCGTGTAATCCGTCACCGTGATCGAATGCCGGACGGTGAGGCTGTCTGAACGAATCCCGCTCGCACACGGCCACTTCCGGCAACTCCCACATGCCCGGCATCAGGGATGCGTGTTTCGGCCGCTGCACCAGAAAAATTGAGTGGTCGCGATGATCGAGCGCATAGCAGATATCGCGCCGCCTCTGAGGGACGACTCTCCGCGGTGCATCGAGCATTCCGCGCGTGGCGCACAGGCTGAATACCGGGCAGATCGAACATCGCGGCTGGCGGGGCAGGCATACGATTGCTCCTAGTTCCATCATGGCCTGGTTGAAATCGCCCGGACGCTGTCGGCTTAGCAATCGCTTCGGCGGCTTGCCAAAGAGGCTCGCCTGCCAGGCCAGTTCCGAATACGCGTCCCAGCACTCGCTCAACATTTCCGTCCACGACCGCCGCGGGCGCGTTGAATACGATGCTGGCGATGGCTGCCGCCGTGTAGCGGCCGATGCCGGGCAAAGCACGCAGCTCTGCGATCCCGCCAGGGAATTTTCCTCCATGCTGTTTGACGATCACCTTGGCCGCAGCGTGCATCATGCGGGCCCGCCTGTAGTATCCCAGGCCGCTCCAGGTCGCCAGCACCGACGATTCGCGGGCCGAAGCCAGTTTCTGAACCGTGGGGAAGCGCTTCAGGAAACGGTGATAGTGCTCCAGCACCGCGGCCACGCGGGTCTGCTGCAACATGATTTCCGAAAGCCACACCCGGTAAGGATCGCGATCACTGGCGCCAAGGCAAGTCGCGCCGGTTGCGGTCGTACCAATGCAGCAAGCGCTGTCGCCAGCGACCGGTTTGAAAGCCATCGAATTTCCGGCTGTGGTCTGAATTCATTGCGGGATGCTTCGTCACGGAGAAAATCGCCGACTGCAAATTACGGATTCGATGGGGGCCGCTATTTGTTCTCGGGCCCGAGAACGGAATGGGCAATCGCCATCCACCCGGCGCTTTCCCTCTGCCACACTGTCATCATCCGCAGCGGCTCCGTCGGCAGAGGCTGGCCGCCGAATGTGCCGCGCATAACAACGGTGTAGGTCACGACAAAAGTGTCAGAGTTCATTTCGCCCTGGACGTCGCCGAGGGTGTAATCGTCGATTTGCAGTTGCTGTATCTGGACCAGCGCCGCCGCTTTGTCGAGCCGGCCACCTTGCAGAGAGATTGCCACATAGTTGCTGGCAATGTGGTGCTCCAATTCGTTCCACCGCTTGCCTTTCACTTCTTTCCAGAAGCTCCGCTCCAGGCCTTCGCCTCCAGTCGCGTCGGTCCATTTGCTGCTGCCTGGGTGCTCGCGCCACACGGTACAAGCCTGCAGCAGCAGGATTGCGGCCAGGAGCACGGGGATCGCGAAACGATTCTGCATGGCAGGATTCTAACAGCAGTCGTCAGTCTTCAGTCGGTCAGCTAAACCGAAGACTGCCCTGACGACTGAAGACCGGGCCTTTACTTGCTATGTTCCCCCGTTGACCATGGGGCGACGGCGGGGAATAATGACCAGACCTGCCATCCGCACGCAACGGGGCGCATTTTTGCGCTTCGACAGCTACACTGTCAGCATGAAGGACTTCAACCGCAAGGTAGAGGACGCCTCGGCACGCGTGAACAAATCAGTGGCCGAGGCCGCTGACCGCATGGAGAAGGAGACAGCGGAATTCATTACCTATCTCAACGACGAGGTAGTCCCAGCCGTCCGTCAACACTCGACCAAGGCGTTGCGGGTCGCAGCCGAGAAGATATCGAAGCTGGCCGACTATCTGGACGAGGTCAAGTCGGAGCGGCGGTGACGTGGCGTCCGTCCGCCTGCGCCCTGGCCGTAGCGCTGGTTACAGTCACGCTGAGCGGCTGCGGCGGGAAGAAGCAGGCCCGGGTCAACACCCCTCCACCACCGCCTATAGCCGAGCCGTCGCAGGCAACCACCGTTCCCGTGCCCAACACCTCGACGCCGCAGCGAGCCGAAGCGATCCCGCAGTCGAAAGCAGACAAAAAACAGGAAAAGGCGGACGAGATCGCCCGCGAACTTTCCGTTCCTGACGGAACAAAACCTCTTTCCGTCGAAACCGGTAATGCGAGTTGGTATGGGGCGCCGTATCACAATCGCCGCAGTTCAAATGGCGAAATCTATGATATGCATGCGCTGACCGCGGCCCACCGTACGCTTCCCCTGGGATCGACCGTGCGCGTCACCAACCTCAAGACAGGTCATTTCACTGTCGTGCGAATCACGGATCGCGGACCTTTTGTGCAAGGACGAATTGTCGATCTCTCGCTGGCTGCTGCCAAGCAGGCGGATATATGGCAGGCAGGCGTGGCCAAGGTCCGGCTTGAGGTGTTGCGCACGCCGGTGCCGTTCGACCACGGCGGAAGGTGGGCTGTGCAAATCGGATCCTTTCCCGACGAAGATGGCGCACGCACCCTGGCCAACCGGCTTTCCCGCCGCTACAAGACTGCAAAGGTGCTGAGCTTCGGCAGTCCGGTGGGCGATTGGTGGGTGCGGGTGAGAGTGTTGCAGGACGACCGCACGCGAGCTGAAGAAGTCGCCCGGGACACCAAGACAGCTGAAGGCAAAGTATTTTTAGTGAGGCTGGACTGAAATAGTCGTCGGTCGGCAGTCATCGGTGGTCAGCCACTCCACAATCTTCTCTCGGCCTTCTAAGCTTCACATTTGTCTCGGCTTAAGTGACTATCTTTCCCTGCTGGGATGCATGTCCTCCAGTGTTTTGACTGGCGATGACCAACCAACGACCATTACCGTTGAGAGGTCTATATGCGCTGCCGTCTTCCTTCCTTGCTGCTGATCTGCCTACTGCTAAGCCGGACTGCTATCACTCAGACTTCGACGCTTGGTCTTAATGCTCCACAACTGTTCGAGAAGGGGATGAACAGCCTCATGGGTGTGAGGGTCAGCCGCAACGATCTCAACGCCGTGGACTACCTTCGACGCTCGGCCGAGCTGGGCTATCCTCCAGCACAGGTTGCGCTGGGATATTTTTATGACACCGGCTCCGTGGTGTCGCAAGATTCCGGCCAAGCTGCTGACTGGTTCAAGAAGGCAGCCAAACAGGATGATCGCCTGGCTGATTGGCTGTTGGGGCGTCTCTATTACAACGGAAACGGAGTTCCGCGAGACCTCAATGCCGCCGAGTCATGGCTGCAGAAGGCGGCAAATCAAGGTGATCCTTTTGGACAACAATTGTTGGGATTGATCCGGTTGGAAAGAAATGACTATGCGAAAGCGGCGGATTGGTTTCGCAAAGCTGCGATGCAAGGCTCGCCTCAAGCCCAGGCGGAGTTAGGTGAACTTCTCAAAGATGGCCGAGGAGTAACCCAGGACCAGTTTGAAGCCTACGTCTGGTTGTTGGTCAGTTTCGATACCGGCAATCAGACGGTAGCTGCCGACCTTACGGCCCTGGAAGGCGCACTGGGCAGCAATCGGGTGGACGAAGCGAAGCGTAAGGCTCGCGGCCTAGAACAAACGGTAAGCCGAGCTGTGGTGTCGCGCGGATGCTCCGGCTGGCCGGGCGAGTTCGACCTGGTCCCGGCACCGCCTACACCAGATATTCAAAGATTCTGCCGCTAGCCAGGGTTTGTGTGGGGCGGACACTCTTGTCCGCCGCTTTTGACTTTGATTTACCTGCTCGTGACCACAGAGCAACCTGAAACAAAATCACCTTCAAAGGCGGCGGACAAGAGTGTCCGCCCCACACACGAGGCTAAGGATTCTCTGCCGATTCCTTGTAAGTGCCGTACTTCTTCGCTACTGGTTTCAGCGTGGGATAAAACTGCACGAAGGAATGTTCGACGGCAGCGTGGTCCTCATGACATTGCCAGCAGGCATTTTTGGGATTGGCCTGCGCTGATTTCGAACCTTCATCGAAGTTGAAGTAGGCCCACTTGTCCGGGAAGCGGGTTTCGTCTTTCACTTCCACCCCGTATCCCATCAAATCGGTTTGAAAGTGTCCAACTTTGTTGATCGAGCCTTTGGTCTCGGAGCCTCGCTCCTCCACCACGAATACAGTTTTGTCCGGCCACTTCCCGCTCTGCACAAACTTAGCGTAGGCCCACTGCGGCACAAAGACGTTGGTGAACATCACGTGACCAGCGCTCCCCGGCGAATAGCTCATGCCCAGGCCGGAAGACAGGAAGATCCATTCGCGGAAGTTCTTCGGTGGGAGCAACTGATTGTCGCTGGTGTACTCCGGCTTGCCCGACTCGGACTCTGGAGCCCCAGCCTGCAAGATTTCCAGACACATAACAATTGCTAGACACGATAGTACAAGGCGTCTCATCGGCGTTTCTCCGTCGGTGTGCCATTAGACGTGAGGTGGACGGAAAAAGACAACACGGAGATTTTCGGGTAGTCTGCCTCGCACTGGGAGGCGAGGTTCCTTCGTGCACCTTATTGTCCTTCGTGGTTTAAGGGTTAAAGGCCTCAACCCACGAAGGACATAAGATACACGAAGGAAGTCGATCGGATGAGCTTCTTCCTAACTTATTTCGGTGCGCTTGCGCAGGAACGCCGGGACGTCGAGGTCTTCTTTCTCGAAGTTGGCGATCATGGCGTCACGCAACGTATCCACGGCAACGCCTTCCGTGTGGGCGGCGGCCATCTGCACGCGGCGCTGCCTCCTCCATCACGATGGGCGGACGCGGGGGCTCGGGGCGATACTCTGGCTCCGGCTCCTCCACAAACGAGGAAACGACATAGCCGCTCTGCATTTCGGCTTGCCGGCGCCGGATGTCGGAGTCCTTGAAGCCGGTTGCGATCACCGTGATCTTGACCGCGTCCTTGGCCTTTTCGTCGAGCACGGCGCCAAAGATGATGTTGGCATCTTCGTGCGCGGCGCCCTGGATGATGCTGCAGGCCTCCTGCACCTCGGCCAGTTTGAGCGAAGTGGAGCCAGTGATGTTGATGAGAATGCCGCGCGCGCCATCGATCGCGCCCGCTTCGAGCAGCGGAGAGGCAATGGCCTTTTGCGCGGCGTCGACTGCCCGCCGTGCGCCGCTGGCCGTGGCCGTGCCCATGACGGCATAGCCCATGCCCGCCATGATCGCTTTCACGTCGGCGAAGTCACGATTGATGATCCCCGGAATGGTGATGATGTCCGAGATGCCTTGCACGCCTTGCCGCAGGATGTCATCGGCGACGCGGAACGACTCGAAGAAGCCCGCGTCCTGGGCAACCGCCAGCAGCTTTTCGTTGGGGATGACGATGGTGGTGTCGACCGAATCCATCAGCTCGGAGATGCCGCGCTCGGCCTGCTGCATGCGGCGCTTGCCTTCGAAAGCGAATGGCTTGGTCACCACGGCAACCGTGAGCGCTCCCATTTCGCTGGCCAGCGAAGCGATGATGGGTGCGGCTCCCGTGCCGGTGCCGCCGCCCAGGCCGGCGGTGACGAATACCATGTCAGCGCCTTCGAGGGCTTCGATGATCTTGTCGGAATCCTCGAGCGCGGCTTTGCGCCCTACTTCAGGGTTGGCGCCGGCGCCCAGGCCGTTGGTGAGCTTCACCCCGAGCTGAATCTTCATCGGAGCGCGCGACATCCGCAACGCCTGCAGGTCGGTGTTGGCGACCACGAATTCGATTCCTTCCATGCCGGAATCGATCATGCGGTTGACCGCGTTGTTCCCGCCTCCGCCTACGCCGATGACTTTGATCTTGGCGTCGTTGCGAGTGTCTTCGTTGAAGCTGATGCGAATGTCGTTTTCTTTTTTCATGTACGCCGCCTTCAGTGGATTTTTTCTTGCCCGTTCTGATCTCTGAACCGGTAGCGCCGCCGTCCCGGCTGCCGTCGTGGGGGCGTCCCGCCCGCACCGCTCCGCCGAGGGCGAGACGCCCTCGGGACAGCCGGCAAGATGCCGGCGCTACAAAAACCTACGCTCCCTTGCCTACGAACATGGCCTTCAGCTTGCTGCTCCAGCGCCCGTTCTGAATTCCGCGGGCGATGCGGGCGCGATGTCCGTAGAACACCATGCCCAGAACCGTGGCAAACTCCGGCTCGGCCAGCGTGGATGGCATTTTCGCCAGCGGCACCGGCCAGGCCAGACGCAGCGGACGATGCAGCACGGACTCCGCAATTTCGAGAATGCCCGGCAACCGGCATCCGCCGCCGGTCAGCACGATGCCTCCGACGCATAGCTCGAACATTCCCGCGTGCCGCAGATTGTCACGCAGCATCTCAAACAACTCGCGAGCGCGAGGCTCGAGAATTTCTCCGACCATGCGCTGCGAAATCAACCGCGACGGGCGGTCTCCGACCGAGGGAACCTCGACTTCATTTCCTTCGGGGATCAGCGTCACGATGGCATTGCCGTAAAGCCGTTTGATTTTTTCCGCCTCGGCCACCGGAGTGCAGAGTCCAACCGACAGATCGCTGGTGAAGTGGTCTCCGCCAATCGGAATCACTCCGGTGTGGGCGACCGCGCCTTCCTGGAAAACGATGATGCTGGTCGATCCCGCGCCCAGATCGGCCAGACAGACGCCGAGTTCACGCTCATCGGCCCGTAGAACGGAGTCGGCACAGGCCAAGGGCTCGAACACCGTGTCGTCCACGTGAACGCCGGCACGATTCACGGCCGTGACCACGTTCTGCAGCGCGCTGGACGCGACCGTCACCATGTGCACCCGTACTTCGAGTCGGGCCGCCATCATGCCCAGCGGATCGTTGACCCCGGTCTGGTCATCGAGAATGAACTCCTGCGGCAGCAAATGCAGGATTTCGCGATCGTCAGGCAGAGGGATGGCGCGGGCTTTGTCCACCGCAGCGCGCAGCTCCTCGCGACCAATTTCGCGCGCCCGGGCGCCGAAGCTCAGTCCGCCGTGACTATTGATGCCGCGCGCGTGCGCCCCGGCCATGCCCAGCAAAGCATGCTCGATGGGCGCTCCGGCCACGTCTTCGGCCTGCTCCACAGCTTTCTGAATCGATCCGACGGCTTTGTCCAGATCCACAATGACGCCCTTGCGCGAGCCTCGCGATTCCGCCACACCATGACCGCGATAGCGCAAACCGTTGTCGGTAATTTCCGCGACCAGCGCGCAGGTCTTGGCACTGCCTACGTCGATTGCGGTCAGAAGGTGCTCGTGCTGGTTCGCCATTCCTATTGTGTTTCTCCCTTGGCAATTGCCGGGCTTGGTTTCGCCGCCGGCTTGACGGTAGCCACGGATTTCAGCGCAGGCTTGGGCTGCGTCTTCGCGGCTGAAGCGACTCCGGGTCTTGTTTTTGTTCTGCCCTTAGTCGAGCTCCTGGCCCAGCGGACGCGTGCTCTGTGATGTCTCGCCTTGACGGTTTTTACACTTGCCGCCGGTCTGGCTGGCGTCGGCTTCGCGGGCGCTGCCCCCACCGTTTTCACCGCAAAGGTTGGAGATGGCCTAGGAGCGGACGAGATATGAGTAATCAACGCGGCAGGCTTTACCCCGGCTGCCATCGCTTTCTTCGCGGCTTCGGCGGAAAGCGGGGGCTGCTTCATCGGGCCTTGCAAATCGGGATTCACGATGATCTGCCGGTCGTAGCGCAAGTCCACCGATTCCAGTTTGTCGAACTGCTGCTGCCATTCCTGCAGGTGCGTGACGTAGATTTTGTAGCGCTCGAGGTAGTTGGAAGATCCCAGGTGGACCAGCACCTCGCCGGCGTGATGGTTGGCCATCACTTTGACGTCGTCGGGATCGGAAAGATCAATTTCGCTTAGCTCTTGCGAGTAGCGTGCGCCGCTGGCATCAAGTTGGCTGACCACGTCGTTGTAGATTTTCATGCGCGCGGCACGAGTGGATGGCGGCTCGCCGTTGTTCATCCCCACGATCACGGGGAAGGAATATTTTTTTCTTGCCCGGCAGATCCATCAACGTACCGGCTGCGTCTGTGAGCATGATCCGCGTCCCGACGCGTGCGAACGCCACGGGCGTGCGCTCGTGAATTTCCACCTTCAGCCGGTTGGGGACGAAACGCATGACGCTGGCGGACTCGACCCACGGAATCTGTTCCAGCTGCGTTTTCCGCTGCACCAGCGGCACGAAAAAAATGTTGCGGCCAATGTCTCCGCCCATCACTTCCATGACCTGCGCGCGAGTAACGTTCTGCAGCCCACTGATGTCGATATCGTCGCCGGATTCAACTCGGAAGCGCCAGGAACGCTCGCCATAGTGATAAAGAGCGGCTACCGTCATCCCGCAAACGAACACGACGCCGAGCGCGACAGCAGCCCAGGTCAGGCGAGTAACAGTTTTCTTGGGAAGTGAACCGCGGCGAACCGAGACGCGTTTCTGTACACGCAGGAATGGGGCTTCCTGTTCCACGTCCAAGTCGAGCAGGCGCGCGTCCTGCGCTTCTTCGCGCCCTGGCTCGTCGGCCAGTGGATATAACTCTTCCTGCGAGATGGTGGGGCCGAATTTCCGCGCCATCAACTCAGGTCAGTTGTCGTGGGAATCGCTGAGCAAAAATACTATAACTGCTTTTGAGCAAGAGAGATACAAAAATTTGGCGGGTTTTGCACAGGCGAAGGCAGGTTCACGAATTGCGCGGCGGATGTCCTCATCTGCCCCTACCTGGCTCTGTGGTGGGTGCTAAAAAGTCTGCGGAATTTCAATGACCATGTTTCGGGCTGGCCAGACAATCGTGCGCGGGGTGCGTTTTATCATCCGTACCTGCACTCTCATCGCCTGCAAACGGGCCAACTCAGCCTGGTGACGCACTAGGACGCGTTGCACACAGGCCATGTGATTCTCAACCTCGCCCTGGACTTCATTCTGAAATTCATTCTGAACCGAAACCTCGGGCTGGACAGTGTTCACGGCGTCACTTTCGCCGCTTCCCAACACCAGGCTCGCGATCTCGGCATAATTCCTTGCCCTTTCGGAGGCCTGCGACATCATCTTGATAGATCGGTCGGCGAGGCGGTCTCCCCATCCTTGGTGCCCGCTCACCAACCCGGTGGCGGCAGCCATCGCGAGAACTCCCAACGTCATCCAGTACGTTATTTTTTCGGATTCCATGGCATTTCCCTTTGCCCCATTAGACGAGCCAGGCAAAAAGTCGTTATCAAGCCTTGGATGTTTTGTGAGCGGAGCGAAAAAACTTCAGGGAGCCGAGACTGCCGTCCGGGGTGCGGGTGAAGCAGCCTCGTTTTCCTGTAGTTTGGCGAGGATCATGGGACCCAGCTGGGATACGCTACCGGCGCCCAGGGTCAAAATCATGTCTCCCGGGCGGGCGGCCGCCACCGCTAACCTGATTCCATCGGCAAAGGAACTGGCGTACGAGGCCCCCTTTCCCGTCTCGGTGATTCTGCGTGCCAGTGCTTCGCCAGTGATGCCCTCGATCGGCGCCTCGCTGGCGGCATATATGTCGAAGACAGCCAGCGAGTCGGCATCCTGAAATGCGGTGGCGAAATCGTCCATGAGATCGCGGGTGCGGGTGTAGCGATGAGGCTGGAATATGACGTGGATCTTGCCGAAGCCGCATTGCCGGGCGGCCGCCAGCGTGGCTCGAATCTCGGTAGGATGGTGGCCGTAGTCATCAATCACGCTGACGCCCGCGGCCTTGCCTCGCAACTGGAAACGGCGATCCACGCCGCGGAAGTTTTCGAGAGCGATGCGGATGTCATCGGCGGTGATGTCGAGACCGATTCCCACCGCGATGGCTGCAGTCGCGTTCAGGACGTTATGCACTCCGGGCACGTGCAAACGGAATTCGCCGAGGTCTCCGTCGTGGTAAGTCACACGAAAATGACTGATCGGCTGCCGTTCCGCCGACTCAAACGTGGATTTACCCAACTTGATCTGAAAATCTGATCCTCGGCGCGTCCCGTAAGTCACGGTGCGTCGCCGAATTTGCGGGAACAACTTGCGCAAAGGCGCATCGTCATTGCAGACGACAACCACACCATAGAAGGGCACGCGATCCATGAAGTCGAGGAAGGCTTTCTTCACGTCGCGCATGTTGCGGTAACAATCCATGTGCTCGCGGTCGATATTGGTGACCACCGAAAGTACAGGCGAAAGTTTCAGGAACGAGCGGTCGCTCTCGTCAGCCTCCGCGACCAGGTATTCGGACTTGCCGATGCGGGCGTTGGAGCCCAGGGCGTCGACCCGCCCACCGACAACGACTGTCGGGTCAAGGCCGCCCGCGGCCAGAACCGCAGCAACCATCGACGTGGTCGTCGTCTTTCCGTGCATGCCGGCAATCGCGATGCCGTACTTCAGGCGCATCAATTCAGCCAACATCTCGGCGCGCCGAATTACCGGAATGTGGAGTTTGTGCGCTTCGACGACTTCGGGATTCTCTTGTGCGACGGCTGAACTGGTCACCACCACTTCCGCTCCGGCGATGTTCCCCGCAGCGTGACCCTCGAAGATCGTTGCTCCTAATCCAGCCAGGCGCTGAGTCACAGACGAATTCTTCAGGTCAGAGCCGGAAATCCTGTAGCCAAGGTTCAGCAGCACTTCGGCAATGCCGCTCATGCCGATGCCGCCGATGCCCACGAAATGAATACGCTGAATCTTGGCAAACATAAATCAGGAAAACCGAGCCACGGATTCACACGGATCACCACGGATTGAAAACGAACGCTTTAAAACGAAATTAGATCCGTGCTCATCCGTGCGAATCCGTGGCCGTTTTTTCTTCGATTCCTGCTAGCCGCGCTGCCATCTCTACGATATCGCGAGCTGCGTCGGGATGTGCCAGGCTTCGCGCGGCCGCGCTCATACGTTGCAGCCGTCCAGGGTCACCCAGCAGGGCGGAGATGGTGTCGGCCAGCCACACACGCTCCAGCTTCGTTTCTTCCACCACGACTGCCGCTCCAGCGCGCTCCAGCGCCTGGGCATTGACTCGCTGATGATCATCCGCCGCGCGCGGGAAAGGGACAAAAACTGCCGGCTTGCCTGCGGCTGTGATTTCCGCGACCGTGCTCGCGCCCGACCGGCAGAGCAGCAAGTCCGCGCGGGCGAAAACGGCAGGCATGTCCGTGATGAAGGGAGCGATTTCGGCGGACAAGCCGGCCTCCTGGTAAGCAGCCTGCGCGCCATTATAGCCGCGCTCCCCCGTCTGATGGATGATGTGGATATTCGGTATCTGCTTCACCAGTGCCGGCAAACACTGAACCATGGCCTGATTGATGGCGTTCGCCCCTTGACTTCCGCCGAAGACGAGTAAGGTAGGATTGGCATTCTTGGTGGTCTGGCTGGCGATTCGAAAAAATGCCTCTCGCACGGGTACGCCGGTGACTTCAGCATTGCGGAAGTATTGCGCTGTCTCCTCAAAGTGGACGGCCGCACCGGAGACCCACCTCGCCACCATGCGATTGGCGAAACCGGGCACGACGTTAGGTTCGAACGCTAGGGTCGGAGTTCCTTTGAGGATCGCCGCCAGCATGGCAGGGCCGGAAGCGTATCCGCCGACTCCGATCACAATATCGGGCTGAAATTCAGCCAGGATGCGGCGTGAATCCCAGACTGCACGGGGCAGATCGAAGAGAGTTTTCAGCCGCGTCTTGAGACTGACTTTGTTTAGCGCACCCACTTGAACGAGTCGTAGCGGAAATCCGGCCGCCGGAACCAGCCGGTTCTCGATGCCGCGCGCTGTGCCAACGAACAGCACTTCAGCGTCATATCGCTTCTGCAGTTCCTGAGCAATGGCAAGCGCGGGGATCACGTGTCCGCCGGTACCGCCCCCTGCCAGAATTGCGCGCATGATCTGACTATAAACCGGAAGTTGCCAATGGCAGGTGCCTGCAGGTTGACGTTTAAGGAGCGCCGGAATGAATGGAGGACGGGCGTCCTCGCCGTCGTCTGCACCGCCGAGCGTTGTTCGCCGGACGGCCGGGGGCGGCAGTCCCCCACGTGGTCTGTGCTTCAGTCAGTTTGCTTGGTGATATTCAGCAGGACTCCCACGCAGGCCAGAGTCACAAACAGCGACGATCCTCCGTAAGACACAAACGGCAGCGGGATTCCCTTGGTCGGCATGAGGCCCAACACCACGCTCATGTTGATGAAGGCCTGAACCACCACCATGCTCGTGATCCCCACAGCGAGCAGGCGACCGAACACGTCCTGAGTACGGATCGCGGTGCGAACTCCACGCCACAGAAAAACTCCAAAAAGTAACAGCACCACCAGGGATCCCAGGAGGCCCAATTCTTCCGCGGTGACGGCAAAAATAAAGTCAGTATGCGGCTCGGGAAGATAAAACAGCTTTTGCTTCCCTTCCATAAATCCCAGGCCGGTGATGCCACCGGTGCTGACCGCAATCAGCGATTGAATGATGTGAAATCCCTTGCCCTGCGGGTCTGAATAAGGATTCAGGAACGCCGTGATACGGCCCCAGCGCCAGGCAACCCGAGCGACCAGAAAATACAGGGGAACCAGAGACAGCGCGAACCCGTAGCCGAGATATCGCAGGTCGAGACCGGCCACAAAAAACATGCACGCGGTGATCGCGGCGCAAGCGATGGCGGTGCCGAGGTCGGGCTGCAGCACGATCAAGCCCAGAAACATCACGGTGGGCAGGACTGCAGGCAGCAGCGTGTTTCGCACATCATTCATGGAGTTGATGCGGCTCTCCAGGAAGAACGCGAGAAACAGGATGACTGCGACCTTGGCGACTTCCGACGGCTGGAATGAAAAGCCGCTGAAATGAATCCAGCGATGCGTATTGTGGGCGCGATCGAGAAAAAAGACCGAGATCAGCATCAGCGTGGTGACGCCCAACAACGAGAATACGACCCCGGGATGCTTATAACGCCGGTAGTCGATCTTCATGGCTACCACCATAGCCAGGATCCCGCCGGCGGCCCATCCTACCTGCCGCAACAGAAAGTAGTAGCCCGAGCCGTAGCGCTCCTTGGCCATGACCGCAGACGCGCTGAACACCATCACCAGTCCCAGGAATACCAGGATCAGGGTGACGGTAAACAGCCAGCTGTCGACGCTTACGCGCTTGGCCATGGGAAATTCATTTCACCACGGAGGCGCTGAGACATGGAGAATAATGTCGGTGAATTTCTGTGATGGTGTGTAACTATCTTGGTTCCTCAGGGAGAAAGACCAATGTAGCCGCGGGCGACTAGCCCGCGCGGCTGGCTGAACTTGGGAACGGAGGAGAATTCTGTTAAGAACGAGCACGAGCGGGACGCTCGGCCTACATTGCGTCGGCCATGGCCTGCACTGCCTCTTTGAAAACTCGCCCTCGGTGCTCATAGTTCTGGAACTGGTCAAAGCTGGCGCAGGCTGGGGCCAGAAGCACAACGTCTCCGGCTGCGGCGGTCGCTGATGCACGTCTCAGCGCAGTTTCCAGGGTCTCGGAGTGATCAACTTCCACCCCATTAATCTGCGACTCGATCTTCTCCGCTGCCGCTCCGATGGTGTAGACGCGCTTGACCCGTTGCCGCAGCAGCTCGTTGAGCTGTGTGTAGTCGCTGTCTTTGTCCTTGCCTCCAAGAATCAGGTGGACATTCGCGGGGAATGATTCCAGCGCCTTGATGGTGGCATCAACGTTCGTGGCCTTGGAGTCGTTGTAATACTCGACACCGCGAATCGTGGCCACGTATTCCAGCCGGTGCTCGACCGCCTTGAAGCCGCGGACGGCTTGGCCGATGCGTGCGGGCTCGCAACCCAGGAGAGCGCCCACACACACGGCGGCCAGTACATTCTCGACGTTGTGGCCCCCTTTGAGCGAAATCTCGGAGGCTAGCATGATCTCGCGCTGACCTTTGGTATCCCGAAAAAGAATTCGGCCATCGCGAACATACGCGCCTTGCTTTACCTCTGCCCGTCGGCTGAACCGAAAGACTTGCGCTCGCGTCCGGCTGGCCAGTCCGGCGCAGGTGGGATCATCTGCATTCAAGACCGCGAAATCTTCGGGCTGCTGATTCTCAAAGATGCGCGCCTTCGCATTTGTGTACGCGTCGAAGGTGCGGTGACGGTCGAGGTGGTCGGGTGTGATGTTGAGTACGACCGCAACTCGCGGACGAAATGTCTGGATCGTCTCCAGCTGGAAACTCGACACCTCCAGGATCACGACGGTTTCAGGTTTCGCAGATTGGACCAGCGAGATCGCTGGCGTACCGATATTGCCGCCAACGGCTGTCGCAAAGCCTCCCGCCGCGACAATCTCACCCGCCAGTGTGGTGGTCGTAGTTTTTCCGTTCGAACCCGTTATGGCGACGATGTTCTTTGGTAGATACTGCGATGCCAGTTCAATCTCACCGATCACGGGCTCGCCCAACGCGCGGGCCTGCACCAGCGACGGCGAATCTACCGGAACGCCGGGGCTGACCACGATGAGGTCCTGCCCCCGGAAGGTGCGCTCTCCGTGTCCGCCGGTTTCGACCGCAATGCCGTGATCGAGTAGGACTGGAATTTCCTCGCCGAGCTGGTCTTGCGGCTTGGCATCCGACACCGTGACCTTCGCGCCTCGGGCCTGCAGGAACAAAGCGGAAGCCACACCGGATTTCCCCAGCCCGACAACCAGAACGCGTTTGTTAGCGAGATCCATGCAGAATCGCTTCTAGCTTCTGGCTCCTAGCCTATGATCTTTGGCGAGTAGCCAGGAGCTAGCCGCTTTCATCTTAGCTTTAGTGTGGTCAGGGCGAACAGGGCAAACACCAGAGATGCGATCCAGAAGCGCACGATGATTTTCGATTCTGACCAGCCCAGCAGTTCGAAATGATGATGCAGCGGCGCCATTTTGAAGATGCGCTTTTTTCTCAACTTGTAGGACGCTACCTGAAGGATCACGGACAGCGCTTCGATCACGAAGATGCCGCCGATGAAGGGCAGCAGCAGTTCCTGCTTGATCATGACCGCAACCGTGCCGATAGCGCCGCCCAAAGCCAGAGAACCGACGTCTCCCATGAAGACCTCGGCCGGGTGCGCGTTGTACCAGAGAAATCCTATGGACGCTCCGACCATGGCTCCGCAAAAAATCGTCAGTTCGCCGGCCAGCGGCATGCGTTGCAGCTCAAGATACGATGCGAAGGCGGCATGGCCGCTGACGTAAGTGAGCACCGCCAGCGCACCAGCAGCGATGACGGTGCAGCCGATGGCGAGCCCGTCCAGGCCATCCGTAAGATTCACGGCGTTGCTTGACCCAACGATCACCAACACCACGAAAGCAACAAAAGGAAGAAACGCCAGCGGCCACAGCACAGGGTGGCTGATCAGCTTCTCGATCACCAGGTCGGGGTGGAACTGCTTGATGAAAGGAACCATCAGCTTGGTCGAGTACGCGCCCCGGGTCTGCATGGCGATCAGCGCCACGGCGATCAGGATGCTCGCGGCAATCTGCAAGCCCAGCTTGGCTTTTGACGTGAGGCCAAGATTCCTGCGGTTCACGACTTTGATGTAGTCGTCGGTGAATCCAATGGCGGCAAAGGCGCAGGTGGCAAAGACCGCGATCCAGATAAAGAGGTTGCTGAGGTCGGCCCACAGTAGGGTCGGGACCACGATGGATATCGCGATCAGCAAACCGCCCATGGTCGGAGTGCCGGCCTTTTTCTGATGCGCCTTGGGCCCTTCTTCGCGGATGAACTGGCCGATTTGAAATTCGCGCAGGCGGTTGATCACGATTGGGCCGACGATGAGTGCGGTGAAGAGCGCGGTCAGGCTGGCGAATGCTGTACGAAACGTCAAATACCGAAAAATACGGAATGGCGGAAAATAGTGGAACAGCTTCAGGTACAGCAGCCAGTAGAGCAATCAGCCTCCGTTCAGTCGTCAGTCGTCGCTCTTCAGTCGTCGGACCTAGTCGTCAAGAACGGTCGTCTGCGGCCTTGGATTTGCCGACGGCTGAAGATTGACGACCGACGACTGCTTCCAGCGCTCGTTCCAACTTTACGCCGCGTGAAGCTTTTAGCAGGACCACATCTCCCTCGCGGGTTTCGCGTACCAGCCACTCGCCCGCTTCTTCGGGCGTGGCTACGAATTCTGCCCTGATCCCGGCGTGCCCGGCGGCTTCGACCATCGGTTGAGCCAGGCCTCGCACTCCGACCAGGATGTCGATCCCCTTCTTTGCAATGTGCTCGCCCGACCGGCGATGCAGCTCTTCGCCCGATGGGCCCAACTCCAGCATCTCGCCCGCGACTACGATGCGGCGCTTGGCGGGCATCGCAGCCAGCGTGTCCACCATCGCGTCCAGGGCCGTTGGATTGGAATTGTAACAATCGTTGATGACCGTGATGTTGCCCACTTGGACGACCGACCCTCTTTTATCCGCGGGAGCGACAGTCGCCAAAGCTCCCGCGGATTCTGCCAGGCTCAACCCTCGTTCCATTGCGGTAGCGACGGCGGCCAGTGCGTTATAGATGTTGTGCGTGCCCACCAGGGGCAGGGTCGCGCGTTCGCGACGCCCGTCGCTCACGACATCGAACACCGACCCTGCGGCACCGCGGGACTCGATATTCTCCGCTCGAACATCAGCGGACGGATGACGGCCGTAGCACACGACTTTGCCGTGAAAGTCGCGGCCAAATTGAGAAACATATTCGTCATCGGCGTTAAGTATCGCGGTCCCGCCGGCGGGCAGCGACTCAATCAATTCATACTTGGCGCGCGCGATTTCAGCCACCGACTTGAAAAATTCCAGGTGGACCGGGGCCACATTGGTAACCACGCCAATTTCAGGTTGCGCGATTTTAGCCAGAGCGGCAATCTCTCCCCGATGCGACATCCCCATCTCGATGACGGCAGCCTCGTGTTCGGGCTCAATCTTCAGGAGCATCAGCGGCAGTCCGAAATGATTGTTGAAGTTGCCCTCCGACTTCAGCACGCGAAAACGGGAAATGAGTACGTGGGCAATCGCCTCTTTGGTGGTGGTCTTGCCGGTGGATCCGGTTACGCCGATCAGCGGCTTTTCCCCACAGGCGGCGGACGGCGGCGCCCAGCGTTTGCAGCGCGACCAACGTATCCGGCACAGCCACCAGCCCGGTCTTTACAGCATAGCGAGCCAGTTCGTCCTTGCGAACGACCGCAGCTACGGCGCCCTTATCAAGCGCCTGCTGGACGAAATCGTGCCCATCCATGCGCTCGCCCTTGACCGCGAAAAATAGCTGGCCGGGCTGAATGGTGCGCGAATCGATCGAATAGGCCTGGGCGACGGCTTTGTGATCGAATTCGCCGGTCGCGGAAACGAATTCGGCGATTCTCGAAAGCGGGAGCTTCATGCTCGTTTTCCGGCGGCGGCGTTCGAAGACTTGCAATCGTATCCGGCATCGCGCAAAACTTTCTGCGCAACATCAACATCGTCAAACGGGACTGATCCGTTCCTCGTGATCTGCACTTTTTCGTGACCCTTGCCGGCGATCAGCACGATGTCTCCCGGATTCGCCTCGGCGACGGCCAGCGCAATCGCTGCTTTGCGGTCCGGCTCGGTTTTGTATTTCGTGCCCGAGCGCTGCAGCCCCACCATGGCGTCATTAATGATGGCCAGTGGATCTTCGCTGCGCGGATTGTCCGAGGTCAAGATTACGAAATCGCTGCCCCGTCCGGCAGCTTCGCCCATCAGTGGACGCTTAGCCCGGTCGCGATCGCCGCCACAGCCGAAAACAGTGATCACCTTGCCCTTCTGTCCCGCCTGCTGAACGAATTCCCGCGCCAGGGCAGTCAAGTTCCGCAGTGCGTCGTCGGTGTGGGCATAGTCGACCACCACGGTGAAAGGCTGTTGGCAGTCCACCCGTTCGAAGCGGCCAGGGACGCGGGTTAGAGCCGCCACCCCTTGCGCGATCGCCTCAGCTTCGCAGCTCCGCGAATATGCTGCGCCCGCCGCTGCCAGAATGTTGTACACGTTCACTTTTCCGATGAGGGGAGAAAACAATGGAATACTCCCCTTCGGCGTGAGCAGATCAAATCTGGTTCCGCGCGGAGTGATTTCGACTTTCTCGGCGTGGAAATCGCCTTTGCACAGTCCGTAAGTCAGCACTTCGGAGCTGCGTTTTCTTGCTGATCTTCACCAGCTTCTGGCCGTACTCGTCATCGCTGTTGAGCACGGCAGCGCGAGGCGCTTCGGTGCCGCAGCCTTCGAATAATATCTGCTTTGAGGAAAAATACTCCTCCATGGTGTGGTGATAGTCGAGATGGTCGCGCGTGAGGTTGGTGAAGACCGCGACGTCAAATGGAATTCCGTAGACTCGCTGCTGCTCCAGCGCGTGCGAGGAAACTTCCATCACGGTTTCGGTTGCGCCGTGGCCGAGGGCCTGGTTCAGAATGCGATTCAGCTCCAGCGCTTCGGGAGTAGTGTGCGGCGCGGGCAGCGTTTTTCCGGCAACGTGATATTCGATGGTCCCGATCAGCGCGCTTTTGCGGCCCGCGGCGGCCAGGATTGATTCGAGCAGAAATGCGGTCGTGCTTTTTCCGTTCGTGCCGGTGATGCCGGTGATGGCCAGGCGCTCGGCCGGTTTCTTATAAAAATTGGCGCTTAGTCGGGCCAGCGCGCGGCGTCCGTGGGGAACCTGCGCCCAGGCCACGTCCGGGCGGGGCTTCTCGGTCGGCTGAATCGGTAACGATGGCAACCGCACCCGCAGTGATGGCCTGGTCGATGAATTTATTTCCATCGCTCGATTCACCCTGCATGGCGACAAAGGCGTCGCCCGGTTTGATCCGGCGCGAGTCGTATTCCAGCCCGCCGATCCCAGGATTGCCGCTTTGGGAGAGCACTTCCGCGCCGTACAGGAGTTCGAGGAAAGTCATTATTTTGGATTCTAGTGCACGGAGCCGCTTAAGCAAGTGTCATCGAAAGAAGTGTCATCCCGAGTGGAACTGAAGGTTTCGCTTGCGAAACGTTCGGCGGAGTCGAAGACCCCTACCTCGAGTACTTTGCCGCTGCTAGCAGTCCTTCGACTCCGCTGAAGCCCGCGAGCGGGCTTCGCACTCGCTCAGGATGACAGATCTTTGGGTTCATGACGGTGTTTACCGTCCGAACTTCACTGTCACCTGCGATCCCGACGCTACGTGCGACCCCGGCGGAGGCGACTGCTGGCGGGCCAGTCCGCTGCCAACCGCGTCCAGATCCAGTCCGCTTTCCTGGGCCATCTCGATCGCTGTCCTGACGCTCTTACCCAGGAATGATGGAACTACAATTCCGCCCTGCTCGACGTCCAGCACGATCGTGCCGCTCGATGGAAGACGAGCCGGAAGCGGCATCGCTTCGGGCGGTTTGCCTTCTAGCGTCGCAGTTTGCTCTTGCTCTGGAACTGGAGGCGCGGCGGGTTCGACTCTGGCGCAAGGCCGCCGGCACCACAACACTGGCGGCTACCGGGGGCCTGAGCTTCGGCCGAGGCGATAGCTGGTTGGGGATTCGGATCTGGCGGCATCGAATCCACGGCCTCGAGGCTGTCTCCCAGGCGGTCAGGTGATCCCTCTTCGACGTCCTGATCCTTGACACGCCGCTCCGCCATGAGTACCTGGCGGTTGGTTGGCAGCTCAACGTCGTGGGGAGTGTGCAGATATTCGAGAACCTGCTGGGCGACGCGTTGGAACACCGGTGCGGAAACTTGTCCGCCTTGATGCAGTCCAACCGCGGAATCCAGAATCACAGCCACCGTGATCGCTGGGTCATTGATCGGAGCAAATCCGGCGAATGATCCCACGTACTTGGTATGCGAATAGGCATGCGTCGCGGGATCAACTTTTTGCGCGGTGCCGGTCTTCCCAGCCGAGCTGTAGCCTTCGAGAATTGCCTTTTTCCCGGTGCCGTGCAGGACCACGCCCTGCATCATCTGCTTCATCTGGGCCGCCGTCATGGGAGAGATCACGCGGCGCTGCACGCCCGGGTGAAAGGCGACCATCTGCGGACGTGCCCTGTGGCTGCGGTGGTTCCGGCGATGATTCGTGGCGCAGTCCAGACGCCATCATTCGCGATGGTGGAAACCATCGCCACCAATTGCAGCGGAGTCACTCCGATCTCCTGGCCCATCGAAATCGCCCCGATCGAGACTTTCGACCAGCGATTCAGCGGCTTGGTCAAGCCGCGGGTCTCGCCCGGCACTTCGATGCCCGTCTGCTGTCCGAAACCAAAGGCGCGAATGTATTTGTAGAACCGTTCTTCTCCCAGGCGCAACGCGATCTTGATGGCGCCCACGTCGCTCGATTCGGCCAGGACGCCAGCCACCGTAAGCAGCCCGTGAGGCTTGCTGTCGCGAATCCGCATGCCATTGATGACGATCGAGCCCATCTGGCAGTCAAACACTTCGTCGGGACGGGTCAGCTTTTCTTCGAGCGCGGCCGCGATCGTGACCACCTTGAAGGTTGACCCCGGTTCGTACACGTCGCTGACCGCGTGGTCTTTTAATTTTTGCGGTGTGATATCGCGGGCCAGGTTGGGATTGAATGTCGGACGATTGGCCAGCGCCAGAATTTCTCCGGTTTTCGGATTTTGCACGACCACCGTGCCCGACTCGGCATGGGTCTGCTGCATCGCCGTTTCCAGCTCGCGCTCCGCGATGTACTGGATTTTTTCGTCGATGGTCAGAACCACATTCTCGCCCGGATCGGGCTGCTTCTCTACGCTGCCGAACCACTTGCGGCGGGCGTCCACCGAGATCAGCATGCGGCCGGGCTTGCCCCGCAGGTCGTCGTCGTCGGCGCGTTCAATTCCGCTCAGGCCTTCGTCGTCCATGCCGACGTAGCCCAGCACCTGCGCTGCCAGTTCACGTTTGGGATAGAAGCGCTTGGATTCCTTCTGAAAATAGATGCCGCGCAGATTCATGGCCCGAATGCGGTCGGCGGTTTCGGCATCGGCTTTGCGCGCGACCCAGCAGAAGGTACGCGCAGCCTGGCATTTGGCCAGCAGTTCCCGAGGATCGGCTTTGGTGATGCGCGAGACCAAGGAGATCGTTCCCGCCAGGTCAGGAATGTCGGCGGGCACCGCGAATACGGAATCCACGGAGACCGACATCGCCAGCTCGCGGCCGGCCCGGTCGTAGATGATTCCGCGCTTGGCTGCGACTTCCGTGGTGCGTTGCTGCTGGCGTTGAGCTCTCTGTTCGAAATCGCCGTAGCGGAAGATTTGCAGATAGACCAGGCGCAGGCAGATGGCGCCGGCCCAGAGCACCAGGATTCCGGCGAGCAGGTAGAGTCGTTTATTTGCGCGGTTGCGGGGTGAAGTTGTTGCCAAGGCCCAAGCCCCTTAGACAAACATGGCGGCCCACGATGCAGGGAGCCGCCAATTGAACTTGTAGCGCCGGCATCACGCCGGCTGTCTGGCGGGCGTCCCGCCCGCCTATCGGGCCGGCCGGAGGCCGGCGCTACTCAGGTTCACGCTGGCCATCTCCGGCGTTGCGGCGTCCGGTGTAACCGTATCCATATGCATCACCTGGCCGGCCTGCGGGGATTGCAGTCCCAGCTTCCGCGCCAGTGTGTCAATGCGCTCAGGGTCGCGCAGCGAGGCTTCTTCCAGACGCAGCGCCCGGTTCATCTCGGCCAGGCCGTCACGCTGCACTCGCAGGGTCTCGATCTTGTAGCCGTACTCAATGGCTTTGAAATGCTGCCAGGCAAAAGTCATCACCAGCAGAAACAGGCAGCTCAGAGCGACTCCAAATTGTTTCATCTCGCGGCTGCGCTGCGGATTCTCCACCTTGACCAGCCGCGAATTATCGATGGGCTTGGCAAAATAGACTTCCGGAGTTCCGGTCCACGTCCGTTTACGCCGCATGGTTGGAGTTGCGCACTGGGCCGCCGCCATTTATGCCACCCCGGCCAGACTGGAATCGAATTGGGCAACTTCCTGTTGCGCAACCGCGTACCAGTAGGCAAGTTTTTCTTCCTGGGAGCGCGTATCGAGCAAACGCCTGTCGACGCGGGACGTGGCCCGGACTTCCGTCCTGGCTTCAGTTCGCTCCACCGTGGCAATCAACTGGTCAATCAGTGTTCCCGTGTACATATGGTCTCCGTTTCTACCTTCCCGTCTCTCCGGGACGGCACCGAGAGAAGGTAGAGAGTTGTGTTTCGCCCTTGTTTGTGAGAGGACGATGCCGTCCCGGAAACTTCTCTACTAAATTTCACCCCGGCGCGCACTCTACGTCCGTACCGGGTCTCCTGGCAGGTTTTCCGGGATAAACTTTTAGCGCCAAACTTTGTAGCGCCTAGGCCACTAAATTCTTTCCGCCGCCCGCATCTTGGCGCTGCGCGTCCGCGGATTGCGATCAATCTCTTCTTCCCCGGCGGTCACTGGCTTTTTCGTCAGCACCTTGTAGTGACCCTGCTTCACGCCTTCGCGGAAGGCATCTTTCACGATGCGGTCCTCCAGCGAGTGGAAACTGATGATCACTATCCTTCCGCCCGGTTTCAAGCACTTGCGGGGCTGCTTTCAGCAACTCCCGCAGGTCGTCCAGTTCATGGTTTACGAAGATTCGGAGAGCTTGAAAGGTTCGCGTCGCGGGATGAATTCTTCGTTCCGCCTGATTCATTGGCCGGGCCGCGGCCGATACCGACGGCTGCAAGTTCCGCAGTCGTTCGATATTGGCCGCGACCGGACAATGGCTCTGGCGATTCTCCGCGACCTCCTTTCCTCACCGAATTCGTAAATCAGATTCGCGAGTGTGACCTCGTCCACCTGATTTACCACTTGTTCGGCGGTGGGCCCGGCTTGCGTATTCATTCGCATGTCGAGCGCCCCTTCCGCCTGAAAGCTAAAGCCCCGCGATGGTGTGTCCAACTGGAGGCTGCTTACGCCGAGGTCTGCCAGCAGTCCGTCGGCTGACGCCGGCTGGAACCGCTCTCCGATCTCCGCGAAAGAACCGTGCAGCAGACTCACTTCAGGCCATCCCTCCCCCCCGGAAAGGATGAGCCTGATGCGGGCCTCATCGAGCGCCGCAGGATCTTTATCGAGCCCAATCAAATGTCCCGGTGCGCCGAGGCGTTTTGCGATTTCTAAACTGTGCCCGCCCAGGCCCACCGTGGCGTCGATATAAGTCCCGCCACGCTTGATAGCTAAAAAGTCGATCGCTTCTTTTAAAAGAACCGGGACATGGCCACTCTTGCTTCCACCATGCCCACCCCGCTCGGGGGTGTTTGTTGAACCCTCGTCCACTAGATGCCCAGATCGTCGAGCGTCTTCTCATCCTCAGCGGTGAACGACTGCTCCTCAATCTCGGTGCGGTACGCCTCCAGGTTGCGAACCACGAGATGGCTGAGATTGCCGGTCACGGCAACTTCGCCTTTGAGCTGCGCCGCCTCCCGCAACAACTGCGGTAGCAACAGCCGCCCCTGTCCGTCCATCTCGACCACTTGCCCGTAGTAGTTCACCCGGTCCAGAAACTTTTTCTTCGTAGGATTGAAGGTGGAGAGCCCGGCCAGCTTCTGCTCGATCCGTTCCCATTCCTCGAAGGGATACACTTGGCCAACCTTGCCATCCAGGCTGGTGATGTAGAATTTCTCGTTGTACTTCTCGTCGATCACCCGCTTGAACTCCGCGGGGACTTTGAGCCGTCCCTTTTCGTCGACGCGAGTTGGGTGATTGCCGCGAAACATGTGTTTTGCCCCTTAGGGCGGGAAATCTTTTGAAAACGAGTTGCTGCCACAGCGAGGGAGGTTAAAGCGGCCAAAATGCCGGTGATTTCTGGTTCGTTCGGGCTGTTTTTTGGGGTGTCAGCTACAAAATCCACTGGCGCCTCTCAAAGTTCCAACGCTGCCCACGACCACTACCGTCTCGTGCCACTTTCTACCACATTTGTCCACATCCTACGCCTAAAGCATTTGTTGTCAATGAGAAAGTTATAGGTCTCTATACGGAAGAATGATGGTTTTTCGAAAGCGCGATGGGTTGTGGCTAACTGAAATGGTGACCACAATAAGTGGGGTTTAGAGACTAGGTTCTGCTGCCGATACCTGATTGATTTCGACTCCCGCCTCCTACCCGTCCTGTGGAAATTCTGTGGAAAAATGCCCGGGTGCCGACGCCCTCGGGGATCGGCGTAGGGGAAGCGGTCACCCGCTCGCCCCGGCCACACCACGGGTCCGCATACGGCGGTTCAGAGGGTTACGCATCGCCATCGAACAGGCGAGGTAGACCAAGCGAATCAAAGTAAGCGAGGGGAAGCACAAGATACAGGGCCGGACTATTCGCCAGATGCCAAGTGCCGTGAGGGCTGCTCGCCGTTTGGGCGGCGAGATCCCGACCGACACCAAGCTGACGTAGCTTCCCGTACCGAGTGGTTCCGCGTCAAAAGACGTGGGATTTGGGTGGCTGGGCGAATTAACGCAGAGACCGTTTGTCAGCCGCCAGTTGCAGAGAACATTTGAATATCGCCAGAGAGCGTTAGAGAAGTTGCTGGGATAGCCACGGAATGTGTGGGGACGGGTCGGAGCCCGCCCTCAGCGAAGTCGAGGGGACCCGTCCCTACACGGCCCGGAGCGGATCACACGTCCGTGCATACTCATCTGCTGGGTTCTACTACCACCGCCGTCCCGTATGCCAGCACTTCCGTGACGCCCTGCATCACTTCGGTTGCGTCGTAACGGGCGCCGACCACGGCGTTTCCACCCAGTTCAGCCGAGTGCTGCAGCATCAGGTCGAAAGCCTCGGACCGCGTCTTCTCGCACAGCTGAGTCAGCAGCGTGATATTGCCACCGAGAATGGTTTGCAGACTGGCCCCGATGGTCCCGAAAATCGAGCGCGAGCGCACCACAATGCCGCGCACCACTCCCAACGTGCGCACTACCCGAAATCCATCGAGTTCGAATTGCGTGGTCACCATGTTGTGGGCGACCATCCGTCCGGGCGCGCCGTAGCCTGTGGCCATCGTGTTCATCCTTCCTCCTCGGAAGTTAGCTTGCCGCTTCGCAGCTACTATAACGATTCCAGCTGCGCCGTAATCAAGAATTCGTGTTCCCCGGTATCGTACTGGACACGCAGTACATTCGGCTTGCAGCACACCTGGCAATCTTCCACGTAAGACTGGGTGCGTCCGGCGGACTCGTCCACCGTAGTCTGGTTCCACTCGCCGCAGCCCGCACACTGGAATCCGGTTTCCATGAATGCTTCATTTTCAATTTTCAACCGCCGCTTGCCAATGCGAAATCAGAGACCCCCTATAATGACGGTTCGCACCAATTGGAGGATCCATGGTTTCACGACGCCGCTTCCTGCAGGCCGCCACAGTCACCGCCGGAACGAGCCTGGCCGCGCTGGCACCGCGCTCCGGGCCGAGGAACGCTGCGCGCCCCTGCCGCCGTCGATCGTCAGCTTGAAGTCGATGAAGGACCTGGCCCATCCCGATCACGATTGAGGAACGCGCCGCGCGGCAGGAGAAAGCGCGGCAACTCATGGCAGCCAACCATGTCGACGCAATCCTTCTAGCAGATGGCACCTCGCTTGACTACTTTGCGGGAGTGCATTGGTGGGGAAGCGAACGTCTGTTTGCCCTGGTGTTGCCGGCCAAGGGCCGCGCGCTCTGCGTTTGTCCGGCGTTTGAAGAAGGCCGGGCGCGCGAACTGCTGGCGAATTCTCCCGAAGGCAAGAATGCCGACATGCGCACCTGGCAGGAAGACCAGAATCCTTATCAAGTGTTGACGCGAGGATTCGCGGACCTGAAAATATCCACGGGCACGCTGGGCATGGAAGAGAGCGTGCGCTACGTCTTCACCAATGCCATCGCCACGGCAGCGCCACGACTGAAGATTGTCAGTGCAACGCCGGTGACTGCCGGTTGTCGCATGATCAAGAGTGATCACGAACTCGACGCTGATGCGACTGGCCAACCAGGCCACGCTGACCGCCTATCAGGCGGCTTACCAGACGATTGCATGAAGGGATGACGCAGGCAGAGCTCGAAACCATGATCATGGCCGCTTACGGACAACTGGGATTTCCCGGCGAGGTTGACATAGACATCGGCGAGAATTCCTCATTCCCGCATGGCTCAACCGTTCCCCAAGTAATTCGCGAGGGCACGCTGGTGCTGCTGGATGACGGCTGCAGCGTCGAGGGCTATCAGTCCGATATCACCCGTACCTTTGTCTTCGGCAAGCCTTCCGACAAAATGAAGAAAGTGTTTGAGATTGTGCACGGGCGCAGACTGCCGCGCTGAAAACCGCGCGGCCCGGCGTGGAATGCCAGGCGGTAGATGCGGCGGCGCGGAAGGTAATCAGCGACGCCGGGTACGGTCCAGACTACAAATACTTCGCTCACCGGGTCGGACACGGAATTGGAATGGACGGTCACGAATGGCCTTACCTCGTGCGCGGCAACACCACGCTGCTCGCGAAGGGCATGACTTTCAGCGACGAGCCGGGCATCTACATTCCGGGGGAATTCGGTGTGCGGCTCGAAGATGACATGCACATTACAGAAAACGGTGCGGAGCTATTCACGCCGCAGAGTCCGTCGCTGGAGGATCCATTCGGAGCGGCCTGAACCACTTGTCATCCGATGACAAACTACGCTTCCGGTACGGGAGGGCATCCCGGGAAGCTGAGCAGGTATGTATTTCCCACGTAGCCGAGATACTTGATTCCAATCTCGCTGGTGAAAAATCCGTCGGCAGTCATCTCGCGCAGGAAGGCGAAGAACTCCACGCCCTGGCTCACGGCCGGATCTGTCTTTGCATTCTTGATGTAAGCAATCAGGTCGAGAATCTCTTTTTGCTGTCCCGGTAGACAGTCAAGATAGGGTTTGCCGTAGCGATCGGTACATTCTGCGTCCAGCCACATCAGGCCGCCGCCCAGCCTCAGCTGATACTTGGGATTCTCGCTGGTCAGCAGATCAATAAATTCCGGCGCACCCGCTTCTTTCGCTCCGCCGGATTCACCGTCCGCGGGAATGATGGTCTGGCAGAGGGCCTGGAGCGTTTTGTATTGCAGGGGAGAGAAAAACTTAGGCGCGTAAACACCCGCCGTCGTCGCAGCTTTTTCCGTTGCCACCATGTGGTGCGCGTATTCGGCTGCCTGCGCCGGGATTACGCGCAGAACTGAACCGGCCATCGCTCCCATAGTCAGAGTCTTCAGAATGTCGCGCCGCGATATGGAGTTGGGTGCCATGTTTTCCTACAGACTTCCTTTCTTTGCCTGCTCAATCAGATACTCCGATGCGCGCCAGGAAAGGGCCATGATGGTCAGAGTCGGGTTCTTGTCCGGATTGGTCACAAAAGCCGCGCCGTCAGTCACGAACACGTTGTCCACGTCGTGCGCCTGGCAGTATTTGTTAAGAACCGACGTCTTGGGATTGCTCCCCATGCGTGCGGTGCCGAGTTCGTGAATGATCACACCACCATCCTCGATTCCATAAGGATGGCGGCCGTCGGGCTTGGCTCTACTGATAAATGTCCCACCCGCCGTTTCCACGATGGAGCGAAAGGTTTCCTGCATGTCCTTCGCCATGTTTATTTCGTTTTCGCTCCACTGCCAATGGAAGCGCAAGACCGGAATGCCAAACTGATCCACGATATCGGGGTCAATATCGCAGTAGCTTTTTTCGTTGGGAATCATCTCGCCGCGGCCGGCGAAACCGATGTAGGTACCGTACCGGGTGCGGCAATACTGTTTGAGCGATGCGCCGTAACCTTCGTGGTCTTTGCAGATCCCGTCGAACTCGCCGACGCCGGGCATGCCTCTGCCCCCGCCAAACTCGATGTGGTATCCGCGGAGGAAGTCGTTTTTGCGGTCGTATCTCCACCACGGCATGTACAGGTGCATCCCCCCAGTGCCGTCGTGATTGTGGGCAGGCATTTTTTCCAGCTGTGGAAAGTATCCGCCGGCCGAGCTGCCGACGGAGTCGGTCAAATAGCGTCCCACTGCGCCGGAGGAATTGGCAAGTCCGTCGGGAAACAAGGTGGTGCGTGAATTGAGCAGCAGGCGTGCAGACTCGCAGGCGCTCGCGGCCACCATGAAAGCGCGGGCATGCACCCGTTTTTCGGAACGTGTGGCCTTGTCGATATAAGCGACCGATTCGGCCTTGCCGTCTTTGCCGACCATGATCTCGCGGGCCATCGCGCCCGTGATCAGGGTGAACCGGCCGGTGGCCTGTGCCGGTGGAATCATCACCTGGCTGGAACTAAAGTTGGAAGCTGTAATGCAGCCGCGGCCGCACTGGGCGCAGTAGTGGCAGGCGGCGCGTCCATTCAGCGGCTGGGTGAGAATCGCCATCCGCGATGGCACGCAATGAATGTTCAATTTGTCGCAGGACTTCTTGATGATGGTTTCGGTGCAACGCGGCGGAGGAGGAGGCAGAAAAATGCCGTCGGGAGCGCTGGGAATATTCTCTTTCGTGCCGAAGACCCCGATGTAGGACTCTACTTTGTCGTAGTAACGGCGAAACTTCTTCATAGGTGATAGGCCAGTCGTCGCCCATGCCATCCGTGGAGCGGGCCCTGAAATCCACCGGAGCGAAGCGGAGGGCAATGCGTCCCCAATGATTGGTGCGGCCGCCAACGATGCGGGAGCGGAACCAGTGGAATTGCGACCCCGGCGCCGAGGTGTAGGGTTCGCCTTCGATTTCCCAGGCGCCGTTGGGCGCCATGAACTCGTCGCCCAATTCGTGCCTGAACTCACCGCCGACGCCGACGCCGCGATGGGGCAGTTGATAGGGCCAAACGTGTTCTTTGAAATCCTTTTCCGGATTCAGCGGCGGGCCCGCCTCCAGCATGACCACGCTGAGGCCGCCTTCAGTCAGCACTTTCGCGGCCGTGCCACCTGCCGCGCCCGATCCAATGATGCAGACGTCGTAAACCTTGGGCGAACGAACTACTTGGGCCATCAGGTTCTCCGGGACCGATCACTCTTGTGACCGCTAGAAGCGCACCTTAGACAGATATTCGTAACTGGTGGTGATGCTGGCAAAAGGATCCTTGGGATGGTCGTGCTCGACAAAGTAATGCTTGATCCCGGCCTTGTCGGATTGCGCGAAAATTTTCTTCCACTCGATGATTCCGCTGCCGACTTCGGTCATCTCATCGAGTGAGTCGCCGAAATTCTGTCCGCCGCTAGCGTCTGTTTTTGGAATCTTGGTCAGGTCCTTCACGTGGACCAGCGGGAAACGGCCCGGATAACGATTGAAATACTTGAACGGATCCTGCCCGCCCACCATGATCCAGCAAAGGTCCATCTCCATCTTCACCAGGCTGGGATCGCATTCTTCCAGCAGAATATCGTAAGGAAGTCTTCCGTTGACCGGCGCAAATTCAAACCAATGATTGTGGTAGGCGAACTGGATACCCGCCTTCTGGCTGGCCTCCCCGGCGCGGTTGAACGCCTCCGCGGCACGCTTCCAGCCATCCGGCCCCTTGCGGACCTCGTCGTCAATGTACGGGTTGACGAGATATTTGTGTCCGACCACGTGGGCGGCATCCAGCACGCTTGGCCACTTCTCTCCCAGGCTTTTGTACTCCACATGCGCGGACGGACCCGTTAAACCGTGGCGATCGAGCATGCCTCGCACTTCCTGCGGAGTATGGCCGTCATAGCCGGCAAACTCAACCTCGCGATAGCCGATCGCGGAGACCTTCGCCAGCTTGCCCTCGAAGTCGTCCTTCATCACACTGCGAATGGTGTAGAGCTGCAGTCCGACCTTGTCGATCTTGTGCTCACCGGCTGCCCAGGCCAACTTGCGGGAGAGCACGGTGGCGGCGGTCATCGTACCTAGAAACGTTCGTCGGTCCATATCAGACTTCTCCTCGCTTCATTTGACCAACAGCGTAATCGCAGGCCCGCGCGGTCAGTGCCATATAGGTAAGAGACGGATTGACGCAGGAAGATGAAGTCATGCACGCACCATCGGTGATGAACAGATTGTTGGCATCGTGCGCCTGGTTGTGAGCATTTAGCACCGAAGTTTTGGGATCGCGTCCCATGCGGGCCGTGCCCATTTCGTGAATGGTCAATCCCGGAGCGTTGTCTTCGATGTAAGGTTCTATGTCTCTCGCCCCGGCAGCCGACAGCATCTCCGCCGCCGTGATTGACATGTCCTTCAGCAGGGCGCGCTCATTCTCTCGCCAGACGCAGCTGATCCTGAGCACAGGAATCCCCCACGCATCCACTTTGGTCTTGTCGAGTTCGATAAAATTTTCGTGGTTGGGCAGACACTCGCCGAACCCGCCGAAAGTCATGACCCACGGGCCGGGGCGGCTGACCGTGCGCTTGAACTCCGCACCAAAGCCGCGCATTTCCGTTCCCCGTTCCCACTTCGTACGGGCGGCGCTTCCCTGAAAACCGTATCCCCGAAGGAACAGCGGATGCTTTTGCTTTACATTGCGGAAGCGCGGAACGTAAATTCCATTGGGGCGATTTCCCAGCGAGATGTGATCTTCATTCCCTGGAATACGGCCACGGGCGCCGCCGCCCATGCAATGGTCCATCACGTTGCGCCCCAGTTCCCCGCTGGAATTGGCCAGCCCGTTGGGAAATTCCGTCGTAGAAGAGTTGAGCAAAATGCGGGCCGACTCCAGTGCTGAGGCGCACAGGAAGACAACCTTGGCGCGAAACTCGATAGTGTCGCGCGTCTGCCCGTCAATGATGCGGACGCCCGTGATTTTCCTTTTCTTAGCGTCGAACATCAGGCTGTGCACGACGCTATGCGGACGCACCGTTACTTTGCCGGTGCTCAGAGCAGCAGGCAGGGTCGAGTTCAGGCTGCTGAAATAGGAACGCGTGATGCAACCGCGGGCGCACGGCCCACATTGGTGGCATGCGGCACGGCCTTTGTGCGCCTGAGTGAGGATCGCGGTGCGTCCGATGGTCATCAGGCGCTCGCCGGGAAAATACTTAGCGATCGCGTCCTTCACCACCACTTCCGCACAGTTCAATTCCATCGGCGGCAGGAAATGGCCGTCCGGCAGCTGCGAAAGTCCCTCGCGCTGGCCCGAGACGCCGATGAAATCTTCCACATGGTCATACCAGGGAGCAATATCCTGATAGCGGATCGGCCAATCCACGCCGAGACCCTCGCGTTGATTGGCTTCAAAATCGAGGTCGCTCCAGCGGTACGATTGCCGCCCCCAGATAATCGAACGCCCGCCTACCTGGCGTCCACGAATCCACAAGAACGGCTTTCCGGGTTCCGTCGTATACGGATTTTGCTTGTCGTTGACGAAGAACTTGCTGTTCCACTCGTCCATGCCGGTGCAGGTTTCCTGCACGGGCTGGTTTTCCTGGACCTTTTTGCGGTCGCTCATCCCGCGAAAGCGCACTTCCCACTCGGGAACATGCTCTGCGTAGTCCTGATCGGGATCTATCGGGCGCCCAGCTTCAAGCACGAGGGTTTGCAGTCCCTTTTCACCCAACTCCTTGGCCGCCCATCCTCCGGTAATCCCTGAGCCGACGACGATCGCATCATAGGTATTGGTTGCCATGATTTATTTCGTCGCCTCCTCGTCAAGAGGTACGCAGGCAGCGTGGCGAGCAGGAATAATCTCGCCGTGGAGCTCCTGCTCGAAACCAATTTGCGAAGTGTAGTATCCGATCAGCGTGAGCTGCTTCATCATGAAAAAGAAATTTCGTTCCGGAGGGCGTCTGCGAGTGCTTCCCCTTCGCACCTCTGCTCGCACCTCAGCCACTTCATCATCCAAAGCCCGAAGAATCTCTACCTGCAGTTTCTCTCCGCAATCAACAAAATTTTTGCCGAACAGATCGCGGGTACGAGTGTCAACCTCGGCCAGACCGGTCAAGAATATGGATTTCTCCTCATCGTCGTACCACTCCGTGAGGATCAGGTCGATGAACTCGTTCACCCGCGCCGCCTTCGCGCCCGGAGTGTCGGTTTGTGGAATGATGATCTCGGAAATCGTCGTCACCATGCCGTTCTGCTGCGGGTTGAGAGTCCGCAGGACCGGCTGCTCCGAAAGCTGCTCGTGCACAGCCTGGAACATCGAAAATGCTTGTCGTGATAATAGAGGGAGGGCAGCAGCTGATGCCAGGAGTCGTAAAGCTTCTCGTCTTTGCATGCTTATCCCGGAAATGGCCGGAAAGGGCAGCTTACGCCGGAGCGGGAAGCAAGGTCAACGGTTACTCTGCAGAATCTCGCGTCGGATCGAGCCGCGCGGTGAGAACCAGCCAGGTACCATTCGCTTCTCACGTAGATCAGCTTATAGGGTCCCCCCCCGACTTCGCTCGGGGCAGGCTTTTCGACTGCTGAAAAGGTTTCGCGAGCGAAACGTTTTTCTCGGCTCAGAGTTTGTGACTTTTTTGAATTTATGACCAGTTTGTCGTCGTAACTATTTTGTTTGCAACCTCGATTTTTGACGACATCAAAAAAGTCACGAACTCTCAGGATGACAGGGGAATTACGTCGTTCCCAGAATCTCGTTCCGCACATTTTTCAGAACGTACAACGCGCGCTCCACTCCCACTTCACCGGAAAGAATAGGATCTTCATTCTCAACGCTCAAAATTCCCTGGTAGCCAACTTCCATGTAGGCAAGCATGATTTCTTTCCAGGTACCGGCACTGTGTCCATAGCCCACCGCACGGAAGGTCTCCGAGGCCCCGGAGAGGTCGTTCTTATCGAACGCGAAATTAAGGACGCCATATCTGTCGACGTTATTCTTGTAGAAAGTCGTGTCTTTCATGTGCGCGTGGAAAATCGCACCCTGCTTGCCCAGCATGCGGATGACTTCAACCGCATCGCACTGCTGCCAAAAGAGATGGCTGAGATCGCAGTTGGCCCCGATCTCTTCGCCGACGGCCTCGCGCAGGCGCAGTAAGGTTTTGGGGTTGTAGACCACAAAATTCGGATGCATCTCGAGGGCAATCTTGTGGATTCCGTGATCGCGGGCGAACTTAGCCGCCTGCCTCCAGTACGGAATTACTCTCTCCTTCCACTGCCAATCAAGCATTTGACCATACTCGGTCGGCCAGCGATAGGTGATCCAGTTAGGCACCGTTTCAGTGGGACCACCGCCGGGGCAACCGGAGAAACCGACAATCACGCTTACTCCGAGACGCTCCGCCAGCAACACAGTGCGCCGGAAGGTCTCGGCATCGCGCTCGGCGATCTTCGGATCTGGAGACACGGGGTTGCCGTGGCAGCTCAGCGTCGCCACCTGAATGTTGCGGTCTTCGAACTTCTTTTTCCAGGCGCGTGCCTTGGCGGGATCGTCGAGCAAATCCTTGACTGGACAATGCGTGGAATTGGGATAGCCGCCGGTTCCGATCTCCACCGCCTCCACGCCCCAGCCGGCAAACTTGTCGATCATTTCGTCCGTTGACAGATTTGGAAACGCGGGGTCGAAGACGCCGATTGGAATCTTGCGCAGCGTACCTGCGAATGCGGGTTGATCGGCATCCGGCGCGGGGTTACGCGTCAGCGCAGAGGCGGTCTTCGGCGCAGCGACCGCGGCCGCTAACAGGCTGCTGGTGGCGAGAAAATCTCTTCGGCTACGGGAGTTGGGTGCGGACTTCGGATCCATGGAGTTTCCCCGACGGTGGCTTTGGTACCGGCCCGCATTATACGCATCCCGAGAAGCAACCATCCACCTGGAACCACGAAGGGGCAGATGTCCTCATCTGCCCAGTCGAGCGAAGCTCGACAGGTTCTTGCATGTCGCGAAGAATAGCGGAGCTTCGCTCCGCCGGGCAGATGAGGACATCTGCTCCTACTTGACCCGTTGTGGTTGACAAGAACGCATGCTTTCCAACATGCTCTTGTGCCCGATGAAAAAGCCGCGGAAAGTCGCGCGTCCGATTCCGGTCATGAGTCCCTCGGCGCGCCTCAGCCTCCTCAGCCCCAAACGCCAACAAGTGATTCGTCCGGTGTTCGAGCGGCCGCGCGACTTTGTCCTGATGAGCGTGCGGGCGTTGGCCAAGCGGCTGAGCACCGATCCGGCAACCATGGTCCGAATCGTTCGCGGGATGCAATTTGAGTCCTACCGAGAGTTCCAGCATTACGTGCATGAGTTGTCCATCGCCTACGCCACCTCGCTGGATGCGATGCAAACCGGTCCGGCAGGAAAGTCCGCGATTTCGACGCAAGTGCGGGCATCCCTCGACCAGGACGTCAAGAACTTGAACCGCCTGTTGCAAGGCGTTGAACCGCGGCGCATCGCCGCGCTGGTGCGGCGGCTTTACGCAGCCCGGCAGGTTGTCCTGCTCGGCGGCGATCTGGCCGCCAACCTGGTGAGGTTTCTGGAACACCTGCTCATCATTCTCGGGCTGCCGGTTACCAGCGCCACGTCGCCCGCGGAAGTCGTCCACAAAGTTCGTTTTCTCGGAAAGCGCGACCTGGTGATTGCGGTTAGCCATGGCCGCGGCCTGAGGCAGACGGTGGAAGGGCTGCGCCAGGCTCGCGCCAATGGCGCCTACTGCGTCGGCATCACGGACACGCTGGTCTCTCCCATCGGACAGTTCGCCCACGAGTTTTTCCTGACCTCCATCGCAACTCCGTCATTTGGATCTTCCTATGTCGCTCCCATGGCTCTGTTCAACGTGATTGTCGTCGCCTGCGCCAATCATCGCCGCTCCCGAACCCTCAGGCTGGTAAAGCAGCTGGAGCAAGAGGAGCGTCACGGCTTCCGCTGGTACGAATCATGACATTCCGCTTTTTCCCTTGGGCAGTAGTTCTGTTGGGACTGGCGTTCGCAATGGCCTTGCCCGCGCTGGCTGTCGAGCCTCCGTCTCCGCCGACGTACGGCGTACGCATGGAGAACGCATGGATTCCAATGAAGGACGGGGTTCGCCTGTCAGTGACGCTCTACCTGCCGGACGGCGGCAAGGCCGGCGAGAAGTTCCCGGCCGTGCTCGAATATCATCCCTATCGGAAAGACGACGCGACCGCAGGTCGCGATTACCCGCTCTACTCCTACTTTGTGCGCCGCGGATATGTTTGCGCTCGTGTTGACATCCGCGGTTTCGGCGCCAGCGAAGGCGTTCCCACCGACCGCGAGTACTCAGAGCAGGAACAGGTCGACGGCTTGCAGATCATTGCCTGGCTAGCGCATCAGGCGTGGTCCAACGGCAAGGTGGGCATGATGGGCATCTCCTGGAGCGGCTTCAACTCCCTGCAGATGGCCATGCGGCACGCACCCGAGCTCAAGGCCATCATCGCGCTGGCCGCCACCTCAGAACTTTTCCACGACGACGTGCACTACGTGGACGGCATGGCGCACATTGATGAGTTCGAATTGAACATGGACATGGCGCCCGGCATGACCGGCTCGCCCGATTACACGCTCGACGAAAAAATCCTCGGGCCACGCTTCGACGCGCCACCCTGGTCGCTCCTCTATCTGAAGCATCAGCATGATGGTCCGTTCTGGCGAAGCCCGGTACGCCCGTACAGTGAGATCAAAATTCCCTGTTTCGTCATTGGCGGTCTGCTTGACGGATATCGCGATAGCGTCACCGACATGCTGCAACAGACCAAGGCGCCGTTGAAGGCGATCGTCGGCCCCTGGAACCACACCTTCCCTCACGACGCGGTTCCCGGCCCCCAGATCGAGTGGCGCCATGAGGCCGTCCGCTGGTGGGACTACTGGCTCAAGGGCCGAGACACGGGCGTGCTGCAAGATCCGAAGCTGGTCATTTACATGCAGCACTGGCATCCTCCGGATCCGAACCTGATCAATGTTCCCGGCGAATGGCGGCGCGAAGATGGATGGCCACCCCGCGATGTCAAGGAAACGGTTTTCTTTCCACAATCGAACCACACACTGGACAGGACCGCGCCCCAGGACGACGTTCATCAACTCAAATACATTCCTTCAGTCGGCGTCGAGTCCGGATTCTGGTGGGGTGAGTTGTTGAGCGATCCTCGGCCCGTGGACGCGTTCAGCCTGGTCTACGATTCCGCGCCGCTCAAAGCGGATCTTGCAATCCTGGGAAGACCGCACGCGCTGCTGCAAGCCTCGGCCACAGCGCCTTTGGCGGACTGGTTTGTGCGCCTCTCCGATGTGGCTCCCGACGGAACCGTCACACAAATTACAGGCGCAGGCATCAACGGTGCGCAACGCGAATCTATGGCGGAACCGCGGGCCCTCGAACCCGGAAAGGTGTATGCACTCGACATCACGATGCACCTGACCTCGTGGGTCTTCCCCGCGGGCCATCGCGTCCGGCTGGCGATCTCAAATGCTTTGTGGCCGATGGTGTTGCCGACTCCGTATGCCATGACGACGTCACTTCAGCTCGGTAGCAGCGGCTCGCGCCTGACGTTGCCGGTCGTGCCCGCCCAAGGCGCAGCGGCTCCCGCGTTCCAGCCGCCGCAACCTTCCGCGGAACGCAAGGACATCACGAGCGTGGGCTATCCCTGGCCCGGCGAGTGGACGCTCGAGCGCGACGAAGCAAATCAGAAAGCTACGGTGCACTGGAAGGGCAAGGCAGAAACCAACTATCCATGGGGAAAAGAGACTGACTACGAGAGCCTGGTCTACAACGTGGACGACGCCCATCCCGAGACCGGCGCGGTCCATGGCGAAGTGGAGAGCATCTTCGTGTTAAAAGGTCGCGAACTCAGATGGCGCGGACATTTGTCCGTGACCACCGACCAGCAGAACTTCTACTACAAGTACACACGAGAGCTGTTGAAAGACGGTCACATGGTGAAGCAGAAGACGTGGGAAGAGACCATTCTGCGCGACCACCAGTGAACTTCAAGTCCCCTGTCGTCCCGAGCGCAGTCTCTCGCCGCCGCATGGGCGGCGCCAGCGACTCGAGGGACCCCTTACCTCTCCACCGACTGATCATCTAATAGGGCTCCTTCGACTCCGCAAAACGTTTCGCGAAGCGAACGGTTTGCTGCGGTCAGGATGACAGGGCGCTACTGCTTGTAAACTCTCCCATCCTTCATCACGAACTGGACATGCTCCAGCACGCTGATGTCCTGCAGCGGATCGCCGTTCACCGCAATGACATCGGCAAACTTGCCCGGCTTGATATCGCCCAGAATATCGGAATGACCCAGCAAATCCGCGGCCGAAGTGGTAGCCGACTGAATCGCCTGCATCGGCGTCATTCCATACTTCACCATGAAGGCAAACTGCTTCACACTGCGGTCGTATGGGCAGACACCGGCGTCCGTCCCGAACGACAGCTTCACCCCGGCGTTCACCGCCTTGCGAAAGTTCCGCCTGTGAAGCTCGCCCAATTCGGCATCGTGCTGCAGAAAATCCTTAGGAATCTTTCCGAGCCTGCCCGCCTCCTGGATGCACTCTTCATCGTAGATGTCCATGTCCAGGTAGGTGCCGTGCTGTTTGGCCAGCGCGATGCCCTCGTCATCGATCATAGTTGCGTGCTCGATCGAAGCCACGCCCGCCCGGATCGCGTTCTTGATACCTTCAGGGGAATGAGCATGGGCCGCCACGCGCAGTCCGAAGTGACTGGCTTCGTCCACCGCGGCTTGCAATTCTTCCGGCGTGAACTCTTGCGATTTCGGATTGCTGCCATGGGTCAGCACAGCGCCGCTGGAGAGGACCTTGATGTGGTCCGCGCCGTCATGCACCAACTGGCGGATCCTCTGTCGCACTTCCCACGGGCCGTCTGCCTGTCCGTAGCGAAGGTCCCAAGGCATCGTGATATCCGGCGCGAGGCCAGTCATGGCGCCGGCGCCACCGCTGATGGTCACGTACGCTCCCGCCACATACATCCGCGGGCCTTCGATAAAACCGTGGGCGATCGCGTCCCGCATGGCGACATCATTCAACGCCCGGTAGACGCCCACGTCCCGGACCGTGGTGAAACCTTCGCGCAGAAAAGTGCGCGCGTTGGGAACGGACTCGAAAGCGACCTGTGCCGCGGTCTTCTTCAATTGCGAGAAAGGGTCACCATCGTCGGTAGGACCATCCGCGAGATGGGTGTGGCAATCGATCAGGCCGGGCAACACCGTCATTTGGGAAAGGTCAATGACTTTGGCGTCGGCCGGAATAGCAAGGCCCTTGCCGACCTGCTCTACCTTGTTGTCGCGGATGAGAATGATCTGATCGTTGAGCACAGTGCCGGCTTGCGGATCAACTAGCCGGCCGGCTTTGATCGCTGTCAGCTGTGCGGCTGCGATGGCGGCACACGACAGCCATAACCCCAGCACTAATGCGAGAGTCCTTTTCAATTGCATCACCTCAGCCATTGATTGTGTCGCGACGGAAATTCCAAATTGCAGATTTGTAGCTAATCGGCGGCCGCGGCCGCCGTTTCCACGCCGCTCTTTAAATCCGCTGCCAGTAGCCGATGAAACAGATGCTCGCCAGCCTCACGCCGCACTGATAACCTTCCAGCACCATAAGCACGCGACTTCAGGCCGCGCTGCACGGCCTCGCAGATGCCCAGGTCCTCGTCCTGCACCCGCGCACCAACAGCCACACTCTGCTCGTTGTACTCGCGGCGCACCTCGCTCACATCGCCAAAATAGAAATCAAAAATCACGCGGCAATGATCGACGTCCAGCGGCAGCACCAGGTTCGTGTCCATGTAGCCTTCGTAGCAATTGATCATCAGGTTGGGATATTGCCAGAAGTACCAGGCACGGTCGCCCTGGCGCGTTGACGAAGTAGCAGCGTCTTCTTTCCCCGCCACCATCGGACTCGACTGCAGGCAGTAACGGTCCTCGTTCTCGATGGTGTACTCCTTGTAATCGAGCACCGAACTCAAGCCTTTGTGAAGGTGCGGGACGTGGTATCCGCCGTCGAGGTAGTTGTCGACAAATACTTTCCAGTTGCAAGAGATGTCATAGGTGCGGCTGTCGAAGTAATACAGCTTGTTCACACCGAGCGGCGCCACACGGCTGACCAGGCCACCGAGAAAATTGTTGAGGGGAACAGCCTGCGCATCCAGATTCACAAACACAAACTTCTCCCAGGTTTCCGCCTTCACCGGAACCAGGCCGTTCTGTTGACGCTCGAAGTTTTTTACACCGTCAAATTCCGGCATTCCCTTTAGAGAACCATCAAGCCCGTAGTTCCAGCCGTGGTACGGGCAATGCAGAATGGAAGCCTGTCCGCAAGGCTCGGTGACGACCGCCGCAGCATGATGACGGCACACATTGTAGAAGCCGCGTAGCACGCCGTCGTTGCCGCGCACTACCACGACGGGTTCGCCGGCAATGCTGGCCGTGACAAACTGCCCCGCCTTCTCCACCTGCTCCGCCCTTCCCACCATCTGCCAGGTCCTGCTGAAAACAGTGTGGGCTTCGAGCTCGGCGATTCGCGCGTCCACATACCAGGGGGCAGGAATGGTGGAGGCGTCGGGCAATGCAGCCTTGTCGTTGTAGCTCGCGAGAATTTCCGGTACCGACATGTGCCGGTTGTTCATGCTCCGATCGCCCTTTTCAACACGTCCAGAAACTGCGTAATGCGCGCGTCCTTCTTTTCCTGGGGGTCGCCCTGGCGGCGGAACAGACCCGGGTCAAGTTCTTCTGTCAGCAGCGCATCCTGAAAGCGCTCCATCGTCCAATCCAAAATGGAGACCATCATCTCCTGGTCCATTTCGCGGTGTAGTTCCCCGCGCTGAAGTCCGTAACGCACAAACGCTACCGTGCCATAGGGATCTTCAGCCAGCAGAAATCGGTTGATCTCGCGCTTCAGGGTAAGATCGGTGCCGTAATTTCCCAGCAGCGACACGCGGTAGGGGATCCAATCCTCGTGCAGCAAATGTTCGGTGCTCACCAGCCAGTAACGCAGCACCTCGAAGAAGCCACGCTCTCGCACATCCGCGGGCGCGTCGAGGTATCGCGGAAAGGACCGGACGGCTTTCTTGTACACCTCGAAAAACAATCCATCCTTGCTGCCAAAATGCTGAAAGATCGAACCCTTGGCGATACCCAGGGCGGCCGCGATATCGCCGACCCGGGCGGCGTGATAGCCTTGCTCGGCGAAATGGCGCATGGCGGCATCAACGATTCTGGTTCGCTTGCCTTCGGACCGGGGTCGCGGGGGCATGCTGCGGTAGCGCGGGGGAGAGACGAGACTGCTTCCAATTCCACTCATATCTGACCTCAAGTCATAAGACTCTACAGAAATGCAACCTGAATTTCAATTCTATTTAGTAATAAGATGCGGTAATGTATTTTGCTCTGATAGTTGTGCAATAACCTAGGGTCACGACGTGCCATCGTCTTCGCCTTCCAAAATTTATGATGCCGTCGTAGTCGGCGGCGGCCATAACGGTCTGACTGCAGCCGCCTACCTCGCACGGGCCGGACTGACCACACTGGTTCTCGAACGCCGCAATATCGTCGGCGGCTGCTGCGTCACCGAAGAGATCGCTCCCGGATGTCGCGCATCCACCACTTCTTATATCGCGAGTATGTTGCGGCCAGAAGTTATTTCTGACTTGCGCCTTGCCGAATACGGACTGCGCATGGTCCCCTGCGATCCGGCCATTCAAGTTCCCTTCCCCGATGGACACGTCGTCCCTTGGTGGGCCGACCGCGGGCGGGCGAAAGCCGAATTCGCAACGATTTCAGCCAAGGACGCGGAAACCTTTGTCGAGGTCGACGACCGTCTGAAAAAGCTGGCGCGCTACCTGCAACCGTTCTTTATGGAGCCGCCGCCGGAGATTGACACCCGAAGCATGCGCGGTTGGGGTGATCTGTTTCGTGTGGGGAAAAAATTCCGCGGGATTTCAAGCGATGAAGTTTCTCAACTGATTTCTTTCCTGACCGGAAGCCTGGGCGAATTTCTCGACCACAATTACGAGTCGGAAAAAATAAAGACCATGTTCCTTGCCAATAACGTATACGGCAAGCATGGCGGACCTTATCAGCCGGGCACGGCCATCGGATTGCTCTTCCATCTGCTGAGCGGCGGCGAGCACCAACGGCAGGGCTTCTACGGACACGTCATGGGCGGCATGGGCGCAATCACCCAGGCCCTGGCAGCTTCGGGGCGAAAGCTGGGAGTGGAAATCCGGACCTCCGCACCGGTTGCGCAGATTGATGTCCGCGACGGCCGCGCGCGCGGCGTGGTGCTGGAAGATGGCACCGAGATTCGGGCCCGCATCGTGCTCTCCAACGCCGACCCCAAACGAACTTTTCTGAAAATGGTCGCAGCATCCGAACTGCCCAATGAGTTTCTTCATTCGATTCGCTGCATCAAGATGGAAGGCCCCTGCGCCAAGGTAAATCTCGTGCTCGATGCCGAGCCTCGTTTCACTGGAACATCGCCGACCGCTAGCGCTCTCGAACGTACCTTTTACACGCTTGTACCTTCACTCGCATTTGCCGAGCGTTGCTATGACATTGCCAAGTTTGGCGAGATCCCTGAAGAGCTTTGGGTGGATTGCGTGGTTTCGTCGAATGCCGACCCGTCGCTCGCGCCCGCGGGCAAACACATCCTGACTTGCTTTGTGCAGTACGTTCCCTATCACCTGCGCGAGGGCAACTGGGACGAGAAGCGAGAACTGCTGGGCAATCGCGTGATCAAGAAGATTGCCGAGTACGCACCCAACGTGCCGAATGCGATTGTTGCGCGCCAAGTGCTGACTCCGCTCGACCTGGAGCGCACCTACGGATTGACCGAGGGCAATATCTTCCACGGCGACCTCCGCCTGGAGCAGTTGTTCTTCATGCGTCCAGTTTCGGGCTGGTCGCAATACCGCACGCCCGTGGATGGCCTGTACTTATGCGGCGCTGGAACGCATCCTGGCGGCGGCGTTACGGGCGCGCCTGGCCATAACGCAGCTCACCAGGCCTTGGGCGACTGGAAAAAAGGAAGATTAAGAGAGGCCGCGTCGTGAGCGGACCCAAGAACTGAGACCGGAGAACTGATCACCGAAAACGGGCGGCCAACCAGCCGGGTTGTTTCTCCGGCGCCGCTGAGTAAATCGCTCAAGGTTTCGTCAACATGAATCTCGATCATAAAATCGGCTCCCCGGCGGACTTTGTGATTCTCGGCGCCGGTGTGATCGGCGCGTCCATCGCTTTTCACCTCGCGCAGCAAAAGGCGGGAAAAATCGTGGTCATCGACAAAGGCCACGTGGGTCAGGGAGGAAGCGGACGCTCTTCCGCGCTGATCCGCATGCACTACAGCTATCCGCCTGAAGTGCAACTCGCCTTGGTGAGTCTGTACATGTTCGAGAATTGGCGCGACATAGTCGGTGAAGAGGGGGACTTCCGCAAGACCGGATTTGTACGCATCGTTCATCCTGGAGAAACAGAGCGGCTGAAACAGAATGTAGAGATGCAACGCAGGCTCGGCGTGAATGTAAAGCTGATGGACCGGGTCGAGCTAAGAGAACTGGAACCGGACTGGAAGGTTGACGAAGTCGAACTCGCGGCCTACGAACCCGACTCCGGCTACGGCGACGGAGCCGGCGTGGCCAATGATTTCCTCACCCGAGCCCGAGAACTCGGAGTGGCATACCTGTCGAAGACGGAGGCCCTCGAGTTTCTGGTGGAAGGGGGAGCGTGTGCGCGGAGTCAGGACCGATCATGGCGAAATCGCCGCGCCAGTGGTGGTCGCAGCCACCGGGCCTTGGACGCAGCCACTGTTTCAGCGGATCGGAATCGATCTTCCCATCGAGACCGAGTATCACCAGGTCGCGATCCTGAGGAACGCGCCCGGCATGAAAAGCGGCGGTTGCGCTTGCATCGACTCGGTCACCGCCACCTACTTTCGCTCCGACGCTCATGACAAATTTCTGATTGGAGATTTCTATGGCGAGCGCGGCGCCGATCCGGACAATTTTCCGCAGCGCGCATCGGATGACGGATTGGAAGAAATCATCGAGAGGGCCTGCCGGCGCGTTCCAAAACTGGAGAACGCCGAAGTCATGCGCGGCGTCACAGGAGTGTATGACATGACCCCGGATTCACGTCCGCTGCTGGGCGCAGTTTCCGGCGTTGCTGGATTGTATGTTTGCGCCGGATTTTCGGGCATGGGTTTCAAAATTTCGCCCGCGATTGGTTTGGTGATGTCGGAGCTGTTGCTCGACGGCCACGGCAAGACGGTGGACATCAGCACGTTTTGCCCCGGCCGCTTTTCAGCCGGCAAGCCCATCAAGGCAGAGTTCGAGTACAAAGATGACTAACCGTAGCGCCGCCGTCCCGCCGGCTATCGTGAATGTGTTCTCGCCCTCCGCTGCCTGGGGGCAGGACGCCCTCACGATAGCCGGCGGGACGCCGGCGCTACACTATCGAAGGAGCACACATGGCGAAGAAAAAAGGCATTCTCGATCGTCTCAGGGAAGGTCCCGTCCTGGGTGATGGCGGTTATCTGCTGGAACTGGAAAAGCGGGGATGGGTGCGCGCGGGCCCGTTCACTCCCGAAGTCGCTCTGCTGCATCCCGACGCACTGCGCGAACTACATGTCGAGTTCCGCGAGGCCGGGGCTGATGTTCTGCAAGCGCTGACGTTTTATGCCAGCCGCGACAAGCTGGCGACAGTCGGCCTAGAGAACAGGCTGGAAGATCTGAATCGCGCGGCTGTGCGCATCGCGCGCGAGGTTGCGGGCGATCAGTGTCTGGTTGCGGGCAACCTCAGCCTGACCTGGATGTACGAGCCTGACAGTCCGTCGGCCGCCGACCGCGTGCGCAAAACTTTCGACGAGCAACTGGCGGTGCAGGTTGACGAAGGTGTGGACTTCATCATCGGCGAAACGTTTTCCTGGCTGGGCGAAGCGCTGATCGCCGTTGAGCGCGGAAAGAAAACCGGCCTGCCCGTGATGGTGACCATCTGCTTCGAGAACAAGGACGAGACTGCGGATGGCAAGTCCGCTGCCGAATCCGCCAAGGCGCTGCTGGATGGGGGAGCTGACATCGTCGGCATGAATTGCCTGCGTCCTCCACAGCTCACGCTACCTGCGATGGAACAGATGCGCAAAGCAGTCTCTGGCTATCTTGCCTGTCAGCCTGTTGCGTACCGCACCCCGAAAGACAAGCCGGACTTCACCAGCCTGCCGGAATTTCCTCTCGGGCTGGACCCACTGCAGCTTACCCGAAAGGAAATGGGCGCCTACGCGTTACGTGCCCGGGAAATCGGGATCAACTACATTGGCTCCTGTTGCGGCTCGGTCGCCATCCATGTTCGGGAGATGGCGCGGGCGCTGGGCAAGCTTTCGGAAGACGGGCGCATCTGGAAAAAGGGTGGAGAAAAACCGATGTCGGCCTACGAGTATTACGGGCACGATGCGGTAGCCACCAAGAAGCAATAGCCTTGACCCATTATGAAAATTGGGCCAGCCTTGCGGCTGGCCCGTCTCTTGTTGGGAAAGAGAAGATCACGTACATACCGCAAACAGAAGTAGATCCCGGGATCAACCATCTGGAACGGGCCAGCAGCGGCCGCCCATTCGTGTTGTTCTCAAGCTAAGGCGATTCCCGGCGCCAGTTGTCACATAATTGTCATTTTTGTGTTAAGTCGAGACGCCTGTCTCCCTCAATGCCGGTCGTAAGCGGGGGTGTTCGGCGACGGCGAGTCGTAATCACGACCGTACAGGTTCTTATGGGTGGCGGGCAAATTGGCTTCCGCCAGACGCAACACTCCAAGCGTAGAACTGACCTCTGAAACCGTGACCTCGCGGGTCATCGCCTTCAGAGTCTCCGGCAGAGCCGATTCGTACCAGACCCGAAGCGTGTACCTGCCGCTGGGAACATTCGCAATCACCACCTGGCCCCGCGAGTCCGAAATACCGTAGTAAGGCGTGTCCAGCGCAACCACGACGGCGCTCATCTCGGGATGGATATTGCAGAAGATGTAGGAGATCCCCGGCTTGTCAAAGTGCACGTCGCGAGTGCTACCCGCTTCATACAAGCCAAGATCAAAGCGCTTGCCCTCAAACAGCGAGAACACATTGTGAAAGAAGGGATCGTGGTTCGGAAACGCCACCACCGAACCCACCGGCACCACCAGCACATGCGGTTCGAAGCTTTTATTGCGTTGGTCCAATCGCGGCTTCTGTGCCGGTTGAGAGGGCGCCGCCTTGACCGCGCCCGACGCTGGCACCAGCCAGACCAGGACATTCCCCGATTCCCGCGATTTCCCCGCCTTATCGGTATTCAACAACTCGACCCGCGCGGTCAGAGTAACTTCCTGCGACCAGCCGAAATTGACGGTCAGGAGGGCTACGCAAACCCATCGGCAACCCGACATGCTGAGTTTCCCGATCAAAATAGAATTCCCATCATCAGGTTGAGCTGATCGGAAGTGGGACTTCCTGCATCGATGTCGAACGTCCGGAGGTGCCGGTATTCTCCGGAAAAAAGCAGGTCCGAGCGAGGACGGTAGATGACATTAATCAAGGAGCTGCGATTCTGCAACAGAGGAGCGGGGAACCCCGCGCTCAAAGGAAAGCCGCGCACATCCCCGGCGAACGGGTTGTCCACCCCGAATGCACCGTTGAATTCCAGCTTGCTGGTGGCCGAGAATTTCAGCTGCGACCATCCTCCCACCGAGTTCAGCGCCCGCACCTGATTCGAGTCGCTGCTGAAGAGCACGCTCCGTCCCACCGCTCCACCCAGACCGCCGATGGCGCGCCCGCGATAGAATTCGCCGGTGAAGCTGACACGTCGCGTCAGCGGCATGCTCCAGTCTGTCATCGCGGCCCAGCCATCGATGTTATGGCCGAAACCCCACCTCTGGCGTCCGTAGTAACCGGCGGCGCCCAAGGTCAAGGGCATGCCGAAAACGGTGCGAGTCCACGCCACGCGGGTCGCGTAAGCCGGTTGTCCCGAGCTCTCTCCTGCCTGCGCGAAGGGCACAAAGGACGAAGGCAGCTCGCCGGTAACGTTGTCCATGATGCCGCTTTGCAGTGTGATGCTCTGCCCTTCGGAGAGATTAATGCGGTGTTCGATGCGAACTTGCGGAATCCATCCCCAGAGATTGCCGGCATAGCTGAACGCGGGCAGGGCCAGCGACGCAAACGAGGTGGGCGAAAGCGGAGAGAACGAAGGCGTTATCTTGCCCGGCGACGATGGAAGTATTTTTCCAATCCAACCGCATGCTCGCGATCCGCAACCGCGCCTGGCCGAAATTGACTCCGTTGGGAACATTCGGAGATCCTCCGGCAAAATCGAGTTGCAGATTTCCTGAAGTTCTCGCTCCGAAGAGATGCGGTCCAAACACTTCGAGGCCAATTTCCGACTGCCGCAGGGTGGCGCCAAAGGTTTGTCCGGACACATTCGGAATCTCTGGAATCGCCCAGGTGGGAACGTCCTGAGAATCCAGGTATCCGCGATTGCTGAACAGATTGAGCAGCACAATACCCGACAGCCGGAGACGATACTTTGACGCCGCCTCCACCTTGGTCTGGTATTGGTCGTCCAATTTGCTGGTCAGCAGATCGGAAGATTCCTCCAGAGAAGCGACGCGTTCTCCCAAGGTCGCGGGAGGGGAAGACGCCGCTGGCAGGGTTCGACTGCCGCGGCCTCCTGGGCCGGGCCGCGGGCCTCGAGTTCCTTTCGCAGTTGCTCCGTCTCGGCGCGGTACTGGCCGGCTTCCGAGCGCAATTCGACGACAGCGTTGCGCAATTCGCGCACTTCATCCTGCAGTTGGCGGACGGCATCGGTCATCGCGTCGGTTGCTGGCGCTGCCGGTGTACTGGCCGCCTGCGGCCAACCATTAATGCTTCCGACAGCAGAAGCAGGCCGATGACGCCAAATTTTCTGATTGAGCCAGGCAAACGATTCTTGTGCTTCACAATTCGCCTCCGCAGAAGAAGTCCCCAGAGTCCCTGCCGCACCGCCCGCGTGAACTCAACGACGGCAACGGATCTGTTTCGGAATGTTACTCCGATTGTGACTGCTCGGTGCGAGCCAGGGGAGTACGCGGCGGCTTCGGCTCTTGCCCAGGCGCGGAGGACGAAGTCAGGGGCAGCAGCAGGCGAAAAACCGTACCCTCGGCCGAGGTTTTTTCCACGATCACGTCCCCACCATGGTCCTGGACGATTTTTTGCACCACGGTAAGCCCCAGCCCGGTGCCGTTCTCCTTGCCATGGCTGATGAAAGGCTCGAACAGCTGGCCGCGAATCTTTTCCGGTATGCCGCGCCCGTTGTCGCTCACGCGAATTTCGACACCGCCTTGAACCTCGTTCAGTCCCACATGGATGCGGCCCCCTTCGGGCACAACTGCCTCGCAGGAGTTCAAGAGCAGGTTATACAGGACGCGTTCCAGCTTCCTCGGATCAAACCATCCCGAACTATTGCCCTCCTGGCTGATGGTGATTCGCACCGGGTGAAACTCCGGATGCGAACGTATCGCCGCCACAACCCGCTCCACCGAGTCTTTGACGTTGCCGTAAGTCGGCCGCAGGGATTCTCGAGTGCGCGAAAACTCCAGCAACGAGTCGATAAGATCCGTCATCTGGTTTACCGCGACACGAACTTCCTGATAAAGCTCTTCCCGCTGGTCGGAAGATAGCTTGCTCTCGCACAGGAACTCCGCGTTGGCCACGATGGCGGCCAGCGAATGCCGTAAGTCATGCGAGATCGAGCTGGCCATGCGACCGATGGTGGCCAGCCGTTCCGCTTCCAGCAACTCTTGCTGCGTCTTGCGCAAGCTGTCGCGCATTCGGTTAAAGGCCCGGGTTACTTCGGCGACCTCGTCGCCGCCCTGCGCATCCAGCGCATAGTTGAAGTCGCCCTTCTCCAGTGCCCGAACGCCTTCAACCAGGTTTCCCAGCGGACGGGTGAACGTGTGTGAGATAAAAAATACCAACGCACTGCCGCCCAACACCGCGGCCAATCCCAAAGCCAGCAGCAGACGGTTGAGGCTGTCGAGAAACGCAGTCGCCTGATCGTAGGACTTGAGAACGATCAACCGTACGGAAGGATTCTTGCCGCCGGAAAGCTCGAGCGATGTAGTCAGGAATCGTTCTTCCCCAAGCTGAGTTTCCTCCGGCCCAGCATCTTCCGCCGGAGACTGAAGGACGCGCCGCCGGTCCAACTCCGATTCCTGTACCGGCGTCAGCGTAGTTTTCACGACGGCATCGCCGTAATAAAACGCCACCTGGCTGGCCGCAATCCGCCCGACCTGAGAGGTCAGCCGGTCGTCGATCTCGTAGCCGATCGCCAGAAAGCCCAGCAGGCGGTTCTCCTCGGCCGGCCCGAAATATATGGGCCGGAGAAAAACTTCGTACAGATGCTGTCCGCCAAACCACCAGTGTCCCGAGCTTTCATCGTTGAGGGTGCCGGCCAATGACTGTTGCGCCATCTGGCGAGTCAGGCCCGGAGACGCAGTGTGCAAAGCCACGACGCGGCCGCTGCGGTCGGCCAACAGAAAAAGATCGCTGCCCGCCAGCCGCCACAAACCGCTGGACGCGTCCTGAATAGTAGCTTCGTGTTGCGTGGTCATCAACGCGCGCAGATTGGGCAGGTCCGCCAGCAACTCGGCGGAATGAGTGAGGGTAAGTTCGCGTTCCCGCTGGAAGTTCTGGAAAGTGCTGACCGAATTTCGCAGGTCGGCGAAGATTTCACGCCGTATTTGCTTCTGTACGCTGTGCCGCACCAGCAGAAGACTGGTGCATGTGAGTCCAGCCGAGATCAGCAGCATGGAGAGCAGAAACTTGGTGCGCATCCGAAGTTTCAGCATGAGGGATCTCCACAGCGTCCGTCGGGCGCCAATCACTAGAACTAGGGTACAAACTTGTAGCCCATTCCGTGGACCGTCCGGAAGTGTACCGGATTGGCCGGGTCCTTCTCCAATTTCTGCCGCAGCTTCAGAATATGGTTGTCCACCGTGCGCGTGGAAGGATAATTCTGATATCCCCAGACTTCATTCAACAACTCGTCGCGCGAAATCACGCGCTCCGCATTCTGCATCATGAACTTCAGGGTCTTGAATTCCTGGGCCGTGAGGGCGATGGCCTGTCCATCACGCGTAACTTCCATCCGGATGAAGTCCACTGAGATCCCGTCGAATGCATTAACGTCGCTGGTCGCGGACCGCGAAGTTCGGCGCAACGCCGCCCGGACACGCGCCAGAAGTTCTCGCGGGCTGAATGGCTTGGTCACGTAGTCGTCCGCGCCCAACTCCAGCAGTAACACTTTGTCGGATACGTCGCTGGCCGCGCTGAGAACAATCACGGGGAGGGCCGGCGCTTGTTGCTTGATCTCCCGGCAAACGTCGCGCCCGGACATGGCCGGCAGCCGGAGATCGAGCACGACCGCCGCGGGAGTCGCCGCGCGATAAGCTTCCAGAGCTGCCTTTCCGTCCGCGCTGATCTCGACCGTAAAGCCTTCCGCCTCAAACAAACGCTTGAGCGCCTTCTGGACTGCGCGGTCATCCTCAACCACCAGAATCCGTTCCATCGGCCTCCCGGTATAAGCAACACCCAGGCGCGGCAGGATCTCGGCGCGCTGAAGGGCTGAACCCCGGCTAGTTTCCAGTCTCATCACACGAGCTCCGCGCCCCCAACTCTTGCGCCGGGGACTATCCATAAAGCTTACTACCACTGATGTGATGTCTAAGCTCTGCAGTGCAGTGTTGACAATCTTTTTACAACTGGGAGAGCCTGGTGTGGCGCAGGTTGGAAGGTGTGGAGCAGCCGGACGGGTGGTGGGATGGAGCAGGGCTTTCAGCCCTGCATTTAGCACCGGCAAACTCGCTGGCTTTAGCCACTGACGTACTTCATCCACCGTAAAGGCCTTCAATGCAGCCTCTCTTTGCGGGCCTGAAGGCCTACCCGCATCTGCCACTCATCCGGAGGGGAGTGACTGCTACTTCGCGACAAACAGGTTCTCGGCAAATGGCCATTCCTGGTCAATCCACTGAGCTTTGCAGAAGAAGCCGGTCTCCTTGGCGATCTGGGACATCTCCTTGGCGGAATATTTGTGACTGCTCTCAGTCCAGATTGTCTCCCCGGCGAGAAATGAAACTCTCATCTCTGCCCGGGGAATCGTGACCGTCTGTTCTTGTCGAGACCGAAGCCGCATCTCTACACTGCGCGCTTCCGGATTGAACCGGGCGACGTGCTCAAACTGCTCCAGTACGAAATCCGCATCGAGTTCCCGATTGATGCGGGCCAGCAGATTCAGATTGAATGCCGCCGTGACTCCCAGCGGATCGTCGTAGGCCGCCAGCAACTGCGGAATCGGTTTTTCCAGGTCGGTGCCCAACAACAACGAATCGTCCGGCTGCAGAATCCGCCGCACTTCCCGAAGGAATTTCGCGGCCGCCGGACGGTCGAAAGTTCCCGATCGTACTGCCCAGAAACAGCACCAGCAGCTTCTGCCCTTCGCGGCGTCGCGCCGCCACCTCGAGCAGGCCATCCAGATATTCGCGCTCGAAGCCCACGATGCTCATGCAATCAATGTCTCCCAGTTCGCGCTCACACATGGCCAGAGCGGTGGGAGAAATTTCAATCGGAAAGTAAGAGACGTGCTGCCGCCGGCAAAGCGCCTTCAGCAGCCAGCGCGTTTTCTTGCCGCTGCCGCTGCCCAGTTCCGCCACGGCCACCGGACCCGGAACCTGCTCCACAATCTCGTGCGCGTGGCGCCGCAGCAGGCGCTCGTCCGCCCGAGTCAGACCGTACTGCGGAAGAACGCTGATGACTTCAAACAATGCCGACCCGACATCGTCATAAAGATATTTGGAAGGCAATTCCTTCTGTCCGGATCGAGTAAGTCCGGCGCGGACCTCCGCGGCAAATTCCAGCGCCGGATCGGCTGTGATGGCATGCGTCAGCATGAAGTGCCCTTTGTGATTCATCTAAGTCCTCACACAGCGGAATCCCGCGTAGACATACTGGTAGTGCGGCTGGAACCAGTTTCGGAAGGACCGGCGCAGCATGCAGGCCGCCGTGCGCGGGCTGCCGCCCTTCATGACGTAGTGCTGGCCATCGAAGAAATTGGCCGAATAGCCGGGATAAAACTCAAACGGCTGAAAACCAGGAAACGGCGCGAACTCGGTGGCGGTCCACTCCCATCCGTTGCCCACGAGGTCGGCGACGCCGAACGCGCTCTCGCCTTGCCGAAAAGCCCCGACTGGCGTAGGGTCCCAACTCTCGAAATCAAAGTTTCCGAATCTGCGATCGGGCGCTTCCGTTCCCCAGGGATACGGCCGCTCCGTTCCCTCGGGCGTGCCATATGCCGCGCGATGCCACTGCGCCTCGCGTGGGCAATGACTTCCCCGCCCACGCGCGCATACGCGCTGGCCTCCGCATGGCTGACATACACGGGCCAATCGAGCGGCAGAGGAACATTCTCAAACATCGTCCGGTACTGCCACTCGCCGTCCAGACCCGATTCCAAAACACCGGATGTGAAATATTGTGTTGTGTCTTCCACTTCCAATCGGCTTCACGCCACAGGGCCTGGTTCTCATAGCCGCCGGCATTCATGAATTGGAGATACTCGCGGTTGGTAACTTCGTATTGATCGATGGAAAAGGCGGGCACTGCAACGGTATGCGCTTCGTACTCGTTGTCCCAGCCGAACACGGTTGGTTTGACAGCGCGGCAGACCAAGCGTCGCGCTGCCCGCCGGAATCTCGATCATGCGCGGTTCAACCGGACGCACCACCAACTCGGGCAGCCGCGGCTTCCGTACCTTGTGATCGAACGGCAACTGGTGCAGCATGTAGGCCAGCGTTTCCGCATGCATCAGGCGATGTTCGATGGCGACGTTAAGCAGTTGGCTCGGCGAACGCCCGTCCTGGTCATTCAACGTCGCGGCAGCCAGCCCCTCATCAAGCGCCTGCCGCACCTGTTTCACGTACTCGCGCACCTGGGCCAGAGAAGGCCAATCGGACGGCTGGTCCGACGGCAGTCCGCCATCAACGGGATCGATGCCGAATGCAAACAGGTTGTCGAATTCCGAATGGAAACTGGTCCGCCCCAGAATGCGCTCGCGCAGCAAGTTCCAATCGAACGCCTCCAGGTGCCCGACGTAAAAAACGATGCGGTGCCTCTCGGGAATCGGCCGTTCGTAGAGAAACTCTGGCTTGACATGATCGAACAACCGGTCAGTCTCAGCGCGCGCCTGCTGGAGACGTGCAAGCAGTTCGTAGGCGGACCTCGACTCTGTCCTGAGCGGCGAGCATTGCGACCTCCTGACCCAGTAGCGACACCAATCCCACGCATCGCAGACTACTGAGATGACCGAGAGGCCAGAAAGTTGCTCGATCTTTAGACGACTACGAAGTTATGCTGCCTATCGAAGTATCGATGCCTGCGGCGCGAGACAGGCCATCCACAGGACAGGCAGTCTACTCCGAGGGCTATGAAATGACCACTCTGGGAGTCGTACGTAGGGAAATGTCTTCTGACAGGGCGGGATTCACAGCACAGCCGCGAAGCGGCGGCAAGAATCCAGCCCAGGCGCAAACCCTGGGTCGAAGGCGGCGGAAGGTTGCTGCAACGTGGCCAAAGAGCGTCCCTGCTCGGGCCCTGTCATCCAAGATGCCAGGCGGATCACACAGAAACCGACTGGTACTCCTCGTAAGCGCCCTTGAAATCAGTAATCTGGTGGTTGCCCTCAAAGTGCCAGATGCGGGTGGCTACCTCGTCGATCAGGTCTTCGTCGTGAGTACACAAAAGCACCGTCCCCTGATAGCGCTGCAGCGCGATGTTGAGCGCGTTGATCGATTCCAGATCCAGGTGGTTGGTGGGCTCATCGAAGACCAGAACGTTCGGCTTCTGCAGCATCAGTTTGCAGAAAATCAGCCGCGCCGCTTCGCCGCCGGAGAGAACTTCGGTCTTCTTGTCGCCATCCTCGCGGGGAAACAGCATCTGCCCCAGCAAGCCGCGAATCTCTTCGTTGGACGCGCCCGGTTCCCACTGATGGAGCCATTCGAACGCACGTCATCCCGGGCTGGATCAGCGCTTTGTGGTCCTGGGCAAAATATCCCACCGCAGCCTCGTGTCCCCAGATCACTTTTCCGTCGGTCAGAAACGGCCCGTCATATCCGCTGGTCTGGCGCAGTTCAGCTTCCGGAATCGTGGGAGAATTCGCCAGCAGCGCATTCAGCAGAGTGGTCTTGCCCGCGCCGTTCCGGCCCATCAACGCGATCTTCTCTCCGCGCACGATGCTCGCGGTAAAGCTTTGAATCACGTCAGCGGACGTCATACGACTTGGTCACACCCTCAAGCTCCAGAATGTGTTTGCCGGAAGGCCGCTTCTGCTCAAACTTCAAGTAAGGACGCTGAATGTTCGATCGCGCCAGCTCCGTCACCTGCAGACGCTCCACTTCCTTGCGCCGCGATTGCACCTGGCTGGAACGAGTACCGGCGGAGAAACGCGCGATGAATTCGTTCAGCTGAGAAATTTTCTTTTCCCGCTGCGCGTTTTGCGATTCGATCTGCGAGCGAATCTGCGTCTTCGCCACCACCATGTCATCGTAAGTGCCGGTATAGGTGATGATGGTTTGATAGTCGATGTCGGCAATGTGTGTGCAAACCCGGTTCAGGAAGTGACGGTCGTGCGAAATAACGATCACCACGCCGTCATACTGATTCAGGAATCCCTGCAGCCAGTGGATCGAGTCCAAATCCAAATGGTTGGTAGGCTCGTCGAGCAGCAGCGCCTGTGGATGTCCAAAAAGCGCCTGGGCCAGCAGCACGCGAACTTTCTGTCCGCCCTGCAACTCACCCATTTTTCGTTCGTGCAGCGCGTCAGGAATATCCAGACCTTCGAGCAGGATGGCCGCGTCACTCTCGGCGGTGTAGCCGTCTTCCTCGCCCACAACGCCCTCGAGCTCGCCCAGCTTCATGCCGTCCGCGTCGGTCATTTCCGGCTTGGCGTAAATCCTGTCGCGCTCTTCCATGGCCGCCCACAAGCGCTTGTTGCCCATGATGACGGTGTCGAGCACGCGATACTTGTCGAAGGCAAACTGGTCCTGGCTCAACACGCCCAATTTTTTCGGACGCACGACAGTTCCCTTCTGCGGCTCGAGCTCGCCGGTCAGAAGGTTCATGAAGGTGGATTTGCCGGCGCCGTTCGGCCCGGTCAGGCCATAGCGCTTCCCCGGCGTGAAGCCGGTGGAGACTTCGTCAAACAGAACTTTAGCGCCGTAGCGCATTGACACATTACTTACTGAAATCATGGTCTTTACGGGAACTGCGGGAAATTGCCCAAAGGGCGGGGACGCAGCTTCTGCAATAAGAATATCACGAGGAATGCCGCGGCCTGAGATTTCAGCCCCGTTCGCCAGTGCCGAAAGTAACGAATCGCGAGCGGTGACAGACCACAGACCAAAGCCTGCCCCATCCTTTTCGCGTACTACTTTGCGAAAAGGGTGGGATTCCACGGACCTATCCCTGTTGGGACCCTGTTCGGATTTAAGCGCGGGAAGGACTCCCACGCTTCAGCCGAACCGCCAACCACACCCCAAGAACGACATCGAACGTCAAACAGAAACCAGGCCACCAACCCGGTACACCCGGGTTTTCAACAAGCCAGTGATGGACGAAATCAAAAACTCCGTGGCCAACAATAGCAGCCACGACGAACCAAAGGCTCCTCTTGAAATCCGAGTACAGCAGATATGAGAAATCCACTTGCCACCATGATTTCGACTAACAGGGCTCGCGAAGAACCTCCCATCACAGCAAACAACACATAATAGGAAGCGATCACGATGAGCACAGTGGGATAAAAGGCGCGCTCGCGGTCTAGGCCAATCGCGGTGGCGAAACCGGCGACGGCCACGGACAGTATCAAACCAATCAGGTATTCCAATGCACTCCCTGTCGCTACGGCGTTTCCCACTTCCCCGATTCCGCAGACCGGAAAATGGCCTCGATCACCGCCATGTTCTTGATTGCATCTTCGAGCGGCACGGGTACCTCACCGCCTTCGAGCACGGCGCGGGAAAAAGCGTCGCCCTGCAGCGTGTACTGGTCGCAAACGGGAAACTCTTCAGCAGTAATCCCACCACCAAATACGTCGCGCCCGTCGTCAACGAAGATCCGGCAAGAACGGTCAGGCGGAGCATTGAACGGAATTTCAATTTCGATGCGCCCCTTGGTCCCGAAGAACTGGCTGCGCTGATAAGGGACGAGCTGCATGCTGCACGTAAAAGTGGATTGCCCCGAGGGAAAATCGAGCATGGCCGAAGTCAGGCGGTCCACCTTCATCTGCGGATCGCGCTCGACCAGTCCGAACACCCGCGTCGGCTCTTCCCCAAACACGAATCGCGATGTGTTGACGGGATAGCATCCGATGTCCATCAGGGCGCCCCCACCGCACTCAGGAATGTTGCGAATGTTCTTGGGATCCGTATTGAAGTAGCTGAAAAATCCCGTGGCCGCTCGCAATTGACCTATCCGCCCGGAAGTGACCAACTCGCGAGCGCGCCGCCATTGCGGATGAGTGCGCACCATGAAAGCCTCGCCAATCTTCACTTTCGTTCGGTCCCGCACCGCCAAAAGTCTCCTGGCTTCCGCCACGGTCAGGCTCAACGGCTTTTCGCACAGGACGTGCTTGCCTGCCTCCGCCGCTTTGATCGACCAGGGAACGTGCAACTGGTTCGGAAGCGGATTGTAGATCGCATCAATCTGCGGGTCGGCCAGCAACTCTTCGTACGATCCATAGGCCTTGGCGATGCCGAGCGAACGAGCCGTCTCCTCGGCTCGGCGCAAGTCGCGCGAGGCGATCGCAACGATCTCGCAGTATTTGCCCTTCTGCATACCCGGAATGACTTTCTTCACTCCGATTTTGGCGGTGCTCAGAATCCCCCAGCGAATTTTGTTAGCCATATGCGGAACATCATAGCCGCAAATTCGCGTCCACAAAACAGACTCGCCCCAAATAGGACGTCATCCTGAGCTTGCGAAGGATCTGGCGCGCAGTGAATGCCCACCCTTCGCGGCCACGATGCGGCTGCACGCGAGAACTCCGGGACTGAAATTCCTCAGGATGACGCCCCAAAGATTTTAGGCGGAATTCGAAACCGGTTGGATCAACCGCCCATTCGGTGAGTTATCCTTATTCCATGCCGCTTCAAGCCCCAGCCCGAGATCAGCAGTTGATTCAGATCGTGAACTCCGCGCTAGCCGATGCTTTTCAAAAGAGCAGCAAATGGCTGGCCTGCAAGCCCGGTTGCTCGCAGTGTTGCGTGGGAGTGTTTGCCATCAATCAACTGGACGCGATCCGGCTGAGAAAAGGACTGGCAGAACTCGAGGAGCAAGATCCGCAGCGCACCGCCCGCATTCGTGAACGGGTCAACGCCACCGTCGCGCTGCTCTCTCCCGACTTCCCCGGCGATCCTGCCACCGGACTGCTGAGCACCGACGACTCCGATGAAGCCTGCAAACAGTGGGACGAGTGGGCCAATGACGTACCCTGCCCGGTCCTCGACCCTGAAACGGGGACTTGCGAGCTTTATAAATCTCGCCCGATCATCTGTCGCACTTTCGGCCCCGCGATGACCGTAGACGATGATTTAGGACATTGTGAGCTGTGCTTTGTAGGCGCCACGGAAGAGGAAGTCACCGCCCACGAGATGCATCCCGACCCTGATCATCTCGAAGACGCTGTACTGAAAGAACTCGAGGAAACCACAGGCACAAAGGGAGAGACGATCATCGCCTTTGCACTGGCTCGGGGCTGAAATCAGCAATTCGCAATTTGCTCAAGCCAAGATCTTCGGGGCCGTCGGTTTGGCCTACTCCTGATGACCGGGTGCCCCGTCCAAGCTTTCCGCTTGGGTGGGGATTTTAAGCCGGTGGCGCACCTTCGGTGGATAATGCAAGAACCCTACATCGCCCGATTGGCCAACTGCCAATTGCTAATGGCTCCTCGTCACCCCTTCTTCTTTTCCAACTCACTCCAGCGCGCATAAAGTTCGTCCACACAATTCTGGGCTTCTTCCATTTCCGCATGCGCAGCCAGTAGACGCGGACCATCGCTGGCAATCGCTGGGTCTTCCAGTTGGATGCGCTTGGCCTGCACCACCTGTTCGGCATCGGCCACGCGCTGCTCAATCGCGGCATATTCACGCGCTTCCAGATAGGAGAGCTTGCTCTTCGTGGGCGACGTCCCTTCAGGAATCGCAGACCGAGGAGCCAACCGCACCGCAGTCTTGGCCGACTGGTTGCCTTCAGCCTGCCACACTTCCCATTGCGAGTAGTCGGCAAAGCTATCCGCGCCGCCTCGTCCATCCAGGCCCAGCACGATGGTGGACACGCGATCAAGCATGTAGCGATCATGCGTCACCAGCACAAGCGAACCGCGAAACTCGATCAGGCTTTCCTCTAGGATTTCCAGCGTCGCGATATCGAGGTCGTTGGTCGGCTCGTCCAGCAGTAATACATCCGCCGGCTGCAGCATCAGTTGAGCAATCAACACTCGGGCCCGTTCGCCTCCTGAAAGCCGTTCCACAGGTTGATTGAGCTGCTCTCCCGTAAACAGGAAGCGCGCAGCCCACGACGCTACGTGAATGACGCGGTCCTGGTAGGTCACGGAATCGCCTTCCGGAGCCAGCGCGCGGCGCAAGGTTACATTCGTATCGAGCTCGCGAGTCTGATCGAAGTACACGATGCGCAACCACTCGGCGCGACGAATTTCTCCGCCAGTTGCGGTCAACTCGCCGCGCAACAGTCGCAGCAACGTGGTTTTGCCGCTGCCGTTCGGCCCGACCAGCCCTACTCGCATCCCGGCGGTCAGAACGAAGTTCAGTCTTTCGAACAGCGTTCGCTGCTCGATCTGGTAAGACACATCTTCCAGCTCGATGAGCCGCTTGGTTTTTCTGTCGCTTGCCGAGAAGTCAATCTGCGCGGTCGAGGTCCGGGTCCGTGCGTTCAGGTCCGCGAGGTCTCCCATCAACTCATTGGCCTTCCCGATGCGTGCCTTGGACTTCCTGGTGCGAGCCTTGGCTCCGCGTCGGAGCCATTCAATCTCGTTGTGGACCAGATTTTCCAACGCTTCCTGCCGCTTCGATTGCGCGTGCAGAAATTCTTCCTTCTTCTCGAGAAAGGTGCTGTAGCTTCCTCGCACCCGAAGTATTCCGTCGGGATAGACGCGGCTCAGCTCCGCCATGTCGGTGGCGATATTTTCCAGAAAATAGCGGTCGTGACTGACGATCACGCTGGCAAACGCGGCCTGCGCTAGCAGCTCTTCGAGCCACTCGATCCCGGCCAGGTCCAGATGGTTGGTAGGTTCGTCGAGCAGCATAATGTCCGGCCCTTGCACCAACGCCTCGACTATCGCCAATCGCTTCTGCCATCCTCCGGACAGGGTGGCCGCTTCCACGTCGAGATCTCTCGAAGCCGGCGCGCCCGAGAGTTTCGGCAAAGCGAGTTCCGCGCTCCGTCGAATGGACCTTCGCCCGTTCCATCGCGTCTTCCGCCACAGAGCGCACGGTCGCGCCGGATTTGAATTTGGAATCCTGCTCGACGTAGCTGACCCGGAGCCGCTTGCGGAACGCAACTTCTCCGCTGTCCGGATCTTCGTCGCCGGCCAGAATTCGCAGCAGCGTGGATTTGCCGGAACCGTTCGGTCCGATAAGCCCAATGCGGTCACCCTCCGCGACGGTAAAAGACACGTTCTGAAATAGCGGATTGGCTCCAAAGGCCTTAGAAATTCCCTGTACGTTAATGATTGGTGGCAACGGCGGGCGGTCTCCCAAGTATCTCTATTGAGGTTATCAGGAAACGCAGATGGTGGATGGAGGACGGGCGCCCGCCGGTCGGACACAGGCCATTGCCTGACGGGGCGGGACGCCCGCTCTCCATAGAGCCGGCTTACTTTACGAACGTGAGTCCGTGAGGCACCGCATGAGGAAATACGTAGGCATACAGCATTACGATAACTCCGACGATGGCGCCGAGTGCAACCGAGTGCCACACCACAAATCGGAAAATGACGCCTTCATTTCCCACCTGGTTGGTCGCCGCGGTTGCAATGGTGATGGATTGCGCGTCCACCATCTTGCCCATCACGCCGCCCGCGCTGTTGGCGGCGCACATCAGAACGGGATCGATGCCGAGTTGCTGTGAAGTAATACGCTGTAAGCTGCCAAATAGCGCATTGGACGAGGTGTCGCTTCCCGTCAACGCAACTCCAAGCCAGCCCAGAAACGTGCCAAAAAACGGATATGCCCAGCCGGTCCGGGTAAACGCCAAGCCCAGCACGGCATCCAGCCCGGAGTAACGGCTCACGTATGCTAGGCCCAGCATGAAAGAAATCGCAATCACCGCCAGGCGCATCCGCATCAGGGTGTGCCAGAAGACCTTTCCCATCCGGGCGGGAGACATGCCTAGCAGCAATCCGGAAACAATGGCCGCCAGAAAACAGCCTGTGCCCGTAGCTGACAACCAGTTGAGATCGTAACGCGCTGCTTCGGGAGCCGGCTTGGCCACCACGGGGGCGGCGCGATAGACCGCGTTGTGCAGGTAGGGCACGTCCCAACCCGGCGGGCCGGGCCGCACCGTGCCATCCGGCAGAACGACCTTGAAAGCCGGAGTGGTGGCCCGGTTCAAAGCCAACTTGACCGGGGGCAGACCCCAGACCAGCACGACTGCCGACAAAATCCCAAACGGCATCCAGGCTTTCAAAACTTTTCCCAACGGATACGAGCGGACTTCCAGGTTCTTGTCGAAATCTTCTGCGGCCCACTCGCCTCCGAATGAGTCAGCCACTTCTTTTGCGGGGGATGCAGATGGATGATTTGCTTCGTCATAGTCGAAGCGCCAAATCTTCCTGGGCTTCCAGAATTTGAGGAAGGCAATCGCGGCCAGGATCGAAACCACTCCGCCCATGATGTCCACCAGGCTGCTGTCGACATAGTTCGACCAGAAAAACTGGGTGAGGGCGAAAGAGACGCCGACAACTAAGATCGCGGGGAACACTTCGAAGGTCTCGCTCCAACCGACCATGGTGCGGACCAGCCAGAAGGGCACGATCACCGCAGTGAGGGGCAGGATGCGTCCGATGGTTGCGCTCAGATCCGATTCCGGCAGACCGCAAGCAGCCGCCAGGGTGTGGATAGGAATCCCGATGCTGCCCCACGCCACCGGCGCCGTGTTGGCAATCAGATTCAGCGCCGCGGCGTGAAACGGCCGGAAGCCAAGCCCAATCATCAAAGCGCCCGCGATGGCGACGGGTGCGCCGAATCCGGCGGCGCCTTCGATGAAAGCGCCGAAAGCAGAACGCCACCAGCAACACTTGCAGGCGGCGGTCGGCGGTAATCCCAGCGACCGATTCCTTCATGATTTCGAACTGGCCGGTCTCGACGGAGACGTCGTAGAGAAAAACTGCCGCCAGCACGATCCAGGCAATCTTCAACAAGCCAAAAGCGACACCGTAACCAAAACTCGCGACCGCCAAAACCACCGGCATCTTGAAAAATATGACGGCGACCATTGCCGCAGTCGTCGCACCAGAGATGGCGCACCAGTGCGGCTTGACCTTCAGCCCAACCAGCAACCCGAACAACACAAAAATGGGCAGGGCTGCAACCAGCGTAGAGAGCCACCAGCGGCCGAAGGGGTCATAGACCTGGGTCCAATGCACCGTGCGCCCTCTTCCCAGATTTCAAGTATTAATGATTTCCTTCGTGTACCTTCGTGTCCTTGGTGCTTTAGAGCTTTATGCAAACACCTTGAAACCACAAAGGACACGAAAAATAAACGAAGGAAAACCACCAGATCACTCACCGCCAGTTTGCGGGCACATCCACGTACGAGCGGTCTAGCTGTGCAATCGATGTGCACCCCAGCAGCTTGAGAGTGCGATCCACATCAGCCCGCAAGATTTCGATCGCTCTGGCAACACCCGCTTCGCCTGCCGCAGCCAAGCCGTAGGCATAGGCGCGTCCGCACAGGACGGCTTTCGCACCCAGGCAGATGGCCTTGACGATATCGGAACCCCGACGAATGCCGCCGTCCATCAGCACTTCGACCTGACCGTTCACCGCCGCCACGACTTCGGGCAGAGCCCGCAACGACGCAGAAACACCGTCGAGCTGGCGTCCGCCATGATTGGAAACCACGACGGCTGAAGCACCTGCGTCCACAGCACGACGAGCATCGTCTCCGGTGAGCAGGCCTTTGATGACGATCGGCCCGGGCCAGTGCTCGCGCATCCAGGTCAGATCGTCCCAGGTCACCGCCGAGCGGGCCAGCGCGGCCCCGACATCAACCAACTCCATCGGCCCTTTCCCTGGGACCACTACATTCGGCAACTTGGAGAGACCGCCATCGAGCAGGTAACTGACAATCCATCCCGGGCGTGCCAACATTTGCGGTAGAAACGGAACTTTGGCTACGAGGCTCCCGCCCATCAATTCTTTCATGCCATTGCGGAAATCGCGCTCGCGCAATCCGGCGACGGGCGTGTCGATCGTAACCACCAGCGCGGCGCAGCCGACGACGCGGGCCCGGTCGATCACAGCTTCTGAAGCCTCGCGGCCTCCCATCAAATACAACTGAAAGCACACCGGGCCGGTCGAAGCCGCCTTGACGTCTTCGACGCGGTGTCCGGAGATGGTGGAGAGAATGTATGCCGTGCCTGCGGCTCCTGCAGCGCGCGCTGCGCCGGCCTCGCCGTCAGGATGCATAAGCCGGCTATAGCCTACAGGGGCCAGAATGGCAGGAAACGAAATGTCGAAGCCCAGCACGCGCGTGCGCAAATCGCAATCGGAGACGGGCACCGCATAGCGCGGCCGGAACGTAACGTCATCAAACACCCGGCAATTTTCCCGCAGCGTGACTTCACCATCGGCGCCGCCATCGAGATAATCGAAGACCGGGCGGGGCAGTCGTAGACGGGCCAAGGGCCGGAAATCTCCAATACTCACGACATGCGGAGATGCCACCGCGCGTGCCGCCCTGCTCATCGGCAATTTCCAGCCGGAGAACCAGATCGCTCCATGCGTCCCCTCAAACTGCACTCGGATTTACAAACACGCGATTATACCGGAGCCCCCGCGACAGAGAATGGAGGACGGCGTCCATGGTCAGGTAGCGAGGCAGAAGCTGTGATATGACTAAAACCAAGCTCCTCTGAAATCAGCGGGTAATGGTGATCGCAATGTCCAGGCTCTTCAGGATTCTCCCTTTTTGTGCAAGCATCTTCAATGTTTGGACTTCAGTCCGCTGCTCAAAATCCGCTTGGACGGCCAGTCAAATACGCAACTGACTTCGACTGGTCGATGAGCCCGCCTGAGGAACTGGGTCAGCCCGGCAGCTAAGTCCGTCACTCTCGCGGCTTGTCCTCCGGGTGTAAAGGGAAACGAACCGGAATATTGGATTCTTATCAATGGGTCGGAACCCGCCAAGGTCACAGGCGGGACCTGCGCCGGAGACGGACGTCCCGGCACGCTTGCAGTTTATGAGCCACGGCGCGCATGCCGGAGGTGAAACTCTTTCGAGCGCATCCAGTGGACTGCAGGAGGCCCTGATCGCAGCGCGGTATGTGCCCACCAATCCCACCGGCGCTCCGCAGTCGGGCACAGTCGTTGTGCCGCCGAGAGAATTGAAAGCATTCGCGCGCGTTTCAATTCGCTCCTCGAACCTCACCGTGGATTTCTCCGGATCTATTCTCGAATGCTGGATGAACGATACCTGCATCTTCGTCGGTGATCCTTCGAATGCCAATGCATATCAGGACATTACGTTGATCAATCCACGCGGGCGTCCCACCGTCCTGAACGGGCAAAAGCCGTTCATCGAAGTGAACGCGCAAAAGACCAGGCTGTTCAACGTGTCTACGCGGATCAATTCGGGAGGCGGAACATTTGGCAGCTACGTGCAAGTGGACGACGATGAGGCGTTTCTACTGGATGGACTGGACACGAGCCTCGGAGGCGGAGCGGGCAATTACGGCGTGCGCTGCGACGCGACGGTGTGCAATCCGGTGATTTACGCGCCGGGACCGTTTGGTATTTTTCCCGGCGTGGGCTGGCTGAAAAATCTGAACATCTCTTTGCAGTGCGCGGGAAATGGAATCGACTGGCAAGCCGGCAACACGTTGCGGATTTCTGACAGCGTCATTCAGGGCTACGCGCAATACGGCGTCCGGGCGGGCACCAAGCGTGGCGGCTACGGCGGCTTTGAACTGGCCAACGTGTACGAGGAAGTCGGCAACTGCAAAAATCCGCTGGGCAAGATCGGGCAAGCCGGCGTGATCGCGCAAGGCGGTAGCGTGAAGATTCATGGCGGAGAAGCTCCGACAGGATGGGTTCCGCGCTTCGCCTCCATCGGGAAATACCGACTACCGCTACTACATCGTTGCCCGGCACGCGACAGTTCGGAGCGTCAAACCCGCTCTACGCCGGTCGAGCGCTGACCAACGGAGTGGGGAGCATTGTCGTAACCACTGCCGATATCACCGGTGCTGCCAGTTTCGACTTGCTTCGTGTGACTGCGATCGGGGGGCAGCGCGATCAGGGGCCCTATGGCACGGGAAACTATGCTGTGCTGACAAATGTTCCTCGCAGCTCGGTCTGTTCAAAGGGCGTGTGTACTTTCACCGACACCCAAGCCGCGCCGCAGCTCCTACACGGTGGCGGTTCCGACATACTTTCCGCTCCTCGACTTCTGGCCGGGAAATCTGGTGTTAGGTGCGAACGGTGATTCCGGCAGCGTTCTGGCGGGTGCCCGGGCCTGGATGGATAACGCTCCCGGCAGCGTCGTGGCAGTCCAGGGATCAACCGCGCCCGCACTGATCGCCGCCAATTGCGATTCGTTGGGAGGATGGACACCGCTATGGTTGAGCTGCTACTTCGGCCATGGCCCCGACCTCTTTTTTTCAGCAGGGAGCGTTTCTGCTGGCGGTCAAACCGAATTCCGATGCCGGGCAGTGGACGAACCTCAAGGGCCGGATGAATTTCTCCACGCTCGGTACCGGGCCCGGACACATCATCACGCTCTCCGATTCCAATTTCCAGAAGACCATCGCCACGGCAAACAACCGCCCCTCGAATGACGCCAACGACGCCTTCATCGGCTACGACCAGGGGGACGGTAACCCGGCGAACATTGGGATCAGCTTCGGCGCGCCGCAATCAATCTCCAACTACATCGGAAATGTCGGAGACGGAAAGAAATGGCTGGAGCGCCTTTCCGCCAAGCTCAAGATGTTTACCGTTCCAGTCTCGATTCCTTCGGTCGCGCCGGCCCACGCCACCGATCCCTGTATCGCAGGCACGGAAACCTGGGACGCCAATTTCATCTATGTCTGCGTAGCCAAGAATACCTGGAAGCGCGCCCCACTCGCGTCCTGGTAAGAATTGTCATCCTGAGCGGAGCATGTCGCTTCGCTTGCGAACGACATGCGGAGTCGAAGGACCCCTATGGTTCCACGGTAGCCAAAATCATCGTGGACTTGCTTTATCGCAAGACGCAGACGCACAAGAAGTAAATAGGGGTCCTTCGACTGCGCGGCTGCTTCGCAAAGCGAAGCAGCCCCTCCGCTCAGGATGACACTAAGCGCCGGCCTTAGCCGTCTGCGCCTTGACTGCGGCGAAGCCTGAGCCGTTCACTTTCAGCAACAGGTCGGAGATGACCTGGTGATCCGCCGGCTTCGAAAAGTAATATCCCTGGGCAAAGCCGCAATCGAGCGCCTTGAGTTGGTTCACGTGCTCTTCCGTCTCGGCACCTTCTGCCACGATAGTCAAGCCCAGGGTCTGGGCCAGCATGATGATGACCTGGACAATCTTGTGGCTCTCGACGTCGCTGTCCATATGAGAGATGAAAGCGCGATCGATCTTCAGCGAATCCACCGGGAACTGCTGCAGGCGGCTGAGCGATGAATATCCCGTGCCGAAATCGTCCACGCTCAGACGCACTCCCAGAGACTTGAGTTCGGAGAGCACGGAAGCTGCCTTTTCCGGATCTCCCATGGCGATGGTTTCCGTAATCTCCAACTGCAGATTGTTGGGGTCGAGTCCGGTCTGCTTCAAGGTCTCCGCAATCCCCTTCGCCAGGTTGGGACTGCGCAAATTCCTTCGAGGTAATGTTGACGCTCATGCTCAGCGGCGGCTCGGCCGGAAATTGAGCATGCCACGAACGCAGCTGTTCGCAAGCCTCGCGCAGCAATATCCGGTTCATCGGGATAATCAGGCCGGTCTCGTCGGCCACCGCGATAAATTCGGCCGGCGCACAGCAGGCGGTCGCCGTGTTGCCAGCGGGTCAGCGCTTCGAAACCGGTAATCCTGCCGGTCTTTAAGGAAACGATCGGCTGGTAATGGGTCCTGAATTCGCCCAGCTCCAGGCCCTTGCGGAGTTCCGTCTCCAGCTCCAGACGCCGCACCGCGCCCTCATGCATGGCGGTATCGAAGACTTCGCAGCGTGCCTTCCCCGCCCGCTTGGCGCGATACATGGCGATGCTCGCGTCGCGCAGCAGGTCTTCAGCGTGGGCGCAAGCCGGTGTGCTCAAGGCAATTCCCACGCTTGCATTCACCACAATTTCGTATCCCTGCACGGTAAAGGGGACGGACAGCTTGGCTCTGCAGTCGCTCCGCCACCCGGATCGCGTCGCTGGGGTTTCGGATGTCTTCCAGAAGGATCGTGTATTCATCGCCGCCGAGCCGGGCCAGCGTGTCGTCCTTTGATGGACCCAGCTGCGGACGCGCGATCGTGTCCACTTCGCGCAGCGACGCAGTCAGCCGCATGGCCGATTTGAATCAGAACTTCGTCCCCGACTTTGTGTCCCAGGCTGTCGTTAAAAACCTTGAACTCGTCGATATCGATAAACAGGACGGCGAATTTGTAATCGGTATGCCGCTTGGAGAGCACCAGGGCGCGCTGCAACCGGTCGAGGAAGAGAGCGCGGTTGGGAAGATTGGTCAGGCCGTCGTGGAAGGCGTTATGCGCCAGCAACTCTTCCGCGCGCTTGCGCTCGCTGATGTCGCGGTTCACGATCACCAGCTTTTCGGTTTCCCCTTTGGCATTGCGAATGGCGCTGGCGGTCGATTCCAGGATGCGCCAGGAACCGTCCTTGTGGCGTATCCGGTATTCCAGCCTCTGCTCCCTGGCCGGTGGAACGCGCCTTGTGCGCCGCCTCCAGCACGCGCTGCCGGTCATCGGGATGAATCTGGTCAATCGACGAAGTGGTCTTCAATTCTTCCGCTGAGTACCCCAGGACGTTGCTGGTAGGACGGGCTGTTGTAAATCCGCTTGCCCGGTGCCGTCGACCACCGCAATCATGTCCGCCGCGTTCTCGGTGATCAGCTGAAAAAGCTGGTCGCGCTCGGCGAGACGGCGTCGCATGCGCTGCAGTTGCAGATGCTGGTAGAGGGTGTAAATGTCGAACAACAGGACCACGAAGGCCAGTCCGCGGACCCATTCCTTGAGGTCAGTCCAATACGTGCCCTCGGTTTGCGGGTGTAACTGGAAGTAGGTTAAAGAGACGATTCCGAAGGTCAGGACCAGGGTGACGACGACAGCCAGTCCCCATAGCCACCACTCGCGCCCCTCGATCTGCCATCTCTGGATCGGGGACGCTGCCGGCTTCTTCTCGTTAGCAATGGGGAATTCTTTCTGAAGCCATGCCGCCGGTCTCTACTCTCGTCACAGAGACGATTCTAGACCGGTAAAAATTGCGCGAAAGTTACCGAAGTTTAGAACCAGTAACGCTGAACAAAGTGCCTCGGGTACCAACTCCTCGTCCCACAGCGGCATCGGTCCATTCGGAGGACGTCAGTGGCGCGGCACCACAGGCAAGATCAGCGCCGAGGGATGCTCGGCATCGTGATAGACGGTGTTGGTGGCTGAAACGTAGTTCCTGGCGAAAGCAGGATCTTCCCCGGTGTTCAGATTCCGGTCGAAACGGGGAAAATTGCTGCTGGAAATCTCCAGCCGCAACATGTGTCCCTTCAGAAACACGTTGCTCGTTGACCACAAATCAATGGTGAACTTGTACACCTGTCCGGGATTCATCAGGCTCGCCTTCTCCTGCGAATCGCGATAGCGGGCGCGGACAATTCCTTCCGTCAGATTTTGCGCAAATCCATCCGGACCCACATCCACCAGCTTGGCGGTGAAGTCCGTGTCCACCGCCGACGACTTGGCAAAAAGTTCGAGGCTGACCGGCCCGGTGACTTCTGTGTCCTGCGTAAACGCAGGCGTGGTGTAGATCAAGACGTCGTCGCGGGCCTCGACCGGACGCTGGTCGCGAGGACCGGGCGCCAGGTGCTGCCGCATCGCAGCATAGAGGGCCGCCGATGGTTGGCACCGGATTCGAAGGATCATAAACGTAGTGGTCCGACGGCTCCGATCGCGGAGATGCGGTCGAAAGACTGCCGTCTCCGCGAAGCGAGTTGGCGCTTTTCGTCGAGTGCAGAAAATATTTGGTGCTCTGCGCGCGAGCCAGCGGCCAGTCATCTTCTTCCCGCCATTGGTTGGCGCCCATGACGAAAATCTTTACCGGCTTGCCAGCAAATTCGTTCTGCACGCCCTTGAACAGGTAGTCGTACCACTTCAAGGTAATTTCGTTTTCGTCGAACTCGGCGGCCGCAGGTCCAAAGTCGACCTCGCCAATCTTTCTGCCGCCTCCCGCGTGACCTCCAATGGTCACGAAGAGATGCTGGCCCTTGCGTGGCCGCTTCACTTCCGCCGTGCGCCTTGATTCCGATGTAGTTGCGCAGCGATCCACCTTGAAAAATGTCATACCAGGCAGCAATGGAGAGCACCGGGAACGTTGATGTCGCCGAAGTGCTCTTCAATCGAAATCTGCTTCCAATACTGGTCGTAGCGTGGGATGAGCCAGCCAATCGAGAAAATAAGGAGCCAGGGAGGCCGTGGAAATCGGCGCCGCTGAAGGATCAGAAAAATTAAACAGGGGATAGCTGGCCAGCGGCAACTTCCACGCTCCCCCGAGAGCGTTGGTGTTTTTCTGACACGCTCCGATCGAAGGTGTCTTGGGCCAGGCCCGAGGTCCACGATTGGTTGAACCATTGCTCGAAAGCGCCGCCCTGGTAGGTCCAGTTTTCGTGATAGTTGCTGGCCGTCACGACCGGGCAAATGCCGGCCAGGTGCGGCGGATGAGCAATCGCCGTCAGCATCTGGGTGGCGCCCACATACGATCCGCCCCACATGCCTACCTTGCCGTTCGAATAGGGCAACGCCGCCGCCCACTCCACGGTGTCGTAACCATCGTTCGATTCATGCTTGAACGTGTACCACTCGCCGTCGGAAGTGTAGCGGCCGCGGACGTCCTGAATGATGACGACATATCCCGTCGCCGCAGCCTTGAAGGCAAAAGCCGCTCCGCTGCTCTTGTTGTACGGCGTGCGTTGCAGCAGAACCGGAAACTGCCCATCTGCCATGGGCCGGTAAATATCCGCGCGAAGAATGACGCCGTCGCGCATCGTGGCGGTCACACCCCGCTCCATCGTTACCTCGTAGGATTGGGCGGCGTGAAGCAGAGACGTGGTCAGCAGCAAACCGAGAGCGGCTGTGTAGAACGCGATCTTTCTGCGAAGCATGGGCAAGTCCTCGTGATTACAACCGGATAAGGTATCAACTTTTAGTTCGCGCGGCAAAATCCCAAAGGGCTGCACAACTCCCGCCCGGCGTCATCCTGAGCTTGCGAAGGATCTAGCGCGCAGCGAATATGCACCCCACGGCATTTGTAACATCCGCGCGAGATCCTTCAGGACTGAAGCCCTTCACGATGACGCGACAGCCGGGGATTTTCCGAACTGATGCTGCGCCAGCTTCAGCATGTCGCCGTAGATCGGCGCGACCAGCTACTTCGCTGGCGGCGCGAGCCGGTGAATCTGATGGAGCAGGGCCTGCGGAGAAACGGGACGTCCCAGGAAATCTTGCATCAGCCGTGGCGAATCGCGCTCGGATCCGTAGCGCAGCAAGTTCTCCTGTAGCCATCCGTACCACCGCGGATCACCGGTGTCGAACGGCCCTAAAGCCTCGCGAATGTGCTGACGCATTTCGGCGGTCAACACGGCGCCCAGTCCGTAGTTCATCATGTACCCGGGCGTATCCACTAACTGCTCGCGCAACACCCACCAGGACAGCTCGGGATGCGGAACGATATGGAAGTAGTGGTTCGTGATCTCGGTCCACAAGAGATTCGGGTCCGTAGCGGGGGCGCGCAGCATTCTCAGTTCGAAGAGCGACCAGGCAACGTCCAACACTACTACCCCATACAAGGCGCGCAGAGAAGTCTGTTCGGAGGTCTCGCGCCCCAGATACCGGCGCTGCCAGGCGGGCTCATACGTGCTCCACCCCGGGACATCCGCAAAAGCCTCAACGAAAAGATCGCCAGGCCAGTAGACGAAAGCGGGGCGATTGCGAATCGCTGTGATGTTCACCACGTGGCCGTTCTCGTGTACCAACTCATTCAGCACAAATAACCCGCCCCGCGCATAGGGAGCGGAGACGCGAGCGATAGTAGGCTGCCACGAGCCGCTGATCATTCTCCCGTGAGTGATGTAGTCCGTGTAAGCCAGCGGCGCTTTCCCTGGCCGTGGATCCAGGTCGTACGACGTGCCTGATTGTCGGAGGTCTAACCCCAGGTCCTGGTAGAAACGCTGATTGATCGGTTGAAGCGACTCGCGAGGAATGGCGGCAGCGAGCTGGCGGTCTGCCTCGGCGCTCAAATAACTGAAGCTCCACGGCTCCACCGGGTCGGCGGGATTGACTTGGCGCCAGGCATCAAGAATCTGCTCCAACCATCGTTCGACATCGGCGGTGTTCACTCCGGCGTCGCGCGCGGCAGCGTCGATTTCTGAACCATGCTTCGCCGTATCGGCGGCGGCCAGCGCCACCAAGCGCCGATACGGACTGTCCGGTTCGTTGTTGCCGTTGATGGCCTGCCACAGGGGGGCGAGCGCCATGAATACGGCCTTGCGCCGTTCCGGCTCTTCAATCTCGTGCAGGAGGTCGAGCACCGACTGGCGATTGATTTTTCCACCCTCGAAGTTGATATTGTTGGCGCTCTCCGCAAAGCAGACCAGCAATGCCGTTCTCAGGGAAGCGTAATCCTGGTCCTTGCGGCTCGCGTTCTGGCACTTTCCATCCGGACTAAAGGGCGCCGAGATGGTCTCAGAGAACGTCGCAAACTGCGTACGCATAGCGGCAATTGCTTTAGTGTCGCTCGCAGAAAGATCAAGACTTGGCAATTTTGCCAGGCGCGCGGAAAATTCCTTCCGTTTCTCGCGATACACCTGGACCCAGGCGGCGCGGTCCTTGCCTCGATAGCTGGTAAACAAACCAGAGTCGATGGTTGTGATGATGGTGAAGGCATCGCTAACGTCGGCGTAGATGTTCTCCACCGCCGCGACCTGTTTGGAGTCCGCGGTCATGCCAGCGATCGCGGTTGAAGTGAAACAGGCAACCAGGAGGATGCCGGCAAGACATTTGGTCATAAATTTAGGATGTGCGGGATGTTTGCTGAAGCACGCGTGTCCCGCCCGTCCAGCCGACACGCCCGGCCACCATTCTGGACCGAGTGCCAGTCAGGCCGCCGGCGGCTGAACTTCGTGCAGGCGCCGCTCGAGAAATCTGCGTTCGCTGCCATTGGTGACCAACGCCAGCGCCCGTTCGTAGCTCTTTGCCGCTTCTGCTGCGGATCCGATTCGACGTAACAGATCAGCACGGGCTGCATGCAGCAGATGGTAGTCGTCGAGATCGCCGGTTGCAACGAGGGCATCAATCAGCGCGAGAGCCGGCTGAGGGCCGTCTACCATCGCGATTGCGACCGCCCGATTCAGCGAAACAATCGGAGAAGGTTGCACCCGCTCGAGTAGGTCGTAGTAGCGCACGATCCGGGCCCAGTCTGTATCTTCAGCACGCGCCGCCTGACAATGAACAGCCGCAATCGCCGCCTGTAACGAAAAAGGGCCCACCTCGCCACGCCAGACTTCCGCCGCGAGCGACAATGCTTCGGCAATCTGTGGGTGGTTCCATCGGCTGCGGTCCTGCTCTTCCAGTACGACCAGATCGCCCTCGTCATCGACCCGCGCATCGCGCCGTGCGTCGTGAAGCAGCATCAGCGCGACCAGCGCCGTCGCTTCGGCCGGAGGCTGCGGTCCCGCCAACGATCTGACCAGGCGTCCTAGGCGGATGGCTTCGGCGCAGAGATCGGTCCTGACCAGCGGCCCGCCTCTGGTAGCCGCGTAGCCTTCGTTGAAGACTAGGTAGATCACGGTCAATACAGCAGCTAGCCGTGCGGCCATTTCCTGTGTCTCAGGCACAATATAAGGAATGGCTGCATCGCGAATCTTGCGCTTGGCACGCACCAGGCGCTGGGCCATCGTGGTCGGCGGCACGAGAAAGGCCCGCGCGATTTCGTCCGTCTCCAGGCCGCACAGGGTGCGCAAGGTCAGCGCCACTTGCGCCTCCAGGGCAAGCGCCGGGTGGCAGCAGGTAAAGATCAGCCGCAGACGGTCGTCGGGAATTTCGCTGCTGTCGTAGTCCGGCTCTTCAATGGTCCGAACCAGGCCGGAGGCGGCGTACGATTCCAGCTTTTCCTCAGAGCGAATTTTGCTCCGGATGCGGTCAATGGCCTTGTGCCGAGCCGTCTGAATGATCCACGCCCGGGGAAATTCCGGCACTCCGGAGACTCGCCATTGATCCACTGCCGCGGTAAAGGCTTCCTGCGCCGACTCTTCGGCGAGATCGAAGTCACCGACCAGTCCAATGAGGGCGGCGACAATTCGGCCCCAGTCAGAGCGATAGACTTCCTCCACAGTTTCGGCGGCGTTCTGCGACATGTCTAAATTGTAAATATTTTTCAATTGGAGTGTCGATTTGGCCCGGCAGCCGTCGATCTATTTAGACGACAGCGCAGCCAAGTTGGTCAACGGAAGGCAGCTCCGTTGGAGGTCGAAGGTGGTAGATTCCCGATTGCAGAATTTATTCAGCCGAACTGTCGATTTGGAGATCCGCCGTTCGACATACCCATGGAGACATGCAAATGAAATACTTGCTGCTGATTTACGGTGACGAGCAAGCCTGGACCGAAGCCGAGCGGGCCCAGTGTTACAGGGATTCGACAAAGCTTGCCCACCAGCTCCAATCCAACGGACAGTTCCTGGCCACTGCCCCCTTGCAGTCGGTAGCGACCGCTACCACCGTCAAAGTAAGGGACGGCAAGCGCTTCGTGACCGACGGCCCTTTCGCTGAGACCCGCGAACAACTCGGCGGCTACTTCCTGGTGGACGCTAAAAATCTCGACGAGGCGTTGGACATTGCGGGACGGATTCCCGGCGCGCGCAAAGGCGCAGTCGAAATCCGGCCCGTGCTGGAGATTCCAGGCCTGCCAACACCTTAGCTCGGCGATAAGCGAACGGAGGAGGAACATGTGCCCGGCTTGCATTGCGACTGCGACGCTCGTACTTACCAGCGCGACCTCGGCGGGGGGAGTAACGGCGCTCGTCCTGAAAGTACTTCATCCCAGGAACAAAACTTCTAATCATAAGAGCGAAACGGCGAGTCATGAGGAGAAGCCGCAATGAGCACCGTGGATAGTCGGACGGTTGTTTCGAGAACTGAGTGGCTGGCAGCTCGCAAAGATCTATTGGCCAAGGAAAAGGCTCTCACTCGGGCACGCGACGCGGTCAGCGCCGAGCGGCGCCAGCTGCCCTGGGTGAAAGTAGAAAAGGATTACGTATTCGACACGCCGCGCGGGAAGAATGGGTTGGCCGACCTCTTCGACGGGCGCAGCCAGTTAATCGTCTATCACTTCATGTGGAGACGGGAACTCGGCGAGGGCTGCGTGGGTTGCTCGTTCCTTTCCGATCATATTGACGGCGCCGACTTGCACCTCTCGCATCATGATGTCGCGTTCGTTGCGATTTCACGCGCGCCACTGTCTGACCTTGAAGCATACAAGCAGCGTATGGGCTGGCGCTTCAATTGGGTCTCCTCGTATGAGAGCGACTTCAACTTCGACTATCACGTTTCGCTCAGCAACGAGGACATCGCGCGAGGCGAGGTCTACTACAACTACGAGATGATCCCGGCCTCGATCGAGGAGCTCTCCGGCATCAGCGTTTTCTACAAGGACGAGAACGGCAACATCTTTCATACATATTCCAGCTACGGCCGGGGAAACGAAGAGGTGCTGGGTGCGTACATGTATCTCGACCTCACGCCCAAAGGCCGCAACGAGAACGGCCCGAACCACAATATGACTGACTGGGTGCGCCACCACGACAAATATGGCGCGGGCGGCTTCGTTGACCGGACGGGCGGTTACATCGCTTCCAGGGAAACAGAGCCGTGTTGCCACTCGGCTGAAGCAGTGGGCAAGACCGAGAAGATCGCTTGAAATGTAGGCGCGAGGGTCGCGCTCGTGCTCCTGCTGATCGGACGCTGCCGCACCCGCGGGGCGCACGCGCCTACATCCACATTGTGTTTTGTCTGGAAATTGGACGATGAAATAGCGAATCCCTGACAGAATTTCTGAATCCAATCAGACTGCTGAGTGTCCCGCCGGGGCGGAGTTCGAACGAGTACTTCTAATGGTTGTCAGATACGTTCGATGGATAGCTGTCTGCAGCGTACCGGCGCCAGTTAACTTTTTGTTTTCAATGGTTTGCTGTTTGTCCTAAGGGGAAGTCAATGGCAAAGAGAATGATCGTGATGTTGGGTGTGACACTAACACTGCTCACGGCCCTCGGCTTCATGAAGTTCAAGCAGGTACAGACGGCGGTGCAAGCTGCTGCCTATACACCGCCTCCTGAGGCCGTCACCAGCGTGGTGGCTCAGCCCGAGCAATGGCCCTCGACCACCGGCGTAATCGGCACTATGGAAGCGGTTCATGGCGTGATGGTCAGCTCTGACCTGCCGGGAACCGTGACGAAAATCAATTTCGATTCTGGCAAAGCAGTACGGGAAGGCGAGATTCTGGTAGAGCTCGACACCCGCGAAGAGCGGGCCCAGTTGGCGGCTCTCGAAGCACAGCGCGATCTTGCGAAAGTCAACTTTGGCCGGATGCAGGAGCTGGTGAAAGAGGGCGTCATCTCGCGGCTGGAATACGACCAGGCCACCGCCCAGCAAAAACAGACCGAGGCGAATGTCGGCGCGATCCGTGCCACCATTGAGCGCAAAACGATTCGCGCTCCGTTCTCGGGCACCCTGGGAATTCGCAAGATCAATCTCGGCCAATACCTGTCCGCAGGCAATCCTGTAGTTCAACTCCAGGCGCTGAATCCCATTTACGTTAATTTTGGCCTGCCGCAACAGGCGCTGGGCCAGGTCCGTGTCGGCCGCAGTCTGAAGGTTACTTCCGAGGACCTGCCCGGCAAAGTGTTCGCGGGCAAGGTCACGGCGCTGGACTCGGTAATCGACCAAACCACGCGGAACGTACAGGTGCAGGCGACGCTAGCCAATCCTGAAGGCAAGTTACAGCCCGGCATGTTCGTGCAGGTCGAAGTGGTCCTGGGAGCGAGTCGTACCGTGGTCCCGCTGCCGGCGTCGGCCGTCAGTTATGCCCCGTACGGCGATTCGGTTTTCGTGATCACCGAGCTCAAGGATCCGAAAGGCCACACTTATCGCGGCGTGCGTCAGCAGTTCGTGAAACTTGAAGGATCACGAGGCGACCAGGTGGCAGTGGTTTCGGGCCTGAATCCAGGCGATGAAGTCGTAACGTCAGGTGTGTTCAAGCTGCGCAACGGCGCCGCGGTCCAGGTCAACAACAAGGTTCAACCGGGAAATAATCCCGCTCCCAAGCCTGAGGACAGCTAGATGAAGTTCACGGATCTGTTCATTAAACGACCCGTCCTCGCGATGGTTGTCAGTCTGGTTATCCTGATCGCCGGCCTGCAGTCCATTCGCTCGTTGAGTGTCCGTCAATACCCGCGGAGCGACATCGCGGTGGTGTCGGTTTCGACGGTGTACGTGGGCGCAAACGCCGACCTGGTACGCGGATTCATCACCACTCCGCTGGAGCGCGTCATCGCCAGTGCCGACGGTATCGATTACATGGAGTCGTCGAGTGCTCAGGGCCTCAGCACCATCACGGTGCACCTGAAACTCAACTACGATACCAATGCGGCGCTGACCCAGATCCAGGCGAAAGTGGCCCAGGTCCGCAACGACCTGCCGCCAGAAGCTGAAGCGCCGGTCATCGATCTGCAAACCGCAGACAATCAATTTGCCGCGATGTACATTGGCTTCTCGTCCCCCGATCTCGACCAGAACCAGATCACCGACTATCTGACGCGCGTCGTACAGCCAAAACTCAGCGCCATCAGCGGAGTGCAGCGCGCCGACATTCTCGGCGATCGCACCTTCGCGATGCGAATCTGGCTGAAGCCGGACAAAATGGCCGCGCTTGGCATTTCGCCTCCGCCGTACACGACGCGCTTGGCGCACAACAACTACCTCTCTGCGCTCGGAAGCACCAAGGGTTCGATGGTGTCGGTCAACCTGGTCGCCAACACCGATCTGCGAACGGCAGACGAATTCAAGCAACTGGTCGTCAAGAACAACAACGGCGTGGTCGTGCGACTCGGCGACATCGCGGACGTCGTGCTCGGCGCCCAGAATTATGACTCGGAAGTCCGCTTCAACGGTGAGACCGCGACCTTCATGGGAATCTGGGTCCTGCCGACCGCCAACTCGCTGGAGGTCATCAAGCAAGTTCGCGCGGCTATACCTGGCATCCAGGCGGAATTGCCCACCGGGATGAATGTCGGCATTCCGTACGACTCGACGGCATACATCCAGGATGCCATCAACGAAGTGCTCAGGACGCTTACCGAGACCCTGCTCATCGTTATCGTGGTCATTTTCCTCTTTCTCGGCTCGATGCGCTCGGTGCTCATCCCGGTGGTGGCCATCCCGATTTCGCTCATTGGCGCTGTCTTCCTGATGCTGACGTTCGGCTTCACCATCAACCTGCTGACCCTGCTGGCGATCGTGCTCTCGGTCGGTCTGGTGGTGGATGACGCCATCGTGATGGTTGAAAACGTCGAGCGGCACATCCAGTTGGGCAAGACTCCCTACCGCGCCGCTATCGATGCCGCGCGTGAACTGGTCGGCCCGATCATCTCGATGACCATCACGCTGGCGGCGGTGTATGCGCCAATCGGTATTCAGGGCGGCTTGACCGGAGCGTTGTTCCGCGAGTTCGCGTTCACGCTCGCTGGAGCCGTGATCGTCTCCGGAATTGTGGCGCTGACGCTTTCTCCGATGATGGGATCGAAACTGTTGCGCGCGGGAGACACTGAGCGCGGCTTCGCCGGCTGGGTCAACCGGCGCTTCGAGCGTGTCCGCCGCGCCTACGAACAGTTCTCTCACCGCGACGCTGCGCTATCGGCCGGTTGTGCTCACTTTGTGGGCCATCGTCGCCGTGCTGATGATCCCGTTCTACATGTTCTCGCAGCGCGAGCTGGCGCCGGCCGAGGACCAGGGCGTGGTCTTCGGTGTAATCCAGGCTTCCCCGAACTCGACCATAGATCAGACCCGGCTTTACACCAACCAGGTTTACGACGTTTACCATTCGTTTCCTGAGAACCAGAGTATTTTCCAAATCACGTCCCCGAACGGCGGCTTTGGCGGCATGGTGACCAAGCCATGGAGCGAACGGAAAAAGACGGCGCAGCAGCTTCTGCTCGAATCCACCGGACCGTTGTCGAAGATCGCCGGAATCCGCGTGATTCCGCTGACTCCGCCACCATTGCCGGGCGGTGGAGATTTCCCGGTTGATTTCGTAGTCGCCTCGCCGGCCGAGCCGCAGCAACTTGTCGCCTTCGCCAAGCAGCTTGTGGGCAAGGCCTTTGCCAGCGGGCTGTTCATCTATGCCGACTCCGACCTGAAATACGATCAGCCGCAGACCGAAGTCGTCTTCGACCGCGACAAGCTGCGCTCCCAGGGAGTCGACCTGAGCCAGGCCGGACAGGATCTCTCTACTTTGCTGGGGGGAAACTATGTCAACCGCTTCAGCATCCAGGGACGGAGTTACAAAGTCATCCCGCAGGTCAAACGGGCGGAGCGCCTGACGGCTGATCAGCTCTCGCAGATCTACGTCACCGGATCGCAAGACAAACTGGTGCCGCTCTCCACCTTCGCCACCTTGAAGACCACGACCGAGCCGCGGGAGCTGAAGAAATTTCAGCAGCTCAACGCGGTCCGCATTCAGGGCGTAGTCCCGCCCGGAGTGCCGCTGGACCAGGCACTCCGTGTGCTTGAAGATGAGGCCAAAACGATCCTGCCGCAGGGATTTCACCGTTGACTACGCGGGCGAGTCGCGGCAGCTTCGTACTGAAGGCAGCAAATTTCTCGGGAACTTTCCTGCTGTCCGGCATCCTGATCTACCTGGTGCTGGCGGCGCAGTTCGAAAGCTTCCGCGATCCGTTCATCATTCTCGCGGGGTCAGTCCCGCTGGCGATTTCAGGAGCGTTGCTGTTCTCGTTCCTGGGACTGACGACGCTCAACATCTACAGCCAGGTAGGACTGATCACCCTGGTGGGCCTGGTTTCGAAAAACGGCATCCTCATTGTGGAGTTTGCCAACCATCTGCAGGAGACGGGACGCGACAAGCTGGCTGCGATTATCGAAGCGGCTGAAACGCGGTTGCGGCCGATTCTGATGACGACTGCCGCCACCGTAATCGGTCACTTCCCGCTTGTCCTGGCCAAGGGACCCGGAGCAGGAGCGCGAAACAGCATCGGCATCATGCTGGTCAGCGGCATGATCATTGGAACGCTGTTTACCCTGTTCATCGTGCCCTCGATTTACATGCTGGTGGCGAAGACCCATACCCGCCTTTCCGAAGGAGACGAAGAGCCGGAGAGTGTGTTAGAGCCGGCGGGGGCTGCGTTCTAGCGGGAAGCTAAGGACCACGGGGACAGCCGCCCTCGGCTGTCCAGCGGAGCAAGACTCCGTCCAGGGAAGAGAGTCGAGCTCGACTCGACGGCGGAGGGTGGCGGTCTCCACGTGGTTCCGGCTGGTTAACGTCGTCGCCAGTAGTGGTCAATCTCTTCCAGCGTGCGGCCCTTGGTTTCAGGGACCACACGCCATACGAAAAGGAATGCGGCGATCGAAACCGTCGCATACAAGAGAAACGTTCCGGGTGCGGTAAGAGCGTTGACCAGCGAGAGAAAAGTTAGCGTCACCACCAGCGTCCCGCACCAGAGAAAGATAGTTGCGACCGACATTGCCCGCCCTCGTATTCGAGTAGGACAAATTTCCGACATCATCACCCACGTCCCGGTTCCGACGCCTACCGCGAAACACGCCACGTAAGTAAGGACAAAAATCAGCACCATGATGGCCGAGGCCTGGAAATGAATAGCCGCGGAAACCGCCATCAGCGACAGAGCCATTCCCCCGAAAGCCGACATCAGTAGCGGCTTTCGCCCCGCCCGATCGATAAGGGACATCCCCAGAATCGTGGCAATGAAATTGATTGCCCCGATCACGACGTTGGCCCACAGCGCAGTGGTAGCCGTCTGATGAGGCACGTGCTCCAGAAAGACCAGCGAACCGTAATAGATGATCGTGTTGATGCCGGTGAACTGGCTGAACAAAGCGATGAGAATCGCAACCACCAGCGGTTTCCTGAACGAGGGATCGAGCAGGTTCCCGCTTTCTTCGGCGATAGCCTCCTGAATAGCTCTTGATTTCTGTGCTGGCGGCCTCCGAACCGACCATTTGTGCCAGAAAGTGTTCTGCTTCGCGGTCTCTTCCCTTCTGCAGCAGCCAGCGCGGACTTTCGGAAATAAACAGCAACGCAATCAGGAAACAGACTGACGGAACGGCGGCGGACGCGAACATCCATCGCCAGTTGGAGGGTCCGGCGCCGGTGAGCAGATAGTTGACGCTGTATGACAGCAGGATGCCGATCACAATGGCCAGCTGATTCAGGCTCACCATCAAGCCCCGGCTCTTTGCCGGAGAAATCTCCGCAATATAAAGAGGAGAAAGTGTGGAGGCGATTCCAATCGCCAGCCCGCCCAGGACGCGGGCGATTACAAACTCCGTAAGATTGCGCGGGAGCGCCGAACCCAACGAAGAAACCGTGAATAGCGCGGCGGCTGCAATCAATACCCGCTTCCTGCCGAAGCGGTCGCTGGTGAAGGCCGCCAGGCTGGCTCCGACAACGCATCCCAGGAGCAGGCTGCTGGCGGCAATTTCCGTTTGCGAATCACTCAAGCCAAACTGGCTCTTGAGAAACACAATTGCGCCATTGATCACCGCAGTGTCGAAGCCGAAGAGCAGCCCACCGATGGCAGCCACGGATGCGGGCAGGTACAAGTAGCGGGCAGCGCCTTGTTGGGCTTCATGGCATAGAGTCATTGCCGGCGTTTCAGATTTTCAGCAAGCCCTGCTGCAGGAATACCAGTCCAGCTGCGCCAGCCACTCCACCGTAGCCGACCTGGCTTTGAAATACGATTGGAATCTCGCGCCCCAACAAAATCCGAGTGCGTTGCGCAACTTCCTCTCGAATGGGAGCCAGCAGTTGCGGACCGGCCTCAGCGATATTGCCGCCAATGATCAGGACTTCAGGATCGAAGATGTGCAGAACACTGACCAGGGCTCCGGTCAGGTATTCGAGGGCGCGATCGATTACGCAACGAGCGCTTTCGTCTCCCTCAGCCGCGGCGCGAAAAATAGCTTCGGTGCTGGGCGGCTGGCCAGCCTCGCCGAGCGATAACTTCGTGGGCGCGGCCCGGTGAAGATGCGCCAGGTAGTCGGACTCGATGGCCCGCGATGAAAAACGCGTTTCCACGCAGCCGCGGTTGCCGCAGATGCACAGTCCGCCATGAAGGTCGAGGGTCATGTGACCGAGATGACCTGCGGCTCCGGATGCTCCGCGTAGCATCACACCATCCACCAGGGCCGCGCCGCCGACTCCGGTGCCTAGTGTCAGCAAAACTACATTATGCTTTCCGCGGGCAGCGCCCCAAAGCACTTCCGCAATCAGCGCAGTACGAGCGTCATTGTCGGCATAAAGACGGCAGGTCTCCGGGCTCGACGACGTCGGCCAACCAGCGTCCTTCGAGGAAGTTCAGGTCTCCGGGCAAACTGTTTACGCGTGAGGTTGCAGTGTCGATAACGCCCTTGCATCCGATACCGATTCCGCGAACCTGCGCATTTGGCTTGCCGCAACACGAGGTGTACAAAATCGTGCAGGGCCGCTGGCGTACGGGCGAGAGGCTGATGAAAGCTCTCGACCAGATCTCCGCTAAGATTTACGAGCGCGGCTTTGATGGCAGTGGCGCCAATGTCCACGCCAACCGCGACGGTTTCGATCAGAAAGGGCGTTGCTACGATCTGCGCTCACAATCGTTGTGCATTATACGCACTCTATGCCATCCTAGTGAGCCGTCATTGCGGCAACGCTTTCGAATGGGATTGCTGTCTGCACGGCGAAAGAGAAAAACTTCGTGGACAAGCAAGCCGGCAATACGAACGGAGCAAGCCTGACGTTCTTCGAACGTGCGATGGACGCCTTGCAGCAACTGAAAGCCACTCAGACCGAGGTGATCCAGAAAGCAGCCGAGATTTGTGCCGATCGGATTGCGCGTGGCGGCCTGATCTTTCTTTTCGGCAACGGCCACTCCCGGATGATGTGCGAGGAAATGACCCCGCGTCAGGGTTGCTTCCCCGGTTTCGTGGCCCTGGTGGAACTGGCGCTCTCGAATCATGCCGCGATCGTGGGCGCGAACGGATTGCGCGCGCCGCTGTATCTCGAGAATTACGAAGGCTATGCCGAGCAGATTCTGAAAGGATTCCATTTTGGACCCGATGACGCGTTCATCGTAATCTCCACCAGTGGAATTCGGCCGGTAGTCGTGGAAGCAGCCATGGGCGCGCAACGGCGCGGGCTGCCGGTGATTGCCATCGTCTCCAAGGCGCATTGCGAACAGGCAAAGGCTGCCCACTCTTCCGGCAAAAAGCTGATCGACTGCGCCGACCTGATTATCGACAATCAGTGCCCGCCGGGAGATTGCGTGATCGAACTGGAGGGTCTGGAGTGGAGGACCGGACCGATTTCGACGATCACCGGGGCGATGATCATCAACATGATTCGCTGCGCCACGGCGGAAGCGCTGCTGGCTCGCGGAGTTAAACCAGTTGTGTTGCCCAGCCATCAATTTGTGGGCAACACCAGTGCCGCAACCCAGCTGGAAGCATTCTACGAAGCCTACCGCAAGAGCCTCAAACACTTGTTTGAATAGTCATGTTCGATTAACCATGCTCGAATAGTCATGTGGACGAAGTACTTCTAATCACGGGCTCATCCGGAATTGCGGCGGCCGTGGCGCGCATGTGGGCCGCGGAGGACTCCGTATTTGTGTTCGGCGTGAACGAAAACGAATGCCGCTCTCTCGCCGACGAACTGGACGCCGGCTACGTGGTCGGCGATGTGCGGGACGAAGCGGCGGTCAAGCATGGCGTGGCCGAATGCCTGGACCGGTTCGGACAGATTGACGCGCTCATGAACGTTGCGGGCATCAGCGCCCGTTCCATGGGCGACGGCCCTTTACATGAGTGCACTTCCGAAGCATGGGAAGCCGTGATGGACCTGAACGCCAAGGGCACATTCCTGATGTGTCGTGAGGTTCTCGGATTGTGGACGAAAAATCGCCAGGCCGGAGTGATCCTCAACACTGGCAGCGTGCTGGCGCGGCATCCGCAGCGGGAACACTTTGCGACCGTTGGCTATGCGGCAAGCAAAGGGGCGATTGAAGCGATGAGCGTGGCGGCGGCAGCCTATTACGCACCGGAGGGCATCCGGATCAACGTGATCGCGCCCGGACTGGTGCATACTCCCATGACCGCGCGCGCGCAGGGAAACGCTGACATCACTAAATATATGATCCACAAACAACCGCTTCGGAAGGGCATGCTGACAGCGGAAGACATCGCCAAGACCGCGTGCTTTCTGCTGCGGCGCGATTCCAGCCCAATCACGGGTCAGATCCTGAACGTGGACGCAGGGTGGACGGTGAGCGAATGAGTCCCAACAAAATAAAGAAAGCAGCTGCGCCCGCAACCCGCTCGACGCGCCAGCAAAAAGCCGCACATGCCTTTGCGGACCACCGTGGTCGGCAGCTATCCGTTTCCCGGGTGGCTGGAATTTGGGTCAGCGCATCTGGAGCAATTCGGCGAGGCCGACATCGAAGAGATGAAGAACGATGCGGTCATCGTGGCCGTCCACGACCAGGTGGCCGCCGGGTTGGATGTAATAACCGACGGCGAACAGACCCGTTACGATTTCAACCTGTCATTTTACGGCCGGCTCGAGGGTATTCGCGGCACCGCGATTTCTCCGCGCCGCTTCGGACCGCCGGCGCACGATCAGCGAGGAAAATACGAGATCACGGGAAAGATAAGCTCCGAGGCACGGCCTGGGAGCGGTGGAAGAGTTCAAGCGCCTGCAGAAGATCGCGCCGCCCGGGCCGGTGCTGAAAGCCAGCGTCCCCGGACCCTATACCCTGAGCGGCCGCATCAATCCCGGCGGTAGTTACAAGAGCCGGTGGGATGTCACCGACGCACTGATTCCGATCGTTCGCAAAGAACTTGAAGCAATTGGTTGAGAGCCGGTTGTCGGGAAATCACACTCGACGAGCCCTCGATGAGTTGCTATGCCCATCGAGAAGATCCCCGCCGCTTCGTCAAGATATTTGCTGAGACGGTGAAACCGGTAGTCGGCCGTTGCCGCCTTTCCACCCATCTGTGTTTTGGCAACTACAAGGCCAGGGCTGTGGGTTTGCGACGCTACGCGCCGCTGTTTCCTGCGTTCTTCGAGCTGCCGGTGCAGGAAATGCACTTGGAAATGGCCAGCCGCGAATTTGCCGAAATCGAAATCATCCGCGAAATTGCAGCGCAAGGCATTGACGTAGCGGTCGGCATTATTGACGTAAAGAGCTACTACATCGAAACGCCCACCGACGTCGCTGAGCGGGTGCGCCTGTGCCTGAAGCACGCGCCCGGCGGAGCAACTCTCGTTCGCGCCCGATTGCGGACTGAGCCAGACGGCACGCTGGGCGGCGCGGCAGAAACTCGCACAACATGGTAAGCGGTGTTGCGATTGTGCGGAAGGAACTGGGACTGTTGTGATTCGTCCCGTCCGCTCTCACGACGCGCTGCTTGCGGACATTCGCGCGTCGGACAAGCGTGACGGCAGTTTCCGCCTGTGGTGGCTGGGGCAGAGCGGGTTCCTGCTGCAATGGCAAGGCGTCCACGTATTGCTCGATCCTTATCTTTCCGATTCGCTCACCAAGAAATACAGCCAGACCGATAAGCCGCATGTCCGCATGACGGAATTGGTAATTGATCCCGCCCAGCTATCTTTCGTCGATGTCGTCACCTCCTCCCACAATCACACCGATCATCTTGATGCCGAAACACTGGTCCCGATTTTGGCGCGGAAATCCAAGCCCGAAGCTGGTGATCGCAGAATCGAATCGTGCCTTCGTTGCCGACCGGCTGGGTATCGATCCTGCGATTCCGATCGGGGTGGATGACGGAACTACCGTGGAAGTCTCGGGACATTCGATTTTCTGGTGTGGCATCGGCCCACGAAACCGTAGAGCGCGACGAACAGGGCCGCGCCAGGTTTCTCGGCTACGTGCTGCAGTTTGGGGAATGGACGCTTTACCACAGCGGCGACACCGTCCGGTACACCGGCATGGCGGAAAAGCTGCGGCCGCTTCGGAGTTCAGGTCGCGCTGCTACCCATCAATGGCCGTGCACCTGAGAGAAGGGTTGCCGGGCAATCTCTCCGGGCCCGAGGCTGCGCAGCTGGCCAAAGACATCGGCGCCAGCACTGGTCATACCTTGCCACTTCGAAATGTTCGAATTCAACACAGCCCCGCCTGACGAATTTGTGACCGAATGCCGTCGCCTGGAACAGCCCTGCCATGTTCTCCGGTGCGGCCAAAGCTGGGACAGCAAAGAATTGAAAAAATGACTGTCGTCCCTGGTCCCAAAAGGCTGTCATCCTGTCTTTCGCCCCGCGAAGCGGGATGAAAGCAAGCGAAGGACCGGTGCCTTCCGCTCTCCCGTTCGCTGCTCCGCATCGCACCCTACACATCCAACGTGCAGGAACATAAGCAGTGTTTGACAGGTTTGGCGCTGCAATCGCCAGGGAAATGCACAGGTCCTTCGTCCGAAGCCCTTGGTGCAGCGAAGGACTCCTCTGCCTCATGATGACGGCGTTCAAACCGACCCACTACCGGGAATGACCCACGCTTCCCACAAACCGGACCGGCGCTTATACTTGCCGCAATCTTCGTTTCACTCGACTGGCAGGATTTGCAAGCTCCTCTCCGGAGGCCGAGCCGTGGTCAACGTTGTGATAAACGGTGTCATTCAGAAAGCCGAGCAGAACGAGCTTCTCATCGATTTCATCAACCGCGCCGGCGTCCCTCTTCCTCACATTTGCTACCACCCACAGCTCGGCCCGGTCCAGACGTGTGACACCTGCATGATCGAAGTGGACGGAAGGCTCGTTCGCGCCTGTGCGACTCAGGTTACCGACGGAATGGCGATTTCCACCACATCCGCGAAGGCCAGGGTGGCTCAAGGGGAAGCGTTTGACCGCATTCTGAGCAACCACATGCTCTACTGCACAGTCTGCGACAACAACAACGGAAACTGCACGGTTCATAACACGACGAAACTTCTGGCTATCGAGCACCAGAAAATTCCCTTTCGCCCAAAACCGTACGAAGTCGACAGCACGAATCCGTTTTATCGCTACGATCCCGATCAATGTGTTCTTTGCGGCCGCTGCGTCGAAGCCTGCCAGAACGTCGAAGTGAATGAAACGCTTTCGATCAACTGGGAAGATCCAAACCCCCGCGTGCTTTGGGATGGAGGCTCCACCATTGGAGAATCGAGCTGCGTTTCCTGCGGCCACTGCGTCACCGTCTGTCCATGTAACGCCCTGATGGAAAAAACTATGCTGGGGCACGCCGGGTTCTTCACTGGCCTCCGAAAATCCACGCTCAATGGCATGATTGACATTGTCAAAGGCGTTGAGCCCGAGACCGGCTATGGAGCCATTCTTCAAGTCTCCGAAGCGGAAGAGGCGATGCGGGAACATCGTATCCGCAAGACCAAGACAGTTTGCACCTACTGCGGCGTGGGTTGCAGCTTCGACGTCTGGACTAAAGATCGCCACATTCTCAAGATCGCTCCGGAACACGGCCCCGCAAATGGAATTTCCACCTGCGTGAAAGGCAAGTTCGGCTGGGGTCACATCAATAGTCCGGACCGCCTGACCACCCCGCTCATCCGCGAAGCTGGTAAGTTTCGCGCAGCTACCTGGGACGAAGCGCTCAGCCTCGTCGCCCGCAGACTAACGGAGATCAAAGCAACCAGTGGCCCTGACTCGCTCGCGTTCATTTCTTCTTCCAAGTGCACGAATGAAGAGAGCTATCTCATGCAAAAGTTGGCACGCGCCGTCATCGGCACGAACAACATCGACAATTGTTCGCGCTACTGCCAGTCGCCGGCGACCGCGGGCTTGTTCCGAACCGTGGGCTACGGTGGCGATTCGGGATCAATCTCGGACATAGAAATGGCCGACCTCGTAGTGATCATTGGCAGCAACACCGCGGAGAGCCATCCCGTAATCGCGACCCGGGTAAAGAGCTCGCACAAGCTAAACGGCCAGAAGGTGATCGTGAGCGACCTGCGTGAAAACGAAATGGCAAGGCGCGCCGATCTCTTCCTGCATCCCAAGCCGAGCACGGACATCGTGTGGTTGTGTGCAGTCAGCCGATACCTTTTGGATAACGGCCTCGCGCACACGAAGTTTCTCGACCAATGGGTAAATGGCTTGGAAGCGTATCGCAAGAGCCTGGAGCCTTTTACCCTGGAGTATGCTTCGCGCTTCACCGGCCTTCCCGAGGAAACGCTGCGCAGAGTCGCGCACGCCATCGCCGCGGCCAAGAACATGTGCATTCTCTGGGCGATGGGAGTGACCCAGCACACTCAGGGCTCCGACACTTCCACCGCGATTTCGAACCTGCTGCTCATCACCGGGAACTACATGCGACCGGGGACGGGCGCTTATCCGCTACGCGGACATAACAATGTGCAGGGAGCCAGCGACCACGGGGCCATGCCGAACATGTTGCCGGGCTACCAGTCGGTGGATGATGTTGAAGTGCGCAAGCGCTTTGAGGCAGGTTGGAAAGTGAAATTGCCTTCGACCAGAGGACTGGATAACCACCAAATGGTCGAAGCCATTCATCAAGGCAAGCTCAAGGCGATGTATATCTTCGGCGAGGAGATGAGCCTGGTGGATTCGAACGCGAACTACGTCGGAGGCGCTTTTGCCAAGCTCGACTTCTTCGTAGTACAGGACATTTTCTTCAGCAACACATGCCGCTATGCAGACGTTGTGTTGCCCGGAGCGCCGAGCCTCGAGAAGGAAGGCACCTTCACCAGTACCGAGCGGCGAATCCAGCGGCTCTATGAAGTGTTGCAACCGCTCGAGGGCTGTCGTCCGGACTGGAAGATTGTCCAGGACATTGCCAATCGCCTGGGGGCGGGCTGGAACTATCAGCATCCTTCCGGGATCATGTATGAAATCGCCTCTCTCACTCCCATGTTCGCCGGTGTCAACTACGACCGGCTCGAGGGGTACAAATCTCTGCAATGGCCGGTCGCAGCCGATGGAACTGATCAGGCTCTGCTCTACACCAAACATTTCGCCTTTCCCGATGGAAAGGCCCGCCTGTTCCCCGTCTCGCAAATTCCTGCGTCGGATCAGCCCAACGCCGAATTTGACTTGCATCTGAACAACGGCCGCCTGCTCGAACACTTTCACGAAGGCAACCTCACCTACCGCAGCGAAGGGATACGCGAGAAAGTTCCCGACACTTTTGTCGAAGTCTCCCCTGCGCTTGCCGAGGAGCGCGGGATTCAGAGCGGCACATGGGTGCAACTGGTTTCTCGTTACGGACAGGTGCGCGTGCGCGCGCTGGTGACAGACCGGGTCCAGGGCCGCGAGTTGTACATGCCGATGAATTCGGTAGAGAGTCCAGTGAACCGGTTAACCAGCAGCCACACCGATCCAGTGACTAACACGCCCGCCTTCAAAGAGACCAGCGTTCATTTGAATGTGTTGCCCGAAGTCGGTGAGACTCCCTTGCCCCGCGTTAATTCTCGCTTTGGCCATCCCACGCCGCAGCAGGGGGTAGAAGTCGAGCGCAAGTGGAAGCGATCGGACTATACCGCTCCGGGCAACGGACTGGTTCAGCTTCAATCAAAGTAACGACAGGAGAAGAAAGTGGCTCAACCAATTGCTCTGGAAATTCCGCCTCGCAATCCTCGTGCCGACCTGCGCTCCCGAGTAGAACGCGCCCCCGAAGAACACGCCGAGGCCGTGTTGGCTGCCTACGAATTGCTCCAGGAGTTGCACAACCAGGGCATGCTGGACATCATGCGTTCCGCATTAGCGGCGCGGGACGAACTTCTGGAGAAGGTCGTCGACAACGCAAAGACGCCGGAAGCCATTCGCGGTATCCGGAGCCTTCTCTACTGGCGCCGCATTCTTGGCAGCATCGAACCGGCATGGTTCCAGGGCATCTTCCAGGCAATTCCCGAAGGCCTGGCGCGAGCGAGGGCGGACCAGCAGAAACCGGTTGGCCTCTTCACGTTGTTGCGGCGACTGACGAGTAGAGACAGTCGGCGCGGATTGGCTGCGGCCATCGCCTTCTTGCAGGCCTTCGGCCGTCACCTCCAGTCCGAAGAACCCGGCCGCGCCAGTGGTCAGAGGTAAGCATCACAACCGGCCCAGCATTTGCCGACGGAAGCAACGCCTACAAGGTTCTGGCCGCATCAATGCCCTTTGCCTTAGACTCTCTCTTCACCCACTTCATGGAGGCTTCTTTGGCTCGTGTTCCCAAAATCTCTCCCGCGCTAAAGAAACGCGCTGCGCAAATCAAGCTGATCCTCATGGACGTGGACGGCACCATGACGGACGGTGGTGTCACCCTGCTGTCGCAACCCGGCGATACCGCACTCGAAATCAAAACCTTTGACGCGCACGACGGCCAGGGCCTCACCCTCGCTCGGACCGCCGGCCTGCGCACAGGTTGCATCACCGGTCGTGAGAGCAGCGCGCTGCTCCGTCGTGCCCAGGAGATGAAGATGGAGTTTATCTACATGAAACAACCGCTGAAAATGCCGGCATATGAAGAAATTCTCCAGAAGTCGGGCGTTCCTGATTCTGCCGTTGCCTATATTGGCGACGATCTTCCGGATATCCCCCTAATGCGCCGCGCCGGCCTCGCCGTTGCCGTGGGCGACGCCGTCCCGGAGGTCAAGAAAGCCGCGCACTACACGACGAGAGCTCTCGCCGGCCGCGGCGCAGTCCGCGAAGCGATTGAACTGGTTCTTAAATCCAAAGGCATTTGGGAAGAAATGATCGACAAAGCCCGAGCGTGACACTGCTCAGGGTGGTTCGCCGTCAATGGTCTCCTGCTCATGACTTCCGTACGAATAGACAAGTGGCTTTGGGCCGCCAGATTTTTCAAGACGCGATCATTGGCCGCGCGAGCCTGCCAACTCGGCAGGATCCAAGCCAACGGGCAGGCCGCGAAAGCCGCGCGCGATGTCCGCATCGGAGATATGTTGCTGGTGACCAACGACGGCGGCGACTTTCAAGTGGAAGTCCTGCTCCTCAGCGAGATTCGCGGCCCGGCTTCCGTTGCGCAAACCCTCTACCGCGAGACCGAGGCGAGCAAGGAAATGCGCCTCAAAGTGGCAGCCGAACGCAAAGCCATGAGGCAGTTCGAAGAGTTACCCGCAGGCAGACCATCAAAGCGCGACCGCCGGAGAATTATCCAGTTTCGGGGAAGAGTCTGACCTCAGGCAAATCAGGGCCAATGCTGGGCGCACTCACGATCCGGTGGCCCCGACGCAGACAAGGTGAGGAGTTGGCAAATGAAAGCCGCAGTGCTCACTTCGACCGGTAAGGTTAATAGTCGGCCCCTGCGCATCATGGAGGTGCCCAGGCCCGAACCGGGAGCAGCAGAGGTGCTGCTGCGCGTGCTTGCTTGCGGTGTTTGCCGGACCGACCTCCACATTGTCGAAGGAGAGCTCCCTCCTTTGCGCGAAAGTTTGATTCCCGGTCATCAGATCGTGGGGGAGATTATCCAAGGGGCGACTGCGGAACTCGCACTGGGAACACGGGTTGGCGTTTCCTGGATCGGAGGCACCGACGGCACGTGCTGGTATTGCAAGAATAACCATGAGAATCTTTGCGATTCGCCGACCTTTACTGGCTATGCCGTAAACGGAGGATATGCCGAGTTTGCGGTCGCGCGGTCCGACTTCGTCTTTCGCCTGCCCTCGGCGCTGGATGACATGCACGCCGCGCCCCTGCTGTGTGCCGGGATCATCGGCTTTCGCAGCCTCCGCGTCGCCGGCGTGGAACGCGGAGAACGAGTCGGCTTATTCGGCTTTGGTGCGTCCGCACACCTGGCCATCGAAGTTCTCCGCGCCTGGCAATGTGATGTCTACGTCTCAACCCGCGGAGCGTCACATCGCAGACTGGCCGAGTCAATGGGAGCCAAGTGGGTAGGTTCGGAGGCGGACAAACCTCCGATAGAACTCGATCGCGCAATCACCTTCGCTCCCAGCGGGGATGTGGTCGTCCTGGCCCTCTCCAGTTTGCGAAAGGGTGGCGTGGTCGCGATCAATGCCATCCATCTCGATCGCATTCCCGAGTTCGACTATGACCGTCTGCTATGGGGAGAGAGGCAAATACGCAGCGTCGCCAACATGACCCGCTCAGACGCCCGCGACTTCCTAAGACTCGCGGCCGAGATCAGCCTACAGCCCAAGGTAACAACCTTTACTCTCGACCACGCCAATGAGGCATTGGCCGCCGTCAAGAGCGACTCAATAGATGGAGCGGCAGTCCTCATTCCCTAAGATATCCAGGTTTCTCTCCGCCCCTCTACGCTAGGTTAGGCGGCCCGTACGACCTAGGGAAGACAAAGACAAGAATCCATTCCACATCAATCAGAATACTCTTCAGGGCGATCAAACTTTCATTGGTCGACATCATCCCGATTCCGCCCACGTGCTAGTATGCGGGGTAAGGGTGACTCATGAAACGCGCCGAGACGATTGAGTTCGTGCTGAAGGGCAAGGCCGATAACCGGGTCCACTCTGTAACACCTGACCACTCTGTTTACGAAGCAATTGAGAAAATGGCTGCAGAGGGTGTGGGCGCATTGCTGGTTATTTCCGAAAACCACCTCGTCGGCATCCTGTCAGAACGTGACTATGCCCGCAAAGTAATCCTCAGGGGCCGCTCGTCGAAGGAGACTCGGGTCCATGAGATCATGACCAGTCCTGTAACCTACGTAACGCGGCAAAATACAGTTGACGAGTGCATGGCCATCATGACCAAGCACCATTTTCGCCATCTTCCCGTTGTGGATGGAGACTCGGTCGTGGGGGTGGTGTCGATCGGTGATCTGGTGAAATGGATCATCTCGGGTCAGGCGCAGACGATTCAGGAACTCGAAGGCTACATAACGGGAAAATATCCGGGCTAGAACCGGACTCGGCGCCGAGCGGCGCGATCCGATTTTATTCCCGGCGTCCGGGCTGATGATCCTACGCATTACGAATGGTCCCGTCGCGATAAGCCTTCGATCGAAGAGAACTCCCATCCAATGGCACGAAAGGGCCATTTCTCCTAGTCCTCGGCCAGCATAGGCTCACCTCAGGAGGGTGCTGCAAATGCAACGAGACCTAGTGCGCGATGGACTTCGGTTCAAACTCGCCGAGCGATATCGCGAAAATCCGACGGGCTTTTTGAGCCTATCAAAAGAAGCGATGGATTCCGCTTTGGGCCGGGAGATCGTTGCGGAGTTAAGAAATGAGGGCCATATTGAGGAACATGTGCGCGGTACGATCCGGCTTACCGCGCGCGGCTACAGAGCGTTTCAGAACGATCCGACACCCTATTCTTATAGAAACGGCACAACATCTGTGCAGTGAACCGCGTTCCCATCATTTAGTCGGTGACAAATATGACTTCTTCGCCTAGCTCGACTGATTTCCTGAAGTCAGACTTGGACGATCAGCAGTTCTGGAAAGCGTGCATCGGATTGGACTTAGCTGATCGAACAGTGCTGGAGGCCGAGCTATTGATTTGGCGCATTGTCCAGCAAAAGTCGGCGCTGACTCATCAATGTGCGAGCTCTCGGGATCGCAACGGAGTGCGGGTTGGAGCGAGCTCTATTGATGCGGAGATATCGCTGCCACGGTAATCCACAATACGCGATCTCAAGGTGTGAAGGCCCAGAAGGCGCACATCAGATACCGCTTCCATGCTCGTCTGCAGCCACACCCCGGAAACATCGCCAAACGACAGCTTGATTCGAACGCTCTTCAGCCACCACGAAGGCGTTCTTGCCGTTTCTCCCTCTAGGTGGCGGATTAAGAACGAACTTTTGTCCACCCAGGCCGACCCTGAAATCAAATCCTTCTCTCTCCTCTTGGGCTTCAATCCTAGAACATAACACTGCCGACCCTCTAAGACAGCGTCGCCCAATACCATGAAATCGTAGTTGTCCCTCGTGACCGCGGTTCGAGCCTGATCGCCTTGGCTGGCTTCCCTTTCATGATCCAGGACACGTTGCACGACCTGCTTGCCTCGCGCGCTGCCTGACCATTTTTGAATGCTGTAATCTTTGCCCATCGGAGGTTTGAAATCCACCTGGGCCACCACGTCGGCATTGGCGCTTGAACTTTTCACGCCAGACAAACTGTACTCACGAATTACCTGATAGGGAGTTTGCTGCCGAACTTCGGATTGAGATTTTTCCATGCCCTGAAGTATCGAGGTGAGTGAGGGCGCTGCCGGGTTGGCGCTCTGTTGCGCAATGGCAAAACTGCACAGCAGTGAGGTCAACCCCGCCATTTTGAGCAACGGTCTCATGATCGCCGGCTTCATTCTCGTCAGACCGTAACGATGCCCGGTGGGGCTATGAGCACGCCTTGGGCCAATCAGAGAGAGGGCTGCCTGCAGCGAACTACTCACGACGGGCGAGCCGGATGCATGCAATTTCTGCCGTGTTACGCGAGAATTTCTCCTACCGTGAACACCGTAGGGCACAAGAAATCGGTCCCCGTCACTGATTCGCCCGCCCATCAAATCGAAGCATGCATGGGGCCCCAATCCGGGCTTTTTGCACAAATCGATCTACTCCTGACTCTCGTCGGCGTCGCCCTTCTGCCCCCCGAAGAAAGTCATGGCGCCTTCATCTTCTATATTTCCACCGTCACCGCACGCACACGCTGCAGCACATTCAGCACGGGCCATCGTCTCCAAAAAAGTGGTTACACAGCGTGGGGTTGGGGCGCCGGGCGAAAAGCCGTTGGAGCCGGTCGAAGCTCAGTTGGCCCGGAACCTCTCATGCATGAATGAATCAGGTGTAGTCGTAGCGATATTCGCACAGTGTTTTTCCGCAGCACTCTTTGCAGCAACTTGAGCACACTGAAGCTCCGCAATCTGCGCACCCGCCACTGCCACCCTGCAGCAACGCCGCTCTTTGTCGGCAGAGCCGTACTCAATTGCGCACAACAATGTCATACCAATTTCGATTCCGGCCTTCCCGGAACGCAGGTTGCTATCGATCTAGAGATAAAGAGATAAAGATCAAAATACAGCGTTCGATGTAGCGCATTTTTGTCCTGCTCCTCCGGCACAATGCCTGTCCTCGACCCAAGTTGGAGCACATGCAGCAACGGCATGATCGTGCTCTCTCAAGTGCTGCGATGGGAACAGCGAAGAGCCCCACCGGGCGGCGGCTCTTCCATCAAGCATTCAACCACCTACCATTCAATGAACCTTTGTCACTTTGAGAATTCAGTTCTTTTACGTAGATTGAGAAAATGTCTCTGAATTGCCTACTTCTGACCAGCGACGCGACGCTCTTGGAGGTCTTCCGGATTGCGTTCAGCGCGGTGTCTGTCGAGCTCGAAATGCGCAGCGATGCTGCAAGCGCCATCGAACTCTCAACTCGGCGGCACCTCGATGGCTTCGTTATTGACTGCGACGATGTCTCGGGAGGCGCGGATGTGCTCACCGAGATACGCGGCAGTCGCTCTAACAAGGCATCGGTCGTCGTTGCCGTGGTTAACGGTACAACCAGCGTGAGTATGGCGGTTGATGCGGGAGCCAATTTCGTACTCGGTAAGCCGGTTCACGAGGGGCAACTGCGAAGCCTTCTCGACACAGCCGTCCCCAGGATGGCACGCGAGCACCGCAGATATTTTCGCCACAAGGTTGACCTACCTGTCGAGCTTTTGGGCCACACGGGGGAGTCGTTCGCGGGGAAGATCATCAATGTGAGCGAAGATGGGCTTGCTCTTACTCGTTTTGGACCTGCCGCCGTCGAAGGTGTAGTGAGCGTGCAGTTCGCGCTTCCCAGCGCGGAACCACAACCCTTTCAAGCGAAAGCCGAGGTGGTCTGGAATGACGCTTCGGCCATGGGCTTACGCTTCCTCCGTATAGAGCCTGGTTCTCGTTCATGTTTCGGGGCTTGGCTGGATTCCCTGGAGGCGCAGTTGCAATTCCGGGAGTCAGCGCAATCGACCGAGGGGGCGTCGAAATGAACCTGAAACCCAACCTGCCTCTCGCATCAGAGGTGGTCGCCTCTTACGCCCAAGCCACTGAGCATTCACGTTACGCGCAAGACCATGGTAAATTCTCCGGATAGATGAAACGCCGATACACTCCGGTGTTAGCCGTGGGAATTGGCGCAGTCGCCGGTTTGCGCGCCCTCACAGCGCCGGCACTTCTCGCGTGGGCCGTAAAACGGAAATGGATTCGCTTACGAAATTCGCCCTTTGCCGCAATCCTTTCAGCCAAGGCCTCGAGAAGAATCACTGACCTTGCGATAAGCGAATTGATCACAGATAAGCTGCCCTTTACACCGAGTCGATTGAAGACAGGGCCCCTGGCGTCTCGCCTTGTGTCGGGCGCGGTTTGCGGAGCGACAATCTACGGCGTTGCCGAAAGACCTCTGGCGGAGGGGGCGGCTCTCGGTGGGGTGGGAGCCCTTGCAGGGGCCTTTGCTGGTTATTACACTCGAAAAAGGCTCAGCGGCGATATGCCTAACCTGGGAATCGCGGTACTTGAAGACGCCCTGGCAATTGGCGGAGGCATCATCATCATCGCGCTCGCGGCACCCACTAGGAAAAGATAGTTCCGGCTTGAAGATCTTGGGCAATGATTTCCCGGAGACAAGCGTGCCTCCGCTCGTTGCCGGCTTCTTCGCCGTGGGGATGTCGTCCACGGTGTCCGAACGTGAGCGCGGAAAATGGACAAACAGGCCGTGCACCTCCCTATCTGGATTGTAGTTGCCGACTTCTCCAAATGGCTAGAGAGACGTTAATCAGACTGAGTCGGGCGCGTCACGACCACAAGCCTCAGCCGGCTGCATAACACCTCAAGAGACGTCCCCAGAGGCGTACCAAGAGAGATAACCTCATTCTTGTGGCGAACCGGCCTATCATTCCCATGAACAATCCGTAGGAGGTACGAGCAATGTCCGCGAATCAGGTAGTGCTTTACTTCGACAAGCAGGAAGATGCTCTGCTTTTCACCCTGGCTGCCAGTTCGGTCATGTCAGCAGAAGGACCTGTCCATGGCAGCGAGGCAGTGGTCAAGGTTGCGGCAGAGATTTCCAAGGCCAGTCGAATCACGACTGAAGGCGTTCTGAACATCACGTGAAGGATGGCACACATAAGATGATTCGAAAAGCGTTGCTACGAATCGGGGCACCCGCCCTACTCGCTTTCATGGCATGGAATGCGTATCTTGCCGTCAACCACTTAAAACAGATGCAACACATTACGGCTCGCATACTCGAAGGCTCGACAATGCAGGCAAACATATCCAGCGTTCTGAAAGACTTGACCGATATGGAAACAGGTCAGCGCGGGTATCTGCTAACCGGAGACCCGTCGTACCTGCAACCCTATGCTGACGCGAAGGGCAGGATCGGAACCGATTTTGCCGACCTTCGTGCAGGCGTGGCTAATCGAGCGGAGAACGAACGGTCCCAGGTGTCACAGCTCGAGTCTTTGGCTACCTCAAAACAAGCTGAGATGGAACGCTCTATTAATTTGCGCCAACAGGGATATCGGCGTCGTGCATTCATGTTGGTGGATTCGAACGAAGGAATGGAGTACATGGATCAAGCTCGCGGGCTTCTGTCTTCATTGTCTGCGGCGCAGGCCAACAACATTGAGGCGATCGATAGAGAGAAGAATACGAGTTTAAGCAAGGCTTTGGTAGAAACCATTGTTTCCAATTTAGGTCTGGTCGTATTGACAGTGTGTCTGTTTGGACTCGTCCGCTACCATGGCCAAGTGCTTGAACGGGAGACGGCCAAGAGCAGACAAGCGCTGGCCGACCGCGATCTGCAGCTAGAGAAACTGACGTTTGCGCTTTCCAATCAGGCCCGATTCAAGACGTCCGCCATCGAGGCAAACGCCCGCCTGCTGCTCGATAACTACGGGGGATTTCTACCGCGGCAAGGCCACGAATATGCTGAGCAGATAAAGGAAGCATCCATTCAAATGGAGCGGCTTCGCCAGGATTTGGTTGCCAGCCCAGACCATGACAGCGATGAGAGGGCGGCCTAGAAAAACGGCTATAACCGACGCAATGAACTCTCCTGATTCTCGTCGAATCGGCTTAGGCTCGAAACACACCTAGCCAATCCCAAGCCGGTACTTACTTGTACGCCACTGCCGCCGGGGACCGTCGTGGCAGTGCCCAAGTGTCAACCCCCTGCCACCATTCACGTGAGAACGAACTACCTATTTTGATTTAACCGGCCGAACCGCTAGGATAGAGAAACCTTTAAGATAAGCGCGTTTAGCGGGCATTGCGGTTCACATTCAGTAAAAAAGCTCCACCAGGATCGGGGCATTCCTGGGGACTGGGAGTTGCTGTGAAACTTAGTATGTTCATGCCTTTCGGGCGGTGGGCGCTCCTGTTTTTGTTTTTGGCAGGGATGTCAAAACCGGGGCTGGGTCAGGCGCAGACGGTCGGAAAATGGTCGACTCTGTCCTACACCATGCCTATTAACCCGATCCATGTAGCTCTGTTGTATAACGGCAAGATCCTGGTGGTTGCGGGTTCCGGAAATTGCCCGGCTTCCCAGCCCGGATGTCCAACAGGCTCGCCGTACGGTCCAGCGAATAACTCCGGCGCCCTGCTTCTCGATCCTACCAATGGAAACATCACCCAGTTTAGCGTGTCGTCCGACATGTTTTGCAACGGAATGGTCGTTCTGAAGGATGGGCGCGCCTTCATCAACGGCGGCACACTGGCCTACGATCCTTTTCTAGGATCGCTGAAGTCAACCCTCTTTGATCCGGCTACGAACACTTTCGACGACGTGCAAAACATGGCGCATGGCCGCTGGTATCCCACGGTCTTGAACTTAGGCGATGGCCGGGTCATGACATTCTCCGGCTTTCTTGAGACGGGAACAAACACCAACACCACAGTCGAGTTCTACACGGTCGGTTCGGGTTGGAGCCAGCCTTTCACGGCCCCTTTCACGCCGGACTTATATCCGCGCTTGCATCTTTTGCCTAACGGAAAAGTTTTCTATTCCGGCCCGTCCCCGGTCTCCCAGTTGTTCGATCCATCGACCACGACGTGGACGCTCAATGTCGCGACCACAAATTACGGCGGTACGCGATCGTACGGAAGTTCAGTCCTGCTTGGCCTGACGCCGGCCAACAACTACGACCCAGTCATATTGATTATGGGAGGAAACAGCCCAGCGACCGCGACTACCGAAACCATTGACATGGGATCTCCTAACCCGACATGGCAGTCGGGGCCAACTATGTCCCAGGCGCGCATCGAGATGAATGCTGTCATATTGCCCAGTGGCAAGGTCCTGGCACTAGGCGGTTCGGTGAACGATGAGGATGCGTCCACGCAAAGTCTCAATGCTGACCTTTACGATCCCGCGACAAACACATTTTCTTCTGCGGGAGCGAATTCATTCGCGCGGCTCTATCACTCCGTGGCTTTACTTCTTCCTGATGCCACGGTTTGGGTGGCCGGAGGCAATCCCGTGCGCGGCACGTACGAGCGACATATCGAGATCTACCAGCCTGCATATTTGTTCCAATCGGATGGAACGCCGGCTGCGCGTCCGTCTATCACCAGCGTGCCTAGCAGCGTCAGTTACGGCAACCAATTTACATTGCAAACGCCGGATGCGGCCAGCATCGCTTCGGCGGTACTCGTCCGCAACGGCACGGTGACGCACTCTTTCGGCATGGATCAGCGGATGGTGGGGATGTCTTTCACCGCGGGGTCGGGATCTTTGACGGTCACGGCGCCACCCAACGCCAATATCGCGCCGCCCGGATATTACATGCTGTTTATTTTGAATAGCAACGGCGTCCCCTCAGTGGCAAGCTCTCTCCTCCTAAGCTCCAGTTCTACTCCTGCGCCAACCGTGACTTCCATCTCGCCGAACTCGGGAACGATCAACGGCGGGACGGTGGTGTCCATCACAGGCACGGGATTCCTGGCAGGAGCGACAGTGAGCGTGGGAGGAACAGCGTCTACAGGTGTGACGGTGGTGAACAGCACGTCGATTACAGCCACCACTCCGGCGCATGCGGCCGGACCGGTAAACGTGATCGTGACCAACAGCGATACGCAGAGCGGAACGTTGACCCAAGGATTCACTTACACGACAGGATCCAATCCGCCACCGACGCTGACCGGTGTCTCGCCCGCGTCGGGAACGGCCGCCGGTGGCACGGCGGTGACCCTAACGGGCACGGGATTCCTGGCGGGAGCGACGGTGAGCCTGGGAGGAACACCAGCTACAGGTGTGACGGTGGTGAATAGCACGTCGATTACAGCCACCACTCCGGCGCACGCGGCTGGAACCGTAAGTGTAGTCGTGACCAACAGCGATACGCAGAGCGGAACGTTGACCCAAGGATTCACTTACACGGCAGTATCCAACCCGCCACCGACGCTGACCGGGATTTCGCCCGCGTCGGGAACGGCCGCCGGCGGTACAGCGGTTACCATAACGGGCACGGGATTCCTGGCGGGAGCGACGGTGATCATGGGAGGGACACCAGCCACGGGTGTGACGGTGGTGAACAGCACGTCGATTACAGCCACCACTCCGGCGCATGCCGCGGGTACGGTGGACGTTGTCGTATCAAACACAGAACAACATGCAGGCACGCTGCCCAATGGCTATACCTATACAGCGATCGCGAGCTTGGGTCTCGGTGTTCCCTCGGGGAGTTCAAGTTCGGCCACTGTAGTTGCCGGACAAACCGCTACCTACACGCTGTCTATCGGTGGCGCAGGACTGAGCGGGACAGCGTCACTCAGTTGCACTGGCTCGCCGACCGGCGCAAACTGCTCGGTACCCGCCAGCGAGCCGTTTAGTTCCACCGTTCCCGCAACCTTTAATTTGAGTGTGCCCACCACATCGCGCACTGTGGGGGCGCTTCGCCTACCTGCTTTCGGTCCGATAGCCGGTTTATGGATTTTCGCATTGCTGGTGGTCCATCCTGGAAGACGCATTCCCACGCGCTTACTGCGGCGATATCTCCCGCTCACGCTGTTCACGCTATTGCTCTTCATATGTTCCTGCGGCGGCGGTGGCGGTAATTCCGGCGGCCCACAGCCGAACCCGAATGGGACCCCAGCTGGAACTTACACTCTGAATGTGACGGCGACTTCGAATGGTACGACACAGACCACTTCACTCACATTGATAGTGAAGTAAAGGCCAGGGCCGACTGTCGTGGCCCGAATCGAAAATTGCAGTCAACTGCTCGCGCGAGGAGTCAACTACCAGCTCGCGTTTCGCGGCTAATGAGTCAAGTGCATCGCCGCTCTCGCTATGCTCGGCATTGCCCCGTAGGTCCGTAAAGCATTGATTCGAGAGCGCCAGGATCTCCGTCTTCTCCGAAGGCATCTAATCGTGTAGAGGAACCTATAATGAAACGATTCTTTTTCGTGGCGGCCGTTTTAATTGTGATGTCGGCGATTTTCGCCGCGGCTGCGCCAAGTCCAAATGCCCCGAAAGTGCCAGCATTTCCAGGCACTCTGGCGAATGCACAATATGTTTACGTTGCTTCCTATGACGGGGATCAATTCGACCCGAACCTGCTTCCGGAAGATCGGGAAGCGATCAGCACCGTGCAGAACGCCATTCAGAATTGGGGCAAACTCACGATCGTGTACCGGCCCTCCGAAGCCGACATCACCATCCTCGTGACGAGCCGACCTTCCGAAGATCTGATGGCCGTCTACGATGCGCACCAGGGGCCGAGTGGAAATTATCTCTGGCGTGTCATGGGTCGTGACGGTCTCCAATCCGGCGAAACTCCCCTAGTCACCCAATTCGAAAAGGGATTCGAGGGCGTGCAAAAGCATAAATGATTGGACACACCCGCCGTAATAGTTAAGCTTCTTGATTACCGTCAGCCAGCGTATAATTTTGGTTAGTTTTCACCGCTCACTTCGCCCGAATCCGGCAGCAGTCAGGTCTTTCCGTCCGACCCTTTTTGCCTTCTGGAGCCTATATGAGCGGAATGCGTAACCATCGAAGCACCTACAATAGTCCGACACCACCTCTCGACTTCGCTAAGGGCAGACTCGTTTACACGAGTCAAATACGCAGTCGCAATCGTCAATACCGCCTCGCGGCCATTTTGCTGGTTCTGGCTGTAGCAACAGGAGTCGTCGTAGCGCTGCTGGCAAATTGGATCACCACATCTATGAGTAGATAGTAAAGCGCACGTGTTTGAGCCCAGTGCCGCTTCTCATTCGCTCCAAGCTTGTACTGGCTCCTGAACTATCCTCGCACTCGCAAAATGCCCGCCGCGATCCGCCTCGCCGAGGCCGTGTGGTGATAGAAGCCTGGGGCGCCGGGAGGCTCAAAGCTGCTCTGCTAGTCGCTTGGGGGCTATCAGTCCGTAGCTGCACCACAACAGTTCCCTCACTTCGGCCCAGTCGACTTTGCCCGCGTCCAGCCGCAGGGCTACCCAACCTTTCGATGCGAGGTACGCGGGGAGATAAAATCTGCCAGGCTGGGAATCAGCCAGCGCCTTGTTATCGCCGGACAATACCTTGCAGGTTACCGCCACGATGCCATCACCGTGATGGTTGTCGAGGAAGTAGGCGAAGGTCTTTTTCCGGACCAGAAACTGCGCGTGTGATCCACAGATCTTGCGTGTTGCCTCCGGAAGGGCAAGCGCAACTTCAGTTAGACGGCTGAGGCGGGGGTCTTCGGCGCGACGTTTTACCACGGACGTTTTACCATATGAACCCTGACACTCTCATGTACCCATTCCGGGCTCGCTGAGAGAACCATCCGTTTGCAATTCTTCGGTCTGGAAAGAAACGGTCGCGTGAAGGAAATTGCCCGCAAAGTGCATCATTCTGCGGGCAGTGCCTCTAAATCAAACCGCAACACCAATAGCTTCACCGTGACACACCCGCCAGCGTGGCATCGAAAATGCTGTTCTACTTTCAGGCACGAAGCGGTGACTCGTGCTCACCTCCCTCTTCCATCTTCCAGGGAGGTGTTTTCTGCGTCGCGACGACCTCCTGAAACCCGATGTAATGAGCGAAGTCATACTCCTCGGTATGGGTGCGTTGTTCTTCGCGATCCTGATTCTGATCCTTATCGTAGTTCTGACTCAAGCATCAGCGCAGATTTGAAGCCGAAGAACCACAGTCAGAAGAATCATTTGGAGGTCCGGGGCAGACGCGAGGGAATTTGATGGCCGCTGCTGTCCGACGTGTGCCGCGGGCTAACTCAAGCTCCAGAAGGACAGGCAGATTGAGCAGACGACTAGACGTCAGGCATTGTTCTGCCGCCCGGCCTTTCCGGTAAAAAGGGGTTGCTTCCAGCCGGAGGGGCCTACATTACTTACCTGATAGACCGCTCCCGCGACCACTGTATACTCTCAATTCACCTTACGCTGCTTGACATGGAAGGGACGGCTCCCCCCAAAGAGGGTCGTCCCTTTTTTATTTAGCCCCCCACTTTAACCAGCCAGTCAAGACGGTTCATGTCTTCCTCAGGCAGCCTGAAATACCGCAGCCGTGAACTCCAATGCTCGCAAGATCTCGTCGGCGATCTCAGCGGTCGGAAACCTGAGTAGGAAACTAGGCGGCACCTTGGAAAGGGCGCTGAGTTGGTGATCAATCACTTCCGGGTCAAGTCCGAATTTAACCAGGACGGCTCTCGCTTTCTCGACCGTGTCGTACCTGTGCGCTGCGCCAGAGCTTAGACCGTGCTTGACCACCGAGATTTCAACGCCGTCTCCCTCAGTCTTGTTAATGAAAACGTCTGATGTCATGAGAAGTACAAGCTAACACGGTCTGGGCCTTGGCGGAAACTCGCTCACACAACACCCGAACTCTCTTTCTAGGCTGGACGGTGACCGATCCATCAGCATGACATACGAAGAAAGGCAGCTCCATACGGTATTTCCCGCACGGCGTAGCGAATGTATTCCCACGCGATGAACAAGTTTCACGCGGTCTTCCCCCAATCATGTGAGTCTGCGGCAGGTGTACGTCCCGGGAGGCCATCGAAAACTCGTGGTTATGGTCTTCCACTCCGGGCGTGATCCGCTGGATGCATACGGCCTGTCGTTTTAAAAGTGGCCTGTCACGACCTGCAGCCCCTCCTGCTTTCGGAATAGGGGGCGCTATCTGGACATCCAGTTGGCGAAAAAGATAATAAGACCTCCAAACAGGATTCCCAACACCATCACCCACAACCATGCGCTACTTCGCCGTTGCAGCCAGCCGTAAGAGTCTACTTTAGGACCGTCGGGCACAACACGAAGCTGAGGCCGGTCGGGACGCGGATTTCGCCGAGGGGAGGACACAGCGATAGTGGGATGCAGCCTCCCCACATCGGTTGCCCGCCATCAAGTGTTGGGTAAGCCACCCGCACACAGCCTGACGAAAAACCTACGTAAAGATGTTTATCATGATGTCACCCGGCCGACAGGAAGTGCCAGGGCCGTTCATTTTCGGGGGAAGGCGTTGCGGCCCTGTGTGTGCCCGTCTCCACCGGAATGGTGTCCCGCGACTCTCTGTTCTAGAGTATTTCCTGTATTGCTAATGCAGCTTCAGGATATTTCAATGAAGGTATGAAACGTATTTCGCGTTGCCCTAGGTGCTACGCGCTTCTTGTAGTCAGAAAGGTGCGTCTCCTGACCTACTTGGCGTGCCCGAACTATCCCAATTGTAAAAGGCCGATTTACCTTCCGAAGGGGCCTCACAGTGCGCATGAGCTGCGTTGCGCCGCATGAGTCAATTGTTGGCGGTATCTGGGTAGAAGTAGACCCGATTGGAGTTCGGAGTTCCGCGCAAAAGCGGACACTCAGCAGAATCCACCACTTTCGGGCAGACTTATTTCGCGCGGGAGCTTCGGATCTTCTTCTGCCGACGGACATACGACAGACCCTGCGTAAGATCCCCAAGTAAATCCTCGCCTTCGCTGGCAATGTGAACGGGCTCTTTATGTCCGCGCTCCGTGCCAACCCATGCGGTCAGTGCCTCGGGAGACGCATAAACCGACCGTCCCTCGCGAGTGACCGGCATCCCTGATTTCTGCCAGCGTTGAGCGACAGAGGCGGTCTGGCCTAGGAATTCTGCAATCTCAGTCCAGCCTTTCAACTTTCGGCGCTTCGATTTGGAACCCGTCTTTGGCATCGCCGGACTGTTGAATATACCGATGAATATACCGACTGAGGTCGAAATATCCAAAGGGGGCTTAACGACCTGGCCGGACATTTAGAGATGCTCACTATGCCTGAATGAGGGCTGGTTGTTAACCTGTTGAAATCAGAATTTCGAGGTGGGCTGGAAGATCTGCAACAAGGCTTGGCCAGGATCTATTGTGATTGACGCACTCATCGCCTCGGTTGCGGAAGAGCAATGGCAGTCCAGCCTACGGCACGATCTTCCGTTGGTTGTTCTGGGCTCGATCATTGCAGCGATCGGACTGGCTGCAGTTCTCCTGCAATTGTTCCGGTGGAAATCGCGCGACCGAGTCTTGCTCTGGCTCGGGTTATTCGCCGGCCCATACGGTGTTCGACTGCTCACGAACACCATCCCTTTCGAGATTGCTTTCGGTGAACCGCACAGGTATTGGCCTTTTGCCAGTAGATTGATCGAGTTTGCGACTATCGTTCCAGCCCTGTTGCTGTTCGAAGATTTTTACGGCAAAGGCTGGCGTTCGTCCGTCCGATGGTTGATGTGGGCCTATGTGGGGTTCGCAACAATTGCATTCGCGGACATCGTAATTCACAGACGCCCCGACCTTCTTCCGGCAGCGGGCGTTGGAACTGTTTTCCTCTTGCCGGGCGTTCTTCTGCTGGGACGCCTGATGGGATATTCCCCTCCGAAAGTTCAAGATCAAGGCGTGTTGTCTTTCGGAATGCTGGCTCTCTTTCTGACATTCGCCCAAAATCGTTTTGCGAGCACAGGGTTGCTCGACTGGCATACGGATGCCGAGCCATATGGCCTGTTCGTGCTAATTTGCTGTCTTGGTTACGCTGCCACGCGACGAGTCCTCGCGAATGAAAGGCTGCTGGTTTCGCTGGACGAAGAGATGCGAGCGGCTACGCAAATTCAGAGATCGATTCTGCCGCGCTCGAATCCTGAGATAGGGAGCTTCGACCTTGCGGTCCGGTACGCGCCGATGACAGCAGTGGCCGGAGACTTCTACGATTTTCTGCAGATTCGGCACGGCTGCTTAGGAATCGTGGTGGCCGATGTTGCGGGGCATGGGGTGCCTGCCGCGCTGGTGGCCTCGATGATTAAAGTGGCAGTGTCTTCGCAAATGGGTATAGGAACAGAGCCTGGCGAGGTCATCGCGAGTTTGAACTCCACACTGTGTCGCCAAGCGCATGGCCAATACGCGACGGCCGTGTACGTGGAGCTTGATCAATCTAAGCGAAGGGGATGCTACTCCGCCGCAGGACATCCGCCGTTGTTGCTCTGGCGCCGCGCGACACGAACCTTGCTTGAGTTGAATGAAGGTGGATTGTTGCTTGGCGTACGGCCCAAAGAGGAATATGCGCAGACTGAATTCACGTTAGAAACGGGGGACCGTCTTTTGGCATACACGGACGGGCTGGTGGAAGCAGAGAACTCGCTGGGTGAGGCGTTCGGGGAAGCCCGGTTGAGCGAGTTCATTAAGACTCACCAGGGTCTTCCTGCTGAGCAGTTTGCTGAGCGTTTGCTGCTTGACGTGCTTGGATGGCCCGAGAACGGGGACACCCGTGCGCAGGCTGACGACATCACCCTAGTAGTGATTGATATCGGTAACATGCCGGCACAAACACCCTGATGCGTGTCTATCGTTCATCGCTTTGAAACCGCTGAGCGCTGAAGGTGCTCGCTAGCTCGGGTCCTGATCCCAGGAAAGTCAGGAGTGACGTTGTCAAACGGAGCGAGAAGTGGTTTCCCTTAACAATGCGCAACTGGATGCTTTGGTCGGGGCTTATTCTCTGCCGCCGGGACCATCCGGTAGGCCCGTCACCTAGGAGGTAACACGGGTCCAACCTGTGACCTGTCTGCCAGAAGGCGAAATTCGAATACCTCAATGCCACATGTCGGCCGCAAGCCAACTACGTGAGGCTTCCGCTCCTGGCTTGACGGGCAATGTAATCCGAAGCGCGGTAGGCGAGGGCCTGGATTGTACAGGTCGGTTGGTTTCGCCCGCTGGTCACGAAACTGCTTCCGTCCACAATGAACAGATTACGTACGTCGTGGGAGCGGTGGTACTTATCCACCACCGAGCTTTTGGGGTCATTTCCCATCCTGCAGGTACCCATCAGGTGTACTGAGACGGTGGCTTCAGCGATTCCCATTGCCCATTTTTTGCGCGCTCCGGCAGCGTCGAGTAGTTCCAACGAGCGGTCGCGGAAGAACTTCATGTTTTTCAGATCATCGGGATGATTCTTGTAAGTCACGCGCAAGGCTGGCAGGCCCCAGGCGTCCTTCACCTCTGTATCCAGAGTGATGGTATTGGACTCGAGCGGCAAAGACGTGAGGTGACAGAACACCATCATGGTCCGGTTGTAGTCTTCCTTTATGACCCGCTTGAAACCCGCGCCCCAACGGGGCGTGTCGGGCGGCAAATTGCCCAAGGCATATGAGATGGGGTAATAGTCGGAGCGGGCGTCAATTCCTCCTCCACCGTAAAAACCGCGTTTGGGATCGGAGTCGTAGAAATCCTGCACCAGACGCGTAACCTGCACGCTCTTGTACTCGTTCAAGGGATGTTCGAAACTCCCGAAGGCTCCCGACTCGCATTCAAACATCAGCAGTTTCCCCACTAGGCCGCTCGAGTTCGCCAATCCGTCAGGAAACAGGCTCGATTTCGACAGCAGCAGCAGACGGGGCGTTTCCGCGCCGTTGGCGCATACCACGACCGCCTTTGCTTTCTGGAACTGTTCTTGCTGTTGGGCATCGAAGAAGATCACCCCATCCACGCGGCCGCTCTTGTCGGTGGAAATCTTCCGCACATAGCAACCGGTGCGGATTTCACAGCGCCCGGTTTCCTCCGCCATGGGGATGACGCTGGCCAGGCTGCTGGACTTCGCTCCCCACTCGCAGCCCATCGCCTCGCAGAAGCCGCAATGCATGCAGGCCGAACGTCCTTTATACGGTTGCGAAAGAATCGCCATGGGCGCAGGATAGGGGTGCCAGCCCAATTTGCGAGCGCCGCGTTCGAGCAGCACACCCGAGGACTTCACGGGCATGGGCGGCAGGGGATAGGGCTTGGATCGCGGAGGATCAAACGGGTTAGCGCCCGCCAAGCCGGAAACGCCGATTTCCCATTCCGCCTTGGTGTAATAAGGTTCCAGTTCCGCGTAACTGATTGGCCAATCCGCGAGGCCGGTGCCAGCGATCGGACCCCATCGGCTGCGTTCAACAAAGTCGATTTCGTGAAAGCGCCAGTAGTTGGCCGTGAAGTGAACCGTTCCCCCGCCGACGCACTTCCCGTATTGCACCGTGGGCACTACAACCGCCTGGTCTTTATCAGTCTTGCGAAAAGTGTTGGGCTGGCGTGCGTGGTCATTGGTGAGAAAATCCTGTCCAATATAGGGGGGAGCCCAAACCTGTTTGGTTTTCAATTCGTCATGCACGAAGTCTTGCGCGCGCAAGTAAGGCCCTTGCTCAAGCACCACCACCTGGAAACCGGCGGTTGAAAGTTCCTTTGCGACCACCCCTCCCGCCGCGCCCGCTCCCACTACAACGAAATCAACCGCTGTCGCCGTTTCAAATTTTCTCATTTTCCAGCTCTGGGGTTGAGGGTCTGTCAGTGCCCCCTGTTGTATTCCGCGTCGTAGTAGCCAAACGGCGGACTAAAGACATGCTTGTCTTCGAATCCGATCAACTTCCATCCCACCTGGTTGTAGTTGCCGCCGTATTCCGGTGAGGCGAGAAACCCCATGATGGTGTGCAGACGCACAAGCTCGAAAAAATCGGTCTTTTCGATCGCCTGCAGTAACTGCACCTGCTGCGCGGATGTTAGTTCCGAAAATTTCTTTGAGCCAGGAAAGAGGTCCTGCGTTTTTGCCTGAAGATCTTTTGTGCCTTGTGTATAGGAAGGCTGTTTATCACGGTCAAAGGTGATCAGGGCGCGATCAATAAAGTGGACGACCTGCGCCTCGCGCGCGCCAGGCGTGTCGTCTGTGGGAATGATTTGCGCGGTGACGGCTTCAATCTCCGCGGCTTGCTCGGCGGAAAAAAATTGCAGAGGCACGGGCACCGGCGACTCAGCCGCCCGGTGAGCATGGTCCTGAGCGGCAAGAACTGCCGGCCAATGAAGAGTCAGCCAGGCTGAACTCAGCCCTGCTACCGAACGGATCAGAAAGCGTCGGCGGGTCCCACTTTCGTTGTCCATATTGAGCACCTAGGTGATGAATTCGCGGCCAATCGCAGCCGCATGATATCACCTGCCGGTAAGATGCGACCGCAGGGCATTCCGGCTAAGCAGAATTTACGCCACCTGGCGCCACCAATCTTGTCTTTGCGTTTTCGAAAGGCCTGACTTAGACTTCCCCAGACTTCCACAAGGAGGGAGCGATGCAGACGACGCGAAGAATCTTTCTCGGGACTGCAGCCGCAACCGCCGCTCTCGGGATGGTTGGAGCGGGACCAGTTGCAGAACTGCCGGACGCCCCGGGTACAACTCAGGCTTCCGCAAGTGCCGGGGACAAGAGTCTATTTTGGGTGGCGGCTTTGACTCCCTGCGACAAAAACCTGAAGTTCGACGAGGCCATTTACGCGGAGATGATGGCCTATTTCAAGGCAACCGGAGCCGACGGCGTCGTGGTGCTGGGCACGACAGGAGAATACCCATCTTTTTCTGTGGCCGAGCGGAAGATAGTCGCCGAGGCGGCTTTCAAGCACCGAAACGGGCTGAACATCATAGTTTCGCCCGGCACTTCGAATTTTCCTGAAACCATCGAGTTGTCACAGCACGCCGCTGCCAACGGCGCGGATGGCCTGCTGATCATCCCGCCTTTCTATTACAAGCATCCACCACTGGAAGGCTTGCGCAGGTATTTCTCATTAATCTTCGAGCAGGTGACAATTCCCATCAACCTGTACCACATTCCGGATACGAGCGGTGTGCCCATATCGATCGAGTTGTTACACCGCCTGGAACAATATCCCAATCTCAGCGGCATCAAGGACTCTGACGACAGTGTTCCGGACTACGAGCGATTTGTGCGGGAGTTTCCCAAGCTGAACATGAGGACCGGCACCGTGACCAATCTCAAGGCTGCTCTCGAACATGGCATGGGCGCCATCCTGATGGAGGGCAATTTGTTCACCCGGCAAATAGCAGCGGTGTTTGCGGCCAAGCGAGCGGGCAAAAGTCTCGGTGGACCGCTGGCCACGCTCGATGCGGCGATAAAGCTGCTGGAACCGGCGGGCGGTTATGAGTTTGGTGCAATGAAGTACGCCCTCAGCCTGCAAATGGGGACTCGACAGACTTACCAGCGACCGCCTCACGCGGATGTCACCGATGATCAGAAAGCTAGAATGAAGGTGGCGTTAGAGAAGATGAAGCAGTTGGGTTGAAAGTGCATTGCTGTTCTGGCAGCGAGGCGAACGTGCGTCTGAGAAAAAACAACCGGCGGAAAATGATGGTCTGGTCCATGGTCTTGGGGCTCGCCGGGATGCCGACGGGTGCCTACGGCCAGTACCACGCCAAGGAAACTGAGTGGCCAACCTACGCAGCCGATCTCGCCGGTACCAGGTACCGACCGTTCGACCAGATTAACGCCTCTAACTTTAACGACCTGGAAGTGGCTTGGCGCTTAAAGACTGACAACTTCGGTAACCGCCCGGAATACAAACTGGAGGGGACGCCGCTGATGGTCAATGGCGTTCTGTATACCACGGCTGGGTCGCGCCGGGCAGCCATCGCCATCGATGCCGCCACCGGCGAGTTGCTCTGGCTGCACGGCGAGCACGAGGGGAAACGTGGCGCCGCTGCTCCCCGTCAACTGTCGGGCCGTGGATTAGCCTATTGGTCTGACGGCAAAGAAGAACGCATTTTCTATTTCACTCCAGGGTACCGGCTCGTCTGCCTGGACGCCAAGACCGGAGCCCGAGTACCTTCTTTCGGAAAGGATGGGATAGTCGATCTCAAGCTGGACGATGACCAAACCATTCTTCCGGACTTGGTGACCGGGGAGATTGGGCTGCATTCGACGCCGATCGTGGCCGGAGACACGGTCATAGTAGGTGCAGCCTTTCGGGAAGGCTTCACCCCCAGCAGCAAGCGCAACAACAAGGGCTACGTGCGAGGGTTTGACGTGCGCACCGGGAAGCGCCTCTGGATCTTCCATACCATCCCAAAGAAAAACGAGTTCGGCTACGATACCTGGTTGAACGGCTCCGCCGAATACACAGGCAACACGGGGGTATGGACCCAGATCACCGTAGACGAGCAACTCGGGCTGGTTTACTTGCCAGTCGAGTCCCCGACGGGAGACTTTTACGGTGGGCACCGGCCGGGCAACAATCTGTTCGGCGAGAGTCTGGTCTGCGTAGATCTGAAGACCGGAGAGCGGAAGTGGCACTTCCAACTGGTGCACCACCCGCTTTGGGACATGGATCTATCCTCTGCGCCGATCCTTGCCGATATTACGGTTAACGGTCGTGCCGTGAAGGCGGTCGCCCAGCCGAGCAAGCAGGGTTTTCTTTATATATTCGATCGCGTGACTGGAAAACCGGTCTGGCCGATCGAGGAACGGCCGGTGGAAGTTGGCAGCGTACCCGGCGAATGGTACTCACCAACTCAGCCGATCCCGAGCAAGCCAGCAGCCTACAGCCGAAACGGCGTATCGATCGACGATCTGATCGACTTCACGCCTGACTTTCGCAAACAGGCTGAAGCCCTGGTCTCGAGATACCACCTCGGGCCGGTGTTTACGCCTCCGGTGGTAAGCAAGATCGACGGTCCGCTGGGCACGCTCACACTGGGAACGGCGGACGGGGGGACGAACTGGCCGGGCGGGTCTTATGATCCCGAGACGCACGTCCTGTATGCCTTCGCATGCAATGCCTGCCTTGAGCCCATCGGACTCGTGCCTCCTCCGAAAGAGCTCTCGGACATGAATTATGTTTACGGCACAGCAGGGAAAGAAGTGCGAATGATCAACGCGGCGGGCACCGACTCCAGCGCCGATGCCCTGAAGCCCGTCAAGAAACCGGCTGGGAGCAGCGACGAGTGGGCTGTTTTGAATGTGGATGGCCTGCCGTTGATCAAACCGCCGTATGGAACGATCTCGGCGATCAACCTGGACACCGGCGAAATAGTTTGGCAAATCGCGCATGGCGAAACGCCAGACTTGATCCGCAATCATCCAGCGCTAAAGGGACTCAAGATTCCACGCACCGGGCAAGAGACTTGGAACGTCGGCACGCTAGTTACCAAGACGCTGGTCATCGCCGGGGACGGCATGGTGACCACGGGTCCGGACCATCCCAGAGGCGCCATGCTGCGGGCCTACGATAAGAAGACCGGCAAAGAAGTCGGCGCAATCTACATGCCCGCGCCCGAGAGCGGGTCGCCCATGACTTACATGCTGAACGGCAAACAATACATCGTGGTTGCCGTCAGCGGCGGCAACTACTCAGGCGAGTACGTTGCGTTCGCACTTCCGTCCGAGGAGCAATGACCGCAGTGAGAGAACCAGAACTCCGAAGCCAGGATGAATGAAGATGAAAGTTGGGGCCGTGGCGATCCTGGTTGCACTGGCGGTCGGAGCATCCTACCGAACGCTTCGTGCACAAGCTCCGCAACCGGAGCCCCCTTCGGATACGCGTTCGGTTTGGGACGGAGTATATACGGAAGAACAAGCCCAGCGTGGCGAGCCGCTCTATCGCGCAAGCTGTGCGTCGTGCCACGGCGATACGCTGAAGGGAGCCGGAGAAACACCTCCGCTTTCGGGCGGGCCTTTCCTGGCCAATTGGAATGGCCTCACGCTCGGCGACCTGTTCGAAAGAATTCGTAGAACCATGCCGCAAGACAAGCCTGGGCGGCTGAGCCGGCAGTACAAGGCCGACATTCTGGCTTACGTGTTGAAGGTCAACAAATTTCCCACGGGTAAGACGGAACTCGAGCACCAGACGGAGTTTCTGAGAGAGATCCGCTTCGAGGCGACGAAACCAGATGGGAAATGACAGCGACCATCTGATTGTCACCACCGGAAAGAGGTCTCGGATTCGCGATTTCCATCAATCGAGGTGTGACCCATGAAAAGAACGCTTCCCCTGATCGTAATCTGTGCCGCGATGATCGGATACGTCGCCGGCCATGCCACAAGACCGGCTTCGCAGCCAGTCCTCACCGGTCACTTTGACAATTTGTCGGTGGTTCAAAACGCTCTCGCGCAGAGCAACAAAGCTGAAGTTATGCCATTCGGGTTCAACGATCCGGGAAATCCTCCGCTTGCGGCCGACGCGCCGCCGATCGCGCATTGGAGTATCGACGACATCAAGAAAGCACACACCGAAATGGCGGAGAAAGCGTCCAAATTGCTGAGTCAGCCAGGCAGCGGAAGCAGCCAGTCTTTTGGCGGAGGACCCGTGGCGGTGAGCACTCGCAATTTCAGCATGTTCATGCTCTACCGCGTCCATCGCGACCAGCCTGTGCTCAGTCTCACCAAAGTAAACAGCGTGTGGGATGACGCCGAGCAGCACGCTGGCGCCTACGACTTCTATGTTTTCACCGGCGGCTCCGGTCAGATGGTCGTGGGCGGGAAGATCGAGAACCGGAAGAACCTGATGGATAAGGACGGCCCGGTGCCGGGCGAATATCGTGGACAACCGGTGGTCGGAGCGCAGACCTTCAACGTAAAGGCAGGCGACTGGCTACTCATTCCCCCCGACACTCCGCATCAGCCCAAACCTGACACCGGAGGCTTCAGCTACATGATTATGAAAATCAATGTCGGCATCTATCCCTGGAACCTCATCCGCTAGGGCAAGGAAGACAGTGGTCCCGGTGCGAGCCCGAGCGGATGCTAGCCACCATACTGGCAAAAGAACGCTCCGAAGGATCTCATGAAGATACGTGTCAGTTCTTGCTATCTCCTCGTCGTGTTTACCCTGCTCAAAACTGGATGCTTATACGCGCAGACAGGAATTGCCTCCCCCGAGAGAAATGCTGCACAAGAGGCGATGGATCGCGATCTGCTGGAGGTGACCGTTCCCCAACTGGAACAGTTGTACCGCAGGCACAAATACACCGTTACCCAGGTCGTGCGTTGGTACATCGCGCGCATCGAGAAATTCAACGGGATCTATCGCGCGGTGCAAAACCTGGACGCGGCCGGAGCCCTGGCCACCGCTGCCCGTGAGGACGCGGAAGCAAAAGCCGGTGGCACCAGTTTTGTGCGCGGCCCCCTGTGGGGTGTTCCGATTGTTATCAAGGCAAACACCAGCATCGAGGGACTGATCACCACGGACGGGTGGAAAGGCTACATGATCCCGGGCCACGAGCTGGTCGCGCCAAAGGATGCAACGATCGTCGCAAAGCTGCGCGCGGCCGGAGTCGTCATCCTCGGGCAGACCAACATGCCGGATTTTGCAGCGAGCGATACCAATCGCAGCACAGCCTACGGGCGCACCGGAAACGCCTATGACGTGCGCTTCAGTCCCGGTGGTTCGTCAGGCGGAACGGTCACCGCCATCACCTCGAATTTTGCATTGCTCGGCAATGGAACCGACACGGGCAACTCGATTCGGATGCCGGTAGCTACGAGCTCCCTCGTCGGCGTCTTTCCTACGCGTGGGCTGGTGAGCATTGCTGGCATTGCGCCGCTCGACTGGTTGCTTGACAACACTGGGCCAATCGCCCGTGACGTTACTGATGCTGCGATTGCACTCGGCGTCATGGCCGGAGAAGATGGTTTGGATCCCCGCACCGTGGGTTCCACGGCAAAGGCCCAGCCCGGTCCCTATACGCAATATCTGAAAGCGGACGCGCTCAAAGGAAAACGCTTCGGCGTTCCGGCTTTCATTCTTGAGGGGGCAGGGATTCCGTTTCAGGGAATGCCCGCGTCTGAGTCGGTGAAAGAGGTCACGGAGGACACGGCGGCTGCTCGCGTTCCGTTACGCCGGGACACGCGTGAGGCCTTCATGAAGGCGCTGGAAGGGCTGCGCTCCGCCGGTGCCACCGTTATCTTCGACGATTCAATCCTGCCCGACAGCTTTGCGGTCATCGTCGCTCGCGTTGGCACCGCGCCTTACGTCCGCGAAGGAACAGAAAAATTTCTGGCCGAGTACGGTCCGGCGCAATACCACTCAGCCGACGAATACCAGAGGGTGGTTGGGTCTCCATTACCGGCCACGATCATCGGAGGCATCGATGAAACCACCCGAAAGGATAGGCCGCCATTGATCCAAGCGGTGTTCGAGACTGATCCGCAAGCCGAAGCAAACGTTCTTGCTCCCCGGCGAAGGGCACTTGACGCCTATAACGAAATGCTGGACCGGCTGCACCTCGACGGGTTTGTCTACCCGGCGATACAGATGCCCCCGCCCGATGAAACCATGCCGCAGGAAGGGAGGATCAGTGAAGGTCCACACAGCGACACTGGATGGGTGAACATGATCGGTGTCCCCGCGGTAGTCGTACCAGGCGGGTTCTACTCTGATGGTCTCCCATTCGGACTGGAGCTGTCGGCCCGGCCGTGGAAAGACGGCGACTTACTCAGTTGGGCGTATGCCTATGAGCAGGCCACCCGGCACCGCCGTCCGCCGGTGCTCGTGGAAAAGGGCCTGCTACCCAATGCTAGATGACCTGCTAGTGACAGGTAGTACTTGCCGCGGTTATGGGAAACCTGCGGTTTTTCGAGGCACGGGAGTACATAGAAGATCGCTGCGTGCAGTCCATGCGAAGGCAGTCACAATAGAGCGAGCATCCCGGCTCTCGACCGCCGTTGCTGCATTACGGGGTAACTGATGTCATAATGAGGTCGACCAACGGACCGAGTAGACCTTGCGGTGTCCAACCAAAAAGGCTCGGGACGAAGGAGGTCGAGATGAAAATTGTAGATACAGGGTTGTGATCTACATGCAAAGCAACAGACGACCGCCATGGGGGACTCTAAATCCTTCATTATTCAGGGACTAAAGGTCTTACAACATGAGGACCGTTCGTGGCAGAATATCTCAGGGAGGCGTCCCCCATGTACATCCGGCTAGCCTTTTGGACTCTGTCACTGGCCTACACATCGGCCCTCTTCTCCCGTACCATCCCTGGTTCCTCGCCCGGCATCCTTCTCACCGCAGCGCTCTTTGGAGCAGTATTCGGTTTTAGCTTAGGCGGCATGCTCATCAATCGACGTACGCGCAGACGTGTCTGAGCAGAAAATGTAAAGAGGACGAATCACCCGACCCACGCATATTGGGGCGTTAAGTGCCCAAACCGGGACCGCTTCCACTTGCCGTAATATTTGGGCGGTTACCAGGCAGCGGATATAGCCGAACCTCCAGACCCTACCTATGGTGCCCGTCACTCGGGCGCCATCCAGATATTGGATCAATCTTGTCAGATGCAGTTTTTCGCCCTTTGATCCGAAATTTGCTCAAACTTTGGGAGTAGCGCTACGTCTAACCCCCCGACGGAATTTGAAAGCGAATCAAAACACGGAGCAATCTACAATGAAACGGTCTTCGCTTGCGCTAGTTGCGGCTACTCTGCTTGCTGCCGTCGGAATGAGCCTTCACAGTCAGGCGCAAACGCAGAATCAAGCTCCCAGTCCGGCGCGCTCTCGATCCGATGAGATGTTGGACAGGTGGAACGACATTGGGAACAAACTCGTCGCGATGGCGAAGGATTTTCCCGAAGACAAATACAACTTCAAGGTGCAGAAGGACCAGCGCACCTTCGCCCAGAATCTTCTCCACGCCGCCGCACTGGATTTCGTTCTGATACGCAGGGTTTCTGGATCAAACGTCGGGCCTGACTTTGGGGAGGGTGACAATCCTTCGCGCGAGGCTTTCAAGACCAAGGCCGACGTGGTGAAGTTCGTGCAGGAGGCCGTCGCGGACGGAGCGCAAGTGATTCAACAGCAGGGCGATGCGGGGCTGGACAATACGTCAAGATTTTTTGGGAACCGGCTGGCCCACAACTCCTCCATCTGGACGTCCGCCATCGAGCACAGCGGCGAGCACTATGGCCAGCTGGTGGTCTACTATCGTGCGAACAACCTGGTTCCCCCGGACTCGCGGCGCTAATGCGGTAATGCGGTCCGCGAAAGTTCAAGACTACAATTCCTGAATCCCGGATGGTCGGTAACTCTTCGCAAAAACCTCTTCCCCAAAGCCCTAACAGAAGCCTTGCCCATGATTAGGCTTGGAACAGTAGACATATGCCGTCCGATGATGGTCAGATACTCCGGAATCTACGGAGTCACCCGATGATCGCAGCAGACTTTCGCAGAATTGCACTAAGCCTGGAGGGGGTGGAGGAGTACTCCCACGCAGGACTGCCGGCTTTTCGTGTAGGAGGCAGGAAATTCGCTTCGCTGGCCTCGCAAGCCGGGGGGTACGGAAATCTGATGCTTACGCTGGAGCAGCAGGCGGAGTTTGTGGAGGAGGCGCCCGAGATTTTCCTGCCGATTCCTGGTGGCTGGGGAAAGATGGGACACACGCACATTCGCCTGGCGGCGGCGAGCCAGGATGTACTGACGGGTGCACTCCGAACGGCGTGGAAACTGCGAATGGATAAGAACGCAAAGACAAGCCGAAAAAAACATGCGGCGAAGCAGTGCGGAGTAACACATGAGAAACGCAAAAAGCGACCACTATGAGAACAACAAGAGCGCGAAACATTAATAGCAGTAAAAAGGAATTGTCACCCGAAAAGCGTGAAGAACTACTCAGAGCATTGAAAGCCCGTTTTGAGAAAAACATGAACCGCCACAACGGTCTTGCATGGGAGAAAATTCGAGCAAAGCTGGAAGCTAATACTGAAAAACTGTGGTCACTCAATGAAATGGAAAGAACTGGCGGTGAACCGGACGTTGTTGGTCATGATAAAAAGACGGGCGAATACATTTTTTATGATTGTTCAGCCGAGAGCCCTAAAGGCCGCAGAAGTGTTTGCTACGACCGTGAAGCGCTTGAGTCAAGGAAAGAACATAAACCAGAAGACAACGCTGTTGGTATGGCAGCTGCCATGAGCATTGAGCTTTTAACGGAAGAACAATATCGAGAGTTGCAAAAACTTGGAACTTTCGATACGAAAACGTCGAGCTGGGTGAAAACCCCTTCTGACATCAGAAAACTCGGCGGCGCCCTCTTTTGTGATCGCCGCTACGACACTGTTTTCGTATATCACAACGGTGCGGAATCGTACTATGCCGCTAGGGCTTTCCGTGGCTCGATAAGGGTTTAAATTTTGCCTGCCCGGCCATCAAACGCTCGATGCCATCAAGGGTGGCTTCAACGACGAAGATCGGAGCCCGAGCTAAGACATCGATTCCGGCCATCTGTTGCGTTGCGCAGCGATCATCACGTCGAAGGGATGAATGGTTATGAAAAGCAGCAAGCTCGTGTACCTGCCACTACTCCTTCTCATCGCAATACTCCCGGCTCCATTTCACGCTCAAACCACCTCGGATCCCGCAAATCTTCCCCAACGTGATGGTTCTCACGACTTTGACTTCCTCATCGCCAACTGGAAAGCTCACGTCCGCCGCCTCCCGGATCGCCTCAACAACTCCAAAATCTGGATCGAGTACGACGGTATCTCGAACCACAAGAAACTCCTCGACAGCAATGCGAACTTCGAAGAATTCGATGTCACTAGCACCGACAAGAAACTCCGCATTAAGGCGCAGACGCTCCGACTCTACAACCCCACATCGCGTCAGTGGAGTATCTATCTGGTCGACGTGGATAACGGGACTCTTGGCTTGCCTCCCGTGGTGGGTCAGTTTACCGGCAATCGCGGCGAGTTTTTCGATCAGGAAGACTTCAAAGGCCGAGCCATTCTGGTGCGTTACGTCTGGCTCAACATCTCTCCCGACTCAGCGCGCATGGAGCAGTCGTTCTCGGCTGATGGCGGGAAGACCTGGGAAGTAAATTGGATTTGCGAGCTTTCGCGATAACAAACGGCACCTTGAGATTGCCTACCTTCGATTGCTAGTTCATTCCCTATTTATTCACAAGGAAGGGCGGAGGGTGAGTTCACAAACTCCCCGCCCTGTCTCTCAAACGGAGGGAGAGACCAGGACGGGGCAACCCCGTTCGAAGGTTAAGCCGCTTTCGCCAATTGGGCGCGCATCTGTTGCATGAACTCGCGCATGGCCGCGATGTGGCCTGGCGAGCGGGCTTCGATCCATTTCTCATAACGCTGCGCAGCTTTTTCTAGGTTGGCGCAGAACGTCTTGGCGACGAAACGCTCTCGGAATGCGGGGACGACCGATTTGACCATCTCCCAGACACCGAAAAACTCTCCGCTGGTTTCGAAGAACAGATCCTCATGGAGCAGACCATAGTTGAGCAGAGCACACGCTTGTTCCCAATAACTGATGACCATGCTTGCGAACGCGCCTGTTTCCGACCCCATAGGAGCAATCCGCATAGCGTCGTCAAGGCTTGTCACATGATAGTTTTTAAAAAACCAGTCACGGGCCTGGCGCAGCTTGGCCTCGCGGCGCTGATCGTAAACTTGAAGATGTAGTTGCGCTTGTTCGTACGTCGGCTTTGCACTCATGTCTATTTATCTCCTTTTGAGATTTGTTGTTGCTAGTTTATGAATTGGCACTCAGGGCTTGTCCAAAACTGCTTGGTACACACTTCCGGACAGCCCTTTACCTATAGACGACGGGGCCCGGCCGAAATCGACATTTTTTCAGAAAAAACTGTGAAAAACTCGAAAGTTCAGTACCTGCCGTGCGCGGTCGCACGGTCTCTTCTCGGAGCACTTCTAGCGATTCAGACTCTTCCGTCGAATTGAGGCTCCTCGTTGGCCACATCTAGCCATTTTTAGAAAAGGAAAAGGTCGCCACGTGCGGGTGGGCGACCTTTTGTCGGGTTGCGGAGATGTACTTTTTTAACGCTCAGGTCTCGGATGAGTCCATCGGTTGAATCCTGTATCCCAACCCCGCCACTACCGGATTGTGTAATCGTCTTTACCACCTACATATCACTTTGTCGTGACGCATTTGCACGAGCCAGCGGCCCCTATCCGGCACCGGAGGCCGCATTGGGCCTAAATAATCGTATAATTGCCCGGTAGTTGGTGCGATTGAATCGGAGTGAGGCTGGCCATGGCGTCCAGCGATGCCGAATCGGTGGGTAGTTCCGTGCCGGAGTTGGAAAAGCGCGTCGGCGAACGATTCGGAGTGCTGCCAAATTTTTTCCGCCTCGCGCCCGAAACTCCCGAGATCACTGAGAAACTGTGGGGATTTGCCCAAGCCGCCTACCTCGACAATCCTCTGCCGTCCCTTTTTAAGGAACGCCTCTTCGTCCATCTGTCACGCTTCTGCGCAGTCCGCTATTGCATTGCCCGTCACACAGGCTTCTTGATTGGACTGGGTCGTCCTGCTGGTGACAAGCGTGCCCGCGCTCAAAGCATTGTAGAAGTCGTTGGGTTGCTCCAGCGTCCATTTCCGCACGGACGCGAACTAGAGTTGCGCCTTTCACTCTGCGCGACCTGTCCCGCGCCTCTGGTTGAAATGCCGAGCTGCGGACTCGCAGATGGAAGAGGCCATCTTTGCGCTCGCGGGTCATGTCTTCTTACAGACGCCGCATGCCTCCGCCTGCCTCGATGCACTAGACACGACTGTTAGGTACAGTGCGACTTCAGTATCTGCTGCTGTTCTTGGCATTCGTTAGGGCAGCGCACTATTGGACCAAGGTCCATCCTGAAATCGAGTTTGAGGATGACATTAAACAGCTTCTTGCGACGCATGAAGCATTGGCGAACTGTATCCTTAACGATCCGGAAGCCCGTTCCGATAGCGTCAGCCAATCACTTTTGGACGAGTTGCCCTCGTTGCGTCTGAAAGCCGACAAGGCGATCGGCTTGCTTGCTGCGATTGTAGATTCCTCCGATGATGCCATCGTCAGCAAGAGTCTGGACGGTGTCATCACGAGCTGGAACGCAGGTGCGGAGCGACTCTTTGGCTACACGGCTAAAGAAGCCATCGGTCAGCACATCTCACTCATCATTCCGGCCAATCGCCGAGACGAGGAAACGAATCATCCTTGAGCGACTTCGCCGAGGCGAACGGATCGATCATTTCGACACTGTCCGTGTGCGCAAGGACGGCACCGCGCTTGACATATCACTGACAATTTCCCCCGTTAGGGACGCCACAGGCAAAATCGTCGGTGCTTCGAAAATCGCACGTGATGTCACCCAACGTAAGCGGATTGAGCGGGCATTGCATGAGAGCGAAGCACGGTTTCGACTACTGGCCGATGCGCTCGACACCCAAGTGCAGTTTCGGACTCAAGAACTACAGCGGCGAAACGCAGAGATTCTCCACCAATCGGAACGGCTTCGAGACCTTTCAGGAAGATTGCTGCTAATTCAGGACGAGGAACGTCGACACATCGCACGTGAGCTGCACGACAGTGCTGGTCAGACCTTGGTTGCTCTGGGCATGAATCTTGCGCAACTCGCAGAAGATGCGAAGCACAATCCTGCGCAACTTGCCAAAGACGTCAAAGATGCCCAAGATTTAGTTCAGCACTTGACCCAAGAGATACGCACGACCTCATATCTTTTGCACCCACCGATGCTAGACGAGAGCGGACTTTCGTATGCGCTTCAGCTGGTATGTGCAAGGTCTGGCGGAGCGCAGCGAACTCAATATCGACCTGAAAATCCCCGAAAACTTCGAAAGACTTTCTCCAGAGATGGAACTCGTCATATTTCGTCTCGTGCAAGAGTGCTTAACAAACATCCATCGTCATTCGGGAAGCAAAACCGCGCTAATCCGTGTTGTTCGCGAAGCGGACAAGATCCATGTGGAGGTTCAGGATCACGGCACGGGAATGTCGCAGGAACGATTTGCTGAGGTTCAGTCCCAAGGGACCGGCGTCGGAATCAGAGGAATGCGCGAACGCGTGCGGCAGGTTCATGGCGAATTGACTATCGAGTCGAACGCACTCGGCACAAGGATTTTCGCTACTTTTCCAGCAAGACACCTTCGGCAAGGAGACAGGGCGAGATTCGACAACTTGGCGTTGCCTGATTGTCAACATGGTCCAGGCAGTAGCTGTCGTCATTATACTCACGACGCCGTAGGACGCTGCCCGGGGGGCGGCTCTCGAGGATTCATAGGGGGGAGTCGCCTGTCTACAACAGTTGACCGTGTCACTAGGAGACTCAAGCCCTTTACGGCGTAATGTGCCGCGCGTGATCTTGGAACAGCCTGCCATCAATCGGTGCGAATTTTCGTCTCTGATCAACTGCTTAGCTCAGCCGTTCTCCTCATCGCGCATCCTTGCCTGAGATCCGGCGTGAACTTCTCCTGGTGCCTAATTACAGCTTCATATGGTTCAAGCCTGGCTTCCCAACATTCGGTCCAGATTGAACGCGGCGCTGATCAGTGCTAAGTGTGTAAAGGCTTGAGGGAAATTACCGAGCGCCTCGCCCTGCGACCCAGTTTGTTCTGCATAGAGCCCGAGATGGTTGGCATAGCCCAGCACCCGTTCAAACAGCAGCCTGGCTTGATCCAGCATTTCGGCGTCTGCTTGACCCGCGCGCGTCAGCGCCTCTACCAGCCAAAAAGAACACATGTTGAAGGTCCCTTCTTCGCCCGGGAGTCCGTCAATGCGGGGCTGAGGCGGATAACGATATACAAGGCTGTCGCTGACGAGGCCTCCATCCCGCGGATTCTTGAGGATGGCGTTTATTGTGCTGAGCATCCGCGGATCGGTCGGAGCCATGAAGAACACTAACGGCATTATCAGAAGCGATGCATCGAGATCGTCACTGCCATAAAACTGGGTAAAGGCATGGCGCTTTTCATTCCAGCCCTGGGTCATGACTTCTTCATAGATGCGGTCCCGTTCACGCAGCCACTTTACCCGATCGGCGGGAAGGGCACGCTTATCGGCGAGCCGGATGCCCCGATCCAGAGCTACCCAGTTCATGACCTTTGAATAGACGAAATGTTCTTGCCGATTGCGCATTTCCCAAATACCGGCATCCGGAAGCTGCCAATTGTCGCAAATCCAGTCCAGACGCTTGCGGATCTTTACCCAAACGTCGTAGGAGGTCAGCCTGACATACTTGTTAGACAGGTAAAACGCGTCCATGAGCTCGCCGTAGATGTCCCCTTGGAACTGCGAAACGGCAGCATTGCCAATCCGTATTGGCCCCGAGCCCCGATATCCTTCCCAGTGATCCAGGATCTGCTCGGGAAGCTGATTGTCTCCCTGAATTGTAAAGACCACCGCGCCGCTTTCTGTGGGACGGGCGTGCTTGGCCGCGTAATCTTCGATCCAGCCCAGAAAGGCAGCTGCTTCGTCTCTGAAGCCGATGCGCAGAAATGCGTAAACCGTAAAGGCGGCATCGCGCATCCAGGTGTAGCGGTAATCCCAATTGCGAGCTCCTCCGATGACTTCAGGCAAACTCGTCGTTGGCGCGGCAATGATCGCTCCGGTAGGTTCGAAAGGTAAGGAGCTTTAGCGCCAAGGCTGATCTTTGTACCTGGTCCCGCCAGCGGCCGTGGTAAGTACAAGCCGAGAGCCAACTTTGCCAGAATTTGACAGTCCCGTGCAGCAATTTCTCTGCGTCGTTTTCGGAGGGTGGAGAGGAAACGCGTACCCTCGACACAGTCGTCCTTGAGAATGAAGACCTGTGATTCTCCTTCCGAGAGAACGAACTCGGCAGAAACCCCGCCCCGCCCGTCATTCCTGAGCGGCACGGCAGTTGAAAGGGCTAAGGTCAAGCTGCCCGACTTGAATGTCGCTCCGTTAGCCTCGATGCGCGTGTCGTGTGTCTGTCGTCCATAATCGAAGGCCGGCCGGCAAGAGACCGAAACACGCACTTTTCCCCTGACGCACCGAATGCGGCGGTATATATGACGATACTCTGGCGAATCGGAAGGTAACCCGACAGGCATGAAGTCTTCCAGTTCGGCGATTCCATCCGCCAGCAAGAAGCGCGTCACCAAAACGTTCGTGGACGGCCAATAAAACTGTTTATGCCGCACGCCATCCGAGTCGGCCGAAATTTGGAACCGGCCTCCCTTTTCATCATCCAGGATCGCTCCGAAAATACTCGGCGAGTCAAAGTGTGGGTGGCAGTACCAGTCCATCGAACCGTTCATGCCTACCAGGGCAACCGTGCGCATGTTGCCGATGATTCCGTAATTTTCGATGGGTTGATACGACATCGCTTTGTCCTTGTCTGGAGTTCGAAAATAGGTTAATTCGGTCTAAACCATTCTCCATGTTCTCCGCAGAGCTGACAAATGTTGCAAGGCCGATGCACCGCAAGACAGCTGCCTCGCTCAACACGTTGCGTCTGATAGCAAGAGTCTTATGGGGCGGTAGTTCTAGGGGCACATCTCTTGGCCAACATCTCAGCCTACTCTTGCATCTTCAGATCACGCTGCCTCGTTCCTGGAGGAACAGACCATGAAAAAGCATGCGGCCGCATTATGCACTCTCGCTCTGCTATCAGGCTTACAGCCCAATCTATTCGCGCAAGGGAGTCAGCCTTCCCAACCGACGGATCCCACGGCTCACGCCCCGGCAACCCCGGCCCCGGCTACTCCGCCGACCTTTCCGCCATCGGAAACCAAAGCGCGGGTAGACAGGCCCGACGTAAAAGTTTACATGGGGACAATTGTCACCAATGGAGATGCTTGCGTCTTGAAATCCGGCAATGAGAAATACCTGCTGGACAGTCAGAAGAAGATCAAGAACTTTAAAGGAAAAGATGTCGAGGTAACGGGTACCCTGGACAGGGAGAAACATCTGATACACGTTGAAAAGATAAGAGTGTCGCCGTCCATGTAGGAAGAATAATTGAGAGGAAAAAGCCTGAAAATGAAAGGAGGCCATCATGAACTGAAGGCCCGATTTGCAATGTGGAAGTTGACCAGCAGAACGCTGAGTTCAAATCTCAGTATGGAAACCCGTTGTCGTCGATAAAGCGGTCAGGCCACCCGAAGGCTGATTCCGCATCGAAGTTAGCGCACTAGAACCTTAGGAGAACATCCATGCTCAATATAAGGAAAGCATTCAGCAGTTTTTCGGTGAACGATATTCAGAAGGCCCGGGAATTTTATGGCCAGACGCTGGGACTCGAACTTTCCAGCGGGCCGGAAGGCACCCTGGTCGTGCCCCTTTCCGGCGGCACCAAAGCTCTGATGTACCCTAAACCCAACCACCAGCCCGCCACGTTCACCGTCCTGAATTTTCCCGTAGACAGCGTGGAGAAAGCTGTAGATGAACTGAGCCAACGCGGCGTGCGATTTGAAATCTATAATGAACCCAACTTGAAGACGGACGCGCGCGGGATTTCTCGCGGAAATGGGCCGACGATCGCGTGGTTCAAGGATCCGGCGGGGAATATTTTGTCGGTGTTGGAAGCGGCTTGACAGATTGTCTCCGCTTTCGGCTTTGGAGCTGTTTGTTGTTTTTGACTGGGATAGAAATGCGGTGCTCGACATCCGCAATTTCGTTCGCCTGCACGACGCCGCGGAGCTTGCTCGACAAGGGCACGGCTCCGGTGTCCGAGCTCGCGGGAACTGGCTTCGGTTCGCCTTAACCAAGTAGTAGGCAGAAACCCACTAAAAGCCGTAAGAGATACCAAAAGCGAACTGGTGACGTGCCTGGAGGTCCACGCCGGGCGCGATATTGCCCGCGGCCTGAGCCAGACCAAAGTCGAGGGTGAGCTTGGGTGTCTCGACACCCCAACCGTGAATCGGCAACGCACCGGATGGGCACGATGCGAACCGCGTAGGTGATTGTCGTTGGTATTACTGCGCCGGGCAGACCTTGAATGCTTCGAGGTTCCTGTAACACTTCGGAACCAAGCAGGATCGTGCTTCTGCCCGGTCCTTTAAACGCAAAGCCGGCGGCACCAAATGCTCGACCGGAATAGCCGGGAGCATTTCCCGCCAGTCCAAGCAAGGGATGCATTGGTGGCTTTAAAGCCAGCATTAAACACCAGCGGGAGCTTCCGAATGCGGGTTATGGTCTTGGTGGCCACGACGTAAAAATCCTGATTGTTCGTGTCGTGGCCCTGGATGACGCCGCCCACATTTCGAACCTGGGTGCGAGCGACGAAGCCCACCGACAAAGCGGGCAGTCCACTGCGCCGCTCCCTGAGCAGATTCACCTTTCCGTGAAAGGCATTGAAACCACCGCTCCACAGAGCCACTCAGGCCAGCCGTGCTTCCATCCTGATGGAGATTTCCGGTGTAGCCGAACTCGACACGGTTGAACGCTCCCATAGTAATGGACACCTGATGGAAGCTACCCAGGACGGGTCCGGCGTTGAGGTAGTGATAAGAAACGACCGGCAAGCTGAGGCGGGCGTCGCCGGTAGAAACTGAATAGGCCAGCGGGGTCACGAAGACACCTGTCTGTCCCTCCCAATTAAGGCTTTGAGCGAAAGCGGTGCGCTGTCCCACAATTACCATCAGCACGATGGCGAGCATGCCTCCGAATCGTCGCCGCATCCGAGGCCACTTTGTTTCCGTTATGGCTCATAACTTCTACTCCCAAAGACTGTCATCGCCGCGGCCACTTTGATCTGCGGTTGCTAGCTAAGTCGCCAAAGCTTGATAGTGCCGTCTTCGCTGCCCGAGGCCAGCCACTGGCCCCGAGAATCAAACGCGACGGAATAGACAGGATGCTCATGTCCGGCCAGAGTCTGTACTTCGCGGCCCGCTTCTACATCCCAAATCTTGATCGTCTTATCCCAACTGCCAGAAACCAGCCAGCGACCGTCCGGGCTGAAGGCGAGGCTGGTGACCATGTTTCCATGTCCAGCCAAGGTGTGAAGTTCGTGACCGACGGCCAGGTCCCATATCTTCACGGTCTTATCCGCACTGGCAGAAGCCAGCCAGCGACTATCTGGGCTGAAAGCCACCGCGTATACCGGCTTTTTGTGACCACTTAGCTTGTATATTTCTTCCCCGCTAGCCGGGTCCCAAATCCTGATGTTTTTTTGGTCGTCGCCAGTAGCCAGGAGCCGACCATTTGGACTGAAGGCAATGTAGACCACGGCGCGGCGGAGACCGGTCAGATCGCGCACCTTTCGTCCGGTGTTTACATCCCAGAGCCTGACCGTCTTATCGTCGAGGGCGGAAGCCAGCCACCGACCGTCGGGACTGAAAGCGATCGAATATACCCAGTTGCTGCCCAGCGGGCCTAAAGGCTTGTCGCTCCGAAGGGTACGAATCTCCTGTCCGGTCGACGGGTCGCGCAGGCTTGTAATGTCCGAGGAATTCTCTGTTGCCAGCCAATGTCCGTCCCGACTGAACGCCAGTGACTGGACCTCTTTCATGTCGTTGGTAACAGCGCCCAACTGTTCACCGGTCGAAACTTCCCAGAACTTAACGGTCCGATCCCAGCTTCCCGAAGCCAGCCGTCGCGCCGTCTGGACTAAAAGCGACCGCAGTAACCCATCCGTTATGGGCTTTGAAGGTGCGATCCAACACGAAATCGGGAGGGTGTGGTCGCGTCAGGATAACCGGCGCAGGAATCGCAGTTGTGACCGAAAGAACCGGAGGCTTCGCAGATTCACTCAAAGTCGGTAGTTCAAGGGGATCGAGCTTAGCGTTTATTGTGGAGGTTTTACCGGTCTGAACGTCAACTTCCTGATCATAATCCCGATAGCCATTGACGGTGAGTCGCAAGTGATGTTGGCCGGCAGCGAGTGTTGAAACGCCGGCCTGACCAGCCGGGTTTGTTGACGCGACCCAATGGTCGTCAAGGAAGATTTGTGTTCCAGGCGGAGTTCCCTGAATCACGATCGCGGGAACAGCTGGGTGAATGACCCGTGCAGCGTCTTCAATAGCGTCGCCCTTAGTCAACGGTGGTTTTTCCGTCACAGGAGAACCTTGTTCCGTGGACTGGTTCAAAGAAGGACCGGGAGGAGACGATGATGACGCAGCGGGAAAGTCTGGCTGCGAACCATCAGATCCTGGGGCTTGCGCTTTTGTAGACTCAGGGCGGATGCTTGGCGGTTGCGCCGGACGGCTCTGTGACGAAACCGACGGTTGGATCCGGGAGGAAGGTCGTGTCACTTGCTGCCGGTGAGGCACGGCGAGCCAAACCAAAAGCAAAAGCAGCAAGATGGCTGCACCAGTCACCAAGAACAGCTTTGTTGACTTCGGTTCCTTAGGCGGGGAGATAGTGAGCGGAGGCGCAACAGTGACTCCCAGCAGTTCTTCAGACTGCGCGGGCGTAACCACCAGCATATCTGCCTTTATTTCGGTATCTACCGGCACGGGAGCCAAAATACTCACAAGCAGTTGTGCGATGCGCTGCAATCCAACAATGTGGGTTGTGCTGAACCCCGAAGGGCGGGACGACAGGATCTCGATGACTCCTAGAACCGCGCCTCCGTTCTGCAGAGGTACCACCACGGCGGAACGCAGGCGCAAATTGTCGGCGGTCGAACGGCGCACCCGGTAGTCGCGTTCGGTGTCTTCACAAACCACTACCTGTCCGGTCTCAAAGCACTCTCGGGTCAACGCGGAGTCAGGCCGCAGTCGCGAACCTACTTCAGGAGCTTCGCCCACACTGGCCCGGCAGATGACACCCCACTGATCGCAGACCGCAATGGCCGCTCCGTGGGCGTGGGTAATCGAGCTAACCCCTGAAACTACTTGGTTCAGCAGAGAGTCTATTGGCCAATCGCGACTGCGGGCGATTTCCTTTTCCAGTTCTTGCAACTCAGCTTCGGTGTTGCCGCTAGACGATACTTGGGCTTTTGGGTCAAATGTTACGAATTCAGCGCCAGGCGTGGCCATGGAACGCTCGGGGACTCTCCTTGAAGGTTAAGGAGTGCGGGCTTCGATGCCGGGTTCCAACACTATGTGGGCTCATGAGCCCAGTCAAGTGCCCGAAAATTGTGCAACCGGTGGCAAAGGATCCGACACGACTCGGCGGCCCTTGGAAGGAGTAGAGGCTCCCACCGAACGACCACAATACAGTATTTACCGTATTTCTTTCGCAGAGAGTGAAGAGAACTGGGTAACAGCGCGTGAGAATTCCTCATGAGAGCAGACGTTTTCATTGCCAAGACTGAGGGAGACGGGGTTGATATCGCAGTGGTCAATAGTTACGGAGGCTCGTCGAAGCAAGTCGGCCTAGATGCACTGCGGCGCCTGATCCCACACAGCGATTGCTTACGAGGCAGCTTTGGCTTTGCCACGCGGAGAAGACTCCCGAAGCACCTGCAATGGCCCTGGATCCGTGGTCGTACGGATGAATTCGCAAGGGCGTTTGCTTCTGAGGAGCTTGTTCTCTTGCACCCAGATCGCGACCGTTCGTTCGACCGAGTCGATGTCGTCGGCTTTCAGGGTGCCTCGCAATTTTTCCAGAAGAGCATGGGTTCGCTGTTCGATCGCAGCAGAATTTTCTTCGGCCATCCTTAACCAGTAGTATGCGGAGCGCTCATTTTTTTCTATGCCGTAGCCTTCCAGATGTCCCAATCCGACAATGAATTGGGCTGCGACGACGCCCTCTTCGGCGGCCTTTAGATAGGCTCCGATGGGCTGACTGCTAACATTTTCCAGTCCCCCTGGACTCACAGCCTGAACATGGCACTTGAATAACAGAAAAAGCAGTTCCATTCGGTTCGACACACCGAGTTTCTCAAAGACATGAAACAGGTAATTCTTGACGGTATGCTCGCTGAGCCCGAGCCGATCGGCGATCTGTTTGTTGCTTTCACCCTGTGCGGCGTGTTCGACCACCTGAAATTCCCGACGGGAAAGTTGGTCGATTTTGCCGGCTTCGATGCCCTCGCAGGATGGGGTGCTTCTGAGGGCTTCAAGCAAGAACTCTGAATGCGCCGGGCTTGCCCAAACTTCGCCCCGACTGACACGATCCAGGCAACTGGTAAGTTCCGAGAGCGACTCGCTCCGGCAAAACACACCGGAAGCGCCACAGCGAAAAGCTCCGATGACCGATTCCGGTGTGTTCATTTCAAGCAAGATCAGAACCCGGAGACCGGGGCCGCGACCACTGAGAGTTCTAGCAACTTGAAGGCCCTTTTTTGGACCTCCATCAAAATCTGCACTGATCAAAGCCACATTGGGTTGGAGGGTCGCGACTATGGAGAGAATATCCAAGGGAGTTGCAAGAGCTACTATCTTAAAGCGAGGATCACGTCCAAGCGACTCCGCCAGAAGTTGGTTGCTCATCCGGTTTCGATCGGCGATCAAAACTCGGACTGCCTGTCCAGGTGTCGAATTGTGAGGAGACTGCGAACGCATTCATTGATCCATAGCTAGTGTCGGCCTGGTCCCTGCACTCCTCGCATGCGACGGAAAGACAGACGTAGGGTCTAAATTGGAGATGTAGTCTCACACAGAGGCAGAGTGCTATCAAGATGAATGGATTTACGAACGGTTGACAAGTTTGATCCCCGTTAGAGAGCGCTCTTAACTTGGCGCACGCCACGCCGTGGAAGAAATGGTTACACAGCATCGAGGTGGTGTGCCGGGCGAAAACGCCGTGGGGTATGCGGGATTTCCGTCCTTCAAAGACCCAGAAAGAGTCGTGGGGTATCGAAGGTCAAGACCGTTCGGACAATCTTATAGCATCCGGAAGAATCTTCGCCGATTTGAGGTGAACACCCGATAGCAGCGTGGGCGCGAAGATTGTAGAGTGGCATCAATGATTGCCAAGGACGGCACTCTTTCATAAATCTCCCCAAAGACTCCCCGTGCCGTCCTTTTTCACTCGCCAGCCCCGCGAATGCTGAGTTAACAGGTCAGACGGGGTTCTAGCCCCAGACGTCCCAAGGGTGGAAGGCTTCCCTGCCTTGCCAATGCCAGCCAAGCGTTGGGGAAGCGTATTGTGTTGGTTAGCGATAAACTATAAAGTGACGGCTCAGAAGGCCCGCCCGTTCCGGCAGCGCCCAGTTCACTCGCCGCGCTACAGTAAATACTGTATGGATAATCCGCCGCCTTCAATGGCATGATCCGGTGCATCACACCACACAGCGACAAAGCACGGAGCAGATTCCTGCGTGTCGTCTGTTGTTATTCAAGGAAGCGCCACTATGAACACAGCCACTTGCAAGGGTTTGTATACCCAATCTTGGAAAGACCTTTACCAGGCTGCGATTCACGAATCCGACATGGATAAACTGTCGGAACGCATCACTGACGCGGAATCCGCGCTTGTGATACGCATGCGAGAGTTGTTCTACAGCTCTGGAGACAAATTTGAGGAGGAGGAGAGTATAGATGATGCCCTGTCGATCCTTCATGCGCTGCGTAACTCTCTGAAGCAGCGTCCTTCTACTATTCGAAGTACGGGTAGTTTGGACTATCTAAGAAGCGCGTGATTCGGCGAGAAGGGCACCATGGCCTTCGACTAGCTTTGGTCGACACACTTTCAGTCGCAGACACATGGACTGACCGTCTCCCTGCCATAGGTTGCTCCTCCCTCGAGAGAGCAGCCATTGTTGGTTTTTGTCCGAACGAAAGACTCTACGATTCCATTATTTCCATCGCTGCGGGATCAAATGGCGTAGGGCTGTGCTTCGTCAGGATTCTTCTCGGCTCAGGAAATCGGACTCGTTTTATCCCTGTCGAATCGGCAGAAACGTTGGCTCGTCCTGAAGTCGAAGTTCTGATCGCCGCTGCCATTGCCAAATCTAAAGTGCCCTTCCCTGCAACTGGCGCCAGAAAATTCATTAACAGATCAGTGGTGGCAAAACAGAGACCCGCCGGAAGTCGAAGTGAACTGCACCCACATCCGTCGGCGCAGCTAACCAACCACCGCCCGATTATTGACTCTCGGTAATAACCAAGCCTACAAAACCGCCTGACTGCGGTTTCCACCCTCGAGGCAACTACCCAACTCCTCCTGGAAACGTGCAAACGAAACAGGCCTCGCGGTTTGGCTGCATCTCTGCCTGGAGCAAAAGAACGGGCAGCCGAAGGCTTACATCATTTCGGTCACGCCTTAACCACTACTTGCTGGGAGCGAATACGGTGAAACTGAGCACAGATTGTTTCAACGTTTGTGAGCAAGGAGTCGCCCGCGAATTCGAGGCTGGCGATTGAGCGTGCTGCCGCATCGCGGTGGCCGAAACCACAGGCGTCCTTTATAACCACTGGAATGTACCCCAGATCGGCACCGTGCCGCGCTGTGGGTTCAATGCCGATTTCCATGGCAATGCCTACGATGGCAAATGAGTCGATGCCACAATCGCGCAATGCGATGTCCAGTGGCGTGCCCTCGAACGCCGACATGGCGATCTTGTCGAATACCGCCTCGCTGGGGAGCGGCTTCACTTCAGGAATTAGGTGAAATCCCGGGGAGTCCCGCAAGAACCAGGGCTTGACCTCGTTCACCGATTTCACCCGCTGCCAAGCCATCGCCATGCGGAACTGAGATACCCCCATCAGTTCTTTAGGGAGTGACATGTGGCGCGTGAAGATCACCCGAATTCGCGCTGCGCGGGCGGCGTCAAGAATTTGAACGACTTTCTCTGTGAGCTGGCGACCATTCTCGATTTGGTTCACAATCCCCACTTGCATGTCGTACACGATCAGGGCCAATCTCGCCGGATCACAAACTTCGTCTAGGGTTTGCGGAATGTCCAGGCCGAAGACGTGCTGCATCATCTTTCCACCTCTTTGGTGACTGACGTTCTATTCTACTGAAACACGCTTTCGCGCTCACATCCAGTTCGGGTAAGAAGAACACCATTCACCTTCCCGATGCGGTCGATTCCGGGGAGTCTGGTCGAGATTGAGGGCAATCATGCGCTTTTGCACAAGGCGGCTTCAACGTGTTTCGGGTTGTTCGCAGTGTTGAGCCGCGCACAAAGCCTGGCAGCTCGATTGCACATCGCAGAAATTTTTTCAGCCACCACTAACGGCGGGGACGATCGAAATCTTAGTTCCGGCGGAGACTGGACTCGCGAGTCCACCTGTATATCGGATATGTTCATCACCGATGAAAATATTAATGTGTTCCCGCACTTGTCCCTGCTCGGTTGCGATGCGATCGCGAACGCCCGGATAGAGGGTCCAGAGAGCCGACAACGCGTCGGCCAAAGTTGCGGGCGACTGTTCGATCTCGACTGTACTGTTTCCAGCGGTAAACTCGCGCAAGGCCCCTGGAATATGAAAAGTGACCGACATGGATCACCTCTTCGTTCGACGCGTCTTGCTTTTCGACAGCGATTTCGTTTGACGTGAAGGTGCGGGCGCGGCCTTAGCTAATGTTGGCAGTAAACTGCCAGAGCCGTCCTCGACCATTGCACTCCGTACGCACACCACCGACGGCAGCCCTTCGAGTATTTTTTGCCACGTCTTTCCTTCATCACGCGAACCGAAGAGCTGCCCGCTCCGCGTGCCAAAGTAAATTCCCACCGGATCGAACGAATCCGCTGTCATGCCATCACGCAGAACCGTTTCATAGGCACGTTTTTGGGGCAAGCCGCGCATGAGAGGCTCCCATGAGGCGCCACCGTTGCGGGTTCGATAGACTCGCAGTCGGCCCTCGCATGCGCAGCGAAACTCATCGGACTCAACTGGAATGACAAACACGCAGTCCGGATTTCTCGGATGCGCGATCATTGCGAAACCAAAATCCGACGGCACTCCATTGGCAATGTCCAGCCAGTTTTCGGCACCGTTATCGGAGCGGTACAGTCCCCAATGACTCTGCAGAAAGAGGCGTTGGGGACGAGCCGGATGCATTGCGATTTTGTGTACGCATTGCCCGAACTCAGGATATCTGTCCGGCATGGTCATGGCGCGGATTCCCTGGTTTTGAGCGGTCCAGGTGCGGCCGCCATCGCTGGTCCGGTAAACTCCGCCGGCTGAGATGGCTACGTACATCCGCTGGTTGTCGGCGGGGTCGAGCAGAATGGTATGCAAAGCAAGTCCGCCGTTTCCCGGCATCCAGCGGGGACGATGCGGATGATCGAACAGCCCACGCAAAAGAGACCAGGTTTCGCCGGCATCGCGGGTTTCGAAAAGCGCGGCCGGCTCTACGCCGCAATAGAGCACGTTCGGCTCTTCGGGCCGACCCACGGCGATCTGCCAGATGTTCTTCAAGGAAACGCCGGTATCGGAGGGAAACCGAATGGGGGCCTGCTGCGGATTGGTCCAGCTCTTGCCGAAATCGTCGCTCGATCGCAGGAGGGTTCCCCAATAACTCGCCGTCGAAGCCCATATACGGTGTTGTCCTCCGCGGTTGTCGTAGGCCATAGCGTAAACACTGTGCCCGTGGAAATAGGGGCCGCCCACCTCCCACCGGCTCCGCTGCGCGTTCGAGCGAAGGATGAATGCTCCCTTGGTTGTTCCCAGCAACAAAAGAAAGTCTCCCTTTCTGACATGAGCGTGCCGGACACTGTGCAAAACAGTAGTCCTGGGTGCGCCCGGATCGGCTCCGGGACTGGCGGAAACGATTCCAGCCGACTGGACTGCTTCGAGAGCTGCCTGAACTTCACTCGCACGTTGATAACGCTGTATCGGTTCCTTGGCGAGGCAGCGTTGAATAATGGCCCATAGGCCGGGGGGGACGGGAGGACCCAGCGGGTTCGGGATTTCGCGCATGATGGCCGAGCTGATTTCGAAGCCAGTGCGTCCTTCGAAGGGCAGGCGCCCGGAAGCCACCTCATAGAGCACTACCCCAAGCGCCCATAAATCGCTCCGATAGTCCGCCGCGTCTCCCCGCAGGATTTCGGGCGCCATATAAGGCAAAGTGCCGCTTACGCTGGATGCGTCCTCGAGGGTGGCAAAGGAGCGGGTAGTGCCCTCGAATATGCTGCCACCCACCTGTTTGGCTAAACCGAAGTCGAGGACTTTAGCCAGACCGTCAAAAGCGACGACGATATTTGCCGTCTTCAGATCTCGATGAACGATGCCCCGGTCATGAGCCCGGCCTAGAGCGCTGGCAATCTGAACCCCATATCGCAGGACCGACTCCGACGGGAGACCAGCATCTCCGCTCATGGCGCGCAGAGACTTCCCCTCGACCAGTTCCATGACGATGTAGAGCTCGCCGTTCGTCTCCCCGACTTCGTGAATGGTGCAGATGTTGGGATGAGAAAGAGAAGAAGAAGCGCGCGCCTCCTGGAGCAGCCGTTGGCTGGCTGACGAATCCAGACAAGCATCCTTGTTAACGACTTTCACTGCCACATCGCGGTGCAAGACTTCGTCATAAGCGCGATAGACAATCCCCATTCCTCCTTCCCCGATCTTTGCCACGACACGGCAATGACCGAGCATCTGACCGATCACGAAGCACTACCTCCCTGACCATGCTAGGCTGCGCCAAAAACTCCGTCAATGAATGTGGGTCTAACGCGAGCGCCGTGAGTACGGACCGCACGCCGTAGCTTCAGTTTCATTAACCTGCTTTCGTTCCGCATGGTAGTGTGACGGTCAATATCTACTTCTTCATGGGTGGCACTGGTGGGCCATCCACCAGTTGCCGTCCCAGGTGCCATCAACGAATCCGCTAGGAGCTCTATGGGATGCTGCGAAAGCTACTGTTGGTGTTAATGACGTATTTGTGAGCTTCGCCTTGACCGCCTTTGGTGGGTTACATTTTGTACGCAAGTTCAGCGGGACAAAGCGAGGCACTCCAGTGAGATCTAGCTGCCAAATTGTGCGGCATTGCAGCACGCCTCTCCCAGACCTGCCAGGATGCCTCGCATGTAAGCAAAGCTGCTGATTACCCCGGCATCGGATCGTCGGGATGAATCTCATACTCCAGATCGACGAAGCCCTTGTACTTTGTCGCAATAAGAGCTTCAAACATCTTCCGGACCGGCATGATGCCGTCTCCCACCGCGACCTGGCTCTCCTTGCTCTGGAAGTTCGTCAGGTCCTTCATGTGTACGTTAAACAATCGCGGGCCTGCTTCGTGGATCGCCTGAACCACATCTGTGCCGGCACGAGCTGTGTGCCCGACATCGATGCAGCACCCGATGCGCGGATCCATATTCTTTACCGCCTTCAACACATCCAAAGGCGAATGCCACAACTTATCCTCGGGCCCGTGATTGTGGATTGCGATGCGGATGTCGTATTCCTTCACGAACTTCTCGATTCGCGGCAGAGTTTCCGGCGTGGGATCGCCGGCGACAATCACGGCAATACCCGCTCGCTTGCAGTATTCGAACTTGGCCCGGATGTCGGCATCTTCATCTTTGGTGAAATAGATGGTTCCGGCAGCGTGAAGCTTGACGCCCGCCGCGGCATAGTCCGCCAGGGCAGCCGCTTCCTGCCTGCGGATCCATCGGAAGATGATCTTTGACGTCCTTCGCATTCAGCGCGAACACATTGAGTTGCTTCATGAAGACGATCGTCTGCGCGCGACTGAAGTTGCGGAATGTGTAGCTGGCCAGGCCCAGACGAATGGGCGATGCTTCGTCAACCGATGGCCTTTCCTCAGCCGGCGCGAAAACGTTTGAGGCAGCGAACGCTGCCGTAACGAGCGCACCGGAGCGAACGAAGTCGCGACGGGAAAACAGGTTAGTCATGAGCGGTCGTCACTCGCTTTCCTCCAGGGGCGCCAGATTGTCTCGAAAGTATCCTGAGCTTCTTTTCTCCTTATATATGCGGCGCCCAGCCCTTCTCGTACTCGCGCCCCCACATCTTCATGGCTTCCGGGTCGCCCTGGATCCGGCCGTCTTTCGTGTCGAGATGCAATTCCCGGTTGACTTCCCATGCGATGTTGGAGAGCTGCAGCATCGTCACCGCGACATTGCCCACCGGAATCGGAGCGTTGAGCTTCTCGCCTTTGCGGATTCCCGCGATGAAGTTCGCGAAGTGTGCGTCCGTCATGGAATCGGCGCCGAGCAGGTCAGTCGACGAGGTTGTAGTGCCAGTCTTGAATTCGCTTGTCTTGTTCCCTTTCAGGTCGTAGATCTCGTAGCCATCGCGATCCACCAGCACGGTGCCCGTGGTTCCCATGATTGTCGAACCACGATCGCGGCCGTAATACTTCATTCCCTGGCAACTCTTGCCTTCCCAGGTAATCATCTTGTCTTCGTACTCGAAACTCGTGACCAGCGTGTCATAAAACTGCCAGTCGTCCTTGAAGTGATATCTGCCGCCTGACGAAGTAACCCGCTTGGGATAGTCGACTCCCAGCGCCCAGCGGCAGACATCCACCTCATGTGTGCCGTTGTTAAGCGTTTCTCCAGTGCCATAGATTCTGAACCAGTGCCAGTTGTAGGGCTGCACATTGTCCGTATAGGGGCGGCGCGGCGCCGGGCCTTGCCACAGGTCCCAATCAAGCTGTTGCGGGAACGGGCACTTCTTTGCCAGTGCCAATCGATTTCCTCACATTGCTGTACCAGGCTTTGGCAAAGTACGGCCGGCCGATAATACCTTGATTAATTTTTTCGATTATCTCGATGGTGTGCGGTGAAGAGCGCTGCTGTGTGCCCATCTGCACCAGCTTTTTGTACTTCTGCTGCGCCTGCACCAGCATCTCTCCCTCGGCTGGATTGTGGCTGCATGGCTTTTCCACATAGACGTGCTTGCCAGCCTGCAAGCCCGCGATTGCCATCGGCGTGTGCCAATGGTCGGGAGTGGCAATGGTGATGGCGTCCACATCCTTCTGCTCGAGAATCCGGCGAAAGTCTTTGTCCGACACAGGCGCCTCGCCCATCTCCCGCTGCGTACGTATCGGCGAACTTCTTGAGTATATTGCTGTCCACATCGCAGACATGGGAGATGCGGGCGGCGCTGCGGTTCGCCTTGAGCGCTGATAGATGAGCATAGGCACGCCCATTCAGACCGATGACCGCAAAGTTGAGACGATCGTTGGAACCGAGGATCTGGCCATAGCTTTTTGCCGTCGTTCCCACCGCCAGACCCGCCGCCCCAACTGCCAGTGCATCGAGAAACTCACGTCGTGTAACCATTATTTTCCTCGTAGCGGCCATTGCCGCTCTGTCACCAGCTGACAAGATACCCTGAGATCAACAGGAGATGCCAGCCTTGGTAAGCGTCTTCTTGAGTCCCTCCATGCTGGCCCGTGTGGACGCTTCCGGCGTACCCGCGCCGCGCCAATGGGTTTCGAGGCTCAGTCCGTAGTGGAAGCCATCGCGCGTCAAAGCCTGAAGTTGTCCAACCCAATCCACGACTCCGCCGCCTACCGGAGCCCATTCGTATTTACCATCCGGCTTGCGCACCACGTCCTTGCAGTGGCAGTGCCCAATGCGCTGTTTGGGCAACAGTTGATAGCCGCCCGGATACGGCGTACTTCCGATGGCTTCGGCATTGCCGGGATCCCAGTTCAGCATAAAGTTCCTGTCAGGAATCGCCTTCAGCACTGCAGCCGACTCTTCTCCCGTGGCTGTGTTGCACGACATCTCATTTTCCAGCAGAAGGATGAGGTTCTCTTTGGCGCAGCGCTCCGCCGCCCGCTGTAGTTTGGCATTGATTGCCGCCCGGTACGGCTTCTGATCATCCAGTCGCCAGTAGTCGAAACAGCGAATCCGGTCGGTTTTGAAGGACTTGGCAAGCAGGACGCATCGCTCGAGCAGTTTATCCTGTGCGGTTGCATCGAAGTCCGCCCGGAACTGGTCGCGGCTCTCACTCTTGGACGATCGCGGAGCGCCAGGCCAATCAGTCTTGAACAGCGGGCTTGCGATATCCGTAACGCGCAGTTTGTGTTCTTCGAGGATTTTTTGCGCATCTTCGACTTGTTTTGGGTTGAGCTCGGTTACGTTCTTGTTCCACATTGAGCGCAGCTCAATCCAAGACAGCCCGAAATCGCCGGACGCGATCTGACACGCCTTCTCGAAATCCTGCGTGATCTCGTCATTGATGACCGCCAGCCTGAATGGACATTTGCCTGCGCGCATTTCTGCCGCCAAATGTGCACTTAGCGGGGAGGCTACGGCTTTCTCGGCCAGTGGCGCTATCACTGCTTCAAGTCCTGCCAGTGTCAGGCCCGCGAGCACCCTGCGTCTTGTGGGTCCCATCGTGTACTCGACCTCGTGCTATCCGAAACGACCGTCCACCCCGACGGTCATCATCTGTCTTTTATGAGAAAGCGCCCTGGGACAGCGGAGTCTCTTTTTGCGCAGTTTTGGCACTGCGGAAGCCCGAGGACAGTTCAGGCTCGGTCCGAACTGCCGCCACCGAACTGTCAATCCTCGAGTGCCTGCCCCAAGTGCGGTAGCAAGACAGGCTGCCACCTGGAACAGCACGCGACCAGGAGGCCGTAACATTCCCGCAGCTGGCTAGAATGTGAGCTTCGCTCCAAACTGCACCGAGCGGTTGCCGCCATAGGGAGCAGTGCGTGTGCTGGTCACCAGTCCAAAGCTGCTGGAGTTGACATTCGTCACCGGATTGCTGAACTGCGGCGTGTTCGTCACGCTGATTGCTTCTGCGCGGAACTCCAAACCGACGCGTTCTTTAATTGCGAACCTCCGGAAAACGGACGTGTCGAGATCCAGAAGACTGGGGCCGCTGAATGAGATACGCGAAGCAGTTCCCAGCGCGTTGTCGGGCCCCGCCGCAAATGCACTGGTATCGAACCACGGGTGACCCGGACCGATCCCGTGCAACACTCTGAAGTTTCCGTTGAAGTTGGGGACTTGTTGGTTTCCCGGAGCGTTTAGCGCTCCACCCCCGCTGAAGACGAGAGGGAGACCTGACATCACGGTGAGAACGGTGCTGACTTGCCAGCCACCTAAAAGCTGGCTGCCCACACCAGAGCTGAGAAGACGCTTCCCTCTGCCAAAGGGCAGTTCGTAAATGATGCTGTTGACTAACGTGTGCCGGCGGTCGTACTCGAGAGGGGCGTAGTTCCGTCGAATATCGCCACCGATGTAGTCCGCAAGGGCGCCAACCGTGCTGTTGATAGTGACAGCGCCACCGTCAGATTTGTATCCGAGCGCTTTCCCGTAGGTGTAAGCCGTCGTCATCAGGAAGCCGCCGGACAATTTGCGGTCGAGCTTTACTTGAAGCGCGTGATAGTTCGAACTCGTTCCGACAAATTTAAGAGCGACGTCAGCGGTTGGTCCATTGACGCCAAAGCGTTGCACCAGGGGCCTGCCAGCTGTACCGGATCCAGCGACCGTCGCGGCATTGATGTTGAACACGGTCGGCAAATCCACGCCGTGATTGCCGACGTAAGCCGCGTCCAGCACAAACTTAAAAGGTAAGGCGCGCTGCACGGCAAGGTTCCAGGATTCCACATAAGGCTCGCGAAAATTCAGATTCACCGCGGTGTAGGCTTGGCTTACAAGGCTGGTCGTGCCGATCTTTGTGGCCGTCACCGGGATTATTCCATTCGACGGGATCGTGGCGAGAATCGGTGCTGGAAAGCCGGTGAGCATCGATACCGCCTGCCCCGACGCCTGCGCCTGGGAGAACGAGTTGGCCGCGCTGAATGCGTTATTTTGCAGGAAAGGAAAATCGAAGGCATAGTCGTTGTCAGGAAAAGGCGAATAGCCTATGGCGAACCCGCCACGCACTACAGTCTGATCGGTCAATCGATAGGCGACGCCGAAACGCGGAGCAAAATCCTTGAAGTTGGTCTTGCGCCCAAGGTTCAGCGGGTTTCCGCCGATCCCGGCTATCACCAGTTGATTGGCCACCGGATCGTAGTTGGAAAAGTGCCCGGGGGAGTTTGGCGTGAAGGGCGGATAAAACTCCCACCGCACAGCCAGGACTCAGAGTCAGCTTCCGGGTAACCTGCCAGGTATCCTGAAAGTAGGTGAAGAATTCAGTTCCTCGAAACGTCTTGGAGTTGACGGGAACGTCGCGCCCCGCGAAATTGGGCATGTCCAATAAAAGGTCTGCAAATCCATTCACCTGATCGTTGGTCGCCGGGCCGCCTTTCAAAGCGGTAACGGAATCGCTGAAAGTGAATATTCCGCGTGGATTCTGGGATTGCCATTGCGCCAGATCGTCACGCACCCTGTCGCACATCGACGCCCCACTTAAAGGTGTGATTGCTGCGAGTCATGGTCCAGATATTTACGGCATCAATATTGGTTTCGCCGCGAACCCACGGCAAGCTGGCCGAATAGCCCAGCAGACAGCCGATAGTTCCCGAGCCTGCGGCGCCGGGAACGTTGATGCAGGGCATTCCGCTCGAATTCGGATCGCCCAGGTTCGCCCCCGGAATGTCCACTCCCAACTCACTCGCGACCGTGGTATCCCGGTCCGTGTTATTGGAGACGTTGCGATAGTGGTTCACCCCAACCCGGACTTCGGTGATCAGCCGCGGCGAAAAAACGTGGTCGTAGTTGGCCGCCGTATTCCAGATTCGTTGCTTTCCGGTTCCGGAGAATGCTCCGTTGGAAGGACCGCCTACCTGGCCGTAAATCGGAGTTTGCAGCAGACTCTGATTCTGAAAACTGAACCGTCCGGAGAGGCGATTGCTTTGGCTGGAGTCGTTGTGATCGACGCGCACGTCAAATGACGTGGAATCCTTGGCGAATTTTGTGTTGCCGGCAAAATTGTTGATCGCCGTCAGACCAAGACCCGGCACATTGGGAAGCGGCACCTTCGCCAGAATCGCCGAGACAACGGGGTCGATGCGGGTTGTATCAATGGTGTTCAGAGTTCCCGCGGGATACGCAACGCCGGTTGCGGGATTCACCGGGCAAGCACTGCTGCAGGCAAGCTGGGTTCGCCCGGTTCCATCCGGATTGCCGGTGGCCGGATCGTAGATGGGAACGGTTGTTCCGGTGAAATCACCGTTGCGAAAGGCCAGCGGCGCCACGGTTCCCTGGAAAAACTGCCCCTGATGGTCATCGACCCGCAGAATATCCGCAAAGAAAAACGTTTTGTTCTTTACGATCGGGCCGCCGATATTTGCTCCGTAATAGTTGTAGACGCTGTTGGCCTTTGGCGTGACCGCTGTGTTCTGAAAGTACGGAACCGCCGCCAGCGCGCTGATCCGATTAATTTCATAAGCGGCACCGTGAAAGTTCGTTGGTTCCGGTCTTGAGTATCACGTTGGTCACCGCGCCGTCCGCGCGCCCCAACTCCGCGTCGTAACTGCTCGTGGTCACATCAACCGTCTGAATGGCTTCAATCGGCGGGATGTAAACTTGTAAAAGTCCGGTGCGTTCGTTGTCGTCCACTCCTTCGAATTGCAGATTGTTGGCCAACCCGGATTGCCCGTTCACTTCGGTCCTCAGGCTGTCCTGGGCGTTGAAGAACGAGGAGTGCTCGCGATGTGCTCGTGTAGTCCCCGGTACCAGGTTCAGCAGTCCCTGAAAGTTCCGGTTGTAGGCCAGCGGCAAATCCTCGACCTGCCTTTCTTCGATTTTTCGCCCAGTGTCGGCGCGATCGGTCTGCAGGATGGGAGTCTCAGCGCTGACCGTCGCAGTTTCGGTTGCTGCGCCGGGCTGGAGCGCGAGATCGACGCGGACGTCGCTGTTCACGACGACATCCACGCCGCTCCGAACCGCTCGCCTGAATCCCTCGTGGTCAACGGCAACTTCGTAGTGGCCAGGGGGCAGATGAGCAAATTCATAGTTCCCGCTATCGTTTGTATCCGCGCTGCGCCGAAAACCGGTATTCATCTCCGTTATCGTGACTCGCGCGCCCGACAACCACGGCACCGCTCGAATCACTCACCGTTCCGAGCAACGTGGCATTCACCGCTTGCCCCGCCAATCGTCCGCAAAATACAAATAGCACGAGCGCGAGCCCGATTGTCGTGATCGTGCTTGAGCGACCTAGCGCGACGAGTCGGCCACAGCGTGGGGCCTCGCCGGTTTCAGTGCTGTTGGGGAAAAGACTCGTTTGCGACTGTGCAGCCGGAAGACGGCGCGAGACGTTGTTTTTTCATGACATTCTCACCTCGAAGGCATGGAACCAGTTCCAGAAACTAACCGGATACATAACTATCTGTCAAGAAAGAACCTCGATTTGGAATAGCGATTTTTTGTAGGAGTTCAGACCGGCCTACTCCGTTGCGCTGCCCTCTCCTGTGGACCCGCGATCCAAGCATTCCTTGACTTCCAGGAAAGAAGAGTCCAGCTGTTGCACTTCGCTGTACTCAGCTCTACCAGCCATCGAAGTTCGGGTTTTAGCCGCGTCGTGTGTTTCATGTTTCTCGGAGATAGCTAGTAACATTAAGTAAAAGCGGCACTTAGCCGAGAGTGGCGAGCAATTCTGTGCGGTAAACGGCTCTCTATCTGGATGGAAGCTTTAAGCCCAAGGAGTGGGTGCCCGCGACAGGAATCAAGTATGATTCCGGCGTTCGAGTGACCAAGGGCTCACGGACTGGTGGCTCGCCGGTGCAGGTGTTACACTCTGAAACCACATCCTGATCGAGGCCGGGTCGAAATTTCATGAGAGGTGGAAAGATAAGAAGAGGACGAAAAGGCATGGAAGTAGTTCCAGGCCGGGTAACCATTCGCGATGTGGCGCGAGTGGCCGGTGTAGGCGTGGGAACGATCTCGCGCGTGCTGAATTCCAGCCCGCAGGTGAGCGGAGAAATGCGTGCGCGAGCGCTCGCCGCCATTAAGCGTCTGGGATTTCGGCCCAATGCTCTTGCTCGGCGGGTTCTGAGGCAACGCTCAGAAATGGTTTGTTTTCTTTTAAGCAACCGTGATTTCCTCCATCCCTTCCACGCCCGTATCCTGCAAGGCGTCGAATCGTATGCGAGCACGGTCAAGCAGCACGTCCTGTTTGCGGCTCTCCATTATTCTTCCCGTTTGCCTCCTGAGCGGATCAACCTGCCTCCGGTCCTGCTGGAACACGGGTTGATCGACGGAGTGATCCTGGCAGGAACTATTTACCCAAATCTTCTGCGCAGAATCGAATCTATCCACATGCCTTTCGTCGCTTTCAGCAACAACGTTGTGGGAATGGACGGGGAGTATCGTTTCGACGAAGTGGGCTTTGATGACGTCAAAGGAACGCTTCGAGCCACTCAACACCTTATCCAGAAGGGTCACCGCCGGATCGTCTTCTGCGGAGACATCACCTATCCGTGGATTCACCGGCGGTTCGACGGCTACTCTCAAGGAATGCAAGAAAGTGATCTGAAACCGGTTTGTGCCACCGCCAAGGGTCCTCAGAGTTTCGTGGATTTTGGCCAGGATAGCGTGCCGGCAATGTTGTCTCAGAAATCGCGCCCCACCGCGATCGTCGCCGGCAACGACGAAATTGCCTACGGCATCTGGCGGTCGCTATGCCGCCACGGAGTGAAGGTGCCGGACGATATCAGCCTGGTCGGCTTTGACGACCGCGAAGAAGCTGTACTTATGGACCCGCCGCTTTCAACTATCCGTGTCGATAAGGAAGAGATTGGCAAGACTTGCATGAAGATGCTTCTTGAACGATTGCACCATCCTCAGATGGCCTTCAGCCAGCGGATTCTTCCCACCGAATTTGTGGTCCGCTCGACCGTTCGTCAACTTTGATGGCACTCTAAAAGGTAGTGACACTCGGTTGGCCGGAAAGGGAAAAGACTGGGCGGACGACGGACAACCCGGAGTTAGTTTCGAGAAGGCGATTTCCCTGGCACTGAGCCGCATGGTCAAGAAACGGGATCTGGTGAATAGCGGTCTTTGCGACCCTGCGAGGGTCGCGCCATGCTGCGCTAAGCCGTCAATCCAATCAGGAGCTCTCAGATGTCTGCAAGACCCAGTGTATTGATGACTTATTGCCGCCTGGTTATGACGCTTGGCCGTTCCGAACCGTCCTGTCTTACTCGAAACATCAGGCATTGCGGAGGTCTCCCGCTTCTCGCGTATGTAGTCTCTCAGCGTCCCTAGGGTCTACGACTACGCGGGGCGCAACGGAGCCTCGTGAGAAACGCCTCTGCCGGTGTTGCCTTCCCCGCGTGTGCAAAGGATCGGCACCCCGATGTTCGAATTTTCGAAGCTCAATGCCCTTTCAGAACCTATGCAGCTTTGCCTGCTCTGACGTTGTGACTGGAAAATGCATCGACCTTGAAGGTCCGCGATACCGGAGCGTTGCTCACTAGGTGGGAGATCAGTTCATTGATCCTCGGATACTGTTCATGGGTGTATCGCTCAGCATCCTGCTGACTTTCCCAAAAGCTCAGGGCCAGAACTTGGTCGGGATCGGTATCGGATATGAGAACAATCTCATCCACGAAACCGGGTTGGCTTTGCAGTATTGGCAGGATTTGTTCCTGAATGGTTCTGGCGAGCTGCCTTGCCTTTCCCTCTTTGGTATTGACGGCTACGACTCGACCGAACATAGCATTCCTCCTGTTGGCAATTGCCTAGTCAGAAAAAGGCTATGCTTCGACGGCTTCGAGGGTCAAATGCCGAAAAATGGTGCACGGCGAAAGTTGGGCTCACTGGTGAAAAATCGATGCCGAGCGCCAGCAGGCTGCCGGTCTGCAGTGGCGTTCCGGCGATGCGATACTGCAGCGTCATTCCTTCCAGGAACTCCATCACGATGAACGACTGGCCTTCGTGTCTTGCGATTTCGTGGATGGTACAAATGTTGGGATGGTTCAGTGCTGACGCCGCCCGCGCCTCTCTGCGGAAGCGTTCCAGTGCTTGCGGATCCTTTTCAATATGGTCAGGCAGGAATTTCAGGGCGACAAAGCGACCGAGTTCGGTATCCTCGGCCTTGTAGACCACGCCCATGCCGCCACCGCCCAGCTTTTCGACAATTCGATAGTGGGAGATGGTGCGGCCGATCATGCGCAAGCATGCTATGGCGTTAGGCAACGTAAGTCGATGAAAGCCGGTGGGTTGGCGGTATCTCAAAAGATTTATTGGCGCAAAATCGCCTCACTCATCCACCTGGCTGTGGGTGTAAACGCCCCGTCAACAACACCTATGGAACTCGAACATGAAGTCCGCGCTCAAAGGCGCACCGACTACGGTAAAGTTAGCTATCGCTAATCCAGCTCTACTGGTCAGAATAGAGTGTCTCATGGCGCTGGTCGTCTTTCTGAGGGGAGTCAATGTCGGGGGCCATAGAATTTTTCGGCCGAGCCTCGTGGCAAATCAACTGAGTGACTTCGACGTTGTGAATGTTGGCGCCGCCGGAACTTTCGTGGTGCGGAACCGCATCAGCCAAGCCAAACTGCGTGCAGAGTTGCTGCGGCGGTTGCCATTTGAGGCCGCAGTGGCGATCTGCAAGGGCAACGATATCCTCAATCTGGCATCCGGGAATCCGTTTGCGGGTCATCCCACGGGACCAAAGATCGTTCGGTTTGTGAGCATTTTGGCGAAACGCGGGCAGCCTTTGCCTTCGACACCCCTCAGTCTTCCTTCGCGTGGCAAATGGTCCTTGAAGATTCTTGCCATGAAAGACCGGTTCGTTTTCGGTCTCTACCGGCGCGAAATGAAGACGATCCGCTACCTAGGCCAGCTCGACAAGATCTTCGGCGTCCCGGCAACGACGCGTAATTGGAACACGATGACCGCAATTGCCAGAATCCTGCAGAACGCACAATCGTGATTCAACCGCGCGGAGCTTCTGGCGACTACGTGCGATAAGTCGCCTCACGCCGACAACCGAGAGACAGGAACTGGCCATCAATTCGCCATCAAACTCCGGAAATTCTGAGGGGTGTTCTTCGGCTCTTTGAACACGGAAAAGCTAGAGGGAAAGGTTTTTGGGTTGCTGACTTCAAAATTGACACGGTAGAGGTCGCTCGTTCGAGTCTAGCCCTGCCTACCATACTTTATTCAATGTTTACGTGGTTTCCCGCGCTTTTCGTGACCCGCTATTGACCTGCGAAAACAGCCTTACGACGTTTCTCCTACCAAAGCGCGTCATCTATTCGATTATTAAGTGCGGGAACAGCCCAGACTCGACGTATTGCTCTCGTATCCACCTGCCCTTCTTGGTGGCTGTTCTTCTCACTTTACCTTCTTGTGTTTTACCCTTGCCCGGCGTGCCTGAGCGGGTCGCTTCTTTGCCCCCCGCGTCCTAGCCTTGACGGCGTCCTTCGACAGCTCCATCGCGATTAACTCGGGGATCGTTTTCGTCCTGGCTTTCCTGACCCTTCTGCCTGGTTTCTTTGTAGGGTGTGTCGAATCACTGCCTGCGGACGTGGACTCAATTGCGGAAATAGCCGAGCCTGAAACAATTACGACATCGCCCGACGTGAGATGCACTTTAAACACACTCCGTTCGAAGCTCTCTGCGAAGTCCTTCCCAAGAGTGAGCGATTCGATCCGCCCGATCATCCCGCGGCGTTCGCCCTCGTTCTTGAAGTTGACCACACACATGCAATGGATGAGCTCATGCATCTTCGATGTGATCTGCGCTTCCAGGCTGTGATCCCATCTTTCAGTCATAGCTGCCCCCACTGAGCGTTCTACGCGCTTTGGGCCGCCTTTCGTTCGGATCGCTTCCAGCTGAGCCGCCCGCATATACGGTCAGGCTGCAGCAAGAGCCCGGCCAGCGCCGGGTGCCAGGAAAAACGCCGTACGCTCCACTCGGGCAGGAGCGGCAAGGCGGGCCGGCGATCGCCATCGCATTTCACGCTGCGGCTTTGTCGGCTCCATGAGCCATGGGTACCTGCACTCTCACGACCGTTCCGGGGCGGTTGGAATCGATCTCCATGCTGCCGCCCAGCTGCAGGATCCGCTCGCGCATACCCCTGAGCCCAACGCCGAGCGTTCCAAACGTCTCCATCTCATGTCGCTTCTCTGGCGCTATACCCTTGCCTCTGTCCGCCACTTCAACCAGAACTAAGCCATTGAATCGAGCAACGCTAACCTTGGCGGTTGGACTCCCGGAATGGCGATGGATATTCGTCAGGCACTCTTGCACCACTCTAAAAACAGCCGTTTCCAACTCCTGGGCGAGACGCCCGAAATCATCGGGGAACTCGACCTCAACTTGAATCTTGCTGCGCTGTGTAAATCCCTGAACGTACCACTGGAGAGCGGAAGCGAGTCCCGCTTCATCCAGCATGGGAGGGTGAAGCAGGTAAGATATGGTGCGCACTTCCTTGCTCATTTCTTGCACCATGGCCTCGCTCTCGCTCAGGGTGGTGGTTGTCTTGGCTAGTCGCTCGATGTCAGTTCTCACGGCAGACAGATTTAGCATCAGCCCCGCCAACGACTGCCCAACACTGTCGTGTAATTCGCGGGCGAAGCGCCGTCTCTCTTCGTCTTGCAATTGCAACAGGCGTGCAGAGAGCGCGTGCAGATTTTTATTAGCACTGTCTAGAGCCTCCGTGCGCTCGTGGACCAGTTCTTCCAAACTGCGTTGTTCGTTTCGCATTCTCTCGTTTTGGCGGCGACGCGCTTCTCCCATGTAGATCACGATTCCGGAAGCTAACAGGAACGCGAGCATACCAATCGCCTGCGCGGTATTGGGGCTAGGTGGCGCGACAGATGGGATCACCCAATAGTGCACCCCGGAGAGAGAAAGAATCACGCTCAGAATTGAGGGCCCGACACCGCAGTACCAAGCGCAGAAGGCAAGCGCAGGAAAGAGAGTCACGTATGGAACGTAGTCGCCGAGCAACGGATTGAGCGCGCTACGGATGAATAAAGCGGCAATCGTGGCCAAGCACGCAATAACGTAGGGCGCCAAGATGTGCTTGGAGATTCGCGCAGAAACCAAACTGGCTGTCGCCATAGGCCAACCCCCATCCGATAAACAATTCCTGATTCTACCAAGTTCAAGGTCACTGCCAAACAATCGCCATCGGCCTATCGCACCGACAAAGATCCAGAAATGCCCAGGATGATCGCAAAGCATTCGGCATCAGCAGCTTATGCGGCTACAGATAGTCCCTGAGAGAACTACAGACTCGACGGCATTGTGGCCTCGGAGAGGCATCGCTTAACGTTGCGTCTCGAGAGTTGTCCGCCAGGAAACTGCTTTCAAGCTAGGAGGGGGCCGGTATGCACCCGGGTGACCTGATGAAGTCGGACTTGTTAAGCAAAACTCTAGTGGTAAGTAGCGGCGTGCTGCTATTCATGGCTCTGATTCTCGTCCTGGCAGCCGCCCTGACCCAAACCATAGCGGTTGCGAGCTGAATCTCCACGACGGCCGCCCTTTCGAATCATTCACGGATTTTCGGAAGGGATTGGCATCGCTCAATCAACCAGAAGATTCGCGCGGCCCCTTGTCGTTGGTGGAGCTTTAGATGCTGATCAGCCTCCCTTCACGCTGCTTTCCAAGGAATATGGAGAAAAGTTCAATTGTAAGTTGGGCGTCGCTTCATGTACTTCCGAATAAGAGAGTTAACAATGCGACCGCCATTAAGAACTACGTTCCACATAGGCAGCCCCACAACAGTGGCTTCCGTTCGCCTTGACCTCTAAAATATCAATATCTAAATCTAACTGCCGGCTTCTCCAAGCGGCTCAGCCAGGGTAATCAACAGAGTAAACAGCGTCAATTGACTTTCATAGATAATTCCGCTCCTTCGGTTATGCTTCCAGGCTCTAGTGATTTTGTAGCCTGTTTCCGGTTACACAGAAGCGATAGGCCTGGAGGACCCCAATGAATGAACCGATGTGGAAAAGGGAGGATGGTACCCGGCCGACGCCAAGCTGGGCGATGTACGCCGAGGCAATGAACGAGTTCACTAAGTCTGCCGAAGCTTTCATGGAGCATGTGCATCTCTTGACTGAGGCTCGGACTGCATATCAGGAAGCCATGTCGGTTGGCGGCGAGCTGCGAAACAGGCTGGACGCTGGCGATAGGACCCTGCGAGGCCTGATGACCCAATTGGAGCAAGTGGTTAGCGCGCATATGGGTGAAACGCCCCCCGACGGAAAGAAACCGGAGCTGGTGAAGAATGAAAATGCCAGAACGAGCGGGCAAACCACGGGCACATGGAAATCATTTCCGTGAAATAGAAAATTATTCAAACGATGTAGATTGTCCGGTGCGTGGTGCTGTGGCCAGTCTTTCCGCGAAACTTGCAGGGACGAGCACGTGACAAACTCGTGTGTTAAAAAGCCCGTTCAAAGGTCAGCAAAGATGCCGATGATTTTGATCTGCACTATCTCTGCACTCAGAAGCGGCGACTACCATAAAAGTGGACCGCTCTGATGTATCGCCGCAACTGTCGCCGCCAGTTGTGCTCGACGGATCGATGGAGGACTATTTAGGGATGCCAAACTCGTTCGGGGAATATTGGCCCTACAGCGCGTTGGTATTGTTGACTTCGGTGATTGAGTAAGGGCGCTTTTACAATTCCCAAAATAAAAGCGCCCTGGCACCGAGCCGCCAAGACGCTTCTTCAGACCCTCATTTGACCTTATGCAACTCGCCTGGCCTTCTTTTTGTCCTGGGTATCCAACTGTTCTTCTGCACTTGCCTCGGTGTTGATCCGCGAGGCGAGCTCGGTGAGCTTCTCATCGGTCTCTTTCTCTTCCTGAAGTGTTTCTTCCAGGAGCGAGACATGATCGGACTCGCCTAACGTCTCAGCCATGGTGCGCACCGTGCCGTATCCGGCGATTTCATAGTGCTCGACACGTTGCGCAGCACCGATCAGGGCAGCGTCCATCACACTACCTTCGTAGTCTTCTTCCATCACTTCAGAGCCCTCCTCGATCAGCCCTTCCATTCCCTTGCACTTCTTGCCCTTAGGGCTCTCGCCGAGAGTCTGGAAAATCTTCTCCAGCCGCTGAACATGATTCTTGGTTTGTTCGAGATGTTCTTCAAATCCCTGCTGTAACTTGTCGGACGAGGCGGCCTTAGCCATCTTCGGCAGCGCCTTGACCAGCTGGTTTTCAGCGTTGTAAAGGTCTTTCAGTTCGTCAATATAAAGTTCTTTCAATCCTTGATCAGCCATTATTCCTCCAAATAAAAACAATTTCCGTACTGGGCGTCAGATGCCTCTGCTTCCTAATGAGTAGCCTAGTGCGGTCGCCGAAATGTTTTCGATTCGAGAGTCGGGCAGGCCTCGGAGTCTGGCGTTCGAGCTTGTACTCAGCGCGGAACACCTCGAATTTGTTCGACAATGCCTGAAGTTCCGTGTCAGAAAGCTTTTCGATGTTAATCATTTCATTGTGGGCTAGTTGAATGGACCGGATGATTTCGTCCAGTTTGAGGCGGATGGCGCAGGCCTCCCGATTCTGCGAGTTCTGAATCAGGAATACCATTAGAAAAGTCACGATGGTGGTGGCAGTTTACGACCATACAGTTGCCATCTGTCCTAGTAGTGGAAGTAAGGCCCTAGAATGGCCCACCCAATGATGATGACTATTGCCCGAGAAACGACCATTTCGACCCCGCCCAACAGGAACCCTGGTCGCGAACGTTTGAAAGGCCTGTCCTTTTTCGTTATTGACTCTCGCTTTGCCATTTTGGAGTGCTCGGGGTTCAGATGCCGGCTCTGCTAGAAAAGGTGGGTCGCCGTTATTGTTCGCGCAGAGCAAGCGGGCAAGACTCATCCATGGAGGCGTGCCCATTAGCCAAGTAGCTCGTTGTCAGGTGGTCTAAAAAAGTGCCCCTTGCCAAAGGACAACACGACCTGGCCTCAATGCCCGCTGCACCTCGTCGGACAGCTACTTCGACCCCTCGGTCGATCAGCCGATCTGGGGAAGATGTGTCCGCATTTCCTCCGCTATTCAGGCAGGCGGCGTTTTCGCAAGGTTCTGCAAGAAGGGCAAACCGTGCGGTTCGACCTAACCAAGGGTCCAAGGGCTGGCAAGCTGAGAATGTTCGGGCAGTCTAAACGCCGGCCGAGCATGTCCGACATCCTAAGGTTCGATATTTTTGTTTATCCCAGATTTACACAGAAGACGAAGGCCGGATTTCTCCGGCCCTCGTTGACCCCGAGTGCTGATGGTTAATGACACGACTCGCTTACCATCTTCACTTGCGTGACGGTCAGATGTCCGTGCTCGTCGTTGGTTTTCTTCATGCCGCTGTCCTTTGCAGCATCCTTTGCGTCTTCCTTCATGTTATGCGCGGTGGCATTGGACACAACGCCAGTCGCCGTTACTGTATGACCCACATGTTCGGCGAGAGCGACTTTGCTGCTCCGCACCTCCCAGGTGCTTCCATCGGTTCCGGTGAGCAGAAATTCCTTTGCGTCGTCGCCTTTTGACAAACAGCCGGTCACATCCCGAACATCTGCCTTATCCTTAGCAAGTCCAAACGTGCAGCCAGCCAGAACTACACACAAAAGCCATTTGATTTTCATAATTCTCCTCTCAAGGTGAGCCTTTGCCGAGACTGAGATGTCGAAAGGCTGCAACGCGGCTGTATGGGTAGAGGATTTTCGTGACCACTAGAGGCGGACGCGAACCGCCAGCACCCGTGAAAAACACAGGAAGTGTGGCCGCCCCTGTGAACCGTGGGTGGGACAGTTAGGCTGATCGCTTTATTTCCTTGGCTGAGCTTGTGAATTGAAGGTTTTGCATGTGGCCTGGCAATGCGGCGAGAGAAGATGGCGATGATCCGCCAAAACCTGACGGATCTTGTCACATTCGACACAGCGCCCGCTATTGAAGAAAAAGGCCAGTATCCACGGGCAATAAATATTGCGGTTGTCCCGAGCGGGGTCGCGGTCGCAGCGAAAGGCCTTGACGATCGACGTCAGACAGCGCCCGCGAAGAGTCTCCCATTTGGCGTGATTTTGACTCTCCCAGCGAAGCTGGGGGACCCGTCGCGCTCCGCGAGGAGCCCGGTGTGAACTTGACTCTGGAAACTACGTTTCACCAACTTCTCTACGCGGCTAACAGACTACGAATTGCGCTCATAACAGCAGGAGCACCGTCCGATTTGGAAACTACTCTGCGAATTCCAGCTGAAATCGCTTCCTCCTCAAGATTAGGGACAAGGTGCGAAGTGAACATCAAAAGCGGTGTCGTGGGCATGATTCGCTTGAGCACGCGAGCAGTCTGAAGCCCGTTCATTTCGGGCATTGCGAGATCGAGGATGATCACGTCGGGACGGAGTTCCTGGGCCCTTCACAATTCCCTCGCGTCCGTTTGCCGCCTCCTCGCAGACGATTCAGATTCCGTCAATACCTCCCTTAAAAAGCCGAGTACCAGCGGGCTGTCGTCGACAATAAGAACTGATTTCATATAGAAGTAGCAGTTCAATGGCCTAAACAACGAAGGGACGATGCTCGGTTGAGCGCCGTCCCTTGCCCAGTTGAGGCCCAGTTGAAGTCGATCTATCTATCGATCCGATTTATTAATGTATGTAGTTTGCTCCAAACGACTATCCGTCGCTATTGGGTATTACCCCGAGCATTCGCGGGAAGAATCATGTACGGTTAATGGGGGGCTTCGACCGCTGCGCAGCGGCCTCACGACGCACAATCGCTCGGCCTGCCGAGCGCCTCCCTAATAGTCGCTTGGTTCTTCTTCTGGTGTCCCGCCGTGATTGAGGGAAATTCGTGTAGTCTTCACTGATCGCGGAATCTGCAGCCTGGATACGGTTAAAGTCGTAGCGACCTGCATTTATGGCCAACTCTGCGGGAAAAGTTTCGGGATGAATCTGAAGCGCGGATTCCGTCGTGTGTTTATCATCGCTACCGCTCTGTGGGCGTTCGCGTGTCTGATTTGGCTTCCGTACAAGCTGAGGCAAGTGGCGGCAGACCACTTTCTCGCTCGTTACGAGGTTTGCAAGTCGCCGCAACAGGTTGACCCAGTGTCGGGGAACATGCGGAAACAGTGCTTTGCAATTGCAGAGCGAGACTTCCATCATGATATTCAGAAAGCCTCTTGGCCTCGCTTCTACACCGAAAACTGGAAGCTGCTCCTGATACTCGTTGTGGGTGCTCCCTTGCTACCTTATTTAGCTGCCTCGATCGTCTTCTGGATGTATCGAGGTTTCTCTTAAAACAGAGACTAAATTTCAGTCCTGAGTGCGACACCCGTTGATACATTCGGGATGATCGAAGAGCACGGGTCTGCGCGACAACGGCATTGGCCGGAATGCCATCCAAACGGCGTATCAAGGACGGTGGCGACAATTGGGCGAACACATCAGGCAATGAGGAATTGATGGATAAATGGCAAACGACATGGCACGTTGAGAAGATTCGGCGGGAAATCGCGGAAATCCAAGCAGCGGATCGGATCTACAAGACGCAGATAACCCACACTGTGGCACAGATCGCCGACCACGAAAAACGGCAAAGACGACTACAGGAGATTATGGGGGAACTGAAAATCATGTCGGGTCACTCGGCTGGGTAACCGAATACATCTCCGACCCGCGCCCCCCAACCTGAAGACACTCAGTAAATTATCAACCGACATTTAGATTACATGAGAATTGGCCTGCGGACTTTATCGCGAATTGGGTGATCTCGCGATGGTCTGGTCGGAATTCCTGGCTACTTTTGCGGCCGCTTGTGCCACGCCCAGGTCTGGCCGCACCGGCTCGAATTGGCTTTTGACCTCATGTTGTTGCTCGCCAATGGTATGGAAGAACAACGCCCGGCCCGTAATTTGCACGTCGAGCAAAGACACTTCCCAGTCATTGGGGGCAACTTCGGATTGGACGACCTCGAAAGTTCCTCCCTTTTGCAGCTTGCCCAAAATTCCAAATCCGAATTCGACATCCGACACCAATGTTCCTGACAGCTTGGCCAGACGGATTTGTTTGGCGTCAATGAGTAGTATTCCTTCCATATGGTGGAATACTTTGGATTCGTTGCTTGGCGGGCGATACTTCGGATTAGGCCGGAATTTCAGCCGGACGGAATTGCCCTGACGGCCGTCTCCCGTGAACAGGAACACGTCGGGCAACATCTTGAGCAACTCGGCCGATTTGCGGCTGTCCGCATCAATCTCGCCTCTGTTTTTTCGTCTAAGACGGGGATTGTTCACCAGCGATTCCATATGCTCGCGGGCATTGCTCACTTCTTTTTCCGTCGGCCGAATCCCGTTGACCGAAACCGGCCACGACACCCAACACTCGGGCGTTTGGATGACCCTGTCCACCTCGGTTCGCCCAGGTTTTTCCTTACTGTCCAAATACATCCAATATCGCGGCTCCTTTTGTGACGACAGCTCGTTCTGAACCATCTTCACTACCAACTCTCGTGGGTTATCCTGCGCCGGCACCGAGATGGGAACTAGCAGAAGGAGCAAGAACACCTCAAGCCACCGCGTACCCCCTCTGACGTGACTATTGGTTACTCTCACGGACACCTCAAGCCACCGCGTACCCCCTCTGACGTGACTATTGGTTACTCTCACGGACGACTGTGATGGCTTAAGCGTGCGCCGGGTTATCTGTCGTTGCGGACGGAGGATTTCCTATTGGGACTATGGGGACTACTTGTTTTCAGTCCGATGGCTAAAGTACCCAATCGTCATGCCAGGCTGAGGGCGCACAGCGAATTTTCGGCCATGATCGTTTGCCGGTCACAACGCTTTCCGAACGGAAGCCATCCAAGAGATCCGTCAACTGGAGGAACAGGTGCAACAACGCAGATCGAAACAACGGATTCGGTACGCCGTGGTAGGACTGGGACATCTCGCACAGGTCGCCGTGCTACCTGCATTCAGAAACGCACCGAACTCTGAGCTCGTAGCGATTGTCTCGGGAGATCGGGAAAAACGGAAGAAGCTGGGCAAGAAGTACGCTCTGGAACATGCGTACTCGTATGAACAGTACGAACGGGCCCTTTCTGAAGTTGACGCCGTCTATCTGGTTCTGCCCAATCACCTTCACCGCGAATACGCCGTGCGGGCCGCAACCGCCGGCATCCATGTGCTTTGCGAGAAGCCGATGGCGGTAACTGAGGAAGAATGCGAAGCCATGATAGAGGCCGCTGACACTCACACCGTAAAACTGATGATCGCCTATCGGCTGCATTTTGAAAAAGCGAATCTGGAGGCGATCCGTCTGGTGAAGAGCGGCACATTGGGAAACGCCCGGATCTTCGATTCTGTTTTCAGTCAGCAGGTCGTCGCCAACAACGTTCGCGTCAACGAACCGGTGGAAAAGGGCGGCGGTCCGGTTTATGACATGGGGATCTATTGCATTAACGCGGCGCGCTACTTGTTCCGGGCAGAGCCCACAGCGGTCCTTGCTTGCAGCGCCAACGATGGCGAGAAAAGGTTCCAGGGAGTGGACGAGATGACTTCCGCGATCATGCGTTTTTCCGACGAACGCCTGGCTATGTTCACGTGCAGCTTTGGCGCATCGGATGTCAGTCGCTTCACCCTGACTGGCACCAAGGGCTCGCTGACTGCCGAGCCTGCATATGACTATTCGATACCGCTCAAACATCGGCTAACGGTCGGCGAAAGGGTCAACATCAGAAACTTTCCCAAGAGGGACCAGTTTGCCGCCGAGTTGATCTACTTCTCCGACTGCATTCTGCAGAACAGAGAGCCAGAACCATCGGGATGGGAAGGGCTGGCAGATGTGCGAATCGTGCGGGCCATCTACAAGTCAGCCAAGGCGGGCAAAGTGATTGAACTGGCAGATTTCCCGGCCAAGAAAAAACCGACGATGCAACAGGAAATTCATCGGCCGGCTCATGGGAAACCGCAAGTAGTAAATGCTGAGTCCCCATCAGGCAAATGACGAAATGTGCCCATTTTGTCCGCTAAAGCCAGACCGCGATCCCAAGGGCGGCGAAATTCTCTGATCGCGCGGCAAAAGGTCAGTCGAACAACGCATTGACCTCTCGATCGAGCCATCCCCAACGTCGGTGTGGCATCTACAAGGGTGCGCGAAGCTACCTGAATTGATGCGCAGCCGCCGAAAAGTCCCCGCCGGCGTAACGGGTTCACTCCAGGCTGCCCTTTCTGCGCCGGGGCCTATGAAGGCCTATGAACAAGAAGTCGGCAAAAGTTGATCCACCACCCTTAGCTGAGGGGACCATTTCTACTCGCGCTGAGCACAAGCAGGTCGAGGAACGCCTAGCAATTGGCGCCAATGTCGTCTACGAGACTATTCGTCGCGAAGGTGAGGATGAACTACACCGGACCGCGGCTGCACTCGCATGGTCGGCGCTAGCTGCAGGGCTTTCCATGGGCTTTTCGTTTGTTGCGGAAGGGCTGCTTATGTCCCACCTGCCTGATCAGCCTTGGCGACCGTTGATTGCTTCCGCTGGATATTGCGTGGGGTTTCTCATTGTCATCCTGGGACGCCAGCAACTATTTACAGAAAATACTCTGACCGTCGTTTTGCCGCTCTTGTTGCGAAAGGATCTGGCTACATTGCTGCGGATGCTACGTTTGTGGGAGTCGTATTGAGTGGAAACCTGGTGGGCACATTTTTGTTCGCTCTGTGCATCGGCAAAATCGTGCTCTTCGATCCTCGCACCCAGGAATCCCTCACACAGATCGGCGTCGCCCACATCGGAGCAAGTTTCTGGAATGTGCTAGTGCGTGCCGTTTTCGCAGGATGGTTGATTGCTTTAATGGTATGGCTCCTTCCGGGAGCAGAATCCGCGCGCGTCAGCATCGTCATCATTGTGACGTATTTGGTCGGAATCAGCCGGTTTAATCACATCATTGCTGGATCGACGACAATGTTTTTTCTGATCGTCACAAAATCCATTTCGTGGGGAACTTACGTGACGCAATTCTTCATTCCCGCCCTGCTGGGTAATGTCATCGGGGGGCTGTCTCTAGTGGCAGCGCTGGGTCATGCACAGGTTGTTACGGGAAAAGAACAACGATGAGGTCATCGGCTCTTTTGAAGCCACCGCCTATTTTGGTAGCAGACGAATCACAAGACTTTCGCCGAGCATTGTTTCAATCATGGCAACTTCGCGGACGAAGGCGGCCCTGCACCTCTAAGATACTGATCCAAGAACGAAAGCACGGCCGTGTACCCCCTGATCTCGTTCTCCCTTTTCACAAAGCCGTGGCCCTCGTCCGGGAAGACCACATATTCGACGGGTACGCCATTCGTTTTAGCTGCCGCCACGATATCGTCGGATTCCACCTTTAGCACCCGCGGGTCGTTTGCCCCTTGCAACACCATGAGTGGGACTTTGATTCTATCGGCATGGAACAGGGGGGAGATCCGCCGCAGTCGGACGCTGTCGGTTGCGGGATCGCCCATCTCCGCAAACAACGCCGCTCGGAATGACGCCCACCAAGGCGGGGTGTGTGAAAGGGTGCGAACCCAGTTCGAAATGCCAAACATATCTACGCCTGCCTTGAAGGCATCGGGTTGGAGAGTCAGAGCCGCCAGCACCATGTAGCCACCGTAACTGCCTCCGATGATGCCGATCTTGTTGGCATCGACGTATCCCGTATCTTTCAGCATTTGGCGGCATGCCACCACGTCGCCGAGGTCAGCCTCCCCGTGCTTTCTGTCGTCCAAGGAGAAAAACGTCTTGCCATATCCCGAACTTCCACGATTGTTGATGTCGAAGACTACATAACCATGATTCACTAAAGCCTGCTTGAGTGGGCTGTACCCCACTTGTGCCTGGCCCCCAGGTCCGCCGTGAACGTTGACCAGGACTGCAGCCTTCGCTTCCGCCGAGGCCTGGCGCGGTTTGTAAAGCAAACCTGGAATCTCGAGTCCATCGTAAGACTTGAAGCGCACAACGGCCGGGATCACCAGATCCTCGCGCCGGATGGCCGGGTTGAGCGCATCCGTGAGGCGGTGGGGCGCAGCCCCGAAGAGGCCGGCGTAAAGATCTTCCGGCGCACTGCCGTCACTAGCGTAGAACGCGAACGCGGAGTCATCCGGCGCAACGGTAACCCCGCGCACCAATCCATCGGGCATTCCGGTGAGGGCAATGGGTGCGAAAGTTGGGGCATTGAGGATATGGACTTGGGCGTGCGAGTCTTCATTAACAGACACCGCCAGGTACCTACCTCCTTTTGAGTAGACCGCACCTCCGACGTCCCAATTGGGTTCGTATACCGCTGTTTGAGCACCCGTGGCCAAATCGTGCCGGCGGAGTGATGCAAATTCACGTCCGCCGTCCGACACGAAGAGGAGTTGAGACCCATCCGGAGAAAAATCAGCGGGCAAGTTGTTCACAATACCGGTGTGCTTGGTGATGTTCTTTGTAGTCTTAGCCGTTCGGTCGTATAGGAAGATATCTGCGTCGGAGGTCGTGCGTCGCTTGACCAGCGCAATGTAACGCTTGTTGCGCGAAATCGGGCCTAGGTCGTATCCCTTCGTATTCTTGTAAAGAAGCGTACGCTTGAGGCTTTCGGTCGAGATCTCATACAGGTCGAAGTATCGCTTATCACGCTCATTGGTGGAGACATAGAAGGCTTTGTCGTCTCCCCCCCAGCCTTCAAAGTTCGCCTTCAGCTGTGCGCCGGGTGTGACGTCGACGCTCGATCCATCCGGGTTGCGAACGTAGATGTGAGTCAGTTCGTTTCCTCCTTGATCGCTTGAATAGAGGATTCGTTCATCATGGGGGAAGAAAGATTCCGCGAATACTGAGTTGGTTGTCGAATGCGTGATTGGCTGAGGTGCACTGCCCGAGACCGGAATCACGTATGCATTCCAAATTCCCGAGAGGTTCGAAGAGACGAGAATTTTGCTCCTATCGGGGGCCCATGAAGCTCCTCTAAACTCTGTGTTCTTGTAGAAATCCTCGACGCTATATTGTCGGTGAGCGGCGGCTTTCCCGGTTACGCCCGCGGGCTCTGGTCTCTCTGTCTGATGCGTCGTGCAAGCTGCAAGCATCACTATGGCAATCAATACTGGGTAGACACGACCAACCAGAAGCATGGCGACTCCTAATAAACGAACTGTAATCATAGCGCGAGAAAATAGCGCGAGAAGATGTTTTCGGAGGAACGCGGATCGTTGATCCGCTTCCGTTGTCCGCAAAGAAAGCCCCATGGGGTATGCGCACTGCCTGGGCTGCGGTGAGATGCTTTCGATTTCTGGGCGAAAAGCTTCGGCTGTCGGGCCAAGTGTTCGGTATCGGACCCTGCAGAAATTGCTCGAGGTGATAAAAGCTTTTTCCCACCACGATACGTGCGGCAGCTTTGCGACTGGAGGCCGAGCTATTGATTTGGCGCATTGTCCAGCAAAAGTCGGCGCTGACTCATCAATGTGCGAGCTCTCGGGATCGCAACGGAGTGCGGGTTGGAGCGAGCTCTATTGATGCGGAGATATCGCTGCCACGGTAATCCACAATACGCGATCTCAAGGTGTGAAGGCCCAGAAGGCGCACATCAGATACCGCTTCCATGCTCGTCTGCAGCCACACCCCGGAAACATCGCCAAACGACAGCTTGATTCGAACGCTCTTCAGCCACCACGAAGGCGTTCTTGCCGTTTCTCCCTCTAGGTGGCGGATTAAGAACGAACTTTTGTCCACCCAGGCCGACCCTGAAATCAAATCCTTCTCTCTCCTCTTGGGCTTCAATCCTAGAACATAACACTGCCGACCCTCTAAGACAGCGTCGCCCAATACCATGAAATCGTAGTTGTCCCTCGTGACCGCGGTTCGAGCCTGATCGCCTTGGCTGGCTTCCCTTTCATGATCCAGGACACGTTGCACGACCTGCTTGCCTCGCGCGCTGCCTGACCATTTTTGAATGCTGTAATCTTTGCCCATCGGAGGTTTGAAATCCACCTGGGCCACCACGTCGGCATTGGCGCTTGAACTTTTCACGCCAGACAAACTGTACTCACGAATTACCTGATAGGGAGTTTGCTGCCGAACTTCGGATTGAGATTTTTCCATGCCCTGAAGTATCGAGGTGAGTAAGGGCGCTGCCGGGTTGGCGCTCTGTTGCGCAATGGCAAAACTGCACAGCAGTGAGGTCAACCCCGCCATTTTGAGCAACGGTCTCATGATCGCCGGCTTCATTCTCGTCAGACCGTAACGATGCCCGGTGGGGCTATGAGCACGCCTTGGGCCAATCAGAGAGAGGGCTGCCTGCAGCGAACTACTCACGACGGGCGAGCCGGATGCATGCAATTTCTGCCGTGTTACGCGAGAATTTCTCCTACCGTGAACACCGTAGGGGCCAGTAATCAGCCCGTGCGACTGGTGTCGCGAATCGATGAGGCTCTAAACCCCCGCGCCCGTGCGGTCATGCAGATTGCCGGCATCGAATGGTTACGCAGAGGCACTGGAGCATTTCCATGTGTGCAAATCTTGCTGCCAACATCTCAGCCTGTTTCCGCATCTCTTTATCGGCCGAGGTATCGCCGGGAGACACATATGAAATTCAAACAAAAAGAGCTACTTCTTGGCGTCCTGCTCGGGACCGGATTGCGTCTGCTTAATGATCTGCGCGACCGGCTGCCGGACAACATGGACGACATCAAAGACAAGGCCAGGCAGAGGTATAGAACCGCATCCGACCGCCTGGGGCGCGCAAGCGACGCTCTTCGCGGCAAAGAAGAGTCCCGAATATTCGGCAGAGTAGGTGTTTTGCTGATCGGCGTGGGCGTCGGCGTGGGAATCGGTCTGCTGATCGCACCCGCCAGCGGCGATGACACGCGAGCCGATATTACCGACAAGGTCTCCGACTTCGCCGACAAAGTACGCGAGCGTACCGGGAAGAAGCCTCAGGGCGCAACCGGGACTTACGGCGAATAAGAACGCGCAACGTCCTTTCCGTAAACTTGACTAATGGTGTGCTGCACAGCAATCACACGATCTACCCCTGACTCTCGGCGACAGCGCCTTCTGGCCCGCCAAAGGAAATCCTGGCGTCTTCATCTTGCGGACACTCCCGGTGGCAACAGCTTCGCGCATCCAACCACACCAGCTTCGATTCGAATCTTGTAGTAGGCCCTCTGCCCGCACGCCAACGCTGTAGATGGATGGTTACGCGGCATGGAGGTGGGGCGCCGGGCGGAAAGCCGTTGGAACCGGTCGGATTTCAGTTGGTCCAGAACCTCTGACGCATGAATGAATCACGTGATAGTCGTAGCAATACCCGCACATTGCTTTTCCGCAGCAATCCTTGCAGCAAATAGAACAGACTGAGGCTCCGCAATCGGCGCACTCCGCCACCGCCGCCCTGCCGCAACGTCTTTCCTCGACAGCAGAGCCGTACTCAATGGTGCAGAACAATGTCATACCCGATTTGGATTCCGGCCTTCGGAACGCAGGTTGCCATGGACTTGCCGTAGAGCAAGATAAAGATCAAAATACAGTTTTTGTTGTAGCCCGCATCTTTGATGGAACTCGAAGGCGCGTTGCAATTCCGGCGGCATTTCCATCGCTGCGGCGAACAATTACTTACGCGCCGCTGAGCCGAGGAGGAAGTAGAGGAAATACGTGATTGACCAAACCATCTCGCACTACCGTATCGTCGAGAAACTGGGCGGCGGTGGGATGGGTGTGGTGTATAAGGCCGAAGATACGAAACTTCATCGCTTTGTAGCCCTCAAGTTCTTGCCGAACGAAGTTGCCAAAGACCCTCAAGTTTTAGCCCGCTTCCAACGCGAAGCGCAAGCCGCGTCGGCGCTAAACCATCCCAACATTTGCACGATCTACGAGATTGACGAGCAGAACGGCCAGGCCTTCATTGCTATGGAGTACTTGGACGGATTGACGCTGAAGCATCGTATTGCAGGCCGGCCGATTGATGTCGAGGTCCTGCTCGATTTAGCTGGGCAGATTGCCGAGGCCCTTGACGCTGCCCACTCGCAGGGCATCGTTCATCGCGACATCAAGGCGGCTAACATCGTCACTACCAAGCGCGGGCAGGCGAAGGTCCTCGATTTCGGACTGGCAAAGGTCACCCCGAGAGCGCAAGCGGTTGCCTGCGATTCTACCGCTATGACGGAGTTGACCACTGCGGGCAGCACCCTGGGCACTGTGGCCTACATGTCGCCCGAGCAGGCACTCGGCAAAGAACTGGATGCGCGCACCGACCTGTTCTCCTTCGGCGTCGTACTGTACGAGATGGCGACGGGTGTCTTGCCGTTTAGGGGCGACACATCTGCGGCGATCGCTTATGCGCTGCTCGGCACAATTCCTGTCGCTCCGGTGCACCTAAATCCCCGAATTCCGACCGAACTGGAATGTATCATCACCCGTGCCCTGCAAAAGGATCGTGATCTGCGCTATCAAAGTGCGGCAGAAATGCGTACTGATCTGCGGCGCATTCGCCGTGCGCCGGAACTCAACAGTGCAACCAGGGCTCCCTTGCCTGCTGCTGAGCGTCAGCCGGCGGGGCAATCGTCACACGTACTTAGGTACGTGACGATAGGCGCGGTCTTGTTTGTCCTCTTGGCGCTGTCGGGGGGCCCCTTTTTAAAGTGGCAGCTTGCGAGGCGTGCTGCTGACCCGGGCAGCATTCGTTCGCTTGCGGTGCTGCCCCTGGCCAATCTCTCCGTCGATCCCAGCCAGCAATACTTGGTGGACGGCATGACCGAGGAGCTTACTTCGGAAATCAGCCAACTTCATTCCCTACGTGTGATCTCTCGTACTTCCAGCATGCAATACCGAGACACGCACAAGAAAGCTCCGCAGATCGCGAAAGAGTTGCATGCTGACGGCCTGATTGAGGGCTCGATTCTGCGGGTCAAGGATCGCGTACGCATTACCGCGCAATTGATCCACGGCCCCAGCGACACGCACGTCTGGTCCAAGAGCTACGAGCGCGAATTGCGCAACGTCATTGCCTTGCAACACGAGATCGCCAGCGACATCGCGCGCGAGGTCCGGATAAGCCTCGGCCCACAAGAGCAGGCACATCTGGCACGTGCGCGAGAGGTGATCCCCGAAGCTCATGAGGCTTATTTGCGCGGCCGGTTCCACCTGGAGAATGGGACCGATGCTTCAATCCACCGCGCCCTGGACTATTTCCAGCAGGCGGTCCAGAAAGACGTCGAATATGCTCCGGCCTACGCCGGGGTGGCCGATGCTTACACCGCGATGCGCAGCGTCTACGCTGCTCCCAGCGAGGTCATGCCCAAGGCCAAAGTGGCAGCTCTAAAAGCGGTTGCATTGGACGAAACCCTGGCCGAAGCGCATGTATCGCTCGGTGGCGTGCTCATGTTCTATGACTACGATTGGCCGAATGCGGAACGAGAATTTCAGCGCGCTCTGGACATCAAGCCTAGCTACGCGGCGGCCCACGATTATTATGCTATGTTTCTCGTTGCCAACCGGCGCTTCCAGGCTGCGGTCGACGAGATTCTGCGCGCTCGCCAGTTGGATCCTGTCTCCGGGCTGATCGCGGCCGATGCTGCCTGGGTTTTTTATCTCAAGCGCGACTACGATCAATTTATGGAACAGGCGAAGGCAGCGGTGGAGTTGGCCCCCGACTTTTGGTTGGGCCACCTACAGCTCGGATTGGCTTATGAGAAGAAGGGCGACTTCGCCCGAGCTTTACAAGAACTCGAAGCAGCGCGCCGAATGGACGACAATTCCGGCGTTTTGGAGATGCTTGCCGGCACCTATGCTGCGGCAGGACGGCCTGACCAGGCCAGGAAAATCACCGAGGAGATGGTAAAGCGCTCCAAAAAGCGCTACGTATGTGCCTATGAGGTTGCTACCACCTATGCCGGCCTCAAGGACCGCGAGTCAGCTTTCTTATGGCTGCGAAAATCCCTCGACGAGCGCGCGGACTGCTCGCCCTGGATTGCCGCCGACCCCAAGTTGGATTCCCTTCGCGCTGACCCGCGCTTTCAGGACCTCCTGCACCGCCTGGGCCTTCCACAATGAATTGTGCAGCCTGGGCGGGGTACGCGAAGCTGGAATAGCAGGGTGGTGACTATCCCCACCCTCCATCGCCCGGTTCGCCTGCATAGGATCTCCACCTTCTCCTGTCCCCGTAATCTACATGGGCGATTTGCTGCATGCTCGGATGCCACTAAAGACCTCGACTTCGTTCGGATCGGACTGGCCGATGATATTGCGTGCCGATTGAACTATGTTCGATTCCAGACAATGTGATCTTCGTCAGGCGTCGCGTTATAAACTGTTGGCTCTTGCCGGAACCCGTGGTAAGATACCGCAAATTAGACCTTTCGCTGATCGTTACGAAAGGGTCTGCACTACTCGTCTCGTCACCCTCCCACGAAGGCGCAGAATGTGCCTGCTTGGGCCGTAACGTCGGGGAGTTGTCCCGATGTTGACAGGGTGCAAGAACTCAGCGTTGTGCAGATTTTGCGGCTCCACACTGCGCCATACCTTCGCAGATCTAGGTATGTCCCCACCGTGTGAAAGCAATCTGGACCTCCAGCAGTTGAACCAAATGGAGTTGTTTTACCCGTTGCGGGTTTTCGTCTGCGACGAGTGTTTTCTGGTTCAATTGGAAGAATACGTAAGCCCCGAAGCTATCTTCACGGAATACGCCTATTTTTCCTCCTTTTCCAGTCTTTGGCTGACGCATGCCAAGGCATACACCGATCTAGCCGTCCAGCGTTTCCATCTGAACCAGAACAGTCTGGTGGTGGAGCTGGCGAGCAATGACGGCTATTTGCTCCAGTACTTCATGGAAAAGGGAATTCCAGTCCTGGGCATTGAACCTGCGGCGAACGTAGCTGAGGAAGCGCGAAGAAAAGGCATTCCGACATTGGTGAAGTTCTTTGGACAGGAAACGGCGGCGGAGCTGGTGTGCGCCGGCAAGCAGGCGGACCTGGTGGTGGGCAACAACGTTCTGGCCCATGTACCCGACTTGCGCAGCTTCGTACAGGGCATGAAAACTCTATTAAAGCCTGAAGCGGTCATTACTCTCGAATTTCCCCATCTGATGCGTTTGATGGAAGGAAATCAATTCGACACCATCTATCACGAACACTTTTCCTACTTTTCTTTCCTCACCGTGATGAAGATCATGGCCGCTTTTGACTTGACCATCTTCGATGTCGAGGAACTTTGGACTCATGGAGGCTCGTTGAGAATTTATGTGCGCCATGCGCAAGATCTTTCTCATCCCGTGGCCGAGCGCGTCCGCGAACTGGCGGCACGGGAGGAAAAGGCCGGCTTCAGCCGCATAGAGACGTATCTTTCCTTCGGCGAACAGATCAAGGAAACGAAAAGACAGCTCTTGTCTTTTCTGATCGGAGTGAAGAGCGCTCACAAGTCTATCGTCGGCTACGGCGCCCCCGGCAAGGGCAACACCTTGCTGAACTACTGCGGCATTCGGACCGACTTCCTGGATTACACCGTGGACCGCAATCCCTACAAACATGGGAAATTTCTTCCCGGCACCCACATTCCAATCTTTCCTCCCGGGAAAATTCTCGAGACCAGGCCGGATTATGTATTGATTCTTCCCTGGAACCTGAAAAATGAAATCCGGGAGCAGTTGCAATACATTCGCGAATGGGGCGGAAAGCTCGTGGTGCCGATTCCGGAGTTGGACATCTTCGAGTAATCTTCACTCAGATCACGCCCAAACACGGGTTTTTCACCCTGGAAGATAACTGTGCGGAGAGCCTCGAAAGGAGACTCATCAAGCATGCACGCACTTAGAGAACAAATTGCGGTCATTACTGGAGCTAGCAGCGGAATTGGCAAGGCGATCGCGTTAGGCCTCGCGGGCGAGGGCGCATCGCTCTGCCTGCTCGGTCGAGATCTGGCAGCCTTGCAACCGGTTTGCGACGCCGCCAAAAGCAAAGCCGCCCAGTGTCGCTGTTACCAGACGGACCTGGAGGTCGATAGTGAGGTCCAGCAGGTCATTGCGGATATTAAGCGCGATACTGAGTCTGTTCATATCCTGGTGCACAGCGCAGGTGCTCTCTGGCTGGACCCTCTTGAAACCGCCGACGCTAACCGGTTGGACAGTCACTACAAGACTAACCTCCGCGCTCCGTATGTTTTGACCCAGGGTCTTTTGCCTGCACTTAAGTCCCAGCAGGGACAGATCTTGTTCGTGAACTCTAGCGGTGGACTTGTGGCTAGAGCAAACGCAGGTCAGTACGCGGCCAGCAAGCATGCACTGAAGGCAGTCGCGGATAGCCTTCGCGAGGAGGTAAACCCTACCGGTGTAAGGGTTCTCAGCCTGTTTCTCGGACGCACTGCGAGTCGCATGCAGGCTGCTGTTCATGCGACCGAGCAGAGGGAATATCATCCAGAACTGCTCATGCAGCCCGAGGATGTAGCCTTCATGGCCATCCACGCATTGACCTTGCCTCGAACTGCAGAGGTCACCGAAATCCACATGCGGCCTATGCTGAAATCGTATTAGGCTTGCCGATCTCCTTTCTCGGGTGAGTCGTTCCCCTACTGTTTAACGATGGAACGGCTCGCCGTGTGGCATCCGGCAGCGTAAGAGAGCTATCCAAACACAGGTCGCAACAAATGGGAAACGGCATCGTCCACGACTTTCGCCCTCGGCAACAAAAACGTAGAAACTTTGTCTGTCAAGGTGGAACCGCATCTTGGACAACGTTAGGGCGGCACTCCGCAATGAGCATTCAACCGCGCTGCGACCATTTGGCGGTCATTCGTGGCATGGCGCCGACGGTTGTCAACTTCCACGTTACGCGGCGTCTTCCCTCTTTTTGGTTTCGCGTTCCTTAGTCTTCCTCGGGGCGCGAGCCTTTACTGCTTCGATAATTCTGCGGGCGAGCGGTTTTCGTTTGTCGTAGGCGTGAAGTAGGTTTGAGCGCAGCTTTTCTAGTTCATCTTCCGGCACAGATGCATCCTTACTGACTTCACCAGATGCCGCGCCGGACACGGGTTTTGCAGGAGTGGAACCCACAAGAGAGTGGATTGTTCAACACCTACGGTGGCGTTGTCAACTCCTCAGAGGGGCAATCAGCGGCCCCAGCCCCTAAGCAATGTAGGAGTGCCGAGTGCTAGTTAGCCGATCCAACTCAACAAACCTCCCACTGCTGAGTAGTGTTTAATATCTTTGCTGCTGCGCCCGTGCCGAATCTCTTTTAAGAGTAATGGAGGAGAATTAGTTGCACGGGCTGAAGCGCTGGTCGCGCAAGGGCCTCACTTCGCAAAGGCTTCCGAAGCCAACATCAGTTCCGGAACCCATGCTAGAGCGCCATCCGGCAACTCGCTTACGGCGAGAAAGAATTCGAATCTACTATTCCGAGGCAGAATCGTCCAATGTCTTAATCTTCGGTCCGATCGATTGCAGTTTCCGCATTCGCAGTTTCTAAAGCCTAGCGTCGCTGATTTTCGCCATATCGCTCCTCTTCCCGTTCGAGGAACCGGAGAGCGTTGAGGGCGTCTTCGATAGCTCGACCCTCCCGTGCATGAAGGGCCCGTATCTTCTTCAACACTTCAACCCGCGCAATGATTTCAGCCCGTGCGTCTGCGATGTGGCCATGCATGTTGGCGTGCTCCAATTCCGTGAGAGCTTTTTGATAGACTTCAATGCGTGCGCGATCGGTCGTCTGTTTCCACAGGTCGCAGACTCCCTTGTTTGATAGTTTTTCTAAATGGAAGTGCGGGGTGCACTGAATAAAATTCTGTGGCCCTTCGGGCCGGTCTCCGCCTTATAATTGTGGGGAGGTTCTCCCCCATGGAAACACCCTATTCAGCAGAATTCTTTCGCCAACCTCACTCCGGATGGCGAGATCGGCTTATCGGCGCAAGGCGGTTTTGGGAGCCACAACGGGTCATCTACAACCTTGTTCTGACTATTATCATGGCTTTCTGGGTATTGTTTACGTGGCCGCACTTCCGTCCAGCGATAAACCTCAACGCCCTTCTGCTCCTCATTGTTTTGGCGGCACTTGCGAATATCTGCTACTCCGCAGCGTATTTCGTGGAGCTGACGATTCGGGGATCAGCAAACAGCGTAAACTTAAACCGCCAACGCTGGCTGCTTTGGTCGATGGGAATGATTTTCGCAGTGGTTCTAGAGAATTATTGGATCGTTGATGAGATTTATCCGTTTGTCCGCTGATAGCTCCCTTCAACTCCTCATTGCTGTACGTTTCCCCAGCGATCCAGCACGGTTGGCGGGTCGGCTTCCCCTTCCCCGCGCCCGGAATAACTGTCTTTCGTGAAATTCGTCGCCTCTCCAAACAGGTCGCAGATTGCCTCGTTGTCCGGGAATTTGTCGCGGGTAGTTTCACGCTTTTCGGGGTCTAGCAGCGTTTGATATTTGCGAAGCAGGTGCGGGAGAAGTTCTTTCGCGGCTTGTGAGCACGAGCCAGGAGGGCGCTAGGGGCTTCGTTGGGCGGAGCTTCCAGATTGGGAACGGACAAGAATTTGTGGGCGTGCGTGGCTGGACGCGGTACAGGGCTTTGAGAACGGATGTTCCGAAGGCGTCGCTCCCCATTGCAGGCTCCCACGAACTGGGGAGAGTAAATGGCTTTGGCGAGGTCGGATATCAAACAGATAAAGACTTTATCGTTTCGTTCGATGATTTTTCCTTTCCTTCTTTAGTTGTATTTCTTCCATCGAGCGCATCGGCGCTTCGCGCCTTTCAATCTTTTGACCGATCTCAAAGCGCAACAGCTCGCCTTTTCGTGTGCTGGAGATAGGGTCAGTTTGTCGATGGCTTCGGCGTGCCGAGTTTCGGCAAGATCCAAAGCCCAGTGGGCAGCGAACAGGTTTCAGGTTGTCGAATGGTGGTTTAGGGGGTAGATTGGTTCGCATAAGTCAGGGGGTATAGCGATGTACATACTTCCTTTGCGCTGGCGAGAGGTTCATTTTTGCCGCGGTGCTGTGTCTGACTTGCTCACGCTTTGTCACTGCATCGGATGAGCCAACCCCTGGCAAAGAGCAGATCAAGCAGTTCCTTCTTACCGCCAAGGTCGTGAAGAGTCAGCAGGCCAAGAAAGGCATCACCCAAACTCCACGGCTTACGCTGAGTGACGGCACCATGACTCACGATGCCTCTTTCCAAAAGATTGATGAACACAAACCCAGGATCGACCTTGCCAGCGGGCTCGACGGGACAAGATCGTGGAGCAGTTACAGAAACTGATCACTGAAAAGGGCGAGAAGGAAGTGTTGTACTAAATCTTGAGAACGAGGTGTCAATCGTGAAAAAGTTTCTCATTCTGATGTTCGCGTCTGCGCTTGCTTTTCCGCTGTCAACGCTGATGATTGCGCAGGATGCACCGATGAAGGCTGCAAAAAAGAACCGTTGGGAGGGGACCGTCATCAGGAGTAATCCGGACAAATCCACGCTTACCGTTCGCGATAGAAATAGTGTCGAGATGACCGTTCAGTATGATAGCTCGACGCGATGGGTCAGTCAGGAGCATGGCAGCACGAAGGTCAACGACATTGATGCCAGCCAGGTTAAAGACAATGATCGAGTGATATGCGAGGGCACTCGGGAGAAGGATGGTACGTTCCACGCCACTCTAATCTCCAAGCGGCTTTCTCATTAGAACGAAGGTCAGACGCACTTAAGCAGGTGGAATCCGACCGGCAGCAGCGGGTCAGACTCGTTCCGCGAGTCAAAACGTGTCGCTATACGTTGTGGCGGGCATCCAAAGGTATAGTCTCCCCTCCCGCACGCAATCAGGCACATTCCCAATGCACGGATGGCCGGGTAGCGCATTATCGAGCTTCTGTCCGCTTCCCCTGCCTGTTTGACTATGATTGTCGAGTTAATCATATTGGCGAACAAAAGGCGAATATGATAAACTCCGGCATTATGGCCCGGCGTCCCCAACCTCCGGACGAGGTACTTAGCCGAAAAGATCTAGCAGAGCTACAGCTCCGCCTTTCGATGATGGGTCAGACGGCTGTCCAGGATTTCTACCGGAGTGTGCACTTCGTTTGTCGAATCGGCCCAGGCCATTTCCCGAGTGCGAGGGCGATTCAGGAGCTTGTCCAGGCATGGAAACAGATGCGGAAGTGGCGTTAAGGCCCATGGAAAGTTTCATGGCGTCGGGATGCGCCGTTTCTTCGTATTCCACCACGTCGAAGAGACGAAGAAGGCCAAAAGACCCAACACAAGCAGAACTATTCAGGGTAAGCTCCTATCAAATCGGTTTGCGACCTGGAATCACACGAATCAGCAACACTACGATTGCGATAACCAGCAGAATGTGAATATATCCACCCAGCGTGACGAACCCACTAATCCCAGCAGCCACAAGACCGGGAGTATTACGAATATAGTCCAGAGCATGTCCGAACTCCCTTCGTGCTCCGAATCTCTTCTGCCTCGTCCGACCGCAATAAGGCAGGCCGCGCCGCGCGCCGTACTGCCCGCCGAAGCTACCGCTTCGCGTGTTCGGCTGCTGGTGCCAGTAGTCCGCCAATGTCGGAATTTCTCACGTTCTAAAGATGTCTAAGACACTGCATGTGCATCTGGTTTTTCAGAGGCCTTCTGCATCATCAGACCTGCTTTCGAAAATTCTCTGACCGTCGTCAAACCTATGCGGCCTATAGCGCAACTAAGCTCTCGTCGCCGCCGTGCCGGGCCTGATCGACTATTTCTCAATTGACGAAGCCGCGATGAAGAGAATCGCGAATCTGCACCTGGCGGTCAATCTGGGCGCCGTTGCTATTTTTGCGATCAATCTGTGGCTCAGATTCCGTCTGCCGGCGGAGAGCTATTTGCCCCTAGGAATGTCGATAGTCGGGGTTCTCGCCATTGGCATCGGTGGCTGGCTCGGTGGCGAAATGGTCTATGTCAAAGGCATGGCGGTCGAAGCAGTCGAGAAGCTGGCAAAAAAGGTTGAAAAATCATCAGGGCGCCGGGCCGCTTGACGTTAACTGGCTGGCAAGTACGAGTTAATGTCAAGTCGTGCTCCAACTCGTGACCTTGTTCCAGCGACGGCGCGCTCTTCATATCCCGGCCACGTAAATACCCTTTCCGGCAACGGATTTCTGGCGAAGCTGGGCCCCGGTCTGATCACGGGCGCTTCTGACGATGACCCAAGCGGGATAGCAACCTACTCGCAAGTGGGCGCGAAGTTCGGGACAGGGCTGCTGTGGACCATGCTGATCTCCTACCCGCTCATGGCAGCGATTCAGGAGATTTGCGCCCGCATTGGACGCGTGACCGGATGCGGCTTGGCTGCCAACCTTCGAAAGAATTACCCGCGCCCACTCCTTTATTTCGTCCTGATCGCCATGTCGGCGGCGAATGTTTTCAATCTCGGCGCCGATATCGGGGCGATGGGCGCGTCCCTCTCGCTGATCGTCCCGGCCAGTGTCAACGTCTTGACGGTGACTTTCGGAATCATCTCGCTCGTAGCCGTTCTGTTCATTCCCTATTCAACCTACGCCAGGTATCTGAAATGGCTGACGCTCTCGCTTTTCTCCTACGTTGGCGTCGTTTTCCTGGTGCATGTTTCATGGCTAGCGGTCCTACGTGCAACGTTGATCCCGCATGTGGCGCTGAACAAGGAATTTCTGATCGCGATTGTCGCGGTGCTCGGTACCACAATCAGTCCCTACCTGTTTTTCTGGCAGGCTTCGCAGGAGGTTGAAGAGGTGAGGGCCAACCCGGGAGAAAAGGCTCTGAAACAGGCTCCGGCCCAAGCGAGCGCCCAGTTGGATCGAATCCGTACGGATACGTATGTTGGCATGGCATTTTCGAATGTGGTCGCCTTTTTCATAATCCTGACCGCGGCCTCGACATTGCATATTCACGGAATTACGGACGTGGCGACATGCGCGCAGGCGGCTGTTGCCCTGAAGCCCTTCGCCGGTCGTTTCGCAACAGCGCTGTTCGTGTGCGGGATCGTAGGCACGGGAATGTTAGCGGTACCGGTATTGGCGGCCTCGGCAGCCTATGGGATCGGGGAGGGGTGTTGCTGGCGTGTGAGCCTGGAACGGCGGCCGCATCAGGCAGTTGGCTTTTATAGCGTTATCGGTATTGCCATCGCGACCGGATTGTCGCTCAATTTTCTACACATCGATCCTGTCAAGGCCCTCTACTGGTCGGCCATTCTCAATGGCCTGGTCGCAGCGCCGCTGATGGCCGTAATCATGATGATGGCATCCAACCGAAAGGTGATGGGAAAGTTTGTCATTCCCGCTTATCTCAGATGGGCGGGTTGGTGTGCCACGGCTGTTATGCTTTGCGTTTGCTTCGGCGTGTTGCTCAGTTGGAAGGCTCGATGAAATCTATGGATCGCACCCGTGGCAGACAGCACGCCAGGGGATCAACAAGGGTAAGCTAAACGTTTTCTGAGGTGCATGATCAATCAGCCCAGGCCTTCGTGCGTCGGTCAGCAAACAGAATGCAGCAATCTGGCGCAACGTTGCCGCGAGGCCTGCGAAAAGTTCTAGGCGAGAAATACATATCGAATAAGCGGGAAGGCGCAGCTGTTCACATTGCGCGGGATTTAAACTCATCTTTCAATTGGGCGTCGAGCGATAAGCTGGGCTGGAAAGCTCAATCCGCCAAATCGGGCCACTCGAATAAAGCGGTCCCGCGAATTTCAAGAATGCTGGAGCTTCTCCGCCCAGGATCCAGACATGTGTGTCGGGAGGGTTCTTTCCAACTAGAGGAGCTACGACTCCGGCTACTCCTCCGATTTCGACCTTGCCCACGTAGTGAGTGGCCTTGCGACGTGATCCGCCTATCAGGAACGGTTCCTCCCCTTGCGGTGTGACCACCAACTTCACCAGCCTGGGTTTCGGCGTAGATGCAATCATGGACAAAGTTGTACGCGGCGTACCGGGGTCAATATTCTTCAGCAGCGTGAAGATCAAACCATTCGCCAAATTTCCGGGCAATTCCATGTGGTCAGTGTCGACCTTTTCCTTGCCATCTTTGCCGGCGTAACGCACTTTGACTTCGCCGGCGGAGGCGTCGATCAACGTTTCCGTTGGATTCGTGAATGCTGGCCCTTTTTCGACCAGATGATCGCTGAGAAGTTTGAAGTTTTCGTCCTGCGAAAAGACAGTAGTCTCGCTGCGGCTGGAACCGTCTTTGAAATGAAATATCAGCTCGCTGGTTACTCGATCACCGACGGCGGTCTGAATCAGATCGCCGTTGGCCAGGATCTTGCCGTCGACTGAGCGCAGCACCAGAAAGCCATGAACCAGACCTTCCTTGTGACGCACTGCCACACGCCCGTCCTCTGAACTGTCGGGATGAAACATCGCTAGCTGGACCGGGAGCAGACACAGGACAATCGACAGCCCGAATTTCCACGTCCCCAAGAAAAGAACTCTCACGCAGGACCGCAGTGCGCGGTTGGAGCTTGCATTGGAGGGAGCAAACTCGATCGATCAAGACGGCTGCTGGCTTCCTCCAACATTGCATTCCGAATCAGCGGGTCAGATTGAGAAAGAGCTTCCCACACCATTTGTAACCAATTTACAAGTTGATTATTCATGGCTCACGTCATCCTCAAGCACATTTACTCAAACTTTACTCTGGCTGCGAATCAGGGGAATACCTGACTTTGAGTACCGGGAATGTGTATGGGGACGAATGTCACTTGCGAGCGATGGACGCCGAAAGACCGCTCTTTTCGACGCTATCTAAATGCGCCAGCCCGACAACCAATTGGGCCGCCACGGATCCCTCTTCGGCGGCGGTCAAGTAGGTTTCGATGGGGCGCTCCTGCTCAGTCGCCAAGGTTACCGTAGCCCGGTCAGCGGTCGAACCGCTGCATTCCTTAGACAGCAGGAAGAGGAGTTCGAACTGATTCGACACTCCGAGTTTTTCAAACACATGAAACAGGTAGTTCTTGACCGTATGCTCGCTGAGTCCGAGTTGATCGCAATCTGCTGGTTGCTCTCGCTCAGCAACCCTTAAGAGTAGCCGCAAGTACAACTCACCATAGCGGGTAGTACAGCGAACACCCGATGGCTGAGCGTTAGAAACAGACGTATATTGATCAAGAATCAATCTTCTGCCGACTCTGCTTGCGTTGATTAATGAGAATTGCACAGGTTGCGCCACTTTATGAAAGCGTTCCACCGACCCTATATGGTGGTACGGAGCGGGTAGTGTCCTGGCTTACCGAGGAATTAGTTCGCCTCGGTCACGCAGTGACTCTGTTCGCTAGCGGCGATTCCCTGACAGCTGCTCGTCTGGTACCGGGTTGCCAAAAAGCCTTGCGGCTGGATTCAAACTGTGTGGACCAGCTGGCGCATCATGTCGTGATGCTCGACCAGGTCTTCGATGAAAAGGACAATTTCGACTTAATTCATTTTCACGTTGATTACTTGCATTTCCCGTTCAGTCGACAGGAGCAAGTGCCACACCTTACTACTCTTCATGGCCGGCTTGACCTTCCCGACTTGGTGCCTCTTTATCGACATTTTCGGGACATGCCCGTGGTTTCCATTTCCGACGCGCAGCGCAAGCCTCTGCCTTGGGCCAATTGGCAAGGCACGGTCCATCACGGTTTGCCGCGAGACTCTTTTTCGCTTGGCGGCGGAGCGGGCGGATACCTCGCATTTCTCGGCCGAACGTCTCCGGAAAAGGGCCTCGACCAGGCGATCGAGATCGCGAAATGTTCCGGGATACCACTGAAGATAGCAGCTAAAATCGATCGGGTCGATGTACAGTATTTTGAGAGTGTCATCAAGCCGCTGCTTGATCACCCCCTTATTGAATTCATCGGTGAAATTGGAAATGCAGAAAAAAATGCATTTCTCGGCAATGCGTCCGCTCTGCTCTTTCCCATCAATTGGCGTGAGCCTTTTGGCCTGGTGATGATTGAGGCCATGGCGTGCGGCACGCCCGCAATCGCTTACCCCCTGGGATCCGTTCCCGAGGTCATACAAGAGGGGGTTACAGGTTTTATAGTGCCTGACTTGCAGAGTGCCGTAGAAGCAGTGAAAAGAATTGGCGAGATCGACAGAAAGAAGTGCCGGTGGAATTTCGAACAGAACTTCGACGCTGAAGGTATGGCCCAAAACTATTTGAATATTTATCAACGGTTGGCTCGAGGAGAATCCATATCGAGCACAGTCTCGAACGGAGCGCTAAGTTGGATGAAGCTCGCATCACCGAGCAATACTACATAGCTACGAAGTCATCGCCTGTCGATGACCGTGCCGGAGTACTCAAATACGGCGGAATGTTTTCCGTGTTCGACCACCTGGGGGACATCCAAGCCTCCGGGTTGGGTGAGCAGGGAATTTTCTTTAAAGGTACGCGTCATCTTTCAGAGCTCATCCTTTGTTTATGGAACGCTCCGCCCTTGCTGTTGAGCTCTGCCATCAAGGCAGATAATTTCCTCTTTACTGCTGACCTCACTAATCTCGACGTTTCCCACAGAGATGAAATTGTTATACCTCGCGGCACTCTGCAGCTTCAGCGGTCCAGATTCCTGTGGCATGATGCCTGTTATGAAGAGTTCACATTCATCAACTACGGACTCTCGGCCCTGATCGTGCCCTTCAGCATGAGATATGGCGCCGACTTTGCCGATATCTTCGAGGTCCGCGGCATGCATCGCCCGAACAAAGGGAGACGCTTGGAAGACCGCGTGGAAAAGAACCAAGTGGTGCTGTCGTATGAAGGCTTAGACAACATCATTCGCCGAACTTGCATTCGTTTCGACCCTGTTCCCAACAATATTTCGCCGTCGGAACTGCAGTTCGAAGTGCATCTAGAACCCAGCCAGAAGGCAGTCTTCCATTTATCCGTTTCGTGTGTCCCCGATGCCGCAGCCGACTCTATTGACTACAGCGCTGCGATGATCTCGGCCAGAGGCGAACAGAAAACAGCATCGGAAGCATTCCCGCGAATTTACAGCTCAAATTCTCGTTTTACTGATTGGATCAAACGTTCTGGAGCCGACGTCCAAATGATGACGATTGGCAATCCTGAGACTAACTATCCCTATGCCGGAGTGCCATGGTTCAGCACGGTCTTTGGTCGGGACGGCATCATTGCCGCACTGCAAATGCTTTGGCTCAGCCCCGATATTGCAAAAGGCGTTCTGGAGTATTTGGCGGCAACGCAGGCAAAAGGAGTCGATCCCACAATTGAAGCCGATCCTGGCAAGATCCTGCACGAAACGCGTAGTGGAGAGATGGCTGCTCTGGGCGAAATTCCCTTCGGGCGCTATTACGGGAGCGTAGACGCCACCCCGCTCTTCATCGTTCTTGCCGGCTCCTATTACGAGCGAACGGGTGATCTTGAATGTTTGAGGCGTTTGTGGCCGCACATCGAGCTGGCGCTGCACTGGATCGACGAAATCGGGGACATGGACGGCGATGGCTTTGTGGAGTATGCGCAACGTTCGAAAAATGGTTTGGTTCAACAGGGCTGGAAAGACTCGAATGATTCAGTTTTTCACGCCGACGGAAAATTAGCCGAAGCACCGATCGCCTTGTGCGAAGTCCAGGGTTACGTGTACGCGGCCAAACTTGCAGCGGCCCACGTGAGTCACGCCTTGGGAGATAAGAAAAGATGTGCCGCCCTAGAGTCTCAAGCAGAAACACTTAGAACAAGGTTTGAAGAAGCATTTTGGTGCGACGATCTTTCCACTTACGCCTTGGCGCTCGATGGGGACAAAAAGGCATGCCGGGTACGAACCTCAAACGCTGGGCACTGCCTGTATACCGGAATTGCCCGACCAGACAGGGCGCGTATGGTCGCCCAGACTCTGCTAGGTTCCGATTCCTTTAGTGGCTGGGGTGTTCGCACGGTCGCTGCGGGACAGGCTCGCTACAATCCACTCTCGTACCACAATGGCTCCGTTTGGCCACACGACAACTCTTTGGTTGGCGGCGGACTGGCGAAATACGGCTGCAAGGACTTGGCCGGCCGAATCCTGCTGGGCCTTCTCGACGCCAGCAGATGGGCGGATCTTCGACGCCTCCCTGAATTGTTCTGCGGACTCGAGCGGCGTCGTGGTGAAGGTCCTACGCTCTATCCGGTCGCCTGTTCGCCTCAGACTTGGGCGGCGGGAGCAGTCTTCTTGCTGGTTCAAGCGTGCTTGGGAGCTTCCGTACAGGGCGCCCACAATCGGATTGTGTTTGATGCTCCTTATTTGCCAAAGGGAATCCCACAGCTATGGATCAAGGGCCTCCGCAGCAATAATGCTTCGGTGGACCTGTTTTTCGAACGCAGGAATGATGCTGTGCGAGTCGAGGTCACCGATCAAGAAGGCGACATCGAAGTATCCGTTGCGCCCTCAGCGACTGGCGTCGTCTCGAATGCCACGTGCATAACATGAAAGAAGAAGGCGCGCGGGACAGTGGCATGAAGAAACCGATAATAAACATGGTCACTTAAAAGTGACCTGTGTAAATCGCCCGTAATCCGTACCCAAACTGCGAAAAGCTCGGCAACCGCCAAAGTTGGTCAGACAACGGCTGGGTCCAATATCTTCACGGTCTTACATACTGGCAGAGGCAAGTTCGATAGCAAGAAAGTGCTCTTTCCGGGATATGATCCGGGAGGAGGTCATTCATGAGCGCACTTAAGGTGTTGGCGCTCGCCACGTTGTTTCTCGCCACGATATTTGCGCAGGCAGAGTGGAAGGAATTTACCTATCCCGCCGGGAACTTCAGAATCGCATTTCCGAATGATCCCCAGCGACTCAGAGGCGCTCATCGGAACCTGCACCAGTTCAGTGCAATCGCGGGCCCTGAGTCTTATGGAGTCGCGTACGCCGATTATTCGCCGGGCGCGGATTGGAAAAGCGCGGTCAACGGCAAACGCGACTCAATTGTGAGCCGTCTGGGCGCGTCTGTAGTGGAAGAGAAGAGTACCTCAGTCGGAGGCTATCCCGGGAAATGGGTCCGTTTCGTCGGACCGAATACGAGAGGCGAGCTGGCCATCTACCTCGTCGGGCACCGGTTGTACTTGCTGCACGCTTTTGCTCCTAAGAATGTCAAGCGACCACGGAATTTCTCCAAGTTCCTAAATTCGTTTCGACTGTTATCGAGGTCTAAGTCACAGCGGGGATAACTTGGTTCTCTAAGTGCGTGCATGCTTGATGTGCCTCCTCCCGGGGCTCTCCGCACAGCTATTCCGGGGTGAAAAAACCCGTGTTTGAGCGTGATCTCAGTGAAGATCACTCGAAGATGTTCAACTCCGGAACCGGCACCACGAGCTTTCCGCCCCCATTCGCGAATGTATTGCAACTACTCCATCTAGGGCCGCTGCTGCTAAGCAGCGACCTTCCGGCTCGCCGGGCAAGATTCTCTGTTGGACAATCTTTCTATTTTTCTGGGCGGGTGAGTTTTACGGCTGTACCGAGTTCAATCCAAGGTAGACAGCCCAACCCGCGATTGCCAAGATCATCAGGCCCGAAGTTGCGCCTACCAGTTTCACCAGAGGATTTATTTTGTTCACTTTGGCGATCAGTTGGCTCTGTTCCGTTGCCCGTGATGAGGAAGACTCATCAATGAAGAGTTGGTCGTCCTCTTGCCGCGTCAGCGTACTGCGGTAGAAAAGGAGGATGAGGAGAATTCCAGTCACAACACCCCACGCGATCAGGGACCATTCCATTCCCTGGGTCATAGATCACCTCCACGAATTTATTTTCGAATAGTTGAGAGATGCGAAAGGGACTCCTTAAGGCTAGTCTTCGGCCTCAGCAATAGCAATGCGATTCGGGTAGTGTTTTGCCACGGGGTAGCGAAATGTTCTCGGGCGTGCTGGAAAACCGTGGTGCATGATCCGAGGTGGTGATGGTAGCTGTCGGCTCTTCATGCACTCCATTCGAGACTAATGGCTCATGCAGCCAGCGCCTGTCGGCTGCTGGCGTAAGCGAGGAGAGCCACCATTTCGTCCATCGTGGGAATGTAGAACTCTGAGATCGATCTGGCACGTTTCAATCCGTTACGGACCGCCTTGGAGGGGTTGAACAGCAAGAAACGGATGTTGTGGTCTCGCGCCCATCGGCGCAGAAACACCAGCATGCCGAGACCGCCGCCTTCGATGGCGTGGACCTCAGAGAGTTCAAGTACAACAATCCGGGCATCTGTTTGCGAGGTCACGGCTTTTCGCAATTTGAACGCGGCTTCGCTCTGCACAATCCTGCCCTCGCACTCAACCACCGCCAATTCGCCGATGTTCTCAACGGTTACATTCAGCATGACTTCCTCCCATCTAGTTGTTTCCATCGAACATCGTTCATCTACAGCACGATCGGTACCATCCCTGCATTATGTGCAAGATGGGTTGTGCTTTCGAGCTTGCGCTGGAAAGCTCAGCAAAAAACAAGCAAAACCGCCATACAGCAGGAGGTAACTCTTACTTGTCCGCCCAAATCGGTGATCTTGAGGATGGCCAAGAGAAGAGAGGTCCTGGGCCTACTGGCAGCCTTGCCGGGCAATCCCGATGAGGTGACTGCCGAAACCGTGCACCCTGCCAGGTGGTTTCGATTCGCCGCGAGGTTTTATTGCACTTCATTTGCCAAAAACTCGTCAAACAGCTGACCGTGCGGTACTAGTTGTCTGCGAATAAACTAACCGGAAGGTTGGTTCAGCAACCATCAGCGCAACTTTAAGGGCAAGACAGATTCGACGGTTGTCGCAATCGGACTCGCACCAAACGTCTCCGTAACACCGCCCCACCCAAAGAAGCTGTTTATCGCGACGGCTACCGGGCTCAAATGGCACAGTTGTTGATCTGACGGATCGGGTGAAGTGGAGCTCAAGCCCAGCGGGAATTATTGAGTTCGACGATCCCTACGGTTTGGAACCTGGGCTCGACGTTTATTTCCACAGGTAGCGACTACCGTTAGAGCGACTTGGAGATCGCGGGAGAAGGCGGCGCAGCTCAACGGGTCGAGGTCGGCGTGTTGTCGGCGCCGAGGCACCTCATTCCAAAAGAAAGCTTCTGAGCACTATACCGCGTACAAAATTTCCTGTAGGGCAGATTTTACTCGCTTTGCGTAGAAACTCCCAGTACTCCTGCAGAGGTTTACCTGTTTCATCTTGTACAAAACTTGTGTTGGCACTAATCGCTGCTACGCGCTTCAGGGTGCAATTTCCCTATCCCTTTGTCGGATCTTGGAGAAAACTCAGGATCGCCTGGACCACCGTGTTTTAGGCTTGTTTGTCAACATGTTGTTCACCTCGAACGAGCTCTCCTTCCTGATCGACCCGCCATGGCGACACGCTTTGTTCGCGGCTACACGGCTGCTGCTGATCCCTGGAGTCAAAGGTTAGAAGGCAGAGATGGGCCCAGCCATCCGATCCCCGTGGACTCGCGTGTCAGTCGCCGAACGTTGGCGTCACATCAAAATCACATACACGACTAGAGCCAAGCAAAACGCAACGGATAGGGCGGCAACCAGATAGCACATTACTCGCACAGGCCTGTCGTGATCTTCATTCCATGAGTGCAATGGATAGTTCATCCGAGCCCCCACGTAGGCTGCAATCATTTTCATTAGATATCGTAACACGATATAATAGAGAAGGCATCCTACGTAGCTTCGTATGCAACTTCAGGCGAATGTCAGGTCGGATCGCAAAATGGTCAATGGGTTAAGGAGGATGGCAAGTGCTGACGCTAAAGCTTGTGCGCTTGATTGAAAAGCACTCGGAGGAATTGGTAGGAGGGCTGACTGAACAGATCCATCTGTCGGAACGTACCTCTGACTTTCGAAAGATTCCGCCCGCAGAACTGGAATTGGCAGCGGCAGAGGTCTATCGCAACCTAGGTGAATGGTTGCTGCAAAAGACCGATAAAGATATCGAGACTCGATTTCGAGCAATCGGCGCACGTCGGGCGGCCGAGGGCGTCGGCCTGCATCAGTTTGTGTGGGCCTTGATCACAAGCCGTGATCACTTGTGGCACTTCCTTCAACGGGAAGCCTTTGCCTGCAATGTCGTGGAACTCTATGGAGAACTCGAACTGTACCAAATGCTAACTCAATTCTTCGATCGCGCGGTTTATTACGGAATCCAGGGATACGGCAATTTAGAAATCCAAAACAGCGCAAGCAGTGGTCGCTTACGAGCGAGTGGCAAGAACTGGCCTTATCAATTTGCCTAATGCTGAGCTCGAGTTCCGCCAGATGCTGACTCAATTCTTCGATCAGGCGGCGGGAGCGGTTTGACTCGCGTACGGCGCGGGCCATAAAGACCTGACGCTATCAATTGGCAGGATGGCCGGCTAGTCAATGACGGGGAAAGGGTTTCGGGAAGACGTTCCTCCTGCAGATCCGGAACTCAGGCCTTGTGATGGTATCTTGGCACTTCTGGCCACGACCGGAAAGATGAAGTGGTTGGGGCTAGCCTTAATGCTGTCTTCCGCAGGGGCTTCTTTTCAGTATGACGTGCCTACCATCATTCAACGCTGGACCTACTGCGCATTGGAGAGAGTGGCCGAGAGACATCTTCTTTACCGTTGGCCTGATTTGTAACGCCGCATTCCCAAGAACGTTCACTTCTTCCACCGTGATTTGAGCCAGCCCGACTCGCGCACCTGTTCCTCATCCAGCCGGCGCAAACGCGCGGCCATGATCCCGTGTCTTCCCAAATATCCAACCACATGGCCAGGATCCTTTCGGTCAACTACCGGCAAACGCCCGATATTGTTGCGTAGCATCTTCGCAGAGGCGTCGTGCAAAGCTTCGTCGGGATAGGTAACAACAACGTCGCGAGTCCCGGCTTCAAGCACAGTCATCGATTGAGTAGAGTCCTCGTCCAATGCACGAAAAACATCTCCCCGCGTGATAACACCAGCCAATTTGCCATCTCCACCCATGATGAACAGCGCCTGATGCTGGCTTACCTCGGGGTCGCGTCTTGCGATTCGGTCGGCTAAGTCAACCAGCCACATATCGCCAGCCACGGCTGGTACGTTAGGATCCATCGTCTGCGATACAGACATTTGTTGCAGCATATCGGCCTCGTAATCCTGATGAATCCGCAGCCCGCGGCGCACCAGCTTCTCCGTCATAATCGACCCGCTCGGCATGAGCAACATGGCGATGCCGGCGGCGATCACCGTGACCAGCATCAGAGGCAAAACAGAATTGTAGTCACGCGTAATCTCGAAGGCGAAGATGATGAAGGTGAAAGCGGCTCGCGATGCGGCCCCAAAAACCGCTCCCATGGCAACCAATGCGAACGCTCCGGCAGAAAGGTGTGCGCCAGGGAAAATTCTATCGACACCCAGAGCAAAGACCCCGCCCATCGCTGCACTCGACATGAACATCGGCGCGAGTAGTCCTCCTGACGTTCCGGAGCCGAGTGAGACAACAAGCGCAACCGCCTTCGCCAACATAACGACAACCAGTAATTTTAGGGCAAGGTTCGCATTCAAGATCTCGCTGATCGTGTCATACCCGACGCCCAAGACTCGCGGAACGAAGTACCCAATAATTCCCAATCCTAACGCGCCGATCGCGGGCCACCAAAGCTCGTCAATCGGTAATTTCTCAAACTGGTCTTCTGTCCAATAGAGCAGCTTGCTAAAACCAACCGCAGCCAGCCCACAGATACCTCCGAGCAGCACATAGAAAGGCAGCGCGTGAGGAATGCCAAAATCCATAGTGGCAACGGTGAACATCGGGCCATTACCGAGGAGCTGCATGTGGACAGCGGTTGCGATGGTGCTTGCAATGACAAGGGGAATAAATGATCGTGACTTGAATTCGAACAAGAGCAGCTCAATCGCCAGGATCACACCAGCGATCGGAGTGTTGAACGTCGCTGACATACCAGCTGCCGCGCCACAAGCCAGCAGAACCTTGCGCTCGGACGCCGTCGTGTGAACAAGTTGCCCAATCAGAGAACCGACGGCGCCGCCCGTTTGAATAATGGGTCCTTCCGCTCCGAAGGGTCCTCCAGTGCCGATCGCAATCGCCGCGGAGATAGGCTTCAGAATCGCAACCCGTGGTTGAATACGGCTGCGATTGATCAGCACCGCTTCCATTGCCTCGGGAATTCCATGGCCCTTGATCTTGGGGGATCCATACTTCGCCATGAAACCGACAATGATTCCGCCCATCACCGGCATCACGATGACCCACGCACCAAGATGATTATTTCGGGCGCTGTTAAAGGCAAAAACAAAGCGATGATAGAAGACGATATTGGTAAACAGGCCGATCAGATTGTAGAGCAAATACGCGATAAAGCCTGCCAAAAGCCCGATTCCGGCGGCCAGGAAAGAAACCAACACCATTCGAAACTGTGCCGGTTCGGCGAGCGCAGCGCGTTTGGTCTGAACCCCGCTAGCCGCGATCGTTGGACGGCTAGCTCTGTCACTCACTGCACCGCTGCCGTCTGTGGACCCGATATTGACTTCCGACATATCTAAATGGTTTCCTCGCGCAAGTTCAGACTATCCTGTCATCCCATTCTTGCAGTTTGCATCGCGCGTTTGAGTGCCGCAACCAACGCCGGCCCCCGCGTTCGAAGTTCCGCCCGATGGTGCAAGGAAAGCTCTCGCAATACGGTTTCACCTTTCGGTGTCAGCGAAAGCAACACCTCTCGCCTGTCTGCGTCTCCTCTACCGCGGCGGACATATCCTCCGGTCGCCAATCTATTCACTAACTCCACGGCACTGTGGTGCTGAATGAGCAAACGCTCCGCCAATTCTCCGATACGAGGGCGCACATCTTTGGGGAGAGCCTTCAAAGCCAACATCAGCTGATGCTGGCGAGGCTCGAGGCCCGCGTTCCGTACGGCTTGCTCGCTGAAATGCACAAAACGACGAATCTGGTACCGCAGCTCCGCTAAAGACTGATAATCAGTAAGCGGAAGCGATTTCTCTGTTTTTTGATTATGCCGGGTCGCCATCATGCCTACCCTAGATCGTATCACGATATATTGAGGAACGTCCGGGAACCGTCCGAAGGATTCGAAGTGAAGCTGTTGGGATCGAATCCATAAATATTGGATTTCTTTAATTATTTGGATTTCTTTCTCGGGTCCAGCTTTCGGAACTTGGCAACCGAACTCAGCGAAGGAGCTCACAGTGACAGTTGTCACTGACCAGGATCAGTCATTATACAATCATGTGCAGGAGACTGCTGTCATGAAACCCGCGATCGAGCGACTGCGGTCGTCGATTTTGCTTTTCCCTTTGACGGCTGTCCTCTTCTTACCCGGGTGCGGGAAAAAGGAACAAGCTCCGATGGCCGGCGGTTCGGGGGGGCGTCCCCCTGCACCGGTGGTTGTAGCCAACGTTGAGCAGCGAGACATCCCGGTTCAGATCCAGGCCATCGGCAACGTCGAAGCCTACCAGACGGTGCAAATCAGGTCCCAAGTCAACGGTCAAATCCAGAAGATCTTCTTCAAAGAAGGAGAGGATGTGCGCGCGGGCCAACTCGCTATTTCAGTTGGACAAACGGCCTTTCCAGGCTGATCTTGAAAAAGCGATTGGTCAGATGAAGCACGATCAAGCGCAGGCGGAGAATTCGGGGATTCAGGCGGACCGCTACTCCGGCCTGGAAAAGCAGGGCATCGTCTCCCACGAACAGGCCGAGCAATTGCGTGCGCAGGCCAAGGCCGATGCATCCGCAGTGGAGGCGGATCGCGCCGCCGCCGACGCTGCTCGTGTGCAGCTGCAGTACACGGATATCGTCGCTCCGATCAACGCCCGCGCTGGAGCATTGATGATCAATCTCGGCAATCTGGTGAAGGCGAACGATACGCCCTATCTGCTGCAGTTGAATCAGGTCACTCCGATCTACGTCACCTTCTCCGTGCCGGAAACAAACCTGAATCGGGTGCGGCAGGGCTTCTCCTCCGGACAGCTCAAAGTTCTGGCTTATCCCAAGGGACAATCGGAGAGTCCGGCAGGGGGCCGGTTGACGTTCATCGACAACGGAGTCGATACAACGACGGGTATGGTCAAGCTGAAAGGCACGTTTCAGAACAAGGATCGGCGTCTGTGGCCAGGAGAATTTGTAGATGTTGCGTTGGTGCTCTCGACCCAGAAGAATGCCATCGTCATCCCGACCAAGGCGATTCAAACCGGGCAGCAAGGCGAATACGTATATGTCATCAGGACCGATAGCACAGCTGAATCTCGCCCCGTGAAGACGGCGGGGGCGTATCAGAATCTAACCCTGATTTCGGAGGGATTGAAGGCGGGTGAGCGCGTGATTGTTAACGGCCAGTTACGCGTGGCCCCGAACGCAAAAGTGATGGTGCAAGGCACTCTTCCCGGAACTCAGACGGCGGCCAGCGGTCCTGCCGGAGGCGGGCTGTGAGTCTCTCCAATCTCTTCATCAACCGGCCCATCATGACCACGTTGGTCATGGCCGCTATTCTAATCTTCGGTATTTTCGCGTATCAATTGCTGCCCGTCAGTGATCTGCCGAATGTGGACTTTCCCACGATTTTGGTAAGCGCTTCTGTGCCAGGCGCGAGTCCGGACACCATGGCTTCTTCCGTGGCGACTCCGTTGGAGAAACAATTCTCTACCATCGCCGGCATTGACTCGATGACGTCCACGAGTTCTCTGGGGCTGACCAACATCACGATTCAGTTCAATCTCAGCCGGAGCCTCGATGGGGCTGCATTGGACGTCCAGGCGGCAATCACAGCAGCGGGTGGGCAACTGCCTCCGGAGATGCCGACGCCGCCGACGTTTCAGAAGGTCAATCCTGCCGACTCGCCCATCCTTTATCTGGCGCTGAGTTCGCCAACCATGAGACTGTCCGACGATCGACGAGGCCGCGGAGACGACCATTGCCCAGAACGTCTCCATGGTGGCCGGCGTGGCGCAGGTGCAAGTGTATGGAGCGCAGAAATACGCCATGCGGGCGCAGCTCGATCCGAGCGCACTGGCTTCACGGCAGATTGGGATCGACGAAGTCACGGCAGCACTGCAATCGGGAAATACCAACCTTCCCACGGGCACGCTTTATGGACAAAACCAGACGTTCACGATTCTTTCCAACGGGCAGCGGATGAATGCTCTGCAGTTTGGGCCCATGGCGGTCGCCTATCGGAATGGTTCCCCGGTTCGGCTGAACCAACTCGGCCACGTGATCGACAGCGTGCAGAATGACAAGACCGCAAGTTGGTTCAACGGGGTTCGGGCCATCGTGCTGGCGATACAAAAGCAACCAGGAACCAATACGGTCGCGGTCGTGGACAACATCAAGAAGCTGCTGCCCAGGCTGGAAGAGCATATCCCTGCCGCGGTCAGAATCGACACGCTTTACGACCGCTCGGTCTCCATTCGCGCGTCGGTCAATGACGTGAAGTTCACCCTGTTGCTGACCATTGCTCTGGTCATCATGGTGATCTTTGTCTTTCTGCGAAACGTTTCTGCCACTATCATCCCGTCTCTGGCTTTGCCCATGTCCATCATCGGAACCTTTTCGGTGATGTATCTGCTCGGCTATAGCCTTGACAATCTTTCCTTGATGGCGCTGACGTTGTCAGTCGGATTCGTTGTGGACGATGCCATCGTCATGCTGGAAAACATCGTCCGTCACATGGAAATGGGTAAACGACCGCTACAGGCAGCGATCGAGGGCGCTAGCGAGATTGGCTTTACCATTCTCTCCATGACGTTGTCGCTGGCTGCGGTCTTTATTCCGCTGCTGTTCATGGGTGGAATCATCGGACGCTTGCTGCATGAATTCGCGGTAACGATCGGCGTCGCGATCCTGGTTTCGGGATTCGTATCACTAAGCCTGACCCCGATGCTCTGCAGCCGCTTTCTCCGTCACCACGAGCCGTCAGAACACGGACGGCTGTTCAACTCTAAGCGAACGCATCTTCGATGCCTGGTTGCGCGGTTACAACCGCAGCCTGAAGGCAGTCCTGCGGTACAAGTTCGCGACCCTGATGGTGTCTTTCGTGGTGATCGGGCTGACATTTTATCTGTATACGATCTCCAAGACCGGATTCATTCCCGACGAAGATCAAGGCCTGGTCTTCGCTTTTACCGAAGCGCAACAGGGCATTGCATTTCAGGACATGATGCAGTTGCAGCAAAAAGTAGCCGATGTGGTGCGCTTCGATCCCAGCGTCATAAACACCATGTCTTCGATCGGCAGTCCCATCAATCAGGGCCGCATCTTCTTTCGCTTGAAAGACAAAAAAGATCGTGTTAACCAAATGAGCGCGATGGAGGTTATTCAGGAACTTCGTCCCAAGGTGTCCGCAGATTCCGGGACTGAATGTATTCATGCAGATTCCGCCGACCATCCGCATCGGCGGGTCGTTGACCAAGTCGCAATATCAGTACACGTTGCAATCGCCCGATACGACTGAACTTTACCAGGATGCGCCCAAGCTGGAAAACGCTCTCCGTGCTCTTCCGCAATTACAGGACGTTACCAGCGACCTGCAGGTGAAGAACCCGCAGCTCACCGTGGAAGTCGACCACGATAAGGCGTACGCACTTGGATTGACGCCCGCTCAGGTTTCCGATGCTCTCTATTCCGCGTACGGTACCCGCCAGATCAGCACCATATACTCGCCCAACAATGAGTACTATGTCATCGTGGAGTTGTTGCCGGAATTCCAGAACAATCCTGACAAGCTTTCCTTTCTATACGTCCGATCGAGTGGCGGCAAACTGATTCCGCTCGACACCGTAGCGAAGCTGGTACCTTCCGTGGGTCCGCTGACGGTGAATCACCTGGGCCAGTTGCCGGCAGCAACCATCAGCTTCAACCTGAGGCCCGGAACCGCGCTCGGCGATGCGACAAAGCTGGTTGAGCGCGAGGCCAATCGAGTGCTCCCCGGAGACATCCAAGGTACGTTCCAGGGAACGGCTCAAGCATTTCAAGACTCGTTCACCGGGATGGGACTATTGCTGCTGGCGGCGATTCTAGTGATCTACATCATTCTCGGAATTCTGTATGAGAGCTTCATTCATCCCGTCACAATTCTTTCCGGTTTACCTTCCGCCGGAGTGGGCGCACTGCTGACTCTCACTCTCTTCCACCAGGAGCTGAACCTTTACTCGTTTGTCGGGATCATCATGCTGATCGGCATTGTCAAAAAGAACGCCATCATGATGATTGACTTTGCCCTCGAAGCCGAGCGGACAGAAGGAAAGAGTCCGGAAGAATCCATTTATCAGGGCGCGCTCGTCCGCTTCCGTCCCATCATGATGACCACTATGGCGGCCCTGATGGGAACACTGCCCATCGCGATTGGCTTTGGCGCGGGTGCAGACTCGCGGCGAGGTCTGGGGTTGGCTGTGGTGGGTGGCCTACTCTTTTCGCAGGTCGTAACCCTCTACATCACGCCGGTTTACTATGTGTACCTCGACCAGCTCCAAGCAAAGTTCCGGAGGCGGCCGGGTGGACGAAAGCCCGAAGCCCGTCCAGAGGACAGGCTCAACGAGGTTGCTTTGGTGGGACCGAACCACAGGGTTGACGCTCGCCTTCCGCGCTTAAAGCACAGTGATACCACATCCTTCGCCCAGAGGTTCTTCTCAGCCTTGCGAGGCACGGTCTCAGCATTTTCGCCCAGGGTTCGCAGAGCAGAAGGAAGTGGATGAGCAAAGATCTGACCTGATCTAAGACCTGACGATGAGCGGCGCGAGGGTTCCCGACTGGTCCTACTAGTCGCCCCATTGGCATGGAAACCTGCGGAGGGGCCCATCACTTGAAGTAAAAAGCCACGCGGAACTGCAGCTCATTAGAAAAAACTCGCAGTCCTTGGCGCTACGTGGTCTCCCGCTGGACGACGAGCCACGCGACAAAGATGAGTCACGAACGCAGGTCATAGATCACAAGAAGTATGCCTAACAGTATCGTCTCCTACGCCATTCTTGCCAGAGAACCTTGCCGCCCCTCCGACCTTACGAGGGAGAGTCGTCCCGACGTTCTACAAAGACCTCCCAAGCAGATACTCGGTGACGACTCAGAAAGCACGGATTGAGCAACGCTTTTTTCTGTTGCTTTTGCTATAAGGAATACATGTTTCGAGTTGATGGCTCAAGAAAACAGGCCTTGAACAAACTGACCCGTGGACTACACTCTCCCGCGCTAAAGCGATGGATCGCCGGGGCAGCCTCCGTGACTGCAATATTGCTGCTATTGGTTGGGGCCATTCTGATCAGGAGAGCACAGCCGATCCTCAAGAGTCGCGTGATTGAGACCCTCGGCACGCGATTCGGCAGCAAGGTTGAGCTCGATGACTTGCAGGTAGGGATTACAAGTGGGCTTTCGGTCCAGGGCGGCGGTCTGAGGATTTTCCCTCCGGACGACGTAATGGCGGCTGGAGCTAAACAGCCGCTCATTGCAGTCCGGACATTCGACTTTAGAGCTTCCATTAGCGGACTGTTCCTTAAGCCCATGCATGTCGGTACTGTCTATGTTCATGGTTTGGACATTCAAATTCCACCGCGCGAAATGAGGCAAGAGGCGAACACTCCGCCGCGGCATTCGGGCAAGATCAAGATCGTGGTGGACAAGATCGTCTGCGAAGATTCTCAATTGGTAATCGGCACCGCTAAACCGAACAAGAATCCCAAGGTATTTGCCCTGAAATACATTGAATTGCGCGACGTAGGCCCAAACGCGGCCTGGCCTTATGAGGCTGTTTTGACAAATGCTATTCCGACCGGTGATATTCAGGCGAATGGAAGTTTCGGCCCCTGGGATACTGAGGAGCCGGGTAGTTCGCAGGTGAACGGCAAATATGTCTTCGACCATGCCGACCTAAACACGATCAAGGGCATCGCAGGCATGTTGCATTCCGTAGGCTCTTTCAACGGTCAACTCGACCGCATTGCCGTCCAGGGAACTACAGAAGTTCCAAACTTTTCGCTCGACACCGCCAACCATCCTATGCGGCTCGAAACGAGCTTTTCGGCCATTGTCGATGGCACCAGCGGCGATACGTACTTGCAGCCTGTCCAGGCGAAGCTGGGCGCTTCCGACTTTACGTGTCGGGGAGCGGTGATCAACGTGAAGGGGCAAGGACACGTCATCGATCTCGACGTGGACGTGCCAGCGGGTAGAATCGAGGACTTCCTCCAGTTGGGAGTGAAAACGCGGCCTCCAGTGATGTCTGCAATTATTGTGACTAGAACCAAATTGCATATCCGACCTGGAAACGAGAGCGTCATTCAAAAGATGACCCTTCAAGGAAGTTTCACATTGCAGGCAATTCATTTCAACAATCCCGAGGTACAAGACAAAGTAGATATGCTAAGCCTGCGTGCCCAAGGGTCACCCCAAGCGGCGAAGCCCGGGGCCGAGGACGTCACCTCGCGAATGTCAGGAAAATTCGCGATGGGAGGTGGCAAGCTAAACTTCAGCGATTTGAACTACACACTGCCGGGAGCGAACGTGCGTCTCGCCGGCCTCTACTCACTCGATGGAAACGAGTTCGAATTTAAGGGTAAAGTACGGACGAATGCAAAGATCTCCCAAATGGTCGCGTCAAAGTGGAAGAGTTTTATGTTGAAAATCGTCGATCCTTTTTTTCACAAAAATGGAGCGGGTGCCGAAATACCTGTGAAGGTTTCTGGAACGAAGTCAGCTCCAAAGTTTGGCTTGAATCTCGGCGGCAAGTAAGAAGCCGTGGAAATAATCCTGTCTGCCAAGAGAGAACACCGGTCTGTGTTCCCCCTCACCACCCGATCACTGCCGGTTCGCGAGACGCGGGTCTGCTCAGTCAGGACGCCGGTGAAATTCCCACGCATTCGAATATGGTCACCTCGACAGCGAACATCAATCAGGCCAGCATCGCGGTGGGTGGAAAAGTCCAGCCAATGTTCTATTCGCTGGTTTCCATCGGCGAGACAACCCCAAGCCCCTAAACCTGGCCCGAAGATCGCGTACCCCTGGATTTGGCCTCTGCCTTGTTCGATTCTCGTGAACCATTTTTTAAAAAGCGGCGTTTGTCTTTTTCTTCTCAGGCATTCCGTGATCTCCTCTTATTGAAACGTAGTGAATTCAACTGCCATCAGGCCAGGCGCAGACTGTTGAGCGAGGCGCGAACCGCTCTTCGGCGGTTGTCCGGCACAATAACCAATTCGAGAACGGTGACACTCAAGAGTTCCACCTGATAATCCTCGATCTCGCGTATTGTCTCGGGGGGACTGAAGTTCCACTGCTGGCGCACAATTTCTCGAAACGAGTTTCCGCCATCGGAAAACCAGCGCAACACGAACTCTTGGGTGCGCTCTGCCTCGGTTTCTTCAAACACGAGCCAAATGCGTTTGATCCGTTGCGGAACGTCGAAAATTAGCCGGATAGTTTGGGTACCAGAATCGGCGGCGCGCCAGCCTTGCGTTTCTCCCGAGACCAGCGCGGACTCGACGGGGTATCCCTTCTCTTCTGAGGTCACCTCTACTACGGCCGCAGAATCGAGGTCTAGCCAGTCTTCGCTCGGAGACGAGGCACCCTGTGGCGTCGGCGTGATGAGGCGTTTGCGCATAGCTTTAGGTTATGGGTCAACTATAAGCCGATCGATTCTGGCACTGCCTTAATCCTAACCTCCACCTTGGCATCCGTTTTCAATTGGACTTCTTGGCCGCTCTTGTCGGTTAGGCTGTTCTCGATACGGATTTCCTTCTGCAAGTCACCCGTACCTTCGGTCGCGATCTGTAGTTTTTCCGGTTTGCTCGGAAACTGTAGCACCTTTTGAACAATTCCAGACAAAGTAACATCCTCAGGCATGGTTTCTCCTTCGAAATCTTGATTTTTGATAAATGAGTTCTACGGCTGATAGTACACCGTGACTTGGTTCCATTTCGGTAACTGAAAGGTTCATAAGCTTAGTTCTGCGCCGCAAAGGACGACCAACGATCCCAGTGCTGAACTTTGTATTTTGCCACCGACTTGGTAGATTGTCTCAGCCTTGCTACGGCTCAACCTTTCTGAGCGACGGTTGGTGGAGTCTCATACGACCGTCATCATCCCATTTGACGACCGCGTCATCTTCGTTTGCTTGCTCAACGGTGCCGAATTCTCCAGTCGGCTTTCCGAAGTTGCCCAAACCCTCGACGCGATCTCCGGGGTTCAATTCCTGGCCGGTGGCAGGGGGCTCGGCAAGCGGTGGCCTCTTGGCACGCTCGGAGTCAGGAATGGCTCCGATGTGTCATAGCGGCGGTTGGGGAGCTTTATGCAGTTTGGGTATCAGATTCTTAGTGAGATTGGTCATATTTTCTTTGCTCGCCCCAAGGGGAACCGGGGAGTCCTTTGCCGCGATTGTCCAGCTACCTTGTTGGAGCTGCTGGTCGCGATGAAAACAGCGCTAATTCCCGGATCAGATCCGGCAAGCGTCTGATTGTCTCGACTGACTGGCAAGTTTTCCAACTACGGCGGCGCAGGCTCGACAAAGTCCTGTTCCGACTTTGTGAAGGTATTGGCGAAATAGCTCTCGATATCGAGTTCAGCCGCGAGCTCTTTCCTCACGAAGATCGGCACCACGATTTCACAATGTCACCATCCACGAGCCAGAAAGATAACGCGAATGTCGGCCCTACCAGGTTATTCCTTCGACGATGTTGACTGTTCTTCGGACTTGGTGCGTACCGGCGCAAGAGTGACAGCACCGAAACACTAATCAGAAGGTCCAAAGGAAGGGATTCATGCGGCAGACCTATGAGGAGCTTTTAGCCTGCGCGGAGAGAGCGACGGATCAAAAACGAAACGTCCCAGACTCGCTTGAGTCGTGGGACGCCCGTCGAATAACCCTTCCCCGAAATCTGCGGCAGCTACTCCCGACGGCTATGGGAAACCCGCGGTTCTCGACTTCCACTCCGGCGCGTGTTCCGGTTGTGGATCGGTATTGGTTCCCTTGGGAACCTGGATGGGCCGAGGCGGCGCCGTCCAACGGGTCGTAGCAGGCGAATTTTCATTGCCGGAATCGCCGTCATCCGACAGAAGCGGGGCTACTATGCCCAGGGCTTCGACCTCCGCTTTCACCTTCGACAACTCGATTTCTTTCAGCCTGAGAATTTCGTAAGCATCCTTCATGCGCAACTCCAATGAAAAATCCAGAAATCTAGAGCACCTACATCAACTTTATCAGCTGCTCTCGCTTTACCAACAATTTATTACTCCGCGGCCTAATATTGAACCCTCGGTGGTTTTTGCAAGGGTGGCCGGGTCGATGCGAGTTTTTAGGACGCCACTTTGGCTCTGGTGCCCCTGGAAAGCTCCCGCGCTACTGCTCGGGGCGCGGAGTTCTTGCTGTCCGTGATGAATTCAGCGGAGCGTTTACTTTTAAACAGCCTATTCTCCTGTACCGCAACCGCAATGCTGTGTTCCACAGCCTCAATTTCATCCGTTTTCACTATGCTGCGCAGTTCTTTGACTAGATCATGACTTCGGTGCCCGATCGTGCCAGAATTTTCTTCGGCCATCCGTAGCCAGTAGTATGCAGCGCGATCATTTTTTTCTATGCAATAGCCCTCAAGATGGGCCAGCCCAACAATGAACTGAGCTGCGACGACGCCCTCTGCAGCGGCCTCGAGGTAGGCTTCTATGGGATGGCCCATCTGAGTTCCGAATGGCATCCCGCCCCGACCCGTTGCTGGTGCGTTGCATTCCTTGAACAACCAAAAAAGTAGTTCAACCCGGTTTGAGACCCCGAGCTTTTCGAAGATACGAAACAGGTAATTCTTGATGGTGTGCTCGCTAAGCCCGAGGTGGTCGGCGATCTGCTTGTTGCTTTGGCCTTGCGCGGCGCACTCAGCCACCTGAAGTTCCCGAGGTGAAAGCCGATCGATCTTGCCCGCCTCAATGCCTTCGCACGATGGAATGCTTCTCACAGCCTCGAGCAGGAACTGGGAATGACTGCGGCTCGCCCAAATCTCTCCTTGGCTGACACGCTCGATACAAGTGTGTAGCTCGGACAGGGGCGAGGTGCGGCAGAAAACACCCGTAGCACCGCAGCGGAAAGAAGCCATGACCGGCTCGCGCGAGTCCACGTCCAGTAGAACGACGATACGAACATCCGGATAACGCTTGTTGAGAATACGAATGATGTGCAACCCTTCTTTGGTCACGCCATCAAACTCGACGCCGATTACCGCCACATCGATTTTGTGCAAGGGAACCAGGGGCAAGATTTTTTCTGGGGTAGCAGTGCCAGTGATCTCGAATCTTGGATGACGTCCAAGCGATTCCGCCAGGAGCTGGCTGTTCATCGGGTTACGATCCGCCACCAAAATCCGGATTGGTTTCACCGAGTCGGAAATCGCCGCGGAATACGATGAAGTCATGGCCCATCTCAGAGTCGAATTGGACTTTTGCTGGGGCCTGGTAAGACGAAAAAGCACAGCGAACCGTGCAGGCGGCGATTGTCGCATACGAGACAGGAACAAGTACAGCCAGAAAATCCTCTTGCGGTTGATCTCCCAGAAGGACAGAGTCAGAGAATTGACGGCCGAAGCGAATTAGGACGGCACTATTGGCTTACTGCCTGTGGAAAACTCCCGTGCTATCCCTTGGGCAACGTCAGACCACTCCCCGAACAGGACAAATCCCCAAGAAATGCTGGCCATTCAATCCGGAAGGCAGCACGATAGCTGTCCACATCTTACGATTCTGCTCAATAGGCAAACTTTTTGAAAAATATTGAGAGGGAAATCGCACAATTGTTGGTGCAGATTGCAGCCAATTGCCCATGCCTTGGCGCACGTGCAACCAACCCTGTAGGCCGCCTTTCTCTCCCCCCATACGGACGGCCCACAACGACGCTTGAGTAGTACGAATCTGATTAAGAGACTTCCGCTCGTAAAGACGAGGGGTGCCAATTACGTCGGGTCGTTGTAGGGCTTTGTCCCCGCCCCTTGGGGCTATCACCCACTTGTTGCGCACTCATAGGCTCGATATGGTTGGCCGTCCTAAAAACACAAAAATTAAGGAAGCGACGTGAAGGGTGCGCCTCAGCCAATTGAGCGAAGGACCTCTCGCCGGTTTTCTTTAGTCTTGCCCGTTCTTTTTCGATGGACCGACACCACAGAACACTACGACGTTGGACACTGCACTAACGCAGGGCTAGGCGGAATGTTTGTCCTTTCTGCGAACTGCCCGCCTCTAGGCACGCCACTGGAGATCGAGATGAAGATTCCCGCGTTCGATCTGGTACCTCGGCAGTGTCAACTTCGCTACACCGGAAAAGTCATGAGGGTCGAAGGTTGCTGTCAACTCCGCGGTTTCGCGGTAGTTGGCCGAATCGAAGACGGCGGGGACTGGGACAACGCCGTAGAAGAAGTGGCTGTCGCGTTGCGCACCAAGCAATAAGCGTCGGCGGCCTCGGAACCATTATGCCTCCCGATTGGGAGCGAGAGGGCGAAGCTGCATCACCCTCGCATTGTTTCTCGCGACAATCTATTACTCACTGCTATCCGAGTCCTAAATAGGTTTAACGCCGGGACGGCAATCGCCGACAACTTGAGCCGATAAAGAAAGAAAGAAAGAAGCCGCCGATGTGCGCTTTAGCGAACATTCTAGTGGTCGACGACGAGCCGGGCATGTTGCACTACATGAGAGACGTGCTCGAGCTGGAAGGCTATCTCGTGTCAACCGCGGACAGCGGCATCGATGCGCTAAAGCAAATTCACTACGGTCTAAAGCCCGATTTGGTTTTTCTCGATCTGATGATGCCAGGTCTCGATGGTATGCAAGTTCTCGAGCAACTACGTGTTATCGATCCTCATCTGAAAGTTGTTTTCCTGTCGAGTGTGACTGATGCCCGCAAGATAGCTCAGGTCATGCGTCTGGGTGCGCAAGATTATTTGACCAAGCCTCTCGTCTGGCATGAGATGAATGCCGTCATGCGAAGATGTTTCTCTTCGAATCGAGCAGAGCTCAATGAGAGTCCCGCAAGCTGCGTAGAGGACCTCGGCGACGGCAATTTTTTCCTGGCCGTCAGCCCAGCTTTACGCAAGATCCGATCTCAAATCGATCTCTTGGCGAAAGTCCCGGCTACCGTGCTCCTACTCGGCGAGACTGGAACGGGGAAGGAAGTAGTCGCTCGTCTCATTCACAAGGTTTCGCCGCGAGCGAATCGGCCCTTTCTGAAGGTGAACTGCGCGGCAGTGCCGGCTGAATTACTGGAGAGCGAATTGTTTGGTTACGAGCCCGGTGCTTTTACGGGAGCTGTACATGCAAAGCCGGGCAAGTTTGAATTGTGCGACAAGGGTACGATTTTCCTCGACGAGATCGGGGAAATGCCACCGCCCGTCCAGGCGAAACTGTTGCAAGTTCTTGAAGACCAGAGGTTTTGCAGGCTGGGAAGTAACTCGATGATTCAGGTGGATGTTCGCATTCTGGCTGCCACAAACATGGATATTCAGGTGGCCATGACGGACCATAGCTTCCGCCGAGATTTGTTCTATCGCATAAACGCTTTCATTCTCCGTATTCCTCCTCTGAGAGAACGCAAAGAGGAAATCCCATTTCTTCTAAAGCACCTAATGGGCATTCATGCGGAACGCTATGTTCGTACACCTCTACCCTTCGGCGGGCAGCTGATGGAAGCTTGCATGAATTACTGCTGGCCGGGCAATGTGCGCGAGCTGGAGAACTTTGTAAAGCGGTATTTAGTCCTTCGAGATGAAAGCCTAGCAACGGCAGAATTGAGAGCTGCGACTTCGGACGTCACAACCGGACAAGGTAATCACCTGTCCCAGCATGCCGCCGGCCGAACCGGCAAGTCAGTCAGTAAGGAAGCACCGAACGGGCTGAAGTCGCTGACGAATGGTGCAATAGAAAAAGCTGAGGCGGAAGCAATTGCCACTATGCTCCTGCGAACGAAGTGGAATCGAACACAGGCGGCAGCAGCCCTTGAGATTAGTTACAGATCTTTGCTGTACAAAATCCGGCGCTATGACATTCAGCAGCCACGCAATTACGCATAGGCGGCATTTGGGCATCTAGCAAAAGAGAATGACACGAGACGTCGCAAACGGCAGATTCCGGGTCACGAATTGGCGTTTGGGACGAATGTTTCTGAAGGTCACAACTTTGAATCAGTCTCAGCAACCTTGCCGATCAGCGATCAGCAACCAGCAAATGACGTCAGCTTCAAGCCTTCGCACTGGCTTTTGGTCGTCTAGAGACGCCGAAGCGCAGAAAAATCCACCGGCTTCGATTAATTTTCAGGAGAAACTCCTCCCGATAGAGCAAAGGTGCGACTTGGTGGATGGCCTGAGCGTGGATCTGGAGGATTACTACCATGTCGAGGCATTTGCCGAGCAGATTTCTCGCACCCAATGGTCAGTATTGCCTTCCCGAATACGAAAGAATACGGAGCGCACGCTCGCATTGTTGGAGCGGACTCGCTGCCGGGCGACTTTTTTCGTTCTTGGCTGGGTCGCAGAGCGCGAACCTGGGCTGGTCCGCGAGCTAGCTCAGGCAGGGCATGAATTAGCCTGTCACAGTCATCTCCACCGACAATTGCATAGGCTGACACCGTCTCAATTCCGCGATGACATAGTACGTTCACGATACGCGATTGAAAACGCAGCCGGGATCAAGGTAGTCGGCTTCCGTGCCCCCAGCTTCTCCATTACGCGCAACACACTATGGGCGCTTCAAATTCTGGCTGAGGAACGTTTCGAATATGATTCCAGTATTTTCCCCATCCATCACGACCTCTATGGAATCCCGGATGCTCCCCGCTGGGTTCACCAGAGACGACTCCCGTCGGGGCGAGTCATTTGGGAGGTTCCGCCCTCGACCCTGCGGCTCGGCAAGGTTAATCTCCCTGTCGGTGGTGGCGGCTATCTGAGATTGTTCCCGCTGTGGTTTACTCGTTGGGCCATCAAGACCATCCACCAAGGGGATGGGCAACCGATAATTGTCTACTTCCACCCCTGGGAACTTGACCCCGATCAGCCTCGCCTTAACGGAAGTTTGAAGTCGCGGTTCCGGCACTACAATGGCTTGGCAAAGACCGAAGGACGACTGCAAGAAATCCTGTCGCGGGGCAGCTTTGAACCCTTGATCAACCTGGTGAGGCGGCTTGAAGCATCCTCCCCGGCGCAACCGTTGAACCGCGATGATCTCGCGTCGACTAAAGAACTGGATAGAGCAGTGTCGTAAGGTTTGAATGTCCTGTGTAAGCAGGGCGGCAGAAACGGCGAGGAATTGCCAAGCAAAGTTGGGCATCTAAAAAAATTCATTGAGGAAGGCACGATGCTTTCCGCGCCTCTGAGACGCCCACTCCCCCAGTGGTTCTTGTCGCAACGGAAGGTTGCGCGGGAGTCGGCTATGGAAAAAATAATTTGTCCACTGTGCGGGAGCGACCGGCTAATCAAACTTCGAATGAAACGCATGACCCGCACAGGCAAAGTACCGGCTGTTTATTGCTGCGCCGCAGATGCGCATATGTTTTTGCCTGAAATCGAACTCAAGGATCTCTCCGCGGAGTCACGCGGCACCAAGGCTCGTCGGAGCGGTAAGCGGCGAGCCCGGGGAGAGTCCGTCGTACAACGTGGACAAGAGTAAAAGTCGCCTCTGCCCACTTCCGCAAAACGGGAGACGAAGCAAGAGTTCCAGCGCACGGATTTGCAGTGGCGTGAGAAGGCGGATAGCTCAGCCCGGAAGAGCGCCCCGAAGGTTTACAACGGGGAGGTCGCAGGTTCGACTCCTGCTCCGCCTACCAGGCTTTCTTTTTGACACTCGTCACTTATAACTAGAGGAACCACAGACCTTGTGGTCCGATAACTTCAAAATGCAGTCCACTCGGGAAAAAGGCGCGTTGGCATTATGTAACGTGCGTGAGTTGGCGACCCCGCCTAGTCACGTAGCCGCTTCAGATTGCGATTTGTTCCGAAAAATGCGGGTGTATACTTTGTTGACTTGCAATGTAACGGAAGAGGTTAGCAGTCGCGTTTCCCCCTTCGTTTATGTAGGTGAAGACGTGGAAGGGTCCAAATTCCGACCGGACCGGCGCGATTTGCCGCGCGATCCCCGGCTCCCCGGTATTCGCACTCCAGGAGAGGGTGAAAGCTCGTCCAGTGGCGGTCCGATCCCAGATTCCACGATGGTGGATCACCCCGTAACGCCTGACGATCCCGAGGCCACGATGGTGGATGTGGATGCCACCATGGTCGATGGCGTTACGCCGCCGTCCAGCGCCAGGGCCAGGCGTTCGGGTCTTTTTGCCAGCGCGGCCGTGCTGAAGCCGGGTGACGTCCTGGGAGAACGGTACGAGATTCAACAGTTGCTCGGTGAAGGTGGGATGGGGGCTGTCTACAAGGCCAAAGATCGAGAACTTGATCGCTTTGTCGCATTGAAAGTCATTCGCCCGGAACTTGCCGCCAGTCCTGCGATTCTGGCACGGTTCAAACAGGAACTGCTGCTCGCTCACCAGGTCACCCACAAGAATGTGATCCGCATTTACGACCTTTCTGAGGCGGACGGCGTCAAGTTCATCACGATGGAGTTCATCGCGGGAGAAGATCTCCGCTCCCTCCTGGTTTCCGAAGGCAAATTCAAGCCCGAATACGCCGTCGATGTGATCCGCCAGGTCTGTTTAGCCCTGGACGCAGCACATAGCGTAGGCGTAATCCACCGCGACTTGAAACCACAGAACATCATGCGGGACAAGCAGGGGCGCATTCTGGTGATGGACTTTGGCTTGGCTCGCTCCCTTGAATCCGCGGGGATGACCCAGACGGGCGCCCTGGTCGGGACCATGGAGTACATGTCGCCCGAGCAGGCGTTAGGTACCGACCTTGATCAGCGTTCCGATCTGTTCGCCGTGGGCCTCATTTTCTACGAGCTGCTGAGCGGCAAGGTGCCCTACAAGGCGGACACCGCCGTGGCCAGCCTCCTGAAGCGGACTCACGAGCGTGCTGTTCCGGTCGCCAACCTGGATCCGTCTGTACCACAGTCACTTAGCGACATTGTCAGTAAATGCCTGGAGCGTGACCCTAAACTGCGTTACCAGAGTGCCCGGGAAATTCTCGACGACCTGGAAAGCGGGCACTCCCCATCTCGTTCTCGAGATGTGCAGATCTCCTTGCCGCAGATTTCTTTAACGCTGCCCGCGCGATACCGTTGGTGGCACCTGGCCGCTGCGGCCATGATCGTTGTCGTACTGGCCGCTGGCCTGCTAGTCCCGCAAGTGCGTAACCTGATATTTCGCCACGGGAACCCGTCGTCTTCGCCTGCTGCGGTGTCTCAGGTCGAGAAGGGGAAATATGTCGCCGTGCTGCCCTTCCGCGTAATTGGAGATGAGAACGCCCTACGCTACGTGGCTGACGGATTGGGCGAGGCGCTTTCCGCGAAGCTATTTCAGTTGAAGGACTTACATCTGGCGGCTGCATCCGCTGTGAAGGACGTAGACAGCACCCAGCCGCTGACGAAGATCGCACACGAATTGGGCGTCAACCTGGTCGTGCACGGGACGGTGCAAGGCAGTGGGGACAAATTCCGGGTCGTTGCCAGCCTGGATGATGCCGCGGCTGGCCGAAGTATTTGGACCGAGGAGTTTTCCGGGGTCCCGCAGGATGTGCTCACCCTCGAAGATCAGATGTATTCCAAGTTGATCTCCGCCATGGAACTGCGCCTCTCTAACCAAGAGCTGGCCAACACCACAGCACATCCTACGGAGAACTTCGACGCCTACGACTCTTATCTGCGCGGACGAAACGCGATGCGGGGCCAGCAGGATACGAAGAATGTGAAGGCGGCAATTGGCTTCTACGAGCAGGCACTCCAGCGCGACCCTCGTTTTGCACTGGCATACGCCGGGCTGGCTGACGCTGATCTTCAGATGTACCTTCTGAACAAAGAATCCTCCTGGGCCCAAAAAGCCACAAGCGCGGCACAACAGGCGGCGTCTCTGAATGAAAATCTGGTAGAGGTGCACCTCGCATTGGGGAGTGTTTATAGCCAGACCGGCAAAGCGGCCGAGGCAGTTGCGGAACTGCAGCGAGCGGTGAAATTGGCGCCCAATTCTGACGAGGGCTATCGGCGTCTGGGTGCCGTTTATGTGGACGCCGGCCGCAAGGACGAGGCTATCCAGGCGTACAAGAGAGCCATCGAGGTGAACCCATACTTCTGGATGAACTACAACGACCTCGGCATTGCTTACTACAACGTTGGCATGAATGAAGAGGCGGTAAGCACCTTGCGCAAGGTCATTGAGTTGGAGCCGGACAATGCGGCAGGGTACGACAATTTGGGCGGGGTATACCTCCGGATGGAGAGGTGGAATGAGTGCATCCCCAACTTAGAGAAAGCGCTCCAGATTCAGCCATACTTTGGTACATATTCCAACCTAGGCACCGCCTATTTCTTCCTCAAGCGCTATAAGGACGCCGTGAAGATGTTCGAAAAAGCGGTGGCCATGAATCCCAACGAACACATGGCAATGGGCAACTTGGCCGACGGCTATCGCTGGGCAGACCGGCGCCAGGAAGCACTGGCAACTTACGACAAAGCCATTGCCCTGGCGTTCAAGCAACTCGCGATTAATCCGCGCGATGCTAACGCCATGGGATATCTGGCACAGTACTTCGCGAAAAAGGGCGACCCACAGCGCGGGCTAGAGCTGATCGGCCGGGCCCGCTCAATAGCACCGGCAGAGGTCTCACTCATCTACTTCCAGGCGGTGATCTACTGCCTAGCAGGGAAAAACAGCGAGGCGCTGAAAGCGCTTCATCAGGCCCTACAGCAGGGCTACTCGGTACAGGAAGCGCAGAACGATCCCGAGCTCAAAGATATCCAGGGGCTTCCGGAGTTTGCCGCCATAGTTCGCGACCTTGGTGGCAAGTCAAACTAGGCCGGCTGTTCATACGGACCGCTGTGTTCGCGTCTTTCGCCGCAGACGGGGCTGGCGGTCGGTGCAAACAAATGCGTAAATGTAAAAACGTTGCACTTTGCTGACATCGGGGCTGTGCAAATCATGAGGTGACCTTTGTAAGTAGTTGAGGAACCGAACAGAATAACCATGGATTCATACCGGTTGTCTGGCCACGTGGGTGCTGGGGTCACATTTTTTGAGCGCTTTGCGGGGTGAAATTTATGGACCGTTCGAATCTGGCGATAATTGTCGCGGTCATACTGCTGTCGTCGACGTTCGCTGCCGCCGACTCAATTACGGATCCGGGACCGATTCTTCGCCCGGGTGTGGTTTACGAGCACGGCACGGCTATCATTAATTCGGACGGCACGATCACGTTTAATGGAGCCAACGTCAGCTCCTTCAATCCTTTTACAGCCGGCTTCTGCGAGATAATAGCAACGGAAGACCCAAACGTCGGAGAGCAAACCGGGCCAGATTGTTTTTACGAGAATCAGTCGGGGCAAACCATCGACAGTTTTGGGCTGCAGTTCAGTGCCAGTGCGGCTGCCATTATGGAGGCTTTCGGCGTCGGACTTTCCTGTTTCAACGAGGTTTCGTCGGGAGGCTGCACCATCTCGGAGGCGGGCAATGGTGTTTCGTTCCTTGCGTTAGGCATCCCCACCGTTGATCCGGGTAGTCCCGATTTCAACGCGTTCTTCTTCGGATTCAACACCCACCCCAATCTGGCCAATATTGGCTTTACTTCTGTCAATGGGACTGCCGTCCCCGCTCCAGAGCCCGCTTCGATAGTCCTGCTTTTCACCGGCCTCTCCGCGATGGGCCTACGGTTGAAACGAAAGAATTGTCTGAAAAGCTAGAGTCTGCAACAGTGCTACGGTTGTGGTTGGCAAACTAAAAAATCATATGGGTTGCTTGACCGGCTGCTAAGCCGGAGACGTTCTCTTCCGGGACCAATGGGCTGGCCACGGTGCTAACCCAACAAGCGCATACAAGTTCATCGAGTGAAGGAACGCGCCCTCACATTAAGCTTGCAGCGTTGGCAAACGGGTCGACCAACGCCTGACCGGTGGCGTAGAAGGCTGCTAGCTCAAAAGCTGATTTTTTTCGCGATGAAGTGACTGGTCTACTTGCCGGGCTATGGCATCCGCATCCAAGCTTTGTCCGATGAACGCACAAACCCTGGACGCTTCGACCTGGGGAGCCTGCAACACGTGTTCGACGTAGAGCACGGCCGATGATGACTTAAAAACTTTGAGAGAAGTCCGGCAACACCCCGGATAAAAGGGCGCTAGGTGGCATGCCGCAGGCAATCCGTCAGCATCGCACCGTCAATGGGCAGTGCGAATTTCTCAAGAAATGAGGGCCAACGACTCCGATGGTGGGATGCAGCGCTAACGTTTTCTTTGCGACCCGCCACTAGACTGTTCGGTTCACAGCTGGCTCTGTTTTACCTGTCGTCAAGGGAGTGCCTTTTGCCGCTCATAGGACGAGCGGAACGGAGATAACATCGGTGCTATTGGGACCAGCCATTTTGGGGTTCATCGTCGGATTTCTGGTGGGACTCACCGGAATGGGTGGCGGCGCGATGATGACGCCTCTCCTGCTTTGGACCGGGTGGGCAACGCCCATTGTTGCGGTTGGAACTGATCTGGTTTGGAATGCGCTTACCAAAATGGTAGGCGCCACGGTTCATTATCGGCGGAACAATGTAGACCTCAGCTTGGTGTGGCGCCTTGCCATTGGAAGCGTTCCCGGCGCAACCGTGGGGCTGTTCCTGCTGGCTCTTCTGAAGAGATCGGCGAGCGTGGAGTTCGTGGATCACGTGATCGTGCGTGTGTTGGGCGGAACTCTCATCCTTGTCGCTCTGAGCATGATTCTCAGGGGCTTCGCCCGCCACCCAGTTGGAAGTGCCAGGCTTGTTTCCCAGGACCGGCTGGGGACTTGGCAAGTACCCCTGATAGGCTTCCTGGTCGGTGTATTGGTCAGCTTTACTTCGGTCGGCAGCGGCAGCTTGATCGTTGCCACGCTTCTTCTGATGTTCCCTCGGAAACGCTTGAATAAGCTGGTTGGTAGTGATGTTTTTCACGGAGTGCTGCTGGTCGGTGTGGCAGCATTCGGACACTGGCATCTGGGAGACGTAAACGTACCACTGGTGTCCGGCCTTTTGCTGGGATCCGTACCGGGGGTGTGGTTGGGCAGTTCTATCGGCAGCCGCATTCCAGAGGGTGCCCTGCGGCCTGCGGTAGCTACCCTGTTGTTTGTCACAGGAGTCAGACTGATCTAACGACTTTGCGAACAGCCCTGAGCAGGAGCGCTGTTTAAGCGACTGAAGCCGGACCGTATGCGGCTGCTAGTAGGGGATTCCCCCGCCTGCTGAATGCCAACAAGTCGCCGCTGCTCACGGGTCTTCTGGCGTTGACCATCTATGCGCGACGAGCTGCTAGCCCTGGTGAATGAGCACTTACCAGTGAATTCCGTACGCTCTAATGATCGCAATATTTCCCGTCACCGCCCTATAAGAACTTAAGGTTGTGCTGGCGCCTAACTGCCAGTTCTTGGTTGTTTCTCAGATCCTACCTACAGTGCTGCCCTGCGCAGGAGTAGTCATGCGGACAAAAAAGTGGTTTTCAGTTCCGGCATTAATTGCCTTGCTATTGAGTGTTGCAGTTGTCCAGAGCTACCCGGAGAGTTCCCCACGAAAGGAGCCACACGTCGGGTCCTCGGGTCAGAGGAAACCCCGATCGGGGAGATCCGAGACCTGGTCGGGAGTCACTCTGAGAAAACTCAAGGTCTTGACGGAACAAGATGGCATTACGGTGGAGATAACGGCTACCCGTCCGGTTACTCCGACCTTGACAAGGCTGACTTCTCCCGACCGACTGGTACTGGATTTCCCCAATACCCTGTCGGATAGCCACCAGAACGTCGTAGCTGTGAACCACGGCGGTGTGAAGTCGGTGCGCATCGGTGTTCAGCCCTCGGATCCTCCGATGACCCGCCTGGTGGTGGACCTTTTGCAGCCGCGAACTTCCGAGCTGGTGGCTACAGGCGACACGATCGTTTTGAAGCTGCGCTCTGTACGCAATGCGGAGGAGAAGACAGCAATTGATTCCCCTATAGAAATCGCTGCCGTATCGGATCCACCCTTCCCGCAAAGCGGAGTGGATTCAAATCCGCCTTACTTGGCGGGGGTGACTTTTAAGCCGACAGAAAGTCGGGACCATGGGAGCCAGCCGTCCTCCGGAGTTCAGGAATCTGCCGACCCTCCCCGACAGACAGAGGACTCCAGTAGGAACTCCTCCGTCACCGAAGGTTCCGGGACAACCGCTAGCTCTGGTCAAGAAGTCGGCCAGCAAATGCCCGCGGCCGGCAAGCCGCCGACGTCGGACAACGGAAAACCAGAACCCCAACAGGCCGTGAATCAGGTTTTGCCTGCCACAGGGCAAGGTGCCGAACCAGCGACCCCAGCAAATGGCTCGAATGGGACGGTTTCCAGCCCTGCCGCGGCTGGCGAAATGAAAGCGGCTCCGACGAACCAGCCTCTTTCGAATACAACTGCGGGGTCCCCCGGAGTTCAGGAAACTGCCGACCCTCCCACGCAGGCACAGGACTCCAGTAGAAACTCCTCCGCCACCGGAGGTTCCGGGACAACCGCTAGCCCTGGTCAAGAAGTCGGCCAGCAAATGCCAGCGGCGCAAGGCGGCTCCGGCGGTGAAGGGGTGCCGGAGAACCCGGGACGCAATGGCATCGTTCGCGAAAGCAGCGGCAAACGGCGATGCCAATGCGCAGTGGAAACTCGGGCTAGCCTATCTCAAAGGAATCGGAGTGCCACAAGATGAACGCAAGGCAGCGGAATGGTTCAAAACAGCTGCAAACCAGGGCCATATCCGAGCACAGAGTGCGCTTAGTGACCTTTACTTCGAAGGCCGCGGTGTTCCCAGAGACTACGTACGTGCGTATACGTGGGCCAGTATCGCTGCAGGATTGCGAGGAAACGACAACGATCGATTGAAGGTTATAGGATCGCGAATGACAGCAGTCCAGATTGAGGATGCCCATCGGCGGATATCTAGTTGGTGGGAGAGCCAGAAGCTGAAACCTGCCAATCCTGTGGTTCCAGTTTCACTTATAGCTTCTCTTGCCGACCCGGCACCCAGGGATGCCAGGGATACAAAGATCACAACGTCGCAAAACGCCCCGGCCACTCCGCCTAAGGCTGCACCTCAGACGCAGCAACAAGACAGCACAGCCACGCCTGGGAACCAGTCCAGCCAGACCGATACACCCCCAGCGAGCGGCGAACAGAATGCCGCAGCAACCATCCAGCAGCCTGCTAACGCGCCTGCCCAGCCCAACGACGAGCCGGAACTGGCTAAGCCATCAACCCCGGATACAAAGATCACATCTTCGCAAAACGCCCCGGTCACTCCGCCTCACACGGCACCTCAGGCACAGCAACAGGAAGAACAACAGGCCATGCCCGGGAACCAGTCCAGCCAGACCGATACGCCCCCAGCGAGCAGCAAACAGAACGCCGCAACAACCATCAAGCAGCCTTGCTGACGCACCTGCCCAGCCCAACGACGAGCCGGAACCGGCTAAGCAATCAGCATCGGATACAAAGACCACGTCTTCGCAAAACGCTCCGGTCACTCCGCCTCAGACTGCACCTCAGGCGCAACAACAGCAGCAGGCCACGCCTGGGAACCAGTCCAGCCAGACCGATACACCCCCAGCGAGCAGCAAACAGAACGCCGCAGCAACCATCCAGCAGCCTGTCAACGCAGCTGCCCAGGCCAACGACGAGCCGGATCCGGCTAAGCCATCAGCACTGGATACAAAGATCACATCTTCGCAAAACGCCCCGGTCACTCCGCTTCAGACTGCACCTCAGGGCAACAACAGCAGCAGGCCACGCCTGGGAACCAGTCCAGCCAGACCGATACACCCCCAGCGAGCAGCAAACAGAACGCCGCAGCGGCTATCCAGAAGCCTACTAATGCGCCTGCCCAGCCCAACATATGGGCCGGAACCGGCGAAGCCATCAGCCTCGGATACAAAAATCACATCTGGGCAAGACGCCCCGGCTACCCCGCCTCAGGCGGCAGCTCAGGAGCAGCAACAGGCCATGCCTGGAGACCAGTCCGGCCAGACCGATACACCCAAAACGAGCAGCGAACAGAACGCCGCAGCAACTATCCAGCATCCTGTCAACGCGCCTGCCCAGCCCAATGACGAGCCGGAAACGGCTAAGCCATCAACCCTGACTGGCGGGCCTGTTTCTGCCGTTGCGAATTCGTCATTGGCAGCACCCGCCGCTGCAGATGTGGCGGGGACGGTCGACCGCGCCAAGCAGCAATCAAGCCCCGATGAGTACGTGATTGGCGAGCAAGACGTGCTGAATATCACGGTATGGAAGGAGCGAGAGCTATCCGGCAGTGTGGTGGTCCGTCCGGACGGAAAGATCACGCTACCGCTGGTCGATGACATCAAGGTTGTCGGACTAACAACTGCTCAGTTGCGAGCCGTCCTGATCGAAAAATTGAAGCCCTTTGTCTCGATACCTCAGGTGACCGTAGCCGTAAGCCAGATCAACAGTCGCAAGGTGTATCTCATCGGAGAGGTGACTAAGACAGGGACGTTCCCTATCAACAGCTCCACTACGGTATTGCAGATTCTAGCCCAAGCTGGCGGGCTAAAAGATTATGCCAAGCGCAAGGATATTTACGTACTGCGCAACGAGCAAGGAAAGCAAGTAAGGTATCGGTTTAATTATGACGAAGTAATTCGCGGAAAGAACAGTCAGCAAAACATCCTGTTGCAACCAGCAGACACGGTCATCGTGCCATGAACATCACACGGGAGATTGCAATGGGACATATAGGCAGTCCGATCGACCACGAGCCGGCTCATGGATCATGCTCGGGATGCTAGCGGTCTTGATTCTGCTTTGCCAACCGTCTGTCCGCCCAGACTGATGACGCAGCTCCCCAGTTACCATCAGCAGATACCTCCAGTCCCAAGCCAGGCTCAGAGGGGCAACAGCCAGATTTAGAACTACCGCAACTCACAGAGCCGCAGCAACTCCCAGAACCAGAGCAACCCCCGGAAGAAGCTACACAGGATAGCAGCAGGGCGCCGCAACCTGCAATCAGGGATGTGGAAACTGGCTTGCC
>CAWBJB010000019.1:0-15503 GCA_963788945.1 Terriglobia bacterium | reverse complement strand
CTGGCTGCAGCACAACCGTTTCGGACTTGAGGGGTACTTTCGAGTTCAGAATTCTGAGTGCAAGACGCGCGGCTTCCTCTCCGATTTTTCGGCTATGCTGGTCAATGCTTGAAAGTGGAACGCGGAGAGAATCGTCATAGTGAAGATTCCCGCAGCCAATGACCGCAATGTCTTCTGGGATGCGTATTCCGTGATCAAGCGCGTAATTCATAGCGCCCATCGCCAGCGGGTCATTGAAGCAGAACACCCCATCAGGTCTCGGCTTCAAACTCAAGAGCTGGCCCATTGCCTCGGCACCGCGCTGTTTCGTTCCCACATCTCCCTTCAGTTCGGCGATGATGTAGTTATCAGTGACTTTAAGACCTGCTTGTACCAATGCGCGTTTGTATCCGTCCATGCGACGAATACCGGGACTGGTTTCCGGCCCACGAATGTGCGCGATGTTTTTGCAGCCGACGTCGATTAAGTGCCCTGTAGCAAGCATTCCGACCGCTTCGTCATCCACTCCTACGAAGTTTGCGGAGAGTCCCGGCAGACTTCGATCGATCAAGACGTAAGGCGTCTGTTGCTTCTCAATTCGGAAGAAGAGGTCGACGGTCGAACGGCATGAGGCGATGACCAACATATCTAGCCTACGTGCCAGGAGATGATTGATCTCCTGCTCCTCAAGATTCGGGTCTTCCTCGGAGGAGGAGATGATCAGATAGTAGCCGCTCTCCCGCAAGACATCGGAAAGAGACTTGGCGATTTCTGCAAAGAACGGATGAAGCAGGTCCGGAACAACCAACCCGACCAGATACGTGCGTCCCGTAACCAGGCTGCGTGCTGCCAGGTTTGGGCGATAATCAAGCTCTTTAACGCGGGCTAGAACTCGCTCGCGAGTCTCGTCTCCCACATCAGGATGATTGCGGAGCACCTTGGAAATGGTGATCAGCGATACCCCAAGGTCTCTGGCAATGTCCTTCATTCGCGTGCTCATGGTCGTTATTCAGTATATCGAACCCTCGGGCAGCGATCCCTGTTTACGATGACTTTAGCGAAAGAGCCCACGGCTTTTCCCTAAACTGCGAGCTTCTCCTCGCGGTCTCCTTCCCAAGGAATTCCTTTGGCAGAGCGCTATCTCCCTGTTGACATCGATAACTTTACCGATTATCGTCATTTTTTGAGTACCGATCTCCCTGTTCGTGCCTTGGGGGAACTGCTAACACAGCTCGGAAGACTCGAGATTCCGATCACGGAATCAGTAAGGAGTCAGGATGAAAGTTCAAAGCGCGTCAGGACCATTGATTAACGGGTATGTCGATCCGGCTCTTGTACCCCAGCGGACTCTGTATACCGGTGCCCGGATGCCAGGAATCGGTTTGGGAACCTTCGGCTCGGACCATGTCACGGCAGGTCAAGTTGCGGCGGCAGTGGAAGATGCGGCGGCGGTCGGGTATCGGCACTTCGATTGTGCATCTGTCTACGCCAACGAACACGAGATTGGATATGCGCTCGAGCAGGTAGTGAGAAGGCATCTTGAACGCGGGGAACTGTGGATCACTTCGAAGTTGTGGAATGACAAACACGGCGAAAACGACGTAATCGCTTCCTGTCGAAAGTCGCTCACAGACCTCAGACTCAGTTACCTGGATCTCTACCTGGTGCATTGGCCGTTCCCGAATTTCCATCCACCCGGATGCGACGTATCGTCGCGCAGCAAGGACGCGAAACCTTATATCCACGCTGAATTCATGAAGACCTGGCGAAAGATGGAGGAATTAGTCGACCTGGGGCTGGTTCGTCACATAGGGACTTCGAACATGACAGTCCCCAAACTCAAGCTTCTCCTGCGCGACGCTCGCATTCAAGCCCGCGGTAAATGAGATGGAACTGCACCCGCATTTTCAGCAACCCCAGCTATTCGATTTTGTCCGATCCAACGGCATGGTGCCGGTCGGATATTGCCCCGTCGGGTCGCCCGGACGGCCCGAGCGAGATCGTACAGCCGAGGATACTGTGCCAACTCAGGACCCGGTGATTGTCAAGATTGCTAATCGCCTGGGAGTGCATCCGGCTGTCGTCTGCATTAAATGGGCGGTCCAGCGCGGACAGGTACCCATTCCATTTTCGACCAACCGAAGCCATTATCTCGCCAATCTCGAAGGCGTCGTGAGCGAGCCATTAACCGAAGGGGAAATGCATGAAATCAGCACCATCGACCGCAATTGTCGGCTGATCAAGGGTCAGGTGTTTCTCTGGAAGGACGGACAGTCCTGGGAGGACCTCTGGGACTTGAATGGTGAGATAACCCCGCTGCTGAACTCGAGTGGGAAGACCATGGAACAGAGCATGCGAGCCGCGTTTCTTCCCGGCAACCGTAGAGTCGATCTCCGCACCCTGCCGACGCCTCGCCCCGGTCACGGCGAGGTTCTGCTCAGGGTGAAGGCCTCAACTATCTGCGGTTCCGATATCCGTTGCATCTACCACGAGCACCTCGGGAAAGGGCCTGAGGGTTATCAAGGAGTGATTGCCGGCCACGAGCCCAGTGGTCAAATCGTAGAAGTTGGCCCAGGCTGTCGGCGCTTTGGTGTGGACGACCGGGTGATCGTTTATCACATTTCCGGCTGCGGAGTTTGTAACGATTGTCGGCGTGGATACATGATCTCCTGCACCAACGAAAAATACCGGCGTGCCTACGGTTGGCAGCGCGACGGCGGAATGGCCGACTACATGATCGCGGAAGAGAAGGATCTCATCGCGCTTCCCGACGAGCTTTCTTACGCGGACGGCGCCCAGGTCGCGTGCGGCTTCGGAACAGTGTACGAAGCCATTGAAAAGGTTGGAGTGAATGGCAACCACTCTGTGCTCATCACCGGACTCGGGCCTGTAGGGCTGGCAGCAGCTGCCTTGTGCCGCAAACTCGGCGCTGCAAATGATTATCGGAATTGACGTTGTCCAGGAGCGCCTGGAGTTGGCAGAGTCTCTAAGACTATGTGACTTCGTTCGAACCGCTGGCCCAGATAACGTCACTCAGATCAAGCAACTGACCCGGGGGGCCGGCGTGGAACGCGCGCTCGACTGTTCGGCCAACCCAGCAGCGCGTGCCACAGCGATTCGAGCCACTCGCAAATGGGGAAAAATTGCTTTCGTGGGCGAAGGGGGAACCGTAGAGTTCAATCCATCCCCCGACATCATTCACGATCAGAAGACCATCTATGGGTCCTGGGTGACCTCGACCTGGCTGATGGAGGAATTGGTCGAGCGCCTCGTACGCTGGAATCTGCACCCTGCTGATATCATCACGCACCGCTTTGGCCTTGAGGATGCTGCAGAGGCCTATGCCCTCATGGCTTCCGGTAAGTGTGGCAAAGTTGCCGTCTGCTCAGATGAGGAATTGATCCCGAAATGAAGCCAAACTGGGAAGAGATTCTTAAGGATCGCCTGCAACTCTACGGTCATCGCAACTGGCTCGTCATCGCCGACTCGGCGTACCCGGCACAGTCCAGGCCAGCAATCGAAACCATTATTGCCGATGAGGAACAAACCACGGTGTTGGAACGCACGTCCGCCATTCTCGGCGGATGCAAGCACATCAAACCGACCATTTATACCGACGAGGAACTGGCCTTCGTTCGTGAGGAGGACGCCCCGGGCATCAGTTCCTACCGGGAAAGGCTCGGCAGCCTTTTCGCGGGACCCGAAGTGCGCGTCCTTCCACACGAAGAGATCATCGCGAAGCTCGATCGCGCTGGCGAGTTGTTTCGAGTGCTGGTAGTCAAAACCAACATGCGAATTCCGTATACATCCGTGTTTTTCGAACTGGACTGCGGATATTGGAATGCTCAGGGCGAGAAGCGGCTTCGGGCCGCGATGAAGTCGAGGGGTCTTCGCCGGAAAGCTCCAAAACAGCCGGCCTTGATCGCTAGTCCCCGGGGAGCTGCGTTCCACATGAAGGCACTAGTACTTCACAAGCCAGGGCAGGGATCGATCGAGACGATTCCCGAACCAGTGGGGGGCGGCAGAGACATCTTGCTGAAGATCCGAATGGTGGGCCTCTGTGGAAGCGATTTGAATTCCTTTCGCGGTCTGAATCCGCTGGTGACCTTTCCGCGGATTCCGGGGCATGAAGTGTCGGCTACGGTCGTGCAAGGCGACGGCGGAGATGGCAGGCTCTCTCTGGGGACGGACGTGGCTATCTTTCCGTACACAAGCTGCGGCAAATGCGCATCATGCCGTCGGGGACGTCCGAACGCCTGCCAATTCAACCAGACTCTCGGAGTGCAAAGGGACGGCGCCCTCACCGAATTCATCGTGATGCCGCCAGAGAAATTGTATCCGGCAAAACTCACGACGAAGGAATTGTGCCTGATTGAACCGTTGACAGTCGGATTTCACGCGGTGTCACGTGGACGGGTCACCGCCGACGACACTGTCGCAGTGATGGGTTGTGGCGGAGTGGGTCTGGGCGCCGTGGCTGCTTCGAGTTCTCGCGGTGCGCGGACGATCTGCATTGACGTGGACGACGACAAGCTGGAACTTGCACGCGCTGCAGGCGGCGCTCACGCGATTAACAGCCAACGGGAGTCGGTGCATGATCGTTTGCTGGAACTGACGGAGGGGCGTGGTCCGGACGTCGTGATCGAAGCGGTGGGTAGGGCGGCAACATTTCGAGCCGCAGTTGAAGAGGTTTCTTTTACTGGCAGGGTCGTTTACATCGGCTATGCCAAAGAACCCGTGAGCTACGAGACCAGGCTATTCGTGCAAAAGGAATTGGATGTTCTCGGGTCGAGGAATGCTCAGCCGGAAGATTTCCACGCGGTGATCCGCCTCCTCGAGGGGCGGAAATTTCCTGTGGAACAGTTTGTAAGCCTGGTCGTTCCTCTTCACGAAGCGGCAGAGTGCATTGCGTTCGTGGAGCGAGAATCCGTCACGATTCACGAAAATTCTGGTCTCTCTGGATTAGCCACGATGAGCACATACCCGCGCGAATCGACGACCACTCTCAGCCCTGTCGCCCCTAAAGGCAGCTTATTTCGCACCGCTGAGGGCAGGAATCTTGCCGCCACCTTTGCCTTGATCACCTCGCTGTTCCTGCTGTGGGGCTTCTGCAACGGGATGATCGATATCCTCAACAAACACTTTCAGGACACGCTGAGGATCAACAAGGAACAGTCGGGCCTGGTGCAGGCAGCCAACTATCTCGCCTACTTCCTGATGGCAATCCCCGCCGGTTTGATTGCGAAGAAATTCGGTTACAAGGGTGGCATCCTCGTGGGGTTGTCGCTGATTGCCGCGGGTGCCTTCTGGTTTATTCCAGCCACCAGCATCGGCACGTACTGGGCATTTCTGCTGGGCCTGTTCGTCATCGCGGCGGGCATGACTTGCCTGGAAACGATTGCCAATCCTTACGCTACGGTTCTGGGGGCACCAGAAAGTGGTCCCACGCGCATCAATATTGCCCAAACGATCAACGGCGCCGGCTGGATACTCGGCCCGATTGTCGGCGGGTACTTTGTCTTTGCCGGGGCTGACGGAGCCAATGCCAACGCCGGACTCTCCACACCCTATTTGGGCATCGGCGTATTTGTGGCATTGCTGCTCGTCATTTTTGCCATATCTCCGGTTCCGGACTTGCACGCCGTGGATGAAAACCGGAGATTGGCGGCCGAGAAGAACCGCCTCAAGCCCTCCGGCGCTCAATTGGCGGCTATCGCCGTCGTCCTGGCCGTAGTTTGTGGGTTGCTGTACTTCTTCATCGCCCCGATCCTGGGACTGATATGGACGCTGCTTCACATGAACGAGGCCCTGTTTCAGCCGGCGAAATATGGACTGCTGGTGGTCGCTTACGTGGCTGCTTTCCTTTTGGTCTCAAGAAACTGGGAAATGTTCCGGCGGAGGCATTTCACTCTGGGCATTGCCACACAGTTCCTCTATGTCGCAGCACAAACCGGAACCTTCAGTTTTTTCGTCAATTACGTTCTTGAAAATGATCCGGGAGTGACCAGGTTGCAGGCCTCCAAATGGCTCGGCGCTGTGGGTTTTGGGTTGTTCATGCTCGGACGCCTGTGTGGCAGTGCCGTCATCAGCCAGTTCAAGCCGGACCGCGTGATCGCGGCCTACGCACTGATCGACCTGGTGCTCTTCGCGATCATCATCGGTGGGGGCAAACCGGGGCTGTATGCGTTGTTCGCTACCTTCTTCTTCATGTCCGTGATGTTCCCGACTATTTTCGCACTGGCGATTCGCGGGTTGGGCGATTATACGAAGCTCGGCTCATCGCTCATCGTCATGTCCATCGTGGGAGGCGCGATTGCCCCGCCATTTATGGGCCATATTGCCGACGTGCACTCAATGCGCCTCGGCTTTGTGGTGCCCCTTGTCTGTTTTGTATTTGTCGCTCTCTATGGATTCACATGGGCAAGATTCAGCAGGCTCGACTCCTTGACCGGCGTAGAGGGGCATACAAATTCAACCAGTCTGGAATGATCGCGATGGCCACGCTGGAGTCGCAATCCGTACTCGGGAGCGAAGAGCGCAACCAGGCAGACTCGTTACAAGTTCGAATCTTGTAGTTGACGGAGGGACAGGATGTTCTCGGATCGTTCGCTGTCATCAGCTCTTAAGGTCGGCATTGTTGTACTAGCGCTGTCCGCATTTTCCAATCTGCACGCCCAGAGTGCCACAGCTCCGACTGCCTCAGAGGATCCGAACAGCATTGACCAGGCTTGGCAGAAGGCCAGCAGCAAGTATGACGCTGAACGCGCCGCCCTCCTGAAACAAGTCGACGACGTCAATCATCAAGGGCCGTTCCGGCCTGACTGGGAATCCCTTCAGAAGTATGAGGTACCTGCGTGGTACGAGGATGCGAAGTTCGGCATTTTTATTCATTGGGGTGTCTATTCGGTTCCTGCGTTCGGCAACGAGTGGTATCCGAGAAATATGTATGAGCGAGGATCTGAGGTGTACAAGCACCACATTGCCACTTACGGTACCCAGGACAAGTTCGGGTACAAGGACTTCGTCCCGATGTTCAAGGCAGAACATTTCGATCCGGCAGCCTGGGCCGAGTTGTTCAAGAAATCCGGAGCAAAGTACGTGGTGCCGGTGGCAGAGCATCATGACGGTTTTGCCATGTACGACAGCGGGTTGAGCGACTGGACAGCGGCCAAGATGGGGCCGCATCGTGATGTCATTGGGGACCTGGCCAAGGCAGTACGATCGGAAGGCCTGCATTTTGGCGTATCGTCGCACCGGGTAGAGCACAATTTTTTTCTTGGCGTGGGCCGTGCGATTCCGTCTGACGTGAATGACCCGCAATATGCCGCCTTCTACGGTCCGGCGCATACATGGTTGAACAATAAGTGGGGAACTCCTCTCGACGGCGATTTCACCTACGTTTCGCCGGCCTGGGCCAACGATTGGCTGGCGCGAGGGGCGGAACTCGTCGAGAAATACCATCCCGACATCGTGTACTTCGACTGGTGGATCGGCCAGGCGTCGATCCGTCCTAATCTCACACGTTTTGCCGCCTTCTATTACAACCGCTCTCAGAAATACGGCGATCATGTCGGCGTCATCAACTACAAGGACTACGCCATGCAGGAACATTCCGCCGTCCTCGACTTGGAGCGTGGCCAACTCGGCGACATTCGTCCTCTGTATTGGCAGACCGATACGTCCGTGAGCAATAAGTCGTGGGGCTACATCAAGGACGATACTTTCAAATCGCCTGAATTTGTGATTGATCAGCTCATTGATATCGTCAGCAAGAACGGCAATTTGCTTTTGAACATTGGCCCACGATCTGACGGCACGATACCGGACGAGGTGCAGCGAGTGCTGCTTGACGTCGGTGCCTGGCTGAGTATCAATGGAGAGGCCATCTACGGTACTCGCCCGTGGAGGACTTACGGCGAAGGACCCACGAAAGTGGCGGCTGGGTCGTTTCACGACACTGATACCGCAAAGTACACTGCCGAAGATTTTCGTTTTACAACCAAGAGCGACGGGATTTATGCGATCGGACTGGCTTGGCCAACAAGCGGGGAAGCGGTGATTCGTTCGCTCGCGCAAGACGGTGGGTAGTGAACCGGTCCAATCCGTCGCCTTAGTGGGCAGCAATGCAAAACTACGATTCGAACAGAGTGCCGACGGCCTGCACGTGCAACTACCCGCCGAAAGCTCGGCGAAGTATGCTTACGCGCTCCGGTGACGTTTGACCGTGCCTCGCGCTGAGATCTGAATCCCGAATTCGTGATCCCCGAATCTATTTGGTGGTGGACAATTGTCTCGTAGTGTATCGGTTACTGTACCGGCGAACTGCAGCGATCGGGGGACACGAATGACCCTGCACGAAATCGCCAAGCGCGCTAACGTCTCAACTGCCACCGTTTCGAGAACGATCAATTGTGCGCCCAATGTGGACCCGGCTGTGGCGAGGCGGGTGCGGAAGGTGATTGAGGAGGTAGGCTACTATCCAAACACTCATGCCCGGGCACTGGTTTCGGGACGTAGCCGTATTTTCGGCCTGATGGTCTCAGACACCGTCCGGCCTTTTCTTCCTGAGATCGTGCAGACCTTTGAGAAGTTGGGATTCGAGCACAACTACGAGATATTTCTGAGTTCAATCGCACGCGACCAGTGCCAAACGGAGATCGCTGTGCGGCGCATGATCGAGCGCCGGGTCGAAGGGTTGGCTATCCTCAGTTTTGAGAAAGAAATCTCCTTGATCGAGGCTTTCAGAGGCCGAAACTTGCCCATTGTTGTGCTCGACAAAGAGCCTCCAGAACCCCTTCTAAAGACCGTTTGCATCGACCACATGCACGGTGTTCGACAGGCTGTGCAGCACCTTGCGGCTCTGGGACACTTGCGCATTGCGTTCATCACGGGGCCGGCAAGTTTGAGAACTGCCGTGGCGCGAAAAATAGCCTTTCAGAAATGCATGAAAGAAATTGGTTTGGAAATATCTCCGCAACTGCTCGTGGAGGGAGACGACACGCTGGAGGCCGGCATGAAGGCTCTGTTCGGCCTGGCTGCTTTACCTGATCAGCCATCGGCGGTGCTCTGTTCGAATGACATGACGGCAATCGGTGTAATGCGGGGAGCATTCGATCTCGGCTTGAAGGTTCCGCGCGATTTGTCGGTAGTTGGATTTGATGACAATCAGATTGCCGAATTCCTGACTCCGCCCCTGACTACCGTACAAATGTCGTATGTCGAGATCGCGAATGTTGCATTCAGAACGTTGCTCGATGCGGTAGAAGATCAGGGCTGCGGATCCTCCCGCGAAGTTTGCGCCATTCAATCGAACCTGGTAATGCGGTGCTCTACGAACCTGGCGCCCGGTCGGCTTAGAGAGGGTGCTGCTGGCAAACGCGCTGATAGCGGGTTGCCGCCGAAAGAATTCAATAGCGAATCTGCAGGGCCGGTCATCAAGTGGCCTTAACACATGTGCGTCGCTCCTGACGTTCCGATCCCAAATTGGTTGCTTTATGCAAAGGGATGCCGTGAAAGTACACAGGGTGCAGGACGAACCGCTAACGATTCATCAGTCTCCTGTAGGATCGCCACGCGCAAAACTCCGGCGCAAATCCGCGCAAGGGAAAAAAGCAAGTCTGGCCATCGGCTAGAGCTTTCCTCAAACACGCTCAAGTTATCGATTACACGCCCCGCGACAACTCACTGGAAAAAAACTTCTTGACAAGCACTAGTGCCCTAATACTAGAATGCGCAGAATTCGATACAGGTATCGCTAACTGAGAAGTTGGCGATTCAAGGAGGGCCTCGTCGATGCCCAAGTTCCGCAGATTTTCTTTTCTTCTGTTCCTGGCGGTAGCCAGCCTCTCGATCACCGTTGCCCTGCCGGTTGCGCACGGCCAGACGCTTGCTTCCACGGCTTCATTTTCAGGTTCGGTCTCGGACTCCACCGGAGCACGGGTACCCAACGCCAAAGTCACGTTAAACAACCCAGAGAAGGGAATCACGCGGGCATTTACGACCGATCCCGAAGGCAATTTCTCCTTCGCGCTGCTGCCGGCTGGAAGCTATACCCTGACGGTGGAGGCGGCAGGTTTCAAGACCTCCAAGCAAACCGGAATCACGCTGGAAGTTGGCCAGTCAGCCAACCAGAGCGTCACGCTGACCATAGGATCGGTCGAGCAAATCGAGGTAGTGTCGACGGCCCCTCTTCTGCAGGTGGATAACGCCAACATCGGCGCCGAAATTTCTCAGAAACAAGTGACGGAGTTGCCGCTCAATCTGCGGAACGTGTTCAACTTTGTGGAGTTGAACTCATCGGTCAACAATTTGTCGCAAAGGCAAACCATTTCCTCGGGCGGACAGCAAGGCTCCGCCGACCAGGACGTCTCGTTCTTTAATTTTGGCGGCGGGTACTTTGGAACGACGGCATTCCTCCTGGACGGCGCTTGGGACGCGAGCGAAGGCTGGGGCGGAGTTATCTACGTTCCCTCACCTGACAACGTGCAGGAGTTCAAGGTTCAGCAGAACACGTTCTCGGCGCAATATGGCTGGAGCACGGGAAATGTGATCAACGTTGTGACCAAGTCCGGAGGCAGCCAGTTGCACGGGGACGCATACGATTATTTGCGCAATGCGGCCCTCGACGCGAACAATTATTTCAATAACCTGAACGGGCTCTCGAAACCGGTTTCGCATCGCAATCAGTTTGGTGTTGCCTTGGGAGGCCCGGTGTACATCCCGGGCATCTACAAGCAGCGAGACAAGACATTCTTCTTCTTCAACTACGAGGGTCATAGAGACCATAATGCCGGAAACTACGCGGGTACCGTGCCAACTCCGGCTTTCCGCACGGGAGATTTCTCGGCGCTATTGGGGCCGCAAATTGGGACCGATGCTCTAGGTAGGCCGATTCTGAGCGGCCAGATTTATGACCCGTTCAGCACTCGCCCCTTCGGCGGTGGCTTCATTCGCGACCCTGTCCCGGGGAACAATCTGGCGACATATATCTCCCCCTTTACGGGTGCGTCGCTCATCAATCCTATTGGCCAAAAGCTGATTAATTTTTATCCCACCCCGCTCAACAGTGCGTTGACGAACAACTGGAGTGCCATTGGCCTTCTGGCGGACTATTCGGACGAGTACAGCGGTCGCATTGACCATAACTTCAGCGACAAGACCCGGCTCTACGGACGATTTTCCTACAAGAAGGAATACAAAGACGAAGAGGCTGCTTTCTTCGGCGCCAACAATCCTGCTGGTCCGGGACAGAGAAACCCCAATAACCGCTGGAATGTCGCTGTTGGCGTGAGCCAGGTCTTCACTCCCACTTTCACCATGAGCGTAAATCTGGGCGGAATGAAGTGGGTGGAGGGCAACGACGTTCAAAGCAACGGCTTCAAGGCCTCGTCCCTTGGGTTGCCGGGTTTCATAGACACGTACTCACCGCAATTCCCGATTGTCAGCCTGACCAACTACCTGCCACAAGGGCCGGTGGCCGGGGCGGGGCAGGGTGCATTTCCGCGATCCGCTGCCAGCGGATCAATCGATTTTGTCAAGGTCCGGAGGGCACACCAATTCTCCTTCGGATATATGGCGGTGGCAACGGACGAAAACGGCGGGCGCTTTCATTTCACGCCGTTTAACTTCGACACGCTGTTCACTGCCGGGCCGGATCCTAAAGCTCCCACGTCGGGAACCGGCGACGCGGCCGCCTCCATGCTGGTGGGGGTGCCGGCCAATGGGAACACCGGTATTGCCATTTCAAACGTAAGCCGCACCTGGTTTCACGGAGTGTATCTGCAGGACGACTGGAAGGCGACGCGAAAACTCACTGTGAATCTTGGCCTTCGCTGGGAAGTCCAGCGCCCGGTAACTGACCGCTATAACCGGCAGGCGTCGTTTAACTACAACGCAGTTAATCCCATCAGCACCGCGGTCGGCCAAAATTATCTCGGCGAACTCGTATTCGCCTCGTCCGGCAGCCGAGGGCTGACCAATACAAACTACAAGAACTTCGCCCCCCGAATCGGATTCGCTTATCAAATAATGCCGAAGCTCGTGATGCGGGGTGGCTATGGCATTTTCTATCCACCCAGCTATCGCGGGACTGGTCCGGCGCCCGGATTTAGCTCGGATACTCCTTACGTAGCTTCGAACGACGGCGGCTTGACTCCGGCAAGTACCTTGAGCACCGCGTTTTCGGGTGGGCTGGTTCCCGTCAGTGGAAGTTCATTGGGCGGTTTAACCAATGTGGGACAATCCGTAACCGCTGTCTCACGCAACCGCAAGACCTACTATACCCAACAGTGGACGTACGGACTCCAGTTTGCGCCCACATCTAACGACGTCATCGACCTCACATACGTAGGCAACCATGGGGTGCACGTGATTGCGAGCGGCCTCAATTTGAATCAGCTGGATCCCAAGTTCTTTTCGATGGGTAACGCCTTGCTGAATCAAGTCCCCAACCCATTTTTTGGCCACATCACTTCGAGCGGTTGCAGTCTTGATCAGGCGACCGTTCCTCAGGGGCAGCTGCTTCGGCCGTATCCGGAATTCTGCGACATTAACGAAAACCAGGATCCGGCGGGCGGTTCGAACTACAACGCCTTGGACGTGAACTACACGCACCGGGTGTCACAGGGCCTCACGCTGTTGGCGTCCTACACATTCTCGAAGTTCCTCGACAACGTGGGCGGACCCGAAAACTGGGCGTCCGCTTCCGCCAACTTCTCGGAAAATATTCGCAACGTCTACAACCTGGCCGCGGAGAAATCGGTCGATGCAACCGACACTCCTCATAGCTTCGTTCTCAGCTATGTGTACGAGCTTCCGGTGGGCAGAGGCAGGAAGTTCGCTCCTGGGGTGAATGGTGTGTTGAACCAAGTCATCGGCGGCTGGCAGACCTCTGGGACACTCACCTTGAAAGAGGGCTTTCCTCTCACGGTTACGGGAAGTAACAACAACAATTTTGGCGTGGGCCAGCATGTGAATGTTGTTGGTGACTACCACATCGCAAATCCAGGCCGCACGGCGTGGTTCAACACGGCGGCCTTCGCGACGGCCCCGGCCTGGACTCTAGGGGATGCTCCGCGATACTTTTCCGATCTACGCGCACCCGGCTACAGAAACTTTGACTTAAGTATTCAAAAGTACTTTCCCATTAAAGAAAGCGTACGACTCCAGTTCCGGCTAGATATGTTTAACGCTTTCAATCACACCAACTTCTACAGCCCGAACACATTCATCGGAGGTGGATTCGGGACCATTAATCAAGCATGGACGCCAAGGCTGATGCAGGCAGCGCTCAAGCTTTACTGGTGATACGTGGGGCGAACAATCAGGGTTGTTACTGTAGTCTGTTACTGGCTTGTGTCTGTCTTACCGGGGGCTGCATCCCCGCAACAATCCGATCAGTTTGAGTCTCTCCTGGCCTCGGCGCAACAAGCCCAGGCCAGGAGTGATTTTGCATCGGCCGCCGAATTCTACCGGAAGGCAGTGGAGATTCATCCCGAAATTCCCGAACTCAAGGCCAATCTCGGCTTGATGTACTACCAGACTCGGCAAGGATCAACAAGCCATCGACGCTTTCAACCAGGCGATTCGTCTGAAGCCTGGCTTGTTTGTTCCAAACCTGTTCCTTGGCCTTGATTATGTGAGATTGAAGCGGTTCAACGACGCGATTCCGTACCTCAAACGAGCTGTTCTTCTTAACGCCACAGATATTCAAGCACGATTAGCTCTTGGGCATGCCTACACAGGAGTCGGTAAGACGCGCCTGGCCACAGAGTCATATTCGCGCGTGGTCCAACTCGATCCGAAAAACGCAGACGGCTGGTTCCACCTCGGAGTGAGCTATCTGGAACAGGTCGAAGCCGACTCCCGTATTCTTCTGGCGCGGCATAAGGACTCGGCATATTTCGAGACGCTTGTCGGCTGACACCTTCGCCGAGCAGGGGGCGTTTATTCAAGCGGCTGACGCGTACAAGAAAGCGCTGACGTTCCCGGCATTTCCTGCAGGCACGCATGCCGCTTACGGCTTCGTCCTGCTGAGTCAGCATGACCTTCCGGGCGCGGAACGGGAACTTAACGCTGAACTTGCCTCGAATCCCGGTTCGCTGATGGCGAAGCTGGGTATGGCCCGATTGCATGTTGAACAAGGCGCCGTTCCGGAGAGCGTGAAGGAAATTGGTGAGATTTGGAGGGCTGACGCTAACTTTCTTCGAGTGAACGCCGCATTGTTCAACGCCGGACTGCCTCGGCCGAAACGCGCCGACTTGCAGCGCGTTTTGGAAGAACGGCAAGCCACGAATAATGTTTCTCAGGAAGTCCTAGACCTGTTTCGGAACGGTGCCGCGACTGAAAGATTAGCGAACATGTCGCAGGACCCGGGCGGGGATGTTGTCAGTCCGGTCTCAGGCGGCAAGGCACCGGCCGGCAACGCCGCGGAGTTATACGCCAGGGGAAGGTACGAGGAATGTACCAATCTGCTTGCTTCCCGACTTCCACTGCTTCCCACCAAGGACCTGCAACGGCTGGCGTTCTGCGCGTACTCAACCGCCAACTTTCAACCCGCAGCTGGGGCGGCGCAGAAGCTGGCGGTGAATGCCGCGACAGAAGCCGAGGGCTTGTACTGGGAAACAAGATCCGCACAGAAGCTCGCGACCAACGCTCTGGCGCGGGCCAGCCAGCTCGATTCCGATTCGCCGAAGTTTCACGTCTTGCTTGGGGACGTCTACCGCCAACGAAAGTATCTCCCGGATGCAGAGCAGGAATACCGCAAGGCGCTGGCTCTGAACGCGGAAGATACGGGTGCCTTAGTTCGGTTTGTCTTTGACGCTGCTGGCCAATTCAGATCTGGACGAGGCATTGCGCGTGACGCAAGCCGCGCTGACGAAGAATCCCGACGATCCAGAGTTCAACGCAGTCATGGGAGAAATCCTTTCCATTCAGCACGATTTTGCCGGGGCAGAGCCATATCTGAAGAAAGGCTTGAGCACGAAACCGGAGTTGGTTCCGCACGTGCATGCTCTGCTCGGAAGGGTGTACGCCGAGACAAACCGAACGCAGGAAGCGATCACGGAATCAAAGCTCGGGCTCGCCGACGACAAGGATGGACGTCTCCACTATCAGATTGCCCGCCTCTATTTGAAGGTCGGGGATCGCGATTCAGCCAAGCAAGCCTTTGCAGAGTCAGATCGACTACGACGGGAAGGCTTAACCCGGGCAGCGGTCGCCATGCAGCAAGGCGAGAACAACAGCGATTCTCAATAAATACGATTATCAACCCAGGCTTGCATACGCATCTCGAGGACTGCGACAGCGTTTGCCAATAGTTTCTGCATTGAGGACGAAAATACGTCAATGGAGCCAATGAAAATGACTCATAAGCGCGGCATTCTTCTATTGTTCGTGATTGCGACAGTAGCATCGGCGGCGAATGAGCCTCAATTTGCCATTAGGGCATCGCACACAGATTCGAACGGCGTCACCTTCCAAACCGCGGCCGGGACAATACGCATTGAGGCCTGCGGCGATCGTGT
>CAWBJB010000018.1:0-35640 GCA_963788945.1 Terriglobia bacterium | reverse complement strand
CAAGGCCACGCTCGAAACCATCGCCGGCCAACTGGATGCGTTCGACCGCCGTTTCAGCGATGCCGGCAATTCCGCTGGCCCTGAACTTACTTCCAGCGAAATGCAGAAGCTGGCTTCGTCTGGGATATGTCGGCCTGCAGAAATCGACTGGTCCCCGCCGAGCGCGGCAGCCACAGGAGTCGATCCGAAGGATGGAATTGCAACGGCAAACAAGGCATTATCCGCCCTCAGCGCTCTCTGAACCACGGAAAACCCGAGAAGGCGACGGCCATCCTGCAACCTGTACTCGCGGATGGCGCGAAGATGTATCTGGCTGCAATTTGTCATGGGGGCGGCGCTGGCGCGCCAGCAGACAGTATCCTCAAGCCATCGAATATTTGCGCCGCGCGATCGAGCTCCAGCCCGACTCGACCTGGGCGCACTACGAAATGGGTGCCAGTCTTCTGAAGACCGGCGATTACAAGACTGCGGTCGTTCACCTGGAGATTGTGTCCAGCCGGCTACCCGACTTTGCGGAGGTCCACTCCCTGCTGGCGCAGGCCTACGAGCATCTGGGCCGGGCTGAGGACGCGCAGCGCGAGCGCTCCCGAACTCGCCTGCGCTGCAGGAGTCGAAGCCCTAGCTACCCGGCATTGCTCGTCCTTCGGGCGACCAGCGAGGGGTTTCTAGTCAAATGCAACAATGTCTATCACATTAGTAGACTTGTAGAAAACGTTCGTGTATATTCGCTTCCGAATGGTAACCAGCACCATCTCCATCCTTTGTAACAGCACCTGCTGTCGCTGCGCGTGTCGCAGTCGTCGTGGGCATGGGGATGGAATGTAGCCGAAGCAAACATTCAATTTCTCAAGCGGCCCACGAATCGGAATCGTGGGCCGTTTGCTTTTTACGGCGGCAACATCCGGGTTCGTGGAGCCGCCTGAAAACTTCAAAGGGGAAGGCAAATGCAAAGGAAAGTTTTGGTGGCCGCGGGGCTAGTGTTGGCGGGATTGCTGCTCACGTATTCGATTCAGGGTCGAGCGCAGGGCGGCGAGGTCTCGTTGCTGAATGTTTCCTACGATCCGACGCGCGAGCTGTATCAGGATTTCAACGAGGCCTTCGCCAAATACTGGAAGGCGAAGACCGGTCAGACGGTCACGATCGAGCAATCGCATGGCGGATCGAGCAAGCAGGCTCGCGCCGTCATCGACGGATTGCAGGCCGACGTCGTGACCCTGGCTCTGGCCTATGACATCGATGCAATTTCGCAGAATGCCGGCTTGCTGCCGGCGGACTGGCAGAAGCGGCTGCCGCAGAACAGCACGCCCTACACTTCGACGATCGTGTTTCTGGTGCGCAAAGGCAATCCCAAGCACATCAAGGATTGGGACGATCTGGTGAAGCCAGGAATTTCCGTGATCACGCCCAATCCCAAGACCTCGGGCGGCGCGCGCTGGAACTATCTGGCGGCGTGGGCGTACGCGCTGAAGCAGCCCGGCGGCAATGATGACAAGGCGCAGGACTTCGTGAAGCGGCTCTACAAGAATGTCCCGGTGCTGGATTCCGGAGCGCGCGGCTCGACAACAACGTTCGTGCAGCGTGGAATCGGCGATGTGCTGATCGCCTGGGAGAACGAAGCCTTCCTTTCGATCAAGGAACTGGGGCCAGACAAAGTTGAAATCGTCGTGCCCGTCGCAGAGCATTCTGGCGGAGCCACCGGTGTCGATCGTCGACAAAGTCGTGGACAAGAAGGGCACACGCAGCGTCGCGCAGGCTTATCTCGAATACCTCTACACGCCTGAAGGTCAGGAAATCGCGGCGAAGAATTACTACCGGCCGCGGCTGGAAGCGGTGGCCAAGAAATATGCCTCGACGTTTCCCAAGATCAAGCTGGTCACCATCGACGAAGTTTTCGGCGGCTGGCAGAAGGCGCAGAAAACGCATTTTGCCGACGGTGGAGTCTTCGACCAGATCTATCAGCCGACAATAGCGAGGCAGCTAGAGTCGGATGGAGTTCTGATGCAGTTGTCACGTTCAAAAAACGCAGCATCCTGCCGGGCTTCGGACTGGCGCTGGGATTCACCGTGTTGTATCTCTGCCTGATCGTGCTGATTCCGCTGGCGGCGACGTTTCTGAAGGCCTCGTCGCTCACGCTGGGCGCAGTTCTGGCACATCGTCACCTCTCCGCGGGCGCTGGCTTCCTACCGGCTGACTTTTGGCGCGTCGCTGATCGGCGCGCTGATCAATCTGGTGTTTGGAGTGCTGGTGGCGTGGGTGCTGGTGCGCTACAGCTTTCCCGGCAAGCGGCTGTTCGATTCGCTGGTGGATCTGCCATTCGCGCTGCCGACGGCGGTTGCCGGCATCGCGCTGACCACGATCTATGCGCCCAACGGATGGCTGGGCCGGCCGCTGGCATCGCTGGGAATCAAGTCCGCGTACTCGCCGTTGGGAGTGGTGATCGCGCTCACGTTCATCGGACTGCCTTTCGTGGTGCGCACCGTGCAGCCGGTGCTGGAAGACATGGACAAGGAACTTGGAGGAAGCCGCCGCCAGCCTGGGTGCGAGTCGCTGGCAGACTTTCTCGCGGGTTGTGCTGCCGACGATTCTTGCCCGCGGCGCTGGCGGGATTCGCCATGGCCTTTGCGCGGGCGGTCGGCGAGTACGGCTCGGTGGTCTTCATCTCCGGCAACATGCCGATGCGGACGGAAATCACGCCGCTGCTGATCATCACCAAGCTGGACCAGTACGACTACGCCGGCGCGACCGCGATTGCGGTGGTCATGCTGGTGGTCTCGTTCGTCCTGCTGCTGCCGATCAATCTGCTTGCAGAAGTGGAGCGGCAGCCGCGAAGAGAAGACGCGCCGGAATTGACTCCGGATGTGAGTCGAGCCGTGAGACGAATGGCTGGACATGGCAGGCAATTCCATGTATCGCAGCGAGCAATCGTCCGGCAACGCGGCAGAGCGTAGCCGCGGCCGCGACCGGCGAATCGCTTGCCGTCCGCTGGATCCTGATCGGCGTCGCCGTGCTTTTTCTGGCGCTGTTCCTCTTCCTGCCGCTGGCGATGGTTTTTTCGCAGGCCTTTGCCAAAGGGATCGGCGTCTACTGGGCGAGCCTGCGTCAGCCGGACGCGCTGGCGGCGATCCGTCTGACTTTGCTGGCGGCGGCCATTGCCGTGCCGCTGAACCTGGTTTTTGGAGTCGCCGCCGCCTGGGCCATCGGCAAATTTGAGTTCGTCGGCAAGAGCCTGCTGATCACGCTGATCGATCTGCCGTTTTCGGTTTCGCCGGTGGTCTCCGGACTGATCTACGTTCTGCTCTTCGGCTTGCAGGGACTGTTGGGGCCGTGGCTGGCGCGCACGATATCCAAATCATCTTTGCCGTGCCGGGAATCGTGCTCGCCACGATCTTTGTGACCTTTCCCTTTGTCGCGCGCGAATTGATTCCGCTGATGCAGGCGCAGGGACAGGAAGAGGAAGAAGCGGCGCTGACGCTGGGCGCCAGCGGCTGGCAGACTTTTTTCCGCGTGACCCTGCCCAACATCAAGTGGGGACTGCTCTACGGCGTGATCCTCTGCAACGCGCGCGCCATGGGCGAGTTTGGCGCGGTGTCGGTGGTCTCCGGCCACATTCGCGGACGCACCAACACCATGCCGCTGCACATCGAAATTCTTTACAACGAATACCAGTTCGCCGCCGCATTTGCGGTGGCGTCGCTGCTGGCCTTGCTGGCGCTCGCGACGCTGGTGGTCAAGACCGTGGTGGAATGGAGAGCGCGGCGTCAGCTGGCGGAATCGGCTGCGCTGGAGCGAAGAAGGGCAAATCGCATGAGCATCGAAGCCCAAGAACATCACCAAGAAGTTCGGACAATTTACGGCGCTCGAGCACGTTGATCTGGAGATTCCCTCGGGCGAACTGGTGGCGCTGCTGGGGCCGTCCGGCTCCGGGCAAGACGACGCTGCTGCGCATCATCGCCGGCCTGGAATTTGCCGATTCCGGCACCGTGCTTTTCGACGGCGAGGACATCACCGACCGCAACGCGCGCGACCGGCGCGTCGGCTTCGTGTTTCAGCACTACGCGCTGTTCCGGCACATGACGGTGTTTGAAAACATCGCCTTCGGACTGCAGAGTCCGGCCGCGGAATGTGCGGCCGTCGAAAGAGCAGATTCGCGCCAAGGTCCATGAGTTGCTGAAGCTTGATCCAGCTGAAGAATCTGGCTGGCCGTTATCCTTCACAGCTCTCCGGAGGACAGCGGCAGCGGGTGGCGCTGGCGCGCGCGCTGGCGGTCGAACCGAGCGTCCTGCTGCTCGACGAACCCTTCGGCTCGCTGGACGCGAAAGTCCGGCTGGAATTGCGCCGCTGGCTGCGGCAGTTGCACGACGAAGTTCACATCACCAGCGTGTTCGTGACCCACGATCAGGAAGAAGCGCTCGAAGTTGCCGACCGCGTGGCGGTGATGAACGAAGGCCGCATCGAGCAGGTCGGCAGCTCCGGATGAGGTCTACCATCATCCGATCACGCCGTTTGTTTACAACTTTCTGGGCAACGTGAATCTGTTTCACGGCCGCGTCGACGAGGAAACTTCCATCCACGAAGTGCGCGACAGGAGACCTTGTCTACGTGCGTCCGCACTTGCTGGAGATCCACCGCAGCCCAATGGCGGCGAGTCACTTTCGCGCCACCATCAAGCACATCAACTCCGCCGGTCCGCTGGTGAAGATTGAAGCGCTCACCGAATGGGGAGCTCCGGTCCACGTCGAGATGTCGCAGGAGAAATTCCGCGAACTCCAGCTCACCAAGGAAGAGACGGTCTTCATCATCCCCAAAGAGCTAAAGGTCTTCCAGAAGAAGGCCATATAGCCGCGGACCACGTAGGGGACAGATGTCCCCATCTGCCCAGTCGAGCGAAGCTCGACAATGGTTTTTTAGGTAGCGCAAATCAGCGGAGCGCTGCTTCGCCGGACAGCCGAGGGCGGCTGTCTCCACGCGGTTTTGGTACTACAGAACGCGATGCCCGCGCCCGGCCTGTATCCGCTGCAGCGCGGCAATTAGAGCGTCAACGTCCTCGCAGGTGTTGTAGAGCGCCAGGGACGGGCGCACCGTCGTCTCAAGCCCAAACCTGCGCAGGATGGGCTGGGCGCAGTGATGTCCGGCACGCACCGCAATTCCTTCCTGGTTGAGCGCCTTGCCTACATCTTCCGTACGGAATCCATCGAGAACAAACGAAAGCACTCCCGCCTTCTCGCGAGCGGTTCCAATCAAATGCAGGCCGGGGACGGTCAGCAGTCCCTTGGTCGCATACTCCAGCAGATCGTGCTCGTAGCGGGCGATGTTCTCCATGCCAATCTGTTCAAGGTAGTCGAGCGCCGCGCCCAGCCCGACCGCGTCGGCAATGTTCCCGGTGCCGGCCTCGAACCGCGCCGGCGCCAGGTTGTAAGTCGTCTTCTCGAACGTCACGTCGGCGATCATGCTGCCACCGCCTTGCCACGGCGGAGTGCTGTCGAGAATGTCAGCTTTTCCGAAGACCACGCCAATGCCGGTTGGCGCGAAGATCTTGTGGCCGGAGAAAACGAAGAAATCGCAGTCGAGCAACTGAACGTCCACGCCCATATGCGCGATGGACTGCGCCCCGTCGACTAACACTTTGGCTCCGTGACGATGGGCCATCTCGACCATCGCCTTCGCCGGGGTGACCGTTCCGAGCGCGTTCGATACCTGGCTGAACGCAACGATCCGCGTTCGCGGGCCGAGCAGATTTTCGTATTCTTCGAGAATCACTTCGCCACGGTCGTTCACCGGCGCCACCCGCAGCCGCGCGCCTTTTTCCGCGCACAACTGCTGCCACGGAACTATATTCGCGTGGTGTTCCAGCCAGGTGATAACAACCTCGTCATCCTTACTCACGTTGCGGTGGCCCCAGCTCTTGGCGACAAGATTGATGCCTTCGGTCGCGCCGCGAACAAAGACAATCTCACGCGTGGAAGGAGCGTTCAGGAAATGACGCACTTTCTCTCTCGCGCCTTCGTAAGCATCGGTGGCCCTGGCCGCCAGCGTATGGGCGGCGCGGTGAATATTCGAATTTTCGTGCCGGTAGAAATAAGAGACCCGGTCAATGACCGCGTTCGGTTTCTGCGTGGTGGCCGCGTTGTCCAGCCACACCAACGGCCGCCCGTTTACCTGTTCCTGCAGGATGGGAAAGTCGCGCCGGATGAATTGCGGATCGAATGGCCGCGGAGTTAAGGCAACGTCTGGGACCAAGTTGGGATGAAACTCGAAGGACCCGATGCTGAGCGGCGCAGTTGTTGGTGGAGCTTTTTCTCCACTGGAAACGAATGAGGACGCACCCGGCACGGCTGGTGCCGAAGCCGCATCTGGAAGTGCAGCCAGATCGGTCGGCGCAGACGACGGCAGGCCTGGAACTCCCGGGATCGATTGCAGGCCCGGCACACCGGGGAAGGAAAACATTCCTGCGACATCGGGAAACGATAGTGCGGTGGTCAGTGGAGCAACCTTCCCGAAATCAAGAAAATACGCTGAAGATTCCGGCGTGGCTGGCGATGATCCTGCCGGAATACTGGGCGCAAACGACGGCACATTCCCCAACGATGCTGGAATGCCGCGGAGATCGGCTTCGGTCAATGGCGTACCCGGCGCGGTGGCAGGCATCCCCGGAATGCCGGGCCATGGTTGTGCACCCGGCACGGCTTGAAAAGCGAACGCCTCGTTCAGCGAAGGAAACGTCGGCGAAGCATTCAGCGGTGAAGTGCGGTCAAGAAAGTAAGCCAGCGAGCCGGGAGCTGCGGGGGATTCGGGGACATTAGGGATTGTTGGAGTGAGAGCCGCCACGCCCGCCGGCGCCGACGGGAGCAATGACGAAACCATTGGGACAGACCCGGTGGTAGCGCGAGCGGGGGCGCTCGCGTCTACATTTTCCGGACTTGCCGCGCCTCCTGGCAGCGCGGAAAAGAACTCGTTGGCCAGGCGGGCGATCACCGCCGGATCAGACAGCGTGAACATCGCGGCGGATCCATGATGGTCCGCCAGCGCGGTCGAGTCCTGGTCCGCAGGGGCAGTTCGCTCCGGCGCCCGATCACTGGTGCCGGGATCACTTGTACTCATGGTATTGATCCACGCTGACGCCTTCGAGAACGCCGACCGCATCTTCAGTAAGGATGGCGAGCGAGCAGTACAGAGAGATTAGGTACGAGGCGATCGCCTTGTGATTGATGCCCATGAAGCGCACCGACAGGCTGGGCGAAACTTCTCCCGGAATTCCGGGCTGGAACAATCCGACCGCGCCTTGCTTCTTTTCACCCGTCCGCAACAGCAGAATATTTGTCTTGTCTGCCTTGATGGCGACCTTGTCGGAAGGCACCAGGGGCAGCCCGCGCCAGGTCAGAAATGGATTACCGAATATCGTCACCGTCGGCGGCGGCACCCCGCGGCGCGTGCACTCACGACCGAAGGCGGCAATGGTTCGAGGGTGCGCCAGAAAGAACGCCGGCTCCTTCCAGACGCGCGCGATCAACTCGTCCAGATCGTCCGGCGTGGGCGCGCCCTTCCTCGTCTTGACCTTCATCGAGTCATCAACATTATTCAGCAGGCCATACTGGGTGTTGTTGATGAGTTCGCTTTCCTGCCGCTCTTTTACCTTCTCGATGATGAGCCGCAGCTGCTCTTTGATCTGATCGTGCGGGCTGCGATACATGTCGGAGATGCGGGTCTGCAAATCGAGGACCGTGGTTACCGCGCTCAGCGTGTACTCGCGGGGCTTCTCCTCATAGTCCACGTAAATTTCTGGCAGATCCACATCGTCGTCGGGGCTGCACTCAATGGTGCGGCTGCCAGGCCTCGAGGGGACGACTTTGTTCACACGATACGTACCGGCTTCGACCGGAACCCACTGCAGGAAGTTGACCAGCCAGCGCGGCGTGATCGCCTGCATCATGGGAACCGTCTTGGTGACGGTCGCAAGTTGGCGTGCCTGTTGCTCGTTCAGCGTGTGATGGGCTTCAGCTTTCTCGGCCATGCAATTCGCTCCTCAAGATGCGACAAGCTAGAAAGTGTAACATCCCATCGCGCAGCCCTGATGCAAGGAAGCTTGTGAAAATCGGAGCACGAATCTCAAGCGCTCTGCTCACTTTTGGTTTGAAGCAGAGTCTGGATTTCCGCCAATCTTTCTTCCGCCAGTCTCGCCGAAACGCCGTTCTTGTGGCTCATCATGATCAGCTTCGCCGAAATCAGAAACAGTCCACACGTCTGCAACAAATCGTGCGTGAACCCGTTGACCAATAGAGCGATGACAAAGAGGGCCAGCGTAAGAGCAATGATTACCATCGATAACGGGTCGAAGTAGCTCGACCGCCCTTGCCTCCCACCCTCTCGCCAAGTTCGCGAGGAGAGTGGGGTACCCTCGCCGCGGCCTGCCGCGCATGCCTCATTGTTGTCGTTACCTTTGTACTCTTTCGTGGTTGTCCAGGAAATGGACACTATGAACGGGCGGCGTGTGCATCCGGGCGGGAAAGAATTGCCAGTAACCGATTGCGACTGAACGCGATGAGCCAGAATTCCTACAAGGTGTACCGGACTATCGCTCGGGTCGGCGGCGCGGTGCTGCTGCTTCTGGGCGTCCTGGTGCTACTCGGCTGGCTGTGGAAGATTGAGTTGTTCACCACCTTCGTTTCCGACCGCATCACCATGAAACCGAACACAGCGATCGGCTTCCTGTTCCTCGGCCTCGCTTTGTTCCTGCTGACCTCGTACTCGAAGGGCCGCAAAACCCAACTCTGGTGTGCAGTTTCCGCGACGGCAGTCATTCTCGTAGGTCTGCTTACGTTGTCCGAATATCTTTTCCACGTTGATCTGGGGATTGACCAGCTTCTGTTCAGGGACCTGGTACAAATGCACTATCCCGGCCGGATGGCGCACATTACGGCAGTCAACTTTTGCATTGTCGGGTTGAGCATCCTTCTGCTCGCTCTCTCTGAAAGGCGGGCAAACATTTCACAGGCGCTTGCGGCCACTACCGGTCTGAGTTCGATCTTCGCGATCATCGGATACCTGTACGGTGTGCCCGTGCTGTACGGCTCGATCGAGTACACTTCGATGGCCATCCACACCGGCGTCGGATTCCTGGTGGGTTCGCTTTCGGTGCTGTTCTGTCGCCCGGATGTGGGCCTGATGTCGGTGCTGACCAATCCTTATCCGGGCGGCTGGTTGGCCCGGAAACTCCTGCCGGTTGCAGCGTTTGCCCCCGCCGCTCTGGGAGCGGTGTGCATCCATAGCGGATGGTTTTCGAGCGACGTGCGTCTGAACATCGCGTGTCTGGTGGTCAGCCAGATAGTGTTGTTCATGGCCCTGGTGTGGGTCCTGGCCTTCGTACTGAATCGCGCGGAGGGAGAAAAGGCAACGGCCCAGGAAGCCCTCGCACGATCGGAAAAGCTTTTGCAGCAATCCCAGAAAATGGAAGCGATTGGTCTGCTCGCCGGCGGAGTGGCGCACGACTTCAACAACCTGCTCGCCGTGATCAACGGATACAGCGATCTGCTGCTCGAGCGCGGTGATCTCCCGGAGTCCGATCGCCGCAGCCTCGAGCAGATCAAACAGGCGGGTGGCAGCGCAGCTTCCCTTACCCGCCAACTCTTGATGCTCAGCCGTCAGCAGGTAGTCGAGCCCGTGGTGCTGAATATCAACCAGACCGTGGGCAACCTGGACAAGATGCTGCGCCGCCTGATCAAGGAGAACATTCAATTCTCCTTTGTTCTGGATCCCCAGCTGGATCGGGTAAAAGCCGATCCCGGACAGATCGAGCAGATTGTCCTGAACCTGGTGGTCAATGCGCGCGACGCCATGCCAAACGGCGGAACACTACGCATTCAGACCAAGAATGTTGAGAAGCCGTCCCCGCAAGCGGGCGCAGGAGCCTCGCCCAGCCACTTCGTGCTGCTGGAGGTGACCGACACCGGGACCGGGATGGACCAACAAACCCAGGCACACATATTCGAACCCTTCTTCACCACGAAAGCTGTGGGCAAAGGAACTGGGCTCGGTCTGGCGACGGTCTACGGAATCGTGAAGCAGAGCAGCGGACACATTGAAGTTCAGAGCGCCCTGGGGCGCGGATCTTCTTTCCAGATTTTTCTTCCCACTGAGGCGCAGGCGGCTACTGCCCTCGAACCCGGCAAAGACGCCGCCGAGCCAGCCTTCGCGGGGGAGACCATACTCGTCGTCGAAGATGCGGCAGCGCTGCGCGATCTGGTCTGCCAGGCCTTGAGCGTCTCGGGTTGCACCGTGTTATCCGCGCCGGAAGCCCAGGAAGCGTTACGCATCCTGAGCCAGCAAAAAGGCGCGATTCATCTGCTGATCACGGATGTCATCATGCCCGGAATGAACGGCCCGGCTTTGGCCAAACAGGTCCGCGCGATGCGTCCGGAAACGAAAATACTTTATATGACCGGATACAGCGGCGAGTTTGTCCGGTCGGACATGCTGATTCCAGGCGTATCTTTTATTCAAAAGCCCTTCACTCCCGCCGATCTTCGCCGCAAGATTCGCAAGATGCTGGCCGACAAGCCAGCCACGAAATCTGCCGTCGCCGGCAGCGCCGGCTGAGAAGCCCTCACGGCTCCTCATGACGGGCGGGACGGCCGTCCTCCATTCATCCTGCGCGGAAAATTCCGGTATACTTTGCCCACCAACCGCCGGAGAACGTCCGCACCTAGCATGCCGCAGATCCAATGTCAGGCAATTCTGTTCGACCTGGACGGCGTGCTGATCGACTCGACTCGCGCCGTAGCCCGGGTATGGCGTCAGTGGGCGGTTGAGCACGGATTTGATCCCGACGAAGTCATTGCTCGCGCACACGGCCGCCCCAGCCTCACCACCGTCCGTGAATACCTACCGCACGCGGACCACGCAGCCGAGAACCGCGAAATCGAGCGGCGCGAAATGCAAGACCTCAAGGGCGTGGTCCTGCTCCCAGGTTCGGCACAACTGTTCAGCCAGCTGCCCCCAGATCGCTGGACCATCGTGACCTCCTGCACCCGTCCTCTGGCCGAGACCCGTCTCGGGGCAGCAGGCTTGCCCATCCCCGAACACATGGTCACCTCAAACGACATCAAGAACGGCAAGCCGCATCCCGAGCCCTACCTGAAAGGCGCCTCGGTCCTGGGCTTCGCGGCCGCCGACTGCGTCGTGGTTGAAGACGTCCCGGCTGGCATTCGGGCTGGCAAGGCGTCCGGGGCGAGGGTCATCGCTTTCCGCACCACGTTGAAAGATCCCGAACTCGTCGCTGCCGGAGCCGACTGGCTGCTCAACAATTGCGGCGACATCTCCGTCGCGAAGAAAAGTCCAGAGCTCACGCTAGCCCTCGCAAGCGATCCACCGCGAACCACGTAGGGGCGAACGCCCTCGTCCGCCCGGCGGAGCGAAGCTCCGCGATTTTTGTGGCGTGCAAAACCCCTGTCGAGCTTCGCTCGACTGGGCAGATGAGAACATCTGCCCCTACGTGGCTCGTGGCGCTTCCACATGCGCCGGTGGGATAATGGCGGCATCTACCTGAGGACGCTTCCATGACTGATCCCCAGCACTCCGACTCCAAGCCCGCGGTCACCCGCCGCGAATTTCTGGAAACCGCCGCCGGCGTCACCGTGGCCGGCAGTTTGCTGCCCCGCGTCTGGGCCGCCGAAATCAAGAACGGTATTCCCTATCGCACCCTGGGCAATACCGGCGAAAACGTATCTTGCATCGGCCTCGGCGGATATCATCTCGGCAGTCAGAGCGACGAGCAGGAGAGCATCCGTATCATTCGCACCGCGCTCGACGAGGGCATCAATTTCCTCGACAACTGCTGGGACTATAACGGCGGCGCCAGCGAGGTCCGCATGGGCAAGGCCCTGCGCGACGGATACCGCAAGAAAGCGTTCCTGATGACCAAGATTGACGCCCGCACCCGTCAGGGCGCCGCGCGCCAGATTGACGAGTCGCTGCGCCGACTGCAAACCGACACCATCGATCTCCTGCAATTTCACGAGGTGATTCGCGACACCGATCCCGAACTCATCTTTGCCGCCAAGGGCGGGATGGAGGCGGTTCTCGAAGCCAAGCAAAAAGGCAAAGTCCGTTACATCGGTTTCACTGGACACAAGAGCCCGGACATCCACCTCAAAATGCTGAACGCCGCCTTCGCCCGCAATTTCACACTCAATACAGTGCAGATGCCGCTCAACCTTATGGATGCCCACTACGACAGCTTCGAAAAGAAAGTGCTGCCCGTCCTGGTGAAGCACAACATCGGAGTGCTGGGCATGAAGCCCATGGGCGATGGCTTGATCCTCAAGAGCAAAGCCGCCGAGCCGGTCGAGTGTCTCCAGTACGCCCTCGCGCTCCCGACGAGTGTGGTGATCACAGGATGCGATTCTCTCCCCATCCTGCAACAGGCGCTGAAAGTGGCACGAACCTTCAAGCCTCTCAGCGGAGAACATATCGCCGCGCTTCTGGCCCGTACCGCACCCGTAGCGCAAAAAGGTGAATGGGAGCTTTACAAGACGTCGCACAACTTTGACGGGACGTATCAGAATCCGCAGTGGCTGGAATAGTGCTAACTAAACCTCGTAAGGTCGCGGTGAACGGGAGTCCAGGCGATCCTGCGAACCGTCGCAAAGCAGATTCACACCGACCATCACACCTTCTCTTCCGCTAACACCACCGCCCGCCGCATAGCCGCAACTTCTTTCCGCATGCGATTGATCTCCTCTTCGCTCTCGCGCAGATAGGCCTCATGCCTCTGCTGGAATAGCGCCAGATTGCGGCTTGCCGGCCGGGCCGCAGTCGAGAGAGAGGTCAGAAATTCCACGCCAAAGCAATAACCGTCCCGGCTGCGAATCGTCCCTTTTACCCGCGAATAGGGCGAGGGCAACTCGACCTCGATTGGATCGCCGGGCTGCAGATTGATTCCAGCGCACAGAGCCAGGCCGCCTTTGCTGATTTCGGTGAGCCGTCCGGGCACGAAGACTTTGGATTCCCCATCACGCAGAACCACAAGGACTTGCAGATCGACCGGCTTTCGCGGCCAACGACGCGTATTGAGGGGGGAGGGCGCCATTCAGTGGGTAGAGTTGGGATACGGACTCATGGGTTCCTACCAGTATGGAACGGGTACCGAAGGAGGAGGAGATTACGGAAGTGGCAGTACGATACACGGACTAGTGGAAGCCGGGCGTCCCGCCCGGCTGGACGGGCGAGACGCCCGTCCTCCATTACTTGAACAACAGCCCGCTGAACTCCGACAGGTTCCGGCGCCAAACCATCCAGGCATGGCCGCCCGGCGTTTCAATACCCGTGTTGTGGACCCCTTTGGAATCCAGCCACGCCCGCGCCTTGCGGTTCAGACCGATCAGACCGTCGTCGGTCCCGCAAGCGATCCAAAGCACGCGCAGCTTTTCATTCGCTTTCACATCCAGCCCGGGAAACTGGGCGTCGAAATCTTCCGTCAGTCCTCCGGAGCTGAAGGCGCCAACCCAGGCAAACTTGTCCAGATTATTCAGTCCCGTCAGCAGAGACTCGGCCCCTCCCATGGACAAGCCCGCAATCGCCCGCGACTTCCGGTCCCTCGACACCCGGTAGGCCGCCTCCACCTGCGGCATCACTTCGGTGAACAGGGCCTGGCTGAATAGGTCGTAGTTTTTCTTGCGGAGTTCAGGCGCAAACGCTCGGGGCCCCGGCACCACGATCTCCGGCGCGCCATAGCCCAGCGGCATCACGACGATCAGCGCCTTGGTTTTGCCCTGCGCGATCAGATTGTCGAGGATGACATTCGCCCGCCCCACCGCCGTCCATCCGCTGGCGTCATCGCTGAACCCGTGAAGCAGATAGAGCACCGGATAGCTTTGCTTCGCCCGCGGATCGTAGCCAGGCGGCGTGTAAACGTAAAAATCTCGCTGATCGCCTACCACGCCAGACTTGTAAAAATGGTGATGGACCAGGCCATGCGGGACGTCGCCGATCTCCCACGGCAGCGAAGCCGGCCCCGGCACATGTACCTGGCTCTGCGTATGCAGCAGATTCGGCTTCATCAAAGGATTCGAAGGGTCAATCAAACTGACGCCATCGGCCACGAACGAGTAGCCGTAGAAATCCGGCGTCAGCGACCCGGTGGTCAGGCTCCACACTCCTGCGTCGTCTTTCAGCATGGGCGCAGGCGTCGCGCCCTCCAGCGTCAACATGACCTCGTGGGCATTCGGATCTAGAAAAAGGAAAGTGACGCTGTTGTCAGCGTGGACCTCGGGGCTGGAGATGACCGGAGGCTGTGCTGGCGGTGCCGCTTGTGCCTGGGCCCAGCCGGGCGTGGCTGACAACAGTAGGAACGACGCCAAAAGTGTGCGTTTCATGAATGTCCTTAGCTCGATATTTCGGGTCGCCGGAGCTTTCGGGACGAGAGTATACAACTCTGCAGCACCATTCGTAGCGCAGCAGGTAGTGCACAGGTCCTTCGTCGGGAGCCCTTCGCTGCGCCAAGGGCTCCGCTTCCTCAGGATGACAGGATGTTTGGACTGTAGGAAACTTGAGACATGAAAAGACCCTTCCTCCGCGTCACCAAGTGGCTGGGCGATATTCCAGTGGAAGCGGGATGCACATCGTGTGCGGAAATCACATTCCGAGTACGTTCCACAAGCCATCGCCCCAGCCGGGAAGAATATCGGCAGGCTCTGCAGCGTGACTTTGCCGATCACCTCAAGACCATCCATCCGCAAGCCGCGAGCGAGGCGCTGCGGAGTCAGGAACTTCGGACGAAGCCAAACTGAGCTGAGCTCTGCCCCAGTTGAGAAGAAACTCATCGCGGTCTAGTATGCTTCGGGGGAAAATTGCCATGAAGCAATCCGTCAGCCGCCGTCAGTTTGTCCAAGCCACCGCTCTAGCGGGAGCCGGACTAGCCTTGCCGAAGGAATTGTTTGCCGCGAAGAAAAAATCCGTGCTGATCTTCACCAAGTCTTCGGGTTTTGAGCACGAAGTGATCAAAGTGATCGACGGACGCCCCAGCATCTTGGAACAGGCCGTCAAGACTCTCGGCGAACAACATGGCTTTGAAATCACAGCCACCAAAGACGGCCGCGTTTTTGACTTACCGGACTTCCACAAGTATTCCGCGGTGCTCTTTTTTACTACCCTGGATCTGACCAAGACCGGAACGGACGGGAATCCGCCCATGTCGCCGGCCGGCAAGCAGGCTCTGCTGGACGCGATCCATGGCGGGCTTGGTTTCGTCGGAGTCCACGCCGCTGCTGATACTTTTCATACCGAGCCTGACCCTGAAGACCTATCGAACCGTTACATTGCCCACGGCGAGAATGAAGATCCCTATCTGCGGATGCTGGGTGGCGAGTTCATCCTTCACGGACGCACTCCCCGGCTACAGGCCGCCAATCTCATCGTGAAAGACCCGAAATTTCCCGGCCTCGAAGGCGTGACCTCGCCCGTGAGCTTCACTGAGGAGTGGTATTCGCTGAAGGACTTTGTGCCGGACATCCACGTGATTCTCGCGCTCGACACACAGGGCATGAAAGGCGAGCCTTACCAGCGCGCTCCCTACCCCGCAACCTGGGCACGTATGCACGGCAAGGGACGCGTCTTCTATACCGCGATGGGCGACCGCCCGGAGAACTGGTCGAATGCGTTCTTCCTGAATCTGCTTGGCGGCGGAATTCGCTGGTCCATCGGCGATGCAAAAGCCTCGCTGACAAAGAATCTCGCGCAGGCCACGCCCGGCTACGCCGAGATTCCGCCGAAGCTTCCTGCCAAGACGTAGCGATTCGTCCCCCGGACGAATTGAAAATATCTGCTCTCGAACCTCACCAGGAGGCCTTGTGTCCGTCTAAGCCTCGGCATCGTGAGGGCATTCATGAAGACGTTCTGGTTGATGGCGGTATTCCTGGTTCCTGGCGTTTGCGCGACCCAATCCGATCGCACCGACCAGATAATCCAGAAAGCTGTCACCGCCATGGGCGGCCCCGACCGAATCCACGCCATCCATAGCCTGATATTTAAGGGCTTTCACTACGAAGGCAGCTATAAGCAGGAATTCGCGGGCAGCAAGACAGGCGACGCTGTGCTGATCCGAATGCGCCCGGGTGCACGCCTCGTAGGTTGCCGTCCTGAAGTGCCCGGCTGCGATTCGAAATGGAGCGGCATCGTCGAAGCCTTCGACGGACAACATGGATGGGAGTTGAACTGGCCCAAACAGCGCCTGGTGAAGACTGTCAACAAGGCGGAACGCGCGCTGCGCTGCGGCGCCCAGTTTGATTTTCTTTTCATCGACTACAAGGAGCGCGGATTTCGCGCGGCGTATCTGGGACGCAAGACCGTCTTGGGGAAGGAAGCCGAAGCGGTGCAGGTAGATCAGGAGGGTTGCTCGTCGGCAGTTTACTTCTTCAATCCCAGGAATTTCCAATTGTTGATGACTCAGCTAACGATTCCCATTCATGCCCGTGGCGATGCGGTGGAGACCATTGCCGTCTACCAAGAGTTTAAAGTTGTGGAAGGAGTTCGCCTGCCCTCACGTTCCGAGGAAGTGAATCTTAGGACGGGCGAAGTACTCGGTGGTGGAGAATGGACTTCGATTACGGCCAACACCCTGCATGATCCGAAGATATTTGAACCCCCCTCAGTCCATCCCACGGGAATCACTGCCATTGTGCTGGAGATGCTGCAGAGTGCGGCCGATGCAACTCCAGGAGAGATGATATCGGCATACTCCAGGTTCCGCGCCACCGACGAAGGACGCCGCGCGGACGTGACCTATGATATGAACTGGCTCGGTTATGAACTGTTAAAAGTCGACAAGTACGACCACGCCCTGGCGGTGTTTCACCAGATCATTGCAGAAAACCCCAGCTCCGCCGAGGCCTACGCAAATCTGGGCGAAGCCTACCTGCAGCAGCACGACAAGGGGAAGGCTATTTCTGCGTTCCAGCGCGCCGTCGATCTCGGATTGACAGGGGATGACGTCACCCGCAAGTTGGCTGCCCTGCGCCGCCAGGAATAGTTCTACTTTGCCCCCAACCAATGTGGGAACGAACGCCGTTTGCCCTTCAAAAGCTAAATGATTGTTTGACATCGGGGTCTTTCTGGCCTAGGCTAGCCTCGACGACCCCGGAGTCGCGTACCTCTCCTCTCCTAAGTCTCCTGCCTTCCGATCCTGCCAGGCAGAGTGCGCTGACTGGTTCCAATTCTGTAGGGCGCCAGAAGATCAAGCGTCTCACCAAGAACACAACGCACGTGGAAGCGTGTTCCGCTAGTGACTCGTGTAACTGTTCGGAGAAATCCGCAGTACGTAAGGAGCACTGCGCGTGAACGTTTATCTGATCAATCCCGAGCCATGTGTCGTTCGGGACCGCAGTCATTACTCCTCGCTGGCAATACGTACTTGCTGGTGCCACTCCCAAAAGCTTCGGCGACCCTATCCTGGTGGATGAAACCCTCAGCCAGATGGATCCTGAGTGCATTCAGCCGGGTGACGCCGTCGGTATCAGTATTCACACCGCGAATGCATTGCGTGGCTACGAGATTGGGAACCTGGCCCGCAAGCGCGGAGCCTATGTAATCTTTGGCGGAATTCACGCCAGCCTCTATCCCGAAGAAGCCCGCGAGTTGGGCGGAGCCCATTCCGTCGTGCTGGGTGATGGCGATGTCGCCTGGCCGGTGGCACTGGCCGACTGCGAAAAAGGAACTCCGCTGCCGGTCTACCACGGAGGCAAGATCGAAGCCAGCAGTTTCGTGGCCGCTCGTTGGGAACTGATTCCGCGCAGTCGTTATATGTGGGCGTCGGTGCAAACTGTGCGTGGTTGCCCAAAACATTGCTCGTTCTGCTCGGTCTGGCGCACCGACGGCCAGCGTCCCCGGCAACGGGCTTCGGATGCGGTCATCGAAGAAGTAGTCCAGTTGCGCCGTCTGGGATTTCGCTTCATCGCCCTCGCCGATGACAACTTCTACCCTGTCACCCTCACTGACCTAAATCTGGCGCGATTGCAGAAAAACTCCGCCCGAGTGACAGAGCTCGAAACCTTGCGGGCGGAACGCTTTGAACTCATGTCACGCCTGGCTCAGCTTCCCGATGACATGGTCTTCTTTACCCAGATCACCATGGAAGCCGCCGAAGACACCGACTTTCTGGATGCCATGAAAGCGGCGCGCATCAAGGGCGCCCTCGTCGGCGTAGAGGCCGTGACTCCCGCCGGCTTGAAAGATGTCTACAAGGATTTCAATCTGTCGGGCGAGCGTCTGATCGAGCGGTTGAAAATTTTCCGCGCTCGTGGTGTCCACGTGCTGGGGTCCTTCATTTTCGGACTGCCCAGCGACCGTCCCGAAACTTTCGATGCCACTGCCGCCGCCGCCATCAGCGCCGATCTCACTTTCGCCCAGTTCGTGACTTTGAGTCCCTACCCCGGAACCGTGGATTTCGATCGCTGGGAAAAAGGATTGGGCGCCACGCCCCCCACCATCGCCGGTGTGCCGCTTACTAGGCGTTGGCTTATCCCGCAGGCGCTTCGTCCCAAGCTATATTGGGATCATCCGGTCATGACCGCAGAGGAAATCCGCTCCCGAACGCAGGCGGTGTGGGACGACTTCTACGGCCTGAGTTCCATCTGGAAGCGCTCGCGATTCATCAAGTCCAGCCGCGGCCGCCTGGCGTTCGTGCTGATTTCCAAGATTTACCGTCAGATGTATGCCGACACCGGCATCGCAACCGACAGTGCCCGGGTTTCGTGGTCGGGACGCTGGGCGCGATGGCTGGCCAAACCCTGCCGCCGGCTCTTCGCCGGAACTCCCATGCCCGACCTGGATGTGCCGCGGTTCGTTGGTCCGGCGCTGGTCCCAATTGGCGCAGGCTCAGCTCCCACCCTGCCCGTCGTCTAAGTCAGCGCCAGATCAAAATAGGGCAATAACATACTTGACTGACTACGACTGGAGGTTACGAAAATGATTCCGGGCAGACGCCTCTAGCCAATGTAGGAGATGGTCGGCCACGGTGCTTTGAAGACATCGAACGGGGGCCGATGTCGCTCTCACTTCGACGGTCTTGTTTGTTGCGTCAATGCCGATTACCACAAAACTGCCTGTCTGGCCTTCCACTATCACCGTGTCGTTTTGCTTGGGGGCTCGATTTTCAAGGCTCGCCATTTCAAACATGATGCAGTTCTTGACAGCAGAATAGTGGTCAATTGTGACCACTAAAGACAAAAAACTTGTTGCATAACTGAACACCTTTAATCAGTGAAGTATATGATTGCCCAAAGTAGACCTGAGCCGCGTGGATACTCGCGGGAGAATGGTACCACCAGCGCGGTAGTGGTAAGTTTGCTGTCCACAGGGCAGTCAAGCGGAGTCCATCGTTGCCGCCAGTCGCGGCGTAGGTGATGGCTCCCAGAAGAATGAAGCTCGACGTAACGCCTATATCGAGAAGAACCCTGTCGCACAATCGTAATCTGGGAGATTTATACAGCCAGACATCGATTGCTAAGTATCCGCCGGCGACTAGCGTCATTGCGGCAGTTCGAAATTTCTGCTTCAATCGCAAGCCAGCTTCTCCCCGAGCGCCTTCAAGCCCGTTGTCAACGCGCGTAGTGGCCGACTCTGCGCACGCCCTGAAATCGGACTGACCCACTACCAACCACCGCCCCGGGTTTGACTTCGCTCTCCCGAATGCCTAATATCCGGCGCGAGGACCTTCATTGATCGGCCTGACCATTTCACACTACCGCATCACCGAAAAACTCGGTGGTGGGGGGATGGGCGTCGTCTACAAGGCCGAAGACACCAAGCTGGGACGCTTTGTCGCGCTGAAATTCCTCTCCGAAGAACTGGCGCGTGACCGGCAAGCCTTGGCGCGCTTCCAGCGCGAGGCTCGCGCTGCGTCGGCGCTGAACCACCAGAACATCTGCACCATTTACGAGACCGGCGAAGACGACGGACAGCTGTTCATCGTCATGGAGTTTCTCGATGGGCAGACTCTTAAGCACAAGATTGAAAACCGGCCGCTGAAGCTTCCGCAGTTGCTGGAATACGGAATTCAGATCGCAGACGCGCTGGACGCCGCGCACAACAGCGGTATCGTGCATCGTGACATCAAGCCGGCGAACATCTTCATTACGTCGCGTGGACAGGCGAAGGTACTGGACTTTGGTTTGGTCAAACTCGCTTCGCCACCCAAAACCGATGAGACGGTTGGCGCGGTGCCGGGTGGCAGCGTGGTACCGGTCGAAAGTCTGACCAGTCTCGGAATGGCCATGGGCACGGTGGACTACATGTCTCCCGAACAGGCCATGGGGGAAGAGCTCGACGCGCGTACCGACCTCTTTTCGTTCGGCGTGGTGCTATACCAGATGGCCACTGGAGCGCCACCGTTCAAGGGCAACACCTCCGCGGCGGTTTTCAACGCCATCCTCAACCAGACGCCGGTGTCGCCGCAGCGCCTCAACCCTTCCATGCCAGCAGAGCTCGAACGGATCATCAACAAAGCGCTGGAGAAGAAACGCGACCTGCGCTGCCAGACCGCGGCTGAAATCCGCGCCGACTTGAAAAGACTGAAGCGCGATACCGAGTCTGCCGGCTCTACCGGGGTGGCCGGAGGCAGTGGAGGAGCTGCCGTTGCCAGCGTTGCCGCGAAGGAAGTCGAGCCTGCTCCAAAAAGTTCCCGAGCACCCCTGCTCGCAGGTTTAGGAATTCTGGCCGGGCTAGCGCTGGGAATCTTTATCGGCAGAACCCTGTTGGCGAAGCAACCGCCGCCTCCGCCGGTCTATCGGCAGCTTACATTCCGGCGTGGCAGCGTGCGCTCGGCCCGATTTGCTCCTGATGGGCAAACCATTCTGTACAGCGCCTCCTGGCAGGGAAATCCGGTGGAAGTGTTTACTGCCCGCCCAGAGAGTTCGGAATCCCGCGCCCTGGGCATGAGCCACACCCAGCTCATGGCGGTCTCCTCGAGCGGCGAAATGGCTGTCCTGCTGGACAATCATCCGATTGGTACGTGGGTCAGCGTGGGAACCTTGGCGCGAGCGCCGCTCTCGGGCGGTGCGCCGCGTGAGGTCGTTGACCAAGTCCAATGGGCAGACTGGGGGCCGGACGGAAACAATGTAGCCACCGTCAGGGACGTAGGCGGCCGCAACCGCCTGGAGTATCCACCAGGGAAAGTGCTCTATGAAACTGGCGGCTGGATCGGGCATGTCCGGCTGTCACCCAAGGGAGATTACATTGCGTTTCTGGATCACCCGATTCAGGGCGATGACAGCGGCTCGGTTGCCGTAGTGGACCTTTCCGGCAAGAAAAAGACATTGTCGGACGGATGGTACAGCAGCCAGGGGTTGGCCTGGTCGCCCGATGGAGACGAAATCTGGTTCACAGGAAACAAGTCGGGAATTGATCGTGCCCTGTACGCCGTCTCCCTCGACGGCAAGGAGCGCCTGGTCGCGCGGATGCCCGGCACCTTGATGCTGCTCGACATCTGGAAAGACGGACGGCTGCTGCTAAATCGCGCGAGCTGGCGTCGCGAGTTGACGGCCGTTGCCGATGGCAAAGAACGCGACTTAACCTGGCTGGATTATTCGTATCCGGCCGATATTTCCGCCGACGGCAAGACTCTATTGTTTGACGAAGAAGGTGGGGGCGGCAGCCTGGCGTACGGGAAATCCGGCGGGCTCAGCTACGCTGTGTACCTGCGAAAGACGGACGGCTCTCCCGCTGTGCTTTTAGGCGAGGGAGCAGCGGTCGCCCTTTCGCCTGACGAAAAATGGGTGATCGCGCAGACCCAGCAGTCTCCAGCCCAGCTGAACTTGTTGCCCACCAAAGCGGGGACCGCCAAGCCGCTCACGCATGACGCGATTAGTCATGCCTGGGCACGCTGGTTTCCAGATGGGAAACGGGTGCTGTTTTCCGGGAACGAGCCAGATCGAGGCGTGCGGCTGTATGTCCAGGATGTGGAAGGTGGGACGCCGAAAGCGATCACGCCCGAGGGAATGCACGCGACCGCGTTCCTGGTTTCTCCCGATGGGCAGTCGGTTGCGGGCATTGGTCCGGACCAACTAGGCTACGTCTATCCGACGGCAGGCGGGGATGGCCGCCCGATTCGCGGTATGGAGATAGGAGAACAGCCCATCGCATGGGCGCAGGATGGACTTTCACTATTCATCTACCGGCCCGGCGAGCTCCCCGCCAAGGTCTCACGGCTGGAGTTGGCTTCTGGACGGAAAACTCCCATGGAGCAACTGATGCCGGGCGATCCTGCAGGAGTCGAAACGATCGGGCCCATCCTGCTTACACCGGACGGAAAGACTTGCGTCTATGGATATCACCGGACGCTGTCTGACCTCTATTTGGTGGAAGGGTTGAAGTAGGGGTCATTGACCACTACGGAAAACGTACATCGAGACTGTAAATCTCCTGCGTGCTCTTATCTCGCATCATGAGCAGCGAGTCATCGGGCGCCAGTCCAATCCAGAATTCCCACGGATCGAAGCCACGCGGAACTTCTTTCAGGCTGAACAGCCGTTCCAATTTGCCACTGGCTACATTCACCCGCACCATGTCATCGGTCTTGTCGGAATAATCTTCCGCATAGAGATACTTTCCGTCGTGTGACCAGGTCTCGAAACCGAACCGCGCCGCCGCGAGCTCCTTCCAACTTTTCGTTTCGACATCGTAGAGCATCAGCTTGGTGGAGTCCGCGGAGAGCGCCGCGATGTACCGCCCATCCTGTGAGCAGCGGGGACTGAAAAGGTTTTCCGAGCCGGGCACATCTGAGATTTGTGAAGACTTCAAATCAACGGCGTGGATATTCGGTCCCGAAACAGTTTCGTATTCCAGCCAGGGCATTCCCGCGAACACAATGGAATCGCCTTTGGGCATCCACGTCGGATCCCCTTGATTGCGGTCTCCCGCCGTTACCTCCTGCGGCGTGCCGCCCTCGGCGGGCATCACGAAAATCTTCCAGGGTCTTCCCGGACGCGAGGCCATGAACGCGATCTGAGTCCCATCCGGCGACCAACGAGGCATGTGCGCCTGCATGGGCGCGTATGTGAGTTGGGTCCGGGAACTTCCGTCCATCTTGCTTTTCCACAACGTGAGTTCGGGATGCACCACGTACGTGATCCACTCGCCATTGCGCCGGATGTCGGCCTCGCCCGCCGACACGCCAGGCAGGTAGACGGAAAACTGCTGCGACTTGCTGTCCAGGCCGATCAAATCGAAGCGGCGCTGCTGACCGATCACAAAGAGCTTCTTGCCATCCAAGCTCGGAGTGGGATTGCTGAACAGGAGCGGCCCCACGGTCAGCTGGCTGGGCTCGCCGGTTTTGCGAAAAAAAGATGTGCTCTCGCGCCGGGCCCAGATATTCTGAGTGTGGTCGCGCGTCGAATCAAAAAGGAAGTACTCTCCATCGGGCGTCCAGGCTCCGCCAAATTCCTGCGGTGGTTTGTTCCACTCCGACAACAGAGCATGCAGACCTTTGCCGTCCGACGAGACCTCCCACAGAGAAGAAGTGCGCTGGTTGGTGTCCCGAATCGTGAAACGCAAGCGGCGGCCATCCGGAGAAAATCGGGGCGCAAAAGGAACTCCCGCTACAACGACCAGTTCGCGCGAATCAGTTCCATCCGGATTGCACACATACAGGCTCGACTTCCTGACATAGACAATGTGCTGGCCATCCGGCGCCCAAGCGGCTCCGTGCGCCAGGATGCCCCCCACCTGCCGAAGCGTGCCCGCTGGAAGCGGTAATATCCAGACCGGCCACTCCGTCTCCGAACCTTCCGCAAAGCCTTTCACCAACAGTTCAGACCGGCCCGGGTAGAAGTCATAGATGTCGGCGCTCACCAGCGAGATGGGTACGGGCGCTGTTTCTCCACCCGACGTCGAAACCTGCCTTAACACGGAATGGCCGCTGACATTCTCGGAGAAGTAGAGCCGTGTGCCATCGGTGACCAGGGAGCGTTTCGAGATGCCGTCGCTTGTAATCTGCAGGGACGAGAGGACCACCGGCGGGGACACCGGCGATCTCATGAACAGGACGACTACAACCAACATGGCAGCGGCACAGACCGCCATCGCCGACTTGGCCGCGATACCGACTTTGGCCTGAGGCTTAAGTCGCATGTTCGCGGTGGTGAACAAAGAGCGGATCCGCTCTTTTGAGTCCGGTGCTGGTCTCACGGCCGACCTTGTGGCGGGCACCTGCCCCGATTCCGTGGCTCTGCGCAGGTTCTGGAGGTCGTTTCGTATGTCGGCTGCGCTGGCATAGCGCTGCGTTGGATTTTTCTCCAGAGCCTTGCGCACAATGCGCTCCAGCTCAACCGGTGTTGCCGGATCGAATCGCAAAGGCCACTCCGGCACGCTGTGAATCAGGGAGTCGAAAGCCGCGGCGGTTGTCTGCCCCTGGAAGGGCAGCACTCCCGTCGCCATCTCATAGAGTACGACTCCGAAAGAGAACAAATCCGTGCGCGAGTCCAGCGGCTGGCCCAGCGCCTGCTCCGGCGACATGTACGGGATGGTTCCCAGAGCAGATCCCCGGCGATTGAGGTCTTCCGGAGAGCGCGTGATCCCGCCGAACGTGTCGCCACTGATACTGGCTTCGTCACCCACAGCGAACTTGGCCAGCCCGAAATCCAGAATCTTGGCGTGTCCGCGCTTGGTCACAAAAATATTGGCCGGCTTGATGTCGCGATGAATGATGCCGTGCGCGTGGGCGGCGTCGAGCGCGTCGGCGATTTCGACACCCAGGTCCAGCAACTGGGCCAGGGGCACCCGACCCTCGCCAATGCGCTGGCGAAGAGTTGTGCCGTCGAGAAACTCCATCGCGATGAAGCGCCGGCGCTGCGCTTCACCGACTTCATAAATCACACAAATGTTGGGATGGTTCAGAGCGGAGGCGGCGCGCGCTTCCCAGCGAAATCGTTCCAATACCACCGGGTCCTGCGCGATCAGCTCGGGCAGAAATTTGAGCGCCACCATCCGGCGCAATTCGGTGTCCTCGGCCTTGTAAACCACACCCATGCCGCCGCCACCGAGTTCCTCGATGATCCGGTAATGCGAGATGGTATGGCCGATCATCCGGGCCTGAATCTTATGTAGAAAAGGCAGGGCAAGTCAATGAAAGGCGGGAAGTTGCGCCGGCCGTTTGTAAACTCCGAATCTTAAGCGGGACGCGAATGCAAGCCAGCGAAGCCGGAACTAGTGTTGTCGAAGGCTCCGCCGCTCGACGGCGAGGAAGACGAGCGGAAAGCGCGTTGACAACGAGCTTTGAAAGTGACGGGTGGTTAGCAAGAGTCCGCGACTCGCCCCGTCCCTTTGGGAAAGGACGGGGCTCCTCGATTGCAAATAGTCGCAAGGTCCGGCCAGCTAGAAATAAAACTTCGCTCCCAGCTGAATCAACCGCGGATCGTGGGCTTGTACCACCTGTCCGAAGTTGCTTGCGTTGATGTCACCGACGGGGTTGAAGAACTGGGCGTGATTGAAGACGTTGTAAGCCTCAAATCGAAGCTCCAGTCGAGTGGATTCGGTAATTCTCGTGTCTTTGGCAAACACGATGTCCATGTTGTTGAGCCCGGGCCCGTGGAACGGATTGCGGCCGGCATCGCCAATGGTTCCCAGAGTTGCCACCGCGAAATCATTCGGATTGAAGTAGTAGTTGTTCAAAGGCGTTCCCGTGCCGGCCGGGTTGTTATTGGTGAAAGTGGAGTTGCGGGCATTAAACGTCTGTACTGGTGCCACCTTGTTAGGCAAGTCCCAGCAGCCGTAGAACGACAACGCATCACAGGTCAGGGAAGTGAAGCCGCTGTCCTTGATCACAACTGGCAATCCGGTTTGCAGAGTATCAATTCCGGTAATTCTCCACCCATTGGCGAAACGATCCGGCAGCCAGCCCAATCCACGTACGTGGCTGAAATTCGGAATCTCGTAGGTGAAGCTAGTTACCAGACGTTGCCGGACATCGAACAGCGAATCGGCATAGTCCAGCCTCGGATTGAAGGGATTGGTTCCCAGGCTGGTTCCACTCACGTCGGCATTTTCAAACGACGAAGAAATGTCGAGCGAATGGGCATAGGTATATGACGCCAGCAAGCTCAAGCCATGCGTGGGCGCCTTATTGAGGCTGACTTGCAGCGAGTTGTAGTTCGAATTCCCAAAGCTGGCCTCCTGGCCGATGGAACCGAATTCATTGCCGGGAAAAACGGAATGGGTTGGGAACAGCGGATGTTGAAGAACGGCGTTGCTGACACAATTTGGATCCGCCGCGCACAAAGCCGCTCCGGCCATGGTGATGGGGTTCTGTTCGATCGTGATCTGTTCGTGACGTCCCTCGGCCCCGACATATCCCACGCTGAAGACCATATGCGCGGGCAATTCGCGCTGGATAGTCAGGTTGTAGTTCTCGGAATATCCCGGCACGAATTTTGGATTGATCACATTGAAGAATAGCGATCCATCAACCCCGAACTGGCTGAAATCGACGTTGCTTCCCGCCGGCGGAGGCGTAGCCGGGAAGGGATTGGTTGTGGCCGGGCCGCCGTTGACGGGCAAAAATGGATTTGCAAACGAGGGGTTCACCGTATTGATCGAAGTGGAAAATGGGGGTGAGACTACGTTCTGCAGTGCCAACTCCTCCTCGCCCTTGTTGAAGTAGATCCCGTAACCTGCCCGGATCGAAAGCTTTCCCGGGCCGCCTGACAAGCGTCCCCAATCGGGGCTGTAAGCAAAGCCAACCCGAGGGCCGAGATGCTTGTAGCTGGTCTGCACTCCTCCGGTAGACGTGCATCCCGCTTCACCGGGGAACACTAGGCCCGTGGGAGCTGTCGGGTAAATCGAGGATTGTACGCCCGGCGAGAAGCAGTTGATGGACAGCCCGTTATTGAAGTTGTCGCTGAGCGGCGTGTCAATCTGCCATCCCAACCCGATATTCAGAGTGAAGTTATCCCGCACCTTCCATTGATCTTGCACGTAGCTGTAGTACTCCTGCGTGGTTGCATCGATGGTGTCTCCGCTGCCCTGGGTGTAGCTATCCGGGAATCCCAGCAGGAAGTCAGCCCCGGCGTTGCCGGTGCTGAATGGGCCGGTAGCGCCAAAGGTGAAGGCGCCGTTATTGTTGGCCGAGAAGGGATTGAAGACATGGTAGCGGCGCATCTCGAATCCCGCCTTCAGACTGTGCTTGCCGATAATCTTCGAAAAGTTATCGGTAAATTGATAATTCTGGACGATGCGCGGTTGCGGGCCGTTTCCGCTGAAGCCCAGCGTGAAGAAGCCGGTCACTCCGATGAGCGGTGCGCTCGCTCCGGATGAGCTCTGTGGAGTGATGCCGGTGAATCCGAAGCTCGATGGCTGAGCGGGATCGGTGGGAAACACCGATGCAAAATTCAGCCGCGAGTATCCCACCCGGGCCTCATTCAAAGTGTTGGGAGAAAAACTGTGGTTGAAAGCCACGGTGATCTGCTTGGTGTGGCTGTTGTCGGTCTCGCCAAATCCCGGCAGGTTCGCACCCAGAAACGGCAGGGTGAAAGTATCGGGAAAATGCTCAATCGCGGCCGAACCCCAGAGCACGTTGTTCTGATTGAAGGTGTGGTCAATCCGGAAAATGTATTGGTCCTGCGTAATATTCTCGACCGGGTTGAATACGAACGTGTTGGTCCCGAAGTTGGGAGAAGGAACAAATTTCAATAAGCCCTGGGAAACGCTGTTGAAATCGGCGGTGGGAATAACGCCGTTTGGAAACAGCGAGCAGTAGGGAGTCCCGGCGGGCTGAGTTACGCCGGCGCTGTTTTGCAGCGCGATCGGAGAGACGTTGGCGCCAAATGGGCACGCCGCTGTGCCTCCGGAGAAAGCGCCGTTTCGCTGCGCCGCCGTGAATACCGTCGGGTTGCCGCCATTTTCGGCCAGTCCGCTGGTGTCGGGCTCGCTGGCTCGGTTTCCCTGGTAGGAGAAAAAGAAGAAAGTATGGTTCTTCCAGACGGGTCCGCCGATGGTGGCGCCAAACAGATTCTGGTGGAAGGGCGCGGGCGTCAAGGCGAAATAATTTTTGGTGTTCAGGAAAGTGTCGCGATAGAACTCAAACAGGTCGCCATGAAATGAGTTCGTTCCCGACTTGATGGCCGCGTTCAGAATCGCTCCCGAATTTCGTCCGTATTCGGCATTGATGGTGTTGGTGACCATGTTGAATTCCGCGATGGCGTCGGGACTTGGAATCAGTAATCGGTCGTTGAGCGTTATGTCGTTGTCATCAATTCCGTCAATCAGATAGCTGTTCTGCTGGGCCTGGCTGCCATTGGTGGCGAAGGTGTCGCCAAAGCGATCGGATGTCCCGACGACGCCAGTTTGCAGTTGCTGAAGCTGGATCCAGTTGCGGCCGAGGAGCGGCATATCAACAATCGTCTTGCCCTGAACCACGGCGCCCAGTTGGTTGCTGGTGGTCTCGACCTGTACCGGGTTTGCTTCCACAGTGATGGTTTCGGCCGTCGTGCCGACTTCCATCTGAATTGGAAGCGCGTAGTTCTGGTCGAGCACGAGGGTGATCCCATTGCGCTCGTGCTTCTTGAAGCCGTTCTTGCTGGCGCTGACTTTATAAGTTCCGATGGGAAGCTGGATGAATTCGAAATTGCCGTTGGCGTCCGAGGTCACCGTGCGGACCTGGCCAGTGCCGGTATTGAATGCAACCACAGCCACGTCGGGCACGACCGCGCCGCTACTGTCCGTAACTGTTCCATGAATGCGGGCATACAGATTGTCGGCTCGCGCTGAATTTAGCGTAGCTAGTCCAATCAAAAATAAGAGAGCGATTCGCAACATCGTCTTCGAGTACAGCAAGAAACATTTCATGACTTGGTCTCCTGGAAGGTAAGGCTGGTGGAAGATGTCGTCCGGGCGCGAGACACAGTGCATGAGCGGTGCAGAGGCTGGGCCAACATCCAAAAACAGTCCGCAAAAAAGAAACTCATCACGGCAATACAACGGGGAAATTCAAGCAGCTTCGAGGCTGCGAGAAAGGAAATGCAATTCGCACTCCAACCGAGACACGGGCCGGGTTCCGCGGCTTTTCAATGATTTAGGAGCTAAACAATGAGGAATGTCACTGGCGGAGATACGAAACTACAGAACTTTTCATTGTAAATTTATGTTTTTGTGAACGAAGTTTCTTTACATACATTATCGTGGGCGTATTGTCCCGCCGGCTCATAGGATTCTCTTCGCGACCTTTGCGGTTAGAAGCTCTAACTGAAAGCCAGTCAGGAATCGCATGCGATTGTGCTGATTGACATGGATGTATCTCCGGGAGTAGGGTTGGGCGGCTTTTCAGGATTCCCTCAAAACACTAAGGAGAGAGCAATATGCCAGTGCGACTAGCGCTTTATGGCGTGGCGGTGTGCCTTTGTCTCGCCTCAATCGTCTCGGCCCAGGATGCGGTCAAGACTGATCCTAAGCACTATACGGTCGTGACCGAAAACGATCAGGTACGGATTCTGAAAGTGCACTACGGCCCGCACGAGAAGTCCATCATGCACAGCCATCCCGCCACGGTTGCGGTGTTCCTCACCGACGCCAAGGGGCAGTTCTCTTACCCGGATGGAAAGAAGGCGGCCTTTGCTGCCAAGGCAGGCGATTCGCAATACGAAGCAGCCACCACCCACCTGCCAGAAAACACCAGCGATGTGGGAATGGATGTAATCGTCGTCGAACTGAAAGGCCACGCGGCAAAGCCCTAGAAGGAGATGCACCGGCCTTCGAGCAGGCCGTTCGGGCCCAGTTATATCATTGCAATGTAATGAGTTGTCGCCCGCGAGAGCCCCAAGGGCAGTTCGGCCTGCTCAGGTTGTTACCCACGACTTAGCCCTACCCAATGGTTGTGCACCCAATGCCCCGAGCGGGCTATAGGGGGAAGGACTATGATGGAGAAGTGCGATATTACACAACCAAATCGTTGAACGGCGGCACGACTTTCAAGTGCTCTTTGTGTGAGCACACCGTAACCACCCTGAACTTCAGCAGCGCCATCGGCAACCGCCGCACTCAGGCGGCAACCGCGATGAACCAGCACGCAGCCGCATTGCACTTGTCGTCCCACACCGCTGCCCCAATCAAGATGGGCGGCCGCGGCGCGCTTTAGACCTGGCCCCCCGGGCCGGCACAGCTGCCGTAAAGCGGCGCACATCCGCTGCACGCCGGATCCCTCCCAAGCGCAGGATGACCCCATCATGAAAGGGAGAGAAGTTGAGACTAAGCCCCTTCCCGTAGCCTTTCTGACTTTTCGGGTAACATGGTCTCTCGCAGCGGCCCGTTTCCCATGATCGAGCACTTCGACTTCTCCGACCTCCGCGAAGTGTTTGCCAAGGCCAATGAGGAGAAGTCTGGCGATCAGTTGGCCGGCATTGCCGCACGTTCCGAACGAGAGCGAGTCGCGGCCAAACGCAAACTTGCAGACTTGACGCTGGCGGAAATTGTCCGTCGTCCTCTGATTGATCCCTCCGAGGACGAAGTAACCCGCCTCATTCTCGACAGTTTCGATCAGGAAGCCCTTTGCCCCTTCGGAAGTATGACGGTGGGTGAATTCCGCGAATTCCTTCTCGATGACGGAACCACAGAAACTCAACTACAGCAGCTTCAGACGGCCATCATCCCTGAAATCGCCGCCGCGGTAGCTAAGCTGATGAGCAACAAAGATCTCGTGCTTGCGTCCGTCAAGATCCGCAACGTCACACGTTGCCGCAACACGATGGGAGAGCGTGGAGTGCTGGGCATCCGCGCCCAGCCCAACCACCCGGCTGACGATGTCGGCGGAATTCTTCTGGCGGCATTCGAGGGACTGCTCTATGGTTGCGGAGACGCAGTCATCGGTGTGAATCCGGCCACCGACTCGGTGGAAACGGTCAGTTCGATTCTTGTGGCCCTGAATCGCCTGGTTGACGCGTACGAAATCCCCACCCAAAGCTGTTGCCTGGCCCACATCACCACCCAACTGGCCGCCTTAAAGCGCGGCGCGCCGATAGATCTTCTCTTTCAATCGGTCGCGGGCACGGAAGCGGCCAACCACAGCTTTGGAATTACATTGAACCTGCTGCGCGAGGGTCACGAAGAGGTCCTCGAACATCATCGCCAGCGGGATGTGCGTTGGGTCGGGGATAACGCGATGTACTTCGAAACCGGTCAGGGCAGCGCTCTCTCTGCCGAGGCGCATCACGGGGTGGATCAACTGACGCTCGAAGCGCGAGCTTACGGCGTCGCACGCGCCTTCCAGCCATTTCTCGTCAACAGCGTTGTTGGTTTCATCGGCCCTGAATATTTGTACGATGAGAGGCAGATCATCCGGGCAGGCCTCGAAGACCATTTCATGGGTAAACTGCTTGGCCTGCCCATGGGTTGCGATGTCTGCTACACCAATCACGCCGCTGCCGACCAAAATTCAGCCGACAATCTGCTGCTGCTTTTGACGGTCGCCGGATGCAACTACTTTATGGGCGTTCCGTGTTCGGATGACGTGATGCTGAATTACCAATCCACCAGCTATCACGACGCGCTGGCCGCGCGCCGCCTCTTTCACTTGACTCCCGCGCCGGAATTTCTTGCCTGGTTGCAAAATAGAGGAATCTACCGAGGCACGGAACCGCTGTCGCTCGATTCGTCCACCCAAAAGCAACTGATGCAAGGTCTGGAATCGTCACTGGAGAGGACAGTCTGAGTGGCTTCGGAAGAAATCAAGCGTAACGATTCACTCGCCCAGCCTTACGACTTGCCGGAGATGGTGAAGAAGGTCCGCGCCCAGACTCCGGCGCGACTGCTGGCCGGAAGGAGCGGGGCCGCTTATCGAACCAATACTCACCTTGAACTGCGCGAGGCCCACGCCGCCGCCCGCGATGCCGTGCGCGCCGAATTCGGCCTCTTCACCGATGCAAGCAGCGACTTCGTGCAGAAGTGGAACCTGTTTGAAGTCTGCTCCCGGGCGGCGAGTAAAGATGAGTATCTCGTGCGCCCTGACTTGGGCCGCTGCCTGAGCGACTCCTCTCGCGCAGAAGTGAGCCGGCGTTGCACTACAGGAAATGATTTGCAGATCGTGATCGGCGATGGACTCTCGGTAACCGCTGTCGCCAAACAAGTCCCTTGTCTATTGCCGTTGCTTTGCGAGGGAGCAGTAGCGCTAGGCTGGAGCATCGGCCAGATATTTGTGATTCGCCATTGCCGGGTAGGAATTCTGAACGAAATTGGCGAGCTACTTGGGCCAAGAGTTGCCGTGCTTTTGATCGGCGAACGGCCGGGCCTGGCCACGGCCGAAAGCCTGTCCGCCTACATGGCGTATCAACCGACACTTTCCCACACGGACGCCAACCGGAATCTTATCTCCAACATTCACAGCCGTGGCGTGAGTACGGAACAGGCCGCCCAGCGCATTCTGGATCTGGCGGCCTTGATGTTGAAAACTCACAAGAGCGGTTGCGAACTTCGAGAGCAGCGGCCGCCTCTTATGTCCCAGTAACCAGGTGGCCTTCGCAGCCCCCAGCTACGCGACATGGTTCTCAAGCGTGCCAATTCCATCGATAACGATACGGATCGTGTCGCCTCTCGACAGCGTGAACTCATCGCCCGGAACGATGCCCGTCCCAGTCATCAGAAATACTCCGTGGGGAAACTTGTTGTCGCGGAAGAGGAACTCGGCCAGCTGCTTGGGTTCTCGCTTGAGTTCTGCGAGCGTGGTGCTCCCCGCAAACACAGTCTTGCCTTTGCGCGCGATTTCCAGGTCAATGGATGTCGTGCTCGGGGGCTGCGCCGAGAGCAATATGCAGGGACCAAGGGCGCAGCTGCCGTGGTATATTTTCGCCTGCGGAAGGTAAAGCGGGTTCTCCGCTTCGATATCGCGTGAACTCATGTCGTTGCCGATGGTGTAGCCCACGATTGCTCCGTCCGCATTGATCAGCGCAGTCAACTCCGGCTCGGGCACCGACCACTGCGCGTCGGACCGAATACGGACTGGCTGTCCCGGCCCGACCACGCGCTGCCCGGTCGCCTTGAAAAAAAGTTCGGGCCTCTCGGCAACATAGACACGTTCGTAACAGTCGCCTCCTCCCGCCGCCTTGCTTTCCTCGATGCGCGCATTACGGCTGCGATAGTAGGTCACGCCGGCGGCCCACACCTCTTGGCTGACCACGGGTGCGAGAATCGTGGCAGAATCAAAGTTCGTCGCGGCTGTCTTGCCGGTCGCCGCGCGAGCTCGCGCGTGCAGATCGGCGCCGCAAACAAATTCGTCCCAGTCCGCACCCAAGACAGGATAGAACTTCTCATTCCCTCGACGAACGTGCCCTTGGTTGTGCGGTATAACTTCACGTCCCTAGTCTCTCATAGCGGCCTTGCGTCCCCGACGGTTGGCCCTGGAGCGCGGCATAGGCTGGGTTCACGCCCGTAGACTCCCGGGTTTCGGAGATCCTCGCGAACTTGAGCGAGCTTGGCACGAACCCGCTCGACAGCATCGGCAGCCGGGGATCAGCCGCAGTGGCGGATTCTCGACATGCGTGATCGCGATCATCACCTGGGCCGCCAGGGCAGGGTCGCCCGGCAGCTGCCCATCGCGGACATCGGCGCTCTCCCGGGTCTTTCCACTGGTGGCCGCATACCCTTCGATCACGCGATTGCGTCGCTTCAGCGAATTGCCCGACAGAAAATTCGTCCCGTCCAGCGCGAAGACGCGCAAGCGGTCGGGCGACACGCCCAGGTCGGACTGCCCGTCACGGGCTCGTGAGCTATGCGCTGATCGCATCTCTCGACCCGCCGCTGGCCTCCTCGATGGCCAGCACCAGACTCTCGTAGTCGAAAGGCCCGTCATGACGCTTCCCATTGATGAAGAACGTCGGCGTGCCGTTGACTCCGCTGCGGACGCCGCTGCTGAAGTCGGCCCGGACCCGGTCCGTATATTTAGCTTCTTCCAGCGCCTTCCGAAGTTCCGCGGGCGACAGGCCCAGCTCCTGGGCAAGTTCCAGGTAGAGCGGCCCGCCCAGGCGCTCCTGGTTTTCGAACAGGCCATCGTGCATCTCCCAGAACTTTCCGTGAGCGCCGGCGAACTCGGCGGTCTCCGCGGCAGATTCGGCGTGAGGGTGCATTTCGCTCAGGGGGAAATTCCGGAACACAAAACGCAGCCCTTTGCCGAAATGCTTTTGCACCCGCTTGACGATGGGATAGGCATGCCCGCAATGCGGACACTCGTAGTCGCCATACTCGACCAGAGTTGCTGCGGCGTTTTCCGGACCCTGGACGTGGTCCTCGGGCGTAACCGGCGTTTTTAGCGTAGCCATGGACTCCTCCTGTTTTGATTGCTCTTATTTAGGAGATCTTCGAGAGCCTGCAGAATGCCGTCCGCGCCGGGATTGACCGCGACCGGCGAGCAATAGCTCCAGGCGATGATTCCGGATTTGTCGATGACGAACAGCGCGCGCTCCGAAAATCCGTCCGCGTGCCGATAGGCGCCATACATTGTGCGACCGCACCCTTGGGCTCAAAGTCCGCCAGCAACGGAAAATGCAGATGACGGTCTTCTGCAAAAGCGCGGTGGCACCAGACGCCATCGACCGAAATGCCGAGCAATTCGGCTCCGAACTTCTGGAACTCAGGCAGCACTTCGTTGTAAAGCGCCATCTGATCGCCGCACACCGGGCTCCAGTCCGCGGGATAAAAGGCCAGAATCACGGGCTTGCCGCGCAACTCGCTCAGTGAGAGCGTCTGGTCCGGCGTGACGTGCAATCTGAAATCAGGGGCCACGGTGCCCGCAGGCAGCAGTTCGGCAGGTGCGTTCATAACGGCAGTTGTCGTGGTGGCTTGCGGGTTTGCATTCTCAATCGGCATTTGATTCTCTCCCAAATCTGGAAATTTCAGTTCAAAGTCTTTTACGGGCCATCTCGCCGGGTCGCTGGCCGGCCTAAGCACTACCTGTGACGAATCCTTCAACTCGGTAACAATCACAAATCTTCGAGATGCGGGTGCGGACGACTCTTTTCCCGCCAGCGTCTTCAAAGGCCCGATCGCCTGTACGCTTCCTGCTCCATCGGGATTCGTCTTCAAGATCGCCAGAGACTGGAACGTCCGAAAGGCACATGTCCGACGCTGCGAGGTTGACACTGCATCCTAAATCGACGGGATTGGCCGTGCCGCTTCGGAGTGGCGGAGAGTGAGGGATTCGAACCCCCGATACCCTTCCGGGTATGCCGGTTTTCAAGTTCACAGGCGGGTTCTGAACCGTTTGGAAAATCTTCTACTCTACTCCTCATTTCAACGGGTTACAAGTCAGTCGATTTGATCGGTTCTGCCAGGAAATGATTCCGTTTTGAGCATAGAACTACTACAGTTTTACTACAGTGGGCCTGTCCCATTAAAAGCCCTCTGCCCATTCCCGATTGATAGAATCGCCCGGGACATGTGAGGGAGGACCTTGTGCCTAGTGCTCCTGTTGGGAAAAAACACTGGTGGACAGGGATAGCAGAAGAGAGTTTTTGGTGCGAGATAACGGATCGTACGGATATAGGGTCAGATCTGCATTGTCCCCAAGCGGATGAGCGAGGCGCGTCCTATTGGTCGTATGCAGCTCGCTGTGGGTGGCAGTCCGGCACACGGTTGGCACTTGGACTGAGCCGAAACATCGAGAATTGCAGCAACCTGTCTGTTGGA
>CAWBJB010000017.1:0-372332 GCA_963788945.1 Terriglobia bacterium | reverse complement strand
CCGGCACGCTGTGAATCAGGGAGTCGAAAGCCGCGGCGGTTGTCTGCCCCTGGAAGGGCAGCACTCCCGTCGCCATCTCATAGAGTACGACTCCGAAAGAGAACAATCCGTGCGCGAGTCCAGCGGCTGGCCCAGCGCCTGCTACCGGCGACATGTACGGGATGGTTCCCAGAGCAGATCCCCGGCGGAATATGAGGTCTTCCGGAGAGCGCGTGATCCCGCCGAACGTGTCGCCACTGATACTGGCTTCGTCACCCACAGCGAACTTGGCCAGCCCGAAATCCAGAATCTTGGCGTGTCCGCGCTTGGTCACAAAAATATTGGCCGGCTTGATGTCGCGATGAATGATGCCGTGCGCGTGGGCGGCGTCGAGCACATCGGCGATTTCAACACCCCCAGGTCCAGCAACTGGGCCAGGGGCACCCGACCCTCGCCAATGCGCTGGCGAAGAGTTGTGCCGTCGAGAAACTCCATCGCGATGAAGCGCCAGCGGTGCGCTGACCGACTTCATAAATCACACAAATGTTGGGATGGTTCAGAGCGGAGGCGGCGCGCGCTTCCCAGCGAAATCGTTCCAATACCACCGGGTCCTGCGCGATCAGCTCGGGCAGAAATTTGAGCGCCACCATCCGGCGCAATTCGGTGTCCTCGGCCTTGTAAACCACACCCATGCCGCCGCCACCGAGTTCCTCGATGATCCGGTAATGCGAGATGGTATGGCCGATCATCCGGGCCTGAATCTTATGTAGAAAAGGCAGGGCAAGTCAATGAAAGGCGGGAAGTTGCGCCGGCCGTTTGTAAACTCCGAATCTTAAGCGGGACGCGAATGCAGATCAGCGAAGCCGGAACTAGTGTTGTCGAAGGCTCCGCCGCTCGACGGCGAGGAAGACGAGCGGAAAGCGCGTTGAAAACGAGCTTTGAAAGTGACGGGTGGTTAGCAAGAGTCCGCGACTCGCCCCGTCCCTTTGGGAAAGGACGGGGCTCCTCGATTGCAAATAGTCGCAAGGTCCGGCCAGCTAGAAATAAAACTTCGCTCCCAGCTGAATCAACCGCGGATCGTGGGCTTGTACCACCTGTCCGAAGTTGCTTGCGTTGATGTCACCGACGGGGTTGAAGAACTGGGCGTGATTGAAGACGTTGTAAGCCTCAAATCGAAGCTCCAGTCGAGTGGACTCCGTAACTCTCGTGTCTTGGCGAACACGATGTCGAGATTGTTGAGCCCGGGCCCGTGAAACGGGTTGCGGCCGGCGTTGCCAATGGTGCCCGAGTCGCCACCGCGAAATCGGCAGGATTGAAGTAATAGTTGTTAAGGCGTTCCCGTGCCGGCCGGGTTGTTATTGGTGAAAGTCGATCGCGGGCATTAAACGTCCGCACCGGTGCCACCTGGTTAGGCAGGTCCCAGCACCCGTAGAACGACAACGCGTCACAAGTCAGCGAAGTGAAGCCGCTGTCCTTGATCACCACTGGCAGTCCAGTCTGCAGAGTATCAATTCCAGTAAGTCTCCACCCATTGGCGAAACGATCCGGCAGCAAGCCCAATCCGCGGACGTGGCGGAAGTTCGGAATCTCGTAGGTAAAGCTAGTCACCAGACGATGGCGGACGTCGAAGAGCGAATCGGCGTAGTCGACCTCGGATTGAATGGATTGGTTCCAGGCTGGTTCCACTCACGTCAGCATTCTCAAACGACGAAGAAAAGTCGAGCGAATGGGCATAGGTATATGAAGCCAGCAAGCTCAAGCCATGCGTCGGCGCCTTATTGACGCTGACTTGCAGCGAGTTGTAGTTCGAATTCCCAAAGCTGGCCTCCTGGCCAATGGAACCGAATTCGTTGCCGGGAAAAACAGAGTGAGTGGGGAAAAGCAGATGTTGAAGAACGGCGTTGCTGACGCAATTGGGATCCGCCGCACACAATGCCGCCCCGGCCAGAGTAATGGGATTCTGTTCGATCGTGATTTGTTCGTGACGTCCCTCCGCCCCGACGTATCCAACGCTGAAGACCGTATGCGCGGGCAACTCGCGCTGGATAGTCAGATTGTAGTTCTCGGAATATCCCGGCACGAATTTTGGATTGACGACATTGAAGAATAACGAGCCATCAGCCCCGAACTGGGTGAAATCCACGTTGCTGCCCGGGGGCGGAGGCGACGCTGGAAACGGATTGTTCGCCGCCGGACCGCCATTAATCGGCACAAATGGATTCGCGAACGACGGGTTTTGAGTATTGATCGAAGTTGAGAATGGAGGGGAGATTACATTCTGCAGCGCCAATTCCTCTTCGCCGCGGTTGAAGTAGATACCGTAACCAGCCCGGATCGAAAGTTTTCCCGGCCCGCCCGACAAGCGTCCCCGATCGGGGCTATAAGCAAATCCAACCCGAGGGCCGAGATGCCGGTAGCTGGTCTGCACACCGCCCGTAGACGTGCAACCCGCTTCGCCGGGAAACACCAGGCCCGCCGGCGCTGTCGGATAAATCGTGGACTGCACGCCCGGCGAGAAGCAATTGATGGACAGCCCGTTGTTGAAGTTGTCGCTGAGTGGCGTGTCAATCTGCCATCCCAACCCGATAGTTCAGAGTCAAGTTGTCCCGCACCTTCCATTGGTCCTGCACGTAGCTGTAGTACTCCTGCGTGGTGGCGTCGATCGTGTCTCCGCTGCCCTGGGTGTAACTATCCGGCAATCCCAGCAGGAAGTCCGCCCCGGCATTGCCCGTGCTGAACGGGCCGGTAGCGCCAAAGGTGAAGTCGCCATTATTGTTGGCCGAAAAGGGATTGAAGACGTGGTAGCGGCGCATCTCGAAACCCGCCTTCAGACTGTGCTTGCCGATAATCTTCGAAAAATTATCCGTAAATTGGTAATTCTCGATGCGCGGTTGCGGGCCGTTACCGCTGAAGCCGAGCGTAAAGAAGCCGGTCACGCCAATCAGCGGTGCACTCGCTCCGGATGAACTCTGCGGTGTGATTCCGGTAAATCCAAAACTCGACGGCAACGCCGGATCGGTCGGAAACACCGCCGCAAAATTCAGCCGCGAGTAACCCACTCGGATCTCATTCAACGTCGTCGGAGAAAAACTGTGGTTGAAAGCCACAGTGATCTGCTTGGTGTGGCTGTCGTCGATCTCACCAAATCCCGGCAGATTCGCTCCCAGAAACGGCAGGGTGAAACTATCGGGAAACCGCTCCATCGCGGCCGAACCCCAGAGCGCGTTGCTGATTGAACGTATGGTCGATACGGAAAATGTACTGGTCCTGCGTAATAGTCTCGACCGGGTTGAATACGAACGTATTGGCCCCGAAGTTGGGAAACGGAACGAATTTCAACAAGCCCTGGGAAACCCTGTTGAAATCGGCGGTCGGAATAACCCCATTCGGAAACAGCGAACAGTAGGGAGTCCCGGCGGGCTGAGTTACGCCGCCGCTGTTCTGCAGCGCAATCGGTGAACCGTTGGCGCCGAATGGACACCCCGCCGTGCCTCCGGAAAAATCGCCGTTCCGCTGCGCCGCCGTGAACACCGTCGGGTTCCCTCCATTTTCGTTCAAGCCGCAGGTGTCAGGCTCGCTGGCCCGGTCTCCCTGGTACGAGAAAAAGAAGAACGTATGATTCTTCCAGACGGGTCCGCCAATGGTGGCGCCGAACAGATTCTGGTGGAAGGGCGCGGGCGTCAGGGCGAAGTAATTCTTCGTATTCAGAAAAGTGTCGCGATAGAACTCAAACAGATCGCCGTGAAACGAGTTCGTCCCCGACTTGATGGCCGCGTTCAGAATCGCTCCCGAATTTCGTCCGTATTCGGCGTTGATGGTGTTGGTGACCATGTTGAATTCGGCGATCGCGTCGGGACTTGGAATCAATAATCGGTCGTTCAGCGATATGTCGTTGTCGTCGATTCCGTCGATCAGATAGCTATTCTGCTGGGCCTGGCTGCCATTGGTGGCGAACGTGTCGCCGAAGCGATCGGATGTGCCGACGACTCCAGTTTGCAGTTGCTGAAGCTGAATCCAGTTACGGCCGAGCAGCGGCATATCAACAATCGTCTTCCCCTGAACCACGGCGCCGAGTTGGTTGCTCGTGGTCTCGACCTGAACCGGATTCGCCTCCACTGTGATGGTTTCCGCCGTCGTACCGATCTCCAGCTGAATCGGAAGCACGTAGTTCTGATCGAGCACTAGAGTAATCCCGTGGCGTTCGTGCTTCTTAAAGCCATCCTTGCTGGCGCTGACGTGATAAGTTCCGATGGGCAGCTGAATGAACTCGAAACTCCCATTCGCGTCCGAGGTCATCGTGCGGACCTGCCAGTCCCGATATTGAATGCAATCACCGCCACGTCGGGCACGACCGCACCGCTACTATCCGTAACTGTTCCATGAATCCGGGCGTACAGATTGTCGGCTCGCGCTGAATTTAGCGTAGCTAGTCCAATCAAAAATAAGAGAGCGATTCGCAACATCGTCTTCGAGTACAGCAAGAAACATTTCATGACTTGGTCTCCTGGAAGGTAAGGCTGGTGGAAGATGTCGTCCGGCGCGAACACAGTGCATGAGCGGTGCAGAGGCTGGGCCAACATCCAAAAACAGTCCGCAGAAAAAAGAAACTCATCACGGCAATACAACGGGGAAATTCAAGCAGCTTCGAGGCTGCGAGAAAGGAAATGCAATTCGCACTCCAACCGAGACACGGCCGGTTTCTCGCGGCTTTTCAATGATTTAGGAGCTAAACAATGAGGAATGTCACTGGCGGAGATACGAAAGCCCAGAACTTTTCATTGTAAATTTATGTTTTTGTGAACGAAGTTTCTTTACATACATTATCGTGGGCGTATTGTCCCGCCGGCTCATAGGATTCTCTTCGCGACCTTTGCGGTTAGAAGCTCTAACTGAAAGCCAGTCAGGAATCGCATGCGATTGTGCTGATTGACATGGATGTATCTCCGGGAGTAGGGTTGGGCGGCTTTTCAGGATTCCCTCAAAACACTAAGGAGAGAGCAATATGCCAGTGCGACTAGCGCTTTATGGCGTGGCGGTGTGCCTTTGTCTCGCCTCAATCGTCTCGGCCCAGGATGCGGTCAAGACTGATCCTAAGCACTATACGGTCGTGACCGAAAACGATCAGGTACGGATTCTGAAAGTGCACTACGGCCCGCACGAGAAGTCCATCATGCACAGCCATCCCGCCACGGTTGCGGTGTTCCTCACCGACGCCAAGGGGCAGTTCTCTTACCCGGATGGAAAGAAGGCGGCCTTTGCTGCCAAGGCAGGCGATTCGCAATACGAAGCAGCCACCACCCACCTGCCAGAAAACACCAGCGATGTGGGAATGGATGTAATCGTCGTCGAACTGAAAGGCCACGCGGCAAAGCCCTAGAAGGAGATGCACCGGCCTTCGAGCAGGCCGTTCGGGCCCAGTTATATCATTGCAATGTAATGAGTTGTCGCCCGCGAGAGCCCCAAGGGCAGTTCGGCCTGCTCAGGTTGTTACCCACGACTTAGCCCTACCCAATGGTTGTGCACCCAATGCCCCGAGCGGGCTATAGGGGGAAGGACTATGATGGAGAAGTGCGATATTACACCAACCAAATAGTTGAACGGCGGCACGACTTTCAAGTGCTCTTTGTGTGAGCACACCGTAACCACCCTGAACTTCAGAGCGCCATCGGCAACCGCCGCACTCAGGCGGCAACCGCGATGAACCAGCACGCAGCCGCATTGCACTTGTCGTCCCACACCGCTGCCCCAATCAAGATGGGCGGCCGCGGCGCGCTTTAGACCTGGCCCCCCGGGCCGGCACAGCTGCCGTAAAGCGGCGCACATCCGCTGCACGCCGGGACCCCTCCCAAGCGCAGGATGACCCCATCATGAAAGGGAGAGAAGTTGAGACTAAGCCCCTTCCCGTAGCCTTTCTGACTTTTCGGGTAACATGGTCTCTCGCAGCGGCCCGTTTCCCATGATCGAGCACTTCGACTTCTCCGACCTCCGCGAAGTGTTTGCCAAGGCCAATGAGGAGAAGTCTGGCGATCAGTTGGCCGGCATTGCCGCACGTTCCGAACGAGAGCGAGTCGCGGCCAAACGCAAACTTGCAGACTTGACGCTGGCGGAAATTGTCCGTCGTCCTCTGATTGATCCCTCCGAGGACGAAGTAACCCGCCTCATTCTCGACAGTTTCGATCAGGAAGCCCTTTGCCCCTTCGGAAGTATGACGGTGGGTGAATTCCGCGAATTCCTTCTCGATGACGGAACCACAGAAACTCAACTACAGCAGCTTCAGACGGCCATCATCCCTGAAATCGCCGCCGCGGTAGCTAAGCTGATGAGCAACAAAGATCTCGTGCTTGCGTCCGTCAAGATCCGCAACGTCACACGTTGCCGCAACACGATGGGAGAGCGTGGAGTGCTGGGCATCCGCGCCCAGCCCAACCACCCGGCTGACGATGTCGGCGGAATTCTTCTGGCGGCATTCGAGGGACTGCTCTATGGTTGCGGAGACGCAGTCATCGGTGTGAATCCGGCCACCGACTCGGTGGAAACGGTCAGTTCGATTCTTGTGGCCCTGAATCGCCTGGTTGACGCGTACGAAATCCCCACCCAAAGCTGTTGCCTGGCCCACATCACCACCCAACTGGCCGCCTTAAAGCGCGGCGCGCCGATAGATCTTCTCTTTCAATCGGTCGCGGGCACGGAAGCGGCCAACCACAGCTTTGGAATTACATTGAACCTGCTGCGCGAGGGTCACGAAGAGGTCCTCGAACATCATCGCCAGCGGGATGTGCGTTGGGTCGGGGATAACGTGATGTACTTCGAAACCGGTCAGGGCAGCGCTCTCTCTGCCGAGGCGCATCACGGGGTGGATCAACTGACGCTCGAAGCGCGAGCTTACGGCGTCGCACGCGCCTTCCAGCCATTTCTCGTCAACAGCGTTGTTGGTTTCATCGGCCCTGAATATTTGTACGATGAGAGGCAGATCATCCGGGCAGGCCTCGAAGACCATTTCATGGGTAAACTGCTTGGCCTGCCCATGGGTTGCGATGTCTGCTACACCAATCACGCCGCTGCCGACCAAAATTCAGCCGACAATCTGCTGCTGCTTTTGACGGTCGCCGGATGCAACTACTTTATGGGCGTTCCGTGTTCGGATGACGTGATGCTGAATTACCAATCCACCAGCTATCACGACGCGCTGGCCGCGCGCCGCCTCTTTCACTTGACTCCCGCGCCGGAATTTCTTGCCTGGTTGCAAAATAGAGGAATCTACCGAGGCACGGAACCGCTGTCGCTCGATTCGTCCACCCAAAAGCAACTGATGCAAGGTCTGGAATCGTCACTGGAGAGGACAGTCTGAGTGGCTTCGGAAGAAATCAAGCGTAACGATTCACTCGCCCAGCCTTACGACTTGCCGGAGATGGTGAAGAAGGTCCGCGCCCAGACTCCGGCGCGACTGCTGGCCGGAAGGAGCGGGGCCGCTTATCGAACCAATACTCACCTTGAACTGCGCGAGGCCCACGCCGCCGCCCGCGATGCCGTGCGCGCCGAATTCGGCCTCTTCACCGATGCAAGCAGCGACTTCGTGCAGAAGTGGAACCTGTTTGAAGTCTGCTCCCGGGCGGCGAGTAAAGATGAGTATCTCGTGCGCCCTGACTTGGGCCGCTGCCTGAGCGACTCCTCTTGCGCAGAAGTGAGCCGGCGTTGCACTACAGGAAATGATTTGCAGATCGTGATCGGCGATGGACTCTCGGTAACCGCTGTCGCCAAACAAGTCCCTTGTCTATTGCCGTTGCTTTGCGAGGGAGCAGTAGCGCTAGGCTGGAGCACCGGCCAGATATTTGTGATTCGCCATTGCCGGGTAGGAATTCTGAACGAAATTGGCGAGCTACTTGGGCCAAGAGTTGCCGTGCTTTTGATCGGCGAACGGCCGGGCCTGGCCACGGCCGAAAGCCTGTCCGCCTACATGGCGTATCAACCGACACTTTCCCACACGGACGCCAACCGGAATCTTATCTCCAACATTCACAGCCGTGGCGTGAGTACGGAACAGGCCGCCCAGCGCATTCTGGATCTGGCGGCCTTGATGTTGAAAACTCACAAGAGCGGTTGCGAACTTCGAGAGCAGCGGCCGCCTCTTATGTCCCAGTAACCAGGTGGCCTTCGCAGCCCCCAGCTACGCGACATGGTTCTCAAGCGTGCCAATTCCATCGATAACGATACGGATCGTGTCGCCTCTCGACAGCGTGAACTCATCGCCCGGAACGATGCCCGTCCCAGTCATCAGAAATACTCCGTGGGGAAACTTGTTGTCGCGGAAGAGGAACTCGGCCAGCTGCTTGGGTTCTCGCTTGAGTTCTGCGAGCGTGGTGCTCCCCGCAAACACAGTCTTGCCTTTGCGCGCGATTTCCAGGTCAATGGATGTCGTGCTCGGGGGCTGCGCCGAGAGCAATATGCAGGGACCAAGGGCGCAGCTGCCGTGGTATATTTTCGCCTGCGGAAGGTAAAGCGGGTTCTCCGCTTCGATATCGCGTGAACTCATGTCGTTGCCGATGGTGTAGCCCGCGATTGCTCCGTCCGCATTGATCAGCGCAGTCAACTCCGGCTCGGGCACCGACCACCGCGCGTCGGACCGAATACGGACTGGCTGTCCCGGCCCGACCACGCGCTGCCCGGTCGCCTTGAAAAAAAGTTCGGGCCTCTCGGCAACATAGACACGTTCGTAACAGTCGCCTCCTCCCGCCGCCTTGCTTTCCTCGATGCGCGCATTACGGCTGCGATAGTAGGTCACGCCGGCGGCCCACACCTCTTGGCTGACCACGGGTGCGAGAATCGTGGCAGAATCAAAGTTCGTCGCGGCTGTCTTGCCGGTCGCCGCGCGAGCTCGCGCGTGCAGATCGGCGCCGCAAACAAATTCGTCCCAGTCCGCACCCAAGACAGGATAGAACTTCTCATTCTCCTCGACGAACGTGCCCTTGGTTGTGCGGTATAACTTCACGTCCCTAGTCTCTCATAGCGGCCTTGCGTCCCCGACGGTTGGCCCTGGAGCGCGGCATAGGCTGGGTTCACGCCCGTAGACTCCCGGGTTTCGGAGATCCTCGCGAACTTGAGCGAGCTTGGCACGAACCCGCTCGACAGCATCGGCAGCCGGGGATCAGCCGCAGTGGCGGATTCTCGACATGCGTGATCGCGATCATCACCTGGGCCGCCAGGGCAGGGTCGCCCGGCAGCTGCCCATCGCGGACATCGGCGCTCTCCCGGGTCTTTCCACTGGTGGCCGCATACCCTTCGATCACGCGATTGCGTCGCTTCAGCGAATTGCCCGACAGAAAATTCGTCCCGTCCAGCGCGAAGACGCGCAAGCGGTCGGGCGACACGCCCAGGTCGGACTGCCCGTCACGGAGCTCGTGAGCTATGCGCTGATCGGTTTTCTCTGTCCGCCCGTTGCTTCCGCAATTGCCAGCACCAGACTTTCGTAGTCGAAGGATCCATCATGGCGCTTTCCGTTGATGAAGAACGTAGGCGTGCCGTTGACTCCGCTGCGCACGCCACTGCTGAAGTCGGCCCGGACTCGGTTCTTATACTTACCTTCTTCAAGTGCCTGCCGAAGCTCCGCGGGAGACAGACCCAGCTCCTGGGTAAGTTCCAGGTAAAGCGGGCCGCCCAGGCGGTCCTGCTTCTCGAACAAGGCGTCGTGCATCTCCCAGAACTTTCCGTGAGCCCCGGCGAACTCGACGGTCTCTGCGGCTGATTCCGCATGAGGGTGCATTTCGCTCAAGGGAAAATTACGGAATACGAAGCGCAGCCCTTGGCCAAAATGCTTTTGCACTCGCTTCACGATGGGATAAGCGCGCCCACAATGAGGACATTCGTAGTCGCCATACTCCACCAAAGTTGCTGCTGCGTTCTCCGGACCCTGAACGTGATCTTCAGGCGTAACCGGCGTCTTGAGCGTAGTCATGGGTTCCTCCTGCTTTGCCAATCCTTACTTAGATAAGTCTTCCAGGGCCTGCAGAATCCCGTCCGCACCGGGATTGACCGCAACCGGCGACCGATAGCTCCAGGCGATGACGCCGGATTTATCGATGACGAACAGGGCGCGCTCGGAAAAGCCGTCAGCGTTACGATAGGCGCCATACAATTGTGCGACGGCACCCTTGGGCTCGAAGTCCGCCATCAGCGGAAAATGCAGATGTCGGTCTTCGGCAAACGCGCGGTGGCACCAGACGCCATCGACCGACACGCCCAGCAACTCCGCTCCGAACTTCTGGAACTCGGGAAGGACTTCGTTGTAAAGCGCCATCTGATCGCCGCACACCGGGCTCCAGTCGGCGGGATAAAAGGCCAGAATCACAGGCTTGCCGCGCAACTCACTTAGCGAAAGCGTCTGGTCCGGCGTGACGTGCAAACTGAAATCAGGGGCCACGGTGCCCGCAGGCAGCAGATCTGATACGGCCGCTGGCGAGGATGCGTGATGGGTTACATTCTCAATAGGCATGTCGTTCTCTCCTTTTCCAAAATCTAGCCGCCCTTGCCTCGCCTTACAAATGGCGCCGCGCTCTTACCTTGCCTCCGCCCCTTGCCTCCGCCGATGTCATCTCGAAATCTCTTTACGGGCCACTCGATGCGCCGCCTGGCCGCAGCACCACTGCGACGGGTCTTTCAACTCGTAACGATCACAAATCTTTGCGATGCGGGCGAATCTTTTCCTGCCAGTGTCTTCAAGGGACGATCGCCTGCCCGATTCCTGCTTCGTCGGGATTCGTCCTCAAGATCGCCAGAGACTGGAACGTCCGAAAGGCACATGTCCGACCCTGCGAGGTTGACACTGCATCCTAAATCGACGGGATTGGCCGTGCCGCTTCGGAGTGGCGGAGAGTGAGGGATTCGAACCCCCGATACCCTTCCGGGTATGCCGGTTTTCAAGTTCACTGGAGGGTTCTGAACCGTTTAGAAAATTTTCTACTGTACTCCTCTCGTCAACGGGTTACAAGTCAGTCGATTTGATCCGTTCTGCGTGAGAATGACTCGTTTTGAACATTGGCCTACTACAGTTTTACTACAGTAGGCCTGTCCCATTAAAAGCCCTCTGCCCATTCCCGATTGATAGAATCGCCCGGGACAGTGAAGGAGGACCTTGTGCCTAGTGCTCCTGTTGGGAAAAAACACTGGTGGACAGGGATAGCAGAAGAGAGTTTTTGGTGCGAGATAACGGATCGTACGGATATAGGGTCAGATCTGCATTGTCCCCAAGCGGATGAGCGAGGCGCGTCCTATTGGTCGTATGCAGCTCGCTGTGGGTGGCAGTCCGGCACACGGTTGGCACTTGGACTGAGCCGAAACATCGAGAATTGCAGCAACCTGTCTGTTGGAATGTCAGTGGGAGTTCCTTCACCTTCTCCGCTGGCATTCCACGCCGACGCGCCAATTTACATCCCAGTTGCCAAGACTAGGATTCCAGCAGCGCCCGTAACTTGTGAGCGTATCTGCGGCTCGACGTGACCACCGTTCCTTCTGCCAGTACGATGTCGTAAACCCCATCGAACATCGGGCGAATCTCGCTAATGCAGGCGCCGTTCACGATGGCCGATTTCCGCACGCGGATGAAGTGGTGTGGCGCAAGCTTCTCTTCGAGATGTGCCAAAGTTTCCCGCAACAGGTGACTGTCGCTGGCGGTGTGTATGCAGGCATAGTTTCCCGTGGCTTCGATCCACAAAACGTTGGAAACGGGAACAAAGAAAATCCGCTTCTTGTCCTTCACCACAAAGCGTTCCAACGGGCGGAGACTACGGAGGGATTGGAGCAGCGGTTCGAGATCTCGATTTGCTTTTCCGCGCTGTTCGACGACCTGGAGCGCGTGAACCAGGGCCTTGGCAAATCGCTCCTTATCATACGGTTTCAAGAGATAGTCAACAGCGTGCACTTCGAATGCACGGATGGCGTGCACATCGTGAGCCGTGACGAAGATATAAACGGGAGCGGGGCCGGTCGATGGCTCCACATTTTCGATGACTCCAAAACCATCCAGATCAGGCATCTGCACATCGAGAAAAACGATGTCGGGATGAAGTTCATTGATCTGCTCCACCGCACTTATTCCGTTCGCCGCCTCGCCTACAATTTCAATATCGTTGTTCTTGGCCAGATAACGACGGATACCGCGCCGGGCGATCGGTTCGTCATCGACGATGAGGACTCGCGTCTTCATGCGAACTCCGCAGTGGAATGGTGATGATGGCCTCACAGCCTCGACCGTCGCCTCTGGTAAGTTCCAGCGACGACTCGTCCCCGTAAAGCTGTTTCAAGCGTGACTGGACATTGCTGAGTCCGACGCCGAATCGCAGGCGCGATCCCGGTGTCGGACCCGGGCCATCATCGCGGACGCAGAGCCAAACTCTGCCGTTGTGGCGTCTGGCAGCGATCTCTAGCCGGCCTGCGGCGGAATCGACGCTGAAGCCGTGCTTGATGGCATTCTCAACCAGTGGCTGAAGCGCCAGGCTTGGTACATAGACTGCGAGAAGGTCAGGTGGCACGTCCATGTGAACGTTCAAGCGATCATGAAAGCGTGTCTGCTCGATCTCCAGATACTTGCCGACGAACTCGAGCTCGCTCTGCAAAGTGATCTCGTTCTCCCGCCGTTCGAGGGCCATGCGCAGCAAGTCGCCGAGACTGACCAGCAGATGGCTTGCAGCATCGACGTTTTCCTGCATCAGGATTCCGATGGTGTGAAGACTGTTGAACAAAAAGTGCGGATGTAACTGGCTCTTAAGGTTCTCAAGTTCGGCGTGGGAGAGTTGCGTTTCCAGTTGCGCCGCTCGAGTCTGACGCTCCATAGCAGCCTGGTAAAAGTGGATCGACTGATACAGCCCCACAACTAACCAGTATGTAAGCACGCCAGTGAAGCTCATCGACAGAACACTGACTGTGAACGTCGGGGGAAGGGGTGGCGCACCAGGATCGGTTATGCGAAGAAGTAACCGCAGAAGTCCATGGCTCAGAAAGTATGCGGTGATCGATCCCAGGGGAGCGATCATAAACGACGTGACCGTGTGGATCGCTATATGAGGTACAAACCTCGGCCCCGTCAACGGGAACCGTTTTGCCAGAGCAATCACGAGCGGTGTGCACGCCGCCCATACGTTCCAGTAGACGAGTTCGATCGCACCCACGATCACCCAGCTGACGTGCCCGCCGTGAACCTTCGCCACTACGATCTCCCGCACCGTGAACAACAGTCCCACAATCGTCCACGCACACAGGATCAAAATCCATCTCGTCCGTCCCATATCTGGTGTGGCCTGCAGCAATAGGTGTGTCAACCCTTCCGGCACGGATTATAGCGGAACCCTCGAAGAGGACATCAATGAGGACAGACCGCTTGTCTCACTTCGGACGCCGCATGTCACTTTTCCTGCAAACGCTGGTTCTTCGCGGCATATGTTCCATACCCGCTAACCCGGTATCCACAGGAGTTTGCTATGAGCAAGACCGCAATTACCTCTCCGGAACTCACGCCGCCGGTCGGCCCGTGCTCCCAGGCGATCGAAGTCGGTGGTTTCCTATACTTCAGCGGACGGTCGCCCAAGACCCGGCCACTTGCAAGGTGGTCGAGGGGGGCATCGTGGCTGAGACGGAACGCGTCTTCCAGAACCTCTCGGCGGTTCTCAAGGCGGCCGGCAAGAGTTTCGACGATGTCGTGCGCGCCGGTGTGTTTCTCACGAGCATGAGTGACTTCGCCGCGATGAACGGCATCTACGCAAAGTATTTCAGTCAGCCCTTTCCCGCCCGCACGACGATCGCGGTCGCCGCGCTAGCGCTTGGGGCCTGCGTCGAGATCGACCTCGTCGTCAAGGCTTGAGGCGACGCATGGAGGGCCTCATCGCGGGGATCTTGGAGCCTTCAAAATGCAAATACTGATAGTGGGCATCGGCGCGTTGGGCGGAACAATTGCGGCGCGTGCCATCCGCACAGGATTGCCCGTCCGGCTTGCGGCTCGCAATACCGATTCTGCGGAGGCATTGCGCAGATCGGGCCTGCGAGTGTCCGGCATCGGAGGAGAGGTGAGGGCAGACGCTATCGACGTTGCCGCAGTTGAGGACTACGGAAAGGGAGACCAGTTTGACCTGATCCTGCTGGCCACCAAAGCGCAGGACGCGCTCGAAGTCGCGCCCCATGTGGTGGGCCTACTTGCCCCCGAAGGAGTCATATTGCCTATACAGAATGGCGGCGTTGCACGGGTGCTTGCGGATCGCCTAGGCGAAGATAAGATCCTTGGTGGATTCTCAAATCTTGGTGCCGCGATGGTAGAACCCGGCGTCTACGAGCAGAAGAATGCAGGGCATCTACTGATAGGTGAACTTGCTGGTGGTGTCAGTGAGCGCGTCGAGCGGGTTGCGCGCGCCTTAGGTCGAGCGATTGAGGTTAGGGTAACTTCAAACCTGACTGGTGCCATCTGGTCGAAACTCCTGATCAATTGCTCGGTTACAACCCTCGGTGCGCTCTGTTCGCAAACCATGCGTCAGTATATGGAAACGGAGGCAGGCAAGAAGGTCTTCCGCCGGACGTACGAGGAAGCGTTGTCCGTGGCACTTGCGATTGGCACTCGGCTGGAGCGTCTGGCCGTGGACCCGATTCCGCCCGGATGGCCGAGCAATTTTGCCGCAGAGGAACACTATAAGTCGTGGGTCGAGGCAATAATTGCCTTCTATGGGGATGTCAAACCCTCGATGCTCCAGGACTTCGAGCGCGGCCGGAAGACTGAGGTCGACTTCATCAACGGCTATGTGGTGACGTTAGGCCACGCTTCCGGAGTGCCGGTACATATGAACGCCACAATTACAGACCTTGTACACCAGATCGAACGTGGAGTTCTCCAGCCGACACGAGAACGGATGAACGACCTAGCTGATTAAACCTGTGAACGGACCCGTGGCAACGGTATTTGACGGCCAACTCTGACCGCTTGTCTCACTTCGGACGCCGCATGTCACTTTTCCTGCAAACGCTGGTTCTTCGCGGCATATTGTCCGGTGAGCAGGCGCATCGCCTGGAGGAGTTTCACATGAAGAAGATTTTGATTCAGTACGGAATTTGCGCGCTTGCGGTCGCTCTGATGGTGCCGTTGGCGCAGGCGCAGCCGGCAGGAATGCAGGCCGCCTTCGGAAAAGATGCCGGAACACTTTCCGACAAATTCACCGGGCTCGCGCGCGTTATGTCGGGCAAGTACGACTGGAAGCCCGGCCAAGGCGTTCGCTCCGTCGGCGACGTGTTCAACCTGATCGTTACGGAGAACCGCATGCTCGCCGGCGCGCTTTCGGGCACACCGAATACGGGGGCAAAGGTTGCGCCCATCACCGATCCGGAGAAATTGCAGGAAGCTCTGAAGGCTTCTTACGTCGATCTGCAAAAAGCGATCACGTCACTCTCCGACAATGACCTGCAGGCGCCGGTGAAACTGTTCGGAAGAGACATGACGAAACAGGCCGCGCTGATGCTGATTCTCGAAGATCAACACGAGCATCTGGGGCAGTCGATTGCGTACGCGCGCAGCAACGGCGTGGTTCCGCCCTGGTCTAAGTAGGACAACAATGAAAAACGAGGTGAGAAAATGATCAAAGCCGCTATCTTTTCCGTGTGTCTCGCAGTTTCCTCACTTTCGCTCAATGCACGTGCCGAGGATGTGCGCCAGTACACCGATGGCCCCGTTACTGAGGTGGACTACATTCACGTTGAGTACGGGCATTTCGAAGAGTACATCGATTGGCTAAATTCGACATGGAAGCCGACCATGGAAGCTTTCAAAAAAGCTGGGCTGATCATCGATTACAAGGTTTTCAGGCTCACTCCAAAATCACCGGATCAGCCCAATATAAGTCTCTGGATCACTTTTAAGAACGGGGCTGCGGCTTTGGATAACGGCGTCGAGCTGGAAGAGGTGGCAAAGAAAGTAATCGGTAGCACCGAGCTTCAGAACAAGGCCAGAGTCGGCCGGAATGAATACAGAAAAGTTCTCGGTAATGAATACGTTCGTGAAGTGATTTTGAAATGAAATTCTTATACGTGTTTAGCACCGTACATCCCCGTTTGACCCCGAGTGCACTGAGCGGAATATGCTTCTAAAGCAGTCGATTGATTGGAAAAATGAATGGTTTCCGATTCGATGATGCCACCTACTTGAACTTCGCCGTGCACGCGGCAATCCCCCGCGTGGCGCTCAACGCCGTACGGTTATCCGCCGAAGCAAAGATGCGCCGGCGTTCGCGCCGTAAACCGAAAAACCCGGAAAGATCCGATAATTTCCCTGATTTATATAGCTTTAGAAGGGAAATTCGCTCCCGGTCCGATTTCCCGCTCTCCCAGGGAACCACCCGTCCTTAAGTGGGTGACTGGGTGGAGATCGGGTAGGCGTCTGGAGGAAAAATTCGCTGAACTCCGACAATCCCCTTCTTTTTGAAGGGCTTAGATGGCAAATCGCTCCAGGTCCGATTTGCCGCGCTGTCTGGAACCATCCGTACTAAACGGCACCGAGGCGCTCTTCTTCGCCGTCAGTCCCGTTTCCAGCGGCCCCAGGAAGGGTCGTGGACATCGTCCGCTAGGCGGTTTTCGCCGAAGTTCCCGGAAGCTTTTCCGAAATTGTTCTTGGTGAGGAGCCGGGCGTGCTAAAAGTTCCGTTGCCGCCTAAATTGGAGGCTCTATTTTGCCGCGAATCGTGCCCTGCTGAAGGCCGGCGACTTCACAGTCCCCACTTGATATTCGGTACGGTATTCGTCTTGAGCGCCTGCGTGTTTGCGCTCGGATTGTTGAACGGCATGTCACTCCAGAAGTTCGTCTTGGCGGTCATGGCGCCGTTATTGCCAGCTGGACTATGGGCGGCACGTGAATGGCGGCGCCAGAGTGAAACCGCATTGGAATCTGATCGCCAGAAAGAGGACAGCGAATCCCTGTGGGGCCAGATTGTTAGAGGCGAATTGGCCGAACCGGAGGTGTCAAGACGCTCACGTGAGCTTCAGGACGCGATCTTGGTCCGACGACGAGGGAATGCGCCTGTATTTGACTGGGTTTATCGACGCCTACGGAGCAAGCAAGAGGATCAAATGAACGTCGCCGCTGAAGTGATGGTGAATCAAATCGGGTTGGGATAGCACGGCAGCGCACGATCCACAACGAGTCATCCCACATCGGGTCCCGTAGTCCCAATTTTCAGCGATGATGCACCACTCCAGAGCTAGGGCTACTGACCTCAAAGGACTGGCGGAGAGGGAGGGATTAACATCCACCGCCTTAATTTTGCCAACAACACTGGCAAATTTCTGCAGTTACTACCAACGCTACCAGTCACTTGCGACCGTCGCGCACCTGCATTTTACCAGTATCCTTGGAAAAATAAATAAGGCACTTTTTGGTAGCAATGGTAGTCATTGGTGTTCGCCTTTCACTCTGGAGCCAGGTAGACCGTGGAGGACAGGAATCGCGCGCTCAGCACCACTCTTCCCGGCGCGCAGTGACTACCGTGAGCGGAGCCACAAAGTTGACGGTGCGGAGTCAACTCGTCACACGCGAAGGCAAAGGTCTCGTCACTCTAGCATCGGCGATTGCGATGGGCGATTTTTTAGCTGGTTTAATGAAGGGCAGCCGTATTGGGGAGATCGTACGGGAAAGCTTTACGATCGGCGGCTGGGTTTCCATGTGGCGCCCTCTTGAGGTCTTTTTGTACGACTGGTGGCCGATTCGCGATGAGGCTCGCCTTTCTGACCGGCTTGCGGCCATGCCGGTGCGCATCAGGTACCTGAACGCCAAGGAACCCGATGCCTGGCGAGGAGACTGGCCGGCCGTCTCGCCACGAGGTGAGCGGGCGACCAGCGAGGCCCAACCGCGGACTCTCAATCAGGCAAGTTGACGGGACGCCCGTTTGAGAGCTCGGATCGCGACGATAACATCCTTCCGATCGATACTCAGCGAGAGCGCTGACGTCGAACCGCCACCGTCATCCTTTATCCACTGCGTTACTCAGATGGCGGAAGCGCGGAACTAATCCGAGGGGATACGTTTTGACAGCGAAACAGTTCACGAGAGTTGGCGGGAGCGACGGGACTCGAACCCGCGGCCTCCTGCGTGACAGGCAGGCGTTCTAACCAGCTGAACTACGCCCCGGCATACAACCTCGTCTGACTCCGTCCGATTCCCTCTCGTTCCTTTCCGTTCCATCTGGCCGTACCGTGACAGGGCAGAGGTCTGATACCCTTCCGGCATTGCCACGGAGTAATTATGCGTACAGCGCCAAGCTGCTGCTGTTCGCATGTTCCTGCGCTTCTTCCGACTCTGGATCCTCTTACGCGACCAGCAGGATTTTCCCCGCGGCACCCTTTTCCGCTGCCGCGTGCGCCTTGTTGGCGTCTTTCAGTGCGAAACGCTGGCCAAGCGGGATCGACAGCTTCCCGGACCTCACGGCTTCAGCCATGTGCGATAGCACCCGCGGGTCCACCTTCACTTGCATCGTTTTGACTGCAATGGAAGGATACTCAGCCGCATTGGTCGGCGCGCTTAGCACCGATGCGAAAACTCCTCCCTGCTTGAGCTTGCCTATCAACTTTGTTGCTGTCGTCCCATTAACCGTATCGGCGATGGCATCCAGCAACTCCAAACCAGCAATAGCTGTCTCATCATCCAGCGCAAGTATGCGGTCAGCTCCCAGGGCTCGCGCTTCCTCGATTTGTCCTTTCCGTACACCCGCGATTACGGTGGCACCTTTTTCCTTTGCCACAAAGACCGCGGAACGGCCGACATTTCCAGCGGCGCCGGTCACCAACAGAGTGCCACCGTTCTTTCCTTCCAGTGCGAGAGCGGCCAGTTCAGCCCCGGTTGTGGTGACTGTAGGCAACGCCGCCACCGATACCAAGTCCATCCCATCCGGCACCCGCGCGAGATCAGCCCCCTTAACCACGCACATCGTGGCGTCTGCTTGCGCCGTCTGTCCGAAGACTTTGTCACCTTTAGTGAAATTTTTCACACCGGGGCCGACCTTCTCCACGGTTCCAGAAACATCCCAGCCCAGGATTGCGGGAAAAGACACAGGAAAATATTCCTTGACCGCGCCTGATCTCATCTTCACATCAAGCGGATTGATACTCGTGGCGGCAGTCCTTATGAGCACCTCGTCCGGCCCTGGAGACGGATCGGGCATGTCCTCGAACTTAAGTTCATCAGGCGAACCATACTCGTGAATCACTGCTGCTTTCATAGTTTATCCTCCAATCTAGTTGCCGCCCGACGTTGATTCTCCCACAACTACCGGATGCGAGCTACTTGGACTTCATCTCCTGTTCTGGCTGCTGCTGTTCGCATGTTCCTGAGCTTCTTTCGACTCGGCATCCTTGCCCTTGAGGTAAGCGAGCGTTACGTCCAGCACGCGTGCGTTGGATATTCAGCATGGGATGACGGCAGATTCACCGTTCCTAAGAATCAGAAACGAATCGTCTCGCCTGCAAGCCATAAGTTGTTTCTGTGGGGTGTCGATCCCGTCATCCGCCAGTTGAAAAGTCCCGTGGTGGATCGCAATGCTAGTTTTGGCACCGAGAATTCCGTGGGCACGAACGGCTTCTTCGGGAGCCATGTGCACCGGCGACATAAACCAGCGTGGCTCATATGCACCGATGGGCAACAATGCAAGTTGTGGCGAGCCAAACTTTTCCCGAATCTGGGCGAAATGACTTCCGAAACTAGTGTCCCCCGCGAAGTACACGAGGCTTTGAGGATATTCAATTACGTATCCGCACCACAGGGTCTTGTTACGGTCAAAAATGCCACGGGCCGAGAAGTGCAGGGCCGGTACACAGTGGATGGTGAAGCCGGAAATGGCGAGTGACTCTCCCCAATCCAGCTCGTGAACGGGTTCGATTCTTTGGGAGCGAAGCAGGCGAGCACCGCGAGCGGCCACGACAAAAGTAGAACTTCTACGAGCCGCAAGTTGACGCAGAGTCGGCAAATCCAGATGGTCGAAATGATTGTGGCTGATTAGAACTGCATCAATGGGCGGAAGATCTTCCATCCGCACCCCAGGTCTTCTCCGGCGCTTGGGACCTATCCAAGACAAGGGACTTGCTCGTTCTGACCAAATTGGATCGGTCAATAGATTGAAGCCGGAGCGCTGAACAAGCAGCGTCGAGTGGTTCACCATCGTGACTCGTACTTGACTGGCGTCCACGCTACGGGGTGGTACAGATGGCACCACGTCTTCGATGGAAGGCGGCGATGGTTCCCGGCGACTTGTCAGTTTCCATCGAAGAGCGTCAAGAAAACCACGCGCCTGAGGCGCATTAGGGTTGTGGAAACGCCTTCCGTCAAAGTGCTTTGGGAATCCTCGATCGGCCATATGTTATTAGACTGACTAGGTCAGGTGTACATCGAATAGCGCCAGCCAATACTGAAGGGACTGCAATGCGAAACCGCAGAAGATGAGTCCGATGCCGAACGCGCCGAGGCGCCGCTCGGGAAGATTGTCAGCATAGTATTCGATGTAAGGATTGACCGTCGCACCGATACCCGTGACGATGCCTGTCACCAAGCCCACCCGAATGGCAAATGACCAGGCGTGATCTACGTGATGGATGAAGGCGCTACAAACAAGAGCGCTGGCGATGTAGCCAAAGGTGCGGACCACCGTTCCCCAGAACTGACGACGTGTGAGGCGAGGACGGCGAGCTGCTACATAATCCATGGCAGGGCGCATCCCCCGAGAGTAAGCCAAGATTTGGCCGACAGTGATGAGAATGGCAAATGCGATTGCGAATCGCAAGCCGAGAATCCTATATAGTCCAGCTCCGAAGCCAAGCCCTCGTATCGCGGAAAATACTCCTTCCCAAGGCAACGAATAATGATCGAGCCCACGAGCTGCCCGATTGAATTCGACTGACAATGTGATGCCAGTCGCAATTCCGGAGGCTAGACCAAAGAAGAGACCAAGGCCGAGGCCGTAGCCGATTCCGAAGACAACGGAGTACGTGACAGCGCGGGTAAGCAGACGCAACGGACCGTGTTGTCCACCCAACAAATCGTAGGCGAGGTATAGGCTGCCTAGCACATCAAGGCATGTACCCACAATGCTGACGGCTGCGACGGTATGGTGGTCCATCGAGCCATAAGGCTAACATTTTGATGAGTCCGAATATCGTTTGACCTACCTCTATTCGTGGACACAAGGGCCTTTATGATTACTTATCGTTTGCCTTCGGCATCATGGAGGTAGAAGCGACTCGCGCCGGACGTGTATCGCCTTTGTAGGCTGCTGCTAGAGTTCAGCAAGCGCTCGATGGACAAGATGAATGGCGATTGCACCTTCGCCGACGGCCGAAGCGACTCGCTTTACGTTTCCCGACCGAACATCGCCCACGGCGAATACGCCCGGAAGACTCGTTTCCAGCATCTGCGCACTGCGGGCCAGCGGCCAGGCGGGTTGGTCAGTGGAACCGTCGAGATCGCGTCCCGTGAGAATGAATCCTTTGGTGTCGAGCGCGACACAACCCTTCAGCCAATCGGTTCGCGGCGATGCGCCGGCCATGATGAAAACGTGTCGAATGGGGACTGTGGCGATTTCGCCGGTCTGGTTATTGCGCCATGTGACGTGCTCGAGGTGCGAATCGCCTTCGAGCGAGATGATTTCGGTACGGTAATGAATTTCGATGTTGGAATTCTGCTCAATGCGCTGGATGAGATAGCGGGACATCGTGTCTGAAAGCTGGCCGGAACGCACGAGTATGTGGACCTTGCGCTGAGTCTGCGACATGTAAACGGCGGCCTGGCCGGCGGAATTGCCTCCGCCGACGACGATAATGTCGTCGTCGCCGCAGAGCTGGGCTTCCATGAAGGTGGCACCGTAATAGACGCCCTGTCCTTCGAAAAGGGCGAGATTAGCGATGCGCGGTTTGTTGTACTGCGCCCCGGTGGCGATGACGACCGAGCGCGCGGCCAGTTCGACGCCGTTATCGAGCACGACTTTGTAGGGGCGGCGGGCGCATTCGAGGCGCACCACGTTGCGGGCGATCATCATCTTGGCGCCGAATTTTTCGGCTTGGGTGATGGCTCGATTGGCGAGTTCCTGGCCGGAAAGGCCGTAGGGAAAACCGAGATAGTTTTCGATTTTGGAGCTGGAGGCGGCCTGTCCGCCGGGCGATTCGGTCTCGATAAGAAGGACGTCGAGACCTTCGGAGGCGGCGTAAACGGCGGCGGCGAGTCCAGAGGGACCGGCGCCGACAATGATGAGGTCGCGGAGTTGCGCGGCGTCAATGTCGGCGTTGAACCCGAGGCAATCGGCGAGTTTCTGAATTGTGGGATTGCGGAGGACATAGCCTTGGCCGCAGATTATGACGGGAATTTCGTCAATCTTGACGTTGAAGCGATCGAGGAGTTCCTGTGAGGCTTTGTCGGTATCGAGATCGATATACGTATACGGATGGCCGTTGCGAGTGAGAAATTCGCGCAAGCGGAGGGTCTGTGCGGAGTGGCGGGAGCCGAGAAGGATGAGGCTCCCGTAGCCGCGGCTGATGAGTTCGAGGCGGCGGAGGATGAAAGCGCGCATGAACATTTCGCTCAGCTCGGCGTCTTTGGCGATGAGCGAGCGGAGGGCGTCGCCGGGGAGTTCGATGAAATCGCCGGGTTCGATGACGCGTCCGCGAACGAAGATCCGACGGCCGGAAATCATGGTGAGTTCGCCGGTGAAGCCGCCGGCACGATGGACGGTGATGGGGCGTTCGCCGTCGAGGCCCGGCTGCACAACTTCCATGCTGCCGGAAAGGATGACGAAGAAAGGGATATTGGTGTCGCCGACATCGAAAAGAATTTCGCCGCGGTCGACGTGCCGGACGTGGCCCTGAGGGCGAATCCGATCGATTTGCGATGGAGTGAGAGTCGGGAAAATTTGCGTGCGCGCATCAAGCGCGCTGGGTATCGGAGGTGCAGCCATTTTTTGTTCCTTTAACCCTGCGTTGCGGACTGGACTCTTTAGAGTACACAGCGGCCAAGAAAGTCGCACCGCGCCGGATCGTGAGCTGGAGGAACGGGTCTACAATTACGTTGCCGGCGAGCCGAAGGTGCGACATCTTCTCTACGCGGCTTACACAAAATCATAGTCCCGAACCCAGCTTTGTCGCGCCGAGCCGCCTAAGGATGCGGACGGAGGATCTCAGTTGGTCACCCAGAAATCTCCCGCGGTGGGCGTCCTAGCTCTTATGCGTACAGCGCCAGGCTGCTGCTGTTTGCATGTTCCTGAGCTTCTTCCGATTCGGCATCTTTACCCTTCAGATAGGCGAGCGTCACGTCCAGCGACTCGTGCCCGAGGCGGATTGGATGTTTATTGACGCAACGAACGATCTTTGATTGCAGGATGGAACGAAGGCAGCTATTACAAAATGCGTAATCAAACGGTAGGCATCGTGCCACCGTCAATGACGTAGTCCGCACCGTGAATGGAGGCTGCGCGATCCGATGCCAGGAATGCCACCAGTTCTGCAACTTCTTCCGGCACACCTGGGCGACCAATTGGAATGCCTCCAATCATGTTCATGATCTGCTGACGTGCCGCGACCTCCGTGATGCCACTGCTATGAGCAAGCTGCACAATCATTCCGTGCGCGCCCGCAGTCTCGATGAATCCCGGCGAGATCATGTTTACCCGAACGCCCTTCGGGCCAACCTCATTTGCGAGCCCTTTGTTGTACGTGCTAAGCGCGCCTTTTGCCGCAGCGTAGGCTAGAGTCGCATCGTAAAGAGGAAGGCGATGTTGAATCGAAGAAATATGAATAACAACGCCTGACCTGCGCTCGATCATCCCCGGAAGAAACGCTCGATTCAGGCGAACTGCCGCCAACAGATTCACGTTAAGAGCTCTTTGCCAATCGTCGTCCGTGAGTGCCCGGAATCCACCGTTCGGAGCCTCCGATCCGCCAAGACAGTTCACGAGAATATCCAACCCAGGCCACTCCTGCTGGATGCGGTCAACAACCTTCTTGACACCGTCTGCAGTACCGATGTCTGTTTGCACGAACAAAGATGGGTTTTGTCCCTGAGGCAATGGGGAGCGTGCCGTCGTTGCGACCACCGCACCGCTCAATAAGAAGCGACGCACGATCGCCTCTCCCATCCCCTTGGTGCCACCAGTTACTAGAACCCGCTTGCTTTTGAATTCATCACTTGAGACAGCGAATGGATACGTGTGCGTCATTGAATCGAACCTCCAGCGAGGCAATCTCCGAATGGACTGGCTCAGAGGGGAGGTTGGCACAATACTGGTAGAATGGGAAGTACGCACTAAAAAGTACGTTAGGAGGGTAGATTTGCCAAAACGCTACACGCCCGTGGCTGCTGCTGCGGACCTGGAGAAGGCGCTGCGCCTTCTCGAAGGACGGTGGAAGCTGGTGATCTTGTTCCACCTGTTCGGGGGAAAGATCATGCGATTCTCCGACCTGGAGCGAGCCATACCTGCTATCACGCAAAAGATGCTTGGACAGCAGTTGAAGGCGATGGAGGCTGATGGCATTGTTCTACGAACTGCCTATCCGCAAGTACCGCCTAAAGTGGAATACAGCCTGACATCATGGGGGCAATCCCTATGTCCAGCGCTTGATGCCATCCTGAAATGGGCTGACCGTCGCCCAACGTATGTAAGGAAAGTTAGCGCGACACGCAGACCCAAAGATGGTTCATCGGCTCGCCCCGGAACTGCTCCCGAGTGACCGGCCAACGCGGTGGCTTGCAGAGAACCGGTTGGCCACCTTCCAGCTAACGAGCGATCCAGAAGTCAAGTTCCCAATTGCCAACTATGCAGACAGAATCAGGCCGTGTACCGACAATACAGCAATCCGACACTCTAGAAATCGGCTTCTTGTTCTAACCTAAGGTCTACCAGTCTCCCTCGTTCTGGTCGTCCTCGCTGGGTCGCGCCCCCCAGGCAATGAAACCGGGCCTGAAGTCCGAAAGTGGAAGGATTGCCTTAAGACCACTCCCATCGGGATGGATCTTGTAAAGACCAAAGAGGCCATGATCGGTGAGTCGAAAAGTTATCCAACGTCCGTCGGGAGAATAGGAACCGACGACGGCGCTGACATCTCCACCTTCATAGTTCGTTACGAAATGAAGTTGCTTTCCGTTTGGACGGATGGTGACGATGTTCTTTGAGACCCCGGGGATGGTGACATCTCCATAGATAGTAAAAACGAGGTGCTTGCCGTCTGGCGCCCAATCCTGCTTAACCGCGACATCGAAGCTGAACGGGGTGACTTGGAACAGGTTGCTACCGTCAATATTGGACGTGAAGAGCGCCGATGCGTCTGGGTTTCCGTTGGGGCAACAAAGGAAACTGATCTTCTTGCCGTTGGGAGAAACATTCGGATCAAAACCGCTTTGGCCAATGCGTTGCCGATCACCGCCGCTGAGATCCATGCTCCAAAAGGCGTCGTCGTTGGTGGCGGGATCGAAACGATTGAATATGATCCGTGTCCCGTCAGGTGTGAAAGAGGGATCGTCCTCACAAACACCCGGAGCGGGAAACTCAATCAGGCCGTTGCCATCGGCGTTCATGATCGCCACGTTGGCGCATTCGCCCGGCGCGTCGTGCTCGAAAACGATCCGGCGCCCGTCTGGGGACCAAGCCGGCGCAACAGCATCGCCACTTAGAAAAGTGATCTGCTGTAAGTCCTTGCCATTCGGACGCACTGTGTAAATCTGAAGTCCCGCGGCCGTTTGGACTTGAAAGGCGATCAGACTATTGTGTCCGGGGAAGGTAGCGAAGGCGGTGCCGGCTGCCGAAAACAGCATGGCTAGACAAGCGACTAGTGACTTGAACTCGAAAATCTTTGTGCGCATGAGTATTCTCCACAATGTTAACTGCATGGGAACTACTCGACGGTCGAAGGCCGCCATTGGGGCGAGAACGTACCTTCTCAAAACCATACTGACAATGGCGCAGGTCTGACTTTGCTGTGACTTTATTGTCCTTCCAATAGGGCCTTTATTTTTAGAGGCTTGCAACCGATGGTAAACTCTGTTGAACATTCGCTTGGGGCAGTTTGTGATGTCCAGTCCAACCCAGTTCTCGGGCAAGGTGTGTTTCGGCGAGTTCGAATTAAATCTCGAGACCGCAGAACTTCGCAGCAACGGCAGCAATGCCATCGTTCCAGGAAAACCCTTTCAAATACTCGTGACGCTCTTAGGCCGACCGGGTCAGTTGGTCACTCGGGATGAACTGAAAAAACAGCTCTGGCCTTCCGATACTTTTGTAGATTTCGACGTCAGTTTGAATAAGGCCGTGAACCGTTTGCGCGAGGCCTTGGGCGAGTCAGCGGAGCATCCACGCTTCATCGAAACGCTGCCCAGGAAAGGCTACCGCTTCATCGGCGTCGTCGAGAATTTGCACGCGCAATCAGTTTCAGAACATCGGCTTGACCTAGCACCTCCGATTGAAGATGTGCACGGGTGCCTCGATGCTACAAAACCTACTTCATTTCAGGAAACCCCTTCCAATGAGACCCAACGTCCTGCTTTCCGGCGCTACGGTCTGATGTACACAGCATTAGCCTTCGCAACTCTGGGGGTTGCGATTGTTGTGTACTTAATCTTCAATCGGCCATTCCGTTCTAGGGAGCCAAGTCTGGCTAGGGTACAGATAACGAAATTGACGGATAGTGGCCGAGCTCAAGACGCCGCTATCTCGCCCGACGGACGCTATGTTGTTTATTCTCTGGCTGAGGGCGACGAAGAGAGTCTGCACCTGCGCCAAGTAGCCACGGGGAGCGACGTGGAGATCCTGTCTGCGGGCCCAGGATTTCATGGCCTAACGTTCTCAGTCGATGGCAACTACATTTATGTCGTCCGCTCAGATTCAAAGGACCCCTACTACAAGTATCTCTACTCTGTTCCGGCGTTAGGAGGGTCCAGCCGGCGAATGATCGCCGATGTGGATTCACCAGTCACGTTTTCACCGAATGGCCAGCAGTTCGTTTTCGAGCGAGCGGTCGTGCCGCGTAATGTCATCGAACTCAGGATCGCCAATGCTAACGGAAGTGACGAGCATGTGATCGCGACGATAAAGAACGGTGATGCAGGCCTCTTTCAGCCAGGTCCGAGCTGGTCGCGCGATGGCCGAACGATCGTTTGTCCGTTCCGGATTCACGAAAAGGAGATTCGATGGATTTTGGCATCGGTATCAGTTCCGAATGGTCAAGTGCGAGAGATATATTCCGATTCGGCAGCGCTCGGTCGGCCAGTGTGGCTAAGCCAAGAGAACATACTTATTCCCCGTTATGACTCCGCATACGGAAGATGGCAACTTTGGATCATTTCGTATCCCGACGGCAAAGCACGACGGTTCACCAATGATGTGGTTGACTATGACCAACCGTTGGATGTCTCGCGAGATGGGAACAACGTGGTGGCGGTAGCGTCGAGCGTAATCTCGAATATCTGGGAAGCTCCTGCAGACAATCTTTCACGAGCAAAGCAAATCACAATTGGCGGACCGCCGATGATCGATGTCGCAGAGACAGTGGCTGGTCAGCTGTTGTCTTCCGATGGAGAAGGCAAACTTTGGCGAGTCATGACGGATGGAAAGCGTAAGGCGTTCAGCGACCTATCCGGCGTAAGGTGGTTTACCACATGTGGCAGTTTCATATTGTTCACATCCTTCGAGGCTAATACCGCTACTCTCACACGCGCAGATGGGGACGGCACGCATTTGCTGAAGTTGTTTAGTGGTGACTTGGCATACCCAGGCTGTTCACCGGATGGAAAGTTCGTTTATTACGTCAACCGCCATCGTCCACAAAAACTCTGGAAGCTTTCGACCGACGGTGGTGCGCCCCTCGAAATCGGCACCGGGTTGGGAGAAGGCGTTACCGGATGGCTGGACGTCTCCCCCGACGGAAAAATCCTCTCCTACCCCTTCGACCAATATCGTCCAATGGCTTGGAAAATAGCCGTAATTCCAGCGAGCGGTGGTCCCGCGCTAAAGGAATTCGACGTGCCCGGTGGAGCCAACCGAGTACGTTGGTCTCCGGCGGGCGCGTCTTTGCAATACCTAGTCACCCAGAATGGCGCCACCAACATTTGGGAACAACCTTTCGCGGGAGGAAAACCAAAACAGCTGACAAAATTCACTTCAGGTCGAATTCTTAATTTTAGCTGGTCATCCGATCACCGACGATTGCTCCTCACCCGCGGCGATGTGGCCAGCGATGTGGTGATGCTCAGTAACCTCCGCTGAGATCGCGAGCAAGGCAATTAGCGTTCCGATCATTGCCGGCCATCAATTCCACCCGAGTGACGGCCAAACCGGAAACTATCGGTCTAAGGATGAGAACGGGAGATCCCGGCGTTGTCGGCAAGAGATCTCCCGCTGTGGCGCTTTGATTTGAACAGTTTTACGCATACAGCGCCAAACTGCTGCTATTGGCGTGCTCTTGAGCTTCCTCCGACTCGGCATCCTTGCCCTTCAGATAGGCGAGTGTCACGTCCAGTGATTCGTGACCGAGGCGGATTCGGATGGTGTTCACCGAGACGCCTTCCTCGTGGAGGGTGTCTGCGTAGGTCTTGCGGAAGCGATGGAGCTCTGCGTCCTCAATGCCAGCTTTCTTCGCAATCGCCTTCAGCTTGCGCAGGAAGTGACCGTCAGGTTTGCCTTGACCGTTCGGAAACACTAGGTCATGCGGCTGGGCGTTCCGCTGTCTCATTCTGTCCTTGATTTTCCAAACCAGCTTTGCCGGAATCGGAATGAATCTGTCCTTGGCGGATTTCTTCTTGCTCTTGCCCTTGAGACGGAACTTACGCCACGCCTTCGGCTGAACATGCAGCGTGAATTTCTCCCAGTTGAAGTCGGCGTATTCGGTGTTCTGCATCTCGGCGTCACGAACGCCAGAGTTTAGGAAGAGACCATAGATAGAGCAGTTTCTCTTCATCATCCATGACCGCAAACATCGTCTTGAGTTCTTGCTTCGTGTAGGGCTTCGGCGGCTTCTCGGCATAATCGAGTTCCGCCAGAATTTTGCCAGCGATGAAGATGTCCCGTGTGCGCAGGAAAGTATTCAGCGTCTCGAAGACATTGTGAACCGTGCGATCGTCCAGATCGCTCTCGTGGTCTCGCAGGAACTTTACGTAACGGAGAAGCTGCTTGCGATCGATCTGGTCGAGGTAGCGCAGGTTGTTCTGCACGGTAAAGTCAAGAAAGAAACCGAGGCGGTAGTTGTACGCCCGCAGCGTCTTCTCGCTTTTGCCTTGCTGGTCTTTGCCCTGAAAGAGTTGAAGCTCGGCGAACCATTGGTACACAGCGTCCGTGATTTTCGTCCGAGCAGCGTCATCCTGATCTTGAACGACGGGTACGTTTGCGTCGAGAGCTTCGAAGCATGCTTGCTTGCGCTTCTGAGCGTCGATTGCCGAGTCGAGGTCGTCGCCAACCGCTTCCCATGGACGGGTGCCGTCGGCGAGCGAATACCGCAAGAAGTACGGACCGGTGAGATCGGCGGGGCGGCGCCCACGACCGAGATTGACCTTCTGATAGCGCCGGGCTTTGCCTTTGCCGACCTGGCGATAGAGTGTGACTGCCATATTGCCTCCACTGACTAATACCGCGCGGAGGCAAATGATCGGAATTTGGTAGTCAGTTGGTAGTCACGTACTGTAAATAGCAGAAACTAAAGGTCTGGCGGAGAGGGAGGGATTCGAACCCCCGATACCCGTTAAGGTATGCCGGTTTTCAAGACCGGTGCCATCAACCGCTCGGCCACCTCTCCGACTACTACAGTTTTACTACAGTCCCCGGATCGTTCGGCGCTGAAGCGAGCCGGTTCATTTGTTTCGAATCGATTACAAGCGAGCTGAGGTATGGTTCAGTGGTTTTCAAGACCGGTGCCATCAACCACTCGGCCAACTCTCCGGCTACTATAGTTTTACTACAGTCCCCAATATGTTGGTCCATCCTTACTCACTCGTTTTCTAGGCGATTGCAGGGGCGATGACCTGAAGGTTCGGTACTGAACTTGCGAACGGCGCTGTAGTTCTTTCGATACTTCTTTCTTCCGCGATCATCCAATCGAGTAGTTGCACTATCCCATCCGGCTGTTAGAGGTTCCTGCATGTCAAATCGTACTGAAGCACCTCCCTTTCTCGACGGACTCTACGGAAAGTTCGTCGAATACGGGATCAAGTATTTCTTCCCCACTGCCCGGCTCGAAGCAGTCACGACCGGCGCTCACCGCGGCAAGCAGCGGATTACGGAGAATCCCGGCGGCTCATCTCTAACCCTGAACTGGCTGGGAGCTCAATATGTTCTCGACAATGGCAAACCGTTCAGCGCCTCCGAACTGAAGCTGCTGAAGAGTATTGGTACGGTGCTCGATTCGCGATATCGGATGATTCTCGACCCCGCTTTGGTCGAACAGCGGTTCGAACTTTTTCGAGGGCTGCCTGAAGACCGATATGTATCTGCCTATGTCGACAGCCGCCCCTATGCGGGCGAAGTGTGGACGGGACCTGATCGGGTCGAGGATGTCATCGAAGTGCTGCGCACTACTTCTTTGAGCACCTACGAAAACCGTCGGATCTCGACCGGTGCGCTTCTATTTGGGACGCAGCCTGATCCGTGCCACGCGCTCCCTTCCACGCCATCAGGCGCGCTGCGCTACTCCCTGGCTCTGACTTCGATCCGCAGTTTTTACCGCCTCTGTGATGGCCTGCAAACCCTGGCCCTGGTCGATCAGGACGGCAGCCTCGCCGAAGTTATTGATGTGGAGCAGTGGGCGGAGCCGTTTTCGAACACGGAACTCCCCATTCCCAGCGCCGACCGCTATCGGACCCACAGTCGAGCTACACTCTGCGGCGGTCACGTTTGCATGATTCTTACCCCCAACGGAGAAATGAAAATTATTGCCAATGGGGTGCAGATGTTTCGCTTTCTGGACGGACGCTGGAGGCTTACCGATGCGGAGCGAAAGTATGAGCTGTGGAACAATGCCATCGGCAATTCCGAACTGGCCCGGCGACTATTTGTCGCCGCCCTGAACCTGGCAGAAGATCGGCGGGGCGGCCTGTTGGTCGTGCTCGAAGATCCCGGGAGCGTCGCCACGCTGGTCTCCAGCACGGATTTGCTTTCGTCGTTGCCGAACTTCGGCCCACAACCCCTTTCCGGATCGAAGGACCAGCTGCACTATTTGCTTCATCAGAAACGAGTGGTCGAAGTTCCAACCGCGGTCTTGGAGAGCGTGGCACGCATCGACGGCGGGATTGTGCTCGATCGCGATTCCAACCTTCTGGCTTTCGGTGCGATTCTCCGGCACCAGGACCTGACTGACTTTCATCCCGAAAATATCGAGGGCGGGCGGACGACGGCCGCCATCGCAGCCTCCCGCTTCGGACACGTCCTGAAAGTCAGCGAAGACGGCCTGATTTCGTTATTTCAGAATGGCAAGTGCATTTGGGACATGTGAAATTCCGATGCAGGACGGGCGTTCCGCCCGTCCCAGGGCCCTGTATGACGGGCGAGGGCGCCCGTCCTCCAAAAGATCGCCACGCTGTTTGAGCAACCGCGGCCCGTAATGTATAAGACAAAACCCTATGACAAGACTGCAAATTTCGTTTGTTTTGCTCGTGGTGGTTGGCTGCATTGCTACTGGTGCCCAGACATCGGCCAAGCCTGGCGGCGACGCTTCCACCCTCACGGCCCGCACCGCGGGACTGGAAAGACACGACGGCTTCTTCCCCTACTACTGGGACGAGAAAAAGGGCGACATCTTGTTCGAACTATCGCCGGCAGCGCTCAAGGGGGAATTTCTCTATTTCACCGGACTGGGCAGCGGCGTCGGCACGATTGAGACCTTCGCCGACCGGAGTTCCTTTGGATCGGGCTCGGTGTGCCGCTTTCGGCGGGTTGGGATGCGCGTGCTGGTGATCGAGGAGAACAGCAGTTTCGTCGCTCCCAACGGTAGCCCGGAGCTGCAGCATTCCGTGGAATATAGTTTCCCAACTTCAGTGCTGGCTTCGCTTCCGATCGAAGCCGAACACGATGGCACAGTGCTGGTAGATGCCGATGCCTTGCTTGTCCGCGACGCGTTTGACCTGCTTTCGCAATTGCGCCGGCCGACGCGTGCCGTGGGCGGAGTCACAATACGCGAGCAATCGTCCAAGGCAGCCGACTGGCGGCTGGACAAAGATCGCAGCGTGATTGATCTGGAGCACACTGGAAGTTTTCCACTCAACACGGAAGTAGAAGCGCTGCTGACCTTTGCTTCTGATACCGAGACCGATTTGAACCAGCCCGACCCGCATTCGCTGAGTATCCGCGAGCACCATTCGTTTGTGGCCATCCCCGCGCCGGGGTATCAACCACTGGAGCAGGATCCCCGTGTGGGATTCAGCAGCACAAGCCTTCAGGATTTCTCCCAGCCCTACAATCAGCCGCTCACGCGTTACCTGGTGCAACGCTGGCGTCTGCAGAAACAAGACCCGAATGCGGCGCTCAGCGAGCCGGTAAAGCCTATTGTGTTCTACCTCGACCGCGCCATTCCGGAGCCGGTCCGTTCGGCGGCTCGGATGGGAGCGCTGTGGTGGAATGCGGCATTCGAGCAGGCCGGCTTCAAGAACGCGCTGCACATTGAAGATCTGCCCGAGGGTGCAGACCCGATGGACATTCGCTACCCCACTATCCAGTGGACGAACCGTTCCGGAAGGGGATGGTCGGTGGGGCAGAGCCACGTTGACCCGCGGACCGGCGAAATCATTCACGCCGTGGTGCAACTGGATTCGCATCGCATGCGCACCGTGAACAACTATTGGGAGTCGATGATGCCCTCCGGCCGCGATTCAGCCGAGCCGGCGCTGGACACTTTCGCAGCGCTAGACAACCTCGATCCTCAAACCCCGGAGGAAAGGGTCATGCTGCAGCGCCTGGCCCTGCTGACCTGCCACGAAGTGGGTCACGTGCTTGGCCTCGACCACAACTTCGTAGCTAGCACCTACGGCCGCGGCTCGGTGATGGATTACTTCGCGCCGCGCGTGAAGATTCGCGCTGACCGAACCGCCGATCTCTCCGACGCCTACATGCAGGGAACCGGAAGCTACGATCGCTTTGCCCTCGAGTGGGGCTACAGCCAGGGCAAGCCGGGCAGCAACGGGGAAGAACAGGCACGCCTGGACGCGCTCGTAAAAGGCGCCATCGCGAAAGGAATTGTTTGGGGTAACACTTCCGATCCGCGCTGGAATTCCTACGACGACGGCCCCGACCCTGTGACTTGGCTGAAGGAAGTCCTGCCTGTCCGGGATTCGCTGCTGGCGCAATACACCCCGCGCATGCTGCGGCCAGGCGAGCCCAATTCGATGTTCACTTCGCGTCTGCCTCTGGTCTATCTGTTTCATCGCTATGCGCTAGGAGCCGCGATCAGTGTGGTGGGAAGCGCCAAGGTACCGCTCTCTCTCGCCGGCGACGGACAGCAGCCGATCATCATCTGGCCCGGAGAAAGCCAGAAAGAGGCCCTGCAACTGGCACTCAGCGCGTTGAGTCCATCTCGGCTGAACGTTCCACCGGAAATCTGGAAGGCGCTGGCGCCGCAGGAAAACCGCGGCTCGGATGCAGAGCGCTTCACGTCATCCGCAGGATATCTTTTCAGCCCGCAGGATGGCGCTCGCGCAGTCGCTGAAATCGTCGTTGGAGGATTGCTGGAGCCCAGGCGTCTGCAAAGGCTGGCCGTAATATCGCAGCAGGACAATCGGGTTCCGTCGCCGGGAAGTGTGGTTTCTGCTCTGGTGGGTACTGCATTCGCTGGCGCCGCGAAAACTGCGGCCGAACGGGATCTAGCTGGTGTGGTGCAAACCGATGTTGCGGAGCGGTTGATGATTCTGGCGGCGAACGCCGAGGCGACGCCTGAAGTGCGGGCCGCTGCGCTGGCCGGAGTGCGTGAGGTTCAGGGCGCGATCAAGAAGAGCGCAACCCGCGGCCCCGCGATCGAACAGCTTGATCACGAGATCATTTTGTTCCTGCAGAATCCTGAGCAGAACACGCCTAAACTGAAGTCGTCCGGCGCGCCGCCGGGGCCGCCCGTCTAGGTTGGAATGTGGTCGCGGGCGACTCGCCCGCAGGCTCGGCAGCAGGAAACGAAACCTGACAAAAAGCGGCGGGCGACGGTGCACGCCCTACACGATCTTTTGTGAAGCCGGATGCCGCGCCTCGTAGGCAGTGATTTCAGACTCGTGCTTCAGGGTCAGGCCAATGTCGTCAAGGCCTTCGAGCAGGCAGTGGCGGGTAAACTCGTCGATCTCGAAGGTGGCCGCGAAGCCGTGATCATCGTGGACTTTGCGCTGCTCCAGATCAATCGCGAGATGGTAGTCATGGTGCTCCGCGGTCCGGCGGACGATTTCCTCGACTTCTGCTTCGGTAAGCACGACGGTGAGTACGCCGTTCTTCGCACAATTGTTGGCGAAGATATCTGCGAACGATGACGCGATCACCGCCCGGAAGCCGAAATCTTCCAGGGCCCAGACGGCATGTTCGCGCGACGATCCACATCCGAAATTCTTGCCGGCGACCAGAACGCTGGCTCCCTTATGGCGCGGATGGTTCAGAGAGAACGACGGGTCGTGGGCACCGTCCTTGGTGCGGCGCCAGTCGTAGAACAAAAACTCGCCGAAGCCGGTGCGCTCGATTCTCTTCAGGAACTGCTTGGGGATGATCTGGTCGGTGTCAATATTGTGGCGATGGAGCGGGGCGACTTTGCCTTTGTGCTTGCGGAATGGCTTCATTCGTTCTCCACACTTCGCGGTGCGGCGGGACGCCCGCGCTACTGTTCTACTGAAACTTCCAATTACGGATATCCGTGAAGTGCCCGGCGATGGCCGCCGCCGCCGCCATCATCGGACTGACCAGGTGAGTGCGTCCGCCGCGTCCCTGACGGCCTTCAAAATTGCGATTGCTGGTCGAGGCACAGCGTTCGCCAGGTTGCAGGATGTCGGGGTTCATGCCCAGGCACATCGAGCAGCCTGACTCGCGCCACTCGAAGCCAGCTTCCTGGAAGATCCGGTCGAGTCCCTCCTTTTCGGCGGCATGTTTCACGGCTTGCGATCCCGGCACCACCATGGCCCGAACTTTCGCATTCACGTGATGCCCCTTGGCCACGCGAGCGGCAGCACGCAAATCTTCCAAACGCGAGTTAGTGCAGGAGCCAATGAAAACCCGGTCCACGGCAATCTCTTCGACCCGGGTGCCGGGCTCGAGCCCCATATATTCCAGCATGCGTTTGGCGGCGCGGCGATCAGCGTCGGTTTCCAGATGACTCAGGTCTGGAATCCTTCCGCTGACCGCGACGACCATCCCCGGATTCGTTCCCCAGGTCACGAACGGGGCTAGCTTCGAGGCATCGATTTCGACGACTTTGTCGTAGCGCGCGTCGGGATCAGAGGGCAAAGTGCGCCAGTGCGCCAGCGTCTGTTCCCAATCTCCATTCTGCGGAGCGAAGCGGCGATTCTTGACGTAAGCGAAAGTGGTTTCGTCGGGCGCGATCATGCCTGCTCGAGCGCCAGCTTCGATACTCATGTTGCAGAGCGTCATCCGGCCTTCGACCGAAAGCGCGCGAACGGCTTCGCCGGCATACTCGATGACGTGTCCGGTGGCACCATCGGTTCCGATCTGTCCGATGATCCCGAGCGCGAGGTCCTTCGCAGTCACGCCTGCCGGCAGCGGTCCGCGGACGTCAATCAGCATAGTTTTCGGCTTGCGCTGGGGCAGGCATTGCGTGGCCAGAACATGCTCGACCTCGGAAGTGCCGACGCCGAAAGCCAGTGCTCCAAAAGCGCCATGGGTGCTGGTGTGGCTGTCGCCGCAGACGATTGTCATGCCCGGTTGAGTGAGCCCGAGTTCGGGACCGATGACGTGCACGATGCCCTGATTGGGCGAGTCCATATCAAACAGTGGAACTCCGAACTCCCTGCAATTCTTCTGCAGAGCCTGAATTTGAAGCGCGGCAATCGGGTCGGTTATCGGGGTTCCCCGAGGCTCGGTCGGGATGTTGTGGTCAACGGTGGCGACTGTCCGGTTGGGCTGCCGCACCCGCCGTCCGGCCACACGCAAGCCGTCGAACGCCTGTGGTGACGTGACTTCGTGGACCAGGTGCAGGTCTATATAGAGAAGCGGAAGGCGGTCGGGCGGCGAAGAGACAATGTGCTCGTCCCAGACCTTCTCGAAAAGGGTGCGCTTTTCAGCCATAGTTCTGAATGTATTTTATCAATAAAGGGACCGAAGAAGCTGAGCAGGAACCATGCCCAGTTCGTGTGGGAGCAGGTCGGAGCCTGCCCGGAGCGAAGTCGAAAAGATCAGGTCAGGCGGTGCGCAGCACCGCTGAAAAATTGGAGCAGTAATCTAGCCGCAGCCAAAGTCGACAGTCAAAGGCGACCGCTATGAGATTATGATTGTCACCGATGATCAACGGCAAACGCATCGCCGTGGTGTTCCCGGCCTACAACGCGGAGAAGACGCTGGCGGCGACGGTGGCGGAGCTGCCAGAACTGGTCGATATCCGCATTCTCGTGGACGACCACAGCTCCGACCGTACCGTCGAAATTGCCAACCAATTGGGACTGCAATTCTTCGTGCACGACCAGAATTACGGCTACGGACGCAACCAGCAGACCTGCTATCGAGAGGCCCTGGCCGCGGGCGCGGACGTCGTCATCATGGTGCATCCCGATTACCAGTACACACCCCTGCTGGTGACCGCCATGGCCAGCATGGTGGCCTACGGGGTCTACGACGTGGTCTTGGGGTCGCGGATCATCGGCGGCCAGGCCCTGCATGGCGGCATGCCGTTCTATAAATACCTGGCCAACCGCTTCCTCACCGCGTTCGAGAATCTGTTTCTCCGCATCAAGCTGTCGGAGTATCACACCGGTTATCGCGCTTTCAGCCGCCAGGTCTTGCTCGACCTTCCTCTACTCGAGAACTCCGATGATTTCGTCTTCGACAATCAGATGCTGGCACAATGTGTGAACTTTGGTTTCCGCATTGGCGAGGTATCGTGCCCGACCAAGTATTTCGAAGAAGCATCCTCCATCAACTTCAGCCGCAGCGTGACCTACGGCTTCGGGGTGCTCAGGACGACGCTGCAGTTTGCTCTGCAGAAAGCGGGGCTGGCGCATTTTCGTATCTTCAGCGCGAAAGGCCGGAAACTCGACCCGGGCCACGCCGCCTATTACGCTCGGGGAGCAACCGGGCCGCCGAGCTAGGCGGCGCACCTTCCTCGGGTTTTCTTGTCATCCTGTCTCTAACGACGCTGCGAAACACTTTCGCGGAGTCGAAGGACCTAAGGACCTAATGAGCGGATCAGTCCGCGACGCCCCGAACAAACACAAGGTCCCTCCACTTCGCTCGGGATGACAGGCATGGTGAGGTCGAGTTCTTTCCCCAAATCAAGGAGCTTTAAGACAATTGCGCCTCCGGGCCATTGCGGCTAGCATCTAATTTAAAGACGCATGGCGACTGCCACCACCTCCGCGCCGGAACGACGTCCGCCGAAAATGGTGTACGGCGAGGTCCTGAGTTTCGCCTACGAGACTTTCTGCAGCAATAAGGTGCGTTTCGCGCTGACTGCGCTCGGGATGGTGATCGGCACAGCCTCCCTGATCCTCGTCGTAACCATCGGAATGACCGGCAAGCAGTACGTGCTGAGCCAGATCCAGTCCATCGGCACCAACCAGATCGAGGCGGAATACCAGAGCGGCGGCCAGCGCATCGCCAATGTCACCCCCGACCCGCTCACCATAGACGACATGAATGCAGCCATGGAAGAAGTGCCCGGCATAGTCGCGGCCTCTCCCGTGGTCCCTCTGGGTGAACGCATTCCCGTGGGCGGAGGCAAGGAACGCGACATCTCCGTGCTCGGGGTTTACCCTGACTACAGAATCGTGCGCAACCTGGTAGTGATCACCGGCAGGTTTTTTGACTCCAAAGACTCGCAGGAGCACAACAAGGTTGGAGTGATCACCCAAAAAATGGCCGAGGAGCTCTACGGATCGCAGGAAGAAGCTATCGGTAAAATCATCAAGCTCAGCGGCCTGCCGTTCACCATCGTGGGCACGTTCCGGGAGCGCGTCGACACCTTTGGACAAACTGAAGTGGTTGACTACACCATGCTGATCCCGTATACGGTCAGCCGATATTTCACCGACACTCCGAACGTCAAACAGATTTATTTCTCGACTGCCGATCCTTCAATGGTGCACCCGGCAACGGAGCAGATCCGGCGCGTCATCAAGAGCCGCCACCGGGCCGAATCGGTCTACCAAGTCATGAATCTCACCCAATTGGTCCAGCTGGCGGAGAAAACCGCCAACGCCCTGACGCTGGTGTTGCTGCTGGTCGCGGCGGTAGTCCTGCTGGTGAGCGGCATCGGAATCATGAACATCATGCTGGCGACGGTCAGCTCGCGCATCCGCGAAATTGGCATCCGCAAAGCGCTGGGCGCTACCAACCGCGAAATCCGATTCCAGTTCCTGGCGGAAGCCATGACCATCTCCCTGGTCGGAGGCCTGATCGGCGTGGTCATCGGCCTGGCGATTCCCTACTCGGTACGCTTCCTGACCGAATACCGGATTCCGATATCAGGCTTGTCCGCGATCGTGGCCATCCTGGTGTCGTCATTCGTAGGCGTGATCTTCGGAACGGTCCCGGCAACGAGGGCGGCGAAGCTAGATCCGGTGGAGAGTTTGAGGTACGAATGAAGACGCTTCTAGCTTCTGGCCTCTAGCGTTTCCGATATTGGGTGGCCAGAATCTAGAAGCCCGGAGCTAGAAGCGGCCGTAAAAACAAAAACGCCGGGCAGGTTTGCCCGGCTGATTCTTGTTACTCACCTCGCGGGGATACGGCTTGGTTCTGAGGTCCCCGCAGATTTCTTACATAGTCGTGGTCACTAGCATTACATCACCAGAGCAAGGCTCTCCAGTTCTTTCTGCAGCACCGGCATGGAGCAGCCGGACATCTCAACCCGGCCCACGGCGTCCATGGCTGCTTGAGGCGATACCCCGTAGCCACGGCCCATGAGGAAAACTTGCAGGAGTTCAGCGGCTTCGCGCGAATCGATCAGGCCTCCCTGCAGAAGATCGTTTCGTAGAGCCGTCAGTTCGGTACTGGAGAATCGTTCTTTCATGGTCGTTATCACCTCCGACCCAAATTTCCCTGCTCTATTAGACTCATTGACTGCCACGAACGTTGCATGCAATTTTCGTGCCGCATCCAAGCCCGTTTCTCTATATACGTCAGGGGCCAGCGGTTTAGTTTCTTAAACCCCTTATGCTGCGGCAAGTTGCAAGGCACCTAAATCTTTTGGCGACGCTCGGCGAGCCTGGGTTTCGTGGCACGAATGTGCCATATCGAGAATTCTCGATCTTGACACGTTGTGTCGTTGTGGGACGAGAAGCGATGACAGAATATGGCCGGGTCAGGAGGGATCGGTGACGGCTTCGTCCACCAGCATGATGGGGATGCCGTCCCGGACCGGGTAGACGCGGCGGCACTCGGCGCACTTCAGGCTTTGTCCTTCGTCCTTCAGCAGCCAGCGGCTTTTTGCAGACTGGGCACACCAGAATGTCGAGCAGGTCTTGGGGAATCATGGAAGGGATTTTACGCTTTTTGGCCGGCTAAGAGTACGAAAGCCAGAGGACGGCTCTCAGCTTTCAGTGAAGGCACAACTCCGGGGTAACTGAGAGCTGATAGCTGAGAGCTTCTGCCAGCAAGCTCCTCTCCAAGATAGTTTACGATAAAAGCTCGATTCTCCAGGGGGAGGCTAGGTTCATGGCTGCCACGATTCTGGACGGCAACAAGATCGCCGCCGAAATCCGGGCGGAGGTTGCTTCTGAGGTAAAGGACATGACGGCGGCCGGCCTGCGTCCCGGCCTGGCAGTCGTTCTGGTCGGCCACAACCCGGCATCTGAAATCTATGTTCGCGGGAAAGTTAAGAGCTGCGGAGAGGTGGGCATCTACAGTGAACAACTCACTCCGCCCGACACGATTTCCACCCAGGAGTTGCTCGATCTCGTCCTCGAACTGAACCGGCGCGACGAAATTGACGGCATCCTGGTGCAGTTGCCGCTGCCGCCGCAGGTTGATTCCAAAAAGATCCTCATGGCCGTCGACCCCGCCAAGGACGTGGACGGCTTCCATCCCGTCAACGTAGGCTTTCTCTCCACCCAGCGCCCGGGCCTGGTGCCGTGCACGCCGGCGGGCATCATGGAGATTCTCAAGCGCAGCAATATTCCGGTTGCGGGTCAGGAGGCTGTGGTGGTGGGGCGCAGCGACATTGTGGGCAAGCCCACCGCCATGCTGCTGATCAACGCCAATGCCACCGTGACCGTCTGCCACTCGAAGACGCGGGACCTTCCCGGCGTATGCCGGCGCGCCGATATCCTGGTGGCCGCCATCGGCCGCGCCGGAATGATTACCCGCGACTTCGTGAAACCGGGGGCCACCGTGATTGACGTGGGCATGAACAAGGTGACCGAGCGGGCGAGTTTGACCGGCTTTTCGCGGGCAACGCAAAGCGGGAGGAAAGCTTCCGCGCGAAAGGGTCAACGCTGGTGGGAGACGCTCATCCCAACGCGGCCGAAGTGGCGGGAGCGATTACGCCCGTGCCCGGAGGAGTGGGCCCGCTGACCATCGCCATGCTGATGGCGAACACCGTGAAGGCGGCCCGGATGCGGAGGGGCTCGCGCGCGCCCGCCCGGGCGGCGGAGCACGCCCGAAGTGCTTAAGGTCGGATTGACCGGAGGCATCGCCGTGGGCAAGTCGGTTGTCGGCGAAATGTTTGCCGCCTGCGGAGTGCATGTGATCCAGGCCGACGAGATCGCCCACCAGCTCATGCAGCCGGGCGAGGCGGTCTACCAGGAAGTTGTGGCTCATTTCGGCTCCGGAATCCTGAACCCGGATGGCAGCGTGAACCGCGCCCGCCTGGCGGAGCTCGCCTTCGGTGGCCCCGACCAGCCCTCCCGTGTCGAGGAGTTGAACCAGATCGTCCATCCCGCCGTGATTCGCCGCCAAGAAGAGTGGATGGCGGAAGTGGGCCGGCGCGATCCGCACGCCATTGCCATGGTGGAGGCTGCACTCATTCTCGAGGCGAGCATGGCGAAGGGCTTCGACCGTCTGATCGTGGTGACCTGCCGCCCGGAACAGCGTATCGAGCGCTGGGCGCGGCGTCTAAAAGTAGATCCGGAAACAGCCCGCCGCGAAGTCACGCGCCGCATGGCGGCCCAACTACCCGATGAAGAAAAAATCAAAGCTGCCGATTACGTGGTCGACAACTCGGGCTCGCTCGATGAAACCGCGCGGCAGGTCAAAGAAGATTTACGCCGAGTTGAGAAAGAAGCGTAATTGCAGCAACACCGTCACCGGCGGTGTCCGCGAGCGTCCGGTTCTGCGGCCAGGGCAGATGCCTTCGCGACAGCCGGCGGACGCCGGCGCTACAGATGGAATCAGGTGAGGGAAGGTTCTGACCTATGAAGCTGCTGCGTCCCATTCTGCTGGCGGTGATTTTTGCCGGCGCGTTCTACTACTTCACTACCTACCGTTCCGGCCCCATGCATTCTGCGAACTGGTTTGGCCGTCCCCTCAACAAGGTTGAGATTACCGAAGCCGCTTCGGGCGAGTCCTTCGATGCCGAAGAGCAGAACAATATCGGCGTCTATCGCAAGAACATCGATTCCGTGGTGAACATCACTTCGCGCGCCGTGACTTTCGATTTCTTCTATGGCCTGGTGCCGCAGGAAGGGCAGGGCTCGGGCTTCATCATCGACAAAGAAGGTCACGTGCTGACCAACTATCACGTGATCGCCGAGGCCCGGCAGGTGGAAGTGACGCTGCACAACCGAAGAAGTACAAGGCCACGGTCGTGGGCACCGACCGCGCTCACGATCTGGCGGTAATCCAGATCAAAGGCCCGGGGCTCACTCCGATGGTGCTCGGCGACTCGCGCAATCTGCAGGTCGGACAGAAGGTTTATGCCATCGGCAATCCCTTCGGTCTTGCCGGGACCATGACCCGCGGCATCATCAGCTCGATCCGCCCGGTGCGGGAACCTGACGGCTTGCAGATTGACGAAGCCATCCAGACGGATGCGGCGATCAACCCAGGAAATTCCGGCGGCCCGTTGTTGAACTGGCACGGCGAGGTGATCGGCATCAACACGCTGATCGCTTCCAGCGTCGGGCAGAGCGCGGGCATTGGTTTTGCCATCCCGGTGAACACGGCCAAAGCTGTGCTGAATGACCTGATGACTCTGGGCCGGGTGCGGCGTCCGGCGCTGGGCGTGCGGACGATTCCGATTACGCCGGGACTGGCGGACCAGATGGGACTGGCGGCCGACAGCGGATTGCTGATCGTGCAGGTGGTGCCGGGTGGTTCCGCCGACCGCGCCGGCTTGCGTGGCGGCACCGAGCGCGCCTACATCGGCAACATCCCGATCATGGTGGGCGGCGACCTGATCGTGGCGATTGACGGCCAGGACGTTCAGGACCAGCAGGACCTCAGCCAGGTCATGAACAATCACCGGGCCGGCGACACGGTCCGGATCACCATCTATCGCGGAAAGAGCAAGATGGATGTCAGCGTAACCCTGGGCGAGGCGCGCGAGCAGGTGTAAGCCAAAGCGCCACGGATTTGCACGGATCAAAAGCAAAAAAAGATCTATCCGTGAGATCCGTGAAGATCGGTGGCCCGCGTTTGATTTATTGGTTCGACCAAAGATGAGCGTTGAATCCATCCGCCGCTTCTGCCTTTCCTTCCCGCATGCCACCGAGAACCTGCAATGGGGAGACGACCTCTGCTTCAAAGTAGGAGGAAAGATTTTCGCTCTCCTGTCTTTGAGCTCAGTGCCGCAAAGATTGATGTTCAAGTGCACACCAGAAACATTTGCCGAATTGGTGGAGCACGAAGACATTATTCCGGCGCCGTATGTAGGCCGCTACAAATGGGTATCGTTTGAACGCCTGGACGTCCTGCCCTGGACCGAGGTAACGGATTTGATTGAACAGTCCTACGAGATGGTGGCGGCGAAGGCCAGAATTGCCAGTCCCAACCCTGTCATGCCTAAGTCGCCCGGATGCCGCAGGCCTAAAGCGCGCCGCGCCAGGAAGTGAAAAGGCACAAAGAGGCTGCCCCACCCTTGCACGGGAGTGTAAAGGAAGTCCCGGGACGTTTTGTAAAGCATGTCATGGCTGGACACGGCTTCGCGCCAGGGTGGGAGGCAATTACACCGCTACCAAAATTCTCAATGATTTGACTCCTACTCTCCCGCTGGGCTAGCCTCTAGCAGTCCAACCCCATGCGGTCTCATTGCAAGTTATTCATTCTTTTACTCTTGATGTCAGGCGGCCCGGGCAGCTTCGGGGCGCGCCTGGTTCCGGTCGAGGCGCCCCGGGCCATGGTGGCCAGTGTGCGGGCATCGGCCTCGCGGGTCGGAGTGCAGATCATGAAGGCGGGCGGCAATGCCGTTGACGCGGCCGTAGCGGTCGGCTTCGCGCTGGCGGTGGTGCATCCCCAGGCGGGAAATCTGGGTGGCGGCGGTTTCATGCTGATTCGCCTGGCGGATGGCAAAACCCATTTCATCGACTACCGGGAAAAGGCGCCGGCGTCGGCCACGGCCAACATGTATCTGGATTCCAAGGGCAACGTGATTGAAGATGCCAGCGCGATCGGCTACAAAGCGATCGGAGTGCCGGGCTCGGTTGCCGGCATGATGTACGCGGAAAAGAAATACGGCAAGCTGTCGCTCGCGCAAGTGATCGCTCCAGCCATAAGGCTCGCCGAAGACGGGTTTGCTCTGACTGCACAAGACGCGAAGGACTTGCGGGACGACAAGTACCTGTCGAGGTTTCCAGAGTCACGGCGCATCTTTCAACGCGACGGGAACTATTACAAAGCTGGCGAGGTGCTCAAGCAGCCCGACTTGGCGCGCACTTTGAAACGGATCGCCGCCAATCCCGACGACTTCTATCATGGAGCGATGGCGCGCGAGCTGGCCGCGTCCATGCAGAAGGGCGGCGGCCTGATCACGGTCGACGATCTGGCGCAATACGAAGTGAAAGAGCGCGAAGCGATGCGCGGATCGTACCGCGGATACGACATCATCAGCGCGCCACCGCCGTCGTCGGGCGGAACCGCGCTGATCGAGATCCTGAATATTCTCGAGGGCTACGACCTGGCAAAATTCAGCGGCCGGACCACGCCCGCCGTGCACCTGACCCTGGAAGCCTTTCGCCGCGCGTTCTTCGATCGGGCTGAGTTCATGGGCGATCCGGATTTCTCGAAAATTCCCGTGGCCCAGCTGATCGACAAACGATATGGTGCGGCCTGGCGGGAATCGATCAACCCAGTGCATGCCAGTGTGAGCAAGGACATGATCCGGCCCGCGATCTTCAGCCAGCTCGAACAATACGCGGCCGCGCACATCCCTCCCAGCGCGGTGGCAGAGACGAATCATACGACGCACTACTCCGTGGTCGATCCGGAAGGGAATGCGATCGCAATCACTACCACGCTGAACGATACGCTTCGGTTCCCGGGTCACCGCCGAGGGACTGGGTTTTCTGCATGAACGATGAGATGGACGACTTCGCATCCAAGCCGGGCGTTCCCAACATGTACGGCTTGATCCAGGGGCCGGCGAATGCGGTCGGGCCGGGCAAGCGGCCGCTCTCGGCGATGACCCCGACCATCGTGCTGAAAGACGATAAGCTGTTCCTGGTGCTGGGCTCTCCCGGCGGGCCGCGAATTATCACCACGGTTGCCAACATCCTGATGGGAGTGGTCGACTATGGGATGAATATTCAGGAGGCCGTGGACGCGCCGCGCTTCCATCAGCAGTGGCTGCCGGACATTGCTTACTTAGAGGAGGGATTTTCTCCCGAAATCGTCAAAGCGACTGGAAGGAATGGGCCATCACATTGAGTTTGGAGAAGAGGATTACGGCGTGCGCGAGCCGTCTTGGAGCGATGGCGAGTGCATCATGGTGGACCCGAAGCGGGGAACGCGCCTGGGCGCCAGCGACAAGCGCAATGGCGGGAGGGCGATGGGATTCTAGTTCTGGCACGGTTTTACGTAGGGTCAGAGCCTGTCCTGAGCGAAGTCAAAGGATGTCTCACCTGCCCAGTCGAGCAAAGCTCGACAGAAAATAAAGCGAAGTTGCACGGACGATCCCGATCTAAGAATTGCCGAGCGTTGCTCGGCGGGCAGGTGAGGACACCTGCCCTACATGGTTCGTGGAGTAAACAGAGCTGTCTATGCTTAAAGCGATATCCACTTACGTATACGCAAAAGAGCGGCTGCATCCCGGCCTGCTGGACGGACTGGTGCGAGGCGGGGCGCAGGCCATCGAAATTTTTGCCGCGCGGCAGCACCTCGACTACGCCAATCGCAAACAGCATGTGCGCGAAATTGCGGATTGGTTCCAGAACAGCGGAGTGCCTCTGCACTCCATTCATTCGCCCATGTATGCCGATTACGACTCAGGCCGCACCGGTGCGCCGCCGGTGAACGTGGCCGCGACCGACCGGGCGCAGCGCATCGAGGCCATGGACGAGATCAAGCGGGCCATTGAAGTGGCCGAACAGATTCCGTTTCGCTTTCTGGTGCAGCACATGGGAACCAGCGGCGAATCGTTTGACGACCGCAAGTTCGAGGCGGCCATGACTTCGATCGAGCACTTGCGCGCCTTCGCCAAGCCGCTGGGAGTGCGCATCCTGCTGGAAAATATTCCCAACGAGTTGTCCATACCGGACAAGCTGGTGGAGTTTATTCAGATCACCCACTTCGACGACGTCGGCATATGTTTCGATTTCGGCCACGCCCACATCATGAGCAATGTGGCGGAAGCGTTCGAAATCCTGAAGCGCCATATTCATTCAACGCACGTCCACGACAATGTCGGAGACCGCGACTCGCATCTGTGGCCGGGGGCCGGGAACCATCGACTGGAAAGAAGCGATGGAGTTGCTGCGCTCGGCGCCGAATACGCCGCCCTTGCTGCTGGAAATTGAAGCCGACGAGAAAGTGAATCCGGTGGAAAAGATGAGCGAGGCGTTTCGCAAACTGGAATCGGCCTAAAGCCTCTAACCGGCGAGGACTGCCGAGATCGCAGAGGAGAGAGGACCAGAGAACGGGATTTTAGAAATCCGGCAGGTTTCTCGGCGCTCTCAGCGTGCTCGGCGGTAAATGGTCGCTTGAATCTATGTCATCTCCTGTAACCACGATCGCTGATATCGGCAAGCACGAAGGTCAGACCGTCACTATTCAGGGCTGGCTCTACAACCTGCGCGAGAGCGGAAAACTGCTCTTTCCCCAATTTCGCGACGGCTCCGGACTGATTCAGGGCGTGGTGCCGAAAAATGCCGTGGCTCCCGAAGTGTTCGACGCGATAAAGGGCCTGACGCAGGAGTCGAGCGTGATCGTCGAAGGCAAGGTCCGGGCCGACAAGCGTGCACCGGGCGGGTATGAGCTCGATGTATCGGGCGTTCAGGTATTGCAGCGGGTTTCCGAGAGCGATCCGTACCCGATTTCGCCGAAGGAGCACGGTGTCGAATTTCTCATGGAGCACCGTCACCTGTGGGTGCGGTCGCAGCGCCAGGCATCAATTCTCCGAGTGCGCGCGGAGATCATCAAAGCGGCGCGCGATTTCTTCGATGAGCACGGTTTCACTCTGACCGATCCGCCCATTCTTACGCCCGCCGCGTGCGAAGGCACATCGACCCTCTTTCCCGTCAACTACTTTGAGGAGGAGGCATTCCTCACCCAGTCCGGGCAGCTGTACATCGAAGCGACGGCCATGGCGCTGGGCAAGGTGTACTCGTTCGGTCCGACTTTCCGGGCGGAAAAATCCAAGACTCGCCGGCACCTGACGGAATTCTGGATGGTCGAACCCGAGGTGGCTTATGCCGAGCTCGACGATCTCATGGATCTGGCCGAGGGTTTGATCAGCTTCATCGTGAAGCGTTGCCTGGAGCGGCGGCGCAGCGATCTGCAAATCATCGGACGCGATGTCACCAAGTTGGAAAAGGTTGAAGCCCCATTCCCGCGCATCACCTACGACGACGCAGTCAAAATGCTGCAGGAAGCTCACGCCAAGGGCGCCCTGGAAAACAAGTTCGAGTGGGGCGGCGATCTGGGATCGCCGGATGAGACCTACATTTCGTCACAGTTCGAGAAGCCGGTCATGGTGCACCGTTATCCGGCGAAGGTAAAAGCGTTCTACATGGAGCCCGATCCACAGCGTCCCGACCTGGCGCTGTGCGTGGACGTGCTGGCGCCGGAAGGACATGGAGAGATCATCGGCGGATCGCAGCGCATGGCCTCTTACGATCTGCTGGTGCAGCGGATTCAGGAGCACGGCCTTCCCGAAGAGGCTTTCAAGTGGTACCTTGACCTGCGCAAATTCGGCAGCGTTCCGCACGGCGGCTTCGGCATGGGAATCGAACGCGTCGTGGGCTGGATCTGCGGCCTCGAGCATGTGCGGGAAACGATTCCGTTCCCGCGGATGCTGAATCGGTTGTACCCGTAAGCGTTCCTGCCGCGCGCTTCGCGAGATCCGAGTGCGTGGCAAAGGCGTCCGGAGGACGCCCGATAGTAGCCTGGCGTTTCAACGCCGGGCAGGCTACGGCAGGAGCCCGTGCCGTAGGGACGGCTAAGATGCCTCACCATGCGTCGGAGGTCCATTTCAGGTATCCCTACGGCACGTGCATCGTTCGCCGAAATTACCCGCCACTGAAGTGGCGAGCTACTATCAATGGTCCCTCCGGGACCTGGTAACCGGATCGTGAATCGACTTCATCGCTGCCCTAACAACTTATGACTCCTCCAACATCGTCCTCCAACATCGTCGCCAAGAAAATCCGCGTGATCGGCGTTCCGCTCGACCTCGGACAATCACGCCGGGGCGTGGACATGGGGCCTTCGGCGGTGCGGGTGGCCGGCCTCGAAGCGCGCCTGGAAGAACTTGGGCACGTGGTCGAGGATGCGGGAAATATTTCCGTCGCCATCGCGGAGCAGAAGAAGGCAGGCGATCCATCGGCCAAATATCTGAAAGAAATTACCGCCACCTGCACCAAGAACGCCGAACTGGTTATAAAGACGCTCGAAGCTGGCATGATTCCGCTGGTGCTGGGCGGTGACCATTCGGTGGCGGCGGGCACGGTGGCAGGCGTCGCGGAATTCTATCGCCGCCAAAATCAGAAGATTGGATTGATCTGGATTGACGCGCACACTGACATCAATACACCCGAGAGTTCGCCCAGCGGAAACGTCCACGGCATGCCTCTGGCTGCGACCATGGGGCTGGGTCTTCCCGAACTAGCCAACATTTTCGATTTCTCCCCCAAGGTGAAGCCGGAGAACTGTGTGCTGGTCGGCGTGCGCGACATTGATGCCGTCGAAAAAGAAAATGTTCGCCGGGCCGGCATCGGCGTTTTCACCATGCGCGATATTGACGAGCGCGGCATGCGTACCGTCATGGAAGAGGCGCTGCGCATGGCCGGACGCGGCACTGCCGGTTATCACGTGTCGCTCGACATGGACTGGATCGATCCCGAAGACGCGCCCGGCGTGGGCACTCCCGTTCGAGGCGGCGCGACTTATCGCGAAGCGCATTTGGCGATGGAAATCATCGCCGACCACGGCCGCATGCTCAGTTTTGAAATCGTCGAAGTGAATCCGGTGATTGATGAGCACAACCGCACCGCGGATTTGGCGGTCGAATTGGCGCAGTCGGCGTTCGGAAAGAAGATCCTGTAAAGCGGCGTAATTACGCTGTCTCCAGCTTCGCAACTTTTTCCCGGCCACGCTCCGTGGTCTCAATCTCGCGGATGCGAAACTTCTGAATCTTCCCCGTCACCGTCATGGGAAACTGCTCCACGAAGCGCACATACTGCGGAATCTTAAAGTAAGCAATCTTTCCCTCGCAAAATTTCCGTATCTCTCGCTCGCTGGAAGCCTCCTCCGCCTTTAGTCGGATCCAGGCCACGACCACTTCTCCCAGCCGCTCGTCCGGAATTCCCACCACCTGCACCTCGGCCACCTTGGGGTGAAGGTACAAAAATTCCTCCACCTCCCTCGGATAAACATTCTCGCCGCCGCGAATGATCATGTCCTTGGCGCGCCCGGTCAGGTGGATGTACCCGTCTTCCCGCATCACGCCGACGTCTCCGGTGTGCAGCCAGCCTTCCGCGTCGATGGCGCGCGCGGTTGCCTCCGGCTCGCTGTCGTACCCCTTCATCACCATGTAACCGCGAGTGCAGACTTCGCCCTGTTCTCCGGTCTCCACGGTTTGTCCATCGAGCAGTGAGACGATCTTCATCTCCGTGCACGGCAGCGCCTTTCCGACAGTGGATACCCTTAGTTCCACCGGATCATCCGGCGTCGACATGGTCACAACCGGCGTGCTTTCCGTCTGCCCGTAGCCGATGGTCAGCTCCGCGCAGCCCATTTCACACATCACGCGTTTCATTACTTCCACTGGACAGGGTGCGCCCGCCATCATTCCGGTGCGCAGGCTGGACAAGTCGTAGGACTTGAAATCCGGCAATCCCAGCTCGGCGATAAACATGGCGGGAACGCCGTAAAGGGCTGTGGCACGTTCCGCCTGCACTGCCTGGAGCGTGGCTCGCGGATCGAACGTCCAGTTAGGCATGATGATGGCCGCGCCACTGGCGAGAGCTGACATGGTTCCGATCACGCACCCGAAGCAGTGATACATCGGCAATGGCACACAGATGCGGTCATGCTCTGCGAAACGCATGCCCTGTGCCAGCATTCTCCCGTTGTTCACCTTATTGCGGTGGGTTAGCATCACGCCCTTGGGCTGCCCTGTGGTTCCCGACGTGTACTGAATGTTGGCTATATCTTCCGGCTCGACAGATTCGCTGATTTCGTCTGATGCGGAAAGCAACTCCTCCCAGCGATCGGTGCCAAAGAAGATGGCATCCTCCAGCCTCAGTTTTCCCGAACGCGCTTCGCACAGGATCTGCGCGTAGTCCGCTCGACTGTCCCGTTCCCAAAGGAACAAGATCTTCATGCGAGACTTTTGCAGGGTGAACGCCAGCTCGTGCGTGCGATATGCCGGATTCACATTGACCAGCACCGCTCCGGCACGCGCACATGCCAGGTGCACCAGCACCCACTCGGCACAGTTTGTGGACCACAGCCCCACGCGGTCTCCGCGCCGGATGCCGAGCGACGCCAGCCCGCGCGCCACCGCGTTCGCCGCATCACGCAGTTCGCGCCAGGTATAACGTTTCGATTGATGACAGGAAACCAGGGCCAGGCTATCGCCGCAGCGTTCAACGGTTCGATCGAGCACCTGCCCGATAGTCAACTCCCACAGCTCCTGCTCGGGACCGCGCGAGTAGCTGAGCATGCCACCGCCCTCCGTTTGCGCTGGTGAGTGTCCAGCACAGGTTGTGAGCGACGCAATGGTACAGGTTTCGCCCCGAACTGAATAGTCGCCCGGATAGTCAGCCGGCTGACAATTCCTTTACAAGAAAATAACACTCGCCTGACACCCGCCTCTTTGCCCCTTGCTAAGTTCCCAGTAGAGATGCTCGATCAGGGGGAAGATTATGAAAACCATATCTGTGTTGTTGCTGGCCCTGGTATGCCTGGGATGCGGATACAGTGCCCCTAAGAGCATGCCGGCGCAGCCTGGCGTCGTGCCAGCCGTCGCGCAACTTGTACCCAACACCGCGAATTCCGGCGACCCTCAGTTCACCCTGACGGTCAACGGCAGCAATTTTGCTACGAACGCGGTGATCAATTGGAACGGCGCAAAGCAGACCACGATGCGAGTGACTGCAGGCCAGCTTACGACCACGATCCCCGCCACGGCCGTGGCTTCCCCGGCTACGGTATCGGTTACCGTGACCAACCCCGGCACTGCCGGTTCAGGTGGAATATACGGCGGAGGGGGCACTGCGAGCGAGACTTCGAACGCCATGCCCTTTACCGTGAACTAGGGCGGCACTCTATAGAAATACGAACGTGCTGCTCCTGGAATCAGGCGGCTTGGGTGGACTGTTTATGGCCCCAGGCGCAGCTGCAGACCATCTTCTCCTGCTCGTTTTCCGACGGGAACATGTGGTAGGACATCGCAATCACCATCGGGATGAACACGATCGAATTGTAGAAAAGATGCAGTTCCACGCGCGGGAAGACTAACTGCAGGACGCTGCAGGGAACCGGCCTGCCCCAGAAATTGTGGTGGGTTGTGGCCTGCCAAATCAGTAGGAAATGTTCGATGTGGTGCCAGAACTGGATCACCAGCGCCACCGTCCACCAGGTTCGAGATATCCCGGTAAACCCTTTGCGTAGCACCCAAATGCCGATGAGCATGACCAGGGCGTAGCCGTAGTGCAGGGTTTCGGACTTGATCAGCCAGGGATACCACAAACCAAGAATGCCATTAGCCATGGGACGTGGCCATCCCATCACATAGATCTGGTAAGCCTGGACCAGGTGCTCGCCCCAATGCGCAAGCACAACCAGCATGAAGAGCTGAAGGGCGCGCTCATGCCAGCGCGTGTTCAGCTTCTCGTAAAAGCTGGCATTCGCCTCAGGAGCGGTATGAATGTTTGGGACCGCAGGACTCGAAACTGCCATAGCCGCCACTCCTTAAATGCTTTGCCCGTTCCAAGGCAACGACTCAATTATATTGCCGGCGCCGCTCATTCGGAAGACCAGAAGTGTCGACGATATCGGGACGATCCTCCCCGCTTCTTTAGAATGAAAGTCTTGCGCTGACCTGAAGTTCGCGTCCCGGCGTCATTGCCATCGTTATCGTCCCGAACTGCGGAGTATTGACGAAGCGGTTCGGGGTCCCTAAGTTGGTCTTGTTCAGCGCGTTGAAGGCTTCGGCGCGGAACTGGAGCCTGGCTCTCTCGGTGATACTAAACGAACGCGCCAAGGGCGAGGTCCAGGCTTTGCTGCGGTGGACCGTAGACAGAATTCCGGCCCACATTGCCGTAGGTAAAGGCCGGGGGCGTAGCGAAAGCCGCAGGGTTGAACCACTCCGCCGCCGTGTGCGTACCGGGGCCAAATACCGGTTGGTCCGGTAACATTCGCACGAATCGGGTTCTCTCCCAGGACTGTTCCGGAATTCGCCGTGTCGCCGAACACGGAGATGGTAAACGGCATTCCGGATTGAACCTGGTAGATGGTCGAGAAATGCCAATTCTGCGTGACTAGCCGCGCCCATTCTGTTCCGCGAACTGCTGGAATGTCGAAGACGCTGCTGAGCGCGAAGCGATGGCGCACATCACAACCCGGTCCTTTTTCGGCGTTGAGGTTCAGGTTGTTTTGCGGAATGGACGCTTCGTCCATGGGCGAGCGGAAGTCCGGCGCGTTGGTCAGGTTCTTGGCATAGGTATAGTTCGCCAGAAAGCTCAACCCGTGCGAATAGCGGCGTCGCACATTAACGTAGCCGGCGTCGTACCAGCTTTGCGCCGTGTTTTCCAAAAGGTTGATCGTGCTGACAGGAAAAGTCTGGCTCTGGATAACGGCGGTCGGTGCTGCCCGGCGGCAATTCGGTCCCGGGGACAAAGGTCAGCGTCTTGAACGGACGTCGGGGTCCCAGAGGGCCGGGTCCAGGAAGCGTGTTATTGATCAAGTGCGCTCTTTGCAGGTGAAAGCCGCGGGAGCCGAGATATCCGATTTCGACGGACGTGTCTTTCCCCAGGCTCTTTTGCACCGAACCATTCCACTGCTGAACGTATTGCGCAGGGGCATGCGGATCGAATGCCGTAAAGCTCACCGTCGTAGCCGGTAGCGGACCCGTACCCAGGACCGGAGTGCCAAAATTCATCCCAGTCGTAAAGAGCGCCGCCGGAGGAGTGAAATTGTCCGCCTGCTGCGTTTCTGGAAATACATACGGTACATTGTGCCGCTGGTTGCACCAGGTGTTCTGGTCCACCGGCGTGAAGAAGATGCCGTAAGAGGCATGGAGCACGAGGCCGCGATTGGGAAGGTTCTTGGCGATTCCGATACGAGGCGCAAAGTTGTGCTGGTTCGCATACATCAGCCCTTGCGGGTATCCGTTCTGGCCACCGACGAACACCGAAGGCACGCCATTCTTGAAAATCAGGTTGGTGTTGGTATTGTCCTTGTCGTAGAGCGGGTTTGAGTATTCGTACCGTAAGCCGAGGTTCAGCGTAGTCGTTGGCGTAACCTGCCAGCTATCTTCGATGAACGCATCGCGTGCCCCAATTGCGCAAATTCATTTGCGGGATGCCGGCCTGGCGCTGCTTGACCGCCGGCAGACTCAAAAGCATGCTGGCGAACCCGGAACCGCTGCCATCATTAAATCCAAATTCAGTGGTGTAGCCGTTGGTGTATTGATAGTAGCCGCGGTTCTGGAAGAATCCCCACATCGGCCACGTGTACCAATGGAAATCGCCGCCCAACTTGATTCCATGACGTCCCCGCTGCCATGCGAAGCTGTCCCGGAATTCGTACATCGTGTCCCAGGCATGCATCGGCGTAGCGGCAAAGGTGTCTCCGATTCCGGTGTAGCCCTGCGCGGCGAACCAGGGAGCCCCCCACGCGTTCGGGCCACCGAATCCCACGCCCTGAATGCCCAGCGCGCCAACGATGTCATTCACTCCATCGTTTTGCGATGTGCGGTCCATCGACAAACGCGAAACCGCAAACGACCCGGTATTGACCTTGTTGGGGGCGAAGATGTGGTTCCAGGAGATCACCGCCTGCTGCGAACGATTATCGAAGTTTGCTCCGAATCCCGGAAGATCTTCCGTCGTGGCCGTCACCCCGCTGCTCGGCGAAAACCCATTTTCCGTGCCGATACTGTACCTGTCCAAAAATAGTGTCGTCGTTCGCGAAATTGTGGTCCACGCGAACTGTGCCCTGGTCTTGTATGTGGGTTTCGTTGCGTACATCGAGGTAATTGTTCGAATCCGGTGCCCCCGCCATCATCATCATGTTTGGTTGGGGCACGTATTTGAGCAGGAAAGCGGTCAGAAGTGGATTCATTCTGTTCGACGGGATTTGATTGTTGGGAAACTGAGAGCGGGTGTAGGGAAAATTTGCCGGTCCGGTTGGCTTGGTCGGATTAAAGTTCGGATTGGCAACCGCAGTTGTGGGATCGTAGATATTGATGCCGCTCATACTGAAGTCGCCCTGGATCTCATCTGGGGTAGGCACGGTCAGAACTTGCGCGTCCGCTTGTGACAAACGGAGACCTTCGTAGTTCAGGAAAAAGAACGTCTTTTTCCCGACGAGCGGTCCGCCGAAGGACGCTCCGAAATTGTTCTGCACAAGATGATTGTTTCCCATGGAGCCAAAGGTGCTCGCGTCCATCGCTCCGTTACGAAGAAACTCGTAAACCGTCCCGTGATACTGGCTGGAACCCGAGTGCGTAACAATGTTGATCTGACCGCCGCCCGCTCCTCCCATGTCCGCCGTGTAGCTGCTGGTCTGCACCTGGAATTCTTTCACCGCGTCGGGCGACGGGCTGAGGTTCTGGGTGTTGAAGGTTGGATCCGTGTTGGTCGCCCCGTCCAGCAGGAAAAAGTTCGCATTGGGGCGACTGCCGCCAATGACGACCGCGGAGCGCTGCCCCGGACGCCAGTAGAGAGGATTTGTCGAACCGGTTTGTGCGCCAAAACCTACGTGGGCGCCGGGTACGGTGAGCACCAGATCGATCAGCATTCGTCCGTTGAGCGGCAACTCGCGAATGGACTGAGGCTCGATGACCTCTCCCACGCTGGCATCCCTGGTGTGCAACACTTCATTCGTGGCGCTGACGTTGACCCCTTGCTTGACGGAACCCAGAGTCAGGCTGACTGCAACCGTGAGTTTCTGGCCAACCTCGAGCCGAACCGATTGCTTGTCCGGCGCGAACCCGGATGCTTCGGTTGTAAGTTCGTAATCATCCGGCAAGAGGGCTGAGGCTTCGAATAGGCCACGCTGGTCCGTGAGGACGTGGCGTATTGCGCCGGTGCTGGCGGCGGTCAGTTGGATCGCGGCTCCCACAACCGGCAGATGCTGTGGATCCGTAACCGTACCTGTCACGACCGCATAGTTGCTTTGACCGAAGGCGGATAGCGCGAAAAACCCCAGAACCAGCAGCAGCAAACGTTTTTGCATGGACTCATCTCTCCAGAAAAGTGTGCACCAGGGAAACGTCCGCGAATCTCGGGAAGCTTTGGAGGTCGGTTGCAGTGTTACTCGACCGATTGTTCGCACGACGTTGCCCGACAAGGTAGCTCTGAAGAAACGATCTATCAATAATAGGAAAGCACTAAAGATCGGCATTTCGCGCAGCGCAGGCTTTCACAGGCGGTCGCGCCCATTTGTTGCGGCCGGTTCGTGCGAACGGAAGAATTCGGCCCTGATCGGATGGGAGGGTGCTGTTCGAAGTGCTACTTCCGCCCAGAGCTTGCGCCCTGGGCGGCATGCGGTTGGCGGTGAACGGCTCGTCGCTGGAGGGCTCACCGGCAAATCTGCGCGAGCGCCTTATTGTGTGACTGTCTTTACCACGTCGCCGGTCTTGAAGCCGCTTCCTGTAACTGCGGTGGCAACCGCCGAGATGTCGTCAACATCGGTCACGCGAATGATGCCAATTTGACTGGCCATGCGGCGGATCACTTTTCCGGTTGACGGATCCTTGATTTCCTTCGACACCCGCTCGACTGACAACTGGTCGCCCACCTTTACCCCTGCTTTCGAGCCGACATTCAGGACGATCTGTCCCGAGTCCACTGCGGCGACGAGTCCGTCAACCATGACGGTGCGCGTCACTAACTTGTCTTTGTCAGCGATCACCTCAGTGCTGGTCTGCTGCACGGCTGCCTTTACCGCTTCCCCGAGTATCGTGTTCTGGAAGTCGCTGCTGGTGAAATCGGCGTTGCCCGCGCCGAATCCCTTTGAGCCTGCCCCGGCCCCTAGCAATGTGGTGCTTTCGCGCTGCGATTCACCCTTGCCTTCGGCAACGCCTACAATCTCGCCGGTATCTACATCCACCAGGCGCGCTGTAATGGCCACGATCGCCTTGGACTTCTTGTGTCCCACATTCCCCAGACCAAAGGGCACAAAACCGCCGGCCGCCCCGCCGACGTTCGTATTTTTCGTCTCGTTGCCGAATTGCGTGATGCTTCCCACGATGATGGCGTCCACGCCCAGAAGTTTTCCCAGCTTGGCCGCCGAGGTGGGATTGGCGCGATCGCTGTTGGAAAAGTTCTGCTCCTGCATGATCTTGTCCAGGGCCTTGCGCTCGATCACCGAGTAGGTGCCGTCTTTGACCAGAAAAGTCACCAGCAGGTCGGTAATTCCTTTGCCTACGTCCACGTCCTGGCCAAAGAGCGCTGATATGCCGCTGTGCACAGTGGCGTAGTCGAAATCAATAACTGCCACGCGCTTCTTGCGCGGGGCCGCGGGTGCAGCTGCTACGGCAGGCGGGGGCGCTGGCGCAGCCACTGGTGCAGGTTCCGGCGCCGGAGCTGGTGGCGGCGCGGCCGCGGCCGCGGCTTTTGGTTTCTTCTGGGCAATGCCCAAGCTGGTCAAGAGAAGACACAACAGCGCCACGAAACCGATTGTCCTTCGCATAGTGATTTTTTTCCCCCGGAGCGAAATCAAGACAAGACCCTTCTTTTTCGGTCTGGTCGCCGAGGCTATCTTGGGTACAGCCCTTGACAACCCAGCCAGTATGACATTGTGCAAGAATGGGGAGGTCTTCGCAAGCCTATAAACACTATGAAGAAACTACGGGTTGGCATCCTTTTTGGTGGGCGGAGCGGAGAGCACGAAGTATCGTTGCTCTCGGCCGCATCCGTTGTTAGTGCCATTGACAAGAGCAAGTTTGAACTGGTTCCCATCGGCATCACCAAAGAAGGCCGGTGGCTGACCGCGGGCGATGCGGAACTACTGCTGCAGGGAAAGGCGGAGTCTGTTCAGTCCCATCTGAGGGCCGGAGACCCCGACGCCACGCCCGGTGCCGCGGTTCTGGCCACCGGCCGAGCTGTCCTCGTTCCACCCGAACCGCACCCGGGCGGATCTCTGGCGCCTTTTCAGTCCGAGGCTCTGACCCGCCGCGCCAGCGACCGTGCGATTAACGTCGACATCATTTTCCCCGTGCTGCACGGGACCTTCGGCGAAGACGGAACCATCCAGGGATTGCTCGAACTGGCGGATATTGCATATGTGGGTGCTGGCGTTCTGGGTTCCGCCGCCGGTATGGACAAGGACGTCATGAAATCTTTGTTCAAGGCCGCCGGACTACCCATCGTTAAGCACGTGACGGTGCTGCGCAGCGACTGGGAAAGCGCGCCCAAGAAGGTCCAGAAGCTGGTGGAAAGCAAACTGAAGTACCCGGTATTCGTGAAGCCCGCCAATCTGGGATCGTCGGTCGGAATCTCGAAGGCACGGGAACGCAAGGAACTTGCCCCTGCGATGGAAGAGGCCGCCAAGTTTGACCGCAAGATTGTGATCGAAGAAGGCGTCGGCGGCAAAAAGCACAAAGCCCGCGAAATTGAATGCTCAGTGCTGGGCAACGACAAGCCCGCAGCTTCCGTAGCTGGCGAGATCGTTCCAGGGAAAGAATTCTACGACTACACGGCCAAGTATCTCGACGAAGGCTCGCAGTTGATCATTCCTGCCAAGCTGAGCAAAGCCGAAAGCAAAAAGATACAGCAACTGGCCATCAGTGCATTTAAGGCGGTGGATTGTTCGGGCTTGGCGCGGGTAGATTTCCTGATGGATCCAAAAAACCGGAAGATTTATCTCAACGAGATCAACACCATGCCGGGATTCACCGCGATCAGCATGTATCCCAAGCTGTGGGCGGCATCGGGGCTGGCTTATCCGGAACTGATCGAACGCCTGATCCGCTTAGGGCAGGAACGGCACGAGGAGAAGAAGAGAAATCAATACAGTAAGTGAAAAGAGCAGTTTCTAGGTCCGGTTTCTGGCTCCCGAACTCGAAACCAGAAACTAGAAACCTGCTCTGGCAGCCAGAAACCGGAAACTGCTTGCTAGTGTCCGAGAAACTTTTCCAACACATCCACATCGCGCCCCGTGAGATCCAGGAATTTCTTGGCCCTGGCTGCGTCATGGTGCTGCATCGCTTCTTCCGCTTTGAATAGGTTCGCTTTCATGCTGGCCTGTTTCGTCACCATGTCGCCGCGAAGTCCGAAGCCCGCGGCGCTTTGCTGTTGCTGCAGGTGATCCAGACTGCTGTTTACGGCGGCGGCGCGGTTGGAAAGCTGGTCAAGCTCAGTCTCCATTTCGTCGAAGCTCGCCGAATCGTTTGCGGCTGGTGCGGCCATTCCGCTATCGCCCTGCGGAGGCATTGCAGTATCGCTGGCCATTCCGTTGTTCTGGGCGGTCATCTTCTTGCCCCGGGAATGACTTGGCTGGGCCGGGCTCATTTCCCTGGGAGCTGAAGTCGCCGCTGCTGGAGCTTGCGGCGCCGGCGTCGGAGCCGAAGTGTCCACCGACGCGGTCGTGGCAACCGGGGCGCCCGGCTGTGAACTCGGACTGGTTACGCCAGCAGCCGGCAGTTGAGTCTGAACCGGGGGCTGCGACGTGGTATCCGGGCCCGCCATTCCAGAGGCGTCTGGAGCCTTTGCATTCGTCTTGCTGATCCGCGGAACATAAATCCCAGCGACCACGAGACCGGCGAGTACAACTAGGGCTCCCAGCGTCATATACAGGCCTCGATGACTGCTGGCCTGCGGAGGCGGCATCGGGACTGGAATCGTTGGTGCGGAGGCGACCGGTGCCGGTGTCCCTGGCTGCCCAACCGTTGCAGTGGAAGCAGTGGATGTCGGAGTTGTGGCTGGCATCGTAGCCGTCGCGGACATCGGGGTAGACGATGCCATCGGCGTTGTGGGCGGCAAGGGAGTTGCTACCGGCACCGTAGTCGCCATCGTTGGTGCCGACGGAACCGGAGTGCGCGGCGCGCTCGGCCTCTCCAGAGTCGGCGAAGCCTCCCAGAAGCCGGCAGGCCGCTCGGTGTTGCCGCCTGTAGGCCCCGCCAGCGGAGTCCGCGGGACGGTGGGCGCGACTGCCGAGGACGCAGGCACGGTGGTTAAAGCGTTGGCGAAGGCTTCGGCCGCCTGGAAGCGTTTTGCCGGATCTTTGGCAATCGCCATGAGAATAATTTCGTTCAACGCCGCCGGCAGCCCGGGATTCAGTTCGAGTGGCGGCTTGGGAGCCTGGTTCAGGTGCGCCGCCATGATCGAGTACTCACTGTTCGCCAGGAAAGGTCTGCGGCCAGTCACGAATTCGTAGAGCACGATGCCGACCGAGTACAAGTCGGAGCGCGCGTCCACGGGATCGCCCCGCACCTGTTCGGGCGACATGTAGCCGATCGAACCCAGGGTGGTGCCGGTCATGGTCAGACCGCGCTCGTCACCGGACCGTGCAATACCGAAATCCATCAGCTTAATGACGCCTTGCGTCGTCAACATCATGTTCGCCGGCTTGATGTCGCGGTGAATGATGTGACGCTGGTGCGCGTAGCTGACCGCACTTAGCACCTGGCCGATGTACTTGACCGCTTCGTTCACCGAGAGTGGCCCCATATCCAGCTTGGTGGCCATCGTCGTACCCTCGACGTACTCCATTACCATGTACAGCCGGTTGTCGTTCGAGAATGCGGTTCGAAGCCCGCAAATATTGGGATGGTCTAGGCTGGCCGTGAGCTTGACCTCGCGCAGAAAGCGGGCCGTCAGATCAGGCGTTGTGGCCAGGTCAGGCAGCAGGACCTTCATCGCTTCAATGCGGTCGGTGATGACGTTGCGAACCTGGTAGACCTTGCCCATACCTCCGGCGCCCAACTCTTTAAGAATCTCGTAATCGCCGATTCGCTTGGTGGTTTCGTCGCTCATGTCTAAATCTCCCTAGGGGTTGCGGGAATTTGGCGAGCACTTCTTGCCGGGGGGCAGGGACACGGTTTTCGTGCGGAAAACCATAGTCTTGCAAGAGCACAATTATGCTCTGCCGCCAACCGCGGGTCAAGACGCTTACTGGTTACTGGTTCCCGGTGCGAGCGGGCGGAAAGACCCTGTATTTCTGGGTTTTTAGGCCCGCGATAGCTCTGCCAGTGCCTCTCCTGGCGAGCGTCCGCGATTGCCCGTGCTGCACCCAAGCCACGGAACCGGAATTGATGGCGGCGTTTGAGCCGCTGCACCTGGCGCTCGCTCGGCTACTGCACTCTCTATCACTCTCACCCGTTGGAACTCTCTCTGACTCATCGTCACCATCCTTCGAGGGTGACAAAGTCTCGTTGCAGTTATGGGGTGACATTACTCTTGGAGCATCTACAAGACAATGACGCTCCCCCTTGACGAACCCCCGGTCTCCCCGCTACCATTCATCAAGTTTGCTCTACGGAGCAGACCTTGGATTTCATGCAGAGTGGCTGAGGGACGAGCCCTACGAAGCCACGACAACCGGATCAGAATTCATTTTCTGGTCGCCCGGTGTCAACTCTCGCCCTACACAGGGGGAACATGAGATTCGGGGTGCCGAATTTCCAGCATCTCGTTCCTCTTTTCCTCCATTCGACAGGGAAAGAGGATTTCGCTTTTAGGGCGCTTTTCAAGACGGCTCGTCCCGCGGCTACTCCGAAGCGAGTAGCTCAATGACATACGAATTACGCTGTCGGGAATGCGGCAAGAGCTGGGGAAACCAGCCCCGTTCCATCTGCGACGATTGTTTCTCTCCCCTCGAAGTTTTCTACGATTACGAAGCCGCGCGTCCCACATTTACCCGTGAGCGGATTGCCCAGGGCCCGGCCAGCATGTGGCGTTACCGCGATCTGTTGCCTCTGCCCGCGAATTATCAGCCCACGGTTCCAGCCGGATTTACCCCACTGCTCGAGGCGCCGCGTCTGGCTCAAAAGCTGGGCGCGAAGCGCCTCTATTTGAAAAACGACGCGGTTTGTCAGCCCTCCCTGAGTTTTAAGGACCGCGTCGTCGCAGTGGCTTTGGCCCAGGCCCGTGAGTTTGGATTCGATACCGTCTCCTGCTCGTCCACGGGAAACCTGGCCAACTCGGTTGCGGCGCAGGCGGCACGCAACGGATTCAAGGCCGTGATCTTCATTCCTGCCGACCTCGAGCCCGCAAAAATTCTCGGCACACAGGTTTTTGGAGCGAAGCTGGTACGCATACTGGGAAGCTACGACCAGGTCAATCGCCTGTGCTCCCAGATTGCCGACGAACGACACTTGGGGCTTCGTCAACGTGAACCTGCGTCCCTATTATGCGGAAGGCTCGAAGACGGTCGGCTTCGAAATCGCCGAGCAGCTGGGATGGCGTCTGCCCGACAACGTCGTGTGTCCGATGGCGGGCGGATCGCTGATCATAAAAATCAAGAAAGCGTTTGAAGAACTGGTCCAACTGGGACTGGTGGAAGCCAAGCCGGTGAAATATTTCGGAGCGCAAGCCACCGGCTGCTCGCCCATTTCGACCGCGGTGAAAGCCGGCAACGTAGACATCGATCCGCAGAAGCCGTCGACCATCGCGCGCTCGCTGGCCATCGGCAATCCCGCCGACGGACACTACGCGATCAAGGTCATCACCCAGAGCGGCGGCTGGTCGGAGGATGTTTCCGATCCCGAACTGGTGGAGTGCATCCAGTTGCTGGCGGAGACCGAAGGAGTCTTCACCGAGACCGCCGGCGGCGTCACCGTCGGCACCGCGCGCAAGCTCTACGGCCAGGGACGCATCTCGCCCGACGAGACCACCGTGCTCTGCATCACCGGCAACGGATTGAAGACCACCGATGCGCTCGCCGGCAAATACGAAGCCGAAGAGCCGATCGCGCCCAAGGTCGCCGAGTTCGAAAAGTATATGGAGAGAACGCTGAACGCCTCCGAGAAAGAAGTTCCGGAAGCTGTGGAGGTCTAGATGAACATCACAGTTCAAATTCCGACCGCGCTGCGCCGGCTGACTGCGGGCAATGCGAAAGTCACGTGCTCGGCCGCCAATCTGGGAGAACTGTTTGCCGCGCTCGACCAGCAATTTCCCGACCTCAAATCCCATCTGCGGGATGAGTCAGGAGAAATTCGCCGCTTCCTGAATGTGTACGTGAACGAAGAAGACATCCGCTTCCTGGGCGGAAACAAGTACGCGTTCCAGGACGGAGACGAAGTGCTGCTGGTGCCATCAATCGCCGGCGGCGCAAGCTAGCGGCATCACTGATGGTGTGGGACTGGAATGTGTGGGACCAGGTCTCCGACCCGGTCAGGCGGCGCGAAGCGCCGCAGAAATCCTAATTGGATGCAACTCTGGATCAAACCTTTGCGGCCCCTTCGACCGCTCGCCGTCAAAGACCGTTCCGCACCACCATGCCAAATTAATCCGCCCAGGGTTCGGGCTTTCGGTCCCAGCGATGCTTCTTCAACGCACGCAGCAGCCCCGCATCCAGCCCGCCCGCATCGCTGGCCGCAATGTTCTGCCGGACATGCTCAGGCTTTCTCATCCCAACAATGATTGTGCTCACCGCCGGGAAAGAGAGAATGTAGCGCAGCGCCATCTGCGGCAGCGTGCATCCCTGACGGCAGCACAGTCTTTAACTTCTCCACCCTCTCGATGGTCGGCGGAAGATTCTTCGGTCCGAAGTACATGGCACGCCAGTCGCCCTTGGGAAACTTCGTTTCCAGCGTCATCTTCCCGCCCAGGCTGCCTTCATCGAGCGGCACGCGCGCGATCACACCGATATTCAGCTCCTGGCAAACCGGGAAAAGCTTGTCCTCGGGCGCCTGATCGAAAATGTTGTGGATCACCTGCACCACGTCCACCAGGCCGGTGCGCAAAGCCTTGAGGCCATTCTCCGGTTCCCAGCGATTGAGGCTGAGGCCGAAGTGACGAATGATTCCATCGCGCTTGAGCTTCTCGACCGTGCTGCGAAATTCCGGTTCGTCGGTCCAGCTATCGTCCCAGACGTGAAATTGCAGCAGATCGATCGAGTCGACCCGGAGCTTTTTCCGGATCATGTCGGCGTGCTTGAAAACATGGTCCGCGGGAAAAACATCCTGATACTTGTATGAGGACCGCGCCGGCCACTTGCGGTTCATCGGCGGAATTTTGGAAGCCGCGTACAAACGCTTCTTGGAATTCGGTAGACAATATCTGGCCCAGCAGGCCATCGCTCTTGCCCTCGCCGTAAGCCCAGGCGGTGTCGAAGAAATTGCAGCCCAGATCGGTGGCCAACTGCAAAGCGTCCAGCGATTCGCGGTCGTCGGAGCCGCTCCATCCGCTCATTCCCCAGAGTCCGTGCGCCATCTCGCTGACTTCAAAGCCGGTGCGGCCAAGTTTCCGGTATTTCATGGTCCTCCTCGGGTGATCTAAAGCTCTTCGATTGTATTTGTTACAGGCGCAAAAATGTATTGTGCATCGCCTGCTGGCCGTGTATTATCTAACTAACTGGTTAATTAATGTGAGGTCAGACATGAAAGCCACTCTTTCCAAACCGCGCCTGGGCTCCCGCGGACGGCCCGAAGAAAGCCGGGCCGCCATCCTGCAGGCCGCGGTCCGTGAATTTTCCCGCGAAGGCGTAGCCGGGGCACGCACCGACGCCATCGCGCGCGCTGCCGGAGTCAACAAGGCTCTGCTGTACTACTACTTCAAGGACAAGGAAACCCTCTACGGCGCCGTGCTCGACCAGGTCTTCGGCGGATTGAAGGAAAGCGTTCAAGAGGCGTTGTTCAGCGATCTGCCGCCGCGGGAGAAATTGCTGGCCTACGTGGGTGCGCACTTCGACTACATCGCCAGCCATCCCCTTTATCCCAGAATCGCGCAGAGCGAAATGATGCGTGCGGCTCGCGGCAAAGCCGCCACATCTGCAGCGCATTGCGAAGCAATACTTCCTCCCGCTGTTCGGCAAAGTTGCAGCCGTCATCGAGGAAGGCCAGACGGCGGGAGACTTCCGTCCCGTCGATCCCGTGCACTTTGTGCCGTCCATGATTGCCATCATCGTCTTTCATTTCATCAACGCGCCCGGTTCTGCGCATGGTCAAAGGGATCGATCCCCTGGCGCCGGAATTGGTGGCCGCCCGCCGCGCCGCGGTGCTGGATTTCATTTCGGCGGCGCTGTTCACTCAGGAAGCGAATTCCAAAGGAGAACGAAAGTGAACGCGCGCAACAAATTTCTGATCGTTCTCGCGGTCATACTGGCCGCGTCGACGGCCTACTATTTTGTTTCGACGCCGCGCTCCAGCGACCTGGTGCTGATCGGCACCGTGGATTCCAATCAGATCATCGTCAGCCCGCAGATGCAGGGCCGCATTGCCAAGCTGCTGGTGGACGAAGGCACGCAAGTCAAGCAGGGAGATCTGATCGCGATACTCGATCCCTCGGAACTGGAAGCCGAAGCCCGCGCGGCCGCTGCCATGATCGACAGCCTGCGTTCGCAGGTCTCAGCCACGCAGGCCACCAGCGCCGCGACCCACGGATCAACTTCGAGCAATGTGGTGAATGCGCAGGCGCGACTGCAATCGGCCCGCGCCCAGTTGTTGCAGGCCGAAGCCATGCTGCAACGCACCGAAAGCGACAGCCGCCGCATGATCGAACTGGCGAAACAGGGTGTTGCCTCCGACCAGGACCGGGTGCAGGCGGAAAGCAATCTGAAGGCGCAGGTGGCGACGGTGCAGTCTCTGAAAGATCAGGTCAGCGCGGCCGCCGCCGATCTGAACACGGCTCTTGCCAACACTCAACCAGGCCCATGCGGCTGCCAGCACGGTGCAATCGACGCGCGGGCAACTGGCCAACGCCGAGGCCCAGCTCAAGGAAGCTGAAGTTCGCCTGGGCTACACCAAGATTTACGCGCCCGTGAATGGCACCGTGTCGGTGCGCGCCGCCCGCGAAGGCGAAGTCCTCACCGCGGGCCAGCCCATTGTCACCCTGGTGGATTTGAGCGACACCTGGGTGCGTGCCGCGATTCCGGAAACTGAGTCCGACCACATCGGCCTGGGAGACACGCTGCGCATTCGCCTGCCCGGCGGCACCGTCACCTCCGGCAAAGTGTTCTTCAAGGCTCCCGAGGCTGATTTCGCCACCCAGCGCGATGTAAGCCGGCGCAAGCGCGACATCAGAACCATTGTGCTCAAGGTCCGGCTGGACAATCCCAAAGGCGCTTACGTGCCCGGCATGACGGCCGAGGTTCTGGTTTCGCCGGACCAACTCAAGGCGACCGCCGCCAACACCGGCGCAGGCGTGGAGAAACAGACAGTGAGTGCAAATCATGGTTGCTGACTTCAAACCGAATGGCGCATCCGGCGCACGCGAGCCCGCGACGGATGGGCGCGCCAAGCCGATCAATCCGGGCAATGCCATTGAAGTGGACCATATCGTCAAGAAGTATGGCGACTTCACTGCCGTCAATGACGTCTCCTTCAACGTGAAGGAGGAAGAAATCTTCGGGCTGCTGGGCCCGAACGGAGCGGGGAAATCCACGCTGATCCGCATGATGACCACGCTCATCCCGATCACCGCCGGAGCGGCCCGCGTTGGCGGACACGACGTGACGCAAGGATCCCGACGGCGTTCGCCGCACCATCGGCGTAATTCCGCAGGCGCTGACCAGCGACCTCGACCTGACCATCGAAGAGAACCTGAACATCTACGCCAAGCTCTACGACGTGCCCGCTCAAAAGCGAAAGGCCGCCATCGACGAATTGCTGGAACTGGTAGACCTGACCAAGTGGCGCGGGGCGCAAACCAAGACGCTCTCCGGCGGCATGCGGCGGCGACTGGAAATTGCGCGCGGCCTGGTGCACAGTCCGCGAATATTTTTCCTGGATGAACCGACCACCGGACTCGATCCCGTGTCCCGCGTGGCGGTGTGGGAAATGCTCACCAACATCAAATCGCACCGCCAGCTCACCATTCTGATCACCACGCACTACATGGACGAAGCCGACCGCCTGTGCGATCGCATCGCCATCGTGGACCACGGCAAGCTGGTCGCGCTCGACACGCCGCCCGCGCTGAAGGCCAGCGTGCCGGGCTCCAACGTGATTGAAGCGCAATTCGAAAACGCTCCCGCGGACTGGGAGAAGACTTTGCACGAACTGAATGGCGTCACGTCGGTGCAGCACGAGGGGGCGGGCATGTACCGCGTGCTGACCGGCGACGGATCGCGGACCACCACCGAACTGGTGGAAACCGCGGTGCACGCCGGAGTCACGGTGAAATCGCTCTCCGTGCAGAACACCAGCCTGGACGACGTTTTCGTCCACTACACGGGACGGCAGCTGCGCGACGAACTGGTGAAAGCGCACAGCTTCGTCATGCCGCCCAGACCAGGAATGCAGCCATGAACCGGATGTTGGCGATTGTCGAACGCGAAATGCGGAAATTTTTCCGCTCTCCGGCACTGATGTTTGTTTCGATGATCTTCCCGCTGGTGCAGCTCATCGTGCTGGGAAATGCCTTCGGCGGGAAGATACGCGATGCGCGTCTGGGACTGGTCGATCAGGATGGCGGCACCCAGGCGCTGAAAATTCGCGAGGCCTTCGATTCGGTCCGCGCCAACATGCGCACCTTCGAGCCCATCTATTACACCGATCCCAAACAGGCGATGGAAGATGTGCGCAACGGAAAACTGGAGGGCGCGGTCATTATCCCTCCCCAATATTCCCGCCAGGTCTATGAGCAGGACCAACCGCAAATCGCCCTGGTGGTGGACAACAGCGACAACTTCATGAGCGCAGCACTCGAGGACGAGCTCTCCCAGATCACGGGTGCGCTGAACAACCCCACGGTCGAGCCGCGTCTTTTGCAGAAAACTGTCCTTCAGATCGTCGAACTCTATCCCTACATCGAGTACATGAAATTTCTGTTGCCGGGATCGATCACGCTGGCCATATTCATGTCCGTCATGATCGGCGGCGGCATGCTCTACATCGACGACAAGGCCCGCGGCGTGCATGAAGGCTACCTGGTGACTCCCATCACCAAAGCAGAACTCGTTCTGGGTCTGAACGCAGCCAGCGTGGTGAAAGCGGTGATGGTAGGAGTGGTCATCACGGTAGTGGGTTGTTTGCTGGCCGGAGTAGGGCACGCTGTTCAGCTTCTCGACCGCGCTGGGCCTGCTTCTGATGATCGTGCTGACGGCGGCGGCTTTGAACACGATGATGTTTCTGCTGGTGGTCCGCGTGGATGACCCGCTGGTGCCGAGAGCCATCTTCGGCATCTTGAATACGCTGCTGTTTTTTCCCAGCGGCGCGGTCTATCCCATCCAGGCATTTCCATGGTGGCTGCGCGGCATCGCCAAAGTAGATCCATTCACCTTTGCGGTCCACGGTTTCAAGACCCTGCTGCTGAAAGAAGCGGGATTGTCCGCCATCGTGCCGGACATCATTTATCTTTCCCTGTTCGCGGTGGTTGCGCTAAGCATCGCGACGCCTCTGTTCAAACGCACCTTGTAAGAGAATGTGTGGCGCGGCCGCCCCCGCCCGCGGCCTTTGACCTTGAGGTTGAGTCTCGCGGGCGAGAGCGCCAAGCGCCACACGGACCAGGGAACTTTTACCTGCGTCGCGAAGTCTATTATGCTTAGACAACCATGACCTTGTTGGATGCCACCCCCTACGACCCAGCCCCGGCGCGCCGGCGCAAGATCCGAATTCTCGTTGCCGTAATCGTCATCCTGGTTCTGGCAGCCGTGGCGTGGATGAATCGTTACTGGTCAGAAGAGCGAGTGGTCGACAAATTCTTCGCTGCGCTCCAGAGCAAAGACTACGAAACAGCTTATGGAATTTATTATGCCGACCCGCAGTGGAAGGCGCACCCTGATAAATATTCCAAGTATCCCTTGAACCAGTTCATCCAGGATTGGGGTCCCGGCGGACAGTGGGGCCTCATCAGAAACTACAAAGTGAACGGCTCGAGCACCTGTTCGAGTGGCGCCAGCGGTGTTGTCGTGGACGTGATCGTCAACCAGCGCGCCGAGCATGCCCAATTGTGGGTGGAGAAATCCGACAAGACGCTGAGCCCGCCGCCCTGCGAACTCCTGTTTCGTTGACCTGCCTAGACTCGCTGCGCAATGAGCTGCTCCAGAGTCTTCGTCAGAGACGCTTCATCGGCCACGTTCGCACAGGCTTTTGAACGATCGATCTGCCGCATCAGACCGCACAGCACTCTCCCCGGTCCGACTTCCACGAACAGCTGGACTCCCTTCGTGATCAGTAGCCGCATTGACGGCTCCCATTTCACGGCGCGTGTCACTTGCCGAACCAGCGCATCGCGCGAACGGTCGGCGTCTTCGATTAACTCTGCATCAACGTTGCACACGATCGGAACCCCGGGCTTCTGGAATCCCAAGGATTGCAAATTCGCAGCCAGCCTGTCCTGGGCAGGCTTCATTAGCGAACAGTGGAAAGGCGCGCTTACCGACAGCATGATGGCTCGTTTTGCGCCACGTTCGCTGGCGAGCTTGGTGGCGCGCTCGACCGCCGCAGCGTGACCGGAGATTACGATTTGTTCCGCCGAATTGAGGTTTGCGGGTTCGCAGACCTCGCCTTGGGCCGCGTCGCTGCATACGGCTGTCACCTTTTCCAGATCCATTCCCAGGATGGCGGCCATAGCACCGACCCCCACGGGAACGGCCTCCTGCATATATTTTCCGCGGTTGCGCACGGTGCGCACGGCATCCGGAAACCCGATGGTGGCCGCGGCGACATGCGCTGAATATTCGCCCAGACTGTGTCCGGCAACGAAGCTCGGGCTCACGCTTTTTTCGCGCAGGACTCGCAAGGCAGCGACTGACGCGGTCAAGATTGCGGGCTGCGTGATTTCCGTCAGCCGCAGTTTTTCTTCCGGACCTTCGAAGCACAGTTGTGAGAGTTTGTAGCCGAGGGCTTCATCGGCTTCTTCGAAGGTCTGCCGGGCAACGGGATATTGTTCTGCCAGCTCTTTGCCCATCCCGACGGCCTGAGAACCCTGGCCGGGAAAGAGCAAGGCAATCGATTGCGCTGTGGTCATAAATGTTTTGTTTGCGGGCAGGTCCCCTGCCCAGCCGAGCGAAGTTCGGCTAACCACTCGAACGACTCAACCCCGGGCGAGCTTCGCTCGCCCGCCCGGATGAGGACATCTGGGCCTACGTGGATGGTGCTAGGTGCTCAGGCTCGCAGGTCTTAGCCCGGCCACTTCCTTCGCGATCTTGTTGTTGATATTGCGCTCGGCAAATTCAGCGGACACGCGCAGCGCGTTCTTGATTGCGTTCGTGTTCGACGATCCGTGAGTGATGAAACACACGCCGCGCACGCCGAGCAGAGGCGCTCCGCCGTACTCGGTATGGTCGAGGCGCTTTTTGAAATCGGCGAAGGCGCTGCGGGAGAGCAGATATCCCACCTGGCGTGTGATCGTAGCCTTCAAACTTTCTTTTAACGTGGCGCGCACCAGGTGGGCCACGCCTTCCGATGTTTTCAGCGCCACATTGCCTACGAATCCGTCAGCCACGATTACGTCAACCTTGCCGCTGTAGATGTCGCGCCCTTCCACGTTACCGATAAAATTCAGTGGCAACTGCTTGAGCAGTTGGAAAGCCTCGCGCGTCAGCTCGTTGCCCTTGCTTTCTTCTTCTCCGATCGAGAGCAAACCCACGCGAGGACGCCGCGTGCCGAACATGCTGCGAAAATAGATTTCGCCCATGACCGCGAACTGTTCCAGGTTTTCAGGCTTGCAATCGACGTTGGCGCCGACGTCGAGCAGGATGGCCACCGTGCTTACGGCGGTGGGAAAAACCGCGGCCAGCGCGGGACGATCCACTCCCGGTATCGACCCGAATACCATTTTCGCCGTGGCCATCGCCGCCCCCGTATTGCCCGCGGTCACGAAGCCGGCAGCCCGACCTTCGCGCACCAGCCTTGCGCTGACATGAATGGAAGAATCACGCTTGGAGCGGACCGCCTGGACCGCCTTGTCATCCATGGTGATGACTTCACTGGCGTGGACGACTTCGATAGGCAGTCCCGCGGCGGCAGGGTGGCCAGCCAGCTCGGCTCGCAACTCGTCTTCGTTTCCGACTAGGAGGACATGAACGCCATGGTGCCGGGCTGCCTGAATCGCGCCTTCGATCTCAGGTTTTGGCGCCCGGTCCGAGCCCATCGCGTCCAACGCTATGACGCTTGGCATGGAGAGTTCAGGCTAGCTGGCTTCTTTAACGTCCAGAACTTCGCGGCCCTTGTAGTGTCCGCACTTCGGACAGGCGCGGTGCGGCATCTTGCGCTCGTGACAGTTGGGGCACTCGGAGAGCGAGTGGCTTTTGAGTGCGTCGTGCGAGCGACGGATACTGGTGCGCCGTTTCGAGTGTCGCCGTTTTGGATTAGGCATTCGTTTCCTCGGTTTTCTTCGATCTTGATTTACAGATATCTGGTGCTACCGGATCAGTTTCTATCAGATCAGTGCTCCAGCTTGCCGCGAATATCTTTCAGAGCCGACCAGCGGGGATCCTCGAGCGGTCCGGCGCAAGCGCACTGCTCCACATTCAGGTTCGTGCCGCAATGCGGGCAAAGACCCTTGCAATCATCGCGGCAAATCGCTCTCAAAGGAAGAGCCAAGATGACCTGTTCCCGCAATACATCTTCCAGCTGCAATCCCTCACCCTGATAGTAACTGACCTCGGCCTCCGCGCTGGTCACGGAAAGCTCTTCCCGTCCCGCGTCAGCCCCTTGCGGGCGATACAGCAAGTCAAAGTTGTGCCGCACGTCCTGCAACACCGGTTCAAGGCAGCGGGCACAATCTAGCTCGACCCGGGTCTCGAGACTCCCGGCTAGTCGTATATCTTTTACTATCTTATGCTTGCCGTGCTGCTCTTCGACCAACTGAGCGCGCCCGGCAGTGTGCAGCACTTCGACCTGCCGCAAGTCCTCGCCCAGGTCGAGCACACCTGGGCGAATCTCCGCTTCGAAATCAATAGGATGCAGCTCAAGTTCGTGGATTTCGATGAACATCAGGCACCCCCCGCGCTGCTGAATCGTACCGCGAAACCCGCGGAAGCACGCACTGAAGAGCAGGTTCTCCAGGAAGTAACATAAAGAATAAAGGCCGTGAGAAATGGTGTCAAGGAAGCGGCAGGCAGGTGTGCGGCGGGCGCCCTCGCCCGCCGCCTTTGACTTTGATCCTCGAAGCCTGTGCCTCCGCCATACGAACGGGACACTCGCACCCACGTGCAAACCAGGCTCACCAGATCGTCATCAGCAGTGGGGACTTACGGATGCCTTCGTCTCCGGTGACCAGCGCCAGGCCTTTCGCTCTCGCAGGGTTGCTCCGATGCAGCCGGTCAGTTGGATCGCGTGCGTAGTCATCGGGAAACTGCGCTGCCAGCGTCGCGATTTCTGGCGTAATGGGTTTGATCGTGACGCCTTCAATGAGTTGCTTCCCTGAGCTCTCGACGGTTCCGTAGCTTCGAATCCGTTCTCGATCGACCAGGAAGCCAGCTCCCAGAGCGAAATGGCGAGACCATCCACATGGCGCGATCTTCGGATCGCTGCATCGGCTGCGCGAGATGGCTTTTTGGAATCGGCGATCGCCCACAGCAGTAAACTATTCCCCGATGCTTTCCGGATACACCACTGCCGCCGGCACCGCCCGCTACCGCGACCGCTTCGCAAATCTGCGCGACGCCGGCCACTTTCGCCAGGCGGAGCATGTGCCGGGAGTGAACCAGCTTTGGCTTTCATCCATCGGTCTGGGGACGTATCTCGGCGATCCAGGCGATGCCGCCGATCGGTTCTATATGGCGTCCATCGAGGCTGCCCTGCGATCGGGAATCAACGTTCTTGATACCGCGATCAACTATCGTCATCAACGCTCGGAGCGCAATATTGGCGTCGTGCTCAAGCAGATGATCGAGTCCGGAGAACTGCATCGCGACGAAGTGCTGGTCTGCACCAAGGCTGGCTATCTCTCTTTTGACGGGAATCCGCCGCCGGACCCGCGCGCCTATTTCCATCGCGAGTATGTCGAGACGGGTGTTCTCGATCCGACGGCGCTGGCGGGCGGAATGCACTGCATGTCCCCGGCGTATCTCGAAAATCAAATCGAGCGCTCGCGGCGTAACCTGGGTCTCGAAACCATTGATCTCTTCTACATCCATAACCCGGAATCGCAGTTGGCGGATGTTACGCGCGAGGTTTTTCACCAGCGCCTGAAAGACGCCTTTACGCTTCTCGAAAAGCTGGTGAAAGCGGGCAGGCTTCGATACTACGGAGTTGCGACCTGGAGTGCCTTTCGCGTGGCCGACAGCTCACGCGACTACATGGATCTTTTTGAGCTGGCGAAAATCGCGCATGAAGTCGCGGGAGAGCATCACCGTTTCCGCTTCATCCAGCTTCCCTTCAATCTGGCGATGCCCGAGGCCTATGGGCTGGTTAACCAGCGATTTGGGAAAGAGAAGATGTCGTTGCTCTCAGCCGCGGCGCGCCTCGGAATCGCGGTCATGGGCAGCGCCACGCTCTACCAGGCGAGGCTCACGCAGGGTCTGCCCGATTTCGTCGGTAAGGTTTTGGGAATGAAGACCGATGCGGACAACGCCATTCAGTTCTCGCGCTCCGCGCCTGGCCTCACAACTTCCTTAATCGGGATGGGCCGCAAAGAGCACGTAGGCGTAAATCTGAAACCAGCCCTGACCAACCCCACCCCGCCACAGGATTGGAAAAAGCTTTTCACCAGAACAAAAGAGTAGGGTTTTGACCTGGGTCCGAAGTCTGACGTCGGCTACTTCAGCTGTTGCAGTTTCTGAGTCGCGAGTTGCGCCACTTCGCTGGCGGGATTTTCCTTCTGGATCTGCTCGTAGACGCGCTTGGCATCGGCCGGCTGCTGGGTGGACGCGTAGCTGTCCGCCAGTTCCATCTGCGCCATGGCCTTACCCACGCTGCGCGTCGGCTTCGCGATCAGCTGGTTGTAGAGGTCAATCGCGTCCTTGGTGCGGTTCCTATCACGGTAAACCGCGGCCAGCGCCAGCTTAGCGAGGGCGGCGAGGTCTTCGTTGTGTGTCGAGGCAACTGCTTTCAGATCCACCTCGGCGGCGGCGTTGTCACCCAGTTGGGAAGAAGTGAGTCCCAGAAAATAGCGGGCAAATTCAGCGGTTCGGGTGTGCGGATACTGGTCCACAGTCGCCTGGAGCTGCTTGTGTGCTGCGGTGGTGCGTTCCTTGGCGGAGGAGAAGCTGGGAATATCGGGCTCGGCGGGAGCGCCCGCCGGCCGCAGCTGCGTGTCCATGGTACGCACTGCCTGGTTCAACAGCATGCTGGCTTTCTGGTCCTGCTGGTTCAGGTAGTACCAGCCGCCAATCGTGGCGGCCAACACTACGGCCACAACCACAGCTCCAATGATGAGCCTTGACTTGTGCTCCTCCGACCAATGGACGGTGGCTTCCGCAGCCCCGATGGTGGCCCGGCTGAACTTATCTTCTTTAAGTCGATGACGAGTTTCTGCGCGCACGAACGTTCCTTCTGTGAGATGAAAGCTGTGGATTGACCGTTATTGAGTCTAACAGATGTTGAAACGCCGGGCCCTGCGCGGCATGCTGAACCGGTTGCGGAAAACTGTCATCCTGTCGGAGCCAACCCATTCGCGAGCGAATGGGTTCGTGGAGTCGAAAGACCCCTATAAGCTTCAACGGTCGCCGGTGGAGGTACTGTCCCGCTAGAAAAACTATGCGGCGAGAGAGCGCCCCTCAGGGGTCCTTCGACTGCGCGGCTGCTTCGCTGCGCGCAGCGGCCACTCTGCTCAGAGTTTGTGACTTTTTTGAATTTATGACCAGTTTGTCGTCGTAACTATTTTGTTTGCAACCTCGATTTTTGACGACATCAAAAAAGTCACAAACTCTCAGGATGACTGCTGACGAGTCTTGAAATGCAAAAGCCGCCGGATATACGGCGGCTCCTGCTTCAGGCGAAGTCCGAGCAACTAGTGCGAGGTCTCTTCCAGAATTCCCTGTTCGAGTTTCTCCTGGCACTCGATGCAATGCCGTGTCCAGGGCACGGCCTCCAGGCGTTTGGCGTTGATTTCCTTACCGCAGGAAATGCATTCCCCAAATTCTCCCTCGCGCAGGCGTTCCAGCGCGACTTCCACCATCTGCAGCAGCTGGCGGTCGTTGTTGCTCTGGTGAAAGAGAAATTCCTTGGTGTAGGAACTGGCAGCCCGGTCTGCAATGTCCTGGGCCGAGTCCTCGTCCACGGTCCGGCCATCCTGCTCAGTACGGGTGACCATGCGGCGAAGGTCTAGCTGCCGCGATTCCAATCTCTTCTTGAAGTACTCCAGCTTCTTTTTGTCCATGGATAATAATTTCGCGGCCCTTCGGCCGCGTCCTTAGTGCGTGATCGGGTATGAGTCAAACGAAAATGATATGCGCTTAATTTGAGATGCGTCAACTGGCCCTGGGGTTAATCCCGGGCGGGAGCATTTTTGGGCGGGGGGGCTACGCGCTTAATGGCTCGTTCCAGGGTCTGATCGAGCGCGGCCCTGGCTTGCTCATATTCCTGCTGGGATATGCTGCCTTGCTTATGCTCCACTTCCAGCTGAAACATCTCTTCCTTTAACGCTTCGAGCAGCAAACCGGCACGGCCCGAACCCGGCTGCCGGACGGGACGACCCTCATCCACCTGTACATCTGATGCGCCGAAGTCGGGGATGGTCGCAAGCGCGGAGGAGCGGGAGCGTTTCGTGATGTAGACGGCGCCCGTCGCCAGCACTACAGCGAAGCCTCCCAGAATGTACCAGCGATATCTTTCCAGAGGATCGGGAGCGTCGATGGGCGGGCCCAGTCCTCCTCCCGGACGCGCATCGCGCCCCGCGGTGGCAGCTCCGCTGTCGCCCGCCGGAGCGCTCCCTTCACCATCTTCGCGGGTTTCGTTGAGTGTCCCTGTGCCCGAAATCTTGAACGCCAGCGACTGGCCCAGCTCGGTGTTCGACGCCACCTGAACTGTGGCGGCCGGCTCCCGGGGGTTGGCTCTCGACTCGAAGCCGCCGGCCGGCCCGGCTGAAAACTGCATGGTCTTGGGCAACATCACAACAAAATGTTGCGCCGGATAAAGCGATTTGGGATCAATGCTTAACTCGCCGCTGTAAGGGAGTTCGAAACCGATCTGAAACAGGGTCTGTCCGGGGCGTAACGGGAAATTGAAGGCGTAACGGTTCTTTTCCTTCTGCGGAACCGGCTCGGTCTTCAGCGGCTGGCCGCTCGCCGTCTGAGCGGAGGCTTCCACGATCTGCGCCCCTTCCGGCAGATAGAACTCGAAATTCTGCTCGTTCATCTGCGTGCGCGGCGGCTTGGACGTGTTGTTTACCGCGAACAGTCGGGTGCCCTCAAGCTGGTTCCCCTGCGCCTGGAAGCGCATAACGTCGGCGGTGACACTGATGTCGGTGAGTTTCTTTGCGACGTCAAAGACCTGCACCTCGACCGAGGTCGACCCCGGAGGCGCCATGCTGTGGTAAGTCACGCCGTCGTGGACGGCCCGGATCAGGTGCGGACCGTTGTCCGGGAGGTTGAAGGTGAAATGGCCGCTGGCGTCGCTCTTGGTGCGGGCCGCTTCTTCCATGCCCTGCCCCAGTTTGATCAGGATGACGTCATCCCCGGCATCGGGCTTCCCTGTGGTTCCATTCTTAAGTGTGCCGCTTAACGTTTGCGCCGAGGCAGCGGCGCTTAGCAGGATGGCGAGCGCCGCGATGACAATTCTTCGAGGGACCCTCAAACTCTGGCTCCTTTTTTGCTGTAGAGACCAGCCGCCGTGACCTGTTCCAATGTGGCCATCTCTGCCAGCACCCCGGCAGCTTCCTCCTCGAGCGATAATTTCAGCAACTGGTAGTCCTGGTCGGGAAGCTTTCCCGCCTGTTGTTCGAAATTAAGATCGCGCAGGTTCTCATAAATCGCTTCTTTGCGTTCCTGCAGATAGGCCAGCCGTGTCTTCTCCGGCCCCAGGTACAGCCTCCCGGGAAGATAGAAGACATAAAACAGAACGCAGAGCAGCACCATGATGCATGAAAGAGTCGCGACCGTCATATCTGGGTGTCCTTCCTGGCCTGGGTGCGAAAGCGCTCAAGCTCGCTGCCGCTCACCGGGAACACGCCGCCGGGCGCGGCCAGCGCGGGCCTTTTCCTCCACGCCAGTACGATGAAGATGGTGGTCAGCAAGCCCAGCACCAGCGCCAGAAACGGCATAATCCATGCGACCCGATTGAAGCCGATGCCGGTCGGCGCGGCCAGCACCGTGGGGCCATATTTCTGCACGAAATCTTGCAGCGTTAAGTCATCGTTCTCGCCCCGGTCGAGTCCGGCCATGAGTTCGTTGCGCATGCGGTCGGAGTAAGTGCAGCCCACATGGTTGCATTCGAGCAGAATCTGGTTGCAGCCGCAGACGCACATCAGACGATGACCAAGGCTGTTGAAGCGTGCCCCGTCGTCACTGGCGCCGAGGAGGGCGAACACGGCCAGGCAGAGCAGTCCTGCCTGAAAGACGCGCAAGACGGAATTGGCCAGGCGCTTCATAATTTCAGATTTCAGATTCTTGATTTCAGATTTGTCGATCCCCTCGCAGTTCGCAACTGGGTTTGGTGAGACCCAATCTGAAATCTGCGATCTTCAATCTGAAATCGCCGGCACTTCAGTCTCCAGCTCCCGCCGGAGCAGCCTGGATCCGGGCCGGAGCGGTCGCTCGCACTGGAAGCGCGTTCGGGATCAGACCCAGGATGGTTCCGCCGATCATGATCAACACTCCCACCCAGATCCACATGACCAGCGGGTTCAGGTGCGCCTTGATGATGGGCTTGCCGGTTCCCCCGTCCACGCCTTCATAGGTCAGGTAAAGGTCTTCCTTGTAGGTCGAGCGAATTCTGGGGAGGGTCTGCGGCTGCTGGCTGGCCTTGTAAAAGCGCCGCTCGGGATACATGGTCTCAAGCTTCTTGTCGCCCTTGAAGACGCTGATCATCGCCCATTCATTGCTGTAATTCGGATTGTCATCCTGGGTATAGGACTCGCAGACCAGGGTGTAAGGGCCGATAGTCATCTTGTCGCCAAAGCCCATCTCCTTCTCTTTGTCCTGATTGAAAGGAGTGCCCAGGATTCCGATGATCACCACGGCCACGCCGAAATGCACGATGTAGCCGCCGTAGCGGCGGGTGTTGCGATGGAACAAGTGCACCATCGAAGCCAGCAGGTTTTGCCCGGTATGGCGCGAGATCACGCGGCCGCCGCGAATAAATTCCGAAGTGACGGTGAACGCCACCAGCGCCGCAAGCATTGCCGCCATGAGCGCGTAGAAATAAGCAATATCCTGCCACGGCCGAACTCCGAACCCGATCATCAGGATCCCGATCAAAAGCGCGCCCAGCGCGGGCCACTTGAAGTTGCGTTTCAAGCTTTCGAACGAGGTCTTACGCCAGGCCAGCAGCGGACCCACTGCGGTCAGCAACAGCAGCAACAGCGCAACCGGAATGGCCACCTTGTTGTAGAACGGCGGCCCCACGGTGACTTTGTTGCCCTGTACGTATTCCGAGATCAAGGGGAACCATGTGCCCCACAACACGGTGAAGCAAGCCAGCAGCAACAACAGGTTATTAAACAGGAAACTCGACTCGCGCGAAATCAGCGACTCCAGTTTGTGCTCGCTGCGCAGGTGCGATTTGTTCTTGAAAAAGAAAAAGGTAAAAGCGACCAGCGTGATCAGCAGAAACCACTTGAACCATCCGCCGATGGAAGATTGGGCGAAAGCATGTACCGAGCTGATGATTCCGCTGCGCGTGAGGAATGTCCCCAGAATCGCCAGCCAGAACGTGGCGAAGATGAGCCACATGTTCCACATCTTCAACATGCCGCGCTTTTCCTGCATCATCACGGAATGCAGAAATGCCGTGCCGGTCAGCCAGGGCATGAGAGAGGCATTTTCCACCGGGTCCCATCCCCAGTAGCCGCCCCAGCCCAGAACCGAATACGCCCAGTGCGCGCCCAGAAACACCCCACAGGTCAGGAAGGCCCAGGTCACCATGGTCCAGCGGCGGGTGATTTGGATCCACTTCTCTCCGGGATAGCGCATGATCAGCGCGCCGAGAGCGAAAGCAAATGGCACGGTGAAGCCGACGTATCCCAGGTAAAGCATGGGCGGATGGATGACCATCTCGGGATATTGCAGCAGCGGGTTCAATCCCGCCCCGTCCGCGGGCAAGCTTCCCTGCATGAGGGCAAAAGGATGGGCCGCAAAATTCAGCAGCATCAGAAAGAAAATCTGTACCCCTGCAATGATGGCGGAGGCATAAGCGAAAAGCCGGGCGTCAGTTTTGTGCCGCAGCCGCAGAACCAGTCCATAAGCCGACAACAATAAAGACCAGAACAGCAGAGAACCTTCCTGCCCCGACCACAGGGTGGCGAACTTGTAGGGCCCCGGGAGATCGCGATTGCTGTGGTGATAAATGTAGGCGATGGAGAAGTCGTCCTGGAAGGCGGAGATGACCAAAATGAGGGCCGCAAGAAATACCACCGCAAAGGTGGCAATTCCGGCGCGCCTGGCGGTCTCACCCAGCCGTTCCGACCCCGGACCCGGACGAGCTAAGGCCAACGCTCCTGCCAGGAACGAATAGGTGCTGAGTGCCAGGGCGAGCAAAAGCGCGAAACTGCCGATTTGCGACATGGGGAAGCCCGGACGGTATCTTTTCAGAAACAGCGGTTTGAGGCAACCCGAGAGTGGAGGAAGACTGACCCGGTAGGGCAGACCAACCACGTGGGAACAGCCGCCCTCGGCTGTCCAGTCGAGCAAAGATCGACAGCTCTCTGTTGGCAGCTAGATAGCGAAGCTTCGCTCCGCAAGACAGCCGAGGGCGGCTGTCCCCACGCGGTTCTCGATGGCCTAAGCGCTCTGCTGTTGGTCGTGACGAGACAGCACTTCCTGCTCGGCGACCAGCCAATCCTCATTTTCGTGGCCTGGCGTGTATCCACGTTGTTCATAGAGTTCATACGCGCGACGGCGGATCTCCACTTCCAGGTCGGTAGGGGGCGAGTTCTTGTTGGGTTCAGACGAGTTGACCGCAGGCATGGTTGCTACCTGCTTCTTGCGGATGCTTCCGTTTCCAGGGGTTTTTACGCGAGCCATGATCGGATACTCCTTACACATTCCCAGGTTCAGCAAAGAACCGAATTGATGAATGAGCCACATGCAGGTCGGACGCCACACAAACGGGGGCCCTACATGGATTGTGGCGGATGAACATATAAATCATAAACCGGATCGCTGTGGATGGGGGAGGGAGAAAGCAAGAAAATATTGATTTCTCGGAACAGTTTTAGTAATCGCTTACACGAAGCGCTAGTAAAAATCATGTGAACTGGTCTCGGCCCGGCTAATCGCCAGCGGCATTACCCGCCGCGCCTTGACCGAGATAACGTTATCTTGGTTCTGCAGCGTCCCTTCCACCATTAGAAACTGCTCAGAGGTCAGCAGCAGACGATTTTTCTGAAACAGGTCGGGCATGATGATGGCATTGGCGACTCCAGTCTCGTCCTCCAGGCTGAGAAAGACGAAACCTTTGGCGGTGCCGGGACGCTGGCGTGCGATGACGCATCCGCCAATTCGCAGATACTTACCATTGGGAATGCTGGCAAGGTCGCTGGCTTTGTAGACGCCGATCGCATCCATGCGCTCGCGGTGATACGCCATGGGATGCGGGCCCACGGTCATACCGGTTCCGCGGAAATCGGCTACCAGCCGCTCCTCCGGATTCATCGGGTGCAGCGGAGATTTGGCGTCAGGCTCAGGAAGTTCGTCGAGCAACGGTCCGGAATGGCGAACCGAGCGTTCGATTTGCCAGAGAGCGTCGCGGCGATGCAGTTTCCGGTTTCCAGTTTCCGGTTTCCAGTAGCCGGAACTGAGAACTGGGAACTCGAACCTGGAAACTGAGTTCAAAGCCCCGATTTCCGCCAGCGTATTAAGCTCATCCTTGCGCAGTTCAGGAACGCGATAGATGAGATCGTGAATCGAAGCGAACGGTGCGAGGTTGCGTTGTCGTACCAGCGCCTGGGCGGTTTCTTCCCGTAGCCCGCGAACATATCTAAGGCCAAGGCGTAGCGCCTGCGTCTCGCCGTCTGTCCGGTGGGCGTCCCACCCACCGTCCGTCGAGGCCGGAGTCTTCCGCCCTTCCGGGGCCCTGTTCTTTTTCGTGTCTGATCCACGGCTTACGCCGTGGGCTGCATTCTTTCGCCGCTCTGCGGCTGGTTTTACCGAACGATCAACGACCCCGCTAACGACTGACGACCGACAACCGACGACTGTGCAATCCCACTCCGACTGCATCACATCGATGGGAAATATCTTCAGTCCGTGACGCTGCGCGTCGCTCACAATTGTGGCTGGACGATAAAAGCCCATGGGCTGGTTATTCAGCAGGGCCGCGGTGAAAGCTGCCAGGTAGTGACACTTCAGATAAGCGCTGGCGTAGGCGATCAAGGCAAAGCTGGCGGCGTGAGACTCGGGAAATCCATACAGCGCAAAAGAAATAATCGAAAGCACGATCTGCTCCTGCGCCTCGCGTGAGATGCCATTGCGCTCCATCCCGGCGCGAAGCCTGGCCTCGATTTCCTTCATGCGTTTTTCCGAGCGTTTGAATCCCATGGCGCGGCGCAAATCCTCCGCTTCACCGCCGCTGAAGTCGGCGACCACCATAGCCATGCGTAGTAACTGTTCCTGGAAAAGCGGGACGCCTAATGTGCGCTTCAACACCGGCTCAAGCGAAGGATGCGGATAGGTCACTTGCTCGCGTCCCATGCGGCGCTGCAAAAACGGATTTACCATCTGACCCACGATCGGTCCGGGACGAATAATCGCAACCTGTACCACGATGTCATAGAAACGTTTTGGACGCAGTCGCGGCAGGCACGACATCTGGGCGCGGCTTTCGACCTGAAACATTCCGATGGTGTCGGCCTTTTGCAGCGTGGAGTAAACCGTGGGGTCGTCCGCCGGCAGGTGAGCGAGGTCAACCTCTTCGCCATAGTGATCGCGGATGAGCGTGATGGAATCTTCAAGCACTGCCATCATGCCTAGGCCAAGCAGATCCACTTTGACGATGCCGAGGTCGGCGCAGTCTTCCTTGTCCCACTGCATCACGACGCGGCCGGGCATGGACGCGGGTTCGAGCGGGACCACGGAATCAAGCTGTCCCTGGCAGATGACCATGCCACCGGAGTGCTGTCCTAGGTGGCGCGGCAAATCCTGCACCGCCTCGCACAATTCGAAATATTTGCGCAGGCGAGGATGGCGCAGATCCAATCCGGCATCGTGAAAGCGATGGTCGAGCGCGTCGTGAGCATCTCGATACTCCCAGGTGGAGACCGCGGTAGAAACTTTGTCCAGAGTTTCCGGATCGAAGCCCAGGGCCTTGCCCATTTCCCGTCCCGCCATGCGATTGCGGTAAGTGATGACGTTGGCGGTCATGGCAGCGCCGCGTTCGCCGTAGCGTGTGTACAGATATTGGATGACGCGCTCGCGCTGGTCGCCGCTGGGCAAATCGAGATCAATGTCCGGCCACTCTCCGCGCTCTTCAGACAGGAAACGTTCGAAAAGCAATTCCATGCCGATGGGATCGACCGCGGTAATCCCCAGCGAATAGCAGACGGCGCTGTTGGCGGCCGAGCCGCGCCCCTGGACTAGAATGTTTTGCTCGCGGCAGAAGCGGACCAGGTCCCACACAATAAGAAAATAGCCTTCCAGCTTGAGCTTTTCGATCAGCGCCAGCTCACGCTCGATCTGGCTCTGGGCGCGGCTTTTGAGGCGGGTATCTGCCCGGCCGTAGCGCTGCTGAAAGCCGTCCCGGGTGCGCTCCCGCAGGAAAGAAATCATGCTCTCGCCTTCCGGCACGGGATATTCGGGAAATTCGTATCCCAAAGCTTCAAGGGTGAAATCGAGCCGGGACGAAAGCTCCACCGTATTGGCCAGGGCCTCGGGCAAGTCCGCGAAAAGCTGCTGCATTTGCTGCGGCGATTTCAGATGACGCTCGGAGTTGCGTGTTAGCAAACTTCCGGCAGAGGCCAGCGTGGCATGATGGCGAATCGCGGTGAACACATCGCAAAGTTCACGCTCGCGCGGCGTCGCATAGCAGACTCCATTGGTGGCCAGCAGCGGGAGATGCAGGGAGCGGGCGATTTCGATGGCAGCTCGGTTGCGGGCTTCCTGCTGGCGATGAAAATGACGCTGCAATTCCACATAAACATTGCCGTGGCCAAAAATGCCGGTCAGGCATTCCACCGAGCGCCGCGTTTCTTCCATGCCGCCCTGAGCCAGGGCAGTGGCGAGCAAACCATCATCGCCGCCGGTGAGACAGATGAGCCCGTCGGCATGCTCCTGCAATTCGCCATTGCAGACGGCGCCCTCACCTTTCTTCGAGCGCAACTTCATCTTCGTAATCAGACGGCAGAGATTCTGATATCCGGCGCGGGAAGAGACGAGGAGAGGAAGGCGGAAAGAATTGCAGATTGATTCGGATTTTCCCGGTGTTATATCTTCCATCTTCGATCTGAAATCTGAAATTTCGCTGGTGACCTCCGCTCCCATGTGCGCCTTGATCCCTGCTTTTTCTGCCGCCATATAGAAACGGGGTGCGCCATAGACACCGTCACGGTCGAGCAGCGCCATGGCCGGCATTTGCAGATTCGAGCAAATGGCAATCAGGTCTTCAGGCAGAGAAGCGCCTTCGAGAAAACTGAAAGCCGAGCGGGAGTGGAGTTCGATGAACATCGCCCCTGGCTAGAGGGAGGATTCGCTATTTATTCGCCTACTAGTCTGGTGGGACAGAGGCAGATTGTCAAGGAAAGTTAAACTGGGAACTGACAACCGAAACTGACTACTGGTCTTTAGAAACCGCGACTACAGATCAACAAAGGCAGCCGTCGCGCCAAATTAGGGGCAGAGGGAGGAAGCATCTTCATTGAATCTGGGGATGGTGCGTGCTCAACTCAGCCAGCCGCTCAAGAACCATCCGGACAACGCGGTCGCAGCGATCGCCCATGAACGGGAACGCGTCTTTTGCCTTCGCTCCGACCTGCTCAAAAATCCAGCCGCGCGCCATAGCGCGGCCGCGATGCAGGCGGACTTTCACATTGTCCTCAGTTAGCTCCAGCGCCGCGGCGGTTTCAGCCGTACTCAGTCCTTCAACGTCGCGCAGCATGATCACGGTCCGGTACTGCTCCGGAAGACCGAGCACGGCCTCTTCCAGAAGCTGACCAAGTTCCGCACGGGACGCGCTCTGCTCCGGGTCAGGCGAAGTCTCGACCACGTTCATATAAGGTTCTCCATCCTGCCCGGTGTCTTCCATTTGCAGTTGCTGATTGCGCTGGCGCGAGCGCAAACGGCTCAGTGCTTCGTGGACCGCGATACGCGTCAACCAGGTAGAGAAGGCGGCGCGTCCCGCAAACTGATCAAGATGCTGATAGGCGCGGACGTAGGCATCCTGCATTACATCTTCGGCCTCAGCGTCATCATGCAGGATGGCGCGCGCTACCCGGTAGAGCCGCTGATTATAGCGCCGCATGATGATCTCGTAGAGAGCGGTGTCACCGCATTTGACCCGCTCGACGATCTCCTCGTCGCTGCTGGCTTCAAACCCCGCTCTCTCCACAGCCGCAATGGTTCTCATAGCTCTATCCATGATAGAGCGCGGGAGGTGAAAAAGGTTACAGGCCATTCCTCGCGTCTTTCGGGGCAAAGCCCTTAACGACCAAGATCGTCGACGATCCTGTAACCAATTGCGGCCTCGCGGCTCTGTTGAGTAGGAGGCAACAAATGGCGGATTTCGATGAACGCCTCAACGTCAGCTGGTGGGCGCTGAGAATTGGGCTAGGTGTCGGACCCATCATCACCGGCATCGACAAGTACTTCAACACGCTGACTGACTGGGGAATGTACCTGAGTCCTATGGCGACAAGACCTCTACCAGTCAGCGCGTCTACTTTCATGCACATTGTCGGAGTGGTGGAAATTGCGGCCGGGCTGATCGTGCTCAGTCGCTGGACGAAGTTCGGCAGCTATCTGGTCACATTCTGGTTGCTGGCAATCGCGGTGAATCTACTGACCACCGGCATGTTCTATGACCTGGCGATGCGGGACGTGGAAATTGCCCTGGGTGGATTCGCGCTAGCGCAGCTCACAGCGGTGCGGGAAGGAAAAGCAACGGTAAGAGAAGGAACAAAAGCCGTGCCAGATCCGCGGCTCGCTGCGACCCGGTAAGTGTCATTCAGAAAAACTGGATATTGGAGGATACTGTGAGGAAAATTGCTTGGTGGTGCGTGCTGCTAGGGCTTTGCGCCATGCCTGCCCTGGCGGCGACCGAGACTTACAACAACGTCCCGGTCGTGGACGTTAACTGTTCCAAAAAAGCAGCTGCCGATCCCGACTCCCACACCCGCGCTTGCGCGTTAAAGTGCGAGGCCAGTGGGTTTGGCATTCTGACCAAGGACAATCGATTCCTGAAGTTCGATGCTCAGGGAAACACAAGCATCGTGGACCAACTGAAAGCATCCCACAAGAAAGACCATCTGCGTGCGGATGTGAGCGGAGACGTGGAAGGGGATACGTTGAAGGTCACTTCCGTGAAAGTCCAATAAGTGCAGCGCAATCGAGGCAACAAAACTCAGTCGTCAGTTTCGAGTTGTCGGTTCTTGGTTGAACAGGGATGGCGGCGCGCTTGGGCGCCGCCATTTGAACAAGGATCTACGCTGGGACTTTGGTGCGCTTGCTGGTTTGCTTGATGGTCACCGGATCGAGGAAGGTCATCATGGCTCGCAGCTCCACGCCGACTTTTTCGATCTGCTGTTGTTGTTCTTTCTCGCGGGTGGCTTCGAACCATTCGCGGCCGGTCTCGTTTTCCTTGATCCATTTCTTGGCGAAGGTTCCGTCCTTGACTTCACGCAGCAACTGCCGCATGGTCTCGCGGGTCTGCTCCGTGACGATGCGCGGTCCGGCGGTGTAGTCGCCGTATTCAGCCGTGTCGCTGACCGAATAACGCATGTAATTGAGACCGCCGCGGTAGATCAGGTCCACGATGAGCTTCAGCTCGTGCAGGCACTCGAAGTATGCGATCTCAGGCTGGTAGCCGGCTTCGACCAGAGTTTCGAATCCTGCTTTGAGCAGGGCGCTTACGCCACCGCACAGCACAGTTTGTTCGCCAAAGAGATCGGTTTCAGTTTCCTCGGCGAAAGTGGTTTCGATCACACCGGCGCGAGTGGCTCCGATGGCTTTGCCGTAAGAGAGCGCGAGTTGCTTGGCTTTTCCCGTTGCGTCCTGGTGGATGGCCAGCAGCGCGGGCGTGCCGCCGCCTTCCACGAAAACTTCGCGCACACGATGTCCGGGGGCTTTGGGGGCAATCATCGAGACATCAACGTTCCCCGGAGGCGTGATGGTGCCGAAGCGAATATTGAAGCCGTGGGCGAACATCAGCGTCTTGCCCGCGGTCAGGCTGGGCGCGATGTCTTTTTTGTAAACTTCACTCGCAACGGTGTCCGGCACCAAGACCATGATTACATCGGCCCAGGCTGACACTTCGGCCGGAGTGCCCACGGTGAGGCCGCTGGCCTTGGCTTTGGCGCGCGAGTCGCTGCTGGCGGGCAATCCGACGCGCACGTCAACCCCGCTGTCCTTCAAGCTTAGGGCGTGAGCGTGACCTTGGGATCCGTAGCCGATGATGGCGACTTTTTTCGCCCGGATCAGTGAAACATCGGCATCTTTCTCATGATACATCTTAGCCATTGTGGTTCCTTTCGATGGAAAAAGAGCGGTTTGACTTGTACGGAACTTGCCTGGAGCGAACTTGGTTATACCGAGCTAGCCTAAGCCGAGCGACTAAACAGAATACGACACGCCTTCATCGGCGGCGACTTCAGGCGTCTTCGTCTGGGCCGGATTGGCAGATGCAGACGTCGTTCCGCGGCGCATGGCGACGATGCCGGTGCGGACCATCTCCACCACGCCGTAAGGACGCAGCACTTCCAGCAGACCGTCAATTTTGTCTTCGCCGCCGGTGATTTCGATGGTGAGCGATTCGGGCGCGACATCCACCACCCGGGCGCGGAACACGCTGGCCAGTTCGAGCACGTGCGAGCGCGCTTCATGGGTCGCCGCCACCTTGATCATGGCAAGGTCGCGGGCGATCGCCGGCTCATGGGTGATGTTTTCGACCAAGAGCACGTTCACCAGGTTATAGAGATTGGCTTCGATACGCTTCGCTTGATCGGGATTGGTGTCGACCGTGATGGTCATGCGCGAGACTTCAGGTTTCTCCGTGCGCCCGACGGTCAGCGAATCAATGTTGAAGGCGCGGCGGCGGAACAGCGAGGCCACACGGGTCAGCACGCCCGGCTTATTTTCAACGTATACAACGAAAATGTTCAGCATTTTTCCCTTATTCGTCTGCGGCGGTTTCGACAATGGGGCTGGGCCGCCGGATCATGTCGTTCAATGACGCACCGGCTGCAACCATCGGGTAGACAGTGTCTTCCTGCTCCACCTTGAAGTCGATCAGCACTGCGCCGTCATGATCGCGCGCCGCCCGCACCGCCGGCAGCACCTGCGAACGCTCGGTTACCGCCATGCTGCGAATGCCGTAGGCCTCCGCCAGCTTCACAAAATTGGGATTCAGCAGCGGCGTAGCTTCGTAGTTGCGCTCGTAGAAGAATTCCTGCCACTGGCGCACCATACCCAGAAATCCGTTGTTGATGATTGCAATGTTGATCTTCAACTTCTCCTGCTGGATGGTCGCGAGTTCCGACATGGTCATCTGGAAGCCGCCGTCGCCAACGATGACCCAGACCTCGGCTTCCGGGCGCGCCACTTTGGCTCCGATCGCCGCCGGCAGGGCAAAGCCCATGGTCCCGAGGCCTCCTGAAGTAATTAAAGACCGCGGCTTTTCGTGCTTGAAGTATTGCGCTTCCCACATCTGATGCTGCCCGACGTCGGTCACGACCACGGTGTTGCTGTTGCGAGTCTCACGCCAGAGATCGTTGATGACGTGAGCGGCGTAAAGATGTCCGTTGTCGGGAAGCTTCTGGACGTCGCGGACGGCGGAGTCGCCTTTTAATTTGTCAATCGAATCCAGCCACTCGGTGTGGTCGACCGACTGTACCCGAGGCAGCAATTCTTTGAGCACCTCGCGCAAGTCTCCGACCAGCGCCACGTCTACCTTGACGTTCTTGTTGATTTCTGCCGGATCGATTTCGATGTGGATCTTCTTGGCATCCTGTGCGTACGTCTTCAGGTTGCCGGTGACCCGGTCATCGAAGCGCATGCCGAGAGCGAGCAGCAAGTCAGCTTCCTGAATGGCGTGATTTACCCAGGCTTCGCCGTGCATTCCCATCATCCCCAGGTTCAAAGGATGCGAAGCCGGAAAGGCTCCCAGGCCAAGCAGAGTCAGAGCTACGGGGATGCCGGCCTTCTCCGCCAGGGTCAGAACTTCCGCCATGGCGCCAGAGACGATGATACCGTGTCCCGCGAGGATGAGGGGCCGCTTGGCTTTGTGGATCAACTCCAGCGCCTGTGCGTACTCCGTTTCTTCTGGAGAAAGATCAGGACGATACCCGGGCAGTTGCGGACGGGCGGCTTCCCAATCGAATTCACACGAAGACTGTTGGGCGTCTTTCGTTATATCGACGAGTACAGGGCCGGGTCGGCCCGATCGAGCTACATAAAACGCTTCGCGCAATACGCGTGCCAGCTGGTCGGCGTGGGTTACCAGGTAGTTGTGCTTGGTAATCGGCAGAGTGATGCCGGTAATGTCAGTTTCCTGAAACGCGTCGGAACCGATCAGCTTGCTGCCTACTTGTCCGGTGATGCACACGATGGGAGAGGAATCCAGCATGGCCGTGGCAATGCCTGTGACCATGTTGGTAGCGCCCGGTCCCGACGTCGCGACCGCAACGCCAACGTCGCCGCCGGCGCGGGCGTAGCCATCTGCCATGTGGGTGGCGCCCTGCTCGTGACGCACCAGGATGTGATGGATATCGCTATGCTTTAAGGCGTCATAGGCCGGCAGAATTGCGCCGCCCGGATAGCCAAAGACATGCTTTACGCCTTCGCGCTCCAGGCATTCCCAGAGAATTTGTGCTCCCGTTTTTGTCATGGATCCCAATCCTCAGTCTTCAATCGGTTCAGCCCAGCGATTGGCCATTAGCAATTGGCAATTAGCGGGTCGTGGCCAATGGCTAGTTGCTCGCCCGCTGTCCCCACGTGGTTCGTGCCGCTTTAATCATACTCCCCAGAGATAATCTTCCTGCTCGCTCTCGCGCTCGTGGGCGGCGTGCGCCGCATGGGCTTTTTCCTTCGTGCTTACCGCATCAGAATGCGCGGGCTGAACATCTTCCTTGCTCACCGGAGCCATCCACGTAGAGGTTGTCTTGCCCGCGCTATCCGGAATGGTGGCAGTCCGGCTGGGCACATCGCGCACCAGATCGAGCAGATGTCCGTCTTCGATGGTCTTGATCTTGTCGGCCAGGGCCACAAAGCGACGGTAAACTTCGTCGAGTTGCGCCCGTTCGAAGGTGAAGCCCAGCTTTCCGTAGCGTACCCGCAGGGCATTGCGGCCGGAATGTTTGCCCAGCACCAGTGAATTGCGAGGAGCGCCAACCGACTGGGGCGCTATGATCTCATAGGTTGACGGGTCCTTGATCATTCCATCCTGATGGATGCCGGCTTCGTGTGCAAATGCGTTGCGCCCCACGATGGCCTTGTGCGGCTGCACGTATACTCCGGTGATTTCAGACAACAGCTGGCTCGAGGGGAACAGATGTTCGGCCACAACCGAGGTCTCATACGGATAGTGCTCCGCCCGGACCCGCATCACCATAACCAGCTCTTCCAGCGAAGTATTCCCCGCCCGTTCGCCGATGCCATTCACCGTGCACTCCACCTGGCGCGCGCCCGCGCCTATGGCTGCCAGTGAGTTTGCCACAGATAATCCCAGGTCATCGTGGCAGTGAACCGAAATGGTCACGCCGTTCATGCCCCGCACCCGGCGGCGCAGGGTCTGCATTAATTCCGCGAATTCATGGGGCACACTGAAGCCGACTGTGTCGGGAATGTTCAGGGTGGTGGCGCCCGCCTCGATGACCGCCTCCATCACTTCGCACAGAAAGTTGATATCGGTGCGACTGGCATCTTCGGCGGAGAACTGGACATCCTTACAAAACGACCGTGCCAGCTTGATGCCGTCTCGAGCCTGTTCTAGGCATTGCCGCCGTGAAATCTTGAGCTTGTGCTGCAGGTGGATATCGGAGGTGGCCAGAAAGGTGTGAATGCGGGGACGGGCAGCGCCTTCCAGGGCTTTCCAGGCGCGCTCGATGTCGCCCGGACAACTGCGCGCCAAGGCTGCGATGACGGGGCGGCGAATCTCGCGGGACAGCACGCGTACCGCCTCAAAATCGCCTTCCGATGCGATAGGAAACCCGGCCTCGATGATGTCTACGCCCAGCCGATCCAGCTGGTGCGCCATGCGCACCTTCTCGGCCACGTTCATGCTGCAACCCGGCGACTGTTCTCCGTCGCGCAAGGTGGTATCGAATATGGTGACGTGCTCTGCTTGAGCCAAATCTGCCTCCCCGGCCGTCGAGGGCCGCGCCCTGAGCCATTGCCTGCCCTGAACTCTTGTCCTTAACACCAGAAACTAAAAAAGCCATCATCCGATGCGGTGGATGATGGCCTCTTGCCGATCTTGATATCTCTAAGTCATCCGCCGCTTTTTTGAGGTGCAAGCACCAGGCCAGGAATGGCCACGCTAAGGGCGAGAAGGCGCACTCGCACCTCCCGGGCTGCACGGCTAGCGACAATGACTCTACGATCCATAGGAACTACGCCTGATCAGTATACGACAGCGTATCGGCGTCGCTCGCCCTCTGTCAATCCAAATTGCCGCTTTGACTCATCGCTTTTTTCGATAGATCCGCCCCGCGCATGTGTTCCTCGAATATCTGCTTGAGCCTGTCGCTCAGCTGTTCCGGCCTGCTGCTCTGGCTGACAACGAAGACCTCGTGGCAAACCGAGCATTCCCCAGAGGCGGCCAAGCCTACCTGAAGTCGGGCGATCAATTCCGGTTTTTCAAGCATGCCCCTCATGCTGCCACAGATTTGCAGAGGGGATATTATCTGCGAAGGTAACCCTGCGCAGATAGAGGACGGTGGTCGGCTCGTCATGCGCGGGCCTGTGCCGACTGCGGGACGCCCGTCCTCCATCATGATTGACCCTCTTCACGGATGGGCTTAACATCCCCGTGTGTTCGGGGACTTGCTGGGAAAAAATCTCAATCGCTACCGCATCGAGAAGCAAATCGGGGCGGGAGGCATGGGAGTCGTATTTCTAGCGCATGATGAGCAACTGGAACGCGACGTTGCCATAAAAGTTCTGCCCCCCGGCACCCTGGCGGATGAAGCTGCCCGCAAGCGATTTCGCCAGGAAGCCCTATCGCTGGCCAGGCTCAACCATCCCAATATCGCCACTATCCACGATTTCGATACCGCCGATGAAACCGATTTCCTAGTCACGGAGTACATCGCGGGAGCGTCGCTGGACAAAAGGCTCGCCTCGGGCCCACTGCGCTCGAAGGAAGTCATTCGCCTGGGTTTGCAATTTGCGCAGGGCCTGGCCGCCGCCCACGCGCAAGGCATCATTCATCGCGACCTGAAGCCGGCCAACCTTCGACTTACGACTGACGGGCGTCTCAAGATCCTCGACTTTGGCCTGGCACAGTTTGTCCACCCCGAAGGTTGATCTGGCGGTTACGGCAAGCCTAACCAGTTCGCAGCAGATTACCGGGACCCTGCCCTACATGGCCCCCGAGCAATTGCGCGGTGAACCCGCCGACCGCCGGACCGACATCTGGGCCTTCGGAGCCGTGCTTTACGAACTTGCCACCGGCAAGCGTCCCTTCCCGGAAGGTTGACGACCAGACCGGTATCGCCCAAACCCTGAATAACCTGGCCGCTCAGATGGTGCAGGCGGGCGAGCTCGCCGCGGCGGAGAAGAACTTCCAGGCCGCGCTTGCTATCTGGCGCGCCATGGGTTCGCCCGACGGCGTAGCCACCGCCCTCACCAACCTAGGAGACGTGCGTGTGGCTATGGCGGAGATCGCCGGCGCCCGGAGTGCCTACCAGGAGTCGTTGGAAACATTCCGCAAGAACGGCGAGAACAGCAAGGCGGCCTATCCCCTGGTCGGGATGGGTGACGTGTATGCCGCATCCGGCGAGTTCGTCAATGCGAAGAAGAGCTACGAAGAGTCGCTGGCGATCAGCCGGGAGACCGGAGAGAAGCACGAATCCGCGGTCGCGCTGGCGAATCTTGGCGCGCTCTCGATGCAGCAGGGAGACCTGACCGCCGCCCGCCAGACTTTTCAGCAAGCCATCAAACTGCGGAACGAAATCGGCGAGAAAAGCGGTGCAGCTGAGGTCTCCCTCTTGCTGGCCAGCTTATCGATCGAGGAAGGACATCCATCAGAGGCCGAGGCGCTGGCCCGCAACGCCCTGGAGGAATTTGGTGCCGCCAAGATTTTCGAATCCCAGATTTCAGCGCATGCCATCCTGGCCCAGGCTCTGCTGGCACAGGGGAAATTGAATCCGGCCAGAAACCAGATCGCGACGGGCGCGCCCTTAGCCGCGAAGACCCAGCAGAGCGTGCTGCGCCTGCAATTTCAAATCGCTGCTGCTGAGGTGTTGGCGGCATCGGGCAAGCCGGGGGATTTTCAGGCCGCGACCGCGTCGCTGAATGCGGCGATTGAGGAAGCGGGAAAAAAGGGCATTCGGGCTCCTCTCTACGAGGCCCGCTTGGCGCTGGGCAAAGCCGAGATGAAACATGGCAACAAGCAGGATGGACGCGCGCGCCTGGCAGAAGTTGAAAAAGATGCCGGTGCGTCAGGGTTTGTGTTGATTCGTAACAAAGCCGCGACCGCACTGTGACCCATGAAAAACCGGTGACAGGAGCTCCCGAATTCGCAACGCACGTCCCAAAGTAACGAGACCATCCCATGTCCTTCCGTGACCTCCTCACGAGGAGAAAGAAAGAGGATACTCATTCTGTGGACGCCCTCCCCCAACCCAATCCTAGTATTCCCAATCGTCGCGCTCCACGTCTCAATCTGTCTGACATCACTCCGGCAGTTCTTCGGTTCGAAGATGGCCATCGAACCCAAGGACAGCTGGAAGTAATCTCGCTTACCGGCGGCATTCTTTGTTTGCCCAAACCGGTGGTGCGGCAGTCCCGTGTAAAGTTGATGTTTGTGACTCCGACCGGTCCTGTGCTCGGCACCGCTGAAATGCTGAACCCCGTTTCCTGGACCCAGCAGCCTTTTCGTTTCGTCGGACTCGAAAAAGATGACCAGCGACGCCTTCAGGACTCGATCCAGTCGTCGTTTGGACAAGTCAGCAAGGACCAGGAGTGGATCGACAAATACAGAGCTGCCCTGGACCAGCAGAGTCCGCCGCGCCGGCGCATTTTCAGCTCGCGCGTGGCGGCCTTTACCCTGGCGATTCTGTCGTTGGGGAGCGCGATCTATCTTCTAGATATCTTCAACAATTTCAGTATTCATCTGCACTAGAGTGGTCCGCACCAGATTGGCCCCCAGCGGCGCGCCTACCGGAATCAGTGTGCCGAGAACGATTGCACCGCGGTATTCTCGTCTTCAAAAATTTGGAACAGATTGAGCACGCCGATCAGCTTCAGCGTCTGCACCACGAACTTGGAAGGCGTGACCAGCCTCACCCCTCCGCCGCGCTGTTTGGCCGAGGCCATCGCCTTTACCAGGATCCCGATGCCGCTGGAATCAATCATCGGCACTTCGGCAAAGTTAATCACCAGGCGCGTGTTTCCGGCGGCCATGGCGTCGTCTATGGTCTGACGAAAGCTGTCCACTCCAGTGCCCAACCGTAAAGCGCCACGAATCTGTACGATCTGAACTTCCGAAAGTCTGCGAACGTTGATTTCCATCGCGCTCCTCGATGACCAATCCACGCAAACCCGCGAGCCGCCCCCAACGTTAACAGGCAGAAAGCGATTTGTTAGATTGCGCTCAAGTTACGGGAGCCGCCGCGAATTTGCAAGTGCTCGGGCCTTGGACGGCCGCACAGCCGAGGGCGGCTGTCCCCACGGGGCGCGTGGTGGATTACAAACTTGGCCTGTGGCAAGAAAAAAGGGGAGGCAGGCGCGAACGCCCACCTCCCCAGGGGAGAAAATTGCTTACATGCCGTCTTCCTGGGCTGGGTGCAACACACGGAAAGTGCTGCCGCCCCGTGACCAGACCAGCACCAGAGCGTCCTGTCCCTTGGCCACGCTGCTCAGTGCATTCTTGACGTCGGACGCATTCTGCACCGGCTTGCGATCGACTTCGACGATCACATCGCCAGACTGCAGGCCAGCGTTGTCGGCCGGACTGCCCGGCTGCACCTGCTGAATCACCGCTCCGTGCAGATCGCTGGGCGCCTGCAGTTGCTCGCGCATTTCAGGAGTGATGTCAGACAGACCAACTCCCCAACGCGGTTTGCCTGTGCCGGCTTCAGAGACTTCCTTGCCGGACTTGTCCCGGCTGCCCATGGCTTCCAGGGTGACGGGTACGCCAACGCTCTTGCCATCGCGCATGACTTGCAGCTGGACCGTCGTGCCCGGATTCTTCTGTCCGACCACGACCTGCAGATCACTGGCATCGCTTACTTCCTTGCCGTCGATCTGGGTGATCACATCGCCGACTTTCAGGCCCGCCTTGGCTCCCGGCGAGTCAGACTCGACCTGGCTCACGACTGCTCCCACGGCCGTGTCCATGTGGAAGAACTTCGAGTTGTCCGGAGTCACGTCGGCAATCCCGATTCCCATGTAACCGTGCATCACCTTACCGAACTGGATCAGCTTTTCCACCGTGGGGCGCACGATCTGCGTCGGAATGGCAAATCCCATTCCCGAGAACGAACCCGAGGGCGAGATCAGGAAAGTATTGATCCCGATCACTTCACCGCGCGCATTCACCAGCGGACCGCCGGAGTTGCCCGGGTTGATGGCCGCATCCGTCTGAATGAACTGTCCCGGCTTGCGGGCGTCGTCCGCCGACCATATTCGGACGGTTCAACGCGCTGACAATGCCGCGCGTAACCGTAAAGCGGAACCCGAACGGATTGCCGAATGCCAGAACGGTCTGCCCGGGGTGCAGCTTGGTCGAGTCGCCCCAGGGCGCGTTGGGCAGATTGTTTCCGTCTACCTTAATGACCGCAAGGTCGGTCAGCGGATCGGTGCCGACGACCTTGGCGGGAAGAATCCGACGATCGCTCATGGTGACGCGAACGTCGGTCGCGCCATCCACCACGTGGTTGTTGGTGACGATATAGCCGTCGGGCGAAATGATCACGCCGCTGCCCAGCCCGTGCTCCACGCGCGGCTGTTGCGGCCGACCCTGACGTCCGAACTGCTGGCCAAATTGCTGACCAAAAAACTGCCCGAACGGACTGTCCTCCAACCCATCCGGCAGATCGCCTTCGGCCACATTGGTTTTTGCCCGCGACGTTACCGTGACGTTCACGATGGCGGGGGTCACGCGCGCGGCCAGGGTTTCCATGGCCTGGTCGAGTGAAAGCAGCGCGCCCACATTGTTGTCATCGAGCGGCGTGGCCGTAGACGCAGCCATGGCCGCGGCCTTTGCCGGCATCGCCTTTACGAAATCGTAGGTCACGAACGAGCCCACCATCGCGATCGTCAGAATCGGAATGATGAGATGTCGGCCTACTCCTGTTTTCCAGTTTTGCATCCAGCTTTTCATTGACTCTCTCCTGTTTGGTGCAACTAATTATTTAGTTGTTGAGCGTAAAAAAACTCAAATAGACTTGGCGGCAATTCCCGCCTCCGTCTTGTCTTGCATCGTGCCGACCACGGTGACTCGCCACACGCAGAGATCCCATACCACGGCGCCCGTGGCGTCATACTGCCGGGTCTGTACAACTTCGGTTTGCATCACGAGAAACAAAGGCTGAGGATCAACACCGTCGCCCGCCGCGCTGGCGCGGACCAGCGTCGGAGCGATTGCTCGACGCTGCACTATGTGCGCAGGGATGAAGCCAGGTTTGTTTTCTGCCTTGACTGAACCCTTGACCGCAGACTTCGCGACCACAGAAACCGAACCGCGTGCTCCCGTCGGGACCTCTGCAGGTCGAACTTGAAGTTTCACCGGAACGACCTGTGCGCCCATCTGCGACATCTGACTCGACTGGAAATCGCCGGCTGCGATCGCATTCGTCGCCGACGGGGAAGCTGCGCCGTTCTCGAACGACACCAGTCGGGTGGGGGCATGTGACAACACCATCACGCAGACCAGAGAAACGCCGGCTACCAGGATTGGAGCCGGACTCCAGACGCGCGTGGCCCGCGAGCGATTCACATCGAGAATCTGGGTTACGCGCAGCGATACGTTTCGCAGCCGGTCAACCGCTGCCTGTGCCAGCGCAACTCCCCGCCGCAGAAAACTCTTCTCCGCCAGTGAAACCAGGCACTCCGCGTAGGCTCGCGGACTGGCGGTTTCTGCCAGCACCAGATCGTCGCAGGCCATCTCGCGTTCGAGCGCAAGCTTCTTCTCAATCCACCAGACTGCGGGATGGAAGAACAACAGCGCTCCGACAATCTTCTGGATCAGGTTGGTCCAATCATCCCGCCGCCGCAGGTGCGCCAATTCATGCAGCAGGATGGCGTTCAGTTCCAAAGTGGACAGCTCCTGCACGGTCCAGGAGGGGATGACGACCCGCGGTTTGGCGAAACCGATGGCCGTTGGCACGCGCAGCTCATCCGATACGCAAAGCGTTATGGTCCGTGGCGAGTCGAATTCCGCCAGCGTCTTTTGCAGTAGAGGATCGAGGGCCGCGAGATCGACCGGCACGCAGTTCTCGCGGAGCCGCTGCAAATGCCAGAAACCGACGGCCACTCGGAGCAATCCTACGAAGGCCATGAGCGCCCAGGCGGCAAACACATAGAGCGCCCAAGAAGCAGGCAGGCTGATCTCGGACCGTTTGGTCAGCTCGGTTCCGCTTGCAGCCCAATTTCCGAACAGTGGAAGCGCCGCGATCCCTAACAACGCAATGAACCAGACGGCGAAACGCGTACCCGAATTCCGCGGGCCGATGGCGCGCAGCAGTACCCAGGCCAGCATAGCGATGACCATGCCCTCCGCCGTGCAGTTGATAATTCGCTCGGCGGAAAGCTGGGCCAGGGATTGCAGATTGAGCGCGGCGGTCATCCCTCGTCCCTCGTGGCTGCGCTCGATTGCAGGAGTTGCCGCAAACGCTTCAGCTCCTTGGATTCGAGGCCCGTATTTCCGGCATCCGGTTTTCCGGAACTCAGATCTTCGAGAACATTCAGGACCAGCAGTTCGTGAGAATTCTTGAAAAACCGTCCGACCAGGTGACGGATCTCGGAGCGCCTCGCCTCCTCGCGTTCCATGATGGGTTTGTAAATATGGGCGCGGCCGTCTTTGACATGCTCAAGGTAGCCCTTGTTCTCGAGGACGCGAATAGTGGTCAGGACGGAGTTATAGGCCAGCGCCGGCTTTTCGGGAAGCGCGTTGAGAACCTCCTGGACGGTGGCGGACCCCTTCTCCCACAGCACGTCCATCAGGCGCAGTTCGGCCTCGGTCAGAGTCTCAGACTTTCGGGGCGGCACAGACCATTCTCCTCATTTCTTTATTAGACGCAGTAAGGGAGGCAAAGGTCAAACTAATTATTTAGTTGCTAAATAGGGCTGTCTTGGTTGCACGGTGTAGATGCAAAAGGGGAAGCGGGTCTTTAGGCCTGCATAACCGCGGTTGTCGTACTTCGGGCTTCAGCCCCTGAGGTTCCTCAGTGGCAGCCTCGCCTGCACCCAGCCCTGAAGCGCTCGTCCACAGAAAACAAAGCCCTAAGTTTTCAAGGCCTCTCCCATCCTTTGAGCTTTCCGCCCTCCTGTGCGACAATGCTTCGCCTTATCGGAGGAACAGCAATGTACAAGCGCGTTTTGATCGTTTTGCTTTGCGTTTTCGCTCTCAGCGTCTCCGGCTTCGCAAAAAAGCCCAAGAAGAAGGTGGTCCCGCCGGGCGCTCCTGACAAGGCCTACCTGCAGAAGCTGATGGATGGCTGGAGTTCGCTCGATCCCTCCAAAATGGCTCAGTACTACGATCAGGGTGTGTACACCTTCTTTGATATCGCGCCCCTGAAGTACGCAAGTTGGGCGGAATACCAGGCGGGTGCGACCGAATTGCTGAAGGGTTACAAAAAACTGAAGCTGACCGTGAACGACGATGCCCAGATCCACACCGACGGCAATCTGACCTGGACCGTCGCGACCGTGAAGGAAGACGGGCTCACCACGGCCGGCAAGCATGAGCTGGCTGTGCTGCGGTGGACCGTGATTTTCGAAAAGCAAGCCGGCAAGTGGATGATCGTGCACGAGCACACGTCAGAGCCGCTGCAGTAAAAATCAACGACCCCGGACGGGGCGCCGCTCCGTCCGGCCGCGACCAATTCCCGGGGCATGTTTCGCACCTCTGCTAACATGTTGCTCCCATGCCCGATGCTCCATCGATTCTTGGGCAGACGGTCTCCCACTATCGAATTCTCGACAAGTTGGGCGGCGGCGGGATGGGTGTTGTCTATCGCGCTGAGGACACCTCGCTCGGCCGCTTCGTCGCGCTAAAGTTCCTGCCCGACGACATCGCGCACGATCCGCAATCTCTTGAGCGTTTTCGCCGCGAAGCCCGCGCCGCTTCCGCTTTGAACCATCCCAACATCTGCACCATTTACGAAATTGGGGAACAAGGCGGCCTACGCTTCATTGTGATGGAGTACCTGGAAGGCAAGACTCTGCGGGAAGCAATACTCGGCCGCCCGCTCGAAACCGATCGTCTGGTTGACCTGGGCATCGAGATCGCCGACGCGCTCGATGCGGCTCATGCCAAGGGTATCGTGCATCGCGACATCAAGCCTGCGAATATTTTTGTGACCGATCGTGGACACGCAAAGATCCTCGATTTCGGACTGGCCAAGATCAATGCGCCGGTCGGATCGAAGTCCAGCGAAAATCCGACCATGACGGAAGAGCATCTCACCAGTCCCGGCAGCGCGCTGGGCACGGTCGCGTACATGTCGCCCGAACAGGCCTTGGGCAAAGACCTCGACGTCCGCACCGATCTGTTCTCCTTCGGCGCGGTGCTTTACGAGATGGCTACCGGAACGCTTCCCTTTCGAGGCGACACCTCCGCCGCGCTTTTTAACTCGATTCTCAATAAGGAGCCGGCTTCAGCGATTCGCATGAATCCCGGCCTGCCGTCGGAGCTGGAACACATTATTGACAAGGCCCTCGACAAGGACCGGGAAGTCCGCTACCAGAGTGCGGCGGACCTGCGCGCGGACCTGACACGGCTCAAGCGCGACACCACCTCCGGCAAAGTAAGCGCCGCCAGGGCGTCAATAGTAGAACGCGGAACGAGACGCCCTTGGCCATGGGCGGCGGGAGGTCTGGCGACCGCGCTCGCGATTGCGGCTGTGGCTTGGTGGCTACGCTCGCCCCTGCCGGCGCCGAGACTCATTGGGGTCACGCCGATTACAAGTGACAACCTCGCTAAGAACGCAACCATGCTGACCGATGGCGCGCGAATTTATTTTGGCGAAATCTCGGCTGAGCGCTTTGTTCTTTCTCAGGTCTCGACTACCGGCGGCGAAGTGGCAGCCGTCTCCACTCCCCTACTCAATGTCAACCCGATAGATATCTCCCCCGACCACTCGCATCTGCTGGTCGGATCTTTTGTGGGGACGGAGCCGGAAGCTTCGCTGTGGATGGTTCCCCTACCGGCCGGGTCCCCGCGGCGTCTGGCTGACATAACCGCCCACGACGGCACTTTTTCACCGGACGGACGGCAAGTGCTTTTCGCCAACGGAGCCTCTCTCTTCCTGGCCAAATCAGATGGCAGTGAACCTCGCAAGCTGCTGACTATGCGAGGTTTCCTGTTTTACCCCCGATTTTCGCCGGATGGCGCCCGCATTCGATTCACCGAGCTCGACCTGCAACAGAACGCCAGCTCTCTCTGGGAGGCCAAGGCCGACGGGACCGGTCTTCACGCGGTGCTTTCTGGCTGGCCCAATCAGGGTGCGGAGTCTAACGGACAGTGGACGCCCGGTGGCGCTTACTACCTCTTCACCCACGCCGAGGGCACCGCTACAAATATCTGGGCATTGCCTGAAGGGCACAGCTTCTTCCATAGAAATTCGTCGACCCCGGTGCAGCTCACCACCGGCCCCCTCGCCTTCGATCACGCATTGCCCAGTCAGGACGGGCACAAGGTCTTTGTCACCGGCCTCCAGGCGCGAGGCGAATTGGTTCGTTACGACCCCGCCTCCAAGCAATTCCTGCCGTTTCTTTCCGGAATTTCCGTCGACCAGGCTGATTTCTCTCCGGACGGTCAGTGGGTCGCTTACGTGACCATCCCCGAGGGCACGCTGTGGCGCAGTCGCGTCGATGGCAGCGAGCGTCTCCAGCTTACAAATGCTCCTATGTTCGCCATGCTTCCGCGCTGGTCTCCGGATGGAAAACAGATTGTTTTCTCTGCCGGGCAATATGGAAAGCCCTGGAAGATTTTTCTGGTGTCGGCGCAAGGCGGAGCGACACAGGAGTTACTTTCGGAAAACCTCAGTGAGATGGACCCCACCTGGTCGCCCGATGGCAAGCGGATCGCCTTTGGACGTCTGGCGTATGCGGAAAACAAAGATATCGAAATTCTGGACTTGCAGACGCACCAGATTTCCGTCCTGCCCGGGTCCCAGGCCAACTTCAGTCCACGCTGGTCGCCCGATGGCCGCTTTCTGGTCGCGGTCGCCGGCGACTCGCGAAAGTTGTCGCTCTTCGATTTCCAGACGCAAAAATGGACCGACTGGGTTACCCAGACCACGGCTCTTGGATTTCCTTGCTGGTCGCGTGACGGCAAATATCTTTACTTCGATAGCACTTATTCGAATAGCCAGTCCTACGTTCGGATCAAAGTCGGAGAGACCAAGTCCGAATCCGTGCTTAGCTTGAAAGACCTCCGCCGCTACTTTGGCTCGGTCGGAGCCTGGAGCGGCCTCACCCCGGATGGTACGCCGATCTTTGTGCGCGACATCAGCACCCAGGAAATCTATGCCCTCGACGTGCAGCTGCCGTAACCTGCGACTAAGTGCGATCAGTAAGCCTTGACGAAGAAGTAAACGGTCATCCCGGTCCCCACAAGAATCACGAAACTACGCACCCAGGCCTGGGGCAGCTTCTGCGCATAGTGCGCCCCGAAATATCCGCCCACCAGAGCGCCGGCGATCATGACAATGGCCTGCGGCCAGTAAATCGCCCCTTTCACCACGAATACCAGCGCCGCGATGCCATTGATGGCGGCTCCCAGAAGGCTTTTCAGCGCATTCATTGCGTGGATGTCCGTCATGCCGACGGCGGCAAGCATGGCGAGGTTAACGATGCCCAGCCCGCCCCCGAAATAACCGCCATAAACTGCGACTAGGAGTTCAAAAAAAGACGCGCCCATGATGGCTGCGGTGGTTGCGTCATGTCCCACGCTCGCGCCGCGGCGGCCCGCTAGTTTTTTGCCGAAGATGAAAAGCAGCGTTGCTCCCAGCATCAGCCAGGGCAGCACTCGCAGGAAAGTGTGGGCCGGGGTCCGCAGCAGAAGCACCGCGCCGGCGATTCCCCCGGTCAGTCCGGTGACCATCAGAGGCACCAACACTCGCGTGGGCACATCCAACCGGTTGCGATACGCACCGCCGCTGGCGGCTGCGCCCGTCCACAGAGCCAGCGTGTTCGTGGCATTGGCGGGGATCGGAGGCACGCCGGTAAACAGCAGGGCAGGGAAGGCCACAAAGCTGCCTCCGCCCGCCACTGCATTCAAAGCTCCGCCGACAATACTGGCCACAAACAGGAAGATGGCGTGTTCGAGCGTCAAGGCTAAAGGTTTTACCACAAGGCGACGGCCAATGGAGGGAGGGGCGTCCCGCCAGTCAGGCACGGACCATCGCCCGACGGGCGAGACGCTCGTCCTCCATCCATTAGACACTTCGACGGAAGCTGGAAAGGATTAAAACAAGCGGCAGACTTCAGGACGCCGGACATCTGACCTCGGACTTCAGGTCCCAAGGGTTCTATCCACGGGCCGAAGTCCGACGCCCGATTCTACGTTCCGTAGCTGGCGGCCGCGCCTTCGCGCGAGGAGACACGATCGCGAATGTCGCGAGCCTTGCTGGCGATGTTGCTGCGCGTCTCTTCCCCACTGGCGGGAGCCAGCAGCAGACCGACGCCGATGCCGATACCAAGTCCCAACAGCGCCGCGGCCGCCGTGCCCAGGAGATGGCTGTCTTCGCCACGGATCACATCAGTGGCGCGGCTGACCCGGTCGGCCGCCGTCTCATAGGTGTCCTGCGCTTTCGAGCGTAGCTCGTCCACCGTTCCGCCCATACGATTGCGCCAGGAATCCAACAGGTAGACACCCGTCCCCAGCAGAATGTTCAGAAGAACCTTATCCTTGCGCGTTCCCATTGCTTTCCCTCTTCATAGAAATAAAGTTGCTGCTATCAAGATGCCAGAGTTGAGGTAGCGGTTGGCAGCCTTTTTTTGCACAGGGTCCCGGCCAGCGAAGAGCCCTGAGACTTTCTTTGGGAATAGGGAAGGGGACTGTTGTATAGTTCCGATTGCTTACTTTTTCTTTCGTTCGAGATGGCTGACAGGGAAGTTCAAAAACTCAAAGCAAGGCGGGGTGGGCGACATGGCCTCGAATAGTTCCAATTGGTTGCTGGCTCTTCTTCTCTGCGCCCCTGGGATCAGTGCCCAGACTGCTGCCCCGGTGGCGGACTCCGCGCCACCCCAGATCGGATACAAGTCGGCTTCCGACGCCGAGCAGAAGAAGACGCTGCTGCTGCGCGACTACCATCCCACCTCGATGCTTCACGCCCCCGCGCACTCGGTGCCCAGAGCAAAGTTCTACGTCATCGATGTTCACAACCACACCAACGATGCCCTCGGCATAGACGAGCACATGCCGCCCCAGCGCGTGATCGAGATCATGAACCAGACCAACGTGAAGACCGTCGTGATACTCACGGGGCTGTGGGGCCAGAAATTGCAGCACGTGATGGACGAGATGGTAAAGCCTTATCCCGGCCGGTTCATCGTCTTCACTATGATGGACTGGAGCAAGATCGACGATCCTGATTTCGGCCAGGAGATGGTTCGCCAACTCGACGACGCTGTCGCCCGCGGGGCTCGCGGACTGAAGCTGCTGAAAGATTGGGGTCTGGGGGTGCACGACATTACCGGCAAGCTGGTAGCAGTTGACGATCCGCGGATGGACCCGGTGTGGCGGGAATGCGGGCGCCTGGGTATTCCAGTTTCGATCCACACCGGCGATCCGGAAGCTTTCTTTCATCCTACCGACGCCAACAACGAACGTTACGAGGAGTTGACCGAGCATCCCGACTGGAGTTTTTACGGTCCGCAATATCCAAAGCTCGACGAGTTGCTGGAAGCGCGCAATCGCGTCTTCGCCCGCCATCCGGAGACGCGTTTCGTTTCATTGCATATGGGCTGGCCGGAAAATTTGGGATGGGTATCGCGCATGCTCGATGAGCATCCCAACGTGATGGTCGAGTTCGGGGCGCGGGAAGCGGAACTTGGACGGCAGGCGCGGCAGACCCGCGAATTCTTTCTGAAATATCAGGACCGAATCATGTTCGGCACCGACAACGGAATGGATGAAGCGATGTATCGCAATCACTTTCGTTGGCTGGAAACCGCGGACGAGTCCTTCGATTATTGGGGATATCCGGCGCAGGGTCGCTGGGAGATTTACGGTCTCGATCTGCCCGATCGGGTCCTGGAAAAAATTTATCACTTGAACGCCGAGCGGTTATTCAGCCAGTTCAAGGGCGTGGCCAAGGGAGGAACACAATGAAAGCCGAGCGCATAGGACATTTGTTTCACGAAAATCGTACAAGTGGCATGGTCCTGGGACTAGTGGTTCTGTTCCTCCTGAGCGCGAGTTGCAGCCGTCCCTACCCCAAGGCAGAAACTTCGGCAGGGGAACCCTCCCACATCAAAGTAGAGGTGAAACCGGGCGGGCCCATTGTCTTAACCACCAGCTCTGCCGAGTTCCAGATACTGCCTTCAGGATACATCGAGGCATCGCTACTCAAGGGCGATCAGCGGCTAACCTTGGATGCGCCGGGTGCAAACAGCAGCGATCTTCTGCTGCAGAATGGCAAACCACTTCAATTTGTACCGGACCTGAGCGTGGCCAAGGTTCAGGACAGTACTGGCAAGTTGGGTCGGGGCAAGCGAGTGGAAATTCCGGCGCGGACTTCTGATCCCGCGGCTTCCAACATCCAGGGAACGGTTGAAGTGGAAGTCTACGACGATTTTCCCAACCTGCTGCTCTCGAGCGCGGAATACAAGAACGCGGGGAAGCAAGACTTTCATATTGATCGCGTCATCGAGCAGCAACACAAATTCAATGCCAGCCTAACGGAAAAGAAGGTGCAGCCTTATGACATGTGGAGTTTCCACGGCGCGAGCTACGACTGGGGCAAGGACGATGTCATCAAGCTTGGCCGCAATTTCGCTCAGCCCAACGAAATGGGCGCGGTGGTGAAAGGCGGCTATGGCGGCGGTATCCCGGTCGTCGCATTCTGGACGGGGCAGGTCGGCGAAGCAGTCGGCCACGTGGAAACCCTCCCGCTGACGTTGTCCCTGCCGGTCAAGGTGGACGCGGATGGCGTCAACGCCGGCCTGGACATTGCCGCGGACACCACACTCAAAGCCCGGACGAAACCTATTCCACGCCGCGCAGCTTCGTCTCCGTCTATGCGGGTGATTTTTACGAGCCGCTGCACCTGTGGTCGAGCCTACTGCAAAAAGAAGGATGGGAAATTCCCAAACCTTCCGGCGAATCCTACAACGTGAGTTGGTGCGGATGGGGCTATGAGTTCAACGTCACTCCGGCGCAGATGCTGGGCACGGTTCCGAAGTTGAAAGAATTCGGCATCAAGTGGGCGACGCTCGACGATCGCTGGTTCAACACCTACGGCGACTGGGAGCCGCGCGCCGACACTTTCCCCGGCGACTCCATCAAGAAGATGACCGATGACTTCCATAAACAAGGAATTCTGGTGCAACTCTGGTGGCTGCCCCTGGGCGTGGAGGACGGCCAGGGCAAATGGGAGTCCCACAAATACATCGTGTCCCAGGTGGTGCAGGAGCATCCGGAGTGGCTGCTCCTCAACAAGGACGGAACGCACGGGCGCATGACCCGCGATCTGGCGACGCTGTGTCCGGCAGTGCCCGAAGTGCAGGCATACTTCAAGAAGTTGACGGAGAAATTCATCGGCGATTGGGGCTTTGACGGTTCGAAGCTCGACAATATTTACAGCGTGCCCATGTGCTACAACCCGGCGCACCATCACAAGTCGCCGCAGGATTCGGTCAACGCCATGGCCGATGTCTACAAGATAATCTTCCAAACCAGCCGCGCCCTCAAGCCCGAGAGCGTGACCCAGAGCTGTCCCTGCGGTACGCCGCCTTCTCTGGCCTGGCTGCCCTTTATCGACCAGGCAGTCACCGCCGATCCGGTAGGTGCGGTGCAGGTGCGGCGCCGCATCAAGATGTACAAAGCGCTGCTGGGGCCCGAGTCCGCCGTCTATGGCGATCACGTGGAACTCTCCACTATGGATCGCATCGGTAATAACTGGCGTGAACACGGCGAAGATTTCGCTTCGACCATCGGCGCAGGCGGCGTTGTCGGCACGAAATTCGTCTGGCCCGATCCCGGCCCAAAATTCAAGGCCGTGGCCCTGACCCGGGAAAAAGAAGATCACTGGAAGAAGTGGATTGATATCTACAACCAGAAGATGCTGTCGAAAGGGAGCTTCCGCAATCTCTATGTCTACGGGTACGAAGCGCCGGAAGGTTACGCCATCGAAAAAGACGGCAAAATGTACTACGCATTTTTCGCTCCTTCAGCGGCGTCATGGAAGGGTGAGATCGAGCTGCGCGGCCTGACGCCCGGCAGCTACCACGTCCGCGACTACGCTGAAAATAAAGACCTGGGAAGGGTAGAAGTGACGGCCGACGCAGCCCCGAAGCTCAAAACTGAATTCAAAGACCATCTGCTGCTGGAAGTGTCACAGTAGAGAATGGGTGTGTGGGGGGCGGGCGCCCCGGCCCGCCGCTTTTGACCTGAGCTTCAGATTTTTGACTTGCAGTGTCCTGGAATCGCACGTGTCTGAAAAGTCTTGCAACAAAAGTCAAAAGGCGGCGGGCGAGGGCGCCCGCCTCACACACGCGCTCAGCGCTCCTGCAAGAAGCTCTCGCGATAACCCTTGTCGCGGAAGGCTTCCGTTCCACCCGCCCGGGTCACGGAAAGTGCGCCCGCACGGTTGCCGCTAGCCAGGCATGTCGCGGGATCGGAGCCGCGAAGATATTCGTGCAGGAAACCGGCGTCAAAGCTGTCACCAGCCCCAACCGCATCGACTGCGGTAACACTCAGTGAAGGACTGGTGAAGCGTTCCTTGCCCCGCTGAGCCAGCGCGCCCTCGTGACCGAGTTTCACAACCACCAGCGGCACCATCTCGGCGAGCTGCCGGATCGCGAGTTCCGGATCGTCAGTCCCCGTGATCCTCGTGGCCTCGCGCGCGTTGGGCAGCAGAACATCAACGTACTTCAACAAATCTTTCAATCCCCCGCCCCAAAGATCCTGCGGATCGTCATTGGTATCGAGCGAGATGGTAAGCCCGGCCGCTTTCAGGCGGCGAAACAATTCGCCGACATCGGGCCGCAAGGCCTGCTGCAAATAGAGTGACGACAGATGAAAATGATGGGAGTCCGCAAGATAGTCGAAGTCGAGATCTTGCAACGAAAGTTCGGCGACGGTCCCGGAGTAGGTCAGTATGTTGCGCCAGCCGGTGCGCTGCAAAATAATGGTCAGCCCGGTCGTAGTCGGGCCCTGTACCCGTCGCACGCGTGAGATGTCCACTCCGCCATCGGCCAAGCGGTCGAGCGCAATCTGTCCCAGCGGGTCTTCGCCAATCAGCGACTGAAAACCCACGCGGCTTCCCAGCGCCGCGAGATTGTGGGCAACGATGGCGGAAGAACTGCCGAGCGTAAGCATCATGCGGTCTGCTAGCAGTTCCCGCTCCGGCGGAAGCGCGTCAGGCAGACCGTAGAGGATAAGGTCGAGGTTCAGTTCTCCGGCGAGGGTGACGTCAAAGCGTGGCATGTGTGGTTTTCCTCGATCCGATTATTTTCGAAGAGGAAGGCTTTTCGGACTGAATATAAGACGGTCCTCAAATTCTGATCACGGCAAGTGGTGGACCCGGAGAGACTTGAACTCCCAACCCCTGCGTTCGAAGCGCAGTGCTCTATCCAGTTGAGCTACGGATCCCCTTCGGCAGACTCAGTACCGCCAACATTGTAGTGCAGCCAGCTGATCTTCCACCAACCGAACGTAGGCGCGAGCGTCGGGCTGTGCGGGAAGCTTGACCAGCCACTCCGGGGATAACTCCCTGCACGAGCCCGACGCTCGCGCTTACATTACGGTGAAGATAAACTGATCGTTCACCGAGGTGAAACCATGTCCCAAACTCAACTACCAGAGCCATGGCTGCGAGGCACGTTGCGGGAGGTTCCAGCCGTGCAGCGTGCAGTCCTGCACGCGCTGGAACTTGCGGAGGAAGACCTACGGCGTTGGTGCGGCAGTTTGAGCGACGAACAGGTCAATGCGCGTCCGGGAGGATTGCCCCCGGTAGCATTTCATTTGCGCCACATCGCCAGAAGCCTGGATCGCCTGCTCACCTACGCCGAGGGTCGAGATCTGAGTGAACCACAACTTGCTAGGCTGAAAACCGAGATCGATTCAGGAGCCACACGAGACGCTCTCTTCTTAGAGCTGAGTTCCGCCTTGACGAATAGTATGACGCGAGTGCGGGCCCTCGACGTGAGCGTATTCGAACAGATCAGGGTCGTGGGACGGAAGCAATTGCCCACGACGGTTGCAGGGTTGCTGGTACATGTCGCCGATCATACCCAGCGTCATGTAGGCCAGGCCGTCACAACCGCGAAAATTGTTCTGACAAGGTCCTCCTGACAACTTGCGGCCAGCGCCGATGTTGGCCTTTCGAGCCGACACCCGTCGTCCGTAAATGATATCCTTCACGACCATGGCCGTGACCATGCAGGACATCGCCCGGGACGTAGGCGTTTCGGTTGTCACCGTCTCCAAGGTACTTCGCAACAAGGGCGAAATCAGTGTTGCCACTCGGAAGCGAGTGTTGCGCCGGGCGAAAGCGTTGAACTACCAGACCAACTGGATTGCCCGCAGCCTGGTTACACGGCGCACCTTCACCATAGGGCTGCTGCTGCCGGATTTTACCCACCCTTTTTTTGCGGAGATTGCCAAAGCCGTGGCGGAAACAGTGCGGCCGCATGGCTATCACGTCGTGATCTCATATTTCGACGAAGACCCCGAATTGGAGAGAAACGAAGCCGAATCGCTTCTGGCCCGACAAGTTGATGGGCTCATCATGGCATCGGCGCAGCCCGGACCGAAGGCCTTCGCGGACATGCAAAGGCGAAAGGTGCCGTTCATCCTGATTGACCGGCCGATTGCGGGGGTGCAGGCCAGTTTCGTGGGCGCTGACAACCAGGCCATCGGCGAGTTGGCCACGGCCCACCTCATCGAGCGGGGGTGCACGTCGCATTGCCCATTTGCGTGGGCCGGGAATCGGCATCGCCACCCGGCGCATGCAGGGCTACCGCAGCGCGCTGGCCAAGGGCGGGCTGCGGTTTTTCCCCGGATACGTGAGTGGACGCCGGCTATCAGGACGAGACTGGCCACGAGGCTATGCGGAAGTTGTTGCGCAAGGGACCTGCGCCCGACGGCGTCTTTTGCTACAACGACCCCGTGGCGATTGGCGCCATGCGGGCCATTTCCGAGGCCGGCCTCCGAGTGCCCGAGGAGATAGCAGTCGTGGGGGCGGGCAACGTCCACTACTCCGATTTTCTGGCTGTTCCCCTCACCACCGTAGACCAGGGAACGTCCGAGATCGGCAAGCATGCCGCCAATCTATTACTCGAGCGCATCGCCTCGAAGCGCGCTCTGCCGCCCCGCAAAGTCCTAATCGTGCCCAAGCTGGTGATGCGTCAATCAACCAGGCGTTCGAATGCAGGCGGCGGGGCGGCCGCTACGAATGGGCGAAAAGGTTAGAGAAGACCCTATGCCAGGAAGAGCCACAATTCTGATGGTGATGTTGAGCGTGCTGGTCGCTCCATCACTGTTGAATGCGCAGGAGAAACCGCTGGCTCCCACTCCGCCTATGGGCTGGAACAGTTGGAACAAGTTCGGCTGCCATGTGAGCGAAGACCTGATTCGGCAAATGGCCGATGCCATGGTCAAGTCCGGAATGAAGGATGCCGGCTATCAATACATCGTGATTGACGACTGCTGGCAGGTGGAACGCGATTCGAGCGCCAACATCGTGCCCGATCCCAAAAACTTTCCCTCAGGGATCAAGGCGCTGGCCGACTACGTTCACTCCCGCGGCCTCAAGTTTGGAATCTATTCCGATGCCGGCAGTATGACGTGTGCCAAGCGCCCCGGCAGCCTGGGCCATGAATATCAGGACGCCCTGAAGTACGCCTCCTGGGATGTCGACTATCTGAAATACGACTGGTGCAATACCTCGACCCAGGATGCCAAGGCCGCATATGCCCTCATCCGCAACGCGCTGAACGCGACGGGCCGGCCCATCGTGCTGAGCATCTGCGAGTGGGGCAAGGCCAATCCGTGGCTGTGGGGCAAGGCTGTCGGCGGGAATCTTTGGCGCACCACGGGTGACATTTCGGACAACTGGGAAACCAACGAGAAGGGCTCCCTCGGCATGTTGAATATTCTCGACCTACAAAATGGAATCGAGAGTTATGCCGGCCCGGGGCACTGGAACGATCCCGACATGCTCGAGGTAGGCAACGGCGGCATGACCACGGAAGAATATCGGGCGCACTTCAGCCTGTGGTCCATCCTAGCTGCTCCTCTGATGGCTGGCAACGATCTACGCGACATGAAACCAGAGATCCACGACATCCTTACCAACAAGGAAGTGATCTCCGTGAATCAGGATCCCCTCGGAAGCGAGGGACGCCGCGTAGTGAAAGACGGTGATCTTGAAGTCTGGGCCAGGCAGATGCAAGATGGAAGCCGCGCCGTGGTCCTGCTCAATCGCGCCTCCACCGAAATGGAAATTAGTTTCACCTGGGAAAATCTTGGTTACCCGAGCCATCTGAACGCCAAAGTTCGCGATCTGTGGCAGGCCAGAGACCTGGGCCAATTCAAAGAAAAATTCTCGACTACAGTCGCACCCCATTCCGCGGTCATGCTCAGAGTCGCGCCTTAACTGAGATCCGAGAACTGAAATCTGACAACTGATTTTCGCTACAGTACCTTACCAATCCCGCTACAGGTTCTTCCCGATATGTCGCTCAAGGTCGTCGGGCTACTTTGAACTAGACGTGTAATCATGCACCGGGAGGAATCATCATGGATAAGGACAGAGCGGAAGGCAAAGTAAAAGACATCGCGGGACGCGTCGAGCGCCAGGTGGGAGAGTGGACCGGCGACAAGGAAGCCCAAGTAAAAGGCGCTGCCAAGCAGGTAGAAGGAAAAGTCCAGAACGCCTGGGGCAAGACGAAAGACGCAGTGAAGAAACCCAGCACCAATCAAGCCGAGCAGGATCAAGCCGACGAGGACGAAGCAAAACGGCGCGATCGAGCAGCCAACGAGTAGGCGCTGCCGTGGCTAAACGCTAGTGGCTCTGCGACGGTGCTGGCAGAGTGCGAACCAGCGCCGCACTGAGCTGATCGGGCAGAAATCCAAACGGGCCGGGTGCGCTCTTATAAGCAATCCGGCCTTGAGCGTCAATCAGATAAATACGATCCGGCCATCCGGTATAGGCGCGCTCGGCTGAGTTGCCAAACTCATCGAGCACGCTGGGAAATTTTATCCCCAGCTTGCGCACACAAGCCCCCGCAATATAGGCGCGTTCATCCTCATTTTTCGGACTGGCGAAGACGACCTGGTCTTTGATGTTGCTTTGCATCTGCCAGACATCGCTGGGATGTGCTTCCGTGATGTACACCACGAGAAATCCCACGCGATCGTGATACTGCTCGTAGAGTTTGTTGAGGGCAGGAACCTCCCGCCGGAAGGGCGGTCAGGTGTAACTTCCGAAAACCAGCACCACCGGTTGCTGTTTGTTCAAAGCGGAAAGCTGCACGCGTTCCGTCTTGTCCAGCTTAAGCAGGGAGAAGTCTGGCGCTGCATCTCCCACCTGCAGGTGTCCCGCGCGGGCGCGCAGCCAAAACGTTTCAAACGGAAACAGAAGAAACGGCACCGGCCCCGGCATTTTCGCCATGACGCGCCCGAAGGTCTCCGGAGGCTGGTTCATGGCCCACCAGATGTAACTCCCAAACGCCAGGTAGGCGGCGGCCAACACGACGGCGGCAATCCCCAGCCGCTTGCGGGTAGTTGGGCTCGGATTAAGGCGAGTCTTAAGCTTGTCCCAGAGCATTGGCAACGAAAACTCTACGAGTCAGTGACGACGGGGGCAATAATAAGGAAATACTAGCATCTATGGCCGACCGGCAGCGATCCATGATGGCGTTAGTTTATTAGTGAATGTCGTGGTTTGTTCCAATGGTGATTACTACAGCAATTCACCGAGAGCGGCTCGGTAGCGGCAGGTTGATCTCTGGTGCGATTCGCGAGATCGCGGCAGCGTATTCCTCCGAAAGAGGCTCTGGGCAGTTGAGAACGCTGTCAACAAAGCATAAGGGCGGCTGGTATTGGTGGTGTTGTATGTAATGAAGGATTAAGGAAGGCGCAACGTAAACCACCTCTTCACCGGGGACGTAGATATCGGTATCACCAAGAAAGAGGATGCGGCCCTTATAGCGAAGCGTTGGTTGTGGTTCCTGCGACTCCGGATTCCGCCTGCACCCTCCGATATCGCAGTTGTGATATCCACACCAAAACAGGACAGGATGCTCCTCCAACCCTACGAGGCGATCAAAAAACGCCTCCGAGGTCATTCCGGTGGTAAATGAGTGCCTGCCGGAGAGATAGCCCACTTGCTTCACTCGTCCGGTACCTGTCAAATCCGCAAGGTATGTCATCGCCGCCGTACCATTCCAGCGGTTCACATTTTACCAGCCGGGAGACAGACAGAACGTTTCCCCTGCTTCTGGCTTCTAAGGCAGCGTAAAACTCTCGCACCCCATTGCCTTCATGGCTCAGTGTCTTCTCGGTGAACTCGCCCGTTTCCGTGTCCACCATGGCAATGGACTGTTGCTTTGCATGTAGATCGCACCCTACAGTTTTCATCTCGGCCTCCTCCGTTCCGAGCCTTTGGGTTAGACACCACAAAGTCTACTCGGGTCGTCGCGAGGCCGACTGTCGTCATGTCATCAACTACCGCGAACAATCTTGGGACAGACGGGACGTCCCCATCCGTCCCCATGTTCTCATTCTCTTTCGCCGACCTCAGGCAAGGTCGTAGCGATCAAGGTTCATTACCTTGGTCCACGCAGCCGCGAAGTCTTTCACAAACGCCTGCTTCGAGTCGTTAGACGCATAGACTTCTGCGAGTGCCCGGAGCTGGGAGTGCGAACCGAAGAGGAGATCGACGCGCGTGCCGGTCCACTTGACTTTGTCCGTCGCCCGATCGCGCCCCTCGTAGACCTCTCCAGAGCCATTGGAGTGATTGGATGGTTGCCATTTCGTATTCATGTCGAGCAAGTTGACGAAGAAATCATTCGTCAGCGTCTCGGGCCGGTTAGTGAAGACGCCATGTTTGGCCTGCCCCACGTTCGCATTCAGGACGCGCATGCCGCCGACCAGAACCGTCACCTCGGGGGCAGTCAGTGTCAGCAACTGTGCCCGATCCACCAGCAACTCCTCAGGCGACAGCGGCTGTCCGCGTCGCAGATAGTTACGGAACCCGTCAGCGACCGGCTCCATGGCGGCGAATGAGTGCACGTCGGTCTGCTCCTGCGAGGCATCCGTGCGTCCCGGCGAGAACGGAATCTTCACGTCGTGCCCGGCCTTCTTGGCGGCCTTCTCGATCGCCGCAGCGCCGCCGAGAACGATCAGGTCCGCAAGCGAGACTTTCTTTCCCGCCCAGGACTGCGACGCGTTGAACTCCTTCTGGATCGCTTCCAGCTTCGGCAGAACCTTCGCCAGTTCAGCCGGCTGGTTCACTTCCCAGTCCTTTTGTGGCGCGAGGCGAATGCGTGCCCCGTTCGCCCCACCGCGCTTGTCGGAGCCGCGGAACGACGCCGCCGATGCCCAGGCAGTCGTGACCAGTTGGGAGATCGACAGTCCGGATTCGAGGATCTTCGCCTTCAGAGCAGCAATGTCCTGCTCCCCGATCAATTTATGATCCACGGCGGGAACAGGGTCTTGCCACAGCTGGGTTTCCTTCGGAACCAGCGGGCCAAGGTACCGCGGGATCGGCCCCATGTCGCGGTGCGTCAGCTTGAACCACGCCCGCGCAAACGCGTCCGCGAACTGATCCGGATGTTCGTAGAAGCGTCGTGAAATCTTTTCGTAGGCAGGGTCGAACCGCAGCGCGAGATCAGTGGTCAACATGGATGGCGCATGACGCTTTGAGGGATCGTGCGCATCCGGCACCGTACCGTTGCCAGCGCCATTCTTCGGTGTCCACTGATGCGCACCGGCCGGACTCTTCGTCAGTTCCCATTCGTAGCTGAACAGGTTGGTGAAGAAGTTGTTGCTCCACTTGGTAGGCGTCGTGGTCCAGATGACTTCCAGGCCGCTGCCGATGGTGTCGCCACCAAAACCTTTTCCAAGTTTATTCTTCCATCCCAAGCCTTGATCCTCGATATTGGCGCCTTCTGGTTCGTTTCCTACATACTGAGCGGGAACGCCAGCACCGTGCGTTTTGCCGAATGAATGTCCGCCGGCAATGAGCGCAACGGTCTCCTCGTCATTCATCGCCATGCGGGCGAAGGTCTCTCGGATATCTCGTGCCGCGGCAATCGGATCCGGCTTTCCATTCGGCCCTTCGGGATTCACATAGATCAGACCCATCTGCACGGCAGCGAGCGGATTCTGAAGATCACGGTCGCCGCTGTAGCGCTCGTCCGCCAGCCACTTGCCCTCAGGTCCCCAGAAAATGTCCTCTTCGGGCTCCCAGACGTCCTCGCGCCCGCCGCCAAAACCGAACGTCTTAAAGCCCATCGATTCCAGGGCGACGTTGCCTGCGAGAATCATGAGGTCGGCCCAGGAGATTTTCCGCCCATACTTCTGCTTGATCGGCCAGAGCAGCCGGCGCGCCTTGTCGAGGTTCACATTGTCCGGCCAGCTATTGAGCGGCGCGAAGCGCTGCTGACCGGCTCCGGCGCCGCCGCGGCCGTCGCCGATGCGGTACGTGCCCGCGCTGTGCCACGCCATACGAATGAAGAGCGGCCCGTAGTGCCCAAAGTCGGCCGGCCACCACTCCTGCGAATCCGTCATCAAGGCATGCAGATCCTTGATCACGGCATTCAGATCGAGTGTCTTGAACTCTTCCGCGTAATTGAACTCCTTACCCATCGGATCGGACAGTGGGGAATGCTGGTGCAGGACCTTCAGGTTCACCTGATTCGGCCACCAATCAACATTCGTGTGGGATTTGCGAGCGCCGTGCGCTACCGGGCACTTCGATTCGGTTGCGGTGTTTTTGTCCTTAGCTTCGGGGACAACACTCCCCGATGAAGTCGCGAGTGTATTTTCCATATGTTTTCGTCCTTCGAATCTTGAATGAGTACTGCGTGAAAAAATTATTTTTTGGCGCTGCAGCGGCGGCAGAGGCCAAAGACCTCGACCAACGGCTGCGTCAGATCAAAGCCATCCGGCAGATGCCGGGATAGCCGTTTGAAATCGATGAACTCTCCTTCGATGTCCTGCACCGATTTGCAGCGGGAGCAGACCAGGTGGTGATGAGGTTTGAGATTGCCGTCCACGCGCAACGTGGACGCATGCGGAGTGACCTCTCGCAGCAACCCGCACTCGATGAAAAGCCGCAGATTGTTGTAGACCGTGGCCAGAGAAACAGATGGAATGCGACGTCGGACCGCGGCGTAAATGCTCTTCCGGGGAATAGTGTCCGTGGGAAGCGATGACGGCCTCATAGACCACCTGACGCTGGTGCGTGACCGCCAAACCGTGCTTCGCGGCCAGCTCACGGAACTGTTCATGGGTGAGACGCATAATTATCGGATAAGAATGATTATAAAACAATAGAGAGCAGTGTCAACCGGAATGTTTCCTGCCACGTCGAAGCGGCGCGATTGAGACCAGTTGCATTGGCTAAGATCGTGCCCGATATAATGCCCGCATGTACACGCCTCAGGCTGGAATCTTCGCTCTTGGAACGTCCTCTCATGCGTACCTGGAGTTTGACATTCTGGACGCGAAGAAACGCAATGAGTTCGCGTCTACAATCTCCGCTATCCGTGAACCACGGACCACCACAGGAGGAGTGAACTTCGTCATCGGCTTTCGGCCTGAGCTCTGGCGCGATATTGTTCCCGATGACACTCCTCCGGGCGTCGAGGGCTTTAACAAGGAGATCCAGGGCACAGAAGGATTCGTCATGCCAGGCACGCAACATGATGCGCTGGTATGGCTGTCCGGCAGTGCTTATGACGTTATCTTCGATATGGCCCGCTCGGTCATCCATGACCTCGCAGGCCAGGCCTCACTAGAAGAGGAAACCTCGAGTTGGTCTTACCGGCACGATCGCGATCTTACCGGCTTCATCGATGGCTCGGAGAATCCGACGCTGCTCGACGCTCCCGCCGCAGCTCTCTTGCCCGAAGGAGTTCCCGGTGCTGCCGGCTCAGTCCTGTTGCTGCAAAAGTGGAAGCACAAGACAGCTGAGTGGGAAGCTCTGCCGATCGATCAGCAGGAGCGCATCATGGGACGCACCAAGCCCGACAGCATCGAACTCGAGAACAAGCCAGCGGACTCGCATGTCGCTCGCACTGATCAGGACGAGTTTGGGCATATCTTTCGTCGCAACATGCCCTACGGAAACGTCGACGACCATGGCACCATGTTCGTTGGATTCAGCGCGGACCAGAAGCGGCTTTCCAGAATGCTCGATAGCATGGCAGGCCTCATCACCGGCACGCGCGATGCGCTCACCCGCTTTACTCAGCCGTTGACCGGCTCCTATTATTTCGTGCCATCCGTCGAAAGTCTGCGGCGCTTACGCTAAGACGAGCACACCGCTGCTGCCCCTTAGAGGACCGAGTTGTGGGACGTTCAGATTTTCTCAATATTCTGTCATCCGACCGGAGTGGAGGGACCTGCTGTTGTGATGTCCCCGGCCGTGAAAGGCGGTGAAGATCGAGTCCGAATAAACGAAACACGAACGAGCGGCAGGAAGACTCTGTTCAGCTCTGAACTGCCCCACCCAAGCCAGAGTCAGGCGTGAGTGGGCCACACGTCCACTATTATGGTAATCGCAGGGAGATCCCGTATCCCCTCGTCAATAAATCAGCTTCAGCGAAAACTGGATCTGCCGCGAAGGTCCCGCGGTCTTGCTGATGATGCCAAAGCCGCTGCCGCGCAGAATGTTGGAGGGCAACCCGAAATTCACCAGGTTGAACACATTGAAGAATTCCGCCCGAAATTCCACCGTGCCCAGCTCGGCGCCGCCGCGGCGTCCGAATGGAGTGTCTTTGATCAGCGCCACGTCGAAATCAGTGAACACCGGTCCGCGGAAAGTGTTGCGCCCCAGCCTCCCAAAGCGGCCGTGGTTGGGTCCGGTGCCGCCGGGAACGTTGATCGGGATCGAGAAGAATGAAGCATTGTCCGCGCCTCGCCCGAAGTAGTCCTCCCGCACCGGACCGCTGGTGGAGAACTTGGGCTGCTCCGCCAGATCGGGACGGTCGGTGCCGCCCGCTCCTACTCCGGTTTGTTGGACGCCGGAATACACTGAAAACGGCGATCCACTAGTCAGCGTGGTGATATTCAGAACCTGCCAGCCGCGAGTCAGAGTTCTTCCCATCGGCCGCAAGAAACTTATCCGATCGAGCGGCAGCACCTGGATCAGACTGAGGGTGAACGAGTGGGTCGCGTCGAAAGTTGATGGTCCCTTTTCCGCGCCCGGATTCCACGGATTCTGCGGTAGGGTCTGCAGCACCACGCCTGCACCCCCAAGCACTCCGCCCAGCACCGAGCTGGTGTCATCCAGAGATTTGGAATAGGTATAGCTGGCCTGCAGTCCCAAGCCGGCGCGCGCGGAATTCTTGCTCAGGCTGCTTTGCAGAGAATGATAGGTGGAGTGCGATCGGCTGGTCATCACCAGCTCCGGCCCGAAGCCGGCAATGGCATTGCCCGCCGAGTCGAACTGGGTAAACGGCGCGAAAGCAGGATCCGCGCCGCCGTAGCTGTTCGGCGAATAGACACTGGCCAGCTTGACGCCGGCGGTGCCGACGTACGCGGCGGTAAACTTCACGTCGCCGAAGTCGTGGTCAATGCCCGCCGTGAAGGTCTCGATGTAGCCGCTGCGGAAATTCTTGGCGAAGCCAATCATGGTCAGCAGCTGTACCTGGTTCCCCGGCGTGAACGCCCGCAGATCGTCCTGATAACGCTGCAAGTCCACTGCCGTGTTCGGCGCCACGTGCTTCGAGTCTCCGTTAGGAAACAGAAGCTGGCCCGCGCGTGGTATAGGGCTGCGGCAGATTGATCGGCACGAACTCATTCCGGAAAGGCAAAGGAACGTTGGGCAGTGCATTGGCGTAAAGGCTGGTCGCGAGCGGGAGGCTGCCGGTAACGAAATTGTCCTGCCACAAGTTGGGGAGAATGGTTGTGATCGCGCCTCCGGCGTGCAGCACCGTGTGGCCTTTTACGTTGTAATCCACCGAGAGCCGCGGTCCCCAGCCATTCCAATCCTGGTCATACGGAGGTTGCGGGTTGTAGAGAAAAATCTGCTTTGCCGCGTGGTCCGAATACGGAACATCTTTCCCATTTGCGTCAATGAACTTCGGAAGCGAAGTCCGGTTTCCCGCCTCATGGATGCGGCTGTTCACTTCGTAGCGCAGTCCGTAGGTGACGGTCAGGTTCGGCCGGGCCTTCCATGTGTCCTGGAAGTAGAAAGTCGTAGGGCTTCGCGGCGGACGGCGGCTTCATCGAACCTGTCGCCGCCGGGAGTGACGTCGGCCGGCGCGATGATGCTGAATGAGTAGGGCGTGGCCGTCAGCAGGCCGGTCAGCGAATCCGGCAGCGCATCTCCCGGATGAATGTCATGGGTGCCGCTGGCCGAAGTGATCAGCACGGGCGAAAACGCCGTGCCTCCTCCAAACGTGTAACTCCCATTCACGTTGCTTCCGAAAATCGTGGCATCGCGGTTGGCCCGTATTTCGACGCCCCATTTGAAGGCATGGTTGGTACGCACATAGCTCATGTCCTGTTTGAGCTGGTAAAGATTGCCGAAGGATCCGAAAATCGAACCGCCCGCCGAGTTGAAGCCCTGAAAGAGTCCGTCGCCGAATTGCAAAGCTGGCTGGGTGTGATTGATAGTGGGGAAAAATGGCGTGCTGCGAATGTAGCTGAATGAAGTATCCGAAATGAGGCGGGGAGAAATTGTCCGCGTATATCTCACGCCGGCGTTGCGCTGATGATCGAAAAACTGCACCGCGAAGCTGGCATCGATCGCAGTCTGATCGGGATTGGTCAGCGGTCCGGTCACCTGATTGAGGCTGAACCGGGTCAGCAGCGAGGCTTTGTCGGAGATCTTATGGTCAACCCGCACCGAAAACTGGTCGGTGCGCGTGTAAATTTTCGAAGAGGCAGCGTAAGTGCGGTCACCGTATGCTCCGGTTGGATCGTTGGGCAGAGGATAACGATCAAGCACCGGGACGATGGCCGGGTTCACCGGCACGGTCAGCGTGTCGCCAGGAAAAGTCTCGGTATCGATCCCCTGACGCTCGGCGGCGGTGGGGACGGGAAACACCTGCGTCGTCCCCAGCACCTGGCGAAAACCCTGGTACTGCCCGAAATAAAAAGTGCGGTCGCGGCCGTTGTAGATCTTTGGAAGCACCACCGGGCCGCCGTTGGTAAATCCGAATTCATTGCGGACAAACGGCGGAATGCGCCGTTCGTCGGCCACGCTTTTGTGATCAAAATAGTTGCGCGCATCGAAGGCGGCATTGCGGGCGAATTCGAAGAAACTGCCGTGCACCTGGTTGGTGCCGGACTTGGTCACAACGTTAGTGAAGCTCGCGGCGCCATGACCGATCTCCGGCCTCCATCACGCCCGAACTGGCCTGCACTTCCTGAATGGCATCCACATTGAAATTGGAAAAAGTGGCGCCTCCAAGCTCCGGATCGGTGGTGTCGAACCCGTCCAGGGCGAAGACGGTGGCGGTCCCGCGCTGTCCGTTCACCGCGAATTGCGCGGTAAAGTTGGCGGCGCCGTTGGTGTCGGTCATGGTGCCGGCTGCCAGCAGCAGCAGCTTGCTGAAGTCGCGCGCGTTCAGCGGCAGGCTGGAAACCTCGCCGCTGGAAAGATGCTCCCCTCCGCTGCCCTGCACTGAAATCGCTTCGGCGGACCCCAAGCAACCTTACCTCTGGCGTCTGGGGCGAAAGTTGCAAGCCCGCTCGTGAGCGCGGCGCCGTCTTTTACGACGACAACGACCGGCTTCACCGATCCCCAACTCTTGCCGCCGCTTTCGACCGCCAGTTCGTACTCCCCTGCAACGATTTCAGGAAAGGCGAATGCGCCGTCGGCCGAAGTGCTGGCAGCGTAGTAGTGCTCCCCGGCGGCTGACCTCAATTTGACGGTTGCGCTGCCGACCGGTTTTCCGGCATCGTCGCGCACCACGCCCCGCCACGATGCCAGGGAAAAGCCGCTGGCAATCGTGGCCGCCGCCAAAACGGCAACCAGGCACAGTACGCGCAGAGTTTCCCCAAGACGGAAGAACATTGCAGGGCATTATAGCTGCGCTCCCAGGCATGGCAGCTTGTTTTAGCCAGGGCATCGTACACTCAGGGTATACGATAAAACATGGCAGCCAGCGCCCTTGCGATTGAAGACGTCGTGAAGTATTTCCCGGTGCCGCAAACCGGAGTGCGAGCGTTTCTCAATCCTTTTTCGCCGCTTACCCATCCCGCTCTGCTGGGCGTTTCCTTTCAGGTTGAGCCCGGCGAAGTCGCCGCCCTGATCGGAGCCAACGGTTCGGGCAAGTCGACTCTGTTACGCATCCTGGCCACACTGCTGGTGCCGACGCGCGGCAGCGCCCGCGTCTCCGGATACGACGTCGAACGGCAGGGCTCCGCAGGTCCGCGCCCAGCTTGGCTTTCACTCCGCCACCGACGGCGGCTTCTACGATCGGCTCACCGCGCGCGAAAATCTTCAGTTCTTCGCCGCCATGAACAATCTGTTCGACGCGGAAGCGGCACGGCGTCTGGAAGAATTGACCGAGCTGATGGGGATGGGCACATTCATCGACAGCCAGGTGCGGACCCTCTCCACCGGCCAGGTGCATCGCCTCGGCCTGGCGCGGGCCATGATCCACCGTCCCAGCGTGCTGCTGCTCGATGAACCGACGCGCAGTCTCGATCCCATGGCCGCCGCCGACTTCCGCAGATTTCTGAAAACCGCAACTGGTCGAACGCCACGGCACGACCATTCTGTTCGCATCGCACACCCTGGCGGAAGTCGAGCAACTGGCGGACCGCGTCGTGCTCCTGGACAAGGGACGCATGCTGGCGTGCGATTCGCCGCGCGGCCTGCGCGCCGCAACCGGCGCGCCCACGCTCGAGGAGGCGCTGGAGCGGTTGACTCCTCCCGGCTCTCTGGCCGAGGTGTCCTCGTGAACTCGCAGCGCATGTGGCGCAAGGTCCTCGCCTTTTTCCGGCGCGACGTGGCCATCGCCCGCAGCTACCGCATGGCTTTCGTGCTCGAGATTCTGGAAGCCTTCTTCGGAGTCGCGACTTTTTACTACCTCTCACGATTTGTTTCGAACGACGAACTCAGCCACGCGCTCTCCCGCGCGGCGGCGACTACTTCGCCTTCGCACTGGTCGGCTTTGCCTTCTTCGACTATCTGACGGTCTCCATGAGCGCCTTTGACAGCAGCATCACGGAAGCGCAGCAGAACGGCACCCTCGAGGCCATGCTGGTGACGGAAACGCCGCTCACCATGATCCTCATCGCCTCCGCCGCCTACCCGTTCGTCCTGCTGGCCATGCGGACGGTGATCTACCTGGCCTGGGGCGTGCTGTTGTTTCACTTTCCCATTCACCAAGCCAACTGGCTGGGGGCGGCGACCATTCTGATCGTCTCGATTCTGGCCTTTGCCGGCCTGGGAATTATTTCGACCAGCTATCTTCTGCTGTTCAAGCGCGGCAACCCGGCAAGGTGGCTGATCGTCGGAGCATCCAGTCTGCTCGGCGGCATGATGTATCCGGTGTCGGTGCTGCCGGCGTCGCTGCAATGGATGGCGCGGCTGCTTCCGGTCACCTACTCACTCGAAGGAATGCGGCAGGCGCTGCTGGCGGGCGCCACGTTCGCGCAACTCTGGCCGGCGGTGCGGGCGCTGCTTCTTTTCGCCGTAATCCTGCTGCCGCTTTCGAGCGTGGTCTTTGCCTGGGCGCTGCGCCGCACCAAGATCACCGGCACGCTTACCCATATGTAACTGTCCTCGGCGCAGCTAGACACTGGGGCGAAAGACCCGCCGCAGGTCGAGCATGGACAGGACACCCGGCAGAATGACCTACATTCCTGCTCGAAACAGTGAATGCAGGTGCGTGCCTCCGATTTTGTTGAACGCCGGATAACTTCGCCAGTACGTGTTCCAGCAACGGATTGTGGTAGAGCAAATACACAACCCGCGGAGATTGTCTCAGAGAATGATCGAGATTGGCCATTACCTCGATTAGCGCAAACTCCGGCAGAGGGTTGAACAGATAGAGCAGGATCGGCTCCGCCGGGAAAATAAATTCCCGGGCATCGCCACACACGGTCTCTAGCGCAAAGCATTGCTGCGAATCGCTCTTGTATGTCCTCAGGTTTTCCTGGGCCACGCGGTGTAAAGCGGGAAACAGTTCGATCCCCAGAATGCGGCGGAACGGGTAGTCCGCTGCCATCAACAGTACCCGCCCTTTGCCCGAGCCGATGTCAATAAAAGTAAATTCCTGAAAATCGATTTTCAGGGTCGCCATCATCTCCTTGAACAGCGCGGGCTCGGTGGGTTGGTAGGCAGAATGAAACTGTCCAAGCAGACGCTCGCGCCACCCCACGGTCGCGCTCGTGGTGTCGACGCGATAGTCCCAGTCATATTCGGCGTCCCCGTAACGCCGGCGGCGCTGCGCGGGCGTGGACTCCCAGCAGGAATTCCCGGATGAGGTTGGCAAAACTCCGGGCGGCTGGCCAAAAATCCACCGCATGCCAGACTCTCCTTCCAGTATCGGCCCATGGTAGAGAGGAGGCCTGGATTCGGCTCGCTGGTCATGGCTCGATGGTGCGCTTCGCATGCGGCGGCACCGGGAGGCCTATCCATGCATTCACCAGGCCGAGGGTTTCGCGCACCACCGAAAAAACGTCGCGCGTGTTGCGCCACCAGTGATCGGCGTCGAACGGATCATCGTGTGCGGCACGAACCATCGCCCTGGGACTGCTTCCCACGAGCTTCTGCCATATGGTCCAGACCCGCCGGGTATGTTGCGGTGAAGTGACCAGAATGATGGTTGTCTTTCCGTTGCGCCGCATCTCGCTTCCCACTTCCTGCAGTTCTTCCTCGGTATTCACCACCGGCGCGGGGAGAACATGAATCGCGCTTTCCGGGACGCCCTGCGTGAATCAGGACCTGGCGGTTGTAGTCCTCTTCGTTGGAAAAATGAATTCCAAACTTGGCCAGTTCATCTGCCGGGCCGTCGGGTCGGCTGCAGCCAGACTTCGGGGGCGTAGCCCATGGCAAAGACCTTGCTGCCTTCCAAGGCGCGTTGCGGCAGACCTCCACTCAGGACGAAAATCACGTCCGCACGAGAAAGCGGATCTTCGCGTTCCAGCCACCGGCCCGCGCCACGAAATGCAACCACCCCCGCCAGGATCAGCACGGCCAACAGGCCAAGCGCAGCTCGCTTCATGCTGCTATGTTAACCCGCCATTGCCATGCCCACCGCCACGAACCACGGAGGGGCGGATGCCCTCGTCCGCCCAGCCGGCAAAGCCCGGCTACTCAGAACCCGGTAAGCAAGCAGGAAGACTGCAACGAAAACCCAGAGGGCGAGCTCGCGCTCGCCCACCCGGACGAGGGCGTCCCGGCCTACATGTGTGTTTTAGAAGTGGAAGCCAATCTCAGCCGTCAGCGCGCGCGGAGTTACGTAGTGCGTCCCGCTGAAGGTTGACAGGAAGTTATACAACGCAACTTTGTTGGTCACGTTGATCGCCGTCAAGGTGAGGCTCCACTTGTAGCGTTCCCCGTGGAAGAGATTGTCATCCCCCACGGCGAGATCAAACAGATTGCGCGGAGCGATGCGCGGCGGATTGGTGTCGTCGTTCTCCTTGCCCGGCGCCGGCAGGCTGATCAGCGTCGAACCGTAGCCTGCGGTGCAGACTCCCAGCGGCGTGGTCAAGGTTGGACGCGCACTGCCGCAGAAAAGTCCTGCCTGAAGTTGCTGATCGCCAGTCAGGCCCGACAGATCAACTGTTCCCGATGCGTCCGCAACGGGAACTTCGCCGGCCACCAGTCCGCTGTCATAACGCCAGTTGAAGCCGACCCACGGTCCGGTCTTCCAGGGCTGGTATTGCAGGTGCGTCGTCTGGTTGAAGCGTTCGTCGTGGTCGATGCGGAACGCGGTGAAGGCTTCCCCGAGAGTTCCTGAAGGAACCGCGCCGGCGCCGCCGATCTGAGGAGTGAAGAAACGCGCAGCCACGCTGGAAAAAACCATCAGCGCCGAAACTCCGTGGAAGTTGGGCACGCTGACGCGTCCCGCGAATCCGGGAATCTTGGAGTTGTGCCATTCAATCGGGAAAGTAATCGGAGTGCTCCCCAGCACGCTGAAGTCGTAGGCGTTGTGCGTGTATTTCCAGATATATTCGCCGGAGAAAACCACATACTTCCCAAACGCCTGTTGCAGGCCGGCGTGAAACTCATTGCGCCAGCCCGGAGCAAACGGAGTCGCCACCCCCGGCGTCACGCAACCCAGCAGTGAAGCCAGGACAAGCGAATCGCATCCCGTGCTGGCCAGCACCAGGTTTTCATTGAAGGGAGTTTCCAGCACTCGAGCATAGGAGACGCGAAGCACCGTATTGGTCTTCTTCACGTTGTAGGCAACACCCAGGCGCGGCTCGGCTTCCCGGTGAGATGTAAGCCCGTTGTAGATATCGCCGCGCAAGCCCAGGTTGAGCGACCAGCTTCCCTTGGTGATCGTGTCCTGAACATAGAGAGCAAGCTGTTTGACGTCGGTATGTCCGTTGAAATCGAAACAGACCGCTGGTAGTCGCGGCGCAACCGTCCGCGGTCGCGGGCGTCGGACGGGTCAGGTCAAAGCAGCCCAGCGAGTTGAAGAAGCCGGCATTGGCGGTAAACGGTGCCGGATAAAGAAGCGGGTTGGTCGTGACCGCCGATCCGCAATTGGCGGGATCGTTCAGTCCCGGGCTGCCGATCCACGGTACTGCGTTTCCATTGGCGTCAAAGCAAGGAGTATTGAGCGAGGGGTCGACGATTCCGAATCGAGTGTCCTCGTCCAGAAAAGTCTGCTGATAGGTGGCTCCGGCTTTCAGATTGTGGATGCCCTTCACGTAAGAAATATCCGAGCGCAGGCCGGTGTTGGCCAGCGTCCGGTTCTGGCTCACGGTTTCCTGCTGAATGGGCCCGAGATCGGAAAACGGATTGGCGCTGGGATAGTAGTTGTACTGGTCGCGCCGTACGAACCCGCCCAGCGTGAACACCGCATTGGGACTGAGCAACCGCGTCCACGACGGCGCAATGTTGAAAGTCTTGATCTGTGAGCGCTGGTCGGTGGGGCCAACCGGATTGCCCAGCGACCGGGTCAGTCACGCCGCTATTCAGGTTGTCGAACGCGTTCGGGGTCTGGAACCAGGAGCGCGTGAATCCCAGGTTGACGTGAACGGAATCCGCCTTCGAGAGCTGAAAGTCCACCCGGTCGAAGACGTTCTCCTCGTTGCCCTTGTCATGAAAGACGGCAAATTCCGGCGGATCGAGAAAGCGTCCGCTGTTCAATCCGCTGGCAGAAATGAAGTTTCCCCACTTCTGGCCGCCGTAGCCGAGGTTGATGCCGAGATCGGCGGTGCCAAAGCTGCCATAAGAAGTCGTGATGCTGCCTTTGGGCGAGGTCATCCCCTGTCCGGAGCGCGTGGTCACGTTGATCACCACGCTGGTCTTCTCCCCAAACTCGGCCGGCGGCGCGCCCGAAATGACTTCCATCGACTCAATCGAATCGAGCGGAATCTGGTTGGAAAAGACTTTGCTCTGCTGGTCGGTGATGGGCTGGCCGTCCACCGAAAAGGAATTTTCCGCGTGGTCGCCCAGGCCGTGGAAGAGGCCATTGGAATCCGCGGCGATTCCGGGAGAAGACAGCGTAACCAGAGAACTCACCGACGACGAGCGACTTTCCAGAGGCATCTTGTCGAACAAACCGCGGTCCACATCGGTGTGAAACGTCGAAGTCTTCTCCAGCAGGTCGTCTCCGGCGCCTTCCACCGTCACGGTTTCCGCCGAGCCCTTGATCTGGAGGGTTACGCTGACGGTTACGGGCACGAGTGGATCGAACATCTACGTCGGTTGCATAAGGGGCGAAGTCCGGCCCGGTGACGGTAAGGTGATAGGGATTGAAGGGAACATTCGGAATGTTGAATTTCCCCGAACCGTCCGTGGTGACGGTGCGCTCGAAGGCGCTGACCGGTTGCGAATCTCGACCACGGCATTCGCCACCACGGCCCCGGTCGGATCCACCACCGTTCCGGTGACGGATGTTGAACTTCCGCCCGACTGCGCGTGTGCCTGTAAACCCAGGACCACAAAGAAAACCGTTATGAATAGCCGAAAGGGACGACTTCCTATAGAAAGCCTGCATGATTCCTCCAAAAGTCTAAGAAAAATGGAAAGAGGTGCGCTCAAAGGCGCACGAAAATCTCGATCAGCTCTTTGGATTTCTAGACTGCTGGAGGGGGGCGAACGCTGAGCGCAAACGCGACCAGGCGCTGCTTGGCGGAGACCGGCTCAGACCGGGTAATCAGGACTCGAACAAATGCCTGGTTGGGTAAGACCGAAGTGGCTTGCGGAGAAGCCGAATGTGAGGCCACGCAGACCGTACACTTTGCTGCATCGTTCGCGCTCGAGTGGTGGTGCGTCACCGTATGCCACGGCTGAGCACAAGGTCAGCAGCAGGCACAGCAACGCTATCCGTTTCGAGAATGACCGCATAACGATAACCGCAGGAAAATGCTTCCTAAAATCTACACCGAAGGCAAAAGGGGATGCAACCGGCATTCCTCCTTATTGGCACCGTAGTAACAAAGCGCCGGAGGGCGGCTTGCCCCACGTGGCATTGTCGACTAGGGGCGTTTCAGGCTGATCTTGCCGCGAAACGAACGCAACTCAAAGCGGGATCCGAGTCACCATCCCAGGTTTCAGCAACAAATTCCGGGTACCGCCTGCGGAAAAACCGTTTGCAATCGGAAACTCCGGATCCGACTGTCCCTTGATGGAGCGTGCCTTGATGTCGACGAAAGCGCTGGCGGGAATCGAGACCTCGAGGTCTCCCGAATGACTGGTGAGCAAATATTCGCCTGCGGACCCGGGATCGCCTTGATAGGAGATTCGACCGCTTCCTGAATTCACCTCGACCGATGGTCCGGTCACATTGCGGATGTTCACATTGCCGCTTACCGAGTGGATGTCAAGATGGCTATTGCGAATGTCAGTCAAAGTGATCGGGCCACTGAGAGTTTTCACATGCAGGTGGGCATCGCTGATGTCCGTTACTTCGACCGAGGCGACCGCAGCTTCCAGAATCACATCGCCGCGTAGTCCTTGCGCCCGCAGAGTTCCGTCGGAGGAACGCAGGCTTACGAACGCATCTACCGGCACCAGCACCGTATAGTCCACCAGATCGGTGCCCTGCCGGCTCGAAACCGACCGCAGCTCAATACGATCGCCGTGCTGCTCGTTCACCAGGCTCACCGCATCGGAATGCGATACGGTCTCGACTACAACCTGCCGGCTTCCCGAAGGCTTGACCGTGATCGGACCATAATTGTTGGTGATCGAAACCACTGCCCTGGTCCCGACGTTATAGGTGAATTCCTTCTTATCCTGCGCCGCGGCGGTCAGCGCCAAAAGCGAGATAACAACCACAACGCGTGCTGGGACCTCAACATTCCTACGAAAATTCATAACGCCCCCGCCCGTCAGGAATCGCGACTAGCGCAGTTATAACCGCTTCCATGTCCGACCTTCAAGACAAGACCGTTTTTTGTGACCCGACGGGAATACAAACGATAAGATCTGAAATGCCGCCAGACCTCACTGGATACGCATTCCTCAGAATGCGCCTCACTTAGCTAGATGCATCCCGAACCGCAATCAGAGGCCTAGCCTGGCAGTAAATCTGCTGTAAGTCTGCGTAAGATCTGCAAATGGTCCCGGGCGGAGCTGCGCTTGAGCGATGCATTGAAAGATAGCGCTTCGGCGCGGCTTCAGCCGCTGAGGTGCTTAGGGCCAAAGCCCAGCGCCTGACCCCAGTTGTAAGCAGGCCTGAAGGGCCTGCTCCACCCTTCGACCTCCCCCGCCGGTTTGACGCGTTTCAACAGCACACGCTAGAATGGTTGGGTTTGCCTGTACTCACGGTTCCGTTCTGGAATCGCCCCGCATTCGTTGCCCAGAGCGCCGACGCGGAAAGCAAGCACAGGAAATTCAGCAGGTTTCCCGCAATCGCGCCAGGCCGCGACGGGCACAAGATTGGACGGAGGCATAAGTATGTACGCGGTCATCCGCGCCGGAGGTAAACAGTACCGGGTGGCGCCCGGCGATGTGATTCGACTCGAGAATCAGGGCAACGGCACCGACGGCAAAATCGAGTTCAACGACGTGCTGGCCGTCTCGGGCGAACCCGGCCAGATCGGCCGCCCCCAGTCCGCCGCGCTCGTGACCGGTGAAGTGGTGGAGCAGGGCCGCGCCGCGAAGATTCTGGTCTTCCATTACAAACGCAAGAAGCAATACAAGAAGCTGCGCGGACATCGCCAGGGATACACTGCAGTCCGCATCACCGAAATCGCTTTTGACGGACAGAAATTCACCGCCCCCGAGCTTCCCAAGAAAGAACGCAAAACCAAAGAAAGTTCAAGCCGGCCGAGGTAGAAGAAGCTCCCAAGGTCGAAGCCAAGTCAAAGTCACCGGCAAAGAAAGCAGCAACCAAAAAGGCAGCGCCAAAGAAGTCGGCGCCGAAGAAGAAAAAGTAACGCCGGCCGCCAGCTGAGAATTTGAGACAGAAACCAGAAACTGGAAACTGAAAATCAATGGCACATAAAAAAGGTCTAGGCAGTTCACGAAACGGACGCGACTCCAACGCGCAGCGGTTAGGCTTCAAGGCTTTCGGCGGACAAGTTGTCCCGGGCGGCACCATCATCGTGCGCCAGCGCGGCACACGGGTCAAACCAGGCCTGAACGTCGGTCGCGGCAAAGACGACACCCTCTTCGCCAAGATCAGCGGGCGCATCAAGTTCCTGGACAAAGGTTCCATGGGCAAGTTCGTCATGATCGAACCGCTGGAAGCGAAGTAGCGGTCGGAAGATCAAGCAGGGTCGCGGGAATTCGAGCGGCCCGAAGCCTCGGCGCGGGCCGGGGCATTTTTTGTTTAAGCTGACAGCTGTCAGCTCTGGGCTTTCAGCAAATTCTCCGCCGAGCTTTGCTCGGCCAGGACAGCCGGGGCTGTCCCCACCTGGTTCGTGGTCCGGCTGACGACCGACGACCGAAGACCGAAGACTGACAATTGATGTTCATCGACGAGGCAAAAATCCGGGTCAAAGCTGGCGACGGCGGCAACGGCTGCATGGCCTTCCGCAGGGAGAAGTTCGTCCCGCGTGGCGGTCCCTCGGGCGGCGACGGCGGCAAGGGCGGCGACGTCATCATGGAATCCAGCGAGCGCCACAACACGCTGGTGCACTTCCGCTTCAATCCGGAATACAAAGCGCAGCGCGGACGCCACGGCGAAGGCTCCAACCGCACCGGCCGCGAGGGTGTGGACGTCCTGCTGAAAGTTCCGGTAGGCACGATCGTCTACGACGACGAGACCGGAGAGAAAGTCCACGATTTCTCTCGCCCGGACGACCGCATCGTCATCGCCTGCGGTGGTCGCGGCGGTCGCGGGAATGCGCGCTTCGCCACGTCAACGCATCAGGCTCCGCGCGAGCACGAACCGGGACGCCCCGGTGAAGAGCGCGTCTTCCGCCTCGAACTGAAACTGCTCGCCGATGTCGGCCTGGTCGGCTATCCCAACGTGGGCAAGTCCACGCTGATCTCACGCATCTCGGCCGCCCGGCCGAAGATTGCGGACTATCCCTTCACCACCCTGCAGCCCAACCTTGGCGTGGCGGTGGTTGGCCAACTCCCCGATGAGAAAAGCTTTGTGGTCGCCGACATCCCCGGGTTGATCGAAGGCGCGCACACCGGCGCCGGACTGGGCACCCAGTTCCTGCGCCACATCGAACGCAACCGCTTGCTGGTGCACCTGGTGGATGTTTCGGACGCCAGCGGACGCCCCGATCCAGTCAAAGATGTCGAAGTCATCGCCGAAGAACTGGCCAGCTTCGGAGCTCATCTCGAAGACAAGCCTGTGATCATGGTGGCTTCGAAGATCGACGTTGCGAACAAAGAGAAACTGGCCAAGCTCAAGCGCTATTGCAAGAAGAAGAATCTGGAGTTGTTCTCCGTCTCAGCCGTGACCGGCAAAGGGATTGACGATCTGAAATACGCCATCGCTGAAAAAGTGGAAGAACTTCGGATGCAGCCCGTCGACGCAGATCCACTGACCACTGAGACTATAAAACTTAAGATCTGTTTTTATGTAGGTCTCTCGTGCAGATCCACAACCGCCTGATGCACCCGATCCGAAAGCGCGTCCATATTCCGCACCGTGTATCCCGCAGGTCGAAATGGGCTGACCAACGCGCATCTCCAACGGCCGGCACTTAATGTGGTAGGTATTCATCGGCAGCAGTTCGAAGGTCCCGACCAGTGCCACCGGCACAATATCCACCTGTGCTTTGATGGCCAGAAATAGAGCTCCCGGCAAGAATGGTTTGATCTCTCCATCCGGTGTGCGGCCCCCTTCGGGGAAGATGACCAGCGGCATCCCGCTCTTCAGACTCTTCAGTGCGGCACGGATACTACCAATCGACCGCGACGGGTTTTGCTGGTCCACACAAATTTGCCCCGACCTTCTCAGGTGCCACCCCACAATCGGATAGGCCAGCAATTCTTTCTTGAACGCAATCCGAAACTCGAATGGCAGGTAAACATACAACACGGGAATGTCGAGTGCGGAGGCATGATTGACGGCGTAGACGTAGGGCTTCGAGGTGTCGATCGTGTCCATCCCCGTTACCTTCGTGGGAGAAGCAATCGTCTTCACGATCAGCCATGACCAAAAGCGCGCGAACCCGTGCAGGATGCGGCCCTTGTCTCCGAACAGGGACACCGGGATGGAAATGATTCCGAGGACAACCGTGTAGGCCCAGATGAGCGGATCGAAGATAAAATATGACCGCAGACGGCTGGGCCACCCGTAGCGTCGAGAGAGGGCTGCCGTCACGGGTTGGGCCGGGGCGGACGCCTCAGGCACTTCCGTTGCCCCGTCCATCTCGATCGGTGTTTTCACGGATGGCACTACTTTTTAGATGCGCGCGCCGAGCAGTCGCATCGCCTCTCCTACAATGTATATCGATCCGGTAATAACCACCACCGCGCCGGCGCGGGCCGAAGTGCGCGCCAGTTCGATGGCAGCGGCCACATCCGAAGCTTCTTCCAAAGGGGTGGAGGTGCGCGCCGCCGCCTCGCGAATCTCCTCCGGTGAAGCCGATCGAGGATTGTCAGCGCGAGTCGCAATCACACGGTCGGCCAGCGGAAACAAGATCTCCGCCATTTCTCCGATAGCCTTGTCCCGCATCGCGCCGAAAATAAACGTCAAGGGGCGATCCGGATACCCGGCCGAAAGCGTGGAACGCAACGCCCACGCTCCGGCTGGATTATGGGCCACGTCGAAAACATATTCGGGCGCGCTGCCGCTGGCGGATATTACCTGAAACCGCCCCGGCCAATGTGTCTCCCGTATACCTTGCTCGATTGAAGCAGCAGTCACCGAAAACCCCTGCCGGCTGAGCTCCTCCGCCGCCGCAATCGCAAGCGCAACATTTCTCAATTGGTGCCGCCCCAGCAGCGGAGTTTCCACCATGATCTGCTCGCCCATCACTTGCAGGGGATATCGGGACACCGGCGTTTTGCCTGCAGTGGCTGTCAGGTACTCGCTGCTCCCCGGGCTCACAGGCGGCACGTAGGGAACCGCATTCACCGCCCGCGCTCCCAACTCCAGGATCGTGTTCCCGATCACGTCATTGGCTTGCGGTTGCTGGGGCAGCGTAACTACCACGCCCCCAGGACGTATGATCCCCGCCTTTTCGCCCGCGATCTCAGTTACGGTATCACCCAGAAATTTCTGATGATCGAGCGAAATATCGGCGATGACACTGACGCGCGGATCCACCACGTTGGTCGCATCCAGGCGTCCGCCCATGCCGACCTCGAGCACTGCGATCTCCACCTTCCGGCGCGCGAAATGTTCGAATGCGATCGCGGTGAGCATCTCGAAAAAACTGGGGTGCCACGGCAGGTCATTTTCACTCACCAAACGCTCGGCGGTACGGTCAACCAGATCGTGGACCAGCGCAAAATCATGGTCGCTGATTGACTCTTCGCCGATCTGTATGCGCTCGTTGATCCGAACCAAGTGGGGAGAGGTATAAAGCCCGGTGCGTAACCCCGAAGCCCGCAAAATTGAACCCAGGGTCGCCGCAGTTGATCCTTTTCCGTTAGTCCCCGCGATCAGCACGCTGGGAAAATGACGCTCCGGATTGTCCAGCGCCGCCAACAAGACTCGCATGTGCGCCAGATCGAACTTGTGCGAGGGCGTCTGAGCCAATTCATGGCCTAACGCGTACATGCGAGCGATGGCGGTTTCGTAGGAAGACATCAGTCGTCGGTCGTCAGCTACTTCCTAGGTTAACAGCTCAACTTTGGGTCTTCGAGCCCGTGTCATCGAAGTGCGAGGTTGGCGGGCTGGAAAGGGGAGGCGAGGCTCGAGATGAACCACCCGGGCTGCGCTGACGACCGACGACTGATTATGCTGACGCCTGACGACTGACGACTGACGACTGCCCCTCAGACTGGTTCATGAACTCGAGCGCCCGAGAAATGTAAGCCTTTAGCTGCCGACGGTGTACCACCGCGTCCAGCATGCCGTGCTCGAGCAGGAACTCGCTTCGCTGGAATCCCTGGGGAAGTTTCTGCCGAATGGTCTGCTCAATCACTCGAGGACCGGCGAATCCAATCAGCGCCCCTGGTTCGGCGATATTCAAGTCTCCCAGCATGGCAAACGAAGCAGTCACGCCTCCAGTAGTGGGGTCGGTCAGGACCGAAATAAATGGGACCTGGGCTTCGTCCAGCCGCGCCAGCGCGGCCGAAATCTTGGCCAGTTGCATCAGGCTGATCACGCCTTCCATCATGCGCGCTCCGCCCGAAGCAGAAACGATGACGATCGGCACACGGGTCTCGGTCGCTTGCTCAATGGCCCGTGTGATGGCCTCTCCTACCACCGCTCCCATGCTTCCGCCGATGAACGCATATTCCATCGAACTGACGATTACAGTGCGCCCGTTCAATTTGCCGCGTGCATTGATCACCGCGTCCTTCAGTCCAGTGTCGGCCTGCGCCTGCTTCAGCCGCGCCGAGTACGCCTTGAGGTCGACGAAATGCAGGGGATCGGTAGAAGTCAGATTGGAGTCGGAAACCTCGTATTCGTTGTCATCCAGCAGTTGGGCCAGGCGGGTGCGCGCATCAATGCGGAAATGCCGGTCGCACTTGGGACAAACGTTGAAATTCTCTTCCAGATCTTTCTTCCAGATAATCTGGCGGCAGGTGTCACACTTCACCCACAGCCCCTCGGTGCGAACTTTACGCTCGCCCGAAGTATCCAGCTCACCCGCTTGTCGCTTGAACCATGCCATAAGTCAGTCGTTGGTCGCCGGTCCCTGGTCAAAGGCCTTTGCCCACGACCAAGGACCAACGACGACCTTTCTTAGTACTCAATCCCTCTCTGCGCCATCACGCCCTTCTCATAGGCATGCTTCACCTGGCGCATTTCGGTCACCGTGTCCGCGAGCTCGACGATTGTCGGATGCGCGTTTCGCCCGGTCAAGATAATGTGCACCATTTCAGGTTTGCTCTTTAGAGTCTCCACGACTCTGGCCGGATCGAGCATCCCGTAACTGATGGCGTAGTTAATCTCATCCAGGATGACCAGGTCCCAGGTGCCAGAGTTGATCGCCTGCCACGCCTTCCGCCCAGGCGTCCTCCACCATGCGGACATCTTCGGGATCAGGCTTCTCGGCCCCAACTTTCACGAAGCCCCGGCCCATCTGCTTCATGACGAACTTGTCGCCAAAAGCCTGCACGGCATCCAGTTCGCCGTAGTGCCACGAGCCCTTCAAGAACTGCAGCATCAGGACCCGCATGCCCTGCCCCACCGCCCGCAGGGCTGTGCCCATGGCAGCGGTCGTCTTGCCCTTGCCCGGGCCGGTATTCACGATGATGAGACCACGGCGAATGTCCGACATACCGGCGAATCTTTAATTGTACCTGTTCCGGGGAAATGGGGGCGCAAGCACCCCGCTCGTGCGGCGCTATCCTATTGATCCTAAACAAGAATGGACAGAGCTCAAGTAAAAAAGCACGGGCGGTTAGGCCCGTGCTCCAACTTTCAGAATTAGTCCGAGGAGAGGGGAAACGCCGCCTACGGCATTTCGATAACGGACCGCAGATCCACCTTGGGATCAGGCACCGATTTCTCGTCGCCGATCAACTGGATGGTAACTCGCAACGCATTGATCTCTTTCTTGACCTGAGCGACTTCCTGTTCCTTACTCTTTAACACTTCGAATGGATTCTTCATGGCCGTGAGTCCTTTAATGGGGAGGGCTGAACAGCCAGCAAACTTCTGCTGACATCACTACTCTATGCCTTTGCGAGGACGGGCGGGAACATCACGAAGGTACACGCCTGAATTCCAGGATCTTCTCAGTGCCCCAGGTGATAGGGATGACCCTTCAGAATGGTGAACGCCCGGTACAGTTGCTCCAGCAGGACGACTCGTGCCAACTCATGCGCCAGCGTCATCTTGCCCAGCGAGAGGACTAAAGCGGCCGCCTGCCGCGCCTGCTCGCTGAAGCCGTCCGCGCCGCCCACTGCGAACAGCAGTGGAAGGGGATTCCGGTCCTGGTAGTCGCGCACAAATTTTGCCAGCTCTTCCGAGGAAAGTTGCTTGCCCCGCCCATCCAACAAAACCAGCGTGTGCCGGCTGGGACGGCCATCCCGCGCGCACAGCCTCAGAATCGCCGACTCGTCTTTGAGCGCGACTCCTTCGACTTCACCATATCGAGAAAGGCGCTTCAGATATTCATCGGTCAAAGACTGGATGGCCGCGTCCTTCGTTTTGCCGATCCAGACAAGTTTGATTTTCACCAGGAGGATTTAACCACAGAGGATGTTCGTCCGCGCCCGCTAGCCGCAATTGCGCTGGGTCTTCTATGCCACCCTAGCGCTTCCTTGGCGCACTGTGCGGTTCAGGATTTCGCTTTAAAGCTGCTAAGCCCGCTTTTTCCTCAGGCTGCGCACCGGGGCCCGCCGTTGCTTGGGTTCAGCCACAAGCTCGGCCGGCTCCATGCGCCGCGCCGACTTCCACAAGCGTTCCAGGTCATAAAATTTCCGCGCCTTCTCGGAGAAAATGTGGACCACAAAATCCACATAATCCAGCAACACCCACTCGGCTTGCCGGTAACCCTCGATGTGGGTTGGCCGGAGTCCGGCTCCTTTCAAACGCAGTTCCACTTCGTCTGCAATGGCCTGAACTTGCCGCGGATTGGTCCCGCTGCACACCAGGAAATAATCGGTAAACGCCCCCGACCCTTTTTCCAATTCCAATACGGTGATTTCTTCTGCCTTCTTTTCGAGGCAGGCGCGAATGGCTTCAGAGACCTGAGATTTGGAATCGTTCTTTATCATGCGGGATTGGTCGCTAGTCGTCGGTCCTTGCTCGTGGGTCGCATCCGTTCTTATTGTAGCCGACTAGGCTGTCAGGAGGGTGTCGGTTGAAGCTTGGCTTGGGCGGGATTTGACAGCCGGCAGAGAATAATTAATGCCGAAAGCGCCCAATTAAGTAAAGCACCACAGAAAGCACAACGCTGATCAGTATCGAGCTCGCCAGCGGAAAATAAAACGTACTGTTCTTCCCCCGATAAACAATGTCCCCCGGCAGCCGTCCCAGCGGAACATGCGCGCGGCCCAGCAAGACAAACGCCAGTCCGGCCACGATGGCCAGCCCGCCCGCGACAATCAGCAATTTGCCCAGGTCCGCCATGAAGCTAAGTTTAACCGCTTCCCTCCGGACGGAATGCTAGAATCTCGCTCAATGACACGCCGCCAGCTAGGGTTCGTCTTTACCCCTGTCCTCGCATTGATTGTCGTCGCATTGATTTGGCTCCTGTACGGGCACCGCGCCCCGCCCCCGCAAGTCGAAATCACGGCCGAGCCCGGACATCATCTCGCCCTCGAAAACGAATATGTGCGCGTCTTCAAGGTGGAAGTCGGACCCAACGCGTCCACGCTGCTGCACCGTCACGGCCACGACTACATCTACGTGACCCTGGGAGTATCGCAGGTAGAGAACGACGTTGCCGGAAAGCCGGCCATCAAACTCACGCTGCAGGATGGCGAGACCCACTTCGTCCCCGGCGGATTCGCCCATGTCGCAAAGAACCTTTCCGACCAGCCGTTCCGCAACGTCACCATCGAACTCATGCAGGACGAGAAGGCGCGCCAGTCGCCTCCGCCCCAATGGGGAGTGCATGGAGAGGAAGAACGCGGCCTGCAGGTCCTGAACGGCGGCACCGGCGACATCCTCTTCGTCAACGACGGCGTACGCGTCTCCCAGTTCGACCTGCAACCCGGCGGAGTCCTCCCCAAACACCATCACGCCGGCCCCCATCTGCTCGTGGCCGTAACCGATCTGGATTTGCGCAGCGACATCGAAGGCAATGCGCCGGCCCAAATTCAACTCAAAGCCGGAGACGTAGCCTGGACAAAAGGCGACAGCACTCACGCTCTGACCAACATAGGCAAACAAAACGCCAAGCTGATCACCGTCGAATTTCAATAGCCTGCACAGCTCGTGGAGGAGACGGTCTCGGACCCGTCCAGGCCGAGCAAAGCTCGGCAAGCATTTGGGATGGGCGTGGCCGAGACCGTGTGATCGCGGGCCACTCGCCGCGAAGGTTTTTGACTCTAGCCTTTCCCGGAAGTCCCGCATCCGCCCCCGCGCGATACAATCACCCGCGATATGGCCGCATGGACAACCCGCCTGGGCCTCACCCGCGAGGCCCTCTTGCACTCGGCCAGAACCACCGTCGCTGCGGTTTTATCCACAATGCTGGCGCATGCCTTGAAGCTTCCGGAATTTTATTGGGCACCAATTTCAACCATAGTAATTCTGCTCTCGCCTTCTGATCCGTTCACACTCTCCTGGCAGCGCTTCGCCGGAACGGCCCTGGGCGCGGTCGTAGGCGCCCTCATCGCCGCCTTCTTCCCGGTGAATTGGATGGTCTACGGCGCCGGAATTCTGGTTTGCGGAATTCTCTCCGCCCTGCTGCGCCTGGGCGGCGCTTATCGGTTTGCTGCGATCACTCTGACTATCGTCCTGCTGGTCGCGCACTTGGCTCCGCCGTGGGTCGTCGCCTATCACCGCTTCGCGGAAGTGTCGTTAGGAATCGCAGTGGCGCTGCTGGTCACAAAAGTGTGGCGCCTGCCGGCGCCCAAATAGTGTCATCCCGAGCGGAGCTGGAGATTCGCGAGGCGAATCGCCTGACTCGAATCCGTCATCTCGATCGAAGTCGAGGGACGTTGTGTTCGCTTCGGTTGAATGCAGCCGGCATCCGTGACAAAACAGATTCCCCCTTGCGCTTTCCCGCATTCATCTGATATAAACAATTCACCGAGAGCAGTGTAGTGTGGCTAGCCGGACGTATTTTGTGAAACTCTCGTCGCTCGTCCGGCATCAACTAAATACAGGTAACTCCTGCAAATCAGTCCCGGCCACGGGGCTTCATTCGGGGACAAGGTTCCTCGAAGGGTTTTATGCGTTGTTCGCAAGAACCTCCAAGTGATCTTTTTTCAAACTGATGCTCTTCCGCCTCGGCTTGTGCCGAAATGGCATAGGCGTTGTGCAGGTGGAAGATGCGTTTCGTCGCGTGCGCGTAGAGCTCCTCTTCAATGAGTGATTCAGCTCCCCGGACTGTGGAAAACAGGTGGATATCCTGTGCCAGCAACGGGTTGACAGTGATCGTCGCAAACGCGTAGTTTGTACAAGTTTCGAGGACAGGCAGGGGTGCACTTGTGTGTCTCTGCTCTGAACTGAAAGCGCTCGCTCAGGCGGTAGCGGATCGGTTCTTTGACAACTAGGTTGAACGTGCCAGTCGTGAGAGGAAGGCTCGGGTTGAAATCCGAGCGATCTCACAAGATAGATCCACCATGTCTCTTCGAGGGCGTGGTGGCAGTCTGCCAACTACCCGTCGGCAGACGACAGGTTTCAAATGAGAGTTTGATCCTGGCTCAGAATCAACGCTGGCGGCGTGCCTAACACATGCAAGTCGAACGAGAAAGTGGAGCAATCCATGAGTAAAGTGGCGACCGGGTGAGTAACACGTGACTAACCTACCTTCGAGTGGGGGATAACCTCGGGAAACCGGGGCTAATACCGCATAACATCTTTGGAGTGGAAATTCTGGAGATCAAAGGAGCAATTCGCTGGAAGAGGGGGTCGCGGCTGATTAGCTAGTTGGCGGGGTAACGGCCCACCAAGGCTTAGATCGGTAGCCGGCCTGAGAGGGCGCACGGCCACACTGGAACTGAAACACGGTCCAGACTCCTACGGGAGGCAGCAGTGGGGAATTTTGCGCAATGGGGGAAACCCTGACGCAGCAACGCCGCGTGGAGGATGAAGTCCCTTGGGACGTAAACTCCTTTCGACCCGGACGATAATGACGGTACGGGTGGAAGAAGCCCCGGCTAACTTCGTGCCAGCAGCCGCGGTAATACGAGGGGGGCAAGCGTTGTTCGGAATTATTGGGCGTAAAGGGCGCGTAGGCGGTGCGGTAAGTCACCTGTGAAACCTCTAGGCTCAACCTAGAGCCTGCAGGCGAAACTGCCGTGCTTGAGGGTGGGAGAGGTGCGTGGAATTCCCGGTGTAGCGGTGAAATGCGTAGATATCGGGAGGAACACCTGTGGCGAAAGCGGCGCACTGGACCACATCTGACGCTGAGGCGCGAAAGCTAGGGGAGCAAACAGGATTAGATACCCTGGTAGTCCTAGCCCTAAACGATGGATGCTTGGTGTGGCCGGTACCCAATCCGGCTGTGCCGAAGCTAACGCGATAAGCATCCCGCCTGGGGAGTACGGTCGCAAGGCTGAAACTCAAAGGAATTGACGGGGGCCCGCACAAGCGGTGGAGCATGTGGTTCAATTCGACGCAACGCGAAGAACCTTACCTGGGCTCGAAGCACAGTGGACCGGGGTAGAAATATCCCTTTTCGCAAGAACTGCTGTGGAGGTGCTGCATGGCTGTCGTCAGCTCGTGTCGTGAGATGTTGGGTTAAGTCCCGCAACGAGCGCAACCCTTATCGTTAGTTGCCAGCGAGTCAAGTCGGGCACTCTAGCGAAACCGCCCCGGATAACGGGGAGGAAGGTGGGGATGACGTCAAGTCCTCATGGCCTTTATGTCCAGGGCTACACACGTGCTACAATGGTCGGTACAAACCGTCGCAAACCTGCGAAGGGGAGCTAATCGGAAAAAGCCGGCCTCAGTTCGGATTGGAGTCTGCAACTCGACTCCATGAAGCTGGAATCGCTAGTAATCGCGGATCAGCACGCCGCGGTGAATACGTTCCCGGGCCTTGTACACACCGCCCGTCACATCACGAAAGTGGACTGCACTAGAAGCCGGTGAGCCAACCGCAAGGGGGCAGCCGTCCAAGGTATGGTTCATGATTGGGGTGAAGTCGTAACAAGGTAGCCGTAGGAGAACCTGCGGCTGGATCACCTCCTTTCTAGAGAGAACGTCACGGCACGCTCGCTGCGCTCGCGAGCTTCTAGCTATTAGCTTCTGGCTTTTAGCTAAAAACGCGAATGCTTAAAAATACGAGGATGTTGCCGTGTACCCTGTCCCGCTTCTTGATAACCCGCAAGGGCAAACCTGTGAAGTGGAATAGGAAACCCGTTCGGACCTCTCTTGCTCGAGTCCTATCCGCATGATGGTCAGTCCCGGCTTAGCTGGGATGTACGTTCAACCTTGTCCTCGAAAATATATTGAGCTTCTGGCTACTAGCTTCTAGCTCCTGGCTAAACCGAAAAGTTTGGCTGGAAGCTAGCGGCTAGTGGTTGGAGCCGGTGATAAAATTCAGGCTCCGGATAATTTTGTGCAAGCAAGACCGGGCCTGTAGCTCAGGTGGCTAGAGCGCACCCCTGATAAGGGTGAGGTCGGTAGTTCAACTCTACCCAGGCCCACCAGAATGCAGCTACTGGTTGCTGGCTTCTAGCGAGAAGCTAGTGGCTAGAAGCTAGCAGCCTTCATGGGGCTGTAGCTCAGCTGGGAGAGCGCCTGGTTTGCAACCAGGAGGCCACCGGTTCGATCCCGGTCAGCTCCACCAAAGTTCAATCCACTGCTAGCCCGATGTTGGGCGCCAACTGTGACAACCATGATTCTGTTCACGGTTCAAGAAAGTCGCTTGGCGCCGAACATTGGGTTGGAAAGACTTTCGAAGTTTGCACACTTCGGAGTTGAGTAAGACCCATACCTGCTTAGGCAGGGTGATCCAGCGCAAGCTGGTGAGGACGATGTTTGACAACTGAATAGATTGGGCAATCTACAAGGCTGTAAATTTTTATGAGTGCCTAGAGAGAAGCCTGCTGGTGTGCGGAGGAGTTTCGCATTTCAGATTTCAAGTTCCGGATTTATCTGGAGCAAGAAATTTGGGATGTGAAGCAGTGATTCCGTGCGAGGAGCAGGCAGACAGGCCCATAGAGTTTGCGAGGCGTGTTTGGGTGGATTAGCGAGTAGCCAAAAGCTAGGAGCTCGAAGCTCGAGTGTGTCGAGTAAATTTTATGGTCAAGCTACTAAGGGCGCATGGTGGATGCCTTGGCAGAAGCAGGCGATGAAGGACGTGGCAAGCTGCGATAAGCCTCGGGGAGCCGCAAGCAGGCATTGATCCGGGGATTTCCGAATGGGGAAACCCACACAGGTAAAACCTGTGTACGTCCCAATGAATCCATAGTTGGGAACGAGCGAACCCTGGGAAGTGAACCATCTCAGTACCAGGAGGAAAATAAAGAAACCTCGATTCCGAAAGTAGTGGCGAGCGAAATCGGAATTAGCCTAAACCAGTCATACCTTCGGGTGTGGCCGGGGTTGTAGGGTCGACAACAGTAGAGTTAACAATCCAGTCGTTAGCCAAATCCCGCTGGAAAGCGGAGCCATAGAGTGTGATAGCCACGTAGGCGAAAACGAACTGGACTCGAAGTCGATACCTGAGTACCGCGGAGCACGAGAAACTTTGCGGGAAGCTACGGGGACCATCCCGTAAGGCTAAATACTAGCTTCTGACCGATAGTGAACCAGTACCGTGAGGGAAAGGCGAAAAGAACCCCTGCGAGGGGAGTGAAATAGTACCTGAAACCGTGTGCCTACAAACGGTGGGAGGACTATGCCGCGTAAGCGGAAAGTCTGACCGCGTGCCTATTGCATAATGAGCCGGCTAGTTATTCTTGTCAGCAAGGTTAAGCGAAAGCGAGCCGTAGCGAAAGCGAGTCCTAATAGGGCGAATCAGTTGGCAGGAATAGACGCGAAGCGGGATGATCTACCCTTGGCCAGGCTGAAGGTAGGGTAAAACCTACTGGAGGGCCGAACGGGTGTTTGTTGAAAAAAGCTCCGATGAGCTGAGGGTAGGGGTGAAAGGCTAATCAAATTCCGTGATAGCTCGTTCTCTCCGAAATAGCTTTAGGGCTAGCCTCGTGTGATTTGTCGTGGTGGTAGAGAACTGAATGGACTATGGGGCTTTCCAGCTTACAGAATCCAATCAAACTTCGAATGCCATAGAACAACAAGCACGGGAGTCAGACGGCGGGGGCTAAGCTTCGTCGTCGAGAGGAAAACAGTCCAGATCGCCTGCTAAGGTCCCCAAATTCAAGCTAAGTGGGAAAGGAAGTCGGAACGCCCAGACAGCCAGGAGGTTGGCTTAGAAGCAGCCATCCTTTAAAGAAAGCGTAATAGCTCACTGGTCAAGCGGTCCGGTGCCGACAATATAACGGGGCTCAAGCTTGGTACCGAAGCAGCGAATGCATCGATTAACGTCGATGCGTGGTAGGAGAGCATTCTCAACAGTTTGAAGCTAGACTGAAAAGACTGGTGGACGGTTGAGAAGAGACCCTGCCGGCATAAGTAGCGATAACGGAGGTGGGAACCCTCCGCGCCGAAAGTCTAAGGTTTCCTGAGAAAGGTTAATCCGCTCAGGGTCAGTCGGATCCTAAGGTGAGGCCGAAAGGCGTAACCGATGGACATCCGGTTAATATTCCGGAACTCCCTTGTATTCGTTATTACGATGGGGTGACGCAGTAGGATAAGCAGGCCGTCCTATGGCTATGACGGTTGATGCGTGTAAGGTGTTTCTCGTAGGAAAATCCGCGAGGAAGTTATCACTGAGACGCAAAACAGTACTCCGTATGGAGGAAAGCTGCTGATTCCACACTGCCAAGAAAAACCTCTAAGGAGAAGATAAGGGATCCGTACCTCAAACCGACACAGGTAGACGAGGAGAATATCCTAAGGCGCTCGTGAGAACAGTTGGTAAGGAACTCGGCAAATTAACCCCGTAACTTCGGGAGAAGGGGTGCCGCATTAGGGTGTTAAAGCCTGAAGCGGCCGCAGAGAAATGCGCACTGCGACTGTTTAACAAAAACACAGGTCTCTGCAAAGTCGAAAACGACGTATAGGGGCTGACGCCTGCCCGGTGCTGGAAGGTTAAAGGGAGAGGTCAACCGCAAGGTGAAGCTTCGAACTGAAGCCCCAGTGAACGGCGGCCGTAACTATAACGGTCCTAAGGTTAACGATTCGCTAGCCTTAGTAAAACTGAACCATATGCGGGAAACTCCTCACACAGCCGCTCGGTACTCGCTGTCCTAAGGGGCAGCAGTCAAAATCCGACGGACAAGGGGACAATCCGCAGGGAAGGCTCCGCAATGGAGAACCCTCAGAGACTTCACGTTCAGCCGCATCCTGGGAATTTGGAAGCGCAATGGGTGGTCGGATTTGTTGACGGCGAAGGTTGTTTCTTCGTCGGAATCAATCCGCATCCGGAGATGACTTCTGGATTTCAGGTGCTCCCTGAATTCACAGTGGTACAACACCAACGAGATATCCAGTTACTTCACGCCCTCAAGAAGTTTTTTGGGTGTGGCGTGGTTCGAACGAATCACACTGAACGAATGGCGTATCGCGTACGGAGTCTGGATCACCTGAACCAAAAGATCATTCCCTTCTTTGACGAGCACTCGCTCAAGTCAAAGAAGCGAGTTGATTTTATTAAGTTCAGAAAGATCCTGCTACTGATGAGTAACAGAGAGCATTTGTCGATCGCAGGTATCTCGAAAATTCGAGAGATCGCAGCGACCATGAACACAGGGTGTGAAAGATAAAGTCCAGCTTCTCTGGAAACAGAGTAAGAGAACTGAGCGAAATTCCTTGTCGGGTAAGTTCCGACCTGCACGAATGGCGTAACGAAAGTGCGACTGTCTTGCCGACTGACACGGCGAACTTGTAGTGCCGGTGAAGATGCCGGTTGCCCGCAACTAGACGGAAAGACCCCGTGCACCTTTACTATACCTTTACTATGAACTATGGCACTTGCTGCGCAGGATAGGTGGGAGGCTTTGATTCCAGGCTCTCGGGCTTGGAGGAGCCACCGGTGAGATACCACCCTGCGAGTTCTGTGGTTCTAACCTACTCCCGTAAACCGGGAGAGGGACATAGTAAGGCGGGTAGTTTGACTGGGGCGGTCGCCTCCTAAACGGTAACGGAGGCGCGCGAAGCTACGCTCAGGCTGTTTGGAAATCAGCCGACGAGTGCAAAAGCATAAGCGTGGTTGACTGCGAGTCCTACAAGACGAGCAGGTACGAAAGTAGGCTTTAGTGATCCGGTGGTTCTGCATGGAAGGGCCATCGCTCAACGGATAAAAGGTACGCCGGGGATAACAGGCTGATCGGAGCCAAGAGTTCATATCGACGCTCCGGTTTGGCACCTCGATGTCGGCTCATCGCATCCTGGAGCTGTAGAAGGTTCCAAGGGTTAGGCTGTTCGCCTATTAAAGCGGTACGTGAGCTGGGTTCAGAACGTCGCGAGACAGTTCGGTCCCTATCTGTTGTGGGCGCAGGAGATTTGAGAGGACCTGTCCTTAGTACGAGAGGACCGGGATGGACGAACCTCTTGTGTTCCAGCTGTCGTGCCAACGGCATAGCTGGGTAGCGAAGTTCGGTTGTGATAACCGCTGAATGCATATAAGCGGGAAGCACTCCTCAAGATGAGATCTCCCAACCCGTAAGGGATAAGAAGGGCCCAGGAAGACCACCTGGTTGATAGACGGGAAGTGAAAGCGCAGTAATGTGTGAAGCTTACCCGCACTAATCGCCCGTTCGGCTTGACCATAAAATTTACTCGGTGCATTAAAACCAGTTGTCAGTCGTTGGTCTCAGTCCTTAGTCAGAACCTGGACTGAAGCTGAAGACAGAATTCTGCTCACCGCCAGAACTTGGGTGGCTGACAAAATCACACGCTGACACTGGGCGCCGACGAAGAGCCGAAGTAGCGTGGTTGAAATCGGAAGTAAACAAAGAAGAAAGTAAACCACACCCAATCTATTCAGTTGTGAGGCATCGACCTCACGATCTTTGAAAGTTTGCAGCTAGGTTTTTGGCCGGCGACCATCGGCCAACGACCAACGACTGCTACAAGTTGTCGGTGATCTTACCGCGGGGGATCCACCCGTTCCCATACCGAACACGGAAGTTAAGCCCCGCAGGGCCGATTGTACTGCACGCGAAAGTGTGTGGGAGAGTAGGTCGTTGCCGGCATTAAATAAAGGCCACGTCGCGAAAGCAGCGTGGCCTTTTCCGTGTGTGCCGAACATGTTTGACAGCTTGGGGGTGAAAGTCCCCTGCTCAACCTGGTGGACGTGAAGAGCTAGAGAAGCGCAAGGGCGTCGTCGCAAGGCGGGGTCTGAAAGAAGCGTGGATCAAAAGCGCGAGCCGATGAACAAGAACCGGATAGGAGGCCTACGGTGCAGGCCGAGCTGGCACGTGACAGCGAAACCGTGACTGAAGATGGAGTGATTCATCTTGACCGTGCAGCGGGAGTCAGCAGAGGGCATAGTGTGTGCTGAGCAGCGCGTTGTTCGGGAGGGTTGGACAATGGATTTCATCCCGAACTCGACTTCGTTCATAACGCCTCTAGTCGAAGACCGCACTTCGATCTAAATCGTAGGTAGTGACCTAGCCTATCCCGCACATCTTACTCTCGAGTGGCCCCACCCCAGGTGCGGGTGCCCAGCCTATCGGCGCATCTAAGCGCCGCGGCCCCATCCGTTCTTTCGTTCTTGCATTCTTTGGCGAAAGGGGTGGGCCTTTCTATATCGTCCCTCACGCTTGCTAAGCTGCCTAAGTTGATACCATTGCAATGTCGCAAGGGTGAGAGCATGAGCAAAGTCAGAGTCGCTGCGTTTTCGGTTTCACTCGACGGGTTTGGGGCCGGCCCACTGCAAGACTTACAGAATCCGCTCGGGGTTCGCGGGTTTGAACTGCACGAGTGGTTTATGAAAACAGACGCATTCAAGAAGATGCACGGTCAAGGCGAAGGGACGAAAGGCATTGACAACGATGTTGCCGAGCAATCGTTCGACAAGTGTCGGCGCCTGGATCCTGGGCCGTAATATGTTCGGACCGGTTCGGGGTCCGTGGGACGGCGATTCGTGGAAAGGGTGGTGGGGCGACAATCCTCCATACCACACACCTGTTTTTGTGCTCACGCATCACCCGCGGCCCGTGCTCGCGATGGAAGGCGGCACCACGTTCCACTTCGTCACCGACGGGGCGGGGCCGGCGTTGAGTAAAGCCAGAGAAGCGGCACAAGGCAAAGACGTACGAATCGGCGGTGGAGTTTCCACCATTCGTCAATATCTCATCGCAGAGCAGATCGACGAAATGCACTTGGCCGTGTCGCCGGTCTTGTTGGGCGAAGGGGAACACTTGTTTTCCGGAATCAATCTTTCCAATCTTGGTTTCGCTCCCTACAAAACCCTCGCTGGAGAGAATGCAACCCACGTTTTTGTGAGGAATCAGAGAAAATCTCTATGAACTGTTTGGCCCACGGCGTAGAAGCACAAGGTCCCTCGAGTTTTGGGAGATGACGGAAATCCCCGCCCAAGCGGGAGCTTGGACGGGGCACCCTACAGATCACGTTCATCTTAGTAAACGGTTGTCTTAGTAAACGGCTGTCGGTTCTCCGTAGAGGAAGTCGTCCATCATGACGATATCTTTTCTGTCGTCATTCGGACCCGGCGCCGTGTCGCCGGCTATGATCCTCACTCGAGCAACACGAGCGTCGCTAAAGACAACGCCGATGAAGGACAGGTTTCCGTCGCCCGGCGAAGCCGGCGCATTGCTCGTGAAAAGCAACTCGCCGCGGGTGCCGTAGTACTCGATCAAGGTGCTGGCGAGACGGTTTCCTGTCCTGTCTCTCAGGCGGCTGCCATCCGGGGAGTCGACGTCGGTAAAAACCACGCCGAAGCCGGTGGAAGTCGCTGGTGTGTTGCCGTTGCTGCCGGGAACGGAGAACTCGACTTCGGTGACGTTGCTCCCGATCGGCGAGAAGAGGCGCACTGGGCTGAACGCGTGGAAGATCGTGGCGTAGCTCGAGTTTCCAAACGTGTCTGCCAGGCCCGACGCTGGGGCCTGGACAAATCCGCTTCCGCGCGTGGTGATGTTGGCGCCACGAGTGTTCAGGAACGTGGTTAAGGGAGTGCCGGTAAGAGTAGTGGTTGCGTTGGTCGGGCTACCACCGTCCCAGTTGATTTCTCGGCGGCCGCTGGCCTGGCCGGGATTATTGCCATTGTTGACGGCCCCGAGCGCCGCCCGAAACTGGTCCACGGTACTTTGAATCGATGCTGCGGATGGGCCGGCTGCCTGGAATACGGTTGGCGCTACGAATTGCTTTGCAGCAAAATCATTGGTTTGTGCCGCGGCTGGTTGTGCAACTGCCAGAGCAGTGATCATCCCAGCGGCCAGCGAATAACAACTTCACGAACGACATGGTCTTGGCGCTTGCTTGCGAAATGGCTCATCAGTTTTCTCCTTTTAGTCTGACTGCGTCAATGTGGATCCACGGTCTCTCGTAGCTTGCTCACTACTTGAGACCGCGGCATGTTCGTGAAGACGGTCTTCAGTGCGTTGTGAGGTTTGATTCAGGGTTGGTGGGATTGATTCGCGGAGCGTGTCACTTGTTTGTCAAATGAATGTTTGCGACTGGTGACAGAACACCACTAACTCAGTTGCGAATGGCGCGGCTTCTCCCCATCGCAGGTGTAATCAGAGAAAAAATCTTGCTAAGTTGTGTTGGCCGGAACGGAGCGCACGGAGCCGCCGGCCCTGTCCGAGACTCCGCTGCATCTAGAAACATCGCGCTCATCTGCGATACACTTCCGCGTCCAACCTGAATCGGGGGAATTTGTGGCAACGTTGCGCCAGCCTGCGTTTGACAGTTCGCCTGTAGCAGTCCGCAAAGCTCGGGCCGGAGGACGCGCCGGTCTGTGGCCGGATCTGCTATGAGGCTTTCACGAAGATTTCGACTGACCACGCTTTTCCGCCCGACTTTCCGTCGGTTGAGGTGGCGACGGGAGTCCTTTCCATGATGTTCGCTCATCCTGGTTTCTATTGCGTGGTGGCCGAATCGGGCGGGCAGATACTGGGTAGCAACTGCCTTGACGAGCGCTCTGCGATTGCGGGCGTTGGGCCGATTACCATCGATCCCGAGGTTCAGAATAAGGGCGTCGGACGCGCGCTTATGGAAGCGGTGCTTGCGCGCTCAGCGGAACGCGGTTTCCAGGGTACTCGACTGCTGCAGGCAGCCTTTCACAACCGGTCGCTTTCTCTTTACACCAAGCTTGGGTTTGATACGCGTGAGCCGATATCTGCGATGCAAGGGCCGCCGATCAAGTTGGCGACTCCGGGCTACAGCGTACGTCCCGCGCGCATGGCGGATCTGGAGGAATGCAACCGGCTTTGCCGATCTGTGCATGGTCACGATCGCGGCGGCGAGCTGCGCGATGCGATTGAACAAGGCGACGGCGGTTGTCGCTGAGCGAGAAGGGCGAATCGTGGCGTATGCCACTTTGATTGGCTTTTTCGGACACACGGTCGGCGAGACGAACTCTGATGTCCAGGCGCTGATCGCGAATGCGGATGCGTTTCTGGGGCCGGGCATTCTTGTCCCGACGCGGAACGCGGGGTTGTTCCGATGGTGCCTGGAGAATGGTCTTCGTGTCGTGCAGCCGATGACGCTGATGACTGTTGGCTTCTACAACGAGCCCGCTGGGGCTTATCTTCCGTCGATACTTTATTAAGTCGAAGCCCCGTCCACTCGAAGGTGCCCCTCCAAGCTCTGCTTGGGCAGGGATTTTTGTCGGCCATCAAACGCAGGCGCGGAAACACAAGGTCCCTCGACTTCGCTCGGGATGACAGGTTTGAGTGTGGCGGAGGTTCGCCGAGACTACGGACATCGCGTAAGCTGTTGCCGGCGGTTTTCATCGGAGGGCGCGTTGGAGAGGCGAGAGTTTGTTACATCGACGGTTGCGATGGCGGGGATGGCAATGAGCGGATCGGGAGCCTGGGCGTCGGCGCCGTCGTCTCGGGAGTTCTATCAATTGCGGAAGTACGCGCTGCAGACGGGACCGCAGTTGGCGTTGACCCAAAACTATTTTGAGCATGCTTTGATTCCGGCGCTGAACCGGATGGCGATGGCTCCGGTCGGTGCGTTCAAGCTGGATATCGGTCCGGAGACGCCGACATACTATTTGTTGATTCCAGCAACCTCGGTGGAAGCGCTGGTTACGCTGGACGCGCGGCTGACAGAGGATGCGGAGTTCGTGAAAGCGTCTGCGGCGTTCTGGGGAGCGCCGGCGTCGGCGCCGGCGTTTGTGCGAGTGGAGAGTTCGCTGATGTCGGCGTTTGCGGGGTGGCCGAAAATTGTCGCGCCGAAGGGCGATAAGAGAATTTTTCAGCTGCGCACGTACGAGAGCGCAAGCTATGCCGGACATGTCCGCAAAGTACAGATGTTCAACGAAGCGGAAATCGGAATCTTTACCCGGACAGGATTGACTCCGGTGTTCTTCGGAGACACGTTGATCGGGAGCCGGATGCCGAGCCTGACCTACATGCTGACCTTTGCCGATGTGGCGGACTTGAATGCGAAGTGGACGTGTGTTTGTGAATGATCCAGCCTGGAAAGAGCTCTCACACCGGCCTGAGTATGCGGACGCGGAGATTGTGAGCAATATTTCAAATTTGTATTTGAGTCCGCTGGGTTGTTCGCAAATTTAGACACTTCCGTCCAAGGAATTAAACCGGCGCATTCACAGTCGATACATGAGTGCGGCAGCAATGTCCGATCCCGGCATCGGGCCGGTGTTCGCGTCGTTCGATGATGTCACGATACGAATCACACCCGTTTCGTGGATTGCGTGGGACATGGCTACGCTGGACGCGCAGCCCTTTGGCGGTCGACTGGGTGGAACGCCCGGATATCTGCTGCCGCTGGATTGACGGAGACGCCGGCGGTTCGGACGCATTCCTCAGAATGCTGCGAAATGGTCCCATGCGCGCTCATCTTCTTTGGTTTCTTCACACAGAAGACGTTTTTGACCGGGGTCGGGACTTCCTGGTAGCCGCGGAGGTTGGTGCGGATGAACGACGCCACTTTTTGAAGCGCCGGCATCCACATATCGTCGAAGATCAAAATTCCACCAACCGTGAGCACGCGGTTGGAGCAGAAGAAATCAACCAAGGCGTAGTCGAAGGTGTGGGCGCCATCAATGTAGATGTAATCTGCCCTGATCCCCTGTTTGCATAGATCGATGAGGGCGGTGACCGAAGTCTCGGGGATGTGCTCGAACTTGCTGTCGAAGTTCAACTCCCTTACCGCTTGCGTACCGATACCGTGCCACATTGAGTCCTGGAACGGATCAATCGCGATATGTCGGCCTGCGTTTGTGTGAAACGCCGCATCCAGGATGAAGAGTGTCGAAAAGCCGTAAGCCAGCCCGATCTCAATCGAGAGCTTGGGTTTGACTGTCGCATGAAGCTGTGCCAGCAAATGTCCCTGCTCGATGCTGATCTTCGTTATGTCGTCGAGTTCGTGCAGAAGCCCGTCGCTGCCGCACTGCGGATGCTTTTCGTACATCGTGGCCAATTTGTACTGTGTGGTTTCGAGCCTGGATCGTCCTGGCGCCTTCGCCGCGATAGTCTTCCCCGGATTCCTCGCAGCAAATCACTTTCCACACTGCGCAGCTTCCGGTCCGCGAGGAGAGCTTTCGACGTCCAAGGCACTGCGGAGTCTGGTTTTACATTGCCTTACGAAAGTAATTCTGCCGGTAGGTGCAGCAAGCAGTTGCGTTTTTCGGTGTGATTCTTTGCCGGTTTCTCATGGAAGGCTAATCCTTGCTGGTGGAGGAGTTTGAATCGCCTGGGCCCGTGGGGGAAAGGACACGAACTCCTTGTTAGCCCTGAGGTTGTGTTTCCTGGATGAGAACTCCCGCCCAAGCGGGAGCTTGGACGGGGTACCCTTGAGAGTGATCTCAGAAAGCCTACCAGCGAAAAGATTTGAACTGTTGCGGGACTAGTTTCGAGCCGGCCAAGTCGGTGTCGGTGAAACCGAAAACGAAAAACTGGTTTGGGTTGGGGACCAAGTTGTTGTTCTTGTCGGGAACTTGGGTTAGGAAGTCGTTGTCGTTGGCGACCCACAGGGTGTGCAGCGTCTTTCCGCCTTGCTTTACGTCGGGACCGAGCGCTAGGCCCTCCAGCTTGGCGGGAACCAGAGTTGGATCGATGCTGTTGGGTGGGTTGGTCAGCACGCTGACGACATCCAGGAACAACGACTTGTTTACCGCGTTCAGCGCCGCGTCGCCCCCGTTCATGTTGGTAACGTCGACGGCGCCGGCCAGGTCAATCTTGAAAATCTGTTTTACCTTGGCTTTGCTGCCGTTGTCGCCGCGGCCATGGCCGTCGCGCTCATCCACCAGGAATTCGTGTTGATTAAGGGCCAGGATTTCGCTCACGCCCGAACCCGTGGTGAGTTCGTAAGCGTATTCGTGCGTCGTCTTGCCGCTGAGTATGTCGATGGTGACGATACGCAGCAGGTTCGCAGCAGCAGCGACGTCCTGGAGCAAAGCATTCTGCATGATGCCGACCAGAGTCTTGCCATCGGGCGTGATCGCGAGTCCTTCCATACCCTTGTTGGCTGTGCGGCCGCTCGTGTTGTCGGCGATTTCGTCGGTGCCGACTGGTTTCGGAGTGGTAACGAATAGATGATCCGGGAGTTTGAAGCTGCGGAGCCGCACGCCGAGTAGGCGGTCGAATTCATAAACGTACGGGCCGTACTCGTCGGAAATGTAGACGCGAAAGCCGTCGTTGGAAAGACGAATGCCTTCAGAGTCCAGGCGGCCGTCGTTGGCGTCGCCAGAGCTGTGTTTAGGGTCGAAGGCGTCGGAGCGGCCGGTGAAAAAATGCTGGAGAATGTTGTTCTGGCGCGGGACGCCGGAACCGATGTTGAGGCCAGCGCCGGTGCCGTACACCAGCGGGGTCAGGCTCCACAGCAGCGTGGTGTTGCGAAGCGTCGGTGTGAGGGTGAAGGGCAGACCCGCGCTGGTGTTGGGTTTGAGATCCATGGCAATGGTGTGGAAGCGCGGAATGTAGGTGACCGTGTCGTCAACTGCGGCGTTAAACGGCACCGCGTTAGGCCCGCGATCTGGGAGCCCGAGAAAAGTGTTGCCGGACGCGTAGGCCAAACCTGATCCGAGGCCGCCGAGCAGACTAGCGGGCGCTCCGTTCTCGAGAGTATTGTGCAGACCTGACAGGTCGGCGAAAGAGCCGGCACGGGAGTTGGTCAGGGAACCGACCGCGATCAGGTTGACTTGGGCATAGATGCAGGGTGTGGACACGAGGCTGAGAGTGATGGCGAACAGGGCGACGGGAAACGGGCTTTTTCTCACGAACGAACCCTCCTGTGGATTTCGCTGCTGGGATAGCGCCCATACCTTGTCAGGCGAGCGTAAGGGGCAGATGAATGTCAGGTGAAAATCCGGTTAAAATCGGTCTAGAGATAATCGTCGCATCCCTCAGGAGATGGACGCTCCCGGTTTTCGCGGACGGAGGCGGGTGCCCCGCCCTTTTCGTTTTGCTTGTGTTGCCGGCCCCCTAGTTATGGCACAATTCACGTCTTTCTCAGGGTCGTTTTATGCGGGTTTGGCTTACTACCAAGAACGACGAGATTCCTTCCTACTTGTTACTCCAGGCTGTACCTAGCCGCGGGCTTCCGCAGGAGCTTGCGGCCACATTCACGGATTCTGCAGCCAGGGTGGTCCAGGTGTGGAATATTCTCGAAGGCTACGAAAATCGCCGTTGCAGACTGTATTTCGACCGTACTCAAGCTGCGGCCCGTGGCGGAGCAGTTCCTGGTGGCGCGGGATGTGGCACTTGAACTCGTCGGACACGTCACTGCCGATGCCCGCGTACACCTGCTCCTGGGGAAGCTGGCCATGCATGGATAAATCTCTTCAATATGGCTTATAAGGTTTTTTAATTAGCCGTGGAATAGGGCTCGCGCTATTCTTTCGGGTGCGAACCAGCCGTACGATCCCCACTGTAGGTCAGATCGAGAGTCACATACTTAAGGAGATTCATGTCGAACGAACTGCGCAACTTCCTGACACTGTCGTATGACGAACTGGAACAGCTGAATCTGAAGGCGAAGGAGCAGCGCAAGAACCGCGTTGCCCTGCACAAGATTCAAGAAGATCGGCTCAAGTACCTGACGGACGAGAAGCGCATCAAGGCCGTGACCGTGCTTTTCAGCGATCTCGAAGGCCGGCTGCACATGCTGGACTACGACAAGAAGTTCCTCATCAAGAGCTGGGACAACCTGACTTTTGACGGGTCGTCGATTCGCGGGTTTACGGCGCAGCGAGAAAGCGATTTGCGGCTGGGGATCGACTGGGCGGCGTTCTACTGGGGGCCGGCGGACTACTTCGGGGCCGGCAAAGTGCTGGTGTTCGGCGACGTGATCGACAAGGGCGGCACTCCGTACGGCGCCGACATTCGCGGCATTCTCAAGCTGTATGCCGCGCAACAGTTCAAGGACGAAGGCTACACCCTGAACGCGGCCAACGAAATTGAAGGCTTCCTGTTTAAGGGAGTGGACGCGGAGCGGCGCTACAACGAGACCGGCAAGTTTGAATACGTGAATACCGGCGGATATTACCACTCGCTGCCCGGCGATCCGCTGCGCACATTCATCGATACCACCGCTGAAGTGCAGCGCGCCATGGGCTTCCAGAACGAGAAAGACCATCCGGAAGTGGCGCCTTCGCAGTTTGAAATCAACTATGGGTACGGCGAAGTGGTGGCTGCAGCCGACCAGATCCAGATCTACAAGCTGGTCTGCCGGCAGGTGGCGACCAACATGGGTCTGACGGCGAGCTTTCTGCCGAAAGCCGGTGGTGGGCGTCAACGGCAGCGGCATGCACACCAACGTGTCCATCAGCAAGGGCGGGAAGAATCTGTTCTGGGACCCGAAGGGCGAGGAAAAGCTCAGCAAGCTGGGCTGGTCGTTTGTGGACCGCATTCTGACGCACGGCAATGACATCTGCCTGCTGCTGAATCCGAGCGTGAACGCCTACCGGCGGCTGGATCCGCACTTTGAAGCGCCGAACCAGATCAAGGCTTCGGCGGTGGATCGCGGTTCCATGATTCGTATTCCGATCGGCAACGAGAAGAGCATGCGCGTGGAAGTTCGCTCGGTGGCTCCGGATGCGAATCCTTACATGGTGATGCTCTCGATCTTCAAGACCGGCATTGACGGGGACACGTCGAAGATCAAGAACCTGCGCCAGGCCGAACGTTACCTGCCGGACAACATCTACGATGCCCTGGCGAATTTCAACAAGGCAGAGTGGACGACCAAGCTTTTCGGCGAGGACGTGAAAGGACGCTATGCGGACTTGAAAAAAGCCGCAGCCGACCGCTGTCCGCGGCTGCTGGGGACGTTTGTGAAAGCGCCGGAGGTGCAGTATCACCACGACGTTTACAATCAGTTCCTGTGGAACATGTTCTAGACTCCTGAAGAGGTCGCCACCAAACGAGCCACGTTCAGCAATGAGCGTGGCTTTTTTCGTGAGCGACAGGGACCCAGCGGGGTAGACGGTTTACAAATGTTTGCGGACGTTGACCGTGTCTTTACACTGTGGTCTGGGTCTCGATTCATAAACTACAGTGGCTCGAGTTGACGGCTCCGAGATACTGGCGCGCCGGGAAGGAGTATGCAGTGTGAACCGACCAAGGTGCTGGCCATCGGAACATCACTGCTGCTTTCCGCCACCACTCTGCTCGCCCAGCATGGCGGACATGGCGGTGGTGGTGGCCGCCGCGGAGCTCCTGGAGCTGCGAGCGGTGACACCAGCGATGCGGGGCTGGCGGACTTCAACCGCGCGCTGGCGGTTCAGGCTACATCGGACCAGGTATCCCATTTCCCAGAGTTGACCAAGAGCACGGAGGCCGCGAGGAAGCTGGCGCAGGACTTTTCCGGAGTGAGCGGGAAAGCCGATAGCGCAAACTGATTTTTCCAACAAGACTGCAGCCTTGAAGGAAGCTGTGGAAGAAGCGCAGGGCAGCAACCAGGATTTTGTGAAGAGCTTTACGAAATCTCAGAAGGCGGGATTGAAGGAGTTGACCAAGAAGTTGGAGAAGGCGGATTCGGAGGTCACGAAACAGTGGAAAGACCTGGAGAAGCAGGTTGGAGGAGCGAAGGCGGTGAGTGAAGGCATGGCCGGCAGCGGCCGACAAGCTGGAAAAGGCGCTGGAGGAGTTTCAAAGCCAGCAGATTGAATTAGGCAAAGAGATGGGGATTACACCGGCGACGTGAGAGCTGCTTGGGCCTATATTTATTGGTGGCGTGGGGCGGGCACTCTTGTCCGCCGCGTCTGATTCGGACTCGTGACTCATTCGATCCGTGCGACGACCCGGGAAGGGACTATTTGCGGGCCATAAAGTCAAAAGCGGCGGACCAGAGTGTCCGCCCCACACCGCCAAGTGCTACCGCTCTATTTCCCGCGCTACCGTTTGCATGACTTTGATGGTTTCGTCCCATCGATCGTCGGGGTCGGGCTCGGGCCAGGCGGCGGTTTGCACGATTACCACGTGGCGCTTGGGATTGATGTAAATTGTCTGGCCGTAGATGCCGAGAGCAGCAAACGCCCCGTCGTCATCGTTGAGCAGCCACCATTGATATCCGTAGCCAAAATTCTGATGGTCGTCGGGTGCCGTTCGGTTGCGGCTGCAGAACTTTTCCCTGAGGCTCGGTTGACTCCTTGATCCACGAATCCGGCACCACCTGCATTACTCCCAATGTGCCTCCGTACATGGCCATCAGTCCAAAGCGCGCGTAGTCGCGCAAGCGGACATTCAGAGCAGAGCCAGCGCACGTCTGGGGTTGTTCTTGCTGCGAAAGAGAAACGCGTCACCGTCCGGGCCGATCTTGCTCCACAGCTTTTCTTCCGCATAGTGATTGAGCGTCTTGCCGGTTGCCGCTTCGAGCGTCATCCCCAGCACCTGGGTGTTGATGGTCTGATATTCAAACTTCGTCCCCGGCTTGATCTTCGCCTTGATGGACAGCGCCAAATCGTGAAAAGAAGGGTCGCCGTGCAGCAGGGCCGAGACGTACCGGAGATGTCCGCATGGGTGTTGGTGTACTGTTCGTCGAACTGAACGCCGGACGACATCTCCAGCAGGTTCTTGATCGTGGTATCGCGGTATCCGGTACTGTCCTTCAGCCAGGGCAGGTATTTCACGACGGGGTCATCCACACTCTTGATCTTTGCCGTCTGCGATGGCCGCACCGACCAGAACCGACGTGAACGACTTGGACACGGAATTCGAGAGAAACCGCGACTCTCGATCCGCTCCGTGGAAATACTTCTCCAGCAGGATCTGGTTGTCGTGCAGGACGACAAATCCGACGACGTAAGTTGCGGACAAAATAGTCGTCCAGCGTGTGCCGCTGGTTCGCGTACGTGTAGCTTGCCGAGAACGGAGCCGAAGGCTCGCGGAGAGCGAAGACGGCGCCACTGCGATGAATCCAGTCCTGCTGGACATTCAGCTTGGTCGATGTGATGGAAGTAGTAAAGATTGTAGGGCGGGACATAAAAGCTGTAGGGACCCACGGCCCGGAGAGCTGGGTCCATTTTGTTGACGATCGATTGGGCCGGGATAGACCTCTTTTGTCTCGGTCTGGGCAACGGCCGGTGTTGCGTGGGCCAGCATGGCAGCGAACAGTGACGGTGAGGAAGATAAGCTGTTTCACTTTGTGACACCGGCTCCCTTGTTCGCGACTGCTTTCGTTAAGATTCATGCGGCGCGCGGGCGAGTCGCCCGCGGCCACACATTTCAACATCCAGCGGAGCGCCAGACTAGAACAACGCTGTTGGTCTCCGCTTCCAGGTCTTTCCTTTTTCTTTGGCGATGTTTTCCATGTCGTTCACGTAGGCGCCGGCCTGAGTCAGGACGTGGTGCAGGTCGTTGCCGATGCTGATGAAGGTGAATCCCTTTTCGAGGAACTCGCCGACGCGAGAGGTGCCGAACAGGAAGAGTCCGAGAATGACGTTGTTTTTGCGGGCGTGATCGACCAGTTTCTGGGTGGCGGCGCCGAGTTCAGGCGAAGTGTACATGTGAGGGAATTCGTACTTCTCGTATAGACCCATCGACATGCACAGATCGTTCTGGCCGAGGAACAGAATGTCCACGCCCGGAACGGCGGCGATTTCCGCAATGTTTTCGATACAGGAAGCGGTCTCGACCTGCAGGGCGATGATGCCGTTGTTATTGAAATTGCCGGCGTATCCTAGAAGTCCGGCTTTGTTCATGCTGCGCTGGGGAAAGTAAACCGAGCGCGTTCCTGCGGTTGGGTACTTGGTGCAGCTCACGGCCTGGCGGGCTTCTTCGGCGGTGTTGATGTAGGGGACGAGAACGCCGTCGGCGCCCATATCGAGGGCTTGCTGAATGCCGGGGCGATCGTCGTATCCGCCGACGCGGACCAGGGATTTCGCGCCGCCGTTCGAAATTCCGGAAAGCATGGCGGAAAGTTTTTCGTAACCCATGGGTCCGTGCTGGGTATCGACCAGCAACCAGTCGTAGCCGCTGTGGGCGAGCTGCTCGGCGACGGTCGGGCTGTGCGCGTTCAGGAACAGACCCATCTTGGGCGAGCCTTCGCGCAGTTGCTTCTTGAAGTCGGCGCCACTGAGGGTGGCTTCGGGCATAGCAGATTCCTCCTGAGAGTCAATTCAAAGTTTCCTAGTGTAACCCACCGGGCAGGCCGATTTCTCGGAGTAACTATGACCCTTGGACACGAGAAATTGACCGAGTGGCCCGGACGCCCTCGCCCTCGTGCCTGGGGCGACGACGCATTGTCCCAGGGCTAGGAACTAACCTGCTTTGGACTTTTTTTGTTAATGGTCGAGTACCAGGGCAAGTGCCATATGGCGTCGAGCTTCTGTATACAAACTCAAAGTCAAAGGCCGCGGCGAGGGCGCCCGCGCCACACGTGTCAGGCGACGCGGTCGGTGACTTCGAGCTTTGTTCCCAAGACCGTCAGGAATGCGGAGAGCCAGGCTGGGTGTGCCGGCCATGCCGGCGCCGTTACCAGGTTGCCGTCGACACAGGCTTTGTCCATTGGAACTTCGACGTAGGTGCCACCGGCGGCCGAGACGTCGGGCGCGACTGCCGGATAGCAACTGCAGCGGCGTCCTTTGAGCACTCCGGCTGCGGCCAATAGTTGGGCGGCATGGCAGATGGCTGCGACAGGCTTACCCTTCTCGAAGAAACTGTCGCACCAAGTCGAGCACCTTTGGATTCAGGCGCAGGTATTCGGGCGAGCGTCCGCCGGGAATGACCAGCGCGTCGTAGGTGTCGGGCCTGGCCTCGTCAAAAGTCGCGTTGAGCATGAAGTTGTGGCCACGCTTTTCGCTGTAGGTCTGGTCGCCTTCGAAGTCGTGGATGGCGGTGCGCACGGACTCGCCAGTCTTCTTGCCGGGACACACGGCGTGCACGGTGTGGCCAATCATCTGCAAGGCTTGAAAAGGAACCATCACTTCGTAGTCTTCCACGTAGTCGCCGGCCAGAAGAAGGATTCGCTTTTCGCTCATGTTGTTCTCCGTCTGTCTATTCTGACAGATCGTGACGCCGGGGTTAGAGTGCATTGCGTCGGGCTTCGCCCGACCGGACGGCCGAGGGCGGCCGTCCCCACGCGGTCGGTAGTGGTTCACACTTTTCTAGTGATGGTTGTGACGCCACTCCCAATATTGCTTTTGCTCGTCCCTATTCAGGCGGCGGAAGTCACGGTTGATCGCGATGAGTTTCGACGACCCATTGATTGTAGTAAACCCTCTCACCACGGTTCCAGCGATGATAGTCGTTGTAGTAAGGATCGTGATAGTTGTGGGTCTGCGCAACCGGTAGTGACCGCAGGCACGAAAAATGCGGCGGCCAGAAGCAGCGAACTGAAATAGCGGGATCCGGAATGCATAGCGGCATGCCTCCTTGGCAGGGTGAATATTGCTTGCGAGACTTGGGTGCGGTAGGGGACCTTCGAGTTGCCTGGTTTCGCATGTTCGGGGAGGAGGCGCGGACTCTTTTGACCTTCCGCGGAATGTTGTTGCCGCGTACCTTCCTGATTCGGGAAGAGTTAGGTTCTGAACGGGCTTCAGCAGCTTGCCCCGGATCAGGTCGCCCGCGTATGATGCAGCGTTTATGACTGCCAAAATATCTCCACGTCCTGCTGGGCCTGCGCGAGAAGGCGCAACTGATGTCGGCCTCGGAAATTGAGCGAACCCTGGTTCGGCTGGTCCACGAAATCATCGAGAAAAACAATGGCGCCGCCGATCTCGGACTGGTCGGGATCCGGCGGCGCGGAGTGCCGCTGGCGCAACGCCTGGGACAGATGATTGCGCGCATCGAGAAGACGCCGGTTCCGGTGGGTACTCTCGACATCACTTTGTATCGTGACGACCTGTCCACGCTGGGACCGAAACCGGTGGTGCAGAAGACCGAGATCGGCTTCCCCATTACCGGGAAGAACGTCATTCTGGTGGACGACGTTCTCTACACCGGCCGGACCATTCGCGCCGCCATGGATGCGCTGTTCCGCGAAGGGCGTCCCAAGCAGGTGCAGCTCTGCGTGCTGATTGACCGCGGACATCGCGAATTGCCGATCGAGGCGGGATTTATTGGACGCAAGGTGCAGACCTCGGACCGGGAAATTATCGAAGTGAAACTGCGCGAAGTGGATGACATGGAGAAAGTTCTGCTGGTGGAACGGCAAGACTGATTGCGGAACGGATTTCAGATTGAAGATTGTTGATTTCAGATTGTGTTGATCCCCGATTATCCGGGTTTGATCCGCGATTTGAAAGCGTCAATCAATCATACGTCTGAAATCTGCAATCTGAAATCTTCAACCTGAAACTCCGGCTGGCCCTGGCATACCATGAAACAAGCTGCTCGCGGCTCCCTGCTGGGCATTGAACATCTCGGAGCACCGGAAATTCTGGGACTGCTCAAGCTGGCCCGGCGGATGAATCCGCTCAAGCCGCGCCCATTGCTGCGCGGCAAGCGGGTGCTGCTGTTGTTTTACGAAGCGTCCACGCGTACCCGCAGTTCGTTTGAAATCGCGGCCAAGTCGCTGGGCGCGATGACCACGCTGGTGCTCTCCAGCGGGTCGAGCATCGAAAAAGGCGAGTCGCTGCTCGACACCGGCTACACGCTGCGGGCCGTGGGCGCGGACGTGATTGTGATCCGCCATCCCCAGGCCGGCGCGGCGGCGCTGATGGCGCGGTATCTGGATATTCCGGTGATCAATGCCGGGCGATGGAATGCACGAGCATCCTTCGCAGGCGTTGCTCGATGCCTACACCATCCTGCGCCACAAGAAAACGCTGAAGGGATTGCAGGTTGCAATCGTCGGCGACATTTATCACAGCCGGGTGGCGCGGTCTGCGATTCATCTGCTCAGCAAGTTCGGGGCGCGCATTACGTTGTGCGGTCCGGCGGAGTTTTTGCCCGAGACCGCGCTCAGCCTGGCGCCGGGCTTGCACATCACGCGCACGGTGGAAGATGCGGTCCATGGCGCCGACGTGGTCCTGACGCTGCGGGTGCAGAAGGAACGGCTGGCGGGGACGAAGATCAGCTTGCAGGATTACGTTGCACGGTACCAGATGACGATGGCGCGGCTGAAGCTGGCAAAAAAAGATGCCATGCTGATGCATCCCGGGGCCGATTATCCGCGGGCTGGAGTTGACCTGGGAAGTGGCGGATTGTCCGCAATCGGCGATTGTGGAAGAAGTGCGGAACGGAGTGCCGGTGCGCATGGCGATTCTGGCCAAGGCGCTGGGGAAGGCGAGATGAGAAGCTCATTTCACCACAGAGACACAGAGAAATTCTTTTGGAGTTTTATTTAACTGGGTGGAGTTCTCTGTGGCTCCGTGTCTCTGTGGCGATGATTGTTGGTTGGGAAGGCGATTTGAATCCAAGAAAAGAAAATTACAGCTTGTTGATCAAAGGCGGGCGGCTTATCGATCCCGCCGCGAAGATCGACGCCACCATGGACGTCCTGCTGCGCGACGGGCAGGTGGCGGAGATCGCGCCGCCGGGCAAGACGCGCGGTACCGCGCACGAGAAATTCGATGCGCGCGGGCTGATCGTGGCTCCCGGCTTCATCGATCTGCATGTTCACTTGCGCGAGCCCGGGCAGGGTTACAAGGAAACCATCGCGACCGGCACTGCCGCTGCTGCTGCCGGAGGATTCACTTCCGTCTGCTGCATGCCCAACACGCAGCCCGTGGTTGACTCGCCGGAGTGGGTCACCTGGCTGCAGCAACCGGAGCGCGGTGCGGTGGTAAATGTCTTTCCGATCGCGGCCGCGACTCATGCCAGCAAAGGGGCGGTGCTGACCGACTTTCGCGCGTTTGCAGCGCGCCGGCGCGGTGGGCGTCAGCGATGACGGCAAGCCCATTCTCAACGACAGCGTCATGCGCGAGACGCTGCGCCTATCGTCCGAAATCAATCTGCCGGTCATTCAGCATGCGGAAGATACGCGCATGACCGACCGCTGCTCCATGAACGACGGTCCGACCGCGTTTCGCCTGGGACTGCGCGGCATGAAGGCGGCGGCCGAGGCTTCGGTCGTGGAGCGTGATGTGCAACTGGCGCAACAGTTCACGGGGGCGCGCCTGCACGTGGCCCATCTTTCGACCGCCGATGCGCTGAAGGCGGTGCGCCGGGGGAAGCGCAGCAAGTCGCACGTGACCTGCGAAGTGACGCCGCATCACTTCGCGCTGACCGACGCGGATGTCGGCGAGTACGACACCAACTTCAAGATGAATCCGCCGCTGCGGTCGGATTCGGACCGCGAAGCCATCCTGGTGGCGCTGGCCGACGGCACCGATCGATGCGATTGCCACCGATCACGCGCCCCACGCGCCGCACGAAAAGATCATCGAGTTCGAGCGCGCGGCTTTCGGGATCACCGGCCTCGAGACCGCGCTCGGCCTCGCCATCACTCACCTTCATCGCGGACAGAAGATTCCGCTCAGCAGGATTGTCGAACTCTTTACTTCCGGTCCGGCGCGCGTGTTCAGCCTGAGAGGACGTGGGACGCTGATTCGCGGCAGCCATGCCGATGTCACGATCTTCGATCCGCAGAAGCGCTGGACGTTTGACGCGGCCAAGTCACACTCGCGGTCGCAAAATACTCCGTTCGGTGGAGCGCAACTGACGGGGAAAGTTGTGGCGACGATTGTGGGTGGGCGGATTGTGTACCGCAACGAGTAATGTAGGCGCGAGCGTCCCGTTCGTGCTGCGTCATTCATCAGCCTAGCGTCATTGGGATCGTTGCCGCACCAGCGAGGGCACTCGCGCCTACACGATCCCCATTCTCTTTCCCACCCGCTTCAACACCTCCAGCGCCTGCTGCAATTCGTCTTGAGTATGAGTGGCCGTCATGATCGTCCGGATGCGGGCCTTGCCTTCGGGCACCGTGGGAAACGCGATGCCTGTGCCCAGCACGCCTTCCTTGAACAGTTCGCGGGAAAAATCCATGGTGAGTTTGCCGTCGCCGATGATGATGGGAGTAATTGGCGTTTCGCTGGCGGGCGTGGTCTTGCCTCCGATATCGAAGCCGAGCAGGCCTAGTTCCCTCTTCCAGAAGCGGGTGTTCTCCCAGAGTTTCTCGATGCGCTCGGGTTCGTTTTCGAGGACATCGAAAGCGGCGATGCAGGTGGCCGCCACCGACGGTGGATGCGAAGTCGAGAACAGGAACGGACGGGCGCGGTGATAGAGAAAATCGATCAGGTCGCGGGTGCCGCAGACGTAGCCGCCGAGCGCTCCGATTGCTTTCGACAACGTTCCGACCTGGATGTCCACGCGGCCGTGCATTTTGAAATGATCGATGGTGCCGCGGCCGTTGCGGCCCAGCACGCCGGAGGCGTGGGCGTCGTCGACCATCATGATGGCGCCGTACTTTTCCGCCAGGTCGCAGAGCGCGGGCAGCGGGCCGATGTCGCCGTCCATGGAGAAGACGCCGTCGGTGATCAGCAGCCTCTTGCCGGGCTGGTCTTTGATGCTGGCCAGCCGCTCCTCAGCCTGGGCGATGTTCTTGTGCTCGAAGACCAGAATCTTGGCGCGAGACAGGCGGGCGCCGTCGATGATCGAGGCGTGGTTCAACTGGTCGGAGATGATGAAGTCTTCTTTGCCCAGCACCGCCGACACCGTGCCGGCATTGGCCGCGAATCCGGATTGAAAGACGACGCAGGCTTCGACATTCTTGAAGCGGGCGATTTTTTCTTCCAGCTCCATGTGGATTTTCATGGTGCCGGCGATGGTGCGCACCGCGCCTGATCCGACGCCGTACTTGCGGGTGGCCTCGAGCGCGGCCTCGCGCAGCTTGGGGTGCGTGGTCAGGCCCAGGTAATTGTTCGAGGCCAGGTTGATGACTTTTTTGCCGTCGAAGGTGCAGACTGCGGCTTGTTCATCGTCGAGGACGCGCAGGCGGAAGTGGGTGCCCTTGGCTTTTAGTTCGTTGAGTTGGTCGGTCAGGTAGGAGAGTGGGTTGGAGCGGGCGGTGGTGGTTGCCATCTTGGCGGTCTCCGATGATGAGTGCTGAGCCATATCAGTTTAATACTGTTAGACATACCAGTTTTTAGTTCACAGTTCTCGGTTCTCAGATGCAGGTGGGCCAGGGTTTCGAGGTTGGGGACTTCGAGGTCTGGTTGGGCGGAGGCGGCTTTGGCGGCGCCGGATCCGGGGCGGGGTGATGGGCGGTTTACCCAGACGGTTGTGATTCCGAGCGATCGGGCTGGAATCACGTCGTGATAGACGCTTTGGGCGACGTGCAGCCACTGGCCTGGCGCTACGCCGGTCCGTTGCTGCGCCAGTTTGAACATCTGGCAGAGACGGTTTGTAGGCCTGGGCCTGCTGAGCGGTGATCACGTAGTCGAAAGGTACTTGCGAGGCGGCGGGCGGTGGGGGCGAAGAGGTCGTCGTCCACGTTGGAGATGACCGCAAGCTGGTAGCGCGGCTTGAGTTTGCCGGAGGGCCGCGATCGTGTCCGGGAAGGGCAGCCAGTTGGGCGAGCGATTCGGGAAGCGAACGGATCTCGGATTCGGTCGGGGTGAATCCCAGATGCTTTCCGAAGCCGCGAACTACGGACTGCAGAACTTCGCGATAGGGATGGAACTCGCCCTGCTCGGCGTCAGATTCGAGTTCAGAGTAGAGACGCAGGAGTTCCGAGTCGGCGATGGTCTTGCCGTGGGCAGCGAGAATGGGGCGCAGCGCGGAAAATATTCCCGTCTCCCAGTCAATGAGGGTGCCGTAACAGTCGAAGCTGAGCGAGGCGGAATTGAGCGAAGTTCAACATGCGGTTTACACGCAACAAAAGCGAACCCAGGGCTTGTGCCCTGGGCTGCATTTCTTGCAACGACTAACGACTACTTTACTTCTATCGATTGTTCCAGCTTGAAGCTGAGGGCGGACTCGGCGGGCAGAACGATGTCCTTATTGCCGGTGAAAGCTGCGCCGCCTGCGCCTGCGCCGCCGCCGGCGAGTGCGCCGATCCCGGCGCCCTTGCCGCCACCAGCCAGGCCGCCGATCAATGCGCCCAGCGCCGCGCCGCCGCCGGCCAGGACGGCGGTGCGCTTGCCTTTACCGGTTGCGGTGCGAGACCACCGAAGAGGTGGAAATGGACTGCTCCGAACCGCCGACAGCGATCGAAGTCAATCGCAACTGCAGCGATGCTCCGCCCTTGAAACGGCCAAGCGGCTTGGCGTCAACTACGGTTCCGGATGCCGACGCGCCCGCAGGGATCGCCGTTTTGCCATCGACCGACAACCGGGCTGGCCAGGGTGGCGGTGAAGGTCTGTCCCGGTGAGCTGATCTTTGAGCCAACCGATTGTCCCAGACGAACCGTCAACACGGTGCCTGCGGGAACCACCAAAGGCTTCGGCGCCTCGGGCTTCATGCTCGACATTGCCGTATTCGACATGGCCGAACCCGAGCCGCCGCCGGACTCCGACTCGGCGCTGTTCCGAACCGCTGCTGTCGATCGCTGACGACGGTGAGGCAGAAGTTGAATCCGGCGGAGCGGCCGGTTTGTTGCAGCCGAGCAGGGCGAACGACAAATAGAGACCAAGAGTGAGTGCTGTCAAACGGATTCGCATGATTCCCTCCATGTCGGGATGGTCGATCAGAAAGACCAGGTTGCGCGTAAATACTCTTACCGGATGCTGACGAGGGCCGCAGAACAAATTGGCCTAAATTTTATCCTTATGCGCGGCAGATGTCATGGCGGCGCCGCTCTTTTCTTTCGCAGGCTCTGGTTCGGACGGTTCGAGGCCGCACAGGCATGGCATCCGCTTCTGCGCCTTTGTCGGAAGCCGAGGCTGGCGGGTCCGCAGCAGTCTGCTCCTCTTCTTCCTCCGAGGTCTTCGTCGCCAGGAATTTCGCGGTATTCAGCAGAGGCCGGCCCAGCGACGGATTGTAACCGGTCCAGGCGCCCTCCGATTCTCCGCCGCGCTCGAACTGCGCCCGCATGGCTTCCATCTTGGAATCGAGATCATCGAGATAGTGCAGCATGAGCGCTTCGGGGAACATGGGCAGCTTGGGCGAGCCGAAATCGTACTGGCCGTGGTGGCTGATGATCAGGTGCTCGACCAGCGTCTTGAGCGAATCGGGGAAATCAGGCATCTGCTGCAGCTTGGCCTGGAGCATCTCCAGTTCGATGATCATGTGTCCCAGCAACTGGCCGCGCGTGGTGTAGGAGAACGAGCGGTTGTAAGTGAGCTCGTGGATCTTGCCGATGTCGTGGAAGAACGCGCCGGTGAGCAGCAGGTCGCGATTGATGCTGGGATAGTTGCGGCACATCAGGTCACAGGAATTGAACAGCGAGACCACGTGATCGAGCAGGCCGCCGATGAAAGCGTGATGCAGAGTCTTGGCGGCCGGGGCGTTGCGATAGGCTTCCGCAATTTCCGGGTCGGCCATGAAGGCCTCGACCAGGGCCTTGAGGTGAGGGTCTTTGAAAGTGGCGACGTAGCCCGCCAGGGTCTGCCATAGCTCGCCGATGTCTTTGGTGGTCTTGGGAAGGTAGTCGGCGAAATCGACTTCCGATTCTCCCATGCGGCGCAGTTTGTGGATGGTGAGCTGGAAGCGGTTCTTGTACTTGTTGATCAGGCCCTTGACCTTGATGAAGTCATCCTGATCGCAGGCGTCGATGGCGTCCTCGACGTTGTCCCACATCTTGGCCTCGATGTGGCCGCTGCGATCGCCGAGGGTCAGAGCCAGGTAGGGCTCACCGCTCTTCTTGGGTTTGACCTGGCGGGAAACCACCACGAAGGTCGAGGTGATGATCTTGTTCTCGTACTGGACGCAGTCGGAAACGAAAAATTCCTTCATAGCTTACGGCCTGTCCGCTTCCGAGGTTTCCGGAGAGTTCGCCGAACGGAAATCGATCCCAGCTCAGGCTAGATGATGCCCAGCTTTTTCTTCTTTTTCTTCAGTTCCTTGGCGCCGGCTTCCTTGGCGGTGGTTTCGATGGGCGCGGTCTGGTTGGGACTGGCGCCGGTATCCACGTAGCCGTCGGCGATCTTGATGTAGGCGTCCTCGCGCAGCTTTTGCAAGTAGGCGCGCAACGCGGGCTGCAGCTTCTGCATGTAGATCGCGTCCTGAACCTCTGCCCTCGATCTCGCTGAGCGGAGGCACGCCGGCCTGCTGGTGTTCGGTGACCTTGAGGATGACAAAACCCTGCTTGGTGCGGATGACGTCGGAAACGTCGCCCGGCTTCATGGCGAACGTCTTGTCCTCAAGTTCCTTGGCCAGCGTGGCGCGCTTGAAGTAGCCGAGATCGCCGCCCTGGGCGGCGGTGGGTCCGTCGGAATTCTTTTTGGCGATGTCGTCGAAGGCAGCTCCCTTGCGAATCTGGGCCAGCAGGTCGTCCGCCTTGGCCTGCGCCGCCGCGAGTTCTTGTTGCTTCATCGGCTGGAGGCGCTTTGTCCTTCTTTTCCGTGAATCAGAAGTTCACTCAACCGGATCTGTTCCGGCTGCTCCATCTGGCTCTTGTGTTCGTCGTAGAACTGCTGCATTTCCTCCTTGCTGACGTTCATCCGGGAGCCGACTTCTCTCGAGATCACCTGCTGGGTGATGATCTGGTTCTTGAGGTTCTGCTTGAAATCCTCGTAGGAGATGCCCTGGCTCGTGGCGGCCTTTTCCAGGTCTTCCATGGAGTCCATATGCATTTCCTTGCGCATTTCGTCGAGCCGCTTGATCACTTCGGTGTCGGCGGTGATGCCCAGGTCCTTGCCTTTTTCGAGCAGCAGTTGCTGGTCGATCAGGTCGCGCAGAACGTCCTTGTCCCGCTCGGCGACGATCTTGTCGGCATTGGCCGGGTCCTGCTGCTGCGCTTCCTGTTTCAGCGTTTCCTTGCTGCGCAGGTACTCGGCGCGGGTAACGATCTGATTATTAATGCGGGCTATAATCTCCTCGACCACCGTGTCGGCGGGCAAAAGCGGAGGCAGGGCGGCAAGACAGATCAGCAACAACCAGGGGAGTAGTTTTCGCATAAGAATCACGGTACCGCCGTCACTTCAAGTCAGGGCTGACGGCTTTGATAAATTGTACCTCTGCAGGCGGGTCTGCGGCCACTTACGATGCGACGGAAAGCGAGCCACGGATTTTCCGGATCGCGATAGCCTTTACGGTATATCTTTCGCCTTTGCGTTGAATCCTGAACGAATCCGTGAGGCCATCCGATTTCGTCCCTGCGATTCATGATCGAGGTTCTCCTGAATCATTGTCATTCGGTTTCATCGCAAGGAGATCTGAATGAGGCTTCTGGCATCCTTCGCCTGATCGTTCTGTTCGGAGTCGCCATCATTCCCGCTCGAGGCCCAGAAGTCCAAGGCCAGGAAGACCAGCCGGCCGCGCCCGGACTCGCCCAGTTGCAGAAGATGACCGCGCGCTTTGCGCCCACCACATTGCGCGTGGATACCTCGAAGCTCTCCGCCGGAGACCGGCAGGCGCTGGTCAAGCTGATTGAAGCGGGCCGGATCATGGACGACATCTTCATGGTCCAGTATTGGAGCGGCGATCCGGCTCTCTATTCCCGGCTGCAGAAGGACAAGACGCCGCTGGGCAAAGCGCGGCTGCAATATTTCTGGATCAACAAGGGTCCCTGGTCGTTCCTGGATAACTTCAAGGCCTTTCTTCCCGGCGTCCCGGCGGAGAAGCCCAAGGGAGCGAACTTCTATCCGGAGGACATGACCAAGGAGGAATTCGAGACCTGGGTTGCCTACCTTGTCCAAAGAAGAGCAGGAGCAGGCCAAGGGATTTTTCACCGTGATTCGCCGCAAGAATGAGGCTGGAGCAAAAACCCTGGTTGCGATTCCCTACAGCGAAGAGTACAAAGACGATCTCACCCGGGCCGCGGACCTGCTGAAAGAAGCGGCCAACCTTACCGACAACGCTTCGCTGAAGAATTTTCTCAACTCTGCGCGCGGATGCGTTTCTTTCCAACGACTACTACGCCAGCGACCTGGCCTGGATGGACCTGGACTGCACCCATCGACATCACCATCGGTCCCTACGAAACCTACAACGACGAAATCTTCGGCTACAAAGCGGCCTTCGAGACCTTCCTGAACCTGCGGGACGATGAAGAGAGCGCGAAGTTTTCCGCCTTCAGCGCGCACCTGCAGGAGATCGAAGACAATCTGCCGATGGATCCGCAGTATCGCAACCCCAAGCTGGGAGCGGCGGCGCCGATCCGCGTGGTGGACGAAATTCTGTGTGCGGGCGACGGCAACCAGGGAGTGGCAACCGCCGCCTACAATCTGCCCAACGACGAGCGAGTGGTCAACCAGAAGGGCAGCAAGCGGGTGATGCTCAAGAATGTGCAGGAGGCGAAGTTTCGCAGCGTGCTGCTTCCGATTGCGCGCCGGATGCTGCCTGCGGCCGCCCGGGACGTTAATTTCGAATCATTCTTTCACTCACATCGTGGCCCACGAACTGATGCACGGACTCGGGCCGCACCAGATCAAGGTGGACGGGCGCGACACGATCTCCGCGCGCCGAACTGAAAGAACTCTACAGCGCGCATTGAAGAAGCCAAAGCCGACGTCACCGGCCTCTTTGCGCTTGCAGTACATGATGGACCACGCCCAGGAAATGAAGTTGTCGAGCGTACTGCCCTCCGACGACGCGGCGCAACGGCAGTTGTACACCACCTACCTGGCGTCCATGTTCCGCATCCTGCGCTTCGGACTGAACGATGCTCACGGCAAGGGCATGGCGATCCAGTTCAACTACCTGATGGACAAAGGAGCATTCGCGCAACAGGCGGACGGGACGTTCGTGCTCGACCTGGAAAAATTCAAGCAGGGAGTGCGCGATCTCGACCACGATCTGCTGACCCTTGAGGCCCAGGGCGACTACGCCGGCGCGAAGAAGCTGCAGGACGAAATGGGAGTGGTGCGTCCCGCGTTGCAGAAGTCGCTCGACCGCCTGCAGGATATTCCCACCGACATTGAACCAATTTTCGTGACTGCGGATGAACTGGCCCCGGAGAACACCCTGGCGCCGGCGGTGCCGATGAGGAAGAAGAAGAGGTAGGCGAATGCAGGCGCAAGCATCCCGCTCGTGCGGCGCCAGCAGAGACCTGTCTAGGTTTCGTTCGAGGTTCGGGCTATGAGCGCGCAAATTCGATTAGGGCAACAACATCTCCAGCATCGGCGGTTCTGAGAGCCTGCAAGTACTTCTCCCGCACCTCCCCGGGCTTGATAAGACTGAGCCTGCCCCAGGAAAAAACGGGCCTCCCCAATTTGACCGCCAAAACATCAGCGATCAGCCGGGCATGTCTCCCATTTCCATTTGGAAAAAGGTGAATCAGCACCAACCGGTGATGAAACCGGACCGCGATCTCGTCAGCGCTGTAAGTATTATTTTCTATCCAGTAATTGGCATCGCCGAGCAGTGCGGCCAGCATTTCTCGCATCTGCTGAACTTGAACCCCAATGGTTTTTTCAGTCTTGCGATAGACTCCCGCCCATTTCCACGTCTGATCAAACATCCTGCTGTGGAGTTTTCGGATGTATTCATCTGAAACAGGATTAGAGCTCGCGAGACTACGTCCGAATGCCCAGCGCCGTGCCCTAAGGATGTTCTCGCGTTCCCATTCGTTCAGTTCTTCCCGCATACCCAGGTTGGGAATGAGGTCATCGAGTTCCTCTGGCGCAAGCGGCGTGTTTCCGTCCCCAACATTCAACTCGCGGCATGATTGCTACTCCCGCTTTAGTCTGCGGTTGGCTTCCTCCCGAATCTTCTCTTTCACGCCTCCGACTGCCTGGTTTTCGAGCGCCATGGTGTGTTCGACCGCGAGCACGTCAGCGACTGACTTCTTCGCTTGCCCGACGTTCCGCCAAGTCGTGCAGAGTTCCGTGCTTGGGCACGAGGGCGTAAACCAGGTCGCATCCCAACGCGTCCGCCACTTGTCTAAGGCTGTGAAGGGTTATTCGATACTCGGTCTCCGACTTTTCGAATTGTGCTGCAAGCGAGAGACTACGTTTCATGCGCCTGGCCAGTTCGAGCAGAGTTATCCCCGAGGCTTCTCGAATCGCACGAATCCAGCCCTTTGGTGGCCGGGAAACGCTCTGGGCCGGCCAGAAATGGCTGTAGACTTCGTTCCAGTTGCCGGAGACGCAAACTCTTGAATTCAGCTTCCATGTCTCTTATTTTACTCTTAAATATAGTAATAATATCAACAATAATACATATATAAATATAAATTAACTATATATTATATATATATAAATGTTATCATGAGGGGAGAAAAGACAACCAAGAGGAACGTCAAGCAGAGCCCCTGGTTTTGCACTCTGGGGGACGCTTAGGTACTACCGTCCCGGACCAGAGCCAACGCGGTCACGTCATTGTGGACGGGGGGCTTGCGCATGAACTGCTGCACGCCATCGATCATGGTGGCGCACAATTCTTTGGCGGTTTCGTTGGCTGGCCTGTTGCAAGCCGGTCTTTACCCGCTCCAGTCCGAATTCCTCGCGCCGGCGCTTGCCTTCGAGCAGACCTTTGGAAACCAGCAGAAGGGCGGCGCCCGGAGGCAACGCGACCAGGGGAGCCTCGCAGGTGGCGTGGGAAAACAGTCCCAAGGGCAGGCCGGTGGCCGGGAGTTCGGTGATGCCGGTCATGTCGCGGAGCAGTCCGGGAGTGTGGCCGGCGTTGAAGTAGCAGATGGTGCCCAGATCTTCGTTGTAACAGCCGGCAAAGGCGGGACAGGAGCGGATACCTCCCTCCGCCGCCATAATGGCGCGGTTGAGCTCGAGGCAGAGTTCGGCCATGGCGTCGGCTTCGTTGACGTCCTCGGCGGAGAACAGCTCCGGCGAGCGGGTGCGGAAGGTCTGCTGGGCGGCGGAGACAATCGCGCTGTTTTCTTCCAGGCGTCCTGCCATGTCGAGCAGGCCGAAGAGCACCCGGTTGGGAGTGACCCGCACGAAATCATGGAGGTCGCCTCCCTGGCGTTCGCCGTAATAGGCGGCGGCCAGCTGGGCGGCGTGGAGCTCTGGAACCTCGGCCTGGATCGGCTCCTGGGGCGCCGATCGGGAGCTTTCTCGTGGTTGAAGAGGAAGCGCATCGCGATCAATTGATCGGGAAGTTAGCACAGAAGCGGGCAGGGGCAATAGCCACCGGTGTGGGGCGGACACTCCTCGTCCGCCGCTCTTTGAACGTTGATTCGTGGGCTGCGATCATGCGGATGTGGGAAGCGCTGCAAAATTTAACCAAGAGTCAAAAGCAACAGTTCAAAAGCGGCGGGCGAGGGCGCCCGCCCCACACACACCTGGGCTTATGCCAGGTCGAAGAGCAGGACTTCGGCGTCTTCGGTGCCTTTGACTATTAAGCTCTTTTCGTCGCTTATGGCGGCGCCGTCGCCCTGGTTCAGGCTTTGGCCGTTCAGTTCTACCGCGCCTTTGGCGACCTGCAGCCAGGCGTAGCGGCCCTTGCCCAGTTCGTGCTTCACTTCCTGCCCGGGTTTGAGCAGCGAAGCATACAGCTTGGCGTCCTGGTGGATGGTCACCGAGCCGTCCTTTCCGTCCGGGCTGGCGATCAGGCGCAACTTGCCGCGCTTTTCGGCCTCGGGAAAGGCCTTCTGCTCGTAGCCGGGCTCGTGGCCCCGGCGGTCGGGCAGAATCCAGATCTGCAGCAGGTGTGCCGGATCGGTCTTCGAAGAGTTGGCTTCGCTGTGCCGCACTCCGGTTCCCGCGCTCATGCGCTGTCCGTCGCCGGGGCGAATGATGGAGCCGTTGCCCATGCTGTCCTTGTGCTCGAGAGCGCCATCCAGGACGTAGGTAATGATCTCCATGTCGCGATGCGGATGCATGGGGAAGCCGTGGCCGCCCTGCACCCAGTCTTCATTGATGACGCGCAGGGAGCGGAATCCCATGAAGCGCGGGTCGTGGTACTGATCGAAGGAAAATGTGTGTTGAGTATTGAGCCAGCCGAAGTCGCCTCCGCCGCGCTCGTCACTGCGTCTGATATGTGATCATAGTGAGAATCCTCGTTATAACGACTATTTAGATGCTGGAGACGCCTGAAAACGATTCATCGCGGCGTTCGAGCATCAGGGAGTGCAGTTGTCTAGAGGGGAGCACGAGCGGGGCGCTCGCGCCTACATTACTTCTTTTTGGACGAGACTTCTCGAGCTTCTTTCGAGCTCTTCGGACTTCGAACTCTCCGACTTTGGAGGAGCTTTCGGATTTCGAGGAGTCTTCCGCTTGGATTTGGACGTCCTTGTTGGAAGCCGAATCGCCGTTCGAAGAAGATGAAGCCGAACCGGTGGAGGACTTCTTGGCGTAGTCGGTGACGTACCATCCCGAACCCTTGAACTGGACGGCCGGCGCGGAGATCACCTGCTCGATGGGGCCGCCGCACTTGGGGCATTTCTTGACGTGAGGATCGGAAAATTTCTGGATGCGCTCGAAGCGGTGATGGCACTTCTTGCACTCGTATTCGTAAAGTGGCATGGACTTCCTGAGACGCTCCTGAAAACAGGCCGGTTAAGATTCAGAGTCTCCAGCAGGATTCGAACTGAAAACTGAGATCTGACAACTGAAAACTGTCTTCCTGATTCTAGGGTTTGTGCCGAGCCTCGTCAATGAACCGGCGGTCGTGCATCCGGCTACCGCGCTCAGGTACTTGGCCCTGGGCCACGTCGAGAACTTCACCGCAAACGTCGCAAAGAAGGTCCGCAAAGGACGCGATGGATCAGCCGATGTTAGACTCGCCTTCATGAAGGCGGGAGACGAGCGCGGTCGCGAACCCGAAAGGCACTCTGACGCCGGGTCTCTACCTGGTGGGCACGCCCATCGGCAACCTGGAAGACATCACGCTGCGGGCGGTGCGCGTGCTCAAGGAAGCCGACCAGATTGCCTGCGAAGATACCCGGCAGACGCAAAAGCTGCTGAACCACTACGGCATCTCCACCCGCACGGTCAGCTATCACGAACACAATGAACTGACCCGCGCTCCGGAGCTGGTGCTCGATCTCGAGGGCGGCGCGCGTGTGGCCCTGGTCACGGACGCGGGCATGCCGGGCATCTCCGACCCCGGCTTCCGCCTGATTTCACTGGCCATCCGGCACCATATTCCGGTGGTGCCGATTCCCGGGAGCGTCGGCGTTTCTGGCGGCGCTGGTGGCCAGCGGGCTGCCCACGGACTCGTTTCGCTTCAGCGGCTTTCTTCCTGCAAAGAGTGGGCAGCGGCGGCAGATGCTGGAAAGCGTCAAGGCCTCGCCGCGAACGCAGGTTTTTTACGAAGCGCCGCATCGGGTGAAAGAAGCGGTGGAAGATGTCGTCGAGATTCTGGGGGCGGATCGGCAGCTGGTGATCGCGCGCGAGGTCACCAAGATTCACGAAGAGTTTCTGCGCGGCCGGGCCGGCGAGGTTCTGGAAATATTGAAGGCCCGCGGTGACATCAAGGGCGAGATCACGCTGCTGATCGGCAAAGCGGAAGAGGGTCAGCAGAAAGTCGCGGCCGGTGTGAGTGTGCGCCAGCGGCTGGAGCAGATCATGGCGGAAGAAAAGCTGGATGAGAAAGCGGCGCTCAAGAGAATCGCCAAAGAGATGGGAGTTTCGAAGAGCGAAGCGTACCGGGAGTTGCAGCGGAGCCGGTGATTGCAGTTTGAAAGTTCGCTTTTGTTATGAGTCGTATCCTGAGCCTGCGAAGCATCGCGCGTGAAGCGCATAGGTAGCTGCGATCGTACACGCGAGATCTTTCAAGACTGAAGTCCCGCGGGATGACGTCCACACGGACACCAGCTTGGCAAAGAACTCGCAGAGGATCCTCCCGGTGATCCTGCGCATTCACACGCGGGCAAGAGTCTGGGGCTGAATCGGATGGGAGGGCGGCAGGTCCAGAAAGCGGAATGTGAGGATTGTCTGCCTGCTCGACGCTTGCGGGCTTAAGGTTATTTTCCTGCCAACTCCCGCTTCACTGCGTCGCTGACGAGTTTTCCGTCCACGCGAATTCCGGCGCCGGAGAAGCGGGCCATGACATTCTTCATCACCGTGCCCATTTCTTTCATGGTGGGCGCGCCCATTTCGGCGATGACCGCTCTCACCCCGGCGACGATCTGGTCTTCGCCGGCGGCCTTGGGCATGTAGGCTTCGATCAGGACGATTTCGGCGGCTTCCTTGTCGGCCATTTCCTGGCGGCCGCCTTTGGTGAATTGCTCGACGGAATCCTTGCGCTGCTTGATCAGGGTGGTGAGGACCTGCTGCGATTCCTTGTCGTCGAGCGGCGCCATCTTCTCGATCTCGCGATTCTTGAGCGCGGTCTTGACCATGCGCAGAGTGGACAGGCGATGCTCGTCGCGCGCCTTCATGGCGGTGATGATGTCTTTCTGGATCTGCTCGCTGAGGCTCATGGGGGGATTATAGCGTCTGGCCGGGACGACCAAGAGTCATTAACCACGGAGGACACAGAGGACACGTGAGGAAAACCTTTGACAGCACGGCTGCCGTGGCAGTCCGTGGTGAAGACTCGCTGATTCCGGTAAACTATAAATACAATCTTCCTAAACAAAGGACTCCTGTCATAATGCTGCGCAAGAATCGTCTTTTTACTCCTGGCCCAACTCCCATACTTCCTGCGGCCCAGACTGCCATGGCGTCGTTTGCCATGCACCATCGCACCGCCGACTTCCGCGCTTTGTACACGCGCGTGCTGGCGGACATGAAAGACTTCATCGGCACGCAGAACGACGTGCTGGTGCTGGCTTCGTCCGGGACTGGCGTGATGGAAGGCTCGGTTTCGAACCTGACCTCGCCCGGCGACAAGGTGCTGGTGCTGACCGCGGGCAAGTTTGGCGAACGCTGGCGCGATCTGGCCAAGGCTTTTGGCTGCGTCGTCGAAGTGCTGAGCGCGCCTTACGGCGAAACTCTTTCGCTGGATGACATTCGGCAAAAACTGACGCCCGATGTACGCGTGGTCTACGTGCAGGCGACGGAGAGTTCCACCGGCGCCCGGCACGATGTGAAGGGAATTGCAAAGCTGGTCCGCGCCCAGGGCGACGACACCTTGCTGGTGGTGGACGCCATCACCGGCCTGGGCACGACCCACTTCGACGTGGATGGCTGGGGCATCGACGTCATCATCGGCGGCTCGCAAAAGGCGTTGATGATCCCGCCGGGGCTGGCCTATTGCGCGGTGAGCGAGCGCGCCTGGAAGCGCATGGAGACGGCCAAGTCTCCGCGCTACTACTTCGACTTCCGCAAAGAGCGCAAGGCTGCGGCCAAGGGAGAGTCGGCCTACACGCCGGCGACGTCGTTGTTTGCCGCGCTGGGAGCGGCGCTCGATTTCATCCGGCAGATGGGCAACGGCGACCTGGTCGCCGGACGCGAAGCTCTGGTCAACAATGCCGAACTGGCGGCGGAGATGACTCGCGCCGGGGCGCAGGCGCTGGGGCTGAAACTGTTTGCGGCGGGCTGCGCCGGCGGCGGCGCTGACGGCGATTCAGTCGCCGGCTGGAACGGACTCCAGCGCGATCGTCAAGGAGTTCCGCGAATCGTTTGCCGCGGTGGTAGCCAACGGCCAGGGCGAGATGAAGGGCAAACTGTTCCGCATCGCGCACATCGGCTACTACGACTATCTCGACACCATCGGAATTCTGGCCGCGCTCGAGCATGTGCTCGCCAGCGTGACCGGGAAGCCGGTGGAGTATGGCGCGGCGGTGCGCGCGGCGCAGGAAGTGTATGCGCGCAGCGCTGCGGAAAAACGGCAGCCGGTTGGCGCCTGAGTGGTCCGCCGGAACCGCACGGTAAGATCCATCTCCACGCGAGATTCGTTCAAGCACTTCCACGGCGTGTGTCGAAGCGGCTGACGGTGCAGGTGTCGGCGCGCTGATGTCTTCCGAAAAATAGTCTCGGTGGTGCGACGCGGAAGCATCGCGTCCGAAGAAGCACTTCAATTCTTTGGAGAGTTGATCCCTAACTATGAAAGTTGTAGTGGCAGAAAAGATTTCATCCTCAGCCATTGACCTGTTGCGCGAACCGCGCTGGACCATCGTCACGCCCGATCAGGTGGAGGGCAAACTGGCGGCGCATCTGCAGTCGGCGGACGCGCTGATCGTTCGCTCGGCGGTGCAGGTGGACGCCGACCTGCTGGAACATGCCCGCAAGCTGCGGGTGATCGGACGCGCCGGCGTGGGCGTCGACAACATTGATCTGGATGCCGCCACCCGCAAGGGCATCGCGGTCATGAACACTCCCGGCGCCAATGCCATCGCCGTGGCCGAGCACGCTCTGGCGCTGATGCTGGCCATGGCCCGCCACATCGGCCGCGCCAACGAGTTGATGCATGCCGGGAAGTGGGAGAAGAAATCTCTGCAAGGCACCGAATTGCGCGGCAAGACCCTGGGCATCGTGGGCCTGGGAAGAATCGGCATGGAAGTGGCGCGGCGGGCGCGGGCCTTCGGGATGGAGATTGTCGCGCACGATCCTTTTGTCTCGACCGCGGTGGCCAAAGAGCAGGGCATCCGGCTGGCCAAGCTGGAAGAAGTCTACGCCGCCGCCGACTACCTGACGCTTGCATGTGGGCCTGACGCCGCAAACCGCGGGCATGATCAACGCGGATTCGGTCAAGAGAATGAAGCGAGGAGTGAGGCTGGTCAATTGCGCCCGCGGCGAACTGGTGGACGAAGCGGCCCTGGCGCAGGCGGTCAAGCAAGGTCTGGTGGCGGGCGCGGCGCTGGATGTTTTCACCGACGAGCCCTTGAAGAACTCGCCGTTGACGGCGGTCGAGAACATCATCCTTACGCCTCATATCGCGGGCTCGACCAACGAGGCCCAGGAGGCAGTCGGCTATCAGATCGCGATGCAGGTGAAGGAATATCTGAAGCACGGCGTCATCCAGAATGCGGTGAACGTGCCGTCGGTTTCGCACGACGAATATCTGGAGCTGCAGCCTTATGTGGTGCTGGCGGAGAGGCTGGGTTCGTTCCTGGCGCAGGTGAGCGAGGGGACGCTGGAAGAGATTTCGCTGCGCTACAGCGGGCACATTGCGGAATCGAAGACCGACCTGATCCGCAACGCCGCGGTCAAAGGCATCCTGAACGAAGCGCTCGAGGAGAAGGCGAACCTGGTGAACGCGGAGGCGATCGCTTCCTCCCGGGGATTGCGCATCCACGAGTCGCGCAAGCCGCACAGCTCAGGCGGAGGCTCGGGCAGCGTGCTCTCGGTGCTGCTGAAGACGGCGACCGGGCGAGCATCTGGTCAAGGGCGCGGTGCTGCACAAAGACACGCCGCGACTGCTGCATGTCGACGGGATTGACGTGGAAGCGCCGCTCGAGCGCGATCTGATTTACCTGCGCAACCGCGACGTGCCCGGTGTGATCGGGAAAGTGGGCACGATTCTGGGCAAGCACAAGATCAATATCGCGAACTTCTCCCTGGGACGCCGGTCGGGAAACGCGAAGCCGGGCGTTCCGCGGCAGGCGATCGCGGTGGTGCACGTGGATGGAAAAGTGCCGCCGGAAGTTCTGGCTGAACTGAGAAAGGTGCCGGCGGTGGAACAGGCGAAGGCGATCCGGCTGTTCTAGAAGATGCGGGCTGTCATGCTGAGCGGAGTCGGACCCCTGCATCTAGTTACAGCGGGAAGAGCTAGTTTGGTGCTGCGGCGAGAGCGGCGAGAACCGTGCAGCGGGCGGGGCCTTCGACTGTGTAGCTGCTTCGCTTCGCGAAGCGGCTACTCTGCGCAATGACCGGTCTCGAGTTGTTCGCCGACAATGAGAAAATTGACGAGCTGGTGCATCCCAGGAAGGTCCGGCAGGTTCCAACAGCTGAGTTGGGCGGTATGACAAGAGCGTACGAGGACAATTGATGTTAAGAAGATCCGGCATCGCAATGGCGGCATTCTTTCTGCTCACATCCATGGCATGGGCGCAGGACAACACCTACGAAATCAGCCTGGGCGGGTCGGCGGTGTTCAGCAAGCAGTCGACGGGCAACGGTACGGTGCTTACTCCGACCAACTCCGGCGCGGTCCTGGTCACCGGACGGTACCGGTTTTCGGAACACAGTTCGGTAGAGATCAACTATTCGCACACGTCGAACTCGCAGATTTACTTTTCCTCGCCGCTGACCTATCGCATTCAGGGCACCATCGCGGAATACTCCGGGGCGTACGTTTTCAGCTTCCACGAGAGCCAAGAAGGTCGAGCCGTTCGTTTTTGCCGGCGCGGCGGCTCTGGTTTTCTATCCCGGCTACAGTTCCAACACCATCAACGGTGTGCAAACCTATCTTCCCGCATCCCAGCAAACCAAGCCGGCTTTCCTTTATGGCGGAGGATTCGACTGGACAGCATCTTCTCGAGCCTGCCCTTGATTCGCCGGTCTTCCGCTGACCAACTCACCTGGCGCTGCGGTTGCAGTATCGCGGGCTGGTGTACAAGGCGCCGGATTTCAACGTGCAGAACCTGTTTACCGGCGCCCGGGGACACATGGCGGAGCCTTCGGTGGGGATCGTGGTGAAGTTCTAGCGGAAAAGCGGCCACGGATTTTCGCGGATTCTCACGGATACAAAAGTCCTCGATTGTATCTATTTCGCGAAGAATTGTTGACTCCGCTGAGATCACGTGAAATTCGGTGAGATTAGATCCGTGGCGATTTTTAGGAATTCAAGGCTTGTTTGCGGAGTTTGCGGCTTTCTGCCAGCAGCGCCATGGAGTGCATCAGATTTTGCAGGGTGACGATACCTACCAGGCGCTGGTCTTCCACCACCGGAATGATGCTGAGATTTTTGGTGGTGAGCTTGCGAAAGGCTGAGGCCAGGGATTCGCCTTTTTGCGCCACATCGAAGATCCGGTTCATGACGGCCTGGACGTAGCCGTTGCCTTCGGCCCGGAGCGCTTCCAGAATCTTCTGTTTCGAAATCACTCCCACCATGTCGCTGCCGCGAATCACGGGGAAATCATCCTGCAGGCAGTGCACGGCTTTTTCCAGCGCGTCTTCGAGCGTGTCGGCCGGGGAGAGCGTGGCAAAATCGGTGAGCATGATGTCTTCCAGGTGCACCTTCTCCAGCACCGACTGAAAGACCGCTGAGCGCTCTTCCATCTGGGACGCGATGAACAGGAACAATCCCACCAGGGTCAGCCAGTAGTTGGGCAGAAGCATGCCGCCCAGGATGAACATGGTGGCGAAGGCCTGGCCGATCGACACCGCGCGGCGCGTGGCCTGGACCGGGTCCATGTGGCGGCTGAAGAGCGCGCGCAACACCCGGCCGCCATCCATGGGATAGGCCGGCAGCAGGTTGAATCCTGCGATATAAAGATTGGCCCACACCAGGCTGCGGGGAAGATTGCCGGAGCGCATGAAGGGCCAGGTCCAGAGATCGGCGTGGGGAACGACCGCCAAAATGATGAGGCCGGAGACGCAGAGCCAGCAGCAGGTTGGCCAGCGGCCCCGCCATCGCGATGCGGATGTCCCGCTTCCAGGGGGCGAGCGTGGTATCTGCGGCGGGTTGGCTGTCGTCCAGTTGCGTCACTCCGCCAATGGGAAGCAGAATGATGGACTTTGCCCGAATGCCCGAGACGCCGCGCCATCAGGGCGTGACCGAACTCATGGGCCAGGACGCAGCCGAAGATGATTCCTACCAGGGCCAGGCCACGGCCATCGTTGGCGGTCCGATGGGAGGCATACTCGGTGTACCAGACGAAAAGCGGCAGCAGGAAAAAGGTCCAGTGGATGCGAAGTTCAACGCCGAAAATGCGGCCTACCGAAATGGACCAGCTTCTCATGGGAAATCTGCGGCGTTTTTCCGCTACTCCATTCTATATAGTTTAGACAACAGATTGGAGCCGGGAGTTGCGATTTCACCAAATCCAAGGTAATGGGATGGCCTGGCCGGACAGGGGCCAGGTCGAGCCATGCGAGTGATTGCCGGGAAATTTCGCAGCCGTCCCTTGCACTCGCTGCGCGGATTGGACCTGCGCCCCACCGCCGACCGGTTGCGCGAAACCCTGTTCAATGTGCTGGGCGCCGGGAACCCGGCCGTCTTCGAGGGTAAAGTCTGGCTCGACCTCTGCGCCGGCACGGGCGCGGTCGGGATTGAAGCTTTGAGCCGGGGAGCGGTCCAGGTTTACTTCGTGGAATCCTCGAGCGCGGCTGCCGGCCTGATCCGGCGCAATCTTGACTCGCTGGGAGTGGAGGCGGGCTTCGAAGTTCTGAAAGACGACGTCATCCGCGCTCTGCGCAAGCTGGAAGCCAGGAACGTTACGGCCGACTTCATCTTTCTCGATCCCCCCTACCGCATGGAGAAGATCTACGCTACAGGTCCTTCAGCTGCTCTCGCAATCCTCCTTGCTTGCGCCGGAGACGGTAGTCGTGGCCGAGCATGACAAGAGGTTCGATCCCGGCGACGGTTTTGCTCCCCTGCTGCGCTATCGCAAGCTGGAGCAGGGGGATGCGGTGTTGAGCTTCTACCGGTTGTAGCCGATGGACTGCAGTACGGGCGTCCGCCCGGGCTCCATTTTGTTCTCACACACAACGACACAACTCGCTGAAAGGGCGATCCTTATCTGCCCGGTCAGGTTAGGGGATTTGGTAAGTGAATTCTGGTTACGAAAGTTTGGGCAGAATTGATGCAAGTTATTGTATTAGAACACTTTAATTGATATCAATGAATGGCAGATTCCCGCCCAACTTTCGACGCAGGAATCACACGGAGGGACGTGGGTAGCGGCTCTCAGTCGTGGAGAGAACTGAGCTTAGGCGCCAAGGTGTTCATCAGCCTTGTCGTCGTGGCGGGGACGTGTGTGCTGCTGTATGGCGCCATCCGGCCGACCAGCAAGAATATCGCGCAGTTCATCTGCTACCTGCTGATCGCGATTCTGGCCGCCCGGCTCAAAGTCCGGCTGCCCGGGATCACCGGCACCATGTCGGTGAACTTCCTATTCATTCTGCTGGGCATACTGGAACTGGGTTTTGCCGAGACCCTGGCTTTGGCCACCGCGGCCATCCTGGTGCAGTGCTTCTATCGCGACCGCCCCAGCCCGCTTCAGGTCACGTTCAATCTGTCGGCCAGCGCGATGTCCGATCGCCATCGCCTATCAACGTCTATCACCTGGCGATCTCCGGGGCGCAGGTGAAGAGTCATCCCCTGTTGCTGGGATTGGCGGCCATCACCTATTTCGCGGCCAATACCGGGTCGATCGCGGCCGTGATCGCTCTCACCGAGCAGCAAGTCCATCAAGAAGATTTGGGTGGAATGCTATTTCTGGTCGTTCCCGTATTACCTGGTCGGCGCAGCCTTTGCCGGAATGATCGGCTGGTTCAACCGCGAGTTCGGATGGGAAACCTCGCTGCTCATTGTTCCCATCATTTACCTGATCTACCGGTCTTATCGGCTGTATCTGGGAAAACTTGAGGACGAAAAGCGCCACGTGGAAGAAATGGCGACTCTGCACCTGCGCACCATCGAAGCGCTGGCGCTGGCCATCGAAGCCAAGGACCACACCACGCACGATCACCTGCAACGAGTGCGAATCTATGCCATCGAGGTAGCCAAGGAGCTGGGTGTGACCGCCGGGTGAGATGGAAGCGCTGCATGCGGCGGCGCTCTTGCACGACATTGGCAAGCTGGCCGTGCCCGAGCACATCATCTCGAAACCGGGCCGCCTGACTCCGGAAGAATTTGAAAAGATGAAGATCCACCCGGTGGTGGGGGCGGAGATCCTGGAACGGGTCCGCTTTCCCTATCCGGTGGTGCCGATTGTGCGGGCCCACCACGAGAAGTGGGATGGATCCGGGCTATCCCTTCGGGCTGAAGGGCGAAGAAATTCCGATTGGAGCGCGCATTCTTTCGTCCGTGGATTTTCTCGACGCCATGGCCTCCGACCGGCAATACCGGCGGGCGCTTGCCGCTGGAAGAAGTAATGAAGCGGCTGTCGGCGGAGTCGGGAAAGTCGTTTGATCCGAAAGTGGTGAGCGTTCTGGAGAGGCGCTATCGCCAACTGGAAAAGCTGGTGGAATCCACCTACCGGCGCGAGCCGGTGGCGCCGCTCTCGACCGAAGTGAAAGTGGAAGCCGGGGCCGCGCCGGCGGCGGGCTTCGAAGACATCACGGTCAAGGATGCTCCCGGCCAGGAAGCTACCTTCCTGTCGTCGATCGCGGCGGCGCGGCAGGAAGCGCAGACGCTGTTCGAACTGAGCCAGGACCTGGGCGCTTCGCTCAGCCTGGGCGAAACCCTGTCGGTGTTCTCGGTGAAACTGCGGCGGCTGGTGCCCTACGACGCCATTGCGATCTACGTGAAGCGCGGCGCAGGAACTGGTTCCCGAGCTGGTGAGCGGGGACAACCACCGCCTGTTCTCGTCGCTGCGCATTCCGCTGGGCAGCGGCCTTTCCGGCTGGGTGGCGCAGAACCGGAAGCCCATCATCAACGGCAATCCGTCGGTGGAGCCGGGATATCTGAACGATCCCACGAAGTTCAGCACGCTGCGCTCGGCTCTGGCGATTCCGTCTGGAAGGACTGGCCGGCGTCGTGGGCGTGCTCGCGCTCTATCACGCGGAAACCGATGCCTTCACTTCGGACCACTTGCGCATCCTGCTGGCCATCAGTTCGAAGATGGCGCTGGCCATCGAAAATGCGTTGAAGTACGAGCAGGCCGAAAGTTCGGCGGTCACCGACTACCTCACGGGATTGCCCAACGCCCGCTCGCTGTTCCTGCAACTGGACCGCGAACTGGCGCGCTGCAAGCGCGACACGACGTCGCTGGTCGTCATGGTCAGCGACATGGACGGCTTCAAGCAGATCAACGACCGCTTCGGACACCTGGAAGGCAATCGCGTGCTGCGTCTGTTCGCGCAGGCGTTGAAAGAGAGCTGCCGCGAGTACGACTACGTGGCCCGCATGGGTGGAGACGAATTTGTCGTGGTGGCGCCGGGACTGACCGCGGAGGCCGCCGCCAAGAAGGCGGAGAGCCTGCGGGAACTGGCGCGGCATGGCCGGCACAGGAAGTCTGCAGCGAAGACATCCTTTCGCTGAGCGTGGGACAGGCCCTGTATCCGGAAGACGGAAAAGACGCGGAAGCGCTGCTGGCCGAAGCTGACCGCCGCATGTACATCGAAAAGCAGAAGCAGCCTTCGCGCAAGAACCGCCGCCTGTATCCGCGCATGAAGTGCCGGGTCACGATCGAATTGCGGCCGCAGGAAGGCGAAGTGCCGATCCTGGGGAACCTGATCGACGTCAGCCTGGGCGGCTGCTACGTGGAAACCAGCACGCTGATGCCTGCCGGGTCCAAGTTGAAAGTGATTTTCTCGATTGATGACGGCAGGCTTCAGGCTTCAGGATTCGTCGTGCGCATCGATCCCGGATCAGGCATCGCCATCCAGTTCAACGACATGAATCGCGAAGACCGCGACAAGATGCACAAGGTCCTCGAGTTCGTGCACAACAGCACGATGTTTTACGACAACCGGTATTTCTCGAAGCTGATGAAGACCTAAGCCGCGCTCAACGGCATTGCGCAGATTCCTGCCCTATTTAATTCCCAGTTCCCCATTAGGTGCGTCATCGAGCTTGCGGGATGCGGCGCGAAGCGGAAACTCGCTTGCGCGCCGATGGTGCCGCTGCGCGCAAGATCCGAGGACGAAAGTCTTTCCGCATGACGCCGGTCTGCTGATTTGTTAGCGACAGGCAGGCGACGCGTATTTCGCCGGCGGAATAGCGTATGCGCTGCGGCACCCCCATACGGCGCGCCCCTTAGGGCAGTGGGCTCCGGACCGGTAAGGACGGGATACTTCGCGGCGACGGGCAGGCATGACATCGGTTTCGAGAAACGCAGAAAAGCTCCATCCAGCGGTTCGGGAGTACGCGGGTCATAGAAATCGGGGTAGGGCTGGTCGTCGTTGGCAGGACTTAGCAGGGGAATGCTTTCGATGTCGTGGCGGAATTAGAAGGCCGCTTTTCCGCCACGGCGCGCGGTGAACTGGCGAAATCTACTTTCTTGGGTTGACCAGCGGCTTTACGTCGCCGCAATCCGACCCCAGAAATTTCGCGCTAAACGTCTTGTCGATCGCCATGTTGATCGGTTTACCTTGCATACTACCCGTGACTGCCATGTGGCTGGTTCCGCTGAAACTCTCCGTCCCAGACATCTGGAAATCGATGCGTCCCTTGGAGCCCATTCCCGGGCCGGTGCAGACAGTGTCGTAAGAGATCCCGTGGGAAGATTGAATCTTGTTACTGACGCTGCATTGCGCGCCGCTCCCCTTGTTCGTGGCCGTCAAATAGTCTCCCAATGTCGTGCCGGCGGAGAAACAAGATTTTCCAACCGCGTCGTTATTTGTGCCTCCGGCTTTGACGCTCACATGCGTTTCCCATAGGCCGGGTTTGAGCGGGAGGTCGGAAAGCTGCGCCAGCAAAGTCGAGGATTCCGCCGGCACAATTGCCGCAACGCACAGGGCGAAGAGGTTAGAACGCATCCGAAGTTTCACAAATGTCTCCTTCAAACTCGCTTCGTCGTTGAATCTAGAGATGGGCGTTCCCGCTGTCAACGAAATCCGTCTTTAACTCTCGTTTAACAATGAAATGCCGTTGTCGCAACAGATTGGGAACATTGATTACTAGGCTGAGCCGCAGTTTCGCAAACACCGGGCAAACTTTACTGGGGCAGGCCCAAATCCTTCAAGAGTGCGACAAAGCGGGGGTCGCTGTGCCACTGCTCCAACGCGCGGACGATTTTTACGGACTCCAGCCCTCCGGACTTTTCCGCGCGCGCCTTGTCCAGCCAGGCAAAGGATTGCTCTTTGTCGCCGAGTTGAGCATAGAGGTAGGCAATTTCACTGGGGTCCTGGTACCGACGTTTTCCCAGTTGTTTCCTCAGTTCGATTTCGCGGGCGACGGCGGCCTTAATCCCGGACTTGGCATAAACATTCGGTGACGTCCTCGCGATGGCCGCTTCCTCGGGATCATTATTGAGGGCGGCGTATTTCTTCCACTCTTGCATCGCCAGGTCGTGCTTGCCCTGGTCGCGGTAGATTTGACGCAACTCGACGTGGGCATAGGCGAAGTTCGGATCCATCTCCAGGGTTTTTTTCAACTGCTCCACGGCAGCGTCATACTGGCGCGCATTGGCTAGGACCTGACCGAGGTTGGTCTGGTATTGCAGATTCAGGGGATCGAGTTCGACGGCGCGGCGCAGATGGATCAAGGCTTCCGGGTGACGCGCCTCCCAGGAGACGAAGAGCCCGTACCAGTGGTGGGCGTGGGAGAGATTGGGATTGAGTTCGAGGGCCCGCTTGAATTCGGCTTCCGCGGCGGAGAACTCGAACAAGCTCCAGAGTGAACCCCCCAGAGCGGCGTGGGCCTCGGCCGAAGACGGATCAATCGACAGAGCTTTCTCAGCCGCCGCTTTGGCTTTGGGAGCGGCTACGTTCTCAGGTATCGGACCGTAGTCCGGCGCGGCGACATAGTAGTTGGCCAGCCCGACGTATGCCATGGCGTAGCCCGGGTCCCGCTCGATGGCCTGGTTGAAGTAGTCTCTGGCCTTGTCCAGGGTCTCGGGCGTGCGTTTCTCCCAATAGTAGAGACCTTTGAGATAAAGCTGGTAGGCCTCGGGATCGCTGGTGCCGCCTTTGGCCACCTGCTTCTGGGTCTCTCCGGACAGACGCTCGCGCAGCTTGGCTGAGATGGCGCCGGTAATTTCCTGCTGCACGGCAAGCGCATCGGAAACCTTGCGATCGTACTGGTCGCCCCAGAGATTGCGATTGGTGCGGGCGTCAATCAGTTCCGAACTGATGATGAGCTGATCGCCGTGCTGCACGATGCGTCCGGTGACCAGGGCCTGGACTTTCAATTCCTTGGCCACGGTTTGAGGATCAACATCGCGTCCCTTGTAGCGAAACACCGACGACCGGGCCATCACGGTCAGGTTCGGCAGTTGCGAGAGATTGTTGATCAAGCTCTCGGTGATGCCGTCGCTCAGATACTCGGAGTCGGGATCGTTGCTGGCGTTGACGAACGGCATCACCGCGACCGAGGTGATCTGGTCCGAACTGCTGCGGCTCCGCCAAAGAAACGCGCCGCCCGCGAGCAGTGCAAGAGCGACCACGCCGGCGATCGCCCAGACCAGGGTCTTGCTTTTCTTGCGATGGGACTGCTCGGCGGCAATCTCGACTCGCGCCGAACTGGAATCACGGCGCAGGCGTTTCAGATCGGCCAGCATTTCCGCGGCGCTCTGGTAGCGCAGGGCGCGATCTTTTTCGAGGGCCTTGCTGATGATGCGCTGGAGTTCGGCAGGCAGGTCCGGATTAAATCGCGCCGTCGAGGTAGGAGCGCCGCGCAGAATGGAATCGAAGATCACGGCCGAGGTGTTTCCGCTGAACGCCATGCGTCCCGTCGCCATCTCGTAAAGGACGGCGCCGAAGGAGAACAGATCGGTGCGGGCGTCGAGTTCCTCGCCGCGGGCCTGCTCGGGCGACATGTAGGCTACCGTGCCTACGGCCGTTCCCGGACTGGTCAAATTCTCCTCGACCGTGGCGCCTTCGGCGGCGGGAGACTGCGCGCCGGTCAACTTGGCCAGTCCGAAGTCGAGAATTTTCGCTTGACCGCGCTTGGTGATGAGGATGTTGGCCGGCTTGATGTCCCGATGCACGATCTTTTCGCGTGTGCGCGGCGTCGAGCGCGTCGGCCACTTCGATGGCCAGAGAGAGCAGGGTCTCGGTGTCCATGGGCTGGCCAGAGATGCGATGCTTCAAAGTCACCCCGTCCAGAAACTCCATGGCGATGAAGGCCTGGCCGTCCTGCTCGCCAATGTCGTAGATGGTGCAGATGTTGGAGTGATTCAGAGCGGATGCGGCCTGGGCTTCGCGCTGGAAGCGGGCGAGGGCCTGCGGGTCGCGGGCAACTTCCTGGGGCAGAAACTTGAGCGCGACGAAACGGTGAAGCCGCGTGTCTTCGGCTTTGTAGACCACGCCCATACCGCCGCCGCCCAGCTTCTCGAGAATGCGGTAGTGCGAAATCGTCTGGCCAATCACTGGCAGGGAATGTTACGTGGGGAAAATGACGTAGTCAAAGTGGGCTGGAATCCAGTGGGCTGGAATCAGGTACCCTTCTGGTTTGCGGAGATTACCTTTTGCCGGGGTGGAATTCTCCGCGGCTGGAGAATTGCCGGAAGGGCCATTCACCACTCTTGGATGCGCTCGGGGCGGGACTGGCCGACGCAGCGGTGGCGGCTTCTGAATCCCAATCTGCCGGAGCGGGATGAACGCCCCAGACATTGCCGGGTTCGTCGAGCGCTATGCCGACCATCCACCACTGGCCTCCGGTACCCAGAGGCACGCAGTTGGCGATGCGGGCGGGGACACTTTTACCGCCCGGCAGGTCGTCCAGCGAGACTGCCAGACCGGGTTCCAGGGCGCGCGAAAGCCGCACGCCACAGCCCTGAGTATTGAGCACGAGCGTGTGTCCGGACTCGGAGAATGGAGTGCCGGGTCCAGGCTGGTGACGCGAAGCGGAATCTGGGCGCGGATGCGAGTGCTGCGCCTTCCCGATTCAGGTGGTTTTTCGGTGGAGTCCATAATGATTAGGTTCTCCTGATTTTACGTTCCGCGGCGAGTTCCGTCGTGCCATCGTGGGCCGTGTGGTACACCAAAGTAACCGTCGCGGGAGTCGACGACCCCGGGCTTGCGCCCGGGCCTGCAATCTTGCGCTGCTTCGCAGCTGACCCCGGCCTTGACGGTTAACTGAGATCTGAGAACTTGCATCGACTACTGAAAACACGACGATGACGCCGTCAGTGGCTGGATATGAATGAGAGGACCCGATGGCGCGGGCCGGTGCTGACCGCCGTCCAGGCGAAGCATATTTGCGGAGCGGATCCCGGTCCGATGGAAAGACTTTTCGCAGTCGGCGGTGGACGGTCCGCGCATGCTTCCTTCCATGTAGGCGAGACCGGGGCAGCGGGTGCAGGTGCCGACATGACTGCAACTCGAGCAGACGGTCAGGTCTTTGGCGCGAATGGAGCGCACCTCGTTCAGTTCGGGCGAGTGGTTCCAGATGTCGAGAAACTTCTGCCGCCGCACGTTGCCGCTGGGCAGCGGAAACTGCACGCAGGGGAAAACGTCTCCGTAGGGAGAGATGTAGGCAAGAGTGTGGCCCGCGCTGCAGGGGTATCCTTCCATCACATCTTCGTCGGGAGCCGGAGGCGCGGCGCAAAACTCTTCGACGTTTCCCACCAGGCTTTCGTTGTGAAATACGCCGTTTAATTCCGAGCCCGGAATACGCAGATTCAGAATGGAGGTGTCGCCATCCATCTTCGGAGTGATGGTCGGATCGAGAGTGTACTGCACGCCCAGCTCGCGGGCCAGGGCCTGCACTCCGGCGTGGTCGTGCATGTTGGCGGTCATCAAGACGTTGGCAATCGTTACCCGTAGTCCCTGCTCGGTGAGAAAGCGGATGGCCTCGACACTGCGGCGGAGCGAGCCGGGAAGCTTGGTGATGGCGTCGTGTACCTCGGGGCGATGCGAGTAGATGCTGACCTGTATCTGATCAACGCCCAGTTCCAGCATGCGGCGGGCTTCGGCTTCGCCAATCATGACCGCGTTGGTCTTGATTCTCACGGCGAACATCAGGCTGCGCGCGTATTCCAGAAGCTCGAAGAAATCGCGCCGCATCAGCACTTCGCCGCCGCTGAAAGTCAGGAAGAACGTGCCGGCATCCGCCAGTTCGTCGAGCACGCGCTTGATCTCTGGCGTGGTCATCTCGCCGTGGTCGTCGTGATCGAGGTAGCAGTGCACGCAGCGCTCGTTGCAGCGGTAGGTGATGTCGAAGTGGACGGACATGGGCACGCCCAGATCCAGAGCGCGCTGGCTCATCTCCTGCATCAGGCTCACGCAGCCTCCGTGGGGCTGGCGGCGGAATCTGGCAAAGGGTTGTCTCTGAAACCAGAAGGATGCCGTGGTGCGAGAGTTCGTCGACGAAGCGTTCGACATCGCGGTGCGCGGTTTCGGGATCAACTTCGAACTCGGTGCAGACGTGATCGGCCACGATCTCAGACAGCGGGGTAAGACCGTCCGCCGCCTGCCAGACTACGGTGGCCACCGGATTCAGGGTAAAGAAAGTGGAATCGGCGGCAGACATGACCATCATCTCGCCGCCCAGCAGGCGAGAGGCGATGGCGGAACTTTTGGCGATGTATTTCGCGCGTCATTGTCATGATTCACCCGATCATCTCCCAAACCCGCGAATCGGGAGCAAAGGTCAGGCGCTGCACGGGAACGTGCTCCACAAATTCGCAGGCCGACTGGAAGACATTTGTCCACCAGCGTCGGCGTCCTCGGCGAAAAATAGAATGTTTCGCATCAGGCGGCGGATGGCTTCGGACTTGGCCATGGGCTCAATCTTGTTCTCCGGTCCTTGCTTGAGGAAGAACAGGGACCCGATGGGAGCGGAACAATTTTCTCCCACCCGCGCCAACTCTCCGGCGAAAGGAGTTCCACAGGCGCGATAACCGCCGTCAACCTCGGCGGATGTAGGACACTTCATCGGTCAGCAGAGTCACGTCCGGCGGCGCCAGGCGCGAGATCGTCGTCTTGCCGGCGCCGGACACTCCGGAGAAAAGAAAGCGCGTCCGTTGCGGATGGCCCCGGCGGAATGCAGCAGAAAGCCGCCTTCCTGCGCCAGGATCAGGGTGTGCACGATGCGCAAGACCGAGTCGATGGAGTAAGGATTGGCCGACTGGCGAATGCGGCCCCGTCCGGCATCTGGATTCCACTGGGCGCGAAAATCGCCCCGCCGCAGCCGCCAGGTGCCGTCCTGCATCTCCACCCGCACATCCTCGTCGGGAGCCTTGCGGGATGGCGTGGTCAGTTCGATATCGAATTCAAATCGGGGAGGCGCGGCGGAATCCACAAAACCGGCGTAGCGGCGGGCCAGCATCTGCCGGAAGGAGTCGTCCTGGGTGTGCAGGAGGATCGGCATCCCACCGATCTCGACCGTAATCTGGTAGCTCGAATTCACTCTTGGGCAGCTCCGTGGCACGGGTTTGAAATCGCCCGCGCCTCTGTTCGGTCACTATGCTGCGCTAACGAATGCTGCGTCGATCTGGTCGTCACTTTCGCGGCGGTACGCCCCGAATCGCAACCCAACTCGTCGGAAGAGACTCCAGTGGCAAAACAACCAGGCCAGGAGCCGGCGAAAAGGTGAAAACTTTCGCACCGGCGTAAAGGTTGAGCCCGCGCGCCGAACTTCGACGATCTTTCCCAGCAACTCGCTTCTGTCCAACCGGCGGATCGTCCTCGAACATGCAATCGCCCCGGGTGACCAGAAACGCCTTGTCCGCGTCTGAGGTCGGTACTAACGATCCGATGAATGAAAAAACGGTCCTGGCGCATGTAAAGCACAATTTCACCCGGCTCGACCTGCTCCGGGCGGACGGACTGGACGGTGAGAACATCGCCCGGCCACAGAGTCGGGAGCATGCTGACTCCGTGGGCGCGCACTTTCAATGTGCCCCACGATCGCAATGCCTCGGCCGCCAGACTGCATCTGCCTTCGGTCACGTGCCTGAGAATCCATGGAGTTAATAGATTTTGTACGTCAGCGTACCGGCCGAAAGGTCACACCAGCGCGGCTTTCCGGTCGATGTGAGTGGTCTTAGGTTGCAGAGTTCACGATAACCCACTGCACATTCCGAGCCAAAGACATAATGCGAGATCGCTATTGCGTCGGTGGGTACCCGTTGCAGAGAACTGTTAACTATGACCCGCGGATATTCCGGATGCAGATGATCCAGGCCAGGAGAACAGAGCGAGTAAACGAAAGCGGAGATGGTTTGTACTATAGTTCCGCGAGGAGAGTTTCCGGTCCGAGGATCGAGAGCGGTCGCCGACGACCATCGCCTTGCCACAACCTGCGCCATCCCGGCTGCCCACGTCGATCACTCCATACGCCAGCACTTTCAGCCCCGAACTCGACTTGATTCTGGCCTGCTGCGGTGACGATTCGGGCGGGCGCCTTTCCGCGCGGATCCAACAAATTCTGCGGCACGGTGTGGATTGGGAGCGGCTGGTTCAACTGGCGCAGCATCATGGGCTGGTGCCGCTGGTCTTTCGCCGGTTGTCCGCCGAAATGGATCGCCAGTCGTTCGGCCGGCCTGGAAGCGCTTCGTCAGCAGGACAAGGCCAACGCGCACCGTGCTCTGTGGTTGACGCTCGAGTTGCTCAACATTCATCGCCACCTGCGGACTCGCGGCCTGGAAGTGCTGCCTTACAAAGGGCCGGTGCTGGCGGAGCCGCTGTATGGCAACGTCGCGATGCGCCAGTTTTCTGACCTCGACCTGCTGATCCGGTCCGATGATTTGCCGGCGATCAAGGAGGCGCTGGCCGAGCTGGGATACGAACCAGGCCTGCGACTGGCGCAAGGCCGCCGAGCGCGACTACCTGAAGTCCGGATACGAGTACACGTTCGACGGCGCTCGAGGACGCAATCTGCTGGAAATCAAGTGGCAGATTCTGCCGCGGTTTTACTCCATCGGCTTCGACGTCAACGAGTTCTTCGAACGAGCGAGTGCGGTCACGATCGAGGGCCAGAGGCTGCGCACACTCTGCGATCAGGACCTGCATGCTCGTGCTTTGTGTCCACGCCGCCAAACATGCGTGGAAGCAGATTTCCTGGCTGTGCGACATTGTTCAACTGGCCCGGTCGCGTGCGACTCGATTGGGCGGCGCTAGCAGGCCAAGGCCGAGAGCCTTGGGATCACGCGCATCGTGGCGGTGACATTTCTGCTGGCCCACAAACTGCTTGGAGCAGAGTTGCCCGCGGCAACTCGGGATAGAGAAAGACGCAAGCGCGGAAGCTCTGGCGCAGCGAATCGTGCGCCTGATCGTGGCGGAAGAAGAATTCGATCCGGAATCGATGGCTTACTTTCGCCTGATGATGGAATTGCGAGAGCGCAGGCGCGACCGGGTTTCTTTCTGGTGGCGGCTGTTAGTCTACTCCGGGCGCAGGAGAATGGTCGGCGGTGCGGTTGCCCGGGCCGCTGTTTCCGCTGTATCGCGTGGTGCGGATTTTCCGGCTGGCCGGCAGGTTAGATGCGGCCGCGTTCGTCGTAGTCGAGTGAGGTAGTACGTAATCTGCTGAGGAACAACACCGACGCGCTCGCGTTCTGAGTCGACGCCAACTCCCAGCCTTTCATTGACTTGCCCGTTTCGCGCACGTAGGATTCTGCACCAGTGATCGGCTAAACCATGATCGGCAAGACCATCTCGCACTACCGCATCATCGACAAGCTCGGCGGCGGTGGGATGGGCGTTGTCTACGAGGCCCAGGACGAAACGCTGGGCCGGCACGTAGCGTTGAAGTTTCTTCCCCCCGAACTCAGCTCGGATGCCTCCGCCCTGGAACGTTTCCAGCGCGAGGCTCGCGCCGCTTCGGCGCTCAACCATCCGAACATCTGCACCATCCACGAGATCGGCCAGCAGGACGGTCAATATTTCATCGTGATGGAACTGCTGGAAGGGATGACGCTGCGCGAGCGCATCCTGGGCAGGCCTCTGTCCACGGACCAGTTGCTCGAACTCGCAGTTGACATCGCCGGGGCGCTCGATGCGGCTCACGCCAAGGGCATCATTCATCGCGACATCAAGCCCGCCAACATTTTCGTGACCAAGTTGGGTCACGCCAAGATCCTCGACTTCGGACTGGCGAAACTGGCTCCGGAACACTCTCGGCCGATCACGCCTCAGGCCTCAACCGTGATGACGAGGCTGCGCTGACGAGTCCGGGCGCGGCCGTCGGCACGGTTGCCTACATGTCACCCGAGCAGGCCGCGGGCGAGGAACTGGATGCACGTACTGACCTCTTCTCCTTCGGCGCGGTGCTCTACGAGATGTCCACGGCGCGTCGCGGCTTTTTCCGGAAACACTTCGGCGATGGTGTTTGACGCCATCCTGCACAAAGCCCCGGTTTCTCCGGTGCGTCTGAATCCAGACGTGCCTACTGGAGCTGGAACGCATCGTGGGCAAGGCGCTCGAGAAAGACCGCAAGCTGCGTTACCAGACCGCGTCCGAAATGGTGGCCGATCTGAAGCGCTTGCGACGCGAGATTGATTCCGGACACGTCAGTTCGTCCTCCGGTTTCAGTGCGGTGGCGACCCAGCCAGCATCATCGGTCTCCGCTTGCCGCAGTAAAGTCCCTTCCAGCTGGCAGGTCTTACGCGATTGGCGCGGCCGCGGTCGTCGTACTTGCGATCGCCGCCTATTTCCTCCGGCCGACCTTACCGCCGCCCAGGATCACCGGATACACCCAGATCACCCACGACGGGCAGCAAAAGAGCTTTTTCGGACAAGCCACGGACACGGTGCTGAGCGACGGTCCTCGCCTCTTCATCCAGGAGAACGTCAATGGACGCTTCGTAATTGCTCAAGTCTCCGCCTCAGGTGGAGAAACAGTACCGATGGCCACGCCATTTGCGAATGTAACTCCACTGAATATTTCCCCGGACAAATCCGAACTCCTGATCGGCAGCTTCACGGGTGCGGAGGTGGATCAGCCGATCTGGGCTCTGCCCGTGCTCGGCGGTTCACCCCGGCGGGTGAGCGATCTTCTGGGTTGGGATGGAACCTGGCTCCCCAACGGCGACTTCCTGATGGCACGCAACAACGAGCTTCTGGAAGTCTCCCCTGGTGGCACGCGCAGGTTCGCGACACTGCCGGATTACTCTTACTGGTTCCGGTGGTCACCCGACGGGCAGGTTTTGCGTTTCAGTGTGAGTGAGGCGAAGGGGGGCACTTCAATGTGGGAGCTCTCCTCAAGTGGCGGTAACGCCGCACCGTGTCTTTCCGGAGTTGACGGGGACTCTTCACCAGAAAGGAAGCTGGACTCCGGATGGAAACTATTTTGTCTTTCAAGTCTTCCATCCGAATCGCGTGGATCTCTGGGCGGTCCGGGAGAAGGGTGATTTGTTTAATAAGGTGGACCATCGTCCAGTACGTTTGACCTCGGGGCCGATGAGCTTTAATGGCTCCCAGCTGAGCGCTGACGGAAAGAAGATCTATGCTGTGGGGAACCAACTTCGCGCCGAGCTGGTTCGCTACGATGCCAAGTCCGGACAGTTTCTTCCTTACCAAGAGGGTGCATCGATTGGCGACGTCAGCTTTTCTCGCGATGGACAGTGGTTGGCTTATGTGACTTATCCCGATAGCATCTTGTGGCGTAGCCGGGTTGACGGAACCCAGAAACTGCAACTGACCTCCACTGTGCCGATGTACGCCGGCATGCCGCGCTGGTCTCCGGACGGAAAGCGGATCGTTTTTTTCGGAGAAGATCCCGATCATCCCACCCACCTGTATGTGATTACCGCTGATGGAGGCACGCCTCGCTTGCTTGCGGCGGGGGAATTCCAAGCGGTAAGCCCGAGCTGGATGGCGGACGGCAATTCTATTGTGTTCGTCGCCAGGAAAGGTGGCGAGACGAGCGGTATCGTCAAGATGATGAATATAACTACCTCGCAGGTTACCGCCGTTCCGGACTCGAAGCCCTTGTTCGCTCCGGTTGCTTCTCCCGACGGCCGCTACATTGCCGGTGCCAGTATTGACGGCCAAACCCTGTGGCTCTTTGACTTCAGTACCGGCAAGTGGTCGGAACTGCTGAAGACGAACGTAGGCTCGACAAATTGGTCAGCGGACAGCAAGTACATCTACTTCGATAGCGGACTGAGCGAGAACCCAGCCTTTTATCGCGTGCGGCTCGCGGACCGAAAGCTGGAACGTCTGGCAGATCTGAAAGGGTTTCGTCGAGTAGTTTCGGGACTGGCTTCCGTGGAGCGGCGTCACGCCCGATGGCGCGCCGTTGCTGCTGCGCGACATCAGCTCGCAAGAGGTGTACGCCCTCGATTTCGAAGCCCCATGACTCGGTTTCGAGAACGCTTTATCTCCTGGCGTTCTTCCTTGCTCGATTCATGCCGGCTCGTAATCCTTGTTCCACCACGCGCTTGTATCCAGATCTATCCATGCTGGCGAGGGTCGCGGCGGAGATGCCGCCGGGCGTGGCGGCTTCGTGGAGCAACTCGTCCAGCGAAATATTGGACTCACGCCAGGTCAGAATGCCGTCGGCGAGTGCATGGGCGGCGGCGGTCAAGGCTGTCTTGCGATCGAGGCCGAGCTTCTCGGCTGCGCCGGCCAGCGCGGCCAGCGCGTGATAGCCGTGGCTGGAAGAGTAAGTCACGGTGAAGGCGTCGAACTTGCTCTCGGGAATTTCGAAGACTCGTCCGACGCGCGCGAAGAAGTTGCGCACTTCGCGACGGGTTGCGGCGGGGAAATCGCGGTCGAAGGTTAGCGCAGTAAGACCGCGACCGCTGCGGGCGACCGGACTCGGCATGGCGCGCGCCCAGCGCGACGGGAAGGCCCATCCATGCGCGCAGGTTTTTGAGCGGAATGCCTGCGGCCAGGCTGACGGCAATCGCGGCTGCCCGGGCCTGTCCGATCTGCTGCAACAATTCGCGGACTGAATCCGGCCGCACGGCGACGATCAGAAGATGGGCCTGCTCCACCGCGCGATGGAGATCCGGTTCCACCTTCACTCCGTACTGGACGCTTGAGCTGGCGCAGTTTCTGAGGATGCCGATCGTGCACGACGATGGGCTGGTCGTAGTCCGCCAGACGCAATCCGGCCAGCAGCGCGCCGGTGATGCGTCCGCCACCCAGAAAGACGATGGCATTTTTGCGTGCGGCTTTCATACAAGGGCTTTCATGCAAGATTCAGGCAGGCCTGGTCCGCGGCTTCGATCAGCGCGGCAACATCTTTCTCAGTGTGCGCGGTCGAGATGATCCAGTGCAGGCCGTTCGACGGCGTCATGTAAATGCCGCGGTCGAGCAGGCGATGAACGAAGCGCGAATAGAGCTGAGTGTCCACGTAGGTGCAGTAGTCGCGGTAGTCGTGGATGGCGTCACGCTCGGTGAAGTAAATCTGGAACATGGGGCCGAAGCCCTGCACGATGGCCTTTATCTTGTGGCGGCGAAAAACTTCGCGCAGGCCGGAGATGGCGGCGTTGCCCACATTGTGCAGTTTCTGGTACGTGCCGTCCGCTGCCAACAAGTCCAGATTGGCGGCGACGACTTTCATGGTGAGCCGATGTCCGTTAAAAGTGCCGTAGTGCAGCACCATGTGTTCGCTCCAGCGCATGCGATCGAGAATGGATCGCGGTCCGGCCACCGCGCCCACGGGAAATCCTGCGCCCAGAGCTTTGCCGAACGTGCTGATGTCGGGCGTGATGCCGTAGTACTCCTGGCATCCGCCCGGCGCGTAGCGGAAGCCGGTGACCACTTCGTCGAGGATCAGCAGCGCGCCGTATTGTTGCGTGAGCGCGCGAAGCCGCTGCAGATATCCATCGCGCGGCAGGATGCAGCCCATGTTGGCCATGATGGGCTCGGTGATCACGGCCGCGAGTTCGCGGCCGTGCTGCTTCATGACGCGCTCGAGCGCAGCGGCGTCGTTCCAGGGCGCCAGTACGACGTCGTCGAAAGTCGAAGCTGGAATGCCTTCCGAGTCGGGCATGCGGGTCGGATTTTCCGGCGGGCCCAACTTCTCCGGCGCATGACTGTGCGCATTCAGAAGATAGGGATCGTACCAGCCGTGGTAGTGACCTTCGAATTTGAGGAACTTGGTGCGGCCGGTGTGGGCGCGGGCCAGGCGCAGGGCCAGCATGGTGGCTTCGCTGCCGGTGTTGGTGAAGCGCACCGACCTCGGCGGAAGGGACCATGCGGCGCAAGCGCTCGGCTGCTTCGACTTCGGCGGAAGTTGCGGCCGCGAAGTGCGAGCCTTGCGCCATCGTCTGCGAGACCACTTCGACCAGTTTGGGATGAGCGTGTCCCTGGATGAGCGCGCCGAACGACATCATGAAATCGACGTATTCGTTGCCGTCGGCGTCCCACACGTGCGAGCCCTGGCCGCGCTCGAGAAAGACCGGGCCGGGCGAGAAGACGGCGGCGCCGCGCGAAGGCGAGTTGACGCCTTCGACCAGTGATCGCTGGGAGCGCTCGAACCATTGCTGCGAGTTTTTGCGATTTGCAGGCATTCTTAAGGGCGGCCACGGATTTTCACGGATCTTCACGGATTAAGATCTTAACAACTGAAGATCTTGATCCGTGAAGATCCGTGTAAATCCGTGGCCTGCTTTTCTTTTAGTCTGCGGTGCCGCCGCCATCTACCACCAGCGTCGCTCCGGTCATGAACGACGAATCGTCAGAGGCCAGGAACAGCGCGGCTTTCGCGATCTCGTCGGATGTGCCGATTCGTCCCAGCGGACGATTGCTGCAGCCTGCCAGATAGTCTTCCCACTTCTGGCCGCGCATGCGCGCGTCTTCGGGCAGCATGGGCGTGTCCACGTCGCCGGGGCAGATGCAGTTCACGCGAATTCCCTGGCGGCCGTGATCGATGGCCATGGCCTTGGTCAGCAGCACGACGCCGCCTTTCGAGGCGCAGTAGGCGATGGCTGCGTCGCCGCCCACGATGCCCCATCCCGAACTGTTGTTGATGATCACGCCGCTGCGCTGCGCGATCATGGTCGGGCAGGGCGAACTTCGACATCAGGAACGTGCCTTTCAGGTTGATGTCAATTTGCAGGTCCCATTCTTCCTCGCTGCAATCGAGCGTGGTGTGGGGATAGAAAATGCCGGCGTTGTTGAAGAGAATGTCGAGGCGTCCGAAGGCAGCTACGGTTTCGTCGACGGCGCGGTGGCATTCGGCGGCCTTGCGAACGTCGGTGCGCAGGAAGATGGCTTGGCCGCCCGCTTCGAGAATCTGCGCGGTGACCGCATGGCCGCGCTTCTCGTTGCGGCCCGTGATCGCGACCTTGGCGCCTTCCTTGGCGAAGAGGATGGCAGTGGCTTCGCCGATGCCGGAAGTGCCTCCGGTGATGAGAGCGACTTTGTTTTCCAGACGCATATGGAGATCTTATCGACTTACGTAGACCCGGACGCCCTCGTCCGGGTGGGCGAGCGAAGCTCGCCAGAGATTTCGGAGCGCAAAAACCTCTGCGGAGCCTTGCTCCGCTGGGCCGATGAGGACATCTGCCTCTAGCGTGGATCCTGCCAGGCCGCCGCCATCGACCACCAGCGCCGTTCCGGTCACGAACGATGACGCATCGCTGGCCAGATACAGCGCGGCTTGCGCGATCTCTTCCGGCTTGCCGACTCGTCCCAGCGGACGTTTCGCCGCTTCCGCCAGAAACTTGTCGTTGGGCTCTCCCAATTGCTGGGCTTCGTTGCGCAGCATGGCCGTGTCGGTGTCGCCGGGGCAGATGCAGTTTACGCGAATATTCTGCGGCCCGTGATCGATGGCCATGGCCTTGGTCAGCAGCACCACCGCGCCCTTGGAGGCGCAGTACACCGCCGCCCTCGGGCCGCCGGCCAGACCCCAGCCGGAAGCGGTGTTGATGATCGAGCCTCCGCCAGCTGCCGCCATGATGGGAATGACCTGGCGGGACATCAGAAAAATGGATTTTACGTTCACCGCCATCACCCGGTCCCAGTCAGCTTCGCTGAGTTCGACGACTGAGGCGCGGCGAATGATGCCGGCATTGTTGAACAGGATGTGGATGGCGCCGAATTCGCGGACGGCGCGTTCAACCACGCGCTGGCAGTCGGCGGCGCTGGTGACGTCGCCGGGTTCGAAGATGGCGCGGCCGCCATGCTGGGTGATTTCGGCGGCTACAGCTTGCCCGGCCGATTCGTTTATGTCGGTGAGGACAACCGAAGCGCCTTCGCGGGCGAAGAGGAGCGCGGTGGCGCGCCCGATGCCGGAGGCGGCGCCGGTGATCAGAGCGATCTTTGCCGTCGAGCTGATGCTTCGGCATGAGTGTCTCGGGGTCTTGAATGGTCATCGTAGTCTTGTGTGGTCGCAGGGCGACTCGCCCGCGGCTCTTGATTTTGACTCGATGCCCTCGCGGGCGGGTCGACTCACACAGAACCACAGACCTCACCATCACATCACAATCAACTTCAGCGGCTGGCCAGGCCTCCGGCGGTTTCTGCGCCGTCGATCGTGTACACGTGGCCGGTCATGTAGGCCGCGTCGTCCGATGCCAGGAACGCGAACAGGGCCGCGATCTCTTCCGGCTTGGCGTGGCGGCGCAGCGGAATTTTGCGATTTACCGCGTCCAGCATTTCATCGGTGTATTCGGCGCGCTGCATGGGCGTGAGCACGTATCCCGGCGCGACGGCGCACACGCGAACTTTGGGCGCGAGTTCGAGCGCCATGGACTTGGTCAGCTCGATGACTCCGGCTTTCGTGGCATTGTAGTCGGCATAGAAGGGATAGCCCATCACGCCGTTGGTGGACGCGGTCTGCAGAATCACGCCGCTGCCGCGCTCCCACATGTGCCGGGCCGCGGTCTGCGCCATGTAAAAGACGCCGGTGAGGTTGACCGCGATGATCTTGTCCCATTCTTCGGGAGTGATGTCGAGAAAGTTGTGGCGGATGCTGATGCCGGCGTTGTTGATCAGCACATCCACGCCGCCCATCAGGCGGACGGCCTCGGCGAAGGCGGCTTGCACTTGCTTCAGGTTGGAGACGTCGGCATCCACCGTGCCGGATAGTTTCGGCAGCTGTGACTGAATTTGCGCGCGGCCTTTGGCGTCGCGGTCGAGCACGACGACGGCTGCGCCTTCTTCCAGAAAGCGGGCGGCAGTGGCGGCGCCGATTCCGCTGGCGCCTCCGGTGATCAGGACGCGCTTGCCCTTGAGTCCTCGCATGGGTCTCCTCGCTCCTCGATTAAGATGCTTGAGAACCAGCGAAGCGACCCGACCAGGTGCACGAAGGAATCCGCAGGATCGATGCTTCTTCGTGAATACCTTCGTGTCCGTGCGTGGTTTACGGTTTTACAGCTTGCCGCCGAACAGGAAGACCAGTTCGATGACCAGGATGATGACCACCATCAGTTCGAGCACGAAGGCGCGGCTCTGGTTGAACTGGTCCACCATGAAGCGATAGAGGTCTTCGGCGGTCTGCAGTTTCTGGGTGACCAGGTCTTTGTAGTCGGGCACGCCGACCTTGGCGGCCGCCAGCTTGTACAGACGGGCGGAAAACATGTCGCTGAGAAACTTGATGGCATTGTCGGCGCGCTCGGTCAGTTCGTTCACGTCGAGCAGGACGGTGTGCAGCTTGGTCGCGGCCCGGGCCAGGCGCCAGCGGGCCAGCATTCCCGTGCCTTTGTCGAGGCCGGCGTACACGATCCCCAGTTCGCGGGTCAGCAGTTCGTCGTAGTGGCGGAATTCCAGCAACTGCGAGTTGGCGTACTCCAGCAGCTGGATGGCGGTCTCGGCGCCGGCCTCAGCTGTCGTACAGGAAAGCGGCGTTCCAGCCGATGACCGCCAGATCGTTGCGGATAGTACGAAATGCGGGACTGCAGAATCTCGTTGCGCTCGCCGTCCGAAAGCTGGGCCGTTTCTCCGCGGACGATTTGCGCGATGCGTCCGCCCTGGGAGGTGCACAGCTCGGAGGCGGAGGGAGAGCCCGCAATCTCCCGCACGTGGAAAATGAAGTAGTCCTCGCTCAGCCATTCCGGATAGGGCTTGACCAGGGCCGGGGCCGCGCGCTCCAGCTTCTGGCGGACGATGCGGGAGGCGTGCTTCTCAAAGTCGACGTCCCAGACCCAGCGGCTGCCCATGCGGACCAGAGTGTCCCAGTCGCCGGAAAAAGGCAGCTCGAAGACCACGCTCAGTACGCCGTAGTCGTAATACTTGATCTGGCCCTCGCAGGCGCTCGCCGCTGTCCAGAACCAGGGGCTCGATGGGTTCGACCACCGGGGGCCGCTGGTAGCGGACGTATCCCGGGAGCGGGATGCTTGAAGCTTGGGCTGCTCCACGGTGCGGGCGCCGAAGATCTGGCGCAGCTGGTCGAGCCGGATTTCTTCGCAAACGTCGAACTGGATAAGGACGAGGACGGACCCGTGCAGCGCCGGCTCGACGATCGACATCCGGCCTGGCGATGCGGTCTCGGGCAGATTGAGAATGATTTCGGAGTCTAGAGCCATAAAAGCCTGCTTGCCAGCCGGGGGATTGGAAGGCAGGAATGTCCCAGCTGTTGGTACTTACTATTGTCCCAGAATCCGGCTGGGTTGGGGAGAGGCCGGGAGGTAAACAGGTAAGTTGTTGATTATAAATGCGTTAATGTGGGCGCGAGCGTCCTCGCTTGTGCGGCAGCGACTGCGGCGGAGAGGCGAACCGAGAATGTACGGAAGCGGGAAGCACGAGCGGGACGCTCGCGCACTTACATTGCTTTTTTGAGCCACCAGAGCAGGGCTGCTCCGGCGGCGACTCCGGCCACCGCCAGGCCTGCACGCTTCATCGAGCGATCCAGTTCGGCCTGCCTTCGTTCGACGTGGGGCGTCTCGGGATAGGCTGCCGTCGGGCGCTGACGGCTCCCTTCAGTGCCGCTGGCGATCACCTCCGCCAGATGCAGGGCGTGGCGGTCGGTGCATTGGGAGATCTGTTCGCGGCAACTGAAGCCGTCGGCGATGATCAGGCTGTCGGCCGGGGCCTGGCGGACCGCGGGCAGGAGTTCCAGTTCGCCGATCGCCATCGAGACGTCGTACTTCTCTTCGTCGAAGCCGAACGAGCCGGCCATGCCGCAACAACCCGGGGCCGGGGCGCTCCAGTCGATGCCCATTCTTTCTGAGAACCGATTCCTCGTCGGTCATCTTCATCAGCGACTTGTGATGACAGTGGCCGTGGATGAGGGCCTTGACCGGGAGCTTGGGAAGCTCGAAAGTCGGCCGCTTTCTTTTCCAGAAATTCGCTCAGCAGAAACGTCTGCCGGGAGAGTTTGTGCGCCCGGTCATCCTGAGGGAAGAAATTGAGTCAGCTCGTCACGGAAGACGGCGGCACAACTCGGTTCCAGAACGACGATGGGAATTCCGGCATCGATTTCCGCTGGCGAGAGTGTCCAAAATCTTGAGCAGCAGGCGCTTGGCGCGATCCAGCATGCCGAAGTCGTAGAGCGGGCGTCCGCAGCAAAGAATCGACTTGGGGTATGAACACGCGAAATCCGGCAGCTTCCAGAACTTCGACCGCGGCTTTGGCGGTATCCGGCAGGAAGTAGTTGTTGAACGTGTCCGGCCAGAGCATGACCAGCGTGCCGTCAGGATTCGCCGGCTGTGCTCGGTCGTCTCGAACCAGTGCGCGAAAAGTCTGCGGAGCGAAGGCGGGAACGCTGCGCTGGTGCGGCATTCCGGCAGCCAGCTTGGCAATATCGCGCAGGAAAGGTAGCTGGGTGGTGAGGTTCACCAGCCCCGGTACCTTCGAGGCCAGCCGCGCCCAGAAATCGATGTTGGCGAAGGCGTAGTCGCTGCGCGGACGCAGGCGTCCCTCGTGGTAGTGCGAGAGAAATTCGGCTTTGTACGTGGCCAGGTCGACGCCCACCGGGCAGTCGCTCTTGCAGCCTTTGCAGGAGAGGCAGAGATCGAGAGACTCTTTGACGTCCTCGTCGCGCCAGCCGTCGCGTGATCACGTCGCCTTGAGCCATCTCCCAGAGCAGGTGGGCGCGGCCGCGGGTGGAGTGCTCTTCTTCGTGGGTCACGCGCCAGCTGGGGCACATGACGCCGCCTTCCTCGCGGCGGCATTTTCCTACTCCAACGCAGCGCAGCATGGCGTGCGTCATGCTGCCGTGGTCGTGGGGAAACTGGAAGTGCGTCTCCGGGTCCCACGGCTTGTAGTCGGCGCCCAGGCGCAGATTTTCGTCCATGCGATAGGGCTCGACGACTTTGCCGGGGTTCATCTTCCAGGCGGGATCCCAGATCGCTTTGAATTCGCGGAAGGCCTGCAGCAACTCCGGCCCGAACATTTTCGGCAGCAGTTCGGCGCGGGCCTGGCCGTCGCCGTGCTCGCCGGAGAGCGATCCGCCGTAGCTGACCACCAGGTCCGCGGCGGCTTCCATGAACTTGCGGAACTTGGCGATGCCCGCCGTCGATTGCAGATCGAAATTGATGCGGTTGTGGACGCAGCCGTGGCCGAAGTGGCCGTAGAGCGTGCCGCGATAGTTGAAGCTGTTCATCAGCTTGCGCAAGTCGCGCAGGTATTTGCCCAGCTTTTCCGGAGCGACGGCCGAGTCTTCCCAGCCTTCCCAGGTCAGATCTTCGCCGGGAACGTACGAAATCACGCCGAGGCTCGACTCGCGCACTTCCCACACTCGCTTGATCTGCTCGCGATTGGTGAACAGCCGCATGTTCGGCGGATTCGGAGCTGCGGTTCAGCGCTTCCATCAGTCTCGGAGGCCTGTGCTTCGGCCGCGGCGATCGGTGTCCGCGCCGAATTCAGCCAGCAGCCAGCCGCCGCCTTCGGGCAGCAGCGCCAATCCTTCCGAATTGATGCCTCGGCGCCGGGTGTATTCGACCAGCAGGTCGTCGACGCCTTCGAGGCCGATCGGCTTGTGCGCCATGACATCGGGGACGTGGTCGGCGCACTGGAAGATGTCGGGATAAGCGATCAGCAGCAGGACCCGCGCCGGAGGGCTTTCCACCAGGCGGCAAGTGGCCTCGAGCACCGAGACGCAGGTGCCTTCGGACCCGACCAGCGCGCGGGCCACGTCGAAACCGTTTTCGGGCAGCAGGAAGTTGAGGTTGTAGCCCGAAACCCGGCGCGGGATATTGGGATAGCGCTGGCGGACCAGATCGGCGTATTGGTCCCGGAGTCTTTTCAGGCCAGCATAAATTTCTCCGCGCCGGCCGCCTTCGCGGATGATCTGCTCCAGTTCCGCATCGCTGGTCTTGCCGACTTTCAGACGAAGCCCGTCGTAGGTGAGGACATCGAGAGCCTCGATGTTGTCGTCGGTCTTTCCGGCCATCACGGAATGCACGCCGCAGGAGTTGTTGCCGATCATGCCGCCGAGAGAGCAGCGGTCGTGGGTGGCCGGGTCTGGCGCGAAGGTCAGATGATGTTTTTCGGCCGCATTGCGGAGATGATCGAGAACCACTCCGGGCTGCACTCGGGCGGTACGCTGCTCGGGATCGATCTCCACGATCTTATTCATGTAGCGGGTGAAATCGAGTATCAGGGCGACGTTGCAGCATTGTCCGGCGAGCGAGGTTCCCGTGCCGCGGCAGAGCAGAGGAGCGCCATACTCGCGCGCGAGCGAGACGGCGGCGATAACGTCATCGGCGTCACGGGGAAGAACCACGCCGATGGGCACCTGGCGATAGTTCGAGCCGTCGGTGGCGTAGAGAGCGCGGCTGCTGGAATCGAAGCGGACGTCGCCGCGAATATTCTTGCGTAAGGCCTCTTCGAGCGCGGCCGCATCCACAACGGAGCTACGGGCGGCGCTGGCGATCTCCACGTATTTGTCGGGCATGATCCCTGGGTTCGTATGGGGCGGACACGCTTGTCCGCCGCCTTTGCTTTGGACTCTGATACCGCCGAATTCAACTGCACTCTATCGTTGCGACGATGAGACTGTCAGCATTCACTACCAAATTCAAAAGCGGCGGACAGGAGTGTCCGCCCCACACACAGGACGGGCGGGACGCCCGTCCTCCATCTACAACGGTGCTCAGTTTTCCGAATCGCCGCCGACCATCTTGCCGGAGATTTTGGAGATGTGAATTCTGGTCCGGCCGTTCTTCGGCTCGATGTTGATGGTGAGCATGTTTTTCTTGTCGGTGGAAATGATGGCGTAGTGGTCGGCGGTTGACGAGACCACATTGGCGTTCGGGACTTTCGATTTGTAAAACTCGGCAACCGTGCTGACCGGGATCGCTGGTCTCGAAATCCGCCGAGGCGGTATGCATGTTGCCCATGGTCATGTCAGACGTGGTGCCTTTGACCACCTCCGCGCCGGGATAGGAATCAATACCCAGGTTGCGAGCGGCTTCATTCGGATCGGTGGTGGTGTTCACGGTGCCGAAGGGCGTTTCCACGCGTACGTTTCCATTCTCGTTGTGGACCCGGCTGTGTCTGGCGATACGGTAGGCAAAGAACGAAAAGGCCCCGATTGCCAGAATGCCGAAAACTACAATCACCGCGACAACGATCAGAATGATCTTGAGAGCGCCGCCACTTTTCTGAGGAGCGCCGGGAGCGGGCGTAGCGGGAGGGAAGACGGGAGCCCCAGCTGCCGCGCCGGGCTGGGTAGCGCCGCACTTGTTGCAAAACTTTGCTCCGCCGTCCAGAGTTGCGCCACAAGAATTGCAGAACGCCATCGGATTACCTCGTGCTCAAGTTTTCTTCCCGACGGCGGAGTATATCGCAAGTTCACATCAGCAAGCGGGTGGTGTAGTCCGCCAGGCTCAACCCGAGCAGCAGCAGGAGAAAGAAGACCGCGGAGATCACCACGACTTTGACCAGCTTGTCGCTGGTGTACTTGACGTGCATGAAGATCAGCACCACCAGCAGAGCCTTGACGGTCGCGATGACCAGGGCCACGATCGTGTTGAATGGGCCGAGGTCGATGAAGGCAATGCCGGCGGTCACGCCGGTCAAGACCAGCAGCGTCAGCCAGACGGCAATGTTGGTCTTCGCGGAAACGATGTGTTCGGACATGGAGCAGTTCTTTGAGCTTCGCAATTGCGCTTGCGTCAAGGCTTTTTCCGCTAAGCGAATTGCTAATCCCGTCCTACTTCTTTCGATCTATCAGATACAACAACGGAAACAGATAAATCCAGACAATATCCACAAAGTGCCAGTACAGGCCGGAGTTTTCCAGCGGCGTGTGATATTCCGGCGTGTACTTGCCCTTCCACGCGTGGTAGAGCAAATAAGTAAAGATCCCCACTCCGATGATCATGTGCAGCGCGTGCATGCCGGTCATGGCAAAGTACAGCGAGAAGAAAAGCTGCGCGTGATGCTGATCAGACCGGCTGGTCGGGATGGCCAGGAAGGCTGCCCTCGAAATTGAATGTCGGGCCGGGGATGTGGTGCTCTTTGAACTTGCTGGTCCACTCGATGCCTTTGATTCCCAGGAAGGCCAGCCCCAAAACCAGGGTAAGCGCCAGATAAACCACCTGTTGCTGACGCTTGCCCATCTGGGCGGCGCGAACGGCCATCACCACCGTCAAGCTGCTGCAGATCAGCACGGCGGTGTTGACCGTGCCCAGCGTGATGTCGAGCGAGCTGCTGGCGGCGGCGAAGTCGGGGAAGTACCAGTAGCGATAGATCAGGTAGGCGCAGAACATGCCGCCGAAAAACATGATTTCGGTCGCGAGAAACAGCCACATGCCGAGCGATGAAGCCTCGCGCTGCTGCTCCATGTCGACGAAGTGGTGCTTGAGCGCCGGATTGTGATGTTCGACCGCGATCGGGCTATCCGCCACTGCGGGCCTCCTGCGGAGCGGGAATGTGCTCGTAGTCGTAAGCTTCCCAAGTCGACAACCGGGGGCGTATCAAAGTTAAAAGTCGGCGGCGGCGAAGTGGTCATCCACTCCAGGCCGGAAGCACCCCAGGGATTGTCCGGCGCAATTTTTCCGTAGCGCATCGACCACAGGAAATACACCATCGGCAGAAGATATCCAACGGCGAGAATGGTAGACCCGGCGGTCGAGAGCACGTTCAGCACCTGGAACTCCGGCGGATACTGCCAGTAGCGGCGCGGCATCCCCAGGTAGCCCAGGATGAACTGCGGGAAGAACGTCAGGTTGAATCCCAGGAACACGATCAGGGCCGCCAGCCGGCCCAGCGATTCGGGATACATGCGTCCGGAAATCTTGGGCCACCAGAAATGCATGCCGCCCAGGTAGCCCATCACCGCGCCGCCGACCATGATGTAGTGGAAGTGGGCGACGACGAAGTAAGTGTCGGTGACGTGGACATCGATGCCGAGCGCCGCCAGGAACAGACCGGTAAGACCGCCCATCAGAAACAGTCCGATGAAACCGAAGGCGTACAGCATGGGCGTCGAAAACGTAATCGAGCCCTTGTACATGGTGGCGGTCCAGTTGAAGACCTTGATGGCCGAAGGGACGGCCACCAGGTAACTGAGCGCCGAAAAAATCAGCGCCGCATAAAGCGAAATCCCGGCCACGAACATGTGGTGCGCCCAGACCAGGAATCCGAAGACCGCGATGCTGATGCTGGACAGGGCGACGAAGTTGTAGCCAAAAATGCGCTTGCGCGAGAAGCAGGGCACAATCTCGCTGACCACTCCCATCGAGGGCAAGATCATGATGTAGACCGCGGGATGGGAATAGAACCAGAACAGATGCTGAAACAGAAGCGGGTCGCCGCCCCGCGTCGGATCGAAGATCCCGAGGTGGAGAGCGCGTTCGAGAACCACCAGCACCAGCGTGACCGCGATGACCGGCGTTCCCAGCAACTGGATGATGCTGGTGGCGTAATGCGCCCAGATGAACAGCGGCAGCCGGTTCCAGGTCATGCCCGGGGCGCGCATGCGGTGGATGGTGACCACGAAATTCAGTCCGGTCAGGATGGACGAGAATCCCGAGATGAAGATGGCCAGCCCGGCCTCGATCACCTTCGTATTGCTGAAGGCGGTGCTGAACGGCGTATAGAAAGTCCAGCCCGTGTCCACGCCGCCGGTGAGCATGCAGTGCAGCATGAGCACGCCGGCGATGATGTACAGATACCAGCTCAGAAGATTGATGCGCGGGAAGGCGAGGTCCTTGGCGCCGATCATCAGCGGGACCAGGAAATTGCCCAGCACCGCAGGGATGGACGGAATCAGGAAAAAGAACACCATGATCTGGCCGTGCATGGTGAAGAGCTTGTTGTAGGTGTCGGCCTGGACCAGGTCGCCCGCCGGAGTCAGCAGTTCCAGCCGGATCAGCAGGGCGAAAAATCCTCCGATGAAAAAGAAGAACGTGATGGACAGCAGGTAGAGCAGCGCAATGCGCTTGTGGTCGACCGTAAGCAGCCAGGACTTGATGCCATATTCCTGGTTGAGATAATTCTCGCGTTCCGCGGTGATCGCTGCGGTAGCCATCGCTATTGCACCTTGGTTTCCTGCGGCTTCGCGCCCGACGGAACTACCGCCGGACCGCCTGCCGCTCCCGATGGACTCGGGTTCAATGATTTCACGTATGCCACCAGCGCGTTCAGCTGTTCTTCGCTCACCAGTCCCTGAAACACCGGCATGATGGGTTTGAATCCGCTGACGATTTTCGCCCCCGGGGTCAAAATGGATTCCCGAATGTAGTTTTCATCGGCCGTGACCACGCGCCCGTCTTCCAGTTGCACCGGCTTGCCAAACAATCCGACCAGATTGGGGCCGCGGCCCTGAGTGTCCGAGCGGTGGCAGGTGGAGCAGCCCAGCTGCTGGAAAACATTCTGGCCGTTCGACGCCATCGATCCCGACGCGGCGCCGCCGCTGAGCCAGGCCTCGTACTGCGCCGGTTCCAGCACCACGACTTGCCCGATCATTCCGGAGTGCTGCGAGCCGCAATACTCGGCGCAGAACAGATGATAAATTCCCGCCTTGGTGGGACGAAACCAGGCCGTGGTGTAGCGGCCGGGCAGCACGTCCTGCTTGATGCGGAACGCCGGAACATAAAAGCTGTGGATCACGTCCTGCGAGGTCAGGATCATCTTCACGTCGCGGCCCACGGGCACGTGCAGTTCGTTGATCTCGCGCTGGCCTTCCTCGTGCTGCAGCTTCCACATCCACTGCTTGGCCACGACGTAAACTTCGGTGGCGCCGCGCGGAGGCGTGCGCTCCTTGAAGTAGATCACCGCGCCCCACAGGAAGATCACGATAAAAATACCCAGCGGAATGATCGACCAGGTTATTTCGAGGGCGGTAGAGCCTTCAATCTGTTCCGCTACGACTCCCCGGCGCCGGCGATAGCGGACGGCGAACAGCACAATCGTCGCGAAGATGGCCACGCTCACGATCGCGGACAAAATGACGAGGAAGATGAAGAGCGTATCTACGCTCCCGGCTGTCGTCGAGGCTCGTGCTGGCCAAAGTGGGAAAGTATCGAACATAGTCAGTCGTCGGTCGTCAGCCCGTGTCTGTGTGGGGCGGGCGCCCTCGCCCCGCCGCTTTTGACTTGGTTTTCTACTTAATCAAGACAACTCATCTCGCGCCATGCTCGTTGTGTCCGGATCCAAAACGGATCAGCACAGTCATGAAAATTCCCAGAGCCAGTATCGTTGCCAGCGCCGAAAGTTGCAGCACCCGCGAAATAATGGCTCCGTACTTGCCGGTCGTCGGATCGTAGTGATAGCAGTACAGCAACACCTGGTCCGCCAGCGTTCCGATCTTGTTTTCCGACGCCTGGATCAGTCCCAGCCGTAAATCCTTGGGCGCGATACTCGACGCCGTAGTAGTACTGCGCGATCTTTCCTTCGGGAGTCAGCACCATGATGGCGGTGGCGTGCGCGAACTGGCCGGTCTTGGGATCGTACTGGTACTGGAAGCCCGCTGCCTTGGTCAGTGCGTCAATCGATTCCTGCGGGCCGGTCAGAAAGTGCCAGCCTTCGGCGGCGCCGGGGCGTCCGTAGCGCTTCAGGAACTCGGCCTTCTTCTTTGTCGCCATGTCCGGCGTTTCGTTGGGATCGAAGCTTACGGTCAGGACGTCGAATTCTTTGCCTACATCGAACTTCAGCACGCGCAACGAACTCTCGAGGCCGCTGAGCACTTCGCCGCAGAGCATCGGGCAGTTGTAATAGACCAGGTTGAGGATCATCGGCTTCTTGCCGAAGTAATCTCCCAGGCGGACCGGTTTGCCGGTCTCGTCGCGGAAGCTGAGGTCGGGAGGAATCTGTTCGTCCAAATGCTGCTCGATGCCGACATTCTTCAGGCCGGGCGGACGCACGTTCGCCGGCGGCGACAGCATGCCCTTGGTCATGCCTTGGCCGAAGGCCAAGGCGGACATCAGCAGCGCGGCAAAGATGGTAGTCAGAATTCGTTTCGAGTTGTTAGTTATGTACGACACTGCAAATGCTCTCCCGATCCCGCCTGCAATCCCGGGTGGAGCAGGCCTTTATTTAGGCCTGCACCTAAAACGTCCCCGACGGGCTTCAGCCCCGAAGTACCTCAGCGGTTAAAGCCGCCCAAAAAATGCCTGTTTCGGCACGACTGAAGTGTGCCCTTGCGCTCTTTCCGGCCCGGTCCGCCCCCCCTCTCCCCGTCCTTCCGGCTACTTCTTCTTCGCGGGCTTGCTAGCAGGTATCCGAGCGTCGCGCCGCCTCATTCGCTGTGTTCACGTCCGAGGGCGGGGCCACGCCGGCTTGCGGCCGCGTGGGAAGTCCGCGCTGCGCCAGCAGGGCCATCGCCCGATCGATCGGAATTCGCGCTATCCCGGCCTGCTGGTCTACCCATCCGTAACTGTTCAGCTTCTGTACTTCCTGCATACGGAAGGCGTTGATCTCGGTCGTTTCATCGCTTTCTAACCGCGGTTGGGGGAATTTATTGATGTCGCCCTTCTCCACAATTCGAGTGTCCGCGGTGGTCTGCTGCACCAGCGGATTTTGTACCGGCTGCTGGCGGTTCTCGGAACTGTCCAGATAGCTGTACAGTCCCTTCAGCACCAGCGCAACCAGCACGCAGCCGATCACCAACCCGAGCAGGAAGATCAGGATCGGCTTGGCGCCAAGATCTTCGCGCTCAAAATCCATTTCCTCGTTCTGCCCGTCGATGTGAAGGTCGTCAGTCATATCTGTAACTCGCTCTATCACACGCTCTTTTACTCGTGCGCCGCTTCGAGAACCTCTACGGCATAAACGTCATAGGCCGGAACCAGTGGCATCGCACTCAGATTGCGGAAGAAGTACGCCAGCCACAGGCCGCCCATCGCGATCGGAACCACCACATCCAGCCAAGTGATGTTGAATGTCGACGGAGAAGTTAGGCTCGATGACCCAGAACAGGTCCACGTAGCGCATCAACAACATCCACGCTGCCAGCCAGACCAGGCGTGTGATATCCCGCTTGAACGGGCGCGAAATCAACATCACGAACGGTATCGCGAAATGGAAGAGCACCAGGAAAAGGCCAACGTATCCCCAGCCGCCATTCAGGCGCCGCATGTACCAGGTGATTTCTTCCGGCAGGTTGCCGGCCCAGATGATCAGCCACTGCGAAAACGAGAAGTAGGCCCACACCATGATGAAGGTCAGCATGAATTTTCCGTGATCGTGCACCTGCTCCGGCTTCAGCAATTCCGACATGGGCTTGTAATTGAACAGGATGCGCTCGACCACGATCGCAAAGCACAGCGCCGACAACACCTGTCCGATCAGGAACGACAGGCCGAAGATGGTGGAGATCCAGCTGGGGTCGATGGACATGATCCAGTCGATCACTGCAAATGTAATGGTGAAGCCGTAGAGGATCAGCCCCGGCCCGCTGAGCGCTTTGAAGCGGGCGCTGTTGTCACGCATAGGGGGGTGGTCCTGCTCCGCCGACCATTTAGTCAGGAAGAACGATAGCGCCGACCAGACGGCGAAGTAGATTGCGGCACGAATAATAAATCCGTTCACCGTGAGGTAAGTCTTGGTGATCTCTTCCAGGTGCTGGCGTAAATGTTTGTCCGCGATGGCGTCCAGCGGGCGGGCCCAGATATATAGCCGGCGTATGCCAAACAGCAACGGGATGAACAGCGCCGCCATCAGCGGCACGCAGCGCATGGCCGCTCCCAGAATTCTGCGGATGACCATGCCCCAGGCGCCCTTGGTCAGATGGCGGAGCATGAGAATTGCCATCGATCCCAGAGTGACGCCTAGCCATGCCATGAAGGCGAGCAGGTAAGCGCGGAAGAATTCTTCCGGGCGAAGCCACGCGCCCAGGGCCGCGGCCACGCCGAAAACCAAGCCGACGATCAGCGACCGCTGCTGGATGGTTTTCACCACCGGCGGCGCCATCAGGTCCTGGACGCGCATGGGAACCGTGCTCATTTCGGCTCCACTTCCGGCGCACCGTGTGCGGGTTTGGTCTCGACTACTGGCAATGTGGCGCCCGAGCCGAGTTCTCCGAAGTGGGGCGGATCGGACGGAACTTTCTGTCCCGCAGGAACGTCGGCAGCGGTGGCTGCCTGGCTTAATTGCAGAGCGCGGATGTAAGCCACAATCGCCCAGCGATCTTGCGGCGTGGTTTGCGATGAATAGTCGGGCATGGAGCCGAAGCCGTTGGTGATCACGTCAAAGAAATATCCCAGGGGCGCTTTGCGCAGACGCTCGATGTGATACGAGGGCGGCCTGCGCGGAAAACCACGCGCGGGAATCACGCCATTGCCATCACCGATACGGGAGTGGCAGGGAGCGCAGTAAATGTCGTAGCGTTGCTGTCCGCGGGCCAAAAGTTCTGCCGTGACCGGGAAGGGCATGTAATCTCCGGGATTTTCGCCCAGCTTTCCGGTGTAGAGATAGGTGTCTTCGCGCAACTGGCCCCGGGCGATGGCGCCTTCGACGGGCGGTCGCGCGGAGCGCAGGTCGGTGTAGAAATCGCTGCGGGCGAGAGGTTTGAAGCGCGGCTGGTCATGCATATCCTGGCGGCATCCGGCCAGGATGAGCAAGGACAGGAGCAACAACCCAAGATTCGACACCTGGGCGGTGGCTAGGCGGTCGGGGACGCCCGTCGCTTCATCAAATCTCGTTTGGGAAGCGAGGCTAATCGGGCACCTCCGAAATAGAGCGGGGCGCCAGGCTCTGCAGGAAACCTCGAACTTCCGTTGGCTGGTATTTGGGATCGGAGGAGAACACGATCAGGAAAAATCTGTCTTTGCTGGCGAATGCGAAACGGGGCGAATTGAAAACCGGGTGATAGGGCATGGGCAGGCCATTCAGGGCCAGCATGCCGAACACGGCCGAGATACCGGCGAACAGAATCGTCATCTCAAACGTCACAATGACGAACGACGGCCACGAGTGATACGGTTTGCCGCCCACGTTGACCGGGTAGCTGACCACGGAAATCCAGTACTGCATGAGGTAGCCGGTCAGGCCGCCGATAATCCCGCCGATCAGCACCACCAGAGGAACTTCGTCGTGATGGAATCCGATCGCTTCGGCCAGGCCTTCAATGGGGAACGGACTGTAGGCGTCGATCTTCTTGTAGCCGGCCTCGCGGGTGCGGTTGGCTGCAGCCAGCAGAGTGTGGACGGAATCGAATTCCGCCATCATGCCGTAGGTCCCGGTGCGCTTCATTCCTTGACCTCCGCTTCGGGCAGCAGAGTGCGCATTTCAAAGATCGAAATCATGGGCAGCAGACGAACGAACAGGAACATCGCCGACAGGAACAGGCCGATGGTCCCGATGTAAGTCATCCAGTCCCAGCGCGTCGGGTAGTACATACCCCACGACGACGTAAGGAAATCGCGGTGCAGGCTGACCACCACGATGATGAAGCGCTCCAGCCACATGCCCACCAGAACGACGAACGAAATCAGGAACAACCAGACCGGGCTGCTGCGCAGCTTGGGAATCCAGAGCACCTGGGGAATCACGATGTTGCAGACCAGCAGCATGTAATAGAAAAACGAATACGGACCGTGCAGTCGGTTCCAGAGCAGGAAGGCGTCGTAGCGGTTGCCGCCATACCATCCCATGAAAGCTTCCACGACGTAGCCATAAGCCACGATCAGGCCCGTGGCCAACATGACCTTGGCCGCGTTCTGCAAGTGAAGTTCGGTGATGAAATCCTCGAGGTTGTAAATCTTGCGAATGGGGATGGCCAGCATCAGCACCATGGCGAAGCCGGAGTAGATCGCGCCGGCGACAAAGTACGGCGGAAAGATGGTGGTATGCCAGCCGGGCACGATGCCCACGGCAAAATCAAAGCTGACTACAGTGTGGACGGACAGTACCAGCGGCGTGGCCAGCCCGGCGAGAAGGAGGTACATTGTCTCGTAGCGATGCCAATGACGTGCCGAACCGCGCCAGCCCATGGCCAGCATGCCGTAGACGATCTTCTTCCAGCGCTCTTCGGAGCGGTCGCGCAAAGTGGCGAGATCGGGAACCAGTCCGATGAACCAGAACAGCGCCGAGATGGTGGCGTAAGTCGAAACCGCGAACACGTCCCACACCAGCGGGCTGCGAAATTGCGGCCACACGCGCATAGTGTTGGGATAAGGGAAGAGCCAATAAGCTAGCCACGGGCGTCCCACGTGAATCAGCGGAAAAATACCGGCGCTGGCCACCGCAAACAGCGTCATGGCCTCGGCAAAACGGTTGATGGAATTGCGCCACGACTGCCGCAACAGAAGGAGGATGGCGGAAATCAGCGTGCCGGCATGCCCGATTCCAATCCACCACACGAAGTTGACGATGGCGAATCCCCAACCGATCGGAATGGTCACGCCCCAGATTCCGACTCCTTTAACGAACAAGTAGGAGATGGCGAACAACAGCATCATCAGTAGAATGAATGCAATCCCGAAACCGATGAACCACCCGTCGGAAGTAGGACGAGTCAGCACGATCGAGCTGATCTTGTCCGTGACCGAGCCCAGGGTGTAGCCGGGTTCGATGACCGGTGCGCGCTCGTCTTGGATGGGTTCGTCCATATTTATTCGAGCATGATTTAGCTGTGCTCCCGTTCCAGTATCGGATTCAGGTTGCGAATGTCGGCCAGGTACGTGGTGCGGGGACGCGTGTTCAGGTCGCCCAGCAAGCTGTAGTTCCGCGGCTGCGCTTTTAGTTTTGAAACCCGGCTGTTGGGATCGTTAATGTTGCCGAAAACAATGGCGTCGGCCGGACACGACTGCTGGCACGCCGTCTGTAATTCGCCATCCTGAATCTTGCGATCTTCGCGCTCGGAATCAATCCGGTGCTGGTTGATGCGCTGCACGCAGTATGTGCATTTTTCCATGACCCCGCGGCTGCGCACGGTCACGTCGGGATTGCGCATCATCTTGTACTGCGAAGTTTCCCAGTCCTGGAAGAGGAGGAAATTGAAGCGCCGCACCTTGTAGGGGCAGTTGTCGGAGCAATAGCGCGTGCCCACGCAGCGGTTGTACACCATGTCATTCAAACCTTCGCTGCTGTGCACGGTCGCACCAACCGGGCAGACCACTTCGCAGGGAGCGTTCTCGCACTGCTGGCAGGGCACCGGCTGGAAGTAGGCCTGGGGATTGGCGCGGTCACCTTGGAAATAAGTGTCCACGCGCAGCCAGTGCATGTGCCGCCCGAGCACAGTCTGCTCCTTGCCGACGACGGGAATATTGTTCTCCGACTGGCAAGCGACAACGCAGTTGTTGCAGCCCACGCAGGCATTCATGTCGACTGTCATGCCCCAGGCGTAAGGCTCGGCCGCGTAGGGATACGGCTTATACAAAGTCAATTCCTTAGGCGGCTCTTCTTCGCGCGCAAACTCTGGCTCCTTGCGGTACTCCTCGACACTCGCAGTACGCACCAGAGGGCGGGTGCCGGTGGGCGTTTCCATAGTCTGGTAGCCCTGGGTGGAGGCTAGCTTGTAAGTGCCTCCGGCTTTGCGAATCGCAACTCCGCCGGTGAACCAGGGTGTGGCGCTGGTACGGAGGGGATACATATCGAAACCGGCGCCGGTGCCCACGCGCCCGGCTCGGCGTCTTCCGTAACCCAAAAAGACGGTGACAGAGTTGTCAGGATGGCCGACCTGGATCCAGACCGGAGCCGTAACTTTCTTGCTGTTCAGTTCGAGCTCGACCAGGTCTTCAGTTTTTATCCCCATGCGCTCGGCCATGACCGGGCCCATCAGTGCCGGGTTATCCCAGGTGAGCTTGTTCATCGGCTTGGGCAGTTCCTGCAGCCAGCCGTTGTTAGAGAATTGTCCGTCGTAAACAGTCGGGTCGCGGCGGAAATTGATTTCGATGGTCTTGGGGTCAACGAGCGGGACCAACGCATCGAACTCGCGGCCTGATGTGGGCCGATTCGATTTACCCGCCGGCTCGGCCTGTGACGCTTTTGGCTGAAGTGTTTTCGGCGCGAATGTGGTGCCTTCAACCCAGCCATCGTGCAGCGATTTCCGCCAGAAGGTGTCAAAGTCGGCCCCGGTGTGCTGTTTCTTCCAGTACGCCTGCACGATTTCGTGTCCGCCGGTATCGGATTGCCCGGAGAGCATTGAAACCAATTCACACGCGCTCTTGCCGTTGTAGAGCGGCGCGATCAGCGGCTGCACGATGCTGGCGGTGCCGTCGTAGGCGCGGGCATCGCCCCAGGCTTCGAGATAGTGAGCTTCGTTCACGTGCCACTGACAGAGTTCGGCGGTTTCGTTCTGGTAAAGCCCCAGATGAACGCGGAACGGGACGCTTGGACTCTTGAGCGCGTCGGCGAAGCCAACGTCGGCGGGCGCATCATAGGCGGGATTGCCCCCCAGGATGATCAGTACGTCCACCTTGGCGGCTCGCATGTCGGCGACCAGATCCTTGAGCGACTCGGTCTGGTTCACAGGGTTCGCATCTACGGGATCTGTGTAGACAACCGTCTTACCGACATTGCCCAGGGTCTGATTCATGGCGTGGGCCAAGGCGTGAACAGCCGGCGACTGATGATCCCCTGCGATTACCAGGCTCGATCCGCGATGGTTCTTCAAGTCTTTTAGAATTACTCCGGCAAGCTTCTGAGCCTCCTCCGATGCTCCACCTGAGGCGTCTTGGCCCACGTCACCGTCGAGCGCGGAAGCGAGGCTTTTAGCAAAGTGCTCAATCTCCAAAGCCCGCAGCGGCAGACGGTGGTCCGCCCGCGCTCCAGTCGAACTCGGTGTGCTTTCGACCACGTACAGCCGGTTCATCTGGCCCGCGTCGGGATTGCGCCGCTTGGCGAAATCCCGAGTGTAGCGCGTGAAGCCGGGGAAACCCGGGTAGAGGAAGTCGGCATCGAGCGAGAGAATGACATCCGCATTCTCCAGCTTGTATTGCGTTTCCACGGGCAGCCCGAATCCCAGCTTTGCGCCTTCGAGCACATTGTCGCGGTTCGCTGGTTCGTACACATGCCACCTGGCCTGGGGATAAACTCTGAGAAACGACTGCAACTGGTCTGCGAGTGTTGGCGAAGACACCGTTGGCGTCAAGACACGGATGCCCGCTCCCTGCAAACTCTTCTGGATACTCAGCGGGGCGCGCATGGCCTCGACCAGCGCTCCCCAGGAGCGAATGTCGCCCAAGTAAGTCACGGTCTGCGAACGGTCGGGGTCGTACATCCCCAGGATCGAAGCCTGGGAGAAAATGTCGGTGCCGCCGAGGCTCGCCGGATGTTTGTCGTTTCCCTCAATCTTGGTAGGCCGAAACATCTGGCTTTCCACAAGGATGGGGCTGGCGTACCCGCTCAGAGTGAAGGCGGTGGCGAAGAACAATGGCCGCCCCGGAACCAGTTCCTCCGGCTGCTTCACGTACGGGACAATCGGCTCGATCGGCTGCTTGGTGCAGGCCGTCATGCCCGCCATGGCCAGCGATGCGCCCATCAACTTGAGGAAGCCGCGGCGCGAAACTGCGTCCAGCCACTCCGATGCGCCCTTGGGGAATTCCCGGTGCAGCATCTCCTGGAAGTCGGGGCTGCCCGCCAGCTCTTCGAGGCTGCGCCAGTATTCCGGGCCGTTGGTCTCGGCCACGCGGGCGCGGGCCGCGGCCAGATCGAGTGTGCCCTTCTTGCTGGGGCAGGCGTCCTCGCGCTGCGGCTTAGCGGGTTGTTCTTCCATCTTCATACTCTGCCTATGGAGTCCGGGCGTCCCCGCCCGGCTGGACGGGCGACACGCCCGTTCGCCATCCAACCTTACCGATGGCACGTCGAACAGCTGGTGATGTCCGTCACCGTGCGCAACTTGTACTTCTTCACCAGGTCCACGCCCAGCGAAATCTGATCGGTATATTCCTTGCCATCGAACTCGACAGGCTTGCCGCTCGATGGCTGCTCGTAACGCATGTTGAAAACCTGATCGCGCGGCCGCAGATTCTTCTCCGGCGCTCGATGACACTCCAGGCACCACTCCATCTGCAACGACGCCTCGTTATACATCAAAGGCATGCGGTCCACCGGGCCGTGGCAGGTGTTGCAGCCTACACCTTTATTGATATGAATGCTGTGATTGAAATAGGCGAAGTCGGGCAAATCGTTGACCCGGGTCCAGACCAGCGATTTCCCGCTCTTGTAACTCTCTCGGACCGGTTCCAGCAAGGCTGCGTTCGTCCAGATCTGCGAATGGCAGTTCATGCAAGTTTTAGTTGGCGGAATTCCTGCAAAACTGGAAGTTTCGACCGAGGTGTGGCAATAACGGCAATCGATGCCGAGTCCCGAGACATGGTGCTGGTGACTGAAAGGCACGGGTTGTGGCCGTCGCACTCCAGCGTAGGTCACATAGGGCGACCGCTGGATCTCCGCCGCAGCCCAGAACAATGCCGCCACCACAAACATGGCGCCGTAGATCGTGGCCCGCGAAAGAGTGTTCGTGCTGCGATGAAAAATCTGCATCGAATGGGAACGGTCCGTACCGCGGCAGCCATGTGTAAGGCAACCGGTTCGTGCAGCGTTGTGCTATGCGGCGATCAGCCGCAAACCTAGGGGGCAATAAGACCGGAAATTATAGCAGCAAGAGATTGTGAAAACATCGCCGCCGCTTCAGCGAGTCGCAAATGTTACAGCCTGATTAAAAAATCCGTAACTTATTGCGCCAGAGTACAGTTTCGGAGCTCCTACTTGAGGTTCATCACCAGCAGCTTGGGTTCGGTCATTTCTTCGATGGCGTAGCGCAATCCTTCACGGCCCAATCCAGAATCCTTGACCCCGCCATAAGGCATGTGATCGATGCGGAACGCCGGAACATCGCCCGCGATCAACCCGCCTACTTCCAGTTCTTCGTAGGCATTGAAGATCAGCTTGGCGTCGCGGGTGAAAAGTCCCGCTTGCAATCCGTAGGGCGAATTGTTGATTTGCTTCAGGGCCTGGTTGAAATCGTCGTACGGCTCGACCGTGACTACCGGCGCAAATATTTCCTGACAGTTCACTTTCATCTCCGGGCGCGTCCCGGTCAGAACGGTGGGCTCAAGCACCGGGCCGCGGCGCTGTCCGCCGCACAACAGCCGGGCCCCGCCGCGTATCGCCTCCTGGATCCAGTCGCTGGCGCGCACCGCGTCGCTTTCACGGATCAGCGGGCCCAGGTCGGTGGAATCGTCGAGCGGATCCCCGGTCTTAAGTTTTTTCACGCCTTCCAGCATCAGGTCGGCGAACTTGGCAAAGGCTGTGCGTTCCACCAGGATGCGTTGCACCGAAATGCAGGTCTGGCCGGCGTAGGAGAAGCCTCCCACCACACAACGGTCGGCGGCATAAGCCAGGTCGGCGTCGCTGTGAACGATCACGCCGGCATTGCCTCCCAGTTCGAGGACAACTTTCTTTTTTCCGCAATTTTTCTTGATCTGCCAGCCCACCGCCGCGCTTCCGGTGAAACTGATCAGCTTGATGCGCTCGTCCGTCACCAGCAGTCCGGCATCCTCGTTCGAGAGTGGCAGCACGTTCAAACCGCCGTCCGGCCAGCCTGCCTGCTGCACCGCCTCTGCCAATAGCAGAGCGGTCAGCGGAGTCTGAGGCGCGGGCTTGAGCACCAGAGGACACCCGGCGGCAATCGCAGGCGCAACCTTATGAGCCACCAGGTTCAGAGGGAAATTAAATGGAGTGATTCCGGCAATCGGCCCCAGCGGGAAGCGCCGCACAATGCCCCAACGCCCGGCGGTAAATTCCTGCCAGTCGAGGGGCAGGTACTCACCGTAAATTCGGGTGCTCTCCTCGGCGGCAACATTAAAGGTGAAGATGGCGCGCTCGACTTCGGTCCGGGCAGCCTTGATCGGCTTTCCCGCTTCCTGCGCCATGGTGCGGGCAAATTCCTGCTTGCGCTCCGTGATGTTCTCAGAAACCCGGCGCAGCACGCGCTGGCGCTCGAAGGCTGGAAGCCGCCGGGTGGTTCCGAACGCCTTTACCGCCGCCGCCATCGCGGCCTCGGCGTGTTCCCGCCGGCCCTGAAAGACAGACGCGATCACCGTGCCGTCATACGGAGCTCGGATCTCGACCGGGTCGCCTTCCTCGATCCACTTGCCATCAACAAAAAAACCTTGTGTGCTGACCGGAGTCGCAGTCATCTGGGCCATGGCGTTATCTTAGACCTCCACCAGAAGTGGAAGGGCAATTATAGGCCTTTTGGAAAGAGGTCAATTGTCATGCTGATTTGTCGATAGCGGTCAGTTTGAAATTCACAGCCTGTCCGCGGCGACGGGTATCCGGACCCGATCTCGGGGCACTGAAGTCGAGTTGGACTCGACCGGGTAGCCCCGGGGCGGCTGTCGCTACATGGCTCGTGGTGGCGCATTGGACGATAATGGCTTTCCGGCCGGGAGTGAAGAAGCTTGCTGCTATCGATTTTTGAAACCAGCGAATTGCTGCGCCAGGGCTCGGTCTCGCCCGTCGAACTGACGACCGACTGCCTGTCGCGCATTGAGAAGCTGAATCCGAAGCTGAACGCGTTCATTACTGTGACGGCGGACGCCGCGTTGGCAGCGGCGCGTCAGGCCGAAGCCGAGATTCGGCGCGGCGACTTGCGCGGACCACTGCATGGCATCCCGCTCGCTCTCAAAGACTTGATCGACACTGCTGGCGTTTGCACTACCGCCGCCAGTTTGCTGTTCAAAGATCGGGTTCCCGCCGAAGACGCTGAAGTCGTTCGCCGTCTGAAAGCCGCGGGGGCGGTGCTGCTGGGGAAACAGAACCTGCACGAGTTCGCCTATGGCGGCAGTTCAATGGTCAGCGCTTTCGGCGAGGTGCGGAACGCGTGGAATCGGGAGCACATCGCTGGCGGCTCTTCGGGAGGCTCTGCCACCGCGGTTGCTGCCGGACTGGGCTACAGCGCGATCGGTACTGACACCGCAGGGTCGGTTCGAGAGCCGGCCGCCCTGTGCGGCGTGGTCGGCCTGAAACCCACCTATGGAAGGGTCAGCGCCCGGGGCGTGATTCCGCTTTCAGTCTCTCTGGACCACGTGGGGCCGATCGGGCGCACGGTGGCAGACGTGGCAGCGATCCTCGCAGCCATCGCCGGCCATGACCCCGGGGACAAAGCCAGTGTGGATGCTCCGGTCGCCGACTATGTGGGGGCAATTGGAGGAAAGCTCCAGTCTTTTCGAATCGGCCTGCCGAAGAAATTCTTTTTTGAAGATCTGGATGCGGAAGTGGCCTCCGCAATCGGTCACGCGATTGCGGGTCTGGCCGCGCTGGGCGCAGAGATCTGCGATATTGAATTGCCGGTGCCGACTGATCGGACCCTGCAAAGCGCCGAGGCCTATGCTTTTCATGCGGAGTTCGTCGCTCGTAATCCTGAACACTACCAGCCGGAAACGCTCCGCCGGATTCGCACCGGCCAGAATGTCAGCCCCGATGTCCTGTTCGGGGCCCGCCGCGAACTGGAGCGGGCGCGCCGCGAAATCGTGTCTGCCTTTGCGGATGTGGATATGCTGGTCACACCCACCACGCCGATTACAGCACCCACAGTTGCGGAGCTGGAACAGAATCCCGATCTTCTGCGCCCGCGGGAACTTCTGTTGCTGCGGAACACTCGTCCGGTCAATGTTTGGGGGCTGCCGGCGATTTCCGTCCCCTGCGGATTCACTGAAGCGGGGCTGCCCATCGGCCTGCAGATCATCGGACCGCACTGGGGAGAAACGAGGATCTTACAGTTGGCCCACGCCTATGAACAGGCAACTGCGTGGCACAAGCGCCAACCGCTGTCGTCCTGATCGGAGTATTGCGTTTCGCTTGCGAGACGTAATACGGATTCGAAGGACCCTTATAAACGCCTCGAACCCTTTCGATCTTCCTCAATTTTTACAAAAGGTTTCTTGTTTCTAGTTCTCTGTTTCCCAGTTAATTTGCTGACACCGCCTTGTCCATGAATCCGGCTTCGTCGTTCTTCATTTTCTTAAGGCCGTCGGCAGGCAGATAGATCATGTGTCCCGCGCCATAAGTAGCGAAGGAAATATTCTTGCGATACTGCGGGCCCAGATTCAGGTGATCGATGGTGTAGTCGGCGGCGTAAAAAGGAGTCGCCAGGTCGTAGAGGCCCTCCATCACCAGAACCTTCAAGTAGGGATTCTTCACAATCGCCGCACGCAACGCCGTGGCCGTATCGGGAAAGCCGCCGATGCCGGAGCCCCAGTTCCACGAGCTCTCAAAGAAATTTTGATCGGCGGGGAACACCTGGTAGGGCATGTCAGTCTTGTAGCCCAGTTCAGTCCGTACATAATTATTGAAGGCCGAAGTAAAGGGCGGCAGCACCGCGGCTTCGGTAGGATCGTAGAACGGCGTGTCCAGCGCCCCGTTCGGATCAGGGCCGGTGAAGCGGCCGTCCAGGCGGCCGACGCGCAATTTTTGATCGAGCAACAGATAGTGGGTAAACTTCGGCACGTCAATGCGCAGGTTGGCCTGGTCGAGAACTTCCTTGCTCAAGCCGGTGTACCGCGCCATCTGGTCGATAACTTTCTGTCGCTCACCGGCGGTGATGGTGTCGCCCTTGGCCAGCGCCTGGGTGTATTCCGTCGCGGCCCACTGCACTGACTCCTGCCGCGCCTTGTCCATGTCCTGCATCAGGTCCGGTGGCAATTTCTTGTGATAGCCCGCGATCATGGTGAAACTGGGGATCAGCAGAATGTAAGGTTGGTCGTTGCTCTTGGTGTCCTCGAGGGTCTGGAAGCTGAGCGCAGTCGAGAGCAGGGTGATGCCATTAAAAGAAATGCCCTGGTCGGCTAGATTGCCGGCAATGCCTGCGGCGCGCGTGGTTCCGTAACTCTCGCCGAAGAGGAAAAGCGGCGAACTCCAGCGCTCGTAGCGGGTGAGATACAGTCGGATGAATTCGCTGAAAGCATCGATATCGCCTTTCACCCCCAGAAATTTCTTGGACAACTCTGCGTTGGCGGCGCGGCTGAAGCCGGTTGAAATTGCGTCCACCAGTACGACGTCGCTGTTGTCGAGCAGGGTGCTCGGGTTGTCTGCAATGCGGTAGGGCGCCGGCGGCAGCAGGCCATCAGGCAGCAGCGCGACCCGCCGCGGACCCAGCGCGCCCATATGGAGCCAGATCGTAGCCGAGCCCGGGCCACCGTTGAAAGCGAAAGTCAGCGGCCGTTTACCCGAATCCTGACCGTCGAGCGTGTAGGCCACGAAAAACATCTCGGCTTCGATCTTGCCGTCGCCGCGCTTAATGGGAAGCCGTCCCGTGGTCGCGGTGTACTTCAACAATTTGCCGTCGGCCGTGAGCTGGTGATGCGTTACCACCGGCGGAACTTCGGAGACGTCAAACTCTTCCTTATCTTTGTCAGTCCCCGGCTTGGGGGCGGTTGTCTTCGGCTCCTCCGAGGGCGGAGTGGGTTCCGTGGCCTTCTCGGCGAGTTGGCTCGGTTTCTTTTCCTGATTCTTGGCCGCTGTCTCGGCGTTCTTGGCCTTCTTTTCTGTCGGGGCATCGTTTGACGAACTCGGTTGCGCCACGGCTCCGGCGCCAAGCACACACAGCAAAGCAACAGTCACAATAAAGACACGCATGTATCGGCTCTCCTGAAAATGTTTGAGTACCAAACCCTGAATTAGCGCAGCGCGGAATTATACGCGGAGAGCGGGCCGGCAAGTAGGTGCGCAATTATCATTCTGAACGTTGCTAAGATGTTGCGGTGCCGCTGAAAATCCTCCGGGAAGCCCCAAGCAAGATTCTTCACGCCAATTCTCTTACGCCGCTGCCGTGGCTCATTCATGGCTTTAGCACCCGGCCGGGCGGATTTTCCCGGGTTTACGGCAAGCGCAGCCTGAACCTGGGTTTCACCCGCGAGGATCAGCAGCGGGCGGTGAAACAGAACCGGGCCGCGTTTCTCCGGCAACTCGGAGCGGATCGGAAAGGGCGCGAGTGGCCGCTGGTTACCCTCCGCCAGATTCATTCCGACCTCATTCATTGCGTTTCTGAGGTCCCCACACCGGGTCTCACCGGCGACGGTCTGATCACCCGAACTCCGGGCCTGTTGCTCGCAATTCTGACCGCAGACTGCCTGCCGGTCATCCTGGTGGACGCAAAACGCCGCGCGGTCGGAGTCTTCCATGCGGGCTGGCGGGGGACGGTAAAACGTATCGTGGAAAAAGGCGTGGGCGAGATGCGGCGCTGGTTCGGTACTCGGCCCGGTGATCTGAGGGCGGCGATTGGCCCCGGCGTTCACAGCTGTTGCTACAGCGTTGGTCCCGAAGTGCGTACTCAGTTTGAGTCCCAGTTCGAGTATGGCAGCAAACTGTTTCGTGAAGTCGAGGAATCGGATCCGGTCCGGGAAAAGTATCCACTGCTGTTTCTGACGGCCCGGGCTCCCGGCCACAGCGAGTTGCCTAAGAAGATTTTCCTCGACCTGGTGGAGGCCAACCGCCGCCAGTTGCGGGACGCGGGAGTGGCGGCTAAAAACATCAGCGCGTCGCCACTGTGCACTTCATGCCGGACCGATCTGCTGTTCTCCTATCGCGCGGAAAAGGGAGTTACGGGTCGCATGATGGCGGCGGCAGGAATTCGCCCGTAAGACGGAGATCAAGTGAAACGGACTGACGGCGGGAAGGGTCTTCCTATGCGAACTTTGCGGTGTCCTTTTGCGTCTTTCGCGGCACAAGATCTTAACCGCAAAGGACGCCAAGTACTCGCAAAGTGCGCCAGGATCGGGCTGCTGCTGGCAGCATCTGCGTGGCTCTCTACGTTCCCTGTTATGGCGGAAAGTCCGGCCCGGCAAGGACAAGTTGATCACATCTTTAGTGTGCTTAAGTCTGATCGTGCGCCCGGTGCCGCGGTTCTGGTCATCAAAGACGGAGAGGCAGTGTTCGAACGTGGCTATGGCGTGGCCGACCTCCATTCCCGCCGCAAAATCGACGCACACACAAATTTCCGTCTGGCGTCGTGTACCAAACAATTCACAGCCCTGGCTGTCATGCTGCTGGTGCACGATGGCAAGCTGCACTACCAAGACCGGCTCACCGATATCTTCCCCGATTTTCCGGAGTACGGGAGATCCATCAGCATTCGCAACCTTCTGAACCACACCTCCGGGCTGCTGGACTACGAAGACCTGATGGCGCCGCCGCCCGGTACGCCACCGGAAGAAATCCCCCAGATTAAAGACGCCGGCGTCCTGGAACTGTTGAAGCAGCAGAAGACCACGAAATTTCCTCCCGGCACAAAATGGGACTACAGCAATTCCGGTTATGCGGTGCTGGCCATGGTAGTGGAAAGAGTTTCGGGGCAGCCGTTCGGTGATTTTCTTCACGCCCGGATTTTTGCTCCTCTGGACATGAAGCAGACCGTGGCCTACGAAAAAAGCAGGAACACAGTCACCAACCGCGCCTATGGCCACACTCAGTGAGGGGGAGCCTGGCACGAGCAGGATCAGAGCCCCACTTCGGCGGTATTGGGGGATGGCGGCGTCTATTCGTCGCTCGACGATCTAGCCAAGTGGGACCGGGCACTCATGCATCACACGCTGTTGACCGAGGCAGAGATGAAGCCGGCGATCACTCCGGTCAGAGTGGCGGATGGCAGTGTGCAGGAACCTGATGGCCGGCCTTCCGCGTACGGCTTTGGCTGGTTTCTGAATCCATACCAGGATCATCGGCGCATGTGGCACTACGGCGAGACAGTAGGTTTTCGCACCACCATCCAGCGTTTCGTCGAGGACAAGCTCACGATCATCGTGCTCTGCAATCGCGACGATGTGGTGCCCGCAAATCTGGCTTTGCAGGTGGCAAATCTTTTCCTCAGCGCGCATCATTAGTGCATTGCAGTAAGATTTCAATTCTCCAGCGAATCTCAGGCCGAATCCGAGATCGAACCTGAGATAAGGGATGCTCATGCCGGAAGTCGTTGAAAAGCCCGTTTCCGAAAGCTCAAACTCCGCGCCCAGCGACGCGCCTTCGGTCGAGGTCTATGCCGTGTATGGCATCGAGCCTGAGATCCAGGCCTATGCCATGGCCAAGTACTCGCGCTCGGCGCTCTCGATGAAAGAGTCGCTGCGCGAGATCAGCCAGCAGAAAGCGGAGAAGTTTCTCAACACCTTCTACTTCCAGTACGGCCATCGTTCCATTGCCGACCTGGCGCACATTGCGCTGGCCATCGAACGCCTGTCTATTCTGGCCGCGATCGCGGTCGCTGACGAGCAGCGCTGGGATGGTCAGGAACGCTCCACCCGTTATCAGGACTTCAAGAAGAGCGGTTACTACGCGCCCGACTTCGGCGAGGACCCGGCAGCCGCACAGTTGTACCGGGAGACAGTCGATTCCCTGTTCGGGAAATACGAATCGTTGTCCGATCGCACATTTTTGTACTTGGCCAGCATCACGCCCAAACCCGATGAGATGAAGCAGGAGGCCTATGAGCGCACGTTGCGGGCGCGCGCCTTCGATATCTCCCGCTACCTGCTGCCGCTGGCAGCCAACACTTCGCTGGGAGAGATCGTCAATGCGCGCACGCTCGAGAGCCAGGTGTCGCACCTGCTTTCGCACACTCACAAGGAAATCCGGCAATTGGGAGAGTTGCTGAAGCGCGCTGCGACCTCGCCCGCATACAACGTGAACCAGGAGTCACTACGAGAACTGGTCGAGCAGATTCGCGCTACTTCGCCAGAGTTGGGAGCGCGCGCCGAGCAGGAATTGCTCAAGGAAGTGCGAGTCGCGCCGACGCTGGTGAAATACGCCGATCCCAACCGGTACGAAATCGAAACCCGGCGCGCGCTGAGGCAGGTTGCGTCCGAGTTGATGGGCGAATTGCCGATCGCGCCGGCCCCCACTGTTGACCTTCTGGAGGAGGAAGTGCTCGAGGTCGAGCTGGCGTCTACGTTGATCTACGAGCACAGCCACTACTCCTACCGGCAGATTCGCCAGGCAGTGCAGGCGGCGGGCGAAGCGATTCGCCGCGAGATCATCGATCTGGGGCTGCGAAATCGTGGCCGCCATGACGAAATGTTGCGGGCGTTCTGCGCCGGGCAACAGTTCCGCTTCGACATTTTGATGGATATCGGCGGCTTCCGCGACATGCACCGCCACCGCCGTTGCATTCAGATTGGGCAGGAGTTCACGACCAAACACGGATACGACGCCCCGGATGAGCTAGAGGCCGCCGGAGTCCGGCAAAACTACGATGCGGTGATGCAGCGGACCGCGAGCGCGGTTGAACAACTGGCTGCGACGGGCGGAGCCGAGGCGCGGGAAAATTCGCAGTACGCGATTCCTCTCGCGTTCCGCAAGCGGACTCTGTTCAAGATGGATTTTGCCGAAGTGGTTTACATCTCTGAGTTAAGGACCGGGCCAGCCGGCCATTTTTCCTATCGCAATGCGGCGTATGCGATGTATGAAGCGGTGGCGAAGAAGTACCCCGCGCTGGCGAAGTATTTGAGGGTGCATGATGTGAAGCAGCCAGTGGATTTGCTGAAGCGGTGATCCAGGCAGGATCAAAATCAACTTCAAAGGCGGCGGAGTAGGAGTGTCCGCCCCACATTTTCTTCAATTCTCCCATCCGGGTCGAAAATACTTAGTTCCTCTTGAACTAAAGTCACCTAGCCAATCCCGCGATACGCCTAGATGATAGTCACTTCGGGCCTTGTCCCAGACCCCAAAGACTAGTTATGCCCGGCGTTTGCATCCACGAGTTTTTCTGGCCCTTGCGGGCCGGCGACGGCCGCTACTACCAGGTGTGTCGGCGCTGTGGCGTCCAGTGCGAATACGACTGGACGACCATGGACCGCGTGGGTGGCGTTCCAGGTGTGACTCTTTCGCCCGGCGTTTCCGGCCAGAAGCCGGGCGCCGATTCCCAGCCTCGCCTTAGGCTGCTGGTCGAACTGGAACCCGCGTATCGCGTCTTTCTGCGAAACCTGGCCGACGTGCTACGCCCTGCGTCTCCCGGAGAGTCCACAATTTGGTCGGCGTCATTTTGGCGCGAAGCCTTTTTCGACTCCGGCATTCCCTGGTACCGGTTCGCGGAAACACTGGTTGGCCAGTTGGTTGTGGTTGCCTTGGTGTTGCTCCTCTCCCAAGTTTGGATTACGCAAGATCAACCGCGCCGGCGCAGCATGTTCGAAAATACCCATCTCACCTACTACAAGCCCGAGGGATCGTTTCCGTCTTTGCGCAGCAGCCCGCCCCGGGTTCGCCCGGTATCCGGAAAACCGGCGGAGTCCGCGCGTCGAGGCTCGATTCGAGTAGCGCCCGAGCGCGCCCAGGCAGCCATCAAGGCGCCCGATATCAAGCTGAAGGGGCCGGGGCGACCCGATATCATGGCTTCGAATGTGGTGCCTCCGGTTATGCCGCTCGCATCCGCCGGCACTCCTTCGCGATTGGCCCCAACACCAGGTCCGACTTCGATCGTTGCCCCGCCGCCCGAGATTAGCCAAGCGACCTCGCGCCGGCTGGGTCTGCTGCAAGCTTCCGGCGTTGCCCCCACTCCCGAGCCCGGGATGGTTTCCTCGAAGCGTGCGGTGGCTGTACCCACTACGGCCGTTGTGGCTCCCCCACCCTTGGTCCAGGCTTTGGTTCGCAGCGTTGGGGACATCAACATCGGCACGACTGCTGTGGTAGCACCCGCGCCTCGGTTGCCGGTGGGCGAGCAGCACCCAATTTCGGGAACGCGCCAGTCGACGACGGGGAGCCTGATCGCATGGGCTGTGCCGCCTCCGCCGACGGCTCCGCGTTCCGAAACACCCTCAGGTCGGCGAGCTGGATGGTTGTCCGGCGCCGGATCTAACGTCGTGCCGCCCCCGCCTTCGGTTCAGAATGTAGGCAGCTCTGCGGCGGGTGGACACCTTGGCTCGCGGGCTGCCTCCGGCAATTCATTGTCCAGCGCCGGGGTGCAGGCTGTGCCGCCCCCGCCGTCACTTCAAGAATCAGGCAATTCCGGCGCAGGTCAACGCTCGAGCTCGCTTTCAAACGGCGGAGTCGGGAACGCTTTGCAGGCTGTGCCGCCGGCCCCCTCGGTTGGTGCGGCTGCCGGCGGAGGCAGCTCCGATCACGGCGCACGCCAGGTGGCGATGAAGAGCGATCCCGCTATGCCTCCGCCACCGTCTCCGGTAACTGACAACCCGCGGCAACAGGCCGAAGCGGCGCGCGAACCCGCTACTGAAGAGATGCCTCTGCGGCTGATTGGCTTGGCGATGGCTTTGCCCAATTCCACCTATTTTTCCAACTACGAGGTCTACATCGCTGAGCGACGCCTGCGCAAAAACCTGACCGAGCTGGTAAAGCTGGTGTACGTCTATCTTCCGTATCAACGGCGGCTCTCGGACTATGGCGTGGACAACTCGAAGATATACAAGCTTCTGGTCAGCCGCGACCGGAGCTGCGACGAATCGTTGATGCAGATGACCTGGCCTGAGGCCGATCCCCATCCGGATATGCACAACGCGGCGGACGCTCCGGGGCTGAGTACTGAGGACAAGAAGAGCATGCTGCCCTGCTACCGCACCACCGCAGACGATTACCGCAAAGCCATTTCCCGCCGCTAACCTGTCCTCGAGCGATCCCGTCACCGAGGTTATGGGAGGCTGCCGATGCACGGTGAACCTCGCCGACGGGCGCCAGTCGCTGGTGGTGGTTCCATGCGCGGCCAAGATCTCTCACAAGAAGGCGGAGATCGAGTTGCAGACCGTGAAGTGCTCAGCTCACTGCGACTTGCTCCGCAAATAGAGTATTGACGGCCGTCAGGCGATTCATACACCTGATAAATTAGGCATGCTACGCATTACAGCTTGCTTAAATGGCTCAATCAAGGCGAGTGTTTCTTACTGCTGAGTGGCGAGACCTCGTGATGTTGAACTACGAGGTTGATCCCAGTCTCTTAAATCGGTACGTTCCCGCGGGTACGACGCTGGATTCATTGAAGGGACGAACCTACCTCACCCTGGTGGGTTTTCAATTCTGTCGCACCAAGATACTCGGCTGTTGCCCCGTTCCGTTTCACGCGAATTTCGATGAGGTAAACCTGCGCTTCTACGTTCGTCGCAGAGAAGGCGGCGAAAATAGAAGAGGCGTAGTTTTTATTGCCGAAGTTGTGCCCAGACATGCCATTGCAACCATGGCCCGTCTCGTATACGAGGAGAACTATCGCTACTGTCCGATGCGACATCGCATTGAGACGGAGGGGCTGAATAAGACCGCCGAGTATCAGTGGCAGGTTGGCCATCGGTGGTGTCGCCTCTGGGCTCAGACTGTGGGCCTTCCCACACATCCTCAGGAAGGGAGCCTGGAACAGTTCCTTGCCGAACACTACTGGGGCTATTCGACTCAACGAACCCGCGGCTCTCTCGAATACCATGTCGCGCACGTCCCCTGGCAAGTGTGGACGACCACTAACGCTGGATTTGAAGGGGAGGCCAGCACCCTTTACGGGAACGAACTCTCAAAAGTTCTTCAACGACGCCCGGATTGTGCGTTTGTTGCAGATGGCTCGCCGGTCACCGTCTTTACAGGTAGAACGGTTCAATGAGATTGTCGGACCATGAATCGGAATCCGTTCTCCCTCGCGAGGGCTGGATACTCTACGACGGGGGATGTGGGTTCTGTTTTCGTTGGGTTCATTTGTGGAAGAAAGTCGTCGGACGGCGGGGTTTTGCCCTTAAAGACCTGCAGTCGGCCTCCGCCGACGGCAGCTTGCAAATCTCGCAAAAGAATCTGTTGGACGACATACGAGTCTTGACTCGGAGTGGAAAACTGGAATCGGGCGCCGACGCATACCTCTATGTCGCACGACGAGTCTGGTGGGCATGGCCCTTCTACGCAATCTTCCGTTTGCCTGGCTTCAATTCGGTACTTTGGCTGGGCTATCGTTGGTTTAATCGAAATCGATACCGAATCTCTCGCCATTGTCCGTTGCCTGAACCAGCGTGCAATCGCTCGGACGATACTCGGGCATAAGATTCTTACTGGTAGTGATAGAGAACTGCTTTCTCGATCTTGATTGAACGCGCATCGAATCGCCAGTAGTTGCCCTGATCGTTTTCGTCACATATCCGCCATCTTGTTCGAGCCCCTTTCAGAGCCTACTCTCAGTACGTCGTAAGCAACGTGTTCCAGAAATGATGGACGTATAGGAGGATCAAGGTGAGCGAACACTACCACGACCTAGGCGATCTGCGGTATCTCAAGGAGATGGGGAAACTCGCCCCCACGGAATTCAAGGCCTGGCTCGGCTTGGATGACATTGTTCGCCGTGAAGACGGCGCCATTCCGAGAAAATTTCGCGAGCTGATCGCGTTGGGGGTTGCCTTCACGACCCAATGTCCCTACTGCATCGAGGGGCACGTGAAAGGCGCGAAAGCGGTGGGCGCGACGCGCGACGAAATCGCTGAAGCTTCAGTGATTGCCGCCGCCCTGCGCTCCGGAGGAGCGGCGACCCACGGCGCCATGGCACTGAAGTTCTACGACCAATTCTGAATTTGTGTTCTTTACTTGAATACGAATTCCGTACGGAGGTGTGCCATGAACAGGGAACGTGCACTTAAAGTCGTTCTGACGCTGGTTGGCCTGATTTTTCTGGTCGGCGTGTATCCGCTCATGATGTTCTTGTGGCCCAGCGGCTGGCGATGGCAGCCGCATCAGCCGGAATACGAGCAGATGATTCTTGGAGTTTACGCGACGCTCGGGGTCTTCTTGCTGATCGCGTCGCGGCGCCCCGCGGAGAATCGCAGCCTCATTGCTTTCACGGCGTGGTCGAGCCTGGTTCACGCCTGCATCATGACGGTGCAGGCCGTGCAGAACACCGCCGAGCACAGGCATCTGCTCGGCGATGTTCCGGCCCTGGTCATTGTGGGAGTCGCCCTGATTGCGTGGGCGCCGCCGAAGCCTTTGCATCAATAGTTGCAGAGATTGTGCGGTCCCGGGCGACCCGCCCGCAATGGCCTCCACTCAAAGTCAAAAGCCGCGGGCGAGTCGCCCGCGACCACACAAAGAGGGAGCTCCGCTCCGAGCTGCCGAATCAGGTGTACATCACTTTGCGGTCGCCCTTCACAATCCGGCCGACGGTGAAGGCTTTTTCTCCCGCGCGCTCGAGGACTGTCTGAGCTTTCTTGAATTTTTTCGACGGGACGACCAGCAGCATTCCCAGTCCCATGTTGAAGGTGCGGAGCATTTCGTCCTGGGGGACGTTTCCGAGCTGTTGCAGGTGCTCGAAGATCGGCGGGATTTGCCAGGAGCCCATCTCGATGACGGCAGCCACGCCGCGAGGCAGGACGCGCGGCAGATTTTCCGTAATTCCGCCGCCCGTGATGTGGGCCATGGCGGAGACGCATTCACCATCCACCAGGCGCTTGATCGCCGGCCAGTAGCTCTTGTGCGTGCGCAGCAGTTCGTTGCCGACCTTTCCCTTGAGTTCATTCACGTAGGAATCCAGGGTGTATTTGCCGACTTCGAAGAGCAGTTTGCGGGCGAGGGCGTAGCCGTTGGTGTGCAATCCGTTTGAGGCTAAGCCTAAGATCACGTCGCCGACTTCAACTGTCTTACCAGAGATGATGCGCTCGCGCTCGACCGCGCCCACAATGAAGCCGGCCAGATCGTATTCGCCGTCCGGATAAAAGCCCGGCATCTCGGCAGTTTCTCCGCCGATCAGGGCGCAGCCGTTGTGCTTGCAAGCCTCCGCCAGGCCTTCGATGACCTTCTCGGTAATTTCGGGCTCAATCCTGCCGGTGGCCAGGTAGTCCATGAAGAAGAGCGGAGTGGCGCCCTGCACTGCAATGTCGTTGACGCAGTGATTGACCAGGTCGGCTCCGATGGTGTGGTGGACGTCCATCTCGAAGGCGACTTTCAGCTTGGTGCCCACGCCGTCCACGCTGGAGACCAGGATCGGGTCCACCCACTTCGCCTTGTCCACGGCAAACAGGCCGCCAAAGCCGCCAATTTCGCTCAGCACGCTGCGGGTGAAAGTCTTATGGGCGAGATACTTGATCCGCTTTTTGGTGCGATTCGCGCGGTCAATGTCCACACCCGCATCAGCGTAGGTGACGGCGGTCTTCGAGGGATCATGGGCCACGGGAGTCAGTACGTCTCAGTTAAGTGGGGATTTGCCAAGTGTCGCTCACCGGGCAAGCCGCGATTGTAGCATGGTCGCGGTGAGCAAATTGGAGTGTCGGGCAAAAGGCGAATCTCAGAACGGAGCCCGGGAGGGCAAGTTCCGGGAATAAAAGCTTGGCAATCAATTCGGAACAGAACTTACCCGCGAAGTGGATGACGTAACCATCCGACGCCGAGTACGCCGCGAAGCCAGCAAGCCCGATGTTGTCTATTGCGCGATGTAAGCCGATACGTAGTAGATCAGCACGCCAAACAGGGCCAGGCCTGAAACCGCGTACGCGGTCAGCACCCAAACATGGCGCCCTTCGTGGCGCGGGGTGGCAGCTTGTGAGTTGGTAGTGGCCGAATTCCCCAGGACTCGATTCTGCATGGAACCTCCACGAACAAGGTGGAACCGGACGCGGCATGGCGTCCCGGGCCGCCGAAGCAGCCCCAATGCGGCGCATGTTACTACGACTAGCGGGCGCTCGGCACAGAAAAATTTAGAGTTTCATGGACCGCGATTGGACGGCGTCTGATTTACAGGGAGTTACGACTGTTCCCAGTCCCGATGCTGGCCAGCGGCGGCGGAGATTCTTGCAATAGTCCGTTGCAACCACCTTGGGCGAGCGGGTTAGCCCCGCCCTCCCGACCTTCGTTGACTTGCCCTTACATCGTGCCTAACATTTTCTCGACTCCCGTGGTGGCTGAAGCCTGATGTCTGAAGTCTGAAGCATGATTGGCCGAACGATCTCTCACTATCGCGTCATCGAGAAGCTTGGGTGCGGCGGCATGGGCGTGTTTACAAGGCGGAAGACATCCGGCTGCAACATTTTGTGGCACTCAAATTCCTGCCCCAAGAGGTGGCCCGCGACCCGCAGGCGCGTCTGGGAGTGTCGCGTGCGGATGTCCTCGAAACGAAGACTTCGCAGAGAACCGAGGCGGATGTTAGCCGGGGCCGAGCGCTCGCCGCTTATAAAGACTTCCTGACGCTGTCGAAGGCCGCAGACCCCAACATCCCCCAAGCTATGGCGGAATACGCAACGTTGCAGTACCTTTGAGAGACTGCGCAAGAAAATTCGAGGCCAGATAAAAGATCGCGCTCCGGACTCGGTTAAGTTCGGAGCGCCCGTCAGAACCAGCCTCTCCCCCCGGAGCTGCTGTGCTCGTCGCGGATGAGATGCCTGTTTACGATTGCGCGTTGTGCGCAGGCAATGCGGCTCAAGTACTGAAGATGAACCTGGCTAAACGCCGGGTAATGCGAGGGATGTAGAACTCAGGACGATGCTTCAGGTCTCTGGCAGGATCATCGTGGGCCCGCCGGTTTTCCACGGAAGAATAGATCTGGTTAATTCTGTCGACAACTTCCTGCAATGTCAGGTGTGCCATGAAAACTCTCCCGATTATTTGACTTTTGCACGGGGATTCCCCAAATCGCAATACAGTAAATTCCGTAGAGCCTGAAATTCCTCAGCAGATCGAAACCGCAGGGCTCGACAACGGCATCAAACTCGACAGCGGTGCCGTAATTCGTCCCAGTAAAAAAATGCGAAAAATCAGCTTAAGAAATTGTCCGCATTGCGGATGTTCTAAGATCTATGCTTCGTCTTCCACCAATCTGTGGCAGATGCTGCATTTCCTGTTGTTGCTGCGACTTGTCAGATGTCACGTCTGCTTCCGCCGACACTACCGGCCGGTTTTCTTGCCGGCACCCGAGAATCCGGTGAGAAGCGCGGCCCGCCGTCAGGCCCCTGAAGTATTGCCTATCACGAATAAGGAGAGGGAGCGGCGTCCCGCCTGAGGCCGAAGGCGTCATTCGAGGTGCGTTACGCCGAGCCGTGAGTCCAAGACACCTTAAGAAGGCACAATTAAGACGGCAACCGGGGCTCGCGCGTAGTCCTGTCCTGTTCTCTCTTGTGGTGCTGTTGTGGGACTTTTCCACTTAGCTCGACATAAATTCGCTTTTTATTCGCTTCGAGGCCCGGTGTATAATCCGCCCTTCGACACCTTCTACAATTTTTCATAACTGAAAAGGAGCCGCACTCTTATGGCTATGGCTGACGAACGGGGAAAAGCAATCGATTTGGCCTTCGCGCAAATCGAAAAGCAATTTGGCAAAGGCTCCATCATGCGGCTGGGCTCGAAGGAAATCGTGCCCATCGCCGTGATTCCCACAGGCGCCATTTCTTTCGACGCGGCGCTGGGCGTGGGCGGCTTTCCGCGCGGGCGGGTGGTCGAGATCTTCGGACCGGAGTCTTCCGGTAAGACCACCATCGCGCTGCAAGTCGTGGCGCAGGCACAAAAAACCGGTGGCATGGCGGCCTTTGTCGACGCCGAGCACGCGCTCGATCCCGCCTATGCCAAGAAGCTTGGAGTGGATGTGGACAACCTGCTGGTCTCCCAGCCCGACTACGGAGAGCAGGCGCTCGAGATCACCGAGGCGCTGGTGCGTTCCGGCGCAATTGACGTGCTGGTTGTGGATTCGGTTGCCGCACTCGTCCCCAAGGCCGAACTCGATGGCGAAATGGGCGACAGCCACATGGGCCTGCAGGCACGGCTGATGTCGCAGGCGCTGCGCAAATTGACCGGAACGGTTTCCAAATCGCGCACCTGCCTCATATTCATCAACCAGATTCGCGAAAAAATCGGAGTGATGTTCGGCAATCCGGAAACCACCACCGGCGGCCGCGCCCTGAAGTTCTATTCCTCGGTGCGCGTGGATATTCGCCGCATTGCGGCGATTAAAGAAGGTGACGTGATGATCGGCTCACGCACCAAAGTCAAAGTGGTGAAGAACAAAGTGGCCGCGCCTTTCCGCGAAGCCGAGTTCGACATCCTGTACGGCGAAGGCATTTCGCGCGAAGGCGATCTGCTCGATCTGGCGGTGAACAACAATCTGCTGGAGAAATCCGGCGCCTGGTACAGCTACAAGGGTGAGCGCATCGGCCAGGGTCGCGAGAACGCACGCCAGTTCCTGAAAGACAACGCCGAGACCTTCGCCAAGCTGGAAGCTGAAGTGCGCAAGCATCTGGGATTGGCCGTGGCGTCTGCGCAACCTGTGGCTGCTGTGCCGCAAGCGCAAACCGCCGCCGCGGGCGCTCCTCAGGGAACGGGTGCTCGCGTCACCACCATGCCCAGCGCGGTGCCGGAAGCTGCCAAGGTGCCGGCTGCCCGGCGCTAAGTAAGCTCTGTCATCCCGAGCAATCCTTCGTCGCGCGAAGCGGGCGGAAGATCGGCGCGGACCTTGTGTTATTGCCTGCGCCATTACCCTTTCGCTGCCCAGCACAACACAAGGTCCCTCGGCTTGCTCTCACCGTGCAAGCGCGGCTCGAGCGGCGCTCGGATGACAAGCCTTTTGGGTAAAAGAATTGCCATCTCTCAGCCCTGCCGCATAGAATCTTCTTTAACCCTTGCCTGCCTGTTGTCCGTCAGGAAAATTGAGGACTCTTGAAGAAGGTCATTGCCATCTATCCCGGCTCGTTTGATCCGCCGACCAACGGGCACCTGGATTTGATTGAACGCGGCAGCAAGATTTTCGACGAGCTGATCGTGGCGATCCTGCGCAATCCGGACAAGAACCCGCTGTTCAGCCTGGGCGAACGCCGCGCCATGCTGGAAGCGTTGACCGCCGACTTCAAGAACGTTCAGGTGGACGTCTTCGACGGCCTGACTGTGGACTACGCGGCCCGGGTCAAGGCCAGCGCCGTGTTGCGCGGAATTCGGGCGCTCAGCGATTATGAATACGAGCTGCAGATGGCCATGATGAACCGCAAGCTGCAGCCCGACCTGGAAACGGTTTTCATGATGCCGGCGGAACAGTACTCTTACCTGAGTTCCCGGCTGGTACGCGAAGTGGCAAAACTCGGCGGATCGATCCAGGATCTGGTGCCGGAGATGGTGGAACGCCGGCTGCGGGAAAAACTCGATCCGGCGGTCAAACTAAAGGACGCAAGAAAGACAAGAACAGGAAAACGAGCATGACTCCAGTGACCGAAGCGACCCCAGCTCTCAAACTTACGGAACGAATCAACCGCATCGAACCATCTGCCACCATGGCGGTGGTTGCCGAAGCCGACAAGCTGCGCCAGCAAGGCATTGACGTCGTGGATTTCGGCGCGGGCGAGCCGCATTTTTCCACGCCGCAGCACGTCAAGGATGCCGCCATCGCCGCCATCCAGAATAATTTTTCGAAGTACACGGCAGTGGGTGGAACGCTCGAACTGCGCGATGCCATCGTGCATCGCCACGCGGCTGATTTCGAGTCCGACTACCGCCGCGAAGAATCCATGGCTTCCGTTGGCGGCAAGCACGCCTTGTTCAACGCCATTCAGGTGCTGGTCGATCATGGCGACGAAGTCATTCTGCCGGTACCGTACTGGGTGTCGTTCAAGGACATCGTGCGCTACGCCGGTGGAAATTGCGTGCTGCTGCAAGCCGACGAGAGCCAGGGCTTCCGGGTGACGGCGGAGATGATCGAGCGCCTGGTGACTCCGCGCACCAAGATGATTATTCTGAATTCGCCGTCGAATCCTTCGGGTGCAGTCATGTCGCCGAAGGATTTGAAGGCAGTGGTGCAACTGGCGGCGGAGCGCGGCATCTGGGTGCTGTCCGATGAGTGCTACGTGTATCTGAACTACACCGGCGAACAGTTCTCCGTGGGATCGCTGCGCGAGTACCGCGAGCGCATGCTCATCATCGGCTCGCTGTCGAAGACTTACGCCATGACGGGATGGCGGCTGGGCTATGCGCTGGGGCCGGCTGCGGTGATCGCGGCCATGCAGAAGCTGCAGAGCCAGTCCACTTCGAATCCGACTTCCATCGTGCAGAAGGCAGCGGTGGCGGCTTTGAACGGTCCGCAGCAGTGCGTGGAAGATATGCGTCTCGAATACATCAAGCTGCGCGACCACGTGGTCAAGGGGCTGCGTTCGATTCCGGGCGTGCAATGCACGCTGCCCGAAGGCGCGTTCTATGCCTATCCCAATATTTCGTCGTTCATCGGGCGTGGCGGCATTAAATCGGCTTCCGATGTGGCCGGCCGACTGTTGCGCGAGGCGCATGTGGCGACGGTCCCCGGCGAAGGCTTCGGCACTCGCGAACATATTCGGGTTTCTTACGCCACAACGGTAACCGAACTGGATCGCGGACTGGAGCGCATGCGCAAGTTCCTCGCGGCCTTGTAAGGCGGTCGCCTGCACAGAAGATCCTCGGGCGTATGCCTGAGTTGTGATTCCGCATGCATATCGCGTGAGTGCTCTCTATCCATTTTCGATGCAGCCGGCCTTCGACCCGCGGCCCTGGGGCACGCTTGATCTTTCGCCGATTTATCCCAACCACAAGTTCGAGGAGAAGATCGGCGAAGCCTGGCTGACCGGCGACGCCGGCAAGGTAGCGAACGGTCCTTTGAGTGGACAGTCGCTGGCTGATTTGAGTTTGAAGTATGGCCGCGAACTGGTGGGCGACGCGGCCGCCGATTCCAAGCGTTTCCCGCTGCTTCTGAAATTTCTCTTTCCTCACGAAAAGCTTTCCGTGCAAGTGCACCCGGATGACGAGGCGGCGCGTCGTGTGGGACATGCCTTGCGGGAAGACCGAATGCTGGTACGTCGCACACGCCCGGCCCGGCGCACAGATTGCGCTGGGCCTCAAGCCTGGCGTCACGCGCGAACAATTCGCGCTTTCCATTGAACAAAAACGCGCCGAGGAACTGCTGAACTGGATCAACGTCTACGCGGGCGAAATGATTTACGTGACTGGCGGGACGGTGCACACGCTGGGTCCGGGATCGATCATGCTGGAAACCCAGCAGCAGTCGGACACGACGTATCGGCTCTACGATTATGGACGCCCGCGTGAGTTGCATCTGAAGGAAGGGCTGGCCGTCATCAAGGAGAAGACTGGATCGGGGAAAGTGGTTCGTCCTGCGCCTTCGAACCTGAATGGCGGAGCGAATCGTCGCGCGCCCTTGATTTCGGCACCGTACTTCGTGGTGGACATGTTTGAACTCAAAGAGCCGCAGTCTTTCAAAACCTCCTTCAAAACCGAAGACGGAAGCGGGAAGCATTCGGTCCAGATTCTGGTGGCGGTGGAAGGCTGCGGAATTGTCGAAGCTCCCGGAGCCAATCCGGTTACGCTGGCCAGAGGCGATGCCGTGGTCGTGCCCGCGGCGGTCGGCGAATTTCAGGTGCGTCCGCAGTGGTCGGTGGAGTTTCTCAAGGCATCGGTACCCGGCGCATCGGTGCCGGAGCCCGAAACGAGAATGTAGAGAGATTTCAGATTGAGATTTCAGATTGCAGATTGGAGTTTCAATCTGAATCTAAATCTGAAATCTGAATTCGTACTGTGGCTAAGACAAATTTCCATCCCGTGATTCTCGCCGGCGGTCGCGGCACCCGCTTCTGGCCGTTGAGCCGGCAGCGTCGCGCCAAGCAACTGCTGGCGCTCGATGGCAAGCAGACCATGATCCAGCAGACCGTGGCGCGGCTGTTGCCGCTGGCCTCGCCGGCGCGTTTCTGGGTCATCACCAACGAGCATTTGCGGCGTGAGATCGTGCGCCAGCTTCCGCGGCTTGGCCGGGAACAGATTCTGGCCGAACCGGTGGGGCGCAACACCGCGCCAGCCATTGGTCTGGCTGCGTTCATTCTGATGAACATCGATCCCGATGCGGTGATCGGCCTGTTCCCCTCCGACCACGTGATCGGCGACGAAAAACGGTATCGCGATGTGCTGAAGCGCGGGATCGAGATTGCCGCCGCGGGAGAAAATATTGTGGTGCTGGGCATCCGTCCCACGCGCGCGGAGACCGGCTACGGCTACATCGAAGCTGGATGCGTCGTTCGGGAGCGATGCGCTTCGCGTGCGCCGCTTCACGGAAAAGCCCGATGCGGCGCGCGCCGCCGAGTTCGTGAAGGCGGGAAACTATTTCTGGAACAGCGGCATGTTTCTGTGGAGCGCACGTACCCTGGCCAATGCGCTGCTCGAACACCTGCCGAAGACCGCAGCGCTGCTGCAGCAGATTGCAGCCACGTTCGGTACGCGGAAATTTGCCGCAACGTTTGCCCGGCTCTATCCGAAGTGCGAAAACATCAGCATCGACTATGCCGTGCTCGAACCTCGCTCCGGCAAGGGAGAACAGAACTCCAACATCATCTGCCTTCCCGCCGATTTCGGATGGAATGACCTGGGTTCGTGGACCGCGCTGCATGAGCATCACGTAAGCAAGAGCCAGCCCAAAGATGACAACCTGATCGCCGGGGAAGGATGGTTCACGCTCAACGCGCAGGGAAATTACATTCACGCGCCGGGAAAATTTGTCGCGGCCCTCGGCGTAAACAATCTGGTAGTGGTGGAGACAGAAGACGCTCTGCTGATCACCACTCGCGACCAGGCCCAGGATGTCGGGAAAGTGGTGAAGTATCTGGACGAGAAGAAGCTGCGAAATCTGGTGTAGCAGTCGTTGGTCGTTGGTCGTTGGTCGTCAGCAAAACCAACGTTTTAGGCTGACGACCGACGACTGAACGACCAATGACTGATATCAAATTTGGCACCGACGGCTGGCGCGGCATTATTGCCGACGATTTTACATTTGAGAACGTTCGTCGTGTGGCGGGCGGGATTGCGGCCTACGTTCTGCGTCATGAAGATGCGGCTCGCGGCGTTGTTGTCGGCTATGACACGCGTTTTCTCTCGCAGCAGGCGGCCCGGCTCGCGGCTGAGGTCATTGCCGGCGCGGGCATTCCAGTCGCAGATCACATCAGACTCCACCCCCACGCCGGCGATTTCGTTGGCGGTAAAGAGCCAGGGCGCTGCCGGCGGAGTGGTGGTCACCTCCAGTCACAATCCCTGGAACTGGAATGGCGTGAAGTTCAAAGCCAAGTTTGGCGGGTCGGCCACGCCCGCCATCATGAAGGTGATTGAGGAAGAAGTCGGCGCGGGCTCGATGCCCAAAGGCCAGGCGGCTTCGATCAAGGAAGTCGATCTGAAGCCGGCCTACATGGAAGCCATCAGCCGGTTCGCCGACCTTGATCTCATCGCCAAGGCGAACTTCAGGTTCGCGGTGGACTCGATGTACGGTTCGGGACGCGGCGTGCTGACCGGAATCTTCCAGAATCGCGGCATCCACTACGTCGCCATCCGCCAGGAGTTGAATCCGTTGTTTCCCGGAATCAATCCGGAGCCCATCGAGCCGCACATAGAAATGCTGCGCCAGACGGTAGCTGAAGGAAGGTTGCCATGCCGGACTGGCCGTAGACGGCGACGCCGACCGCATCGGCGCCATTGCCGAAGATGGCAGCTTCGTCGATTCGCACAAGTGCTTCGCCGTCCTCTTGCGCTGGATTCTGGAGCGAAAGAAGTGGCCGGGAGACGTGGTGCGGGCCTTCAACACCACCGGCATGGTGGACCGTATCGCCGCCAAGTACGGACGCAAGCTGATCGAGTGTCCCATCGGATTCAAGTACATTGCCGACCTCATGATGGAACACGAAATTGTGGTGGGTGGCGAGGAATCCGGCGGAATCGGATATTCCCGCTATCTGCCGGAGCGCGACGGCACTCTCAACTGCCTGCTGCTGGCCAACGTGATGGCCGAGGAGCGCAAGCCACTGGGGCAACTGGTGGCCGATCTGCAGCGCGAGTACGGGCCGCACTACTACGGACGCCGCGATCTGCACATCACGGAAGAGATGAAGCAAAGCGCGATCCAGCGGGCCAGGTCCGACCAGACCAACCATCTTGGCCGGTATTCCATCAAAAAGAAGGAAGGGCTCGACGGAGTAAAGTTCTTCCTGGACGCCCCGACTAACGGCAACGGAGCCGTGCCCTGGGTGCTGTTTCGGATGTCCGGCACCGAGCCGCTGCTGCGCGTCTATTCCGAAGCGGCGTCGCCCGAGCTGGTGAGCGACATTCTCTCCGTCGCCGAGGCATTTGTCAGAGGCGCTTCCTAGGGAAAGGTCGTCGTCACGGGACGATTACCGCCTGGGACGACCGTCGCCTTTGCAATCAGGAAGACGCGGAAGACACGTATAACCATTGGCCTTCCGGGTCTCGCATTTCGTTTTCGGCGATACGATAATTGGTCAGGCAACAATGGTCTCAGCCGCCGCTACCGTCCCGATCCCTACCGACTCGCCTCAGGCGCGGCGTTACAACCGCATCCGGCGTTGGCTTGGCGTTGCCGACTTTCTCCTCGGCCTGGCCCTGATGGTTGCGCTGCTGGTCACCGGGTGGAGCGGCGCTCTTCGCGATATCGCCTACGAAGCCACCTTTCAGCACTACAGCCTGGCCTTGTTTCTCTACGTGCTGATGCTCATGGTGGTGGCCAAAGTTCTCGGGCTGGGCCTGGACTACTACAGTTTTCGTCTCGAGCATCGCTATCAACTTTCCAACATGCGCCTGCGCGCCTGGATCTGGGATGAGAGCAAAGGCTTTCTGGTGGGCCTGGTCCTGGCCGCGATCGTGGCCGAGTTGCTGTACTTCATCATGCGCGAGGCGCCGCAGCACTGGTGGCTGATTGCCTGGGCGGCGTTCCTGGGACTGTTCGTGCTGCTGGCGCAACTGGCTCCGGTGGTCCTGTTTCCGATTTTCTACAAATTCGCCCCGCTAGAAAATGAGGAATTGAAAGAGCGGCTGGTGAAGTTGGGTGAGCGTGCAGGAACCCGGGTCCGCGGCGTCTACCAGTGGAAGCTTTCCGAAAAAAGCAAGAAAGCGAATGCAGCGCTTACCGGACTGGGCAACACGCGCCGCATCATTCTCGCCGACACGCTGCTGGCGAATTATTCCACCGATGAAATCGAAGCTGTACTGGCCCACGAACTTGGCCACCACGTGCACCGGCACATTTTCAAAAGCATCCTGGTGCAGGCGGGGATCACATTTGTCGGATTCTGCGGCAGCCAACTGGGTCTTGCACTACGCGGTGGACCGGCAGCACATGTTCGAGACCCTGTCCGATTTTGCGAACCTTCCACTACTGATGCTGGTCGCGACCACTCTTTCCCTGCTGGTGCTGCCGGTGCTCAACGCTTACTCTCGTTTCAACGAGCGCCAGGCAGACCGCTACGCTTTCCGATCCATTCCCACGGTCCAGCCTTTTATTTCTGCCATGAACAAACTGGCGGAGCAGAATCTGGCGGAACGTTCCCCTGCTCCGTGGGTGGAATGGTTTTTTCATTCGCATCCGGCAATCTCGCGGCGCGTGGCCGCGGCCCGCAACTTCCAATCCTAAAAATGTAGGCGCGAGCGTCCAGCTCGTGCGCTTTTGCAATCATCACAGACCAGGCGGGGACAGCCGAGGGCGGCGTCCCGACGTCGTTCGTAGCGCTGGCGCCACGAGTCTGGCCGCTCGCGCCCACATTCAGGCTTGACGAGCTTCCTGACCCACCGTATCTTGATTTCTGTCCCGGTTTGCGGCCGGGATCAAATCATCTCAGGAGGCGCCTATGTCTGCCATGTCTACGCGGAAGCACAGGCCTGCCTCTGCCTTGTCTTTCTAGGTAGCGTCCAGCTGCAACTCCGGCGCTCCTGAATTCCTGAAGGCGCGGATCCAGTCCTCTCTTCCGTCCCATCGCTGCGTCTTGGATTCGGCCTGCCGTCGCATTCGACGGCGCTGAGTCCCCGATTGCGTGCACCGCGAGCCACAGGACCGTTCGACGCAGTCCTGGAAGCAAGGAGTTTCCGCCATGGAAGTCAGAGCGCAACTAAGAAACCTGGGTTGGAATTCGTTTTTCGAAAGTCATTTTGAGGAGTTTGGGGAGACCGGACTCACGCCAGCCCGAGTCGTCGAGGAATTCAAGGGACACTACCGGGTGAGGTCAGCACACGCGGAGTATCTGGCAGAAGCTGCGGGCAAGCTTCTATATCAAGCCGCCAGCCGGGAAGACTTTCCTGCCGTAGGAGACTGGGTCGCGATCATCGCACGTCCGGAACAGGGACGGGCACGAATCGAGCACGTCCTCCCGCGCAGAACCAAGCTAGCCCGTAAAGTTGCGGGTCGCGAGACGACCGAACAAATCGTCGCCACTAACCTCGACACCGTGTTTGTGGTGAGCGCGCTCAATCGCGAGTTCAATCTGCGCCGCATCGAGCGCTATCTGACCATCGTATGGGACAGTGGCGCACGGCCGGTGGTTCTGCTCAATAAAGCGGACCTCTGCCCGGACGCCACCGAGCGCGTCACGGAGGTAGAGGGTATTGCTCTGGGAACTAAGGTGCACTTGCTGAGTGCGCTGGAGAAGACTGGCCTCGACTCTGTGCGATCGTATCTGGCGCGCGGAACTACGGCTGCGTTTGTGGGCTCGTCCGGTGTGGGGAAGTCGACGATCATCAATCGCTTCGCCGACGCATCCCTTCGCGTGCAACCGGTTCGTGAACACGATGACCGCGGGCAGCACACTACTACGTCGCGGCAGATGATTTTCCTGGGCGACGAAGGCATGCTGATTGATACGCCGGGAATGCGAGAACTCCAACTCCTGGACCATGAGGGAGGGGCTGCGCAGGTGTTTCAGGATATCGGCGCGCTTTCTCAGGGCTGTAAATTTCGGGACTGTGGGCATCAGGGCGAGCCGGGGTGCGCCATCGAGACCGCTGTCCGGCAAGGTGAGCTGTCGTTGGCGCGGCTGCAGAGCTATCGAAAATTGCTGGCGGAGCTGCACTTTCAGGAGCGCAAGATGGATCCTGAGGTAGCGCGCGAGGTCAAGGAAAAGTGGAAGAAGATTCACAAAGCCATGCGCCACCGGCCGGATCGATTCTGAAAACATGGATGGGTGAAGACTAACGGCGTGAAACGAGGATTTCTTCCACTCGCCGCAAATCCTCTTCTGTGTCCACGCCGATGGTGTCGTACGGGGTCGCGGCGACGTGAATCGGGATTCCGTTCTCCAGGAAGCGCAACTGTTCCAAGCGCTCGCTGCGTTCGAGAGAAGATTCGGGAAGCGCGACGAAGCGATCCAGCGCCGGCTTGCGATAGGCGTAGAAGCCAAGGTGTTTGAAATACTTCGATCCGGCGCCGTCGCGATCGCATGGGATGGTGGCGCGGGAAAAATAGAGAGCTCGTCCGGCGGAATCTGTGACCACTTTGACCGCGCTCGGATTGTCGATGTCGGCGGGTGCGGCCGGAGTCATCAGCGTTCCTACCTGCACCGCCGGGTTTTGCATCACGCTCGATCAAGCCGGCGATGTGCTCCGCCCGCGTCATGGGTTCATCGCCCTGGACGTTCAGGTAAACGTCGGCCGCAACGGATTGCGATATTTCGTGCACCCGTTCGGTGCCGCTGTGGTGAGCGGCCGAGGTCATCTGCGCCTTCCAGCCGTGACGCTGGCAGGCTTCCATGATTTCATTGGAATCAGTGGCGATGATGACGTCGTCGAGCAAGTCGCGAGCCGCGGACTGCCTCGTAGACCCGGCCAATCAGCAGTTTTCCGGCAATCTCGCGCAGCGCTTTGCGCGGCAGCCGGGAGGAGGCGAGACGGGCGGGGATGACGGCGATGCTTCGCATGGGCGCTGGCTTCCCATGATATACACCTCCGGCCAAGAGCGGATGCTTGGGTGGATGGAGGACGGGCAGGCCAGTGCGTGACGGGACGCCCGCCCCCATTTCCACAGTTACTTGCGGCATGTTCACTTCTCAGTGACGACGGCTGACACTGGTGAGACTACGTTATATACTGGTCAACTCGCGGGCCTCTGCCCCCACTGGTACCGCGTCTGGGGTTCGTGTGTGCAAGCCCGGGTTGCCCTTTGGAGCTTCCATTCCCGGTCGCCGCCCCCAGGGTCATTGCCCGAGATCACCATGGAAGAGTCCTCCCGAGGCCGTTTTGATGGAAAGCCTTCAGACGCTGGCGAAGGTGGTCCGGCACTGCGCACGCCGTCCAAGGGTGACAGCTCTTCTCCCGGCGCTGCTCCGCCTTCGGATTCGCCGACGCTGATCGATATTCCAGGCTCCAGCACGCCCGTTCCCTCCTCCGATTCTCCGACGATGGTGGATATTCCGACCAATTCCTCGGATTCTCCAACCATGGTGGACACTCCCGGCCCCGATTCTCCGACCATGGTCGAGGGCGTCAGTCCGCTTCCTGGAAAGCCGGCGCCATGGAAGCCGCGAGCCCAAGCCAGCCCGGCGATGCTGGAACCAGGTCAGCTGCTGGGACAGCGTTATGAAGTCCTGCAAATCCTCGGCGAAGGTGGGATGGGTGCGGTCTACAAGGCGCGCGACATCGAACTGAATCGCATGGTCGCGCTGAAGGTCATCCGCCCCGATCTAGCGACCAACCAGTCCATCATTGACCGCTTCAAACAGGAACTGCTTCTGGCCACCCAGGTAACTCACAAGAACGTCATCCGGATCTACGACCTTAGTGAAGCCGACGGCATGAAGTTCATCACCATGGAATACGTCGAGGGTGAGGACTTGCGCGGCCTGATGCAGAAGAAGGGCAAGCTTGGTCCCGAGGAAGCGGTCGAAATCATGCAACAAACCTGCCGCGCCCTGGAAGCTGCGCACAGCGCAGGCATCATTCACCGCGACCTGAAGCCGCAAAACATCATGCGCGACAAGACCGGCCGGATTCTGGTGATGGATTTCGGTCTGGCCCGCACCCTCGAAGGCGACGGCATGACCCAGACCGGCGCCCTGGTCGGCACCATGGACTACATGTCCCCGGAACAGGCGCTGGGCAAGGATCTGGACCAGCGTTCCGACGTATTCGCTCTGGGGCTGATCTTTTATGAAATGCTGACCGGCAAGATGCCGTACAAGGCCGACAGCGTGGTGGCCAGCCTGCTCAAGCGCACCCAGGAAAGGGCGGCGCCGGTGTCGAGCCACGACGGTTCCATTCCCAAGCCGCTCAGCAACATTGTCGGCAAATGCATGGAGCCCGACCTGAAGCTGCGCTACCAGAACACGGCGGAAATTCTGGCCGATCTCGACGCCTGGCAGGGCGGCCGCGCGGCCGCGACGCTGAATTTCCATACCAGCTCACGGCCTTGGGGCCAGACCATTCCCTGGCACTGGATCGGCGGAATCGCTGCGGCCCTGGTGCTCGCGATTGTAGGGTTCGTGTTCCGAGATGCCTTGTTCAGGCCCAGCGCAAAGGCGCCGTCTGGCCCAGTGGTTTCACTGGCCATTCTGCCATTTCGCAATGCGTCGGGCGACAGTTCACTCAACTGGCTCGGAACGACAGTGCCCGAGATGCTGGGAACCGACATGGGCGAGTCCGCTGATCTGCGAACGGTTCCCTCCGGCCGCGTCAACCAGATCTTGCACGATCTGCGGGTAGCACCCGATGCCACCCTAGATCCTGACACGCTTCGCCGAGTGGCGGAATTTACCAGTGCTGACCGCCTGCTCTGGGGGCAGTACATCAAGCTTGGAGACCAGATTCGCATTGATGCTACGCTTCAGGATCTCAAGCGCCAGCGCAATTTTGCGTTGAAAGCCGAAGCGGCCAGCGAGAAAGACTTGCCCAAGGCACTTCAGCAGTTAGCGGAGTCCGTCCAAAAGAGCCTGGCGTTGCCCCCTGAGACCATCAAGGAACTTCAGGCGAAGTCCCTCAAGCCTTCGTCTCAGTCAATCCAGGCCTTGCGCTATTACAGCGAAGGGCTGCAGCTGGCGCGTCAGGGGAAAAACCTGGACGCAGTGAAACAGTTTGAAGTTGCCACGAAGGAAGATCCTAATTTTGCCTTAGCGTATTCCAAACTGGGGGTAACCTACGCCGCGCTCGATTATGGCGATAAGGCCCAGGAATCCTCCCGCAAAGCCTTGGACCTCATCGACAAAGTTTCTCCCCAGGAAAAGCTCCTGATCCAGGCGCACGATGCGTGGGTGACAAGGGATTACGCCAAGGCGATCTCATCTTACGAAAACCTGGATAAGATTTTGCCTGACGACTTCGACATTCAATATGCTCTGGCGAGAGCTTGCGAAGAATCCAGCATCTTTGACAAAGGGCGCGCTTACTACGACAAGCTGCTCGCCCGCGATCCCAAGAATGTCGACATCCTGCTGCGAATTGGATGGCTTGAAGTCAAGCGCAACAATTCTCAAGGCGCCCTGGACGATCTGAATCGCGCGCTGACCATGGCCGTGCAGCTGGGTAACGACGAAGAAAAGGCTGCGATTCTCGATGCCGTCGGCTACGCCTATCAGTCGTTGAACAAGCTGGAAGATGCTTTGCGGAACTACCAACAGGCGCTCGACATCAAGCGACGCCTCGGGGGAAAGGGTGGTATCGCTGAGACCCTTGATTACGTGGCGCAAGCGCAACAGTTGGTCGGCAAGCCTGACGACTCACTGAAGAGCTACAACGAAGCGCTCCAACTGCGCCGTGGAATCGGCGATAAGATGGGCACTGCCGGGACCTTGGTGAACCTCGGTAACTACTATGAGAGTCGTGCCCAATATGACGAAGCCCTGAAGGTCTCCAAGGAAGCTCTCCCGCTCTTCCGCGAAATGAGTGATCCGCAAGATGAGGCCGGCTGTTTGAACAATATCGGGCTGATGTATTTGGGTAAAGCCGACTACGAAAACGCAATGAGCTATTTCCAGCAGGCCCTACCATTGCGTCAGAAAGTCGGTGCTCCTGGGTACATTGCCGACACCACCTACAACATCGGCGATACCTATAACCGCACCGGGCAATACAGCCAGGCGCTCGACAATTTCCTGAAGGCGTTGGATCTGTGGCGCAAAGCCGACGACAAAGCTGGCATCGGGTTCGGGTCGTTCGGTCTGGCTAAGGTTTTCCAATATCAGGGCCGCTACGGCGCGGCTGTAACCGCCGGCGCAGACGCGCTCAAGAGCTGGCTTGCATCCGAACAGCGCGGAATCTATCTGCCGCAAATCCAGGCGAGTTATGCAAATGCGTTAACGCTGATCGGGAAGGGAAATGAAGCCCAAAAGAACCTGGATCAAGCTCTCGGGTTGGCCCGCGAATTGAAAAACGATTCCGTCATCGCGCAGATACTCAACTTCCAGGGCGATCGGCTTTTCTACCAGGGTGATTTCAAAGGTGCGAGGAATTTCTACGAGCAGGCTTCACAGGTGGCGGCGCACACGACCGATCAGGCGCAGATTCTTCTTTCGAAATTCAATCTGGCAAAAGTCAATTCGATGGAAACCCATTCGCGCGAGAGCATCGCTGCATTGCAAACATTGGCCCAGCAGGCCGATCAATCAGGGTTGAAATACATTTCTGTCGAGGCGTCCCTTTATCTGGCGCAAGCCCTCATCAACAACAAAGATTACTCCGGTGCCCGCCAGGAACTCGATAATGCTTTGAGAAACAGCGAGAAGCTTGGCCTGCAAGCGTCGCTCGCCAAGAGCCATTTCTTAATAGGCGAGGCGCTTCGTCTGAACGGCAACCAAACGGATGCCGCGCTCCACTACGGCCAGGCTCATCGCATGCTGGATGACATTCACAAGGAAGCGCACACGGATGAGGTGCTGAAGCGCAGCGATCTCGCCGCTATCTACCAGGAATCGGCGAAGTGGCAAACGCCTAAGAGCTAAGGCCGCACAAAAAGAAGAGCCAAGCCGATGAGGCCTGGCTCTTTTGCTCAGGTTGGATTTTCTCCGCTACGGGCAAGAGTTCTTCACATAAAAGAACGGCAGGGGCAGAACCGGCTTTGCCTTGCCTGACTCGGAGGGGCTAAACCACCTACCGTCGCTGTCATCGTAAGTCACATATCTGATAAACCACGCCTGCGCTGGTCGACGTAAGCGTCCAGTTATATTGCCACATGCCACCGTGAAACGTTGCGGTAGTGCCCATTGTTCGACGGCAACTGCGTCGCAGTACAACCGGCCGGTTGGAGTTGCGACGCATTATTGCCCGCGTTTGCAGAGCTAGGCGCGCTGCCGGTGCTCGCGCTCCCGTTGCCAACGGATTCGTGGAGGAGGGTCTTTGGGAATGGGAATCGGTGCGCCGGGAACTCCACAACCTGGAAGTTTGGACCCCACGGCGTTGACCTCGTTACACCATAATTCCCGAGTTGATTGCTAATTAACCCGCTGCAACTGAATTTGATCGGGCAGAGTGCCCGGATTTGCGAAACAGCTATGGCTTGGGCTTATCACGGGACTGGTGAAGGCACACTTGAAGTCCTGTTCGTCCGTGCCGTTTTTGCCCGTCTGCTTGCGTCCATGCACCGTACTGGGCTTCGTAAAGCCCGGAAGGTCGAGTCCAACTGAGCGTTGTAGTGTCGAACAAGGAGTCTAGTGCGACGTCATTACTGAACGACTGGAAGGTCGTTGGGAAGTCGAAGTTTCCAGCTAAAGTCTGCGTGCTGGTGAGGGCCAGGTTGCCGCTGCTGGGAAGCGGAATGTCGTTTTTCCACATGATCGGAAGTTGGTGCCAGTAGGGCGACGCCGGGCGGGAAGGATTAGGCAGGGCGGGTTACCGGGTAAATCGTCAAAGCAGCTAACTGGCGCAACCGGGGACGCGTATAAGGCAAACGGCCCCAGAGATGGAGCGGGGCTCGAACCATTAAGCAACGTTACGTCAAGTGAGTTTTTGCTATGCTGGATCAGCATGGACGACGGGAAGACCCGGTCTGGTTATTTGACGTGCTGCCGTCGTTGAACAACAGTCTTGCCAAACCCGGCTGGTTAGAGCCTTCAGAACCGTATATGCCGAGACCCTGAATGCCGTAATGGCGTGCAGGTGGGGGTAGGACACGCTGCGTTCCGGGCCTGGTCGGTGCAAACTGCACTGAAGTGCCGCTAGCGAAGTCGAGCTTCCAAGACTTTGCCCGAGTTGATGTCACCGAGCCAGAAGCCCGGTGTGGTCAAGGTCGGGAGCACCCCGGAGACGTGGTGATCTGTGACCTGCGGCTGAAAAGGGATACGTACATCCCGCGGTGCAGTCGACGATCAGCGGATCCAGCGCCAGCGACTGCAGCGTGGTCTGCGTGCGAGTTGACCCGGTACCTGGCAATTACCTGAGGCGAGCCGCTCTGATCCTGCCACTGCAGGCCGTCGATGACGGTTCCGCCGCCAGTACTGAACGCTGTAGCCATCGCTCCTGGCCCGGTGGTGCCCGCCAGACTGACTTGCTCCACATGGGCTCCGGGAGTGCCCGGAGTGTTGAGCACGATCGCATTCAACACGTAGGGTGTGGTGGTAGCCCGCGACGGATGGCTTTCGGTCCAGACCACGGCATTGTCCAGGAGTATGGTGTTTTGAGCCTCATGGGTTTCAAAAAACGGTCTGTTGCCCAACGTCCCCGATGTTCCGCCAGTGATTGCGGTGAACAAGAAGTGATTAATGTCTTGGATCTGGTTTGTCGCATTGTATTGCATTCCCGGAGTCCACGACGGGCAATTACCGACGCATAGCGTACCCAACGACTGCCATGCAAACCATCAATAGTCGTCCCTCCATTCGTGCCCCAACTGTTCGGCGGAATCGTACCCGAAGTACCAGGGGTAGTGACAGTTTGAAGGTTTCCGTTGGGATCAACGAAGAACGTGCCTGCTACCGCGGCAACACTCGGAGCTGGCGTAGTACCAACGACACTGTAGGGGAGGTTATTCTGCCGGCCCGGCTGCGGCGTAATATCAGTCCAGATTCACCGCGTTGTCAATGACGGTACCACCTGCTTCGTCAAATGTAGGCTCCTGAGTTCCCGACGTACCAGCGGTAAAGACTTTCTGCAACTTCAGTTGCGGATCAAGAATCGTGCTTACGTTGCCAACACCCGGGTATGTGGTCTGCGCCTTCCACAGCGGAGCCGTTAAGGGTGCAAGCGTCGGATCTGTATCAATCAGTAGCGCACAAGAAACCGGAGATGAAGTCGTGAGCGGCTGATTTGTGCAGACATTGATCGCATCTGAATCGGGCGATGGTTCGCCAGGTTCCGCAGCGTCCGGATCGGTATCGCCGATTGCCACAACCAGCAGTGCCTCATCGGTCGGACAGGTGGCGCCATTGCAATTAGGCGTAACATTGGCCAACGCACCCGGCGGAATATCCTTAATTCCGTGTAGCGTCACGTTGGAACCGAAGTCGGCGAATTTGGTGCAAACGCCGCCTGGGATTGCAACCTTCTGTACTGTGCCGCCGGATGTGACATAAGCGGCATCGCCCGCCGCGCTCAAGTCCATGCTCGTAGCTTGAGTAATAGGCGTGCCTTGAGAACCGAGACAGCTGGATAGAGGAAAGGTCGCAATTTGAGTCTGTGTTGGGCCGGGACCGAGTTCGACGATAATGGGGCTGTTACCGGGTCCTGTGCTGTTCAATACGAACATGTTTCCGGCGTTGTTTATGACAACAGCCTTGGCCATCTGAGGCAGGTGCTAGAGGCGCTGCGGTCAGACGTGTAAGCACGGAGCGTGGGCTATGGGGCTGGCGGGACTGGTATTTGGATTCAGGCTGGCGACGCTGTAGACAACAACCTTCGAACTCGAACCGCCGGAGTCGTCGGTGGCTACGACGTGCAGCGTGTTGTTGGTTGCAACCCCGAGTATTTCCGCCCAACAGGCCATCGGAGAACTGATCAAGCAGCATAGGGGTCGGTGTGGCGTTGTTTAGGGTCACGATCCGCAGTACGCTGCATGTGCCGGCGCCCGAGCAAACCACAATATTCCCGGTCTGCCATGGGACACCTCCGGCATAGCCCGTAGCGGCAGCCGCCGGCAAGCTGCTAGCGAGCGCCAGAACTAGCGCGAGCACCGCATAACAAGCAATGCCAATTCTTACTTTCATATCGCCTTTTTCGGGTGCTGTGAGATTGCTGCTGTGCATAACTAATCTCCTTGTGAAACCGCGCCGATTGGTTCTGCGATTGAGTATCCAGGAAGTCGCAAGACCGCGAGCCGGCGATGCTCGATCATGCTGTCCGCGTATTCGCACACTCGCCTCACTCAGGCGGAGCCTGCGAGCATTTCTTTCAAAAAATACTTTGGAGTCCTGGGCCTACGTCCTCAACGCAATTCCGTTCATGCCGGGGGAGCATAACGGTAACATCTTAAGCAGGCAACGGCGCGAATCAATTCTTACTTGATCCTAAAAAATCACCTGCAAGGGCTTGCTGCATTCGAAGCCGAGGAAAATGACATCCGTCTTAACTATTAAATTAATCAGGAATCCGCACGGTATGCGACACCCCATCGCAAAGCGCTGCCACCGAACCACGACAATTCTGCGCTTGAATGGAGCACCTGTCAACCGGATTGAGCGGATAGAACGGTGGATAATTTGGTTAGTGAAAGATTGTGCATCCCATGCAATCCCTTGCGCAGAGCCGGAAGTCGGCTTTCCAGCGACGGCTGTGAACCTCCGATCCCACCGCTCTCCATTCCTATGCAACCTTTCGGCGCGCGAGATTCGGGCTAAACCCTTCGTCGCTGCAATGGAATTCTTCACCGCTGGAAAACCTGGGCACCGGCAACCAACAGCGGATGAGCGAGATAACCGAGTGGTTAACGCCGGAGCGTAAAACGGCAAGGCGGCTGCCAGGCGATCGTCAATCTCGAGTCCGTGCCTATGGTTCCTCGCCCCTGCCGGGAGCGGCTAGGAGGGCGGCCCCAAGAGTGAAGAGGTGCCCCAATCCGTTATCTTCAGCCGCTCGGCGAATGACCTTCGTTGAAAACACGACACTTTTTGGCTTCGTTTCGTAATTACGCTCTCTCTCCTGAGAACAAGTCCTGCCAGTAAGTGAAGCTGGCCAGGACACAAAACTGCAAGATCAAGATGTTGGGTCAGGACGTCCGCGCCGAAGGGGACAAGCAGTCCACGGCGCGGCCTCTCAAACCGGTTGGGAACAAAACCCCTCATCAATCTTCCGTTGTCTCTGCCGGTTCGCCTTACTGGTTACGGTCTCCTGGACTAGGGTCTTATTGGTTTGCCGGGAGGCTCAGACAGAGAACCTTCCAGGGCCTCTTTTTCAGAAGATTCAACAAATGAATCCGGGCCTCGCGGATCCGCGTGGATGTTGACATCAACCGCGGCTGGCGGTGGGAGTCGCTCGCCATCTCTCATTCGGCGCAGACGCTCTAGCTCGTGCATCGCTCTGAACAGCTTGTTCTCAAGCGCTGTGTCATACCGCTGGAATGTATTAACAAGCGGCGCAAAATTCTGACTATTCACCAGAGCCGGTAGCCCCGGATCTATCAGAGGACGTTCGAACGATGGCATCGCCAAAGGGTCCTCGCCGTAAATTGGTGGGTTCAAGATGGCTGTGATGTATTCGGCTTCGAGCCGCCCGCTACGCCGGAGCCGTATCATGTTAAGGGCTATGCGTCCGAGTAGGAATCTTTCCAACTCCGCAAGATACGCTTGATCCAACCCACGGAGTGTGTTCCGATACTCGTCGGCATCATCGATTTCGGTTATGCCCGCAGCCAATAATCCATGTTTGGTGGCGTTGAATCGGGTTGAGTTGGTGTTCTTCGGACCGGTTGAATCCTTCGCGTTAAGGCGATTCGCAGCAGTTTTCGCATTAGTGTTTGGCTTCCCCATGTTCGCTCCCTTTGCTGCTGCGCACGCCCACCGACCCCTGCGACTCCTTAGCCCGGAAGATTTGGAGGACGAACAGTAGCAACGCGCAGCGATTTACTGCGCAAGCTGTCCCGTAGTGCAGGTTCTCTCCGCCGCTCGGGATGTTAGCTGTTTGGGCTCGCCTGCCGCTCAGGTTCTCTCTGCACACGGGGCGAACGGTATCCATTTTCTTACTTCTTTTTCACTTTTAGTGGTATTGGTAACGTTCGCTTGACACGCGTGTTTCTTCCGCCATGGCGCGAGACCGTTACAGTCTGAAAATCGTGCTCTGCCATGATCGACTTAAGGTCAGCTCGAGCAGCGTCGGAAGGAGACAATTCCTGTTCGATTTCCAGCAACATTTCTTCTTCGTTTTTCTTTGTCAAGCTGACGCGCTTGTAGTCGCCCCGCCGAATAGCACGAATCACCGCTAATTCCTGATTATTATTATTATGAATAGTGGTCTCTGCTCTCGCATGCCATACGGCTCGATAAGTGTCATCGTGAATGCGAAGAGCGACTGGTTTCTTTAGGCACGCCAAAAGACGATTAACGAGATAATTCACCTGGATGAAGACGTAGCCCTGGTCTTCTTGGGCGCGGAAACAGCCGTACTGGAAGAGATCTTCGAATTCCAAGTCTGAATCCATAACAAAGGTCTTTTTCAGGTCGGTCATGATGAACACGGCGAAACCCCTCCTCATCATCTCAACGGCGGTGTTCAGGTGGTCCGCGCCATCTTGGAGCATGAAGTTGCGCACGTACCTCAGCGACTCCAGCGACGTGCCAAATCGGTCGCGAATTTCTTTGCAAACCATGATGGCGAAAATTTCTTTGGGTAAGAACTTGCGCCAGCCCGATTCCTGTTCTCGCTGACTGGGTAGCGCCCCTTTCGCGTCCCAATCGTTCAGCTGCCTGTAGGACATGCCGGCGGCATTCTTTACATCACCGGCCGTAAAAGTGATAGGTGCCATCTAGGCGAAAGAATAGCAAACTAATATTGAACGGTAAAGTTCAATTAGAAAGCGGGCTCAGGTTTAAACGGACCCACGCCAGCCGACAGTTTAGGCGACCAATCGGCGGGTCGGGGACGGGGCAACCGGTACGGGCAACCGGTGGGCTAATCCAAACTCATAACGTACGAAGCGTCAAGACCAATAACTTGTGCCAACGCCTCTCGTGACTTCAACCAGGAGAGAAAACGGATGCCGTGTACGACACGGGGGAACTAGGGAGTGCAGCTAGTGCTTGCGTTTCGGCTCTGTCTTTGAGGGTTGCTGCTCAATTGACAAATTCTGGGTAACACCTGAAAGACAATGCTCGAGCAGAAACTCAATTTGCTGATTTACGGAGCGATGTTCGCGCTTAGCGAGATCGACAAGCCTAGCCTTCAGACCCGCTCGCATCCTGACTAGCACCGCGACTCTAGATTCGTGCATTTATCTAACCGGCTGCGGCCGCATACACCCTTGACATGTTGATATCACTTTGATATCATTTAGATATCTTTGTACCCCGGGAGATGCCATGCGAAATCGCAATATCAGATGTACGCCTACGCAAAAGCTAACATGTCAGAACCTGGCTGTAGCGAAGAAACTTTACCCGCAAGTCACCGAATTGCAACTAGTAGCCCTTCGTGAGATCAATCGCACCCTGCGCCTCTCGGTTTCAAGTGGCGATTTAATAATTTTCCATGGAAAGTGGTACGTAACCCACTCTGGTTTACTGCGGATCGCGGAACGGCGGCAATGCTCAGGCATAACAACAGAACTGGAACAAGACGTGTCGCAACCTTCCGAAGGCCGTTGGGTCTTTAGAGCGATAGTCTGCAAATCTGGATCGTAAAAATTTGTCGGCTACGGCGATGCCGATCCCTCCAATGTCTCTCCCTTGGTGCGCGGCGCCGAGATGAGGGTGGCAGAGACCCGAGCCGTCAACCGCGCCCTGAGAAAGGCCTACGGCATCGGCATCTGCTCGGTCGAGGAGATTGGTTCGTTTGCTGAACCGACTCCGTCCTCGCGTGAGTCGAAGAAGCTCCCACCTCAGCCGGTCAATGGAAAGAACGGAAACGATGGTGGCCCCAAAGTCCGTGATCGCCTCTGCCAGCTGATCCGTCAGCATCAACTCGATGCCAACCTGGTCAAGTCCTATGCCGTCGATTTCTGCGGGACCAATACCCTCCGCGAAGCCTCACGCATCTGCCGCCGCAGGCTAGCAGGGGGCTGAAGGAAGTGGGATGGACGAAGGGACTGGAGTTGGCGAAAGTGGCGAGAAGGGATGGGCAGGAGTTCGATTGTGCAACCTGGCTGCACAAGGCGCGATCACTGCCGAAGGATCAGTTCAAGCGGGAGGTCGAGAAGGAACTGACGGGGCGGGAATCGGAACCGTGGGAGATTATCTACTTCAAGCTGTACAAAACCCAGATTCCGTTGATCGAGCAGGCGATTGAGACGGCAGCTCTAATGCTGGGCACGGACAAGTCGCGAGGCTACTGCCTGGAGATGATCTGCGCGGACTTCCTGGCTGGAGCAAACCTCGATAACGAGGACATAACAGTGCTCCTGCAGTCCATGTCACGGTTCTTCAAATTTCTGCCGGACGAACAACGGCAGGCTTTTCTGCACGAAGTAACCGCGACGGCTTCATGAAACAAGTTCTCCCCAAACGCCCGCGCCGGCGCCTCGATCCGGAGTTGTACGAACTACTCCGGCAACAGGTGCTGCGGCGTGACGGCTGGAGATGCCAAGGTTGCGGCACGAGGTCGAATCTGGAGGTTCACCACCAGGAATTTCGCAGCCAGGGCGGCGAGGATTCGGAAGCAAACCTGATTACGGTCTGCGCCGCATGTCACTCGCTGCTACATCGCGAGTAGAACTGGGATGTTCACGCCTTTTGATTCAATGTCTGGGGAACTATCTGGCGCAATAACAAGCAAATCATCCGCGGAACCCTGGCGGGCACCCCCGACCAACGAGGCGGTCCTGGCAGGGTAGGCGTTTCTGGCCTTTGACGACAAGTTTCTTGCTGTTCGTGCCCATGATCTTTTTCATGACCGCGAGCTCGCACTACACGATATTGGGGAAACAGGAAAGCCTAGTAGGACTATTTGATCTGAAAATTCCTCGCATCGAGGGATCGGTTGTTGGAAACCTCGTCTGCGCTTATGTCCCACTCATACAACTTCGTGGTGCCGTTCTGAAGCTCCTCGGTGAAGCGGATGACATACTTCGTGGGCAAGGTCAGGCCCTCGGCCGTCTTGAAATCGCTGAAACGCTCTTCGATCGTGTAGCGAGTCTCTTTCTGCTTCGAGCTCTGGGTCACGTCCGCGCCCGGCGCGTTGGAGGGGGTAGTCAGTCCTGCCTGATCAGAAATAGAAGCCACAAAGCCCCCAAGACCTGAGGCCAGCGTGACCGAGTAAGTCGTCATGATGTGCTGATAAGTCTCCGGGTCGAAATATAGGTGCACCGTAAGGTCATCTCTTTTTTTGGAGTGGTAGGACAGTTGATAGGCGGGCCGGCCATCGACTTTCCTCTCGCCGTCAAAACTGAGCCTCGCCTTGTTTTCGGTCAGGTTCAGCAGCGCCCAGGCCGTTGTGAGCGTCCCTCCCAGCAGTCCTTCACGAACGATCTGGTCCTGGCTGCGGACAAACTCGCCAAAATCGGACCATTTGTGATTGGACGTGGTGGACGCCACCGAGACCTTGTCCCCATCCGTCACGAACTGTTCGCCGCGATAGTCGTTGTTCGAGAACTTGACCATGAGGACCGATTTCTGTCCTTCTGAGACCAGAGCGCTCGTGCCTGCCAGTTCGCCGCCGCCACCCACGCGTATCTTAAACTGCGCGGTTCCCTGTACGATGCGCGACTTGGCGGCAGCTCGGGTGTCTGCCCTGCCGATTGAATCCAGATGCCGGGTGACCACATCTTCCGGCTTCATATCCGTCGCGCGCACGATTCCAGAACCGGCGGCAAGGACCACTGCGATGGCGCCTATTCCGCATATGGGAAACGCGGACATTAACTTCCAAGCCTGCATGTGTGCACCTTCCAAGGCGGCCCGCCAGGAGACCGTGCACCCGAACTTTCAGTCTTTCTTAGCACGGTGCCACAGCAACCAGAAAAAGCCTGCGGGTACGACCACGCAGGCGGCTAGTCTACTGCGTTGCGTCTAGAAATTCAGCTTCAGGGCCACCTGCATTTGCCGGGCGGACGTCGTCGAATCCGGCCGGACGGCTGTCGAGTCAATCAGGCCAAAGTTGGCTGCCGTAATCCGGTTCGACACACCGTCGTTCCCCGGATTGGTAAAGTGCGGGTGATTGAAGACGTTATAGCCCTCTATTCGCAGTTCATCGTTGACCTTTTCGGTGAACTTGATCCTCTTTGGAAAACGCCAGGTCGAAATCCACCAACCCCGGTCCGTAGGCCCGTTGAAGCCTGGAAGAAGGGCTGGAATAGGGCATTGTGGCCACTGCGTTGAAACGCAGAAAACCGAAATCGGCTCCGAAGTAGACCTTGTCCCCATCGGTCACGAACTGTTCACCGATGGTAGTCGTTGTTGGCCAGCTTAATCACCTTCGCGGACGATCTGATCCTGGCTGCGGACGAACTCGCCAAAATCGGACCACTTATGATTGGAGGTGGTGGCCGCAACCCATGACCACCGACTTCCGTCCGTTAGAGACCAAGGCGTTGGTACCTTGCAGCTCGCCGCCGCCCCCACCAGAATTTTGAAGTGGGATGTTCCCTGTACGATGCGTGATTTTGGCGGCGGCTCGGACTTCTGCGGCCCCGATGGAATCCAGATGACGCGCGACTACGTCTTCCGGCTTCATGTCGGCAGCTCGCAATGCAATGGAGTCGGCCAGAACCATGACAATCGTCAGTGCCCCGGCGTCGCCGCACGGACATTAAGTTCCTAGATTTCATGTTCCCGCTTTCAAGTTTGACTCTTGTTTTTTTCACGCCCCAGCCGGCGCCGTTAGCCAGTCAGAAAAAAGCCTGCGGGCCTGAACCCGCAGGCGGTTAGTTAGTCCTTTGCGTTTAGAAATTCAGCTTGAGCGACACCTGCAACTGCCGGGCCGAGGTGGTGGCATCCGGCCGTGCAGCAGTGGAATCTATCAAACCGAAGTTAGGTGCGGTAATGTTGTTCGACACAAAATCGGTTCCCGGGTTGGTAAAGTGAGGGTGATTGAAGATGTTATATCCCTCGAACCGTAGTTCGGCGTTTACGTGCTCGGTGAACTTGATCCGCTTGCTAAATGCCAGATCGAAATTCACAAACCCCGGTCCGAAAAAGTGATTGCGACCGCTGCTTCCCGGGCCCGTGAAGAGCGGCCCACCGTTTGCATCGGCGCGACCAGAAAACGCCGCGGGGTTGGTGAACCATACTTTATCGCCACCTGAGGTCTGTGGCGTGTTGCCGCCAGGAGCATACGGGTCGCCGACCAGGTCCGCGAAACCGCTCTGGCCCGTCCGCTCCATGTCGGTAGCGCTGAAGACATTAAACGGATGTCCGGTCTGCACTGTGGTGATGCCGGAAAATTGCAAGCCCTCGAAGACCTTCCCCTTAAAGCCGGTGTTCAGGTGGCCTTTGCCTCTTCCAAAAGGTAGCTCCCAGATGTAGTCGATCACCGCGACCTGGCGGATATCGTTGTCCGAGTTTCCCCGTTCGTGGTTCAGCGCGCGCGAGTTGCGGGGGAAAGTCAGGAACACGGTCCCGGCGGCTGGTTGCAACGGATCGCTGGAGTCATCAATGGCATGCGCCCAGGTGTAAGCGCCCTGTAATTGCAACCCGTGGCTCAGACGGTGCGTGAACTTCACCTGCAGGGAGTTATACACGGAGTTGGCCACCGAAGCCTGGAAGGGGGGCTGAAACAGGGCGTTGTGGGCGACTGCGTTAAAGGGAAGGAAACCAGCGTCAGCTCCGAAGTACAAAAGGCCGAAGGTGACATCGTCGGCACTGCACTGGCCCTGTTGAAAACCATTGTTTAGAGGATTTGTCGGAACGCAGAAATCGAGCAACTGCTTCACGCGCGCGGGGTTGGGCGAGTTCGCGTCCAGCTGCCGGAAAATGTGGTGACCCTGGGACCCTACGTAGGCTAGGTCAAGGATGTTGTTGCCTGGTAACTCCCGCTGGATGCCGAAGTTCCAATTGTTACTGGTGGGATTACGGAAATGCGGGTCGAACAGTATTGGCGCCAGAAGCGAACCATCTGTGATGATCGGAGAGGGGGTCGTGTCCGGAGGCGCAGGCAACACAAAGGGTCCATTGAACGAGCCATTATAGAAGCCATTGATCGTGTCCACAGGATGTTTGAACCCGTAGTCCTGTTCAAAGGGTGGGTTACCGCGGGCGTTCCCAAACAGGTTGCCGAAGACGCGGTCATGGAAAATGCCGAACCCGCCGCGCACGGCCATCTTGCCATCGCCCTTGGGATCCCAGGAGAACCCAACCCGGGGCTCCACATTGGAATAGTCGGAGGCGTAAATCTGCTTCCCTGTTCCCGGACCAACGATACTCATCGTGACTGTGGCCGCGGTTGGGTCACCTAGCAAATTGGAGAAGTTCGCACCCTCTTCGTAGGGAACGCCGTCCAGCTGATATCGTAATCCCAAAGTCAGTGTCAGGTTCCGCCGTACCTTCCAGGTATCCTGCCCGAACCAATCGTACTCGTGCTGGCGGAAATGTTTATTGTCAGTAGCTTGACGGGTACCGGCCTTATTGAAGTACTCTGCTTGGAAATCTTGGTCGACAATCCCATAGTATGCTTGGGCCGCGGCCTCCAGAGTATTGTCATCGCTGGGGACGCCCTGGACTACGTTAAGCCCGAAATTAAGAAGCAGGCCGCTGACATCGACTGCCCGCCGGGAAAAGAAGCCGTTCGGCCCCTGTTCGCTGACGTTGCGGAAGTCACCGCCAAACTTGAAAGTGTGATTCCCGTGGGACCAACCAAGAGTGTCGGTGTAGCTGGTGGTACCGGTCGTCCGCCACTGGCCGTTGGAAACCAGAGCCTCGCAGCCAAGAGGAGAGAACGCGCCCCGAAGAAAGACATCAAAGTCCCAGCCGTTACCGAAGCGATCTACGGCGGGTATAGCTGCGTCCAGCCCCTTGGTTCCGGTGCAACCAAAGTTGGCGTAAATCTTGTTCCAGCCGAAGATAAACGAATTGATCAGGTTGCTGGTCAAAGTGGAGGTCAGGTTGGCCGACAGTCCCTGGCTAAGGGCCTTCTCATTCACTCCCAGGACATTCCCAGGCAGAATATCGGCGTGGAACGGATTCGGATCAATAAAGTCGTTGTAGCCATAGCGCAAACTGAGAGTGTGGTGGTCGGTAAAGTGGTGGTCGATCTTGGCAACGGCCTGGTAACTGTTCTGCGAGGAAGCACTGGGGAAGAAAAGAGTTCCTGTCAACCCGTCCCCATTGTCAATGGTCGGTTTAGGATACAGCGCGAAGACTTTCTGCATGGTCGGATCGGCCGGGGCGTTGCCCGGCGGGCCAAACAGGGCTCCGGTTCCATTGTTCGCGCCAGTTTGCGTAAGATCCACTGGGTCGCCAAGATAAGTAAAGACTCCGGTCTTGAATGCCGTGGTGGGCACCGTGGCTGTGTTCGTCAGCGTGGTGCGGAACCGCTGCAGTTCGTGGTTGAAAAAGAAGAAAGTCTTATCCTTGATGATCGGCCCGCCAATGGTGTAGCCGAACTGATTGCGTACGTAAGGATTTTGAGGGCCACTCCCCGTCCGGTTAAACCAGTCACGCGCCCCCCCAAAGGCGTTCCAGCGGCCGAACTCGTAAGCTCCGCCATGGAAGCTGTTGGTGCCGCTCTTGGTCACAACGTCTACGATGGCGCCGGTGTTGCGACCGTACTCGGCATTGAAGTTGTTGGTGATAACACGAAATTCCTGGGTGGAATCCGGATTCGCGCTGAGCACGCCGCCGACGACTCCGGGTACGGAGGTATCGTTATTGTCCACGCCGTCCAACAGGAAGTTATTGTTCCGCTCACGTGAACCGTTGACGCTATAGCCACCCAGCGCCGTGTTGGTTTGGGAAGTTCCCGGAGACAGCAAAACCAGTTCATATGGATTTCGCGTCATCAGAGGCAATTCCTTGATGGATCGCTCGTCTACCAGATTGCTAACCTGCGCGGTTTCGAGATCAACATCGGGAATCTGGTCGGCTCGCACCTGGACTTCTTCGGATACCGCGCCCGGCTCCAACTGAACGTTCAAGGGAAGCACTTGGCCGACGGTAAGGTCGATATCGCTGGCATGGAAAGTCTTGAAACTCGCCATTTTAACAGTGACGTCATAGGGCCCGGGAGGAAGGGACTGAATGCTGAAAGCACCCGTGCCGCCGCTGGTCACCGTGCGTGCGGCATTGGATCCAAGATTCTTGACCGTGATTTCCGCGCCCTGGACGACTGCACCCACAGAGTCAGTCACCGTGCCTTGAATCGAACCGGTCTGGGCCAGCGCAAAGGTGGCCGCCAATGCCAGAAAGATGCTCCCGCAAAGAAATCTCAGCCTCTGCATTTTTCCTCCTAGAAGTTCAACCCTGCCGTCACGGGCTGAAACAAACGTGTATTCGCAAGCACCGGAAAAACCAGTGCAATGACGGAAAATCGGACCTGGAATACTCTATAACAGGCTATTGTCGAATCATGGCGGCAATTGGCCGACCAGTCTGATTGTCTATGTGAAGTGATTTATTTCAAGGGTTTTAGTGGGCGGGGAGAACCTGCGAATACACCGGTACTTTGGTCATTCTATGCAGTTATAGATACCGGCCATATAGAATTTCATAGGAGCACGCAACCAGACGCCACCAGTTGAGGAATTCGAAAAAAAACGGCGAAATGGAAGGTAGGGCGGCTGACTCGGTCGATATCCAGCTCCGGGCCGTTGGGAGAAGATTACATTTTTAAGTGCCTACTTCTCGCACCTATTCAGGTTACCCTGTTCTTCGCCGGCGAAGCGACGGATTTTAACGGACACCATGGGACGGTGCACGACGCCATCGCTAGCGGCCAGCGCGCCAGCGCTGAACTTCTGAGTCCAAAGCCTCCGGGGATTTACTTCGGGTATCAGTCGAGCAACCGCACCTCAACGCCAGTCCCCTGCGATTCGGATGGTTCAGGGCTGCGGTGGATTGAGCCTCGAGTTCGAATCGGCGCAGACGGTCGGGCTCACGCGCCCAGTATGCTGGCAGGACTTTGATGGCGACCTCACGTTTCAACGTCAGATCGCGAGCACGATACACCTCATCCCATTCCGCCCGCTCCAAGGGGCGCGATGATCTCATAGGAGTCCAGCCGCGATCTCGCTGCAAGAGAGAAAATCGTCTGTCATCGTGGTGGAGATATGCGTCGGCATCGTGATGAGCTTGCAGTTACCGTCGAATACTGGCTGGCAGCTTGAGTCCGTAGCGCGCAGGTGTAGCCGACAACAGCCCAAAAGAGCGGCACAGATTATGCTGAGCACGCGATTCATTAGTTCCTCCACAGCATTTTGTGTGACGATGGTGTTGGCCGCGCCATGACAGCGGCTGCTAGAACCTGCCGATCATCCCGTCGGGAATAGACTGGACGGCCTTTAAGGAGACCAGACTGAACTTTTACCCTTGCCCCGGGGAAAGATTCATCCTTTCTTTTCTTTGGCGTCTGTACTCGCTATCCGGAACACTTCGATCACGCTTGGTCCTTACCGGAGAAAGGAGAACGAAAAATGATGACAAGGACATTACAGCGCAAGTTGTGCGCGGTTTACGGGGCGGCGATTCGTCCTGCGGTCGATAGGGAGTTGGGCTTCAACAGGACGACCCTTTCCATCCTGCAAGCGTTGATTGCCAGCAACAAGTTGAGAGGTAAGGACGACGATGGGGAGAGACCATTCAGGGTGGGTCTGGGGGAGTTAGCGCGCCGAACTCGGCGCGATCGCAAGACCATCATCCGCCACATTCAGATCTTGGTTGCGGAGAAGTTGGTCACGGTTACCAAAGGCGTGAACGGGACTTCCAACACCTACAGCATCCATCTCAGTCCTATGAGCGACTGGATGACTTCTGACGAAGCAGATGCACTGAGACGGAAGAGTCGTGCAGCAGCGAAGCAGAGGTGGCGGCACAAAGACAAGGTGACGAAGAGTGATTTAGAGAACGTCGTCATGCGTGGTGGCTGCGTCACAGGTGCTTTGAAGGACGAAACGAATCGAGAACGCCGCCTACGACTAACGCGGATCATGCACATCACACAAGTGTGAAGAGGGGATCATGAAGACAGTGTTGAATGGGAAGAACGGAAACTACAGTGGGCCCAAGGTTCGCGACGGATCTGTCAATCTCTCTGTGTAAACGGCCTCGGGCCGGTCGTGAATTGACGCTGGAGTCGGTCGCTTCGCCGGGAAAGAGCTGGCCTTCTTGAGACTCGGCTCTGGCCAGGAGCGGCGGAGCGGCCGCAGAAAATGGATTTACTGTACGCGCGCTATTCCCTTTTCCTTGCGGTCATCTGCATGGGGTGGGCTGTTTTGGTCCGATCCGACCATCTGATCCGAACCGGATGGGATTGAATTTCGGGAGGATTGTAGGACTCCGAGTGCCCACTCAGAAAGCCTGATTACGCTGTCGTATGTCACTCACTGCTACATCGCGGGTAGGAAGCCTTGATGGCTTGAGTGTTTGGCTACGGTCGTAGTTTTTCAAGCCGCTACTACCAATTCTTTGCTACTCGTTTGCAGCGGCTCTTAGAATGGAGAAAAGGTCAGGGCGCCGTGCGGCATCGCGAACTGAGCTGACTGCGCTGGAGAACAGCGGGCCCAGCAAAGGCTTCGCACTGATGGCTCGCAAGGCTGCCGCCACGCGTTAAGTAAGTGCGACATCCGACCTCACTTCGGGTACCACTCGAGCAACCGCACCTCAATGCCGGTCCCTTCCAACCCCTTTTGAAACGTGGCGAGATCGGAGCCGCGATAGTGATAGGGGATGACAACCTTGGGATGAAACGCTTTGACCGCATCGGCTGCCTCATCGGGCGGCATGGTGTACGGCAGATTCATGCAGACGAACGCCACATCAATGTTCTTGAGCGCGCGCATCTCGGGTACGCCTTCGGTGTCGCCTGAGAAATAAAAGCGCTTGCCTCCATAAGTGAGGACGTATCCGTTGCCGCGTCCCTTGTCGTGAAAAAGCTTCCCCGGAGCCGGACCGCGCTTCAAGTTGTAGGCGGGAATCGCCTCAATGGTCCAGTCGCCCCAGGTTTTAGTCTCTCCATTGGCGATGGGCTTGGCGCTGGTCACGGTTTGCACTACCGCCGGCGGAGCCAGAATTTCGGTTCCAGCCTTGCTGATTTCCTTGATCGAATCGGGATCCATATGGTCCCCGTGAATGTCAGTAATAAGAATTAGGTCAGCTTTTGGGTGTTCCGATAGTTTCGCAGGTTTGGCGGGATCGAGGTAAATGGCCTTTCCTCCCGCTTCGATCAGGGTGCTGGCGTGGTTCAGGGGCGTGATCGTGACTGGCCCGGCAGCCGTAGGGAAGACCTGCGCCTGAGTCGCGCCAGGGGCCAGAGGCGACAGGGTCAGAACAGAGAAGACAAGAATTGCCGGAACTAGTTTCATATTCGACCTCGTATCATTCGTCATGTTGTTTTCTGCGACTATCGCACCAGAAATCCTATCTGAAAATCGGGCACGACTGCGAGCCCAAGTGAATCCGCCGTGGTTCGACATTGACGTTAAGATACTAGCCGGCTTCGTAAGGCGAAATAGCTGGAGGTGCGAGGGTGCGAGAAATTCTACAGCCTTGTCATGGTTCCTATCCCAGGCCTGGCCGCCGCGCTGCCTTTCTTGTCCGTGCTTGTCTGCTCCTCATGCTGGTCCTTGCGTGCGCCGGCATTGCCAGCGCCGAAGGCTCGCCGTTTGTACTGGACCGCGATGGCAGCACGATTGTGCTCGAACCCTACGCGCCCAATATCATCCGGATCACGCTGAGCTTGAACAAAGACGAAGCCCTGGCCGCACCCGGCTATGGTTTCGTAGCCAGGCCCGTGACCGATGGTTGGACCGGGCAGCAAAATGAACATGGAGACGTCTACCGTTCGTCTCGCATGGTCGTCACGGTCGCAGTGAACCATCCCGGCAAACCGATGGCGACGCAGGTTGATATTGCGAGGTTTTTCAGCGGTTCCGCTTCGCCGGCCAACATTACGATCCAAACTTCGGATGGTAAGACGCTGCTGCAAATGAACCAATGGTCCATGTCCGTGCCCAACCACAAAGACGGCAATGCCGGAGTGCTGAACGACAAGCGGCCTTCCGATCCTCCGTTCTTTCAGGTGGGCGCCAGCTTCGTTTCGCCCGACGACGAGCACTATTATGGTCTCGGTCAGTATCACGAAGGCTTTCTTGATCATCGCGGACACCGGGTGGAATGCTGGCACAACTACACCGCGACCGGCGGCCCCACCGTCTGCGTGCCTTTCATGGTCACCAACTACGGCTATGGAATCGTCTGGGACAATCCTTCCAAAACCGTCATCGAGCCGGGATTCAACGAGCAAACCCGCTGGACATCTGAGGTTGGCGACCGCGTATCGTTTTTTGTGATTGCGGGCAGCGCGTTCAACGAGATTTATTCGGGATACCGTACGCTGACCGGCGCAACGCCCCTGTTGCCGAAGGCCGCTTACGGTTACATCCAGTGCAAGCAGCGTTATTCATCGCAGGAAGAACTGCTGGCCGTGGCCAGGGGATATCGCGATCGCCATCTTCCCGCCGACCTCCTGGTGGTCGACTGGTTCTACTACACGAAAATGGGACAGATGGATTTTGTTCCCGAGAAGTGGCCCGATCCGGCCGCGATGAACCGCCAGCTTCATGACATGGGCTTCCAGACCATGATCAGCGTGTGGCCGCGTTTTACTCAAGGTTCCCGCTACTACGATTTCCTGCTGAAGAAAGGCTGGTTCGAGCACCTGGCAGACGGCACGCCTACAAACGGGCTTCCGTATGATCGGGCGGGATCTGACATCGACACTACGAATCCTGAAGCGGCGCGCTGGTTCTGGGAAACGATTCGCGACAATATCATCAGCAAGGGGTTTGATTCGATCTGGGCCGATGAAACCGAGCCCGACCTGCCTCCGAATGGCAGCTACTTTTCGCTCGGGCCGGGCACGCGCTACTACAACATCTATCCGCTAGTTCACACCGCCGCTCTTTACGACGGTTTCCGCCGCGATACCAAGCATCGTGCGCTCATCCTTTCGCGCGATGCCTACCTCGGCGCGCAGCGCAACGGGGGCATGTTTTGGTCGTCGGACATTTATCCCACATGGGACACGCTGCAGCGCCAGGTTCCCACTGGCCTCGGCTTCACCGCTTCTGGCATCGCCTATTGGACGCAGGACATCGGCGGCTGGCAATATCTGCCGAAAGAGCATCATCCCGCGCACCCGCCGCTGCTCGATGCGTCCGACGCGCGCGACAATATCGGCGGATACGAGGATTACGCCGAGCTCTACACGCGCTGGTTCGAGTATGGCGCGTTCCTGCCGATTTTTCGGACTCACGGCAGCCGCCTCTACAACGAAGTATGGTCCTACGGCAAAGCGGCGGAACCGATCCTGGAGAAGTATCTCAAGCTGCGCTACCAGCTTATGCCCTACATATATTCTCTCGGCTACGACACCTATCAGACCGGCGCGCCCTTTATGCGCGCCCTGTTCATGGATTTTCTCCACGATCCGAAAGTCGCAGAGCTGCGCGACGAGTACATGTTTGGTCCGGCGTTCCTGATTGCCCCAGTCACCGAACAGGGTGCCACCAGCCGTGCGGTTTATCTTCCCGCCGGCGCCGACTGGTACAACTACTGGACGAACGAGCGTCTTCGGGGCGGTCAGACCGTCCGGGTGGATGCGCCCATTGACACGCTGCCAATATTTGTTCGGGCCGGGTCGATCCTGCCTCTGGGAGATGCGATCGAGAGCACAAGCCAGATTCAGAAGATTGCGAGAGTACGCGTCTACCCGGGAGCCGATGCCGACTTCGCGTTATATCAGGATGACGGAACGACCTACGCATACGAACAGGGAGACGGCCGCATCAGTCGCCTGCACTGGAACGACGCTACTCACAAACTCGACCACACGGGGCCGCCGGCGTGGGCGGCGCCGGACTCTGAAATCGTGGATGTGGTGAAGTAGAGCTGGTTTCAAGCTAGAGAGACGCTGAGCTCCACTGAGAACAGTGGAGATGATTACCGCGTGTTCAAGTCGACATAGTGACCGAAGCTGGAGAGCGCGACCTGGTCATTGCCGGAATGTAAAAACCGAATCTGCCAAGGGTGAAATTGCTTCCGGGCTGAGGCCAGCGCTCCAGAACCACCCAGTTGTCGCCTTGCCGGATCAGGTGCGTGATTTCATTCAGCCCCACGCGGACCTGTAGGGTTCGGAAACCCTTCTTGTCACTCTTATGCGGAATTTTGACCTCGTCACCCTTTTCACCGTTTCTCACGACGATGCGATAGAAATTATTTTCGTCCATCTGGGCTGACTTACGCTCGGATTCAATTCGGCCGCCAGCGGCGGAATCTGGCGCAGAATGGCGTCGACCACCTCATCCGCGCGGGCGCGCTGGAACGGGTTGCGGCCGGTCATCGCTTCATAGCAAACCACGCTGAGAGAAAAAATGTCGGACGCGGGGGACAGCGCCTTCAGTTCAATCTGCTCGGGAGACATGTAGAGCAGGGTCCCTTTTTGCGCCCGGGTGGTGTGGGCATCGCTCATGTGAGCGACGCCGAAGTCGATGATCTTTACCGAGTCATCTTCCATCACGAAGATGTTGCTCGGCTTTATGTCGCGATGTACCAGGCCGCGTTCGTGGGCTGCCTGCAGGCCGCGGCAAGTCTGGGACATGATGTCAATCGTGCGCTCCACCGTCAGGCGATGGCTGGCATTGCGCATGTAATATTCCAGCGTGGCGCCGGGAGCAACGGCATCACGAAGTAGGGTTTCTTTTTGCCCTCTTCTTCAAATTCTCCGATGTCGAAGATCTCGACGATATTGGGGTGGCTCATGGAGGCGAGTACGTCGCACACCTTGTAGAAGAGCTGAAGCGAGGCCGGATCGGGGATGTCGAGGATGGTCTTGACCGCTACTTCGCGGCGCACGACGGTATCGTAGGCGCGGTAGACCAAGCCCATCCCGCCCTGTCCGAGGACCTGCCTGACCTCGTAGCGGCCTGCCAGTTGTCTCGGTGAAGCGGGATTATCCATGGCCCACCAGGGCATTTAGAATCTAGCATCTTAACCCACATTTCCCGGCTGATCCTAGTCCCGGGTCCGCGACCTCCATCTTGACCGCCAGATGCTAGTTCTGGTTATTGAACACAATCAGGTGAGGCATCCTTGTCCGGGCCGGGTGCGGCAGATAGACTTCAACCGTTTCCTTCAGATAGCACGCACCAGTCACCACGAGGTCCAGCACCCTCAACAATGAGCGAAATCAGGGACAGTACCCTCGAAGGCCGGTCTCCGAAAAAGCTTCCCCAAGACCTCAAAGTGATTGACGTGGATGTTCACGCCCACGAAACCCCCACCGCCCTGATTCCTCATTGCGAGATGCCCTGGCGCAAGTCTTTGGAAGTCATCAGCAAAGCGCCTGAGCGTTATCTCGATATACCGTTTTTCGCGCCACAGATGGCTGTGTGGAGCCCGCCCTTTCCGCAGAGCGGAAGCGAACGGCGCCAGGTGGTCACCTCCGCGTCGCAAATGCGGAAAGACCTGGACGAGCTGAGCATAGACGTTGGCGTTATTTTTCCTGACAATCTCCTGTTGCTCGGCGCCTTGCGGGATGCCGACTACGCGACTGCTATCGCGCGTGCCTACAACCGCTGGCTAATCGATGAATGGCTCGGGAGAGACAACGGGATGAAGGGCGCGATCGTGGCGCCGTCGCAAAATCCGGTGGCCGCGGCGGAGGAGATTCGCCGCTGTGCCAGCCATAAGCATGTTGCCGCGATCTACCTGCCTTCATGCTGCGTCGAACCTCTCTACGGCCACCGGTCTTATGATCCCGTCTACGAAGCCGCGCAAGAGACGAATCTTCCAGTGATGCTGCACAGTGTGACGGCGATCTTTCCGGTCTTCCCCTTCAATCTGAATTGTTTCAACACCATGTTTTCAGCGCACATTGTGTCCCACGGTCTCTCCATGGTCGCGAATCTACTGAGCATGATGGAGACCGGGGTTCCCGCGCGATATCCCAAGCTGAAGATTGGCTTTTCAGAATCCGGACTCGCATGGGTCCCCTGGATCATGATGCGAATGGACAAAGAGTACAGGGAGCGGCGGCGCGAGCTGCCTTTTCTCACCGACTTGCCGAGCACCTACGTGCGCCAGATGTTCTTCGCCACCCAACCCATCGAAGAACCGGAGAATATGAAGGAGATGGCAATCATGATGTCCCTATTTGGAGGCGAACAATCCGTGATGTTCGCCTCTGACTGGCCCCACCATGACTTTGACCATCCTAATAAGGTGTTGCAGATACCCGTCTCCCGAGAGACGCAGCGAAATATTCTGCGGGACAACGCCTTACGTTTCCTGAACATGAAGGAGCGAGCCTAGTGGCGGCCGAATATGTGGTGGCCCGAGTCGACGAGTTACCCACGGGCACTCACAAAGTCTTGGAAGTAGGTGGGCGCGAAATCGGAGTCTTCAATGTGGCGGGCCGGTACTACGCGCTGCCCAGCAACTGCCTTCACCAGAATGGGCCGCTGTGCAGAGGTTCGGTCAGCGGAACGGTAGAGACCAGCGCCGAAGCCGGATGGAAGCCAACCTGGGTGCGCGAAGGGGAGATCATCATCTGCCCCTGGCACACCATGGAATTCGACATCATCACGGGACGCTGTCTTGCGGAGCCGCGGCGTCGAATACCTACTTATGAAGTGACGGTGGTCGACTCTCAAATTCGGATAAGCATTCCGTAGGTCCCGCGAAAAACGCCCCGCGTGCCGCGCAGTCGGTTGTGGAGACCGCCCAACATGCCGCGTACCAGAATCGGAGTCATCGGAGCAGGATGGTGGGCGACCGAGAGCCATATTCCGGTCCTGAAAACTCTGCCCGATGTTGAGGTGAACTGCATCTGCGGGTTGGAACCGGAACATCTTCAGACGGTGCAACGCAAGTTCGGTATACCTGACACCACCCGGGATTACAAAGAGCTGCTATCCCGCGACGACCTGGACGGTGTAGTCGTCAGTTCGCCCCACGCCCTGCACTACCAACATGCCGCCGCAGCTTTGGAACGAGGCTTTCCTGTTTTGTGTGAGAAGCCAATGGCACTCAAGGCATCGGAAGCCGCCCATCTGGCAGAACTTGCCGAAGCGAAGCGCTTACCCTTCCTGATCCCATACGGATGGAATTACTCCAATCTCGCGACCCTGGGAAGAAACGCCATCCAGGATGACGCAGTCGGTGAGGTGGAGCATGTGCTCTGCCACATGGGAAGTCCGTTGCGCGATCTTCTGAGCGGAACCGGTGCCTGGGTGGCCGAGAAATCTTTGTTCACGCCGAATCAGGGAACATGGAGCGACCCTTCCACCGGAGGCGGATTTGCCAACGGGCAACTTACACACGCGTTGGGACTGATGCTCTGGGTCACGGGTTTGCATGCGTCTCAAGTATTCGCCATGGTGGGAAGATCGGAAGGGGGATCTGATCTTTACAACTCCATCAGTTGCCGTTTCAGCAACGGTGCCACGGGAATGCTGGGCGGCGCGGGAACCATGCCGCGCCACTCTCCATTTCAAGTCGACGTCCGAATTTTCGGAAGCAAGGGAATGGTTTTGCTCGACGTGGAACGCCCACGCTTCGAAATCTATCGCAACGACGGGACGACTGTCTCCAAAGACCCGGGGCAACAGCCGGGATCTTACGAGTGCATCGAGCCTCTAAGGGTTTTCGTTGATCTGATTCGGGGCAAATCCGTTGAGAACCGGTCTCCAGCATGGCTGGGCAAACGGGTGGTGGATATTCTCGAAGCAAGCTTGCAATCGGCCGCCACGGGAAGAGCAGAGGCGATAGCCTGAGCGACCTACCTCGGTGGTAGAAAGGAAACTTGCTGTGCGCAACCTGCTATCCACATTGGTCATTCTTCAAGTTCTCGGTAACTCGGTTGTCTACGTTCATGCGGCGGGAACCAGCGGAAATCAGACTGGGGCGAGTACGGCGGCGGCCCCTTTAATTGAGCAGATCACCACCGGAACGGCTTTCTCTTTTTTGTTTGACGGAAAGCGTTCTCAGGACCTGCTTCCGCAATGGAAGCAAACCAGCAGCCGCAAATCTCTCGGCGACGGAAGGGAACTACACGTAACCACCTATCGCGACGAGGCGTCAGGCCTCCAGATCTCAAGGGAAGTCACGGCGTTTCCTGGAGTAGCGGCGGTCGAGTGCATCCTGCGCCTGCGCAACACGGGCACACGGGACACGGCGGTCATCGAAAAAATCCTGCCGCTCGACTTGCAATTTGCTGCCGGCGGAACCGGAAAGATAATGCTGCACTATGCCCACGGAAGCATGGGAAGGCCGGACGATTTTCTTCCGATAGATCAGGAAGTCGTCCCCGGCGCCGAACTCAGTCTGGCTCATTACGTTCTTGAAGGCGCCAACCATGTGGATGGGCAGTTGCCTTTCTTCAACCTGCATTGGCAAGGGGGCGGACTGATCGCGGCGGTGGGCTGGACGGGGCAGTGGGCTGTCCGAGTCAGTGGCGAAAACGGACGAGGGGTGGTGGTACGGGCTGGCCAGCAAACCACTCACCTGAAGCTCCATCCCGGCGAGAGCATCCGTACGCCTCGCATACTCCTTCTGCAATGGCAGGGGGACGATCGATTTCTCGGACATAATCAGTTTAGAAAGCTCTTGCTTGCGCACTATGTCCCGCGGATTGATGGACAAACCGTGGTGCCGCCGGTCAGTGATTCCAACGCATTCGTATATGAGTACGAGGCGATTGCGAAGAAAACTGGTCGAAATCCTCTTGAGGTAGTCGCGCAACTGAAACCCGGTGGAGAGAAAGAACTCTCCGGCCTGGTGGATGATGCCCTCAATTGGGTCAACGAGAAGAATCAGTTGGATTTCATTCGCGGCATGCCTCCCGTCGGAATGGAGGTTTACTGGCTGGATGCAGGCTGGTTTGAAGGCGAATGGCCATTTGGGGTGGGAAGTTGGATCCCCGATCCGAAGAAATTCCCCCACGGACTCAAGCCGATGGGGGACGCGGCCCACGCGAAGGGATTGAAATTCCTGCTCTGGTTCGAACCTGGGCGCGTTGGACTGGGCAGCCAGATTGCGACCGAGCACGGGGAGTGGGTCTTGCACCGCCCGGCGGAAGGGAAGCTTGGAGGACTCTTCAACTTCGGCGATCCTGCCGCGCTCCGATGGATGACAGAGTCCCTGTCGGCAAAGATCAGCGACTGGGGGATAGACATTTACCGACAGGACAGCAATATATGTCCCTTGCCCTTCTGGCAGGCGGCGGACAGTCCCGACCGCCAAGGCATCACCGAAATTCACTGGGTCGAAGGTTTGTACGGACTCTGGGACGGACTGCTCCGCGAGCATCCGAAATTGATGATTGACAATGCCAACTGGCGGATCACCGGACCGGACATCGAGGTCATGAGCCGCAGCGTTGGTTCCCTTACGCGCAGCGAGACCGAGTGTGGCGGCATTCCTCACCCGACCGCCACGCAAGTACAAACCGCGGAACTCAGCCTCTGGGTCCCGCTGGGCATGGGTGCCGTAAACGGGTTTGACCCGTATGTGTTTCGCAGCGCGGCCACCAACGGCGTGGGCTCGGGTCTGGATCTGCGCGCGTCCTATGTTCCGCTGGATCAGGCCAGGCGGGGGATTGAGGAGCTGAAATCTCTACGCCCGTTTTGGTTGGGAGACTATTACCCGCTGACCGACGTCACTCGCGATGAACAAGCCTGGTCAGGATGGGAATTTCACCGGCCGGACTTGAAGGCGGGATTCGCTGTCTTCTTCCGGCGATCCATGAGCCCGCAACCCGCACTTGAGACTGGCTTGCGGGGCCTCGATCCCGTCGCGAATTATGACGTAACGTTTGCCAGAACCTATGACGTCGGAGAGAAGCGCAGAATGACCGGAGAACAACTCAGGCACATGCGTGTAGAAATAGATTCGAAGCCGGGCAGCCTGCTGATCCGATATCAACAAGCGGATGGCGGGCGGCAGTGAGGAAACGATAGCCGCATACCAGCTTTCAGCTCTCCGCCATCAGCTATCAGTCTCCATCACACGTGCACCAGGCGCGAGCGGCGCCAGAATAGAGCCCACGGCGCCAGCCCTGGGGGCGCGCCGATAACCCCGGAGCCCGAAGGGGCGAAAGCGCCGGAGAAAACACACTCTAGTGTTTTCGTAATATTGCTGTCATCCCAACGCGCAATTAACGTACTGCACTGAGCAGGGTCGTTTGGCTGCGTCCGTTCCCAACCTGCTACGTATTGAGGAGGCCTACGATGGCGCACATTCAAGTCCCCGAGGGGTTGCCGGGCATTCTCGGACCGATGGCAATCAGCCCGGAGAGTACCCAAGCCCTTCGCGTGCTGGCAGATGTATTGCTGCGCGGCCCGAACTCGCTGACTCCGGCCGAGCGCGAGATTATCGCGGCTTATGTGTCATCCCGCAACGATTGCTGTTTTTGCCAGCTCTCGCATAGCGCGGCGGCGGCCGAGCATCTGAACGGGAACTACGAGTTGATTGACCAGATCAAGCTCGACTACAACGCTGCAGAAATTTCAGACAAACTCAAGACGCTGCTCACCATTGCCGGCAAAGTGCAAAAGGGCGGCAAGCAAGTCACCACCGAAGATGTCGCTCGTGCCCGCCAGCAGGGTGCTACCGACAAAGAAATCCACGACACGGTACTGATCGCCGCTGCCTTTTGCATGTTCAACCGCTACGTGGACGGCCTGGGAACGTGGCAGCCGACCGATCCGGAAATGTATCGCGAGATGGGAAAGACCATGGCTCACGTCGGCTATGTGAAACCGGACTGGGACAAGCCGGTAGAGGCAGCCTGAGAAGCCAGTCACACACTCAAAGGAGTTTCTGTGATGGCGCACATTCCAACTCCCGACGGGCTGCCGGGAATTCGCGGCCTGTTTGCATTCCGCCCAGATACGGCGTTGCCGCTGAACGAACTGGCTGACGTGCTGCTGCGCGGACCCAACAGCCTGACCCCGGGTGAGCGCGAACTCATCGCGACCCTACGTTTCCGCAGAGAACGATTGCTACTACTGCCAGACGATCCACGGAGCGATTGCGGCAGCGCATCTGGATGGAGATGAAGAACTCGTCCGGAAGGTGAAGCTTGATTTTGCACACGCCGACATTTCACAAAAGCTGAAAGCGCTGCTGGTAATTGCGGGACAAGTACAGAAGGGTGGCAAGCACGTGACTGATCAGGATATCGCTGCCGCCCGGCGGGCGGGCGCGTCGGATGTCGAGATCCACGACACTGTGCTTATCGCCGCCGCCTTCTCCATGTTTAACCGCTACACGAACTTTATCAACAGCGGAGGCAGGGGGACGATATAAGCGAAGTATCCCGCAAGGCCGGTGGCCAACGAGGCGGTGATTGCCGGATCCATCACGAGCAGGCACATCCATCCGAAGAGAAACGCGATGCGGCGTCCGTAACACTTTTTCAGATAAATGTAAGCTCCGCCGGCGCTGGGAAAGCGGCCGGCAAATTCCCCGAAGCAGAGCGCGCCGCTCAGCGTCATGGCTCCGATCACCAACCAGACCAGCAAAAGCCACATCGGGGAGCCCAGTCCCTTGGCCATTCCGGCGGGCGTGAGGAAGATAGCGACGGCGATGATGCCGCCGATCACGGCCGAGGTGGTCGAGGCCAGACCCAACTCGCGCCGCAAACCCTGAGTGGGAGTGGTTGAGGTTGAGGTAGCCGTGGCCATCAGTCAGAAATTCGGTTCTATCCTGATCGTACCGATTCAGTGTCGAGGGAACTGGGAGAAGCGCCAAGTTAGTTGGAGGAATGCAGGAGCACAATAATACAAAACCGCTAGGTCCCGCCACGATCGTCCGATTTCGTGCGCCTTTCTAACACGCATACTGCTTTCACATTATTGACCCGTTAACCGTAGTCCCTATAATCGCCGCACTTTCTGTGAGCCAGGTTCTTCGCGCTGCATTTCCGCGCGGTCCGAATTTGCACTTCCAATCTTGAGAAACATTTTGAGAAGGAGAAGCAACCCATGGTTCGTTCCAAAAGCCTGGTATGTCTGCTGGCAATACTCATTGCGGGTGTGCACGCCGGGGCGCAGCAAATCACAGGAAGCATTCGCGGAACTGTCCAGGACCCCAGCAGCGCCTTCGTGCAGAGCGCGTCGGTGAGCGCCCGGCAAACCGAGACTGGCCTGACGCGTACCGCGATCACCGACGCCGGTGGCGCCTATGTCCTGGTGGAATTGCCCGTCGGTCACTATGAACTCCAGGTCGAAGCCAAGGGTTTCCAGAAGTACGTCCAGCAGGGCATCATCCTGGACGTAAACGAGACTGCCACCATTCCGATTCATCTCGCCGTCGGCGCTGAGAGTCAGGTGTTGGAGGTGAATGCAGACGCGCAATTGATTCAGGGCACGGTGACCAGCCTGGGCAAGACGGTTACCGAGCGCGAGGTTCTCGACCTGCCCCTGAACGGTCGCAACTTTACCCAGCTGGGACTGCTGCAGCCGGGCGTGGTGCCGCTTACTCCTGGTTTATCCGAAGCGGGAGGATCATTGCGCGCGGGACAATCCTACGCCGTGAATGGCCAGCGCCCCGAGTCCAACAATTTTCTGATCGATGGAGCGAACAATTTCAACGGCGTGGACGGAGGCTTCGTTCTCAAACCGCCGGTGGATGCCATCACCGAGTTCAGAATTCTCACTCACAATGCCAATGCCGAGTTTGGACAACGCTCTGGGTTCGACCACCAATATCATCACTCGTTCCGGTACCAACCGATTCCACGGAGCGCTCTGGGAATTCTTCCGCAACGATATTTTTGACGCCACAAACTATTTCGCGGCCAAGACCGAGCCTCTGAAACAGAACCAGTTCGGCGGGACTTTTGGTGGACCGATCCGCAAAGACAAGACTTTTTTCTTCGCATATTACGAAGGGCTTCCACAACCGCCAGGGAGAAACGAAATCTTCAACCGTGCCTTCCCTGGCCGAGCGCCAGGGTGATTTCTCGTCCATTTGCCCTGAGGGCTTTACCGGGGGCTTTTGCAACAATCCCGAACCACCAGCTTTTCAATGTCTTCCTCAACCAGCCCTATATCAACAACCAGTACCCGGTGGATACCCAGACCAATCCCGGTTACGCAGAACCTCTTGCAGTTTTTTCCGTTGCCCAACAATGGGACCAACGTCTTTACCTCGACGCAAGTGGTGCGCGCAGGACTCAAACCAGGGAGGGGTAAAGGTAGACCACTACCTGACAGCCTCTGACATCCTCAATTTTCGCTACTCGATCATTGACGGAACGCAATTCAATCCCATCCCCACCTCTGGAGCGAGCGTTCCGGGCTTTCCCGTCGGCCAGGACCAGCGGGCGCAAAACTTTGTTGTCCAGGAGACCCACACTTTCTCTCCCAGCCTGATCGGTGTCTTCCGCGCCTCTTACTTGAGAAATAAATTTCTCTTTGGTCTAGCATATCAATCCCACCACCCCGGCCAGCCTCGGCTTCCAGTACACGCCCAGCCTGGAAGCTGCCGTGGGTCCACCGTCGATCCAGGTGGCGGGCTACACCACCATCGGCAATCCGATTACCGGGCCGCGCAATACCTTTGAGAATGCCTTTGACTACTCAGGAGCTCTGAGCTGGGTGCATGGTCGTCACGAGCTCAAATTTGGAGGCGGATACCAGCGTCTGCAGGTCAATGCACTGCAGGGCATTGCCAGCAATGGTTTCTATGTTTTCGCCGGTTTCCCCGTCGTGCCCGATGCCTTTGCCAGCTTCCTGTTTGGCCAGCCGGTTGTCTTTCTGCAAGGCTTGGGTGATTTTGAACGCGGCATCCGGGGAAACTCGGCGAACGCCTATGTTCAGGACACGTTCAAAGCCACATCGCGCCTGACTTTCAACTTTGGTGTGCGCTATGAACTGCCGTTCCCTTACACCGAGATCAAGAACCGGCAAACGCTTTGGATTCCGGGCCGGCAGTCAACCGTGGTACCAGATGCTCCTAATGGCTTGCTCTATCCGGGAGACAAAGGCGTGCCCGCGGGATTGATCCCCACTTTCAAGAAGGGCTTCGCTCCGCGCGTCGGCGTCGCCTGGGACCCGACCGGAAGCGCCAAGTGGCTGGTCACCTCCGCGTACGGAATCTTCTATGAGCCCTATTACACCGGTCAGGGTGGACCGTTGCAGTCGCCGATCAGCGCGCCGCCTTTCCTGCAGACCCCTCAGGTAAGCCTGCCCAATTTTGCCGATCCATTTAACGGCAATCCTCCCATCGACGGTGAGTTCTCCAAACCCCTGACCAACTTGACGCTCGCGGCGAACCTGCCCTTGCCCTATGTGCAGGACTGGGACCTGAATATCCAGCGGTCCTTCGGATCGGATTTGCTCTTCGAGATTGGGTATGTGGGAACCAAGGGAACCAAACTACCGCGCTTCGTCGAGGGCAACCCGGCGATCTACATACCGGGCGTAGACGCCGACGGCAATCCCATCTCCACGTCCGACAATGCTGACCGGCGGCGCAAGTTTTCTGGATGCACGCTCGATCCGACGACAGTCTGCAACTTCTCTTCCACTGGCCTGATCACAGGCATTGCTAATTCTTCGTACAACGCCCTGGAAGCCAGCCTGAAGAAGCGCTTCAGCCACGGGATTTCTTTCCTGGCGTCGTACACCTACTCCAAGTCCATCGACGACTCTTCTACGTTCAACCTGAGTGGCTCGGCGTCAAAACCTCTGGCCGGGGAGAATGATCTGGCGCAGAATCCCTTCGACGTGAACGCGGAACGAGGCCGGTCCCTGTTCGACTGCACGTCACCGTTTCGTGTTGAGCTATCAATGGAGCCTGCCGTGGTGGCGACAGCCCCAAGGGTGGTATCAACAGGTCCTGGGCAACTGGCAGGTCAACGGGATCGTGACCGCGATGACGGGAACTCCGTTCACGGTCTTCGACGGGAACGACTTTTCGGTGCAGGGCTCAGCGCCGGAAGTCACCGGGTTTTTCTCCAACCGGCCGAACGTGGTTGCCGGACAGAACCCCAACGCCGGTCCGAAAACTTCCGGCGAATGGCTTAACCCCAATGCATTCCAGCGAATCACCCAGGACCCGAACTCCCCGGTGCAGCAATTCGGTTCGGCGGGCCGCAACATCGCCCAAGGTCCGGGATACGCGGATTGGGACTTCTCGTTGTTCAAGAACATTCGCGTGGCGGAGTCCACGGAAGTTCAGTTCCGGGCGGAATTCTTCAACCTCCTGAATCATACGAACTTCCGTATTCCTGATCCCGACATGAACTCGCAAACTTTCAACCAGATTCTGGAGGCCCAGCCCCCGCGGCTGATCCAGTTCGCGTTGAAATTTACCTTCTGAGATTTGTTGCGCCGGCCGCCGGCTAGCCCGATGGGGCGGGCCCGATGCCCGGCCCGACAGCCGACGGGACGGCGGCGCTACGAAACCCGAGCCGCCGGACAGCCGAGGGCGGCTGTGCCCAGGTGGACTTTCGTGGTTACTAGTTATTTCCTACTATTGGTGCGCCCGCACCAGGATGATACTTTTCCCGCCATGGCAACACGCCCGTGGAAGGTGTTTCCGTCGTTTAACCGATTTGATCACGGGCGTTCGCTCCGACCTGGCGTTCATTCTCATCGGTCAAGGTACGATGAGTCATGAACCGACTGCAGGCAGACGCTGAGCCAATGTCTGGAACAGCGGCGTCCACCTCGTCCGATGTAATTGTCATCGGCGGAGGTTTGGCGGGCAAGGCAGCTGCGTTGCAGCTTGCCAGGGCCGGTTTGAGTGTCACCTGCATCGAGCCGGCGGAAGCTGTGCGCCAGGCCGTAGGCGAATCACTCGATTGGTCGGCGCCCGATTTGCTGAGTGCGCTGGGGCTTCCTATGGAAGAGCTGGTGGAAACCAAGAATGGCGACCTGGAAGCGCCATGTGACACTGATGTCACGCGATGGCTGTTCCGAGCATTATGTTCCGACGCCCTGGCTCGCTGGGCCGCCCTTCCGCATCGAGTTGCGGACGCTGCACGTGGATCGCCTCCGCCTCGACCAGCAGCTCTTCCAATTGACAATCGATTCCGGCGTCAACCTGGTTCGCGACAAGGTGGTTCGGATAGAAAGAAATGGAAAGAAGATTTCAGCCGTCCAGACCGCTGACGGAGCCCGGCTTTCCTCGCCCTGGTTTATTGATGCCTCCGGCTTTGGCGCTTGCCTGCTGGCGCGGGAATTCGCCCTCCCGGCCATTCAGTTCGGGCCGGCGAAGGTAGCGATGTGGACATATTTCCCCGTCATCGAATCGATCGAAGGCACCACGCTCTACATGGAGCCGATAAGTTCTGAATACCTCGACTGGCTTTGGGAGATTCCAATCAGCCCCAACGTGGTCAGCGTTGGTTACGTTACGACCGGCGCGGCGACCAAGGCGAAGCGCGAGCAGGGACTCTCCGTCGAGAAGATCTTCCTTCAGCAACTCACAAAATTTCCGCGCTTCGAAGAGCTGTTGCGCGAAGCCCCGTTGGACGAGTTAAGCGTCACTTCCTTCCGCTCGCGCGCTTATGCCAGAGTCGCCGGTACGAACTGGCTCATCGCCGGGGAAGCTGCGTCGATCGTGGATCCCATCACCGCCAACGGAGTTACCGCCGCTCTACGGCACGCCGCCTAAGCTTCCAGACTGATCTTGAAATACCGCAAACGCGGAACGCTCCTTCTCTTGGCAAGGATTTCGTACAGCACCCGCATAATGCAGATGGCGAAGTTCTTTAACAGCGGAATCGAAAAAATTGTGTATGAACCGCCAGTGAGGAGCCGCATTGGCCTGGGACTTTCAGGGACGGTCTACACCAGTCCGGCTTGGAGCATGAACGTCGTTTATGCGCGCCTGAAACCTAAGCCCGGTGATCGGAGAATTGCTTGCCCCCGCGGTGAACGCCATCTTCTGGAGAGTTGCGATGCGGCAGGCCTTGGAACCACGACGCCGGGAGTTGAACGATACTGTCGAGGACTTCCATGCTCCCTTTTCCGGCCCGTTTGGTGCGTGGCGCCTGATGTCCATACTGCGATGGGGCAATCCCGCCGAGGTCCTGGCGTCGATGCCCGCGATGTTGCCTCAGCTCAAGGTTCCTACGCTGATCTTCCAGGGTTCACGCGACAAGGCTATACCCGAACAGTTTGCGCAACGGGCCTGTGCGCTCATTCCGCAATCCAAAGTCGTCATGGTTGACTCGGGACACTTTATTCCGTTGAACAATCCAGACGTGGTTGCGGCGGAACTCCTCCGGTTCTTCGGAGAAGCGGCCACTTCGAATCGGCAAACCCACACCGACAAGGCCGGACCTGCTATACCGTATTTCAGCCCCTCGACCGCCCCGGCGAACTAGATTCATCCAGCACATCGAAATCGCCGAGGTGGGATTCTTGCACAGTGAGCTGGTCGAAGCCCTTGTCGAGCGCTTCGAACTCGCTGCCGAACCTCTCACGGAACGAGAGGCACGCCTCGCGACTGGTCCAAAAGTCGATCGTCATGAATCGCGTCGGGTGGTCACGATCACCGAGCAAGTGGGTGCGGATGTATTCGGGATCCCGCCGAAAGAGCCGGACCCAATCACCATCCGGGCCGTATGCAGTCCGGAATGCCGGCAAACATTCAGGGCGGACCACATAGGACCAAACGTAGCAGAACATTGAAATTCCCCTAGGCGATATCGCCTGTCTGATGACCGCCGAGTGTACATGTTACGTCAATACCTTCATGAATGCCCTTGGGGGCGGGCAACCCGAGTCCTCCATACAATCGTCCAATGTGTTTCAGTTGGCTGGCCATCCCGCTCACAGTTCTGATCATAGAGTCCGCCCGCATTTGTTAGTAGGAAGGCGAAAAATAACCTTGTCGGCCAAATCACGAAGACTCTGGGAAGCAATCTTCACACTGGCGATTGCTTGTTACGTCGTGAGTCCGAGCCTGGGATGCGGCGGAGGTTCCCCGGTTGGGCAGTCCTCGGAACTGGGAACGCAAGCGGAAACAAGGGGTCCGTTGGCGGCCTCCACCCACCCGAACTACTTCACGGACAAGGCGGGCAATATTCTGGCCTTAAACGGCTCGCATACCTGGAACGACCTTCAGGATTGGGGCAGCAACGGGTCTCCGCAGACCTTCGACTTCAACGCGTACGTTAATTTTCTCGTCGCCCATGGCCACAACATGACGTTGCTGTGGACCACGGAACTGCCAAAGTTCTGCAGCTTTCCGGCCATCGCCGGCGTTTCGCAGGACATTACCGTCAGCCCACATCCCTGGAAGCGGACGGGCCCGGGAACGGCAACTGACGGCCGGTTGAAGTTCGATCTCATGAAGTTCAACCAGGATTACTTCTCCCGCTTGCGGTCGCGAGTCCAGGCGCTCAACACCGCCGGAATCTACACGGGAGTGTATTTGTTCACCGGCGAGTGGCTGAATTCCTTTCGCTGCGCCAGCGACGGCTATCCCTTTACCGGCGCGAATAACATCAATGGCATCAGCGACGGCTATACCAGCGGTGCGAGCGGGACCCAGTCGATGACCATGACCTCTGTGAATTCGATTACCGTGATCCAGGACGCTTACGTCGAAAAGGTCATCGACACGTTGAACGACTTGCCCAATGTTTTGTGGATCGTTTCGGAAGAGGCCCCGGCAACTTCAATCTGGTGGCACCAGCATCACATTGCACACATCAAGTCCTACGAAGCCTCGAAGCCGTTCCGGCATCCCGTCGGCTTCGGCGCGCTGGTCAGTGCTCCCGACACCATCCTCACGAATAGCGACGCCGACTGGATTGCGCCGACGGCCAGGGTCTCTCCGGCATCGAGCTGCGGAAGCGGAAATCCACCATGCAAGGTCAACATTAACGACTCTGACCATTCATATTTCGGTATGTGGAATGACAACGCGCAGCAAAATCGAAATTACGCGTGGGAGAACTTCTTGCGGGGCAATCAAGTAGTGTTCATGGACCCATACTTATTCGAATATTCCCGGGAGAACCGGAACCTCTGCCTCTCGCCCACCAATGCTATCTGCTCCGCCCTCGATTCCCGCTGGGAAAATTTCAGAAATAATCTCGGCTACATGTCGAAGTATTCGAAGAAGTTGAACCTTGCCAGCGCGAGGCCGCGCAATACGCTCTGTTCCACGTCCTATTGCCTGGCACAGACCCCTTCGCAAGGCGCCGAGTACCTGGTTTACGCTCCTTCTGCCGGGTCGTTTACCGTGGACCTGTCAGCCATGTCGAGTTCGCGGACGCTGACGGTGGAGTGGTTCGACCCATCGTCGGGCGCGACCACGACAGGCGACCACGTTCCGGCAGGCTCTCCGTCCCAATCGTTCACCCCACCGTTCACGGGAGACGCAGTGCTCTATCTCGTCGACACGGCAGGCCACAACACCGCGCAAAGCAACGACGAGAGTGGCAGCTCTGGCCAGTAGCCGGGAACGATAGTTGCGAATGGTACTATTCCGGGTAAGAGTCGCCCCGAGGTCGCCAACGCGACCGCAGGTGAATGTGGCAAGCGCATCAATTCCGCAAGCCAAAGTGTCGGCTCGTATCGCCGTGGTCGAGCAGCACATTCGACTTGAGAATGAGCATGACCTCGAAGGTGTTCTCCGCACCTTCGGCGATGCTGCACGGTACGACGACGAACCGTGGGGCGAACACTTTGAGGGTCGGACCGGGGTCCGCCAGTTTTACGAGCAGCTCATGAAGGCGCTGCCTGACCTGGAAATTAAGGTACAACGCCGGCATGTCACAGACGACGCCATCCTGGTTGAAGTTGTGATTCACGGTACGCATCTCGGCGGGTGGCGTGGTCTTCCGGCGACGGGACGACGCGTCGAGTTCCCGCTTTGCGGCGTGTACACGTTCGATGCTGAGGACCGCCTGGCGGGAGAAAAAATCTACTACGACCGCGGGACGGTGTTGCGACAACTCGGCGTTTTCCACGAGCCGCAAAGCGTATTAGGACAGATTTCCATTTTGGCGACTCATCCCACTACCATGGCCCGCGCTTTCGCGAGAAAGCTCCTGCGCAGGTGACACGTTCGCCTCAATGATTCAATCCAACTCGCTTCACCGCTGGGTATTCTCCAAATGTTCTGACCTGAGCCGGGGATCGTATCCCTTCTGCGCTAATACTCTTCTGTGCCGCCGATGGCCTTCATCAGAAACGGCGTGCACGCCGGAAGCAGTGATCCAGCGGTTGTAGAAGTTGAACAGTGCGCAGACCGTGATCGTGTAAAGATTGCCTCGTCATTCCAGCCGGCGGTTCTCAACTGTTCGATATCGGCAAGAGCAGTGGATGGCAGGTTCCTGGTCGCTTTGCCGGCAAATCGCAGCAGGGCCTTCTCTTTCTCTTCCAACCCTAAACTTTCCAGATCACGCAGGACGCCCCGGACAAGATCGTCGCCCAACAGTTCCGAGGAAACGGCGGCATGAGACTTCATGCAGAACTCACACTCGTTGAGCTTTGAAGTGGCAATCAGCTCGCGCAAGCCCGGACTGACCGGCGCAGGTTCGCGCATGATGCCTTGGGTGAAACGTGCCAGGTGCATCGTGGTCTCGGGGCGGAAGGCGAAGAGATGCCAGATTTGCCAATATTCCCCGCCACTGTTCCGCATCTTTTGAGTCATGTCTGCGTAGTGACTGGGTTGGGGATTGTTCTCTACGTCGGGAAGATAGATTGGCTCCTGCTTCACCGATGGCAGGTGGAGTCTCCTTAGCGCGCTGCACGGCGTGGAGAAAGATCTTACACAGACTACCCGCCGCCATCTCTAGTGCTTTTGTAATATTGCTGTCACTACTCGCCCCAAGTAAGGTGTCCCGCATTCAGAGATGCTTGCCAGATTCAGGAGATGCCCGTCTCCTGATATCCCAGCGAACACTGAACCGGCGGGGGCACAAGTGAAGAAGAATCTTTTTCGTGCGTTTGCTACTTTTCTCGGATCCGCCCTGTTATTTGCTACCCAACTTTCCGCACAGCAGTTGGCTACCCTGAACGTCACCGTTACGGATCCGTCCGGTAGTGTCATCTCGGCGGCGCGAGTCACTGTCAGGAACCTGGAGACCGACGGAAAGCGCACTGATGTCTCGTCCGTGACCGGAGTCGCGGTAATTCCGGGCCTGCCCGCGGGCAAATACCAACTAACGGTGGAGTCGAGCCAGTTCAGAACATATCAAGGCTCGCTCAGCTTGACGGTGGGGCAGAATGCCTCAATTCCGGTAACCCTCGGCATCAAGACGGTGCAAGAGGACGTCGAAGTGCAGGAGACGGCACAGGGAGTGGATCCGCAGAAATCGGAAGTGAGCCAGGTCATTGACACCCAGAAAATTGCCGACCTGCCAATCTCCGGCCGGGACTTCATTGATTTCGTGTTACTTACTCCTTCAGTAAACGTAGGCCGAAGTACGGCCGCAGGCGCGCAGTCGCCTTTCCAGGAAACTGTCTTACAACTGAGCTTTGCCGGCCTGCGCGAAACTCACAGCGCATTTTTTGGCCTCGACGGAACTGATTACACCATCAGCATTTCCGGCGTGCAGCGCGCCAGCCCGTCGCAGGATTGGGTGCGGGAATTCCGCGTCGCGACCAGTCCATCGACGGTGGATAACGGGCGCAATCTTGGCGCCGTCGTAAACACGATTACCAAATCCGGCGGGAACGAGGTTCACGGATCGGTTTACGAATTCTTTCGCAATAACAAACTGGACTCCAACAACCTGCTCTCGGCGCCTGGTTTCAATGCGCTCCGTTTCAACCAGTTTGGCGGCAACATTGCCGGCCCCATCCGGCGCGACAAGAACTTTTACTTCCTTGGTTACGAAGGCCAGCGCCGCGCCGAGTCTCCTTTATATTCGTCGTTCATTCTGCATTGCACCGACAATCCCGGCTGCCTGGGGCCGGGCACGCCCAGCATCAATCAGGTGAAGCAATCGCTGGGCTTGCAGCCCGAGAACCTGGGTTCCATTCTCCAGATTGGCGACTACGACAAGTTCTTTGGCAAGCTGACCAACGTCCTGAGCGACAAGAGCACCTTAAACATTGGATACCTGTTCAACGACGATCGTAAACAGCACATACCCGGCGCGGCTCCAGGTCAGGGCATGCCATCGTTCTACCGCGACAATCCCATCAGGGACCAGACGGTGTACGGCAACCTGCTCCACGTGTTCGGCAGCCATTGGACTTCAGAAAGTGTGCTGAATTTCGGGCGAAGGACTTTTCATCTCGATCCCGTGGGAGCCGGGTTTGAGCCCACGATCCTAGTTGCCGATCTTTTTAGTTCGGGAGGCATCCAGGGCGGCGTCCACTTCTACCGCGAGCAGCATTTCCAGGCCGCGGGAAACCTGACCTACGTCCGGGGCAATCATTCGTTCAAGTTTGGCGGGGAATTCGAACCGGTCTGGATCTCGGCTCAGACCACTTTCTTCACTCCAGGCGCCGGCATTTTTACGCCGCAGAGCTTCTTCGGAGCAGGGCCACCTTTTAATGCGCCACCCTTCGGGCCGGGAACTCCCGTGGAATTTCTGTTTCTACAGCCGCGCTCGTTATTCGGCCAGCAAATTCCGCCGCGGACCCTGCCTTTCGAGACTGGCCTGTTTGCCGGTCCGGCAGCCGCACAGTTCACGGACAGCACCGACCTGAAGTTCCTGCACAAGCTCTCCGGTTTTTACGCGCAAGACCAGTGGAAGTCACGGCCGAACCTGACCCTCACCCTGGGGTTGCGCTACGACGTTGATTTCTTTCCCTCGGCCACCGACATTCGATTGAACGGCAGAATGCATCCCACCAACTATGGGAATGCGCAGCCGCGTGTCGGCCTGGCTTATTCGTTCCGGCACGGAAAGGGTGTGGTGCGGGCGGCCTTCGGTTTGTACACCGGTCCCTTCGATTACAGCGACATTATGGTGGGTTGGCAAGGAGCGTCTGCCTTTACCAACATGAACCAGCCCATCTTGCCTGAATTTGCCAATCCCGCCAACGACCTGGTGGGCCTTGGCCCTTCGGGAATTGTGGGAGTCTCCGGTCCATTTCTTGCCAGCCAGGCATTTGCCAACCTGGCGCACAACGGCGCGTACCCTGGTCCAACAACCCTGCGTCAGTTTCCGTTGGGATATGTGAAGCGCAGATTTCCCAACCCCTATGCCGAACAAACCAGCCTGGAAGTGGAAAACGAGATCGCGAAGAACCTGTTCGTGTCAGCGGGATACCAGTTCGTCCACGGACTGAAGCTGCCGGTGTACGTCAGCGTTAACGGAGTGCCGAATGGCACGCTCCCGACCGGCGTCCAGTCCTTTGCGCCCGCGGACCCCAACTTTGGATTCACGCTGGAGGCCACGCCGACGGCCTATTCCATCTATCACGCCGGGACGCTGAGTGTGCGAAAGCTGTTTGCCCAACACTACAGCGTGCTGGGAAACTACACGTATTCGAAGTCCATCGATATCTCGACCGATATCCAACTCACCGACACGCCGATGGACTATCTGCATCCGAACCTAGACCGCAGCCTGGGTGATAACGACGTGCGGCATCGTTTGGTGCTGACTTTAATGGGAGAGTCGTCTAATACCTGGAATCCTGTGTTGCGCAATTTTAAGGTCTCGATGCTAAACGCTCTGCAGAGTCCGCGTTACTATACGGTCCTTGCCGGTTTCGACGTAAACGGCGACCAGTACCCATTTTCCGACCGGGTTGGCAACATCGGGCGCAATACTTACCGGGGAGATCCGTCCTATACGACTGACGTGCGCGTGCAAAGAGTGTTCAACTTGACCGAGCGGGTGAAAGCGGAAGCCAGCGCGGAGGTGTTCAACTTGTTTAACCGGCAAAACGTCAACGCGATCGATACGGTGTACGGCGCACCTGCATTCCTAGGGCCAATTCCACAAAGGTTTGGCGATGGTGCTAGCAGCCCGGCGAATCCGACATTTGGTACTTCAAGCTTCGTGGCGCCGGCACGGCAGATCCAGTTCGCCATGCGGTTTGATTTCTAGTTCACAGTCAGAACCGCGAGACAAGACTATGCCGCTACTCACAGAGCCGATTGGAAGCATCCCCCGTCCTACCGACTTGCTGGCGGCAATGAATGCGTACGCCGGCGGGAAGATTTCCCGCGAGCAGCTCCGTGCCATCGAGGAAGGTGCCCTGCGCGACACGATTGTGCTCTTTGAAAGCACCGGCTCACCCGTTATCACGGACGGCGAACAGACCAAGCCCAGCTTTGCTACCTATCCGCTTTCCGGGCTCGGCAATCTTGCCGCGGACGGCGTGACAATTCCATTTGCCGATGGCCATACCCGGCAGTTACCCAGGCTTATAGCAGGCCCCTTCCACTATGGGGTTCACGCCGTGACCTACCTCAAACATGCTCAGGCGTATGCCAAGCGACCGGTGAAGCAGGCTGTGATCTCAGCCTCGGCGCTAAGTCTGCTCTATCCGCAAGGCGGGCTGACCGGGTATCCGCAAGAGGTTTTTCTGGAAGATCTTGTGAAGGAAGCGGCCCGGGACATTCGTGAGTGTCTGGACACGGGCGCCGCGTGTGTGCAAATAGACTTCACTGAGGGGCGGCTTGCGCTCAAACTCGATCCAAGTGGCGGACTGCTGAGTAGTTTTGTTGCCTTGAACAACCGGGTGCTGGACAGCTTTACCGCCACCGAACAGCAGCGCATCGGTGTTCACACTTGTCCCGGCGGCGACCACGACTCCACGCACAGCGCCGACGTGGACTACTCGGGTCTATTGCCGCTTCTATTTCGTCTGAATGCAGGACGGTTTTACATTCAGTTGGCCAGCGAACCAGACCGTCGGAGAGTCCTGAAAAAGGCCCGAGAGTCGCTCAAGTCCGGTCAAATGCTTTTCGTCGGAGTCACGGACCCAATCAATCCCCGGATAGAGAGTCCCGAGGAAGTACGCGATCGCGTGCTCGAAGCCGCCGAGTTGATCCCGCTTGAATCACTTGGAACAACCGACGATTGCGGATTTTCTCCCTTCGCGGACGACATTTCCACTTCCCGCGAGATCGCCTTCGCAAAAATAAAGAGCCGGGTCGAGGGGACTTCGATGGCCTCTCAGGCGCTGGGTTTGGACCAGAATCAGAATCGAGGATTAGGAAATGTCCCACATTGAATTGACTGAAGGACTGCCAGGTATCCGCGGCCCGATGGTGTTCAGCCCTGAAACGACCAAGCCTTTGGGAGAGCTGGTGCAAGTTCTGCTGACTGGGCCGCACACCCTGACTCCCGCGGAGCGGGAGATGATCGCGACCTACGTTTCCTCCGAGAACGATTGCTACTACTGCCAGACCTGTCACGGTTCCACGGCAGCGCAACATCTGGGCGGCGCTGATTCGGATTACGAACTGATCTCCCAAATCAAGCACAACTACGAGGCGGCCCCGCTCTCCGCAAAGATGAAGGCCCTGTTGGCCATTGCGGGCAAAGTGCAAAAAGGCGGAAAGCACGTGACCGCGAAAGACGTCGAACGAGCCCGCGAGCAGGGCGCAACCGACAAGGAGATCCACGATACGGTCCTGATCGCTGCCGCATTCTGTATGTTCAACCGCTACGTGGACGGCCTGGACACATGGCAGCCCCGCGATCCGGAGATTTATCGTGAAATTGGACAGCAGACAGCTCGACTCGGCTATGTGGGCCGGGACTATCACAAACCGCTCCAGGCGATCGCGGCCAAACAGAACAAGTCGAAAAGTTAAGGAGCTTCTTTTTTTATGGCACACATCCGTTTTCCTGAAGGTATTCCTGGAATCCTGGGGCCGATGGCGTTCAGTCCCGAGACCGCAAAGCCACTTAACACGCTGGCGGAGGTGCTTCTGCGCGGGCCAAACACCCTGGCCCCGGCGGAGCGCGAGATGATCGCAACCTTCGTATCTTCCGAGAACGACTGCTATTTTTGTCAGCACGCACACGGCGCTGTAGCCGCCTATCGTTTGGGAGGGAATGAACAGTTGGTGAACGATGTGAAGTTGAACTTCGAATCGGCCGCTGTCTCCGAAAAGATGAAGGCTCTGTTGGCCATTGCCGGTAAAGTGCAAAAGGGCGGCAAGCAAGTCACTCCCGCAGATATCAACCGTGCCCGCGAGCAGGGCGCAACCGACAAGGAGATCCACGATTCGGTGCTGATCGCCGCTGCCTTCTGTATGTACAACCGCTATGTGGACGGTCTGGCAACCTGGGCGCCTACAGATCCTGCCATGTATCGCGAGAATGGGAAACGACTGGCAGAAAAAGGCTATGTCGAAGCTACAGACGATTTGTTGGCAGGCGCGGACAGGTAGATCGGACGGCGACTTTTCAAATTGTCCAATGCCGTTGCAGATTCGCTCGGCGCTGAAAGGGAAGTGTCAGCTTGGCCGGTCATCCTCAGAGTAGCGACAGAATACAAAGCGACGAATTAACGCCCCGCCTGAGCGAATTCGATCTCGATTATTACGGCTGGCGCGTGGTGCTGGCGGCGTGTTTAGGCGTGATGGCGGGCTTCGGCTCTCTGTTCGTTTATACCTTCACGGTTTTTGTGAAACCGCTGGGCGTGGAATTTGGCTGGAGCCGCGAAGCCGTCTCGAGCGGCTTTGCGATCGGCGCCGTCACTGTGGGCCTGTGCTCCCCTCTGCTGGGCCGATGGATTGATCGCTTTGGCCCTCGCCGCATCATCCTTCCCTGCATGACGGTATTTGGCTGCGGCATTGCTTCTCTGGCACTGCTGCGCTCCGGAATATGGCAGTTCTACGTGACCTGCTTCGTGCTGGGCGTGGTTGGAAATGGCGCTGCTCATCTGGCCTATTCGCGATCCATTTCCACCTGGTTCCAGCGACGCTTGGGGATGGCGCTGGCTTTCGTCATGGTGGGATCAGGCCTGGGCGCCATGATCCTGCCGGTGGTGGCGCAAAGTATTATCAGCCGCTCGGGCTGGAGGACAGCCTACGCGGCGCTCGGTTGCATCGCCTTACTGCTCGGCCTGCCGCTCAGTTGGCGCTACATCCGCGAACGCGGCTCATTAAAGGCCGAGTCCGCACCAGTCGCACATTCTGGAATGACTTGGCAGCAAGGCCTGCGTTCGTTTGCTTTCTGGATTATCGTCGCCGTCCTGTGCGTAAGTTCGATCAGCATGAACGGAGCAATCACGCAGATGTCTGCGTTGCTGACAGATCGGGGAATCACGGCCAGCGGTGCGGCGCTGTGCGCGTCCATACTGGGTGGCTCGAGCCTGCTTGGCCGGGTCGGAGTAGGCTGGCTGCTGGACAGGTTTTTCGGGGCGCGCGTGGCTTTTGTGATAAGTCTGTCTACTGCTTCGGGAATTTTTCTGCTCGCCCGGGCGAATAGTTTTCCGGCGGGCTGCCTTGCGGCGGCGCTGATCGGCGTCGGCGCCGGCGGTGAAGCGGCCATCACGCCTTACTTGCTGACTCGTTATTTTGGGCTGCGCGCTTTTTCCACGCTTTACGGTGTGACCTGGACGTTCTACGCCGCCGCCGCAGCCATTGGTCCGGTGATACTGGGCCGCGCCTTCGATTCGACCGGCTCCTATACCTCTTTGCTGGTGGTCCTCGCGGCGGCACTGGCGTTAGCGGCCGCTATGAACCTCTTCCTTCCAAGGTATTCAGACTCAGAAGCAACAGAGCTCGCCTGAAATTATCCTCCCGCCGACGAGGGCCCGCAATCTGCTTCTACCAAACGCGACAGACGTTTTCCCGCACCATGGGCTGACCCTTCTTGCAGCCGAAGGCTTTCTGGAATTCCGGCATGTTGGATACCACACCGTTCGCGCGGGCCTGTGCGGTCGCATGGGGATTGGATTGCGCCATCATGCTCAGATACTGGGGAGTTGCGTTCGAGCACCATGTCTCTGCATAGGATATGAAGAATTCCTGTTGCGGGGTAAGCTCGTTTGAATCCGTATGCGACGGTTGTTGGGAAAGAGTACTCTCCAGTGCCATGAGAGCGATCCGTAAGCCGCCATTGTCGGCGGTGTTTTCGTCACGGGTCAACTTTCAACTTTCCATTCAGCTTCACTCCCTCAGTTGCTTCGAAACCAGAGTTTCATCGGCGATACATTGCGCTCTTCCCTCATATTCTTTGCTGTCGTCGGCGGTCCACCAGTCGTGGAGGTTGCCGTCGCCGTCGAATTGTCGGCCCTGATCATCGAACCCATGGATCAACTCGTGCCCAATAATTGCCCCGATGACAGCGAAATTTGCCGCATCATCGGCTTGCCGGTCAAACAGCGGAGGTTGAAGGATGGCGGCGGGAAAGGCAATCGAATTGAGTTGGGGATCGTAGTATGCGTTAGGCACGGAGGCTGAGACGCTCCACTCCGCGCGGTCCACCGGCTTTCCTGGCATGAAAGTCCCGTTAGCCCCAACGACGCGCAACCAGCAACTTCGAGGTAGTTTCGAATGTGGACGCGAAGACTCGAAGGCGGGTCGCTTTTAGGTGACCTATTTCTTGAGTCCGTGCTTTTCACGATCCAGCACCATCTGGTCGAAAGCGTAGGGCAGCGACTCGCAGCGGGAGTAGGGGCCGGGTTTGTAAGCGCGGGATTCGATTCCTGCCTGCGACAGCTCTGAGATGGCCCAATCCTCACGGTTGGTGGCATCCCAGAATTCAACGGCGTCATTGGCTTCGAAGTCTGGCTTGGCCATTTCGTCAGGATGAAAATGCCATTCGCAAATAATGGCGGTACGATCCACGGCGCGAGGCCAGAGCGTGTGCGTCATCATGTAATCGGGATGGAGGCTTAGGAATAGATTGGGAAAAACCGAGTAGTAAAAAACTTTGCTGCGCTCCTCGGCGGTGAGTTCGGGAAGGTAGGCACGCCGCAACTTGCCGTCCTTGCTCATGGTCTTCGCGTCGCCCTGAAACTCCATAGAGCCACCAATGTATCCGCGATGAGGCTGGTCGTTGTCGCCAGAAAGATAATTGCTGATTGCGCTAAGCGCCGGATGAAGTATGGGACAGTGCAGGCACTCGTTGTAATTCTGCATGATCAACTTCCAGTTGGCCTTCACCTCGTACTCGATACGCCGATGCGTTTTCAGCTCAGCCATCTGCCATCGCGCGAACTTCTGCGGCAGATCTTCCAACTGATTGGCCAGCGGTGCAGGCTCTGAGCTGAGGTTGATGAAGATGTGGCCGTCCCAGACCTCGGCCGGAACACGATTGAGGGGGTAGTCTTCGCGGCGGAAGCCGTCCTGCGCATGAGGAGCTCCGATGAGGCTCCCGTCGAGTCCGTAGGTCCAGCCGTGGTAGCCGCACTGAATTCGTCCCGAGAAATGTCCTTCACCGCCGGCGCAGATGCGGGTGCCGCGATGCCGGCACACGTTGAAAAATGCCCGCACCGTTCCACTCCCGTCGCGAGTAATAATGATGCTTTCACGTGCAATCTCGCGCACAAAAAAGTCGCCTGCCGCTGGAATCTGGTCGGCGCGCCCGGCGCAGATCCAGGTATTGCAATAGAAACGTTCTAGCTCGTCGCGGAAGAGATCAGGGTCGGTGTAGTACCGCGCGGGTAGAGTCGTCGCCACGGATTGGGTGTCAGAAGTCGGCATTCAGCACGCAGTGGTCACGACCCTCAGCATCCTGTCTCCAAAGGTTTCCGGTATAGGGATTTTATAGCAAGATTCGATCTAATCCATCTCGGCCGCATCCGCTATTGTCTCCGGCCCACCCACCATCTTCGCGGCTTGTTGTCGTTTTTCACCTCTGCCATGCGTGCCAGACAATTCCCGCCGCTGGATATCCGAGGAATAAGTAAGGTAGCCAGTTCTTCGACGCTTCCGGCACGGGATAGAGTGTTCCTTCCAGAACTAAAGCCATCGCCAGCACCGAGGCCTCGCGAGCACGACCCTGAAAATGCCGTTAGAGCAATCGGCTTCGAAGTACTTGTGTCTCGGATTCGCGAAACGCGGCTTCGAGTGATCGCGAGGTTACTGTTTCTGGAGGTATCTAATTCTCAAGCACGACGACGGTTTTTATTTGCGCGTGACGATGAGAAGTACGAAGGAGCCAGGCTTCATCTTCCCACGGCGTTGCCCCGGTGCCGGCGGGTCGAAATCCCCAGCGGGTAGAAAGATATTGTGGGTCTTCAGGTCGAGGGCCATGGTGCGCGCGGAGCGCTTGGTGGGTACAGTGTCGACGACAGTAAATTTGTCTGGGGAATCCTCATGAACGACCGTGAGCGTCCCTTCACCGTTGGACGCAAATGCGAAGTTCGTATCGGGGTCGAACCCGTTGGCATCGACGCCTTCTCCGATCGCGGGCGTTGCAATTACCTTTCCTGTGTCCGCATTGACGACCGCCATCATTCTGTTGTCGCAGCCGGCGAAGAGACGGCGGCTCTTCTGGTCCATGGCTAAACCTGAAGGCTCCTGGCAAGGAGCCAGTGGCCAACGATGAAGGACGGTTAGTTTCTGCGGATCAAATTCCACCAGCTCGGATTTATCTTCGATGTTTACAAAGATACTTCCCTTGCCGTCAGCTACTGCGAATTCCGGCTTGCCGCCCAAGGCAAACGTGCCCACCACGGTGCCACTGGCGGCATCGATGGCGGTGGCATCCTGGCTCCGGCCATTCATGGTGAACACGCGCTTGGTGCCGGCATCGTAGACGATCGCATCCGGATTCGTTCCCGCCTGGACGGTTCCGATGGTTTTGAGCGTTTTCAGGTCGAAGATGGTCACGTTGTTCGCCCGCCCATTACTGGTGAACCCGCGGCCCAGGTCAGAAGCGACGGCGATGCCGTGCACGCCCTGCGTATCGGGAATCTCCCCAGTCACCGAACCACCGTCGGCATCGAGTACCACAACGCGGCTTCCATGCGAAACGTAGACGCGCCGGGCATCGCTATCTACCGCCACATAATCCCAGCCCTCGTCCCCTCCCACGGCAATGGTTTTCGCTACGTAATATCCCGAAGACCTCTCGTTCGGCGACGCCGCCCAGGCTTGCCGGAGCGGAAGCGCCATCAAGGCAACAGTGAGAGCGCAAGGCGAAATGAATTGCCGTATATGACGGAGCATCGTAGTCAACCTCTCGATCGATGGCGATCCTTTACTTCGCTTCTGAAAGTTCTACAGTGTCGAAGATAAACAGAGGCTAAATTCGACGCCAAACCTGGCGGGCGAAGCCGAGTGGCTGCGGTTTTTCGAAACGCAGTATGATGATCCTATGCGAGTGCTTCTGGTGGAGGACGACACAAGAATCGCGCGCTTCGTCGCAAAGGGACTTCGGGAACAGTCTTACGCAGTCGACCTAGTCGGCTCTGGAGAAGAAGCCCTTTACCAAGCCGCGATCAATAGCTACGACCTCGCCATCCTCGATGTGATGATCCCGCCTCCCGACGGCTTTACGGTTTGTAAGGAACTGAGGAAGTCTGGACAGCGCATGCCCATTCTGATGCTGACGGCGCGCGACGCAGTGGATGATCGCATTACTGGTCTCGATCACGGGGCTGACGACTACCTGACCAAGCCATTCGAATTTCGGGAGCTTCTGGCGCGGTTGCGTGCATTGCTGCGCCGAACGGGCGGCTTGTTGCCAGCGAAACTGGTGGTCGCCGATCTAGTCGTGGACACGGTTGGGCAGAATGTAACGCGAGACGGACGAGCGATTTCGCTGACCGCGAAGGAATATGCTTTGCTGGAATTTATGGCGCGGAATGCAGGTCGTGTGGTGGGACGCGCCGAGATTGCTGAACACGTTTGGGATGAAGAATTCGATCCGTTTTCCAACTTGATCGAGGTATATGTGAACCGGGTACGCCGAAAAATCGATGCTGGTTCGGCGACACCCCTTTTAAGCACGCGTCGTGGATCAGGGTACGTGCTCTCAAGCAAATAACAAGTTGAACCAATTGATGGTCGGCAAGAGGCGGAATCGAGGCCATGCTTAGTTCTGTCCGGGTGCGACTAACGCTGTGGTACACGGCGGTACTGGCCTGCGCACTGATAGCGCTGGCTTTGGCTGCGTACTTTGTACTCCGACGGAACTCCGCTCGTCTGACGGACGCCGCTATCGTTGAAATGGCGGACTCCTTTCTAACGACAGTGGGCGCCGAAACTCGAGACGCACCCGGTCCCGACGGATTGAAAGAGAGTGTCGAGAAGGCTATTTCAGAACACAATTTCCGCGACACGGTGTTTGTGGTTGATGACTCGGAGGGCAGAATTGTCGCGTGCTCTGATAACCAGCTTCTGCCGGCTGGGCCATCGGCCACGATGCCAGGAATGTTGGAAGATGCGATGGGGCGAAGTGTCCACGAGGCAAATCCGTTTCGGACGATTCGGTTGCGAGACCAGGAGTACAGGAGTTTCGTGCGCGATTTTGTCATTGGCGGGGCTGAATACAAGCTGCTGGTCCTGCAATCCCTTCGTCGCCAGGACGAATTTCTAAAAAGCGTTCTCTCGGCTTTCGTACTGGCCATCCCACTGTCGATCGTGCTGGCAAGCGGTGGCGGTTATTTTCTGGCGCGCAGGAGCCTCTCGCCTGTAGTCGAGATGAGCACGCAGGCGGGACGCATTGGAGCGGACAACTTGCATGATCGTCTCCAGGTGGCGAACCCCCAGGATGAGCTTGGCCATCTGGCCCAGTCCTTCAACAGCCTGCTCGACCGGCTGGATCAGTCGTTTGAGCAGCAGCGGCGATTCATGGCTGATGCGTCTCACGAACTGCGTACTCCTGTGGCCATCCTTTGCGGAGAGGCGGATGTTGCCCTGTCCCAGCCAAATCGTTCGCCAGAGGACTATCGGGCATCTCTCGACATTCTTCGAGGGGAAGCGAAACGCCTCAAGCATATCGTGGAGGATCTCTTCACTCTGGCACGGGCCGACGCTGGCCAGTACCCGTTGACACTCGCGGACTTCTATCTCGATGAACTGGTCACGGAGTGCTCACGAAGCGTGAGAACGCTCGCTGCGGCGAAGCAGATCACTGTCCGCTGCGATGCTTCGAAGGAGATGCCTATTCGCGCCGATGAAGCATTGCTTCGTCGTATGATCATGAATCTGCTGGACAATGCGATTAAATACACGCCACCTGGCGGTAGCGTGGCCGTGATTTGGGGCGTACAGGACTCTCAGTACCGGGTGGCGGTCAGCGATACCGGTGAGGGAATACCCAGCGAACTACAACCGCGTATCTTCGAGCGCTTCTTTAGAGCAGACAAGGTGCGCTCGCGCTCGGAGAGCGACGGCGGTGGCGCCGGACTCGGGCTTTCCATCAGCCGATGGATTGTACAAGCGCATGGGGGCCAACTCGAGTTGACTCGTTCGGACAAGGGTGGCAGCACGTTCACTGTCCTTTTGCCCGCCACCGCCGTTTAGCCGTTAATCCGGCATTTATCTTCCAATCGCTAGGTTAGTTTTGTGGAGCCGCGTACTGCGTCGCCGGCTCGGCCGAACCTAACCTATGCGTTTTCGCAGCAAAACTCCTTGTAAGGTCGCGTGCTTACGTGATTCCGAGTCTGCTTCTGATCGGTGTCGCGGCAGCGCAGCAGACGACATCGTTGCCCGCCACACCGCCGCTGCGCCTGACCCTGCAGGATGCGCTCGCTCGCGCGCGCCGCAACAGCGTGGCCTACCAGTCCGCCCTCACGGATGCGGGAGTGGCGCGCGAAGACAAGTATCAGGCTCGTGCCGCGTTACTGCCCAGCGTGACCTACAACACCTCGGGAATTTATACCGAGGGCACCGGAGTTGATGGTGGCTTCAAGTTCATCGCCAATAACTCGGTCCACGAATATTTCAGTCAGGGCAATGTCCATGAAGCAATCGACGTGGCTGGTTTCGCGGAGTTTCAGCGCAACGGTGCAGCCGCGGCCGCCGCGCGTGCCCGCTCCGAGATCGCTTCACGGGGGCTGGTGGTTACGGTCGTGCAGACTTATTACGGTGTGGCAGCGGCTCAGCTGAAATTGGAAGTTGCGCAGAAAGCGGCAGATGAAGGTGAACGCTTTCTAAAATTGACACAGGAGCTCGAACACGGCGGAGAGGTTGCCCACTCCGACGTTATCAAAGCCGAACTGCAGGGGAATGATCGCTTGCGGCAACTGCGGGAAGCCAAACTGGCATTCCTGAATGCCCGGCTCGACCTTCGTCGTGCTGATCTTCCCAGATTTGACCGACGACTTCGAAATCGCTGAAGACCTTCACTCCAACATTTCACTCGCCTACTCTCCCGGAGGTTCAACAACTGGCTGCGCGCGACAATCCCGACATTCGCGCCGCTCTTGAGACTGCCAGGGAGGCCGGTTACGGAGTGACCGTTTCACGCGCTGGCTATTTGCCGTCGCTAAGCTTCGACTATTTCTACGGAATCGACGCCACGCATTTCGCTACCAGGACAGACGGCATTTCGAATCTCGGATCTTCGGTCGTTGCAACTGTGAACATTCCTATCTGGAACTGGGGCGCGACCCAAAGCCGGGTCAAGCAGGCCGAATTGCGAAGAGATCAGGCCAAGCGGGAGCTTTCCCTGGCGCAACGAAGACTGCTTGCGGAACTGCAATCGCTCTACGCGGAAGCGGAGGCGGCTGCAAGTGAACTGGCCAGTCTCCAGCGGTCGACCGAGCTGGCCGCTGAAAGCCTTCGCCTCACCACACTGCGGTACAGGGACGGGGAAGCCACCGTCTTGGAAGTAGTAGACGCGCAAAATACGGCGAGCCTGGCCAACACAGCCTATCAGGATGGCGCGGTGCGCTATCGAGTTGCTCTCGCCAACCTGCAGACACTAACCGGAGTGCTCACCACTCCATGAACAAGCTCGTAGGTCGTTCCCGGCAACAGTCGCGCCTCTTTGTGGGGTATTGGTGCGCCGCGTTGGTGATCGTCGCGGCGGGGTTGGGCTGTAGCTCTACCGAGAAGGAAAAAGAGCCAATCGTTTCGGTACAGGTAACGCCGGCAAGACGGTCACCGCTCGACGAGATCGTCTCCGCCGAAGCCGTCGTTTCTCCTAAACAGCAGGCGGTGCTCATACCCAAAATCACCTCGACCATCAAGAAGTTTCTCGTCCAGCGAGGCAGTCATGTCCGCAAGGGACAGTTGCTCGCGGTCCTTGAGAATGCCGATCTATCCGCCGCCGCAGAGCAAAGCAAAGGAGAACTGGAGCAAGCCCAGGCTGGTTACGCAACGACTACGGGCGCGAGCCTTCCCCAGCAAATACAAAAAGCCGAACTCGACGCTGCAGCGGCCAAGGCGGCTTTCGATGCCCAGCAGAAGCTTTACGACAGCCGCAAGGAGTTGTTCCAGCAAGGCGCACTTCCGCGGCGCGATCTCGACAGCGCCGACGTTGCCCTCGCCCAAGCCCGTACTGAATCGGAAGTGACGCAAAAGCAACTTGCCGATTTGAAGCGCATTGGAGAGAGAGAAACTCTGAAGTCCGCTTCCGGCCAACTCTCCGCCGCGCATGGCAAGTACCTGGGCGCCAGCGCGCAACTAAGCTACTCGGAAATCCGCAGTCCGATGGACGGGGTGGTAACGGATCGCCCGCAATACGAAGGCGAACTGGCTACCGCGAACCAGCCTCTCCTAACAGTGATGGACGTATCCAAGCTGATCGCCAAAGCTCATATCGCTCAGTCCGAAGCGGCTTCGTTGAAGGTCGGTAATCCGGCCCAGTTGCAGGTCGCCGGATTGAACGAGCAGGTTGAGGGGAGACTCAGCCTGGTCAGTCCGGCGCTCGATCCCGGCAGCACGACCATTGAAGTGTGGGTAGAGTCGAAAAAGCCAAATGAAGCCCTAAGACCTGGGACGACGGTCCAGCTTCGGATTACCGCCCGTTCGGACCAAAACGCAGTCGTCGTGCCAACGTCTGCTGTCTTCACGAATGACGATGGAACGCACTATGTTGTTCTTGCGGGCACCGACGGCCAGGCGCATTTCAAGACCGTAAGCATCGGCATCCGCAATGCCGAACTGTTTCAGATCACCGACGGCGTCAAAGAAGGAGATTCCGTCATCACCTCCGGCGGCTACGCCCTGCCCGACAAGACCAAGATCAAAGTCGAGGCCAACCCTGGCGGCCAACCCTCTGAAAAACCAAGCCCGGGTTCGAACAGCGATTCGAAAACGGACAAGGAGTAGCTGCACCGTGGAACTTACTTCCGGTCCCATGCGAGGCAGTCCCGGCCGTCAATCGGGGGAATTGTGGTTTCAGCGCTTTTCGCGCCCTACTATTTTCCTGATTATCGCGCTCGCCTTGGTGGGAGCCTACACTGCATTCACAATTCCAGTTTCCGTTTTCCCCGACACGGATTTTCCGCGGATCGTCATCGCAGTAGACAACGGCGTTGCGCCCATCGATCAGATGCTGGTCACGGTCACGCGGCCCATTGAGGAAGCCGTGAACAGTGTGCCCGGCTTGCAGAACGTACGCTCCGTCACCAGCCGGGGATCCGCGGAAGTCGATCTCTCCTTCGACTGGAAGTCCGACATGGTGCTCACCTTGCAACGAGTGGATGCGGTTGTGGCCAAACTACAAGCCGAACTTCCTCCGACCGCAAAGCTGGAGGCTCACCGGTTGACCTTCGCGGCATTCCCGATCATCGGTTACAGCCTGACGTCCGATACGGTTCCCCCTGAAAAGCTTTGGGAAATAGCTAATTACGACATCAAACCGCGGCTCAACCGACTGGATGGTGTCGCTACCGTCGTGGTACAGGGTGGGCGCGTACCGGAATTCCAGGTAACCCCTGACCCCGCCCGACTGCCCGCGGCAGGTGTGACTGTTGGCGACGTCTTGGATGCCCTTCGACGCACCAACCTGATTGACTCGCCCGGTCTCATAGAGAGCGACCATCACCTCGTACTGGCTCTGGTCAGTGGCCAGGTGCGTACCGCTGAACAAATTGGAAACATCGTGGTCAAGACCTCCGTGAGCGGAGTTCCGATTCGAATTGCAGATGTCGCGACGGTCGCGCCGTCCGTCGCGCCGACGTACACGATCGTGACCGCGAAAGGAAAGCCTGCGGTGCTGCTCAACATCAACCGGCAGCCCGACAGCAACACCTTGCAGGTTGCAAATGAGGCACATGCGCTGGTCCAGGCTATAGCACCGACGCTCCCGCCCGGGGTCAGGTTGGAGCCGTTCTACGACCAATCGACCATCGTGCATGACTCGATTACGAGCGTGCGGGACGCAGTTCTGCTGGGCATTGTGCTCTCGTCTGCCGTACTCGTGCTCTTTCTGCGGGACTGGGGTACTTCGCTGGTTGCAGGCTTGGTCATTCCAGTGACTCTTCTGATCACATTTGTGGTTCTGAAGATCGCCGGGCAGAGCTTCAATCTGATGACCCTGGGAGGACTGGCCGCGGCTGTGGGTTTGGTAATCGATGATGCCATCGTGGTGCTGGAAAATATTGTCCTGCACCGCGATGCAGGGCAGGACCGCTTCCGCGCGATTCAAAGCGCGGTGCGCGAACTGACCGTGCCATTGATCGGATCGACGATCACTCCCGTCGCCGTGTTCTTGCCGCTGATCGCGATCACGGGTGTAACCGGAAGCTTCTTCCGTGCCTTGGCCGTAACGACCACGGTCGCTCTGCTTACTTCGCTCCTGCTGGCACTCACCTGGACGCCTATGCTGAGTCAGTATCTGGTGCGGCGGGAGCATGGTGATGCTGGAGAAGCGACAACAACGGCTGGGACTGACAAAACATCTGCTGACGCCGACCCAGACATGGCGTCTCTGCTTGCCGCAGAAGATGCCCATGCGACAGGCTTCTTTGGCCGCGTGATGGCGGTTTATGAGCGTGCTATGCAAACCGTGTTAGCGCGTCCCTGGATTCTGTTGGCGAGTTTTGCAGCGATCGTTGTCCTGTCGTTAGCGAGCTATAAGCTTCTGGGTAGTGATTTGCTGCCGGAAATGGATGAAGGCGGCTTCATTCTGGACTACATCACTCCCCCCGGAAGTTCTCTGGCCGAGTCTAACCGGATTCTTCTACGCATCGAACAAATTCTGCAATCTACACCCGAAGTGGAGACAACCTCGCGCCGCACCGGTCTGCAGCTTGGACTCGCGGCGGTCACAGAAGCGAACAGCGGTGACTTCACGGTCAAGCTGAAGAGCGAGCGAAAGCGCCCGATTGACGACATTATTTCCGACATTCGTTCGCGCATTGAAGGGCAGGAACCTGCAGCCAAGGTCGAGTTCGTCCAACTCTTGCAGGACATGATCGGCGACCTCACCAGCCAGCCGGAGCCGATCGTCATTAAATTATTCTCGCAAGATGGAGAGCTCTTGAACGACACCAGCCCAAGGGTAGCCGAAGCAATTGGGAGAGTGAATGGCGTGGTCGATGTACTGAACGGGGTGGAAAACACGATAAGCGGGCCCTCCGTGACCTATCAGGTGAATCCAATGGTTGCAGCACGCGCAGGATTCACTGGGGAAGAGGTGGCGGTCGACGCTTCGGCCATTCTGGAAGGCGAACCCGCCGCGACGCCCCTGGTGCTTAATGACCGCGCCTACACCATTCGTGTTCGGTTTCCCGATGAGAATCGAGCGACGCTTGATCGGATGAGCAACACTCTTCTCGTTAGCGCGTCAGGTCGCACGGCAACGCTGGGATCATTGGCAAGCGTCGCCACGAGTGCAGGGGAAACCGAAATTCGCCGGGAGAACTTGCAGCGAATGGTACAGGTGACGGGGCGACTCGAGGGCGTGGACTTGGGAAGTGGCATCACTGCGGTCAAGAAGGCGGTCAACGATCTGCATCTGCCTTCGTCAATTCGACTGGAGTATGGCGGGCTCTATGAGGCGCAGCAAAATTCGTTTAAGGACTTGCTTCTGGTCCTGCTATTGGCCGTACTTCTTTTATTCGCGATTTTGGCATTCGAATTTCGAACCTTTGCCGCGCCACTCGCCATCCTCGCATCGGCTCTGCTTTCCACCTTTGGAGGCTTGGTCGCATTGCTGATCACGCGAACCACGTTTAATGTCGCCTCCTTCATGGGCATGATCATGGTCATCGGTATCGTGGCCAAGAACGGCATTTTGCTTTTGGACGCCGAACATCGCTTTCGCGACTCCGGCGCATCGCTGGAGGACGCGATGATTCAAGCCGGTCGTCGCCGACTCCGCCCCATTGCGATGACGGCGCTTGCGACCATTGCAGGCATGTTGCCGCTGGCCCTTGCCATCGGGGCAGGCTCGCAAATGCTCCAGCCTCTCGCTATTACCGTGGTCGGAGGTTTACTCAGTTCGATGGTACTATCCCTGGTCTTCACCCCGGCGATTCACTACTACCTGCAACGAGGAAGCTTCAGGCAGGTAAAGAGACCTTCATAGAGTAAGGAAGCAAAGCAGATGGCCAGCCGGATCAGGCCGTCTCGGCAAGAAAGAGCTGCGTGGCCTGCCGGAAGACAAGCTGGAATCTATCCGGTCTTACGCCCGATTCTAACCAAGATGGACGAGGATGAACTTGGGTTTGAGTGCTATCGCCTGTGGCAACAGTCACGGCTGGTGGCATAGTCGCAGAGACAACGTTACTGCGGATGCGGCGGGTCGGATCAGAATATTTCCACTAGATGCCCGAGTTGCTCCATGATGGGGCCGACTCAGGCTGACAAGCCCAATGGCTACCTTCTCGGCTCATACTGCATCGCCACCACCCCCGAGCCGAACTCCAGCCGGCTCACGAGTCTCAAGTCGACATGCTTCGATAGCCCCGCGAACAACGTCGGCCCGTGGCCCGCTAGTCTGGGCTGCACCAAGAACTCGTACTCATCGATCAATGCCAGCTCCGCCAACGCCAGCGGGAGCTTCACGCCTCCCACGAACAGTCCTTTACCCGACTCCCGCTTAAGCTGCTGAACGGCCTTCTCTAGATCTCCGCGCACGAGCTCCGCATTCCAATCAACTCGTTCCATGGTGCTCGACACGACGTACTTCTTTGCCGCGTCGATCGTCCGGGCGAAGGGTTCCATCCAGTCAGGCCTCGCCCCCGTCCGGGCCGGCGGCCGAAACGCTGCCTCCATCATTTCGTAAGTCACCCGGCCAAAAAGGAGGGCATCGGCCTGGTTGAGGTTCTCGACCGCGTGACGATGCAAGTCTTCGTCCGTGAACATTGCACGATGATCGCAGCACCCGTCCAATGTGACGTTGATGGAATATCGAAGGGGTCGCATTACGCAAGAGTACCGCCGATGGGATAGACCAGCAAGGTTAGCCCGCTTCAGGGCTAGGAGGCGCTCACTTAACGCATGACGATGACAATTCGAGAACTGCTAGTGGCATTTGGCAGACAACGTTACTGCGGATGCGGCGGGTCGAATCAGAATATCTCCACTGTATCGGCTTGGCGTTCGCTGAGTAGGCGTTGATATGGCGGCGGAGCTTGCGGGCCAGATCCTCCAAGTTGGTAAGGATTCCGCGAGCAATCACACTCGACCTCCTGCGTAGGGTTCCGAGGACGTGGGCAGCTGTTTAAGAATGGGATGGGGAGAGATCTCAGTGGAATCCGAACTCCTCCGACGAAAAGAAAAACTGGTACCCAGCTAACCAAATTCTTTGAAGAAGCATCAAGCAACTAGAAGGCATGCCCATGTTGCCTCGCTGGAAGTTCCGAGATCGCGGTAATGGTCGGATGCTTAGCTTTGTCGCGCTTGCATGTGCCACCATTTTTGTCTTCCTGCTCGCCCGCAGTACGTCACCGGAACCTCAGCGCACCCCTTCCCTTATTTCGACCCTCACTTGCCGGGTGCATCATGACCACAGGCAGTGCATTCCGGACAGTTCAAACTGGGTAAGTCCTCCAAGGACATTTCTCCGGTGTCCATTGCAGAGGGGATATTCACGGCCTCTGCACTTCATCGAGCCCGTCGGCGAACTTGCCGCTTATGGCTCGCGTTACAACCGACCTCCTCCAGCGAGCTAAAACCAATCGAGTCTTTACGTCGAAGCATGCTGGCTTTGAGCCGGATGCGTCGTCCAACTCTCCGCCATTTTCTCCCGTACGAATGCTTCGGATTTGGCAAACCAGGTGTGTACCTGGAGGTGCACGATGAGTGATTCTAAGCAGCAAGATTGGAAGGCACTGTGCAATGCCGCAATTGCGGCAAGAGACCCGGATCGGCTCTTACAAATCATCGAACAACTGAATGCAGTCCTGGACCGTGAACAGACAGCCCGACGAAATTTGTTAAAGGATGGAATAACCCATGAGCGTAGAGACAACGTCGGCTTCGTGAGACTCGATGATCAATCGTGATCGGGGCAGGCTTAATTGTTTGTCTGGCTCGACGGTGACATCACAACCCTGTCACGCAACGCGGGTGGCCACCGGGGCCGGACGAATCGGGCGAGTCCCAGAACGGAGTCGATCGTTGAGGCAGCTCCTGCCGTTAAGGAACACATTCTCCTATGGAGAGCTAACCTCTACACTGCCGGTCTCCTTTATCTCTGCGCTGCAAGCGCGTCGATAAGCTGGGAGCGATACCGCATCCCGTCGGAGGCCGGCTTTCTCACCCCATCTGTTTCGCCATCTCGGACAATGTCGGGGGTGTCAACCACTGGATGTGACACACCACCACGCGGGCTCTGAGAAGAGCGCGCTCTGCGGCTCATCGCCGATGATCCCGAACTGGAGCGCCGCTTTCACCTCATGCTAACTACGACCGGCATTGCCGAGACCAGCGCTCTGCAGATTCTGGGCGAACTCGCCGTGCGACCAGGGCGGGCATATAGACTGGATCCGCGACTTTTCAAGTCGGGCAAATCGGTCGAGAAGCGGCCGCGGATTACTTGCTCGCGGCAAAGCTCGGCTGCAAGTGGTCGTGGCCGTAATGCGAAAACTGCTGCATGCTCCGTTTGCCATGTTCGGCAGCAATCAACCGTACGACGGATGCAAGCTGTGCGCAGTGGACCTGGCTGGCAAGGCCGTCGCTGCTTGCACTTGACCGACCAGCGAGGGTTCCCCGCACCTCTCTGGAGCGAAAAGACTTTGACATTAAGAGAGAATCTATAATCAGCATGTTCGGCTCCTTCCTCCCGAGCCTTGGTTTGGTTTGATATCGACCAAGTCTACTCAGGTCGCGGGAGTCGACATCGACATGGAATCAACAATTCTTGTGAGATGCCGCAACTCACGGCCTTCATTGACTTGCCTACGCTTCCGCCATAGCATCCTTGCTCATGATCGGCCAGACCATTTCGCACTACCGCATCCTCGAAAAGATAGGTGGCGGAGGGATGGGCGTGGTCTATAAGGCCGAGGACACACGCCTGCACCGTTTCGTCGCACTCAAGTTCTTGCCAGACGATGTGGCAAGCGATCCCCAGGCACTCGCCCGCTTTCAGCGTGAAGCACAGGCGGCTTCTTCCTTGAATCACCCCAACATCTGCACCATCCATGATATTGGCGAGGATGATGGGCACGCGTTCATCGCGATGGAGCTTCTAGATGGTGTCACGTTAAAGTACCGCATCGCTGGGCGTCCCCTGGAAATAGAAACTCTTCTCGCACTGGCCGTCGATATCGCAGATGCGCTCGAGGCTGCGCATACGGCTGGCATTGTCCATCGGGACATCAAGCCTGCCAACATTTTTGTCACGCAGCGCGGAAATGCCAAGATCTTGGATTTCGGACTGGCGAAGTTATCCACACGAGCGAAACCGGGCACAAGCAGTGAGAGTTTGGAAACGATGTCAATCGGATCCGGGGCGGACCTCCTGACTAACCCGGGAGCAATGATGGGAACCGTTGCTTACATGTCGCCGGAGCAGGTGCGAGCGAAGGACTTGGATGCACGCACCGACCTGTTTTCCTTCGGAGTGGTGCTCTATGAAATGGCGACCGGGAAAATACCCTTCGAAGGCTCGAGTTCAGGGGAAATCTGCGGCGCGATCCTGCACTCAACGCCAAAACCAGCATCGCAGCTCAATCCGCACATTTCGGCGGAAGTCGAATCTCTGGTCAACAAGACGCTGGAAAAAGACCTCAGCCTGCGGTACCAACATGCCGCGGATATCACTGCTGACCTGCGACGACTTAAGCGGGACCTCGAAACAGGAAAAGGAGCCCGACCATCTCCCAAGGCCTTGCCCAAGAGGCGAACTGTACGGTTGGCTAGCCTGCTGGCTGCATGCCTCCTGATCGTAGTCTTGTTGGCCGCAAACGTAGGTGGCTGGCGGGAACGGCTGTTGGGCAATCGAGGGCCCGCTATTCGTTCCATCGCGGTATTGCCCATGGAAAACCTCTCTCACGACCCGGAACAGGAGTATTTCGTAGACGGCATGACCGACGAACTGACCACCGACCTTTCAAAAATCGGGGCATTGCGAGTGATATCGCGTACGTCGGCCATGCACTACAAGGGCACAAACAAGACACTGCCGGAGATTGCCCGGGAATTGAAGGTGGATGGAGTGGTGGAAGGATCGGTCATGCGCTCAGGAAACCGGGTGCGAATCACCGCCCAGTTGATCCACGCAGATACCGACGAGCACATATGGGGTGAGACCTATGAACGCGACATGGGCGATGTCCTGAGGTTGCAGGCAGAAGTGGCTCGGACCATAGCGCAACAGGTTCGCGTACAGTTAACTCCCCAACAGCAGGCCCGGCTGAATTCCGCTCCCAGAGTGGACCCTGCGGCTTATGTCGCATTTTTGCAAGGGCGTTCGTACTTTGTGTGGGGTTCTAATTCGGCGGAAGGGTTCAGGGTGGCACAGAGCTTTTTCCAACAGGCCATTCAAAAGGACCCCAATCTTGCGCTCGCTTACGTGGGGCTCGCAGATAGCTACGTGTATATGGGGTCGCAACGATGGGTGGCTCCGCAGGAGGCCTATGCGAAAGCCCGCGGGGCCCTCCAGAAAGCGCTGGCACTCGATCAGACTCTCGGCGAAGCCCACAGCTCACTGGGATGGATGAGTTGGCGCTACGACTGGAACTGGCCCGTGGCAGAGAAAGAATTCAGACTCGCGCTTGAGCTAAATCCTAACTATGTGGCCGGTCAGGAGCAACTTGCATGGTTTCTCGCCTGGAGTGGCCGGCGCGATGAGGCATTGGCGGAGCTGGCCAGCATGGCCAGGCTTGATTTCGCGTCGAGCACCCGCACCGCCGTTGAGTCGGGCGTCTACTATCACCAGCGCGACTACAAGACCCTGGTGGAAGTAAGCCGGAAGTTCATAACCGTTGATCCAGATGCTTGGCCCGGTCATTACTTCCTTGCTGTCGGTTATGACGCCTTAGGCCGGGGATCAGACGCCGTTCCCGAGTACCAGAAGGCGGTCGCATTATCGCACGGCGACACAGACACGGTTGCCGGACTGGCTCACGGCTATATCGCCATTGGAAAACGAGTTGAGGCTGAGAAGATACTGCACGATTTATTGGAGCATTTGCAGAAAAGTTATGTTTCGCCCTACATGATCGCGACGATCTACGCTGGACTCGGCGATAAAGAAAAGGCTTTTAGTTTTTTGGAGAAAGCCTACCAGGAAAGATCCCCCGATGTGCCCTACTTTCTGAAGGCCGATCTCAGGCTGGACCCGCTCCGCTCCGATCCTCGCTTCCAGGACCTTATGCACCGCGCCGGTCTTTCGAATTAGCGTCCATGGGCTAACTGATGTCATAACGACGTCGGGGCCTCACAACGGGACGAGTAGACTTTGCGGTGTCCATCCAAAAAGGCTCGTGACGAAGGAGGCCGACGTCGTTGTGACATCAGGAAGCCGCTCTGTTGGGGCATGGCTCGTGGGAATAACGGTTGAGTGCAGGAGACGGCGTGCGTGGGGGGAATGATCGCTATAACTAATGACGGCTAACGAGTTCCTTGAACTCGGGATCTTGTCGCGGGCCGTCGTAGATGGAGTTAGTCATCTTGATCTGAGTTAGTCTGCGTCAGGTGCAAGAGTGATCCAAGTTTTGCAGTTTTGGTTGTTTTGACAAGGAATACTCCGGGCAAGCGAACTAATTTGTTGGACGCGCAAGAGAGCCGTGGAAACGCCAGGGAAAACCAAAGTTCTAATTCGTGATGATGAACGGGCGAATGCTCGTCTGTCCTTCTCAACCTAGACCCCACCACCGATTACCGTTCCCTTCGAGCTGGAAATGGAGAAAACGTTTTGGCTTATTTGGTCGTTTCGGGCGGTGCGGTAACCGTCGGGTGCAATCCTTCGATCAGGGCAGTAGTGCACTTCTCTAATTTTTCATTCCTCGCCTTGAGCTCACCGTCAAGCGAAGCAATTCGTGCCCGATCCACTGCACCCGTGGTCATCGAGTGATACACGACCCCCGAAATTCCACCAACTACATACATGAGCAGCAGAATGCCTATTCGCTTCATGATCTAGCTCCTGCTTTCCTGACACGCTTAGCCGCGCTCTGTCGTCTCGCCCTGAAGCCGGATACGGTTCGCCCACTTCGCCGGAACCGTTGTCAGGTTGTTCCGGTGAACAAGCATGTATTGTAATCGGAGGCGCTGGGTGTGAGTGATGGTCAATGAAAAAGCTCAGGTTTCCGATTTCTCTGATGCCCCGCCAGCACCCGAGGTGAACCCAGACCAAACACACCAGTCCCGAGACCAGTGCGGTAGACCAGGCTCTCCGGACCGACCTCACCAGCCTGAGGGAATCGTGCGAACACTGTTGATCGAGCTGCAAGCGCCCGTAGAGTCCGATGCTGCGACCGACTGTCGTTTGTTGACCACACATTGCGGCCGCACCCGCGTAGAGTGCTGGTGTCGCAATAAGGCAAGCTGAGGGCCGTCTTTGGAGGGAAATACGCGAGGTTCCACTGCTTAGGTATGTGTTTTGCGGTATCAGAAAGTGACGAGTTGGCTAATTACGGAAACCAAGTAGAAAAAGCTCAGTAATCAATTCATACGGATATCAGTAGAGATCGCCGCCAATGCTCCGAGATTCGGGAGGCCGGCGGACGGCGTTTAAGTTTCGTTGCCTTAATCCCGACCGATGGGAGATTCATGTTGATCAGATTCACAAAAACACAGAAGAAAGGGAACGGAGCGGGAACTTTTGGCTTTCTTGTGACATTAAAGAAGTATGAACGATGTGAGAAATGCCCTGAAGGATTGCGCGGATTGAGCTGGCGCACCGACTATGACTAGCGATGAAGCCTTGATGCTGGAATTCCAGGGTGGATCACGCGCAGCCTTCGAGGAGCTGTTCGCCCGCTATCGCAAGCAACTGTACGGCTTCTTCGGGCGCAGGCTGAACAACCCCGAGCGGGCGGAGGATCTCGCCCAGGAAACTTTCCTCGCGGTGATCCGCGCAGCCTCCCGTTATGAGCCGCGAGCCTCGGTTCGAACGTATCTGTACGGCATTGCGTTGAAGCTGCTGGCTGCGGAGCGGCGCAAGTTCTTGACGAGTAGCACATTCGGACAGTCGGCTTCGGAGCCTAAGACTGACGGAACTCCCGAGCACGTGCTTTGGGTCCGCCAAGCCATTGAAAAGGTGGGTGCGCAAGAGCGAGAAATCTTGATGCTGCGCGAATACGAACAGCTGAGTTACTCCGAAATTGCGGAGCTTTTGCGAATTCCCGTAAATACGGTCCGTTCCAGGCTTTTTCGATCGCGTCTCGCCTTGAAAAGTTACCTAGAGTCGGGGGCAAAAACCAATCCTGCCCTGAGAGCGAGCGCCGGGCGGCCCCACCTAGGAAAACGAGGCATGCAATGAGCACGAACAGACATCCGATCGAACAGGAAGAACTCATGGCTTATCTCGACGGCGAACTTGCCATGGACCGAGCCACGGAGACCTTGTCGCACGTGGAACTGTGTCCCGAGTGTCAGACCCTCGCTGCCGATTTCCGGAGTGTTTCCCAAGAGCTGATGGCCTGGGAAGTTGAGTCACCAGAAGTAGGCATCCCCTCGGCGATCAATGTGGCGCTTGGGGAGCGCCTCCAGAAGCGGGAAGCGGCAAAGGTCAGCTCGCGGAGATTGGAAAACAGAGTGCTGACGAGCCGCTGGGTCTGGGCCGGAGCCTTGGCTATCGTCTGTGTGGCTGTGGGACTGAAGTTAACGCTTACCAGCCGCAGTCGGAGTGAGGACCGCTCGACAGCGTATCCGAGCATGGCTTCGATCGAGCAATATCTGATGCCGGATCGCAACGCCGAGATCGCCATGGCGCGAAGCGCTGCCCCGGAAGCTATATCCAGCGACGCAAAGATCCTGGTCCTCGGGTGGCGGGGCTATGAGACCGCCATCGAAGGAAAGAACGGTTTTGTTTGTGTTGTGGAACGATCATGGACCTCCCCATTCAACTCCGCGCAGTTTTGGAACCCCAAGGTTCGTGTGCCGGTCTGCTTCAATCCGGCAGCCGCGCGATCCATTCTGCCCCTCACGATCAAGCGGACGGAGATGGTATTAACCGGTTTATCGAAAGCTCAGATGATCGTCAGCATCAAGGCCGGGTTCGACAATAAAGAGCTATCGGCGCCGGAGCCGGGCGCGATGTGTTACATGATGTCGCGGGCAGGCTACCTTAATGACGCCGTTGGACACTACATACCTCATCTGATGTTCTACTTTCCACCGACAGACAAATCCTCCTGGGGCGCGGATCTGCCCGACTCGCCGGTCACGCTCAATCCGCAGTTTCAGGGCGGTCCGGAGCCCATCACCGAGTTCGTGGTTCCGGTTAGCAAATGGTCAGATGGAACGGTTGCACCGGTTATGTAGGAATGTCTCATTTAGGAAGAACGCGACAGCGGTTTCACTCCAGCCAGCTGGGAGGGGAAATCAGGAAACCAATACAAATGGGCATCACAGGTTTCGAAGGCGTATTGGAATCCGTATCGAAGGGGAAGTCAATGAACCGAAAGATGGTCAGAACAATCACATTAAGAACTTTCGCGTTGGTTGCCGTACTATGTGCGGCGCGGTCAGGACGTGCAGCAGACGCCACAACTCCATATCCCAGCATGGCTCCGCTGGAGCAGTACCTTATGGCGGACCGAGATGCTGAGATGGCTCTGGCACGGTCAGCCGCGCCGCCGTCCATTTCCAGCGACGCCACAGTCATGGTTCTCGGAAGGCATGGTTATGAAACGGCGGTGGAAGGCAAGAACGGCTTTGTCTGCATCGTAGAACGCGCATGGATGGGTGCGTTCGACAGTCCCGAGTTTTGGAACGCTAAGAATCGCGGTCCGAGCTGCTTTAATCCGCAAGCCGCACGATCTGTTCTGCCAATCACTTTGAAGAGGACAGACTTGGCATTGGCTGGGCTGTCCAAAGCTCAGATCATGGACGGTATCAAGAAGGCATTTCAGAACAAGGAGCTGCCGGCCCTCGAGCCGGGCGCGATGACCTATATGATGTCGAAGCAAGGGCGACTGAACGACCGCGCCGGGCACTGGCTTCCTCATCTCATGTTTTACGTTCCCGTGACAGACGCTATGACTTGGGGTGCAGGCGTGCCGGGCTCCCCGGTTCTGCTGAATCCACACTTTAATGGTGCTCCGGAGCCAGTGACCGAGTTCATGATTCCTGTGTCCGAGTGGTCGGACGGAACACCAGCATCCACGGATCATCACTGACATCCGGTCTTAACACGAAGTCACGGAAGCAAAACATCGTCATGTCAGCACCAGAGGTCCGACACTCGTTCCCCACAGTGGATGCAGTAGACACTCCTCAGCCACTGCACAACCATGATCTGCGAACCGTAGTGGAGCACGCACAAGATCAGCTGGTGCAACTGATGCGGGAGCGTCAACAGATCGCCCAAAGGGTCGCCATTTTAAAGCGCACTATCAAGGGCGTTGTATTTTTACAGGCGAGCAGTTGCTACGTGCGCCCAACAATGGCGCAAACCAAGTGCGCAGACGCGGACTCACAAACGCATGTCGTCTTGTGCTAACTCGGGCCGACACATGCCTGAGCGCCCAGGACATTTCCGCGATCCTTAAGGAGGAGTTCCCCGATCTCTTCCGCAGGCCAGGGAATCAATATGCATCGCTTGTCACTTTCCTAAACAGATTGGTGGAGTATGGAGAAGCTGACACGTTCCTTCGCAACGGAAGCAGATTTTGGCAAAGACAACAGTCGGTTGATCGCCGATCGGCTTGACTGTCTGGCACCTAAGTTGGCTCGTACTCATGCCAGCAACCGAGGATGGGTCGAGACATCGGACAGGGCCTCGTCACAAATGGGGGAAGTGTTCGTGGATGATGATGGTCCTCCAGTTAATAACGGGGCAGGCGCGATTGCGCGAATCGCAATTAAGGCAAAAAACAGGGTTCTCTTTGTAAACCCGCTCGATGTGACTGTGGCCAAGGCCGAGGGGAACTATGTCGCTCTTCTGCACAAGTCCGGTACCTATCTTGTGCGGGAGACGATCGCCACCACCGAACAGAAATTGGCACCCTTTGGATTCGTGAGAATTCATCGGTCCATTCTAGTTAATACAACCCTAGTCAAGGACTTGCGACGCGATAACACAGGGACGTATGTCCTACGTACAATTGACGGCAGCGATCATCCCGTGGGCTGCGCCTACAAGCGCAATCTGAAAATGATCGCGAGGTCCTGGCTTGGCGTGGAGATTGTGTGAACGCGAGCCGGATGTCTGACCGAAGCGAGAAAGACACCCCACATTCAGGTACAACTCATGAACCCAACATCAACACCAACAACCAAGATGCCACGAGAAATAAAAGGGATTGACAGTTCACTACATATCAGGAGGAAACCGCTGGTGTTTGCGGCGGACGCGGTGCGCTATGGGATTTGAACCACAATTTGGGGCGCAGTGAGCACACGGATGCATCGGCGTGCCGGAGCACATCCTCGACTCGTGGTAATGGGCACATCAGCAAGAATCGAGGTATGTGCATGCCGATAGTTCCGCAGCAGTGAATCTCAGGGTATTCTTCTGAGAGGCGAAGTTCTTTTCATTGAGGTTGATGCGAAAGCGCTCAACCCGCTCAAGACCACAAGTATCCATAACGCAGCGCGAATGGTCGAAAGCTGCGCGACAAACCCGATCAGGGGCGGACCGGCAAGGAAGCCAACATAGCCAGCCGTCGTGACTACGGCGAGGCTGGGACCGGGTGCACTGCCTTCAATGTTCCCTGCAGCGGCAAACGTATTGGGAATAATCGTGGCCAGACCTGCTCCAGCGCACGTAAATCCCACCAACGCCCAACCGGCATTGCCGAATAACAAGACGAAGACAAGGCCTGCCGCGGCCAAAAGAGCCCCGTAACATACGAGGTGGCCGCGTCCAAGCTTCCCAGTGAGATAGTCGCCTGTCAGGCGACCTCCAGCCATAGCGCCTGAGAACACCGCATATCCAAGAGCGGCCAATCCTGGCCCGGTGAGAACCGAAGTACGAAGATAAATCGCACTCCAATCGGCGATCGCACCTTCAACGAGCATAATCGAAAATGCAAGAAGAGCGAGCGCGCCCAATGGTACAGACCACGTAATCGTGCCTCCGGATGCCACTTTCTCGGCGTCCTCAGGTACTGAGGGAAGCGGAAGCCACCTGAATGCGAGTATGGACATTGAGGCAAGTGTTATACCGCTGACCCAAAAATGAATCCCGGCCGGAACCGCACGTGAAGCAACCAATCCCCCTAACGCAGATCCGGCCATTCCACCCAAGCTGAAGAGGGCGTGGAATGACGACATGATGTGACGCTGGTATCGCTTCTCGAGCATCACGGCGTGAGTATTCATCGCTACATCCATCGAACCAGCCATCGCCCCGTAGAAAAGAAGAGCGACCGACAGTGTTAGGACCGTATTGGATTCGGCAATCAAGGGCAGTGCGAGGCCAAACCCTAATGTCGACCCAATCACGATGCTCAAACTGCTGAACTTGTTAATGAGCCATCCAGCCGCAGGCATGGCGAGAACAGAACCGATTGCCGCCATCATCAACGACCTGCCCAAAACGGCGGGAGAAAGATGGAGGTGCGCCTGAAAGGCAGGAATCCTCGAAGCCCAAGTTGCGATGATCAGTCCGTGGATCAGAAAGATTAAGGATACGCTCACGCGTACCTGTTGGAGGCTGGGTTGCTGCATCAATCGGATTCCATCCGATCCGGGCGCCGATTTGTTGAGCTGTACTGTGAACTTGATTGGCGACAGCGGCCATAACTCGGGACAGGGATGTCGAATCGGCTTTCGACTCTTGATGCAGTCTTTTCGACCGTGTCAAACAGTACAGAGTTAATTCCTAATCGAGCTGCCGCCTCGACGTTTTCGGCGCGATCATCCAGGTACAAGATGTCTTGCGGAGCCGCTTTGAGTAGTTCGAGACAATTTCGATAGATCGCCAGCTCCGGCTTTATGGACCCGTAGTCGCATGAATAAATCAGGTATTCAAATGTAGAGAGGCTCGGAAAGGACTTGGTCACATGGCGGCTGAGTTCGAGCGGCATGTTTGAGAGAAGGGTTAAGGGGAAGCCTTCATGGTGCAACAGTTTTGCCCATTGCACAGCGCCTTGATTTGGTCGAGAGATACTTTCGCTATCGAGCTTGATTAGCGTTGCTATCTGATCTGTGCTCAAACCCAGTTCTTGCTGGCCAACAACCGCTGTCCAGTAGGCAGGTCCATCGACATCACCCCGGTCGTAGGGTGGCCGTAGCTTCCAGTAAAGGTCCGAGAATCGCTCATGGGGAATGCCGCACACGAGCGCCATACCTTTCATATCCTCCAGCGTTTGCTCGAGGCAAAGAACGTTTCCGTAATCGAAGACTACTGCCCGAAACGAACGCTTTTGCGAAAGACCTTGTGTGGCAGTATGTTTGGCAGTATCATGCACAAATCGGATAATACACGTACATACGTGCATAACCAAGTGTATTCGGGCAAAGCGGCAGAATGAAACCAGAAGCGGAAGCAGGCCAAATCGCCCTAAAGGAAGAGCGCCATCAGTACATCCTGGAGCTGCTTGGCAGTGAGGGCCGAGTCCTCGCCGCGGACCTTAGCAGTCGATACAGGGTCTCTGAAGACACGATTCGTCGAGATCTGCGCGAATTGGCGAGTTCGGGAAAGATCCAACGGGTGCACGGCGGCGCCCTGCCTCGCCGTGCCGAGGCCGTTCCTTTCGTGTCTCGCCAACAAATCGACATGGAGAGCAAGATCGGAATTGCTCGAGCGGCGGCTGACATGATCCGCGACGGTCAGGTGGTGCTGATTGATGGAGGTACCACTAATCTAAGAATTGCTTCCTACCTTGCAAGAGAGCGTTCGGCGACGATTGTTACCAACAGCCCACCGCTTGCGCTGGCGTTGGCGGATCATCCGAAGTTGAGCGTGCTGATGCTCGGAGGAAATTTTGTTAAAGAGGCGCGGGTCACGACAGGCATCGAGACCATTCGTCGAGTCGAATCCATTCGCGCTGATCTATGTTTTCTCGGAATGTGCAGTTTGCACCCGGAGGTCGGAATAACCGTCGGCGACCGAGAAGAAGCGTACGTGAAGCAAGCGATGATAGGGGCTTCAACGGAAGTGGTTGGCCTGATTTCACTTGGGAAAATGGGGACATGTCTGCCTTACTTGGTCGGTCCTGCTTCCCGACTGACACGTTTGATCACCGATGCATCAGACGAAGATGTCCTGAATCCCTACCGCTCCCAAGGCATAGAAGTCACAAGTACGTAAACCGAAGCGGTTGGGCGCTCGATCGTTCCGCTTGTTCCTGGCATCTTCGGACAATGCGCGCCCTAGCAGGAAGTCTTCTCTTTCGTTGAAGTCCTTCATGCACTCGATTGCATTCCATCTTCACTCGAGGAAATTTGTCATGTATGAATTCCGCTACGCGAAGGAACACGCAATAGCTCGAACCTCTCATAAGGCATTCCGACTGATCGAGAAGTATTTGCTGTTCGGACTGATGGTGGCGATCGCGCTCAAAGCACAACAAGGTTCGCCGTCTGCGCCGGCCTGGGCTGGCGCCGTACGCACGGCTGCCGGCGAACCTGTGGCAGGAGCGAAGGTAACGGTATTCACACCCGGCGCCAAAAAGAATCTAACCGCAGTTACAGGAACCGACGGAAGGTTCGCGATTGCGGACCTTCGACTCGGGCCAAATCGCGTGAGCGTGCAGCTGCCCGGGCGAGGTCCGACAGGGCAAGTGGCAGTGAATATTACTGGTGTAACAATTGTGCTGACGGTGTCCGATCAAAACGTGCTGTCGATTGCAGCCAATCCGCAAACTTCTGCGGGAGTCTCGAACGGGAACCCGAGCACAACTTCAAACGCAGCCAGCGGAACAAGCGCAGAGAAACTCTCCAGCCAAAAGGTAAATGAGTTGCCGTTGAATGGACGCGACTTCAGCACGCTGTTGTTGCTAGCAGCGGGCACTATGACCGACGTGAACGGGCAGACGAATTTCACCCAGCAGTTCGCCATCAACGGACAGCGCGGCGTTGAGGCCGTGTTCGCGATGGACGGTGCGGATGTCAGCGATCCAGAGATGGGCGGGAGCACGTTCACGAATTTCAACGTAGATGCGATTCAGGAGTTGCAGTCAAGCTCAGGCTGGCTGCCGGCGGACACCGGGCGCGGTGCGGCGGGCTTTACCAATATCGTGACACGATCCGGGGAAAACGGTTTTCACGGGTCATTCTTCGAGTTCTTAAGGAACTCCGCTCTCGACGCGCGGAATTATTTCGATCACCCATCGATTGCGGAGCCGGGTAGAATTCCTCCATTCCGTAGAAATGAGTTCGGATTTACGAATGGCGGGCCGGTCGTGTTGCCGCATCTGTATGACGGCCGAGAAAAACGCACGTTCTATTTTGTGCAGTATCAGGGATTCAGGCAGATGTTGGGAACGACCCAGGTTTTGGCTGTACCAACCGCAGCCGAGCGAGCGGGTCAGGACATCGTGAAGTACCCGGACGGCAGCACGGACACGCTGCAGGTACCGGTGAATCCGGCAATTGCTGCGGTGCTGGCCCGCTATCCACTCCCCAACAACCCAACCGGCGCGTATGGTGCTCGAACCTATGCTGCGCCTTCAAACGTGAACACGGACACGGATCAGTTTTCTATCCGCATCGACCAGAAAGTTGGCGCAAAAGGACAATTGTTTGGTCGATTCAACTACGACAATCTGACGGGACCGACAACAAATCCGGATCAAACGCTGCTCGATCCGAGCTTTGGCGTGCAGTACGTTGATCGGCAGCGGAACGGGGTCATCACTTACACGCGCACCGCGTCACCGCGCTTTCTCTGGTCGACATCGTTGAGTTTTACGCGGACGACGCCTTCGTTTGTGACCCCGAACCACACCGATCCGGCCCTCAAGTTCAACGATGGTCTGTATGAGGCGTACAACAGCGCGGCAGGCTCGGTGATGTCAGCCTTCGGGAATTTGTTCCAGTTACAATTGAATTTTGCCTGGACCACAGCGCGACACGCGGTGAAGTGGGGTACAGAAGCACGCCTCAATCGCGACACGACATACTTTGGCATCAGCCCGAACGGGGAATACGATTTTGGCGGCGGAACGGTTTATTCGCCCGTTTTCATCCCTTCTACGAGTGGACGGCACGACGTTCAGCCTGGCCAGCCTCTGCCGGACACTTTGAGCAGTCTGTTGCTAGGTTTTCCGTACGCATACACGATCGCGGTGGCGCCGCCCTACGCATCGGATGGCGCGCACATTGGGCCGGCGGCAATCAACCGGAATGATGTGAACGCCTACGTCGAGGACACATGGAAAATCAATCCGCACTGGACGCTCGATTATGGGCTGCGATACGAGCTCTACACGCCGATTTCGGAGCGGGCGCGGAGGACGTCGAGCTTTCTGAATTCGTTCCCACGCGCTGGCGTTGGGCAGGAATATTTGATCAATCCGCAGCCTACTTATCAGACCGATTGGAACGGCTGGGGGCCCCGTGTGCAAGTGGACTGGAATGCGCCGCAGGCACTGCATGTGCACATGGGCGGAGCGATCACCGTGATTCCGCCGAACATCTGGCAAGACAACCTTCTGACAGGGTCAACGCCTTACGTTGTTTATCCACGTGTCAACGCGGCGCAAAACGGGGAGATTTCGTACGGGTTCCAAATCACACCGAACGAATTGCCGCAGGTTTATAACACCGCTGGCGTGAACGTGTTGGCCAGCGGCGATCCGAAAAAAGTGCCGGCGAACACGGTGATGGACGTAAATCGATACCAGCAAGATTTGGCAGCGCTGGCGCCGAGTCATCAGCTCTCGCTGCTGAGTCTGTCCGGGATCGACCGGCGCTTCGGCAATGGCTACCTGCAAACTTGGACGCTGGGGTTGGAAAGGGCTTTCGGCGGCCTCACGGCGGATGTTGGGTATGTTGGAACCTCGGCGTTTCGACTTCCCAGAATGTCCTATCCAAACGCGTATCCCGGAGCGGATTCGGAATTTGCGCGGTTTACAAACTTCGACGGTAGCGGAGCGGCGACCGGAGGTTTCGGATTCGAGTCTGTGCTGACAGGGACGTCGCACTCGTCGTACAACGCCTTGCAGACCTCCTTGTCGGGAAATGTCGGACACGGCGGCCCGTCATTACAGGCAGGATATACCTGGGGTAGATCTCTGGATGATGTCAGCGGCATCCTGGGAGGAACAGGGTCCACCGGCGCTGTGACGCTGTTTAGTCCGCAGAACCCGTTCGATACACGAGCGGAAAGAGGGCCGTCAAGCTTTGACGTGACGCACGCCTTCACGTTGAGCGCAGCCCAGGGCTTGCATTTCGAGCATTTGGGACTTCAGTCGGATCGAACCAAGCTGTTGACGAAGGGCTGGGAGTTGCTGAGCATATCGACGATCACAAGTGGTTCGCCGTTTACGGTGTATTCGGGAATCCAGCAAACGGGTGCAGGAACGATTGGCGCGGACCGGCCGGACGAGGCCGGAACACCGGACCTTTCGAGCGCCGGCAGTTCCACGCGACCGCGCGACGACTATTTTGGGCGGGGCGCGAACAACGGAAGCTTCTTTTCGATTCCCATCGGGATCGTGGGCGGGACTGGACCGAACTCCGGGCGCTTTGGAACACTCGGCCGTAATACTCTTCGAGGCCCGGCATATTTTGACTTCGATTTTGCGCTCATCAAGACAACTCCGATTGGCCACCGGGAAAGCGGTTTGGAGCGAGCGGACCTGCAATTCCGCGCAGAGTTATTTAACCTGTTCAACATCGTCAACATGGGGCTACCCGCGAACATCATCGCGGGTACAGGGTTTGGCATGATCAGCAAGACCGCGGGAACTTCGCGGCAAATTCAGTTTTCTCTAAAGCTCATCTATTGAGGGGCGTCCTGCAGTGACTCAGGTTTATGGGGGGAGAGAAACATGTTTTTAAGAGGATTCTGCATTCGCCAACGTCTACGAATCACAACCTGAACGTACGATCTCCTCTTGGAAACGACGAGCTGCAGTTCTGGAGTCGCGGCAAAGCAGTGGGTGGTGTAACGTCGGAGTGTTAGTTCGTGGTAACCCGAGTGTGCAAATTGCGGCGCGGACTTGACTTCGAAGCATCCGCTCGACAACTCCGAGATCACGGGCAACCCGGAAGTCATTGTGGGCCAGAAGTCTTAGTGCAAGTCGGATTGTAGGAGGTTTCACCACATCGGCAACGATAAACGCTCTTGTGTCTGGAAACCCAACCCTTCAAGTTGATCGGCAGGTCGGCCATATCGTCGGGTGTCCGCCGCGGGTGATTTCATCCGCTTCTATTCAGTGACATCTTCCTAAGTCTTGTGGACTGAAGGTGTTTTTCAGGGCTAGAATAACAAGTATTTTCAACAACTTAGCAGGTCTCGATGGGGTGCGTACGTCTTCAAAGTTGTGCGGACAAACTGAGCACCTTACCGTTATATGGTCTCAGGTGCTATACAGCTCCCGTCTGTTCCCTCCTGAACGATAGGTCGGAAAATCCGCAACCTTCTCATCTTCGCCAGGAGCGTGGTTCGCTTCAGTCCCAGTTTCGCCGCTGCGCCGCTCGGTCCACCAACGATCCAGCCGGCCCGCTCCAACGATTCCACAATCAGAGCGCGAATTTCGGTCCAGGCTCCCCGGCTTGGCCCCAAGGCACCCCTTAATTTTAATGTTTTGGGCCTCCGGTCGGGGTACCCTTACGCTATCGCTCGCGCATGTGCCGCCTTCACCGTTCACGCTCGCGCTTTGAGAGGAGAGAGTTTGGGGGGCCTGGTTCCTCGGCGGATCGCTGAAGCCACCGGCACGTAATCCAATTCGATGCGTGACTCAGCGCATCGCAGCATCAGCCCACCGCGACTCATATCACCCCGCCCTACGAATTTTTCCGGAAACAACAGGTTTGGTCCGAAAACTTCGAGCAATGGGTCGACATATTTTCCCGTTGCGATGCTGCCGAGCAGAACAATCTTGGAAGCCGGCGGAAGCTGCTCAGCCAATGCGCGGGCGTCGCGGACAAGCGGTTCGCGGTATCTACTATCGCCCAGATCGATGGGGACACCGGACATTTCTATCAGCTCATTCAAGGTGATGGTGGTTTCTGGCGACAGAAGTCCCCGCGACGTGGTCAGCGCCAGCATTGGAGGCATACCCGGCGGCGAATTTACAAAGGCTTTGGCGTAGGCGAGTTTGCCGCGAAAATACAGGCTGCTGATGAAACTGAAAATTTCACCGAGTGGCGCGCCCTGTCGTCGGATCCGATGAGCCAGTTCGAACTGAGAATCCTTGTTTAACAGTAACTGTCCGCGCAGTGCGGAAGTATTCGCTGGAGAAAGTAGAAACACCCGCGACGGACACGACTCGCAAACCGGCTGCAGTGGATCATCTTCGGAAACCCGGCTTCTTCTTACCACTATCTAACTCCTCTTTTCATGATTATAAACAATACGTGCCATCCATCGATCGCATCTCACGTGGGGTGAAGAACATCATTCCGTTTCGGGTTCGACCCATGCTGGCCACGCTTGTCTCTGAGCCTTTCGACGAATCCGGATGGGTCTACGAAGAGAAATATGACGGTATCCGGATCCTTGCCTACAAAGTAGGGTCGAAAGTCACGTTGCTCAGTCGAAATGACAAGGACCGTACCGAAGGGTTCCCAGGCATTGTTGCGACCATACGTGCCTTGCCCGCATCCACGCTGTTGCTCGATGGCGAAGTCATTGCGCTCGATCGGGACAAGATTTCCCGTTTTCAAATGTTGCAGAGGGGTGGTCGTGCTCGCTATGCCGTGTTTGACTGTCTGTTTCTCAATGGACACGATTTTCGGCGCGAGACTCTAACCAGTCGCCGCGCCGCATTAGAGAAAGAAATCTCTGAAAATCATGATTTGATATTGTCACGCCGCCTCGCCGCCGACGGATTCGACGCATTTCGAATCGCAAAAAAACGAGGATTTGAAGGCTTAGTCGCCAAACGACTGGAGTCGGTGTATGTGGAGGGACGAAGCCGCGATTGGTCCAAAGTGAAAGTAAATCAGGAAGACGAATTCATTATTGTGGGCTATACCGAGCCCTCCGGATCGCGAGAACACTTCGGCGCTCTGCTCCTCGGCGCTTACAAAGGCCGTACGTTGCAATACGTCGGAAAAGTTGGAACGGGGTTCGATCGCAGAAACCTTGCATCGCTCTATCGCAAATTTCAGCCGCTTAAACGGAAAAACGCCGCTATCGACAGTCTACCTCATGGAACATTTTTGTCTCCGAAACTCATTGCTCAGATTTCCTATACGGAATTGACTAAAGACGGCAAGCTTCGGCATCCTGTCTTTCTAGGTCTCAGGGATGATAAGGATGCCAAAGATGTGTCGCTGCCGAAAACCTGACTATTTTGTAGTTTCGCTTTTGTTCGCGTCATCTTGCACGGATTGCGTCGTTGCCGACTTGTCTATTTTTGACTTGCTTGGGAGCCCACACGAGGCCGGAGGATTTGTCATCTGCTTTCTGAATACCCGATAGCTCGGCACATTCGGCCGCAACGTCGACCAATATGCGGACGGAGTCAATAAGGGCTTATGCTGCACGATGATCTGGTTCACCAGAATCTTTACCCCGCACTCTAGGTTATTTTTCGGTTGGAGAATAGTTTTGGCCGGATCTTTTGCCTTTAGCATCCGATCCGTGTCCCAGTCGAATTCGCAACCGTAACGGGCTCTTGTCCGCGTATGCCAGCTGCAATAATCCCTCGGTCCGCACCGCAGTCCCTCTCGCTTCATCTCGCTTTGTGACGTCAGGCTCGGTGTGTCGGACACTGGTGGTCGGATTCAGGCCAGCCTCGGCTCCTGCCAGGCCTGAAAGAAGTAAGCCCAAAATACTGTGTATTTTGTGTCGGGATGGCTGCGACTCTGCGGGCGCAGACTACGAAACCAGTTCCTCCAACCCCTAACGACAAGAAGAAAGTCGAACTGGGCGGATCGCCTTGGGACCCCAGAGTGGGACCAGATCGTTGAAAGGGCGCTGCCGACAGAAATCGCGCTTGCCCGCTTCATCCATCTCGTAAAATCGCGGGCAGAATCGAAGTACATCCTTGGGGACTTGCGCAGAAAGCAACTTCCGATCAATAAAGTCTTCAGCGCAGGAATCCTCATCGTGTTGCTCCTGAACCTTTACCTGGTCTCACCCGGGTGATAGCCCGTTGCAGCAGTGGATACGGGGATTCTCTTCGCAGGCTTTTCCAAGAAGTGTTTGACCACGGGAATGACCCTTTGCGGTTCTGAAAACAAGGTGAAGTGGCCGGCATCCGGAATCACGGCGAGCTCGGCGTTGGGCATCAGATTGACGGTCTCAACCGCGTGCTCAAGGCGCACAAAATCGAAATCACCCAGAGCGATGAGAACCGGCGCTTGGATCGATGCCAGCCCCTCTTTCGAGAATCCTTGCCAATGAAGGTTTCCAAGCTTGTCGAAAACCCTGGGCCAGTACTCTGGATCGGGAGCCACTTTTTTGTAGCTCTCTCTTTGAAACTGGATGTAGCGGGACTCTGCGGTCGGCGGCTCGGCAAAATGCGTTGTCTTGGGGTTTAAAGCAACCTGAGGAGGTCCGAACGTCGCTGCATAGGTCGCTGCTCGGCCGACAAGCTCGGGATATCGAGCTGCGATCATCAGGACTGCATTGCCGCCATAACTTTCGCCGAAGAAGTCGGCCTTTGCGATTCCGAGATACTTCAGCAAACTGGCCACGTCTTCGGCATATCGCTCGATCGAAAGAGGACGTTTCGGGATATCCGCCGTGCGGCCATGCCCTTGGAGATCAACCGTAATGACCGTGTGGCTTTCAATCAGCGCAGGATACCGATTGAGTCCGGCGTATCCAAAGGCAGGAGGGATGCAAACCAGCGGATCGCCGGTTCCCTCCATCTCGTAATACATCTTCAGCCCGTTGACGGACGCGTATCCGCGGGCTTTCGTCGTAGTGCTGCTGACTGCGCTTGCCATGGTCCTCCTCGTCTCGCGCTTCCATTACGCTTCGGTTTCCGGGCATTACCCAGGATTACTTTTCCTTGCGTGAGCCATTTCCGAACTGCTCAGGGAAAATGTCCAAGAAGTACTTCCAGCCTTTCTCATGCCCTCTTCCGGCTTCTGTATCGGGTATGCCGGTATGGACGAGGGTCATCAGAGTGTCTTCTCCGTGCTTTTTGAACGTCACAGTCACTGTCGATTCCTCTCCCAGAGTGTTCGGCGACACCCACGTATGCTGCATGCGAGCCGGCCGCACCATCTCCGTAAATCGCCCGTAGTGGGGAACGCTTTTGCCCTTCAGGTAAAACAACCCGTCGACTCTCGGATTCAGAAGCACCTTGTCACCAATATTCCAGGGAGTGCCGGGAGTCTTCGGATCCAGCCACGCATCGAACACTTCACCCGGAGGAGCAGGGATCGTTCGTTCCACCTTCACTTCAATGGTCTTCATCGCAGTCGTCACTTCTTCTTCTCCTTCTTCTTTTTGTCGCGAAAGTGCCGCTCAAACTGATCGAGCCGTTCGTTCCAGAACCGCTCGTACTCATGCACCCATCCCGATACCAATCGCAGCGGCTCCGCTCGAAAAGAAATCATGACCTCGCGCCCCTGCCTTTCGCGCTCGATGAGCCCCGCCCGTTCCAGCATCTTCAAATGCTTCGTCACCGCGTTTAGCGCCGTAGAGTACGGCTGCGCAACATCCAGGAATCGCGCAGGCCCGTTTGCCAGCTGCCCGATAATCGCTCGCCGCGTCGGGTGAGAAATGGCTGTTAGCACGTCAGAGAGTTGATCCACTCTAACATTACACCATAAGGTGTAATATTCAGGCAAGTGATTTTTCTGAATACCTGAAAAGGTGAAGAAGAACAACGAACGATTCACAACGTGGAGGGGTGCGCTCTCGGCCTGGCAAAAACAGTGAACCTTCATATCGACTGGTGCATTCAGGCCTTAGCAATCGAGATCGATTTGACTACAATTCCATTGATCGGTACAGATAAACGCTCGACGGGTTAGAAGATCGGGACGGGATCATGCTTTTCGCCGCGGCAGCGGAGGCCGCTTCCAATGGCGACGAGCAAACGCAAACGAGTCCCTAACACGGTCCTCAAATTACCCGATCTAGAACAATCGAAATCTGCGGTCTTGAACAGTCTCACGTCTTCGAGGTCAAAGCGCTCGTACGACCATGCCATACGTGAATTCATCGACTGGTACTGTTCGGAGCCCAGGCTAGCCTCAACCAGACGTTACCGCCGCACGCTCAGCGATGCTTTTGGAGCTTGCGGAGGAAGTGTCCCTCCACACCTCCGATAGTGTTGGGAAAAGATCAGATCGCCGGGCTTGGCCCCTTCGCAATCATCCGATCCCGTAGCTTGTCCATCAGCGCTGTGGGAACGGGCAACTTGCGTCCTTCAGCACCAACCATCCCGTCGATGTGGAACGCCGGCGATGTTCGCAAGGCCATGACGACTCTGGAGAACCACTCGCAGAAGTGGGCCAGATTCAATCGCACACCGGTGGGAAACTAAACAGCAGTTCAACCGTGGAACCGCCACGGTTCAGTAAGTGACTGGGATCTCAACGACTGGCGGAGTTCTCGCCGCCCTCACTTGTTTCAAATGCTTGCAGTCGGGCGCGTAACCTTCGAACCGTATTCCGGTATCTGGTGTGATTTTGGAGTCTAATCCACTAGCAATACTGCGAAGAAAGGCATAGGATGCCTGATCGTTGTTCCAAGCCAAGCTGCTCGTGGCAAAAGAGTACAGCATTCATAGGTAACGAGGTTTCCTGATGGCGCCGAACGCAAGCCCGACACCAAGTGGGGCATACAATCAACCGACCGCCGCAAACGGGCTGGCGCTGGTACGCGTTACGGTCGGCGCAATGTTTGTGTGGGTCTTTTTCGAGAATCTGGGAAAGGGCCTGTACAGACCGGCGGGTTACGCGGGTCTGATCAATTACTACCTCAAGGCGAGCCATTGCCCGGCTGCGTGGAAGTCGGTGATGAGCCTGGCGGCAAGCCATGCCGCGATCGCCGCTCCCATGCAGGGCCTGACCGAGATCTCTTTGGGTATTCTGCTCGTCATCGGTCTGCTTACCCGACCGGCTGCACTTGTGGCTTTTCTGTTTCTCGGCAGCCTTTGGATTTCGGAGTGGGGCACCTCGTGGATCTGGGAACTGTTGGTTCCGGTGCTTTCATCGCTCGGGCTCGCTATCGGATGCGCCGGCCGCAAGTGGGGCGTTGACGCGTGGCTGTCGCACCGGTGGCCATCTTCTCTGTGGTGGTGATCAGGCCAGGTTCACTTGAATCACGTTCACTTGAATCAAGACCCCGTGCGAGTGTCTGTCATCATCCCTACCCATAATGAAGCGCAGTCGATTGCGCTTGTTTTAGCGGATCTCCCGCCACATCTCACGACGGAGGTCATCGTTGTCGACAGCAACTCAAACGACGGGACGCCCGAGATCGCCGCAAGCATGGGAGCTCGCGTCATTCAGGAACCGCGGCGAGGCTATGGGCGAGCGTGCCTCACCGGCTTGGCCACGGTAAATTCTCCTGACGTGGTTGTGTTCCTAGATGGCGACTACAGCGATCGGCCCTCCGAACTACCGATTCTTTTAGCGCCAATCACTGAGGGACGTGCGGACATCACTCTCGGTTCCCGCCTGCAGGGGCGGCGTTCTGTTGGGGCGTTGCCTTGGCATCAGGCGTTTGGTAATCGCCTCGCCGCCAGCATAATCGGGCTCCTTTATGGACTAAAAATCAGTGATCTCGGCCCCTTTCGGGCTGGCCGCGCAGATGTTCTACGCGCGCTCGCACTCGAAGAGACCACCTATGGCTGGGCGGTTGAGATGATCCTGAAAGGCACCTTGGCCGGATTCCGCGTGGTTGAAGTCCCGGTGAGCTACTACCCGCGCATCGGACAATCGAAGATCAGCGGCACGCTGAAGGGCACAGTCGGCGCGGCTTGGTTCATTCTCAGCTTGATAGTGCGCTATTATTTCCGGCACCGAAGAGCAGGGACAGCACGGCCAGCGTAGACGGGTGGCCGGCCGCCTCCTTCCTAGACCCTATTGATTACCGTTGACCCCTTTGCGTAAAGTGCATACTTCCGAAATTACTTTATGAGATCCGCAAGCGAAAAGGTGGTGCGTTCGTTCGGTAGTGATCGCGTTCTGGTAATCATGGCGAAGGCACCACGGCCAGACGCGGTGAAGACCCGTCTGGCTTCCAGCCTTTCTCGTGCGGCCGTTACCGCTTTCTATCGCTGTCTTCTGGACGACACGCTAGCTCTGGCGCACTCATTGAGCGATGTGGAAGTTGCCATCGTGTGCCCGGAAGCGGACGTAAGCGAGCTGACACAGTTAGCAGGCAGTGAAGCCAGCGTAGTTGCGCAGAAGGGTGAAGGTCTCGCCGCAGGCCTCACATCGGTGTTTGCGCACTTCACGCCAGATCATCAAATGGAAGACCATCAACGACGCACCATTGCCTTCAACAGCGACAGCCCACACCTGCCGGGTTCGGTTCTCGAAGACGCGTTCGAAACGCTCGCTGCACATGACGTAGTCATTGGACCAACGCACGACGGAGGCTACTACCTCGTCGGGGCAAGGGCTTTTCATCCTACGCTTTTCGCACACGACGGAATGGGCACCAGCAGCGCGTTGGACAGCCTCTTGTCGCGCGTACGAGCACTTGAGCTTTCCGTAGGCTTCGCCGCTCCTTTTTACGATATTGATGTAGCGGACGATCTGACCCGGTTGGCGGAAGAGTTGCGACTGGCTCCGGCGAGGGCGCCACGCACGGCGGCGTGGCTTAAAGAGTGGGAGCTTGCGGCGGCGCGATCTCGGACCACCTCCCGCACGGGCAAGGGAGAATCGTAATAGCGATAGTGAAGTGCACCCCCGCGCAGCGAGTGTACGTCCTCGGCGCCGCGTTGTGCGTGGCGCTAACCATCTGTTCGCGCAACTTCGGCGACAGAGGTGGGCCTTACTTCATGGCCTCTCTGACACTTGCCGGTGTCGTGTACCTCCTGGCGATCCGTGAGTTTTTCGCTACGCCAACTTTTGCCAGGCGAGTTGTCGTCGTTGGACTCGTCCTGGCTGCTGCCTGGCACATTGAACTCCTCCGGCTGCCCTCGGGCCCCGATGACGACATTCATCGTTATGTTTGGGATGGCCGCCTGCAGCGGCTCGGCTACAACCCCTATATTGTCGTTCCGAGCGATCCTGCCGTTCAGGGGCTGCACACCCCTGAAACCCGCGACTTGAACAACCCGGATCTACCAAGCCCATATCCGGCAGGAGCGCAGCTTTTTTTCCGCATCGTAACCGCAATTCAGGAGTCCACCTTTGCACTGAAAGTGGCATTTGTGGTTTGCGAGTTCGCAATTGTTTTCGTGTTGCTCGATGCCTTGCGCTGTACTGGGAAGGGAGCGCACCTGGTTCTGGCGTTCGCCTGGAACCCATTATTGGCCATTGAAGTGGCCGGAAGCGGTCATATTGACATTGTTGGCGCGCTATTGCTGGTGGTGTCCGCGGCTGCGCTGGTGCGTCGATGGCGAGCGACTGCGGCCGTCGCACTTGGGCTGGCTATCGCAGTGAAATTTCTGCCGGTCGTACTCTTGCCCCTCTACTGGAAGCGGGTTCGCATTCGCGACGCTGCGCTGGCGACTGCAGTGGTCGCACTCCTGTACTGGCCATTTCTTAATCGCGGCCGCATCCCGATCGGCTCGCTTGGCACGTACGTACAGAATTTCCGCTTTAATGGTCCCGTGTTTGCGGCACTCCATCTGGTGGCGCCGCCGCAGTGGCTAGTTGGCTTGGCTGTGCTGGTCGGACTAATCACTGCGACGTGGCTAAGAAGGAAAGCGCCTGAGGGGTCCCACCAATTTGCCTGGCCCATGTTCGCGTGGCCCATGGCAGCATGTCTTTTGTGTGCGCCCGTCGTGTTCCCATGGTATCTTCTCTGGCTGCTGCCATTTCTGATGTCGGCCTCGACGCTGCTGATCATCATCTGGACCGTGAGCATTATCCCGACATACGTCCAATGGCATTTGCGCGCACTTGGGCGTCCGTGGGGGGCGCTTCCTGGTTGGGTAATGCTGCTGGAATACGGATGCGTGGCAGCAGCCGGGACCTTGATTGCATTGCGCCGGCGGCCCCCCGATACCCAAGCGGACTAGTCGAGCTATAGCCTGTTGGGTGAATACAACTTCTGTATCCGACAATTTGGGGGTCACATCCAACACGACATCCGTTCAATTCACCGAGGAGCGAACTCATGACAAATATCCGCCCTTCAACCGTGATGGGTCTTCTGCTTTGCGGAGTGCTGGCCCTGGCTCCAACCTCCGGGGCGCAGCAGCGCGCCCCAATTCTTGATCAAATCGCCAAGACCTACGGAATCGATTCGTGGGACAAAGTTGAGGCCGTCCGATATACCTGGAACGGGGAAATTACCGGACTCTTCAAAGCTGCTCACAAGTGGGAGTGGGAGCCTAAGACTAACAAGGTTACCTTTGAAGGCGTGGGCAAAGACGGCAAGCCGGTCAAGGTTTCATACCTACGCACCGACCCCAGCACCCAAACCGACGCCGTGAAGAACGAAGTCGACCCGAGCTTCATCAACGATAATTATTGGACTCTGTTCCCTTTCCACGCCTATTGGGACAAGGCTGCCAGCGCGATCGATCAGGGCAAATTTAACCTGCCCGTCGGTCCCGGCACAGCCGAACTGCTCCCTATAAAGTATCCTGCAGATGGCGGGTACACGCCCGGCGACACTTGGGATCTCTACGTCGGTAAAGACAACCGCGTCATGTACTTTGTCTACATCCGCGGCGGGGCTAAGCCGCCGAGCCGCGTCCTCGCAACCTGGGCAGGCTACAAAAAGGCAGGCCCAATTCTGTTCTCAACCGAGCATCGCGGCTTCGCCGATGGCAAGCCCCTGCACATCTTTATTTCTGACGTTTCAGTGAAGCTGACCGGCTCGGACAAATGGATGCCCGCGCAATAAGTCGCGCCGAGGTAGTGGTGTAACTAGATAACCTTCCCCTTTGTCATTCCGACAAGGAGCGTAGCGACGCGGAGGAATCTGCCGTTCTGGATAGCGTCACGACACTGTCGGGAAAGAGCAGATGCCTCCTTTTCGCTGTGCGAATCGTCGGCATGACAAAAGGGCGGGTTTATCAAGAATGCATCAATACTCTTGCAGGACGGAAGCTGCCTCCAGTTGCTCTCGGAACTGTAAAATGCAGCGCATTCCGATGAGGGCTGACGTCAATCTGGATATTGGACGAAAGACCTTCGCATCCGGCCTTCTGCCGGAGTTGATCGCTGTGCTGCGCCGCAGCCGCCCGGGCGATCTGATCGCGGTGGTCGGTGACGAACCGAGCATTGGGCCTGAACTGGAAACCTGGTGCCGATTCACCGGGAATGCGCTCCTCGAAGCAACGGTTGAAAACGGCCGCCCGCGCTGGGTCTTCCGCTGCGGGGCTGTTGCAGTACCCGCCGGGGTACCGACAGAAGACGAATCGGCCGGTCGGTTCGCGGCTGTGGCTCTACACGAATTTCGACTGTAACCTGCACTGCGACTACTGCTGCGTGCGTTCGTCGCCCACCGTGCCGCGACGGGAACTAGGACTCGCACGCGTACAGCGGATCGCTCGTGAAGCAGCGGGGCTTGGCGTCAAAGAAATCTTCGTGACCGGCGGCGAGCCGTTTCTGCTGGAAGACATCGGCGACATTCTGCTTTCTTGCGCGGCAGCCGCTCCGACCACGGTGCTGACCAACGGAATGCTCTTTGCCGGACGGCGCGCGGAGAGTTTGCAAGCGTTGCCGCGGGATCGAGTTGTCCTGCAAATCAGCCTGGACAGCGCAACGCCAGAACTGCATGACCTCCATCGCGGGCCCGGCACATGGGCGCGCACACGCGAAGGGATTCAGCGCGCTCGTGCGCTTGGCTTTCGAGTGCGCCTGGCGGCCACAGTCTCGACCGATGCCGAGGCTGAGGCGTTCCGTCAATTCCTCGATGAGGAAAAGATTGCGGCAGAAGACCGAGTAATCCGCCGGATTGCGTTGCGTGGCTCTGCCACCGAAGGTGTCGCCATTGAGTCGAGCCGATATAGTGCCGGAAGTCACGATTACCGCCGATGGAGTGTACTGGCATCCAGTCGGCGCGGAGGATGCCGATCTGCTGGTCACGCCCGACATTTTTCCTCTCTCCGAATCCTTCGCCGCGGTCCGCCGCGCCTTCGACCGCGAAGGCGAACACGGGAATAAGCTGGCGAGAATCTTTAACTGCGCATGATGGTGACAGTGGCCCACTCAAGCCCGCTTTTGGCTTGAGTGGGGATGTTTCGCTCTTCTCAATTCTGTCATCGCTGTCATCCCGACCGGAACAGATCATCGCAGAGTCCTCTATGAGATCCTTGTCAAGATTTTCATCTGTTAACGATACCAGAGCTAACTCATGTCGCAGCGCGAGGAGCTTTTCCTTCCAGTTGAGCCAGTAATCAGCCTGAAATTTATCGTCCCATGCTTGGACTTTTTCTTCGTAAAACCTTACATATTCATCCTTGTCATTGATTGATATCAGATACCGATCAGGACGTTTTCCGTGCCTGCCGAGGAAGGTATTCAACTGTAAGCACAAATCGAATATTCGATCCCGTAATTTCGCTGGTGGGGCGTCTTTGGTGTAGTGAGTGCCGTGGAATCTTCTGGCAAGACTAAGCGACCATGTTCAGGCCTCGACACCGTAAATATACTCGGATCTCCGCCGTAAGAATATTCCAGGCGGATATATTTAAATTTAACCGGGGCAGGATCACGACCTAAGAAATTATTATGGACAGAAACTACCAAAGCATCGCGTGGCGCAGCATTTAGTCTATGGGTAACAGATTCATCGTTTGATGATCCGGTTCTCTTAAGCCGACTTGGCGAATACCTGCTCGAAGAATCCCTGTTGGGCAGCGGCCTGCCGCAATGCAGCGTAGCCATCCACGTGAGGCGGTAGCCAACGCTGAAGTCCTTCGGCGTCGAGTATTGGGCGATGAACCGGGTTGTCGTAGCTCATCGCTGAGAGTGCGTCGGCGAACCGGCGCTCCCGCTCCGGGTCGAGATCGGGCCGGGCCGTGAACATGCAATGGTTGTATGGCGGAGAGGACCATATCTCACGTAAGGCCGCCTTCGGGCACCAGTTTTTCGCTGCGAACCGTGTTCCAGAAGGGGCTGCCGATGGCGCCGGCGTCGGCCCGCCCGTCGAGGACGGCGCGCACCACTTCCACTTCGCTGGTCCCGGTATCGCCATGTTTGCCTAAGTCGCTGTTGAAGCGCAGCGTGCGGTAGTCTCGTGCCCTCGCGCATGCCTTGCTGCTCCAGAAAGTGAACCGGAAGAATCGCTGCGTGTCCGCTGTCCCGGCTGCCAAGTGCGAGCGTTCGATTTTTCAGATCGGCGAGCGTGGAAATGGGACCTCCGCTGACTGCGACGATCTTTGTCATCCAGCCGAGATCGGTGTCGCGCATGGCAACCGCGCGGCAGGCATGGCCGCTCCACTCATCCGCCTGCAGGTAAGCAAGGTTTGTATTCCATGCAATATCGATGCGCGGCACGGCATCGCCGGGTTGGGCGAGGAGCGCCATGACCTGCGCCTCGTAGCTCTGAAATAGAACGATCTCGACCGGCAGATGCGCTTCCTCGTGAAAGTAGGTCCGCATCCCTTCCCAGATCGTCACAACTTTCGGAGTGTAGGCGACAGCTCCCAGCCAGATTGTTTTGCTCATAGTCTTCTCCGTGCTTCTAGCTTCTGCTCCTGGCTTCTAGCTAAGACCCCAGATACGAATGGCCGCGCTAGGAGCTAGGCCAGCCATCGAAGAGCCTCAGAAGAGCGGTATTCCCAACAGCGACTTCCCGATGAACTCGCGCAGAACGTCGCCCGTCGGCGCCATGACAGCGCCCGCATGCGCATCGCGGAACAGGCGTTCGATGTTCAAATGTTTGGAGAACGCCGCACCGCCGCAAACGCGCATGGCCGTCGAGGTGACGCTGATAGCGACGTCGCCTGCAGCGGCCTTGGACTCCAGCACGCGCAGCATGGTCGTCTCGCGGGGCTTCTCAAGATGGTCAACCAGATCGTCGATGCGTGCCGACAGTCCGTCGGTATCAATCTGCATCGTCGCGAGTTGCGCCCGTAACGTAGGCAGGCTCTCTCCGAGGCTCTGGCCGAGATGCTCGAATTTCGCGTTCTTGAGGTGCGACGCAGTTCCGGCAACTGCCGCTCGGCACAATCCCAGGGCCACCGATGCCGTCCCCAAATTAAACAGCGGGAGCACCACGTTCAGCATGGCCGGAAAGCCGGCGCCATCATCAGTGAGTTGAAGATCGGACGGGACTTCGCAGTCTTCCAGCGTAATGGGCGCAGAAGCGTTGGCCCGAAGTCCCAAACCGTCCCAGGGTCCTGCCACTGCAAGGCCGCGCGTCTGCGCTGGAAGAAGATAGAGGGTCGAATCGGTGGGCCCCGCTCCTTCAGGGGCAAGCGCAGAAACGACATAGCTGTGCGCATGACCCGCGCTGGTCACCCACGATTTCTTGGCGCTGATTCGCACGCCGTTACCATTCCGATGTGCGCGGGATATGGGCGCCCAGAAATGGCTGCGCGATCCGGCTTCACTGAAAGCCAGAGTGGATAAATGGCGACCCGCAGCAGATCTCCCGCAGTATGGGCGTGACTGCCTGAGTCGCGCTTGGACGCGCCGCCGAGATCGCCGCGGCGCCGAGGATGTGCATGAGATAGACCATGGCGACCGAAGCATCTGCCTCGGCGAGCGTGGCGATCACAGCCGCAAGCGTGCGGGGACCTAACCCTAAACCGCCAACATCCGCGGGCAGCATCAGCCCAAGCAGTCCGGACTCACCCAGCGACGCGACAGCCTCGGTAGAGAATCGTCCCGCCTTATCGTTTTGCCCTGCGGATGGCGCCAGCACGCGACTGGCGATCTCCTGGGCTTTCAAAACGGCCGCGTCATGAGTCATGATCGCTCCTATCATCCACGAATCCTACTGGATCGAGCCAGGATTGTCGCCGAGGATGCGCGGAGTGGTCAAACAGTCTCTGGCGGTTGGCGGGCCCCAAACACACAGTGACGATTTCATGCGTTTACGATGGGTCCTGTCTATACGGTCACCCGCGTACTGGGAAGATGGTACCGAAGGAACACCTCGTCGAGAACGCGCCAAGGACAACGACGCCAAATCAACGGATCTACGGCGGGTTCCGAGTTCGGTGCTGAGTTCGATCCGATTGGGACTACACCAAACCGTCGCCAGATAGAAACGAGATGAGCGAGAATAGAGCTTGATTGCTTGAGCGGGTCGTAGGATCCAGAAAAGTGGATCGATGCGGGCGGCTGAATGATATGAATGTACAAAATCATTGGGAACAAATCTACGGCACGAAGGCACCCGAAGCCGTCAGTTGGTACCGGCCGCACCTCGAAATCTCTCTTCAGCTTGTAGAGCGAGCGGCTCCTCATTTCTCGGCGTCGATCATCGATGTTGGCGGCGGCGAATCTACGCTGGTTGACGACCTGCTTGCTCGCGGATACAAGGATGTCACCGTCCTTGATGTTTCCCAGACTGCCATCGATGTCAGCAAGAAGCGATTAGGGGAAGCCGTCGAACGCGTCAAGTGGCTGGTCGCCAATATTACGAGAGTCGAGTTGGCACCCCGCGCTTACGACATATGGCACGACCGCGCGGTATTCCATTTCTTAACCACGATAGATGAACGAACGGCTTACGTTCGGCAAGTGGCCCACGCCGTCAGGCCGGGAAGGCACGTGATAGTCAGCACCTTCGGGCCGGAAGGTTCGCGTGCTCCTGCGTTCTTCCGACTCAGCATCTTAGTCGGGGCTCGCAGGTTGGTTTACCTTCCGTAGGACTGGGCGATCTGACCGACGAGCTTGGCCCAGCCCATGTCCATGGCTCCATAGACCTCGCCGGCCTCCGGTCGCGCATTGTCTTTGAGAATTTCCACCATCAAGGTCGTGTAGTCCGAGACGATGACGCCCGCCTGTAGCATGCGCAGGAGGCCCGCTTGCCGCTTGGTCTCGCTAAACGTTCCGGAGGCGTCAACCGCCACATAGGCGTCGAGCCCCTTTCCGACGGCTGTGATCGCCGGAAAAGCGGCGCAGACTTCGAGCGAGATGCCGGCGAAGATCAGCTTCTTGCGTTTTGTCGCCTCGATCGCACGAGCCACACGCGGGTCGTCGAAGGCATTCACCGATGATCGATCGATGATTTCAATGCCTGGCAACGCGTCTACGAGTTCGGGGAATGTCGGCCCCCACATGCTGTCACGCGCCGTCGTGGTAACGACGATCGGCAGCTTCAGTGCCTTCGCAGCTTTGGCCAGCGCCACCACATTATGTTTAAGCTCGCCCGTGGAAATGTCACGGACGCCCGTCATGAGGCCAACCTGATGATCGACGAGGACGAGCGCTCCGTTTTGAGAAGTTAGCGGTTCGTAGGGATGGACTTGAGTATTCATTGCAGTCTCCTTTTGGGTAACGCTGGTATCGATCAGCCACTGGGCTAAAAATTATTTAGTTTCCTTTACGTTTCGTTTTATAATAAAGCCACGCGACGCCAATGTCAATGGCTTAACGCCACGTTCCGTTAAAATTAGTTCCATGAAGAAAAACGTCCTTTCCGCTGCGCGCAAAGGCAGGCCTCCGAGCGAAATGGCGGCATCGCACGCGGTTATCATGGATGCGGTCTATACACTACTTCAAGAAAAGTCAGTCCGCGACCTGACCATGGAGGAGGTCGCCAAGCGGGCTAAGGTCGGGAAACCCACCCTGTATAAGTGGTGGCCGACCAAGGCAACTTTGGTGTTGGCCATGCTCTGCGAGCGGATGGCTCCCAACCTAGAGAAGGCTACGGTCCTGACCGCGGAAGCGTCTCTGCGCTTTCGGGTACGGCGGTTGATCGACGCCTTCAACGGACCGTTCGGCAAGATTGTGGCCGGGCTGATCGCCGAGGGCCAGAGCGAGCCGGCCATTCGTCAGGCATTTTTCGATCGATGGGTTAGTCCTCGACGGGCTGCCACCATTGCCGATCTGCAGCGCGGTAAGAATGCAAGCGAGTTGCGGTCGGATACGGAACCTGACCTGCTGAACGACGCGGTCTTTGGTGCGATCTATTACCGCTTTTTATTGGGCATAGGCCCATTTACCAGACGGTTCGGCGAAGAGTTGGTCGAGCAAGCCATCCGTGGGCATCGCTCAGGAAATGCCCGGAGTTGATGGATAAGACCGCATCTGTAATTTTCGTCTGACCGGATTCATCTTGGTCTTGAACGACAGGAACGTTTGCGTCGAGAGCTTCAAAGTATGCCTGCTTGCGCTTCTGAGCGTCGATTGCCGAGTCGAGCTCGTCGCCAACGGACTCCCAGGGACGGGTGCCATCGGCGAGCGAGTACCGCAGGAAATAGGGACCAGAGAGATCAGTCGGTCGGCGCCCACGTCCGAGATTGACCTTCTGATACCGCCGGGCTTTGCCTTTGCCGACCTGTCGATAGAGTGTGACTGCCATATTGCCTCCAGTGCTTAATAGCGCGCGGAGGCAAATGATCGGAATTTGGTAGTCAGTTGGTAGTCACGCACTGTAAATAGCAGAAATCAAAGGACTGGCGGAGAGGGAGGATTCAACTCGCTCGTTTTTGCTCCCACCCGCATAAACATTGATGCTGACGCTTAAACGCGTGCTTTTCCAGCGAGATACGTCCGAAAATGTCTTAAGCTGGAGAGGACTGAAAGGGACTCTCAGGCACCCTTGCGGACAGGTCAAATCGCGGAAGTGTGTATCACTGGTATCAATCTCTCGTGGCAGTCTGCGGGGAGTTTGTGCACACTGTGGAATCGCGAGGATTGAGGCTAAAACAGGCATGACGGGTTTAAAGCCAAAATGCGGGGTAGGGCTCAGGCGGCGAAAGACTCATCCAGAAGCATGCTGCGCAACCGGCAGGGCAAGGGAGTCGGGCGACTCACGGCCGATTCAGTCGAAACGATTAGCTCCGGTTTGCTCGTCAATCAGGAGTTATGTCTTGCACAGCACTTCTCGATAGACGGATTGCCGCAACGTCTACCGAACATCTACGCGAACCTTCTGAATGGCATTGTTCCCATAGCCGAGCCGATTCCACTCTGGCGAGTCGGGCTGTGTCCGGCTTGCCATATCCGTCGTCCGGGCGGAAATCACGGTGGAACCGGGCTGCTCAAGCCGTGCGATAAGCTCCCACCCCTGCCAGCTGTGTCGCTTCCGTTCGCCCACTAGGCGGGCGTCTTGCCAAGGGCCACCGCCAATTCTGACTTCGACCCGGGCGATAGGTGCCGCTCCGGACCATGCGACACCGCGAATCGGCAGCTCGCCCTGCTCGACTTCGCTTTCGGGCTCCGGCTCGGTGATCAGACTCCGCACGCGCTGCAACGATACCGGCTCTCTCACTACTTGTTCGCCCCGTTGCCACTCAAAGAGGTATGTTTCGGTCTGGTAATGACCACTGAACAGCCCACTGATCACCTCAATCTCGGTGAGCCATTTGACGGATGCCACGGCATACCACCCAGGAACGATGACTCGCAACGGATAGCCATGCTGGACCGGGAGCGTCTCCCCGTTCATGGCGTAGGCAAGCAGCGCCTCAGACCCCTGAGCGTTGTCCATGCTCAGGCTACGCTCGAAGCGAATTGGTTCGCTGCTCGTATCAAGTTTGCCGCTGTCAGCGCCTCGAAACACTACCTCTCTTGCGCCCAGTTTAATGTCTGCGCGGTCTAGAACCTCCGCGAGCGGTACGCCCGTCCATTCGGCTGTGCTAACGGCTCCTAAATTCCATTGCTCGCCATTCACACGCGGGCTCAGAAACGAGCGGCCATTTCCAGCGCACTCCAAAGTGACGAATTGGGTCTGAGACGGCATCTTCATAAGGTCGCGCAAATTAAGGCTCAAAGGGCGTTCGACTAGGCCAACTACATTCAGGCGCCAGCTTGAGGGATCAAGCCTGGGGACCTGAAAGTGGTTACGAACGTAGAACCGCGCGTTCGGCATTACCACACCGCCGATCAATGCGGGAATGGAGGTCTCGCAATTGAGCGGATCGGCACGGTGAACGACCATCCCCGCATTGATTGCTTGCTGACAAGCCTCTTCTGGGTCCAGCGCAGTGAGAGCGCCCTCGACACCCGGCGGCGTCGACGGGGAGCCCCCTGCCGCCACGATCCTGCCACGCTTGAAGACAGTGTCCAGCTTCGTTATCTCCACAAGTTTCTCGACTCGCGGATTCAGGTTTGCGATTTCGAGGTCGCAGCCCCTGCCTCGTGCTGCGGTCCATGCTCCCAAGAGCGCTCCCAGACCAGAGCTGTCGACGTGCGAAACATTGCTCAAATCAAGCACGATCCTGTGGGCAATCGCAGCGATTGGATCGCGCGATTCAGGCATCAGATCGCGAATCTCCCTTTGAAACACCTCCAAATTTTCTGCGGTAATCTTACCCTTACAGTGGATGATGGTTTCATTAGGCTTCTCTTCCAATTGCAATTTCAATCCACTAGGGCTAAGCGGCTGGGTTGCCATGACTAACCTCCAAACGCGGCAAGGAGACATACTTGCGAACTGAAAGGAAGCCGCCCCTCAACGTTCGCACGGTGCAAAGACTTTACCACTCGCGACAAGGAGACTACCCCGCCAAGGATGACGTTTCAATCTCCAAACAAGTAGAGGTCGTCTCCCGGTTCAAAGGAATTTCATCGACTGGCTGCAGGCGAGAGTTTTCAAACAGCCGGCTTGGATACGAGCCGTTGGCGCAAGGCAACTTATGACGATGCAAATCAGGGCCCGCCAGTTATTTGCTCGCCGGCGCCCAGCCCTTGGTACCGAGAAGAATCCCGTGGTTCTGCCCCGCACATTCAGTGCGTAGATTCGCGGTGTCGACCAGTCGAAGCGCGCTCTCACCTCCACCATAGAGACAGGAGCGACGATCTCGTAGACCTGAATGACACAGAGAAGACGGTTCCGGGAGAACCTGTGTAGCAGGAAATCCACGATGTCGGTTATGGGCGCCTGGTGCGCTGTAGGTCGAGGCTGGAAGTGCTGTCGAAGGCATTGCCCCAGGGCGGCGCGATGAACGTAATGAGCAGCTCACCTGGAACCACCGAGACGCCGATCAGGCCTGAGAAGTAGTCAAGGTTCAGGATGTCAATGGGCAACCCCAGAGCTGCGATATTTTGCCGAGTGAGTCCGAAGACACCTACATCCGACTCAAAGCCTACGCCCCCGCGCTCGGGAGGTGGCGCAGGAGCCAATAAAGTGTGTTGGCGGAGCCGGCGAACGGATCTACGACCAGCATCCAGGACGTATCCGGGCAAGTGGCCGCAATCGCGGCGACGTCCTTGCCAATCGCTTCTCCCAATCCATCGCGCGTGCATTCGACGGCCGTTCGTCCCAGGACGCGGGCGCCCTTAGCATCCCAATCGGGTGGCCGCATTCCGTAAATGGAGACATAGTCGGGATCGCCATAGCTGTCCATACCGTAGCGCTGCACCTCAGACAACTCGAGCACCGCGTTGCGCTACGCTCACAACTGGGATGCGACCGAGTGAGTATTTGGGTCTGAAGTGGCAAGACATCGACTGGGCTCGGCAAACAGTTAGCGTAGTTCGGAGCGTTCGGAGGGTAGAAGGGAGATGGTGCTTCTGCGATACGAAACGGTCGCGAAGCCGTCGGCCGAATCGAAAATTTGGCGACCGGTTACGCGCAACAAATCCTCTAAATTCGACATTCTCTTTTGTATCGAGTGGTTTAGAGGGGAAATCGCTCCCGGTCCGTTTTCCCGCGATCTGCAGAGCCACTCGCCCTAACACTCACCGCGCCGCCGTGCGTCGCCCCCTGTCCCGCTTCCAGCGGTATTAGGAAGCTGTGGACATCGTCCACCACGCGGTTTTCGTCGAACTCTGCCCGAGGCACTGTGCCTATTTCGATTTTTCGCCAACAATCCAGAGGGCGACCCTGATCCGGTGGGCCGTGCTTTCCGACGACATTGCGGACGGTGGCTGTATTCCAGCACTTGCACTAGCTACATCCTGTGAACGATAGCGTGCCTACGGGAAAGCTGTTCCCCGGGGTTACCGTGAGGGGACTGCTGCTCACGTCAGTCTGACCGCAGACCGGAGTGCCGTCCGCGAGTGGCACGGGCTGCCCATCGACAGTGTAGCTCCCACCAGTACTCTGTACGTACAGCGTGCTCGCACCAGCGAAAGCACCTACAAAGGCGTTCACGCCAGGTACAGCCAGCGTAAAATCAACGCAATCGAATCCACCCTGACAAGATGCGCCACCCGCGGTGGTGACGTTCGAGGTGGCCGCTGACTGCTGCACGAGTGGAATAGTGATCAGAAGGTTCGAGCCGGTAATGCCCACCGTCTGCACTGCCGAAAGAGTGACGATCTCGGAGACTGCACCAGAACTACCGCTCGTCTGTACAACACCCGTCAATGAAGCGGCCGCGGTGCTGGCCCCGTTTGTGCTGGGCTCCGGATTTACTGGAATGTTGCCGACGGCTGTGCTGGCTTGTACACCTGTGGTCACGGTCGCGGCATAGAACACTCCCGCCCCATTTACCGCAGCAACTACCAGGTCGTAAGTCCCTGCCGGCACCGGACAGAGTACGAAGTTGCCATTAGCATCAGCTAGCGTGGACATTACAACCCGATCCACGCCACCGTTGTCCACTTGTTCAAGGGCGACCACCGTGGTGCCGCCAAGAATCGGCTGGCTAGTCGAGTTGTCGATTACGGTTCCGTTGATCGCAGACGACAGCCCGACTTCTCCGGCCCGCAAGACGGGCTTCAGGATGAACTGGCCGCTACCGCTAGCCACGATTGAAAGACAGGCGTTGAAATCTATGTCGAGGTCTTTTGTTTCCCCGGCCGAGATGGTGAACTTCCCTCCGGCGATCTGACCCGAAGGTATTTTTAGGCCGCTCTGCGCCTCGCTCGCCAACTTCAGCGCGTGGACACTGTTGTCAGCGGCGAGAACCAAGCAGTTGGCGGGATTGCCAGGGGCTGAAGAGCACTGATTGCCAGATATGGACGTGTTGTCGGCTGCCAAAAAAACGCGGATTTGCTGATAGCTGCCAGATTGAATTTCGGTCTTCGAACCCAGCATGGCTAGAAAACACTCAGTGCTGGCCTGTGATAGCAAATCCACCTGCTGCGGACTGTTCTTCAGGTTCGGAGTCAGATCAACCCAGCCGGAGTCATTCGATCCGGCATTGGCGCTGGTGTGAATCTTTACATCAGTCACGGTTACGAAGACGTGGCTGTAGGGACCCGAAGGCGCCGAACAAGTGGGCGGATCGCTGGTCGATACATTTACGAATGCAGTCTGTGAAGTGGTGGTGCCGCCTCCTCCGCATGCAACCAGAATTAGGACGACCGTAAATATCAGCACGCATAACCCGACAAGGAAAGAACGGGACATTCATACCCCCCTCAAGATTTCGTAACGATGACGTCGACGAAGGAGCGGCAGTGCCGAAGGAGTAAAGTGTCTCTCGGACAATGTTTGATCTCAAGGTTACGGAATTGCCACTGCGGTGGCGTCAGAAGAGAGAGGCTGAGGCCGATCTTTCCGCCCAGGCCCAGGGTCGGCCTAAGGTGGGGACGGCCTCTCTGCCGAAACGCGACCTAATCGTCATCACGTCTGGAATTGGAAGATACAAGGGTGGGCTAGGCGCCCACCCAGGAGGTTTCAGAACGCGGAGGTGCCGTTGGGTGTGCCGTTACCCGTCGGACCGTCGTAGCCGACAACTCCGGTGCACAGGTACGAGCCGCCGCAACTGCCGTTGCTGCCGGAAGTCACGTCGTGCAATCCCAACGTGTGAGCATACGGAAACGATCCGTCGTTCGTGTTCGCGGCGTTGCCCGCCAGCGCGTACACTGCCGCGATAATGGGTGATGCGAGGCTTGTGCCGCCTACCTGGAACCACCCGGAACGGCCTTGATAGCGCACGGTGTCGTACACTGCCGCGCCAGTATTCGGATTGGCGTCAGCGGCGACATCCGCCACGGTGCGGAGACCGCACCCGGCGTCCGTCTGCCAGGTCGGCTTTGGCTCGTAGGCGCTGCAGCCACTGCCTGCGCCACTCCACACCGACTCGCTCTTGTAGGTGTTGTCCGCATTAAGGTTCAGGGTGGTACCGCCGACGGCAGTCACGTATTGCGACGCTGCGGGGTACTCGACGCCATAGCCGCCGTCACCGGAGGAGAATGTGATGGGCGTTCCAATATGATTGAAGTGGCTGTCGTTGCTGGTCTCGCTGGAGGACTCACCGCCACCCCAAGAGTTAGAGACGATGGTCGCGTGTCCCACCGCGTAATCTTCCGCCGTCAACAGGTTGGCAAAGGAGTTCGTGGTCGCTTCGACTAGGAGGATTTTGCAGCTCGGGCAGACGGCGTGGGCGATCTCGACATCGAGTGAGATTTCCAGCGCCCAGCCGGCATTCTTTGCCGGATAACTGGTCCCGCCGGTCTGGTTGACCTTCTTGAAGCAGCCGTTCGCTGTCGTGCAGCTGGGGAGTTGGAACTGCGTGCTATACACGCCAAGGTCGCTCTCGATGTTTGGATCATCGTAGGCATCGACGATACCGATCGTTGTGGTCGAACTTCCTGTTGCCGTCAGGCCGTACCCAGTTCGGAACTGCACCGGGCCATAACCGGATGGTGCCCTGGCGGCGTTGGGACTACCTTTCTGATCAGTTACTACTTGTGAATGGCAGCGGGCGGCTCCCACAGCGGCAGGACCAGGACAAACAGCCTTATGACTCGCAGCCATCGCCGCGACTGAAAGCAAAAACGTAGCGATAACAACACGCAAAAACATATGCTCCTCCGAAAGGCGAACTCCGATGCAGGACGGATTTTAGGTTCGATAACCGGCGGTCAATGGCACATTCGCGCCAAGTTCTACCTGCGCCCAGCACCGATTCGGGCCCGTCGCGTATGCCGATGTGCTCATGCCCAGGATCGGTGATCACCCTACGGGCTCGGAACGGAGGCTTGGATTTGGTTCGAGTAGCTACTTTCTGCCCCGCTCGAATCGACAGCAGTAGTTACGTAATAGTAGATCTGTCCGGCTTGGACAGAGCTGTCAGTGTAGGTAGTACTCGCATCGAGTGCTAAATTGATTTTCGTATAAGGTCCCCCGGATTGACTCCCTCGGTAGAGGTTGTAGCCCACAACCGTGGAAGTCTCGCTCCAGGAAAGGTCCACGCTGTGCTGCTGCGGCGCGGCTCCTGTTCCGGTTAAGGTCTCGGCGGCGGAGTTCGGCGCATTGCTTGTAAACGAACCGATCGCCGAAGCGCTACCTGACATCTGTGGGGTGAACGTGACCGTGAAAGGTACGCTTTGCCCCGCTGCGACCGTGAGCGGGAAGGTGATTCCGCTTAGCGAGAACTCTGCGCTAGTCAATGTGGCAGAGGATACGCTAACACTCGATCCGCTGGCACTCAGCGTGCCCACCTGAGTCTTGCTGGTCCCGACGGTTACACTGCCAAAATCGGTCGATGCCGGCGTAACGGCCAACTGGCCCGGTGCCGTCCCCGAGCCGGCCAAGGATATTGTCATTGTCGAGTTGGAAGCGTTGGAGCCGATGGAGATGCTGCCACTGGCGCTTCCTCCGGACTGCGCAGCGAACGTCGCACTGAAGGTCACACTCTGCCCTGCAGCAAGGGTTAGTGGCAAACTCAGACCACTGATGCTGAACCCGGTTCCTGCCACAGTCGCCTGCGAAAGAGTGACACTGGAGCCTCCAGTATTGGTGACTGCCTCGGAAAGGGTCTTGGTGTTGCTCACCTGAACGGTGCCAAAACTCAGACTACTAGGATTGGCGACAAGCTGGCCTGGGGTTGTGCTGGTCGTAGACAGATTCGTACTAGAGCCTGACACAGGAACCGTGGTGGTTGTGCTGTTCGAACCATTATGTTTCCCGTTGGTGCCGTGAAGTATGGCAGTCGAACTCACCAGAGAGAGACTTCCGCTTACGCTACCGCTGGACTGTGGAGCGAAGATGACGGTGAAATTCGCGGTTTGTCCGGCTGCAAGGGTAAGTGGGAGGGCAGGACCGCGCAGGCTGAATCCTGACCCGCTCATTGCTGCCTGGGAAACCGTCAGATTCGATCCTCCGGAATTGCCCAAAACGAGTGCCTGCGAAGCGCTGCTACCGACTGGCACACTGCTGAAGCTTATGCTTGACGGGGTGACTGTGAGCTGTGCGGTGGATACTTCCGAGTACAGAAGGACGTTAAGCAGAAGAAGTCCGCACCCGATTACTTTCCATGACAAACCAGGATGTCTCACTGCGTGGCCTTTTTAGCACCGTGCTACCGCTGCACGGCCCGGGGGATATGTAGCAACCGCACCGTCAGTCCTGCTGAGCACGAAGGGCCGTCGCGGCTCAGGGTAGTGAAAGGTGCAGCATCTGCAGTTTTCCCGAACATCCGGAGATCGATAAGGTCACAGAAGGGAATGTTGAGGTGTTTGTTGGTCCGTACGTGGGTGTCCGTTCGGACAACTTCTTGGTGATTACTCCGCTGAAAGGCACCGAACCCCAGACCTCTACCGTGTCAATTTTGAGGTCAACAACCTAAAACCCTTTGCTTGTCTTGCTTTTCCGCAAACCATACCTCAAAACACCCCGAAAGCAGCCTATTTTTGGTGACGAGTTAGTGACGAGTTTGCCTCATGTGTCGAGAGAAAGAAGTAGTAGGGACCCCCTTTGCGCGCCTCACGAAGTCACAGCAAAGGCCGGTTCGGAACAACAACCTTAGTAACCTACTTCCTGCAACCCCAGCAAGTGCACAATTTCTATCTTGAACCACTGCTTTGACCACACATGCCTAGAAAGCAGCGTAGATGATTAGCATCGTATTCATCTTCATGGGAGTTGTGACTGCCGTGGCAGCATTCGCTATATTGGCGAAAACATGGGCAAGTAAACCCAAAAGGGCGGAAAAATCCGAAAAAGCAGAGATCATCAAGCAGCTCTTGGCACTATCTCAGCGCGAAAACAGAGGTTCGGCAATCGCTTCTCGTTCCCCCAGAAGTCTCCGGCTTGCGCGTGCTTCCGCCCCACGCGATGACACGATGCGAAAGGGCACTTATCGGGAACACAGTTCTCAGCGGAGATATTCCCCCGGGATTCCCAACCCTCCTATTCCACTCAGACCAAACCTAACCGAGGCCGAAATCGAAGAGCAAATCCGCCAGCGCGCTTATGAGTTGTATCAAGGACGCGGTGGGGAGGATGGAAACGCAACGGACGACTGGTTGCAGGCAAAGGAGGAGGTGTTGAGCTGCAAAGCCAAGTCAGCCGCGACCTCATCCTAACCACTTCCGCCCTCGTTGGGTAGGTGGATGGGGCCTCCACCGATATGCAGACTGAAACCCAGAAACCACAGAATCAGAAGAACAACGAAAATGGCCCAAAGCATATCAACCTCCTCATGTTACTGGGCCATTCGTTTGCAGCATGGTGGTGCGTGGTTCAAGACTGCGCCGTCAAAATTCTGCAGATGCTCATGTTTCCGAGCGTATGTGCCGTGTTACTTCTGGCAGGTGTGGCTGACCATAGTCAAATCCGTGACTGTCATGTGACCGTGTTCAGTGGCGTGTTTATCCATATCGTGTTGTTTCATCTCCGCCTTCGCGTCTTCCTTCATCCCGTGGGCTGTGGCATTTGACACTACGCCGGTAATCTTGACCGTATGCCCGGCATGTTCATCGAGGTTGACGCTGTCGCTTTTGATCTCCCAGGTACCCCCGCCCTTCGCGGTAAAATTGTACTCATTGGCATCCTCGCCCTTCTGAAGACAGCCAGTGAGCGTCCGCGTTTTCTTGTGGGTGGTTTTTGTTGCGTCCTGTGCCGAAGCCAGTCCGGCCACACCGGCAAACATAAACAAAGCGATAACCGCCGTCACGCAAAGGCAAACAAATCCCCAGAACTCTCTCTCGCCCGCGTACATGCGGAAATCCTAATCGCAGTCAAATCGTGCCACAAGCGAAAGGCTAATTTCGTGTTGCTGATGCCGGATCAATCCGTCGCTCTTCCAGCAGGTCGATGAGATCTGCGACCTGGCCCGGGCCCTGCGAAAGCCCTGGTAAGGATAGTTCGCGCGCGGGTGATGGCTTCACGTATACCCTCTCTTGCAAAATGCTCAATCGTGCGGCAGGCTCGAAGCGCATGGAATGGACGAAAGCGCGAGGTTTGGGGCGGTCATGGTGGACCGGGGCCGTTTCCGTGCTGTCGATCGGCGCTTTGCTCCGCATCTTCAATCTCGGGCTAAAGCCGCTTCATGGTGATGAAGGGGTCAATGGTCTCTTCCTTCTTGGCCTGTTCCGGGAAGGAATCTATCGCTACAATCCCGCTAATTATCACGGACCCAGTCTTTACTACTTTGCGCTGGTCAGTTCCAGCGTCAGCCACCTGCTGTTTGGCAATGAAGGCCCGAGTACCCTGGCAATCCGTGCAGTGCCGGTCGCCTTCGGTATCGCATTGATCGGCCTGCTCCTTACCTTTCGCGCCCGCTTAGGAGACATCGGAACCCTCACCGCTGCCGGACTGGTCGCATTTTCCCCAGGCATGGTGTACCTGTCTCGCGACTTCATCCACGAAACGCTGCTTGGATTTTTCACGCTCTGGGTAGTCGTGTGGGGACTTCGCTTTTGGGATTCGAAGAAGTTTAATCACTTGTTCCTGATCTCTCTTGCAGCGTCGCTGATGATCTGCACGAAAGAAACTGCGCCGATCTCACTCTTTGCACTGACAGTCGCAGCGGGGGTCGCCCAGGTCTGGGTTCGGCGGGACCGAGGTTTAAGTGCCGCCGAATTCGGGGGATGGACACGACTCGCTTGGCTGGTTGTGGCCTCCGTTGCTCTTTTTCTAACATGTAGCTTCCTGTTTTTCTCCTCCTTCCTCGGAAATTATCCGCAAGGTGTCCGTGATGCGGTTACGACGTACACGTACTGGACGCGGACTGGAATGACACAGCATGGCGCTCCTTGGCATACGTACGTGGTGTGGTTGCTGCGAGAAGAAGCTCCCATCTTTATTCTCGCCGCCATGGGAACTGTCTTGGCCATGGTGAAGCGCAACAGCCGACTCGCCGTGTTCGCGGGGATTTGGGCTTTCGTCTTACTTGCCGCTTACTCTGTGATTCCCTACAAGACTCCGTGGATCCTGCTCAACATCATTGTGCCGATGAGCATCGTGGGGGGCGCAGGGGTACAGATACTGCGGGATTACTTGGTCAAGCATTACAGTGGCAGGCTGACGCAATTTTTTCCTGCCGCTCTGTCCGTGGTCGCGCTGGCAATCTGCTTCTATCAATCGGTGCAACTGAGCTTCTTCCACTATGACGATGACCGCTACCTTTATCCTTATGTCCAAACCCGCCGCGACTTCATGAACCTAGTTGCCAAGATCAACGAGGTCGCTGCCACCCGGGGTGGGATGCAGACCCAAGTAGCGGTGCTGACTCCCGATTATTGGCCTCTGCCGTGGTATCTCCGCGACTACAGAAAAGTAGCCTATTTCGGCAAGGTGACACCGACCGATTTCCCGATCGTGGTCGGATCGCTCTCACAGATGGTAGAGCTGCAGCGTCTGCTCGCCGGGCGTTATCAATTAAAGGGTTGGTATCCTTTGAGACCAGGGGTTGATCTTGTACTCTACGTTGCCAACGAAACAACACCCTGAGCCAGTGTTTCCCCGTTTGCGTCGCTGGCTCTCGAGGTGGGCGCTCACTGATTGCCTGCCAGTCATATTTCTGGTAATGGTTTTTGGACTTCTTTTCTACAAGCTACTCTGCTCCCATATGCTTCTTGCCAGGCCCGACGGTTGGTATTCTGGAGGGGCCACCTGGGCAGATTTAGGTTGGCATCTTTCGATGCTTTCCAACTTCGCCGAGCGCGGGTTGAGTGCCGTCAGAGAAGATCCCATCTTCCCGGGGACGAGGTTGTCTTACCCATTTCTGCCGGACCTGTTGAGTGCTGGGTTAGTGCGTTGGGGATTTAGTGTTCAAAGCAGCCTGATCGTGCCTGCATTCCTGGCGATTTTGGCCTCTGTGATCACGCTTTACTTCTTTGCCCGCCGCATTGCTGGGCCGATCGGTGCGTTGGCCACACCATTTTTGCTGTTCTTCAACGGCAGCATCGTTGGTTGTTACTATCTGTGGAGAGATAGCCGAATTTCTCATTCCCTGAGTTCAACACTCCTCAATCCCGCTGTCGATTATTCTCATCTCCCCGAGCGCAAGATTCAATTTTCCAATCTCGTGTCCGAGTACATTCTCCCGCAGCGAGCCGCTGAATTTGGATTGTTCCTAGGGCTGCTCGCCGTACAGTTTTTATGGCTCTACTGGGACACCCGAAAGCAGAGGTACCTGGTGTATGCGTCTCTAATGCTTTCATGCATGCCCTACGTGCATTTTCACAGCTTTGTGGCGCTGGTGATTGTGGCGGGATTCCTGTTCTGCATACAATTCCTGGCCGATCCGGGATGCTGGAGAGTCATATATGACTGGCTCTTCTTCGCGGTGCCGCTCATTATTCTTGCACTGCCGCAAGTGCTTTGGATTTTGCCGGTGCATGCAGGGCACTTCTTGCGTGCACAATGGGGCTGGATGAGCGGCAACGAGCCACTGTGGTTGTTCTGGCTGAAGAACTTGAGCCCACACTGGTTGGTCTTCGCCCTCGCGTACTGGATGGCAAAGCCAAAGGTGAAGACTTTCTATCTGGCGTTCGTCGGGCTCTTTGTTTTGAGCAACATTCTGGTTTTCCAGCCTTACGACTGGGACAATATCAAGCTCTTCGTCTGGTGGCTCCTGCTCAGTTGTGTTCTTGCCGGCTTTTTTCTGGAACAGCTTTGGCAGCGCCATTCTTGGCGGGGAGCTTTGATAGGGGTGCTGCTGTTTGCCGCGCTGACCTGCACGGGGGCGGCATCCGTATATCGCGAACTGCACCTGAGCTGGCTGATGTTTTCGCGGGAAGATCTGGAGCTGGCGGACTTTGTCAGGACCCACACCGGCAAAGACGCCCTCTTCCTGACATCCGACAAGCATAATAATCCTGTCGCTTGTTTGAGCGGACGCCGAATCCTGATGGGTTACCGCGGATGGCTATCGAGTCACGGAGTCGACTACCACCTGCGAGAGCAAGACGTCATGGCAATTTATTCCGGCTCAGAAACAGCGCACGAACTGTTGAACCGCTACGGTATCAACTACATACTGATCGAAGAGGACAAGATCGCAGACTTTCACGAGAATCTTGTTTTCTTCGCTGCACATTACCCCCGAGTTTACAGCAGCACTCGCTATATTCTATTCGAGGTGGCAAAGTAGCACCTCGGCTACACGCCCAACGGTGCAGCAAGTTTGAGGTTGTTCTCAGGGTTACACAGGTCGTGGTTGCCGCGTTCGATGCACCGAAATAGAAAGGTCCGATTGTAGGTCAGGCCTCAGAGAAGAGTTGCAGTTGTTGCTACTCGTTGCTCTTGTGTGCCTGATGGTTGCCGAACGTTAGAGCTGTGGTCGGTACAAGCAGCACAACATTGTTGAAAAGCGTTAGAGATGATCATCGATTCCGTGTCGCTCGTACCAGGTTCACCTTGATCAGTGAAGATGAAACTGATGGAAGCGCCCGCTACCCTGTTTAGTGCTTGCCCGCGAAGCTTGTTTCTACGCGCTGGTGGGTTTTATCGCGTTTCCGCGGAAAGCCCACAGCGCGAAGCAACAAGCCCCGCGACTGAGTCACAGCTAATCGCCGACTATTGTGGCTTTCAGAACGACGCTCACACGGCTACTCTGTCCCACGGTTATCGGTTCTCCCTTGGCATCCGACCCGTTCAAATCCTCTATTGGTCGCGAAGAACCTGGGACGGGAGCATCAGATGCAAACACTCTGTATTCACCTGGAGGTATGCCACGTAAGAGAAAACGCCCATATTCGTCAGTAATAGTTGTTCTCTTTGTCTCCCACTGCCCTGCACCTTCTCGGATGAGAGCGACCGTCGCCGCAACGATGGGTTTTTGATCGCTATCAGTGACAGCTCCCGTGACCTGGCCACCATTTGGCTTCAGGCGAATTATCAACTCACCCGCCGATGCATTTGCGCTTAGTTCTACTGGGGAATCAGGCTCAAAATTCCCGGTGGTTGTCTCGATAGACCTGAGATACCAATCAGAGGGTAGGCCAATGACCCGGATCGTGTACGTGTCCGGCCTCAAGTTCAGAAATCTAAACTTGCCTTTCTCGTTGACCTTCGCTGAAGAAAGGACCGTCATCGCCTGTACCGATTGAATGAAAACAACCAGGCGACTCAAAGCAGTGTGCTCTCCGCCGTCCGCAACAACACTTCCCACTAGGTTGAGATTTGGCGTCATTGCTAAGGTGACGTCTACGTCTCGATCAGTCACATCTATGGTTTGCTCTGCAAATGCCGCTTTTTGATCGGCAAACAAAGTGTAAGAGCCTGGAACAACATCACTGATCTCGAACGTGCCCCCATTGTCGAGCACCGAAGATTTGCGCAATCCCGAGAAAATTTCGACCGTGTTTCGTGGGACTAGGGTAAGAACTGGGCGGTCATCAGTTGTAAGGGGTTGCATTAGAACGTTCCCTTTGATGCGAAAAGCTGTAACGGGATTCAAGGAAATATTGACCTGCTCTGCATCTTGACCGGCTACGACTTGAATGGGCACGGCGGAAAGAATGTCGCGTGAGTTCGGATAATACGTGTTAGCGTACACACCGTTTCCGGACTGGTGTGCATTTCGGTCTCTGCTGATACGACAGATGTTGGGCCTGCATATCGCACCTACAACGTACTGCCCTGGAATGAGATCGGTGAGCACGTAATGGCCTGATTTGTCGGTCATTGCCTCAACCATCGGTGACCACTTTCCTTTTCCCGGAACTTCCTCTTGAAGCGCTTGTATCTTAACGCCGCTTACAGCAGCATCGTCCGCATCCAAGACATGCCCTTCTATGACCCCTGCCCGATCGAGCCGGACCTGAAGGTCGAGAGTCTCAGTTCCGACTGAAAGCGTTGTGCCGGGCGCGCCAATTTTGCGTGCTCCATATTCAGAAGGAACATACCCTCGCGCTTCAACCGATAGCCGATATTGGCCGCGCAACGCTGCTAGGCAGAAACGACCGGCTTTATCGCTCACCGTCTGCACGGTTGCTGATTGTCCAGGCGCGCGCAGGTAAACGTGTGCTCCGACAACGAGACCGCCAGTCTGCGCGTCGAGAACAACGCCACCGACGGAGCAGGTCCGCTCGGAATTAGGAGATTGCGCCCAAGCAATCACGCCGAACGTGAGCATGACTAAAGCTAATTTGGCTGTAGGGTGTGCCGCAACGAATCTATTATGTGACTGCATTTGCTGTCCCGCTGTCGTCAGCGACGAGCGAGCCTCAGTTCGCCACAGTGCTCAACTGTGTCGAATAGAAAAGGTGAGGTTGGCTGCCCCAACCTGTAAGTTTCCATGGGTCGGCAGGGGGCCTTGGATTGTGCAGCTGCCGTTGTTAGCTGGATCTTCAGAAAGTGCTGTAACGACATCGTCATTGTCTGTGTTGATTGCTGCACAGGCAGCATGCACCAATTCTGTGCCGGTTCCGGACTGCGCCCCCGACCTGGCCGCCAAGCAGCACGAAAAGCGTTGGATTTTCAAAGGGCCCTCCCGCGTACCAGATTAGAGATCAAAGGGCCGGGGAGCACATCTTTCCGGCCCTGACACGGAAATGGTTCGCAAAGGCCATAACACCCGGAACCGCCTGCTCCCTAGTTGTTTGACAGCGGACAGCCCAGATTGTTAGCCGCGTCTAGCGTTGCGGCCAGATTTATAATCGTAGTCCTGTCGCCGCTGGCTAGTGCGTCATTGACATTAGTAATGATTGTGCTCGCCGAACCGCCAAATTTTGCCGCATTGAGAATCGCGGCGACGGCGGCCCGCAACAAAATCTCGGATGCTCCCTCCAGAGTGGAACCTCCCTGGAAACTCAGGGCCTGCAGCAGGGTCACATCCGCCAGAGTTGAACCGTCAGCAAATGTTATAGGGGTAGTGAACCCTGCGGCCGACAACAGTTCACCTGGTGTGAAGGTGGTCCATTGACTTGCATTTTTCTTCGCGGCATTGTTTTTCCAGAAACCAGGTGTACAACCCACACCTGGCGTTGGGGTTGGAGTCGGAGTTGGAGTCGGGGTTGGAGTCGGGGTTGGAGTTGATGTTGGTGTTGGTGTTCCTTGTGCCTGAACGGTCGGAATCAGGGACGCATTCTTTTGCGTCAACTGATGATTCACGATCGAGACAAGCACAAGCAGCAAAAATGAGAGGGTAAGAATTTTTCCAACTTTCATTTGTGATCTCCTGTCCTTTACGGTGAAACCCTTGCTGCTGGCTGGCTTTCAGCGAGCGGCCAATTGTGACACAACGCATTCCTATGTCAATCAAATCCCGCTTTTTGTTTACGAATTGTTGGGCGATGTGAAACCATTTACAACTATTTGCCGATGGACTGCAGGTTTGCGGTGCGGTTTTCACAGAGGCCTGGGAGTGGTTGCATACTGCCTCCTTGAAGTGTAAGTATGGGATGAGGGTAGAGCGTTTCCAAGTTGGGCTGTCCGATCAGCAGGTCGGGCGGCCCTTTTTTCTCCGCAAGGTCCCCTTCTCCACAAAGTCCAACTCGGCGCGGCCCGCTCCAAGCGAACTACTGCTTTCTCGCAGCAGACAAATTTTCGCAATGCGAATGTCATCTTTCAAAGACCACAAAGCGAGCCCAGAGTCCGCATGTGTCTCGAGCGCCGGCTGAAGCTCGAACCGCCAGCGACGGAAGACGATCTGCTGCACCAGGTCCAGGCCGCGAAGGAAGACTTTCGCGGCGACAAGCCTCAGCCAACTCTGCTCGAGGCTCGCCTGCGGGAGAGTGTCACCGCAGCCCAAGAAGCCCCAGCCCATCGTGGCTTGATAGACCAGCCTGCTCTTTTCGCGGTGATGTAACAGCAGCTCGGCAATCTGGAGGGCGGTCAGGACCATTTCAATGTCGTAGTCGGCAATGACCGCCTCAAGTTTTCCGGCCAGTGAGTTCTCATAGGGTGAGTCACAGAACGTTCAAAAAGGAAATGCGGGGTGTCAAACGGAAGATTCCGATTTACTCTCAACAACCAAAATTTCATTGTGAAACTGCTTGCACATTGTTCGCACGACGTTGCAGTCTTGACACGCAGTTCTGTAAGACGTATTGTTCCAACGTTTTTGACTTCTACTCACTCTTTTGCAGCAGCGCCGCCGCGAGGTTTGAGTAGGAGGCCTTCCCCCCGTCTCCCAGTAGTTCATCCGAGCGCCGTCCTGAGGTGTTTCATGACCAGCCGCCGCTTCTTTTCCTGTTTGAGTTGTGCTCTCGTTTTTTCGGTCTTTTCCAGCGTATTCGTGCCTGTAATGATGGGTCAGGCGAACGTCCAGGGGCGGTGGAGCACGCTACAAACACTCCTGCCGATCAACCCCGTGCATGTGGCGCTCCTGGGTAATGGCAAAGTGCTGATTGTGGCGGGCTCGGGAAACTGCCCGCCGTCGCAGTCGGGTTGTCCCTCGGGCCAGCCGTATGGACCATCGAATAATTCCGGGGCATTGCTATGGGATCCGGTGACCCAAGCTATGACTCAATTTTCAGTGTCATGGGACATGTTCTGCAATGCCATAGCCCTTCTGAAGGATGGACGGGCACTGATCGATGGCGGCACGATCCAGTACGATCCTTTCTATGGACAGCCACAGGCAGCAGTTTTCGATCCTGCCACAAATACTTTCACCAACGTACAGAATATGGCGCATGGGCGATGGTACCCCACGGTAGTAACCCTAGGAGATGGGCGAGTGATGACGTTCTCCGGCGTGAACGAGACTGGCGGCACCAACACCTCTGTCGAGTTCTATACTGTCGGCTCGGGCTGGAGCCAGCAGTATCCTGCATCTTGGACACCGGACCTCTACCCCCGCCTGCACCTACTGCCCAATGGCAAAGTGTTCTACTCCGGTGCGCAAACCACCTCTAAAGTTTTCGACCCCTCGACGACAACCTGGAACACCAATGTCGCCACCACAATCTACGGTAATACCCGGACATATGGCACATCTGTTCTGCTCCCGTTAACGCCAGCCAACAACTACGATCCCCAGGTGGTAATAATGGGCGGCAATAGTTCGGCGACCGCTACCACCGAGATCATCGATATGGGAGCGTCCACACCAGCATGGCAGTCGGGACCTGATATGAGCCAGCCCCGCATTGAAATGAATGCGGTGATTTTGCCTGATGGCCGAGTTTTGGCCGTTGGCGGTTCGCTAAATGACGAAGACACAAGCACCGCCAGCCTGAACGCGGACCTCCTTGCCCCGGACCCCAATAACCCTGGCAACTATGTTTTTTCTTCAGCTGGCGCGAACGCCTATGCGCGTTTGTACCATTCCGTAGCGCTGCTTCTTCCTGATGCGACAGTTTGGTTCGCCGGCGGCAACCCTTCGCGCGGCACCTATGCGCAGCAGATGGAGATCTATAAGCCGCCCTACCTGTTCGATTCAAATGGGAACTTGGCTGCACGACCTTCCATTACGAGCGCGTCGAGTTCCATCTCTTATGGAAATACCTTCACGGTACAAACTCCGGATGCGGCGAATATTTCCCACGTCGTTCTGGTGCGTAACGGAACGGTGACGCATGCCTTCGGTATGGACCAGCGTGAGGTGGAGATGTCCTTCACGGCGGGAAGTGGAGCACTGACCGTCACAGCTCCCCCGAACGGAAACATCGCCCCGCCGGGCTACTACATGCTTTTTATCTTGAACAATTCAGGCGTACCCTCAGTGGCGACGTTCGTTCAGGTTATTCCCCGGCCCGACTTCTCGGTGGCGGCCACCCCAGCCTCTCGGAACGTACCTCCGGGAACGGGCACCAGCTACAGTGTGAGTGTGACACCATCCAACGGATTTAATGGAAACGTGGCGTTCAGCATAACCGGGTTGCCTTCTGGCGCGACTGCCAGCTTCAGTCCGAGCTCAGTTACGGGTTCCGGATCCTCCACGCTGTCGCTAAGTACTTCGAGTTCGACGCCGACTAGTAGTTACGTGCTTACGATCACGGCGACAAACGGCAGCAACCTCACTCATTCCACACAGGTGACACTAGTTGTGGCGGATTTCTCCCTTTCAGCGTCTCCAAGCACCCGGACTGTGAGTGGAAATGCAAAGACGACGTACACTGTGACAACGACGGCTCTGGGACCATTCTCTGCCACGGTGAAGTTCAGCGTAAGCGGATTACCGGCGCGCACAAGCGCCTCGTTCAGCCCGACGTCGGTGGTGGGTTCAAGCAATACAACGCTAACCGTATCAACCAAACCGAGAGCGGCGAGTGGTAGCCATCCCCTGACGATTATTGCAACGGGTGGAGGTCTGACACATTCCACAATAGTGAATTTGGTAATTCAATAACGTTACAAGCTTTAAGGGCGATTCGTGAGCGAACCTCCCTCTTCACAGGGATTAGAAAACTACACTCTTCTAACGCTTAAGATCACGCCTCGAGACATCAGTGTTGATGCGGCTCCCAAGCGGCACATTTCTGGAGGGCTTTCTAACGAACGAAGAAATCAAACCGTTTGGGGACATAGGAACCGAAACCGGTCAACGCTTTAGGCCTGTCGGATATCTCTGTCGAGAGCAATGGCAGGAACACCAAGTAGCGCGGTTGGAGGGGAACCAGCGACCATAAACCAGGGCAGTTGAGGTCCTGAGACGGAGCCATGGCGCAGGTGAACTGTCCCGCAACTCCCCAACGCCTGCCCCAGCGATGACGCACCAAGCTTCCTCCGAGACTCCGTCCCTCTGGCATTGCCCACGTTGCGGCGCGGCCATGATCGTGCTGCAGAGATTTACGGCTGCGGAATTATCCACATGCTCTTACTTCGATTCTTCGTAGTGTCTCCTCCACTCTCGACCCGGGGATGTGCTCCGGCACGCCCACGCACCTGTGTGTCCGCTTCTTCCCCAGAGCCTCTCATGCAACTTTCCGCAGGCGCTCTTGCTCATCTCTGCCACCACTCCGACCATCCGTACCGCACTCTCACCACGCCTCGCCGCTCTCCCCAAGCTCTGTTCAGATCCACGCTGCCGTTCAAATCCCATAGCGCACCGCGTCCGCCGCAAACGCCAGCGGCTTCCTCCTAGTCTCCTCATCGAAAACGCCTCGGATCGAGGTCCCCGCTCCGCCCCAAAAATCTGCCCCGAGGCGTTTCCGATCAAGGCTAGCGACGACTCGGAAGTCAATGACGACAACGGCATTTTCCAGATGTGCCGTAGGCCTGGCTCCACGCCAGCGACGAATGCGAGCATCCGAAGACACTCAGGCTGCTTTTGCCGATGGGGTGAATGTCGCCGCATTTTTTCTGACGAACTCCTGCACACTCAGCGGCTCTTGCCCCGTCAGTGTGCGCACATCGTCCGACGTCCGGTCGAAGCGCCCCGCGCGATGCAGATCGGCTAATGCCGCCAGGTGGTTCACCACGTGAACCGGCCAGCGCCGATTGAGCAGGTCGTCCCGCCACGGCTCGACGGGAATGTCCTGATAAGTAATCGTGCGGCCCAGCGCCTTCGAATACTCCTGGGCAAAGAAATGCATGTTCTCGGACTGCGGACCAGTCAGGTGATAGATCTTGCCGATGTGCGGCTGCGGATTGGCGAGCAGCGCGGCAATCGCACGTGCAACGTCTTCCGCCGCCACCGGCGAAGTCTTGCCCTCCCCGAACGGTAGCCTGATCTGATCGGATTCTCTGACTGAATCCGGAGTCAAAGTCAGGAAGAAGCCTTCGAGAAACACTGTTGGCCGCACGTGCACAACCGGCAGACCGGACCAATTCAGCGCCTGCTCGGCGAGCCAGTGCAGCTTGTGCTGTGGGCTGGGCGTAGTCTCGGTAATGCTCATCTGAGAGACCGTCATCTGCGACATATTGATGAACGCCTTGACGCCGTGGTGCTTCGCCACCGACGCCGTGTTGACGGTCGCGGCCAGATATGTATCCGAAACCGACATCCCGAAGTACATCGTCTCGCAACCCGCAATCGCCCTATGCATGGAATCGAGATCGAGCAGATCGCCAACCACGACCTCCGCACCCAGAGCGCGCAATGCTTGCGCGCGCTCGTCTTCAGTTCGCACCATCGCCCGCACCGCTTTGCCTTGCTTCAACAGCAGCTCGGTGACCGTGCGTCCTACTGCGCCGACGCGGCCGGCCGCGCCAGTAACCAGGATCGGATTTGGCATGTTTTTTCCCTCCTACGCGTTCAGTAAATCGAAAGACAGATTTGTTGAGTGCGGGTTTCGACCAAGCTCGCGTACGCCCTGTCAACGACGATCACGTCTGAGTTCCCTTCATCGCGGCAGCCCTTCGCCGGTCTGCTCCGCCACCCAGGTCTGGCGGAGAGGGAGGGATTCGAACCCTCGGTACCGGTATTAGCCAGTACAACGGTTTAGCAATACACAGGCGGGTTCTGAACCGTTTGCAAAATTTTCCACTCTACTCCTCTTTTCAACGGATTACAAATCAGTCGATTTGATCGGTTCTGCTTAAAAACGATTCGTTCTGATCGTACAACCATTACAATTTCATTACAGTGACGCATCGCGCCGACCCATTCATCCCATGTCTCTGCGAACCAACCACCAAGGGGCCGGATCTCGCCCCAGGTCGCTGTACATCGACACACTATCGTGCCAGCTCATCGGCCAAACTCCATTAGGTATTTAACTGCTGACGCCACGCATGCCGCAAACGTTGACGCTCTCGGTTGCCAGGCAGAGTTTCGCTGGTAGGACAAATAGGCCGAGCCCGATGAGCATATCCAGTGGTGTTCCTCCGGCTTCGGGCTGATATACACGCGAGGTTCCACCCGTGGGTAGGCGGATTTCGAGGCCAAAACCGATATGTGGTAGTTCGTTCCTACCGACTTCGTACCTATTCTCATCGTTCCACGAAAGCCAATACGGTCCCCTTCGGAGAAGGGCTGCATTGTTGGAAAGTTATTCCGCATAATCAACAGCTCCATGACCCATCGGTCGTGTTTCAATATTTTCACCTTCTAATGGAAGGAAAACCGGGGCCGCCTCCGCGCTTTGGTCATAAAAATCGTTTTGCCGTGCTCATTGCAGATCGCCTTCGGCCCGCGGAACCCCATGACTGCCGCTTCATATACGGCAAGCGGGCGATCTCATATAACCCTCTGAACTGTTGAAACCTACGATGCTTGTGCGATGCCGTGCTATCCCGTCAGCACTCGGATCAACTACGTGGCGAACGACGACGCGGAATGCTCCGCACGTGTGGAGCTAGATTCAGAATCGACTCTTCTCATAGAGGATCGCAGGATACACAACTAACTTTCAGTGCTAGTGCTCACATCTCTGTCGGAGTTTATGGTCACTGCGGTTCAGGTTCCACCTGCGGAGATCCCATGATTAGAGCCTGGTCACGTTCGAGAGAGCCTCGACGGAGATCCTGCGAGCGCGCGAAAGCTTTCTGCGCGAGTTCGGCTTGCCCGAGCTTCTTATACGCTAAATACAACTGATAATGGACGTTGCCGTAATGGTCCAAAGGAGCCGCCTTCTCGAGTTTCGGGACCGCATCGGCAAACTGTCCCATGCGCACGTATGCCGTCCCCAACAAGCCGCTGGCTTCATTCAAATTGGGTTGAAGTCGCAGCGCGCGTTGTAGATAGGGCACCGCCTTTTCGTTCTCCCGGTCTAGCACGTACAGGCGTCCCAGCAGATAAAGCGCCTTGGTGCGCGAGGGATCCAGCTTCACGGCTTTCTCTAACTCACCCTGCGCGTCTGCGTCAGAGTGATTATCGAGGTAGAATTCTCCAAGTGCTTCGTGAAGTTCTGCCTCATCAGGTCGCAACTGCAGGGCCACCTGATACTCTTTGATCGCGTCGTCAAGATTCCGGCGAAGGGCGGAGCCTTCGGCGCGCAGTTGGTGAGTTCGCCAGGAGTCGGGAAAAGAATCTTCGAGTCGCGCATAGGCCTCTGCCCCCAAGGCCTGGTATGTCCGCTCCAACCAGTAGCTGGCCTCGGCATTTATGTTGGTGTCGCCATGCACCTGCGCTAACGTGCCAGCCGCGCGTTCGTATTGCTGCAATGTAAAGTACGTTTTTCCCAGGAGGAGTTGAGCTGAGTCGGTCAAATGCTTTGCCGTTTGCAGTGTGGCTATGCAGCGAGAATAGAGATGGGCTTTGCAGGGATACGGATTGGCATGAGCTTGCGGATTAGCACGAGACGCTTGTTGCCACTTGGAGAAGTCGTTTTGGAAGGATTTCCATTGGCGCTCTGAAAGCTCGTTTTCAGTCATAGAGGCGTAAAGACCCGCCAACAGAGAATGCCTGGCTGGCCCGTCGGGCTGATCCAGCAAGCGCGATATGGAAGCTTGTGCCGTCTCCTTGGTGAGTTCGATCGAGGGGAATTCCGGGCGCAACTTCAAGAATTCCGGAGAGATTTGCCAGACTTTGCCTACCGAGGCAAGGGCCTCAGAAGCTTGGCCTTTGGCCAGTTGCAGCTTTGCCAAGCCGAGCCACGCCAACTCATTTCTCGAGTCAACCTGAAGGTCGAGGCGAAATTCTGTCTCTGATTCTTCCAGTTTTCCGGCATGCAGATCGGCTTCGCCGAGCAATGTATGCAAGCCGGATTGGCGAGGCTCGACGCCGAGGGCCTTCCGGTACTCCTGCGCAGCATCTTCCCAACGGTTGCGCTCGGAGAGTATGTCGCCAAGGAAACGATGCCCCCAGGCCGATTCGCGATACAGACGAGCGCCCCGATAAGCCAAACGAGCCGCCAGATCCAGGTATTCGTGTCCAAGTTTGAACCAGGCCTCGGCCTTATCGGAATCGAGGGCGGCGATCTGACGGAACTGCTCCGCCGCGCCTCGAAAGTTTTCCTGACTCAAGTGATACAAAGCCATGGCCTCATGCGCATCGCGGTTGGAAGGATCGAGCTTCAGCGCACGCTGGAGGAACGGGACTGGCCTTGTCTGGAGAGCCAAGTTTGAGGTAATCCATTCCGACAATTACATTGAGGCCAAGCAGGTTTGGCCTTTCGCGCAGAGCCTTCTCCAGATAGCGGACCGCCAAGTCGTACTGGAGGAGGCCCTGGTAAGCGAGGCCCAGGTTGACCTCAGCCTCGAGTAGGGTTGGGTCCAGGGTCAGCACCTTCTTGAATTCTTCGGTCGCGCGGGCGAAATCGCCTTGTCTCAAGGCTGCCTGGCCAGCGCGGAAAGACAGTTCGACTTCTTGCTCGGACGATTGGCTGGCCGCGAATCCGGGCACGATCACCGAGAACGTAAGAAGAAAGAAAGCGGTCTGCGTTTCGTTCATGATTCTCATGGAGCGCATGGAAAGCGCTATTTAGCCCCAGAACTGAGAATAACCGCCAATGGACAGAAGGAAAGGAGAGAAGAATCATTGTGTCCGGGCGGGCGGGGCCGCCCGGACACAAACGCGAGGAGGTTAGAAGGTTATCCTCAAGGCGAACTGAATCACGCGTGGCAGATTGTACTGGCCGGTCACCTGGCCAAAGGTTGAGCCGCCACAGCAACTGGTGTTGGGCGGATTGAACTGCGTGCGATTGAACAGGTTGAAGAACTCCGCTCGGAACTCGAGGCCCATTCGTTCATCCGGACCAAACTTCGTGTTCTTAAAAGCGGCGAAGTCAAAGTTCTTTGATTCCGTCGGAACGAATGTTCGGCTCGGTACGCGAATCGGTGCCGTAGTTGTAGACGGTCGGGTCTCCGTTGGTGAACACGGAAGTGTCAAACCAATGAGCCAACTTTTCCTGTTTGGAACCGGAAGTTGTGTGCGACAGGGCAGTTCTCGTCGGCCGGGAACAGCCTGCATTGGGAATGCCCGAGTTGCTGAGCGCACCCGGGCAGCCACCGATGATAATCGGGAAGCCGCTCTGGAAAGTGATGATGGTATTGATTCCCCACCCGCCGATGATCTTGTCGGTAACTCCTGAGGCGTCACTGGCAAACTTCTTGCCCCTGTCCAAAGGGCAGATCCATAATGGCGCCGATGACCAGCCGCTGCGGGACGTCGAAGCCATCCAGGCTACGCTCGCCACGCAGGTTATAGGCGTTGGCATCGTTCCAGCTCGGAGCGGCGGCTTCCAGCCAATTGATTTCCGAGTTGGTGTTGTCGATGAGTTTCGAGACGGTGTAGCTGGCAAGCACTTGTGCGCCCGCCGCGAATCGCTTCACCACCTTCAACTGCATCGAGTGATACATCGAATCGCGGTTATCCGGCTCGGCCAGTGAAAAGTTATCAAACTGCGGGAAAGGCAGAAGCAACTGACCTGCCTTTACCGTCGCATTCGTTCCCACACCACCGGACGTTACGCGGGCCGGTGCAACCCGTGCAATTCCCAGCAAACGGGTTGGGGACGAGAGCCGTCAGGGCTGCCACATCCGCAGCAGTTTTGGGCAGATCCTGCGGCAGGCATTTGATCGATCGTCTGATCGTGCATGGGCAAATGCGTGCCCTTCGACCCAGCATAGGCTACGTCCACCAGCAGGTTCCCGGGGAATTGGCGTTGAATGTCCAGGTTCCACTGCTGAACGTATGGGGCCGGGTTGTTGGACGAGCGCCGCTTCGTTTCCATTGCCTTGCACATCGATCAGCGCCTGGTCTCTCCCGAAGGGCGGGGTGACTCCGCCCGGGAACGGATTGAACAGAGTGTTCTTCGGCGTCACTCCGTCGGACTGGGTCGTCAGCCAAGGCGTGGTGAACGAGTTGATAAACAAATTGTGGGGCGCATCGTTCCACCGCACGTCCACCGGGAGGTAAGAACATTCCGTAGCCGGTCCGGATCACCGTGTTCTGGTCGAATTGGTACGAAACCCCAAGACGGGGGCTGACATGGTTCCAGTTAGGAAACGGACTGCGGGACCGGATGCCGGCTTGAGTTTACCAGGTCAAAGCCACCCTTCAGGTTTGGGAAAGCCGCCGCCACGGCAGGACTGAGCGCCAACAGCGGGCTGGCTTCGGTGGTGTTGAGAGCGACAATGCGATCCGTCCGCTCGGTCCAATTCCCCTGCAGGTCGACGCGAGCGCCAAGATTCAGGGTAATCTTTCTGGTGAGCCGGTAGGTGTCGCCAGCATAAAACGCATAGTAGAGATTCTGATCGGCGGTTCTCGCCGGCTCAACGGCGCTTCCATTATCGCCGTGCCCCAGCAGGAACGAAGCGAAACCATTGCCCGCAGCCGCTGCGGCCACGCCCGGAGTGCCGTTGGTCGAGTCATTCGGGTTTGCCGCCGTCATCTTGGCGTTGAACTGGAACAAGCCCGCAGGATTGTTGCTCTGGTAGTAGTTGTTGCGGAGCATGCGAATTTCTCCGCCGACTTTCAGAGTGTGCTTTCCCATGATCTTGGAGAGCATCGGAGCGAATGCTGTAAGTGTCGTCGCGAGCGCCGATGCCGCTGCCAGTACCTTGAGCGCACCAACCGCCGCCCCAGCGATTATCACCCTGGATTCTGCGAGACGCACACCTGCGGAATGTGGGTATAGGTCAACTGAGACGTTAATGCCGCCCAGTTCGGACCAAACTGCGACAGGTCGATGCCTTGGCTTAGAGGCGTGCGCAGGTAGACGTAACGCGTGTAGCCCAAATGCAAGTCCAGGATCGTCTTGGGGGAAAGCGTAATCGTATCCCCGAGTGAAACCTGTTTCGCAGTGGTGGTTTCCGTGCAACGATCGGTGCAGATCTGGCTGAACGGATTGTCGGGAAGGGAGAGGATTTTCGACTGAGTGTAGCGTCCGTAAATCCTCTGCTTCGAACTCAACTCATAGTCGATGCGGGCGTTGTACTGATCCACGGAGCCGCCGCTGCTAAAGCTGGTCGCGAAGTTACCGTCGGCACTGCCCGCCAGGTTGGGCTCCGGGAAGAACGACAAAAGGGCTTTCGAGGTGGGGTCGATTTGAGCGGCCGGAATCACGTTGCCGGGAAAAGCCGTCCTGCAGACGGGATTGCTTGAAGTGCAGGCCGGATTCCCGCCTACACCGCTCGTGGTCGGATCGTAAATGGTGAAAGGCGTGGCGGTGCCGCTCGACCCAATTTGTGAAAAGTCTCCATTGCGCTCCAGCGTCTGTAGGAACCCAGGTAGTGAAGGGATTCCCCTTGCGCAGCCGAAAGCCCTCATAACTGAAGAAGAAGAACAGCTTGTCCTTAACAACCGGGCCGCCGATGTTGGCGCCGAATTGGTTTTGGGTAAGGGGAGCACGAGCTATGTTGCGCTAGTTGTCGAAGAAGTCGTTGGCGTTCAGCACCTTGTTGCGCAAGAACTCGTATGCCGAACCATGGAAGCGGTTCGTGCCCGATTTTGTCGAGAGGTTGATCACTCCACCGGCAAACCGGCCGTATTCCGGACCCAGGTTGTTGGTCTGGACCTTGAATTCCTCGATGGCGTCTTGCGTCGGGATCACGGTGACAACGTTCAGATACGCTCCGTTCGTAGGCACACCGTCAATCAGAATCTGGCTCTGACCCGGCCATGCCGCCGCCCACCTGAAAATCTCCAAGAGCGAAAGGATTGGCGCCGACCGGGTTGCTCGTCGGAGGAGTTTCCACCCGAGGGCTGGCCTTGCGGCACGACGCCGGGCACCAGTGCCACCAGAGCAAGCGGGTTGCGGCCGTTCAGGGGCAGCTCAGTGACCGATCGTTGTTCGATGACCTGTCCCAAGCGAGTTCGTTTCCGGCTGGAAGCAAAGGCGTCTCAGCGGTTACCTCGACCGTCTCGGTTTACGCACCGACCTGCAGGGTGACATCGACCCTGATGCCGCTTTCGATCTGCACAACGATCGGTTCGCGGACAAACTTCTTGAAACCGCTCTTCTCCGCCTCCATCTTGTAGCGGCCCGGCAGAATATTCACGAACGTATAGTTGCCGGATGCGTCGGTCGCGATGTTGTGCTTTTCGTTGTTGTCCAGATTGGTTAGCGTCACCGTGGTGTCAGCGATTGCGGCGCCGCTGGTGTCCGTGACGGTTCCGGTGATGGTTCCGTATACGTTCTGACCCCATACGGCTGCAGGAGTGAGTGCAAAAATGAGAACAGCCGCTAGAAGAACCCCAAGCTTCCAGATATGCATCACTTTCCCTCCTCATTAATTTACGGGACTTACCGGAACTCAGGCCACGATTCTTGACAAAACATTACAAGACAGCGGCGACTTATAGGCTGTGTCTATGTGTGTTGTCAAGGTAGAATCGGAAAAAACGACTTTTCAGACATAAACGAAATCAGCTGTCCGGCCTTGGGAGTCGCGTTCTTCCTGTGATTGTGCTTTGATATCGGGCCTACTGGCATTGGCGCACGCCAGGAAAGCCGATGTGTTTAGGGTTCGTTCTGAGGGCGCACTCGGAACGAGTGATTCTTCAGGTTTTGGACCAGCCGCGGTTGGCGATTGGCCCGACCCCTTCCTTGATCGTAACGAGTTGATTCGCAGGGATTTGCTTGAAAGTTTCGTGGAGTCCGCTTGGCCAATAGACGTCGATGTCAACGGTAGTGTCGGCTCCCCAAGCCGAAATGCAAACGGGGGTCGTTGCAGGAAAAAAAACTGGATTGGCTCAACACGGCTTGCGCCTGGGTCTTGCCCCCGTAATGGACGAGAACCCTGGCTCCAATGGCGCTGCGATTGGACTTTACGCCCTCCAATTTCACCTTGATCCAGTTCGTCTTGCCGCTCAGGTCATTGCGCAGCAGCGAAGGAGGCTCGTTGAGATTAATGATCAGTATGTCGATATCCCCGTCGTTGTCGAAGTCTCCAAAAGCGCATCCACGACTACAGTGGGACGCCGCCACGCCCGGGCCGGCCTCCTCGATGAGTTCTTCAAAAACGCCTTTGCCCAGATTCCGAAAGACGGCGCGCGGCGTTTTATTGGGATATTGCGGCAGGGTTCGTTCCACTTGCGGGTAAACATGGCCGGTAACCATGAAGAGGTCTGGAAGACCATCGTTGTCCAGATCAACGATGCCTGCTCCCCAGCAGACGTATCGGGTTTCGACCCCAATGCGAGACGCTCCCGTAGCGTCATCGAAATCACCTTTCCCATCGTTGTGGTAGAGGATGTTGGTGTCGTCCAAAAAGTGCGTTTTGAAAAGGTCAAGATGTCCGTCTAGATCGTAATCGCCGACCCCGACTCCCATGCCCGCCTGCTCCATGCCATCTTCGCTCAGCGCTACGCCTCGCAGCACTCCTTCTTCACGAAACGTTCCATCTCGATTATTCATGAACAAGAGACTGGGAGTGGAATCGGAGGCGACGTAGATGTCCTGCCAACCATCCTCATCAAAATCGGCCGCGACGACAGTCAGGCCATAGGTGGCCGGAGCCCGATTAATGCCCGCTTCCTGAGTTACCTCGGTGAATGTTCCGTTGCCATTATTTCGATACAGGGAATGCTTGCCCGTCCCCAACCCGCGAGGTCCGCATTCGACGGGGATTCCTTTCCATCGGCAATAGGGGTTTTCGCCAGGAACGCCTGCACTTTCAAAGGAGAAGCGCACGTAGTTCGAAACAAAGAGGTCAAGATGTCCGTCACGGTTATAGTCCAGGAAGGTACAGCCCGCACCGAACCTCAGTTGATCGCTCCAAAGTCCGGCCTCTTTGGTTACATCCGTGAACGTTCCGTTGCCGTTGTTGCGGTAAAGGACGTTCTGCCCGTACGTAGTGCAAAAAATATCGTCAAAACCGTCGTTGTTGTAGTCTCCGATGCAGACGCCGCAGGCCCACCCGAGCGAGTGCAAACCAGCTTTTTCGGTGACGTCCGTAAATGTGCCGTCCCGGTTATTTCTGTACAGTCGATTCGTGGTGCCTTCGGGAGCTCCCTCGGAGACGAGTACCGGAAAGCACAAACAAATCCATCCACCCATCGTTGTCGTAATCAATAAAGGCGCAGCCGCATCCCGTGGACTCGACGATGTACTTTTTCGTTTCTTCGTCGCCATAAATCACCGGCGCGTGCAGGCCTGCATCGGCGGCAACGTCGACGAAATGGGCGTTGAAGGGACGCCCGGAGGGCGCACCTCTCGGCATGGGCTTGGCGGTGTGACCTCCCATACCCTGCTGCGCGAGCAACCGATTCGCGCGAAGGGAGAGCGCAGCCCCTACCCCGAGTCGGACAAAGTCACGGCGAGTAGTATTCATTGCGCAAACAATCCTCTAATCGATTCACAGTCGGCCACGACCCACACCCGAACGGCAGGCTAGCGAGAATCCAGATTATATATTCCAATGTGGTAAGCAAACTCTGTCTGATTGGCGAGATTTCGTCGGGAAGGTTGCGCCGCTATGCCACCTTACCTTTACGAAAGTGTAAGGATTAGCAAACTACCGCTTACAGCCAGGTGCAGAACTGAACTCTTGCGCTGGCGTAAGATGCTCGGCCCAGAGTTCTCGCCGTTCGTGTTCCACAACATGCGAGCCCCCGCGAGACCACGGAATGACATTCGGCATGGCTGGGCGAAAGCTTTGCAGGACGCCGGCCTTGACTACTTCTGGATCTACAATCTCCGCCACACGTTTGCCAGTCGCTTGAGCGCAGCAGGTGTGTCCGATCTCTTCGTCGCCCAGATGATTGAACCGAGAAGAGACATAGCGGGCTCCGCTGCTGCGATTCCTGCAAGGCTGATCAACGTACGCCGATTGAAGTTTGTCATTGTGTGCTCCTCAAGCCGCTGTCCGCCGTGGATATTGATTCGGCTGGGGTATTGAAAAGATACAAGTGATGTAAATTGGGCGTGCTTTTCAACGGAGCCACGGCGTCGCTAGTCACTCTTGTCCCGCTCAGATTCAAGTAAGTGAGTTGCGATAAGGAGGAGAGCTTAGCGAGAGTCCGTCCGTTCACGGCCGTACCCTCCAGATGAAGCGCGCGAAGATTTTTAAACTGGCTCAGTGTTTCGATGCTGGCATCACTGACGGCGGTTCGTCCCATTTCCGCCTCAACTATAAATGGTGCAAACCGTTGGAATTTTGCGAGCTGCGCATCATCGAAGCTACCGGCGACGTCAGTTGTGCGAAGGATAAGGCCATCCGATGCATTCGCTGATACCGGGACCAGCTTTGCTCCTTGCGATTGCTGCATCTGCCGAATGTCGCCCATTAATGCACTGTAATCGCCAACGGGTGTTGGCGCTTCGTCGTGATCCCCTGCAATGAAAATACCTGGGACGCTGGCCAAATCAGGCGGAGCTCCCGCCAATACCCATGCCCGGATTCTCGCAATCTCATCGCGTGTCAACGGAGTGCGGCCTTCGGCAGGCATGAAGTGAGGATCGGTGGGAGGAAGCGTGACCTTTTGCAGCAGGAGGCTACCGTCGGGATTGCGGGGTGCGATCACGATGCCATCTTTGCCTCCAGCCATTAGTGACTCATAGGAATCCAGCCGGAGGCCGCCCTGCTCTTTATTGGTGCCATGACATGCGACGCACTTCGTGTCGAGAACCAGGTAGATATGCCTGGCGAAAAAAGAATTGGGATGAGATGAGACTGCGCTTGGAGCGAGAAATCTCTTGAGTGTAGGTGGCATGTACCTCGTCAAGTAGTTGCTTCCATGCGTGAGTGAGCTACCATGATGAGCAGTCCAGGCAAGGGTAATTAGAACCGCAGTGAGCAGGATGAAATACGAGCGTGATTGCTTCCCTTCAAGGTATGAGCGCCGGACGGCGAGGCATAACAACAACTCAATTGCGAGCACGATTCCACCGCGCATGTGACGTGTGACGGTAGTTCCGATTTCGCCACTGCCGTAGGCCAAGAGAAGTCCAAAGAGAATGGAAGCAACGCAAGTTACGAGGGCGAACAGTAATACAAAGCCTGCTGCATCCCGCAAGGATTGACGCCTCGTCCCCGCAAACTCGAGCAGCGGCAGGAGCACAATCAGTCCGATGGGAAGATGTACCAACAACGGGTGGAAGCGGCCGACGAATTGCAGCCAGTCAGCGTGGGGTTTGCCGTCCAGAGGGAAAAAGAGCGGCAAGAGCGCAATGGAGATGCCAGCAGAGACGGCGCCAATCCATACTCGGGGAATTAGGCGTGCTGTTCGCAGCGCATCGTCAGCAGCGCCCCCGACCTTAGCCGCCAGACTCACGCCAATATTCCTTGCACCACAAATGCCGGCACGGGACTGGTGAGCTTTTGATGCAAGCCTTGGAATTCGTAAGTGAATTCGTTGTGGTCAATGCCGAGACAATGAAGAATGGTCGCATTGAAGTCGCGCACGTGCACCGGATCTTTCACCACGTTGTAGCTATAGTCATCAGTCTCGCCATAGGTGATTCCCGGGCGCACGCCAGCACCGGTCATCCAAATCGTAAAACAGCGCGGATGATGGTCGCGTCCGTAGTTCTCCTGGCTCAGTCCGCCCTGGCTGTAAACGGTGCGTCCGAATTCGCCCGCCCAGATAACCAGCGTGTCGTCGAGTAAACCTCGGCGCTTGAGATCGGTGACCAGCGCGTAACAGCCTCGATCTGTCTCCTGACAAAGCACGGGCAAGTTTCCGACGACGTTGTCGTGCACGTCCCAGCCTCGCTTATAGATTTGTGTGAAGCGAACACCGCGTTCGGCCATGCGCCGCGCGAGCAAGCAATTGTAGGCAAATGTTCCGGGCTCTTTAGCTTCCGGACCGTACAGTTCCCAAGTCGACTCGGGTTCTTTGCTGAGGTCCGTCAGTTCCGGCACGGAAGATTGCATGCGAAACGCCATTTCGTATTGCGCAATACGCGAGTTGGTTTCGGGATCGCCCACCTCGGCGAGTGTCTGCCGATTGATCTCTTCTACCGCGTCCAGCATCTTGCGCCGTGTCTCGCGATCCACGCCGGAGGGATCTTGCAGGTAAAGCACGGGATCGCCCACCGATCGCAAACCCACGCCCGAGAATTCAGACGACAGAAAACCGCTGCTCCACAAACGCGACGATACCGGCTGATTGTTCTCCTTTGGATTCGTCTTCGTCTGAAGAACAACGAAACGTCGGCAAGTTGTCGTTCATGCTGCCAAGGCCGTACGCCAGCCAGGCACCGAGGCACGGCTTGCCGGCATTCATGTTGCCCGTATTCATCAGCATGATGGCCGGCTCATGGTTGATGGCATCAGTGTTGGTCGACTTGATAAACGTGAGATCGTCCACCATGCGCGCGGTGTAAGGCAGCAAATCGCTGATCCAGGTTCCGGTCTGCCCATGCTGACTGAAAGGCCAGTGTGCAGGAGCAACCGGAAAACGCGCCTGACCCGCGGTCATGCCGGTCAGTTGCTGGTTGCCTCGAACCGAGGCCGGCATGTCGTTGTTGAATTGCACAGCAAGGTTCGGCTTGTAATCGAAAAGATCGACCTGCGGCGGAGCGCCAGACATGAAAAGATAAATCGCGCGCTTCGCTTTAGGCGCGAAGTGTGGAAGTCCGAGATTGTTCTCTCCCAATCCTGCCTGGGGGTTGGCACCTGATGCAAAGGCAAGACGGCGAAAGCTCGCTTCGCCGAAAAGGGTTGCCAATGATGCCCAGCCAAGTACTTTCCCGAAGCGTCCGAGAAATTGGCGACGGGACTCGCAAACCGACCACTCTTTCTTCAGCCCAGGTGGAATCGGTAGATCCATCGGGGTGACTTTGTCTTCGCAATCGCTGCACAGTGGGTGCTGTTTCATCACGATCCTTCTACTTGTTTACGGTCTCATCAAGGTTCAGCATTTCGCTGGCGATCATAGTCCAGGCGGCCAACTCCGGCTCGGGAATCGAGCTGTCGCGTCTCTTTTCACCAATGTTGACGAGAGAACGGGCATCCTTCGGATTTGCGGCGTAGTGTTTCTGCATTTCACCAAACGATTTCTCCAGAACCGCTGCCATTTGTGGAGACGGAACGCGCGCAAGCAGAATCAAGCCCATGCGGTTGATCCTCTGCTCTGGAAGCGGGCCAGCTTCACGAATTGCACGTTCAGCCAGGGCCCTGGCCGCTTCCACCCACTGTACGTCATTCATGCTCACCAGAGCCTGGAGCGGTGTGTCGGTCCGCTGCCGCCTGGTGCAGACCACGTCACGCGCCGGAGCATCGAAAGCATCCATGTTAGGCAGAGGTGCCATGCGTTTCACATATGTGTACATGCTGCGCCGGTGGAGCGAATCGGCATGCTCTTGCGCGTAATGCACTGTGTCGCTGGTCGGGTAGCTTACTTGCTCCCAAATATTGGGTGGCTGGTAGGGCTTGACGCTCGGTCCGCCGATTTTCTGTACCAGCAGCCCGCTGGACTGCAACGCGATGTCGCGAACCATCTCAGCATCCATTCGGAACCGCGGGCCGCGAGACAACGAATACGTTCCTAGGATCTTTTGTTAGCTGCTGCGAGCTTGCCTTCGAGCTTTGCCGGTACGTAGCCGACATCACCATCAGCTTGTACATGTGCTTGACGTTCCATCCACTGTCCCGGAACTCGACGGCAAGCCAGTCAAGCAATTCGGGACGCGTGGGCCGCTGGCCCATTATTCCAAAATCTTCAGTTGTCTCCACCAGCCCTGTGCCGAAGAGCTCGTACCACATACGATTGACGGTGACGCGTGCGGCGAGGGGGTTCTCTGGGCTGATGGTCCATTTCGCGAGAGCAAGGCGATTACGGGGCTCGTTTGGGGGCAATGGCGGGAGAAAGTGTGGTGTGTTGGCCTCAACTCGCTCAGTCCGCGCCGTGTACACTCCTCTCGTCAGCACATGAGCATAAGGGACGGTAGACTTCTCCCACGAGACCAGCGTCAAATTGCCGCCTGCGGACAGGTGGTCCAATTGAGTATCGAGGGGAGCCATTTCGCGCCGGATCCGCCGCCAAGTGACATCAACATCATTGAGGAAGTACTCGGTGACAACGTGCGACTGGTCTTGCGACCATTGCGCTGGCGGTTGTGTTGCAATCTCCGCTACGTAGTCCTCGAACGGAAGGCGGCGGACCTCGTTCGGCGCAAGGGCCCGCGCATACAGACGGATGTCCTGGTAACGCGCATCCTTCGCGGGGTGCTCATCTGGATTGCGCCAGCCCAGTTGCATGGGAGCGTCCGTGCGAATGGTCGATCGACCAAGGTTGTCCCTTAGCACACGCGTGGCGACCTGCGCACCATTCAGATAAATCTTGACGCCGGACGCGCGGCCTGAGCCGTCATACGTGAAGAAAATGTGCTTCCACGCGTTGTCAAGCGGTAGAGGCTTCTCAGCGGCGACGCGGATGGCGACCTCGGGCAGCTTCTCGTCAGGCGTTTCGCGGGGTTTCGACTTTTGCGCTTTGGCTTCTGTCTCCGCCTTCGCTTTTGCCTTTTTCGCTTCCTCTTTCTCCGCTTTTAGCTGTTCGGCCGGCTTGTTCGGCGCTAGATCCTTCTTGCTAAGGTCCTGTGGAGTCGGATAGTCGAAAGGTTCCTTCGCGACCGGTCGCTTTTTGCCTGAGTCTTTCTTATCTTCCTTTTTTTTCAGCTTGCCTTCCTTCGGCGCTTGATTGACCAAAGCCACGCTTAAAGTGCCGTTCTCATCGGCGGCGAGTTCCCAGCCGCGGTCGTGCTGTGTCGATTCCATTTTCGACAGCAGAGTTCCGAAACTGCCGGGATGAAACGGCGCTGACCGGAACATGAACCAACCGCCCACAGAAAAAGGATGGTTCCCTTCGTAGTCGCCAGCCTGCCCAAGCAGCACTCGCGTGCTGGACTGCATGCGGAAGTCGGTCCACAACCAGGTGGTCTCTCCCCATTCCGGTTTCATCGTCGTTGTTTTGACGCTTGCGGGATTTGCATTTGGCGCGCTGTTCTTCAACTCTTCGCCGCTTCCCTCATCCAGCCGCAGGCGAACAATGAGTCCGTCGGTGGAGACTGGACGCGCAAGGTCCTTCTTAGCCGCCAGCCAGTGCGCCACCAGATTGCGGGCGTCGAGACGCATTGCATTCAGTTTCCACTGCAGTTCTGAGTAGTGGGCCAGTATGCGGTTGTACACCCCTTCTTTGTCGGCTTTCGGAACGCGGACGACAGGCGCCCACACCGGGCGATCGTCATTAAAGGGTTTTTCGTCGAGATTATTGAAGAACGCGCTCAGGGCATAGAAATCGTGCTGAGTAGTCGGATCGAACTTGTGATCGTGGCAGACTGCGCAACCCACAGTAAGTCCCATGAATGTGGCGCCGAATGCTTCTGTGCGCTCGCGTGCGATGTTGACGCGCAACTCCTCGGGAATTGTCCCACCTTCATTGCTGCTCACACCCAAGCGCACATAACCGCTGCCGATCAGGGGATCGAGAGTTCTCATCCGCATCAGGTCGCCAGCGAT
>CAWBJB010000016.1:0-26743 GCA_963788945.1 Terriglobia bacterium | reverse complement strand
GATTTTACAACTCCGAGTGGACGATGAAGTTTCTTCGCTCCATTTGCGGTCCGTCTCTCATCCCCACCGGCCAACGCGGCACGTTCAGCTATTATGCCCAACCCGGCGACCATCTGGCCATCCACCGTGACATCGAGACCTGTGATGTAGCGGTGATCACTTGTCTGCTCGATGTTCCGGACACTAAGGGCGACGGAGGAAGGCTGTGTATTTACCCTACCCGCGCGTTTGAGCCGCTCTCTTCGATACGTGCTACCCCGGAGCGGGGGGCAGTTAGAATACGGCTGCTATCGGGACAGACGATAGTCATGTTAGGTGGAATCGTTCCTCACAGTGTTTTGCCCACCGCACCGGACCAGCACCGCATCGTGTCCGTGCTTTGCTATCGCCTTTAGACGCGGCCCGACCTCGACCTTGCGACTGCCACTTCGGGAACCTACGCCCTGGTACCTCACAATGAAATGCTCACTCTGGCCAGCGTCCGAGCTGCATTCCGGATCCAGGTATACTGGCAGACAGGAATGCTCAACGATCCAAATCTTGATCAGCCCATCGATAATCAACCATCAACCGAACCAGTGAAGGCCGATCTCTCCACCTATTGTCCTCGGTGTGGTTCTCAACTGTGCGAATCCAGTTGCAAGCTGGTTTGCAAGACATGCGGCTTTTTTCTGAGTTGCAGCGATTTTTACTAGGTTGGACCACGCTCATATTGTGACGCTTCACCACCCGCTCATCTGTCACAAGCCAATCCCTTCTTCTTTGCCACATCAGGTTAGAGGGCGAATCGGAAGGCTGGGACGAGGGGACAAGCCGCCCTGACGGCCTGGTCGGGATAGTTGCCAGAGCTCATGCCTCGAACATACAGTCCTCGAAGCTGCTCGGCGCCGATAGAAGCATGACGAGCGCTGCTGCCGAGAGCGCCCGTTTCGGCCTCCTCAGTCTTCTTTGTATAGCGGTGCGAACCCGTCCAACTAACTTGCCGACGTATCTGGATGGCTTGGTTCAACCGATCTCGCTCCTGCTTCAGTCCTTCAACACCCCGGCGAAGTTCGCCATGGCTATTCCCCCTCATGTCGTTTGGAATAACTGCGCTATGCTACACGCCATGCTGAGCTCACGCCATGTAGCCAATCGGCGTTCCGCCCTCAATAGTTCCGGCAAACCGCACGGCAAACACCTAAACTGTAACAAGTCGACCCCAAAAAGGCGCACCGCAGTCGCATTCGACACAGTGCGGGGGGCTGATGGGTCATGATCGTGGCGGCGGGCTCCGCGACGCAATCGAGCAAGGCCCGGCAGTTGTCGCCGAGGTGAGAAGGCCGAGTCACAAAATAAGCCCCGATAATCGGTCTTTTCGGCCACGCGGTAGGTGAAAGCACGGTGACATTCATGCGCTGATCGCACACGTCGTTGCGTTTGTGGGTCCCGGCATTTTCGTCCTAGCCCGAAAACGCGGGCCTCTTCCGATGGTGCTTGGAGCGGCCTCCGCGTAGTGCAACCCATAACCCTTGGCCTGTACAACGAGCCCAAAAGCATCATATCTTCCGTCGATACTGCGCTCGGTCGAGTCGCGCAAGACGTGCGGCATGGTCACTCCGAGTAGCCTTCATCCCCTCCTCGTCGTCCTTGTCTTCTTCATCTTCTTCCTCTTCGTCGTCTGGATCTTCGCGAACGAGGACATCGGCGGCTACCAAGGGATCACTTTCGGGTGCGAGCTGTTCTGTACGTGTTCCACTCCTGCCCGATAGTACGAGTTTCTTGCGGAGCACGGCTTTGACCCGCGTGAGATCTGCTTTCATAGAAACAAACCCCTTCTCGATATCCGTATGCCGCGCTTCAGAGCTGTGCCGAGCGAGTGGTAAGCTGGCCGAGCCGTGTCCGCGCGCGACCATCCTGCTTTGGCTGTTACAGTCGTCGGCGCCTTCCCAATCCCACCCTGGGCTGCGAGGGAGACGACAACAAGGTCCGCCTCACAATCAAAGCCAATAGGAATTGCGCCTACAAACGTGCCAGCAATCGAGCAAGGAATGGTTCTTTCTCCCTCTCTTCCTCCTCGTGCTGCACGGCCGGCTCCATCTCTAGGAGGGTCGAGAGCTGTTCTGAGCCTGGGACAACGAGGACGTCAAAGATCAGACCAGCAGGCAGATCGCCCAATGTAATTTGCCTGCCGTCCGAGAACTCAAAGACGTCCCGCTTCGGCCGTTTTAACATTCTGAAGACCGCCTCGGCCTCGGTGCTGAGGTGGAGCGACGCTTGCTGACTTTCGGAGAACCGAAACAGGACCCTGGTCCGATCTATCAGGCAAACCGGACAAGGCCTTGGGGCGTCGAGCTCGGTTTCCCGAACTACCCAATTCGAATGCCAATGCATTTGCTTGATTCCAAGGCGCTGTCCCGTCTTGGCCTCTTCTATCTGGTTCGCATACTCAGTCGAGAACCAACACATACATTTGTCCTCCAATCTTGGAAATTGAGCAGGCCATTGAGTCTTTGGAAAAGCTCGGATGGGCCAGGCTCTGTTTTGGGATTTCGGGCTTGTCCCGAGAGCGGGAGAGAGGATGTCGCGGGGGATTCGGCGGATCTGGTGCCTACTTCGTGGCCCTTGAGGTCTGAGTCGGCGCTCGGGTCGGTCGTTCCGTTGCCCTGTCCTCCTCCCAGACTCAAGGTCACAGTATCACCCAAGGTCCGCTGAATCAAGTGGCCTTGTAACAACACCGGGCTTTACCCCTGACTCTCGTCGGCATCGCACCTGTGACCCCCAAAGAAACTCATGGCTGCTTCATCCTCTATATCGTTCGGGCGATCTACGACGGCAACGGCTTCGCGCCTCGTGCAAATAGCCTCGGCAATTTCCTCGAGGTCACTCTCTGCCGAATTCCAATCGCACCAGACTTCGATCCGAACCTGGCGGCGCACTCCGATCATGAGAGATAGAGGCAGGTCCAACTCGCGGCATCGCGGCTTATTGGAGCAGACGCCAAAAAGAAACTCTTTTCCGGCGCGGCATTTGCCGGCGCCTACAGCAACGGCGCAAGCAACCCGCCACATGCAGGCGCTGCTGTGGGCCTGGGGAATTCGATCTGGAAGGCCGGGCGCTGGGCCAGTTACCGGGGTATCCCTCGGCAGCGCTTCGGACGGGCGAGGTTGGACGTTCCGCATGTTTTACGTTGCCCATCAGAGTCCGCTAGTACAATCTCATTCCATCGGCTCCGCGCTCGAATAAAGCACCATAACCTGCCAACCTAGAGGGAGCGATTGTGAATAGCGGACAGACCTTGCAGGATCTACATCGAATTCAATTTGCGTTCACTATTACGTTCCACTATTTGTTTCCGCAACTCACCATGGGCCTGGCTCCTCTCATTGTTGTATTCAAAGGCCTCTATCTCCGTACCGGAAACGAAAAGTGGAACGATGCCGCGCGCTTCTGGGCCCGCATCTTTGGCATAAATTTCGTTCTCGGGGTGGTAACAGGAATTCCAATGGAATTTCAGTTCGGCACGAATTGGGCGCGATTCTCGCGGCTGACGGGAGGAGTCATTGGGCAACCGCTCGCCATGGAAGGTACATTTTCCTTCTTCCTCGAATCGGCATTCCTCGGTCTTTTTCTCTATGGGGAAAAACGCCTGAGTAAGATTGGACATTGGTTTGCGGCCTTGGCCGTATTCATCGGTTCATGGCTGTCGGGCTATTTCATTATCATGGCCGACGCATGGATGCAGCATCCCGTTGCCTACACCCGTCACACTGATGGATCATTTGAGGTTTCGAGCTTCTGGGGATTGTTGAACAATCCGTGGGGACTATTGCAGTATGCGCACAACATGTGCGGCGCGCTAATCACGGGAGTATTTGCGGTCTCAGCCGTTGGCGCATTTTATCTGCTGGAACGCAAGCATCAGGAATCTGGTCGGGCATTCGTCAGTGTGGGCGTTTTCGTCGGCATTCTCGCGTGTGTGCTCCAGATCTTTCCCACTGGTGACCTGCACGGCAAATATCTGGCGCAGCATCAGCCGGCGACGATGGCGGCCATGGAGGGCCTTTTCAATTCTGCACGGGGCGCTCCGTTGGTGATAATGGGCCAACCGGATATAGAGGAGCAAAAGATAGACAATCCTCTGGTTGTGAACAAGACGCTCAGTTTTCTTGTCTATGGCACGACGCTTGCCGAGGTGAAGGGACTCAACGAGTTTCCCAGAGACACCTGGCCGACCAACATTCCCCTGCTTTATTTCGCTTATCACATCATGGTGGGGCTGGGCACATGGATGGTCGCCGTCATGGCGCTCGCCGCCTTCCTCCTCTGGCGCGGTGCACTATTTCGCACACGATGGGCTTTGTGGCTGCTGCTGATTAGTTTTCCATTTCCCTACATCGCAAATACCGCGGGATGGATCACCGCCGAAGTAGGCCGCCAGCCGTGGCTGGTATATGGACTGGTTCGCGTATCCGAGGGATATTCAACGCAAGTGCATTCCGGCAACACACTATTTACACTGCTCGGATTCATGGGGCTGTATACGCTGCTTGCCATACTTTTCATTTTTCTGATTGCCCGCGAGATTTCGCGGGGACCTACGCAGTCATCGGCTCTTCCGGTCACGGATGGAACGCCGGTCTCGTTGGCATAAGAAGAGGACGATAATGCCTACAATCTGGTTCGCCCTCGTTGCTCTGATGATTACGGCATACGTGGTCCTCGACGGCTTCGATCTGGGAGTTGGCGCCTTGCATCTTTTCCTGGGCAAGAGTGATGCCGAGCGGCAGTTGCTCATCCGCACTATCGGCCCGGTGTGGGATGCAAATGAGGTCTGGCTCATTGCCGGAGGCGGCACTCTCTTCTTCTCATTTCCATTGCTTTATGCGTCAAGTTTCAGCGGATTCTATCTTCCGCTCACCATGGTGCTCTGGCTACTGGTCTTCCGCGGGATTGGCGTTGAACTGCGAGGTCATGTTCAGTCTGACGTTTGGCGCGGACTGTTTGATGGCTGCTTCGCGATCGGCAGCACGCTGCTGGCGATTTTTTACGGGGCCGCACTAGCCAACGTCGTGCGCGGTGTTCCAATTGGCAATGATGGATACTTCTTCGAGCCGCTTTGGACGGACTGGCGCGTCGGTAAAGATACGGGGATCCTGGACTGGTATACCGTGCCTGGCGGTATCCTTGCTCTGCTTGCGTTAATGCTGCATGGCTGCAACTACATTGCACTCAAAACCAGCGAAGATCTTCAGCTGCGCGCGCGAAAATATGCTCGAAGGCTCTGGCTTCCGGTCGTGCTGCTCACCGCATTCGGCATTCCTGCGACTGTGGCGGTCGTACCCCATGGGTTACAGAATTACTCAGATCACCCACTTCTCTATGTGGTTCCGGCCCTTGTCGTAGCGAGTCTCGTATTGATGTTATGGATGGTCGTGAACGGCAACGATCGGAGGGCATTCCTGAGTTCATGTTTGTACCTCGTTGCCATGTTGAGCGGGGCGGCGATAGCACAATATCCTGTGCTATTGCGATCTAGCGCGGATGCGGCCAATAACATCACCATTTACAACGCAGCGGCCGGACACTACGCGATGTCAGTTGGACTCATCTGGTGGGGATGTGGAATGGTCCTGGCCATCGGATATTTCGTGTTTATTTATCGAATGTTCCGCGGCAAGGTCACCATCAGCGCCGGGCACGGGTAAGCCACCGGAAACTTACTGCGAGCCTTCCGCGTACCGTTTAAGAAAGCGCACATCTGGAATCATTAATTGACGCCGCTTTAGCACATCAATCCTTCCTGCTGGAGCCGCGCCAGGGCACGCGATACCACAGCCTCGCTTCTCTGCGAATGACTCCGCAGTAATCCCGTCATGCTCGAGGGCAGCCACAAACTTCTTAAGCGATCCGACCACCCGGAGGGAATCCTGCGGCGAGTTGTGTACCCACACGTCGAGATCTTTCGTGTGGCGCGGCACCCCATATTTCATGACCACGAAGCGCCGACGATCAAATATTCAACCTGTCTTTCGGGAAACCGGCTGGCACTCTTGGCTTTATCGAGAAGTCATAGCTCTCTAGTCTTGGCCTCTGAAGAGCATAGTGGGCACGTCATCAACAGCGTTATTTTAACCTCCCGAATGAGATCCGATCACTTTCGAAATGAAATTCACGATCCCGCGACGCCCGTATAGGACGCGGACATCGGACCCTCCTCAATGTAGTGCTTCGATCGTAGGCTGCACCCAGCAGAACAGGAAGCGGCCGATCGCGGGAAACTGCGACGCCAGAACAGTCAGAAATCGCAGGGCACCGTAGGAGACCAGGCGCACGTAAAACCCGCTATCCAGCCTGCCAGGGTCAGTATCAGACAGGCGGCTGAAGAGGGCGTCTTTGTCCATCTGGGCGAAGGCAATGACGACGGGGAAACCCAACGCGACGAACATGAGGGTTCGAGCCCAACCAATGATGTGTTGGGCCAGAAACCCTCCGTGTATTTGGGTAGCCACGAGGCGTTTGAGATCCCCACATTGCAGAGTAATGTATGCACCGCCTGGCGAAAAAAGTTCCACTGTCCGCGAGAATCACGACCACGATCGCGGGGCTCACTCCTTTGATTGATTCCCTTCCACTTCAGCGATACGCATAGTTACGGCAGTGACTCGGCCGACTATGTCCGCTTCGGTTGGGAACCGAAATTGCCGGATCTGCCCCCGCGACTGTGGACTCGGAACCAGGATAAGTTGATTCCCGTCGAGTTCACACCAGCTGCAGGAGTAACCGCCGCGGAGTTCGACGAAATAGATTGGTCGGTCGAACTCGTTCTGCCAATTGCCCGGCTTCACCTTATCCTGGTGCTCATCAATCTCGACGAACGAGCCCGGACGGATCAATGGAAAGAGCGTGTAGTCCTCGAGCCCGATGTACCCGCAAAGGCAGTTTTGTAGGTCCAATTGCTGCAAGAGAGCAACGGGAATCTGACCCCAGGACTCAAACATGCGAGAGACCAGGTTCGTCCTCGCAAGGTCCACGTTCCTGTGAAGCTCAATGGGAAGCGTAATTGTCTGTCCTGGCAGTTCCAGACTCGACCCCATCAAATGAGTGTGCGGCAGGCTGACGAGCCGCTGCTCCTTAGCGGCATCGAGGATGTTGATCCCGAAGAAGCCCACGATCTTCAAGAAGTTGCATTTGTAGATGAGGCTCAAACTGTAAAGTTTATAGATGCTTGGCGTGTATTTCCCGTTCTCGACGTCCGTCAGCCAGCCATGAGAAACGTAATATTCTTGGTTGTTTTTGTCGCGTGCAATCTGCTGGCTCAGAGTCTGGACGGCGCGAGTAGATAGGCGGACGCGCAGACGCTCTGTTCGGAGCCGCTTCCCTGCTTCCGGACTCTGTGCCGGCTCCAACATACGCGTCGCCATGATACAGAGGACTTCCTTCGTCCGCGTAGACAGAAACGTTGGGGTTACAAAAACGCAACAACCAGAACACAGGGGAAGCTGCGAAATAATACTCCGTTCCGCTCCCCAGGCCCGCTGCATTTTCTCGTTGGTCGCTAATCCGACCGATCATAGCCTGGAAAATACGAAGGGGGCAGTCGCCTAGGGTCGGGAAGAAACTGGTCGTAGAAGCGAGCACTCCTCACAAATTTTCCAGCCTTAGCATCGACACCGCGTATACAACTCGACACAGCCTTGCGAGCAGATCTCAACGCACCAAAGAACCTCGTGGATTTCGAAACGAGAACGTCGTGGTGGAGCCCAAAAGCTTGTCGAAGACAGAACTCGTGGACCGAGTCAAAGCGATCCTACAAGGCAAAGGACTCACTCTATACCAATGCTCACAAATGACCAGAAACTTGTATGGAAAGTCTTCCCCGTATTTCGTGCCTCACAACCTGTACTATGACCTCAGCATTGGGGACTTCAGCCCGAGCCTTCACCAGTTATTTGCACTGAGCCAGATTTCTGACTACCGACTGAACGATTGGCTGCGGGTCTTCGACTTTCGTCCCGAAGACATCACAAGGTTGCAGGTTCTTCTCCCCTCGAAGCGCACCATGGTCCTCGACTTTTCGCTGGATGACCCGGATTCCTGGCTTCCATGGTTCCAAAACAGGCAGGGGAATCAGTCGCCTTCCGCGATTACTCCGCTGGGACAGTTCTTGGATCTCTCGGCACCAATACGCCTGCGCTCACTCTTCCATACCAAGAAGGATAATTTTGTGTACGCAAGAGTTGGACGGGAAGACGTCTTCGCATTTCCGGAGCTGCTTCCGGGCAGCATCGTAAGAGCAGATGCGCGCCTCGCAAAAACAATGCTTCCCGCCGAGAATGGTATGACTTCGAGATGTTTGTTTCTCGTCGAGCACGCAAATGGATTCTGCTGCTGCCGGCTGCAGTCAGCTAGTAAGAACCGCGTCATGCCACTGAGCACGGAGCTCCCTTTCGCCCAGGTCGAGTTGCGACTGCACGATGAGGTAAGGGTTCTCGGCGTCCTCGATCTCGAGATACGATCCATGCTCAAACCGCAGCAACCGGAGGTGCCCAAGGAATTGGCAAAACATTGGAGGCCATCGAGCCTGGCACCGAAAGAGACTAAATTGACACATTTGCTTCGAGATGCTCGGTCAAGAATGGGCTTGTCATTTCGGGAGGCGTCGGCGATGAGCCGCCGTATCGCTTCTGAGCTGGGCCACAACCAATATTTTGCCGCATCGGGATCGCTTTCCGACTACGAAGCGCTTGATAGTCCCCCGCGGCACATCCATAAGGCGATCACGCTCTGCGCGGTTTATGGCCTACAATTTTCGACATTCCTCAAGAGCGTCGGCCTAGATTTGGAACAGGCGGGTAAATATCCAATTCCCGACGGCCTTGTTCGGAAGCTTCCGGCTGACTTCCCCGACGCTGGCAATAAAACTGATGAGTCCACGGAAAACGGATTTCTCGAGCAATTGCTGAAGCGATCGCAGCCCGTGCCCTTCTCTTTGCGTGAGTCGCTCTCCGACTTGTCTGGGCTAAAGAGTTTTTCTCTCCATGACTTCTTCTGGGTCGGAGGAGGACTGAACTCTGTGCACCCACTCCTTGTAAAGGGCCTTCTGGTGATCGTAAACCGTCACAGGAAAAAGCCCATCTACTCCCGATCAACGCCACTGTGGCAGCAGCCGCTATATGTGCTCCTGAGGCGCGATGGAACATACACATGCGGATGCTGCAGTCTGGAGAACGGTGTCTTGGTTGTCCACGTGTATTCACATGCGTGTTCACCGGGCTACCAGCGACCGGAGCGGTTGCGAAACCATCAGGATGCAGAGGTTGTCGGAGAGATTGTCACTATCGCCAGAACCCTGTGAGGAGCAGCCTTGATGGCAATCCTCAAATTCTCCGGCCGCCGCGTACACAAACGGAAGGCCGGTGCGATTGCTTCCGGCTTGCCGACAAACCGGGAGTTGATCGGATTACCAATCCGACCAGCTTGCGCAGGCAGTGAGCGCATTCGCCTGCAGGTCAACCTGCCTGATAGGCTCCCGGTTGGCCTGCGTTGCTCGCCCGCTCGCCTCTCGGCGATACCACTGGCCAATCCGCTCTCCAGGCCTCCGGAGCGGCAGAATTCACATACCTGATGCGCACCGGCATGGCTGCAAGGCGATCTGAGAGCTGGGCCTCGTTGCGGATCGGCCACCAGTCATACAAGAAAATCTCAAGAGGACGCCACATGGAAACCCAACCGCCGATCGTAAGGCTTTCACGTAAGATTTCGCCGATACGGCTACCCTTCATCAAAGCGGCTAGAAAATCGCCCACGGCAATGGCGGCCGCCAAGGCAAGCAGACCAATCACAAGGCTGGTCCGGCCTACACGAAACAATTCCCGCAGACGTTGCCTATATGCCACAGCCCGGTACCTGAAGTATTCGTGAATCGCGTCACGCAGGACAGCAGCTTCGTCGGGCAAACCGGCCTGGCGGTCGAGATCGACGACAAGAGCAAGCGACGCATCACGGGGCTCCCGCTCGGCTCAGGCGACCTCTTGTCTTTGCGGCCGTATTTCAGCTTCCATGGCGGCCTCAGCCTGCAAGCTTTGGAGATCGCGAGAGATGGTTACGATAGCGAGAGTGCGACCACCTTTCTTGTACGTCACGGCACAATCGCGCGCATCGAGGCTCCCATCGATCTCGATAGCCTCCCACTTCTCGGCGTGGCCCACGTAATTGATAGCCACATCGTAGTGTTGACTCCAGAAGAATGGAACAGCGTCAAATTTTTCGCGACGGCCAAGAATATTCTTAGCTGCTACTTGCCCCTGGCGTTCAGCGACCACCCAGTGCTCGACGCGAATTCGCTCGCCGGTGTGCGGATCGGGCCAGCGGGCGGCATCGCCAGCAGCGAAGATTCCGGCCACGCTGGTTTCGAGGTATTCGTTGACTTCGATACCCCGATCGACGGCGAGCCCTGCTTGCTCCGCCAAGGTCAGCGACGGCCGCACGCCTACACCCAAAACCAGGAAGTCTGCGTCCAAAGCTGTTCCGCCGGTTAAGGTGACTGTGCGACCATTCACCCGGCTGACAGTCTCCCCCAAATGAAAGGTTACGCCGTGAGCTTCGTGAAGCTTGCGGATGAAGAGGCCAACCTCAGCTCCCATTACGCGTTCGAGCGGCTGGCTGTCAGGCGCTACTACATCTACAAGAATTCCGCGGGCGCGCAGCGATGCGGCAACTTCCAAGCCGATAAAGCTGGCGCCAACAACCACCACACGTTTTGCGGAAGCTTGCCTTGGCAATGATTGCCTTGCTGTCAGCGAACGTGCGGAGATAATGGAGCTGAGAATCAGTCGCGCCTTCAATCGGCAAATGGACCGGGTCGGCTCCGGTGGCCAACAGGAGAGCGCCAAATTCGAGGACCTTGCCACTCTCAAGCACGATCCGCCGTCTTTCCGTATCAAGCGATGAAACTCGTGAGTGAAGGAGAAGATCGATCCGGCGGTCGCGATAGTAGTCCGAGGACCGCAAAGGAATCCAGTCTTCTTGAGCCGTGCCCGCCAGGTAATCCTTGGAAAGGTTCGGACGATCCACTGGCGGAGAGGCGTCGGCACTCACGATGGTAAGAGGACCGTCGTAGCCCTCTCGCCGCAGCATGTCGGCCGCAGCTAGACCCGCGGCACCTCCGCCCACAATCACAACCGAGCTTGGACCCTCTGTTCCGCCCTTGGGAGCCGGTGGTGAGACTTTCTCACGAACAAAAATCTTGTCACCCAGTCTTTCAACTCGCCAACAAGAAACTGGATCGAGAGCGGGTGCCCGCAGCGCCTCTCCAGTCCGCAAACTAAAACATGCATGGTGCCAGGGACAGCGCACGGTGTCGCCGACGATTAGACCTTCTGCGAGCGGGCCACCGTAGTGGGTGCAGTGGGCGCCGATGGCAAAGACCTCATCACCGCGGCGGGCCAGAACCAATTCTTCGCCGTCGGCCTGGCCCGATATCATGCTGCCATCGCCGAGATCGCGAATCGGAAATCCATTTCTGAAATCGGGTTTGTTCGTCTCTGGTGTCTCTGCCATGATTTGCCTCCCGAGCCGATTTCGATACTGCAGTAGATTGAAGATGCTGGCTGTCATCGAACCGATGGTTCGGTTCATACTACTCGCGAACTGCGCGAGTTTCTCAAACATCGCGGCGGCTTGAGGTTACTTCGCGTCCCGCAACCTGGGCCCATTCGCACCTCGCTCATCGCCTGAGACCCCGGCAAGCCTCTCTTCAAGAGCAGACGCTGCATCACAATTCAGTCTCGCTTATGCGGGTCGGGAGAGCGTTGCACGATAATCAGCGGCGAATTTCTCAATGCCTTTGCGTGTAAGCTCGTGTTGTATATCAAACGTTTCCCACGGTCGTTCCAAGTCAAGCTCTTCGTACGGGATCGACTTACCGGAAGCCTTGTACTGAAACTGTTTGTCGGGCATCGGGAAATTGCTGTTCGCCCACAGTTCCAAGACTTTCGCAGGTACGGTTACAAGCTCCGTTTCGAGCGCAAAACAGTAAAGCAGGTGTTCCAGGCTGCGGATGCTTGCTGCTAGTACCAGAACATGGCCGTCACCCTTCAGGAACATCTGTTTTATGTTCCTAACAACATCCATCCCGTTCTGGCCTATGTCGTCCAAACGCCCAACAAAAGGCGAAACGTAGGCAGGTTGCTTTGTGCCCTTCGTCGCTGCGTACACTGCGGCTGCCTGTTGCTGCGAAAAGCAAAGAGTTATATTGACCCGCATGCCTTGCCTGACCGACATCTGTGCCGCACGGAGGCCTTCTGCCGTGCATGGATACTTGATGTACGCATTGGGAATCCACGAAAACATTTCCCGGCCTTGGTCGAACATCTCTTGTGCCATTGTCCTCTCATCCGAGAAAACTTCGATAGACACTCCCGCATCGCCGACCAATGGAGAAATTGTCTGCACGATTTTCTTGTATTCGTCCATTTCTTCCCGATTTGAAAGTTTGTGCCCCGATGCGATTAGTTCCCTGATGTGCGGGTTCTTGGCAATCAAAGATGGGTTGGTCGTCTGTCCATCGACAAACCCCAACAATTCCTTGACCCGCCGAGTCTCCTGCGGGTCGCCACCATCCACCAATATTTTCGTCTTGGGTCGATTCATTGGAATGCTCCTTTCCGTGCGAACCTCAGGCCTACGCCCCTCTGCCGTCTCCTCCTAGCGGCCCGAGAACGAGATTGAAATGTCTGCGGCTACCACCTGCCAGCGTGCGAGCCACCGTCCACGTGGATTACCTCGCCCGTCACTTGACCTGCCCGTGCCAGGTAGAGAACTGCGTCGACAATGTCTTTTACCTCCGTTATCGTCTCAAGTGCCTGCCTTGTCTTAAGAAATTCCTTGGAAACACCCTCGTGCAGTGGTGTGTCCACGACGCCGGGGGCTACGGCGTTGAAGCGGATGCCTTCTTTTGCGTACTCGATTGCGAGACTTCGGGTTACGGTATTCAAGCCCCCTTTCGTAATCATCGAAACCGAGGCATTTTCGCCGGCGATTGGCTGATCCGCAAGCGCCGCTGTGATGCTCACAACGTTCCCTGATTTTTGTTTCAGCATCTCCTTCACGGTGAACTGAGTCATGTAAAGGAATCCCAGCAGGTTGGTCGAGACCAGAGCGTTGAAGTCCTCTGTAGTAAAGTCGATGAACCGCTTGGTGCGGAAGATTCCGGCGTTATTCACCAGTACATCGATGGTTCCGAAGCGGTTGATCGCGGCTTCGGCAACTTTGGCAGCGGTCTCCTGCTTCCCAATATCGCCATCGACGAGAACCAGGGTTGGTGAGGCCGTCAACGATCTGCTGGTATTAAGGGACGTTGCTACGACGTTATAACCCTCTTTCAGGAAGGCCTCCACCAAACCCGTACCTATACCCCCCGATGCTCCCGTGACGATCGCTGTTTTCTTGCCTGACATACATGCTCCGCGGTTCGCAAAGGCTCGGATCTACCGTACGAGAGAACTAGAGGCCCCAGGTCGCTCAATCCTGGATAATTCATCGGGACGGCGCCCGAGCGGCCAGTGATATTGGCGATCGGACTCCGGAATCGGGAGGTCGTTGAGAAGCGAACCGTAAAGCCATGAGCCCATCGTCACTGAACTCCCAATTCTCATTGCCACAGGAGCGATACCAGTGACCCGAGTAGTCGTGCCACTCGTAAGCGAAGTGCACCGCGATGCGGTTGCTGGTGAACGCCCACAGTTCCTTGATGAGCCTGTAGTCCAACTCCTTGGCCCACTTGCGAGAGAGAACAGCGATGATTTCGTTTGGTCCGTTGATGAACTCCGAGCGATTCCTCCATCGTGAATCGGTCGCGTAGGCCAAAGCTGCCTTTCCTGGGTCGCGGGTGTTCCAGCTGTCCTCGGCGAGGCGTACCTTTTAACCGCACTCTCGCGCGTGAATGGAGGCGAAGGTGGCCCCGTGGTGGTAGTGGTTGATGCCATTGGTTCTTCTCCTAACTGCCTCGCCTCTCGTTACACCGATCTTCCAGCCGCGCCCTGCCCATGCAAGTCATCGTTGCGGTCTTGTAGGAAAAATCTGCTCGCGAAAATCGTCAGGCGAGGATCGTGTTGCCCCGCGGGGCCGGCATAACTCTGATTCTTGTGCCTTCTCAACGTTGGCTCTTGCCGAGGTGACATCCCCACTGCCTTCCTACACCCTTGCGGGACGGAATTGTGGAACAACGAGAAACCGTGCCGAGGAGAAATTCGAGCACGGCGCTAATGTCCACAAGTCTGCGCTCGCGTGGCAAATCCTGTCAATAAAGTCACCCATACACTTTTCGGCACTCGTCTCGTGATCCAGAAAATTGCCCGAGGAGTTATGCGGATTAGTACGGGGAAGCCGGCTTGTCGGAGGCTTTGCTGGCAATTGCTGGTGGATGACGGGCAAACGGGAAGTTATTGGTCGGGGGAATTCTCGGAATAGTCCACCGCAATGATTCCTAGCGAGTGGGCAGTTGGTGATAAATCGCCATTACACTCATTGACCACGCCGGAGAGGTTTTGAGTGCATTCATAGTACGTACATTCGAAGCATCCACCAGACAAGGAATATCGCGATGATGCCCCCCCGCGATGTGAACTACCCAGTCGCCAGCTGTTTTCGGCTTCCCAAAATTGAACATGCGGCAATGGTAGCAGGCCCCCCGGATTTCCCACATTTGACTGAGGAGTGGTATCCAGCGCACAACAAAAGCGTCCCAGACTTACGTCGCGGGACGCTCATCGAACAGCCTCCCCCCGGAAGTCTGCTCATGAAGTCTGCTCATGTTGACCCTAACACCGTCATATTTGTCAAAACTGTATAAAACTGAACAGTTCTGGAGGTTGTGAGACGGGTACGATTTCAGGATGTAACTTCGAAGCGCGGTCATGGGTTAGTGGCGGAATACCGAACATTGGACCCTCACGACCACGTTACATCCAACTGAACCCGCAGCGCACCACTTCACGCCGGACCCACTCGGGTCCGGCTTTTATTCATTTGCCGTAAGTTCCGATTGCGCTCTGCGCTTCTTTCCAACTGCGCTCCAGCCACCTTCAACAAGCGCCACTTCGATGTAGCCGAACCAAACGGCCTCCGGCGTGCCGTCGCCGAGATTCGTCAAGGACATCGAGGCCTCGACCACGGTTTCCGCAGCCCGACGATAGGGTCAGGGACGAATGATCCGAGAGACTCCGAACTGTCAGTAAACTCGGGAACAATTGGGTAGTTGGCGTAATATCGCCATTTACGCTCACTGACTCCAGAGGGCAGATTCTCAATGAGTGTAATCGCCTGTTTACAACAGCTACCGTAGTCGTGCGACTGATCTCATCCTCCAGAATCACTTAATACTGTGCCTGTACCGAGGGTTACTTGCGGCTGAGCGCCCAAGATGAGTAGTGTCGAGGTCAGGCCCACATCGCTTTTCACTTCGCGCCCACGGCCGCCTTGGCCTCGATTTTCTCGAACACCGCCTCCGCCCGTCGCAATGCTTCCTGAACATTGGCGCAGATGTTTTCGCGTCCCACCACGTCTTCGAATTCGGCCTGATGCATCACCTTTGCGGGCTGCTCGCGGGCGCCGCACAGGATCAGCGTGCGGTTGGTCGCGTGCAGTTGCCTGGCGACTTCCTCCAGCGCGAACAGCCCGGTGGCGTCGATGCGCCGTCATGTTGCGCAGGCGAAGGATCACGACCGGCGGCAGTTCGTGCATCTTCTCCGTGACCACGGCGATCTTGTCGGTCGCGCCGAACAGAAACGGCCCGTGGATGCGGAAGATGGTGGCGTAGTAGGGAATGTCCTTGTCCTGCAGGATGTGCGACGCGGCCGTCTTCGACGTAGTCGTCGGTCACCTGCGAGACGGTCGTGGTGTCGGCCACGCGGCGGATGAACAGCAGCGCCGCCAGGATCATGCCGGCCTCGACGGCCACGGTAAGATCGGCGAAAACGGTCAGCGCGAACGTGACCAGCCAGACGCTGATGTCGGTCTTGGTCAGCTTGAGCAGCTGCGGGATTTCGCGCCACTCGCCCATGTTGTAGGACACGATCATGAGAATGCCGGCGAGCACCGCCATCGGAATGTAGCTGGCCAGCGGCGCGGCGAACAGCAGCACGCACAGCAGCGTGAGCGCGTGGATCATGCCCGCGACCGGCGACTGTGCGCCGGAGCGAATGTTGGTGGCGGTGCGCGCGATGGCGCCGGTGGCCGGCAAGCCGCCGAACAGCGGCGAGACGATGTTGGCGATGCCCTGGCCGATCAGTTCGACGTTGGGATTGTGCCGGTCGCCGCTCATGCGGTCGGAAACCACCGCCGACATCAGCGACTCGATGGCGCCGAGCATGGCCACCGTGACGGCCGGTCCCAGCAGGCCATGAATCAGGTCGAGGCGTGACATTGCGGAATCGCGAAATGCGGCAGGCCGCTGGGAATTCCGCCGAAGCGCGTGCCGATGGTTTCGACCGGCAGCTTGAAGAGGAACGCCGCCAAGGTCGCTCCCAGCACTAGCGCCACGATAGCGCCCGGGAATGCGGTTGGAAATGGCGCGGCACAGCAGCATCGATCGCCACCGTGGCGACCGCCAGCAGCGTGGCGGGCATAGACGAGAGTGTTGGAGTGGCGCGCCAAGCGCCTTCATGCGGAGCCAGAACTCGCCGGGGACCTTGTCCAGATGCAGGCCGAAGAAATCCTTGATCTGCGTGCTGGCGATGAGCACGGCGATGCCGTTGGTGAATCCGATGACGACCGGCCGCGGAATGAACTTCACCGCCGTTCCCATGCCGGTCGGCGCCCAGGATGACGAGCATGACTCCGGCCATCACCGTGCACATGAACAGGCCGTCGATGCCGTGCATGGCGACGATCCCGGCGACGACGACGACGAACGCGCCGGTGGGCCCGCCGATCTGCGTCTTCGAGCCGCCGAGAGCGGAGATCAGAAAGCCGGTGACCACGGCGCAGTAGATGCCCGCCTGCGGCGTCAGTCCCGACGCGATGGCGAAAGCCATGGCCAGCGGCAGCGCGACCAGGCCGACCGTGATCCCAGCTACGACATCCTTTAAAAATTTGTTCAGACTGTATTCGCGCAGGCAGATAACAGATTTGGGCAACCACCGGTCGTTCAACTTTAGGGAAATGACGGGCCACATATACACCATTATGACAGCGGAGCGAGTTCTGGCTGAGTGATAAAGATGGAACGGAAGTGCCTACTCGATGTGGGTGCGAGCGTCTCGCACCTGCGGTCCCGGTCACGGCTCTAAGGAGGGCGCTAGTGTCATTTAGAACCTCTGGCATGAGGATGGAATGCCGCGCTGCTCCGTTATTGACGTAATATCGCGATTACACTCAAAATCCCCGCCACGAGGTCAATGAGTGTAATCGCCTGTTTACAACAGCTACGCATTCCGCCTGTCACAATTACCAGTTTCTCGGGACTCCCTACCTTCTTACTATGGCTCGGCCGACGAACGCACACCCAAAGTCCTAGGAGCACATTATGCGAAGTCGTTTTATCCCTTTTAGTTTGATCGCGATTCTCTTGCTGGTCGGCTGCAGTAAAAAGGAAACGGCGGAAAACCCCGATCCGAATGCAAATCAACAGAGTCCTCCTGCTGCATCTGCGCCTGCGCCCGAGACGGCAGTCGCGCCTATTCCGGTTCCTCAGCCTGTGCCGCCGCCTGAGCCTCCCAAGCCGGTTGTGATTCCAGCTGGCACCGTCATCACCGTGCAACTGGCGCAGGCCCTTGGTTCCAAGACCAGCACTACGGGCGACAGCTTTTCCGCAACCGTAGCTTCTCCTGTCAGCGTCGACGGCAAAGTTGCGATTCCGGCATCGTCTCCGGCTGCTGGAACTGTCGTCGAGGCTAAAGCGAAAGGCAAGGTGAAGGGGGAAGCTCGACTCAAGCTGGCCCTCAAAACCATCACCATCAAAGGCCACACCTATCCCATTGCCACCAGCATGTCGAATACGACGGAGAAGGGCAAAGGTAAACGGACGGCTGCTACTACCGGTGGGGGCGCAGCTGGCGGCGCACTGATCGGAGGGCTCGCCGGAGGTGGCAAGGGTGCTGCAATCGGCGCCGCGGTAGGAGCTGGCGCGGGTTTTGTCGGCGGCACTCTCACCGGCAACAACCAGATCGAGCTTCCAGCCGAGTCGGCGCTCAGTTTTGAGCTCACGGCGCCTCTGACTCTTGGTGGCCGGTGAGTGAACGAATGAACTCGGACGCCGGGCGAACGTCGCCGCGCGGCAATATCTGAAAAGCCAATCGCATCACATCATGGCTCGCGATCTCATTGACCGGGTTCTGAGTGTAATCGCCTGATTACAACAGCTACGCTCGGGAGCGGGAGGTCGTAGAATGATGGCGCGGTCAGGAGAAGTGCCATCTGACTTAGCCTCCCAAAACTATCCGCTGTGCTACCAGTTTGCTACCGCAAGACAGGGTGACATGCGAGACGCCCCCGGATAACGTTCGGGTAAGAAAACGCCCCGAACCAGCGCGTTGGACGCTGGCCCAGGGCTAACCAGTTCACCTTTCCAGGAGGCAAACGTGGCTGAAATCAACGGTACCACTCCAACTGTTCCAGCTCAATTTTCAGCTGTCTCTTATATGAGGACGCGATGACGAACGCCACCATCCTGCAAAAATGGCCCGACACCGACGCCTCTAATTGCCTCAAACAGACAGACGTGGGCGGCGTTCATAGTTTACATCTTGCCGCTATTGTTTCTCCGCCCGGTGCGTTGTGGTGATTGTTCCTCGCGATCTTTCCGGACGGATGGATCCGGCTCATGCAACGGCACATTCGGATTTTCTGGTCCGGCTCCGGGATGGGCAAAGACATGGGCTCTGCCGGCGATCTCGAGACAAAATCGTTCGAGTGCGGTGCCATGGTATTCAGTCGCATGCTACTCAGATGCCTGATTCCGGCCTTGTGATTTCCCATCGGTATTTCTATTCGTCTTCCACAGCCGGGAGACCACTTCCAGGCAGGGTCGGGCATCTCAGCCGCAGTAGTAAATCCTCAATCTGTTTGGAGTAGACATGCCGAATAATGGACTGAAAGAGTTGTATGTCGACGAGTTGAAAGACCTTTATAACGCTGAAAACCAGCTCGTGAAAGCTTTGCCCAAGCTTGCCCGGGCAGCCTCCTCTGACGAATTGCGCCAGGGATTTGAAGAACATTTGGAACAAACCAAGGGTCACGTTGAACGCCTGGAGAAGATCTTCGAAATGCTGGGTGAAAGCCCCAAGGGTAAGAAATGCAAAGGCATGGAAGGTCTGATCGAGGAAGGTTCGGAAATGATCCAAGAGGGAGAGTTTGAAGGCACCGTTTTCGATGCTGGCCTGATCGGTGCCGCGCAACGGGTCGAGCACTACGAAATCGCCGGCTACGGTACGGCTCGCAGCTTCGCCGAAACGCTCGGCGAGACTGACCATGTTTCTCTACTCAACGAAACACTCGACGAAGAGAAGGAAACCGACGAAAAGCTGACGGAGCTCGCTAAGCAGATCAATGACGAAGCAACCGAAGGTGAAGGCGACGAGCTCGAGATGGATGACGCCGCGAGGCAGCCCAAAAAAGCGGACGGGAAAAAGACCAGACGAGTGGCTTAGTCTTAGTTCTATTGTCTTGAAGAGTTGACAGTTTACTTTCAACCGCCGGTTCTACCGGCGGTTTTTTGTTGCGGCACTTTCTTGTTGCAGAAAAAAGACCCCTCAAGAATGAGGGGTCTATTAAAACCTGAGCGTGTTTTTGATTTAGCTCGCGCGAGGCATCGGCTTATCGGTTTTCGAGAAGTCCGCACTGGCTTCACCGGCCGACGAGACGTCCTGCGCACCGCTGCGCTCGAGGATCTCCTTGGCCTTCTTGGTCCAATCGGAGCTATCACTGTGCACCGAAAGCAGAATGCCACCTTCCTTGATCCGGCCTTCGTAACGCTTGGCTTCAAACTCAGGAATGCCCATTCCAATCAGGGCTCCCGTAAGCCCGCCGACTGCCCCACCCACGCCCACTCCTGCCAGAGCAGCCATGATCGGGCCAGCGGCGATGAATGGACCGAGACCAGGGATCGCTAGAGCACCGATTCCCGCAAGCCATCCGAGGGTCCCACCGATCACTGCGCCGGTTCCTGCTCCTGCTGCGGTGCCTTCGGGTGCCTTGGTATTTTTCTCGGTGGCGAAATCCTTGGTGCCTTCGTTGTAGGGAAACAGGACTGAGATGTCGGTATTGCGAAATCCAGCCTGCTGCAACATGTCGACTGCGCTCTCCACGGTGGGGCGGTCCTGATAGATTCCGAATACCGATGTATTTTTTCCTGCCATGATGATCTCCTTATGTAGGCTGTGGTCGTTTTGAGTTTCTGTTGCGCTTTAAGATAGCGTCGATGGCGGTTGAAAGCGCCATTGCACCGTTACTGCGCCTGACTGATCGATCTCACTACTTGGATTTAACCTGCAGTTCGCTCGTGACCTTGTCAGAACCGGCAATCTGCGAAGCTTTGGCCTCTACTGCCTGCTTCTCAGTATCCGAGTCCACTGGCCCCTTTAAAGTCACTGCGCCATTGTCTGCAATATGCGATGCAGGCAGGAGGACGACGGCGAGAGGAACGGCGGAGGGAAAGAAGAACTGAGGGTGCGCCAGCAGGCTATGCGAATCGGAATTTTGCACACTGTGCGTGTTTGCTGTCGACCCCGAACACAGTCTAGTTCGACTTCCCCGTCAGAGAGTTCCCCACGCGGGTTCAAAAGTTTCCCGTTGGGCCGCCCACTTTGAGAGACGAGCGCGCAGCCGAGTGTGAGGCGGTTGCGGGATTTGTTCCCGCTGGGCGGCAGGCCGATCGCGACGGTGAAAGAAATGGCGGACGGGAGAAGCAGCGAAAGTGAGTAGCGAGTGTGTCCGAATCAGATTGGTGCACAGTGTGCAATCCGAAGACCGACGCAAGCCCAACGGTCATCAGAGACGGGCCCAAATTTCTCTTCGACCGAACCGCCAGGGAATTTCCACGTTCCCGTCCAAAATTCACCCGTAGGGAATCTTAATGCCCAAGTTGCCGACACCATGGGCAACAGCCCCGCAGTCGTTTTCGAGAATGAATATCTGGCCCAGGGAAAGCTTCATCGCTTCGCGGAGTTCCAGCATGTCGCAGTGCGGTTTTGTGGCAGCGGCGAACTGCTCTTCCCTCACCCCGCTGGCGTGGACGCATAAGCATTTCATCATGCCCTGGCCACAGAGCGGTAGTGCAGCTACTCCAGGCTGGACGCCGCAGGGAGAAGGCCCTCCGGTGGGATGCGAGGGATTTGCAAAAGTAAAACTGGGATGAGGTGTTACGCAACTTTGCACAAAAGAAGACAAGCCTCGGGGGGTGAACCGAGGCTTGTGGGTGGAGCGTGGGGGATGGGAGATGAATTAGAAGATGATGCGGGCTCCGATCTGCATGCGGCGTTTGAAGTCCTGAATCGACGTAATCTGTCCCGCCGTGCTGGTATCGACGTTGTTGTTGGGCCGGGCCAGATTGGTTTTGATTAAGCGCGTTGAATACATCCCAACGCAGTTCCAGGTGAGTTCTCTCGCTGAAGTTGAAGGACTTGGCCAGCGATAGATCGGCGGAGGAATAGCCGGGACCCAGCAGGGAGGTGCGGCGTGCGGTCCCGTAAGTGTAGAGAGCGGGCACGGCGTAGGCCGCCGGGTTATACCACTCGTTGCGATTGGGATTGGACACGTGGGGATCGCCCACCAGATCCGGTCGCAGACGGATGGTGGAGTTCAAGGAGGCAGTGTTGGCCAGGTAGGGAGTGAAGTAGGTACCCGCCTGGAAGTTGATAATGCCGCTGATGGTCCAGCCGCCGGCAATGGTGTTGGCAGGCTCCGGTCAGATTGAAGGTCTTGCCGCGTCCGAATGGCAGTTCCCAATTTACCGCGGTCACCGAACCCCAGGGCGCCACGTAGCTGGAGTTTGAGTAGTCGCCCTTCACATTGAAATAATTTTCGGGACCGATGCCAGGAGCGGAACTGGTTCCGTAGTCCAGGCTCTTGGCCCACACGAAGTTGCTCAGGATATACAGACCATTGCTGAATCGCTTTTCGACCTTGGCCTGCAGCGAATTGTAGTTGCTGGTGAGATCCGGATAGCCGGGAATCTCGTCGTTGCGTATGAGCAAACCTTGCGTCCATCCGAACTTGGCAAAATATGGCCGTCGCGGATCGAACGGGCCCGGTCCGGGGACTGGAGCATTGGGATCGATGTTGGACCACAGTTTCCGGCCCACATTTCCGACATAGCCGATCGAGGCCTCAATGTTATGGGCGAAGCTGTGTTCAACCGTCACATTCCAACCGTCAGAGTAGCTGTGCGGAAATGGTCCCACTCCGGGGAAGATGTTGCCGAAGCCATTGGGAAGCGGAATCAGACCGCTCGAGGGAAACGGAGGAATGGTGGGAGGAACGCCCGGTCCCTGATCGATAGTGAAATCCAGCGGCGCGTACGGATTGGCCGAAGCGCAGACTCTGCGTCTGCTTGATGGGCCAGCAGCATGCTTCCGTGCCGAAGGTCGCACCGTATTTATTGAGGAAATAGCTGCGTCCATATCCGCCGCGCAGGACGGTGTTTCGTGGTCAGCCGAAACGAACTCCGACTCGCGGCGAGAACTCCGTCTTCGAGGTCGTCACGCCGGCATACTTGTCGAACAGATTGCTGAGCACCACATCACCGGTGGTCAGGTCCACGTTGCCAAGGCTCTGTCCGTTGGGCGTATACATGGGCGTGTCGTAATCCCAGCGCAGGCCTAGCATCAGCGTCAAGCGAGGCGTGACCTGCCAGGTATCCTGTCCGTAGAAACCCAGCCGCCACTGCTTTTCCTGCGTCATGAAAACGGTTACGTTCCGGTTATAGTTGTCGGTCAGGCCAAGCAGAAAGCTGGCCATGCCCAGACCAGAATTCGGCAGGCTCAGGCTTCCCGTGGTATTGGGCGAAAATTCGAAGACGCCACGGCCGTTGGTATCCGCGCGAATACCGAAGAACTTCGTCTACGTCCCACCAAACTTGAAGCTATGGCGACCCCTGGTTTTGGTCCAGTTGTCATACACCGAGAAGTTGGTTTCGTGCTCGACGAACGGCAAACCGAAGTCGCCCATGCTGAAGGTGCCGACCGGCCCGTCGATGTTCAACGTGGGTAAGCCGGTGGTGTTGAATCGCCCAGGTTGATGTTCGGAATGCCGACCTGGTCGCCGTGTTGTGACCCGCGTCCAACTGCAAGTCGCTGATCACAAGCGCGAAAACGAGAAGCGGAAGTCCTGCAGCAAGGTCGGCGAGAAAGTGTACTGGTAGTCAGCCATCGCGCTGTACGTATGCGTGTTCGCATCTCCAGAGTTCGCGAATGCCACCCAGCGGCGGACCGCCGCCTACTTCCCCGAATACATTGTTGGTGAAGAAATGCGAGCGGAAGTACGAGAACTTTCCGAACACCAGCGTCTTGTTGGTGGCAAACAGATCAACGCGGGTGTTGAACTGGTCCTGGTCGAAGATGGCCGGACGTGAAATGGTGAAATTGTTGTCGGGTAAGTTCTGATTCTGCGCTGAGGCAGACAGCGCCAGAAGGTTGAGCGCCGCCGGACTGAGACGGGTCCGGAAAGATTACGTTGAGCACGCCCGCGCACGAAAACTGCGTTCGCCCGCTGCCGTCCGGATTGCCCGTCGCCGGATCGAAAATCGGATTGGTCGGCGCCACCGAACTGAAGTCGCCGGCCTTGAATGCGTCGATCGGAGCTGTGTACAGGCTGACGTCCCCAGATGTTGCGCATGCCCTGGTAGTCGCCAAAGAAGAACAGCTTGTCTTTCTTGATCGCACCGCCGAGGCTGCCGCCAAACTGGTTCCACACGTTCGGACGGCGGCCCGTCGGGCTGACTGAACGGATCCGCCGCGGTGAAACCCGCCGAGCGATAATACTCAAACAGCGAGCCGTGAAGTTGGTTGGTGCCCGACTTGGTCGTGACCTGCATGACCCCGCCGCCGACTTGCCCGTACTCCGCGTCGTAGGCGTTGGTGGTGAACTTATATTCCTGCACCGAATCCTGCGAGGTCACCAGCGATGATAGCCCCTGGACGACCTCCGTGTTGTCCACTCCGTCCAGCAGTCGCGAGTTGTTTCCGGCACCACTCCGTTGATGTAGACGTCGAAGTCTTCGCCCGCATTTTCCGGATGCACGATCCAACTGGCCGGTCGGCATGCTTACGCCCGGCGCCAGCATCGACAGCCGGGTGACGTTCCTGCCGTAGGTGGGCAACGCATTGATCTCCTCGCGACTGGATCGCCTCGCTGACCTCCGCGCTGTCGGTCTGCAGCATCGGCGTCTCTCCCCGCACGTCCACCGCCGTGTTCACCGTGCCCACCGGCAGCGCGGCGTCGATGCGCACGCTCGTCCCGGCTTCGATCCGCACACTCTCCCGGGTGAAATTGGCAAACCCCGCCTTCTTCACCGTCACTGAATATGTCCCTGGTACCAGGCTGGCAAAGCGATACACGCCGTCGCCATTGGTCTTGCCCTGCGCCGTCACCCCCGTCGCCGTGTTCGTCGCCTCCACCGCTGCTTCCGCCACCGTCGCCCCCGAAGAGTCACTCACATACCCAGTGATCCCCCCAGTCACCGCCGTCTGTGCCCACCCCATCCCCACCGTCACCAACATCAGCACTGCTACCCTCACCACTCGATCCTTGAGTCTTTTCATTGTGTTCTCCTCAGCAACATGGCTTTCGGTTGGAATCCGCCCGACTGGGGCGCTACACGACTTGGAGCTTTTGGCGGCTGGACTCTATGCAATAAGCCACGCTGCAAGCTTATGTAACCGACGGGAAGTTAACCCATATTTCAGGAGAGTGTCAAGACAAATATTGTCAACACTAATGTCTACATAATTGCTGGCAATGGAAACATTGAAGTCTACCTCCCCGCTACAGAGCGGGAAGGGCATGGCGCCCGTGTGGGCCTGCGAGATCCCCGTTACGCTATAGTCCGCGCCGATTTAAGACGTTGATCAATCGAACAACCGAGTAATATTAGCTAGGTTCGACAGCGGTAAATCTAAGTGGAAAGCAGACTATCGTCGAGCAGGTTAAGGAAGCCATTTGCGGTTACATCAGATTTAGCGTTGGTCTTTAGTATCAAGTCAAGCATCTCCGATGGCACCGACATGGTGGAAAGATGATAGACTTGCCCGGTATTTGACGTGCCCGATGAGTGTTTGGCTGGGGATCGAAACTGTTAACAAACGCTATCGACTGACAGTCGCAATAACATAAAATCGGTCTCTTCATGCGACCTTCAAAGACACATTCTGCGAAATCAGAGCGCGGCCTTTCTGCCAGCAAAAGGGTAGAAGACCATTTGCGGAAGGCTATTCACGCCGGTAAACTTCGACCGCGGCAACGAATCATTGAAGAGGAGCTCGCTCAAAAACTGGATGTTAGCCGCGGCCCGGTCCGTGAAGCTCTTCTGCGCTTGGAACGCGATGGCCTGGTAGTGACTACCTCGCGACGCGGTACTTTTATTCGGGACATTTCTCTCGCTGAAATTGGTGTGATATTTCGTATGCGCGCTAAGCTCGAGGGCCTTTGCGTGCGTTACATGAGAGAAAATGCTTCCATCGATCCCGCCTTAGTTCTGAATCGCGCACTTAAAAAGTTGAATGCGGCCGCGGCAAGGAATAGCGATGAAGGGTTCTTTCGGGCAGATATGGAACTGCATCGAGCAATATGGCAGGCTGCTAACCAGCCGCTGCTTTACCGGACCCTCAATCTTCTGATGAATCCATATATTGTGATCATCGCCCGCGCATATTCATCCCACTTTCCGATGACTAACCGGCGCGATAATCATGAACAATATGTGCGAATCATATTGAAAACGCCGTTGGATAAGATTGAGATAGAAGTGGAGCGGTATTTCGAAACCCTCTATTCACGTCTCTTTGGTGGCAACAGTTATTCTCCATTATTTGCAATGGACCCGTGGGCGAACGAAGTGGAAAACATTCTATAAGCCGCATCGGTGAGTTTGCAGTGGGTTCCTTCCTTGCTTTTTTGTTGCCTCAGGCTGCTGCGTTCAGTGTAGAAAGTTGTTCTGTTGCCTTCCTAAACCAATGCGCCTGCAACCGCTTCCCTTGCAGAATGTCTCGCGCGGCTTCGGCTGCCTGAATTTGCAGTAGCTCAAGAGAGCGTGTCGAGACCGATGCCGCGCGACTCGTTAGAATCACGTTCGGCAACGCACGAAGTGGACTGTCCGAGGCCAGCGGTTCTCGTTCGTACACATCCAGTCCGGCGCCAGCAATCTTTCCTGCTTTTAACGCGGCAATGAGATCTACTTCGTTCACCAGAGGGCCGCGAGCGGTGTTGACTAGTAGAACTCCCGGACGCATGCGAGCGGTGGATTGAGTCGGCATTAATCATATGCCGCGTTTCGGGCGTCAGAGGACAGTGAAGCGAAATGATGTCGGCTGTCCGAACACCAGCGTCGAGTTCCTGGCGTCGACGCCAAGCTCCCCGAAAAGCTGCATTTGGAGCCAGCGGATCAAAAGCGATTTGTCGAAAATCGAAAGGGTTCTCGCCTCCTGGCTGACTTTTCTCGCAATCGATCCAAAACCGATCAGGCCCAAGGTCAGGTCAGAAAAGGCTGGTATCGGCAAAAAAGGAACTTCCCCATCCCCCGCGTTCGAGTTGATTGGCGTCTTGTTTAATC
>CAWBJB010000015.1:0-274003 GCA_963788945.1 Terriglobia bacterium | reverse complement strand
GGCATCCACGATGACAAGAAACTCCAAGGAGTATTTTTGGAGAGGTATGTGATGCCAAGGCGTCAGATGCAACGCCGCTTTATCGGGGAGGCTATCGCGTCGGGCGAATTGAAGCGCGGAACAGACACGGAGCTGCTTATTGATGCACTCAATGGTCCTCTGTTCTTTCGATGGTTGCAGGGACACGCTCCGTTAGATGAGGGCTTTGCTGAACGTATCTTTGAGAAAGTAATTCCGGCGTTTCAAAACGAATAGCGAGGCTGCACCCTCCCGCTACAACATCGGCAGGAACAGCCAAAACTGGAGAGACGTTTAAGTGTGTAATGTGGCGAGGTGACCGCGACGCCTCCTGCCCTCCTTCGGGGAAGGACCAAAGAGGCACTGTCGCGGTCTACCTCAAAGGGCCTTAGAGATGGACGGTCCGCTATTGGCTGACCGACGTCTCATGATCAAGATGAATTTTCGTGGCACGGGTGTTTTGGGTGGAACGCCCGTGCCACGTTTTCAGCCGCGCTTTCTCAAAAGCGGAAGACGATGCCTGCTGATGGTTGCGCGATGTGCGTCCAGCTATCCGTGTTCAAACTGGATTGATTGAAACCGGGGGCTTTGTAAACCAAGCCGCGATACTCGGCTCTGAGCGACCATTGCTTCGCGAGAACGTAATCTGCACCTATGCCTTACAAGAAGGTTCCTCTGGTTTGCTCCGAGGCGCCCGGAAAACTGCCGCCGCTGGCATTCCCGGTTGGAGCAGATATTAGGGGCCCTATTTGATTGGCCGCGAACCCGTGATGAGGATATCCACCAGTCTCCTGGCGCTTTGCTGCCAGTCAGGACCGGACGCCACGTGGGAGACGCCGATAAGCGCGCGGAGCAGATCGAATGGCTCCAGATCTCTACGAATGTCGCCGCTCTTGATTGCGCGCTTCACCAGCGAATCAATCGCTCCCTGGATCTGACCGCGTGAACCTTCGTACAGCTTCGAAGGCCCTCCGACGAGCGAATTCAGAGCGGGGCCAATGATCTGTTTTGTCGCGATGTAGTCGACGAATAGTAACATCCATGCTCGCAAGGCCTCGACGGGAGGAAGGCTTTCGGAGAACTTCTTCTCGGCTGCGGCCAGTTTTTCCACCTCAGTCCGATAGACCGCTTCGATCAGTGCGTCGCGTGTGGGAAAGTGGCGATACAGAGTTCCCGCTCCGACGCCTGCCTCTTTAGCGATGTCGTCGAGGCTGGCCTTCGCGCCGGACCGAGTAAACGCCTCCTTCGCCACCTCCAGAATGCGCTCGCGGTTCCGCTGCGCGTCGGTGCGCGGTTTTCGTGGGGCAATCTTCTGATTTTTGGTCGGCATAAAAAAGTTGCAACCGGAGACAGTCTCCGGTTATCTTATCTACTGATTCGGAGACACTCTCCGTTTTAGTCGGAACCCGGCAGCCTGTCAATAGTCGGTTCCGGGATTTTCCGGCTTCGAGAGGTGAAGAATATGAATCCACTCGCTCGTTACAAACCGTCAACAAATTCCAACCCTCGTTGCGCCGACCTCATGACGATGGCGGAGCGAGAGTTGTCGGCATTCTTCAACGCCGTCACCGAGTTGTTCGGGTCAGAACAGGCCCAGCTCTCAGCAGAAGACTGGTTGCACGAGTTGATCGAGATCGATGGTCTGCCCGCTTCAACCCGCGAATGGCGATTGATCACTGCGAAGGTTTCGACTCGGCTCGCAAGTCGAGTGAGCGCTTCGTCCCTATCGACTGAATCACAAATTGCTTAGGAGGAAAGAATATGCGTGTTTTTGTTACCGGCGCTACAGGCTTTATTGGTACGGCAGTGGTCCGAGAACTGATCGACGCTGGTCATCAGGTGCTCGGCCTCGCTCGCTCGGATGCGGCAGCCAAATCCCTTATCGCGGCGGGTGCCGAGGTGCATCGCGGTTCGCTCGAAGATCTCGAAAGCCTTCGCAGCGGTGCAGCGGCTGCCGACGGAGTGATCCACACTGCTTTTATCCACGATTTCTCAAACTATGGGCCTGCCGCCGAGGCGGACAGGCGTGCCATCGAGACGCTCGGCGCCGCGCTCGCGGGCTCTGATCGCCCGTTAATCGTCACTTCCGGGACCTTGCTCGCTCAACGCCAAGGCTCGCTCGCAACAGAAGAGGATGCGCCCAATCCCAGCTTCCCCCGCAAGTCGGAGGAGGCGGCGCTTGCGCTGGCGGCACGCGGAGTCCGCGCATCTGTGCTGCGGCTTCCCCCTTCGGTCCACGGAAACGGCGATCACGGCTTTGTGCCACGCCTGATCAGCATCGCACGTGAAAAGGGAGTTTCCGCATTTATAGGAGACGGGCTCAATCGCTGGCCCGCAGTGCATCGGCTCGATGCTGCTCATCTCTACAGGCTCGTGCTTGAGAAAGGTAGTGCTGGAGCCACGCTATCACGGCGTGGCCGACGAGGGCGTACCGGACTCGAGAGATCGCTGAGGTCATCGGCCGGCGCTTGAATGTACCGGTCGTCAGCAAGTCTCGCGAGGAAGCAGCCGATCATTTTGGCTGGATCGCTCGCTTCTTTGGCATAGACGGCCCGGCTTCCAGCGCGCTGACGCAGGAACGGCTGGGATGGCGACCGGTTCAGCCTGGGCTCATTGCCGATCTGAACGCGGAGCACTATTTCGAACAACCCGCGGACCCCGTGGCTGCGCGTGGCTAACGCCTGAGCGACAGTGAACAGTTCTTGAGGAGTGTCAATACAAGGAGGTAGAAAATGACGAACATACTTGAGACAACTTCATTTGGAGCAACTTCGACTACAGACGACGTTTTGTCCGGCGTGAATCTGAAGGGCAAACGGATTCTCGTAACGGGTGTTTCGGCCGGCCTCGGCGTGGAAACGGCGCGCTCCCTGGCCGCCCACGGCGCTCAGGTTGTAGGTGCGGCACGGGATTTGAACAAGGCCAAAGCCGCAACCGAGCAGGTGCGAACAGAACGCCGCCGCCAACGGCGGAAGCGTTTGAACTCGTTGAACTCGACCTTGCCAACCTGAAAAGCGTGCGTGCCTGCGCCGACGGACTGCTGGCAAAAGGTGAAGCGTTCGACGTGGTCATTGCAAATGCAGGAGTGATGGCCACACCGTTCGGCCACACCGCCGATGGCTTCGAAACGCAGTTCGGGACGAATCACCTGGGCCACTTTGTCCTGGTCAACCGGATTGCGTCGCTTATACGCAACGGCGGGCGGCTCATCAACTTGTCTTCTTCCGGTCATCGCTACTCGAACGTGGACCTGGACGATCCCAACTTTGAGCATACGACCTATGAGCCTTTCGTCGCCTATGGCCGATCCAAAACGGCGAATATCCTCTTCGCGGTTGCATTCGACAAACGTCACCGGGATCAGGGCGTTCGCGCTGCGGCTGTGCATCCCGGAGGCATACGGACGGAGTTAGGTCGTTACGTGGAATCCGGCAGGCTTGAAAAAGTAGTCGAAGAGATCAATCAGCAGCTCGCCGCCCAGGGCAGGGGGCCCTTCCAATGGAAGTCCATTCCCCAGGGAGCCGCGACTTCGGTGTGGGCGGCTGTGGTTGCCCCGGTTGACGAGATCGGTGGGCAATATTGCGAGAATTGCCACGTGGGCCATATCGTGCCGGACGACGCGCCGATCACAGCCGTCAGCGAAGGGGTACGCGGATATGCACTCGACCCACACAGTGCTGAAGCACTCTGGAAGAAAAGCGAAGAACTGGTCGGAGAATCTTTCTAGTCTTTCTTAGTACGATGAAATCAACAAGATTAGGAGAAAACGGAATGATTAAACAGACTCATCTCGCCGGTAGCTTTTCCTTGCCGGGCACATCGATAACCATAAACCGCATCGGGTACGGCGCAATGCAACTCGCTGGTCCGGAGGTGTGGGGACCACCCCGTGACGTTGACGTTGCAATCGCTGTTTTGCGCGAGGCCGTTGATTCTGGTGTGAACCACATCGATACCAGCGACTACTACGGTCCTCATATCACCAATCAGCTTATCCAGCGGGCGCTTCATCCTTATCCCAAAGATCTCGTGATCGTCACCAAGGTCGGTGCCCGCCGGGGCGAAGACAAGTCCTGGATTCCTGCTCTTTCGCGCCAGGAACTCATCGATGGCATTCATGACAATCTTAGAAATCTTGGCCTCGACGCTCTCGACGTCGTGAATCTCCGCGTTGGAGGGTTCACGGAACCGTCAGAAGGATCGATCGAGGAACCTCTGACCGTGCTCGCCGAACTCAAGCGTCAGGGATTGATCCGTCATATCGGTCTGAGCAACATTACTCCCGGGCAGTTCGCTGAGGCTCAAACCATGACAGAGATAGTGTGCGTTCAGAACTTCTACAATGTGGCAAACAGAAAAGATGACGGCTTCATCGCTGACCTTGCCTCGCAAGGCGTAGCTTACGTTCCGTTTTTCCCGCTGGGAGGCTTTAGTCCGTTGCAGTCGTCGGCACTCAACGCGGCCGCAGAGTCGCTCCACGCCACGCCGATGCAGATTGCGCTTGCTTGGCTTCTCCAGCGCTCTCCCAACATTCTGCTGATTCCGGGAACATCTTCCCTGAGCCATGTTCGCGAGAATCTTCAAGCTGCGACTCTGCAGATTCCGCCTGAAGTGCTCTCCGATCTCGACATAATCAGCAGAGGTCTCGCACATTGAGGACGGCCATGGTGAGCATGGATGCGACAAAGATTTTTCCCGCCAGCACATGGCGGGGGGAACGTTTCCGGAAAGACATTGCAGCGGTTCCCGACAGCAACCCAAGGGTCCGCGAAGATCTGAGCAATCAGAATGGGCGAATGGACCGGCCGGTTTCGCCCGCGTTGCATGGTCGCCCGATGGTAAGCGTGTTGGGTATCTCAAGTTCCATCAGGTGAAGGACAGATTTGAAAAGTCGATAGAAACCATAGATCCTACCGGTGGGCCGCCTACGGTCCTTTTAACCAGTTCTTCTCCGTTGCATGATTTCTATTGGTTGCCGGATGGCCGCGTGGCTTACTCCCTCGGCGAAGGCGGGGCGACAGTGTCAGATAACTGCAACCTGTGGGAGGTTCAAGTCAATGCAGTTACCGGGGCTCCTGTCGAACAACCTCGCCGGCTGACGAATTGGGCAGGATCTAATGTAGATCATCTGAGCGCAACCTCCTATGGAAAGCGACTTGTCTTTCAAAAATCGTCGGTCCACGTCAACGTACTCATCGGTGAACTGCAAGACGGGAATACGAAACTAACTCCACCTCAAAAACTTACCCTGAGCGAGGCTTATAACATGCCTACCGCATGGACGTCTGACAGCAAGGCTGTTATTTTCTCCTCAGATCGCAATGGCCATTGGGGGATCTATAAGCAAGAGTTGAATCGAGACTCTGCAGAGACACTTGTGATCTCGGATGTCCCCCTTGGCGGCCGTACCAGCCCGGATGGCAAATGGATGCTCTACTCCATTGATTCGAACGAGAACGCCAATTCCGCGCACACCCAGTACTACATCAGACCTACAACGCGGCTCATGCGCAGTCCGGTCACCGGTGGCCCAGCGGAACTAGTTTTAACCGCCCGCTTGCTAGAATCTGGGCCTTGGTGCGCTCGTTCTCCTTCAACGCTGTGCGCTTTTGCAGAGCAGACGCCTGACCGCAAGGAGCTTGTGTTCACTGCATTCGACCCGATTCGCGGGAAAGGGCAGGAACTAGCCAGGTTTGGGACTGACCCGAACGCAGACTACGGCTGGAGTCTATCGCCAGACGGCGCGCGAATCGGGATCATCAAGAGCGGAGGCAATCACGTATACGTGCTTCCGCTGGACGGATCCCCAGTGCGTGACCTCACCGTAGCGGGGTGGAACAGTTTGGATACTTTCGATTGGTCTGTTGACGGCAGTGGTTTTTTCTCCAGCAACACGACAGGATTAGGATCAACTCTGTTGTTCGTGGATCTGAATGGCAAAGTACACCCCTTATGGCGACAAAAATCCAGCTACCTAACCTGGGGCGTACCGTCTCCGGAGGGCCGGCATTTGGCCATTCTTGGAGCAGAGTTCAGTGGCAACATGTGGATGATCGAGAATTTCTAAACCGGCAGCGGGACCGAAAAAGCTCCGGGGCAGCGCCTGTGGGTGGTACTTGGCGTAAACAGATGGGCTGAGAAGGCCGGTCTCCGGACGGGATGCTGTATGCTCCCAAGTTATCGAGGTGCTCGAAGCACAGATAAAAGGAGACCGGCAATGAAGAAGGTAAGCACCGAAGCGGCAAAGCAAAGCAGAAAATCTCACAGCAGAAGTTAACGTCTGGGCGATCGCTCGATCTGGTATGTGCGGGAATAGCCCAAGTAAAGCTTGCCTAAATCCATTATATACCTTGACAAGTATATGCTCTATGGAGTATATCAAAAGAGTGGAATCTGTCTTCGACATCATCGCGGAACCGAACCGCCGCGCAATATTGAGCGTCCTGGTCTCGTCACAACAGTCGGTTGGAGCGATCGAGCGTCAACTTGGCATGCCGCAGACGACCGTGTCCAAGCACCTGCGAGTGCTGCGCGAGGCCGGCTTCGTGGAATCCACGGTGGACGCACAGCGCCGTCTCTACCGGCTGAAACCTGAACCACTCCAGGAGGTGGATATGTGGCTGGCCCCGTTCCGCCGGTTCTGGTCCGCTCACGTGGATGCTCTCGAACGCCACCTCGACCGCATGGATCAATCATCACCAACGAAAAAGAAGACAAAAAAGAAGACGCGGCCCAAACCGCAAACGTAACAAAGGAGAGACGAAATGAAGATCAAACTGACCAGCGTGTACGTCGACGATCAGGAGAAGGCCCTGCGCTTCTCTACCGAAGTGCTGGGCTTCGTGAAGAAGTCCGACTTCAGCCAGGGGCCGTTCCGCTGGCTCACGGTGGCCTCACCTGAGGAGCCGGACGGCACGGAGCTGCAGCTGGCGCTCAACAACAACCCGGCGGCCAAAGCCTACCAGCAGGCCATGTTTCAGCAAGGCCAGCCCGCGGCCATGTTCTACACCAACGACTTGCAGGCCGATTACGAGCGTATGAAAGCGCGTGGCGCCGAGTTCACAATGCCACCAACGGACGTGACTGCCTCCAAGATCGCAATGCTGAAAGACACCTGCGGCAATCTCATTCAGATCGTGCAGCTGATGCGCTACTAGGGCCAGACGTAGGGAGAAGATAGATGGACGATCGCGAGCAGTACACACCGGGTCTGGCCAGCGGGGCCCAGGTACGTAAGGACGGAGAGAAGTGGACGCTCATTCTCGTCCGCGAACTGCGCCACTCGCCGGAAAAAGTCTGGCAGGCGCTTACCGACCCGGCGCATCTGCGCCAGTGGGCGCCCTTTGAAGCCGACGGGAGCCTGGGTACGGTTGGAACCACGGTGAAGCTCACCTGGTCGGGAACATCGCGGGTTTCCGAAACAAGAGTGATGCGAGCTGACGCTCCCAAGATGCTTGAGTACCACGATATCCGGTGGGAACTCGAAGCCCTTGGTGGCGGCACGCGCCTGACGCTGTGGCACAACATCGATCGCCGCTACATCGCAATGGGTGCTGCCGGGTGGCACATTTGTTTCGACGTTCTAGATCGCCTTCTCAGCGGAACTCCCATCGGCCGCATCGTTGCTGGTGAGGCGATGAAGTTCGGTTGGCCTAGGCTGAACGCGGAATACGCCCAGCAGTTCGGTATTAACCCGCATCTGCGCAAACAGGCACAGGAGTACGAGGAAGCCAGAGAAGTCCAGCAGGGGCTGATGCCGAAGCAAATTCCGCAGATTCCAGGCGTGGAGATTTCGGGTAGTTGGCGACCGGCGCGCATCGTCGGCGGCGATTATTTTGATGTGTTTGATTTTAGTGAAAGGCGAGTAGGCCTTTGCATCGCGGATGTCTCCGGCAAGGGAATGCCAGCTGCTCTGCTCATGTCCAACCTGCAGGCGGTGGTCAAGGCGCTAGCTTCCGAGGACATCTCTCCTAAGGAATTGGTAGAAAAGGTTAACCGCGTGATGTGCCGTAACACTACCGAAGCCAAGTTCATCACCCTGTTTTATGGCCTGCTTGATGTGGACGACAAGACTCTCCGATACGCCAACGCCGGCCACAACGCGCCGATTCTGACACGGAGAGACGGGGCCCAAGTTCGGCTGGAAGCGGGAGGGCTGATCCTGGGTATTTTCCAGGAGGGCAGTTATGAAGAGGGCGAAATTGAGCTACGGCCTGGAGACCGCCTCGTCATGTTCACAGATGGGCTCAGCGAGGCTGTAGATGGAGAGGGAGAAGAGTTTGGAGAAGAGCGCGTGGCGGAGCTATCTCGCTGCACGCGTCAATTGTCGGCGGAGGCGCTCCGCCGGGGCCTGCTCGAACAGGTTACGGAGTTCTGCACCGGCGGATTCGAAGACGATGCCACCATCCTGGTTGTGGCGGTTTCAGAAAAGGACGACCGTACCATCGTTATGTGACCAGCTCAGCCCGTGAAGTTCGGCGGCTGGCAGCGTGCCTGCCTATACGTCAGCGCCGCAGCCCGGTTTTTGCCAAAACAGCGATTGCGCAGGGATCTAAACGAGCATGGCGAATTACCTCTGGGCGCTTGTCGGCAACACGGGTGAACCCGATCAAAGCCTAGAGGGAAATCGATGATGATGAGTCGGGATATCGGCATTGACGAGTTGCCAAACCGCTATTGCTCCCGGATCAGGCAAACCGGAGTGCGCCGGGGAAAATTGGCATGTTGTAGGGGATGCAAGAGCCCAATAGCGCTCAAAACCAGGGTCATGCCGCCTCCATCTCCGCCAAGAATTTGGCGTAAGAACGGATAGATTTCAGCTTGTCTTCCCGCAGGCCGCTCAGTTCTTCCTCGCTGAGTCGGCCTTCTTGCAAGAGTCTCCCGAAGACGTGCGTGAGGCGCGAGTACCGGTAGTCGTACTTGTAGTCAATCTCTTTGCGGCGTTGAGTCAGGTAGTGTTCCAAGTCCCACAGATCCGCCGGCTCCTTGATCTGGCTGCACATCCGCTTTGCTTCCTGAATCGCCTCGTGAAGCTCCCGCTTGAGAGCAGCGTCGAAGGCTTTGCGGGCGATGGCCTTTTCTGACCTCGACCAAATCGGTTCGTTTTGGTAAGGATAGCGGTCGGGCGTTGCAGACGGGCTTGTCATGGTCCGATCCTCCGTGGGGGCATTCTATCCCCTAGCGAGACGCCACTTCCAGCGGCGTGGATCTTTTTACCGCGAAAGATTCAGACTTCACCGCCTGCCGCGGCACGCCCGCTCTGAGGTCAAAAAGATCGTTGACTGGATGTCCGAGATTCCGTTAGCAGCCGAAAGTCGAGTTGTCGGACTTGGCCCGCTGGTGCGCTGCCTACATGGTGGCGAAACAGGCCGGGACGGAGCTACCATCATCAAGCGATCCCATCGAAGGAGTCCGATCATGCGCTCTGACATCGTGCCCGGAGGCGCCTTTCCCGACTACGAACTGCCCGATCACACGCAAACATTACGTAGGCTCAGCGAGCTGCAGGGCGATGACCCGCTGGTCCTCACGCTCGCGCGTGGCCACTACTGCCCGAAGGAGCACCAGCAGCATCTGGAGCTCGCCGCGTTCTACCCGAAGGTTGCCGTGGCGTATACCCAAATCGCCACGATCTCCACCGACGACCACCATACCCTTCAGGAGTTCCGTGCGTCGGTCGGCGCCCAGTGGACCTTCCTCTCCGACCCTGAGCGAAGAGTTCAAAAGGACCTCGACATCCAGGAGTACACCGATCCGGAGCACAACCCGATGGTTCCGCACACGCTCGTGCTCAAGCCGGGCCTCGTGATCCACCGCATCTATAACGGCTATTGGTTCTGGGGCCGCCCGTCCGCAATCGACCTCTGGCACGACCTGCGCACCGTGACGAGCGAGATCCGCCCCGACTGGGATCTAAGCACTCCTGGTCTCCGCGAGGCCTGGAACGCGGGCGACTTTTCGCCCTTCCATGGGTGGAACAAGCGGGCCGATGCGAAAGGGGCCCCGGTTGGCCAGAAAAAGGAGCGATGACGGAGCTATAGAGCTCATCGACGGGGCTCCCGGCGAACGAACGGCGCAAACTTGCGCTATCGCCGCCCGGCCTTATGTAGTCACCCTCTGACCCGTTGAATGGGCATCGACTGGTTGTTCTTTTTCCCGCCTCTACCCTCGTGATTTCTATGCCGTCCTCATTTTGAACTTCGAGAATCGAGTCGCTTGACCCTCTCGGGATGGCACGGGGGCTTTGGATGCCCAACTCCAGGTTGGCAAAGATATCAAGCACCTGAGGCAGTGTGAGATCACTGGTTCGAAATCACTCGCGAGCGACTGTCGCACAACACCGGCCGATGACCTCGAAGTCTCATCTCCCGCGCCAGAGCGAGAAATGGATAGAGGTCACCGAGCGAGCCGAGTGCAGAATACGATGCGCTTTCCTGTCATGAGCGTGGACCTCAATCAGTCGTCTCCAGATGAAGTTGCTTTCCTTTCTCCTCCCACTTGAGGATTTTCGAATCCATCACAAAAATCGCGTACAGAACGGGCACCAGCAGCAGGGTGATGAATGTAGCCACGGCCGGGCCGCCGATCTGCGTGTAGCACAACGGCTCCGTAAACGCGCCTTCGCGCATGCTTGCCAGCGACATGCTGCCGACAATTCGGTCATGACAGATCAACGGAACAGCACAGCCGGACCTGAGACCCTTTGCGACAGCGTGTTTCACCATGTCAGCAGGGAACTCGTTGACATCAATACGCTGGCGCAAGACCGGCTTGCGGGAAGTAAATGCCAGTCCCGCGGGTGTCCCTTCGAGCGGGATCGTGTGCCCTTTCTCGTAGAACTTCTGATCGACAGGAAAGTCCAGAGCGTGGACTCGCAGGTGATTGCTTTCGGCGTCGTAGAGGGCCAGGCCGGCGAAATCGTGCTTTGATCTCGCGGCGCAGGCAGTCAGAGATAGCATTCAGGACCTGAGCCAGATCCAGGTGGGAGACGATTGCGTTTGTTGATTTCGAGCAGGACGTGCGCCCGGTCAGACGGCGGCCGGACGGAGGATTGACCAGCATGACTATCGGCCAAGCGATCCATGCCCACTCCCCAAGTAAGGAAAGTTTACCTCAGGGGTGAGATGCATTGCCAACTCCGGCAACCGAGCTGCGTTCAACGAACAGCCGGTTCCTGCGGCCGGCGGAGACGACTTGACTGACCGTCAAGGGAACCTCTCGTTGTTTCGCCATGCAGACTGTAGCGCCTGAAAGACGCAAGCAAGCGAGTGTGGCGGAGCAGCCTTTGATCCCGACCGTGCCGGAGCCCTATAAGCGGCCAAAATCCACGATTTGCAACTAGGCCCGGGAGCCATGGTTGCACCATCACTCACAGCCCTGTGGTGGTTGCGAGGGGAGATGGGGACATGGGTGAACGCTGAGAGCTCCGGATACAATTCAGACTGCAAGTCCGAATTGCTCGGGCTGATGCCGGCGAACGCTCTCTACAGCAGATGGTACGACGTCAGTCACCATGCAGCTCGCTTAGAAGGAACTAAACTTGTAAGTTCCGACTCGAAGGCCGGAGGTGATCACGGTCGCTGCGGAATCCGCCCCCGAGCCCGTGCACGCTGGTCGGGATTTGCCGTCTTCGATGACGAGTCGGAACTGCGCCGCGAAGTAGAGACTCTTTTGGCCGGGGAATCATTCTTCAACGGAAGCGCCATGACCGGCGCACACAGGCGCCAGATCGACGAGCTCTATGGGCGCGCGATCCAACCAAACACGCCGAAGTGCTTGCCGTAGCCGAGAGCGGCGAACCAATGCCCGTGAGTTGTTGAATCTGAAACGGCTCTGGTCTGCAAAAACGCTCGCACTGTCCACTGAAGTTAACCTCGGTGCGACCAGGATTTGCGCAGCACCGATCTCGCATCCGTGTTGTTGAGAATGCCTCTAGCTGCCTTCGGATCTAAACGACCAAGTCATCCCCCAAGAGTAAAAGCCGATCACAAGCATTACGTCGACTGGCATGCCAAAAACAATGTAAAGCACCGGCATAAACAGTACGGTTTTCTGCAGTATCAATGCTTGTAGAAGGCACTGGAAGGGAAGAAACAGCGCGAGATGGGCCATCGTAGTTGACGTGAGCAGTGCCTTTCTCAGCAGGCCGAAATCGAAGATGTAGTAAGTCAACCCGAATATGAGTGGCACGAGTGAGATCAACCCGATTCCAGATGTTACGAACCCTGCCAAATAACTATCCGGGGTGTGCGGAAAGCGGGCTGGAATCAATGCAAAATACAACAACGCAATCACTTGTACCAGCAGGACCGCGCGCACGAGATAGATGACAGGAATCAACCTCTTGGAAATGAAGAACGTGGCCACGAAGATCAGCGATGTGACGGCACAACTAAGCCACCAAACTTGAGCACTCGGCAATCCAGGCTCCATCCTCAGGTAAGGAATATCGAGATTGAGAAAGGACGTCCAATGATGTTCTGATATTCCGACCTCCGCGCTCAGAGGCAGAAATCGGATTCCGAACCTGAAGATCCGAGTCCACAAGCCGCAAACCTGCGGCAGCAAAACCAGCCAGGTAGACGAAAAGAACACAAAAAGACAACTTGCAGTAATCAGGTTCATGGTGCCGAGGCGAAAATGGGCCAGGGCGCGGTGCATGGGAATAACACCGCCACGATGTCCGCGGGCGGGGATCGGATTCGACGCCTTCGGGGGATCGGGTCCCCTGGTGTCGTGGTTCTCAAAACTCCTTGAAGAATCCAACGCTAGTTCCACCTCTCATATAGGTCGGGTTGTGATAGTAGTCCGCGACGACATTGAAGCCCCAGTGCGGACCGAGCCACTGTCGCCAAGTAATGGTCAGGGTCTGACTATGGAAGTCCGTGATGGTCGCCGCCGGCCCGACTAGTTGATACGCCTCTTTTCCAAAACCGGCACGAAGCGTGACGTAGTGTTGCAGGTTACGGCCTTGCGTCACCGCGACGAAACCGGCCGGAGAGAAGACAGATCCGGGATTGCTGACATTGAAACGGATCCCTTCCTCGAGGATCCAGGGCTTCTCGAAGTAGTATGTGGAGCCGACGAAGGAACTGTGATCGCGGTGGACGTCTTTGGCGGCATAGTAGCCAAAACCGAGGGTGCTAATGAACTGCCTGCGAGCCAACCACTTCTTGTTCAAGAATCCATCCGCCCGGAAACGCGGCCAGAAAAACCCTCCGGCGCTGGTGCCCAGAGTGAGTGAGCCATACCAGTCGGGGTTAAAGTTGTAGGTGTCGCCGACCCCGAAATACGCTCCCCCGTCTCCGAATTCACGCTGACCATTGACCTCGGCATTCCAGATATTGTTTCCCTGGGCGATGACACCCCGAGCGTATCCGCCGGTCCAATTGCCAAAGCCGTTAGTCAGAGCCAGGTAGTTGCCGCCGCCTTCAACATAGTTGGTGAGCAATTTCAGTTCTGCCGGCTGCACTACTTCGGCAGGCGATTGTGGACTTTCCTGGGAGGGATTCGGCAAAGCAGCATTCTCCTGTGCGCGCGACGTACACACCAAAGCCATGCTCAGGATGAGGATCCATATTGCAGGTGGGCAACGTCGGTAGCCAGACGTATTCATTTCGTCAGCACCTTCGGTTGGTTAATTTCCTGCGTCTCGAATTGCAGCGTTTTCCCTTGGCCAGCTACGATCATCCAGGCGTCCTTGTCTCGGATTACCTTTGCGGAGCCCTGGATAATCTTGGGCTCGGCAAATTTGTCCGATGAAAGATGCCACGTCTCATGTTCCAGACTTTGCGGGTGAGAGGCGTCGATACTCATCGCCTTGCCGCGTCGAACAATCTTCCACTCCACCTGCTTGCGGGAGTTTAAGAAGTTTGCGAGTTCGGTCATCGTGTACCAACGAAATGTTCCCTTAAGTCTTAAATCAGCCGTTTGGTGTAACCACTTCTCGACAATGCGTTGATAGGGCAAAATTCCGGGAGGATGGAAATAGATCAGTCTCACCGTTTGATGGTCTGACGCAAATGCAGTGATTGCATCAAGCCAGTGTCCTACCTCGGAATCTGAATATCCTTCGGAGGTCATTTCCTCAAACCCCGCAGCACGATCCAGATGGAGAATGGGGAACGCCCAGATGCTTTCCCCTTCGCGGGTTCCTCCGCGATAGCCCTGGGTTGGGCCCATTCCTGTATCGCCGGTGAAGTAATAGGCGACAAAGCCGTGCGATTCCAGCCAGTGCGTGACCCAAGTCGGTTGGTTACCATCTGGAGCCGAATACTCGAGGACAGCCTTTCCGGTTACATGCTCCAGCGCGTTCTTGTTTAGCGCCAGGAATTGTTCCAGATTCTTGGGATCGTCCTTATCCACATGCGAAGCAAAGTAATTGTGGATCCAGCCTCCGTGACTGCCTACTTCGTAGCCAAGCCCCTCGTACTTGCGGATCAATCCCTGGCTGATGAGATTGTGTTCAACATTAAAGCCCCTGCCGTCTCCGATTGCCATGGCATCGGGGCCGGCGGTTATGTGAATCGAATACGGTCCTTGCTTGAGCAAACTCCATGTATTCATTTGCTGGAGGGGCTTGATAGCAGCGTTTGAGTCAACGTGCCAATTCAGGACAAGGCCTCCGACTCCATCCGGAACGGCCTCTAGATAAGGCAACGAGATGACGTGCTTCGCGAAGTATTTGAGAAAGGCATGCATCGGAAGTCCATCCGTGTTGGCTTTGAGATATCCGAGTGGAAGGTTGACGAAAAACACGGAACCCGCTTCATAAGGATGCTCACCCGCGACAATCCCAACCTTGGATTGGAATAGGACTTCGCCGGAATACCGTCCCGAAGTTACGAAGCTGGGATAGAGCAGTTCGCCGTATTTATAGCGTCTGAGCTCAACTTCAACCCCAGCCGGATTAGAGGCTCTCGCAGCCCGCGCCGAATCGGAGGCGCTGGTGTCCGACACGAAGGGGTAATATTTCCCTGGCGGTATTTCCATCTCACCGACAATTGCACTCGTGCCTTTGACGCTACTCCATTGGATGGTTTTGTCTCCGAGTGTGTCGTAGAGGGCGTAGTCGACGCCTGCCAGGTCGGACAATCGGGAGTGCCTTTCCGCATAACTGCCGCCTAGGGAGAACGTGCCGGCATCGTAAACCAGCATGAGTTTTCCGCCCTGAGCGACAAAGCGGCGCAGACTTGCTATGAAAAGGTCACTCGCCTGCTGATGGATCGAATCGGGCAGAATCACTCCCGCGCATTCAAATTCACCCAGCAAAGGCCGCAAGAACTCGGAATCATGGACTGGCACCACATGCAGGCCTTCCTCACTCCCCGCATCGATCCAAACCGTGACCTTGGGATCGGAGAAGCTAGTTCCATCAGGCACCAGGAGCAGCAAACGGTCGGCAGTTGAACGAGGTCGGTCACGCGCCAGCCATAACCATGTGATCAGCAGTATGAGAGCTAAACTGCCTGCGACGATGATGGTTCGCCGCTTCATCAATTGGCCACCACTTCACCGTGCTCGCGGGCCCACAACGTGCCGAACACGGCAACACCATCTTCCACTTCGATACGAGGGGCACTGACAGTGGTCGGATGTTGAAGACTGCCGCAGCGAGTTCCGGCAGAAATGCGCAAAGCGCGTTCAGCGACAATCGGTCCATTGACGGCGCAGTCCGGGCCAATGAGCATCTTTTTCCCGCTGATCAGGCTGCCTTGCAGGGAGACACCGGTTCCGAGAACCATGTCGCCGACACTCTTCACGCTGCCACAGATGCGTGCGCCGGCACCGATGTGCAATTTACCTCTGGCTACGATGTTGCCGATAACAACCTCTCCAGCGTGAACCTCGAAGTCTCCGTCGTACAGGAAACGCTGGACCACGCCTGAACCTGCGTTTGTGTCGTCTTCGGAGTTTAGCCGCGTCGAGTCTTCACCGGGCATTACGTGACCAGTGTCAATCTGAGGAGCATTGAGTCGCAGAAAGTTGCAAGCGCCTTGCAGTCGTATGCGCGAGTCCGAGGAAATACGCCCGGAGAGTTCGCAGTCGCGTTCCGCGGAAAATTCCCCTACTGCATGGACCCAGCGTGTCACCCGACTGGAGCGGCCCAGGTGGATATCCTTCTCTCCCAGGATGGCTCGATAGCTGTTGTTGTCTCCTCCGCTGAATTGTCCGCCGGCATACACATCTCTCAGGAACGTGATCTTACGTGGCACGACGAGGTCGGAACCTGCCGCAATCGTCACGGAGCAGGTTGCGCCCGGTTGCTGGATGGGAAGCGTCTGCGAATCATCGCATCGGCCCAGTGCCAGGTATTCGACTCCATCATTCAAAATGCCACTGGCCGTCGCACCTGAAGCTACACACTGCCGCAGAGTCGGCTCGAGAACCTGGATATAGGTCCGAAAGCTGTTGGCAAAATGACGAATTTCGCCAGCATGTTGCTGAACCACGTTCAGTGGCGACGCGTCAGATTTGCGCCTCAGCTCCATAAACGCAGGAACCAGCGGCAGCATCAACATCAAGCTGACGAGCAAGATCAATGCGGCCACTGCAAGAGAGGAGTTCACAAGACCTTCCGAAAGCGTTCGGTTTTGTCCCAATGGAGTTCGGCCCCAGTCACAAGATCTGCTATTTGCGATAGAGCGGCCCGAGAGACAGAGAAGATGCTTACGGCAAAACCTAGAATGAGGAAGGGCAAAAGGCTGATTCGCTTGCGCGTCCCATCGAGTCGAGCAGCGGCCGCTATTTCGAAAAATGCGGCCAGGTTGCCGAGCGCGGCGTAGGCCGTCAACGAGAACAGCGCGATGACGCCATGAAGCGGAGCCACACCCCGGAAGAACACAGCTAGTGCCAGCGCCCAGCCTAAGAGTGTGACCGGAGCCATGGCATAGACTCCGAGCAACAGCGCGCCATCAATCCGCTCCCGCAGCGTTGCTCGATGCTTGCCCAGCAGCAGGCGCAGACCATATGTCACCATCGCCTGGTTATGGCCCTTAGCCCATCGCATGATCTGCTTTATGCGGACCGCCCAGGTCTCTGGCACTTCTTCGTAACATTCAGAGCGGTTCTGATATACGGTCTTCCAGCCGTGCAGCAAGAGGCGATAGGTCAAGTCGGTGTCTTCGGTCAGAGATTGGTCGTTCCAGCCACCAATCTCCCGCAAGGCACTCAGTCTGACTCCAGCGACCGTGCCACCATGTTGTGGTACTAGGCGAAGGTTCATGCGGGCTTGCTGATCGACCTGATAACCTCCCGTTCGTTCCAGATCCAGCAGGCGCGTCAGCAGGTTTGTGCCGACATTTAATGGCACAACCCGCCCCATGACGCCGCCGACTTCGGGATCAAAGAATGGCGCCACCAGTTGCTTGATCAGACCCGCACCAGGAATGTAATCGGCGTCGAAGATCAGAATGACTTCGGTTGTTACCAATTCCATGGCGTCCTTCAACGCTGCTGCCTTGCCACCCTTTCCGCCTGCGCGATGAAAAGGCTGAATGCGGCCGGGAAATCGTTCTACAAAGTCGTCGATGATCGCCCGTGTTCCGTCGGTTGAGCGGTCATTTACCGGAATCACCAGCATTCGCCCCTCGGGGTATTTCACGGTCATCAAGGCGCTAAGAATGTTGGAGATGACCTTCTCCTCGTTGTGAGCGGCTACGAGTACGGTCACCAGTGGCCAGAATGCGGTGTCAATGTCGATGTAGGGATGCCGCTGGAAACCGAATAGCCGGTTCAGAGTGAACCAGTAGTGACGGGCGGTGTAGACGCAGATCACGAAAACGATGAAGTAGAGAACATAAATCATGGCGTGCAACTATGACGGCAAGGCAGGGTGTGAGCCGTCACTCCTTACCTGCGGCGGCCGCTTTTCCAGCTTTTTCCGAGAGGTCACTTTTCCGCCGACGGGGAATTGGTCTGGCCGGTAGCTTGAATTGTTTGTCAGGCGCCAACAGTGGTGTTTTCTTCTGATGCCAACGGCATATGGCTTCCACGATTCGTTGCGAGCTATGCCCGTCACCGTATGGGTTGCTGCCCTCCGACATGTCCTGATAAGCATCCACATCGTTCAGCAACCGGTTCGTTTCGTTGACGATGCCCTCACGAGACATCCCAATAATCTTGGCCATGCCGAACTGCGAGGCCTCTGGCCGCTCGGTAAGGTTGCGCAGCACCAGCACAGGCTTGCCAAAAGTAGGCGCCTCTTCCTGCACTCCACCGGAGTCAGTTAGCACCAGAAAACAGCGCCGCAGCAAGCTGACAAACGTGATGTAGTCCAGCGGCTCTGTCAGATGGATCCGATCCGTGTTTTCCAGCAAGGCGTTGACTGTGCCGCGAACATTCGGATTCATGTGAACGGGATAGACCACGCGAATGTCAGCATTCTGTTTGACCAGATCTTTGAGGGCCAGGCACATATTCTCCTGGTCTTTGCCCCAGGACTCGCGGCGATGAGAGGTCACCAGAACCAGGCGATAACCCTCCGTGGGTATGCCGGCCAGAGGCGTGTTGTCCCAGGAATGAGGCAGCTGGCTGAGCGCGCGCAGGGTATCGATAACGGTGTTGCCAGTGATCACAATCTTGTCTGGCGAGACGCCCTCGGCCACCAGATTGTCGTGGGCCAGGACCGTCGGTGGAAAGTGAATCTCGGTCAGTACCGCAGCCAGTCTGCGGTTGGCTTCTTCGGGGAACGGATTGTAAATATCATGACTCCGCAGACCCGCTTCGATGTGACCAACGGAAATCCTGCAATAGTAAGCGGCGAGAGCCGAAGCAAAGGCGGTCGTCGTGTCGCCCTGGACTAACACCATGTTGGGCTCAAAACGGTGGCATGCATTTTCGACCGTGTCCAACACGCGCGCGGTAAGAGAGTTGAGCGTCTGGTTAGGACGCATGACATCCAGGTCGAAATCGGGCTTGATTTTGAAATACTGGAGGACATGGTCGAGCATCGTCCGATGCTGGCCGGTATGCACTACCGCCGTCTCAAAATCTTCGGAACGGCGCCGCAATTCGTGAATCACCAATGCCAGCTTGATTGCTTCCGGACGGGTGCCTAGGACCGCGATAACTCGACATTTCATAAAGGTACCCGTGACTGTCTGAGCGAGGCCAAAACGGGAACAACCAGTATTCAAGATGCGCCCTCTTAGACTTTACGAGGTGCCAGAGCGCTCCGGCCCTTACCTTTGGATTGTATTGGGTACTCAGGTTGGGTAAAGATTACGGATGTAACTCCGTCCGACGCTTGCTTGTTGTTATGGCGCGAAGACAAAACTCAGAACGGCGGGCGTCCCGGGCTTCGGCCTGTCAATCAAGTTCACGGAAGGACTGAAGAGGTGCGACAGCAGCTACAGCGCTCTATCCAATCCTCAATTGTTCGCGGCTTTCTTGCGACACGATCAGCTCTCTTGATCTCGGCCAGATCCTCGCAATTTCCATTCCGAGGCCGTCAGATCGAACTGCGGCAGGCACCGCGTATCCTAAATCTTGACTGATCGATTCGGAGGTCGTGCGGTGTGGCCCTGCCTTTTGAATTGCTGATTGAGTTCAACATTGCCTTAGCAGTCTGAGGCAAGTCCTTATTTCCGAATACTTCCTTGAAGTCACGATATGCACGAACGGCAGTTTTGGGAGCGAGCTGAAAGTCGCTCCTTGACGAAGGCCGGTAATCCGCTTCTTTGGATTGCCAGCCTGAGTGATCCCGTTTCGAGCCTTCAGAACTCCCCTCGCAGTCTATCTAGACGATTATTTATCCTGAAGGTGTTATTGTTCTGGCGAACCAGCTAACGATCTGATCAGTTTGCTTATGCTGTGCGCGACGCTGAATGACTCTGCAACAGCTGACGTATCGAGCATTCCAAGTCCGCAGGTTGCGGTGATCATCGCGCGCTGGGCAAATTTCTGGGGATCACCAGCCCGGGATGCGGCTTTCAGCCAGCGAATAAAGATGCTCGCTGAATCGACGGCGTTCACTCCCGGCCGTGTCGGTACTATTCCATAGGCAACCGTTCCACCCTTTTGTATGAAGTCCAGCGCATGCCAATCAGCAAAAAACAAGTCGAGTCCCTCGTGGGCATCGAACGAAATGATATCGGGCTTTGCGCGGCACATGCGTTCGAACGGACGCGCTGCGCAGCAGTGCAATCCGGCGTAGGCTCCTCGAAATCGAGCGTCCTCTAGTGTGGCAGCCAATGCGTTCAGTCGCTGCTCCTCTGAGACAGCATTCGCGACCGGTGCGTCCAGGCACAATGCTGGTTCATCAACAAACAGCAGTACAGGTAAGCCGGCAGACTTCAGGCGATCAATCTGCCAGGCGATGATCTGCGAGACATGAAATGCGATAGCTGCAAAAAGTGCCGGATCGGACAGGAAGGGCCGGCCCTTGTGGAACAGATACGCCGACAAGGTGATCGGGCCCTCAATCTGCCCTTTGACGGCGATCGCAGAACTGAAGAGACCGGATGACAACGCTTCTTCGAAGGCACCGAATCCAGCCGCGTTGGCTAACGTCAACTCGCCCCTACTCCGATGGAGGATCTCGAGCACCGAATTGAGCTGGCCATCTTTCACCTGATAACCGTAGCCTTCGTTGCGAGGCTCAACAAGGTCTTCCACAATAGCGAGGCCTTGGCCGACGATACCCTCCCGCTCTGAGAGTTGAGGAAGCTGAGGCCAAAAGGGAACTTCCGGCGAAAATTTGGCAACCGACCGAATTGCCGACGTAGCAGACGTAAAAGGCAAACTGCCGATGCCTGTGACCGCGCCCGCCGCGACGAACGGCATTCGGCTGATTTGAGATCTAATAGCTGTGGATTGCACGCTTTGCAACTCTCTGGGAAGTCTCGCCGTCAAGGCTTGATCGCAAACCTTTGCCTTCAGGGCTTTTGGGCCCCGAGACAGCTTCTACGCTATCACGATTACTTCTGTGATCCCATGGATGGCAGCTTGGATGTCCTACCAATCGCTATAATAAAGAGGGCGTACTTTGCGGAAATGTCGCAAGTTTATAGTTGAAGCGAAGACGCACAGACCATCAGGAGACATGACTAAATTCAACACACATCCGCTGGAAAAGATCCTCGAAAATCGTATTGCCATCATCGACGGAGCGATGGGCACGACCATCCGCACGCTATGGCATGACCGAAGCGGACATCCGTGGGGACCGCTTCAAGGACTCGACGAAGAGCCTGCTGAACAACGGTGACCTCTTCTCGCTGACCAAGCCAGAGATGATCGGCGACATCCATCGCCGCTTTCTGGAAGCCGGGGCGGACATCATCGAGACCAACACCTTCGGCGCAACCAGCATTACCCAGAGCGAATTCTTTGTCGAGGATCCGCGGGAGCGTGGCGGCCGAAAGGATCCCGCGTTCTACCAGAAGGTCATCGACGATCCGTTTCTCGGCACCCTGGCTTGGGACATCAACGAGCAATCGGCGCGGCAGTGCCGTGAATGGGCCGATCGTGTCGGGACCGCAACCTCGCGTCAACGGTTTGTGGCGGGGGCGATCGGGCCGCTGACCGTGTCTCTCTCGAACTCGCCCGACGCCGACGATCCGGGCTTTCGGGTGGTCACGTTCGATCAGGTCAAAACCGCTTACGCTCAGCAGGTGCGCGCTCTCATGGCCGGCGGCGTTGACCTGCTGCTGGTCGAGACGATTTTCGATTCGCTGAACGCCAAAGCGGCGCTGGTCGCCATCCGCGAGGTGTTCGATGCAGGACGGCAAGGAGCTGCCGGTGATGATCTCGGCGGCGGTGGGACGTGGCGGTGAGACGCTGATCTCCGCGCAGACCACCGAGGCATTCTGGAACGCGGTGCGCACGTGAAGCCGCTGTCGGTGGGGCTCAACTGCTCTCTCGGTCCCGATTTGATGTATCCGTTCCTGGAGGAGCTCTCGGAGAAGGCGGACGTGGCGATCTCGTGCTACCCGAATGCCGGTTTGCCGAATCCTCTGTCGGAAACCGGGTTCGATCTGGGCCCGAAAGATATGGCCCGTTATCTGGGCGACTTCGCAAGGGGAGGGCTGATCAACATTGCCGGTGGCTGCTGCGGCAACACGCCCGAGCACATCGCAGCGATCGCGAAGGCGCTCGAAGGCAAGCCTCCGCGAAAGTGGGGGACGACGCTAATTGATGGGATCCTACGCACGCCCGAGCGAGATTGAGAGTCGAGCGTGAGCGTGTCCGATACCATGAGCGCGCCCGAGGACCCCGCGGTCAACGAGACGAAGCCGCTCCGTCTCTCGGGATCGCAGCCGTTTACCCAGCAGCCCGGCGTCTACATCATGATCGGCGAGCGGACCAATGTGGCCGGTTCGCCGAAGTTCGCGAAGCTGATCAAGCAGGGCAAATATGAAGAAGCGGTAAGCGTCGCCCGGCAGCAAGTCGAGAATGGGGCGAATGTCCTCGACATCTGCATGGACGAGGGCATGATCGACGGCGTCGTGGCGATGACACGCTTCCTGCAGTTGCTGGGGAGCGAGCCTGAAGTCGCCAAGGTGCCCTTCATGGTGGACTCCTCGAAATGGGAGGTCATCGAGGCTGGGCTGAAGTGCCTGCAGGGCAAGGGCATCGTCAATTCGATATCGCTGAAAGAAGGCGAAGAAAAGTTTCGCCAGAACGCCGCCAAAGTTCTGAAATACGGCGCGGCGGTGGTGGTGATGGCCTTCGACGAGCAGGGTCAGGCCGCGACTTACGAGGACAAGATCCGCGTCTGCGAGCGCGCCTACCGGATACTGGTCGACGAAGTCGGTTTTCCGCCCGAAGACATCATCTTCGATCCCAATATCCTCACCGTTGCCACCGGCATGGAGGAGCACAACAACTACGCGGTTGACTTCATCAACGCCACGCGCTGGATCAAGGCCAATCTGCCGCACGCGAAGGTCAGCGGCGGCGTCTCGAACATTTCGTTCAGCTTCCGCGGCAACAACAAAGTTCGCGAAGCCATGCACTCCGCGTTTCTCTATCACGCCATCGCGGCGGGCATGGACATGGGCATCGTGAATGCCGGAATGCTCGAGGTGTACGAGGAGATCGAGCCTGAGCTGAAGGTGCTGGTCGAGGACGTGCTGCTGAACCGCCGTCCCGACGCGACCGAGCGCCTGGTGGAGCACGGCGAATCGCTCAAGGGCGAGGGCACGGTCGCGAGTGAAAAGAAGGCCGAAGAATGGCGCAACGGCACGGTCGAGGAGCGTCTTTCTCACGCGCTGGTCAAGGGGATCGACACCTACATCGAAGCTGACGCCGAGGAAGCCCGCGTCAAGCTGGGTCGTCCTCTATTGGTGATTGAAGGCCCGCTCATGGACGGCATGAGCGTGGTCGGTGATCTGTTCGGATCCGGCAAGATGTTCCTGCCGCAGGTGGTGAAGTCTGCCCGCGTGATGAAGAAGGCGGTGGCCCACCTGACGCCGTTCATGGAAGCCGAGAAAGTTGCGATGGCTGCGTCGGGCCAGGTGGTCAAGGCGCAGGGAAAAATCGTGCTCGCGACGGTCAAGGGTGACGTTCACGACATTGGCAAGAACATCGTCGGCGTCGTGCTCGCCTGCAATAACTACGAAGTGATCGACATGGGCGTGATGGTCCCGTGCGAAAAGATCCTCGAACGCGCCAAGGCGGAGAAGGCGGACATGATCGGACTCAGCGGCCTGATCACGCCGTCTCTCGACGAGATGGTGCATGTGGCCCGCGAGATGGAGCGTCAGGGCTTCAAGCTGCCGCTGCTCATCGGTGGGGCAACCACGAGCCGCGCCCACACGGCCGTCAAGATTGCGCCGCACTACAGCGAGCCAGTGGTCCACGTGCTGGATGCCAGCCGGGCGGTGCCGGTGACGACCAGCCTTCTGAGTGACGAGGGCAAGCCGGCGTTCGTGGCGCAGCATCGTGCCGACTACGAAGCGCTCCGCAAGGCCCACTCCGCGCCGCGCCTGACGGTCGTCTCGCTTGAGGCTGCCCGCGCGAGGCGGACTCCGATTCAGTGGCGTGCCGAAGACCTGCCCGTACCCTCGTTTACCGGTGTGCGCGTGCTGGACAACTTTCCGCTGGCCACGCTGCGCGACTTCATCGACTGGTCGCCGTTCTTCCACACCTGGGGGCTGAAGGGCGTTTATCCCCGCATTCTCGAGCACGAGGGGCAAGGCGCGCAGGCGCGCCAGATCTTCGCCGAAGCCAATGCTCTGCTGGATACCATCATTGAGAAGAACCTGATCACGGCGCGTGGCGTATACGGCTTGTTTCCCGCCAGCGCCGTGGGCGACGATGTCGAACTGTACACGGACGGCACACGCGAAAAGGTGCTCGAACGATTCCACTTCCTTCGCCAGCAATCGAATAAAGAAGGCAGCGAGCCGTGCCGGTCGCTCTCCGACTTCATCGCGCCGAAAGAAACCGGACTGCCCGATCACATCGGCGCGTTCGCAGTAACCAGCGGGATCGGCCTGAAGGAACTGTGCGACCGGTTCAGGTCCGAGAACGACGACTACAACGCGATCATGGCGGAGGCCATCGCCGATCGCCTGGCTGAAGCTTTCGCCGAATGCCTGCACAAGCGAGTGCGGTGTGAATGGGGTTACGGTTGTGAGGAAGGTCTGAGCAACGCGGATCTCATCCAGGAGAAATATCGCGGGATCAGGCCGGCAGCGGGCTATCCGGCGTGCCCGGATCACACCGAGAAGGGCCCGCTCTGGCGTTTGCTCGATGTGCAGGCCAACACCGGAATGCTGATTACAGAGTCGTTTGCGATGTGGCCCGGCTCGAGCGTGAGCGGACTCTACTTCGCCCATCCCGAATCGCGATATTTCAGTCTCGGCAAGATCGACCGCGACCAGGTCGCCGACTATAGCCAACGCAAGGGGATGAGCGTGGCAGAAGTCGAGCGATGGCTCGGCCAGAACCTGAACTACGACCCTGCGGAATAGCAGCCGGGTATGTGGTCGCTGGCGGGCATGCCCAACCCTTCGAAATCCGCTCCCGACCCTCCGAAGCACACGAGAGCGGCTGGATTTGGCGGCGCAGTTGACCAGGGACATGCGTCCGCGAAGGTCGAAGATCTGGCTCGTTTCAGCGCTAAAATCGACGATCCCGAGGCCTCTCCGCCCGTCGCTTCCTTCGACGATCATCTGGAAGCAGTCCGGCGGCCCGCGGGATGCTGAGCCAAGAGTTGCGTCGATGATGGGAACGCCGCTCTCTCGCACGTCTTGCTCAGAAACCAATCGCAGGATCCCTGGCCCGAGTAGCAACTAGGAATGTTCTTCAGCCAGTTTCGCTGCGACCGCGCTAAAGCCGGCGGCGAAGACGTTGTTTCCGATCCGCGTAACCACGGCGTCGCTGTCGGCTCCCACTACTTCGAAATCGGCCCACCATTCCGCGAACGTGAGGTTGCCCTGGGTAACGGGATGAAGGCGGACGCCCGCCACGTAGCCACGAACCGGCAGAGTGCCTTCCACTATTTCGTAGGTGAAGGTGTAATTCCGGTCGTCCATGCCGAGCAGAACTTCCCGCACAAAACCCTCCGCCAGCGTGAGACGACGCACGCAGCCGACCTGATCGCTCGGCCGGCCATCTTCGATCAGGCTGTGTTTGATTCCGGGATGATACGAAGGCATACCATTGTAGTCACGCATGATCTTCCATACCTCTTCAACAGGCGCATCGATCACCGCGCTAACGTAAACCGTGTTCGGCATTTTTCCTCCGGTGTTAAAGGCTGATTCGCTTGAAATCCTGGGTTTGCTTCGTGATGGCCTTTTCGGTGGGGAGTCGCTCGATGGAACTCGCACCATAAAAGCCATGACAATGGCGAGTCTCGCTGAGCACGAGAGCGGCGTCGGCGGGCTCCGCGATCGGGCCTCCATGACAAAGCACGATGATATCGGAGCGAATGTCGAGCGCGGCCGCGGCGATGGCATCGATCCGGCCAGCGCAGGTTTCAAGCGCCAGTGCGGTTTCTGCGCCAACCGTGCCGCCGGTGGTGAGGCCCATGTGAGCGACGAGGATGTCCGCGCCGGCCTTCGCCATGGTGGCCGCTTGTGACGGATCGAAAACATATGGTGTCGTGAGGAGGTCCTTTTCGTGAGCCAAGCGGATCATCTCAACCTCGAGCGCGTAGCTCATTCCGGTTTCTTCCAGATTCTGGCGGAAGGCTCCGTCGATCAATCCAACGGTGGGAAAGTTTTGCACGCCAGAAAAGCCAATAGCAGCGACGCTGTCGAGGAAGTTGTCGAACTGGCAAAAGGGGTCGGTGCCATTTACTCCAGCGAGCACCGGCGTTTTCTTGACTACCGGTAAGACTTCCTTAGCCATTTCCATCACGATGTCGTTGGCATTGCCGTAAGCCAACAGTCCGGACAGCGAACCCCGGCCTGCCATGCGGTAGCGGCCAGAGTTATAGATCACAATCAGGTCAATGCCAGCAGCTTCTTGGCATTTGGCCGACAACCCGGTGCCGGCTCCGCCGCCGATAATCGGCTGCCGGCGTCGAACCATTTCCCGATACTTCGCCAACAATTCCTCACGCGCAAAGGGGGGCATGCATTATTTCCTCAAGAGAGAGTTCGTCTGGGCAATCGCTAGGAATTCTTCGACCGCCGCCTGTGCGAACTGGGGATCATTGATGTGATGCGGAATCTGCCGCAGTTTCCTTCGGTTCGTCTGCTTCAGCTCGCCGGTCAGCGTCTCAAACAATGCCGCATCTGCAGCTGGGTCCCAGAAGGGTTGTCCCGGCGCATCTAGCGCCGAAACTCCGCCTGTGGGCAACAGAAACCTCACTTCCCCTTCACACTGATTGAGCCGCTCGGCAATCCACCGAGCCTGGCGAATATTTTCATCGATCGTAGTCCTCATCAGCGTGATCTGCGGGTTGTGCCGATAAAACTTCCGTCCCCGATAGCTTTCGGGCACGGTCTCTGGCGCCCCGAAATTCACCATGTCGAGGGCCCCGCAGGAACCGACATAGGGAGTCTGAGTGCGAGCGACAGCACCAAAGCGGTCGTCGGTGCAGGCTAGCACGCCGCCGAACAAGTGATCGCACACCTCAGTAGTAGTAATGTCGAGTACGCCGCCAAGATAGCCATCTTCCAGCAGCTTTTCCATTGACTGGCCGCCGGTGCCGGTGGCGTGAAAGACGATGGAGTCGAAGCGGTCAGCGAGCAGCCGGGAGATCTGATGAACGCAGGCTGTGGTCACACCGAACATGGTGAGCCCGATGGCGGCGCGATCTTCCCTTGCCTCCGGGACAGAGTGCAGCATCATGCCCGCGACCGCGTGGGCTGCGTTACCCAGGACGCGACGGGAGATCCGGTTCAGGCCTGTCATGTCAGTCACGGAATAGGCCATCGTGATATCACAGGCACCGACGTACGCGGAAACATTACCCGAGGCCATCGTCGAAACCATCAGCTTGGGCACACCGGAGGGCAGGGCTCGCATGGCACGTGTGATCAAAGCTGTGCCGCCGGACCCGCCCAGGCCCAGCATGCCGCCAATGTCATCGCGACTCTTTACGAAACGCTCGAATGCATCGCTCATTGCAGCAATTGCAGTACCCCGATCGCCGGTGAATACCGCGCTCCGGGATTGTGGGTGGTGGGCAGCGATGTCTTCTGGCGAAAAATGTATCCGCGCCGCTGCAGGGACTGAACTGCCCGACGTGGAGAGATCTGCCAATGCTACGGGTACTCCGGCGGCTTCGAGCAGAGTACATACGTAGTTGGCTTCGTCGCTCTTGGTGTCGAGGGTGGCCGCAACCCAGGCTCGCTTGGTTGTCTCCATGTCGCCTTTGGCCTCCCTAACGATCGGCCCGAAAGTATATCCCGGAACCGGATGGGCGCAACGGCATGACGCAGCGGCGGCCACCAAGCTGCGGCGGTCCGTCATGCATGCTACCCGGGTCGGGATCTACGGGACCTCGGCTGGAGCTATGGAGCGGCTCATGCGATGCTTGTTTTCGCAGGCGGGCAGGCGACGCTAAACAGGGGAAAGTTTCCCATGCCAGGCCTGACCGCAGTGAGCTGCGAATACTGTGAGGCTCTCATTGAGCCTTGGTGCGCTGCGGCTTCTCTTTTGCAGGCAATGGAGAGTGGGCACGACCCTCTTGCAACACTTCCTTGAGGGATTGTCCGGCGTACTGGATATGCTGGCGCAACAGGTTGCAAGCGGCGGTGACATCGCGTTTCCGGCACAGCTTCAGAATCTGCTGATGTTCCTCGTTGGCGCGTTTCATTCCGTGGGTCAAATACAACTGCAGGCGCGTATAGCGCTCGCCGCTGTAGTTCACATTACGGATGATGGCCATAAAGCGCGCCTGATTGGAGCGGGAATAGAGGGTGGAGTGAAACTCCCAGTTCAGCCGGCCCCAGCCCGAGACGTGATCCTCCCGGTTCAAGTCACTCACGTAGCGGCGCAAGATTGTTTCTGCCTGCGACAAGTCTTCTTCGGTTAGATGAGGAATCGACTGCTTGAGCACCTCGGGTTCGAGCAGGGCGCGAATCGCGAAGAGTTCCTCAATGTCCTCGGGCGAAAGAGCGGGCACAACTGCTCCACGATTGGGAACAATGGCAATCAGGCCTTCGGCATCGAGCTGGCGCAGAGCTTCACGGACCGGGATTCGACTGACGTGATATCGAGCAGCGATTGCGTCCTGGCGGATCTGGGTGCCTTCAGAAAATTCGCCTCGGATGATCTGGTCGCGTAACCTGTCAGCTACGGCGGAAGTAAGCGATTTGCGGATAATCGCTAGGTCCGAGGTTGGAGCTCGACCAAGGCTCATCCTGCGTGCTTTCGATTTCTATAGCTTAGAGCAGCCAATGTTGTTCAGTATAACGCATCGAGTATTCGAGACAGCCCTGTCAGTATTGGCTCCGGAGCAAATCTGGTGGTGGGCTCTTGCCATCCACAGCCGGGAGGATCGAGGCCATCACGCTGTCGACCATTGTCATCCAACTGCTGACAGGGAAGATAACCTAGGGTGTTCTAGCCAGGCAGCCCCTGTCCGATGCCGAGATTTGCGTTTGACGATTGCATATTGTATCCATAAAATCACAACGCTTGCCACATGCCAGATACCGAAGACACAAGGTGTCGGGCATAATCCAACGCCCTCCACATATATAAGGAAGAGCGGAACCGGTTGACGACGCGGGTTGAACGGCGGGTCGGGGTGATCGACTCCCACACTGGGGGTGAGCCCACACGTCTGGTTGTCAGTGGCGGCCCCGACCTGGGGACAGGGCCCCTGGCGGTAAGGCTGGAAGTCTTTCGCAATCAATACGATACTTTCCGCTCCGCGATTGTAAACGAACCTCGGGGATCGGACGTTGTAGTGGGCGCATTGCTGTGCGAACCGGTCGATCAGGCTTGCGCGGCGGGCGTTATCTTTTTCAATAACGTCGGGTATTTGGGAATGTGCGGGCACGGCACGATCGGTTTGGTTGTTACTTTGGCCTATATGGGGCGCCTCGGTCCGGGCGAACACCGGGTCGAGACACCGGTGGGCGTCGTCGGGGCGGTCCTGCACCCCAGCGGCGAGGTGACGGTAAACAATGTCGCAAGCTATCGGAAGGCTGCGAATGTCGTCGTGGAAGTGCCCGGTTATGGCACGGTGCATGGTGACGTGGCTTGGGGCGGAAACTGGTTTTTTCTGGTTCATGACCACGCCATGAAGTTGACACTCACTAACATTGATGAGCTTACGGATTTTACCTGGGCCATCCGGCAAGCGCTTTCGGCTCACGGCATCACCGGGGATGAGGGCAAGGAGATCGATCACATCGAGCTCTTTGCACCTTCCGCCAAACCTGGGGTCGACAGCCAGAATTTTGTGCTCTGTCCCGGCAAAGCCTATGATCGGTCGCCCTGTGGTACCGGGACCAGCGCCAAGCTGGCGTGTCTTTATCGCGACGGCAAACTTCGCGAAGGTCAAACCTGGCGGCAAGAAAGCATCGTGGGAAGTGTATTTGAGGGATGCGTCACAGTACGCGAGGGCAAAATTTATCCCAGCATCAAGGGAGCCGCGTATGTGCAGGCGGAGAGTGAACTGGTGCTCGATCCCCGCGATCCGTTTTGCGTGGGGATTCGGCCATGAGCGATGCCACGTATGACGTTGCTATCGTCGGCGCCGGTATCGTCGGTGCAGCCTGCGCGGATGAATTCGCACGCCGAGGTCTGCGTGTGGTCGTGGTCGATCGGGACACAGTTGGTTCTGGAGCCACTGCGGCCGGCATGGGCCACATCGTTGTGATGGACGACTCGGAGGCCCAGTTTGCCTTGACCCGGTACTCCCAACATTTGTGGCAGGAGCTGCGCCGTGAATTGCCCGACGATGTCGAGTACGACCAATGCGGCACGATCTGGGTCGCGAGCGACGAAGAAGAGATGACAGAAGTACGCCGCAAGCACGATCATTGTCGTGAGCGAGGCGTCGCCACCCAAGCGCTGGACGCTGCGACGCTGCGAAATTTCGAACCTAACCTGCGCCCGGGAATGGCGGGCGGCCTGCTGGTTCCGGAGGACGGCGTGTTATATCCGCCCTGCGCGGCCCGATTCCTTTTGGAACGGGCTCAGCAGCATGGAGCACAGGTTCGGCTAGGATGTTCGGTCGCACATCTGGGGCAAGGACGCATCGCTCTGAACGACGGGCTGGAGATTCGGGCGGAATTCATTGTGAATGCTGCTGGCACCGGCTCTCCGGACCTTACGTCGGGACTCGAGATCAAGAGGCGGAAGGGTCATCTCGTCATCACCGATCGTTACCCGGGATTTTTGCGACATCAACTGGTGGAGTTGGGTTATCTGAAGAGTGCACACTCGGTGACCAGCGATTCGGTGGCTTTCAACGTGCAGCCGCGGCGAACCGGCCAGGTCCTGATTGGATCCTCCCGGCAATACGGAGCGGAGCACAAAGAAGTGGATCACGCCATGTTGGTCTGGATGTTGCGGCGCGCGCAGGAGTACATGCCCGGATTGCGGGCAATGTCGACTGTGCGCTCGTGGACCGGTTTCCGGGCGGCGACTCCGGACAAGCTGCCCTTGATCGGCCCATGGTCGGCCGACAAATCTCTGTTTCTGGCAACTGGACACGAGGGTTTGGGAATTACAACTTCTCTTGGGACAGCGCGGATCCTGGTGGATCAGGTAACGGGCGCGAAGCCGGAGATTCCGATCGAGCCCTACTTGCCTTCGCGAGTGTCGAGGGAGCATGCGCATGTCTAACCTGCTGACCGTGACGGTAAACGGCGTGGCGGTGGAGGTGGCGTCGCAAGCGACTGTGGCCGTCGCGGTAATACTGGCCGGGCAAGCATGCCGAACATCCGTCAGTGGGCAACCGCGTGGACCGGTTTGTGGTATGGGGATTTGCTTCGAATGTCGCGTGATCATTGATGGGAAACCGCACTGTCGTAGTTGCCAGATTCTGTGCGAGCCGGGGATGGAAGTGAGAACCGATGGGTAGGGGATCACGACAACGATTCGACGTTCTTGTGATAGGCGGAGGGCCGGCGGGTGTGACTGCCGCCGCGCGCGCCGCGGAGTGCGATGCCCGAGTTGCCATCGTCGACGACAATTTATTGCTCGGCGGCCAAATCTGGCGGCGCGCCACGGAAGGGTCGATGCCGGAGGCGGTTCGATGGACGGAACGGCTGCGAGCCGCCAAGGTCACGGAGTTGTGCGGGTTGCGCGTCTTTCACCAGCCGCAGGTGGGCGTACTGCTGGCGGAGGGAGTGGACGACATCCACGAACTGCGCTACGACAAGCTGATTATGGCGACGGGAGCGCGGGAACGATTTTTGCCGTTTCCGGGATGGACTCTGCCCAACGTGATGGGAGCTGGCGGGCTGCAAGCCATGGTGAAGAGCGGGCTGCCGGTTCACGGGAAGCGAGTGGTGGTTGCGGGCACCGGGCCCTTGCTGCTCGCGGTCGCGGCATACTTGCGGGAACATGGCGCCGAACTCCTGATGATTTGTGATCAGGCGTCCCGGAGTTCGTTGGCCCGCTTCGGCGTGGCGCTTTTGCGTCAACCCGGCAAGATGGTTCAGGGCTTGCGACTCAAGAAAGCATTGGCGGGAGTTCCGTTTGCGACAAACAGCTGGCCAGTCGCCGCGCAGGGCGAGCAAGTACTGGAGAGCGTGACGATCTCCCGGGAAGGTACATCCGAAACCATCGCGTGCGACTACCTGGCATGCGGGTTCCACCTGGTTCCCGCTACCGAGCTGCCGTCATTGCTGGGCTGCGAGATCGAAAACGGATACGTGCGCGTCGACGATTTTCAGCGAACCACGCTACCGGAGGTATTCTGTGCCGGCGAGCCGACTGGTATTGGCGGCATTGAGCTGGCGCTGGTTGAGGGCCAGATCGCAGGTCTTGCAGCCGGGGGACGCGCCGATGAGGCCCGTTCACTCTTCGGCGAGCGGAAGAAACGACGGGCGTTTGCGCAGGCCCTCGACAGGGCATTCCAGCTGCGGACAGAACTCCAACGTCTCGCGTCTCCCGAAACCATCGTGTGCCGTTGCGAGGATGTCCCTTACTCGCGTCTGAGCCAGTGTAGTTCTTGGCGGGCCGCCAAACTGCAAACCCGTTGCGGCATGGGAGCGTGCCAGGGCCGGGTGTGCGGTCCGGCCACTCAATTTCTCTTCAACTGGAATCCGGATTCGGTTCGACCACCGATCTTCCCGGTCCGCATGGAAAGCTTCGCTGTCACGGCCGGCGTTTCGGAACCGGTGTACCAGGAAGTTACAGGAGGACACGGATGAATTGGAAAGGCGTGATGCCGGCAATTACAACGTGCTTCACGGAAGACCTGCGCGTCGATTACGGGTTTATGGCCCGCCACTGCCAGTGGCTGCTTGATAACGGCTGCTGCGGCATCGTCGCACTCGGGTCACTGGGTGAAGGCGCCACTCTCTTATTCGACGAGAAACTGGAGATCCTGCGAACTTGCGTAGCCGCCACGCGCGGCCGTGGATCGTTGGTCTCTGCTATTTCGGCATTGACCACGTCGGAGGCAGTGGCGCTGGCCAAAGCCGCCGCTGATCAAGGCTGCGACGGTCTGATGGTGCTGCCTCCTTATGTCTACCAGGGCGACTGGCGTGAAATGAAGGCGCACGTCGCAACCGTGTTCCGCGCCACTCCATTATCCTGCATGCTTTACAACAACCCGGTAGCTTACGGGACCGACTTTCTTCCCGAGCAGATTCGCGAACTGGCGGATGAACATGAGAACTTCCGGGCGGTGAAAGAGTCGAGCATGGATGTCCGCAGGGTATCGGCGATCCGCGCCCTGGTCGGCCGGCGGCTGGAGATTTCCGTGGGCGTAGATGACGCCGTGCTCGAGGCCATCGGTGTCGGAGCCACAGGATGGATCGCAGGCCTTGCCAATGCCCTGCCGCGTGAGTCTGTCGACCTCCTGAAGTCTGGCATGAACGGCGACAGCGACAAAGCATTCGAAATCTATCGCTGGTTTCTGCCCTTGCTGCGAATGGATACCGTACCGAACTTCGTGCAGCTCATTAAAATGGTGCAGGTCGAAGTCGGCATGGGCAACGCCCGGGTGCGCCCGCCGCGCCTCGAACTGGTCGGCCAGGAGTTGGAGCAGACCCGAAACACAATTCGGGGAGCTCTGCGCGCCCGCCCTCAGCCCGTTGGCAGCTACGCACTGCCCCATTCAAATTAGCCGTCTAGTACCGACCTGTCCGAGGGGGGAATCACATTGACGAGCCTGGCTGGGATCGTGAGTCAACTAAGCAAGAACGAGATCGACTTCCTTACGCGGCCAGAAGAGTACGAATAGCCTTGATGACGGCAGGCGGACCATCGGATTTCGAGATGACTTCTCGGAAGCCGGATGCAATTGCTTCCTTTTCAAGACCAGGCACGACATGGGTAGTGAACATCAAGAGTGGGACCTCAGGCATCAGCTGCTTGAGCACGCGGGCCGCCTCAAGTCCATTCATTTCAGGCATTGCGAGATCAAGGATGACGACATCCGGACGGAATTCCTGGGCCATCGCAACTCCGTCGCGTCCGTTTTCCGCCTCCTGGCAAACGATCCATTCTGACTCCGTTAACTCCGACCTCAAGAGGCGACGTATGAGGAGGCTGTCATCGACGATGAGAACAGATGTCACATAGACCAGATTTCAACCAGGTGAGACAAATCTATTCTTTTTTGACGATTCTGCAATCGGGTAAACACCGTAAGTCACTCTACTGACGTTTATCGATCACCGTGCATGGAACAGTACTCACTCCGCGAACTCTGAGGGAGCAAACCTGGGCTGACTCCAAGGAGTCCCCAACCTTAAGGTCGCAACTCCGTACGTATTCGATCCGGCAGAAAGATTGCATCGACTAGAAACGAGGGGCGACACTCGGTTAAGCGTCGTCCCTCCCCCAGTTGAGGTCAATCTACTTATTAATCTATCTAGTAATGTCGCTAGTTTGCTCCGTCGAACCGTCCGTCGCTATCGGGTATTAGCCTCAATAATCGCGAGAAAGATCATGTACGGATCAGTGTGCGTGGCTCGATTTCCACGCAGCCGCTCCTCTCCTCTGAACAGAGAACGGATGACAGCGGGCGGCGGATTCGGGCTAACCGGGTAGTGTTTCAATCCTTGAGAGATCGGCTTCGCATTTTTGTATGACGACTCCCGCGATCGAAACCGTCATGCCATTTCTGCCACTAGCGGAATACCATCTTCGAGTACGGACCATTCGCAGCCTGCACCGTCGTTACCTGGCCGCCGCCGCGGAATGCGCCAAACAATAAGCCTGCAACGAGTCTGGTAATGCGGGGAACGTAATATTCGGGATGGTGCGGCCGGCTCTCAATCCGTGTGCCGGCGCCGTGCAGCTCTCTCGTGGAATAGCAAGAGTGGTTAGCTCGATCGATGAGCTCCTGCAACATCAGATGGGCCATGGCGGACTCTCAGAGTGAAGTGAACGAGTTTTGTCCCAGAGACCGATGGATTGCAATACAGTGAATCCCCGACTCTTTTGTAGACAGACCACAGCGCAATGACGGCGACCGGGAAAAGTTTGCCCGGCTGAATTCCAAAGCTACTTGGTGACCCGGCAAGACCACTACAGTGCTTCCTCTAGGGGTCACTGTGTTTTCGACCGCCGGAATAACCAGGCAAAATCTAGTTCAGCAATAACTCTTGCTCTTGCAATAGAGTCGTAGTTGTTTTGCACCGAGGAGGGTGAAGTTGGCAGACTACGTGCAGCATCGTCTGGAAGAAATACAAAATCTCTCAGGAGAATTGCATATGACCAGACGCAGTTACTCGTTGATTTCCCCCGTTACAGTCGGCCTCTTGGCAGGTATGGGGCTCTCCGGGGTACAACTCTATGGGCAGCAGCAGACCGACCCACAGCCGGCCCCGCCACCATCTCAACAGCAGGCAACTCCAGATTCTCAGAACCAGTCACAACAGGCCCAGGTGCAGACTTTTGCAGGAACCATCATGAAGACTGGTGACAAGTATGTGTTACAAGACACCAGCGGCACGAACTACGACGTCGACCGGCAGGATTTAGTAAAGTCACACGAGGGAAAGAAGGTCCGAATCAACGGAACCCTCGATCCAGACGGCAAGACGATCCACGTGAAGTAACCGTAATCCAACTGCTGCCACCAGAAATGGGCCGAAACCGGCCCTTTCTTCTTGTACGCCACAAGACATTCCGACAAACGCTAGCGCGAACGGCGCGCCGCGTACGCACAAATCCCTTTCTTTTCTGATTTCTACAGGAAATACTGTAGAGTCAGGCGCGAATTTCCATGTTTACAATGACAAAGTTTCGCGTTGGTTTTGACTCCTTCGGGTAACAAATGTATCCGCGGACCGGCGTGCGGGGCGTCCCTTCTAAAGGGTCGTCTGTAGCAGGATCTTGTGGCAAAGTCCTGCGGCTTGACCGACGCGTTTGCCAGCCAACAATTGCGAAGAGCCCGAGTCAAAACCGATTTCAGCTGGGAGATGTTTGCTTCACGTCAGGAGGCGACCGTGAAACGGAGCGACCGTTCCACAACGATAACCGCGAATCGCGCACCTTCACCCGCAACCCAGAATAACGGACACTCCAGTCTGATCGCGGAGACTGCTTCTCCTGATCTGGGCGTAATTCTCGCATGCCTGCAGACGATGCGCGCGGGCGACTTTTCCGTCCGGCTCCCCGGTTCGTGGACAGGGCTGGCAGGCAAAATTGCGGACACCTTTAATGACATCGTCGCCGTCAACCAGCAAATGGCGCACGAGTTGAATCGTGTCGGGCAGGTGGTGGGCAAGGAAGGAAAAACGCGGGAGCGCACACGTTTTCATGAGTCGAAAGGGGCCTGGGGCGAAATGGAGGTCTCGATCAATACGCTGATCGAAGACCTGCTCCGCCCGACCGCGGAAGTTACTCGTGCGATCGCTGGTGTGGCGCAGGGCAATCTGACTCAAACTGTCCGGCTCGACGTGGACGGGCGGCCGCTGGAAGGGGAGTTCCTGCGTTCAGCCAACATCGTTAACACCATGATTCAGCAACTCGGCGTGTTTACCGCTGAGGTCACGCGCGTGGCTCGAGAGGTTGGCACTGACGGCAAACTGGGCGGCCAGGCGCAAGTGCCTGGCGTAGCGGGCACCTGGAAGGATCTGACGGACTCGGTCAACTCGATGGCCAGCAACCTGACCGGCCAGGTCCGCAATATTGCCGAAGTCGCGACCGCTGTGGCCAGCGGCGATCTTTCACGCAAAATCACGGTCGATGTACGCGGCGAAATTCTGCAGCTCAAAGAAGCCATCAACACGATGGTGGATCAGCTCCGTTCGTTTGCCTCGGAAGTGACGCGCGTGGCGCGTGAAGTCGGCACTGACGGCAAGTTGGGCGGCCAGGCTGTGGTTCCGGGCGTGGCAGGCACCTGGAAAGATCTGACAGACTCGGTAAACGCCATGGCCGGCAACCTCACGGCGCAAGTGCGCAACATCGCAGAAGTCACCACCGCCGTGGCGCGCGGCGACTTGTCGCGCAAGATCACGGTGGACGTGAAAGGCGAAATCCTCGAACTCAAAGACACCATCAACACCATGGTGGACCAGCTCAACGGTTTCGCGGGCGAAGTAACCCGCGTGGCCCGCGAAGTTGGTACCGAGGGCAAGCTGGGCGGCCAAGCCCAGGTCCCCGGCGTGGGCGGCACCTGGAAAGATCTCACCGACAACGTAAATTTCATGGCCAGCAACCTAACCGGTCAAGTGCGCAACATCGCCGAGGTGGCCACAGCGATCGCCAGTGGAGATCTGTCACGCAAGATCACGGTGGATGTCCGCGGTGAGATTTTGCAGCTCAAGGAAACACTGAACACGATGGTGGACCAGCTGAACCGTTTTGCCGGCGAAGTGACGCGCGTAGCTCGCGAGGTCGGAACCGAAGGCAGGCTGGGCGGACAGGCCAACGTGCCCGGTGTTGCCGGTACCTGGAAGGATCTTACGGATTCAGTGAACTCCATGGCCGGCAACCTGACCGGACAAGTCCGCAACATCGCGGAGGTAACGACAGCTGTGGCGGGCGGCGATTTGTCGCGCAAGATCACGGTGGACGTGAAGGGCGAAATTCTTGAACTCAAGAACACGATCAACACCATGGTCGACCAGCTCAACGCGTTTGCTGGCGAGGTCACCCGCGTAGCCCGCGAAGTCGGCACGGAAGGCAAGCTGGGTGGTCAGGCGCAAGTGCCTGGCGTTGCCGGTACCTGGAAAGATCTCACCGACAACGTCAACTTCATGGCCAGTAACTTGACCGGCCAGGTCCGCAACATCGCCGAAGTGGCTACGGCTGTGGCTCGCGGCGACTTGTCTCGCAAGATCACGGTGGACGTGAAAGGCGAAATTCTCGAACTCAAGGACACCATCAACACCATGGTGGACCAGTTGAGAGCGTTTGCATCGGAAGTCACGCGCGTGGCCCGCGAAGTCGGCACCGACGGAAGGCTCGGTGGTCAGGCGCAAGTCCCCGGTGTTGCTGGCACGTGGAAAGACCTTACCGACTCGGTCAACTCCATGGCCAGCAATTTGACGGGCCAGGTGCGAAACATTGCCGAGGTTGCGACGGCGATCGCCAGCGGCAACCTGTCAAAGAAGATCACCGTCAACGTCAGCGGTGAAATTCTTCTGCTCAAAGAAACCATCAACACGATGGTTGACCAGCTCAACGCGTTCGCTGGCGAAGTCACGCGCGTAGCTCGCGAAGTCGGCACCGAAGGCAGACTGGGTGGACAGGCCAACGTGCCAGGTGTGGCCGGCACATGGAAAGATCTCACTGACTCCGTGAACTCCATGGCCGGCAACCTGACCGGCCAGGTGCGCAACATCGCTGAGGTTACGACGGCAGTGGCCCGCGGCGATCTGTCGCGCAAGATCACGGTGGACGTGAAGGGAGAAATTCTCGAGCTGAAAAACACGATCAACACGATGGTCGATCAGCTCAACGCCTTCGCCGGTGAGGTCACCCGCGTGGCCCGCGAAGTCGGAACCGAAGGCAAGCTGGGTGGCCAGGCGCAAGTGCCCGGGGTCGGTGGAACGTGGAAAGACCTTACCGATAACGTCAACTTCATGGCCAGCAACTTGACCGGTCAGGTCCGCAATATTGCCGAAGTGGCCACGGCCATTGCCACTGGCGACCTTTCCAAGAAGATCACCGTGGACGTGCGCGGCGAAATTTTGCAGCTGAAAGAAACGCTGAACACCATGGTCGAGCAGTTGCGCTCGTTCGCAGCCGAAGTCACGCGTGTGGCGCGCGAAGTGGGCAGCGAAGGGCGGCTGGGCGGACAGGCCAACGTGCCCGGCGTCGCCGGCACATGGAAAGATCTTACCGACTCCGTGAATGCCATGGCGGGAAACCTGACCGGTCAGGTGCGTAACATCGCCGAAGTCACGACAGCCGTGGCCCGCGGCGACCTGTCACGCAAGATTACGGTGGACGTGAAGGGCGAAATCCTTGAGCTGAAGAACACTATTAACACCATGGTGGACCAGCTCAACGCGTTCGCTGCCGAAGTGACGCGCGTGGCGCGTGAGGTGGGTACGGACGGCAAGCTGGGAGGTCAAGCCAAAGTGCCTGGCGTTGCCGGGACGTGGAAAGATTTGACCGACAACGTCAACGTGATGGCTGCCAACCTGACCGAGCAGGTCCGCGGAATCGTCAAAGTCGTCACCGCGGTTGCGAACGGAGAACTCACGCAGAAGTTAACGGTCAATGCCAAGGGCGAAGTCGCCGCATTGGCCGAGACCATCAACAACATGACGGACACGCTGGCCACCTTTGCCGATCAGGTAACAACCGTCGCGCGCGAAGTTGGCGTGGAAGGCCGGTTGGGCGGCCAGGCCAGCGTGCCGGGAGCCGCGGGAACCTGGAAAGATCTCACGGGCAACGTGAACCTGCTGGCGGACAACCTGACCAACCAGGTCCGAGCCATCGCCGAAGTTGCGACCGCAGTTACCAAGGGCGACCTGACGCGATCGATTCAGGTCGAAGCCAGCGGCGAGGTCGCCGATCTCAAAGACAACATCAACACCATGATCGACAACCTGCGGCTGACCACGGACCGCAACACCGAGCAGGACTGGCTCAAGACGAACCTGGCGCGCTTTACCGGCATGCTGCAAGGGCAGCGTGATCTTGCCAGTGTGGGCCGAATGCTGTTGTCCGAGTTGGCGCCGCTGGTGGATGCGCAACAGGGCGTCATCTATCAGATGGAATCGGAAGAATCCGCGAGCATGGTTCTGCTTTCGGCGTTTGCTTCGGACGGGCCAGACGGGCAACTCCGGCGTTTGAAAATTGGAGAGGGCCTGGTCGGACAGTGCGCCGCCGAAAAGCGTCGGATGTTGATCGGCAACTTGCCGGAGAACACAGTCCCGATCCGCTCCGGTTTGTTCGAAGCGGTACCGCGCAATGTGATCGTGCTGCCGGTGCTCTTTGAGGATCGGGTCAAGGCAGTGATCGAGCTTGCCTCGTTGAGTACCTTCACCGCCTCGCACCTGGCGTTTCTGGAACAACTCACGGCCAGCATCGGCATTGTGCTCAACAGTATTGAGGCCACCATGCAAACCGAAGGTCTGCTGAAGCAGTCGCAGCAGCTGGCTACGGAACTTCAAACCCAGCAGAAAGAGTTGCAGCAAACCAACGAACAGCTGGCGCAAAAGGCGCAGCAGTTGGCCGAACAGAACGTGGAAGTCGAGCGCAAGAACCAGGAGATTGAGCAGGCACGGCGCGCTCTGGAAGAGAAGGCGAAAGAATTGGCTCTCACTTCGAAGTACAAGTCAGAATTCCTGGCCAACATGTCGCACGAACTCCGCACGCCGCTGAACAGCATCCTGGTGCTGGGCCAGCAGCTCACGGATAACCCGGACGGCAACTTGACCCCGAGACAAGTCGAGTTTGCTCGAACCATCCACGGCGCCGGAACGGATTTGCTGAACCTGATCAGCGACATTCTCGACCTGTCGAAGATCGAGTCCGGAACGGTCTCAGTAGATGCCGAGCAGGTCTTCTTCGCGAGCTTGCTCGATATGGTGGCCCGTCCGTTCCGCCATGAGGCTGAGAACCGGCGGCTAAGTTTCGAAGTGCACACCGATCCGCACCTCACGCGCAGCCTGGTCACGGACTCGAAGCGTCTGCAGCAGGTGCTCAAGAACCTGTTATCCAACGCCTTCAAGTTCACCGAACATGGTGGAGTCCAACTATCTGTGTCGGTGGCTCCGGGGGGTTGGAGTAGCGACCATCCGATCCTGGGAAGCGCGGCGTCCGTGGTGGCATTCGAGGTCTCCGATACTGGCATCGGCATTCCCTCCGAGAAGCAGAGAATTATCTTCGAGGCGTTTCAGCAGGCAGACGCAGGCACCAGCCGCAAATACGGCGGGACCGGCCTGGGGCTGGCGATCAGCCGCGAGCTTGCCAGCCTGTTGGGGGGAGAGATCCAGTTGCGCAGCGCGCCCGGCAGGGGGAGCACCTTCACACTCTATCTGCCGCAGACCTACGTTGGTCCATCCGCGCCTGCGGCTGCGCTGGCGGAAAGGAGAACCGGTCCTTTGCCTCGGCAGATGTCTCCCGCCTCAGCGGAGCTGACCATCGAGCGCATCGAGGACGATCGGGCAAACCTGGAGCCTGGCGATGCAGTCCTGCTGATCGTTGAAGACGATCCGCACTACGCGCGGGTTCTGGTTGATCTGTCGCACGACAAGGGATTCAAGGTGCTGGTGGCTGTAGGCGGGGCGGAGGCGCTGGCTTTGGCCCGCGAGTTCCATCCAACGGCAGTATCGCTCGACGTGTTCCTTCCGGACATGCTGGGCTGGACGGTGCTGAACCATCTGAAACAGGACCCCGCTACCAGGCACATTCCGGTGCAGATGTTGACTCTGGATGAAGACCGGCACCATGGGCTGACTCGTGGCGCATTCGCTTTCGTAACCAAGCCGACTACGACGGAAGGTCTCGAGTCAGCATTGGACCGCATCAAGGAATACTCGAAGCCGCGCCGCAAACATCTCCTCGTTGTGGAAGACAATCCTGGCGGAGCAGCTGAGCATTCGCGAACTGCTGGGCCATGACGACATCGATGTTTCGATCGCTGCCACCGGCGCCGAAGCACTCTCCGCAATCAAGGAACAACCGTTCGACTGTGTCGTGCTTGACCTGCGCCTGCCGGACATGACTGGCTTCGAGGTCCTGGAACGTCTGGGCGACACGCCGGAGTTGAACGACTTGCCGGTCGTCGTATTCACCGGGAAAGAACTGTCCCCCGAAGAAGATGCGCGGCTACACTCGTTGGCCCGCAGCGTCGTGGTCAAAGGAGTAGAGTCACCGGAGAGACTGCTGGATGAGACTGCATTGTTTCTGCATCGTGTGGTCGCCGACCTTCCGGCGGAGAAACAAAGGATGCTCGACCGTCTGCACCGCTCCGACGATGCGTTGGTGGGGAAGAAGGTGCTGGTGGTGGACGACGACATTCGGAATATTTTCGCACTCAGCAGCGTGCTGGAGCGGCGGGGCATGAGCGTTCTCACTGCAGGAACCGGACGGGAAGCGATTGCGACGCTGGAGTCCACTCCGGACGTGGCAATCGTCCTCATGGACATCATGATGCCGGAAATGGATGGGTACGAAACCATGCAGGTGATCCGGCAGAACCTGCGGTTCCGGCGTTTGCCCATCATTGCGCTGACTGCCAAGGCCATGAAGGGGGATCGGGAAAAGTGTCTTGAAGCCGGAGCTTCCGAGTATCTGGCCAAACCGGTCAATACCGAGCAACTGCTCTCAGCGCTCAGGGTATGGCTTCACAGGTAGTTCGATGTTGAGTCGAGGCGGCGCCCCGAACAATGGCGTTGCGAGAAGATGGGGAAAATCTATGGGCAACAAAGGCAAAGTCAACATCTTGATGGTGGATGACCAACCCGCCAAGCTTCTGAGTTACGAAGTCATACTGAGTGAACTGGGTGAAAATCTCATTAAGGCCACTTCCGGGCGCGAGGCGCTGGAGCAGCTGCTCAAGAATGATATTGCGATTGTGCTGATGGATGTGAGCATGCCGGAACTCGACGGATTCGAGTTGGCAGAAATGATTCATCAGCATCCCCGCTGCAAGGAGACTGCGGTAATTTTTATCTCTGCCGTGCACCTGACCGACCTTGATCAATTAAAGGGATATGAGCGTGGAGCGGTGGACTACATTTCAGTGCCGGTAATTCCGGAACTCCTGCGCGCGAAAGTCAGCGTATTTGCTGAATTGCGGCGGAAATCGCGTCAACTTGAGTCTCTGAATCGGGAACTGGAGCAGAGGGTCGCGGAAAGAACGGAGGAGTTGGAAAAAAGGGCCGAAATGTTACAGCAGTTGAATTCCGAACTTGCGCGCAAGAACCAGGACCTTGACGCCATTGTGAAGACGGCTCCCGACATCATCTTTAGCCGGCTCGCGGACGGAACCCGGGACTACGTGAGCGACCGATTTTACGAATACACCGGCGCCTCGGCAGGATACGGCAATGGCTTCGGTTGGCTCGATTATGTGCATTCCGACGACAAGGAGCCCAGTCTGGCGCAGTGGGCCCATTGTGTCGAGTCAGGCGAAAATTATGAATGCGAGTACCGATTGCGGGGCAAGGACGGGCAATATCGCTGGTTTCGCGTCCGCGCCGTACCCATTCGAGATCAGACAAATCAGATCGCCCGATGGTATGGAACCTGCTCCGACATCCACGACAGCAAACTGGTGGAGCATGCCATGCGGGAAAGTGCTGTCGAACTGGAGAAGATGGTGGATGAGAGGACAGCTGCGTTGCGGCATCTTTCCAACCGTTTGATGACCATGCAAGACGACGAAAGACGCCGCATCGCGCGCGAGTTGCATGACGGATTGGGACAGGAAATGGTCGCGCTCAAGATGTTGCTGAACGGGATTTCCCAGAGTCCGCGATCGCTGAAAAAGTACATCGGAGACGCCACCGGCGTAGTTGACCGTGCCACACAGCAAATTCGGACCTTGTCGTACCTTCTTCATCCTCCTTTGCTCGATGAAGTGGGGCTTCACTCTGCGCTTCGCTGGTACCTGGAGGGACTCACCCAGCGCAGTGGAATTGAGACCAAACTCGATGTGAATCCGGCCGATTTTCCTCGCCTGGCGCTCGAGTTGGAAACCGCAATGTTCCGTATTATTCAAGAAGCGCTCACCAACGTCTTCCGCCATTCAGGGGCCCGTCAAGCGTGGATCAGCCTGACGCAACGAGAAGGCAAGGTGATCGTCAAGGTACGTGACGACGGAAAAGGAGTAACCGACGGAATTGTAGAATTGCGCTCCGGCACGGCCGGCGTCGGCATTCGAGGAATGAGTGAGCGTGCCAAGGAATTTGGTGGGCAATTGTTGGTGGAAAGAGCTCATCCGGGGACGATCGTCGAGGTGACGATCCCGGTTTCTGCTGCGGCTTCTTCTCCCTGCCAGAGGCCACAAGAGAAGACAACGGTCCTGGAGTCGAGAAATGATCCATTCGTTGGCCGGGTGTCGGCGGGCTAGATTGTTCCTGACCCGAGTTCAGAATGCTGCCACGCCGCAAATACCAGGTCGCGGCCCGGGCAATCAGCGCCTTCATCCCTGTCTTGGGGATGCGATGCTCCGCGACTAACTAAATATGGTTCCCGTTCTTGGCCTGAAAGTGCTTCTGTTGGTTTCCTCCAACCTTAACGCCCTTAGTCCTTCGCAGCGACTTGGCTGCTAATGTTGCGGACCCGTTATCCCATTTTATGCAGGGCGATGGTTTGGGTGCGATCTCTGGGCGACTTTCGGCAACCTCGCGGCTGGCCATGGTGCCATCCGTTCCCGCCACCTTCGATACTCTGGAGCAGCCGGCTAAATTCGCAGCTCCCAGTCCCATGACCAAAAACTATAAGTTAAGGCTTTTCATCGTTTTTTTCCCACCAAGCCATTTTCGCCTTCGAGCCTGATTGAGCGCGTTCAGATGAAGCGCTCATTTGCCGTAAAATTAGCTGTAGTCTCCCAAGCCCACACATGCTCTGAGCAACCGCCTCCAGCCCAAGTTTCGCTCCAACCAGCGCGCAACGTTGGTATTGCGCTTGACATGGCTACTCAGCTGTGCGGGCGAAACTTCTCTCCAGGCGGTGTGTCGTTCAAATCCGAAATCTAGAACTCTAGATTCGACCTTTCCTTGATTGATGCGATATTCCTGGAGGGGAGCATGATTCACGGATTCCTCACACTGCACGATTGCACCTCCTTAGTAGTTCTCTCCTCGTAGGATCGCCAAATGTCGGGCTCTCGGCTATACCTCATCGAGGCCGCAATCCGGTGGGGAGAAACAGGCGTCTCGGAACCAACATTTCTTCCCGAGGCATGCTGGTCGCTTCGGCGCGGCCAGCCGCACTGGAGCGACCATCCCGGAAGGACCATCAACTGTGAACATTTGGCGCAGAGTTCGACCGCGCATTGTCTATGCGTTCCGATGGTGGCGCAGGGCAATACCGTGGGAGTTCTTCATATACAATTCGGAACTGCAGCCCAACCGGGACACGAGCACGGCACGGAGACCCTTCGGGATTCCCATCAGCGCCTGGCCGTAAGCGCAGCCTCGCAACTGGCCCTTTCCCTCGCCAGCCTGCAACTGCGGGAGGCCCTTCGCGAAAAGTCGATTCGTGATCCGCTAACGCACCTATTCAATCGGCGCTTTCTCGAAGAATCGCTCGAAAGAGAACTGCAAGTCGCTGCCCGCAAAAAACAGGCGTTGGCTGTCCTTTTCCTCGACCTTGACCATTTCAAGAGATTCAACGACATCTTCGGCCATCACGCGGGAGACATGGTGCTGCAGTCAATGGCCGATCTGTTCTGCTCCTTCTTTCGCGCGACGGACATATGCTGCCGCTACGGCGGCGAGGAGTTCGCCATTGTCCTGCCCGAATCATCGGCTCGAGATGCAGCTATCCGTGCGGACGCCCTGCGCCTGGAAGTAAAAAAGATGCGGCTCGAGTACAAGAAGCAGACACTAGGGCCGGTCACGCTATCCGCAGGCGTAGCGGCGTTTCCGGAGCATGGCACGACTTCCGCCGAATTGCTAACAGTCGCGGATCAATGTCTCTACGAATCAAAGTCGCGGGGTAGGGATGTCGTGACCGTGAGCCCATATGGGGGGCACTTGAACCCGAGCCAATCGACTTCATCCTTTACCTGACTTGTCCTTCATGTTCTGGGATTCCGGGGTGATCAGGAGCAGGAGTGCAAGTAAGCGACGGGGCCGGGTGAAATCCGTAGATGTTTGTGGCTCGTTCAGACAGCAAAGCAGCGAGTGCGCGAAATTATGTCAGGCAGGGTGACCGCTATTTTATTCGGCCCCGCAGGACTGTCATCGAAGCAGGCGGTAACGTGTATTGCGCGTCCGGGGTTCCATTAACAGTGGATGTTGCCGCCGGGCCGTCAGGATCAGCGTAGCCTTCTCTCCTTGCTGGATGCCACCGATACTGTGCCTTTCCGAAAGTAATCATGGTCACGGGTCCGGCAAAGGAGCTGTTGGTTTTGCCAACCTGAAACACAATGCGTACTGGGTGAGGTTGGTCGTAGTCTTTGTTGATCAACAGTAACGACCATTGACCGTCGGGACGCAGCACGGCATAGGCGGTGACCAGAACGTGGCCTTCCGGGTCTTTAATATCGCTGGCTCCTTTGAAGAGTTGATGCTCGGCATCGACGGGCTGCGACCACTCCTGAGTCAGCATCTGAGCAGCAAAAAATTGTGAAGTGCGCGATCGTATCTGGTAATTCGGGTCGACCATGAACATGTGATACGTGCCCCAGCTATTGGGACACGCCGGGTGCGGCGGCGAGTAAGAGAGCGCGTGATAGTAGAACGTGGCCTTGCCGCCTGCGGTCAGGAAGCCAGCGAAAGTATCACCCAACCACAAGGCTCCAAAGATCTCGACGGACGCTTCGCCACCATGGGCATTGGTCTCGGTGTCCAATAGCGGCACGTCGGGCGGCAAGCCATCATCGCGCCACACCTGCATGATGTGAGTGAGCAGCTGCGGCTCCTGATACAGATTCTTCCACGGGGTCTCGCAGCCGTCATAGGGATAATGTTCGAACGACATGAAGGCCAAGTCGGACAGCCGGCCATGAGCTTTCAGGTAATCCAGAAAACGGCCAAACCATGAGGTCTTGCCTTGCGCGTCCGGCCACGCGTTGATGTCTTCGGTGACGCCCTCAAAGACTGGCCCTCCCAATTTGAAGTTGGGGTCCACCCGATGCAGCGCCGTGGCCCATTGCAAGTAGAATGCGCCGTAGTCTTCGGGTTGCATGTACTGTCCGTCTGGCTCCTCACCCATTTCCACATACCAGATGGGATAGCCGCGCTGCTTCAGGTACGTCATCTGTGCGACTGAGTCTTCCGGCGTGCCGTAAAGCATTGCCACCGGAATTATGGCCGGCAATCCTCGGGTAATCCCGCTCGCATAAAAGAGGTCCAGACCGGGCTGATCTCCTGACTCCATACGATCTGGAGCGACATATAAATCCGAGGTCTCATGCCAGGGGTCAACTGAGGAACAATAGGTGAGCGATTGTTTCTGGTCGGGAGAGTGTTGCAGCAGATCTTTGAAGTCACCGCTGGCCGTTGTTGTTCCCACATAGATTTCCCTGATGGCGTAGCCAACGCAGTTGCGGCGGTCACGCGAACCGTGAGTATCGCAAGTGTTGGAAGAAGCAGTCATCAGGATCCGGACAAACTTTGTGCCAACCGGCGATGAATCCAAGGTAAGTGTTACGGTGCCGCCTCTGCCATTGGTTACAATGCCCGAAGAAAAATTATTCCACTTGCCATTGCCCTGGTCGTCCATTGCGTCTTCGCCGGTCCAGTACTGTACTTGGTAGGCGGTTGCGTATGGCGCGGTCCAGGCCACGCGAACGGCATTCACTTCCTGCTTTTTTCCGAGATCGATGACGACCCACTGCGGGTGCAGCGAATCACCTTCGCCGGTGAATCGCTGGGTAAGATACGGATTGCTTTTCCAATAAGTGTTCAGGTCTCCGTCGTCTAGACGGGAGAAGCCGTCGAACTCAGTGCCGCCATTGCGGGTGAATCCGCGATGCTGCAAGGAATAGCCGTAGGAGTGCCGGATCATTTCCTTCGATGGAGTATCGTTGCCGGTGAAGTACCCCTGCCCCCGGGAATCACTCCAAGTCCCCTTCGGGTTCCAGTGCCAGGCTTGGACGAACAACTCTGTGTTCTGCCGGTAGGTGACGCTGCCCCAGCCTGCAGACAGCACCTGCTGCAGTTGGTCCGGACGAAAAAAGACGTCGGTGGCATTGCTGGGCACCCGGTCCACGCTGGTGCCGAGGGCGTAGCGCGGGCTGAATTTGTTTACCACGTGGCTGGGGGTGGCATCGACTTGAACAGTTTGCGCGATACTTTCGCCGCCCAGAAGGGCGAAGATGGCTGGCAGGAGGGACAAGATCGCGCCTACCGTGCTCTGGGCAAGAGATGTGCCCGCCCGGTGGATGCGGCGGCGGAAGCTGCATTGGCGCGAAATGGCTAGGCGCATGAGTGGAATCGTGGCTAGCGCGATAGTGTAAAAGGCTGGTTGCTGCTTGGCAACCTTGCAGACGAGCAAGTCTCTGAGCGTAAAGTGTGCTGGCGTTTGTCGCAACTACACCACTACGCTGTGGCGAATGCTCTCGGTCTATGGTATTCAGTTCTTGTATAATCCCGGCGCGGAACGGCGGTAGCGTGCCGGGACTCCTGACATGGCTCTTAGATTATTTAACGACAAGGCTTCCTTGGGTAAAGCCGCTGCCGAGCAGGCCGTGACCGCCATTTGCCGAGCGATTCGCGAACATGGGCACGCGCGGATCATTGCCGCGACGGCTGCGTCTCAACTCCAATTTCTGGACGCGCTTACCAGCGAGCCAGACATCGACTGGCAGCGGGTTGAAGTTTTTCATCTGGACGAATACATCGGCCTTCCGATTACTCATCCGGGCAGCTTCCGGAAGATGCTGCTGGAGCAGTTGGTACAGAAAACTGGAGTTACTAACTATCACTTGCTGGATGGCGATAGTGATGTCTCCGAAATCGTGCGCCGCGAGGGAGAGGCGCTGGCTTCGGCGCCGATCGATATCGCCTTTCTGGGCATTGGTGAAAATGGGCACCTCGCCTTCAACGATCCGCCGGCTGATTTTGAAGTTGAAGACCCGTATCTCGTCGTCAAACTGGATGAGGCTTGCCGGCGGCAGCAGGTGGGCGAGGCCTGGTTCACGGATCTGTCGCAAGTTCCAACTCATGCGATCTCCATGTCGGTGCGCCAGATTCTGAAGGCGAAAGAGATTCTCGCGGTAGTTCCCGATTCCCGCAAGGCGCAAGCGATCAAAGCTTGTTTTGAGGGCGAGATCAGTCCGATGGCGCCGGCTTCGATCCTTCGGACTCATCCGAATGCGACGGTGTATCTGGATACAAATTCCGCGGCCTTGCTCAGTCCCGCTTTGTTGACCTCGGCTTAGAGAGATGTGATCTCCTCAGAATCGAGGGTTGTGTCACCCGCCGCCCAGCTATGGCATCAACCCTACATTCGACAGCAGGCAAACCCCGTCCCGTTTCGTCCTTGCGCGGCTCGCTTGGCCACGGCTACGCATTCAATCGATCCAGTACGGGACTGTTTCCGTCTGTCGGTCTGATTCTGGTCTTGTCGCTGATCCGGAATACGAAGGCGACTGATGATGGGCTGGTGCGGCGGCTCTGAGGAGTGGCGATGCAATAACAGTGTGTCCACCGGGAAGCTCTGGTAGGCCCGGATATCATACATGCAAAGGCACGTGGCGCTGCTTTGTCCAATCGAGGGACGCGCTTCGCTAGGGTTGCGGCAGGTGCAGGACCTTCGATCGGTCAATCACCCATTGCGGAAATACCGGCGCTCCTTGCGGGGGCTTGCCCAGCGCGATCGCCCAGTGGTCGAGCCAGCCGGTACCTTCCTCTCCCACGTAGGTGTCGGGCAGGCCGTAGGCCTGGTCGCCCAGAGCGTCAGCCAGGGTGATGAAGTGATAGCCTCGCTTGCGCATGACATCGAGCAGTTCGCCAATGTGGTCGGCCTCGAGCTGGTTACCGTGGAGCAGCAGAATCTGTTTTGGCTCATACCCGATAGTTTGCTTTGCGAGCTGCTCGGAGTAGGTAAAAACCTGGTCACTATAAGAAAGGTAGCTGCGCGTGAGTTCGTCCTGCAGTGCGGCGTCTCCACGTTTCTTGGCATCTTCGTAGACGCCGGCGTACATCCAGTCCCAGGCGTCAAGAGTGACGGGTGCGATGCGATAACCGCGACCCACCAGAAACGCTTCGGCCTGACGCCGCGTCTGAAGATCGCGGCCCGTGTCCAGAAAAGGATGGCGGAAGTATCGGAGCTTCATGTTATGTTCGGCGAGCAGCAGTTTTGTAACGCTCTCGCCCTGCACCACGTCATCTTCCCACGCCTGCAATCCCACCTGGTTCAGGGACGAATGGCTGTAGGTGTGATTGCCCAGCTCGAAGCCGTAGTCAAGCCACATGCGTAGGGCCTTGATGCGCTCATCGACTTCGCCGAACTTGTAAAGCTTCCGTTCGTTGACGAATCCGACTACCGGTATTTTCTGGTCACGGAGTGTGGTCAGCAGCTTCGTAGTCATCTCCGTGATCGTCGCTGCGGACATGGTATTGGCCGATCCGGCGGGTAGGTCGTCAATGGTGATTGCAACCTCCCGGGCGGGCTGGTCGGCTGCGTTCGAGATTACGGGGACCGCGATAACGGAGAGGGTACAAGCGATCAGAAAAATAATAGAGAGTGGTTTCATGAAGCCGTCCTCCGGTTCGGCGAGAGGTGATTCGCGGTATTAGAACATGAAAGGTGTTCATTTTTCGCGCTAGGGATCGGTGCCGCTACTTCGGTGCTGTGGCCGCACAAGTGGACGTGCCGCCGGTGCTCGGCAACATCGCCGCTGCCAACATGAGTGCTGTCACCAAGGTGGTCACATTGTTCCGTGGCCCGGCACTAGCCCCTTTTTCAATTTACCAACCGAGCTGTGAGGAGTGGTTAAGAACCACGAATTTCGTGATCTTTGCTCGCCTTCCAGTTAGGTGCCTACTCGGAATGATGTCGGAGGTCCGAAGGTGAAGAGTTGGGCTGATGGGTGCGATAAGTTTGAGCTCTATTCGCAAAGATGGGGAACTGAGCCGGCATTGCCAGAAAGGAGAACCCGGCCAGTGTAGTAGCGCTGCCGAGCGCTGACATACTTTTGAAACGCCTTGTTGACCCAACGGATGTATACATTCATCGGCTGATTGCGATCTAAGAAACCTTTGATTGCAGGCGCCGCTCGCGTCGCTGAGTCTAGGGCGTGCTGCACGCCGAGTCCCGATAAGGGGTCGTAACTGAAGGCGCTATCGCCAACGGCGCACCATCGATCTCCTGCGGCATCCATGCGAACATGCTAGCGGCCGAGAACAGTTGCAGGCGTGAGTGATCCGCCGCTTTAGGCAACCTCTGGCGCGAGTATGATGTGCGGGAGAGTTGATGCCACCAAAAGTTCGAAGACTTCTCGCTGTCAATACCGGTTTTATTTCCCTATTGGACGCTGAGACATTTTCATGCCACAATCGTGGCCTTTGGGTTTGCCCGGTTGCGCCAAGGGGATTTGCCGATCGATTTTGAGGATTACTCCATTGGGAAAGACTATCAAAGCATTCTCGACTCTTCTGACCCTGGCCATGATCGCCGCCACAGGTGCAACCGCACAAATGAGTCAGCCGATGATTGGCGAGAATACGACGAAGATTTCCGACCACGTCTGGGCGATTATGGGTTTTCCCAATATTGCCATAGTTGTCGGTGCTCACTCGACGCTCGTCGTGGACACGGGACTGGGCCCGAAAAATGGCGCCACGGTTGCCCGTGTCGTCGCAAAGCTCGCGCCTCATAACAAGAAGCTCTTCCTGACCACCACGCACTTCCATCCCGAGCACGCTGGCGGTGAGCCCGGCTTTCCCCCGGGCACCTTCCTGATCCGCGACGCGGTGCAGCAGCAGGAGATGGAAAAGCACGGACAGGAAATGATGGACCGGTTCAGCACCTTTTCGGCTCAGAATAAAGAACTGCTCGCAGGCGTTGTGTTGCGGTCGCCCGACGTGACTTTCAGTGAGGAAGCGAAAATCGATCTTGGCGGCGTCACAGCTCGACTTCTTTGGCTTGGCGGAGCCCACACCAAAGGCGACGAGTTGACCTTCGTTGAACCCGACCTAACGTTGATCTCGGGCGATGTCGTACAGAACAAGACGATACCGAATATCTTCGGCGATGGCGGCACGCCGGCGAGTTGGCTGGCCGTGCTGGACAAGGTCGCCAACCTCAATGCCGAACATATCTTGCCTGACCACAGCGCTCCAGGCGATGGTTCGATGGTGGCGGAGGAACGGGCACTGATCTCCGAGATCCGTACCCGGGCGCTCGCCCTCAAGAGTCAGGGTGTGTCACTCGACGACGCCGGAAAGCAAATAAGCGCCGACCTCAAAAGGAAGCATCCGGACTGGCCCAATACCAATGCCGCCGGGTTCGTTAAGAGCGTCTACGCGGAAGCCCCATAAGAAGGCTGCCATCCAGGCGGTCGGCTGCATGACGCTCCTACTGGACCGAGGCTCGCAAGTATCACGCAGATCGTTTACCAGCAGATGAGAAGCAGGAGCGAGCAACACTAACTCGAGGCCAAACTTCCACTATCGAGTTCTTGAAGCCAGCCCAGGAGCCCAGATGAAAATCCTTCTTCGTAGAGTTTCGGTCATCGTCCTCGTTTTGGCGTTTTGTGTATCCGCCCATCCACAGCAAGCTTCATCGATGCAAAAGGATTTCCAGAATCCTCCCGAAGCGGCCAAACCTCGAGTCTGGTGGCATTGGATGAGTGGCAACGTCAGCAAAGAGGGGATCACTGCGGATCTTGAATGGATGCACCGCGTCGGCATCGGCGGAATGCAAATGTTTGATGGAGACCTCGGCGTAGCCCGATATATCGACAAGCCTGTCATTTGGATGACGCCAGAATGGAAGGATGCGTTTCAGCACGCTGGAGCCGAAGCCGATCGCCTTGGCCTGGAAATGTCGATGGCCGCCTCCGGCGGGTGGAGTGAGACGGCCGGTCCCTGGGTGAAGCCCGAGGCCGCTATGAAAAAGGTGGTCTGGAGCGAGACCCGACTCAGCGGGCCTTCGAAGTTTGACGGGAAGCTGGCGGCGCCGCCGCGCGTCAACGGTCCATTCCAGGGTATTTCTATCGTGGACCTTCCTTCCTCGCCAATGGTGGGTGGGGCGCCGGGCATTCCTCGTCCTCCGCACGCGGAAGCTCCCCCGGATCCGACGCTTTATGCCGACACCGTCGTCCTGGCTTACCGTCTACCCGAGAGTGAATCCACAGCTACGGTTCAAACCGCGAAGGTGTCCGCAAGCGATCCGTCATTCGCCAACGCCGAGTTGTCGGATAGCGACTATGCGACATCGTCAGAGCTCACTTTTGCGGAGGGCCAAAACACCGCTTGGGTTCAATGGGAATATCCGAATTCCTTCTCAGTCCGATCCTTCACTATCGCAATGCCGCAGCCGCCTAGCCGCCAAATCCCGCAGCTTGCCACAGGCGATCTTTCCTACAGCAAAGACGGAAAAAGTTGGACCAAACTGATTTCACTTCCTGATTCGCCGCAGTACGCGCGTCCCTTCAGTGTGCGTACCTTCACATTCGCACCGATATCAGCCCGATACTTTCGCCTTACCTTGGAGCGGGTGCCACTTACCGCCGACCAGATCGCTCGCGGCCTCACTGCAATGACCTCCTACCGGATCGCTGAGATCGCGTTGAACTCATCGCCACGCATTGCGTTCTTTGAAGACAAGGCCAGCTTCGGCACTTTCGTCGCGGCCGCAGACACGACTACGCCGGACGTAGGGGCCGCTGATGCAGTTTCCTTGGACCAGGTGATCGACCTTACCGGGAAGATGCGGCCCGACGGCTCATTAAACTGGCATGTTCCCGCGGGTAACTGGGCTGTGGTTCGCATGGGCTACTCTCTGACCGGGAAAAAAAACCATCCTGCCACACCGGAGGCGACCGGATTCGAAGTGGACAAAATAAGCAGCCGGCATGTCGGCGACTATATGAAGACCTATGCCGGCATGGTCTCCGATGCCGTGGCTCCAAATTACGGCAAGAGCTTTCGCTATTTTCTGATGGACAGCTGGGAGGCAGGGCAGGGAAATTGGACGGAAGACATGCTGGCCGAGTTCAAGCGGCGTCGCGGATACGATGCCACTCCGTATCTGCTCACGCTCACTGGGCGGATCGTCGGCAGTTCCAGAGACAGTGACGCTTTTCTATGGGATTATCGCCGCACGATAGCGGAAATGCTGGCCGACAATCACTACAAGCTGGCGACGGATTTCCTTGCCAAACAAAAGATCGGTCTCTATGCGGAGGCCATGGGTGTTTCGCTTCCCACCACGGGTGACGGTCTCCTGAACAAAGGCCAAGTCACAATTCCCATGGGGGAGTTTTGGACGCCCATCGCGGGCGTGGCTGATACTCCTGCGCGCGAGGCTGACGTACTTGAGGCCGCCTCAGCGGGGCACATCTATGGCAAGAACATCATCGCGACCGAGTCATTCACCTCCAATCCTTCCACTCCCGGCTGGGGACAAACGCCCGTTCTACCTGAAGCAGCTTGCTGACCAGAACTTCGCGCGCGGAGTGAATCGGATCGTTTTTCATACCTCTGACCACCAGCCATTTACCGACGATAAACACAAGCCGGGCATCACGCTCGGCTACTACGGCCAGCACTACTCGCGTAACATTACATGGGCTGAGCAGGCAATCGCCTGGAACACCTACCTGGCGCGCTGTTCCTACCTGGAACAAGCCGGACATCCGGTAGTGGACGTGGCCTACTTCTACGGTGAGAGCGCGCCCGTCACCGTGCCGTACTGGAAGCAGTTCTCGCCCTCCCTTCCGGACGGCTTCTCGCGCGACTACGTCAACTCCGACATCATTTTGAATCGCGCCACGGTGGAAGCCGGCAATTTGGCTTTGGCCAGCGGAATGCGCTACCGGGTGCTGGTCGTGCCCGACGAGTTTGATCAACTGAGCGTTCCGTTGGTTCGCAAGCTCTCGGAACTGGTGAAAGCCGGCGCGACGCTAGTCGCGCCGCGAGTAAAGAATTCTCCCAGCCTTGCAGACAAAGACTGCTTCCTCCGAGCTTCAGACCCTGATTCTTGCGCTGTGGGGATCCGACAACGCCGCCCATGGTTCGCACATTTTCGGTAAGGGCAAGGTCTACTGGGGAACTTCGCTGGAAACCGTTCTGGCCGCCGAACATGTTGATCCAGACCTTACCTTTGAGCCACCAGCGAACGTCGTTCCGTACGATTACCCTTCGCCGAAGACCAATGCTGAGGTGGTATGGAATCATCGCCGCACTTCGGACAACGATATTTACTTTGTGGCGAATCAGCGCATGCGAACCGAAGACCTCACGGTCCGATTCCGTGTTGGAGGTAAAGTTGCAGAGCTATGGCATCCTGACACCGGCCTTATTGAACCGGTGAGTTATTCCTCCGAGAGCAACAAAACAACTCTGACACTTCATCTCGCCCCGGAAGAATCCGTCTTCGTAGTCTTCCACGACGGAGACACATCGAGGCAAGACGCCACTGCGTCTGCTACCGAAGATCTGTTGACTATTACTGGAACGTGGAAGGTCGCATTTCCTCCCAACTTGGGCGCTCCGCCCCAAATTGAGCTCCCTTCCTTATCATCATGGACCACTTCGAGCGATTCCGGAGTCAGGTACTTCTCCGGAACAGCGAGATATGTAAAGCAATTCACTTTGCCGGAAGGCTGGGACCAGTCTGGCGCCAAAATCCTGCTTGATCTCGGACGAGTCCGCGAGTTTGCCCAGGTCACCCTGAACGGTCACAAGCTGCCGGACATTCTCTGGAAGCCGCCATTCACGGTGGACGTGACATCCGCCCTGAAGACGGGATTGAACAATCTAGAGGTCGAGATTACCAATCTCTGGCCGAATCGCATCATCGGAGATCTGCAGCCGGACGCAAAAGACAAATACACATTTACCGTCTACGGCGCGTACAAGGCCGACTCTCCGTTGGTGGAGTCGGGTCTGCTCGGGCCGGTGAGGCTGTTGCGCCAACAGCGGATGAAGCAATAAGCTTGAATCTGTTTTCAGGCAATTATTCCATCCTTCTGGCGGTGAATGTGAAATCACCAAGGATCGTCCCTCGCTGAACTTCATAGGTTCCGATTATCAAGGAGTCTGAATCGATGGTCCCGGTAAACATCGTGGAGGCGGAACGGCCACCGCTCAGTTGCCAGCTAACAGACCTCCCGTGAATCTCCCCCGTTAGATCTTGATTTTCGTTCTCACTCTGGCAACTTCCTGTCAGATGCTGTTCCTTCACCATAAAAGTGCACATCTGAGGGTCACCCATCTCAATGCCATCAAGCTGAGGCTTTAGCTTCCAACTCCCTGCGATGGAATCATGCGCAGGCGGTGCGGCTGAAGCAGAAGGAGCGGGGAGCTTTTTGATCCAGATATTCCGGACGGACACTTTTGAAGGTACTTGCTCTAGTTCAATACCGATCAAGCCGGACTGATTGTTCGATGAAGTGGAATCGTCATCCACATAAACGGCCATCAACTGCCCGTTCATGATGTGAATGAAGGTTCCTCCTCGAGCCATGATCAGATATTCATTCCACGCGTTGTTGCGAACATAGCCGCCCAAGGCAAAGCCATCACCGATTTTTCCGACCAGCCGGGGTCTCTGGCCTGGCGACGAATTCACGACCTGTCCGCGCCACGCGAGAATACCTAGCGGAGTATTTTCGGAATAGAACTGTCCTGTGAATATCGAGCCCAGCACGCCTACCGGATACCAGATATCCGCTTGCGGACCTGTAAGCAACCAATTGAGATTGGTCGCCACATTTGGTGCAGGTCGGCGCCATGGTATGCCCGTCTTGCTCCGGTATTGAATACCGCTCCCTCCACCGTTCTCCACTTTGATTTCGAGCTTTAGATCGAAATCTTTCGCCTCAAAGCCGCGATAGACGATATATGTATTGCCGACAGGATGTTCTTTCGTGGAAACACCCACAATGGCGCCATTCTCAACATGCCAAAAGGACGGGTCGCCATTCCAATCCTTCAGACTCGTGCCGTCAAAGATGCGGACATATCCAACATGGTCATCGAAATCCAGCGGAGCCGGCTGGCGAAAATTGATCGGCTGCACCAGCTGCTTAATCTTTCTCTCGGCCTGAGCGGAACTTGATTGTGCCTCGGAAACCGTCGACCCGGTGCCGACAGCAATTGTCCAGACGATTACCCAAAAGATCCGGAATCTGCCTGACCGATGAGTTAGAGCGCGCCCGTACGCCTGATCCGTCCTTGCCAATATATTCATAAACCTCCCATGGCTGATATGAGCGAGGCGTTTCCCTTAGAATACCCACCCACTTCCGTTACCGCGTCGCAACGTTGCTTTTTCGTCGCAGCATGAGGCCGACCGCGGCGAGCGGGCCGAATTGTGCGGATAGCAGGGAACGAGGCGCTGGGAAGTCGGGGCCTAGGCCCGTAGCTGGAAACTCTTCTCTTCCAGGACGGTGATAGGTCCCAAATACAATGTCGAAGATCGGCAGCGCATCGGCGAAATTCCTGTTGTAATGCTTAGCGTCGACTGAGTGGTGAATACGATGTACCGGCGTTACCAGCATGCGATCAAGCCACGGTAATCTGACTCGAATCGCCGAGTGATAGAACATCGACGAGCCGATCAGGAACATGGTGGAATACAGCGCAGCTTTACCGGCCTCGGCTAGGTGGAGATCGATGATCAAGCCCAGCGTGAATACCGAGAAAAACGCACGCCAACTTTCCTGCAGGAAATGATCGCGCGCCCAGGTGGAAGTATTCATTCGCTCGTCGCTGTGATGGATTTTGTGAAACTCCCACAATATGGGCACTTTGTGTTCGATCCGGTGCGACCAGTAGAACCAAAAATCGTGGATAAAGAGCGGGACGAAAATCATTGCAAGGATTTCCAGTCCGGGCCCGACCACCGGAATACCGCCAATGCTGTGGAAGGAGAAGGATAGGGGTTTCCACGGGACCAGGTGGCGCAACTGGCCGCTCCACAGGCCGGCGGCGATGCCGAGAGGCAAGGAAAGGAACACCGTGGATAGGCTGATCAAGATGTTCATGCCGTAGTCGAGCTGATCAGGATCTGCAAGAAGCTCATAGCGCCCCCTGAGCGATTCTCATGTCCATCGGGTGGAGCAATGTTCTTTTAATTCAAAAGACAAATAAGTACAATAGGGAACTTTTGTGAGGAGGCTCCGCAAATGACCGAATCATGGTGGGGGCAGAGTGACAAAAAGTACGACGGGAAACTTACCCGGAAAACAATGGGTGATCAGCGCAAGCCTGCGGGAAGTCAGACCAAACCCCAGCTTCTACCGTGGCCGCAGACTTTGTTCTGCCCTGCTGTTTCTGGGTATCGGACTATTCTCCACCAGCGGGCTGGCCTTCCAAAGCAACGCCCCCAGTCATCTGCAATGCGAAGGCATGCAGGAGCCGCTGGGAATCGACATCACGCATCCACGACTTTCCTGGCAGCTACAGGATTCGAGGCGCGGCGCCCGGCAGACGGCGTATGAAATTCGCGTGGCCAGTTCGCCCGAAGTCGCTGGCGCAGGACCACGCCGACGTCTGGGACAGCGGACGAGTCGAACTCCGATCAGTCGGTAAATGTTCTCTACGCGCGGTCCCGCCGTCGAATCTCGACGCCGCTACTACTGGCAGGTGCGCGTATGGGATTCGCAGGGGACAAGCTTCGCCCTACAGCCAGCCGAGTTGGTGGGAGATGGGATTGCTGTCTTCGCAGGACTGGAAAGCTAAATGGATCACCCGCGACATGCCGCTGGAGCGCGGAGACTATGAGTCGGCGCCGAAGTGGATCTGGGCAGCCAACGACAACGCGCTGACCAATGCGACGCCGGGCAAACACGATTTCCGTTTCAGCTTCAAGCTGGCGCAAAAACCCAAAGCAGCCACGCTCTTCATCACCGCCAAAGACAACCTGGCAGCCTGGGTGAACGGCAAGCAGGTCGTGATCGAGTCGCCGATGGGCAAGTTCGGCCGAGCGCAAGATCCCTGGGGCTATTTCCGGGTGATCCCGGTCGGCAAGTTGCTGAACGCGGGCGCCAACTCGCTGGCGGCCGAGGCCATTGTGCAGACAGGATCACGAGCGCCCTCCGCAGGCTGGTTTCATCGCTCTTCTCCGCGTCGAGATGGCGGACGGCAAAATCGAACGTTTCATTTCCGGACCGGAATGGAAGACTGGCCCCGAGCAAACCGGCAATGCCTGGACTGGCGCAGACATTTGACGATTCATCGTGGCCAGCTGCAGCCGTGGTCGCCGAGATCGGACAGGACCCGCTGGGCACGCCCTGGCCGGCGCAGCCGGTCGACCTGCTGCGGAAAAACTTTCAGCCTGGCGAAGGCGGTGCGGAGCGCTCGAATCTATTCGACCGCGCTGGGAACGTATCAGCTCTATTTGAACGGCCAGCGTGTCGGAAACGATGTTCTGGCTCCGGGTTGGACCGACTATCGCAAGCGGGTTGTGTACCAGGTGTATGACGTCACCGTCGCAGGTGCGACAGGGCGGAAATGCGATCGGCGCGATTCTCGGCGGAGGCTGGTACGCCGATGGCCTGGGCTGGTTGCAAACCCGATACAACTTTGGACCGCCGCCGGTCCGGCTGCTGGTGCAGCTCGAGATCGAATACACCGACGGCTCGCGCGATTCCGTTCTGAGCGACGAATCGTGGAAGGCGAAGCCGTCTCCCATCACTGGCTCGGAAATTTACAACGGCGAAAACTACGATGCCCGTCTGGAACAGAGCTGGATGGGACCAGGCCTCGTTCTCCGACTCGCCGCTGGGGAGCGGTTGCGGTAGCGCCGGCGTCTCCGGCTCCGGTGGTCGCGCAGAATTTTCAGCCCATCCGGGTCAACGAGATCCTCAAGCCCAAGGCGGTTACAAATCCGACGCCGGGAGTCTACATCTTCGATCTCGGCCAGAACATGGTCGGATGGGCGCGGTTGCACGTTTCGGGTAAGGCTGGAACCAAAGTTCGAATCCGCTTCGGCGAAGTGCTCAAGCCGAACGGCGAACTCTACACCGAGAACCTGCGTACGGCCGAGGCCACCGACACTTACATTCTGCGCGGGAAGGGAAGCGAATCGTTCGAGCCTCACTTCACTTTCCACGGTTTCCGCTACGTCGAACTTACCGGCTACCCGGGAACTCCGACAGCGGACGCGATCGAAGGCGTGGTCTTCTACACTGCGGCGCCGTTTCACCATTCAGTTCAGCACGGCGAATCCGACTGTGAACCAGTTGTGGAGCAACATTCTCTGGGGACAGCGCGGCAATTTTCTGAGCGTGCCCACCGATTGCCCGCAACGCGACGAGCGCCTGGGCTGGATGGGAGACGCCGAAGTCTTCTGGCGAACCGCTTCCTTCAACGCCAACCTCGCAGCGTTTTCCCACAAATTCACCACCGACATTCGTGACGCGCAAAGTCCGACGGGCGCGTTCACCGACGTGTCGCCGCGCGTCGGCCCCACCACCGACAGCGTTGCCGGATGGGCCGATGCCGGCGTCATCATTCCGTGGTCTGCGTACCTGCAATTTCGCGATACCCGCATTCTCGAAGACAACTGGGCCGCGATGGAAAAGTGGATGGAACACATCGCAGGCGCGAATCCGAACTATCTCTGGTTGAAAGAGCGCGGCAACGACTACGGCGACTGGCTGGCCATCGGCAGCACGACGTCAAAAGACCTGATCGCCACGGCATACTGGGCCTACGATGCGTCGCTGATGATGCGCATCGCGCAAGTGCTCGACCGTCCCGCAGGATGAGCAGAAGTATCGGGAAGTGTTCGAGAAAGTCCGGACAGCATTCAACCAGGAGTACGTAAAGCCCGATGGCACGGTCGGAACCGGCAGCCAGACCAGTTACGTGCTGGCGTTGCACATGAACCTGTTGTCACAAAAAGACCGGGCGATCGCGGCGGAGAAACTGGTCGAAGACATCAAGGCGCACGACTGGCATCTGACCACCGGTTTCCTGGGCACTCCTTATCTAATGATCGAGCTCAGCAACAGCGGCCACAGCGATGTGGCTTACCGGTTGCTGCTGCAGAACACGTATCCCTCCTGGGGATACATGATCGAGCACGGCGCCACCACGATGTGGGAACGCTGGAACGGCGATCAGATGATGGGCGATCCGTCGATGAATTCCTACAATCACTATGCCTACGGAGCGGTCGCGGAGTGGCTGTACCGCTACGCCGCCGGCATCGACGAATCGAGCGGAAGATCCGGGATTTCATCGCATCGTCCTGCATCCGCAATTCGACTGCCACCCTGGGGGAGGCCAAGGCAACATACGATTCGTCGTACGGTCCCATCACCTCGAACTGGAAGGTTGACGGCAACTCCGATCAAATGGGACGTTGTAATTCCGCCGAATACGACCGGCCTGATCTACCTGCCGGGCGGCGTGGCCACCAGAATCCTGGAAGGCGGCAAAGATATTCGGCAGAGCGCTGGAGTCTCGTTGGTTCTCAAAGACAGCCACAACGCGATCTATCGAAGCCGGTGCAGGATCGTATACATTCACGGTTGAAGAGTAAGCTTTTCGATATTACTTCTACCGAGAAGGCAAACATGGACAGAAGATCTTTGCTGCAATCGCTCCCCGCGGTTGCGCTGCTTCCGGCCGCAGTCTGGGCAGGCGCGCAACCGGAGACGGCCGCGAGCCGCAGGATCGGCATCCACGGTCTATGAACTTCGCGTTTACCATGCGAACGAAGGCAAGCTCGACGACTTGCTGAAGCGCTTTCGAGAACACACCACGAGACTGTTCGAGAAGCACGGGATGAAGAACGTCGCCTACTGGACTCCGCTCGACGATCCGTTGAAGAGGCAAGACGCTGATCTACATTCTCGCTCACCCCAGCCGGGAGGCCGCTGCCACCAACTGGAAAGCGTTTCAGGACGATCCCGAATGGCAGAAAGTGCGCGACGCGTCCGAGGTAAACGGAAAGCTGGTCGACAAGGTGGATTCCACGTACATGGTCGCTGACCGATTTCTCCCCGGCGGTGTAAGCAGCACTGCGTTCTCAACCGGCGTATTCTGCACGTTCTTAAATCCAATAGGTAAATATATTCATTTTGCTTGACAACGTACGGTGCGCCGCTCGTTAAAGTGCGCCGCAATCGGACTGCAGTGCATTATTCTTGCCGGAGGGGTGCGTCTGGACATTCTCGTCTCGCAGCTTCCAGAGGCTCTTCATCGCTCGCAGACTCCGGTGGTCTTATTTCTGGCAGATTTCCTACCAATGCCCATACCGGAAGGACATATTGACATGAACCGATACCGAACCTTGTTGCTCCGCGTGCTCGCAATTGGAATCGTACTGACCTCCATGACCGGTTTGACCATCGGCCAGAGTTCGAGCGACATCGCTGGAGCAGGGTTTCCAGCCAGCCGCCCGATTCGGCCAAGCCGCGGGTGTGGTGGCACTGGATGAATGGCAACATCAGCAAGGAAGGCATCAAGCTGGATCTGGAGTGGATGCATCGCGTGCGGCTGGCAGGATTTCAGAACTTCGATGCCGCCCTGGCCACGCCCCAGGTCGTGGATCATCGCCTGGCCTACATGACGCCGGAGTGGAAAGACGCTTTCAAATACGCGACCACGCTCGCCGATCAACTGGGAATGGAAGAGGCGATTGCGGGTTCGCCGGGTTGGAGCGAGACCGGTGGTCCGTGGGTGCCGGCGTCGCAGGGAATGAAGAAGTATGTGTGGAGCGAGACGCTGGTCGAAGGCGGCAAGCCCTTCACCGGGAACGCTGGCTCATCCGCCGTCGAACACCGGAGCTTTTCAGAACATGGGCGTACGTGACGCGCTCGCCGCGCCCGCAGGGCGCTCCGGCGCCTCCGCAGTTCTACGCCGACGCCGCGGTGATCGCGTATCGCAGGGCCGGCAGATGATGTGTCGGTGGAATCGCTGCATGCCGAAGATGACGGCCAGCGCGGGCACGTCCTGACGCAGCCGATGCTCGAGCGACGGCGATCTGGAAAAGACGACAAAGCTTCCGATCCCGAAAGCCGGCGAGAGCAACTGGATCCAGTACGAATTTGCGCAGCCGCAGACCATGCGTTCCCTCACCATCGTCACCAAAGGCGTGGACTTCATTACCGCCATGGTGGCCGGCATCTCCAACCCGGAAAAGTCGCTGGAAGCCAGCGACGACGGGCAAAGCTTCCGGCTGGTCGTGAAGGTGCCCGACGGCGGCGCTCCCGAGCACACGCTTTCGTTCCCGCCGGTGACGGCGAAGTTTTTCCGGGTCACGTTCAAGCGCACGCCTCCACCTCCCATTCCGGCGTGGGCCAGCGGTATCGATCCCGAATCCCTGGGGATCAAGATCGGTCGCACCTCCGACCGACTACGAAATTGCCGAGTTGGTCTTGCATCCGGGAGCGCGAGTCAACCGCTTCGAAGAGAAGGCCGCCTTCACTCCGGTGCCCGACGTCTATGGATTCGCGACGCCTCAGGTGCCCGGCGGCTGAAGCCGTTGCAAAATCCGACGTGATCGACCTGACCTCGAAGATGCATCCCGACGGCACGCTCGACTGGACGCCTCCGGCCGGCAACTGGGTCGTGCTGCGCTTTGGCTATTCACTGCTGGGCATCACCAACCATCCGGCGACCGCGGAAGCCACCGGTCTTGAAGTCGACAAGCTGAATCACGGCTACGTGAAGAATTACATGGACGAGCTATCTCGACAGCTACAAGGAGACGGTGGGCGCGGATTACATGGGCAAGCGCGGCATCCGCTACGTCATCACCGACAGCTGGGAGGCTGGTTCGCAGAACTGGACCGACGACATGATGGCGCAGTTCAAGAAGCGGCGCGGCTACGATCCGGCGCCCTGGATGCCGGTCCTCACCGGGCAAGTGGTCGAAAGCGCCGAAGCCAGCGATCAGTTCCTGTGGGATTTCCGCAAGACCATTGGCGATCTGATCGCCGACGAGCACTACGGCCAGGTGCAGGCGTCGCTGAAAGAGCGCGGCATTGGCCACTACGGGGAATCGCACGAGAGCGGACGCGCCTTCGTCGCCGACGGCATGGAAGTGAAGAAGCTGGCCGACATCCCGATGAGCGCGATGTGGACGCAGGTCCCGGGCGTGAACAAAGAGCAATTCGGCTACAACGCGGATGATCGCGAGTCGGCGTCGGTGGCGCACATCTACGGCCAGAATCTTGTGGCGGCGGAGTCGCTGACGGCGGGAGCCGCGCCGTGGGCGTGGTCGCCGGAGACGCTGAAGCCGACGGCCGACCAGGAATTGCTGAACGGGATCAACCGCTTCGTGATTCACGAATCCGCGCACCAGCCGCTGATCGACAAGGCGCCGGGACTGACGCTTGGGCCCTTCGGACAGTGGTTCAACCGCAACGAAACCTGGGCGGAACAGGCCGGGGCGTGGACAGACTATCTGGCGCGCAGCTCCTACCTGCTGCAGCAGGGCCACTTTGCCGCGGACGTGATTTACTTCTACGGCGAAGACTCGAACCTCACCGCGATCTTTGACGACAAGGCTCCCGATGTGCCGGCGGGCTATGGCTTCGACTACATCAACGCCGACGGCCTGATCCACGAACTGAGCGTGGCGGATGGGCGGATCACGACCAAGAGCGGGATGAACTATCGCGTGCTGGCGCTCGATCCGTACAGCAAGCACATGTCGCTGCCGGTGCTGCGCGGCATTCACAAGCTGGTGGAGCAGGGCGCGGTCGTGGCCGGTGAGAAGCCGACGGACACGCCCAGCCTGGCTGACGATGCGGCCGAATTCAAGAAGCTGAACGATGAACTGTTCGGCGACGGAACCGGCGTGCACTCGGTCGGCAAGGGCAAGGTGTATGCCGGACAGAACGCCGAAGCAACGCTTGAAGGCGTTGAGCGTGGCTCCGGACTTTGACCACACCAAGCCGCAGAGCGATACGCGGATTCTGTTTGTGCATCGCAAAGCTGGCCGATGCCGACATCTACTTCGTCGACAACCGCAACGACCGCGACGAGACGGTGGACGCGAGCTTCCGCGTGACCGGCAAGGCGCCGGAATTGTGGTACGCCGAGACCGGGCAAGGCGGAACCTGCTTCCTACAAGATCGCCGACGGCCGCACCACGGTGCCGCTGCATCTTGAGCCGTGGGGCACGGTGTTTGTGGTGTTCCGCAAGCCTGCCAAGGCCACATCTGCTCACCGTGCCCAAGCCGGCGGAGACGCAACTGGCGACGGTGGATGGCTCCGTGGAATGTCAGCTTCCAGCCGGGCCGCGGCGCGCCGGCATCCGTCACGCTGGACAAGCTCACTTCGTGGAGCGACAGCCCGGATAAAGGCGTGAAGTACTTCTCCGGAACCGGCACCTACACCAAGACGATTCAGGCGTCAGCGGACTGGTTCAAGCCAGGCGCGAAGCTCTGGATTGATCTGGGTGAGTGAAGAATCTGGCCGAGGTGACGGTGAACGGAAAGTCGCTGGGCGTCGTCTGGCATGCGCCCTATCGGGTGGATGTCACCAGCGCGCTGAAGCCAGGCGCGAACGAAGTGACGATCAAGGTGACCAATGCGTGGGTCAACCGGTCTGATCGGCGATCAACAACCGGATGCGACGACGAAATATACCTTCGCGGACGTGAAGCCGTACAAGGCGAATTCGCCGTTGCTTCCTTCGGGACTGCTTGGACCGGTGAAGCTGGAGAAGGAAACCGCGCAACGAATGAACCTTCTTGATCGACGCCAATTTCTGGGCAGTGCGGGAATCGTGGCGCTGGCTGTCGCCCTGCCGAAGTATGGTTTGTCCTTGCCGTTTGCCGCGCCGGGTGGGAGTAGTTTTCCGCCCGGTTTCTTTTGGGGAGCATCGACGGCGGCAGCTCAGTCTGAAGGCTCGCCTTTAGCCGACGGTGGCGGTGAGAGTATCTGGGACGTGTTTCTGCGCACGCCCAAGGCCACGGCTGATGGCAGCAACAATCTGGTGGCCGACGATGAGTATCACCGCTGGCCCGAAGATCTGAAGCTCATGCAGCAGATCGGCCTTAACGCCTACCGATTTTCTGTGTCGTGGCCACGGGTGCTGCCGGAAGGAAAGGGACGTGTCAATGCGAAAGGACTCGACTACTACGACCGCCTGATTGACGCCCTACTCGTGGCGAAAATTACCCCGTTCCTCACGACGTACCATTTCGACTATCCCGAAGCTCTGCAAAAGCAGGGAGGATGGCTGAATCCCGATAGCTCACAGTGGCTGGCTGACTATTGCCACCTGCTGTCGTCTCGCCTATCAGATCGCGTGAGCCACTGGCTCACCATCAACGAGCCGAATATCCTGTGGGCATTCGGGAGCGAAGCCGGGACCATGCCGCCACAGCAAAAACTGGGTGACGCGGAACTCGTGCTCGGCGCCCACAATATCCTGCTAGGACACGGCAAGTCAGTTCAGTCCATTCGAGCCGCCGCCAAGCGTCCCGTGGAGGTGTCCCTGGCCTTCGCTGGCATGTTCAGTTTGCCCGCGAGCAACAGTCCGGCGGATATTGCGGCGGCACGTACAGCATCGTTCCGGGTCACAGAAGACCAAGCTCGGGCCCGATCTGTCGCCAATGATAATGCTCAGCACGGGCTGGTGGCTCGATCCGGTTTATCTGGGAACGTATCCGGAGGACGGTCTCAAGCTCTTTCCGGAGGCCTCCAAGTTGGCAAAGCCGGAGGACATGAAGACGATCAATCAGCCATTGGACTTCTGCGCCGTAAATCTTTATTCTGCGCCGACGGTCAAAGCGGGAGCGGACGGGCAGCCGGAAGCCGTTCCTGATCCTCCCGATATTCCGCGTTCTCACTACGGATGGGCGGTCACGCCGGATGTTTTGTATTGGGCTCCGAAGTTTCTTTTCGAGCGATATCAGAAATCAATTGCCATTACCGAGAACGGACTGGCCAACGATGACAAGCCGGCGAGCGATGGCAAGGTGCATGACCCCGAACGCACAGCATTTCTGGATGCCTATCTGAAGTCACTTCGCCGGGCGTCCGTCGAGGGCGTGCCCCTGAAAGGATATTTTCACTGGTCGCTTCTGGATAATTTCGAGTGGACCGAGGGCTTCAGACCAGCGCTTTGGGCTGATCTACGTCGATTACAAGACTCAGAAGCGGATAGTGAAGGATTCGGCGGCGCGCTACACCCAAATCATTCGTTCACAAGGCGCAATCCTGTAAGTTTCCCTGACTTCAAGAACCTAGACTCGCCAATGTTCGCTACGCGTAGGTGGTGACGGAAACCGCGTTGCGTTCCCGGCGCTCGGCGGTGATTCGCTCCAGATATCCGCTCTCGCGGAAGGCCTGCATGGGATCTTCCGGCAGACCGTGGCTGCGCCGCCATTCGCGCAGCACCGGACGCACGTCATACCAGAACGCGCCGCGCAGAGTCTCCTCGGCTTCGACCAGCGAGCAGCTCTGCTGCAGTGGCGCCAGGCGCGCATGGTCCACGATGGCGGCCTTGGCGTAGAGTTCCTGCGCCGTGCAGACCGTCTGGATCATGGCTTCCATCTTGCCCTTGAGATTGTGGCTCTGGTCGACCATGTAGGCGACATCCGCGAATGCGCCGGTTTCCCAGGCGTAAGTGTGAATCTCGTGGAAGATGCGGAAGATCTGGTAGGGATCGATCGAGCCCAGCGTCAGATCGTCATCGGCGTATCGGCGGTCGTTGAAATGGAAGCCGCCGATCATGCCGTGATGCAGCAGCCAGGCCACGATCTGCTCGATGTTCTGGGCCTGATAGTGATGGCCGGTGTCCACCAGAACGTAAGCTTGCGGGCCGGCCGTGCGCGCCAGCAGGAATGCCATGCCCCAGTCGGCAATGTCGGTGTGATAAAACGCGGGCTCGAACGGCTTGTACTCGACCAGCAGGCGTTGTTTGCGGATTCAGTCCGGCGTGAACTGTTTTGAGCGCCTCCTCAAACCATCCGATTCGGTTTCGAATGCTCTGCGTGCCGGGATAGTTCGATCCGTCGGCAAACCAGGGTGAAATGTCGCGACACTCGAGAGCATCGGCGATGGCCACGCAATCCAGAATGTGATCGAGTCGCGCGCTTGCGAATCGCAGGATCGGGATTGCCCACCGATCCATACTTGTATTCCTGATCCTGAAAGACATTGGGATTGATTGAGCCGGGCTGCACGCCGTATTTTTCGGCCAGCCGTTTCACCTGGGCAACATCCTTCAAGCCGTTGGGCAGGTCCCACTGCACATGCAGCGCCACGGTAGGGCACGAGCCGGTCAAGGCATGCACCTGCCCGGCGTCGCTGAACTTGTCTTCGACGGTGACCGCGGCCGCGAGCTGGATGAATTTTCCAAAGCGGGTCCCGGTGTTGGCAAAACCCCAGGAGGGCAGCTCGATATTAAAATTGTCGAGCGCACGATGTATCAGGACTTCCGGTTTTTCCGTCATGCGAGTGCCTTTCCAGTTGGCCGTTGAATCTCTTCTACTCTGTGAGCGGGGATGGTGTTTCCGAGGCATCGCCGGTAGCGCCGGCTGCGCCGACAAAATGCTGGCCCACTCCGCCACGGCGTCCGCGGTCACTCCAATGTCATTAGTGTAATTTCCTTCGAGCGCGGCCAGTTGGATGGCGAAATTGCCGACGGTCGCGCTTTCGGTTGATCCGGTCAGAACCTGAAGCCCGGTTGCTTTGGCCGTCAGCCGGTTCAGCACGCGCGTTCTTGCTTCCTCCGCCGACGATGTAAAGCCGCTTCAAAGTTTTTCCCGTGATGCTCGTCGCATTCTGCAAAACGGCAGCGTAGCGGGCGCCAGACTGTGAAGAATCAGGTTGGTCATTTTGGGCGCCATGTCCGGCGCCTTCGGGAATGGTGGCCTGGCCGGAGCGCTTCAGTTGCGCATTGATGCGCGCCGGCATGTCTCCCGGCAACAGCAGATCGGGATCGTCCACGTCGATCAGATCTTCGGGTGCATCCAGGTTTGCGCAGGCATCGACCAGTTGCTCGACCGTCCAGATCTGACCTTGCGATCGCCAATGTTCGATGCATTGGCGCAGCAGCCACATGCCGTTCACATTCTTCAGAAAATAAATCTTGCCGCCCACGCCGCCTTCGTTGCTGAAGTTCGCTGCTGCGCGCGGCCTCGGCTGACGCACGCGGAATCAAGCACGCAACCCACCAGCGACCAGGTGCCGGAGCTGATGAAAGCCCAGTCGTCCCCCTGCGCCGGAATTCCCGCGATGGCCGATGCCGTGTCATGACAGGCGGGAGCGATCAACCGGGTGTTGCGAAATGCCGGCAGGGAAGCCAGAGGGCCCTGGAGTTGCCCAATGTCGGTTCCCGGATTCGACCAGCGGCGGCGCCGCGTTCACATCCAGCCCAGCGGCCGCGAAAATTTCAGGACACCAGGCCTGGTCTTCTACGCCCAGCAGCTGGGTATGGGTGGCGTTGGTGTATTCGGAAACTCGCTTTCCGCCCAGCGGTGCAGCAGAAACTCCGGCAAATTGATCCACGGAAGATTCTGTTCGGGCATCGCCGTCAGCGCGCAACTGGTACAGCGTGTTCAAAGTGAGGATCTGAACCCCGGTCAGTTGGTAAAGGCGGTCCGGAGAAATCCGCGAGTGCACCTGGTTTTGCGATTCCACGGTGCGTTCGTCGCGATAGCAAAAAGGATTGGCGACCGGTTGCCCTCCGCGCCCAGGCGAACATAGTCCACGGCCCAACCGTCCACTCCGATGGCTGCGATTCCTTCGGGCGCGAGTTGCGCGCAGGCGCGCAGGCCTTCTTCCACGCCCTGCTACGATCGCAGCAATGTCCCAGCGGAGGCCGTTCCCCTCGTCTGCGGGCGAATTGGCGAAGCGATGAACCAGGCGAATTTCCGGTTGACCGTCGATCCAGCGCAGCAGGGAAACACGACAGCTTTCCGCGCCCAGATCCACGGCCACCAGCGCTGGCTTCTTCCTGACTTTGGCCGCGAGTTCGTCGCCAAATGCCGGGTCCCGGTCGTGCGAAACCTCATTCATCGCAGGAAAGCCTCGGTCAGTCCGCCGTCCACCGGAATGATGTGGCCGGTGGTGCAAGGTGATTTCGGTCCCGCCAGAAACAGAATTGCTTCCGCACAATCTTTCGGATCGATAGGGCGATGAGTGAGCGTGCGCCTGGCGTAAAACTCGCCGAGCAGGGTCCGCAACTGCTCGTCGCTGGCCGCATCACTGTAGGCGATCTCATATTTCTTCAGAGCCATGATCACGCGGTCGCGTGGAAACATGGTGGATCCTTTGATCACGGTGGCCGGGCTGATGCCGTTCACTCGAATCTTCGGAGACAGCGAAATTGCCAGCTCGCGCACCAGATGACTGAGCGCTGCCTTGCTCACGTCGTAAGCTTCGCTGCCGCGCTTGGGCACGACGGCGTTGGCGGAACTGGTCAGCACGATCGAAGCGTCGAGATTCTGATCCTTCAAGATGCGCGCGGCTTCATCGGCCAGAAGATAGTTTGCCGTGACATTCACGTCGAGCGTCACTCCCCACTGTTCGTCGCTGATCTGTCCATCTTTCGACGAAGGAAAGAGCGCGGCGGTGTTGATCAGAAGATCCAGCCCGCCGTAAGCCGCAACCAGATCGCGCAAGCTCTGCCGGATGACATCGCGACGGCGAATATCGACGGCGACGGCCAGACCGCCTTCTTTTCCCGCGATCGCCTTGGCCTCCTCTGCCACTTTCTTCGCGGCTTCGTGATCGCGGTCCGCGACCACGACGTGCGCTCCGCGTTCCGCCGCCAGCAAGGCAACTTCGCGACCAATTCCGCTGCCGCCGCCGACAATCAGAACCACCTGACGGCTCAATTCTTTTTCCGGAGGCTGGCGGCGAATCTTGGCTTCTTCCAATGCCCAGTATTCAATACGAAATGCTTCCGAAGGAGGCAGAGCTACATAGTTTGCATGGACCGTGAACGCGCTGGTCGGCGCGGCGGCGCCGGCCTGGGGCAGTGTCGCGGGCGTCTTTCCCGTGTCCAGCGAAGTCGCGCCTTCCATCACGTGGATGGCATTCACGTAGAACTCGCCGGTGAGCCGGGCTTCGGTCTTGCTCTTTCCGAAACTGAACATGCCGATGCCAGGAATCAGAACCACGGTGGGATTGGCATCGCGCATGGCCGGTGAATCGGGTTGCGCGAACGAGTTGTAATACTCCGCGTACTCCTTGCGGTAATTCTTCAGCGCGGAATCAATCTGCTCGCGCAGTCCCTGCACGCTCGCGGCCGGCTGCCAGGGAACAAACAACGGCCGGACCTTGGTGCGGATGAAGTGGTCGGGACAACTCGTGCCCAGATGCGCCAACGCTTGCGGCGTCCGCCGAATTCACGAAGCGCAGGACTTCCGGCAGATCGCTGAAGTTGCCGATCAGGCGCCGGGCGCCGGAAACCCGTCCGCGCAGGAAAGGAAAAATGTCGAGCGCAAGATCGCGCCGATTGTCCAGAGCCTGGTATCGCGGTCCGCCGAACAACGTCGCGCCCTTCTTGTCGACGTGGTCCACGACAAATTGTCCGAGCTGATCGATGATGGAGATCGTGTTTTCGTAGCACTCCTGCTGCGTATTTCCCCAGGTGAACAGGCCGTGACCGCCCAGCACAACGCCGTCGCAGTTCGGACTCTCCTGCACCGCGCGCCGCAGCATCATGGCCAATTCGAAGCCCGGACGCTGCCACGGCACCCAAATCAGATGGTGGTCAAACAGACGATTGAACTCTTCCATCTTTTCCCGGCCGTTGGCCGAGGCCGCCAGCGCGATACCCCAGTCCGGATGCAAATGGTCGATGTGGGGGAAAGGCAGAAAGCCATGGAGCGGAGTGTCAATCGAGGCCGCGACAGTGCTCTTGCCGAAGGCGCACAGCGGATACATGTCCACCATTTCATCTTCGAATTCAGCGCCGCGATATTTGTGTTCCAGCCCGTGCAGCTTTTCGGAATAGAGCGCTGCCAGTCCGCTCAGCTTGATACTGCCCAGATCGCCGCCGCTGCCCTTGATCCACAAAACTTCTTCCTGTTTGCCGCTTAAGGGATCGATTTGCTGGATTTTCGAACTGGTGTTGCCTCCGCCAAAGTTGGTGATGCGAAGGTCGGAGCCCAACAGGTTCGAGCGGTAGCGCAGCAATTCAGGCTGGTCGAGGCCGCGGGCGACCTGATCGATCCCAACGGTCTTCCAAATAACGCAAACTGGTTTTGAGCTGCATGGAGTGCTCTCTGCGGAAAATTAGGTCGGAACCCGGTGGCGTTTGATCCTGCCTAAACGGCCCGCCGCGCCTATGAAGTCCGCAGCTATCATACTCCACTGATGCAATAGGGCAACAATTTCTGTAAGAGAACTTTCCGGGACCGGATTCTGAGTCCGGTAGGGCGCTCGACGGCTACGCCAGCTTGCCGCCCGACGGATGCCCAGGACCCGTCACCAGTTTGTGCTCCACATAATTGTAGGGTGCGACGCGGTGGCCGCTGAGAATCGACAGTCCGAGATGAATCAGCCGCGGACCGTAGCTTTGGGCTTCGTGAGAAACCGAGCCGATCAGCGGGCTGTCGGCGCGCGAAATCTCTTCCAGAGCTTCCGGAATGCAATCCTGTCCGACGATGGCGACATATTTCTCGCGCTTCAACTCTCGCACCGCCTGCACCGCGCCCAGGGCGCTGGTGTCGGTTGCGGCGGCAATCAGAATGCCGCGATCTTTAGGGTGACGTCGCAGGAAATCGAGCACCAGCTGGCAGCTCTTGTCGCGTAAGCCGCGGGCGTCCATGCGGACCAGAAATTCAGACGGAATTCCCGGCAGTCGCGAGCGAATGGCCTCGAAGGCTCCGGTTACCCGGCTCTGCACCAGCGGACCGGCTTCGTCGATGTCCAGTCCCAGGGCCCAGCGCACCTTGCCATCCCATATCTTCTTGGCATACTGGGCCAGGCACTCGCCGGCCTCAAAGCCCACGCGGTAATTGTTCACCCCAAAAAAAGTCGCGTGAGGATGCGGTATGTCCACCGCAATCAGAGGGATACCCGCGGCATCGATCTTGTCTGCCAGCACCGGCGCCACATGCTGATCGATCTGAAATTCGATCACCAGGTCCACCCGGTTGCGCACGAATTCATCCGCGTTGTGTAACGCGGTGGGGCCGTCGTAACGATTGTCGAGCACGATCAGGTCAACCCCGGCGGCCGAGGAGGCAGCCTTCAGGCTGTCGGTCACGGCTTCCGAAAAAGGCATTTCCGCGGACTCGCTGCCAAAACCGAAGCGTGCCTTCTTGGGGTGGGACACCAGCCGATACAGTCCGTCCTGCGACTGGGCCACATAGCCGCGATGCACAAATGTTTTGAGAATGCGATAAACCGTGGTCTTGGAAATATTCGTCCGCTGGTAGATGGACTCGAGCGCGAGCGGGCCCTGCTCGTTCTGCAGGAGCTCGAGAATGTCGAGCGCCTTCGAGAGCACCGGGATCAGGTAAAGCCGCTTGGGAGCTGAACGTGTCAATTCGCGTGGGCCTCTGCGACACGATGATAACTGCGTAAAGACTATAACTTGGACTCCGGCTTTTCGCCTATAGAGCCGCGTGTGGGCCGCGAGGCGGCTCGAAAAAGTTCTTGCGCGCCGGCACGACCCAACTTTCGAAACAGGCGCGATACTGAGCCGGCTTAATTCAATAGAGAAACAAGTTCACTATTTTCTTGACAACGTTTATCGCGGCTCGCTAGAGTGCGGCCAGTTCGTGGGGTGGGGAAAGTCCGCACGGAATTTTCTCTGCCCGGTCTATGTTGACCGCTGGTGTCCGAGAGACACAGGAGAATGCGACCATGAGAGTCCACAGTCTGGTGGTATGTCTGTTTGTAATCGTGTCGGCGGGCTGCTGTAGGCCCAGTCGCACTGGAACCATCCTAGGAACCGTCACCGACAATTCTGGCGCCGTGGTGGCCAAGGCGAGCGTCAACATCACGAACGTTGCCACCGGCAGTGTTACTCACACCGAGACCAGTTCCTCGGGAGACTACACTGCTCCATTCCTGCAAGTCGGAACCTACAAGGTAACGGTCGAGGCCCCTGGTTTCCAGAAGTCCGTGGTGGACAACATCAGCCTGGTAGTGGCGCAGCAGGCTCGCGCGGATGTCACCTTGAAGCCCGGCTCGGTGAACGAATCGGTGGAAGTGGAGGCGACTGCAGTCACACTCGATACCGACAGCGCGACGGTTGCGCAAACCGTCAGCCAGAGGCAGGTGGACCAGCTACCGCTAAGTGGCCGCAACTTCATTAATTTGATATTTCTCACCGCCGGCGCCGTAGAGACCAACGGAGAGCAAGGCCAGATGCGGCAGGGCGCCGGCAATGCCATCAGCATCAACGGCAGCCGCCCGGAATCGAACAACTACACGCTGGACGGCATTGCCAACGTGGATACAGCGTTGGGCACGCCTGCTGTAATCCTGTCGCAGGACGCGATCCAGGAATTCAAGATTCAGAGTGAGACCTACTCTGCGGAATACGGCTTTAGCGCCAACCAGGTCAACATCGTCAGCAAGAGTGGAACCAACCAGCTGCACGGTACGGCGTTCGAGTTTCTTGAGAAACGACGCCTTCGATGCGTTGCCGGTAAGGCCGAACTGCAACGCCGGTAACCAAGAATCCCGAATTGCGGCAGAATCAATTTGGCTATGTTCTTGGAGGTCCGATCTACATTCCCAAGTTGTACGATGGAAGAAACAAGACCTTCTTCCTGGCCAATTACGAAGGCCAGCGAACCATCCGCGGATTCAACAGCACACCCATCGCCGTACCACCACAGGCGCTGCTCGGAATTGGTACGCCGGGAGGAGATGCGATCTTCGCCGGGGCCACGATATTAACCGGACCGAATGCCGGGCAACCGTTGCCCGCCGTGGGAACCGCGGCCTGCACAGCTGAGCTTAATGCGGGCCGAGGTTGCCAGCCCATTGACCCCTTGACCGGTGCTCCCTTCCCAGGGGGGATTATTCCCGCGGCCCGGTTCTCCCGCATTGCGAATGTGATGAAAGTCTTTTTATCCGGTGCCCAATGCCGGAGGCAATGACTTTGTGCTATCCACCGGCATCCCCAACAATATTGACCAGCAAACCTACAAGTTCGACCAAAACTTCGGTCGTTGGGGTTCTGCCAGTTTTCGGTGGTCCAATGTCGACTACGTGAATTCAAGCACCGGGTTTGCCCAGAACGGAAACATTTCGGCGCCAGCCGGGGTAGCGAATTTTATACAGAACAACGAGAGTTGGACGGTATCTCACACCATCTCGCTCGGCCACAATATGCTGAATAACTTTCGCTTCGGGCACCTCGAAGCGATTGCCAATCAAGGCGGCTTTGCGGCGTCAACGGCCGACGTCTCGGCCCTGAACATTGCAGGGACCTTCACCAATCTGACCAACACGACCCGGCTGTTCCCGACCATCTCGCTGCAGGGTGGGCTGGCTACGGTCGGTAGTCAAGGGAACGACGTCACGACCAGCGACGTGCCAATGTGGGATTTTGCAGACTCCTTCACCGTGATTCGCGGAAAACATACTATCGGAGTGGGATTCGATTACCGCCGCTGGGTGCAGAAGCGGAACCTGTCCAATGATTTCCTGGGAAATTGGGGCTATAACAACGACCTCATTCTGAGGAATGGAAGTGCGACCGGGTTTGATGCCGGCGCCGGAGCTCTGCCGGCGAACGGCTGTCCGACGGTTACTTGCGGCACGGGCAATGCTGTAGCGGATTTTCTGCTCGGCTACTACAACAATTCGTCCACCTTCCAACCCGGTCCGTTCGCGGATCCGAAACTACCTCCGGGCAATCTGAACCAAAACAACTTCCTGTTCTTCGCTCCTTATGTGCAGGACGACTGGAAAGTAAGCAACCGCCTCACCCTGAACCTGGGACTGCGTTGGGACTTCCGCACCGTGCCTTACGAAACCAACAACCAGATGTTCTGGTTTGACACAGCCAACGCAGGCGGCGGATTGTGCTATGCCAAGAAGGCGTTGGGAACCCAAACTATCCCCGCACTCGGCGGCCCGATTGCCCCTGACGGAAATGGCTTCTATCGGGACTGCGGCCGCCGTAATCCGGCGGACGGTTCCAAAAAACCCTTCGCTCCGCGGATTGGTTTTGCCTATCGGTTGACCGACAAGACGGTGGTCCGGGGCGGATACGGGATCTTCTTCGATGCCTCCGAAACCCGCGAGATTGATAATTCCGGCGACCAGTATCCCTTCGTGGTCCGCGCAAATTTCGATGCTACGACCAATGCAGCCTTGCCGAAGTTGACCGATAACATGTTTGTTCCGGTGACGCTGCATGTGGTAAGTCCCGCTACCGATGGCGGTAACTTCTTCGCCGTAATCATTTCAGAGAAGCCCCGCAACCCGTATGTGCAGCAGTGGTCGCTGTCGGTGCAGCGCCAACTCGCGCCTAACACCACTCTGGAAGCCAACTACGTAGGCAACAAAGGAACGCATCTGCTGAACCGCACCAACATTAACCAGCCTTTTGCGGCGCCTGATCCAACCCTCTGTACTCCTCCGACCGGCAGCCCGGCCAATTGCCCAGCTCAGGCTCGCAGACCGTTCCAGAACATCACGTCAGCAAATGGATTCCTGGACAGCGAATGGAATGGGTATTCCAACTACAACGCCGGCAACCTAAAGTTGGAACATCGCACTTCCGACCTTGCGCTGCAGGCCGTCTATACGTATGCCAAGAGCCTGGACGACAAATCGGCCGCGGCCGGTGTAGGCGCGACCAACTCTTTCTCGGGGCATTTGAACGATCATGATCCCGCTTCGGACTACGGTCGCTCAGACTTTGACGTTCGCCACCGTTTTGTGGCGAGCTATATCTACAGCCTGCCTTTTGGGCGCAACAAGCGTTTTGGCGGAAGTATGAACCGGGCTGCTGACGCAGTGGTCGGCGGATGGCAACTGGGCGGCGTAGTCACCTTCCAAAAAGGTTTTGCGTACTCGGTGATGGCACCCATTGATCCACTGATCAATGCATTCGTTCAGCGAGCCAACCTGGTGCCGGGCTGCAATCCGAACAGCGGCTTCCACAAGAGCATTACGCAGCAGTTCAACACCGCATGCTTTGTGCAACCGCTGAATGGCCAGTTCGGGGACAGCGGGCGCAACATTATCACTGGGCCGGGGATCAGCAATTTTGATATGAATCTCGGCAAGACTTTCAAGTTCACCGAACGCCTTGCGTTCCAGTTCCGAGTGGAAGCATTCAACGTCTTCAACCATACGCAGTACGGGTTGGATCTCACCGATCCCAGCGTCGGGCCGGGGCAAAGTCCGGTTTCCAACAACGTCGCCAACAATTCAGCGATACCTTTCGGCGCGATTTCAAATGCCCGGGCCGCTCGTGTTGTGCAGTTTGGCGGGAAAATAGTTTTCTAAGGCTTGTTGATTACCACTATCCGCCGCCAAGCTTCGGCTTGGCGGCTTTTTGTTGATGGCGTCACGGCGACGGCCTCGACGGGCGGGACGCCCGTCCGCCATTCGTACATAACCTAGGTTTCGGTTTTGAGTAGGGTAAACTGCAAAAATGGCAGCAGCCACCAGAGCGTTTCTTGTCACGGTTTGCGTCTGCCTGATCGCGTACAGCGCCGGCGGGCAATCGTCCGGCAACAGCGCCACTGAGCGCTACGCAGAAGAGGGGCAGAGCGCGCTGGCGGCGGGACGCTTAGACGATGCGGAAAAGGCCTACGAAAAACTTCGCGAGCTGGAACCGGGCGTCGCCGAAGTGCATGCCAACCTGGGCATGATTTATTTTCAAGAAGGACGATACGAACAGGCCGTGCCGGCCCTGCGTCAGGCTCTGAAGCTTAAACCCAGCCTGACCCGAACCGAAAGCCTTCTGTCCGTTTCGCTGTCGGAACTGGGTCGTTACAAAGAGGCAGCGCCGGGGCTGGAGAAGTGCTTCCATCGGGCTGCTGATCCCGAGATCAAGCGAATGTGCGGTCTGCAACTGCAGCGTGCCTACGGTGGGCTGGGGCGAGACCGCAACGCAGTGGAAGTGGCTCTGGAATTGAACCGGCTCTATCCCGACGATCCCGAGGTCCTATACCACACAGGAAAAGTATATGGAAACTATGCCTTCCTGACGATGCAGAAGCTCGCCCAAGTGGCCCCCGCGTCGGTGTGGCGGCACCAGACCCTGGCTGAAGCTGATGAAAGCCAGGGATCGTATGAAGCGGCGATCACCGAGTACCGCCAGGTGCTGGCGCTTGATCCGCGCCGTCCGGGGATCCACTATCGTTTAGGACGCACCCTGTTGGCCCGTGCCCGTGAGACGACTTCCGCCGAAGATCTAGCCAGCGCCCAGAGAGAATTTGAACAGGAGTTGGCTTTGGACCCGTTGAACGGCAATGCGGCTTACGAGATGGCCGAGGCCCGGAGAAACGGAGGGCAGTTCGAGGAGGCGCAGAAGCTTTTTGAACAGGCGCTGAATTCGCATCCCGATTTTGAAGAAGCCCAACTGGGGCTGGCCTCTGTGCTGATGTCACAGCAGAAGCCGCAACAGGCGCTGCCGCATTTGCAAAAGGCCATCGAGCTTAATCAGGAGAATGAGGTTTCGTGGTATCGGCTTTCGCAAGTCCAAAGGTCTTTAGGAAACAGCAAAGAAGCGCAGAACGCGTTTACGAAATACCAGCAACTCCACCAGCAGAAAGCCAGCCTTGACGAAGCGGGGAAGCGTTTCCTTTCGCCGAGCGAGGTCACCCGGCAGCAGCTGGATTCAAACGCCCCGCAGTAGAGACGTGTACGCATGAGTGTCCCGCTTGGGCGGGAGCGCCAGGAATGCCGCAGCACCGGCGAGGACGCTTGTGCCCACATGTGCTTTCTTCTCAGCCGCGGTGCGCAATAATTCCGGCACCCTCCTTTATAGTAATGAGCTGATTGGCTTGCACCGGCGGCACACTCTCCCAATCTCCGCTGGGCCAGCGAACTTTGATTTCCGCCTTTTTCCCCGCGCCCAAGCCGAAGTGCAAGCGGAAGTCGCTGCAGGAGACGAAGCTCGACTGGCTTTGTACTTCTTGTGTTTGGATGATGTCACCGCTTTTGACTACGACTCGGCCTCCGATGGCGCTGCGGTTGGATTTAGTCCCAATCAGCTTTACCTTGAGCCAGGAATTCATGCCGGTGACATCGTTTCGCAGCAGAGAGGGTGGTTCGTTGAGATTCACAATGAGAATGTCGAGGTCGCCGTCATTGTCGAAGTCCCCGAATGCGCAACCACGGCTGTTGTGGGGTTCCGCCAGTGCGGGGCCAGCCTCGCTGAGGAGTTCCTCAAATCGTCCGCTGCCCAGGTTGCGAAATAGAAGGCGGGGATTCCTGGCGGGGAAGCCTGGATATCGCCTTCCGACTTCTGGAAAAGTATGCCCGGCGACGATGAAGATGTCGGGCCATCCATCGTTGTCGAGGTCGGCGATGCCGGCGCCCCAGCAGACGAAGCGATTCTCAACCGCCAGGCCCGCGCGCCGGCTGGCCTCCTCGAATTCTGCCTTGCCCAGGTTGTGGTAGAGATTGTGAGTATCGCCTTCGAAGTTTGTCTTCAAAATATCGAGGCGGCCATCGCGGTCATAGTCGCCGACAGCCACTCCCATGCCCGCTTGCTCCTGACCGTCTTCGCTGTAGGCCGGACCCCGCAGGGCCGCCTCTTCGCGAAAGGTTCCGTCATGATTGTTTAGGAAGAGCAAACTCGGCGTCGAATCACATGCCAGATAGATATCTGGCCAGCCATCGTCATCAAAATCGGCCGCGATCGCACTCAGGCCGTAGCTGCTTTTCGAACCGGCTATGCCGGAGGCAACACTTACGTCGGTGAAAGTGCCATCTCCTTTGTTGCGATACAGGCTATGCTGGCCGTAGGGGAAGCCGCGAGGGCCACAAGCGACTGGCATCTCCATCCACTGGCAGTTGGCAGTTTGCCCTTGCCTAGGGGCGTTTTTCAGATCGAACTGCAGATAATTGGCAACAAACAGATCCAGCACGCCGTCACGGTTGTAGTCCAAAAACGTACAGCCTGAACCCCAGCGCGTCCCTGTGGATGCCAGGCCGGCGGCCTTGGTTACATCGCTGAAAGTTCCGTCCCCGTTGTTGCGATAGAGAACATTCTGTCCCCAGTAGGTGATGAACAGATCGTCAAAACCGTCGTTGTTGTAATCGCCCACGCAAACGCCACAGGCCCAACCTGACTTGAAAAGTCCCGCTCGCTCGGTGACATCAGTGAAGGTGCCGTCCCGATTATTTCTGTAGAGGCGATTACTGGTGCCCTCGGGGCAATTCGAAAGTCTGCTGCCTGATAGAAGGAAAACATCCATCCAGCCGTCGTTGTCGAAGTCGAGGAAGGCGCAACCGCAGCCAAGGGTTTCGATTATGTATTCTTTGCGGTCGCTTTCACCGTACACCGTGATCGCCCGCAGTCCCGCCTTTGTGGCAACATCGGTGAAGTGGGCATTGAAGGGAAGGCCGGAGGGTTTACCCCGGGGCTGGACTGCGGCCTTATGAGGCGTGACGCCCTGACCCAGGCAAGCCGTGGCCGTGGCACCGAACAGTCCGGTGAGGAATATTCTTCGAGAAGTCACCATGAGGGGAAGCCCGCTACTCGTTATACCCGCCACACCATATGAAAGACTAGCGAACCGCTTTTGTGGAGCGCCGTCGTCCCGGCGACCGGATGGGCAGGCGTTTCGTCTACCACCGGCCATGTGGGGACGGGGCTCCAACCCGTCCAGGCCGAACGCAGCTTGGCAGGCTCTTACGATGCGGTGAATCTCAAAACTGAAAGCCTAACCGAGCACTGCTCCGCCCGGACGGGTCTAAGACCCGTCCCCACATGGCCGGTGGCGGTTATGGAAGTGTTACCACTGCCACTCCCAGCCCGTTGAGTGTAATCTTCTCACCTGTTAACTGGAGTGATCCTGGAGGATCAAAGCCCGTGATCTGATCCACGTAATACTCCTGGCCGCCAGTGGCTCCAGGCACGGTGATCTCGAAGGGACGGTCTCGTTTGTTGACCAGCAGAATCCGCCGTTTGCCGTCGGGCTTCACCACCGCCAGAGAATAAAGATAGGAATCTGCAGATCGGTCGAAGGGCTCCGTTTCGACAATCTTGTCACCTGGCCCAAAGTTCTCTCGCAGCAGGCTCAGAACTCGGATGCGCGAATTGGGCTTGCCCGTGTTCCAGTCCACCATGGAAACCGAAGGAAATTGCGTCGGGTACCCCACCAGTTGTGACTCGCCCGCGACATCGACTCCCATCCGAGTGAGTTCGCCGAAGATGTAGGCGTACATGGCGCACGTCAAATTCCAGTAGGAACTCGGGATCGGTTGTGTGACATGTCCCGGCTGGTCTTGCATCACGTCATCCGCGGAAATGGCTCCGATTTCGTCGATGGTCGTCTTCGTCTCGGGAGAGAGTCTTTTTCTGATCGCTTCCACATAGCGAACGGTACTCAGGAAGCCGTCAGCATAAGCGAAGAACGTGTAGGGCTGTATGGTGGGATTCTGATCGCCCGTCGGCACTGCATAGAAATGATAAGAAATGAAATCGAGCGGAATGCCGGGCTTGTGATTCCTGGGATTGAGAAAGTATTCAAACTGTTCCGGATGAGTGGACGGCTGGGCCAGCGCCAGGCCCACGAATTTGGTTTGGGGCGCGACCTTCCGTATTGACTCGACCACTGCGTCGTAAATTTTCGTGTAGGTTTCCGGCGTCATCTTGTGCTCGAACTCAATTTCGTTCAGCACCTCCCAGTAGGGAATCGAGTAGTGGTAGCCGGATTCATGGCGCTTGCCGAACTCGTCGGTAAAGCCGCCTTGCGTATACCACGAAAAAAGTCGGCCGTAGTAGTCGCCAATCTCTTTCATAGTAGGATCGCGGGGCTCAGTTCCCTGGGTGTAATCCCAAACCGGCTGGTCGGGATCGGCCGGGTAGGTTACGGGCTTGTCGGTCTTGAACATCCATGCCGGAATCGTGCTGAAGTTCAGAATGACTGCGTGGCCTTTGGTGGCGTCGAGAAAATCAATGGTCATGGGATCAATGAGCGAAAAGTCCCATGAAGTTTTGCCATCCGCCGGCGGCTCAAGTTCGGCAATGCCGAGCTTCGGATACGGCAGCCATGGCACATATCGAACGTAGTCGGCTTGAATCTCGCGCAGTGACTTGAAAGCGTTGTCGTGAATCGGCGATCCGCGGCGCAGCGGGGGGTTCACCACGACCTGCAAAGTCGCAGTGGTCTTCGAGACACCGGTAACTTTGTCCCAGTGGGCCGCGACTGTCGCAGACTGGTCCTGAGCTGGGGGATTCTGGGTTAAAGAACTGGATACTGCGATCAAACCAAAAAATATAGCCAGCAAAAGGGGTGGCCGATATTGATTCACGCGGATCCTCCCTCGGGAAGCACGCAGCATTGTGCTGGGATTTCCAGCTAAGTTCAATAGGAAAATAAGCTTACTATTGACAACGACCGCCGCAGAATACTACAGTTCAGCGGTTTGGAGCGAGTAGGATTTGTGCCGGTACCCATCAGCCACTCTACTGACCAATGGACGAGCCCAGATCACAGGCCGAGTTGAAGATTGGGCTCTTTGGAATCGGGCTGGATGCGTATTGGCCGCAGTTTCCCGGTCTGGAAGATCGGCTGAAAGGATACGGCCAGCAGGTCGCCCGAAAGCTCGAATGGGCCGGAGCCCGGGTAGTGAACCTCGGGCTGATTGATACTCCTGAAAAGGCCCTCGCTGCCGGACATCAGTTCCGTCAGGCTGACGTTGATCTCATTTTTCTTCAGGTCACAACCTATGCGCTGTCTTCCACCGTGCTCCCCGTGGTCCGGCGGGCCAAGGTCCCCGTCATCATTCTCAATCTCTCTCCTTCCGCGTCCATCGACTATGACTGGATCAACGGCCTCGGGGACCGTACGAAGATGACCGCCGAATGGCTGGCCTACTGCCAGTCTTGTCCGGTGCCCGAGATCGCGAATGTCTTCAACCGCTGCCGGGTCCCATTTTTCCAGGTTACGGGCATGCTCGAAGACGATCCGATAGCGTGGAATGAAATCAACGATTGGGTCGAAGCCGCCAGAGTCGCTTACGCGATGGAACACAATCGACTGGGCGTGATGGGCCATTACTACGGAGGAATGCTCGATATCTATTCCGACCTTACTCAGCATTGTGCCTACTTCGGCGGACACATCGAAATCGTGGAAGTGGATGAGTTGGCGGCTTTGCGGCGGCAAGTCTCCGACTCTGAGATAAAGATGCGGGTGGCGGACTTCCGCCAGAAGTTTGACGTCCATCCCGATTGCCCGCCGGAAGAATTAGACCGCGCGGCGCGCACTTCTGTGGCACTGGATCGAATGGTAGAGATCCACAAGCTGGGTTCTCTGGCGTATTACTACCAGGGGACAGGCCAGGCGGAGAATGAAGATGCCATCAGCTCGATCATTCTCGGAACCAGCCTGCTCACGGCGCGGGGTATCCCGGTAGCCGGCGAATATGAGATCAAGAACGCCCAGGCGATGAAAATCATGGACGGTTTCGGCGCGGGCGGGTCGTTCACTGAATACTACGCCGCAGATTTTTCGGATGACGTGGTGCTCATGGGACACGACGGGCCGGGCCATATTGCGATCGCCCAGGGCAAGACCAAGGTTCGCCCGCTCAAGGTGTATCACGGCAAGGTGGGCCGGGGACTATCGGTGGAAATGTCGGTCAAGCATGGTCCGGTGACGTTGTTATCGGTGATCCAAACGGTGGATGGAAAATTGAAGCTTCTAATAGCCGAAGGCGAATCCGTGGCTGGTCCAATTCTTGAGATTGGGAACACCAACAGCCGATATCGATTCTCTCTCGGTGCAAGGAACTTCATGAATGCCTGGAACGTGCACGGCCCGGCGCATCACTGTGCTGTAGGCATCGGACACATAGCAGGCAAACTGAAGAAACTCGGCGCCCTGACGGGTATCGAATGCATTCAGGTGTGCTAACCGGCATACGTGATCAAACAGGCATCGAGATCTCGAGGTTGATATGAATCCGAATCCCTTAATTGGCGTGTTGTACCACTGGCTCGGCGGTCTGGCTTCCGGCAGCTTTTACGTGCCTTACCGTGGAGTGAAGAAATGGGCGTGGGAGACGTTCTGGCTCGCGGGCGGCTTTTTCAGCTGGATCATCGCTCCCTGGTTCTTTGCCCTGCTCATGACTCGAGATCTTTTGCCTGTACTCCGCGAAACTCCGGGGACGGTTATTTTTTGGACTTTTTTCTTCGGACTTCTCTGGGGAATCGGCGGTCTCACCTTTGGCTTGACCATGCGTTACCTGGGTTTGTCGCTGGGGATGGCGGTGGTACTGGGTCTGTGCGCTGCCTTCGGAACTCTGATCCCACCGATTTTCCGCGGTGAATTCATGACCCAGGTTCTAGGGACGACTTCGGGAAGAATTATTCTCCTGGGTATTTTCGTTTGTCTGCTGGGCATTGCAGCTGCGGGTTTGGCCGGTATCTACAAAGAGCGCGCCATGTCGCCCGAGCAGCAGAAGGAGACCATTAAGGAATTCGATCTGAAAAAGGGCGTTGGGGTGGCGGTGCTTTCGGGCGTGATGAGTGCCTGTTTCGCATATGGCCTGGCGGCGGGCGATCCCATCAAGGCGCTCACGATCAAACACGGAACCCCAGATCTGTGGCAGGGCTTGCCGGTGCTGGTTGTGGTGTTGCTGGGCGGCTTCACCACCAATTTCATTTGGTGCGTCATCTTGAACGTTCGTAATAAGACCGGCTACCAATACTTCACGTCGATTTCGCGTGAGCCGGATACTCCAGATCAGGGCGAGACCATCATCGAAACCGCCCTCGACGCGCCCAGCCGGGAAGTCGTAGAGCACATGCCATCCCCGAGAACACAGCTTCGGAAGCAATCCTCGGTGGCCGTGGAAGATGCACCGGCTCCTGGAAACGCAACTCGCGTAAGAGTGCCGATGCTGGCGAACTACCTGTTCTGCGCCCTCGCCGGCACGACCTGGTATTTCCAGTTTTTCTTCTACTCGATGGGCGAGACCCAGATGGGTAAGTACAGATTTTCCAGTTGGACGTTACACATGGCCAGCATCATCATCTTCAGCAGCCTATGGGGCATCGGCCTGAAAGAATGGAAAGGCGCGGGAGTGCAAGCGGGTAGGTTGCTCGCTCTAGCGCTGGCTCTGCTGCTAGGCTCAACCGTAATCGTAGGCTACGGAAACTACCTTGGGTTGTCGCACTAAATATTGTTGACCGCATATCTTTCGCAGAACCGACGTCAAAGCTGTTTTAGCAGTCTCTCGGCTCGGAGAGCAAGTGGACAGGCGAGACGTTCTGAAGCTCGGGCTGGGGTTCGCTGTCGCCAGTGTAGGCGCGACGGTGGAGGCGCGCAGCGCTGTTCCGATCATCGATACCCACATCCACCTCTTTGATCCCACTCGGGCGGGCGGCGTCCCTTGGCCGCCAAAAGATGACGCAGTCCTCTATAAGCCGGCGCTTCCCAGCCGTTATGAGGAGGTCACAGGGGCGCTTGGAATCGTTGGAGCGATCGTAGTCGAAGCGAGTCCGCTCGAAAGTGACAACGATTGGGTCTTGCAACAGGCTGCCGACCATCCTGTTGTCGTCGGGTTGGTGGGGAATTTGATTCCCGGAACTCCCTCGTATGGAAGGGAGCTCGATAGGCTGCACGCCAACCCTCTCTTTGTTGGAATTCGCTACGGCAACTTATGGGACCGCGATCTGTCTGCCGACATGAAGAAGCCCGGGTTTGTTTCGGATCTTTGTAAATTGGCTTCAGTCGGGCTTGAATTGGATAGTGCCAACCCGGATCCGAAACTCATAAGGGCGATCCTGGAGGTTTCGCAGCAAATTCCGGAACTAAAGATTGTCATCGACCACCTTCCTGCCGCGACAGTTCCAACGGAGAGCATCGCCCCCAAGGAGTATTGGGCCAATCTGCGGTCTCTCAGTCAGAATGCGCGGGTCTTCGTCAAGCTTTCCGAGGTACCGGTTCGCATCGCTGATAGGGTTCCCAAAGACGTCTCGTTCTACAAAGACAAGCTGGATGCTATCTGGGATGTTTTCGGCGAGGATCACATTATTTTTGGGAGTGACTGGCCTAACAGCGACCATCTTGCCACCTATCCAGAAACTCTGGATCTGATTCGGAGCTACGTATCGACGAAAGGCTCCGTGGCCTCAGAGAAGTATTTCTGGAGAAACTCGATTGTGGCCTATGGATGGCATCCTCGAAATCCAGATCAGCCCACTGCGTGACACTTTTTCAACATGATGGAGTATTGAAGGCGACGGAAGAGATTAAGGTTCCTGAGTGTTCTATCCAGAACATTTCCGTTCAGTCTCTTGTCGATCTAGGAATGCGATGCCTCTCTGAGGGAGATTGACCCGAAAGCGACATACGAAGTAACGTCTTACTCCAGTTACAGTCAGGCGAAGAGCGTGCATATGATGGGAGCGAAACTTCAGCATTTGAAAATCGAGATCAATGATTCTCCCGGCTCGCTGTTGATTGAATACAGGGAGTTGGTCAGAACCGCTGAGGTCAAGTGAGCCTCCGGACCATGCACACCGAAAAGGTGTTACGAGCGTCTCCGGCCAATGTGCTTGCACATTTGGACAGTTTTGGTTAACGTTTACCCTTTAGGTTTCACTTTACACGTCATTTATCAAATCTTAAGTCTGCGGGCCAGTTTGCTTCCTTCAGGACCCGGCACTGTCTGTATGCGCGGCGGGCGACGGCACGAGCCAATCAATGGGTAAGCACCCGACTACTCTCCTGGACATTGCGAAGGCACTGGGTACCTCGATCGGTACGGTGCATCGGGCCCTGCATGACAACCCGGACGTGAGTCCGATGACCAAGGCCAGGGTCTTGCAGATGGCGAGAACTCTGGGTTATCGCCCAAACCTCGCTGCCCGGTACTTATCTTCCAAAAAAGCTCTGCGAGTGCTGGTAAACACGTTGGAGGGGACCACATCTTTCTGGGACGAAGTGCGGGCTGGCATTCGCGAAGAAGCCGAGTCGATACCACTCGAGAATGTCGAGATCGAGTCTCGCACCTACCCTCATCTCGGACAGTGGGAAGAAGAAGTTTTTGAGGCTGCCATCCGCGACAGAGTGGATGGGATCATTACCTTTCCCAGCCATCCCAAGACCTTTCGACCATGGATACGGCGCGCATCTCGCGCCCGCATTCCGGTGGTGTGCGTGACGACCGATGCCCCCAACAGTGGTCGCTTGGGCATTGTCGCCGTCGACACTCTGGCCAGTGGTTCGATCGCGGCAGATCTCATGGGACGATTTCTTGGCGATCAGGAGGGAACGATCGCGATCACGCTGTTTGACATGGCGATCACCGAGCATGCTGAGAAGTACGCCGCATTTGAATCCACGTTACGGTCTTTCTATCCCAAACTTCGTCTCTTGAAACCGGTCGAGGACCATGGCCTGGAGGCAGAGGCTTACTGCAAATGCCGCGAGATGTTTGAAAAATATTCGGACCTGGCAGGAGTTTATGTAACGACGGAAGACTCGATGCCGGTACTGAAGGCGGCCCGCGACGCAAAGGTGCTACAGCGTCTGACCATCATTACCACCGACTTGTTCCCCGGCCTTGTTTCCCAGATTCGATCCGGAGCTGTCGCAGCGACCATCTACCAGCGTCCCCGGACGCAGGGCCGGATGGCGTTCCGCATGTTATATAAATTTCTGTCGGAGGGGGACGGCAGCCAATCCCATCAAGTAGCGCTCGCGCCGCACCTGGTCATGCGCGGAAACCTGGATTTCTTTCTGCAGAGGCAATCCGAAGAATCGGTCAAGGAGAAAGTTCCGGGAAACTCTGCGCGATCTGCCAGCAGGTCTCGCTTGGCTTAGGCGTCCAGGACTTACCAAGGCTCACTGCGCCGGCTCCTTGACGGCGACGATTCGGTCGCCAGTTACATTTCGCAGTTCCTGCACGATTCCTGAAGGCCAACGGATCTCAACCAGCTCCGCAGAAGTGTTCATCCCAAGTCCGAAGTGTGCGGGACCCGCGCTGGACGATGCATACCCTAGCGCTCGTGAACACGTGGTTATACTGCGCTCCCGACTTGGTCACCACCTTGATTCTCGCGCCAACACCGTCGCGGTTGCTCTTTGTTCCCTGCAGCTTGAATTCAATCCAATGATTGTTGCCCGGACTCTGGTTGAGCCAGATTTCCGCCGGGGCGCCGATTGCGCTCACCACCACGTCCAGACGGCCATCTCCGTTCAAGTCCCCGACGGCGGAGCCCCTGTGCCGTGCAGGAGGCTGCGAGGTCAGTCCGGCCTCAGCGGTCAACGCTGAAAACTTCATGCCCCCAAGATTGCGAAAGACGGTGTTGGGTTGTTCGATAGACAAGTTCGGTGCAGACAACAGCGACTGAACATGACCGCGCGAGACGAAAATATCTTTCCACCCGTCGTTGTCAAAATCGGCGACGGTTGGAGAGTAACCGGCCATCGGCAGGCTTAGTTTCGTCATGCCGCTCTCCCGAGTGACTTCCACGAAGGTTCCTTTCCCCGTGTTGCGGTAGATCGGAAACGTCTCCCCATCGAGAGCGACCAGAACAATATCGGGATAGCCATCATTGTCGAGGTCGCGAAAATCAACTCCCATGCCTGAGATAAAAGTGCCGTCTTCCCGCAGCGCCACGTTTGCGTCGAAACCTGCCTCCTGAAAGCGGCCGCCGCCGCGGCTGCGAAAAAACGAGTTCATCAGCTTGTCATTGGGGACGATAAGATCCATCTTTCCGCCGACATCGAAGTCACCCGCCGCCACGCCCATGCCTTTTCCGGGATGCGCGCGAAAGCCCGATTCAACGGAGACATCGCGAAAAGTTCCGTCGCCATTGTTGAGAAACAATTGGTTGGGAGTTGGCGGGTACATTTTGGGATGGCAGTAGTCGCGATGTCCGCCCACTTCGCAGTCAGGCTCGTGGTCGAAATCCCATTTCAGGTAATTGATGACTACGAGATCGAGCAACCCATCGTTATTCACGTCAACCCAGGCCCCGGCGACGGACCACAGCCCTCCGAACTCGGGATCGGGTTTGTTCAGGCCGGCCTTAGCGGTGACATCCGTGAACGTCCCGTTTCCATTGTTGTGATAGAGAGTATTGCGATACACGCTGGCGACAAAAATGTCCTCATATCCATCATTGTCATAGTCGCCAATGGCCACGCCGGTGTCGTAACCGGTTCCGAAAAGCCCGGCTTTTTCCGTCACATCGGTGAAGTGTCCCTGGCCATCGTTCTCGAAGAGGCGGTTGTAGTATTTGGCGGAAGTCTTATGGAGCGTTTTGATGTCTGCGCCGTTGGCGAAAAAGAGGTCGAGCTTGCCGTCGTTGTTGAAGTCGAAGACGGCCACGCCGCCGGCCATGGTTTCCGGTGCGTGGCGTTCCGGAGTCTCGGAACTGTCCAGCCTGAAATCAATCGGCTGAAAGACGAACCGGATGGGGCTGTCTCCGGCGGGTGTAAGAGCGGGCCCCTGGGAACGCAGGGACAGGTGGGTTGCCAGTAAGAACAAGAAGAGTACGGCCAGTGGGCCGGGGAACTTCCACATCTTCATGTCGGAGACGGCAGGCACGAGGCTGCTTTCATTCTACTCCGGCAATTGCTGCTGGCCGCGAATGGACAGCCGGGTTTCAACCTGCGCTGCTGCCGTGCCCGGTTGTCCTCCGCCGACGCTGATGACGTAATCACCCGCGGTGACCAATCGAGCCCCCGATTCGTTTACGTAACTCAAATCGCGCGGCTGCACTACTAGCTGCACATGCCGCAGTTCGCCAGGTTCCAGCCGAACGCGGGTAAACCCGCGAAGCGCGCGCAGTGGCGCACCCGGCAATTTAGGGAAATTCAGATACAGCTGCACCACTTCATCGCCGACTCGCTGGCTTGTGTTTTTCACGTCCACTTCGACTGTTAGGGGATCGCCAGCCGACAGGCTGCTACTCGATAATTTGAGATTGCTGTATTCGAACCTGGAGTAAGTCAGACCGTAGCCGAAGGGATAGAGCGGCTCTCCCGCAAAGTAGCGGTAGGTGCGGTTTTTCATCGCATAGTCATCGAATGGCGGCAACTGCTCCACGCTCTTGTAGAAGGTCACCGGCAGCCGTCCCGCTGGATTGTTGACGCCAGCCAGAGTCTCGGCGATGGCAGTTCCGCCCTCTTCTCCCGAGTACCAGGCTTCGAGAATTGCATTGGCGTGTTCCTGCGCCCAATTCACCGCGAGTGCGCTGCCGTTCATGAGCACCACCACCAGCGGCTTGCCTGTCGCTCGCAAAGCTCCGAGAAGCGATTGCTCCTCTTCCGGCAGGTTGAGGTTGGTGCGATCACCGCCCTGAAATCCGGGCACCTCGACTTTCATCTCTTCGCCTTCGAGTTTGGACGTGATTCCAACCACCGCGACCACCGCATCCGCCAGGCGCGCCGCGGCGGCAGCTTCGATAATCGGATCAACGCTCACGGGCAGCCACACCAGCTTTGTACCAAAGGCGCCTCTCATGTATTCGATCCTTAGGGCGTAGCGATGTCCCTTGGTGAGCTCGACGACCGTGGTGTCGGATGTGGCATCGTGGAGTTTCGCGTCGTCCACGATCAATTTTTCGTCCAGCCAGAAGCGGTGCATCGAGCCGAGCAGTCCGATTCGGTACTTGCCCGATTCAGCCGGAGTCAGAAATCCTGTCCAGCGCACAGAAAAGTCTTTCAAACCTGCTGGCGGAGTAAGCGCGTGCGCATCCGGTTGGAAGAGCTGAAGATCGACAAACGGGTCAACGCGCACGGTCTGCGGCGTCCCAGTGAATTCGCCGGAAAAATATTCGCCCTGCAATCCGGGCTTTCCATCGCTCGTCGAGAGCGCCGCAGTGGGAATTACTGTTTCGGCGCGCAGGAAATTTGTTCCCGGCAGGTACGACACCTGAGCCTTGGCAAACTGTTTGCGGATTCCTTCCAGCGCCGTGGTGGCGTGCGAAGCCGTGCCGCTATAGTTGCCGTGGAGCACCTCGACAGATTCGGCGAGCGGTCCCACCACCACAATATTTTTCACACTCGGCGCGAACGGAAGTACGCCGTCGTTCTTTAACAACACCATGGATTCGCGCGCCGCCTTGAGCGCGAGTTCCCGGTGAGCTGCGCTGTCGATCTCCGAATCAGGAGTCTGGGCGTACGGTACCTTGTCCGGAGGATCGAACATTCCCAGCCGCATGCGCGCGGTAAAGAGCCGCTTCACCGCGATATCAAGATCCTTTTCGCTCAGCAGTCCCTGCTTCACGGCGTCCATGTACTTCACGTAGTCAGAGTTGTCCCTGGTCTCAGTGAAGAAGTCAGCGCACTCGTTGTCCATTCCCTTTTTCAAGGCGGCGGCGGCGGCCTCGGCCGGGGTTTTCGTGAAGTGATGTCCATCGAAGATGTCAACGATCGCATCGCAGTCCGATACCACGTAGCCGTTAAACTTCCAGGCGCCGCGCAACTTGTCCTCGAGCAGGAAAGTGCTCGCGCACGCAGGTTCGCCATTGACGCGGTTGTAAGCGCACATCACGGATTCCGCTTTGCCCTCTATGACCGCGGCGCGGAACGCGGGCAAGTAAGTGTCTTCCATGTCGTGCCGGGATACCTGCACATCAACGGTGTGCCGTGTGGTCTCGGGACCGCTGTGCACAGCAAAATGCTTAGGCGTGGAGATGACCCGAAAATATTTCGGATCATCGCCCTGCAATCCCGTGACGAATGCCACGCCCATGCGTCCCGTGAGAAAAGGGTCCTCGCCGTAAGTCTCCTGGCCGCGGCCCCATCGTGGGTCACGGAAGATGTTGATGTTCGGCGACCAGAAGTCCAGACCTTCCATGATGTCGCGTCGTGCAGCTCTGACGGCCTGGTTATGTTTCGCCCGTGCTTCGGTACCAATGACGATCGCCATGTCATGGATCAAAGGCGCGTCAAACGTGGCCGCCAGACCAACCGGCTCCGGAAAAACCGTGGCAGTCCCGGCTCTGGCGACCCCATGCAACGCCTCACTCCACCAGTTGTACGCAGGGACCTGTAGCCTCGGGATGGCTCGCGCCTGGTTCACCAACTGCGAAGCTTTCTCCTCGAGTGTCATCCTTCCCACCAAGTCATTCACCCGAACATCGATTGGCTGCGAAGGATCCAAATAAACCGCGCCGCCAGTGGTCTGCGCAATGGAAGGAACGAGAATGAGAAGCAAGAACAACAACCACTCGGAGGGTCGATCGATTACGCACTTCATCCATTTGAAATATCTCCTCGCAACCCGCACGATCAAGAGCCCAGGGTGACCACGCGCGCATTTCAGAAGATGTCCGTAAACGCTTACGGTCTGTCGGTTGCTTGTAGCACAGGGCAAAACGCGCGGTCAAGAGATCCCTCTGAAACGGAGGTTGTCAGGACGTGTTTTTTCGCAGCGCAGAAAGCGAACGAAATTCTATTTTGACGCCCGCAACTCATCTGCGGCAAAAACGTCGGTGGTCAACTTGTCCAGTTTGATGTCGGAGTGAGTGGATGCAATCACCACAGTGCCGTCATCGTGCTTTCCGGACATCACATTTTTCATCGGGACGCGGCGGCGCAAGGTGACGGCGGCAGTGGTGTTGTGCACGGCATCAGAGGAACTTTTCGAGTCACCGCCCGGAAATGGTTTCACCACTGGTGAATTCGGATCGGGGTACGCGCTCTCTCCGTTCCAGGTCGCGACCTGAGACTGCTGCGGCCCGTATTGCAGATCCTGCCCCGACGCCACTGTCGTGGGGTAAATCCACGCGGTCAGATAAATCTTTACCGCGGCGGATCCATCCTTACCACTGCACTGAATCCATGCGAATTGCAGGCGGGACGGTTCGGTCGAAGTCTTAGCCACGGACTCGATTACCCTTCCGGAAAAAATGGCATTCTTCGGAAATACGGTGCCATCTCCCATGGTGCCCACAACCAGCTTCGCCTGGACCTCGGTTCCGACGGGAGTTTTTCCGGCGGTTACGTTTTGCCGCATGATTACTGGGAACTCCTGCACACCGGAGGGGGCGGGAGCCGCAGGTGTCTATTGTGCAAGCAAAGGAACGGAGCAGAAAATACCGAACATTAGGAAGCGAATTACTATCCGTGAAAACATCTTGGACCTCACTGCATTGGCATAAGCAGGGTTGCTCTTGGGAAGCGTTGTGAAGAGCGGCGCACCTCGTACCAGCGAAGTATACCTCTACGGAAATCCGGATCTCTAGCTTTTTGCGTTTCGATTGGACGGCGCACGGGTCCGGAAGACCCCGCAACAATTCAGACATGCTCCCCCGGTCTTCAGTGAATCCGAAATGGCGCTGAAACAGACCTAAAGTTGAGCTGGTTGGCAGAGAGTGAGAAATCGAATCGGGGTCGGTGAAAGGTCCCGCGGCCATCTCCAGGCGGTCGCCGGACGGCCCAATGTGCAGCCCTGTATTCGATCCAGCGGCGCGCCTTTATTCTGCGCGGGGCATTACCTTCGAAGGCACCTGTGATAAAGAGTTTCCTTTCAGGATCGAGCGGTAGTTACGCATAGAGTACGAAGCGCTGCCGTATGTTAGCCGCGTAGATCAAAATATCCAATTATTCACACATTTGTTAGGAGAACTCCCTCACAAAGTTTTTGCTTGACAGTGCATCTTCAATGAATGTATCACCGTAAACGTTTCCGGTATGGGGTTATCGCATCCCCTGAGTCCGTGAAGCAATCAATTCGGAGGCTGCCCATGAAGCGCGTTTCGCCCACGTATGTCGGAATGTTCGGGCTTGCTCTGAGAGGCCGTACGATTCGCCTCGCAGTTCTTGTACTCACCCTCTTCGTAATTTTCACCACCCACGCCGTGGCGCAGGAAGCGACCATCGTTGGAACGGTGACGGATCCAACCGGCGCCTCTCTACCGAATGTTTCGGTAACTCTCACAAACACAGACACAGGTCTCACCACGAAGGCCACCACGAGTGCAGACGGCCAGTATGTGGTGCCTAATCTTCACATCGGCAACTACACGGTAAACGTCACCGTGTCAGGGTTCAGGCCTGCCGAGAGGAGGGGCTTGGTGCTCAATGTGGGCGACCGCGACCGCGTGGACTTCCAGATGCAGGTCGGCCAGGCGACCGAACTGGTAACCGTAGAAGCCAATGCGGTTGCTGTACAGACAGATACCGGGGAAGTCAGCAACCTGATCACCGGCCGGCAGATATCGGACCTCGCCGTCAACGGCACGAGCCTGTTCCAACTTGCTGCATTGGCTCCCGGAGCGTCGAACGATATCACCAATTACAAGGATGTCCCCGTAGGTGGTGATACGAGCGTCAGCTTCAATGGCCAGCGTACCGCCCACAATGTATTCATGGTAGATGGCGGTGAGAACTACGACCGCGGTTGCGGTGGCTGCGTAACTACGGCCCCTTCCAGCGAGTCAATGGCTGAGTTCCGCCAGCTGACTTCGAACTACGGCGCCGACTATGGCCTCTCTTCTGCCGGAACCGTCACCATGGTCCTCAAATCCGGCAGCAACAGATTGCATGGCTCGGCATGGGAAAACAACCGCAATGACGCCTTTGATGCTCGCAACTACTTTTTCCCGGCTCCGAACACGAAACAAGAATTGCGCATGAACATCTTCGGCTTCAATATCGGCGGCCCCGTCACCTTGGGCCACCTCTACAACCCGGACAAAAACAAGACCTTCTTCTTTTACAACATGGAGTGGCGTAAATACATCGACGGCGGGTCAACCAACCAGACGGTTCCCGATACCGCAACTTACGGCGGCGACTTCAGCTCGGTTACCGATCCAATCCTGGTTCCCACTGCAGCCAGAGTGGCTCCTTCCGTTTTGTTTGCCAACTGTCCGGGCGGAGTCGCGCCAGCCGGCGTAGTGCAAGGCACGCAATTCCCGGGTAACATCATACCCAGCTGCATGATCCAGCCAAACGCGACTGCGTTGCTCGGCACGGGCTTTTTGCCGGCGCCAAACTCAGGCATCGCCAACGGTGTCGGGAGCTTCGTGGGCGGCTCCAACACTCCGACGAACCTGAAGGAGGAGATCGTCCGCGTCGATCACACCTTCAACAGCAAATTCTCCGTGTTCGGTCACTTTATTGCCGAGCAAATCTCACAAGGCTACAACACGGCTCAGTGGAGCGGTGACAACCTGCCTACGGTTGGAGACACGTTCAACAATCCAGCTTACAGCTACGTCATTCACGCCACCCACACCATTAGCCCGTCGCTTCTCAACGAAATCGCCTTCAACTACAACGGCAACCGCATCAACATCATTCCCTTTGCCGCCACCGGGATGAAGAGCCTGGCTCTGCCCACTTGCACAGCGCCATGCGACTTCAGCGCGGCCCGCTTGTTCACGGGGCCGAATAACCTGAGTCGCATTCCCAACATCACCCTCAATCATCAAAGCAATGCGAACTTCCAGATCTCCAGCTGGCCGTGGGTCAACCGCGCTGACGGTTACCAGGTCCGCGACGACGTCTCCTGGAACAAGGGTGCGCACAGTTTCAAGATCGGCGGAAGCTGGGCGCGCTACAAGAAAGTCCAGGACCTTTTCGGAACGACCCAGGGCGCATTCACGTTCGAGGGCGCAGATGCCCAGAGTTTCACCGGAAACAGCTTCGCTGACTTCCTGCTTGGCACTGCCGCCGGTTATAACGAGCTTGGCGTGCAGGACCACGGTAACTGGCCTGCCGTTTCCTACGCCGCGTACATTCAAGACAACTGGCGCGCAACTCACCGGCTGACTCTGAACCTCGGCCTACGCTGGGATGGAGCGCCTCATACGTACGAATCCAACAACCGCATGGGGAATTTCTATCCCAACCTTTACGATCCGTCCCTGGCCGCTACGTTCGATACTCTAGGGAATATCTGCAGCGGTCCAGCGGACCCCGGTTGCACCGCCGCAAGCCCTGGACTCGGCACCAGCCCGAACAAAATCCTGGCGGGCGTCCCCTTGTACCTCAACGGAATCGGAACGCCTGAGAAGAACGGCGTACCCAAGGGTCTGGTGAACAATCATTGGGCTATGTTCGGTCCGCGGATCGGCTTTGCCTATGACCTAACCGGTAGCGGCAAGACGGTCATTCGCGGCGGGTTCGGCATCATGTACGAACGCATTCAAGGCAACGATATGTACAATGCCGGGCCGAACATCCCGTTCAGTCTGAACGTTGAACCTCAACAACGTACAGCTACAAAACCCGAACATCCTGCTTTCGACCGGTGCTGCGCCCACGTTCCAGACCATCAAGGCGGCGGATATCATTGGTCTGGACATCAACGGTTACAAGCCGTCGACCAGCACGCAATACAGTGCCGGCGTTCAGCATTCGTTCGGCGCCAAGACCGTTCTGTCTGTCTCTTACGTAGGCAATCAGAACCGGCACCTGAACGACTATCTAAACACTAACCTGCCTTCGCTGAGCGATCTCGCGCTCATGACGGGAGGTACTCTTAACTACGAGAACGCGCCTAGCCTTCCGTTCAAAGGGTACAGAGCGATCAGTCAATCCAGGAACGAGGCGAACGGCCATTACAACTCCATGCAGGTTGACTTGAACTCGCAAGCCAGCAAGGACTTGCAGCTTCGCGCCTTCTACACCCTTTCCCGCTCCATCGATCCAACCACCGGTGGCAGCGGTCAGGACCTGAATGGTGTCACGAACCCATATCTAGGGTGGCGGTACGATCTTGGGCCGAGTCAATTCGACCGGCTCCACAACTTCTCCGCCAACTTCATCTACAACATCCCGGTTCTGCGCAACAGCTCGAACGGCCTGATGAAGTCCCTGGTCGGTGGCTGGGCGGTGTCGGGGATCATTACGATCGAGTCGGGCCTGCCATGGAACATCAACGGGGGCAGCAATCTCGTTTGCGGCGCCAACTGCCCCACGGGGAGCAATCGGCCTAACATAAACGGCAGCATCAGCTATATGCATAAGCCGGTGGCGTCCACGGACCCCTTCCAGCGCATCCAGTACTTCGATACCTCGGTGTTTTCGACTCCCGCACCCGGCACGTGGGGCAACCTCAGCCACAACGCTCTGCGCGGACCGGGCCGCGACAACTGGAACCTCTCTCTCTTCAAGACCTTCGCCTTCGGAGAGAGTGCCGGGTTGCAGCTTAAGTTGGAGACCTTCAACACCTTCAACCACACCCAGTTCCAGAACGTTGATAATGGGTCTCGGCGACAGTCGCTTCGGCCAGTTCACGTCGGCCTACCCTGCGAGAATTGTCCAGCTCGCCGGGAAGGTTTACTTTTAACCTCTAACCGATAGCCCCCTCCCGTCCCGCTCGCAGCAAGCTGCGAGCGGGACGACGGGTTTACGACAAACTTCAGTTGCTCTAACGGCTCGCATCGAACAAGGTGCGAGCTTTTTTATTTATCAGAATGGAGTCCAAGCGGAGCCCGACAGTGCTCCCAGGGTGAGCAGCCCTGAAGCCGACAGTATGAATCTGGACTTACTTTGCTGGTGGTTCGACCGCAGCCAAAACGTAGGTCGTCAGTTTATACAACTTTGATATTGGTCTTCTGGGACACAAGCGCGACGCCGCCATCAGCTGTGGGCTAAAGTGCCACGTTTTTCATTGGGACAGGCCCGGCTCGAGATCGTGGGAATACCGGGATGGCGGTGACTTGCTTCTGAGCCGCTGCCCGGAAATGGTCGGTACGCGGTGAAGCTGACAGTGCAAATCTGAGCTTACCTTGCTGAGGATTCGTCGGCAGCAAAGATGTAGGTCGTCATTTTAAACAACTTGATCTTCGCATGCTCGGACACAAGCGCGATCCCCCCGTTACTTGTGGGTTCAAGTACCACATCTTTCATTCGGACTGGCCGACTCGAGAGGATGGCAACGTCCGGGATGGCCCCTTGATTGACTTCTGAGCCGCCGCTCGGAAATGGTCGGGACATCGGGGACTCCGACGCCTGGTTGGGTCCATTCAAGGTCCTGGAGTCCGGATCCGGAGATTCGTTCGGCAGATTCGGCACTGCCTGCTCGGTCGCGGGGTAATACAAGGGCATCAAATAAGCGTAGAGGGGAGTCCATCCGCCATTCCAGCTTACTGTGTTCATGCGGATCGCGAGCCGCGCTCGGTCCTTCCCCCTCTTGGATTCGGATTCGACAACCACCCCAGATGTGACCGCATTCTTGGGGATTAGCGTGCCATTAAACAGGGTGGCGGCCGCAAGTTTTCCTTGAACTTTAGTTCCCGCTGGGCTTTTTCCGGCTTCGACGTTCTGCTGCAGAATCACAGGAAATTGACGCAAGACGGGGGGAGGAGAAGCCTGGTGACTCTGCTGGCCAATCGAAGCCGCAGAGCAAAACGCAAGTATCGCTCCTTGTACGACTAACCTTCGAGTCAACATCGGCTTTACTTCCTTGCGTTATCGCAGAAGAGAAGTATACTTCCGGACCGTCAGATTCGGATAGCCGAAATGTTTGAGTTGTGGCAACTACTGTCCAAATAAGCCTGGTCCGTCCCTCGGGTACCCCGCGTTGCTTCGTCACGTGTAAGTGGCTATTCTGAGAGTGCGGGTGTCGGCGAACCTCCCGGTACGGCATTTTGGTCATGAAACGCTGGAAATCACTGTTGGTTCTTCTCGTTCTCTTGTTGCCGGCGTTTGCCAGTCCGCAGACGGCCAGTCCGGCTCAGGCAATGGCGCTAGAGCAGCAGGGAAAGCTCCCGGAGGCGGTGGAGGCGTGGCGGGCAGTAACCGAACATAATCCTCAGGACGCGGGCGCTTTTGCCAGCCTTGGGGTGGCGCTGGCCGGGGAAACTAAGTATAAAGAGGCAGCCGCAGCCTACCGCAGGGCCATTGCCCTAAATCCAGATCTTCCTGGCATTCAGCTGAATCTAGGACTGGCAGAGTATAAACAGGGACAGTTTGAGGCCGCTATTCCTCCCCTGAGGGCTGCGCTGCTGCAGGAGCCGAGGAACATGCAGGCACGCATCTTGCTCGGCCTTAGCTGCTACGGTGCCAAGCGCTTTATGGAAGCGGTGAAATATCTCGAGCCCGCGGCCAACGCAGACCCCACCAATCCGGAACTGCGTCAGGTCCTGGCTCAGAGCTGCCTTCAGGCGAAAAAGTATCCCTGCGCCCAGGAGCAGTTTCGCCAACTCTTGCGGCAGAATCCGGACTCAGCCCCCGCGCACATGTTGCTGGGCCAAGCCCTGGATGGCCTACAAAGGACCCGTGAGGCGATTGCCGAATTCGAGGCTGCGGCCAAGGTTTCTCCGCAGGAGCCGGGCGTGAACTTCAGCCTCGGATACATGTATTGGAAGCTGCACCAGTACGATGACGCAAAGCGCTACTTCCAGAGCGAGTTGTCTCTCGACCCCAGCCACGCCCAGGCGCTGGCGTACCTGGGAGACATCGAATGGAAGAACAATAACCCGGACGCAGCGCTCTCCCTGTTCAAGCGAGCGATGCAAGGCAACCGCGACCTGCGCATTGTTTATATCGACCTGGGCGCTCTCTACATGCAGCAGAAGAATTACAAGGAGGCTCAGGTTGCTCTGCTTCGCGCAGTGGCGCTAAATCCCAACCTGCCTGACGCTCATTACCAGTTAGGACGCCTATATCAGGCAACGGGAACACGGCCGGCGCGGAGAAGGAACTGGCCAAGGTACGAGAGCTCCACGAAAACGCCGAGGAAGGCCTTGTGGGAAAGATGCCAGCTTCCGAGCCCGCCCCCTCCCAACCCAAGTGACACCTTTAAGAGACTATCTGGAACCGGAGCGATAGCTTTCCGGTGGCCCCAGGTAGCTAGGCTTCAGACCAACCGTGTTCACGACGATTTTCTGCAGGACCACGCCCGGATCAACCATCCAGATCTTCAAGGTGTGATTCCCGGAAACGGTCAGAGTGTGCTTCGACTCACTCTTGCGGACGCTGTCCTTGACCGACGTTTCCCAGTCCGTCTGCGAGTTGTGGACCAGGAGGTCGACAATCTGCGGCGGCTGGTTATCGAACGCGATCGCGTATCTGAGGCCGCGTCCGGGCACGAAGTTCAATGTGGGGGCCAGAATTGTTTCTACCTGGACCGTACCCGGGTTGAACAAATACATCTGGTACTGCAGGCAGGGAGCATCCGGCGGAGTGAGGCTGGAAGCGGTCATGGGGAATATTGTCATGGACGATAGAGTTCGCCCGTAATCCGCGATTTCGTCCCATCGGGCGGAAGGCGTGTCCGACTTTCTCGTATAGTGCGCGGCTTCGATTGAAACATAGCCGTCGGCCTCGACAAAGCCCTGAAGAGAAGCCTCTGCGGTCTGGTCCGGATTGAATGTTCTCACTCTCACGGCGACCGAACGGGCTCCGGCGCCAGCCAGGGCCACCGTGCCGCTACCAGAACCCTTCGGAGCCTTGCGCCAGTTCACACTCACCCAAAGACGCTGATCGCTGCCGATGGTTCCGTGGGTTGCACTCAGCATGATCCAGGGCTGGCTGGCGCTGGCGGTGAAGGCAAATGGCGTTCGGCCGCGATTGAAGATATCAATGTAGCGTCGTTGCTGATTGAAAACGTCGATTACTGGAAGTGAGGGCTCAGGCTCCGTTCCGTTTCCCGGCCACACCGAAGCCAAGCCTTCGACTGCGACACCCAATCCTGCCGGAGCTGAAATCTCTATCTCGTTTACTTCGGGCATGACGTTTGCCGGCGGGTCGTGCCATCCGGTGTAGCCGATGCGGGGCTGATCCATCATGTGGTTCCACTTGCCGTGTGCCAGAGTGTGGTTGTATTCGCCGGACAAGTCGGCGTCCGCCTGAAATAGCGCACGAGCTTTCGCGGCCAGGTCGTTCGTGCTGGCTCGCCCCTGGCGGGCATAAAGATGGTTCTTGCCGACAGTGATGTAAAGCTCGACGACCTGGGCGGAAGCCTTAACCGGATAGAGAACAAGTTGAAAAAAGGCGTCGCGCTCATTCTCCGGCAAGCTGCTGTAGATTTGTTCCGCCTCGGCGGGTGATGGCTTGCCATTCGTCCAGCACTTTCTCCGCCTCCTGATAGTCGACCAGACTGAATGTGTCCGGCTCCAGCAATTCCGGTTTACGGCGTCCGTTGTACTTCGTGTATTGGGCAACGAGGTCGGCAATCTGTGGCGCATACTTCGGTCCGAATTCACGCTGCGCCCACATTCTCGAGTATTCCGGAATGCGCTCCTTCGGCCACTCCTCGGGATACCAAGCCAGGCTCAGAAAAAATTCGATGGGGAATTCCATCGGCTTCAAGTCGCCTACATTCACGATCCAGATGCGATTCGCACCGTACTGGTAGGCCAGATTCATCTGCTCCCACACCTTGGTGATGGGAATGGTGTTGAGCCATTTGTAGGAGCGTGGGTCGCCGACATAGTCGAAGTGGTAGTAAATTCCGGCGCCGCCGCTCCGTTTGCGTTCCTCCGCCGTCGGCAGCCTTCGGATATTTCCCCAATTGTCGTCGCACCAGAGCAGCGTCACATCATCCGGAACGCGCATTCCTTTTTCGTAGTATTCCTGTACCTCTTTATAGAGCGCCCAGTCCTGGGGAACGGCGGAGAGGTCCGGGTTCACGTGGCGTGCCAATTATCTTGCGCTGGTCGGCCACAATCTTTTCGAGCAATGCGATGTTGGCGCCTTCGGTCATGGGAAGATCGCCGTCCCCTCGCATGCCGAGCGTGATAATGCTTTCGTAGTTCTTGTTGCGCTCAATCCCTTCAGTCCAAAACTTCTGCAGGACATCGGAATTCAGCGAATAGTCCCAGGGGCCGGTGCCATGCCTTTTCCATTCCTGCTGGGCCCGCAACATGGGCTCGTGATGCGAGCGTCCCCATCACGATGCCGTACATATCGGCGAGCTGCGGATTCAGCGGATCGTCTTCGTTAAAGGCGTTGTTCCACATGGCCGGCCAGAGATAGTTGGCCTTGAGCCGGAGCAGAAGTTCAAAAACCTTCTCGTAGAACTGATGGTTGTAGTTCCCAAACTTTTCCTTTACCCAGCCGGATAGCGCAGGCGCCTCGTCGTTGAGGAAGATGCCGCGATATTTGACCGCGGGCGGTCCCTGGACGTGCCTGCCGGCTTCACGAAGAGTGCGTTCTGGTGTCGCGTGGGAACATCGGCCCACCAATACCACGGCGAGACCCCAATTTGTTCGGACAGGTCGTAGATGCCATAAATCGTTCCCCGCTTGTCGCTGCCTGCGATAATTAGACCTTCGGCTACTCCGGGCAAAGGCTTGGGTACTACCTGGATCAGAAACGACTCCCACTTGCCGGCAATGGATGAGATATCAATTTTATTTTCTCTGATGAGACGGTCGACAACGGCGCTCTTCCCGATGGTGCCGACGATGATCAGGCCCGCGCCGGGACCGGTCTTGTTTGTAATCGCCAGCCTATGTCCGGTGACCCGTCCCACATCGTCTCGCAGATCGCCAGCGGCGCGAACCACGCCGGCATGATCGTTCGCGTCCACGTAGACGGTTGCGGACGATTCGCCTTCAGCGATCGAGAAATCGTTGGGATGGCGAACGAACTCCACATATTTGGCCTGGCCGAGAGCAAAGCTAGTGCCCTGCCAGGTGGTTAGAAAAAGCACGGCCACTGAACATGCGTGAGTTGTTCGCCTCAAACTCATTTTGCTACCCGTGAGATGCCGAAGTGCCGGTCGGCAAAGTTGAGAAACTGCTCCCAGTCATACTCATCAATGCCGTGAGAACCTTTGCGGTTATGGAAACCGATCCAGTCGCCCACCGGTGTGACCACCGCGGGCATTTCGTCCACGCCGAGACCAGGTTTGCCGAAGAGCTTATAGACTGGCTCAGCAGCTTTTGCCGCCAGGAAGGAACCGTGAGGATCGCCCCAGTGATCCTGCTCGGCGGTGGCAATGTACACCGGCCGCGGAGCCATCAGGGCGATGAGCATATGCCAATCCACGGGGAGATCATTCACCCGATCGGCGTAGGTTTTGAAATTGCCGTCGAACCAGTACGGGAAGGTGTTAGTAATGGACTTGACCGTCTCTCCGAACTGACGCCGAACCAGATTCGCGCCGCCGCAGCCTGACTCCCCTGAAAAAACAATGGCGAAGCGTTGATCCTGCGCCCCCGCCCACATGACGACTTTGCCGTGGCGAGAGACCCCGGCAATAGAAACTCTTTTGCCATCGATATCGGGGTCCGTAACCAGGTAATCCATCGCGCGGCTCATGGCCCACGCCCAGGCACCGATTGCGCCCCATTCGTCCGGGCCTGGCTCTTTCTGGTTGGGAGGCGCGAAGAGGGCGCGGACGCTCTTTGCATACCCATTGGCGTTGTCCGGTTCGACGGAAGTGGGATCGAAGCTGACAAAGCCGTAGCCCCGGTCGAGCACCTGCTGAGGAATACGGTGGAAGGTGGTGGGCATCAGAAATACTGGAACCGGCTTTTTTGCATTCGCGGGTAAGAGGATCTGCAGAACCATCTTCGGCGCATTCTCATCCGCCTCATCTTTCTTTCCGGCGAAATAAATGGTCACGGTCTTGGCGGCGGATGTGCCCGGCGCCGGGCCCGCGTCGTTTGTCGTTACTTGCCAGGTTATGGTTTTGGGACGGCCCACCATGGTTCGGCCATAGACACTGGTTTCGAAGAGTCTCAAAATCTCAGGCCGGCGCTTTTTCGTCCACGTCCTTGTGCTAGCGACCTTCTTTCCGTTGAGCAGGAGCAGCGGATCGGGCAGCGTATATTGCGGGACTTTCGCGTCGTCGTACTGCCCAGGCGGGTCGCGCATGGGCTTCTGTTGCGCGACCAACAAGGGATTGAGGCCAATACAAATGAGAGGCGCAAGAACAAACAGTATGCAGCGAATCGCGGGCGATCGCCCGGGTGCGGTGGCGGGAGTGCCTGACAAACTCATGTCCTGAGTCTAACGAGCCGCTACATTCAATTTTGTTTCGACTAAATCCACGGCATTGCCGCCGACCATGATCTTGAAACTGCCGGGTTCCACGACGCGATGCATCTCACGGTCTAGAAATGACAACTCCTCCGGGCCCAGTATGAATGTGACGGTTTGGGCTTTGCCGGGATCAAGCGCAAGTCGCCGGAACCCGCGGAGTTCCTTGACCGGACGCGTAACCGAGCTGACCTCGTCACGAATATAGAGTTGCGCGACTTCAGTCCCGCTTACCTTGCCGGTATTGGTCACATCCACCGAGACGGTCGTTGTCCCTTGCGGCCCGATAGTGTCTGGAGTTACGCGCAGGTTGTCATATTTAAAGCTGGTGTAGCTTAGACCCCATCCGAAAGGGAAGAGAGGTGTGATGGATGCGCCGAGGAATCCGCGCTTTGCCGATGGCTTCTGATAGTAATAGTCCGGCAACTGCCCCACGGACCGTGGGACCGTGATTGGAAGCCTTCCGCCGGGGTTGTAATCTCCGAAGAGCACATCGGCGATCGCGGCTCCGCCTTCCTGGCCAAGGTACCAGCCATCCAGAATCGCAGGGACATTCTCTGCAATGTAGTTTATGGAATTCGGGCGGCCATGTTGCAGATAAACGATTGTGGGTTTTCCCGTAGCCAGGATGGCTTTGACCAGGTCATCCTGATTGCCCAGCAGATCCAGGCTATCGCGATCTCCAAGATGGTTGACGGCCCACGCCTCGCGCGAAGTCTGCTCGTTCTCGCCCAGAGCAAGAATGACGAGATCGGATTTTTTGGCGCCGGCGACCGCCTCCTGAATTCGTTTCGCATTCAGAGCCGGATCGCCTAGCACAACCTTGTCGGCATCCCAGTCGGGAAATGTTTCCGTTATTTTGCAGCCCTCGGAGTACAGCACTTCGGCGGAAGAGCCCACTTTGTCCTTCACTGCTTGCAAAATGCTGACTCCGCGCCCCGGCTTGTTGCTGTATCCGCCCAGGTGCAAATCGGCGGCATTGGGACCGATGACAGCGATTCGTTTGTACTTGGATTTGTCGAGTGGCAGCAGATTGTTTTGGTTCTTCAACAGAATGATGGCTTCGTGCGCCGCTTGCAGCGCCAATTGCTGATGTTCGGCATTGTTAACCAACTTCTCCGCGTAATCGGGATCCACGTAAGGATTTTCGAAAAGCCCAGCCTCGAACTTTGCCCAAAGAAGATGCGCAACCGCCCGGTCAATACTTGACTGGGAAACTCTCCCCTGGTGAACCTGATCCACCAGGCTGGGGTAAGCGGCCTCAAACGGGAGTTCGATCTCGACGCCAGCCTCCAGAGCCATCTTTCCAGCTTCCGCGTTGGTGGCAACCACGTGATGCAGAGTCACCAGGTCGGTAATGCCGAAGTAGTCCGATACGATCACGCCGTCGAAACCCCATTCGTGGCGCAGAATATCGTCCAGCAAGTGTTTGTTGCTGTGCGATGGAATGCCGTCAATCTCGTTGTACGAGGCCATCACGGTCTGCACGCGGCCGTCCTTTACGGCAGTCTCGAAAGGCTTCAGGAAATATTCGCGGATAACGCGTTCGGAGTAGTTGCCGGGCGCAACGTTGGTTCCACCTTCGGGCTGGCCATGGACGGCAAAATGCTTTGCCGTCGCCATAACGTGCGACCTATCTATGGCGCCCGTCCCTTGCAAGCCGAGGATGGCGGCGAGGCCGATGCGGGAGACCAGGTAAGGATCCTCGCCGTAGGTTTCTTCGGTGCGTCCCCAACGCGGGTCGCGGGCCAGATCGAGCACCGGCGCAAGGCAATGCTGCGCACCCCGAGCGCGCACTTCGGCCGCGGTCGCGGTAAAAACACTTTGTACGAGCGCGGGGTCCCAGGTTGAGGACAAGGCAATGGCCTGGGGATACGAAGTGCCGCCGGGCGCGACATGTCCGTGCAGGCACTCATCGTGAAAGAGAACGGGGATTCCCAAACGCGTGTTTTCCTTTACCCACTTTTGCACTGTATTGGTATAGATCGCCATTTGGCGCGGCCCGCGCTTCTCACTCGGACGGGATATCTCGCCCAAGCCGTTCTTGAGAAGGGCCGTGGCGTTTTCTGGAATGAAGTTTCCATCCTGGTCCACGAAAAGCGTCTTGGAATCACTGAAAAACTGGCGATTCTCCCATGCGCCTTCCATCTGTGCCACTTTTTCTTCCAGCGTCATGCGGGAGAGCAGATCAGCCACACGTTGCTCGACCGGCAGTTTCGGGTCCCGATAGGGAAGTGCGTTCTGCGCCGAGGCGGCGGCAGATACGAAGAGAAATATCGTGAACAAGTAGAAAACCTCCAGCCGAATGGGGGAAGTTCGAGGTGAGCATTTCACAGTGGGTCCATTTGTCCTTGTCATCGTTTGCCAGCGTTGAGCGTTTGTTACTATAGCACCGCCGTTAACGTTTACGGTCAAGATCTAACGCTCTTTAGGTTGTTGGGCGGGTCGCCAGTTTCAAGCTTCGAACTGCGTAGTCGGTACCAGAGGATTCAATCGCAGCGGTTGCGAAATGGAGAAGCCTAAATGGTAGCGAAGCTCCTATCGGGAAGATTGAGCGGCCATTTTGGCTTATTCATTCTTCTTGATCTGTTCACCGGCAATCTGAAATCCAGTATTTGCCGCTGGCACTCCCGCATAGACGGCGGTTTGCAACAGTACTTCCTTTAAATCGCACAGTTCGAGTTCACCGGCCAAACCAGCGCGCAGATGGAGGGTAAACTCTTCCCATCTTCCCAGGGACGCCGTTATCGCCAGCACCAGGAGCCGCCGAGTGCGCCAGTCCAGTTCAGGACGGGACCAGATCGTCCCCCATGCGTAGCGCGTGATCAGCTCTTGAAAGTCGCGTGTAAATTCCGTTGTCGCAGCGACTGCCTTATCGACGTGTGCGTGGCCGAGTGCAGCACGACGCGTTTCAAATCCAGTGGTCAAGGTGTCCACGCTCGGATTACGCCGCGGAAGTATGAACTCCAGCAATGCCGTTGTAAACGAGCGCGGCCGCTCGATGTTGGAAAGATGCGCTGCCTCTAGGTGAAGAACTTTCACCCCGGGAATCTCCCGTGCCAGCCTTTCTCCGTGCCCGCTCCACGGAGTCGAGACGTCGTGGTCCCCAACGATCACCAAACTCGGAGCTTGAATCTGTCGCAGCAAGTCTCCGTGATTGACATCGCGGAGAGCTGCACAACACCCCGTGTATCCGACCGGATCGGTGCCGAGCAGGACCGAGCGGATCGTAGCGGCGTGCGGGTTTTTGTTGGCCAGCGTGTCCGGCAAGAACAAGCGCGACATCGCAACCTCAACGATCGCCGACATTCCATCTTTACGCACGGCCGCGATTCGCGATTCCCAGTTGGAACGTGGCAAAAACTGAGGCGAGGTGTTGGCCAGCACAAGATGAGTGACGCGCTGCGGGGCGTGGGCAGCAATCCATTGCCCGATGGCGCCTCCCAACGACAGGCCGCAAAAAGCAAATTGCGAGATCCCTAAAGCATCTGCCAGGCCGAGAATGTCACCGGCCAATATCTCAATGGAATATTGGTTGGCAGGCGCATCCGACGCTCCGTGGCCTCGTGTGTCATATCGCAGAATCTGGAAGTGCGGCAGAAGGTCGGCAACCTGCAGGTCCCACATTGTGTGGTCGGTACCGATCGAGTGCGACAAGATCAGGACGTGCCGTCCCGCGTTTCCCTGTAGACGGTAATATATCCGCGTATTGCGAACGGTTGCGAAGGGCAATCATTGCTCCTTGTCGTCGTTGTCGTTGTTTTTCGGGCCCGGCTCCGTCATCAGAGCTGCTCGAAAAGCCTCGGCGGACCCTAGATACTGTTCTGGTGTTTCCAACTCCTTCAAATCAGCGGCACTCAGATGCGCAGTCACGTCAGGAATGTCGGCCAGGACAGCAGCGAGATTCCGGCCCTCATGAACGCTTCTTCTTGCTGCCCCCTCGAGGAGTTTGTGAGCGATATCCCGTCCGAGCTTCGGCCCGAGCAGCATCATGGCGCGCTCGGCAAAAATTAATCCATTCGTGATCTCGATATTGACACGCATCCTTTCCGTATCCACGGAGAGCCCTTCGGCCACTTCAGCCATCGAGGCGACGGCAACGCCGGTCAATTGGACCGTCGCCACGACCACCGGCCATTCCGCTTGTAATCCGCCGACTCCACGTTCGTGCTCCTGCACCATGGCGGAGAGAAACGAGGCCACTAATCCTGGCGTCCGATACGCGGCCGCGAGGGTGAGCGAACACGCGGTGGGATTCCGCTTGTTCGGCATGGTTGAGGAGCCGCCGCGTCCCTCGCTTCCGGGTTCGCTTGCTTCCCCAACTTCGTTCTGCATGAGGAGAGAAACATCACGCGCCATCTTGCCCAGAGATCCAGTCAGCACGCCACAAGCACAGACCATGGTGGCCAGTTGATCGCGCTGAGTGTGCCAGGGCCCGGCGGACGGAGTTTTCAATCCAAGCTCGACGCTGAGAGCTTCAATCACAGCCGTAGCCCGGTCGCCGAGCGACGCCAACGTGCCGCTCGCTCCGCCAAACTGCAAGACCGCAGCGTCATCAAGCCCATTTTGCAGACGATGTCTTCCGCCACGGACCGAACCCAGCCATCCCGCGGCTTTGAGTCCAAGAGTTACGGGAGGAGCCGGCTGAAGTAGAGTCCTCCCAACCATGACGCTGTTTTTGTGACGCTCACTTACAGCTTTTAGCGCGTTCTCCAGTCGGTACAGATCGCTGATCAGAATCGGTTCTGCACGCTTGAGCAGGAGCGACATCGCGCTATCCATAACATCCTGGCTGGTCGCTCCCCAATGCACGAATCGCGCCGCTTCTGCATTGGTCTTTCGTACTTGATCAGTGAGCGCCTTCACCAGGGGGATAGCGGGGGTTCCGGCTCGGAATGCGGCGACGGCGAGAGCCGGAGCATCGAAGCTGCCGGGCTTCGCCAGGGCCTTGATCGTATCCGCCGCATCCTTTGGGATGATTCCAACTCTAGCTTCGGCGCGCGCCAACGCCGCTTCAAAATCCAGCATGGCCCGAAGCACCGATTCATCGGAAAAAAGCTCGGCCAGGACAGGCGTGGTTGCCAGGCATTCCATTAGTCGCATGCTCATGCTCGGCCTTGAGCTGGATCTAGGTTGATCGTGAGGAAGTGGTTACACATCGAAAAATACCGTCTCACCCTCGCCACGCAGTCGGATCTCCAATGTCCAACCGCCGGCGCGGGAGGGATCAGGCTGTGCCAACAAAGTCGCACGCCGACTTTCCGGCACCAACAGCAGTACAGGATCGTCGGCGTGCGCAGGATCTCCGGCAAAGTAGGCTCGCGTGGAGAGCCCCTTCAGCAGGCCTCTGGCGAAGACCAAAACGTTGATATGGGGGGCCTGGAGCGTTTTATCCGGCCCCGGTACGCGTCCCGGTCTGATGGTTTCAAAGGTGCACGATCCATCTTCCGCTGTTGCCAATCTTCCAAAGCCGCGGAAAGTTTCGCTTCCCGGCGGGGCGTCGTGATGCTGGTAGTTTCCGTCGGAATCGGCCTGCCACAGTTCGATCACCGCATCGGGAACGGGAACGCCGTCTCCATCGAACACTCGAAAGGTGAGCCAGACTCGCTCGCCCTTTGCTCCCTCACTGGCGACACAGCAAACACTTCGTGCATCCGTGAGCCCAAGGTGGAAGAAAGGCCCGGCGGTCTGTGAAGGAGTCGGTGTCAAGTCCATTCTTATCCTTCAAACGGCGTGGATTCATGGCCGCGCAAAACGATATCAAAGCGATAGCCGAGGGCCCACTCCGGCTTGGTTGTTTCCAGGTCAAATTTCGAGACCAGCCGCTGTCGCGCTCCTTCGTCAGGAATCGACTGCAGAATGGGATCGTACGGAAAGAGCGGATCGCCCGGAAAATACATTTGCGTGATCAAGCGCGTGACGAAGGCGGGCCCAAACAAAGAAAAGTGAATGTGCGCCGGGCGCCACGCGTTGTCGTGATTACGCCAGGGATAGGCGCCCGGCTTGATCGTCACAAAGCTGTAGAATCCGTTCTGGTCGGTGAGCGTCTCTTCCTGTCCCGGTGAAGTTCGGATCGAGGGGCGCGGTGTGGTTGTCTTTAGAGTGCGCGTATCGTCCCGCCGCATTTGCCTGCCAGATCTCAATTAAGCTATTCGAGACGGCATGCCCGTCACCGTCCACAACTCGTCCGCGCACGATAATGCGCTCTCCCATCGGCTCCGCGGACATGCTGGAGAGTCAGATCAGAGTCGCTCGGATGAACATCGGAATGGCCAAAGACGGGCCCGGTCACCTCGGAACAGCTGTGTGGCAGGAAAATCAACGGCTGCGATGGCGCCCGCAACCTCGTCGCACGATACGCGGGGTAAAGATAGTCCGGCTGCGTCCCCGGCTCATGACGCCGGAAAGCGGTGACCGTCTCCCTGGGACCCTTGGTCTTGCCCGGCATCAGCGAAGAGGACATGTCTCTCTCACCCAACGATTGATGATCTTCTCCAGTAAAAGCGGTTCGGTCCTCCCGATGCCACTGATGATACATGGGTTCAGTTCGTTGCTTCAGCTCATAGGAAGACCAACATAGTTTTCGGCGAACGCTTGCGCCGCGGCGCGCGAACTGGTCAAGTAATCCAGATCGGCTAACTGCCGATGCTCTTCGAAGCTGTCGCTGCCGGGAAACCGGTGCAGCATGGTCGTCATCCACAGCGAGAAGCGCTGTACCAGCCATACTCGCCGCAGACATCTCTCCGAGTAATGATCGAGCAGCTGGGTATCTCCGGAGCGGTAAAATTCCGCGATTGCTTCCGCCAGTACGCGAACATCCGCCACGGCCAGATTAAGGCCCTTGGCCCCTGTCGGAGGCACAATATGGGCTGCGTCCCCGGCGAGATAGAGCCTGCCACACTGCATCGGGTCCACGACGAAGCTGCGCATCCCGGTGATCGCCTTTCTGCAAGATCGGGCCCTCGGTTAGTTTAACTCCGTCGCGAGTGTTGAGCGCGTCTTTGTAATTCACTCCAGATTCTCTTCGTCGGACCAGCGGGACAAGTCCTCGTCTGGAGCGCACTGCAGATACAACCGTGTGATCTCTGGAGTGCGCATGCTGTGAAGAGCGAACCCGCGTTCGTGATAGCAGTAGATCAGTTCTTCCGACGAAGGCGGCGCCGCGGCCAGAATGCCAAGCCACGCGAACGGAAAGACTCGCTCATAAACGGTTAAAGCTGCCGCTACGGTCGGCCGGCACGCACCGTGAAACCCGTCGCAACCTGCAATGAAGTCACAGAGAATCTCCGAAGACTCCCCGTCGTCGTCAAATCGAATCCTCGGTTCTTTCGAATCGAAGTCATGAACACTCACATCTTCAGCTTCGAAAGAAATCCCAGCCCCAGTTTCGAGCCGCGCTGCAATCAGATCTTTGACGACTTCCTGCTGGGCATAGATCGTGATCGAGCGTCCTGTCAGCTCTTTGAAATCGATGCGATGACCGCGTCCGTTGAAGCGGATTTCCACGCCATCGTGGATCAGCCCTTCCCGCTTCATTCGGCTCGCCCACACCCATTTCGGTCAGCAGATCCACGGTGCCCTGCTCCAGGACTCCGGCTCGGACGCGCTGTTCACAGTACGTTGCCGACTTCGAGCCTCAACCACGACTGAATGAATGCCCTCGCGATGCAGCAACTGCGACAGGACGAGCCCCGCAGGTCCCGCGCCCACAATCCCCACCTGTGTCCGGATTCTCATCGCTTCTTTCGTCGCGAATTCTTATGAGTCGCCGGGTTGTTCCCTGCAGAAAACTTCTCGATCACTTCGTGGGGCACAGGTTTGCTCTCAATCCGTTCCGGGTCGGTGGCAGAAAGCGCGGCCCAGACCCTCGTCTCAAAACACTCCACCGCCAAAACATCCTTATTAAATAGCCGGTGGCGAACGCAAAAGCTGCTGCGGCTCCATTCGGTTACTGCAGACTCCACGATCACTGTGTCGGAGAATCGCGAGGGCGCCTTGAATGACGCGCGCACGTCAACCAGCGGAATTCCTATGATCTGATAGGTCTTGAGCATTTCCCGCTTGGAGAAGCCGGCCTTCTTGAACAGTGCGGTTGTGCATGCATCGAAATAGGCAAAGTAGCGTGGAAAGTGGACGATCTGCGCGGGATCGCAATCTCCCCACTCGATCTGTATCGTCTTCCGGTTCACTACATTCGCCTTCTTGCTCACCGATCACCCTCTTTTAGTTGTGATTCTCTCATTGTGGCTCAGCAGCTGGCGGGATCCCGAAATAAATTATGATGGCGGGTGCGACACCTGGGATTGAAGTGGTCCCTTCCGGGTCGCGGAAGCTTACTCGGCTGGGGCCTGTCGTGACCCCAAGCCTCTACTTCGATAAAGCGGCACCACCCGGCTGGGGTCAACAGGCACAAGGTTGATGTGACCGCTTGATGTAAGCTCGGCAACCGCTCCCCAAGCCTGTCCCGCCTGGTTGGGCGAGCGCAAGAGAATTGTCGAAGGATGTCGACTGCACCCGTCCGTGAAGCGCGAAGAAATTCGAAATGACGGAGAAACGAACATGAGAAAACAGGCGTTTCTGTGCGGTCTGGTGGTGGTTTTGTTTCTGGGCGGCACAACCCTGAGACTGGCAGCCGAGTCTGCAGACAGCGCCGATTCGACTCTCCTGGCCGCAACCCCTCCCATGGGCTGGAACAGCTGGGACGGCTACGGCACCACGGTCAAAGAGGCCGATGTCAAAGCCAATGCTCAGTGGCTGGCCGAACACTTGAAGCCGTTTGGCTGGCAGTATGTCGTGGTCGACATGGAATGGTATGTCACCAACCCGATTCCTGAGGGAAACTCCAAGACATCGGTCTACAGTCTGGACAAATACGGACGTTACACCCCCGCCGTAAATCGGTTTCCGTCGGCGGCAAATGACGCCGGTTTCAAACCGCTGGCGGACTACGTGCACGCCCTCGGCCTTAAATTTGGCATTCACATTCTGCGCGGCATTCCGAAACAGGTGATGGAGAAGAACCCTCCAATCGAGGGATCTTCTGTCCACGCGACCGACGCCGCAGACACTTCCGACACCTGTCCCTGGAACTTCGACAACTACGGCATTGACGGCTCGAAGCCGGGAGCGCAAGCCTACTACGATTCGCTTGCTAAGCTGTATGCAAGTTGGGACGTGGACCTGATCAAGGTTGATTGCATCAGCAGCCGCCCATACAAGGCAGATGAAATTCGAATGTTGAGTACGGCGCTGGCGAAGGCCGGCCGGCCGATTACTCTGAGTTTGTCTCCGGGGCCTGCGCCGCTCGAGAAAGCAGAAGAGATGCGCAAGTACACGCAGATGTGGCGAATTTCGAACGATATCTGGGACCTCTGGCACAGTACCGTCGAATATCCCCAGGGATTGGGAGATCAGTTTGCCAATGTTGCGAAATGGGCGGGGAAGGCGCAACCCGGACACTGGCCGGATGCCGACATGCTGCCCTTGGGATATCTGGGGCCGACTCCGGGATGGGGCCAGCCGCGCTACACGCGACTTACGCACGACGAGCAGAGAACGTTCATGACGTTGTGGTGCATCTTTCCCTCGCCGCTCATGGTCGGCGGCGACTTACCAAAAGCCGATGCATGGACCACTTCGCTGCTTACTAATCCCGAGGTCATCGCGGTAGATCAACACTCGAGTGGCAATCATCCGGTCATCTCGACCGACAAGACCGTGGTGTGGCTGGCAAAGTCGGGCACGACCAATGGCCATTACATGGCCGCGTTCAACCTGAGCGAGTCAAGTGAAACCTTGCACTACAGGTGGAGCGAGCTGGGCCTACCAAGGGCGAAATACCAGTTGAGGGACCTATGGGAACGCAAGGATCTGGGGGCTTCAGATTCTATGAGCGTAACTTTGCCGCCGCACGGCAGCGTTCTGTATGGGGTCTCCGGATTGCAAGCGGGCGATCGCTGAGTTGGAGGGGGCGCAACCCGGCGCTCAACCGACCCGGAAGTGATCGGCGCCATCCGTGCAGCGATCGCGCCGGTGTTCAACTATGATTGGATTTCCGGAAGACAGGAAAAACCACGGTAAGGCGTGGCGGCACTTTTCCGACAAACGAAGGCCCTCGTCATCAAAAAAGCGGGTGAGGCGGCGCTGGAGTCGAGGCCCGAGCCGGCGGCTTCGCCAGGGAAGCTCTTGCTTCTGGAAACGGCTTCCAATATATTCATCGCGCAACTGGGAGATCCGCAGAGTTCGGAACGACGTCTCAATTTCTCGCAAGCGTTCAATCCACTGGGTTCGATCACCGGGATCCTGATTGCACGATCTTCATTTTATTTTTTCGGGTGTCGAACTGACGCCACAGGAAGTGGCCGCCCGCAAGGCGCGGGGGTTTACGAGGCTTATTTGCGGTGCCCTGGCCCGGGTGTGAATCCACGTTCCCCTGTCTACGGTCGCGTTCGGGTCTTAAATGTTTGCCGGAATGCGAGGAAAAAAGTCAGTAGTGCAACGACGAGAAACGCAATGATGGACATATGCACTCCAAGACCCTGAAAGCAAACAAAGGAGGGGCGTCCTCTCGGACGCCGCCCCTTTCCCAGTTTTGAGGTCAATCGTTGAGGTCCCGTTCAACTTACTCTTTATAGAGCTTCCGCAGAATCAGGTAGAGACCTCAGGGTTCGTGGGAAAAATCCTGTAGGTTGATGGGAGAGCGTGCCATCCTATTTATCTAGGATGGTCAGTCCACCACAATCCGTTTAGGTATTGAACCTCTCTGGGGATGCTTGAGGTCGGCATTCTGCTGGGTCGCGTCGCCTGCCGCGTGCAGGCCGCGATGATTGGTAAAGTCTTCAGCCACGAAACCGTCAAGGGACTCATGCCTCTGCACTCGCTGAAGGGTGCGGGGCGGCGTTTCGACCGAAACGGCCAACCGGGAGGTTGACCGGCCGGCGGTCCGTCCGGGTGATGCAGTCATCAAGGGGAGGCCACGGTAGACCAGAGCAAGAACCAATACTGCGACGACTGTGCTTAACGGATTTCCGAGGATCCGGTAACACTGTTCTATCGCCAGCCGGCTTTTCTTCGCTTCGCGCGGACCCCCCGGGGACGAAGGAGCCGTGATCGGCGGCGGTGCAATTCGCGCAATCGGATGACTGGCTTTTTCGTGGCCGCTCGAGACCGCACGCGGTGCGGCATCAGCGGAATGGACGGCGAATGCCGCGGCTTCGGTCTCAAACCTCGAAGCAGCTGGAGGAACAGGCTCACGATTCACGCGGATCTCGTTGGCGACGGCGGCCTTCAGGCTGTCCAAAATTGCGGTGTCCGATCCAAGTTGCTGACTTAGAGCGCGAGCCGGCATGCCGGCATACTGGCGGCCCTGGCTCGCGACACGCCGCGGGTGAAGGGCGGTATCGGCAGCCTCGGGCGTCATTGCCAGTAAGCACTCATCCTGGGTAATGTCGCCGGGTTTGAAGGATTGGACGTGGCAACCCGCGGACCGCAGGCTCTGCGCTAGTTCTGCTGAAAGACTTCGAATGCGGGCGATGTAGATAAGCGAAGGCATAGCCGCACCAACGTTCAGGACATTGGATGGCCCATCCCTCCTGGGGGTTGGATGCCCTTAGAAGGCATTCACGTCTTGTTTAGCGGGTTCGGGGTCTTTGCGGCGGTTAGTGCAGAATTCGTGACTCGGGTTTTTGCTGTATTGTCCCGCCGATGCGAGTGTGACCTAATCAAAAATGGCTTGCAGCTCGCGGTCCTCTCACGGCGGCATTGGTTGCGCAGCCTTTGGCGAGCTGGGAGTCCGCAATGCGATGGTATCGTGTCCGCCTCTTAACATGTCTTGAGGAGACGCCAGTTCTGTAGGAGACGCCAGTGCCAATCCGAATCTTGATCGCCGATGATGATCCGCATATCCGGCTGTTGCTGCGCCGGTTGCTGGAGAAACAACAGGATTGGCAAGTGTGCGGCGAGGCGAGCAATGGGGTTGAAGCCATTGAAGGAGTCGACCATTTGGCCCCGGATATCGTGGTCATGGACCTCGCCATGCCCGTCATGAATGGGTTGCAGGCAGCGCCCCAAATCATGAGAACTCACCCTAAACTTCCAATGTTGCTTATCAGTGTCCAGGAGGTTTCCAAGCAGCTCGCATGGGAAGCTCGTAATGCCGGTTACAGAGGCGCCGTGACCAAGAGCGGCGGTGACGAAGTTCTAAAGGGAATCGAGGCCTTGCTTCGCCACGATATGTTCTTCTATTCAGACGCCGGACCCTCCAGTTCGGCCGAGGGCTAGTCCGAAACTCTGACCCAGTCCGACAAAAGATAGGCGCAAAACCACCACCGAAAACGGAGCGTTTCGGCGACAAGTCGCAAGGAAGTTCAAGCCGCGGGTAACATCAGCTTACGTGCTTCGTCAATGTCTTCTGTGCCCTGGCGCTCGAAAACGGCGCTAGCCACTGAGGCTAGACCCGGATCCTCAACGCTGACAATGACAAGGGAGCGGCCACGCTTCAGCAGCTCACGGTACAACAACGTATCGTCCTTAGGAACGCCGATATCGGCCGCCTGCTCGGAGGCTTCTCCGATGGTTGCACCCACCGCCGCTCCGCCCAGCCCAAGTAAAGCAGCGGCACCCAGGCCAACTGCAACGATCGTGCCCACTCCCGGTACGAGCAAACTGGCAATGGCGCTTCCGAGGGACAATCCTGCACTGGCGCCCACCGCGCCCCCCAGCACACCGCCTACCGCTTCGCCTATTCCGTCGCTCTCGGCGTCCGTGGTGGTTAGGCTTGAGACCTGGAATTTGCCCGCTTCACCGCTCAAGAACGTGATGGACTGCGGTGGAACAGGAGTGGCCAAGAGTGCTCGAACCGCCAATTCCGCAGCGCTACGGGAAGCGAAGATTCCGACCAAACTTTGCACAGAGCCTCCTCGGGGGTAACACCAGTCGCAGCTAGGATGCGGATCAGAGTTCTTAAGTTTTCCGACAATTTACCTGCGAAGCAACACGCGATTTCTAACGACGGCGGCGAGAGGCGGACGTCCGGTTCATGTGAGCTGGGCGCCCGCCTGGCTTGGGAACAGAATAGGGAGAAATAAAAGAAGCATGGCAGCAAGAGTAATTACAGAACGCTGAGGGCGCCATCAAGTCAACGTGGTAGTTTCCCTTCCAAAAATACTGTAGGCAGAAAGACGTATCGGAAACAGGCGGAAGGTCTTGATTCGGCAACATCTTGGTTTGCTTTGACATCCAAGCTGGCGGTGCCAAAGCCAGTCAAACTCCCGGTGAGTTCGTCACGGCGGCCGAAATTCCCTCCAAAGCAAGAAGCGACGTTTCGGGAAACACTGAAGGCTATTGAATCGCTGTCGTGTCCCGTATGTCGTCTCCGGTGCTTTCGCGCTTCAGGTTCATACTGGAATCTGGCGTCCCACCAAAGACCTGGATCTCTTCCTCACCCCCGAGGACATGCCTGCCGCCTTTCGGTGTCTCACAAAGCAGGGTTTCCGCTGCCAGGTGAAAGATCCGGTGTGGCTGCACAAGGCGCATCGCAACGGCTTTTTTATCGACTTGATCACCGGCATGAGCAATGCCGTAATAAGAGTAGAACGTTCCTGGATTGAGAACTCGCGTCCGGCACTGGTCTTGGATGTGCGCGCAAGAGTGCTGGCGGCGGAAGAACTGCTGGCGTCGAAACTCTTCGTCGTACGCCGCGAGCGCTTCGACGGAGCTGATATCGCTCATATCATCTTTGCCACTCGCGGAAACCTCGACTGGGAGCGGATCCTGGCGCTGGTTGGTGAGCACTGGGAAATTTTGTTGTTCGCGCTCGTGCTGTACCGCTACGTGTACCCGGCGAACAGTGAATACGTACCGTCCTGGGTATGGCAGCGATTGCTGGTTCGCTTCTCCAATGAGCTGACGAATCGTAATCCGTCCGCAAAGTTCCGGGGCAGCCTGGTTGACGACAAGATGTTTGCTATCGACGTGGCTGAGTGGGGAATGGAGAATGTGCTCAGGATCAATCGCGCTCAGTCCAGGGGGCGAATGACCACCGCCCGCGGAAAATAGACGAATGAGAATTGGAGCCACCGCCGATTTGCACTTCTTTTCGCCCCGATTCGGGGTGATCCAGAACCAGCTCGCCCAGGTCCGAGACCAGGCGGACGTATTGGTGGTGGCGGGGGATTTTACCAACTACGGCAAGCCGGAAGAAATGGAGCCGCTTCTGAACTCTCTGGTGAGGCTGCGTCTACCGATCGTAGCGGTCTTGGGAAACCACGACTACGAAAGCGGTTGCCAGGCCGAACTCGTGCGAATGATGACGGACGCTGGAATCAAGCTTCTTGATGGTACGGCATACGAACGCGATGGCGTCGGATTTGCCGGCACAAAGGGCTTTCCCGGAGGTTTTGGACGCGGCGCGCTGACCGCTTTCGGCGAACCCGAAGTCAAGGCGTTCGTTCAGGCCGCCATTGACGAGGCCCTGAAGCTGGAACGCGCCATGTCGCAACTTCGAACTGCCAAGCGAGTCGTGGTTCTTCACTATGCGCCGATTGGGGACACGATCCGAGGAGAGGCCCCCGAGATCTATCCTTATCTGGGCAGTTCGCGCCTTGCCGAGGTGATCGATCGTCACGGCGCTGACGTGGTTTTTCACGGCCACGCTCATCATGGCTCTCCCGATGGTAAGACCACTGCAGGCATTCCTGTCCACAACGTAGCCATGCAAATCCTGCAAAGCCAGGAACCACCCGCGGTTTTCCGAGTCTTCGAGGTGTGAGGCGGCCAACCGATCACCTCGGTTCGATCTCTAAGAATCGTTCGGCAGGTAGGCCAGAGCTCCCGTTTGAGGAGGACAGAAATGAAACTCCGATTGTCGCTGCTCGCACTGTTCGCCGTCTTCGTGGCCGTGTACCTGACCACCCAGACTTTTGTGAACCAGGCTCTTGCCCAGTCATCCCCCGACACTCGATCGCATTCCATGCAGCAAGACTCTCAGCCGGCTTCGCTGGCGAGTTCGTTGAACAAGGGTGAGAGCAAGCTCACCGGCTGTATCCGATCAGACAACGGGAAGTACGTAGCGGAGACCAAACTTCACAAGAAAGTCTGGCTGTCAGGACCGGAGGACTTTGCGCCACATGCTGGTCACACCGTGATTCTCTACGGCACCTACTTAAATGGGTCTACTCCGGCCACTGGTGTGCGAGCGCAGCAGCAGAAATCTCAGGAACCGCCTCCGGGCCGGCAAGAGAATAATTTCCAGGTGAGCAAAGTCGAAATGCTTTCGAACACCTGCGCTCCCAGTAAAGCCAAGACCTCTGATCGGCCGTGACTGGCAGCTTTCTACCGTGTCTTTTCCGAGGCGTTACAGCATGTAGCTGATCGTGCCGCCGTCCCAGGCCCGATAAGCTCTTCCATCGTGAGATGTCGACCCGTCAGGATTGATTCTCTTTAAGGAGTGACAAACATGAAATCGAACATCGTGAAAGCGATCGCACTCGTTCCGGCCTTACTCATTGGCATAGCCTGCTCAAGCCAACGCTCCGCTCCGACTGCGGCTTCGAGCGACGCCACGTCTTACAAAGACGCCGTCAAGCAGGCTCTTCAACAGGCAGAACTCCAGGACGTGAGCGTAGACGAGGATCGGGACAAGAACACGATCACCCTCGGCGGCAAGGTGCATTCAGAAAACGCGAGGATGCAGGCCAGTGAAGTGGCCAAGGTAGCCGCCGGAAATCGCATGATCGCCAACGAAATCAGCGTTCAGCCGGTCGGAGCGGAATCGGAATCGAAAGACATTGCCTCTGACCTGGACAGCGCAATCGAAAAGAACTATAAAGCGGCGCTAACGGCCAAGGGGCTGGACAAAGAACACATCCGGTTCGACGCCAAGAACGGCGTCCTGACCCTGACCGGCAAAGTGAAGAACCGCTCGGAGCGGAGCCAGGCTGGGGAACTGGCAGAGGCGACTCCGAACGTTCGGCAAGTTCTGAACCAGATTGATGTAAACCGGTAGACGGACGATACAAGGCAGCAGCATTTGAGCCGAGCGGCGACTAACCGCTCGGCTCCTGCTTGAGTCATCACAGATGCGGGCGAGAGTGGCAGGTAACTCGTGCCGGTGCGGCCAGATCTGAGCGTGGCGAGGCGGCCGCAAGAGTAGGCGGGAATTCGAAGCCAGCTCTTGCGGGATCACACGGTTCGCGGTAAGGTTGCAAGCCAAATTTTCCCATGCATACCGATCGAACCTTACTTAGGACTTATGCGCTGTTGCTGGTTGCGGGCTGGCTGCTGTCAGCCCCACGGCAGGGCGTCGCTCTCGTATGGCAATCGAACCCGGCGCAACAGCAGCCTGCCCCGACTCCGCCTCCGGCGCCCAACACGCCCCCTGCACAGCCGTCAGCGAATCCGACTAGCCCGGCGAGTCCGGCTCCCGCCAAGATTTCTTCGAACCCAAGAGGGCAGGCGTGGGAAATACTTGAAGACGCGTGTACTGGCGACAAGAGCGGCGATCGCGCCACAGCGATTCTGGTTTTGGGCCTGATTCCAAATGACTCAAGGAGCGCCAAACTTGCGCAAAAAGCCTTAACCGACAATCGGCCAGAAGTGCGGGCAGCCGCTGCTGCCGCATTGGGCAACATGCAGTCGAAAGCGAGTATTCCGAAGCTGAAAGCCGCACTGGACGATCAGGATCCGTCTGTGGCCCTCGCCGCGGCTCACTCCCTCGACCTCATGCACGACACTTCCGCTTACGAGGTGTACTACGAAATCCTTAATGGTGAACGCAAGACGGGAAAGGGTCTGATCGCATCGCAAAGGTCCATGCTACGCGACCCAAAAAAGATGGCGGAATTCGGATTTGAAGAAGGCATCGGTTTCATTCCTTTTGCAGGCATCGGATGGGGAGCCGTCAAAGCGATTCGGAAAGATGACTCCTCTCCGGTTCGCGCCGCCGCCGCCCGGGTGCTGGCCCGGGATCCCGACCCGGCCACGACAAAAGCGTTGATCGAGGCCACGGGCGACAACAGTTGGATTGTGCAGGTCGCCGCGCTTGAGGCTCTGGCTAAGCGAGGCGATCCATCGGCGCTGCCCACGGCGGTGAAATATATGTCCGATGAAAAGGGTGCAATCAAGTTCACCGCGGCCGCTGCCGTCATTCACCTTACCGCAATCAAACAGGCAGGTGCACGGAAGCAACGAAGAACTCTCGACCACAAGCAACCGTAGTCAGAGCGCAGGGATACGCTTCGTGAAAGTGCCCGCCTGAAGAGACCACCTCTCGCGCCGATAAGGCGCCAATCGTGACGGCAGGGCTTCCTTGCTTTCTCAGAATCCGCGCCGTAAATTAACGACTGATCGGACATCCATTGCATTCCGGATGCTCATCTTAGGATGCGCAAAGTTCGATGAAACAGAGGGATATTCGATGGAATCCGAGTACACGGGAGTGGTTCTGCCAAAGTTGTGGTCGTACCTCCGACGTGGAGGACAAGCAAGGACGCGCCGACGAGTGTGGACCAATACGAATGCACAGTCCCATCCGTCGATGCTTCCAGCTCTGTTCCAGGTACTGAACCCAAACGGCTCATCAGGAAGCCTTACAAAATGACACTGAGACCAGAACGAAGCGGCAGCCGATTTGTGGCAGCCCAGACGCAGGATGGCAGTCCCTCCATCCGGCTCGAGTTGTTTCATGACAGTGTGCCATCACTGAAGTCTCTCACGGTCGGATTCGAACTACTGAGTGGAACCACGCCGGCGCAATTAAAAGCTCTGCTCGATGTGATGAACGAACGGATCGTCGGCACAATCGTCACTTTTAAGGACAGCAGTACCCGCTGAAGCTGCCGCCCTAATGTTACGGCCGGCCTCGCCACTCCACAAACTCGCCGGTGACGTTCGTAATCAGGAATGTCGGTGATCGACCGTCGAAACCGGACAGACCTCGTAAAATCTTCTGGGGACATCCCCCACAATTGTGGCCACCCGTGTAGGCACAAATCTGGACCGATACGCCATTGATGCCGAGCTCGGACGCGGCGCCATGGGCGTGGTTTATCGCGCCCGCGATCCGAAGCTTGGGCGAACCGTCGCTATCAAGATGGTCTCAACGGCAGGGCTGGAGCCCGAGGCGGCAAAAGAGTATCGGGAACGCTTCGTGGTGGAAGCCCACGCCGCCGGCCGGTTTTCGCATCCCGGAATCGTAACCATTTTCGACGTCAGGGAAGAAGATGAGCCTTACCTGGTGATGGAGTACGTCGAGGGCCAGTCTTTGCAGCAGCTCATGGGCCGAGAGAATCGCCCCCTGCCTCTAAGCACAACGCTTCGCATCATCCAGGAGGTCGCAGAAGCTCTGCACTATGCCCACGCGCAGGGAGTGGTGCACCGCGATATCAAGCCGGCGAATATCTTGGTTACAACCGATGGCCATCCCAAAATTGCCGACTTCGGCATTGCGAAATTGAACCAGGCGGAGTTGACGATGCCTGGCCAGGTCTTGGGAAGCCCGGCGTTCATGGCCCCGGAGCAATTGAACGAAGAAGGTGTAGATTCGCGCTCCGACTTGTTTTCCCTGGGAGTCATTCTCTACTACATGCTCACAGGTTACCGGCCTTTCCAGGGCAACAGCACCACCACGGTCTGCTTCAAACTGGTCAATCATGAGCCGGTACCGGCATCGGCTTTGGAATCGAAGGTATCTCCCGAGCTCGACAAAGTCGTTGCGCACGCCATGGCGAAGGATCCCGCCCAGCGCTACCAGACTGGAATGGCTATGGCTGCTGACATCCAGGCGGTCCGGGAACGGAGCGGATTTCTTCACAGCTCAGATTTGGCGGGACAGGATCTGAAGCGCGACGCGATTCCGCGTTACGTGGTCGGCGCCAGCGCGGGACCGTCATCGGCAAAACGCGAGTCGCTGGAAAAAGGGATCGAGAGCCACACTACCTTGCAAAGAAAGAAGGCGATGGCGGTGAAGACCATCGTCGCTTCCTCTCTCTTGGCGATGGCGGTGGCCGGTGTCGCATTTTGGAGCGTGCACAACCCCGAGGCGCCGCAACCCTCCCCGCTCGAGAAGCCACAATCGGTCGACACCATCGCAGTCGAAGCCCAATCGAAAGCCGCAGACGATAAGAATGTTCAAATTTCCCAGAAAACTCCGGAACACAGGTCGAAAAAATTGAAGTCGGCCGCTCGGGTCCCTTCCTCGCAGACCAAAGCACCAGCGTCCGCTGCCCCGGCTGACGCGATGTTGCAGATTGAGGTCGAGCATCATTTTACGGACGCGACTGCCTCCGTTTGGGTGGACAATCGTCTAATCTATACGCAGTCGTTGCTCGGGAAGAAACAACGCCATGCGCTCGTCTTTCGGAAAGTGGTAGGACATCAATTTCAAGTTGTCCGCGTGGCACCGGGTAAGCATCAGGTGCGCGTGCGAATCCAATCCACGGCGGATGCTTACGACCAGTCCAAAATCACGTCTGTAGCGTTCGTTCCAGGCGTTAGCCTGCTTCGAATTGTTTGCGGCGACAAAGCCGACGGGCTACAACTCGATTTTAAGAAAGACGGATATCAGTAAAGGTGCCTACTGCGGGCCTGCCGCATTTTCAGGCGATGAGTTGTTCCCCAAAAAATCAGTTATTCAGCACTAATGAGCTGAGCCGCTTCCGATGTGGAGTTCGGCCTCGCCGCGGACATCCGGGATCACGACGTGGAGAGCCCTGGTGGCTGCGTCATAGGATGTTGCAGCCGGCGAGGTGCCGTTCGACAGCCTCGCATCAGCTTGCGCCGAAGGCCAGTCGTAGACCACAACCTCCACAGTCTTCCACCATGGCGCATAAGTTCCCTGGCGTGCGCCGAAGTTGACCCGCACCGAATTACCGTCGGACTGACAGCTGAACGTTTGGCGAAGAAATTCGCCGCGTTGATAGCCCAAGGTGTGGCCGTCATCAAGATAGAGGGAACCGCTGCACGCCTGACCGGGATAGACACGAAGCTCCAGTGGGCCGCTGGGAGTTTCATCGGTGCTCTGAATGAGCGGCTGCAGCGGCAGAATACTTCCTCCGCGGACATACACCGGAAGGGTATCGAGCACCGGATGGATTTTGGCGGGCACCGGGAATGCGGTTCCCGGGCCTGCGTTAGCGATATCAACGATCGTAGGTTCCGGCACGGGCGCGGCGGCCTTGAGGCCGGTCCAGAAGTCGTACCACTGGCCTGTCGGGAACGAGACAACGTAATCGTCGAGCGTCTCAGCGAACGGCTGCGGAGCGACCAGCAGGCTGGGGCCCAGCAGGAACTCGGTATCGAGATTGCCGAATCCGTTCGAAGGCGGCGTGAACACCTCCGGAAACTCGAGAAAAATGGGGCGCATCATCGGCAGTCCGGTGCGCGAGGATTCGTCTGCCAGCGTGTAGATGTAGGGCAGCAAGCGGTAGCGAGTCTCTATGTAGCGGCGGCGAATCGCTTCCTGCTCCGGGCCGTGGACCCAGACTTCCTGCATCAGTGAGCCCTTCGTGGTGTGGTCGCGGAACATGGGATTGAATGCTCCGACCTCGATCCAGCGAGTGAGCAGGTCAGGTGGAGGCGAGGCATTGAATCCGCCGATGTCATCGCCTACGAAAGAAATTCCGCTGATGCCGAGATTGAGCAGCTGCTGCGTCGCCAGGCGAAGATGGTTCCAGGTGGAGGAATTGTCTCCCGTCCAGGTGAATCCGTAGCGTTGTCCGCCGGCGAAAGTCGCACGGGTAAGGACAAAGGGACGCTCGTTGGGGCGCAGCTTGAGCAGGCCTTCGTAAGTGGCGCGGGCATTCTCCAGTCCGACGATGTTGTGAATCTCTGCGTGGGTGGCAGTGCGAGTGGCGAAGCCGGGTTCCTCGATGCGATGAATGTTATCGAGCGGCATGGTCTTGCCCGGTCCGTCAAACACCGCGGGCTCGTTCATGTCATTCCAGAAGCCGGCGATGCCATCCTGAACGAATTCTTTATAGAGGCCGCCCCACCAGTCTCGCGTCTTGGCGCGCGTGAAGTCAGGAAAGACGGCCGGGCCCGGCCAGACGATGCCGACGAATTCGCTGCCGTCGGCCTTCTTCACAAAGTGGTTGCCTGCCTCGCCGGTGTCGTAAGGGGCATAGCCCTGGTTAGCGGCATGGGCGATGTGCAGATCGGTAATCAGGACGAGATGAAAGTGTTGCTTGCGGAGATCTGAAACCAGTCCAGGGAAATTGGGGAAAGTCTGTGGATTGACGGTGAAGGGACGATTCCTGTCCTGATAGTCAATGTCGAGATATAGCACGTCGCGACGGAATCTTGTCCGCGCGAAAACGGTCGGCGATCTCACGGACCTGCGACTCCGGAGTGTAGCTGTAGCGCGACTGCTGGAAGCCAAGGGTCCACAGCGGTGGAAGGGGGTGGGTTCCGGTGAGGTACGCATATCCTTCGACCACCTGCTTCGGAGTGGGGCCATAGATCAGGTAGTAGTTAAGCGGGCCGCCTTCCGCGCCGAACGAATAGGTGTCGCGCGCTTGCTTGCCGAAATCGAACCAACTCCGCCAGGTGTTGTCGAGAAAAATCCCGTAGCTGCGCCCGCCGCCGATCGCGAGGAAAAACGGGATGCTCTTGTAGATGGGGTCAATCGATTCCTGCGTTCCGATGTCTGTATTCCAGAGCGTATAGGCCTGGTTCCTGCGGTCGAAGGTGCCCGCCTTGTCGCCGAGGCCGAAGTAGTGTTCGTCGGAGGGCATGGCCTTGTGGATGGAGAAGCCACCTAGCCGGAATTGAGTGGGGCGACCAACCGCGTCGGCGGAGATAACGTTGCCGGCGAGATCGCGAACCACAAGGCGGAGAGGATTGCGCTCAACGCGAACGTCAAGCGACGCCGTGCGGAAGCCGACGAATGCGGCGCCCTGCGGCGACTGCGGCTGTACGTCGACTGATTTCCCGCGTGGCCCGGAAAGAACGGCCCATGAAGAATCCTCTGGAAATGCGCCGCCGGGGGCAATGCGCACGCGGAGAATGTCGTCGCGCAGGGCGGTGATGCGCAAAGTCGCCGAGCCGGTCTTGACCTCAATGCCATCACGCAGGGGTTGGAAGCTGCTTACCGCTTCAAGTGTAGTGATGTCGTGCGAGGATGAGGCCGCGTGCACGTTGACGGAAGCCAGCGCGGCGACAATTGCCCCAATCAGAAGAACAAAGAGCGTCTTGCGAGATGAGTGCATCATGGCTCTCTCCGCATATGAATTAGAGTTGGCAGACGGATTCTATTGTGCCTTGCCCGTAAAATGAATGACGATTCTCTCACGAGGGTAGGGGTCGGATTCGTTCTTTGGGATCGTGACGGTGATTCTGGCGCTTTCTGGACTAGTCCTTAATAGCTCTGCGCCCTCGACCGACGCCACCTGCGCCGGATTCCACAGCCCAAGTTCATACTGCTTGCCTTGAGCCCCGGCGATTTCGAGAGTGAGTGCGTCCCGTGCGGGCGTCCACGATTCCTTCAGCACACGCAAGCCCTGACTCGTGCTTCCCAGTGGTGGCAGCGCAGGTGAGAGGCTCAGCCCGAAGTCGTTCCTGAGGCGAATGCGCAAGGCATTTTCTCCGACCGGGACGGAGAATTGCACCGCGACGTGTTGGTCCGCGTCACTCCTCTTGATCTGGAACGGGACTCGCCGGCCGTTCATCTCGACTCCGAGAATTTGGGCACGTGGGCTGACCGCGGGAGAGAACTCCAGCGTGCAGTCGCCGCTGCCGCTGCGGGTAACGGTGAGGGAAATATCGCTGGCGGTCTTGCGATAAGCCATTCGCAGCGATGCCGGGCCCACGCGCACATGATCGACCGTGAACCAGGTCCAGTCGGCGGGAACGTGGGGCGCCAGCGTAACCCGGCACGTTCTGGCGTCGGTCTGCAAATCAAACAAGCCACGCAGCAGAGGACTGACCACCATGGCGGCGGACCAGATCTGGTGCGGAGAACTGGTGGAAAGAGGCTGATAGTAATCGCCCGACAAAACTTCCGTGACGTGTCCCAGCGATCCGTCTAGCGCCAGTTGAGCATTTGCTTTCAGATTGGAAAAGCCTGGCAAGGCGCGATGGTAGCGGTATTCACCGACCGATGCCCATCCGGTAAAGAGCGGCCAGACGGAGCCGAAGTGGTAGCCGCCGGCGCTGTATTTCGCAGCCCGGGAGGAAATGATCCTCATTCCCCAGTCGGCTTCGTGCTCCGGTGCGGCAAGTTCGGCGATCATCGCACCGGCCTTCTCGTCGTCCAGCAATCCGAACCACATGGGCACCGTGGCCAGCACGCTGGGTTCGTCCACCTGCTGGTTTTGTGTTTCGAGAGCGAAAGCAAACCGGTTCTTCTCTGCGGACCAGAAGGTCTTGTTCAACAAAGGTTGTTGGCGTGAGAAATCTTCGCCAAGCTTTTTGCTGACATCTTCCTTTCCGATCAGATGGGTCAGACTGGAGAGCGCTCGCAAGGCTTCTGCCCCGAGCGCGCTCTGGTAAAGCTCGGTATGGACCGGCAGCAGCGGGCCACCTTCCACCCAGCCGTGACCGATTCCAAAATTCTGCGGCAGTCCCTGCGCGTCATACGTTGAGAGCAGGAATTGATACGCCCTCCACAGGCTGTCCCATTTTTCACGTGCAAACGCAACGTCTCCACTCGAAACCACGTAGTCGTTCATGGTGATGATGTACAGCGGCGTGGCGTCGGCTGAAGCGTAGGGATAAGGATAGTCGGTGAACCAGGGAACGAAGTTTGCGCCTTGGGAAATTTCGTGCGGAACCTTGCCATCGGAGCGCTGGTACTTGCTCAGAAAATCCAGAGCGACGCGCGTGTTGGCGAAGTCGCCCTCGGCATCGAGCGCCAGGGAAGTCCAGAGCGCGTCCCGGCCAAAAAACCAAGCGAAGCCCGGACGCTGGCTTCCGCCCGAAGTGCGATACCCTGCGATCAATCCTGTGCCGAGGAAGGGATTGGTCGCCAATCCCTGCAGCACGCTGACCCGCGCCCAGTCGTATGACTCTTGCAACTGGCGATCCGGCAGATCAACACTGACTGTGCTATCCAGATACGCGCGGTAGTACTCCGCCGACTCTTTCAGGAGGGCCGAATAGTCGGCCGCGAGATGATGGTAGGCGGCCTCGGCTTCGGCCTCGCCGTTCACTGAGGCCGCGATCACGACAACCTTGGTCACTTTGCCTTTGCTGGTGACGCCCAGATGGAATGAGTTTTCCTTCGAGCTGGAATAGTTATTGTCGTATTCCTGTTGGACTTCGCTGGCGGTGGGGGAGCCAGCGAAGGCGACGAATTTCTTCTGCTCTTCGCCGAAGTGGAAGGCGTTCAGCTTGGGGTCCCAATAAGAATAGGTTCCGCCCAAAGCAGCCGGCCATTCCAGTTGGAAATCGCGCTCGAAGGCAACTTGCACGTCGAGGGGTTGCGCCGTCTCAACATCAATAATGATGACAGCACCCGGTTCGTGGACTGGGACAAAGAAGGTCTCACGCACCGCGAAAGTGTCACCGGTGTAGAGAATTGTGCTTGATTCCGGACGCACGGTCAGCGTGCGAGTCAGAGCTTCCGCTGGAACGCGTGCGCCCATCCACGAGGAATCGCAGATGGAAGTCGCGCAGAATTTTCAGGGGATAAACCCAGGCTTCGAAGTTTCCCGCCTCGTTTCCAAAGAGTCCGGCGCGCTGGCCCACGGATGAGAGAAACTCCCAGGGACGATCAGGCCGCGAAAGTTCGAGGGTACGCGCGGGATCATCGGCGCTCGCGAGGCAGCGCCGCACCCAGCAAAAGTGCGGCAACCAGGATCAGTCGAGGCGTAACTCTGTGCCATGAACGTAGGTTGGAGCGTTTCATGTGTAAGATCGTTTTCTGAGCCCTTGCATGAAGCTCGAGGGGTTGAATTTGCGCCCGCGCTGAACTTGCAAAGTAGCGATGCACTCAATAGAGTAGGGGCGAATTCTAGCACGAGCCAACTCCGGGAAGGTACCGCCCTTTTGTCTTCTTCGCGCCGTACGTTTCTCCAGTCTTTGAGCAAGTCGGCGGTCGTGCTGTCCCTCGACAATATTCTGGCACTGGCCCGCCCTCTCAAGTTCGCACACGTATTTCGCGGCGGCTGAAGAACCGGCAAAACCGAGCGCTGGCCTGGGCCTGAGTTTTATCAACGTCGCTCGCGAGTCGGGGCTGAATGCAAAGACCATTTACGGCGGCGAGCACAAGAACAAATATCTGCTCGAGACCACGGGTTGCGGCGTTGCTTTTTACGACTACGACAACGATGGCTGGCTGGATATTTTTCTGGTCAACGGCTGGCGGCTGGAGGGCTTTCCTGCCGGACAGGAACCCACGTCGCATCTCTTCAAGAACAATCGCGACGGCACCTTCACCGATGTCACCGCCAAGGCCGGCGTGGCGCACTCAGGCTGGGGACAGGGCGTTTGCGTCGGCGATTACGACAACGACGGTTTCGAAGACCTCTTTGTCACTTATTTCGGAAAAAACGTCCTCTATCACAACAACGGCGATGGCACTTTTTCCGACGTGAGCGAAAAAGCCGGCGTCGCCGGAAGTGGCAAGCGCTGGAACACCGGCTGCGCCTTCGTGGATTACGATCGCGACGGCAAACTCGATCTGTTCGTCGCCAACTACATTGACCTCGACCTGGCGACGGCGCCCGTACCCGGAGTCAGGACCGTGTCTTTACAAGAGCGTGATGGTGGCTTGCGGCCCGCCCGGCCTCAAGGGCGGAAAAAATATTCTTTATCACAACAATGGGAACGGCACCTTCACCGATGTCTCCGAGGCCTCCGGCATTCTGCAGGCCAATGGAACCTTCGGCCTGGGAGTTTTGACCGCTGATTTCGACAACGACGGCTGGCCCGACATCTACGTAGCCAATGATTCCACCGCCAGCGCGCTCTACCAGAACAAGAAGAATGGAAAGTTTGTAGACATCGCCCTGGAAGCCGGTTGCGCGCTGAGCCCAGACGGCAAGCCGCAGGCGGGCATGGGACTGTCGGCGGCGGATTACGATATGGACGGCAACCTGGATATCGTAAAGACCAACTTCGCCGGCGACACGCCTTCGCTCTATCACAACCTCGGTGACGCCAATTTTGAAGACACCACTTTTACCGCCGGCCTGGGCGCGCACACCCAGTATCTGGGATGGGGTTGCGGCTTTTTTGACATGGACAACGACGGCTGGCCCGACATTCTGATCTGCAACGGCCACGTCTATCCGGAAGTCGAGCAACTGAAGACCGAAGCGGGTTATCCGCAGCGCAAGCTGCTCTATCGCAACCTGCGCAACGGCCGGTTTGAAGATGTGTCGATGCAGGCCGGCCCCGGCATCTCGGTGCCGGTCGCGTCGCGGGGATGCGCCTTCGGAGACTTCGACAACGACGGCGATCTCGACTCGTGGTGAACCCGGTGAATGATTTTCCGCAGCTGCTGCGCTGCGATCTCGCTCCCGGCAACAACTGGATCAAGGTGCGGACCATTGGCACGAAATCGAACCGCAGCGGCATTGGCGCCCGCCTGCGCTGCGTGACTCAGATCGCGGGCGAGACTAAGCCGCATTCGCAGATCGACGAAGTCCGCAGCGGCGGCAGCTACTTTTCGCAGAACGATCTGCGAATTCACTTTGGACTGGGCAAAGCCGACAAGGTGCAGCTGCTCGAAATCCGCTGGCCCAGCGGTCAGGTGGACACCCTGAAAGACATCAAACCCAATCAATTGGTCTTCGTGAAGGAAGGCGAAGGAATTGTGCGCACGATGTAGTTCCCCGCCAAGGGCCGTTAAAAATTGGTCGTTGGCTCGGGGAATTCCCGAACGACAAGGGCCACGACTGCCTTCAGAAATTCTCGATCATCCACACGTTGGAGTTGCCGCTGGCTTGCCACAACGCCAGGTAGCGTCCATCGGGCGAAGGAATGGCCCAGCCTACCTCCATCTTGGTCTGTTCCCACACTGGCCGAGCTCTGCCTTGCAGGTCTACATTCAGCAGTCGCATTCGTGCCGGTGTTGGTCGAAGTGCTGACCCAGAGACTCTTGCCATCCGCCGCCCAGTCGATGGAGGACACCTTCGCGACCATTCTTTCAAGCTGATCGTTCGTTCTCTGTGGTCCCTCAGCGTCAGCAGACGGATATCGGGCCTGTACCGACAAGTCCAGTTTGCTTGCTTTGGCGATGGCCAGAGTCGAACCATCCGGTGAAAGACTCCAGTTGAACGCCGTAGGGAAGATCGTCATCGATGTGCGCAACTTCCTGTCCTTTGCCCTGCAGTGGGTCGAAACTGAAAAATACCAGGCGCTTCTCGTCAACCTGGCTGTACAAACAAAGTGTCGAAGGCAAGCGTGCGCACTGCAGATTGGTGAAACCGTGCCCTTCCAGCACCAGCTCGGGCGGTCCGCCGGCGAGCGGAATTCGCAACATGCGAACCGACTTGCGACTGATCGAAGCCTGGCCGTATTGCAGATACACGATCTGCTTTCCCGTCCGGAGTCAGCCGTGGCAGCATCGATTGCTCTGTTGCCGCCGACCAGCAACTCCGGCGTGGTTTGGTCCGGCGATTGCCGGAAAATGTGGAAGGCTCCGTCGCGGTCCGAGCCGAACAGCACCTGCTTGCTGTCGGGCGTCCAGGCCCACGGCAGATCCTGCCTTTCATCCAGAGTCAAGCGCCGCGGTGCTGCAGCCTGGTTCCGTTGCCTTCGATTCTGGCGACGTAAACATCCGGCTGCCAGCCCTGTTTCACATAGGCCAGCCGCTTTCCATCGACCGAGCTGCTGAGGTACTGGACTCGCGCCTGGACTTGAAGTCAGCCGCGTGGCTGCGCCCACCAGGTTTTCCCGTGCGCGGATCGATTTTCACCGACCAGACATTGGAATCGTTCTGGCTGGGTGGGAGCTTCGTTCAGCACATACACCAGGCGATCTCCGTCCATGCCAGCGCGGGTCCAAGTCGCGCATGAGACATGACCACTCTTCGTTGGTTGCTGGCCAAGTCCAGAATTTCAATCTGGGGCTGTACCCCATAGTTCCCGGGGTGATACACGCCTCGCAGGAACGCGATTCGCTTCCCGTCCCGTGACCAGACCGGCGAACGGAAAAGATCGCCGAGTTCGCCCGCGAGTTTTCGCGGCTGCTCTCCATCCGCTCCCATCAGCCAGAGTTCCTGGCTGCTTGCGCGCTCCTTTCAGAAAGACGATCTGCGAGCCGTCGGGCGAAACCGCGGCCTCGCGCCCTTGATCGCTGAGCTTGCGCGGACTTCCGCCAACGGTGGAGATCTGCCACAGACCAGGCTGCCGTTCCGGTCCCGCAACCGAGGTGGCCAGAATGTGCGATCCATCAGGAAACCAGCAAACCGGCTTCGCCTTGAATCCTTCCGGCAAAGCCAGAGGATGAGTTTCACCGGTATCGACCTGGCGCAGATAAAAGCCGGTGTCGTCGGAAAATGCCAGGTACTTTCCATCGTGAGAAAGGGCGGCGCTGCTGATGGGATACTCGCTGGGATTGGCGGTCAAGCGACGCTCGGCGATCGGTGGAGTCGGAGGGCGAAGGCAGTGACCCCCGCCTGCCCACAAACAACCCCACACCCAGTCCAGACGAGCAGCAATGCTGCCGCCGCAGCGGCGATCCACCATCTGCGAGCGGGATGGGGCGGAGGAACCGGGAGTCTCAGGCCTCGACCGCAGGTCGCGTGATCCGTGTACCGGCGCCAGAAACCGGTAACCGCGGCGGGCGACGGTCTCGACAAAACGAGGATTCTCAGCGCTGTCTCCCAAGTGCGTCCCTGAGCCGGCGGACGGCCGCGTTGAGACTGTGGTCGAAGTCGACAAACGTGTCTGCGGGCCACAACCGGGTCTGCAGCTCTTCCCGCGTGACCACCTCTCCCGGCCGTTCCAGCAACAGGGCAAGAATCTGGAAGGGCTGTTCCTGCAGTTTTACCCTGGCGCCGTTGCGTCGCAGTTCTCCAGCCCGCTGATCGACTTCGAAGACCCCAAACTGGATCATCCGACGTCCCATTGCTGCTCATTACGGTCACTTGCCCTCTTCGAGCCTACGAAGTTTAGCAGAAACGCTCATTTTTCGTTGTGTCACCCACGCCTCCTAAACATTTGACGTAGCAAGCGCTTAACAGGTTACCCACATATGCGGTGCGGGTTACCGGCAAAGCCTTGAGGCACCCTCCGCCCGACTCGAAGATCGGCGCGGCGGAGGTGGCTTCCCGTGCTTCAAATCCCGAAAACATGCCTGCTGTTAGTTACGTTCCTGCTGGCGATTGCGTTCCCCGCTTGGCGGAAACCTATCCTGACGAAAGACCACAGGTGGTTGTTTCTGTCTATAACGACGCCGATGTCGCGGCGGCGGTGATGGTGCAGGCTGAGCAGGAGGCGGCCAAGATCTTCGATCGTGCCGGGCTGGATGTCGTCTGGAAGAACTGCTCCCCCTCCCCGAACCACGTAGGCCCGGACGCCCTCGTCCGGGCGGGCGAGCAGAGCTCGCCAGGGTCAGGGCCAGCTTCGAACCCTGCCGGGCTTCGCCCGGCTGGGCGAGTGGGGGCACCGGCCCCTACGTGGTCCGGTTTGGAAAACTTGGACTGTGCCATCGTGGAATGGCCCACCCACCTTGCGGTGCGAATTGTGCCGGGCGTTCGACAAGCGAAGTGTTTGGGGTGGCCTTCCTGTCGGCCGAAGGCACCGGCTGCTACAGCGATGTCTTCTTTGACCGGGCGATGGAGTTGCATGCCGACTGGAACGTCGCTCTGGCGGATATTCTGGGAACTGTCATGGCGCACGAGCTCGGACATCTCCTTCTGGGTTCGAACTCGCATAGTGGCATGGGAATCATGAGAGCACACTGGCAAGGCGAAGAGTTGCGTCGTCTGTCGCGAGGCAGCCTGTGGTTTACCAACGAGCAGGCCGGTCATATGCGCGGGAAACTGATTGCACCTCGGTGTCCACCCAGACGACGGCTTCGACGCGATCAGCTTTCTGAGCTTCCCGATTCGAGCCGTCGGCTTGAAGAAGATTTCACAGCGGGAGGGACTGCTGCGCCTGATCCCTCTTTCAGCGTGTGAATCGCGTCCATGGAGATGTTCTCGAAGCGCTCGGTGAGGCCGCTCGGCCAGCGAACCTGGATCCAGTCTATTTTCGTCGCTGCGCCGAGACCGAAGTGAATGCGCATATCGTTGTTCGAGTCGTAACTGGAGCCGCTGCGGACTTCGTCAACCAGCACTCGCGCGCCCACCTTCAGCGTGACTCGCGCGCCAATTCCGTCCCGATTGGATTTCGTTCCGACCGTCTTTAAGTCCCATCCAATGATTGGGCGATCGCACCTGGTTCACCAGCAGACTTGGACGCGCGTTCATATTGCTGATCACGGCCGAAATGCGGCCGTCGTTCCACAGGTCGCCGACCGCCAGCCCTCGCCCGGCATGGACGGCCGTGATTCCGGGCCCGGCCTGCGCGGAGATATCGCTGAAAGTCTTGTTGCCGTTGTTGTGATACAGGATGCGCGGCTCTTCGTAGCTGCTGCCCAGGTTCTGTTTATCGACCTCGGGATAGACGTGTCCGTTGACCAGCAACAGGTCGGGCCAGCTATCGTTGTCGAAATCCAGGAACATGGTTCCCCAGCCCAGATAGCGCGTGTAGAGCCCCAGGCCGGCGAGCGAAGGTCACATCATCGAAGGTGCCGTTGCCGTTGTTGCGATAGAGGGTCGATGTGTCGTCGGAAAAATTTGTTTTGAAGATATCCAGCCGCCCGTCGCCGTCATAGTCGGCAATGGTGGATCCCATCCCGGCCTGCTCGCGGCCATCCTCGTTGAACGCGGCGCCCGCCACCACCGCCACGTCGGTGAAATGTTCCGTCGCGATTGTTGTGGTAAAGAATGCTGGCCGTGCTGTCGCAGGCGACGTAAATGTCGGGCCAGCCGTCGTCGTCGAAGTCGAAGGTGGAGACACTGAAGGCGTAGTGTCCGCTGGTCTGATCAATCTTTGCTTTCGCAGTGACGTCCTCGAACTTGCCGTTGCCCAGGTTGTGGTAAAGAATATTCTTGGCGCCCGGCAGTCCGCGCGGGCCACACATCACCGGAACTCCCTTCCACACGCACGACGCTCTCTCCCCCGGCGCCGGAGCGGTGGACACGTCAAAGTCCACGTAGTTCGCCACCATCAAGTCGAGCAGACCGTCGCGATCGTAATCAACGAAGGCGCATCCTGTGCCCCAGGCTTTCCCGCTTCCCGCCACGCCGGACGCATCGGCAACCTCGGTGAACACCCCGCCCTGATTGTGATAGAGGCGATTCTTCCCGTAGTAAGTGACGTAGAGGTCTTCCCATCCATCGTTGTCGTAGTCGCCGACGCAGGCGCCCTGACCCCATCCGGTTGCGGTCAGGCCGGCCTTCGCAGTTACGTCCGTAAACGTTCCGTCGTGATTGTTGCGATAGAGGTGATTGGTGGGCGCGGGACCCTTTCCCGCGGGAAAGCCTTCGAGAGTGGTTCCATTCACCAGGAAAATATCGGGCCAGCCGTCGTTGTCGTAATCGAAAATTGCTACGCCGGTTCCGGTGGTCTCGATGATGTATTTCTTTGTGTCCTTCCCGCCGAAGACATTGGACATCGTCAAACCGGCCTTCTCTGCGATGTCGGTGAAGTTGGCAATCGGAGGAGTATTTGCGGATTCGGCGCCCGATGTGATGACAAGCAGAATGAGGAACGCAGCCAGTCTGCCAGCGCCACGGAGTACGCGAGACGGCTGCGAAAAAGCTGGATTCATGACCCAGCTTGAATACTAGGACGCGGACTTGAGAGGGTCAAGACGCACGGGTCTTCGGTAGAAAGCAAGCAGCTTACATACGTCTCGGAAAAAGCAATCCTGCAAGGCGCGGCATAGTAGTATTTTTTAGGTGGGCTTCGAACCAGATCAGCCGTCCAGTCTTGACCACGGTCGCGCCATAAACCCCCTCGTCGTGGTTTCCCTACAGTTGGTGGTGTTGGCGGCGTTCGTTGTCCCGTCCGCGGATTTCGCTTTTGCTCAGCCACAAAACCAGGCCGAGTCACCTTATCGCCGAGGCTTGGCGGCCTTGCAAAGCGGCGATCTCGCGAAGGCTCGGGGCGCCTTTGAACAAGTTGTAAAGCTCGCACCCGGTAGCGCAGAGGGACACAATCTTCTCGGCTGGGTCCTCCTGGCGCAAGAGCACATCGCGGAAAGCATTTCGCAATTTCGAATCGCTCTGCGCCTGAAACCCGATTTTGCTCAGGCGCATATGAATCTGGCCAACGCGCTCGGCAAGAATGGGGCATTGCCCGAAGCCGAATCCGAGGCTCGCGCAGCGATTCGTCTGGCCCCCAACAACTCGGACGCACACCGGACGTTGGGTCGAATTGCCAGCTTTCGCGCCGATCTGGAAACCGCAAGTGCTGAACTGGGGAAGGCCGTTGATCTGCAGCCGGAAAGAGCTGACTTGCGCGATGAACTGGGATCCGTGCTGGCGCAACGTTCGCTACCGGACGAGGCCGCGAAGCAATTCTCCGAGGCGCTGCGACTTCAGCCTGGTTATGCTCAAGCTGCACTGCATCTCGGCGTGGTTCGTTGGCAGCAGAAACAGATGAATGAAGCTGTACAATTGTTGCAACGTGCGGTTCAAGCCTTACCCCAAAGCCCCCAGGCTCACTACTATCTCGGACGCGTCCTGGAAGACACGGCGCAGCCCGACCGGGCCATCGAAGAATTTCGGGCCGCGGTAAACCTGCAACCGAAGCTTGCCGACGCACAAACCCAGCTTGGGCTGTTGCTGCAGCGCACCGGCGACGCGCAGACTGCGGTCGCAGCCTTTCGTCAGGTTGTGGACCTTCAGCCCAACGATCCCGATGCGCAAAACAATCTGGGGCTGGCGCTGCTTCAGGTTGGAGACGCGACTGCTTCCATTCCTGCGTTTGAAGCGGCGCTTCGTATGCGACCGGAGGATGCCGGATACCGCACCAACCTGGGGACCGCCTATCTGCAAAAGAGCGATTTCGACGCCGCCATTGCACAATTCCAGACCGCATTGAAGGCTGCGCCCGACGATGCGACGCTGCACTACGACCTGGGGCTGGCGCTGAAATTCAAAGATCAATTGCCCGATGCCGTGGCCGAATTCAAGAAGGCCTCCGCTCTCGATCCCAATCAGGCTGACATTCATTACACTCTCGGAGTTACCTTGTGGCAGCAAGGGGATTTCGATCAGGCCGTGAGTGCACTCCAGGCTGCCATCCAGACCAAACCTGATTACGCCGAGGCGCACTACACGCTGGGCACGGTGTTGAAGCAACAGGGAAAACTGAGGGAAGCGGCGGCTTCCCTGGAGGAAGCGATTCGTCTGCAACCTGAGTTCGCCGGCGCTCACACCACGCTTGCGGCCATACTCCGGCAACTGGGCGACACCGAGGGCGCCGCGCGCGAAGGACGCCTGGGAGCACTGATCAGCAAGGACAAAACCAACCTGCAGGCGGCCACTTTCGATACCAACTCGGGGATGAGGCTTTTGAAGGTGGGAGATCTGCAAGGGGCCATTTCGCAGTTCCGCGCCGCGATCGCGCTGGCGCCAAACTATGCGCTGGCCCACTTTCATCTGGCGGAAGCCTTGCAGAGAAAGGGCGCCGCGGCTGAAGCTGATCAGGAATTTCAACGTGCGGCAGAACTCGATCCACAGTTGAAGCCCTGATGGGACAGCTGTCAGCTCTCAGCTTTCAGATAGCTGAGACCTGACAGCTGAGAGCTTCTTCTACGGTTTTCCGCTGCGGAGCGCCACGATATTCGACTCGACCGGTACACCGCGAGTTACCTTTACCCTCAGCACGGCTTCGAACGGCTTAAGTTCGCCACCCTCCGGAACCTGTAGCCGTCGCAGAAGTTCCTCGAGCGAGTCCTGCTGGCAGACGAACTCCACCGCGGCTTGGGTGCCAAGGGTGGTGGTTCCGGCCAGGATCAAGACCGACTTGGCGGGGTTCAACCCGCGCACCAGAGCGACAATCGAATAATCTTCGATCAGGTTGGCATGGGACGCTGTGCCAATCCAGTACTGCGACTCTCCCGACTCCGGATGGACATTCACGATGGCTAGGTCGCCCTTACGCGGTCCAGAATCGAGGTTATGGAAGATAAAATCCTGCGTGCTGGGAATCTCGCGCAGGGTCAGGTTCTCCGCTGGCGAACCCACAAAGATCGTGTCGTTATTCTTGACGTCATCCAACGAAAGCAGGCTCCCCCGCTTCACTCGAATCTGCCGGTTCAGCAGTCCGAAGGTGTGATCCAGCGCATGCACCGCCAGCACTTCCCCTACGCCGGTATAGTGCTCGAGAATTTCATTGTGTGAATCGCGGGCGGGATCGAAGTAGCGCATTCCGGTTTCCGGCCGGCCCACGAAGGCCCCGTTGCTGAAAATTACCCAGGGCTCCTCCGGTCCGTTGGCGAAGGCCTTCCAGAAAGTTGAAAACGCGGCCGGAGCCGGGTCCGCTGTTGTCTTGTCAGCCGCGCGCGGATCGCGCGTGAGTAACAATGCGATCGCAATCGCCACCACGATCAGCGGGGCCAGGAGAGCGAGAGAGACAAGCTTCCATTTTCCGTCGGTAATGCTTTCGGCCGCTTTGCCCTCGCGCCGGGCTAAATCCGAAAGAGCCTGTTGCCGGGCGGCGCTGGGCTCCCTGCGGTGAAACGAGACTACGTAGGTCCCCTTCGGAATTTCCACCTGGATGGGTTCGTCGGCTCCCTCGGAAGCGTAATACTCGGCAAGCTTGAGCCGCAGTCGTCCTGCCTGAACCCGAATTGTGGAATCCGACTGAGGATCGAAACTCGGCGAGCGTCCGAAAACCTCAGTCGCAATCTGGTATTCCTTCAGCGGCGAACCGGGATGGTCGAGCGCATGTTCAGCGAGATAACGCAGCAATTTGCATAAGGATTCCGAGCCATGTAAGACGTGGCTGTTCCGTAGTCGATCAATCTGTGCCAGGTACTGCTCCCGTTGAGGCACCTGGACGCGTGTTACGTTCATTGTCACTTAGGGTAACAAGCTCAGAAATCAACTGCAATCCCAAGACTTGTTGACTGTAACCGTATCAAACTTCATGAAACCTGCGAACAACCCTCGTTCGACGGCAGGTTTTGGCCCAAAAAAATTCTGTGAAATTCCCCAAGATAGATCTCCGTACGGTGATCTCTGGTCGCCTTGTGCGATGAATTACCTATTTTTAATCAACAACTTAGCATAATCACGACAAATATCTGAGGGCAAAAACCGATTTGCGAGATTCTATTTTTTCATAGGGCGGCGATCGTGAATTTCCAAATGTCATAGGGTTTGACGGCCACTCTTTCGGGACTCTCATAACAGTTTCAACACTCTACAGCCAATTTTGATTAGGCGCGCAACCTGCACGTCTTTGGATAAACCTAGTGCTTTTGTACTAACTGACTAATTTCTGAAACGGGAATGGAAATTTGGAATGAAGTTTCCAGGCAAGTTAGTCACGAGATGGAATCGATCGAAGGGCGTGAGCTTTTTTCAGAAGAGCTTGTGAAAAGACACTAGCAAAAGCTGGGGAGGCTGTAATGAAGGCAAAAGTTCTTGTGCTGCTGGGTACTCTGGCCGCATTTGTTGTTCTGGGCACAATCGGGGCGCCGCAGGCGTCTGCGCAGGCAGTCTACGGCAGTATCTTCGGGACGATTACCGATCCTTCCGGCGCGGCTGTCGCGGGTGCGAAGGTTACGGTAACGTCGGCAACCAAGGGCACGACGTTCGACACCACCACCAACACTGACGGCAACTACAGCGTCACCCACCTGATCCCCGACACTTACAACATCCGGGCCGAAGGCAGCGGATTCAAGGCGTTTGAGAGCAAGAACATCAGTGTCTCCGCCGACGCAGGCTCGCGGGTGGACGGACAGTTTCAGGTCGGCGGATCCACCGAGACCGTGGAAGTCACCTCGGAGGCTCCGCAGCTGACGACAGACCGAGCCGACGTGGCGACCACCTTTAATGACAAGTACGTCCAGGACGTCCCCATCCTGAACCGGAACTTTACTAACCTGCAGTTGATGGCGCCGGGATCGCAAAAGATGGTGGGCTGGAGCCACGCCGCCACCGAGAATCCCCAGGGCAGCCTGCAAATCTTCACGCAGGGCCAGCACTTCAGCGGCACTGCTTTCGAACTGGATGGCACTGACAACCAGGATCCTATCCTTGGAATTATCGTAGTAAATCCCAACCTGGATGCCGTAACCGAAGCCAAAGTCTCGCTGCAGAACTATGACGCGGAATTTGGCAAGGCGGTCTCCAGCGTGGTGACCGCGCAAACCAAGTCAGGTTCCAACCAGCTTCATGGCAGCGGTTTCCTATTCCGCCGCTCGGATGCGCAGCAGGCCCGCGATCCCTTCACGCAATCCACCCGTGACCCCATCACCCATCGCTTCATCCCGCCCTCCCGCTGGGCGCAATTCGGCGGCACAGTCGGCGGCGCCATCATTAAGGACAAGTTGTTCTTCTTCGGCGACTACCAGGGCACACGTCAGACCAACGGCGTGAGCGGCACCTTCACGGTTCCGACCAGCCGGGCGGCGACAAGCTGCAATCCGGCCGCTAACGCTACCAGCGCGACCCCTGGCTTTTGCGATTTAAGCGAATACCTGACGGGTGGAGTTACCGGTGGCGGCCAAGTTTTCGATCCTTTGACCGGAGATCCCAATTCCGGCGCCGGCCGCTACGCCGTTTGTCAACAACCAGATTCCGATTGCCAGAATTTCGCCGGCGGCCGGAAAGATTTTGGCGGCGTTTCCAGCGGCCCAAAGCGGGACCGTGTTCAACAACCTGATCGGGGCAGGCTCGGGCCCATTCACTCAGAATAGTTTTGACACACGTATTGACTATGCCGCGAGCTCGAGCATCAATGTCTTTGGCCGCTTCAGTCTCGACTACTTCAAGTTGTCGGGTAAGGGCTTGCTGGGCGCTGTGGGCGGCCCGGGCAACGGGTTGCTCGGTCTATCGGGAAGTTCCATCACGCACAACTACAGTCTGGCCAGCGGCTTTACCAAGACGCTGAGCAGTTCGCTATTGACCGACTTCCGCTTCGGTTGGTTCAAATACAACCCACAGACCCAGAAGCCCTCTGGGGGCTCTCCGATGAGCGACTTCGGGATTCCGAACGCGAACACATCGGATCCCAAGACGGCGGGCCTGGGGGCGTTTCTGCTCGGCCCAGATCCGATCAGCGGCCAAGGTTGCACTCAAAACAACGGCGGCCAAGGCTGCGTAATTTCCAGCTTTGGAGACGGCTTGGGTGTGGCACGTTGCAATTGTCCTCTCACCGAAAGCGAACAGCAATTCCAGTTCGTCAACAATTGGACCAAGTTGAAAGGCAATCACCAGATCAAGTTCGGTGGCGACATCCGTTACGCCATGAACTTGCGTATCCCCAGCGACAACAACCGCACCGGAGAATACAACTTCAGTCCCCAAGCTACATCGAACGGCGGGAATGGCGGTCTGGACTTTGCATCTTTCCTGCTGGGACAGGTCACATCCTTCGCACGCTACGTCAACAACCCGGACCTTCCGGGCGCGAGCAACGCCGCCGAGCGCCAGAAGCGCTGGTTCTTTTACGGCCAGGACACCTGGCGAGTAACTTCCAAGCTCACCCTTAACTATGGGCTGCGCTGGGAAATCTACTTCCCTGAGACCGTCAATGCCCGAGGCAATGGCGGATTTGCTAACATTATTGACAACGGCGGGACAGGCGCCATCCGCGTCGCCGGCTTCGGCAAGATCGGCTTGAACGGCAACGTTGACAACACCTATACCGCGTTTGCTCCACGCCTCGGTATCGCCTACCAGTTGACGCGGAAGACGGTAGTGCGGATGGGTTACGGGCGTAGTTATGACATCGGAGTGTTCGGCTCGAACTTCGGACACACGGTGACCCAGAACCTGCCCGTACTGTTGAAGCAGAACGTCGACGCCACCGCGTTCAATCCACTGGCTGCCGCGAACAAGGTCCCTGTCTTCCTGCTGGACAACGGACCGATCGCGGCCACCTTCCCCGCTGTGCCTTCTGACGGCATCATCCCGTTCAGTGCGCTGGGCGGTCAGGTTGGCGGGACCCACATCCGTCCCACCAAGCAAGTCCTTCCGCTGGTGGATTCCTGGAACGCGACGGTGCAGCACCAACTCACCAATACGGTTAGTGTGGAAGTCGCCTACGTAGGAAGCAAGGGAACGCACGGCTTCGCCGGTGATGGACCCAACTACGACGTGAATCCGGTCGCAGTCGGAGCCGGAACCAACCTGGTGGTGGCCGATCCGGCGAATCCCGGACATAACAAATATGCCGGATTCAGTGCGCTGGTTCCGCAGAATCAGCGTCGCCCGCTGTTCCCCCAAATCCCATTCGACTTGGGCAACTTCTACGGAAACGACGCTTCCAGCAGCTACAACGCATTCGAAGCCAAGGTGGACAAGCGTTTCAACAATGGCCTCCAGTTTGTTACTCACTACACCTTCTCGCACGCCAACGGCTATGACGGCACCTACTATGCGATCAGCCATCCGGTTGCGTATGGGCCGGTTGACTTCAATCGCAACCACGTGTTCGTGTTCAACGCGGTGTACGAGTTGCCGTTCGGGAAAGGCAAAAAGTACATGGGCGGCTCGGGACGGGCCATGGACTACCTGGTGGGTGGATGGCAACTGAGCAACACCAGCAACTGGAGCAGTGGCTTGCCCTGGACCCCGAGCTTCGGCGAGTGCGGTGCCGAACAGGATGCTGGCGTCTGCCGCCCAGACATTACGTCGGGCTCCTTCCACGTCGGCACGGGTTCGTTGGACCCGATCAAACACACGATTACTTACTTCACTCCTCTGGCGCCAATGGCTTACCCCAATCCGGACACCCTGGCGATTGGAACCGACGCGTGCTCGCTGGCGAGACCGGCCTCCGGGCCCTTCGTCACGAACGCTTGCGGGACAATCGGAAACATGCAACGAAATGGATTCCATGGCCCGTCGGGTTTCTACTCCGATCTGTCAGCAGTGAAGAAGTTCCGGGTTACGGAACGGCTCAGCGCGCAGTTCCGCGTGGATGCCTTCAACGTTTTCAATCATCCCGTCTATGCCTTCAGCCAGAATAACGGAGCTAACGGTTGTATCGATTGCCAGGGCGGCAACAACGGCAAGATTACGGCCCTGGAGGGCGGTACAACCATGAGGCAGCTGCAGTTTGCTATCCGCTTCGACTTCTAGAGTAGAAGCCGGAAGGCTTTACAAGGAGGGAGTCATAGACTCCCTCCTTTTTTATGTGTGCCGAACATGTTCGATAGCTTGGGGGTGCAAGTCCCCTGTCCAGCCTGGTGGAGGTGAAGGACTAGAGAAGCGCAAGGACGTCGTCGCGAGGCGGGTCTGAAAGAAGCGAGGATCAAAGACGCGAGCCGATGAACAAGAACCGGATATGAGGCCTACGGTGCTGGGCGAGCTGGCATATGACAGCGGAGCCCCCGTCCACCAAGAGCACTGGTGGTAAATCCGGGGGTTGCGCGTGGAAGGCGGTCGAACTTACTTCGGGAGAAACTGGCCACTTACGTGGGTGGAAGGGATACTTCGATTTCTGTGAAGCCCCGTCGGTGCTGGGGAAACTAGATCAATGGCTGCGACGCAGGTTGCGAGCCATGATCTGGAAGCAATGGAAGCACGGCAAGGTGCGGTTTGCCAACCTACGCCAGCGGCACATCGGCACTGACCTTGCGGCTCAAACCGCCGGCAGTTCCCATGGTCCATGGCGTCTGGCCAATAGCCCGGCACTGTCCTTCGCGCTTCCGCTTGCCTACTTCGACTGGCTCGGAGTTCCACGGTTACTTGACGCGCCTTAGCTTAACCGAACTGAACCGCCGGATTCGGACCCGCATGTCCGCGTGGTGTGGCAGGTTGTGTCAAGAAGACGTGAAAGCGTCTTGCTGTACGAGAGATGAGGGAAGGCCCCTCGGAGCCGTCTTGTGGGAGAGGGCTTCAAACAGCCGTGAGCTGCTTCAGTCAAATGCTGCGGTGGTGAACATCACGGTTAAAAGGCGTGAATAAACACCTCATGTGAGAATTAGAGAGACGAATGCAAATGAAGCTCCGATGACGCATCGAAACACCACTTAGACGACATCAAAACCGGAGATGCCTGCCACCTCCGGGAAAAGCACGGCGGTCACCTGCTTACTGGCTGTGCGATGTCCGGTGTACAGGAGCCGTGACTCTAATTCGGGCTTTCGTATGGAACTTGAGAACCTGGTCGGTGATGTTAAGGGAAAAGGCACAAGTGGAAGCCCCACGATGCCGAAAGTACCAATGCGCAGGCCAGGGGCGGACTGCTCCGTAGTAGCGGTGAACCGGGTTAACAACCGGGGAGCGAAGGGAGCAGGTTACCCGAGCCGTGATCGAACAGAGTCAACGGGCAACCGGAAGAACTCGCTGGGTCTCGACGGAAGGCGGCAGCCTTCGATGGGTGGCACGAGCCGTGATAAGTCGAGAGGCTTACGTCCGGTTCTGTGAGCGGCCCGGGGTGAAATCCCCCGGGCTTACTCGGCGGTGAGTGGGCGACCACTCCCCGTACGCCGATTTTCTGGATTTCTGCGAACACCTCATTATTTGCAGGCAGCTGGGAAACCTTCCTCCGGTAGCTGCTCATCAAAACCTTGGGGCTGCTTCCGAGGACTGCGTTGGTGAGCCGGATCGGCCTTGCGGCATTGCTGTGGCTCAGTTGCGTTTCTGCCCGGGCGCAGTTTCAGCCTTCCAGTTTGCCCGGGATGATTGCTGGGGAACATCCCGAGCGAACCGGCGTACACCGGCCTCCAGCTTCAGCCATTCCTGAGGACGCGACGGGCTATGTGGGCAACGAAGTCTGTGCTGGTTGCCATGCAGCGATTTACCAGTCGTACGCGCGCACTCCCATGGCCCGCGCCAGCGGTCCGGCGATTGAAAATGTGGTTCCGGCCGATTTTTCCCACCCCAGGTCAGGTGTGCACTACCGTGTTTATTCCGAGGCCGGTCATGTCTGGCTGAGCTTCGAGCGGCCGGGAGATCCGGCAGTGCGGGGCAAGCGGGAGCTGCTCTACTACATTGGCTCAGGACGCCGCGGGCTGAGCTACCTCTTCGCCCAGGACGGCTTCCTTTTTGAATCCCCGGTGAATTGGTATAGCAACGAACGCCGCTGGGACATGGCGCCGGCGTATCAGAATGCGCGCGAGATCCCGCTCAACCTGCCCGCCTATACCAGTTGTTTGCGCTGCCACGTCAGCAGCATGCGGGAGCCGGCTAAAGGAACCGATAACCTGTATCCCGCACCGGCATTCCTCGATGCCGGGGTCACCTGTGAACGCTGCCACGGCCCAGGCGCGGCGCACGTTACCGGCGCGGAGATTGCCGGAGCAGCCACAGGCGCGATCGTGAATCCTTCCCGGCTCGCGCCCGAGCGCCGCGATGCGGTATGTATGCAGTGCCATCTGGAGGGCAAGGTCGCAATCGAGCGTCGGGGGCGGCATGCGGACGAGTTCGAACCCGGCGATTCTCTTTCCGAGTACATTCGCTACTACATTCTGTCGGGCGTGCAGGAAACTGGGCTGGGAGGAGTCAGCCAGGTGGAGGCCCTCGCGCAGAGTGTTTGTAAGAGAAAGTCCGGTGACCGCATGTCGTGCACAAGCTGTCACGATCCGCACTATCAACCTTCCGCTGAAGAGCGGGTCTCGTACTACCGTGGGAAGTGCCTGGCCTGCCACGGTGCCGACTTCGGTACCAGACACCACGCCGCGCAGCTCGATTGCATGTCGTGCCACATGCCGGCCTCCGCCAGTACAGATGTCGCGCATACTCAAGTCACCGATCACCGTATTCCCCGGTTTCCGGGGACCTCGCAGGAGGCATTGCGGGATTTGAAGCTTCCGCCGGACAGGTTAAGCCTGGTTCCGTTTCCCGATTCTCCCGACGCCGAGAAGGACGTCCGTGATCTGGCACTGGCGTGGGAATCCCTGGCGAATGAGGGTGTGGATGCGGGCGAGCACGAGGCAGAGCGGCTGTTGCGCTTGGCAGCCTCAAAGTTCCCCAACGACCCTGAGGTTTTGAGTGCGCTGGGTTACATAGAACAAAGGCACGGCGAGACCCGCCAGGCCAGCAAGTTGTACCGGCGCGCGCTGATTCTGGATCCGGATTTGATTGATGCCGGCGCCAACCTGGGTGTGATTGAGGCAAAGAGCGGACAGTTGCGCCAGGCGGTGGAACTGTGGCAGGGCGATTTCAGGCATGCGCCGGCCAGAAGCAAACTGGGGATGAACCTGGTTGTAACGTTCTGTGACGAGAAGCGTTTCGACGAGGCGCGCGCGATAGCGTTGCGGGTTCTGGAGTTCAATCCCGACATGGCTGCGGCAAAAGATGCCTTGCGGAGATTGAATCGCACACCGCCGGATTGCGGGAACTGATGCCCTCGGCCTCGCGGCATCGAGGTTCTCAGTAGGTGTCGCGTCCTCTTTCGCCTTTGTGTTCTAATTTCAACTAGTCAATTCAATGTCTTCTGTTTCTACCATGAGTTTCTCTGTCCGGACGATTTCGATGACCATGTTCAGAGGGATCACTGTTCTCCTCTGTACCAATTGCCTGACAGTGTGCGCTCAGACGCCGGCCGTTCGGCCCCAGACTCCCGGGGCGACATCGCAGTCCGCACGTGCAGATACCGACTTCGCCGCAGCGCGGCGGCTGTTGCAGCAGGGAAAATACGACGAGGCGGTTTCGCAGCTCTCGGATTTAGCCGTCAAAAATCCTTCGATGAAAGGTTTGTCTTTCGAATTGGGCACCGCTTTCTACCAAAAGGGCGACTACATTAAGGCGATTGATCCGCTCAAGAGGGCGCTGACTGAAGATTCAGAAAACAAGGAAACCATCCAGCTACTGGGCCTTTCGTACTATCTTTCCGGACGGCCGGCTGAGGCGATTCCGCAGCTGGAGAAGGCACAGGCCTGGTATCCCCGGGCCAACGTGGATGCTTCATACATTTTGGGTTTGTGTTACATCCAGACCAAAGATTACCCGCAGGCCCGAAAGTCCTTCGCCCGCATGTTTGAAGTCCCGCCTGACTCGGCAGCCAGCTACCTCTTCACCGCGCGCATGCTGTTGCGTCAGGAATTCGATCCCATCGCGGAGGAATACGCCCAGAAGGCGATTGCCCTCGATCCCAAGCTGCCGCTGGCCCATTTCTTTTTGGGAGAGTTGCACCTTTACAAGTCCCGCGTCTCTGAGGCGATCACCGACTTCCAGCAGGAGCTGGCCATCAATCCGGGCCATGCGCCGACTTACTACAAGCTGGCTGACGCCTACTCCCGCCTCCAGAAATTCGATGAGGCCGAAAGGCTGCTGCAGCGCTCCATCTGGCTGGATGCAACTTCAACCGGCCCTTACATTCTGATGGGTAAGGTTCTGGAAAAAAAGGGAGAAGCGGAGCTCGCGGTGAGAGCTCTGCAACATGCGTTGGGGATGGATCCGAACAATTCTGTGGCCCACCATCTTTTGGGTCAGGCCTATCGTGATATGGGCAGGAACGAAGACGCAGAGCGCGAACTGCAAATTGCCCAGCAGTTACAGGAAAGCAGCGGCAAACAATAATGATTCTGCCCGATCGCCACTACGAACCGCGAAGGGACAGACGTCCTCAGCGGTCCGGCCGAGCAAAGCTCCGCTTTTGTTTCCAGCACGCACGAAGACCCGGTCGAGCTTTGCTCGACTGGGCAGATGAGGACATCTGCCCTACGTGAATTCGACGCCGCTGCGTCGCATCGATGAATCGCGCGCATGAATAAACGCAGGGCGAGCTACTTCGTAGCCGAAGATGCCGTGTCCGTCTGCTCTTTCGCCAGGCGGTCGACCATGTCCTTCGGGAGTTCGTGCAGAAATACCAGGAAGGCGGCATTGGTCCAGCCGAAGCCGATCACGTTCTGCTGATACCCCGCGTGGACGCCCGATTCTGACGAGCGTGTCACCACATTGTATTTCTCCCGGATGGTTCCATCGCGGCGGAAATTCTCCGCGATCGTGCTCAGGAAATTGTACGAAATCTCGATTGGCCTCTTCGTTGAATCCGTACCGCCGCAGACCCTCAATGGCGATAATCTCAGTGGGCGCCCAGCCATAGGGATAATCCCATTGCACATCCGCATCCGTGGTGCTCATTGCCAGGCCCCCGGCCTGTTCGAACAGGCCCAGGTTATGCGCCAGCTCGCGGGCCTGCTCGGGAGTTGCGATGCCGGCCCATAGCGGATAGAAAGTCGTAACGTACTCGTAGGAGGAACGCACGCCGGTGTAGAAGTTGTAGTCGAAAAACAACCTGCGAGCCGGATCCCACAGGTATTTCTGGATCCGGTCTTTTCGCTCCTCGGCGCGCTGTTGGAACTTTTGCGCGTTTTCCGCGTGGCCGAGAATCCGACTCATCTCCTGCAAATCTTTTTCAGTCTTGTAAAGCAGGCTGTTCAGGCAAATCGGGGCATAGTGATGGGTAGCAGCGCCGTAGGGTCCGAATCGAAATGAAATATCGAAGCCCGGATTCGCGCATGGACCGATCGCCCTTGTAGTAGTCGGGACTGAGATAAATTTCGTTAGCCTTCTCACACTCGGGCCTGGCCATGGTCGTGGCCGCATCGCACAGTTGCACGGAAAATTGAAATCCCACCGGTGGAAGTGAGCCAGGCTGGTTCTCAACCAGGTAGTCCGCGGCCGACATCAGGATGCAGAAGAAAATAGCTGGCCACTTTTCGATGGATTCCGGCTTCGTCCTTCAAGCTCTCGGGGGCCGGGCCGCTTCCAAAATCGTAATAGCGCGCAAGGCCCGTGGTCCCGGCGGTATGGGGATCGCGGGTCCAGGTTTCATAGTCCTTGCTAGCGTAACCGTACGCCTTTTCCAACCAGGCGCGATTTTCATGTCCGGCAGCTTTATCGGCTTCATACACATCCATGATCATGGACGTAAGAAACGGAGGCTGAGAGCGGGTGAGGTAGTAGGCGCGATTTGCGTTCAGGATGGTGCCGTAATGCTCGATTTCGAAGAAGAAATTTTCCACCATACCCCGGGCCAGATCGATGCGCCCGTCACGCAGCAGTCCGAGAATAATGAAGTAACTGTCCCAGCCATACATCTCGTTGAACCGCCCGCCTGGAACTACGTACTTGTTCTGAAGGTAGAGCAGGCCGGGAGCGATTTTCCCAGGGTCGATCTGCCCCGGTGCGGTGATGACGGCGGGCAGCGGCCGCACTTGAATCTTGCAGCGCTTCTGCAGATCCTGCACCGCGGTGGGAGCGGGAAAGTCAGCCGGCAAATACAGGACAGAAGCCTCGGTCAGCTTGGGATCCACTACCGTCTGGCAGTCCATCATCGAGCGTGTCAGGGTGTCCCAACCCGATGAAATGTAGGTGAGGATCGGGGCCAGCCCTTTCTCCGGCGTGGAATCATTGGCTTCAGTCGCATATGCCCTGTCGGGCGCGACAGCAAACCACAAGCTGAAAACCGCAAAAACGAGAATTCGTTTGAACAACTTAGGGGACGAAGCCGCTGGCGAGATCGTCATTAGTTTTCGACGGAGCGCGTTTTATTAAGGGCGCAAAAGTGTTATTGCGTAACTTGAGTTGACCGAGCCTTGGTGACTGATTTCAGCCTGTTTGATGACCGCAAACCTTAACCACTGCGGTGCGCTGCATCCGCTAAATTCCACTCCAGATTATAGATGGCAAACTGGTAAATCCTTGCGAAATAAGCTCTGTTTTGGGACCAGTTTGGATGTCTGAAAGCGACTGCTACCAGAAGCTCGCAACAACGGTATTGGCTCAGGTATTGGCTCACCTTCGTCAACCCGCAAGTTATTGAATGTAAAGGGTAGGCACGGCAGCAGAAAACCGCAACCCTAACTCTAATGTCGCACCGGGGGAGAATTCCGCATGCCGTACAGCCGCCGCCACGAACGCGAAGGCGGCCCCCCTTGCGGGCGAAAGCCTCGACAGAGGAGGGGACCAGCGACCTTCTGAATTCCGCAATCGTGGCGGGTCGGGGTTGGTGTAGCGTTCGGGGAACGCGGACAGCCTGAGGCGGCGGGCCGTTCTTGCCCCGTGATGGGCCGACTTGAGCCTGGGGCTTGTGTCGCGGTGTCTCCTCTTTGCAGAAACCGCTCGCCTAAGCCCCCAAAGACCCTCCGTCGTCTCACGCAAGTTGGTCGGTTGCTGAAAATCAGTCCCCTAACCAGGCACCCAGCCCGCGCAGAGGATCGATGTAGTCGCAAATGATCTTGGTAGCCCCGACAATCGGCACAGCCAGAATCAGACCCATCGCGCCCCAGATCCACGCCCAGAAAAGTAAAGACAGAGTTATGGCCAGCGGGTTCAATCGCAGCCGTTTTCCCACAATTTTGGGATAAAGAACATTCAAGGTGAGGACGTGCAGACCCACCACGGTCAGCAGGATCAGCAGAACTCCACTCCGGTTCACGATTCCCACCCCACCCGCCAGAGGCGGAAGCAGAGCCAGGAATACTCCGACGTAGGGAACCAGGCTGGCGAAGCCGCTGATGACGCCCAGGAAATAAAAATAAGGAATGTCCAGCTTCCAGAACACGATCATGCTAACCAGGGCATTGATGAGACCAATCAGGACGTTGCCGGCAATAAAACTGCGGATCATCACCGAGATCCGGCCGACAGTGCGGTGTGCGACCAGGCGATGCTCCTTGGGGAAGAGTCGCACGGTCGTGGAATGTGCGTGCTCCTTCCAGGTGAGCATGAAATACACCAGAAAAGGAACGAATGTGATCGCCAGGAAAATCTCTCCCAGCGTCCCGCCACCCGCCGAGATCACTCGCGATAGACCAGGCGCCTCTTGGACTTCGACCGCGAGGGGCGTTTTGCCAACTCTCGGTGAAGCGATCATGGAACGAGTGCTCTCTTCTATCTGGCTAGTCTGCTCCCGTAGGACTGCAAAAGTGGAGCGTATCTTGCCGGAGTACTTCGGCAACTGGGTCGCAAAATCTACCGCGCGACCGTAAAAAAAGAATATAAGCCCTACCGCCAAGCCAACCATCAGGACCACAGAAACCAATGCTCCAAATGCCCGGGGGACGCGCATCCGGGCGAGTCCACCGACAAGGGGCTCCAAAATAAACGCCAGCAGCAGAGAAGCCAGAGTTGTGACTAATACAAGCTTGAGCAGGTAAATGAGCCCGATGACCGCGATCACTGCCACGATAATCTGCGCCACCGATCCAGCTCGAATAGAGGCCTGTAATACCTCCACATCCTCTGACGGGTCCGCATGAACTTCGTCTTGGGGAAGATCCGAGATCCGACTTGCGACTTCTTGCGTTGCGGCCGGAGGCAGCTCGGGAAGATCAGGGCTCGCTGCGGTTGTCAGTGGTGTGGACAGAGATCTCTCCTGGCGCGCAAGGTTTGAGGACATTCGAGCCTGAACCGTTGCCCGTCAGCCGGTTTTTCGCGGTCTGGCCGGTCAACTCTCGAACCCAAAGAGTCATTTTCTCTGTATACGCAAGAAAGCGTACAGCATCCGGTGTATTGCGCAATTCGGACGATTCGGCAAAGCTGGCACTGGAGGATGGCGGTGCGTGCCAGAATTCTTGTTGTCGATGACGCCCCGGCCATTCGTCGCTCGCTTCGCTTGTACCTGGAGCAAGAGGCGGGTTGCGTCATTTGCGGTGAAGCCGAGAATGGGAAAGTCGCCATTGATCGGGTGCAAGAACTCCGGCCTGATGTGGTCATTCTGGATCTCTCCATGCCAGTCATGAACGGGCTCGACGCTGCCCGTGCCATCAAAGCCATCGCTCCCGGCACTCACATCCTCATGTTTACCTTGCACACTTATCCACATCTATTGGACGAGGCCCAGAAGGTGGGTATTGATCAGGTGCTTTCCAAGGCGGACTCAGCTGCACCGGAATTGCTTCGGGCCGTCCGCACCCTGGTTCACTAGCTCGCGTTCTTTTCTTTTCGAAGTGACCACGAAGCTGCTTCGGTACGAAGAACATTCAGGCTATGCAGGGCATCGGTGATTGCCTGGTGTTCTTCGGGAGTTCCGCCGTGGTTCAGATCGAATTCGTGCGTTCTGTCGCGGATCGCCGCCTCCGCTGCCTGAATACGATCGTCCATTTTTGACCAATCGGTTTCAAGCAACGCGGCCTTGTAGATGTCATGCCATTTGGGTGTCGTAGTCATGTTGACCTCGAAATTTGGTATATCCGAAATGCCGAGCTCAAGAGAACTTCTTATGGTTTGGATTGGTCTGTCTTCCAAACGTACAAGTTTTCGTCGTCGGCCAGAGTCTCGATCGTCCAGCCTTCCGCGATGCAGACCCGATGAACTGCCGAGCGAAGGTTCGCGAGTCCAATCCCGCCCACCCCAGCCAGCGGAATTTGCAGGGCTGACTCGCTGGACAACATCTTCATCTCCCGAAGAATCCCCTGAAGCAGTTCGTGATGCTTTCCCCGTCTGACTTTCCGGATCGCAGCAATTTCCACGCGCCGGTATTTCAGGGCGGGTGGCGCAGCCTTAGGTTTTTGCTCATTACCCATTTGATACCGCCCTTTCACGTGCACCGGAGAAACTCGTCTGCAATACGAAAACAAATTGTTATCGTTTATTACAATTATACTTATATTATACGTATATTATGAATGTCAACTGTGATTTTTCTGCCGAGCAAGCCGGTTTCTGATCCCTGCTTTCGTCGTTCGCAGCCTCGATATTCGCCCGGTATTTCCACCTTTTTTTAGTGGCGGGCATATGCTCAGGCTCTGGGTGAGAGCGACCACGCTGCGCTGCTCGAAGAGAGCTTGTCGGAAGAAGAGGAAACGGACGAAAAACTCACTGAACTCGCCGTGCAGATCAATAAGCTGGCGGCCAGCGGAGACCGGATTCAGCCGGCCCCGGGCGAAGCATCGGCCAGGAAGCAGACGAAACGAATTGCGTAATCGCGCCGCGACAGACCTTCAAAACCGGTCCGCGGCCACCATCCAGGACGTGGGCCGGAGTTCTTCCACCTCTGTAGTTTCTTATTCACAGGAAATCACCATGGCAGTAGCGAGATCAGAAAAATGCGCGCATGTACCTTGCTTTGTATTCCGCCGAAGGACGAGAAATATTCTCGTCAGCAGAGCAAGGAAGCAGCTTCCGAGGAAACGGAAATTGCCTGCGATTGTGGGCATACGGATTGTGCGATGTGAAGTAAGTGGCCGGCGGCTAGTCGTTCATTGCGTTGCCGGACGACAACTGGGGGAATTCGAAAAGCCTTACTTAGAATCCTGCTTGGGTTTGGTCCCGCTGGGGTCCGCTTCGATGGTGACGTCAACCTTGACGCCCGGCTTTAGGGCTACAGGTTTGCCGTCCTCATCCGTCAAGGTGTTCTGGACGCGGATCTCCCGGTAGAGGTCGTCCGCGCCTTCAACCCCGATCTGCGCCTTCTCTGGTTGGCTCGGGTGCAGGGGTGGGATGATCTTTTCAACAGTTCCAGGGAGGGTCACTGAAGGCTTCGCAACATCAGGCTTGTCATTCTTGTCGGTGGTCAAGCGACTCCATTCTTCACCAGCGCCGAAGGCCCGCAACTCTGAGCCCAACCGCTGCGTTTTCTAAAGTACTGAATTTACCGCGACACAGATTAAACTCTCAAGCCCGTAAGGAGATGCCAAACATGTTCTCGCAGCGTGTCAGGACGATCTATCAGCCACGACCAGCCACGACTTCACCCCATGATTATATCGTGAAGAATATTGCCGGATGGGGGAATCCTCGCAAATCTGCGTACGTTAGCGTACGTCTACGGTGCGTGCCGCAAAACGCATTCGACACTCTCGAGAGCGGAAGCGTTGCCGAAGGCCCCCACCAAGTCGCGTAAGTTGTCGCCGCTCGCATCTTACGTGGCATGATCTCGAATGTGCACCACAGGGAATTTCTCGTTTGACGTACAGGATCGACTGTATTGACGCTGCATCGGTTCCGGCCTGATAAGAGTTAGGTTCTTTTCGTGTCCTGTTGAGGAGTCCTGCTTAGAAAACGAATCAAATCCTGCGAGTATCTCAGTTGACTTAAGAGGAGCTACGCTATGAATCGCCTGCGCATACTGGTTGCCGACGATCACGAAATCGTACGTCGTGGATTGGTCTCACTCATCAAGTCACATCCAGACTGGGAAGTCTGCGCGGAGGCTGACAATGGACGTCAGGCGGTGGAGAAGGCCGACCAGTCGAAACCTGACATCGCGATCCTCGACATCGGCATGCCCGTGCTTAACGGCCTCGAAGCAACTCGGCAGATTCTGCGAGAACATCCTGGAATCAGAGTCCTGATCCTGACAATCACCGATACCGATCAAGCTGTGAAAGCGGTACTGGACGCGGGTGCGCGTGGTTTCATTCTGAAATCAGACGCGGCTCGAGACCTGGTGACAGCCGTGGAGGCCCTGGCGCACAACAAGACTTTCTTTACCGCGCGGGTCGCCGATCTCGTGCTATCCGGCTATCTCAACCGGAACCCGCGTTCCGCCAAGAGCGATTTAGGCCTTCCGGGTCTTACATCGCGGGAGCGCGAAGTCGTGCAGCTGCTGGCTGAAGGCAAGTCAACCAAAGAAGTGGCCTGCCACCTCAATTTAAGCGTCAAGACGGCCGAGACTCATCGCAGCAACATCATGCGAAAACTGGGACTGCACTCCGTCAGCGAACTGGTGCTCTACGCCGTGCGCAACAGCATCGTTCAAGTGACCGTCGGTGTTCCATATCTGTCCGCCGGCGCTGTGAATTCCGGCGAGACGGGTCTTACTGCTTCGAAAACATAAACCCCGCCCTTGTCGAGAAAGCCGCCTACAGTTTTTACTGTATTCGGCTTTCCCGCACCTGCAGCTAAGATCACATGTCGCCCGTCCGTTCTCGGAGTGCAAATGAGCAGTGCCCTGTCCGGTCCCAACGTCGCGCCGGTTTCCTCGCTCGCGCACACCCCGAGCCACACTCAGGATGGACATGTTGTCCAGTTGTACGCGAACGACGGTTTCCTCATTGATGTACTGAGCCGATTCATTGGCGGGGCGCTGGCGGTGGGTGATGCCGCCGTGGTCATTGCAACAAAATCTCATCGCACAGAGCTGGAGAGGCGGCTTTCGACAAACGGAGTGGATACAGGCAAGGCAGCGATTCAGGGCCGGTATATTGTGCTGGACGCAACCGAGACTTTGCCGAAAGTGATGGTGCAGGGCCTGCTGGACGATACTCGTTTTCGCGAGATGGTCGGCGAGGTTTTACGTAAGGCCGAAAATTCTGTTGCCCGCAAACAAGGCCGCGTCGCGGTGTTTGGCGAGTTGGTTGCCTTGCTGTGGTCTGGAGGCAAGCCCCTGCAAGCTATCCGGGTCGAGCAACTCTGGAATGATCTTGCGAAGAGCCACTCTTTCTGTCTGCTTTGCGCGTATCCGATCGCGGGTTGCAATCGTGAAAGGCATATTGAGCCTTTTCTAGAGATGTGCGGGGAGCACTCGAGGGTCATTCCCAGCGAGAGCTATTTAGTCCTGCGCGATGAAGACGAGCGTCTGCGCACTATTGCGAACCTGCAACAACGGGCCGAGGTCCTCGAAAAAGAGCTGGCCCTGCGGGAAAGTGAAACTCCCTTCCGATTGCTGGTGGAAGCTGTTCAGGATTACGCCATCTTCATGCTGAACCCCGAAGGGCGCGTCAGCAGTTGGAATGTGGGCGCGGAACGCATCAAGGGTTACAAGTCAGACGAGATACTGGGCAGGCACTTCTCGTGCTTTTACCCGGAAGAAGATGTGCGAGAGGGCAAGCCGGGACGAGAATTGGTGATCGCAGAGGCCGAAGGACGCTTCGAGGATGAAGGTTGGCGGATACGCAAGGACGGTTCCCGATTTTGGGCGAATGTGATCATCACCGCAATAAAAGATGACACGGCCAAGCTGCTGGGCTTTGCAAAAATTACTCGAGATGTGACCGAGCGAATGCAAACTCACAAAGCGTTGGAAAGAGAAGTCGGCGAAAGACGCGACGCGGAGCGGCGCTTTCAAAGTTCCGAAAAATCGCTCCGGCAATTGTCGCTCCACCTGCTTCGTACACAGGACGAAGAACGACGGCGCATCGGAAGAGACCTCCACGACAGCCTGGGGCAGTACCTCGCCGTGCTGAAGATGAAGCTGGATTCGGTGGCAGCCCTGATCGGACAAAAACAGGATGAGATGGGCCGGGAATTTGGCCAGTGCATCCGACTGATGGAGGACTCGATCAGGGAAGTTAGAACCGTCTCCTACCTTTTATATCCTCCCATGCTGGAGGAGATGGGCCTGAAATCGGCGATACCGTGGTATCTCGATGGATTTTCGTCCCGCAGCGGAATCAAAACCACGTTCGAGGTCCAGACAGAGTTCGGTCGCCTGCCTCGAGACTCAGAGCTGGCACTGTTTCGTGTTCTGCAGGAGGGCCTCACTAACGTTCACCGGCATTCTGGCAGTCCGACCGCCCACGTTCGTTTGTTGGTGAAGGACGGAATGGGTGTTTTGGAAATCCAAGATAACGGAAAAGGCATTCGTCCAGAACTTTTGGCCGAATTCTGCCAGGAGTGGATGGGAGGCCTCGGGATCGGAGTCCGAGGCATGAGCGAACGCATGCGGCAGCTGGGTGGCCGGCTGGAACTCTTTTCGAACGAATGTGGCGCGACTGTGACCGCGATGGTTCCCGCGGCGAAATCCCAGCCAGCTCTGCTAAGCCAGGTTGTGTAGACTGTTCCTGATCCTGCCGCAAAGGTTACCAAGACTCGGAGAATAGATGCCTGCCCGGATTTTGCTGGTGGATGATCATGAAATCGTACGAGAAGGCATTCGCACACTGATCTCCAGATCAAGGCCCGAATGGGAAATTTGCGGCGAAGCCCGGGACGGAGAAGAAGCGCTTGAGGCCGTCAGGACTCTGAAACCAGATGTCGTGATCCTCGACATCACAATGCCGAAGATGAGCGGTCTAGAAGTGGCGCCGCGAATCGCCAAACTGGGTCTCGGCTGCCGGGTCTTGATGTTCACAATGCACGATTCGAACCGGTTATCCAGCGAAGTTCGTCAAGCTGAGGCTCAGGGTCTGGTACTGAAGTCTCAAGCTACCCGCGATCTCATTCGAGCAGTGGACCGCCTGCTCGATGGCGGCACCTTTTTTTTCCCGCAACCGGACATCGCGTTGCGCTAGGGTACGGATCGCGTTCAACCGCTTATTCCAAACCAAGCTGACCGTTGTATTGCTGCATGATAGCGTAGCACTCGCAGGCTGACGCTTCGAGTCTACTGCGATTCACGATGGTCACCGCGCCATGGGTGTATTCGATGCTTTTCTCGCGCTGCAGAATACCGGCAGCCAGGCTCACACTCGACCGGTTTGTGCCCAACATGGTCGCAAGAAAATCGTGCGTTATGGGCAGACATTCTGAATCCACCCTGTCCTGGGTCATCAGCAACCACCGTGCGAGACGCTGCTCAAGATCGTGCAGTCGGTTGCATGCAGCCGTTTGGGCGACCTGCATGCCTTGCAGGACGGCATAGCGAGTCAACAGCAATTGAAGGCATGGAGCAGATTCCAGCATTTTCTGCAAAGCCTCGACCCCGACGCGAAATCCGTCCCCGGTAATTTGCACGACCGCTTGAAGTGGACTCCTGCTTAGACCAACCGCCGCTGGTATTCCTGTGAAACCCTCGTTTCCCACCACGCCCGCCTCGGCGGTCTTTCCATCCTTCATTGCGACCACAAGAGAAATCAATCCTCGATTTGGGAAATATGCAAATTCCAATTTTCCACCCGCCTCATAAAGGACCAGATGGTTCGGCAATTCGACATATTCAAGGTGAGGACGGAGTGAGCTGTACTCACTTTCAACCACCGACAGCAGAATGATGTTGCTGACTGGCTTTCCCGCGGCATTCGTACGCTCGCCAGCATGGAGGACTTGGAGATTGTTGCTTTTCACAGACCTTCCTTCATAAATTTATTCGGTTGGCTCGGGCGCCGGACGCATTGCCTTTGAGCCTGCGCTCCTTGGCTTCCAATAGCTCGTTGATCTGCGCTATGAGTTCCATCAGCTTTTCCGGATCTTGCTCTTGGGCCGCCTGCGCACAGAGCTCCATCCATTTCTCTCGGTTCTCTTCCATTTTTTAGCGCCCGCCTTGGGGGGAAAGCGCCTTATACCACAGCAGGCGACGATAAAAGTGTTCGATGCCAGACACTGTGCCTCACCGATTACGATTCATCGCTTGAGATCTGTCTTTGGCGAGGGTCGGACTATGCGGCTGCTTTCGTACTGTCCGCGAATTGTGGTGCGGAGTCGGGCTGATTGCCGCCTTGCAGAAGCGCGTCAGCAGCGTTCAATAAACAGGCGCGCTTCAGTGCATCTTGCTGGTCTAGAGCATCCCACACCATCTCTAACCATTTTGTGAGATCCGGATGCTGCATGTCGGTCGCCCCCTTTGGCTGCCTATCGTCCTGCTAACCGTTGTTCCTATTTGTAGAGAGCACGATCGCTGCCATATCTGTATTTTGAGCAGGATGGGGGCCCAGCCTCACCAATGCCAGGCAGTTTCTGCTGTAAAAAGAGGAAATATGATCTACAGAAAAGGCTGTAGTCGATTCGCATGGAAATGGTTCCTTCGACCTGCTGCTTTGACCGAATTTTCAGGCGGCCTGAGGCATCATGAAATCAAATGGGTGTAGGATCAAGAGGATCCAGGTCAAAATGATTTCGCAGGAGGGCATTCTGTCATGACCCCCGTAGCCTCCGCCAATTCCGCCCTAGTCCGGAGTCTCCAACCAGCCGCTTACTTCGGACGAACTGCGCAGGATCAACGCCTACTGGCGTGCCGCAAACTATCTTTCCGTCGGGCCAGATCTACCTGTTCGCGAATCCGTTGTTGCGCGAGCCACTGAAGATTGAGCACGTGAAGCCCCGGCTGCTCGGGCATTGGGGCACCACACCCGGACTCAACTTTGTTTACGCGCACTTTAATCGGCTCATCGTGAAATACGACTTGAATGTGATCAACATCACCGGGCCCGGACACGGCGGCCCCGGTATTGTGGCCAATACCTATCTGGAAGGCACTTATACCGAGCTTTACCCCGACATTCAGCAAAATGAGGAGGGCATGCGAAAGCTGTTCAAGCAGTTCTCCTTTCCCGGAGGAATTCCCAGCCATGCTGCTCCGGAAACGCCGGGCTCGATCAATGAAGGTGGAGAGCTGGGCTATTCCATTGCCCATGCCTATGGAGCGGTGTTTGATAATCCCGACCTGCTGGCCTGTTGCGTGGTCGGCGACGGCGAGGCGGAGACGGGCGCACTCGCTACCAGTTGGCATTCCAACAAGTTCCTGATCCCGGCGCGCGACGGCGCGGTGCTGGCGATCCTGCATTTGAATGGATACAAGATTGCGAATCCGACTGTGTTGGGGCGTTTGAGCGACGAAGAACTCACCCACCTCTTCAACGGATACGGTTATAAACCCCACTTCGTCGAGGGCCATGAGCCCGAGCCCATGCACCAGCTCATGGCCGCCACGCTCGACACCGTAATTGCGGAGATCAGGGAGATTCAGGAGAATGCGCGTTCGCATGGATCCAAAAAGCGGCCCATCTGGCCAATGATCGTGATGCGCACGCCAAAAGGTTGGACCGGACCGAAGGTTGTGGATGGTAAACCGGTGGAAGGTACATGGCGCGCACATCAGGTGCCGGTCACGGATTTGGCGACTAAGCCGGGTCATCTCAAGATTCTGGAAGACTGGATGAAGAGTTATGTTCCCGAGGAACTCTTCGACGAGACCGGCAAACTACGCAGCGAAATTGCCAAACTCGCGCCCGCCGGTGACCGGCGGATGGGCGCCAACCCGCACGCCAATGGCGGTTTGCTGCTCAAGAACCTACTCATGCCCGATTTTTGCGACTACGCCGTGAAGGTCGCGAAGCCGGGTACGGAGCTTGCGGAAGCGACCCGGGTGCTCGGCACTTTCCTGCGTGACGTGATGAAGCTCAACCTGGATGCGAAAAATTTTCGGGTATTCGGTCCCGATGAGACCGCTTCCAACCGGCTGGACGCGCTGTACGAAGTGACCGACAAAGTTCTGATGGAGCCATATTTGTCCACTGACGAACACGAGTCCACCACCGGACGAGTCATGGAGATGCTGAGCGAGCACATGTGCCAGGGCTGGCTCGAGGGCTACCTGCTTACCGGGCGGCATGGCTTTTTCTCCTGTTACGAGGCGTTTATCCATATCGTTGACTCCATGTTCAACCAGCACGCGAAATGGCTGAAAGTGACTCGCCGCATTCCCTGGCGACGTTCGATCGCATCGTTAAACTACCTTCTGACCTCGCACGTCTGGCGCCAGGACCACAACGGCTTCAGTCATCAGGACCCGGGATTCATTGATTTTGTGATGAACAAGAAAGCAGATGTGGTTCGCGTTTATCTGCCGCCCGATACCAACACGCTGCTTTCGGTGACCGATCACTGCCTGCGCAGCCGGGATTACATCAATGTCATCGTGGCGGGCAAGCAGCCATCTCTGCAATACCTCGAGATGGAAGCTGCCATCGAACACTGCACCAACGGAATTGGAATCTGGTCGTGGGCCAGTACCGATCAGAACACCGAGCCCGACGTAGTGATCGCCTCCGCCGGGCGACGTGCCCACGCTCGAAGCCCTGGCTGCTGTTGATCTGCTTCGCCAGAACTTCTCCGACATAAAAATCCGTTTTGTGAACGTGGTCGATCTGATGACGCTGCAACCTCCTTCAGAGCATCCTCACGGTATCTCCGACCGTGATTTCGATTCGATGTTCACCACCGACAAGCCCGTCATCTTCGCGTACCACGGTTATCCCTGGCTGATTCACCGGCTCACCTATCGCCGGCACAATCACGACAGCTTCCACGTTCGCGGCTATAAAGAAGAAGGCACGACGACCACGCCCTTCGATATGACCGTGCTCAATGAGCTTGATCGCTACCATCTGGCGGGCGATGTCGTCGACCGCGTGCCTCGACTGCAGCGCGTGGGCGCGCACTTCAAGCAGTTCCTGCGCAACCAGTTGGTGGAGCACAAGCGCTACATCCAGCAGCACGGCGATGACTTGCCGGCCGTGCGCGACTGGACCTGGCCGTACTAACTAACCGATGAAAATCCTGGTGCTGAATTCGGGCTCCAGCAGCCAGAAGAGCTGCCTGTACGAGATCGGCGACGTTCTTCCCGAGATCCTCCAGCCTGCCTTTGGCAGGGCACCATCGAATGGGATGGAGAAGTCCGGCCAAGTCGAAATCAAGAATGGGCGCGGCTTCAGCCGGAAGGAGAAAATCAAGGTTTCCTCTCGCGCTGAAGCCACCGCGCGCCTGCTCGACACCCTGTGGAAAGGGGAAGCCAGCGCCGTCTCCTCACTCTCGGAGATTGACGTGGTCGGGCACCGGATCGTACACGGCGGGCCCGCGTTCGAAGATCCGGTCGTAATCACCGCGGAAGTGAAATCAACGATTGCCGCAGTTTCTGCCATCGCTCCTCTCCACAATCGCGCTGAACTTGAGGGCATTGAAATCATTGAGAAACTGTTAGGCGCGGTTCGCCAGGTTGCAGTCTTCGACACCGGTTTTCACAAGAAAATGCCGCTCTCGGCGGCCGTGTATCCGGGACCGTATGAATGGCTGGCGGCCGGAATCCGTCGCTATGGGTTTCATGGCATCAATCACAAGTATTGCGCCCGGCGCGCAGCGCAACTTCTGCGGCGAAATCCAAACTCATTCAAGCTGGTGAGTTGTCATCTGGGGAATGGGTGTTCGCTCGCAGCCATCCGCGACGGGCGGAGCGTGGACACCACGATGGGGTTCACGCCGCTAGAGGGCTTGATGATGGGCACACGTTCCGGATCGGTTGATCCCGGAATCCTTACTTACCTGATGCGTCAAAGCCATCTCACGGGGGATCAACTCGATGACCTTCTCAATCAACACTCTGGGCTGCTGGGAATCTCCGGCGATCTCGGGTGACATGCGCGAAATCCTCGCTGCCGTGGAAATTGGACACGAGCGGGCTACGCTGGCCTTCGAAATCTATATTCACCGGCTAGTCGCGGGAATCGGCGCTATGGTCGCGGTGTTGGGCGGTATCGACGCACTGGTCTTCACGGCAGGAGTGGGAGAGAACTCGGCCCGAGGTGCGAGCGGCGGCGTGCCAGAACCTTGAGTACGCCGGCGTGAAACTTGACCTGAAGAAGAATGCGGCGTCGACTCCTGACCAGGACATCTCGGATGCAGGTTCCCCGGTTCGCGCCTTGCTGATTCGCGCTGGTGAAGATTGGGAAATTGCGCGCGACTGCTGGGATTTGGCGCATTGAGGCTGTTCTAGCCAGTCGCTACGCGGTCGCAAGATAGATATAGCGCAGGATGAACAAGAGAGTCAGGATCCAGATCAGCAGATTGATTTCGCGAATCTTTCCCACCGCAATCTTCACTACCGTGTAGGAAATGAGTCCCAGGCTGAGGCCGGTAGCGATACTGAAAGTCAGGGGCGTGGCCAGCATGGTGATGAATGCGGGCACAGCCTCGCTGAAATCTGCCCAATCGATGTTTGCGATGGACTGCGTCATCAGCGCACCCACCAAAATGAGTGCGGGGGCAGTCGCATAGCCAGGAATCGCAGTGGCCAGCGGCGAGCAGAACATGGAGAGCAGAAAAAGTCCGGCGACGAATACGTTGCTGAGCCCGGTGCGGGCGCCTGCCGCGATCCCAGCAACGCTCTCGATGTAACTCGTAACTGTAGAAGTGCCCGCCAACGATCCGAAAATGGTTCCAGTGGCATCGGCTACGAGCGCCCTTCCGACGCGCGGTATTTTTCCGTCCTTGATGAATCCGCCCTGCTCGCATACTCCTACCAGGGTGCCCACGTTGTCCAGCAGGTCCACAAACAGGAAGGCAAACAGAATTTCCAAAAACCCGAGATGGATGGCGCCGCGCAGATCAAGTTGCAGAAAAGTGGACGAGGGGTGGGGCAGCGAGACGATGGCGGAGGGCCAGTTCGATATACCGCGCAGCATGGCGAGAAGCGAAGTGCCGACGATCCCGACCAAAATTGCGCCGTTGATCTTTCGCGCCATCAGGACCAGCGTCAGGATCAGACCGAAGCAGGCGGTTTGCACTTCGCGGTCGGCAAAACTTCCCAGGCCCACAAACGTAGCGGAATTGGCGACCACAAGTTTTGCGTTGCGTAAACCAACGAAAGCGATAAAAAAGCCTATTCCGGTCGCGGTGGAATGCTTGAGGCAATCCGGAATGCCATTGACGATCTGCTCGCGGACCTGTGTGACCGTGAGCACCAGAAACACGACGCCCGAGAAAAAAACTACGCCCAGCGCAGTTCGCCACGGAATGTGCATGTTCAGGCAAACGTAATAGGTAAAGTAGGCATTCAGCGACATCCCGGGAGCGAGGGCAATGGGGTAATTGGCGTAAAGGCCCATCACCAGTGTGCCGATCGCAGCCGAGAGGCAGGTGGCAAACACCACGCCGTCGACCGGCATTCCCGCCTGAGATAGAATTTGCGGGTTGACGACGATGACGTAGGCCATCGTGAGGAAAGTTGTAAAACCGCCGAGGAATTCCTGCTTCACGGTGGTCTGGTTGGCAGCGAGCTTGAAATAGCGATCGAGCAATCGTCTTCCCTCGATTGAATGCGGCGTCAATACCGTATCTTGTCGGATTTTTCCTGCCAGGCCCGAAACGCGGCCAGCGCCTCTTCACGCATCATCTGAACCATGGGTATGCCGCGCTCGGAATGCTGCTGAGCGATTTCACGGTAGATGAACGAGTCGTCGAACCCGGCGTGGGACGCGTCCGCCGCCAGGCTGCCGAAGTAGACGCGAGATAAACGCGACCAATAAATTGCGCCCAGGCACATGGGACAAGGCTCGCAGGAGGTATAGAGTTCGCAGTCCTTGAGTTCGAAATTGGCGAGCCTCCGGCAAGCCTCGCGAATGGCCAGCACCTCAGCGTGCGCGGTGGGATCGTTGGTCAAAGTCACTTGGTTCGCGCCTTCGGCGATGATGTTGCCATCGTTCACGATCACCGCGCCGAAGGGCCCGCCTTGTCCCGAGCGGACATTTTCGACTGCGAGTGCAATCGCGCGCGCCATAAAAGAGCTGTTCATATGTGGGATGTCGCTTAACCCGCGCGGATCGCTCCGTGCTCCTTCCGCGCCAAAGAAAGCAGTATAAGCGGAGGCTGGAAGCGGGCGAAACCTTTCTCAGCTCGAATTCTCGATGACGGCGGGTTGAAAAAGTGAAGCGGGCGCGATAGGCTCGGCTTCTGATGATCATCTCTCTTGCGGGCCGGCGATTGACACCATGAGCTTGCAGGCTTTCGTCTCCCGCCGGGTGGTCTCTCCGCAAGGAATTCGGCCTGCCGCAATCTTGGTAGAGGGCGAGCGGATACAGGCGGTTGTTCCTCCCGCGCAAATTCCATCCGATACGAACATCCGCGATTTCGACGATGCCGCCATACTTCCCGGGCTGGTCGATTCTCACGTACACATCAACGATCCTGGACGTACGGAGTGGGAAGGCTTCCGCACTGCGACGCGCGCCGCCGCGGCCGGCGGCTACACGCTACTGGTGGATATGCCGCTCAACTGCCTGCCGGCCACCACTACGGTCGCTGCCCTCGAGGCGAAGCGCGCCGCGGCGCAAAACCATTGCTGGGTGGACTGGGCGGCTTGGGGCGGCGTGGTCCATGGCAATCACGCGGACATCGAAGCGCTTGCCGGCGCGGGAGTGCTGGGGTTCAAGTGCTTTCTGATCCATCCCGGGATTGATGGCTTCACCATGGTCGGCAAGGAAGATCTGCGAAAGGCGCTGCCCCACCTGGCGCGGACGGGTCTGCCGCTGCTGGTACACGCAGAACTTGCCGCACCGATAGACGCGGCCACGGCGCGTCTTGCCGCAGCCGATTGGAGATGTTACGCAACCTATCTGCAGTCGCGACCCGACGAAGCTGAGCTGTCGGCGATTCGAATGATGTTGTCGCTGTGCCGAGAATATGATTTTCGTCTGCACATTGTCCATCTCTCCAGTGGCCTGGCCCTGCCGGATTTGCGGGCGGCTCGTTCCGAGGGATTGGCGGTGAGCGTGGAAACCTGCCCTCACTACCTGCATCTCTCTGCCGAAGATATCTCTGACGCTGCAACGTTGTGTAAGTGCGCGCCGCCGATCCGGAGCCGTGAGAACTGCGAAGTCTTGTGGCAGGCACTCAGAGACGAAGTAATTGATCTGGTGGCTACCGATCATTCTCCCTGTCCGCCGGCGATGAAGGGGTTGAAGGAAGGGAACTTCAGAACTGCGTGGGGTGGTATTTCGAGTCTCTCCGTAGCGCTTCCGGTGATGTGGACCGATGCCAGCCGGCGTGGATTTACGTTGACGGATATTGCCCGCTGGATGGCCGAGGGTCCGGCACGACTGGCGGGGTGTGCGGCCCGCAAGGGTCGGATTGACGCGGGCTACGATGCGGACCTGGTTATTTTTGATCAGGACACAACATTTCAGGTGACGCCAGAACGGTTGCACTACCGGTATCCGCTGTCGCCTTATGAAGGCGAGACTTTGCGCGGGGTGGTGAAGGCGACGTATCTGCGGGGGCAGTGTGTTTTTGCGGACGACGATTTTCCAGGAGAACCGAGCGGGCGAGAGTGGCGACGATAGCCGCAGCAGCCGGGATGCGATAATCAGACTCTATGACGGGTGAACGCATCGTTGGAGTATCCGTCCCTCGCAAAGAGGGACGAGACAAAGTCACGGGGCAAGCGCAGTACGTCGATGATATGACGCTCCCCGACATGCTTTACGGTGCGACCGTGCGCAGCCAGGTTCCGCGCGGCAAGATTCGGAAAATTACATTTGGACCCGGAGTCGCCTGGGACGAATTCGTGGTCGTCAGCGCCAAGGACATCCCCGGCAAAAATGTCATTGCGCTGATCGCCGACGATCAGCCATGTCTGGCCGACGGGCTCGTGAATCACCCCGAAGAGCCGATTCTCCTGCTGGCGCACCCGAACCGGCACCTTCTTCCCCAAGCGGTGCAGGCGATTTCGATCGAATACGAGCAGCTTCCCGCCGTGTTCACCATGGAAGAAAGTGAGAACCTTTCCGAAATCATTTGGGACGCGGACAATACCTTCAAGACCTACCTGGTAGAGAAAGGCGACGTCGAGGGAGTTTGGGCGAAGGCCGACTACATCGTCGAAGGTGAATACAGGACGGGCGCGCAAGAGCAACTCTATATCGAAAATAACGGAATGATTGCGAGTTTCGATCCGCAGCAGGGAATCACTGTGTGGGGTTCGTTGCAGTGTCCTTACTATGTGCACAAGGCTCTGATGACGCTGTGCAATTTGCCTGCCGATAAAGTTCGCGTGGTGCAGATGGAGACGGGGGGAGCCTTCGGCGGAAAGGAAGAATATCCCTCGATGATTGCGGCGCACGCCGCGTTGCTCGCGATCAAATCCGGGCGGCCGGTGAAAATCATTTATGACCGCATGGAAGACATGGCGGCTACCACCAAACGGCATCCATCGCGAACCCGCCACCGCACGGCGGTGAGTAGAGACGGAAAGATACTGGGCGGGGAAATTGAATTTACGGTAGACGGTGGGGCTTACGTAACTCTGTCGCCGGTGGTGCTTTCACGCGCTACCATCCATGCCGGTGGCGCCTATTACTGGCCCAATGTCCGCATAAAAGCCAAGGCCATAGCCACGAATGTCCCGCCCCACGGGGCCTTTCGCGGCTTCGGCGCGCCGCAAAGTCTCTTCGCGCTGGAGCGGCACATGGATCGCATCGCGCAGGTGGTGGGGTTATCGCCGGTCGAAATTCGGAAGCGAAACTTTTTAAAGCCAGGGCAGGCGACAACCACGGAGCAGATCGTGCGCGAGCCCATCGATCTGGAAAAACTTCTCGACCGGGCACTGGAACTCTCCGACTATCAGGCTAAAAAGCAATGCTTCGCAAACGAGAGCGCGATAGGCGCGAGCAGAAAGGGAATGGGCATTGCGGCCTTCTTGCACGGTGCGGGATTCACCGGTTCGGGAGAGCGCAACCTGGGATCGGTGGTCGGCGTGGAAGGATGCGCTGATGGCAGGGTCAGGGTATTGGTCTCAAGCACCGAATTTGGCCAAGGTACGAAAACAGTTCTTTGCCAGATCGCAGCAGAAGCACTTGGGCTGCCGTACGAGAGCGTCGACATTGCTTCGGCGGATACGAACCAGGTGCCGAACAGCGGACCAACAGTGGCATCGCGAACCGTCATGGTTGTAGGCAAACTGGTGCAATCGGCGGCGTTGGGTATCAAACAGACCTTGATTGGAAGCGGACTCCTCGGCGATTCGTATTCGGCCGAGGAATTTCAGTCGGCATGCCGGAGTCAGGTTGCAACCAGCGGGTCATTTCGATCGTGGGCGACGCTACGAAGCGCCCCCCGATGTGTTCTGGGACGATGATAAATATCGGGGAGAGGCGTACGCGGCCTTTGCCTGGGCGGTCTATGTGGCGGAGGTGGCGGTTGATTTGACGACTTACAGCGCATCGGTCGACGACTTTGTAGCGCTGCAGGAAGTCGGCAAGGTGCTGCATCCGGTCCTGGCCCGCGGGCAAATCGCAGGCGGCGTCGCGCAGGGAATTGGATACACGCTGTATGAGAAAGTAATTTGGCAAAATGGCCGTATGCAAAATGGCCAGATGACGAATTACATCATGCCAACTTCGGCCGACGTCCCTCCCATTCGGGTGTTCTTTGAAGAAATGGGAAACATTCACGGCGCGTTTGGCGCGAAAGGAATCGGCGAGTTGCCGATGGATGGTCCAGCTCCGGCCATTTTGAATGCAGTTGAAGACGCGCTCAAAGTTCGTTTCGATTCGATTCCACTGCTTCCGGAAGACATCTTCGAAGAGCTCACGGCAAACCGTGAACCGCACGCCGCCGGTGGATTGCGATGACCGAGCCGTCCTCAGCAGGAAACGCGGCACCGTGCGAGGTCTCATTCACCGTGAACGGCGAGCTGAAGACGGTGCTTGCCTATCCCATGGAGAGATTGCTGGATGTATTGCGACACCAGCTGGAATTGACCGGCGCCAAAGAGGGATGTGGTGAAGGCGAGTGCGGGTCGTGCTCCGTGTTGTTGAACGGCACGCTGATAAATAGCTGCCTCGTACCAGTTCTTCAGGCTAAGGACGCGGAACATTGTTACGATCGAGGGATTGGCCGCGGGCGCACAGTTGAACTGTCTGCAGGAGGCCTTTCTGAATTGCGGAGGCGCGCAGTGCGGCATTTGTACGCCGGGAATGATTCTCGCCGCCCATCATCTGCTGGGCAAGAAGTCTGATCCCACGATCGAGGAGATCAAGGAAGGGCTGTCGGGAAATCTTTGCCGCTGCACCGGCTACATCCAGATCTTTGAAGCGGTGGCGGAAGCAGCGCGACGCAGGGCCACTTCATGAGATCAAATCCAGCCGACTATCAGCTCGTCGCGCCCGGCAGCTTGCGGTCCGCGTTGTCTCTGCTCGCTGAGGAGCCCGATGGTTGGCTGCCAATCGCCGGCGGCACGGATGTGATGGTGCAGTATGCTGCCGGAAAACTTCCGGCGCGAAAACTGGTTAGCATCTGGAATCTTCCAGAACTGCGGCGTATCGAAGTATTGCCTGATGAAATTCGCATCGGCGCCGGATGCACCTACAGCGAATTGCGCGCACACGAGTTGGTAGAAACGCGAATTCTCGCTCCTGTCCCAGGCTGCCGCGTTGACCGGTGGGATTGCGAACCAGAATCGCGGCACTCTGGGCGGCAATATCGTAAATGCATCGCCGGCGGCCGACTCTCTGCCCGCGCTGCTGGTGTACGAGGCCGAGCTTATTCTGACGTCAGCGCGCGGGGAGCGAAGAGTGCCCTATCAGGGCTTCCACACCGGTTATAAGAAGACGAAACTGGCGGCCGATGAACTGATTCGAACGATCTGCCTCGTGCGGCGATTTTCGGGACACATTGCTTACACGCGCAAAGTTGGAGCGCGTAATGCGCAGGCGATTTCCAAGGTGTGCATTGCGGCGTTGGGCCGGTGCGCAGGCGGCGTGGTCGATGATGTCCGTATCGCCCTGGGAAGCGTCGCGCCGGTCCCCCTTCGATTGGCGGAAACGGAACGATTGGTGACAGGAAAGCCGGTCGATCCGTCACTGTTGGCGTCGGCGAGAAACGCGGCGATCGCAGAAATTCAGCCGATCGACGATATTCGATCGACTGCAAGATACCGGTCGGCAGTGGTGGGTAATCTGGTGGCAGAATTTCTTGAGAAGCTGTGCGCAGGCCAGGCACACGCATGAGTGTAGTGCTCGAGCGTTGGAATGCGGTTCCGGTGGCGGAAGCCGTGAAGGAAATCCTGCCGTGCTGCGGCTCGAAGGCCTGGGCTGGCGGGATGGCAGCGCGAAGGCCATTCCCGGACGTCACCACTCTGCTAGCAGCGTCCGACGAAACCTGGGGTAATCTGGGTGCAGCGGAGTGGATGGAGGCATTCCGTAACCATCCCCGGATCGGCGAGTCGCGAGCGGCACAGTCTGCGTCGGCTCAGTCTGCTACCTGGTCGGTGCAAGAGCAGCGGGACGTTGCCGTCAGCCGGTGATGCCGTGAAGATCACGCTGGCGGAGGCAAATCGGGAATACGAGCAACGCTTTCGACATATCTTTATTGTGTGCGCTACGGGAAAGTCGGCGTCGGAGATTCTGGCGATTCTTCGGCGCCGCTTGCAAAATGACGATGCAACGGAACTTCGCGAAGCAGCCGAGCAGCAGCGACAGATCACACGTATTCGCCTGACAAAATGGCTTTCGGAATGAAGCGGATTTCAACTCACGTTCTCGATACTGCGCTGGGCAAGCCGGCCGCAGGCGTGCCGGTGCGACTGGAGCGGCGGGAGAAGACCGGCAGCTGGCTGTTGCTGGCCTCGGCACAAACGGCTCAGGATGGACGTTGCGATCAGTTGCTCCCGGATGGAAACCTTCTGTCCGCCGGGCTTTTTCGTCTGGTGTTTGATACGGAAAGTTATTTCGCAGCTTCGAAAATCGTAGCGCTGTATCCCGTGGTGGAAGTCACTTTTCAGGTGCGGGGCGGCGAGACGCATTTTCACATCCCGCTCCTGCTGAGCCCGAATGGATACACAACGTACCGAGGAACCTGAACGCATGACCATGCTGCGGAGAACCGAGGAGGAGTCACGGTGACGTCCTCCGTCCGGGAGTGGCTCAATCTTCTGGTGCGTTGGTTTCACGTCTTTGCCGCGATCATGTGGGTCGGCCAGACTTATTACTTCACCTGGCTGGACGGTCAATTCGGAAAACTTGAGAAGAACGCGAAGGGAGCACCGGCGGCGATTTGGATGGTCCACAGCGGCGGTTTCTACACGGTCGAAAAACAGAAATCTTTGCGAGTCGGGCCCGAGCAGGTGCACTGGTTCCGCTGGGAAGCGGCCATGACAGGGCTGAGCGGAATTGTCCTGATGTTCCTGGTTTATTACTTCAGCGGAGGACTGATCGATCCAGACGTCGCAGATATTTCGCAGGGCCGCGGCATCGCCATCGGAATCGGCGTGTTGATTTTGGGCTGGGTCATCTACGATGTGGCGCTGCGGTCGTCTCTGGGTAGGTCCGAAGTCGGTTTTGCGATATTTTCGCTGATCATGATTGCTGCGTTCGCGTATGGACTTGTACACGTGTTCAGCGGGCGTGCCGCTTACATCCACGTCGGGGCAATGTTCGGAACCATCATGGTGCTGAACGTGTGGGAGCGAATTCTTCCGGCGCAGCGCAAGATGATCGCCGCGGCCGCAACCGGTGCCACGTTCGATCCGGCGCTCGGAGCCCAGGCCAAGCTGCGCTCCAAGCACAATACGTTCATGGCCGTGCCAGTCGTTTTTATCATGCTCAGCAATCATTTTCCCGTGGCCACCTATGGGAACAAATATAGTTGGGAGATTCTTGTTGCCCTGGTGCTGATCGGTTGGGGAGCAGCGAAGGTTATACGCCAGGCTTGAGATTTGCCTGTGACAATGGAATCCAGTGCGGACAACCGATGAGATTACAAATCGTGCAGAAGAAGTCATTGGCCGCTGCCGGAAGCTGGCGCGCTTCAGTGAAGATTCCGGCAGCACGCGGCGGACGTTTCTTTCCCCGCCTATGCATGATTGCCACAAGGAAATCGCCGGGTGGATGACCGCGCTCGGAGCCGAGGTAAGAATTGACGGCGCCGGTAATTTGCGCGGATTCTATGCTGGGGCAGAAACGAAAGCGCCACGACTGCTTCTAGGGTCGCACCTCGATACGGTTCCTAACGCTGGAGCCTACGATGGGGTGCTCGGAGTGGTGCTGGCGGTCGCATTGCTGGAGGCGCTGGATGGAAGACAGCTTGCCGTTCGGAATTGAAATTGTTGGCTTCTCGGAAGAGGAAGGAGTTCGTTTTGGCACGCCATTTATCGGCAGCCGGGCGCTGACGGGAAGACTCGACGAGAAACTTCTAGCGCTTAAAGATCTTCGGGGAGTTTCCGTACGCGGTGCTATCGAAGAGTTCGGATTGAATCCCCGAGAGATTACCCTGGCTGCTTTAGGAGAGGATATTCTGGGTTACCTAGAATTCCACATCGAGCAAGGACCGGTTTTGGGGGCGATGAAGCGGCCGCTGGGAGTAGTGGATGCGATCGCTGGCCAAAGCCGGTTGGAGTTCGCATTCGTGGGCCGGGCCAACCACGCCGGTACGACGCCAATGCATCTTCGCTACGATGCGATCGCTGGCGCGGCGGAGTGGATCACCGCCGTGGAGCGGGAAGGGAACAAGGTTCCAGGGTTGGTGGCCACGGTGGGCGCGATAGAGGCGAAGCCCGGAGCCACCAACGTCATTGCCGGGGAGGCTCGACTGACTCTCGATGTTCGTCACGGGTTGGACGAGGTTCGAATCCGCGCCGTGGAAAGTCTAATTCGCGAGGCGGAGGAAATCGCCAAGCGGCGTGGCTTGTCTGTGAGCCAGAAGGTTCTCTTGAGTCAGTCGGCCGTGGCGATGGATCCGTTCCTCATCCATGAAATCGAGCAGGCGATTCGCAAAGCCGGCTGCGAGCCGTATCACATGGTGAGCGGAGCAGGTCATGATGCGATGATCCTGGCCGAGAAAGTCCCAGCCGCTTTGATCTTTCTGCGAACTCCCGGCGGGATCAGCCACGATCCTGCCGAATCAGTCGCCATTGAGGATGTAGCCAAAGCGTTTGAATGCGGCATGCATCTGCTCGATCAGCTCTCGTCGTCATCCACATTTCACAAAAGGATGTGCCGTGCATAACCTTGGACAGACGCGAAGTTCTCAACAAGTCAACCATCTGCTGCTGACCGCCGACACTTTCGTTCGTACCACACTGCCGGGAATGCAGGGATGCTCTGCCGTCGTACATGCGGGGCCGGCCATGGGCGCTAAGTTTACCCAATACACGGCTGAATTCGAGGCGGGTGGCGAGCTGGGTAGCACGCCGGCGCAGCGCTTTATTTTTGTGATGGAGGGTGGAGTCACTTTGGAGGTTGGGAGCAAGAAGAAAGAATTGGGAGCACGTGGCTACGCCTATTTGCCCGAAGCCTTGCAGCACCGCGTGGTGGCCGCGAAGAAGAGCCGAGTGGCTGTCATCGAAAAGCCTTACCAGGCGCTGGTTTCAGCCCAGCCTCCGCGTCTGATCGTCTCCATTGAAGATAATGTGACTCCGCATCCCCTTGAAGATGATTCGGACCTGCAGGTTAAGTGTCTGCTTCCCGATGAGATGAGTTTTGACTTCGCGGTAAACACCATGGCGTACCAGCCAGGAGCGGCGCTCAGCATGGTCGAAATGCACGTCATGGAACACGGGCTGATCATGCTCGAAGGTGGCGGGATCTACCGGCTAGGCGATTCGTGGTATCCGGTTACGGCCGGAGATTTTATCTGGATGGCACCGTGGTGCCCGCAATGGTTTGGAGCGCTGGGCAAAGTGCCCGCGAAATATCTCATTTACAAAGATTGGAACCGCCATCCGCTGGCTGATCGTCGCCCATGAATCTCGAAATTGATCGAGACCGGCTGATCTCTGAGATCGAAGTCCTGGCCGCTATTTCCGACGCCGAGCCACCCGCTGTAACCAGAATCGTTTTTACCCCCACTGATCTCAAAGCTCGTGCCTGGCTGCGAGCGCGATGTGAAGAGGCCGGACTCGCCGTTCGGCAGGACGCGATCGGAAATATCTTTGCGCGGTGGAGTGGTTCAGACCCAGCTGCCCCAGCGGTCAGTACTGGTTCTCACATTGACGCGATCCCTAACGCCGGGAAATACGATGGAGTGGTTGGAGTCCTGGGAGGACTCGAGGCGATACGGGCGCTTTGGCGAAGTGGATTTCGTCCGACAAATTCGATTGAGCTGCTGGTTTTCACTTCGGAAGAGCCGACGCGCTTTGGCATTGGATGCCTCGGCAGCCGGCTGCTCAGCGGAAGCCTCCCTGTCGGAGCCGCCAAAAGGTTGAACGATGGTGACGGAAAATCTATAGAGGACGTTCGCAGCAATGCAGGATTGCGCGGAGATCTCGATGAAGTGAAGCTGCCAGACGGCTATTACAAGGCGTTCGTCGAGTTGCACATCGAGCAAGGTCCGGTGCTCGAACGTCAGCAGACACCACTCGGAGTGGTCACGAACATTGCCGCTCCCGCCAGCATGAAAATTGTGATCGAAGGCGCGGGCGGGCACGCCGGCGGCGTCTTGATGCCAGATCGTCGAGACGCTCTTTGCGCCGCCGCGGAATTGATCCTGGCGATTGAGAACGCGGCGCGAAGCAGTGGCGCGGTTGACACCGTCGCGACGGTAGGCATCTGCGAGGTGTTTCCGGGCGCAATCAACAGCATTCCCAGCCGGGTTCGCCTCAGCGCTGACATCCGCGACACCGATCTTGAACGACGTGATAGCGTGATCAAGACGATGGAGTACGCGTGCAGCGCGATATCGGGAAAGCGGAAGGTTGCGATTCACATCGAACTTCTAAATGCGGATGCACCGGCGCAATGCGCGCCCACTGTGGTAGAAGCTCTTTCGAACGCCTGCAGGAGACAGCGGCAGAAATTCCTTCCCATGATCAGCCGGGCTTATCACGATTCGCTTTTCATGTCCCGCATCGCGCCGACCGCGATGCTGTTTATTCCGTGCCGCGGCGGGTACAGCCATCGTCCTGACGAGTATGCGTCTCCCGAGGATATTGCCCGCGGGACGCTGATATTGGCTGAGGCGTTGGCAACGTTGTCAAAGTGAACTGCGATTTGCCTACGACGGGGAGAAAAACTCACAGGCTGTCATCCGAAGCGGGCCGCTCAGGATGACATTACTAGTTTTTCTGCGACCTCTGAAAAACCGATGCCTACGGCGCGTGCGGAATATTGGATTCGCGATCGGCCCAGTGCTCGACGATGTCCCGCACTACTTTGTCGCCGACCGACTGCGCTGCTTCGAGGGCCGGCATGTAGGCCGAGTAGTTGCCGGAGGCCATCGCCTTGAGGCTGTCCGAGGCTGTCGTGCCCGGCGCTTCGCGGTCGTAATTGCTGACGGTACGCAAAACCAATACCCGTTGCAGGTCCACACGCCCAGCCTGACTCAGGAAGGTAAGAGCCTGCAGCGTTCCCGAATCCTCCATGGCCGCAATCATGTAATTTCCTTTGCCGCAGGTGTAATAGCGAGTCCACTCGTTGGCCCAATCGTCCATTTTTGAGCCATGCCAGAACGTGCTTGCCGACAGAGTGTCGCCTCTGGTGACGAATGGTGGCTTCAATGCGTTCGGAAACCCGCTGAAGCGTGTTCGAAAGGTACGTAGCCTTTCGGAGTCATGCAACCGCACATTCTGCGTAAGTCCGAAGGCCCAGCCCACGAGCGCCGGGTTGAGCGTGTAGACCTGGCCGTACTCCTCGCCCGCGACCGGCTGTTCGTAGGGTGTCGCTTTGCGTAGAGGCACGTAGCCGGTTGGCCAGTTCGGGGGAATCTGACGCGCGTCAATCTCAAACGACAAATCGCCGTCAATGACGTGATCGGCCCAGACGGCCGAACCGAGCGATACGTCTGCCGGATCGCCACCGCCGATTCCGGCAACGATCCAATACGCTTTCGAGAAGTCTAAGCGCGGATCGAGACCCAGGGCCATTACCGACGCAGCAGCCTTCGCAGTGCCGACCCCAGTCACCATACCGAGCACCCCGTCCTTGTTAAGCCGGACGTGATGATAACCGGCGGGCACCGCAACGATCTGGTCGAGATGTTCGCGTTCTACCCAGAGTTGGAATTCGCCGGGTGTGTCACCGGTATCTTCGCCGCGCTCGAACATGGTGACGACCACGACTTTAATTGGGATAGGAGCCGGCGCAGCGGCCTGGGCGACAAGCGAACCGGCACACGAAGCCACGATCAGCCATGCGGAAACCAGTCGCGAGGCAAAGCCATTCATGATTTCTCCAGCAATTTAATTGGGAAACATTCACAGCAACTCACAACTGAGTGATCATACTGCACAGCCTTTCTAGTGGACATTCGTGGGACTGGCTCGCGCCGTTATGGAAGCAGTGTTGTACCCTACCGCAACCCAAAACCAGCCTGGGCGGAAAAAAGAACGGCGCTGCATGGAGCAAATGGTCTCAGAATCTTCGCAGGCGGCGAGCGATGGTTTGCGGCACGATGCCCTCTGCCCGATGGAGACGCATGAGCGGGGAGAGAAGTTCATGATGGATACAACATTGCCAATGCCGGTGCGGATATTGCAATGTCAGGTTTCGGCGGAATCGGAGCGATTGCCAGCGTGCAGGACATCGTCACCATTACCCGGACTGTCCGGGCGGCGATGGTTTCTCTCAGTGTGAGCTTTGCCTCGTGGGAGAAAAGCGTCGAAGACCAGCAGCAACTCCTCGCCGGCAGGGCGTTTAAGTCAATTCCAATCCAGCCTGCGAATCTGGCCTTCGTGCAGGAGGCGAAATGACGACCTCCAAAATTAGTTCTCTATTTTATTGGTCAAAATTGACCATCTTGTGCTGGGGCGAGGCACCATTATGTATTCATGAAAGCCAAGAAAAAAGCGACGCTCGCGATTCGGTGTCCGACGTGTGGCGCCAAGCCTGGAGAGAAATGCGAACTCGGCACCGGCCAGCCGCGCACGGAGACTCATCGAGACCGTCGCCTGGCAGCGGGGGCTGACAAATAATCTCTCCCGAGTTTCAGATAGGCTTCGAACCATGTGTCGCCACCAGCACCGCCAAAACGGTGGCGGCGTTGCGGACGCTTCCCGCGATAGTGATGAGGGCCTCCGAGACCCCCGGATGCTGCTCCGCCAGTCCTTCAAGACGAGTGCTGACAGTATGGAGTTTCTCAACTTCGTTCAGGATCGCCTCAAAAGGCATGAATACCCCCGCTCTTGGGAGAAACCTAAGTTGTGGGAGCACTTCAGATGGACTGGCTTAGGTCAGAAGACCTGAAAGAGGAGAAGGTGGTAACCACCTCACGCATGCAGCGTACCACGGGCGGGTCCGACATGCTCGCTCCAAATGTGACCACCATAGTTTCGATTCTGCCCGTCTGTTTACTAGCTGAAGTAAACAGTAGTTTATTTCCTGTAAGCTGCTGACTGGCGACCACTTAAATGGTCTAGCGAAAGTGCGATAATAGGAGCCTGTCCGCGGAATTAGATAGGATTTTCGCAACTCGGCCCCACTCTGGGCGTAGGATGTTAATGACCAATGAAGCCGGCCGGCGTATCAAAGAAGATTCGTGAGTTCGACCCCAACACGTTCCTCGCCACCATCGGCGAGGGAAGGAAGACTCTGGCTGTCTCGAAAAAGCAGGTGATCTACACCCAGGGCGATGCCGCCGATGCCGTGTTCTACATCCAGAAGGGTAAAGTAAAGCTGACCGTGGTATCCAAGATCGGTCGGGAAGCAACCATCGGTATGCTGAGTGAAAAGAATTTTTTTGGGGAAGGCGCGCTGGCCGGGCAGGCTCTCCGCATGGGATCGGCGTCAGCCATTACCGACTGCGAGGTCCTGCGCATCGAGAAGAGAGCAATGATGGCCGCCCTTCACCGTGAACACGCGTTTTCCGACATGTTCGTCGCATATCTGTTGGCGCGGAATATCCGCTATGAAGAAGACCTGGTCGACCAGCTGTTCAATTCCAGCGAGAAGAGGCTGGCGCGTGTCCTTCTGCTCCTTGCCCATTTTGGTAAGGAAGGTGTACCTGAGTCCGTGGTTCCCAAGATAAGTCAGGAGACCCTGGCAGAAATGGTCGGGACCACTCGGTCACGCGTGAGTTTTTTTATGAACCGGTTCAGGAAGCTGGGCTTCATTCACTACGCCGGAGGTTTAGAGGGTGGACTACAGGTCCATAGTTCACTTCTGAATGTAGTTCTTCACGATTGAGCAGCATTGCCCTGATTTCTTCCCTGAGACAACGCTATCGGCGCCGGCGAGCTTGTCCGGTGTCCCCACCGCAGTTGCCGCTGTGATCTGGTAATTCTGGTAATCAATGGTGAAGTTGGCCTGGCCGCCCAGCCGGATCGCGCTGGTGCTTCGATTGGAAGCCGGTAGCCAGAAATCGCCAACCTTGGTGTAGACCTGCACGATTTTGGTATCTTTCGTCCAGAACGAAGGGTTTTTCGCGGGAGCCCCTTCAATACGCGTCACGGCAAAGTCTTCGGCGTCCACCCAGATTCGGCCCCGGTACAGAAGCTTGTTGTTGGTGCGGGGCTCAACGGAAAGAATATAGAACGAACCCGCGGGCGTGGTCTCATGCCCGGTCAGGGTGAAATTGTAGTTATCGTGATTGAGAGCGATATTTCTTTGATTTTCTTCGCTGACCGCTTCCTTCTCGCTCTGCAACATCCGTTTGAAGACCCTCTCAATGACTAGCTGAGAGCCCTTCTCCAATCGGATGCTGAATTCCTTCGTCCCCGGCGTGCGGTATTTTACATCCACGATCATTTCCGCACTTCTGGAGCCGGGGAAGCCGTGATATTCGAGGCGATAAATCCGGGTCCCTTCGTAAGCGCCCAATGCGCGGGCGCGTTCCAGGTTCCTTTGGACCAGGTGGTTTACCACTTCTTCCGCGCTCAGTCCGCCGTTGGGAGCCGTTGCAGATCCATCGGAGGCCTGCGCGGTTGCGGCCTGCATGGTACCGAGGCCGATCAGCAACGACAACGATAAGGTAAACCAGGCGCAACCGGTATGCAGTTTCATCGGCGGACTCGACAACCTCAAGATAACCCGACGAGTTACCCAAAAGGTGAGCAATTTTGAACACTTTTCGGACGCGAAGGTTCCAGTTTACCGTTTCATTTCTTTCGAGGGAAGGCCGTTACGCCAGGCCGCGCCGTCCACTCAGCAAATTGATGACAAGAACCACGAGCGCAACCACCAGCAGCAAATGGATGAGGCCTCCGCCGATGTGCAGACTGAATCCCAGAAGCCACAAGATTCCTAGAACTACGAAAATTGTCCAAAGCATGATTGTTCTCCTCTACGAATTGTCAGCACCGCGCAAAAAATTCCGGTCTGGTTGACAGTTTCCGCTCAGAGCTTCCTGGGATGCTGCTTTCGTGAGTCTGCCTCTTTTCGATCTGCAATGCTGAGCAGGATTGCTCATTTGCGCCACATTCCATCGTGCCACCCAGTTCGAGGATTTTCGAGCGTGAGGACGGGCCGCAGCGACGCTAAGCTGGCTTGAGCGACTTGCCGCACTCCAGGCAAAGGGTTCCGTGGCGCGGCGTGATCAGTCCACAAAACGGGCACATCCGCTGGGACGCGAAATCGCCGTCTCGTGGTGTTATCCCAAGCGATTTTCTCAGCGACGCAGCCATGAAGGCGCGCAGACGACGAAAACGGCCAAGAAACGCTTGCGGAAGGGAAGTCATGACTGAAATTTCGCGCTTTAAGACGCTGCCCAACCAGGCAGCGTGCTCAGGATAATGATGACAGGTCAGACGCCGGCGATTCTGTGCCAGATTGCTCACTTTGGGCAAGAAACACCGGCTGCGCCCGTGAGAAGATGTGAGCAATTCAGACCAGCTATTATCTGGTGCCTGGGCGATCATAGGTCTGGAGACGACCATTCTTTGTGCCTCCTTTCAGGTCCTCTGAGCTAAGTCAGCCCATCTGAAGTTTTCTCCTCTTAGTTTTCGCAGATCCGAAAGGAACAATCACATGAAAAGACTAATGTCAGTTTTGCTGATGGGCTGTATGGGCCTGTTTGGAACGCTAGCTTGGGCGGGAACCGCTCGCGAAGACACGGTCGAACGTTTCCAGTCGTCCGTCGACGTATTGCATGCGATCATGGAAGCCCCGGACAAGGGTGTTCCGGAAGAAGTGTTGAGTAATGCGAAGTGCATTCTGGTCGTTCCTAATTTGATCAAAGGCGGCTTCATCTTTGGCGGCAAACACGGCCGCGGAATCGCATCCTGCCGCACCTCCGATGGCTGGAGCGCGCCAGCGTTCGTATCAATTGGCGGCGGAAGCTGGGGATTGCAGATCGGCGTCGAAGGCGTGGACCTGGTTGTGCTGGTCATGAACGACCGTGGTTTTCAGCATCTGCTTTCGAGCAAGTTCGCACTCAGCGGTGAAGGATCAGTGGCAGCGGGCCCAGTTGGCCGTCATGCTTCCGCTGGAACTGACTGGAAGATGAACACTGAAATGTTGACCTACTCACGTTCCAAAGGCGTGTTCGCCGGCCTCACCCTCGAAGGTGCAGTGATCGAGCAGGACAACGATTCCACCCGCGCCATTTACGGCAAGCACATGACGTTCCGCAATATCCTTTCGGGCAAGGTAGCAACCCCGAAGAGTGCGGAAGCGTTCATGAGGGCAGTATCAGAGGCTGGGCATCAGGCAGCCATTGCGGAAGCGAACGACAACAAGTAGTGAGTACGAGCGTTTCAATTCTGGCCGAGACCGTGTGCCGGTCCCGGCCAGATCCTTTTCGAGCCACCACAACCCAGATAAACTGAGGTGTCAGTCGAAGGGATGACATATGCCCAATACAGGCGAGAGACGCGAGATCACCAGACGCGTAAACGCGAAGGAAGCAGAAGTGGTCCAGGAGGCGAAGAAATTGGTGTCCCGAACAAGACAGCTCTCCGCCACTACGGAGTCAAAGAACAAGGCGCGACTCGCCGAAACCAAGAAGAACCCTGCCGGAGCCCGACTGTCCAAGACTAAGTAAGGTTCTGGCCATGCGCGCAATTTATCGTGATCATGGTTCTGTTTCGCTGGCTGTGACTGGCGCCAGGTCCGACCGGATGAGAGCCTCCGCGTGCCTCCACACGCTTGCATCACATTCAATCTGGGTGTGGGCCTTCACGAAGACGCGGTCATACCAGGGATAGTGTTCGCAGTTGTAATCGCTCGCTTTGTAGTCGGACCGAAAATTGCCGATGATCCGCGTGCGGGTTGGATCGGTAGCGCGGATCGCCGCCTGGCCGCGGAGAAGCCCATGCGGCTGATAGAAATTCGCAGCCTGGGCCACATTCGCCGGGATCAGCCGATCATTGTGACGAATCGAAATGCTGTCCACTTGCACGGTGAGCAGCACCGGAATGCTGTCCTTCTCCAGGTCCCGCGCCAGTTTGATGGCTTCGGAGCCGCCCCAGCTGTGTCCGTAAATGATGATGCGGGCATTCTGCTTCTCGCCGGCGGTTAGATTTCCGTTGTGGTCGGTATCGAGCACTTCCCGGACCCGTTTTCGGGCTCTTCCTCTGTGATAGCTCTCAAAGATCTCCACCTGCACTCCCAGAGGGTAAGCCTGGCGAAGGCGCGCTGCGAGCTGTACTTCGCTGTGGGCGAGGTTATCGTGCCGGATGAATCCACCGACAAACCCGATCACGATGACGGGTGGCATGGGGCGGACAATCGTCGCCGGAGCAGATTGTGCCCGGCCAGCCTGGCCCAGAGCAAGGAAAGCTACGAGGGAACGCACCGCAGTTCGAATGGCGGTCACTGTGCAGTGCGGCCGGTGAGAGTCGCAGCCGGAGCCGGAGCCACTGACTTCAATTGGTCCAGTCCGGTCAGCACGGCTTGCCAGTGGGCGTCGTCCTTCTTGGTCTCGATCGGCGCCGAGAGATCGGAGTAGAAGCGCAAGATGTTCTCGCGCAATTCGGCCGTGGTCCGATCAAACTTCCGATCGGAGAGCCGGCCCAGCAACTTTGCATAGGTCTCATCGGTCAACGAGTATTCCGCCGCTCTGGTTTCGTTGCCGGTATCGAAGTCACAATTGGGAAGCAAGAGTGAGTCGCTGCGCACCTGCTTCAGGAAAGACGCGGTATTGATCGACCGTCGTATTGATGCTGTTGATATACAGGTCGGCAGTTTGCGGAGTCGGACTATTGAAGGCCAGCCCCTTGAAGGGACCGATCTTTGGCATGTAGCGCAAAAGCGTGGACAAAATTCGCGTGCCCAGGCCTGGCCTTACGTAGTCTTTCCCCCACTCCTTTTCGTAGTCCGAGCGCGAAAGACGGTAAAGGAATTTTTGTTTCGCGAAATTAGGCTTCTCGCGCATCAGGTCCTTCTTATGGGTTTGCAGCGCGACCTGGGTCATCTGCGGAATCAACCGGCTGACCGAGTAGCGATACGAGCCGATGGCGAGGTCCTCGTGGGTGAGCACATCTTTCAGCTCCACTCCGTACACCACGGGAAAGACCCGCTCCAGCAGAGATTTCGACACCCGGAAGCCGATGAAATCGTGATACTGCTGCGACGCGTAACGGTTCTTCGCCACCTGCGCCATGTCGAAGCCGAACTCCGTTTTCAAATGGGCGGTCTTGTCCTGCGCATAGCGGACTGATTTGCCAAACTTCGCTCGCAGCTTCGGGATACTCGATAGCGACAGCCTGGTTGACCGCGGGGTGTCCGGCGATGTCGGAAGCGTAGTGCGACAGGGCGCCGAGCGCGAAGGCGTACTCGTTGACATCCTGGCTTTCGAGCAGCAATTCGCGGACGAAATCGCCGCTGCGGACGTAATGCACCAGACTGCTGAACTCCGTGCTGCCGAATGGGTAGTAGCCGAGGTCCTGGATGACAGCACCGCCATAGGCGTAGGCATGGGCCTCGATGATCTGGTCTTCCGGAAGTCCGGGATATCGTAGGAGCAAGAGGGGACGGATCTCGTCAGCCCAGAGTAAGTCGACGATTTCTTCGTGGGTCAGAACCGAATACGCGGACGAGCTGCCGCTGCACATCAGCACGATCAGGACAAATGCGCTCGCACGCCTGGCGCGCAGGCGCCAACGTCCGACTACGGCGCCAGGCGACCTGAAGAGGTAGCGCATGGTTCAAATGCGGCCGAGAACCATCAGAATGACAACGATGAGAATGACTAATCCCAAACCACCGGTTGGGGCATATCCCCAGTCCCGGCTATGCGACCACCGCGGCAGTGCTCCAAGAAGCGCCAGAATCAGGACCACGATCAAGATTGTTCCAAGCATGTTTTTCTCCTTTCGCTGAGTTCACTAGGTGCAGCCTCTCCCGAAGCTGCACCACCCGTGGACTCGCTACAGCGTGATGTTGATCGCAATTCCCTGGCCGGGATACCTGCGGTTGTACAGGTAATAGCCGTTGTCCACATAGTTGACGTAGACGTCGTCGTTGTCGTACCAGTCATTTCCCCAGGTTTCCGGCCATGGGTCAACGGTACTGATCCAATAGCCCTCGTACTGGAAGCGCGGGTATCCGCCTACCACCAGGAAGGGAAGACCGTTGATGCGGAATCCGTGGCTCGGGCCGAAGTATCCGCGGTAGCGGTCGTCAGGAATGCGGTAGCCGCGGTAGCCACCACGCTGCTGCCAGGTGCGGTGGTCGGACTGCCAGTTTTGTGAGCGATGCTGTTGCCAGGCGCTCTGCTGGACACGCTGCTGTTGCTGGGTGCGCTGTGGCTGCTCCGCTCGGACCTGCTGCTGGTTGTGCTGGTTCTGTTGTTGCTGCCTCTGCTGGGCCTGCTGCTGGTTGTGCTGGTTCTGTTGTTGCTGCCTCTGCTGGGCCTGCTGCTGGTTGCGCTGGTTCTGTTGCTGCTGTTTCTGTTCGGCCTGCTGCTGGTCTGTGCTGGTTCTGTTGCTGCGGCCTCTCGCTGGGCCTGCTGTTGGTTATGTTGTTCCTGTTGTTGAGCGTGCCGCTGTTGCTGATCATGCTGCTGTTCGAGGTTTGCCTTGCTCATGTCCGCCCTGCTGTTGCGGATGATCCTGCTTCTCCACTCCTCGTGCTGAGCGTAAGCCGGAGCCGCGATTCCGAGAAGCAGGGACAGAATGGCCGTGCTGGTGATTCGAACTACTTTCATACTTTGCTACCTCCGTTGACCCGAGTACGTATGCTGCCTTTACTGCAAGCTTCCGGTTTGCGCGTTGACCGGGTTGCCGATGGCATCGCCGGATACGAGAAGCTCCACTCTCCGGTTCTGTTGTCGGCCGGCAGAGTTATCGTTAGAAGCCACCGCCTGCGAGTTGCCAAAACCTTTCGCTGAGACGGAATTGGTCGCGACTCCTTGTTGCACCAGGTAATCACGTACCGAACCGGCACGGTTCTCAGACAAGGTCTGGTTCATCTGATCGCCGCCCACATTATCGGTGTAGCCGCCGACTTCGATGTTGAGTCCAGGATAGGCGATCAGAATGCCGGCGACTTTTGCCAGCTTCTCCCGTGCTCCCGGCTTCAACGAGTATTTTCCGGTGTCAAACAAAACATCGGACATGCTGACGATGAGACCGCGCGCGCTGTCGCGGGTCTGAAGAATTCTGTTCAACTGCTCGGACAAGCGCACGCGCATGGCAGCTTTATCGGCTTCCGCTTGCTGGGCAGCCAGGCGGGATCGGTCTGCATCAGCCTGGGCGGCGGAGAGGGCACTGGCGGAGGCGGCCTGGCTGTTCGCCATATCGGCTTTTGCCCGATCGGCGTCAGACTGGGCCTGAGCAGCATTGGCTTGTGCCCTTGCTGTGTCAGACTCTGCCTGGGCTTTCGCGGCTTGTGCCCGGGCCGTGTCCGACTCGGCTCGAGATGTGGCGCGCTCGGCTCGGGCCTGGTCAGACTCCGCCCGTTCCTTCTGTCGGGTTGCGTCGTCGGCTTGGGCCTGGGTTTGTGCCTGCGCATCGGCCGCAGCTTGACGTTCGTTCTCAAGGCGCTCCTCTTCTATCTTTTTGACTGTGATGGCGCGAGCATCTTCCGCGGTCTGTACGACTTCACGAGCCTTCCCGATCATCGCCTTGCGATCGGTGTGCTTGTTGATGGCATCTTGCATCGACCTGGTCCATCAGTCGTGAGGCATGCTGATAGCTGTCGCGGGCGTAGGTCTCGGCCCCCTCGGACTGCGCGATGCGCAAGGCATTGCGCGCTTCAAAGAATTCCAGCGGCAATCGGGTATTCAGAACCACGGGATCGAACTTGTAGCCGGTGGGAATGTAGCCACCGCGTTCCAGAAGTTCATACTTGGTGTGCATCGCTTCGATGGTCCCTTTGGTGTCCTCGCGGACAATGTTTTCGAGCACCACCACGTTGCTGGGTTGGCGCACCGCATAATAAGGTTCCGCAGTGACGACCAGCGCGAAGGCCTGAAGATCGGTGGTGACATCCACCTTGCTGCGGTGGTTATCGCCTACCAGGATCTCTCCCAGATTCATGGCCCGGCCTTCGGGCGAAATGGCCCACAGAATGTAGGTCAGATATTCGTTGCCGAATGTCGTTGGCTTTTCCAGATTGCCAAATTCCACTTCGATTTCGATGTAGCCCTTCTTGCTTTCCACTTTGGCTTGGCCGTTGGCCTGGGGCATCAGGTCGGTGCCGGCGAAATCCACCTTGGTGGCTCCGCCGCGATGCTTGTAGTTGATGGCCTGCACGTTGCGGCTGACCACGGTGACCCGGAAGGTCGGCGTGTGCTCCATGGGTTCGACCACCATGGTTGATTGAGAATTGGTTTGCGCAAACGCGCTCAAACTGAGAGTGATGCCGAGTGCCAGCAAAAGTTTAGTCTTCAAAGGATTCTCCTTGAGGCAGATTTCTGCCGTGTTGCTTAAGTCTCTATTCTGAATTCGCGCGCCTCCATTAAGAGGTGCTTACAATCGGTCATCCCTTCCCAACGCGGATATGCGAAAGGGAGTGAAATAACCCAAAAACGTTCAGCAGCCACAGAACCACGGCGATTACCACGACGCCGTTCAGAATGGACTTGATGGATGACTGCATTGGAATGAAGCGATTCACCAGCCACAGAAGAACACCCACCACAACGAGGACTTCCAGGAGTTGAATTAACGGCATGGTCTTTGACCTTTCTGGTTGCGCGGGCCGACGCCCCTCTTCGCCAGAGGTGTTGCCCGTTCTTGCTTTCGAAAGCTTTTAGGGTCGAAACGTGCTGCCGTGGAGTTCCGCGACATGCACGGGCGAAGAATCCCAATTCGCTGAGTATGGTCGCTTCGATTGAATTGGCAGGGACCTGACCCGCCGCGACTGCACGACGAGAGCTACGAATTAGGGGTCGTGGCTCCCTCTACACACTCAACAGACTAGAGAATGACAGGCGGGGGACTTTAGTGTCTGAGCAAGATAGCTCACATCTGAAGATAAGCAGGTGACTGGGATCTGCTTTTTCAGACCTTGAATTGCGACACAGATCCTTCCGGCAGTGCAGAAGCATCAACGTCTGCGCACTCAAATTCTCGTCCACACTGGAAGCAAACCTTGTAGGTTCTGTGCTTGATGGTGAATACGCGACTGAGCTGGCGGTGTCGGCATCGGAAGACGAACTCGAAAACCCACAACAGCGGGTTCATGCGTCCTGGGCTCGACGGCGGTCAAGACTCCCGTTCGCGTCCAGCCACTCCAGCAGGGAGCGAACGCTGGCGCGAGCCAGGGCAATGGAGCAATCCGCAGCTCCGTAGTAGATGTTAACGGTGTCGCCGTCGGAGTCCATTGTGTATCCGCACGGGAACACGACATCATTCACATCGCCATTGCGCTCGTAATCCGTCTCCGGCCCAAAAATCCAGGAGTCGCCGCGCAGCAAACATTTTTCCGGATTCTCCAGATCAAACAGGGCCAGGCCGAGGCGATACAGACAGCCGGAGGGCGTGTGCCGCACTCCGTGATAGAGCACGAGCCAGCCTCTCGGGGTCTCGATGGGCGGCGGCGAGAGGCCAATCTTGTTGGCGTCCCACCAGGCGCCACGCCGTGCTTCCAGCATGAGCCGGTGTCTGCCCCAATGACGGAGATCGGGAGAGTAGGAAATCCACATGTGCGCTCCGAGGGCCGTCATCGGGCGGTGAATAAGCGCCCAGTATCCACCAATCCTACGGGGGAAAAGCGCGCGTATCTTTGTCGTCTGGTGGCATGATGACGCCGTAGCGCTCGAAACTGCGGAAGTCTTTGGTCAGAGCCAGCGACACTCCGGGACCGCCGCGCGAATACGAAGTGTAGGTGACCACATATTTCTGCAGCTCAGGCACGAACGTGATGCGAGGGTCTTCGATACCCCAGATTTCCTCGGGATACTCCTTGGGGTTGGGCATCAAGGTCGGTTCCGAATCAATCTGCCAGTCATCAACGCCATTTTGAGAGCGAGCTGCGCAAAGATGTGACAGGCCGCGCCGGTCTTCGATGCGGCACAGTAGAAGAGTGGTTCCATCCTGCAGCAGGGTCGCGCCGGCGTTGAACACGCTGTTAATGGAATACGGCCAATGCTTGCGGGTCAGAATGGGATTGCGCGAGTGACGCAGCAGCAGTGGCGGGTAGTGCGTGCTTTCAACGTTGACCAGTGTGGTTTCGGGAGCAGTCATGAGGGGTCTTCCAGCCTTTCAGCAGACGGTTCGGTTGCTTGCAGAGAGCGCATTTCGAGCAGTGCCATCAGGAAAGAGAGCGTGGATTCCGCTCCCTGATTCTGATTGGCACGATCGGGATGCAGACCGTCCCGACAACCACCGGTTTCAGAATCGTAAAGAGAAAGCTGAAGATCGTTATCGCCCAGGAACCAGTTGAAAGCCGACCATGCGGCCCTGCGCCAGCTAAGGTCGCCGGTGACGCGGTATGCTTCTATGCAGGCGGACACCGCGCCGGCAGCTTCAACCGGCTGTTGATCGAATCGAGCTTGTTGTCCGCCCTGGCGGTAAAAGCCCTGCGAACCGATCGGCACAAAGTGGCCATTGGCCGGGCAGCGCTGCGTTTCCATCAGCCAGTCCAGAGAATCGAGTCCGGCGGAAACCATACGTTCATCCCCGCTGGCCGATCCAACCAGCAGCATGGCCTGGGGCAGCCTCGCGTTCCCGTAAGCCACAACATTTTCAAACCACTTCCAGTCCTGACGTCGAACCGACTTGTACATATCGAGCAACCTTTGAGCCAAGGCGGATCGTACGCGCTGGGCGTCCCGGTCTCCAGGGTACGAACGGAGGTACTCCTGAATTCCGAGGATGGCATAAGCGCAGGCCCGCGGACTGCGGAACTCGACCACCGCCGGCAGGGAGTACTCGAACAAACGTCCGGCGGCGCCTCTCAATCCCTGATTTGCGGATTGGCCCAGGACAGTTCCAAGGGCCCACAACGCGCGCCCGTGAGAATCTTCCGATCCCTGCTCTTCCAGCCAGAGACGGTCGTAGCCGAGGAAATTTCGAAATCTTCTATTCTTGGGATTGAAGCCGTGCTCGAGGAATGCCAGGTAACGGGAAGCCCAATCCGGATTGGCGACTCCAATGGTTCTGGCCGCGCCCGTTTGTCCGCTGCCTTGTCTTTCAACATGAGCTGTAAAAATAAGCGCGCGCGCGTTGTCGTCGGTAGTGTATCCCTCGGCCCGGTTGGGGATGGTAAAGATTGCGTGCTGCAGCATTCCGGTGTCGTCGGTCAGCGCGTTCACGTGATCGAACTTCAGTTTCGGTAGTTGATTCAGAGTCTTCTCCGTCGCGCGAGCCAGGAACTGAACTCGGGGAGTCTCCATGCGGTCGCTGCGAACTCGCGCGAAACTCTCCATGTAACCCTGCGCGGCTTTCTTCCAAACCATGTCACGCGCGTAGAGGTAGGCGCGCTTGCGCATGGCGTGGCGCAGGGCCGGCGTGGTCAGAAGTTCGATGGTCTTTTGCGCGATGGCGTCGGGGTCCTGAAAGGGAACCAGCGCGCCGCGTCCAGCGTCCAACAATTCGATCGCGTGCCAGTAAGGCGTGGAAATGATTGCCTTGCCCGCTCCCAGCGCATACGCCAGCGTTCCGGAAACCACCTGCGCTTCGTGACGATAGGGAGTGATGTAGATGTCCGCGGCACCGATGAACTCGGCCATTTCCTCAGGGCTGACAAAGCGGTCATGGAAGATAACGCGCGATTCCACGCCCATTTCCCTCGCCAAAGCTTGCAAGCTCTCCCGATACTTGTCGCCCTCGCGACGCAGGATGTGAGGATGGGTTGCACCCGCCACCAGGTAGACCGCGTGTTCGTGTTTCGACAAGATCTGAGGCATGGCCTGAATGACGTTCTCTATGCCTTTATTCGGCGAGAGCAGACCGAAAGTGAGCAGCACCGCTTTGCCTTCGACTCCAAAACGGTCCTTGTAGAAATTAGGATCGAGAAATGGCAGATCGGGAACGCCGTGCGGAACCATGTCAATCTTGCTGCCGGGCACTTTGAAGATTTCCTGCAGGAACTGAGAGGACAGCTGGCTCATTACGATGAGGCGGTCCGAGAGCTCGGCGATTTCTTCCATGACCCGGAGCTGGTCGGGGTTAGGCTCGCGCAGAACGGTGTGCAGCGTGGTCACCACGGGCATCTTCACGCCCCGTAGCAGATGCAGGATATGACTTCCGGCCGGGCCGCCGAAAATTCCATATTCGTGCTGCAGGCACACCATATCGATGTTGTGAAAGTTCAGAAATTCTGCCGCTTCCTGGTACGAGGCAACATCGTCCTGCGCCAGCGACCATCTCACCCGCGCGGGATAGTCGTATCCTTGATCCGTGTCGTTCACCGGCAGCGCCAGCAATCGAGCCGTCCCGTACTCCGCCGATACGGCTTCGCACAGATCGGTAGTAAACGTCGCGATTCCACAGTGGCGCGGGAGATAATTGCCGATCACGGCAATTCGACTGGGCATGGAGGGCTTGGCGTGCCATCGGGGACCGGCGGCCGCAACTTCGTCTCGCACCGCGGGGCGAGCTGCGACGACTTCCAACATCCCTCTGGAAAGAATTGTCTTGGTTAGTGACATTAGCCCCTAAGTCGCGCCGAGAACGCTGGCGGAGAATTGTGAGTGCCTTAGTCTGCACAGCCCGCCTAGACCCGGACGCCACCGCCTGGGTGCGCGAGCACGGCTCGCCAGGTTTCCTAAGCTAACGTCGGCCGAGCTTTGCTCAGGCGGACCGGTGAGGGGCCTGCCCCTACCTATGCTCGCTGGTAGAATTTACTAGCGACAGTATCGAACAGCAGGATGCCTGAGGACTGGTCAAAATTGATCAGTAATGTGCGCAAACTCATAGTACTGGGAGAACCCGATGTCCATTCGACCCGTTAAGCGGCTGGTGAAAGCCAAGCCAACCCTCGAAGGCGCTGGCGTGCACCTGCGGCGTGCGTTCGGCTTCGGCAACACGTCTGACTTCGATCCGTTCTTGCTGCTGGATGACTTCCGCAATGACGTTCCCGAGGACTATCTGGCGGGCTTTCCGTGGCATCCCCACCGCGGGATCGAGACCATCACGTACGTCCTCGCTGGAACGGTGGAGCACGGCGACAGCATGGGCAATCGCGGCGCCATCGCCTCAGGCGAAGTGCAGTGGATGACGGCGGGCAGCGGGATCATCCATCAGGAAATGCCCAAGGGTGATCAGGCTGGCCGGATGCATGGCTTCCAGTTGTGGGCCAACCTGCCAGCCTCGAAGAAGATGACTGCGCCGCGCTATCAGGAAATTAAAGCGCCCGAAATTCCGGAGGTTAAAGACGACGATGGCACGCACGTGCGCGTCGTCTGCGGAACGTTCTGGGGTAAGACCGGACCGGTGGAGGGAATTGCCACCGACCCGACTTACATCGACGTGTCGGTCTCGCCGGGCCGGAGAAAGACGCTTCCGGTTGAAGTCACTCGCCACGCGTTCGCGTATGTGTTCGCGGGCGGCGGGAAATTCTGCAACGCTTCAGGTCCGCTGACGGTTCCGACCGAAGCGGTCAAATGGTCGGACACAACGCCTCCGGTCGAGGCCGACAACCGCTCCCTCGTACTCTTCGATCGCGGCGACGAAGTCACAGTGCAAGCCGGGGACGACGGGATCCGCTTTCTTCTAGTCTCGGGAAAACCGCTGGAAGAGCCGGTGGCATGGTACGGTCCCATCGTCATGAACACGCAGGAGCAACTGCGGCAGGCATTTCAGGAACTCGAACAGGGAAAATTTCTAAAGTAGGATGTGGGCACGAGCGCCCCCCTCGCACCGACATTGACCTGTTTACTTCGAAACGGGCTCCGCCAGACCGCGATATTTCAACATCGGCTCGATGCTGGGTTCCGCTCCCAGCCAGGCTTTGTAGAGATTGGCGAGGTCCTCAGTGTTACCCCGCGAAAGAATCATCCGGCGGAAACGATCGCCATTCGACCGAGTCAACCCGCCATGATCTTCGAACCACTGGAAGGCATCATCGTCCAGCATCTCTGCCCACAGATAAGCATAGTAGCCCGCGCCGTAGTCTCCGCCCCAGATGTGCGCAAAGTAGGTGGAGCGGTAACGCGGCGGCACAGCGCTGAGGGAAAGGTTGGTCTTCTTCAACGACTCGATTTCAAAACTGTCAGGAGTCTGCAACGGCGTGCTGGCCGGAAGAGTGTGCCACTGCAGATCGAGTTCCGCCGCCGCCAGCACCTCGGTGAGGGCGTAACCCTGATTGAAGGTTTCAGCTTTCTTGATCTTGGCCGCCAGCTCTGTCGGCATGGGCGCGCCCGTCTTGTAGTGTTTCGCGTAGTGGCTGAACACCGCCGGATAGGTCGCCCAATGCTCGTTGAACTGCGATGGAAACTCGACGAAGTCACGCGCCACTGCGGTACCCGGAAAGAGTCGGATATTCGGTGTCCGCGAACATGCCATGCAGGGCGTGGCCGAATTCGTGGAAGACGGTAGTGACATCGCGGAAGCTGAGAAGAGCGGGTTCGCCCGGCGCAGGCTTACTGAAGTTGCAGACGTTATAGACGACCGGCAGCGTGCCCAGCAGCTTTGACTGATCAACAAAGGTGCTCATCCAGGCGCCGCCATTTTTGTTGTCGCGCTTGAAGTAGTCAACGTAAAAAAGGGCCATGGGCCGGCCGTCGGCGTCGAATACCTCGAACACGCGCACTTCCGGGTTGTACACCGGAATATCTTTGCGCTCCTTGAAGGTGATTCCGTAAAGCTGGGTGGCGGCGTAAAATACCCCGTTCTCGAGCACATTATTCAGCTCGAAATATGGTTTGATCTGCGACTCATCCATGTCGTACTTCGCCTTGCGAACCTGCTCGGAGTAGAAGTTCCAGTCCCATGGCTCCAGTTTGAAGCCGCCCTTCTTCCTCCGCCGTTCTGCGAATCGATAACCGCCTGGATGTCACGTGCTTCATCAGCGGCTCTCGAGGTGGCTCCCGACACCAGCGCATCCATGAATTTGAGGGCGGCAGCCGGCGTTTTTGCCATCTGGTCTTCCAGCTTCCAGGCCGCGTAGTTGGGAAAGCCGAGCAGCTTGGCTTTCTGAGAGCGAAGCTGCGCCAGTCGAGAAACAGTATCTCGCGTGTCGTTCGGTCCGCCGCGCTCGGCGCGATTCCAGGAGTTCTCGAAGAGTGTCTGCCGCGTGGAACGCTGGCGAAGCGAATCCAGTTCGGGCTGCTGCGTCGTGTTCTGCAGAGGCAGGACGTAGCCTTCTACCTTGCGATCCTTCGCGGCCAATGCAGCGGCGGCGATTCGCGCATCTCCCAGGCCCGCGAGCGCCTCTTTGTCCTTGGTTACAAAGGCTGCATCCTTGGTGGCTGCGAGCAGCTTGGTGGTGAAAGCATTCGTAAGAGTGGATTCCTCTTCGTTTAGCTTTTTCAATTCGGTCTTGTCGGCATCGGAGAGGTTGGCACCGGAGTGCACAAATTTCTTGTAGTAGTACTCGACCAGGCGCAGCGATTCCGCATCGAGCTTCAGAGAATTGCGTTCCTTATAGATCGCCGCCACCCGCTGGAACAGTTTGGAGTCGAGAAAGATCGCGTCCGAATGCGCCGCCAGCCTGGGCGCTTCGAAGTCCTGTACCTTCTGCAACTCAGGATTCAGGTTCGCTCCGGTGACGCCGTTGAACGCCGCCATGGCGCGGTTGAACAACTGGCCAGTCTTTTCCATGGCGACCAAGGTGTTCTCGAAGGTAGGCGGGGCCGGATTGTCCGCAATGGCCCGCATCTCCTGGCGTTGCTCTGCCATGCCGGCTTCAATCGCGGGCTGGTAATCGCTGTCCTTGATCTTGTCGAACGGCGGGGCATGAAAGGGCAAAGTACTCGGAGCGTAAAACGGGTTGTTGGGCCCAAAGTCCATAGGTTTGTCCAAGGCGACGGTTGCGGAGCCGAGCGTTGCGGCACCGGCTGCGATCAGAATTCCCAGTCTTGACAGCATAGTGTTGGTTACGGGACCGGAGGGTGCTTGAGGCCGATCGTTTTTCGTCGCTCTGAATTATTGTAAATGAAGTGTGGGTTTGTGAAGTGTGGGGCGGACACTCTTGTCCGCCGCTTTGACTTGATTTTGACTTTGATTTCTAAAACCAAAGTCAACGTCAAAAGCGCGGACAAGAGTGTCCGCCCGACACACATCAGACTGCCTGACGGCTCAGTGCCTCGCGGCTCGCCGACCAGTTCAACACTTCTTCGATCACGCGCTCAACTTCCTGGTTGGTCAGTTCGGGATACATGGGAAGCGACAAAACACTGGCGGCGGATTTCTCCGTGACCGGCAGCGCACCGAGCCGGGCGGGGCGTCCCCAGGGGAAGCCTTCCTGCTGGTGAATGGCAATCGGGTAGTGAGTGAGCGCCGTGATTCCCTTCGACTGGAGGTAAGCCTGCAGTCCGTCTCGGTCATCGCTGTCGATGACATAGAGATGGTAAACATGCTGGTAGCCTGCGGGTGTAAAGGGAAGCGTTATCGATACGTCGGCCAGACCCTGGTCGTAGAGTTGCGCAATCTCCCGTCGGCGCTCACTCCATTCGTCCACGCGCTTCAGCTTGACGCGCAAAACTGCGGCGTGAATGTCGTCGAGGCGGCTGTTGTAGCCGATACTATGGTGGGAGCGTTTCACCGAGCCGTGATTGCGTAACTTGCGGATGCCGGCTGCAAGCTCCTTATTATTGGTGGCCACGGCGCCGCCGTCTCCAAAGCAACCCAGGTTTTTCTGGATAATGAAGCTCAGGCAGACGGCGTCGCTGAGCTCTCCGATAGCAAAGTTGTCGCCGCGGGCTCCAATACCCTGGGCGCAGTCTTCCACCACAAACAGGTTATGGGCCTTGGCGATGCGCGCGATCTCCGGCATGTCGGCGGTGAGGCCGTATAGGTGCACGGGGACGATGGCGCGAGTTTTCGACGTGATCGCAGCTTCGATCTTGGTGACCTCAATATTGCGGGTTTTGGGATCGCAATCCACGAATACTGGAGTGGCGCCGGCCAGCCAGATGGCTTCCGCCGTAGCGAAAAAAGTGTTGGATGTGGTGATGATCTCGTCGCCGGGGCCGAGTCCCAGCGCTAGAAAGACGAGCCACAGTGCGTCGGTGCCGGAGTTGACGCCGACGGTTTCCTTCGTCTTCATGTAACGCGCCAGTTCTTCTTCGAACTTGACCAGCTGCGGGCCGAGCACATAACTGCCGCTCTCCAGCACATCGAGGATGGCCTGATCGATCTCGGCCTTTAGATTGTGGTACTGCTTCACGTGGCCGTAAAAGCCGATATTTGATTCCGGCATGGGAACAACCTCCTCAGAAAGAACTCTCCCGGGCAGAGGCGAGCTCGATTCCACTGAAACGATTCAGTCAAGGGAAATATTGGTCTGGCAAGACTTTGTATCCTTTCTGATCATTTTACCTAAACGCAAAAATCCGATACTGACAATCCAAAAAACTGCTAATGGTCTGACGCCCGCTTCATCACAAAGAAGCGATTGAGTTCAGCCGACGCTGACACTATCTCAGAGCCATTGGTGGTGTTTATATGTCTCAGCGTTCCTGGGACAAGGCGGAGCCGTATTTGGTGCGGGCAGTGAAAGCGATAGAAGTGGCCAACGGACCTGACTGGCCAGGTATTGGTTCCCCTGTGGGGACTCTGCGATCTGTACGATCGCATGGGCAAGGCTGATCAATCACAACCCTGCTGGCATCGGGCCACCGGACTCATGGAGAAGCAGTCTGGCGAAAACAGTCCCAGCCTGATAGGGCCTCTCAGCAACGAGGCCAAGGCGCTGCGTCGCCTCGGGCGCAATGGTGAAGCCGAACAGTTGGAGCAGCGTTTGGCCAAGATCAATCGGACTACCGCACAAGCAAATTAAAGTGCGGGCGGGACGCCGGCGCTACGAAAACCTAGCGCCCGCGTTGTCCATCCAGCCGGAACGCAGCGGCCTGGTAATCTCCGCGCAGGTCCAGCTGCAGACCGTGTTGCATCCACCACGCACCTGAAGCGCTGGCAGGAGTTTCTGGCACGGCTTTGCCTTCGATCCAACCGAGTTTGTATTCGGCATCCGGATCGAGGCCCTCGAGTTGCAGCAAGGGAAAACCGCGGCCTTGCCTCGTGGCGTTCGCGAAGGCGAAGACCACCACCTGATTCTTGTCGCTCGAAACTGTCTCGGTTGCCGACATCTGACTACCGTCACGTGGGCTGATCAGCCGATAAAGGTCGCCGCGCACAATGGTTCGCTGCACGGAATGGTAAGCGGCGATCAAGCGCTTGGCAGTAGCAAAATCTTCGGTGCTCCAATGATTGAGATTGGCGCCAATGCCCAGCGATCCCTGCATCGAACTCAGCATGCGGTAGGTCAGCGACGTGGAGCGGAAGTTGAACCAGTGCGGCGAGTCGGTAACCCAAGCCATCATGATCTGGGGGGTGTAGGCGTAGCTGAAGCCATCCTGCATCGCCAGCCGGTCAAATGGATCGGTATTGTCTGAGGGCCAGACCTCGTCGGTGTAGCGCAAAATGCCCAGATCCACGCGTCCGCCGCCGCCCGAACAGCTTTCGATTTCGACCTTGGGATGCTTCTTGCGCAGGTCAGCAAGGATCGAATAAAGATTGCGGATGAACGCAATGTAGACGCCACGCTGTTCATCGATCGGGACCTGATCCCATCCCGGCTCCGACCAGTTGCGGTTGTAGTCCCACTTGAGAAAAGCGATATCGTTTTCCGTCAGCAGCTTGTCGAGGAAATCCGTCGACGTAGTCGCGCACATCCGGACGAGCCAGGTTCAGCACAAGCTGGGTGCGCGATTCGGAGCGAGGGCGTCCGGGAAAATTCAAAACCCATTCGGGGTGCTTGCGATAGAGGTCTGAATCCGGATTGACCATTTCGGGCTCGACCCACAGACCGAAGTCCATGTTGAGCGAGTGGACCTTGTCGATCAGCGGCTTCAGGCCGTGAGGAAACTTTTCCGTGTTCACATACCAGTCGCCCAGTCCGGCGTGATCCGTCTTGCGCTGGCCAAACCAGCCGTCGTCCATCACAAATCGATCCACGCCGATGGATGCGGCTTTTTCCGCCAACGCCATCTGCCCGGCTTCGTCAACATTGAATTCGGTCGCCTCCCACGAGTTGTAAATGACGGGACGCGGCTTGGGGTCGGGCGCCTGCGGCAGAATTCGGGCGATTTCAAAATGGTGCAGGAGGCGCGAAGCGCCGCCGAGTCCGTGATCAGAATATCCGCCGTAAAAAATCGGAGTTTCCAGATGTTCGCCAGGTTTTAACTTGTAGCCAAAATCAAAAGGATTGAAACCGCCGGTTACGCGCACCGCGTCAACCTGCGTATGTTCCACCGTGATCCGCCAGGATCCTGACCACGCCAGCGCGCCGAACCATACTTCGCCATGCTCCTCATCGGCGACTGCGGGCCTGGCGGTGTCCTGGCTGCTGTCGCGGGAAATCGCAAACCAGGGATTCGCCTGGTGGCTGGTGGTTCCCCGGCGGCTTTCAATGACGCGGGCTCCGCCTTGAATGAGTTCTTGATTCAACGTCCACTCGCCGGCCCAGCGGCCGGTCAGATAGCTCAGGATGTAACGCGCGGGCGGCAGGGTCCACTGCGCGGCGGCGGCTTGTTCGATCATGACCGGCTGTTTTTCGCGATTTTCAATATTCGCGGAACGCGCCAGAATGCCGCTTTCTGGGTCCATGGAGTAACGCAGGGTCACATAAATCTCGCGGGAAATATCCTTTAGCAGAACGTCTATCGCATGGGAATCGTTCGGCGTGGCCTTGACAAAATGAAGCACCAGATCGCGATTGCCATCGGCGAAGCTGACTTTGAGCGCGGGTTCGGTGAACAATCCCGCACCCCAGCCGGCATACTCCTGCGGTGTGGTGGTGGCGGGAGAATCGAACGAAGCCCACTCCGGAAGCGAATGCGCGGGTGGAATGGTGTCGTGCGCTCCGACGCGTCCACCCCAGTAGAGCGTCTGCAATTCGCCGCGCTCGTTGACGCCGAAAGCGTAAGTCGAGGGGCCGCCATCGAGGCGGAAGACCAGGGCGGTCTGCGCCCTGATCGAACCGCTGGCGAGCATCAGCACGAGGCATGGCCAGAGAACGAGACCGAACCGAATTTTCAAAGATAATTTCATGACGCCGTATCCTAGCACTCGCTAAATCTGTCTGTCCCGCGCGGAGCATGAAAGGGAGACGCGCTTTCGTCTTTGTGGTTCGCTTAAGATGGTGGCTCTGGGTTAGCAATCTTCTTCATTACAGCGGGTACATCCGTAGGAGAGAAGAAAGCATGCACTACCGAGTGCTCGGTCGTACTGGATGGAAAGTTTCAGAGATCAGCTTTGGCGCCTGGGCGATTGGCGGTTCATGGGGCCAGGTTTCGGATGAAGACTCGATGGCAGCGCTGCATAAAGCGATCGACTGCGGGGTCAATTTCATCGATACCGCGGATGTCTACGGAGGCGGCCGCAGTGAGCGCCTGATTGCCCGGCTTAAGAAAGAGCGAAAAGAAGAAATCGTCGTGGCTACCAAGGCAGGCCGGCGGCTGCCGCGTCAGACTGTAGAGGGCTACAGTCGCCAGAACCTTTCGGCATGGATTGACGACAGTCTGCGCAATCTTGCTACCGAGAGGCTCGACCTGGTCCAGCTGCACGGCCCGCCGACTGAGCTCTATTCACGGCCGGAAGTCTTCGGCATGCTCGATGATCTGGTCGCCGCGGGAAAAATTCGATACTACGGAGTCAGCGTAGAAAAAGTAGAGGAGGCCTTGAAGGCGACTGAATTTCCCAACGTGCAAACCGTGCAGATCATCTTCAATTGCTTTCGGCAGCGTCCCGCGGACGTCTTCTTTGCCAAAGCCAGAGAAAAGCGCGTGGGTATTCTGGCGCGCGTACCGCTGGGCAGCGGGCTTCTTACCGGCAAGCTCCGAGCCGACTCTACGTTTGCTGTGGACGACCACCGCAACTTCAATCGGCGCGGTGAAGCCTTCGATGTCGGTGAGACGTTTTCCGGAGTGGAATACAACGTCGGCCTCGCCGCAGTGGAGGAGATTCGACAACTCCTGCCAGCGGGGGTCTCGATGAGCCAATTCGCGCTGCGTTGGATATTGATGTTCGATGCAGTGTCGTGTGCCATTCCGGGTGGTAAGCGGGAGGAGCAGGTGGAGGATAACTGCCGCGCTTCAGATCTTCCCCCACTCCCGCCGGACACTATGGCCGGCAGTACGTCGCATCTATGACCAGAAGATCCGGTCGCTGGTCCAGGATCGCTGGTGATAATGGAGGGCCCACCGCAAGACGGGCGGTCGCCCGTCCTCCGGTAGCATTAGAATGGCTGGCGCATGAACGTACTCTTTATCGGCGGGACCGGGATCGTCAGCAGCGCCTGCACCCGGTTGGCGTTGCAACGTGGCATCAAACTCACGCTGCTCAGGCGCGGACAGCATCGCGCGGACTGGTTAGCCGGCGCGGAGACGGTCCAGGCAGATATCAATGATCCGTCTGCCGTGGCACATGCGTTGCGTGGTCGGCAGTTCGATGTGGTCGTCAACTTTATCGCGTTTACTCCGGTCGACATCGAGCGCGACCTCGAACTGTTCCGGGGACGCACCGGGCAATACATCTTCATAAGTTCCGCCAGCGCCTATCAGAAACCCGCCACCGACTATCTGATTACCGAGTCAACGCCTCTGGCCAACCCGCACTGGGACTATTCCCGAAACAAGATTGCGTGCGAGGAGCGTCTGCTCAAGGCTTATCGAGAACAAGGATTCCCGATAACGATCGTCCGCCCGTCCCTGACTTACGGCGAAACCCTGATTCCCCTGGTTATCAACAGCTGGGCCGAGCTTTCCTACACGGTGGTAGACCGCATGCTCAGGGGACAGAAGGTGATCGTCCCCGGCGACGGCTCATCTCTATGGGTGATCACGCACGACAGCGATTTTGCGAAGGGCTTTGTCGGGTTGCTGGGGCACGAGCAGTCAATCGGACATGCCTTTCACATCACAACCGACGAAGTCCTGAGCTGGAACCAGCTTTACCGGATTGTGGGAGCGGCGGTGGGCGTGGAGCCCCGCATCGTGCATATCCCGTCCGATTTCATGGTGGCGTGCTTGCCCCAGATGGAGGGCACGCTGATTGGGGACAAAGCGGTAAGTGTGGTGTTCGACAACAGCAAGATCAAACGCTTTGTTCCGGACTACGTGGCTACCACCCGTTTCGCCGAGGGCATCCGCCAGCTCGCTGGCCTGGTTTGACGCCGATCCCGCCCGGAAGTTGATTGATTCTGAAGCCAATGCCACGTGGGACAAGCTGATCGAGAGCTACGAAAAGGGCACTTGCGGGAGGCGGTGGCAGCTTTTCAGGCAGGGTAATGGAGGACGGGCGTCCCGCCCGTCTTTGCACAGGCCCATACACCAGACGGGCAGGACGCCCGTACTCCATTGAAACCTCCCAAACCGCCCAATCTACGCCACTTCCGGGGCCTCTTGCTTTTCAGGACTGCCGGCATAGAAAATTACAAAAAAGGGGGTTGGCATGGCGCACAAGATGATCTATCTTGGCAGGCACAAAATCTAGGCTCCGGGGGCGGAACACAGATAGGCGAGCTTAGTTCGATTCCGGCGTAGTGACGGTACTCGGGCCCGGGTGAGAAACCTGACGTCACTCGCTAACGAATGTCTCTCCAGTCCCTGGCATCCTGCTATTTGATATCGAGTCATTCCTAAAGATTTGTAAGGAAGGGCCAGCCGTGAAATCTCCTTGCCTCGTGATGAGGGCTTCTGTACTCTGTCTTCCTGTTCCTCTCTGTAAGCGTTTACTCTACCGGGCGCGATTCTGCATCCAGCTCGCCATCGGACACTCCCACCCGCGCCCAGGCCGCGGACGCTCCGCAACCCGGGTCGGTCGCGGGGGCGAGCGTTGCCATCCCGGGACCCCTACGTTCGTTTTTGCGCATGGCCGGCATCAGTCAAAAGGTTTCGGTGGAAGAGGTGCTGCCGCTGCTGGCACGCAATGTCGCGGTGGAAGGTTATCAGGGGCGCAAGGACAGGACCGGCAGGCCCACCGAGTTTCTGATCTTGCTGAAACGGTATGTGGAGCAGGCCAGGCAACTGGTTGCGCTGGCCGGCCCGGAGCGGACCATTCGAGTGGCCGGTTGCGATCAGGCGGGGCCTTTGCTCGATGTTCTCGGTTATCGAGTACGGGAAGGTTGCGGAAAAAGGGTTGCGCTCGAAACGGCCGACCCGGAGCGCGCCTTTCTGACGATTGATTCCGGATTTCCTCTAGCCGAACTCGAGCAAACCCTGCAGGGAGACAAACCCTTCGCCTGTCCTTTCACGGTCTCTCAAGTGCCACTGCTGTTCTCGGCCGCCGATTGGACCCAGAGTGGTGATGTACTGGACGCAATGCTCGACGATCCCATGCTGGCGCGCCTTTACTGGGCCGTGTCCCGGATGGATACCGAAACCAGCGCAAACTTACGGCAATTTGCAGGAATACCAAATCTGCTTCCTTTCGCCGCCGTTCTCGATTTTTACAGCAGTCACATCTCTATCCGGAACGGACGGATCGTGGTACCCGGAGGAGTGGCTGCGGAGCCGGTGTGGAAAGAACTGGCCGGCGCGAGCCCGGATTCGCCGAAGGAATTCGTGGCACGTCTGCTGGCGAAGGATGACGGCTGGCTGGCCGCTTATTTCGACACGCTCTCCCGCTTGACTCCGGCGCAACAGGTCTATTTCACGGACGCTCACCGCTTGCCCCGCTTCTACGAGGCGCTGAGGGGAAAAGATATTTCGCCAGGCCCTGCCCGTCCTGTGTTCCGACCCGACCCTGACCTGCTGATTCTGGTGACCCGCCTTCAAGTGGGTCCCTCCGGCCAGGCCACGGTTCCTGGAAATCTGGAGGTCTGGGACCAGATTCTCCGGCAGAAGACAGATTCCAAGTTGGTCAAACAGTGGGCCAAACGTTCCAGCCGTTGGAAAGATACTGATCAGCTGGTGGAAGCCTTGTTCGCGTTCTCCCGGCAAAGTTCCGATGATGGTCCGCTGCGGATCTACCTGATGCTGAGTGCCATCGACAGCGCGCGGCCGGCGGGCCAACGTATGAGCTCGGAAACAGTTCGCCTGCTGGCGCAGAAATTTTCGCGGTACGGCAACCAGTACCTGATTTTTTCTGAATTTGAGGGGTTGACCGACGAGTCGATCACCCGTTTTCTCGCTACGGCTGACGCCATTGACCGGATTTCCAATATCACACTGCGGGCCAACGCCCTGGGTATTTTCCAGTCCAACGTGGGGCTTTGGGAAATCCTGGCGCGCCAGGGACAGATTCCCGCCGCGAATTTGAATGGATCCTGGCAGGCCGTGATCGGCCCGTTCGCGAAGGGCATAGGCTCGTCGGCGCAATTGTTCGACTCGGCTCGAACCTCGGTGCGGGAGCTGTGGCGGGCCGCCGGGAGTCGGCCGGATCTTTCCCAGGACGAAGTGGTCGCACTGCTGGCCGGCCCCAGTCAGTCGCAATCCGACGGTCAAAGAGTCCGGCAGGAACTGGCAGACAGAATGCATTCCGTCATGCAAGGTCAGCGCCTGGTTTCCCTCGAGACCTTGATGGCCCTGGGTGACGGATTGAATGAGATGGCGCAAGGCAAGGATGTCGGCGATAGCTTAATTCCGCTCGCTGGACAGCTGCGGGAATTCGAGATGCCGCGTCCGATGTTCACTGCCAGTGAACGCAGCGAGTGGGCCGCCGGGTTCTACAACACGCGTCACAGCTCGTTGCAGACGCGAACCGATCTGGCCAAGCTGATCAAATCTCCGAATCGTAAGGACCTGGTTGACGCGCGCGGTCTGGTCGTACCTTTCCTGAGGGACACGCTGGTGGGTCTGAATTATGCCTACTATGCGCCTCCCGGGGCCCAGATTCTTCTGAACAATCCTCTCTTTGTCCGCTCCCACGATTTTTCGGGGGAAATGGCGATTGGAGGCGGACAGTCCTGGCGCGTGCCTCACGTATTCGGCTCCGGGTTGCCGGCGGGCGGCGGCGCTCACCTGGCCGGTTCGCTGGCGGATCTGCCTTTTGTTCTGGCGGAAGCCGAGCAGGACTTTATCGTCCCGGAAAATGTGCAGGCCCTAATCTGGCATGAGTTGGTGCCCGGCCTGGTCAGCAGCTCGGTTCTGCCGCGGTGGTGGGGAGTGACCCGGAGCGAATTGCACGCGGTCGCGCTTTACCAGCGAAGCGGAGAAGAACTCCTGGCCTCAGCCGCTCAGGATGAAGCATTGCGGGGGCAGGTGGTAGCGATTCTCTCCGAACGGATGAACCCACAGCGCTCCGAGCAAGTCGAGAAGGCCCTGCGAGCGGGGGCCGTAGAGCAGGCGCTTTCTCGGGTCATGCCGGGTGAGACCTTCTATCTCGCGGCAGAATTCCGGCGGAAATATCCGGAACAGAACAGCCATTGGGGAAAAGCCAGCGAGGAACTAGACGATCTTGTCCGGAAGTACCCCGCGGAGGCCAGCTGGAAGCGGTTGTCCGAGGATTTCGGGGTTCCTCACCCGGCGTTGGCGCAAAGTTATTCTCGACAGTTGATCAGCGTGAAGCCTTTTCCGGCATTTATGGGTTACTCCAGCCGTCTGCTGGCCGAGTCGTGGGACTCCAACAACTTGTATTGGGCCCGACTGGCGGATGAAAAAGGTTATTCGCCGGCCATGCTGAATCGGCTGGTTCCCGAATTGACCTATCGGATGGTAGAGAAGATTTTTGCCACCGACTTCGAGGATTGGCCGGCGATGCTGCGCGCCATGCGGGAGACCGGTGACGAGTTCCGTCAGGGCAAGATTACCTTGCTGCCGAAAGTGGCGTTGAACACCAACGTCAAATGACAGCTTCGTAAGCAGAAGAAACCTATTAGGATGCGGAGCGCATCAAAGACGCTCCGGCAGGTGAAAACAGGAATATGGCAAAACAATTCTTTCTCGTTCTTTTGCTTCTCTCGCTGGTCCTTTTCGGCTCGGTCAGTCGTGCGCCCGCCCAGGAGGCGGAGGCTGAGACCAAGATTCGCGTCGAAGTCAACATGGTGCAGTTGAATGTGGCGGTCATGGACAGCAAGGGGAACTACGTTACCGGCCTCCGTCCCTCGGACTTTGTTGTGACCGAGGATGGCATTTCGCAGAGAGTTGCCACCTTCGCAGAAGGCAACGAGCCCACCCGAAGAGTGACCTCGGACGGGTCCGATGGAAAGTCGGGAGACCTCCGCGTCCGGCGTGGCTCGGCGGGGTCTTCGGAGCAATCGTCGGAGCTGGGGTCCGAGCTGGGCTCCATGATGGCGGGCGCCGACGTCTTCATCCTTTTCGACACCAGTAACTACATGTACCGCGGGTTTGTTTTCGCGCAGGATGCCATTGCCGAGTTTGTCCGCTCGCTCGATGGACCCAACCGGGTGGCGTTTTATTCATACAGCCGCGACCTTTCCCGCGCCACCTCGCTGACTGCGGACCGATCGCAGGTCCTGCGCGGAGTGCGCAGCACGGTCGCAGGGGACGACGCCGCCCTGTACAACGCTCTCCTGATGACGGTCAGAGACGCAGGCCAGAACACTGGTAGGAAAGTAATCGTGGTCTTCTCCAACGGACCGGACAACTTCAGCATGGTGCCGCCGGAAGATGTGGCCGAGCTGGCGCAATCGAAGGGCATCCCCATTTACATGATCAGTACGCGGGAGGCCAAGCTGGAACCGGTTTCGAGCACCGTGTTCAAGCGCATGAGCGCCGCTACCGGCGGCGAGGTGTACTTTGCCAAGACGTGGAAGCAGCAGCAGAAGGCTTTCGCCTCGATTCGGAGCGACCTGGCCCACCTTTATTCCCTCAGCTATTATCCGCAAGCCAACCCCAACCGCGGCTGGCGTGCGATTACGGTGAAGCTGGCGGGCGAACGTGCGCGCGGGCTCCGAGTCCGGACCAGAAATGGCTACCGGCCGCAGGCGGCACGGGCGTCGGCCGAGGCGGTCACGCCCGCCTCGAGTCTGGGCTCGGTGTCTACCTCCGCTTCATCGAACTAGAAACCGAAAGATCGTAAGATCGCAGGCGAGCACCGCCCGAAGCCGTGACCTCGCAGAACGTTCTGGCTTCGACACATGGTGGCGAATTGCGGCGATCGAGTAAACGTTTACCATTCGGCCCGCTTACGCATCCCAGGAGATCGTGACATGGGAACCCCTAAAATGATCGGACGCAGAAAATTCATCCGCAACAGCGTGGCCGGAGCAGGATACGTCTGGCTGAGCCGGGTCGCGCCATTCGCCGCCGCTGGTGCCGGCTCCGATGACTCGCGGATCGAGGTTCTTCTGGGGAACCCTCTCGGAACTATCTCGCCCAATATCTACGGACACTTCACCGAAAACCTTGGCGGCGTAATCTACGACGGCGTCTGGGTGGGCGAAAAGTCAAAAGTTCCAAACGTGAATGGCATCCGCAAAGAGTTGGTAGATGAGATGCGGAAGATTAGAGCGCCGGTCATCCGTTATCCCGGCGGATGCTTCGCCGACAGCTACGATTGGCGTGATGGCATCGGGCCTGCCGAAAAGCGTCCCCGGCGAACCAACTTCTGGATCCAGGACGAAACGACCGGAGGCCCGACCAGCCATAAGTATGATCCCAATCAGTTCGGGACCAATGAGTTCGTCCAATTCTGCAAGTTGATCGGAAGCCAGCCCTATCTGGCGGCGAATGTACGCAGTCTTTCCGCAGCCGAGTTTTATCGTTGGGTCGAATATTGCAACTCACCCGCGGGGAGTACCACTCTGTCGGACCTGCGGACGGCGGCAGGATACGCCGAACCATTCGGGGTTCGATATTGGGGAGTCGGCAACGAGTCATGGGGCTGCGGCGGAAATTTTACGGCGCAGGAATACGCCGTTGAGTTCCGGAGATACACCGCGTGGGTTCCCCACTATGCATCGCAGTCCGCACAGCCGTTGTCGTTTATCGCCTCCGGACCGAATGATGACAAGTGGGATTGGACGCGCGGGTTCCTGGAACAGATTGTGCGCAAGAGTCCGGGAGAACTTCGTTCAATCTACGGCTTGGCGCTGCACTACTACGCCTGGAACCTCAGCCGGGGCCGCACTCGCGACTGGGCTGAAGGAAAGGGGGACGCGCTCAAGTTCGAGACCGTGGACTGGTACGAGCTCCTCCGTCAGGGCGATGTCATGGAATCCCTGATCAACGGGCACTGGCAGGTGATGGCAGAATTCGACCGCGAACATTCGGTCAAACTTGTCGTGGACGAGTGGGGTCCCTGGTACCGGCCAGGCAGTGAGGCGACGCCCGGCGACATCCTCGAACAAACACCGACCTTGCGCGACGCATTGTTTAGCGGCTTGACGCTCGATACCTTCAATCGTCATCCCGAGAAAGTGGCGATGGCCAACTGCGCTCAGCTCATCAACTGCCTGAACAGTCTGTACCTGGCGCACGAAGACAAGTTTTGCGTGACTCCGGTCGGACACGTTTTCGCAATGTATGCCGCACACCAGGGCGGACAAGCGTTGCGGACGATCTTCTCTGCGCCCGCGGTAAGTTACGACCGCGACGGCAAGCCTGCGTCATTCTGGGGACTCAACGGCTCGGCTTCACTGCATGACAAGGAGCTGGTGCTGACGGTAGTGAATCCGCATGTGAGTGCGACGCGTGAAACAAAGATTGCAATTCGCGGGGCGAGCATGAAGTCCGGTACTGCTACAACGCTGACCCATTCAGATATTCGCGCCCACAACACCTTCGACCAGAGAGAGGTGGTCAGTCCGAAGAGCAAGGCGTTGAGTTTCGAAAGAGAAGACCTTGCTTACAGTTTCCCGCCTGCTTCGGTCACCAAGCTGACGCTCTCGCTCGAGTGAACCTTCAACGCCGTTTTTCCCCCGGCTTCGAAGGGCTTGCAATCAAACCGGTCGACTCGCGCAGTACCAGGTTCGTCTTCAGAAAGTAGTCGGTTCCGTTAGGCGCCGGGGTTTCCCGCTCGACTTCGGCCAGGAGGGCATGGAAAGCCAGCCGCGCCAGTTCAGGTTGGGACATCTGCACTGACGTGAGCGGCGGTAACACGAACTGAGCCAGGCGGATGTCGTCAAATCCGATGACGGAGATGTCGCGGGGAATCGAGAGGCCGGCGTCATGACTCTTGCGCATCACGCCGATTGCCGTCAGGTCATTCGAACAGAGGACCGCTGTGGGCCGCACGGCTCCGGCGAGCAATCGGGTAAACGCCGCAATGCCGCCTTCGACAGTATGGTCGCTTTCAACCACCAGCTCCGGATCGGTGTCGAGGCCGATTTCCTGCATGGAGCGCAGGAATGCCTGTTTCCTGGCTACCGCAGATTTCAACCGCAGGGGCCCGGTAATGAATGCAATTTTTTCGTGGCGGAGGGCCGCCAGATGCTGCACCGCCTGGCGGATTCCGTTGAGATAGTCGATCCGTATATTGCTCACCCGGGGCCGGGGCGGCCCGACATCGACGAAGACCAGGGGCACTTGCCTGAGCTTAAGGTCCTCGAGCAGCACCTCTTCCATGCCGAATGTCATGATAGCGACGCCTTCCACCCGGCGCTCGATCATGCGGCGGACGGCGCTTTCCATGCGCTTTGGGTCATTTCCGGTAGAGGTCAGCAGGATTTCATAGCGGTGCTGGACCGCAATGGATTCGAAGACTTGAACGATCTCCGGAAAGAAGGGATTGGTAATTTCAGAAATGATGAGACCAAAAATTCTGCTGCGCCCGGAAACCAACGCCCGCGCCTGCGTGTTCGGGTAGTAGCCCAGTTCCTCGATGACGCTCCAGACGCGTTTGGCCAGAGCGGGATTGACCGTAGGCACGCGGTTGATGGCGCGGGACACGGTAGCCGTTGAAACCTTGGCTCGTTTTGCGATTTCCCTTATATCCATACGCCTCGGTGGAGGAGCAACGCCCGGATTCTAGCACAGCAAACGTTATCCCAGGAGCCCGGAGGCATCGGTTCGAAGAAAATGGTGAGATGGAACAGGTTGAGAAATGCATATTTTATCTTCGCCAATGCCCGGGTTGACCGGGTTGCCGGCGGAAGCTTCAGATCATGGGAGAGAACGACAGTGGGCCGGGTTTTGCTCCCGCAGCGATAGCGTTACCGTAAACGTTTTCTACGCATATTGCAGCGTGCTAACTGCGTCCAGCCATCCCAATTTGTCCCGCTCTCGGGACTCATCAGGATGGCCGCAAATCGAATTTGGCGGATATACGCGATTGACAAAGACGATTACGTACACTATTTTGATTCTCGTCTAGTAAACGATTACTCGGTGGCGGACGCCGATTTGTCGCGGAAAAAACCCTCTATGCTCTTGCCTCGGTTAAGAGAAGAGGTGCTGGAATCGAACCTGGAATTGGTGCGGAGGGGATTGGTGCGTTACACCTTCGGCAATGCCAGCGGCATCTCGCGGGACCAGAATCTGGTAGTGATCAAACCCAGCGGAGTTCCCTACGAGGCGATGAAACCAGAGCACCTGATCGTTACCGACATCGAGGGCAAAATTGTGGAAGGCACTCTAAGGCCGTCTTCTGACCTGCCTACTCACCTTGTCCTCTACCGGGCTTTCCCCGAGATTGGCGGAGTCGCTCACACTCATTCCGAGTATGCGACCTCCTGGGCGCAGGCACGCAAGCCGATTCCATGCTTCGGCACGACGCACGCCGATTATTTCCACGCGCCGGTGCCGGTCACTGAGTCGTTGGCGGATGGCGAGATTGCGTCCGAGTATGAGAAAAACACCGGGCATGCTATTGTTCGGGCGTTTGCGAAGCTGAGTTATGCCTCGATACCGGCGGTCCTCGTGTCCAATCACGGTCCGTTCGCATGGGGTCCGGATCCGGCGGCGGCGGCGCATAACGCCGTGATCCTGGAAGCGGTGGCACGGATGGCATTTTTCACAATCAACATCGATCCTTCGGCTGAACCCATTGGCGGAGGGTTACACGACAAGCACTACCTGAGGAAGCACGGGTCAAACGCGTATTACGGGCAGGCAAAGGAAAAGAAATGATGCCAGCTTTTGCGATGTTCGCGGTGACGCAACTCGTTCACTTGTCCGGAGTCGATGTCGTCATTATTGCTTTCTACTTCGCGCTGGTCCTGGCCATCGGTTTCTACCTGCGCGGGCGCTCCAACACCGGCGAAGACTTCTTCATGGCGGGACGCGAGATGACCGCCTGGGTGGCCGGCCTCAGCTTCCTCTCCGCCAACCTGGGCGCGCTCGAATTGATGGGCTGGGCCGGATCGGCGTACCAATACGGCATTCTGGCGACCCACTGGTACTGGATCGGCGCCATCCCGGCGATGCTGTTTCTCGCGTTGGTGATGATGCCGTTCTACTACATTTCCAAGACCCACTCGGTCCCGGGATATTTGAAATTGCGTTTCGGTGAACCCAGCCGCGCCCTGTCCGCTGTGTCTTTCGCATTCATGACCGTGCTCATGAGCGGCGTCAACATGTTTGCCATGGCCAAGGTCATGCAAATTGTGCTGGGATGGGACATTAATTTCAGCATCTGGGTTTCCTCGCTCACGGTCGCGATTTATGTGACGCTGGGCGGTCTCCGCTCCGCCATCTTTAACGAGGTGCTGCAGTTCTTCCTTATCTGGGCCGGGGCGCTGTTGATTCCGATTCTCGGATTGTATGAAGCGGGCGGCTGGAGCAATCTCAAAATACAAATTGCGGCGCGATCGTCGGAACAGTATGTCCATCTCTGGTCCGGACTGGGATCGTTTACTTCGAATCCCATGGGCATCCACTGGACCGGCATTGTCTTTGGACTCGGCTCCGTTATTTCGATGGGCTACTGGACCACGGACTTCCTGGTAGTGCAGCGCATTCTCGCCGCCAAGGACATTCGCAGCGCCGAAATGGCGCCGATTATCGGCGCCGGGTTCAAGATGCTGGTGCCGATCATCGTCATCCTGCCGGGATTGCTTGGCCTGGCTGTGCTGCCGATCAAGCTGGTTCCAGAGTCAGTCGCTGCGGCCACCGGTGCACATAGTTACAACGACGTCCTCCCTTTGATGCTTGCCCGTTATTGCGGTCCAGGTCTGCTGGGGCTTGGGATCACCGCTCTGATTGCGGGCTTCATGTCAGGAATGGCCGGGAATGTCAGCGCGTTCACCACTGTCTGGACATATGACATCTACCGCCCGCTGATCAACAGCAAAGGCAGCGACCATCATTACGTAAACATGGGCCGCTGGACGACCGTGATCGGCGTGCTGATCAGCGTGGGGACTGCATATCTGGTCATGCAGTTCGCCAGCATCATGGACTACGTCCAGGCGCTCTTCAGTTTCTTCATTGCCCCGCTGTTTGGCACCGTCATCCTCGGGATGCTCTGGAAACGGGCGACCGGCGCCGGTGGTTTCTGGGGATTATTGTGCGGAACGCTTTCCTCGATCGGCATGTGGGCGTGGGTGAAGCTTGATCCTACCGCGCTGCGCTATGTGGCACTCTCGCCGCATGCCAAGGCCCTGGCCCAGGATATGTATCAGGCGCTCTGGTCGTTTGCCGTGTGCGTGACTGTCACCGTAGTTGTGAGTTTGGCGACCAAGCCGGTGCCGGCCAGCGAATTGAAGGGTCTGGTGTACGGAGAGACCGAAATTCCGTCGATCGGGGATGTTCCGTTGTACGAGAGGCCGCTTTTCTGGGCCGGCGTGGTGGTGGTCGTGTTCTTCGTATTGAACATCATTTTCTGGTAGAGAGAGGGACGCAGCATGATTTCCATCTGGTTCTTTATTGGCATCTCGCTGGCCGTGAACGGGGCGTTGATTTGCGCCGCAGGAATCTACCAGGTGGTAAATCCTCCCCTGAACCCGGATGTAGTCCTGTTCAACTTGCACGCTAACCTGTGGTGGGGCGCGGTGCTTCTGATCATAGGGTTGATCTATTGCTTGAAATTTTCTCCAAAGCGCCAAGCTTAAAGGAATTGTGGTTTCATAAAGGCAGGGTATGGCAACGAAAAAAATGACAATGGGCCTGATCGTGGGCAATCGGGGTTTTTTCCCCGATCACCTGGCAAAAAGCGGTCGGGAAGAAATGTTGCGAGTGCTGGCCGCTGCCGGTATGGACGTGGTCGCATTGACGCCGGAAGAGAGCAAGCATGGGGCAGTCGAAACCCGGGAAGAGTCTCGTCGCTGTGCCGATCTCTTCAAAAAGAATCGCGAGCGCATTGACGGCGTTATCGTGACTTTGCCGAACTTCGGGGAAGAGCGCGCGATTGCCGACGCTCTCCGGTTGGCGGACCTGCACGCGCCAGTGCTGATTCAGGCCACGCCTGACGATCCCGGGAAGATGACGATCGCTTTCCGCCGGGACAGTTTCTGCGGCAAGATGTCGGCCTGTAACAATCTGCGGCAGTACGGCATTCCGTATTCCATTACGACCCTGCACACCGAAAGTCCCGATTCGCCTGAGTTCGCCAAAGATCTGCAATGGTTCGCCGGAGTGTGTCGCGTCGTCAACGGTTTCCGGAACCTGCGCGTGGGAGCGATTGGCGCGCGACCGACGGCTTTCAATACGGTCCGCTACAGCGAGAAGATTCTCGAATCGCAGGGCATTTCGATCGAGACACTTGATCTTTCCGAAGTGCTGGGCCGCATCGAGCGCATGAAGGACAACGACGATGCCGCACAGGCCAAGCTGGCTTTGATTAAGAAATATGTGGATTCGAGCGGTGTGCCGGCTCTGGCCTTGATGAAGATGGCCAAGCTCGGCGCGGTTGTGGACCAGTGGATGGCCGCGACGGAAGTGGCGATCAGCGCGGTGCAGTGCTGGACCTCCATCGAAGAAAATCTGGGTGTGGTGCCTTGCACCGTGATGAGCATGATGAGCGACAGTTTGCTCTCAAGTGCCTGCGAAGTGGACATCTGCGGCGTGCTCGGCATGCACGCGTTGCGGCTGGCGTCGGAAACGCCTTCGGCGTTGCTGGACTGGAACAATAACTACGGATCTGATCCCAACAAGGCGGTGTGCTTCCATTGCTCCAACCTGCCCAAGCATTTCTTCCGCTCGGTGAAGATGGATTTCCAGGAGATCATCGCGGGGACCGTGGGTAAGGAAAACACCTTCGGCACCTGCGTGGGGCTGATCAAGCCGGAAAAAATGAGCTTTGCCCGCTTTTCCACCGACGACACCGCCGGCAAGATGCGCGGTTATGTGGGTGGAGGAGAGTTTACCGACGATCCGCTCAATACTTTCGGCGGCGCTGGCGTGGTCCAGATCCCCCAGATGCAAAAACTGCTGCACTACATCTGCGAGAACGGCTTCGAACATCACGTGGCCGCCAATCTCTCCAGCGTCGCGCCCGCCGTCTACGAAGCCACCACCCGGTATCTGCACTGGGACATGTACCACCATCCAGGTGATAACGAGGCCTGCTGATGGCGATTGTGGCTGGAGTTGACTTCGGAACTCTCAGCGTCCGCGTCTCGATCGTGGATAGCGAACGCGGGCTGCTGCAGTCCACGGTCGCCGAATATCCCCTGCACCGCAAGCGCGAAGACCCTGAATACGCCACCCAATCGCACGAAGACCACATGCGTGCCCTGGCCGCCGCCACCCGCGAAGCGGTCAAGAAAGCCGGCATCTTCGGTGACCAGGTCGAGGCGATCGCTCTCGATACCACGGGTTCCTCAGTCATCCCCGTGGGCAAAGACATGCAGCCTCTGGGCGAATACTACCTGTGGTGCGACCACCGGGCTAAAGGCGAGGCTGCGGAGATCACGGCCGCCGCTCACCGTGAAAAACTCGAAGCCATCAACTGGTGCGGCGGTGTGTATTCGTCGGAGTGGGGATTTTCGAAACTTCTGCATTGGCTTCGCCACAACCCTACGAAGCGCCCCGAGTTTGTCTCTGCCTTCGAGCACTGCGACATGGTGGCGGCCACTCTGTGCGGTATCACCGATCCGAAAAAAGCGAAGCGCAGTATCTGCGCCATGGGCCATAAGTGGCTCTGGAATCGGGCCCTCGGAGGCCTTCCGCCAGAAAGTTTCCTGGTCAAGGTCGATCCGCTGCTGGCAGGTGCGCGGGAAAAGCTGGATGGCGAATATGCGGCTTCAGACCAGATGGCAGGAACCCTCTCGAAGAGTTGGGCGGAAAAGCTTGGCCTGAAAGCCGGCATCCCGATTCCCGTGGGAGCGTTCGACGCCCACTGGGACGCCATCGGAGCCGGTTGCGGTACCGACGACATGGTGAATGTGGTGGGGACCTCCACCTGCATCATCGGAATCACGCCGTCGGTGAATCTTGTCCCCGGCGTTTGCGGCGTAGTGCAGGGAAGCGTGCATCCGCTGCGGACCGGCATCGAAGCCGGACTGTCGGCCGTGGGCGACATTTTCAACGCAATTGCGACCCGCGCCGGCACTGATGTACAGACGCTGAGCCAGGGCCTGGGGAATTATCGCGCAGGGCAAACCGGGCTGCTGCGCATGACTTGGGACAACGGCGACCGCACCGTATTGGTCAATCCTAACTTACGCGGCATTACCCTGGGATGGAATCTGCAAAACACTGCGCAGGACGAGTTGTTTGCCGCCATCGAAGGCACGGCGTTCCACACTCGCGTAATTCTCGATCGCATGGCTGCCAACGGGGTACATATCAAGCGCGTCATCAACGCAGGCGGCATTCCGCAAAAGAATGACGTACTGAACCGGGTCTACGCCAATGTACTGGGACGGCCCGTGCTGGTGCCGGGCAAGAGCGTTACCAGCCTGGGCTCGGCAATCTTTGCATTCCTCGCGGCAGGAACGTTCAAGACCATCGAGGAGGCGCAGAAGAAGATTTGCCCACCAAACCGGGTGTTCGAGCCCGACAAGTCCGAGCAACCCGTCTACGAAGAGCTGTACCCACTTTACAGCAAGCTCTACTTCTCTCTTGGCGATCCCAAGGACACGGCAGGATTCGGGGGAGTGCTGCCCACGTTGATCCGCGTGGCCGAATCGGTGCACAAGCCATCATGATGTAGGCGCGAGCGAGGACGCTCGCGCCTACACTAGAATAAGCATTCTTGGCTGCTGCGCTTAAACTCGACCGCCTCCGGGTTGTGCTGGTGTCGTCGCGCAACCCTCTCAATATCGGCGCCGCGGCTCGCGCCATGAGCAATTTCGGTTTTTCCCATCTGCGAGTGGTGAATCCTTACGAAAAGGCATTCCGTACGGCACGCTCCGCCGTCGGCGCTGCGGACCTCTTGGCGAGCGCGGAACAATACACGACCGTGGCCGAGGCTGTAGCCGACTGCACACTGGTGGTGGGCACGACCGCCGTGCGGCATCGGGCTGTGCAGCACCCGCTGCGGCGTCTGGAATACGGCGCCAGGCGGATCCGCAAACACATGGGATCCGGCCCGGTGGCCATCTTGTTCGGCTCGGAGAGATACGGCCTCTCGAAGCAGGACCTCAGCTATTGCCACTGGCTGATCCGGATTCCCACTGGCGACCAGAACATCTCGATGAATCTCGGCCAGGCGGTTGCGATATGTCTTTACGAATTGATTCGCGACGGCAGGACGGCCGGAAAATCCGAGAAGCAGAAGATGGCCACCGCGGGCGATATTGAGCGCATCACTGCTTTGCTGGCCGACGTGCTGAGCACCAGCAGTTATATGCTGCCGCAGCGGGCAGCGGAAACTGAGCAACGAATTCGCCGCATGGTGCGTCGCATCAAGCTGTCAGCCCAGGATGTCGAAGCGTGGCTGGGCATTCTGCGGCATGTTCAGTGGCAGTTGCGCCAAGGGAAAAAGAGTGCCGACTGACGCTGACCATTCGGAATTTTTCCTCAACACCAAATCATTTACACTAAAGATCAAATGACTGACCGGATCGTCTGCTCGTGCATAACCTGCCCCAAGTGCGGGACTTGGGTGGTCGTCGAACGCGAAATGACCAGGGAAACCAATAAAGAAAAGGTGAACACCACCTGCCCGGGCCCGGAATGCGGCAAGCAGTTTGCTTTTGCTGTGGGGGAAACCAAGGTCTTCGAGCTGCCGATGAATCTTTTCGAACGGCGGCACTTCTATCGTTCCGAATTGTCATAGTTCCCATCCGTTTTCGCTGTCTCCCGACATGGATACCAGGGTCCAGTTGGGTTCCATCCAATTCTGGAAGCGTCATGCTGAGCTTGCGAAGCATCCTGGCGCGCAGCGGATATGCTAAAGGCTGGCCATTTGTGCGATGGGAGCCAGATCCTTCGGGACTGAAGCCCTCAGGACGATTCCGAGTCTGGGTTTGGCAAGTTGATCCACCACCCTGGGTCGGCGATGTTAAGATTGTGGCAGTAGGTAGCAAGTCCGAGTCTAAAGGCAAATCAGGGGAGTATTCATGAGATTTGAACTGCTGGCGCTCTATGCGGGTCCCGACCAGGTGATGACGGTGACTTCCGGGCTGGCCAGCGTGCTCGGCCTCCTGCTGATCTTCTGGAACAAGGTTGTTGGCATCTTTTTTAAAGTCGTACGGAAATTCGGCCGCTCCGGTGCGCCTGCCGCCGTTGATGTTCCCAAGGATAGTCCCAAAGGAACTCCGTAATTTCGGGTCCGCTTCTTGCGCAAAAAAGTGATTGTCATCGGTTTGGACGGGCTCGAGCCTGGCATTGTGGAAGCGATGCTGGAACGCGGAGAGCTTCCGAACCTCGCCAGGATTCGCGCTACTGGCAGCTATTCCCGCCTAGAGACGACTTACCCCGCGCAGACCCCTGTAGCCTGGTCTTCGTTTGCGACCGGGACAAACCCGGGCGGACACGGCATCTTTGATTTCATCTGTCGCGATCCGCAAACCTACTTGCCCGATGTGGCGCTGACCCGATTCGAGCGGCCGAAGAGCATGCTGGCCCAGCCGCGAGTGGTAAACCGGCGGCAGGGCGTACCCCTATGGCAGACCCTCTCGGCCGCGGGTATCCCCAGCACGGTTTTGCGTTGTCCCTGTACGTTTCCCCCTGAAAACTTACAAGGCCGGATGCTGTCCGGGGTCGGCGTTCCCGATCTGCGTGGCAGTCAGAGCAAAGGCACGTTTTACACGCAAGACAAAACGGCGGTTGCGCAGGAGAACGAGCAGCTGATCTTTCTCGATTCCGGTGATGAGATCGTGACCCGTGTGATCGGGCCGCGCAACACGAAGGGGTCACCGGCGACGGATACATCCTGTGAAGTGCGTGTCCATGTGGACAAGGCGGCGCGCAAGCTGGTGATTCAAACTGGCGGTTCGCCGGCAAGGATTGAAGTTCCGGAAAAAAGTTGGAGCGAGTGGCTACGCTTCAAGTTTAAGTTCTCCATGCTGCAATCGGTGACGGGAATCGTGCGCCTCTACGCCCGGCAACTGGAGCCGCACTTGGAATTCTATGTTTCAGCCGTCAACTTCGATCCGGCGGCGCCCATGTTTCCGGTTTCGGCTCCGGCGGACTACGCCCGGGAGTTGGCGGACAAAGTAGGGCTATTTTCCACGCTTGGAATGGCGGAAGATCACAATGGGCTGAACAATGGCCGCCTGGACGAGGCGGCGTATTTGCAGCAGTGCGAACTGGTGCTCGGCGACCGTGAACGCACCATGCGTTTTGAACTGGACCGCTTCGCCGAAGGCTTTTTCTTCATCCTGTTCGATACGCCCGATCGGGTGCAGCACATGCTGTGGCGTTTCCGCGATCGTGAACATCCGGGCTTTGAGCCCGATCTCTCTCCCGAACTCGCCGGTCGAATCGAAGAACACTACAGTCGCTGCGACGCGCTGCTCAGTGCAGTGCTCGACAGAGTTGACGAAAATACGCTGCTAATCGTTCTTTCCGACCATGGCTTCGGAACTTTCCGCCGCGCCTTTGACACCAATAGCTGGCTGTGGCAAAACGGACTGCTGGCGCTCAAAGACAGTCGCAAGCCGGGAGACAATCTGGGCGACGGATTCGCCGCTGTGGACTGGTCGAAGACCTACGCTTACGCCGTTGGCCTGGGAGGGATTTACCTAAACCTCAAGAGGCGGGAGAGTGCCGGAATTCTGGAAGAGGGAAGTGAAGCGGAACGAGTGCGCAATGCGATTCAGACCGGCCTGGCTGATTTTCCTGACAAGCACACGCAGCGGGCGGCCATTCGCAGTGTGTCGCGCCGCGAAGAGTTATACTCGGGAGCGTTTGTGGAGAATTCGCCGGATCTGCTGGTAAATTTTCATCGTGGGTTCCGGGTTTCCTGGCAGAGCGCGGTGGGCGGCTTTTCGAATTCCGTGTTGCAAGACAACATGCGCCGCTGGAGTGGAGACCACATTGTGGATCCGAAATCGGTCCCTGGCATCTTGTTCATGAATCGCGCGGCACTTCACGACCAAGCGCGAATCATCGATCTGGCGCCCACGGTCTTGCAATATCTCGGGGTGGCAGTGCCAGAATCCATGGAAGGCGCGTCGTTACTCTGAAAATCAAATTGACTGCATGAAAATCTGCGTGCTGGGACTGGATTGCGCCGCACCCGAAGTCATCTTCGGCGATGAGCGACTGGTAAACCTGCGCCGCCTGATGGACCTCGGCGTCTACGGACGGCTGGAGAGCGTGGTTCCTCCCATCACCGTTCCCGCCTGGATGTGCATGAGCACGAGCCAGGACCCGGGTTCGCTCGGGGTCTATGGGTTTCACAATCGTTCCGATCATTCTTACGACAAGCTCGCCGTCGCCAACTCAACTTCCATCAAGGCACTCGCCATCTGGGACCATCTGGCGCGCGAAGGCAAGAAGTCAATCATCGTCGGAGTGCCGCCGAACTATCCCCCACGTCGGATTAACGGCATCAGCATCGGCTGCTTTCTCACGCCGGACACGATCAAAAATGACTTTACCTATCCGCGGGAGTTTAAAGCGAAGATCAACGACTTGGTGGGACAGTATCCGGTTGACGTGAAGAATTTCCGTACCAATAAGAAGGCATGGCTCAAGCAAGAGATTTTCAATATGTGCGGCAAGCAATGGGCGGTGGTGCGCTGGCTGCTGGCCGGGCAGGAGTGGGACTATTTCCACTTTGTGGATATCGGTCTCGATCGCATGCATCACGGCTTCTGGAACTATTTCGATCCCCGACATGTGCAGTTCGAGGCGAACAACCCCTATCAGGATGCGATTCCGGAGTACTACCGTTTGCTCGATGAGCAGGTTGGCAGTGTGCTCGAGCTGCTGGACGATGACACTATCGTGCTGGTGGTTTCAGACCACGGAGCGCAGCGCCTGAATGGCGGGTTCGCAATCAATGACTGGCTGATCCGCGAAGGACTTTTGGTGCTCAACGAATATCCGAAAGGGATAACGCCATTTGAAAACCTGAACGTGAACTGGAGCAAAACAAAAGTCTGGAGCGAGGGTGGATACTACGCCCGCGTGTTCTTCAACATGCAGGGGCGGGAACCGCAGGGTGTGCTTCCTGCGTCCGAGTGCGAGTCTTTCCAGAACGAGATGAAGGCTCGCCTCGAGTCGCTGCCGGGTGAAAACACTCAAACGATGAAATCGCTGGTGTTCAAGCCCCAGGAAATCTATCGCAACGTGCGCAACGTGGCTCCGGACCTGATCGTCCATTTTGGCGAACTCTACTGGCGGTCTATCGGAACGGTCGGACATGCGAAACTTCACCTTCAGGAAAACGATACCGGTCCCGATGGTTGCAACCACGCGCAGTACGGAATGTTCATTCTGACCGCGCCGAATTGCCCGCTGAGTGGCGAGTACGAAGGAGCGCACCTGTTGGACATCGCCCCGACTTTATTGGACCTCGCAGGATACGAAATTCCAGAGACCATGCAAGGACGCTCGCTGGTGGCCGGGATGCAGAAGAAGGGGCCCGGCGGAGGTCTGGATGAGGAATCGCAAAAAATAGTCCACGATCGGCTGGCGGGACTGGGATATGTTTAGCGGCTTTGCTGAGAAAACGTGCCCACAAAGGCGGGAGGGCACGACTTCAAGTCGTGCCGCATGGCTTAATAGGAGTGCGGCTTCAGCCGCCGAGGTTTGCTTCGCTGGGCAATTTTCCGGAGGAACAATGCTGAGAAAGTCGTTGTTGTCCCTATGGATCGCTGTTTGTCTGGTTCCTGCGTTCGCGCAGCAGGAATCCCCGGCCTCTTTCGACGGGAAATCGTGGTGGGATCACATAAAAGTCTTGGCCGCCGACAACATGGAAGGCCGCGACACTGGAAGCCCCGGACTTAAAAAAGCGGAAGCCTACGTCGTCAGTCAATTGAAGGCTGCCGGGCTTCAACCTGCGGGCGTGAAGGGTTACTACCAGCCGGTGAAGTTCGAATCGCGGCAACTGGTGGAAAAGGAATCGAGCGCCGCTCTGCTTCGCGATGGCAAGGCTGAGCCCCTGACCTTGGGAGAAGATGCCCTATTTAGCACACGCGTCGACCTGGCTCCGAAAGTAGAAGCTCAGCTGGTATTTGTCGGCTACGGCTTAAGCATTCCGGAAAAAGATTTCGACGACCTTGCCGGGTTGGATCTTAAGGGCAAGGTCGCTGTCCTGATCAGTGGCTCTCCATCGCAGATTCCCTCGGCGCTGGCCGCGCACCACCAAACCGCGGGCGAGCGCTGGAAAGCGTTTCGTGCAGCGGGAGCGGTCGGGATCATCTCCATTCCGAACCCTGCCTCGATGGATGTGCCCTGGTCCCGCACGTCCCTGAACCGGCTGCATCCGAGCATGGAGCTGGCCGGTGCGGAATTTAACGAAACTGAAGGAGAAAATCTGGCGCTGGTGTTCAATCCCGCGCACGCCGACAAATTGTTTGCCGGTTCAGGCCATACTTTCCAGGAGCTCGCCGAGTTGGCCAAGGAGCGCAACCCCTTGCCGCATTTTCCGCTGCCGTATCTATCCAGGCGAAGACGAAACTGAAGAAGAAGGTGACAGAGTCGGCAAATCTTGTCGCCGGCTTGCCGGGAAGCGATTCGCAGTTGAAGAATGAATATGTAGTTCTGTCGGCGCACATCGATCACGTGGGAATCGGCGAGCCCGTCAATGGTGATCGCATCTATAACGGCGCCATGGACAACGCGTCCGGCGTCGCCGTGTTGCTCGATGTGGCTGCTTTCCTCAAGAAGCATCCCGAGAACTTGAAGCGTTCGCTCCTCTTTGTGTTTGTCACCGGAGAAGAGAAGGGTCTGCTGGGATCGAAGTATTTCGCGGCCCATCCGACAGTGGATCCGAAATCGATGGTGGCAAACATCAACATTGATATGTTCCGGCCTCTGGTCCCGCTGAAGATGCTCACCGTTCTTGGGATGGCGGAATCGGACCTCGGCGACGCAGCCCGGCAGGTGGCGGAGTCCGTCGGTGTTTCAGTCCAAGCCGATCCACAGCCGTTGAGAAATGTTTTTGTACGCAGCGACCAGTACAGCTTTATTCGTCACGGCATTCCCGCGCTGGCATTGGATATTGCCCCGACCACGCCCGAGGAGAAGCAGACTTACCAGGACTGGCTGACCAACCGCTATCACGCGCCGTCGGACGATCTCGACCAACCGGTTGATCTGGCGGCGGCAGGCAAGTACGAGGACATCATCCGGCTGCTCCTGATAAAAGTGGCGAACGATGCGGAGCGGCCGCAGTGGAAGACAAACAGCTTCTTCCGTCGTTATGCGGACGCAGCGAAGAACTAGGCATGCTGTAGAATGTGCCTTCCAAGAGGATGAACATGCGCAAGTTTCCTCGCTTCTCTGCGATTCTCAGCGGTCGTCGCGTGTGTCACCTCTGCGCTCGCGGCTCCCAAACCCAACACGAGAGTCGGCGCATCTTCAGTGTGGCGGTTGCCGGAACAGTTCATGGCCGCCGCCCATGCGGCCTGCGACAAGTCTGCCCCCGCCGGCTTTGCCGAATGTGTGATTGACCAGATGGCAAAGGCTGGCGCCTCGGCGGATGCGGTCAGCCTCACCCGCGGCTTTACAAGCAAAATGGCGGCGAAGTAGGCATCATGACGGGCTTCCAGGCTGTCGGCCCGGTCGATTTCGCATGGATTACCTATCCTTTGCGGGCGAATACAAATTACGGCCTTCTGCTGGTCAACGGAAACCCTCCGATCGTGAACGTCGAGAATCTGGCGCTACTCGACCGGAAGACAATGCAGCAGACACCTCAGTTCAAGGACCTGCAAGCTCAGTTTCCGAAGGTTGACGTGTGGCCCGGGGATCGCGACGGGAAGACCTGGCCCAACTCACAAACCGGGCCGAATGGCGGCGTCCAGTTCACGGTTGGCTATCCGCTGATAAACGGATGTCACGCCTGCGCCCATGCCGGATCCGCGATATTCACCTGGAATTTCGCGGCTCAAGGCAAGTTTCTGGGAACCACATTCGTCGGTATGACACCGCCACCCCTCTAGCCCGGTGAGGGATGGATACTCCTGCCGTCGCTTTTGACTTTGGTCGAGTTTCGAAAAAATCACGGTCAAAGGCTACGCAGAAAAGTGTCCGCCCCACATGGGCTACCACGGATGCTATTCTGTTGCACCCATGGGAAGCGTTTCTCTTCTCGCCAAGTTTTTCGCGCTTGCGTTCAGCGCTCTTCTGCCGCTTATTAATCCGCTGGGATCAGCATTGGTATTGCTCGGCCTGGTGGGCCAGGCGCCAGCCTCCGTTTATCGCGATCTGGCCCGCAAGATTGCGATCCGTACCGCACTTTTTCTGGCCGTGGTGGAGTTGGTGGGGACGGCGCTGCTGGAATTCTTTGGGATTTCTCTTCCTGTAGTGCAGGTTGCGGGCGGACTGGTCCTCGCCTCCATGGGATGGAACCTGCTGAATCAGCACGAAGTCCAAGCTGATCCCGACCGGACCGCTGTGGCGGAGGCCAGCTACGGATCTCTGGAGCAGAAAATCTTCTATCCCCTGACATTTCCGGTGACAGCCGGTCCGGGCTGCATTGTGGTGACGCTGACCCTGAGCGCGCATGCCTCGGTGAAGGGTGTGTTGAACGATGTAATGGCGCACGTGGGAGTGTTTCTGGCCGTGGTGGCTTTGTGCCTGCTGGTCTATGTCTGCTACGCCTATGCTCCCGAAGATCACCGCGAGCGTTCGACCCCAGACCGCGCATGGCATTCTGCGCGTCATTGCCTTCGTGCTTTTGTGCATTGGGGTGCAGATCACGTGGAACGGCGTCGAAGCGCTACTGAAGACGGTGCTTAAGTCTTAGAGACTTCTGCTTCAACGAGCATTCTGATCATCGGGACCGGTTCGAATTCGCCGGCAGGTAGTCATTCACCAGCGCAAGCAATTCGTCTCGCAGGAAAGGCCCACCGGCGAGAAGACCGGGGAGTAGCGGCGACTTGCGGTTGCAACGCAGTGGGGAGTTTGCCAGCGTGCTGATGAAGCCACCCGCGCTGGTCACCAGGGCCGCGCCGCCGGCAACGTCCCAGTCGTGTTTCGGCGTGAGAGTAAACGTAACGTCCGCCAGGCCCGCCGAGACCAGCGCCAGTTTGTAGGCCACCGATCCCATGGGACGAACTCGTACTCGCTAGCCTTTTCGAACCGCTTCCACTCGCCGCGCTTGATCTCACTTCGACTGGCCAGGACCACAGCACCTTCGAGGCTGGTGCGCTGGCTGGCGTGGGCGGGCTGTCCGTTGTAGGTCACACCCGAATCAAGAGAGCCGAGAAAAACCTCGTTGGTGGCCGGATTGCAGATCCCTCCCGCCACCGGAATTCCATCTTCCACCATGGCGACGGACACGCAGAATTCGGGAACGCCGGCAACAAACTCGCGGGTGCCATCGAGCGGGTCCACAATCCAGACGCGCTTTTTCTCGAGGCGTGACAGGTCGTCGACGCTTTCCTCCGAGAGCCAGCCTTCGCCTTCGCGTAGCAATTCCTGGCGCAGGGCGGCGTCAATTTCCTTGTCGGCTTCAGTGACCGGATCGTGGCCCGCTTTATATTCAGCTTCGATCGCGCCCGGAGTGAATCGGGAGAAGATCTGATGCGCAGATTCCAGCGCCGACTGTATCCGCTCCAATGTTCCGGCTTGGGAAGGACTACTCATGAATGGGCGAATCGTTCCTTTGATCTTCGCAAAGGGCGCAAACAAAACTGCGGAGCTTTGCTCCGCTGGACAGCCGAAGGCGGCTGTCCCCACGTGGTCTGTGGCTATGCGCGATCGCCAATGGCGCCGAAGAAGCCTTCGCGTTCGAGATGCAGAATAATCTCCTGCGCCGCTTCCTCAGGCGTCAAATCCGCCGTGTTGATCACGACCTCGGCATCCTTTGGTTCTTCGTAAGGATCTGAAATGCCGGTGAATTCCTTGAGAATTCCGGCGCGGGCTTTGGCGTAGAGACCCTTGCGATCGCGCTGCTCGCACACCTCGACCGAGGTAGAGACGTGCACCAGGATGAATCCGCCGACCGGGTTCGATCAAACTGCGCACATATTTACGGGTTGCATCGTAAGGGGCGATGGGGGCGCAGATCGCAATCCCGCCATTCTTGGTGATTTCGGAAGCCACGTATCCGATGCGGCGAATGTTGATGTCGCGATGCTCCTTGGAGAACCCGAGTTCGGACGACAGGTTCTTGCGCACCAGATCGCCGTCCAGCAGGGTGACCGGACGTCCGCCCGTTTCCAGAAACTTGGTGAGCAATACATTGGCGATGGTTGATTTGCCCGAACCGGAAAGTCCGGTGAAGAAAATCGTCACGCCCTGCTTGTGCCGCGGCGGATAACTGCGCCGCAACTCCTGCACCACCTCCGGATAGGTAAACCAGCTGGGGATGTCGCGGCCTTCATTCAGGCGCTGGCGCAGTTCCGTGCCCGAGATGTCCAGGACGCGCGCCCCTTTGGGCACCTCGTCCGTGGGGAAATATTTGTCCTGATCTTCGAGGTACACCATCATGTTGAACGGCACCATGGTGACGCCGATTTCCGCTTCGTGCTTCTTGAAGACTTCCTGGGCTTCGTAGGGGCCATAGAAAGGCTTGCCGTCGGTGTCTTTGCCGGGGCCGGCGTGATCGCGGCCGACGATAAGATGGCTGCAGCCGTGATTCTTGCGAATCAAGGCGTGCCAGATGGCTTCGCGCGGTCCGCCCATGCGCATGGCCAGGGGCAACAAGGAAAGCTTCACCGTTCCCGGCGGATACTTGGCGGTCAGCAACTGGTAGCAACGTACGCGGGTGAAGTAATCCACGTCTCCGGGCTTGGTCATGCCCACCACGGGGTGAATCAAGAGGCTCGCTTCCACTTGCTTGGCGGCGCGGAAGGTAAGCTCCTGATGGGCGCGGTGCATGGGATTGCGCGTCTGAAACGCCACGATACGGCGCCAGCCCAGGCGCGCGAATTCGGCGCGGAGTTCGGCCGGGGTCAGGCGCAGCGACCGAAAATCATAGTGCGACGGAGTCTGCGTGCCTTCGAGGCGCCCGCCCGCATACCAGGGATTAGCTCTTGTTGATCGTGTAATCCGCGCCTGGATGGGCCTTGCTGGTGCTGTTGAACACCGCTTTGGCTTCAACGTTGCGGTCGGGCTGCCAGACATCCTCGACATGCAGTACCGCCAGCATGACGCCTTCAGGATCGCGCAATGCAACTTTGCTGCTGCCCGGCTTTAGAGTCTTGGCGATTTCTTCGGTGATGTCCAACGTGATGGGCATGGGCCAGAGCAGTCCGCTGGCCAGCTTCATGTCGTGACAGACGCTTTCGTAGTCGGCGCGATTCATGAATCCGCGCAAGGGAGAAAAGCCGCCGCTAAGCAGCAACTCAAGGTCGCAGAGTTGGCGTGCGCTGAGGTCCCAGGAGGGCCACTCACGCGAGTGGGCTTTCAGTTTGTTGGCGGTTTCCGGTTGGGCGATAAGATCAACAAGCTCTCCGCCGTGCGGCGGGATCAGATGACTGCTCGAGGTGCTCAAACTCTTTGGCCTCCTGGAAATTTTTTGAGATTCCGGTGTCGGTAATCTGGTGTGGCATTTCCGGCACGAACAGAAATCCTGTCATTCACTGATGTGGAAAGGCCGCGTCGGTTGCGTTATTTATCGCAGCCGTTTTCCTTTGTAGCACCGGAGATCTGGAGCGAGATCGGCGGCACACGTACGAAAACCGCGAGCGCTGTAAGGCACCCGTTACAAATCGCGGTCACAACCGACAATCTCAGAACGGGAAGTACTTTCCAGTTTAAAACAAAATCGCTTCTCTACCGACCCAACCGTAGCGAAATAAACACACAAAACTCAACGATCTCTGTTCGGCTGGTCATGGCTCTTGAGTCAGAAATGCGGAGGCCGAGAAAGAATTGCGAGACTTTCGCGCGCAGCGCAGGGGAGTAACATCGCCGTTATTAATCCATGTGACTGCGAGTTAATTATCCCGCCATCAGGTAAAAGGTGTAATTAGTTCCGAATCGTCCCGTAGATGAGGGAAATTTTTGCTCCCCCGGCCCCGATCATAGCCTGAAGATAAAGCACTTAGCCCTCTCGCCGGAACACTTAAATCATGCCGAAAGGTCGGCGCAGTTTGGCAAACCGGGGCTGAAATTCCCCTCTTCTGCAGTGGAAGCTTTTTGACAAACCGCCGTCGGCTCGCGATGGCAATTTTCATCTGCTGTCCGATCAGGCTGGGGCTAGCCTGCAGATTTCGAGCCCTATCCCTACGATGAAGAAAACAAGCGACTTGCCAAGGTCATGCAGGTCAACTCGCGAATCTCGGGCGCGCCTGGCTGGCGCAGGAGGAGACGAGATTTTTTCCGCCGAAAAAGGAAATCCACGGTGGGCTTGGCATTGTGCATGCTATGAATTTTGGGAGAAACCCAAAATATCTGGAAGTGCGGAGTGACTCCGGACTGCCGCAAGGGCCCGGGCGCGAGCTACTTCAATTAATAACTGCCCGAATCGGGCCTGAATCGTAAAAACGTAAGGGGGAAGCCGAAATGAACGAGAGCACCATTCGGCTGGGTCCGCGCGAACAGCAGATCGCCGAACTGCTGCTGCAGGGTTGCGACAATTCCGAGATTGCGCGACAGCTCAAGATGGCCCGGCGCACCGTGAAAGCGCACTTTAATCGTCTTTTTCTGCGATTTGCAATTACTGGCGGTATCAAGCGGGTCAAACTTGCAACCATTCTCTATCGGAGGCAATTATGTTCGGAGAACAGCGTTACGGAAATCGGGTCCCCAGCGAGCGCGAGCAGCGAGTCATCGAGCTCGTTGCCCAGGGACTTAAAAACCGCGAAGTCGCGGACGCCATCGGCACCACAGAACACGTCGTCAAGAACTACCTCCGAATCATCTACGACAAGCTCGGGCTCTGGAACCGGGTCGAACTGGCCCTCTGGTACGAAGCCCGCCGGCAGGAAGTCCCGGCGCACGCCTGAAATCCTGGAGAACTGGGAACAGAATATTCTCAATCTTCATCCCCCAGGCCCGCGCCGCAATCATCTTCAGCGTTGAACTTGAACTGACTTGAAACTAAAAAGACCCTCGAAGTTCGAGGGTCTTTTAGTTTTTTCAGGGTTTGTGATTTCTCTAACGGCAACCCTGCGATTCGAGATTGCGCAACTGCTGAGCGGCTAGAGGAGATCCTCGCTTGGCTGCCGCCACCAGCAGAAGCCTCGCCTGATCGCAGCTCCGGGGAACGCCATCGCCTCGCAGATAGAGATCTGACAGGAGGACCGCTGCGGTTGCATTCTGCTTCCTGACCGCTTTCCAAAGCAATTTCGCTGCTTCGGAAGGGTCCCGGACGCCCATGCTTCCTCCCAGATAGCGCTGGGCCAAGTGCACATCAGGAGCGCCACTGCCCTGTTCCGTAACCGTCTGACGCGGGGCCACATCGAGCAATGAGGACTTCGAGGTGGCTGGCTGAATTCTGGACGGCGCAGACGTTCGGGGGCGAGCTTCCGCCGTTGCAGACGGGTTCTCAGTTGCGCGCCCTTTGTATTCCGGCGCAGGGGATTCCGGTGCGACCGATTTCGGCGCAATTGTTTCGGCTGGAACCTTGGGTTCGGCTGGGGCCTCGACCGGCGAAGGCAGCGCCGGTGCTGGGGCGCTTACTTGCGGCGCGCGAGTGGTTGCTACTTTTGTCCAGAGCTCCGGATGCCAGCGCACATAGGCGAAGCCAGCCAACACAATCACGGCCGCACCCACAACGTATTTCCATCCTCGCCTTGGGGGAGGATAGGTGTCGCTCAGGCCGCTAAACGCCTGTTCGCGCAGCCACGGTACATCGGCGACGGAAGCTCGCGGCAACGGCGCGGGAGTTCCGGTGGTGCTCTGATGTTCCGGCGAGGCTTGCTGTACCGGAGAGAGAGTTTGTCCGCACCGGCTGCAGAATTTGTGACCGGGCGGATTATGATGCTGGCAAACGGCGCAAGCCGCCCGCTGGAACCTGACATCCGTTGCGAAATAGGGACGACCGGATGCGGCGGCACCCGACTCGTGCTTGATTTCCTCGAGCAGATGATTGATCGCTTCCTCCCGCTTCGCAGGAGGAGTGCTAAAGTAAATCTTGGCCCAACGCCCAAGATTTTGCTCCAGCAGCGGATTCCTGAGCGGATTCAGTTCAGCGGGTGGCGCTGGCGGCGTCTTGTCCCAGACATTTGGCACAGTCAATCTCCAACCGACACAGATACGATGTTACACATCAAATGCTCGAATCACAGTGTGAATCGCGCATGTGGAAAAATCTCAAATGTGGAAAACTCCGCCGAGCCGGACACAGCGTTTACGGGCAAGCCTTCCGATTGGAGGGCTCAAACTGGTCCTGCTGGGCATCGCGCTGCGTCGTAAATTTCCCGTCAGCGGTCTTGCCGTACAGTTCGCTGCCGGAGCAGTAGTACAGAGCGGTGTGGACGTCGACCCACACCTGAGCGTTCGGATTCCCCATATCTACCGGCGCTGGCGGAGGTTCCGCCAATCCAAGATTTACCATTAGCTTCTCAAACAAAGTCAGCTGCGGCTGAGGCGGCGTCTGCGGCTGGGTGTTCTGCGCCGGCGTCGCGTTGCCTGCCGCCTTGGTCCCCGCCGGACGAATGCCCCACCCGGAAATCACCAGCAGCAGGATGACGCCCGCCATCACCACGTAAATATTTGCCCGCCGCCTTTGCCACTGATGCGCCAGCCATTCCGCCCGCGGACCCTGATGGGTCTTTACCGTCTCCAGCCATTCCTGCGCTTTCTTTGCAGAACCCCAAGGATAGGGTTGAAGCTTGTCAGTCGGCGCAAACGGAACGGCCGGAACCAGATCGGTCTGAAGCGGATCAGCCGAAGCCGGATCTTCGCGAACCGGATCTGCCGGGACTATGCGAAGAGCATCCGTGAGTGCAGCCTCGACCGGCGGCTGGAAATGAGCAGACGGAAGATGGGCCGGGCCGGCAGATGCGGAGTCCGGTTCCAAGGTTGGCTTCGCCTGCGGCTTGGTTGGCGGTGTGGCGCCGTTCTGCGTTGCCACAGTCGTTGGCATCGGCCGGAGTTCGGGCACCGTGAAGTCAGCGGGAGCGGCCGGCACCGCAGTTCCCCTTGCCGTCGGTGACAAATCTGCAACGAAATTTCCATTGGTCGGATTGTCCTGCCCATATGGAATCAGCCACGGAGGATCTATTTTGCTTGTGATCTCTGGGCTCGGAACATCGAGGGGCAGCGGCAATGCCAGTCGCGCAGCTCCACACGTGCCGCAGAAGGATTCATTCTCATCAAAGAAATCGCTGCCACAGGCAGTGCAGGTCTCTGCGACACGCTTGATCGCTCGCACCCCGGATGAGGCGGGTGGCTTTGCCGCTGCGAGATCCGCCAGCAACGAGGATTCGGTTCCCAGGCGTTCGATCTGAGGTTTGATTCGTTCCAGAGCTTCCAACATGCTCTGTCGCTCCGACGCGAGGGCCTCCTTCCACTTCATCCGGGCTGCCGTCACCATGGCCTCGCTCAACAAGCCGGCCATCAGCTCCGCAGTACGCAGGTCGGCCTCACGGAAAGAATTCACGCGAGCAAAACGCAGCTCGAGTACACCCGCAACCTGGCCAGCGTGATAAACCGGGACAGCGATGAAGGCTTTGACATCACGACTGCGGAAGAGGTCACTGCGTACGTGCAGGCTCGAAGTGACATCGGGATAATTCAGAGCAGATCCGTTGCTGAGACAATCTGCGGAGAGTGCAGAGGCAGGCGCTACGCGGGTTCCCGCGTCAATGACCGCGCTGCCCGTAGCGGCGCGATAAACGAGTTCTCCCTTTTCGAGGATGCCGATCGCCGTACCCGAGGCGTTGGTGACCTTCTGCACTCTCTCGGCGACGAGTTCAGACGCGGCTGCCAGATCGAGTTGCAGAGTTTGAATAAGCTTTTGGGTTTCCACGATCGCGGACAGATTTTCCGCGAAGTCGGCCTGGAATCCCTTGGCACGCAAGCGATCGTTGTGCTGCTGGAGCACGTAAGCGGCCGAGAGCAGTTGCTGGAACGAAGCCTCGTCAAGCGGAGGCTTACGTTGCGGGCTGGTAGCAGTTTGGGTCACAAGATCGATATCCCGCCAGCCGGTGAGGGATCCCGGGAAGTCTATTGTAATGCAATCCACAATCCAAACCTCCTCCCCAAAGCGTGCGCTGAAGTTACCGATGTTTTGATGTCAAGATGAGGAACCGGGTTCGAAGGCGCCGCAAGTAACTGTAAAGTAAAAGCCTTGCTTCGGGTTCGACGCAGAGATATATGCGAAAAGGGCCAGCCATGGGGATGGGAAGACCAGTGGTGCATTTTCTTCGAGCCGCGGTGTGCAAACTTATGCACTTTCATCGCGCCGGCGGCTTTTCCGATCAGAAAAGAGACCTTGTCCTCATGAGGCATGTTCTATGGCAGCGTAGTGTCGGCAGGATTCTGACATGCCGAGCTTTTGTTGCCGGGAAGTATAAGCGAAAATCATGGGCCGCTGGGATATCCAGTTTAGCCTGCGCGCGGCTATCGTCGGGGGACGGGTAATTCCACGATCATGCGCGTGCCCTTACCTGGCGCGCTTTCGGCGACGATCGATCCGCCGTAAGCTTCGACCAGGGCCTTTACGATGGCCAGGCCCAGGCCAAAACCGCCGGTAGCGCGGGTGCGAGAGCGGTCTCCACGATAAAAGCGATCGAAGATGCGGGGCAGATCGCTCGGGGAAATGCCGGCGCCGTGGTCCTGAAAAGTAATCTGCGCCTTCTCGCCGGCGCGAGCGACTGCGACTTCGACCGACGATCCTTCGGGACTGTAGCGGACCGCATTCTCCAGCAGATTCGTCCACACCAGTTGCAAGTCTTCGGGGTCGGCGAGAAAAAGAGCCGGGCCATTGGTGGCCAGATGGATGGTCGTCTTGCGGGATTGGGCCAGGCTTCGAATTCTCTCTACCGCTTCTTCGCAGGTGGAGTTTATGTCAATAATCTCGAGCTCGCGTCCCTGCCCATTCTGCGCCCACTGTTCGGCGCGGGCGAGGCGAAGCATCCAGTGCAGAAGTTGCTCCAGCCGCTCCAGGTCCTGCAGTGACGCCTGCAAGCCTGCGCGATATTCCTCCGAGCTGCGCGGCCGCTGCAGCAACGACTGCAGCGTAGACTTCAGCACCGCCACCGGCGTCTTCAATTCGTGCGCGGCATTGGCCACAAATTCCCGCTGCTGCTTAAACGAATATTCCAGCCGCGCCAGCATCTGGATCATGGATTCGGTCAGGGGACGAAGCTCCTCGATGTCCTCGGCTTCTTTGGGTGGCTGCAGCTTCCAACTCTGGGTGGAAACCAGGGAGGCCTGCCGTGCCAGAATCTGCAAGGGCAAGAGGCCGCGACGAATTTTCCATGAAGCCAGCCAGGTAGTTGCGCCCAGCAGGAGCAAGCTGGCGCTTGCAATGGCGGCCAGCGCTGCCTTTGCTTGCTGCCGTATCCGCACGGTTGGCGAGGCGTACACGATGGTCAGGGTTTGCGGCTGGACGGATGCGTTGTCGGGCCGGTCCAGTATCGGAACGTGGGTCATCCTCACGGCGTGGTAGGGAACTCCTGCCCAGGAGAAATTCCAGTGCTGGCTGGGGCCCGGCTGTAACTGCAGACCCTCGGGCCAGTCTTCGGAGCGAGTGAGAAATCCGGTGCGATCGGCCCACACCATGAACTGGTCAGGATGGTTCTGGTCAATCGACTCGGGCAGAAGGCTGTTGTCAAAGTAGACGTGGCCGCTGCCGTCGTCTGTATAGCGCACCAATACCGCCACGCTGGTGGCATGGGCCTGCATGGCGACATCGAGAGTGGAGAGCAGCCGCCAGTAGGTGACGATGACGCCGATCACCATCAGGCCGGTGGTGAGGATCGCCTGGGAGAGCAATACTGAAGCAATCAGCCGCCGCTGGATTGAGTCGCGCTGCATGTTCTTTCGTTCGGAATCTGTTTCCAAATCAGTCCTGCAACATGTAGCCCTGGCCGCGCAGGGTGCGGATCAGCTGTCGCGATGAGCCTTCATTCAGCTTGCGCCGCAGCCCAGAGATATAAACTTCGATCACGTTGCTGAATTTTTCCCAGTTGTAATCGTAAAGATGCTCCAGCAGCTCGGTCTTCGAAACCACGGCGCGGGGTCGGTGCACCAGATACTCGAGGACGCGATATTCCATGGCGGTCAACGTGATAGCTTTGCCGCCGCGCTGCACGGTGCGGTTGACCGTATTCAGCTCGAGATCGCCGATGGTGACGACCGGAGAGGGCTGGCCCTTCCCGCGACGGATCAGAGCTTTCGTCCGCGCCAGCAGTTCCCCCAGATCAAACGGTTTGGTGAGGTAGTCGTCGGCGCCGGCGTTGAGCAAAGCGATGACGGACTCCTTGTCGTCGCGGGCGGTCAGCACCAGGACAGGAGTGTGCTGTCCGGACTGCCGGATTCTGCCCAGCAATTCCATCCCGTCCAGCTTGGGCAGCATGAGGTCGAGCAGCACCACGTCGTAGGCGTTCGATTCCGCCAGAAATAGTCCTTCCTGGCCGTCGGAGGCAACATCCACAGCGTAGCCGGCACTCTCGCGCAAACTGCGGGCTACGTTCTCGGCCAGCCGGATTTCGTCTTCCACCACCAGAACGCGCACTGGGATATCTCCTGCAAGCGATTCTATCCGTGATCGGACTCGTTTTGGGACGTGCGTTCCCAGTTCAAGCAGGAGGAAAGTTCGCGGCCCTTGGGTCATAGACCAAAATGCGTCATTCACAAGGGTTTGCCCTTGGTGTGGGATGGCGAAGCTTTGGCGAATAAGCTGTTTCTTGGTGATTATCCCTTGGCGGCTTTCCCGATGTGAGTGGAAAAGCTGGGAGCCTTCGCGCCTCGGTCGGGGAAAAGACTGCAAAACCTTGCATTTTAGCTTCTGGCTGTCATTCGGGACATCCCGTAAGTAATTGATAAATAACAATCTGTTGCTTGATCAGCGGCAATCTAATCCCGGCAGCATAATTGCATTCCTCAGGATGGGGCGTGATCCCAGGATCGTCCGGCGCTTTCCCCTGAGCCAGCCAAAAGTCCGACCCCTCGAGGCAATAATGGCGTACAAGGAAACGTTTTGGATGGCTTGTGACTCAACCGAACAGATGCGGGCCGAGTATGGTCCCTTTCACACCCGCGCCGAGGCCGAACAGGAAGCCAGGAAATTGGCCTTCGGCTATCTGCTGCGCTACGAACACATCATCGGCGACAACGAAGACATCCAGGAAGTGCGCTGCATCTTCGTTGAGCTGCCGGCAGGCCCGGTCGCCGTTCCGGCTCGCCTGATTCGCAAGCTTCACACCCGCTGCGCCACCTGCGGCGAAACCGCCGTTCACGATGAAGCCTGGCAGGCTGAGGTATGGGCCGACATCCACGAATTTGAGCACACCCGGCATCGGGTTCGTCTTTTCGAACAAACCCGGGCGGACGGGCTGAAGGAAATCGCCGACTGGCGCGACACCTGCGCCTGAGCTGGGGTTCAAAGTTCAAGTTTCAAGGCTTCAACGTCTCAGGCGCGTCGTCCGTGAGACTTTGTCCCTCGAAACCTTGAAACCCTGTTCCTACCAGGTGAACCGCAAGTGATTTTTTGGTAATCTGTTGGCCGAGTTCGGCTGGCAACGGCCTCTTCCGAAAAAATCATGATGCTGTTCATTTCTGTCCTTTTGGCTCTCATTCCACTACTGGGCATTGCGTGGATCGCGTTCTATGGTTCGATTACGACCGTGGACGGACTGTTCATGTCCCTGATCCTGGCGTCAATGTCGGGCATCGTGGGCTTGAATGTTCTCATCGAGTTGAAGAAGCAACGTTCGGGGGCGCAGAGCTTTTCGACGGCGACCTCGACGGCGTCGGGTGGACTCAGGCAGCGGGGTAAAGTGGAGAGCGTCCAGTTCTATGAGTCCGGCGTCGGCCAGCCCAACAAGTCTGTCGTGACTCTGTCTGACGGGGGCAGCGCGTCGAACTTGCTGGTGTTCGAAGGAGACATGCGAAACGCCCTCCCCGTGGGCCAGAAGGTTGACGTAACTTTCCGCAAGGAAAGCGGACACAACGTCCTGGTGGACGTCGACTACGCCTGAAGATTGGGTTTGAGGGGCGCGGGCGCCCTCACCCGCGAAGCCAGATCCACTGATTAGTAGGTTTCCAGGGGTGGGCGCGACGCCCAGCCGACAGCCGGCGAGACGCCGGCGCTACGAAGTTCGCTACGCCGGTTCAAAAGCCAGATTACGAACGTAACTGTAGAAAAGCCTTTTCCCACTGTCTCCCCGCCACGATTGCAGTACAAATTCTTCTAAGGACGAGTGTTCCAGGTCCGGGAAACCCGTTGCGTCGAAGGAGGGGAAATGCCGCAATCTGGTGAAGAGCGTACGACGCAGCCCTCCATGCTGGTGCGCGCGGACGAGATCCAGCAGCAGATTCAGCAGCTTTCTGGGCGCGATCTTCAACTCTGGTCAATCGGAATTCTGGTCATTCTTGTGCTGACGTCTGGACTGTTGGCGCTGCTGGTTCCGAACCTGGTGTGGGCACAGCGCATGGTCCACGTCGAGCACTCCTATCTGCCGCAACTTTTTTTCGGACTAATTTCCCTGATTCTGCTTTTCAATATTTATCTGTTGTCGCAGAAAAAGACTCTCAACAACACGCGCCTGGCCCTGATTCGTGAACTGGTCCTCAACGAGCGCCTAGAGAGCCTGTCTCTGATTGACCCGCTTACGCTGCTTCTCAACCGCCGGGCGTTGAATGAACTGGTTCCCCGCGAAGTGGCACGCGCCAACCGGTTGGGCAACAGCCTGACTTTCATGGCGATTGATTTGAACGGGTTCGGCGACCTCAGCTCCAAGTTCGGCGCGCTTGAAGGCGACAAAGTCCTGGTCGACTTCGCCAAAATATTGAAAGCCGTCTTTCGAGGCGCCGATCTGGCATTTCGCCAGAGTGGAGATCAGTTTCTAATCATGATGCCGGACACCACCGAAGAACAGGCCGATTTCCCGGTGCAGAGGATTCTTCGGGAAGTAGACCAGTGGAACCTGGCCAGCAAGAAGGACTACGAACTCTCGTTCAGCTGGGCCCTGGCGCCTTATGTCACCGGATCTGACGCCGAAGATGTCCTGCGCACCGTCGATCGTAAGATGTACTCCAAGAAGCACAACCTGGTGCCCATGTTCTGAGGGCGTTCCTTAATGGAAACTTGGATTGGGCCTGAGCCTGAGCTACCATCCAGCGGGAGTTTGGTTGTGCGCTCTCACCTTCGATGGCTTCTCCGCTCGCTCGTCATGAGCGCGCTCGTCATGAGCGCGTTCTCCGTTGCGTTCGCCGGCGATGCTCAGTGGATTGAAGTTAAGTCCCCACATTTTTCGGTCGTGACCGATGCAGGCGAAAAGCGCGGACGAGAGACTGCCATGCGCTTCGAGCAAATGCGGGCCGTCTTCGGTGCCTTATTGACGAAGGCGAACGTGAATATTCCCGTGCCGCTGCAGATTGTTGCCTTCCGCAATTCCAAGGAGCTTAGACAAGTTGCGCCCCTGTGGAACGGAAAGCCAGTGCAGCTGGCCGGGCTGTTCCAGGGCGGAGAAGACCGCAGCTTCATCATGCTGGACATGTCGGCTGAGAATCCCTGGGTTGTGGTCTTCCACGAATACGCCCACCAACTCATGAACGGCGTGCTGACCGCGAGAGTGGATCCGTGGTTTGAAGAAGGGTTTGCCGAGTACTTCTCCAGCATCGAGGTCGACAGCAAAGAGGCCCGAGTGGGCAAGATCCCGGACTATGAGTACCTGATGCTGCAGCAGAACAGCATGATGAAAGTCAGCGATCTTTTCCGGGTACGGCAGAATTCTCCGACTTATAACGAGAGCGGAAGCCATCGCTCCATCTTCTACGCCGAATCAAGCATTGTGGTGCATTATCTCTATGACAACAGCCTGATTCCCCGGCTGTCCCAATATTTCGCGCTGAAGCTCGATCAGAATGTCCCGGTCGAAGAGGCCATTCAGCAGAGTCTGGGAATGAGTGCGGCCGATTTCGACAAGATGTTGCGTAACTACGTGAGCAGCGGACACTATAAGTACTTTCCGATGCCGACGCCTGCGAACATTGTCAGCAGCGAGTACGTGGTGCGACCGCTTGACCTGGCTGATAGCAGTGCTGTGTTGGCCGATATTCATTTGCACTCGCCCGATTACCACGAGAAGGCGATCGCGGAATTTCAGGAGATCCTGAAGACCAATCCCGATAACGCGGCGGCTTGCCGCGGTCTGGGATATGCCTATCTGCAGCAGAAGAATTTCAGCCAGGCCGCAAACTACTTTAAGCGGGCGGCGCAGGCCGATCCCAAGGACCCACGCGTACATTATTACTCCGCCCTCATGATGAGCCGCGAAGGCGCATTGAGCGACCACTCCGATTTGGCGGAAATGATCAAACACCTCGATACTGCGATTGCACTCGATCCTAATTTTGCCGATCCATACAGTTTGCTGGCGTTTGCCCAGATGTCAGCAGGAGATCCGGCCAAGGGACTCCTCAGCATGCAGAAGGCGGTGTCTCTCAGTCCTCGAAACCAACGTTACCAGTTCAATCTGGCGCAGATGTATCTGAACAACCGGCAGACGGATCCGGCAATCGCAGTCTTGGAGGGGCTAGCCAGGGCGGGCAGCCCGGAAGTGGCGGCCAGGGCCGGAGAAACGCTTCAGCAAGCTTTGCAATTCAAGGCGGCGATGCGCGAACAGCAGGCAGCGGGTCCCGGAGTTGGGCCCGATGGGGCAGAGCCGGCTGGCGCCACGACAAGGACGGAGAGGAGCCCGGCGGCCCCAGAGGGAGTGGGAGAGATTACGAATCGAACTCCGTCCCGCTATCTTAAAGGCACAATCGTGAGCGTCGACTGCTCCTCGCCGCCCGCGGCTACGCTGACGGTTATTTCGGACGGACGGAGCTGGACGATGCAGGTATCGGACAGCAAGCATGTGTTGCTGATCGGAGCGGAAGCGTTTTCGTGCGCGTGGAGCAAACAGAAGGTCGCGCTTAATTATCGGGAAACAGGTATTGGAGTGGGGCGGATAGTATCCATCGAGGTTCAGTGAAATTCAGCATGGCCAGAGCCCCGCTAGTCCGCCACCTTTCCGTTCTGTTGCTCCTCATTGCCCTTCGCAGCCCGGCGAATGCTTCAAATCTGGAGACCTGGAAAGCCAACCAGGACGCGGCGGCGAAGGCCTCGAAGCTGGCGCATTTTCCTGAAGCCGAAAAATTCCTGCTGGCTAACAAAGGACTTGCCGAGACCTTTTCTTCGAAGGACGCGCGACTTCCGCGCAGTGTTTTTGACTTGGCCCAAGTATATCGGGCGGAGGGCAAATACTCCGATGCCCTGTCTCTGTACGAACGAGCGCTGCAGATCTATGTGCAACTTTACGGTCCGGAATCGAAGGAACTCGCTGACACGCTCGACGGAGAAGGCGAGCTATACAAGAGCTTGAATGACTATGTCCACGCTGAAGGGCTTTTGGTGAAATCATTGGTGATGAGGCAGAACCTTCTGCCTGCAGACAGCACGGACGTTGCCCAGAGCAAGAACGATTTGGGAGAGGTATATACCGCTACCGGAGCGTTCGACAAAGCCGAGCCACTTCTGATGGAAGCTCTAGCCGATCGTAAGAAAGCGGGTGCGGAGACCCCCGGCGTAGCTGAGTCGTTGCAGGCTCTGGGCATCTTGTACCGGAAGACGGACCGTGTAACGGAATCCGAGTCGGCATTCCGTGACGCGGTCAGCATTTATGGAAAAACACTTGGGGGCGGGCATCCCGATTATGCGAATGCACTCAAAAACTTGGCTTTGACCTGTGAAGCCAGGCGAGAGTTTGATACCGCTGAGCCCTTGTTGTATCGAGTGCTCGAGATCAGAAAGTCCGTCTTCGGTCCCGAACACCGCGATGTGGCGGCCAGCCGACAACCTGGCGGAACTGGAAAGACAGGAGAAAAAACCGCAGGAAGCGGCGGCACTCTACGAACAGGCCATTCCGCTGTGGGAAAAAATTCTGGGCCCCGACAGTGCTGATCTCGCACCTGACCTCAATAATCTCGCCGCCATCTACGAATTAGACACGAAACGACAGAAGGCCGAACCGTTGTTCTTGCGTGCGATTGCTTTGGATGAAAAGTGGTTCGGTCCAGAGAGCCCGGAAGTGGGGACAGACCTGAACAATCTCGGATTATTGTATCTGCTGAGCAGAAGATATGACGACGCGCAGAAGGTTTATCAACGAGCATTGGCAATCCGGATAAAGGCGTTCGGTGAATCGGACCCGGCGGTAGCAGAAACAATGGGCGGTTATGCTTCGGCATTGCACGGTTTGCACCGCGATAGAGAAGCGCGACAAATGGAAGATCGACTCCACGCTACAACTACAAACCAGGGCGGAACACCTCTAAAGTGAATCCAGCAGCCGGCAACGATTGCATATTTCTCCGATCAACGGCTCGATACGAATCGAGAGAAGTCCGATTGTTCCCGTAGAGATCAGAGTCTTTCGCTTGGCGTAATGATAGAACTCTTGCGCTCGGGCACCACGACGTAACCCGTGTCACCACAGCCATACACGCGATTTCGGCGGATTCCCCAGAACCACCAGTGGGCGGCGATATATGAGCACAGCACGGCATCGATCTGGTCTTCGACGGGCTTCAGCTTGCCAGTGTTGGGTATGGCAGGCAAATGCAACGACAATGCAGGATGAAGCAGCGGGAGTCGCGAGAGCATCAGCCTGCGCAAGCGGCGCAGTTCTCTTGCACGAGATGCGCGCCGGCCGCGCTTGTACTTCACAATCCTGGGCAAATTGAAAAGATTGACCGTCGCAGCGTGGGGATGTACTTCGATTTGAAATCGACCCTTCTCCCGGGCGTTCATCTCCGCGCCGTGGCCGAAGCCCAAGTCTGAGAGCTTCTGACTGAACGACAGAACCTTTTGGGCAAAAGGGCGGCCGAGATTGGCGGCGTGGCACCCGGCGTGGAAGCGGCGAAATTCCTGGTTCATTGCACGTTCGGCGTCGCGGATACCGGTGCGGTTGCGGATGACCAGCGGAGCGTCCACCGCGACCACCGCGCTGCCGTCTCCGGCCTCCATTTGGATCCAACGCAGAATCTCGTCAGAATCTTCCAACCGGCTCAGGTTTCGGAGATGCAGATCCTCACGGCTGATTCCGATCGAGGCCAGGCCGCTCGGCTTGCCATACCAGCCCAGGTCGACTCCCAGAAAGACGGCATCGCCGACCTGGCTCATGTTCGCGGGATTAGTTCGACCGGGTTGCCAACCGCGATGCGGCCCGGAGTTATGATGTAGCTGTTGAGTCCCAGTACGCCGCCGAACTCCCTTTGTACGCGACGCAACACGTTCAGATCCTGATTACCCGAATCGGGGTCGAAGGTCGTCATGATGCAGCGAGCGCGGAGATCGTCCATGCCGATGATGACATTGCCGATGCGCAACCGCGCCCCCTCCCATTGGCGCTCGGCGAGTTCTTCAACGCCCCCGAGGACCAGGTTGGGGCGAAAGCGCCGCCTGTCGTAGCCTACCGCGGCAAACGCCCCGTCCGTCATGACCAGGAGGGGAAGCACATCGAAACGGTCATCCGCGTCGCTGCGGACGAGGCGGGTTCCCGCGCCAGCTGCCTTCTCGATATCGAGAGCGACGTCCTTTGCATCCCAGGGACGCCCATCCACCAGCACCTCGCCATTCTCCTTCACCTCCGCTTTATGCCGCAGAAGGTCGGGCCTGGTTCGCGCCGAGAAGATTCGCCCCCTGGCGTTTCGTACTTGGATGATCCGGTCGCCGGCGATGCCGTGCTCGGTAATGTCGGCGGCATCCAGTTGTTCGCCGGCCATGGACTTCACTGGATAACGCCAGAGTTCTTTAATCAACATGAGTTGTAATTCCCGTGCGGACGGCGGCCTTTATGCGAAAACGACGCAACTAAAGGCGTTGAGGGCGGGACAGGGTTCTTGCTGCGGGCTCATCCACCATCCAGATTAGTTTGCCGTTGACCGGGCACACCTTTTGCGACGGCAGGTCCGCGCTCTTGTTCTCCAGTACTTCCCGGAGGGTTGCCGCTTTGTCGGCTCCACTCAGCAGAAAGATCACACACGCCGCGGCATTCAGGACCGGAAAAGTGAACGTGATGCGGTAAGTGTTGAATTTGGGCACCCAGTTGGCGACTACGAGACGCTTCGTTTCGTTCAGCGCCGATGTGCCGGGAAAGAGGGAAGCGGTGTGTCCGTCGGGTCCGACGCCCAGGAAAATCAGATCGAACTGCGGAAATTCGCCTGGAGATAAGTGAAAAAAATCCTTGAGGGTCTGCTCATATTGCAGGGCCGCCGCGGCAGCATCTTTTTCCTCGGCACAAATGCGAGAAACATTTTCCGGACGCACCGGGACCTTGGACAACAGTGCCTCATTGGCCATGCGGTAATTGCTCTCCGGATGGTCGGGAGGCACGTGGCGCTCGTCGCCCCAGAAAATACAAATCTTGTCCCATGCGATGCCGGGCTTGGTGGCCAGCAGGGAGTATAGGGTCCTGGGCGTCGATCCACCGGAGAGAGCCAAGGTGAATCTGCCTTTGGCCCCCACCGCCGCGGAGGCCTGGGCCGCGAATTCGGCCGCCGCAGCCGCAAACAAATCCGTGGCAGTTTTCAGAATTCGAATTTCAGGTTGCGTCGGCATGTTGAATCTCTAGCATCGCGGCACTCTTGACCAGCGCGCAGCGCGCGGCGCCCAGCAGCGCGATCCGGTCGTTGGTGATCACCTTGACCGGCATCGACTCCAGCAGAGCTTGCATCCGACCTTTGCCGGTGAAGGCCTGCATGAACAAAGGCCCGGAGAGTTTGGCCAACATTTTGGGGGCGATCCCGCCGCCCAGATAAATCCCTCCAGTGGCCATAATCTTGAGCGCCAGATTACCAGCTTCGGCCCCGTAGATCGAGACAAACAAGTCCAGGGCGTGTTCGCATAGGCCGCACTTGCCGTCGATGCCGGCGCGAGAGATTGCCGCCGCCGGATCGGACTGGGACATTTCCTCGATGAGCCATGGCGGAGGCGTGCCACGTCCGGTGTCGCGGAGAAAGCTGAAAACATTGACCAGACCCGGACCGGACACGATTCGCTCGTAACTGACGTGACCGAAGCGGACATGAAGATAATTGAAGAGTTCCACTTCCAGTTGGTTGCGCGGGGCAAAATCCGCATGCCCGCCCTCGCAGGCGAACACGTGGTACTTCGAGCCGTCCCAGTACATTCCGGCTTGCCCCAGCCCGGTACCGGCGGCGATCACGGCCTGGTTTCCTACCGGCTGTTCCTTGACCTGGTTGAGCGAGACCACGTCCTTGGCGTCGAGAGCGGGAATACCCCAGGCATTAGCTTCGAGATCATTAATCAAAAATGCTTTTTTGATTTTGAGCTCTTTGGCCAGACGCTTGGATTCGATGATCCACGGCAGGTTGGAAGCCTCCACGCGTCCGTTGCGCACCGGACCGGCAATGCCAAAGCAGGCCGTGTCCGGGTTCAGCTTTGACGAATCCACGAACTTGGCAACGATTTCCTCGAGGCCGGAGTAGTCGCGGCTGGGAAAGATGGAAGCGGAAACCAGGCTGAAGCGGCCGTCCATGGCATCGAAAAATGCCAGTCGAGCGTGGGTACCTCCAATGTCGCCTGCCAGAATCATTTCTCGAAATCCCTCCAGTGACGGCCATCGCGTTCCAGCAGATCTTCAGCCTCTTTAGGGCCCCAGGTGCCGGCGGCATAGTTGGGAAAATTGCGTGCCGGTAACGCTTTCCAGACGTCCAGCACCGGGCTGACCACGCACCACCCGGCTTCGACCATGTCCGCGCGCTGGAACAAGGTGGCGTCGCCGATCATGCAATCGTGCAGCAGTCGCTCATAACCCGTGCTGGCAACTGCTTTGAAATAGTCGTTGTATTCGAAGCTCATGTTCACCGCGCCCAGTCGCATGGCGGGCCCAGGCTCCTTGGCGGCGAAGCGGAGGGAAATACCTTCTTGTGGCTGGATATTGAGCACCAGTTGGTTCGGCATCAGATTTTCTACCGGCGTGTCACGGAACAGCACAAACGGCGCGCGCCGAAATTGGATGACGATGCTGGTGCTACGGCTGGGCAGGTGTTTGCCGGTGCGCAGGTAGAAGGGAACGTCGGCCCAGCGCCAGTTATCAATCAGCAGCTTCATGGCGACAAACGTTTCGGTCTTGGAATCCGGAGGTACGCCGGCTTCACCGCGATAAGCAGGTGCACGTTCACCGTCCACAATGCCCTCGCCGTACTGGCCGCGCACGGTCCTGACAAGTACATCTTCGGAACTCATGGGCTGGATGGCATGCAGAATCTTGGCCTGTTCGTCGCGAACAGAATCGGCACGGAAGGACACGGGCGGTTCCATCGCGGTGAGGCTGATGAGCTGCATGATGTGGTTGGGCACCATGTCCCGCAGCGCACCGGCTTTGTCGTAGTAACCGCCGCGCTTCTCTACACCTACGGTTTCGGCCACGGAAATCTGGATGTGATCAATGTAGCGCCGGTTCCAGACGGGCTCGAAGATTCCGTTGGCGAAGCGCAGCGCCAGAATATTTTGTACGGTTTCCTTTCCCAGATAGTGATCAATGCGATAGATCTGCTTTTCGCTGGCCACCCGCAGCAGCTGCTCGTTCAGCAACCTGGCGGACTCGAGATCGTGCCCAAAAGGTTTTTCGATGACCACGCGCCGCCAATGCTGTTTGTCTTCCTGCATCAACCCAACTTCGGCGAGGTGCTCCACGCCGGGGCCGAAAAAATCAGCCGCCGTCGCCAGGTAGTACATGTGATTGCCGTAGGTCGAGTGCTCCTGGTCGACCTTTTCGAGCGAATCCTTCACTTGGAGATAAAGGTTTTTGTCGCCCATGTCTCCACTTTGATAGTGCAGGCGGCGAACGAACCACTCCCAGATATCGGGATCCACTTTGTCAGTGGCGAATTTCTTGATGTCTTCCGAGACTTTCTTGCGGAATTCCTCGTCCGACATGGGGGAGCGCGCTACGCCAATCACCGCGAATTCCCGCGACAACAGGTCGTTTTTCGCCAGGTTGTAGAGAGCTGGAATCAGCTTGCGGCGGGTCAGATCGCCACTGGCGCCAAAAATCACCATGGTGCAAGGGTCGGCTACCTTGCCAATCCTTGGCTGCTGTATTGCGGGCATTGCTTCGCTCTGGGCCATATGTACGCTAACCGTTCCCGGCTCGAAGGGGACCGCGATGCTGGTGGCGCATCGCGAAAACACGCTCCTTAGCCAATATTAAATCGTTTCTATAAACACCGCTACTGCTTTTGGTAGTTATAGCTTAAACCAGTGTAGTATGCCGGGTTGGAATTCAGGTTAGGGCTTGATGAAACGCAGCCGACAAACGGGCGAGACCCGCTGCCAGATCTTTGCCCAGATGGACGCGCAAGGCGCGGCGGCCACGCGCCGCAAGGACCTGGAAGTCCCCCCGGGCCTGCGCCGCTTTGACCACGCCAAAGGTGTACGTCTGTCCGGGGACGGGCAGATCCGCGGCATCGTCGCAGGTGACCTGGAGAAACACTCCGCTGTTTGGTCCACCTTTGTAAGCCTGACCCGTAGAGTGCAGGAATCGCGGACCAAATTCCAGACAGGTGGCCACGCGCTTCTTATCACGTAACACCTGGCGCAATTTCTGCAGAAGCTTCTCGTGTTCCGTATTCATCTCGATGTAAGCCAGCAGAGCAAAATAATCTCCGGCACCCACGCGTTTGAGATGGGCGCGGAGATATCCAGCCAGCGTCTGGTCGCGGCCTGCGGACTTTGCCAGCGCATCGGCATTCACCGGATCGGTGAATAACTTGATGCCGTTGTCTTCGAGAACCGGTTTCTCCGCCGGCAGGGAACCGGTCTTTTCGTATTCCTCGGTGAGGTTGCGGGTCGCAATCTTGCTGGCTTCAACATCGGGTTGGTTGAAGGCGTTGATTCCGATGACCGACCCGGCCACGGCGGTAGCGATCTCCCAGCGGAAGAATTCCTGCCCCAAATCGTAGGTATCGCCGAGCGGGATGCGAATCACGGGATGCCCGGCCGCCTCCAGCGCAGCTACCTTGGCGTCCTGGGCCTTGTCCGGCGCGGTTTCCAGCCGTACGTAGGCGAACACGCGATCGTTACCGTAAACCTCAGGCGGTCCGATGTCCTCGAGGTCGATCGGGACTATGCCCTTGCCCTGCTTGCCGGTGGATTCAGCCATCAACTGCTCAAGCCACGCGCCCAGGGCAGAGATACCGGGTGAGGCGATGATCGTTACCTTGTCGCGTCCATTGCGGGCTGCGGTCCCCAGGATGATTCCCAGCTCAACGCCCGGATTCTGATCCGCAGGAGCGTTCGCTCCGCAAGCCTCGACCATTTCCTGCGTGCGGCCGAGAAAACGGGTCATATCCAGACCCATGAGGGCTGCGGGCACCACGCCAAAATTCGAGAGCGCGGAGTAGCGGCCGCCGATGCTAGGCAAGCCGGGGAAAATATGGCGGAAGTGATCAGCCTCCGCGACCTTCTGCATCTTCGACCCAGGATCGGTGACGGCGATGAAGCGGCTACCGGCTTTGTCCGCACCAATGGTTTGCTTGACGCGCTCGAAGAAGTACTGCTTGAAGATATTGGGTTCGAGGGTCGTTCCGGACTTGCTGGAGACGATGAACAAAGTCTTGGCCAGATCGACTTGGTTCTCAAAAGCTTTGACCTGGGCCGGATCGGTGGAATCGAGCACGTGCAGTTGCGGGAACCCTGCAATTTTGCCGAAGGTCACGCGGAGCACGTCGGGGCATAAACTTGACCCGCCCATGCCCAGGAGGAGGATGTCCGTGAAGTTTTCTTTCTTTACCTCCGCGGCCGCGGCGCGCGCCTTGTCGCTGTGGGCGATCTGGTCGGCGGTAACGTCCAGCCAGCCCAACCAATTGGCTTCATCGGCCCCGGTCCAGAGGGAAGCGTCGTGCTTCCACAGACGGCGTACTTTGTCGCCGGCGCGCCAATCTTCGAGGTTGGTCTTGACCGCGGCCGCCAGGGCCGCGGGAAGTTTGTAGGTCTGAACGCTGACTTTGGGGCTCATTTGGATTTCGAGCTCTGTTCTACTGCCGCGAGCAGTTTGTCGAAAGCCTCGGAGAAGCTGCGGACTCCATCGTCCGTCAGCTTGTCCGTCACTTCCTTCATGGAAATACCAACCTTAGGCGCGGCTGCCATCGTCTTATGGGCCGACGCAAGATCTTCCGTGAGGCTTTGGCGCGGCTTCCCGTGATCGCGGAAGGCGTCAAGAGTGGCTGGCGGAATGGTGTCTACCGTGTCTGGCCCGATCAGTTCTTCCACGTACAGCACATCGCGATAGGCCGGGTTTTTGGTGCTGGTGCTGGCCCAGAGCACGCGCTGCGTCTGCGCCCCCTTGGCAGCCAGCGCCTTCCAGCGATCGGTGCCGAAGATTTCCTGATATTTCTCGTAGGTCTGCTTGCCATTCGCAATCGCCACTTTTCCCTGGATGCTCTTCAGGAGCTCCTGCTCGCGCGCATCTTTGGAGGCTTTAAGTTTGGCGTCGATGATGGCATCCACTGCGGAGTCAATGCGGCTGATGAAGAAACTGGCCACGCTGGCCATGCGGCTCACGTCGCCACCATTCTTGGCGAATTGTTCCAGGCCGGCGATATAGGCTTCCGCCACTTTCACGTAAACCTCTTGAGCGAAGAGCAAGGTTATATTGATGTTAATGCCTTCGCTCAGGGCCTGCTGAATTGCAGGGAGGCCCTCGGCGGTGCCAGGAATCTTGATCATTATGTTCTCGCGCCCGACAGCCTTCCACAGCCTTCGCGCTTCTTCGAGCGAGCCCTTGGTGTCGCGCGCGAGGTAGGGCGATACTTCGAGGCTGACGTATCCGTCGCGCCGCTTCGAGCCGTCGTATACCGGCCGGAGAATATCGGCGGCATCCTGGATGTCACGGATGGCGAGAATCTCGAAGCGTCCCTTGGCATCGAGATCGGTCCTCGATTTCAAGGAGTTCAGCAAATCGTCGTACAGCTTCCCCCCTGTAATCGCCTTTTCGAAAATCGTCGGGTTGGACGTCATGCCCCGAAGTCCATCTTCCTCAATCAGGCGCTTCAGCTCGCCGCTGGTAAGCAGGTCGCGGCGGATGTAGTCCAACCAAACCGACTGGCCGAACTTGAGAAGGTCTTTCAAGGGATTGGTAGCTTTGGCGGTGTCGAGAACTCCTACTGGCTGCATAAATACCTCTTTTCTTAGTCGTCTTTTTTCAGTCGTCGGTCGTCGGTCGTCGGTCTTCAGCAAAACCTTCGCTAAGTGTTTTGGCTGACGACTGACGACCGATGACTGCACTATTTTCCCATGGCTTTTCGGGCCATCGCGACAACGTTCTCGGTGGTGAACCCGAACTTCTTCTGCAATTCTTTGATGGGCGCCGATGCGCCGAATCGGTGCATTCCTATCACGATGCCGCTGGGCCCCACATATTGCGACCATCCAAAGGTTGAGGCCTGCTCCACCGCAACCCGCGCTTTGACATCGGGCGGCAGAACCTTGGCTTTGTACGCGTCGCTCTGCTGGTTAAAAAGGTTCCACGAAGGGATGCTTACAACCCGGGCCTTTACTCCCTCGGCCTTGAGTTGTTCGTAGGCGCTCACGCAAAGAGAAACTTCCGTGCCAGTGCCCATCAAAATAACTTCCGGCTTGCCGTCCGGCGCATCCGCCAGGATGTACCCGCCTTGAGCGACACCTGACGCGGGGGCATATTTCGTGCGGTCGAAGGTGGGAACGGCCTGCCGGCTTAGTACCAGAAGAGCAGGCTCATGCTGCAACTTCATGATCACTTTCCAGGCTTCGACGACTTCGTTGGCGTCGCCCGGGCGCATTAGCATGAGCCCCGGCATGGCACGCAACCCCGCCAATTGTTCGATGGGTTGGTGAGTGGGGCCGTCTTCACCCAGGCCAATCGAATCGTGGGTAAAGATAAAGATCGTGGGAATCTCCATCAACGCGGCCAGACGGATTGACGGCTTGTTGTAGTCGCTGAAATTGAAGAACGTGCCACCGAACGGCCGGATCTTCGAGACTGCCATGCCGTTCAGGGCCGCCGCCATGCCGTGCTCGCGGACACCGAAATGCAAATTGCGCCCGCCATAGCTTCCGGGCTGGAAATCTCCGGCACCGGCGAACTTCAACCTCGTCCGGTCGGAACCGGCCAAGTCAGCCGAGCCGCCCACCATCCAGGGAACATTCTCTGCAACCGCGTTCAGGACGTTTCCTGAACTTTCGCGCGTGGCCATGCCCTTTGCGTCTGCCGGGAAGGTGGGAAGCTTCTTGTCCCATCCGTCGGGCAATTCGCGGCGTTGCATCTGGGTGACCTGCTTCGCCAAGTCGGGATATTTTTTTCCGTAGTCGGCGAACAGCGTGTCCCACTTCTGCCGTAACTCACCCCCACGCTTGCCAATTCCGTTTTTGAAATTGTCCAATACTCCGTCGGGAACCAGGAACTTAGCGTCCTCGGGCCAGCCGTAAGCCTTCTTCACCAGCTTGACTTCTTCTTCTCCCAGAGGCTCGCCGTGGGCGGCGCTGGTGTCCTGCTTGTGCGGCGATCCGTAGCCTATGTGGCTGTTCACGCGGATCAGAGTGGGACGGTCTTTGGTGTTCAGGAAGCCGCTGTAAGCCTTGGCCAGCATGTCCACGTCGTTCGCGTCCGTGACATGCTCCACGTTCCAGCCGTAGCCTTCGAAGCGCTTGCCTACATCTTCGGTGAAGGACACGTTCGCCAAGCCGTCCAGCGTGACGTGGTTCTCGTCGTAGATCCAGCAAAGATTGGAAAGCTTCAGATGGCCGGCCAGCGACGCGGCCTCGCTGCCGACGCCTTCCATCAAGTCGCCATCGCCGCACAGCGTGTACACGTTGAAGTCAAAAATCTCAAAATCGGGTTGGTTGAAATGCGCTGCCAACCACTTGCCGGCAATCGCCATACCGACGCTGTTTCCCACACCCTGCCCCAGTGGTCCGGTGGTAGTTTCCACGCCCGCAGTCCAGCGATATTCGGGATGTCCAGGAGTCTTGCTGTCGAGTTGGCGAAAGTGCTTGAGGTCATCCATTGAGACTGCGAGGTCGCCGAGGCGCTCGCCTTCAGGATTCACGCCGCGTACCTGCGACAGATACAGCATGGCGTACAACAACATGGAGGCGTGGCCATTCGAGAGGATAAAGCGGTCGCGATTGGGCCACGTCGGATTTTCAGGATCGTAGCGCAGGAATTGCTGCCAGAGACTGTAGGTTACGGGCGCCAAGCCCATGGGCGCGCCCGGATGTCCGGAGTTCGCCTGCTGTACGCCGTCGATCGCCAGGGTGCGTATGGTGTTGATGGACAACAAATCCAGTTGCTTGCCGGTCGCTAAAGTCTGCTCGGTCGCTACCATGAATGAGTCTCCGCTTTGGGAGGTTACGCCTTCGCCAACATACGTGGAAGGTGCACGATTCCTTAATAACCGCTTAAGAAACCGAAACTCCGTTCTGTCGGATGCAGTCTACCAACTTCTCTCAAACCTTGCTTGCCGGATTATCCACGACAGTTCACCGCCACAGAGCAGGCGTGCTTTGGCTAAGCTTAGGATGGCAATGGACCTGATGGCGAGCGTGACAGCGCTATCTGGATGTCTTGTGGTTGCAGATGTTTAAAGGTAGTCGGTTATCTAGCGCTTCAACTGGGCGAGGTAGCCGTGCTCGCTCGCGTAACCCTTCGTAGTACTCTCGACAAACTTGAGGAAGTGTCGCAGGTTTTCGCGTTCAGCGGCTTCGAGTTCCGAAAACTTGATGCGGACGCCGAAGGAGGGACTGCTCTTGATGACAATCCCGGTGAGGATCAGTCCTTTGATCCAGATCTTTCCGTTAGCCAGCCAAAGACCGATTTCAACGCTTACACCGGAAGGCACCGGTGTGGCAGTCTCGACGAAGCATCCGCCAATGCTGGTATTGGACAAATTTCCCCAGATAGGGACCCCCGAGTCACCCAAACGCAGCTCGACCGCGACGAAACACCTCAGGCGGGCATGGCGACGGCGATCCTGCCCCCATGTGGGAGTAAAAATGTCCGGTTCAAATGGTGGGCTTGCTGCCGGGCTGGTTTCAATCGGAACGGCGGGCGCAGGTTGCGCGGTTGCGGCCGGCTGCGCTGGGGCAGCAGCAGCGGCTTTGGCCAAAGGAACAGCCTTTCCGGTACCACTTTTGATGTTGCGCATTGCCTCGAGTAGAGCCTGGTCGCGCTGCTCGGGCGGAGTATCGCGATAAACCTGTAGCAACTCTCCGAGATGGCTCACCAGGGCGGGATCGGTCAGAAGTTGCGTCCAATCCGCGCCTGTGCCGGAATACTTGGGGTCGCTCATAGGGATAGAAATATTTCCCGCGAAGTCTTGGTGACGCCTCTACAAGATGAAGCAGGAAGTCATTCCGGACAAGATGACTATAGTCACCGGTCCGGGTGATCAATGGGTCGTACCTCCTCTCATTACGCGGCGCTTTCCGAAGCCGCCAAGTCACGATTGGCAGTCCTAATCCAGGGCATGTTTCTCCTTTCGCTGGCTGGTCCTTAACTAGCTTCTCGCCATTCTCTTTACGGTTTTTTTACGACTTTCTTACGCACTTTTTATGCGGATCAATTTCAAATCATGGCCCAAGAGAGTGGCGTCGGGGCCAGGAAGGAACCGCAATGAAACGGATCGATGCCGTCATCCGGCAGGGGAGTCTGGACGAGGTGCGGGAGCGCCTTACCAACATTGGTGTGGAAGGGCTCACGCTCACGGAAGTGATCGGTTTCGGGCGGCAGAAGGGCCACTCTGAGTTTTACCGGGGATGCGAGTACAAAGTCGACTTTCATCCCAAGCTGATGCTGACCATTGTGGCCCACGAAGACCAGGTGGAGGGGATTCTGGAGGCCATCGTGGGCGGTGCGCGCACCGGAAGAATTGGCGATGGAAAGATTTTCGTCACTCCCATCGACGAAGTGGTGCGAATACGCACCGGGGAAATCGACAAGGCAGCACTGTAGTTCATACCGCAACATCCGTTATTTCGAGCATACCCGCACTCTTTCGACATAAGCAGTACTGAGAATTTTCGCTGGGCCAGGGGAAAAACCTATCAGGAGGAAGAGATGGAACACGGAAAAGCGGGAGCCACCGCACAGGCTGCGGTGAGGCGGCTGCGATGGTCGCTATTTTCGCGCTATGCGGTGCTACTTCTTGCCACCGTAGTGCTGGGCGGTCTGCTAACCCCCTGTTTCGCGGACGAACCCGCGCCCGATCCCTCGGGCACGGCAACCGGAGATCGAACCACAACCACCGATGCGGCGGGCAATCCGTTCGCAGTGCCTGCGCCGCCTGATCCGAGCGCGCCGGACTATGCCCAGAAAAAGAAAGACTACGATGATTTCCAGGCCCAGCTGGCGAAAGAACCGCTGGCCGGGAAGCTGGCCGACAACGTGGGCCATGTTCGGATAGCTACGAACTTCTCCTGGACCCTGCTTACCGGATACCTGGTGCTATTCATGCAGGCCGGCTTTGCCTTGCTGACCTGCGGATTGGTTCGCAAGAAAAACGCCGCTCACCTGATGATGCTGAACTTTGCGGCGTACGTTTTTGCTTTCCTCGCATACTACGCCGTGGGATACGCCTTTCAGTTTGGCGCCGTGGCCATCAATGCTGCACCGGCAAATCTTGGCGGCACTCCCACCCTCAATCACTTTCTGCTGGGCCACGGTCTATGGGGATTCTTGGGAGGAAGGGGCTTTTTCCTTTCCGGCCCCGCCTACGATGCGGGCAGTCTCTGCCTGACGCTGTTTGAAGTTGTTTTCATGGAGACCGCCGGTTACATCATTGTCGGCGCGATTTGCGAGCGGATCAGCTTCTGGTCGTTTCTGCTCTGCGAAGTGTTCATCGGAGGGATTCTCTATCCTGTTTTCGGTTGCTGGGTTTGGGGTGGTGGCTGGCTGTCGCAGATCGGCACGACCATGAATCTTGGACACGGCTACGTGGACTTCGCCGGCTCGACGGTGGTCCACGCCGTGGGAGGGTTTGCCGCCATGGCCCTGTCTGTGGTGCTGGGCCCGCGTCTGGGCAAGTATGGGCCCGACGGAAAAGTGAAAGTCTTTCCGGCGCACAACCTGGTCTACGTGGTCAGCGGAACTTTCATTCTCCTGTTTGGATGGATGGGCTTCAATCCCGGCTCAACGCTCGGGGCTTCCGACTTTCGCATCTCGGTCATCGCGGTGAATACCAACCTCGCAGCAGTGGCGGGATCGGCGTCCGCAATGTTCCTCTGGTACTTCATGTTCGGCAAACCTGACATCACCATGGCCTGCAACGGGATGCTAGCTGGCCTGGTTGCCATCACCGCTCCGTGCGCCTTCGTCTCTCCGAACGCCGCCGTGATCATCGGTATTCTGGCTGGCGTATTGGTTTGTTTGGGTGTTCTCTTCAATGATCGAGTGGTCAAAATTGACGATCCTTGCGGAGCTATTTCGGTGCACGGCTACTGTGGCTGGCTGGGTGCGGTTTGCGTCGGGCTCTTTGCCGATGGCACCTACGGCGCAGGCTGGAACGGTGTCGGCGCATCATCCTATTTGGGACACGCGGGCCAGGGCGTTACCGGCTTGTTTCACGGGGACTCGCGACAGTTCCTCACCCAGCTGATGGGCGCCACCATTTGCGTAGTCTGGGCATTTGGCGCGACCTACGTAGTCTTCGCGTTAGTGAATAAGGTCAAGAGCATGCGGGTAGCTCCGGAAGTGGAACTCGAAGGTCTGGATATTCCCGAGTTTGGCCTGAAGGGTTATCCCGAGGACGCGACCGTGACCATGGAAGCTTGATCGGCTAGTGGACGATAGGCAGGGAGGACAACAGAGAATGGAGGACGGGCGGGACGCCCGTCCTTCATACCGATCGGAATTCGACCGCTTCCGGAGTCTTGCCCCAGCACGAGTCCATCGTGGTTCTGGGATCTCGTGTATCTTGGGCAGCGAGGTGCTGCCGATGAGAGCGATTTTCTCCGCACTAGCGTTCGCCGCTTGCATTGCCCAGTTGTCCATGGCGCAGGTAGATTCGCGCTGGAAGCCAAACGATCCGGACCGTCCGTTGCCCCCGGTGATTGTGCCGGGAACGGCGAGCACCCAGGATATGCCGGGGCGTCCTCCGTCCGACGCCATTGTCCTGTTCGATGGCAAGGATCTTTCCCAGTGGACGACCGAAGATGGACAGCCGGCCAAGTGGAAAGTAACGGACGGATATATGGAAGTGGTGCCCCACAGCGGAGGCATCCACACGCGCCAAGCTTTCGGTGACTGCCAATTGCAGGTGGAGTTCGCGGAGCCTGTGCCTCCGGTGGGGGAGGACCAGGGACGCGGCAACAGTGGGGTGTTTTTGATGGGGCTCTACGAGATCCAGGTGCTGGATTCGTATCAGAGCAAAACCTACGCCGATGGCCAAGCCTCGGCGGTGTACGCTCAATTTCCCCCGCAGGTGAATGCCTCACGGGCACCGGGACAGTGGCAGGCGTATGACATTATTTTCCACGGCCCGCGTTTCGATAAAGATGGCAAAGTGCTGCGCCCGGCGCGGGTGACAGTGTTGCACAATGGAGTGCTGGTGCAGGACAACGTGGAACTGTCAGGCCCAACTGGCCACCACGTGCGGCCTCCTTACAAGCTGACGCCCGACAAGCTGCCACTAAGTCTGCAGGACCATGGCAACCCGGTGCGCTTCCGGAATATCTGGATTCGTGAGCTGGGAGAGGGACAGTAGAGCTCCAGTCAGCAATTAGCAATTGGCACCTGGCTTCGGTCTTCAAGACAAACAGCAAATGCTATTTGCTAACTGTGCCGTTGCTCAGCTGGAGGCCTTCGGTGGCCATGTACTTTGGCCTCCGTGGTGGTATGCCAGGTTGCCCAGATGTCCTGCACGGGCGGCAGCGACCCCGGTCTCGACTGACGCATTCGGCTCCTTGCGGGACTTGATGCACTCGAAGAAATTTTCCACGTGTGAGATGGTGCCGTCGCGGAAGCTGTGCTCGGTGAGGACCGGATTTTGCCCGTCTTGCACGCCCTCACGATAGACGGAGAAGCCGCCGCGATTGATCTTCAAGGTTGCTTCGGTCCCGCGGAACTCCAGGCCTCCATCATCAACCGAGGAACTCATCATGCCTTCGTACACCACATCAAATCCGGGGTAACGGAAGGCCGCCTGGATGGTGTCGGGACAATCCCACCGGTCAAAAACATACTTGTCGCCGAGCATATGCGCCTCACGTGCCTGGTCAGACTTCATGGCCCAATGGACTACGTCGATCCAGTGCGAGAAAAGATCGGTCATGGCTCCGCCGCCAAAATTCCAGAACCAGCGCCAATGGTTGTATTTTTCCTCGCTGAAGGGTTGGTCTGGAGCGGATCCTAACCAAAGCTTCCAATCGAGCGCCTGCATGTCAATGGGCTTGGCCACCCAGTCCCGGTTGTAGTTTTGCCACCAGTAGGTTCGCACCTGCGTGACCCGCCCCAGACTGCCTCCCTGAATCATGTTGACGGCATCGCGAAAGTGGGTCCAGCTGCGCTGCTGCATGCCGCACTGCAGAATCTGCTTGCCGGAACGAACCGCGCGGATGAGCGCAGTGCCTTCCTCAATCGTGTGGGTGACTGGCTTTTCCAGGTAGACGTCCTTGCCCGCCGCCAGGGCATCGACTGCCATACGAACATGCCAGTGGTCCGGGGACGCGATAAAAACCGCATCAATGTCCTGCGCCAGCACTTCCCGATAATCCAAGTGGGTAGTCGCGACGCCGTTGGACCGTTCCTTGACGGCATCGCGGTGCGGTGCATAGACGTCGCTCACGGCCACGATCTGATAAGGGCCGACCTTGTCAGCCGCATCGAGCAGATTGCGCATCCGGCCGCCAGCTCCGATGACTCCGATGCGAACCGTGTCGTTTGCACCGAGCACGCGGGTTGAGGCGAGAGCAGTAAGTCCAGTGGCGATGATGAAGCTTCGGCGATTAAGCATATTGGGCCTGGTTCTCCAGTCCGCTTTGTGCGTTGATCTTGTTGAGTCAGGGTCTAGCGCGAGGAGAGCTTATCAAAAAATGGAACCCAGGCGCTGCACCCTGACGCGAGGCGGATGGATTTGCGAGGCCGTCGCGAAGGCCACGGTACAACTCTGAGCAGCGAGTGGGACAAAGATGATCTGTATTGCACATACTCCGCAAGGCTCGAAGCATACAGTCGCTACAGGCAAAGCCTCCCTTGGAAGACGGAACTAAGACGCAGCCGATTGCGTACCTATGAGCGGGTGAACCAGGGCGGCCGTGTCTGCTGTTGAATGCTGGTCACTTTCGGCGGGTCAGGAGAACCTATTGGGAACATCCACGAAAAGTTCGAATCTGAAGCGAATGTTGGGCTCAGCCGGACTCGGACTCCTGGCCCTGGGAGTTGCCTATTACGTTTGGAGTTCCGACGTTGCCAGCGTTTCCCGCTTGAAGACCGGTAAAGGAATAGAAATTCGAGCTACCAGCGGGAACATTAACATCGTTGGCACGCAAGACAACGACATCCGCGTGACCATCCAGAATGTCAGCGCCGAATCGGCAAAAATGGCTCACGTAAAGATTGATCGGAATCGAAATCCCATTCTCATCGAAATCGAAGACCTTCCTCAATTCGCAACCGCTTCCGTGGAAGTGCCGCGCTCCGCAAGCCTCGCAGTCTCGATGCTAGCCGGGGATCTCCAGATAGGGGACATCGACGGTGACAAGATGTGTCTGCTGCGCTCCGGTAAAATGTTGATTAACGTCGGCAATCCCGAAGTGTACAAATCCGTGCAAGCTTTTGTCTTCGCGGGCGATATTCACGCACCTGCTTTCAATCGAGACACAGGCGGGGTGTGGCGGATGATGAGTTGGACAGGCCCGGGTCAGTCCGTGATTGACGCGCATGTGAGTACGGGGCTGCTGGAGTTGCGGTAGGCTCCACTTAGGCTTGGAATCCGTTGTCAGCGCAAGATCAGGTCCGAATACTCCGGATGTTTTGCGAGGTAGTCGAGGACCGACGGGCAAATGACGTCCACCTTCAATGTGTTCTCGCGTGCGTACTGAAGCGCAGTTTCCGCCAACGAAGACGCAAGACCGAGACCACGCAGTTCCTCGGGAACCTCGGTATGGATCAGTCCGAGCACATTTCCCGCCATGCTGTATTCCAGATAGGCTACTTTTCCGTTGCGTTCGATCTCGAAGCGGCCCGTGGTTACCTTTTGCGGCACTTGTGCTTTGCGGCTAAAGATTCTCCATCCCGTCATTAGTTGTTCCCCTGGTTATTAGTGCAATTGCTTGCCTACAGCAGCAATGCGGCACCTGGTGGGTTAGACACCACAAAGTCTACTCGGGTCGTCGCGAGGCCGACTGTCGTTATGTCATCAATTACGCCCGTTTGAGGCTACACAGCAGTTCGTCTACCGCCAGCAACTGTATCTGAGACCCAACCGTGGCTGGCGCTGGTATGCTCTGGCTATGACTGAAGTGGCCATGACTCGAAAGACTATTGCCGAACGGGGAAAGCGGCTGGAATATTTCACAATTGCGTGGAATAGCCTCGAAGGCTTGGTGGCTGTCATCGCTGGAGCGATGGCGGGCAGCATCTCTCTGGTGGGTTTCGGTGTGGACAGTTTCATAGAGGTGACTTCCGGGACAATGCTGCTGTGGAGAATGTCTGTTGATGCCGATGAGCGAGGCCGGGAGCGGAACGAGAAGCTTAGCCTGAAAGTAGTAGGCACTTGCTTCGTCGCTCTGGCCGTATACGTCGGCTACGAATCCGCTTCCGACCTGCTAAGCAGAGAGCAACCTGAACACAGCATCCCCGGAATTGTCTTGGCCGGTGTTTCCCTTGTTGTGATGCCGCTCCTTTCCCGTGCCAAGAAGAGAGTGGGGACCGAACTTGGCAGCGCGGCTATGCACGCGGATGCCAAGCAGACCGATTTCTGCGTCTACCTATCGGTCATTTTGCTGGTGGGTCTCCTGCTGAACGCTGGACTAGGATGGTGGTGGGCAGACCCCCTCGCTGGATTGATTATGGTTCCTATTATTGCCAAAGAAGGCATAGATGGAATGAGGGCGAGGACGTGCTGCTAGCGTGGATTTTGGCTTAGCCGCTATTCGATTCGGCAAAGCAATAAAGAAACTGCTGGACTGTGCGAAGCGGCGACCGGTGCAGTTCCTTGGAGCTGCAAAGCAAGTGGAAACGAACGCATCTACGGGGTCAGTGAGTGAAATCGCGATGCTTCAACAGTCATCGCCAGAGCGCATGGTGAAGGTCTGGACAAAAGACCGCGCGGCGGCATCTTCGTTCTAGCTACAAGCCCAAGAGCAAGCCCACCCCGGCCAGTTCACGCATCGGCCAGCAGGTGGGCCCTCCAATGGTCCCGAAATCAGGCTGCCGCGGGCTCTTCCGCACTCCTCTTCGACCCAAGTGCTTCCGAAAGCTTCTTCGAAACGACCTCAACGGTTACCCTCGTCGCTGGTGTATCCGCCAAGGCGTTCAAAAGCGCGTAATCGTGATGAGTAGCCAGTACACGTAGTGGTGTTACATCAACGCCCGCTTGAATGAGCTTCCTGGCGTACTGCTCGCCCTCGTCCCGAAGAATGTCGTTTTCGTCCACGATGACAAGTGCAGGAGGCAATCCCTTCAACTGTTCGAGCGTTGCTGACAAGGGCGAGGCTGTCGTCTTCTTTCGGTCCTCCTTGTTAGGAGCGTAGGCATCCCAGAACCATGCCATTGCGGCTCTCGTCAGCCATGGACCACTGGCGAACTCTTCATACGATGGCTGAGACATGCTCGAATCCGTGACTGGGTACATGAGGACCTGATAACGAATCGGCGGCCCCTTTCGCTCTTTCGAGAGCTGGGCGACCACCGCTGTCGTGTAGCCCCCTACGCTCTCTCCGGCCACGGCCAACCGGGTTGGATCGAGTCCCAACTCTCTGCCGTGTTCTGCGACATACTTGGTCGCCGCATAGCACTGCTCGACCGGAACCGGAAACTGGGCTTCCGGAGACGGGGTGTAACTCACAAACACAAAGGCGGCATTCGTGCCGTTCACCAGGTCTCGCACCAGTCTGTCGTGCGTGTGTTTGCTGCCAAGAATCCAGCCGCCGCCGTGGAAATACATCACAACCGGGAGCAACCCTTGGGCGCCCGCTGGGCGATAGATGCGAACTGGGACTTCGCTGGTCGGACCTACTGGAAATACCTTCTCTTCTATATCAGCCGGAAGCTTCTTGACGCTGATGGCTTGCAAATCTTCAAGAACTTTGCGAGCGTCCGCGTAGGACAGGGTGTAGAGCGGTTTTCCCCCTTGCGCTGCAAGAGCGTCAATAAAAGCCCGTGTTGTGGGTTCGAGAACGATTTCATTGTGTTTCGTCATAACAGTTCCTTCTCTCTGGCTGCCAGGTGATTTGACTATTTGTGCAGCTAGTCTAGGCCGTGGGTTGGAGTTTTCCAAGAGGGTCAGGGCTTGATTGTCGAAATCAGCGTGACTACACCAGCTACACTTTCAGCGGGAGACGCTCAACGGTGTTAGTGCTGGCCGACCCCATCGTTCGCGGAAATCACTTGCGCATCCACCTTCCTCTATCCAAATATTTTGGTAGCATTCTGGGCTCCTCCCATTTTTCTTGCGTTTCTTTCCTCCAGTCATGATCGCGACGAGTTCGGTGGGGTCCTGCTGGCGTCGGGACGGGACTTGATCTGTGACCGCTCTAGCGCTAGAGTTGAGCTCAGGCGTACTCAATTGCCCACGATCCTTACAAGACGCGGTTTATTGAAGCAATTTTCTGGCATTGCACTTTTCCATCCTTTATTTCTCTCGGCGACCGCCGCAGTGCCCGTCAATGTGCCGAACGAGCCAGGGATGATCGTGCGTTCCGCCCGCTTTCTCGATCTGGAAATGCCTCAGAGTTACTTCGGCAGTTGGCTTACTTCGGTACCGCATTTCTTCGTCCGAAATCATATGCACGAACCAAGCACATGGGAGGCCGCCGAATGGAGGCTGAACATTGGCGGTGAAGTACAGAACCAGCTCAGCCTCAGTCTCGTCGATCTCGGGAAAATGGCGCCGCACACCGTTACCAACACGCTTGAATGTGCCGGAAACGGTCGCGCCTTCCAAAATCCAAAAGTCCCAGGTGTGCAATGGCAGCGGGGAGCTGTCGGAACGGCACGCTTTCAGGGCGCACGCCTACGTGATCTTCTCCTACGTGCAGGTTTAAAGAGCGGCGGCAAGCATGTAACGTTTCGTGGATTGGATGAGGTTCCCGGCAAGGTACCCCCCTTTGTTCGGAGCGTACCGATTGAGAAGGCGATGCACGCAGACACTCTGATCGCGCTGCGAATGAACGGTGCTCCACTCACGCGGCATCATGGCTATCCCGCGCGCGCCTTGGTTCCAGGATGGATCGGGGCGGCCTCCTGCAAGTGGCTGACGGAGATCAAGGTCTCGGATAAAGAATACGAAGGCAACTTCATGAAGCCCGGGTATCGCATGCCGAACGAGATCATTGTTCCGGGGGGCGAAGTGAATCCGGAAAGTACCCATTCGATCACCTCTCTAGGCGTGAAATCTGTGATCGCGCAACCGACGGATAACTCTTCATCGTCTCGTGAAGTAACTATTCGCGGGGCGGCGTGGGCAGGCGAGGCCAACGTCACCGGTGTGGACATTTCAGTCGACTCCGGTCGCTCTTGGCGGCCAGCCCGTCTGGCTGCCGAGCGAGCTCGTTATTGCTGGCGGTTGTGGGAGTACGTCTGGCAAGCTCCGAGCGCGGGAGAGTATACGATCATGTCACGTGCCACCGATGATCAAGGTCGCACCCAGCCACAAACTGCTGCTTGGAACCCAAGCGGATACCTTTACAACGCAATCGATCAGGTAAAAATTTATGTGCACTCTTAGATCGGGGAGAGTTGCTCTGCTGCTCTGCCTGAGTGCGGCAGCAGTTGGGCATGCGCAATCTCTCGATTTGCCAGCTGGCAAAATTCAGGCCAAAGTTCAAACGGCCTGCACCGAGTGCCATGATGCAAGCATTATTCGCCAGCAGCGCTTAAGCGAGAAGAGTTGGACAAAAGAAGTAGACAAAATGATCAAGTGGGGCGCTCTTGTCGATCCCAGTGATCGTGCAGCCTTTGTTGAATACTTAAGTGCATCGTTCCCCCCCAACAAGCCCCCGGACCCGACCGTCCGTATCGGCAGATCCAAGACAAGATGAACCGGTCGAATATCGGTCAGCCACCTTCCGAAAACGATGAGTCGGGAACTTGATCGCGTCTCGAAGGAGTGTTGGTGTAACCTCGTTGTCACACTCACAACCCCACCGGAAGCTATCTGAGGGCTGCCCGGTTGTAGATAGATCATGATGATCGAGCGGTCCGATTTCAAGAATGGCCATGACTCTCCAGTCAGGTTGGTCTTCCAGAAGGCCACACTGGAGTAAATAGAAAAGCGGAAGTTGGAAGGACCGAGCGCGGTAGAAACTCTCCTCTAACCTAAGCGGCACTGGCCTTCGTCTTCTCTCCCCCGCCTCAACGGCTGATCTTCAATACCCACGCCGGCTGGGAACGCAGTTCCTCTGGAAGATCGGGAAGCTCGATCGATACTCCCATCTTGGAAGCTTTGAACTTCAGTGGTATGGTCGACCCGAGAAGACTTACGGACTTGGCGCCAGTTATGTCCTTCAGAAGAAGACTGCCGCCTGACCAGTGCGGCAGAATCGCGAACAGGTCTTTGCCCTTGGTTGTGAAGAAGGCTTCGATGCCCGCCTTCCCTGGTTCAGGTTTCTCCGTCAACTTGTTTACGTCATAGGCCGACGAATATTCCTTGTTATATTCGACTTTCGGAACTTCGCCGGCGCTCCATTGCTGCGTCGCCTTCCAAGGCATGGCGCCATAGATGGCATCGCCGTTAATCTTCAACCAAGCTCCGATCTGAGTCAGCCGCTCCTCCATAATCACCGGGATTGTGCCGTCGGCTCTGGGCCCGATATCTAGCAGCAGGTTGCCGCCTCGGCTGACCGTGTCGACCAGTATCATTACCAGTTCGCGGCCAGTGTGATAAACGTCGAGATTCTCGGCGCGGTTGTAGCCATAGCTGACACCCATGCCGCGGCTTTCTTCCCAGGGATGATCGATACCGCTCATCCCCGCTGTATATTCCGTAGTCCAATAGCCGCCGTGTTTGTGACGGGTGTCGCCGCCCCAGCGATCGTTGATCACGACCTCGTCTTTCACCGGTGATTCATCGAACAGCCACGCCAGCAGTTCAGGACTGTGCCAGTCAGCGGAACTCATCTCCCATTCGCCGTCACTGAAAATAAGCGACGGCTTATAGTGTGTGACCAGATCTTTCAACTGAGGGAACATGTGCTCGCGCACATAGCGCGGCTTATCGTACAACCAGAGCGGGTTATACCACTCGTAGAGCGAGTAGTAGTAACCCATGCGCAGGCCTCTCCGGCGAACCGCGTCGGTGAGGTCACCCAGCACATCGCGCTTTGGTCCGATTTCGACCGCGTTCCAGGGCCGGCCCCAGGTGGCCGAGGCCTCCTTGCTGGCCCACAAGGCAAATCCCTCATGGTGTTTCGAGGTCAACACAACATACTTCGCGCCGGATCGGGCAAACACCTCAGCCCAGTGATCCGGGTCGAACAACTCCGCGCGAAACTGGGGCGCGAAGTTCTGATACGGAAAGTCGGCGCCGTAGCGCTTCTGATGAAACGCCCACGTGCCTGTCTGAATCGCGTCAGCCTTGGGGTCGTCCTTGCCATGCGTCATCGCGTTCCAATACCACTCTGAATAGGCAAGCTTTCCGGGCAGGACCGGAGCGTAAGCCGGCACCGAATAAGTGCCCCAATGAATAAAGATCCCGAACTTGGCATCGCCAAACCAGGCGGGTGTGGGTCGCTTATCGATCGATTCCCAGGTGGGCTGATAGCTTTGAGCGCTCATACTTCCCACTAGGAGCACAGTGATGATCAAGTATTTCATTTTATTTTCCGTCCCAGTTTATTGGTCGAGCCGTCATTCATGGTCGTCTCGATATTGAGGTCAGTGAACACCCGACTCGATACGGATTCGATAACAACCCACAATTCCAGGTAGGTGAGAATGCAGGTGGCTCGAAGCCGTCGGGTTCGACCTGCGGCCAGCAGATGGCTGTCGGCAACCGGGGTTCGGGACCGCGAAGTAGTGCGCTGTGAGTGTGCTTGTATCACCGGAGTGTGCCCGCTCCGACGTTCGTAAAGTCGTTTTCAGGTCAGGAACTCAGTCTACTCAATGCCTATCGTGGTGCGATGGGAGGGGGAAAGGGCCGGATCTGATTGACCTGGCCCTTAATTTCTGACACAGCAACTTCAGTCGACGCTTCAGTGAGAAGCCGCAGTTACCAGGTCGGGTATGAGGTTCGACACATTCGGCGTGCCCCAACCGGTTGTGAAATCGTACCCAGTGCCCGCGGTGAAGCCATTCTGCGTCTCGAACAATTTGTTGTCGCCCACGGTGATGTCGTGGAAGTCGTTGGCATATGCCGATGACTCCGCGACAGTGTAAATTGCAGGATTGACGAATCCTAGCGAGTGGCCGGCTTTCTGATTGGCCAAAGCCATGATTGCAGCCCATTGCGGGGAGCCGCAGCTAGTTCCACCAACCAGGAAAAAGCCACCCAGCGTGTTGTCTAAGACCAGCACTCCACCCTGGATTGGCGCGTTGTACGCGACATCGGGGATGGTTCGGGTTTGCAAGCCCAATCCGTTCTGATAACTGGGCACCGCGAAAAACCCGCTGGCCGCGCCGCCGGTAGCAATGCCAAACTGGGGCTCGTTCCAGACCTGCTCGGCGCCGTAGCTGCCACCGACCAGCAGGCCAGCGAAATACGGGTTCCCTTCTGTGCCTCCGACCGAGGTGACCAGCGGATCGGATGCAGGGAAACCGGCGTTAGTAATGTTCGCTGGATTGGCATTGGTGGCGCCAAAGTCCCCAGCGGAGGCCAACAGGGTTATACCTGCCGCTGTAGCCGCGACATAGTTACGGTGCGCCTGCATAATCTGTGCGTTGTTGCTATGGACGAGGTATTCCGGGATGCCAAAGCTCTGCGACATGATGCTGCCCGGGAACAGGTTGATGGCGGCAGCTTCGGCGGAGTTGATGGCGTTGCCGGAGCTGGTAGAAGCAACCACCAGCACGATATTTGCTCCTGGGGCCATGGCGTGGGCGTACTCCACATCCAAGCTGGTCTCCAAGCTCCAACTTAGCTCAGCATGGTGGGTATCATTAGGATCGAATATCGGACACCCTCCCTCTGGGCAAAGGATGGTGAAGGAGGGCGGAGGGTTAATGCCGAAGGCCGAATCGAACTGAGCTAAATCCTGAGCAATCGAGGGGCTCCCGAAGGCATCGACGATCAAGATGGTCTCGCCACTTCCGTCCAGGTTGGAGGGGAAGTTGTAAGCGGCCCTGATGGCACTCGGCCTATAGCAACGCTGGGTTGTCTCGCATCCGAAATGAATGCTGGGGGAAACGGTGTCGGGACTCACCTGGATGTGTGGCGGGTTTGTGATGTAGTCAAAACTTTGCGCAACGGATGTCATTGTTAGTCCGAAGCAGGTCAGGCACGTCACGATGAATCACCACGACAAGCGAAGAAATTGGAATTTTGTTCATTGCTTTCGTCCTCACTTTGTTGAAATTCTTGAATTTAGTCGAAGTGGGTACGCGTGTGGAATCAGAGCTTGCAGCATTAACTGCATTCATACATCTGCTGGTGTGAAGGAAATTCAACCCTCCACGTTGCATCTGGACGCAACGGGGCGAACGGCTCGCCCTTAGGCAGAGCGACGATTTTGGGGTGCACCAAACGAAGATTTGGGTTGGCAAGATCTTGGTCGCTCCTTATAGACCCGTCGACTTACCAGAAGGGAGCGGGGCCTCACGTACTCCTAACTCCAGCCTGGGGTTTTTGATTGACGAGGGCCCCAATTTCTGGTCGCGGCAGGCCAGGCGTGAGAAACCGTGCTCGTTTTCAGTAGTTCACCTGAAGAATTACTATGGGCGCGCCCGTCCGGCGTGGGGTGGGCCTTTTAGTGTCGCATCTCGGCAGATCCGTCCTCCAGGGAGCTCCGGTTCAATAAAGATCCATGGTCAGACACTACTGCAACAGCCTCATCCTCGGTTTCATAGAAGCGGATTACAGTGTCCAGCCTCGTCCGTCGAAGCAAACCGGTGAGGTGGACGCTCGAACAAACTAGCTTGATCCGGGAATGGTCCAATCTATGAAGGCCGGCGATGGTCGCGAGACCCACACTATCGATGTGCTCCAGTTCGGTGAGGTTCACGACAATTCTATGCCCCTCTACCAACAGCTTTGTAACTCTTTCGCGTAGCGCATCGGCGTCCTCGCCAAGCACAAGGCGACCCGAAAAACGAAGCACGGTCACATTATCCGAGATGTAACTGACCATGCTCAACGTCATGTTTTTGACTCGATTCATCGGATGGCCCTCCTGGCTCGGCGAGCGCACTTTGCGAAAATCTTCAGCGCTCGCCAGCGGGGTCGCTGATGATTCTCTCGTTTTGAGGCGGAAGAGCAGGGGAAGAACCCCTTCTTCCACGGCAGCGTAGCTAAATCCGTGGGTTCTTCAATACAGAAAAACCCCTAAGGCTTCGGGAAATTCCCTGTAGATTGGTGTTCCAGCTTGAACGAATCCCCGTCCGCTCTCGAAGAGTCTCGAGAGCGGGCTGTTCCAGAAACAAGTGTTATTTGACACGCGGGAAAGCTGAATGATCGAGGCTTATCCGACAGCAACTTAGGTAAGCTGCCTTGACGAGGTTTTTGGAACAGTCGTTCGCTGCCTTCGCATTTAGGATGGCGGCGAGCTGGTGGGTCCTTCCTCTACGACCTGAGCGACAATTCCTTTACGGGGAAATGACACCTACGTGACACCCGCTGCCTTGCCCTTCGCTAGCCTCCAAACGAGACTCCCGACTGGAGAATGTCATGCGTAAGATAGCCCTGATCTTCACCGCAGTGCTTGCTTTTAGCCCGCTTGGAATCGCGCAAGCCTACCAACAAACTAACCTCGTTTCCGATATTCAGGGCCTCGCTCAAAACCCGCCGAGCGGCCAGCCCGATGCGCAGCTCATCAATCCTTGGGGTCTTATTTCAAGTTCCACAAGTCCGTGGTGGGTATCCGACAACAACGCCGGCGTTTCGACCCTCTACGACGGACAGGGAGTGAAGCAAGGACTTGTGGTGAATATCCCGTCACCCGTAACTGGGGTCGCGGGCACCCCGACCGGGGTGGTTTTTACAGGAGCCGCGGGATTTACGTTCCATGCGAAAAACGCGCAGGGACAAGACACAACAACCGGCGCAGTTTTCGCGTTCGTGACCGAGGACGGAACGATCGTGGCGTGGGGTCCAGGAATCAACCCAACCGACCTTCCCAATGACGCATTTGTGGTTGTGGATAAATCCAAGACTCCCTCCGCCAATAAGGGTGCGGTCTACAAGGGCGCCACAATCGCTCAAATGAAAACTGGTGGACCGTTTTTTCTGTATGTCGCGAACTTTCGCTCAGGTCGCATCGAGGTTTACGACACCAAGTTCAAGCGCGTAGACCTCGACGATGCTGACACTGACCATGGTGATCAAGCGTTCACTGATCGTGAGATCCCTAGCGGCTTCGCCCCGTTTAACGTGCAGGAGGTAAACGGAAATCTGTACGTCACATACGCGAAACAGAATGCTAGCAAGCACGACGACTTCGACTTCCCGGGCCTCGGATTCGTGGACAAATTCTCTCCTGCAGGCAAGCGGCTACAGAGATTGGAGCAGGGACCGTGGCTCAATGCGCCCTGGGGGGTTGCGATCGCACCGGCGAACTTCGGGTTCTTCAGCAACCACCTGCTGATCGGCAATGCAGGGAGTGGACAGATTGCTGTCTATGACGTCGACAGCGGGCGTTTCGATGGCCTACTCCGCGATGCAAGTGGACATGCGCTGCAAAACGATCGCCTGTGGGCACTACGCTTTGGCAATGGCCAGAGTGCTGGACCGAGCAATTGGCTGTTCTTCACCGCCGGCATCAGCGACGAGGCGCACGGTCTTTTCGGCTTCTTCACGCCTGTGGATAAGAGTGCACCGGAGGACAACGGTGACGATGAGTAGTCAGAACGAGCGCGTGATAGAGGACGTCAGGCGAGAAGTACCGGCCAAGCAGAAACTCAAGACCCTTCTGCAATCTCGCGTTCACCTCGAGAAGTTCCGCCTGTTCACGGTGCAGCTCCGCCACCTCGCGGGCGAGAACATCCCACGGGTACCAAGTAGAGTCCGAGCAACCGCTCGGAGTTTATTGCAGCTTTGCGTACTCCGCCTTGGCTTCCTTCAGGATGGGGATGTCGGAGTCGGCGTCTGTCCAAATTGTTAGGAAGTCTAGATATGCGGCGCGGCTCTTGGCGGTGTTGCCCTGCAGGGAGTAAGCGCGTGCCAGGCCGAGATGGGCAAGCACGCCGATGGGTTCATTCAGAACGATGCCCCGATGACCGAGAATTTTCTGAAACTCTGCCGCAGCTTCGCCGGCTTGATGCGCGGCCAGATAAGCTTCTCCTCGCACATAGACGGGATACAAGTTGGGCCAATTGTAATAGCTGCTGGAGGGTAACCCGAGTTCAAACGGAGTGCTGGCCTGCAGCACGTCTAGCGCAAGCCGAGAGTTTGAATGGTCCAGTGCCAGTTTCGCGCGAAGCGTCGGGAGGTAATTGGCCTGCACAATCGTATCGTCGGGAAACTTTTTCCCCAAGTCATTAGCCAGGGCACGAGCCTGGATGTCTCTGGCCGAGTAGGCAAGGGCGAGCGCCACTCCATACTCAGCATCTCGCCCCGTCGAACCTCCCTTCGCCAGCGCGGCCTGCTGTCGGGCTTGGTCGGCGTTACCAAACAGGGCTTCCCGCAAAGCCGCAACAGCATGGTAGCCTGACGCAGTTTCTTTCTCGGCCGACCGGCCGGCCGACTCTACCGCTCTCCGACTAAACTCACGGGCTTTCTCAACATGTCCGAAATACGCCGCCGTGTCGGCCTCCAGGGCCAACAGCAAGTCTTCTTCTCCCGGCACACCGGTAACCCGAGCCAGCTGTTGCGCCATTTCGCCTGAGTCATTGCGATAAAAGGCGAGGCCATAAAGGGCGCCCCCAAGATGGGAATCCAGACCCTTGGCGCGCGCTTCTTCCGCCACTGCTTCGGCTTCGCCAACTCGGTCTAAAGACAGATAGGAGCGGAGAACCCCTCGATAAAGTAAGGCAGTATTTGGTCGGAGGTGAAGGGCTTGCAAACTCTCTTTGAGGCCGATGTCGTACTGCCCCAGCGCCCTTAAGACCTCTCCCAGCACTGCATGAAACCAGACCTGTGATTGTTTCGCGGAGCCGGCGTAGAGCTTTGTGCCTAGTTCGCAGATCTCCCGCGCTTTCATCAGGTCGCCAGTTTTTGAACTGTGATAATCTGCTTCAATGCTCAGCCTCTCCCACTCACTCAATCCTGCACGCAGCTGGAAGGCCTTCTCGATTTCCTGTCCGGCCAAAGCGGTCTCCCCGCTGGCGCCGTGGACATTGCCCATCTCGTCATGAGCGGTGGCAAAATTAGGATCGAGCTGGACAGCTCTTTGGAAGAACGACAGCGCTGCAGCGTGCTCACCCGCCACTTCGGCCTCCGTTCCCAAGCTGTAGGCATGCAATGCTTCAAGAGATGGCGTTGTCGCCTTTTCGAGAGGCGTGTTGTACTTTTGCAGTGTGCTCAGAGATTCTCCGAGTTTTCTTCGCATTTCTGAAGCGACTTTCCCCAGCGCGTCGAGAACATGGCTTTTGTCGTCGGCCTGCTCTTCGGCGCTGGCCAACACACGTCCGTCGGCACAACCGATCGCCTTGAGTATCAGGTTGTAGCGACTGCCAATCAGGCCAATGGAACCTTCCAGCGTGGCGACGCTGTTGGTTCTTTGACAGACTTCTCGAGCAATTTCGGGTGTAAGTCGCGCATCGGATTTTTGGCTCATCATCCGCAACGTCTCGCGAATTTGCTCCTCTGACAAGAGGTTAAGGATGGGGGATTGCTCCAACTCCACGGAGAGACCTGCCCGGAGGGTTCCATCGAATACGGCATCGCTGGTCGTATTGGTGAAGTCCGCGAGCACGATGGTGTCCTTATCCGTGAGTCGCCGTGCTTGCCGCGAGCGCCAGTAGAGTCCACCAGCCACAGTAGCCGCAGCCAGCGCGCCAACCAGAACCGCTAGCTTCCACCCGCGCGACGCGGCCGCAGTTTTTGCTTTGCCATCTAGGCTGCTCACCTGTGCGATGAAGCGATACCCGCGCCGGGGGAGGGTTTCAATGAACCGCGGACTCTCAGCCGAGTCGCCCAGCGCCTCGCGCAGTTTGTTGATCGACGTATTCAGACTGTTATCGAAGTCGACAAACGTGTCGGCCGGCCAAATCTGGGAGCGAAATTCTTCCCTGGTAACTAGTTCGCCCGGGCGATGGATGAGGATGGTGAGGACGCGAAAGGGCTGTTCCTGCAGCTTCACCCGCAGACCTTGCTTATGAACTTCCCCAGCACGTAGGTCTAACTCGAAAGCTCCAAAACGTAGAACTACGGGGGGTGAGATTTCAACGGCCATCTTTCCTCTCGCCCCTGAGGTAGGCGCCGAGTCTAACACGGTGCCAGAGGGCGCCGTACGTTCCACTGGCGCCGATGATCGCAACCTTAGCAGGCTTCGCAAGGTTCGTGCTCATGACCGCCTCTGATCAAGCAGGTAAGTCGCTTCATAGTTACCCTGACGCATCGTACTCCAGTTCCAAATTGCCCGTACGAGAAGGACCTAGCCACTCAATATGAAACCCTCCGTTGAATGTTCGATACGGAACCTACTATATTCCCCCCCGGAGGACCCCCGTCAAAAATGCCCGAAATGCGCCGAGAAGCTCCGGCTTGACGCTCCACAAAACGCGATCTGCTGGGGCTAGAATCACACTACTGATAACTCAACAAAGGAGGACCAATGGAACGCATCGCATTCGCTCTGCTGTTCCTCGGTCTGCTTACCGGTAGCACCTTCGCAAAAGACACAGAAGGTACTTGGAAATATCGAACCTATCTCAACGGCGTCATCATGGTGGATCACGAAGGCCAAACGTACACTGGCAAGTGCCGAGGTACGACAATGGGCGGCTTCAACACCCCTGTACGAGAGATTGAAGGATGCAAAGACGCAGAAGGACTCGCGGGCGATGATTACCCAACGTGCAGCGGCAAGAATCGACGGATGCAGTGCATGAAGGGCGATCAGAACACCATCGAAATCCACATCATGCTAAACCTGCAGTTTGTCGTGGTGACATTCAAAACGGTCTCTGTGGTGAAGACAGCCAGGTAAAGAGCTCTGCGGGGGGCTCGGTGGCTGCAACCATTGCGGGCAATCACGGTTGGCTAGTGGCACGATTTTACTGCCGATTAGATTTTCACATCTTGACGGGCGAGAGAGAGTTCTGGAGATTTGTTGGGCTTGTTACTGATGTAACGGTTGCGAGAAGTCTCGGGGACGGTATGCTATCTGCGGCCTAGGTCACTCGTTGGGAAACAGCGGATTTGCAAGGAGTTGTTCGGTGGAAACACTCGTCACAGAGCGACAGCCCGAAATCGCGCCTGAGCGCATCGCAGAGAAAATTCACGCGCTCGACTGGCGTGACCTCCAGCTCTGGGGCATCGGATTTGTCGTCCTGGTTGTTATGGGCGGGGGGTTTGTGGCTCTGGTTATGCCACAGATGCTCTGGCACATCAGCGCTGCCGTCGCGCGCCAGCAGAACATCGCGCCGCTAATTTTCGGGCTGACGGCGTTACTCATCCTACTGAATGTGTATCTGTTTCAACAGCGATTGGTTCTGCTGCGGACACGACGCCAGCTGATTGTCCAATTGCAAGCCGCAGAGCAAAGGGCGAGGACCGATGCCGTGACAGGGGTATACAACCGTCGTTTTATGGAAGAAGCTTTGGCTAGGGAGACAGCGCGAGCGGAGCGGAGCCAGGGCAAGCTATCGGTGATGCTGGCCGATATCGACGGGTTCAAGAACTTCAACACCAGGTTTGGCCATTTGACCGGAGACCGCGTCCTTGCTGATGTTGCGGCCCTTCTTCAAAAGAATTTTCGCGCCGCGGACCTGGTTACCCGTTATGGAGGCGACGAGTTTTTAGTGATCATGCCGGACACCGACCTGCCTCAGGCCGAGGTTGCCGTCCACCGGCTCGGCTGGTGGCTGGAGAAGTGGAACAGTAGCGAGCAGCGACAATACCGGTTAGGCATTAGCTGCGGCGTAGCAGCGTACAAACCGGAGACAACAGTTGAGGATGTCATCAAAGCAGCCGATGCCGACCTGTACGTCCAGAAAGCAAAGCGGATCGACCCCGAACAACTGCCGGGCGCTCATTCCTAGGTGAGACTCGCCCTGTCCGTTCGCGGCTCGTCACTTTGCACGTTCGTTCTCGCCTTACTGCTCCCTTTGCCAAGCTGAGGATGGTTCGCCGATTTTTCGCAGGGGTCAGTCGCGGGCACCAAAGACACATCGCACTACGCTGCTGCATAGCAGAATCGGCAAAACGAGTAAAAGGTGCTTTTAATGATGGGCCGGGCGTTCGTTAGGTGTGTGTGCCAGTCAGAACAGAAGAAATGATATCTTGTGGAGAAAACAGAATGAAAGTCCCTCGGTGAAGTTGCTCGCTACTCTGGTTTTCGCGTCCAGCCTGGGTCTCGGGGCCGGGCTCGCACAAACCCAATCCGGCAAAGAACTGCCAAAGGCGGTCTCAGTAACGGGCTGCTTAGCTAAAGGTGACGAGCCTAAGGAAGTCTGGCTCGCGGAAAAGGACGGGACCATTTACGGGCTGGAGAGCCCGAAAATCGAGCTGAACGCACACCTTGGCCACAAAGTTATGGTGACGGGCTACGTCCTGCCGGAAGGGAAGGAAGAGCCCGGCGACGAAACGCACAAGTAAGACCCTACGCGACAAGCTGGCCATCAAAGTGGGCGCGGCGACCGCCGTGCGACCGGGTGAACTCTTCGCATTCCGCTGGCAAAGCCTTGGGCGACTTGCCAACGGCCGGCATTTTCTGAAAATTAGCGAGACCGTTTACAAATCAAAAATACGCCCTTGGGCAAAAACTGAAGGCAGCGAGGGCGACGTAATCCTGCCGCAGAGGCTCGCCGTAGAGCTTGCCTACTGGCGAACGCTGACCGAATGGCCTGACGATCGGGATTTTATCTTCCCGAACACCGTGGGCGGCTTTTTGGATTACGAGAACTTTGAAGCGCGCGTGCTAGCACCCATCAGGATGAAGCTTGGGCTCGAGAGGCTGAATTTCCAAATTCTACGGCGTAGCTATGCCACGCTCGCGGTCGGTGAGCGCAAGGGGACCACGCGGGACGTACAGACAATGTTACGGCACACCAGGCCTGACACCACTCTAGAAAACTACGTGAAGAATGTGCCTGAGTCGGTCTTCGCCATGAGCGATGCGATGTACGAACAGATGGCGGGGCCACCGGATGAAAAGCAAGGCTTGGTCATGATTCAAGCGCCAGGGGGTGTACAGTGATTTGCTCGGATCTTGTTTGCAATTGCACACATTCTGAACACGCTAGCCAAGACGGGCTGCGTAAGTCATTGAAATCTGGTGCGCCCGGAGAGATTCGAACTCCCGACCTATTGCTCCGGAGGCAATCGCTCTATCCATCTGAGCTACGGGCGCGCTGAATCAGTTTACATCCCGGCGCTGGGGCCTTCAATCGGACCATGAGTAGGAGGGCGGACGTCCCGCCCGTCCAGCCGGGCGGGACGCCCGTCCTCCATTCATGCTTGGCGCGCAGACGTCTGATTAGTAGCGACCTCGGCCACCGCCGCCACCGCCGCGACCACCGCGGTCCCGGCCCCCACCACCGCCGCCGCGCTCCACCTTGGGACGAGCCTCGTTGACGTTCAGTGTGCGTCCGCCCACCTGGGTCCCGTTCAGGGCGGCAATTGCCTTGTCTCCCTCTTCCGCGTTGGTCATCTCCACAAAACCGAAACCGCGCGAGCGGCCGGTGTCCCGGTCGGTCATGATGCTGACGCGATCTACCTGTCCGTGCGCCTCGAACATCTGCCGCAGCTCTTCCTCTGAAGTATTGAAGTCGAGGTTCCCAACGAAAATATTCTTCAAGCGGATGGCCTCTAATTGAGCTATCTGAGTGTGACTGACTTCGGCGGAGAGCAAAGGCTGGTTGGCCGTCTTACAGCCGGAGCAGATGAACAGTCAAATGCGTGGGGAAGTATAGCAGGTCTTTTAGGGATGGGAAGCTAATCTACGGGAGAACGGTTGCCCCTATATCGGATGCACACTTCCACTTAGCCATCAAAATCTTTGACCGCAAAGGGCACAAAGGAGTCCGCAAACTACGCAAAGAAGTCGATCTTTTACTTGAGGTTCACTCGCTCCGGAGAGCTCAGCACTCGTCCACCGTCCAGTATCCTCCGTGCTGATAGCCGAGTTGTAATAGTCGGTTCTTGGGATCATGCCGTTTACCGCAATTGGGGCACTTCAGATAACGGCTCCAGGGTGTTCCCAGACGATCGTAGTTTTCGGAAACAGCGAACGTGGTCCCACAACTGCAGGGCACGAGGTACATCTTGAGTTTGGGGTCATCGGGCATGAGCGCAGTATATCGCGTGCCCGTCCTCGCCTCTCCACGACCGGAGAGACAAGGCGCACCCTATTCGTCTTCGACGGCCACCATGGAGCTGCGTTTTCGCTTGTTGAACTGCAGGACTTTTTTGCGCAGGCGGAGGGACTTCGGGGTGACCTCGACGTATTCATCGTCGGTGATGAACTCGATGGCCTGTTCCAGATTCAAATTGCGGAACGGAACCAGGCGGATCGCCATGTCGGAGGTGGATGACCGCATGTTGGTCAGTTTCTTCTCGCGCACCACGTTGACGTCGAGATCGTTGTCTTTGGCGTTTTCGCCCACGATCATGCCTTCATAGACATCGATGGTGGGGCCGACGAACAGTTCGCCGCGCTCCTGCAAGTTGTAAAGAGCGTATGGCGTGGTTACTCCCGCGCGGTCGGATACCAGCGCGCCGGTCAGCCGGTGTGGAATTTCGCCCTGCCACTCGATGTAACCGTCGAAGAGAGAATTCATCACGATGGTGCCGCGCGTATCGGTGAGCAACTGGCTGCGCAGTCCGATCAATCCGCGGCTGGGAACGCGGAACTCGATGCGCACCCGGCCGTATCCGTGATTGTGCATGTTGAGGACTTCGCTCTTGCGCGCGCCCAGTTGTTCCATCACCACGCCCACGAATTCTTCCGGCACGTCCACCGTCAGCTTCTCGATCGGCTCCATGAGCTTGCCGTCGACGCGCTTGGTGACGATCTCCGGCTTGCCCACCATGAGTTCGAAGCCCTCACGTCGCATCATCTCGATCAGGATGGAAAGCTGCAGTTCGCCGCGTCCCATTACGACGAACGAATCCGTGCTGTCGGTGTCTTCGACGCGCAGGGAAACATTGGTCAGCAGCTCTTTCTGCAGGCGTTCGCGCAGATTTCTGGAAGTCACGTAGGTGCCCTCGCGGCCGGCGAAGGGCGACGTATTCACCGTGAACAGCATGGCGATGGTGGGCTCATCAATCGCGATATGGGGAAGCGGGGAAGGATTCTCGGCGTCGGTGATGGTCTCGCCGATGGTGATGCCTTCCACGCCCGCGACCGCGATGATGTCGCCCAGCGTGGTCTCCGTGATGTCAATCCGCTTCAGGCCGGAGAATGAAAACAGCTTGGTGATTTTCGTTTTGTGCAGCGTGCCATCAAGCTTGGCGATGCCGACGTCTTCGCCGGTGCGCATGGTGCCGTTGAAGACGCGGGCAATAGCCAGGCGTCCGAGATAGTCGCTGTAGTCGAGATTGGCCACCAGGATTTGCAGCGGCCCGGCAGCATCGCCCTTGGGTTCGGGAATGGTCTTGACGATAGTCTCGAACAGCGGCTGCAGATTTTCTCCGCCGCCTTTGATGTCTGTCGAAGCAGTGCCGATCTTGGCGTTCGTATAGAGGACCGGAAAGTCGATCTGCTCTTCCTTGGCGTCGAGGTCAATGAACAGGTCGTAGACCTCGTTCAATACTTCCTGCGGACGTGCATCGGCTCGGTCAATCTTGTTGATTACAAGAATCGGAGGCAGCTGGGCTTCGAGGGCCTTGCTCAGCACGTACCGCGTCTGCGGCAGCGGGCCCTCGCTGGCGTCCACCAGCAGCATGACGCCATCGACCATCTTGAGGGCGCGTTCCACTTCGCCGCCAAAGTCGCTGTGGCCGGGCGTGTCTACGATGTTGATCTTGATGTCGTGGTAGAAGATGGCGGTATTCTTGGCCAGAATCGTGATGCCGCGCTCACGCTCCAGATCGTTGGAGTCCATGACGCGTTCGATCAAGTGCTCGTTGGCCCGAAACGTGCCGCTCTGCCGCAGCATGGCGTCCACCAGCGTGGTCTTGCCGTGGTCTACGTGGGCGATGATGGCGATATTACGAATGTTTGAAGTCAAAAGTCAGTTGCCTTCCTGAGGCTCACAAATACAGCTCTGCTACTACTTTACTATGTAAGCGGGTGTGACAGGGAGTTGGCGAGGCGGTGCGGGCTGCGGCGATTCGTCCGGCAGAAGGACCCGCGCAAGGCGTTCTTGCGGCGATTGGCTTATTCCGCCAAGCGGGCCTTCACTTCTTTCACCGTGCGTTCGGCGGCCTCGATTCCGCCGTTGGTCGTGGATTCCGGACCTTCAGAATCCGTGTTGGCGAAAAATATGCGGTCCATGGGTTGCCGCACCAGAGGCTGCACCTCTGCGAAGAGGCCGGGAGTGGACATGTATAAAGGATGGCCGCGCCGGTAAAGATGCACCTCTAGCGGATCGACGTTCGAACCGGGGAACAGGTGCTGGAAATCGTGTAGGACCTTGGCGGCGACCTGTCGGGCACCGGATTCGGTAAGCAACAGGCCTCGTTCTTCCTCACGCAAGGGTGTGTAACAGGTAAGGATGTTGTATTTCTGTTTATAGCCGGGCCGGTTCCGAACTACCCAATCCGCAACGACGATGTCGGAAAAGCTGTTGCCCGGGCACCACGTGTCATAGCCTTTGTTGAATACCGGTTTGTCGAAGATGAGATTGACCACCGCATAAGGAATGTAGCGAATCTGGTTCATGGCTGCGCTCTGCTTGGCGGGCAGGCCATCTACCAGGCGGCGAGTAATGAACTTGGGAGTGGCCATGATCACGGCCTTGGCGGCGACGGTTTTCAATTCTGCTCCCTCCATGTAGGTCACGTGGACTTCGTCCTTCTCCGGAACCACGGCCACAATGGTGGCGCCCGAGCTGCATGCTGGCTCGAAGATTTTTGGCTGCAGAATTTCAGACAGCTTCTTGGTAATGGCGCCCAGGCCTCCGGGCCACGTGTAGTAGTCGTTGCCGCTTTCTCCCGCCAGTTCCTGAAAATCCTCAAGCGCCAAAGAGGCGGCGGTTTCATCGCTCGTAGCACCCCAATTCGAAGGCCCGTAGGTGTCCCACCATTGTTTGATTTCGGCCGGATATCCCTTGATTAAATCGGCAAAAGGGAAGCGGTGAAAGTTCCTTGGCACGTTTCTCGAGATCAATGGCGAGAATCTCCCTCCTGAACTTCTTGAAACTTTCGCGGACAGCGACTGAATAGGGAAGTTTGTCGAATCCGCTGCGCCAGGTATCGGGAATCCATTCGCCCTTGAGGATGGTGCTATCCCAGTCGTTGATGGGAAGCGGTTCAAGGCCAATCTCCTTGGCGAAGTCGTACGCGGGTTCACTCTTACCCAGGAAGGCCGAGCCAGTAGCGTATGGCATGCCGTGATATTCCATCAGGTAAGCGTTGCCGCCCCAGTGCGGTTCTTTCTCCAGCAGAAGAAAATCCAGGTCGCGCAGACGATACGCGGCCGCAAGGCCGCTGACGCCGCCACCGACGATGACTACGTCGTGCTTGTGCGGAAACGGAGGGCGGCTGAATATTTTCCCGTCGCGCACCTGGTGACAGATGCGGTTGTCTTCGCCCTCAACCACGGGAGATTTGGGATCGGCGGTCTGCGCGGCGAAAAGGGAAAGGTCAACCGGGACATCCGCGCCGCTACCTGATCCCGCCACGACGAACTTGATGAAGTCTCTGCGATTTGGAGCCATACGCTCTTGGATTTCTTGCCGGCGCTACGCGGCGCTCTCAGTACTCCGCTGCAACTTCTGGCTGGCCCTCGCCCTGACGAGCGGTACCAAGTCACGATTGCGACCAGTGAAAAAATAAAAATGATGGTAGAAATCGCGTTGATTTCCGGGGTGATGCCGCGCCGCAGACGTCCCCAGATTTCTAGCGGCAGCGTGTTGTCGCGTCCGATCAGGAAAAAACTGACTGCGATCTCGTCCATGGATAGCGTGAAGATCAGTAACGCCGCGCCGATGATGGACAGCCGCAGGTTGGGCAGGGTGACGCGCCAGAAGGTCTGCCAGTAGTTCGCGCCCAGGTCGAGAGACGCTTCTTCCTGCGCGCGATCGAGTTTCTGCAAGCCGGCGAAGACTTCAGTGGTCGCAACCGAGATCAGCGCTGTGCCGTGTCCCAGAACAATCGTGAGCAGGCTTAACTTCACGTCGGCTTCGCGGAACAGCATCAGTAGAGAAAGTCCGGTGATAATTCCGGGCAAGATCAGCGGCAATAGCACCAGCCGGCGGAACAGCGCCTTGCCGGGGAAGTTGGCGCGATCGAGCGCCAGCGCTGCCGGAATACCGAACATCAGCGAAATTGCCATCGCTGCAACAGCAACCAGAAGACTATTCAGAACTGAAGTCCAGATAGCTTCGTCGGCAAACAGCAGGCGATACCAACATG
>CAWBJB010000014.1:0-1059010 GCA_963788945.1 Terriglobia bacterium | reverse complement strand
TGCCGCGAATGAGGCAAATCGCATCTCCGACTTCTTCCGGGTGAAGCAAGGAATTGAAGGAGCACTCCAGCAGCGTTGAACATTTGCTTATCGACGCTTACGGTACTCTGGTTGAGTTTGCATTTTTTCTCCTCTTCATGATTTGTGTTGTGTGCGAGCAGTGAACTCTCGGCCCGCGTCTTCCGACTGTGATTCGCTGAGTGGTTTTTTCAAAGACTCTCGATTAGCTTTGCTTATGGCCCTCTTGTCCCTCAATGAGAACTCTGACTGGCCAGCTTCGGAAAGCGCCCTCATATTGAGATTGGCTGAAATGATTGTCGCAAAGATGAAGAGCTAGCGAACACCGCCAAGCCGATGACTTGTCGAACGAACTCGCGATTCGTTTTCAGAGTCGATACAAATCCCCTGCGAGATATTTGAATCCGCTATCCACGGCGACAGTGGCTACCGTTTTTCCCGGTCCGAGTTTCAGCCGCAAGTTGCAGTGCGGCGACAACATTCATTGCGGAAGACGTTCCCGCGAAAATGCCTTCATCTTTGGCTAACCGCCGAGCCACAGCGCGTGCCTCTTGCTCATCAACGGTGCGCGCCTCATCAAAATCGCTGTCCTTAAGATGTGGCGAACGCAACCCTACCCCGACGCCTTCCACGCGATGTGGTCCGCCTTTGCTGCGCGTGAGGACCGGTGACGACGCAGGTTCGAGCGCCACAATTCTGGCGCGGCATCCGCGCGCTTTCAGCGCTCGCGACACGCCCATCAGCATCCCCTGCTTGCCGACCCCACCGCAGAACGCCGCAATTTCCGGACCGGCTTGATCGAGGAGTTCGTTCCCGATTTCCATGTACCCACGAATTGCGTCGGTATTATTGAACTGATCGGTGTAATACGTCTCGTGGTCCTCCGCCCAACTTCCTCGCCGTGTCAATCATGGTGCGGAACAGCTCTGAAGTGAGTTGCCCGTTTTCCGAAGAAATAATCCGCAAGTCCGCGCCGAAAATCCGCATGGTCTGCAGCTTCTCTTGCGGACGCATCCGACGAAACCGGCACGAACCGATAGCCCTTGATCGCGCACACGAGCGCCAGCGAACTGCCAGTACTTCCTCCCGTACTCAACAACGCGCATTCCCGGGCATACTCTTGCGTGCTTCAGCGCCTTCGATCATCGCCAGCGCCATACGATCTTTATACGAGCCAGTCGGGTTGTAATACTCGAGCTTAACGATGACGTCCGCCATTTGCGCGTGACCAGGCTTCGCAGCCGCACGGCGGGTGTATTTCCGATCACCTCAAGTACCGTATTTCTTAAAGTGGTCCCCGACTTCAACGAACCGCCATCGCGAAAAGCAGAAGCCGCGTGACCGCGATCCTGCGGCAAAGATATCTTTACAAATCGTTCCAGCATCGCATTGACCTGTTCGGGTACTTCCAGCGGAGAAAAATGTCCAGATCCGAGGGTCTGCGCGGTGACGAGCTGTGGGCACAAATGCTTGAATTGACCGAGATCTGCCATGAGGTTGCTTGCCGCAATGTAGGCAACGGGCACGCGACACGCCCTCGCTGCACGAGAGGCATCGTAGTCCAGCACATGATTCCTGAATGCCGGTACGGCAACGTGCTGCGAAGTTTTAGCCATCTCGGCTAACACATGAGCCTTCCGGACAGGATCGTCTGTTTCAATGAAGAGGGCACCTGCTGCGAGTTGGAGAGTTTGAATGTAGGCAGCTCCAGCAAGCTGATCACCGAGTAGCTTGAGTTGGGCAATGAACGCGTCGGAGGGGAAGACCACAGAATCAATCAGGCAAACCGCCGCGCTCAGCTCCGGATGTGTTGCCGCCAATTGCAGTGCAATGACGCCACCCATACTGTGTCCAACAAGAACCGCTCGTTCCACGCCGACTTCTCCGCAAAGCCACGCCAGGTCATCTGCGAATTCGGGGACCGTAGATCGCCGTCTTGGTGCATCGCTGGCGCCGTGTCCGCAAAGATCGGCAGCTATCACCCTGTGAAACCGGCTGAAGTACTCGATTCGTGGCGCGAAGAAATTGTGATTGCAGGCCCATCCATGCACGAATAGAAACGGCTGCGATCCTGAGCCAACATCCTCATACGCAAATGCCACATTGTCACGATACAAGCGCTTCATCTAGTTTCTTCCTCTTTGTTGTTGGCGAGGCTGCATATCCTCGTCTTTGGCGTCACCTTCGCCAAAAATTGCACTACTATCTTTCCAGTTCGGACGACAAATGTGTCGGTTGCGAATTCATAGTTGTTATCCACTGTTTCTCCACTCCAAATCAGGTAGGCATAATCGCCCTCGAAGGTTGCCGGGCGCACTGTCTCCGATGCTCCAGCTTTGCCAAACTCCTCGAGCAGGTTTTGGAGGTAGGTTTTGATTTCGCTCTTGCCTTTCAATGTTCCAGAAGGCGTAAAGACTACTGCCTCAGGTGAAAAATCCTCGAGACACACTGTCAAGATCGCCTTCGCGAAAGCGTTGAATATGATTCTGAACTACACGTTGTGTGGAGTTCATCTCATCTCCTTTGTCGGAAGTCAATGTTGCTCACGGGCTCGCATTGTTACCGCTGAAAACCTCTACAGGAAGCGGTTCGGACAAGTCATCCGGTTTGGGCGTTTGCTGGCTGTTGCGAAGAAGAGCCGGTGCTTCATCAATGAGGACTCTGAGTAGCCAACTCCGAAACTCACCTTCGTGGTCAAAGCGCGGAGCACGGCGAGAAGCTGTGTGCCAACAGTTTTCAACGGCTTTGTTCGCGTGTTCAGGACCACCCAGAACACGGCACGCGATGAACCGAAGCATCCGGTACAAACGCCAGAATCTGAACATCAAACACGGCGGAATCTGCTTGAAGTCTGTTTGGGACTGCACTCATCTGTGATTTCTCCGTACCCTTGAGCACTCCAGCGGGGGTGAGGAGTATCGGACCGGTGAGAAGTCGTCGAGAACACCTTTTATGCTTTCTTCGCGCCGGATATGGTTCTCGATTACATCCTTTGTAGAGTTCATCTCTCATTCTCCTGACGGGTTACCTGATCTCACATCCAATGTTTCCGAGGTGGGAATTCCGTAAAACCCTCATGAGAACGGCAGGCCGCTGATTCATCGCAGCGATTTGAGGCAGCTCGGATGTCCTCACTAAAAAGTTCCGTTGTTCCCAGGCCGCGAAGTGGCCGCCCTTGGGGATGGGTCGTAGTAGATCAATTTGGGATAGGCTTTCTCTGTCCGCAAGCGCCGCTCTACGAGGCTTCATCCAGACCTCATAAAGGCTATGCTGCCGCCGTTGTCGCGGCACCTTTCAGGAACATCAGTAAGAGCGTTAATCGTGTCGGCCTCAGTCGTGCGCATTCCGTGCGGAAAGCCCTTGTACGTTTTCAACGTGCTATTCCGTAGCAACTTTGCCGACAGCGGTGCAGAATCGGCATAAGGGACGATCTGGTCGTCATCGCCATGCATCACTAGGACGGGCACAGTGATCTTTTTCAGGTCGTCGGTGAAATCCGTTTGGGAAAAGGCGACGATCCCGTCATAGTGCGCCTTGGCGCTTCCCATCATGCCCTGACGCCACCAATTCCAGATCACACCCGAGAAGCTTTCGCACCCGGCCGGTTGTAAACCATAGAACGGACCCGACGCCACGTCAAAAGAGCTGCGCCCTATTCCGCAGCAGTCTGCGCCAAATCGATCAAACACCTCTTTAGGAAGTCCGCCGGGATTCGCGGCCGTCTTCACCATCAGCGGCGGCACCGCGCTGATGATCACGGCTCTTGCCACTCGATTTTCACCGTGGCGAGCTAGATAACGCACCACTTCACCGCCGCCAGTTGAGTGGCCGACATGCACCGCTTCCTTCAGGTCAAGCTGTGCGGTCAGTTCCGCCAGGTCGTCGGCGTAATGATCCATGTCATGGCCATCGCCGGGCTGGAGGAACGTCGATGCCCGCGCCGGTCGTGGGCTATGACGCGATAGCCATGGCTGAGGAAAAACATCATCTGCGCGTCCCAATCATCGGCAGATAGTGGCCAGCCGTGGCTGAAGACGATGGGCTGACCTTTACCCAAGTCCTTGTAGTAAATCGTAGTGCCATCTTTGGTACTAATCGTCGGCATGGATAGTCTCCTTTTTTGCACGGGCGCCTGGAATCGGTTTTCCGCTGTTTGATTGCAACTGTCAGATCTCCACTGTTGCGTCGTAACGGGTCGCTGTCAACTTCCGCGAGTCGCGAGCTGCGTCACGGTGGTCTCCTTTTTGTCTGTAGAACTTTTCTTTGATGTGACGGTTTGTGTGTATCCAGAAATGACAAGGCCGACAACGACCAAAAGACCAGCAAGTACCAGCGCACCAGGCGGATGACATCGGATCGACCTTGATGATATTGCTTTCATAATATTTCTCGTTCGCGCCATTCAGGTTTGCAGCCAGATGACCAATTCCAAACTACTGAAAATGTGTGAGTTGACTGCGATGGATATGCTGCATTCTCAGCAAAATGTTGAGCTTCGAGCAGAACGGGCTTGGAAGTCAGACTGCCTACAACCCAAAGCCAAGGTCGAAGGCGTCAGTCAACTCGAAAAGAAGCCCGACATATTTGAAGCGATCCTCTAATCAAAGCGATCTAAAACCTTACGAGGGCAGAAGTGCGTGAATCGACGGAATTCGAAGAGCGTCAATGAATACTGAAGAGAACCAGAATCGTGTCAGATCGGAAGGTAGTTCCGACGAGCTCAAACACTCGGAAGCCAAACTCCGCAGGATCATCGATACCATCCCCGTAATCGCCTGGTGCGGCCTGCCCGATGGATCGGTAGAGTTCTGGAATCGCCGGTGGCGCGACTACACAGGAATCTGTCTTGAAGATGCAACAAGCTGTGGGTGCCGAGCAGCAATTCACCCAGAAGACTTGGAGCAATTGGAAACGAAGTGGAACTCGGACCTTACTTCGGGAAAGGCCGGCGAGCTCGAAGCACGCCTGCGACGTTTTGACGGGGAGTATCGATGGTTCCTATTTCGGTACGAGCCGTTGCGGGACCAGTTCGGCAAGATCGTCAATTGGTATGGAACGAATACCGATATCGATGACCTAAAGCGCGCGGAACAGAAACTGCGTCAAGACGAAGAGGAATTCCGTCGCATCACCGATGTGATACCTCAAGGCATCGTCGTGCTGTCCCCTGATGGAGCCGCGGTTTATGCGAATCGTGTTGCTCTCAAAGAGACGGGCCTCACGTCAGAAGAAGTCCAGGCACAAGGTTTTTTTCTGTCGGCATTTCATCCAGAAGATGTAGAGAATCTGAAGGCCAGCCGCGATGCCGGCCTATTGCGAGGTGAGCCGTTTGAATTAGAAATTCGAGGATTACGCCCGGATGGCGAGTATCAATGGCGCCTCATTCAGTACAACCCGCTGCGCGACGATCATGGCCGCATTGTCCGTTGGTATGCGACCGGGACCGACATTCAAAATCAGAAGAATGCGGAAGAGAGGCTGCGAAATGAGAACGTGGCTCTGCGCGAGGAAATCGATCACTCCTCGATGTTTGAGGAGATTGTCGGCTGTTCTGACCCTATGCGCAAGGTGTTGACTCAAGTGGCGAAAGTGGCCCCTTCGGATTCAACCGTTCTGATCCTGGGCGAAACCGGCACGGGAAAAGAACTCATTGCGCGCGCTCTTCATCGACGATCGAGCCGTGCAAACAAACCCTTCGTGCGGGTGAACTGCGCGGCGATTCCGCAGTCCTTGATCGCATCTGAACTGTTTGGTCACGAAAAAGGCGCGTTCACGGGCGCCCTTCAAAGACGCGTAGGACGATTTGAGTCCGCCGATGGAGGGACTCTTTTCCTTGACGAAGTCGGTGACCTTCCAGCGGAGACCCAAATTGCTCTTCTGCGCGTGCTTCAGGAGCGCGAATTTGAGCGCGTGGGGAGCAATCATCCGATTTCCGTGGACGTGCGGTTGATCGCGGCTACAAATCGGGATCTCAGCTCTACCGTTTCTTCTGGAGCATTCCGGGAAGATCTTTTCTACCGACTTAACGTCTTTCCCATTGCCCTACCCTCGCTTCGGGAGCGAGCATCCGACATCCCATTATTGCTCGAATACTTCGTTGGTCGTTACGCCAAGAAAGCTGGCAAGAACATCAACCACATAGACAAGAAGACGCTCGCCTTATTCAAAGGCTACGCTTGGCTCGGAAACATTCGGGAATTGCAGAACGTGGTGGAGCGAGGTGTCATTTTGAGCGAAGGGGACACGTTCTCGGTTGATGAAAGCTGGTTCAAGCCCCCACCAACAGAGTCATGGAACGGGCGGAATGGCCTTCCTGCATTGGCACAACGTGAAGTGGAAATGATCAAAGCCGCGTTGGCGGAGTCCCATGGGCGCATTTCTGGTCCTTCGGGCGCAGCCGCCAAGCTCGGGATTCCCCGACACACACTTGAGTCGAGACTCAGAAGACTTGGCATTAGCAAACACGGGCACAACGTCCCATCGGTTAAGTAGGTTCTGGTAGCCGAACGAAGACGGACTCAGAATATACTCCGTCTCTCCTGTCCTTTGGTCCTCACCACGGCCTTCTTCCTCTGGGAAATCTACTTGAACCTAAAGCTGCTCTCGATGTCTTGCTGAGAGCTCCGCATTTTGCTCAGAACAAAGCACGGAGTATCAATTTAACTCGTTGTTCTCCAACGTATTTCGAATGGCGTCCGGAGTGCATATCTGTACGTCGTCGGAACATCGACTGGATGCGCCCGCAGGAGGCGCAGACACTCCGTTGAAGATTGAAAGGCAATCCGACGGGAAAACCACCATCATTTGGCTGATAGGCCGAATCCGATCGGAAGATCTCGAAGAATTAAAGGCACAAACGAACGACAGCAGTGAACGCATGATCTTGGACTTGCATGAGGTCACAATTGTCCACGCAGACGTAATCCGATTCCTGAGTACGAGCGAAGAAGAGGGGATCACCTTGGTTCATTGCCCGCCGTATGTGCGCGAGTGGATTCAACGCGAACGAGCGGAAGGAGAAACTCAGAGTGGTGAAGAATAACGCCGGAAGTGATTTGTCAAATAATCCGAACCACGCAAGAAGGGATTCTTTCGCGACCAGAGTGGCGGTTGTGACTGGTGCGTCTCGCGGTATAGGTCTCGCACTAGCAAAAAGGCTGATCGCAAACGGATATCGCGTAGTTGCAAACTCTCGGAACATCGGGTCTGCGATGACCCTGCAGAACACGACCGATTTGAAACTGGTCGACGGCGATATTGCTCTTCAGGAGACTGCGAAGCAAGTAGTCGCCATCGCGGTCCAGAAGTTTGGGAGAATTGATCTGTTGGTGAACAATGCGGGAGCCTTTATCCCTAAGCCGTTCACCGAGTACACGGTCGGAGAGTTTCGAGTGGTAACTGAAACAAACCTTTCGGGGTTCTTCCATGTTTCCCAACTCACCGTTGAGCAGATGCGTCGGCAGCAATTCGGCCATGTTGTGAATATCACGGCGTCCCTCGCAAGCCAGCCTATAGCGGGGGTAACAGCGAGTCTTACAAACCTCACAAAGGGTGGTTTGGAGTCTGTCACACGTGCGCTGGCGATTGAATTTGCGGGCGAGGGTATCCGTTTCAACGCGATTGCGCCAGGGGTTGTTGACACACCTATGAATCCCGCAGATGCACATGACTTTCTAAAGCAATTGAGCCCTCTGAAGCGCTTAGCCAGAGTTGAAGAAGTTGCCGACTTGTTGCTTTATCTCGAATCTGCTCCGTTTGTAAACGGCGAAATTGTGCATCTTGATGGGGGAGCGCACTCGGGGAAGTGGTAGTCAACATAACTGAGGCAGCAAATATGTGGCCGAACAATCGCATTCTCAAACTCTTTGGCATTGAGCTACCAATTATCCAGGCACCCATGGCTAGTTGTGTTTTCTCCGAAATGGTTGTGGCGGTTTCGGAAGCCGGAGGGCTAGGCTCGCTTCCTTGTGCCTTGTTGAGCCTCGAACAGATGCGCAGCGAACTGGGAGCAATACGTCGCCAGACCAGTCGCCCAATCCATGTGAATTTCTTTTGTCACACCCCGCCGCGAGCTAATGCAAATCGGGAAAAGATCTGGAGACAACGCTTGCGGCGATACTACGTGGAGTTTGGGCTCGAACAGAACCTGCCCGTTCCGAGTGCCAACCGGGCGCCTTTCGACGATGAGATGTGCGACCTTGTCGTCGAAGTCCATCCAGAGGTTGTCAGCTTTCATTTCGGCCTTCCGGAACAAAAAATGGTTCGACGGGTTCGAGATACAGGGGCGAAGATCGTTTCCTCAGCCACTTCGGTCGATGAAGCGCGCTGGCTGGAAGATCGAGGATGTGACGCTATCGTTGCTCAGGGCTACGAAGCCGGTGGACACAGAGGCAATTTTCTCAGCGGGGATGTTTCGACGCAATCTGGTACGATGGCGCTCGTCCCGCAGGTTGTCGACGCTGTGAAAGTGCCGGTCATCGCCGCTGGCGGCATCGCCGATGCGCGTGGCATTGTTGCGGCTTTTGCTCTTGGAGCAGCAGCGGTGCAAATAGGAACGGCCTATTTACTGTGTCCGGAAGCCAAGATCAGCCCCGTACATCGTGAGGCCTTGAAGAACACCTCGGACAGTCAGACCACGCTGACGAACATTTTCACCGGCCGCCCTGCCCGAGGAATCATAAATCGGGCTATTAGAGAGCTGGGCCCAATTTCGGACAATGTTCCGGATTTTCCGCTCGCTGCCACGGCTTTGGGACCGCTTCGCTCAAAAGCCGAGGCGGCAGGATCGGGTGACTTCACCCCGCTGTGGTCCGGTCAAGCGGCGTGCCTTGCTCGCGAGCTTCCCGCGGCAAAGCTGACGAAGCAACTGGCGACAGAAACACTAGACAAGCTGAGATCGTTGTAGAAAGCCCATGGGGTGTGATTAGCGAATCGGCCATCTAAAATCGAATCGCGCTAGGAGGAAGTGTTATGCAAGCTGCCGTCGTTCCCACTGTGAACAGTTCGTGGCAGGTCAAAGACGTCCCGCAACCTCAGCCCGGACCCAATCAAGTACTCGTGAAGATGCATGCAAGCGGCATCTGCTACACCGATGTACACCAAACGCTCGGACACTTCCCCGGATCATTCCCCCGAATCCTCGGTCACGAGCCGGTCGGCGAGATCGTGGCCGTGGCTCCCGACGTCACCACGCGAAAGATCGGAGATCGTGTGGGTACCGCTTGGATTCAATCCACTTGCGGGCGCTGCGAATGGTGCCAGCGTGGCCGCAGGATGTTCTGTCCCTATCTGAAGGGTACAGGGGTTGAGGCACAAGGCGGACATGCCGAGTACATGCTGATGAATGCCGAGGCAACCTACCTTGTTCCCGACAAGGTTTCCTATGAGCAGGCAGCCCCGATCTTCTGTGCCGGCTACACAGTCTATAGTGGGCTCCGCTGGGCCGATCCTAAGCCGCACGAGCGCGTGGCGGTACTCGGGATTGGCGGCCTGGGGCACTTGGCAGTGCAATTTGCGAAGGCCGCAGGTTTCGAAACCATCGCAGTTTCGCATTCCTCCGACAAAGACAAGATGATCCGGGATCTCGGCGCGGATGAAATTGTTCGCGACGGAAAAAGCCTTGCGGCACTGGGGGGCGCAGATGTAATCCTCAGTACCTCAAATTCGACCACGTCGATGGTGGACAGCATACAGGGATTGCGGCCGGACGGTCGTCTCGTCACCATGGGCGCCGATTCGGAGCCGCTTTCGATCTCATTAATGGATCTCATCGCGAAACGCATTCGAATAATTGGCAGCCAGCAAAACGGCCCCGAATATCTGTACGAAGCACTTGATTTCGTAGCGCAAGGAAAAGTTAAGACGATTGTCGAGACGTATCCTTTGGCAGAGGCACCGAAGGCCTACGACCGGGTTGCGGAGGGCAAGGCTCGGTTCCGCGCCGTCCTCACAATGTGATCCCCGATCCGAGCAGACGGCCCCTGTTTCGGGCGGATCACGGGCAAACCGGAACGAATCGGATCACTTCTCGTTTGCCGACCACCCGCGACCTGACCCTAGTTTGTGCTCACACGGGCAGTACCGCTGCCTTGCCGGAGGCCTCGGACAATCCCGCGTTATAGCGTGACCCGATCGAATGCAGAGACTGCTCGCCAGTATCAGCTCAATTGCGACTTGCGGGCGGGATGATGTTATTCATGCGTAAGTACTCGACCATTTGCCCGTAATGATCAAAAGGATGTGCAATCGACACGATAGCGAGCCCCATCCGTGTCGTAATCATGTCGAACAGGGGATGCTGGATTGGCAGTTTCGCATTTTGCTCAGAGATTGAGGAAAACGCTCGGTGAGTGTTGGCAAAGGAGTCTTTTAAGTATTGAAGGACGGCCGATCGAGTCTTCATCGCTTCTGCTGAGGTGTTTTTAGGCGGGTTTTCACCTAAGATCGCCGCGGAGAGCGCGAAATTGACTTCTGCGACGTGAATGAGTTGTTGGGCGAAATTGCGTACGCCCTTAAACTCTCCGCTTGTCGGCGCCCAGAAAAATTTGTCTTCTGGCATGGCCTCGGCCGCTGTAACGAACGGTTGTTCCATCCAGTCCATGTGCTTATTGAATACAGACGCGGTATCTGACTGCGTTTGCGAGTTCTGTCCTGAACTGAACCGTGATAGGAATGGAACAATCGCCGAAAAAAGTAGAAGACGTCGTCGCGTGGTTGTCATTTGGCCTCCTGCAATGATTACCATTAGGGCAGTCCAACGCGCTTCTGGAGATCGTCAAATCGCGGATCGGAGCGGATTCGGTCCCAGCGTGGATCACGGTTGAGCCAGACCAGCCAATGACTGCGCCCGGCCACGGCCTTGTTGAGCCAGGCAAATGCCTGATCCTTGTCCCCGAGTCCGGCGTAAACGAGAGCGACCCCGTAAGGAGTAACGTATTTCTCGCGCGCCATTTCATTAAGCCGGACCAGCACCTGCTTTGCTTCAGCTTGATGTCCCCATTCGCCGTAGGCGTGTCCCATTCCCGCGATCGTTACTACCCATCCCGGCAAAGCAGCGTCTGTCTTGTTGAATTCATCGATCGCCTCCGAGTACATCTTCTTCTGCTGATATGCGCGGCCAAGCCAGAGATGCGCCAATGGGAATTTAGGACTGACGGATAGAGTGGCGCGCAACTGGTTAATCGCTTCATCGTAGCTGCGCCGGTAATAATAATTGAAGCCTATATCGGTGGAGATAGTAACCGATAACGGATCCAATTCGTGCGCCCGATTCACCTCTTTCCAAGCGTCGTCGAATCGTCCCATGGCCATCAGGTAATAGCTGTACCAGTCGTGAGCGGTTGCGTAGTTCGGATTGAGTTTAATCGCTTTCTTGAATTCATTCTCAGCTTCCGCCCAGTTCCAAGCGTGATAGAGGTTGAAATAAGCGAGTGAGGTATGCGCCTCAGCCAGGCTGGGATCGAGTTCAAGTGCCTTCGTGGCAGCATCGCGGGCGCGAGGGAAAGCATCGAGCGGATCGAGGTAGCTCAAGTAGCCGAGCGTGGTATAGCAGTCGGCCAGGCCCGAGTAGGCGGGCGCGTACCCAGGATCCGCTTCAATTGCTTTATTGAATTCGTCGATTGCCTTGAGCAAGCTGGCTTCGCCGCGCTGGTTCCAGAACGAGCGTCCCCGAAGGTAGCTCTCATAAGCCACGGGATCCACTGCACCAGCTGTAGCCAAGCGCTTTTGTTCGTTAGGAGTGAGAGTGACTCGAACCTGTTCAGCAATGTCGCGCGCAACTTCACGTTGCAGATAAAGCACGTCGCGAACATAGCGCTGATACTCTTCTGCCCAAAGGTGCTGATCACGTGGCGCGTAAATCAATTGCGCGGTGATGCGGACTTGGTCGCCGGAGCGCAGCACCGAACCTTCGATTATTCCATCGACTTGCAATTCCTGCGCAACCTGCGGCAAAGGCTTCGAAGTCGTCTTGTATTTTGACACTGACGTATAGGAAGTAACCCGCAATGCCGAAATCTTAGCAAGATTCGTGATCAACTCATCTGTCATTCCATCCGCGAAGTACTCATCGGCAGGATTGCCTGAGAGATTCTTGAGCGGCAACACCGCAATGGAATGTACCGGCGGACGTGGAAACCAGCGAATCCAGTCAAAGTACCTGAATGCAACGACCGCCGCGCCAGCCAACATGAAGACAGCAGCAAAGGCGACCAGTTTCCACCGAAGCGCGGTCTTTGGCCGACTAGGTTGGGTTTCCTCGATCGGTCGCGGGAACCGAGGCAGGAGCCGGTGCGGTAGCAGGCAATGACAGTAATTGGCCCTACGAAGCGGTAGCCCTTACCGACAATGGTCTGCAGAAACCGCGGATCATTTGGGTCGTCGCCCAAGGTCAACCGAATTTTGCGAATTGCGGTATTGATGCCTTGCTCGGTGTCGAGAAAGACGTCCTTCCCCCACAACCGAGCGATGATTTCTTCGCGGCCAACCAGCTGGTCTCTTCGCTCAACCAGCAGGATCAGAAGTTCCATCGGAATCTTTTCCAGCTTGAGCACACTGCTCCCGCGACGCAACTCGTAGCGGCGCAAGTCGAGCGCTAGAACGTCAGTCTGGACCGGAGCTTCAGACAAATTCGAATAACCTCTGCTGACCTGCTGCATTCTAGCGCAGCATCCCAGTTCCATGAGCACCTTCCTTTGTTTACAGCTACTTACGACTTCTCAACCCAAACTTAATTCAAAATTGAGAAAGGCTCCATTGCTGTGATTCGCCAGGTTGCGCTAAATGAGCGTGGCGGGCGTTCTGAACAGAGAAAAGCGCCCCAGCACAAGGAGAATCACCATGAGAGGGACGCGGCGGGTCAACGTTTGTTTGACTGCAGTCTTGGTTCTGATTACCGCAGGAGGAGCATCGGCGCAGATCACCATTCCGATTACGGAAGAGCAGGTTCTGTACGAGATGATCGGCGAGTTCAACAACAGCGGTCCAGCCAGCCAGCAGTACGGTTATCTCTCCAGCGTCACAGGGCTGGATAACGCGTTCAGCAGTACCACTACCAAGAACGAAACCACAGCTCTCTTCACCTTTGTAACGAATGCGACAACGTTCCAGGTGGTCAATCATGGGCCATTCAGAATCGTTGATCGGACCGGCACGACCACCATATATCTCAACAATGGACCGTCGGATTTCACCAATCCCGCTACCTTTAGCCAAGGTATGCCCATTCAGGTGTCGAATTACCGTCAGCAGGTGATTCTCAACACACTCACCAACACCTTTGTGACCGTGCATACGAACACCGTCACAGACGTGGAAACGTTCACTTTGAACGGCGTAGCATACCGCTTAGGGCAGTTGGGGAAGTCGTTTCGCACGAACTACTCGGGCCAGGCAAACACGCCAGGAGCAGTACCGTCCGGCTGGTTTGCGGGAACATCAACAGGCAGCAAGAACTAACGCATTCAGGCAGATTGGCCTCTTTTTGAGCAGCAAGTAATCGACTTGTGAATTCGGTGTGGCTCCGGGGGGTCGGTCAGTGCGATCACGGATTGGGACGAGACTCCGCTGTTATCGTCCCACTCATGCGCTACTTGAGGAGGGAAGGACGCTCAATTAACACGAGCCAATCACATTTTTACCCTTTGTTTCCCTTGTGGCCGGGATATGCTCATTGATCCCACGACCGAAGCTAAGCTCCTTGCGGCCAGTCCGCAACCACTGCACGATGTCATCCTCATCATGCAGGACACGGGCATGCGGCCGCAGGATGTATTTCGGATGCGGTGGGAACATCTCAACTGGTCTAAACGAGTGCTGTTCATTCCGTATGGCAAGACTCGGAATTCCCGACGGTACGTGCCTTTGAGCGAACGCGTCATAAAAGCGCTGGTGCTCCGGGGTACCTCTGCCAACGGCTGGGTCTTTCCCTCAGCCCATTCTAAGAGCGGCCACGTCTCAAATGTGGCTAATCAATGGCGGTGCACCCGCAAGGCGGTCGGGTTAGACCCCGCCGTAAAGCTCTACTGCTGCCGGCATACGTTCGCGACAGACGCATTGGAGCGAACGGGGAACCTCGCAGCGCTTATGAAAGCGTTGGGACACGCAGACGCGCAAACCGCCATGAAGTACCAGCATCCGGGACTGGAGCAGATCCGGATCGCCGTGGATGCACGAAATAGAGAGCACGCAGAACTCGCGCGCTTACAAAATCCCCACAATAGTCCCCACAGTCCGGAACGGGTGCAGTAGGTATGTGCTTGAAAAGATGGTGAGCGCGGAAGGAATCGAACCTTCAACCTACTGTTCAACTGTCCACAACCTGAAATCAATGGTTTCAGCGACTTTCCGACAGTTGGACTAGGCAATTTGAGGCAGGAATAGGCGTGGTTGGAACCAAATTTGGAACCAAATTTGGAACCAATTTCTAGGGCGTAGGAACAGCAAGCCTACTGTGGCGAAGTGCTCCGACTGTGGCAGTGCGATTTGTTCCGACTGTTGATACCTCCCAGAATTATCGACGAAATTAGACTGAGATACTTCAAGCAACTTGTAAAAGTTTGCTTGTACACGCGTCAGAACCGGGTGGACAGCCTAGTGCAGCATCGCTACAGCGTCCCTAAAGCGCACACCATGCACGTAGCAGCGGTTCGAAGCCTGTTGACCTCCAGCCTGATCTGCCCAGAGATCTTCGTGTTCAGGCCGTCTTGGCTTCCTTCAGGATTGGATATCAGGGTCGGTTTATCTTCACGGCGACAAAGGTGGGATGAATTGCTACTGCGGCAGCCCGACTTTGCGCACCAACTCAGCAAACCGTGGGTCGGAACGCAGGGGGTCGAGTTGGAAATCAATCTTCAAGCCCACCAGATTTAGATCGCGCTCCTGATAAGCAGTGTTGAGCCACCGGAAAGCCTGATCTTTGTCTCCCAAGTCCGCATATAGGAGAGCAATGTTGTACGCAGACGAGTAGCCAGTCTTGCGTTGCGCTCTCCGTAGTTCAACACCTTTGGTGAGAGCACCCTTCCAGCCCGCTGAACGAAATCCTTGCTCCAGAGCAGAAGCGAAATCAGATTCGTTTCGGTCACCGGAAAGCTGGCCATACAGTCTTCCATTCTTCAATGACTTGCGGATACATGCGTTTGCCCCAATAAGCGCATGGCTAAACAACCGTGCGCCTCGGCGAATGTCGGATTCTCACTTGCCAGCTTCTTGCAGACGACAATGGCCTCGTCGTACTGTCGTGCCATGATGTGAACGTCGCCGATCGCGTCGCTAATGATCGGTGACAGCGGGTCGAGCTGGTGAGCACGATTGATTTCAGCAAGGGCTTCTTGCTCCCTGCCGCCAATCATGCCAATGTCTGGTCGCGTACCACTGGTGTGCCGTGGCATCGTTGGGATCGAGTTCAAGAGCCTTCTTATACTCAGCCTCCCCTCCGGCAAAATCCCAGTCGTACTCCATCTCGCTCGCGCCCAGAACGGCATGGGGATGAGCCAACGAGGCGTCCAGCTCCAGCGCCCTGCGAGCTGCGGCATTCGACTTCGGATAGTTCTCGCTGGGAGTGCCGCCATACCCGGGCAATACGCCATAGGCATCGGCCAGACCCGAATACGCCAAAGCGTAGCCGGGGTCTTTGGCGATGGCTTGATTGAAATAGGAGATTGCAGTGGCGAGGTCTGGAGCCGTGCGTTTGTTCCACGAATAACGCCCTTCAAATACAACTCATAGGCTTCTGGATTTTGCGTGCCCTGTTTGGTGACCTGCTGCTTTTCTGAAGTGCTGAGCTTGGAACGCAACTTTTCGGCGATGTCGCCCGTAATCTGCTGCTGCAACGAGATGATGTCTGCGCTCTTGCCGCTGTAGTGCTGCCCCCAAATTTCTGTGTTGTCCCGAACATCGGTAAGCTCGGCACTCACTTCGATGCTGTCACCCCGTGGCACCACTCGTCCGCTCACCAGTGCCGACACGCCCAAATCGGTGCCCGCCTTCTGTGCATCTACGTCCTTCCCCTTGTAGCGGAAGACCGTGTTGCGGGACTTCACCTTGAGCTGGGGTACATGGGCTAGGCTGTCGATCAAGGACTCGGTTATCCCGTCGCTGAGATAGTCGGTATTGGCATCTCCACCCCCATTGGTGAAGGGGAGCACGGCAACCGAATCAATCTGTGCTGCCCTGCCAGATCGCAGGTACCAAGCCCCACCTGCCGCCAGTCCGATGGCGGTGATGCAGGCGGCTACGGCGATCCCGAGCCTGCGACGTTTCAACGTGTTGTCAGGTAATGCTTGCCTCCCAGCGATTCTGGTGGACTCGGTATCGCGCTTCAGCCGTTGCAAATCGGTGCGAATCTCAGAAGCATGTTGGTACCGGAGATTTCGATCTTTTTCCAAACACTTATTGATGATGCGTTCCAGTTCGACTGGCAAGTCAGGATTCAGGCGTACTGCCGAGGTTGGTGTTCCATCCAGAATCGCCTTGAAGATTACCCCAGAACTTTCTCCACGGAACGGCAACGTCCCAGTCGCCATTTCGTAGAGAACAGCGCCGAACGAGAACAAATCCGTTCGTGCGTCCAATTCCTTGGCACGGACTTGTTCCGGCGACATGTACGCGATAGTTCCCATCGCCGCCCCCGGACTGGTCAGATGTTCGGCACTCGATTCGACTGTCGCCTGCGACATTCCCGCCGCCGCTCCCATCTCGGGGCTGTTCATGGTAGTAACTTTCGCCAATCCAAAGTCCAGAATCTTGGCGTGTTCCCGCTTGGTGACAAAAATGTTGGCGGGCTTGATGTCTCGGTGAATGATGCCAGCGGAGTGGGCAGCATCGAGCGCATCAGCAATTTCGATTGCCAATGACAGCAGAGTCTCCGTTTCCAGTGGTCGCCCGCCAATCCGGTGCTTCAACGTCAGCCCGTCCAGAAACTCCATGGCGATGTAGGACTGGTCGCCATTCTTGCCGATGTCGTAAATCGTGCAGATGTTGGGATGGTTGAGCGCGGAGGCGGCACGAGCTTCACGTCTGAAACGTTCCAAGGCTTGCGGGTCTCGGGAAACGTCATCAGGCAGGAACTTGAGCGCGACGAAACGACCTAGCTCGGTATCCTCGGCCTTGTAGACGACGCCCATACCACCGCCGCCGAGCTTCTCGACTGATGCGGTAGCGCGAAATGGTTTGACCGATCATGGAGATGATGTCTGCGGCAGCCCCACCCGGCGTAGCAGGTCGGCGTAGCGCGGGTCGGAGCGAATCCCGTACCAGAACCAGTCTGGCCCTAGAAAAGGCATGCTAGCTGAATGCTGTGCATAACCTTTTTCGAGCAACCGGAACGCCTCGTCTTTGTCGCCGAGACCCGCATAAACCGACGCAACTTGATAGAAATCGACATAAGAGTGTGAGGACAAGTCCCTGAATTGTTGGGCGATCTTCAGCGCATCAGTCCGCCTGCCCGAGACGGCATAAACCCAACCAAGTCCGCCAGCAACGAACTGGTTTTCTGCAGCCACAGTTTTATACTGAGCTGGAATCTTGTCGTATTCCGCAAGGGCTTGCGGATACATGCGATTCATTGCATACGCCCAAGCCAGCGAGGCACGAATTCCTGCAGCGTTTGGATACAGGTCGAGAGCCTTTTGGAATTGCGCAATAGACTCGTCGTATCGTCGAGTGTCCAAGTAAACGAACCCCAGTACGGAAACTATTTCCGGTGACAGCGGGTCAAGCTCTTGTGCCCGCTGTGCCTCCGCCATGCTTTCGTTGAATCGACCTCTCGTTAATAGGCATGTGGCATATCGATCATGGGACAGCGCACTGTTCGGATTTAACTCGATTGCACGCTTGAACTCTCTTTCGGCACTTGGCCAGTCCCAGTCGGCGAAGAAAACGGCATATGCTAGCGCAGCATGTGCCTCGGCGAGCGTGTCGTCAAGCTCCAGTGCTTTCATTGCCGCCGCCTTCGCCTTCGGAAGAGTGTCGCTGGGTGAAAGATACTGCCATCCACCCGAAAGCGCAGAGTAGGAGTCAGCCAAACCCGCGTAAGCCAGAGCATAGCCGGGGTCTTTCTCGATAGCTTGCTGAAAATATTCGATGCCCTTCTTTAGCCCTGCTGCTGTTGCTTGATTCGCGTGATACCTGCCCTTCAAGTAAAGCTGATAAGCTTCAGGATTCGTTCGCCGACGACTTGTTCAAACGGGTCTTGTCTTCGCTCGTCAGACTTACTCCCAGATTTCCAGATACGGCAGTTGCGATTTCCTGTTGGACTGAAGTGATGTCAGCCAGCTTTCGGCTGTACTGCTTTCCCCAAAGCTGTTTGTCCTCGCGTGCATCCACGAGTTCGGCGCTTACCGAAACATCTTCGCCGTGTTGGACGACCCTGCCCGTGACCAGCGCCTCCACCCCTAGCTCTTTTGCGACCTTCTTTGGCATCGATGTCACGCTGCTTGTAACGGAAGGCTGAGGTGCGAGAGATCACCTTCAGATTTGGGAGACCCGACAACCTGTCAATGACGCCCTCCGTGATTCCGTCGCTCATATACTCGGTTGACGGATCGCCGCTGGCATTGGCGAAGGGCAGTACAGCAACCGAGTTGATTCGGGTGCGACTGCTACTTCCAAAATAGAATGCTCCCACAGCAATAAGTGCGATGATCGACACGAGGGCGATCGCACCAATCAACATCGTGTGACGTGGCCACCGAGGTCTTGACCTTTCGCTCAATGTGATCTTGCCTGACTCCGAGTCTCGCTTCACTCGCTTCAAGTCGGCCCTAATCTCGGATGCGTGCTGATACCGAACATCACGGTCTTTCTCTAGTGCCTTGCTGATGATCTCTTCCAATTTGAGCGGCAGGTCAGGGTTGAGCCTAATTGCTGGGGCTGGCACTCGATTCAGAATCGATTCGAAGATCACACCACTGGTGTCGCCCCGAAATGGCAGCGTTCCGGTGCACATCTCGTAGAGCACAGCGCCGAATGAAAACAGGTCTGTCCGAGCATCGAGTTCCTTCCCTCGCACCTGCTCTGGCGACATGTACGACACGGTGCCCAGCGTCGAACCGGGGCTGGTCAGTCGCTCCTCTGAGTCGATGGTCGCGGCGCTCATGGACAACGCTGTCCGGCTTCAGCGACACTTTGGCCAGCCCGAAATCGAGAATCTTCGCCTGACCTCTATTCGTCACAAAGATGTTCGCTGGCTTGATGTCCCGATGGATGATTCCCTTCGAGTGTGCGGCGTCGAGCGCGTCGGCGATCTGGATGCCCAGATCGAGCACCGTTTCGATCTCCAGCGGCTTGCCAGCGATCCGGTGCCGGAGTGTCTGCCCCTCCAGCAGTTCCATGGCGATGAAGGATCGCCCATCGGCCTCGTCAATCTCGTGGATCGTGCAAATATTCGGGTGGTTCAGAGAGGACGCAGCCTTGGCCTCCCGCTGAAAACGGCTGAGAGCTTGTGCGTCGTTGGCGAGTTCGTCGGGAAGGAACTTAAGGGCAACGTGGCGACCGAGCTTCAGGTCTTCTGCCTCATACACCACGCCCATGCCGCCACCGCCGATCTTGCGGAGTATGCGGTAATGGGAAACCGTCTGCCCCACGGGTTGGGAGGGCGTAGGCATTGGGAACCCATATTAGGGTTGGTTTAGGGGAAGGTCAATCGCTTGCCGCCATCACTGCTGATTCGTGATTCATGGGGCTGCCTCGGTATGACGGAAACTCTTACTTCTTGGCCGACTTCCTGTACTTGGCCCAACGCCGTCTCTGCGCAGCAGCTATCTTAGCCCGACTCTTTGCTCACCATGATCCGTAGATGTGATACATGGGGGGGGACTTTACTTCGGCGCGAACCGAGTTAGAAGCTTCTGCAGTGGCTTGTACCCGAATAACCCAGCGACAGACTTGGGCCTGACTTTGTTGTACTTCGGAAGTTCAAAATACCTCCCTCGGAAAGCATCGAGCAAGGAAGATTCAAGCCGTTTCCATGTTGAGTGCTTGCCTCGCGGGGCACATGTTGCAATGTGAACCTCGATTGTTTTAACCCCATGCAGCTTGTAGAATGCCTCACTCGCCTTATTCACCGCTGATGCGGCTGGCCTACCTGCCCCCTTCTTCGTCGTGCCTATGTAAAGGATTCGTGATCGACCATTCTTGTACTTGAGATATTTGTTGGCCGCCAGAATGTAGACCATCCTGTCCGTCCATTGGTGGCTCCGCGTCATTGTAAGGAGCGACGTTGGGGAAGCCTTAATCTTTAGCTTGCGCATGGCGCGGATTCTAACTGCAATCACGAGATGAATCCAATTTCTAATCCCGCGATGACTGAAATCGTTTTGCTTTTAGCACGAACTACTGGCGCTGGTGCTGGCACAGCGGGATCAGCCTTGAGTGCTCATCGAAATCCACCAGCTACCGCCGTTTCTGTACCAGCGTCTTACGCTTTTATTTGTGACGGTCATGGTGAAGGTCATCCTGATCCATTTTCCGCGCTTCAATGTCACGATATAAACGTAGGAATGTCTGGGCCGTCGGAACATCAGGGCCGTCTCTGACTCCTGTGCTTAATTCACGCATGTACTGTATTTTTTCCTCCACCGTGCCGTTATGAGGTGGGGCTATAGCTAGTAACTCCTCAATGTGATGTTGATGGCCGTCGTAATCTTTCAGAAATGCCGCCATGCTTTCGAGACCGATTGCGGGGTGAATTGCTTGCTGCTTAGCCACAGCATCACGAACAGCTTGTACCTGCTGTTCTTCTGTTAGGTCGGCCGATAACTTTATTGTAAGTATGCGAAAACACGCCTTGTCTGCATTGCGTAATTTATCTAACTGATTTACAAGCTCAAGGGAACTCTGAGCGAGTGGGCTTATTGTGGTTCCAAAGTACGCGTCAATGGTTCGCAAAAAAGACTCGACACTCTTAACCTCAAACACTTCACTGCTGTTCACTTGCTGGCAACAGCTCTGTGTGGCGAGATGTTTAATACAAGCTTGCTCCTGCTGTTCGTTCGCGCAGTGGTGGGCTGCTCTGAGAATCAAATCGGGCATGATGGTGCGATGCTCGCCAATGCGCTTCTCAAGACGCTCCTCTCCAGTCCAACCAACCTTGAAGCGACCAGAATTGTTGTGCAATTGCAGAACGTAGAACCAGCCCGACATAAGCCTCCTGTTGAACTAAGGCTGCTCTGCAATTTTTCTTGCTATCGCAGACATTGGTCACCTCGAAAGGGAGTGTGCGCTAACGCCGGGGAGAGCGCAACACTGAAATCCTTGAAGAAAAGCCAATGAAACACCTGTCACTCGTCAAAACTCTGTGCAATCGTAGAATCAACTACTTGGCCACGAGCCCGATTGGAAGTGTTCCGGTAAAATTCCTGCCATGATCGCACCGCTCCGGCATCTCCTCGGATGGATTGGCTCTGCTTTCCTCTCGCGAGAGAGCCTTATCCTCGAAAACCTCGCTCTGCGTCAGCAATTGCTGGCTCTGCACGTCAAGCGACCGCGCCGTCGACTGACTGCCATACATAAGCTGTTCTGGGTGATGTTGAGGAGGGTATGGTCCGGATGGAAGAACCCTCTCATCTTGGTCAACCCCAAAACGGTTGTGGGCTGGCATCGGGCCGGCTTCCGCCTGCACTGGAGGTGGCTCTCAAGAGCCAGACGCGTGGGAGGCCGAAAGTGTGTGAGCCAAGAGATTCGGACCTTGATCTTCCGCATGGCGGCTGAGAATCCAACCTGGGGAGCGCCACGCATTCACGGCGAGTTGCTGAAGCTGGGTTTCCTCCTCTCGGAACCGACGGTCTCGCGATGGCTGCGACAGGCCCCGAGAACTCCAGACCGCGCCCAAGGTTGGCTGACATTCCTGCGAAATCACCGCAACGCTATCGCTGCCATGGACTTCTTCACAGTTCCGACGCTCACCTTTGGTGTGCTGTACTGCTTTTTCGTCATCGGGCACGAGCGGCGCAAGATTCTCCGTTGCAACGTCACCCGAAACCCCAGCGCACTTTGGATCGTGCAACAGATGCGGGAAGCGTGGCCGTACAGCACGGCCCACAGGTTCCTGCTGTTCGACCGCGACTCTAAGTTTGGCAATGGCGTGGTATCGTTCGTGAGAGATACGGGAATGCGACCAGTGCGAACGGCGTTTCGTAGTCCCTGGCAGAACGGAACCGCCGAACGCTGGGTCGGAAGTTGCCGGCGAGATTTGCTGGATCACGTGATCGTACTGAACGAACAGCATCTGAAGCGATTGATGGCCGAATACGTAACCTACTACCATGACGATCGGACGCATCTGGGGCTCGCGAAGGACACGCCAGCAGGACGGCCGGTCGTGTTGCGATCCGAAGTTGGAGGCAAGATTCGGTCCTTTCCGCGCCTCGGCGGGCTGCACCATCGTTACGCCGTGGCAGCATAGATCCGCGATCCTTCTCTGTGCACGATAGTATAGTGTGTTGATAGGTGCGAGACGTTCCCTTTGCCTGATTCCTCTCGTTGTATCAACCCTTGATCGTGGAGCCTCAAGACTGTGTCCTAACTTTTTGAAGAGACGATGCCGCTGCAAGTGACTTTTTCCTTGGCATGGGGAACGTTTTGACGAGCCACACTGGTCAACTGCCCAAGATTGGTGCAGCCACGCGGCTGCCTGCGCAAATGCCTAGGCGGCTTTCGCATCTAGTGGCGAGGCGACGACAATATCCGAGCGGGTGCTATCGACGATCGCCTTCAGTTCGCCTTGCTCCCCGGCAGGCACTTTGAATTTGTCCAGCGTCAGCCGAACATCGTCCATGAATGCCTCCCATTCCTTGCCCGTAATCTTCAGATCCTTGTGTGACTCTGCAAGGGCGAGCGCAGCAGAACCTAACAAACCGGCCTGAGTTGGCTAACGATCTGCGGCTAACCAAGCTTCCAGTAGTGACCGCTGCGGACAGACGAAACAACCACATAGGCGTTTCTAATTTGCTTCGCAAGCATTCCGCCCCGTTCCAAACACTTCAAACTTCCACTTCAGTCGCACATGAATATTTCAAGATGTAATGAGCATCCCCGCCGCTGCCGCAGTCATGACACCAAAGGTGGCCCAGCCTAAACACCTGAGTAACGGCGAATTCACGCGCTTGCCCATTACTTTGTGGCTGCTGGTCAGGAGGATGACGAGCAAGATCAGGGGAGGCGCCAGGAGGCCATTGATTACCGCCGACCAAAACAGCATTTTTAACCGCGTTTAAAACCGGCGAAATTCAGCGCCAGGCCCAGCGCCATGGCAACGGCCATCACCGCGTAGAACTTGCGCGCTCTTTTAGAACTTCCGCTGTTCCAGAAACGCCGGCAGATGCGGTCAGGTATTTAATAAAGATCACCTCGTTCTGAGCCTCGTTGTAGATCAGCTCATCGGCCATAGCGCGGGTCATGGCTATGCCGAATCCGCCTGGACGTATGCCGAGTTGATCGCGGATGGTGACATGCGCAATCGGTTCCTCCGCAGGCTGACCAACGGCAGCGTGGGTCAAACCTTTGAAGCTGAAACCTAGGCCGGGATCTGCCACCCGATACAGCAGCATGCGCGAGGAGCGCACATGAGCAATTCTCACTTTGCGGTTCGGATCCAGTTTCCCTCCCCACTCCACCGCGTTGAGTAGCAGCTCCTTGAACGCCAGACCGATCGTGTTTCGTAGGTCATCCGGAAGATCGGCTTCCAGCTTCATTAGAAAGGAATGAATGCGTTCGGCAGCCTCCCGCGTGCACGGAATAAGCAACTCCACCCAATGGGGCTGGGCAGAAATGACTTCGATCGGCGGAGAAGCGTCTTGTTTGAGTGCTCGCGCGGCCACTTCAACCGCCTCTTTCGGTGGAAAAGGCTTACTCAGGTATTCATAGGCCTGCTCCCGGATAGCGCGCAGCAGGGTCTCCGGAGTGCCGTAGGAGGTCATGATGATGATTTTCGGGCGAGATTCGCCTGCGCGAACCCGGGCAAGTACCTCAAGGCCAGTCAACTTCGGCATCCAAATGTCCAGGAATACCAGATCAAAACTTTTTTTCTGGATGTTGCGCAACGCTTCTGCGCCATCCTTCGCAGCAGTAACCGCATAGCCCGCTTTCTTCAGCATACTGGAGATGGCAAAGCGAGTTGTGCGGTCATCATCGGCGACAAGGATTCTCTCTGCTAAGACCGGGGTGTGGCTCATCAATGCCACCTCATGCGGCTGGATCCAACGAACCCGCATTTCGCACCAAATGCTACCTCCGCAAGAAACACGAGTCAACCGCGGTCGATCGCAGTGACCCGCAAGAACCCGCCTAGTTGCGCAATTTCCGGCTTTGTACCAAAATGAGTGCCCTGGTCCGGTTTTTGAGTGTTCCGATCGGGGGAACTGTGAGTTCACCAGCACGTTTCAATTCGCCAACAGAAGACGACCTGCGCGAGTTTATCGACCCGTCCTTAACCCTCTTTTGTATCGTCGACACTGATGGCTACTTCAACCATGTCAACCCTGCCTGGTAAGAGACCGCAGCCTAGTCAGCGCAGGCTGCAAGTGCTAGTGGCGGAAGACAATCAAGTCAACCAGCTGGTAGCGACGCGGATCTTTGAAAAGCTGGGCCACCAGGCTACTGTTGTCAGCAATGGCCGCGAGGCGTTTGTCGCCTTCCAGGCCGGTAAGTTCGATCTCATCGCCATGGACGTGCAGATGCCGGAGATGGATGGGCTTGACGCAACCAGTGCCATCCGCGCCTGGGAGAAGACGGCAGGCACTCACACCCCCATCATAGCCATGACAGCGCATGCCATGAAGGGAGATCGCGAGCGTTGTCTAGCGGCTGGCATGGATGGCTATACCTCGAAGCCGATCCGGATCGGAGAACTTGAGCACGCGATCGCTCAACTGATCAGCCCACCAAATTCGGCGAAAGTACCAGTGTCGGAGGCGGACCAAGCAGACGGCGCGATTGATCATACGGCACTCCTCGCAGGGGTTGATGGCAATCGTCGAGTTCTGCGCGAACTTGTTCGCCTTTTTCTCGCCGATTGTCCTCGGCGTCTGGCGGAAATCAAGGAGGCAATCCGTCGCGGTGATGCCGGAGCATTGGGGAGAGCTGCGCACACACTGAAGGGATCAGTCGGCAACTTCGCGGCAAAGAGTGCTTTTGCGGCTGCCCAGCGGCTGGAGATCATGAGCAGAGATATAGACCTCGATAATGTTGGCAAAGCATGCGTAACACTCGAATCCGAACTGGCGCTCCTCAGCGAGGAGCTCAGAAAATTGACCATGAACTCTTCAATACGAAAGACAAAAACGGACAAGCGTGGGAGACAAAAAGGTGGACACGCCGGCACGGCGGAGGGCATCACTGAGGTCCGACGCCAGGAGGCCTTGCTTAAAACCGGGGCCTTGCAGAACGCAATCCTCAACAGCGCCAACTTTTCGAGTATCGCCACCGACGAGAAGGGCGTCATTCAGATCTTCAATGTCGGCGCGGAACGCATGCTGGGCTACACAGTCGCCGACGTCCTGAACAAGATCACCCCGGCCGACATCTCCGACCCGCAGGAAGTGATCGCGCGTGCCAAAGCATTGAGCCTGGAGCTGGGAACCACGATTAGGCCCGGCTTCGAGGCATTGGTGTTCAAGGCCTCGCGCGGCATCGAGGACATCTACGAGCTGACTTACATCCGAAAGGACGGCAGCCGCTTCCCGGCGGTCGTGTCGGTCACGGCCTTGCGCGACGCTCAAAACGTGGTTATCGGCTACTTGCTAATCGGGACGGACAACACCGCTCGCAAGCAGGCCGAAGAGGCACTGCTCAAGGCGGGGGCTCTTCAGAGCGCGATTTTCAACAGCGCCAATTTCTCGAGTATCGCCACAGACGCGAAGGGCGTCATTCAGATTTTCAACGTCGGCGCGGAACGCATGCTGGGCTATGCGGCCGCCGACGTGATGAATAAGATCACGCCGGCCGAGATTTCCGATCCCCAGGAAGTGATCGCGCGGGCCAAGGCGTTGAGCGTCGAGCTCTCTACGACGATTACACCGGGCTTCGAGGCATTGGTGTTCAAGGCCTCGCGCGGCATCGAGGACATCTACGAGCTGACTTACATCCGAAAGGATGGCAGCCGCTTCCCGGCGGTCGTGTCAGTCACGGCCTTGCGCGACGCTCAAAACGTGGTTATCGGCTACTTGCTAATCGGGACGGACAACACCGCTCGCAAGCAGGTCGAAGAAGAGCAGAAAAAGCTCGATCAGCGGCTTCGCGACCAGCAGTTCTACACGCGCTCTCTGATCGAATCTAACATCGACGCGCTGATGACGACCGATCCGTCCGGCATCATTACAGACGTCAACAAGCAGATGGAGGCGCTCACCGGTTGCACACGTGACGAGCTGATCGGCGCGCCGTTCAAGAATTACTTCACCGATCCGGAGCGGGCCGAGGCGGGCATCAAACTGGTGCTGAGCCAAAAGAAGGTCACCAACTACGAGCTTACCGCGAGCGCCAGGGACGGAAAGAAAACAGTCGTGTCCTACAACGCGACCACCTTCTACGACCGAGATCGGAAGCTGCAAGGCGTGTTCGCCGCCGCGCGCGACGTCACCGAGCGCAAGCGCTTCGAGGTTGCACTCCAGGAAACGAACGTCGAACTGGAGAGCGCCAAGTCCGCGGCGGAAAAAGCCAACCTCGCGAAATCGGATTTCCTTTCCAGCATGAGCCATGAGCTTCGTAGCCCGCTCAATGCGATCCTCGGTTTCGCCCAACTGCTGGAGTCCACCTCCCCGCTGCCGACGGCCTCCCAGAAGGAGAACATTGCCCAGATCCTGCAGGCCGGCTGGCACTTGCTCAAGTTGATCAACGAAGTCCTGGATCTTGCAGTGGTCGAATCCGGGAAGATGTCGCTGTCACCGGAATCGGTGTCCTTGGCCGAGGTCATTTCCGAATGCCAAGCCATGATGGAGCCGCAGGCGAAACAGCGCGGCATCAGCATGACTTTTCCCCAGTTGGATATCCCATACTATGTCCATGCCGATCGGACCCGGGTGAAGCAGGTGCTCATCAATTTGCTTTCCAACGCGATCAAATACAACCGAGAGCAGGGGACGGTCGAGGTGAAGTGCACTACAACCAGTCCGGAGCGCATTCGCATCAGCTTCAAGGATACCGGCGCAGGATTACCTCCGGAAAAGCTGACGCAGCTCTTTCAGCCGTTTAACCGTCTCGGACAAGAGAGCCGCGCAGGGGAAGGCACCGGCATCGGCCTCGTGATGAGCAAGCGGGTGGTCGAACTGATGGAAGGCGCGATCGGCGTGGAAAGCACTGTCGGTGTAGGAAGCGTGTTCTGGATTGAACTGCTTTTGACTACGGCGCCAACATTTCTAGTTGCCAGCTCCGAATCCACAACTGCTATCCAGGCCCGAATACCGACCGCCGCACGGCTTCGCACCTTGCTCTATGTCGAGGACAACCCGGCTAACCTGACGCTGGTCGAGCAGTTGATTGCGCGGCGATCCGACATCCGCCTGCTGACTGCGGTGAATGGGACCCTCGGCATCGAGATTGCGCGAGCTTCTCAGCCGGAGGTAATTCTGATGGACATTAATCTGCCTGGAATCAGCGGTATCGAAGCTCTGAAAATCCTTCGCGAAGATCCCGCCACGGCGCACATCCCCGTAGTTGCTCTCAGTGCAAATGCCATGCAGCGCGATACCAAGAAAGGAATGGAGGCAGGGTTCTTCTACTATCTAACCAAGCCGATCAAAGTAAACGAGTTCATGGATGCGCTCGATGGGGCGCTGGAATTTGCAGAAAAAAACTCTGCCCGCAACTAAGTCTCTTTGATTCTCATGATAAGTTCATCTGAGAGTGGAGGAGCGGCGGTCCGCACCTAAACCGTCGCGCCACCCCTCGACTTCACCCAACTGAGAGAGTTGCCACTCCCTCACTGCACTAGCTTACTTAATTGCCGATGATATTCCCACGGCGCAACCGTACCATCTGCATCAACAAGGTGTCTGTGTGCTGGCCAACACGGCAGCGGGTGATCCAAACGCCACTGCTCCCGCCACTTACGGTAAGCACGCTGCGCTGCCAACGCTGGACGCCTGTCCTTCGTCAAAACCTCTTGCATTCGCAGAATGAGTGGGTTGGAAAGAGCTTGATGCGAGTGTTCCGATAAGATTCAGGCCATGTTTTCGGCCATATTCATTTTGCTCCGGCAAATTCTCGGATGGTTTGTCAGTTGTGCCTCGCCAAAACATCGTACACCCGCAAAATGAGTGACTTGGCGAAAGTCTCGATTCCGACGGTTCCGATAAGATTCTTGCCATGATCGTGTTCCGGTATGTCCTCGGATGGGTTGTCAGGGCTTTTAGCTCGCGGGAAGACCTCATCCTCGAAAACCTAGCTCTCCGTCAACAACTGCTGGCCCTGCATGCCAAACGACCTCGCCGTCGATTGACTGCGATGCACAAGCTGTTCTGGGTCGCTTTGAGAACGTTCTGGTCGGGGTGGACGAAGCCTCTCGTCCTGGTTACTCCAAGGACCGTCGTGAGCTGGCATCGGTCTGGTTTTCGTTTGTATTGGACCTGGGTCTCAAAAGCCGGAAAAGTAGGCGGGCGTAAGCGCGTCAGCAAAGAGGTTCGCGCCCTGATCTTTCGTATGGTGGCCGAGAATCCGACCTGGGGAGCGCCGCGCGTTCACGGCGAACTGCTCAAGCTGGGTTTCGATCTCTCGGAAAGGAGTGTCTCGCGATGGGTTCGGCGAGCCCCGAGAGATCCAGATCCTGCGAAGCGCTGGCTCACTTTCCTCAGGAATCATCGCGAGGCCGTTGCCGCGATGGACTTCTTTACCGTCTCAACGCTCACGTTTGGTGTTCTGTATTGCTTTTTCGTCATCGGCCACGACCGGCGCAAGATCCTGCACTTCAATGTGACGCGAAATCCCAATGCTCTCTGGGTCGCGCAGCAATTGCGAGAAGCGTGGGCCTACAAACCGCCGCACCGATTCTTGCTATTCGACCGAGACTCAAAGTTCGGAGCCGATGTGGTCTCGGCGATAAGGGACATCGGAAGCCGGCCAACCCGCACTGCTTTTGGCAGTCCGTGGCAGAACGGTGTTGCTGAGCGCTGGGTTGGAAGTTGTCGACGAGACTTGCTTGACCACGTAATCGTCCTGAACGAACGGCATTTGAAGCGACTCATGGCGGAATACGTCCGTTACTACCACGAGGATCGAACGCACCTAGGTCTCGCGAAGGACACGCCAGCAGGTCGGCCAACAGCAGTTCACTCTGGGGGAGGGAGCAAGATTCAAGCCTTGCCGAGACTCGGCGGCCTGCACCATCGTTATACAGTTGCAGCGTAGACTCAAGAGTTGCGTTTCCGGGCGTTTCCAGTGGACCCAATTGTTTTTTGTGTCACAACCAAAGACATAGCCTTTACCGGCCATACCCTCTGCGACCATTTTGCGCCTATCGACGAATCATCCCGCAATCCCAACCGAAGAGCTTACGCCAAGGCGAGGGAAATCTCTTTTCATGTAGCGCGCGACGTTTTGGCGAACCACAGGCAGATAAGATATAAGTCTATGTTGTACTGTTGTTTACCGGTATTACCGGTACTTGACACCAGGGTTAATGGAGACTCTTGCCTCGCGTGTCCGGTGCGGCTGACACGGTGACCATCCGACTGACCGGGCCAACCCCAAGTCACGAGGTGTCGGAGTCCGGCGGATCGAGCGGGCCCTAAAGACGATCGAATACAATCACTTGTCGTCAGCGACGCTGCCCTGAGAACAATCTTCCTTCCCGAACGTTAACAGCGATGCCGGACGAGCTATTCACAACAGAAGTTGCTTCGATGCAATTGGCGTGGCACTCAGTCGGGGAATATATGACGCTATTCGTTCTACGGCTACGAAACGGTAATTGCGTTGTGGTTGCTGCGGGAGACGACGCAGCCGCACGGCAGCGAGCAAAGGATTTGAGGGCGGATGTGGAGATTGCTACTGTGAGAGAACTGGAGTCGTTCGCGGCTCAGTTCTTGTTGACCGACGACGGTGAATTGAAGAGCGTTCTCCTCGATGAACAAACGCTCGCTGATTTGCGCGCTCACGAGTATCCAATCCTTAACTCCGCACACACTCAATCGTATGCCGATTTCAATTCGTCTGAGACCGACAGCAAGGCTGAACACGTCCTCTACGATGCTCTCGCACAAAAGCATATCGACGCATGGGATGACCGCGACAAGCGCCTGGTTTCTTACGCCGTCCAGCAGGAGCGTGACAGGCTAGCGAAGTAAGAGATAAAACCACCAATCTAGTCACCATTTCCACCCAATTGAGGACGTTTTACCCTGACTTAGCGCTCCTTATCCGACTGTAGGTTGTTACTGCGGATGTGGTCGGAGAGGTCGGACTGTTCTTGCTGGAGTTCTGCCAGCTCCTGCTCTCTCTGATCAATGGCTTCGAGCAAGGAGGCGGAATGACCGCCTTCTGCAACCGCCGAGCTCAGTCTCTGCACTTGCTCCTTGAGTTCGTTCTGGCGTGTGAAGCGAGCCTCTCGGACTCGAGAGGCACGCGAAGACGTAACCTTTAGCAATTGCATGCCAGTTGGTTTTATGCGTTTCGACTACCTAGCGCGAATCTCTCTTAACAATCTGCGCCCATTGTTGAGCTTGTTTTCTGCGGACTTGGCGATTGACTTGGGTACGGTTAACACGCGGATCTATTCCCGGGACATCGGCGTCGTGGTCAATGAGCCCTCGGCCGTTGCCCTCGATGACCGTACCGGCGAAGTGCAGGCGGTCGGCACGGAAGCCAAGGCGATGTTGGGCCGCACGCCCGCAAATATCAGAGTTGTGCGGCCTTTGAAAGACGGCGTCATTGCCGACTTCAAAGTGACGGAGAAGATGCTCCACTACTTCATCCAAAAGGCGCACCAACGCAGGACACTCGTGCACCCTCGCATCGTGATCAGCGTCCCTTCCGAGATCACACAGGTGGAAAAGCGCGCCGTGGCAGAGTCGGCCTACCGAGCCGGGGCCGCCGAGGTTAACCTGGTGGAGCAGGCGATGATGGCCGCCATTGGCGCCGGGATGCCCATCACCGAGCCGGGTGGCAACTTGGTGGTGGACATCGGCGGCGGCACTACCGATGTCGCCGTCATCTCGCTCTCTGGCATGGTCTATTCACGCTCGCTGCGCATCGCCGGCAATCATATGGATGAAGCGATCGTGAATTATTTAAGGCGAAAATACAATCTTCTGATCGGGGAGCGCACGGCGGAGCAGATCAAGATCGAGATAGGCTCGGCGTACGCGCTGGACAAGCCGCTAACCATGGAGATCAAAGGTCGGAACCTCATCGAGGGTATGCCAAAGACGATCACGGTGGACGACAGCGAGATCCGCGAGGCGTTGAGCGAATGCGTCTCGACCATGGTGAATGCTATTAGGGTGGCGCTGGAGCGCACGCCGCCTGAGCTCTCCGCCGACATCATCGACCGCGGCATCGTGCTGGCCGGAGGCGGTGCCTTACTGAAAAACCTGGACATGCGAATCCGGGAGGAAACCGGGCTGCCGGTGTGCATCGCCGATGATCCGTTGTGCTGCGTGGTGCTGGGAACTAACAAGATTCTCAGCAACTTCAAACTGTTGCGGAGGATTTCGGTCGAATAGGTTTTCCTTGGCTTCCGTACGCAGTCAAAAACTTGCTGGTAGAGATAAAGTAGTACGATAGAGATACCGCCACAAAGCGCAGGCCTGTTTTTCCGTGCGGCGTTCAACGACGACCAAACATTTCCGCTTTGTCATGGAAGGAGAAGAAATGCGGAATGTCTACACCTCCGCAGGATTGACATTTGCCTTGGCACTGGCGCTCAGCTTAACCACTGCCGCGTAGACATCAAGTACGGAGTCCAAACATCACCGAATCAGCGCCAGACTGACTCCGCCGGAAATTTGCATCGGGACCGGGTTGGTGAACGCTTGGAGTGGCTCAGTCAGCAACTGAACCTAACGGAGGATCAGAAGAAACAATTGAAGCCAGTTCTGGCTGGCGAGTTCAAACAAATGAGAGCGGTGGGCGAAGACGCATCACTGACTCAATATCAAAAGCGAGAAAAGATGGAGCAAATCCACGAGGCTTCGCGCCCGCAGGTTCAGGCCATCCTTACGCCCGAACAGCGGGAGAAATTTGCTTAGATGAAGGAAGAAGCCAAAGAGCGACGCGGCGACACGAAGGACAAAGGACAGTGCGACTACCAACCACCACAGTAGTGAGTTCAACCCGAAAGGGTTCTGTCAATAGATGCCCCCAGCCCGGGACCTCCTTTGTCTAACATCGGGAGAGCCGATGACACCAAATGTCAAAGTCGGCACTATCCTGATCGAGGATCGTCCCCTCATTACCCGGATCCTCGACCTGGAAAGTGAGTCTTACTCAGGAAACTGGAACGTGGTCAAGGCTATCGATGGCTTCGCCCTTGATCTCAAGATCCATGGCGCCGGCTGGAGCTTCTTTTTCATGGCTGAGGAAGTGAAGGCAACTGTTTTCGGTTCGCTCGCGGCCAACAACATCCAAAAAGCGTTGAAGCGGATTTGTTTGAAGGTGCGAAAGCAGAACTTCAATTGTCTCGAAGTCACGAAAATGGTTGAGAACCGCTTTCTTGGTGTGCCATACATCACGGTGTGCACACACCCCCGTCATATCCAGCAAGGATGCTGGCTAGATAGCTTCCAAGAACGCGCGGCAGCTCGCCAGAAATAAATACAGGATTCCATCGTTGCTCGTAGGCACAAGAATGCTCCGATGCAGTCCTGCCGACCGGCGTCGGCAAACCGCCCTCAAGCCTCACCGCACGCATCTGACTCACTCCCGAAGGCTGGGAGGCCGTTACTAGCTGAGGAAGCGGAGGGAGTTCCCACGTTATTTTCAAGAGACCAATCTTCAAAACAGCGCACTACCTTCTGTCTCACTCGCTTTACTAAATCCGCCGCACCGTGGAGAATGGTAAGCTTGCCCTGCAGCGCGCCTCGTCACCAGAACTCACGGCACAAGAGCTGCGAGAGCCAGGGGAATAGGGGCCCTCATGCAAACCACCGGTGAACTCATTCGTTTACTGGGCTATGTCGACGATATTGCCGCGACGCTGCGCCGTATTGACGCTACCATACCAACCCTGACCCCGGAAGAGCGGAAGCGCTTGGCCGAGTACATGCGCAAGTCCAACCCGAACTTCATCGTCGTACTCGAGACGCTGGAAAAGGGAGGCCATTAGTGGGCGAAGTGTTCCACGCAGCGCCATCGATGCAGAACGCCTCGCACTCTTGACGCACGACACAAGGGAAGCAACTAAACGCAGTTTAGCTCCCCGTTTTTGAGATTCTGGGGTGGCCCTTGCCGCATCTGACAGTTGCTTCCCAAAGCGTGCAAGACATACATCGCGTCCTCTAGAGCCTCTTTCTCTTCGCCGTTGTCGTCGGCAGCCTGAAACAACTCCCGCGCTCTTAGCACAACTGCCTTCTCTGCTTCTGCCATACGCTCCGGTAGTTTGCTCATATCAATCCCAGAGACTGCAGCTTTGTAAAGCGCTCTCCAATATCTGCTGGCCGGAGACTTGCAAATACCAGTACTCATAATGCGTCTCCTTCTTTTCGCAGACTGACGAGGTGAAGGCGGCCTGAAGGGAAAGCCGTTCGTTTTCTGAACAAATTAACCAGCTGCACAGCGGCACCCCGAAAACGAAAGCCGCCTCCCATTTCTCTCAGGCCTTGCCGCGAACGTTGGTTGCGAGCGTCTTTTCGCCGCCAACATTAACCTTGATCTGCTTAGGCTTGGCTTCGGCCTTCTTGGCAAGGTTAATCTTCAGCACGCCCTTGTCATAGTTGGCGCTCACTTGCCCTGGGTCCACAGAGCTGGGTAGTGTGAACGAGCGAGTGAAGCTTCCATACTGTCGCTCGACGCGGCGGTAGTTCTCTTCTTTCTCTTCCTTCTCGATCTGGCGCTCGCCATGGACGGTGAGGATATTGTTGTCGATGTGGACATGAATGTCCTTTTCGTCGATACCGGGGACTTCAAGCTTCAGAACGATGTTGTGCTCGTCTTCGTAGGTGTCCACCGGCGGTACGAAGCTGGTGGTTGTCAACGCCTCCTCCGGCCCTTCGGGGCTATACGACTCACGGAAAAGACGATTCATGCGGTTCATGCGGTCTTGCATGGTGGATAACTCACGGAGAGGCTCCCAACGGGTCAATATTGTCATGACGCAGTTCCTCCTTCGGGAATCTAAGAGGGAAAACTTCAGATGGGCTGACTTAGTTCAGGGAACCTGAAATGAGTAAGAAGAGGTAGCTTGCTCATCACAATGATAGGCTTGTGCGTTACCGCTGTCAAGACCCGGGAATGTTCGGGCGCAGAGCCTCGGCCATTCTCGTTTTTGGGAGCCGGCTGCCTAAATTAACTCGCCTTCTTCACCTCGCCCTGCTCTCGCGCTTCTCCCGCATGGGCCAACTCCACCCCACCGAGATCAACTTCGAGCGACAGCCCGGTCAGATCCGCGCTGTTTGCGATTCGGAACAAGACTTCCGAAACGCGGGCGGCTGCATCCTGCAGTAGGTGTTCCCGCTTCTCTGGATCGGCGATGTAGGAAATCATACTCATCTGGGTGAGGGCATTGCGAACATGATGGTTCAAGAAGGCTAGTTCCAAGGTTCGTCGGATCGCTCGCTTCCGGCGTTGTTCAAGAACGATGGTCACCAGGACGGTGACGATTAGCATTTGCACCAAACCTTGGACCGTGGCGGTCACGTGCCAGGAAGTCTGCCGATAGAACCAGACAGCATTCAACGCAACTCCTACCGACCCAACGAAAATGCCTATTGTTGCCGAGGTGGTCAGAGACTGGAAGAGAGAAGCGGATTTGAAGTCGAAGACAGGGTGCGGGTGTTCGTAGCCGTGTGCGCGCTCATGTTGATAGGCCTTCATGGCCCAACCTCTTAATTCAGGGAACGTGCCTATAAGTGTACTCTGCCACTGGCCGCTTCTTTCTTCTAGTGTCGGTCGAGGTACGTCTTAGATGGACGCGATTAGGCTGCCTTCACGTTTGTCATAGGCTTTACCTTGATCAGCGCTCTGCGCGTGATTCTGGGCACCCGGTGCGCGATCTCGCAAGAGGCGGGCCTAGCCCGAGTACAGCAAATCCACGACCGTGCAGTCGTCGCTGAGCGGAGTGCCGCCGCAGAAGTTGGCGACGGCGGAGAAGATGTCTTCCATGGTCAAACTCTTGGCAGCCACGGTCTCCAGGCGCGAGTCCCCGAAGAAATCGCCACACGCGTTTTCGGCGTCGGTAACGCCGTGAGTCACCAGAATCAATCGATCCCCGGCGTGCAGACTGACGTGGTCGCTCTCGTAGGTGGCATCGGCCAGCAGGCCGACGGGCAGGTTGCCATGGGGCGGGCGGATCACCTCATGATTGCAAACCAGCAGCGGCGGCACGTGGCCGCAGTTCACGTATTCCATTTCCCCATCACGCTGCAGCCGCGCAATGATCAAGGTCGCGTATTCCTCGCTGATATGCTTGTGGGTGAAGAATCGGTTAGCCGCAGTCACGATCTCCTTCAAGGGCATTCCGGCGAGAAGCTGGGAATAGATCATGCCCTGCAGGGTGGAAGCCAGCAGCGCGGCAGAAACTCCCTTGCCGCTGACATCGGCCAGAACCACGGCCAAACCCTCGTCCGTATTGACCGCGTCGAAAAAGTCGCCTCCGATTTCATTACAGGAAAGACTTCTGGCCTTTAGACGCGCGAACGAAACTTCCGGGATGGTGACCTCCATGAGTCCCTGCTGAATCGAGGCGGCAATGGAAAGTTCCTGCTGATAGCGGCGGGACGCCGCCTCGGCTTGCACCAGGCGAGCGTTCTCAATCAGAGAAGCAGCCTCGGTCGCGAAGGCGCGGAGAATATCGTTGCTTACACTCGAGATATCTCGCGAGGCGAAATGCGAGTCCACGTAAAGTGCTCCCATCACCTCGGCGGAGGTGTTGGTGGGCGTTGCTGCCTGAGTATCACGAGTGGTTTGTACCTGCGGCTTGCGCAGAGGGATACAAATCACGGTGCGGAGATCGTAGGCCACAATGCTCTGCCGGCCCGCCAGGTTGAGGGACTGGCTGGTGTCTGTAATCACGAACTCGGAGTTGGAATTAATCGCCTCATCGAGGATGGAGTGCGAAATCGTTTTGTCGTCCAATAGCGGCTCGCCTTTGGAATTACGCCCCGCGCTCAGTCTCAGGCTTCCATCCTCGGCCTTCATGAAAACGTAGCCACGCTCGGCACGCGTAAGCTTCAGGGTGGCGTCCAGCAGAGTGATTAGGATTTCGTCGAGTACGCCAGCCGTATTCAGCTTGCGGGCCGCCTCCAGGAAAAGGGTGAGTTTTTCCAGATCAGTGCTGTCCGTGGAGAGCTGAATCCCGGAGATCTGGCTCAAAAACTCCCGCGCAGGGTTTTCGGTTGCATGATGGGGATGGAAGACGACGTAGGCCACATCGCGGACGCCGAACTCCACGCGATCGTTCCGCTGCAGCGTCTTACGCTGCACCCGTTCGCCGTTGACGAAAGTCCCATGCTTGCTGCCCTGGTCCATTACGCAGAACTGCCCGTCTTCCGAGGTGATCAGAGCATGGTCGCGAGAGACGCGAGGATCGGCCACTACCAGGTCCTTATCAACTTTGCGTCCCACGGTGAACGGAGTGTGATCGAGATTCATCATGCGCTGGTCGTTCCCCTGCACGAACACTAGGATGGGGAATACACCCGAGGCGGAACCGGTGATGGGTTGAAAAGCCATGGGCGCTTTTATCCACTCCTTCGTTCGAACAACGGGAGCAGCGCAGACGGAGCTACGTCAGTGAATGCAAAAACGAGAAGGCTTTTCTGCCTCGCTGATCTGCTATCACGCTCGACTCGTTAAGGTAAAGAACGTGTCAGTCGGCATCAGCGAACGACAAGCGCTTTCGAACCTAATACGTTGCTCTAGGTCACGCGAGCCGACCATGGCACATGATTCGCTCTCGGTCATGTCGCTCTTTCCCACCGTCGGCTGTCGGCGGTCGGGAAACCTTCTTAAGCGCCTGCGTAGTTGTGTAGGAATGTCTAAACTACTGGAATGGTTTCTGTTGTTCTTAGCCACGATGGCCTCCAGTCACGCAGAAGACCGTCGCTTCGGTAAGGATGGCGGAGAAGTGCGTATGTAAGTACTATACGCCATATTAGGTGCGACGCGTGATTTCCAGCAAACTGGAGCAGGGGAGGAATTGCGGGCCGCCACGCGGGAGCCATCTTTGGACGGATGGCTGCGACCATCGACCGGTACGTTTTGCGTATTACCGAGGGGTATTCCTGGTGACCTTCCGAGGAACTTTGCCCGAAGTCCCTTCGTATAATGGAGTATGCAAGTTGCAGAACAACTCGACTCAGTAACAATCGAACGCCTAAGAAGACAGGGTGAATTGCTGCTAAAAATGAACGCGGCAGAGTTTTCTATAGACCCTACCAGCGGTGCTACGGAATCTTCGCGCAGCCATTTGATCGCTGTGCACCACACTATTGAGCAGTTGTATGGCGAGGGCGTTGCGCGGGATGTAGTGGGTCTCGTTAAACCTGGCTAATCCCTACCAGCCTGTCCGTTTTGCGTACAGCCTAGACATTCAATCCTCTTCTTTGAAACTCCTGGCCGCTGCAGTCACAGACACCAGCTTGGAAAATAGCTCGTAGACGTTCTTTACTCATAATATTGTTCGGACATTGTAATGATCGCCAATCTATCCAGCTTATCTAAATTCCCAACAAAGCACACGGCGACCGCTTGGCAATGTCTTTCGCGGTCTGACCGATCCGCAATCTGTGTTTTCGCATTCCCAGGACAAGTAGGTCGGAGTGATGTCTTTGAGCGCACTCGATGATACTGCTCACTTCATCTCCGTTGACTAGCCTCAGTGAACACCCAAAAGCGGCCATACAAGAACACCTGAAAAGCGGCCATACTTTCAGAAGAAACGTCCAGGACATTGACAGCAGCGGGAGGGTAAGTAGCCTCTCGCAACATGGCGAATGTCTTGAAGGACGAGAAGAAACAACAAATCATAGCCTTGGGACGACTGGGATGGTCTCTGCGAAAGATCCAAGAGGCGTGTGCTGGTTCAGCCGTGAAACGGAGCGCCGGGGCGCCCTGTTAACAGACGATTCCGAAACCTGGGTCCGATACCTGTGGCGCTGGAGAATTCTGCCGGACGATTTCTTGGAGAACCTTTCTAGAATATTGTTCGTATGAAGAAGTCTGCCAACACGAACGACCTGTCCGGACTCGCCCGAGAAGCCAAGGCACTCGTCGCTCTGGGCTTTCGCAACGGACCGATTGAGAACGTCCACGCGGGAGAAGCATGCCCTACGTGCCACGGTGATTCAAAGTACTCGCACATTACTCAACCTGAGATGCGAGACATTATGAAGAGCGCTGTCGATCTCTTGTATACTTTCCTGGTCTTGAAGCAAAGCGACCACAGCGCATACGAGGGTCTGTTGACCTTTGGAGAGCAATACACAAGATTTTGGGACGAACCAGTCCGTCGCTTTAGACACTCCAGTAGAGAAGCGCCTCTTCTAGCTTCAACTGCTTCTGAACACAGATGCGGCGACTCTAATCCCTTGCGCCAAGACCCGCGTTTTGACGACCTCGCGCAGCGCATTGGTCTTTTGACTCCCAAACATCCGTACTGACGGGTTGGAGAGCGCTCCATCCGCAAGGTTATGTGAACTAGTGAGGGAAGCTGGGGGAATGCAGGACGCGCTCGGCTTGAAGAAGATGACGGCGTTCATGGCCGACAATGATCCGGAGTCCGGTACCGACGGTGAATCGAATTCCTGGGATAAACGGATTCCAAAAGCGAATGCGGTTGACGTTTTTGGCGCGCGCGGACCATGAGTTCCCGGCAGGATTCGTTTCCGGCAAGAAAGCGTTCGAGAACGGAAGCGCCAACCTGCGCCGTGGGCCTGATCTTCGCTGGAGCTGGAGCTCGCTTGGTGACCGGCGACTCGATAAAGCTGCGAATAAACCAGCGCCCGAAACATCCGGGAGTGATGTGCTCGACCCGAGAATCCGGTTTCCCGTTGACCGCCACGGAGATGGGCGGCAGATAGGCTTCGTTCGTGATGCAGAGATGCTCGAGACACTGGCCCACACTCCAAGAGCCGGGCGCCGGTTGCCAATTGAGCTGTTCCTCGGTGAGTTTCAGCGACGAGCTTCCTGGCGGCCTGGTCGTTCGCGTCCAGGTCCGCAGCGAGGCGGACGGACCAACCGGGCGCGCCCCTTTCCTGTGGTATGGCCATAACGCGGATCATAGCTAAGATGCCACGGCATCGCCGGCGAAGGCTCGAACCGCCTTGGGCTGAGGACGGAGCAGCCAATAGAATGCGACGACGTGCGTGATCATCAGCAAGGGCACGTAGATGATCGGGATGGCATATGTGGTGCCCAACTGCCCCGCCAGCGCAGGAAGGCCAACCTGGACGGCGTGGTAATAGTCGAGGATCAGGTCGATCGTCCCGACGAGATTGAAGGCCACCACGAATAGCCAAAAGAGCGGACGTATTCTCACCGTGAGAAGCGCCAGCATGGCCAGGACCCCGGTTGCGAGGTCCCAGTATGCAGCGAACGCTCCGAAGCTGGCAGGCAGATTGGGGCCGACGACCCCCGGAAGGATAAAGACGAGCCCGAAGAAGCGGAAGCTGTGTACGGTAGCGATGGCGCGGTGCGCTTCGACCTGATCCATTGACTTGAGCCTGGGCAGGAGGTACCCGCGGAAGCAAAGCAGCCACGCGACATAACCTAGAACGAGATGCAGATTGAAGATGATTTCCGGCGACATTTGGCCTCCTATCGGATTGACGGGTTCACTTATTGGTTGGGCTATCTCTCAACAGTATCCCGAGCGGCAAGAGTGGCCCGACCGGAATGAACTGCTCGTCCATGAGGTTTTCCTTCGAGAGAGGTAGGGTTTCGATCAGGGCCCGAGCCTCCGCCACATCCGTGCAGTTCAGTATGAAGATGACGCCCCGGCCGTCGCCGCGCGTGAACCACTGCTGAATCTTGCCATCGAGATACAGGGGAACGGTCGCACGAATTTCGGCGGGCATGATTTTCATGACTTGCTCGGGAGTAACCCCCGGTTTTGGCGAAAGGATCGTCAGCACGCCGGTGATCTTGGGCTGCGGCGGTGTGGACTGGCCTCGCGCCATGGGCGCCAGGACCGTCGCGAACGCCAGCAGCAGGTAGGACATTTCAATCTTCATTGTTCGGCTCCTTTGATTCCTCGCGAAATCATAATGTTGTGGTACCAGTGGGTACCACACACTTGTGATGGTACTATACGGTACCAGGTTCGTCAAGGAGAGGATGATGGCTACGGCATCGATGTCAAAACGCCGCCAGAAAGGCGCCGAGGAAACCGCGGTGCGCGAGCGCATCCTTGAGGCGGCCTTTGCAGCGTTCATGGAGAGCGGCTACGCAACGACCAGCACGCTTGAGATCGCGACGCGCGCGCGCGTTTCGAAGCGAGAGCTTTACGCGCTAGTTGGCAACAAACAGGAAATGCTGATCGCCTGCATTAGCGAGCGCGCCAAGCGACTGGACGTGCCCGCTGACCTGCCCGTGCTGCGCGATCGCGAGACCCTAGCGCAGGTGCTGACTTCTATCGGGACGAAACTCGTCCGCGAGGTAAGCGATCCCACGGTCATCGCGGTATTCCGACTGGCGATCGGCGAGGCGGTTCAGGCCCCCGAAGTGGCGCGTGCGCTCAACTCTATAGGACGCGAGACGAGCCGCGCCGCCTTGCTTAAAATCATGGCCCAGGCCCAGGCGTCCGGACTGCTCGCAGGGCGTCCTGCAGAACTTGCCGAGCAGTTCTCTGGGCTGCTCTGGGGCCACTTGATGGTCAGCTTGCTGCTCGGCGTCGCCGAGCGACCGAATCCCCGCGAAATCGCGGGACGTGCCCGCGACGCTGCAGCCGCCTTCCTGCAACTTCATCCGCTACCGAAGGAACATGCGCCTGAATAGACGTCCGAGCGCCCGGCTCGATTCCAAGTAAGATCCAAAATCTGCAAGTGGATGCGATCACGTTCAAGCATTTGTTTTTGTAGATTGCGTTGGTTGCGGGGGCCTGCAACCATCCGAACGTACCCTCGATCCCCTTCTGTCTTGACCTGCACCCAAATCATCTGAAGCGAAAGCCCTGAGATTTGATTCAGCACCGCTAAATCTGCGGGTGCGCTGCTCACCAATCAAGGCATCACATCGAAACGTGGGCATACCGCCCTAACTCTCATTTATTTTCTTCTCAAGCTCACGGATCGCATTCATGACCGCATCGAAATCAGGCTCGCTGCCGAAATACATCTCTCTCATCTTTTCGTAGTCCTTCCGTAGTCCATCTTCGAGACTTTTGCTGGGGGCCAGCCGAAGCGTATTTTTTTTGGCGAGTTCATAGTGCGCAGCTCCCTCGCGAAAAAAGTGCTGTTTGTGCGCCACTACGTCGTCAAGTAGATATGCGTACTCCGTCATTCGCGGAGTGTCCGCGTGCATGCATAGAAATGACCACGACGTCATCGTAGTGTCGAAAGACCTTCTCCGTGATCTCTTTCCCCGCTTCAGCTCGGTAGTATTCCCTGTGAAGAATCGTTGCTTTCTCCCAAAATGTCCGTTCCGCACCGATGACGAGTGTTGGCGCCTCAGCAATCTCAAAAAGCGTAGGATTCACCTCAGCAGCGTAGGGTGTCACCGACTTTTTCTCGCAGGGGACTTGATCGCCGCGACATCCGAGTTCAAGACGAACCGCTCGTCTGACATAACCCAAGACCTGAGAATCGGGAAGTCCTTTCGGGTATTGAAATTCAATCGTGTCAGGTTCGGGCGCGGTCGGATCAATCTTTAGGGTCCAGCCGTCATTGCCAATTATCGAGCTTATCTGTGTGTGTAGTTTGGGAAGAAATTCCTTAGCGATGACATCAAAACATGTGTTCTTAAGTTTCTCGATGGTTCGGTTTCGGAGGTTCGTTGCTTCCTGATTGGCAGGATCAGTTTGGTCATTGAATCCGAGTTCATGTCGATTGATGACTAAGTCAATGTCCTCGGAGAATCGTTTGATAATGCCAAACGCCTTGGAGAGAGAAGTCCCACCCTTGAAAATGAGCTTTGGAAGATCAGTTAGGCGAGAAATTTGAAGCAATGTCCAACATACCCAAAAGTCTTTTTCGATGATTTCAGGCGAGATGCTCTTTTTCGCCGCTGTTTCTGTGAAGAGCGCTGCCCTGTCCTCTGGTGGTGCCTTTGCCCATTTGTCCATCGATCGTAGCCTCCAATTGGCGAATGATCTCCTGAGTCCACCTTGGAGCATGCTTTCTGAGCTTGACGAGTTGTAATTTGTCGCTTGCACTTAAGCTCCGAGACAGTTGTCGAAGAAGTAGGCCTTTGTCAACTTTTGGTCCTACAGCGCGCATTGCCTGTATCGCTAAGCCAGCGGGTGTACCAGTTCCCGGAAACTTGGATGGTCGAGCACGACGGAGTTGAATGGTTTGCCCTTCGATTTTCACTCGACGCGGGGGACCATCAGTGAGATACACAAGTTGGGCAGGGACCTGGGTGGTTAAACCGAAGAGGTTAGCTGCACGTCCACCAGAGATTTGTAGTCGACTTCCGGTGCTCGCTGCCAGCGCAGCGGCTACGTCGTCCGGATTCGGAGAAAGAATTCCAAGCTTGCGGTGTATGCGAGGGTAATCGTATACGCCTCGTGTTAAACGTCGAATCGTCCCATCCCGGGAGAGCCGAGATAATGTCTTTTTAAGAGCACTCTCAGCTCCTAAATCAAGAAATTCTGAGGTTGTGAATATCCAGCCTCGCCCGTGACCTCGGATTCGTCGCACGATGGAATTCGACGTTGATTTTCCGTTGTTCATGCGTCACTAAAACTACCACATTTGGTGACATTTCGTGAGTTTATAGAATGTCCTAAACATATGAAAAATAGTATTTTATGGCTGTGATAAAGATAATACTGGTATGCCGCATTGGACCTGATCAATTCATGTGAAATTTGACACTAAAATGGGATTTTACTGAGAACTTGACGCCATGTATATATACATGGCGTCAAGTTCCAGATTGTTTTGAATCTCAAAGATCCATTGCATACGTAAGACAGGTATATATACCTGTCTTACGTATGCAATTTACGACAGACAGAGATGAAAACAAAGCCTTCAAAACTTCTTAAGCGCCACCTCAATCACCTACCTCGGCGCATTTTTTGGCCCAACGAGATTTCGAAATTTATTTCCGAACATCGTCAAGATTGGGATATGCCAACTGTCAGTATAGAAGATCTTCTCGAAATCCTGCTCCAGCAAAAACTCATAATGAAAGCGGAATTTACTTCGAATAAATATGACACGATCGTCCGTTATATACGGGGGAAACACTCAATTGAGGAACTAGCTCTGTCCTTACAGCGCGATTCATTCCTCAGTCACGGAACGGCTCTGACCACGCATGGAATGGCGGCACCGGAAAAGATCATCTATGCGAACCGCGAACAGTCCCCCAAAGATCGACCAGATGGGATCACTCAGGCAGGCATAAGGCTCGCATTTAGAAACAAGCAACGACAATCCAAGTACATCTTTAATCATTCAGCCGTCAAATACGTGCTCTTAAATGGAAAGCATACAGGTCGGGCTGGCGTAACGCGAGTCAAAGCTCCATCGGGGGAAACGGTCGAAGTCACCGATAAAGAGCGTACCCTAATCGATGTCGTTGTCCGACCAGCCTATGCCGGTGGAATTGGACGGGTCGCCGATGCTTATGCGAGGGGGGTGAACGGAATTGATGTAGATCACATGATAGATCTCCTGCAGCGGCTCGACCACGCATATCCATACCACCAAGCGATTGGTTTTTTGTTGGAACGAGCCGGGCGATCTCATGCAGACTGCCATAAGTTTGAAGCACTGGGAAAAGAATTTGACTTCTACCTGGACTACGGCATAAAACACCCCGCTTTCAACAAGAAGTGGCGTCTCCACTATCCTGCAGCTCTCGACTGACCGAGAGGAGGCCGGATTATTGGACTTCGCCTAAATCTCACTCTTAAGTCTGACGGCCCGACGGGAGTGGGCGGGGTGAGCAAGTGGACCATATACGGATTTATTCGAAGCTATATTCCCCGTATCGGTGAAGCTGTTTGTGTTTACTACGTCCAGAACAGATCCTCCTCCCTGATTGCCGAATAATTCCCAGTATAAGGAACCGCCATCAGCGCTATATTGCGTGGTGGCGTTCGCTCCGGTGAACAGTAGGCCGCCAAGGCTGCCGAAATCCAAGGTCCCCAATAAATTGAAGGCCGAATTGTAAAACGAAACTGAGCTTGCCGAGGCGACTGCAAACTGACTACCATTTGGGTTCGCCGCTATATCACGGACTCCAAATGGAGCGCTGTTCACGGGAGTTGCCGATGAAGAAAGACTGTCTGTTTGGGCGTTGTAAATGTAGAGTTTGTCCGCTGCAAACACCGCCCAATTGCGATCGGCGCTTCGCTTAAGATGATCTATCGTAAACGTCAAAAAAGGGACATAGAAAGGCTGAGTAAACTGACCAGTGGCAGAGTCCCATTCGACGATAGACTGGCCCGCAAAAACGTAGCTACCACCGGTAGCCAAGCCGATGTCCTGACCAAGGAATAGAACTTTACCGTTCGCCATTGTGACGGGAGTTAGCAAGATCATCGTGCTCATCAGTTGCGTGAAATTGGGAGCCTTATGATACGTGGCCAATAGAGTATTCTCATCGATCGTGTAGAAGCCCTGAGTGCCGGTCCCAACTATCAGCGTCCTGCCGTCGAGCATCTGATCAATTCCGAAGGGTTGACCCACTGGAATACGGGCGTGCAGAGACAAATCCTTGCCAGAAAGCACATCTACCTCATTCAGAAAGAGATTTGTCGCGAATAGCAGTTGCCGCGATTCGTCGTAAAACGCTTTTTCGATACCTCCGCCCGTGATTGTAAACGGCATCGCGACCGGATTAGCCGTTTGAATCACACTCAGGGACAAGCTGGCAATGTCCTCTTGTGAGCCGGAAATGGCCGTCAGTGATACTTGTACATTTCCGGACGCGGCATTCGCAGCCGCCGAAAATGTCAGTGCACCTGGGCTGTTGACGTCTAACGATAGACTCGGCGGCGATACAGTGACGCCTGGAGGTAGCCCACTTGCAGTCACCGAGATTGTCGCCGAAAATCCGTTCTTCGGAACCGCCGTGACCTGTACATTTTGAGTACCACTCTGAGCGAGCGTGAGCGTGGCAGGGTTGAGAGATAAGTTGAAACCGGGCTGGGGAGGCGTTGTGCCAACTGTCCCCGATCCTCCACCACAAGCAAAAAGCGCAATGATTGGAAGGATTGCTACAGAACACAAAAGATTGCGTGAAGACATCCAGCACAACCCCTTCAGTGCTGCCTAGTTTTAAAAGCAGCAGATCATATATCTTACTTTCTAGCTACGCTTCTATTATTTGCAGGTCCAAAAGTAAGAAATCAGCGATTTCGCTCATTGAGGGGTTTTGAGCGTAACGGGGATGTTAGTGCGCCGGGATAAACCGGCATGAAAGTAGAGGATGAAAGAGCCTTACAAGAAAGGAGTAGCGATCCACTTGGCCTCGAGTCTTGCGCTGTTACCGTGAGGGACGCAGCGAAGCGTAGATAGAGGATAGGCGGGGTGGCCATTGAGCCGCGAAAAGATACAACCCGGACGCCGACACGGTTAACATGCGCGGAAGGCAACACGGACGGGAGCGCTAGCGCGAGTTCTCGCTCGGTCCGGCGTGGTCGAAGACCCCACGGCACGCCTAGAAACTTCATGCACGAGAACCGGGAGAACTCGGAGACACCTGCTGGCAAACCAGACGGCAGGTCGGCGGGTGAAGGCTCAGGCCGCACGGCCCGCGTGTACGTCTGCGAGGAGTCACACAGTGGCGTACTACCTATGAACCATTCGAACAAAGACACGAAGACGTCGGCGGAGAGTGGGGAGGGAAGGCCGCTGATCAAGGAGAACGCCGGTCAATCTAACACGTACCCGACGCAGAGCGGGAAGGGCGTGTCCCAAGGGTTGGCAGGCGTGCGGAAAGCAGCACGGGAACACAAGGAGATGAAGTTCACCGCCTTGCTCCACCACTTCTGTGCGCGGGCCCGAGCTAAGTGCCATACCCCACCCCCACCGCTTAGCGGTATTGGGGCGCATGGATACGCATGGATAGCGAGATCTAACGATCGGCATGCGAAGCTGAGACGATGCAGAAAAATCAAAACTAGAAACAATCATCGTCTTTGCTTCGCGCGGCTGTCGATTTGGAACCCCTCCACGGCCGGCCCGCCGCTTGACACTCTCGTCCCGTCACGCAAGATTAGCTCTTGAGTTGGTTGGGGCCAAGGGAGCTTTACCTCCTCTGCCGGCCACCGACTCAGATCAAGACTTGCTCGCATTGCCTTCTGGTACTGGGTAGACCGGTGCGGACCAGCGGTTTGTCCGTGGCATCTTGATCGCCAATCGCTCCTCATGGCCGTCAGCGGCGGTGTCCAATTCTTGCAGCCGCTCAAGAATCGAGAGCTCAAGCGGAGCAAGACAATCCTTCAATTTTGCTGGTTCGGGCTCGGCCAGGAAGTCTTCATACAACTGAATCCACTTGTGTTGTTCTGACATGAGACACTCCAATCCTCCGGGGGAGGGCTGGAGCGGTGGAGGGGCGTATCAATCCTTGAGCAACGATAGAAGCAATACACTCCTACTACCGCTAGGGGGACTTCTACTCTAGCCCGGCACTTTTGTCAGCACGCTGACGTACGGAGGGACACGCTCTTGACCGAAAATCATGGAGGACTGGGGCGGGGGGAGAGGATTGCACAGCAGGAAGTGCAGCGCCAGTGTTGAATCCGGCGCTTGTCAAAGTACCCGAATCGCGTGCAGGTCGTGTGATACGGCGGGTGCAGGTCATGACTTTTCTCCGCTTGATTTCTGCGGGGAAAAGCCTCAAGATCTCTTTGGGTTTAGAGAGCGGCTAACCCCACGCTTTGGATTAGCCCCGGTCTCCTGCGTGCAGCAGAAAGCCGGGGCGCTTGTTTGCTACTCAGTTCATGGCGGGCGGTACATTAGTCATCGCCTCCTTTCTTGCCGCCTTGCGTCTGACCACGCAGGGCGGTTTGCTTTTGTAGCAAAGTCATTTTTTCCCCTTGGCCAGATCGTCCATGGCTTTGGCGTGTTTCTCAAGCGCCTCATTTCCTTCTGCGATGCGCTGGGTGTGATCCCTGTCGCACCAGGGCCACAGGGCCGGAGCAACAGCCGGAACAGGTTGAATGTCCGAAATGTGGCAAGAGAATGTGGCAAGCGTTGGGCGGCTGGCGTGGGTAAAGGTGATTGCGCAAAATCGGCGAACCATCCTCAGCTTGGTGTGGGAAGCGTTATGGGGATGCCGGAGTCGCGGTGGAAATCCTGACTCCCCGCATCCCGTACCGGCGATTTTGTCATCCGTCCCCACATCCCATGCCGCCCGACCATCCGCTGCGTACAAAGATCCAATGGCGCAAGACGGCTAATATCTTTTTGAGCGAGTAACGACTCAGCGGGTCAGTCGCGGGCACCAAAGACATCGCACTACGCTGCTGCATAGCAGAATGGGCAAAGCGGTTAAAAGGTGCTTTTAATGGTAGGCCGGGCGTTCGTTAGGCGTGTGCCAGTCAGAACAGAAGAAATGACGTCTTGTGGAGAAAACAAAATGAAAGGTCCCTCGGTGCAGTTGCTTGCTACTCTGGTTTTCGCGTCCACGGGTCTCGGAGCCGGGCTCGCACAAACCCAATCCAGCAAAGAACTGCCAAAGTTTGCGTCGTGAGGTTGCTGAGCACCAATCAAAGGCGGGATTAAAACAAGCTTAGCTCACTTCATCAGTTCGGTGCAGAGGTCTCGGAGGCGCCGGTTTCTTTCGGCGTGTTTATGCACGTCTTCTGGGGAGAGATTGGCGAATGGCGTGTCATCCAGTAGTTGCTTTTGCTGTTCAAGCAGCCCAGACATCTCTGAGCTGATCTCCGTTACAATCGAACGTTGCTGATAAGGAATGACAAAGGGAGGCTAATTGTCCGAACATTTCTTGTCCTTTCGAACTTTGGATTCACGCGCTTTTATCTAACGCGACAGCAGTATCGCGAATTGCCGATACTTTCCGGTCGGGGAAAAACACGGCAAAACAGGTGCCGCGTCGCCCAGGCTGCGTGCTGCTGCGTACTCGAATCCAGCCTCCATGTTTATCGACAATCCCACTTGTGACCCACAGACCAAGACCAGTACCCTTCTCACCTTTTGTAGTGAAGAATGGCTCAAACATTCTTCGCCGGTTCTCACGAGAAACACCCGGTCCGTTGTCTGCAATGAAAACACGGACTCCCCGCCTTGTCGGATTTCTCCAGTCCCGAGAGGCTAAAACGTGCAACTTGAGTGTTCCTTCCGGGCTTAAGGCCTCCAGCGCATTCGCCACAAGATTGGAGAATACCTGGGTTACCTCGCTGGGAAAGCCACGAATCACGTCCTCCGAGTCGTACCGTTTCTCGATGACAAACTTGCCAGACCGAATGGCTGGGCTGTAAAGCTTCAGAACGTTATCGAGCACCTCGCAGATCTTGACGTCCGCCGGCGCAGGTGAGTGGCGGTAGAAGCCCAACAGGCTTGTTGTCAGGTGCGCCACGTGTTCCAGTTCGGCACGCGCAGTGGCCAAATGTCCGCGCTCTTCTTCTCCCAGACCGGTGCTTTGACCGAGCAGATACAACACACCACCCACCGTCTGCAGCGGATTGTTGATCTCGTGGCCAAAGGAAGCTGCCAGACGTCCGGTAGCAGCCAACTTTTCTGTGGAGCGCAGCACCTCTTCGGTTCCTTTGCGATGCGTGAGGTCAAAGAAGGTAACGATCGCCGCGATGATGCGACCTTCGCGGTCGAGAATTGGGGCAGAGCTGACACTCAAGAAAACCGGGGTGCCGTCCCCGCGAACGTACTCAATTTCTTCATCTGTGACCACCTCGCCTCTGGCAAGAGAACGTGCGAGTGGCCACTCTTCAGGTTTGAAGGGCTGCTTATTGAGATGAAAGGCCTTATGCCGAGTGTATTCCTCAATGTTAGCGGCATGAGGGAATGGCTGACGCAGGATCTCTTCTACTTGTTTGTTGGCGAGCAGTAGCGTTCCTGATGGAGCCTCGGCGATCATGACCCCACAGGGCATTTGCCGAATCACTTCCTCTAATTTCGCCCGCTCCGCCGCCAGCTGATCGCGGGATTGTTTGATCTCCTGTAGATTGTGTTTGAGATCATTTATGTCGACCAGCGTTAGGACAGCGCCTTCGACGGTGTCTTCCAGAGTCTTGTAAGGCAGAATACGAAGCGAATACCAGTGCCCCTCCCGATCCTGAACCTCTCGCTCTCTTACGCTTACGGTGTTGATCACTTCCAAAATCATTTGCTCCAGGTCGGGCACGTCAATATTTGGCCTGATGTTGGTGATCGGCCGTCCCACGTCCGTCAAAAGGAAGCCGAACCGCTGCCCTCCCCCTGGGCTAACACGTCGAATTCGCAGGTCGCGTCCCAACATAACCATTGCGATATTGACGCTGCTGAGCAGATTAACCAAGTCAGTGTTGGCCTCCGTCAATTCGAAATTTCGATTGTGTAGTTCCTCGTTGACAGTGTGTAATTCTTCATTGGTCGACTCGAGCTCTTCTTTGGCGGTTTGCAGCTCCTCGTTTGTGCTCTGCAACTCTTCGTTGCTCGACAGAATCTCCTCATTTGCGGCCTGGAGTTCTTCGTTACTGGCTTCTTTGTCTTCGACAATGGAGTGCAGATATCGCTTGGTAGCAGCAAGTTCCTGCTTCAAGCGGCTGCTTTGATCACTGCGTTTTTCCTTCCCTCCTTTGCTGGGTTTTGTCTCTCCGGCCCCGGTTTCCGCTGCATTGGCCCCACCAGCGGGTCTCGCATCCTCGAACATGATCAAGAAATGGCGCCCCCCATTAGACGTGACCTTGAAAGCGGTTATTTCAAGATTCACATCCTTGAGTTCACCATTGCGTTCGATCTGTATATTTTCCTTTCGGACCGGAACACTCTCCTTCTCTTTTTTGGCATCGCTGATCGCAGCTTGTAGATCGAACAGCAAACCTTCTCGAGCCATCTTCAAGACGTTGAAGCTGGCTCTGCCGGGCGCGAGTTCAAGGTAAAGCCCTACGTGTCCACGGGATTCAAGGACTTCCATATCGTCATTAATCACCACAGCGACGGGAGCGTATTTCGTTAAGAGGATGCGATCGGCCTCTTTGCGTAAATCGAAGTGGCGCACACCACCCTCACGCTGCGGTGCTTCCTTGCCGCTCGCAGTGTCACCTGCTTCGATCGAGCACCGGCTAGCGGCAAAGTCGAAGTGCAGCCCGGATGTAGTAGATTTTCGGCAATAAATCTTGTTCCTCCTATCCATCAACTCAAACAGATCCGAGGCCGTGCCAATGATGCCTTCCGCTCCCCCCAACATCAGAAATCCTCTTGGCTTCAAGGCGTAATGAAAGATGGGCATGATTCTCTTCTGCAAAACCGCCCCGAGGTAGATCAGCACGTTACGGCAACTGATGACATCGATCCGAGAAAAAGGTGGATCTTGAAGGAGGTTTTGTCTAGCGAAAACACAAGTATCGCGGATCGCTTTGGTAATTCGATAGCCACCTTCCACTGTGACAAAAAAGCGTCGCAGTCGTTCCGGCGAGACATCGGCCGCAATGCTTTGTGGGTAGATCCCTGCGCGGGCCTTCTCAATGCTTTCCGGGCCGAGGTCGGTGCCAAAAAGCTGGATGGGAATATTGGCGCGTCTGTTTCCCAAAAACTCGAGCAGCGTAATTGCCTGCGAGTAAGTCTCTTCGCCTGTTGAACACCCCGGCACCCAAATTCTGACGGGTTCCTCAGGTGACCTGTGCTTCAGAATGCTAGGAAACACCTCCGTCTTTAGCGCTTCAAAAGCATCCGGGTCGCGGAAGAAACTGGTAACCTTGATGAGCATGTCCTCATACAGCGCCTCCCCTTCAGCCGGATGGTGCCGAAGAAACTGGACGTAGTCTTTCAACTCCCCTACCTTGTGCAAAGCCATGCGGCGGAAAATGCGCCGCTTGACGGTGGCAGGCTTGTAATCGGAAAAGTCAACTCCGTTTGCCGCTCGGAGCAAATGAAGAATGTCTTTCAATTGGGGATCGCCGTCAGGTACCAATTCAGCCGTTCTTGAGGACGAAGCAGGGGCCAGATACGGATGGGTGCGAATCCTCGCCAGCTCCCTGGCAATCGCGTCAGGGGGGAGCACGAAATCCACGCAGCCGGCAGCAATGGCGTTCCGAGGCATGCCATCGAATTTGGCTGATTTTTCATCCTGGGCGAAGGTAATGCCCCCTTCTGCCTTGATCGCTGCCAATCCTAATGTACCGTCCGTAGCAGTTCCTGAAAGAATTACCCCAATCGAATTGCTCCTCTGGTCCTCCGCGAGCGAGCGTAAGAAACGATCGATAGGCATGTGATGGCCATGCGTCTCTGTACGCAGTGTTAGCCGCAATATCCCTTGTGAGATGGTCATGTCCACGTTGGGCGGAATAACATACACGTGGTTAGGTTCCACCGGCGTGACATCAGCTACTTGGCTGACAGGCATCTCGGTCGCCTTCGTAAGGAGTGCAGTCAGTGCGCTCTCGTGGCTCGGATCCAGATGCTGAACAAGGACATACGCCATCTCTGTCCCCGACCCTAAGGCCTTGAGCAATTGTGTGAATGCCTCCAAGCCGCCGGCCGAGGCACCGACACCGACGATAGGGAATAAGGAGCGTCTGGACGGGTGTGGTTCCGGACGTTGATGAACAGGGCCGGACTTCGGCTTGGCCAATTCTCGGGGACTCATTTTGGGGCTCCTGGGGAAGACGTGCTATCCAAGAAAATGCACATCATGTCCTACGAGACGCGGAAAGCACTTGCGTATTTAACGAAACCATAGCAGGGTTTGCTTGCTGTCAAACTATTCTGGCTTCAGAGTCGAAGGAGGCCACCCGAGGCTGAGTAACGGCTCTTACGGGCTTTCGCTTTTCGCCACGACTCAACAGTTGCTGAATCGCCAGGAGCATGAACTCGACCGGCTCCCCTTTGGCGACAAATTCGTCCACTAGTTGAAGCACGCTTTCGGGCAGTGACACCCAGCCAGAAAGCATGAGAATGGGGACTCGCGGTTTCGTGCGTCTCATTTCAGCAGCAACCAGTTCCCCGTTCATCTCGGGCATGTGATAGTCGAGAATCACTGCGTCGATCGCATGCGACGCGAAAGTTTCCAGTCCTTCGCGGGCGCTGCTGGAGGTTAAGACCCTGTAGCCGACGTCTTCCAGAATTATCTTGCAAATGTTGAGGCTGCTCAGATTGTCGTCGACACAGAGGAGAGTTTTCTGCCGCCTGGTCATGTCAACTCCTTGCGCCGAGACCGAAACTCGGGCCCGTAGCCTTGCGACGCGCACCGCTCTCCACGCGGGGTGGAGAGCTGCGCGGGACGCTTTCGTTGTACGCCCGCTGGCGCTTGACGTCGAAGAAAACATCGGCGACTTTATTTGCCTTGTTTTCCACTACATGCGCACTCCCTCCACAGCCCTATGACCGGAAACTGTGCAGTCGTTTCGCTCGCTGCATTATGGAACCGGCGCGAGTTTCATTTTTCGCGTCGTTCCGCCTCCTGAAACCCATCCACGACATGGTAGACGCAGTCTCGAAGTGTGCAAATCGAGCTGAAATGGCGTCGCAAGCGGACTTCCCTGACAGTTCGAGACGTGGTAATCAGCAATCGTATCCTTCGGTGCTCTCCGAAACTCTCCCCTTTACGTGCTCCCGGTAATCTCATCCGCCAATTGCTGGAGCTTACCAAGTTGACCTCCGTTTTCGAAGTTCATACCAGCTTGGATGCCGCCACCGTCGGGTCCCGTGGACAAAGGAACATGACGAACCGACTCGCATCACGCTAGCGACGCCGACCAATGTCGCACGGAGTGGAGCGTTCCAAATTCTTCCAAGACTCGATTCAACATCGCTTCGATGACGAAGCAATTCACCGCATCGCGATAGGGTGTGATCTCCCTGTCGCACCAGGGCCACAGGCCCGGAGCAACAGCCGGAACAGGTTGAATGTCCGAAATGTGGCAAGAGAGTGTGGCAAGCGGCTCCGACCTGATCGCTGACTATTTTTCCTTTTTGGTCGTGTCTTTCTTGTCCGCTTCGATGGTCACATCTACCGGTGCACCTTCCTTTAGACCAACCTTCTCGCCATTCGCGTCCTTCAAGGTGTTTTCGACACGAATCTCCCGATAGAGATCCTCAGCTTTTTCGATGGAGATCTCTGCAGTGTCTTCTGCGTCGGGATCGATCGGTTTGATGATTTTCTGAACGGTTCCAGGTAGGGTGGTACTCGGCTTGTCCTTTTCTTCAGGTGAACCCATTTGCTCACCTCCCCGTAGCTAGAGTAGGAATGTTACTCCGCCAAGGGCCTTTTTCTACTTATTCTTCCGGGACGAAGTACAGGAAGGACCGTATTTATCGGTTGCCGAGAAGTCGCGGTACACGCGATACGCCATCAGACAAGTAATCAAAACAAGAACGACGAAACTCCGTTTGTTTAACATGTAGAATTTGTCATAGGTCTCCTGAAGTGCGATTGCGGCAAATGCTACGCAGACTTGACTAAGGGCGGAAAATCCGTGGCTCCAAGAAATGCCAGCCCCTTCTACAGGGTACGCACAAATTTAAAACCTCCCGGCGTCCGGTTGTCTGCCCGCTACCGTACACAATACGAAAAGGGACGACACCGGGGGGAGGCCGAGCCTCATGCTCTTACAAGTTGGCGAGAACTCCGGGAGAGAGGAGTAACTTTCACGGCTTTTTCCAGTCAGTCAGGCTTTTCAACTCTTCTACGATTTCGATCAATCTTTGAAACCGCCGTGCATTGTCGGCTACAGCAGAGCCATATTTAGGGTCGAGCGAATATTTGCGGTTCTTTTCGGAGAGTTCAGCTATTTCCTGTCTCAACTTTTTGATGCGCTCTGTGATGAGTTGCGGCACGACAGTCTTCCCGTTACTTCGCCCTCGTTGCTGCGACATCCTTCCCGCGCGGGTGACCTTTGCACGTATGACACTCGAAGGCCTCTTTTATCAACTGCGTCATGACTCTGTCAGGAGTTCCCTCTGACACGATATGCCAGCCACAAGAGCTGCAGCCTCATCCTGAGAACTTCTCTGTATCGAACCACGTAAGCTCTCGGGGAGAGGCATATTGAGTCATGACTTCAGGTGTTCTTCCGCAATCAATTTACGATCGCGGTGAGGCTCGCTTCGCGGTTGGCCAGTACCAAGCTCACATCTGACTCCTTTGGGGGATCCGCAAGTCGGACAACGGACGGAGAGAGCGTCGTGGGGTGTCGGTTGGTTCGTCATTACGCCGCGAACCTTAGCACGAACCCGAGTGGCAAAATGGTCTGTTTTGACCACTTTTGGGGATAGAACTCTGCGTTATTTGCGCGATGAAATTCACTCGGTCACTTGCGTGGGAAGTGCGTACACCGAACGCGTGTGATGTGTCAGTTGAGCGCCGGACAGCTCTTTTAAAACCGCCCGGCGCGCGCTCTCGTTTTCCTAATCCTTCCCTGTCTGCTCTACATGGTCATGCCGGCCTCCTTCCTGAGACACGGTGGCGCCGCAGTCCTTGCACGCCACGCGATCGTGAGTGCATTCCATCTTCACAGGTCTGTAGTGAAGGATGCCGTCTGCCGGCGAGATTTCACGGTATGCCATTCCACGCTCGGCCAAGAGCCTTTAGCAGTCTCCACACAGTGCTGTGCGAAGTTCGTAGGTCTGCCTTCTTCGTGCGAAGCCACAGGTCAGTAATATTGACCGGTTCGGTACCAGCCAAGAAGACATCGAGAACCGCGAGGCGGTTGTGGGTGAACTTCAGGCCGGCACCGTGAAGCTGTGCCCGTAGCTTCTCGTCCTGGTGGACTGATTCGATCCGTAAACTCATGGCTCCTCCTTGGGTGGTGGTGGAAGGCACAAACGATTGCCGCGTGCGGCGATTGCATTTGTCTGGATCTCAACTACTGCGGCCTTGCGCCTCGATTTAGTTGGCCTCGTCGGCTCGGGCTTTTCGTCGAGAGCAGCCGCGACTAGCCGCATGGCAGCCTGGTTCGCGTGGTAATAACGCCACGCAATGCAGCTCGTGTCCTACCATTTTGGAATACCTCGTGGTCTAACCTTGGATGCTCGTTCGTTTTGTCCGTGGGTTTATCGGGTAAGTCAGGTCTTGTACAAATTGACGGAGTTGGACATGCGAGTTGAAGGACGTTACCTTGGCGGGATGACCACGTCCCTCGAAATCTGGTCTTGGGTGATGCTCTCTTTGATCTTGGACACGAACTTAAAGTGCCCTCTGCATGGCGATCGTTTTCAGTTGTATCCACACCTGTTCACACCCGATTGGTTGCGGGAACGGGAGATCAAGCGGTGGCCGCGGCACAGCGAACAATATCTCAAAGCATGGAACGCGAGTTTCCCACGCAACTTATGGACCATCCAGGAAGTGGCCGTCGCGGGACGATGCTGGCTACTGCCACAGGAAATCCGGGAGACTCAGGAAATCGTGAGGCTAGCGACGTTGCCGGCTGACTAGCTGAGTCTTAGCCTTTGCCTCGTTTGGTAGTGTCTGAAATGTGCGTTGAAGCGGTCGTTCTAGATGGCCGTCGCGATTAGGTCGCGTTCGTCGTGTTCAGGCTCTATCAGGGCGTCAGGATGCGCACCGTATCGTTCATAGCGGTATGCCTCTTTTGGGAGGAGCGTTTATTGGAAATTCCAGTATATTTTCTTTAGTACTGCTTCCCATTCTGAATCGCTGAGTTTGCCCATCCGCGTTTGCAAATCCATAATTCACGGCGAGAAGGACGTGCCAGTGCCCCTTGAGCAATCTGAAACCTTCGCGGCTCAGGCCAAAGAGGTTCGGGGCCCGGATGGTCAAGATCGTAGTGCGTCAAGGAAAAGGGCACGGTTGGCCCGATTTTTGGAAATCCCAGGAAGATGTCGCTGCGTTTGCGGACTGGTTCGATCACTACCTGGGTACAACAACTGCACACTAGGAAAATATCTGCCCGACTATCCCAACAGCGACGTTGCTGCGAAGGTGACAGTGCATCATCTACTGAAGCACACCGGCGGCACGGGCGATGTCTTTGGTCCGGAGTTTGAGAAAAATCGGTTGCGACTGCGCACCTTGCAGGATTATGTAAAGGTTTATGGCGACCGCGGTCCCAAGTTTGATCCCGGCAGCCGCTGGGAGTACAGCAATTATGGTTTTATTCTCCTCGGTATATTAATCGAAAAAGTGAGCGGTGAGAGTTATTACGACTATGTTCGCAAGAACATTTACCTTCCGGCGGGCATGACTCAACGGGGTCGGAACCGGAGGATGAACTCGTTACTGATCGCAGCATCGGATACACCAAAATGGGCGGCAACGGTCAATGGCGGTCAAATGCTGACATTACACAGAGATTCTGACTGCAGGCAAAAGTGAAACGCCAAATAGTGGCTATGCATACGGGTTGGGAGACCACACGATTAACCGTACACGATGCTTCGGTCACAGCGGCCCCCTCCTTCATTCCTAAGTCCAAGGCCTCGGATTTTTCTGGCAGCTTTTCTTCAGGCAGAAAACTGGGTCCGTACGGGTTGTTCTCAGCGCCCTCCGCCACCCAATTCAAACGTGAACTTCACCACCCCGCCAATGTGATCCGTTGATGACGTGAGACCAATTGGAACACCGAGCAGCAATTCCGTTCGTCTCGCCAGCCGCCAAACATACGATGGTGTGAAGGCTACTTGCGTATCGCTGCCACCACTCCAACGATTGCTGCTCACTGAGAGTTCCCCTACCGCCCAGCCGTGTCCGAGGTGCATGGACACTCCGCTGTTCGAGAAGATCGAGTGATGCGGAACATCGGCAACGTTCCGGTGAGCCACAACAAACTCAAAACCATCGGTCGTGAAAACTTGGTATTTCCCGTTGCTGAACTCTTGCGACAGCAGCAGCGAAGGGGAAACCGTATAAGCTGCTTCGCCTAGGCCTCTTGTAAAATTGCCTGTAGGAAATCCCGCATCCAAGGCGACGGCAATGTGGGTGAAAGGTGAACGAACAGTCGCCCAGGTGTAGCGTGCTCCGCCTTCAAAGTCTCCCATCCCCGTTGCTGTCGAGCCGTTCTGATTAGAACTCCGTAGCGCATGAACAAAGGTTGAAACCTGAAGCTTGTCCGAGATACCCCACTCCACCTTCTGCGTGAGCAGCGCGGCGTGAGTGTCACCTTGCTGCTGGGAATACCAGCCGCCCGTAGTGAACATAGCTTCGTGACGGTCCTGGGGCACGATTGAGTCCGCGAAGACGAGTTCCAACGGTTGCCGCTGTTCAAGCGTCTGCTGCTCTTGACCATATACAAAGCATCCTGCGAGAAAGCCAAGCAGCGAGAAGATGCCACGGGAGGCCGCAGACAGAGACATTAGGGCATTGTCGCATGGGCGTGCATCGGCTTGTTGAACAGGGTGGGCCCGACCTGATTGTGGGGATGGTGATTATGTTGATGAACGCGGACGTTGCGCGGGAGGTATACGCTGCGGCTCGTACCGAATGCCGCTCAGCCGTTTCGTGACCCTTCCGAAGCCGACTCAAATCCGGAAGCTGAATGTTTTCTCTCGATACCATACCTGGTATGGTATATATTGGATTCTATGAGCCACACAATCGAGGACAAGCAAAAGCTCCTTCTAAGAGCTAAGCGCATTCAAGGGCAAGTGGAAGCTCTTGTGCGCGCTCTCACCGAAGAACGTGATTGCTCCAAGGTACTGCAACTCATGAGTGCCGCCAGGGGAGCGATGAACAGCTTGATGGCCGAGCTTCTGGAAGGTCACATTCGGAGCCATGTTCTCAACGGAAAACAAAAACCGACTTCAGCGCAGGTAGTGGCCGCAGATGAAGTGATCGACATGGTGAAGTCTTACTTGAGATAGCCGCTTTTGCAGTACAGCTGAGGAATGTTTGCTATGAACCCCTCACCCTTGATCGAAAAGTCCCCGGCTAACGCTTTGGAGCGGAATTCCCAAGAAATTAAGGACCTGCGTCTTGGTGCTGAGCACGCGGAAGACGCGGGAGGAGTTGAATGGGCTGAACTCGTTCGTATTGCCTTCGTGGTACTCGCTGCGGTTGCGGTCTGGTTTCGACTTTGGGAGCCATTCCCGCGCATCAGCGTAATTGGCATCGCGGCGACCTTGATCGGTGGTTACCCCATCTTCAAAGAGGCGCTCGAGAACATTGTCGAGCGCAAGATGACGATGGAACTTTCGATGACCATCGCTCTTCTTTCGGCGTTGGCGATCGGAGAGTTTTTCACGGCCCTGGTAATTACAGCCTTCGTGCTTGCCGCCGAGGTGCTCGAAGGTCTCACTGTTGGTCGAGGACGCCGTGCCATCCAGGACCTTCTCAATTTCCTTCCCCGAACGGTCACGGTCAAGCGCAATGCTCAAGTGGTGGAGATCGCCGCTGACCAGGTTAGAGTCGGCGATACGGTGATCGTGAAACCAGGTGGACATATTCCCGTCGATGGCGTCGTGCTGGGGGGTACCTCTTTTGTGGAGCAGGCAGCCATTACCGGGGAGGCGATGCCGGTTGAGAAGGTGCTCGGAGATGTAGTCTTTGCCGGAACCATAAATCAATCGGGCGCTTTGGAAATAACTGCCCAGAAACTCGGTCGCGACACGACGTTCGGAAGGATCGTTGAAGCCGTTGAGCGGGCGGAGAAATCGCGGGCACCGATCCAGAAAACCGCCGATCGCCTGGCGGGTTACCTCGTGTACTTCGCCCTCGGGGCGGCAATTCTCACCTTCATCATCACTCACAATGTCAGGTCAACCATTTCGGTTGTAATCGTGGCTGGAGCCTGTGGTATCGCTGCTGGAACTCCTCTTGCGATTCTCGGTGCGATTGGCCGCGCCGCGCATCAGGGAGCCATCATAAAGGGTGGTCTCTATCTGGAAGCGCTGGCAGCCGTGGATACAGTGCTTTTGGACAAGACTGGAACGCTGACTTTCGGAACGCCTCAAATTCGCGAAGTCGTTTCAGCCAACGGTTTCGAGGAACGGCAGATCATAGCCGCTGCTAGCATTGCGGAGCGTAAATCCGAACACCCTCTTGCCAAGGCGGTCATGGCACGTGCAGCCGAATTGGCTCTTACTCTGGTTGAGCCTGATGAATTCTCATACACGCCGGGAAGAGGAGTCAGAGTGAGTTATCAAGGCGAGGAAATCCTTGTCGGTAGTCGGGCGCTCTTATTGGGGCACGGCTTCAAGAGAATCCTGCCAATCGACGGCAACGGCGCAGGCGGAGTGTCGGAAGTATACGTCACGCGAGGTGGGCAAGTTCTTGGAACCATCCGAATTGCTGACGTTTTGCGGCCAGAGGCAAAAAATGCCGTTGCCGCCATGCGACAAATGGGTTTGAAAACGGTTCTGTTAAGCGGAGACGCCCAAGCCGTAACGACATCGGTGGGCCACGATCTCGGAGTAGACGAAGCGGTCGGCGAACTTCTGCCGCAGCAGAAAGCAAAATGGGTCAGTGAGCTACGCGGGAAGAATTACAAAGTAGCGATGGTCGGCGACGGCATCAATGACGCCCCGGCCTTGGTGGAGGCCGACGTGGGAATTGCAATGGGATCGGGAACCGACGTGGCTAGAGAGAGCGCCGATGTCATCCTGATTGGAAGCGACCTGTCCAAACTTGTCGAAGCCCTGCAGGTTGCGCGCCGCTGTCGTGGCATTATCATGCAGAATTTCGTGGGCACCCTGGTAGTGGATAGCGTCGGAGTCGGTATGGCAGCCTTTGGCTTTCTGAATCCTCTACTTGCCGCCTTTATTCACGTGGCTTCGGAACTGACGTTCATTCTGAACTCCACGAGGTTGTTGCCCCGGAGTTCTGAAGTGAGGCGATGAGTCGATGGGTTTTGCAGCGAAGCTGGGCGTCTTGAATGTGTAGTCATGCATCTGACTTATTTAATCCACAGTCGGACTTGGGTAGTCCTGGTGGCTCTGGCTATTCTCGGCTTATGTATAGCTGGGTTCGTCTTTCTCTCGGGGAAGTCACAAGAACCGTTTGGATTCGATGAACTCTACGGTCTCTTGGATTGAAAGGCCATACTGGGGTTTTGGGAATCGGCTAAGCACCGTGAACACGCACCGGGACTATCCACTCAAAACGAAGCGCCTGGTGGTCGGGCAGGTTACGATCTGCCGCGGCTGCTGTTGCGGCGATACGGAACGTGGGCGGCCCGAAGTTCCGATTGAATGGCTCAAGAGTGAATGGCGAAAGCGGGGACTGCTGAAGCGCGTCCAGCTGACAATCAGTGGTTGTGTTGGACCGTGCGACGTGCCGAATGTGGTTGTCATTACGGGACCTTCGGGTACTGAGTGGCTAGGCAATATCGCTCGGGATGAGCAGTATCGCAGTCTGTTGGAATGGGCTGTTCGGTGCAGGGATGCTGGCGAGATGTTGGCTCTACCGTTGGAATTTCATGGGTGTCGAATCAGCCCTTTTGTTCATGAGGATGTTGATAGGTCGCGTGGAGCCGAACGGTAGGCCCCACACGGGGAAGTGTGGCGTATGACCAACGCACGGAAACATTCGAGAATCTCGACGGTGCTCTTGGTTGTCTTCTCTCTTCTTTCGTTGCTGGCGGCTGCTCAAGAAAAGAAGGAATTCAGTTGCACCGTGGGACCTTTAGCGGTGATCTCGATCACCAACAATTACGGCCCCATTACGGTCAAGCCTTCTGGAAGCAGCCAGGTGTTGGTCGAGACGATATTCCATTCCGACGCGGTCAACCTGGTGAACGAGCAACATGGCGACCGCATTGAGCTTCGTTCGACCTCCAGCCGTCCGGGGACCAATCTGGTGGAGTACACCGTGCTGGTTCCTGCTGCCGCCTTCGTCACCCTGCGATCGTCCGACGGAACTCTTCGCGCACAGGGGCTGCGCGGAGATGTAGTCCTTGAAGCAGCGTCCGGTTCGGTGGAAGTGACAGACATCAGTGATGCCCACTTGCATGTGAAAACTCTCAACGGGCCGATAACCTTAACTGACATTCGCAACAGCCACCTGGACATCCATTCGGTACGTGGCAACGTCAACCTGCACAATGTCGCCGGACCGTCCGTTGCGGTGAATTCTGGAACTGGACGAATCACATACGACGGCGATCCGGGCCGGGTTGGAGAATACCTGCTCACCAGTCACACCGGTGACCTTGAAGTCTCAATCCCAGCCAGCGCCTGGGTTGAGATCAAGGCACGCTCCATAAAAAGACAGTCTGACCGCGAATTTCCCAGCGTTAGCAGCGCGCCCGAACTCGGCCAGACGAGTCTGCTGGGAGGGCCGGGAAGGACACTTGGGTCCCGATTTGACCTGCGTTCGTTCAGCGGCAAGATTCACATCAAGAGGCCCTGACAGCAGAGTCTTGCAAGACATCCCGTGCTCCGCAGTTACCCCAGTGCTCCACCTTTTGTGAGGCGTAAGCAGTTGCCAGGATTGGTACTCTGATTGCGCTCGTTTGTGATTTCGGTGTAGAGTCTAATAACTCTGTTACGGGTACGGTTTATGCGGTCGATCTCGAAACGAATAGCGTTTTTTTGTGTATTGCTGGCATTCTGGTCAGCGGTGGCGTTCGTTTCGCACCATCATTCGAGCACGACCGATGCAGTGAAATGCACGGTCTGCGCGGCGGCGCATTCATCTACTCCCAAGGCGACTTCCACGCTTCCGAACAGGAAGTTCGTTCGAGTATCTGCTTTTCGATCTCAGCCCGTTTCTGCAAAACAGCGCCTCATAGCATTTGCCCTCAGCGTTCGCCCACCTCCTACGCTCTAAGAAATCGGATTCAAAAAGATCGAATTGACAGGGTGCTTCTTACACGCACCCGCGTTCCCAATTTCTTGGACCTTCTTTGGAGGAATCATGCTGGCTCTCTACAAAAAGCCGCTATTTGCGGTTTTCCTATTCATTCTTTCTCTGTCTCTGCTTCCCGGCGCGAAGGCGCAGTCGGGTGGAAGCTCGACTTCATTGACGGGAACGGTAGCTGACCCGACGGGCGCAGTGGTTGCCAACGCGACTGTGGAGATTCGCAACCCGGTGAGTGGTTTTAGCCGAAGTGCCATCACGGACACCGCGGGAAAATTTAGCATTCCCAATATTCCGTTCAACCCCTACCACCTCGTCGTCAGCGGGCAGGGATTCGCTGCCTACACGCAGGACGTTGACATTCGATCTGTCGTTCCAGTGAACGTTAACATTACCTTGCAAGTGAAGGGCTCCACGGAGACCGTAACCGTTGAAGGTGCCGGGGCAGATTTGTTGGAAAACACTTCGACGTTTCACACCGACGTGGATCGCGATCTGTTTGACAAGATGCCTCTGGAAAGCAGGTCCTCCTCGGTAAGTTCGCTGGTAACCCTTTCTTCGCCAGGAATTGCCGCGGATTCCAATGGTCTCTTCCATGGACTAGGAGACCACGCGGAAAACTCATTCTCCGTCGATGGCCAGCCGATTACGGACCAGCAAAGCAAAGTCTTCTCCAATCAGATCCCTCTCGATTCCATCGAGTCGATGGAAGTCATTTCCGGCGCGCCGCCTGCGGAATTTGGCGAAAAGACGAGCGTCGTGATCAATGTGACGACCCGCTCGGGCCAGGGCCTGACCACGCCCAAGGGTAGCATCACGGCTTCGTATGGCAGTTTTGGCACAGCTGATCTCGGTTTCAATCTCGGCTACGGAGGGCAGAAATGGGGGAACTTCATTTCTGCCAGCGGATTGAACAGCGGTCGCTTTCTCGATCCGCCCGAGTTCGCCGTGATCCACGACAAGGGCAATGAGGAAAACCTCTTCGACCGGGTGGACTTTCAACTCTCGCAAGCGGATTCCGTTCACGTGAATCTGGGCTTCACGCGTTCCTGGTTTCAGAATCCGAACAGCTTCGACAACGCTCTCCACATTGGTGAGACCGACCCGTCGGGAATCCCCCTGAAACCGACCGACCAGCGCTCCCAGATCAAGACCTTCAACATCGCGCCATCGTGGACCAGAGCGCTCAACCCCAATGCGGTATTTACGTTGGGCGCGTTCGTCCGCCGGGATCAGTACAACTACTATGCGAGCCCCAACCTCTTCGACGATCTCTCGCCCATTCAACAAGAGACTGTGGCTCAGGATCGGACGCTTACGAACACTGGGCTTCGGTCGGATCTATCGTATGTAAAAGGGATTCACAACCTAAAGATCGGAGCCACCTACCAACAGACTTTCCTCGATGAGAACAACCACATCGGGATTGTTGATAACGGATTCCTTCCATCCCTAACGGATGCTAGTAGCAATCCCTGCTTGGTGAATAACGTCGCCTTGGATTCCCCCTGCACGGACCTGCTCCCATTTGATCTGACACGTGCAGGAAATCTGTTCTTGTTCCGGGGCCACACTGACGTAAAGCAGCTTGCCCTGTACGTCCAAGATCAGATCACGAAAGGAAACTGGTCGTTCAATGTAGGTCTGCGTGGAGATTTCTACAACGGCTTGGCCACCCACAAGGAAGCAGAGCCTCGCCTCGGGATTGCTTACAACATCAAGCCGAGTAACACCGTGCTGCGCGTTTCTTATGCGCGGGTGCTCGAAACGCCTTTCAACGAGAATCTGATCGTCTCCAGCACGGGGTGCAGTGACCCGGTCTTAAATCCACTTCTGGGCTGCGCAGCATCAGGTGTAACCCCGTTGAGTCCCGGATGGCGCAATGAGTTCCACGCCGGATTGCAACAAGCATTCGGAAAATATCTGGTCTTCTCGGGCGAGTACATCTGGAAGTACACGCACAACGGATACGACTTCAGCATCCTCGGGAACACGCCTATCTTTTTCCCGGTAGCGTGGCACAATTCCAAGATTCCCGGATTTGCCGGTCGTGTGAGCGTGCCGAATTTCCATGGATTCTCTGCGCTCATGGTCTTTTCGAGCGTAGCTGCACGGTTCTTTCTCCCCCAGCTCAGCGGAGCCGGAGCTACTCCCTCCGCGCCCGGTGGCGTCTTCCGAATTGATCATGACGAAAAGTTCAATCAGACGACCCATCTGCAATACCAGCCATGGCAGCGCGGACCGTGGGTTGGCTTCAATTGGCGGTACGACAGCGGACTGGTGGCCGGTGCGGTTCCCTTCGCAGCAGATACGACAACTCCGGTTGACCTGACCGGACTCACTGGCGATCAACAACTGCAAGCTGGATTGTTCTGCGGGAGCCAGCATCCGACACTGTCCACACCTCTTGCCAGTTGTGCACCATCCCAGTATGGCTCGAATCTGGTAAAGATACCCGCGCCTGGGACGGAGAATGATGACCACAATCCCCCTCGCATCGCCCCGAGGAGCCTCTTCGATCTTTCTGTGGGAGACGACAATCTCTTCCACGGAGAGCGCTACAAGTGGAGTCTCCGCCTAACGGCCATCAATCTGACAAACAAAATTGCGCTCTATAACTTCTTGTCAACCTTCAGCGGCACGCACTACGTCACCCCGCGTGCTCTCACGGCGGAGCTAGGCTTCCATTTCTAGATGGGCACTAAATCTTGACGAGCCGTAGGAATGCAGATGACGGCATTCCATTGAATGACCTGGAGCAGTAGGCCACCGGAATAGCGCGACTGCTCTTGGTCTTGACTTCACGAACCTTTGGCCCACCATCCTGATGCACAACCATTGGCCATCGAGGGGCAGAAGAAAAGCGGTAGAACAATTTTCGTTTCGCGAAGGTTTTTGGATGTTGGGAATCGTTGGGGTGGTCTTGACGGTGATAATGTTGCTGGCCTTGTTTGGGTACCTGAATTTCGATATGGACTGAGGATTCTCTTCGTGGGTCAGCGTGTCTATAACTGAGCGGAGATGTTCTATGGCTACAACGTTCTGAAAGAAGTGCTGGATCAGTGGCTGAGCAAGAATTCGCGTACTGAGGATTCGATCACCCTGGGTTTGGCGCGACAGTTGCGAAGTTCGTTTGAAGACTTGTTCGACAAGCGTCTGTTGAAGCCCATATATTTGACGTGCTTTTGTGAAGAGGACAACCTCCTCAGCCAGTGGCGGGCGTATGGACAGTCTGGCGGGTATTCGATTGGCTTCAGGGTGCTACCAAATGTTGGCGTCTTCGGTGAGAGGTTGACACCAGAACCCAACATTTACACATGCCGATGGACGAAAGTGGAATACGAAAGAACGAAGCAGGCCGAAATTTGCCGAAGCATACTGGATCCCGTCTTTGCAAGTCTTGACGAACCGGTGACGGCGGAAGCGATGAGAGAAGTCTCTGACCATCCTTTTTTCGGTTACCAGAAACTCTTCACAGCAACGATGGACATTCTCATGGAAGAGATCGTCAGATTCAAAAGTGAGGCATTCAACGTTGAGTAAGGAATGGCGTGCTGTCGTTCGACAACGAGAATTCCTGAAACAAGGTGACGACGATGGCGGTAAGACACCTGTACCCGTTCAATTTCGAACTTCTCGCGGGATGCTAGTTCCTTATGTAAAGCTAGTTCCATGGAAGCGAGACAAGAAACTGCCCGTTGCAGGTGTTCGATCCGGCCCAATGCTGGACTCGACTATGGCGACTGTTGCGATCTGCATGATGTTGGAGAGAAATAGGTTTCCCCGTGTCAGGGTGCAAGGCTCCGATATAACCGTGCGATTCTAGCCCATCCTCCTAGCCCGTTTTCCAATCGCCTTGCGCGTCCTTACAAGAGTTTCGCAGCCCGTCACGTCCTTGTAAGTTACTGCAAGTAATGCTTACGTCGCCCCTGAAAAGGCTGGCGTCCTTTTTTGATTTTTACCCCGGCCCGGGAGCCGGCCCTCTTCTCCCGGTGTTGGTTCTGCTTTTCCCTGCGTTCCCGCGCTCGGCCGACTCGGTCGGTGGGGTGCTCCAGCGGACCCGCTTTAGCTGTTTTTCGCGTCGATCCCGTAGTTTGAATTGAAAGGGCACCGGGGAACGTGCCCCTCTTAGCTATGGGCTCGAGAGGCATCTTTACGGAGATGAAGTTCTGTGCCTAGGAGGTACGGAGGTATGGCTGTGGAATCATACGATGAGTTCGGCGAAGACCTGAGCACCTACGACTTAATCAAGCGTCAACAGAAACTCGGCGCGTCTCCGCTCGTCATTGATCGACTGAGCGCAATGGCTCTGGGCAGTACCTTGAAGGATCGTCTGAACGCAATGAGCGATCGCCAAATCGGCCAATTGATTTTCGATTTCTGCTGGGCGCAGATGTATGTGGACGGTCCTGAGTTAAGCTTAGTCACACAGGCCATAGATCGGTTGCGGCGCTCCACAGGAGGTGGTATCACGTTTGAGGAAGCCGACGAAAGATTGAAACAGCGACCAATCTGCCCGAAGTGTGGCGGTGTTGAGATGTATCTTCATTATGGAATTGACGAACCCGATTTCTGGCAGTGTGACTATGTGAGCTGCAGCCGCAAAACGTCGGGCCGCAATCCCTGTATGCTGTCCACCATCGCCTTGGTCGAATTTGAGGTACTGAGGATGACGTCCGCGCCCCCTGCTGCCGCAAGGCCCTTGCCGTCGCGGACAACTTCATCGGCGCCGAGATCCCGGATCATTTTGTCTTTATCCGGGGAATGCGAAACTGCGATAGTCTCGAAGCCTGCGGCCTTTGCGTATTGCACGGCCAAGTGTCCAAGCCCGCCAATCCCAAGCACGGCCACGCGCTCATGTGGCTGAGGATCAGCCCAGCGCAGCCCGCCATAGACCGTGTAACCCGCGCAGAAGATGGGGGCCGCCTGCTCATAAGGAACCTTGTCGGGAATCTCATTCAAACTCCATCCGGTGTTGTGCGCAAACAGCGCCGGGTGCGACTTGGAACACTCGCGGAATTGCCCACCAAGAATGATGCACGCCGCAAACTCGCCGAAATATTGGGTGCGCCACCTTCGACCGAAATGACTTTCAACGAGCTGGTAGATCGTTGGAAAACAGGCACAGGTCGCACCTACCGTCCACCCACGCTTGCGCATTACACCAACGCGCTGAGGTACGTCACTCCCACATTCGGAACGCGACGGATCTCAACCATCAACTTCGACGCCATCTCCACATTCTTATCGACGCAGGCCGACGTATATTCCAAGTCCACGATTCGCAGCATGAAGATCGTACTTGCCATCACGTTGGAATACGCCTTTAGGAACCAGTGGATCTCGTCTGACCCAACCAACGGCATCAAGCTGCCGAAGAATTGCTGTGAGGACAATCTGGTGGAGCGGCAGGTACTGTCGGCGCAGCAAATCACCAATCTGGTCTCCGTGCTGTCTGAGCCATACAGCACCTTGGTTTCGTTCATTGCGGAAACAGGAGTGCGGATTGGTGAGGCTGCCGGAATCAGGCCGGAAGATTTCGACGGAGACTTCATCCATATTCAACGTCGGATCTACAACGGCGAAGTCGGCCCCCTGAAGACAGTGAAGAGTGATCGGTGGCTGCCCGTATCCCGGGAACTCAAACAACGCATGCTGGTGATTGCAGGGGAGTGGATCTTCTGCTCGCGGGCGGGTGGGCCAATCGATGACGGCAACAGTCTACGCCGCTACGTCTATCCGGCCTGCAAACGGCTCCACATCAAGATGTCGGGCTGGCACGATCTACGGCACACGTTGAGCACCACGTTGCGCAAGCGCGATGTTCATCCAACCGTGATCAGGGACATCATGGGTCACGCCAAAGTGGATCTCTCGATGAACACGTATGGCCACACTGATCGGGAAGATCTCGCGGCGGCATTACGATGTGACCCAATTGTGACCCAAAACGAGAACCTCACCGTCCCATTGTTCATTCAAAAGGGGTTGGTGAGCGCGGAAGGAATCGAACCTTCAACCTACTGATTAAGAGTCAGTTGCTCTGCCAATTGAGCTACGCGCCCGTCTCTGGATTGAGTTTCAGCCCCGGGGACCCGCCGATCTTGTCGCGGGTTGCGGGCGATCGCTTCATGCTGCAGCCGGGAAGCTGCTGCCGGAACCACTGGATCAGCTGACTGCAAACAACGTCATCGAATATAACACAGGGGATCGCAGCCGCACCAACAGCGGCGATCGAACATGACTCCAGTGCCGGCTGTAGCGAGCGTGCTCAGATGGCTTGCGAACTCGTCAGAGGTTTCTCGAATTTCAGAGGCCTTGCGAGCGGCGGACAGTGTCGAATCACAGGCGCTGTCGGCGTTCGGCGTTCGAGAGATCGGTGGCAAACGGCGACACTGCGTCCGTGACCCGGGCTTTGCCGCGCGACGCGGGGCAATCGGCGGGCGGCGTTCGAGAGTTCCAATGATCGGCGCTTCCCATCCGTCCGCCTCCGTGAGGGGGACGAAGCGGGGCTCGACGCACAAGGCGTCAATCACGCGGCGTTGCCGCGGAGGTCAGCACCTGCAGCGGCAGCACTTTGAAGTGACGGAAAATCCACAGCAGGTAAATCCGCTGCGCGAACGAGGGCTGGATGTAGCGGGCCCCCAGCGGCGTGAGCACGCGCAAAACACCGGTAAACAATTTTTCAAGCCACATATCGGGCCGTCCGAAGGGTTCGAAATCGTCCAGACGAATCAGAAATCGTCTGCTTCAACATCTTCTATTAAGATTTGCATCGACTGAATTGGGGATTTCTTGAAGCCTAACCATTTAACGGCCTGCAATATTGCACCAAAAGTGATGCACTGTCATTAAAAATTTACATATCGTCTCAGTTTTTTTCGCGACGCTGCCTGAGACTGGTCGATGCCGTAGACCGACGGGCGGGACGCCCGTCCTCCATCTAAACTCATTCGGTCCGGAATCTAGCTGGGGATTTCGGGCAGGATCTCCATGCTGCGGATGCTCGCGGCCACACCAAAGTCTCCGCCGCTTTCGCCATCTTCTACTCTTACCACCGATGCCCGGCAGCATACCCACTGTTTTTCGCCGTGGGTAATTTCGGGTGGGAGAATCAGGACCATCTCTAACTCGCTTCCGGCCACGATGCGTGAGTCGGTATAGAGAAAGATGCCGCCGGCGTTCAAGTCGCGAGTGAAGCCGGTGGCCTCGATCGTCCCCTTCTCGGCTTTGATTGAGACCGGCACCCGCGCCGCGACGCGTTGTCCGGACCGGCGTTCACGTTTGACGTCCGTCATGAGAAGTGGAGCCTACCACAAGAACAGTCGTCAGTCTTCAGTCGTCGGTCGTCAGCTGAAGACTAACGTCTGGCTGACGACTGGCGACTGAAGACTGACGACTGTTCTTATTCGCCGTCGGGGCGCCGCGAGCGGACTGCCGGCACCACCAGGGCTTGTTCCATCGTGGGCATGTTGCTGGCCCGCAGTTTGACTTCGACGTCGTGCTTTTTTTCGCTGGCGTGGGTGATCGAGTAGGCCCGGGACAACAATTCCAGTGAGTAGGGATTGTCTTCGTCTTCTTCCAGGTGGGCGATCGCTTCCGGAATCTTCTGCTGGCTCATCAGCAATGCCCCGGCGGCGCCGTGATACGAACTCTGCACCACCGCGCTGCGCGTGCTGCCGGCCATGGTCTCCAGTTGCTGCAGGGTTTGCGCGGCCAGTTCGTGGTTTCCGGCATGGTCGGCGCGGACCGCGCGGTAGCGCAGGATCCTGGCCCGCTCGTCTTCCCGGTCGGATTGCGAAATACTGGCACTTGTCGTCGGATGGCTGAGCGCCGCTTCGGCCGATGCCAGGTGCTTCAGGGCCTCGGCATCGTCAGGTCTGGTACAGGCTCATCAGGCGATGCGCCTCTGCCTCGATCAGGCCAAACCCGGTGGCGTGGGCTTTATCGGCAACCGCGTCAAAAGCCTTGTCGGCTTCGGCGAGATTGTTCTCGCGCGCCCACGTCGTGGCACTCTGCAGAGCGTAAGACAGGCGGTCCGCCGCAGTGTACGCATTCTGGATGGCCTTGTCGTATTCCACCCGCGCCTGCGCCTGGTTGCCCATCAGTGCGTAGGTGTCGGCCAGACCGAGTTGAGAGTAGACGAACCAGGGATCGATTTTCAGCGCCGCCCGGTAGTGCTCGAGCGCGCCATCGAAGTTGCCCGACATGCGCAGGATTTCGGCATACGAATCCTGCGGATTGGGCAGGGTGGGCAGCACCGCGACGTAGCGCTCCATCATTTCGAAGGCGTGGGGATATTCGCGGCTTTGCGCGTAGCAATAAGCCAGATCGTTCAGGGCCGGCGGATAATTCTTGTCGATCGCCAGCGCCTCCTGCAGCGTCTTTTGCGCCTGCTCGTAGCTGTTCTGCCCCATCATCCAGTTTCCCGCCAGGTAGGCCAGATGCTTGTCCTTGGGAAACATCTCCAGCATGTCGTTCATGGCCGAGATGCCGGCAATAAAATTGTTTTCCTTCACGCTGGTGATCCACTGAATAAAGAGGCGTTCTCCGGGCGAGGCCTTGGGGGCGAGCAGCTTGGCCTTTTCCCGCGCGGTATGCGCCTCCGCCGGATCGGTGCTGTTGTAAGCGATAAAGACGTAGGCCAGGGCGAAGTTCGGATCGGCCTGGACTGCCGCCCGCCAGCCGATGTTCGCGCGCTCCAGATAAAGATTCTCGTAGTCGGTCAGCGCCCGCTGAAACAACTCCCGCGCCTTGGGCGACGACGTGGTTAAGGGCATCTCCTTCGCCGCACTTTGCTTGATGTGATGGGCCTGCAACGGCAGAGCCAGCGCGAAGCTCAACAGCAAAGTTGTAAATGTACTCAGACGCATCGGAATCTCAAATGAAGAGGTGCGACCCGTGGCGAACCTACCACGTCCCAAGATGCGGTCAAAAGTGCCAGTCGAGGTAACTCGGCTCGTTCGTATGGTTTTCTGTCGCGGAACCCGTTGACATACAATTTTTCATAGATAGGGACGGGTTTGAGTTCCATACCACGTATCCCTGGCTGTCAATCCACTTCGGCAATATGATGAAACTAAGAATGTTAGCGGATTGTCCCACTTTGGCCCCATACGTGACTTAGGTGACTCAATTCGGGAACATCACTAACAAATGTTGGGGAACAAAAGGGAGGCAATATGAGGCATTTGCTCAGATATGCGGTGGTCATCCTATTAGTGGCGGGTTTCAGCCAGGCCCAGACATTTCGAGGCGCGATCAACGGCACCATCGTTGACCCGTCGGGTGCGGTCGTAGCCGGCGCGGAGGTAAAAGCGATCAACACCGGCACCGCCGCAGTCCTCACGACCACGTCAACCAGCGAGGGTCAGTTTGCGTTTCAGGACCTGCCGCTCGGCTCCTACAAGATCTCGGTGAATGCGCCGGGCTTCCAGGCGGTCAACGTTGACAATGTCTCGGTCACTGCAGGCTCGGTCTACACTCTGCCGGTCAAACTGACCATGGGCCACCAGAGCACGGCGATTGAAGTCTCCGCGGCAGCGGTCACCGTGGATACGACCACGGCGACCCAGAACATGACCATCCCTTCCGCCGTGGTCCAGAACGTACCGCTGAACGGACGGGACTTCACCCAGCTGATCTCGACCGCGCCGGGCTACGGCGGCTACTCCGTGGGCGGCTACGGTTCGCTCAACGGGACGCGCCCCAACCAGATGAACTGGCAGATTGACGGCGTGGACAACAATGACTTCTGGCACAACATTCCTGCGGTCAATCAGGGCGGCGTTTCGGGAATTGCTGGCGTCATCATGCCGATCGATGCCACCGACGAGTTTTCGGCGCAAACCCAATCGGGCGCTGAGGCCGGCCGCAATGCCGGCGGCACGGTAAATCTGGTGCTCAAATCCGGCACCAACAGCTTGCACGGCACGGCGTACTACTACAATCGCAACGAATTTTACGGCGCGGCGTCGCCCTTCTTCCAACCCAGCGCCACCGTCCCCAAAGCGCCTGCACTGCGCAATCAGAACTACGGATTCAGCGTGGGCGGCCCGATGATTAAGGACAAGACATTCTTTTTCGTCACCTTTGAGAAACAGAACTACCTGATCGGACTGTCCGGATTGGCCACTGAACCTTCTTTTGCCTGGCAAACCCAGGCTCTGGCCTTGTTGAATAATACGGGAGGCACACGGCGCATATGCGCCAGTTACGCCAAGCCCGCTTTCGCAAAATCTGATTGGCAATCCGACAACCAACACCAACCCCATCCTCTGGCCATCGCTGATCAATTCTCTTCCGGCAAAAACCGGCAACTTCTTCAGTCCGATTGCCTCCACCGGATACAGCTACAACGGCGTGGCCAAGATTGACTACAACATCACCGACAAACACCGCCTCTCCGTCCGCTGGTTTGGCGGACAGGGCAGCCAGACCGCGCCACTGGGTGGCAGTCCGGCACTGGGAACGGCCAGTTCGAACCTCCAGTTTTACTTCGAAAAAGCTCCTATCCACGTCTACAACTACGCGGCCACGCTTAACTCCGTTCTCTCCCCGCGGATGACGAACCAGTTGCTGTTCGGCATCAACTACTTCAACCAGACTTTCAGCGATGCCAACAACAGCTTCAATACCAAGGCACTGGGCTTGTTCCTGAGCCCGGACGCGACCATCAAGGGACAGCCCATTCTGGGCGCCCCGAATATCGCCATCTCCGGCTTTGAGCAAATCGGTCTCACGCCCCCGGAAGGCCGCAACGATGTCACCGGAATGCTGGCCGATATCGTTTCCTACAACGTAGGCAGGCACCAGTTCCGTTTCGGTGGTGAAGTCCGGCAAGGCCGCGTGAACGAGTTCTATCACCGCCGTGGAACCGGGAAATTTACCTTTGACGGGACACCAGGGCCATGGAGTGCGTTCTGCGGTGCAAATCCGGCCACAGTGGGTTGCGATACCAACACCACGCGCTCTGGCTGATTTCCTGGCGGGCGACGTTTCGACTTCCACGATTGCCGTGGGGAATCCGGAACGCTTTGTCAGGGTTAACGCATTCAACCTCTTTGGCTCAGGACTCGATACAGGTCACTCGCAAGCTGAACCTGAATTTTGGTCTACGCTACGAGTACTTCGGGCCGCTGTACAGCACCAACAAGGACCTGGCGGTCTTTATTCCTGGGCGAGGCATGCTCATCCAGGGTAACGGCATCGACTCCATCTTCCCGCCGGACCGGAACAACTTCGCACCTCGGTTCGGATTCGCCTACCAGCCGAAAGCTGATGGCGATCTGGTGGTGCGCGGCGGAGTTGGGATGTTCTACGATCAGATCAACATGAACCCGTTCCTGGACTTCCGTCCGCCGATCTCGGCGTCGGATGGTTTGCAGGACAATCCCGTGGGCCCGGCCGCGGTCTCCAACTTGAGCCTGAATGGCTACAACTGGGACGCCGTGCAGGCCGGCGGCGCATCCGTTTTCCCCGGAGTTACGCTTTGCCCCAGCCTGAATTTCAACACCGACCCGGCTTGCGGCGTGCCACAAGCCAACGGAGCGAATACTTACAACGCATACTCGGTCAACCAGAATTTCCGCGCACCCTACTTCTTTAACTACAACCTGCAGGTCGAGAAGAGCCTGGGTAGTGCGGCTGTGTTCCAGATCGGTTACGTGGGCAGCGAAGGACGCAAGCTGAGCACCATGCTGAACATCAACCAGCTGGGTGCAAGTCCGACGGGTCGATTCAACGTTCAGTACCCCAACGTTGGCTCCATCGTGCAACTCAACAGCGCCGGCACCTCGAACTACAACTCGCTCCAAAGCACCCTGAGGGTCCGGTCCTTTCACGGACTCTCGACCCAGTTCGCTTACACCTGGGCGCATGCTCTGGACGTGATGAGCGAGTATCGCGGCGTTATTCCGCTCGACAGCTACAACCTGAAGGCGGAGTACGGCAACGGGGATTTCGATACCCGCCACAACTTCACCAGCAGCCTGACCTACGAAATCCCGGGCTCATCGCATGGCCCGAAGATCCTTACTCACGGCTGGCAGGTGAACAGTCTGTTGTCGTTCCACACCGGACAGCCCTTCAACATCTCGGGTGGCTTCTCCCGTCCGGGATGCGACCTGGTGGCGGATCCGTTCGCGGGCGTTTCTCACAAATTCTCCGCCGCGGCTGGAGGAGTCGAGTGGGTTAACCCGGCGGCCTTCAATTGCTCCAGCCCGACCACTTTCCTCGGCAACCTGTCGCGGAACAAGTTTTTTGCGCCGGGATACGGTTCCGTGGATCTTTCGGTGTTCAAGAACATTCCCATTGGCGAGCGCCTGAAAATACAACTCCGGGCGGAGATGTTTAACCTGCTCAACCGGATCAACCTTGCCTCCGGCGGCGGCTCGGTCGGCAGCAACGGTTTCGTAAGCGACACCATCGGCGACTTCAACGGCGCCCCTGGTATCGGTCCCGGCGAAGCCTTCAACATGCAACTCGCAGCCAAGATCATCTTCTAACGATTGCGAGTTATTAAAATCGGCGGATGCGCAGAAAGCGCATCCGCTTTTTTGCTTACGCGTTTCGTAATATGAACGCGAGCGCCACGCTCGTGCAAAGGCCACCCCCGACAATCCCCTTTCGCTGTCCGCCACAAACCACGTGGGGGCGGACGCCCTGGTCCGCCCAGCGGAGCAAATCTCCGCCAGCGCCGTCCTTCGAAATCCGCGTTCCTCGAATAAGGTTAAGAGTGCCTTCGAAAGAGGCGTTGAAATACGCCGCTTTCCGACCGCTGGCCAACGAAGAAATCAAGCAGACTCGATCGCCGTCCCGGTTCTACCGCGTGGCGTTGCGACCGACGCGATGGAGCGTGACCGTGCGGACCACTTCGAACCCCAAGCGAAGGTAAAGGTCGAAAGCGTGACGGTTCGCCGCACCCACATGGAGCCAGGACACGAGCCCGGCACGACGATGATCGCGCACCAGCCGCCAGATCAGGCTCGCAGCAAGACCCTTTCCACGATGGGCAGGATGTGTGCAGACGCCGCTGATCTCGGAGTAGCCTTCGAGCATCAGTCGTTCGCCGCCCATGGCGATCAATTCATCATCAGATCGCACGCCGTAGTACGAGCCCATTTCGCACGTCCTTCTGCGAAAAAAGCCGGGGAACGCGAGGTCTGTGAGCGCCACCATTTCACCGGCATTGGCACCAGAGAGCCGGGCAATCTCAATCGACGGATCGGGCAGCATCACTTCCTCGGGCAGCATCATCTGAAAACACTTGAGCGTTTCTGCAAAACGAATCTCCGGCAGATGCGGATAATTTTCTCCAATGAGCCATACACACTCACCAGGCGCGAGTAGGGAATGCAGTTGCTGCAGAGCGACAGAGGTCGGCGCTGCGACTGCCGCGAAAGGAACGACCTCGGCAGGATAGCGGCATGCATCACCTTCAGACACAGCAAGGTGGCGATGCTTGGTTTGGAGAGCATGCCACACCGGATTTTCGAAGAGGCGATCGGGCAGATTGTCCATTCATCTAAAACATACACGAGCCGCCTGACCCACCGAAGGGGCAGCCCGAGCCGCGACAGCGCGACGTGATTTCAAGGTTCGGAGAGCAGAAATTTTGGGTAGTGGCGCGGGTTGAATTTCTTCCATCTCATGATTCGTCATCCTGAGCTTGCGAAGGGATCCGGCGCGTAGCGGATATGGACCCCTCACGGCCACTGGAGTGGTACGCGCGAGATCCTTGGCGGCCTTCAGGCCGCTCAGGATGACGCCCGTGTAGCGGACTTGTCCGGACTGCGCCACTACCGAACTTTGTTTGAGCTGAAGGCCGACGTCCGAGGTCCGACGTCTAGAACGTAAACGCCACGCCACCGCGTACAGTCCGGGCGGACTGCACCAGATAAACCGTGCGGCCATCCTGGCCCATGACGGGAACATATCCCTGGGCCAGAAGATTGCGTATGTCCACCACCGCATCCATGTGACCGGGAAGGAATCCAGTTCCGGGAATGGGCTGGCGAATAAAAATGTTCAGGTAAGGATCAGACTGCCCCGCTGACTGGTTAAACATGTCCACCGGCGTCAGCGCCTGTCCGCTGATCCAGCGATAGGAAGTAATCCAGCGGGTGCGAACCCCGGGCAGCGTGCCGCTGAATTTCGCCGACGCCGTGTGACGATCACGCACAAAAGTGTCGCGGCGCGCGTCCTGCAAAGCGACATTGCTCTTGCTCAGATCGAGCACGCCGCCGTACCCGTAGTCCAGGGTCGCGGTCAGATCGGAGGCCAGCTTGCGCTGCAAAACCACGCGCATTCCGTGAGCATCCAGTTCCTTGCCCCGATAGGTGAAGGTATCGGAGTAGATATCGGGCAGAACGTTACCGGCATCGGCGGAAGCGTCGCCCACGCCGGTCAGCGCAGGGTCGGCCACGCGATCGAAATACATCGCTACTTGCAGACTGGTGTCTCCGACGTGACGAGAGAGCGAAACTTCGTGATGATGGGCCCGTTCCACTGTCGAGGAAAAGCTCGCCATACTGACCCTCGGACCAGACTCGCTCAGGTCCGCCGGCGCCGAGTCAAAACCCTTTTCCATGCGGCCATCCGGCTCCGAGGTGGCGTAGCGATATTCCACCACGGTATTCGGCGAGACGTGCAGATCCGCCGAACCGAAGGGACGAAACGCGGTCACCCGTCCCAGGAACTGGATGGTCTGCAATTCGCTGCCGAAGCGCAGTTCCAGAATGTCTCCCAAGGTGAATTTGTCGGACGCAGAAAGCGCCATGGCCTGCAGCGCCGTGCCATGACCGTTGATCCCGGGCGCAGCCAGGCGGCGCATGGTAAACGCCATCTCCGGCTTCGACCCATCCGCCAGCGTGCGGCTGTAAGAGGTGCGCAGCACGGTGTTGGGCGAACCGCCGTTGTAGCCGACGTTGCCCTGCAGAGCCACGGTTCCGGATGAGAAGAGCGATCTCGCGACCGAGAAACCCCGTGTTCATGTCGGACGAGCTTCCGAAACCGCCGGAGGCCGAGCCCGCGACGAACGACAAGCGTGCCTTTCAGATCATGCTTGTCTGCCGGATCGTGTTTGTCCCCGGCTGATTGCGCCACTGGCGTCAGGGAACCATCTTCGAGCATGCGAAGAATGGGACGATTCGAAGCCGACCGCAGCACCCACTTCCAGTCATCATCGTCGGCCGGGCCGCGCATGGCGGGCATTTGGATCGCTTCGAACAGCCCGCTGAGCTTGAGATTGACCATCACGCTGCTGCCGGGCCGCAGTCCCACCTGCTCGCGCAGCGCGGGCAGGAACGAGGTCGAATAGGCTTTTACGCTGTACACACCCGGCAGCAGGCCGCTGGCCGAGTAGAAACCGTTTTCGTCGGTGAACACTCTGAAGTTGTGGGCGGCCGTGCCCAGCACTTCCACCATGGCGCCCATCTGCGGAACCCCAGCGGCGCTGCGCACGTAGCCGGAGATCGAGCTGGAACCTGGGCGATCCGCGGCCAGCACCGGAAGCGCCAGCGCAATCCCCAATAACCCGAGCTTGAACCCGAGTCTACCCAGCATTAATCCAACCACCTCGAGAGAGACAAGCGATCCGGTTTACTCGACGGCAAAGGTTGCCGAAGGGTCCACCGTCTGCTTGGAAATATTGTCGTTCACCTTGATTTGAATGCGATAGACCCCGGGTTCCAGACTGGAGGCCGAAAGAGGTTTTTCCAGGGTCACTTGGTCGCCGATATTTCCCATCTGTTCCGTGGATTCCACCGTATGAATGACTGCCTTGTTGGTGGCCGCGTTGATGACATTGTACTCGACCGTAGCCGAGGGTTTGTGGGTCTTGTCATCCGTCCCGAGATTGTAGACCTGCATCCAGAAATAGACCTTCTGGTTGCGCTTGAAAATCACCGGCTTGCCATTCGCCGATCCCACCCGGGGCCGTATTTTGGTATTCCCGATCACAAACTGTCCGGTGCCGATCTCTTTGGTTGAAACCGGAGCCATGACGTCGGCGACGATGAGCGAGGAGGACGACAGACGGTCGTCGTCATAGCTCGGCACCTGCAGCCGGCTGCTCCACAATCCGGAGCGATCCCCGTTCAGATCTTTCACCGCGACATCGATCCGATAGAGGTTCGGCCGCAGCGGAAGCGCCTTCCAATAGACCGAAGAATTTTCCGTGACCTTGGGCAACAATTCCGCCGGAACGTCGACCTGCACCGTGTTCTCGTCGGTCTGCACGATCTTGCCGGTGAGGGTCGTGACCCGGATGAAAATATTCACGGTCCCGCGCTGTACGCCGTCCTTGTTGACGAATGTCACGTCGCGATTCTTCACCTGCACCGTCACCGGAACCAGCACCGTGTCGCTCGTCACTCGCACAAAATCAGTGCGCACATCAAACGGCATCATGTTGACGTTGATCTTGTGGCTGACTACTTCTTCCAGATCCTTGAACTTCACCGCGGGCGGCTTCTGCAGCTTGTAGAACTGCTCCAGGCGGTCAAACTGCTTGGTCTGATTCTGCGAACTGAATGGGCCCGTTCCCAGGCGCTCCAGGCCGCCGCCGCTGAACCGGTCTGCCTTGCTCGCCATGCCCATCTGCTCGTACAAGGTCAAACCCGCGTTGGGCGTGTTGAGAAGTGCGTCTTTCTCCGAGCGGTCCATGGTCATGTGATAGTCGCCGCACATGCACGTGTCTACAAACTCGATAATGACTTCCTGTCCGACACCCTCGAGATAGCGATAGCGCCAGTCTTCAAACGGATATGTGGAGGTCTCGCCGCCGCCCTCTTCCATCGGCCGTTCGTATGACCCGCCTGATGGATGCGATTCAATTTCATCCGCCGGTCCGTACATGATGTAGATTCGGCCGCGATCGCTCTTCCAGCCAGGAATGCCGGCGGCATAATGTTCGTTGGCGTAGGCCATGCGCCGGTAGTGCTCTTCCTTGAATTCGTTTTCGATCGTGTCAGGCGTGGGATCGCGACGTTGCCAGAACGCTTCGATGAACTGGTCCCGCTCTTCGTCGTTCGACAGCAGCTTGAATGCTTTCTGCTCTTCGTCTGTAATGATCCAGCGAACGTCTTCGTCAAGCCACTTCTTGTAGGTCTTGCTTAACTCGATCTTCAGTGACTTGGAATTCTGCTTCTTCTGCTTGTCCGTAAGGGGCCGCTTGAGGGGGTCGACATCCGGACTGGCCTTGTCCGGAGAAGATGCAGCATCGGCGGCAGGGGCTGCGACGTCTGCTTTACCTTCCTGCGCGGATGCAAACGACACCACCGCTGATATGAATACCGGCAATACGAAGACTGCGAAGAGGCGTTTCAGAAAGCTTACCCGGGACATGGAGGCACTCCTTACGACGTACAGCCCTTGGCCGCTATTCTATGACTTTAGTGCGGTCAAGGCAAGACCAACCCGGGCTGTCTAACCAATTGTAAAGATTGTAAAAAGTGGCATCCCGCGGGCCCAATTCCCACTCCCGCCTAACCCAGGTTACCCGGCGGGACAGTTTCTTCGATTTCTGCCCCGCTCCAGCTATAATCGACCTGTTATCAACGCGCGCCGTGGCCGATTCCCGCTCCGTAATATCTAAACGTGCCTGGTCTGCGGTCGGCGACCCGCTCGATGATTGGCCGATGATTGGTTCCGCAGGAACTTTTGAGCCCGCATCACCGTATCTGATGGCGTGTGCTCGGTTACGCCGCATATTCCGGGCGTAATGGCAGCGCCGCTCCGGATGTAGCGCCTGTCGAAATATCAAGGGAGCAATGAGCACAGGAAAGAAAATACTGATCGGCAGCGGAGTCGCCATCGCCATCGCGGTGATTGCAAGCATCGCCGTTTACCAGAGCCATAAGGGCGTAGTCACGGTCCAGACCGGGAAAACAGGGCGGCAGGATCTGGCCTCGATTGTAAGTGCGTCCGGCGAAGTCAGACCGAAGACTTACGTCAACATCGGCGCGAATGCCTTCGGAAAGATTACCCGGCTTTACGTCAAGGAAGGCGACCGGGTCAAGAAGGGTCAATTGCTGGCGCAACTGGAAAACGTTCAGTCCTCGGCCGACGTGAACGCCACACAGGCTTCCGTCGAAGCGTCCGAGACCGATTCTGTGGCCGCCGCGGCGGCGTTGAATACGTCGATGGCTGACCTGAACCGCGCCCAATCCGACTTTGAACGCGCCCAGCTCGATTGGACCCGGGCGCAAGGTTTGTTCAAGGACTCACTGATCGCTAAGTCAGAATTCGACAGCCAGAAAGCGGCGTGGCAGACGGCGCAAGCCGGTCTGGCCCAGGCCCAGGCGCGAGTCGCCCAGGCCAAAGCGCAGAAGGACTCGGCCGATCGCCACATCGCGCAGAACCGCGCCAACCTGACGCACGCCGCCGACGTGTTGCAGAAGACGACGTATGCCGCGCCCTACGACGGCATGATCACCAACCTGCCGGTCCGCGAAGGTGAAACCGTGGTCATCGGCATCCAGAATTCTCCGGGCAGCACGCTGATGACGCTGGCCGATATGTCGGTCATTACAGCCGAAGTGAAAGTAGACGAAACCGACATCGTCAACGTAAGGCTGGGCCAGTCTGCGGAGGTAACGATTGATGCGATTCCCAAGAAGACGTTCAAAGCCATCGTGACGGAGATCGGCAACAACGCCATCGTGCGTTCGACGGGCGTCTCCACGTCGCAGCAAACTTCGGCCAGCCAGGAAGCGAAAGATTTCAAGGTAGTAGTTACGCTGCAGGACCCGCCGGACAACCTGCGGCCCGGGCTCTCCGCCACCGCCAAAGTGACCACCGCCACGCGTAGCAGCGTACTGGCCATCCCAATTCAGGCTTTGACGGTTCGAACCCGAGCAGATTTGAAAGCCGCCACCGAAAAAGGCTCGGTCCAGGCCGCTGCGCCGCAGGCCGAGGCATCCAACTCGACGAGTGTGGACAAGGAAGAAGTCCAGGGAGTCTTCGTCATCCGGGCTGGCAAAGCCGAGTTCTTGCCGGTACAGACGGGCATCACAGGCACCACGGACATTGAGGTCCTGAGCGGCCTTAAACCGGGTGACGAAATTGTCACCGGCAGTTACAAAGTACTGCGAACTTTGCGCCCGGGAACTAGCGTAAAAATAGATAACACGGCGCCCAAGAAGGAAGACGAAAGCTAGTGGGGCGGACGTAGGGCGTCAGACCTCGGACATGTCCATTGGCCGAAGTCCGAGGCCCGGCGGCCGAAGTCCGGTACTAACGACCGGTCCAGTTGGCCGTCCAACACGCAGCAGACTGCATCGCAGCACAGAAGATCGGAGCGGGCAGGTGTCCCGAGAGGACCAGGAGAGAAAAATGGCAACCGCAGAAGTTATCAACATCAAGCAGCCAGTCGTGTCGGCGCCTCCTGAGTCCTGCATGATCTGCACCGAAGATCTGTGGAAGACCTATGACATGGGCTCGGAGCAGCAGGTCCATGCATTACGCGGCGTCAACATACGCATCCAGCGCAACGAATACGTCGCCATCATGGGACCCTCCGGCTCCGGCAAATCCACGCTGATGAACCTCATCGGCTGCCTCGACACACCCAGCAAGGGCCACTATTGGCTCAACAGCCAACTGGTTAGCGAACTCGATGACGACGAACTGGCGCGTATCCGCAATAAAGAAATTGGTTTCGTGTTCCAGACGTTCAATCTTCTAGCTCGAGCCACCGCGTTGCACAACGTCGAACTTCCGCTGATCTACGCCGGCGTACCCAGCTTAGAGCGCGTTCAGCGCGCCAAAGATGCGCTGGCATCGGTGGGCATGGAATCGCGCATGATGCACAAGCCCAATGAACTTTCCGGCGGCCAGCGGCAAAGAGTCGCCATTGCCCGCGCGCTGGTCAATCGCCCGTCCATCATCCTGGCTGACGAACCCACCGGCAACCTCGACTCCCAGACCGGAAACGAAATCATGGCTCTGATGGATCGCCTCCAAGCCAACGGCAACACCATTGTGCTGGTCACCCACGAGCACGACATCGCCGAGTTCGCGCACCGCGTGATCTACATCAAGGACGGCGTGGTGGAAAAAGACGAGAGAAAAGCGGGAAGGTAGGGCGGTCGTTGGCCCTTGGTCGTTGGCGCCCAGCCGGACGGCTGGGCGTTTTTCTTTGCTAATCATGTGCGTACAGGTGAGGGAGCACCCTCTAACTTGTTGCAGCGGCCATCGTCTAAAACAACCGGGAGGCAGCCAAGTGCCCCGCAGTCCGCGAATTACCTTGCCAGGGAGCCATTCCGGAGCAGCGGTGACCGAGGGTGCTGCACCCGCACGCTTCCGCCTCGAATCGGTTGACCTCCTTCGCGGCGTCATCATGATCCTGATGGCGCTCGATCATACGCGTGACTTCTTTGGACAAACCCCTTTCAGTCCCACCGACCCCACCCAGACCACCGCTCCGTTATTTTTCACGCGATGGATCACGCACATTTGTGCGCCGGTTTTCTTTCTGCTCACCGGCACCGGCGCCTATCTTTCATTGCGCAAGAAATCCAAAAGCGAGCTGTCAAAATTCCTTTTCACCCGTGGGCTGTGGCTCCTCTTTCTTGAACTGACCCTGTTCCGCTGCCTCGGGCTGCAGTTTAATTTCGACTACCGCCTGACACTGGTCGATGTGTTATGGGCGCTCGGATGGGCAATGATCGTCCTTTCAGCGCTGGTTCACCTGCCTACGCGCCTGGTCATCGCCTTCGGCCTGGTGCTGATCGCCGGACACAACTTGCTCGACCGGATCCAGTCCTCCCACCCGCTATGGTCCATCCTGCACTCTCCGAATTTCGTTCTGACAACTCCGCAGCACTCCGTCTTCGTTGCATATCCGCTCATTCCCTGGATCGGGGTCACCGCCGCGGGATACGGCCTGGGACAAGTCTTCGCCTTGGCCTCCGATCGCCGGAGAAGGTTCCTGCTGCGCACTGGACTGGGAATTACGGCGGCCTTCGTGATTCTCCGCGGCATGAACATTTACGGCGATCCGGTGCGCTGGACCACGCAGAAATCTGCAGCCTTCACCGTGCTCTCATTTCTGAATACCAACAAATATCCGCCGTCACTTCTGTTCCTTCTGATGACGCTCGGCCCCGCGCTGCTTTTTCTTTGGGCGATTGATGGCGGAACACCTCAATTCCTGCGGCCCGCGCTGGTTCTCGGCAAAGTGCCAATGTTTTATTACTTGCTGCACTTCCCGCTCATCCATCTGCTCGCGGTCGCGGTGTGTTACGCGCGTTACGGACAAGTACACTGGATGTTCGAGTCGCCAACCATCGCCCAGTTCCCCGTTACCCTGCCACCCGGATGGGGATACTCTTTGCCGGTGATCTACCTGATCTGGGCTTCGGTCGTGCTCGCACTCTACCCACTCTGCCGCTGGTTTGCAGCCCTGAAACAGCGGCGGAGCGATGTGTGGCTCAGTTATCTCTAAACTCGGGATTCGCCGCGGAGAGGTCCAAGCGGCGGTTGGACGAGGCATCCTGTTGAAACCCAAAAAAGGCGCTCCGATCCTCAGGAGCGCCTAGTGTGAGAGAAACTAGTTGGGCAACAGAACCGTATCCACTACGTGAATCACGCCATTCGACTGATTGACGTTTGAAATCGTGACCGTGGACATATCGCCCTTTTCATCCTTCAGCACAATGTGGTTGCCCTGGATGGTCGCGGTCAGAGTGCCTCCGCTTATCGTCTTCAGAGACGCTTCGCCGTTGCCCGCCTTGATCTCCTTTTTCAAGTCAGACGCGCTGATCCGTCCCGCGACCACGTGATAGGTCAGGATCTTGGTCAGCATGTCTTTGTTTTCGGGCTTCAACAGCGTGTCAACCGTGCCTGCCGGAAGTTTGGAAAAAGCTTCGTTGGTCGGAGCAAATACGGTGAAAGGACCAGGTCCCTGCAGAGTGTGCACCAGTCCGGCGGCCTTGACCGCCGCGACCAGGGTGGTGTGATCGTCGGAGTTCACCGCATTCTGAATGATGTTCTTGCTGGGAAACATCTCATGCCCACCCACGATCGGATCAGACCCAGCTACGGCGAGAGTGGCGGCCGTCGCCACAATGCTCAGAAGTAAGACTGCCAATTTCTTGTTCATAGTCGCTCCTCGTGATTTTCAATTGCTTACGTCATAGGTACGGAGCCACAGGGAAATTGGATTGGAGTTCTCGAGAGCCGTTACTGGCGGGGCAAAACAGAAGGTCTCTCGCGCGAGAGGCCCTTGCTGAAAGCTAACGGATGAAAACTGAGAGCTGTCTACTGCTGCGTACTGACCACCGGCTTCACATTCGCCGTGTCGGTCGGCGCTGTCGGGTGCGCAATAAAGAAGTCGTGGTCATAGAGACTGCGATAGATGCGTCCTGAAATTTCCGCAGCCTTGGGGCCGAAGGTCGGTCGTCCACCCTGCAAAAAGACGACAACCACGATGCGTCCGACGTCAGTTTTGGCGTAGGAGGCAAACCATCCGTAGCGAGTGCCGGCCTTCGAGCAGGTCCCGGTCTTTCCCAGAATTTCTTCTTCGTTGAAATTGACTCGCAGGCTGCGGGCGGTACCGTAGCTGACTGCCCCTGCCATGCCGTCTGAAATCTCTGGAATCAGAGGAGCGATGTCGAGGTGCCGCTTCACGCGAGGCTCGAAGTTCGCGACATCATCTGCCGTCGCGGGATGCTGCAGGTAGTAAAGCGTGCCCCCGTTTGCGATGGCGGAGACCATGGCGCCCAGCTGCAGCGGCGTCATGGAAATGCCCTCACCGAAGGAGCACATCTTGCCGACCCCGCCGAGCTTGGAAGAAATTTCCTGCTGCGGGTAGGTTCCAAGTTGCTCGCCCGAAATGTTGTATCCCGCCAGCTCGCCCAATCCGAACTGGTGAGCATAGAAGCTGACTTTTTCAAATCCCAATTTGCGGCCCAGGGCCTCAAAGTAGGCGTTGTTGGAATGGGCCAGGGCGGTGGTCAAATTCATTCGGCTGCGGCGACCGAGGGCGATCTGGGTATCTTTTGTGATCAGGTCTTCGCTCAATGCGGCCAGAGCAACGGAGAGCTTGATGGTCGAGCAGGGTTGCGCACCGCTCGAAAGCGCCAACTTCTGGTTCACCATGGCCAGCACGCGGCCGCTGGTCGGTTCGATGGCAAGCACGGTACCGTTCATGTTGCCCAGCGCATCGAGTGCTGCCTGGCGGACGACGGGATCTTCGCCGGCAGTCACATCGCTCTCAAAGCTGTCGTTCATGAACGAACTGGCGGTGAAACGCTCGTAGTAGCGACGGCGGTGACGGCGACCAGTTCGCGCCACGGCGGTGCGGGCGCGACTGCGCGAGAGCTTGGTCAGGCGCTTTCGGGCGCGTGGGGCTTCGCTTACCTTCTGTGATTTGGGCTTTTTCCCGGTCAAGGAACGGGTGCTGACGGTGGCTGCCATCCCGTGGTCGGGAAGGACCGTCAGTATGAATGCGACCAACAACCCCAGCAGTGCGAAACGCTTTCTAGAAATCACTGATTCTTTCCCCATCCCCGGTTCGGATACCCGATTTGATGCACGAGGCCTGCCAATTTGCGCAGACATTCGCCCAGCACTTGTAACCATTCGATAGTAAGGGACTTAAGGCTCGTCGTACATTAAAAAATCGATTAGTTACCATCGGCGAATCAAATGTGTAAACTGCTGAAATTGAATGGCTTATTTCAATATCGGACAATGATTACCGCCCTTTCGTAATGGGAAACGGTTTGCCCTGCGCAGGAAGCTTTAGGAAATGTTTTTCTCTTTTTGGCCAGGACTTTTCTTCGTTAGGCTCGAATTCTGGGAGCGTGAGAATTTACAATCTACAATCTGAATTGCTCAGACTGGACCTCCATGGAAGATTGCCTGTTTTGCCGCATTGTTGCCGGTAAAATTCCCGCCAAGAAAGTTTATGAGGACGAGCACACTTTTGCGTTCGAGGACATCGATCCCAAGGCGCCGACCCACATCCTCGTCGTTCCCAAGAAGCACATTCGCGGCTTAAAGGAGACCTCTCCCGAAGACGCGGAAATCATCGGCCTTTGTCATCTTACGGCCGCCCGGGTGGCGCGGGAGCGCGGCATTGAAAACGGTTATCGCACTGTGTTGAACGTTGGGCCGGGCGCCGGCCAGTCGGTGTTTCATCTGCACGTGCATCTGCTGGGTGGAAGAGATTTGAAGTGGCCGCCCGGCTAATGTGGGCGCGAACGTCCCTTCGACTGCGCTCAGGGCAGCCCCGCTCGGGCGGCAGCGAGGATAAAGAAAAGCGTGAGCAGGCGCATCACTAGATGGGCGGGACGCCGTGCTCCATCTTTTTAATATCTAGTTCGTGGCTTCGGCTTCTGGAGCGCCGTGACGGCGCAGCAGTTGGGGCAGATTCTGCGAGAACGCCGAGCGCGGCAGCACCATGTCGCATCCCACCTCGTGCGCCTTCATCTTTAAATCTCCCTGCACGTGCGACAGAAAGCCAATGATGGACGTCCCCTTCTTCAACTTCGTCTTGAGTTTGGGGATCAGGGTCAGAGGCTTGGCGTTGGCGTTGTTCATGTCGAAGATAATCAGCGACGGCTTCTCTTCGCCATTCAGCTTCATGTGATCGAGCAGGTCTTTCTCGGTCTTGACGAATTCGACCTTCACATTCAGCTTGCGCGCCGTCTCCTGGATCTTGGCCTGGAAGAACAGATCGTCGACGAAGGCAAAGATTCGCGAGTTGCCGTTGTCGCCCTGGGGCAGCGGCTCGGGCTCGAGAGGAGCGTAAGCGGGAGCGAATCCGGGACGCATTCTACCCGGCCTCGATCCATTATTCCCGCCCAGCGCGGCGCGGTAGCTGTGGTCCATGGGTGCGCTGTAGATGCCGCTATGTTGCTGACGGTCGCGGCCGTTAGGCGCGCCACCACGATTGGGCGGACGACGTCCGCGTCGCCGCTTGCTTCTCCCTCCACCACCGCCGGAGGGATGTCCGGGTCCTGCATTCATATTGTTCTCGTTTTTATCGCTGCATTCAGTCCGCCCGAAGGGGGACTCGATCTTGCTGGATCAATGACCGCTTTCTGGTAAAACCTCGCTTCGGACACAGGCATGCGCCATGTGCCGAAAAACCCCGTGCGGCTGAAACTCACGCGTGAATGACTTTTTCCGTATGGCGTCTGGAGCCAGGGGGCGCGGAGGGCCAGCTAGAGAGCATGGCCACTGGAAACACCTATGATGTTACCGCCCATGATCCCGAAAACGCAAGTCCTAAGTCAGGCGGTTTTGCACAATGGTAACTGTAAGCGCTTTCAAAGTGGGCGTGAGCGTCCTCGTCCGTGCGGTGGGTATGGGTCGCTGCCGCACAGGCGGGACGCTCGCCCCCCCATTGATATCTAACGGACGGTCACATTTATACTAGCGGTGTGTGACAGCGCGGGCGAGGTGCTGGTGGCCGTCACTGTGATGCTGTAGCTGCCTGCCGGAGTTCCGGCATTCTTCGGGGAGCCACTGCTGTTGCTGCCGCCACCGCAACCCGCTCCGGCTGCGAAAAATACCAGAAGCATCAGTCCGATGCCACCTATCCGACGACGTCGGCGTGACGGCACTCCTAGCAGGAAAATACCGGCAAACAAGACGCTGCTGCCGGTCGCCAGCCAACCCAAACCGTGTGGCCTGAGCGAAGCCGATGTTCCGGGCAGAACGTGCGGCGCGGCGGTGGAAATTGTCATCATCGCCGTGGCACCCGATGCGCTGGCTGTGACCGAGGTCGGGCTGATGGAGCAGGTAATTTGCGCGCTCGCCGAAGACGGCTGGCAAGTGAGGTCCACGGTGCCACTGAAACCAGCAATCGATGTCACAGTGATTTGCGACGTAGCCTGCTGGCCGGGAGCCGAAGCCGTGGCGGATAAGCCGACTACAGAAAAATCCGGAGTGGGAGTAAGCCCTGCCCAGGCGGTCGCCAGGTTGGTCACATCCACCGAGCCCAGCCCGGTAACTAGGTCATACCCGGTGCCAGCGCTGAAACCATACTGAAAGGGGGCAGCAGTCGGACAACCCGTCGTGCCCTGCGTGCAGGGAACGATGTTATTGCCGGTTGTGACGTCATGAAACGCGCCCGGAGTCGACGCTGCCAGGCTGTACAGCGTGGGGTTGATGTTGCCTAAACCGTGGGAGCCGGTCTTTTGATTGAGCAGCGCTACGATGCCGGCAAAGGCAGGCGCGCCGACGGAGGTGCCGCCGACAGCCGCCAAGCTCATGCCGTCGCTGGCCCGGAAACCGGCCGTGCAGCTGGTAACAGCGGGCGTCTTACCGGCGAAAAAACTCTGGGAACAAATCAGGAAACCGTCATGGTTCGGCGAAGCGCTGAGCGAAACATCGGGCACGTCGCGGGCAGCGTCGTTCGGAACGCCGGTGCCCACCTGCCAGCTTGGCTTGGAAAACACCGCGCTCTTCCCCCCGCCGGTCGCGGAAAGACTTCCACCCGCGGCAATGGATTGGGTAGTGTCATTCCAGGCCATTTCCGGAATGTAGCTCAGCGCCGAATTGAGGTTGTCCGTAGTGCTGGTGGTGCCGCCCCAGAAGCTAGTAGCGCCCGCAGTCGTATTGGGAGCGGTCCCGGTCATAGCGCCCGCTGCGTCTCCCGTGAACTCGGTGCCTCCGATGGCGGTAACCTCGGGAACGCTGCCGGGCGCGTCCACCGCTAGTCCGTGCGTGGCCGTCTTCGCAGTAGAGACTTCGCAGTCTCCTGCTCCGGCGTCGCCAGAAGCGGCAGTAATCGTTTGCCCTTGCGCGTTGGCCTGCTGCGCCTCTTGCTGGAGGGTGGTCACGAAACTAGTCAGATTGGCTTCACAATTTCCGTAGCTGATGCTGATCACCGGCGCCAGATTATTGTCGATTGCGAACTGCAACGCATCGAAGACGTTCTTAGTGGTCGAATTCGACCCGGCGTACACGTAGAGAATGGTCGCTTTTTTGGCGACAGCATTTGACCACTCCAGATCGAGGTTGGCTTCGACTTCGTCTCCGTCGTTAAAGCCGGTTCCGCCACCCGTTATCAGAACTTGCTGAAAGTTACCCGAGGTCCGGGCCGGCAATCCTGCCGCCGTGCGGAAAGCATCAATGTCAGAGGTGTTGATCTGGGTTTGTCCCACCACAGCGATCGTCTGTCCAGTTCCATCGAGCGCGGCAGGAACGTTGTAGATGGTGGCAAAGTCTCCAGGGGCAACGAAATGGTTCCCGGTCTGGTGCGAGGTAAAGTTCGGCTTCACCGCGTGCACCCGGGGCTGCGGCCGGAAATTTTCAAAACCCCGAAAGCCCTGCACCATCCCCGCGATCGCCTGCGGCACGGAGATCTCGACGGCATTGGCGATGCTGGTCTGACCATTTACCAGATAGCGGTTGAATTGAGTGTGGAAGGCGCTTTCAACCTGGGCTGCGCTTCCGCTAAAAAACACTTGAGTGCGGCCGCGCGAAAAACCGTCCACCGTCAACCCTTGCGATTTGAGCCAGGCTGAGACCTGCGCGAGGTCGCTATCGCTCATGCCAAAACGCGCCGCGTACTGCTCCGGAGTCAGCCACTTGCGATAGGTCACAGAGTGCGGGTCCTGCTGTTGTGCCAGCAACTTCTCCAAATCGGCCTGCTGGGCGGGCGCTAGCTTGAACACGATCGAAGCACGATCGATCCGCAGACTGCCTTCCACTCGGCCCTGATCGAACTCCGGGCGGGCCAGGGAATGCGGGGCCGAAATCATGACCGGTTCGGTGTCCTCGATGTTTTGCTGGATGCGGTTTCGGACTTGCGCCGGAGCAGCGACACTGAATATTAAGAATGCAGTAATAGAAATAATGATGACGCGCTTGGAGAAAGGGCAGACCAAGGTCCTGGGCATTCACTGCTCCTGTTTAATACCTAAATTTCCCGCATTGTGCCGGTCAGCCAAGGCCAGCACCGCCATTGTGAATATGGATTCAGATTATCCCAGCAAAGGATGTACGGGAAGGGCACAGGGATAGAAAGAAGGTCATGTCTTGTAGTGCTTAGCCCATCCCGTCGATAGTAATCTCGGTGAAGATTACCCTCGGCAAAGAGTTCGGCATTGGTTTGAAACCTGAATCTGGGCGTTGTAACATTCCCGCCTCGAAACTGCACCGAGCGTGTGGCGCAGGCCCGAAGCGATTACGGAAAGCGATGCTATGGCTTCAAGGGTGGACATCTACAACTCGTCGTATGGCAACTATGAACGAGACGTTTATCGCGAGGTGCGCCGCGAAACCTACGGCGAAGATTACGGCCAAACCAGTTGGGTGACCACGGAAGAATCCCACGAAATTCCGCGTCTGCTGGAGCTGACGCCGGGCTGCTCGGTTCTCGAGATCGGATCCGGCTCCGGCCGCTATGCGCTGTATGTGGCAAAGACAGCACGCTGCCAGGTGATCGGCCTCGACGTGAACGCGGAAGGAGTTCGCAATGCCAGCGCCCTGGCAGAGCGGCAGAACTTGAGTGCGCAGGTGCGCTTTCAACTGTGCGACGTGTCTCAGCCTCTTCCGTTCCCGGGCGCGAGTTTCGACGCGGTCTATTCGAGCGACGTCTTCTGCCATATTCCTGGACGACTGGACTTGTTGAAGGAGCTGTGGCGCGTGCTTAAGCCGGGCGGCCGAATGATTTTCAGCGATGCCCTCGTGGTTGGTGGAGCCCTCTCTAACGAGGAAATTGCGACCCGCAGCCTGATCGGTTACTACCTGTTCGTGCCTCCGGGGGAAAACGAAAAGCTCATCGCGGCGGCAGGGTTTCGTTTGCTGGACGTCACCGACACCACCGCGAGCGCAGCGCAGGTGGCCCGACGATGGCATGACGCCCGCGAAAAATGGAAATCAGAATTGACCGCGCTTGAAGGAAATACCAACTTCGACGGGCTGCAGAAGTTCCTGTGTTGTGTTCAGACGCTTACCAGCGAAAGGCGCCTGTTGCGGCCGGTCTATCGGGCCCGCAAGTGAATCCCGAACCAGCACGGCTTGTGTGGCGGACACTGGCGGACACTGTTGTCCGCCGCTCTTGACTCTGATCTGAGTCGTGCAAGCGGGACCAAGCCCAACGTCAAGGTGGCGGACGGGAGTGTCCGCCCTACACTAGATCAGATAAGTACACGGGACTTGTGGCAGTTTCCATCGCATCTGCAAGGATGGATGGTGGGCGCTGTAGGATTTGAACCTACGACTTCCACCGTGTGAGGATGGCACTCTACCGCTGAGTTAAGCGCCCACTGCTTTCTATTCAAACAGTTACAGCGATTTCGGTCAACCGGGTGGGAACGGATGGTAACGGAATCGACTGCATGATGCGCGATTGTTCTTCCCGCTTGGCTGGCGTTGAAGTGCCCCCGTTTGATGTTCCAGTTTCCATGTAACGCCAAACTCTGGCGTCATCCTTCGGAATATTGAGGCTCGGATGGGGTTCAAACATTCGCCAGGAGTCCAGGCGGCACGAACTGTTGGCCTAATATCTCTTCATTTGGTTGCTCGGCTGCGACGATCTGTCGGCGAATAAAGAGTCCAGTCATTGCTGCAAATAGCTTTTCCAGAGGTTGATAGTAGTCTGGTGCCGGTCGGCATTTGCTATCCAAGGCTTCATCTCGCTTTCCCAACGGCGACATAAAACCTCGAATGAAAGGCTCAGCTTTGTAACTAGAAATTTGACGTCGTCTCGATCCTTCGGGTTATTCCTCGCAAGTTTTGAAAGAATTAGATCGTAGGGTTCGAGAACCCAAAGGCGTAGACTTTCGAATTCCAGTTCCAGCAGCTTGAGCCGGTCTTCGTAATTCTCAGGGTAGTAACATCAAATTCATTGAAATAAGCAATATAGAAAACAGTCGTTGTACTTTACAGAGAATTTGATGGCTTGACAGATGAAGGCGATGGTGGGGGAAGTCACGGACTCATAGGCGAACATAAAGCGAATTTGATAAGATCATCGTGTGGACGAAGGCCGCAAAACGCGCGCTGCTGATCGCTATTCTTGCAGCCCGAAAACTTGCTCGGTACGATGGCGGAAAGAGGGTTCCGGCAGCCATCTGCGCTATTTCTGATGCTATCCGATGGGCAGAAGAAATTTTGCTCCAGATCGATGAACGTTGGGCGGTGAAATGATGCGAGATCGATGGAGGAATTTTCAGGCAGCCCTTTGCCTGGAAAACATAGAGATTACCAAGAGGGTTGTGAAAATGGATGTGCCCAAGAATCTGCCCGACTGTGTTCCTTTTGTGCATTGAGCAGGGCGGAAGATATGTACCAAAGGGAGTCGCTTTCTTTGTCTCGATCCCGGCGGATTTGGGAGGTACCGAAGGCGCATATTCAAACAGTGACCGCCATTCCCGTCAACAGCGAGGGAACCGCAGGAACCGCAGGCCTTCGTTGACTTGCCCTTGCCGCCCGCCTAACATACTCAAACTTTATGATCGGCCAAACTATCTCGCACTACCGGATTGTCGGAAAGCTCGGCGGCGGTGGGATGGGCGTGGTCTACAAAGCCGAGGATACGCGCCTGCTCCGCTTTGTCGCTCTGAAGTTTCTGCCCGACCAGGTGGCCAACGATCCCCAGACCCTGGCTCGCTTCCGGCGTGAAGCGCAGGCCGCCTCCGCACTGAACCATCCCAATATCTGCACCATTCACGATATCGGCGAGCAGGACGGCCAGGCCTTTATAGTGATGGAGTTTCTCGAAGGCTCAACCCTCAAGCACATCATTGGGAACCGTCCGTTGGAACTGGAGAATCTCCTGGGTCTCGGCATCGAGATTGCCGACGCTCTCGACGCAGCGCATGCCCGCGGCATTGTTCACCGTGACATTAAGCCCGCGAACATTTTCGTCACCGAGCGCGGCCATGCCAAGATTCTCGACTTCGGCCTGGCCAAAGTCGCCGCCGCTTCGACCCGCGCCAGTGATCCGGCGCAGCCCACGGCTATCAGCGAAGAGCACCTGACCAGCCCCGGCTCCACCATGGGCACGGTCGCCTACATGTCTCCGGAGCAGGCGAAGGGCAAGGAACTCGACGCCCGCACCGACCTGTTCTCCTTCGGCGTCGTGCTCTACGAAATGTCCACGGGGACGTTGCCGTTTCGCGGCGATACCTCGGCCCTGATCTTCAAAGCGATTTTGGACGGCGTTCCTACTTCGCCGATCCGCCTCAATCCCGATCTGCCAGTCAAGCTGGAAGACATCCTGAACAAGGCGCTAGAAAAGGACCGCAACCTTCGTTATCAGCACGCGGCCGACATTCGCACCGACCTGCAGCGACTCAAGCGCGACACCGACTCGGGTCGAGCGGTTGTAGCCAGTTCGTCGAGCGTGGCCGCAGCCTTAGAGCCGATTCCCCACCCATCTGCGCCGCCATCCCCGCCGTCATCCGCAAAGATCTCTGCGCCGGTTTCAGCAGCTACTTCATCAGGTTCGTCCGCAGCCGTGGTAGAAGCGAGCGTTTCGGTTGCGTCCGGCAAGAAATCGTGGAAGTTCCTGTTTCCCGCAGCCGCCGTTCTGGGCGCCGTTTTGATCGCCGGTGGTCTGTACTATCGCTCGTCCCACGGCGCCAAACTCACGGAGAAGGACACAGTCGTGCTCGCCGACTTCGCGAACACTACCGGCGACGCGGTTTTCGACGGCACTTTAAAGCAAGCCTTGGCCGTGGACCTCGACCAATCGCCGTTTCTGCGCGTAGTGCCGCAGGCCCAGGTGCAGAAGACGCTGGGCTTCATGGGCCGTTCACCCGACGAGCGCCTTACCGCTGATCTGGCCCGGGATTTGTGCCTGCGCCTGGGAAGCAAGGCGATGCTCTCCGGATCCATCGCCAGCCTGGGCACGCAGTACGTCCTTACCCTGAATGCCATCAATTGCCAGACCGGTGATTCTCTGGCACAGCAGCAGGTGGAAGCCTCCAGCAAGGAGCAAGTCCTGTCCGCGCTCGGTTCCGCGGTCTCGAAATTGCGCTCCACGCTCGGCGAATCCCTGGCCTCGGTGCAAAAGTTCGATGTGCCCATCGAGCAGGTCACCACGGCATCGCTCGATGCGCTCAAGGCCTTTGCCCTGGGAAATGCTGAGTTTGATCGCGGTCGCCCCATGGCGTCGTTGCCCTTCTATCGTCGGGCCGTCGAACTCGACCCGAACTTCGCCTGGGTCTACGCGCGCATGGGAACGGTTTACGCCAACGCCGGCGAGTTGGAGCCGGCAAAGGAGTACACCCGCAAGGCATACGAACTGAAAGACCGCGTCAGCGAAAGGGAAAAACTCTATATCATGGAGCATTACTACGAGACCGTAACCGGTGAACTCGATAAAGAAATCGAGACCCTGGAGCTCTATGACCGCACCTATCCCACCGATTCAGTCCCGGGCAACAACCTCGCGATAGCCTATTCGCAAATCGGTGAGTTTGAAAAAGCCGGAGAGGCTGCACGCCGCGGCATAGCAGCAGATCCCAACTCTGGCGGCGCGTACACGGGCCTCTTGTACGCCTACGCAGCCACGGGCCGTCCCGACGAAGCGCGGCAGATTCTGGACCAGGCCCTCAAGCGGTTCCCCGATTCAGAAGACATTCATTGGGCCGCCCTATGGGTGGCGCTCGCCCTCGATAAGCCTGACGAGGCCCAACGTCAATTGACCTGGGCCAAGGGCAAACCCGGCGAATTCACCTTCCTCCAAATCCAGGCGCATGCCCTGCAGGAGGAAGGAAAGCTGCGATCGTCGAGCGAAGTGATGCAACAGGCGATGGAGTTGGAGCAAAGCCAGAACCTGAAAGAGATCGAGTTGTCTGATCTGGGAGCGCTTGCCATGGTTCAGGCTGATTTCGGGGTCTGCGACCAGGCCCGCAAAAACGCCGCGAGTATTCCAAGCGGCAAGACGCGGGACGCAGACGTCTATGCCGGATTTGTGTTCGCTACTTGCGGTGACGGCGCGAAGGCCGAAACCGTCGCCTCGGAGCTCAACAAGAATTATCCTCTGAGTACTCTTGTTCAGAAGGTATCAATTCCTCAAATTCGCGCCCGGATCGAGCTGCAGCGGGGCTACAGCGCCAAGGCCATCGAGCAATTGCGTCCCGCTGAGGCCTTCCAGTTCGGATACATCGCGGAAGGCAAGCCGGTTTACTTGCGCGGACTCGCCTACCTCCACGCCAAACGGGGTTCGCAGGCGGTGACCGAATTCCAGAAGATTCTCGATCACAAACCGGCTTTCGGGGCCTCCCCTTACGTGTCCCTGGCCCGACTCGGCCTGGCGCGATGCCTTGTTCTTTCTGGCGACTCCGCCAAGGCTCGTATTGCCTACCAGAATTTCTTCACTGCCTGGAAGGATGGCGACCCGGACATACCCATCATGAAAGATGCAAGGGCGGAGTACGCCAAGCTGAACTAGCAGTTTTTACGATGCCGAACGATTGCTATATTAAAGTAAACGAACCACTTTCGTGCACCTAGAGACCGTGGTAGCCTTGATTTCTGCTGCGCCTTCCGGGGCCGGGTCCAGCGGTCACGAAAGCGTGTGGGTTATACGCATCCGATGACCCCCGAGCCCAGACCCTCCAAAGTACCCGCACCTCATACTACCGAAGGCACTTCCGCGCCTGACCGGGGGGCGGAGGAGGCGCAACTTTCGTCTGACAAAGGGGTTCAATCTGAAGTGAGCAGCGTTGCCATGAGCAGCGTAACAATGGATCGCAGGTTGCTTGCATTGGGGGGCGTGGCGCAGCCGGAACCACTCGAAGCCGATACCAGTCTGCCCGATGGCGGGCGGACCGACGCCGAAATCATGCTGCAGGTGAAAGCCGGGGACGATTCGGCTTTCGAATACCTGGTGCAGAAGTACCGCCGTCCCATGGTGAGCTTCATGTTCCGCACCGCGCACAGCAATGCGGTTGCAGAAGATCTGGCCCAGGAAGTTTTCCTGCGGGTTTACCGCTCGCGCGAAAGCTATGAGGCCAGCGCCAAGTTTACGACCTGGCTGTATCGCATCGCCACCAACCTGGCGGTGAATCATGCGCGTGACACGCGTCATGAGCGCCCGGAGAATACGGTCAGCCTGGACGAACCGGACGCGGAAAGTGGTCGTACTCTGGATCTGCCTGACCGGACGCCAAGCGCGGAGGAAACGATTGTGCAACGGGAGCGCCTGGTCGCCATTCGCCGGCGCGTACAGGCCCTGCCGGAGCGGCAGAGAATGGCCGTCGTAATGCACAAGTACCAGCAGATGGAGTATCGCCAGATTGCTGATGTATTGAAGCTGAGCGAGTCCGCCACCAAGTCATTGCTGTTTCGCGCTTACGAAACTTTGCGCGAGCAGCTCAAAGAGTTTGTGTAAAGGAAGCAGCTATGAAGTGCAATGAAACCCGCGAACTGATGCCGGATCTGGCCGCCGGACTGGCGGCGGTCACTCCCGAAGTAAGGGCCCATCTGGATTCCTGCGCGGAATGTGCAGGCAAGCTTGAAGCGTTCCGCCAGACCATGTCGCTGCTGGACGAGTGGCAGGCGCCGGAACCTTCGCCTTATTTTGATGTTCGGCTGCGGGCGCGTTTGCGCGAGGAAAGCGCAAAGCAATCCGCCGGCTGGCTGGGATGGCTGAGTAAACCCGTGCTGGCAGCGTCGTTTGCCCTGGTGATGGTTGTGGGCGTGAGCCTGGTTCGGATGAACAGCGGCGAGCGGGGAAACCATACGGCCTCATCCCCGGTGGCAGTAGCGGCGGAGCCGGGCACGGCAGTGGGGGATCTGCAGGCGCTCGAGAAGAACCAGAACCTGTATTCCGACTTCGATGTGCTCGATGATCTGGCCGTGCAACCGGACGTCACGGCAAATCCGTAGGGAATTTCTTTACGTCGGATATCCCATTTCTCGCGTCTTTGCGAGAAGTGGGGCGCGTCCTAGACTTTGCGGTGACAGATTTTGATCGCCGAGTACGGAGTTAAAAAGTGTCCGGACTGAAGTCCATCACGATGACGGTGGCGGCGGCCTTGATATCGGCGTCCGCGGGTTCGCCGTGCGCGGCGCAAAACCGTCCCGCTGAAAGACGCCAGGCCCGTCAAGAAGCGCGCCAGCAAGCCCAGATGCAAGGCAATCATGCCGGACAGTGGCTGCGCCGCTACAAAGACCTTCCTCCCGATCAGCAACAGAAGGCGCTGGATAACGATCCCCAGTTCCGCAGCCTGCCGCCCGCAAGGCAGCAAATCTTGCGGGAGCGCTTGCAGCGCTTCAGCAGCCTTCCGCCGCGCATGCAGGACCGCATCCTGCAGCGCATGGAAACCTGGGAACACCTGACCCCCGGGCAAAAACAACAGGCGCGGCAAATCTATTCGCAGCTCAAAGACCTGCCGCCTGAGCGCCGGAAAAAAGTGCGCACCGCGATCCGCGACCTGAGCGTCATGCCTCCCGCCGAGCGCCAGCAGGTCATCGAGTCCGATCGTTTTAAGAGCGAGTTCTCGCCCCAGGAACGCAGCCTGCTCAGCAGCGCCTCGCAACTGCCTCTGGCCCCGGGGACGGGGCCGAGCGAGCCCGCACCGGAAGAATGACCGGAAGAATGAATGTAGGCGCGAGCGCCTACATTTCCCCCCAAGGTCGTGATAGCGGGTTTGAATGCCGCCATCAACCCGGACTATAATTCCGCCGAATTTCAAACAGGAGGCAGGTATGGCCGGAACACGGAAAGTGATTGATTGTCGTCAATTCCCTGCGGATAAACCCTGCTCGATTGCCATTTCTGGGACTGAGGAAGAAGTCATCAGCTTGGCGGTGCTGCATGCCGGCACGGTGCACGGTCATGCGGATTCGCCGGAACTGCGGGAGCAGATTCGTTCCATGTTGCAGGACGAAAGCGCAGCCAGCGAGGCAGCTTAACTAGTTGATGTGGACGCGAGCGTCCTCGCCCGTTCTGCGCCGCCGCGGGATGATGCCGCACGCGCGGGACGCTTGCGCCTACATTATTTAGTGCCCACCGCCGCATCCGCTTCGATCTTTTCGAACACGGCTTCCGCTCGCCGCAGCGCTTCCTGAACGTTGGCGCAGATATTTTCGCGTCCCACCACTTCTTCGAATTCTCCCTGATGAATCATCTGGGCCGGTTGCTCGCGGGCGCCACATAAGATCAGCGTGCGCTTCGTAGCGTGGAGTTGTTTCGCTATCTCCTCCAGCGCAAACAATCCGGTGGCGTCAATGGCCGTCATGTTGCGCAAGCGAATAATGACGATCGGCGGCAGTTCGTGCATTTTCTCCGTGACCACGCCAATCTTGTCGGTCGCGCCGAAAAGAAACGGTCCATGAATCCGGAAGATAGTGGCGTAGTACGGAATGTCTTTGTCCTGCAGAATATGCAGGCGTCCGTCCTCGACGTAGTCGCCCGTCACCTGGGACACGGTGGTGGTCTCAGCCACGCGCGCGATGAAGAGCAGTGCGGCCAGGATCATTCCGGCCTCGACGGCTACCGTAAGATCGGCGAAAACGGTCAACCCAAACGTGACCAGCCACACGCTGACGTCGGTTTTGGTCAGGCGCAGCAATTGAGGAATCTCGCGCCACTCGCCCATGTTGTACGAGACGATCATCAGAATTCCGGCCAGCGCGGCCATGGGGATGTAACTGGCCAGGGGCGCGGCGAACAGCAACACGCACAATAGGGTAAGCGCGTGCATCATGCCCGCGACCGGCGACTGCGCTCCGGCGCGGATGTTGGTTGCGGTGCGAGCGATGGCACCTGTGGCCGGCAACCCACCGAACATGGGCGAGAAGATGTTGGCAATCCCCTGGCCGATCAGTTCGACATTGGGATTGTGGCGATCGTTGCTCATGCGGTCTGAAACCACCGCCGACATCAGCGACTCGATCGCTCCCAGCATGGCCACCGTGAAAGCCGGACCGAGCAGGCCATGGACCATGCTCGCGTGCCAATGCGGTAAAGCAAAATGAGGCAGGCCGCTCGGAATTCCGCCAAAGCGCGTGCCGATCGTCTCCACCGGCAGCTTCAGCAAAAAAGTAACGACCGTCGCACCCAGCATGGCGATGATCGCCCCCGGAATCCGGTTGGAAAGGGCGCGGCACAGCAGCATCGTCGCCACCGTGGCAGCCGCCAGCAGAGTCGAGGCCAGAGAGAAGGTGGGAGCGGCGTGAAAAAGAGCTTTCATCCGCAGCCAGAATTCGCTGGGAACCTTGGCCAGGTGCAGTCCGAAGAAATCTTTTATTTGAGTACTCGCGATCAACACCGCGATGCCATTGGTAAAGCCGATCACAACCGGGCGCGGAATAAACTTCACCGCCGTGCCCATGCCGGTCGCGCCGAGCACGATGAGGATGGCGCCCGCCATGACGGTGCACATGTACAGTCCGTCAATGCCATGCACCGCGACGATCCCGGCAACCACGACGACGAAGGCGCCGGTGGGCCCGCCAATCTGCGTCTTCGACCCGCCCAGCGCAGAGATCAGGAAGCCGGTGACCACCGCGCAGTAGATGCCGGCCTGGGGCGTGAGCCCCGATGCGATCGCAAAGGCCATGGCCAGCGGCAATGCCACCAGTCCGACGGTGATTCCGGCGATGAGGTCTTTCAAGAACTTGTTCAGCTTGTAGTCGCGCAGGCAGATAACGGACTTCGGCAGCCAACGATCGTCCAACTTTAGGGAAAAGGCGGGCCACATATACATCATTATGCCAGCCCCGGGGCCTTGCTTTCGTTGGCGAGTAAGGAACGAAGGTGCAGGCGTCTGAGGCAGGTTCCCTGTGGTCGGGGACGACTCGCCCGCGATTTTTGTGGCCTTCTCAGTTTCCGGTTCTTGGGCGGTACAAACAGAAAGCCCGCGGGCGAGTCGCCCGCTTTGATCTCAAGAGTTTTGTTTAGACTTCTGGAGTCATGGCTCGGGCGGCGAGTTCTTGCGTGGCTTTCAGTCGGGCGACGGTGCGGTCTTTGCCGAGGGCCATCATGACAGCGAACAGGCTGGGCGCCACTCCTTGTCCGGTCAGCACGACGCGTGCACCGTTGATCAGCGCGCCCGCTTTCATCTCTTTTTCCGCGGCGAAGTCGCGCAGGAGTCTTTCGGCTCCGGCCTCGGTGAAAGTTTCATCCGACGCTGCGTAGCGTTCGCCTAGTTCCACCAGCAGGCGGCGGACTTTTTCATCCGCCAGGAATTTCTCGACCGCCGCGGGATCCGGTTGGAACGTGTCGGTGAAATAGGCGCGGAAGGATGTGGCGAAATCCTTCAGGCTGCGGGCCCGCGGCTTGAGCAGGTTGATGGTGGCAAGCAGCCAGTCCGGGTCGCTGCGGGCGGGCTCGAGGCCTGCCTTGTGCCACTCTTCCTGAATCAGCGGCAGCAGCTTTTCCGCCGGATAGGCGCGGATGTATTCCGTGTTGAACCAGTCCAGCTTGGCGCGATCGAATACGGCGTTCGAATGCGAGATGCCGTTCAGATCGAACAGCCGGATCAGTTGCTGGTCGCCCAGAATCTCCGTGGAAGCGCCCTCCGTTTCGGATCCAGGCGGGGTCCATCCCAACAAGCGCCAGAAAATTGCGGAAGGCTTCGGGCACGATGCCTTCATCGCGATAGGCGATCACGCTGGTGGCGCCGTGGCGCTTGCTCAGGCGCGTCTTGTCGGGGCCGAGGATCAGCGGCACATGCGCGAACACCGGCAACGGGGCGCCCAGCGCCTGGTAGAGCAGGACTTGCTTGGGTGTGTTCGAAATATGATCGGCGCCGCGAATGATGTGGGTGATCGCGCATATCCACATCGTCGGTGACCACGCTCAGGTGATAGGTGGGAACGCCGTCGGAGCGCAGCAGCACGAAATCTTCCAGTTCGGTATTGGCAAACTCAACGCGACCGAAGACGGCATCGTCGAAAGCCGTGCTGCCGGACTCGGGCACGGCAAAGCGAACGGCTGCGGATTCTCCCGCGGCGCGCCGCCGGGCGCCTTCCTCGCGAGAAATCTTTCGGCAGGTGCCTTCGTAGCGCGGCGGGCGGCCTTCGGCGGCAGCAGCTGCGCGGCGCTGCTCCAGCTCCGCTTTGCTGCAAAAACAATAGTAAGCATGTCCGGAGGCCAACAGTTTGGCCGCGCTCTCGCGATACATTTCCATCCGCTGGGTCTGATGGTACGGACCCTCGTCCCAGTCGAGGCCGAGCCAGCGCATGCCCTGCAAAATGCCCTCGACCATCTCGGCCGTAGAGCGCTCGAGGTCGGTGTCTTCAATGCGCAGGACGAGCGTGCCGCCGTGATGACGAGCGAACAGCCAGTTGAACAGCGCGGTGCGGGCGCCGCCGACGTGCAGATAGCCGGTGGGCGAGGGGGCGAAGCGGACGCGTGGGCCTGCGGGCGGCGTCGGGGGCGTGCTGGAAGAGGGGGACATTACGAAAGGTCGTGTTCTGATGGTACGGGCTGAGGAAATATAGCGTCAAGCCGAGGGAGGGCTGAAGTTCGATCCAACTCATTGATCCGGAAGCAGAAACCACCCGCTGACGGCGCTTTCCGCCGGTTACAGAAGACTATTGTCTTGCCTGAACCGCTGTGAAACCATTGATAGTTAGAAACTGCTTATCACTCTGGCTGAGGTAGCTGTTTTCGCGCCATGAACAGCGTCACGATTAGTTTGCTTGTAGTACCGGCCGTGGTCGCCCTGCTGCTCTTTCTGGTTTTCACTTACCTCTACGAGCAGACCCGGCAGGACTACTTTCGCGCCTGGCAACTGGGATGGGGAGCTTACACGCTCCACTACATTCTCGATGCCTGGAGTGCGTTCCGCACTCCTTCGCCGTGATGGCACTGTCTGGCCTCCCTGCTTCTGGCGGCGATGGCGCTCTGCATCTTCATCTCAACTCGCCTGATGCGCGAGAAGATTCCGCCTGCGCTGGTATGACGTCGCTGTCGGTCTGGCGGGAATGGCGCTCAGCCTTTGGAATTTGAAGCAGCAGATGGTGGGCCGGGTGTTTCATCCTGGAAATGGTCCCCGATCCGCGCTTCCGCCTGGAAGTGGGCGTGGCCCTGGTGCTGCTCTACTGCTCCTTCTTCTTCTACCGCTACGCGCACCGTAGAAATTCGCTGGCCTTCACCCTGCTGGCGATGGCACTGGCGCTGTGGTCGGTGCTGATGCTGTTCGGACAGTTCAGCAATTCTTACCTGCAGCTGTCCGACATGCTGGGCCCGATCCCGCAACTGGCGCTGGGCATCGCGATGGTGATGGTGCTGGCGGAAAACGAGCGCAGCGCGGTGCAGGAAAATGCGCTGGCGTTTTCCACTCTGGGCGTGGATCCGACGCGGCTGCTTTCGGCCGACGACCTGGTTCCCAGCATGCAGAGCATTCTGGATCGGCTGGTCGCGCCCTTGCCGGCGGGCGGAGCCGTGATTTGCATATCGGAGCGCTGGCGCGCCGTGCTGCCTTCGGTGCAGCGCGGTTTTTCCGCCGAGTTCCTCGAGCAAGCTGGAAAAGAGCGGAGCCGGAGAATACGTTTGCGAGCTGGCCTACCGGCGCGGCGGATTCGTGACCTTCCGCGGCGTGCCGGAAATGCCCGAGCCCTTGCCTGCATTTCCCGGCGGCCGATTTCTGCAATTCCGCGAGGTGATGACCGAAGAACGCATCTACAACGTCACCGCCGTCAGCCTGCAGACCCGGGAACACAATTTTGGCGTGATCCTGTTTCCCGCATGCCGCGCGCCGGATGTTCGGATCATCGAACCTGCGCCTGCTGATCGGGCTGGCGCTGCAGATCGGCTTGACCCTGGAAAACTACGCGGTCATGCACGACGCGCAGCGCCGCACCAAGGAATTCGCGCTGCTCACCCAGATCGGACAGGCCATCAGCTCGCGGCTGGACCAGGACGAGATCCTGCGCACCGTCCAGAAAGAACTGGGCCAGATCTTCGACACCAGCGAGTTTTACATCGCGTTTCAGGAAGGCGACGAGATCCGCTTCGAACTGGAAGTGGAGAAAGGTGAGGTTTTGCCCAAGCGCACGCGCAAACTGACCAATGGCCTGACCGAATACATCATTCGCAGCGGCCAGCCTCTGCTGATTCGCTCCGAGCTGGAGAAGATCGCGGGAGCGCCTGGGCGTCACCTATGTGCCGCCGCGGCCGGCCAAGTGTTTTTGCGGCGCGCCCATCCTGCTGGGAGGCCGGCCGGCCGGAGTGATGGCGGCGATGAACACGGAGCGCGAATACGCCTTCGAGCAGCGCGACCTGGAAGTCATGCAAACTGCGGCGGGGCAGGTTTCCGTGGCGGTCGAAAATGCCCGCCTCTTCGCCGAGGAGCAGCGGCGCTCGCGCCAGCTGGCTTTCCTGAACAGCATTTCGAAGACCGCGATTTCGAGCGAAGATTCCGAGCAGATGCTGGCCGACATCGTCGGCCACATCCAGAAGAATTTCAGCTTCGACCACATCGGCATCGGCATTCTCGACTACAGCACCAAGGAGATCGAAATCAAGGCCGAGGCCGGGATCACGGCGCAGGCGCTGGGCAAGCGCATCCCGCTGGGCCAGCGGGCATTCTCGGCCGGGTGGCGCGCACCGGCGAAGCTGCGCTGGTCCAGACCACGAGCGAAGCGCAACTGCAAGGCGTGCTGCCGGGATCGCGCTCCGTGCTTTGCATTCCGATCGCCTACGGCGAAAACTTCCTCGGCGTGCTCAACGTGGAAAGCCACAAAGAGGACGCATTCACGCCGGCCGACCGGCTGATCATGAACACGCTGGCCGACCTGCTGGCCACCGCCCTGCACAACGCCTTCGTGTTTCAGAAACTGCAGCAGCAATCGATCACCGACGGGCTCACGCTCATCAAGACGCGGCGTTTCTTCTTCGAAGCGCTCAGTTCGGAGCTGAAGCGGGCCTCGCGCTCCGGCCGTCCCATCTCGGTCGTGCTGATGGACCTGGATAAATTCAAGAGCGTGAACGACACCAAGGGACACCTGGAAGGCGATCTGGTGCTGACCCGGGTGGGCCGGCTGCTGGAGCAGAAGTGCCGGCAGTCGAACGTGGTGGCGCGCTACGGCGGCGACGAGTTCATCATTCTCATGCCCGAAACCGGCGTGGAGCAGGCGCAAATCCTGGCCGAACGCCTGCGGCTCTGGATTTCGCAGGACCCCATGCTGGCCGAGCACCACATCACCGGCAGCTTCGGGGTAGCGAGTTTCCCGGTGCACGGCTTCTCCATGGAAGACATTGTTCGCGTCGCCGACGCCGGCATGTACGTCTCCAAGCGCGCGGGCGGCGACCGAGTGTCCGATCGCCGAAGAAGTTGTCCGGGCGGCGAAAGCGCCGCGGTCCGCCGCCAGCTGATCTCCGGATACATCGAAGGCTTCCTGCAACGCGAGCACACCGGCCCCGAGCATGTGGAAGAACTGATCACCACGCTGAAGAAGATGTGCGGCGACGAAGCCCACACCGACCAGATTCTGCGGGAAGCCATTGAGACCCTGACCAGCGCCGCCGAATCGCGCGAACTGAACAGCGCCGGGCACGGCGAGATGGTGGCCCGGTACAGCGAAATCATCGCGCGCTCGCTGGGCATGCGCTGCGGAGGAAATTGCCGACCTGGCCTTTGCCGCCCGGGTGCATGACGTGGGCAAGCTCTTTGTCCCCGAACGCATCCTGAACAAACCCGGCCCGCTGACCGAAGGCGAGTTCTACGTGTTGAAGATGCACGCCGAGGTGGGAGCGAGAAATCCTGGCCACCTTGCCCGAAGGCAAGAAATTGCGCGAGGCGGTGCGAGCACCACCACGAATCCTTCGATGGCGGCGGCTATCCCGACGGCTTGCGGGGCGAGAAGATCCCGCTGTGGGCGCGCATCATGGCCATCACCGACGCCTATGTGAACATGACCAGCGAGCGCTCGTTTGCCGCCGCCAAGACCAGCGAACAGGCGCTGGCCGAGCTGGAGAAATTGAGCGGCACGCGCTACGACGGCATGCTGGTGCGCATTCTGATTCGCGAACTCAAGGCGGAGAGAACTACCAGTTGGGGAAGTTGAAAGCTGACCGAAAAGCTTGAAACTTCCCGGCATCTGAGCCGCAGTGAGCGGACCGCATTGCATGGTCAGCCCGGAGTCGCAAGCCCTGCTGGTGGCTTGCGACGAACGCTGGCAGCTGAGCCTCTGAAGTTAGGGCGCACAGACTAGCTGAGCCACGGGCTCTTCGACCGGTTCAGGGTTTCGCGCCGTACGGCGCACAGCCCACGATCATTCTTTCGCCCTTTCAGGGCTCCGTCCTATCCCACTCTTCGACCCTGGGCTTGCGCCGCCGGGCTCTATTCTTCTACGCCTTTACGCCGCTTCGCAGCTGAACACCGATACTCCGGTCGGGCCGCACTTGCCAATTCTTGGCTGAAACTGGAAACTATCTCTGCATGTCTATCCCTCTTTCTCTCTCTGGCAAGGTCGCCCTCATTACCGGCGGTTCACGCGGCATTGGTGCGGCCGCGGTCCGCATGTTTGTGCACGGCGGGGGCGCGCGTTCTGTTCAACTACGAAAAGGCCAAGGCTCCCTCCGAACAACTGGTCAAGGAGCTCGGAGCAGGAAAATTGCGCGGCCATGGCCTGCAATCTCTCAGGCACGGAGACGGCGCAGGAATTGGTCGCGGCGGCCGTGAAGCGTTTCGGGCGGCTGGACATCCTGGTGGCCAATCACGGAGTCTGGCCTCCCGAGGACGCGCCCATCGACAAAATGTCGGATGCGCAATGGCGCAGCACCATGGCCATCAACCTCGACAGCGTCTTCGCCCTGATCAAGCATTCCGTGGCACAGATGAAGAAGCAGGAAAAGTCAGGCAGCAGCGGCTGGTCACATCGTGCTGGTCAGCTCGACCGCGGGACAACGCGGAGAAGCTTTTCACTGCGACTACGCCGCCACCAAGGGCGCCCTGATCAGCATGGTCAAGGGGCTTTCCACGGAACTGGCGCGCGATGCGATCTACGTCAACACCGTCGCGCCGGGCTGGGTGGACACCGACATGTCGGCGCCGGCGCTGAACGATCCCAAGACCAGCGCCCGCATCTTTTCGGGGATTCCGCTGGGACGCGCTGGCACGCCCGAGGAAATCGCCGGGCCCATCCTGTTTCTATGCTCGGAGTACGCCGGCTTCATCACCGGAGAGGTCTTCAACGTGAACGGCGGGGCGGTTCTGGTGGGCTAGTCGTGGCCGACGCCGCTGCCTGACGATCTCGCGCCGGCGGGACGCTCGAGCCGCTTATTTCTTGCATCTAACTTTCTGAATGATGAAGTTCTTCCTGGCAATTCTCCTTCTGGCCGCCATGGCCATGGCGCAGAGCGACAGCGCGCCGCCCTCGCAGTCCATTCCGGTGGACCAGGAAAATGCCAGCAAGGCCCGGGCCGTGCTGAACCAGACCATTCAGGCCCTGGGCGGACCGGCCTATCTCAACATCCAGGACATCACCCAGGAGGGCCGCACCTACAGCTTTTATCACGGCCGGCCCAACAGTCTGGGCATCCTCTTCTGGCGCTTCTACAAGTTTCCCGACAAAGACCGCATCGAACTCACCAAGCAGCGCGATGTGATCTACGTGTACGAAGGCGACAAGGGAACGAAATCACCTTCAAGGGCCCGCGCCCGGAGGACCCCAAAGATCTCACTGAATATTTGCGGCGACGCCACTTCTCCCTCGACTGGGTGCTCAGAAAGTGGCTGTCGGAACCAGGAGTGGCGCTTTTTTACGAAGGGCAGACCGTAGCCGAAGAAAAGCCCGTCGAGCAGGTCACGGTCATGAACGCACATAACGAAGGCGTGACCCTGTATGTCGGCATCGACGACCACCTGCCGGTAAAGAAGACCTACTCCTGGCGCGACGTCGACCGACAAGCAACGCAACATAGAAGATGAGGTCTACGACAACTACCGCGAAGTGCAGGGCGTCATGACGCCACACACCGTCACGCGCTTTTACAATGGCGACATGTCTGGCCAGCGCTTTCTGACCGCGGTCAGCTACAACCAGGGCATCAGCGATTCCCAGTTCGACGCCACAGCGGCCGCGGGACAAAAGAAGCCCTGAAACTGTCAAATTCCTCGTAAAACAGCGAACTAACCTAGGAAGTAACACCTTGGTTCCAGCCCTGAACGCCCACCCTTGCTAAGTCTTTTTTAATCATACAGATAACAGGTCGTGAGTTCCTCCGTGCCGCTTCCAGCAACCACGACTGTGGCTAATTAGCCACAGTCGAACCCGCGTCGGGCAGGGTAAATTCATCATCCAACAACAGATAGCCGACCTCGTTTGATACACGAACAAACAATTCGTACGCCAGTGGAATGCAGCGGGGTGGGGCTGCACAGTGGTGCGCCCGTCAACTTGCGGATACTGCCTGCGTCTCCCGGATCGGGCGTGATTTTTCGCCGCACCGATCTCGACGGCTTTGAACTTGAGGCCGTCAGCCGAAATGTGGCCCGGGTCAGCTACGCCACCAGCTTGATGAAAAAGGGCGTGCTGATCTCCACCACCGAGCACCTGCTCTCCGCCTTGATCGGTTGCGGCATCGACAACGCCATCGTCGAGCTGGACAACCTGGAGCTGCCTATCCTCGACGGCAGCGCGCTGCCGTTCGTCGAGGCCATCCTCAAAGCCGGCATTCGCAAAGCAACGAAGACCTCGTACCTATCTGCGCATTTGCCGCGAGCTCGAAGTGCGCGAAGGCGACAAGTTTATCGCCGTCTATCCGGCCGATACCTATTCCGTGTCGTATGCCATCAATTTTCCCCATCCCCTGATTGGGAAAGAGACTTTCAGGGTGGACCTCTCGGACGGGAACTACCGGACACAGATCGCGGCGGCTCGTACCTTCGGATTTCTGCACGAAGCCGACGCCATGCGGCAGCAGGGCCTGATTCGCGGCGCGTCCCAGGAAAACGCCATTGTGCTTACACGCGACGGGCTGATGAATCCGCCACTGCGCTTCCCCGACGAGTTCGTGCGGCACAAGGTTCTGGACCTGATCGGCGACCTGGCGCTGCTGGGCAAACAGATTCTGGGCAACGTAGTCGCCGACCGCGCCGGACACGCCATGCACACCGCGTTGGTCTCCCGCATCCTGCGCGACCGAACCCTGTGGGAAGAAACGACGGTGGAAGAGGAAGAAGAAGCAGTCGCCCCGTTCGTGCACGCCGCTGCGCAGCCAGTAGGGTAAACAAGACTCATGTCCAGCGCGCGAGCGTCGCCCGCTCGCGCCTAGGCAGCTGTTTTTACGTGTTCTGCTAGTCGGCAGGATGGGGCGTGGGGTCGTTGGAGTCCCAGTACGAGCCTTCTTCGAGGAGCTTCTCCAGCTCAGCCCGGGCATGCGCCGTCAGTTGGGCGGCATAATTTTTTGCCGACTGTTGATGTTCAGGGGTCAACTCCGCGACCCGCACCGCCAGCAGCGGCGCGTCCCGTTCCAGCATGCGCACCAGACGTTGGGCGCGATCAATTCTCACGTGAATCGACAGCATAGGACCTCGGTTAAGATTCCTCTCCAGCGTGATGGGCGAGACGAAAATGCGCAAGTCTCAAACTGGATTCGCTGAGAGATCGCTGTGGTATAGGAAGTTAGGGGCGAAAGAAACTAGCGCGATGCCGGCTCCATCTTTTCGCATTGCTCGTTCAGCCAGGCATCCAGTTGGGCGCGCGATTCCTTGGGCACATCAATGAAGCGAAGACCGGCGCGACCGGATTCGTCCATCCACGCAATCTGGACTTTGGGTTCCAGTGGAGTGGCGGCCCCGGGCAGTTTGAAAGACACCGTGGAAACAGCGCCCTTGGGCAGCGGGCCGCGGAAGAAAATGGCCATACCCCCCTCGCTGATGTTGGTCAACGTCACCTTGAGCTTCTGGCCCTCGCCAAATGAAATCGTGGCTGACATCTCCACCGGATGCCGGAAATAGCGCCGCCGCTCATGAATCATGAAATTGATGGCCGCGCTGAGACAACGTTTGGCGTTCAGCGCCGAGATCGGTTTCTGCAGGACAAAATTCGCCCCCATCTGGAATGCCTGCTGCGTGGTCGTGCTGCCGTTGAGGATGGCAAAGGTAACGGAGTTCTTATTACTGTCGCTCTTGCGCAGGCCTCCGAACACACTCAGCGCGCCCTTCAGGTCATCACAATCTACAATGATGGCGTCGAACTTCTCGCTGCGCAGAATCTCTTGCCCCGAGCTGACCCCGCGGCAGACCTCGACGTCGACGGAAAGCTTCTCCAGGGCGGGTTTGAGGACACGAATGACTTCGAGGTCCCGGCTGAGGAGCAGCGATTCCAAGCGGCATAGAACTTTGATGGTAGGCTTTCGGTTCGATGGCGCGAAAGTGACGAAAGTTCATTGGGAGCCGGAACTCGCCGCGCTAGTTTCTCCGGAACCCAAAACAGGAAAAAGGACACGATCTCGCCCATGCATAAGCGGGTCTATCTTTCGTTGGGCTCAAACCTTGGCGATCGTGCCGCCCATTTGAACGGGGCCATCAAACGTATGGACACCCTGGGCAAAATAATGGCGGTTTCATCGTTCTTCGAAACTGAACCGGTAGAACTCACAGCCCAGCCCTGGTTCCTGAATTGCGCCGTCGAGCTGGACACCGAAAAGATGCCAAAACAACTGCTGGCGTCGATTTTCGACATTGAAAAGGAAATGGGACGGCGCCGCGTTCAGAAAAAAGGCCCGCGCACCGTCGACATCGACATACTGCTGTTTGGGAATTCGATCATCAAGGCCAAGGGGCTGACCATCCCGCATCCCGCCATGCACGACCGCCGCTTCGTGCTCGAACCCCTGGCTGAAATTGCGCCGGAGATTCGGCACCCGATATTCAAGCGCACCATACGCGAATTGAGAGACGCGCTACCGCCGGGACAAGAGGTAAAGCGGGCGTAGGACGTCAGACCTCGAAGGTCACATCGAGAATAGAAAAACTTCAAGTTAGTTATGACTCCCGACGTCCGAGGTCCGACGTCTGAGGTCGAAGTTACGGCGTAATGAGTCGGCTGCCAACGTCTTCCGGCGCGGCAATCCCGGAGGGGTTTTCCGGAAACTGGGCCAGCAGAAAGTCGACGAATGCTCGGGATTTCGGCCTTCCTGAGGTGCGGCCGTGGGCCATGCGTACCAGGAAAACCAGGGCGCGCAGCACTTCCGAATCGCGCAGCTGCACATATCCCACGTGCTTTTGTTCGGCCTCGCGATATTCCTTCACCATGTTTTGCACTTCGGCCACGACTGCGTGTTGAGCCGGGCTGGCAATGGGATTCTCGTAGTGCAATCCCGAATTGACCAGCGTCTCCCAGGTTTTTGTCAGGGCGGTGAGGGCTGCGATCAGGTCCGGGTCGTTCAAGCTGCGGTCGGCGCGAACGCTCTTGGACAAAGCAAAAGTCAAGCCCATGAGCAGATGCTCGTGCTGGTAAAGAAACTGGTCTTCGACTTCCACTTGCACGAAGAGATCGGCGGGGTTCAGATCCCCCATGCTGCGCTGCTTCTCATGCTCGCGCGCCTGCTGGAGATAGACGCAGTCACTGGGGCAATCGAGCGTCACCTCGCGCTGCTCGCCACAGCATTGCGGGCAGATGCGTCCATGGATGGCCGGGCAGAAGCGTTTTTCCTTACGTTTTTCGCAAATCGCACAGCTCACGAGTTGGGTCTCCCGGAATCATTATGACATCAGCCAATAAAGGCGCGAGCATCCTCGCTCGTGCTCGGTCTCCTTGCTTTGTCGGTCGACCATCGGTCGTTGCCGCTGCCGCACGAGCGCGACGCTCGCGCCTACACTGGCGGAATGGGCCGTTTTGGGACCGCCGACACCCGCGGGAATGCGATTTTTGCGGTCTCTTGAGGGTTCCATCTCAAGAAATCCGCATAAAATGCGGCTAAAACGTCGCTTTTCCACAGAACGCTGGTATAAGATAGGCGCACATCGCAGGAAAATTTCAGCGAATTTAGAGGAGGCTTCATGGCTTCAGGTTTGACCAAGACACAACTCGTCCGCCATCTGGCGGAGAAGCTCGAGACCAACAACAAGACCGCAGCAGCGTTTCTCGAACAGCTTACCGACGTCGCCGTTAAAGAGACCAAGAAGAACGGCATCTTCGTGATCCCCGGACTCGGCCGCCTGGTGAAGGCCCATCGCAAGGCCCGCCTGGGACGCAATCCTCAGACTGGTGAACCCATCCAGATCAAAGCCAAGACGGTCGTGAAATTCCGCGTCGCCAAAGCAGCCAAGGACGCCATCGCCCCCAAGAAGTAGTTTTCGTTTCGAGTTCTGTGTAAAAGGCCGGCTGAGAAGCCGGCCTTTGGTGTCATGGGAAGAATTCCTCAACGCGGGTGCCCCACTATTTAGCGTACTCGTTCTTCACCACTTCTCCGCCCTTCATCACAAACTTCACCCGTTCGAGCGTGGTAACGTCCTGCAGCGGATCGCCGTCCACGGCGATGATGTCCGCCCACTTGCCGGGTTCGACTGCGCCGATCTTGTCCGACCAGCCCAGCAGGTCGGCAGCGTTGATCGTCGCCGACTGAATGGATTGCAGCGGACTCAATCCCAATTTCACCATCACCGCAAATTCATGTGCATTCAGTCCGTGGGGATAGACCGCCGCATCTGTGCCGAACGCCACTTTGACTCCGCTGGCGAAGGCGTGGGCCACGTTCTTGCGGGCCGCCGGCATCACTTCACGGCCTTTCGCAACCATCTCCGGTGGAACGTGCAAGCGCTCCGCGTTGTCCAGAAACCAGTCGGCGAGATACAGCGTCGGCACCAGGTAGGTGCCGTTCTTCTTCATCTCGGCGATCGCGGCATCGTCAATGTAGGAGCCGTGTTCGATGGAATCCACGCCGGCCTCGGAGGCCCAGAGAATACCCTGCGCCCCGTGCGCATGTGCCGCGACCTTGCGTCCCAGGCGATGGGCGTCAGCCACGATGGCCTTCATCTCCTCCAGCGTGTACTGCGAAGCCTGGGGATTGTCACCATGCGAAAGCACGCCTCCGGTGGCGCATATCTTGATCAGGTCGGCGCCGTATTTGATGACCTCGCGGACCTTGTGCTGCACCCCTTCCACTCCGTCGGCCACGCCCTCGGCAGTGGCGTGGTATTCGTTAGGCAGCAGGTTCTCGTCGCAGTGCCCACCGGTAATACCGAGAGGCGGCCCGCTCACCAGCATGTGCGGTCCGGGAACATCGCCCGCGTTGATGGCATCGCGCAGCGCGACGTCGCTATAGCCCTCGGCTCCGACGTTGCGCACGGTGGTGAAACCGGCCTCGAGAGTGAGACGCGCATTGCGCGCGCCAATCAGGGTTGACCGCGGAATCGAGATACCCAGTCCTTCATAGCCGACATCTTGCGGGTCGCCGGTCATATGGGTGTGCGCGTCGGTTAAGCCCGGCAGAACGGTGGCGTTCCCCAGATCGATCAAGCGGTCACCGGGCGAGCGGGTGGCCTGCGCAAATGGGCCCGACGCTGACGATCTTGCCTCCGTCGATCACGATGGCCTGGTCGGTGAGAGTCTTACCGCTGCGGACATCCAGCAATTTGCCGCCGTGAACGAATGACTCTGCCCGCGGCTTTGGGTTGTTGTGCGGTTGCAAAAACGCCGAAGAAAAATAATGAAAGTGCGATTGCGGAAGAAATTTTTCTGGCTGCTTTCTTCATTCGTTCCTCGTTGATTTTCTTGCTTTCTTTCGCTCCTTCGGAGCTTGGTCAATGGTTGCAACGTACCCCGGTCTCGGGCCCGGGGCTCCACTCTTGCGCCGCTTCGCGGCTCTGGGCCATGCCAGTCTCGGTCATTCCTATCTTTTTTGCGCAGGTTGGTGCCGTCCGTCCAGGCCCCACTCCTGGCCGGCATCGGCCACGAAGAAGATTACGAACAGAAACAGCAGCGGCAGGTGGTCGAGTTCGGCACCGAAGTAGTGCCACACTGAAATTCCCTGTCCAGGCTCCCACCAGGTGGCAAGTGTGAGGCTCAGCATGTGCAATGCGCCCAATACTGATGCCGGCCGTACCCAGATTCCCAGCAGCAGGCACACTCCAATAAACAGTTCGACGACTCCCACCAGATACCCGAAGAAAACCGCGTGCGGCAGCACCAGGTTCGCCAGAATTGGCTTGTAGAAGCTCACTGCGCCGTTCTGGATGAAGCCCTGGAGGTTCTCCTGGAACCCTCCATGAGTGAACTCGGGGCCAAAGATCTTGTACTGGCCGAAAAGCAGAAAGAACACAGACGTGGCCATGCGAACGACCGCAATAGTCTTGGGAAGGGCACCAGAAATTTTGCGCATCAGAGTCTGTATTTTACCCGGACGCCGGACTCAAGCGGGATTCAAGCCCGAACCTCTGCCGGAATCAGGGCCGGAGTCTTGGCGGCGACAACCCATGCGTCTAGCCACCCGGCCCGTCATTGGTGACGTACTGCTCGAGCGAATCCAGTTCGTGGCTGAGATCGTCGATGCGCTGCTCCAGCAGGTTGCGGATGGAAAGCATGCCCAGCAGTTTGCCGGAATTGTCCACTACCGGCAGATGGCGAAAATGCCGTTCCAGCATGATGGCCAGCGCCTCGCCCGGCCGCGTGGATATCGTCGCCAGTTCCACCGGGGTGGTCATCAGTTCCCGCACCGGCGTCGCCTCGGGATCGCGGCCCGTCAGCGACAGCTTGCGCAAAACGTCGCGTTCGGAAAAGATGCCCGCCACCCGGCCTTCACGGTCGACCACGCCCACGGCTCCGACATGCCGTTCCAGCATCAGGCGGATAGCGTCGGCCGCGCTGACCTCGACTTGCACTGAAGCGACATCTGCATCGCAAAGTTCCAGGACGCTCATAAGAGACTCCTTGGTACGGCCGGGATCGGGACTCGACCATTACGGAGAATTCCGCATTATGACCTGCTCGGCACGAGTGTCAAGAAGATTCATCGGAACCATGCTCTTGCGCATCTCCGATCAGAGAAAGTGGGCTAGCGGTATAGCTTAACGGCGTTCCACAGAATGATGCCAACGCTCAGAGCTGGCTTCGCCGTCAACTTCGCCTTAAACAGGTCCGCTATCCTACTCATTTAGCTTCGTTCTTGAAGACCCCGCCATCCTTCATCACAAATGTCACGGTTCCCAGCACGTTGATGTCACGCAGCGGATCACCGTTGACCGCGACGATATCGGCGTAGGCACCCGGCGCCACCACACCGATCTGGCCCGTCATGTCGAGCATGTCGGCTGGGCGCGAGGTCGCGCTCTTGATGATCTCCATCGGCGTCATGCCGAACTCGGCCATGCGGGGGAATTCCTGCGCGATCGGTTCCGTCCATGGAATACCGCCGATGTCGGTGCCGAAAACAATCTTGACTCCCGCCTTCAGGGCCTTCTGAAACGAGACTCCATGCTCCGAGGCACGTTTACGATCGCGCTGACCGACGGGAGTGTCGGCCGGGGCCCAGTCGTGATAGTAAGGAGCGAGCGTGGCGCAATACCACGTGCCTTGCTTCACCATCTGCGCAATCTGCGCGTCGGTGATTTCAAGGCCGTGTTCGAGCGAGTCGCATCCGCCGTCCAGGGCGCGCTGCAACCCGATCCCGTTGTAAGCATGGCAAGCGACCTTCTTGCCCCAGCCATGGGCCTCGTCCACGATCGCCTTCAGTTCTTCGACCGTGAGCGTGGGTTGGGAAACCAGCTCGCCATTCTTTCCCACCCATGAACGATGGGTCATGTATACCTTGATCCAGTCTGCGCCGTGGTCAAGCTGTTCGCGCGTTGCCTTGCGCGCCTCGACCGGACCATCGATGATCTGCGCGCCCTTGGGCATCACGAGTTCGGGCGCGTAGCCTTCGAGGTTGTAGCCACCGGTGGTAGAAATCGCGCGGGTGACAACGAACAACCGCGGCCCGGGGATGTAGCCACCCTCGATCGCCTCCTTGATTCCGACGTCGCCGTAGCCCGCGCCTTCAGTCTCAAGATCGCGCAGCGTGGTGAAACCCTGCTCCAGGGCGCGCCGGGCCGCAACCGTGGCCCGCGCCGCGCGAAAGGCCAGCGGATATTTCAGGATGTTGGCGTCATAGCCGCCCTGCGCCGGGTCTTCTCCCTGCAGGAAGATGTGGGTATGGGAATCGATGAGGCCGGGCAAAACGGTAGCGTGAGACAGGTCGATGGTGCTGGCGCCGGCAGGAATTTTCGTGGCGGCAGCGTCCGAAACGCTTTCAATGCGGTTGCCGCGGATCACGATGACCTGATCGCGGCGAGGCTGGTCGGACTTGCCGTCGATGAGCACGCCCGCGCGAATGACGGTGACGGCCGGCGCGGTCTGGGAATGAAGGGTTGAGACGGTTAACAAGGCAACGATCAGGCTGAGTAGAGAACGCATGTCCACCTCGGTTCGGGTGGGCATGATACATCATTTAGGGTGGCTCGTCCAAGCTCCTGCTTGGGCGGGGCTTTCTCTTTATGGCAGGAACCCCAAGGCTTGGAGTTATCTCTGGTGGATCCAAGGTAGCGGATCACATCAAAACCCCGCCCAAGCGAACTTGGACCGTGCATCCTCGTTCAGCCACCGATGACAGCGTCGGCCTCAATCTCGACCAGCATCTCTGGCGATATCAGCGCGCTGACCTGCACCATTGACGTTGCCGGGCGAATCTCGCTGAAATACTCACCATGCGCCTTGCCGATTTTTTCCCACTCGGCGATGTTGATCACATACATCCTCGTGCGCACTACGTCTTTCAACGTTGCGCCCGCCTTCGCCAACGCCGACTCGATGTTCTTCAAAGTCTGGATGGTTTGCGCGCGGGCATCGCCGACGCCGACGATCTTGCCGTCCGGGCCGGTGGCGGTTGTCCCGGACACATGCACGCAAGAGCCAACCTTGACTGCACGAGAGTAACCGACAATAGGTTCCCACTGTGCGCCGCTGGAAATGTTGGTGCGTTCCATTTTGCCTCCGTAAATCATTGTAGCTTGGCGTGAACCAGCGGAATTAGCAGCCAACAGCGTCTTCTGCCAGCAGTCATGTACAGGAAATCAGGCATGAAACCTTTCGATCGTGGTGGGGTTCTAAGTAAATAGGAAATATCGATTTGGGTGACTTACAAAAGTCACTTGCCTTGGCCAGCCAGCTGAGGTTAAGTAGGACGAACGAAGTGCTGTGACAAACCTCGCGTCACTCGGGGTTTTTAGGATGGAGGTGAGATCCAGAATGATTCCGGAATCGCATCCCTTGCAGCAGTTGTTCATCGAGCTCGTCGGCCGGCACTATGCCGAAGAGATCGGACTGCGCGATCCTCAGATCGTGAACTACGTCGCCCACCTGATGGCCGAGTTCTGCGATGTCGAGGAACTGTTCCGGATCCGCAATGCCGGAGGCCAGCCGCTGACCGATGTCGGCGAGATGCTGGTGGAATCGAATCCTGTGTTCGGCCCCGCGCCTTCCTTCGACCGCGAGCGCCAGGTGCGCAAACACATCGGCGACTACACTCTCTTCTTTACCGGGATGTTTCCCGAGAGCATCAACCACTTCCGCTTGCGCCGCCACCGAACGGAGAACTTCGTTGACTGGATCAAGGCGGGCAAGGAAAGCTACTACATCGTCTCCAAGTTCGAGCACTTCGAATACGCCAAGGTGGCGCCGCTCTTCGCCAACCTCTCGCAGAATTTCGAACAGTGCGTGTACGGACTGAACCTGGTGAAGAACGAACTGCAGGAGATGCAGCATCCACTGGTGCAGCGCGCCACTGATCTGCTGATGTAAAGCCCAGTGTCATCCCGGACGCCGCTCGAGCCGCGCTGGCGCGGTGAGAGCAGTCGAGGGACCCCTACCTTTCCACCGACTGATCAGCTCATATTGTCCTTCGACTGCCTGAAACGTTTCGCAAGCGAAACGCTGCTCTCGGCTCAGGAGGACAAATGGAATATTTATGGGATCGTTGCGACTCTTCTAAGCTCCGGCGGCTTGACCCTTGCTCAACTTGCGGTCCGACTTCGCCGCGTACATCTGGTGGTCCGCGCCATCGAGCAGATTGTCGAGGGTCTTGCCTTCCGTCCACTCTGCGACGCCGATGCTTAGACTCAGCTCGAACTTTTCCAGGTGTCCCGCCCGGTTCCAATCCGCCAGACCGGTTCTTACTCTTTCGACCACGTGCCGGGCATCGGCGCATGAGGTGTCCGCCAGAATGATCAGGAACTCATCGCCACCGTAACGAAAGACGGCATCCGATCCGCGAACGGAATGCTTCAACAGTGCCGCCGTATTGGCCAGCACCACGTCGCCGGTCAGGTGACCGAAGCGGGTGTTCACCGCTTTGAACTGGTCCACGTCAATCAGCATGAGGGTCAACGGCTTGCGGGAACGCCGGGCCTGGCTCATAAACCGGTTGGCCATCTCTTCGAGAGACTGCCGGTTGTAGATCTCGGTCAGCGGATCGGTAAAAGACTGCTGCTGCACCAGTTCCTGCTGGATGGTTCGCGAGATCAACTCTTCACGCAGGCGGCGAATTTCCATACGCCGGGAAACCAGGTAAGTGTTGAGCAAAGTCAACAACACTACCAGCCCGAGCACCAGGGGCCGCGACACGGTGAGTTCGAAGTGAATGTTGCCTTCCTTGAGAAAGGCGGCAGGAAAAAGTACGGCGCAGAGCCCGGCGCCGACCAGCAGGCCGGCCAGGGATATGATCACCCACAGCTCTCCATCTCGCTTTTCCAGCTGCGAGAGCTGTTGGCTGACCCGCGCCAAGACAGTTTCTGTTTGTGTATGCATTACGCCCAAGCACTTCGGAAATCGCGATCTAGCGTCACAGTTTAGCTTTTTATAATGTTTCGCGCCCCGGTACGAAAGTAATGAAAAAAGGAGGGAATATTCGCGATGTAGACAATGACTTCGGGTCAGGGAGCCTGCAGGCACACGCCGTGGCGGGGCGCCAGTTGGTGGTTGTCGCGGAGCTAAGCGAAACTGTAGATCTCGAGAAGCTGTTCGAGCACTGGACTCCTAATCCCTTCTAATGGCGTGCTCGATACTCATTTAGCTGCATCAGGCGGCTTGGTTGGATGTGCGGACAAGGAAATGCCTCCTGAAATGCAAGCCCGACCACACGAGAAGTCATCGCGAGTGTTATGAACGCATTTCCCTTGTTCTCCTGCTTCGAATGTGATTCACAACAATGTCTCGCTCTTGACCAACTCACATAGCCGGGAATACACGGAACGTTAGTGGTCATGGCTGTTTGGCTCGTCTGAAGCTGCTTTTCAGCGCGTTCTCAATTCGGTGTCGCTTCTCATGATGGTGCTGTTGTGCTCTATCTCCTGTAATCGTCCTGTGATTGCTTGAGGTGTAGCGGCAATCCGTTCGGGCATTTTTTGGCCACTCAGTTCCCCCAACGCGGTTTGCAGATATAGGGGTTTCCGATTGTTTTCCGGCATGTTGCACTTCGACAACAGTACGCCACCGTACCAAAAACCCCTAAGAATGTGGGCAATAGAAAAGGGGCTGACGTCGGACATTGGATCGAAAAAAAGCGAAACGCTTGATGCCCTGGCGCCATCAAAGCTCTCGACAATAGCCTCGAAGTTATGGCGAAGAAGAAGGTGTTGCTGGTGGACGATAGCGCGGCCATTCGCAAGGCGGTTCGGCCCTTGTTTGCTTCCCATCCGAAATTTGAGGTGGTTGGAGAGGCGGAACACGGGCGCGAGGCTGTAGAAAAGGCTCCTATCCTTCGCCCCGATCTCATTCTGTTAGACCTCTCCATGCCCGTAATGAACGGTCTGGAAGCAGCACCGCTGCTGATTAAAATCTTGCCCGAGGTTTGGATAATATTATTTACGTCCCACAACCTGCCAGAAGTGGAGCGGCTCTCACGCGCGGCAGGAATACACGCCATAGTTCCGAAGCAGAAGGCAGCGACTCATTTGATCGCTCAAGCGGAAGTGCTGTTCGCTCAATCGGCCCCACTTCGCAAACAGGCGTCATGAATCTAACATTATCCCCGCCCGAACCGATGCTGGAACACGAAATCCGAAATCGTGCTTACGAACTTTACATCCAAAGAAGAAGGGCAAACGGCCACGCTGTCGATGATTGGCTAACGGCGGAAGCCGAACTACGTGGCCACTCATTATCGGGTTCCAATCCGGGGGCAACCGATTCGCGAAAGTTGCATCTCAAGTAGCGTCGTTGTGAAGGAAATCCTGAGGTAAGTCGCCATGAGTCACAATTCTGTCACAAGCTTTCCTTGCGATATGCCAACCGTGGGTGTATGCGCCGATTGCAGCACTACGATTTGGTCAGACTCGCGTCGTGAATGCTGCGGAGAATTTTTTGCGGTCTGTGCTTCGACGCCCATGTGGCGCATGTATGTTTAAGGAAGCCCGTTGAGACCGAGCACTCGCATCGACAACTCAGCGAGGCCGCCTAATCTACTGAGCGGTGAAGAAAGCATCCGAGACGCGTAGCGTCCGTTCCCCGGTTTATCAGAATCCAAACGGAAAGACTCGCCCCGAATTAAGAAGGCCTTGGAACAGGCTGAGCTGAAAGACGTGACTGTCTCTGAAGATCAAGACAAGAACACGATCACTCTCGGTGGGACGCTTCATTCCGGCGACGCAAAGGCCAAAGCTGGAGAGATAGCTAGGGCTGCTGCAAGTACACGGATCATAGCGAACGAGATCAGCGTGCAGCCCGTAGGGTCTGAGTCTCAAGCCAAGGCCGTTGCTTCCAACTTGGATGAGGGGATCGAGAAAAACTATAGAGCAGCGCTGATATCAAGTGGCCTAGACAAACAACACGTTACGTTCGACGCGAAGAACGGCCTGCTGACTCTCACAGGAAGCGTTCACAGTACTACTGACAGGCAACGTGCTGAGAAACTAGCGTCAGGAATTCCCAACGTACAGCAGGTACTGAATCAAATCCAGGTGCGACGTTAAGAAAGCCGAGTTCAGAAAGGATGGTTATGGTCGACAAAGACAAAAATCGTTGTGCACACCCGGGCTGCAGTTGTTTGGCAGCGCGAGATAGTAAGTACTGTAGTCCCCACTGTGAGACGGTGAAGTCAGGAGTCGAGATTTCTTGCGAGTGTGGCCATCCGCAGTGTGCTGGCAAGATCGAGTGAGGCGATCACACACCTCAAGACGGGGATGCTTCAGAGACGCTGATGTTGCATTATTGTAGATAAGGAGATTCCATGAGTCTCGAAACTATTTTGATCATCGTACTAGTTGTGTTTTTACTTGGCGGAGGAGGGTGGTACTACGGCCGTCGTTAGTGTCGACGCAATGGAGCCAAAGGCCTTTGTTGTAAAGGATACTCACGACGAGCAGAGCTGACATCGAACATACAACCGTCAAGAATCCCGTTGTGCCGAGCACCGCAACCCGCGCCGTGGATTGCGCAGGATGCACCGATGAAGGCGGCAAAAGGGACCCGTTGGGAGGGGACCGTCATCAGGAGTACTTCGGACAAATCCACGCTGACCGTTCACTACGATCGCTCACGCGATGGGTCAGTCAGGAGCACAGCAGCACGAAGGTCAACGACATTGATCCCCGCCAGGTTAAGGAAAATGATCGAGTGATCTGCAAGGGCACTCGGGAGAAAGATGGTTCATTCCACTCACTTTTAAATCTCCAGGCGTGGACGAAGCTGCCTTGTCAGACGCGCTTAAAGAGGCGGAATCGGACCGGCAGCGGGTGAGGCCTTCACAGAGTCATTTCAACAGTAATGCGCTCACTTCTTTCCGGGTTTCGCACGTGTTTGACACATGTTTCACATCTTGCAATTGAATAATCTGATGCTGTGCGGAATTCGTGCTTCGGTTTCCCGAATCCTGATCTGCCTCCCAAGTCGATGTCGAAGTGATGCCAGTGATCTGGACTTCGTGGCCAACGTGCTTGCCCAATTGCGAAGCATTCCCTAGAATTTGGTACGTCGTGCCTAAATTGTCCATAAGGACGAAATTGCCAACTGAGCCGCGCAAGCATCCCTGAACGGTATTTGCGTACTCGGTGGGGTGGTCACTGGGGTTTCCCGCTGCCGGGGGATTCTGCGATTGGAGCCAAACTGCCGAGATCAGCAGAGTGAAAGTTAACATCCATGTCTTTTTCATGCGGCCTCCTTACCATCGAAAACTTGTCCTGTGATGCGGGCGGAGGCCCGAGTAGTTGCTGCCGTACCGCCGGAAGCCAGTTAGAAAACGGCGGAAGATGTCGGCGAAGTCGCGGGCGAAGATCGCAGCGGCTCAAAGAAAGCGTTACGGTAGCGCACTTTATCTGTAATCGATTACATGCAGATTCGGTACCGATGGAACGGCATATGCTTGATTGAACAATTCGCAGCTCTTAAAACGAACTCCAGACAATCTTGTCGAAGTAGGGAAATTACAGTGATCGTTTTTGGGACTTTCTGTTGAGGCGTACGGTTTTCATGCCAGGCTCGGCACGCGGAGCCTCGACGGAAGCAATCTCGCAATCGTATTGTTCTAAATATTCTTGTGCATCGGCAATGTTGGTCGCGTCAGAAGTTCGCCCACAGTTCGTGCAGAAGTGTTCTTTAGTTGCAGGATTCCATCTGATGACAGCATGTTTCATGGCGCCTCCCTGGAATCGAGGTGGATACCCGCCTCCCTTTTCTTCAGAAAACGCAAGTCCGCAGCGCGTCTTCGACCACCTGCCTCTCGGTGTGCTGATCAGAGTTTTGAGAGAGTTGCTGGAGTCGCCGTAGATTGCGGCTTCGGCGGCTTCAATACGCCCTCCAAGCTCTGCGGGATCAACCTCTATGAGTGCGGCTTGGTATTCCTTCTGCCAGCCTGGATAAAGAATCTCGGGATCATCCATGACAAATTTGTAGCATATTCTGTTTCAATAGTCGGCGTGAGACGAAACAGTGGGCGCTAGTGGCAATGAGTCGGCCCCGTCGTCGGTTTGCTGCATTTCATCTGTTCGTCTACGAGAGGAATTAGCTAGCCCTGCGAGAATCAAAACTATCGGGCTCGTTTTGAACTGATTTCCTTAAACAGACATGAGCCCTGTGTAATCGCCACAGCACTGGCAGAACGACTCCCCACAACACCGCACGCGACAGTCGGCACAAATAGCCGCTCCGCAGTCGGCACATGCGGCGACAGCACGATTGCTACAGGGTGATCCTAGGTCGCTCTCGCTTGCTCGTGTTCGATTTGCCAGTGGGTATCCATCTATGCGCTTAACGCTCACACTTCATTTCAGGTCTGGAGAATTGGGATTAGAGGCTTCCATGACTCCATAGGCACGCCAAATGTCGGTTTCCTCGGTGAGGAGCCGTTGTTGTTCGGGGCAAACATCCATGAAACACCTCGTTACACGAGGGTTTGATGCAAACCATGCGTACTGGATTAGGCTTGGTAGCTTGAAATCTTCGGAGGCTAGAAGTCCCTCCTTGCTAGTCCAGTCTGCCGCGCCTATCGACACAAACGCGATTTCGCCATCGAGCACGGTTCGGCCGTGAGGACGGCACAGAAGGATCTTTGCGAAGAAAATCGAGGAGTTGAACGGATGGCCGTTTTGGTAGATCAGTTCGCAACGATCTTCGTGGATCACAGCGAGCGGAAGCCGCCATGCTTCAGGTTCGAAGATCCAGTCGGTCGAACGGCGCAGGTCCGCGCGATAACGACATCGGCTGGAATGCCATGCCTGAGCGTATCGGGCGGGATAGCGAGGGTGGGCGAACCCGTATCCGGGCGTGTCAGTTGATCCAGTTCTTCAGTGGCATTGAAGAGCGGAAAGAGTTGTTGCTGGGGGCCTTTGCGGATTGCGGGGCTGGATTCTTGGAGATTCCCGCCTTCAAAGTGATTCGTTTTCGCGCACTGCTCGGCGACGTTCCGCGCGTCAAAACGTGTCGCCATACGTTATTTCCGCCGGAAGTGGCGGGCATCCAAAGGTATGTCTCCCCTCCCGCACGCAACACGGGCACCTTTCCATGCACGGATGAGTCTAGGTAGCGCATTGTCGTGCTCCTTGATCGCTTTCGTCCTGTCTGTTTGCCCATGGGTGATGACTCTACCATATGGGCGAATAAAAGGCGAATCTAATAAGTCGGCGTGATGGTCCGGGCGTCCCCGACCTCCAGACGAGGTACTTGGCCGAAATGATCTAGCAGAGCTGCAGCTCCGTCTTTCCATGATGGGTCAGACGGCTGTCCAGGACTTCTACCGGAGCGCGCACTTCGTCTGTCGGATCGGGCCGGGCCATTTTCCCAGTGCGAGGGCGATCCAGGAGCCGGTCCAGGCATGGAAACAGATGCGGAAGTGGCGCTGACCCCGGACGATTATCAGCCATCGCCGGTTCGACGCACGAGAATGAACTGGCGGGCTCGGTCCGTCGTGAACCGAGCCAACAAGTCGAGCACTATCCTAGTGCTCATCAACCTCCCGGGTTATCCCTTATTGTCACTTGTTACCTCTCGTCGTCCTCGTCCTCATCCTTTTCTTCGTGCTCCGGGGTAAATAACTAAGTACGAATGCGAATTTGTATCGACGGCGATAATTTGTCCCCTGTTGTTGATTCCCCGCGCTTCGGAAAGTATTATCTTTTTCAAATGCTCCGGCATGAGGCTATTTAGGTCGACCATTCTCTTCTCCGGTGTGTAAAGAAAGGCGTGCGTCAAGCCCGATGAGGGTCAGGGCGTCGAACTACCCACGATGTGGCCGTGTTTGTTGATCGATGACGGCCCAACAATACTCGCAAAATCACCACCCAAGTCTCCTATATCGACAGTCTTTCCTTTGCGGTACAGGAAGACTCGCTCGGTTGAATTTCCTTGGCTATCGATTACCTTCTGGTAGTCACCAGCTACCCGGCCCGAGCGATTGATAGCGAACCCAAAACTGTAGCCTGTTCCCGAAGGTCCGATGTCGCGTCTTTTGCCGTCGCTGAACAGGAAACGCATGAGCACCCAAATTATCTCGGTACCCACCTGTCATATCTCCTGAGTCGTTGATCGCCGTAGCGCATGCAGTACTGCCCAGCTTATCCGTTAGACTAACAACCGAATTAAGCGCTGTACTGTAGAGAAACGCCTCCCCCTCAGGTGCGCCGTCAACGCAGATGGTAACTTGTCCGGAGTCGTTAATGGAAAAAGGAAAGCTCATGCTCCCCCCCCAACAGACCTAGATCTGTTATTACACCTTTGCTGTAGAGAAACGAGTGTTCATCATTGTCCAGGTAGCTTATCCCGACCACTTGCGCCGAATCGTTGATGTCCTCACCAGCGCTGTTCATACCGGGCGTCCTCAAATCCTTCATCCTTCCTGCGGTGTACAGGAAGGCATGTACAAAGGAATCTCCAGCGATGGAAGAGTCGCCTGTAATCTGACCGAATGAGTTGATTGCCAGGACATCGGTAAACGAACCGCCAAGCGTCCCGAGTCGGGTTACTTTGTATTTATCTCGCGCGGGGGGATAGCGCGAACAGCAGTAGGATTGGCAGTACGAGCGTCGCTTTACGCATCTGATTTCCCTCGGCGCAGAATGGGTTAGGGATGTGAGATGTCGACTACGGAATGTGCTAGGGGCCCGAGTCTGTAAAGACTAAATGAAACCCGGCCGGGTGGAAGGAGCACATAGTAGACGCCAACGCCGCGGAATCTGTCAAGAAGTTCCGCTACAGAAGTTTCGCTATGGGCAGTCCGGGTAAGCGGCTGGATTTTGAACGTATCGAGTGTCCGAATTGCGGCGAGAAGTCCCAGTCCAGCGCCCGGGACTGAGAAATGAAATCAGGGGGAACAAGAACTGACTGCGGCCACAAGTTTGCCTAGCAACTTCAGGACGAACTATAACTGGAAATCCAGAGATGCCCTACCGGGTTCGCGCGTCAGCCGGAAACAGAGAAGTGGCAGCATTAATTGGCGAGCACAAATCGCATTTCCAGTCATCATCCACCAGGTCAGACCTAGTAAGACCACGCTCGTTGCCAACCACCGGCAAATCCGGCCAAGTTCAGAATAATCCGCCACTTCATGCTGTCGATGATGTAGTTTTTCTGTCGGTTAAATCCCAACCTTGACCACGCCGAACATAAGCAAAATTACAACGACACCGGGCGCGGTTCCGCCTTGAAACACACATGCATCGAGCACTCATGTTTCGTCAGAATCGAAACACGATACCGCTCGAAAAGCGGAAGCTGTTCTGCCGATTTCCGAGGCTGCTCGAAAGTCCGGTCGTCAACGCGTCGGTCGCGTTGAACTGCGTGCGCAGATAATCCACCTGAACGGCCCGGATCGCTAGGTGTCTAGTCAAGCCGATATCAACACCTCCGCCAAATGCCATGGCAAAAGCATTCGCGCTGGTGATGCCGGTGGAGATTCCTCCAATGATCGGGATGCCAACTCCCGCCCCCAAGCTTGAACGTGCTTCGCCGAACAATGCGTGTGCGAAGACGGCGCTCCGGCCAACTGTAGCGGTTACGGTCGGGCCAAACAAATAGTTGTTTAGGTGCTGATAGGTACCCGCTGAAAAGCCCAACGCCGAAAAAGAGAACGGAGTAACTCTGGCTCCGCTTACGTCGGCTGTCACACCAAGGTAGCGGTTAAGATTAAACGTGCCCTGTCCTTCCCACCCGCTAAATCCGTTGCTGTTGTTGCGAAGGTACGAATATCCGCCAAAGATTGTTGCTCGTGTTTCGTTTTCGCTGCCGGCTGGCCTGGCGCCACCAATTTGGGCAACGAGCATTGAGGGCAAGAAAACCATAATGGACGCCAAGATTCCACATTTGTGCATTTGTAATCTCTCCCGACGAAGGGCGATAAGTTAATAGGTGTGATGCACAAACGGAGCACAGAAAGAAGCCACGATGCGTCAATTGTTGCGGAAACAAGAGAGTTAGATTAAGCGAAACTTAAAAGGCGCAATCTTAGGAGTGGCGGCGTCATGGGAGACAACGTGCCCTCTAGACCAATCGAGGAACAGCTCAAAGCCAGAAGGAATCGGGGACTATGGCGTCGGCACAATTTAAGGATGCCGACCGTCGCATAGTTTTCTTTCGTCAAATAAAATTGGATCAGGCCCTTTTCAGCAAGCGCGTAATCCAGACCAAGAGCACCGCGCCCACAAACGCCACGACAATAGAACCGATCATGCCGCTGCCTGGCCAAATTCCCAAGGTCCCGAAAACCCAACCGCCCAAGATGCCACCGAGAATACCTAGGAGCCCGTCCGAGAATTGCTTTTTGAAAGCTGCTTCAGCAGCCGAGAACCGAATTGTGAACACAGCCCGTCAAGTTCGCCCCCATGAAGCTCGGAGCAATGCTGGGAGAAGGGCTTCTCGAGCGCAGCCCTCAACTTTATGAGCGGCCTGTCTTGGTCGTTTCTAGCTCGATCCATAGCAGAGCCGATGTAACTTCAGAATGTTGTGCGTCAGACAAACCAGGGCCCACTCGCCTTGCACCTTCTGCAAACCACGCAAGAGAAATTGCCGGAAGCCGCGCGCTTGTTTGATCTGTCCAAACACTGGCTCCACCACCGTCTTACGCTTGGAGTAGATCGCCGCTCCCACCTTGGTCTGCAGTTTCCGTCGCATGCGGTCCACCCGGGTCGCTCCCTGCGGTAGCGGTCCCCGCGGGCCCGGCTGCTGACGGTCACGATAAGACTCCTTGTCGGTTGCAACGAAGCCTTCGATCTTTTTCTTCTCCAGATACTTCAGATTGGCTTCCGAGCAATACCCACTGTCGGTCATGACTGCCTGCGGCTTCTGTCCGGCTTGCTCCTCAATCGCTGTCACGGTGGGCACCAGCTGTTGCTTATCATTGGTGGCCTGGGTCACTTTCTGCCCAACGATCCACTGGAAATCCGGTTCTACAGCAATCTGCGTGTTGTAGGCTTGCACAAATCCGTCTGCCCCGGGCATGATGCGCGACTCCGGATCGGTGAAGTTATATTGCATCTTGGCTTTGGGCGTGGCCTTCTCCTCCGGCTTGTCCTTACTCTTGGCTTCTTCTCGTGCGCGCTCTTCCAGAGCCCGCTTGGCTTCCCGGATCCGTCTCAGTCGCGTCTCCCGTCGCGCCAACTCCGCTGGCAGTTCATCTCCTGTCTGATCCGGTCCGTAGCGCGTATCCTCTTCTGCATCCGTGGCCTCGGCCTGCTCCAATAACCGCTTCACCTCTTCTTTTAATCGCTTCTCTTCTTCCTTCATCCGCCCGTAACTCATCGCCTTGTGTTTGCTCGCGTTGGCTTTCACTTTGCTCCCATCCAACACCACCCGTCCCAGCTTCATCGTCCCCGCCGGCAACGCGATCTGCAATACTTGGTCAAATAACCCTTGCAGCGCCGCCAGATGCTGCTTCCGAAAGTCCGAGATCGTTCGGAAATCCGGTTGGTTCCCCGCTGCCAACACCCGAAACCCGATATCCTCGCTCAGTTTCCTCTGTATCCGCCGCGAGGAAAACACTCCCACACAGTACCCATAAATCAAGATCTTGGTCATCATCCCTGGATGGTACGGTGGTTGACCGCGCTCTTCTTCCTCGTATACTGACTCGATTGCACTCAGGTCCAGTTGCTCCACCACGTCGGCGACGAAATACGCCAAGTGATCTTCCGGCAGCCAGTCGCCCAGGCTCGGCGGTAACAGAAAATCTTGCTCTGGCAGATAGGCGCGGTAGGTTCTTCCCATGCTCTGAAACTTGGCATATCGAACCTGTCAGTTTCAATCTAAATCAGCGGTTCACGGTTGAATACTCGGACACACTCCTAGGATGATGTCAACGACTACGCCGTAGCCACCACCCTTCATAACTTGGCCAGCGAGCCATCCTGCTATCAGGCCAACCACAATCCACGCCAAGATTCCCATAACGACCTCCCCGTGTCCGCGTTAACCGGCAGGCCGGAAATGTACACCTCAACCCGCTAATACTCAAGAGCCACGGATGTGGGAGAGATCATTTGGTTTGATCTCGCCTCATAAAAAGATGGTGAGCGCGGAAGGAATCGAAAATACCTGAAAACATACATTCAACAAGATGCAGAGCAACGGATCGCTGCTTTAGAGATGGAAAGCAGCGTAAGGCAGTCTTACTGGCAGGTGAACAGCAGGTAAGAGCCGGGGTTTTAGGATGTGCCGGAGGCGAGGATCGCTTTTTGACGGGTAGACTTTACAGAACTTGGCTCAATGCTGCTGATGAGACACTTTCTGTATTGCACATTCTTCGTAACGACAGAAACATACATTCGCCGTAGGCCGGGACGCAGTATGGTGACCCGGACTAAGGAGGACGACATGCGTTGTATTTACAATTATCTAGGATCACTTCTGCTGGGTGTGGCTCTTATCGCATCAGTAGGGCTCCAGGCCCGAAACAATTTTCGGGACGACAGCCGTCAAGATGCCAGAGAGCGGAACGAGAGGGACCAGCGGCGGTATTACGATCGCGATTACAGGGACTATCATCGATGGAATAACAATGAAGACGGTAGGTACCGGAGCTGGTGAACTGAAAGACATAAAGCTTATCGTCCCTTCTACAAGCTCCACCGAGCGCAGCAGAGAGCATATTGGAAGTATCGTCACGAACATCCAGATCGAGACGATCGCCGCTAACACGCCGGTTCTTTCACCACCCGATAACTCCCAGGATGGTCGCAGCCTTTACGACCATCCTGCCCGGCACGTGCGCTCTGTCTCTGCTCCTCGTCTTCTGACGTTTCGGGACGGACGATTAATTGCCCCGCCTCTGTACAGCTGTTTTAAGCCGTATATCCCGTCTTTAGGTAGTGGGAGATGCCCGTAATTCAGCTAGACTGGATCGGGCTAAAAGGACCTCGGAGACAAATGGTCGAAACCGTCTGGTTCGTGCTGATAATTCTACTCGCCGTGGTTGTCATACACACGGCAACATGGTGGTGGCGTCGGGATCATAGGGGTGCGAGAGGGCCAACTTCTGGAAATCGCAGCAGGAAGGGTATCCGCTAAATCGCAGTCTACTCCGGCGAATCGATTTAAGGCTTTACTCTCCCTGACCTACCGATTAGGGGTCGAAAGCAAGAAAGTCCGCGCAAACCCCGCTTCCCGGTCGCTGAAACGCCAGGTGGAAAACAACGAGCGTGTTCGTTTCCTGAATCAGTTTCCGCCAGGAAAAACGACAGTAGATTATTTGAAGGCGTGCGCCGATGAAGAATCCAGGCTCCGCGCAGTAATAGCGACTGAATACCGGCAGCACATACCGGAATTCGAGGTGGCACTACACAGCAGGAAGAACGGAAGAACGCGGCACATCCCATTAAATTCGGTCGCATTGGTTGCCTTCAATAGTTTGCAGAAGCGTTCGGGGACCGCCGTTTTGTTGCCATGAAAGGCGAACCGTTGCAGGGCTATAAACACTGGTTTGAGCCAGCGGTCGAAAAAGCAGGCGTCAGAGATTTCACCTGGTACTGCCTGCGTCATTCGTTTGCCAGCCGGTTAGTTATGAAAGGTGTCGATCTGCGGACTGTACAGGAGTTCATGGGTCACCAAAACATCCAGATGACCTGTCGCTATGCGCATCTTGCTCCGGAGCACAAGCAAGCAGCGGTTGAGAGACTGTGCGAAGTTACCGTGACTACGCGCAAGACACCAGAACTGATACCCTTTGCAGCAAGCCTGTAGGCTGTTGAAGAGCCCTTAGCTCAGCGGTTAGAGCAGTGGACTCATAATTCGTCGCTGTGTACGCGGGTCGAGCGTTTTCGGAAGGAAACGAGCGTGGAGAAGGCCCCAAGTCGGGGCCCTTTCGTGCTGGTCGGCAACTGGTCTGCAACCGAATCTGCAACCGGTAGGCAGGGGCTTGACAAGTAGGTGGCAGGATCATTGGTAAAACCGAAGAAAGACGCGGAGCCGGTGGTTTCTGGCGCAGTTGGCGGACCGAGCACTGGAGCCGGTCTTAACTACCAAATAAATTACGCACTTCTTCACGTACTGCGGCTCTTCCCAGAGGTGCTCAGCTTCCCCATTCGTAATCCCTTTATTCGAATCGAACTGCGGGTCCAGAGACGAAAAAACGGGGGAGGCCAATTAGGCCTCACCCTTGTGAATGTTGCCAACTGCTTTGGGTCTACAAGCAATAAGATCAGAAAGTTAACCGCATGCCCCACTCAATCTGCCGCGGAGCGCCGACTGCGTACACTCCCGTGCCGTTGCCCACGCGGAAGCCGGCATTGTTGTCGGTTGGGGTTGTGCCATTCAATGCACCCGGACTGCCGGTGAGCAGGCCGGACATTGTGGTCGGTGGCAGGTTGAAGTTAGCGAAGTTAAACAGGTTGAAGATACCCACACTCGGCTCGAGTGTGAACCTCTCTTTGAAGGTGTATCTCCACGCCACTCTCATGTCCAAGGCCTTCAGCCAGGTGAAGTCAACCTGGTTGCCGGGCGCGGTGGCGATAGGCTGTGCGACGCCCCCAAGGGCCTGTAGTTGGGCTAAAGTCATCAAGCCGTTGCTGATGAGGGTCTTCCCGGCAGGCGTGGCCTGGCCGGCAACGTTCGTGTTGTAGTTGTTGATCACCTGGTTGATGTTGCCGGCGTTTATGCCGCGGTCGAAGTTACCAAAGTGAGTGCCCGGCACCGGATCACCAATAGTTCCGTCACCGGTGAAGTCGCTGCGGAAAATTTCGCCATCTCCCTTGCCGGAGTTTGGAACGATCAAAGCGGCCGACTCGGGGCTGCCGAAATGGGTAGTCAGACCGATGCGGAAACCGCCCGGCACATCTACATAGCCGCCGAATGAGAACTGATTGGTGCGATCCAGCAACGCCGGTCCAAAGTAGCGGTTAGGAACGTTGTTGTCGGCGGTCGGCAGAACAAAGTCCTGGTCGTTATCCGCAGCCGTACCGGTAGCCCCTGCGCCACCGGAATTCTCGAACCGGGACAAGCTGTAGGATGCCTGCCAGTTCAGCGCCTTCACCCCGGGGAACGGATGGGCAACGTTTTGCACCAACTTCATTTGCAGGGCGTTGTACACTGAACGTCCAATCGGCTCCAGGAAGGTCGCCGAAGTTTGGCTCGGGTTCCTGCCACCAAAGGCGCATGGCACACCCAGGGCCTGAATACAGGCTTGGCCGAAATCGGTATCCGCGGTCAGCCCGTTATCGGCGTAGTCAGACATTGCGGCTCCGGCGGCAATGGCACAATCCACGCCCGCCGGCCCCGCGGGGCACCCCTTGGACGCGTTGGTGGCGGTTATCGCCGCGTTCGCCGCTGCCATATCTATGTGCTTGGCGTCACCGACATGGTTGATGTCAATACCGAGCAGCGACCGTGTCTCGACATTTCGCAAGTAGTCAACGCTTAACACCATCCCGGCGCGAATCTCGCGCTGTATGCCGATGTTCATCTGAACCGAAACCGGCGTCTTGTAGTTCGGCCCTATCATGCCGAGCCCCACGCCCAAGCCGGCAGCGAGATTATCGCCGATGTAGTTGGGATTGTGAGCTTTCAGATCTAGGGGATTGCCAGCTTTAAACTGGCTCGAGAAGGCGAGAATGCCGGGAATAGCATCCCCGATACGCAGGGTATTGCCACAAGAAGTTGCATCGGGAGTGATGGTACCACCTTGAACCGGCACGGCCGCCGGGGTGCCAGTGTACCCGGCCGCCCCACAAGCGTAGGGATCCTGCAGGAAGGCTCCGGTTTGCAGACGCAGTGGGCGATCAAACAAGACGTTGTTATAGATGATGTTCTCGTAGAACAGCCCGACTCCGCCACGGATGACCGTAGTGCCCTTGCCGCTTGGATCCCACGCGAAACCAAATTGCGGCGCGATATTCTTGTCTGGATTTTTCACCGGATTGCCAAATCCCGGAAACGCCGCATTTAGTTCCGGAATCGCGGGAAGATCGCTGTCGGTGCGGCCCGTATCGTGATCATAGCGCAGGCCAAAGCTCAGAGTGAAGTTGGGTTTTACCCTCCAATTATCGCCAATGTATATGCCCAGGCGATTATCGGGTCCCAATCCACCCGCAGGGAAACCGAGAGCGGGTAGCTCCGTGCTGAAACCCAACCCGTTGCCGTACCGGACTCTCGAGGTGGGATAGTTCAGAGGATTGGCAGACCCTCCAGGGAACGGCCCGCCGGCAGCAAAGGCAATGTTAGCAGGCGTGACTTGGAAGGAGACGCGCGGCGCCACTCCAAAGAAACTGGCGAAACCACCGCCTTGGATACGATTGTACGAGATGCCATACCGAAGAATGTGGTTATGGACGGACTTACTGCCATCGTACTTTATCTGACGGTTCGATTGCGGCGTGCTTTGCGGCGCCAGGAGATTCGGGCCCACATACAGGCCGCTCCCTGAACCGTTGATTTCTACGCCGGTGTTGGCAAAGGGCAAGCTGCTTCCGGTGGTGATGTCCGCGATCTGGTTCTGGAACTTCAGGTAAGAGAAGCGAACACTGTGAGTAAAGCTGCCAGTATTGAAATCCAGTCCTACCGCATGAACGCGGGTGTAGTCCTTGTTGGCATAAACAGAATAGCCAAAGCCAAAGCTGGCTGGCAGGAAGTTCGCAAAGTAAGTGTAACGATAAAAGGCGTGGGCATTGTGGCCGAGATTGTAGTCCGCCTTGGCCAGCAGATTGCTCTCACGAAACGCCTGGCTGAAGCCGCCATTCAGAACATCAAAGGGCGCCGTGAAAAGTACTGGAGCCAGGGAATCCTGCTTGGTGCGCTCGCCGTCGAGGAGGAAGAAAAACTTATCCTTGATGATGGGACCGCCCACTCGTCCGCCGAATTGCGAACGCTGCGTCGGAAGATTAGCGCCGCCGGGAGAAGAGGCTCCGCCCACACTGGCGTCGCGAAACAGCCCAAAGGCTTCACCATGCACGGAATTGGTCCCCGAGCGCGTGGTCACATTGACCGCGCCGGAGGAAGTCAGGTCTTGCGACAGGTCCAAGGACGATTGGCTGAGCTGGAACTCAGCAATCGCGCTTGCCGGAATGTTCGAGGTCGTCGTGCCGACAGTCTCATCGCTGATGTCGATACCATCCACATTGATTCGCGCCGTACGGCCAAAGCGGCCGCCGAAGGAAATCGAGGAGAAACCCGCCTTGGTCGGGTCGAAGTTCTGGCCGTCCTGGATCTGCACACCGGGCTCAAGCTGGGCCAGATCAAGGAAGTTTCGCCCATTGATCGGCAGGTTATCTATCTGTTCTGCAGTTACAACACCTTGCACAGTGGACTGTGAGGTGTTGACCAGCACTTCGGAAGCCGAGACTTCCACTGTCTGGCTCTCTTGCCCCACCTCCAGCCTTGAATTGGCCGTTGCTGTATTGCCTACCTGGACAGTGACCGGAATGACGGCGGCCTTAAAGCCTCTGGACGAAACTTGCACCCTATAACTACCGGGAGCCAGGGCGCCGGAGTTGTACGCGCCTGCTGAATTGGTGGTGAGCTCAACGACCTGACCTGTCCCCAAATTGGTGACCGTCACTCGGGCCCCATCGATGACCGCGCCTTGCGGGTCGGTTACTGCTCCGACAATGCTACCCGTGCTGACCGTCGTCTGTGCTATCAACGTGGCGGATAGCAGTAGCATAACCGCCAGTACCGAGGTAAACCGCGCGCCGCCAGACCGGCGGAAACTCACAACCAGTGCTCTGCGCATTATGTTTTCTCCTGAAAACGAAGTCTTTCGGTCTAATGAGTCCGATTAGATGAAAAACTGCAGAATCCAAGATACAAAACATCAACAGACAGCAACTGTCACTCCATAAACAAACTTTAGTAACAATCAATGTTTTCATTCTGTTCCGAGCGGGACAACCAGGCGTGATTCCGAAAAACAGATTTGTACCACCTACTACCCTATGAAATTCTGTACCGCAACTACGGTAAGTGCCACGATTTAAGAGATGAAGTGTTCATCCCCAGAGCCTTTGCTCAAAGCCAGATAGTCTCGCCGAGCCAGTCAAGGAGTTAAGATGCTTGCCTTGCAAGATCGACCCAGGAGGCTATGCCTCTTCTGCAAGAGCCGTGAAGCTGGAGGCGCAATTGGTGAATGCGCACAAATTTCTGGGCAATGTGTACACAGTATTGGGAGAAGAAGAAGAGAAGGTGCGCCGCGAAGAAGTCGAGGCACAGCGGCTGCAAAGCGATGGCCGAGCCCCGAAGCGCTAGGCGAATTTGGGTTTCATCCTTCGGCTGCTCATTACGTTCAGGCTCACGGCATAGGCGATGTTTCCGGGGATCCCTTTGCAAACGCGCGGGGAGAAGATCAAGACTTGGCGGTGCGACTACGACCAGGGGGGCTGCACTCGGCGGCGGAACGCTTTTCGATTTCCAGCTGAATCCGAACATTTCGATCTTATCTACCGTTGCGGTGCTATTCTTCTTCATTGCCGGTTTCCTTTATCTCTTGTATCTCTTGCGTCCTCGAGCGCGTCGATAACTTGGGAGCGTATCGCATTCCGCCGGAGACCGGCCTTCTCATTTCGTCTGCTTACATCACGTATCGCCCACGACGTCAGGGTGAGGGTACGATCACGCTACGACTGGACCGCTGGCAAGATACTTCATCATGCTGACCGGGAGCGGTTTGTCAGTATAAGCCAGAGTCAGGCGGTCACAGTGAGGAGTCTACGATGACGGTTTCTGTCTTTGTCGGCACCAGCGTCGACGGCTTCATCGCGCGCCCGAACGGTCACCTTGACTTTCTGCCGCCCGACGGCGGCGAACCCCACGGTTACAACGAGTTCGTAGCAACAGTCGACGCGATTGTGATAGGTCGCAAGACCTTCGAAACGGTTCTGGCTATGGAAAACTGGCCCTATGGTGGCAAACGCGTGGTGGTCCTGAGTAGTCGCTCCGTCGACCTGTCCGGGGCCGGAGGCGTGGTGGAACAGATGGCCGGACCTCCGGCTGAGATCGTTTCGCAGCTTGCTGCCAGCGGTGCTCACCACCTCTACGTCGATGGTGGGATCACGATTCAAGGGTTCCTGCGTGCAGGGCTAATTCAACGCCTCGTGATCACTCGCGTGCCGGTGCTCATTGGCGAGGGAATTCCGCTGTTCGGCACCCTGCCGCGCGACATTCAGCTCCGTCATATGGCCACTCGGCACTATACCAGCGGTCTGGTTCAGAGCGAGTATCAGGTGGTTGCCTAATATCGCCTACAGGCTTTTGGGGCGCAGGATCGCGCGCTGAAGCATCCGGTAGGCTTTCATCGGCCGACCGGTCCAGCGAATAAAGCTATAATCTGCGGCGGAGAAATTGAATGTCGAAATCGCGTAGGCAGTTTCTGTCGCAGGCATCGATCAGCCTCGGGGGGGCGGCGCTTGCGTTTTCCAGTCATGCTCAGCAAACCTCAGCGCCACCACCCGGGGCGCCCCCCGCGTTCGGGACTGCGCCGCCGGTTGGACCGGAAGTGACGACGTCCACCTTTGCCGAGGCAGAAAAGCTAATGCAGGTGCAGTTGACTGCAGCCGAGCGGTCGGAAGCCGTGGGTAACTGGCGTAGCGCGATTGCGCCACTCTACGAGCGACGCATCGGGCCCCGCAAAGTGGAAATCGAGCCGACGCTCGCTCCCTATTCGCGCTGGGATCCGGTGTTGCCCGGTGAGAAGGCCGGCCCACAACGAGATCGATTTATCGGGAGCAAAGTTGATCCGGGAGCACTGCCTTCCACCGAAAAGGACATCGCATTCGCACCGGTGACTCACCTGGCGCGCTGGATCGAAAAGCGTCAACTAAGCTCCGAGCGGCTGACAAAAATCTATCTCGCACGCTTGAAGAGATTCGATCCCAACTTGCGATGCGTGATCACACTGACCGATGAACTGGCGCTCGCGCAGGCGAGGAAGGCTGATCAGGAAATTGCTGCTGGCAAGTATCGCGGGCCGTTGCATGGCATCCCATGGGGGGCTAAGGACCTTCTCGATACCGCGGGCATTGCCACCACCTACGGTGCCGAGCCCTTCAGGAACCGTGTTCCTGCTGCGGATGCGACTGTAGTCAAACGTCTGCACGGGGCCGGTGCCGTGCTGGTAGCTAAGTTGAGTTTGGGTGCGCTGGCGCTCAATGATATATGGTTCGGCGGACAAACCATGAATCCCTGGCTCCTGGAGGAAGGAGCGTCCGGCTCGAGCGCCGGTCCCGGTGCCGCCACCGCAGCTGGGTTGGTTGGCTTTGCTGTCGGCAGCGAGACCGGCGGCAGCATCGTCGCTCCCAGCATGCGGTGCGGGATCACCGGATTGCGGCCCACCTATGGTCGCGTACCGCGTACCGGCGCCATGACGCTTTGCTGGTCGCTCGATAAGCTGGGTCCCATGACCCGCACCGTGGAAGACGCCATACTGGTCTTGCATGCCATTTCCGGTCCTGACGCCGGCGACCTCTCCAGCGTACCCAGCAAGCTTGACTTCGATGCGAACGTACCGGTGACAGGTCTGCGGGTTGGCTACTTTCCGGCATGGCTGGAGACCAACCCTGCAACCGAGGTTGATCGCGCCGCTCTGGAGACGGTCAAGAAAGTCGGCATGGTCGCGGTTGAAGTGGCGATACCGGACTGGCCTTATGACTCTCTCGATGTAATCCTGTTTGCTGAGTCGGCTGCGGCGTTCGAAGATCTGACACTGAGCCACCGTGTCGACCAACTCAGAGTCCAAGTGCCTGATGCGTGGCCCAACCTGTTTCGCCAGTCACGGTTCCTTTCGGCTGTGGACTTCGTGCAGAGTGACCGTTTGCGGCGAAAGGTGGCCAATCGAGATGGCTCGTGTCTTCTCGCAAGTGGATCTGCTTCTGGTGCCTTCACTGCGCGATGAGATGCTGACCATCACCAACTTCACCGGCCATCCTTCACTCACCCTGCGTGCCGGTTTCGTTCACGTGTCGGAAGCGCGCAGCGACTGGGCGCCGGATCCAAACAATCCGCTTCCAAAGTTTTCACCGCCGCGCCGTGTCCCGCACGGCGTGACCCTGATTGGGCGGCTGTTTGACGAAGGCACGTTGGGGAGTGCTGGCCTGGCTCTGGAACGCAGCTTCGGCGTGGCCAGCGAGCAGTCCACCAGGGTTTTAAATCGCAGGGTATGACATCGTAAAAAATCGTGGGGCCCGTTGCTCGCAAATATCCCGAACTCGTGAACTTGCATACTAAAGATGCGGGGGAAAACCACCGAAGTGCCCCAAGTTGTCCCCTAGACTTTTCGCCAGTACACTCGTGGTGGCACGAGGTGATTCCATGGGAAAGTTGGAACGATTTGTTGGCTCTGCCCTGCCCAGTGCGCGGAATATAAATTGCCTCCTTGGCATTGTGAGCTCTCTATGCATGCTCTCCGCTGCTTTGTTCTTAGCCGAACCCTCGGTGGCGCAGACTGTCGTGACGTCGCAATATCCTGCCCTACCAAGCGAAACGCCAGCTAAATTCGAACCCAAGACCGACAGCTTCGACTACGTCCGTCGCGAGGTGATGATCCCGATGCGGGACGGCGTGAAACTGTACACGGTCATCCTCGCGCCGAAGAACGCCAAGGACGCTCCGATCCTCCTCACGCGCACGCCCTATAACGCCAATGATTTGACCAGCCACGACCCGCGTGGCGGAGAAAAGAGGGATGCAGCTCCAAGCGCTCACCTCGGCCCGAACCTGAATGGCTACGATAATGCCACGGAGGTGATCGTCGAAGGTGGCTACATTCGCGTGGTGCAGGATGTGCGCGGCAAATATCGCTCCGAAGGTGATTACGTTATGAACCGCCCGCTGCACGGACCGCAGAATCCGACGGCTGTTGATCACGCCACCGATACTTACGACACCATCGATTGGCTGGTGAAAAATATCCCTGAAAGCAACGGCAAGGTCGGTATCCTCGGCATCTCCTACGACGGTTTTCTACCGTTGATGGCTCTGGTTAATCCACACCCGGCGCTCAAAGTTTCGGTGCCAATGAACCCCATGGTAGACGGCTGGATGGGCGACGACTGGTTCCACAACGGCGCTTTCCGCCAGCAGAACCTGCCATACATCTATGAACAGGTAGCCACTCGCAAGAACGAGGCCAAGTGGTGGACAAGCTACTATGACGACTATGACATGTTCATGCAGGCGGGATCAGCAGGTGAGCTCGGGCGCAGGCGTGGGCTTGAGCAGATCGGCTTCTGGCGGAAGATTCTTGATCATCCCAGTTACGATGCATTCTGGCGCGATCAGGCCGTCGATCAGATACTGGGAGCGCAACCGCTAAAAGTGCCAGTAATGCTGGTGCATAGTCTCTGGGACCAGGAAGATATCTATGGGGCCATCGCCGTTTACAAAGCGTTAAAGCCGAAGGACACAAATAACGACAAGGTATTTCTGGTGATGGGCCCCTGGCATCATGGCCAGGAAATCGAAGACGGCAGCACTCTGGGCGCTCTAAAATTCAACAGCGACACGGCACTTTACTTCCGCCAAAAGATCCTCCGGCCGTTTTTGGATTATTACCTCAAGAATGATGCGCCCCCGAGCGACGTTCCGCCTGTCAGCGCGTTTGAAACCGGAACGAATGCATGGGAGCGCCTCCCCGCATGGCCGGCGGGCTGTGCAAGCGGATGCGCAATTCACTCCAAACCTCTATACCTCAGCGCAGGCCTGAAGCTGAGCTTCGCCGCACCGAGGTCCGGGGACACGGCATTTGATGAATACATCTCGGACCCGGCCAAGCCGGTGCCCTTCCGGGCGCGCCCCATTCAGCCCGTCGGCTATGACACCGGCTACACCTGGGCGGAATGGCTAGTGGACGACCAACGTGAAGCGTCCGGCCGTCCGGATGTTGTCGCGTTCGTTTCCGATGTCTTGACCGCTCCCCTGAAGATCAGCGGGCAACCAGTCGCGAATCTCATTGCCTCCACGAGCGGCACCGACTCCGATTGGGTAGTCAAGCTGATTGATGTTTATTCTGACGAAGTGGCGGGTCAGGCGGCCATGGGTGGTTATCAACTAATGGTGTCGGCCGATATCTTCCGTGGCCGCTATCGAGATAGCCTGGAAACTGCGAAACCGATCGCCGCTGACAAGCCACTGCTATATCACTTTGCGCTACCCACGGCGAACCACGTCTTCCTGCCAGGGCACCGGGTCATGGTACAGATTCAATCGAGCTGGTTTCCGCTCTATGACCGCAATCCGCAGACATTCGTAACCAGCATCTTCTGGGCAAGGCCGGGAGACTACCGAAAAGCAGTGCAGAGGATCTACCACTCACCACAGGAGGCGAGTTTCATCGAACTGCCTCTAGTCGTGATTCCTTGAAGTGGCAAGCTGAGAAATCTAAGCCACCTTCCGACTCAGCATTGCCAACACGACTGCTCGGGTCTCAGGCGTGTTGGGACCAATGTTCTTCCTGCTCGAAGGTTGGGGAGAGTGCTTTAGCGCCGAGTTGCGGTCCACTTCGGAAGAGCCAAGAGCTTTCGCATCTGTGATGAGCATGATCGCACAGCGGGTAAAGGCGCGCTCTTTATAGTGCCGTTGTAATATTTCGGTCAACAATTTAGCGGGAAAAACCGTTAACGTGTTCTCGACAATTGACAGTATCGGACAATGGCAAGTATGTAAACACCATCTGTTTTCGGCCCTAACTGAAGGAGAGCATTCGATTAACGGATGTCGTCACTGAAGCCGAAAGGTCACTTGTCCATTGATCAGCACTGCAACAGGTTGGCCGTTCTTCTTTGCTGGCTCAAATCTCCAGCCAGCTACAAGCGCAAGCGCTTGAGTATCCAATCCTTCACCAAGTCCTCGGGTTGTCTCTAGAGTACTTCGGGAAACCCTTTTTCATTCACAGCAATCAATAGAACTGTCGTGCCGTGAAGTTTGTCTTGTCGTGCGGTTTCCGAGTAGACGGGATCTGCCGTATGGGTCGGTTTGGGCGGGTCCACCACGCCAGGATTCGCCAGATACACGGGCCGACTCCCCTCCAGTTCCGCAATAATGGCGTTCGGAGTGCTGGCCCGAAAGGCTTTCAAGTCAGTCGTCTTTGGTTTCCAATATGCAGCCACCCTCTCCAGCAATTGGCCGCCTTGAAACACTTGTGACAAGACCCTGTTTACCTGCGAAACATCCAAGGCCAACATCTCCACGAAAACGCGAACTCCGTCCCCAGTGACGAGTGGAGTAGCTTGTACGTCCGAAGGAAGCGAAGAATCTCCCGCTCGAAGAGCAAGGATGACTCGCTTGCCATCAATCTCCAAGTGGTCTGGAGCTAAGGCAAGCTTCTCTACCTGCAGGAGGCCACATGTTGACCATGGGGCCCGCCACTGCCTTGCCAACCAATGTGCCGGAGGAATCGAAGTGCAGCCTAGATCCGAAGTAAGGATTTCTCAAGGAAAGAAGCTTGTGCTGATAGGTTATTTGAAGATCGTTCTCCAGATTCTTGCGATCTTGCGCTGTGACGAAAGCGGGCGAGATGACAGCGATGCAAAAACAAAAGCCCGCTATCAGGTGTTGGACAGGGGATCGCCTTCTCACGGGGTCCTCATGCAGTGGCAACCGATGAATACCTCGCCTATCCACGTTGAAGCTTCAATGTTCTTGATGCCTAAACAATCGCAACGTTCTTGGCGAGTGTCTTTAATTTCACTCCATCTGACTGCACAACGGTGATGGAAACGTGACCTGTCTTGCCTGTTTGATGTCCCGGACTACTCCGGATTTACCTTTGTGTGTACCGCCAAATAACTTTACAATTAGCGCCATCTTGTAGTTTGTTTGCCGCGTCGGTTTTCCTATCGTAGAAATTACCACATCTGACTTCGAGGTTTAATGGTGAGCCACCGCCGTCTGGTTCAACAGTCGCGGCGACCGAGGTTTACCCGATGCGAACCTCCTGCCGGGCCCGTTCAAGTGTCCGACGTAAGCAAATCGTCACAATCAGAATAGCCCCGCCGAGCATAGCGATGTCGCCGATGCTAAACAGCCCGAGCCGCGCTTGATCTGCCAGTAGTGGCATCCGCGTTTGAGACGTAGCACCCTGCCACATCGGGCTTGCTGGACGCACCGTGGACGGCATTCCGACCACGGGCATCGACCCTGCATTGGAGTCCGTTACCAAGGCATTCATACCCAGTCCGCAGAGCATTAGCAGAACACCGGTCCGAACCAACGGAGATCGAACCACACGCAACACGAGCCACAGGATTGCGCAGGATTCACATAGCCAGATCGCTGGATGTTCCATCCACGCTAACTGATGTGCCATTGTGACGAAATGCACGGTCTCCTCCTGATGCCAAAGAAAAATGAAATGAGCTAAGGGAAGGACTCGACTTCTCGGGGTCGCGTTATAGCGATTAGACCTCAGTTCAAGGGCGCATCAAATGGCACAACGGGGTGGGTTCATGGCACAAGAGTAACAATCGCCATTACACCAACACCTACCCAGCGGGAAGGTGCCTGGGGAGGGATCGTAGTTGTTGTAATCGCCGGGTTACGTCCGTTGACATTAACGTCCGGGTTGCTCGTGATCCGGTTCTATACAGCCGGGACGATTGGGAGCACGATCTGCGACGGATGCCGGTCATCGTGGTAAATCGTGTTCACAGCGGTGGCGGACCGGCGATTGTCGTTGAGCGGCTCGCCTGTGTTTGGATTAACGTCAAAACGCGGGAAATTGCTACTGGAGATGTCGAGGCGGATGCGGTGACCTTTCTTGAAGATCATTGCGGTCGGGTACATGTCTATAGAAATTTGATAGACCTCTCCAGCCTTCATGAGTTCTGAGTGTTCCAGTGAATTGCGATAGCGTGCTCGAATGATCCCGTCCTGAACACCCAGGTCGAATCCCGCAGAAAAGTCCCTACTTGGTGGATAAACGTCCACCAATTTGGCAGTGAAGTCTGTGTCGGGTGCGCTGGACGACGCCCAGAGCTTCATCAATAGGGGTCCTGTGACCTCGACATCTTCCTTGAGGGGCTCCGTCTCGAAAACGAGCACATCCTTTCTGGCGGAGAGCGGGCGCGTGTCGTCGCAGTTCCAGAGTTCGGCGCGGCAGCGTTGGTCGTAAGGTCCTTGTTCCATCAGGTTTTCCGAATCACCTGCACGCTCGATAGTGTTGTGGTGCGACGCCGGGCCGTAATGTGCCGCAATGTTGCCTCCGATGGTCGGAATAGGATGGGTTGGGTCGAACTCGTAGCTGTTGGGAGGTTCGTTCGAAGGCTTTTCGGTGGAGAGCACTCCATTCGAGTGCAAGTAGTATGAGGTCTGTATGGCGCGTTTGAGCGGCCAATCCGACTCATCGCGCCAGTGGCCGCCAACGAAGATGCGTCCCTCGCCGGTCTTATGTCCATCGCCTCCGCCCATGACAAAGATGCGGACAGGGGCCTCACGATCAACCCCATTGTCGACACCCTTAAGCCAGTGGTCGAACCAATGCGAAGTGAGCTGGTCAGGATCGATACTGGCCGAGGGGCCAAACTCAGCTTCTCCGGCGGTGGTACGACTTGCTCCGCCATGCCACCACGGTCCGATGATCAACTTCTGGTTGTGCTTCGTCTTGCTCAGCGCGATCCAATTCAAACTCGTGCCCTGCAAGTTGGAGTCGAACCAGCCGGTGAGATGGTAGACAGGGATGTCCTTGTATTCAGCAACGTGATCGACCACGTCCATGCCGACGTCTTTCCAATATGCATCATTGTCGCCATGAGACATGGCCTCGATGAGCCAATGCTCATAACTGGGGACGAGGCGAAGCGGTGTCGTGCCAGGGCGCAGTGGCAAACCTCTTACATATTCGCGCACTTGCTCTCCAAGTTTCGCCATTGCCTGTTTATTCTTCGCTCCGTCACGGTCCCCCTCGGGCTCGAAAAGGTTAAAAATCCAATTCAGCCAGCGCAGCTCGAAAGCGCCGTTATGGCGCAGTCCGACGCGTCCTGCGTCAGAGGTTGCATAGGCTGGGATCATCGCTTTTAAAGAGGGCGGATTGGATAGCGCAAGCGCATGCTGTGTTCCACCGGGATACGATCCTCCGACAGTTCCAATGGCACAACTACACCAGGGCTGCGAGTCGATCCACTTGGCGGTGTCGTAGCCATCATTAATATCGTCGCGAAAAAATCGCCAGACTCCTTCCGAACCGAATCGGCCCCGCACATCTTGCAGTATGACCACATACCCTTGTTTGACCCAGTGGTTCGCGTAGTAGACATCGTTGTCTTTACCATACGGCGTGCGCTCCAGGATTACAGGAAACTTGCCTTCCACAACTTTCCCGTTCTGCGCCGGACGATACACATTCGTTGCGAGGCGCACCTCATCGCGCATGGGAACCATGATGTTGGGGAAAGCAGCGATGTCATAGTTTGACGGCCCGGAAGCTTCGGGAGTTTGGGCCGTGATGCAGGTTGTGAGTAGCGGAACCAGAAGGAAGACGGTTAACGCATTGGATTTTGTGGACATGGAGCCATATATTTTATGCCACTCGCGCGGCTCGCAGTGACGCTCCATCATTAGATTTCGGGAGGTTTGCGTATTGTCAGCAACTCGGGAATCTAAGAGGGCTGGTCGGTTGATGATAATCGCCATAGCACTCACTGACCCGGATTCTGAGCGCTACCGCCTGGTTGTCAATCAGGGGTAAGTAAGATTTGGGCATGGTCGATTGCAGTCTACAATGGCAGCAATCAGCGAAACACAACGGGCGGAGTTGCCCATGCGTACAGCTCTGTATTTACTATGCTCCTTGGCCATCCTGGGCGGTGCAGACACTCTCTATTATTACGAGTGGCGGGCGCGACTTCCCGCCATGGGAAGACGAGCGCGATCGGAATTGGAATTACATGCTCTGCGCGATTTCGTGTATGCCGTTCTATTCAGCACGCTACCATGGATCGCGTGGCGGGGAGCTTGGGCCATTGCGCTCGCAGTTCTGCTACTCGCTGAAATAGTGCTGACCCTGGGGGATTTTGTAGTGGAAGACTGGGTGCGCAAGTCTCTTGGCGGCCTCTATCCGGGAGAACGAATCATGCACGCAGTCATGGGTATTCTCTATGGTGCGATGCTTGCGTACCTACTGCCCAACTTGTGGGACTGGTGGAGTGCTCCCACGCGGCTGTCGCTATCTCCAATAGCGGTCTTTCCGGCAATGCGCTGGGCGATGGTAATAATGGGCGCGGGAGTGCTTGTATCAGGGTTGCGCGACTTGTATGCGTCGTTTGAACTACCGGGCAGCGCGTGGCCTTAGAGCGGGAGGTGAATCAGCCTACAATGAGGGTAATCGCCTGATCGACAGTCATGCACGCATTTTCAACGATTGGCCAATGCAAGTGACCTACTTGGCTTCATGATGGTCGATACTTATGACTCGCGTGATCTTCCACATGCCATCTTTGTGCTGCCATATATGAATGAACTTCGCTTCACCGACAGCGCCATGGTCCTGTTCCCAGGGGTGAAGGAATCGATGAACTCCAATCTCAACCGCGCCGTACCCCGCCAACGGGTAGACTTCAAGTGTTCCGGGCACTAGCTCCCGCTTTACTTTTCCACAGAGGTTGTTCTTGATCGCCTCCACAATTTGCGGCCCCCCTACCAAAAGACCGTTCTTGTCATGGTAGAACTCCGCGTCTTCAGCCCAAAACGACGCCTCTGTTTTCATGTCACAGCGATCGACTGCATCGAAAACCTGCTTATCGAGCGACGAGATCGTTTTAAAAATCGTCTGGGGAGAGGTATCGTTAGTTGTACCGGCCTGGCGGGGAGCTTGGGTCATGGCGCCAATCGATAGCGTGAGCAGGCACAGAATCATGAGAAAAGTTGCGAGTTGGTGCTTCAAAGATTCCTCCGGCCTTGAGTTGTACGGTCTACCAAACATACGTTGTCACCTCTGAAAATGTTCACAAAAGGAGTTGACCGGCGAGAAAATGGCGACGTGGATGGGGCTTCAGGTCGGTATTCCGACGGGGGTACTTTGGTGTGGGTCGGACGTACCGGATATCACCTGGCCGACTGGCCAAAACACCGATTGACTTTCCGGAGACCGGACGGCACAATCCCAATCAGACCCTAGAAGGCTGGAACCGCTTTTTTGCTTTTCCTTGCTCCCGTCGTGTTGGTGCGCGACCTCCTGGATTCTGTGTCCCCAAATAGGAGGATCAAATGACGGAGTTCGCTCGATCTCTATGGAACAATCAGGAAGGACAGGACATCGCGGAATATGCAGTGATGTTGGCTGTCATTCTCGTAATCGTTGTTGGCACAATTCGCCTAGTCGGAGGGAATGCCAACAATGTATTCTCCTCGGTCGCCAGTACGGTGAACTAGACCGAAAACAACCAACCCCAACCAACCCCTACCTGAGCGCCTCGCTTCAAACTAGAGCGAGGCGCTCTGTTTTTGCCCCGCCCCGTTTGTTCACGCAATGCGCTCAAGCTTGGAAGAACTGGCAGCGGGCGTCACTTTCGCCAGTCCAAAGTCCAGAATTTTGTCGTGCCCTCGTTCGGTCACAAAGATATTCGCTGGCTTGATGTCGCGGTGGACGGTCCCCTTGGCGTGGCCGCATCCAGCGCCTCGGCAGTGTCAATGGCGATGGGGAGAAGGGCTTCCGTTTCGAGTGGACGGCCGGCGATGCGGTGCTTAAGCGTCACGCCGTCCAGAAAATTTCATGACGATGAACGACTGGCCGTCGTGCTTTCCAATCTCGTGGATGGTGCAGATGTTAGGGTGATTCAGAGCTGAGGCTGCGCGGGCTTCACGGCGGAAGCGTTCGAGCGCCTGCGTATCTCCGGCCACATCGGGAGGTAAAAACTTCAGGGCGACAAAGCGACCGAGTTCGTTGTCCTCAGCCTTGTAGACGACACCCATCCCGCCACCGCCGAGCTTCTCGATGATGCGGTAGTGCGAAATCGTTTGGCCGATCATGCGCAAGGATGCTATGGCGGAAGTGTAGGCAAGTCCATCAAAGCGTAATATCGCGATTGACCAACAAGGAAATTCCGGTTAGGTCTCAGTCTCGATCAGGAGGAACGCCGTATGTCGCACTTCATTACGCTAATCCGCTACACCCAACAAGGAGCCGCAAAAATGAAGGAAAGCCCGGCGCGGCTCGACGCTGCCAAGAAGGCTGCAGAGAAAGCGGGAGGAAAGATTCACGCCTGGTATTTGACCATGGGAAAGTACGACGCCATCATCATCTCAGAATTTCCCAATGATGAGGCGAGCGCGAAATTCATGCTGGCCACGATAGCGCTGGGCAACGTGACCACCCAAACCATGAAAGCCTTTACCGAAGAGGAATATCGCAAAATCGCCGCTTCGCTGTGAGCGTGAAGCCACGAGAAGAGCGGTGCATCCTGGCGGGAGCACCGCCTTTTTTTTACGACGCTCGGAGCTGGGGTGCAAGAATGGCTAGGCCACGAGTCGCTTGCGACCACACAAAAATACCTCGAACCCTCGAAGGAAACAGAAAAGCAGCTGGAAGAAATGAAACTGCCGTTTTAGAGCGCGCTCCGGAAGTTCCGCCGCACTTGACGAACGGGGCGGGATCGCCGGTGAGAAAGTGGCCCCTTGAACGTGCTAGACTTCGGCGGATGGGAGACTGCGTTGTCCGCCAATCCCTCAGCACGTACTATCCGATTCAGCACCTTCGAAGTGAATCTCCAAGCAGGGGAACTGCGCCAGCGGGGACAGAAGGTCAGGCTCCAAGAACAGCCCTTTCAGATATTGGCAGCGCTGCTTGAGCGACCGGGAGATGTGGTAACCCGAGAAGAATTGCGCAACAAGCTCTGGCCGGCGGACACGTTCGTCGACTTCGATCACAGCTTGAATGCCGCGATCAAGAGGTTGCGCGTTGCGCTGGGCGAATCGGCGGAAAAGCCCGTCTTCGTTGAGACAGTCGCTCGACGAGGGTACCGCTTCATCGCTCCTGTCGACGGTGGGTCCTCTACCAGCGCAATCGGAATCACGGCCGCCCCGCAGCAAAACAAGTCATTTTTCGCGACTCATTGGCTTATCACCGTCTGCCTCGCACCGATAGTAGTTTCAATCGTCGCGTGGACAGCATGGCGGCCATCGCGGCCCGGGGAGCTCATTGAACGTAAGCTAACCTCGAATTCATCAGAAAATAGCGTCAGCAGCGCGGCCATCTCCCCAGACGGCAAGTACCTCGCCTACGCAGACAATTCCGGCTTCTACCTGAAGCAGATTCGCACGGGCGAAGCCCATCCTTTGCCCTTGCCGCCGAACTTCTCGGCCCGCGTGGATGACTGGTTTCCCGACGGATCTCATTTACTTGTCTCGCGTGAGGAACAGCCCGGGAAGGCCAGCCTGTGGAGTATCTCGATATTTGGAGGCTCGCCTCGTCAAGTGGCAGATGACGCTTCGGGAGGATCGGTGTCCCCGGATGGATCTCACATTGCGTTCCGGCGCGGTGCCTTAACCTATGACGGTCTGTGGGGCCGAGAAGAGTGGGTCATGCGTTCCGATGGAACAGATCCGGTAAAGGTTGCTGCTGATAATTCGGATGGCTCGGAGGTGGGAGCGCCGACGTGGTCTCCCGACGGCAAACGAATCGCCTACCTGAGGTCGAGTTGGGCGTACAACATGTCGACGAATTCCATTGAGGTCAATGAATGGCAGAACGCCAGAGCCGAGATCCTCGTTTCAGACAGACGCTTGATTATTGCGCTGCGGTGGCTACCCGATGGTCGCCTCATTTACGCCCTTGCTGGACACTCAAGCCTGTGGACGGCGACGTTGCCGCGTACTGGAAAGGTTCCTGAGCCCCCCAGACACATTGCCACCACAGAACATGGTTCCATTTCCCGAATCACCGGGAGCGCTGACGGAAAAGCACTCATCTTCCTAAGGGCGAATTCGTTGCCTAGTATTTACATCGGCACGCTGGCGGAAGACGGCACAAAGTTGCTTGCGCACACGCGCTTAACGCTCGATGAGAGTGTAAGCCTCGCGTGGTCCTGGACACCCGATAGCAAGGCAGTCCTTTTATTTTCCGATCGAAACGGTACTTCAGAGATGTTCAAACACACCGCCGATCAGCCCTTGGCAGAAAGTCTGGTGGTTAGCGCAGGGCAGCTCTCAGCATTTAGAGTAACGCCCGACGGCTCGGAGATCTTGTATATTTCGACCCCTAGGTCCGCCAGCCCCGAAACTCCCTCTTCCATTTTCGCCATTCCGACAGATGGCGGAACTCCTCGCTTGGTCCTTAAAGACGCCCGCATCTGGAACCTGCAATGTGCACGCTTGCCATCCAGGCTTTGCCTCTACAGCGTGACCAAGGGAAATACAGTAGAAACGTACCGGTTCGACGTGAAGAGTGGGAAAAGTACAGATCCCCCGCAAATCGATTCCCCGATCGATTGGAGCTTGTCCCCGGATGGTTCGCAACTAGCGGTTATCGTTCGTCATCCCAACCAAGGAACGATCCAACTCCGAGACACCTCCACGAGCAAAACGCGTGATTTGGTTGTAGAAGGATGGAGCGGACTGATGGGGGCAGACTGGTCAGCAGATGGGAAGAGTCTTTTCACCACTTCACATAGTCACGAAGGGGATAGTACGCTGTTGAACGTCACGCTCGATGGCAGAGCTTCGGTACTGCTGCATTCCCGCAATGAGGTTTATTCTGCAATTCCGTCACCTGACGGGCGATCGCTGGCCATAACGGAGGACAGCGGCGCTAAGAATGTTTGGCAGATAGAGAATTTCTGACCTATTGACCGGGGACAATTGCCTGGCTCTCCGCATCGAGGGGAGGCAACCTAGGCGTGCCCGCGAAGTGTGACGGTTCCTCTAACTGTCCGCCGACTGGCTTTCAGTATCGATGAATTAGCAAGGAAACGCGGAACACCAGGATTCTATGGCAAGGCCCCCCGCGGCTGGACCCTCGAAGGAAACAGAAAAGCAGCCCGGAGAAAATGAAACGACCTTTTTGGGGGACTGGAAGGTCGAAAGGACATCCTGCGCATTCTCATTCGCATCTCAGGGCGGCAGGAATCTATTATTGGGGCGGTCCAAACTTTCGAGTGATTCAGTTTTCCCGAGGGGCAGGTATGAACCAGCGGTCTTTTCAATTTAAAGGCTTGGCTTTATTACTCGCTCTGGTTCTGTCCGAACCGGGCTGGGCGGCGACACCGACCGTTGCTCCGCAACTGCCTGATCCCGGGTCGGTCGGAATGACGAAGGAACAGCAGGTGCAGCTTGGGCGGCAAGCAATGGCTGAGGTGTACCAACAAATGCCGGTCTTGCCGGATTCCAGCTCACAGACGCAGTACGTCCGGCAGTTAGGAAAAAGGCTGGCCGACGTGATCCCCCAGCAATATTCGTGGCCATTCGAGTTCCACGTAATTCCGCAGAAAGATATCAATGCTTTTGCATTGCCAGGTGGTCCCATGTTCGTCAACGTCGGCGCCATTGTTGCCGCTGACAATGAGGCGGAGCTGGCAGGCGTGATGGCTCATGAAATGTCGCACGTTTACATGCAGCATTCTGCGAAGCAAGCGGGTAAAGCGCAGTGGACGAGTCTTTTGGGTGCGCTCGGCGGGCTTTTCGGCGGAGGGGCGGCAGGCAGCCTCGCCCGTTTAGGCATACAGTTGGGCGCCGGCACTCTGATGATGAAATACTCCAGAGGCGATGAAGCACAGGCCGATGCGGTAGGCGCGATCATCCTGTACAGAGCCGGCTACAATCCTAAGGCCCTGGCTGATTTCTTTGAGAAGCTTGAACGACAAGGGGGAGGCGGCGGTCCGCAGTTCCTGAGCGATCACCCGAACCCGGGGAATCGGCAGGCCGCGATCGAGAAAGAGGTCAGCAACTGGCCGCCTAAGAACTACGCGAGTAACAGCCAAGCATTTGTGCGCGCCAAAGAGGATGCGAGCACGGTGAAAACCTACACAGGCGAACAGATTGCCGAAGGCTCAAAGCAAGGGCTGTGGGCTCAGCAAAACCGGCAGAGTGGAGTGATCCCCCCTGATTTGCCCAAGACATCGAGCGACGGCGCCGGAGGTAGTCTCGCGAACGTCAGTTTTCCGCAAATCAAGCCGTCCCGGAACATGACCCAATTGCAGCATAGTGCGTTCAGCATCTCGTATCCGGAAAATTGGCAGGTCTCCCGTGATCGGCAATCGACTGTTACGATCGCGCCCCAATCTGGAGTTGGAGAGGGTGCAATTGCGTACGGCGTGGTGATCGGCGGAGCCCAGGACTCGAACGCAGGCTCACTCGACGAGGCGACGGCAGACTTGGTCCAAACTCTACAAAGGTCGAATCCCGGGCTGCGACTCTCCGGGGACACGCAGAACATCGACGTTAACGGGCTCCCTGGTCGGTCCGTAGTTCTCACCGGGGCGTCGCCGATCCAGCAGGGTGGCGAGGCTCTCCGCGAGCGCAACTGGCTGGTTACGGTCCCACGGAGACAGGGCGGTTTACTTTATCTGGTCTTCATCGCGCCGGACAGGGACGTTCCTGAGCTCCGGTCCACATACGAGCGAATGCTGGATAGTCTGCAAGTCCAGTAGCAGAGAAGCAGCGAAGAAGCAACTACAGTTCGACCATCTAAATCCTGCGACCTGGTGTACTATTTGCGCCAGCTGAGGAAAACGGCTGGAAACCTGCCCCCGTGAATCGCTTTAAAGCTTTGCTCTCCCTGATCTACCCATTAGGGATTGAAAGCAAGAAAGTCAGCACAAACCCCGCTTCGCGGTTGCTGAAACGCAAGCTGGAAAATAATGAGCGTGCGCGTTTCCTGAACCAATTTCCACCAGCAAAAACCACGGTAGATTATTTGAAGCCGTGTGCTGCTGAAGAATCCAGGCTTCGCGCCGTAATAGCGACCGAGTACCCGAAACATATGCTGGAGTTTGAAGTCGCGCTGCACACGGGAATGCGACCAAGCGAACAATACAGTCTTACGTGGGATAAAGTCGATTTGATCCGTAGGTTTGTTAACCATCTCCCATAGCAGCGTCTCTACGAGGCTCGAATCCTCTCAGCGGAAGATCCACGAGGCGTAAAGTTCGGGGGGTCCACGGCGCGGCCTCTCCCGGCAAGCAGGCCACGTCTCCGGGGGAAAGGCTTGCAACCCTTTCCCCAGTTGTACCGTACCGCGCTTCCGGCTCTGACTGAATGGCCCAGCCGTCCTAAAGACCCGCTAATAGTGCCATGAAACTTGTGCACAAATCAGGCTGATGGATACCCGTCGCTTTCTATCTGCCGAATAACACATTTGAGCAGGTACTCGCCCGTTTTCAACGCGAAGCCCAGCTGTAGCACGACTTACGACGTCGGCGAGGAGGCGAAAGGTATCGTGAGAAGATGCTGGCAGGGCAGCGCAAGCTATTCGGGCAGTGGAATGCGATAGATATTCCGCCGCGTGTCATGGCGCGTGTACGAGTAATGATTGGGTCCCGTGGCCGAGTCAACTTGCTGCGGGATCACGATGAGTTGTTTGTCCCCCTTCAAGTCATCTCCCGTGGCAACGCCCCCTGGCGGGAGATTCGGAATTCCGCGAGCTGCGTTTACAGGCAGCATGTAAGTACTTCCGTTGCTCGAGGCCGGGAAATTGAGATAGAAGAACTTCCCGGTGGTATCCCAACGACCCGTGGAATACGAGGTGCACAGCGGGAAAGATGGGCCGCCTTCCAAAGAATAGGCGGTGAGAACATTTTGATGTTCGTCATCCGCTCCCTTAGTTGGTGCCACGATCCAGCGGCCGTCGGGAGAGACTGAGTACTGGTCGAGAATCGGGTCGGGAATGATCCTCCGGCGTTCCGTGCCGTCCTGTTTGCTCCGATATATGAAACGTTGCCCATTTTCTATGGAGCGGAACACCAGGTCGCCGCTGAGTAAAATGGTCGGACAGTCCTGGCTTGAAGTAGACATTACCTCGCGCGGCGATGAGCGATGATCCGTGGGAGAAAGCCACAGATGGGAGATCCCGCTCCGATCTCTCATCGAGAACGCGACCTGCTTGCCATCATGCGAGACGCTGTAACATCCAATGGTAGACCCGGGCAGGATTGCGGAGCCCGATACCGCCCGCTCAGTTTTGCCGGTTTCCAATTCCCTGGACCAAAGATCGGCCCCGTTTTCTCCGCTCTGCATCAGGTAATAGAGCTTGCGTCCATCCCAGGAGAACATAGTCCCAAACGCGTCTCCTTCGGACGAAAGCTGGCGGTCTCCGCTGCCATTGTGAATCCAGATGGTGTTGTCCGTAACTCCCACCGAGGTGAGCAATGACTTGCCATCGGAGCTCATCGCAATACCTTCTTCCTCCGTAGTCCCAGAAGTCACTTGCTCCGGGGGACCATCTGGAAACCTCTGCCGCCAGATGTGGAAGTGCCCTCCCTCGTTTGAGCTGACGTAGATCCATTTACCGTCGGGCGACCAGGCACCGGAAACGCAGGTCCCTTCGGGAGGCCCGACGACCCGAGCGTCTCCGCTCCCGTTGAACGGAGCCACCTGGCACGGTATCAATTCTCCCTGATTGTTCATGACGACAAGCAGCACCCAACGGCCATCAGGAGAAAGGTAGGAGTGGTGGACCATGCTCCGATCGCCAGGAGGAACATAGACGTCACGGCTCTGTCCTCGAGCCTCGTCCGTAGTAACCAGCCCCATGTGCAGCCCCTGCTTGATCTCCGAGAAGAGGAGGTGCTTGCCGCCGTCGATCCAGCTCAGGGACGAGGCATTTCGAAGAAAGACGTCAGGCTGTCCGCCAAGAACCGGAACTACCCAGGTATCCCACGGGGTAACCGTCCCGTACGCGATGCGCGATCCGTCGGGAGAGAATACGGGACCAAGTTTGGCCACCGAGTCATGGGTGAGTTGAACTGCATCACCAGATGGAAGCAGCCTGACATAAAGATCTCCTCTACCAAAAAAAGAGCTTCCCCCTCGGATAAATGCCAGCATCCGCCCATCGGGAGAAAGGGCAGGGTACACCGCCGAATCGGTAAAAAATGTCATCTGCTCCCACTTCATGGGGCCTGCCCGTTCCTCATGCCCGAGATAGCGATAGAGTCCAATGGCGGCCGAGCCCAAGAACATCATTGCGAGAGCTGCAACTACGATTATCTGCAAAAGACTCCGTGGCCGCGGACCGGCCAGCGCGATGGTTTCTGACTCGCCATCGCGCTTCAACCGCTGCAAGTCAGTCCTGAGTTCCGCAGCCGACTGGTAACGCAAGTTGCGGTCTTTTTCCAACGCCTTGCTGACCACGTCATTCAATCTTTGAGGTAGGATGGGGTTCCGCTGGAGCATTGGTGGAGGGGCCTCATCCAAAATGGCCTTGAAGACCACAGCTGATGTTTTCCCTTGAAACGCAGGCTTCCCGGTCGCCATCTCGTAAAGCACCGCGCCAAAAGAAAAGATGTCCGTACGCTCATCTAGCCCCTCGCCGCGTGCCTGCTCGGGGGACATGTAAGCCATGGTGCCAACCGCCGTGCCGATCTTAGTCAAGAGACGTGACACCGTCTCGGACGCAACCGCAGCCTCCGGCTCCGCTGCATGCAGCAGCTTCGCCAATCCGAAGTCCAGCACCTTGCACTCGCCGTGGGCGGTCATGAAGATGTTCCCAGGCTTCAGGTCGCGGTGGACGATTCCGCCACGATGAGCTGCATCCAGCGCGTCGCTGACTTCAATCGCGCATCGCAACAGTTCGGGTAGCGGAAGAGGGCCCCTGCTCAGACGGTCCGCGAGCGTTTCCCCCTCCAGGTACTCCAGGACCAGGTAGTCGATTGTGTCCTGAATGCCTACGTCATAGAGCTGGCAGATGTGGGGATGGTTGAGCGACGCAATGGCGCGGGCCTCGCGCTCGAATCGTTCCCGCGCGTCTGCCTGATCCGAGCGATGGAGGGGAAGAATTTTAATCGCGACGATACGTTCCAACCGGGTGTCGCGAGCGCTATAAACTTCTCCCATCCCACCCGCGCCCAGCAGGACCGCAATCTCATACGGCCCCAGTCGAGTGCCTTTTACAAGCGGCATGGATCGTAAATTATACTGCTCAATGACCGGGATCGATTCCCACCAAGCACAATGGTGGTCGAAAGAATCGAAGAGGGCCGTGATGGCGAGCATCAGTCTTATCAGGCGGCAGTATGATGACTACTGAAGCACGCGCTCCCCATTCGGGTGACCTCTCCCAATCCTCCGTTGTTTTAGATCGCAAGGTTGTTCAAGAAAAAGGCGGGCATCGAAGGCCAGTGTGCCGGTAATTGCCCCCTTGCGCCGCTTGCAACGATCAGCACAGATTGCGTGCCGGAAATCCTTGAAAGGGGGTGGTCTTCGCATCGGCGAAAGGGACGCCGATTTCGGCAAACAAGCTACTCGCGCGGCAGTTCCTTCCGGCACTCGAAAAAGCCGGAGTTGAGTGGCACGGATGGTACGGTTTTAGAAGATCGCTGGCCTCGAACCTTCACGATAAATATTGGGGTCGATGATTTGACAATTTAGAAAATATTGCGACACTCGAATGTAGCCATAACGCAGAAGCACTACATCAAGACGATGCCTGAACAGAGCATCGCCGCCATGCAGCGTCTTGAAACACTGATCGACGGTACAACTTCCGAGAATTTTTCTCGGATTGTGCAATGATTGTGCAGTAGATTGTGACGTTGAATCCCGGTAAGTGTAGACGGATAAACACTTCGGGCCCTTAGCTCAGCGGTTAGAGCAGTGGACTCATAATCCATTGGTCCCAGGTTCAAATCCTGGAGGGCCCACCAATCCGCAAGTCTAGGCCTTCCCCCGTGGCCAGTGCAGCCCACATCTCGGAAACACTGGCCATTAGAGTGCGGTTACCTGGTTCAAACAGCATGGTTTGCTGGGGCACGACTAGGATAGCGCATTGACAGGAAATGTCAGGACTGTCTGGGAACGGCTAGAGTGTCTTGCGAAGGGCGAAGGAGTGGCTGTCGGTTGGCCTCTCTCGCCGCGTAGAACTGATAATCCGCTTGTCTCAACAATTGTCCGATTGCCTCGTGATTGTTGGTCACTTCGCAAAAGATAAGAGGTCGAGCCTGTAGGACTCTCCGCCCACCGCTCAAAACCGCATACTCGGTTCCTTCAACATCTATTTTCAAGACTTGTGGAGCAGCAAAGTGATCGAGCAGAAGAGTCTAGTGTGACCGCAATGACTGTCTGTGCGACGCCGCTGCCACGTAACGAGTTTGAGGCCTTTCCTTCGTCCGAGAGGTAGAGTCGAGAAACTCCTTGGGAATCGGACACCGCAGCGGGAAGTACCGTTACGGGTAACTTGTTCAGCAGTGTCGATCGATGGATCAGATTTGCTAACCACGTATCGGCTTCGACCGCAACAACTTGCGCTCCAAGGGAAGCCGCAGCGAAAGAGAATAGTCCAACGTTTGCTCCTATGTCCCATACGCTCATTTTCGGGCGCACTAATTCACGAACCATCGAAAGCAGGAATGGATCGACCTGCGATATGTCTCGTCGCCAGTATCCCAGCGCCGAGTCGGGCGAGACGAAAAGAGGGACGCTGCCAAATTCCCGCGGAAGATGCCGTCTCAGCACGACCCCGCGACTCAGATTTTTCAGAATGTGTCGCAACACTGAGGCAGAATATAGCAAAGACCAAGTGACTGACGTAAAAGGCGTTCTCGCGATTTTGCGCTTTTTGTTCGCCACAATCGGGGTGTGTAATTGATTCGCAACTATCGCGCTCGGGCGCTGTTAATCCTTTGCCACGCTTTCCCAAGAAGCACAACGATCCCCACCACGAGAGCAGTGTCCGCAACTATTCCGTGCCAAATGAATTCACCACGATGCCACACCCAACCATCCACGAAGCCGCCTTCGCTGTAAAAACGGAAGGGAAGCCCGTATTCGCGGAAGCTATTGTCATAGGCGGCCGGTCGTAGAAAGCGAACTGGAACACGATCGCTATATCTGCCCTGCTGGTCAGCCCCTGAACTACGGCGGTCAAAGTCATCGCAATCACGCCTGGACCTACATCGGGACACGCAAACGGTGTGGCCCGTGCGCGCTCCGGCCGCAATGCACCAGTGCGGCTTTCCGATGTGTGGTCATCCATCAGCACGAACCGGCTCGGCAACGCGCACGGGAGTTAGCAAACGCGCTTGGGTTGCCAAGGCACAGCGTCAGCGAAAAAAAGTAGAAGCTCTGTTCGCGGAACTGAAGAATCAGATCGGATTGCGTCGCTTGCGCTTACGACGACTAAAATTCGTTCGGGAGCAGTTCTTTCTGGCAGCGACTGCGCAGAACATCAAGCGACTGGTCCGCTTTCTACGCCCACCCACAGCACCACAGGCTCTCACTACCTAGAAAATGAAGAGAAAAACTCGGTAGCACTCCCCCAGCCCCGCACAATATCGGTCCAAGGACTGAGTTTTTCAACACCCACGCCGGTTACAACATTGATCGAGCCAGATTCGACTCACCGCAAGCTTTCCACGTACAAGCTTTCGCTTTTCCGTTCTTCCAGATCGAGGCGGCCGACCTCGGGGATTCGGCTCTGCATAAACTGGCTCACTTCGGGTTTGTCAAAACCAGCAGTCTGCAGCAGATGTATCAGAGATCGCCGGTCAAACATCTGCGAGTGATTTGCTCCGGGGTGAATCAAATCATTGAAAGTATGACTGAGAGACAGGCGCTGCAGGAATCGTTGGGAAGCCAGGGCATCGCCCTCGGCAAGGTACCGGCGAACTATCAGTTCCAGGTCCGGCACCACGACACGGACCACTCCGCCAGGCCGCAGTACGCGAAAACATTCTTTGGCTACCACAACTGATTCTGCCCAAGTGAAGTGCTCGAAGGTGTGGGAGGAATAGATGTAGATGGCGCTCTGGTCTGGGAAAGGCAAGCCTTTTCGCACATCGAACCGCCTGACGTCCTTCGGCCATTGCGGCGTTTTCAGCAGCTTGCGCGCGAGCGGTATGCGGGATATCAGCACGGTTGGCGAATTGTCGATATTGAACCAGCCGGCTGCGCCGGATAAGCCGGCGCCGATATTGATCTTGAGTCCTGCGGCTGCATCAACGTTTCGCATTATTTTGAAAGCCGGCACGAACAAGGCAACACCAGTCTCTTAACCTAAACGTGGTGGAGCCGGAATGTTACCCGATTCTTGGCGAAAAATCGCGTCTCTGACAATGTCGCCGGTGTCAAGCAGTTTTGAGCACACTACCGCATGCGCTCGTACAAGAGCGCCATTTCGCTCTCGGTGGAAAGTGCCGAGCCAACAGAACCGATTGGATTGCTCCGTTTGCGGACTTGCGTTCCGTGCTGCTTTCTCCGAATGAAATTTTCGTTTCCCGTTCGGGCGTGGTATTCAACTCTTCGCGGTGCCAACATGCCGCGCCTCAACCCGCGAGCGAAGAATACGAAATAATTGCGTGTGAAGTCTGCTGCGCGGATCTACGTGCAGGTGCGCCCATCGCACAAGAGTGAGACTAGCGCAAGTTTCGAGAGGGCCTGGGGCGTGATCCTTGGGCCTTCTGGCTCGAGTGTTCAATACTGTACAGATTTGCGCCTAGCACATTGGTACGTTAACGGAATTCCTTACGCGAAAATACAGAGGGGTGGTTGGACCAGCCAAGGGTCGCCACCTCTTCTGTTTTTTTCAACAACATCCCGCCTTGCAGAAAAAGAGTACTCGCCTTAAGATTTGCAGCCGGAGAGAAAACCGCGTAACTACCGGGAAACAAGTTGGTCGGCCCTAGCAGACGATTTTCGAACTTTTCTGCTTAACCCCGATATTTTTGAACTAACCCTTTCAGCGGGTTACGACTGAATTATGCCGAATGGTTACACTCTGGCAGACGATTTCCGAACCCGGGCCAAGTCTTAAACTTCTCGGTTGCCGACCAAGTGGGAGGAATCGCGCGAGAGTGCGACGTAGGAAGGGACTGCGGGTGCCTGTCAACTCGTGGCACCAGGCCTTTCAGGTCGTCGGCCCTGATGTACGTTCGACTTGCCCAAATTACGACGGCGGTTGTCCGAACCAGCGCTGGAGTCGGCTGGATCCGAAATGAGCTTTCTCGGCGACGAGTGCCTCGGATGCCCCGTGGAAGGTTCCCACAGGTTTTGGGCCGCTCAGAAAGTCCACGTGAACCTTTCCGACCTGGCCGTGGCCGAACTCCACATAACAAGAGCCATCCCCTTTGTAAGCCTCCGGTGACGGGCCTCCACGGAGCTGCGCGATGATCCCGGCCGCGACAACGCGCGCCGCGCCTTCGGCGAAGACACCCGCCTTCGCCGTGCCCACCCCGTTCACGTCGCCCACCGCATAGACACCGGGAAAGTTCGTTTCCAGCGTTTTCTTGTTCACCGGCACCCAGCCATAGGCATCGGCGGCAAGCCCGGACTCGACCACAACCTGCGGCACACGATGCACTGGCACGCCGAGAAACAACTCGTATGGCATCTCGGTCCCGTCGCTCAACACGGCCACCTTCCTGCCCGGGTCGAGTGCCTTCACTAGGCTGTCCTTCACGAACCTGATGCTGCGGTCCGCGAACGCGGCGAGGATGGCCTGCGAGGTGTCGGGCGAAGGGGGAATGGGTGTGCCGAAGGGCATCACCACCGAGATTTCGGTCGCCTCACGCCGCCCCCGAGCGACGAGATAATCGTGCAGCAGCAGCGCCGTCTCGCTGGGAGCGGGAGGACACTTGAAGGACTTTCCTGTCACCCCAATGATGACTGGGCCCCGCTCGAATCGAGGGAGTAAGTCGCGCAAGCCGAAGGCGCCCGCCACCGAGTAGAACTCGTTGCCACCTCCCACCAGTCCCGATGTGGCCGCCGGATCGAGGTCGGCGCCCAGCGCCACCACTAGGATATCCGCTTCGAACGTTCCATCGTCGGCCACCACCCGCCGGGCTTTCGGGTCAATCGACCGCACCGTGGACTGCAAAAATCGCACCCCCGGCTTAACAATGTCGCGGTACGGATGGCGCACCTCGGCCGGCATCTGCCGTCCGAACATCACGTCGAGTTTCGAAAAGCCGAAGACAAACGCATCGTTCTTGTCGATGAGCACGATCTCGACGCCACTGCCGAAGGCGTCCGAAAGGATCGTCGTCAGCTCAAGGCCTCCGAAGCCGGCACCCAGCACTACCACGCGTGTGCGCATGGGCGCAGGATACCAGTTTTCGGAAGGGCCGTGCTTCTATCCACTGCGTGCGGCGAATCCGGATGTACGAGGAGTGGCTGCCCGGCATGGTGACTCTCGATTTGTCGTGCACATCGGCTTCCAAGAGAACCACGTTCCCTTTGTCTGTGGTTCAACTATGCCTGGCAGATTTTGGTTCCGGTGACGATAAGAACCTCAGCCGGAAAACTCATCCCGCGCTCGGACGAGTACCCCCGTAACACTTCCAGCGCCTGACGCTTCGCTTCAGTCAACTGCTCGCCTGAAAGCGTAGCGAGCTTTTCACGAAGCTTCTCTGACATCTCGGATCGCAGTGTCCAAAAGTCTTCCGCCGAGGTCGATGCTTGTATTGTGAACTGCAACAGGCGCTCGGACGGAGACATCGCGCCGGCCTCAGCAAGAGCGCCCCGTAACTTGCCTGGGCTGGCAAAGCGGAATGCGTCCGGAGCGTCGGGCGCAGGGGGTGGCGAATCGACAAACCGTTCGATGACCCGCGCCAGCGCGTAGTGAAAAGGATTGTTTTCGGCGAAATGCCAGACCGCCAGGGCCAGTTTCCGTCCTGGCTTGAGTACCCTCAACATCTCTCGAACTCCGTCAACAGGAGATGGAAAGAACATCACCCCGAAGCGGCTGACCACGGCATCGAAGGTATCGGCGGGGAACGGCAGACGGTCGGCAGATGCGACTTCGAATCGTGCATTCCTGAACCCAAGATGGTCTGTCGCTCGCCGAGCGGCGTCCACCATCTCGGGCGCAGGATCGATCCCGAAGACCTCGCCTTCGGAGCCGACGAGGGCAGCTATAGTTAAAGCGGGCTCTCCGGGCCCGGTAGCAATATCCAGAACTATGCTCCCGCTGCCAATCAACCCGTCCTCGACCAGAGCTTGCGTGACTGGCGCAAACATCTGCCGGATGATTTCGCGGTGCTTCTCCCAGAACGGCGCGGAAGCACGCCATGCGCTAATAACCTGCTGGTCGGGTTGCATCAAAGCAAGTATAGCTAGGCGCTCGGGAGGTTGACGGGCCAACGGAAGTAGTCGGTGGTGGTCGGCCCTAGCAGACGATTTTCGAACTTTCCTGCTTAACCCTGGTATTTTTGAACTAACCCTTTCAGCTGTTTGAGACTGAATTACGCCGAACGGTTACACTCTGGCAGACGATTTCCGAACCCGGGCCAAGTCCGACCTTCCGGAGTGCCTCGCATTCGAAGCGAGGCGTCAAATGCGCTCAGTTCTATGATTAGCTCGTGGAAGGACGTTTCTCGAAAACTGCACGAGCAATGGGCGCGCCCTGTGGGTTCCGAAGGCCCAATTTCCCGGTCGGTGGTACAGTATCGCCAGGAGGATGGCGGGGATGGTGAGTTTCCCCAGACTTTGCCAGCGCGTCATCGCCCATTGGCGCACGATCGTTTTGGTATTGATCCTTGCTCCTGGAGCCTTCTACGTCATACATCCTGACGAGTTGAGCCTCCTCTTGGCCTTGCTCCTAATCTTCATTGCGAGCCAGATTTTCTGGATCGGCCGCGTGGTTGACCTCGGGGAGTGGCTCCTGCGTCGTAGAGTTTGCCGAAGGCGAGTTGCCATGGGCGTGGTTCTTGCCTATGTGTTCGTCGTTGCGTACAGCTTCCCGACCACGATCGCGCAGGGACACACCTTCCGCATCGGGTTCTACCGGTTGCCGGTCATCGTGACGGAAGCGGTGTTCTGGTGGTGGTTTGTTGGATCGATGCTGGCCTTTCTGTTAGTGATCGTTTTCGGCTTGCTTGATCGCGTGGTGCGCGCAGCTGCCTGGACCTACCGCAAGATACGTAAGGGTGCACAACAGCGTTTTAGCGGTGATTCGGAGACCGCTCCGTCTTCGCCCAGCCGCCGCCAGTTCTTGCAGCAGACCGCCGTGCTGGTCAGCGCCACGCCGTTTGTGGGGGCGGGCTATGGGCTATTTTATGAGCGGCAGGATGTGGAAGTCGTGCGGCACCGCGTCCGGCTGGCGCGCCTGCCCAAGCCTTTCGACGGATTTCGTATCGCCCAGCTTTCCGACATCCACATGGGTCCCTTCTCCACTGCGGGCTACATCCGTCGTTGCGTCGCGATCACTAACGGCTTGAAACCCGATCTGATCGTGCTGACCGGCGACTACATTGCCTGGGACCCGAGCCGGGAAAGGGAGGTGGTTCGTGAATTGGCGGGACTGCGCGCACCCCAGGGCGTTTTCGGCTGTATGGGAAATCACGAAACTGAGAGCAACACCGAAGACTACGCCGCCAGTCTATTTGCTGAGCAAGGCATTCACATCCTGCGCCAACAGCGCGCGCCCATCCAATTGGCCAGCGAGACGGTTAACCTGATGGGGATCGACGACCCGAGAGGCGAAACCGAAGCGGAGTGGATGCGGGATATTTACCGGCGCCTGCACAAAGGACTGGTGATGCCGGGAAAAGTCAACATCCTGCTGGCGCACGAACCGTCGGGGTTCGTGTTCGATCGCGCCGCCGAGCTGGGCATTGATTTGATGCTTGCCGGGCACACGCATGGCGGACAGTTGGCGTTGGAGACCGTCCACCGCGGCTTTAACCTCAGTCGTCTGCTGTATCGCTACACCGGCGGATGGTACGAAAACCGAGGCACGAAACTTTACGTCAATCGCGGCATCGGCACGACCGGCGTTCCCATCCGGCTCGGGGCCCGGCCGGAGATTACAGTGCTTGAACTCACTGCGCAGGATTAGCACCACCCCTTGAAAATGTTCCCTGTTCAGTTCGGCGTACAGAAGAACAGGTCAAGCCATTGCGCTCAACCAGCTCCATTTTGGGCGCATCACAGGCAAATTGGAAGTAATCGGGTGTTGGTCGGGACGGGCAGATTTGAACTGCCGACCCCTCGCACCCAAGCAAGTGATCTACTGGCTTGAGCCATACACCGTGTCGATCGAGGCCGACACTTCCTGCGTGGGACTGTTGCCGTCATCCTTTGTCAGGAAGCACGAGCAAGAACGCCCGAATCTGGGCAACTCGGTTCAAGGCTGTACTGCGTGGCCCACCATCCAAGTCTAGGCCTTCCCCCGTGGCCAGTGCGGCCCACATCTCGGAAACACTGGCAATTACAGTGCGGTTGTCTGGTTCACACAGCAGGACCTGATTACTGAAGCCAAGGTCCTCGAGGAACAGCGCATTTTGTGATTCTCGACGTCGCACTAGGTCTGCGTCCAGCCACGTCTTCGCGAAGTTCATGACAGAGACAGCGGCGTCGGCCAATCGAATGGGCCTCAAAACCCGCAAAGGATAATTTCCCGTGCGTCTTGAACGTGTCCCTTGCACGTTTCCCGTAATTTTATGTGTCCTGAGGGGCACTCGGAGAGAAGCGCGGCGGGTGGAAGGCCGCGCCCTCCCGTGCAGCGGATGTGTAGGGGCTCACGCTGCTTGGAAAAACCCAAGCACACGCTGAGGCCGTTTCTGGAGATGCACCGGAACTTTGCAGTTCGGATAATTCGGGCACGCCAAATAGCTAGTGAGCCGCGAGCACCTCAGTACGAGCCGCGCAAAGCATCGTGGGCAACGCGGTATCGGTTTCATGGGCCTATTGGAATCTCTACGGTGGCGGGGATCAATACAGGAGTTACTGTATAGATTTATTGGACACTCTCCGGCAATGCCCAGGCGAAGATCACGCCGCCACTCGCTGTCAGCACATACTGGCGTTGGTCCAGTTCATAGGTAATCGGAGAACTCTCCATGCGGACGCCAGTGCCGGCATGCCAGAGAGTTTTGCCATTGCTGGTATCCAGAGCGAGAACGTTGCCCGCATCGTCGCCGGTGAAAGTGAGGCCCGAGTCGGTGGTGAGCACGCCCGCGCGGGCATCGCCTCCCACTTCGTGGCGCCACCTGATTGCGCCGGTCTGGTAGTCGATGGCATCGATCTCCTCTTTGCTCCAGACGCTGTAGTCCGCCCCCGCCCAGCCATAGGTGCCGTCGGAAGGCTTGGCAAAGTAGATTGACCAGCTGGGGTGAGCGGAGACGATGAACAGTCCGGTCTTAGGGTCGAAACTGGGCGAACGATAGTTGGTGAGGCCGGCTTCATCGGGCGCGATCAAACGGCCGTCCGGAGTCGGTTCTTTGGCTGGATTGGGAATCGGCCGCCCCTCTTTGTCCACGCCGATCGACCAGTTCACCGGCCCGTACGGGACCGTGAGCAGATTCTTGCCGTTGGTGCGGTCCAGCACGAAGAAGTAGCCGTTGCGCGAAGTCTGCATCAGCATCTTCCGCGGTTGCCCTCCGAAATCGGCATCGACCAAGACCGGAGTCTCGACCGCGTCCCAATCGTGGGTGTCGTGTGGAGATACCTGGAAAGCCCACGCAAGTTTTCCGGTGTCTGGGTTGAGGGCCACAATGCTGCAGGTGTAAAGATTGTCACCGGGCCGCGTCTTGCCGGTCAGCACCGGCGTCGGATTGCCCGTTCCCCAGTAGAGCAGGTTCAGGTCCGGGTCATAGGTGCCGGTCATCCACGTCATGCCCCCTGAGGCTGTGTTGGGAGTACCGACAGGCGGAGTGCTGTCCCACTGCCACTGCGTCTTGCCGGTCTCAGGATCGACGGAGCGCAGGAACCCGGCCAGGTTATCCATATCGCCGGAGACGCCGACGATCAAGTGATCGCGCACCACCAGGGGTGACATAGTCGACCAGTATCCCTTTTCCACGTCGGCAATCTGGACGTTCCAGCGGACCGTGCCGGTTTTCGCGTTCAAGCAGATAAGGTGGGCATCGGGAGTGATGAAGTACAGCCACTCTTTGTACATGGCGACGCCACGATGTCCGATATGGAGGCCTTTGTTGGGCGGATAGGTGTAATGCCAGATCTGATGTCCGGAGCGCGCATCGATCGCCCAGACATTGTCCGGCACAGTGAAGTAAAGCATCTCGTTTACCAGAAGAGGAGAAGACTTCATGGTCGCCCCCTGACCGGTCTGGAACGCCCAGGCCAGCGCCAGCGAGGGAACGTTCTGCGGAGTGATCTGCGTCAGAGGGCTATGACGCTTGCCGGAATAATCCCCGTGATAGGTCGGCCAACTGTCGGCCGGCGGGTTTGCAATTGTCGCCAGATCGAGACCCTGCGCCAACAAGCGGCCGGAGAACACGGAGGTTAGCAAGAGCACGACGAGACAAGTATAGAGAGCTTTGTGGAAGTGATCTAAGTTTCGCAATCCGGTTCGCTCCTAGCGCAGGGTTTGCAGGTAAGCCATCAGGTTGTGAACGTCGTCGTCGGTGTACTTTCCCAGCAACTCGACATGCGCTTGCGCGGGCTCGTTGATCGTGTATCTAACCTGGCTGGTCGGCCAGGACTGATACCATCCCGACTCGCCGATAAGGCCGATGGTGAACTCATCCCGATAGGAGAGTTTGCCGGAGAAGGTCGGGCCGGACGGCAGAGTGATCGTGGCGGTCGCCGGGGCGTCCCGCGGATAGAGCATCCGCTTTTCAAGTTCCAGCCCGCGATAGCGCCTGGCCACGCCAGCCAAGTCGCCGGTCGGGGAATGGCAGGTCGAGCAGGTCCCCGCACCATTGAAATACTGTTTGCCTGACTCGACGTTGCCGGTTTGAAGGTCCCTGACGTCCACACCGCGGCGTCCACCGGGTCGCGAGTCGGACTTGATCTTCTGGGCACGAAGGAAAGCGGCCAACTCGGATATCTCCTGCGGCGAGAGCTTGAACGCCGGCATGCCGGTTGCGGGTCGTCCGTTAAGTACGACAACACCGATCTTATTGCCCCGCACGTCACTCGCAACCAGGTCTGAATGGATCAGGTCCGGCCCACTCTCACCACCGCCGCCTTCCCGGCCATGACAAAAGGCACAGTTCTGGCCAAACAGAGATTTGCCGCGCTCCACAACTGCGGGTGTAGCCGATTGCGGGACAGGCTTGCTCGCTTTTGTCTGCGCGGCCAGGAACGGAACGGTGATCAGCACAGCGACGGTCGCCAGCGCTTTCATGCGGAGCCCCAGAGCTGATGAACCTTCTGTCGAACCTATGATTGAACGAAGACTCCCCACGATATCCCCTTTCGACTACCTGAACGGAAAACGAAGTCTAGCCCGCTGAGCGCGGGACTGCAACGGTTATGGCCTAAGGACTCCCCATTTCCCGCCATTCGGATGTACACTCTGCGGTCTATGGACAAACTATCGCGGCGCACGATGTTGAAGGGTGCTCTTTCGGGAATTGCAGCGGCTTCAGTCCCGTCCCTGTCCTGGTCGGAGCAGACCGTTCCTGTGCAGCGCAAAGGGCGGATCAAACAGTCAGTCTCCCGCTGGTGCTACAAAGAGATTCCGCTGGACCGCCTTTGCGCTTATTCGGCGCAGATTGGTCTGAAGGCGATCGACCTGCTCAATCCGGAGGAATACGAAGTACCGCGGCGCTACGGACTGGTGTGCAGCATGGCGTATGCCGGCGGCGGCGAACTGGTCAACGCCATGAACCGGACGGAAAATCACGCCAGGATTGAGGAAGGTTTTCGCAAGAATATCCCACTCGCGGCTAAGGCCGGGATCCCGAACGTAATCACATTTTCCGGCAACCGTAACGGCATGTCGGACGAAGAGGGCGCCAAGAACACCATCGCAGGGCTCAACCGGGTGAAGAAAATTGCCGAGGACAACGGGGTCGTCATCTGCCTGGAGCTGCTCAACAGCAAAGTGAATCACAAAGACTACATGTGCGACCACACCGCCTGGGGAGTGCAGGTGGTGCAGGCGGTGAATTCACCGCACGTCAAGCTGCTCTACGATATTTACCATATGCAAATTATGGAAGGGGACCTGGTCGCGACCATCCAGGCGAACATCCAGTGGCTGGCTCACTTCCATACCGGGGGCGTTCCCGGCCGGCACGAACTCGATAATACCCAGGAAGTGCAGTGGGATGGTGTGATGCGCGGCATCGCCGCCACCAATTTTCAGGGCTACGTGGCGCACGAGTTCGTGCCTACTCGCGATCCGCAGACCTCGCTGCGCGAAGCGGTTGAGTTGTGCGATGTGTGAGACCAGTCGTCAGGGAAGGCTTTCAGCGTTAGCTGTTACCTCTCGGAAAGACAAATCGTCGCGGAAGTCTGCGGTTCTGGTTGATTGACTGAAGACCGGCGACTGCGGACTCTGTGAGATAATTTTCTTATACGGATTGCGAGGAATTTCATGGCTGAGCACATAGTCTTTTGCGTTAAGCTTAAGAAGGAACTTCCTGGGCTGGATGAGCCTCCGTTCGATACGGAGTTGGGCCAGAAAGTGTATGACAACGTCTCCCTCGAAGCATGGAAGGGATGGACGGAATTCTGCAAGATGTTGCTAAACGAGTATCGGCTTAACCCCGCCCGCCGCGAGGACCAGACCGCAATCGTCAAGCAGATGGAACAATACTTTTTCGGCGAAGGCGCTGCCCCGCCGAAAGAATACGTACCCCCCGCCTCGAAGTAATTCCATAAGAATGCTAGCGTGGCTGTTTCTACATTGGTTACTGCACTATTGTTTGTGCAATTTTCATCACCTCGTAACATTCCCTTGCTACAACTATAGGTGATGAGTTCCGCCGTTTATGACACGCTCATCCTCTCCGACCTGCACCTGGGGTCAGAGATCAGCCGCGCGGAGCAGGCCACGCGGATGCTGCGGGAGAACCGTTTCCGCCGGTTAATCCTGCTGGGCGACATTTTTTCCGACCTCAACTTTGGCCGCCTCACCAAGCCCCACTGGAAGTTCCTCGGCTACATCCGCAAACTCTCCAATCCCAAGCGCGGCATTGAAGTGGTTTGGGTCGAGGGAAACCACGATCGTGGGCTGAGTGACATTATGTCGCACCTGGTCGGCGTGAAAGTCTACGAGGAATACGAATGGGAGTTTGAGGGCCACCGTCATATCGCCATCCACGGCCACCAGTTTGACCGGTTCGCGGTCAACAATCTGCTGCTGAGCAGTGTGGGAACGCTGATTCATCTTTATTTGCAGAAGCTCGATTTCAAAGGCAAGACCTTCTCGCGTTTTCTGGATCGCTTGAATGCCCGCTGGTTGCGGCTTTCGGCGAAGGTGGCGTCTGGGGCGATCCTGCATGCCCGGGCGCGCCAGGCCGACCGGGTCTTCTGCGGCCACACCCACCAGGCACAATTCTGCGAACGCGCCGGCGTGGCCTACTACAACTCCGGTAGCTGGACGGATTTCCCGCCGACCTACTTGACCATTGATTCCAGCGGAGTTCGCATTCACGAACATCCCGATCAGACTGAGGTCTGTGAGGACAGCGCGAAAGATTCCAGGCTGGCTGAAGACTCAGATTTCCTCGAAGAGCCCGAATACGAGAACGTGGGCTGAGGCCATGCGCCCCAACGCCGTGACTTTATCCGCAGCTTTCAGAAGTGCAGGACAATTCCCGTGGACAGTCGAAAATTATTCTGTGTGCTGCTGAAGAAACGAGTTTGCAGCATGTCCGCCTGCATGCGCAAGCCAATGCCGTGAATCAGGCGATAGTCGATCCCGCCACCCAAAGCCGTAGCAAACGAGGTATCCGACTCGGAGAAACCGGAGGCGCTGTCGTGTATGTGCGAAGCTCCGAACAGGGCTTCCGCAAAGGGCGTGAATTTCCCCACCGGCACGGACACGCGCGGGCCCAGCACCACGGAATTCAAGTTTGTATTGACCTTGAACGCCGAAACAGCCGAGACGTCTTGTGAGCCGTAGAGGCCGCTGAAATCAGCCACGAACCCAACCCAGGGGAGCACCTTGCCTTCCAGAGATCCGTTCCAGCCGTTCAGGTTGGTCCGGCCGGCCGAGGAAAAGTCGGCGCTGCCATAGGAGTACCCGAAGAACACGTTTCCCCGGGTGGGGATTTGAGCCAGGGCAGCGGCCGGCAGCAGCAGGAGAATGAACGCAATCAAAGCAAGTTTGGGCACAGTAATTCTCATACTTTTTAGATGAGGGGCAGGGGTGCGTGGTTGTGCAGGCGCGGGCGTCCACATTTGCAGCATCAATCGCGTTGGAAGCGGTAGGGGCCGTGGTGCTCGAGGGAAAACGCCTCTGCCACTTTCAGGAATGCGCGTGCCGCGTGGGAGAAACTGGCAGCCCGGCGATAGACCAGCCGCAATTTCCGGTGAAGCCGCAACTCGCGCACCGGAATGTGGACCAGTTCGCCGCGGGCCAATTCGCTTTCCACACTGATTGCGGGCAATAGGGCAACCCCGTTGCCCATGGCCACGAAGCGCTTGATCGCCTGCAGAGTGGGCAGTTCGATGTCCATGTGCAGCGGTGTTTTGTGGCGCTTGAATGCCTGAATCACCTTCTCGCGATAGGGCGAGGAGACGATGTGGGCGACGAATGACTCCGCGCCCAATTGCCGGATGCTGACCTGGGCCTCGCCAGCCAGCGGGTGCGTCGGCGGCACCACGAAGAGTAATTCATCGAGATAAGCGACGATGGAGTGCAGTTGCGGCTCTTGCGGATCGTAAGTAAGGACGCCGAGTTCAGAGTTGTGGCGCAAGCACGTCCGCCGGGAATGTGGCTGCCCAGCGAGCGCTGCACTGCGATGCGGATCATGGGATGCAGGCGGCGAAACTCGGCCAGCACCGGCAGCAGGTAGAGAGCGGTAAATTCATTGGCCGCGATGCTCAGCTTGCCGCGATTTAACTGGCGCAATTCTCCGAGCGCTCCGGTGGCATCGTCACGCAGGTTGAGCAGCCGCTCGGCATACTCCTGCAGGACACGCCCTGCATCGGTGAGCAAGCCGTCGCGCGAAGAGCGATCGAAGAGAGACTCGCCGACATCCTCCTCCAGCTTGTGAATCGACTGGCTTACTGCGGATTGGGTGCGGTGCAGCTTCTCCGCTGCCCGGGAGAATTTCCCCTCCCGCACCACCGTGAGAAACACTTCCAACTGTCCCAAGTCCATATTGGCCACCCACCTTAAGCAAACTGCATTTAGTATTAATATATCTTATTAAGTAATGCTGTCTAATACTAATTTCATAATTATAAGTTTTGCTAAGGCGCGCATCCCGCTTAGCATAGGCCTCGTACCTGTCAGGAGGTCTTGGGCATGGAACGCACACGGATCAGGGTATTCGACACCACCCTTCGCGATGGCGAGCAGTCGCCGGGATGCAGTATGAACGTGCAGGAAAAGCTGCGTCTGGCGCACCAACTCGATCGTCTGGGGGTGGACGTCATCGAAGCCGGCTTTCCCATCGCCTCAGATGGCGACTTTGCCGCAGTGCAGGCAACAGCGGCGGCCATTCGGCGTCCCATCATCGCCGGCCTGGCCCGAGCCTGCGCGCCGGACATCGAGCGTGCCTGGCAGGCGCTTAAAGGAGCCGCATGGCCCCGCATCCACGTGTTCCTTGCCACTTCCGACATTCACCTGCAATACAAACTCAAGATTTCGCGCCAGCAGTGCCTGGAGCAGGCGCGCGATTCGGTCCGCCTAGCGAAATCGCTTTGCGCCGATGTGGAGTTCTCTCCCGAGGACGCTACCCGTACCGACCACGAATTCCTGTACCAGGTCCTCGATGCCGTAGTGGAAGCTGGCGCCACCACCCTCAATATTCCGGACACCGTCGGCTACAGCATGCCCGCTGAGTTCGGCGAGCTTATTCAAAGTATTCGACAGCGAGTGCGGGGCATCGGGAATGTGACCATCTCGGCTCACTGTCACAACGATCTGGGTCTGGCCGTGGCGAATTCTCTGGCCGCGGTGGCCGCCGGCGCACGGCAGGTAGAGTGCACCATCAACGGCATTGGAGAGCGCGCGGGCAACGCATCCCTCGAAGAAATCGTGATGGCGATGCGAGTCCGGCCGGACCGTTATGCGTATGACACAGGGATCGTCAGCGAGCAACTTTTTCCAGCCAGCCAGTTACTCAGTGAGATAACGAGTGTGCCGGTGCAGCCCAACAAGGCTGTGACCGGGCGCAATGCTTTCGCACACGAAGCCGGCATCCATCAGGACGGGATGTTGAAGAACCCGCTGACTTACGAAATCATGACCCCGCAATCGGTCGGCGTGCCTGATTCCAAACTGGTGCTGGGTAAGCACTCCGGGCGTCATGCGCTGGGACTGCGGTGCGAACAGCTCGGATTCCAGTTCGATCGTCGCGAGCTGGATGAAATCTATCGCAGGTTCGTGGTGCTGGCGGACAAGATCAAGCACGTGGAGGAACATCATCTGCTGGAATTGATTCAGCAGGTGCGTGGGGCGATGACTTTCCGGGGAGCAACCCCCCAGCTTCTAAACCAGCTGTCATCCTGAGCGAAGGCGGCTCATAGGCTGGCAAATGGGCTGGTGCAGTCGAAGGACCCTACAAGCTTGGCTGTTGCTGGAATATTTAGGGCGTCTTTCTCTGCAGATTTCGCTAGCGTACCCGTAGAGCTCATAGGGGTTCCTTCGACTGCGCGGCGGCTTCGCGTTGCGAAGCTGCTGCTCCCTTCGGGATGACAGGTTTCCGTGCGGGCTACTCCCGCCATACAATAAAGCCCCATGTTCCTCAACCTCACTGCCCTTCCGGGCGACGGCGTCGGACCAGAAGTGACCGACGAAGCCGTCCGCGTTCTGGAAACGATTGCTGAAACCTTTGGCCACAAGCTCATCATCACTCGCAAGCCAGTCGGGGGCGCCGCTCTCCTTATCAGCAAAGACCCGCTCCCCTCGGAGACCCTTCAGGCGTGCCTGGCTTCGGGAGCCGTGTTGCTCGGGGCGGTTGGAGGCCCTTCTTTCGATAGTTTCCCCAGCCATCTCCGGCCGGAGAGCGGGCTGTTGCGGTTGCGGCGTGAACTGGGAGTGTTTGCCAATCTGCGGCCGGCGGTGTGCTTCGCTGGCTTGGAAGACTCTTCTCCGCTGCGAGCGGATTTGGTGCGCGGCACCGATGTGATGATCGTGCGGGAACTGCTGGGAGGCATCTACTTCGGGGAGCCGCGCAGCACGCAGGGCGCGCCCGGCAATCGCGTGGCGATCGACACCATGCGCTATGCCGAATCCGAAATTGAGCGCATCGCGAAAGTAGGTTTTGAGTTGGCGCGCTCGCGTCGCGGCAAGGTGACTTCCGTAGACAAGGCCAATGTTCTCGATTGCTCTCGCCTGTGGCGCGCCGTGGTGGCCGAGGTGGGGCAGCAGTATTCCGACGTCAAGCTGAACCATATGTACGTGGACTCGGCGGCCATGGCCCTGGTGGCGCGTCCGGCGGATTTCGATGTGGTGCTCACGGAAAACATGTTTGGCGACATTCTGTCCGACCAGGCGGGCGCCGTCGTGGGGTCGCTGGGGATGCTGGGTTCGGCCAGCATTGGAGGATCTGTCGGGCTCTATGAGCCGGTGCACGGCTCCGCGCCTGACATCGCAGGGCAGGGCATTGCCAATCCCGTGGGCGCGATTCTGGCGGCTGCCATGCTGTTGCGCTACTCCTTCAAGCTAGAAACCGAGGCGGTCTGTGTCGAATCCGCGGTGGCTGCCGTGCTGGCTGCGGGGTCGCGGACCAAAGACCTGGCGAAGGCGGATGAAAGCGTCCTGAGTACGTCCGCGATGGGGAAGAAAATTGCCGAAGCGGTCCGCGAGCGGGTGAAATCTGCCGGGCAGAAAGCGGCCAGCTGATCCCGCCTCCCGTTATTGAACTCTGCCATAAGATTTCCACGGATTTTTTCTGCTCGAACTGCTGCGCCAGAAACTTCAGGAGTAGGATTCGTTCAATAATATTTTTTCGCCCGACTGGGGGCAGCAATGCTCTCCAAATGCGCCAACCCGGGCTGCCCGGCCGCGTTTCTTTATCTGCATGAGGGAAAGCTGTTCCGCCTTGACAGCAGCACCGAAATTCTGGCCCGTATCCCGGTGAGCGAAGTGACCAGGCCTTCGCATCGCTTCGAATTCTTTTGGCTGTGCGATCAATGCGCCGTGGAACTGACGCTGGGCTACATCAAGAGAGTCGGCATCACGGTTGTACCCCTGCTTAAACGCCTGGCCCGCGCCCAAACTGTGTAGTGATCGTGTAGGCGCGAGCGTCCCCGCTCGTGGGGAAGCGCCACAGCGGTGCTGGGCGAGGCATGCTCGTCAGGGAGGCTCCACCAGCGGTGGAGCACGAGGGGTAGCTCGTCTGCGAATCTTGACTGGCGCTGCAGCACGAGCGGGACGCTCGCGCCTACATCAGGCTACTTGCTTTTGTTTTTCCAGCATGGAGAGGAATTCCCTGGTGAGCCGCTCGTCCCAATATCCTGATCGAGCTTCTTCGCGCATGGTAGCGGCCGCCTGCTCGTGACTGAGCGCGAGTTTGTAGGGTCGCGCCGTCCGCAGAGCGTCGTATACATCTACCACCTGCAGTACCCGTGCCAGCAGCGGAATCTCGCCCCGATGCAGGCCGTCGGGATAGCCACTTCCGTCGGAGTGTTCGTGATGGCTGCGAATAATCGGCAGCACCAGCCGCAGTGATTTCAGAGGACGGCAGATGGTCTCTCCGGTCACGGGATGCCGCTTCATGATCTCCCATTCTTCCGGCGTCAGATTGCTGCCCTTTTTCAGGATGTCATCCGGCACGGCGATCTTGCCCAGGTCGTGCAGATATCCGCCACGACGCAGGGCCACGATGGACTCCGGATCCAGGCCAAGGTGCCGTCCCAGATTGCTGGCATGGCCGGCCAGGCGGTCGCAGTGGCCTTCGGTATAAGGATCGCGACTCTCCACGCTCAGGCCCAACGTGCACAGCACGGATTCTGCCGTCTCCAGTTCGTCGGTAAACTCCTTCAGCTTTAGCAGAGATTTGACCCGGGCAAAGAGTTCTTCGGGGAAAATCGGCTTGTGCAGAAAATCGTCGGCTCCCGATTCGATTCCCAGTACGCGGTCCTGCCGGTCAGTCAGGCCGGTAATCAGAACGAACGGGATCAGGCGGGTGGCGGGATTACCTTTGAGTTCCCTGCACAATTCGTATCCTGATTTGCCGGGCATGACCACATCCGAAAGAATCAGGTCGGGAGGATGGCGGAGGATCTCAGCTTCGGCATGAATGGCATCCGGAACCGCCACTACGTCATAGCCGTGAGTGGCAAGCAGCTCCTGCATCAGCCCCATGATGTCCTGATTGTCGTCCACCACGAGGATTCGAGAAGATCGCCGAAGGGACACTTCCCCCATGTCTTTGTAAGACACAGAGCGGGAAGAAATGGTTGTCGGTAGTTTCTGCGGGAGGCTCATCGTCCAGCCGGAGGAGACATTGCCATTGTAAACGATTTCCCGAGGCCGCGAGGCGTTCAGAGTCCGGTTCTCGATTTGGGAACAAATTTGCGGCTTATGTGTCGCGTGCCCTTGTTCCGCGCACCTTCAGATGCATACGCTGGCAGGATGCATCGTTTTCTATTTTTCACGCTGTTTGGGCTTGCGTTGCTCACCACCGCCGCTCTTGGCGCCGCCAAGCCGCACATCATAAATATTGGCAAGTCGACCGCGATCAAGCGGTGCGTGGGAGCAAACGAAGGCAAGTGTCTCGACCTGAAGGTGCGTCTCTCTATGTAGACGGCCGGGCCCGAGAATCTACTCTGGGCCCATCGCACGAAATCACTGAGCGGCTCATTGTGTTTCGCCGTGCTTTCCGCATGAACGATACTTTGCCTGGCGATAACGCGGCTGCGCCAGGTTGGGTGTGGCAGCGTGGACGATGGTTGCTGGTGGACCGCTTGACGGGTCACATCTCGGCGATTGTTCTGCCAGAATTCGATCCTTAACTATTCTGTGGCCAGCTGGTATCGCGACTACGCCGCCTACCGCGGTGTCTCCGACGACGGCAAGAAACTTTTCGCCATCGTGTTCCAGGTGGGACGGCGCAAGCCCGTCCTGAAAAAGCCTCTCGACGATGATGCTCCCGATTCGGAGTGCCCGTCACCGGTTTGGGAGCGGCGTCCAGTGCGAGTTACTTTCGCGCCTGCTGAAAACCAGAATACAACTTACTCGGTGCGCGGACATGCGGCGGATTTGGTGAGCGACGACGCGGAGGAAGCGCTGGCTGAGACTGGGGAGGCTACCGGGCCTGACTTCTGCTTGACGTAGCTGTAGCCAGCCAGCAGGAGCACTGTAGTTCCAATTACGACATAGTTGCGTCGGCGGGCACGGATGTCCGGTGGCTCCGTCACGCTTTCCGCCAGGAGCGCACCGATGGCGAGGCCGGCAACCAGGCCTCCAAGATGAGCAGCGTTGTCGATCCCAGGTACCAGGCCGAAAAACAAGTTGTAGGCGGCGAACATGACCAGGCTTCTGAGAGTCGGCTTCAGCGCCTCCTTTGCGAATGGAAGCTTTCCCAGGTACAGCACAGCGATTAGCCCTCCGGCCAGGCCAAAGATTGCACCAGACGCCCCCGCTCCAATGCCCTGAGGATGCCACCACAAGCTGACCAGGCTGCCCGCGATTCCACTGGCGGTGTAAACCAGCAGGTAGGTCCAGCGATCGAAGATGTGCTCCGCCAGCCTGCCCAGATTCCACAGGCACCACATATTGAAAAAAATGTGAATGATCCCGATATGAACGTAATTCGAGGCGAGCATTCTCCAGGGCTGTGATCCCAGCGATAACGGCGCGAAATTGGCGCCCCAAGTCACCAGTTGTAATTGCGTCGGTGACACAGGTGACACGCCCAAAAGCACCATGCCGACAAAGACGAGAACATTGATGCCGACAATTACCTGGGTCAGCAGAAATGGCTGGCTGCGTCTGACTGGCGGGGGCGCCGTTGCAATTGAGGTGGGGTCGAGGTCGGCGCGGCAAACGCGGCAGAGGGAACTGGTCTCTGCTCCCGAGGGAGCCGGCATTTCTCGACCGCAACGCACACATGTCGCCATGAAGTCTCCGGCCCCCCGTAGCGATTCTGATTAATCGCCCATCGTCTCCACCGGTGGCATTTCCTCGGCGACTGTCTTCGCTGTCACCTGCGCGCTGGTCACCAAGGCCACGGAAGCCACCACAATTGCGCTGCCCGCCAGGATGTAACCGCTTACCCGCTCGTGCAGAACCAGCCAGCCGAGAAACACTGCGACCACCGGATTGACGTACGCGTAAGTAGAAACCTTCGAGGTCGGCACATGGTTGAGCAGCCAGATGTAGGCCGTGTAGCCGACCCACGATCCGAAAACCACGAGGTAGAGAGTTGCGCCAATTCCGCGGGCGCTCCATACCGCTCGCGAGGCGTCTCCCAGCGCGAATGCGACCAGAAAGTTCGCCAGACCCGCAGCTATCATCTGCCAGGCCGTGGCGGAAAAAGGATCAATCTCAGGAGACTTCCACCTCTTTGCCAGTACCGAACCCAGCGCCCAACTGAACGATCCGCCCAGCAGGCTGATGGAAGCCCAGAACTGAACTCGCCCCAGCGCGCTGGTGGACGAGAGATCAGGCCACAACAGCACCAGTAGGCCGGCTACGCCCAGGCCCAGTCCGATCTTTCCCCGTACGGCGATGTGGTGATCGCCGAGCAGCAACGAGTCCAGCACCAGAAACCAGAGCGGCGTCACGGCAATGATCAGCGCTGCCAGACCGGAACCCACATACATTTCGGCGTAGGAGAGCGTGAGGTTACCACCCACGAGCAGGAGCACGCCCACGACCGCCATCTGCGCCAGTTGCGACGGTCGGTAGCGAATCTTTCGGCCCCGCAGTCCACAAAATGCGAGCATGAACGCACCTGCAATCGTGAAGCGCATGCCGCACATCAGGGCGGGAGGAATGTGCTCGACTGCGATGTCGATCCCGAGATAGGTGGATCCCCAGAAGAAGTACACCAGCGCGAAAGCGATGATGACTGCGAAGCGATGCTGGCTCTGGGCTGGGGTCATGGGCTTGTTTGCTGGAACTTAGAACATATCAGACAGCCAGGAGCGGCGATTGGATTCTGAGTCTGCGTAGCTTGTTGATGAATCATGAACTGCATTCGATTCAAACCACTGTCATCCCGACCCCAGCGAGTAAGGTGGAGGGACCTTGTGCTGCTGTTCCACCCAGCACGGCTGTGGCGTGGTTCTATTGATTTCGGTGAACTTAGGTGCAGTGGCGCTCCCCAAACACAAGGCCCCAGTTCGCTCGCCGCGCTCGCTTGGGTCGGGATGACGGGAGTAATGAGGGGGTTACGCCGGCGGTCGGCTCAGGCTATAATGGGCAAGGAATGTTGCCCGATGCGCCATCAGAATCCCAATTCGCACTTGCCAGTATGCTGGCTGCACTTCCTGGTGTGCCCGCGCCGTTATCTGGCAGTGTTGCCCTCGCAGGCGCGTCCCAGTCTGTTCGGTAGCGACTAGTTCTTCCATCCTCCCAATTGATGTGGTGCAAGGGCTGAATCCGCCTTTTTTCGGCGCGATCGCCCGGCCGACGAACGAAAACCGAAGACCGACGACTGCTTTCCGGAGGATCCATGACCACCAAGACTCTTGCAGGACCCAGAATCAAAACCGCTCTGCCCGGCCCCAATGCCAAGCGTGTTCTCTCGGGCGACGAGAAGTATATTTCGCCTTCCTACACCCGCTCTTATCCGCTGGTGGCCAAGCAAGGCCGCGGCATCGTGGTCACCGACGTGGACGGCAACGAATTTTTTGATTTCTCGGCCGGGATCGCCGTGACCTCGACCGGTCACTGCCATCCCGACGTGGTGGCTGCGATTCAGAAGCAGGCCGGCGAACTGATCCACATGTCGGGCACGGATTTTTACTACGAGAACATGATCACGCTGGCCGAGCGGCTGTCGAAAATTGCTCCCATGCCTGGACCGCACCGCATTTACTACGGCAACTCCGGCACAGAAGCGGTTGAAGCCGCGCTCAAGCTGGCCCGCTATCACACCAAGCGCCAGAACGTGATCGCCTTCTTCGGCGCGTTTCACGGGCGCACCATGGGCTCGCTCTCGCTCACCGCGTCGAAGCCGCAGCAGAAGCGCCGCTTCGGCACCGGCGTTCCGGGCGTCACGCACGTGCGCTATCCCGACGTTTACCGGGGTTGTGAGGGCGGCGCGCAGGATGCAGAGGCTTTCGCTCTCGGCTGTGCGCGATTCATCGAAGACAAACTGTTCAAGACAACCCTGGCTCCGGAAGAAGTGGCGGCCATTTTTGTCGAACCAGTGCAGGGCGAAGGCGGCTACGTAGTCGCGCCCACCGTCTTCATGAGGGAACTGCGCCGCATCTGCGACAAGTACGGCATTTTGCTGGTAGCGGATGAAGTGCAGAGCGGTGCCGGCCGGACCGGCAAATGGTGGGCCATCGAGCATACCGGGGTGCAGCCGGACATCATCTGCTCGGCGAAAGGAATTGCTTCTGGAATGCCGCTCGGCATCATGATGAGCCGTGCCGACATCATGGACTGGGTCCCAGGCTCCCACGCTTCGACTTTTGGCGGCAATCCGGTTTGCATAGCGGCTGCATTGGCCACGCTCGACGTGATCGAGAAGGAAGGAGTTGCTGGCGAATTCCACCGAGGTGGGCAACCACATGCTGAAGCGCATGGCGGATTGGCCTCGCAAGCACAAACTGGTGGGCGATGTCCGGGGCCGCGGGCTGATGGTCGGCGTCGAGATCGTCAAGGACAAGAAGACGAAAGAGTACGCGGCGGGCGAACGCGACCGCATCATCGAGCTGGCCTTCGAGCGTGGTGTTTTATTCCTGGGCTGCGGGCCGAGCACGATCCGCATCGCGCCGCCGCTGGTAGTTAGCAAAGACGAGGCCGATGTCGCTATCGATGTACTCGAAGAGTGCATCGCGCTGGCCGGCAAGTAGTAAGTCTGTGTGGCGCGGGCGCCCCCACCCGCGGCCTTTTGACGTTGGTCTTGTTAGCCCTCGCCAAATCGGCGAGCTCCTTTTGGCGAGAGCTAACATCCTGCGATCGGCTTTAGTGAATTAAGAGGGCCGCTTTTGTGCCGCCGCATGTGTCCGCGCGGGCGAGGGCGCCCGCGCCACACTCTTCATATTCGAGGATTTCATGATCAACGGGACTGTGGAATTGATCTACATCGCCCCCAAGGCAACCGCGCCGACCGTCTCGGTGACTGAGATCCTCGCCATTCCTGGAGTGGGCCTGGAAGGGGATCGTTACGCTCTGCGCCAGGGAACGTTCTTCAAGCCCGAACCAGACTTCGAACTGACCCTGATTGAAGCCGAGGCCATCGAAGCGCTGAAGCGCGACTACAACGTGGAGCTCGCACCCGGCGAAGCGCGCCGCAACCTGGTCACCCGCGGCATCGCGCTCAACCATCTTGTGGGGCGCGATTTTCAGATTGGCGAAGTAAAGGCCCACGGCATTCGTCTGTGCGAACCATGTGATCATCTGCAGCGCCTCACCGGACGCCAACTCATCAAGGGGCTGCGGCACCGGGGTGGACTGCGCGCGCAAATCCTCACCCAGGGCGCGATCCGGGTTGGTGATTCGTTAAGCTCATAGGGACTAGCACTTGTGGGTTTCTCCTTGACACCACAACCTAGTGGAGCGAAACTCGAAATTAGAGATCTCTCTAAATTTTTGCATGGATTTTTACTCCATCCTGGACAACAGTCCCTCCCAGGCGGCGCCGGAGACCGCCCCGCCGAATCTCGTCGCATCGGGCTTCGTCCCGTCTGACATCGTTCCTGCAAAGACCGCTCCTGTTAAACCTGAACCCAAACAAGCCGCGCCCGTAGTTCGGGATGCGTTGCGTTTTCCCGGCGAGGATGGTGGTAAGTCGCTCAGCCAGATGGCGCAACGGGACTTGGACGCCACCCTGCAATTGCTGGTGGAGCGGGCCCAATACATCACAGGAGCGTCCGGAGCCGCCATCGCGTTGCTCCAGGGAGAGATCATGGTGTGCTGCGCCAGTTCGGGCGCGTCGGCGCCGGAACTGGGAGCGCATTTGCAGATCGACTCCGGGCTTTCGTCTGAGAGTGTGAAGACTCGGCAGGTGTTGCATTGCGATGATGCGGACAACGATCCGCGGGTGAACCGCGAGAGTTGCCGCGCACTTGGCATTGCATCAGTAGTCGTGATGCCTCTGGTCCGCGGGGAGGAAGTGTACGGCGTATTCGAGCTGCTCTCGGGACGGCCCCGCGCCTTTGAAGAACGCGACTTTGTCGCACTGAACCGGCTGGCGGAGATGATTCAGACGGCAGTGGAACATGCCGACGCCGCCCGGCGCGCGGAACTCGAACTGGGAAAGCCCGTGGTCACAGCCGCGGCAGAAGCTGTGCCCGCCGAGGTTGCAGCGATTCCAGCGAGCGACGTTGTCAAAACGGATTCTGAGAAACCTGCACCGGAGGTCAAAACGAAGCCTGCGGCATTAACGGCGCCTGAGCCCAACTTGGCTGACCTTCATGCCGCCGAATCTCTTGTCGCCGAATCCTATCACTCCGAATCCCATGAGGCAGTCCCTACGGTCGCGGTAAGCCCGATTCTGGTCGAGACTCCCGCGTTGGCCTCGAGCGCTCAGGAAGGCCAGGCAGAGACAGAACGTCCGATGACGACCATCGCGTTCGGGAATCTTCGCAGATGCGAGACTTGCGGTTTCCCAGTATCCGAGGGCCGAAGGTTGTGCCTGGATTGCGAAGCCGCAACTCCGGACGCAATTGCGAGTGTCAATGTTGATCCCGAAATGTTTTGGTGAGCTCGCATCGGACACCAGTTGGGTGCGGTCACACATGTATCTGATAGCAACCGCGGTGGTGGCGATCGCCACCATTGTGTTATTGGCTTGGCGGCTCTAGAAAGAACTTCTCCGGCGCTGCCCTCTCTCGCCCTTTCAGGTCTACCTCATTCCCGCGGTTCACCCCGGGCTTGCGCCCGAGCCTTAAAATCTCGCCGCTTCGCGGCTGACAATCTCTGAACCAAAAGTTTCGAGACTACGTATCTTCCTGAGTCGTGGCGTCTCTTCGCTGCTGCTCCGGCATAACAATTGTTATGTGCTGTCTAAGTCCGGCCTTCACATTGACTTGCCTGAGGGCGCAGCCTACCATCGGAAAATCATTTTGGAGCTTCCTGGTTGATGACGGGCGAAACCATCTCCCACTACCGCATCCTGCACCAGCTTGGGCGGCGGCGGCATGGGCGTAGTGTACGAAGCTGAAGACCTCAGCCTCGGCCGGCACGTGGCCTTGAAGTTCCTGCCTGGAGAGTTGGAAAAAGACCCGTCGGCCCTGGAGCGCTTCCAGCGCGAGGCCCGCGCCGCATCGGCCCTCAATCACCCTAACATTTGCACCATCTACGAGATCGGGCAGGCCGACGGCCGGTATTTTATCGCCATGGAGCTGCTGGAGGGGCAGACTCTCAAGCAGCGCATCGGCAAGCATGCCCTCGAGATGGATGTGCTGATGGAGTTGGCCATCCAGATCGCAGACGCGCTTGAGGCGGCGCACTCCAAGGGCATTATTCACCGCGACATCAAGCCCGCCAACATTTTTGTCACCAGCCGCAACCAGGCCAAGGTGCTGGATTTCGGACTGGCGAAACAGACCCTGAAGGCGGAAGCCGTGTTGGGCGGGGCCACCGGCGGCTCGGACGTCACGGTGGACGAGGAAATGCTCACCAGCCCCGGATCCACCGTCGGGACCGTCGCTTACATGTCCCCGGAGCAGGCGCGCGGCAAGGATCTGGACACGCGCACCGACCTGTTCTCCTTCGGCGCGGTGCTGTACGAGATGGCGACCGGCGCGCTGCCTTTTCGCGGCGACACGTCTCCCGTCATCTTTGAAGCGATCCTGAATCGTCCTCCCGTGTTGCCGGTGCGGTTGAATCCTGATGTGCCGCTGCAACTCGAAGAAATCATCAACAAGCTGCTGGAGAAAGACCGCGACCTGCGCTACCAGAGCGCGGCCGAAGTGCGGGCCGACCTGAAGCGCCTGAAGCGCGACACGGACTCGGGACTGATTTCCGCGGCTTCGAGTTCCGCCACATCTGCGAGCGCCGCGCGACCGCAAGCCGGGCCGGACCTGGAACCTGGGCGTCATGACGCTGGTCGTGCTGGCTGTCCTGGGACTGGCGATGACCGTCTTCCTGCGCCGCACCCGCGCGGTGATGACGGAGCGGGACGCGATCCTGGTCACGGATTTTGTGAATACCACGGCTGATCCGGTTTTTGACGGCACGCTCAAGAAGGCGCTGGCGGTCGATCTGGAGCAGTCGCCGTATTTGAATGTCTTCCCCGAACAGAAGGTGAGGCAGACCTTGCAGTTCATGGGACGCACGCCCGATGAGCGCATCACCGGGGACGTCGGCCGCGAGATCTGCCAGCGGGTCGGCATCAAAGCCATGCTGAACGGTTCGATCGCCAACCTGGGCAGCCAGTATGTGATCACGCTGGATGCGGTCAACGCCGGGCACCGGAGAATCGCTGGCCCGGGAAGAGGTGCAGGCGTCGAACAAGGAATCGGTGCTGAATTCGCTGCACCAGGCGGGCTCCAGTTTGCGCAAGAAGCTGGGAGAGTCGCTGGCCTCGGTGCAGAAGTACGACAAGCCGCTGTCGGAAGCGACCACTTCATCGCTCGAAGCGCTCAAGGCGTTCAGCCTGGGAGACATGAAGCACCAGACGTTTGATGAGCTCGCCGCCCTGCCGCTCTACCAGCGCGCGGTCGAACTGGATCCTAATTTCGCCATGGCCTATGCCCGCCTGGGCACGGTGTACAACAACCTGGGACAAAGCGAGCTGGCGGAGACAAATCGGCAAAAGGCGTTTGAGCTGCGCGACCGCGCCAGCGAACACGAAAAGCTGTACATCATGTCGCACTACTACGTGGATTCCGGACAGCTCGACAAAGGCATCACCGCGCTTGAACTCTACAAGCAGACGTATCCGCGGGATTCCACTCCTTATAACAATCTCGCGGTGGTTTACATCCAGATGGGACAGTTCGAGAATGCGCTGGAGAATGCGCGCAAGTCGGTGCAACTCGATCCCGACAGCGCGAGCGGATATTCGAACGTAGGGTTTGCCTACGCCGGTCTGAACCGGCTCGACGAGGCCAAGGCCACGTTCCAGGAGGCTTTGCAACACAAGGCGGGCGGGGCCATCACCCATTCGTCGCTTGGCCACCATCGCATGGCTGCAGGGCGACGAAGAAGGCACGGAGCGCGAGTTGGATGCAATGAAGAACGATCCCCAGGGCGAGTTCCAGATGACCGGACTCCGCTCGGGGATGGCTGCCTATGCCGGGCAGCTCAACGCAGCGCGAGGCTTCGGAGGAAAGCAGAGAGAAGCGGCCGGACGCCTCGGCTTCAAGGAAGCTGTGGCCAGTGAATATTCGCAGGAAGCATTCACCGAAGCCACTTTCCTGAACAAGGCGCGCGCCCTCGAAGATGTAGCGCAGGCGCTGAAGCTCTCCCAGTCTCCGAACGTGGTGCTCAACTGCGCGACTGCACTGTCCATGGTCGGGCGAAAACGCGCGAGCCGCGAAACTGGCGGACGATATCGCCCAGAAGCGTCCTTACGATACGCTGGTGCAATTCGTCGGCGTGCCGCTGGTGAAAGCGCAGATTGAACTGAACCAGGGCAACCCCGGGCAAGGCGATTGACCTGCTCGACAGCGCGCTGGTGTATGCGCGAGCGAACTCGACTGTGCTCTATCGTTCGCGGGAATGCGTATCTCAAGGCCGGGCGCGGCAGCGACGCGGTGCAGGGGTTTCAGCGTCTGCTCGACTGGAAGAACATGATCAACATTGATCCCATCATGCCGCTGGGCAAGGTTGGCCTGGCCCGCGCCTATGTTCTGGCGGGCGACAAGGCGCGCGCTCGCGTGGCTTATCAGGATTTCCTGGCAGTGTGGAAAGACGCCGATCCGGACATTCCCGCTGCTGCGCGAAGTCAAGGCGGAGTACGCCAAGCTGCAGTAGCTCGAATGGAGGACGGGCGGCGCCGCCCAGCCTCCAACATCCCACACTTCCGTTAAACAATTGCTTTTAGTTTGCGCGGGCTTTCAGCCCGCCGTCGGGCCGGCGAGACGCTGGCGCTACACTACATAACATCGCACGAATGATGCAGTGTTTATGCGGCTTTCGTACGAGATCTCATAGCGGAAAAATCACGCGTGTCCCGTTTTCAATATTAGTTTCCATCACAGAATTACAACTGCAAGTGAACACAAGCTCTCACCAAACGCTGTTGTGGAATGTCAGTTGCTCCTACGCATTGTCGCTGTCAAATGCAGAGAAAACGTAACGCACGATGACAGCTCGGACTCAACAGTGTCCATCAAGTGTTTCGTTGTAACTCGAATTTCACACTTTTTGCTTGGGAGAGAATGTATGAATCGATGTATATCGATGTTAAAAGCGACCGCCATCGGGCTGGCTTTGCTGGGACTGATCGCAGCGAGCTCGAGCGGAGCCTTCGGCCAGGCGATCAGCGGCGCCCTGGTCGGAACCGTGGTGGATTCGTCGGGAGCGGCTGTGGCCGGCGCATCGGTGAATGCCACAAACTTGGGAACCGGAACGCAAATCACCACCGCGACCAACGGGACTGGTGGATATCATCTGGAAAATCTGCCGGTGGGCACTTATCGAATCACGGTCACGGCGTCGGGTTTTCGTCCCATTGTGCAGCAGGTTGATGTTGTCCTGAACAAGACCGGCACTTTGAACGCCACCCTTACACCGGGCGCGACCAGCGAAACCATTGAGGTCTCCGGGGTGGCTGCGACCATCGACACCTCTTCGGCCCAGATTCAAACCAACTATGATGCGCGCTTTTCTCAGGACTTGGGCATTACCTCTGCCGGAGGTACTGGCGCAGGCGTGCTGAACCTTTCCTTGCTGAGTCCAGGAGTTACCCAGTCGAGTTCGCTGGGACTTGGAGTCGGACCCTCCGTGGGAGGCCAGCGGCCGTACAACAACAACTTCACCGTCGAGGGCGTCGACAACAATAACAAGGCTGTGACCGGCAACTTGATCACGGTTCCAAACGACGCTGTAGAAAACTTCTCGTTACTGGCCAACCAGTTCGACACCGAGTTTGGCCACTCCTCGGGCGGGCAGTTCAACACGACCATCAGGAGCGGGACGAACGCCTTCCACGGTTCGCTTTACGAGTACTTCAGGAATCGCAACCTTAATGCAGTGGACAACGCTTTCGTGCTCCAGGGTTTGACGTCCAACCCGCGTTTTGACAGTAACCGCTACGGCGCTACGTTTGGCGGTCCCATCTTCAAAAACAAATTGTTTTTCTTCACCAATTTTGAGCGCCAGGGCATATCGCTGACGGCCACCGCGGGGGGCCAGGTATTGACCCCCACGGCGAGCGGCTTGGCGGCGATCGCTACAGACCCGAACCTCAGCGCCACCAACTTTGGAGTATTCAAGCAATACGTACCAGTGGCGTCCAGTGCGAGCGATTGCCTACCTTACTCCTCGGCTCCGGCAAGCGGCTCATGCGCGGCTGGCTCAGTTCCGATCGGTGCGGTTTCGGTCGCAAATCCTGCATTTCAAAACTTCGAAAACTATGTCCAGAGTGTCGACTACAACATCTCTGCCCGCGACCAACTTCGCGGCCGCTACATTTACAACAAGCTGGACAAGGTCGACCAGGCTGCGAACCTGCAGGCGTTCTACACGATCGAGCCTTTCCGGTTTCACCTCTTTACGCTCGGGGAGTATCACACCTTCTCACCATCGATCCTCAATGAATTCCGTGTGGGCTTCAATCGCTACTACAACATTCTGCCTGACGGAAACTTCACGTACCCTGGGTTGGATGCCTTCCCCAACCTCATCCTGCTGGACCTGGGTGGCAACGGCCTTCAAATCGGGCCTGATTCCCAGGCTCCGCAGTTCACCATTCAGAATCTGTACCAGGGGGTCGACAATGTCAGCTGGACGAAGGGCGCTCACACTCTGAAGTTCGGAGGCGAATATCGTTGGTACATTTCGCCGCAGAGCTTCACCCAACGCCAGCGCGGCGACTACAACTACAACTCCACGCAGCTGTTTCTGGAAGACTTTTCACCGGATAACTTTGGTGAGCGCAGCCAGGGTTCTGTGACCTATTACGGCAACCAGAAGGCCGTTTACTGGTACGCCAACGACAACTGGAAAGTGAACAACCACCTGACATTGAATCTGGGAATTCGTTACGAGTACACCACGGTTTCCACCAGCGAGGCACAGCAAACGCTGAATGCCATATCCAACACCCCGAGCATCATCGTGCCGGGCTCAGTGAACCAGCCCCTGTTGTTCGACGCGCCGCGGGCTCCCAAGAACAACTGGGCTCCTCGCGTTGGTTTCGCCTTCTCGCCTGGAAGCAATGGCACCACCTCGATTCGCGGCGGCTTCGGTTTAGCCTACGACGTGCTCTACGACAACATAGGGATCCTCGCCGTGCCTCCGCAGATCGGCGCCACGCGTGACGTCGATCTGAGCGCCCCAACGCCGGGTTTCTTGGCGGGCGGTGGGTTGCCGGGGGGTGGAACGGGAATTCAGGTTCTCGACGGGCCCACGGCACGCGCTCTTACTTCCAACTGGATACCGCCTGATGTGAAGGTGCCGTATTCCATCAACTGGAATTTAGGGGTGCAGCACTCTTTTGCCAAGGACTTCACCGCCGAGGTTCGTTATGTCGGAACGCGCGGCGTCCATCTGGATGTTCAAAACCGAATCAACCGCAGGTCGTTGGTTTCCCAGCAAGCCTTCTTGCCGACTTTCCTGCAGCAACCATCACAGGCTGAGGTGGACAGTCTTAGTACCACGCTGTCTGGTCTAAGAGCTCCGGGCTCATTCGTACCGGAATTTGCCAACGCCGGCTTCAATCACAACAACATCGTGGCAGATTCCCCCAACGGCTATTCCATCTACCACGGATTGCAGACGCAGCTCAACCGGCGCTTCAGCAATGGGTTGATGTTCCAGGCCGCCTACACCTACAGCCGCACCATCGACAACAGCACGGCTGATTTCTTTTCGACCAGCCTCACGCCTCGCCGTCCGCAGGACTTCCAGAACTGGGACGCCGAGCGGTCTGTATCTCCCCTCTCACGAACCCATCGCTTTACCCTGGCGGCGGTTTACGATTTGCCATACTTCAAGCATGGCAACTGGCTCATGAGGAACATCGTAGGAAACTGGGGCTTCAGCCCGGTCTACACCTACGAGTCACCGCAGTGGGCGACGGTGCAATCGGCGGTGGACGCTAACCTGAACGGCGATTCTGCCGGCGATCGGGCGATTTTCAACGCCGGCGGGGTAAGTGGAACCGGGTCTGGAGTCACCCCGCTGTGCCAGAGCGCGATGCCCAGCTTTGGCGTCTGCGGAGAGCATGATTTCGACCCGACCGTCGGGCCTCCAGGACCGGGGAATTTTGACTCGTTTCCGTTCCTCGTAGGGTACAGCGCCAATAATCCCAAGGCCCAGTACATCGTTGCGGGTGCTGGTGCTTTGGCGACTGGCGGTCGCAATACCCTGGCTACGCAGCCGACCAACGATTTCTCACTCGCCACCTATAAGGACTTAAACATCACCGAGCGGGTCAAATTCCGCATCGGCGCACAATTCGCCAACCTGCTCAATCACCCCCAGTACATTCCTGGTAGCAATCCTGGTCAGGGACTGGGAGTGAATGACGTTACTTCGTTCATCACCGGCCCGAACAGCACCAGCTATTTGAACTACCTGACACCCGGCAACGCCATCTTCAACAACCCGAAGGCAGTGTTTGCCAGCAACGCTCGCACCATCGGACTGGTGGCTAAATTCACCTTCTAGCCACGCGCACGAAAGCAACTCGACTGGGGCCCTTCGAGGGCCCCTTTTTATTGGGAAGCGATGTGGAGGCCGGGCGCAGCCCGCCTGGACGGGCGGAACGCGGGTCCTCCACGGTTAGCTACTGCAGCACTACCACCAGAATGCGCCCGTCGGAGTGGTATCCGCCGCCGGTGGCGTTTTTGGCTCCCTGCACTGGATCCGGAGGCAAATAGTAGTAAAGGCTCTTCACCTTGCCTGAGGTCTGAAGGGTCTGACCGATGTTGTCGCGCTCGCCGTCTACGGCGGGATCAATCTTGTGGGTCACTTTTCCGTTGCGTTGATCTTTTTCAAAGCCGATGTCGTGCGTGCCGGCGCCTGCCCACATGGTTTGTCCGTTCCAGGTAACGGGGGCCTTCCAAATCCTGAAGTGGTGACGGCTAGCCACCACGGAATACGCCTGCGCCAATTCATAGCCGTAGTCCTGCTTGCGCCCGAACAGGTAGAGCGTGCTCATGGGCATCTGAAGGTAGTCTTTTTTCTGGTAAGTCTCCAGCACAGCTTTGAGGACTGCTTCCTTATTGTCGGTGTCGGCGATGCGCCAGCTCGCGGCATCTAGCGCGTCCTTGACCTGCTGTTCGGAGCCAACCAGGACGAAGTTCACCATGTCGCCCTGATTTTGGAACTCGTCATTGACTCGGCGCGGCAGGCCGTCAATGTCTTTTTCCAGCCCGGAATCCAACTTGCCTGGCGACACCTTCAGCGCAACCGGCCGCGATGTTGACGTGGCCGGAGCTGAAGCCGGGGAAACCGCATCGCTCCCGGCAGGTACGGCGGATGAAGAAGAAGTGGTGGAAGGCGTTGCGCCGGTGCCGAATTGTCCCGCCAGGAAGACCTGGGCGGCGCTGGCCAGCTTCGACTTGATGTCTTGTGCAGGAGCTGCTTTCTGCGCATCGGTCGACGAAGCTACAGGCGTCGACGTCGACGCCGACGACGACGACGACGAGGTGGAGGACGGAGAATTAGTGGTCAGTGAGTTGCCGGCCGCTGGCACAGTGGGAGCGGCCCCGGCGGCGATATGGATTTTGACGGCGAAGCTACCAGTGCAGGGTGGCGCACCCGCCGTGTTCACTCCCAGGAAGAGATGGCCGGGTTCATCGGCCTTGAGCTGTTTACCGCTACCGACCAGGACCGGCACGCCTTGCGACTGCAGTCTGGCGATCAGGGCTCCGGCAGGAGCAGAAATCACGGGAAGGCCGGTGCTGGGAGCGCCGGCCACCCCCGCCGGATCGCAGGTCTCGCCAGAGCCGGAACGGATTTGCAGAACGTCTCCCGTTTGCAGGTCTACGCCAGTATCAGTCCAGGGTTGCGTGGTCGAGATGGTGAAGGAATAGTCTCGTCCGGCTGTGGCGATTTGGAACTGGGCCGAAGAAGCAGGAATGAAAGCTGCGGCCAGCAGAACGAATCCGCCAGCCGTCAGGGAAAGGGACTTCATGACAAACTCCGCATTGGTTTCGCTGCAAGCGACCGCTGGAAAATTTTATCTATTATCGCGGAGAGAGTCGAATACGGCGGCCGCGCCGAGGGTTCGATGGAGGACGGGCGTCCCCGCCCGTCCTCCACATCGAACCCTTCACTCCTTGCTTACCGGGCCAGGGCTGGCTCGAGCTGGCCTGACCTCAGGCTCGCGTACCGCTTGTTGATTTCGTCCCAGTTGACGACGTTCCACCAGGCCGCCAGGTATTCAGGACGGCGATTGTTGTACTTGAGGTAGTAGGCATGTTCCCAAACGTCGTTGCCAAAAATAGGAAACAGGCCCTGGGAGATGGGGTTGTCCTGGTTGGGGGTGCTGAGAATCTGCACTTCGCCACTCTTCTTGCCCGCCAGCCATGCCCAGCCGCTGCCGAACTGCTTGACGCCGGCATCGTTGAACTTGGTCTGAAAATCCTTGAAGCTGCCGAAAGACTTCTGGATGGCCTCCGCAATAGGGCCGCTGGGATCGCCACCGCCTTTGGGCTTCATGATCTTCCAGAACATGCTGTGGTTGACGTGACCGCCGCCGTTGTTGCGCACAGCCCCGCGGATATCTTCGGGCAGAGCACTGAGGTCGCGAATCAAATCTTCGGCACTCTTGGACTGCAGGTTGGGGTGTTTCTCGAGCGCCGCATTCAGGTTCTTTACGTAAGCCGCGTGATGCATGTCGTGGTGCAACTTCATGGTAGCGGTGTCGATGGTGGGTTCAAGAGCGGAATAGTCGTAGGGCAAGGGAGGTAATTCAAAAGCCATATGTTTTTCTCCTCTATAACAGTCTCAGATGATGGTATCGCGACTGGCGATTCAGCGGGAAGATCTGTTTGTTTTCGACCTCGTAGAGATGGCTTAGGTCAGGAAGAGGTTGCTTGTGGAAAAAGCTGCCCCAAAAGACGCGACGGATGCTCACGGACCAGCCTGTTGATCTTGTTAATGGTTGATTTTACCCGGGTGAATCCGGGGCTAGTCCGTGGCCGGTTTTTACTGGCTCAGAGCGCGCTGCAATTGTTGGGGATCGGTCGCGTAGCTCAACGCTACTTCCGGATCCACAATTCCCGAGCGGACCAGCTTTTCGATTTCCTGGTCGAAGCTGCCCATGCCTTCGGAGGTGACACTCTTGATTGCATCCAGCAGATTGGCGCCCGCTGGATCCTCGCAGTCCAGGTAGTGCGCGGTGCGCGAGGTATTCTTGAAAACTTCCAGGACGGCCACACGGCCGCCGCTCTTCCGGGGAATCAGTTGCTGCGAAATCACGTAGCGAAGCGTCTTGGCCAGACGGCTGCGTAACGACGACTGTTCCACCGCCGGGAACGCAGACACAATGCGTTCCAGAGTTTTCACGGCATTTGGAGCGTTCAGGCTGGAGAGCACGAGGTGGCCGGTTTCCGCGGCTTCCAGGACCATTTCCATGGTTTCACGATCCCGCAGTTCGCCCACCAGGATCACCTTGGGCGCTTGCCGCAGGGCGGCTCGCATTGCCATCGCGAAATTCGGGGTGTCGCTGTGCAGTTCTCGTTGATGGATCGTGGACTGTTTGTGATTGTGCAGAAACTCGATGGGATCTTCGATGGTGATGATATGGCAGTTCTGCTTTTCGTTGATGCGATCCAACAGGGCTGCCAGTGTGGAGGATTTTCCCGACCCGCGCGCCCCCGTCACCAGAACGATGCCGTCTCTGAGACCGGCTATATCCCCGAGTTGAGCTGGCAAGCCCAAGGCGGAGAACTCCGGAATGGCAGTTGGAATCACGCGCATCACCACCGCGCAACTGCCTCGCTGGATGAAAATATTGACCCGGAAGCGGGCCAGACCGGGCAAACCGAAGGAGATGTCGCAGGAGCCCTGTTCGCGCAGCATGTTGATGGCCTGCTTGTTGTCGCCGATGAGGTCGGAGGCGATGCGGCGGGTATCGTCCGCGCTGAGCACGCGTAATCCCGGACCCTGCACCACCATCAGCTGCCCATAGACTTCCACCTGGGGAGGACGGCCCGGCGAGAAAATCAGGTCGCTCACCTTTTCACTGGCGCGCAGCATGGCAGCCAGCAAGGCGTGCGTGGCCGCCGCACCCGAGTGCGATGACGGATCGAGTGTGACCTGAAGCGCTGCTGTGCCTGGTGCGGCCATTTTCTTCTTATCCAGGAAGTAAGAACCCGGTTGGAGGAGAGTTGAGCCTGCGGGTCGAAGTCCTGACGCTTTTCTTTACGATCTGATTTAACTGTAGCGAAAAGAATTGCGGCGTTCTACGAAGAACGTCACGTACATAGACCTTAGTAATGTAGGCGCGAGCGCCCTCGCTCGTGCGGCAGCGTCTGGGACAGTGCTGCACGAACGTGACGTCGCCGCGCGGGTTCGAGGCGCTGCTGCACGAGCCGGACGCTCGCGCCTAGCTTAAAAAAGGGCAGCCTTTTGGGGCTGCCCTCATTTTTGTGAGTTGGACCGAGTGCTACTTCTTTGTGGCGGCGGCTTTCTTTTTGCCGTAGCTGGTCTCGATGCTGCTCCCGATGTACTGCAGCATGCTCTTGGCGCCCTCGGCGAACGTCCCGGTGGGCTGCAATTCAAGATACTTGTTCAGCGCTGCTTCGGTGCCGGGGGCGGGAATCACCTTGCCGGTTTTCGGGTCAGTGGTGGCTTTGTTGATCAGGTTCACGCCCTTCTGATAATAGGCGTCCGCCTTGGACGGGTCGGCGGCGATTGCCTTGTCGAAGGCCGCGTTGGCCTCGTCAACCTTTCCACTGTTGGTCAAAACCGCTCCCTGGTTGTAGTAGTACTGCGCGGCGCCGGCGGGATTCTGCTGGGCCGCGAGATCATAGGACTTAACCGCCTCGTCGAGTTGACCTGTCCGGGCTTCGGCTTGACCCAGATTGTTGTAGTAGGCGGCCAGGATCTTGGGGTCATCGGGCTTCGCACCGGCTTCCATGGTTTTCTTTTTGAGTTCGATCGCCTTCTGGTAATCGGTGACGGCGCTGCCGTACCGCTTCGCCTTCTCCGCCGAGTCGGTCTGCTTGGGGCCAGAGCCGAGATTGGCATCACCCAGGCGGGCCCAGAGCAGGTCGCGAGTTGGATCGGTTTGCGTGGCCTCATTGAGAGTGGAGATCGCAGTATCGTAGTCCCCGCCCTGTATGGCCTGATTGGCAATAGCAAGCTTCTCGTTCAGGGCCTTTACCGTGTTCGTTTCCTTGGCGGCCTTGGCTTGCTGTTCTTGCATCGCCTTCAATTGTTCCGGACTGATGCCCTTCTGCTGGGCCGCCTCGGCCTGGGATTTCTTCAGGTCAAAATCGAGGTTGGATTCATCCATTCCTACGGGAAAACCGGCCACCTGGTCCAGTTGCTTGCCGTCTAGGGTGAGCGTGACTTTGTACTTGCCGGGTTCTATGCCCAGAGAAAAGTACTCGCCCTTCTTGTTCGTCTTCAGATTGTATTTCCGTCCGTTGTCAGTGTTAAGCCATTCGAGGTTGGCACCCACGATAGGAGTTCCTTGTGCGTCTTTGCAGACACCCTTCACCGACCCTGTCGCCTGGGCGAACACCGGGGGTATGCACAGTGTTGCCATTGCTACCACCAGCCCTACGATCAGCAAACGTTGCTTCATGTTTTTGGCCTCCCGGCTCAGAACACTCATCGTTGTTGATAATTGATACGACATCGATCTCAGAGCACCAGCTTCCCGGCGGGTGCGACCTTAAGCTCTCTGTGCCAGCGCCGTGTAAGGAATCGGGTCTACACTGCCCGCATCCTCAAAGGCTCGCAGGCGTAAGACACAGCTATCACAAACGCCGCAGGCGCTGTCCTCCCGGCTGTAGCACGACCAAGTTAAATCGAAGGGCGCGCCCAGTTCAAGGCCCAGGCGCACAATTCCCGACTTGCGCAAGTGGATCAACGGCGTAACCGTTTCGATCCGGCCATCCTTCGTGCCCAGCTTTATCACCTGATTGAAGGCTTCATAGTAGGCGGGACGGCAATCGGGATATCCCGAACTGTCCTGCTCCACGGCACCGATGTATATCAGACCAGCTCCCAGCACTTCCGCCCAGCTCACCGCCACCGAGAGGAAGTGGGCGTTACGGAAAGGAACATAGGTTACCGGAATATCTTGGCCCGTACTATCGGGACCCATGGCATGCGATTCGGGAACGCCAATGTTCGAGTCGGTCAGGGCCGAGCCGCCAATCGCGGAGAGCGCTTCGTTCCTCACCAGCAGCCGGTCCTCGATGCCCAGGCGATCGCAAATCGCGAAAAAAGCCCGCCGCTCGCGCTCTGCCGTACGCTGTCCGTAACTGACGTGGACGGCGGCCGCGTCATAATCGCGCGCCGCCAGCGCGGCGCAGACACAGGAGTCCATTCCGCCACTTAAGAGAACAACCGCGCGTTGTGCGTCCCTCACCATGAGTTAGATGTCATTTCGAACGGAAGCGCCGTCCGCCGCCGTGCAAAGTAGCGCCGGGGTCCAGCCGGCTGTCGGGTAAGCGCTACTTTGCTAAACCCCTTTCATCGCCGGATCCCACACAAACTTATGGATCTGCAGCGACATGCGAGCCGGGACTCCGTCCGCGAGCATCCATTCCGCCAGTTCGCGCGGATCCAGCAGGCAACCGGACGCGTCGCGGGCGCCGGTGGCTTGCTTGCTGAAAGCGGGCGAGAACAACACCGCATTTACCCGATCGTCGAGATGGTGAGCAGACACAAAGTCGCGGGCAAACTCGTAGTCAATGCGATCACTTAACACGAACTTAACCTCGTCCTCGCGATTCAGCCAGTCGAGATTCTCCATGCGAAAAGTGTCAGGCTCGCCTGAGTTCGGACATTTTACATCCACGATCTTGACGACCCGCCGGGGCACGCGCTCCAGCGGGCGCTCGCCGCTGGTCTCGATCAAAACGGTATAACTTGCGTCCAACAGGCGTTGCATCAGCGACACCACTTCGCGCTCCTGCAGCAGGGGTTCGCCACCGGTGATCTCCACCAGCCCGCCGCCAGGACTCAACTGTTCCACCCCTTCCATCACCTCTTCCAATGTCCGGCGATGACCGCCGGTGAAAGTGTACTCGCTGTCGCACCATGAACAACGCAGATTACATCCCGTGAGCCGCACAAAGACGCAAGGCAGCCCAGCGTATGTGGATTCGCCCTGGATCGACTTGTAGATTTCGGTAATCTGCATAAAGCGGTTTCTAGTTTCTAGGTTTCCGGTTTCTAGCCTTGCGTTGTCATGCTGAGCGATCCGGCCGTTTCGCTTGCGAAATGGCCGGCGAGTCGAAGGACCCTATGACGCAAATAACGGCTGAGACCGTAGGAATTTCTTTCGCCCTGTTTACGACACAGATCTACTCCGAATACGTTGCGGTCGTCACATCCGTCTCAAACACGGTGACGTTCTTGACTCGCACACGGCCCTTGGTCACGCGATCCACATTCACGTTGGTCTCATCGTAAAAGTATTTGGCCAGATTCTCAGCCGACGGATTCAGCACCTTGAACGGATCGAGATCGTTGATCATCTGGTGATCCAGTCGGTCGATGACCGGTTTCATGGCTTCTTTCAGCTCCCTGAAATCGAGCAACAGGCCGGCCTTGTCCAGTTCCTTGCCCGCCAGGGTCACCCGTACCTTGTAGTTATGCCCGTGCGGGTTTTCGCACTTACCCTTGTAGTTGCGCAGGTAGTGTCCCGCAGCAAACGAATCCTCGACCGTAACCTCGTACATGAACCCCTCGGCGGGCGGCGCAAACACGGACCGTACCGCAGCGCGTGATCTAACCTTCTATTTTACCCCGATACCCATCATGTGGGGCGGGGCGCCTCGCCCGCCGCCTTTGACTTTGATCTTGGTTTGGCTTTTTTGCGGGTGCTGGGTTCATTCCAAGGACTGGCTTTAATCCAAGTCAACAGCGGCGGGCGAGGGCGCCCACCCCACATGGGCTATTCAATCCCAAAGAATTGCTCCACCTGCTTAATGTCCGTGGTCCTGCGGTACGGCGGCAGGCTCTCCACGAACACCTTCCCGTACTGCTTCTTCAAAATACGGTTGTCCAGCAGCACCAGCAGACCGCGATCGTGGAGCGAGCGGATCAGGCGGCCGAACCCCTGTTTCAGCGTGATCACCGCCGCCGGCACCTGGTATTGGAAGAAGGCATTTCCACCATCCGCGTCGATGGACTTGACCCGTGCCGCTACTACCGGATCGCTGGGCACGGCGAACGGCAGCCGGTCAATGATCACGCAGCTCAACTGCTCGCCTTGCACATCAACGCCCTGCCAGAACGATGAGGTGGCGAACAGCACGGCATGCGGGGTCAGACGGAATTCTTCCAGCAGCGCGGTCTTCGGAGCATCGCCCTGCAACAGCATGGGAAATTCCAGCTCGCCTAGCAAGCGCTGGTAGACGTCTTTCATTTGGGCATAGCTAGTGAATAGGACGAAGGCCCGGCCGCGAGAAATCTCGAGCAGCCGCCGGATGCGGTCGGCCGCTTTGGCCGCGAATTGCGGGGTGCGAGGGTCGGGCAGATCGGGAGGCACGTAGAACAGCGCCTGATTTTCGTAGTCGAAGTGCGAAGGCAGGACAGCTTCGCGGGCGTGCTCCAGTCCCAACCGCTGGCGCATATAGTCAAAGCTGCCACCCACAGCCAGCGTCGCCGAGGTCAGCACCGCGCATTCGAGCTTGTCGAACAGGCAAGTCTTCAGAATTGGAGCCACATCAATCGGGGTGGCCTGGAGGAAAAGGTTCTGCTTGTCGCGTCCGCCGCGCCGCCGTTCGATCCAGAAGACGGTGTTGCGATCTTCGGATTCCATGAGGAAGCCGAGCTGTACCTGCAACTCCTGGGTACGGCGGGCAAAGTTGAAAACTTCTTCCGGTTTGGATGGCAGGTTCTCCAACTCTGAACCCAACCGAGTGAGCCCCTGCTGCAATCCCAGGAACTCATCGCCGTTTTCTTCCATGAACTCGCGCCGGCTTTCGAAGGCGAAACGGCCGTCACCTTGAGGCAGTAACGCGAAGAAGAACATCGCCCGCTCGCGCAGGCTCTTCAGTGCACCTGAGAGCGAAGCCGACAACATGTGGTTGCGCTGCAGCGAGACCTCGATGTCCCGGCACAACTCTTCGAAGCGTCCGTTGCTCACCGAGACTCCAAAATAGCTTCCGGCAACATCTTCCAGTTCGTGGCCTTCGTCGAAAATCACAGCCCCGGCTTCGGGCAGGATTCCAGCGTCGGGGGCATATTCCGCCTGCTGCTTTATAGAGAGGTCGGCAAAAAACAGGTGATGATTAACGATGATAATGTCGCTCTCCATCGCCTGGCGATGCATTTCGGTGATGAAGCACCGGTCCCAGGCGCTGCATTTCTGTCCCAGGCAGGTATCGGAGCGGGCGTCGATCTTGTGCCAGAGCGCGCTGGCCTCGGGAAGCGACGCCAACTCGGCCCGGTCCCCGGTATTCGTCACCTTTTCCCACGCGGCGATGGCGCGGTAATGCTCGATTTCTTCCAGACCGCTGAGCACGGGCTGGTCGGTGAGGTCGTAGAGTTTCTTGCGACACAGATAGTTGTTGCGCCCCTTCATGTAACAGACATTGAGCTTGCCTTCGCCGTTGGGGAAAAGCGCTTGTTCGAGAAAAGGGATATCCTTATGGAAGAGCTGTTCCTGCAGATTCTTGGTTCCGGTGGAAATGATGACCCGCTTGCCGGAACGAATGACGGGCACCAGGTAGGCCAGCGTCTTGCCCGTTCCAGTGCCGGCTTCGACGATCAAGTGACGCTTCTCTTCCAACGCCTGCTCGACGGCTTGCGCCATTTGAAGCTGTCCCCGGCGGAATTCATAGGCGGGATGGGTGCGCGAAAGCACGCCGCCCGGGGCGAAGAACTGGAAGAGCGAGACATCGCGTTTCTTCGTATGGGCGGCGGGCTGGGAGGTGGAAGGCACGGCAGTCACCATAATAAACGCTACCGGTGAGCTGGACCGAGATGGTTGTGTGGGGACGGGTCTCTGACCCGTCCGGGCTGCGGCGATTTGTGGCGCAGCCGCAACGGCAGGCAGCCGCACGGCAGCTGGTGAGCTAAAAACTGCCGAGCTGCGCTCGGCCGGCACGGGTCGGAGACCCGTGCCCACACAGTCTGTGCCAAGTATGGTCTGTGCAGAGTCAGTCTGCAGATTTGTCGTCGCCGCAACCTTATGACCCATCCAAGTTTAAGTTCACCATCGGCTGCGGCCGCTGCCGGCATTCCAACCATCGCAATCGTGGGGCGTCCTAACGTCGGAAAATCCACGCTGTTCAATCGCCTGGTCGGCTCCCGCCGTGCCATCGTCGGCGATGAACCCGGCATCACGCGCGACCGTCTCTACGGCGAAGCGGAATGGCGCGGACGCCATCTCCGCATCGTGGATACGGGCGGCATTCTTCCCGAAGACAAAGACTTTATCCCGGCGGAAATTTTTCGCCAGGCGAAAGTTGCCCTGGTGGAGGCAGACGCCGTCATCATGGTGGTGGACGGCCGCACCGAAATGGCGTCTCCGGATATCGAACTGGCCCGCCAGTTAATTCGCTCCGGCAAACCCCTCTTCCTTGCCGTGAATAAGGTTGACACGGATAAGCAGCAGACTCTCACGGACGAATTTCATCGTCTCGGGATCCGCAATCTGTTCCCTATCTCTGCTGAAAATGCTCGTGGCCTGGATGACTTGCTGGACGCCGTCCTCGAAGTGTTGCCACCGCACAATCAACTAACCAGGGAGGACGCAGAGGAAGCGCCAGAATCTCAGGTGGCCGAGCCTCACGAAACGAAGGTTGCGATCATCGGGCATCCCAACGTGGGCAAATCTACGTTGCTGAACCGGCTGACTGGCGCCGAGCGTTCGATCGTCTCGCCCATACCTGGAACCACGCGCGACGCGGTTGATGAGATCGTCGAGCACGACGGCAGGCGTTTTCGCTTCATTGATACTGCCGGCATCCGTCGCAAAGGCAAGACGCACCTGATGGCGGAAAAGCTCTCCGTCGTCATGGCGCGCAAGCATCTCGAAGCTGCCGACATTGCGCTGCTGGTGATTGATGCAACCGAAGGGGTGAGCCAACTCGACGCTGCCATCGCGGGATACGCCCACGAGAGCGGCCGCTCCATGATCATCATCGTGAACAAGTGGGACCTGGTTGTCAGCGGCAAGGAACGGACGGGCCGGCAGACGAAATCCTCGCGCATGCAGGAGAACAAGCGCCCTGCCGACCGCATCGCCTACGAAGAAAGATTGCGGGACGCGCTGAAATTCCTGAGCTATGCACCCATCCTGTTCGTCTCCGCCTCAACCGGAAAAGGGACGGAAAAAATATTTCCCAGGCTGGAGGAAGTTGCAACCGAGCGCCGCAAACGCATCGGGACCGGGGAAATGAACCGCTTCCTCAAGCACGTTGACTTCGAACGCGCTTCGGTTCCCGCCCGGCAGCAGGTCCGGATCTATTACATGACCCAGGCCGCGGTTGGGCCGCCGACCTTCGTCATTTTCACGGACCGCAAAGTCAAGCTGCACTTCGCCTACCAGCGCTTCCTGGAAAACCAGATTCGCAAAGCCTTCGGATTCCTGGGCACACCAATCTGGATCAAGAACCGCGCCCGCGATTAAATTACTGCCAGTCTTCACGCCGGACTACGGTGAGTCCAGATCGCTGGTTAACAACGCCACCTGGGTGATGCCCGCATTGCCGGCCTCGGCGATGATTTGTGCCACATATTCATAGTCCAACTTTCATCCCCTTTGACATACCCGACTTTCTCTGCCCGACCCAGGAAAATGCGCGGTAGGCTCGGGTCCAATTGCTCCCGAGGAACTGTTTCCTTATTTGTTTTGAGCAGGGGTGTTTTACATCCGTAAGAGGCGTGACATTGATTTCGGGCCTTCAGATTTGAATTCGGCGAATGATTAGACGATCGGTTCAGGCGGCGGCAGCAACGGCGGGGGATCGAGGGGAGGCGGCGGCATCACGGGTGGCAGCGCAGGATGCAGCAGCGCGTCCAGCGCGGGGTAACGCGAAGCGAAGAAGTAAATGGAGTACGCAGGAAAGAACACTACAGCCGGTACCGAGACCAGAGAAATCACATAGAGCAACGAGAAAACCGCAATACTTCCCGCCACCACCGCGATTGTGATGGTGTAGAGGTTCCAGGTCAGTCCAGCCGCCATTCCACCGATCACGGCCACAGCCCCCAGTCCACCGATCGGGATCAGCAATAGAAGCATCACGATGGCAGAAACGATGCCAAGAATAATCGCGGCGGCAATCGCCATCACAATCTTCATCCCGATGTATGCGGCATAACCGCCGATTTCACCCTTGATGCGGGGCAACAGCCGCCGCCATCCCTCGATGGCGCCAATTTCTTCCAGCGCCATTTGCGGGACCACGAAGTCTTTGGTCATCACGTGGATCAACATGAGCACGACCACTAAAAGAAGCAGGACAAAGAACAGAGCCATCCCTCCCAGGATGAGGGGGATCATGTGCTCCTTGGGATTTCTGAGCCAGCCCACGAGGAAAGCGAAACCCGCCGGGATTCCAGCCAGAATGGTGAAACCCATGATTGAAGCCAGGGCCAGCAGAATCTGCCAGGCAAAGAAACGCCGTCCGGGACCCTGCCTCTGGCTCCAGCTTTGCCGGATGCGGCATTCTTTGGACACCACACTGTCGAAGAGTACGAAACGCATCACGCTGTTCACGTACAGGAACAGGATGAACAGGAAGAATGCGACAACCACCAGCACCGCGATCAGGGACGCCGTGAACATGGCATTGGGAAATGGGAGCTCCAGAAAGCGCTGCGAATTGTTGGAGTGCGGCATCTGGAAGCTACCGGGATTGCAGCCTCCGCCGCCTGAACTCATTTCCCCGGCCAGCAGACCGACCAGCCCCAGTTTGGCCCACTGGTTGGCCCGGAACGGCCGCGTTAGCTGCTGCCGGGCATGCTCGAAAGCCGGAGAAATTGCATCCACGGCGGAAAGCGGCAAGAAGCACCTCAGGAGAACACGGTTCGCTGCAAGGTACTGCGAAGCAGGACGCGGGTCAATGGGATTCTTGGTACTCGTGAAAATGCAGGCTCCAGATTGAAGATTTCAGATTAAAAAAGCGGATTCTTATTTCGGACTCATGAAGCTCTGGACGTTCAATCTGAAATCTTCAATCTACAGTCTGCTTCTCACTCGTATCTCAGCGCCTCTACCGGGTCCAGTTTCGAGGCGCGCAGTGCCGGCACCAGGCCGCTGGCAACTCCCACCGCCAGCAACACCAGAGTGGAGAGCGTGACCGTGGCCATCGAAATCTGCAAATGGATGTCGGCCTTGCCGGAATCGTCTTCAAACAACGGGCCCATGAGCGGGAGCGTGCCTACGGCGGCAGCGATTCCGTAGGAAAGCAGCACCCCGGCCGCCCCGCCCAGCAGCATGATGAGCAGGGTCTCGGCCAGGAACTGGAGTTTGATCTGCCATTTCTTGGCGCCTAGCGCCCGCCGTAGGCCGATCTCGCGGATGCGTTCGTCCACCGAGACCAGCATGATATTCATCACTCCGACGCCGCCGATGCCCAGGGTCAGCGTGCCCACAAACGTGAGCAGTACTTGCAATCCGATGGTAAGGCCGTCAATGACCGGGCGGAACTCGTCGCGTCCGAACATCTGAAAAGCCTTGGGATCAGTGGGAGAAAACTGTTGGCGAGTCGCAATGGCGGCCAGCACCTGGGCCTGGGCCCTTTTTTCGAACTGGGGCGCAACCGGCTCGAAGACCATCACGGCCGCATACTTGGTATTCCATACATCCCCGGCGGCGCTGTACGGAATCCAGGCGGAATCGTCGTCGCTCGAGAAATAGTTGCTCAACTGTATCTTGCGCGCCATCACGCCGATTACAGTGAAGTGCACGCCGCCGATCTGCACCATCTCGCCCACTGCCGGCCGGCCGCTGAACAATTGTTCGCGCACCCGTCCACCTAGAAACACCACGCGCCGGCGTTCCAGTTCGTCTCCGGCGGAAATCCAACGGCCTTCGGAAGGGACTTCGTTGCGCATCTCGCCATACTCCGGGCATACGCCCCGAATCGCGGCTGTCCCGACCATGCGCTCGCCATAGCTGATTCCGGGCCGATTCACGGTCTCCAGACACACGTGTTTCACCAGCGGAGCCGTTTCCTTGACGATGTCGAGGTCAGCCTGCTCCAAACGCACTTTCTTGCCGGCACGCTGTCCGCCGGGTTGTTCGCTGGTTTGCTGCGGCCAGCAGATCACGACGCTTTTTCCGAATGCATCGAACCCGCCCACCAGGATGCGGCGGAAACTGCTGCCGTAGGCGATCAGCAAGGTGACAGTGGCAATCCCCCACACGATGCCCAGCATGGTCAGGAGGCTGCGCGTGTAATTGCGCCTGAGAGCAATCCAGGCTTCGAGAATGATTTCAGTCAGCATTTTGCGAACCACCACCAGTTATGTGGGTAAGGGACTCAGACCCGTCCGAGCCGAGTGGAGCTCGGCAGGGGTTTCAAGCTGTCCCTGCCGCGCAAGCGCGGCCTTGTCTCGGTCAAAGACCGGACCCGCACAATCCAATCCCTCACTACCTATCCGCCCGCCTCATACCTCAGCGCCTCGATAGGATCAATCGAAGCCGCCCTCCGCGCCGGATACAACGCCGAGAAAATCGCGATGACTCCTAGCAGCAGGCAAGCCACCAACCCCGACTGCCAGGTCGCCACCAGCCCGGCAAAGAAATCGGGCATGGGCAGGAGATTCACCAGGAAGCAAATGCCGTACGCGATTCCCATCCCGATAGCACCACTCAGAAACGCGATCAACAGCGCTTCGATAAAAAATTGTTTGAGAATGGTGCGGGCCGGGGCCCCCAGCGCCTTGCGCACGCCGATTTCGCGAGTTCGTTCCCGCACTGCGACCATCATCACGTTCATCACGCCCAGACCGCCGAGAAACAGGGTCACGATACCGACGGCGCCCAGAAAATACTTCATGCCGTTGGTCATCTGGCGGAAAGCCTTGGCCTCCTGCACCGTGTCCCAGATAGGACAGGCTTCCTTGTCGCTGGGGTCATAGTTGTGCATCCGTCCCAGGACGGTCTGGATTTCACGTTTGCAGGCCTCATGTTGTTCGACCGATCTTGGGGTGACCAGCAACTGGTCAAAGGTCGTGGAGGTGCCCGGAGGCTTGTCCGGGAAATCGCGCCGCATGGCCGAAAAAGGAATAAACACTTTGTTTACATCCCAGCCGTCGTAGCTCGAATCCTGTTTCTTGACCGCCATTACGCCGATGACGGTGTACGGAAACGCGTTCAGATAGACGCTTTCACCGACGGGATTTCGTCCGGGAAAGAGCTGCTTGGCGGCATCGCTACCGAGGAATGCCACGCGGCGCGCTTCTTTCTGATCATCCCAGTTGTAAAAACGGCCGTCGCCCACGTCGAGGCTGCGAATGTAACCGAAGGGAGGATGAGATCCGGTCACCGTGAACGCTGCGTTGTTGTAGCTGCTGTGAGCGCGGACATCATTTCGCTCCAGCTCTGGAATGGCGTATTCGCAGTCCGGCGAATCCGCCTGCACCGCGGCGACATCCGCATCTTCCCAGTGCACTTCGCGCCCGGCGCGGGCCCCTCCGACCTGCATGCTGGTGCGTCCGTGAAAAACAATCAGAATATCCTTGCCCAGGTTGCGGGCCTGGACTTCCTGTCCCTGGCGTAGCCCTTCGCCGGCCGCCACCATCAGAACGATGGAAACGATTCCCCAGGCGATTCCGAACATGGTCAGAAACGTACGCAGCTTGTGGGCCCAAAGCGTACGCAACACATCGCCGACCAGATCTCGCAGCACCATATCGTTATTGACGCGGAGGCCGCCCGAACGTAAGCCCGGAAAGCGCACCACCCCTTGAATCCATATACGAAGCTCGGCCTGATTTTGTTCATAACGATGGTGGGGCGGACACTCTTGCCGCTCACCTTTGCGATTGATTTTGAGGATTGCCGCTACTCTGGCGCTTTGCACCGGTTGTGCTCCCCCAGTTCAAAAGCGGCGGGCGAGGGCGCCCGCCCCGCACTTTTCCAGCCACCTGTCAAATTCTCGCAGCGCATGCTCGCACTGCAGCCGATGCCGTTCCTGGCGGTCCCGGACCTTGCGTTCCAGAGGCGGCAGAAGGTCGAATGTGATGTTCGCGGGCTGGAAGTTTCTGGCGTCGGCGTGGGTCACGTAATGCGCCAGCGAACCGAAGGCGGTCGGACGCGGCGGGAGCGTGGGGTCCGTTCCAGAAGCCAACGCCGCGGCGTGAATGCCTGCCATCAGTCCCGTCGCGATGGACTCGACGTAGCCCTCCACGCCGCAGATCTGGCCGGCAAAGAACACCTGCGGATATTTCTTCATCTGCAGCGACTCCGACAACAAAGTCGGCGCGTTGATGTATGTGTTGCGGTGGATTTGCCCGTAGCGCAAGAAACGCGCATTTTCGAGGCCGGGGATCAACCGCAGCACGCGGGCCTGGTCTCCGAATTTCAGATGGTTCTGAAAACCCACCAGGTTGTAGGAATCGGCGCGCAGATTTTCCTGCCGTAACTGCACCGCCGCGTAAGGAATTCGTCCGGTGCGGGGATCTTTCAGTCCAACCGGCTTCATGGGACCGAAACGCAGCGTGTCGCGGCCGCGACGGGCAATCTCTTCAATCGGCAGGCATCCCTCAAAGTAGTTCAGCTTCTCCCAGTCGCGGTCCTCGACCGACTGTCCCCCCAGCAGCGCGTCGCAGAAACGGTCATACTCCTCCTTCGACATGGGACAGTTGATATAGTCGGCCGAGCCTTTGTCATAACGCGCCGCCAGGTACACCTTCGACATGTCGATGGAATCGGCTTCGACAATCGGACTGATCGAATCAAAGAAATACAAATGGCTTGCGCCGCTCAGCCGGGCAATCTCCAGCGACAGAGCGTCCGAAGTCAACGGTCCGGTGGCGATGATCGTGATCTGACCTTCGTCGATCTGGGTGACTTCTTCGCGCCGGACCGTAGTCAGCGGCTCGCGGGAGAGTTCAGCCGTAACTTTGGCCGCAAAGGTCGCACGGTCTACCGCGAGGGCATGGCCGGCAGGGACAGCGCACTCCCGCGCGATCTCGAGCAAACGCGATCCCGCCCGCCGCATTTCCTCTTTCAGCAACCAGGGTGCGGTGTTCAGGCTGTCGGATTTCAGGGAATTCGAACAGACCAGTTCCGCGAAGTCGGCAGTCTGGTGCGCCAGCGTCGAGCGCACTGGACGCATTTCCCATAGCTCGACGGCGACGCTGCGACGCGCGCACTGCCACGCCGCTTCCGAACCCGCCAGGCCTGCGCCAATCACGCGCACTACAGGCGTCACTGCCATTGCGAACTCTCAGCCACACGCGCCAGCGCGTCTCCGTCCAGGCTCACCATCTTCCATTCATCGAGAAACTTGGCGCCGAGGCCCCTGTAAAACTGGATTGCCGGAGTATTCCAGTCCAGCACGTGCCAGCGCACGCCAAAGCAATTTTCCCGCCGCGCAATCGACGCAACCCGGACCAGCAGCGCCTTGCCAATTCCTTTGCCTCGATACTGGTCACGAACGTAAAGATCTTCAAGAAACAATCCGCCTCGACCTTCAAAAGTGGAGTAGTAGTCGAAGAAAAGCGCATAGGCGGCAGGCTGACCGTCCCATTCAGCCACCAGCACTCGAAACTTGGGCGAGTCACAAAATCCGTCGCGCACCAGATCGGCCTCCGTCACCACCACCGGGAGATGCTCGAACTCGGCTAACTCACGAATGAGCATTCTCAACAGCGGCACGTCGGCGGCAAGAGCAGGGCGAATTGAGAGCATTTTTGGGTTCCTTTGGCAGGCACAATCGAGGCCGTCGTCGAATATATGTTCTATTATACGGACGCCGATTCTCACGGCCCGGAGGACTTTACGGCACGCATCGCTCTCATCGAACCCGAGCAAGCCGCACCCGAAGTGAAAGAAATTTACGAGCAGAAACTAAAGGGCAAGCCGGGCAGCGTGCAGAAAGCCCTGGCCCATCGCCCTGAGATGCTCAGGAACTTCCTCGGATTTTACGCCAGTGTCGGCCGCTCGCTCGATCGCAAGCTCTACGAGCTGATCTACATTCGCGTGTCAATGATCAATGGCTGCCGATACTGCCTGCAACATCATTTAGCTTCGTCCAAACGCGTGGGCTTGACGCCGGAAGATTGGGGCCCCCTCAAGCAAGGAGACTACTCGAGATACGGTGACAAAGAGAGAGCGGTGCTGATTTACATCGAGAAGCTGACACGGTCTCCCCACGAAATTACCGCCGGCGATTTCAACGAAATTAAGAAATACTTTGCCGACCCCGAAATCGTGGACATTCATTTACTGACGGGCCTTGCCAACCTGACCAACCGGTTTACTGATCCGCTGGGGCTGGAGTTGGAAATGCCGGAAGAGAAGATCTAGCCACGGGCTCACGCGGATTTCGAGGTAGCGCCGGCCTCCGACCGGCCCGATGGGTGGGCGGGACGCCGGCGTCCAGCTACAGGATCACCCTCACGTCCCCGACCCTTCGCGTCACATGCTCACGGTCCAGATATTCCAGCAAAGGGATGGCATACTTCCGGCTCACTCCGGTCAGATCTTTGAAGTGGGCCACGTCAATCTTCGGCCACTTCGACTTTTCCGATGACATGCGCTTGCGCAAATCCAGCAGGGCGTCACGATGGAAGACCAGATCTTCGGAGATTTTCACCAGGACCTTGTCGCGCAGTAACAGGGTCACGATTTTTTGAGCGCGAGCTTTGTCCACCTTGAGGCCGGCCAGGACATCTTTCAACGCAGGCACCTTCAATCCAGCCGAGGCGAATGCATGCTCAATCAGTTTTTGGGATTCTGCCTCCTCATCTTTCATGACGACACCGCGTCCCGGCAAATGGACGATCTCTCCGGAAACCTCCAGCTTTTTCTCGCGGACGAGCGTTTCCAGAGCGGCGGTAAACACTTCACTGGACGCCTGCACCTGGTCGCGCAATTCTTCCTTGCTGATCCCCGCGACCAGCGGGTTCTTCCTGTGGAAGGCCGCAACCGTGCTGATCACCGACAATTTCAGTTCATCCAACGCGGGCAAGTGCACAACAAGGCCGCCGATTCGAGAAACCTCGTGTTGCACCGCCCCAGCGGCCAAGTGTCTTTCGATCACCTGTCTCGTCCATCCGGTCTCGGCAGTCAATTGCGCAAGGTGAATTCCGGCATGACTTCGCCGCGCGATGCGGGCCCGCAGAATTCCTTGGGCGTCACCTTCCGCCAGAGTCTTCAAAAATGCATCCTGTCCCGATGTCCGTGAAATCGGGGACGCGTCGAGAATCACGCCTCCACCAATGGTCACGACCGGTGAAAACTGCCGCACGATGAAGCGGTCTCCCGGCAGCAACAGCGTGGGCCCGGCTAGACGCAACTCGGCCCGGGCAGTCTCTCCCGGGGAAATCTGTTTCTGTCCAAAGAGCACGGCGGTGCCGATCGTTTCAAAAGTGTAGGCGTGCAGGTGCGCGCGGGCCCGGTCTTTCAAGGGTTTTGCCGAAGGCAGCAATGTGAGTGAAACGCCCAGACGAGAAGTAGGATGAAAGGTCGAAGGCGGCACGAGCACCATCCCGCGCGCCAACTCTTGCGTGCTCACTCCTGCCAGGTTCAAGGCCGTGCGCTGACCGGCGACGGTTTGCTCGGCCGTCTGTCCATGCACCTGGATTCCGCGTACGCGCACGCGCTTGCCCGTGGGAGAAACTTCAAGCTCGTCCTCGTTGCGGATGGTGCCGGCAACCAGCGTTCCCGTCACCACTACGCCGAAGCCTTTCATGGTAAAGACGCGATCGACGGGAAGTCGCGCCAGCGCAGAGGGGTCACGCGCTGCAACCTCCGCGGCGGCTTTTGTCAGAGCCTGCTTCAGATCGTCGAGACCTGCGCCGGTCAGCGAACTGACTGCGACGATAGACGAATGGGCCGGATCCAGAAACGAATGGCGCAGAAACTCTTCGACCTCCAGCCGCACTACGTCCAGGGTCTCGCGGTCCACAAGATCGGATTTGGTCAAAACCGCGATCCCCCGGCGCACGGAAAGCAGACGGCAGATATCGAAATGCTCGCGGGTCTGCGGCTTGATAGATTCGTCGGCGGCAATCACCAGCAGGACCAGATCGATCCCGCCCACTCCAGCCAGCATATTGCGTACAAAGCGTTCGTGTCCGGGAACATCGACAAAGCCGAGGCGCAAAATTTCGCCGCCGGGCAGAGGCAGTTCCAGATGCGCAAAACCGATGTCAATGGTGATGCCGCGGCGCTTTTCTTCCTCCAGGCGATCGGCATCGATGCCCGTAAGGGCCTTTACCAGCGCGGTCTTTCCATGGTCGATGTGCCCGGCGGTGCCGACGATGACGGACTTCATTGGAGACAGTATAGTAGCGCCGGCCTCCGGTCCGCCCGTTGGGTTGAAGGGACGCCGGTACTACTCGGCATCAACCCAGGTGGCGAAGTCCCGCTGCTATATTGACCCGCGAGGCGCGATAGGCCGGGAAAATCCCGCTCAGCAGTCCAACTAGTGCCGCGACAATGAGCACAAGCAGAAGCGTCGGGCCGGTGATCTTGAGAAGCCCGGCGAGCGAAGCGTTCGGAATCAATCGTTGCAAGCCCCAGACCAAGCAGTAGGCCCCACCCGCTCCGAGGAACCCGCCGGCAAGTGCCAACGCAACCGCCTCTCCTACCAGTAGAGTCAGCACCTTTTTCCCCGTAAAGCCGAGAGTCCGCATCACCGCCACCTCGCGCGTCCGCTCTCGAATCGACATCGCCATTGTGTTCGCCGAAACCAGGAGAATTGCAAACACCACCGCCAGGCAGATACTGAGTATGAAAGCCTTCACGTTGCCCAGCATCGAGATGAAATCGAGTTCCAGGGCTTTTTCACTTTCCGTTTTTGTCGGTGCGGGGGAGTTTCGAAACATACTGTCAATCGCCGTTTCGATACGGGGCACATTCCGGGGACTGTCGGCTAGCAGGATATACATGTCATCTTTTGCGTATGGCACCGCCTCTTCCACATATTTCCAGTTAAACCATATGCCTCGCGCGGGCACCGGTGGCTTGTAAATGCCGCAAACATTCAATTCAAGATTCACCGGGAAGAATTTGCCCTGAATCACAATCCTGTCTCCCGGCTTCCAGCCTTGCTGGCGGGCCAAGGCGTTCTCGACGATCGCTCCGGCACGATCGTTCTGCCAAGCCTTCACTTGGTCCCGTGGAATCTCGTAGTCCCGGTAAACCTTCAGAAATTCCTCCGGATCTGTTCCTCCCTGCGGAAAACGGTCTTTGGATTTACCGTCCTTGTAGACTCCGTTGAAGATATTCATCGGAGCCACGGCCACGACCCCGGGAACGGCCTTGATCTTCTGCCGGTAGTCGCTTGGCATGGCATAGCTGAAAAATACGCGAGTTCTGGTAAAGATGCGAAGAGCAGAGGCCGGGCCCAGGTCATCAATGTAGAAGCTGTGCCAGAGGGTCAGCATGATCGTGAGCAGCAGAATGGAAAATGCGAGGCTCAGAATGGTGGGCAGGGTACGGCGCTTGTTCCGCAGCGCGTTTTTGGCGACGAGTCCGGCCAAGGTCATGGCTATAGCCCAAGCGGAACGACACTTAGTTCAGGCACTGTGATACTTCGCCAACTTACACGGGGCTTTCTGGCATAGACACCGGAGTTTGGCAAAAAGTGCCGAAAGAAGCCCCCAGATCAGGTCCGCCCGTAAATCTCGAAACACCTTTTCTCCTCCTGCTCCAGATGCGACAATAGAGCTTCCCCATATGACCCCTTCTTCGACCCTGGTCCTTACTCCCGAGATCATCCGGGAGCACGGCCTTACGCCCGACGAATACGAAAAGATCAAGCAACTGCTGGGCGGACGCGCGCCCACCATCACCGAGTTGGGCGTCTTCAGCGTGATGTGGAGCGAGCACTGCTCCTACAAGTCTTCACGCGTCCATCTGAAACGCCTGCCCACGCGCAGCCGGCTTGTTGTCCAGGGGCCGGGAGAGAATGCGGGCATCATCGATATCGGCGACGGCTGGGCCTGTGCTTTCAAGATCGAGTCACACAATCATCCTTCGTTCATCGAGCCGTTTCAGGGCGCGGCCACGGGTGTGGGCGGTATCCTGCGCGATATTTTCACCATGGGTGCGCGGCCGGTAGCCGTGATGGACTCGTTGCGATTTGGACCAATAGCTCCGTCGCCTGGTGGCGACCGGCCGGGTGAGAGACCCGTCCCCCTACAGTCCGCGCAAGAAATTCACAAGAACCAATCCGTACTCGAGGGCGTGGTCAGTGGGATCGCCTCGTATGGAAATTGTTTCGGCGTCGCCAATCTGGGCGGCGAGACCAAATTCGAGCTTTGTTATTCGGGCAATCCGCTGGTGAACGCTTTCGCTCTGGGATTGGTCCGGCGCGATCAGATTTTCTACGCCAAAGCGTCGGGCGAAGGTAATCCCGTGATCTATGTTGGATCGAAGACCGGGCGCGATGGCATTCACGGCGCCACCATGGCGAGCGAGGAATTCAGCGAAGCTTCCGAGGCCAAGCGGCCGAACGTGCAGGTGGGCGATCCGTTTCTGGAAAAACTTCTGCTCGAAGCCTGCCTGGAGGCCATGCAGACCGGCGCCATCGTCGGCATTCAGGACATGGGCGCAGCCGGCCTCACCTGCTCCACTTGCGAAATGGGCGCGCGCGGCCACGTGGGGACGGAAATCGAACTCGACCTCGTGCCGCAGCGCGAAACCGGCATGACGGCCTACGAGATCATGCTGAGTGAATCGCAGGAGCGCATGCTGCTGGTGGCGCAGAAAGGTCGCGAACAGGAAGTCTTTCGCGTCTTCGAGAAGTGGGGACTGGACGCAGTCGAGGTCGGCCGCGTCACCGCCGACGGCAAGATGCGAGTCCTGCAGCACGGCGAAGTCGTCGCGGAAATCCCCAACGAAGCGCTCACCGATGATGCGCCGGTTTACAAACGTCCAATGGAACGTTGGGAGCCGCCGATATCGCGCGAAATGCCGGAGCACGTCAAGCTGGTTGAAGCTTCCGATCTGACTGCCAATCTGAGACGACTGCTGGCAAGTCCCAATATCGGCGGCAAGCGCTGGATCTGGCAGCAGTACGATCACATGGTCCAGACGAACACTGTCGAGGCGCCGGGCGCGGGCGATGCCGGAGTAATTCGGATTAAGGGATCGCAGCGCGGGTTGGCTATGGCGCTCGATGGCAACGGACGCTGGTGCTACCTCGATCCGCGGCTGGGCGCCATGCATGCGGTGGCGGAAGCCGCGCGCAACGTGGCTTGCGCGGGCGCCACTCCGATCGGCGGCACCAACTGCCTGAACTTTGGCAATCCCGAAAAGCCGCACATCATGTGGCAATTTTCGCAGGTGATTGACGGCATCACCAAAGCCTGCGAAGAGCTGGAAATTCCCATCACCGGAGGTAATGTCAGCTTTTACAACGAAACTTTGGGAGAAGGAATTTATCCCACGCCGGTGCTGGGCGTGGTGGGCCTACTCGAAGACGTGCACAAGGCGGTGCGTCCGGATTTCCGCGAGGCGGGACGCGCAGTGGTTCTCTTGCGTGGTGCGGAACCTGGGGACGCGACCGATGCCGAATCGGCATTTGGATCGTCGGAGTATGCCAAGAACATTCTGGGTGCGGTCTGGGGATATCCTCCCGACCTGGAGTTGGAAAAAGAGGCCGCTTTGCAGAAAGCCCTGATCGAGATAGCCCAGATCGAAATTATGGATTCAGCACATGATTGCTCTGACGGCGGCATCGCGGTGGCGCTGGTTGAGTCGGGGCTGGCTAAGGGCATTGGAATGAGCGTCGATCTGACGTCCCTTGGGTTGCCGCCGGAGTTCGTTCTATTTGGTGAAGATGCCAGCCGAGTTGTCATCTCTTGTGACCGCGAGAACTTCAGCAGAATCGAACAAGTGGCGCTAAAATATGGTATCGCCGCAGAATTAATTGGAGAAACGGCGCCCGAGTGGATTGAAATCAAGCTCGATGGGCGGGTGGTAGTGTCGGCCGCGGTTTCGGAATTGCGTAGTGTCTATGAGAGCGCGCTGGAGAAAACGCTGCGGACGGAAGTAGAAACGATGGCAGCGGATGAATTGCCGAGCTTCGCTCGGCTGGACGGGTGAGGGCACCCGCGCCTACGTGTACTGTGGTAGCGAAGAGCTAAAAGCTAAGGGTTAAAGGCTGACATGTTCGATAAATTCCATGACGAATGCGGCGTCGTAGCAATCTACGCTCACCCTGAGGCCGAGAAACTGGCTTATCTCGGGCTGCATGCGCTGCAACATCGCGGGCAGGAATCAGCGGGCATCGTCACCTCGAACGGGCTGACCTTGCGTGCGCATCGCGCCATGGGATTGGTTGCCGACATCTTTACTGAGGATGTTTTGTCTCCGCTTCACGGCACGCTGGCCATTGGCCACACCCGATATTCCACCGCCGGCGACTCCGCGCTGTTCAACGCTCAGCCCATCATGGTGCAATCGAACAAGGGCATGATCGCGCTGGCCCACAACGGCAACCTGGTGAATGCCCACGAAATCCGGCATCGCCTGGAGGCCCAAGGTTCGATTTTCCAGACCAACAGCGACACCGAAGTCATCGTTCACCTGATCGCGCTCTCCAAAGAGCAGACTTTGCCGGACGCCATGGCCGACGCGCTGCGTCGCGTGGAAGGCGCGTTTTCGCTGGTAATGCTCAGCTCGGACCGTGTGTTTGCGGCGCGCGATCCCCGCGGTTTCCGTCCCTTAAACATGGGGAGAATTCCGCGCCTCGAAGGGCAACGGCAGGACACCATCGTATTTGCTTCCGAAACCTGCGCATTTGATCTGATCGGCGCTACCTATGAACGCGAGGTCAAGCCGGGCGAGTTGGTAATCGTTGGACCCGAAGGCATCACGTCGCGCTTCTACGCTCCAGTCGCGGCGCAGTCGAGCTGCATTTTCGAGCACGTGTATTTCTCGCGGCCCGACAGCATGGTGTTCGGGCGTCCGGTGCAAGTCAGCCGCGAAGGTCTGGGACAACAACTGGCGCGGGAGGCCCCGGCCGAAGCCGACCTGGTCGTGCCCGTGCCGGACTCTGGCGTCACTGCGGCCGTAGGCTACGCCGCCGAAAGCGGCATTCCTTTTCGCTTTGGACTCATCCGCAATCATTACGTTGGACGCACCTTCATCGAGCCCCGGCAAAGCGTCCGCGACTTCGGAGTGAAGCTGAAGTTGAACCCGGTACGCACCTTGCTCGAAGGCAAACGCGTAGTGCTGATCGACGACTCCATCGTGCGCGGCACCACCAGCCGCAAGATCGTACGCATGATCCGCAATGCAGGCGCGAAAGAAGTGCACATGCGTGTCTCCTGTCCGCCCACGGTTTCGCCCTGTTTCTACGGTGTGGATACGCCTTCCAAGAAAGAACTAATCGCGGCCAACAAGTCGGTGGAAGAGATTCGCGTATTCATCGGTGCCGATTCGCTGGCCTACTTGTCGCTTGAGGGAATGAAAAAGGCTTGCGCCGATGGCGAGAAGACTACGTACTGCACTGCCTGCTACACCGGCTCGTATCCCACGAAATGGGTGGATGTGGATGAAATCCTGCCCGCCACGATCAGCCAGCCCTAACCCCTCGAGTGCCGATCGAATTCCAGGCTCCCGCAGCAAAATAAATCTGTCATCCCGACCGGAGCGAAGCGCAGCGAGCGCCGTGGAGCGACCTTGTGTTCCTCGCCGGCGAGCAACTACGGGCGAGCTTCGCTCGCCCGCGAGGGCATCCGGTCCCACGTGTTTCGTGCTGCGGCCACTCTCGGAATTCCCTGCAGATCGTTTGCGATTTCCACTTCGTTCCAGTCGGCCAACAACTCCCGGACGCGCTCTGCGATGGTGCCGCTGATCTCCATCACCAGCCACCCCCCCGGCTTGAGCGACTCGCGGGCTTGCGGGATGATGCGTGCGATCACCTCCAGTCCCGTGGCGCCAGCGAAAACTGCGTTGCGGGGCTCGTACTTGCGGACTTCGAGCTGCACCTGGTCTTCCTCGGATGCGCCGACATAGGGCGGATTGGAAACAACGAGGTCGAACCCTCCGCTCTCGAATCCCTGCAGCAAGTCGGCCTGATGGAACTGGACGCGAGCTTCGAGTTGAAGACGGGAAGCGTTGGCGCGGGCGATTTCCAGAGCCGCGGACGAAATATCGGTAGCGTGGATCTCGGCGCTGGGCAGTTCTTTGGCCAGCGCCAACGCGATGCAGCCCGAACCGGTGCCGACATCGGCGATGCGGAGCAAAGCGGCGGGTAAGGGCGCCCGCCCCACGGTTCGGAGCACCGTCTCGATCACGTGTTCGGTCTCCGGACGCGGAATGAGCACGTCCGGCGTAACGATGAAGTCCATGCCCCAGAATTCCTGATGTCCGGTGATGTATTGCGCGGGTACGCCGCGTTCGCGCTCGGCCAGGGCGTGGTCGTAGCGGCGTTGTTCTTCCGCTGAAAGCTTGCGCTCGGGGTGGGCATGGAGATAAGCACGGTCGCATTCAAGGGTGAACATCAGAAGAAGCTCGGCATTCAGGCGAGGCGAGGGGACGTTGGCCGCAGTGAGGCGCGAGATGGCTGAAGTGAGGGCGGCACGGAGCGTCACGGAATTATTTGAACACAGGATTTCTCCTGTGTGGGGAGGACCATCCTATCCGCCAAAAGCCGGCGACTTGTCACCCGTCTGCATTCGTGCCCTGCGCGGCTGTGATTTTCGCTGCGTCACGCGCTGCGGGTCGCCCCCGGCCACACGAGACAGCCCTTAAACCGCAGTGGTGGCTTCAGCTCTCAGTTTTTCTGATTGATAGTGGCTGACCAGGGCTTCGATCAGTGGCTGGAGTTTGCCGTCCATGACTTGCTCGAGTTGGTGAATGGTCAGGCCGATGCGGTGGTCGGTGACCCGGTTTTGCGGAAAGTTGTAGGTCCGGATTTTTTCGCTGCGATCGCCCGAGCCCACCATTGCCTTGCGTTCCTTAGCTAGCGCGTCCTGCTGCTTCTGCATTTCCATCTCGTAAAGACGGGCGCGAAGCACGCGCATGCCTTTCTCGCGGTTTTTGATCTGCGATTTCTCGTCCTGGCAGCTCACCACCGTGTTGGTCGGAATGTGAGTGATGCGCACGGCGGAGTACGTGGTGTTTACCGACTGTCCACCGGGGCCGGAGGAGCAGAAGGTGTCTATGCGGAGATCTTTGGCTTCGATCTTGATGTCGACGTCTTCGGCTTCGGGCAGGACAGCCACCGTAACCGCGGAAGTATGAACACGTCCCTGCTGTTCGGTGGCGGGCACGCGCTGTACGCGGTGTACGCCACTCTCATATTTCAACCGCGAAAAAACCCTCTGGCCTTCGATGATGGCGATCACTTCTTTCAGGCCGCCGACTGATGAATCAGAAGTCGAGAGCACCTCGACTTTCCAACCCTGAGTTTCCGCGTACCGGGTATACATTCTGAACATTTCAGCGGCGAAAAGCGTCGCCTCGTCGCCCCCGGTGCCGGCACGGATTTCAAGGATGACATCTTTTTCGTCGTTCGGGTCCTTGGGCAGCAGCAGCACTTTGAGCTCTTCTTCCACGCCACCGACGCGGGCTTGCAGCTTGTCGAGTTCTTCTTGAGCGTAGGCTCGCATCTCAGCGTCTTTCTCATCGGCCAGGACAGCCTTACTCTCGGCGATACCGCGCGTCAGATCCTTAAACTCACGATATTTCTCAACGACAGACGAGATTTCGCTGTGCGCTTTGGCCGTCTTCTGGTATCTGGCCGAGTCGCCGGCGATCTCCGGCGAGGAGAGCGCCTGTGTCAGCTCCTCGTACCGGGCTTCGATTTGGTCAAGTCTTTCAAACATAGAGTCGTCAGTCGTCGGTCGTCAGCCCGCATGCGGGCGGATTCTTGCCATCCAATTCTAGTACTTAAAGAGTTTGGAGAGAATATTCGCGGGGGAACCGCTAGGCAATCACTAACTCGCCGCCGTGCTTTTTTTCGAGCGTCATGGCGTGGTCGAGGGCGATGATGGCGCACTCGGCCTGGGCATCGGATGGTGGCTGGGTGGTAATGCGCTGCAGCCAGAGGCCCGGCGCGGTCATCAGAGCGAACAGCGATCCGCGATGCTTGGCGGAAAAGCGGATGATCTCATACGAGACGCCTGCGATTACCGGCAGTAGTGCGATTCGCACGGCAAACTTGGCCCAGAAAGTAGTCACAGGAAACACGGCAGACACCAGGATGTACACCATGATCGAAATCAGCATCACCGTCATGAGGAAGCTGGTGCCACAGCGCGGATGAAAAGTCGAGTACTTCTGGACCGATACGGTATCCAGCGGATCACCGTTCTCAAAGGCGTATACCGTCTTGTGCTCGGCGCCGTGATATTCGTAAACCCGGTGAATATCGCTCCACAGCGAAACGCCCCAGATGAAGAGCAGGAAGAGAGCGATCCGGATGACGCCGTCCACGAGATTGAAAATGATCTGCTCTCCGAATACGGGGTTCACCCGCTTCAGTTCGGTGGCCGCCAGCAACGGCAGAAACTTGTACATGAAAATGAAGAAGCCGACGGAAATGATGATGTTGACTGCGGCCATCCAGCCCGTGATTTCCAGTTTCTTTTTGTCTGCCGCAGGCTCGGGTTGCAGTTCATCGAGCGCGACGTTGGCGGAAAATTTCAGCGCACGGAAGCCCAGGGTCATAGCGTGACCAAGCGTGACCACCCCTCGAATTACGGGCCAAGCCATCCATTTGCGTTTTTCGGACAGACGCTCCAGCGGCTCGCTGTGGGTCGAGACTTCGCCGGAAGGCTTGCGACAGGCGATAGCCCACGCGTGCGGAGAGCGCATCATCACGCCCTCGAGCACGGCTTGGCCGCCGACCAGGGTTTCCTCGCCGCCTTCAAGGGCGGGCAACAGCTGCACGGCTACCAGGAAACGCCACCAGGTTCGCAAGAAACGCATAAGTGTTAGATGATCCTTCGAAGTATCCAGGCTCAAACTACAAGGGTACCACACGCAGTTTCGTTTAGGATGGCGAAGGGCTGGTTAAGTGCCTAAGCAGACAGGAGTTAGAGGGGTCGAAATGTAGGCGCGAGCGTGCTCGCTGGGGCGGGGGTCTGTCATGGAGTTTCAACGTCTATGAAAACTGATACGTTGCGGACCAGGGATGCACGAGCCGGGGCGCTCGCGCACACATAGAGGCGCATGATCAGGCTGGCTGAAGCTGGTGAGCGCATTGCCGCCACCACAAAAAAACTCGAAAAGATCGCGATCGTCGCCGAATATCTTAAGGCGCGCACGCCGGAAGAGGCGTCCGTCTCGGCCGTATTTCTCTCGGGAAGGCCGTTTCCGGTGTGGGAGGAAAGCACATTGCAGGTAGGCGGGAGAGTTCTGTGGAAGATTGTCGCCGAGCTTTCCGGGAATAGCGAAGCCGAACTGACCGCTGCCTATCGTAAGCGCGGAGACTTGGGAGCGGTAGCCGGCGACGTCCTGCCAAACCGGCCGCGAGACGCCGCCCTCAATGTGCTCCAGGTGGAAAGCAAGTTCCGTGAAATCGCGGCAGCCCGCGGCCCCGCAGTTAAAGTTGCTCTGACTCGAGAGCTTCTTTCGCAGGCCACGCCTCTCGAAGCCAAATACATCGTGAAAATCATGACTGGCGACCTGCGCATTGGGCTGAAAGAGAGTCTGGTGGAGGAAGCCATTGCCCAAGCCTTCGGCGAAACACTGGGCCAGGTCCAGCGGGCGAACATGCTGCTGGGTGACGTAGACGAGACCGTTAAGTTGGCAGCGGCGAAGCAATTGGGCGCTGCGAAAATGCGCTTGTTTCACCCGCTGGGCTTCATGCTGGCCAGCCCGGCAGAGTCGGCAGAGCACGCTCTCAGCTATTTTCAGAACGCCCTAGTGGAAGACAAGTACGACGGTATTCGAGCGCAGGCGCACTGTTCGAAGGGCGAAGTAAGAATCTTCTCGCGGACCCGCGACGAGATCACGGAATCCTTCCCTGAATTGCCGGACGCGCTGGCCGGTCTGCCCAAAGACGCAATCCTCGATGGCGAGATCGTGGCTTGGAGCTACGAGGAAGGCAGCGCCAACAGCCGGGCGCTCCCCTTCAGCACTCTGCAGCAACGCCTGGGACGAAAACAAGTCAGCGAGAAACTGCTGCGCCAGGTGCCGGTGGCATATCTTGTCTTCGACATTCTCTATGCCGGAGGCGAGTTGCTGCTGGAGCATCCTCTCCTCGAACGGGAGAAAATCCTCGACGCCCTACTGGCAGCGCCAAGGAAAGCTCCCACCAGCCCACGAATCGCCGTCGGCCAGGCCCGTTTCGAATTCGGTGGCGACGTCAACGAGTCGAACACGCGCGTAATTCGTGCACCGGTGTTTCAAACTTCAACGCCGCAGGAACTCGATCAACTGTTTGAAGCAGCACAGGCTCGGGGAAACGAAGGCCTGATGATCAAAGATCCGGAATCGCCTTACACTCCCGGGCGGCGCGGGAAGGCGTGGCTGAAACTCAAGCGCGAATTGGCAACTTTGGACGTCGTGGTCACGGCGGTCGAGTACGGCCATGGCAAGCGTATCGGCGTGTTGAGCGATTACACCTTCGCTGTCCGCGACGGAGAAAAGCTGGTCAACATCGGCAAAGCTTACTCCGGGCTGACTGATGTGGAGATCGCCGAGTTGACCCACTGGTTCCTCGAACACACAGTTGAAGACCAGGGATTCCGGTTGGTCGTGGAGCCGAAGATCGTGCTGGAGGTGGCATTCAATAACATGATGCGATCCGACCGGCATGAAAGCGGGTATGCGTTGCGATTCCCGCGGATTGTCCGGCTGCGTCCCGACAAATCGCCGGAAGACGCGGATACCATCGAGAGAGCACGGGAGATTTACGAAAGCCAGACAAGGGAATGAGATACGAGTCGCAGGCTAGCCGGGTCTTTGACCCGGCCTGGACGGGTTCCTTCGACTTCGCTCAGGACAAGCTCCGCCCCGTCCCCATACGAACCAAGAAGAACCTCTAATGTTTGTGCTGGTGCGCTTCTTCCGCTACCGGAATCACGCATCCATGGGCCACTTCACAATCCACGTTTTCGAACTGGATGGTGGTGTGGTTGATCTGAAAGTCATGCCGCAGGCATTCTTTCAGATCGCGCAGAATGCGTTCGCTGACCGACGGCGGAATATCCGCGATCGAAATGTGGCAGGACAGAGCTCGCGTCTCCGACCCGAGGTTCCATACGTGCAGGTCGTGGACGTCGTTCACACCTTCAATTTGCCGCATGGCAGCCTCGACCTGTTCCAGCTTGACGCCGCGCGGCGTTCCTTCGAGCAGGATGTTGAGCGTCTCGCGCACAATACCGAATCCCGACCAGAGGATGAGGACGCCAATCGCCATCGAAAGCACGGGATCGATCCAGTACTTGCCGGTAGCCATGATGATCCAGCCGCCCACGATCACTGCCCCGGTCGACAGCGTATCGCCAATTTCGTGCAGCAACGCGCTGCGGATGTTGACGTCGCTCCCGGCGCGATACAACAGCAGCGCGATCGCTCCGTTCATCAATACACCGGCAGCGGCCACCCAAATCATCACACCCGCATGCACTTGCTCGGGGTTCTGCAATCGCCGGAACGCTTCATAAAAGATGAAGCCCGAGACGGCCACGAGCGACACAGCATTTACCAAAGCGGCCAGCACGCCGGCCCGGTGGTAGCCGTAAGTCTTGGTGGAACTCGGGGGGCGCGATTGCAGGTAGAACGCAGTCAGGGAAAGCAGCAGGGCAAAAAAATCAGACAGGTTGTGCCCGGCCTCGGACAGCAACGCCAGCGAGTGGGCGCGGATACCGGCAACCACCAGCAGCACTATGTAGGCGGCAGTCACGACCAGCGAAACCCGCAGAATTCGCGATGTCTTTTCGCCTCCGCCGTGGGCGTGCGTGTGCATGAAATAAGTTTAAGGCTACGGGCGGAAGGCTTCAAGGCACAGCAGTAATGGACGGCACCAGCGGGCACGCAGGGACGGCCGTCCTCAGCTGTCCCCACCTGGCCGGTGGTGATGCACTACAATGCTCAATCGTTGTGGGCCGGGAGGCCGCGGATTTCGTGCAGACTGCGGAAGCGGACTAAGAGGCGCGTCATTGTTAGTTCTATGGCCTTCGCCGAAGGCCGCCTGATCGAGGAGACGGCAGTACTGCGGGAAGTTCTTTGCGGCCTTTGCGGTCAAGCTTTTGAATCGGCAGGAATCGCGACAAAGCCGTCGATCCATTAAAACATGCCTGTCCTGGAACAAAACTTCTGGTTGACTACGACCCAGCTGCCGAGGACTGACTCGGCCCTCCCACTTCCCAACGGCGTCAACGTCGCCATCATTGGAGCTGGTTTCACCGGGCTCTCGGCGGCGAGGACACTGGCAAAACTCGGAGCCAAGGTTGCCGTCTTCGAGGCCGAGACTATTGGATGGGGCGCCAGTTCGCGAAATGGAGGCATGGTTCTTACTGGGCTCAAGCTCGGTGTGAACAAGTTGATTTCGATGTATGGACGCGAGCGCACACAGCACATGTATGCGGCATCGCTGGCTACCATTGATTGCGTCGAAAATCTGGTCAGGGAGGAAAAGATCGATTGCGACTTCACCCGTTGCGGACATCTCGAAGTTGCCTGCAAGCAGAAGCATTTTGACGACTACGCCCGCCAGGTCGAAGTGATCGCCCGCGAGTTCAATCATCAGCTGCGCATCGTTCCCAGAGCTGAACTGCAGTCCGAGATCGGGTCGTCTGTCTACTACGGCGGCATGGTGGATGAAGTCAGCGCCGGGTTGAATCCAGCGAGATACGTGGCGGGACTGGCGCAGGCAGCGATCAGGGCGGGCGCGACGGTCTTCGAGAATACGCGGGTTGAGAAAATTGAGCGTGAAGACCGGCAAGGAATGGCACGCTGGCGAATCACTACCTCGCGCGGCGCGCTCTGGGCACGGGAAGTCTTCGTCGGCACTAGCGGCTACACGGGATCGGCAACTCCGGCGCTGCGCAAAAAGCTGATCCCCATTGGCTCGTACATCATCACCACGGAAGTCTTGCCCGAGGCGTTGGCGCGCGAGTTGAGCCCGCGCAATCGTATGATTTACGACTCTAAGAATTATCTCTACTACTATCGCCTCACTCCCGACAATCGCATGCTATTCGGCGGGCGCGCGGCATTTTTCCCCGAAACGGCGGATTCGATCCGTCAGAGCGCGGAAATTCTGCGCCGCGGCATGATTGAGGTCTATCCGCAATTGCGCGATGTGAAAGTTGCGTTCGTCTGGGGAGGCACGCTGGACTTCGCTTTCGACATCATGCCGCACGCCGGGCAGATGGATGGTATCTACTATGCCGTCGGCTACGCCGGACACGGCGTCGCCATGGCCACCTGGCAAGGCCAGCAGATGGCAAAGATGATCGCAGGTGAGAAGGCGGAGAATCCGTTCGTGGGGATTCCGTTCCCCGGCGCGCCGCTCGGGCTGTACAACGGCAAGCCCTGGTTCCTGCCCTTCGCGGGCGCCTGGTACAAGTTTCTGGATTGGGTGAGCTGACGTCCTGCGCCAACGGCGTACCCGACTACAACTTCTGTGCACCCACAGGAAGCAGCGACCGCAGCGAATACGCGCCCGGCCCCGTCAAGAGGAAGGCTATGGCCAGAAGCAATTGCGTCAGTGCATATTCCGCGCCACCGCTACCCACGTTGAAACCGTGGGGCAGATGAACCATAAAAATCGCACCCAGCATGACCGCGATGATGCATACGGCGCCGATTCGGAAGAAAATGCCGGTCAGGACGGCCAGCCCCCCGCCAACCTGCGCCAGTCCTACCAGATAGGCGAGAATGATCGGCCACTGATGGGAGGCCGCAAACGGCTGCGGGCCAGGACCATCGAAAGCTCCAAAGAGAATGCCGCTTCCGTGATAAAGGAAAGCCAGAGCGCTAGCAATTCTGAGGAGTAGAAGGGCCGCGCTGATTCGCGCCGATTCGGGATGGTTTGCGGAAGACACCAAATTCATTTCATCCTTTCCGTCTCGAGTTTCTCAAGCAGATCGAAATTATACGGCCGCCTCCGGCCGCGTGGGGACAGCCGCCCTCGGCTGTCCGGCGGAGCGAAGCTCCGCGGGGCTTGGCTCCAGCAGCCAGCCACGATCAAAACCTAGCCGCGCTCCGCACGGCCGGGACAGCCGAGAGCGGCTCTCCTCACGTGGTTCATGCTGCTCGCGAACCAGTTCTAAACACGAAATATGCTACTGGCCCTACCGCCATCGCAGCCGGTCCCCATATCAGTCCGTACCGGTCGCTCCCCAGCAGAGCGACTGCGCTCATGATCACGACTGCGGCTACCGAGTACATCAGCCCGGCACGGCCGCCGGGAATTACAAAAGGACGCGCCATATCAGGCTTTTTGCGGCGCAACTGCCAGGCTGCGAGTACGGTCATGACAGTCGTCGCGACGCGCAGCCAGTTGTAGATGCTGATGAGCTCTACCAGGGAATGCAGCGCCAGTAACCCGTACACCGCCGCGGACGTGATGATGGCGATCCATGGCGTGCCGTAACGCCGGTGCTGGCCCGTCAGCACATGCGGGAGATAGCCATCTTCCGCCATTGCAAATGGCATTCGCGTCGACGCCAGGATGGTGCCGTTGAGCAGTGCGACCTGGGTGACCATCGCGGCCGCGAACATCCACGCGCCGAGCCAGCGGCCCCCTATGATTTGCGCTGCCGTGGGGAAAAATCCAGTGTGCCAACTCTGCCAGTTGCCTAGCGCTGCGAGCGAAGCAAAGGTAGGCAGAAAATAGGCCGCAATGGACATCGGCACGACCAACGCCAACGCCAACGGATAGCTTCGCCGAGGATTGTCGACCTCTTCAGCGACCGTCGAACACTGCTCGTATCCCGAGTACAGCCACAGTCCCAGCGCCAGCCCCACTCCGAATACGTGGAACGTCGGCTGATGCGGAGGGACCACGGGAATGAATGGATTGTGATGCCACTTGGCTAGGCCGATCACAACCAGCACCAGCACGGGAAGCAGGATGAATAGCTCCAGTATGGTGGCGAATTTCCCAACCATCTGAATACCGCGCACGTTGATGTAAGTGATCAACGCAACGAGGGCGAGAGAGACGAGGTAGTGCCTCCATCCCGTGATCTCCGGAAAGTAATAGCCCAGGTAGTCGGCAAACTGCACCGCATAGACGCTGCCTAGCAGGAAGGACGCGCACCAGTTCCACCATCCCGCGAGGAAGCCCCAGAAATCTCCGAAGCCGACGCGCACCCAGCGATAGAAGCCGCCTTCGACCGGCATGGCCGTGGTCAACTCAGCCGCCACCAGCGAAACCGGGATACACCAGAAGAACGGAATCACCAGCAGAAAGATCAAAGTCATTCCCGGACCGGATGTGGTGACCATGTCTTCGAGCCCGAAGGGGCCTCCGGTGCAGTAGGAGAACATGACCCAGACGAAGTAGAAGAGGCCGGCTTTGCGCAGGGCGGACTTCGCGGTGGTGAACACGGGGATGGATTATACGAGGAGCGCCGACTACAGAGTCGGCTGTCAGACTTGGGCGGGGTTTTGCGGCAGCTGCGCTTGGCCCGGACGGGTCCGAGACCCGTCCCCACATGGCCTGAGGTGCCATCAGCGAACGGCTGAAAAGAACTCGTGCCGTCCGCTACAAATAAAAAGCCTCCTGCTTGAGCGGGAGGCTTCGGGGAGGGCTTCGGGCCGTGCTTGGCACGTCGCCTACATTGACTATTTCTGTACCGGCTGGTCCTGGTTCGCTGGAGCCGAAGCAGTTGTCGTGGCCAGGGTCTCCAGATCATTCTTCAGGAGGCTGACTTCGACGCGTCCACCGCTGGTACGCTTCGCTTTCGGATCATCGGTAGCTGCCGTGGGCACCGGAGCATTGCCCATGCCGACCACGTAAATCCGGTAGACCGGAATCTCGTGATTGAGCACCAGGTAACGCACGACTGCGTCCGCCATCTTCTGTGATGTGGCGATCGCGGCCTGGCCGCGTCCGGATGAGAAGCCCTGCACTTCGACGATGTAGCCGCGCTGATCTTTGAGCGGGGTGGCCATATCGTCAAGAGCGGCCTTCGCGTTCTTGCTCAACACGCTCTGGCCGGGACGGAAGCGGATTTCGGTCTGGTTCGAGGCCTTGTACTGATCGATGTTGCCGACGACCTGCTCGACCGTGGTCAGGCGGGTATTGGCCTGGGTCGCGGTTTGCTGCGCCATTTGGGCCTTGTTGCCGGCGTCAATCGCGTGCTGGTCGGCTTCGGTGGCCTTGGTCGACGCCAACTGGATGCCTGCCTGAGCGCGCGAGTCGGTGTCCTTGATCATCTTGGTGTTCGACGACGTCAGCTCGTCCAATTCATTGACTCGGTCACGGATGGGCGCGGTCTGCCGCTGCACATATTTTTTGCGGGCGAAGGGATTGATCTTGCCCCAGAAACCTTCATGCGTGTCCGGCTGCAAAGCAGGCTTGCCGCTGGCGCCGGCCGCGGCTGCGGGTTGGTCTTGCGTGGTGGGAGTGGTCTGCGCTAGCGCCGGAAGTGCCAGCACGGCGGTCAGAAGCATTGCTACGAAAATACGATTCTTCATGTCTTAAGTCCTCCAAGGGGGGAGCATCTTGCTCCGTTCCAGCGTAATCCAGAAATATCGGCGTCCCGAATGCACGGCGCCTGCACTTGTATATAACAGGTCGAATGCCAAACCTGAGCAACGATAAGTCGTTAGCCAACAACACATTATACCGCCATCCCCTCGGGGGCGTGAGCGAAAAAGAGCTGCGCCGGGTAATTTTGGCGATTCTGATATAAAAACTGCGTGCGAACCCGGCTGCAAAGAATTGCGCTAAATCCCGGTTACCCTGAGCAATCTGCCAGCCTCAGGCGAGCCCTGTTTTCCGTCTCATTTTGCCTGCTCTTGCTTTCCTGCACGCGCGTGGAAAAGATGGACTTGAGCCGCCTCACGCTGCCTCCCGGCTTCCATATTGCGATCTTCGCCGAGGCTCCGCATGCCCGGCAAATGGCCTTCAGCCCGGGCGGCGTGCTGCTGGTGACCGACACGAGCGATGGCACGGTACTCGCCTTCCCGGATGCCAAAAATACCGGGCGCGCCGAGCGTATGGTGCCTGTGCTCTCGGGCTTGAACGCGCCGCATGGCATTGCGTTTCACAAAGGAAAACTCTATGTCGCGGAGATCAACGCGGTCCGGCAGTATGGCTGGGATGAGTCCCAATTGCGGGCCGGCAGCGGGAAGAAGATCGTGGACCTCCCCGGAAGCGGCGGCGGGCATTCGACTCGCACCATTCTTTTCGCCAACGGCAAGATGTATGTCGCGGTCGGATCGAGTTGCGACGTTTGCGTGGAAGATGACAAGCGCCGCGCGGCTGTGACCGAATACAACGAAGACGGAAGCAGCCAACGTATCTTTGCCTCCGGCCTGAGGAACGCTGTCGGGTTGACTGTCAGTCCCAAGACCAACACCATCTGGGCCACCGACAATGGCCGCGACTGGCTAGGCGATGATCTTCCGCCGGAAGAAGTCAATGATCTGGGCCCCAGCGGTGGAAATGCCGGCTGGCCGTATTGTTACGGCAATCGTGTTCGCGACCGCTCTCAGAGTCCAGACTACGACTGCTCGAAGACGATTGCTCCCGCGGTTGAGATGCAGTCGCATTCGGCGCCGCTGGACTTGTTGTTCTACCGTGGTGAAATGTTTCCGGCGGAGTATCGTGGAAATTTGTTTGTGACTTTTCACGGCTCCTGGAACCGCAGCGTGCCCACGGGATATAGAGTGGTCCGCATAAAGTTCAACGACAAAGGTGAACCGCAAGGCCCGCCGGAAGACTTCATCAGCGGATGGCTTCGCCCCGGAGAGACTAAGAAAGGCGTGTGGATGGGGCGGCCGGTTGGTCTTGTCGTCGGCCCTGATGGTGCGCTGTATGTTAGCGACGATTCAGCGGGAGTCGTGTACCGCGTTACGTGGAAGAAGTAGCGGTTGTCTTTCTCCATGTCCTCAGTGTCCTCCGTGGTAAATGCTTTTCTGAGAGAATGCTAGACTTCATCCATGCTGGCCGACTACGCCGTGCGGGTCGAACAATCCCGCGGACGCCGAATTCCTGAACCCCAGCATCCCTATCGCAACGATTTCCAGCGGGACCGTGACCGCGTCATTCATGCCCGCGCCTTTCGCCGGCTCGAAGCCAAAACACAGGTTTTTACCCGCCGCTTCTCCGACCACTTCCGCAATCGCCTGACTCATACGATTGAAGTGGCCCAGATCGCCCGCACCATCGCTGCCCAGCTTGGGCTGAACGTAGATCTGGTGGAGGCCCTCGCCCTGGTGCACGACGTGGGACATCCGCCCTTCGGCCACGCGGGTGAAAAAGCTCTGGACGCAGCCATGCGGGAACACGGGTCCTTCTTCGATCACAATTTGCACGCGCTGCGGATCGTCGAGGATTTCGAGGTTCGATACGCTCGCTTTCGCGGCCTGAACCTGACCTTCGAAGTACGGGAAGGCATCATCAAGCACTCTCACGACTATGCGGCGGACAAGTTCCCTGAACTGGCAGAGTACCTGCTCGATCAGCGGCCGCCGCTTGAGGCCCAACTCATTGACCTGGCCGACGAAATTGCCTACGATACCGCCGACCTCGATGACGGCTACGAAGCTCACCTATTGACGCTGGAGCAGATACGCGGCGGCATCCCAGTGTTCGACCGCTTCTTTCGAGAGGCCGAGCAGCTTTATCCCAACGTTGCCGAGAAACTGAAGTTCAACGAGGCCGTGAAGCGGATTCTGGATCGCATGGTTGGCGATTTGATTCTCAACCTGCAAGGTCAGATCAAGACGGAGGGCATTCGCAGTCTGGAAGATGTGCGCGCCTGCCCGCGCCGCCTGGCTACATTTAGTGCGGAGGTCGAGGAAGAGAGGCGAGGAGCCAAGGAATTTCTTTACAAGAATCTATACTTCAGCGCGGCGCTGGACCCGGAAAAGAACGATGCGGAGCGGGTCATTCGCGACCTATTCGGGTTTTGGATGGCCAAGCCGGGAAACCTGCCTCTGAATTATCAGGAGAAGGCCGGGCAGGAGCCGCTGCCGCGGGTCATCTGCGACTACATCGCGGGTATGACCGACAATTTCATTTACGAGCAGTATGCGAAGCATTGCGGCACGAACTAGATTTTGCTCTGGAATCAAACTATGCCCTTGCGTGTTGGGGCCTTTTCCTCGGGACCGTGGAACTTCTCCAATACCATCGAAGGGCATGGCTTCAGCCGTGCCGCAAGGGAAACCCTGAGGGGCTTCCAGCCCCTGGGGTTGAGCTGGTTTAACCTGCCGCGACTCAAAGGGGATCGATTTTTCCGCAGCCTCGAACCTCAGGAGCGAAAGCCCGTCAGGATTTTCGCAAGGTGTGGTACGGCGGAAGCCGTGCCCTTTCCATGTTTTTACTTCGTCCGCAAATCCAATCGCATTTCATTCGACGGTTCAAATCCCAGACTCTCGTAGAGCGGACGCCCCTTGTCGCTGGCATGCAGATCAACACGCACGAATCCCTCCTGCCGGCACCAGTCGATCATGGTTCGCATGAGCCGACGGGCGATGCCCTGGCGGCGACAGGACGGAGCGGTGTACATGTTCAATATGGTGGCGCGACGGCAATGGCCGTCGTAGGGATGGCTGGGCCACGGGCTGACCAACACCAGCCCGCCGGCGACAACTTCTTCTCCAGCACATGCCAGCCAGGCGTGGAGCGTGCCATTTGCCAGCGCTGCGGCCAGATAGGGCCTGCAGGATTCGACCATCTTAGACATGCCTTCGGCATCGTCGTAGCCCATGTCTTCGTACATGCCCCGGCGGTGACGCAGCAGCTCGGGAATATCATCAAGAGTCGCCCGCCGAATGAACACTTCGAGACTCATCAAGTTTCTCCGGAATGGGTGCCCCACCCTCGTCTCTCCGTTTTTTAAAGAGACAGGGTGGTCCGCAGTCAGGACTCTTCATAAAAAGAAAGCCGAGCTTGCGCTCGGCCTGGGCAGGTGGGACACCTGCCCCCACACAGTTCGTGATGGCTACTTGTTTTCGGAGTCTTCTTTCGCCAGCTTCATCTTGGCGGATTCCAGCTTCTTCTGCACCCGGGCCACATCGTTCTGGTCGACTTCAGCCGCCACCGTCTTGTTCCACTCGAATATCGCTCGCTCCCAGTGGACCGCCGCCAGCTTGAGACGTCCGGTCTTCTGGTAGAGGTCGCCGAGGTGGTCTTGCACCGTGGGATCAGTCCCGATGCGCTGCGAAGCCTTGATCAGCGTGTCTTCCGCGGACTCGTATTTGCCCAGCTTGAAATAGGCCCAGCCCAGCGAATCGAGATAGGCGCCGTTAGCGGGATCGAGATCTACCGCTTTCTTGATCATGCCGAGAGCTTCGTCCAGCTTGATCCCGCGGTCGGCGAGCATATAGCCCAGATAGTTCAACGCTGTGGCATTCTGCGGATCGCCCGCCAGAACTTTACGGAACATATCTTCCGCCGGCTCATATTTCTTCTGGCGTTCGAAGGTCGAGCCGCGCAGGAAATAGACATATTGCTTGTCTTCGTCCTTGGTCGAGAGCTGTTCCGCCTTGTCGAGAGCTTCCTCGGCTTCCGGCCAGCGCTTCAGACGGCTGTACATCTGGGACAGCGTGATGTAAACGTCGCGGTCTTCGGGAGCGCCCTTCAGCAGCGCCTTGACCTGCTGCAATCCCGCATCGGGCTGACCCATGTCAGAAAGCTGGGCCGCGTACACCATCTTCAGGCTGCGATTGTTGGGCAGCTTCTGAACCGCTTCCTTGGCGGTGTCCGTGGCCTGCTGCCACTGTTTGTTTTCGCGGTAGGTATCGATGATCTGCTGGTAACCGCGCTCGGCATTCTCGTCGCCCAGTGCCACCATTTTCCTGAATGTCTCGATGGCTTGGGCATCATTCTTGTTATCGCGATAAATCGTGCCCAGACGTTCCAAAAACACTGATCGGTTGTTCTTCTCGGGTTGGGTATAACTGTTGTCGGCCTTCTCGGTCTTCTTGAGCAGATCCTGCAGGACCTGGATCGCCTCGTCGTAACGCCCCTGCGTCTGGTACACAGCGGCCATGTTGTAGGGCACTTCGATCGAGTCCTGCACCATCGACCCGGCCTTCTTCAAACTCTCCAGCGCCTGGTCGAATCGGCCGCTCTTGCGGTAAATCTCGGCCATGCGCAAGTAGGTCTGCGCATCTTCGGGATTCGCGTCCGCGATGATCTTGTACTGCTCGAGGGCGGCATCGGTCTGGCCGTCGTTCATCAGGTTCTGGGCCAGGCCGCGAATGGCGTCGAGATTGTCCTTGTCGAGCTCAATCGCCTTCCTGTAAGCAGTGATCGAGTTCTTGTACTGCTTCTGCTGTTCGTAGGTGTAGCCCAGCGCCGAGTAGAGCTTGGCGGAACGTGCCGCGTCGGGGATGGAACTCAGGACTTCTCCAGCCCGGGCGGTGTCGCCCTCTTCGTTGTAAAGATAGGCCAGCGTGGTGACCGCTTCTTCCGAATCCGGCTCCAGCTTGACCGCAACCTTGAACTCGTCTTCGGCCTTTTGCAGATCGTTGTTCAGCCGGTAAAGGCGCCCTAGCAGAAGGTGGTCGTCAACATTGTCGGGCTCGATCTTGATGATCTGTTCGTACTGCTCGATAGCCAGCTTCAGAACGTTCTGCGAGCCTTGTCCGGCCTGCACATCGCCCAGCGAACGCAGGTAAATGCGGCCCAGCAGCTTATGCGCTTCCAGGTTGTTGGGGTCGCGCTTCAGAATGTCCTGCGCTTCGAGGACGGCATCCCGAATGCGGCCGGTCTTGGCATAAAGTTCGGCCAGCGCGGACGTCAGGTACTCGGAAGTAGGATCGGCATCAATCGCCAGCCGATACTCCTCGATGGCTTTATTGGCCAATTCGCTGCGGCCGTAAACCGCCACCTGCTCTTCGTACATGTGCGCCAGGGTGTAGTGGTAGTAAGCCGCAGCCTTATCGAGCTTGCGGGGCGCAGCCGTGGTGGCCGGTTTGGAATCCGCAGACGGGGTTTGCTCCGCAGAAACAGCAGGGATAACCAGCAACAAAATAAGAGAGCAGTAAATACTTTTCATCGAGAACCTTCGGCTTCCCTGAACCATAGCGATTGGATGCCGAACCGCTGGTGGTGGGTGCTCCAATTATTGTAAACCGAGCTGGTGAGACGCGGTGAAAAAGGAGATCACAGAACCGGGGAGGTAATGATCGGAAGTACAGGGACTAACAGGATTGACGACTGCCAGAGTTTGACGAATTCAATGACCGAGAGGACTTGTCAAATGAGAACTGTTAGTGACAAACTGGTCATCACAAACTCTGAGCGGAGTAGTGGCTTCCCGCAGCGAGGCCAGTGCGCCGTCGAAGAACCACTATAACCTTAACGGCTGGGCTGCCGAAATCCTCGGAGGAAACGCCCCCGCGCGCAGTTCATAAATCGATGTGGGAAAGCCGCCAGGGGTCCCCGCGACTTCGCTCGGGGCAGGCTCTTCGACTCCGTCCGCGCATTCGCGAGCGAATGCGCCGCCTCCGCTTCAGAATGACAGACTAGTGTCTGAAATGTCTCACTCCTGTGAAAATCATGGCCAGTCCCAACCGGTCGGCGGCTTCGATGACCTCCTGATCGCGTACCGACCCGCCGGGCTGAATAATAGCTGTAGCGCCGACTTTGGCGATTTCCTCCACCCCGTCCGGAAAGGGGAAAAAGGCGTCGGATGCGGCCACGGTTCCCTGCAGCGGCAAAACCGCCTTCATGGCGCCGATTTTGCAGGAATCTACTCGACTCATCTGGCCGGCGCCGACGCCTACAGTTTGTCCGTCGCGTGCGTAGAGGATGGCATTCGATTTCACATGCTTGGCAACCTTCCACGCGAACAGCAGCGCCCGTTTCTCCTCGGGCGTAGGGGGGCGTTTGGTGACTAGCTTGAGATCGGACTCCTGGAGCACGCGCATGTCGGCGTCTTGCACCAGCATTCCGCCGGAAACATTTTTCAGCACCCACTTCTGCGGAGCGTTGTTGATTTCCACCAGTCGCAGATTCTTCTTGGCGGCGAACTTTGCCTTGGCGGCCTCGTCGAACCCGGGCGCAGCGATGACCTCCAGAAAAAGCTTGGCCATTTCTTCCGCCGCCTCGCCATCCACTACTCGATTTACTCCGATCACGCCGCCGAACGCTGACACCGGATCGCATTCCAGCGCCTTCTTGTAGGCCTCGGCGAGCGTCTTGCCGGTGGCTGTGCCGCAAGGGTTCGTATGCTTGATGATGGCGCAAACGGCCTGGTCAAATTCCTGCGCCAGGTCCCAGGCCGCCTGCAAATCCACGATGTTGTTGTAGGAAAGCTCCTTGCCCTGAATCTGGCGGCCATTGGCCACGCCACTGCCCGATCCGTCGCTGTACATCGCGGCCTTCTGGTGCGGATTCTCGCCGTAGCGCAGGTCCATCACCTTGCCGAAAGACAGGCGCAGATTCTGGGGGAAGCCGGTTTCAGGATGAAACTCGAAGTGCCCGTTGGCGCTGATCCGCTCCAGGGTGGACGCGATAGCCGAGTCGTAAGCCGCTGTGGTGGCAAAAGCCTTCTGCGCGAGGCGCCACTTGCTGGCTGCGGACAGCGCACCGCCTGATTTGGCCATCTCCTCGGCCAGCGCTGTTGTAGTCACCGGGCGAAGTAACGACCGCCACATCCTGAAAATTCTTGGCGGCAGAGCGGATCATTGACGGTCCGCCGATGTCGATGTTCTCGATGAGGTCTTCGAAGGGCACGCCAGGTTTGGCCGCCGTCTTCTCGAAGGCGTAAAGATTGACCACCACCATGTCGATCGGCGCAATGCCGTGCTCGGCGACGGCGCTGCGGTGTGACGCCACCTCGCGCCGGTGCAGGATGCCTCCGTGCACCTTGGGATGGAGGGTCTTGACCCGGCCATCGAGCATCTCGGGAAAACCGGTGAGCTCAGAAATGTCTTTCACCGCAACACCCGAGTCGCGCAGAAGCTTCGCAGTGCCCCCGGTCGAAATCAGTTCCACGCCCATGCCAGCGAGTTTGCGGGCGAACTCGACCAGCCCTGTCTTGTCTGTCACGCTAAGAATGGCGCGCTGGATCTTCGTCTGGGTCGCGGACATAGCAGACCTCGAGTGAATGGGAATGTGCCTGGGACAGGCAGGGAGAAATTCTATCAGCAGTCGTTGGTCCTTGGTCGTTGGCCGGTAGCCGAACACGACATTTTCCTGAGATCGGGGTCCTACGGCAGTTTAGATCGAGTCGATGAACAGGCTAGGGGTTAAGGCGCGCAGTAAGAGGCCAGCGACGAACGACCAATGACTGACGACTAGGTTTTCGCTTTGGCCTTCAGCTTTACCTGGCCGTTCTGCATTTCGACCGTGTATTCGACGGCTTCGCAGCCGTACTGCTTGCGGATCTGTTCGGTCTTCTTCTGCACGAACGAGGTAAAACTGTCGAGATTGCCGGAGACAGCCTCTCCCGATCGCTTCTTGGCATCCGTAAGCGCCTGGTAGAGTTTTTGCACCTGATCACGCTCTGCGCGCGCGTCGGTGCACTGCATGCTGAAGGGCTTCTTCTGTTCACTGGGGATGGCGGCAGCCTGGGCAGCCCCCGGTGTAGGAGCCGCCGCAGCACTGGCGGTGGCGGCATGTCCGATTCCGTAGACTTTATGCTCCGTTACGTGTTCCTCTACTCGTACGCCTTGCACTGAGAGCAGCGCATCCTGCGGCCGCCGATAGCCTTCCTCGCGAATCCGGTTTTTCTTCCGCCACAGGTCGCTGTAGATGGCATAGCGTTGCGCTACTTCGTTGTAGCGGAAGCGCTGTGAAAAGCTCATGCGGTTGCCATCGCTGAATTTTCGCAACAGCGAGAGCACCTTCCACTCAATATCGGTAGGAGGGCGCTTGGTCGGATTACTGAAATAAATCTCGTACTCAATCTTCAGGCGGCGCAGCTGCGAGTCGAGTACGGTCAGTTCTTCGTCGATGGTCACCTGGGAATCTCCAGCCGACAGTCTAGAGCTTACCCGGCACCTGGACGAGATTCCGGTTGGCCACGATGGTAATGGAACGAAAGTACCCAAAGCAGCTTTTCGCTCTCACTCTTTAACTCTTAGCTTGCCTCTGCATCATCCGCTAAATTATGCAGAGTCTGGATCCTGAGGTTTACCAATGATCGCTGGGAAAGGCGGAATGAAGGTATCCGAGGGTTTGAAGCTAAGGGCTAAAGGCTAAGAGGTAAAAGCTGACTCACTTCGTCGCCATCTTCTTAACCATCGCCAGCACCAGCTTGCGGTCGCTGTCGTTGAGGCTGACGGCGTAGCGGCGAATCTGGCTCAGGAAACGGACTTCGTCATCGGAGAGTTGAGGCAGATTTTTGGATCCGTTGGTGTGTCCGGACTCGGAGAAGAATTGCGACAGCGCGATTTCCATGGCGCCGGCGATTTTGGCCAGCGTGTCGAGCGACGGGATCGTGTGCCCGTTTTCCACTCGCGAAAGGTAGCAACGCAGCAGGCCGGTGCGTTTTTCGATGTCCCCTTGGGACATGCCTCGCTGCAGCCGGTAGTTTCGGATGGTCTCGCCGATGTTCATAGAGAAAGCAACCAAAACAGACCCCCGTGGATGTGCTGCATAGTAACCAGAGTAGTACCTTCTGGCAAGAGGAATTTCGTTGCACAACAACTGGTGATGGGAGTAGGAACACAAACCCCGCGCTGCTGCCGAGATTCCGCCAGTTTATTGATTGATGATTACGGTCTCGTAATTCTCGACGTCCAATCCTTCACTTTTTCAGATGTAGGCCCGGCATTGAAACGCCGGGCCGCTACTAAGCGTCCCTACGAGACGCGCTACAGCTCCAGTTCAAAATACAGCGCGCCGGCAATCGGGTTGGGGCGATAGGGTTCGATTTCCTTGAATCCGAGCCGCCGGTACATCGCGACCGCATTCGGCATCACGGGTTCGACCGTATCGAGGCGCATCTTCCGGCACCCGATCACGCGGGCTTCGGCGATCACCGTTTCCGCCATCACTCGTCCCAAACCCCTCCCCCGAAAGTGCGGACGCAGATAGAGCCGCTTCATCTCGCAAATTCCCGCTTCCAACTTATGCAGCGCGACGCAACCGGCCAACTGGTCTCGATACCTGGCCAGCAGAAGACGTCCGTCGGGCGGGGAGTAATCTCCGGGCAGTCCGGCGAGTTCCTGGTCGAAACTCTGAAAGCACAGACTGAAGCCGAGGGACTGTGCGTACTCGAGAAAAAGCTCGCGGGCCTGTTCAATCTGTGCAGGTGATTCCACCTGCGTTAAGCTAAGTCTGGGATTTCCCACGATGTCTTTCCTAACCCATCAGCATGCCGCCGTTCACGTTCAGTACGTGCCCGGAAATGTACGAAGCTTCCTCTGACGCCAGAAACACCACTGCGTTTGCCACGTCCTCAGGTGAACCCACGCGTCCCAGCGGGATCATCTTCACCGCATTCTGCTTGAAATCGTCGCCCAGTCCCGAGGTCATGGCAGTCTCGATAAAACCCGGAGCCACCGCGTTGCAGGTGATGTTTCGCGAGCCGACCTCGCGGGCGATGGCCATGGTCAACCCGATCAGCCCCGCCTTCGAAGCCGCATAGTTCGCTTGTCCGGCTTGTCCGGTTTGGCCAAATATCGAAGTGATGTTGATGATCCTTCCCCAGCGCTGCTTGAGCATCGAGCCAATCGCCTGCTGGGTGCAGAGATACGCTGACGTAAGGTTGGTATTGAGGACCGCATCCCAGTCAGCGCGCTTCATGCGCATGACGAGCTGGTCGCGGGTGATTCCGGCGTTGTTCACCAGGATGTCAATCCTGCCGAGTTGAGCGGTTGCAGCCTTGAAGGTGGATTTGATCTGTTCTTCATCTCCGACGTCCAGGGGAAACGCGGCGGCCCTGCCCCCGGCCGCGGTGATTTCATCCGCCAGGGCCTGCAGCTTTTCGAGGCCGCGCGCTGCCATAGCCACCGTGGCCCCGGACTCGGCCAGCTTCAAGGCACAAGCCCGGCCGATGCCCTGCGATGCCCCCGTCACGAGCGCAACCCGGCCGGAAAGAGTCATGAATTCTCCTGACCAACAGAACGGGAAATTATACGCGGGTTCTATGTAGGCGAGAGCGTCCGCTCGTGCGGTAAGTTATTCAGACCATGTGGGAACAGCCGCCCTCGGCTGTCCGGCCGAGGGTAGCTCGACAGCTTTTCCGGTCCCAACCAATTGCGGAACTGCGCTCCGCCAGAGAGCCGAGGGCGGCTGTCCCCACGTGGCCGCCGGTTGCTTCCAGTGCCTAACTCGTCTTCATCTCGCCGCGATACAGGTATCGCAGCAAAGGCAGCGCCAGGATCGTGGTCACCGCCGTCATAAAGACCACAATGGCATATGTAGCGGGCAACACAATGTGCGATCGCAGTCCGATCAGTGCAACAATCAACGCAACTTCGCCGCGAGGCATCATGCCTACCCCAACCTGCAAGGCGCTGAGCCGGCCTTCGCGCCAGAGCGGCACTCCGCACCCGACCACCTTGGACACGATGGCCAGCAAGGAAATCACAACCGCGGTGTAGAGCACATTTCCCGCGAACAGATGCACGTTGAGGCGCGAGCCGATAGTGAAAAAGAAAAAAGGAGCAAGAAACTCCGTGATCCCTCCCACCCGCGGCAAAAGATTCCAGCGGGGAGCGTAGTCGGCAAACATAAGCCCGGCGAAGAACGCGCCGATAATCGCGGCCATGCCAATCTTCGCTGAGAGCCAGGAAAGGAAAAGACAAAGCGCCAGCGCAACAATCAGCGGAGCATGTTGGGTAGAGAGCCGATCCATTCGCGGCTGGATTCTGCGAACAAGGTGCGGCGCGACGAAGATCATGAACAAGGCGAACGCCGCCGCTTCGGCGATCAGAACACCAAGATGCAACCACGCCAGCTCGCCTTCTGCAGCCAGGCCGGCCACCACTGCCAGCAGCACCATCCCCAGGATGTCATCGAAGACAGCCGCGCCCAGGATGATCTTGGCCGTGCGCGTTGCCAGCACGCGCAGATCTCCCAACACCCGCGCCGTGATTCCTACGCTGGTCGCAACCATGGCCGTGCCCACGAAAATTGCCTCGCTGGTCGCGTCTCTTAGCCATTTCATGTAAGCGAATCCCAGAACGAAGGGCGCAACCACGCCAGCGACCGCAACCAGCAGCGCCTTGGGGCTCACCCGGATCAGATCGTGCGGGCTGGTTTCGAGTCCGGCGCTGAAAAGAACAAAAATGGCGCCGATCTCCGCTACCGAATGGATGGTGTCGCCGGGATTGATCCAGTTCAGGGCGAAGGGGCCAAGAGCAATGCCCGCCAGAATTTCGCCCAGAACCGACGGCAGCCAAACACGTTCAAACAACTCTCCCGCAACCTTCGCGGAAACAAAAATGGCAAGAAGTTGGAGTAGAAATTGATCGGGAGCGTGCGGCATAACTGCACCGCAGCATATGGGAAGGTCCCGCTACTCGCAAGAAAACCCGGGTTGCCCCGTCCTCGTCTCTCCGTTTTGCGGAGAGACAGGGCGGGGGGTCAACGCCTGAAATCAGCCCAGTTGATTTTCTAAATCAGGTCTGGCTCGGCAACTTTGCGGAGCTTCGCTCCGCCGGACACCCGAGGGCGGCGTTCCCCCCACTTGGTTCGTCATGACCCCCGCACCAGCGGGGCGCAGGCGCCCACATTTAATTACTTGATATGGCAGGTTGCGAGGCCGCGCTTTTCCAGATATTGCTGGTGGTAATCCTCGGCAGGATGGAACTTAACCGCTGGCACGATTTGGGTCACGATCGGCTTCTTGAAGCGTCCCGACTTCTCCAGCCGCTCTTTCGACACCTGGGCTTCGCTCTCCTGCTCCGGAGTGTGAAAGAAAATTGCTGAACGGTATTGCGATCCGTAGTCCGGACCCTGGCGGTTGAGCTGGGTGGGGTCATGGTTCTCCCAGAACACTTCCAGCAGTTTCTCGTAGGACAGTTTCGCGGGATCGTAGTCTACTTCGACCGCTTCGGCGTGGCCGGTGCGATCGCTGCAAACGTCCTTGTAGGTCGGATCGGCGAAGTGCCCGCCGGTGTAGCCAACCCGGGTTGCAGTAACCCCCGGCAATTGGCGGAAAGTGGCTTCCACTCCCCAGAAACAGCCTGCAGCAAAGGTAGCTTTGGCCATATGGACGAACTCCTTATTTGATTATAGCGACAGACATTAGATGGATTCGCGGCCAAAAAGTAGCAAGGCGATATCCACCCAAGCGGCAATTTGGAGGCCGCGCGTGCCCGCCCGGCCGGACGGGCGGGAGGGCGCTTCCTCCATTTATCCAGCACCAGAGCCCCGGGCTGCTGTCTTGATTTCGCAACTTCTATTTTGCAACCGGGATGACTCGGAATACCATGGCTGGCTTCAATTTCGGCTGCTCGGGAGAAGATGTCATGACTTTGATGAATGTCAATCTGTGGTCGGTGCTCGTGGCTGGTATCGCCACCATGGTGGTGGGCTTTCTCTGGTATTCGCCCCTCCTGTTCGCGCGGCCCTGGATGGTGGCCATGGGCTACGATCCGGAAGACAAGGCCAGGATGCAAGAGATGCAAAAGAGCGCGGGCAAAAGTTATGCTATCTCTTTTGTCGCCAGCCTGGTGTCGGCCTTCATTCTGGCGAAGATCATCCACGTTGCGAGTGTGAACACTGCCCTGTACGGGATGAAGATCGGCTTTGCCATCTGGCTGGGGTTTGTGACGACGGTACAGCTCACCGCCAAGCTATTCGGCAATCAGTCAACCAAGCTTTATTTGATCAATACCGGGTATCAACTGGTGTGCTATCTGGCGATGGGAGCGATTCTGGCGGTATGGCCGCAAAGATCAGTCGGCAGCTGATCTTCTGCCGGCGTGCTGATGGCTGAAGACTGCCGACTGCTACTCCATCACCATGGCGCCGGTCAGGTCTGCGACCCGCGCGATGTGGCGCTCCGAGCACCAGGTTTCCAGCTCGCCCGCGATCTTCTCCGTGGCCACCGGGTCCCAGTAGCTGGCGGTTCCGATCTGCACCGCTGTGGCTCCGGCCAGCATGAACTCCACAATATCGGCCGCGGTCGAAATTCCGCCCATGCCGATGACCGGAATCTTCACCGCTCTTCGAGGCGTCATAAACCATGCGCAGGGCAATCGGCTTGATCGCCGGTCCGGAGAGTCCAGCGGTAACGTTCGCGATTCGGGGCTTGCGAGTCTCCGGGTCGATCGCCATGGCCACAAATGTATTCACCAGCGAGATGGCGTCGGCGCCGGCTTCCTGGGCCACGTACGCCATCTGCGCAATGCTGGTGACGTTCGGCGAAAGCTTCACGATCAGCGGGCGGCGGGATATTCGCTTGGTTGTGCTCACGACTTCATCCAGCGATCGCGGATCGCTGCCAAACTGGATGCCGCCGGCCACCGTATTAGGACAGGACACGTTCAGCTCGTAGGCGGCAATGTCCTCACCCTCATTCAGGATCTCAATGGTGCGCTCGTAGTCTTCGCGGCTGTAGCCAAACACGTTGGCGAAGACGACGATATTTTTCATCTTGCGCAGCTTGGGCAGCTTCTCGTCGATGAAAGCGCGCGCGCCGATGTTCTGCAATCCGATCGCGTTGAGCATGCCCGCCGGCGTTTCGTAGAGACGCGGCGGCGGATTGCCCGCCATCGGCTCCGCGGACAGTCCCTTGACCACGAAACCGCCAAGCTTGTTGAGGTGGACCACATCTTCGAACTCAATGCCGTAGCCAAACGTCCCGCTGGCCGCGATCACTGGATTCTTCAGCTTGATGCCGGCAAAGGTGACGCTGAGATCAGGAGCGGCAGCCGTGGCCGGAGCGGTCATCGCGAGCCTCCCACTTGGAAGCTTCGTGGTGCTCACCCTGGCAGTCTTGGCGTTCTGGCGGGAGCGAAGCCGTCGGAAGCTGGCTTGAAGTTCCGTCCTTCGACCGTCGGGGAGTTGCGATCCGGCCCTCCGCTCGAGGAATTCGCGCCGCGGCGTAGCGGGAGCCAGCATTTCGGTCAGAACCCGTCCGATGGAGTGGGTGGGCGCGTTGATCCCCAGCAGCGAAGCCAGCGTCGCGACCAGATCGACCGGCTCGGCGTGAGTGCGATAGGTTCCCGCCTGGAAAGGAAGACCATAAAAAGCCAGCGGCACATGAGTGTCGTAGTTGTAAGGGGATGCGTGGTCGGTCCCGCCCACGAAGCCGATGGCGAAGGGCGGCGGAACGCCGAGCACATACCATCCCCCGAGCGGCGAATAGCTGTGCAGATACTTCAAACCGAGTTCGGTGTTCGGCGCATCACCCCGCTCCAACTGGGAGCGCGTGTAATAAGACGCGCAGGCCAGCCTGCTTCAAGGCTTCGCCTACGTCGCGCTCGGCGTCTTGCTCATTCACTTTGACGGCGGCGAAAGCGTCCGGGTTCAGCCAGGCCACCGGATAGTCGAACTGCTTCACGTATTCGGCCGGGTGGGAGAGCCGGGTGGACAACCCGCTATTCACCTGCGCGCGTATCTTGTCGGCCGGAATATTGACCGCCGGAAGGCGCAACCCAGCCGCAACTTTCGGCAGCGGCGCAATTCCATGATCGGCGGAGAGCGCGATCCATACGTTCGCCAGTCCGATCTGGTGTCCCAGAAACTCGAAGAACCCGGCCAGTTGCCGATCCGTGGCCAGCGCCATGGCCTGCATCTCCGGAGAATCGGGACCGACCTTGTGGCCGAGAATATCGTTGGCCGACAAACTGATGATCAGCAGATCGGTGGCCGGCCCGTTGCCCAGCTTTTCGTATGTGATCAATTCCCGCGCGAACTCAAATTCGTAGTCATTGGCGAAGGGCGTGGAACCGACCAGGTCGTAAAAGTTGCCTGCCTTGCCTTCGACGGGCTTGGTGGTGCGGAGGACGTTTCCGTTGCTGTCCTTCCATTCCTGGTTCAGGTATTTTTCCGTCCGCTTGTTGCTATTGAAATCCTGCGCCCACTTGGGAAGTTCGTTGCGATAGTAGGTAGATGTGATCCAGGCGCCGGTTGCCCGATCAATCCAGTAGGCGCCGTCGGCCGCGAAGCCGGCGGGAAGGACGGAAGCACGGTCCTTGAACGCGATGCCGAAGACGCGAGACTTGCCTTGCGTCGCCAATTTGAGTTCATCCCCCAGCGTGTCGGCGAGCAGGTTATGCGGCGAAGCGCCGGGCGCGCCGCCGGGAATACCAACCAGTTTCGTCTGGTCATCGTCGGCCGCGGCGACCGTGGCCTTTTTCTGCGCGTCCCACCATTCGTTGGCCATGATGCCGTGGCCGTTGGTGTAGGCCCCGGTCAGCAGGGTTGCATGTCCGGGCGCGGTGCGGGTGTTGGCGTAGTTGTAATTGCAGTCGGTGAAGTCCGCGCCATGTTCGAGCAGAAGTCGAAAGCCGCCCTCGCCCCACTGGTCGCGATAGCGCTCCAGATAGTCGCCGCGAAACTGGTCGATCACAATGATGACAACCAGCTTGGGCCGGGCGTTGTAAGCGGAACTGAAGCCTGCAGGTCGAGAGGGCAAGGCAGAGTAGAAGTCCCAGAATCAAGGAGCGCGGAGAGGTTCGCATTGCGGGGTAGTTTACAGCGTAGGAGACGCCGAACCAAATGTGGAGCATGTGTGGTCGCGGGCGACCCGCCCGCGTGCAGCCTGGGCATGATCGAATCTTAACCTGTCGGGTGAAGCTGCGACATGATTTCAGCCTCACGGCAGTTCGCGGGCGAGTCGCCCGCGGCCACACGTGCATTCCACGCCTCATTTTCGATACAGTAGATAACTCCCATGCTTGATCTCAACTTCGTTCGTGAAAACCTGCCTCTGGTCGAAGAAAAGCTGCGCCAGCGCGGCATGGATCCCGGCCAGGTCCTGAAAGATTTCCACCAGGTGGACACCCAGCGCCGCCACGCCATTACCGAAGCCGAGACCATGAAGGCCCAGCGCAACCGCGCCTCGGAGGAGATTGCGAAACTGAAGAAGAGCGGCCAGGACGCCACCGCGCAGATTTCTGAAACCAAGGATCTGCGGGAGAAGATCCAGCAGCTTGAGAAGGCGGCGGAAGAGTTCGAGGCCAGCCTGCAGAATATTCTTACCGGCATCCCCAATCTGCCGCACGAGAGCGTGCCCGTAGGCAAGACGCCCGAAGATAACGTCGAAGTGCGGCGCTGGGGAGCGCCGCCCAAATTCGATTTCACTCCCAAGCCGCACTGGGAACTGGGCGAAGAACTCGGCGTTCTCGATCTCGAACGCGCCGCCAAACTCTCCGGCGCGCGTTTCGCGGTGTACTGGGACCTGGGAGCAAGGCTGGAGCGGGCGCTGGCCAATTTCATGCTCGATCTGCACACGCGCGAGCACGGCTACACCGAGGTGCTGCCGCCTTATCTGGTGAACTCGGAATCCATGTATGGCACCGGGCAGCTGCCGAAATTCGCCGCCGACTCCTTTCGCGTGCCTCACGGCGAAAAAGACCTGTGGCTGATTCCGACCGCGGAAGTGCCGGTCACCAATCTTTACCGCGACGAAGTACTGGACGCTTCGCGCCTGCCGATTTCTCTGACCGCCTACACGCCGTGCTTCCGCAGCGAAGCCGGCTCCTACGGCAAAGATGTGCGCGGCATCATCCGGCAACATCAGTTTCAGAAAGTCGAGCTGGTCAAATTTGCGCGGCCCGAGACTTCCTACGAGCAACTGGAGAAGCTGACTCACGACGCCGAGGAAGTCCTGCAGAAGCTCGGCCTGCACTACCGCGTGATGGCGCTTTCCACCGGCGACATGGGCTTCTCCTCGGCCAAGACCTATGACATTGAAGTGTGGCTCCCGGGTCAGCAACTGTTCCGCGAAATTTCTTCCTGCTCAAATTTCGAGTCTTTCCAGGCCCGGCGCGCGAATATTCGATATCGTCCGGAAGGCAAGAACAAGACAGAATTGGTCCACACTCTGAACGGAAGCGGCTTGGCCGTGGGGCGCACCTGGGTGGCGATTGTGGAAAATTTCCAGCAGGCTGACGGCAGCGTTCTGATTCCAGAAGTCGCTGCAACCCGCCATGGGCACAGATCGCATCGTGCCAAAGAAATTCTAGTGTGGGCGCGAGTGTCCGCTCGTGCTCAATTATTCGGGATGCCGCCGCACGAGCGGGACGCGCGCGCCCACATGAATATCGCAGGACACCGTCCCGACAATCCCGACAATGCGCGCGGTTGCCAAGCCCATCCGGCAAAGCCTAGACTTGAGCGGAAACAACTTGACCGAAGCCAGAATGACGACGACCGTTGCCGATGCGCCCGCCGTGCCCATGACCAGGATCTGGCGCACAATTCGCGATTTCATTCTGTGGTCGTACGAGCGTGGCACCCTTCAGTATGACGTCATGGTCACGCTGATCCTGCTGTTCGTCTTTCTCTCGCCCTACTGGATCAACTTTCGCGATAAACCGGTGGAACGCAATCCGCATCCAAGTGGTGTAGTTGTCACTCCTGAAGCGGGCGGAGGATTCATCTACCAGATTGAAGGCTCGGCCATCTCCGCTACAGATGACGCCAGCGTGCGACAGCAGCTGCTGCGGATCGTGGAGCCCATATCCGGCGAAGTGAGCATCACCAAGTACGAAGTTCTACGCGACCGTCAAGGACGCGTGCTGACTTACAAAGTGTGGGCGCAGAAAGAATAGCCGTAACGGTCCCGCTGTGCCCGGCGAGGTCAACATGAAACGCGCGCTTTCACTTTGCCGCTGCATTTTGACGTGGTTTGTCTGGCTGTGCTGGTCGCGGTCGAGAGCAGGGGCTGCTTCCCCGGCTGACGCCGCGCCGGAACTGGAGAAAGTCCTCGACCAGATGGACAGCGCCGCAGAAAAATTCCGCACCACCGAAGCCAGCGTGGTCTGGGACCAATATCAAAAAATTGTGGATGAGCACGAGGAGCAGAAGGGAAAGGTTTATTTCCGGCGCTCCGGCAATGAAATCCAGATGGCGGCCGACATCACCGAGCCGGACCAGAAATATGTGCTGTTCAATGGTTCCAAAGTCCAGGTTTACCAGCCTAAAATCGACCAGGTAACGGCTTATAACACAGGCAAGAATCGTGAGGAATTTGAGAGTTTTCTGGTGCTGGGCTTCGGCGGCCGCGGCCATGACATCCTGAAGTCCTTTGACGTGAAATACCTAGGAAACGAGACGGTGGACGGCATCGATGGCGCCAAGCTGGACCTGGTTCCGAAGTCGGCCGGAGCCCGCAATAATGTCTCCCACATCATCCTTTGGATTGACCCCGCCCGCGGGATTTCGGTGCAACAACAGTTTTTTTTCGGAAATTCGGGCGACTATCGCCTGGCCAAGTATTCCGAGATCAAGGTGAATGAAAAGATTCCCGACTCCGTCTTCAAGCTTAAGACCACCGGCAAGAGCAAGTTCATATCGCCGCAGGGCTGACCGGCGGGCAAGCCACCCGCAAGCCTTCCGTAAAAATAAAATTGGGGCTGTAAAACGCGAGGCGGGCGGTATACTGCTTTTGCGCCGTTTTGTCGCTTGGAACTTTATAGACCCCGGAAACCCCAATTGCATGGCCAAGGTTTTTACGATCCCGGTTCCTCCCAAAATAGGGCGCAAACGCCGTGAGCGCACGACTGACCCGCGTTACGTGGACGGCCAGCGCTTGCTGGTGGAAGCCATGAAGTACCTAGCGCAGGCCGATCCTGTCGCCAACCGCGGAGCCATCGAACTGCTGTCCGAGCATGTCCGTACCCGCTTCCGCATGAGCGATTCTCCGCTTAGCTAGCACCGTCTCTCGTCAAACCAGCTCCTTATCGCCCGATCGCTCTCCGCTATCGTCCACAATGTTCAGGATGTTATGTCTTTTCTGACTCTTAGTCATATCAGTCGAAGCACTTTTTTATTCTTGATACTTGGTCATCTTGCCGACTAAACTTCCGGGCAATTGGAACTTGCCTTACATTTGTTGAAGAAGAATTACAAAAAGTTACGGACAAAGAGGGAAACCCTATGAACCGGGATGGGTCATTGCGTTGCGCATTTCTCCTGCTTGCCGTCAGCTTACTGTCCACCCTCCCTGTGTTGGCCCAGAAAATCACCGGAGACGTTTCAGGCACAGTTCAAGACACCACTGGGGCAGTGGTCAAGGACGCGAAGGTAACCGCCACGAACTATGCCACCGGCGAGACCCGCTCCGCCACTACGTCTGACAGCGGATTCTATCGGATCCTCGAATTGCCGCCAGGAAAGTACAAAGTGACGGCCATCGCGCCCGGCTTCAAGACATCCACTCGTGATGCGCAAGTCGGTTTGTCGCTGGTGACGCAGTCGGATTTCCAGTTGCAACCCGGACAAGTATCGGAAACGATCGAAGTGGAAGGCGCCGCTCCGCTGGTTGAAACCACGGAGGACCGGCTCAGTACACTATTTGAGGGCAAGGCTGTCGCTGACCTGCCCAACAACGGGCGGGATTTTAACAATCTGCTCGACGGCGTACCTGGCGTACAGCGCAGCCCGGGTGGCGGATTCCAGAGTCTCAATATCGACGGACAGCGCGCCACCTCGAACAATTTCGCGGTCGACGGCATTCCCAACAACGACCGCTACTACGGCGAATCATCGCTCGGGCAAGCGGCGATTTCAGGTACGGCAGCAGCCTTGATTCCGCTGGAAGGAATTTCCGAATTCAACGTGCAGTCGAACCCAGGTGTGGAATTCGGGGTTAAAGGTGGGTCCGTAATTAATATCGGGTTGAAGAGCGGAACCAATGACATTCACGGCAGCGCATTCTGGGACCGCCACACCGATGCATTCGACGCCAGGAACGGGTTTGCCAGCACGGTGACTCCATTTCGCCTGAACCAGTTTGGCGCGTCAGGCGGGGGCCCCATAAAGAAAGACAAAGCTTTCATCTTCATGTCATATCAGGGATTCCATCTTAAAGATTCGTTCCCCTCTCAGGTCGGATTGCCAACGTCTGCGCAAATCGCTGACGCAACCTCGTGCGTCACCACGGGAGTAAATCCTAATACCTCAGGAACTCTCGGACCCGATGGACTTCCTTGGACAACATGTCTCAACGGCACTACTCCAGGACCCGGTAGCGACCAGATTTTCGGCACGGCCGACGATGGCACGGTTAGCTCCATCGGTGCCGATTTGCTTTCGTTCATACCCACGAGTGCGACGGGAACGGCCAACATCACGGCCGACAACAGTCTCGACCTGAATAATTTTCATGTGAAGTTCGATTACATCTTCAGCCCATCCCATCGGGTGTCGGTGAAATATCTCTTCGGCGACAGCCTGCAGAGTCAGCCCGCAGCCCCAGGAGTGCCGCAATCGGTCGGTCCTCTGGCCACCAATAAAAACATGTGGAACTCAGTGGCGCCGACTCGGGCCCAACTCGCAGGACTCAACTACACCTGGACCATTACTCCCAACAGCGTGCTGGAGAGTCGCTTCGGATATCAGAGATTTTCTCAGCGCATTGGCGTGAACAATAACATCGATCCCAACGCACTGGGCATCAACACCGGACCGTTGGGTGCCAATACTTCGGACACGGAAAATTTCGGGGTTCCTGCTGTTTACTATTTGGGCTATTTCGGACCCAGCGCATACCCGGTGGTAGGCGGTGTACAGGGATACCCGATCGTCACCCGGCCGGACGCCTCCTATGACTGGCAGGAGCACTACACCACCATCAAGGGGAATCACACGATCAAGATCGGTGGGCAGTATCAGGACGCCTTCACCAAGTCCCGGCGCGACAGGGCGCGCACCGCCTTGGGGTTTTACTACTACGGGTTCTATGCCTGTGGAACAGACGGCAATTGCCCCTCCCAGTTCGCCGGCGCGAGCCAAAGCAACCCGGTAGCCGCGCTGAACGAGATCCTGCTGGGGCTATCCGAGGGCGCCTCGCGGTCTTTCGGTGTCACGAACCGCCACATCTTCCAGAAGTCGCTTGGCCTTTACGTGCAAGACAGTTGGAAGGTGAAACCCAATTTCACGCTCGAATTGGGGGTTCGATGGGACGTTTCCGGGGCTTTGGGCGAGAAAAACAATTTAGGCGCCAACTTCTTCCCAAGTGATCCGAAAGCCGATTCCGGCGGGTTTGTGAGCCTCGCTGACCATTCCCTTTACAACCGGGACATGAACAACTTCGGCCCGAGGGCAGGGTTTGCCTGGGACGTATTCGGCAAGGGCCGGACCGTGCTACGCGCCGGTTATTCTTTGGGTTACGACCTGCCAAACTTTGGCGCTATCCATGCTCCGCAGACATTTTTTCAGATGTGGAGCGGAACCCGGGCCGGGTTCTTTAGCCAGGTACCGGAAGGGATCTTTTCTGTCAGCGTCAGCACGACGCCGGCGGACAACCAGACCATCTTTAACGGCGGCAGCCAGCCCAACTCTTTATGCGCGGATTTCGTTTGCATGGCGCCAGGGGTGAACATCTATGGACAGAGCGTCACCCCTGCCCCGCCCTTCAACGTGGTCCAGGTCATTCGAAATTTCCAGACTCCGATGAACCATGCCTACAACCTCACGGTCGAGCAACAACTGACTAACAAAACATCGTTCAGCCTCGCCTTCGTGGGAACGGCTGGGCGCGACCTGCTCAATTGGCGCGATCTGAATGCTTGCCCGGTGAGCGCCACCGACCCGTGCGATGCCACCCGCCAGCCGCTTGCCGGCGCATTCCCGAACTACAACCACATTTTGCAGCTTAACAACGACGCCTTCTCGAACTACAACAGCCTGCAAACCGCTTTCAAGGTCCGAGATCTTCATGGCTTGAGTGGGCAGTTGAATTACGTCTGGTCGAGATCGTTTGATACTGGCTCTGCCAACCGTGGCGGAAGCTTCCTCTCCGACTTTCAAAACCCCTACCGCCCAGACAAGGGGTACGCGCCCTCGGATTTTGATACGCCCTGGAACGTGAACTTCACCGCGGTTTACGTCGTTCCTAGGTTTCAACCTTTGCCCAAGCTGGTGGGAGACGGGTGGCAACTGAACGCATTGTTCCGCGCGCAGGAAGGGCGCCCATACACTGCCTTTGTCGCCGCCGATCCCTCGAACCAGGGGTTAAGGGATACAGTCGCGGTCTATGATGGAAGCCCGCTCCATTATGACAATCACTACGTGGCCCACGGCAAGGACGCCTACTTTAATACCGCTGCATTTTCGGCCCCGGCCCCAGGAGAGATCGGAAACGCTCGCAATGTCCTGCGCCAGCCCGGAATTGCACAGCTCGACATGGGTTTGTTCAAGAATTTCCAACTGACGGAGCGTTTCTCGGTGAAGTTCAAATGGGAAGTATTTAACGTTCTGAACCATGCCATGTTCGCCACTTCGTCCCCGGCCAAGATTACAGGTAGCTCTTTCGGGCAATTCTTCGCCACGCCTGATGTCGGACTGGGTCTGAACCCGATCCTGGGTACCGGTGCGCAACGCAATATGCAGTTCGGCCTGTCCGTTGCGTTCTGAACTGGCTTAGTCGAATCGCATGAGGGAGTTTACCGACGAATGGTAAACTTCCTTTTTGCCCTTATGCGTCGCCCCTTCCTGCTTTTCCTGCTCGCCGTGCTGGGCGCGAGCACCTTCGTCCGGGCGGAAGCTCCAAACATCATCTTCGTCACCGTGGACACCACCCGCGCCGACCGCATGGGTTTTCTGGGCAGCAAGAAGGGTCTTACGCCGAATCTGGACGCGCTCGCCCGCCAGGGTGTCGTTTTTGAGAAAGCTTACTCCCAGGCGCCGCTGACGCCGGTTTCGCATGCCACGATTTTCACCGGGACCTATCCCCAATTTCACACTGTCACCGACTTCGGACATCCGTTGCCGGCATTGCTGCCCTTCGTGCCTGAGATTTTGCACAAGAGCGGTTACCGCACGGCAGCTTTCATCGGCTCGCTGATTCTTGATCCCAAGGCCAACATGGCGCCGGGATTCGACCGCGGCTTCGACTTCTTCGACGCCGGCTTTCATCCCAAGCGCGGCCCCAATGAGAGCCGCTACGACAGCGTGGAGCGCCGCGCGGGGGATGTGGTCGCCCACGCTATGCGATGGATGGCGAAGAACCAGAACCGCCAGACCCCGTTTTTTATCTGGATCCACCTCTATGACCCGCATGCCCCGTACGACCCGCCTGCACCGTTTGACAAGCGCTTCACCGATCTCTACGACGGAGAAGTCGCCTACGCCGATGCGGCATTGGGCAAGCTGTTTACCTATATGCGGCAGCACGGTTTATACGACCGCGCGCTGATTACGATGATGTCGGACCACGGCGAATCGCTCGGAGCGCACGGCGAAAGCATGCACGGCATCTTCCTCTACGACGAAACCATCCGCGTGCCGCTGCTTTTCAAGTTGCCGGGGCAACTGCTGGCTGGCCGCCGCGTAGAAACCCGGGTGCGGCTGGTGGACGTAGCACCCACGCTTCTCAGCATGTTGAGCTTGCCGCTGCCGCCCACCTTTCAGGGCGAGTCGCTGGTGCCCCTGATGAAGATGGCGCCGCCGCTGCCGGGAAAGGCGGTCCAAAAATCCGCTGCCGATCTTCCAGCCTATGCGGAAACCGATTACCCGCACCGGGCGTTTGGCTGGAGCTCGATCCGCTCCATGCGCACCGGCAAATATCTTTTTGTGCGCGCGCCTCGGCGCGAACTCTATGACCAGACCCGCGATCAGGCCGCGGAACACAACCTGGCTGCCACCTCTCCCGCCGTGACGGACACACTGCAGGCCCAACTCGATCAGTTTCGCGATCAGACCAGCAGTTATCACGGAAAGGCAGACCAGCCGGCGGTGACAGCGGAGCAGAGCGAAAACCTGAGCGCTCTGGGCTATGTGGGCTCGACTCCGGGGACAGCCTCGACCGATCCCCTGAAAGGCGCGGATCCGAAAGACAAGATCGGCATCTCGAACACGCTGCATGAAGGCATGATCGCAATCGAAGACGGTAGATTCACTGAGGCCATTCCCATGCTGCAGCAGGTGCTGGACGATAGTCCGCTCATCGCCGTCGCGCAGATGCAGTTGGGGATTGCGCTGGCCAGAGTGAGGCGTTATCCCGAAGCCATAGCAGCCCTGCAGACGTCGGTGAAGTTGATGCCGGATTCGCCCCCGGCACAATACGAGTTGGGTTTAGCGTTATTTGAAACGGGCGCCTGGCGGGAGTCCGTTCCTTATTTTGAGTTTGTCGCGAAGAAGCGTCCCAAATTTGCCGACGCCCAGTATTCGCTGGCTTCGGTCTATGCGCGCGTCCAACGCGTCCCGGAGGCGGTTGAATTGCTGCAGCAGGTAATCCAGCTCAGCCCAGAACACTTCCGCGGCAACCTCTTATTGGGGCGGATTTTCACTTTGCAGCACCGGTCCGATGAGGCCTTGCCTTATTTGAAGCAGGCGGTACTTTCCGATCCCAACAATTTTGAAGCTCACGCGTTTCTGGCTGACGCTTACGAACAACAGGGGAACACGCAGGCCGCCAGCAGCGAACGCAATCGCGCCGAGGCGCTGAAGCGGGGTCTTAAACAGTAATCTCCGGCGTGTTGTCCCGCGGTTTCCCTCGCCACCCTAGAAAGCAAGCTTCAGCGCGAACTGGATGATGCGCGGATCGCGCGCCTGCGTCACCTGCCCGAAGCTCCCGGTAAATCCGAACACGGTTGACGAGTTCCCCGAAAGGAGGAACTGGGTGTGATTGAAGGCATTAAAGAATTCCGTACGAAATTCTAATGCGCTCCGTTCGTTGAACTTGAAGCTCTTGAAGATTGAGAGGTCAACGTTGTTGATGCCTGGGCCACGCACGGTATTGCGCCCGGAGTCGCCGAACGAGAACAGCGGAATACCGCCTCCTTCGGTGACATTGGCGCAGTCGTAGGCCAGGGGATTGAAATAGAAATTTCCTGTAGTCTCACCGTTCAGGCAGCTTCCGTTGATCCCGTTGGGGTCAGGGGTGAAAGTTTGGATGGTGCGAGCATTAAAAGTCTGGCGTTTCCCCACCACATCGGCCCGATCCAGGCCGCTGGCCTGTTGGCTTTGATTGTCGTTGGAAAAGATGGTGAAGGGAGCGCCGGATTGGAACGACGCGATCCCGTTGATCTGCCAGCCTTCGGTCAACTTGCGCATGAAGTGACTGTTACGAAATGGCTTGTCCCATGGAATCTCCCACGAGCCGCTGATCACCAAGCGGTGGGTTGCGTCGAAGTCGGCCAACCCGCGGTCAAAACTGGGGTCGAGGGGATTTGTTTGGAGCGATGAGCGGGCGCGGAAGCCGGACTGGATATCAATGGTCTTGGCCAGCGTGTATGCTCCACGAAGATTGAAGCCTCCACTGAAGCGCTTGTCGATGGTGAGCTGGAACTCATGGCTCGCGGAGAAGCCGTTGCTGTGGTCGGTCAATAGCTGGCCGGCTTCCGTAAGCGAAGAGTTCGGATCGGTAGGATCGCTGCAACCCGCCAGCGCGCGCGCGCAGTCGGCGTTGGTGAATCCGACTCCCGGTCCGCCGCTATTGTTGAGCTGCTGCTCTAAGATCCCCGGCTGCGGGAAGTTCACATCGGCCGAGGTGATGAGCTTTCTGCCCAGGCTGCCCACGTAGTAGGCCTCAATCAGCGTGTCTCTGGTGAGCTGGTACTGCAAACCGTAGTTGTAGTTCTCCGAGTACGGCGTTCGGAAGTGGGGATCGACTACGAAGGCAAAAGATACCTTGGGAACAAAGAATTGCCCGAGCCTGCCACCGGCAATGAACGGGAACGGGTTCACCGTACCGGGTGCAAACGAGTTGAACGGATCCGCGATCGGGTCAACCCCGGGAGTGAAGCCTGAGTAGTTCAGATTCGACACGTCTCCGAAGGGTGGCTGTCCACCGAATTGCAGGTTGAGGGCCCCGTCTTCGATATCATAGAAAATTCCGAAACCACCGCGCATGACCAGCTTGGCATTCCCCAGCACGTCCCAGGAAAAACCGAAGCGCGGCGCAAGGTTGTTCTTGTCGGGAAAGACCATGCCGGAATTCGGGATCCCCGGATCGCCGGGATAGAGCAAACCGGTCGGTGCGTCGGGGAAAACGGTCGACTGCTGCCCCGGAAAGAACCCAATAATGTTGTTGTGGGGATCCTTCTGGGGAGCGTTGTACTCGTAGCGCGCACCCAGGTCCAGGGTCAGACGAGGCAGGATCTTCCATGAATCCTGGCCATAGAAATTCAGCGAGTAGGTCCGTATCCCGTAAACCGCGTTGGAAAACTGGAAGTAGTTGTCAGGGAAGCCGCCGACAAAATCAGCAAATCCGTCGCCCGTGAAAGGCGACACGAAGTTGGCAAAATCGAAGCTGCCATTGTTAAAGAAGTCGAAATTGAAATTGTTGCGGATACGGCGGATATCCGCACCGAATTTCAGATCATGATGTCCCTTGTTCCAGGAGACGCTGTCCTGCCAATGAAAGGTAACGTCATGCTCTTTGGTCGGACCTTGCGGGGAAGGACCCAACTGGAACGTATTGGAGAACATGATGGGCGCCGCGACGCCCTTGGAATCATCCGGGTTGACGTTGGTGAATCCCAGGTCAGCGGGCGAAGTCGTGTCCGCCGGTATCGCCATCAAGGTGGCGACCCGGTTCGAGCCAAAGATGAATTCGTTGATGACATGGGGGCTGAAAATATGGGTCCAGGTAACCGCTCCCTGCTGACTTCGGGTGAGATCGGAAAACCCTGACCCGATTGGCACGTTGCCACCGCTGGACGCGCCATTGATGATCCGGAACGGATACGCATCCCTGACATCGTTGATGATCCAGTTTCCGTAGATCGAGTCGCGACCGGAGATGTGGTGATCGATCCGGATGATGCCCTGGTCTTCTTGAATTCTACCGATGGGATTGGCAGCAAAATTGTCCGTGCCTGGAACGTTGGGCAGGGGCAGATACTTGCTGATGTAGGTGGCGATGATGGGATTGATAGGAACCTGATTGTTGGGATAGTCGGTGCCATCGATCGGATTGACCAATTGGGTGTCCGGAAGATCGCCGCTAAAATCAGCCACCGTGCCCACGCAGCCCGGCGCCACCGTCGTACATCCGCGCTGGGCCGGGCTTAACACGGTCAGCACGGGCGCGACCTGGCCTTCAATGCGGCGCGATCCCTGATAGGAGATGAAGAAGAAGGTCTTGTCCTTGTGGATCGGTCCGCCCAAGGTGCCGCCAAAAAGATTGCGGTTAAAGCGGGTGCGCTCCAGCTGAAAATAGTTGCGGGCATTCAGATCGTCGTTGCGGAAGAACTCGAACAGGCCGCCATGAAACGCGTTGGTCCCTGACTTGATGACCTGATTTACGATTCCGCCCGAAGTCCGGCCGTACTCTGCTCCGTAATTATTCGTAAGAATCTTGAACTCTTCCACCGCGTCCGGATTGGGATCAACCACGGCATTGTTGCCAAGGAAATCATTGTTGTCGACGCCGTCAATCAGAAACGTCAGCGATTCGGAGCGCTGCCCGCTGACCGAAAACGGATTTCCGGAGCCGTCGTCGGGAGTCAGGCGCGAACACGCCCGCCTGCAGCAAGCCGAGCTGAAACGTGTCGCGTTCGACCAGCGGCAAATCCACGATGCGCCGCTGGGTCTCGACCGAACCGAGCGTCGCGGTGACGGTGTCAACCTGGGCCACATCTCCCGTGACTTCCACCACTTCGGTTTGGGCGCCGACCTCCAGCGAGATGTCCTGTTTGGCAGCCTGGTTGACCTGGAGAATGATTCCGTCCTGAACGTATTTGCGAAACCCGGAGCGCTCAACCATCAGTCTGTACTGGCCCACGGGAACAAGGGTGAACAAATACTCACCGTCGCTTCCGCTTTGCGTCTTTTTAGTGACGTTGGTTTGCGTGTTGGTCAGCGAAATGGTAGCGCCGGTCACGACCGCTCCCGAAGCATCCCGTATGGTTCCCAGCAGCGAGGCGGTAACCTCGGCGGCAAACGCCGAAGAAGTCAGCAGCAAACCTGCCAGAACAAGCTCCAAACCACGCGATGCAACCCGGCTTCGTCTCATGAAAAACTCCCTCGATTGGAATCTCAATGGGCCGACACGTCCAGCAGCAAATGTAAAGATTTGTTATAGATAGCTGTAGGTCAGCGTTGCAATCAGTCGTCCAGAACTAAAAGCATTTAATACAACCGGTTGGCGCCTCTGCGGAGCGGTCAATACGGATTTCGGTAGGATGAAAATACTAGACTCTGTAGATTGACTACAGGTCAACTAGCCTGTTTTGTGTGCCTTCCCAAGAAAACGGCGGCCAGAATGATCACCACGGGATAGCACTCCAAGGTGTAACGAGGCTCGGGATTCTCGAGCGTACCCAAAAAGACTGATCGCAGCACCAGAAACGCAAGCAGTAGCCCGAAAAACGTGGTCTCTCGTGCCTCCGCCAGTCCAGCCGCGGCCATTCCCAGATAGGCCAGCCCGATGATTCCCAATCCTACCGCCAGCGCCGACCACTTCGGGTCGTCGTTGAACTCCCACCACCGGGTATCGGAAGGCAGGGTCTCGGTGCGCGGGCGCAGCCACATATCGGCGATCCGCAGCAGGGGCAGCCACACATAGTAGCGCACCGGCGCCTGCCGGATACGCTGCGCGGCCAACGCCGCAAACCGCGCATCCAGTTCCGGAGTGATGTGGAGAACCTGGTTGTAGTCTGCCAACAACTCCTCGGTCTGATCGCGCTGGGCTTCAGAGTCAAATGCGCGGCCAGGCAGCTTATCGGCATCCACTATGTCTCCGGGCACCGGCCAGTAGATTTCCTCGACCGAAGCATAGTCCGCCATCCACGTCTTCACCCAGCGATTGAATCCGGCGGGAACGAATTCGCCCTCTTCATTGGCGTAACGCGGCGCCAGCACCTCAAGGCGATGCATCGTGTGCAGATTGCGCCAGGCCCATGGAACCAGCGGCGCCAGAGAGACCACTGCGACGATCAACCCAACCCGCAATAAGTGAGCCGAACCGCGTGGCTGCGGGCCACGCGCCCGCGCCTGGCCTTTCCAGGCCCGCACCCACAACCACGCCAGATACAACTCAATCGTAATCAGAAGCAAGCCGCCGTCGGGACGCAACAGAATTGCAGCGCCGATCGCGAGTCCACACCCCAACCACGGTCGCAGCCATCTCTCTTCAAGGGTTTCCAGCCCTGCGATGGCACAGTCGAAGCCCAATACGGTGAAAAAGATCTCAAGCGTCTCGGTCAAAGCGGCGGCCGCATAGCTGGCCAGAAACGGGCATAACGCCGCCAACAGAAATGCTGCCTTCGCAACTCTGGCCGAAGCCAAACGGCGCGCCATGTAAGCAATGAGGAAACAAGTGGCGATGTCCACAAAAACCTGTAGCGCCAGCACCGCGCGGTAGTGCTCCATACCGAATATGGCAAACACGGCAGCCAGGAAGGCGGGGTATCCCGGCAGGCGAATGTAAGTCGGAGAAATGTCGGGACCGCCCAGGCCGTAAACACCATGCTGCAGCCAGTTCTTCGCGATATCACCGTAGATGAAGGAATCGGTGGTGACGGCGGGGAAACGAAACAGGAAGAAGAGCCGCAGTCCGAGAGCGGCCAGCGTGACCCACAGAAAAAACCGGAGGTGTTGGCGCACGAGTTGGCGCACGCTAAGAATATACCTCAGCTTCGAAGAAGGCCGGCGCGGCACCAGCAGCCAGAGTTGCGGCCACCGCTTGCTACGGATTTTACAGGTAGACCCTTCTCCTGATCCGTGTCGATCCGTTGGCCCAGCATTTTCTGCTCGATTGACCGTCCGAATACCTCAGCTTAGGATGGATAGATACCTAATCTTCATGGCGAAACCCGTCTTTTACGATCCTCGCCGCGCTCGCTGGAAGCGAATTCGGCTGGCTTTCGACATCATCGGCGTCAGCATAACGCTGCTGGTTATTTTTTTCGCCTACACCGCGTTGCGCAATGAGCCTCTGCCTGAACTCTTGCTGGCACCGCAGAAGAAGCCTTACCGTGCGCTGAAGGAAAAAGAGCGGGAGAAGGCGAAAGAGCGGCGAAAACTAGCAGCCGTGCTGCGCGGCCATCGCAAATCGAAATCGGCGCCTTCCCAGGTAAAGCTGAACCAAGAGGAAGGGATCCGGGCTGCGTTCTACGTGCCTTATGACGCCGCGAGTTTTTCGTCCTTGCGGGAATACGCCCGGCAGATTGATCTGCTCTTTCCGGACTGGCTGCACGTCATCTCGCCGGACGGCCGGCTACAAGGCATCGACGAACAGACCAACAAGTTCTTCGACGTCATGCAAGACTCCGCGGTCCGCCCCGTGGACTACAAGGTCATGCCGTTTCTGAAGTTGGAAGACACCGGAATGGAAGTCTTCCCCATGGTCAACAACTTCGACGGAGTGGATTGGGTGGACGTCAGCGCCTTCCTGAATAGTTCGGATGCCCGGGCGCATTTTCGCCAGCAGGTTGCGGCATTACTGGCCACCGATCGTTATCACGGCCTGATGATCGACTTTGAAACCCTGGGCAGGAAAGCGCAGCCGGGTTATATCGCGCTGCTGAAGGAATTGTCGGACGATCTGCACGCGAAAGGAATGAAGTTGTACGTCAGCGTGCAGGCGCGCAACGAGGAATACGATTACGCCGCGATCGCGTCCCACGCCGACGGCGTAGTGCTCATGAACTATGACGAGCACTATCCTTCACCCGGCACGCCGGGGCCAGTGGCGTCGCAAGACTGGTTCCTCGCCAACCTGAAAGCAGCCAGTAAAGTGGTCCCGAAAGAGAAGCTGATCTCGGCCATCGGCAACTACGGTTACGACTGGGTGCACAAGCCGAAGCACGGCCCGCTGCCGCCCGGAATGAAAGACACCAACGTAACCGTGCAGGACGCGTGGCTGGCGGCGCGTGACTCGGAAGCGGACGTGGATTTTGACGGCGATAGCCTCAATCCCCACATCACCTACCTTGACGAACACGATCTGCAGCACGACATCTGGTTTCTCGACGGCGTAACCGCGCTCAACCAGATGCGCGCCGCCCAGTCGCTGGGCATCCAGACTTTCGCGCTTTGGCGGCTGGGATCGGAAGATCGCTCATTGTGGCGAGTCTGGGACGTTCCGGGCGAACCTGGCGCGGAAAACAAATTGAAAGACGTCCCGCCGGGCCAGGATGTGGACATGGAGGGCAACGGCGAGATCCTGCGCATCGAAGCCCGGCCGGCCGATGGGCAACGCAGCATCACCCTGGACCAGGCCACCGGCATCATTACCGATCAAAGCTTCGACTCGTTTCCAGAACCCTACCGGGTCGCACGCTACGGATCCAGTTCGGACAAAGTCGCTATCACCTTCGACGATGGCCCGGACCCGGAGTGGACCCCTAAGATCCTCGACGTCCTCAAGCGCGAGAAGGCCCCGGGGGCTTTTTTTCTGATCGGGATTCAGGCCGACAAGTTTTCTGACGTTACCGACCGCATCTACCGCGAGGGGCACGAAATCGGGAACCATACTTTTACTCATCCCGACATCAGCAACATCTCTCGCGGATTCATGCGCGCGGTGGAACTCAATCTTACCGAGCAGCTTTTTGCCAGCCGCCTGGGGATTCGTACAATTTTGTTTCGCCCGCCCTATTCGATTGACGCCGAGCCCGACACAGAAGACCAGGTCCGCCCTCTCGAAATCACGCAGGAGCTGGGCTACATCACCATCGGTGACAAGATCGACCCCAACGACTGGCGCGATAATCCGCGACACAGCGCCGATCAAATCGCCGGCGATGTGCTGGCCCACCTGCCTCCGTGTGCGGCCAGCGACATTCACTGCGGCAATATCATCCTGCTCCACGATGGCGGAGGCGATCGCGAACAAACCGTTCTGGCCCTCCCCAAAATCATCGAAGGCGTGCGCGAAAAAGGATTGAAGATCGTCCCGCTTTACGAGTTGCTGGGCCGGACTCGGGCGGAAGTCATGCCGCCCATCCCTTCCAACCAGCGCTGGATCGCGCGTCTGAACCTGTTTGGATTCGCTCTGTTCCCGCTGACCTTCAATGCCATGACCTGGATTTTCTTCGTGGGCGATGTGCTGATGACGGGGCGCCTGCTCTTCATCGGCGCATTCGCCATCTATGACCGGCTCTGGCCCCGGCATTATGGAACCCCGGGCGATGTGGCGCACTATCTTCCCCAGGTTGCTGTGTTGATCCCGGCGTACAACGAAGAGAAGGTAATCGCGCGCACCATTCGTTCGGCACTTGTCTCCGACTATCCCAATTTGCACGTGATTGTGATTGATGATGGCTCGAGCGATAAGACGCTCGAGGTTGCGCGCACCGCGTTTGCCAGTGAAGAGGCCAGCGGCAGAGTGCTCATCCTGACCAAACCCAACTCCGGCAAAGCGGAAGCGCTCAACTTCGGATTGGAGCATCTGCGCGGTGAAGAGATTTTTGTCGGTATTGACGCCGACACGGTCATCGCCTCGGACGCCATCTCCCGCCTCGTGCCTCATTTCCTGAACCCCAAGGTAGGAGCAGTCGCAGGCAATGCGAAGGTCGGCAACCGCGTCAACCTCTGGACCCGCTGGCAGGCTCTGGAGTACATCACCAGCCAGAACTTCGAACGCCGCGCCTTGAACACCATGGGGGCGGTCAGCGTAGTGCCGGGTGCAATTGGCGCGTGGCGAGTCTCAGCGGTGCACGAAGCTGGAGGGTTCCACACCGACACCGTGGCCGAGGACGCCGATCTCACTATGGCGCTGCTGCAATTGGGTTACCGCGTCGAATACGAAGATCTTGCGCTGGCTTACACCGAAGCGCCGGTCAATGCCAGGGGCTTGATGCGCCAGCGCTTTCGCTGGTCCTTCGGCATACTGCAATCCGTTTGGAAGCATCGCGCCGCGTTCGCCCGCGAAGGTGCGCTGGGCTGGATTGCGCTGCCCAACATCGCCATCTTCCAGGTTCTATTGCCGTTGGTGTCGCCGTTTATTGACATCATGTTCTTTGTCGGCACGATCTGGTATTTCGTCCAGAAATCCTTCCACCCTGAGTCCACCGATCCCGGCAGCTTTCAGCGCCTGATTGTTTTCTTTGTGGCATTCCTGGTGATGGACTTCCTCGCGTCGGCCATTGCGTTCGCGCTCGAACGCAGCCGGCCGGATGCGCCGGAAGATCCCTGGCTGCTGAGCCAGGTGTGGCTGCAGCGCTTCGCCTACCGGCAGTTGTTTTCGATTGTGTTGCTGAAGACGTTAAAGCGCGCCGCGGAAGGGCGCCCCTTCGCCTGGGACAAGCTGGAGCGAACCGCATCCATGAGTTACCAGCCGTCGGAAAAAGAAGAGTCGGTTAAGGTTCCGTAAGGTTTCGTGGCGCCGACCTCGGGCCGGCCCCATGGGGTGCGCGGGACGCCCACCCGACGGCCGGGCCAGCCCTGACCGCAGTCGAAGGGCCGGCGCTACGATACAATTCCCCAGCCATGAGAACTCTTCGTTCCGGCCTGATCGTATTTCTCTTTTCCCTTGCCGCCTTCGCGCAGGACGGTCAGCAACAGTTTGCGTCCCTGGGCGACTTCAAGCTGGAGAGCGGCGAGACCATCCGTGACTGCAAACTCGGCTACCGCACCTTCGGGCAGATCAACTCCGACAAATCCAACGCCGTATTGTTTCCGACCTGGTTCACCGGAACTACGGCACAACTGGTAGAACTGGTTGGTCCCGGCAAGATCGTGGACAGCTCGAAATACTATGTTGTCCTGGTGGACGCACTGGGCGATGGGATTTCTACTTCGCCGTCTAACAGCCAGACGCAGCCTCACATGAAGTTCCCGAAGTTCGGCATCCGCGATATGGTTGCCAGCCAACATCAGTTGCTGACCCAGGTATTGCACGTCAATCATCTCAAAGCCGTGATGGGAATCTCGATGGGCGGCATGCAGACGTTTCAGTGGATCGTTTCCTACCCGGACTTCGTTGACAAGGCAATCCCGATCGTCGGTTCGCCCCGGCTGGCGCCCTTCGACCTCATGCTCTGGAAGGGGGAGAATGATGCCATCATGGGCGACCCCGCTTGGAAGAATGGCGAATACACCGAACAACCTGCACTGGCGTTGTTGACGGCCTTTGAAGGTCTCGCCATCGAAACTCCGGAAAAATTCAACGCCGACACTACCCGCGAGAAATTGCCGGAGTGGTTCGCGAAAGCTCAAAAGGATGTCGCCGAGTTTGACGCCAACAACCACATTCGCCAGGCGCAGGCAATGATGGCTCACGACGTGTCCGCACCCCTCGGCGGTTCGATGGATCGCGCGGCCGCCGCAGTCAAGACGCAGGTGCTGGTGATCGTATCCATCAGCGACCACATGGTCACCCCCGGACCTGCCCTGGATTTCGCCCAACTGCTGCATGCCGACGTGGTGGAATTACGCGACAATTGCGGCCATCTCGCCCCCGGTTGCGAACTCGGAAAAATTGGCCCTGCAATCGCCGGCTTTCTCGCGAAGTAGCCAGCATGATCCACGGGACTGGGAAAGACCGACATCGACTCATAAGGCTTCCGGGTGGAGCAGCGCTGCGCTGCATCAGAGAGGTTGGTCCAGAGTGGCTTTTTAGCCGCTGAGGTTACCTCTGGAGCTGAAGCCCTGCGCGCGACAGATCCATAGCGCAAGCGTCCGGCCGGCCCGATGGGGTGGGCGGAACGCCCATCCGACAGCCGGCGAGACGCCGGCGCTACAGAACCCACGACGCCCGGGCACAATTCCCGGTGCTACAATAAGCGCGAAGAGTCTTATATCTGCCCACCGGCATCGAATATCTCCGAGGTGCGCTCATGGCAACCGTTGAAGCTCCGATCCACACACAGATCCGCCTGCATGAAGGACCATTCGTAAACGAGCCGCTCGTCGATTTCACCAAAGACGAGAATGCGCGCCGGATGCGTGCCGCCATCGAAAAAGTCCGCGGCCAACTGGGCCGGGAATATGACCTCATCATCGGCGGCAAGCGGATCAGGACCAGCGACAAGATCAAGTCCATCAACCCGGCCAAGCCCTCGCAGATCGTCGGATTGCACCAGAAGGCCGGCAAAGACCACGTCGAACCGGCCATGCAGGCCGCGCTAAAGGCTTTTGCCAGCTGGAGCCAGGCCTCATTTGAAGAGCGCGCCAGCCTGCTCTTCCACGTAGGCGATGTGTTGCGTGAGCGCAAGTTTGAATTCTGCGCCTGGCTGGTTTTTGAAGTAAGCAAGAACTGGGCGGAAGCCGACGCCGATATCGCCGAGACCATTGACTTCGCCGAATACTACGCTCGCGAAGCCCTGCGACTGTCCCGGACCGAACTGCCGGTACAGATGCCGGGAGAACGCGACATTCTCACCTACATTCCGCTGGGCGTGGGTGCTGTAATTCCGCCGTGGAATTTCCCGTGCGCCATCATGGCGGGCATGACGATGGCTTCCATCGTGAGTGGCAACACGGTAATTCTGAAACCATCGAGCGACTCTCCGACCATCGCGGCAAAGTTCGTGGAACTGCTCGAAGAGTGCGGCATGCCGGAAGGCGTGGTGAATTTCTGTCCCGGCGCCGGCGCCAGCTTCGGAAACGCAGTGGTGGCGCATCCCAAGACCCGGTACATCGCGTTTACAGGGTCGCGCGAAGTTGGACTCGACATCAACAAGAGCGCGGCCACACACGCTCCCGGCCAGATCTGGATCAAGCGCACCATCCTCGAAATGGGAGGCAAGGATGCCATTATCGTGGACGCCGACGCCGACGTTGATTCCGCCGTCGAAGGCGTGGCCCAGGCCGCATTTGGCTTCCAGGGCCAGAAGTGTTCGGCTTGCTCGCGCGCCATTATTGACGAGCGCATCTACGAAATATTTCTGGCGAAGCTGAAGGCGCGGGTAGAGAAGATTACGGTCGGCGATCCCGCGGAAAATGCCAACATGGGTGCTGTAATCAACGAAGCCTCCATGAAGTCGATTCTCGATTACATCGAAGTCGGCAAGAAAGATGGCCGCGTCATCACCGGCGGCGGCCCCGCGCAGGGCGCAGGCGAGGGATACTTCCTGCAGCCCACCGTCATCGCCGACATTCCCCCCAAGTCCCGGCTGGAACAGGAAGAAGTTTTCGGCCCGGTATTGGCGGTGATCAAGTCGAAGAACTACGACCACGCGCTCGATATTGCCAATGACACCGAATTCGGCCTGACCGGAGCGGTCTACACCCAGTCCCGCGAGAAGATCGAGCGCGCGATCCGCGAGTTCCATGTCGGCAACCTCTACATCAACCGCAAGTGCACCGGCGCAACCGTGGCTGCGCATCCTTTCGGCGGCTTCAATATGTCGGGCACCGACTCAAAATCCGGCGGTCCGGATTACTTGTACTTGTTCACTCAGGGGAAGGCCATCGGCGAAAAGATCTAATATACGAACACTCGAATATTCGAACTCAGTGTTTCGCGAACTTGTCGAGCCATGTGCCGTAAGCGTCTCGCCCGCGAGGGAGCTATCTCGGACCCAAAGGCTCTTGCCACTGAAAGAACGCGGGCGGGGCGCCCGCGATTACACGGTGACAGCCGGAATATTTTGTAACAATGTGGTAACAAAATATTCTTCCAACCCTCCCCAAGATGCATTTAATTCCTACAAGTTGCGCGAAAAGGTTTTATGGCCGTGATCGAAAATTGCTATTGGACAGCCCTCCCATCGTTCCCTATCGTTGGAGCATGTCTTCATCATTACCTTTAGAAGATCCTTCCATTGATTTCCTGCACGAATTGGGCACCAGCATGGCGTCGGCGGACGCCCTGCATGAGGTCCTGGCGCGCGTTGTGGATTTCGCTTCGGCCCTGGTGAAGTGCGATTCCTGCCTTATCTATGTCCTGGAGGACGAGCAACTGATGTTGCGGGCGTCGAAAAACCCGCACCCCGAAGTGGTGGACAGCCTGAAACTGAATGTGGGAGAAGGCATCACCGGCTGGGTGGCAGAGCATCGCGAGCCGGTCGCAGTCTCAAAGCACGCTTCCAAGGATCCGCGCTTTCAATTCTTCCACGAGTTACCCGAGGACACTTACGAAGCATTTCTCTCGGTGCCGCTGATGTCGCGTGGTCGCGTGGTGGGTGTAATCAATCTGCAGCATCGCCGCCCTCACGTTCACAACCAGCGAGAGATCCGGCTCATCTCGACCGCAGGTTTTCTCGTGGGAGCTGAAATAGAGATGGCCCGCCTGGAAACTGAGAACACCAATCTCTCGCAGCAACTGGAAACCCGAAAAATCGTCGAACGCGCGAAGGGAATTCTGCAGCGCGACCTCTCACTGAATGAGGAGCAGGCCTATCTCGCCTTGCAACGGCAGAGCCGGCAGACCCGCAAATCCATGCGGCAAGTGGCCGAAGCGGTTGTTCTCACCGATGAGTTGCGGCGCAACTCCCGAACCAACTAGTCACCAGAATCCTCAGACAACAGCCAAAAAAATGCGGAAGCGGACTACCAGGTTCGATGGCCGCTTCCGCCTCTTGTTCTACTTCGCTGATTGAGAGCCGGCGATCGGCCCCAATCCTGCCGTTTCCGCCACTGGCACCGCCTTCGGAGAGACAAATTGCAGCGCTATGCCGACGTTTTTCAGGCGCAGAGTATTGACGACTGATTCTCCGCCTTCCTGATGGAGAACCAGACTGCTGCCTCCGACGAAGTCGTCGTCAGAGATTACCTGCGGCAAGATCATCCCCACCATGGGGCCATCAACGTGACGGACCGAGATTCTCGCCGGCGAACTCTGCGTATCGAGGGAGAATGCGTAGTCCCCCGGAGGCAGTACGGCGTTGGCCCACAGAACCTTATGCGCCAGGCTGAATGTCCCGGTGGTCGTTTGCGCGTGCGCTGGAATTGCTGAAACCCCGATGACCGCAATGGCCAGAAGCAGCACCTTGGAAAGCGAAAATCTCCGAGTTGATTTCATGCCCTCATCTCCTTTTTTGGGTTGTCGGGAGCAGACACACCGACGCTTACGCCGGATGGCATCGCTCGCGGTTTTCGTGGGACGACGAGGTCAAGGACTACGGGACGGAACAACAGGGGTGAAAAGCGAACTTCACTGTTCGCACCACGTCACCTTGCAATCGGTTTATCGCGGGGGTATGGACGGTGCTACTGTGCCATCCCATGCCGGCAGTGTCCAACTCAAAAAATGAATTACCACGATTCACGTAGGTTCGGACGCCCTCGTCCGGGCGGGTGAGGGCACTGCTCCTACGTGGTCTGTGCACGCAGAAGCAAAAAGGCCGCCCGCGGGCGGCCTTTCAGAACCAATATCTTCTTTACGACGTGACCCCGGCTCCTGCCTGGGGCGTGGCCGCAGCCGCGGTAGCTGCCGCTGCTTCGTTCAGAATCCGGTGATGGATGGTGAATAACGCCAGCTCCAGCCGGTCGGAGACGCCAATTTTGTCATAGACGTTGCGCAGGTAGTTCTTGATCACCTGCTCGGTGGTTCCGAGCTGGGAAGCGATTTCCTTGTTCTTGTATCCCTGCACGATCAGAGCGACGATGCGCAACTCTTTCGCAGTCAAGCGGTCGCGCACCCGCAGTCCCACCATATCGTTTTCGGTGAGCTCGCTGGGCACGGCAATGTCCTGCACCCAGTTCTCGCCGCGAGCCACCTTGCGGACACAATCAACCAGCGCCGCGCTGGTCACGTTGCGATAGACCACGCCGTTCGCGCCCGCGCCCATGTAACGCTGCGCGCTCTCGCCCGTATCGGCCAGCACCACTACTCGGGTCTTGGCTTTGTTGGCAGCCTGCAGTACGCCATTGAAATCGGAGTGGAAGCCGCCCGCCACCACCAGAACGGCGGCGCGAAATTTGTCCAGGGCCATGAACATCTGCTCCTGGGTCTGCGCCTGCGCCACGATGCGCATTTCATCCTCGACCGCCAGCACTTTGGCAATGCCCGCCCGGAAGATCGCTTGATTGTCGGCCAGAATCAATTTCAGCATCTCTTCAGCTCCTCGCCTTTAGTGGCGAACGAAATCGTAGGAGTCAATCACGCAAGCCACGCCGCGTGCCTCCGTGGGACTGCCGCCGTCAGGTTCGTCGGTACGTACGACACGACCCCGGCACTGGATGACCACGCCTTCTTTGGCTCCGGTCATCTCTGGCGGCAAAGTGATCTCAAATTCGACGGTGGAGCCCATCTCGAGAGCGGCATCGGCCTTGATGTACACTCCGGCGGCGCTCAGGTTTCCCGTGAGACCGCTGTGCTCGCCGCCTGCTTCTTTGTGAATCTTAATCGGTAGTTCCAGGGGAAATCGCTTCCCCGTCCGCGCTTCGGACACAAAGCCTCCTCGCTCCTGCCCATTTCGAGCGAAACCCAACGGCATGCCGGATTCCATGAATGAAGCCAGAACGATCTGCTTGCGCGGTTATATCACGGATGGAGCCCCCCGGAACAGCCTGATAAGGGACACAATAAGGGTAGCAACTAGATTCCCCCTAATCTTTTGGACCAAATGCCACCTGTCTCGTTGGCTGAAACGGCGTAATCTGGGGTGGCAGGTACGCCCTTTCGGCCGGTGCCGAGCGGAATTCTTCGGCTATTCTGTCCTCGAAGCAAACTTAGCCCTCTGATTGGCAACCAAGGACACCTATGAAGTTGAGCCCCGGACATGTCCTTGCCGTTCTGCTGCTGGTGAGCACCAGCGCGGCGGCTCAAATGCCTTCTGACCAACCTGCGGTGTCCTTTAGAAAAGGCCCCGACTCGTATCAGCCGATCACCAGCAGGCAGCGCTTGAATTGGACGGTCAAGAGCACGGTCGGTCCGGTAAGCCTCGCCGCCGGCGCGTTCTCGGCGGGCTTCGGCACGGCCATGAACCGCCCCCGGGAGTACGGTCCTCATTGGGAGGGCTTCGGCAAGCGCTACGGGATGCGATTCACCGGCATCGCCACCGGCAACCTCATGGAAGCTTCACTTGGCGCTCTGTGGGGTGAAGACCCCAGGTATTTCCGCGCCACCGGCCAGTCGGTCAAAGGACGGATCAAGAACGTAATTGTGATGACTTTCGCCGCACGCCAGGCTGACGGAGAACTGGCCCCTGCCTATGCCCGATACGTCGGCATTTCCGGCAACAATTTCGTTTCCAACAACTGGCGGGCTGACAGCGAGTCCGGTTTGGGCGACGCCTGCCTGCGCACAGCGCTCGGTTTTGCGGGACGGATGGGTAGCAACGCCTTTGCCGAGTTTTGGCCCACCCTGTCCAAACACCTGTTTCACAAAAACCGTTGATCGTTTTACAAGAAGCGCCGACCAAGGCTAAATCCGGATTGGCTGCGTTTCCGTACTCTGGGGCAGACCAGAGGTGGAAACGAAAGATGCCACACGATTCTCATGAACAGCTGCAATTTGACGTGGAACGGTATGTCCGCTTGTCCAAAAAAGTGGATATCAGCGACCTCGACTTGAGCCAGGCCGATCGCTATCCCATCAGCGACGAAGAAGTTCGCGCGCTTACCTACATGACGGACATCGAGTCGCATACCATCGTCTACCTGCGCGCCATCCTCAACACGTGCGCGGTCGAAGACCCGCAGACCACCGCTTTCCTCAGTTGCTGGGCCTACGAAGAGTTTTTCCACGGCCACACCCTGCGCCGGCTTCTGAATGCGATAGGCGTGCCGATCTCCGCCACCCGCATTGCCGAAGTGCAGCAGGCCACATCGTTTCTGGAATGGCTTAAGGAGCTGGGATCGTCAGTTCTGTGCCGCTTCTCTTCGCATTTTCATGCGGCCTACCTGGCCTATGGGGCGATCTCCGAGCTCTCGACGCTCGAAGGTTACGGCGTACTGGCGCGCAAGACGCAGAACCCGGTGCTGGCGGAAATCCTGCGCCGCCTGGCCAAGGACGAGCGCCGCCACTTCTCCTTCTACTACAACAAGGCCCGTCTGCAATTGCAGTCACGCAATGCGCAACGCCTGACCAGTTTTATCATCCGCCATTTCTGGCTTCCGGTGGGCGGCGGGGTAAAGCCGGACAGCGAAGTGGATTGGATTCTGTCATTCATTCTTGGCGATCCCCAGGGCGCCGACATTGCCCGCCGCATCGACGCAACGATCGCCAAGCTTCCCGGCCTCCACTGGTTTGATCGCCTGTCGCGCAGCCGCGAGGAAGCCCTAAGGCAGATACGGAGGAGTCCGGATGGAGCGACGGTCGTCCTCGCCCGTCAGGTCTCAATGCCGTGACATCGGGGAGCTATGGGTTCCTCTTTGCGACCTTTGCGGTAAAAACCTTTGACCGCAAAGGTCGCAAAGGAGATTCAAATCAAAAAGCGCTTCCGCCGCCGCCACCGAATCCGCCGCCTGAAAATCCTCCACCGCCACCGCCAAAGCCGGAACCACTCGAACTCGAGCGCGGCGCGGACACGAAGACCTGGTGCATATCCGACGCCATGTTGTGCATTGAACTGGAAAAGAATATGGGATTGAAACCGGTCATCCCGTTGGGCGAGACGTACCAGCTCGGAGGATTCTGAATGATTCCGGCAAATGCCTGGGCCCAGTGGTGCTCGACTCCCAGCGCCATGGCGTAGGGCAGATATTTTTCAAACGTATCGGGCGGCATACGCTTGAGGCGGTCGGCGTCCACGCGGTTCATGAACTCCTGAAAGCCCAGTACTGCAACCCGGGTACGGCCGCCCTGCAAGGTCTTCGCCGACATCTGGCGCGCGAACAACCACCAGATGATCGCCGAGATGATGACGCACCCGATCAGAAGAACAACCGAGTTGAACACCTGTTTGTAACCGCTGAACTGCGAGATGAGAAACGGAGCAACGATCACCAAGGCCGCGACAACGCTGTAGCCATTAGCGGAATCGGGATCGAGCAGATACATGCCTTTGTTCTTGAGCGCCGCCTTAATATCCTGCTGGATGATCGGAATTGCCGTGTAGAAGCGGTTCTTGAGGCTGGAAAGCTCTGGTCTGCTCTCCCCCGGCGAAAATATTTTCCATCATGACTCGTTCGTGAGGTGCCAGACCCTGCCATTCAGTCGCCGGTTTGAGCGGAGTGAAGTATGTAGTCCTTGGAGTGGAAGATCAGAAGAGTCGTGTCGACGGTCTCTTCAATCTTCACGTAGCCACGCACTGCCAGGTCCACGATCGTGGAAGTAATGTCGCGGGGATGAATCGTGTCGTCAATCAGCGTGCCCGCCTCGGCGGGAGAAATGCCAGGCGGAGGTTCGTACATGGGCGCGACCGAACGCCCGGGTTCGGGATCGCGGCCCTTGTACCACCACAGGACGAACATCACGCCGAAGGTAACGAACGGCAGAAACACAATAGGATTGCTGCCCAGAAACCAGAAGAATCGGGTGATTGCGCCCCGGCTCATTCAGAATGCCTTTCGGGATGAAGATGTCGATCGTCATCCCGCCGCGCATGGGCAGCGGGTTGGTGGTCTCGAAAGCCAGGTCGGCGCCATTGACCTCGGACGTGGCATCGCGCTCGGCCGATCCGTAAACGCCGGTAAATGCCTGCGCCCGTAACCTTCCGGCCGCAGCCTTGGGCAGATAAACATGTGCCTCGGCGTGATCAATCGGCACCGGCCAGTCGTTGCCGGTGACATTCCAGTAGAACTCGTCGTGGTCTTCGAAATAACGGATGCCGTTGCGGACGATGTAGCTGATCTCAACCGTGCGCGTGGTGTCCACCGCGCCGGGAATGTAGATTTTCAGATCGCGGTAGCCGCCGGAGGTTTTGGATTCGTACTTCAGCTTCTGACCGGACAGCGTCGGTGACCGCCGTGACATCCAGGAACAGCGTGTAGTTCGTGCCGCGCGGGCCGGGATACTCGACAGGAATGGTACGGTGGATGCCGTGCCATTGGCCGATGAAGACGAGGTTGACGCGCTCCTTCACCACGGCCGACCCATCTTCACCGATCAGGATGGCGTCCTGAGAAGTCGGCAATCCGCCAGCTCTGGGCGAAGAGCGGAACGGTCAGTAGCAAGGCAAAACAGAATCAGGAGTCTGAATCGCAAAGCGCTCGCCCTAGGCCGCGAAGCGGCGCAGAAATGTAGCCCACGGCGCAAGCCGTGGGTAAGCAGGCGGCGGATATTGAGCCCCAAAGGGGCGAAAGAATCGTTCAGAATCGACCACTCCTGGGCGGCGGTCCCGCACCGCTCTTTCGCCCCGGTGGGGCTCGCGAGCTCGGCGCTCTGGTATTGTTGCGCCGCCTCGCGGCTCACCCGACCTCGACTCGCCTAGAACTTCACTGCCACCGGCTCGCGGTCGGCTGCGGCGACCTCGAAGAACTGGCGCTGCTGGAAGCCGAACATTCCGGCGAGAATGTTCGTCGGAAATGACTGGATCTTCGTATTCAGATCGCGCACCACGGCGTTGTAGTAGCGGCGCGCGTTCTGAATCGTGTCTTCGGTCTGACTGAGCGAGCCCTGCAGTTGGGTGAACTCCTCGGACGCTTTCAGCTGAGGATAATTCTCCGCCACTGCGAACAGGCTCTTCAGCGCGCCGCTAAGCTGGTTCTCGGCTTCGGCCTTGTCGCCAGGTGTCGTGGCCTGCATCGCCTGGGATCGGAATTTGGCAATGTTCTCGAATGTACTTTTTTCGTGGGTGGCGTAACCCTTCACCGTTTCCACCAGATTGGGGATCAGGTCGTGCCTGCGTTTCAGTTGCACATCAATATCCGACCAGGCGTTATCGCAGCGGACGCGCAACTGCACCAGGCTGTTGTACATCCCAATCAGCAGGACGACGATGACTACCAGAATGCCCAGGAAGATTAGAGCCATGAGCCTCTCCCTTGCGTGAAAATGGGGAACAGGGGCGACGGTAGCACACGCCGCACTCCGGTGCAATCGCCTGTCCGCCGCCGGTTGCAAATACGGAGTATCGAGGTCCGCCTCCGACAGTTTAAAATTGTTCCGAGGTGGAATATCGGCTACGCAAGGAACTATCGCGACATGGCTGCCCGCGTTATTGATTTCCTTATCGGCGCTGGGCGCCCACGGCCCAGACCTGCCTGACCACGAGCGATATGGACGAAGCCACCGCTTCGGCGCTGGTGAGCACGGCGACGCGCTTCTACGACATGGCCGCGCGGGGAGACTCGGCAGCGCTGCGCCAGAATGCAATCGCCAGTCTGGCATCGAATTTTTCCGGCATTGAAAGCGCGGTAAAGGAGAACCAGGCCAACCTGACCGGAGTCCGGCCCGTGGCGCGGCCTCCATTCCTGCTCAAGGCAGAGGGGACGGCGCCGCTTGAGCGCGCCGAGTTCCTGTGCGGCGTGTTTGGGGCGCAAGGACAGACTCGCGACAGCGCGGTTTTTGTCATTCCCAATCTGCCGCCGGGCAATTACGGCATCGTTACCCTCGATGCCGCTTCCGCCGCAGGGCGCCTACACCGTGTCTTTTGTTTTGCAGCAACAGGGGAACGACTGGAAATTGGGCGGATTCTACGCCAAGCCCGCCCAGATTGCCGGCCACGACGGCAACTGGTTTGCCGCCCGGGCGCGAGAATTCAAAAGCAAGGGACAGCTCCGGAATGCCTGGTTTTACTTTGGCGAAGCGCGAGAACTGCTGGTTCCCGTACCCTTCATGGCCACTGCCACAACCGACAGACTGTATGACGAGATGCAAGCGGTGAAGCCGGCTGATCTGCCTCCTCTCGATCTGACGGCCGGCGCAAAGACCTTCAAAGTCACCGATCTGTTCCCCGTCCCGGTAGGCCGCGACTTCGACCTGGTGGTGAAATACCAGTCCGCCGATATCTCCGACACCGGGAAAGACTTTTCAGGACAACCTGGCGGTGATGAAAGCGCTGCTGGCGAAATATCCGGAGTATCGCGATGCCTTTGGAGGAATTGTCGTTCGCGCGGTGGACCCCTCGGGAAAAGACTACGGGTCGATGCTGCCGATGAAAGACATAAAATAAGTTTCCAGAAAGCAGTTTCTGGTTTCCGGCTTCTAGTTTCTAGTTAGTTCTGGTTTTGAAACCGGAAACTAGAAACTGGAGACTGTCCCAAGACACACTGCTTCGGGTCTTTGTCTTCCCGCAGTCGAAGAAAAACGGGAGCACGCAACTTCATGCCGCCTTCCGCGCTTTCGTGAGTCCACTCCGAGAACTTGATTTCCGCCACCAGTTCAGGCTTTACCCAGTGCACGGTTCGCAGCGCTTCCACGCCGTTGGGGAACGGGACTGCGCTTTGTCTCCAGCTTTTTGAGCGCCTGCCAGACCTGCTTCAACATGGCCTGATCGAAGCCGGTGCCGGCCTGGCCTACATGAATGAGCTCTCCCTTTTTGTCGTACAGGCCAAGCACAATGGAGCCGAAATAGGACCGGCTGCCCTCTGGATCGGTGTATCCGCCGATGACGCAGTCCACAGTTTGAGTGATCTTGATCTTGAGCCACTCGCGAGTACGGCGCTCCTCGTAGACGCTGCTCCGACGCTTGGCCAGAATGCCTTCGAGTCCCTTCTTTTTTGGCGACGTCGAACAGCGCCTTGCCCTGAGGAAAATGATCTGAATAGCGCACGGGACCTTCCAGGATGGTAATCTTCGCCAGCAGTTCCTTGCGTTCTTCGAGTGAAACTCGCCGCAGGTCGTAGCCGTCCAGATAGAGCAGATCGAAGACGTAGTACAGGACGGGAATATCCTGACGCGAGCCGGTGCGACGTCCGCCCGACCGAATTCCTGTACGCTGCTGCATCAGGCTGAACGAAGAGCGGCCCTAGTTCGTCGAGCGTGGCGATTTCGCCATCGAGAACGGCAGTTTCCGCTTTGATGAAGGATGGAATGCTTTGCAACTCGGAGTATTGGGCCGTCAGGTCGTTCTGATTCCGAGACACCAGGCGAACCTTGCGCGGGGCGATAAAGGCAACCGCGCGGTAACCGTCCCACTTGATCTCGAACAGCCATTCGGGATCGTCGAAAGGGTCGTCGACGGAAGTAGCCAGCATGGGATGGATCGCGGTGGGCATCGGACGTTTGACGCTGCCCTCTAAATCTTTCAGCACAGAGGACGCGGAGGAAGATCTCCTGCTCCCGCGCATCGTGGCTGGATGCGGAGCCAGCTACGGTTTTATCTTTTTCGTTTTTTTTTACTCGGTGTTTTCTCTGTGTCCTCCGTGGTTATTTTCGTTTTGCTCTTTTTATCAAACTTGGCAATCGCATCGGCCAGCCAGGGCGCCTTTACCGCCCCGCGCGATGCCGGACGGCTACTCGTCCACTGCTTCGAGCCTGCGTCCCCCGCGATATCGGCCATGCTGCGGTCGGTAAGCACCGACTCGTCGTACTGGTCGATGTCGTAGCCTTTGACCACTGCATCGTCCTGCTTCTTGATCAACAGCCACTCCGTGCCCTTGGTACCGGGGCGGCGCGAGCGCATGTGGATCAAGGCGAAATCGCCATTGAGCTTTTTGCCATGCAGCCGGATCTTCAAATCGCCCTTCTTCAACATGGCGGAGGCCTCCGCATCAGTTCCGGGAACAAATTTCCCTTTTACCGGCTCGGGCGACAACGGCTCCCATGTGCCTACGTCCCAGACCATCACCGTGCCCGCGCCATAGTTGCCCTCGGGAATAGTGCCTTCAAAGTCGAAGTACGATACCGGATGATCTTCCACCTGCATGGCCAGACGCTTGTCGGCGGGATCGAGCGAGGGTCCTTTGGGTACGGCCCAGGACTTGAGAACCCCTTCCATCTCCAGACGAAAATCGTAGTGCAGTCGGGTGGCGCGGTGCTTCTGCACCACAAACCGGTGCCGGGATTTTTTCTCCAGCTTGGGAGGGGGCTCGGGAGTTTCCTCAAAGCGGCGCTTGCGTTTGTATTCGTCTAACGACACGGGATCATTCTAACCATGAAAACGATCAAGGGCTATTCCGCCGCCTCAAACATCGCCTGAACACCAGCTATTTAGCGTCTATAATCAGCCTGTTTATGTCCCTAGCAACCGGCACCCGGCTAGGTCCGTACGAGATCTTGTCCCAAGTGGGAGCAGGTGGAATGGGCGAGGTTTATAGCGCTCGTGACACTCGCCTCGACCGGATTGTCGCGATCAAGGTCCTGTCCTCCCATCGTTCGGACGAGACCGACGCGCGGGAACGCTTTGAGCGTGAGGGACGCACCATCGCCGCGCTCAATCATCCCAATATCTGCCAGCTCCACGATGTGGGCGCGCAAGGATCAATCCACTATCTGGTCCTGGAGTTTCTGCAGGGTGAAACGCTGGCGGACCGCCTGCACGGAGGTCCGTTCCTACTGAGCGAATTGTTGCGCTATGCGCAGGAAATCACCGACGCCCTCGACGCCGCCCACCGGCGCGGAATCATTCACCGCGACCTGAAGCCCGGAAACATCTTTCTGACGACACATGGCGAGTGCAAAGTATTGGACTTTGGACTCGCAAAACTGGCGGACGAGCGAGGCCCGAGGCGCTCACGGTCACAGGCTCGTCTCCGGTGACCGTGGCGGGTACTGCAGTAGGCACCGTGGCCTACATGTCGCCCGAGCAGGCGCGGGGCGAAGCCCTGGATGAACGCACCGATATTTTCTCTCTGGGCGCGGTGCTCTACGAAATGGCAACTGGCAAGGCAGCCTTCCAGGGCAAGACCTCAGCCGTTATTTTCAAGGCCATTCTGGATGAGACACCCATAGCCATCTCGGAGCGCAACCCGATTCTGCCGGACAGGCTCAACGAGATCGTCAACAAGTCTCTGGAAAAAGACCGGAACCTGCGTTACCAGTCCGCCGCCGACTTTCGATCCGACCTGCAACGGCTTAAGCGCGACAGCGAGTCGGGCACGGTTGTGTCAGCTCCCCGGCGACGGAGGAGTTCCCCGCAGTGGGCCTGGGTTGCAACAGTCGCATTTGTACTCGCGATCGCAGCGGCGGTTGGGATCTATCGTTTCATGGGACGCCGCGCCACGCCACGCTCTACCACCTGGGAGCAGCTGACATTCTTTACCGATTCCGCGGTCTATCCTGCCCTCTCTCCTGATGGGCGCATGCTGGCTTTCATCCGGGGAGAAAGCAGCTTCCTGGGCCCAGGAGACGTTTATGTCAGGCTGCTTCCCTCGGGAGATGCAGTACAGCTCACTCACGATTCCGCGTTCAAGCTTGCGCCCGCCTTCTCACCCGACGGCTCGCGCATCATTTACAGCACTGCCGATCCGTGGGACGTCTTGCAGGTTCCAGTTCTGGGCGGCCAACCCTCGCCCCTGTTGAAGAACGCGTCTTCTCTAAGCTGGATCGATGGCGGCAAACGGCTTCTCTTCTCCGAGCTCCGCGAAGGGCTGCATATGGTTCTGGTAACTGCCAACGAAGGCCGAGGAGAGAGCCGTGACGTCTACGTTCCTCCTGGGAATCGCAGCATGGTGCACCACTCCTATCTTTCTCCCGACGGGCGGTGGGTGCTTATCGTATCGATGGATACACGCGGAGAATTGATCCCGTGCCAGGTCGTTCCCTTCGCCGGACGTGGAAGCGCCGAGGTGGTCGGTCCTCCGCAGTCAACCTGCACTTCCGGCGCCTGGTCGCCGGACGGCAAGTGGCTCTATGTCAGTTCGAACCAGGGTGGCCGGTTTCACATCTGGCGCCAGAAATTTCCCAACGGACCGCTGGAACAAGTAACGTCGGGCACCACTGAAGAAGAAGGCATCGCTATGAGTTCCGACGGAGAGTCGCTGCTTACCTCGGTGGGCGTTCGCGACAACACGATCTGGATCCACGACGCCGGTGGAGATCATCAGCTCTCTTCGGAAGGCAGCGCCTTTTGGACTAAGTTCTCCGCGGACGGCAGCAAACTCTATTACCTCAAGCAAAGCCTGCAGAACCCGGGCAACGACCTCTGGGTCAGAGATCTATCCAGCGGCGCCAGCGAGCTTGTCGTGTCGGGCTCCGCCATCCAGCCCGGAGCCACGGTGGACGACTACGCTGTCTCGCGGGACGGAAAGCACGCCGCGATCTCAATTAAGGATGAGGCTGGCCTGGTTCATTTGTGGATCGTCTCCACCGATCGTCGCTCATCGCCCCATCCGCTGGCCGGGGCAACCAGCGAGGACTCGCCGTGGTTTCTGCCGAATGGCGATCTCCTGGTGCGTTCCACGGAAGGCGGACAGAATTTCCTGTACCGCATCAGCCCGGATACGGGAGTGCGCCGCAAGATCACACCGGAACCGGTTCTCGACGTTTACTCTGTCTCTCCGGATGGCCGCTGGGTTGTGGTATCGGCCAAGGGCCCTGATGACGAAAACTTTGCCGTAACTGTTGCCTTCCCCATCGACGGGGGCCCGTCCGTCCTGGTGTGCAATGCCTTCTGCTACGGCCGTTGGGACGTGAGCGGCAAGGTCTTCTTCGTGACCTTCCATGCCCCGAACGATTCGAACACTTACACGCTGCCCGTGAACTTGACCCGAGGTATTCCAGACTTTCCGGCCGCAGGCGTCAGGACAGTTGCGGACCTGAGGGGAAACAAGGGACTGGCCCCGATCCGGGAGGAAATCGAATCCGCGGCTGGGGCCAATTATTACTCCTACACCCGCCGGAATACGCGGCGAAACATCTATCGCATCCCATTGCCCGATTAGCCACGTGCCCGTCAAATCCGTACCGGCTGTCTTGCTAGAATCTTTTCTCCTGCCTCGTTTATGAAGCGAGAATATCCCGATTCGCCGCTGGTAGGCGTAGGCGCCGTCATCGTTGACGATGGCCGCGTGCTGCTGGTCAAGCGCGGGCATTCACCGCTGGCTGGCGAATGGTCCATTCCGGGCGGCGTGCTTGAAGTCGGAGAAACGCTGCGCCAAGCCGCCATCCGCGAAGCCCGCGAGGAGACCTGCCTTGCGGTTGAACCCGCCGATCTGCTGGGAGTGTATGACCGCGTGTTGCGCGACGACGATGGCCGCACCCACTACCACTATGTCCTGATCGATTTTCTGTGCCGCCGGGTTGGAGGAGAAGCCCGGGCAGCCGATGACGCCGATGAGGTTCGCTGGTTCTCGCCCGAAGAAGCCGGCGCGCTGGCGTTGCCCGAGGACACCGCCGAGGTAATTCGTTTGGGATTCGATAAGGCCAAGGCATGACTTAAGAGCAGGTATAATCGGCGCCCATTGGGGTGACCAGGGCTCTCTCGCCAACGGTAACCCTCTGGGGCATCCTCACATTTGCGTTCTGTACGACATCGGAAAACATGAAGGCGCGGACTATTTCGTGCTGGAGTACCTGGACCGCGCTGTTAAAGCAATGACACGCAAAAAAAATAGAACGGCCCGCGCATTTTTCAATCCGCGGGCCGCCCGGTGCACTGTTTGGGATTGACCAAGAGGCGGCCACTCTAAAGGTGGTCCCCTTCGGTTAACTCCGGGTCCCGGCGCGACCTGCACGCCGGGTGGAATGCAACCCTAAATTCACCGGTAGTCGTGCGATGGTTCTTAGAGCGACCGCTCTAAGTCACAGCCACCTCACCTGGTCTTTTACTACTCCCACATAAGTCAGAACTTGTCATCAGACCACCTCCTTTCCGGTGTAATGGCACATTAGTACGGAAGGCTTGTGCACGTCAACCGGCACGAAGGTGTGGGGTGGTGACGGGTTGGTTTCCTTTGCGACCTTTGCGGTAATCCGGCTGAACTCGCAGACAAATTCTTAACCGCAAAGATCGCAAAAGAGCTCAGTAGCGCCAGGACGTCAGGTCCGCTCCCGGAGGCGCGGTTTTTTGTATGCGGTCTAGAATCTTGGGCAAGTACATGGTGTGGTAGTGCAGCCGCGAAAGATAGTTGGGAAGATTCGGATCGCCGTTCCAGCAATGCTCCGCGCGATCGCCATATTTCACTTCTCCATCGTAAGGCGGGTTCTTGGTGGACTTCAGGAAATCCTCCAGATAGTAGACCGCGTCATTCAGAAAATACGTGTCGGCAGAGCCCACATAGATGTGAAGTTTGCCCTGGAGTTTGGGGCCGAGCGTGGCCCAGTCGCGTTGCAGGATGGCGCTTAGATCGTAGTGCTCTTTCCAATAGGCAGCGACGCTGCGGTCGATCTCGCCGGTTTCCTTGTTGAAAATCTGTTTGGGATAGCCATCGTCCCCGACGGGTCCGTAGACGGCCTGCCAGATGTCGAACTGTTCTCCCGAACGGGCGTGCGAGCCGAGAGCGAGTTCGTACTGGTTCATGCCCTGTACCGTGCCCAGAGTGCGTCCCAGGTAGTCGCGCAAGGCGGGCTGCGTGATCTTTGTGTGCGGGCCCAGCATGTAGAACGCGTTTGGGTCGCTGTAAATGTTGAGGGTGGTATAAGCGCGAAAATCCACGGGGTCAGGACAGGCGACGAAGACGCCGTTGTAGTGGTCGGGATAGAAGATCTGGACCGCCAGCGATTCCCAGCCGCCGGTCGAACCGCCGTAGGCAAAGCGCGCCCAGCCTTGTCCGATCCCGCGAAATTGTTTCTCGATGGCGGGGATCAGTTCGGTCTCGATGGCGTCGCCATAAGGCCCAAGGTTGGCGGAGTTCACCGCATAAGAATCATCGTAATAAGGATTGGCGGTATTGATGTCCGCGATCAGGACGCGCGGAAAGCCGGGCGCAGTCCACTGTTGATAGAACTTGTAGGCCTCCTCCTGCTGAATGCGGTTATAGCCGGAAATGTGGAAGCGCTCGCTGTAGTCAGGCTTCAGGTTGGGATCGGGCGGTTCGGTGCGAAAGCCGGTGAAATCGGCATTGAAATGGTCTTCGTTGATGATGAGCGGAAAATGAACGTTCGGATGCTCATCAAATCCCTCGGGCACCAGCACATTGGCGCCGAGAAACATCGGGCGGCCCCAGAATTTGGTGAGCAGCGCGCTCTGAATCTTGAGGTGACGGATGTACTTGGTATCTTGCGGTGGCGGGATCGGCGGGATCTCCTGATCGAGCACGATGGCGATATGTTCAGGGGAAGGCCCCAGGGTGATCTTGCGCGGAGTGGAATAAAGATTTCCCGGCGCAATGTTCCAGTGCTGACCTTCGCCGCGGTCCATGGGCAGCTTGACGGTGTGACCATCAGAGCGGGAAAAGGTTTCATAGCGATGCAACACGGCCTGCACGTAGTAATCTCCCGGCGGCACGTCGCCCAGACGGCGAATGGGATAGCCGGCGGCGGAATCGTCCACGATGACGGCTTGGCCCGGCTGCATGCCATCGACGTCCACCCCGAAAATCATCTGGGTGCGGACTGAGTCGTCGATCTGCATGCGGGGTTCGGCGGAAGGGTCGCTCGAAAGCAGAAGAAAGATGCGTCCGTCCAGCGGCTTCTCGCTGCGACGCTTGGGGAACGAAACCGAAAAGCTGGGGCCGGAGGCGTAGGTGAAAGAGGCAGAAAGTAAGAGTCCGGTGATCAGCGCAACCGGAACTACACTGCGTTTATGAGAGAACATTAAGTCTCCTTGTGAGGTAGGCGGCGAAAATCCAGCGGATTGTACAATGAACGATCCCCTTCGAAAATGTGTGTCGCGGGCGCCCGCGCCCGCGACACACAACCCCCGCAGGCCATGGCCCTCAGGAATCTACCTGCTTCTCCCCCGGGTTTCTACACTGGGGGTAACCCACGGGTAACCAGATCGGTGTACTCAACCCTTCCAGCGGTAGGCGTCGGGTTGAGGCAGGCCAATATGTGCCAGCACGCGGTAGGCAAACTCGCGCGCCAGGGCATCTAAACCGGTAGGACGGAGGTAGAAAGCCGGGATGAGCGGGAACACGGTGGCGCCGGCATCGGCGGCCCGGTACATGTTTCGGATATGGATCTTGTTAAGCGGCGTCTCGCGCACACAGAGCACCAGTTCGCGTTTCTCCTTCAGGCAAACGTCGGCGGCACGCTCGATCAGTTGGGACGCGATGCCGTTGGCGATGCGGGCCAGCGTGCCCATGCTGCAGGGGATCACGACCATGGCGTCGGCGGGATAAGAACCGCTGGCGATGTTGGCGCCGATATCGGCATTGGCTTGCTGTTGAATTTTGCGAACTGACTTGCGGCCCAGAATTTGTCCGACAAGGTTGCTCCGGCCGCGCAGTCCAAGCTCCTCGGCCATGACGCGCAAGGCGCTGTCGGAAGCGATGAAGTTAACGGTTTGGACACGCTTGTCGCCTTCCAGCGCCAGCAGGAAGTGCTTGAGAAAAAGCGATCCGCTGGCTCCGGTGGTAGCAACGGTAAGGTTCTGCGGCGGACGGTTCGACAAAGTTTGGGCTCCGGCGAGAGCTTTGAGCATAGGGAGCGCGCAGAGAAGAAGTCAAGGCAACCCTTGGTGGCAGCCGCGTAGCGGCACAAGGTAGCAGCACAAGGGCACAAGGTAGCGGCACAAGGGCACAAGGTAGCGGCACAAGAATGTAGCCCAGGGCGGAACCCTGAATAAGCTCAGAAGTTGGGCAGGCCCCGAAGGGGCGAAAGAAACGGGAACATGGCATCCACCTCCAATTTGCGGCTGCGGCGCAGTGAGGCGCAGTTGCACGCGCTGGCCGGGGTGGAACGCGAGATAAGGATCAACGATCCCAACGGTCGTCGTAAATATCTACAAGACTTCAGCCAGGCTTTCCGGTCGTACGAATCTGTTATCGACCGGCAACAATTGAACCAGAGTGTACGCGGCGCCGACACGGTCCTCATTGGCGATTACCACGCTCTGCCTTCCGCCCAGCACTTTGCAGCGATTCTGCTCGAAGAACGCGCCCAGCCGGGAGACCGCCCCGTAGTGCTGGGTCTCGAAACCATTTTCTCCCGCGACCAGCACATCCTCGATGAATGGTGGCGGCGCGAAATTGATGCGGAAGAATTGCAGCAGCGCATTCGCTTCGACCTCGACTGGGGATACGACTGGGCGCCGTTCTACGAATTGCTGGTGACCGCTCGTGAGCACGCCGACGCGATCTACGGCCTGGACTGCATGCCGCGCGAAGATCTGCGCAAGATCGGGGCGCGCGATCGCCATGCCGCTCACAAGCTGGCCGAGATCCGGCAACGCCATCCCAACGCGGTCATCATGGTGCTGTTTGGCGAATCGCACCTCGCGCCCGGACATCTTCCCAAAGCGCTGCGCGGAGCGCTTGCCGGAAGAACGTCTGCTCACCGTACTGCAGAATGTGGATGCGCTCTACTGGCGCGCCGCCGGCGAGCAGCATGAACGGGTGGAAGCCGTGCGCGTCAGCGATGACGTGGTCTGCGTATTCAATTCCACGCCCCTGGAGAAATACGAGAACTACCGTCTTCACCTCAGCCGCTGGGGACGCACCGAGGAGGAAGGTCCCGACCTCGCGCCCACCATCTACAACCTGATCGACAGCCTGCTGCGCTTTCTCGATATCGACCGCTATTCTTCGCACAACGGCACGCAACCGAAATTTCTGGTGGACCTGATGCCGGAAGTCTACAGCCGGGCATCCGGCGCGCGCTTGCGCCAGCAGCTCTCCCGGCACCATGCCACCGAGGAGGAAACCGAAGCCATGGTGCGCCACGTGGAGGAGCGAGGCAGCGTTTACCTGCCACAGGTCAATGCCTTCTACGTGCGCGAGTTCAAGATGATGTATGCGGCCGAAGAAGCGGCGCGATTCCTGCATCATGCCTGCCGCGGCCTGCCCGCGCGCGCAGACAACCGTTGAAGCTCCCGGGGCATGCGAACCATTTCTACGCCCAGACCGTTGAGTATGCGCTGGGATACTTCGGCTCGCGAGTGTTGTACCCGGCGCGCCCCGTGGCCGAAGACGCCGGAGGCCGCGAGTTGTCGGACGAAGCTCCGCAGTCCGAGCGCAAGAAAACCGAAGCCAGCTCTCAACTGCTCGGCTACATGCTGGGCAATGCCTTGTACGACGCCTATCTCAAGGGACGGGTCCCACGCGGCATGCTGCGGCGGTTGTTTCTGACCCACCTGGAAGAGCCGGGCAAAGCGAAAGAAGCGTATCGGGAAATGGCCGCGAAAGTTCGCGGCCACGGCAAGAAGCTGCCAGCCTCAGTAAAGCTTCCAGACCTGGACAAGTAGCGCCGCCGCCGGCGAGACGCCCTCGCGACAGCCGACCAGAGGCCGGCGCTACTGAACCTAAATGCTAATCTAGAGTCGCGTCAGCTGAGTGTCCCTTGAACGCTGACTCCATCCGCGAACTCTTCGAGCAGGTCCGCGGCGGCAAGCTGTCTCCCGACGCCGCCGTTGACCGCCTGCGCCATCTTCCCTTCGAAGATCTGGGATTCGCCAACGTCGACCACCATCGCGCCCTGCGTGCCGGGATGCCCGAAGTGATCTTCGGACCGGGCAAGACGCCCTCTCAGATAGCATCCATCTTTTCTCGTCTGGCCAAGCATGGAGGCAACATCCTGGCCACGCGGGCCAGCGAGGAACAACTGGCCGCGGTACAAAAGAAAGTGCCGAAGGCCGAGTATCAGCCGCTGGCGCGTGCCATTGTTCTGCGGCGCGACCGGAAGAAATACGGCAAGGGAATCATCGCCGTGGTGTCCGCCGGCACCAGCGACATTCCGGTGGCGGAAGAAGCCGTGGTCACCGCCGAAATGATGGGCAACGACGTCGAGCATCTTTACGACGTCGGAGTCGCGGGAATTCATCGCCTGATGGCGAATCGCGCGTCGCTGACGCGGGCGCGCGTCGTGATCGTATGCGCCGGAATGGAAGGCGCCCTGCCCAGCGTTGTGGGCGGGCTGGTCGGCGTTCCCGTGATCGCAGTGCCCACCAGCGTTGGCTACGGGGCGGCATTCCAGGGCCTGGCCGCGCTGCTGGGGATGATGAATTCCTGCGCCTCGAATGTGAGTGTGGTGAATATTGATAATGGGTTTGGAGCGGGGTATGTGGCGTCGCTGATTAACCGGCTGTAAAAGGGCGCCACAAAAAAGGCGCGGCCGAAGCCGCGCCTTTCTTCAACCCAACATTACGAACCTTTCACTACTTCCAGGTTGTTCTGCACGCTGAACACGCCGAATACCTGGTTGGCCCGCATGCCGGCGATTTGCTTGTCCATCGCCGTGGCCACCGTGCCGTAGAGGCTCAGCTTGCCGTTGTCCACCACAATGCGGATCGGCTTGGCCGGATCGCTGGCGTAGCGGCCCAGCACCGGATCACGGTAGATCGCGCGCACGGCGCTGATCCGAATCCGGTCGTCGAAGCCGGATACCGGCAGCACCTTGATGTTGTCCACCACATCGTTTACGCCCGGCATGGTATTGGCAATCGACAGGGCCGAGTCGCGACCCACATCGCTGCGGGTTGCGCCGGTCAGCGTCGCTTCGCCGTTTTTCACCGAGACGTCCACAAAGTTGAACTGGTTGTCGTAGCCCATCCGGTCGTAGTGCAACTTGCGCTCGAGTTTTCGCCTGTACTTCCGCGTCGGGCGCGGTCGAACGCACAGCGATCAGGTTGCGAACGCCCTGGACCTGGTCCAGCTTGCGGACTTTCTTGGCCGCGTCCAGCTTCTGCTGATAGAGATCAACCGTGCCGGACAGAGTCACAATGCCGTCCTCGGTGCTCGCCTGCAGGTTGCGGAATTCCTGCTTTTTCGCCAGCTGCTGCGTTACGCGGGTCTGGATGTCGCTGTCGTAGCGGGCGCTCGTGGTCTGCGCTGCCAGCCCGGCGCTGAGAACGCCTACCGCAAGAAATGAAGTCATGGCCCTGAGAATGTTTTTCATAGAATCAGTCCTCTCCCCGGCATTGATTAACCGGTTAGTTAATTATTTGGATGCGTTGCTTAGCCAGCGGGATGCCACCGCTGCGTCGGCCGCTCAAGGCAAACCTCTCAATTTGCTACGGCCTTTGACAATATTCGTTATAACGAATATCCTAAAGAGGTGGCTAAGAGCATTCAATCCGAGATCCAGCAAACCAAGCCGTTCAGCACGCTGGAAGAAGAGGCCCTGGTCTCGCTGCAGCGCACTGCAGACCAGCTGCATTGGCGCCTGAGCGAGATGCTGAAGGCGCACGGTGCTGTCGCCGACGCAATACAATGCCCTGCGCATCCTGCGCGGCGCCGAGGACGAAGGACGGGCCTGCAGCGAGATTGCCGAGCGCATGATCAATCGTGATCCCGACATCACCCGCCTGGTGGACCGTCTGGAGCGCCGGGGACTGGTCGCGCGCAGCCGTGAAGACCGCGACCGCAGGGTCATTACAACGCGCATCACGCCGGCCGGCCTCAAGCTGCTGGACTCCCTGGACCGCCCGATCGAAGACTTTAACCGGAAGCTGCTGGGCCCTCTGGGTGAGCAGCGGCTACGGACGTTAATCCAGCTTCTCGACGCCGCGCGAGAGCACTCAAAGTAGTGTTTTGCCACTTATTCGTGATCACAACATCCTTTTGTAGACCTAGCAAGGACATCTCAAATGAGCATCGCAGGCGCCGCACCCATAAGGACCATCTTCGACCCCGGCAAGGGAAACATCTCCGGTTCGCGCCGCGTTCCCTGGACAAAATAGGCCGCGAGGTACGGTCCACGAATTTGCCCAAGAACGCCGCGATCGTCGTATACTGCGGCGGCCCGAAGTGTCCGCGGGCAGAAGCTGGTGAAGCTCGGTTTACGAGAACGTCCGCGCCTATGAGGGCGGGCTGGAAGATTGGAAGGCGCAGGCTGGACCATCGACAAGATACAACCTGCGACATCATCTTGCGATGAGTCGCAACGCCTGCCTTCCAAACATCTTTCGGGATGTCAGGCTATCGGCCCGGAAGCGAAAACGCAATCGAAGGAGATCACGATGAGCAACGTTTCGAACCAGTCCTGGGCCTTTACGATTTTTCGCTGTGGCTGTGGGAAGTGTGTTCCTGGCTCACGGTATCCAGAAGTTTTTTATGTACGGACTTCACGGAGTGGCCGGAGCGTTTGCCTCCATGGGAATACCGGCGCCGGCAGTGACCAGCGCCCTGGTGGCGGTGGTTGAGCTGCTCGGCGGTGCTGCGCTGATCCTGGGGTTCTTGACGCGCTGGGCGGCCGCGCTCAACGGTTTCGACATGATTGTTGCCATCCTGCTGGTCCACCTGAAGAATGGCTTCTTCAATCCGATGGGTATTGAGTTTCCCTTGATTTTGCTGGTGGCGTGCCTATTGATTGCGATCCACGGGCCAGGAGCGGCGTCGGTTGACGGGGCGTTGGCAAAACGGACGTAAACCGCAGATTTACGTTGTGGGCTGACCGGCGCCGAAGTCCTTCGAGCTCACCTAGTCCTCCTCGTGGGTAGAACTTCGCTGATCGACTTTCTGTCCGACCGACAACCGACACCGGCCTGCCGCTGCATGCAACGTCAGTGGGATTTGCCGCGGCGTTTCTTCGAGAGTCGTCGCTTCGCCTGCCGCTCTCCGCCAAATACCCGCGCGAAGATCTTGTCGATATTTCTTAACTGACGCTTCAAGTCGAAAGCACGCTCGATCTGCTGGCGGGGTACCCGGCTGGTAATGCTTTTGTCCTTCACAACCAGTTCCCGGAAATTTAACCCTTCCTTCCAGGCACGCATGGCATGGCTCTGCACCGCGCGGTAAGCCTCCTCGCGCGAAACTCCGTGCTCCACCAGGTCGAGCAAAAGCTGTCCGCTGAACACCAGGCCGCCGGTGCTCTCGAGATTCGCCTTCATGCGTTCCAGGTACACGAACATGGTGTCGAGCACATTCGTGGTCTTCTGCAGCATGTAGTCCACGAGCGTGGTGGAATCCGGGAATGATGACGCGCTCCACCGATGAGTGCGAGATGTCCCGCTCATGCCACAACGCCACGTTTTCGAACGCCGCCTGCGCGTTCGAACGCACCACCCGCGCCAGACCGCTGATCTGTTCCAGGGTGATCGGGTTCCGCTTGTGCGGCATGGCGGACGAGCCCTTCTGCTTTTCGCTGAAGAACTCCTCGACTTCGCGCACTTCGGTGCGCTGCAAGTGGCGGAGCTCGGTGGCGATCTTGTCCAGAGTGCAGGCAATGACGGCCAGGGTAGCGAGATACGCCGCATGGCGATCGCGCTGGATCACCTGGGATGAAATGGCGGCAGCTTTCAATCCCAGCCGCTCGCACATGCTCTCTTCCAGTTCCGGGCTGAGGTGGGCGAATGTGCCTACGGCCCCGGAAAATTTTCCCACCCGCATGTCTTCGGCGGCGGCCCGAAAGCGCGCGATATTGCGCTGGGTCTCGGAGTACCAGTTGGCCAGCTTGAAACCAAACGTGATGGGCTCGGCGTGGATGCCGTGGGTGCGCCCGATCATGGGCGTGTCTTTGAACTCCCACGCGCGCCGTTCTAGCACAGCGGAAAGCTTTTCCAGGTCGGCGGCGATAATCGCGGAGGCCTGCTGGATGAGCAGGGCCTGCGAGGTGTCGACTACGTCGTTCGAAGTCAGTCCGTAATGAAACCAGCGGGCGTGCGGCTCCGACGATCTCCGCCACTGCGGTGGTGAAGGCGATGACATCGTGACGGACTTCAGCCTCGATCTCGGCGATCCGGTCCAGATTGAAGTCAGCCCGCTCGCGGATGGCGCGGGCGGCGTCCTTTGGCACCATGCCGGCTTCGGCCAGGGTTTCGGTGGCCGCGACTTCGACCGCCAGCCAGGTCCGAAAGCGATTCTCATCGCTCCAGATGCGGCCCATGTCGGGACGGGTATAGCGTGGGATCAACGTGAGCTCCCTGATGTCTCTGAGAAATGCGGGACTAGGGATTCTAAATGGAGGAGGAGGTTAGTGACCAGTCGGCGAGGTCGCAGTGCGGGGCGCGTTCTTTCCGAACTCTGCGGCCTTTGCGGTCAAGAGCTCTTGCATGTAAGCGCCGTCACTCAGCACAGCCGAGCTTGGCTCGGCCGCCCGGACGAGGGCATCCGGGCCTACGTGGACCAACTCCTACGCCAGTGCGATCACGTCAATCTCCACCAGAACGTCTTTGGGCAGTCGAGCCACCTCCACCGTCGATCGAGCCGGGGGCGTAACCGTGAAATAGCGTCCGTAGACTTCATTCATGGCAGTGAAGTCGCCCATGTTCTTCAGGAACACCGTGGAGCGCACTACTTTCTTCAGCCCGCTTCCTGCCGCGGTCAGAATCGCGGAAAGATTCTTGAGCACGCGGTCGGTCTGCGCGGCCACGTCGCCGGTGATCACCTGCTGGTTCGCCGGATCGATGGCCACCTGTCCGGAAACGAAGACAAATCCGTTCGCCCGGATGGCTTGAGAATAAGGTCCAATCGCCTGCGGTCCTTCTTTGGTCGCAATCACGTCGCGCATGAAGCCTCCACGAGTCGGTCGTCAGAATTAATGCAGATTGACGCTTCACCAGTCAACTGAGGCGGGCAAGACTGGATGCTTTTCCGAGGTGCATATCGGAAAATAAAAAGCAGTAGTCAGTTTTGAGTTCTCGGTTCCCAGTTGGTTCTTGCTGACGACTGACGACTAGATCTTCTGCAGTCTCTGCACATCGTGTACGCCGGGAATCTTGCGCACGCCGGTGACGATGTTTTCCAGGTGCTTCAAGTCGGCGATGTCGAGCACGATGTCGACATTGGCCTGGCCGTTGTTGGTGCGGGCTTCGATGTTGCGGATGTTGGTCTGGGTATCGCTGATCACGGCGGTGATCTGTTTCAGCATCCCAAAACGATCGTCGCAGAAGACCGTGAGCTTCACCGGATAAGCGCTGGGTGTTCCGTCGTCCTGCGACCACTCCACGTCAATCTTGCGTTCCGGTTCGTACAGCAGGTTGGTCACGTTGGGACAATTGACGGCGTGGACGGCAACGCCCTTGCCGCGAGTCACGTAGCCGACGATGGCCTCGCCTCGAATCGGATTACAACAGCGGGCGCGGTAGACCAGCAGGTCGCCGTGGCCCTTGACGCGAATGGCGTTGTTGTTCTGGTCGCCGCCGAAGACGCGCCGCACCACGCTGGCCAGGCCGCTGGGCTTCTCCTGTTCCTCATCGGCCAGGGGCGTGCCGGCGGCCGGCGCCATGCGTCCCAATATCTGGCGCGCCGAATATTTGCCGTAGCCAATACCCGCCATCAGGTCATCGGGACGCCCGGCGCCGTAGTCGGAGGCGATCTTCTGCAACTCCTCGTCCTTGATGTCCTTCAGCGAGACGCGATACTTGCGCGCTTCTTTCTCGATCAGCTTGCGGCCGATCTCAATGGCGCGCTCCCGCTGATGGACATTCAGCCAGTGCTTGATCTTGTTGCGTGCGCGCGACGACTTGGCAATCGCCAGCCAGTCGCGGCTGGGCTTGTGTCCGGCCTGGGTCAGGATCTCGACGATGTCGCCGCTATGCAGCTTGAAGCGCAGCGGCACCATGCGCCCATTCACTTTCGCGCCCACGCAGCTGTGGCCGACCTCGGTGTGGACGGAGTAGGCAAAGTCTATGGGCGAAGAATCGCGCGGCAGGACCACGACCTTGCCCTTGGGCGTGAAGGTATAAACCTCTTCGGGATAAAGATCGATCTTGAGCGTGGACAGAAACTCGCTGGGATCGGAAACGTCGCGCTGCCATTCCACCACCTGGCGCAGCCACGCCAGGCGCTGTTCGTCCTGCGCCGAGACCGGGCCATCTTTGTACTTCCAGTGCGCGGCAATGCCCTCTTCCGCCATCTTGTGCATTTCTTCGGTGCGGATCTGCACTTCGAACGGCGTGCCCTCTTCCGAGATCACGGAGGTATGCAGCGATTGATAAAGATTCGGCCGGGGCATGGCGATAAAGTCTTTGATCCGGCCGGGCACGGGCCGCCACAGATTGTGGATGATGCCCAGCACCGCGTAGCAATCCTGTACCGATTGCGTGATCACGCGCATGGCATAGAGGTCGTAGACCTGCTCGACCGTAATATGCTGCCGCTGCAGTTTCTTGTGGATGCTGTACAGGCGCTTGATGCGGCTCTCCACGGTCGCGGTGATGCCTGCCTCTTTCAGCTTGTCGCGAAATACCGTTTCCACCCGCGACAGGAAGGCTTCGCCTGCCTTGCGCCGCGCTTCGACCGCATCGTGGACCTGCTGGTATCCGATGGGATCGACGTAGCGGAACCCGAGGTCTTCCAGTTCTCCGCGGATTTTGCCCATGCCCAGGCGGTGGGCGATGGGCGCGTAGATCTCGAGCGTCTCACGGGCGATTTTCTGCTGGCGATCCGGAGGCAGATGCTCCAGAGTGCGCATGTTGTGCAGGCGGTCGGCCAGCTTGATGAGCACCACGCGGATGTCATCCACCATGGCCAGCATCATCTTGCGCAGGTTCTCGGCCTGCTGTTCTTCGCGGGTGGCGAAATCGATGGCGCTGATCTTGGTGACGCCCTCGACGATGTGGGCGACCTGCTCGCCGAACTCCTTGCGGATGTCGACGACCGTCACCGAGGTGTCTTCGACGGAGTCATGCAGCAGCCCGGCGGCGATGGCGACCGGGTCCATCTTCATCTCGGCCAGGACCAGCGCCACTTCCAGAGGATGGACCAGGTAGGGCTGGCCGGAGGCGCGGCTCTGTCCGGCATGATGTTTCTGGGAAAACTCGTAGGCTTTGCGGATGAGTTCGAGATCGTCGTTGGGCCGGTTGGCCCGCATTCGGCGCATCAGCTCACGGAACCGGGTCACCGTGAGCACATTGGTCGCGAACTGTTGGCGCAGGGTCGCCATGCTGCGATTATAGCTGGTCTGTGTGGCGCGGGCGCCCTCGCCCGCGGCCTTGGACGTCCGGCAGTCCATCAAAGATCGATCACAAGTCCTGCGGGCGGGGGCGCCCGCGCCACACGGACCCAATCTGCTAGAGTTGAGACGCAGCCATCATGAATTCAGCGCGCATCCTCATCAGCGGAGCCTCCGGGCCGATTGGAGCGGCGCTCCTGCCCTCTCTAAAGGCCGAGGGATTCGCAGTCACGCGCCTGGTGCGAAGCTCAACTGCCGGTCCGGACCAGATCGTCTGGGACCCATCCCGGCCCGCTATCGCCTGATCTGTCTCCGGCTTCGACGCGGTCATTCATCTGGCCGGAGAATCGATCGTCGGCCGCTGGACCGATGCCAAGAAGCGACGCATCCTCGAAAGCCGCGTCCAGGGCACGGCCACCTGGCGGAAGCGGCAGCGAAAGCGTCGCCACCCCCGCGCGTCTTCATTTCAGCTTCCGCCGTCGGTTTCTACGGCAATCGCGGCGATGAGATCCTGCGCGAGGACAGCCCGTCGGGTGAGGGCTTTGCCGCGGAAATATGCCGTCAGTGGGAAGCCGCCACGCAACCCGCGGCTCAGGCGGGAATCCGCACCGCGCAAATGCGCATTGGAGTAGTGATGAGCGCGGACGGCGGCGCCTTGCCGAAAATGCTGACTCCATTTCGCCTGGGCCTGGGAGGCCGACTGGGCAACGGACGCCAGTGGTGGACCTGGGTCTCGGTGCGCGATGTCGTGGGCGCGATTCAGCACGTGCTGAACCACGACATCGCTCTCAGGTCCGGTCAACACCGTCGCCCCGAATCCGGTGACCAATGCGGAATTCACCCGCATTCTGGCTTCCGTCCTGAAGCGTCCGGCGATTTTTCCCATGCCCGCCTTTGCCGTCCGACTGATCTTCGGAGAGATGGGCGAAGAACTCTTTCTCGGCAGTCAGCGCGTGGAACCAGCCAAGCTCGCAGCCAGCGGATATCAGTTCCAGCATCCGGATCTGAAGAATGCTCTGCAAGAGATTCTGCAGCGCTAAGCTCTCGGTCCGCCTTTGCGTGCTTTGCGGTTCCCTTTGCGATCCTTTGCGGTTTAAGGTTTGACCTGGCCGTCAAAAGCTCTTACCGCAAAGGACGCAAAGGAATCGCCGCGAAATACCGCCCTCGCTCCTAGCCTGAGGCCTGCATATCTGCAATCTTCCGGATCGCCTCGCTCTGAACTTTCGCGTCATCTCCGAAGCCGTGAATCCAGATCACATCGGGCTCGCGGCGAAACCAGGTCATCTGGCGCTTGGCGTAGTTTCGATGTGCCTGTTGTGCCGCCTGCACAGCGGTCTTCACGGTCGATCTCGCCCCGCATCAGGGCCACGGCCTGTTTGTAGCCGAGAGCGGACAGCGGGCGCGGAGCCGTGCCGTATTTCTCCAGCAGGCTCAGAGTTTCTTCCGACAAGCCGCCGTCGAACATGCGTTGCGCGCGCTGGTTGATTCGCTCGTACAAGGCATTGCGGTCGGGATCGAGTCCCAATCGCACGATGCGAAAGCCCTGCAGCGGATCGCGGCCCTGCTTCCACATGTTCGCTCATCTTTGTCCGCGATGCCAGGCAGACTTCAATCGCCCGCAGCAGCTTGGGTGTGTCATGGGCATGAATCTTCGCGGCTGCGGCAGGGTCGAGACGGCTCAGCAGTCCGATGCAGATAGCCTGCCTCCCTTCTCTTCCGCGCGCTCACGCAACCGCTCGCGCAGTTCCTCCGAACGCTGCGGCCCGGCGAACAAGCCCTTCGAGCAGCGCGCGCAGATAAAGACCGGTCCCGCCGACCACGATCGGCAAAGCTCCCCGCGCCTTGATTTGCTGCAGCACTTCGCGGGCCTGGCGAGCGTACTCGCCGGCCGTGATGTAGCCCAACGGGCTCCACCACATCGAGCAGATGGTGAGGGACGCGGGCACGCTCGGCGGCAGTCGGTTTCGCGGTCCCAATCTCGAACTCGCGATACATGGCGACCGAATCGCAATTCACGATCTCGCCGCGGAAGCGTTCAGCCAGCGCCAGCGAGAGTGCAGTCTTCCCGCTTCCCGGTCGGGACCGAGCACCACGAGCCAGCAGCGGATCGGAAGACGCGGTCAGCGGGCACCCCAGGCGATGTGATGCCAGTAGCGCGCAAGGGTCAGAAGCAAGATAAGCGCTCCGATGATCAGAATCCCGCCGGCTTCAAGTTTGTGAGATGTGGACGTTTTCGAGGACGGCTGATCCGGCGGTGGGCTGACGGCGCACACCAAAGTATTGTAGCGCCGCCGAGGCACTCGTAACGTGTGGGGACGGGCTCGACCCGCCCATGCCGTGGCAACGCCACGGCGGAGATGCTCCAGTTGAGCAAGTCGTGGCGAACTGCCAAAAGCCTGCCGGGCTTCGCTCTGCCTCGACGGATCCCTTCGGACTTCGCTCAGGGCAGGCTGCGACCCGCGCCACAGTTCGTGGAGAAATTCGCAGATGCTAAACTTCCTGCTGCCGTGTCGACGCCACCAAGCAGTCCCGCCAGAAGAATCCTGCGCTTCGGGGTTTTCGAAGTAGACCTGGCGGCCGGTGAACTGCGCAAGAATGGCAGCCCGCATTCGCCTGCAGGAGCAGCCCTTTCAGATCCTGGTCTATCTGCTTGGACCGCGCCGGAGAGGTGGTCACGCGCGAGGACCTTCGCCAGAAGTTGTGGCCCGCCGACACCTTCGTGGATTTCGACCACAGCCTGAATACCGCCGTAAACAAGCTGCGGGAGGCCCTGGGAGACTCGGCTTCCAGCCCGCGCTACGTGGAAACCCTGGCGCGGCGCGGATATCGCTTTCTGGCTCCGGTGCAACCGGCGGACCGCAAATCGCAGCCGCAGGATGCTCCGCCCGTATGACGGCCGGAAGGGACCGGCCCGCGGCAGCGCCTTCCATCGCGATCTCGATGTTCCCTTGCCCCGTCGCAGTCTGACTCGCGGTCTCTTCGGGCTGATTCAAGTTGATGTATCTGATCTTCTACGTGAGCGCACTCTTTCGTCTGAGCGCAATCGATCGAATCACGGGCACGTTTTTGCCGGGATGGGGAGCTCGCGTCATCTTCGTCGCCGTGCTGGTGACGGCGGGCGTGGGTATTCCGCTGCGCTGCTATCTGATCTCGGCGGTGGCCTTCGATCACCAGGGGCTAGGAGCAAAATTTCAGCGGATATTTCCGGTCATACTGGCGCTTGGACCAGTTGTGGGCGGTGGCCCCTTTTCTGCTGGCTGAAAAGATCGGGTTTGGGGCGGCATTTGCCGCGACGGCCGCGCTTCTGTATGTGCCGTTTTCCGAGAGAACGCTGCTGCGGTTGGCGTATCCAGCCTACGAATCTGGATACCATCAAAATGCGCGCCGCCCAGGAATCCTGCTCACCAAAGCTGCGTATCACCGTCTGAAACCGAGGCGGAATGGCAGAACTCAGATTGCAGGTTTTAGATTGAGGATCGGCTCTACCATCCGGACCGATCAATCTGAAATCTTCAATCTAAATTCTGAAATCCCCCGGTCCGCGAGGAGAGTAATGTTTCGAATCGCGTTCGCACTGGCTTTCCTGGCCTCGATTCTTGCTACCGCTGGGCACCTACGCGCAGAGTGCGGACCTGCACATCCTCCGGTCCTCGACGTCACTTCCCTCGACACCAGTGTGGATCCGTGCACCGACTTTTTCGCCTACTCGTGCGGGGGCTGGCTGAAGAAGAACCCCATTCCTCCCGACAAGACCAGCTGGGGCGCCGTCTCGAAGCTGGCGGATGACAACAAGGTGCTGCTGCGCGAGATTCTCGAAGAAGCGGCGGCGGGCGGCCCGGGCCGCGACCCGGTAAAACAAAAGATTGGCGACTACTACGCCGCCTGCATGGATGAAAAGACGGTTGAGGCCGCCGGGGCAAGCCCGTTGAAAGATGGCCTCGAGCGAATTAGCGCGAATGCGCTCCAAGCGAGACATTGCCCAGGTCGCCGCCGGCATGCCGGGCCTGAGGCGTTCCTGTTCGACTTCCAGTCTGACCAGGACTTCAAGAACTCCTCCCAGGTCATCGCGGAGGTGGATCAGGGCGGGCTGGGCCTTCCCGACCGCGACTACTATCTCAAGACGGACGCGAAATCCGTCGAACTTCGCCAGGCCTACGTGGCCCATGTTCAGAAGATGCTTCGAACTGCTGGGGATGCGCCGGCGCGTCGCGGCCAGCGAAGCCCAAACCGTCCTGCGGATTGAGACCGCGCTGGCCAAGGGATCGCTGACCCAGGTGGAGCGTCGCGATCCCAAACTGCTTTACCACAAGATGACGCACCAGGATCTGGAGGCGCTCAGCCCATCCTTCCGCTGGAAGGAATACTTCTGACCGTGGCCGGCCAACCGGGGCTGCAGCTCGCTCAATGTCACGGCTCCGGAGTTCTTCAAGACCATGGATTCGACCCTGAAGAACGAAGACCTGGAAAGCTGGAAGGCTTACCTGCGCTGGCACCTGGTCACATGCCAACGCGCCCTATCTCTCCTCGGCATTTGTGAACGCCGATTTCGATTTCTTCGGCAAGACCCTGGGCGGGGCGCAGGAGCTCGAACCGCGCTGGAAGCGCTGTGTGGGTTACGCGGACAACGATCTGGGTGAAGCCCTGGGCCAGGCCTACGTGCAGCGCGCCTTCCCGCCCGAGGCCAAGCAGCGCGCCCAGAAAATGGTGAAGCAGATTGAAGAAGCCATGCAGCAGGACATCGATGGCCTGTCCTGGATGTCTCCGGCGACCAAGCAGCAGGCGCTGGAGAAGTTGCACACCCTGGCCAACAAGATCGGCTATCCCGACAAATGGCGGGACTACAGCGCTCTGACCATCGCGCGCGACGACTACATGGGCAACGTGCTGCGCGCCCGCGTCTTTGAGTTCAATCGCCAGATCGCAAAAATCGGCAAGCCGGTGGACCGGGGCGAGTGGGGCATGACGCCCGCCCACGGTGAATGCCTACTACAATCCGCAGATCAACGACATCAATTTTCCGGCGGGCATCCTGCAGCCGCCGTTTTTTGATCCCCGCGCGGACGATGCCCCGAACTACGGCGACACCGGCGCCACCATTGGACACGAACTGACCCACGGCTTCGACGACGAAGGCCGCCAGTTCGACGCGCAAGGCAATCTGCGCGACTGGTGGACGGCGGAGGATGGCAAGCAGTTTGACCAGCGCGCCAGTTGCATCTCGGACCAGTACTCCCAGTACGTCGCCGTGGATGACATCAAGATCAACGGCGAACTGACCATGGGCGAAAATGTCGCCGACCTGGGCGGTCTGATGCTGGCCTACATGGCCTGGAAGAACGAAACCCAGGGCCAGAAGCTGGAGTCGATTGACGGCTTCACTCCCGAGCAGCGCTTCTTCATCGGCTACGGGCAGGCCTGGTGTTCCAACACCCGCGACGAAACCAAACGCATGTAGGCCACCATCGACCCGCACTCACCCGACAAATATCGGGCCAACGGGGTAGTCTCCAACACTCCGGAATTTCAGCAGGCCTTCCAGTGCAAGGCAGGCTCCCCGATGGTGCGGGAGAAAAGATGCAGAGTCTGGTGAAGGCAGTCATCAGTCGTCAGTCTTCGGTCGTCAGCCCAATCAGCCTCTGGTGGTCGGCGAGCGCGAGCTTCGTTGAATGAGACTTTGAATTTGCTGACGACTGAAGACCGACGACTGAACGACTGCCCTACTGGATTTCCGATCTTTCCGGGTTGTAGTAGAAGTGGAAGCGCAGCGCCAGATATTGGCCGCCGAACTCGGTGGGCAGCGGCGGAAAAGGTTTGGACGCGGTGATCCCGCCGTAGGCGGCGCGATCGAGCGCCACGTCTCCGGACGAGCCGACGATCTGCAACCCCGCCACCTGGCCGTCCTTCAGGATGGCAAACTCAATCGAGACTTTCCCCTTCTTCATGAGCGGCGCGCGCGCCGACTCGGGGATGATGCGATACCAGTTTTCGCGCACATCATGCAGCACCCGCGCCAGGTAGGGACCGAAATCCACACCCATGGTGTCGCTGAGAACGTCCAGTGGCCCGATGGCTTCGCCGGCCTGCCTGCCCTGGCCCAGTCCATAGTCGCCGCCGTCGCCACCATATCCTCCACGGTTCGACGCCGCCGCGCGGGCCGCCTGCTCGATGGCTGATCCCGCGGACATCGCGCCGGTATTGAAACTCGGCGTGGGTTTACCTGCCGGCGGAGTCTGCAGGCGGGCCACCTGGTTCTGGTCCGGCGGAGGAGGTGGCGGCGAGGGCTGTTCCTGCGGCGCCTGCGGGCCCTGCGCCGCCGGGTTGGGCGGAGCGGGCTGCGACTGCGCCGGCGGAGCGCCCGGGCCGGGCGCTCCAGGACGCGCGCTGTCCAGAATCTTCTTCAATTCCTTGCGGTCCAGTTGCGGGGCCTTCGAGGTCGCCATCCGGTCTTTGTCGGAAATCTTGTTGGTGTCCGGCCGCTTGGTGAGTTTCTGCTCGTCCGGAGGAAGCTCCAGGTAGGTGAGCTCCTTCTGCTTCATCAGATCTTGCGGATTGACCAGAATCACGGAACGCCTGTGCATCAGGCCTTCCAGCCGGGTGGAGTTGACCACCAGGATGACGATGGCCAGGTGGACGACCACCGAAATCCAGAAAGCTTCCCGTTGCCGCGAGCGCGAGAGATCGTCCTGCAACTGAATCAGCAGGGCGGGAACGTCGTGCATCTCGAGGTAAGCGGTTTCCCAGCTGCTGGCGTCGTAGAGATCGCTGCCCGGGGCGGTGGGCGGTTGCGCTGCTGGGACGGGGTTTCGCGGCGGGATTTCAGTGATTGACATCGACCTGCTGGCTTATCCCATTAGAGACGGCTGCTGCACCCGTTGGTTGCCGGGCGGAAACGCGTGTTCGTCGTTGGTCCGTTGGTCGTTGGCCGAAACCGAGGCTTCTGCTGCTCGCAGCCAGCAACGACTGACCAAGGACAAGGTCCGACGACTGACGTCTGACGACCGACGACTGATCTTTCTATTCTCGCATCTTTCCCGAATATCTGCGAAAAACCAGGGCGCCCCGGCACTTACCTTTGTACCTGACTGGTCAATAAAGGTTACCCTGAAGCGCTGTCCTTGATCTGTCAAGAAGTGTAAAACGAAAAATCCTGCTGGATCGTTGCGCAGCAAGCACTTACGCGGCTTGCAGGGAGGCATCAGCGCAGTGTTCGAGCTGAACTTTCTTGCCGTGCTCCCGGATCGCGGCCACGATGTCGAGCGCCAGCGCGAGGGCGCGCCGTCCGTCTTCGAATGAGACCAGCGGTTTGGAGCGCGTCCGCACCGCCTCGAGGAACGACCTGAGCTCAGCCTGCAACGGCTCTTCCGCCACGATCGCCGGCTTGGCCACCTTGATCTGCGGATTCACCGACGGCGTTCCCGCCGCCTCGCCCGGCTCGCCCACGCTGAAGACGAGCACCTCCTGGCGGCCGTAGTCGAGAGAAACATATTGCCGGGGCTGAAAGAAGCGCAGCTTGCGGACGCGCTCGGTGGAAACCCGGCTGGCGGTGAAATTGGCCACGCAGCCGGACTCGAATTCCAGGCGAACGTTGGCGATGTCGGCCTTGCCGGAAAGAATGGGCAGACCCACCGCGCGGATTTCCTTCACCGGCGATTTCACCAGCCAGAGCACGACGTCGAGATCGTGAATCATGAGGTCGAGAATGACGTCCACATCGAGCGAGCGTGGAGTGAACACGCTCAGCCGGTGCACTTCAAAAAACATGGGCTGGGTGATGAGAGGCGCCGTGGCGCGGACCGCCGGATTGAAGCGTTCCAGGTGCCCGACCTGGCCGACCCGATTCAGACTCTGCGCCAGGCGAACCAGTTCGTCGGCCTCGGCCAGCGAAGCGGCCAACGGCTTTTCGACCAGCACATCGACGCCCGCTTCCATCAGGGCCCGGGCGGTCTCCAGGTGCCGCACCGTGGGCACGGCGACAGAGGCGGCCTGCACCTCGCTGTGCGTGGTCACCAGTTGCTCGACCGAGCCGAATGCGCGGCAGCCGAATTCGCGGCCACGGCGTCGGCTCGCGCCACATCCGGATCCACCACGCCCACCAGGCGGACCGCTTCGCCCTGCTGCGCCAGCTGGTGATAGATGCGGGCGTGGTTGCGTCCGAAGGCGCCCACGCCGACCACCGCGACGTTAATAAAGTTGTCAGCCAGCTTTTCAATTCTCCGGGATCACAGCGTATCTGCATTGCGACCTTTGCGGTTTCCTTTGCGAAACTCTGCGGTCACAGAGCGTCTTAACCGCAAAGGACGCAAAGAGTACGCGCAGAGTTCGCAAAGCAGTTTCACTTCGCCGCCTTCTTCAGCAGAGCGATCTGGCCGGCGTGATAGAGCTCGTGCTGCACGATGCCGCTGAACATGTAAAAGAAGTTGTAATAGTTCTCGGTCTTGCCCGGAACCTGTTCCGCCAGACGTGAATCGGGAAAGGCGGCCACTGCCTTGATCAGTTCGTGGTGAGTGTTCTTGGTGGATTCGATCGCCTGGCTCCAGGCCGCTTCGCTGGTGTCCGTCACCGGCGGGAAAATTCTGCTCGTCGGTGAGCGTCACCGCTGTGCCGCCAATTCGGCGGCGTGACCACGTCATCCCAGGCGGCGATATGCAGCAGAATCTCCCAGATGCTGTGGGCATCCTTGATCGGACGGGCGGCCGCCGTCTTGGCGTTCACGTCGGCCAGCAATTCGAGAATCGAATCGCCGTGCCAGGCGTTGCCTTCGAAGGCGCGGCGGATTTGATCGGCGAGGCGAAAAGTTTCAGTCATCGAAGCAGACTCCAGAACGTCGTCTAGCGATCAGACGAAGCAGGTCCCTGACGCAGCTCGCTCGCTCCGGTCGGCATGACAATATTAATTCAACGATTGCCACGATCGTGATGCTCAGCCGAATCGGCGGCGACGATGACGGCGTTCCCATCCAGCAGCAGGCACTTTCCCGGCATCGAGGGCCAGGCAGGTGGCCCCGGCCTGGCGCATCACTTCGATGGTTTTCACTCCGACCACCGGCACATCAAAACGCATGTCCTGATTCGGTTTGGCGATCTTCACTACTGTGAGCTCGCGACCGAGCGTGGACGCCTCTCCCGCCAGCGACCGCATGATTTCGCCGGCGCGCCCGATAGCGGCGTCGGTGCCCTCCATGGCCTCGACCGCAACGCAGGCGGACTCGGCGACCACGACGGTTTGCCCGATATCATACTGCGCCAGGTGGCGGGCCACGGCGCGTCCATATTCGATGTTCTTTTTTTCCTGCGGCGTCGGCGCCCGCCTTGGTAAGCACGCCTGCCTTGGCCAGCAACGGCTCCAGGAACGAGGTTGAATTCTCCAGCGTGATGCCCTCCTCGGCCAGCGTCTGGGCGACCGCGCCCAGCAGCGAGTCGGTGTTTCGCGTGCCCAGCGACAGCAGCAGCTTGGCCAGCTTCCAGTCGGGACGGATGCTGGAGAAAATCTGCTTGTGCTTTACCTGTCCCGCCATGATGGCGCGGCGCACGCCTTCCCGCTGAAAAGTTTCGATCAGCCGGGACAACTCGCCCAGCGAGAGCCAGTGCACCGCCGCGGCCCCGTGCTGCTCAATTTCCGGAAACGCTTCTTCCTTGATGGCGGCGACAATGACGTCGAACCCCTGGGCGCGCGCGGCGTCCAGCACCAGCAAGGGGAAAGCTTCCGTTTCCGGCGATGAGACCGATTCGCTCCGGCATGATTAAGACGTTTTCTCAGCGCTGGATGCAAAACAAAACCACCGGCGTCGTCGTGAGGGACTTCAGTCCCGAAAGATCTGGCTGTACGCTCTTCAGCGTGTCATCCTGAGCGGAGCGGAATGTTTCGCTTGCGAAACATTCCCGGAGTCGAAGGACCCCTATAGCTCACGCATCCGAGGCCAGGCAGGGGTCCTTCGACTCCGCAGAAAGTTCGCAAAGCGAACTTTCTACTCCGCTCAGGATGACAAAGGCGGCACTGCACATCCACTGCGCGCCAGATCCTTCGCAAGCTCAGGATGACTCTCGAATAGAGCACGAAGTCGGACAATGCTTGCTTATGCTTCGCGATCACGTAGCACAATCTTTCATCCGGGACAATCTTATGGCTGAGACTCCGTCCATCATCCAGCACCCGTCAGGACACATGTGGGGGGCAGCAGTACGGGCGGCGGCGCAGGCATCGCTTCAAGTTCTCGCTCCAGTGCGAAAGTGGTTTCAAGGCCCTGCTCAAAGCGGGCCTCGAAGCCCACAAAGTCAGTTTGTACGAATTCACCGAACGCAAAGCCGAAGCCCAGAGCAACGTCGAGAAACTGGTCCGGGCCATGATCAACGCGCAACTGACGAAAGACCCCGCGGTTGACGTTCTCGACGAATGGACAATCTTTCACGTTCTCCACGACGAGAAAATGTGTCCCGGACTCTGGCCGATCTGCTAGAAACTTCGATTCGACGCCGGCCAGCCTACTTGATCACGCCGCGTTCCGACGCTTCGATGAATCTTATCAGCATGTCCACATCTTCCCCGCGGTCGGGTTCGGACTTCAAGCGCTCCAGCGCCTGCGAGGTATTGAGCTTCGACGCCAGCAGCAGCTTGTAGGCGTGGTGAATCTTGCGAATGCGTTCCTTGCTGAAGCCGCGCCGCTCCAGGCCCACGGCGTTGAGTCCGTAAGCATGGGTGTCGCGCGCCGCCGCCGTCTTCGAAAACGGCAGCACGTCCCGGGTGATGGTCGTGCCGCCGCCGATAAATGAGTGCGCCCCGATGCGCACGAAGTGATGGACCGGGCACAGCGCGCCCACCACCGCCCACTCTCCGACCGTGATGTGACCGCCCAGAGTTGCGGCATTGGCCAGGATGACGTGGTCGCCGATGACGCAATCGTGCGCGATGTGAGTGTAGGCCATGACCAGCGTGTGACTGCCCACGCGGGTCACTCCGCCGCCCTTGACCGTGCCCCGGTTGATGGTGACAAACTCGCGAATCTCGTTGTGGTCGCCGATCTCGAGCCGGGTGGGTTCGCCGGCGTAAGTGATGTCCTGCGGCGCCATGCCGATCGAACAGAAGGGAAAGAACCCGTTGTCCGAGCCGATTTTCGTCGGTCCCTCGATGGTGACGTGCGAAACCAGATGGCAGCCTTCGCCCATTTCGACTTCCGGCCCGATCACGCAATAGGGACCGATCTTGCAGGAGGGATGAACTTTCGCGCGGGGATCGATGATGGCGGTGGGATGAACGCGCGCGGAAGTTTTCGCCGGTGGAATCAGGCGGCGCATGCACTGGTTGGCTGCGGACGTTTCGCCATACGGGAGCTTATTCCGGTTCGTCCGTCTCGGCCGGCGCCATCTGACCCGCCACGCCCGCGGGCGGTGTCCACCAGTTGGCAGCTGACGACGGCCTCGGCCACCCGCCTGGCGCCTACGTAAACCATTCCCTCCATGCGGACGGCGATCATGCTCGGCCGCGCGCGCCAGTTCTTCAGCTCAACCTCGATGCGCAACTGGTCGCCGGGCACCACCGGGCCGGCGGAATTTCGCCCGCTCGATTCCGGTGAACATGATGAGTTTGTCCTTCCGGTCTTCCACTTCAGTCAGCAACAGCGCCCCGCCGGCCTGGGCGATGGCTTCCACAATCAGTACCCCCGGCATGATGGGCAGATTGGGAAAGTGCCCGGCAAAGAAGGGCTCGTTAATCGTCACATTCTTGATGGCCACGATGCGCTGCTTGCGCTGGATCTCAATCACGCGGTCGATCAGCAGAAAGGGAAAGCGGTGCGGCAGGATGTGGAAAATATCGACAATGTCCAGCGTGGTCTTTTCCGGCGCCGGGGATGCGGTCGCTGGGTGAGCGGTGTCGGTCATTTTCTCTCGTCAGGCTGTCGCTGGTCAGGAGCGAAGATTATACTGTACCGCGACTCAGCGACGGAATACTGCGAGAATAGGGTAGTGGCTCAGTCTGAGACTTGTCTCCTCGCCGATAGGCGTCATCCTGAACGGCCTTCAGGCCGTGAAGGATCTTGCGTGAAGCAGATACACCGTTCGCCCTGGCTCCTATGGGCCGATGCGCGCCAGATCCTTCGGGACTGAAGTCCCTCAGGATGACTCCCCGGTAATGGAAATGTTTCGAGTTGAGCCACGCAGAGAATGCCATATGAAGAAGGTCCTGAAGAAGCCGCAATCATCCGGCCTCAGCCCGCCCCCACCGAAACCGCCAATCGACTGCGCTTCTTTACCGAGCGGAAAGACGCCATCACCGAAACCATCCGCCAGTTGGTAGAAATCGAATCACCCAGCGACAACAAACCGGCAGTGGACCAACTGGGCGCCCTTCTGGCCGGCCGCTTCGAGAAAATCGGCGGCCATGCAAAATTCCATCGCGTCCCGAACTTCGGCGACCACCTGCAAGTGGACTTCTCCGGCGCGCGCAGCGGCAAGCCGCGTGCTGCTGCTGGGCCACATCGACACGGTGTATCCCATGGGAACGCTCTCCACCATGCCCTGCCGCGTGGCCGACGGACGGCTCTGGGGGCCGGGCGCGCTCGATATGAAGTCGGGCATTGCGCTCATCCTGCATGCGCTTGAAGGACTACGCACGTGGCACGGCGACAGCCTGCCGCGGCCGGTCACCGTGCTTCTGGTCTCGGACGAAGAAGTGGGAAGCGAGTCTTCCCGCCGCATCACCGAAAGCCTGGCCAGAAAATCCGCAGCCGTGCTGGTGCTGGAACCCTCCTACGGAATCGAAGGGCGCGGTGAAGACCGCCCGCAAAGGCGTCGGCGAATACACCATCAAGGTGACGGGAAAGGCGGCTCACTCCGGCCTGGATTTCGACAAAGGCGAGAGCGCGATTGTTGAAATGGCAAAGCAAATCACAGCCATCTCCAAACTGGTGGACCTGAAGCGCGGCCTCACGCTGAACGTGGGCCTGGTCTCCGGAGGCACCCGGACAAACGTGATTCCCGCGCAGGCCACCGCTTCTCTCGATGTCCGCGTGGCGCGCATGAAAGACGCGGCGGCAATCGACCGCCAGCTGAAGAGCGCTCAAACCCTTCAATCGCAAATGCAAGCTGGAAATCACGGGAGGCGTAAACCGTCCGCCGATGGAACGGAGCGCTGGCGTCGCCATGCTGTACAAGAAAGCCTCGGAGATTGCGAAAGCAGCTTGGCTGGAAGCTGGAAGAAGCAGCCGTCGGCGGCGGCTCGGACGGAAACTTCACCGCCAGCCTGGGAATCCCCACGCTGGATGGCCTGGGAGGGGTTGGAGAAGGCGCCCACGCCACTCACGAGTCCATCATAATTTCCGAATTGCCGCGCCGGGCAACGCTGCTGGCGGAACTGATCGAGCGCGCTTAATGTGGGCGCGGGCGACCCGCCCGCGCTTCCGCGACGGCAACAGCTTGAGGATCAAAGTCAAGGGCGGCGGGCCGGGGGCGTCCGCCCCACATGACAGGCGCGACGCATACTTTGACTAAGGCCACCAGGTAGCCTAGAATTTCCACAGGGTTCCTCGCCAACTCTCAGCTGAGCGCTTGGCAAACCCGTTAGGGAGGTTTCACATGCCTGGAAAATTGGGGTTGCCGGAAATTCTGGTGCTTTTGGCCATTGCGCTTCTGATCTTCGGACCAAGCAAGCTGGCCGATCTGGGCAAGGGCCTGGGCGAGGGCATCAAGAACTTCAAGTCAGCGGTAAAAGACGGCGAACAGGACCCGGACAAGAAGACCTAGGCAGCGCCGAGCGCTTTCCCGAGCCGGTCCGAATTTCTCTCGCTCAAAGCCCATGCTCCTGCAGCATCCTGTGCACCAGCGCCACCGGTAAACCCACCACGTTGAAATAATCGCCGTCAATGCGCGGAATCCAACGCGATGCCATGCCTTGGATGGCGTAGGCGCCGGCTTTGTCCATGGGTTCGCCGGTTGCGATGTACGAATGAATATCTTCGTCGCTGAGCGTGGTCATCGTCACCAGCGTGGTTTCGGAGCGTGTGTCTTCAAAACCAGTTTCCAGTTTCTGGTTCTCGGTTCTCAGTGCCGGCCCCACGAGGCAAACTCCGGTGATGACCTGATGAGTTCGTCCGGAAAGCAGACGCAGCATGCGCCTCGCGTCGGCTTCGTCGCGAGGTTTGCCGAGAATCTCGCCTATCGACGACGACAATCGTGTCGGCTCCCAGAACAAGCTTGTCGGGTTGCTGGCGGAGTACGGCGCTGGGCCTTCTCCCGCGCCAGGCGTTCCGCGCAAGCGCGCGGGCTCTCTCCCGGCTAGCGGTATTTCAGGAATGTTGGCGGGGCACACCGTGAACGGAATGCCCGCATTGCGCAGCAATTCCTGGCGGCGCGGAGAAGCCGAAGCGAGCACGAGCATGGAAGTCTCCGTCACGCGTCAATGAGCTCGATGCGATTGCCAAATGGATCGTGAATATGACAGCGGCGGACTCCGGGAATGTCGCCCACTTCAGCAATTTTCACTGCCGCCTCGGACAGGCGCACCAGGAAAGCTGCGTAGTCACGGCAACGCAAAGCGGGATGCGCCTTCTTCGCAGGGCGAAAATCCTTCTCCACGCCGAGATGAATTTGCACTTCACCACTTTCGAACCAGCATCCTCCACGCTTAGCGAGTTCAGGTGGCTTGGGAATCTCGGCCATGCCAAGCAAATCGCGGTAAAACCGGCGCGCCGTATCTTCCCCGCCCGGAGGCATGGCGAGTTGGACATGATCGATCGCAAGGAACGGGCCAGTGACCATGTTGGGGTTCTAGGTCTAATTTTATATCGGACCCCCGGAGGTCCGAGGTCCGGCGTCCGCCCTGTTAGAATCAAATATTGACCGCCGCACCCATGGACGCCGCCTTTCTTCGCAATTTTGCGATCATTGCCCACATCGATCACGGCAAATCCACGCTGGCGGACCGCCTGCTGGAGTTGACCGGATCGCTGACCGCGCGCGAGATGCAGGCCCAGGTGCTCGACTCCATGGACCTGGAGCGGGAGCGCGGCATCACCATCAAGGCGCACGCCGTCCGCATGATGTACACCGCGCAGGACGGCCACACTCTACCAGCTCAACCTGATCGACACGCCGGGCCACGTGGATTTTTCCTACGAAGTCTCGCGCTCGCTGGCGTCCTGCGAAGGCGCGCTGCTGGTGGTGGACGCCTCGCAGGGCGTGGAAGCGCAGACGCTGGCCAACGCCTATCTCGCCATCAACAACCGCCTCGAAATTATTCCGGTCATCAACAAGATTGACCTGCCCAGCGCCGATGTCGAGCGCACCAAGGAGATGATCGAAGGCGCGGTCGGTCTCGACGCCTCCGACGCCGTGCTGATCAGCGCCAAGACCGGCCAGGGCGTGCCCGACGTTCTGGAAGCCATCGTCAAGCGCGTGCCCCCGCCCAAGGGCAATCCGGACAACCGGCTGCAGGCGCTGATTTTCGACTCCTGGTTTGATCCCTACCGCGGCGTGATCGTGCTGACGCGAGTCTTCGAAGGCACCATCCGCAAGGGACAAAAGATCCGCCTGATGTGGAATGGACGCGTGCTGGAAGTGGAGACCCTCGGCGTCCTCACCCCCAAACCGGTGGAGGTGGATGAACTGCGGGCGGGCGAAGTCGGATTCCTGATGGCCAACAGCAAGACTGTGGCCGACACGAAAATCGGCGACACCATTACCGACGAGGCCAATCCCGCGATCGAGCCGCTGCCTGGTTTCGAAGAAATCAAGCCCATGGTCTTCGCCGGGCTCTACACCGTGGACGCGCACGAACACACCCAACTTCGCGAAGCCCTGGAAAAACTGCGCCTCAACGATTCGTCGTTCTTCTTCGAGCCCGAGAGTTCGGTCGCGCTGGGCTTCGGCTTCCGCTGCGGCTTCCTCGGCCTGCTCCACATGGAGATCATCCAGGAACGCCTGGAGCGCGAGTTCAATCTGGAGCTGATCACCACCGCCCCGGGCGTGCGCTACAAGATCACCAAAACCGACGGCACGTTAATCGAAGTTGACAATCCCTCGCGCTGGCCGGACCCGAGCGAAATTGCCAAAGTCGAGGAACCGGTGATCCTGGCGACCATCCTCACCAACGAAGAATACGTGGGCGGAATCCTGAAGCTGGTCGAAGACAAGCGCGGCAAGCAAAAGACGTTTGAATACGTGAGTTCGTCGCGCGTGATGCTGCACTACGAACTGCCGCTGAACGAAATCGTGCTCGATTTCTACGACCGGCTGAAGTCCGTCTCCCGCGGCTACGCTTCGCTCGACTATCACCTCGCGGATTATTGGGAATCGCCCATGGTGAAACTCGACATTCTGGTCGCGGGCGAACCGGTGGACGCGCTGTCCATCATTGTGCATCGCGACTTTGCCTACGAACGCGGGAAGCTGCTGGTTTCGAAAATGCGCGAACTGATTCCCCGGCAGATGTTTGAAGTCGCGATCCAGGCCTCGATCGGATCGAAGATCATCGCCCGCGAAACAGTCTCGGCCATCCGCAAGAACGTCATCGCCAAGTGCTACGGCGGCGACATCTCGCGAAAACGCAAGCTGCTGGAAAAGCAAAAAGAAGGCAAGCGGCGCATGAAGCGCATCGGGCGCGTGGATATTCCGCAGGAAGCGTTTCTAGCGGTGCTTAAGGTGGGCGAGGACAGTAGCTAAGAGTTCAACAGCCCTATACGGAAGCCTATTCGGTCCAATCAAACGAACGGGTCACAGCCTTCTTCCATAGCCGGTACATCTCGGCCCGCTTCGGTTCGTCCAGACTCGGATTCCAGGTTTGCCCCACGGACCACCTCGCCCGCAGATCGTCTGTGTTCTTGTAAAAACCAACCGCCAGGCCGGCCGCGTAGGCTGCCCCCAGCGACGTGGTCTCTTTGATCAGAGGCTTACCACTGGCCGGTTCAGGATATCGGCCTGGAACTGCATCAGAAGCGCGTTGTCCACCATGCCTCCGTCCACGCGCAGGACGTCCAGAGCGATGCCGGAATCCTGCTCCATGGCTTCGACCACCTCTCGGGTCTGGAATGCGGTGGCTTCGAGCACGGCGCGCGCCAGGTGTCCTTTGTTGACGTAACGGGTCAGGCCGGCGATCACGCCGCGGGCATTGTGCTTCCAGTAAGGCGCGTAGAGACCGGAGAATGCCGGCACAAAATATACGCCGCCGTTGTCCTCCACCGTGCGTGCCAGGGTTTCAATCTCGGGACTCGCGCCGATCAGCCCCAGATTGTCGCGCATCCACTGCACCAGCGCGCCGGTGATGGCGATGCTGCCCTCGAGCGCATATCGTGCCGGCTCTTTGCCGAACTTGTAGGCGACGGTGGTAAGCAGTCCGCAGTTCGGAACGCACGGCGCGTTCCCCCGTATTCATCAGCAGGAAGCAGCCCGTGCCGTAGGTGTTCTTGGCTTCGCCGGATTTGAAGCAGGTCTGGCCAACCAGCGCTGCCTGCTGATCGCCCAGAATTCCGGCAATCGCGACTCCCTTCGCGGCGCCGACTTTCACTGTCCCGTAAGCTTCGCCGCTCGAGCAGATGCGTGGCAACATCGCTTTCGGAATGCCGAATGCATCCAGCAACTCCTCGTCCCAGGAAAGCGTGTCGAGATCCATGAGCTGGGTGCGGCTGGCATTGGTGACGTCGGTGATGTGAAGTCCGCCGTCAGGGCCGCCGGTGAGGTGCCAGGTTAGAAAGGAATCGATGTTGCCGAAAATTACTTCGCCGGCCTCAGCTTGTTTTCGGACGCCTGGCACATGGTCGAGCAGCCAGCGGATTTTCAAACTGCTGAAGTACGTGCTGAGCGGAAGCCCGGTCTTGCGCTCGAAAGCGGTCGGCTCCGCCTTCGCGGGAGAGCTCAGCGACGTAGTCATCCACCCGGGTGTCCTGCCAGACCAGCGCATTGGCCACGGGCTTGCCGGTTTTCCGGTTCCATAGCACGGTGGTTTCGCGCTGGTTGGTAATGCCGATCGCCGCCAGGTCGGCGGCGCGAAGTTTCCCCTGCTGCAGAGCCTGCGCAATCACATCCTGCGTGGCCTGCCAGATTTCCTCGGGATCGTGCTCGACCCATCCCGGCTGCGGATAGATTTGCTGGTGCTCTTTTTGCGCGATCGCCACGGTCTTGCCGGCTGCGTCAAACACACAGAAGCGCGTGCTGGTTGTGCCCTGATCGATGGCGCCGATGTAGTTGGCCACGGCGGCTATGGTAACGGAGGCTGGGGTATTGGGCAAAGAGCAGATGCGCTCATCGTGATCACATCGCGGGCGAGCCGCCGGCGACCACATTTCTCAAGATGGAGGACGGCGCTCTAATGCTTGGCGGAAAACTGGAAGGCTATATAGAACAGCTGGACGATGGTCAATCCGACGATCACATAGGTTGCAATTTCCATCCGCCTGCCGGATTCGCGCACGCTCTTCACCACTTCGGCCATGTCGGTCGTCGCTTGCACCAGTTTTCCGGTGAGTTCGTCGAGGTGATCGGTGGCGCTGCGAAGTTTGTCCAGCACGCGCGAGGTATCGACCAGCGCGGTTGCCGCCCGCTCGCTATTCCGCAGATCAAGCTCGGTCTTGCACGCAGCCCACCACGGACTTCCCGGCGGGTTGTCGTACATGCGCTGCCGGATCTCCTCCGACGAGCGCGAGCGGAGAAGTTGCACCAGTGCCTGGACCGTGTCGCTGGTCTTGGGATCGAGAGTCGGGGTCGCCATAGTCGAATGAGAGACGTTTCATCATAGGACCCGCTAGGTAACCTTGGACAGGTAACGGAAGGCCAAGCAGAGCCAGCTCAAGGACAAAGCGCACCTTGAACAATCGTCGCAAGGAGGTTTAAACCATTTCATGTTCTATAAGTGTTGCGAAATCCTGAGGTCCCTGCGAGGAAAACCAACCCTACGCCGTTCGTTCCAGCTCCGCCCGTTCCCACTTTCGCCAGGTTGGCGCCAGCTTCATACGTGCTTTGCAGAAATTCGAGCAGCGCAGATCTGGGCGAAGGATGCAGACGAACATCGTCGTACATCAGGAAAAATTCTTTCATCTGCGGATTATAAAACGCCTTGCCAGGACGAACCGCACTCTGCCCGTAGCCGGCGGGCTCCGGTGCGGCGTAAGCGTAGAACGCCGGTCCTTTGATCTTCACCGCCACCCGGCCAGAATCCTGCGCTGATCACTTCATGCGAGTAAGCTTCGCGCGTGATCACGTCGGCTCCTTCGCGCTCCGGAGCGCGCCGTCCGGAAAAGCGCGTGACGCACAGGTCGAAGCTTCCCCAGAAGAAATGCACCGGGCTGTTCTTGCCGATGAAGCGTGAGCGGAATTCCTGGAAGACGCTGTCCACCACCAGCAGGATCCGCCAGAACCGGGTCACGTATTCGCGATCATAGGATGCATGCTGAGTATCGCGATCAAAGGCGATCGGGTTGGGAATCTCGACTGGCATGTGCCAGATCTTCACATCGATGCCGAGCGAAGCCAGCGCCGCCATGAACTCTTTGTAGAAATCAGCCACCGAGCGCGGCGCAAGTGGAATGGTCCTGCTTTGACCTTGACTGGTCTGAATGACCAGGTTGTGATCGAGAAAATCGAATTCCACTTCGAAGATGCCGTCGCGGTAGGGAATGGCGGAAGTAGTAAGCCCGCGCGCGCTGATGTAGAGCGGCACTTCCCACCAATGATTGATCAGCGGACTCTGCGCCAGGCGGACCTTGCCCACGATCTGGGTCCACATGTGAAGCGTGGCGTAGGTGTCCTGCCAGGCTCTTGGAGCGGCAGAGCGGGCCAGGATTCCGGCTTCGAGGTGAAATCGTCGTGACTTACGAACGCTGTCTGGCTAACATCCTTTGCTGATACCACTGCCCACCTCGCCAAGCTTCAGAGTACACCTACTTTTGCGGATGATGAGGAAGACGCAGCCGGACCGGCGCTGGCGTGAATCAACTTCCCGACCGACGGGGCCACCATGATCAGCAATTGGGCCTGCGGCTTTTCGGCCTGCTCGACCATAGCCAGTTGCGCGGTCACCCACGCGGTCGGGGCGGGTTCGCCACGGTCGAGATAGTCCAGAGCGGTCAGTCCCGCAGCTGCCGAGCGCCGAGAGGTTCTGCGAGATAGGGGCGACCTCCTTGAGCAGCAAGGATCTTTCAAACTCGGGCGCTGAAGTTCGACCTGGTTGTCGCGCCAGCGGTTGAGCAAGTTTCTGACCCGCGCCTCCGAACCCGGCTTGGCCGCGTCGCCCAGTAGTTCGTTTACGGCATCGGCAAACTGTCTTGCCGTAGCGCTTTCCGGACGCACCGCATCCACGACGCGATTCAGCGGCGAAGCGCTGGTCGCGGGTGCCGGCGCGGTTTCTTCCCGGGTGTAGTCTTTCACCGGCTCGAGCACATCGGCCAGAACTTTGAGGGCTGCGATGTCGTTTGTCCCGGCAATGCGCCGGAGCATGGGTGCGTAACTCGAATTGTGCGTCAGGCCGAGCCCGTCCATCCATGAACTCACTATTGCCAGGCGCTGGTACATCGAGTTCACATCGCGCACCTCCTGCGGCGACCATAATCTTTCGGCGATGGCCGCGGTGCGCGGCCAGATGCGGGAGTCAATATTTTCCGGCGAAACGTACTCGGCCCACATGCAAGCCTCGCCGCCCAGAATGCGCTTTTGCTCTTCCGGCGTCAGGCTGGCAGCGGCGCCACTCAGTGGTTCGGTCGCGTAATGCCGTTCCGCTGACCACATCAGGTCAACGTAAAAACCAGACGACAGCAATCCGCGATATCCCTGCTTCGCGGCCTGGGCCAGAGAGTCCGGCCCGCGCCACGACTGAATCACGATGCTCTTGGGCAGATCGGGGCGAAGAATTTCATCCCAGCCGAGCATGGTCTTGCCGTGTTTGGCCACGATTTTCTGCACGCGCTGGTTGAAGTATGCCTGCAGGTCATTGTTGTCTTTCAGGCCATGGGCGCGCATGAAGGCCTGGATCTTGGGATTCGCATCCCACTCCTTGCCGTTCACTTCGTCGCCCCCGATATGAAAAAACTGGTCGGGAAAAAGCCCCGCCATCTCGCCGATAAACGCGTCGAGAAACTTGTAAGTTTCTTCCCGGGTGGGATCCATGGCGGGATCGAAAACGCCCCACTGGCGCTCGATCTGGTACGGCCCCGGCCGCTGGCCAGTTCGGGATAACCAACGAACCAGGCGGTGGCGTGTCCCGGCATATCGAATTCCGGCACCACGCGAATGCCGCGCTCGCGCGCATACGCGATGACGCCGCGGACTTCATCCTGCGTGTAGTAGAGGCCATCCGAACCCATGCCCTGCAGCTTGGGAAATTTCTTGCTTTCGATGCGGAAGCCCTGGTTTTCCGAGAGATGCCAGTGAAACACGTTCAGCTTCACCGCCGCCATGCCGTCCAGGTTGCGCTTCAGAACGTCGAGCGGGATAAAGTGGCGGCCAACATCAATCATCAATCCCCGCCAGGGAAAGCGCGGGCTGTCTTCGATCGGAAACTGCGGGCACGGCAAAGCCAGCGCTCGTCGTCTGCACCAATTGCAGGAAAGTCTGCAGTCCCGCGCATGACGCCAAGCGTGGTCGGCGCGTTCAGCCGGGCGCCGGAGTTGCTAATGTCGAGGCGGTACGATTCATCTTCACCCAACTCCTGCACCGCTTTGGTTCCGCCCGCCGCCTGAATGACGAGAGTGGCGGTCGGGGAATCCGTCGACCTTCATGTCGATGGGCGGCATTCCAGTTTGCCGGCGGAGTTGGGCGAGGAAAATCTCGACAGCACGATCCAGCCGCGCCTCGTGATGGCCGGCGATCGAGACCGAAAAGTTTGGGTCGATCAGCAAGCTGGCCGCTGCCCATCTGCACTTTGGCCGGCAGGGGCATGAGGTTCAGAGACTGTGACTGGGCCTTAACCGCGGACGCAAAACGCCAAGCAAAACATCACAGCCAGAATAGTCCGTACCATTCGTTCTCCAGTGATTTTGCAGTCGACGATACGACAATACGAGGATGTCACGAATTGGGCAGCATAGTAGAAGCGTAGACGGTCTGCAAATTATGGAGCAACGCGAAAGGCCCTGAAGGCCTGCAGCGTCCCGGAGGGACGCCGGATAGTAGCCCGACGTTTCAACGCCGGGGAACTCGCCAGAAAGAAACCAACCCGCGGAGACGGGGTTTCGCTTCAGGCGTGCCTACGGCACGCCCCCGGCAAGACGGGAGGAACGCCCGTCCTCGTTTAGCCTTCGGCTACGAGCTCGCTGTAGCAACCCAAAGCCACACCCCAGAGGCAGGGTTCGGAAGCCAGTCTCTGCAAGCCGAGTTCGCCTGCGCTCTGCGTGCCCTGCATGCCGGTCCAGATCACCCGGAACCGGGCTTTTTCCTCGTCCGACTGCACTTCCAGGATCTCTCCAGGCTTGATCTGGCGGCGCATACCCTGAATGACCGCGCCCGTGCTGCTCAGGTTCTTGACGCTGGCCAACTGCATGAAGGGCAGGTCATGTGCGTCCACGCCCCAGATTCGAACCGGCAAACGCGCTGTGACCCGAGAATTGCGACGACGATCCATTGCCGTGCTCCTTGGAGGCTTCGAAGCTCCATGCTTCAAGGCTCGGTGCTGACGAGGATGGTATGGGGGAGGGCGGGAGAAGAAAACTTACCGGGGTCACGTCAGGACTGGTGCCCCTGGTCACGTAGCTAACTGATGCCTGTTCATAGGGATAGACGGAACGTCCAATCGACCCTTAGTTCATATTGGGAAGCGAGCAAGATCCCGGCCCGCGCGGATCGCCGCAGGAGCCACAGGCGCCCGTAGAAAGTGCGGTGGTGCGGGCTTCCCTTGGCGCTGACGGCAAACACCGAAAGCTGCGGCGCCAGCTTGCTGCCGTGGCACTTGGGACACTCCGCCTTCTGCTGGCCATACACCAGCGCTTCAAACTGGTGATCGCATTCCTTGCAGATGTACTCGAAAATAGGCATCGTTGGCACTCCTCGGCCGGCAGCCTGCGCCGCCAGCACCATTTAAAGCCATACCCATTTAAAATCAAGCAGTGGAGACTGTGCAAACGAAATTGCCGACGTTCGTATCGCGGCGCGGCCTTAGCGGCGGACATCGGCAGACCCTGGCCAGCTTCTTCCTCTCCCGCCGCATCGCCTCTGCCACCGTCCGAGGCACGCCATATCGAGGTCGAACCTGGCGTCCAGGTTCTGGTCCATTGCCACTGGCAAAGCGACCGGCAGAATGCCCTGACGATCATCATCGTCCACGGCCTCGAAGGCTCGAGCGATTCCACCTACATGCAGGGGATTGCCGCCAAGGGCCTGGCCGCGGGCATGAATGTCGTCCGAATGAATCAGCGTAATTGCGGCGGCACCGAAGGTCTGGCTCCGACGCTCTACCACTCTGGCCGCTCTCAGGATGTCGCCGCCGTGGCGCAAAATCTGATCGAGCAGGACCGCATCTCCCGTTTTGCCCTGGCCGGATATTCCATGGGCGGAAACCTGGTGCTGAAACTGGCGGGCGAATGGGGGAGCGCAGGTCCGCCGCAATTCCGCGCGGTGGCGGCGGTCTGTCCGGCGGTCAACCTCGCGGCCTCGGCGGACGCTCTGCATTTGCGCAGCAACCGTCTGTATGAACAATATTTCCTGTGGAACCTGGCCCGGCGGCTGCGGACCAAGGCCCGATTGTTTCCCGGCGCGTTCGACACTTCGCGCCTCCGTGGTATCCGCAGCCTGCGCGAGTTTGACGACCGGATCACGGCGTTCTATTGCGGCTTTGCCGGCGCCGACGATTACTATGACCGCTCGGCGGCCGCGCATGTGATTGACCGCATCGCCAGTGCCCACATTCATCCTTAACGCGGCCAACGATCCTTTCATTCGCATCCTTCCCGAAACCCGCCGGAAGATCCTCGACAATCCCCACATCACATTTGTCGAGACCGAAGACGGCGGCCACTGCTCTTATCTTGCCAAACCCAACGGCAGTAGTGACGGCCGCTGGGCAGAATCCCAGATCGTAGAATTCCTGCGCACAATTTAGACGCCAGCGCTTCAACTTCGCTCAGGGCAGGCCGCTCATGTGGTCGAGCGAGGCTCGACTAGATTTCCTATACAATCACGCACGAATGAGGTTTCTGCAGTCGATCCGCGTCGCCATCGTCCTGCTGGCGCTCCCGCTGTTGCTTTCTGCAGAGCCCGTCTCCCAGCTGCGTCCCACCGACTACGTCAACGATTTCGCCCACGTTCTGGACCCGACCACCATCGCGCAACTGGACAACATCTGCCAGCAGCTCGACCAGAAAGCGCACGCACAGATTGCCGTGGTCACGATAAATTCCCTGGACGGTTCGGACATAGAGAGCTACGCCGTCGCCCTGTACAAGCAGTGGGGCATCGGCAGCAAGGCCACCGACCACGGAGTCCTGATCCTGCTGGCGGTGCAGGACCGGAAATACCGCATCGAAGTCGGCTACGGCCTGGAGCCGATTCTGCCCGACGGCAAGGTTGGAGCCATTGGCCGCGAGGCCGTCCCGCTGCTCCGGCAGAATGACTACAACGGCGCAGTATCGCTGATGACCTCGAGGGTCGCCGATGTCATCGCGCAGGATGCCGGCATAGAACTGACGGGAGCCCGTCCACAGCTCCCGGCCGCGCCCAGGGCCCAGCCACAAGCTGTCCGGAAAACAGCTGCTCATTCTTGGCGTAATTCTCCTGATCGTGCTGTTGACTCCGCTGCGCAAGCTCCTGTTCTACTTCCTTCTGTTCGGGGGAGGCGGAGGAGGCTACGGGGGAGGCGGCTACAGCGGCGGTGGAGGCTTCGGAGGCGGGGGCGGCGGCTTTGGAGGATTCGGCGGAGGCAGTTCGGGCGGCGGCGGCGCCAGCGGCAGCTGGTAGTCGGTAGCGGGTTTTGTAGCGCCGGCGTCCGTCCGGCTGTCCCGATGGCATCCCCTCGGCTTCGCTCGGGGCAGGCTTGCCCTCGGCGCGTGGGCTATCGTTCTTGGGGGCGAGGAAGGACGGGCGGAACGCCCGTCCTCCATTAGGCAGCAGTGTATCGGCGCGAAAAGCGGGAGGTTTCGGGAATGGTCGCAGAAAAACAGATCGACGAATTCGTCAGCCGCATGAAACAAGCCGCGGGACAGAACCTGCAGAGCATCATCCTCTACGGTTCAGCCGCGACCGGAGAATATCAGACCGAATTCTCCAACCTGAACCTGCTCTGCATTCTGCGCGAGAGTTCTTTCTCCAAGCTTTCCGCCATCGCGCCGGTGGTGGACTGGTGGCACCGCCAGAAACATCCCGCGCCGCTGGTGATGACTCAGGAAGAACTGGAGCACTCCACCGACGTGTTCTCGATCGAGCTGCTCGATATGCAGCATCACCACCGCGTGCTCTTCGGCGACGAACTTGCTGACGCCCTTGCAGATTCCTATGCAGCAGCATCGGGCGCAGCTGGAGTATGAACTCCGAGAGAAGCTGATCCTGCTGCGGCAACGCCTGCTGGAGACCGGAGACAACGAGCGCGCCTTCTGGCAGCTGCTTCTGGGCTCGGTGTCGGCATTCGCGACTTTGTTCCGGCACGCGCTGCTGGCGCTGGGCGACGCGGCTCCCCATTCCAAGCGCGAAGCCATCCAGATTCTCGCCACCCGCATTCCGTTCGAGCCTTCGGCGTTCCTGCAATTGCTGGATATCCGCGACCACAAGACGGACCGCAAACAGCTCGACGCCAAAGACGTTTTCACCCGCTACCTGGCGGCCGTTCAGCACGTAACCGCCGCAGTCGATAGAATGCTGGAGAAGGATAAATGACAAATGGCAAATGACCATGTGGGCGAGGTCTGACCGTTTCTGTGACTATTTGATTCAGGAGGAAGTATGGTCAAAGTTCTGATCGTGATCGCGATTCTGGCACTGATTGCTTTCGTAGCCTTCGGACAATACGTCGGCGTCCGCAACACCCTGGTGACCAAGAACGAGGCTGTGAAGGCCTCCTGGTCGCAGGTGGACATCGTGCTACAACGCCGCGCCGACCTGATTCCCAACCTGGTCGCAACTGTGAAAGGTATCGCGCAGCAGGAGCAGACTGTCTTTGGCGACATTGCAAAAGCGCGATCAGCGCTGCTCTCCGCCGGCAATCCCACGGACAAGATTGCCGCCAACCAGCAACTGGACGGCGCCCTGGGCCGACTGCTGGCGATTGTGGAGAACTATCCCCAGCTGAAGTCGAACGAAAACTTCCTGCGCCTGCAGGACGAATTGGCCGGCACCGAAAATCGCATCGCGGTCGAACGCAAGCGCTACAACGACACGCTGCAGGACTACAACACCTACATCCAGAAATTTCCCAACAACATTTTTGCCGGCTGGGCAGGTTTCAAACCCAACGAGGCTTATTTCGCCGCGTCCGAGGGATCGCGACAGGTGCCGACGGTGAATTTCGCGCCGTCCCCGCTCCCCAATCCACGCCACCCCCGGCCACACCGCAGCCCGCTCCCGCGCACTAGCGTGGAGGCTGATTTCGCAGTCGAACTTGGAGCGGACGACGAAACCCTGGAATTGCCCTGGGCCGCCGAGGATGGCGGCCCGCGCTATTACGACCTGAAGCGTCAGCCGGAGCTTCTGCTGAACGTAGAAGAGGCCAGCCGCGTACCGGAGCTGGCCGAGTTTCTCGCCGTCATGAACTCGCCCGGCGGCATTCTCGAAACTGCGAAGTGCGACACCTGGTCGAGCACGGAAATCAATCCCGAAGAGGAAATCTTCGGGGCCGCGAACAAATTCTGCTCCTATGTGGACATCCTGTTCTCGCAAGAGAGCGCGCGGTGCTCATTCGCGGACCATGAGCAATTCGCGAAACGAGTTACGCAACTCCTGAAGCGCGTCCCCGAGATTCCCGCGGCTGTCGAATTTCTGATCCGGCGTTGCTTTCTACCACGTGGCCGGCGAAATTCATGAGGGCTTCTACATCACGCTCTATCTATTCGGCTACGGAGACGATGAGCCCCAAGCCCGCCAGCGCTGGGCGATCGCTCTGAAGCTGGTCGAGAATGCCATCCGGCAGGCTGGCTAATGTGGGCGCGGGCGCCCGCTCGTGCGGGGACTATCACTGTCCACGTCTAGCCTCCGGCAGGGACGGGCGGGGACGCCCGTCCTCCCTCGAGCGCCGCTCTCCCACGTTCTTTGCATCGAGTGCGCAGGATCGAGAGAGCCAGCATGCCAAGAAAAATCACCAGCAGCCCAGACGACGCCGTCCGAATGCTCGCACGCGTGCTTCGGCACGATGGAAAGCCGTCCGTACACGAACTCGATGTGCACCCAATACACCAGCAGAGATGTCTGCCCCAGTTGTATCAGCGGACTGAAACCCCACTGGCCCGCGCCCCATCGGCACCATGCGTAAGTCACAGATAGAATCGCCAGCAGCAAGCCAACGCGAATCAAAAAGAAATTTGGGCTGGTATGCCAGAAATCGTAGACCGAATAAATCTGCACGGGTCGCGCATCCATCCATCGCGCCAGATAGATCAGCCCCACCCCGACCGCGCCAGCCGCAGCAAACACTGCAGCTTCACGCTGCCGCGCCCAATCGCTGAGCAGCAGAAAGCCGACGGCGAGGCCGGCAAAGGCGAAAGCCGTCCACGGGAAAATGGGGAAAAGCCACGACTGCGGCTGGCCCAGATTGTGAACGCCGTCGATGTACGACTCGATCGGCCAGGGCAGCCAGCGCGGACGCCACGTGGTCCAGAAGCAGTGGAGTCAGCAGCGAAATCAGCAGAGCCACGCCACCCGCAGTCACTCCGAGAACCTGCCGCATACGCGAAACGGGGCCCAGGCTAAGCACTCCGCACATCACACCCATCAGCATCATCGAGACGCCAATCGTATTCAGGATGTCCACGCGCAACAGATCGCTCCACGGGGCCCATCCCCAGGCGATGACGTACTCCTGCAAACGAAACAAAAGCCCCAAACCCAGAATCTCCGCGCCGCGCCGGATAGTCGTGCGTGCGATCGCATTCGCCGGCAGGCCCTTCTGGCGCAGCTTGTCGGTCACCAGGGCAAAGGAAACTCCTGCCAGAAAGAGAAACAGCGGCGCCGGGAGCGTCCCGCCCAGTTGCGACCACATGAAAAATGTTGTCTTGCGGGCCTCGGGACTTAGCCACGAGTCGTAGCAGTGAGTTTGAAACATCAGGACGCAAGCCAGGCCGCGCATCCAGTCGATGTAGGCGAGACGATAGGTAGAGGAAGTGGGCATGCCGTAGCTAACCGGACGCGAAAGTATAAAGCACCACGAACCCCGTAGGGACAGATGTCCTCATCTGTCCAGTCGAGCGGAGCTCGACCAGGTTTTGCCTGTAACACAAATAGCGAGCTTCACTCCGCCCGGCAGACGACGACATCTGCCCCTAGGTGGTTCGTGGCGATCCCTCAAATTCGCGCCAACCCGCCCAAGCGTCGTAAGATATCCCCTGTGCCAGCCGACACCCAATCTCGCTGCCAAACGAAGCCTGCTCGACCAGCATCTCCGCGGCCTGGGGCGGACCCTGGTCGCCTACTCCGGCGGCGTGGACTCGGCCTTTCTCGCCTGGGCGGCGCACCAGGCGCTGGGCAGCAACATGCTGGCCGTCATCGCCGATTCGCCCAGCCTGGCCCGCACCCAACTGGCGGATGCAACCGCCTTTGCCGGCGAACAGGGAATCCCGCTCGAAATCATCGTGACCGGCGAACTCGACCGTCCGGAATATGCCCGCAATGACGCTGCCCGCTGCTTTCATTGCAAGGACGAGTTGTTCACGACCATGGAAGAATTTCGCAGCCGGCGCGGCTTCGATTCCATCGCCTACGGGGTAAACCTGGACGACCAGGGCGACTTTCGTCCCGGACAGCGGGCCGCCGAGCAGCATCAGGTGGCCGCGCCACTGCGCGACGCCGGACTGACCAAGCAGGACATCCGGGAACTGTCCCGCGCCGCCGGGCTGCGCGTCTGGGACAAGCCGGCTTCGGCCTGCCTGTCTTCGCGCATCGAATACGGACGCGAAGTCACGCGCGAAGCGCTCAGCGTCGTCGAACGGGGCGAAGACGCGCTGCACGCTCTCGGCTTCCGCCAGGTCCGGGTCCGTCATCATGGAGATATTGTTCGCATCGAAATTGCGCGCGAGGAGCTGACCCGCGCCCTGAGTCCGGAGATGGCCGCGGAATTTACCCGCATCTTCAAGGCCCTGGGGTTCAAATTCGTGACTCTGGACCTCGAAGGCTTCCGCTCCGGCTCCATGAACACTTTTCTGGCAGCCGAAATCCTGACCAGCGGCCGCTGACTTCGCCGCCGCAGCTGGCCGTTCAAGCCCTATCCCTCGGCGGCCCGACCCTCCCGCCCATATGAGATAATCGTTATGAATCTTCAATGTACAGGCGGTTTCTAGTGACGTTTCTGCGGCGTGCCACACTTGTGCTTCTCGTCATATGCCTGGGCTGCTCCGCCCAGTCGATGCCCCCTGAGGTGGCGCGGCGAATCGAGCAACAGGTGCGGATTTTCTACACCATTCCAGCCCGGGTCAAAGTGATTCTGGGGCCGGTCAAGCCCAGCGCCAATTTCCCAACTACGACGCTTTGACCATCACCTTCGACGGCGGCGACGAAGAAACAGACTTACGATTTCCTGCTGGCCAAGGACGGCAAGACGCTGCTGCGCATGACCAAGCTCGATCTCAGCAAGGACCCCTATGCCGAGGTCATGAAAAAGATCGACGTCGGCGGACGCCCGACGCGCGGCAACAGCAAGGCCAAGGTGGTCGCGATCAACTACGACGACTTCGAATGTCCCTTTTGTTCGCGCATGCACCAGACGCTGTTCCCCGACCTGCTGAAGGAATACGGCGACCGCGTGGTATTCATCTACAAGGATTTTCCGCTGGCTGAGATCCATCCCTGGGCCACCCATGCCGCGGTAAACGCGAATTGCCTGGCGGCGCAAAACCAGGACGCATATTGGGATTTCGCCGACTACATTCACGCCAACCAGAAAGAAGTGAATTCCGAGAAGAGCCACGACGCCCAGTTCGCCGCGCTCGATCGCATGGCCACCGAGCAGGGACAAAAGCACAATCTGGATGGGACAAAGCTTCAGGCCTGCATCAAGGCGCAGCAGGACGACAAGGTCAAGGCTTCCGTCCACGAAGGCGAGGCTCTGGGCGTGGAAGCGACTCCGACGATGTTCGTGAACGGCGAGCAGGTGGATGGGGCCCTCTCGCTCAGTGAGCTTCGCGCTATCCTGGATCGCGCCCTGGTGCAGGCGGGCGAGACGCCGCCGGTGCATCCTGCCCCAGCCCCGGCCAGCATCGCCAGCCGGGAAGTAAATAATTCCTGATTTTCGCGAATGATGCCTTGCGAGTCGGGACCGGACCAAGTATCGAGCAGCACTGCGGAGGACTTGATTTGAAAATACACGATCTCTTGCGCCACAGACTGGTTGCGCTTTTTGCCGTCTTGCCTCATGATTTTCTTCTGCCGGCTGCACTTCCAAGCGCGCCGGCGACGATGTCGCCGCCACGGTGGACGGCCGCAAGATCTACCGGGCTGACGTGGAAAAGTACTACCAGAACCAGACCGCCGGCTCTGACCAGGTGCCGGTCGGCGAACAGGCCACCAGCCTGCGTCTCAGCATTCTGAAGGAACTGATCGACAACGAAATCCTGATGCGCCGGGCGGAGAAGCTCGGACTGCTGGCCACCGACGAAGAAGTGGACAGCAAGCTGAACGAAATCAAGTCGCCCTATACCAAGGAACAGTTTGAAGCCCGGCTGAAGGAAAAGAAGATCACGGTGGACGATTTCAAGCGCGATCTGCGCCGTTCCCTCACCGTGGACAAAGTGCTGAACAAAGAAATCACGTCCAAGATCAACGTCACCGACCAGGACATTACGAACTACTACAACGCGCACAAAGCGGAATTCAACCTGATCGAGCCGCAGTATCACCTGGCCCGCATCCTGGTGACCACTTCCCCCAATCCTCAAGTCCACAACCTGAAGAACGACAAGGCGCAGAATGAAGCCGATGCCCGCAAGAAAATCCAGATGATCGTGAACCGCCTGGACAGCGGCGACGACTTCGGCACCCTGGCCATGAACTATTCCGAGGATGCGGAAACCTCGGGCAGCGGCGGCGACCTGGGCTTCGCCCCGGAATCCTCACTGCGCAACACCGATCCCGGCACGCGCGACGCCGTCACCAAGCTGAAACCTGGCCAGTACAGCGCCGTAATCCCGCTCGCCAACCCGATGAACAAACAGGTGGCAGCGATTCCAGATTGTGAAGCTGATTTCGAAGGAACCGGCGGGACAGCGCGAGTTGGCCGATCCGCGGGTGCAGCAAGCCATCCGCTCACAGCTGCGCGACCGGCGCGAACAATTGCTCAAAGCTGCGTACTACGAGGTCCTGCGCGATCAGGCCCGGGTGGAGAATTACTACGCGCAAAGAGTGCTGGACGGCAACGGCAACGCGCAGTAGGTAGGTGTGGTCGCGGGCGACTCTCCCCGCGATGCGATGGAGGACGGGCGCCCCTCCCGTCCCGGGCCAAGCTACTCCACGATCGCCAGCACATCCCCGGCATTCACCGCCGCGCCCTCAGCGACGGACAGCTTCAGAACGATACCCTTCTTCGGCGACTTGATTTCGTTCTGCATCTTCATCGCTTCGACCACCACCACACCCTGTCCGGCTTCCACCGCCGAGTTCTCGGTCAACCAGGAACCGGACCACTTTACCCGGCATGGGAGCCACCAGGGGCCGCGGCCCTTTGCCCGAGTCGGCCCGGGGCTTGCGGCTGCGCAACGATCGCGGGTCAGACACTTCAGCCGTGTAGGAGTCATCGCCGACCCAGATTTGCAAGTCTGGATCCAAGCCGCTCGCGTCGGATCTGGTATGCCTTGCCGGCGATCAGGAGTGACAGCACATCGGGCTGCGCCGCCACCGCATCGATCTGGACTTCGCGTCCGTCCAGAAGGCAGCGCCAGCTGCCGGACTCGCGATCCAGATCGACGTCGAGCCGAAAGAGCGGTTCCATCGATGGTGACGTTGTAGATCATTGCGAGATTTTGATGGAGGACGGGCGTCCCGCCCATCCTCCACGTCAAGGCCTCGTCACTACATCAGGCCTTCGGTTCGTGCTGCTTTTTTCCAACTGGATGTTGCAAGGCCGCGTGCCGTTGTTTGCAGTTACGTGACTATCGATTCCAGCAGCGTGAACACAGCCGCGGCAATGGCAGCGATGTTCGCTGTGCTTTCTTTCGCCGCGTCAGCGCCAGCCTCACGCTTTCAGCAAACGCTCCAGATATCCCGTATCGATTTTGCCGGACTGAAAGTCCTTATCAGCCAGAATCCGGCGGAACAGCCCAAGGTTGGTCTTGATTCCGCCACGAAGTATTCCGGCAAAGCACGCGCCAGCCGGGCAATCGCCTGCTGCCGGTCCTCTCCATAGCCAATCAGCTTCGCCAGCAGCGGATCGTAATCGATGGGCACGGTCCAGCCGGCGTACACTCCGCTGTCCAGCCGGATTCCCGGCCCGGCCGGAGTCAGCAGCGTCTCGATCTTTCCCGGACTGGGGAAGAAATTGTTGTCCGCATCTTCCGCATAGATGCGGCACTCGATGGCGTGGCCGCGGATGACGATGTCCTCCTGCCGGAAAGGCAAGCTTCTCGCCCGCGGCAATGCGGATTTGCAGATGCACCAGGTCCAGTCCGGTAACCAGTTCCGTCACCGGATGCTCCACCTGCAGACGCGTGTTCATTTCCAGAAAATAGAAATTCTTCTCTGCATCCACCAGAAACTCGACGGTGCCGGCATTGCAATAGTTGGCGGCCCTGGCCACCCGCACCGCGACCTCGCCCATGCGCCGGCGCATTTCGGCATCGACCAGCGGCGAGGGCGCCTCCTCCAGCACTTTCTGATGACGCCGCTGAATGGAACACTCGCGCTCGCCGAGATAAACCGTGTTGCCGTGCTCATCCGCCAGCACCTGCATCTCGATGTGCCGCGGGTTGAGGATGGCCTTCTCGAGGTAAACCTCGCCGTCTCCGAAAGCCCGCTGCGCCTCGCTCTCGTGCGGCTTCCAGCGCGGCTTGCAGCTCCTGCGCGGTGTGCACCAGGCGCATGCCTTTGCCGCCTCCGCCCGCCGCCGCCTTCAGCATGACGGGATAGCCGATCTTCTGCCGCCACCTCCTTCGGCCTGCTGCACCGATTCCAGCGCCCGGGAAGTGCCGGGCACGAACGGCACGCCGGCCTTCTCCATCTCCTGGCGGGCCCGGGTCTTTGATCCCATCATTTCCATCGAGGCGGCGCTGGGCCCGATGAACTTGATGCCGGCGTCGGCGCAGGCCTGGGCAAACTTCGCATTCTCCGAAAGAAATCCGTAGCCGGGATGAATCGCATCCGCGCCGCAGCGTTTCGCGACCTCGAGAATCTTCGCGATGTTGAGATAAGACTCCGCAGCAGCCGCGGCGCCGATGGAATAGGCCTCGTCCGCCATCAGAACGTGCAGCGCGGCGCGATCCACGTCGGAAAAGACGGCAACCGAAGGAATTCCCAACTCGCGGCAGGCGCGAATCACCCGCACCGCGATCTCCCCCCGATTGGCGACAAGAATCTTCTTGAACATGATGTAGGCGCGAGCGCCACGCTCGTGCGGTGGCGGCGCAGGCCAAAAGCGTCTGTTCGGCTATTCTCTTTCGCCCTTTTGCAGGGCTACTACGTCTTTCTGTGTACAGCCGCTCCCCGGCTGCCTGCGGTGGGCCTGTCCTGGTGTTGACGACTGCCCTCAAGCAAAACAAAAGCCTCTTCATCAGAAGAGGCTTTCGCAATTAAAAGGTTGTGCCCATTCCTACTGGCTGGGCATGGTGATGCCCTGAGCGCCCGGCTGCTTCTCGGCCTTGGCTTTCTTGGTGGCCATGGTCTTGTCCACCCACTCGTCGGCCGTCTTCATGTCCGCCGCGCGGGCTCGCCGCATCATCGCACTGCAAGTCTCCCCGCTCGCGGTACATGCAGGTTCAGGTACGCCATGGCATCGTCGTAGTCGGGCCGCAACTGCAGGGCCTTCTGCAGCTTGGCAATTCCGTCCTCGATCACGGCCGTGTTCTTCTCGCGGAGCATCTCGCAGACTTTCTTGTTCGACTTGTCCTTCATGATCCACTCGTCCGGCTTCAGTCCCGCCTTGGCGCGTTCTTCCATGCGAGGCTGGTAGCTCTGGGTCCAGTCGATGACCGCCACCGAGTAGTAAGGCTCAGGATCGTTGGGGTCGAGTTCAATGGCTTTGCGGTAGTAGGTCTTGGCGTCCTCGAATTTCTTCATCTGCAGGTAGAGGTAGGCAATCCCCTTTACGCTGTTGATGTTCTTGGGGTCGCGCTCCAGCACCGCGCTGTACTGGTCAATCGCGTTCTGTCCCATGCGATTGTTGTCTTCAGCATCGACGCCGGGAATGTATTGCTGGGCAAACGCAGTAGCCAGGTAGAGGCGCGCATTCAGCAGGCTGGGATCGAGCGATACCGCCTGCTGGAAGTGGTTGATCGCCTCTTCATACTTGGCGTTCTTGTAGGACTGCACGCCTTTGTTGAGCTGGTCGCGCGCCTGCAGCTTGCTGCAGCCCGTGGTGGCCAGCATCGCCAACCCGAGCGCCGTCATTGCCAGCATTCGTACGCTTGTTTTCATTGCGCTGTAAGTCTCCCTTGCCAGAAATCGTCAGGCCTGTGCTTGTGCCTACGGACGACCAGCACGCAGCGGTTACAACGCGCGTGCGCGGATGAGAATGGGCGAACCCGCGGTCCGCTCCACAACGGTGTATCACAAAATCTACTCGCCTCGTTACGGAACTAACCGCCGGCTTCAATCTTGGCCGTAATCAGACCCACCTTGTCGACGCCCGAGGTGTGCGCGATGTCAATCACGTTGGCCACATCGGCGAACGGGACCGCATCGTCGCCCTTGACGAACATCACCTTTTCCGCGCGCGTCTTGAAGATATCGGTCAATCGGCCCTGCAGATTGTCCCAGGTGGTTTCCTCCTGGTTGATCTTCAGCGCGGGCGGCTGGCCGGCTCCCCGGTCGATCAACTGCACCACGATGGTGCGGTCCGGGGTGGTGTTTTTGGGCGCATTGGGCGGTGGCGGTTGGGGCACCAGCGCATCCAGTCCCTTGGGGGTTAACGGCGTGATCACCATGAAGATGATGATCAGCACCAGCAGCACGTCAATCAGCGGCGTGACGTTCATGTCCGCGCTCTGACCGCCGCCCGATCCCATTGCCATTCCCATAACGATTCTCCTCGAATTTCCTGACTTCGAATCTCTTGGCTACGAATGCCCAGGCTATTGCCCGCCGGCAGGCGCCGGGGCCGCCGGAGCTGCAGGTGCCGGCCGCGGTCTTGCGCTGCTCGGTCAGCAGACCCAACTGGTCCACTCCCGCGGCGCGCACGTTGTCCACGACCTCAACCACCGAACCGAACCGGGCACGCGCGTCGGCCTTGACGAAGACCCGCTTGTCCACACGATTGGCCAGGCGATCTTTGACTTTGCCGGTCAACTGATCGGCCGGAAGCTTGTCGGTCCCGAAGTAGACCGTCCCGTCGCGCATGACCGAGACCAGCAGGGCGTCTTCCTTGTCGGCGTCGGGCATCGACTCCGGGTTGTTGACCTTCGCCATGTCCACGCTTACACCGTGCTGCAACATGGGCGTGATCACCATGAAGATGATCAGCAACACCAGCATCACGTCCACCATCGGGGTCACGTTGATGTTGGAGTTGACCTTGACTCCTTCGTTCCGTTTGTTCAACGCCATAAACTCACTTCTCCTCGGCGGTCGCTTGTCTCCCGCCCGAGCTGAGCATGATTCTCAGCGCACTCCAGCTTCTCGAATCTCGCGCCTTCGACCTCAGGCTTTAAACCTGGCGCCGGGCTTATTGGACCGGCGCCAGATCGGCAACTCTGAGGATGTAGCCTTGCGATTAGGGCCTAGCTGCGGCGCATTCCCCGCCGCTTCAGGAAGTAATCGATCAGTTCGCTCGACGAGTTATCCATCTCCACGTCGAAAGCTTCCACGCGACCGGTCAGGTAGTTGAACATCATGACGGCCGGGATGGCGACGAACAGTCCGATTGCGGTGGTCACCAGCGCTTCCGAAATACCGCCGGCGACGGCTGCCAGACCGGTGGCCTTTTCGGACTGAATACCTTTAAACGCGTTGATGATGCCGACCACCGTGCCCAGCAGTCCCACGAACGGGGCTGTCGAGCCGATGGTTGCCAGTCCGCCCAGGCCGCGCTTCAGTTCGGCGTGGACGATGGCTTCGGTGCGCTCCAGAGCGCGCTTGGAGGCTTCGATGGTCTCGCCCGGAATCTCACCGCTTTCCTGGTGAGCGCGGAATTCCATCAGGCCCGAGGTGACGACCTTGGCCAGGTGGCTCTTCTTGTTGCGCTCGGCAACTTTGATGGCTTCTTCGATCTTGCCATCGCGCAGGGCGCCGGCCACGGCGGGAGCAAACGCACGCGACTGCTTGCGCGCGGCGCTGAAAGCCATGGCGCGATCAATCATGACGCCGATTGACCAGCCCGACATGACGAACAGAATGATGACCACTGCCTTGGCGGGAATACCCATCTGGTGCCAAAGCGAAATCGGGTCCCAACCCACGGCGGCCTGTTCCTGGAAAAACCAGGCGGCCATCGTGGACATATGTGCGTAAGTGAGTGCTGCTAGATTGGCTACGAACATGAGTTGCCTTCCTCCTCAGAGCTTGTCAGATTGCAAAACCATTTACGGCTACGAATTGCGTTCTTTGGTAAATCACTTGGCACACCGGAGTCTAACCTCCGGCAAGGGTGAAGTTGACGGTAATCTGCGTTTCCACTTCCACCGGCTCGCCGTTCAGAATGTACGGCTTGTACTTCCACTGCTTCACCGCCTCGATGGCGGCCGGAGCCAGCATGGGGTGGCCGCTGATCAGGCGCAGGTTCTGAATCGAACCGTCCTTGCTGATTTCAGCCTGCAACAGCACGGAACCTTGGATGCGCGCCTGCCGCGCCAGGGGTGGATACGTCGGCTGAATTTTGCGAAGCAGCAGACCCTGGGTCACGCCTTGCGATACCCGCACGCGCTGCGGAGTGGCAACTTTGGGCACGGCGATCGGGGTCGAATTGATAATGCCGCCGATCACGCCGCCCATCTGTCCGCCAGCCGCGCCCGGAACGCCGCCGACCACGCCAGCCATGGTCGAGACCGGTGGCGGCGCCTCTTCCTCTTTGATCATTTGGACTTTTTCCGGGATCTTGGTGGGAGTGCGCAGTTGACCGTTAATGATGTCGGTCTGAATTTGTTTCACCACCTTGATGGGAGTCGCAGCCGGTGGCGGTGGTGGGGGCGGCGGAGGTGGCGGAGCCACCAGGAAGGTCATCAACTGGGTTTTGGGCAGAGCTTCGGTAAACAGCAGCGGGATCAGTACCAGCACTCCGACCAGGGCGATCTGAAAACCAAATGATAGAAAAGTAGTCAGGCCGCGCTTTGTTTTGAGCCTGCCACCCGATTCAATGAGGCTATCTTCAAACATGAGGATTCTCCTGCAAGACCCTACGTATGTTTAGACACCGCCCGCACACTCTTTGCTCCCGCACTTCATCGAGTACTTCCGGGCCGCAGCCAACCCGCTTCAAGCTGTTGAAACCACACCCGATTCCGCCAGGGCCTCGGACCCTACTGACCGCTGGCCACCTTACCCTTGCCGGCTGCGGCCTTGCCGGCCGTCGGCTTACCTTGCCGGCGATCAGCGCCACCGGCTTCCCCTGGTTCGACCGCCAATCCTGGTAGGCCACCAGAATAGGAGCCGCAATCGCGATCGAAGAATAAGTCCCGATCAGGATTCCAATCACCAGGGCGAAAGAGAAGCCATGCAGCACTTCGCCGCCGAACAGGTACAGCGCCAGGACCGTCAAAAACGTCAGCCCTGCGGTCAGGATCGTCCGGCTCAGGGTCTGATTAATACTCCGGTTTACGATTTCTGACAACTTTTCTCGCCGCATCAACTTCAAGTTCTCTCTGATGCGGTCAAAGATCACGATGGTGTCGTTGTTCGAATAACCGATCAGGGTCAGGATGGCCGCGATCACGGTCAACGAAATTTCCTTGTTGGCCAGGGAGAAGGCGCCCACCGTGATCAGGGTGTCGTGAAAGACGGTAATCACAGCGGCGACGCCGTAAATCCACTCGAAGCGGAAACCCAGATAAATCAGCATGCCGGCCAGCGAATAAGCTACCGCACGCAGCGCCTGGCCTTTCAGCTGTTCGCCCACTTGCGGGCCGACGATCTCTACCTGATAGACACCAAAATCGGAAAGAAAGAAACCGTCCTGCAGAGCCGCGACCACCGCGGGGTCGGCGACGGTCTTCAGTTCGTCGAAGGAGCTCAGCACTCCGCCCCTGGTCTTGTCGCGATAGTCAACGATGGCCTTGGCCGCTGCCGTGTAGCGCTGGCTGGCATCGGTGCCGGCGCGCAACGGATCTTTCTCCAGCAGGTAATTGGCTAATGTCAAAGAGCTGCGTGTTGTTCAAATCCAGCTTGCCCGCGGGAGCATTGGTCTCCAGCGCATTGATGATCTGAACCTTGCCCTGATCGAGCGCCTTCTCGCTGGTCTCGCGCACGTCGAGGTCAATCAGCACTTCGTTGTTCGTGATCACACCCAGGCGCTGTATCTTCGCCTGCGTCAAGCCCACTTTGCGCAGCGCCTCATGGATGGCATTGTCATCCGGTGGATGCGAGAACTTCACGTAGACCAGGGTCCCGCCCCGGAAGTCTACGCCCAGCGGGACGCCATGCCAAAACAGCATGGAAAATACTCCCGCCACACTGAACAGCAACGAAAAGGCGAGAAAATACCACTTCTTGCCCAGAAAGTCTATGTTTGGATTTCGAAAAAATTCCACGCTGTCGTTAAACCCCTCTTTTGGCTACTCAATCTCCGCAATGTACGCAAAAAAAACCGCCATACCCGCGCCGGCTTCAACTCAGATGCTCAACGCCTCGCCGCGCTGCTTGCGGCTCAAAATCCAGTCAAAAATCATGCGCGAAACAAACACCGCGGTAAACAGGTTGGCCAGCAAGCCAAAGGTCAAAGTGACCGCGAAACCCTTGACCGGGCCGGTACCAAACAGGAACAAGATGGCCGCCGAAACGATGGTGGTCACGTGCGTGTCGACGATCGTGATCCAGGCATGCGCAAAGCCCTGCTCCACCGCCGAAGGCGGCGTCTTGCCGTTCCGCAGCTCTTCCCGAATGCGCTCAAAAATCAGCACGTTCGAATCCACGCCCATGCCCACCGTCAGAATGACGCCGGCGATTCCCGGCAGGGTCAGGGTGGCGCCGAAGTATCCCATGAAGCCCAACAGAATGATCAGGTTCAGGATCAGCGCCAGGTCGGCGTTGATGCCCGCGCCGCGGTAGTAGATCAGCATGAAGATCAGCACGGCGAGCATGCCGATAATCGCCGCCCGAACCCCGGCCCGGATCGAATCCGATCCCAGCGACGGCCCCACCGTCCGCTCTTCCAGATACTTGATGCCGGCCGGCAGCGCGCCCGAATTCAGGACCAGGGCCAGGTCCTTGGCCGCCTGCTCACTCATGCCGCCGCCGCTGATCCGTCCCTGGTCATGAATCTGCTCGTTGATGGTGGCCACTTCCCGTACCCGGTTGTCCAGAACGACCGCCAGCTTTTCGCCCACGTGCGCGCCGGTAAACGCGGCAAACTTTCTTCCACCTTCATTGGTCAGAACGAAACCAACGTCGGGCGAATTGGTATTGGTGTCGCGTCCCACCGTGGCACCGCCCGAGCGCAGATCGGCGCCCGCCACCGCGGAGCTGCGCGTTACCAGGTAGAACTGTTCGCCCGTATCGTCGCCGGTCTGGCTGCCGACGCTGCGTCCCCGCAGCAGCATCGAATCCGGAGGCAGCACGCCATTGTGCTGCTGCAACGCGTCCTGCTCGCTCGAATAGGGCCCGCCCAGCACCTGCTTGATTTCCAGCATGGCGGTGGACTGCATGATTTCCTTCACCCGCGCCGGATCGTCCACCCCGGGTAGCTGCACCAGAATCTGATACTGGCCCAGGCCGTGCTCCTGAATCACAGGTTCAGTCACGCCCAGCTGGTCAATGCGATTGCGGATGGTTTCAATGGCCAGGCTCACCGCGCGGTTCTTCAGTTCGGCCAGGGCCTGCGGCTTCATGGTGAACGTCCAGGAATTGTCCGCGCCCGAATTCAGGTCATATTCGGGCAGCCGTTCGCTTACGACAGAGCGCAAATCCGAAGTCGACTCCGGAGGCACGCCTTTGAGCACGATCTGGTCGGGATGATTTACCGGATCAGGCTTGGTGATCTCGGTGTAATTGATCTTGTGAGTGCGAAGATCTTCCTTCACCGCTCCACGGCGCGGTCCGAATCTCCATTGACCGCGTCATTGACCTGCACCTGCAGAATCAGGTGGGTGCCGCCCTTGAGGTCGAGCCCCAGATGAATGCGGTCCTGCAGCGACGCCAGCAGTCCCGCTGCCGGAAAAGTCCTTCGGAATTCCGAAGATACCGAACAGGAACACCACCAGGGTGGCGACGACGAGTCCGAGCTTCCAACCTAAAGTCTTATTCATGGCCTGAGGTTCAAATTATTCCGTTGTAGCGCCGGCTGTCCTGAGGGCGTCTCGCCGCTCGGGGCTGCCGGCGGAACGCCCCCCCGACAGCCGCCGGGACGGCGGCGCTACTCAAATCTTCATGCGGCTTTGTTGTTCTTGTCCTCCGGCGCGACCACCGAGGCCACCGAGGCCCGGGTCACTTCGAGGCGCAGATTGTCCGGCGGTACGCGCAGCTGGATGTAATCGTCCCGCAGCGCGATGACGGTCCCGCGCAGTCCGCCGCTGGTCACAACCTTGTCTCCGGTCTTCAGATCGTTCAGCATCTGCTGCCACTTTTTCTGGCGGCGCTGCTGCGGCATGATCAGAAGAAAATAGAAGATGGCGAAGATGAAGATCAGGGGAGCAAAGCCCAGCCAGCCCCCGGCCCCGATCGTCTGTAACGCCAGTATGTTTGCGATGCTCATATTGCGCTGCCCGCGAAACGATTCCGCTTCCACTCCAGTCCAGCAAAGCTCAGCACGACGCCGTCGGCGCGTCCTGGCCCTGTGCATTTTACCGCAGGATTTCTCGCTTCCTCAGGCCGGAGATTTTTTTACTTCAGGCATGACCGGGGATGCCGGACTATGGTTTTACTCCTGACTGCTCCCCAGAAAGAAGTTGGGCCCTGTTCCCAAGCGCAATAGAATGACGCACCGACCGCATGGTGTCAAGGTAGAAGCTGAGGTTGTGGACAGTATTGAGGACCTGGGCCAAAACCTCATTGGCGGCATAAAGATGGCGCAGATAGGCGCGGGAGTAGCGCCGGCAAACCCGGCAGCCGCAATTGGGGTCCAGCGGGCCCTGATCGGCGGCGTATCTGGCCTGCTTGATCGAAATCCTGCCCTGGGACGTAAACAACAAGCCATGCCGCGCCGCGCGGGTGGGCAGGACGCAGTCCATCATGTCGATTGCCAGCATTGGCATATTCGACAATCTCCTCCGGCGTGCCCACGCCCATGAGGTAGCGCGGCTTGTCCGCGGGAAGATGCTGCAGCGTGGCTTCCACGATCTCGCGGGTCACGGCGCGCGGCTCGCCCACGCTTAAGCCGCCGATAGCGTAGCCAGGAAAGCCGATCTCGACGGTGCGTTCGGCCGATTCCTTGCGCAGAGCGGCATCCATGCCACCCTGCACAATCCCGAAAAGCGCCTGAGTTTCGGTTCGCCGTTTCCGGTTTCTGGTTTCCAGTTTCCAGTCCTAGTGTTGCCGGAGACTGGACCCTGGGCACCGGAAACTCGGTTCCACGGCACTTCGTGCTTATGCTGCTCAAAATATTTCTTGCTGCGGGCCGCCCAGCGCAGCGTCAATTCCATCGACTGCCGCGCCCGCTCCCGGTCCGCCGGGAACTCGGTGCATTCATCGAATGCCATGATGATGTCCGCGCCCAGCCCGATCTGCGCCTGCCATGGCGCTTTCCGGACTGAAGAAATGCGACGAGCCGTCCAGATGCGAGCGAAAAGTCACGCCTTCCTCGGTCACCTTGCGCAGTTCGTTCAGACTGAAAACCTGGAAGCCGCCCGAGTCGGTGAGAATCGCGCGCGGCCACGCCATGAAACGATGCAACCCGCCCAGTTGCCGGACCTGCTCGACTCCAGGCCGCAAGTAGAGATGGTAGGTATTTCCCAGAAGGATTTGTACGCCGAGGTCTTCCAGGATGTCCTGCGAAACGCCTTTGACTGAGGCCACGGTTCCAACCGGCATGAAGACTGGGGTATCGACGACGCCGTGGGGCGTGGTCAGCCGACCGGCGCGGGCGGCGCCGGAGGTAGCGTCGATTTGAAACGAAATGGACACAGCTGGGATTGTAGCAATCGAGGTCGAATCGCTTGCATGCTGCACCAGAGCGTAAACCACAAACGAGTCGAAGGCTCCCTAAGGAAATCGGAAATCTTCGGAAGCCCTTCGTGGTACATCGTTTGCTTCGTGTTATCTGCTTTGATCGCTAGCCGGCGGTCAGCAGAATGGGCTCGCCTTGGGTGATCACCAGCGTGTGCTCGAAGTGAGCCGATGGCGGCGGTCCGCGGTGCGCACTGTCCAACCATCGTTCGCTACGAAGGCGCGTCCCGATCCGGCGGCAATGATCGGCTCGACCGTAATCACCAGGCCTTCGGTCAGAATCTGATTGGCTTCGGGATCGGCGTAGTTGGGCACGCGCGGCTCTTCGTGGATGGTGCGTCCAATGCCGTGTCCACCGAGGTCGCGAATCACGGAGAAGCCGCTGCGGCGCACTTCGCGCTCGACCAGCGCGGCCAATCTCGAACACGCGGAACCCGGCGCGCGCCACCAGCATGGCCTTGGCAAATGCGCGCTCGGCGCACGCAATCAGGCGCCGGTTTTCTTCGGAGACTTCGCCCGACCGCAACCGTCTCGGCGGCATCGGCCATGAATCCATCTTTCTCAATGGTGACGTCGAGCTTGACCAGGTCGCCGGATTCGACTGTCCGTTCTCCAGGAATGCCATGCACTGCTTCATCGTTCAGGCTGATGCAATTTACTCCGGGGAATTTGTAGACCAGTTGTGGAGCTGACTGCGCGCCGTGTTCGCGCATGACAGCGGCACCGACGGCATCCAGTTCAGCGGTGGTGATGCCGGGGACGCACAGCACGTTTCATGGCTTCGAGCATGCGGCGCACAATGGCACCGGCAGCCTTCATACCAGCGAGGTCTTCGGGACCGTTGATGGACATCCTTTTAGCCTATCGCATTGGAGGGACGGCGCGGAGCGAAATAGAGCATTAGAACGAAACCCGCTATGTAAAACGAGGCCACCTGCGTAAAGGTAAATCCCAGGAACCGCAAAACCAAACCATAGAGCGCTATGGCTTCACAGGCCATGAAGATCAGAAGATAGGTCGCCCGCCAGGGATTGAGGGCGGCAATGTCTTTCTGATCGCAGGACAGAATTTTTTCCAATTTCGCCAGCCTGCCGCGCCGTATTGCCAACATGGTTGCGATCAGCTGATCGCTACCGCCGTAATCGCGTAAAAAACGATAGGAGCCTGTGCTTTCGGGGCCGGTCCGAAGTGCTCAGCAGTTGCCGCATAGAGCACGATGGTCGCGAGCAGAAACAAACGACCGTCCGAAGCAGCTTGAGCGAACTGTCCACAACTCGAATTCTGCCCCAGTTTGGGCCGTTTGCAGGAGAAGAAATGAAGAAATAAGGTCGACGTGCCGGAAAACCGCAATGCGGAACAAAACTTCGCCGAGCGTGCCTCGCCCTGGACGGGTCGGAAACCCGTCCCTACACAGCTTGTGGTGGTTCCTTACAGCTTGTGGTGGTTCCTTACGGCTTGTGGTGGTTCCTTACGGCTTGTGGTGGTTCGGTTACGAGCCGGTAATTTTCAGGCGGAATTCTTCCGGCAGGCGTTCGCGGATTTCTGCGGGCAGGCGATCGTGGACGCGGCGGGCTCCCAGTTTGGCGGCGTCGACTACCGCCATGGGCGCGGGCGTGGTCACTGCCACTCCCAGCCAGATCAGGGCGGAAAGCGCGAATCCCACCAGCGCGGCCACTTCCAGCCAGAACGCAGTGCCGGGGATTGAGATGGAGGATCACGCCAAAAGCCATCAGGAAGACCGCGCCGGAAAGCGAGGCCAGGGCGATCAGCGAGAGATCAATGTTGCGATGCAGATGCTGGCGAGAGCGGCAGTGCGCGCAGCTGTCGAAGTGTTCTTCGTAGTCTTCGCGCATCCCGGGCGCCAGGCCGGAGATGTCATAACGCCAGCCGGCAAGAATTTTTCCAACAATAGGATCAACGCACTGGCTCATAGGAGCTTAAACATGGGAACTACAACTGGATCGCTGCCATCGGCTCGCGATTGTTGCGCCAGCATCACCCGGTTCAGCAGCAATGTCTGGCGTCGCCCCAGGGCCTTTTCCGCTGTGCCCAGCGCGAGCTCGGGATGGTTGTTGAGCTCCGATAGATGCGCCAGCACTATGTATGATGCGTTGCCATCATATTCGGTGCATAAGAATTTAGCGAGTTTGTCGTTGGACAGGTGTCCCGTCGGACTTCCGACCCGCTGCTTGACCGACCAGGGATAGGGCCCGCCCCGCAGCATCTCCAGATCGTGGTTGGATTCGATGACCAGCACATCGCAACCCCGCAGCTGATCACACACGTTGGGCGGCATGTATCCCAGATCAGTCGCAATACCGACCTTGACGCCGTCGGCCCGCGAACGTCAATCCGACCGGATCGGCGGCATCGTGCGGGATGGTGAACGGAGTGAATGGCGATGTCGCCGATCTGCGAAGCGGTGGCCGGCGGAGAAAATTTCGAGGCGTGCCAGTTGCGGCAATTCACCAGCGTCGTCGCGCAACGACCTCGCCCACGCCTGGTGCGTGGCGCCGGTCATGAAAACCGGCACCTGGAATTTTCTGGCCAGCACCGCCAGCCCGTACACATGATCGGAGTGTTCGTGAGTAATCAGGATGGCGGAAAGGGTGCGCGGATCCTCGCCCTGGGCGCGCATGCGTTTGACTGTCTCGCGGCAGGAAATTCCCGCATCCACGAGAATCTTCGTGCGCGAACTGGAAACGATGATGCTGTTTCCCCGGCTGCCGCTGGCCAGCACCGAAACCGAAACTCCCATGCACGAAGAATACTCGCGCGGGCTGTGGAAACGCGAGTAACTAATGAGATGAGAGGCAGGCGTCGCGCGTCGGGCGTCAGACTTCAGCTATCAGCTCCTCTCAGCCGTCCACTCATTGGCGTGTGCTGATAAGTGTTCTCACTTCCACAACTCCCGTAGTCCTGCTCTCGCTGTTGCTCCACCGTACGCGCCGGCAATCCCCGTCAGGAAACCGAGAAACGATTCGTAGATCTGCGCGCGGTAAGGTTTTTCGGTCAACACGGCATAGGCCGCGAGTTGCACCAGCGGGACCAATGCGGCCACCAGCAGGGTCCATCGCCAGGGACGCTGGGGACGAAGCGCGCCCAGCAGCATGGTGGCCATGAGCACGAAGAGTGCGGTCAGCAGCAGATCGTCGAATCTTGACGTCGAGAAATCCGGCAACTAGGCCGAGCACGCCACCAAGAATGTAGATGCCACGATCGCTCGCGTTCGCCATGATTTCGTGTGGTGCGGGCGCTCTCGCCCGCGGCGTTGACAGCTGAAGTCTCGCGGGCGAGGCGCCCGCGCCACACAACTCCCTAATACTTATAGAAGCCTCGACCGCTCTTTTTCCCCAGCCAGCCCGCGTCCACCATCTTGATCAGCAGCGGACACGGCCGGTACTTGGGATCGCCCAGGCCGTCCTGCAGCACGCGCATGATGTCGAGGCAGACGTCGAGTCCGATGAAATCCGCCAGGGTCAGCGGGCCCATGGGATGCGCCATGCCCAGCTTGAACACTTCATCGACCGCTTCGGCAGTGGCCACGCCTTCCATCACTGCGTACATGGCTTCGTTCAGCAACGGCATCAGCACGCGGTTCGAAACAAAGCCGGGCGCGTCGTTCACTTCGATCGGGCGTCTTGTCGAGCTGCAGTGCCAGGTCGCGCACCGTGGCGAAAGTTTCCTGCGACGTGGCCAGCCCGCGAATTACTTCCGCCAGTTTCATCACCGGCACGGGATTGAAGAAATGCATTCCGATAATTTTCGCCGGACGCCGGGTGACCGCGGCCAGCCGGGTAATCGAGATCGAAGAAGTATTCGTCGCCAGAATTACTTCAGGACGGCAAATCTGGTCGAGGTCACGGAAGATTTCCGCTTTGATTTCAAATTTCTCGGTCGCGGCTTCAATCACGAAATCGCAGCTCGCAAGGTCGCCCCGCTTGAGTACCGGCTCGATCCGCTTCAGCGCCGCGGCCTTGTCTCCCGCGGTAATTTTGCCTTTGGCCAGCTCGCGATCGAGATTCTTGCCGATGGTCTCGAGGCCGCGATCGAGAAATCGCTGCTCCACGTCGCACAGTGTCACGCGATATCCGCTGCGCGCAAACACGTGGGCGATGCCGTTGCCCATGGTTCCCGCGCCGATCACTCCAACCCGCTCGATTGGCATAAATATCGCTTCTCCTTCGCCCTTTTTGACCCTGAAACGTGATCAGTCTATCACTCCCAAGTGATTGCTGCGCTTAGATTTAAGGTTCGCTTAAGGTTCAAAAAAATATGCTCCGCGGTACAGCCGATTTTATTTTCGTTGGCATCCGAGGTTTTAGCTAACCGGTCCCAGGGGTCGAACTCGAGGGCAGGCGTGATTGCAATCAAGCCCTGCGAACGACGGTGCCGGGTGGGAGGAAACTATGCGCAGCATGAAGATGGCAGCACTGGCAGTCGCGATCACGCTGATGTGCAGCGGTCTCGCATTGGCTCGCGACAAAGATCACGATCACGACAAAGACAAGCATGACCACTGGTTCAAGCATGACGACCACGACCGTCACCATGACCACGATCGTGACTGCGAAAACACGATCACTGGAAAGATCGCGATCACAACCGGCGACCGTGAACGCCTGGAACGTGAACACCACTGGTGGGAGCGTGAGCGCCGCCGCGACGACGGCTATTATCGCGGAGGGCAGATTTACAACGGCTATCCCGGAGGAACAACTATCCTGGTGGCGGTGTTTATGGCTACCCCGGCGGTGGCACGGCTATCCCAGCGGGGGTTATGGGTATCCCGGTTCCGTGTACGGTACGAGGCGGCAACGGGCGGAAACGGAGCCTACGGCTTCGGCTATCAGGATGGCAGCTACATGGCCCGCCGAGACATAGCGCAGAACAAGCGCTTCAATCCGAATCCTCGCAACGAGTACGGAAACCGGACCCATGGCTACAACAGTGCGTTCGGCGACAAGAATTACTACAAGGCCGAATACAGCAACGGATATTCCGCTGGTTACGAAGCGAACTATCGCGGAGGAAGAGGCTGGTGATCTTGCAGGCTGTTAGTGCCTTGCGTCAAGCCTGAGGTTGGCACGTCAAGGCGAGTTGAAATTGGGTCGTGGATCAGTTTGCAAAATCGCTTAACCACCAAGGGCACGAAGGTACACGAAAGAACGCTTGAGGTTAAAGCCTTGGTGATACTTCGTGGCCTTGGTGGTTCATGGTTTTTCGAAACTGACCCACTGCCTGAAATTCATCGCCCGCACTCCGATCAGTGACGGCTGTCGCGAAGCAAGGTCTGCGCCAGATTCGCGACTTTGAGTACGCCGAGACCGGCCCCTGGCTTGTACCCCAGTTGTCCCCGGCGGTGATCTCAACCAGCGGAGACGACGAGCTGTAACCATACGTCTTCTTGTAACGGTAGAGCATCGGGTTCCACAACCCGATACGCCCGCCCACCGCCTGTTGGAGAAGCGCGCTGATCCCATTGAGGTGAGGTGCGACAAAGCTGGTACCGCCGAACCCGACGAGCGAGACGCCCGTCCTCCATCGGAAATTTCTATTCCCGCTCCATGCTCTCTTCTACTGCCACCTTGCCGCCCTTCTGCACTTCGACGACGCGATGCACTGGTTTGTAGCCCGACAGTGTGATGTCAATCACGTAGGTACCGGGATTTAGGAAGAAGTCGACGGGAGCAAACTTGTCGAGAATACGGTTGTTGACCGCGACCTGCGCGCCCTTGGGCTGGGTCTTGACGTTTACCGCACCCATGCCCGCTGTGTCACCGCCGCCGAAGAGCTTCTTGAATTTTCCACCGAGCTTGATGTCATCGGCTGAACCCAAGGCCTTGAGCGTGGGCGCGAAATGGAAGATCTGGCCGGCTTGCAGAGTGGCGCTGGATGTTTCGTCGAGGAAGCCCTGCTTCTTGACCAGGAAGCTATGCGCGCCCGGCTTGTCCACGTTGATCTGAGCCGGAGTTACTTTCCCTGTATCTTTTCCATCGAGAAAAATCTGGGCGCCAGCGGGTTGGCTGGTAATCGCGGCCGAAGCGCTGAGCTGCGCCAACTGGATCACCAGAAACGATTTGCTGCCGGAAGCCACTTCAATGCTGCGGATCTCGGACGCGTATCCCACCCGTGAGACGGTCACTGTGTGCTGCCCCGGAGCCAGCCCAGGCAGATTAAACGGTGTAACCCAGCTGGGATCGGTGCGGCCATCTATATGGACCTCCGCCCCTTCCGGCGTGGAGTTGATGGTCATTTGCCCCGGAATAACCGCCGCAGCGAAGGCCTGGACTTTGATTTTCTTCTTATTGTTCCTGCTGTACTTGGGCGTCACAGAAACGGGAGACGCTTCCCGGCCCGCCGAGATCTGTTCCGGCTGTGCGTGCGCCGGGGTGTCGACGGGGGGTTGCGCCGGGTTCCAGGCTGGCTTCGGAGTGGCTTCGACCGGGGTTGCCGCTGCCGCCGGTGGCTCCGCCGTACTTTCGTCCGCCGAGTTTTCCGAGTGGATCCGGTAGGCGATGAAGCCCACCACCATAAGAATGATCGCGATCGCGCCGGCGATCGAATACAAGAAAAGTTTTGGCGGCGTCTTCTTGATCTCAGTGACTGCCTTGCGCGCCACTTCCCGCGGCTGGACTTTGGGCTTATCGGATTTTTCCCGATGCCCCGGGCTTACGGAAGCCGGTGGCACGGCATCGAATTCGGGCTCGCCTTGCGGGGGCGGCGGAGCCGGCGGTGTGTAGCTTTCTTTCAGCGGCGGCATGTCCGTCATTTCGGAAAAACTTGGACCCTTGGTGGCGTTCTTCGCGCTTTCCGCCATGGACGGATCAACCCGGAACGGCGGCGCCTCGGTCGCTGGTTCCACATCAGCCACGGCGCTGGCCCGCTCCTCGATGATGGTCTGCGCGGATGCTTTCGCCGCGTCGGCTTTGGACGCCTTTGCCGGCTGGACTGTCGAAACCGCGCTTGCACTCTCCCATCCTGCCGCGGCAGCGGCGGCTTTTGCCGGAGCACTGGCCTGAGCACTCGCGGGAGGACGTTCCGATAAACTTGGCCGCGCAATGGTTTGCGCGCTGACTGAAGACGCCGGCGCTGCCTCTGGCGCCGCGGCTTTTTGCGGCGGAGGTGCGACGGGTGCAGCGGCGGCCTTAGGCGCTTGAGGAGCATTTAATCCCTGGGCAGGCTTCGCCGATTTCTTGGCTTCCGCCTTGGTCGTACTTTCCTTGCAGCGTTCGAGATCGTTGACCAGTTCCTGTCCGCTCTGATAGCGATCTTGCGGCGCCTTGGACAGCGCCTTCATGATGACTTCGCTCAGTACGGGATGGATCTTGCGGTTGACCGCGACGGGAGCGGCGGGCGTGGCTTCGACAATCTGCTGCCGCACCTGGTCCGCATCATCGCCGGCGAAGGCTTTGCTCTCGGTCGCCATCTCATACAGGATTGCGCCCAGGCTGAATATGTTAGAGCGGCCGTCCACGGGATCTCCGCGCAACTGTTCCGGAGAAACGTAGTGCAGAACTTCCGGAGCCTTGCCCGCAGCCTGACAGGTGAATGCACCCATGCAGGAAACTCCGAAGCTCAGGACTTTCACCGTGCCGTCCCAAGTGACCATGATCTTGGCCGGCTCGAGACTGTAGTGAACGACATTGTGTGAGTGCGCGTGGTCGAGACCCTGACAGGTCTGGCGCACGATGTCCTGCAGGTCCCAAATGGAAAATCCTTCGTTGCGGGCCAGCATGGTGGCAATGCTGTTGCCCTGCACGTATTCCTCGGCGGCGCAGCACTGATCGTCAATCACCTCCACGCCGAAAAGCTGTGCGATGTTATGGCTGCTGAGCGGCTTGGTGCCGGCGGCTTCCTGCAGGATGTGGTCGACCAGTACATCGGCCTGTTCGTCCAGCATTTGCAGCTTGATGGTTTTCAGGGCAATCGTCTGCCCGCTCTCCGGATCGGTGGCCTTATAGACCGCGCCAATCTCGGAATGCGTGATCTCGCTGAGTATTTCGAAACGCCCAATCTTATTTGCCATTGCTCCCTGAGCCCCGAAAAAAACTGCAAACAGGCGGTCTTTTGGAAAGACGCCAGACTTCGTCCATGGGGGGAAAGGCGCGACTAGAATATCGCGGCTGGATTGGGGATGGGAGTTACGAAGGTAAGCCGCCTTTGGATTGTTTGCGAGGTCATTCCGAGGATCGCAGTCTTCTTCATTCCTTCAATCTCACTGCAGCGAAAGGCATAGCCGCAGCCAACCTGCGGCCATGCCCGTTTTACCGTTCCTGCCGAACTCTACTTGTTGTTGTGTTTGTCTTTGTAAATGCTGTGGCTGATGCGGTCCTGGCGGCGATTCAACTGGCGCTGCTCCGTTTTGGTCAGATGGCCGTTGTGCTTCGCCATGTCCGCCTGTTCCTGCTTCTGGACGCTGGCTTCGCGCCTCTCCAGATTTGCGGTCTCATGCGCATTCAAAGAACCGTTGTTGATCCCGTTGGCAATGCGTTTCTGCTGGTTCTCTTCGCGTTGGTTCACTTCATTCACGCGCGGATGACCTGGATCAACGACACCCGGTCCGGCGCCTGAGATTGTGGTTGTGGTTTGAGCAGCGGCAGAGCTGACAAGCATCAGGCCTCCGACTGCCAGAACTAAGAGCGAGCTGGTGATCTTGTTCGTCATACGTACCTGAACCCCCGCCGGAAAGGATAGTTGCCGAGGAGGCCGTGAAGGCAGGTTACGGAGGTGTCGGGCCGCTGGTGATCCCTTGGGAAAAGGTGGACTGCGAGCGGAATTCGCTGGGCAAACATTTCCCGAGGGGAGTCTATTTCTGGGCTGGGCAAGCACCCTTCTGTAGGGCGATCGTGCCGACTATGGACGCCATGCAAAGGGGCTCCTTCATTCGCGGCTTACCAGATGGAGCACAGTCAGAGGCGCGGGCTGAGGACCGTCGGCCACGCGCTGATGATCCAGGGGGCTTACGCACACAACCAACGGATTTATCAGCAATGTCCGCCTGGGGGTGAGAGTTTCGAACTTTCCGCAGGCCCAACTGATGCCCGGTAAGCCGCGGCGTTAGTTACCGGCGGGGGAGTTCTCCAAGTGATGCATCAACGACTCGGTTCAGGGTGAAACTCTTTCACCGCAAGAATAGTGAGGACGATAAAGAGGGCCATCACCACCAACTGGGCCACCAGAAAAGGCGGCTCCGATTGGGTGGGCGCCATCGCATGGAGCACCGGCACCTTCTCGAAGGCCTGCACCACCAGGACGAAGACATTGAGGTATTCGGCGATTATCGCCGTAACCACGTAAATCCAGCGCCACTTTCCCACCATGTGGAAGCTGTAGCGCGCGAGCAGCGTGATCGCCAGTACCACGAGCGAGATGACCCCGACCTTATGGCCAGGCGTGATGTGGGTAAAGGGGAAAAGAAAGCCGGTCACACTGGTCAGCACCGTGGTCAACAGAAAGAGAGCGGTCCAGCCATTGAGCCGTTTGGACGAGAGCAGTCCGAACAGAACGATCAACCCAGATCCGATGCCTACCAGGCTGACGATCACGTGCACCTTTGGTAAACGTCGAGAGAGACATGCTTAACATCATGGGGAGGGGGGCCTTTTCCAAAACAGGGTTGAGATATTACGACGGGGGAGGGAAAAATTCCACAGGGAGAGAAGACCCGGTGGTGTCTTAAATAGTGTTTAAGACACTACCGAAGACCCATTGAATCTGCCACGGACCGCAGAGGGGCAGATGTCCTCATCTGCCCGGCGGAGCGAAGCTCTGCAATTTTGGTAATGCAGAAGAACCTGTCGAGCTTCGCTCGACTGGGCAGATGAGGACATCTGCGCCTAGGTGGTTCGCGGTATCCCTAGGCCGCGCGTATCGAGGTTAACCACGTCCTTAGCAGATGCCGCACTTTGGCGCCTTCAGACCTGCGCCGCACCGCGTCGATCACGGCAAGACGCGCCCGGATTCCGCGGCCGCGGAATCCCACCCAGTAGGGGACATAGATTTCACCCGCCACCGGCTCAGCCGTGATCTTTAAATTGCGTACTCGGAAGAACCCAGTGCTGAAGAGCAGACGCTGCACTTTGGCGATCACAATAAGGTTCGCCTCGGCCTCGCCCAGTAGCGCCTCGGAGCAGTTTCGCGTTTCCAGATAAGCCAGCGCACGCTCGCCCGGCAGTTGCTCGAAGTGGTAGAGGTCGAGTGACCCGTTCACCGCGTCCAGTCCGAATATCCGATGATCGCGTTTGCCGCCGTTCAGGATTTCAATCTGGAACAGCCGGAAGGGAATGTAGAAGTCGGCCACCGAACGCAGCGGACCGAACAGTGGTTTCACGCAGGAAGTCGAACATGCCGGAAGAAAATTGCTGCATGGCTTCTTCGCGGGTGACGTTGGCTCTCAGACTGCGGATGCGCGGCATTTCTGGGATACCGAAGCAGCTAGCTACCGGAAGTGGAACCACAGTCCGATTACGGTAGCGATCAGGGCCAGGCTGAATATGACGTTGAGCCGGTGCTCGGCCGCCGTCTCCGCCGCAGGTTTATGGTCCAGCGCCCGCACTGGTGTGACATCCATCTTGTCGTCCACGGTGGCGAAGGTCAGACCGGCCAGTTGTTTTCGTTCCGGAGCGGGCGTCACCAGGCTTACTCCGATCAGGACGGCGCAGCAGATCACGAACATCAGGATCGAGTAGTGCAGAAAATTCATGTCCACCAAGCCGCGCAGCAACGCATTGTCGAATGCACGACCGCCGGCCGCCCGGTCCATGAGCTCGAAAACGAAGCGGGCTGCTCCCATGACGAAGCCGATCAGGAGTGAGCTGATCGCGCCCTGCGCATTCAGTCGCGGCCACAGAATTCCCAGAACGAAGCAGGCCGCTATGGGCGGGCTGATATATCCCTGCACGCTTTGCAGATAGATATAGAGCTGGCTGCTGATCAGATGAATGAACGGCACCCAGGCGAGCCCCAGCACTACCATCACTCCGGTCATCACCCGGCCGAAGCCCACCAGCTGGCGCTCGGTCGCATCGGGCTTGATCTTCTTATAGAAGTCGAGAGTGACCAGGGTCGAAGCCGAATTGAAAACCGAACTCATCGCGCCCATCAGCGCCGCCAGCAGGGCTGCGATCATTACGCCCACCAGGCCGGTCGGAAGAAGATTGATGATCAGCGTGGGATACGCAATGTCGCCGTTCAGCACTTCGCCGTGGGGTCCGAACTTGAACAGGTCGCGGTAGAGAGCGACCGCAATCAGGCCGGGCAGCACCAGCATGAACACCGGCAGGATCTTGAGAAAGCCGGCGAAGATGGTGGCGGCTTTGGCGTGTCCTTCATCCTTGGCGGAAAGCACGCGCTGCACAATCACCTGATCGGTGCACCAATACCAGATGCCGAGAATGGGCGCGCCGAAGAAAATGCCCGTCCAGGGAAAGTCGGGATCGCTCATCGGCTTGACCATGTGGAAGTAGCTGGCGGGCAGGGCGGCGCGCAGGCCGGCGAATCCGCCCACCTCGTGCATTCCGATCACAGTCAGGATGACGGCGCCGAAAATCAGGATGAGGGTCTGCACCAGGTCGGTATAGATGACCGCAGCCAGTCCTCCGGCGATGGTGTAAATACCGGTTGCGATGACCAGAATGACAGCCGCCGTCAGCGGGCTCCAGCCGACGACGCGTTCCAGCACGATCGCAGCGGCATAGAGGTGCACCGAAATCTTGGTAAACACATAGGCCAGGATGGAAATTCCCGCCAGATACACTGCGCAGGACCGGCTGAAGCGCCGCTCCAGAAACTCCGGCATGGTGAACACGTTCGAGCGCAAATAGAACGGAACGAAAACCCAGCCCAGGACCAGCAGGATCAGGCAGGCCAGCCATTCAAAGGAGCCGACGGCCAAGCCCGAACTGGCGCCCGAACCGGCCAGCCCAATGAAATGCTCGGTGGAAATATTCGAAACGAACAGCGACGCCCCGATGGCGAACCAGCCCACATTGCGGCTGGCCAGGAAGTAGTCGGTTGAGGTGCGTTCCTTGCGGGCAAAATAAAAGCCGATGGCAAAGATGACGGCGAAGTAAACGGCAATAATTGCGATATCGATCCCGGTGAGTGACTTGTGCGTGAGATGCGCTACCGTCTCGCCCATACTCCTCCTTCACCGCGTCCTTGGGGGTGCGGGAACCGTGCGCCATGCTAGTGCATTCGGCTTCAGCCAGGCAACCGGGAACGTCACAGCCAGGTCCGGGGAGTACCTTCCATATTATTGCTACGGTCATCTGGACACATTTGTTGAAACGAGCCGAAATAAAAAAATGCGCAGGCTGTCGAATTTGCGCTCCCTCGTTCGACGTATAGGTTAAGGAGACACAACAATGCGACTCCTGATTGTGGTGAAGGCCACAAAAGACACCCACCAAGCGTTCCCCTAATCGCGTGGAGAGGCAAGGAAGGAGTGGGATTTGGGGGCCTTGGCCTTGTAGGGGAACATTTTCTGCCTCCAGCCCGTAACTCTCGAGGCCTTTGGAACGTTGTATTTATATAAGAGGACTAGGATTGCGATTTTTGGCGGCGGCTGGTTGCCGAGGCCCGACTTTTTCGTCTATGCTGATGAGGCTTGGTTGACGGTCCATCCGTACCTGTCCTCTCCTGGAGTTCACAAGTATGACCCTGACCCGCTTTGTCACCAAGAACGCCTTCCGCAACAAGCGTCGCAGCATCCTGACCGTGCTCAGCATCGGCGGCTCGCTTTTACTGCTCACCTTTCTGATCACCATCTGGCGCAGCTTTTATGACAGCAAGCCGAGCGAACAATCGGCGCAGCGCCTGATCGTCCGCCACAAGGTGTCGCTGGTGTTCAATTTGCCCAGCTACTACAAGCAGAAGATCCAGGCCATCCCCGGCGTCAAGGAAGTGGTGAACCAGCAGTGGTTTGGCGGGCAGTACAAGGACGACAAGCCCAATAACTTTTTCGCCCAGTTCGGAACCGACCCGCAAGAGATCATGAAGGTGTATCCGGAATTCAAGATCCCGGCCGACCAGCTCGAAGCCTGGCAGCATGATCGTGCCGGCGCCATCGTGGACGTGGGCCTGGCCAACAAGTTTGGCTGGAAGATCGGCGACCGCCTGAACATCACGGGGAAGATTTTCCCGGTGAACCTGGAATTGACCATCCGGGGAATCTTCACCCCGCCCGATCCCACGCAATCGATCTACTTCAACAAAGACTATATTGACGAAGGCTTTCCCCAAACTCAAGGGCAGCGAAGGCTTCTACGCGGTCCTGGCCGATTCACCCGAATCCGTCACCAAGGTGGCGCAAGCCATCGACGAGACCTTCCGCAACGCCGATCGTCCCACCAAGACCGAGACCGAGCACGCCTTCCAGCTGGGCTTCATCGGAATGCTGGGCAACATCAAGGCCTTCATCATGAGCATTTGCCTGGCGGTGGTATTTACCATTCTGCTGGTATCGGCCAACACCATGGCGATGTCGATTCGCGAGCGTACGCGGGAAGTCGCGGTGTTGAAGACGCTGGGCTTCACCCGCAACAGCATTCTGGGACTGTTTGTCGGCGAGGCGGTTTCGCTGTCCCTGATCGGGAGGACTGGTGGGATCGCTGCTCTGCTACTTCATCGTGAGCGGCGATGGCGAGCCAGGGCGGAATGTTCACCGGCATGAAGGTCACTCCGATCACCATCCTGGTGGCGCTGCTGATCGCGGCCGTGGTGGGATTCGCGAGTTCCTTTCATTCCTTCCTATCATGCGGCCAAGGTCAACATCGTGGACGGCTTGCGGCACATCGGGTGATGTGCAGCAAAGGCGATAACCACCAAGGACACGAAGGTTCACGAAGGAAAACCTTAAGGTCGCGGTTTGAAGGAAAAGTAAATGGCAATCCCTCTCAGCTATAACGTGCGCAACCTGCGGCTGCGCAAGAGCCTGACCATCATGACCGCGCTCGGGATCGCGCTCACGGTGGCGACCGCGGTGTTCATCATGGCGCTGCTGGCGGGCCTGGGCCGCGCTTTCGCCACCACCGGCGATCCGCTGAATGTGCTGATGCTGCGCAAAGGTTCGGACTCGGAGCTGGCCGCCGGCGGAGTCTCGCGCGATGCCTTGCAGGTCTTGAAAGAACTGCCCGGTGTCGCCAAGAACAGCCAAAGGCGAGCCCCTGGTTTCGGGCGAGGACATCCTGGTGGTGGTGCTGCCGCGCAAGGGCGGGACCGGCGAGACCAACGTCACCACCCGCTTCCTGTCTCCGCTCGGGACTCGAGATGCGGCCGCAGATCAACATCACCCAGGGCAGATGGTTCACCCCCGGACAGCGGGAAGTGGTGGTCAGCAGTTCGATCAACAAACGCTTCGAGCATGCCAACATCGGCGACTCGGTGCACATCGGCAAAGGGCGACTGGCCGATCGTCGGCATCTTTGACGGCAGCGGCACCGCCCATGATTCCGAAATCTGGGGCGACATCAATCAACTGGTCACCGATTTCGAGCGCACGGTGTACTCGTCGGTGCTGGTGCGGGCCACCGATCCGGTCGCGGCGCAGGCGCTGAAGAATCGCGCCAATGACGATCAGCGTCTGGAACTCAATGGCCTGCTCGAACCCGACTACTACGCCTCGCAAACCAAGTCGGGAGGTCCGATCAAGTTTGTGGGCTGGATTGTGGCCTTCATCATGGCGGTCGGCTCCTGCTTCGCCGCCGCCAACACCATGTACGCCGCGGTGGCGTATCGCGGGCGCGAGATTGCCACCCTGCGCGTGATTGGATTTTCGCGTCCCAGCATTCTGACTTCATTCATGCTGGAATCGCTGCTGCTGTCGCTGCTGGGCGCGACGCTGGGCATCATTCTGATGTTGCCGTTCAATGGCATGACCACGGGAACGCAGAATCAGGTGACCTTCAGCGAAGTCGTGTTCAGCCTGCAGATGACGCCGGCGGTGGTCATGAGCGCGGTCATATTCGCTCTGATCATGGGCGTGGTGGGCGGGTTCGCGCCGGCGTGGCACGCTTCGCGGCGAGATATACTGAGCGCCCTGCGGGATTAGGAACGCCTTCGGGCGATCGGCGGGCGGGACGCCCGCCGGACAGCTGGCGGGTACGCCGGCGCTACATAAACTATGCCGATTGACGCAAAACACGAAGACTTGCGCAGCCTGAGAATCGATCGCACGGCGCGCAGCGGCGGCGAGGGCGAACCTCCGGTCTGGGCTCGCCGCTACATCCTCATCGGGATCGCGGTTCTGGTGCTGCTGGGAATGGTCGCGATCTCCTACCGTCTGCTCTCGCACGACGCTCCGGAAGTAGAAGTGGTGCGCGCGTCGGCGCAGAGCAGCGACGTGGGCGGCGTGGTGCTCTCCGCCAGCGGCTACATTGTGGCCCACCACAAGATCAACCTGAATTCCAAAGTGACCGGCCGGGTGAAGTGGATTGGCGTCGAAAAGGGCGACAAGGTCAAGGAAGGCCAGGTCCTGGTGCGCCTGGAAGACGACGAATTCCGCGCCCAGTACGATCAGGCCAATGGCGCGGCCGCAGAATGCCCAGGCTTATCTCGAAGAACTGCAGAATGGATCGCGTCCCGAGGAAATTCAGCAGGCCCAGCACAATCTCGATGAAGCCCGGGCCACGCTGGTCAACGACAAGATCACGCTCGATCGTACCCGCGGCCTGGTCACCGAAGGCGTGCTCTCGAAGCAGGCGCTCGACGATGCCACCGCCAAGTTTGAGGCTGACCAGCAGCGGGTGAATTCGCTGGACAAGGGTTTCCAGCTGGCCAAGATTGGTCCGCGGCAGGAAGAGATCGCGCGCGCCCGCGGCGCTCTGCAGCAGGCCCAGGGACAGGCGGACTACGCCAAGTCGCTGCTCGACGCGACCGTGATCCGCGCCCCGGTGACCGGAACCATTCTCGAGCGAGCCGCCGAAAAAGGCGAGCTGGTGACTTCGGGATTCGCCAGCACCGCCGAAGGCGGCCCGCAAGGCCTGGTCGTCTCGCTGGCCGATCTCAACGATCTTCAGGTGGAACTCGATATCGCGCAGGACGATTTCGCCCGGCTCGGCCCCAAACAAAAAGGCGTGGTCACAACCGATGCCTTCCCCGACCGCAAGTACGACGGCGTGATCGCCGAAATGTCGCCCCAGGCCAACCGGGCCAAGGCCACGGTGCAGGTGAAAGTGCAAATCCTGAACCCGGACTCGTACCTGCGGCCGGACATGAACTGCCACCGTCAAATTCCTGGCGGACGAAGGCAAGCACAGCGAGTTCGCAGCCGCAGGGCGTTTTTGTGCCGACCTCCGCCGTTCGGGATCGCGATGGCAAGAAAATCGTCTTCCTGTCGTTTGACGGCAAGGCCATGGCGCGGGAAGTGAAAATTCTGTCGCAACGCAGCGGCGGCGTGCTGGTGCAAGGCCTCAACGGCGGCGAAGACGTGATCACATCCGGCGCCCGCAGATTTGAAAGACGGCGACAAAATCAAGATCAAGGGACAATCATGAGCGCAGCTACAACCATTCCGCATACCGCCACCCAAACCAAGGTGGTGCAGGCCCGCAACGTCAGCAAGGTTTTCAAGCGCGACGCCTTCGAGGTCAAGGCGCTGGACGACGTTTCCATCGAAATCGGCGGCGGCGAATTTCTCGCCCTGATGGGTCCGTCGGGTTCGGGCAAGACAACGCTGCTGAACATGATTGCCGCCATCGACCGGCCGACCGCCGGCGAACTGCTGGTGCTGGGCGAGAACATCTTCCGCTTCAGCGATTCCCAATCCGCGCACTGGCGCAACGAGCATATCGGCTACGTGTTTCAGACCTTCAATCTGATCCCGGTGCTCACCGCGTTTGAAAACGTCGAACTGCCGCTGCTGCTGACCAAGCTCTCCGCGCAACAACGGCGCGACCACGTGATGACCGCGCTGAAACTGGTGGGTCTCGAAGAACGCGTCGGCCATCTACCCAAGCAGCTCTCCGGCGGACAGGAACAGCGCGTAGCCATTGCCCGCGCCATCGTCAGCGATCCCACCTTGCTGCTCGCCGACGAACCTACCGGCGATCTCGACAGCCACTCCGCCACCGAAGTGCTCGAAATCCTGAAGCGCCTGAACGAAGACTTTCACAAGACCATCGTGATGGTGACGCACGATCCGCACGCAGCTTCCTACGCGCACGTGACCCGTCATCTGGAAAAAGGCATGCTGCTGCCCGGATAACGAACCGTGTCGGGGCGGGTCTTCGACCCGCCCAGACCGAGCGCAGCTCGGCAGGGTTTAGCTTTGGCCAGGGTTCTTCAATGGGTTGGGGAGGGCACGACTCACGACTTCAGTCGTCCGTCAGAAGCGCAACACAGCCGGGCTTCAGCCGCTGCGGCTTGCTGTTTTCATGCGGCAATAATTCCAACAGGTTGTTCCGGTTCTGGGTTGCCTACGGACTCTCGCGGGCCAGGGAGCGCGCCCGCGCCACACGAACCTGGTTTATAGGTTGGAGACTGGGTGGCTGCCGCGACTTGGAGCGAAGCCGCTGTCGGCTGGATCAGCGACCCACTGCCATGCCCGGCGCCCGTTTTCCCGCACTACCGTTCTGCGCTTCACCGTATTCCACCAGGCGGTTGAGCACCGTGGTGACCGAAGCCAGAGGATCTTTGTGGCGAAGCAACACCGGCGGAATGCGCTGCTGAATGTGTTCGCACACCTCGCGCGCCCCAGCGGACGCGCCGCTTCCATCAGCACCATGCGGCAGGCCTTGGTAAAGCCGGGCTGGCGGCCGCCGCTCTTGCGGTCCACCAGTTCCAGCAGTTCTTCGCTCAGCACTTCATCGCCGAAGAGGTTGGCCAGTCCGACGATGGTCTGCTTCACCGTCCCGATGCGTTTCATCACATCGGCGCGCTGGCGCATCAGCTGGCGCAATTCCTCGTGCGCCGCCTTCACCACTTCCTGCACGTGAGGATCTGAACTGCCGGGAAGATTTCTATTCCCCGCGCCGTTGCCACTACGCCCGATGTCCATGACCCACCTTCCGGGGCCGAACTACCGGCCAGCCCTTCCGCGTCGCTTTGCGGCGCCCGCCCCAACCACACACGTCCTTGAGTTCTGATACGTGATCGGCCGGTCTTGTTCCATGTTCCATCTTCCATGGAAAGTTCCATGCGAAGTTCGACCCAACCAGCCGGCCCCTGAAATTCACTCAAACGATTTAGTCACCGCTCGATTGAGGCTGCCCGCAATCGCGTTCTGCTGGCTTAGACGTGGTCAGTCGGGAAAGGTTAAGGCGAAGAGATGTAAAATCGGTGCGCCCACCGATGTCCAGATTGATTCATGATCGGCCTCGCAACATAGGCTCTCTCCCGCGTCAATCGCTTGGTTCCGCAATGCGGAATTCCATATTTCTGATTGCGAATTAGCTTCCAAAGTTGGGATTCGGCACGGCAAATCGGACTTCCGCCAATTTCCCTCGCACCACAAAACGTGTTCATACTGTTGAGCTTGGGGCCTGTCCTGCGGATGAAAACCCGGAGGCGAGGCAGGTTCATCCCGGTGTCTTACTTCTTGACAAAACCGAAACAACTGATAAAGTTCGACTTAATTGTCCCAATTTCTAATAATCTCCAGGTGCTGACGCGATGAAGAACGTTTATGAAGTTCTGAGGCAGAAAGAGCTTGAGTTGTCCAGGCTGGAAAAAGAGGTAGAAGCGTTGCGCGTAGCCGCGCCGCTTCTGTCGGAAGACAAGGAAGCCGGTAATGACAACAAGCCGACTTTGGCCGCGGCATGCAACCCAGCAGCCCATCCGAATTCCGCAGCCGGCGGTCAATTCCGCTCCGCAAGCCGCCCGCGCCGCCGGGTGGGAAGACACCGCCAAGCGCTGGCCCTAAGCCGAGTCGTCTGGCGAAAGACCTGTCGCGGATGGCAGGCGACGAATCGATACTGGCCCGGAGCCTTGCTCCGGGCTATAACTTTCTGGGAGCGAATAGGGACGCGGCCGCCCCGGCGCGCTTGACCGAAACGCGCGGGAAGTCGGACGCCGCCCTCGGATCCCGCGGCCCAGGTTGAGCCGGCCTCGTCGGATCAACCGCAGACCGAGTCCAAATATGAGCGCTTCGGGACACCCTGCATCGGGCTTCAGCGGAGTCCGCCGCCGCATTCCTCGTTACTCGGTGGCCATCCCGGTCGACATCACCGTGCTGCGTTCGGGAGCGCCCGCCAGCATTCCAGGACGCTCTCTCGATCTCGGAGAAGGCGGCGTGGCTGCGGTGCTGGCGGCGGAACTTCAACTGGGAGAGTGGGTGGCAGTAGAGTTCCAGTTGCCGAATGCCAGTCAAGCTCTCCAGACCAAAGCGGTAGTACGGCATCACAACCAGCTGCGTTGCGGCTTCGAGTTTCTGGGACTCTCCGGCGATCAGCGATCTATGATCCGGCGCTGGGCAGGAAACAGCAAGCCTATACCGATTCTCGAGCCCAAGGCGCCAGCGTCACAGCTCCACCCCCGCCTCAGGCACGGCTGCAACCAGGATGCCTCCGCCCTTGGCGGCGAGGCCCGTCATGCCTGCGCGCCGGAAGGCCGTCCCGTCCCGCAATCACGCGCTGGACCGGCTGCTGCGGCTGACATTGGTCTTGTTGCTGGTGGTTGGCAGGATGGGCGGCGTGGCAATGGCACCGCGGGTGGCAGCAACTGGAAGCTCGCACCGCTTAAGAAAGACGTGCATGCGCAACCTCCCGCCGCCAAGGTTCCCGCGGATGTCATGGAGCGGTTGCTGGTCCGCAAGGTCGACCCGGTCTATCCGGAAGCCGCGCGCCGGGCCAATCTGCAGGGACGTAGTGGTGCTCGACGCGGTGATTGCAGCCGATGGCACGGTAGTAAACCTTCATCCCGTAAGCGGCTCCGATGCGCTGGTCTCGGCCGCCATGGACGCGGCGCGATGGTGGCGCTTCCGTCCGTATCGCGTCCGGGGCGAACCCGCTGCGGTTGAAACCACGCTGTCGGTTGAGTTCCACCCGTAGGGGCTGCGCCAAGAGCGCGAGATGACTGCGGAAAATCGAGCGGTATCATCGTGCTAACTGGCCTCGCCTGTTCGTGCTTTGCTTCCTGAGCCTGTCATCTGCGACACTGACTTCGAAACACCAGACGCGCCATCATGGGCAGAATCCACGTTCTTTCCGAAAACGTCGCCAACAAGATCGCCGCCGGCGAAGTGGTGGAGCGCCCGGCTTCGGTGGCCAAGGAACTGCTGGAAAATTCGCTCGATGCCGGCGCAACCCGCATCCGGATCCAGGTTGAGGCCGGCGGCAAGAAGCTCATCCAGATCACCGACAACGGCTGCGGCATGGTGCGCGATGACGCCCTGCTGGCCTTCGAACGCCACGCCACTTCGAAAATCAAGAATGCGGAAGACCTGCTGAGCGTGGCCACGCTGGGTTTCCGCGGAGAGGCGTTGCCCTCGATCGCCTCGGTTTCCCGTCTGCGGCTGGAAACTCGCGCACCCGATGACGCCTCCGGAACGATTGTCGAGATCAACGGCGGCAAGATTTTCAAAGTGGAAGAAGCGGGACTGCCGCCAGGGACATCCATCGCCGTCCGCGACCTCTTCTTTAATATTCCGGCGCGAAAGAAATTTCTCAAGGCCGAATCCACCGAACTCTCGCACATCGCGTCGCTGGTGACCCACTACGCGCTGGCCCATCCCGACAAGCATTTCGAACTGCACTCCGCCACCAACGCCATGCTGGTAGCGCCGCCGGTCGCGGGATACAGCGAACGCGTCTACCAGGTCTTCGGCAAAGAAGTTCTCGACCAACTGATTCCGATCGCCGCGGTGCAGCCGCTGGAACGCATCGGCCTGCCGCAACCCCCACCCTGGCGCCGAAAACAAGAGACCCGTGTGGCGCGGGCGCCCCCGCCCGCGAAAAGCCGGCACCCGCAACACAAGCCGGAGACGCACCCGAAGAAGCTGTCGCAAAATCTCCGGACTTCGGAGAATTCCGCGTCCACGGTTTCGTCTCCAAGCCCGAAATCCAGAAACTGAATCGCAACTCGATTTACGTCTTCGTCAACGGACGCCTGATCCGCGACCGCCTGATCCAGCACGCCATCATCGAGGCCTACCGCAACATCCTGCCGCCCACGGTCTTCCCGGTGGTGCTGCTGTTTCTCGACCTGCCCGGCCGGCGAAGTGGACGTCAACGTGCATCCATCGAAAACCGAAGTCCGTTTTCGCCAGCAGAGCGTGATGCACGACTTCGTTCGCGAGTCGGTCCGCGCCGCGTTGATGAAGGCGCGTCCCGTGCCTCAGTTCGCGGTAGAAATCAGCGCCCATCCCAGTGCCAGCCCGTCGCTGACAGGAGGAAGAGTGCCTTCGGCCGAGGCCGCGGCCTGGCCTTCGTTCGCGCGTCGCCGAGCCGCAGCCGTTCAGCTTGCAGGCACCAGTCGCACCGCCAATCAGCGAGCGCTTCCAGTTCGGAGAAGGCATTTCGGTCGACGGCAACGCCGCTCTGTCCCTGGTTCGCGCCCCAGAGCCGGTGCCGTACTCGGTTACTAACGACGGTTGCGCTCCGCCCATTCCCGACGAAGCAGAAGCCCCGGGCGATCTGGCTCCGGCGCTGGCCTCGCTCAAACCGCTGGGCCAGATTCGCGACTCCTTCATCCTCGCGGTGAATCCTGAAGGCCTGTGGATCGTCGACCAGCACGTGGCCCACGAGCGCGTGCTGTTCGAGAAGATCCTGAAGCAGCGAGCGGCGCAGAAAATCGAAAGCCAGCGCCTGCTGCTGCCGCTGGTGATCGAACTCACGCCGGCGCAGCAAGCCGTCTTCGCCGACATCGCCGACGAACTGGCGAAGAACGGATTCGAAGTCGAGCCCTTTGGCGCGCGCAGCATCGCGATAAAGATCGCGCCTGCGGGGATTGACGCTCACGCCAGTCGAGCACATGCTGCACGAATTGCTCGACCAGTTTTCCCGCGAAGAACAGGCCCTGAATCTGGAGAAGATTCGGGCGCGCATCGCCGCCTCCATCGCCTGCCACGCCGCCATCAAGGTCAACATGCCGCTCGAGCACAGTAAAATGGAATGGCTGCTGGCAGAATTGGCCAAGACCGACTGTCCCATGACCTGCCCGCACGGAAGGCCGGTAGTTCTGCGATACTCGATGAAGGACATTCAGAAGGCATTCAAGAGAATTTGAGGACTTCGGCTGCTCGCTCCTGGCTTGTGGCTACTAGCGAAGCCTCAGCAACAATGGTCTCAGGCTAGTAGCTCGAAACTGCTCTTATGATTGAACAAGAACTCGACCAGCTCCGGCGTGAGAAGTGGCACCTGAACGGCGCCTCGCTGCGCACGCTCGAAGATGCCAGCCGCTTCATCGAGTCGGTCGGATTCTGCCTGATGTATCCCATGCGGAAACCGCTGCTGGCTCCGACTTTCATCGGCGCCTGGACTGGATCGGACAAGCATCTGCCCATGCAGCAACATGCTTTTGCGGACCCGCGTGCGCGCGAAGCAACCGAGATCATGGTCCGCCTGCTGCGCAATCATGACGCTTACGAAGCCAACCAGTTTGAAGAAAACAACGCCTTCCTGGTGGCTGGCTCGATCTTCCCTTATTTCTACGCCCTGGTAGGGGAACGCAATCCCAAGCAAGCACCCCAGCCCAAGCCGCGTTCGGAGTATTCTCCGCTGGCCTGCGATGCCTTCGAATTGATCCGCCGCGCCGGACCGATCTCGAAACAAAAGATGCGCGAAGACCTGGGTGGAAGCATCTCGTTCGTCGCGCTGGACCACGCTCTGGGTGAACTCTGGTCCAAGCTGCGCATCACTCGTGTGGATTACAAGCCGGAGGAGGGCGCGTCCTGGGACCTGCTTTACCGCTGGGCTCCGGATGCGGTGCGCGAGGGCATCGGACTGTCGGTGGGTGAAGCGCTGTCGGCGCTGCTGTCGAAATATCTCGATTGCGTCATCGCCGCCGACCAGCAGGAAGTGGAATCGTTCTTCGGCAATTTTGTTCCCCGCTCCCGGGTGAAGGAAGCGATCAACGCACTGCAGGCGGCGCGCGAACTGGATTTGATCCGGGTAGGCAACCGCTCCCTGATCCAGCTGGCGCAACCCAAAGCTCCCGTGATCCCCAAGGTCCGCACGGGAACTGGCGGTCCGGCCTGTCCTACCAGACCACTGGCACAAAAGAACTTGGCTGCCGATTTACGCCGGTCTTCACGGGTCAGATCAGAAAGAGAAAAATCCGGGTGATCCGTGCAGATCCGCGGCTCGTGCTTGCCTGACTTACCATTTCGCTGGTCACACGTCTATGTACAGGCGTCTATGTACGCCACCTGGCTTGGGAAGGTAGGTTTATGCGTCTTTGTCTTCTTTTAGCGGTCGCATTGGTGCTCTGGACCGCGTCGCTTGCTCAAACGGCTCCGGCTTCGTCTTCAAATTCAATGCCGGCCCTCGAGCACTTCAGCATTGACCAGGTGGATAAAACTCTCGACCCCTGCGCAGATTTTTTCCAGTACGCATGCAGCAAGTGGCTTAAGGCCAATCCGATTCCGCCCGACCAGGGCGGCTGGGGCACGTTTAACGCGCTTGCCATCTGGAACGTCGCCGCCGTACGCAACACCCTGGAAGAGGCGGCTAAGCCTTCTCCCAATCGCACGGAGGTACAGCAGAAAGTCGGCGATTACTACGCCTCCTGCATGGATGAGGACGCCATCAACAAGGCCGGCCTCAAGCCGCTGCAACCCGTGCTTGACCGCATCGGTGGAATAAAAGACAAGTCCCAGCTTCCCGAGGTGGTCGCTTCCATTCACCAGATTATCCGGCCCGCCAACCTCAGCTTTATCGACGCCGCCTATCAGGGCGTATTGTTCGGAACCTATTCGCAGCCCAGCTTTGACGATGCCCGCGTGACCCTGGCGGCACTCGATCAGGCGGGCATGGCGCTGCCCGGACGCGAGTTCTATTTGAACGACGATGCGAAATCGAAGGAGATTCGCGACAAATACGTCAAGCACGTGGCCCGCATGCTGGAATTGAGTGGCGAGTCGCCGGCCCGGGCCGCCATGGATGCGCAATCTGTCCTGGCCATGGAAACCGACCTGGCCAAGGCCGCCATGGAGATTGTTCTGCGCCGCGATCCCAAGAATCAGAACAACAAAATGTCGCTGCAGCAGGTTCAGGCGCTCACGCCGTCCTTCAACTGGAGCCGTTACTTCGCCGCCATGCACGCTCCGGCTTCGCCGCAGTACACAGTGCTGGCGCCCGGGTTCTTCCAGGGGATGGAAAAGCTGGTGCAGTCGCATTCGATCGAGCAATGGCAGGCCTATTTGCGTTGGTCGACGTTGAACGAACTGGCGTCTTCGCTGAGCCAGCCCTTCGTCGAAGAGGACTTCGATTTCTTCGGACGCACCCTCGGCGGCACCAAGGAGCTGCAACCGCGCTGGCGGCGCTGCTCCAACTACGCCGACAACGATCTGGGAGAGGCCGTGGGACAAGCTTACGTTGCCAAATACTTCCCTCCGGAAAACAAAGAGCGCCTGCTGCAGATGGTCAAGGCCATCAAGACCGCGCTCGATCAGGACATCGATGCTGCCACATGGATGTCAGACGCGACCAAGAAGGCAGCCCACGCCAAGCTGGCCGCGCAGGTTGACAAGATCGGGTATCCCGACCACTGGCGCGATTACTCTTCGGTCGAGATCAAGCGTGACGACTTTCTGGGCAACGTGCAACGCGCGTCAGGCTTCGAGATCAAACGCCGCACCGCCAAGTTTGGCCAGCCCTCCGACCGCCACGAATGGGGTATGACGCCGCCCACGGTCAACGCTTACGAAGACGCACAGGGCAATACCATTAACTTTCCCGCCGGTATTCTGCAGCCGCCATTCTTTGACGCGTCGGCAAGCGATGCCATCAACTATGGCGCCATCGGCGCCGTGATTGGACACGAAATCACTCACGGCTACGACGATCAGGGACGCAAGTTCGATGCCGATGGCAACCTAAAAGACTGGTGGACAGCCGCCGACGCTGCCAACTACGAGCAGCGCGACACGTGCATCACCGACGAGTACACCCAAGATGTGCCCGAGGCCGGCGTCAAGCAGAACGGCAAGCTTTCCGCGGGAGAAGATACGGCCGACAATGGAGGAGTCCACATCGCGCTTGCCGGTTTAGAGAATACGCTCAAGTCAGAAGGCAAAAATCTCGACAACCAGGCTGCAGACGGCGCCACCGAATTGCAGAATTTCTTCCTCGCCTACGCCAACGTATGGTGCGGAGAAGTGCGTCCCGAAATTGCGCGCACCGCAGTCATGACGCAGGGACACTCGCTGGCCCGCTACCGCGTGAACAACGTGCTCGGCAACATGCCGGAATTCGCCCACGCCTTCGGCTGCCGCGTGGGACAACCGATGGTTCACGCCAACGCCTGCCGCGTCTGGTGAGTCATCCTGAGAGTTTGTGACTTTTTTGATGTCGTCAAAAATCGAGGTTGCAAACAAAATAGTTACGACGACAAACTGGTCATAAATTCAAAAAAGTCACAAACTCTGAGCGCAGCCTGGCATTTCGCGTGCGAAATGCCAGGCGGAGTCGGAGAACCCCCAAAGCGGCAAAGGTTCTAGCTCGTGGGGCACCGGCGTCGCCAAAGCTCCTTTTTCTCCCGTGTACAATTGCTAATCCCCGGGATGACCGCGACCTCTGCACGCAAACTCATCATCGCCATCGACGGCCCGGCCGGCGCGGGCAAGAGCACGATCGCCTCCCGCCTCGCCCGAAAACTGGGCTATGTCAACCTGGAAAGCGGCGCCATGTACCGTGCCCTGGCCCTGAAGGCGATCGAATGGGATGTGTCCTTCGACGATGAACCCGCCTTAGTAAAGCTGGCGCATGACACGCGTATTCTGCTCGAGCCCGGCATGAGCGGTAATCGGGTGATGCTCGACGGCCGCGACGTAAGCCTGCGGGTGCGGGAACCCGACGTGACCGAGGCCGCCTCGCGCGTCTCGGTGCATCCCGGAGTGCGACAGTGGATGGTGGCCCGGCAGAAGGAAATGGGAGCAGGCGGCGGCGTAGTCATGGAAGGCCGCGACATCGGCACCAAAGTGTTTCCCTCCGCCGACGTGAAAATTTTCCTTGATGCCGACCCGGTGGTACGGGAACAGCGGCGCCTGCAGCAGCAGAATGTTCGAGGAGCGGCAGCCCATGCCATCGCCGCGGAACTGCGCGAGCGCGACCGCCGCGATCGTACCAGGCCCACATCCCCCCTGGTGCCAGCCAGCGACGCGCTTCTGCTTGATTCCACTCAACTCTCGGAAGACGAAGTATTGCGGCGCGTCGAAGAAGTAGTGCAAAGCAGGCTCAAGCAGTGACCGCCCCCCGCCGACCATCAAGAGACTACTTCACACGGCCAAGATAGTGGTCCAGCCAATCGAGTGTCTCCTTGAACACTGGGGTCAAGGGCATGCCGTGGCCCGAGTCCAGCAGTACCTGACGTTTTTCAGCGGCCGGGGTTCCAAGCAGACGGTAGAAAGGCTGCTGGCAGGTTTCGAGAGGGACCACAAAGTCGTAGCGGCCGTTGATCATGAGCACCGGAATCTTGATGTGGGGCACGAAGTTGAGCGGGTCCTGTTCCGGCAATATCTTGGCATCATTGCATCCTCCATCGGCGAGCACGGCAGTTTTGAATCGGGGTTCGAGCGCAAGTGAGATCGCGCCTTCGATGCCGCCCCAACTGAAGCCGTAAAACGCCAGGCGATCATGGTCAATATCGGTGCGGGTTTCCAGGTAATCCACAGACCGCCGCAAGTCCTTGGAGCGCTGGATGGTTTCATCGCGGTCTTCGTTCGTTCCCGAATCAACCGGGTGCGTAATCCTTTCGAAGGTTCCCTTGTAGACAGGGAACATCACCGCTCGTCCGATCTTCATCAGGAAGTCCACGTTAAAGAGGTGCAGGTCCATGAAAGTGCGAAAGGCTACGGCGTCCGATCCCGGGAAATGCACCACGGTCTGGTAAGGAGGAGGTGCGTTCTTTGGCAAGAAAAGAAAAGCAATGACCCGTTCGTCGTGGTAACCGGCTTTGAAGGAAATGCGCTGCCGGCGCCAGTAGGGCGAACTGTCGTCCTCCGACTCGATTTTCGCGTCGAGGGGCGTTCGATCGTACGAGTACATGCCTTGGTAAATTCGGAATATGGTTTCGGAAACCGGTTTCGCGTTGCGATAGTCCCCGTTCTCAAAACTCACGTCTGCCATCAGAGATTCCGGAACCGGCTTTCCGGGAAGGATCTTCACCAACCGGAAGCCGTTGCTTTCAGAGCGATCGAAGGGTGGGCGTGCATCGGGCGCCTGATACATGTACCTGGGCTCGATCGAACTTCCTCCCAAAATGTAGCGCCGGCTGCCGTTCGCATTGAAGCACCACTCCTTGACGTTTCCCGCCATGTCGTAAGTGCCAAACGGCCCCAGGCTGGGATAAGAGCCAACCGCAACCGGACCTTTGCCGTCGAAGTTGCTAGTCTCCAAAATGGTCGAGTGGAAACTCATGCTGGCCGCGTCGAACCAGTGATAGACCGTAGGCAGGCTCTTCCCCACGAACTCAGCATAGGCCGCAGCTTCGTACCAACTAACCCCGTCCACCGGATAATCGTCCTGCCCCACCGGGTAGTTGCCCAGATCCCAGGTGGACGGAGCGGGGCGATCGGTCTTGTCCACGAACAGCGCCATCGCCTGCTCGAAGCTGAGAGTGCGCCGGTCTTTCGTGAATGGATACTTCCAGTACTTGGGGTCGTGGTAGCCTCCGGCGTCGACGAATTTCTTGAACTCGCGGTTCGTGACCTCGTATTTGTCGATGAAGAACTCGTCCATCCGGACACCGGGATTTTGGGCCACGCGGACTTCGCCGGGCGGAACATGTACCATGCCCGGTGGACGACTGCCCACTGGGTCGAGAATGACGCTCTTGTCGCTGTACTCGATGGTGGCCTCTAGAGGTTCAAATCCATCCTTGCCGAACTTAAGAGCGTACTGCGACCAAATCAGCTTCAGGTCGTTCAGTGGCGTCTTACCGAGATGCACCCACTCGGCATGGGGATCGGCGTACTCGCGGACAAACACATCAGCCCCGGGCGGACTACTGACGATGGGGTGGGGCCAAACATTTTTCTGATCCACCTTTTCTACCGCGGGATCACCGGGGCTGGAGCGCCTGGCTTGCTCCATCAGGCGGTAAAACGCCACACCCTTGCCCTCGAGCGCCAGTTTCTCCAACTGCGGCAGCGCGACTTCGTGGACCCAGCGGATCCGGGCATAGTGCCGGTAGAGCAGCCCTGCTGAGACCACTGCGATGGCCAGGACGCAAAGCACTCCGAGGAGGAATGAGGGCTTGCGCACAACCTGTACGATTTGCTGCGACGAACTCGACTCAATCAGGCGCCGCTGGCGGATACTTTCAAACTTCGCCCGCATGTCTGCCGCCGATGCGAACCGTTTGTCCGGTGATTTCTCGAGTACCTTGCCAATCAGTCGATCAAGGTCAGGCGGGACTTGAGGGTTCACCGAAGAAAGTGCTGCTGGAGTCGCGTGGAGGATGGAGTCGCATATCGCCGCGGAAGTCTCACCGCGAAACGGCAGCGCCCCGGAGCACATCTCGTAGAGCACCACTCCGAAAGAAAAGAGATCGGAACGGGTATCAATCTCCTTGCCGAGTACCTGCTCGGGAGACATATAGGCCACCGTCCCCAACGTTGTGCCCGGGCTGGTGAGCCGCTCGTCCAGATCAATCGTTGCCGCGTTGGTTTCCGCCGGCGAGCTGGCCGGTTTCGCCAAGCCGAAATCGAGGATCTTGGCGTGACCCAGCTCGGTGATAATGATATTGGCGGGCTTGAGGTCGCGATGGACAATGCCCTTCGCGTGCGCCGCATTCAGCGCATCGGCGATCTGCATACCCAGCCCGAGGACCGTATCAACGCCCAGCGGATTGGCCGCGATGCGCTCCCGCAGGGTATGGCCCTCGAGAAGCTCCATGGCAATGAAGGCGCGTCCATCCTCCTCGTCAATCTCGTAGATGGTGCAGATGTTCGGATGATTCAGGGCCGAGGCGGTCTTGGCTTCACGGCGGAAGCGGCTGAGGGCTTCAGAATTTTTCGCCACAGAATCGGGCAGAAACTTGAGAGCCACAAAGCGTCCGAGCTTGAGGTCTTCCGCCTCGTAGACGATGCCCATCCCGCCGCTGCCAATCTTCTCAACAACGCGGTAATGCGAGATGGTCCGCTCGGGCACGCAGGCAGCCTTGGGCTGGCATCTTAGAAGCGGTGGTTGGCCAAGTCAATCAGGGGAGGCAGAGCCGGCAGAGCCTCGAACGCATCCAGTCTTATGGCTTTACCGCAAGGGCCGACGTGCGGACCTCTTCCGCAGGATCGGAACTGAGCCAGGACGCAGCCCTGGCGTAGTATCCTTTGCGCGCGCGAATCTTCACCTTGTCTCCGCCTTTTCGCGCCTCGATCTTGATGGTTCGATAGTGGCCGTCGGGCGTGAACTCCGAAGGCTTGTAGGAAACCGCATACCGGCTGCGTAACTCCTCTTCTATTTTCGCAAAAGCTTTCGCCACTTCCTTGGGGGTGGAGGGAAACAGCACTCGCCCGCCGGTCTGCTCGGCCAGCTGGAGGAGATTGGCATTGCCTGCATCAGCGGACAAATCTCGCACCGTCGAAAACCGGGTGTAGTTGGTGCTGATGGTATAGATCGTCACTTCGGCTTCCTGGGCGGCATCGATAGCCCGCCTTAGGGTCACTTCACCGGCATTATTCTGGCCGTCGGACAGCACGACCAGCACCCGCGCTACCATGTCCTGTTCCGGCCGGTTCCGCAATTTTTGACAAGCAGCAAAGATCGCCTCGTAGAGTGCGGTCCCTCCCCCGGGCTTCAACTGGTACACACCTTTGGACAACAGGTCCGGGTCGCCGTCGAAATCCTGGGTCACGGTGGGATGATTTTCGAATCCCATGACAAAGCCGAGGTCGCTATTGCGATTCACTGCCTGGTGAAAAAATGCGCTGGCTGCATCCTGCTCAAAGCGGAAGCGTGAAGTCACGGAATTACTGGTGTCGATCGCAACCCCCACGCGCAACGGCAGTGCTTGCTCGGTGCGAAAACCCAAAATGGCCGTGGGCGTTTTGCCATCGTCCCGCACCGAGATGTCCTTCTGGGAAAGGTCGCCAACCGCTTTCCCTTTGCGCACTGCCACGAAGATCACGCTGACCTCATTCACCTGTTTGGTCAGCAACCATTCGCCAGAGGACACGGGATCCTCCACGAGGGCGTTCGTGGCGCAATCAGCGCATCGTTGTGTGTAAGCTGCCGGGCAGATCACCACAAAGATCAGGATGAGTGCGAGCAGCCGCAGATGTTGGTTTCGATCTAAGGTTTGCGGACGGACGGAACTTTGTGTTTGCATGACCCACCCCACGAATAGCCATCGATTGTCGATCGTGATAAGTGCATGCCGCGGGCCAAACTCGGGAAGTATACGAAGCCGGCCGCCTACCGCGCAACTCGCTGATTCGCAGAACCTTGTATCCCGGACCCGAAGGCAGAGGCATCGCGAGCATGAGCAGCCATGCTGCTCCGGCTAACGCAACGGTTAAGCCCGCCATCAGTTCGGTTAACCAGAGGCGTGGACTTGACAATCACCTGTTGAATAGGAGGCGCCGCAGGATCATCCGCACCGGATGTTGTTGTTGCCGATCACCTCGAATACCGACAAAAGATGGGTAACACCCAGCAGTTGCCGAATTGGTCTCCCAATGTTGAAAAGTTGCAGAGAGCAGCCTGCCGATTTCGCGGAAACGTACAGCCGGACCAGCGTGCCGAGGCCCGTGCTGTCCATGTGGGTCAGATCGGCGAAGTCCAGCAGGATTTGTTTGCAGCTTGGAATCATTTGGCTGACCTCAAGGTAGAGGCGATCGTTCACTCCTGCCACCAACCGGCCGCTGCATCGCACTTCGGCGCAGTCATCCATTCGTTCAACCGCAAGTGTCAGGAGGCTTGCGACTCCCTGCTCAGGCATCAGAACACTCCTTCGGAAGAAGTAACCGAACGGGTTGAAATGGCGGCTGCGAGATTGTACACATTGGGGCCGCCAATGGAACAGCGTATCGGAGTTAAGTGGCGCCACAGTCCGCCCACCCCCACCTCTTGTCAATTCGAAGCCGGCTCCATCGGCGAAGAATCTGCCTGCTGCCAGCGGCGCAAAAGCAGATTCCTCCGGGCGACCAGTCCGCCCTTCGGAATGACAATTCTTTGGGGATTAAATTGCACCCCCTACGCGGAGTTGCCTCGTCTGAACGACTTGACGACGTCGGTTTTGGGCTTACACTCTTGCCCGAGCCGAGTCGCGGGGTTCACCCAAGGGGCGTACGTTCAGGAGCGGGCCATGGTGGAAATGGCCCGGCGATTGCACCTTGGGGGATTGTGTCTGCACTGGTGCCCGGCACTGGTTGCCCGGCCTTGACTCAATCGGGCGACGGAGATTAGCCTTCGGCCAGTTAACGTGATTGGTTCGCAGACTCGGGAGCACCGTCAAGCCTCAAGTGCCACTCTCCGCCGTCATCATCGCCAGCTTAGTCATTTCACTCGCTCCCCTTTCCTCGGTAGGGCAAAGGACGAGCGGAACGACGATGATGCAATCGGTTAGCGGGACGCTGAAAAGCGATCTTTCAACAAAATATTCCAAGGTAGGTGATCCGGTAGAGATTGAGGTGACAAAAGATGCTCGCCGTTTGTACTTCGAAGCACTATTTGTCGATTACACGCGATTGTTAGGAACAGTCACCATGGTGCGGCCTGCCTCCAAGACCCAACCTGCGGCACTTGCGATTCGTGTCACCGAAGCGCGTTCGAAAAAGGGCACGATCACGCTCAACGGGATTCTGGGCAACCCGGTCATCGTCAAACACAAGTACATGTGGCTTCCCAACTCCGTAGCTATCAGCGGTGGCGAGAGTCATTATTCGTTTAATGGGGTTCAACCCGACCCCCGTTTCGGTAGCGCGTCGAATTCAAAGGACGATTTGTTTTTGGAAAAGGGTCAGGCGGAGCTGGAAATTGTTTTTGTTCCGAGGCCGTAGCTGCTGTAATCGCGCAATTACCCCAACAATCCGATCATGCAGGTAATTGGGATTTCTCCAACCCTTCGATTAACCGAACAGATACGTGGCTTAACCGTGCGGTTAGCGCGAACCGGGTAATCAACCAGCGCTCACCGGGTGCCTCCGCTTTTAGTCTGCAGCTGCAACGTACTGCGAAATCAGCGAGTTGATAGCAACCCACCGGAAAATTCTCGCAACCCTTGGTCTCTTTGGCCCGCCACCTGCAATTGCAGGACGAGCATCCATTCGGAAAAGGAGAAAACAAATCAATGAGCACGGCACAGGCTCCAACTCTGGACATGAACAAGCTGAACGCTTTTATCGGACAATTTGTGACTGATCTCGGCGCCGCCGTTCATACCGGCATGGTCGTCATCGGCGAGAAGCTGGGGCTCTACAAAGCCCTCGCCGGGGAGCCCCTGAGTTCCGCACAGCTGGCCGCCAAGACGAAGACAGACGAGCGCTACTTGCGCGAGTGGCTGGCTTCACAGGCGGCAGGCGGCTACATCACCTACAACGAGAGGACCGGCAAGTTCAGTCTGAGTGAAGAACAAGCCTTCACATTGGTGAACGAAGACAGTCCCGCATACTTGCCCGGAGCATTTGAGCTGGCTTTGGGCTCGCTCGCTGCGGTTCCACGGATCACGGAATCCTTCCGCACGGGCGACGGCATGGGCTGGCATGAACATGTTGAGGGTGTCTTCCATGGTTGTGAAAAGTTCTTTCGCCCAGGCTATGCCGCCAATCTTGTGAGCGCGTGGATTCCCGCGTTACGCGATGTCGAGGCGAAGCTGAAGGCGGGAGCGCGCGTGGCGGACGTGGGCTGCGGGAAAGGTGCTTCCACCATCCTGATGGCACAAGCCTTCCCCAAGTCTCAATTCTTCGGATTCGACTACCACGACAAATCGATTGAGGCGGCCCGCGAGTCCGCCCGGCGTAACGGTGTCGCCGACCGCGTCACCTTCAATGTGATAAAGGCGAAGGAGTTTCCCGGCAGAAACTACGACCTCGTGACCGTCTTCGACTGCCTGCATGACATGGGCGACCCGGTCGGAGCAGCGGCGCACGTCCAGCAGTCCCTGGCCAAGGATGGCACCTGGATGATCGTTGAGCCCTTCGCCAATGACCAGTTGAAGGACAATCTGAATCCCGTGGGCCGGGTCTATTATGGCTTTTCAACCCTGCTGTGCACGCCCTGCTCACGATCGCAGGAGGTCGGACTGTGCCTCGGCGCCCAGGCCGGCGAGGCTCGTATTCGGGAGGTTGTGACCGCGGCCGGCTTCAACCGTTTCCGCCGGGCAACGGAAACACCCTTCAACATAGTGTACGAAGCCAGACCGTAATTGTTTGACCAAACGTGCGTGAGCGACGGCCTCCACCAGATGCGCCGTCGCTCTTGCAGGACCTCGCTCTTTGGAGCACACGCCGGCCCTCAACCGGCTAAAGCCTGATTCGCCATGCCTTCTTGCGAACGAGCTACGGGCAAATCAAACGTTATCGGCCCTGAACGGAACTGGCCCAACAGCGAACCTCAGGCCCGATTGACTTGCCTTCGTGCGACTCCTAACATCCCTCCACAGCGTGGGTCCCCCGTGATCGGTCAGACCATTTCGCACTATCGTATCCTGGAAAAGCTGGGTGGCGGAGGCATGGGTGTGGTGTACAAGGCCGAGGACCTCATGCTCGGCCGGTTTGTGGCCTTGAAGTTTCTGCCCGACGACGTCGCCCACAATCCGCAGGCGCTGGAGCGCTTTCGGCGTGAAGCTCGGGCCGCCTCGGCGCTGAGCCATCCCAATATCTGCACCATCCACGAGATTGCCAGTCACGATGGACAGTGGTTCATCGTGATGGAGTTTCTGGATGGCGAGACCCTGAAACACCGCATCGGCGGGCGTCCTCTGGAACTGGAAGCTCTGCTCTCCATTGGCACCGAGATTGCCGATGGTCTGGATGCGGCGCACGCCCAAGACATCGTCCACCGGGATGTGAAGCCGGCGAATATTTTCGTCACCAAACGTGGTCTGGCCAAGATTCTTGACTTCGGTCTGGCGAAAATGAGCGCCGGACAGCGGCCCGCGGGTGTGCCGGATTCGGACAGTCCCACGGTGCTCAAGGATTTGACCTTGGTGGGAAGCATGATGGGCACCGTCGCCTACATGTCGCCGGAACAGGTTTCCGGCAAACCGCTTGACGGACGCACCGATATATTTTCCTTCGGTGTGGTGCTCTATGAAATGGCCACTGGGCGCCAACCTTTCGAACGCGAGACCACGGGATCAACCTTTGGAGCCATCCTGTACGAGGCGCCGATCCCGCCGGTGCGACTGAACCGTCAACTGCCATCGCGGTTGGAAGCCATCATCAACAGATCGCTGGAAAAGAATCGCAAGCTGCGCTACCAGTCCGCGGCAGAGTTGCGCAACGACTTGCAAAAGCTGAAGCGCGACACGGATTCAGGACGGATGGCGCCATCGCCGGCGGTCACTCCAGTCAGTATCGATGCGGTCGTGTCCTCGCTAGTAGAAGACGAGACCATTGATGACATCACGACGGTGCCCACGCCCGGCCACGTGGGGACGGCCGCCCCCGGCCGTCAGGGCCGAGCAAAGCTCGGCTGGACTCTTATCGCAGGCTTACTCATCGCATCTACAGCAGGAACCTTCTACTACCGCTCCCACCGCCCAAGACCTCTCACCGAACGCGACACCATCGTCCTTGCCGATTTCGCCAACTCCACCAGCGATCCTGTCTTTGACGACACGCTCAAACAAACACTGAGCGTCGCCCTGCGCCAGTCGCCGTTTCTCAACGTGGTGTCCGGCGGCAAAATAGGCGCGACTCTGAAGCTGATGACTCGTCCCGAGAACACGCCGCTCACTCCGGAAGTCGCGCGGGAAGTCTGCCAGCGCGCCGGCAGCAAGGCCTACATCGCGGGACAGATCGCTCCTCTCGGCAATCGCTATGTGATCGGATTGAACGCCGTGAATTGCCGCAGCGGAGACACCCTGGCCCAGGAGCAGGTCACTGCGTCCAGCAAAGAGAAGGTTCTCGACACGCTGGGCGACGCGGCAGCCAAGTTGCGCGGCGAACTAGGCGAGTCGCTGGCCACGGTGCAGAAATTCGATGTACCGCTCAGCCAGGCGACTACGTCGTCGCTCGAGGCACTGAAGGCGTTCAGCCTCGGAGTCCGTGCGGGCATGCAGAAGAGCACGACGCAGTCTATCGCCTACTATCAACGTGCCGTCGAACTCGACCCGAATTTTGCCGCTGCTTACCGGGGACTGGCCAACAGTTACGCCAGCCTGGCTGAACTCGGACGCGCCAGCGAATATCAAGGCAAGGCCTTCGAGTTCCGTTCCCACTCCAGCGAGCGGGAGAAACTCGCGATCGCGGCCGACTACTATCGTTTCGTGACCGGCGAACTCGACAAGTCAGCCCAGACCTATCAGGAGTGGATTGAGAACTACCCGCGCGACGATGCCGCCTACAGCGCTCTCGGCATCGCGTATGCCTCACTAGCGCAGTACGACAAAGCTACCGAAGCGCACCGCGAGAATCTCCGTCTGGCGCCTGACGTGGGCGCTCCTTACATGAACCTGGGCAATTGCCTGCTGGCACTGCAACGCTTCGATGAAGGGCGCCAAACCGCGAAAGCCGCGAAAGCCCAGAATTTCGACGACTACATCCTGCGCAACGAACTCTACGCTCTGGCTTTTATCGGTCAAGATAAGCCCGGCATGGAAGAACAGGCAGCGTGGTTTCGAAGCCAGCCGGACTCCGAACACTTCGGTCTGGCGCTCGAGTCTGACACCGAAGCATATTCAGGCCACCTGAAAAAGGCGCGGGATCTCACGAAGCAGGCGATTGAATCCGCGATGCGGAACGACAGCAAGGAAAACGCCGCGATCTGGCAGGACAATCAGGCGCTGCGCGAAGCCGCTTTCGGAAATCTGGCAGAAGCGCGAAGCAACGCCGAGGCCGCGCTCAGGCTGGAGTCGGGCAGTCAAAGCGTACGACTCGAAGCCGCTCTGGCGTACGCCATGGCAGGAGAGAGTGCGCGGGCAGAATCCCTGGCACAAGATCTGGACCATCGCTTTCCTCTCGATACTCAGGTCCAGTCGCTCTGGCTGCCGGCGATCCAGGCGCAGTTGGAGTTGAACCGGAAGAATCCGGACGCTGCGATCGGTCGCCTGGAAGCTTCCTCGCGCATTGACCTGGGGCAAATCCAGTTCATCAACAATATTTCCTGCTTGTATTCAGTCTACATCCGTGGTCAGGCGTACCTCACGGCAGGAAAAGGAAGCGAAGCCGCAGCGGAATTTCAGAAGATCGTAGACCACAGCGGCATCGTCTGGAATTGCTGGACCGGCGCGCTGGCCCACCTGGGACTGGCCCGCGCCTATGCGCTCTCGGGAGACACGAGCAAAGCGCAAGCGGCGTACCAGACCTTCCTCACGTTATGGAAAGACGCGGATGCGAATGTCCCGATGCTAAGCGAAGCCAAAGCTGAGTATGCAAAGCTATCGGCCCACTAACTGTCATGAAAATGGATGACAATCGTTCCGCCCCCCACAATTCCCGACGTGGGACAACTGCCACGAAGATAGTCCGGCTATCAGACAGCGCTATCGCGCGCCCTTCATAATTGCTTGCGGGCGAAGCTGAAGCTCAAGGCCGAAGCCTTCAACTTGCTGAATCGCGACAACAAGCGCGTCCAGATCACGGAGGATGGTTTCAAGGGCAACGCGCCGGAGTTCGTTCATACGGATAAGACCATTAGAATCAATATCTTCCCTGCCAAAAACCTCGTACCCCTCCAGCTTTCTGCACGCCACCGATGCGTGCGCGCCGCGCCAGATCCAACTCGCACTGAAGTTGATTTTCTGAAGGCGAACGGTTCCGTCGATGCCTGCTAGAAGCATTTCCACAGCGCGAAAGTGCCATATACCACTTGACTTGCGATGGGAACCTTGCGATAACTAAGCCCGTCCAAACGGGACCGGTTTGGGGGTGTAGTTCAGTTGGCAGAAGTAAGACTTCAAGAGGGCGAGTCCCTCGAAAATGCATTGCGTCGCTTCAAGCGCAAGGTACAACAGGAAGACATTATCAAGGAGGTCAAGCGTCACTCCTTTTACCTGAAGCCGGGCGAGAAGAAGCGCGTAAAAGAAGCACTGGCCCGTAAGCGCAGCCGCAAGAAAGCGCGTAAAGAACAGGACTGAGGTCATGGGCTGCCACGCCAAGTGGTGGCCCATTTCCTTGCTTGCAGGAGACTGTAAAGATTGTAAAGAAGTGATCCATGTCGCGGTTCGACATGGTGGGCCGAGTCCAGGGTAAATATTCCAGGGCGTTAGCTTGAGGGGGCAACGATCCTGGGTCCACGCAGGGTGATTTCACTCGTTTGCGGGGTCTCAGGGAATGGGGTGAAGGGAGCATCTCTCAAATGGAATTTCAGGACAAGGTATTGAAGTGCATCGACTGCGGCGCGGATTTTGTCTTCACCGCGGGCGAACAACTGTTCTTTCACGACAAGCAGTTCAAAAACGAACCCAAACGCTGCAAGGCTTGCAAGACCAAACGAGTATCAGTATTAGGGGCCGCGCCTTCGGGGCAGGGCAACGGCTTTGCCAAAGTGGAAACGCGCACTACCTGCTCGGAGTGCGGCAAGGAAACCACGGTGCCCTTCAAACCAACCCAGGGACGTCCGGTATTCTGCCGGGAGTGCTTCCAGCAGAAACGGCAACCGGCCTCGGCTTGATTTTGAACTAGAACCCAGTAGGCGATTCCAGAGTCGCGGCTAGCTCACCTTCCTCCCGCTTCCCGATTCCAAGGCGAATCTCGTCTGCCCGTGGCGACGTCCGCGCGGCGGAGAGGGCGCCCTTTCGTCTCCGCCGCGATAGCATCGAACCGCCGTTCCGGCTACGCTGTATAGTAAGAGACAATTTTTTCCCGCGGGTTTACGCGGACAAATGCGGATTCAAGCGTCGCGAACTTACCGAGAGACTCGTGGCACCGCCTCGAATACTTAGGGCAAGATTCGAGAGAGGAACGAAATCCGCGACTATCCGCGTGAAGGAAGTAGCGGGCGCTGGAGCGGGTGAAACGTGGCGACTTTCTATGTGACAAATTTCGGCTGCCGGGCCACCCAGGCCGACGGTGCCGCCATTGAACGCCAGTTGCTCGAACGGGGCCTGGAGCGCGCCGACGAGCCCGCGACAGCCGGCCTCGTCGTTCTGAACACCTGCACCGTAACGGCCGCCGCTGACCAGGACGCCCGCGCCGCCATCCGCCGCATTCATCGCAAAAATCCCGATGCGCAGATCGTGGTCACCGGCTGCTACGCGCAACGCGCTCCGGAAGAGATCGCCGCCCTCCCCGGCGTCAGCCAGGTGATCGGGAACTCGCACAAACATCGGCTCGCGGAACTGGCTGGAATCGGGCTTCGGACCTCGGGCGACGAACCTCGGCCTCTCGATCTTGTCGGTCAGGCAGATTCGAAGAGCTTCGTCCCCATCACGCAGCTCACATCTGATGTCCGAGGTCCGAAGTCCGAAGTCCGCGGTCCGATTTTCGTTTCCGACATCTTCGCCCATACGGAGCTACAGGCGGCGCCAGTCTTCGACGCCGCCAACGAGCGCACCCGTCCCAACCTGAAAGTGCAGGACGGTTGCGACAATCGCTGCTCGTTCTGCGTAATCCCTTACGTCCGGGGACAAAGCCGCTCGCTGAAATTGGACGAAGTCATTCGCGAAGTGGAAACGCTGGTGAGCGCTGGCTATCGCGAGGTGGTAATTTCCGGGATTAACCTGGGACGCTGGGGAAGGGATTTGGCGGTCAGCCCTCAGCCCTCAGCCTTCGGCAACCCCGGCCAAAGACCAACGACTAACGACCAACGACCAGGTTTTGAAGATCTGGTACGAACAATTCTGGCCGAACACAGCCCTGCAAAAATTGCGCATCAGTTCGGTCGAACCCATGGACTGGAGTGACGAACTGATCGAAATGATGGCCCAGTCTCCCGCGCATTGCCAAGCATGCGCACGTGCCCCTGCAGTCGGGAAGCGACGCCGTCCTTCGACGGATGCACCGCAAATACCGCCCCTGGCACTATCGCGAGAAGATCGAGAAAATCCATGCCGCCATGCCTACGGCAGCCATCGGGGCCGATGTGATGGTGGGATTTCCCGGCGAGTCCGAAGCTGAATTCGAGGAAACGCGCGGCCTGGTGGAGGATCTTCCCTTCACCTACCTGCACGTTTTCACTTACTCTGCGCGGCCCGGAACTCCGGCAGCATCAATGGGCAAACAGGTCCCTGCCCACGTGGCTCGCGAACGCAGCCGCGTTCTGCGCGATCTCATCGCAGAAAAGAACGCTGGCTTTCATGACGTAGATTTATCGGCAGGCCGGTCGAACTGATCACTCTGAACGTTACCGGCGGCGATCACGAAGGCGGATACACCGAAGGACTCACCGACAACTACCTGCCAGTACGCCTGCGAGGAAAATACCCTGCCAACCGCTGGCTTCCGGCTAGGGTCGAAAGAGTTTTAGACGGAGCGCTGCTGGGAGTCGCGACTTAGGGACGAGCCCACAGCGTGCGGGACCTGCTCATTTTTTCGCGACTAGCCGGTCCGCAATCTTGTCGTACTTGCTCTGTGACAGAATGTGGCGAGTGACGAGTTCGCTCGGATCATTGTAAGGGCGCCCCGCGATCTCTCGATCGGCCTCGACCCCGGTCACACCCGGCAAGCTGATCAACTGCTCCCGGGTCGCGGTGTTCACATCGAGCGGCTTGTCGCGGCTCCAGCCTTCGCGAACACCTGCTGCGACGGCTTTGGCGTCAACCTTCAATTCCGCGGTAGCGCGAGCAGTCTTCTCTTTTAGCTCTTCAGGATTCTGCTTTTGAGTGCAGGCCGCCAGTCCGCATAGCAGAATAACCGCGACGGCAAGTAGCTTTTGAGGAAAGTGCATGTCCATTCACCCCGGTCTTGGATGAATTTCATCCTCGGCTGGTTGGCTGGAGGTGGCGTTCCCCAGGTAAATGGATGACGGGCGGGATGCCGGCTCTCCATTCCCAAATCATCGGTGCCCAAAGACTTCCTTGAGCAGATTCGTGGTCTGCGCCGCGGGATTCTGGCGAATCTTGCGCTCTTCCTGGCCCAGTTCGAAGAAGAGCCCATCGAGGGCCTTGGCTACAACGTAGTGGCTGATGTCGAGGTCCTGATTCTTGGCGAAGGGAAGCTCTTTGTACTGCGAAACCAGGGCGTTGTATTGCTGGGTGACGCCGTTCTTGGCCATCGTCTTTTCCACCACAGGTCGGAAGGCCGCGGTGAGCTGCGGCGTGGTCTTGTCCTTGAAGTAGTTGGTGGCGGCGGTGTCACCGCCGGAGAGAATTCTGCGGGCGTCGTCGAAGGTCATAGCAGTGATGGCGTCAATAAAGATTTTTCGCGCTGCGGGAGCCGCTGCCTCCGCGGCTCGATTCATGCTTAGAACAAAATCGTCTACCTTGGGCCCGTAGCCCACCATGCGCAGACCTTTTTCCAGCGTCCGCAGATTGCTGGGCATCAGAATCTTGATGTCGGGATTGGCGAAGTATCCGTTGGGACGCCCGGTCAGTTTCACCGACTGCTCCGCGCCGATCTGCAGGGCCTGCTTCAGGCCCGAAGGAAATTTTGGTATCGCTGAGCGGTCGACCGTTCCCAGCCCGAGGCGTTTTGCAATCTCTCCCACCTGCGAAAAGGACAGCGTGGTCATTAATAACAGGCTCGCACCCAGCAATTGGCTACGCTTCATTTTTCGCACTCCCTCAATCCCTTCGAGTAGAACCGGTTCCCCACCATATCCAAAGAAAATTTTCTGCCAGGCTACCCGGAACCGGGTTTTCGCACCTAAGCTCCCGACGTTACAAGCAATCGCCTTGTTGCGATTTAACTTTTTACGAGGAGCAATCATGGGAAACGAAACCGAAAGAAACCAGCAGAACCCGGAGCAGCAACAGAATCCCGGAAACCAGGGTGATCCCAACCGAAGAATCCGTCACAGAGCGGAGAAGCATGTCTACAACCCGCAGGATCCGACCTCGAAAAAGCCCGGCCAGGACAGCGGCACGACTGATCGTTCGGACCGTGAAGGGTCGGAAGACGTTGAAAAGCGACGCGCATCCTAACCGGGATCGCGGACGTAAGGACAGAAGCCACGGCAAACTGCCGTGGCTTTCCCTTTCAAGTAGAGCCGACCTCCGGCCTGCCCGACACCCGGCGGGGCGCTGGCGCTACTATAAACCGCAAGTTCGGCCGGAGGTCAATCCGCCAAGACGTCGGGCGGTTGCCATGCTATACTTTTTTTCTATTTCATTTGCTCGGTTAGCTGACGGAGGGTTGTATCGATAAACGCTTTATCCGCACAAACGAACGCATTCGGGCGCGGGAAATCCGCGTGATTGACGACGAAGGCCAGCAGATCGGCATTTTGACTCCCTACGATGCGCTCAAGATGGCCCGCGAGAAGAACCTGGACCTGGTCGAGATTTCGCCCACCGCGACTCCTCCCGTATGCCGCATCATGGACTATGGGAAATTCCTGTACCAGCAGGAAAAGAAGGAACGCGAGGCCAAGAAGCATCAGAAGGTAATCGTAGTCAAGGAAGTGAAGTTCCGCATCAACGTGGACGACCACGACTACGAAACCAAGAAGAACCACGTGCTGCGCTTCCTCGATGAGGGAGACAAGGTCAAGGCGACGATTTTCTTCCGCGGACGGGAGATGACGCGCACCAACCTGGGACGCGAAATCCTGGAGCGGCTGATCAAAGACATCGCCGACAAGGGCATCGTGGAGTTCCGGCCGCGACAGGAAGGCAACACGCTGCACGCCATCCTGGCGCCGAAAAAAGATGCCGGACAGAAGCAGCCCGCGCAGTCGCAACCGGCCCCAGGCCGGGTAAATCAGGCGTAGATCAGAGCAATTAGCAATTGGCACTTGGCATTTAGCCAAGCCGGCAAATGCCGGTGTGGCCAAATGCCAATTGCTGCTGCCAATTGCTGAACTGAGGATTTATGCCCAAGCTAAAAACACATAAGGGCGCCGCCAAGCGCTTCAAGAAGACGGCCACGGGCAAGGTCAAGCGTCATCATTCGCACTTGCGCCACATGCTGACGTCCAAGGCCAAGAAGCGCAAAGGCAAGCTGCGCCAGGCCGTCCTGGTAAGCGACGCCGACACTCCCAAGATCAAGCGAATGATTCCGTACTAGAAGTTTTGTTGTGTGTGTGACGCGGACCTGCCCTGAGCAAGTCGAAGGGGGCTCGCCCGCGTGCAGGGCTGCAATCAAGTTCACCAGCGGCCCAGGCGTGTGAAGAGGCAACCAGACCTTCAAGTCTCCTACCTCCAGCCGCCGTAATGTGAAATTAAAAAGGAGCTACCCATGCCTCGCGTAAAACGGGGAACCAAACGCCGCGCCAAGCGCAAAAAGATACTCGACCGCGCCAGCGGCTATTTCCTCACAAAATCCAAACTCTACCGGTCCGCCAAAGAAGCCGTCGAGCGCGGGCTTAAGTTTGCCTACTCGGGCCGCAAACAGAAAAAGCGCCAGTACCGCTCGCTCTGGATCGTGCGCATCGGCGCCGCCGCCAAGCTGAACGGGATGAGCTACAACCAGTTCATCCACGGACTCAAAAAAGGCGGAGTGGAACTGGACCGCAAGATCCTGGCCGACCTGGCGGTGAACGATCCCGGCGCGTTTAAGAGCCTCGCCGAGCAGGCGAAGGGCGCCTCGGCGGGGCCGCGTAGAAGCCAGCCTTTAGCTTTAGCTTCTAGCTCTAGCTATCAGCCTTTAGCCGCTGCGAAGACCGTCTGGCAGCAGACTTCGGAAGGCTTTGCGGAAGGGCACGACTTCAGTCGTGCCGCCAGCCGTCCAAAGCCAGCCGGCTTTAGCCGCTGGGGTTCGCTGTTTCATCCCGCCATTTATTTTTCTGCAATCGGGATAATTTCGAGGATACGTGGCATACACCGTTCCCAAACTAAAGAGCTTCTCCGCCGGCCGCGCTGGACAAGGCTGTCGAGAAGCTGCTCGCCGCGCTGAAGCAGGAAGCCACGGCTGTCAAAATCCGAGGCCGACTGGAAAGCCTTCCGCGACCGCTGGATGGCGCGCAAGAACGGCGTGCTCACCGAGATCAACGATCTCTGGCTGAAGGCAGCGCCCGAAAGACGCCAAGCGCGACGTGGGACAGCGTGTCAATGAAATCAAGGCCATCGTTGAGGAAGCGGTCGAGCAAAGCCGAGGACATGCAGGGTCACCGATCGCACCGCGTCGGCTTCGGTGCAAAGACTGCAGCTCGCGACAGCTCCTCGACATCACCCTTCCCGGCATTCGCCGCCCGCTCGGCTCCGAACATCCCGTGATCAAGACGATGAACGAGATCGTCTCCGTCTTCCGCAATCTCGGCTACTCGGTCGAGGAAGGTCCGGTGATCGAGACCGACTACTACAACTTCGAGGCGCTGAATTTTCCGCCCAACCATCCGGCGCGCGATACCCAGGACACGCTGTTCATCGCCAACCAGGAATCGAAGCCGCAGCGCGACCGCCTGCTGCTGCGCACCCACACTTCGCCGGTGCAGATTCGCACCATGGAGAAGATGAAGCCGCCGGTCAGGATTGTGATTCCGGGCAAAGTGCACCGCAACGATCCTCCCGACGCCAGCCACTCGCCCATGTTTCATCAGGTCGAAGGACTGGCGGTCGATACGAACATCACGTTCTGCGATTTGAAGGGCACGCTCGACCACGCCATGAAGGCGCTGTTCGGATCGAGCGTGAAGACCAGCTTCCGGCCGTCGTTCTTCCCCTTCACCGAGCCCAGCGCGGAGATGATGGTGTCTTGCTTCATCTGCGGGGGCAGCGGCAAGCGCGGCTCCGAGCCCTGCCGTCCCTGCAAGCAGACGGGATGGATCGAAATTCTCGGCTGCGGCATGGTCGATCCGAACGTGTACGGTTTTGTGGATTACGATCCCAAAAAAGTTTCCGGATTCGCCTTCGGCATGGGCGCCGACCGCATCGCGATTCTGAAGTACGGCGTGGATGACATTCAGTTGTTCTTCAACGGGGATGTGAGATTTCTGGAACAGTTTGGGTGAGGCAGTCGTCGGCTCGTCAGTCGTCGGCTTGTCGGCCACAGACCAAAGGCCAGAGGCTGAAGGCTAAGAGCTAAAAGCTAGAAGCTAAAAGCTTCAACAATGAAACTTTCTCCTGCATGGCTGCGCGAGTTCGTGGATGCCAAGGTGGACGACCGCCGCCTGGCGCAGGACCTCACCTCGGTTGGAATTGCCGTCGAGAGCATCAGCGGCGAGGGGAAGAACGCCGTCTTCGAAATGGAGATTGGCACCAACCGTCCCGATGCCATGAACCACTACGGAGTCGCGCGCGAAGCTTCGGTGATCTACAACCTGCCGCTGCGGGCCGTTGACTCGAAACTGCCGGCGGCACCTGGCAAGCCGGACTTCGTCGTCGAAATCGCGGACCAGGCCGGCTGCGCCCGTTACACCGCTCGCATCGTTCGCGATGTGAATATCAAACCATCTCCCGATGCGATCGCGAAACGGCTGCTGCTGGTCGATCAGCGTCCCATCAACAACGCCGCCGACGCCACCAACTACACGCTGTGGGAGATGGGACATCCCACGCACGTTTTCGATCTCGATCTGCTCGAGGGCGGCAAGATTCTGGTGCGGCGGGCGTTCAGCGGCGAGACCCTGAAGACGCTGGACGGCGTCGGAGCGCAAGCTTACTCCGGAAGATCTGGTCATCGCCGATGCCGTGAAACCGGTCGCGCTGGCCGGAGTCATGGGCGGATTCGACACCATGATCACGGAGAAGACGAAGAACATCCTGATCGAGTCGGCCTGGTTTGATCCGGCGACCGTCCGCAAGATTTCGCGGCGCCACGGACTGCACACCGACGCATCGCATCGCTTCGAACGCGGCGCCGACTTTCGAGGCCACGACCAAGGCTTGCGATCGGGTGGCGGTAGCTGATTCTCGAATCGGCCGGCGGCAAACTGGACGGCGGTGTCGATCGACACGGTCGCGCGTCAAGTGGATCTGGCTCCCGTGGCTCTGCATCTTTCCGAAGTGCACCGCATTCTGGGCGAGAAGCTGGAGACCAATGAAATTTTCCGCATTCTCCAGCAACTGGGCTTTGAGCTGATGCCGGAACGAGGCGGTGACCCTGATTTCACCGTCCACATTCCCAGCTGGCGGTCTGGATGTGGAACGCGAGATCGATCTGGTCGAAGAGATCGCGCGCCTGCATGGCTTCGACAAGTTCGCCAATACGCTGCCGGCGTATGCCGGGGCCGTGGTAGAAGCCGCCTGATGCGGACAAAGATCACAAGCTTCGCGGACTCGCTGCTGGCGCTCGGCTACGACGAAGCCGTGTCGCTGACATTCATCTCGCATGAAGATGCCGAAACATTTTCTTCGGCGCGGGTGATTGAGCTGGCCAATCCGCAGAGCGAAGAGGCGTCGGTGATGCGCAGTTCGCTGGTGCCCGGCATGCTCAATATGCTGGCCTACAACCTCAATCGCGGCGCGGACAACGTGCGCCTGTTCGAAGCGGGCAGCGTTTTCGAAGCGACCGAGGACGGGACGGCCGAACCCAAACGCATCTGCATGGGCGCTACCTCCCCACCCTTGCAAAAAGCGCAAAAGGATGGGGCGCCCGCGACGGAGGATTCTTTGATCTGAAGGGCGATGTGGAGACCTTGCTGCACGCCTTTCAGCATCAGATCGTTGAACTACGATGCCCAGACGGCGGACTACTATCACCCCGGGCGCTCGGCGCGGGCACTGATGGATGGCGCTGCTGGTGGCCCAGTTTGGACAGCTACACCCCGACATCGCCGCCGCCCGCAAACTGCGCCAGAATGTTTTCGTTGCGGAAATGTATCTCGATCGGCTGTATGCGCAGGGAATGCGCGTGGTCCGCTACCAGCCTTTGCCGCGTTATCCCGCGGTGGAACGTGATTTTTCATTTGTCTTCGACGACGGGGTGACGTTCGAGAAGATTGAGCAAGTTGTCGTCGGGCTCGGCCTGTCTGAATTGCGCAGCTTTGTTCCGGTGGAGATTTTCCGCGGGGGCAATGTTCCGGCGGGCAAATATTCGCTGCTGCTGCGGGCCCGCTTTCAGTCGGCCGAGCGCACGCTGCGGGAAGATGAAGTGGCCCAGTGGTCGGCGCAGATCATCAAGGCGACTGGAGGAGTCTGGGCGGGAAGCTGCGAGCGTAGGCCATTCAGACCTCCCCGAAAACTTGTCATCCTGAGCGGCAGCCTTACATTTCGCTTGCGAAATGCAAGGCGGAGTCGAAGGACCCTACCATCTTCACTTCTGTCGCGAAGACACCGGTTCGATGCACAGCAGCAAAAGTGCGCAGCCTATAGGGAGCCCCTCGACTTCGCTCGGGGCAGGCTCCTTCGACTGCGTGGCTGCTTCGCCTTGCGAAGCGGCCACTTCGCTCAGGATGACAATCTGCCTTGTACACTATCCGTGTGTGGTTTCGCTTCGTTGTGCTACTGATTTTCGTCGCCGCGACCGGTCTGCGCTGCAGCTGCCACTTCTCCGGCACCCGAGAAAACCGTCCCCACTTTCTACAGAGACATTCTTCCCCTGCTCCAAGACCACTGCCAGAGTTGTCACCGCCCGGGTGAAGTCGCTCCCATGCCTCTGGTGACGTACGAGCAGACGCGGCCATGGGCGCCCGCCATCGCACAAAGCGTTCAGAGCGGCATGATGCCGCCGTGGTTTGCCGACCCGCGGTTCGGACACTTCTCCAACGATCCTTCGCTTACGCCGCAACAGATCGCGACTCTGCTGGCCTGGGTCAGCGGGCGGCGCTCCAGCGGGCAATCCGCATGACGCGCCCGCTCCCCCGCACGTGGGCCGATGGGTGGAACATCGCAACGCCGGACCTGGTCTTGCCGATGCCGAAGCCGGTCACGATCCCGGCCGGACGGCGACGTGGAATACACCTACGAGATCGTGCCTACGCATTTCACCGAAGACAAATGGATACAGATGGCGGAAGTCCATCCCTCCAGCCCGCAGTATGTGCATCATGCCGTGGTCTACATCCGGCCGCCGTGATTCTCAATGGTTGCGGCACGCGCCCGTCGGCGTGCCGTTCACCGCTTCGACGCTCAGCGATCCGCAGGAGCGTCTGGAAGCGCACGGAACCACCAGCGACTTGCTACTGGTCTACGCGCCCGGCAGTTCGCCGGACCGTTGGCCGGACGGAATGGCAAAGTTTGTCCCGGCGGGATCGGACCTGGTTTTTCAGGTGCACTACACCACGAACGGCAAGGCGGGAAGCGACCGGACGAGCATCGGGTTGGTGTTCGCCAAGACGCCGCCGCGAGCAGCGCGTCATCACTCTGCAACTGAACGATCACGCTTTCATCATTCCTCCCGGCGCGGACAACTTTCGAGGTCGAAGTACAGGGCACGCTGCCGCACGACGCACTCTGCTGAGCCTGTTTCCTCATATGCATCTGCGTGGAAAACGTTTCGAGTACGACATTGTGCATCCGGACGGCTCGATCGAGACCGCTGTTGCGCGTGAACTATCACTTTCACTGGCAACTGAGCTACCGGCTGGCCGAACCGATGCCTGCTGAAGGCTGGCACCAGGCTGCGCGCCGTCGCGTGGTATGACAACTCGCGCAACAATCCGCACAATCCTGATCCGAACGCGACGGTGACCTGGGGCGACCAGACTTATCAGGAAATGATGGTCGGATTCTTTGACGTAGCGGTGCCGGCGAAAATGGACAAGGAACAATTCTTTATTCGCAACCAATGATCCGACACTTGGAGCTGACTTTGCCAAAGCTTGATGAGCCGTATGCCACATCGCCGCCAACCCAGAGCACGGTGTACACTACGGGCGTTTTTCCAAATGCTGGGAAGTGCTCTCAAGTCTGTTGGGTGAGATGAAAAGTTTTTCGTTCGCTCTGCTCCCTGGATCGCTGCTCCTGATCATCGCTCCGACGTTTGCCCAGGCGCCACCCGAGCATCAACGTCCGCCCGACGGTGGGACGCGCGAGGTTTTGGTCAGTATTCTTATTCCATCGATACCAAACGCTCCGTTCAGCGCCACATTGTCCACCGAATCCGTTCGCATGCTGGCCGATGGGGGCAGAATTACGCTCGTGAATCACAGGGCCATCGCGCGTGATGGCGCAGGCCGCATTTTTCAGGAGCGTCGTTTGCTGGTGCCACCTGACGGAGAGCATGAGTCGGTAATCACGCAGACTGAGATTAGCGACCCGGTTGCGCATGAGCTTTATATCTGCAAACCCGATGAACACGTCTGCCAAGTGGAGTCTTATTCTCCTCCCCTTTTTGCGGGAACTCCCAGCGCCGTCAAACCAACCGAGGGAAGGAGCCGCGAAGATCTGGGCACGCAGTTCATCGCCGGTTTGGAAGCTGAGGGTACTCGAGAGACAACAGTCGTGGAACCGGGGGTGATCGGTAACGACAGTGAACTGCGCATCATTCGAGAGTACTGGTACTCGCCTCAACTGAGCGTCAACCTCAGCAGCAAGCTTCAGGACCCCAGAATCGGAACACAGGATTTCGAACTGTCGGGCATAACTTTGGGGGAACCTGATCCAAAGCTTTTCAAAGTGCCGCCCCGAAGCGAGGTTATTGATTTGCGCCGGCACGCGGGGCCGCCCTCGAACGATCGTTCACACGAGTGAGTTTCGGTTTTAACTCCTGATGCTCCGCCCCTGCCTTCGCGGGCTGTGCTAGGCTGCGCTTCATGGCAGAAACGGCCATCCAGCAGAAATCGTTTCTCAGCGATAAGGTCGCGCACTTTACCGAATCCGTCATTCGCGAGATGACGCGCCAGGCCATGCTGCATGGCGCCGTGAACCTGTCGCAGGGCTTTCCCGACTTTCCCGCTCCGGCTGAGATCAAACGCGCGGCGCAGGAAGCGATTGCGGCCGACGTCAATCAGTACGCCATCACCTGGGGAGCGAAGAACCTGCGCAATGCCATTGCCCGGCAGATGCAGGTGTGGCAGGGCATCGCGGTCGATCCCGAGCGCGAAATCACGGTTTGCTGCGGCTCCACCGAAACCATGATCTCGACCTTGCTGGCGGTGTGCAACGCCGGCGACGAGGTCATCATCTTCGAACCGTTCTACGAAAACTACGGGCCGGACGCGATTCTCTCCGGGGCCAAGCCGCGGTTTGTGAAGCTGCGTCCGCCGGACACTCCGGATGGCGAATGGACATTCGACGAGCGCGAACTGCGCGCGGCGTTTCACAATCACACCAAGGCCATCATCGTAAACACGCCGAACAATCCCACCGGCAAGGTGTTTACCCGAAGCGAACTCGAACTGATCCGCGACCTGTGCGTGGAATTCAACGTCCTCGCCATCACCGATGAAATCTACGAACACATTCTTTATGACGGCACCCGGCACATTTCGATGGCGGCGCTCGAAGGCATGCGCGATCGCACCATCACCATCAACGGCTTGTCGAAGACCTACAGCGTGACCGGATGGCGAGTGGGATGGGCCGTGGCTCCGCCCGCGATCACGGATGCGATTCGCAAGGTGCACGATTTTCTGACCGTGGGCGCGCCCGCGCCGTTGCAGGAGGCCGGTGCCGCGGCCCTGGGTTTGCCTGCGACTTACTACCAGGAATTGGCCGAGGGCTACCGCAAGCGGCGTGACCGGCTGATTCCGGTCCTCGACCGAAGCTGGATTCCGCTGCTTTCGTCCGCGCGGCGCTTATTACGTCATGACCGACATCAGCGCATTCGGGTTCGCGAATGATGTCGAGTTTGCGAAATATCTGGTGAAAGACATTGGAGTGGCGGCGGTGCCGGGATCGAGTTTCTACAACGATCCGCGAGACGGGGCGCAGCAGGTGCGGTTTGCCTTCTGCAAGACGCGATGAGACGCTGGATGAGGCCGGCGAGCGGTTGCGGAAGTTGCGAGCACGGAAATAGCTTCGACCACGGCGAGGGCGGGACGCCCTCGCGACAGCCGGCGGGACGCCGGCGCTACAAAGACCTCGCGACCAACCGACACACCACCTTAAGCATCTCATTGGATTCACAGGGTTCTGCGGTTATACTGCGCTCAAGTTCCCAATTTCTCTGAGGAAGTGGTGGCACCATGTCTGTGAGAATGGCTGAAGGGGTATCTGCGCAGGTTCCGGCTGACGATTTTCAGGCGCTGGAAGAGAAAGTTTATCGCACCATTGAGTTGTACAAGTCGGCGCGCGAGGCCCGGGCGGCGGCGGAACGCGATACGCAGCGTCTGCGCCAGCAACTGGAAGAGCGCGAAGAAGAGTTGGACAGTTTGCGCCGCGAGATGGTGCGGCTGCGCAAGGAACGCGAAGAGATCCGCGGCCGGGTGGAGAAGATGCTGGGTCAGATCGAATCCATTTCCGAGGAGCAGGCGGTCAGCTGATCGGTCGGACCTCCGTCCTGAGGAGAAACAAGTATGGCAACGGCCACGAAACACACCGCCGATCAAGGACCCAAGCAATAACGCTGTCCGGGTGGAGATTTTCGACCAGCCCTACAATCTGCGCGGCTCGGACGCAGAGTACATCCTCAAGCTGGCCGAGTACGTGGATGGCAAGATGCGCGCCGTGGCGGAACAGACCCACACCGTGGACACGGCGCGCCTGGCCGTGCTGGCAGCGCTGAACATCGCCGACGAATATCACCTGGTGAAGCGCAATCAGGACGTGGGATCGGGCGACTACCTGCGCCGCGCCCAGCATCTCTCGAGCGCGCTCGATGAAGTGTTGGGAGATAAGCGCAAAGCCGGGTAGACACAGTCAAACCGAAAACGTAAACCACAAAGGACACGAAGGATCACGAAGGAAAGCACAGATCTCCTTCGTGGAACTTCGTGTCCTTCGTGGTTGATGAGGTTTGTGCCCTGAAATCTCCACTTACGAAAGTTGCTGGCAAGCGGATTGCCATCTTTTTACGTCCTCGCCTATTGCCAATGCGGGGATGTTTACCCTAGCATCCTGACTGAAAGCCGACCTGCCGGGTTGGTGATGGCGGTAACCGATTTTTGAACCAATGCTGAATGAACGGGAGCTCGACTCGAACTAGGATCCGGTGTGCAACGCTCCGCCATGCGGAGATGCCTAATGGGTCTCGGCGGGCACCCAACGTCTACCGACGGGTTCATTCTCGGCCCGTCACACGGCACAGTGGGTCGGCTTCTCATCTCTTCGTGCACTCTCCCTGCTCCTGCTCCTGCTAAACTTGAGCTGTAACAAAATCTCCTGGCAACGCATCTAGATTAATAGTGTTTCCTCAACTTTTTCATATCGGCAAGTTCTTCCTTCCCACCTACGGGCTGTTGGTTTCCACCGGAGTCCTGGTCGGGCTCTGGATCAGCGTCCGCAACTCCGGCAAGCAGGGGATCAATCCGGACGACGCCTGGAACCTGGGCGTTCTGGTCGTCCTGTGCGGCATCATCGGCGCCAAGATTCTCTACATCGTCAACGACTGGAGCTACTACTCCGCCCATCCCGGCGACATCTTCAGTTGGTCCACGCTGCAGGCGGGAGGCGTTTTCTCCGGAGGACTGATCGGCGCGTCCGTCGCGGCGGTGTGGTATATCCGCCAGCATCGCATGCCGGCGCTGGCGACCTGGGATGCCTTCGCGCCCGGCCTCGCCTTGGGACACGCCATCGGGCGCGTGGGATGCTTCGCCGCCGGCTGCTGCTATGGCAAGCCGACCAATCACTTCTGGGGCGTGACGTTTACCAACCCGATCGCCAATCTGAATTCCTACACTCCGCTGGGGATACCGCTTGAGCCGACGCAGCTTTTTGAAGCGGCGGTCGAGCTGGCGAATTTTTTCATTCTGATGTGGCTCTTCAAGCGCAAGAAATTCGATGGACAGGTGCTGGCGGCCTATTTCATTCTCTACGGCATCGCCCGCTACTTCCTGGAATTCATTCGCGACGATCCCGGACGCGGCGAGGTCTTTCGGCGGCATCATGACCGGGACGCAGTTGATCTCGATTGGCCTGGTGATCACGGGTGGCCTGATCTGGTGGCTGAAGTCGTCGACGCGAGTGGTTCCGGCGCACGCGCAGCGTGTAGCTTTAGACAAAATCTATCGTCCCCTGCCGGGGACGAGCGCGGGCCGACGGGCGCCCGCGCCACACATGCCTCCACTTTTGATTTCCGCAACAGCCGAAGATGCCGGCAAACGGCTGGACCAGTTTCTGGTCGCGCATCTTCCTGAAACCAGCCGCGCCCGGGTACAGCAACTGATCGCGCAAGAACTGGTGCTGGTGAACGACTGCGATCGCGCGGGCGTCTTTGCGTCTGCGCGGTGGTGAGCGCATCGCTGTCCTCGGATCAGCGTCGCAGCCGCCTCTGCGGGCGATGGCGGAAAATATCCCGCTCGACATCGTATTCGAAGACGCCGATCTTGCCGTAGTCAACAAACCGGCCGGCATGACGGTGCACGCCGGGGCGGGCGCGACGGAAGACGAACGCAATCGCGGCACCCTGGTGAATGCGCTGCTGCATCACTTCGGCCAGCTGTCGTCAGTCGGCGGCGAACTGCGTCCCGGAATCGTGCATCGCCTGGACAAGGCCACCAGCGGCCTGCTGGTGGTGGCCAAGAACGACGAAGCGCATCGCCGGCTGGCCAGCCAGTTCGTCCGCCGGCAGGTCAAGAAGACATACATCGCGCTGGTGCACGGCTGGTTGAAGCAGGACCGCGGGACCATCAGCACCAGCATCAGCCGCGACCGGGTGCGGCGCACTCGCATGACCACGCTGCGGTCGGGCGGACGCGAAGCCATCACGCACTACACGGTCGCAGCGCCGGCTGGATTCGCCGTACGGAAAATTCACGCTGCTCGAAGTGCAGATCGACACCGGCCGCACCCACCAGATTCGGGTCCACCTGGCATCGCTGCGCCATCCGGTGGTAGGAGACACGCTGTATGGCGCCCCGCGCGAGGTCCGCAGCAAGGCCGGCCGGCCTGGCGCTCTCCGCCAGAAATTTTCTGCATGCCGCGGCGCTGCAATTTCAGCACCCGCGTACCGGCGAGCATTTGTCCTTCGCGGCCCCGTTGCCCGCGGAACTGAGCGGATTTCCTGCAAGGCCTCGCGGGTTGAGTCATGTGGGGCGGGCGCCCTCGCCCGTCGCCTTTGACTTTGACGCTGATTTTGCGGCCAGCTCAAGAGTCAAGAGCGGCTGGACATGAGTGTCCGCCCGCACACGTAACCTGCCTCGCGAAAAGGGGTTGACGGCTATAATTGAGACCTCATGAAGTTCCGCGGCATCATTCTTTTGCTGGGCAGCATTTTGTTTGGGGCAGTGCTCTTTGCCCAGACTTCGGGCTCGGACGAACTGCCTTCCGCGCCCTCGGCGGTTCAGCAAGAACGCAGCAAGCCCAAGCCGCCTCCGCCCGCCGCGCCGCCAGCGAGCGTCGCAACCACAGACCTCGACACCAGCCTCGAGCCCAGCCGCAAACCACACTCCTCCGGCCGAGTCGCCCGCCGCGAAGAGCGGATCGGCTCAAGCGAACCCTGCTGCGCAGGACAAGACCGACCAGGACTCGAACCCGCCCGATGACGCCACTACCACGATCACCAAGACGGTCAACGAAGTGAACGTCGTGTTCACCGTCACCGACCGGCATGGCCGCTACGTGAAGAACCTGGCGAAGAGCGACTTCTCGGTCCTCGACGACAGCAAGCCGGCCGAGCAGATTCGCAGTTTTCACAACGAGACCGATCTGCCGCTGCAAGTCGGGCTGCTGGTGGATGCCAGCAACTCGGTGCGCGACCGCTTCAAGTTCGAGCAGGAATCGGCCATCGAGTTTCTCAACCAGACGATCCGGCCCCGGTATGACAAGGCATTTGTCGTCGGTTTCGATGTCACTCCGGAAGTCACCCAGGACTTCACCGACAACACCGAAGCGCTTTCGCGCGGAGTCCGCGCCCTCCGGCCGGGCGGCGGCACGGCCATGTACGACGCGCTGTATTTTGCCTGCCGCGACAAACTGCTGAAGGAACCGCGCAACGGGCCGGTGCGGCGCGCGATCATCCTGCTCAGCGACGGCGACGACAACATGAGCCACGTCACGCGCGAGGAAGCGATCGAGATGGCGCAGCGCGCAGAAGTGATCGTCTACACCATCAGCACCAATATCAGCGGCGGCGCCCGCCATAGCGGAGACAAAGTCCTGGAACGCATCGCCGACGCCACCGGCGGACGCGCTTTCTTTCCTTTTCAACTTAACGACGTGGCCAACGCCTTCGTCGAAATTCAGGACGAACTGCGCAGCCAGTACGCGCTGTCCTACAATCCCGCCGACTCTGCGGACGGACGGCCGTTACCACACCATCGAGATCCTGGCGCAAAACCACAAAGGCCTGCGCGTCCGCAGCCGCCGCGGTTACTACGCGCCCACCCAGTAGGCCGCTGCATGGCAGGATACTCCGGCACTCCGCTTCCCAAAAAACTTGGCCTCAAGCCACAATTCCGGGTCGCATTCTTCCAGTTGCCCAGCGACGTAAAAGCTGAGTTGAAAGAAGCTCTCTCCGATTGCGTACTGCTGAAAGATGGCAAGGACGGTTCGGGACAACTCGACTTCGCCATGATCTTCGTCAAGAGCCAGGCGGACATGAAAGAACAGTTCCCCGCCCTTGCCCGCCGCCTGGCGCCGGCAGGAATGCTGTGGGTGAGCTGGCCCAAGAAAGCTTCCGGCGTAGTCACGGACATCGGCGAAAATGAGGTGATGAAAATCGGCCTGACGGCGGGCCTGGTGGATGTGAAAGTCTGCGCTGTCAACGAGAGTCTGGTCGGGTCTGAAGTTCGTGATCCGAGTGAAAGACCGGGCCCGCTGAAGTAGTATTGTCTGCGATTTCCCGTGAGGCTTTTCCGAACTGGAGGGGTGCCCCGTCCCTCAAGCCCACGAAGGTCAGACTTCCACTCGCGAGCGACGCGCGTTGGCAAACCTGAAGCCGCGAGGCATGACGGAGATTCTGGGACGGCGGACACGCTCCCACTCTTTCGCACCACACGCGAAAGAGTGGGGCACCCTCGAGGTCGAGAAGACGGTTAACCAGGCCTTCGGCACGTGAACACCGAACAACTCATACTCTCGGTCGGAACCATTCTGCTGGCAGCTCGCGCCCTGGGCTGGATTTTCCAGCGCAGTGGCCAGCCGCGCGTTGTCGGCGAGATGACAGCCGGCATCATCCTCGGCCCTTCTCTTTTTGGACGATTCTTTCCCGGCGCCTTCGCCCATATCTTCCCTTTATCGTCCTTGCCGGTGCTCACCGCCTTAAGTCAGCTGGGGCTTCTGCTCTTCATGTTTGTGGTCGGGCTTGAGGTTGATCTCCAACGCATCGTGAAACAACGAACGGCGGTAGTGCTCATCAGCAATGTCAGCATCATGCTGCCTCTTGCCCTGGGCATTGGGCTGGCGACCGTGCTTTATCCACAATATGCCGGAAGCCAGGTTCCATTTTCTTCCTTCGCACTTTTCATGGGAACGGCTATGAGCGTCACCGCTTTCCCGGTACTGGCCCGCATCCTGAAAGAACGCAACCTGCTTGGAACCGACCTGGGGGCCACCGCAATCTCGTGCGCAGCCATTGACGACGTCAGCGCCTGGTTGTTGCTGGCGGTTCTCACGGCGACAGTGCATTCCGCTCAAAGCTGGCATCACCTCGCGATTACGCTGCTGTTGCTCGTGGCGTTTGTGGCCATCATGCTGTTCCCCGTCCGCCGCCAAGCAGCGTCGCTTGAATCCCTTTACCGAAAGCACGGCGCAGGCCTAGAGCTGCTCTCTCTCTCCTGATTCTGATCATTTTCGTGGCCAGCTATACGACCGAAAGACTGGAAGTGCATGCGTTGTTCGGAGCCTTCGTGGCCGGTCTGGTCATGCCAAAATCTGGACCCATGATTGCCGCGCTCGTGGAGCGAATCGAATCCCTCAGTCTCGCCCTCTTGCTGCCCCTGTTTTTTGCCGTCACCGGCTTGCGCACACGCATTGACCTGCTCACCGACCGAACCTTATGGGGCTACGCCGCGGCGATTATCGCAACCGCGGTCGTCGGCAAGCTCGCGGGCGCCGCCCTCACAGCCAGGGTCACTGGGATGCGATGGAAGGACTCACTCGCCCTGGGAGTCCTGATGAACACCCGCGGGCTAGTCGAACTGGTAGTCCTGAACGCCGGGCTGGATCTGGGTGTCCTCTCGCCTCCCCTGTTCACCATGATGGTGCTCATGGCGCTGGTCACGACTTTCATGACCACTCCGATCCTGATCGCCATGAAGGCTCGCCCTCACGGGTCATGAAGTCAGCTCGCAGCCATCAGCTATCCATACGATGACTTAACCCGCTGCCAGAGAACGTCTTGCATCCTGCATCTTTTTCACCTCCTTGCCCGTATATCCGGGTAGCATGAACGCCCTAGCTTATTGCTTCGTGAATGTGATGGAATCCGAGGCCAGCGCAATCGCTCGCGGTCTCCGCCGGCGTGATCCGGACTTACTCGACCGTCTCATCGAGCAGTATCAGCATCGCCTTCTTCGATATTTGATCTACCTGTCAGGAAATCGTGAACTGGCGGAAGACCTTTTCCAGGAAACCTGGATTCGCGTGATCGAACGCGGCCATCAGTACGACGGCCGGCACGAATTCGGCACCTGGCTTTACGTAGTGGCCAGGAATCTGACCATTGATTATTTGCGGAAGAACCATCCGGTCAGCCTGGACGGGCTGATGGACGACGAAGAACACGTGCCGTTCGAACCGGCCGACGCCCGGCCCATGGCGTGGGACGTTGTGCAGCAGCACGAGCAAGCTGAGCGCATCGGCGCGGCCCTGGTGAGCATTCCGGCCGAGTATCGCGAGGCCGTGGTGCTGCGCTTTCAGGAAGGACTGGCTTTGGACGAAATTGCCACCGTGACCGGGGCGCCCCTGGGCACGGTGAAGTCGCGACTGTATCGTGGATTGAACATGTTGATGTCGCGGCTGAAGGGAGTTCAGGCATGACGCGGAACGCACATGACGAGGCCCGGGAGTTGATCGCTCTGGGTGAGGATCTTTCGGATTCCAAGCAGGCCTGGCTGCTGGCCCATTTCGATGAATGCGAATTATGCCGTCACTACTCAGAAGGGGTGCACGGGGCGGTTCGCGCTTTGCGTTCGCTGCCGATCGCCGCCGACTCCCGCCTGGTGCACGCTACGCAGATGCGGGTGCGCTTCCACGCCAGCCGGCTTCGCGAGACGCGGGAACGCATGTGGCTGGTCGGGATGGCTTGTCTCGGGGTGGGTCTTTCTGCAACGCTCACCGTGCCCTTCTTGTGGCGACTCTTCGCCTGGATGGGCGAACGGGCCGGAGTCTCGAGCCTGATTTGGCAAACCGGTTTTATGTTTTTCTTCATCGCCCCGGTGCTGGCGGTGAGCGTGCTGTTGCTGGCTCGCGGCACGCACCTCACCAACAACGGCGAGCAGTCGCGCTAAGGGCACGAACAAGGCGGGAGAATTTATGCAGGTAAGAAACGAAACTCAAACCGGACTCGCTGCGGAAATCAAAGTGGTCCCGCTGTGGGCGTGGGTGCTCGCGGGGATCGTATTCGTCGCGGCGCAGGTTTTCTTCAACGTCGTCGTGGCCCGGCACGCGGGCGGGCCGCCGCCATGGTCAAGACCATTGCTTGGACTGCTGGCCGGTATTGGTGGGGGCTGCTTTCTGCTGCTCATCGGCTATATAAATCGCGACGCGAAACGACGCGGGATGAGCCCTACGCTTTGGACGGTTATGGCCGTTATTATTCCCAACGCTCTCGGCATCATTCTTTACTTCCTCCTGCGGCAACCGCGCAGCAGCGCCTGCCCGCAATGTGGGAATGCCGTCCAGCCCGGATTCAACTTCTGCCCTCGCTGCAGTTACAAACTGAGTCCGAACTGTCCGCAGTGCCAGCGCGTGGTTGGCGTCAATGATGTCTATTGTCCGTACTGCGCAACCCCGCTGCGCCCCCCGGCGGCCCCGGCCTCGGCGCTCCCAACGAAACTTCCCGGTTAAGGACCAACAAAATCGCATGTTGCGAACCGAGCTGCTCGGGGAGGTATGCAAAATGACGGAAGCGTCTCCGCGTTTCAGGGCCAGAGTGGCCGGTGTCTTTGAAATGCTCGAGGGTATGACTTCAGCATTCGGCCAGGTGTTCGTTCTCGGCAGGCTTATTGTCTCCGGGAACGCCGCAGCCACAGCGGCCAATATCCTGGGACACGAGCGGCTATTTTGGTTGGGATTCGTATCTTCTCTCATCGGGGTTGCGTGTCATATCATTTGGACACTTCTCTTCTATGACTTGTTCAAGCCAGTGAACCGGAGCCTCTCTTTACTCGCGGCTTTCGTCAGTCTCGTGGTATGCGCGATGCAGGCCCTTACCAGCCTCTTGTACGTCGCTCCGTTGCTCGTGCTGCAAGGCGGTAGCTCCGTGAGCGCATTTACGACAGCACAGTTGCAGGCTTTGGCGTACGTCTTTCTCAAATTGAATGCTTTTGCTTTCGACATAGACCTGGTTTTCTTCGGACTCTGGTGCGTCCTGACCGGCTACCTCATGTTCGGGTCGACCTTCCTGCCTCGAGTTCTGGGAGTGCTGTTGGCGATTGATGGTTTGGGTTGGATGACCTTCGCGGTGCCTCGGTTTGCAAGCTATCTGTTTCCCGTGATCGCGACCGCCTCCGCCCTCGCGGAGATACCGCTGCAGTTATGGCTCGTCGTGATGGGCGTGAACTCTCAACGATGGAAGGAACAAGCCAGCGCGGCCGAAGAACTTGCATGAAAGCACCGTCTATACCCGATACGGCCGCTATTCAAATCCAGGAGGTTGAAAAACCTGCTCCCAAAGAACACGAAGTCTTGATAAAAGTCCACGCGGCTTCCGTCAATCCACTTGCCAAGGGCGTTATGAGAGGCGGCGGTCGCCTGATGAGCGGGCTGCGCGAACCCAACCTACGTCATGGTTGGAGACCGGAGCGGTCGGGGGATGTCCGGCGTTTTGGGTAGGTCTAGTCTCTCTTCGGCACCGCGTAATACCCGCTGCGGGCCTGGATCTTGTAATCCTTCTTCGTAGTCTGGATTTCCACTTTGCGGAAAGTGCCGTCCAGCGCGGCGTTGGTGGGGGTATAGCCGATGTTGTACTGGCTGCGCAGTTCCTGCGCGATCTGGTCAAAGGCTTCTTTCAGCTTGTCCATCTTGTTGCCCACATCGATGACCCGGCCGCCGGTCTCCGCTCGCCAGCTTTTTCATTTCGCGATCGCCGGAGTATCCACCGAAACCGTAAAAGCCGCGATCGGCGATCAGCAGGACATAGCAGATGGAATCCGCCTTCTGTGCGGCCTCAATCGCGTCGTTGATCTTGAGTTGACTGCCCTGGTCTTCTCCGTCGGTGAGCAGGATCATGGCCTTGCGTCCGACTTCTTTGGCCAGCTGATCGTGGGCGGCCAGATAGACGGTGTCGTAGAGCACGGTGCCTTTGGGATTCGGAACTGCACGGCAAGGTCCGCCGCCCGCTCCGGGGAGGCCGCCGCAACTGGACGGAGGAGCATTGATGCGCGCGCTGTTGAGGGCCTCGCGCAGCCGGCGTGACGAGTTGGTGAAATCCTGCAACAGGTTGGAATCGACGTCGAAGCTGATGACGAACGCCATGTCCTTGGGACGCAGGATCTCGGTCAGGAAATTGGCGCCCAACTTCCTTCTCCATCTCCAGCACCCGCTGCTGGCTGCCGCTGGAATCGATCAGGATGCCCAGGGTCAGAGGCAGGTCGGACTCGGCGGCGAAATACTTGATGGTCTCGGGTTTGCCGTCTTCGAGGAGCTGGAAATCGCTCTTGGTCAAGCTGGGAATCAGCCCGCCCTTCTTGTCTTTGACGTTGAAAAAGAGCTGGACGACGTTGACGTTGACCTTCAGGGTGCCGACCGACTGGTCCCGCTCTTCGGACTGGCTGTCCTGGTTCTGGCTGTCCGGATCCGGTGTGCCGGCCAGGTGGGGAAGCTGCTGGGCCAAGGCCGGGCTCGCCGGAAAGGAGGCTGGCGACGGTCACGGCGGTCGCCAGAATGGGCACTGCAAATGCCTGCAACCTGCGGACTATCGGCATCCAGATATTCTCCCGCGCTTTTTGTTAGTCTATTCCATCAGGGTTAGATGCACGAAATTACAGGTTTCAGCATCCCAAATATTGGCAGCAGCGCGGTCAGGCGGAGAGGTTTCCCGTGATTGCTCAGTGATTGGTAGAACGTGCGAAGGCCCTTTCGGCGGCAGTGGTGGCGCTTTGCCTGTTTTCCGGGACGATGGCCGCCCAGCAGCAGGAGCAGCCGAAGCAGGACATTCCGGATGCGCCCTCAGCCTCGCGGCCTTTTCCCAATGTGCCCCCGACCGGCCATGGTCCGCCGGAACCAGCCTCCGCCAGAGCAGGCGCCGCCCGACCAGCCTACGCCGCCGGCGAACCAGGCTCCGCCCACCAGTTCCGCGCCTGCGGACGACCCGGTTTATGCGCCCGGGGTCGCTCCCGTGCCTTCGCTGAAGTCACGACCGTGCCTCCGGGCAGCGTCCCTGCGGACCGCGGTCCCGGCAGCGAAGAGCTGTACAAGATCGTGGCCAACGTCAACCAGGTGCTGGTTCCGGTCATGGTGAAAGACGACTCCGGACGGCTGGTCAACGGGCTGTTATCCAGAGATTTCTCGGTTTTTGAGGACGGCAAAAAAGCAGAACCTGAATTTCTTTACCACCGATCCGTTCGCCCTGTCGGCGGCGGTGATCCTCGACACCGGAATGCCGGATGTGGCGGTGCAGAAGGTGAACCAGACCTTCTCCGCGCTGGAGGGGGCATTCAGCCAGTTCGACGAAGTCTCGCTCTACACCTACAGCACCAGCGTCACCAAGGTGACCGACTTCGCGGCCGTCGGCCGCAGACTGACTGCGGCGCTGGATGGCCTCAAGACTGTGACCGGCAGCAATAACGGGCCTCCCGTGGTCAGCGGGCCGATGGGGCCGCAGGGGCCGATCGTCAACGGCGTTCCCGTTGACGCCGGCGCGCCCCGGACCATCAATCCACCCAAAGAAGTCTCACGTGCTGAATGACGCCATCGTGGCCGCGGCCGTGGACCTGCGCAAGCGTGACCGGGCCCGGCGCAAAGTGATTTTCATCATCAGCGATGGCCGCGAATACGGCAGCAACGCCAGCTACAGAGATACGCTGAAGGTCCTGCTGTCGAACGGAATTCAGGTCTACGGCGTGGCTGTGGAAGGATCGGCGATCCCCGGATACGGCTCGTTGCAGAAGCTGCACGTGCCGCTCACCGGTTCGCGACTGGGCTACAGCAACATCCTGCCCAAGTACGCCAACGCCACCGGGGGCGAGATCTTCTCCGGATTTTCCCGCGACGCCATCGAGACGACCTACGCCCGCACCCTGGGCGACGCCCGCAATCAGTACACCCTGGGATATCTGACCCACTCCACCCCCAGCAGCACCCACCGCGAAATCGATGTGCACGTGGCGCGTCCCGGCCTGACGGTGACGGCAAAAGAAGGCTACTATCCAGTTGGATTGGCGCGCTGACGGCGACTAGATTGAAGATTTCAGATTGCAGATTTCAGACTTGCGAAGCTCGCTTTTCGACCAGGCACGCAAAGATCGCAAGACGGCTCGGTTCCAACCTGAAATCTCCGATCCGAAATGGAGCCGGTGTTCCACAAGTAACCTGAGTAACCTGCCTTGACGCTCAGGCCATGTGGTATAAAACCAGCAGTATCAACCCAAAATTTAGCCGGGGAGAGGTTCGCGTCCAGGCCGACGCCGCCACCGGTTCCGAGGGAAGTCTTGAGTTTCATCAACTTCGCAGCTCGCGAGATCAACTGCAAGATCGTTTATTACGGCGCCGGGTTGGGCGGCAAGACGACGAATCTTCAGTTCATCTACCAGAAGACCGCCGAGCAGCAGAAGGGCAAGATGATCTCCCTGGCCACGGAGACGGAACGGACCCTGTTTTTTGATTTTCTGCCGCTCGATCTGGGTTCTGTCCGCGGCTTCAAGACTCGCATTCACTTGTACACAGTTCCCGGCCAGGTGTTTTACGACGCCAGCCGCAAACTGATCCTGCGCGGCGTGGACGGCATCGTGTTCGTGGCCGACTCGCAGGAAGAACGCATGGACGCCAACGTCGAAGCCCTCGACAACCTCATGGCCAACCTCAAGGAACACGGCTACGACTTCAACAAGATTCCCTACGTGCTGCAACTCAACAAACGCGATCTGCCGAACGTCCTCTCCGTGGACGCGCTGTCCAAACAACTGCGCCGAAAAAACGAACCCGTGATTGAAGCCATTGCCTTCCAGGGCCCCGGCGTGTTCGAGACCCTCAAAGAAATCGCCCGGCAAGTGCTCACCGACCTGAAACAGGGCGGGTAGAGCGGACTGCAGGCTTCGGACCTCGGACCTCAACAAGACACTATTAATCTGAGCCCGGCGAAATATCAGATTCTCACTTGTATTTTGGGTCGAACATCGGCTTCACCTTGCCACGCCTTGTGGTCGCGATCAGCTCTGTCCCAAACTGCCCGCCCTGGTTTACTCCGAACAAGCGGTGGCGAAGCTTGTTCTGCGCAAGAAACGGCCACCGCAGAAGACTTCCCACCCGCTGCCGGAGAGTCACGCGCTTCTGTGGAAGGTCGTGAAATGTGACGTCATCAAAGCCGCAGATATCAAGCAGCGATTTCAGATTGGACCCGGCGAACCCATATTCGTGGGCGAGAGTGACATAGAGGCTCGAGTTCGGCGTCGGCCCTTCCATGTTCGGGGTGCGCAACAACAGCACGCCGTTCTCCTTCAACGCGCGGAAAATGGCGTCCACCACCCAGAGCAAAGAGTGTTTGGGTATGTGCTCAATCACGTGCGACATATGGATGAAGTCGTAATGTTCCGGCCACTGACTGAGATAGTCTCCGATATCGTTTTCAATCTCATGCAACTGGATCGCGCCCTTTGCCCAGTCACGGACACGCTCCTTGTTCGCAATGCCAAAATCTGCACCAGAGATATTTGTATACCCCAGCTTTACGCAGGCCGCGATGAACCAGCCGCCTCCGAACCCGATGTCCAGGATTGCTGCGTCTTTTGGACTCGGCAGTAGCGCGCAATATTCAGAAACCGCCAACAAGACCCGCGCATCATTTTGGATCTCTGCGAATGTGGGCTGTGGCCGCTCGGAAGAGTGCCTCAGGGACATCCGGCGATAAACTTCGGCGACGAAGGCATTCGGCTCCATATTGAAGATGAGTTCTAAAGTTAGTTGCCAGTCTCACAGTCGTCAACCCAGTTCCGCGCGGCGACCAGATCCGACGGCTGCCGGCTTGCAGACGGCTGCCGGCTTGCACGGGGACATTTCTATTGTGGTATGACAGGCTGCCGGCTTGCATTGACTTTGCCTTCACCTCCCGCCTAACATTACCGGATTCCTTGATCGGATAGACACGGTCGGACGACATGATCGGGCAGACCATCTCGCACTATCGCATCGTGGACAAGCTGGGCGGCGGCGGGATGGGCGTGGTTTACAAAGCTGAAGACACCCAACTCGGGCGCTTCGTCGCCCTGAAATTTCTTCCCGACGAGCTTTCTCACGACCCGCAGGCTCTGGAACGCTTCCGGCGCGAGGCCCGCGCGGCCTCGGCTTTGAACCATCCCAACATCTGCACCATCTACGAGATCGGACAGCACGAATCACAGTCCTTCATCGCGATGGAGTTTCTGGAAGGCACCACGCTCAAACACCGCATCGCCTTCCGTCCCATTGAACTGCGCTTGCTCTTCAGCCTGGCCATCGAAATCGCGGATGCGCTCGAAGCCGCGCACTCCAAGAAGATTGTCCATCGCGATATCAAGCCCGCCAATGTTTTCGTCACGGAGCGCAGTCACGCCAAGATTCTCGATTTCGGACTGGCCAAGGTGGGCGTTGATCGCGGCAAGGCTTTGGAACCAACCGAAGCCACCGCCGGAGCCACCGGAGTGGGGATGGAACATCTGACCTCGCCCGGCGCGGCCATCGGCACCGTGGCTTACATGAGCCCCGAGCAAGCCCTGGCCGAGGAACTGGACGCGCGCACCGACATTTTTTCTTTCGGCGTCGTGCTGTACGAAATGTGCACTGGGCGCCTGCCCTTCGAAGGCGGCACTTCCGCGGCAATTTTCAACGCGATTCTGAACAAGGTTCCGACTTCGCCGGTCCGCCTAAATCCTGACCTACCGGCGGAACTGGAACGCATCGTCAACAAGGCTTTGGAGAAAGACCGCGATCTCCGCTACCAGAGCGCGGCCGACATACGAGCCGACCTCAAGCGGCTGCAGCGCGACTGGCATCCCTCTTCGCAGGGACAGTCTTCAGTGGGCCAAGCTTCGCAAGGCCAGTCCCAGTCAGGCCAGTCTTCAGGAGAATCACCAGCCCAGACTTCGTCAGGCCAGTCCGTCTCAGGACAACAACAGGCCGCACCGGCCTCGGGTTCCAGTCCCGTTGCGATCCCAACAGCCCTCAGTGGGACCGCGATACCTGGCCCTCCGGTCAAAGGGAAACGCGCCGGCGTTGCGATCCTCGGCGGTGTCGCTCTTCTTGCCGTGTCAGCGAGCAGCGTGGCTGGTTTTCTTGTGGGCCAGCGGTCCGCTACCCCGTCGGTACCAACTTTTCGCGAATTGAGTTTCCGGCGGGGTGCCCTGGTGGCCGCCCGGTTTGCTCCAGACCCGCGGTCGGCGGTGTATAGCGCGAGTTGGGAAGGCGCGCCTGAAGCTGTCTTTATCAGTTCAGCGAATTCAACTGAATCCCGCGACCTCGGCCTGCCGGAAACCGAGGTGCTGGCAGTCTCCGCAGCAGGCCAAATGGCGGTCATGCGCCGCTTCGGAGTGAGTCCCAACCACTTTACTCATCGGGGAACCCTGGCCCAGGTTTCGATCGGCGCCGATGCTCCGCGCGACTTGCTCGACAATGTCGAAGCCGCAGATTGGGCGCCTGACGGAACCAACCTGGCCGTGGTGCATGTGGTAAACGGCCAGAGCCGGGTCGAGTATCCCATTGGCAAAGTGCTTTACGAAACCGCCGGCTGGATCAGCGATTTACGCTTCTCTCCCAAGGGCAATCACCTCGCCTTCATCGATCACAACCTCCTGGGAGATGACGGCGGAACCGTCAGCGCGGTTGATCTGAACGGCAAGAAGTCCGACGTGACCGAGCGCTGGGCAAGCGCGATGGGAGCCGCCTGGTCGCCATCCGGGGACGAGATCTGGTTCACCGCCACCGCCACTGGCTTCAGCCGTTCCCTGCGCGGCGTCACCTTGTCGGGGAAAGGACGCGAGCTGCTTAGCGCTCCCGGAACCCTTACTCTGCACGACGTGGGCGCAGACGGGCGCGCATTGATTTCGCGGGATGCCCTGCGCGCCGGGGCCATCGGCCTGGCGCCCGGTGAAACCAGGGAACGCGATCTGAGCTGGCAGGACTGGACCGTCCCGACTGACCTTTCGGATGATGGGAAACTCATGCTGTTTATCGAGGCCGGTGAAGCCGGCGGCGGCGACTACGCGGTGTTTACCCGCGATACCACCGGCACCTCCGCCGTACGTTTAGGAGAGGGCTCGGCCAACGCGTTTTCTCCCGACGGCAAGTGGGCCCTGGTGTTGCGCCAGAATGTGTCGCCCCCGGACTTCATTCTTCTTCCCACCGGCGTGGGCCAGCAGCAAACACTTTCGACGGGCAAGGTGATCCCTTCGGGGGGGCAATTCTTCGCCGACTCCAAACGGCTGCTGTTTGAAGGTCACGAACCCGGCCACGCGGTGCGGCTCTACGTGATGAGCCTGGATGGTAGCCAGCTGCGTCCCATTACACCTGAAGGGTACAGGCTGGGGCCGTACCCGCACGCTATTTCCTATGATGGCAAGCGGATGGCCACGGTGAGCAGTGACGGAATCGCCCTGGTTTCAGTGGATGGCGGCGAGCCGCAACTAGTCCACGGTTCGCGGCCCGGCGAGACGCCCATCCGTTGGGCGAAGGATGGAAACTCGTTGCTGGTCGGAATTCGCGGAGAAACGTCCTGCTCGGTTTCGCGGCTGGACATCTCAACCGGCAACCGGACCCCGTGGAAGACAGTCTCACCGGCCGACGTGGCCGGCGTAGTCGGGGTTGGCTGCCCTCGGATCGCGGTTGACGAGCAGCACTACGTTTTCTCCTATACCCGCAACCTGTCGGATTTATTTCTTGTAGAACACCTGAAGTAGATCGGACCACAAGCGCCAGGTTCCGTAATTTCTTTGCGCCCTTCGCGGAATTCTTTCGCGCCTTTCGCGGTTCAAGGTTTTGCCCGCTCGCACTGCATGATCTCGGCACCGGCTTTAATGCAACGGAATTTTAGGAAGCGGGTATAATCTCGCCCATGGCGCTGGCCTCTGGCACCAAGATTGGGCCGTACGAAATCGTGTCCCTGCTGGGTGCGGGTGGCATGGGCGAAGTGTACCGAGCGCGCGATTCGCGGTTGCGCCGGGAAGTGGCGATAAAAGTTCTGCCACCTTCATTTGCCAAGGATACAGACCGCCTCCGCCGTTTTGAGCAGGAAGCGCGCATGGTCGGCGCGCTCAATCATCCCAACATCCTGGCCATCTTTGACGTCGGCGCCCAGGACGGCGCGCCCTACCTGGTCTCCGAACTCCTCGAAGGGCAGAGCCTGCGCGAGCACATGCAAGGCGGGCCCGTCCCCCAGCGCAAAGCAGTTGACTACGGTATGCAAATCGCGCGTGGCCTGGCGGCGGCGCACGAGAAGGGCGTGGTGCATCGCGATCTCAAGCCTGACAACATTTTCGTGCTCAATGACGGGCGCATCAAGATCCTCGACTTCGGTCTGGCCAAACTGATGCAGGATGACGCTCTGACCTCGGCCCATCCCGACTTGCAGACCGTGGACCAGGAGCACCCCGCCACCACTCCCGGACACGTGATGGGCACCGTCGGCTACATGGCTCCTGAACAGGTGCGAGGCCAGGGCGCGGACCACCGCTCCGACATTTTTGCCCTGGGCGCGATCCTCTACGAGATGCTGACCGGCAAGCGCGCGTTCAAACGCGACTCCAGCGTAGAGACCATGAACGCCATCCTGAAGGAAGAGCCGCCCGAACTGGACGCGACGGTCCCCGGCCTCACTCCTGGCCTGGATCGCGTGGTCCGGCATTGCCTGGAGAAAAACCCGGTACAGCGCTTCCAGTCGGCCAGCGACATCGCGTTTGATCTGGAGACAATTTCCAGCCACTCCGGTACTGGTTCGCGTTTGAAGGTCGTAGCGCAAGAGCGGCAGGGATACTGGAAGCCGGCGGCAATAACTTTGCTGGTAGCTGCCGCGTTGGCCGCCACTTACTACCTGGCCCGAAGAAGCGCACCGGCGGTGGCCCCGCGATTCCATCAGCTCACCTTTCAGCGGGGCACGATCTACGGCGCCAAGTTCGCACCTGATGGCCAGAGCATCCTGTTCAGCGCCGCCTGGAATGGCGCGCCCAAGCCGCAGATCTATACCACTCGAACCGACGCTTTGATGTCGCGCCCAATTGATCTGCAGGACAGCCAGGTCCTGGGTATTTCCTCGAAAGGGGAGATGGCGATCCGTCAGAAAACCGAGATAGGACAGGTTGCACAAGGCATGCTCTCGGTGGTGCCCTTGACGGGCGGTGCGCCGCGGGAACTGCTGGCCGACGTGCTTGATGCTTCGTGGAATCCGGCCGGAGATTCGCTGGCCGCAGTCCATGCCGTGGCCGGAGAAAACCGGCTGGAATATCCGATCGGCAAGGCGATCGTCACTACGAGCACAGGCAACATCACCGATGTGGCGGTCTCTCCCGACGGGAAGCTGATCGCGTACTTTGACCATCCCAATGCGGGAGACACTCGCGGTTATGTGCGGTGACCGACCTCGCCGGCAAGGCCCGGCGGCTGACCGGCGAGTGGAGCGACCTGACCGGTCTGGCCTGGTCGCGGTCGGGAGACGAGGTCTGGTTCACAGGCAGCGATGCCGGCATCAACAGTGCGCTTTATGCCGTGAATCTCAACGGCAAACAGCGCGACCTGCTGCATATCCCGGGGCGCCTGCACCTGTTCGACATCAGCAAGGACGGTCAGGTGCTGATCACCAACGAGGCCAGCCGTCTGGAAGATCTACGGGCGTCACGTCGGCCAGGACAAGGACATAGATCTTTCCTGGTTCGATTGGACAATTGGACGTGCCGTTTCTCATGACGGCCAGTGGGTCGTGCTGGAAGAAGATGGCGAAGGCGGCGGACCCGACTATTCGATTTTTGTGCGCAAGACTGACGGTTCCGCCGGCCATTCGACTGGGCAGCGGCATGGGGCTGGATATTTCTCCGGACGGCAAAGTGGGTGGCGTCCACCAGCGTCAAGCAGCCCGCGCCCGACCGTCCTGCTGCCGACCGGCGCCGGACAACCGGTTTCGCTGGGCGACGGCCAGCTATTCCACTCACAGCGGACTGAACTTCCTGCCCGATGGTAAGGGCGTGATCATGATCGCGGCCGAGCCCGGCAAGTCCCCGCGCACCTACATCCAGATGCTGGACGGCACACCTCCAAAGGCATTTGGACCGGAGGACTTCCGTGGCAGCCAGACGTTTCTCCGGATGGAAAGAGTGTAGCTGGGGCGACGGCGCAATGATCGAACCACCTGGATTCTTCCGATGTCGGGTACTGATCCGGGACAACCGCTGCCGTCGGTGAAACCCGGTGAGTTCGCTACAGGCTGGACGGCGGACGGGCGTTCGATCTACGTGATTGATTTGTCCACGATGCCTGCGAAGGTTTACGTGATGGACGTGAAAACAGGCCAGCGCAAACTGCACCACGAATTTGCCCCGGCCGATCCTTCAGGCGTGCCGCAAGCCGGTGGCGGCCTGGTCACTCCAGATGGAAAGTTCTACATGTACGACGTGCCCCGGACGCTCTCTTACCTTTATGTGGTTGAGGGATTGAAGTAGGCGAAGTCTGATGCCGGGGTCTGACGTCCGAGGTCTGAAGTCCGCCTCACCGCAGTTGCAGCGACTTCAGCATCTGCTCAAACGTCGGACGCAGCGATTCAAAGTCCTTGTCCGGCGCGATCGACACGACATACAAGAGAGTGCCGTCCCGGCGCATGACTGCGACCAGCCAGTCGCGCTCCTGACTGGCGCGTCCGCTCTGGTCCCGCAGGGGAGAATTTCCGATCAGATCCACCGACTTTCCCGCCACTCCATTCACCCGAATATTCTCGTCGTGCCCGATCTGCCGCAGATCGGGATTGGACTGGCGCAGCGAAGCCAGCAGATCGTGCGTCGCCTGATCGAGGCTGGCATTCGCGTCCTCCGGCTGGTAGCGTATTGATCATCACTCCGTAGGCGACGGCGTTCTGCAACACCCCGCTCTGGCGGAGCGATCGTCACGGCCGAATTCTGGTCGCCGTACACCTGCCAGTTCTCGGGATAAGAAATCGCAAAATCGCGGTGGCTGAAACTGCGCAGGCTGGCGCTGGGTTGCGCACCGCCCGAAGCGCACTCATGGCCGGGTTCTGCTGCTGTTGCCGTTCCGCAATCTGCTGCGCGGTGAGCGGCTTCATGCCGGCAACGCGCTGCTTGATGTCGCGGAATTCCGCGCTGTCGCTGCGATAGCTGGTCTTGCGGGGCAGCGTGGCAACCTCCCTCGCCACCGCCTGGGCGCGATTCCCCGGATCAGGATGGTCGCTGAAGAACTGCGGACCGCGCGCGCCGCCTTGCGCCTGGATCTTGGCGAAGAAATCCGCCATGGCGCGAGGATTGAAGCCGGTGTCATACATGATATCGGTGCCCAGCAGGTCGGCTTCGGACTCGGCCTTCCGCGAGTTCTTCAGGAAGTAGGAGCCAATGCCAAACGCCAAGCCCCATCTGTGCCATCTGCGAGAGCGCGCCCTGTCCCATCACTCCGCCCAGAATGGCCAGCGGCAGCTGTGCCGCCATCTGCTTGCTGGCGGCGCGCGTGCCGTGCCGCTGCACCACGTGAGAGATTTCGTGCGCCATCACGCCCGCCAGTTGGGCTTCGTTGTCCGCAGCCTGAATGGTTCCCACATTCACAAAGACCGGGCCGCCGGGAAGAGCAAAGGCGTTGATCTCTTTCTGGTTCACGACGTGAAAGCGTGTAAGGCCACTTCTCTCCGGGAGCATGCGCCGCCAGTTGCTGCCCCAGGCGCTGCACGTAAATCGTGACCGGATCGGAGTCCGGAAGGACGGGCAGCTGTTTGGCGACCTGCGCGGCGGACTGCTGCCCCGCCTGCAATTCCTCCTGCGCGGAAAACATGTTGAAGCCATGCGAGGGCGTGACGCGGGCGTCTAGAGCGCCGTGGTGCGGCGATGGATAAAAGCCAGCAGCACCGCGAGACAGCGTGACGATGAACGAGTCTGCCCCTCATAGCTTCCTATTTTAGATGCAGAATCAGATACGCCGGTGGTCTCTACCGGCCACGTAGGACGTCCTCGTCTGGGCGGGTGAGCCGAAGCTCACCGTAATACTGTGATGCTTAAGCTCAGCTTAAAACCTTGCGGAAAGCTTCGCTCGGCTGGGCAGGTGAGGACAGCCTTCGACTTCGCCGCGGCGGCGAGGGCTCTGCCCCTACGCATTAGCAAAAGCAAAAGGTGCCGGCTTTCCGGCACCTTCAGGTTTGCTAAATCAGTCTAGAAGCTTACTTGCTGTCCAACGTTCCCGTAGCGCCGAACTCGCGCCGGGCCACGGTCCGTGCCGGTCGCGCCATGGGAAGCGCTCCTGCGGCGGCGCCCTGACGTTCCAGCAACATCGGGACCATGGCGTTCTCGGCTTCCTTGATGAACATGAGCTTGCCTTCGGGACTCATGTCGATGCGGATGAAGTCTCCCAGCTTGACCTGTCCGGTGGCGACCAGGTTGGCCAGCTGGAACACGATGTGCCGCTCGATGGCGCGCTTCAGGTGACGTGCGCCATATTTCGGATCGGTCCCCTCGTGCAGCAGGAAGCTTTTCACTTTAGGCGTGCAACTGAAGACGAACTGGTTCACGGCCGATGCCATCAGAATTCGCTGCTGCACCATGCCCAGTTCGATTTCCAGAATCTGCTGCAGGTGCTCCGAACGCAGAGTCCGGAACACCACCGACTTGTCGATGCGGTTCATGAACTCCGGACTGAACTTGCGCCGGGCTGCGTCCACCGCGGTGCGGTTGATCTTGTCGTCGAAAGCTGCGTCCACTTGCATCGCCTTTTGCGCGAAGCCCAGGCCGCCATCGACCAGGTTGCTCATCTCTCCCGCCCCCAGGTTCGAGGTCATGATGATGATGCATTGCGAAAGATCCACGCGGCGGTTGTCGCCGAGCGTCAAGGTAGCTTTATCCAGAATGCCGAGCAGCAACTGCCAGAGCGAGTCGGAGGCCTTTTCGATTTCGTCGAACAGCAGAATCGAAAGTTTCAGCGTCTCCGTGTGCCACTGGTTCAACGCTTCCTGCGTCAGCAGCGGATGCGTCTCGCGATGGCCCAGGTATCCCGGAGGCGAGCCGATCAGCTTCGCGATTTCATGCGAGTGCTGAAATTCGGCGCAGTCAATCTTGATGCAGGCGCGGGCGTCGCCGAACAGCGACTTCGGCCATGGCTTCGACGACCCGGGTTTTTCCCGAACCGGTGGGCCCGAGAAACAGAAGGTTTCCAACCGGACGTCCAGGAGGATTCAGTCCCGCCAGAAACATCTGGTAAATTTCGACCACTTTCTCGACGGCCTGGTCCTGACCGACGATTCTGCGGCGAAGGGCGCTTTCGAACTCTCGGGCATCATTGGAGCGGCGCGTTGGGTCCAGCATGGTGTTGACGACGGTTTTCATATAGGGTCTGGCCCTGGTTTTCCTTTCCTAGGCCCCTGTACTTCTGGAAGAGCGGGTCCGCCGTCTCGTAATGAGAGAAGGACAAATTCTGTCACTCTCTCATCTCCGGCACTACGATTACTGCAAACGACTCTCCATCCCCGGCGAACCGCCAATTCCTAATTGTCTGTATGGTTTAGATGCGGGCAGGAGGACGAAAGGGCACGAGGTTACCCCGCACCCGGATTAGGGTAAAGGGAAATAGTTTGCCACTACTCTGGAAGTTCCTGGGGCAGACGGCCAGGGCCCGAATCCACCTGGCACTGGTCCGACGTTATCTGGCAGGCCAATTTGACCGACAGTAGCATCCGTGAAAACAGCCGCTTTCACGGAGAATACCTTGCGTCGACTGGGCCCTGCATCACTCGCCACTATCCTCGCTTTCTTTCTTTAGGTTTGGTCTTCCGGTGGCGGCTTCGCCGGCGGTCGCGCAGACGGCGAAGCCCAAGCTGGTGCTGACGTCCCGGCCGACAACTCCGCTGGTGCCCAAGGCCCCGGAGCCGTCCCTGGTGACGGTAGCGCCGCCGGGCAGCGCGCTGTATGTCGCCAAGCGCGGCGACAGTATCCCGTTGGTGGCCCGGCACTATCTCGGCGCAGACCTCGTATCTGACCTCCTCCGAACTGAGCGAGGCGATCCGCAAGGCCAATGGAGATTTGCACAGGCACCTTCCTGAAGGCGGGCCAGCCGGTGATCGTTCCCGGACTGCTGCCTGCGCCGATCGTGGAAAAGTCAGTTCCGGTCGAGCGTGACTTTGAAGTGCGGGCCGTCTATCTCACCGGAATCATGGCGGCCAGCGATCATGGAATTCGCATCATCAAGCACTGGCGTGAAGTGGGCGGCAACGCCGTCGTCTTCGATATCAAGGACAGCGACGGCAGCGTGACCATCCCGTTCGATCATCCGTTGCTGGGAGCGCACCGCAGCTGCTTCCACGATCTGCCCAAATTTATTCACTTCCTGCATTCGCAGAACATGCACGCCATCGCGCGCATCGCGATCTTCCGCGATCAGCGACTGGTCGAAACGCATCCCGAACTGGCGGTGAAGTCGCACAAGACCGGCCAGGCGTGGCGCGAGAACGGCAAGCTGGTATGGACCGATCCTTCGCAGCCCAAAGTGCAGGAGTACGACATCGCGCTGGCCAAGAAGGCCGCCGAAGCCGGCGCCGACGAAATCCAGTTCGACTACGTCCGCTTCCCCGCCGAGGGCGACCAGAAAGATGCCAGCTTCTACTTCCAGACCGAGCATCCTGACTGGCACCGCTCGGACGTGATTGCCGACTTCCTGAAACATGCCTATGCCGAGCTTCATCCCACGGGCGCGCTGTTGTCGCTCGATGTGTTCGGCATCATGGCCTGGCAGCGTCCGGTTGACCTCGCCCACACCGGCCAGGACATCGTGCGCATGGCCAAGTATTGCGACGTGCTCTCGCCCATGATCTATCCCTCACACTTCTTCGGCATGGATGGCATCGCCCATCCCGGAGACGCGCCGGAGCACTTCATCGGCGTGTCCATGGAGCGTTTCGAAAAGATCACCCAGGGCAGCGGCGTGGTGATTCGTCCGTGGCTGCAGGCCTTCCGCTGGAGAACCAAGACCTACTCGCCGGAATACATCGAGGCCCAGGTGCGTGACGGCGAAGAACAAGGGCGGGATCGGCTTCCTGTTCTGGAATGCCGCCAATGACTACAGCAAGCCCTACGCGGCGATGCCGGAGATGATTGCGGCCAAGGGAAAGTATTTCCGCGGAGATGAGCTGCCGGGCATTGCGCGAGCAAGCGTCGCGACTGCTTTAACTCCAGACGCGTCCCTGGCTCCGGTCAAGCCTTAGGCCCGGTGCCTACGCCGGTTTCTCCGCCGGGGGATTGCGCGATTCAGTCCCGGCCGGCGTCCGCAAGCTCGTGGATTGAGAAGACAGCGCGCGTTGCGGAGCAGGCACGGCCGGCAGGTGCAAGCCTCATGCTCTCTCTCGGATCGCCACAGCCGCGATCTCGGCGTGATCGTCGTACATGCTTCGAGTCACAAAGTGTCCCAGTTCGTGCGGAATGCAGCCCATGGCGGTATCCAGATTCTGAAACACATCCGAGGACAGGCAGATTCGCCGCGTGGCCAGGTTGGAGAAGGCGAGCTTAGTCCGGTAGGCGTGGAAGCTGCCTTTCATGTGCAGAAATCTCTCATGCTCTAGGATGGCAACAGTGAGCGACGAAACATGGGTATCGGTTCCTTGTCATTGGCTGACGATTACCTGTGTAACAGCCGCCCCTGATCAAGCGAGACACGCTCGGGTCTCCGCCTCAGTTATAATCGTCATGGTCCGTAGGAGTATTCATGGCGATTCAAAAGACCGAGAAAATCTGGCACAACGGCAAACTCATTCCCTGGGACAGCGCCCAGATTCACGTGATGTCGCACGTTGTGCACTACGGCTCGTCCGTGTTCGAGGGCGTCCGTTGCTACGCGCTGCCCAGCGGCCCCGCCATCTTTCGCGCCAAGGAACACATGCAGCGGCTGCTGGATTCGGCCAAGATCTATCGCATTGATGTGGACTACACCGTCGAAGAACTGATCGCCGGCATGGCCGACCTGGTCAAGAACAACGGCGTCTGGCCCTGCTACATCCGTCCCATTGTGCTGCGCGGTTATGGCGAAGCCGGAGTCAACCCGTTCAACTCGCCGACCGAGGTTTACATCTGCAATTATCCCTGGGGAAAGTATCTGACGTCGGAATCCGGAGAAGGCGCCGACATCTGCGTCTCCTCCTGGACCCGCATCGCGCCCAACACTCTGCCCGCGATGGCCAAGTCAGCCGCGAACTACATGAATTCGCAGCTCATCAAGATGGAAGCCATCATCAACGGCTATGTTGAGGGCATTGCGCTCGACGCCAACGGCTACGTCAGCGAAGGCTCGGGTGAAAATGTCTTCGTGGTGCGCAACGGCGTGCTGAATACCGCTCCTCTGGGTAATTCCGTACTGCCCGGCATCACGCGCGAATCGGTCCTGCAGATTGCCCGCGACCTGGGCATCCCGGTCACCGAACAGGGCATTCCGCGCGAACTGCTCTACATCGCGGATGAAGTCTTCTTCACCGGCACCGCCGCCGAGGTCACGCCGATTCGGTCGGTGGACAAGATCAGCGTCGGCAAAGGCGCGGTCGGTCCCATCACCAAAGCGATCCAGAAAGAGTTCTACGCGATCGTCAAGGGAGAGAAGCCCGACAAATACAAGTGGCTTACGCCGGTAGCGGTAGGCAGCAAGCAGCCAGTCGGCGTATAAGAAGCACGTAGGCTCGGACGTCCTCGTCCGGGCAGGCGAGCACAGCTCGCCAAGGCCCAGCAGGACCGGTCGTTTTTCGCGAATAAAAGTCCACCATCCCGCCCGCGGTGGCCTACGGCATCCGCAGCTTTGCGAGCCGGTTCTTGGAGTCGAAAGAGCTTGTGTTTGCGTGCGCCGCCATTGCTGCCGGCAAACAAAAGATCCCTCTACTTCGCTCGGGATGACAAACTTGGAATGTGCCTCCACCCGATCCTCCAGCCCAAAAGGGTCTGTCCCTGCCGCGTCCTTTTCCGTTACTTAGGTCATCTTGGGCCCAGTGACTTTTCGGTTCATCATACGGGAGGTTATTTGGGGGAAGTGTCGAATGAATATTGATGATCTGCTGCGCATCGCCATGGAGCGCCGGGCCTCCGACTTGCATTTGAAGGTAGGCAACTATCCCCATCTGCGCATCGATGGCGACCTGACTCCGCTGACCGACCAGCCGCGCGTCAGCGCCGAAGACATGCTGACCATGGCCTTCAGCATGATGTCGGCGCGCCAGAAGCAGAAATTCAAAGAGACCACGGAAATTGATATGGCCTACGGCGTCGCCGGACTGGGCCGCTTCCGTGTGAACGTCTTCCAGCAGCGCGGCAACGTGGGACTGGTGCTGCGCGTCATTCCCACCAAGATTCGCGCGCTCGACGAACTTTATCTGCCCAAGATTGTGGAACAGGTTTGCGAAATGCCGCGCGGACTTGATCCTCGTCACCGGCGTCACCGGTTCCGGTAAGTCAACCACGCTGGCCGCCATGGTGGACCGCATCAACTCCACCCGCGCCGAGCACATCATCACCATCGAAGACCCGATCGAATTTCTGCACCGCGACAAGAAGGGTTACGTCAACCAGCGCGAAGTGGAAGTGGACACGCCATCATTCGGCGCTGCGTTGCGCGCTTCCCTGCGTCAGGATCCCGACGTCATCCTGGTCGGCGAAATGCGCGATCTGGAAACCATCGGCACCGCGCTGCACGCCGCCGAAACCGGCCACATGGTGTTCTCCACGTTGCACACCCTGGACGCGGTCGAAACCATCAACCGTATTATCGCGATCTTCCCGCCGCCGGAGCAGAAACAGATTCGCCTGCAGTTGGCCGCTGTGCTGCGCGCCGTTATCAGTCAACGACTGGTGCGACGCTGCGACGGCGACGGCCGCGTACCAGCTGTCGAAGTCATGATCAACACCGCGTACATCCGCGAATGTATTCTGGTCCCGGAAAAGACGCGCGCGGTACGCGATGCCATCTCTGCCGGAACTTCGCAGTACGGCATGCAGACCTTCGATCAGTCGCTATGGGATTTGTTCCAGGCAGGATTGATCAACTACGAAACCGCTTTGGAAAACGCATCCAACGCCGACGACTTCAAGTTGCGGATGCAGGGCGTTTCTTCCACCAGCGACATTTCCCGCAATGCCATGCAGCAGACCGGCTTCGGCGGCAGCCGCTAAAGTTCTTCCGTCGGCAAATACAAAGGGCGCGCTTTATGCGCGCCCTTTTTTTTGAGCCCGCTTCACCGAAACGGACACGCTATTTTGCCGCCAGGGCATGCATCGCGCTCGCATATCCGGCTCCGAACTTCGCATGATGACACATCCACGCCGCTGAGAATGGCCATCACGTCATGCAGTGACGACATATCAAGCACCCGGTTCAGGTGAGTGCGGGTCAGCATCTCGCGCACCAAACCGGAGGGGTTCATCAGTTTGAGCTGGATCCCATGATTGCGCGTCCAGTGATGCAGCGACACCAGCGCGTTCAATCCGCCCGCGTCCATGAATTCCACTTGCGAGAGGTCCAGCACCACAATGCGGGTGGTTTTCTGCGAAACTACCGCAGTCCTCAAGCTGCAGACCTCGACCCCGCGCACCAATCGTCCGCTGCAGTGCACCACTGCCACTTCGTTTTTCTTTTCGACATCGATGGTTAGCATGACTGACTCCCTGATCTTCTTTTCATAAGTAGACGACACGCTGGGAAGAAAGTCACCAGCCGGTCTGCCGGCTCACTTCGTGAATTTCAGCCTTCGGTGGTGTATACGTAGTTGGCAGTACAGGAGTTCCATGTTCTTGCTGCAGTAAATGCGAGATCTTTTTCTTTACAACAATTTACAAGGTTTTAACAACTGCTCCCACTATGCCGTTCCCCCGCCCCAGAAAAACCGATTCGCGAAGACGTGCTCTACGAATATGCAGTAGGCGCGCTGGCTCGCCGCATGCGATCGGTGGCCGAACTAAAACGCCTGCTGCGGCCGCGTGTCGATGCCGAAACCGAGTACGGCAAGACGCTGGTGGAACTGGTCATTCGTCGCCTGAAGGACCAGGGTTATCTGAACGACGCCAAATACGCCGCCGCATTTTCGTCATTCCGTCGTGACAATGAAAAGTTCGGGCGCCGGCGCGTGATCACCGACCTGAAAGCCAAAGGGGTCCACGGCGAAGTAATCGACAAGGCGGTAGATTCGGTCTACGACGAAGTCAACGAAGAGAAGCAGGCCCGCGACTATCTGCACCGCAAGCGCCTGCAGAAGCCGAAAAACCAGAAAGACGCCGCCCGCATCTTTCGCCAGTTGATGCGCGCAGGCTTCGGAGCCAAGACGATCTTTGCCATCCTGAAAAAGTGGGATGTGGATGACGAAACCCTGACCGCGCTCGAGGGCGAACTGGAGTGACGCTCTTCGATCCCTTCTCGAATTGGGGACGCAGGAGACAAAGACTAAAGACTAAGCCCTTCGACTGCACTCGGGATGACAGGTGGATGAGGACGCGTTGCGTTTACGCCGAAAATGCTGGATACTCCGTGTCACCCGTTTCACCCACCAGGAGGAAGTATGAGCAGCAAGATGGACACCAGTTCTCGCAGCGATGCTACTCGGCCTGGCATCGTTCGCCTATTCGCAAGACGTCAAAACCGACGTTGACAAGGCGGCCGACAAAACTGCGGATGCGGCCAAAGACACGGCTCACGCTACCAAGAAGGCAGCCAAGAAAACCGTGAATGCTACGGATAACGCGGCCGACAAGACTGCCGACGCGACCAAGGACGCAGCCAAAGATACGGCCCACGGCACCAAAAAGGTGGTCAAGAAAACCGAGCATGGTGTCGACAAAGCTGCCGACAAGACTGCCGACGCCACCAAGGACGCAGCCAAAGACACCGAGCACGGCACAAAGAAAGTAGCCAAGAAGACCGAGCACGGTGTCGATAAAGCCGCCGACAAGACTGCCGACGCCACCAAGGACGCAGCCAAAGACACAGGCCACGTTGCCAAGAAGACCGGGCACAGTATCAAGAAGGGCGTGAAAGACGTCGGCCACGACGTTAAGGAAGGCGCGGAGAAAACCGGCGACGAAGTGAAATAGCAGATCGCGCCAAATAAAATCGAGAACCGGCCCGCCAGTTTACCGGCGGGCTGCTTGCATTTTTGTCCGCGTCTCGTAGGACGCCTGGAATCCAGGGCACGGCCCCGATCGTCGTCTGGGCGGTTGCCATCCGGCGACGCCCTTTCCCGATGCTAGAATCGACATACAAACATGCTGACCGGCTCCGAAATCCGCCGCAAATTCCTGGACTTCTTCGTTCAGAAGGGACACCGCGAGGTGCATTCCTCGTCGCTCGTCCCGCAGAACGACCCTACCCTGCTGTTCACCAACGCGGGCATGAACCAGTTCAAGGACGTCTTCCTCGGACTGGAAAAGCGCGACTACACCCGCGCCACGACCTCGCAGAAATGCGTTCGCGCCGGCGGCAAGCACAACGACCTCGAAAACGTCGGATTCACCAATCGTCATCACACGTTTTTCGAGATGCTGGGGAATTTTTCTTTCGGCGACTATTTCAAAAAAGACGCCATCGCCTACGCCTGGGAGCTGATCACCTCGCCGCAATGGTTTGGCATTGACAAAAACAAACTGTACGTGACCATCTTCAATGGCGAAGGCGGAATGCAACGCGACGCCGAGGCCTACGACCTCTGGCTCGGCCAGGGCGTGCCGAAGGACCGGATTTTCGAGTTTGGATTAAAGGACAATTTCTGGCAGATGGGCGACACCGGCCCCTGCGGCCCCTGCAGCGAGATTCACTACGACATGGGCGTGGCGGCGTCCGACCAGGGCCACACCGACTGCAAGTTCGGCTGTGACTGCGGCCGCTATGTCGAACTCTGGAATCTTGTCTTCATGCAGTTCGACCGCGACGCCAGCAGCAAGCTGAATCCGCTGCCCAAGCCGTCGATTGATACCGGGATGGGTTTGGAGCGGGTAACAGCGGTGTTGCAGGACGTGATTTCGAATTACGACACGGATTTGTTTACCCCGCTGATCAAACGCGCGGCAGAATTAACCGGAACCTCGCTCAAGAAGGAATTAGAGAAAGAAGCTCACGCGAAGGCGGCAGCTTCGCTACGCGTGATTGCGGATCACTCACGAGCCGCCACGTATCTCATTTCAGACGGAGTACTTCCGCTCGAATGAGGGCCGCGGTTATGTGCTGCGCAAGATCATCCGGAGGGCGATCCGTCACGGGCGATTACTCGGGTACAAGGCTCCTTTCCTGTGGCAGATGGTCTACGAAGTCGCGGAACTGATGGAGGATGCTTACCCTGAGCTGAAGGAGAGTGAGAATAGAGTCGCCGAGGTTGTACACGCAGAAGAAAAACGATTCGCGCACACTCTGGACAAGGGCATGCAGGAACTCGACGATGACCTCACTGTCCTGCGTTCACAAACATCAGGCGAGAAGTCGAGACCCGCTTATCCGGCGAACTAAAGCGTTCAAACTGTACGACACCTTCGGCCTTCCTCTCGATTTCATCCAAGACGCCGTTCGTGACGCTGGCATCGAATTCGACCAGGCTGGCTTCGACCGCGCCATGCAGGAGCAGCGCGAGCGCGCTCGCGCCTCCTGGAAAGGCGCGGCCAAACAGACTGCCAATCCCGCCTACCAGCAACTCCCGAAATCCGACTTCGAAGGCTATCGCCAGACTCGCTCCGACGGCTGCGAGATCCTCGCCATCATCCACAACGGCCAGGGCGCGCAAGAACTCAAGCCGGGTGAAGAAGGCGAGATCATCCTCGACCACACTCCGTTCTACGCCGAATCCGGCGGACAAGTCGGCGACCGCGGATGGCTCTACAGCGACGATCACAACACCATCGTCGCCGAAGTGAAAGGCTGCTACTACCCGATCCAGGGAGTACGGGCGCATCAGGTCGTCGCGAAACAACCGATTCGCGTGGGCCAGAAAGTCGATGCCGTGGTCGACACCGAAATCCGCCAGGCCACCATGCGCAATCACACCGCCACGCACCTGCTGCAGGCCGGACTGCGCGAAGTGCTGGGCAAGCATGTGAAGCAGGCCGGGTCGCTGGTGGCGCCCAATCATCTGCGCTTTGACTTTTCGCACTTCACCGCGGTTGCCGACGAAGAACTGCAGGACATCGAAGACCTGATCAACAAGGAAGTGCTGAGCAACCAGAAGATCGAAGTCATCGAAAATGTCCCGATCGATGTGGCCATCAACGAATACAAGGCCATGGCGCTGTTCGGCGAGAAGTACGGCGACAAAGTCCGCGTCATCAAGATCGGCGACTTCTCCACCGAACTTTGCGGCGGCACCCACACCGGCGCCACCGGCGAGATCGGCCTGATTAAAGTTCTGAAGGAAGGCAGCGTGTCATCCGGCGTGCGCCGCATCGAGGCCGTCACCGGAGAAGGTTCGCTGCATCACTTCCAGAAAGATCATCAACTGGAGAATGTGGTCGCCAGCTCTGACCACCTCGCGAAGCGCAATGGGTCACCACGCCGAGAGCCCGTCGAAGCACTGGAAGCTGCGAAAAGAAAGACGCAGAGATCAAGCGGCTGGCCCGCGAACTCGATCAGGCGCGGATGAAGTCGGCATCGTCCACCGTGGCTTCGGTGACCGACCAGATCAAAGATGTTCGCGGCGTAAAAGTGCTAGCGCACCGGGTGGACAATCTCGAGCGCGCGCAGATGCGTACGCTGGTGGACCAACTGCGTGACAAGCTGGGATCGGGCGTGGTTGTGCTGGGCTCGGCCACGAACGGCAGCGTCGGCCTTATTGTAGGCGTCACCAAAGACCTGACCGAGTAGAATCCAGGCGGGCAAAGTCATTGGGCCGGTAGCGCAGAAAGTCGGCGGCAAGGGTGGCGGCAGGCCTGATCTCGCCGAAGCCGGCGGCAAAGACCCCGGGGCGCTGGATGCCGCGCTGGGCGAGGTGTACGGCGTGGTGGACGCTTTGCTGGGAAATTAAATTCAGTTGTCAGATATCAGTTCCCGGTTCTCAGACGTGAGACCACAGTTCGCGCGCGACTGTGCCGTCTACACTCCGCGGCAAGAGGAGGGCGGATGAAGAATCGCATCCGTTTCATCAGCCACAAGCAAAAGAAGATTCTTCTGGTGGATGGCACTGGCTGCTCGGCCGAGCAATTGGAAGAATTCGCCACGCTTGTCCCAGCCCGGGTCACCGCCGAAGCCTCGGGGATCGGTGCTGCTTCTGGCGGATTTCACCGGCGCGCATTTCGACAAGAAGAGCGTGGAGCGTTTTAAGCCGGCGTTGGTTCTTGACCGGCCGTATCTGAAGCGTTCGGCCTGGGTGGGAACGGAAAACTTGCCCAAGATCTTCTACGAGCACTTGAAGACTTTTTCGCAGCGGGAATTGCCGACGTTCAAGACCCGCGAGGAAGCTTTGGATTGGCTGGTGGAGGACTAGGCTCCCAGGGAAGGCGGGACGCTGGCGCTACGCAAGAATTCAACTCCTCCACTTCAACGTAACCGGACCGGCCAGCGGATGTTTCATCTCGCCACCGGTCTTCCGCGATTCCAGAAGCGCAGCCTTCAATCCGAAATACCATTTGGCGGGACGGTCGGCGTCATCGATCAGCATCAGGTGCGGGTTGTGCTTCAGTCCTTCTGATTGTTGTTCCATCGTCTGCCGGTCTTGTTCCACAAACTTCGCAAACACAAACTTGAGCAGCTGCGGGCCCAGCGGCACCCAGCGAAAAATGTTCCACGCCGCGACCACATCGATGCGGCAACGGCTGCGGGTGATCGGCGTCACCGTAGTCAACGAAGAAAACCAGTACTTGCCGGCGCGAATGGTTTCCAGCCGCAGGTTGGGCAGAACAAAATCAATGGTGGTGGTGATCGATTCCGCATCGGCGTAGAGCCGCAGCAACTTGTAGGGCGCGCTGTTCGAGCTGGGGGTGTGCGCGCTCATGCGAAAGCCGTTGGGAATGGGCTCGAAATTCTTCTGCTTCTCGTGGATGCTGCTGCGACTGCGCCACCACCAGGCTTGATGAACGAACGGCCCGTGCGCGGGATCCATCAGCCCGATAATTCCGTGATCGACGCGTGCAAGGCAGATCAGCAGTGAGGTAGGCGAGTTTGTACTTGTCGCTGAAGGTGGGGACGCGCGGCGCGGGCATGGGTGCATCATCGGCTTTGGTGAATCCGGCGCCCGGCGGCGGCGGTTCGGGAATGAAAACCCAGATGAAGTCATCATGCTCTTCGCAGGGATAGCTGCCGGCGTAGATGCGGTCAATCTTCAGCTTCTGGTCGGCGGTGAGTGACGGAATGAGCTGGCACTGGCCGGTGTGTCCGTCGAACCTCCAGCCGTGATAGCTGCACTCCACCTGCTGCCCGTCAAAGTGGCCGTGGGAAAGCGGCATGCCGCGGTGCGGACAGGCATCATGCAGTGCAAATGGGCGGCCCTGACGATCGCGTCCGATGGCCAGCGGGGTCTCGAGCAGCATGGCCTTTTGCAGCTGGCTCCCGCTCACCTGCTGGCCGGGCAGGGCGCGATACCAGAAGCCGTACAGCATCAGGGAGTCCGCGGCTTCGCGTTGTGGCAGGGAGATGTCGTTCATGAGGTGATGGACATGGGCGAAAGAGGCAGCCTACTACAGCGGACAAAGGACGTAAAAGCCGCGCTCGCTTCGAGGCCGGGCCAAAGCGGGTTCGCGCAGGTAACCAACTGGCGCGGTAAATATCTATATTTTCAATGAATTGCTGTATTACTTCGGTGGTTCTATTGGTCTTTAGAGTCAATTGCTACGGACCCACCCCCCGCCTATAATTGTTGCACTCTGGTAGATGTTTCTCCGTCAGGTTCCGGGTAGGTAGGCGCGGGGTATTTGTCTGTCCGCGTGCAAGCACTAAACCCGGCTATGCGAAAACGCCTGCAAATCGCCCTGATGGCAAGTCCTGTAATCGCGACCTTCCTTTCTCTCACCACGCCATATCTGCGGGCACAAGCCGGTTCCGCAAGCATTACCAGCAGCATCGACAGCTCCGGACGCAAAGTCTACGTCAACGACGAAACGCCGGTAGCGGCGCCAAGGCGCTCGACGACTCCTGCGATCCAAAGCAGCGGGCTGATGTATTGGAGCCCCACCGCGCACACCTGGAAGTCGGTTGCATCGGCCAATATCCGGGCGGCACGTTCGGCTGCGGCTGAAGTCAGCACCTCGCAGAAGGTTTCCAGCTTCGTGAGTGGCAGGCCATTTACGCAGCAGGAGATTGATGCCGCCATCGACCAGGCGGCGTCGCGGCATAACGTGGACCCCAGTCTGGTACGCGCAGTCATCAAGGTGGAATCGAACTTCAACCCCAACGCAGTTTCCCGCACCGGGGCGATGGGGCTGATGCAGCTGATGCCACAGACGGCGCGGTCCCTGAACGTGGTCAACCCGTTCGATCCACAGCAGAACGTGGATGCGGGTGTCCGGCATCTGAAGAGGCTGATGGAAAGCTATGGCGGCGACGTCAAGCTGACGCTGGCCGCCTACAACGCCGGCGCCGGCGCCGTAGCCAGAAGTGCCGGAGTGCCGCACTACCGCGAGACCCGCAACTACGTGAGGCGGATCACGCAGTTGTATTACGGCGACAGGGCTTCAGGCTATCGCATCATGGGCACTCCGGTCCACGAGCCAGTGCGAGTGACGCGGGATGAGCGGGGCGTTCTGTCGTTCAGCAACACCGACTGACGTCAGCAACACCGATTGAGAGATCGGCATCTGTAAAGGTAAGCAACCGAACATAGCTCCTGGCGAGCTACGCGATTACGGGCGACTACAGGCAAGAAAATTGAACTCTGACCGATGCCAACGCGCAAAGCGTCTGGGTGCGGCTCTGCTTCTGCTGTTACTCCCGGTGCTTCCCCTGCAGGCGCGGGGTAAGTCGGAGGCCTGGGCCTCGACCCAATACGCCACCGCTCAGCGGCTGCGGGAAACCCTGAACAGCCTTCCTTCCGCCCAGCAAACCCGCAAGGAATACCAGCGCGTGATTGCCGCCTACCGCCGCGTCTATTACGGCTCGCCGGCTTCTTCCAAAGCGGATCCCAGCGTGGTTGCCGTGGCCGAACTGCTGACGGAAATGGGCCGGCACTTCAATGATGACAAGGTCCTGCACGCCGCCATCGGGCAATACAAGTTTCTGCGTCGGGAGTATCCCGGCAGCCACGACCGCTTCGAAGCCCTGTTCACCATTGGCCAGATTTACCTGGACGATCTCAAAGAGCCGGCCCAGGCCAAACTGACATTCGAGGAATTCCTTCATCGCTATCCTCATCACCACCTGGCCGGTGAGGCTCGCCAGGCGCTCAGCCATCCGGTACAGCAAGCGGGGTTGAGATCTAAAGACGAGAACGATCCGGACGACGATTCGAACACCCCCATAGGCCGCGCCGGGAAGCAGATTTCCAGCCAGGGTCCGAAGCCCGCGGCCGAAACCGCGCACCCGGAGGAAACCGCTGAAAGCCGGAAGCCGTCGTACGTCACCAGCATCCGCCACTGGTCCACCCCGGAGTACACCAGGGTCGCCATCGGACTGGAAAGGGACGTAAAGTTCGAGGCTCAGCGCATCGAGAATCCCGAGCGCATCTTCTTCGATCTGCTCGATACCAGCCTGACTTCATCGCTTCTGGGCAAAACTTTCGATGTAGATGATACCCTGCTGAAAAAAATCCGCGTGGCGCAATTCCAGCCGGGAAAGTCGCGGATTGTACTCGAGGTCGCAGACCGTTCCGACTACAGCACCTCGGTGCTCACGGATCCGGCCGCGGCTGATCATTGATATTCACAGCCAGGATATTCGCAGCCAGGATATTCAGGACAAAACCAAGAGAGCGGCGCGGGAAGCGCTCGTGAAAGAACCTGTCGCACCGGCCGAGACTGCGAAAGCATCGACTGCGGTTACGGGATCCAAGGCAGAGGCCAAGAGACCTGGCAACAAGCCGTTGCCAGTTGCGACCAGCGATGGCGCAAGAAAAACCGTGGTCGAGGCTGACGATGACGACGACAGCGCGGTTACCGTCGCCAAACTCGATCCTCCGGAGATTAAGCCTGCAGCCAAGGCGCCGGTCACGCTCCCCCCAACGGGGCTGAACTTGCCCACGCTTTCGCGAAGCTCCAGTCGGAACAGACGCCAGCCAGCAGCGATTTTTCCGGATGTCCGCGAGGCCTCTCCGACCGCCAGCGGCGATCGCTCGCTGATCCGTGCCCTGGGATTGAAGATCGGCAGAATCGTCATCGACCCCGGACACGGCGGACACGATACCGGCACCATCGGTCCCAACGGCCTGGAGGAGAAAGATCTGGTGCTCGATGTCGGCCGGCGACTGGGGAAACTGCTGCAGTCGCGCCTTGGCGCCGACGTGGTCTTTACCCGCAAGGACGACACATTCATTCCGCTTGAGACTCGTACTTCGATCGCCAACCAGGAGCAGGCCGACCTGTTCGTTTCGATCCACGCCAACTCCAGTCGCGACCCGGATGCGCGCGGCGTCGAGACCTATTACCTGAACTTCACCTCGTCCGCTGAGGCGCTGGATGTGGCAGCGCGCGAAAATGCGGCTTCGGACAAATCGGTCTACGAGCTCCAGGACCTGGTGAAGAAGATCGCGCTGAAAGAGAAAATCGAAGAGTCGCGAGAGTTTGCTTCCAACGTGCAGCGCGCGTTGCACAGCGGACTGGCCGCGAAGAGCCCCGGAATCCGCGATCGCGGGGTCAAGAAGGCGCCGTTCATCGTGCTCATCGGGGCCAACATGCCGTCCATCCTGGCCGAGATTTCGTTTGTCAGCAATCCGGGCGACGAACGCAGGTTGCAAACTTCCGAGTATCGTCAGCGCATCGCTGAATCGCTCTACCGGGGGATATCGAAGTATGTCGGCGGATTGAGCGGAGTCAAGGTCGCCAGCAAGATTGATAAAGGCGAGAGCCACTAGTCCAGGCTCTGCGGCTCCAATCCAACCGATCAGACTTTCATGTCGTCCTTTACGGTTAAGACTTTGACCTCGCTCGCCGCAAGATCAACCGCCTAACCGCAAAGGTCGCAAAGAAGACCAAGGCATTTTCGAACTTCCTTCCCGATGGAAACTTTCCGCTCTCGTCTGTAGTCTAACTAGTGACGGGCTTTGCCCGGATTTGCCTTATGGTTACGAAATTTACGTCTGTTTTGATATTGCTGGTATTGGCTCTGGGCGCTGCCTTCGCGGGCGAGTCGCCCGCGGCCACACAGGCCACACACGCACACCGCCGCGACAAGCTTCGATTCTTCCTCCGCAATTTGCCGGGTGGCAGGTCTCCGGTTCGACCAAGGCCAGCAAAGACCCCGCGGTCGCCGATCCTGTGAACGCCGCCCTGCTCAAGGAATACGGTTTGACCGACTTCGAATCCGGCACCTACACCCGCGATGACGGACGCAAGGTCGCCCTCAAAGCCATTCGCTTCGCGGATGCCAGCGGCGCCTACGGCGCCTTCACCTATTACAAGATGCCGCAGATGCTCACCGAGTCGATCCCCGACCAGGGTGCGTCGCTGAACGAGCGGGTGCTGTTTTATCGCGGCAACATTCTGGTGGACGCAGTATTCGAGAAGCTGAGCGCCATGTCGGCTGCCGAGTTGCGGGACCTATCCGAAGCCCTGCCGCTGCCCACCGGCAACACGCGCAATCTGCCCATCCTGCCGCAGTATCTGCCGAAGTCGGGTTATGTGAAGAACACCGCGAAATACGTGGTGGGGCCGGTAGGCCTGGAGAAGATCAGCGCTCCGCTTTCCGCGCCCCTGGTGGACTTCAGCGCCAGCACCGAAGTGGCTGTGGGCAACTATCAAACTGCGGACGGAATCGCCACGCTAATGCTCATCGAATATCCGACGCCGCAACTGGCTGCGGAACATCTGCGACAGATTGATGCTGCCAACCACGCCAACCCGAAGGCACAGGGAGGCGGTCCGGCGGTCACTGCAGGTCCAGTATTCAACAAACGCACCGGTCCCATCGTGGTGGTTGCGACTGGCGCAATCTCGCCCGGAGAGGCGCGCTCGCTCTTGAGTTGGGTGAACTATGAAGCCGACGTCAACTGGACCGAGAATACCTATCAGGGCAAGAGAAATAATCTGGGCAACCTGCTGATCAACGTTTTCCTGCTGTGCGGGATTCTGATCGTGTTCGCGGGAGTGGCTGGGGTTGCGTTTGGAGGGATTCGGATCTTCTTCAACCACATTTTGCCGGAGAAGGTTCTGCACCGCCAAAAGGATGTGGATTTCATCTCCCTGAACCTGTCCGAGGGTCAAAATGGGGCCGCCGAACCCAAGGTAAGCCCATCAATCAAAGCCGTTTAGGAGAGCAAGACCCGGCAAAGCGCCCAAAATGGAGCGCTGAACCGGCCTGTTAACCTATTTTCTAAGATGTTGATTCTAAAGATATTTATTTCCCAAAAATCCCTTGACACCCCCCTTTTTCGGCTCATAAGATTTCGCCAGAAAGTTTTAACGGATTTTTTGCCCCGTTGGAACTATTCTCCCTTAAAAGAGAAGGCCGCCTATGCCAGGGCGGCCTTTTTGTTTGCAGGCTGTCGTTAGTCATCAGTCGTCAGCACGCGCGACCTTCGTTGAATAAGACTCTGAACTTCCTAACGACTGAAGACCAACGACTGAAGACTGCCTTTGACGACTGCCTTTGTTAGAATCGAGAGCAAGCCGACGTAGCTCAGTTGGTAGAGCAGCCGATTCGTAATCGGCAGGTCAGCGGTTCAAGTCCGCTCGTCGGCTCCAGTTTTCAATTCCGTGAAGTTTTTCACGAGTTTTGCACTCCAATTTGGGCAAGTTGTCTGCTGTGATTCCCTTTCCGGTCAGTTTCGCCTTGCCAACCGGTATTAACTTTTCCGATAATATGGTGAGAATCTCAAATCAATTGTGAATCGCTACACTCAAGCCGATCTGCTGCGTATCTTGAGGGTCACGTCGCGTCAGTTGGCGGCCTGGGAAAAGGCCGGATTGGTGGCCGCTACTGAAAGCTACTCTTTCTTCGAACTTCTGCAAGTCAAGAAGGTGCGTGATCTGTGCGCTCGCAAAGTGCGTCCTGCGGTGATCCGGCAATCGCTTGAAGCCATGCTGAAGCATGTTGCGGGGATGGAGAACCCTCTGCTCGAGGCCGGGGCGTTCACCACCGGTCACCGGATTGCGTTTCGTCACAAAGGCAAGGTGGTCGAGCCCATCGCCGGCCAGTTTATGTTTGATTTCTCTCCCGGACAGCGGGTCGTGGCCAGCACTCCGATTTCCAGCCGTACCGAGGCCACGCCGACCGATGCGGCCGAGCTTTTTGCACGCGGCATCGCGCTTGAGGAAGACCCCAGCCATCAGACCCAGGCCATCGAAATGTACCAGCAGGTGCTGGACCTCGATCCCGATCACGCTGCGGCGCATATTAACCTGGGCACGCTACACTACAACCGGCAGGAATATCCGCTGGCGGAACGGCATTACCGTCATGCCATCGAGGTGGATCCACGCTACGCCCTGGCTTATTTCGATCTGGGTAACGTGCTGGACGAAACCGGGCGCGTCACGGAAGCGATCCAGACCTACAGCACGGCGCTGCAACTGGCCCCCACCTACGCCGACGCCCATTACAACCTGGCACTGGCTTACGAAAAGATCAAAGAGCCCCGCAACGCCCTCAAGCACTGGCGCGCTTATGTAAAGCTAGACACGGTAGGACCGTGGTGGGTGCATGCGCGCAACCAGATCCAGCGCATCCTGGAAGCCGACGGATTGAAACTCATACAGGGCGGCAAGCAGTAATCCTCACTTTTGAATCGAGGCCGGGCGTCTGGCCCGACTAGACGGGTCAGACGCTTGTCCTCCATCCACCAAAGCGGTGCTAGAATTCTTGGTTCCCACTCTTTTTTGAAGGTGCCTTCATGCCTGACGCCGCCCTGCAGATTCCTCCTCCCAGCCCCCTGACCTCCTTCAGCGAAGACGAAATCATGTTTCGCGACAACATTCGCCAATTTGCCGACGAGAAGGTCCGGCCGCTGGTAAAGGAGATGGACGAAAAGGGCGTCTTCGACAAAGACCTGATCCACCAGTTTTTTCAACTCGGGTTGATGGGGATCGAGATTCCCCAACAATACGGTGGCGGTGGCGGCAAGTTCTTTGAGGCGATCCTGGCAGTGGAGGAAATGTCGCGAGTGGACGCTTCGGCCGGCGTCGTGGTGGACGTGCAGAACACCCTGGTCAACAATGCTTTGTTGCGCTGGGGCAGCGACGAACAGAAGAAGCGCTTCCTGCCCCGCATGGCCGCCGACACCTGCGGCGCCTACGCGCTCAGCGAAGCGGGTTCCGGATCAGACGCCTTTGCCCTGCAGACCCGGGCGACGCTCAAGGGCAGCGACTACGTCCTCAACGGGCGCAAGCTCTGGATCACTAATAGCAAGGAAGCCGGACTTTTTGTACTGTTTGCTACTGTCGATTCAGCGGCCGGTTACAAGGGAATCACAGCCTTCCTCATCGAGAAGAATTTTCCCGGCTTCACCGTCGGCAAGAAAGAAGACAAGCTGGGGATTCGCGCCTCATCTACCTGCGAGCTGATTCTCGAAGACTGCTCTGTGCCGAAATCCAACGTGCTGGGCGAGGTGGGCAAAGGCTACAAGATCGCAATCGAGACTTTGAACGAAGGCCGCATCGGAATCGGGGCACAGATGGCCGGAGTGGCCCGCGGCGCCTGGGAGTACGCAGCGAAGTATGCGCAGGAACGCAAACAGTTTGGCAAGCCGATTAGTGAATATCAGGGCATCCAGTTTCAGATCGCGCAGATGGCGACTGAAATCGAGGCGGCGCGGCTGATGGTGTACAACGCGGCGCGGATGAAAGACGCGGGCATCCCGTTCGTCAAGGAAGCTGCGATGACCAAGCTGTTTTGCTCGCAGGTGGCGGAGCGCGTGACTTCCCTGGCCATAGAAATTTATGGGGGGTACGGCTTTACCAAAGATTACCCGGTAGAGAAGTACTGGCGCGATTCGAAGATTGGCAAGATCTATGAAGGCACTTCCAACATGCAGTTGGCCACCATTGCCAAGCTGGTGATGGGGAAGTGAGAACACAGGCGCGGAACCATGCGCCTCGGACCAACGCTCCAGGCCCAATATTCTTGATTCATCTGCTTACAAATTAACGCCACGCCCGTCGAACGCTTGGATTGGTTTGTCTACCGCATGCACGATAATCGCGAAGGAAGAATTTAATGATAAAGAAAATCATAACCGCGCTTGTGGTCGCATCTGCCTTGTCTGCTGCCTCGATGGCCCAAACGTCAGCCGCGAGTAAACCGGGGCCAGAAAAACCTCCCGAACTTTTGCCCGGCCTGGACAAGCAGATCATCGACACCTCGGCCGACCCGTGCACCGACTTCTTCCAGTATGCCTGCGGTAATTTTTCCAAACTTTATCCCATCCCGAACGATCGATCCGCCTACGGAACCGGCGCCATGATCGTTGACCATACCGAATACGTCCTGCACTCGATGCTCGAAAAGGCCGCCGCGGGCGGCGCCGTCCGCACTCCCAATGAGCAAAAGATTGGCGACTCCTACGCCGCCTGCATGGACGAATCCACCATTAACCAGAAGGGCTTGACACCGCTGCAAATGGAGCTTGATCGCATTACAGCCGTCAAGAGCAAAGACGAGTTGCCCGAACTCCTCGCCCGCTTTCAGCTGATCGGCGTAAACGCATTTCTCAACTTCGGCGAGCAGCAGGATTTCAAAGACGCCCGGAAGCAGATCGCCGTCGTTGACCAGGGAGGCCTGGGACTGCCCGAACGCGACTACTACTTCCGCAGCGGAGACGCCGCCGCTAAAACCCGCGCCCAGTATGTCCAGCACATCGCCAACATGTTCAAGCTCACGGGCGAGTTAGAAAAGAAAGCTGTCAGTGACGCGCAGGCCATCATGGATCTGGAAACTGCGCTGGCCAAAGTTTCCATGGACATCACTTCGCGCCGCGATCCCAACAAGGTTTACCACCTGACGCAGGTCTCAGAACTCTCCACACTGGCTCCGGGCGTGGCGTGGGACCGCTTTCTGGTTGGGTCCGGAGCGCCCAAGATCAGCGAACTGAACGTGGCGAATCCTGACTTCATCAAGGGGCTGAACAGCCTGCTTGCCTCCACCGATCTGGAGACGATCAAGACTTACCTGCGCTGGCAGCTGATTCTTTCGACCCCGGGCTACGTGCTGCCCAAACCCCTCGATGATGAACGCTTCGACTTCTACGGCCGCAAGTTAAGGGGCCAGCCCGAACAAAGGGCCCGCTGGAAACGCTGCGTACAGGCCACCGACGCAGGGTTGGGCGAGGCTCTGGGACAGGTCTATGTTGCGCAGGAATTTTCTCCGGCCAACAAGCAGGCCACGCTGCAAATGGTGGAGGACATCGAGGCCGCCATGGACCAGGACATCGACACGCTGGACTGGATGAGTCCCGCCACCAAGGTTCGGGCCAAGGAAAAGCTCCATGCGGTCGCGGACAAGATCGGATATCCCGACCACTGGCGGGACTATTCCAGCCTGGTCATTTCGCGGGACGATGCTTTCGGGAACGCGCTGCGCGCCACCGCTTTTGAGAACCGGCGCCAGCTGGCGAAGATCGGTAAGCCGGTCGATCGTGGGGAATGGCTCATTACGCCGGCGACCGTCGACGCTTACTACAATCCCAGCGCCAATGATATTAACTTCCCCGCCGGCATCCTTCAGTCACCGCTTTACGACAGTCGCGCATCGGACGCGTCGAACTATGGCCACGTCGGCGGCATCGTGGGACACGAACTCACACATGGGTTCGACGATGAAGGCCGCCAATTTGACGCCAACGGGAACCTGGCCGACTGGTGGACCGCCGAAGATGCCAAGCACTTCGAAGAGAAAGCGGACTGCGAAGTGAAGGAGTACAGCAACTTTGTCGCCGTGGACGACGTTAAGGTAAACGGCAGGCTGACGCTGGGCGAAAACACCGCCGACAACGGCGGCCTGCGCCTGGCCTACATCGCCTTCCTGACGGATGCGAAGAGGAAAAACATCGACTTGGCGCAAAAGCAGGCCGGCTACACGCCAGTGCAGCAATTCTTCCTGGGACACGGACAGAGCTGGTGCGGCAACACCCGTCCCCAGCAACTTCGACTCCAGGTGCAAACCGATCCGCATTCGCCGAGGCAATTCCGGGCGAACGGGGTAGTCCAGAACATGCCGGAGTTCGGTCAGGCTTTCGGCTGCAAAGCCGGTCAGCCCATGATGCCGGTCAATGCCTGCAGAGTGTGGTGACCTCGAGCGTGATCACTTGGGCTTCGGATGGCCCGAATATCGGAAGGGCACGACGTGAAGTCGTGCCGCAAAAGGCCAGGCGACGGGCGGCTTTAGCCGCCGAGTTTGGAGCGTGCGACCCCCACGTCAGGCGTTGCTGCCACGACTCGACACCTGAGGTCGATTCTCAAACACACCTCAGGGGCTTAAGCCCCTCCCGCCACTGACATTTGCGGCACAAGTAAACTCGTGCCCTTCCATAGTTCGGACCCTACCGTGGCGGCGGTGCCGGCGTCGTCGTTGCTCCCGGTGTGATCTGAGTTCCGATCACGTCGCCAGAGACGATCATCTCCACCCGGCGATTCAGTTTGCGGCCGGCAGCGGTGGCGTTGTCTGCCACCGGGTTTCCCTTCCCCAATCCGCGCGCGATTACGTTGTTGATCGAGACACCGTTGTCCACGAGATAGTCCCTCACCGAACCTGCCCGCTTCTCGGACAACGTCTGGTTGTAAGCATCGCTGCCGATGCTGTCGGTGTGGCCTTCGATCTCCAACCGCAGGTCGGGATAGGCCAGGACGATGCCTGAAATGCGCGCCAACCGCTCCCGCGCAGCCGGCTTGAGGGTGTAGCTGGCGCTGTCGAACAGCACGTCGGGCATGCTCACCACCAGGCCGCGGGGAGTGTCCTTGGTCTCGAGTACCTGGTTAAGCTGGTTGAGCAACCGCTGCCGCTGCTCTTCTTTCTGGCGAATCGCCTCGGCCGCAGCCGCTTCAGCTTTCTGCTGGTCGGCCAAGGCTGCCGCCCGCGCCGCATCCGCTTGCGCCTGCTGCGCCTGGGCCGCGGCTTGGGCCCGTTCCGCAGCTGCTGTGTCGGCTTCCGCCTGAGCGCGTCTGCGGGCATCCTCTTCGGCCTGGACCTTGGCTTGGGCCTCGGCGGCTGCGGAGGCGGCGGCCTCAGCTTCAGCCTTGCGTTGCTTGTCCAGCATCGCCTGCTTCTCGTTTGCGATTCGCTCCTGCTCCTTGCGGCGGATCGTCAACACGCGGGCATCTTCGGCCATTTGGGTCGCTCCACGAGCGGCCGTTCCGATGGGAGTCTTGCCCTGTTTGCGCTTGAGATAATCTTCGGCGCGGGCCAGATAAGTTTCGGCCTTCTGCAAGCTATCGGGCGCGTATTGAGCGGCACCTGCGGCTTTGGCGATGGCCAGGGCATTGCGCGCTTCGAGAAGCGTGAGAGGTGTCTTGGGATCTGCGTTCGCCGACGGTAGCTGCTGGGCTGGCAGGTCAATGGTGTACTCGCCGCCCTCGAGCAAATCGAATTTGGCGTCGATGGCTTCCTCGAATCCCTTGGTCGTCTGCCGGATGATATTTTCCGCGACGACCTCGTTACTGGGACGGGTGACTGCGAAGTAGGGTTCGGCAGTCACGATCAGACCGAAGGCCTGCAGGTCCGTAGTCACATCCAGGCTACTTTTTCCGTTTTCGTCGGGAACAATCTCGCCCAGGTTCTGCGCCCGCCCCTCCGGCGTGATCGCCCACAGAACATAGGTCAGAAACTGCCGATCTACGCGGCTTGCCGGGCCGAGCTTGGAAAGCTCGACGTTGACCTGCAGGCGTCCCGCTTTGCTGTCCACTTTGGCTTTGCCAGTGACTTCCGGCATCAGGCTGGTGCCCTTGATGTCCACGGTCGTGGAGCCGCCACGATGGCGATAGTTGACCGCCTTCGTAGTCCGCGAAACTACGTTCACGCGGAACACGGGGGTTTGGTCCATCGGCTCTACGGGGGGGTTCTCCTGCTGGGCGACCGCGTATGTGACCATCAGGATCTGGCAAAGCAAGGTCACGCAAAACAAGCCTGCGAATTTCTTCATGATTGCATCCTTCGTTTTGGGCGTATTTGGGGCGCTATGGGACCACAAAGGTCTCCATTTATTTTGGCGCGTTCCAGCACTCTGCGGAAGTGTCATCGCAAATACCACGTCGAGGCGTCTCAGGAAAAGTGCCCGGCTTGAGATGCAGGATGCCGGACTCATGGCCGGTTCTGTCCCGCGAAAATTCCGTGGCGCCCCCGCCCAGGCGGGCATCGCCGAAACCCTTGCCTGTCGTGGTTTTCAGTGGCCATGGCACTCTTGTAACCCGTCCCGGTTGCCTATAATGTGCAGCAACTTGCATTTACCCGCCCCGCAGAGCCGCCAAAAATCTCCCCTAAGTGATTGGATTTTAGTGTCTTACCGGAATTGACGTTATTGGTTGGGAAGCTGCATTCCGTAATGATGCCTGCTGGCTCAGCGGGCACATAGATCGGGGTGCCATTTGTGGAACCTGACGGGCGATAACGCGACGAGAAAGTCAAGTCGTTCGCTGCTTCCCGTGCTGACGATTCTGTTTCTGCTTTCCTACGGCCTGCTGACCATGCTGGTCGTGGAACAGGGACGGACCATCGACTCCCAGCGCAACCTCATTCACTTGCTCTTCAGTGACAGCGTGCAGTTGAGCAGCATAAAAGGAAAAGCAGCCCAGAAGCAGAACGATGCTCGGGCCGAGGCTCAGGCGCAGGCAAAGAAGAAGTCGCCGCCGGCGCAGGCGGCACCGTCAGATCCCAGGACCCAGTCACCTTCGATGCACCAGCCGCAGGCTGGCGCGAAAAATCAGAGCACGAGCAAAACCGGACGACCGCTTCCGCAGAAGCCTCCGAAGGAAACCGTTGACCAGGGAGACGAACGCAGGATTCTGATTTCGATTTGAGTTGTTGGGGCCCAGGTTACTCCTCATGAAAGTATTCGCCACACTACTGTTGTCAATCTCTCTCCAAGGGGGGTTCCGGATTCCGCCCCCGACGCCTCCGGCCGATCACGTCGCCGCCAAGCGACCCGCGCGCAAGGGAGGCCGCTGGTACTTCGCAGAAAACGGCCACGCCGTATACTGCCTGGGCCCGGTCAGGCTGCTGCCGCAAGCGGAAGGCGGGCTGCAGCGCGTCGCCACCTTCTGCCAGGGCGACAAGAATATGGTCCCGCTGAAAGATTAAAAGCCGCTTCTGGCTTCTGGCTCTTCGCTCCTCGATCTCTTGTCCCCAATCCATGTCTGCAGCTTTTATCTAGAAACCAGCAGCCAGCAGCTAGAAGCTTCCCTCCAAATCCGATAACATTTTCCAATGCCGAAGTTCGAGAAGCATATTTTTATCTGCGGCAACCAGCGGCCACCCGGAGCCCCGCGGCCCTGTTGCGACCCGACTGGCCAGGCAGAACTGCAAAAATCATTCAAAGAGAAGCTGGCAGCCCTCGGCCTGAAAGGAAGAGTGCGCGCCAATCAATCAGGCTGCCTCGACCAGTGCGAGCATGGTCCGAACCTGGTCGTGTATCCGGAATCCGTCTGGTATAGCCGAGTCACCCTGGCTGATGTGGATGAAATTATCGACTCGCACATCGTGGGCGGAAAGCCAGTGGAGCGGTTAGTGATGCCAGATTCCTGCATCAACACCAAAGACTGCGAGCACCGCACAAGAAAGTAGTCGAAAGCCAAGGGCGGGGGGATGGTGGGCGCGGCGTGACTCGAACACGCAACCGTCGGATTAGAAATCCGATGCTCTATCCGTTTGAGCTACGCGCCCTCAGGTGGATTCAAACTGTTGAAACAACCGCACTTAGTTTACCGTACGCGAAGGAGAAAGTGCTGCTCCCGGCGCACGATTGGCGCACAATATCGATTCCACCGTCAATTCCAGCGATTGCATCGCCGTCACCGAATCGGCGTTCACGGATTTGATGTAGAGGTTTTGCGTAACGCTCAGGGTGGCATGACGCAAAATCGCTTGAATCGTTTTGTACGCCGAGGCGATTCAGATTGGTAACCGTGCCACCCGTGCCATGCGGGAAGCGAAGTGTCACGCCGAAACGGATGGTCAGCACCATGATCGATTTTGCTCTTCTTACATCTCTCACAACGGTCGAGCGCGGACTTGATTTGACGGTTCACCATGTTATTCAAATTTAACGGATGCCCGTTCGCGGATGGGAACATCGGCCCACTGGCTGGAGTGCCCAGCGTGAAACGATGCAGTTCGTACAGCGATTCCGCCATCTCCCAAGGGTGGCGATACCTGCGCTTACAGCTTGGAGGAAATCTCGGCCATGTTGAGCGTGTTGCCAGAACCGTCGAAAACAGCTGTGAACTGGCTTGCACGGAGGTGGAGAATGCATTGTCAGATTGAACACGTCGCAAGCGATAGCGACGTAGGTACGCCATGTAGCAATCGGGCTGTGGCTACATGTAGTGACTGTGGAGCGGCGATTTGCTCAGATTGCCGAACGCATCTCTGCTCGCCAGCCGTCACGGTATTTGTTGAACATAACGCTATGGAACACGCAGTACTCATTCGGTCTGATAAAGTGGTGGGAATCGAAGAATCCTGTTCCGAGTTCTAATAAGACTTGCTGATTGTCTGTTAGATTCTGAGCTTTCAAGGTTTCGCCTAGAGGCGTCAATTTTCGGCACAGGCTGGCATCAACCTTGGCATGATCTCCCTCTTGCTGAATGCCAGTCACCTGGACTCCAGTAACATTAGCGACAGGGAGATCCACCTGCCACTCATCACAATGTTTCTTTTGAGTATGACCGTAAGGACTGCCGTCTACTCATTTCTTTCCCACATCCGTCAACGTGATCTGATAGGCGTGTTTAAAGTCGGTTGCTTCTATGGTCACAGCGCCCAGCTGTTTCAGCAGCGCGTAGCTCTGTTGACGAGCAATAGGGTCGTAGTCTTTTGCGATTCTCGGATCGACGTCACAATACCCTGAGACCAACCCAGTGTTGATAGTCACCTTCGGGTCGTAGATGCTGGCCATGCGGAGTTGCTTTTCGAGTTGAGCATGCGCCTCGGGGCGGGTCAATTTGCCCGAACACGACAAACTAGAGACGGCTGCCGTCGCCAAAACCAGAGCGGCTAATTTTCGTTCCATCGTTTGGGCATACCGTGTTTACTGTATTCGCCGCAACAGATCTCGGTGTTCCAACCTCTGACACAAGGCAAGACTCATCTAGAGTGGGAGAGCCGCTTAGAGATTAGAGTGGCGTGAAGCACACCCTTTTTCTCCCAAGTGCCCTTGCAAATCACGCGATCACCGTCCTTAACCTGGCTGGCATCAATGTCATTGACCTTTTTGCTGCCGTGCTCCTGACTGACCCACTTCGTCGAGCTGTCGTACTGGACAGTAATCTCAGCGCTCGAACCCACTTTCTTCACGGTCAGCGTAGATTGATCCGGACTGCTTCTCTGGACATTGCCCTCCCAGCGGGCCTCCTTGGCGGGCTTTGCCTTAGCGGGTGCCTCCTGCGCAAACACCGCCATCGACAGCGGGAACGCAAGTACAGACACAAACAAAAGAGCGACCAGCTTTTTCACCATTTGAGTTCCTCCTTCTTTCACGAGAAGATTCTAAGGCACTAACAATAGACCTGGATACTGAAACGAGCAACCTGTGTCCGAGCCCTTCACCCACCTAAGCGTCAAATCCAGGACCACTTTTTGCTGCGGTATATGACTTAGCAAGACAAATCGTTCTCATACCTGCAGTTTAGAATCTCCAACCGAGGAGGAAACACCATTAGCCAACTTGTCTGGGATTCTGAAGCAGTTGAAAAAGGAACGTGCGCAAGTCGAGCGGCAGTTGCAGGGCCTTGACTCGGCCATCAGAGCGTTTGCCAGCGTCTACAGTGGAGGGAAGCCAGGCCGCAAACGGCGCAAGATGTCAGCCAAAAGACGCGCTCGGATCGCAGCCGCTCAGAGAGTTCGCTGGGCGAAAGTGAACGGGCAGAGGTCGTTCCAATTGCGAAGGCCAAACGAACGATGTCGGCCTCGGCTCGGCACAAAATCGCAACGGCACAGCGAGCGAGGTGGGTCAAACTGAGACGAGGAAATAAAGCGGCCTGAGCTACTGCTAGTAACCATTTCTTCATTGCAACTTCGCGTACTCCGCCTTCGCTTCCTTCAGGATGGGGATGGCGGGGTCGGCGTCTTTCCCAGAGGGCGAGAAGAGATTCGATGGCGAGTCTCGCTACTGCGGTAGCCCCACTTTGCGCACCACCTCGGCGAACCCTGGGTCGGAACGCAGGGGGTCGAGTAAGAAATCAGTCCTTAAACCCTCCATCTCAAAACTGTGCTCCTGATAAGCGGTGTTGAGCCACCGAAAAGCCTGCTCTTTGTCCCCCAAATCGGCATAAAGACTGGCAATGGTGTACGCTGAAAAGTACTTGGTCTTACGCTGCGTAAGCCGGGTCCCAATACCTTTGGTGAGAGCGTTTTTCCATCCCGCTGAGCGAAATCCTTGTTCCAGAGCGGCGGCGAAATCAGATTCGTTCCGGTCGCCGGAAAGCTGTCCAAAGACTTTCCAGTTTTCAATGACCTGCGGGTACATTCGTTTTCCCCAATATGCTAGGGCCAAAGTTTTGTGCACATCAGCGTAAACCGTGTTCTCATCTGCCAGCTTCTTACAATCGGCAATGGCCTCGTCGTACTGTCGAGCATCGATGTGAATCTCTCCGACCGACTCTTCGATGACCTGCGAAAGCGGATCAAATTGGTGCGCACGGTTGATTTCAGCAAGGGCTTCCTGCTCCCTCCCACCGATCAAGCCAATATCCAAAGCATACCAATGGTGTGCCGTGGCATCGTTGGGGTCGAGTTCGAGAGCCTTCTTGTACTCAGCCTCTCCCCCCGGCAAAATCCCACTCGTACTCCATCTCATTGCCCCCTAGAACTGCATGGGGGTGAGCCAAGGTCGTGTCCAGCACTATTGCCCTGCGGGCAGCGGCATTCCCCTTCGGATAATATTCGCTGGGAGCGCCACCATAGACAGGCAATGTGCTGTAAGCATCGGCCAGACCCGAATATGCCAGTGCGTAGTTGGGGTCATGGGCGATGGCTTGATTGAAATAGGAGATTGCCGTCTCAAGGTCTGCAACCGTCCGTTTGTTCCAGTGGTAACGCCCCTTCAAATACAGCTCGTAGGCTTCTGGATTCTGTGTGTCTTGCTTCGTGACTTGCTGCTTTTCTGACATCAGATGTTCGCCACTCGATTCGACTGTCGCCTCCGACATTCCCCGGGCGCTGGGTGAGGACGGCGAGGACGCGAAGGGCTGTTCCTGCAGTTTGACCCGCGGGCCTTGCTTATGAAGTTCCCCCGCACGCAGGTTTAACTCGAAGGTTCCAAAGCGCAGAACTGAGGAAGATGGGGTTTCTCCGGCCATCTGGTCTGCCCCTGAAATTGGGCCCGAGTTTAACACGAACTAAAAGACCACAAGACCAAATTTAGATCAGGGCCTAAACGAATGATTATCCGATAGCCAAAGGATAAGCATCAGCCTCGGCACACCCGGGGGTGGCCTATGAAAACTGGGGATTTGGAAGGTCGTGCTTTGGCTGGAACTGGTGGGTTTGACAGCTTTAGCTGCGTGGGCTCAAGGCCCGGGTCCGACGCCGCGAGCTTGGCCGCCTACGCACAACGTTTCATCAGATCCGCCAATTCCTGCTTGATCTCCACCAGGCGACGATGTCGTAACGCAGAGGCAGACTTCTCTAGCGTGGTATTGCCTTTCCGGTTGCAATACAGCGCATTCGCGACTCTGAGGTCGCTCATTTCGTTCTTCAGACTGGCGAGGCGCTCCGAAATGTGGTTCGCATCCATCATGGCCATAATCATACGCCTTATGAAGATGCCAAACAGCGAAGGCTCCAGGACCTGTCCGTTGTCCGCATTGAGTAGGGTACCCTTCGAGGAAACTTTTCCCAAGGCCTCCCCGTATAATAGGGCATGTCTGTTGCGGAACAACTCGATCCAGTATTAAGCGAACGTCTAAGGAAACAACAGGAATTCGTGCTGAGAAACTATCGGGCAGAGCTTGCCAAGGACCCAACGAGCCGCGCTACGGAGTCTTGGCGCAGCCACTTGATCGCCGTGCAGCACACTATTGAGCAGTTGTATGGAGAGCGTTGCGCGGGATGTAGCGAATCTGGTTACAGCCCCATCGCAGCCACTTCTTGCTTGTCCGTTTTCCGGACAGTGTAGAATTCTCAATCGTTCTCTCGGAAGACCAGCTCGGGAAATATTGTCAATTTGACAAGCTTGACGATACCCCTGAATCGCTATCCCAAACCCCAAGTTGGACATTGGAGGTTGGGTAGTGGCTCAGACCTTAGCCGTCTCAGGCTCGACAGGGACCAAGGGCTCGGAATCGTCCCACATCGCGATGTACCATCTAAGGACCTCGTCAAGCTGCCCTTGCACGGTTATTTTCTTGTCCGGGTCGTATCGAGCAAACTCCTCTAACTTCCCGATATGGTCCGGATGGGGAATTGCGCCAATCTGGTAAAAATCTTCCAGCATTTCAAGCGCTGTTATGAGGTTGCTTCCTCGGGCTTCGGCTGAGAAGCTTATGTCGGCCAGGGTATTGAGAATTGGATCGAACAATTCTGTCGTATCCAAAGTTTTTGGACTTGTACTCATGTAGGGCAGCGTCGCTTCTCCGCACTTCGGACAGTTGGCCTCCCCCTGACCAGCTTGTGCCGTCCGCATCGCAGCGAAAGTGCCTGACGTTGATTGACTTGTTAGCATCTTCGGCAGCCAGATTGGCGATGGTCGCTACTTGAGGTTTCAGTTGGTAATCATCTACCCACTCTTGTGTTGTGCTCATTTAATCCCCATCTCGCGAATTGCGCCGAATACTTTTAATTTCCAACAATTTTCTTGCGAGTACCCGTCGCTTTCCATACTTACACTCAAGACAACCTGAATTGCAACTCTGGCAGATCGCTTTACTGGCAAGGCTTTCAGGGGATTTCATTTCAAATATTTTCCGCCGGTAAAACAAAGCAAAGACTCTGTTCGGTTCATCTCCGAGCAGAGCCTTTTGATTCGGTTAAGCCTTGTTAGTCCGAGCTGTTCTCTATTGAATCACCTTCTGCGGATTGCCGTCGTGATCTGGTCCCTGCGCGAGCCACGCCTGCTCCTGCACGCGGTTCAATCGGTCGGTTGCTTCTTTGATCCAGTGTCGGTACGTCTTACGAATTTCGTCTGGGCTGGTGCCGACCATCGCGCTTACGTCTTCGACCGAAACGCCAGTAGCCAGGTTGGTGCCGATGAAGAAATGCCTATAGCCGTGCGAGGTCATGCCGAATGCGTGCTGAAGTGCGCGATGGTGTTGTCAACGATCTTGAGATCAGTACCGTCCCAGAAAAAGTATTCTGCATTGACGGGCGGGAGTGCCCGAAGTTCATCAGCCAACCAGACCGGAATACGGACCCGAAATGGATTATCTGGTCTGGTGCGTTTGCCGCACGTGCGGTGATTATCACGCGACAAATTCGTGTTGGAAGAAGTCCGTTCAAAGCGAACGTTATCCGTCGTCAACTGCTTTTCGTCGCACGCCTGGAATACCTTAGTAGGCGAGGGCTCCATTCCAGAACGCGTTTTGTTATATGCCCATCCCGCGTATTGTTCCTATCTAGCGAGAGTACTCGATATCAACCACGGACACTCTTCCTTCTCCAGCTTTTGGACGGCAGCCTGAGACTTCAGATCCGAGTCCGAATCTCTAACCCACACAATTCTGTAACGAGCCTTCCGGCCGTGGTATTCCACCCAAACCAAGTCGCCGGATCGCACTCCCCAAGATAGTCCCGATAACAGTGCTCCACCTTTGCTGACATTGCTGGCGTTGACGCTTTGGGAGAAAGGGTCTCCGTTAGCGTCCCGTCCCGACACTCGCACCGTTAGATCCCTTCGCACACGATGCTCCCGTCGCTGCTCTACCATAAATTCTGCCGTTGAATCCGATGGGTTGCGAGTTCCAGACTGCGCGGGTTCTAAGTTGTCCGCGTACCCATCACAAAATGCAGAATAAGCGAGATCACGGCGAGCACAAGCAAAAGGTGGATCAGGCCTCCGGCGACGTGAAACACCGTGAACCCTCCGATCCAAGCAATCAGCAGAATTACGAATAAGATTGTCCAAATACTCATGTGCCTCTCCCTTTTACGTTCAAATCCCCGGCGCAGCGGTTTGCGAAATGTCGCCAGGTGCCAAAGTCCTTACGCAATCTCCCGTTCTTGGCGCAAATGAAGCGCTCCGGACTTGGTAATCGTGGAGCGCTCCTTCTAAACGGTCCCTCCCCCGAGAAGGTGTCTCTTCGGTGGTTAACTCTCGCTAGGATGCAGGCTGAATGTCGGTGACGCGAATAATGCTGGTCGATTTGTCCACAGTGCCGGTCACATTCACCTGTTTGCCTTCAAATTGTTGTGCCTTAGTCTCGTCGTCCAGCCGATAGGTCATTCGGTCCGTTTTCAAAACATAGTGATTCTCCGCCTTGACCACGGTGCCTGAGAAGTTCTGCGTCTGGTTATCTGCGGAAGCATTCGGTGCCGTATCCTGGGTTTGCTCGTTCGAACTGGGCTGCGATGGTTGATCCTGCTGTGCAAAAGACGCGGGTGACAAGGCAATCGCCAGCGTAAAGACTGCTAACAAACTCAACTTCATCGCAATCCCTCCAAAAGCAAATTGGGACCGAGCGGATTGTGTCCGCCCTTGAGACGCGAACGCGACAGGCGTAGTTGCTTCGTGGTCCGTAATTACTTGCCCCACTCTGCGACGGATGGCAGTTTGTAACGGCGTTGATGCAGTGACAAAAATGGCTAAATCCGTTATCTACCTGATGGACCCCTCCAGGTGTCGCGACTACGCTTGAATAAACCTTGACGCTGCTTTACAGCGAAATAGGAGAGAGGGATGGCTTTCCCACGCCCAAGCGGGCCGTCCCTCTTTTACACGGGAGCACGCAAGACCAGCAAGGGGGGCGCGCCCCATCCCTTTTGAGATTTGCGCTGTCGGTTTCCGTGCATGCTTTCCTCTCCCTTTTTGTCCGTTTTCCGGGCCACACCCACGCCTACGCCTTGTTCAATCTCGCTTGGATAGTTTCCATTCTCGATATAACGGTACATTCGAGGTGATCTTCCAAAGCCTCTCGCACTACAGTAGTTTCTGTCTGTCGATTCAGGTGTGAAAGGGGAGGGGCGAGAGCCCACCCCCTTCGTGAAAGCTATTGTTTTTGCCTTCCAAGAATCTCCTATTTCTCAGCTTCGGGCATGGCCATCCATGGTCAACGCATCCGCAAACTGTTTGCTGAGTTGGCGCAGAAAAAGGCGGCGTGAATACCTATTGATGCCTTTCTTGGCCTGCTCACTCTCCACCACTTTGCGGTAAGAAGAAACGGTTCGATCTGCTCCTTGGTCAGGGTTGGCGCACCGGACGCAGTGACAAAGCGGGTGCACGCAACACCTGAGACAACTCCAGACTGGGTCCCCAACATCGGAGGTTCACTCCTCGGACATGTCTTTATTTCAGCCGAGGCGAGGTTGACCGTGCCCATCGAGAAATTACGCCGCTTGTGCAAGGCGATCGTCGAAGAGGATGATCCTGAGACGCTCACCCGCCTAATTGCTGAACTGACTAAGCACCTACAACAGGATCAAAACGCAATCAAAGCAAAGATCTCCCAATTCAAGGGACTCGCGAGACATTGACAGCCGCTTCCTACCCAGATACATCCCGCAAAACCGCCCAATACAGTAACTCCCGTACTCGATGATCCTGCGGTTTCGCATCTCAATGAGGCGCATAGAATGGCCATCGAAACCGACCAGCGTATCGCCGAACTCGGCGACCTGGCCGCCAGCGCTAGGCAACAGCAACGCGAAGAGTCGCGAGCCACCTAAAGGCAGGAGGCAATCAAAATGAAAAATCTCCGTGAGAGACTCTGGAGCAACCAGGAAGGTCAAGACATCGCTGAATACGCCGTAATGCTGGCTGTGATTCTGGTGCTTGTCGTAGGCACGATTCGATTGGTAGGCAGCAACGCGAACAACGTTTTTTCTTCAGTGGCGAGTTCAGTTCACTAATGAATGGAGAACAAGAGCGATAAACGCGGCAGCGCAACAATGCTGTGCATCACGCTTTGGAGTTTTGGCGGCCAGTCTTAATCGTGTGTGCTCGCCCAAGCGGGGCACCACGCGGAACCTGAGGCGGCTTCATCGGACGATGCATCAGGAATGACGACCATCCTGAGCTCCATTTTGTCGCCCCCTAACTTCTGCCTGTATGCTCGTAATTGTAAGCGTGAGCCGTCTGGACGACGATCGGGTCGAGATTCGAGTGGCGAAACCTCAACACCACTTGAATCCCGTTCAGGTGTACCCGTCCGAAAAAGAGGCACGAGCTGTTTTGTCAGGTTTCGGCATCAGCCACGACGCAATCGACTTGCACCTGAAATTGCTTCCTCAAGTAAGCGCAAATGAGCCGCTGAAGTTTCCTCCGACAGATGTCCCACGGCACGAGTTGTTGTCGCGGGGATTTCGGCTTTAGCGACTAGGCCTGAGAAAGCTAACATCTCTTCGGTCGCATTTGTACCCCCGAAACCCTTGCCAGCGGTGGGGACCAGAATGCCCGTTACCCGAAGGGATTTCGGGCATGTCTGCTTATTCCAGATTTTCAGAGAGGACGAAGGCCGGATTTTTCTCTGGTCCTCGTTGACTCCAACTGGTGATGGTTAATTACACGACTCAGTTACCATCTTCACTTGCGTGACGGTCATGTGTCCGTGTTCGTCATTGGTTTTCTTCATGCCGCTATCCTTTGCAGCATCCTTTGCGTCTTCCTTCATGTTGTGCGCGGTTGCACTGGACACCGCACCAGTCGCCGTCACTGTGTGACCCACATGTTCGGCTAAGGCGACTTTGCTGCTCCGCACCTCCCAGGTGCTTCCATCAGAGCCAGCGGGTCGAAACGCCAATCTTAGTAAAAGAAGGGAAAGGATCGATCCTCCTCCCCCGACGCGTACTGATCGACTTGAATTTCGTCCCGACCCCTCAATAACCTACGCCTCGTGGATCTTCCGCTGATTGGATTCGAGCCTCGTAGAGACGCAGCATTTAATGAAGTCTGATAGAGCCTCGTAAACGGCGTTATCGTGTAGCGTTGAAGTCTTGAACGGACTCAACATTTCCGCCCCCCAGAAAAACAAAAAGGCCGCTCAAATGAGCGGCCGCCAAATGCCGCGCGGCCTTGTACACGATGGCCGCGCAATCAAAGTCTGCACGATTTGCGGACCACGTTACAAGGGCGTTTTTAGAACTTTCATCGAGAATTAACCATTCTGTAATCGAGGCGAGACATCAGGAACGTACGCTTTCCCCGTGGAACACTCCACACGGAGGAAAGTATGACGCCCACGCCCCTTCCAAGGCTGCCGCGATCGCGCATGGCCCTCGCACTTGTTCTGAGCGGGGTCATGTCGTTTGCCAATCCCGCTTTTAGCCAAAGCGATGTCGAGGCCGTCGCTGCCAAACAAAAAACCGAAACCCCAATCAAACACGTTATTGTCCTGATTGGAGAGAACCGTACCTTTGACCACCTGTTCGCGACTTATGTTTCGCCGAGCGGAGATTCAGTCAAAAATCTGCTGTCCGAGGGCATCATCAAGGCCGACGGGACACCCGGGCGGCACTTTGGGAAAGCAAAACAATTCCACGCCATTGCCCCATTCAAAAAGAAGTACTTCGTCAGTCTCGACGACGATGACAAGGACGCCTACCGTATCCTGCCCGAGCCCACCCTGAACTTTGCGCCCATCCCGAAACCCCTGCCAGCCGGTGATCTTTCTTTCCAGCCATTGCAGTCCTTTCCTCCGGGAACGCCGACGAACTTGCTGGCTTTGGTCGAACCGTCCTTAGAGACAACAGACCTGTCCCTGCTGACGACTGGGGTCGCCGGATTCACCCAGACTGTTGTTCTGCCCGATCCGGACACGCGGGTGGAGAATTTCAATGCGTTGCCGAACGGGCCGTTTCCTCTGCGCGGCGACAAATTGCCATACGACTCCTATACCGGCGACACTACACACCGGCTTTTCGAGATGTGGCAGCAGTCTGACTGCAATATCAAGAATGCTACTCGCCGGAATCCCTCCGGTTGCCTTAACGATCTCTACCCCTTCGTGATCACCACCTACACCAACATTCCCGATCCGTTCAGCGGCGGCGCCATTGACGACAACGGCGGCAGCAACTCGATGGCGTTCTACAACATGCAAGCTGGAGACGTCCCGGTACTGAAGCAACTGGCCGACCAATACACCATCAGCGACAATTTCCATCAGTCGTTCATGGGCGGCACCGGCGCCAATCACGTGATGCTTGGAACTGGCGACGCGATCTTCTGGACCGACGGCAACGGAAACCCAACTACGCCGCCGTCTCACATCGCCAATCCCGAGCCGCTGGCGGGCACCGACAACGTGTATACGGTAGACGTCGGTTTCGATGGCAACTTCACTGAGTGCGCCGATCCGAACCAGCCCGGCATCAAGCCGATCCGAGAGTACCTGCGCTCTCTCCCGTACCATCCCAACCCCAACTGCCAGAAGGGCCACTACTACATGGTGAACAACGACTCGCCCGGCTTCCTGCCGGACGGAACGATTGACACCGCCGGCATTGCCAAAGGAGCCTCGGTTCCTCCCATCGACGTTCGTACCGTCGGCGAAGCGCTTAACGAGAAGAACATCTCGTGGGCCTACTATGGGGGGGCATACAACGCTGCGGTGGATCTGCAGCACAATCCGGGGAGCACCGATCCAACCGTATTGGTGGGCGCCGCTTACTGCAACATTTGCAACTTTGAATCGTATTCGAATGCGATCATGGGCGATCCGGATCAACGTGCCGCTCATATCAAGGATGCGACGGATTTCTTCGCTGCCATCGACGGTAACGAATTACCATCGGTGTCTTACGTAAAGCCGGACGGATTGCTGGACGGCCACCCGGCGTCTTCCAAATTTGACCTCTTCGAAGGCATGGTAACGAAGATCATGGATCACCTGAAGGCCCAACCCAAACTGATGCAGGAAACGGCCTTCATGATCACGTTAGACGAAGGCGGCGGTTACTACGATTCCGGCTACATTCAGCCGCTCGACTTTTTCGGCGATGGACCGCGCATTCCGCTGATTGTTGTCTCGCCTTACACCAAAGGCGGCCACGTCAATCACGCTTACGCCGACCACGTTTCGATCCTGAAGTTTATCGAGCGCAACTGGCATTTGCAGCCGCTGACCGATCGGAGCCGGGACAATTTCCCGAACCCGATTGTTCGCGACGACAATCCCTATGTTCCCTTCAATAGCCCGGCGCTTGACGATCTCTTCGACATGTTCCGGTTCAACAACCACCATTGAGATCGTCCCTGCCGTTAGCGTGCGACGACCACCTACTACTCGTTAGAACCGATGCCGGGCTCGCCCGCGAGGCCGGTCCGGCATCTGTGCTTTCCCGGTGGGCCGCCGTCAAACGGTGAAGGCCCCAGCAATCGGACCTTTGAGCCAGACTCCGCCCCAGTTGCCCTCGGTACAACGCGCAAGTCCTCCCACGGCAGAAAAGGAGGTGCCAGCCATTCAAAATTCTCCCCAGTTGGCGCAGAGTTTTACCGCTCGGTCGGGCATTGCGACCCTCTAGACCATAACTGATGTTGCAAAAAGACACACCGCCATTCCTGCCTTCGAAGCTCACGAATAAAGCTGCCCGTTTGGTCGGGGCCTGGCAGAAATAGCCAGGCAAACTACGCCGTTGGCAGCGGAATCAGATTACTTTCGGGAACCTTCTTTGCTGCGACCTCGTATCGGAGCCTGCGATGGCGAGCAACAGCAACGGAGCTAACCCTCCGATGGGCTCCCCGTCAATGCGTTAAGAGAGGGTCCCAGTCGGCCTAGGGCCACCATTAGCGGACCTTGGCGACGTAAAGGTGATCCATCAGTGTCGTCACATTTTGTAACGATTCTGTGATGACGTATGTGTTGTAGCTACTGTCACCCGCCGGAAACGGTAGGTCATTTCCATAGACTGCTGCCCATACATTGAAGTTCCAAACAGACTCAGACGTGTCACTGCTACCGCACGGGTAGCTGTTTAAGCCGTAGTAACTAACTGATCCCCCTTGTGGAATGCCGACTCCGTACACGCCCATGGCATAGGCGAGACTCGCATCGGAGATGATGACGCCCCCATAGCCGGTATTGAACGCGAATCCTGAATTGTTGCCGCAACCGTTGGGAACTTGACCGGTGACTTCCGTCAGCCGCTTGGACTGCGCGTCGTAGGTCCAGAATCTGTTGAAATTACCACGCAAATATCCCGTTGGAATCGCGAGCGTGCCCGAAGTAGCAGCCGGAAGAACCACGTGCGTGGTGTACTTGGCCACCGGCCCCATGTTGTTGAAGTTCAGAGTGAGGTCTTTCCCCAGCTGGAGGCTGTCCCAAATGATCGGGTGATCCAAGTCACCGCCGAAAACTGTCGGATCCCAATTCAATGGAACCGCTCGGGTGATCTGAGTGCCTCCCTGATTCTCGAATCGGGTCGTGGGTGAGCCATTGCCCGCATCTATGCCCGCGGGGAAATAGCCATCTCCCGCTTCATTGGGATTCAGCTCGGGCTTGCCTACAAAATAGAATGCTGCTTGGATCTCTCCGCCGAATCCGAAATGGTTCTCAAACTGCATTCCGTTCCAGAACCAACGCCATGTGACACCACCCGCTGCTTTGTTCGATTCCACCGTCACTCCACCCGCAGACAAGCTGAGTAGCACCTCGGACCTGTTTGCAAACCTCGGATAGCCGTACACGCCTAGCGAGTTCGCGGTGTAACCGGAGAGGTCTTCCGAGGGTGCAATCAGAGCATAGTCGCCCGTGCTTGGGCTAAACGCCTCCGACAAGACATCGAGCCCGGGGAGCGAAGACTGTGTCCAGGGATACCCAAGAATCTCTTCGAAGGTGTAACCGGAGGGCTGGCTTGTTCCGTCGGCGTGGTCTGTCGCACCGGCATTGGTGTAGCGATTCAGAGTCGTTCGACCGTCGGCAGGCTGATCGGCCACATAATAGGTTCCCCCATCAAGAACATAGGCGGTTCGCTCCACGATGCCCACGCTCGTCATTCGATCGGTGTCGCTAAACCTTACGCGATTCAACACTCGGAGCGTCGTAGGCGTCGGGGGCTGTGCGGAATGTGGCGGCGGAGTGACCGTGCTTGGCGAACTTCCTCCGCCGCAAGCTTCAAAGCTAAAGACCGCGAACAAAGTGGCTGGGAGGAAGTAAGCCTTCAGCGGTAGCTTGGAGAGCCTAGAGGATGGGCTACGTGTGCGTAACCTCGGACGGAGCGGCCAGAGTGCCATTCTGTACTCCCCTGGCTATTCGCAGTCTTTGAGAAGGGGTGTGTTTGAAGACTGCGCAGGATTTCAGACCCCATATACCACAAGACCACGGTGCCTTTCACGACCTTTGTTAATTCCGAAAATGCGGCCTGATACTGCCAAATTAGCTTACCTGACCGTAACAGGGCCGTTGGAAAAAGGCGCTGAGAAGTGCTTCCGCGTTCCCCTCTAGTCGTTGATTTTAAAACGGCGGGACTTTCGATCTGCCGTTTGAAACCTGCCGACCACAACCAGGCTTCTGCACATGGTATTACGCGATGGAAAGCGGATTGCAGTTGCCGCTTGCCGCCTGGCTTCAGTTGGAGGGATTGGTTTGCCTGTGCAGAATGCCGGAGTCAATCGTAGCTCCGCTCCGTGTTATGGTCTGAAAATAAAAATTCGTCGCCTTCCACTTCGACCAACATGAAACCCCGATCAGTGTCGAAACCCACTTCCATTTGGCTCCGAAAGCCTCAGATTGTTGAAATCTGAGCTGTCCCGAGTTGCCGAGGACAAAATAGTAGATATTATTCTGTGGTTTCAGTCTTTCGTAAAAATGTTCGTGCCCGGAAAGGACCACGTTGACTTGGTATTTCTGAAATAGAGGTGTTAGCACTGAGCGCAAATCCAGATCTGGTCCGTGAAATTTTCCGTCAGAATAAAGAGGATGGTGAAAATAGCAGATTTTCCAAGTGGCATTTGATTCGCGCAGCTGCTTTTCCAGCCAGCTGAGCTGAACCGGGTCCATATACGAGCTGTCGAGGACAAAGAAAGCTACATCATTCTTTTTGAAACTGTAATAACGTTCTCCCCCCATATTGAAAAGGATGTACTGACGCTCGCTGAGACTGTCGTGGTTGCCGATAGAGGCATAAAACTTCACCCCAGCATCAAGCATAGGTTTGTAAGGCTCCTCAAATTTCTTAACAAAATCTCGGGGACTGTGCCCTCCGTAGATGTTGTCTCCGAGCATGATCACGAAGCTGAAGTTCACTATGCGACGGTAGGCTTCCATTTCACGGGCCACTTCAAACTGCGGGCTTCGGCCGGTTCCGCTGTCCCCGATCACCGCAAAGCGAACTGATTTCGCCTTCAATGGGAGCTTCAGGAGCAGTTCCGACGTTGCCTGCGTGGGAGAAACTGACTGAGTCGCGAAGGAAAGAAGCGGAGACGCGGTACGGCTATCCGGATCGATTGCCTGGTGGTTTCTCGCCGTGCATCCGGCGAGGACAAAGCAAGAGAGAAGAATGAAAAAGCCGCTTCTCATGTGCTTCAACGCTCGCCCTGAGATATCGGCAAGGCATCGGGCAGCAGATCGACAATCAAGTTGCTTTGGTATCCAGGAGGACAAGCCCGCGGCCTACAATGCGGTATTCCAAGTCGGGCGGTAGCTTCGGCAGGTTGGACAAGAGTGTAGGGGGCGTGGATTGCATAGCCGACGTTTGCGGATACTCCTGGTTGACCTCAAGCGGAAGCTCGTGAACTGGTTCGGCGTGGCGTAAGCTGGCTCGAATCTTGTTGCCACTGTTGCCACGAATCGAGGTTTCGATCAATTCTCTAAAAAGCTGGCTGATAGCAGGAGTGAAGATATCTCCGGCTTTGGCCTGTGGGCGCGCGGTGCGGATATTTTGCGCGAGGGACTGTTGGTATTGCTTGACGTTCGCAGCGGAAGTTTCAGATTTTGGATTCGGCAATCCGGCCTGTGCACGCTTCCGCAACTTCGCATAGTTATCCAGTCTTCTGTCAAAATCCTGCATGATGAGCGAATTCTGGTTGACCGACTTTCCCGTTGGTGACGCGACTTGGGTCAACGCGAAATAGAACGATGCCAAAATAAAGGCAATAGAGATTGTTCCGCTGCGGATGGTCATTGCTACCTCATGCCGAGCTTTCGCCCGCCTGAACTTAGATGCCTGCGGCGAGCTCTACAGCCTTAATGTTGAGGCTCATCTTTCACCGGCTTCCTTCCCGTTCGCGACTTCCCCTATCACCTCCTGTACGGCTTCCTTGACCGAGTCTCTGACGGCGTCCCGGACTGCACTTTGCAATTCCTTATGATCGATTTCGATTTCTGAATCCCCACTTGCCACGTCTTTCAGGACTTTCTCCATCACAGGTCCGACGGGAGGAAGTTCTCTGGCGATACTCTTGGCGACCTTCTTGGCGGTGCTCGCAGCGGTGTTGTCCGGGAGATCGGTGTCAGGTTCTTTCCTGGGAGATGCCGCGGAACGCCAGTCCGCCTCGAACACCTTCATGACCGAAGCTATGATCTTTCGATCCGAAAAGATGATCCCAATTTCGCGGCGAGCATCGAGTTCGAGTTCCCGTAGGCTCTGGCTTCCGATAAACAGCTGACGCTGGTCGCGGACAATGGTCCGGGCGTGCAGGCGCATTCCATTCAGCTTGCGCACCGTCAAGCCATTTGTTTTACGTGTGACCTTACCGATGATCCGCACCTCAACCCCAGCCTTGGCACGCTCTTCAAGCAGGCGAGTCATGGCCATATCCGCAATTTTCATGTCATAAATCAACAATTCTTTTTTGGCGCCATGGATGAAAGCGGCGAGCTGTTTTCGCGCGTTCAAAGGGCTGACCAAAAACCTGGCGGAGCCTGGCGTGTAAGGTTGTCGCTTGGTGTCTTTCTCGAAGAGTTTTGTGGCTTCCTGAACCAGCTGACGGTTGCTGGTGACGATTCCAAAACTTCGGCTGTGATCGAGATCCAGACGGGTAAGATTGAATGCCAGAAGATACAGCTGCTTGACCGTCAATGATCATCATTTTTCCGTGATAGCGCACTAAATCGTTGGAGGTGCGGGCCACGGTTATGCCGGCGGCAAGGAAGCGCATTTCGAGCCTGCGCAGGTTCTTTTCACCCCCGCGATTGGTATAGGCGATCAGGGCATGGACGAAGACACCCCGCTTTACTGCATCCTCGAGAGCGCGTTCAATTTCTATTCGATCGAAGCGGAAAATCACAATTTCGACCCTTTTCCGCGCCTTCCCAATCGCTTTTACCAGCGGTCCAACGCCGTCGCCGGGCTGAATTAAAAGCTTCACTGAGTCTCCTTATATCGCTTCTTATGTTGCTTTTCACCCATCGCCGCCAGCCCGGTTTCTCTGCCTGCGAGCCACCTTCAACGAAGTTGCTGCATCTACACTCGGTCACGACAGTCGATTTGCCCCGCCGGTTGACTATGCGATACGTTGCACAATCTCGGCTTCGTAGTCATCCCTGCGTCGCAGCCCCGGCTCCGGCGCGAAATGTGCGGCCTGCGCGCGAAAGACTCAGGATGCGGCATGCGGTCCACGCGTTGTTTCTGGCCTGCGCTTTATTCCTAGCGGCATCGGCAGACGTGGTGGCCGAAGAACAAGAAAATGCCGCCATCTGGAGCGAACCCGGCGATCTTACTCTGCGCAATCTTTTTTACGGCTCCGGCGGAGAGCAGAACCAGCCTCACGGCATGTTGTCGTTCATTGAGGAAGACCACGCAGGCTCCAACCCAAAACTTTACGTCCGCGACCAGGACGGTACGAAGTGGACGGCCAAACTGGGGGTCGAGGCCAAACCGGAGACCGCAGCCGCGCATCTGCTGTGGGCTGTTGGCTACTATACCGACGAAGACTATTTCGTCCCTCAAGTATCCGTCGAAGGCATTCCTCCCCATTTACAACGCGGCGAGAATCTGATTCAACCTCAGGGGAGGATCGAGAACGTGCGCCTGGAGCGCCATACCGAAGGCCAGAAGAAGATTGGAAATTGGAAATGGAGGGATAATCCATTTTCTCGAACACGACAATTCAACGGCCTCCGGGTCATGATGGCACTGATGAACAGTTGGGACTTGAAGGACGAAAATAATGCGATTTACGAGCGAAAGCAGGGTAGTCCCCGCAAGGTTTATGCAGTCAGCGACCTGGGGGCCAGCTTCGGCACGACCGGATATAGCTGGACCCAGGCCATGGCAAAGGGCAATCTCAAATCTTATCGCCACTCTAAATTCATTAAGAAAGCGGGCCCGGAGTTTATTGATTTCAACGTGCCCAGCCGTCCCGCGCTTATCTATTTTTTTCATGTACCGGGTCTGATCCACCGGCTGCGCATGCGCTGGGTCGGTAGACATATTCCCCGTGAGGACGCTAAATGGATGGGGGACGTTCTCTCTCGCTTGTCATCGCAGCAGATTCAGGATGCCTTCCGATCGGCTGGCTATTCTCCGCAAGAGATCGAGGGTTTTACGAAGATTGTCCAAGAGCGCATCGATGAGCTGAGCAAGCTCTGACAATTTGCCGGCGAGTAAGCCAACCCGTTCAGTGGATCGAGGTCTTCTCCAGATCGTCCTCTTCGACTCGATGCTGCAGCAGTTCCAGGTCGAAATAGAGTCCCCCAGCTTTTAGCAATTCATCGTGAGTGCCTCGCTCGACGATACCGCCATCCTTGATCACAAAAATGACGTCGGCCCGCCGTATAGTGGACAAGCGATGCGCGATTACGATTGAGGTCTTGCCTTCCATGAGCTGATCCAGAGCCTCGAACACCAGCTTCTCAGAAGCGGCGTCCAGTCCCGAGGTAGGTTCGTCCAGGATAAGAATGGGTGTGTCGCGGATAATGGCGCGGGCAATCGCAATGCGTTGCCGTTGCCCCCCCGAGAGGGTCATACCCTGCTCCCCCAGAATCGTGTCATACCCCTCCGGCATCTTCTCGATAAATTCGTGAGCATTCGCCTGTTCCGCGGCCCGTAAAATCTCGGCCCGGCTCGCTTCAGGCTTTCCGTATGCGATGTTTTGCCAGACCGGCGCATGGAACAGAACGGTTTCCTGTAGTACAAAACTAATCTGCTGACGAAGAGATTTTTGCCGGAAGCGCTTAACATCGATGTCGTCAATCTTGATGGATCCAGAGATTGGATCATAGAAGCGAGGGATTAGACTGATGATTGTGGTCTTGCCGGCGCCTGTAGGTCCGACGAGAGCGGCCAATTTCCCCGCTTCGATGGTCAGGCTTACATCTTTCAGAATTGGGCTTTCGGGAGTGTAGTGAAAATCGACATGTTCGAATTCGATCTTCCCCCTGAATCGCGGGGCCTTGGTCGATCCGAGGGAGATCCTTGACCTCCTTGTCGGTTTCCAGTACTTCCTGGATGCGCTCGTATCCAACCAGTGCTTTGGAATACGTATCCACCATCTTGGAGAGCTCCTGCATCGGCTTGTACATCTTGCCCAAATAAAGGACGAAGACCACCAGCGAACCGGGCGAAAGAGATCCGCTCAAAGCCATGTGAGCTCCGAACCACAGCACCAGGCAGGTGCCCACAGCCACAATGATGTCAACCAGAGGCGAGAGCTTTGCCTTCAGTCCCCGTGCCTGTAGCCCGATTTCTACGCTCTCAAGGCTCTCTTCCTCCAGTCGCCGCCGCTCATAATCTTCGCGTGCAAAGGCCTTCACCACGCGGATGGAGGAAAGCACCTCCTCGATAACGGAAACAATCTCTCCTTCCTTCTTCCGCACGTCTCTCGATGCCTTCTTGATCCGGCGTGTGTAGGTGTAAACCACCAGAAAGAGAACTGGCGCGACCGACAAAGCGATCAGCGTGAAACGCCAGTTGAGATAGAACATCACGCCGATCATGCCCACCAATGTGATCAGATTGATGAGCACGCCCAACAGAGCCGTGTTGATAAAGCTCTGGATGGCGTCGATGTCGCTGGTGACCCGGCTGATCAGGTCGCCACTACGCTTCTCATCGTGATAGGCAAGCGATAGCTGCTGAATTCGGGAATATAGCGTCCGCCGGAGATCATGGGTGACCCATTGCCCAACACTCGTGGTGAGGTATTTTTCCGTGTAAGAGCTGACCGCATCAAGAGCCGCAATTCCGAGCACCGCAGCACAGGCAAACTTTAAGACGGCCAGTTTGTCATCGCCCGCGGTTGTCTCAATGAAGTGATTGAGCCATCCGTGTAACGGATGCGATCGCAGCACACTGTCCAGCACGATCTTCAGGGGCCAGGGCTCGAGAAGGTTGGCGACTCCTTCACCAACCACAGCGATGAATCCGACGGTAAGCGCGGTTACGTGCGGCCTCAACAGTTCGCGGATGCTTAGACTTTTGAGCGTTCTATTCCGATTCTCCATGGCGTTTTCGAAGCAACACACTCTCTTGGTCTTCGACCGCTTCTTACCGGTTTACCCGCTCGCAAGGACGCCATCCGGGCGTTCAAACCAATTTCAGATGCAAATTTAAAGGATGACGGATGAACCCCCAAGCATGGCGGACGCCGGTTTGGCGGGGAAGGCAAACAACTTGCCCGGATTCAATATTTTACAGATTCAGATCATTTGTGCAGAATCGCGCAGAACTTCAGAGAATGATGGAGGCGTCGAGCATTTTTTGCAGCCAAACTCATAAGGCGGTCCTCCCCTGATTCACTGTGGATGCCTCTGCACAAAGACTCGATTCAGGCCCTTGAGGGATGCAGTGGTGGGGGATATTGGAGACTGGGCCGACTGAAGTTACTGAAGTTATTGAGTCGTTTCCCAGAACCGGGCATCCAACTACTATCAGCTAAGTTTGATTCATCCGCAGTTGAAAACCGGTTCCGCCAACCAGCGTTAGCCCTTATCACCTCGCAGCGACTCTTCTCAGCCGAAATTCACAAATAAAAAGGAAATATCAATGGAACAAGGAACAGTAAAGTGGTTTAACGACGCCAAAGGCTACGGCTTTATCAGCCGTCAAACTGGCGAGGATGTCTTCGTGCATTTCTCCGCTATTCAGGCAGGAGGCTTCCGCAGCTTGCAAGAAGGGCAAGCAGTGCAGTTCGACGTGACCAAGGGGCCAAAAGGCTGGCAAGCTGAGAACGTTCAGGCTGTCTAAGAAGCAACGTAATGCCCGTTATTCGAAAGAATTTCGGGCATTCTTAATTTTGTAGCGGTCTTATCCGGCCAAATTGGAGTCAGCGTCCTTTAATTCAACGTCCTCATCACGGTGACCCAACTGCCCTTGCATACTGGTATTGCCGCCGGGGTTCTGCTGGTCCTGTTCCATCGCACCCTTGCTTCGATCCTGATCCTTCGATTTCTCCATAGAGGCGTCTCCCGCCCGACTATAACACTCGGCGAGGCGCAGCGGGACCCCAAAGGCTGGCAGCCTCTAGGCAAGAAACCGCACGGAGACCATGGTCTGGCCTTAGCAATGAACCCTCGCTCTGTGGGCGATCATACTAGGAGCGAAGTTCGGGCAAGTCAACGAATCTGGTTCGGAGTCCTAGTCATGTCAAATGTGTTATTGGGAAGATAGAAAGCGACGGTGGGCCGAGCGGGTGCGTCCAGTTATAGGTATCCTTCAGCCTGATTGTGCACAAGTTTTCATGGCACCTATTGGCAGGTCTTTAGGACAGCTGGGCCATTCACTCACAACAAAGGAAGCACGTACGGTACATCTGGGGAAGGGGTTTGCAACCCCTTCCCCCGGAGAGGGGATGGGGTCGTGGCCTGCCAGCCGGAGAGGCCGGCAGGAGGGGGCGCGCCCCATCCCTTTTGAAATTCGCGCCTCGTGAATCCCATATCCCGTCGTGAATGTGGATTCAGTCTGCCCATTTTGGCGTGGGCATAGCTCCACCACGTTTACCTGACCATCTCGCGTGCAGGGATCGCCAGCGCAACTCTTCGCTAGAAAAAGGGGAAAGCCCGGAGCAGTTGAAGCCTTCTCCTTGCGTTCATAGTCATTGAGCTTTTTGAATTGGACAGGGTTGAGTTTCACTGTGGTATCCATTTTCTGCCATCGTTTCCTCCTATCAGAAGCCGCGATCCATAGGCGCAATCGTCACATGCCCATCTCGTGAACTTGAAATCCCCATTCGTGGCGGTACCTACTCAAATACTTGGAATTAAATCTGATACGTATTCGTTGCACAATCCATTGCACAAAACGTCCCAACCGAGGGCATTTTGCCCCAACTGAGAATGTGTAACCCCGATTTAAGTGATTGAATCCGCTAGGTAGGATGTGAACAGCCGCGAATTAGAAATCCCATCCTCTATCCGTTTGAGCTACGCGCCCTTGGACGGATTCAACCGTTGAAACAACCGCGCTTAGTTTACCGCACTCGCTTCGCCATCCGTACTAGCGACCAAGCGCCGCCCTCCTGCTATTCTGAACTCGATCTCCCGTGAAATTTCAGATACAGGATTCTGCGGAATCTCCGGCTGCCGAGCACAAGATGGTGGGCCGCCTTGTCATCGGCCTTCTGGTGCTGGTCGCCGCGCTGGTGGGAGCGACCGCCGGACTGCTGCTTGTCTACTCCACCGATCTGCCGCAAGTCGGTCAACTCGAACACTACCGGCCCAGTTCCATCACCGAACTCTACGACGATCAGGGGCGCACCATCGGGTCGTTTGCGCTGCAACGCCGGGTGGTAGCCAGCTATAACGACTATCCCGAGATCCTGCGCCAGGCGTTGATTTCGATCGAAGACAAGGATTTCTACCGGCACTGGGGCGTCAACGTCTGGCGCATCGCGGGGGCTGCCTACCGCGATATCCAGTCCGGCGGCAGGGTGCAGGGCGCCTCCACCCTGACCATGCAGTTGGCGCGCAATCTTTTTCTTTCGCCTGACCGCTCGTTTCACCGCAAGATTCAGGAAGCGCTGCTGGCGGTGCAGATCGAGCGGCGTTTCACCAAGCCGCAAATTTTCACCCTGTACGCCAACCAGATCTATCTCGGCCACGGGGTATACGGATTCGAGGCTGCTTCGCAGTTTTACTTCAGCAAGCCGGCGAAACGATTGACTCTCGACGAAGCCGCGCTGCTTGCTGGCCTGCCCAAATCGCCGTCCTACTATTCGCCCATCACCCATCCGGACCATGCTCTCAAGCGGCGTAACCTGGTGATCAATTCGATGCTCGAAGACGGCAACATCACGGCGCAACAGGCGGCGGAGGCGCGCGATCAGCCGATCCATCTCGAAGTGGCCCACGACCCCGATTCGCTGGCGCCTTATTTTGTCGAAGAAATCCGCCGCTATCTCGAGGGCAAGTACGGCAGCGATCAAGTTCATGAGGGCGGCCTGAAAGTTTACACCTCGCTCGACATGGACCTGCAGCGCGCCGCCAACCGCGCCGTATTCGACGGCCTGGCCGCGTATGAACGCCGCCATGGCTGGAGGGGACATCTGCAGAATGTGTTGGGCGGCGAGGTGACGCTCGCCAACTACCAGCATCCGGATTGGGACAGCGATCCCGAGGTCAACGGCTATGTTCACGCCCTGGTCACGGCGGTGACGCCGGCCTCCGCGACTATCAGATTTGGCCGCTACTCAGCGATGCTCGCGCCCGCCGATGCGGCGTGGACCCGGCGCAAACTTGCACGACATCCTGCAGCCGGGCGACATTGCCTACGTGAAGATTCTTTCGCTGTCGGACAACAAAGCGCGAGTCACCCTGGAAGAAGACTCCGGCGTGCAGGGCGCGCTGGTCGCGATCGACAACGCCACGGGCGAGATCAAAGCCATGGTCGGCGGACGCGATTTCAATCTTTCGAAGTTCAATCGCGCTACCCAGGCGCTGCGCCAGGTAGGATCGTCCTTCAAGCCCTACGTGTACACCGCAGCCATCGATCGCGGCGCCACGCCGGACGACACCATCCTCGACGCGCCGGTCACATTCCCGATGCCCTCAGGCCGCCGTACGAGCCGCACAACTACGACGAAAAGTTTGAAGGCACGATTACGCTTCGTCGCGCGCTGGCGCAGTCGCGCAACATTCCCGCGCTGAAGCTGGCCGACAGCATCGGAATAAAGACCGTCATCGACTACGCGCACCGCTTCGGCATTACTTCCAACATCCCGCCTTATCTGCCGGTCGCCCTGGGCGCGGTCGAAGTCACTCCCATGGAGCAGACGTCGGCCTACAGTGTTTTCCCCAGCGACGGCGTGCACATCACTCCGCGCTACATCACCAAAGTGACCGACTACGAAGGCCGCACTCTCGAAGAAAACTTTCCCGATGTGAAGGACGTAGTCAGTGCCCGCACCGCGCGGACCATGACGGCCATGTTGCGCGAGGTCGTGCTGCACGGCACCGCCATTGCCGCGTCTTCAGATGAAATATCCACTGGCGGGAAAGACCGGCACAACCAACAACTTTACCGACGCATGGTTTGTGGGATTCTCGCCGTCCATCACTTGCGGAGTGTGGATTGGCTACGACGAAAAGAAATTCCTGGGCGCAAAGGAAACCGGATCCCGCGCTGCATTGCCCATCTGGATGGACTTCATGAAGGCTGCGTTGGCAGGGAAAGACCCGGGAGATTTCCAGGCACCGCCAGAGACGACACCTGCAGCACATCCGGTCGACACGCCGGACACAGCCCCGGCGGGAGATGAAACGCACTAGCCACCACGGTCTGTGTGGGGACGGGTCTCCGATCCGTCCGGGCCGAGCGAAGCTCGGTTAGATTATGTTGCTAACGCCGCGAAACTCTCATCCAGAATCCGCGCCGCCTCATCCACATCGGCTCTACCAATATTCAGCGGCGGCGACATGCGGATCACGTTGCCATAGAATCCGCCCTTGCCCACCAGCAACCCACGCTTGCGCGCCTCTTCCATCAACGCATTTGTGCCCGCGGACGCCGGCTTCTTGGTCTCGCGATCTTCCACCAGTTCCAGCGCCTGCATCAGCCCCATGCCGCGTACGTCGCCGATGATGGCATGCTTCGCCTGCAACTCTTCCAGCTTCTTGCGGAAGTATTCGCCGACCACCGCCGCATTCGTCCGCAAATCGTCTTCTTCGATGATGTCAATGACGGCCCGGGCGGTCACGCTGGTCACGGGATTGCCGCCAAAGGTCGAAATCGTCATCCCCTGAAAAGAATCCGCGATCTCCGGCTTGGCCACCGTCAATCCGATCGGCGTGCCGTTGCCCAATCCCTTGGCTGCGGTGATCATGTCGGGCTCAACTTCCCAGTGCTCGATGCCGAACCATTTGTGCCCAGTGCGGCCCCATGCGGTCTGCACTTCGTCGGAGATGAAATCGCCGCCGTACTGCTTGACGATATTGAAAGCCAGCTTGAAATATTCCTTCGGCGGCGTGATGAAACCGCCCACGCCCTGAATCGGCTCGGCGAGAAATGCTGCGATGCGTCCCGAGGTCGAAAACTGAATGACATTCTCGATATCCTTCGCGCAAGCCACTTCGCACGAGGGATACTTCAGCCCCAGCGGGCAGCGATAACAATACGGATTCATGGCATGCACGATGCCAACTTCAATCGTGCCCTTGCGCCAGGTGTGCATGCCGGTCAGTCCGCGAGTAAGCGACGAGCGCCCGCTGTAGCCGTGCCGCAGGGCCACGACTTCAAAGTTTCCGGTGTGCATGCGCGCCACCTGGATCGCCGTCTCATTGGCTTCGGTCCCGCTGTTGGTGAAGTAAGATTTCTTCAGCGCTCCCGGCGTGATCTGCGCCAGTTTCTCCGCCAGGTCCACCATCGGCACATTGGGAAAGCACGTCGAGACGTGCTGCATGCGATCAATCTGCTCTTTGGTGCGCGAGGTCACCCGCGGATTGCAGTGGCCGACGCTGATGGTAACAATGCCGCCGAAAAAGTCGAGATACTTCTTCCCTTCGACGTCCCACACATGCTGCATCGAGGCGTGGTCCATGGGCACAGGATCGGAATAATAGGTAGAGACTGAAGGGAAGATGTATTCCTTCTGTTTGCGGTTGATCTCTTCGCGCGTCAGCTGCGACTTGTCGGTCGGGACCAGAGTGGTGCTCATGTTTGGCCTCAGGCGAAACGCCTACTGGAATACGAGTCTCTCGACAGCCATCATCATAAACCACTAGCCGGCTTTGGTCGGGCGTTGCTCTCTCCCCGGTATGGCGGCGGCGCGGGCGCCGTTGCGGAATTGTTCCAGCGCTTTGAAGATGCGGGGGCCATAGAGTACGGCCTTGTATTCGCCAAATCCGGAAATGCCGAGTAGTTCAGGGATCGAGCCCGGTTGCCTGCGGCAGATTTCGTCGAGCGCGGAATCGTGCATCACTACAAAAGCAGGAACGCCCTGCTCTTTCGCTGCCGCCCGTCGCCACGCCCGCAAATATTCGCGCAGCGCGGGATCGATATCCGGGACTCCGACTGCCGCGGCGGGCGCGGGCATCCGCGGGGCCGCGAGCGGTCTCAGCGTCGGCTGTTCTGCCTTAACCGACTTGACCAGCCAATCGGATTCACAGCCACAGGCATCGCATGCGCCGCAAGTGGTCCACTTCGGACTCTCCCCGAAATGCAAACAAATCTCCCGATGCCGGCAGCTATGGGACTCGGCGAAGCGGCGAATGCTGTGATAGCGCTGCCACGCTCGCTCCTTCTCGGCAGGATCAACGATCTGATCGGCGAAATACGCCAGCAAGGCGGCGTCGCGCTTCTGCCATAACAGGATGCAGTCCGCCGGCTGCCCGTCGCGCCCCGCTCGGCCCGCCTCCTGGTAATACTGCTCGATCGACTTAGGCAGCGCGAGATGGACCACCGCCCGCACCGAAGCCTTGTTGATGCCCAGTCCGAAAGCGATCGTGCCGACCAGCACGCGCACTTCATCAGACATCCAGCGTTCCTGATTGTTTCTTCTCTCCGCCGCCTCCATCTTACCGTGATAGCCGATGGCCGGAATCTGCTGTTCTTCGAGAAAGTCCACCGTCGCTTCAACCTTGGCGATGGTAGGCGCGTACACAATGATGCTGCTGTCTTTGTAGTTGCGCAGGGCGCGAAGGAGCAGGCTAGGCTGCGCGGTGCCTGCGCACTGCTTCACCAGATAGCGGAGATTCGGCCGGTGAAAACTGGCAATGCACTTGTGGGGATCGCGCAATTGCAGCTGGTGCAGAATGTCATGACGAACCCGCTTGGTAGCGCTGGCGGTGAACGCGGCGATGGGACGATCGGGAAAGTTCGCCCGCAGCCGGCTCAACTGCCGGTACTCTGGCCGGAATTCGTGGCCCCATTCCGAAATACAATGCGCTTCATCAATAGCGAAGAAGGCAATCGGGACCCGTTGCAGCCAGCCGATGGTGTCGCCGCGCGCCAAGCGCTCCGGAGAAAGATAAAGCAGTCGGTACTCGCCCTCGGACGCCTTACGTTATGACCTGGGCCTGCTTTTCGCTGGGCAAAGAACTGTTCAGCACGGCGGCGGGAATTCCCATCTGCGCCAGCTGCGCCGCCTGGTCCTGCATGAGCGCAATCAATGGCGAGACGACGATTGCGGTTCGTCCCAGCATCACCGCCGGCAACTGGTAGCACAGTGACTTGCCGCCACCGGTCGGCATCACTACGCAACTGTCCTGCCCGTCGAGCAGGCTGCGCACGATGCGCTCCTGCAAAGGCCGGAACGAGTCGTATCCCCAGTGACGCCGCAACGTCTCCAGAAGATTCGTTTCCCGGCGTCACATCACCAGCAGACATGGCACCAGTATAGATGGTGCGGTGTACAGGCAGGTATGATCGCAGAGCTTCAATCCTGAATCGGGACGACGGCGGCGGTACTGGTCCGTTGGTCGCGGGCGACTCGCCCCGCGAAATGCCGGCGCCCTGACCGTCACCCGCAATACTATAATCTCGGTAGATGAAGTCCTTCTTCCGACTCGTCCTGCTGGCGCTGTTCTTGCTGGTGGTGGCCCTGGTCTCCGCACTCACCGCCATGCGCCTGGCCATCCATGGCCACGAAGTCGCCGTACCCGACCTGGTCGGCAAGAGTCCCGCCGCAGCTCGCATGATCGCGGAGCAAAGCGGACTGGAACTCAGCGTCGAACGCCAGTACTACAGTCCCACCGTCCCGGAAGGAAAAATTATGTCTCAGCTTCCGCCCGCCGGAAGCCAGGTGCGGAGCGGCTGGCAAGTCCGCGTAGCTGAGAGCCTCGGACCACAGCGCGTCGCCATCCCCGACGTTATCGGCCAGAGCGAGCGGGCCGCCAACATCAACATCCGGCGCCGCGGGCTGGACGTCGGCGCCATCGCTCAAATGCAATCGCCGGATGCCCCAGACAGCCAAGTCCTGGCCCAAGCCCCGCCCCCGAACGCCAGCGGCGTCTCCGCTCCGAAAATCAGTTTGCTGGTCGCCGCTCCAGCACAGCCACAAGCTCTGGTCATGCCCAGCTTCGTCGGACAACCGCTCGGTACCGCCACTCAGACCGTACAGGACGCCGGACTGCGCGTGGGCGGGGTGACCATGGCTCGCTGCTCCCGAAGGCTCTTCGCCGATGGCGCCATTCCCAGGCAGCATGATCGTGTCGCAGAACCCGGCAGCGGGAGAGAAAGTGTTCGCGGGCAGCGCGGTGAACTTTGAAGTCCGCTAGCCCACTCGCTGTCAAAAGGCCACCACGTGGTTCTTGCTGGCTTCCCTACCGGCGTCGACCCTAACCTAGCTCCTTTGCAGGATCGCCACGAAAAAGCCATCACACGGATGCACTCCGGGGACGGTCCTCACAAACCGCCCGCTCACCAGCGAATCTGGTTTCCAGACCAGTTCGCCTTCAGCCTCCAGTCGTTCCAATTGCGCCCGGCAATCGAGCACGCTGAATGGCGCTTTCCGAGAGAGCGCTTCCTCGACGACCTCCTCATTTTCTTCCGGCTCCAGCGAGCAAGTGGAGTACACCAGTCTTCCTCCAACCGCGACCTGCTGCATCGCCGCCAGCAGAATCGCCAGTTGCCGCCGGTGCAAGTCGGCCAGATCCTCGGGGTGTCAATCGCCATTTGATTTCAGGATTGTGAGCCAGAGTACCAGTGCCCGAGCAGGGCACATCGGCCAATACACGATCGAAGCCGGCGCCCGCCTCGAACTCGAGCACGTCCGAGCTGATCACTTCAACGTTGCCGGCTGGAACCAGTTTCCGCAACAGCCGGGCCCGGTGCGCATGCAACTCCAGAGCAACAATGTCGGCGTCCGGATTTCGCTCCGCCAGCACCCGCGTCTTGCCACCGGGAGCCGCACAACAATCCAGAATTCTCGAACCCCTGCCTACCAGTAGCGCGACCAGTTGCGAGGCTTCGTCCTGGATCGCCACTCGACCTTCCGCGAAGGCACGCGTGCGGGAAACATTTCCGGACCGAACCCGGCGCGCGGATGCCAGCAACTGCCCGGGAGCAAGATCGATCCCATCAAGCCTTAGCTCCGCCTCCGCTCCGGCCTCAGCCAGGCGAATCGCCGCGGTTGGCGCATGCTGGTCGTACCTGCAGATCTGCTGCGCCCGGGCCAAGCCGAACTGCCGCACCCAGCGCTCCACCAGCCACAGCGGATGCGCCAGTCTCTTGGAGAGCTCTGCCGCACTTCCATACTGTGTCGCTTCAATCTGCACTGGCGTCGGCGTGGAGCGCGGTCGCGCTGAGGCACTTCCCGCCAGCTTCCGCAGCACAGCATTTGCAAAGGGAACAGCCGACCCCTTGCGGGCACGCTTCACCAGTTCCACACTCTCATGCACTGCAGCGCGTCCGGGAATACGGTCAAGAAATAACAACTGATACGCCGCCAGTCGCAGGGCCGTCAGCACTTCAATGTCGAGCTTCTCCACTCGCTTGTCAGAAAATCGGTTGATCTCCGCATCCAGCAGCGACCGCCACCGCAGCACTCCCATTACCAGTTCGGTGGCCAGGCCGTGGTCCGCGGGCGACAGCCTGGCGTATTGATTCGAGTGCAATAGTTCGGATGCGTAAGCTTCCTGCTGCGCAATGCGGAGCAGGACGTCGAACGCTGTGGCCCGAGCGGGAGAAGTGGACATGGATTTCGAAAAGCTCAATTGTTAGTGACAAGTTCCCGGTTGTCAGTTTCCCAGCTTCTCGCCGATTCGGGGTTGATAGCCGTGGACGAAGTCGGCCGCGGGCATGCGTTTCTTGCCTTCGAGTTGTACTTCGAGCAGTTGCAGCGCGCTTCCTCCGCCACAACCGACAAACAGGACCGCTCTCCACCAGGAGTTCAGCAGTTGCCACGGCACGCTCGACTGGCTGCGCCGCCCAGATGTGGAGATTCTTTCCGCGAAAGCTGGTGTACGCGCCCGGCCAGGGCTGAAAGCCTCGCAAGCGATTTATGATTTCCTGGGCTGTACTGTGAAAATCAATCTTGCCGTCTTCCTTCTTAAGGATGGGCGCCAGCGTGGCTTTGGCATGATCCTGTGGCTGCGGATGAACCGTTCCAGACTGCAGTCCGCGCAGGGTTTCCACCATGAGGTCGGCGCCGATCGCGGCCATGCGCGGCGCCAGAGTTACGGCTGTGTCCTGCGGCGCTATCGGAATTTCCTTCCGCAGCAAAATGTCTCCGGTATCGAGGCCGGCATCGATTCGCATGGTGGTGACGCCGGTCACGCTCTCGCCCCGGGCAATGGCCCACTGGATCGGCGCTGCTCCGCGATATTTGGGCAGCAACGAAGCGTGCAGATTGAGATTTCCCAACCGCGGCAGATCAATCATCCACTGCGGAATGATGCGCCCATATCCGACCACGATGATGGCGTCAGGCGCGATTCCCGCAAGCTGCCCGCGAAATTCTTCGTTGTTCTTGATCTTGTCCGGCTGACTGAGCTGCAATCCCAGTTGCAGTGCCCGCTGCTTGACCGGCGAAAATGCAAGTTCCATGCCGCGGCCTTTCGGCCGGTCCGGCTGCGTCACCACCAGGGGCACCGCGAATCCGGCTTCCACCAGCTTTTCCAGAGTGGGCACGGCGAACGCCGGTGTGCCGCAGAAAACGAGATTGAGCGGAGAAGGCATCGGACGTCAGCCGTCGGACCTCAGACTACGGCCTGAATCCAAATTCGAACCGCCTGTGCCGACGTCCGAGGTCCGACGCCCGGCGCCACTTTCCCCTACCACTCTCCCGCTTTCATCAGCTTGCGGATCTTGCGCTTCATGAAGTCGCGCTTCAGGGCGCTGATGTGGCTGATGTAGAGCTTGCCGTTCAGGTGATCGGTTTCGTGCAGAAAGGCGCGGGCCAACAAATCTTCGCCGGTTTTCTCGAACCATTTCCCGTTCACATCCTGCGCCCGGATGGTCACTTTGCGCGCGCGTGACACCGGCTCGCGAAATTCGGGGATGCTCAGGCAGCCTTCGTTCTGAGTGTGGCGGCCTTCGGTCTGAATAATTTCCGGATTGGCAATCACCAGCTTGGCGTCCGGATCTTCCTTGAAGGTGACGTCGATGACCGCCAGCCGCTTCGAAATTCCGATCTGCGGCGCCGCCAGTCCCACGCCGTGCGCCGCGTACATGGACTCGAACATGTCATCCACCAGCTTCTTCAGATCGGCGTCAAAAACGGTGACCGGTTCGGCAGGTTTTTCCAGGACCGGATTTCCAAACTTCACGATGGGATAGATCATGCAGGTTTTGTCGTCAGCCTGGCACTCAGTAGTTCTTTACTTGCTCCAGATATCCCTTCAAAGTTTCGCAATGTTTCGGTCATCGAATCGCCGCCGAATTTCTCCAGCGCGCAGCGGGCCAGGGTCAGCGCCACCATGGCCTCCGCCGCCACTCCCGCGGCCGGCACCACGCAGACGTCAGAGCGCTCGTACGCCGCCTTGACCGGCTCCCGGCTGGCGAAATCCACCGACTGCAAGGGGCGCCGCAAAGTTGAAATCGGCTTCAGATATCCGCGCACGACGATGTCTTCGCCATTCGACACTCCGCCTTCGATGCCTCCGGCATTATTTCTGCTGCGGGTAAATCCGCGTCGCCGCCTCATATCCTATTTCATCATGCACGGCGGAGCCCGGAGATGACGCGGCAGTCACTCCCGCACCAATCTCGACCGCCTTCACCGCCTGCAGCGACATGACGGCGCCCGCCAGCATACCGTCCAGCCGTTCATCCCACTGCGCGTATGTGCCCAGCCCGGGCGGGACTTTGTGCGCCACCACTTCGAAAATTCCGCCGACGGAATCGCCCGTCCTGCAGCACCTTGTCCACTTCTTCTTTCATTTGCTGCTCAGCCTCGGGATCAGCGCAATTCAGCACAACCTCGTTGCGGTCCGCGAGACCGCGGATCTGTTCCCATGCCACATCTTTCTTCAATGCGGCGCTGCCCACAGCGACCACATGGCTGAACACTTCGATTCCCAGCTCGCGCAGGAACAACTTGGCCAGTGCGCCAATCGCGACTCGCGCCGCCGATTCCCGCGCCGACGCGCGTTCCAGCACATAGCGGGCTTCCGAGAAATTGTATTTCAGCGCTCCTGCCAGATCGGCGTGTCCGGGACGCGGCGATGCCACCCGCTTATGCTTTGCGGAATCGCCCTCTTCGACCGGAAGCGATTCCTGCCAGTTCTTCCAATCTTTGTTTTCGAGCAGGATCGCGATCGGCGATCCGATGGTCGCGCCGTGACGCACGCCCGACAGAATGTGAGCCTTGTCGGTCTCGATCTTCATTCGTCCGCCGCGGCCGAAGCCCTGCTGCCGGCGCCACAGTTCGCGGTCGAGAAAGGCCTGATCCACTTTCAGGCCGGCAGGCAGTCCCGAAAGAAAGGCGACCAGCGCCTCGCCATGAGATTCCCCCGCAGTAAAGTAACGAAGCATTGTCTTGGAATTGTATCCGATGAAATGAATTTGGCTGAAAGCTGACGAGCTGAAACTGAATCACTTCGTCCCGTTCGGATAGACCAGAATCTTGCTCGCCTCGCCTGTCTTCAGACGCTCCATGGCTTTGGAGAAATCTTTCATCCCGATACGATCCGTGATTACAGGATGAAGATCCAGTTTCCCCGCCTTCAACAAGGCAGTCATCTGATACCAGGTCTGATACATGCGGCGCCCGCTAATGCCCTGAACCGTGATGCCCTTGAAAATAATGTCCTCGGAGAAATTCAATGCAATCGGCTTGGACGTCAGCCCCAGCAGAGAAATGCGGCCGCCGCGCCGGACAATGTCGAAGGCGGTGCGAATGGCGCTGGGATGTCCAGCCATCTCGAGCACAACATCCGCGCCCAGCCCGCCGGTCTGCTCCATCACGACGGCACGCACGTTGTCTTTCGAAGGATCGAGAGCAAAGTCGGCTTTCATCTCCTTAGCGAGCCGGCGACGATGCTGGTTCACTTCGATAGCAAAAATCGTAGTCGCTCCCACCGCGCGCGCTACCGCAATCGAGAACAGTCCGATCGGACCGCACCCGGTAATGGCGACCGTCTTGGCCGCAATCTCTCCCGCCAGCACACTGTGCACAGCGTTGCCCAGCGGATCCAGAATCGACGCATACTCCTGCTGGAATTGCGGGATCGAGTTTCCAGATATTCGATTCTGGAATCACCACGTATTCGGCGAAGGCCCCGTCGGCATCCACGCCGATGATTTTCACGTTCTGGCAGATGTGGGCTTCGCCGGTGCGGCAAAGCAGACACTTTCCGCAAGCCACGTGCATTTCCGCGGACACGAAATCGCCTTCTTTGACGCTGGTAACTTCGTCGCCGAAGGCCGCCACCTCGCCGCAAAACTCATGTCCCGGGATCAACGGCGGATGTATGCGGTTCTGCGCCCAGCGGTCCCACTCGTAGATATGCAGATCGGTACCGCAGATGGAGGCAACTTTGACCTTGACCAGTACATCGTTCCGGCCAAACGCCAGGGACTTTGACCTCGCGGATCTCCGCGCCCGGCGCGGCTTCCGGCTTTACGACCGCAAGCATTGTTTTGGGCATTTTATGAGTTCGAGATAAACCGGTTGAAACTTGATTTTAACACCTGCATTGAGGGGCATCTATTTCTTCCCCCACCCGCCGCCGCCCGGACTTTCAACCCTGATGCGATCCCCCGAGCGGAGCCGCACATTGGCTTTGCCCAACAATTTCTCCAGCGAACCGTTGCTCCGAAGAACGGATGCATTTCCCGCCGAACCATCCGAACCTCCAGCGAGTCCCCAGGGACCGTGCAGGCGCCGATCCGCCAGCAGCGTGACTTCCGCGTCAGTCAGAACTTCGATTTCGCGCACGATGCCGTCGCCGCCGCGCTGCTTGCCCTCGCCGCCGCTTCCGGGCCGCAAAGAATATCGGCGTACTCGCAGCGGATACGAATATTCCAGCGCTTCCGCCGGGGTGTTCAGCGAATTCGTCATGTGAGTGTGCACGCCCGAAATGCCCGGCTTGGTGGGGCGAGCACCCATGCCGCCTGCGATGGTTTCGTAATAAGCGAAGGGCTCGCCGGTACGGGGATCCATTCCCCCGATCGTAAGATTGTTCATGGTTCCCGAAGCGGCCGCTGGAATGCGCTCGGGAACTGCCTGCGCCAATGCGCGCAGCAAAACATCCACGATCCGCTGCGAGGTTTCTACGTTCCCACCCGCCACCGCCGCCGGAGGTCGCGCATTCACCACAGTTCCCGCTGGCGCAATCACCCGAATCGGGCGCATCAGCCCCGACGGTCGCCGGCACGTCTTCCGCCAGAAGGCATCGGAACACATAGAAGCAAGCCGAATAGGTAATCGCCTCGACCGCATTGATACTCCCCTCGACCTGCGGATCCGACCCGGTGAAATCCACGGTGACCACTGGCTGTGTGGGGACCGAGCGGAGCCTGCCCTGAGCATAGTCGAAGGGCCCCGTCCTAGCCGGGTCGGAGACCCGGCTCCGCGGATTTCTCTCGACCTTCACCGCCACCGCAATCTTCACCGGCCGGTCGCTGATTCCGTCGCTATCCATGAAGTCTTCGGCCCGATAAGTACCCGGTGGCACGCGCGCTCAGAAACGCGCGCATCATGCGCTCGGAATAATCCAGCAACGCTCTAGATGCAGATTGCGCCCGCTCCAATCCGTAACGCACACAGACTTCGCGGAGGCGCTCTGCCCCGGTGTGGCAAGCCGCAATCTGCGCCCCCAGGTCCCCTTCACGCTCATTCGGGGTGCGGACATTGCTCAGCAGCAATGCCAGAACATCGGGCTCCATCGCCCCCGAGCGCATGATCCGCACCGGCGGAATGCGCAACCCTTCCTGGTAGATCTCGCGGCACAAACCCATCGATCCGGGATAGGTCCCACCCACATCCGCATGATGGGCGCGCGAGGCCACGTAGAAATCCGGACCAACAGGGCGCTGCCGGATTTTTGTAGCACCGGTGTCCCCGCCGGCTGTCGCGAGGGCATCTTGCCCTCGCTGTTTCTGTCGCACGTACACCGGCGCCACCAGTGTGATGTCCGGCAAATGGGTGCCCCCGCGAAAGGGATCGTTCAGCATGACCATGTCGCCGGGTTGCAGTGGAAAACTCTCAATCGCGGCGCGCACCGACATCGGCATCGAGCCCAGGTGCACGGGCATGTGGTCGCCCATGGCAATCACTTCGCCGCCGAGCATCAAAGACGGCGCAAGAATAGTCCCGCCGCTCTTTGATATTGGGAGAAAACGCGGTACGCCGCAACGCCGCCCCCATCTCCTCGGCGATGGAGTGGTAAATATTCTTGAAGATTTCCAGCTCGATGGGATCCTGTCGCATAACGTCAGACCAAGTCGTGGTTCTGCGGTCTCCGCCAGTGTACGATAGCGTGCCGATCGGCAGTCACGCCGGGAAGCGCCGAGTTCGTCTTTTTGCTGTTTTCCCGTCGAGACTTCGGCCAGAATTAAAGGATTCCTTTAGAATGTGGTTGTCCCGCGGGCGCGGTCATGCTAGAAACGCGGTTGGGGCAGAATGCCTCCTGCGATGAATGCGGCTTCCGGAAACTAAGATGAGCCCACGAACCCGAGCCAACGCCAAATCCACCGCTACCGATGTCCTGATTCCCGAAAAGCTCTATTTCCGCATCGGAGAAGTTTCGCGCCTGTGCGACCTGCCGGCTTACGTGCTGCGCTTCTGGGAAACTGAGTTCCCGCAACTCAAGCCGGTGAAGAGCAGCACCGGCCAGCGCATGTATCGCCGCAAGGACGTCGAAAGCGTCCTGCGCATCAAGCAACTGCTCTACGAAGAAGGATTCACCATCCCCGGCGCGCGGCAGCACCTAAGGGCCGAGGTCAAGACCGACAAGAAGCAAGACCCCCTACCCTTTCCGGCGCGTTCGACGTCGGACCTGAAATATATTCGCCAGGGCCTGAAAGACATTCTCACCATGCTCTCAGCCCGGCGCTAGGCGCCAGACTGAGAAGCCGCTGCAGTCGTTATCAGCGGCGGTTGAAGTTGCCGGAAAAGTCGTCCCTCCCAATCCTTCCATTCACAATGATCAGTTCGACCTCGTTGCGATCATTGTTGAGCCGTGCCTGGGCCGTCCCTCGCGCATCGCCGCGGTCGGAACCTGTAATTCGCATGGTAAATCCGCCGCCATCGGAGCGTTCCACGACTCCATAGAATGTGATCCGGAAGTTGTCGCCTCTCAGCGCAATGGATGGGGTATTTCCCCGGCTATCCACGTAGCCGCGGTTGACATTGAAGCTTCCAGATCTGCTGCTGTAGAGACCCTGCATCGGGGTATCTACTTTCACCCTCGGATAATTAGGAACGCCAGGGCTCGGGTAGCCGGGTCCGCCAGGATATCCCGGTCCTGGTCCTGGGCCACCTGGGTAACCGGGGCCGGGCCAATTGCCACCGTCGGCCCGCGGACGATAGTTGGCCCGTTCCACCCGATTCGTCCGGGGATCAACGACGCAGTCGTAATTTGCCGTTCTCCAGGTGTTCGGACCGCCAATACCATAACGCAGTCTGCCACGGATACCTTGTCGCCCATTGGGCTGCGAGTAGAAGTCCTGGGTATCGAGGTTGAGGTTTACGCGTCGTCCCGCGTCGGCGCTGACCCGCTCGGCCAGGGCATTCTGGCATTGGATCACGACGGGCTGTGGACGGCCATACTGGCCCTGCGAATAATCCACTTGGGACTGCATCATCGAAGGTGCGGCAACAGTCAACAAGAAGGTTGACACCAAGGCCAAGCCTGCAAAGTTCCGAGGCAGAAGAATACGGCACATAAAAAACCCTCCTGAAGCGTTATTTACGACAGGGTGAGCTCCGAGAGGCGAAACTATACAACATATTGCGGCCGATAAGAATCCCGGCTCTTCCCCGGCGTCGTCCTGAGTGACTTCAGTCCCGAAGAGCCTGCCCTGAGCGCAGTCGAAGGGATCTGGCGCGTAGCGGCACAATTGCGGCCAGTACCTATCCGCTTGCTTCGCAAGCTCAGCATGACGCCGGCATCGACGCAGGGTTTTTAAATTGAGCCTGTACCGCCGGTGCTGACTTGGCTATCAGGTTAGGGCCCGGTCGAGGTGGCTGTATCCGCCGTCCACGAAGATATGCTGCCCGGTGGTGTGTCCGGACTTGCCGGAGAGGAGAAAGATCGTCATGGCGGCAATCTCATCGACGGTGGTCATTCGCCTTCCCAAAGGAATTTTGGAGAGGATGGTACTCAGCTTCTCCTCGGGATTTGGGAAGGTAGCCAGCCAATCCCGGTAGAGCGAGGTCATGACCTCAGCCGGCAGGACCGTATTCACGCGGATGTTGTAGGGCAGCAGTTCCGCGGCCCATTCCCGCGTGAGGGCCATGATCGCGCCCTTTGAGGAAGCGTAACCGGAAGTCCCGCCCTGCCCGGTGACCGCGGTTTTCGAGCCGATGTTTACGATTGCCCCCTCAGCCCGCTTCAGGTGCGGCAGGCAGTAGTGGGCCATGCTGTAGTAATGCACCAGGTTGCGCTGCAGGGAGGCCACATACTCGTCCGGGTTTCCGTGCTCCAGCCCGACTCTGTCGTTGCGCCCGGCATTGTTGACCAGCGCGTCGAGCCGCCCGAATGTCTTAAGGGCTTGTTCAACTGCCCGGGAACAATTCTCCGGAGTCGAGAGCTCGACCGTGACTGCGCCACAGGCACCGCCCTGGCTCCGTAGCTCGTTTCGCAACTGCCCGCCCGCATCCGCATCGCGATCAACGATGACCGGCAGCGCGCCTTCGGCGGCGCAGGCCCGTACGATGGCCGCGCCAATCCCTTTGGCCCCGCCAGTCACGATGACAACTTTATCTTTGAGTTCGAGATCCATGAGCTTAAGATCGATGGACTGTTAGGTAATCCCGGAGGCGGATTGCGGTTTCGCGACCGCGGCGATTTTGCCCTCCGCGCTAAAACCGGCATTGCCCGCCGACTGACTCAGAGCGACACGCCCCTCTTCCACGGGATGAAATCGTTCTGGCCCTTCAACTCGGCCTTCGTTCTGGTCTCGCCGCTGGCCACCTTGATCACCAGTTCGAGAATTTCTTCGCCCATACGCTCGATGTTGGTTTCGCCCGAGATAACACCGCCGGTGTCGATATCAATAATGTCGTTCATGCGCTGGGCCAGCGATGAATTGGTGGAGAGCTTCACCACTGGAGCGATCGGATTCCCCGTCGGCGTGCCCAGGCCGGTGGTAAACAGAACCACGCTGGCGCCCGCGCCCACCTGCGCGGTCACGCATTCCACGTCATTGCCCGGCGTACACTGCAAATGCAATCCCGGTTCGGTGGAATATTCCGGATAGTCCAGCACCGCCGTGACGGGAGACTTTCCGCCTTTTTTCGCAGCGCCGGCCGACTTCATGGCGTCCGTCAGCAAGCCATCGCGGATATTCCCGGGGGACGGATTCATTTCGAAGCCGGATCCAACCGAGCGGGCGCGGGCCTGATAGTCGCGCATCAGCCTGGCAAAGCGGTCCGAGACTTCTTTCCGGGTGGCGCGATTGATCAGCTCCTGCTCCACTCCGCACAATTCCGGGAATTCAGAAAGAATCGCGCGGCCCCCGAGTGCCACAAGAAGATCGGCGGTGTGTCCGATCGCAGGATTGGCCGAGATGCCGGAGAATCCGTCAGACCCTCCGCACTTCAAACCCAGGCAAAGATGTGACAGCGCCGCCGGTGAGCGGCGGGACTTGTTGGCCTCGACCAGACCCAGAAACGTCTGCCGGATGGCGTCCGACAGCATGGTGAACTCGGAGCCGCTTTGCTGCTGCTCCAACACAATCACGGGCTTGTTGAGATTGGGATTGCGCTGCTCGATCTGCGTCCGCAGCAGGCCAATCTGCGCATTCTGGCATCCCAGGCTGAGCACGGTTGCCCCCGCCACGTTGGGATGATTTATGTATCCGGCGATCAGGCCGCACAGATTGTTGGAGTCTTCGCGAGTCCCGCCGCACCCGCCTTCATGCAGCAGAAACTTGATGCCGTCCACATTCTCAAACACGCGGGACCGTTGCGGGTCGGCTCCGTTGCCGGGGAAGGCTCTGACTGCCAGCGTTCTCCAGTTTGCCTTCGCGATAGAGTTTCGCCAGTTCGGCCACCTGCCGGCGATAGACTTGCGGCGCCGCAAAACCCAACTCCTCTTCAAAGGCTTGTTTCAGGACGCCGATGTTTCTGTTCTCGCAAAATACCAGTGGAACGACCAGCCAGTAGTTCCGCGTGCCAACCTGGCCATCCGGCCGCTGGTAGCCAAGGAAGGTGCGGTGCTTCCAGCGCGAAACATCGGGAGCCTGCCAAGTGTATGTGCCTGACTGTTCGTGGAAATCGGAAGCCTGATGCTGGACGTTGCTCGTGGTCAGCGCTTGCCCCAGGCTGATGGGTTTTGTTGCTTTACCCACCAGACACGCCGTACATGATCACATCAGCGCCGGCCGCAAGGTCCTGCGTGGCGAACTTATGTTTGGCGGGTACGTTCGAAACCAACGTGTAGCTCTTGCCCGAAACCTCGACTCGCTCGCCTTGTTTCAGGTCGGTGAGCGCAACCAGGACGTTGTCCCGGGAATCGAGTTGCAGAACCTTGTCGGCCATCATTTCTATTGTAAAGCAAGCATTTCACCTGGTTCTGGCGGAAGCTTCAACCTCCAAAATCGTTGCGCATTCCCGCCCAGGACTGCCTCCCGCGCCTCCGTCGAAAGATGGCCGAGATAAAGCTTCACCACCCCCATGGCACGGCCGTACGAGGCGGCTACAGTGCACACCGGCCAATCGGAACCGATCATCAGAGGCTCCGGCCCAAAAGCGTCGAAAGCGACGTCCAGGTAGGGCGGCATATCGTCCGGCCTCCAGTGGTTCCAATCCGCCTCCGTGACTAAGCCCGACAATTTGCAAAAAACATTGGGGAACGCCGCCAGCTTCCGGATCCCCTCCGTCCAGGGATGCAGGATCTTGCTCTTGATCGGCGGCTGGGCTAGGTGGTCTAGCACAAAACGCTGGCGGGGGAATTGCCGCACGAACTCGGCGGCAACCGGAAGATGTTTTGTATAGATCAGAATGTCGTACGCCAGATCAAACTCCTCCAGGATAGACACGCCGCGAAGGAACTCCGGACGCAACAGAAATCGGTCATCGGGCTCGCCCTGCACCACGTGGCGAACCCCAACCAGCGTGGGATTCGCCGCAACCGTCTCCGGCTGGGACCGGACTTGTGGAGACTGCAGGTCAACCTATCCCACCACCCCGAAAATAAAAGGCGACGCGGCCGCCAGTTCAAGAAGCGATCGCGTCTCCTCCATCGTCTGGCGCGCCTGTACCGCAACGCATCCCTGAAATCCATTCTGCTCCAGTTCAAGCTTCAGCTCGGCCGGAAGGAAGTCGCGGCGCAGCGGCGTCATCGAATCGTCAATCCAGTCATACTCCCGCCGATCATAGACCCAGAAGTGCTGATGAGCATCAATGTGCATGGTTCTCGAATGCCTACCCCGGATACCAGATCCGGCGCGGATCGTCTTCGCTTCGCTGATAGGTCCAGGCTTCTTCGATGAGCCGCTTCAGGTCGAATGCCGGTCTCCAGCCCAGCAGGAATTTCGCTTTCGTATTGTCCAGCCAAGTGGACCAGTAAGGAGTTTCGATCTCGACCGAGGGAAGCCCGCGCGTCTCTTTCAGGTAGTCCGCCACGTGCCGGTAGTCGACCGGCTCGTCCATACAGATATTGAAGGTCTGCGGTGAGCTTTAGGGTTGTCGAGGGCCCGCAGAATAGCCGCTACCAGGTCGCTGACGTGTACGAAGTTGCGTTGCACGGGCTTCACCTTCGGATCGAGCATCAGAGGCACGGCGCCGCTTTTCACATACTCATCGGCGCGCGGTGCGCCCACCAGGTCGCGCCATCGCGGCCCCCCGAATACGTCGTCGCCAAAGGACAGCGAGTATTTGAAGTCGTCTTTCTCCATGATCCAGGGGGCTCTCAGGCAGCAGCCGGCGAGGCCATACTGGATGAAATATTGCTCCAGCATCACTTCCTCGAGGACCTTGGACAGGGCATAGCAACCCGGATAGGCGCTGTGTCTCTGTTGCTCGGTGACGGGCAGCGGGTGAGGATAGAAAAAATGCCCTTGTGCGGCATCGCCGCCGATGAGGATGATTTGTTTGAAAGCCGAGCTGCTGCGGCACTCTTCCAGCAGCCAGAACAGGCCCTTGACCGTAACGTCCATCACGTCGTCGGGAGTCTCTTTACAGGTGGCGCAATGCAGAACGTGCGTGATGCCCCGCATGGCTGCCTGTACAACTGCGCGATCCGCGATGCTTCCCTGGACGATCTCCAACCGGGCTTCGGGCTTTAGAAGCCGGTTATGACACAGCGCACGAATGCTTACATCCTGATCGGAATGCAGAATACGCGCGATGAAATGGCTGCCGACTTTGCCGGCGGCTCCGGTCACCAGAATGCGCTTCATGGGTCTCGCCATTCTAATGGCCTAGATGATACAGGCCACTTCAAATCTGTGTTTCGGTAGCTGGTCAGTTTGGAGCAAGACCAACTCATCATTTTCTGCGCGCAGGGCTGTGATCCTGAGTGCAGTCTTTCGTCCCGCGCGGCGGGATGAAAGCAAGCGAAGGACCTCTGCATTCCGCGCCACCTCCGCACAACATCTGATCAAATCCAGAGTGGAACAGCGCCAGCAGATCTGCCGGGTTTTGGGCGCCGCTATCGTCCGGAATGCATGGGTCCGGGAGCCCTTCGCGCAGCGAAGGACTCCGCTTCCTCAGGATGACAGTGGGGGAATATCCAAACTGAGCTAGAAGACGAACCGTTTAAGCCGCGGCAAACGCACACGCGTCCTTCGCGACTTGCGGTAAATCTCAATTCGACTGTTGAACCTGCATCGTCTCGTCGATCCAGAACTGGGCTGGGCCACCGGCGCCGTCACGAGTGGCGGTGACGCGAAAACCACTCGACGTGGTTTCAACATCGTAGGTATAAGGAGGCCGCTGTCTCTCGATGGTGATGTACTTTCCGGAAATCAACTCATCAAGGGAGGCGTACTTCTGCTCGGTGGCATAGAATCCCCGCTCGGCATTGGCAATGCTGATCAGATCGTTCTTCACGCCCACGACGTTAGCCGTTCCCGCGGGAGTGGTGCCTCCGCCGGGCGCAATGGCAGTTTTCAACTGCGTCGAATAGAGATACATACCAACAGCCATCACGACGATGGTGCCTATGAAACCAAAGGCTCGACCCATAGCTCCCTCCGTATGCTGCAATTGCATCGCGAATCGGACTCCGCAGCAAGTAACCAGAGTGTAGCGGTGGAGGAAGCCCGGCGGCCGTAGTTGGTTTCTTTGCGACCTTTGGGTTAAGAATTTGTCCAGCAAGTCAACTGCATAACCGCAGAGGACGCCAAGGAGACCGCAACGACCGCAAAGGAAATCACAGCATGAGGTCGCGAAGCTGCTGAGAAAAAAGGAGTAATTGGATGGAGAACGATAAAATGGCCCGCACAAACGTCAACACGCCCAAGGCTAATTCGGAGAGTATTGGCCGATAGCTACTTGGGCGTGCCGGTTGATTCCGTGCCCCGCTATTAAGCAGGTTCCCGCGTAGGTCTGGTTCTGGACCGACTAAGCCGGGTGGGAAAGCCGCTTGGAGATCACTGTTGCCTTGAACACGCCCTTGCTCTCCCACGTGCCCTTGCAGATCACCCGATCGCCTTCCTTGACCTGGGTCGCATCAATGTCGGTCACCGTCTTGGCAGCGTGATACTGGGCGACCCACTTGGTCGAACTGTCATAGACGATGGTCATTTCGATTCCACCGTCCCCTTTGCGAACGGTCAGCGTGGATTTATCCGGATTCGTTCTGACAACCGTACCCTCCCAGCGCACCTCTTTTGCCATCTTCATCGGCGCATCCTGGGCGAACACCCCCGTTGACAGCGGTAAAGCAAGTACAGCCATGAACAGCAGAGTAAATAGCTTTTTCACCATTTGATCTTCTCCTTTTGCGGGAAGCTGTGAATTGCAAACAACAAACAATAGGCCCGAGAACTGAAAAGAGCAAGTACCGACGTCAGGGTCTGGTCAGGTAATTTCAGTACAACACTTCGTTCTCGCCCTTTTCAGCGATCAGTTTCTGGAATTTGCTCCACGATCTTGTCGCGCCGCACCATCAGCGCCTTAACTTCATCCTTGTTGAGGTAATGCTTGGTCTTCTCCAACACCTCGTCTTGATTCAAAGCCTTCAGTTTCGCGAATAGCTGCCGGTCGCAATGCGACAGGTCCGCAACGCCTTTCAGTTCCTTATGCAGCCGGAAGGCGCGGGTAAAATCGATTCTCCAGATCTTCCAATCGTCAGTGATCAGCACATTCGTGAGGTTGGGGTCGCTGTCGTAGACCAACTGGTCTAACACGCGAACTTTGTACATCTGATTGTTCCAGGCGTCGGGATCGGGCACGGCAATCTTCTGCGCGACACGCTCCTTTCTCATCCATCTTCACCGGCAACCACCAGCTGAGCGAGCCGGAGTCGCCTTTCCATTTGCGCTCGACATAGACCGGCACGATGTCGTCCAGACCCAACATCTCGGCCAGCCGAAAAGCAGCGATGTTGTAGCGGTAAGAATCAACGAAACCCAGTTCGGTGCCGCTGGCAAGCTGCATCGTGGGCTTGGTCTCATTGATCGCCTGGAAGGCAGCGTCGTGGGTGGTGGTGCCATCGGAAAGCGTAAGCCGCCAGCTTCCGGTGATGCCCTTGCCGGCTGGCTTGCTACCCACGATCTTGGCGGTGGTGAGGAAAGTCTCGATCTGTTCTTTGGTAAGAGTGGTCTCGTCTGCAGCTCGGACAACACTGGACGAGATTAAACAGACCAATGCAACGACGAACAGCGTTCGCGCCTGCGTTCGCGCCTCACGAGAAAGGATGCGCATCAAACTACCCTCCAGCCAAATTGCGCCCACAAATCTACCCCATTCATCAGTGTTCGGCAACCTAAAAGCTTATAGGCCGCTGCGAACCGGGGGTTCCGCAATCAAGCCAGACCGGCAAGAAAGGAGAATCCTGCTTTGTCACGACCGGATATCCACGCCTTTCACCGCCGCCGCTTCGAGACGCACCTTGGCCGCGCGGGCGGTCTCACGCAGCAGCGGGTCGGCATCATTCAGGCAGCGCTGCAGCTCACCTTCGAGAGATTTCAGTCCGAACGTTCCAATTGCATAAGCGCCGCAAGACCGGAGCCAGGGATCATCACTGGCGAGAAGTGCGGATACTGCCTGCTCCTGGCTGTCGATCGTAGTGTGTACCAGCCGTCCAGCGATGCGGGCCCGCTCGTGCACCGTGATCTTGCCATCCAGCAGCGGCACCAGCATCTCGCGCAACTGGGGCTTCAATACGTTGTCGAGAAATTCCAGCGCGTTGTCGTGGACCGACACACTCTTGGATTGCAGCCCTACGTAAGCACTGTGAATATCAAGATGGGGGTACAGCAAGCCCAGCAAGCGAAAGATGCGCTCCAACTCTTGCTGCATGGACTCCGCCAACGCGCGCGCTACGGGGTCGTCGCTGCCTGCCGCGGTCCCCAGCTTGTCGAGAATCTGATACGACCGGTAGTGGCCGAGAATTTCCGCCGCGAGCACCGTCTCTAAAGTCAGGGCGTCGGTCTCGATCCCAGGGTGAAGGCGCTGCAGCTTGTTCAGGGCACTGATGATGCGGAAACGCAAAGTGGTGTCGCGTTCCAAGAGGTTCTCCATCAGCACCTGGGCAGCCGCCGGCGTCCCAATCTTCACCATGATGGACGGGATTTCCCGCCGCGCCTCGACCGACACCGAGGGGTCGCCGAGATGGTCACGCAATGCTCCGACGATGGTGTCGCCGAACTCTCCTAAAGCATTGGCGGAGTGGGAGCGCAGATCGCGATGGGCCAACCGGTCGAGCAGATCGGGAACGAGCCGCCGCTTGCGGAGCTTGCCCACAGAACAGATAGCCTCCCGCGCGATCGCCGGGTCAGGATCGGCGAGTAGGTTCGAAAGCAGGGGATCAAAGCAGTCCGGTAGCTCGCCCAGCAGGCGGGCCGCCTCCACCCGATGCCGCTGGCGCTCTGGCGACGGCTCCCCGACCATGGAGGTAAGGATCTGCTGCGCAGCCTCCAGTATTTGAGTCTCGCCCGGTCGCGCCAAATATGCCACAACGGCCGAACTGACCGAGAAATCGGCGAAGTCGGCCTCGTCCTGCATCAGCTCCAGCGGGTCAACATGCGCATGGTGAGTGAGGTAAAGCAATGCTTCGGTGCGCACATTGAGATCAGGATCTCTGATCAGCCGTTCGATGTCCGCGCGCACCGTCTTGTCCCCCGATTCGGACAGAATCTGGATTGCCTTCTGCCGCACTTCCGGAGAAGGGTGGCTCAGCAGACTCCGGATTACGGGATGTGCCGCCCTTTGCCGTTCCAACTCAAACAAACTGAGGGCATAGAGAATCTCTTTGGGATCGGACGCGGTAAGGCCGCTCGCCATCAACTCGGTGGTCGAACGGTCCAACACGGACGTGGAAGCCTGCTCTACGTCCACGCGATGCTGGCTGATGCTTTCCTTCAGAGTGGCTACATATTCCTTGCGCACAATCGCAACCGATACCAGCCAAATACTGACCAGGACCAGCACCACCCAGCTGATCTGGCGAGCTGGCATGTGCAGCAGGGTGGCGAAAACAAGGACCGCCAGACCGGACAAGCCGTCGCCCAGGCGCCAGACCACGGTGTCAAGGAACCACTTGACCTGTATCTTGACCCGGGCAGCCAGTGGCAGATAGAGCAATTCGCGAGTGGACTGATCCAGGGAATAGCGGAGAACCTGGTCACAGCTCTTCAGCGTAGTGACCGCCGCCAGGGTTCCAAAAGCCAGCAGGCCGACAGAACCCAACATAACCGTGGCGGGAAGCATGAACAGCGCCGTACCGATACCGAACCGGCGCAGGAACCTGGTGGTCAACAGCAACTGGAACGACAGCGAAAGTATGCCCGCATAAAAATTGAAGTTGCCCAGAAAGATCGCCAGCGCATCTTTGCTCACCAGCGTCTGCTGTGCAATGGCCAGGAACTGCCAGCCGGTCAAGGTAGTGACCAGGGAGGAAACGCAGATCACGGCGGCGATGGCGCGCAAGTATGGCGTGGCAAACACCAGGCGCATGCTCTGGTTGATGTTCCGTGGGCTGTCCTGGCCCGTGCCCTCCTCGATTTCATGCCCTCCGCCAACTGCAGCCTGCCCGCTGCGCCAGATCAGGATGACCAGTCCGGCGCAAATCAAGACGAAAACCACCATGCCCAGCAACAGGCTTTCCGTACCGAAGCTCCGGGTCATGCTCTTGGAGAAGTAGCCGGAGAAGATCCAACCCGCCACTCCTCCGCCGCCTACCATCCCGAACACGCGCTTCGCCTCTCGCGTGGTCAAAACGTAGTTCGCCACGGTCCAGATCTGGGTAGGCACCAGAACTCCAAAAATCTTTACCCAGATGTAGAACGCCGGAAACAACCAGATCAGCCGGGAGTAGTAGTGGTCCAGCGCCCAGAACACGGCGCAATTGCTGGCGAAAAACAACATGCTGCCTACTACCAGATTACGCAAGTGAACCCGCCGGGCAATCACCACGTAGCCAGCAACAATAATGGCCACCAGCACCGAACTGGCAATGTCGGCGTAGGCAAGCTGCCGGGCCTGGAAACGCGAAAGGAACAAGGCGGCCGCCGCCACTCCGCCGATCTTGTAGGCAGTGATGATCAGGAACAACGAGGAGCACAGCAGAGTGCCGCGTCCCAGATCTCCGGGGTGAACATTCAACGCGCGTTCAATCCACGTCTTCATCCCCAAACTCTTCCTAAAGCGTCAGTGTTACTTTCCCGCGCCTGCCGCGGCGCAGATACCACCGCTCGGCACGGTGGCCGGTGTTTCGGGAGCCTTCCCGGCGTCCGCCGGCGCGGGCGCTGCATTTTGCGCAGCCGCGCCTGGACCTACAAGCAGGGTCTGTTGATCCATGTAATCGGCCGTGAATCGCCCATCGCCGCAGATCTCCAGAGCGGAGGCCCTGCCGCCGGGGTAGTAGCTGCTGAGCATTCCGGTGTCCATCAGGAACACCTTGTTGCCGAAACGCGGCCGGATTCGCCCGCCCTTCTGCACGGTGTGTCCCACGGCGATGTGAACGGCATCATAAGCTTCCAATACTTTGCCGATCTGGGCCATGCCTTCTTCGTCGGTCCACTTATCGTAGCCGCGGAACCACAGTGGGCCGTCAACCCGCACGCTGAGCCAGTCCCCATATCCCAGGAACTGTACGAGCCGGGCCTGGCCTTGCGGATCTGCCGGCACCTGCCCCTTGCGCTCAACCGTAATCTCAGCCTGCACGACGGAGGTCATTTCCTGAAGCGTAAAAAAGGGCAGAATCACGTTCTTCTCAAGCAAATATTGTTTGGCCTCGTCGAAGGCCTTGATCTCGTCGCGAATATGGCCATTGATGGTGTCCAGTTTCAAGTGAGCCAGACTGGGATCAATTCCACCATGCAGGAAAACTGTGTCGTCAATTTCGGCCAAAGCAGCGTGTCCGCGCACCCACTTACCGTAAGTCCCCCTGGGGCCGAACGCGTCGGCATGCTCGACGAAGCCGAGGGGATGCCGCGCCATCCACTCCACCTCGGTGATCTCCATGGGCTGAGGAAGCTCGGATAGAAGCTGCGCATGACTACTCCGCCACTTCACGTACTGCTGATACGCAGCTTTCTGGCGCTGCTCGGAATTGCTGTCCCCGAAACTGGCGTAGTTCTCCACCGTAACGTAGCGCAGGTCGCCCATGAGGTTCATCATCTCGTGGTTGCCCAACAGGCTCACCACTCGACCACCTGCGTTTGGCGCTTCCTTCTCCAGCGCCATCATCAGGTCCATTACCTCGCGCGGCTTCGGACCGCGATCGATCAGGTCTCCGGTCTGGACGAACATGGCCTTGCCGCCGGTCCAGTGGTTCTGTTTATCGATCAGTCCGGAGCGCTGCAGAATGGCGACGAAATCATCAAAGTCGCCGTGCACGTCGCCGATGGCGACCACCGCGTCCGCGGGTTCGCCTTTTGTCTTGGCTCGTCCCGCCGATGCCGGGCCAACCAACAACAGGAAAACGAGTGTGACGACAGAAAATCGGTGGGGGAAAACACGGCGTGGAGGAGGAAACATTTCTCGGCCTCCGGTAGCCAGGCTCTGCGAGATTTGGACAAAAACACTGCGTTTTATCAGCGTATCCCTCTATGGAAGGTGAATCTTAGGCCGCGCAGCAAAGCAAGTCAATAAGATGGAGTGGGCTGTTGTGGGTCTTTCGCACCCCGGTCATGCTGAGGAAGCCGAGTCCTTCCGCTGGGCGAACCTGCGCGCCCCCCCCAGTCAGGATAGCGCCGGCGCCTCCGAGCGCGATCCAAGCACGCGGCGGGAGTGTAAAGGATGTCCCGGGACGTTTCGTAAAGGATGTCATGAGACTGGACACAAAGTACGCGAAAAAGGATGGGGCACCCATAGTACTTAGGGTTTGGCCGGATCATCTCTGGAAACTTTTGGGGTCAGCTTCTTGATGAGAAATTCCTGAATGAGATTGGCGCCCGCGGTTGCGCCAATTCCGATTGCCCCACCTTCGAAGGTCAATCCCACTCCATCGCGATCCTGCGCCGGATAGTAGAGATTGGAGATGGCGCCGGCCGCGAGATTTCCCACGATACTTGAGTAATTCGCCTCCCAGTTTCCATTGTCGCCTTTGCAAATCACCGAATTGGCCAGCGCATACAGAATCCGCGACCGCTTCGTGCCAGTCCCCTTGTAGAAATAACGCGGGTCTTGTTTGAACACCGATGGCAGTATGGCGCTTCCGATGAAGGTGCCTGAAACAAAGTTGGCGTAGGAGGCGCCATAACGCTTGCCATAGCCTTGCGCGCCCTGGCCATATCCACTGAAACTGTTCTGCGACTGCTCGATTCCGGCGATGACCCCAATCAATCCGAAGCTGACTGGATCAACGACTGTCTTCCAAGCAAGCGCGAACTTTTGCTTCGAGCCCAGAGGAGCGGGATGGGGAGCGTAGCTGACGTAGAAATTTGGAATGAAGCCGAGCACACGCTGCTTCTCTTCGACCTGGACCTGCTCTTCCGCCACTTCGATCGGCGAAAGTCCAACCCGCACCTCAGTAAGCGCGGTCGCAACCGCCAACACAATCGGCGGGACAATGTAGGTCTCGCCCGCACGCAGGACTCCGGAAAATGGTTGCGCCGCGAAACCCGCCGACGTAATCGTGAGCCGGAAGGATCCGGAAGGGACGTTAGCAAAAGAGAATTGGCCGTTGTCGCCGGATACAACCTCCAGGCTTGGAGACAGCCCGTTCGGAGATTGACCCTGTCGTGTAAGTCTCACGCGGGCCCCAGAGACGACGGCCCCAGTCCTATCAACCACTGTTCCATTGATGCTTCCCGGCGATTGTTCCTCAGAGGGCAGCTGAGACTGGGCCGAGGCGGCAAGGGTCCAACATAAGACAGTCAGGGTCAGCCAGATTACGCTTCCAACTCCAAGAAATGAACTCCGGAACTTCCGGGTCAAGCTTCTCTTGCAGGGGCCTTGATTCGACAAAATCACGACTATTCCAGTATCCCCTAAATTGCCGCTGGATCAAATAACTAAAGACTACTCCCGGCAGGCGGTTCGATCCGGAAGGGTGCCTTCCCTGGGGAAGACTTCCGTTCGGCATCACGAACCGCCAACGACCCTGAGCAGTTCGCCGAGTTCGTGGATATCGGCTGGACCGGCGTCTCCGATCACAATGTAGCGTAATCCACTTTCGCTCCACGTCTCTACGTTAAAGGCCATCTCGCGGGCCACGGTCGCGCCCATCACCAGCGGAATCATGCCCGGCTGGTCTTGCAGAATAAATACCGATATCCGGTGATTGCGCAGTTCGAACAGCAGTTGGGCCCCCGGACTGTGCTTGAAATACATGACCCTGCCGCCCACCAGCTTGAAGGGGGAATTCTGCAATTCAGGAAGATTAAAAGTGAATGGCAGCTTGCCCTGGAACCATGGCTTGACCGTGTGCCGATCAGTCGAAATCACGTCGACCGGATTCGCACTTGCCATGGTCGCCACATGCAGATCGAGCAGCTCCGCCAAAGCCTGCTCGCGAGCGGAATGCCGCATCCAAAGAGCCGCCGAGGCGACGATCAGTACAACTGCAACCGCGAACGCGGCCAGTGTGGGCATCCATGCAAATCCCCAGACCGGTTTGCGACTCCTCTGGATGCTCTTTTCCATGCGTTGGCGGAACTGCGGCGACGGCGAATAACGCGCCGCGGCGGCTTGCGTCATGCGCTTCATTTGCAGGCGACCGAGCGCGTCCGCGGCGCAGGACGGACATGTTCGCAGATGCTCACCCAGACTCGCAAAGTCCGCCTGCGAAGCATCGCCATCCACGTAAGCGTCCAGCTTCCCCTGCCACGAGTCACACGTCATCGCGAATCCTCCTGCAATTTCGCCGTCAGCAACACGCGCATGGCTTTGCGCGCGCGGGAAAGTCGCGACATCACCGTCCCGAGGGGAATCCCTAGCATCTCGCCGATTTCCTGGTAACTCATTTCCTCCAGATCACACAAGAGAACGATTTCGCGAAACTTTACCGGCAACTTCTCAAGCGCGTTCTGGATGGTCTCCTGTTGCACCCGCGCCAGCAGAACCGACTCCGGAGTCTCGGATACCGCCGGCTCGATGGGCGCGTCGCCGTCGCTATCACTGTCCAGCGAAACCGACGCCCATGCTTTGAGGCCCGTCTGCGTCGTGAGGAAAGTATTCCGCAGGATCTTGTACATCCAGGCGCGGAAGTTTGTCCCCTGCCGGAAGGAGGAAAAGCCTCGCAGCGCCTTCATGTACGTCTCCTGCACCAGGTCCTCCGCTGCGGCGCGGTCTTGCGTAAGCCAGTGGGCGAAATTGTAGAGCTTGGCGAAAAGCGGCATCGCCAGTTCCTCGAACGACCCGAATTCGCCAGCACGATCGGCCACAGCCTCAACAGTGTAACGCTGGCGAGGTTCGTTCTTTCTCCGCGCCGCAATTTCCACGGGCATCGACGATGCAGCGCTGAGCGGCAGTCGACAAACCCAAGGACCGGCGCGACAAGACGGGTTCCGAGAGCCCGCCTTGTCTCCATTTACGCAGGAGGACAGCATCCAGCGACCAATTTCCCGGCCCATTGATTAACAAAAAGATGACAATGAGAATCTGCGCGTAGTCGGACCGTATTTCGTGCAATACAGCCCAGAACCCGACCTGCGGAGGAGCGGGAGGCAGAGGCAGGGGCGACGTTCCCAAGTAGAGCGAGATCTTGGTCGAAAGGACCGCCACGATCATCTCGGCGATAACCGGAATCGCAATCAGCCTCGTCGTCAGGCCGGTAAGCAGCAACAGCCCGCCGAAGATCTCAAGGTACCCGATGAAGGCCGCCGTGAAGTGCGGAAACGGTATGCCCAGTTTTGTGAGCGGCCCACGCCCTGGTTCACATAGACAAATTTCAACAGCCCTTCCCGGAAGAACACTCCTCCAGCCATCAGTCTGAGGAGTAGTGTGGATTTTGGCTCGTCAGTGGGAGGATTGATAAGCTACACAAAGAATTTTGTCCATATTGGCGCTCCTTTCACCGGATATAACCGAGCGACCCAAAAATATTCCCTGAAAAGGATGGCCCCGGCCATTTACGGGCAATCGCAATAGCGCAGGGTCACCACCGACCCGCTGGTCGGACCGGTGTGGTAGGTAAGTGGTCGGTGTGGCTCTTACCCACTCCGGCGGCGATCGGATCTGTCACGCAGGCAAACACCACGGGCTCGTGTTTCACTTTGTGGCACGCCCCGGCCAAGCACGGGGTGGTGATGGTCATAATGAGGTCTACATCGGAACTGTCGTAGTTCTGCATGATGGCAGGAATGTTTATCATTTCGCCCTGACCATCGGCGCGGCGAACCTCCAGATTCTTCTCACACCACGTCCACGTCTTCCTAACTCTGATTCTCAGGTTCCCATCTCCAGGCCGTGCCGTTATTTCTGACGCGCCCCAAGCCGGGGAACGGGAAGTGATAAGCGAGCACGGCGGCGTCATCGGCCGCGGCGCGATCGAGTAGGCGCCGCCGAGTTGTTGCAGCGGTATCCTCATTCAAGTCGAATACGTTGCGCCACGCCGGGTATTCCAGGTTCATCGGATGCAACACGGAATCGCTCATGTGCAGCAACTGCTCGTTGGACGACAAAAGTACCAGTGCGAGATGCCCCGGGGTGTGACCCGGCGCCGGAATGGCATAAACTCCCGACACGATTTCCTTTTCTCCGTCCAGCAGTTCGACGCATTCTTTGAGCGGTGGCAGGTTGGCACGCGCGCAATTGACCAGCAGTTCTTTCAAGTGATCATTCAACCCGCTGCTGTTCAGATTGGGATCGCCGGTCCAGAAATCCCACTCCGTTCTTGACATCACGTAACTGGCATTGGGGAAAGCCGGCTTCTGGTTCGCGTCGAGTACACCGCCGATATGGTCAGGATGCCCGTGGGTCAAGACCACGGTGGTGATCTCTTCGGGCCTGATCCCTTCAGCCCGCAACTGTTTCATCAGGTCGCCCGTGGTGGGCGCCATCCCGGCTGCGCCGGTATCGACCAGTACTTTGTGCTTTCCGGTCTTCACTAGAAGACAGGTGTACGGGGTCGCAACCTGATCCGAGGGGAAGTCGTGATCGCGGAGACTGCCCTCCAGCTGTTCTTGCGGAACATTCGAAAAAAACCAGTTCGCGGGATAGCAGAATGTACCGTCGCTGATTGCGATGCATTGCATATCGCCAATGCTGAACGATTTCGTGCTTGATGCCATAAGCTTCCTCCCTGATGCCGCACCCGAGCGTTACGCCGAAAGGGCGCTGGGAAATCGGGTCTGGAAACCCAGTATGCCCACCCATTCTGGAGTAATAGCGACGCGAACCATCGAGGGCGTAGTGCCGCGAAGTTGATTGACCCAGGCCTTTCCCTGTTCGCGTCCGAAGTAGCGCTCGGCAGCGAGGGCGTACTCCGGCACAATTCCGTTCACCGTCTCCAGATGAGCGGTTCCGCGCCCCAGCAGCACTTTGTGGGGGAAGCTGTTGTCGTCAATGGTGAGCGCCACTTTAGCATTCCGGGCCAGCGCCTTGAGCTTCGGTGCCTTCGGTGGAGTGCCTAGCACGAACTCTTTGCCGTCCCAATGAAACCAGATCGGAACCACTCTGGGTGTTCCATCGGTCCAGATATAAGCCAGCCTGGCGGGGATCTTCGACTGCAGCAGTTCTTTTGATACGGGGTCCTGCAAGAGTTCCAGACGTCCCTGTTTCATCACGCGCCCTCCTTTTCGAAGACATGCTCAGAGGTCGGCCCGATTGCAAGAATGCGGTAAATTCTGCGCCCTGCGCGGGGAAAGTTCAACTAGTCCGGCTAGCGTCTGTGCGAGGTCTTGTTACGAGCTGTCTTTACAATTCGCAAAAACCTTCTGGCCAATTCGCTGATTTGTTCGGGCTGCCGATGTTCGATAGCGGCTCTTGGTATGAGCCGTCCACCGATTCCAAGTGCAGCGGCTCCTGCCAGAATGAAGTCGGCTGCTGTTTCCTGGTTGACCCCTCCGGCCGCGATGATGGGCACCTGCGGAAAGGGGCCCTTTAGCGCCCTGATGTAGGCTGGACCCCCGATCGGCGCACAGGGGAACACCTTCACCAACTCTGATCCTGCCTGCCAGGCGTCAATCACTTCGGTGGGCGTCATCACGCCCGCGATAATCAGGATGTTTTCTTTGACGGCGAACTCGACAATCTTCAAATTGAGTCCCGGACTGGTGAGAAACCCGGCTCCGGCAGCGATACAGCGCCGCGCTGTCTCGATATCCAACACGGTTCCGGCGCCCACGATGAGGTTCGGAGAATTTCTCACCATGTCGGAAATAACCTCGATTGCCTTGGGCACGGTCATCGTGATTTCGACGATCGGAATGCCGCCCTGGGCGATGGCTTCGGCGGCAAACCGGCCGTCTTCCGCCGAAGATGTTCTAATTCCGGGCATGATCCCGATTTCGTGAATTTTCGCGAGAACCTCTTCCTTTTTCACGGGCGTTCTCCCTTTGCGTGCTAAGAATATTGCGCTGGCGCCAGCCGCTGTGTACTATACCCCCATAGGGTAGGCGTGCCCGATGTCTCACACCACAGCAGAAAAACTGGATCTGGTAAACCGCACAAAAAAAATCATCGGCCAGCTCGAGTCTGTTCACCGGGCCCTGAATGATGACGAACAGTGTGCGGAGATGTTGCAGCGCCTGTCGGCCGCTCGGGGCGCCATTAATAGTCTGATGGGAGAATTGATGGAGGACCACATCCGCAACCATATGCCCCGTAATTCCAAGTCGTCGGAAGAAGCGGCTGACGACCTCATCACCATTGTCCGTACATACCTGAAATAGTTCGCGCTTGTAGTCTCAAGCTCAAAAAGAAACATCCCACATGGCTGCAGCCGCTTCGAGCGTCACGAGCGCGTTCGCGTGGTCGGCAAGCGCCTGCGAATATGCCAGGTAAATGTTTGCCGACGTTCTCTGCGCATCAATCACTTCGAGCAGTGTTGCTCCGCCGCGCTGGTAGGCGTAGAGCCGGCCTTCGAGGACGCGGTCTGCCTCCTTCAGCACACCTCCTTGATAAAGTTTCAGCCGTTGGACGCTGGCCTGATAGCGAGAGTAGGCGTCCCGCACCTCGGATTCTACCCTGATCTGCGCCGAGCGCAGTTGAAGTTCAGCCTCGGTCCTCGAGGCGCGAGCCGCTTCGAGTTCTCCCTGATGCCGCCAGCGCGAAAACGGAAGATTGAGGGAGAGCGAAGCGCCCAGAGTATTGTCTGGCGGCTGTACAAATCCTGCAGTGCCGGTCCCAGTATGCGAATACGATCCACTCACTCCGAGGTCGGGGACCAAGTTTGCTTGCGCCAATTCGATCCGTAACCCGGCGGCATGGACCGCGCGCTGCCGTGAAAGAACATCAGACCGTTTCTGGAGCGCGCTGGCCACCAGCGCGTCCGGATCAAAAGTGCGTACTGAGATTTCCAGGTGTCCGGTGGGTACCGGCATCTGGGCAGACAATTTGTCCGCTTCCCCAAGCTGCTGGGCAAGCGCCAGATCAGCACTGTAAACATCAGCCTGGGCGCTGATCACACCGATCTGGAACTGGTCGCGGTCGACGCGGGACTGCATGAGTTCGATGTCCCCGATGTCACCGACTCGAACGCGTTGTTCATTGACTTCTACAATTCGGTCGAACTGGCCGAGGCTTTTGTAACTCGATTGGAGAATATCGCGCGCGCTCAAGCATGCAATGAAGGCGCTCGCCGCCGTCTCCCGCAGTTGCCGCACCGTGTCTTGGTAGTCGAATCCCGCCGTGGAAAGATCGGCCAAAGCGGCGTGGACGCGCTTCCCACGTTTGCCGCCCAGCTCAATCGGGATATTAAGCCCGGTGCTGAAGTTGGTGGGTTGTCCCTGATTCGAAATATCAACGGCGGGCAAACCGGCATCCAGCGACCAATCCGGCGTTACTTTGGCGGAGGTAACGGCAGCCTTCGAGAGATCAACATTGGATTTCTCGATAGCCAGAGCAAGGTTCGAACGCAGGACTTGGGTAACGTAATCCTCAAAAGTAATACGTGGACGCGCCGACTCCGACGGCTGATCGAGAGTTTGATTCGCTCCCTGCGCACCGGCCTGGCCCAACACGATGGTCGAACTCGCGAAAGGACAGAGAGAGAGTGCCACAATTAGGCGTCGCAGCTTCATCAGACGTCCTCCTGATCAGGCGAAACCGTGGGATGAGCCCGGTCGAATCTGCGTTCGAGCAACAGATACATCGATGGGACCACCAGAAGCGTGAGCAGCGTCGCGGTGACCAGTCCGCCGACAATCACGGTGGCGAGAGGGCGTTGCACATCGCTTCCAACTCCCCGCGCGAGCGCGGCAGGAAGCAGGCCGATGGCTGCGACCGTGGCCGTCATGAGCACAGGCCGCAGGCGTTGTGAAGCTCCGAGAACCACTCCGTGCTGCAGATCTTTGTGCTCATGGCGCTGATGGTTGAGGCTCGCGACCATGATGACGCCATTCTGCACGGCGACGCCAAAGAGCGCGATAAATCCGACGGCGCTCGACACGTTCAGAGTCATGCCGCGAAGAGTCAGCGCGATCAGTCCGCCCAGCAGGGCCACCGGAACGATGGTCAAAATCAAACCGGCGTGACGCAAAGTGCCGAACGAGGAATAGAGCAACACAAAAATCAGCGCCAACACGCCGGGCACAATGAACGCGAGACGCTGCTGGGCGCGTTGCTGGTTCTCGAATTGTCCGCCCCACTCGATCTCATACTTGGCGTGATCAAATTTCACCTCCCGCGCGATCTTCGCCCGGGCCTGCGCGAAAAATCCGGAGAGGTCCCGGCCGCGCAGGTTGAGCCGGACGGTAAGGTGTCTTCGATTCATCTCGCGAGTAATGCTGCTTTCGCCGGTTGCGGTGCTGATTTCAGCCACCTGCGAAAGAGGAATGCGCGCTCCACTGGGCAATGTGACGGTAAGGCTGCCGATCGCGTCTGAGCTGGAACGGACTGATTCCGGAAAGCGGACCGCAATGTCGTAGACACGGTCGCCGATGAACAGCGTGGAAATCGCCTTCCCGCCGATCCCCGACTCAATGATGGTGGCGATATCGGCGATGTTAATGCCAAATCGCGCCGCAGCTTCCCGGTTCACTCGCACCTGAATCTGGGGCAGGGGCGGCTCCTGATCAATGGTCACGTCAGATGCGCCGGGAATTTTCTGCAGGAGGTCAACCAGTTCGCCTGCGATGCGGCGCAGTTCTCCGAATTCGTGGCCGAAAATCTTCACCACCAGGTCGCTGTGGGCTCCGGAGATTTTGTCATTTACTCCGTCAATCATTGGTTGCGAAAATCCCACAGTCGCGGCGGGAATTCTGGAATAGCGCTCGCTCATTCGTCTGATTAAATCCAGCTTGTCGCCGTGGTTCGGCCAGGTGTCGTAGGGTTTGAGGCCTACAAAACACTCGATATGAGACGGGGTCCACGGGTCGGTGCCATCGTCATTGCGGCCAAGCTGACTAACGATGGTTGAGACCTCCGGAAACTCCAGAGTTGCGGCCCGGAGCTCGTCGGCCATGGTGGCGGCTTTCTCAAGAGACAGGCCGGGCGGCAATTGCACCTGGAGCCAAAGCGATCCTTCATCCAGATACGGCAGAAACTCTTTGCCGATGGTCACCGACAGAACCAGCGCAACAATTCCGGCCATCACGGCGGGAATGATGGCATGCATGGGATGGTGCGTGAGGTGCCGTACGGCGCGGTCATAGTGGTGCGAAATAGATGCCAGTACCCGATTGTGAAATGGTTTGCCAGGCTTCTGATACGTCACCAGGGCAAGGCCGGGAATAATCCCCAGGGCCATCAGCAAAGCTCCAATCAGGGAATAGCCCACCACATACGCCATGGGAGAAAACAGCTTCTTCTCGACGCGTTGAAAGGCGAACAGCGGCAGGTACGCCGTAATAATGATGAGGGTGGCAAAGAAGATCGGGCGGGCCACCTGGATGGCTGAAGCCACAGCGTCGTCCTCGCTCATCACCCAGTCCGGATTTTCCTCTCGGTGACGGAGAATGTTTTCCATCACGACGATCGAAGCATCCACAATGATGCCGAAATCAATGGCTCCGAGCGACAACAGGTTGGCGGGAATGTTGGTGAAGCGCATGCAGATGAAGGCAAATAGCAGTGAAAACGGAACGGTCACAGCAACCATGAGAGCAGCACGGGCGCTGCCCAGGAAAAGAATCAGAACAATCAGGACCAGCCCCATGCCTTCCAGCAAAGTGTGGCCTACGCGGTTCACGGTGGTGTGAACCAGGTCGGTGCGATCGATATACGGGATGACTTTGACGTCAGGCGGTAGAATGCCGTTGTTGAGCGCGTCAACTTGAGTGTGAACCCCTTCCAGGACCTGGGATGGATTCATGCCGCGCAGCAGCAGGACGATCCCGGAAACGCCGTCACGGTTCAGATCTTTTCCCAGAATCCCCCGCCGTTCCAGCGCGCCCAGTTGCGGCGCGCCGAGATTCTTCACAAAAACTGGCGTTCCATTCTTCGCGAGGATCACGATGTTGCCCAAATCCTGGAGCGAGCGGACCAAGCCGATTCCGCGTACGACGTAACCTTGCTCGCCTCGAGTGACAATGCTGCCGCCGGCGTTCGCGTTGTTGGCCTGAATCGCGGCGATGACTTGTTGGAGCGAGACGTTGTACTGCGCCAGCTTGGCGGGATCCACGATGAGCTGGAATTGTGTGGTCTCGCCGCCAAAGTTGGTGACGTCGGCAACTCCCACCGCCTCTTTAAGGCGGGGGATGACAACCCACTGTTGCAATTCACGAAGTTCGCGCTGGTCGCGGAATTTCGACTCCAGCGTGTAGCGATAAATTTCGCCGATGGGCGAGGTCAGAGGATCGAGGCCAGGATTGGCATTGGGTGGAAGACTGACTCCGGCGATGCGCTCTGTAATTCTCTGCCTCGCCCAGTAGTCGTCGATTCCATCCTGGAATACCAACGTGATCAGCGATAGGCCGAACGTGCTGTGCGAGCGCATGATCGCCAAGCCGGGAATGCCGTTCAACTCACGTTCGAGCGGTACGGTGACCTGCTCTTCGACTTCTTCAGCCGCGTGGCCGGGGTACTGCGTGATCACCTGAGACGAGACATCGGCGATGTCGGGATAGGCTTCGATTTTCAACGCCTTCCACGAGGAGTAGCCGAAAATCGCCATCAGAATGGCGATGAGCCACACGACCTGGCGCCGTTTCAAGCACAGCGTCACGAACTGGTCGATCATTGCAGCAGCGCCCCTTCGCGAATGAGAACCTTGTCGCCGATCTGCAAACCGTCTTTGATAACCGTGCGTTGTCCAATCTGCTCTCCCGTGCCTACTTGCCGTTGTTCATACGTGTTTCGCGACACCTGAACAAACACAGTCGTCTTGTCCCCGGACAGTACGAGCGCGGTCGTGGGGACGGTCAACTCTTTGGTGTCCCATGTCTTCAAAGTGACGGTGGCAAACATTGCGGGACGCAAACGGCCATCGCGGTTCGGATACGCGATTCGCACCTTTGCGGTGCGGGTGTCAGGATCGAGAACGTCGGCGACGAATAGCACTTTCCCCCCAAAAGCTTCCGTGGGATAGGCGCCGAAGGTTGCAACCGCTGGATCGCCGCGATGCACGAAGTGGATGTCTTTTTCCTGAACGTTCGCGGTGACCCAGATATCGGAAAGGTCCGCCACGGTCATGAGCGGAGCCGTGGGATCGTTGCGAAATTCGCCGGTAGCGGCCATGATATCGAGCACTTTGCCGGTCAGGGGAGAGCGGACAATCAGCGGCGACCCGAGTGTCGTGGTGTCCGGATCCATGCCCAGGAGCCGCAGGCGATCTTTTGTCCGATTGAAGTCACTTTGAGCCGAATCGCGGTCCGTCTTCGCCTGCTCGACGTCGCGTTGTCCGACAATGCCGTGCGCTGCCAGATCTTGCTGTCGCTCCAGGGAGTGTTCAGTCTGAGTCAGCACAGTGCGAGCGCGCGCATAGTCGGCTTGAGCGCCTCCGAAATCCGGCGAGTCCAACAGAAGCAACTCGTCGCCCTTCATGACCGCATCGCCCGGATGCACGAACAGTTTCAGCACGCGACCACTCAATGGGGGAAGGATTCTGGCGTAGCGTGCGGGGTCAGCCTCGACCGAAGCTGGCGCGGTTACCTGCCGTGTGATGTTAGTGAATTGGACCGGCTCCACCTCCAGCCGATTGGCCAGCGGAGAAGAAGACGGAACGATAATGCGATTACCCTGATGTTGGATCGTAGCGGCATCATCGGCGGACGCCTTCTTGGGGGTGTCGGAGCAACTCACAAGCGCGAGGATCGCTATAAGCAAGATGGGGGACGAGCGGAACAGTCGCGGCATAAGCTCTCTCTGGCTTTCAATTCAGACAGCGCCGGGCATTCATTAAACCTGACGATCATTAATGGTTTGTAAACAGCTGGCACCCTATCCTACCCGGGTAGGGTATGTCAACTTGGGACGCGTAGGCCGGTAGTAGTGCAGTTTGGGCAAGAACAACCCACACAATTCTTTGGGAATATTTGAACTACACCGCTACGCGCAGGCTCGATGGGGCAGTAGGATCAAGCGGCGGCGTCCCGCGGCTGAGGCTTGGCGCCCTTGATTACGAGCCACAGCATGATCGCGATCTCCCCGAGGAGGGCGGGGAAGGCATAATCAGAGACCAGGCCCTCGTATTGCGGTACCAGTAAGCCGGTAAAGCTAATGGTCAGATAGGCGAAGCCGTTGATGATCAGCCAGACACCCAGGAAACGGGGCAGGAAGCGCGACCTGTAAACAAGGATCGCCAGGGGAAAAAGCCAAAGACCCCAAAGGATCTCGGCGGCGAGGACTTCCTGGTGGTGCAGTCGCAGGAACAGCATGGCCAGGGCGTCCCGTTGAGGCTTCTCGAATACGGACAGGAAATCGGCGCCGCGCACGAGCAGCAGGGCAGCGGCATCGTTCAGGACATTGAAGAAGTCGATGGTCGCTGGCAGCATACCCCCGAGGATCACCATCAGCACAGCGAGGTTCTGGTCTACTCCCTTGAGCAACCGGTAAAGAGCCAGGGCGAGGAAGATCAGGACGGTCCCGCAGAGCAGGTCGCTGAGGATGCCGAGACGGAAGAGGAACTCGTGAGCCGCAATGTTGCTGGCTGTCGCGGTCGCGTTACCATGCACGAACAGTTTGCTGGGAATGTAGATGAGGCGGAAGGGGGCGAAGACCACAAGGATCAGGTACAGAAATCCGGCAATTCTCCCTGGGTTGCGGGTCAAACTCATGTTCCCTCCCTCACTCAGGCAAGCGAATCTGCTGACCGATTGACGGGCTATGATGATTCTCGAAACCCGCGAACCTGCATGCCACGACTACTTCTTCGGGCGAGTATCGAGACCGAAGTCGTGTTCCAGGCTGCGGTACCATAATTTTTGCCAAATCTAGACCGATATCAGGAGATCACGATGAAGCCGAAGACGCTCAGGATGATTGCGATGAAAGGTTTCGCGATGCTTGTCGTGCTGGGCGCAACCTTGCAAGCGCAAGCCCAGGAGTCCAAGTCACCGTATCCTAGCATGGCCCCGCTTGATCAATACCTGACGGAGCGAAATGCCGAGATAGCGCTGGCCCGCAGCGCTGCCCCGCCGTCAATCTCACAGGACGCCGAAGTGATGGTCCTCGGACCTCATGGTTACGAAACCGCGGCCAAGGGCAAGAACGGCTTCGTCTGCATCGTGGAACGCTCATGGACCGCCGGAATCGACGATCCCGATTTTTGGAATCCCAAACTGCGGTCCCCGATCTGCTTCAATCCGCCAGCCGCACGATCCTACCTTCCACTCACCATCAAGAAAACCGAGTGGGTATAATCTGGACGATCCAAAGTCAGATGTTCAAGGGTCTCCAAGCTGCTTTCGACCGGAAGGAATTGCCGCCGCTGGAATCCAATGCGATGTGCTACATGATGTCAAAGCGAGCGTACTTGAGCGACCGTGACGGAAACTGGCATCCCCACCTGATGGTCTTTACTTCGCTAACCGAACCAGGAACCTGGGGCGCGGGCTTGCCGGGCACCCCGCTTATAGCATTCAAGGACACCGAGGACCGGCTGACCGTGTTTCTGATTCCGGTCACCAAGTGGTCGGATGGAACAGCTGCGCCTGTGTATGAATCTCCGACCCCCTAATCCCGTAAAATAGGATTTATGGCTTTGATGAAAACCTCTAATCCGGCGTTAAGTGCGAATACCTTCCGTCTGCCCTACGCAGGGGCGGGCGAAAGCATGACGATTTCAGGAGCGGTGAACAAAACCGGCATCCTCCTGGTTTGCGCCGTGCTCACCGCGGCCTGGAGCTGGAACCGATTTACGGTCTCTCCTGAAACGGCCGGGCAGCCGCTCATGATCGGGTTGATCGGCGGACTTATCGTTGCCCTGGTCACCATTTTCAAGAAAGAGTGGGCGCCGGTAACGGCTCCTTTGTACGCGCTGCTGGAGGGTCTGGTGCTGGGCAGCGTTTCGGCGATGTATGAAGCCCGCTTTCATGGAATTGCCATTCAGGCAGTCGGGCTAACTTTTGGGACACTCTTTGGGTTGCTCGTCGCCTATCGCGCGGGCGTGATTCGCGCCACGGAGAAATTCAAGCTGGGCGTGATTGCGGCAACGGGCGGCATCGCAATCTTCTATCTTGCACAGTTTGTGCTGGGCTTTTTCGGCGTCCACTTCGCAGCAATCAATGGATCAGGCGCCCTTGGAATCGGCTTTAGTGTTGCTGTGGTCATCGTTGCCGCGCTGAACCTGGTGCTCGACTTCGATTTCATCGAAACTGGCGCGCGTTCCGGAGCTCCCAAATACATGGAATGGTACGCGGCTTTCGGCTTGATGGTCACGCTGGTCTGGCTATATCTCGAGATCCTGCGTCTGTTGACGAAAATCAACAGCCGGAATTAACTGAACCGAGGCTGTCAGATACCGGCGTACCAGGCATAGCCTCCCTCTGGAGACGCGGAGCCCAGACCCTTGCCGAATTTTTTCAGATTGTCGGTGATCGATCAGGTGGGTAATGAATTTCACGCTCTTGTAGCCGAGCTGGCGGGGGACCCGCATGCGAAGCGGCCCGCCGTTGCCTACTGGAAGTTCATCGCCATTCATCCCATAGGCGAGAAAAGTCTGCGGATGCGATGCATCGGCCATATCAATGCTGTCCCACCAGTCGGGCTCGATCGAGAAGTAGACAACGTATCTGGCCTGCGGGAGGACTCCAACAACATCCAGCACGTGAGAGAGAGGTACTCCGATCCACTCGGCTATATACGACCAGCCCTCTTCACACGCCAGTTGAGTGATCTGGCTGCGAGATGGGTAAGCTCTTAAGCTGGTCCAGCGAAAACGACGCCGGCCGGGCGACCATGCCATCGACGGTAGAGCCGCCAGTCAGCGAATCCTCCGGCCTGAAGACGCTTGAACTCGTCACTCAGGGGCGCGATTTCGTTTGCGAACGGCGGCTTCGAAATCTGGCTCCGGGGGAACTCACGGGCCAGCGAGTGCTTGGTCAGCAGCCGCTGGGAAGCGTAGGTCAGGGTTTCGCCGAGGCCGTAAATTCCGCCGTGATCGGGCGGGACCAGTCCATACTCTTTGCGCCATGCGCGCAGCCACGCCCAGACCCGCTACGCCCGCCGCGGCCGCGATTCCGGTTGTGATCAGTTTGCGGCGTGAGATGTTCGCTCATGTGCGCTCCATATCTGTATCGGTACCGGCACGGCCCGTGATCATCGCTCGCATGCGGCTCCTGAATCCGGCGACAAAAACCATCACCACGTGGACCAGCACGAAGAGCAGGAGCGCCAGGGAGACGAAGAAGTGAAGCGTGCGCGCGGATTGCTGGCCGCCGAGCAAAGTGACGGTCGCCGGAACCGCGGAAACAAAAGCGGGAGACATCGCCAGGCCCGTCCAGATTACTAAGGGAAACAGAACGAAGATCACGAACAGGTAGGCTGAGCCGCTGGAGCAAGTTATACGACCAGGCTTCTGCCGCACTCGGCCGCTTGAAGCGCAAATGGTTGGCGATTGCGGTCGAGAACGCCCGCCACGACAGATCGGCCTCACCCGGGAGCAAGTTCTTCCGCAAATGCCCCGTGAAAAAGCTGGAGATCACATACAGTAAGCCGGTCAGCACCACCACCCAGGCAGCTTGAAAGTGGAGATACCGGCTCCAGCCGTTCTGGTCGGGCAGCACGTACCCGTAGCCGGTCGGCACCAGTGACCTCGAGGAAGGGATCGGCAGTTTGAACAACGGCGGAGTCAATACATTGCCGGTTTCGCCCCAATAGAAGCGAGGGTGAGAGATCACGATTTCAAATCCGCTGACGAGCAGGGCGAAAAAGCAGAGTGTGGTGATCCAGTGAGTGACGCGGACGAGCACCGAGTGCCGCGGCGTAACCGTCGTGGCTGGGACGGCCGAGACAGAACTCGGAACGCAAGCCGACTCGCTCACAGCGGAATGGTAGCATGTGCCGCGAACATTGTGGACGCACTTGCTAAGCGCTGTAGTTCGCCACCACTCGATCCACTTTCCCAATCGCTGACAGTTCCATGAACTCCCCCGTGCGTTGCCCCTTTTGATTTGTGTAGTAGAGCAGCACGCTGTTTACGCCCCAGAGCACGTCCTCCAGGCGAAAGTGGAGTTCCGGGTAGGCTTCCAGCCCTCGCTGAAAGTAAGCCCTCAAGTTTGCCTTCCCCACCACTTTGCCATCGGATGTCCCCAACAGCTGGGCGGCAACTGGCGAAATCAACTCGATTGCATCCTCATAGTGCGTCATGATTAAGTCCAGATCATGACCGTTCCAGGCCGCTAACCAATGGTTGGCCAGATTCCAGGCCTCGTCTCTCGTCATTGCCGTTCTCTCCGGTTGAAGGTTCATCAACATCGTAATCGTACGTTTAAGAACCACGTTGAGGATACAAAGATTGTCTTCGAGGGATTGAAGCTCTGGGTCGGCCCATGTTGACTGCGAATTGGACCCTCCGTGGTTCCCGCTACCGTTGGCCGTTGCTTTCGCGTCCCCAATCATCGGGCGTTTTGACTGCAGCCTTGTAGACATTCACGCAGCGCCGGTGCCCGACGATTACGAGGAATTGACGAGGCTCCTAGGCGTGGCTATAGTGTGGGTCTTCGCTCAAAGAATCGGCCCCGTATCTTTATTCTTCTAGGGGGATCAAATGACACGATTCGCTGGATTGCTTCTGTTGTTAATCGCATGTTCCCGGCTGGTGCATTCTCAGGAGATCAAAGACGCAGATGGCGAGAAATATAAGTGCCGAGTGTACGATTCGGTCTACAGGCCGCCTGCCTCGAGTGACGACAACTTTCATCGGTATTCTGTTAGAGATGGCTGTTCTGCGGGTGAGATTGCCGGTAAGCCGCATGACGCGATCTGTATTTCACCGGAAAGCGACCGGATCATATGGATCGGCAAGAAGGGCGACACCATTACACCAGTAATCAAGCCCCTTACGAAAGCCTGTCAGTCCATGGCCCATCCCCACCCGTTTAAGTATTCCCCGGGTAGCTCAAAGGATTTCCTTGTGTCGGGTGAAGCGGACGCGGACTACGAAGGATGTGCGTACGAAGTGTCCTTTCAGTGTCCATCAGGCGAGAAAGGCGATCCCCACATAATTATCAAGTCTGCCTCGCTTCAAAAATTGGCGGCGGACATGCAGAGGAAAAGCGCCGATGTGGCAAACCTTGCAAGGATTCTTAACGACAAGCTAAAGAAGAGTAATGGCGTCTCGCCACCACAACCCTAGCGACTCGGACGAATATTCGGAAATCGAGGATCTTTTCGTAGAGAATCGAGTTCGACGGTGTGGGTTATTTCAGCGGCGGAATAGCCTGCATCTACCGCCTTATCGAGCCAGGCCAGCGACTGATCTCGGTCTCCGAGAACATTGTAAGTCTTTGCGGCGAAATACTCGGTTTCCGGATCATTCGGACGGGAGCGCAAGGCCGCCTGCAAGTGCACGATGGCTTGCGGCCGATTCCCTAACATAGCGAAGTATTCTGCCAGTGACGTGTGCACGTCGGCGTTCTGAGGGTTCACCCGCAGGTCTTCTTCTGCTATGTCGATCGCCTTGACAAGAGTGGGCTCTGCTTTCCGTTTGGTGCGTGGATACCAATAGTATGCCCGCGCCAGATTGCCATAGGCCTGGAACTGGCTGCCACCAAGAGCAACCGACTCCTCAAAAGACTCAATCGCCTCTTCGAATCTCCGCTGGAAGAAATACGCTTGTCCCAGGTTTGAATACGCCTCGTATGAAGGCTGCATGTTGATCGCTCGCAGCAAAGCGCTTTCGGCCTCGGGATATTTGCCGCCTACCAAGTACACACCGCCTAAACTCGACCAATCCTGCGCTCGATCGGGAGCCAACGAAAGGGCCTTCTCGAACTGATGTGCTGCACTGTCGTACTGCGCTTCACGCGCATATAGAGCTCCGAGGCGGGTGTATCCCTGGGGGTTCTCGGGTCGCAATGCGATCGCCTTTTGGATCGTTCTCTCGGCGAGTGCAAGCCGCCCAAGCTGCTCGTACGCAGACGCCAAATACTGGTAGGCGTCATCGTTTGTCGGGTCAGCATCGAGAGCCAGCAGGAAGTCGGATGCTGCGTCCTGGTACCGCCCGGTTATGTTGTGCCAAATACCCTTGCAAATGTGCCCCTCAATAAGATCAGGACGGAGTTTGAGCGACTGCTCGCAGGCGTCAGACAACTTTGAAACCCACTGCTTGTCCTTGGTCAGCTCGTACTTTCGTTCATAGGCACGTCCTACCCATGCATACGCTTCTGCATATCCGGGGTCCAGCTGCAACGCTCTCGTCAGCTGAAAGATAGCGCTATCAGCATTTTCGGGTGCGGTTTTTGAGAAATATCCCAGCCCACGTGTAAACGCGACGAATGCGTCGCTGCTGGTAGTCGCTTGAGACGGTCCGGCATGTAACTCTAATTCCAGCATGCTCAAAGCTGCATTCACGATTCGTTCCTGGAAAACCTTGAAATCGGAAGGCTGCCCGCTAATTGATTCAGCGCGCAATTGCCGTCGGGTAGTCGCGTCGGATAGTCCCAGATCCACTCGTAATTCGCCGCCCCGACTTTGCACGCTTCCATCAATCACAAGGCTCGCGCCCAGTTCTTTTCTCGCTTCCTCTATGGTCCTCACGTGGATTGCGGAAACTTCACCAGCCGGCACGATTGCCACAGATTGTGCGGCGGTCAGCCGCATCAAGTGATTGGTAACGATGTCGGTTAATCCGTCGTACAAGGCCTTGTCGTCGGAGAGCGCGCCGTCTATTCGAAATGGAAGAACAACTATGAGCTTATGAGCGGGGACAATCGGCTGGCGAACGAACCGACGAGAGATCGCATCTCGAAAGAAGAAAAACAGCGTTAACAAAGCAACCGAGAAAACGAAGCCGATCACTAACGCTGTCCGCTTGGGGCTCGCAACGGACCAGCCGGGAGGGGGCAACCTTGAACTGGAGTGGGCCCTCTCCTCCAGTTGCCGCAGATCCCCAAGGAGATCGGTCGCTGATTGATATCGCCGGTCCGGGTCTGTTTCCAGGCACTTCAATATCACCGGGACGAGTGAAGGTGAGACCTGCTTCCTCAATTCATCGGGTTTGGGAAGTTTATTGTTAAGTTTCGCGCTCATGAAATCTGATCCGCGCTGTGAAAAGAGTCTCCGTGCCGTCAGCAATTCGTAAATGACCGCGCCTGCCGAATACAGATCGGACTGAACGCTAGGCTCGCCTCCCAGAAATTGTTCCGGAGCCATGTATGGAAGAGTCCCGCCAAAACCGTAAAGTCGAGTCAGTGTCTCAGCGTCGGCCGCTTGTGCGGGAGTTAAAAACAATTGGGCCAATCCGAAGTCTAAGATTTTCAGCAGGTTTTCAGGAGTAAGACGCAGATTGCCCGGCTTCAAATCACGATGAACGATTCTCTGACCATGCGCCGCGATAAGTCCACGTGCAAGCTGTCCGCCGATATTGATCGCTTGTTGCTCCGGAAAAGCGCCCTGCAGCAGTCGCTCATCAAGCGACATGCCGGGGACGTATTCCATGACCAGATAGTCGATCCCAAGTTCTGAATGGAAATCGAACACTTGCTCAATGTTGGGATGGTTCAGGCGACTAAGACAGAGAGCTTCATTGCGAAATCGCTTTCTCGCCGAAGCATCGGCCGCTAATCCCAAGGCGAGTACTTTGAGGGCGACATCGCGTTGCAACCGCTCGTCCCAAGCTCGATATACAACGCCCATCGCTCCAGCGCCGATTTGCTCGATGACTCGATAGTGACCAATAACCTGGCCAATTTGGACAGGAAGCGACGCCATGTCGCGCATCCTATGATTGTTCCGCTCGGCGGTCAACTAGCGGTGCCGATTTGCTACAACAAGTCGCATTCTCTATGTGTTACGAGGCATTCAGTGGATCGGAATCGATTGCTCAGATCAGCGATCTTGAACTGCGCGACGGACCGCGTAAGTCAATGGCCCCCTGTTGGGTGGCGCAGTTTTGAACTAAGGACTTCAGCGGTTTAGGACTAAGCTGATGCAAATGGTCAGGCCCTGACCGACGATTTTCGAACCGGAGTGAGTGCTTAGCTTCCGGTTTTTCGGACAGTGGTCCGAAGCCTCACCTTTCATTTCGCTCCCACTGCTCAGGGTTCTGTGCAACCAAGATCCTCTGCCGGTTCATTCTCAAAGGCGGGCCACCCTTCATGCGCAGATTTCCCAAGCCCTGTGGCCCCGTTCTCTTCTATGTTCGGCCCGCTCGGGGTAGAATCCCCAACGGCTTCCGCGAGCTTCGGAATGGGGTGATCCGCATGCGGGGAACCATGATGCAGTTTCCGCTTACGCTCGCTCCCCTGCTGGAGCGGGCCGGGAAACTGTTCCCTACCGTTGAGATTGTTTCCAGTCGGCCCGACAATTCGATCCACCGCTACACCTACCGAGAAATGCATCGGCGAGCCCGCGCACTGGCAGCGGCGTTGCAGGCTTTGGGTCTGCATCGTGGCGATCGTGTTGCCACTCTGATGTGGAATCACCACGTTCATCTTGAAGCGTATTTCGGCGTCCCCTCTGTCGGAGGCGTCTTACACACGTTGAATCTGCGGCTGCATCCTGATGAATTGGCCCATATCATCAACGACGCCGAAGACCGCTGGTTGATCGTGGACGATGTGCTGCTTCCTCTTTACGAAAAAGTACGGGACAAGGTGCGCCTCCAGCGCGTCTTCGTCGTACCTTTCAGCGGCCACCCTGTGCCTCACGGGTACGAAAACTACGAGTCCCTCCTGAATAGAAGCAGCGGCGATCCGACTTATCCCGAACTCGACGAACATGATGCCGCGGCCATGTGCTACACCTCGGGTACTACTGGAAAGCCAAAAGGCGTCGCCTATTCCCACCGGGCACTGGCGCTTCACTCTTACTCCATTTCGTTGCCCGATAACTTTTCGATTTCGCGCTGCGATTGCGTGCTGCCGGCTATGTCCATGTTTCACGCCAACGCCTGGGGACTGCCGTATGCAGGGGTTATGAACGGCAGCAAGTTGGTACTGCCGGGACCAAACCTGCAGGCCGAACACCTGCTTGATCTCCTCTCGCAGGAGCGAGTCACATTGACCGGAGGTGTTCCCACGATCTGGCTGGGCGTGATTGATGTTCTCGAGCGACAGCCACAACGCTGGCAGATCGCGCCCGGCTTGAGGGTGATCGTGGCGGGATCGGCGGCGCCGGAAAGTCTTTTCCGCCGCTTTGAGAAGTTCGGAGTGCGAGTAATCCAGCCCTGGGGCATGACGGAAACCACTCCCATCGCGACCGTATGCACCTTGAAACCCCACATGGAAAACTGGCCGGAAGAGCGGAAATTTGAATTGCGCGCGCGACAAGGGCTGCCTTCTCCGTTCATCGAGATCCGAGCCATCGGCGATGACGGCGAAGTTCCGTGGGATGGCGAGACTCCCGGCGAATTGGAAATCCGAGGCCCCTTCATCGCCGCGAGCTACTACAACCTTCCGGAAGAACGCCATCGGTGGTCAGCGGACGATTGGCTGCGGACGGGTGATGTGGTCACCATCGATTCGGAAGGCTACATGAAGATCACCGATCGCACTAAGGATCTCATCAAGTCCGGGGGAGAATGGATTAGTTCGGTTGACTTGGAGAACACACTGGTCGGCCACCCCGCCGTGAAAGAGGCGGCTGTCGTAGCTATCCGTCACGCCAAGTGGGTGGAACGACCGCTAGCCGTAGTTGTTGTACAAGACGATGCGCAGATTACTCCCGACGAGCTGCGCTGCTTTCTGGCTGAGAAGTTCGCCAAATGGCAACTGCCCGACGACTTCATCTTCGTGGCCGAATTACCCCACACTTCGACAGGCAAGCTCCTTAAGTCCCAACTGCGGGCACGGTTCAAGAACTGGTCCTGGCCCTCGGAGAAAACGTCGACTCCATGAGGGGCGACGTTGCGCCACAATCAAATCCAGGAGATGGGCTTGCATGTGCCTGAAGAAACAGAGTGAAGTTATTGGTCGGCCCTAGCAGATGATTTTCGAGCTTTTCTGCTGAGCCCGATATTTTTGAACTAGCACTTTCAGCTGTTCGAGACTGAATCATAACGAATGGTTAAGGCCAAGTTTTATCTTCCGAGTTGCGACGATCAAGACACAAGTTCGAGCCGGCTGGCAACCCATGCCGGGGCGTTGGAGGCGACCGCCACATCGCCTGTCGCAGCGTCACAAGCAATACCCGCCGTTCAGCCTTCGTTCGATTGCGACTACAGCGGCACTAGAATGGCAGTGACAATGGGGGAGAGGTATGAGGAGGACATTTCTTACCGCAACACTCATCGTTCTGGTGGTGATCACGTCCGCGCCAATCAGGGGTCAAAAGGGCCAAAAGGATATTGTCGGAGTCATGCCGGCGCAAGTGCGTTGGTTCACGCCGACCTATTACACCGATGGCCGGCAGCGGGCGCAGCTATATGGCGATTCCAACCTGGGGGGGCCGTGGATCGACCGCGTCATGATACCTGCCGGGAAGCATGTCGCCGCCCACACTCACCCGCAGGACGAGCTGGTTACGGTAATCGACGGTACTTGGTATGTCAGCGTGGGAGATAAGTACGATCCGGCAAAGCTGGAGGGCTACCCCGCGGGCAGTTTTGTTCTGATTCCGGCTGGCCTCCCTCATTTCGCCGCGGCGAGGGAAACTGCCGTCATCGTCCAGCTAAGCGGCGCCGAAAAATTTCGCACCGACTATGTAGAGAAATAGACCGCAACGAGCGAACACCATCAATACAGCGAATGAACACAGGGCCCCCGACCGCGGAGTCTTGATTTGTGTTGGTCGGCCCTAGCAGACGATTTTCGAACTTTTCTGTTTAACCCCGATATTTTGAACTAACCCTTTCAGCTGTTTAAGACTGAATATGCCGAATGGTTACCCTCTGCAGACGATTTCCGAACCCGCGCCAAGTCTTATCTTCCGGATGGCGATGATCCTCTTGGAACAACCTTCGGCCTGCTTCGATGGTTCAACGGTCAACTGGCTGCACTTCTAGTCAGGACTATCCGCCGGTGCAGTGCTCGCGAGGGTGCATCAACGGTAGCCGAACACGGGCGGGAACATGACAACCACCAGTGCCGCCCATACGGAGTACACGGGCAGATAGGCGATCTGCCATCGCTCCAGAACGGCAAACGAGCCCCGGTGACGCAGGAAGCACGCATAGAGCCACGCCGACCACGCCAGGTTGACGAGCAGAATGAGATTCTCGCCAAGAGCCGCCACTCGGTTGGGAGTGAAGCCAAACTCGGAGATGCGGGCTGCGATCGCCGCGAGCGCCACCCCATCGACCACGAGTGCGCTGACCACGAGCAGCAGCTGCAGGCCGTCGAAGAAGTCGGGCGGCGCCTGCGGGTCGCGCGCGGAGGCGGCGTAGAGCACCAGCCCAACGACCAGCACCAGCAGCAGGTCGAAGCCGATAAGTACCTCCCGCTTCACGTTGATGGGGCTGCCTGTCCACGCCATCGTGGCCAGAAACACCAGTAGCAGAACCGTGAACAGCGGCGTGAACAGCCTGGTCAGCACCGGTGCCATGTTCTCGATGACACTTTGCTTCGCCTCCACGAGCCAGGATCCGATGATGACGGCCCCCGTCGCCCCGCACGGGATCAGCCAGCCCCCTACGAACCACGCGGCATTCATGTCGATGGCGGCGAACATCATGAACGTAAAGCCGGTGAGGACGCCCCCGCCGAGCGCGATGAGCACGTAGTAGATGACCAACTCGCCCGAGAACCGCACGAAGTTCATGCGCCCACCGTCGGCGAACCAGCGGCCTCGGACGTACGCGAAGCCGACGGCCAGCCATAGGGCGATTGGCAGGTGCAGAGCGGTCAGCACCTCAGTGTCGCCGCGCGTGCGGAAGGAGTAGACGTTGGCGAACACAGCCCCGGCCGCGAACAGCAGCGCCAGCCAGAGACCGCTGACGAAGTTCAACCCACGCTTCCACACGAAGTAGAGGGTAAGCAGCGGGAAGACGAACAGGCTGGCGTTCCGGACGTAGAACGGCGGCAGTTCGTCATCAGGGCTGAGCCGAATACCGAACAGTGCCGGCAACTTGATGGCCAACGCCGCGGCCACGGCAAGACCCAGGACGACCAGCGTCTCGGCGTATGACGTGTTCGCCGGCTCATCAGCGTCGGGAGCCATGACCAACTGCTTCCACAGTCGCTCGGAATGCGCGCGTGCGAACTCGCGCGACAGCGCATCGAGATTGCCCATGCGCTTGACCGCGACCAGGAATGCTTCATCCCCTGTCAGACCGGCCTCGGTGAGCGCCGCCAGCTGATCGCGCAGATGTGCCTCGAGCTCCTCCACGTCGGGACCGTGAAGACCCTGCCGGCGGCATACGTACGAACGCCACTGCGCGATTTGCTCTTCGAGCGGTTGATCGGCGAAGGTCGTCATGTCGTGCACTCCTTCATCCAGATACCCCGCAGAGTACCGTCCACCACCTGCCACTGCTGCCGCTGGGCTGCGAGCTGCGCCCGGCCTTCTCTAGTGATCCGGTAGTACCTACGCCTGCGGCCGTTCTCGGAGGCGGACCACTTCGCCGCAACATGTCCTTGGCGCTCAAGCCGGTGCAGCACGGGATACAGCATGCCGTCAGTCCACTGCAGGTGCCCGCCAGACAACTCGGTCACTCGCTTGATGATGGCGTAACCGTAACTGTCGCCTTCGGCAAGGATGGCGAGCACGAGCGGCGTGGCAGAAGCAGCAACCAAGTCCTTACTCATGTCCATACGTAGAAGCCTTATACATTGTGGTTCTATGTATGTCAAGAACCTGAGGTCAACCGCCTCGATGGAAAAAGCATGTAGGAGGTTGGACAACCGCGCTGTTGACCTCGAATCGTCCCGTTGAAGATTGGGGCAAGTTACTGGGAGATAGCGCCGCCGTTACCGCCATGCTCGATTCTTCTCCATCTGGCTCATCTACGACGTGCCCTGAACCGCCGAACCGTGCTTCACCGCAGGCTCCAGCGTGCCTGCGCTCCCGCCGTTCCGTTCAGTTTGCCCTGCCACTTTGTCCGTTGGCGATAGCGCCGCCGTTACCGCCATGCTCGATCGTCTTCTCCATCATGGTCATGTACTCAAATGTGGTCCTCGGAATTGGCGCACGAAAATGGACTTGCCTCCACAGCAGGCTGCAGGGTAGAACAACTGAGTCCCCCGCCTCTTCCCGTTGGCCGGTTTTGCCCTGACCACCATTGGCCGGTTTTGGGGTAACCACTGAGGAGCATGCGATGTGATGGAAGAACTCCAAGCCACAAGAGCAGCGGTTCGCTACACAATTGACGCTGTGCTCGGGAGAATGCTTTTCACCTGATCTGCATCAGCAGGAGTGCAGTCTTTCAACACGGTCTGATTCGTATTCCGGTGAAGGCAAGCTTCTCTACGCCTCTTCTTAACCGTCCGAAATAGACCGTGTTGACAAGGGTGGGTTTTAAGTGTCCCCGAGGACGGAGGTGGACACTTGGAGCTAGGGATCAGCCATTGATCTCATCGGTGAAGATACCCAGGGTGAGCGCTTTGTCGATAGCTTGGTCGAGGCGGGTGAGCAACTGGAACAAACTTTCTCCACGGCGGCGCACCAGCATGGCGTAATTGCAGTCTTCATCGGCGGCGGTGGCGACGCAACCGACCGGGCGCAGCATGCCGATGGTGATCTCGCCGTCGTCGATCAACTGCGCGATGTTGGGAAGCGATAGGGCGGCCACGGCACTCTCCGCCTTGGTTTTCTTTTTCACGCTGTGGGTTCTGGCGGAACGCTGGCGACGAGATTCCACGGAAGCAGCTCCTCAATGCGGTTGATGGGATGGTCGGCGATGCGGGTGAGCACTTCGCGCAGATAGGCTTCGGAATCGAGGCCGTTGAGTTTCGCCGAACCGATCAGGCTGTAGATGGCTGCCGCCCGCTCGCCGCCCACATCCGATCCCGCGAACAAGTAGTTCTTGCGCCCCAGGGCCACGCCACGCAAAGAGCGCTCGGCGGCGTTGTCGTCGATCTCGTACCCGTCTGTGGTTTCGGCAATTCGGCCGACCTGGTTCGCGTTGATGCCCTGCGCCCGCGCCACTCGCGCTACCGACGTGCCTTCCACCAACGTCTCTTCGACAATCCGCCGTTTCTCCGCGATACTGCGCCGCTGCCGTGGGGCCGCACCCAACGACCCACTCTTACTCGTGATCCCATCTGCAACTTGCCGGGAAGTGTCCATCTCCGCTCCAAGTGGACACCTATCCGAAGTGTCTACTCCCGAGGAATGACTTCCCACTGCCTACTTGTCCAGACGGTCACAACCGGACGCTTACGCCTCTTCAGGCTTAATTCAATGAGTTCAGGGCTGTGGCATCTGAAAACGGTTATGACTAGATCCGAGCTGAAGCCTTTCGGATTGCCTCCTCAATTTGGGAGATCTCATCATCCGTGAGTTCAGAAAAGAGTGCTCTCTTAGCTTTTGATAGTCGACCGTCGTTTTGGTGAATTAGCTTGACGAGCAGCGCGGCTTTCCCGTCCGGCATGTCTACGACGTTTATCGTCGCTTTGAGTGCCTCGTCGAAGAACCCGAGGAAATCTAATTCCTCACGGAGATCCTTTTGTATCGTTTGGTCGATACACGAATACAAATACTCGGCATGGGCGGTAACATCCAAATAGCGATATAGATCCGCTGTCTCGTTTGTGACGGTCATGCGTCCATCATCATCCAACGTAAATTGTACGAAAGAGCGGATTGACTTTGACACTGTGTCCAACACATTGACATAGCGACCGCGGTCACGAAGCATCGCAGCTGAGATTGGGAAAATCACTCCAGTGGGCGTAAACCCTAACTTGGCAAGGACATGGTGTACGAGAAAGCGGTGAATACGTCCATTACCGTCTTCGAAGGGGTGGATATAAACAAACCCAAAAGACTCTGTGGCGGCAGCACATACCGGATCAATTGCCTTCACGCTTTCGAGACGGCTGGCCATATTCATCCAACCGTCCATTAAACCCGGAACATCGGCAGGTCTTGGAGAAACATAATGTACATACTGTTCAAAATTGCGTCGGAGAGAGCCTACATAGTTTTGGTTGCTCCGCCAGTCGTTCTGAGCATACCTTTGATCCACGATGAGGTTCTGAAGCTCGACAAATGACTGTTTGCGGTTGCTATTAAACTGGCTTGCGTTCTGCAAAGCCGCCACGAATCTCTCAGCACGATCTGGGCTTGGAGTCTCGCCTTCTATCGCAAATGATGATCTCGTTTCGGCCATGTACAGGTAGTTGACGGCACGGGCGAGAGCCACGGGGTCGACGCTCTCGACGAGCTCTTTGCTGCGAGTAGAGAGATCTAGCGTACGAAACTGCTGGAGAGACGCCGTTTTTCGCACGATCGGTGAGTAGCGAAAATCACCGAGAAGATTGTCATTGACCCGTTGTCGTCTAACCTGCTTGGATGGGCCTACCACGTGACTTCTCGGATCCAGCAGGTCAACGAAGGTACTAACCTTTAAGTCTGGGATGTCTAGGATATTGCCGGTTAAGCCTTCGTACAGGTACCACGCTTTGCGAGCGTATATCCCGGTTGGCTCACGTCGCACCCAGTTCTCAATCGTTTGGCAATCGAGGCTTCTGAATGCTGCCTTGAAAACAGCGAGGAAAACCGGTTCATAACGTAAGGCAAAGCGAATGTGTCCAATAAGATCTTCAGGTGCATACTGCCGAGGGTACTGCTCTAGAATGCTCCCTTCACCGATAATTGTTCTGCGGGAACCTGCTATTTCGGATCTGACTGCTGGGTTGGGGATTCGAAGTCCGAGTTCTTTGATCAGCCAGTGAAGACCGATCACTGAGCCATTCGGTGGCAATGCGGCACTCGATAAAGTAGTGTTCCCCATGCCTACCTCGTTAGTCGACATCATTCGTAAAGTCTCTTTCAGAGTCCCTTAAAACCATTTTTCTAGAGGTATTATCGTTTAAACCATCTATACCTCTTAAATCAATTTGTACGAGTCTTCTTGTCTAAAACAATTTTATAGGAGTATTGCTGTCTAAAACACTTTTGATTCACTTAAAACCATTATCTGGACCTCCTATCCTCTAAAACCATTCAGATCCCCCTAAAACCATTTTACAAACCCTCTTATCATCTAAAACCATTCAGACCACATAAAACCCTTTTCTAGACCTCTATCCTGTAAACCCGTCAGACCCCCTCAAAACCCTCTTTTAGAGCTAGCCAGGCTCTCCTTCTAAGGATCAGTCTCTAAGATCGTGTGGCGGGTGTGGCAGGAATCAATCCTTGCAGACGCCGTTGCACTTGTCCCACTTTTTTTCCGTAATCAGACTTTACGAACCCTTCTTGGCATGCAGCTTCGAGTCGAGGTAATTGAGGCTACGTGCGAACTGGGAGCCGACGTGCCTCCTGTAACTCTGCAACGTCATGTCACCAAAGTGCTGCCTGAGGTGCAGGCTCCAGATTTGTTTGTAGCTCGCTTTGGAAATTCTGACGGCAACCACTTCAGGTTGTGCTTATGCCAAGAGACGGCTGAAGGGTGACATTGTGAAGGTATTGACGTTCACGAATAAACTGCTCGAATTTGGGCAGCATGCTCCTCCAAGGCGAGGGGTCAATGAGCCCCTGAATTAGAGGAAATTGCTCTTAACTTGTTGATTGGTCGGCCCTGGCAGACGATTTTCGAACTTTTCTGCAGCACGCGGCCTGAAATCAAGGCATGTATACGAGGAGCTAGGACCTTCAGCTCAGAAATGACGCACCAGCTCTGCCACGGGGCCGCTGACGGCTACGGTTTCTCCGCTCCCTCTTGCGTTATCTAATCAAGGCGATTCAGGCTGAACGCCAGCTTCCACGAGTCGCCATCTTTTACATAAAACGACGTGCCATACAACAGCACCGACGTGAGCTTTTGACCGTCGCACGTTCCCTCGGCGGTTCCCTTACGGCTGAGGATGCCAACGGTCGGCGAGAGCAATGTGCCTACACCGTCTGTTACGCTGACGCTTTTGATGTCGCATCTTGCCGAGGTCCAGTCTTTTATCGTGTCCACCTTGTTGGCAAAATATGTGCCGAATATGTTTTGGAACGAAAGGTCCTTTGTCGTCAGGTCTTCGAGCTTCGCGGCGTCCTTTGCTTTCCAGGCTTCCCAGACGCTCTTTTCAATCGCCATCATAGCGGCAGTGCTTGGGTCGGCGGCTGGCTTTGTCGGGGCTTTGTCCTTCGTCGGCTTCTCCTTGTTACCCCCGGCCTTTGCGGGCGGCGGGTTCTTAGGATCGAAAATCGGATTTTCGCCGTGGAACGCCGCCCGCCACGTGTCGCCGGTTCGAGCCCAAACAGTCGCAGCACGGATCGGGCTTGGGACCTTCATCGACTTCCCGTCCGGGGCGGTGCAGCTTCCGTCAAACGTTCCTTTATAGCTAAGCACGTAGGTGTCCGCATCGATCTTGCCCATCTGCGGGTCTTCAAGCTTCCAGTCTTTGACATCGCACTTATTGCCGGAGATCATCCTGATAACCGCCGCCTTGTCCATTTGCTGGCCGGCTTCGCGCATAACGAACTTGTCGCTGAGCATTCGCTCGAAGAACTTCGAATCACTCTTGATATAGGCTTCATTAGCCTGCTTGTCGAGTGCGAGCATGGCGTCACCAGTCGGCGCCGCCGCGGTCGTCTTGCTATTGTCGACGTTGCTATTGGGGCTTGTGTTTTTTTCCGGCGTTCCGCATCCCGCAAGCATGAGGGCGGAAAGGCCAAGAAATACTGGGATGACTAGCGTTTTCATATCCGGTCTCCTGGAGTCCTTCGGGCAAGCCACCGTAGAGTCTAAAACAGTAATCCTTGGCATCCGCGCAAAAAACATCGCAAGGAAGGGGACGCCTTGTGTGAAGATTTTAAATGTAGTGGTCGGCCCTAGCAGACGACTTTCGAACTTTTCTGCTTAACCCCGGTATTTTTGAACTAACCCTTTTCAGCGGTTTAAGACTGAATTATGCCGAATGGTTACACTCTGGCAGACGATTTCCGAACCCGATCCAAGTCTTAACTTCTGGGTTGTCGCTAGGCTTGATCGGAGATGTCTCGGGGCAGAGGCCGGAGTACGAAGTTGATGAACCCGATCCGAGACATCTTCGATATGCTGGCCGTCGGCATGAGATCACGCGTACAGGATTTACCTGAGCCCGGGCGCACCCGAGACCCAAACTTGAGATGCGTGAATAAAGTGCAAGCAACAAAGCCGTCAACCTTTTCTAAGCATCCAAGTTGGGCTGAGACACGTACGGGGAGTGACGCTTGCATCCACGTCGGAACGATATTTATACAATTCTGCTGCTGTTATTCGCGTGCACGCTGTTTCCCGACAGCGCCCGTTGCCAAACGGAGTCATTCGAAGCCTTGCCATCTTTGCCCTCCCCGGTAGAAGACACATTTCAGATCCCTGCGGGCGGAAGTTTCGACATCTCTACTCTGCCTCCCGGGATGTTTGAACGAGACGCAAGGGGAGAAGACTCGGCTGCGCAAGACGCGACGGAAAGCTCGCCGCAGCCGCAGATTCAAACACAGGAGTCGGATCATCAAGGACTGGTAATGCGCTCTGTGAAGAGAACCTTGGAGGACCAGAAGGAGCTTTATCGAGCTCCCTTCAAGCCTTCCAACTTTAAGTGGGACGCACTGGTGCTGGGAGGAACGGCAGCGCTTTTGGCCACGGACCGGAACATTGAGAAACACATCGGCAATGCACATTACACGTTTTATCAAGCCACTTCCGACGTTGCGATCGCGGGGCTGGGAGCGACGTTGGGTGGAGTGTGGATATGGGGTATCAAGGGCGATCATCAGCACGCCAAGGAAACGGGAGTGCTGGAATTGGAAACGTTGGTTAACACATTCCTGATCTACACACCGATGCAGTTACTGGCGGCACGGCAACGCCCGGGCGAAGGAAACGGGAATGGAGATTTTTGGAAGCACCACAACATCAACACTTCATTTCCCGGTGGACACGCTATGTTCACCTTCGCGATGGCGACGGTAGTGTCACACGAATATCCGCAAAAGTGGGTGCAGGCGCTGGCCTACTCGGCAGCAACCATCGTGACTGTCACCCGGTTCATGGCCCGGGATCACTGGTCGTCGGACATGTTTGCAGGATCAGCGCTGGGAATCGGAATCGGGGCTCATATCTTTCATGCGCACTGCAATCCGGATTTAAGCGATTCGTGCAAACACCACGTTCGGTGGATCTTCTGATGAAGAAAACAATTCTTGGGTCTTGGTGTTCTTCGCCGTTGGACCATCTCTAGGCAATGAGGCGGTTGCTTGCCCAGTACCAAGGCGCGTTTGTTCAGGCGAAGGCATACTCCCTCACGGGACTCGAGCTGTCCTGTAGCACTATAGGGACAAACAACTCCTTAGCGACAGTAATCGTGTGTTGGTCGGACCTAGCAGACGATTTTCGAACTCTCGTTCTGACCGCCCACCTGCCAGACCTGGCCCTTTTTCCAGTCGCCCAAGTTTAAGAAAGATTCTTGCACACTGCGAACTCGCGGTGGGCCATTACCTGGGATTCTGAATCTGCCCGCTGAGCGGAAAAAGAAACCCTTGAACCCTCGTTTCTGGACCGCCAATTTGCTCAGTTTTGAAGTGTGATAGCCAGGAACAGAGTTGAACCGCCGACGCCGGGCGAGTGGTCGTGTTCGCCTCACCTTGGACAGGGTTTGGGATAGGTGTTAACCCAGCTCCTATCCCAATTCAACCGCGGCTGCGGCACGTGTTGCCAGGCGTTCAAATGACAGCGAACCTGACTCCGATGCGAAAAGAACGTTCTCATGGCGAGGGCTCAAATCACGCCAGATGCCCGCGGCTTGCCGCACTAGAGCTGATCCCGATGTTGTTCCAAGACGATACGCACCAATTGACTGCGCGTCCGGACTCCAGTCTTGGAAAAGAGTTGCTGAAGTGTGGCTTTGACCGAGCTCTCCGACACTCCGATTCGCGTCGAAATTTCTTTGTTCGCAAGACCCTCGAACACGCAGGAGAGCACGTGCTGTTCTCGTTCGGTGAATGGCCGTGTTCGATTGTCCTGTGGGGTTCCGACCTCAGTCCTGAGTGCGGTCTGCAGTTGCTCCTGGTCCAGCCACACCTTGCCAGCCATTACGTCACGGATTCCTTGTTCAAGCAAAGCGACAGACTCACGCTTCAGGAAGACCCCGGAAACCCCTGAGCGGATCAGTTCCGTTGCAGCATCTTGATCCACACCTGCAGTCACAACCAACACCTTTCCCTTGAATCCTTGTGCCTTTGCCGGTCGGATAAACTCCGTGCCATCGTGCTCGCCGAGATCGAAGTCGAGGAGTACCACGTCGATGGATTTTTGCTTCAAGATTTGCAGAGCTTCTTTAATCGTCCCGCAATGAGCAGCGACGTCGAATCCGGGCTCCCCCGCGAGGAGCCGACCCACACTTTCCCGGAACAGGGCATGATCGTCCAACAACAAGATGTGAATTATCTTTTCTGCAGTTTCAGCCACTTACCGCCTCCTCCGTCGCAGCCCGCAAGGGCAACGCCACAGCGAAGCAGCAACCTTCCGGCCTTGGCTCGTAGCCGAGTTCGCCCCCAAAGCTGCGCATGATCGCGCGGGAAACATACAGGCCGAGACCAGTGGACTCGGCGCCACGTAGAAACGGTCGAAAGAGATTTTCCGGCGAAGCAATACCCGTTCCTGTGTCTTCGAATCGAATTACGACCGTCTCCTTCTCTTCTCGCGCAGAAATTCGAAGTTGCTTCTTGCCGGCAGAGGTCATGGCCCGTTGGCTGTTCTTGGACAAGTTTAAGAAAACCTGCATCAGTCCGTACCGGTCGGCCCAAACCAAAGGCAGTGATTCCTCAATATCCCACTGCACTCCGATCATTGACTCATGATAGGCGGTTTCGATCAGTATCCGGAATTCGTCCAATACAGATCTCAGTTCAACCACCTCACCATTCTGAGCCGCGGTGGAGCCGAGTTCCAGTGCCGACACTCTTTCCAGGCTCTGAATCAACCCCCCCAAAGCTCTGAAGTCCTCGCTCGACTCAAGCTCCTTAACTCGGGAGAGGTTTTTGTGCACAACGAGCACCGCACCGCAAAGGTTACGGATTTCATGAGCCACAGCACCCATCAGGATTCTGGTATTTTTCAATAGATGGTCTAGGCTGAGATCCTCGCGATTCCGCAGATCCTCGGAAAGATCCACAATGATGGCCGCCAGGCGCGAACCAGATATCGTAGTGTAGGTGGAAAACCAAACACCGGCCAGGAAGACTTCGCCGTCACTCCTTTGCCCCGTGCACTGCAGAGCGGTCCGAAATACTCGCGGCGGTTGAGTCTTGAGCACTGTTTGCAAAGCTGGGAGATAAGAGTTGATTTCCTGCCCTTGCAAGGGCTTCCCTTCAGGAGCGAGCAATTGTTGAGCTGCCTCATTTGCCAAAATAACGTTGCCGCCCGAATCAATTGTGACGATCGCGGCTGGACTGCTTTCGACGAGGGAACGCAATTGCTCCTCGGCGTCCTCGCGTAGCCTAATCTGCCCTTCGAGTTCTTCGACGTGCGTCATCGCAATTCGGCGATTGCGGATCAGCTCCGAAATAAACAGTCCCGTACCGACAAATCCTGCTGAGCTAAACAGCAAGCGGACTACAGCTTCATTTTCTGGCAAATTGCTGAATGCTTCCTGAAGAACTGCACACACCAGCGCAACCCCTAAAATCCGAGTCCTTGACAGGAACCCACCGAGAATCAGGATGGGAAACAGGTAAAGGAATCCCAATGAGATGTAGGGTTTCGTTGCCCAGTCGACCACAGCGATCGCTGATATCACGAGACCGGCAACAACGATCAGTCTGGTCCGGTTGACCGGTGCGTAGATGGACAGTGGGTCTTTCATGGTTACTCTAATGGTGCGCTATCTTCGCGCGCCACGAAACTGCCTTCTCAAGAACTAGCCAAAAGATAGGCTCCCGGCTGACCGAAAGATAGCGTTGGAGCCTCAAAGATAGGATTCCCCTTCGCACACAGGGCTTGCACAATACTCACTGCCGCATCCAGTACAGCATCTTCCGAGGCATTGAAAGGGTCGAGTCGGAACAATCGACTCCGCAGGGACTACGCCCACTACCCCGAAGAAGCCCGCGCTAATTTAGGCGTTGTACCGACGTTCTGGTCGGTGCGGAGTCTGGCGAAGGGGTCTGGAGTGGAAGCACGAGATTGTAGCTCCCCCCATCACTCCAGACCCCTTCGTGAGCGTTGCTGAAATCGAATGACCTTTCATCATCCAACATCGGTAGCGCAAGGGACATTCCTGACCGCCAAACCCGATTCATCCGCAGCCCGTAAGCACGACACGTGCATCGCCAGATCGGCCACGGTAGTATGGATGGCTCCCGCAAAGCTGGCTATCTTGCGATCGGTCAAGCGCTTTTTCCTAGCATTATTGATCGCAGGCTCTTTCGCAAAGAGCGCACACGCCCAACAGCAGAGCCTTACCTGGCAGCAGGTTCGGGACAAGTTCGAAGCCAGAAATCCGACATTGCTGGCAGACAAGCTGAATATCGACGAGTCGAAGACGCAGGAGATCAGCGCTTTCCTGCGCCCGAACCCGACTTTCGCTCTTTCGGCTGACGGGACCCAAATCGCTCCTGAGAAAGGCGTCTGGCGACCGTTCGCTGGCACGTTCGAGTCGCCTAGCCTCAGCTATCTGCGCGAACGGCAGCACAAGCGAGAGTTACGCCTAGAGAGCGCAAAAAAGGGGACGTTGATTGCCGAGTCGAGTCATGCTGACTTGGAGAGAACGCTGCTCTTCAACTTGCGCGGCGCATTTGTGTCAACGTTGCAGGCGAGAGCTGTGCTGCAACTCGCAAATGACAACCTTGTCTACTACGACCACGTGCTCCAGATCAGAGATCGCTTCAACGCTGGCGACATCGCACAAATCGATCTCGACCGATTGGAACTGCAGCGCGTGCAGTATGAATCCGACGCGCAAACCGCCGCGGTCAGTCTGCGCACGGCGAAAATCGAGTTGCTGACGCTGCTAAACGATCGAACGCCGATCGAACAATTTGATGTAGCCGGTCCGTTCGATTTCAGCAACCAACTCATGGCTCGCGACGAGTACCGGAAGATCGCCCTGGACACGCGGCCAGACTTGAAGGCAGCCGTCGAAGCCGTGGACAAAGCCCAAACGGATCACAAGCTTGCGGTTGCCAACGGCTCGACCGATCCGACCTTGAGCGCATGGTACACCCACAACTCATCCAACAATAACCCGTTTGGCATAAATACACTCGGCGTCAGTGTCACCATCCCATTGCGAATTTTCGACCGCAACCAGGGAGAGAAACTGCGCACGCAACTTGATGTCACACGCAATGAAAGAATGCGCGATGCCGCCGAAACAGGGGTGCTCAGCGACGTCGACTCCGGCTACGCCACACTCGAAAGTAACGTGATTCTGCTTCAACCGTACAAGGCGAAATATCTGCAGCGGGCGACACGAGTACGAGACACGATTTTCTTTTCCTATCAGCATGGCGGCGCCTCGGTGCTCGATTTCTTGAACGCGCAAAGTGAATACCGCACGGTGCAACTCAGCTACGTGAACTTGATCGGCTCGTACTTGACGGCTGCAGCTCAATTGAATATGGCCGTGGGCAGGGAGGTGATCCAATGAAAACCAGATTTGCCGGCCTGTTCTTGGCCGCAACCCTTTGTTTGCCCTTGAGCTTACTCCTTCTTGGTTGCGGCGAAACAAAAGGGGATCCGAAGGCCGAGGCCCCACCTCGGGCAACCGTCGAGCCTGACTTGGACGCCAACAACTTCAAAGTGGATCACCCGGAACAATTCCCACTGGTGGTGGCGGTCGAGCATATAGCGGCACCTGCGCTGAATGTAACCGGCGTGGTGCAGCCCGATATCGCGCGCGCCGTTCCCGTGATCTCGTTAGCCGCAGGACGAGTTGTGGAAATCAAGGCCAGGCTAGGCGACGCAGTGAAGAAAGGCCAGTTGTTGCTGAGAGTTCGGAGCAACGATGTGTCTGGGGCTTACCAGACGTATTTGAAGTCCGTGAACGATGAGCGGTTGGCCCGTCAGCAGCTCGAAAGAGAGCAGATTCTTTACGAGAAGGGCGCTATCGCAAAGAGTGCCCTCGAACAAGGTGAAGACACTGAACAGGATGCCAAAGTCGATCTTGATACCGCAACTGAACAATTGCGGCTTATCGGCGTCGACAAGGATCATCCATCGGGGATCGTCGATATCCTCGCCCCTATCTCCGGCGTGATCACCGACCAGCAAGTCACAAACGCGTCGGGAGTACAAGGATTGGGTTCTCCCAATCCTTTCACCATTTCTGATTTGTCCTCTGTCTGGATCATCTGTGACGTTTACGAAAATGATCTCGACGCCGTACACGTCGGCGGGTATGCGGATATCCACCTGAACGCCTATCCCAACAGGGTGTTTAAAGGACGGATCGATAACATCTTGCCAGTTCTCGATCCCAACATCCGCACTGCCAAGGTTCGCCTCGAAGTCGCCAACCCTGGAATGATGCGGGTTGGGATGTTCGTCACTGCGACCTTCCACGGTAAGCAACCGGAACCGTGGGTTGCAGTTCCCGCCACCGCCATCCTGCACTTGCATGATCGCGAGTGGGTATACACGCCAGTGAGCACAGGGCATTTCAAACGCCTTGAAGTGGTTACGGGAAACATGCTTCCCGGAAACCTGCAAGAAGTTATTTCGGGTGTCAAACCCGGAGATCAAGTGGTCTCGAATGCTCTTCCGCTGCAAAACACCTTGGAGCAATGAATGATTCGCCGAGTCGTTGATTTTGCTCTCAACAATCGCCTGCTTGTCTTGGCTCTGGTGTTGATCCTCTTCGCCGGAGGGATTGTTTCGTTCGAGCGGCTGCCCATTGAGGCTTATCCCGACGTAGCAGACAACTACGTTGAGATCATTACTCAATGGCCCGGAATTTCGGCAGAACAAATCGAGCAACAAGTCACGATTCCACTCGAAATCACCACGAACGGCATCCCGCATGTGGTGCATCTGCGTTCGTTCTCGCTCTTCGGACTCTCGGATCTGAAACTAATCTTCGACGACGAATCAGACAACGACTGGAACCGGGAGCGGGTTCTGGAGCGGCTGAGCCAAGTCACCTTGCCTCCAGGCATCGTTCCGCAAATGGGCACGGACTGGAGCCCAGTCGGCCAAATCTATTTTTTCACGCTGCATAGCACCAATCCGGCATATGACCCGATGGAGCTGAAGTCTATTGAAGACTGGGTTATCGAAAAGAACTTCAAAGCTGTGCCCAACATTGTCGACGTAGCCAGTTTCGGTGGCCCCACGCGCGAATACCAGGTTCGCGTTGACCCAAACAAACTGGTCGCTTACGGCTTGAGCCTCGCCCAGGTCGAGCAACAGCTCACCAACAACAACGTCAACGCAGGCGGAAGCTTCATACAGGCTGGTCTGCAAGAGATCAATGTGCGCTCCGTCGGATTGGTCGACCGTGCCCAGGACATCGAACGCACGGTGATCATAACCAAGAATGGCACCCCACTCCGGGTGAAGGATATTGCGGTCGTTTCGCAAGGTCCAAAGATTCGACTCGGACAGTTTGCCAAAGCCATTCGCCGCGAGGACGGGAAGATCGTCGATAACGACGATGTAGTGTCAGGTATCCTGCTGTTGCGAAAGGGTGCAGCGGCGGACACGGCCCTCCAAGGCATCCACAGGAAAGTGGCGGAATTGAACGATCATATTCTGCCTCCAGGCGTGAAGATTGTCCCCTTCATCGATCGCAGTGATCTTGTTCACTTCACGAGTCACACTGTACTTCATAACCTCACAGAAGGGATGATCCTGGTATCGATCATTCTCCTTATATTCCTGGGCAACGTCCGGGGTGCGCTTATTGTTGCGGCGACGATTCCGTTTTCGCTGTTGTTTGCCTCGATTTGTTTGGACTTGAGGCACATTCCTGCAAACCTTCTGTCTCTCGGTGCGTTGGATTTTGGCATGGTAGTCGATGGCGCGGTGGTGATGGTCGAAAACATCGTGCGTCACTTGGGCCGTAAGAACGGGAATTCCAAAACGCCAAGCGAGCGAATCAGTGAGGCCTCACATGAAGTCCAACGCCCGGTGTTCTACGCGATCGCAATCATCATTACTGCTTATTTGCCGATCTTTACGCTGCAACGCGTCGAAGGCCGGCTTTTTCACCCCATGGCTTGGACTGTAGCGTTTGCGCTGCTTGGGGCATTGCTCTTCTCAATTTTGATCGCTCCCGTGTTGGCTAGTTTTGCATTCGCGAAGGGAGCGAGCGAGTGGCACAACCCACTCATGCACTTCTTGATTGAGCGGTATCGCACCGCAGTCCGGTGGGCCATTCGCAACCGTGCGATCACCATCGTCGTGTGCCTGCTCCTCGTGGCCGTGGGGATTTATCTGGCCTTCAGCGGCACCATCGGTTCCGAATTCCTGCCCCATTTGGATGAAGGCGCGCTCTGGGTACGTGGCACGCTGGCGCCCAGCACCGGACCGGACGAGGGTATCCGAGTCGCGAACCAGGCCCGAGTCTTGCTTTGCTCCTTCCCCGAAGTCCCACAATGTACCGAGTCAGACGGGCCGCCCGGATGACGGCACGGATACGACGGGTTTTTTTAATACCGAGTTCTTCGTTGACCTCAAGCCGAAAGAACAGTGGCGGCCTGTTTTCCGCGAAAACAAAGACGAATTGATCGCCGCGATGAATCGCGAACTCGACAAAATCCCAGGTGTCCTCTGGGGTTTTTCTCAACCCATCGAAGACAACATGGAAGAGGCCGTAAGTGGAGTGAAGGGCGCGCTGGCCACCAAGATCTATGGCGACGATTTGAAAGTTCTCGAACAAAAGAGCGATGAGATCGTCGGTATCATGCGCCGAATTAACGGCATTGAGGATCTTGGAGTTTTTCGCGTGCTCGGCCAGCCCAATCTGAATGTGACTGTGGACCGCGATGAAACCGCTCGTTACCAGATTAACGTCGCCGATGTGCAGGATGCGATTCAGACCGCGGTGGGGGGAAACGCGCTCACCCAGGTCCTGAAGGGTGAGGCGCGGTACGACCTGGTGATGCGCTATCTCCCGCAATACCGTGACACGAAGGAAGCGATCGAGAATATTCGTCTGTTATCGCCCACGGGGGAACGGGTATCGCTCGCACAGCTCTGCAAGATCTCCGTGACGGATGGTGCTTCGGAAATCTATCGCGAGGGCAATCGGCGTTACGTCGCCATCAAGTATAGTGTCCGCGGTCGTGACCTCGGCAGCACGGTGGAAGAGGCGGTCAAGAAAGTGAACGAAGAGGTGAAGTTGCCCACCGGATACAGCCTCGATTGGGAAGGGGAATACGAGAGCCAGAAGCGAGCCAATGCGCGGCTGCTGATCGTACTGCCGATCACCATCCTCATCATCTTCATCATCCTTTACACGATGTTCAAGTCCTTCAAATGGGCGCTCTTGATTATGGCGAACATTGCCATCGCACCGATTGGCGGCCTGCTTGCTCTTTGGATCACCGGCACCAATTTTAGTGTTTCCTCTGGGGTGGGCTTCCTAGCGCTGTTCGGCGTGTCCGTGCAAACCGGAGTCATCATGCTCGAATACATCAATCAGCTGCGCGCGCGGCGCTATTCAATCGAGGACGCTGCGGTAGAGGGGGCGGTATTGAGGCTCCGGCCCATCATGATGACGATGCTGGTGGCCACTCTAGGATTGCTGCCGGCCGCTCTCTCGCACGCCATTGGTTCTGATTCGCAGCGACCGTTTGCGATCGTAATCGTCGGGGGCCTGATTGCAGCCCTCATAATGAGCGTCTTTCTGCTGCCTACGCTGTATGTGTGGATCGCGGGCGGGCGCGATGTGCTCCCTGCAGCCGACGGGATGTTTGAAGAAGGAGAACATGTCGATTAGGGTAACAAGCTGATATTCGCTTCTCGCAGGTTTTCTGACCTGGCCTACTCGGCTCCCTCAAACAATGGCCGAAAGATAGCCTTATGCGCCCGAAAGATATTGCCAGAGTCTGAAAGATAGGGTTACCGCTCTCTGCTCTATGGTTTACACAAATGGAGTGTCTGGAGATCAACTTCACGTCCTTGCCACAGCACCATTTCTATTCCTCGATCGCTTCTTAGATCAAGGAGAGCGGATCTTTGAGGTTGTTCTGCTTGTTCTGTGGCTTGCGTTCCTGGTGTTGCTTGGCTTTTTCGCGGTATGTTTGGTTCGTGAAAACGCTAGAGAGAAGCCCAAGAGCAGAACTAAGCGACCTGACCGTTCAGCATCCCCAGCGCGCAGTTAGACACGGCGTCGTGAGGGGTGCCACAACTCTGCTGGAGAACCCATGGATGTCAGAACCCATGAAAACCGGCTTGAAGCGGGCCTCGGATGAAACCAGGACTCGGAAGGAAGCTCGGGCTTCTGGTGGTTTTCGCAATTGTCTGCACGCAAAGCATGCGGGCGCAGGAGGACGAGAAGACGTTACCGGTTGCAAATTCGCCTAGTCAGGATCAAAGTCCGAGCACGACACCCGCTGACACGAATCCCAATACTGATAAGGCGCACGGCGGCTTGAAACGAATTGTGGTGGACTTTGGTCGGGACCAGAAGCAGATTTGGACCAGCCCCGCCCACATTCGTTTCTCCGATGCCACATGGCTGGTGCCCTTTGGTGGACTCGCTGCCGGTCTCTTCGTTACGGACCGCCAATACAGCGCTTCGCTGTCGAACAACCCTTCCACCATCAGCCGTTACAAGAACATCTCAAACGCAGGAATTGCCGGGCTCGCTGGAGCGGCCGCCGGCATGTATCTGATCAGCTTTCCCGCCCACAACGTGCAGTGGCGCGAAACCGGATGGCTCGCGGGCGAAGCGGCCCTCAATAGCCTGATTCCGATCGAACTCATGAAGTATTCGCTGGGACGGGAACGTCCGTATCAGGGGACCGGCAGCGGAGGATTCTTCCAGGGCGGAACGTCGTTTCCTTCCGAGCACGCAGCGGCTGCCTGGTCAATTGCCGGTGTAATAGCGCACGAATATCCCGGCGTCTTGCCCCAGCTGATCTCGTACGGGACGGCCGCTGCGATCGATTTTTCTCGCGTGCGTGGCCGCCAGCACTTTCCGTCGGATGTTTTGGTCGGCAGTGTGCTGGGCTATCTCGTAGCACAAGACGTCTACGGCAGACGTCACAAACCCGAAATCGGAGGAGGGGTGTGGGAGCCACTCAGTCATTTCATGGAAGGCGACCGAAGCCGATCTCCCGCTTATATGGGCTCGCCCTACGTACCGTTGGACAGCTGGATCTACCCCGCGATCGAGAGATTGGCGGCCTTCGGCTTCGTCCGAACCGCAAGTTTAGGCCTGCGACCCTGGGACGCGCCTGGAATGCGCTCGACTGGTAAGCGAAGCCGACGATCTACAAGCAGGCGACAGCGGTTCGCCTGAGGTGCAACAACTCTACACGACTCTTTCTGACGAATTCGCCTCGGAGTTCGGCATGATGAGTGGTGAGCGTAATACGAGTGCCCAGCTGGAATCGGTCTACGCGCGATCGGTGGGGATTTCCGGCACGCCACTTACCGATAACTTTCATTTCGGTCAAACGATCGTGAACGACTACGGTCGGCCCTTTCAAGAAGGCTTTAACGGCACAGCTGGTTTGTCGGGATGGGCCTCAGCGGGCCCATTTGTGTTCTATGCTCGCGGCGAATACGAGTCGTCGCCATCCGCTCCGGCGCCTTCTCGCAGCACGCTGGATTTCATCAGTTCAGCTGATGGCCTTCCGCCAAACGCCCCGACCACTTCTAACGCCGCGATCAATCGGTTCCGCTTCCTCGACGTCTACGTGGCCATGAATCTTGCCAATTGGCAACTGTCCTATGGCAAGCAGAGTCAGTGGTGGGGCGCCAGTGCGGAAGGGCCCATGCTCTTTACCGACAACGTCGAGCCTCTCGCCAATATGTTTCGCGTGGATCGGGTCGCCCCGTTCCGCTTGCCTTGGATTTTTCGTTACCTGGGAGACATTCGCGGGCAGTTTTTTATTGGCCAGCAGTCGGGCGCTGTGTTCCTAACGAGGGCCTTCAGCGGCACGACCGGACCACCCTTCGGCCAATACGGTCAAACCCTCGATCCGCAGCCGTACCTCACAGGCGAGAAGATCAGTTTCAAGTTCACACAAAACTTCGAGTTCAATATGGGAAAGACGACGGTTTATGGTGGACCAGGCAATCCCCTTACGTTCAAGACGTTCTATGAGGCCACCACCGGTAGGCATGTTCACGGAGATGTTTTGGGAGATGGGCGCTCTGGTGTCGATTTTTCCTATCGAGTTCCGAGGATGCGTGACTGGCTGACGTTTTATGGAGATGCGTTCAATGAGGACGAGATTTCGCCCCTAGCCTATCCCAGAAAGGCGGCCTTCGAGGGAGGTCTCTACTTTACGAAATTACCAAGCCTTCCTAGAGTTGACTTGCGACTCGAAGGAGGATCCACCAGCCCCCCGAATTTCCCTGACTGTAATGGCTGTTTTTACTTCAATGTGCAATACGTAACTGGATACCGGAATGACAGCCAATTGATCGGCGGTTGGCTGGGACGAGCTGCCCAAGGGGAGTCGGTGCAAAGCAATTATTGGCTTAGTCCCAAGAAGAAGATCGGTCTCGAACTTCGCCACAGGAAAGTCGACCGCCAGTTTCTTCCGCAAGGGGGAACTCAGAATGATGTTGCCGTTAACGCGGACTTCATGCTCAAGGCGGGCATGCGGCTTTCGGGGAATGTGCAGTACGAACAGTGGTCCATTCCTCTGTTAGCCACCAGTCGCCAGTCGAATGTGAGCGTATCGTTTCAGTTCGGGTATTGGCCGAGACGACAATTCAAGTGATCGGCTAGAGACCCGGCGAACTGCCCGCCGCCCTCTCCCACGGTATTGGGATCTGATTCGCAACGGATTTTCGCGATCGTGATCGTAGAGGGACTTATCGTCGAACTGATTACCAGCATCGTCTTGTTGCCCGCGATTCATGTGTTCTGGGTTCGCCCCGGCGACAAGCGTCCTCCACCAGACTGGGCTTTATCGAGGAAGGCGAACACGTCGATTAAGCCTTGAGGTGCAATGGACTATGTACTCGGTCACGTCGACGACGCTGATTGTCGGGAGGTTAAAAATGAGTCGCTCGATCGGAATCGCTTTGATCGTTTTGTTGCTGACCGCACGTGCAGCGGCGGAGAACCGAATGAGTGGATACCTGACACAGATTGACACCTTCAGCGTCTGCATTCGTGCCCGATTCCGTCCGTGAGTTCCATTTACGATCACTCAGGCGACGACATTTTATTTCGGTCATGAACAAGTATCCTCAAGTCTTCTCCGAATGGGCGACGCCGTGGTTGTGAAATTCAGGACCCAGAAGCACGAATGGGCCGCCGATGAAGTTAGAATCCAGGCAGGCAAAAGAGCATATGAACGTGTGCAAGTTGTGTTGCGTGGACATAACAGGCCGAAATACGGCAAGCAGGAAATCGCATTTCGTGGCTTGTTGAGGTGCGCACATGACAATTGCGCGATAACCGCAGAGCGCAAGAAGGGAAAATACGTTTATTACCGTTGCACTGGATATCGTGGTAAATGTGCGACGCACGATTTACAGAATCCGAGATGGCGGAAAAACTCGGCGTTGTACTCAAGAATATTCACATTCCGGATGTGATCCTCGCGCAGTTGCAGGAATCGCTCAGCCACGATCACGATCAATCATTAGACAACGCCAGCGTGCAACAGAATAGTCTGAAGCAGCGTTTAGCTGCGGTTCAAAGGCGGATGGATCAGGCGTACCAAGACAAACTAGATGGCAAGATCCCGCAGGAATTCTGGGAGCGGAAGATGTTGGAGTGGACCAAGGATGAGAGACAGATTCAGGTGGCGCTGACCCGCTTAGACCTGCCGAGTTCAGGTCGAACCCTTGATGCCAAAAGGATCTTAGAACTCGCAAACAAGGCCTATTCTCTATACCTTACGCAGAACCCCACGCAACAAGCCACGTTGCTCAGAATGGTGCTATTGAACTGCTGTATCGATGCAGCAAGTGTTTGTGCTACTTACAGAAAGCCCTTCGACCTGATCTTCGAAAGGGCCGCAAAACAAGAATGGTCGGGACGGGCAGATTTGAACTGCCGACCCCTCGCACCCCAAGCGAGTGCTCTACCAGGCTGAGCCACGTCCCGACTGAAGGAACCGGCCGCAATCTCAGAGGCGGCGGTGGGGTTGACTTACAGATTTTACACCAGGCTTAGCGTTTCTTGCGCTTCGGGGCCGGCTTTTCCTCAAGAACGGCAAACTGGATCTTCTTCTCGACCGGATCGATGCGGTCGACCAGCACCCTCACCCGCTGTCCCATGCTGTAGATCTTGCGGCTGCGCAGGCCGATAATTTCGCGCACATTTTCGTGATAGGTGTAGCGATCGTCGGTCAGCGAATCGAGCGGCACCAGGCCTTCCACGAAGAGGTCAGTCAGTTCCACGAAGAATCCGTACTTGGTCACGCTGATGATCAGGCCGTCGAAATCTTCGCCGACCCGGTCTGACATGAACTTGACCTTCTTCCACTCCATCAATTCGCGTTCGGCTTCGTCAGCACGGCGCTCCGACTGGCTGGATTCTTCGGCGATGTCATGCAATTCCTCGAGCGGGATGGGGCCGCCCTCAGGTTTAACTGCTTCGTGATGGGCCGAGCGGTCACGCCGCTTCGACCATGGAGAGGGTTCGTCAGTTTGGCTTGTGTGGCGCGGGCGCCCCGCCCGCGTGTCAGCGTCCGGCACCGATTCCTCAGCGATCGGGCCACGCTTTTTTCCACCGCCAGCTCCGCCGAATCGCCCCACCCGGACCTCCCCATCCGAAACTTCCGCCGAATCTCGCAGGACTGCCTTCAGAATGCGGTGAATGATCAGGTCGGGATAACGGCGGATCGGCGACGTGAAATGGGTATAGGCAGCCGCGGCCAGCGCAAAGTGTCCCTGGTTCTCTTCGGAATATCTCGCTTGCTTCAGCGAACGCAGCATCAGGAAAGAGAGGATGCGCTCTTCCGGTTTGCCCGCAATCTTCTCCGTCAGCTTCTGATACATGCGCGGCGTAATGTGCACTTCTTTCGGAATCTCGATCTCCCGCGCCTGCCGGCCTCTGCCGTGTCCGGCGCGGCGGTCGGTCTTAAGCTGGACCCGCTGAATGGGTAGCGGACCCACGCCCAGGGAATAGCCAAAGGTCGTGGCAATTACTTCAAAGTCGTAGACCCGCTTGGCGTCGGGCTTTTCGTGAATGCGGTAAAGCGAAGCGATTCGCTTGTTTTCAAGATACGACGCCACGCATTCGTTGGCTGACAGCATGAATTCCTCAATCAGACGATGCGCGATATTGCGCTCGGAACGGGTGATGCTTTTCATCAGTCCCATTTCGTCGAACTCAATCACCGGCTCGGGCAAGTCGAAATCAATGGAGCCGCGGCGCTCACGCTTGCGATTGAGGATCAGGGCTAAGTCGCGCATCCGCTCGAACCCAGCTACCAGCTTGCTGTAGCGCTCGCCCGTGCCGACGTCGCCTTCGAGCACCAAATTCACGTCGGTGTAAGTCATGCGTTCGACGGAGCGAATGATGCCCTCACTCAATTCGTAACCAAGAATTTCGCCCTGATGATCAATCTCCATGACGCACGACATCACTAGGCGGTCCACCTGCGGCCGCAGGCTGCAAATATCGGTGGAGAGTTCGAGTGGAAGCATGGGCACCGCGCGATCGGGAAAATAGACGCTAGTGCCACGCAGCCGTGCCTCCTGGTCGAGCGCTGATTCCGGCGTAACGTAGTGGGCCACGTCGGCAATGTGTACCTGGAGCTCAAAGTTTCCATTTTCCAAATCCTGCACGATCACCGCGTCGTCGAAATCCCGCGCCGTCTCTCCGTCAATGGTGACAATCGGCAAGGCGCGAAAATCGTGCCGCTTCTTCACGTGAGCAGTTGGAATGACAGGATCAGCGGCCTGCGCTTCGGCCAGTACAGCGGGCGGGAAACGATGCGGCAGGTGATGCTTGCGGATCATGATCTCGACGTCCGCGCCGAAATCATCTTCGTAGCCGACAATTTCGACGACTCGCCCGCGCGAGTTTTGGGTGGCCGTGGGCCAGTCGGTAATCTCAACATCGACAACGACATTTTCCAGGTCCTCCCAGCTGGCGCGCCGCGCGGCTTCCTGGCCCAGCACGCGATGCGGGCTCTTGTTGTTTCTCGTTTTCTCGCTGGCCGCCACGAGGGCATCCTCCTCGCCAGCACCGGTGGATTTCTCCGGATACTCCATCCCCGGCGGAATCACAATCTCCTGCGTGATCTTCTGGTCAATCGGTGTGACGTAGTTCCGCCGAGTGCCATAGTGAAATTTCCCCACGACAGTCGAGTGCGCCCGACCGACCAGACGCACGATGCGCCCCTCGGCGCGGCCATCAGGACGAATGTTGCCGATCTCGACGATCACGCGATCACCGTGCATTGCCGATCCCACGGCCGGAGGTGGAATGAAGATGTCACCCACCAGGCGCTCTTTCAGGCGCGGATCGAGGGAGTTAGCTTCCGGAATCACAAACCCAAAGCCATCCCGGTGCATGCTCAGCCGTCCCACAGCCATGTTCTTGCCGGAGGCGGTTTGCGGAATGGCATAGCGGTCGGGCCCAACCTGTTGCAGCTGGCCTGTAGAGACGAGCTGCTTCAGGCGCTCGAACAATTCGCGGCGGGCATCTCCGTGGACACCAAGTTCGCGCGCCATCTGCTTGAAACCGGCGGTGCGTTTGGGTTGCTGCTCGATTTTTTTCAGGATGGTGGAATCGGAAAGCATAGTGACGGATGTCACTCTTCAAGGATACCGGAGCCGGACAGCGCAAGCTGCGCCGTCAGGAAACGGAGGACGGAAAGTAGTTCTGCTGAAAGATCCTGCGATGATGCAGTTCGTGACCGGCAATCATGTAAGCGAGCGCCAGCACCGTGACTTCATTGTTGCTGGCCGTTCCCCGGCGGGCCCAGGCTGCTTCATCCAGCGCGCGAAACATCAAGACTGTGGCCCTCCGAACCGACGCAAACTCCTCGACCAGCCCGGCCAAAGTGCAATGGCCGAACGGTCCATACTTCACATAGTCATCCTGCTCGAAGCCGGCGAGCGGAGTCTTGTCGTTGCGGGCGATGCGCAGCGCACGGTAGCTGAAGACGCGTTCGGCATCGATGAGGTGCCCGAGCGATTCCTTCACAGTCCACTTTCCCGGGGCATAGCGAAAATCTCCGTCCGCCTCCGGGCGCGCCAGCAGGACCAGTGTGGCGGGTTGCTGCTTTTCCAGAGTGACTAGAATGTCGCCATCCGGCACCAGGGAAACGTACTTGCCATAGTAGGGTGCGTACTCGTTCGGCTCGGGTCTGGAAGCAATCAGCTGAGTGGATTTCATGGACACTCTCCGCGTCGGATCTTCGCTCTCAGAATACCTGAGTTTGATGTGGAAGACCGCAACGAGTGTGGGAAAGTTTGCGGGCTTGCAATCGCGGGAAACTTCTAACCGCAAAGGACGCAAACGTTTTCTTGGCGACCTTGCGGAACCCTTTGCACCCGGTGCGATTAAGCTTTTAAGCTGACTTCTCCGGAGCAGGCCTCGAGTTACGGCCTACACTTATTGCAAATTGAGCTGCGTCAGTTTCACGGCGCAGCGCGCGTTCGAACAGTTGCCCACATTAACGACGCCCTGGGTGCTGAAATATATACTGGAGGCCTGCCCTGCGGTACTGGTGTTGTCCACGATAATCCCGCTGACGCCCCCAGGGTAGTTCACGCTTGTGGCCTGGCCGTTTATGATCGCGCCGGTGCTGATGTCGTTGACCAGAATCAAACCGTTGGTACCGGACCCCATCAGGCCACTCACCAGGAGATCGTGATGGCCAGCCCCGCCCTTCAGGGTGATGTTCGGATTGAAGAGTTCGGTGTAGGGGGAGCACGGGATATCAGCAACCATGATCCGGAACAGGCTTCCGGACGGAGCCGAATCCATGGTTGGATACGCGCTGAATCCGATCCAGTAATGAAACGGTTGTGTACTGGCCGTGTCAGTACCGCACAAGAAGAGGTGGCCGGTGTTGGGAGTGGCCCCAAAGTAGGCATTGTCAAAGGCGCCGCTATGAAGATTCCAGTTTGCTATGGTTCTTCCCACGCTGCCCAGGCCGACATGGACGCGCACCAGCGCGGTGAGGTCCATCTTAAGCTGCGCCACCACCGCGCTCGCGCCTGAAGTGCCGTCGTTGCCCGAGAAGGCAAAAATCCGCTGACTGACGCCAGAGCTGTCCATGATGATGGAATCGGGGATCCCGAACGACCCGCCGTTTGCGGTGCAGTCTGCGCCTGTGCCGGTGCGGCCTGGGGGATTCGCGGCAGTACAACCTCCGCCGCCGATCATCACCGGCCCGGCATTTAGTGTAGGCGTATTGGTCTTGGCGTTAATGACCCAGAGTTCGCCGAGCTGGTCGCCTACGAAAAGGCGGCCGCTGGGGAAGTCGTAGACCGGTCCGTTGGGTTGCGCCGGGACGCCGCCAGTGCCCGCCACCGGCAGAGTGAAAGTCCAGTCCACCGTCGGCTGAGCGTTAAGAGCGCACGCGAACACACAACTGATGCGGTAAACCTTGCCATCATTGCTCGCGACGAAAGCCTTGTCGGTTTGGTAGTCCACCCAGGGCGAAGCAAGAGTATTCGTGGCCGTCGCGGAGTAGGTGAGCGACTTGAGACACGACGTGGCAGCCCCGCAACCCGCAGGCAGCGTCGGAGCTGCAGAGGCCGTTGCAGACGCCCCTTCTCCGGCTTTCCACGTAAGCACGTGGAAGATGGACGAAGTCGCCGCACTTTCCACATAAGCGACCTTGGTGCCGTCCAGAGAAACCACAACGGACGTCAGGACCGCACCACCGGCCGTGCTCCCGTTGTACGCCCAGTTCACCGTAGGATTAGCGCCGCAGAGTCCGCCGGTGCCGCTGTAGAGGTTCTTCACGCCGATTAGATTGGCTTGACCGCCCGTCACGCCGGCGACGTTCAATCCGTAAGCGACAAAATCATTGGCGCAGTTGGGTGTCGCATTGATGTCAAAGTTATATTTGGCCGGAAACATGTTGGGCGCGACGATTCCGGTACCGAGAGGAATACTCCAGTCAATTTTCAGACTCGGAGCCCGCGGCTGGATCGGCCGACGCGGACTGCGAACACCCGGACCGAACCGCCTCGCATCCGCAAAAGTGGAGCGCAGATTGCGCTCGGCCAGCCGGGAAAGAATCCGAGGCTCGACCCTCGCCTTTTCCAGGTCAGGGGCTGACAATCCGCCGCTCACCGTTACGTGGCTGATAACTCCAGTCCTGAACGCGCCCGATGTGTTGCTGCCGTGGCTGCTCCTGGGCTTGGCTTGCCAGACTAGAACAGGGCACAAGCGACAGGCACAACACGACATAGCGGCAAGTCCGTTTCATGAGTTCCCCCCCGGGACCAAGGACGGTTGACGTGTTTCGGCGATTGTCTTCCCGTCAAGATTAAAGGACTCTAATGAATTCCAGACGCCGGTCTGAGCGGACCCGCATTACATTAGTAACCTCTCCCTATCACGATCCGTTGTCGCGATTCCTTCGTAAATGTAATCATCATGTCGAGAAATGGCTCCGGGGAAAAAATGCCACCCGGGGCAAAACTTGCATGGTTTGAAACTGGCGGCTGTAGTCTGGCGTCACCGGTCACAACGGATCGCTTTCCAGTTGAGCCCGTGCTTGTGCCGTGGTTTCATCAAATAGGCGTTTTTCACAGGCCTGGTTTGCAGCTGGCTGGAGTAAAATGCCAGTTGGTCACCGAAGTGCGGCCTTCACCCAGAATCCATACGAGGAAAGGACTTTTGCCACATGTGGAAACCCACGAATCAGCCTACGACTCCAGGCCGGCCAGGTGAGCCGGAGCGCCCGGCGGCGCCCGCCCCCACCCCAACTTTTTCTGCCGCGAGCGAGCCCGCTCCCGCGGCGCCGCGTCCGGTTGCAACCACGACTGCGGACCAGGCCACGATCGGCAAATCGCTGGTGATCAAAGGCGAGGTAACGGGATCTGAGTCGCTTTATATCGACGGCCGGGTCGAAGGTTCCATCAACCTGTCGGGCAACCGCGTGACCGTGGGCCGCAACGGCGTGGTTTCGGCCAACATCAATGCCCGTGAAATCGTTGTCCTGGGCAAAGTACGCGGCAACCTGACGGCGAGCGACCGGGTTGATATCCGCAGCGACGGCTCCCTCACCGGGGACGTCGTGGCAGCCCGTATCTCCATCGAAGATGGAGCGTTCTTCAAGGGTGGCATTGATATCCGCAAAGCCGGCCAGAAGCCCAACGGCGAAGAAGTCAAAGCCTCGGCTGAAGCGGCAACCGCAGCCCGGGTATAGATTTTTCAAGAAAGATCACGGCGGACACTCTTGGTTCACACAAGAGTGTCCGCCGTTTTTCGTCTGAGAACCGAGAACCAGAAACTGAGATCTGAAATCTTGTCTATGGTTCTATTCCCTTACTCAAATCTTCCGCCTGCGTTTCGGCGACACGCGGATAAGAAGTGCGCTTCCGGCGGCGCAGGTCGCCCGCCAACGAAGATCGCGTAAGCCAAAGACCCGCGGCCACCGCTCCCGCCCAGGTGACGGTAATCAGGCCAAGTGCCTTGAGGTCCGCGACCCGGCTGTTGTTGACCAGCAAGACGCGGGCGACTTCATAGCTCAGCCAACCCGCCACCACCGACGTCAATCCCGCCTTTCCAATCTCCGCCCAGTTCAATTCATTGATGCAAATCAGCCGCCGGCGATGAAGCAGCAGTGCCAGTGCAAGAGTATTTGCCACTATCCCCAAGTCGGACGCCATCGCCAGCCCTACGGTCGAAAATCGCTGGAATAGCGCCGAGTACATGGGAATGGATGCCAGCGTAATCAGGCTCGTGGCCACCATGGGGGCGAGCGTGTTACCCGCGGCGTAAAAAGCGCGCGAGTAGAGACCCTGCGCCGACCAGAAGCACAGCGAAAGTGCGAACCAGAAAAAATACAGTGCGGTTTCCTGCGAATCGGAAAACCGGAAGTGTCCGCGACGGTAGACCAGATCGATCAGAGGCAGCGCTGCCGCCATCATGAAGCTGGTGGCCAGCAGCGACGTCGCGACAATGCGGTAGATGGAACCGTTTACCGTATCGGCAAACTCGCGCATCCGTTTTTCCCCAAAGAGCTTGGCAAAAAACGGCAGCGAGGCCTGGCTGGTCGCCTGTCCCAAAACGGCGATGGGCACCGCGAACAGACGCTTGGCATAGTTGAGCCGTGTGATGTCGCCCACGGCGCCGGAAGCGAAGTAGCGCAGGATCCAATCGTCCGCGGTAACCAGCGATACGCCCAACATCAGAGGAATCGAAAGCTTTACCCATTCGCGAAACGCGGGATTGCGCACGTCGAACGAGATGCTGTAACCCGTGCCAATGCGGGCGGCGCCGATGGCGTTGATCAAAAATGGCCCCAGGAAACTCCCCGCCAAAGCGCCGTAGGCAAGGGAAGAGATGCCAAAGCGATGCGAAAGCAGCACGCCGCCCAAAATGATGGCAGCGTTGTAGAGTAGCGGCGAGAACGCAGGAAAGAGAAACAACCGCCGCGAAAGTAAAACCGCGGAAACCACTCCACCGACATAAAAGAAAATCTGGGCAGGCAGCAGGATGCGCGTCAGGTGAACGCACAGTTCAAGCTGTTCGGTGCTGAACTTGGGAAAAAGATGGCGTGAAATCTCGGGCGTAAAAATTTCCGCCAGGAGGACACCCACTCCCAACACAGCGGTCATTACCGTGATGATGACCGAAAATGTCTTCTGCGCCTCCTCTTCTTTGTTCGCGGCCAGAAACCGCGTGTAAATCGAAACGAAGGTGATGGAAGCGGTCCCGCCCGCCACCAGATAGTTGAGCCAGTCGGGGATGGTGAAGCCCGCGACGTAAGCGTCCGTCGCGGGCCCGGCGCCGAACGCATACGCAATATAGGCCTCGCGCACGTAGCCGATCACGCGCGAAAGCATGACCGCCGTCATGAGCAGCAGCGTGGCCGAGAAAGCGCTGTGCTGGTGCGAAGGACGAAACAGGCGAATCAGGCGGGCGAAGCCGCGAACGGGAGGCGCTTCGGGAGAGTCTGCAGAATTCGCCATCAAGGGGCGATTCTACACGCAAACATTCCGCTCGCCTGATACGCCGGATGGTTCGTGCTGGTGTGGCGCGGGCGCCCTCTCCGCGTGAAAGTTGGTAAGAACTCCGCGCCACACGAGTTCAGTCTGCTGCGGGGTACGACACCCGCGTGTCTTTGTAGACCACCCCACCCTTCATCACGAAATCAACATGCTCCAGCGCGCGCACGTCGGCCAACGGATCGGCATTTACCGCAATGATGTCGGCATACTTGCCGGCCTCGATGGTGCCGACGTTCTGGGCCCGCCCGATGAGATCGGCGGCGCTCGAAGTAGCCGCGCGGATCGCCTGCGCCGGCGTCATGCCAAACTTCACCATGTAGAAGAACTGCCGCGCATTGTCGCCGTGCGGATACACTCCCGCGTCCGTGCCAAATGCCATCTTCACGCCCGCCTGCACCGCTTTGCGGAAATTCTCGCGCTGCAGGCGACCCACCATTCTTTCCTTGTCGAGATTTTCGGTGGGCAATCCCCACTTGGGCGCCTCATTAAGGATGTAGTCATCGTTGTAGATGTCCATCACCAGATACGTGCCGTGCTCCTTCGCCAGGCGGATACCTTCGTCATCAATCAGACTGGCGTGCTCGATTGAGTCGATGCCGGCCAGGATTGCGTTCTTGATGCCCTCGGTGCCGTGGGCATGCGCCGCGATTTTCCGACCGCCCATGTGCGCGGTTTCCGCGGCTGCTTTAAGTTCCTCAAGCGTGAATTGGGGCGAACCAGGACTGTCGCCCTTGGACAGCACGCCGCCCGTCGCCAGTATCTTGATCACATCTACTCCGTACTTCTCCTGGGCGCGGATGACGTGGCGAACCTGGTCCACGCTGTCGGCAATCTTAAAATCACGCTCCTCCGGAAACATCATGACCCGGGTCTGCGGCGAAAAGTTGTTCAGGTCGCCGTGACCGCCAGTAATGGAAATGCCGGGGCCGCTCGCGACAATTCGCGGCCCTGCCACGAGACCCTCATTGATCGAGTTGCGGAGATCGACGGCGAGAAACGGGTCTGATCCCACATCGCGAACCGAGGTGAAACCGGCTTCCAAAGTCTTACGCGCATTTACGACGGCAGCGAAGGCGTGGCTGAAAGGCGTGTCTTTGAATCTGTAGACCTCGTTGTATCGGTCCGCTCGCGAATCCAGATGAGTGTGACAATCGATCAGGCCCGGGAGAACCGTTGCCTGCGAAAGATCGATCACTTTAGAGCCCGGCGGAATCTTGAGATCGGCGGCTGAAGCAATGCTCTTGATGCGCTCATCTTCAACCACGATCACGACATTTTCGCGAACGGTGTCGTGGGTGGCATCAAACAGGCGGCCAGCGAGGATGTAACTGACTTTGGGAGCGGTCTTTTCGCCCGCCGGAGGGGCGGCCGCCTGCCCAAATGCGATAGACGAAAACATCAGCAGCACAAATAGTGGGGAGAATTTCTTTCTGAGGATGACGTGGTTCAAGGGCCGCTCCTTGCTCGGAATTGTTACGGTTCGGAATTGGACAGAGAAGTCTCAGGGTTCCACTAAACCGCTGTCAAGCGCCTCGCAGGGACGGCGCAGGCGCGTTTATTGCGAAACAGCCGCGAAGGCCTGCCCTGAGCGAAGTCAAAGGGCGACGGGAGAATAGAGCCCTCGGCGCAAGCCGTGGGTACGCTCGTCGAAAAACGAGGCAGCCCCGAAGGGCGGAAGAAGAAGCGTCGCGACCGGCTTTTGGCCGGCTTTTGCCCGGCCCGACCAGGGTGGAAGACCCGGTCCCACACAGATCCTGTACGCATTTTGACACTGTCGTGATGGCGCTAGATAATCCACACTGTGTCTGATTCCACCGCGGCACAGAACTCCGGTCGCTCCTCTGTTTTCCGACGCTCTTTCCGCAAGACCTTCCCTTCGGCAGTCCGCGGTGAGGGCGTGTATGTGTGGGACACCGAAGGCAAGCGGTACCTCGACTTTTCGGGCTCCGCGGCGGTAAATCTGATCGGGCACAGCGTGCCTGAAATCACCTCCGCAATGATGGAACAGGCCAGGCAACTGGAGTTCGCCCACACCAGCCAGTTCACCACCCCGGTCGCGGAAGACTACGCGCGCGAACTACTCGACTTTGCCGGCGAGAATTTCCGGGGCGGCGCCGTGTACTTCACCTGCGGCGGTTCAGAGTCAGTCGAGACCGCCCTGAAGCTGGCACGGCAATATCAGGTGGAGATAGGACAAACCAAACGCTACCAGATTTTCAGCCGAAGTCAGAGCTATCACGGCTCGACCCTGGGCGCACTTTCGGTTTCCGGCAACAAGCGGCGCCGCGAAATCTATTTGCCCATGGTGCGCGAGTTCGCGCACGTAGGAATTCCATATTGCTATCGCTGCAATTACGACTGCACGGACGGCTGCCGGAACTGCGGCCAGGAGTACGCGGCCGAGTTGGAGAGAGCCATTGAATCCGCCAACGGTGAGGCGGCCGGGTTCATCTTCGAGCCGGTAAGCGGAGCCACACTGGGCGCGGTCGTCCCGCCGCCCGGATATTTGCAGAGAGTCGCGGAAGTTTGCCGACGCCATGGCGTCCTGCTGATTGCGGACGAAGTCATGACCGGCATGGGCCGCATCGGAAGAAATTTTGCCATCGAACATTGGGACCTCGCGCCCGACATCCTGATCGCCGCCAAGGGCCTCTCCAGCGGCTACGCGCCACTGGGCGCAGTCATCGCGACGAAGAAAGTGGTGGATGGCCTTGCCTCCGGATCATTCCTGCACGGCTTCACCTACAACGCTCATCCCATCTCGCTGGCAACCGGACGCGCCGTGCTGCACCGCCTGCAGCATGCAAAAACTGGTACAGGCTGCCGACTCCGGACGCGAGGGAACTGTTGCCGCCAAGCTGGATCGCGCACTCTCGACATTGCTCGATCTGAAGACGGTCGGCGATGTACGCGGCATCGGACTGCTGCGAGGCGTGGAGTTTGTATCCGACAAGCAAAGCAAGAAGCCATTCGCTCCAGAACTGAATTTCGCAGGACGGGTAACCAGCGCCGCCCTGAAACGCGGCCTGCTGGTCTATCCCATTCAAGGATGTGTCGATGGCGTCTCCGGCGACCACCTGCTGATCGCACCCCCGGCGGTCATCACCGCCGAACAGATCGACTGGGCGGTTGACCAGTTGAAAGAATCGATCGAAGAAGCGGGGTCAAAGTAACGCCGGCGTCCCGCTGGCTGTCGTGGGGTCCCGCCCCACCCGGCGGACGGACATTCCGGCACATTTCGCCATGAACTCGCGTATTAATCTCCTTCTTTTTCCACCACTTACGGCTTGATCCGCAATTGATCCGCAATTTACCCGCAGTGCATTGCCCCACCTTTCTACCCGAGGCAAACTGGCCCCCGGGAGCAAGAAAATGGCGAGTCCAGTGATCTGATTTCTGCGAACAGGCAAACTCGAATGTGCTGACCGAAGTGCGCCGCGATCAAGCGCTTTGAGAACGCATCGCGAATCCACAATGCCCTGACCAGCAACCCGGAAAAGCGCGCCCTGATCTGGATGGCCGAACGCACCCCACGCTGGATCAGCTCCGACCACCTCACCATACTGGGTTTCCTTGCCCAGGTGATGGCCGGGCGTCAGCTACGCTCTGGCCGCCTGGAACCGGTACTGGCTTGCTGGCCGGCATCTTCTTCCTGGCGCTCAACTGGCTGGGAGACAGCCTCGACGGCACGCTGGCCCGGGTGCGCCAGCAGCAGCGCCCGCGCTACGGCTTCTATGTGGACCACATCGTCGACAGCTTCGGCGGGCTCGCGCTCATGGGCGGTCTGGCGCTTTCGGGATACATGCATCCCTACATCGCGATCGGACTGCTGATAGGGTTTCTGCTGCTTTCCATCCAGTCCTACCTGGCCACCTACACGCTGGGAGAATTTCAACTTTCGTTCTGGAACTTCGGGCCGACAGAGCTGCGCATTCTGTTGTCCATCGGCAACATCGCGCTGCTTGTGTCACCCCATGATGTTCCACGGACACTTCCGCCTGTTCGACGTCGGCGGCGCGATCGGCCTCGTTGGCATGACTGCCATGCTGATTTTCTTCACTGTGCGGAACACGCGGCGTCTCTATGCTCGAAGAGCGAATTCGATGACGGCAGACACGTGGCGTTCCACCAGCAACTCGCTGGCTCAAGTTCAACATGGTCGGCGGCATGGGCATTGCCGTGCAGTTGCTCGTGCTGGTCGTGCTGAAATCCGGGCTGCATCTTCAACTACCTGATCGCCACGGCGTTGGCGGTCGAGACCGCCGTGGTCCACAATTTTCTCTGGCACGAACGCTTCACCTGGGCGGAGCGCGCCCGCGCCGGGCTTCGCCCGCTTCTTCAAGTTCAATCTCACGACTGGATTGTTCTCCATCGCCGGGAACCTGGTATTGATGAAGCTTCTAGTCGGACTCGGACACGTCAACTATCTGCTGGCCAACGGAATCACGATCACGGTGTGCTCGGTCGTCAACTTCCTGGTCAGCGATGGTTTTGTATTTGCATCGATCGGACGGAAACTCAGTCCATGTGACCGGCGGCCTGGCGTTCGACCGACCAGATATCTTCCGGCTTTTGTTCGAACGGATAGACATGCACCATCCAGCCGAATATCTGAGGCATGAATTTTCCGCCGGCGGCATCGCAGGCGTCTCTGGTCGTGATTGAGCCTGCTAAGCCGAACTTCGCATTCGGCCCCCAGGCCTCTTTCTTTCTGTCGGCCGGAGGCATGCACAGGTTGATGTGCGCGTGCCACTGCGCGATGCTCAGCGGAATGCGCTGGTCAAGTTCATTCCAGCTGGCATTCTTGGGCGCGGTGTACATCACCCCGATCAGCTTGTAGCTCCTCGCCATTCTTTCGTAGAGCAGCGACGTCGGATGCTCGGGATTGAACTCGATAGCCGCCTCAAACGCGTAGCGGTAGTTGGTGAAGTGATATTGCTTTTGCGGCACATTGGGCAAGAAGATCTTGTAACCGTCCGCGAGGGCAACTTTGTAATCCGTGTATTTTTCCGCGGCCTTGCGCGCTGCGGTCACCACCTGGTCGGCTTTCTCCTGGTCTCCGGGCTTCGGATCGCGCAGGGTCGTCATCTTCATGTGCGGACCCATGTCCATTTTGCGATCTGCCATCGAAAGCATGGCGTGGGCGCTGCCGTCGTTGTTCATTCCCGCCATGTCGGGCATGCTCATGCCGTTCATCCTTGGTACTGGCGGGTCGAGCGGCGCGGCTTGAGGAGGCTCTTGGGACGTGTCATGGGGCAGGTCGGGAGATTGTTGGGATGCATCGTGGGACACGCCAATCGAAGAGGCTTGCGCCGGCTTGTCCCCGTTCGATGGGTCATCGGGCGATTTCTGTTCCTGCGCCGACAATGGCAGGAGCGCGAACAGAGTAAGCGAAGCCAGGGCCAGAATCCGTCTGCTCATAGGACTTTCCGATTGTATTAACCCTGGATGAAACTGGTAGTTTCTGCAACAGAAGAGAAGTTACTAGCGTTACGGCCGTAACGAAATGCGGGGGGGTGGGGTTAATAGCGCGCCGTCCCGGCGGCTGTCATAGGGGCGCTACTGTACCCTACTCTACCGCCAACACATGTTGGGCCGCGGCCTCACCCGAGCGCACGCAATCGGGGACGCCAATCCCGCGATAAGCATTGCCGGCCAAGACCAGTCCCGGCCATTGCTTCAGCAGATCATCGATTCGTTGCAACCGCTCGAGATGGCCCACGCACGTACTGCGCCATAGCGCCCTTCCATCTATAGATGCGGGTGAAGAGCGGCTCCGCGTTCAGTCCGAGAATCTGCCGAAGCTCTTCGCGCACGATATTCAGGATTTCATCGTCTGCAAGTTGCAGCACTTGCTCGTCGCGGGTGCCGCCAAGAAAGCAACGGATCAAGGCGCGGTCTTCCGGAGCGCGATGGGGAAACTTGTTGTGAACAAACGTCGCGGCCAGCAGGCGCTTGCCTTCACTGCGCGGCACCAGAAAGCCGAAGCCGGGAGGCAAGGCGGCCCGTACATCTTGGTCGAAGCCCAGCGCAACCGTCACCGAGGAACTGTATGGAATGGCCTTGAGTTCGGAGGCGAGGGCAGCGCAGGTGATCTCGAACAGAGGCACCGCGGCGGTCGCAGATGTGGCGACGATCACGGAATCGAACTCATCGGACGCGTATCCCGCGGACACGACCCACCCTCGACCCTGCTTCTGGACAGCTTGCACCGGACTGTTCGCCCGCAAGACTACCGTCAGGAAGACCCTGCCACCAGCGCCTCCACCAGTTGCTGCATGCCTCCCTTGAGAGAGGTAAAAATCGGTGGCGCGGGTTGCGCAGAGTTCTTGTTTTTGCGCGCCGCCAGCATTCCGCGCCCCAGGCTGCCATACTTCGACTCCATTTCGACGAAACCGCGGCAGCACCGCGCGCACGCTGAGTTGCGCGGCTTCGCCGCCATAGACGCCGGAGAGCAGAGGATCGGCCAGACGATCGACCATCTCCGCGCCGTAATGGCGCTCCACCAGCGCGGCCACGCTTTCGTCGCCCTTCGACCCGCGCGGGCGCAAACGCCATTCGCGAGCCATGCGGAGCTTTGTGGCCGGAGAAAAAAGCGTGGACAAGAATGCCGGCGCAAGCCTGGTGGGCACCATGAACATCAGCCCATCGGGCATGGGCGTCAGCTTGCCCTTTACCAGAATGTAAGTTTTGCGATCGCCGTCGTTGGAACCGATGAGCTGATCTTCCATGCCGAGCCGGCGGCACAGGTCCGCGGCCCAGGGCTTTTCCGTGAGAAAGGAATCGGGGCCGGCCTCGATCAGGCAACCGTCCACCTGTTCGGTGGCCAGCACACCGCCGAAGCGCGGGCCGGATTCGTAAACCGCATACTCCAGCGACTCGCCGGCCCGGCGTCGTTCCTCGAGCGCGAACGCCGCCGCCAGTCCGGAGATGCCGCCGCCGACAATGGCGATCCGTTTCATAGGTTTTCAATCTCGCGGCGGATACGGCCTCGACTTCGGCCAGATCATTCTCGGCTGGAGTGTCGCGATCATTTTCCTTGCGCGACCGCACCACATCCGCCAGTGCCGCCGTCAACAACCGCGAATCATTCAGCGATTCCGCCCGCCACAACCGCATGCCTTCCTTCTCGGCGAACTCCTTGAAGCCGATGTCGATGTCGTACAGCACCTCGACGTGATCGCAGAGAAATCCGATGGGCTGCACAAACACTCCGCGATGACCTTTGCTCTTTCAATTCCAGAATCGTGTTTTCGACCGTAGGTCCAAGCCATGCGCCGCCCGACATCCCCTGGCTCTGAAAGGCGAAGCTTCCAATCGTCGGGCGCGAGCCGCAGCCTCCTGCGCCACCAGCCTGGCCGTTTCCTTGGTCTGAGTTTCGTAGGGATCGCCTTCCGCAATGGTGCGCTGAGGAACGCTGTGCGCGGTAAAGATGACAGGCACCTGCGCGCGACATCTCGCTGCAGGCCCGATCCCATCCCGCGCGCAACTTTTCGGCGAAGGCCGCGATCAGAAGCGGATGGTCATGCCAGGACTCGACAAATTCCACGGCAAAAGGCATGCCGCCTTCGACATTCAGCGCCGCGCGATAAAGTCCGACGCTGGTGCGCGAGTTCTGCGGCGCCAGGCAGATGACCACGGCGCGCTCCACGCCGTCCGCCTTCATGGCGGCAATCGTGTCGGCGATAAACGGCTTCCAGTTGCGCATGCCGACGTAAACCGGCAACTTCAGTTCTTCGCGCCAGCAGTTCGCCCTGCCGCAGTGTCAGCGCGGTCAGCGGAGACCGCCCGATCAGTCCGTAGCGATGCTTCACTTCCTCAATCACTTCCGGCGGGACGGGCCGGCCGCGGGTGATCTGATTCAGAAATTCCGGTATGTCGTCCACGGAATCGGGACTGCCATGGGCCAAAAGCAAAACCGCATTTTCCGCAGCTAATCAAACTCCATCAATCTTGGTTGTGTCAGCTGGCACGGACCTGTGGCAGCGAGGCGACTCGCCCGCGAACGCTACGGCACAGCCTCATCGATACGCTCGAATATTCCTGCACAAACTTCGCCAGCGCCTTCACGTTCTCCACCGGCGTCTCCGGCAGAATGCCATGCCCTAGATTAAAAATATGCCCGGGACGTCCGCCGGCGCGCCGCAGAATCTCTTCCGCGCTCGTCTTTATTTCCTTCCAATCGGCAAAAAGCAGCACCGGATCGAGATTCCCCTGCACCGCCCCGGACCCAACTGCCTTCCAGCCCTCGTCCAGCGGAATCCGCCAGTCCAGGCCGATCACTTCGGCGCCGGTCTCCTTCATCGAAGGCAAAAGCGTGGCGCTGTCCGTGCCGAAATAAATGATCGGCACTCCAGCCTTCTGCAACGCCTTCACCAGTTCGGTGGTGCGCGGCAGCACGTAACGGCGATAGTCCTCCACGCTGAGACATCCCACCCAACTATCGAATATCTGGATCACGTCGGCGCCCGCGCGCACCTGTTCCGCCGCGTACTCGGAGACCACCGTAACCAGCTTGCCCAGAAGCTCATCCCAGGCCGCGGGCGAGGAATACATCATCTTCTTGGCGTTTACATAATTGCGCGAACTGCCGCCCTCGATCATGTAGCTGGCCAGCGTGAAGGGCGCTCCGCAGAAACCAATCACGGGCAGGCGCGGTCCGAAGTGTTTGCACACCAGCCGCACGGCGTCGGAAACATATCCCAGATCGGCGGCGCGATCGGTGCGCAGTCGAGAGATGTCCGCCTGGTCGCGTACCGGTTTCTCGATCACCGGACCTTCGCCGGGAGAAAAATGAAACGGCAGTCCCATGACTTCGAGCGGCAGCAGCAGATCGGCAAAGATGATGGCCGCATCCACCCCCAGGGCTTCAGCGGCGGTAATCGTCACCTCGGCCGCTACTTCCGGCCGCTTGCATATCTCGATCAGGGAATATTGCTTGCGCACGGCGCGGTATTCCGGCATGTAGCGGCCCGCCTGGCGCATGAACCAGACCGGCGTCCGGTCGACCGGAAGTGCACGGCAAGCCTTGACGAAGCGGGATTCGGGAGCAGACATTGACTCTTTAACTGTAGCATTTCGCCACGACCCGCCGCTGTCATCCTTAGCTCCAGAACCCCACCCGTTTGAAATGGCGATTCCGTCGGGGAAATTCCTGGCACGGCCTGTGGAGCCACAGCGACACTGCCGGCTTCCGATTCAGCTATTAAGGGTCCTTCGACTGCGCTCAAAATGAGATCACAGAGGCGGAGTTACGCTTAAAATCAAGCGCATGGCAAACCTGACTCTTGTATATGGCATGCGGTTGCTGCCGTCGGACGAAGTCGCGGAAGTCGGCGACGCGACCCTCAAGCTGAAGAATGGACGCGACGCCCATGTCACCATGCACGTCCTCGAAGGCAGCAAAGAAGAGATCGAGAAGCAGTTAAAGACCAGCCTGGAGGCGTTCTTCGATTTCTACCCAGAAATTTGAAAGCGGGCGGCGACCCTCGCACTCTGCCTGTTCCTAACCCTGTGCACTCGAAGTCCGAAGTCTGCCGTCCGAAATCCGCTCTATAATCTCCTTGCGCATGGACCGGTCCCTTCGCACTCTGCGTTTTCGGCTTCTGGCCATGGGTGTGTTTCCTCGCACCCGGCTGGCCCGCGCCGCCTGCTACCTGCTGGGACTGGACCTGCTTCTCTTCGCCCTGCAACGGCTCTTCGTTATCTTCAAACTTTCCTACGGTCAGGGCCTCAGCGGATGGGTGGGGATTCTCAGTGCTCTCGCCATCGTTTTGCTTGCCATTCTCGCCTACCGCTGGCTCAAGGCCCGCCTGCTGTGGCGGCTGCGCAACCGGCTGATCGTGACCTATGTATTCATCGGCGTGATCCCGGTGGTTCTGCTGGTCGCGATGGCATTCATCACCATTTATTTATTTGCCGGCCAGTTCGCGAACTTTGTGGTCACGTCCGAACTGGATTCGCGGCTGCACAGCCTGCAATCAGTGAACGCAGCCATCGCCCATGAACTGGCGGCGCGGCTGGAACACGGACAGCCGGCGGTAGCCGAGTCGCTGGAAGGACTGCGACGGAATGATCGGGCGTGGGCGTCCCGCCAGATTTGCGCCTGGAAAGGTGGGACCACCCCTCTCGCTGTCTGCAACCCCGGCGCTCCGGGAAAGACCCCGTTTGCGCTTCCATCTTTTCTGACCACCGGATTCGGAGCGATTGTTCGCGACCAGGGTCAGCTGTATTTGCGGGCGGCCACTGAACTCGGCACGGGTGGTCAAAAGCTTTCCGTGGTCTCCAGTGAAGCGCTGGATCGAAACTTACTGGAGAAACTGGCGAAAGATCTGGGCGAGATCACGCTGTACGCATCCGGCTTCGACTCGAAAGGCGGCGTGATTCCGGCGCCCACCTCGGCCCCACTCATCGCACTGGATGCACCCGACAAACAAGAGCTCGCGCTTCCACCAGGCAGGAACGGCGTGAGCGTAGACAGCAGACGCGAAGAGCTCCACCCCGCCTTCACCGCCGGCACTTTGTCTCCCGCCGGCAACGGATTCGATAGTGAGATCACCTTCGGGACTCCCCTGCCCGTGGTGGACTGGGCAACCGGGGAGCAGCAGAGAGCCGGCGCGGTGCTCCGCGTCCAGACTCGGCCGTCGGTCCTCTATACCCGTCTGTTCGCTGCCCTGGGTGACTTCGCGACCGGAGTCGAGTACACGTTGTTTTTCGCGGCTGTAGTTTTTGCCATCATCGAACTGCTGGCGCTATGGATCGGAACCCGCCTCACGCGCACCGTGACAGGCGCCGTGGCCCAGCTTTACAACGCCACCGAACACATCAATCGCGGAGACTTCAGCCACCGCATATCTGTGCAGTCGCATGACCAGCTGGCTACTCTGGCCAACTCGTTCAATTCCATGACTGCGTCCATAGAAAACCTGATCGAGGAGCAAAAGGAAAAGGAGCGGCTGCAAAACGAATTGACCATCGCGCAGGAAGTGCAGACTCAGCTCTACCCGCAGCACATCTCGCAACTGGCATCGCTCGAAGTCTTCGGATTCTGTCGTCCCGCGCGCACCGTGAGCGGAGACTACTACGATTTTCTGACCCTGAATTCCGACAGGCTCATCCTGGCCGTAGGCGACGTCAGCGGAAAAGGTATTTCTGCGGCGCTGCTGATGGCCACCATCCACTCCGCCGTCCGCGCCTACAGCCTGGAAAGCATGCCCACATTGCGGGAGCCGGTGGGGGCGGGCGCAGCGGCGGGTTCCCATGTGCTGCTGGCCTCAGGCCTGAACGGCGCCGAGAGGTCAGCCGGCGCGATGCTTTCACTGCTCAATCATCAGCTCTACCAGAGCACCCCGACGGAGAAATACGCGACGCTGTTTCTGGGCATATACGACGGCCACGAGCGCAAGCTCACATACAGCAACGGCGGCCACCTGCCGCCCATCATCCTGGGCAAAGACGGGTCGGTGCGCAGGCTGGAGCAGGGAGGCACGGTGGTCGGCCTCTTCGCTCATAGAACTTATCCGGAAGCGTCGGTCGCGCTGCGAAAGGGAGAGCTTTTCGTGGCCTACAGTGACGGGGTGACCGAGCCGGAAAATGATTTCGGTGAATTCGGCGAGCAGCGGCTAATTGATCTGGTCTGGGAGCATCGCGACCAGCCCCTGGCGCGGATCAGCGAGATCGTGACCGGCGCCGTCGCCGACTGGATCGGCGCCAACGAACAACCCGACGACATAACCCTGGTACTGGCCCGAGGACAATAGGGCCGAATGCGGGCGCGAGCGTCCCGCTCGTGCTTCCCGAGAAGTACAAAGCAGCCAGCGGGAATATTCCGGAGCGGGCGGCAGCACGATCCGTGCAAGGCCCTACGCTGCAAGCCTGACACGCGCGCCGCCGCCTTTCCTCCGAAGCTCCGCGGACCCGCGAAACATCACAGGCACGCCCCTCGCGGAGCAAACTTTTTAAAAAGTTGACAGGGTGAGCTAAAGCGGCAGGAAGGACTAGCAGATCAGAACGCACAACCGTGAAAGCCGGGAATGGACCGCCGGAGGGGCGGGGACATCGGGAATCTCGCCTACCCACCTGGGCGATTGGCTCAAACGGCAGAATCTGGGGTGCAACCGCAATCGCAGCTGCAGGGCGCCTGGTCACACAGGCGCGAATGCGCCGTCACAGGGGCTGTCCCGTCGTGGAAGGTAAAGTCGGGCAATGCCACCTGGGGCAGCACCAGGATGACGGCGAACAACGCCAATTCGAAAATCAGGATGGAAAACTGCCAACGCTTCATGAAACGCCAACTCGTTCAAAACAAGAATTACTCCTCCCTGGGCCCGCTGTCAATTGGGAACAATTGCGGTAAGGAGGTCACGGTTGGAAGGAGAACCGGAGCGACAGACATCCGGTCAGACCTTGGAACTCTCACCAGACGCTGCAGCTCTCAGGGGTGGAGCAGGCCTTCAGCCAGGATAAACCTGCTATCCTGCTCTAAGCATTAGCCCCAAGGTACTTCGGCGGCTGAAGCCGCAGCAAAGCGCCGCCTGCGCTAAACCCCTGTTCCACCCAAAATCAAAGTCCGCCAGCCGTACACCGAACCACCCAACCCTATTTCGCCTTCGCTGCTTTCGGCACCAGCGCCACCCGGGACGTCACCTGCTGCCCCTTTTCCATCCCTCCGACAATCAGCAATCCTTCCGGCAGGACCACTAACCCGCGATGATCCATGGTGGGCTGGGGGGTGTGCTCGTTGATGGTTTCCCACTTGCCGGTGCGCACGTTGAAGGCAAAGGTCACCGGCGACGGCTCCGCGGGTACTCCGTTGTATCCGATGCCGTTGTAGTTGTACGGATTGTCGGTGCCGCCGGAGAAATAAATTTTCTGGTCTTTTTCCGAGCCTCCTGCCGCGATGCGGTAGCGCGCCGTTCCTGGATGGCTGGGCAATTTCGTCCATTGAATTTTCAAACGATCATGGTGGTCGATCTTGCCCATCCAGCATTCGTCGGAAGCGACGTACTTCGGCTGGGCTCCGGCCGGGTTCTTGTAGGCGCCGTCAATGTACACGATGGTGTCGCCTACCACGGCGCCGGCGTGCCCGAACACGGGCGTTCCGGGGATCGGCGTAGCTTGTGCCCACGTGTTCTTCTCCGAGTCGTAGACCTGAACGTCGCGCACCGCGTCGGTCTTCGACCAGCCGCCCACCAGATAGATGTAACGCTCGCGATAGAGCCCGCCGACCGAATCGTCCACTGCGACCGGCATGTCTTCGGCGCGGAACCAGCGATCGGTAAGCGGCTCGTACGCATTGACGTCGCGCAAGGTAGTTTCCCCGCCTTGCGCATCCACGACATAGCCGCCGAACAGAAAAATGTGCTCACGGGCGCCGACCGCCGTTGCCGCGAGACGCCCCACCGTCCCCGGAACCGAGCGCACCTCAGCCCATTTGCCGGTATCGGCCTCGGAGTCGAGCATGTAGCCGGAGTTGGAAATCGCATCCCAGGTTTTCTTGGGGCCCATGCCCATCATCGAGTACAGCAGCAACGATCCGCGGCTTTTTACGCTGGCGACAGCATTGTTGGAAATCGGAACCGGCAGCGGCTCGAACCTCGACTGGTCAGCGGCAAACAGAAACCCGCCCAGAACGATAAGCAGAATGATTCCCAGGCACTTTTTCATCGCAGAAGATTCTAGAACGGGCAGGGCATTAGTAGATAGCGCTTAAAAGTTTCCCAACTCTCCGGGGTCCGGCCCCGGGCTGGACGCGGCGAGGCCGGGAGGGCCTGTGCTAGTCTGAAATGCGTGAAGGCTACGGTGAAATTGGTTATTTTCTGTCTGGTGACCGTCTCTCTCGGGACAGGACAGGCGCAGAAAAAGGCCATCCCAGCCCGACGTTTTCCTGATCACCATTGACACCCTTCGCGCCGACCACGTCCACTGCTACGGCGACGAAAACATTCAGACGCCGGCGCTCGACGGACTGGCAAAAGACGGCATTCGCTTCTCCCAGGCATTCACTCCCAGCCCGATCACGAACACTTCGCACACCAGCATCCTGACCGGCCTGCTGCCCAGTTCGCCATGGCGTCACCGATTTTGCCGTGCCTCTGGCGCCGAGCCATCCCACGCTGGCGCAGTTGCTGAAGGAGAACGGATATCGCACTGCTGCGTTCATCGGCGCGGTCATTCTCGACAGCAAGACGCTGGCTCCGGGCCTCGATCGCGGATTCGATTTCTACGACAACTTTCCTGAGCACTCGCAGACCAAATCCCGCTGGGGACGAGTGGAACGCCGCGGCGCAGACGTTGTGCAGCACGCGGAGACGTGGATGACCGCGCATCCCGCCGGCCCGCATTTCGTCTGGATCCATCTCTACGATCCCCACGATCCCTACGAACCGCCGCCGCCCTACTCGCAAACCTACAAGGATCGTCTGTACGACGGCGAGATCGCTTACGCCGATTCCGTTTTGGGTGGATTTGTTGGGTATCTGAAAAAGACCGGCCGCTACGACAACGCGCTCATCGTCGTGGTCGGAGATCATGGCGAAGGTCTGGGTGAGCATCACGAAGACACTCACGGAATTTTTCTCTACGACTCCACCACTCACGTTCCCCTGATCCTGAAAACGCCCGCAGCTCGGCCAGGGCCATCCGGATCAGGTGGTTAAGGCCCAGGTTCGAACCACCGATATTCTGCCCACGGTCGTTGACTGGTTGGGCATTCCGCCGCCGGAGCGCCTCGATGGCGCATCGCTTGAAGCCATACGTTGACGGCGCCGAAGAAGAAGACCGCACCGCCTTCGGCGAGACCGACTATCCGCTGCGCTTCGGCTGGGCGCCGTTGCGGTCAGTGCGCGCCGGTGGGTTCAAGTTCATCGAAGCGCCGCGGCCGGAGTTGTACGACCTGCACGCCGATCCCGCAGAGTTGGCGAACCGCTACCAGCCCTCGGATCTCACGGTGCAGAAATTCCGCGGAATGCTGGCCGAAATCAAGGCCAAAGCACCTGCGCCGCCTTCTGGAGCCGAGGCACAAAATTCCCAGGGTTCGAGCGACGCGCTCAAAGCCTCTGGGTTATCAAGGACAGTCTGGCGCAGAAATTCCCGCGAACGGCGCTGAGACTTCGCAGCTGCCCGATCCCAAGGACAAGATCGAAGAGCAGAACCTGCTGCACAGCGCAATGATCGCGTCGGATGACAATCGCACCGACCAGGCGCGGCAGGCGCTGGAAAAAGTTCTGCAACTCGATCCCAAGTCGCCGACCGCCCTACGCCAACTGGGAGAACTGGAGCTCCACGCCGGAGACTACGCCCGGGCCGCTGAACATCTGAAGCCGGCGAGAGAGGCTGGAGATGCGACCGCCGCATTCTACGAAGGTCAGGCCCGGGAAAAGACGGGCGACTTCGCCGGAGCCCGCGATGCTCTCGAAGCCAGTCTCAAACTCACTCCCGGACAGTTCCCCGCCCGGCTCCTGCTGGGCCAGGTCTACCTCGGCCTCAAAGATCCCAAGAATGCCGAAGACCAGTTTGAAGCCGCGCTGCTCTTGCAGCCGGAAAGTGCGGAAGCGCAGCAAGGTTTGGCACAGGCACAGGGATTACAAAAGCCTTCGCATTGAAACTATCGAAGGCCAATGATTGTCGAGGACAAAATCGAGATTCCGACCGTCGACGGGATTGCGGAGGGAATACTTTTTCGGCCAGAAGATGGCTGATGGCCCGGCAAATGAAGTGAAGTGTACGAGGGCCCATGCCATAGCCGGACCGTCCCCGACAGCCCGGTCTACAACCAGCTCCAAGGCCGACCGCGCTTTTAAAAGGTTGACGCAGCTGTTCGCGGAAACATTGGGCTCTGCGTAGCACCGGCGTCCCGCCCGGTGCTACAAGAATCCCGTATCGGCTTTGCTTCGCGATCCTCTCCAGCCTGCTGCAAGTGGTTAAGGTCGTGGCCCGCGATCATTTTTACAATGTGGTCAACGGTCTCTCTGCCGCGCTCCTGCGTGCTCTCCGTAATTCTTCCATGCCTGCTTCGGCACGGAACTCAAGAGCCGCAAATTGTTTTCGCGGAGCGCGCGAAACGTTTCCAGCGAAATCTTCGGATCGCAGCGGCTGTAGCCGAAGGTCTCAGCCCATGCGTCCTGATCAAAGGCCTGAATGACAGTACCGTTCGACGCCAGAATCAGAGCGCATGCGATAGCCGATGACCAGTTCCGCGTCCGCCATGTGGGCCAGGATTTCAGCGATGGACCACTTCCCCGGCGCCGGGCGCCGCGACAGTTGCTTCTTGCTGAGCCCCTTGGTGAGAGCTGCGAATTTCCTGGGAGCGGCCTGCTGCAGGCGGAGCGGATCCTTCCCCTGGCTGTGATTGAGCATGCGTTGCGTGTACTCCTGTGGCGTTTCAGGCATGATTGTCTCCCTGACGAAAGACTAAAAGACAAATGTTAAGCCAACCTTAAAAAGCGAAGGGAGCGCCACGACCGGCGCTCCCCTGGACTGCGAATTCGTGCGTAAAAGCCGCCGCAAAAATATACTCTGGAAAATAGCGGCCATCAATAGAATTTCAATGTGCATCATAGTAGGAGCTTCTGCTGGATTGGAAGTTCAAAACTCTGCGGTCTCCGGAGGTTCACGTGGTCAGAATGTTTAGCAGGCTCTCACTTGCTCTGCTGCTCGTCGCAGGAACGCTGCTCCTGGCGGCGTTGTCCTACGCGCACCAGCATCGAGAAGATCCTTCGTGATCCGGGGCGCTACGCCGGCCGGGAAGTTGCCATCGGCGGACGAGTGAGCAATTCGTTCGGAGCTCTCGGCACCGGCGTCTATCAGGTGGACGACGGTACGGGTCAGATCTGGGTGTACAGCCAGAGATACGGCGTGCCCGGCAACGGCGCCAAGGTTGGCGTCAGAGGAACGGTCTCGCAGGGCTTCAGTTTCGGCGGCCGCAGCTTCGCGGTCGTTCTGAGGGAAACCGAACGCCGGCACTAGCACAGAACACGTAGGGGCGGACGCCCTCGTCCGCCCAGCCGAGCGCAGCTCGGCAGGGTTTTGGTTTGTCGACCACGCAGAAAAACCAGACGAGCTTCGCTCGTCCACCCGGACGAGGGCGTCCGGGCCTACGTGGCCTGTTGTGGTTATTAGTTTTGGCGCGGAGGGTTGGCCGCCGACATGGGGTCGGGCTGCGCCTGTGATTCTCTGATTTCCAGCTTCATCTGCCGGAGGTTGGTCGCTTCGGCGGGATCCATTCCGGCTTTGAGGTCGGATTTCTCTACAAAGTAGCGCCAGCCGGCGTGACGATCTTCCGAACTCTGTCCGGTTTCGAAGTGTTTTACTTTAAGTTCAGCGTTTTCCTTGCCTTTGACCACCAGCACCACTCCACCAGACTCGTAAGTCCGGATGTTGTGGCGGATGATGGCGTATGAAGCCTTGGTTTCGTCGCGTGTCAGAGACACCCCGCTTCTGGCTGGTGGAAAACTTGCGTTTGGTTGGTCGGAAGAGCGTGCCCGCAGGTTGGTTTCCGCTGCGGGCACGCTTTCTTCTATCTAGAGTTTCCGCTCTGCTTACAGCGGACGGACGTTCTCAGCTTGCCAGCCCTTTGGCCCCTTGGTCACATCGAACTCCACACTCTGGCCCTCCTGCAGGCTGCGAAAGCCGCCTGCCTGGATCGCCGAGAAGTGCACAAATACATCTTCGCCACTCTGACGGCTGATAAAGCCGTAGCCTTTGGCGTCGTTAAACCACTTTACTGTTCCTTGTTCTGCCATTTTGTTACTGTTTCCTTTTCAATCGATTTACGCTGTGAGATCGGAGGTACTAAGGGCGGTTCAAGCTGGTATGCAAGAAGCTGCTCAACAACCGATTCTAATCAAACGCACTATCAGTTTAGCAGAAAAGTCCAGATTTAGGGGATAAATTGCTCATGTCGCCCAGCGACCAAGACTTCGGTAACCACGCACGTGGCAGCCACCCTCGTCCGGCGGAGATCGCGCTTGCGACAGACTTGTGTCGCAGACAGCGAGGCGGCTGCCACACGTGGTTCGTGGAAAGCGGCTTTCTCAGTATTTTCTTTCACTTCCGCACCGAGCAGGTATAATCTCTAAGACTAAGAAGTTACTTGACCACGAAGACACATCGCAAAAACCACCCTGCGCCTTCGCGATTGAGAGAACCTGCTTCCCTGTAGGCGCACTGTTACGCTGCATCAAAGTCCAGTCCTTGACCGCAAGCAGGAGCGCTTCCCAGACAGCATTGTGTGACCTGACCAGGGCCAGCCTCGGACTGAAACCCTCGTGACTGTACGCCTCATGGAGGAGCGCAAGCGATGTCGCAATTCAACGGAGACAAGGCCAGATATCACCGCGAACGGAAGCAGAATGATACGCCGCCGGCTGCGCACCCGCGAACTGCTCCAGGCGGCCGGACTCAAGGTCAGCCAGCCGGAAGCCGGCAAGAAGCCCCGCGCCGTTGCCGAAAAACCCGCATCCTGAAATTTGAGTTACACTTTAGCCTGCAGCACGAGGAACTATATGAAGAAGCTGTTTGTTGGCAACATCCCCCACAGCACCACCGAAGCAGAGTTGCGGGCGCTGTTCGAACCCCACGGGGCCATCGAGCAAGTCAGCATCGTGACCGATCGCGACACCGGCCGTTCGCGCGGCTTTGCGTTCGTCGAAATGACCGATTCCGCCGAAGCGGAGAAAGCAATTGCCGCGCTCAATGGCAAGGAACTGGGTGGGCGCGCGTTGAACATCAATGAAGCCCGTCCCAAGACCGATCGCGGCGGCCCTCCCCGCGGAGGTGGTGGCGGACGTCCGGGCGGCGGTGGTGGACGCCCCGGTGGTGGTGGACGTTCTGGAGGTGGGGGTGGTGGGCGTGACGATTATCAGGGCCATGCGCGTCAGCCTCGAGAGCCGCGCTGGTAAGGAGCAACACTCAGTAGTGCATTGCAGAGTTTTACGAACACCGATCTGCCAAAAAAATGTCCCTTGGAGGTGTCTATGTCTGGTCGAGGCCGTTCCAGCTTCACCAAGCGTCAGAAAGAGCGCTCACGGCAGGAAAAGCAAAAGGAAAAAGCCGAGCGCAAGGTCCAGCGAAAGCTGGAGAAACCGGCAACCGGATCCGATTCTTTTGAACTCTCGGAAGAAGATTTCGCAGCCGCGGCCGCCCAAATGGCACTTCCGAATTCGCACCTGGAAGAGTAGCCGGACAATCTTCGATTCGATGACATGGGAAGCGCGGCTTTGAGCCGCGCTTTTTCACTCTCCGGGAGCTTCGGCGCGCCCGGGAAAATGAACCCTTCCGACGGCCGCCGAAGTCTAAACACAGCAGTGAGCCCGTCTTCTCCAGACCAAGCCCAAGCCCGCGATGACTGCCCAGCGGCTGCGGACCGTCCTTCCCGCCGTCTGGGAACTGATGCGTCCCCGCCGGGGCCTGCTGGCCCTGGGCTTCGTGCTGATGGTAATCAACCGAGTGTCAGGACTGGTGCTTCCCTACTCCACCAAATTCCTGATCGACAGCGTCATCGCCAAACATCACGTCGAATTGTTGCGGCGCCTGGTGCTGATCGTTCTGTCGGCCACCATCATTCAGGGAATCACGTCCTTTGCGTTGACCCAGTTGTTGTCGAAAGCGGCGCAGCGCCTGATTGCGGAACTTCGTCAAAAAGTGCAGGCGCACATCTCTCATCTTCCGGTTGCGTTCTACGATTCCAATAAGACCGGCACGCTGGTTTCGCGCATCATGACCGACGTGGAAGGCGTGCGAAACCTGCTCGGGACCGGACTGGTCGACCTGGTCGGCGGACTGCTCACCTCGGGCATCGCGATGGTCGTGCTCTTTCGCATCAGCCCGGTGATGACACTGCTGGCGTTCAGTTTTCTGCTTTGCTTCGCCATCGCGCTGAACAAGGCATTCACCACGATTCGCCCCATTTTCCGCCAGCGAGGAAAGATCAACGCCGAAGTGACAGGACGCCTCGCCGAGTCGCTGGGCGGCGTGCGCGTGATCAAGGGATATCACGCGGAAGAGCGCGAGGAAGCGGTCTTCGCCGGCGGCGTGCGTCGCCTGCTGGACAACGTGATGAAAACCCTGACCGCCACATCGGTGATGAGCCTTTCCGCCAGCCTGCTCATGGGAGTGGTGGGCGCGATCATCATGTACATGGGCGCGCACCAGATCATGGCGGGCACGCTGACCATCGGCAGTTTCTTTACCTACACGCTTTTTCTGGGATTCCTGGTCGCTCCCATCGTTCAGATCGTCAATATCGGAACACAAATTACCGAAGCTCTCGCCGGCCTGGAACGCACACAGGAAATTCTGCATGAGCGGCCCGAAGATCAGGATCCCAAGCGCACCGTCACGCTCGACGACATCTACGGCAAAGTGGAATTCGACCACGTCAACTTCAGCTACGACGGCAGCCGCACGGTTCTGCACGATGTCAGTTTTCAGGCTGAACCGGGAACGGTCACCGCGCTGGTCGGTTCGTCGGGATCGGGCAAGTCGACCATCATCGGACTGATTTCGGCGTTTTACGTCCCTACAGAGGGCGGGTATTGGTCGACGGAGTCGATCTCAGCACGGTGCGCCTCGACTCGTATCGCACGCGCCTGGGAGTGGTGCTGCAGGAATCGTTCCTGTTTGACGGCAGCATTCGCGAGAATGTGGCCTTTTCCCGACCCGCAATCCAGCGAGGAAGAAATCATGCGGGCCTGCCACATCGCGCGGGTGGACGAGTTCGCCGAAAGCTTTCCGGAAAAATACGACACCATCGTCGGCGAACGCGGTGTGAAACTTTCCGGAGGACAGCGCCAGAGAATCTCGATCGCCCGCGCCATCCTGGCCGAGCCGCGCATCCTGATTCTCGACGAAGCCACTTCCAGCCTCGATTCCGAATCCGAGGAGATGATCCAGCACGGGACTTTCATACCTGATGCAGGGACGCACGACGTTCGTGATCGCGCACCGGCTGTCCACCATCCGCCGCGCCGACCAGATTCTGGTGGTCGAGCAGGGCCAGATCGTCGAGCGCGGCACGCACGACGAACTCTATGCCCTGCAGGGCCGCTATTTCGATCTCTACACCAAGCAACAGGGTCTGCAGAACAATCTGTTCCTGGCGCCGGGCGAGGGAGATGCCGCCGCGCCGGCCGAAGATAGCGTCCCCACAAAAAATGGCGATCGCGACGTCAGTTCCGCCGATGCTTTGCGTCTAATAAGAGGAGAGGTCCGCTAATACACTCTGTCATCCCGACCGGAGCGAAGCGCAGCGAGCGCAGTGGAGGGACCTTGTGTTTCGGAGTTCCAACATTCAAGGCTTGAACCACAGAGGACACAGAGTACGCAGAGATAAGCCACTTCCATAAATGACCCTCGACCCCAACCAATCAAATAGCCCGAACGGCGCACCTGCGATCCGCATCGTTGATCTCTGCCGCCACTACCAGATGGGAGAAGCGCTGATCCGCGCGGTGGACGGCGTCTCGCTTCAAATTCAGCCCGGAGAATTCGTCGCTCTGCTGGGCAGTTCGGGATCCGGCAAGTCATCCCTGCTGAACCTCATCGCCGGCCTTGACCGGCCGACTTCGGGAGCAGTAATCGTCGAGGACCGCGACCTGGCCCAACTCTCGCGCGAAGAATTGGCCAAGCATCGCCTGCGCACCGTAGGCATGGTCTTTCAATCGTTCAACCTGGTTTCACGAATGACGCTGGCCGAAAATGTTGACCTGCCGCTTCGCTTTGCCGAAGTCGACCGCGGCCAGCGCCAGGCGCTTACGCGGCAGGCGCTGGAACGAGTCGGTCTGGGCGCGCGCATGACCCACCGGCCCAGTGAACTTTCCGGCGGCGAGCAGCAGCGGGCGGCACTGGCCCGCGCTTTGATCAATCAGCCGAAGCTTCTGCTGGCGGACGAACCCACCGGCAATCTCGACAGCCGCACCGGCACCGAGATCATGAATTTCATCCGCGAGTTCAACCAGTCTCTGGGAATGACGATCGTGATGGTCACCCACGAGCGGGCACTGGCCGAGCGCTACGCCCGGCGGATGATTTTTCTGGCCGACGGCAAGCTGGTTGACGATCGTCCGAATGGTGAGAAAGCAATAGCGCAGAGCACCGATGAAAACTTACGATCTTTCCGAACTCGCCCTGCGCAACCTGCGCGAGTCGTCGCTGCGCAATTCGCTGACTACGATTGGCATCTCGGTCGGAGTGGCCTCGCTGGTTGCCATGCTGTCGCTCGGTATCGGCCTGCAAAAGCTGGCCACGCGGCACCTGGCCAAGTCGGGTCTTTTCGATACCGTAGTCGTAACCTCGCGCCGCGACTTGCGCGGCTTCAGTCGCGACGATGAACAACGAAGCACCGCCTCCGCCGCCGAAAGCCGCACCCTCGATGAACCCGCCCGCCAGGAGATCGAACGCCTGCCCGACGTGCTGGAAGCTTATCCCGACATCCGCTTCATTACCGAACTCAGCTATCAGGACAAGCCGCACCTGACCATGGTGTCCGGCATTCCGGACTCGGCCCGGTCGAATGACGCGTTCGCGGGAATTCCCGGCAGCTTTTTCTCTTCTGAAACTGCGCCTGAGGTCATTCTGCAAAAATCATTCGCCCTGGAGTTGCTGGGCAAGACGCCACCACCCGGCCAGGAAGACGATGTCCCGGTCAACGAATTGGCCAAGCCGCTGTTGGGGCAGGAGCTGACCATGCGCTATGCGCAGCGGGTTTCGGCGCCATCGTCCGCGGGAGAAGACGCTCGCCGCAAAATCCAGCGCAGCGACAGTCCCGGCGCAATCGTCGTCTGACGAGGCCTATTCCGTCATCTCGCGCGAGCAGAAACTGAAAATTGTCGGCATCTCCGATCTGGATCCTGACAGCATGCGCGGTGCGGCCCGGGCGCGGGTGTTTCTGCCCCTGAAACTGGCCCAGGATCTGCGCGTCATGCAGCCTTCCGACGTGCGCGACAGCATGCGCGGCTTCAACAAACAGCCCAGCTATTCCACGATCAGCGTGCGCGTAAAGAATCCCAAGCAGGTTGAAGCGGTCGAGCAGGCCATCAAGAAATTGGGATTCAACACGTTTTCCATCCTCGACGCCACGCGCAGCCTGCGGCAGTTCTTTGCCGTGCTCGATCTCTTTCTCGGAATTTTTGGCAGCCTGGCGCTGGCCGTGGCTTCGATCGGCATCGTGAACACGCTGGTGATGGCCATCCTGGAGCGGCGCCGCGAAATCGGAATCATGAAAGCCATCGGCGCCAGCGACGGCGACGTTAAGAAGCTCTTCTTCGCCGAGGCCGGAGCCATGGGCCTGCTGGGCGGAGTGGTGGGAGTGGCGCTGGGCTGGACCATCGGCCACATCATCAACCTGGGGACAAACATCTATCTGAAGCGCCAGGCGCTCCCGCCCGAAAGTTTCTGGTCGGTGCCGTGGTGGCTGGTGGGCGCGGCCATCGTTTTTGCCTTCATCGTCAGCCTGGTTTCAGGCTTGTACCCGGCGGCGCGCGCGGCCCGTCTCGATCCCGTGCAGGCGCTGCGCTACGAGTAAACTGATCTTTGCGCAACTTTCCGACTGTGCCTTTGCGACCTTTGCGGTTCAAGCTTTTGAAGCTAGCAGAACTCCACAAATGACCTCGCGCTTCGATTTCGCAGCTGTCCTTTCTATTCTCATCCTCCTTCCTGGCTGGCACACGCGCAAAGCCGTACCGACTGCAACGTCATCAACAGCCGCATTCTCAAGCAGGCGGTCCACTACTGTGTGCAACTGCCGCCGGACTATGACGCCAAGGAATCGCCGCCGCGGCGCTATCCCGTGCTCTACTTTCTCCACGGTCTTGGCCAAAACGAGCAGACGCTGTTCAGCACCGGCGGATGGAGCGTAATCGAAGACCTGCGCCGCCAGCATAAGATCGGCGACTTTCTGGTGGTGGCGCCGGAAGGCAAGCGCAGTTTCTACATCAACTCGCCCGGCGATTCGTTCCGCTACAGCGATTTCTTTCTGCAGGAATTCATGCCGTACATCGAAAGCAAATATCGCGTCCGCCCGGGACGGAAAGGGCCGGGCCATCACCGGCGTCTCCATGGGAGGCTACGGAGCGCTGCGTTTCGCCTTTGCCCATCCCGAACTGTTTTCCGCCGTCAGCGCCCAGAGCGCGGCGCTGATCACGCAAACTCCGCAGGAACTCTCAGCCGCTGGACATTCCGGCACGCCCTTGGGCCGATTGATGGGACCCGCCTTCGGAGAACCGATCAACCTGCCGCACTGGCAGCAGAACAGTGTTTTTGTGCTGGCCCGCAAAAACCAATCGGGCCTGAGGAATCTGGCCATCTACTTTAATTGCGGCCAGCAGGATGACTTCGGATTTGAAGATGGCGCCGCCGCCTTGCACCGGCAACTCCAGGCGGAAGGCGTGAAGCACGAATATCACTCGTATCCCGGCGACCACAGCCTGACCTATTTCCTGTCTCACATGGGCGAAGTCATGGAGTTTCACTCCCGCGTTTTCGCGCGAACAAAAGTAAGCTTGCGAACTTGCCGTTTCTTGCAACGCGGACTAAAGGGTCCAGCGAGGTCACACGTATACGGAAGACCGCGAGAATGAAGCCTCAGCGACCGCTATAAACCGTGCTCCTTCGTGGTTCATGAATTTCAGAGATGCATCCCGCCAGTTGTTGCCTCTCGCCCTTTATGACATCCTTCTGAACGGATCGGCCCCGGTCCACTCTACCTGACGAGGTGATCGATGGCGTGCAGCCCAGAAATATTGAGAGCGTGTTCCCCTGTTTGCCCTGCTGGACGACGAAGAGACTGCGGTTTTGGCCGGGCAGGTCGAAGTCAAGACCTTTACTCCGCGCCAGCGCATCTGGAAGATCGGCGATCCGGGCGGACGAGCTTACGTTCTGGTCTCCGGCGCCGTGCGGGTCACCACCGTGGATGAGGACCATCAGGAAGTCATGGTCGACCAGCCGGCGGAGGGCGAGTTTTTTGGCTTCGCCTCCATGCTCGACCAGACCGCCCATCAGACCGAGGCCGTGGCGCTTCGAAGAAAGTGTTTGCCTGGAAGTGGACCGCGACGATATCGCCACTCTGCTGCAACGCAAACCTCATGCCGGAATGGACATGTTGACCGTGCTGGGCCGCCAGTTTCACGCCTCGCAGCAACTGGTGCGGGTCCGCGCCAGCCGCAATCCCAACGACGTCATCGAAGAAGACATGACCTTCGGCGAGCGCATCGCCGACCGGGTCGCCAGCTTTGGCGGATCGTGGACATTCATCATCACCTTTGCCGCTGGCCATTATCGGCTACACCGCGATCAATGTCGTCCTGCGAGGACAGGCCTGGGATCCGTATCCCTTCATCCTGCTCAACCTGTTCCTCTCCATGCTGGCCGCCATCCAGGCGCCGGTCATCATGATGAGCCAGAACCGGCAGGACACGAAAGACCGCCTGCGCGGCGAACTCGACTACGACGTCAACCGCCGCGCCGAGTCCGAGATTCAGGGGCTGGCCCGCAAGCTGAATCTGCTGGGAGAAAAGATTGGCGACGTCGAAGATTTGCTCCGGCAAAAGATATAGCACGAACCACGTAGGGACGGACGCCCTCGTCCGTCCGGCGGAGCGAAGCTCCGCGGAGGCTTGCGGAGCGACAGCTCTTTCGACCCGTCGGGGCTAGCTCTCATTTTGCCGCTAGACCCAGGGCTTGCGCCCTGGGCGCATTCTTCCGCCGCTCCGCGGCTCAGGCCGGGCGCCGAGTCGCATTCGTTGCGCAGGCCACTAGACCGTTTCCGGAACGGCTGCAGCAATCGTAAACTCCACCTGCTGCTTGCCCAACACCGGATGCGTCGCCGTCAGCCGCACGGTCCCCGCCTGCTCCTTGGCTCGAATCCAGACCGCTCCGGTTCCGCCCACAACGGCAAACGGATTGTCTCCGATAAGTTCCGCCGGACCTTCCAGCTCAAACTTGATGGCGTCGTTGGCAAATGGCCGGATGGCGTCGAATTCATCGGTCACGCGCAGCACCACGCGAGTCGTGTCGGCTCCGTCTGCAATCAGGCTGGTGTCGTCGGGCAACAGCGTGAACTTCTGGTCGACGCCTTTGCCGGAGTATTTCTTCACGATGACCTGTTTGCCCTGAATGTAGCCCTCGAGACGCAGGTCGCCCCATTTGTGAAAGAGCTCGCCCAGTTCCACGACGAACGGAGCGTAGCGAAGGTGGTGCAAACTGCTTCCGGTCAGGATCCACTTCCGCCACCAGTTCGTCCGCGATGTAGAGCTTTATGTGGTCGCAGTTGGAGCACATGACCGCCTTCGAGAATCCGATGGAAGCATCGCCCCGCGCCCAGTGGAATGCCGGCTCGAGCACAACCTCTTCCGCGGGGTCGCACTGCGACTTGTAGAAGCCAGCCGCCGGTTTGGGCTCGCGGAACATGTCGGTGACGCCGTGATAGCAGATGCGATCGCCGGAGCCAAAATCGCCGTGCGTGTTGTAGTCGAAGGCGCACCAGCCAATGCCTCCGGCATATTGCGGATTCGAGGCCAGCTGGTCGTGGATGCGGGCGTGGCGCATCGTGTGCTCGGTGAGCCGTTCCACCTGGTCGATGGTCTTGGTGGGATAGGTGTGCCCGACGAACTCGGTGTTCAGATAGCGCGGGTGATTGGGCGGCTTCAGCGGAAAACCGAAGTCGTTCATGGTGAAAACATCTTCGAGAAATTCCGATTCCTGAAAGTAGCGAATGCCGCCGGTCTGACGCGTCGGGTCCAGCTTGTGGGCCAGCGCATTGGTGCGAACGTAGAAGTCGTGATCGTCTTTCGACTCGTTGATGCGCACGCCCCACAGAATGATGGACGGATGGTTCCAGTCGCGGCGAATCATGCGGCTCACGTTGTCGATCGATATCAGCTTCCACGGTTCGTCGCCGATATGCTGCCAGCCGGGAATTTCCTCGAGCACCAGCAATCCAATCTCGTCGCAGGCATCGAGAAAGTGGCGCGACTGCGGATAGTGCGAGGTCCGCACGATATTGCACTTGAGCTTGTTGCGCAGGATGATGCGCGTCCCGGCGCTGGGCGCGGCCCGGCATGGCCTGTCCGACAAAGGGAAAGGTCTGATGGCGGTCCAGCCCGCGCAGCTTGATCACCTTGCCGTTGAGTTCGAAACCGTGATCGGTGAATTGCGCTTCGCGGAAACCGATGGTGCGTGAGACTTCATCCACCGCCTGCGTCCCGCGCAGCAGACGAACCTGCACGCGTGTAGAGATTGGGGTGCGACAGATCCCATAGCTTTATGGAGCCAAGATTGTCCGAGATGGACCGTGTGCGCAACCGGCTCGGTCGCTCGCCGGAGCGGGCGGGACGCTTCTGCGTGCCCTTGGCCAGTACGCGATCGCCCTCGCGCAGACTGACTTCGAGAGTCAGCGCATCTCGCGATGCCTCCGAGTGCTGAATGTAGCAGTCCACATCCAGGCTGGGGTGGTCGGTCAGCACGTCCTTTGGCTTGGCAAAGACGTTCTCGATAAACGTCGCCGGAACAATGCGAAGCGAGACTTCGCGGTAAATGCCGCCGAAGGTCAGGTAGTCAATCTGATAGCCGAAGGGAGGAATGTCAGGCCGCTCGCTGGAATCGAGGTCCACCGCCAGCACGTTCTCACCGTCGAAATCGAGGTGCGGCGTCAAGGTCAAAAGAGAAAGGCGTGTAGCCGCCCTTGTATTCGCCCAGACGCTCGCCGTTGATCCACACGGTGGAGGCGGTCATGGCACCTTCGAAGTCCACGAAGACGCGGTGCCCTCGTGCCTCGGGCGGAAGCTTGAAGCGGCGGCGGTAGCTGGAAACGAACTCATAACTCTTTTCGTCAAAGCTGTGCCAGGGCAGCCGAACGTTGGTGTGAGGAATGACGACGCGCTCATAGCCGGAGTCGTCGAAATCGCGCGCATGCGCTCCTTCCACAACCGTGCGGCTATAACGCCAGTTCCGATTCATGGGCAGAACCAAACGTCCCTGGGCAGCCGTCGGTTCGGTCGCGGCGTGGGCCAGGGCGGAGCGAGCGACAGTCGCGCCCGCGATGAAGGTGCCAGTGGTCTTGAGAAATTTGCGTCGGTCCATGTTGCGTCGCTCCATGAGTCCCCTGTATTAGTCAGCCACAATGGCGAATTGAGAGGTGCATTATCTAACATCGTGACATTTCTGTAAACGCTTACAACGCAAGCTGATACAGTCCAGGGAGACCCGGTTCGAGGCTCGGCCAATACCAGTCGATTCCTTCACCTCGCAATCATTGCTAGAATGGATATCTCCTCAAGGCCTCCCCTCGTGGACTTGCATGAACATTAAAGAAGTCGCCAAAAGAGCAAAAGTCTCAACCGCCACGGTTTCGCGCACCATCAACGATTCCGAGAAGGTAAGGCCCGGCACGGCGGCGCGTGTGCGCAAGGCCATCGAAGAGCTGAATTTCTATCCCAACACCCACGCCCGCACGCTGGTTTCGGGCAGAAGTCGGATGCTGGGGCTCATCATCTCCGATATCACCAATCCTTTTTTCCCCGAACTGGTGAAAAGTTTCGAAGATCAGGCGGTAGAGCGCGGCCAGGAAGTCATCATCGGAAACACGGATTACAATCCCAAGCGAATGGCGGGATGCATTCGCCGCATGGTCGAACGCAAAGTCGACGGTGTGGCCATCATGACCTCCGAAGCCGATCCGGCGCTGGTCACCGAACTTACCCGTCGCAATATCCCGACCGTTTTCATGGACACCGGCAAAACCGGCCCTCACAGCGCTAACATTCGTATCGACTATGCCCAGGGCATTCACGAAGCCCTGCAGCATCTGTTTTCGCTCAATCATCGGCGAATTGCTTTTATCGCCGGCCCCATGAACCTGGAGTCGGCCCGCATACGGCGCGACGCTTACCTTTCTGGGCTTAAGTCGCGGGGGCTCTCCGACAAGTCCATGATCGAAAAGGGGGACCACCGGATCGAAGGCGGCGCCATGGCCATGAGAAGCTCTGCTGAAAATGCCGCAGCGCCCTACCGCCGTGATCACTTCGAATGATCTGACCGCAATTGGAGCGCTGGGCGCGATTCTTCAGGCTGGATTGAGAGTTCCCGAAGACATGTCGCTGATCGGATTTGACGATATTTCGTTCGCCCATCTCACCCAGCCGCCGCTCACCACCGTGATCCTGTCGAGAACTCAACTGGCAGTGACTGCTTTCGCCGCGCTCGAGGCGCTCATCCGCAAAGAAGAAAGCCCGCATCAGGACTATTCGATTCCGACTCACCTGGTGATGCGAGGTTCGACTCGCGCCATCTAGTGATCCGTCATCCTGAGCGGCACAGTCGAAGGACCCCATACGCGAATCGGCAGTTTGCGTGAGCAGGTATTTGGGACCGAGCCCACGTCTCTTTCGCCCTTGCAGGGCTGCGTCGTGTGTCGCTCATGACCCAGGGCCGGCGCCGTGGCTACATTCTTACGCCGCTCCGCGGCGCGCACCGTCACCGGTGTGCCCCCAACTCTAACCCTGACCGTTCAAATCTGTGCTCGCACCGTTGGCTGCGGAGCAGACATAGACATCGGGCTTGATCCCGGTCGCGGCTTGATATCGTTCCGAGATCTGCGAGGCGAAGCGCGATGCGTCGGCGGCCTTCACCAGGTTGACCGTGCATCCGCCGAAGCCTCCGCCCGTCATTCGGCCGCCGCAGTAGCCGTCCAGCGACTCCGCGATTTCGACCATGACGTCCAGTTCCCGACAACTGACTTCAAAGAGGTCGCGCAGACTGCGTGTGCGATTCCCGCATCAAGGTTCCGAATTTGCTCACATCACCCTCAGCCAGATATTTGGCGCCTTCGAGCACGCGCTGGTTTTCGGTCACCACGTGGAGGCAGCGCTTATAGACCGTCTCCGGAATCTCGGCGACGTGTTGCTCGAGTTGCTGCAGCGAAATATCTCGCAGGGCGCGTGTTTTCGGATACCACCGCGTCAAGATCTTGACACCCTCATCGCACTCTTCGCGGCGGCGATTGTAGGCGCCGCTGGCGTGATCGTGCTTCACCATGGTGTTGCAGATCACCAGGCGAACATCTTCTGGAATGGGGATCAGCTTGAACTCAAGCGAGCGGCAATCCAGCAGCAGTGCGTGCCCGGACTTGCCGAGACAGGAGACGAACTGGTCCATGATGCCGACCCGGGCGCCGATAAATACGTTCTCCGCTCTTTGGCACAGCTTTGCGACTTCAGGCAGCGAAAGCCGTGTGCCATTGAGGCTCATCAGGGCCAGAGCACTCGCCACCTCGATGGCGGCCGAGGAACTGAGCCCCGCGCCGATGGGCACTTCCCCTCGAACCAGCAAGCTGGCCCCCGGCGTCGGATGCCCGATCTCGCGGAGCATCACCGCAATACCCAGAACGTAATCCGACCATACGCCTTTGCCCTGGCTGGGCAGATTCTCCAGATCGAATTCCAGCTGCTCTGAAAAATTCTTCCGATCGGATGACCAGCTTGCGGTCCGGCCGCGGAGAAATCGCCACCCGGGTGGAAAAGCCGATGGCGCAGGGCATTACGAAGCCGTCGTTGTAGTCAGTATGTTCGCCCAGCAAATTGACTCGCCCCGGGGCAGAAAAGACACGGGGCTCCGAGCCGAACAGGTCCGCAAAATGTTGAGCCAATTCTGCCGACTTCATATGGTTTGAAGGGTCGTGCGTGCTAAACCAAAAATGGGCCGTGGAATCCGAGTTGGGAGTATAAAATACCCATATGTAATCGCTTACAGCATGACACAATAGGCGGCCAAAAACCTCCTGTCAACTTAACATCTTGTTAACGTGGTTTGTTAACGTGGTCTCGAACTTGTAAGGCTTTCGCGTACATTGTAACCCAAGGGGCGGAGGCAAGTTATTGAAGCTTACTGAAGATCCGCATCGCAGATTGAACCCTCTCACCAACGAGTGGGTGCTGGTTTCCCCACATCGCACCGGTCGGCCGTGGCAGGGGCAGGTCGAGAAGATTGCGACCAAACGCGAGCCCGAATATGACCCCACCTGCTACCTTTGCCCGGGAAATCCCCGGGCGGGTGGGGTACTGAATCCGCGATATACCGGGACGTTCGTTTTCGAAAATGACTTTGCGGCGCTCAAGCCGGGGGTTCGCGACGATCGCCTCGACCTCGAAAACCGGGGATTGCTGGTCGCCGAAGGCGAATCCGGCGTTTGCCGGGTAATCTGCTTCTCTCCCCGCCACGACCTTACCCTGGCCACCATGTCGCCCAAAGAGATTGCAAGTGTGATCCGCACCTGGACCACTCAATTCCAGGAGCTGGCTCAGATGCCGCAGATCAACCACGTGCAGAGTCTTCGAAAATCGCGGCTCCATGATGGGGGCCAGCAATCCTCATCCCCACTGCCAGATCTGGGCCACCCATTCGATTCCGGAGATCCCGGGAAAGGAGTTGGCCGGCCAGGCTAATCACATGGAGAGACATAACACATGTTTACTGTGTGATTACATCCATCTGGAGGACCAACAGCAGGTTCGCCTGGTCTGCCAGAACCAGGGTTTCATCGCCCTGGTGCCCTTCTGGGCGGTCTGGCCGTTCGAAATCCTGGTTTGCAGTCGCCGCCATCTGGGATCGTTTCCCGAATTTACCGAGGCGGAAGTCGTTCTGCTGGCCCAGCTGCTGCAGCAGGTGACAGCGACGTACGACAAGGTTTTTGACGTCCCGTTCCCCTATTCCATGGGATTTCATCAATCGCCCACGGACGGCAACCCGCATCAAGAATGGCATTTCCACGCCCACTTCTATCCTCCGCTTCTGCGTTCTGCGACCATTCGAAAATTCATGGTGGGATTCGAAATGCTGGGGATGCCGCAGCGCGACATCACTCCGGAAAGCGCCGCGGCACATTTGAAATCACTGAGCGACAAACCATAACTCGAGAGGCTGTCATAGATAGAGCCGGGGCAAGCAAATGAGATTGACAAAGGCGCAATCGGCCTGCAATCGTTTACACCGCCGAAAATGACGGCTTTCAGCCCAGATCAACCGATCCACGAAGGAGAACTATTCATGTTGAGGACCATCGATTGGACCATCATGATCGTGTATTTCGTCTTCGTGCTCGGCATCGGCGCGGTGCTGAAACGCTACGTGAAAACCAGCACCGACTTCTTTCTGGCGGGGCGCTCCATTCCCGCCTGGGTTGCCGGCCTGGCCTTCCTTTCCGCGAACCTGGGCGCGCAGGAAGTGATCGGCATGGGCGCTTCCGGAGCGAAGTACGGGATCGCCACCAGCCATTTCTATTGGATCGGCGCGATTCCAGCCATGGTCTTCGTCGGCGTCTTCATGATGCCGTTTTATTACGGCTCGCGGGCGCGCTCCGTCCCCGAATATCTGCGGCTGCGCTTTGATGAGAAGACCCGCGGACTCAACGCGGTTTCTTTCGCGATCATGACCCTGTTCTCTTCCGGCATTTCGATGTATGCCATGGCGAAGCTGATCCAGATTCTGCACATCTTCGACTCGCCCTTTGCCTGGTTGGGGCTGCCTGCGGCGTGGATCTTTCATTTCTCTTTGGTGATTTCTGCGCTGGTGGTTCTGGGTTACATTCTGCTCGGCGGTCTGACCAGCGCGATTTATAACGAGGTGGTCCAGTTTTTTCTAATCGTCGCTGGATTCCTTCCGCTGGTCTGGCTGGGCTTGAAGAATATCGGGGGCTGGCAGGGGCTGAAAGCCAATCTTGACCCCAGTTACACGCACTCCTGGCTTGGCATGAGCAACGCCCACACCAACCGCCTGGGCGTGGAGTGGTTCGGCCTGACGTTCGGGCTCGGTTTCGTGTTGTCGTTCGGATACTGGTGCACGGATTTTCTTGTGATCCAGCGCGCCATGGCAGCGGACTCGATGAATTCCGCCCGCTGTACACCGCTCATCGCGGCTTTCCCCAAAATGCTTTTTCCTTTCCTCGTAATTCTGCCGGGATTAATTGCGATTGCCCTGCCCACGCAGAAACTGGCGCATCTGGCGGGCGCCAACACCACCATCCTTAGCCAAGCCGAGGGTCGAGGATTGATCCCGGCCAAAATGAACGCCTCAGGCCAGCCCCTTCGCGACAAAGACGGAGCGGTAGAACTCGACTACGACCTGGCAACTCCGAACATGCTCTTGCACTATTTCCCGACGGGAATTCTCGGTCTCGGTCTCACCGCGCTGCTGGCTAGTTTCATGTCGGGCATGGCGGGCAACGTGACCGCATTCAACACGGTGTGGACGTACGATATCTACCAGTCGTACATCAACAAGACGGCCAGCGATGAGCACTATCTCTGGATGGGCCGCATGGCCACCATCTTCGGCATCGCGCTGTCGGTGGCGACGGCCTACATGGCGACGCGATTCAACAACATCATGGACATGCTGCAGTTGGTGTTCGCCTTCGTGAATGCGCCGCTGTTCGCGACTTTCCTGCTGGGCATGTTCTGGAAGCGAACCACCGGCCACGGCGCCTTCACCGGATTGCTGGGAGGCACCATGGCGGCCGCACTCCAGCACGCGCTGACATTGCCTCAGGGCGGCGTTCCGGGCGTAAAAGGCGGGTGGATCGCCACCATGCACGTTTATCCCAGCGAAATGGCGCAGAATTTCTGGACCGCAATTTATGCCTGGACCGCCTGCTTCGTGATCACAATTGTGGTCAGTCTGCTGACTCGCGCGCACGAAGAGAAGGAGCTGGCGGGCCTGGTGTACTCGCTCACCGAACGCCCGACCCAGCAAGGCCTGAGCTGGTATCAACGGCCGGTGGTGCTGGCGGTCGTGGTCTTGGCGGCTACCGCTTTACTCAATATTGTTTTCCGATAGGAGAAACGATGGGACTCGACATTCGACTGCCAATTGGTTTCCTGTTCTCCATCTTTGGCGTGCTGCTGATCGTTTTCGGAGAACTGAGCGACAAGGCCATCTATGAACGATCGCTCGGGATCAACATCAATCTCGAGTGGGGAGTTGTCATGCTGCTGTTTGGCGCGGTCATGCTCTTTCTAGGCAGGCGTAGACCTAAGGTCTGAACCAGGCTGCCGCCAACCTTCATCTTCCGCGTAAATCAGGAGCATCCCATGGATAACGTTCCATCGTTTCAGAGGTTGAAGTTCGCCATTTGGCTCGCCGTTGCCGCCATTGTTCTGCCCGCGACCCCACTTCGTGCCGAGACGCCGCCCCCTCCGCCCATTATGCTGGGAACGGCCTGGTACCCGGAACAATGGCCGGAGTCGCGCTGGGACGCCGACCTCACACTGATGCAGCAAGCGGGAATTCGCATGGTGCGCGTGGGCGAATTTGCCTGGAGCCGCATGGAGCCGAGCGAAGGCCAATACGATCTCGACTGGCTGGACCGGGCGGTCACAGCCGCCTCGAAACACGGCATCTACAGCGTGATCGGCACTCCCACCGCTGCTCCGCCGGCGTGGCTCACGCAGAAATATCCCGAGACGCTGCGTGTGGATGAAGAGGGCCACCGCGCCGAACATGGAAATCGCCAGCAGTTCAACTTCGCCAATGGAAAATATCGCGAACTGGCGCGCAAGATTGCCGAACAACTGGCCAAGCGTTTCGGTCACAATTCCTACGTGCTGGGCTGGCAAATCGACAACGAGTATTCCGACATCTCGTTCGATCCCGATACTAAGGCGCAATTCCAGCAATGGCTGAAGGCGCGTTACGGCACGCTGGACAATCTGAATAGGCGCTGGACCACCGCCTACTGGAGCGAAACTATTTTCGCGTGGGACCAAGTCCCGATCCAGACGCAATATGGCAATCCCGGGCTGCTGCTGGCCTGGAAGCGATTCGTCAGCGATACCTGGCGCAGGTATCAGAAGAACCAGTTGGAAGTTATTCGCACTAATTCCGATCCCAAACAATTCATCACCACGAACACCATGGGATGGTATGACGGCTTCGATCACTACGTTGTCGAAAAGGATCTCGATCTCGCCACCTGGGATGACTACGTGGGCCAGGGACAACTCAATCCAGCCAAGAACGGCTTCGCTCACGACCTGACTCGCGGATTCAAAGGCAAGAATTTCTGGGTGATGGAAACGCAGCCGGGCTCGGTAAACTGGGCGCCCATCAACAACTCTCTCGATAAAGGAGAGGTGCGGGCCATGGCCTGGCACGCCGTCGGACATGGCGCCGACGTCGTGAGCTACTGGCAATGGCGCAGCGCCCTGAATGGCCAGGAGGAATACCACGGCACGTTGCTGGGAGCGGATGGCACTCCCGTGCCCCTGTATGCGGAAGCGCAGCAAGTCGGCCGGGAATTCGCCAAGGCTGCCCGGCGCTGGCGGGAACTTCGGTGAAATCCGAAGTTGCAATGCTGCATTCCTACGACAGTCGTTGGGCCATCGATTGGCAACGCCACAACAAGAACTATGATCCCAACGAAGAACTCGTGAGCTACTACGGCCCGCTGCGGGCAGTCAGTCAGTCGATTGACGTGGTCGAGCCCGTCGCTCCGCTGAGCCAATACAAGCTGGTGGTCGCTCCGGGACTGAACGTGCTTTCAGACGCCGCCGCTAAAAATCTCGCCGACTATGTCCGCCAGGGTGGCCACCTCGTGCTGGGCCAGCGCTCTGCGATGAAAGATGAGGACAACGGCTTGCAGTCGCAACGTCAGCCGGGCCCGCTTACTGAGTTGCTGGGCGGACGAGTCGAGCAGTACTACGCACTGATTGATCCGGTCGCGATAGAAGGAAAGTTTGGCTCCGGACAAGGCAAGCTGTGGGCTGAGCTGCTAAGTGCTAATGATAGAGACACCGAGGTCCTGGAGACTTACGGCAAGAGCAACGGATGGCTCGACGGCAAGCCCGCAGCCATCACTCGCAAAGTGGGCAAAGGCCGGATCACCTACATCGGCGCCTGGCTCGATGGCTCCGCCATGCCTGCGGCGGCCAAATGGATGGCTGACGTCAGTGGCGTGAAACCAGCGCTGGGCGCGGTTCCGGACGGAGTGGAAGTATATCCGCGCTACGGCGATCACGGGGCCGTCTACATTTTGGTCAACCTGTCGAAAGCTGAGCAGACCGTTTCGCTTCCTGCAGCCATGAATGACGTGCTCGAAGGCGGATCGAAACATTCGGTCAAGCTTCCCGTGTATGGCGTAGCAGTCTTGTCGAAGTAAATAAAATACATGTAATGCGGCGGGCACCCTCACCAGACTTTAGCTTACCCAGGTAAGCAGTTGCCTGAGATCAGTTGGACTGGACGATTGTGTTCCTCTCGGCATTGCCGGGCCGATGGCGACGGCTTCGTTGTGACCCTCGAACCACACCAGGAACGAAGATTTCTCCGCTCCCGCCAGACGCTGCTGGTTCAGGTACGTGTAGTACGAGCCCATGTCGGCGTCTACCAGCGAGCCTGCTGGATCGAGCTCGGCATTCGGCCGAAGCCCGGACAGCAACTCGTTCATCGGACGCTGCCGCTGTCGCGGGGCAAAGCGTACAAGCAGGGTGAGTGGCTGGGCCCGCCGCAGGGTTTCGCGTGCCGCCCACTGGGTGAAGGTGGTGCTGAAAATCTGCGTTCCTGAACCCTCGGTCAACAGCTTGACCTGGAAGCGATCGAGCAGGTCGTCCTCTGCCTTTCCCATGCCGAGGTCAGCCGGACGCATCTGTGCCAGCAGCGTGCGCAGGGCCTCCGGTCCCATGCCGGGTTTTTCGATCTCTCCGTGCATCTTGCGCAACAGGGCCGCCCGCGCGGGTTCCAGAGCATTGTAGGAAACACAGGTGAGTGCAGGATCGTGAGTGGCTGCCTGACCTCCGTCAACGTACCAGTGAGCGTAGAGAGAGGGATGCGCCTTTGCGCGGGCGGCGACCGCATTCAACAGTGTCTCCAGCCCGTTCTCCGGATTGACCCGGCTGAAGTATCCGCCATGGGCGCGGAGTTTGCGAAAGAGAGGTTCGTCGTGTGTATCCACGCCCTGCCCGATGACAGCAATTCCGAGCCGCGGCACTGGAGGGGGCTCTGGCGGCGCCACGGCTTGCAGACGGCTCGCGTAATCCATGGCAGCGTTGCGAAAGGCGTCCAGTTGATGGGTGGCCCAGAGGTGCGCCGACAACTGTTCAACAAACAGACCGGGTGAGTTTACCCAGTCAACACTTTCGAGCTTCGGAGTCTGCTTGATCTGGGCAAATCCCTGGAACCATTCCTTTGCCTGCTCCGGCGAAAGAGATTTCAGATTCGCCAGCTCCTTTTCGATGGCCTTGCGCTCGGGAGGAAACTTGAAATCGTAGTCAACCACTTCTCGCAGCAAGCTTGGGACAAAGGTCAGCGGCAACCGCTGCAGAGTCTCCACGTAGCCGGCGACCAGCTTTCTGGCCTCGGGCGGATAACCATTGAACTGCTCCGACTTGAGATCGCTTGGAAGCATAAACGCTACAACAGTTCCGGAATCGGCTTGCCTTGCGCGAGCGCAGCGGAAAAATCCAGCATCGAGCCAATGGTCGGCACCAGATCGGTAGACTCCATGGCACGATCGAAAACCACGCCCGGGCGCACACCCGCGCCCAGCGCCATCATCCAAGTTGTCCGGGAGAGCACGTCGCCGGTGCGATGGTGCTGAAATCCATTGCCCCCGGAATCCTCGTCTGAATCCCGCCCAAAATCCGGCAGGATGAAGAGCGTCGTGTTGCCGGCGTACTCGGGTTCAGTCTGGATCGCCTGCCACAGTTCTGCGCATAGACGATCGGTGCGCCGGATGCCCTCGATGTAAAGCGAGTAAGCTCCCGCGTGGGCGATATCGATATCGTGCATGGTGATCCACAACAGGCTGGGCGCCACCTGACGCATTAGCTGCCGGGCAATGTAGACCGAGAGTTCGTCCGGGCTCGACAGCGTCCGCGCACGGGCCTTGAAATCGTCCACCGACAGCTTCAGCAACATTTCAAGCTGTTGCAATTCGAATTCGCGGCCGCCCAGCTCGGGCGCGTAGAACGGCGTCTCGTAGTTGTCCCGCAGCAAGTGGTCAACCTCGCTGCTTGCTCCCGACATGGCCGCCGCCAGCAAATGCTTCGGCAGAATCACAGCCGCGCCCGATCCGCCGCCATAGGAAGGATGGTTGCTCTCGCCAATCCGGTTGAAACCGTTGCTCGGCGCCACAACCCACGCATCGGAGCTAGGACGCTTTAAGTCTTTGCGGAAGTATTCGAACACCGTCGGATGTTCCGGCGGGACTGCGGCGAAGTTGTTGAAGGTCTCGTAGACGCCGGTGACCAGGCTGGCTGTGGCCACGTAGTGGCCCAGAATTCCGCGATTGACGACCTGGGTAAAGAAAGCCGACTGCGGTATGAGTTCGCGCATCAGGTGCGGAATGTTCTCTTGCCCTTCCGGCGCAAATGTTTCCTGGTCCCGCGCTCCACCGCCGAACGTAATGACGACTACTTTTCTCTTCTTGCGGGGTGCCAGCGCTCGCGCCATAGCGCTCGGGCGCAGCAAGGCGCTCCCCAGGGCTAGCCCTGCCGCGTTCCGCAGAAAGTCGCGGCGGTTGCAGGCAAGCTGCCGGGCAAGTTCGCGAGGGCCCGAGGCTGCTCTAGCGGTCAGCGATGAAAAGTGCGGTACCATTTGTTCCTTATGTGGGCGCGGACGCCCTCGCACATGCAGCTGTGCGTCTCCTGGTTCGTTTGCAGCCCGGCACGAGCGCGGACGCTCGCGCCCACACTAATCACTTCGCCGACGGCCCATCCTTCGCCGAGTATACGAACTGTCGAACATCCGCCTGTTGCTTATCGAGCTCGGCCATGTGCTCCGCGCGGACCCGTTGATAAATCTGGAACTGCTCCTGCGCGCGCTCCTTGTCGCCAACATGAACGTAGGCCTGTCCCATTCTGTAGTAGACGTCTCCCATGGCCGGATCGAGCTCGCGTGCCCTGGCATATTCGGGGATGGCCTCAGCATACCTGCTCTGGTCTGAGTAGAGATTGCCCAGCTGCAGGTGGGCCTCGGCGAATTTAGGATTGAGCGCAATCGCCTGCTTCAGCAAAGATTCAATTTGCTGAATGTCCAGGCTGGGGTCCTCGGCCCGCTTCCCCTTCCACAGACTCATCGCATAGTAATAAGAGGCGCGCGGGTTACGCGGCTGAAGTTTCGCAAAGCGGCGAAAGCGCTGGAGGACTTCATCCGCCTGGCTCGGCGAACTGTCGTAGGCCTTGGACAAAAAAAGATAGGCCCCAGGGTCGGAGGGATTCAGGTCCGCCGCGCGTAGCAGCGATTTGACCGCCTCGTCATAGTTCCCGCGCGAGTAGAGGGACATCCCCAGGCCGATCAACAGCCGGGGTGAATTGGGATAGCGCTCGATGGCGTGCTGGAACACCTCAATGGCGGGCCCCAGCGTGCGATGGATCAGGAGTTCGCTGCCCCAGTCGAACAAATTACTCTCGCTCGGATCCATGTGGGCTGCGGTTTCATACTCGTTGGCTGCCGGCACGAATTTCCCGTCTTTCTCTTCAATTTCGGCCAGCAGATTGTGCAACTCCGCGGTGTTCTTCGTTTTCAACAGATCCTGCACCAATTGCCGGGCATCTGTGAGCCGCCCGGTCAAAACATAAGCCAGAGCCAGGTCGTAGCCGTTGTCGTAGGAAGAAGGATCGATTCGCTGCGCCTGCTCGAGAAAGGGCGCAGCGGCGGCAACCTTTCCCGACCGGGCATAAAGCTCACCCAGGTTGTGATTGGCGTCGAAGTTCTTCGGTTCGAGCTTGATTGCCTTTTTAAACTCCGCTTCGGCAAGGTCCAGCTTTCCCATGCGCGCCAGATTCGCAGCCAAATTGGTCCTGGCAGCAGCAGAATCCGGTTTCAGGCGCACGGCCGTCTCCAGGTGCTTCCTGGCCTCGGCATCCTTGCGATTGCGCCGCGTAGACCAATCCCAGGAGTTCGTGCACTTCAAAGCTCTCGCGGCACTTCACGGAGCAGCGCTTCCAGCTGCGCCGCGGCCGGTGCGAAGTGGCCGGATTCATACTGGGCTACGGCTGACTGGAACTTGCGGTCGAGGCTTGTGCCCGGCTGGCTGCCGGCTGCCGCCGATGGCACGTAACACCAGAAGAACCAGGAAAGCAGACCAAATCGACGGGCGTCTCATGGTCACGGTCTTCGTATGTTATCACCGCGCTCTGGCAGGCGGGAGCCTGGATCTCGAAAGTGTTCCCCCGGCAGAAGCGTCTCGTCGAGGCACCTTGCCGGGGGCCTTACTGAGCCTAGAAGTACAGCTTCAGAGCGAACTGGATCTGTCTCGGATCATAAGGAGCATCGCGAGTCGATCCAATCTCTCCAAAGTTCGAACTGGTGTAGTTGTTCGAACCGCCGATAGCCACAACGCCGTTGCCGCCAAATCCAGGGGCGTTGAAGTTCGGGTGATTGAGAATGTTGAAGAACTCCGAACGGAACTGCAACTTGAAGCGCTCGGAAAGCTGGAAGTCTTTGAAGAGCGAGAAATCCAGTCGGCTGGAAGCCAGGTCCGGCGAATCGTGGTCGCGGGACCGCCAAGGGCGCCTAACCCAGAAAGGGCGACACATCCTGCAACCGACGTAGGATCGGGCGTGCCGCCTGCTCCTAGCTTGCAGGGCTGGGAGAACGCAGCCGGGTTTCCGATCCAGCTCAGCTTTCCGTTCGAGTCGGTGTGCAGTCCCAGCTTTGGACTTTGTCCCTTGACGACAAGGTCGTAGCACCCTGTACCTTGGGCTGTGCCGGTGGGACAAGGAAGCGTAATCGGTTGGCCACCCTTGCAGGGTAGCGCTCCAGTTAACGCTCCATCCTCCAATCAGAGCATTCGAGAGACGTGAGTCCGAGGCCATGTAGCGCTTGCCTCTGCCGAAGGGAAGCTCGTAACCACCGCTGAAGTGGAATACGTTCCGAATATCGAAGGAAGCCAGCCCGTAGTCAAAGTGGATCCCGAGCGCCAGGAACATCAGGAGCCCGGAAGCCTTGCCTACTTCCTCCGTTAAGCAAGTCGACGGCGTCGGTCTCTGTCTTGGAGTAGGTGTAGGTAGCCAGGAAATTCAGGCCATTGGCGAATTGTTTTTCCACCTTGGTCTGCAGCGAATGGTACCAACTGTTGCCGTTGGTGGTGGCATAACTCGCGCCTGACCCGAAATCCGGGAATGGACGGAAGTTTTGCTGGGCGGACTGGCCGACCGGCAGGACCGTAGGCACGATTGAGGTGACGTTGTTGGAGTTCGGGAAAGTTTCCAGATGGCGCGCCAGATGGTCACGTAGCCAGCCTGCAGCGACATCGTATTGGTGAGTTGATACTGCAGGGTGAAGTTGCCGCCCATACGTGTACGGCGTGTTGGTAATCGAACTGAATTCCCCGCAAAGCCAAGCCCTTGGCATTGACCAGAGTCGGACTCAGCGGTGTGCAGGAAATCCGGTTTCCAGGGTCGCGCTTCCGATGGGAGTCGCCGACGGACTGGCGCACCCTGTATATGTGATCGGCGCGTTGTCGCTCGACGGCGCGAAGGTAAAGTTGAACTGGAATGGATAGTTCTCGCCCAAGTTCGGCGAGAATCCGCGGTTCTCGAATCCATTGTAGAAAATGCCAAATCCAGCCCGCGCAACCAGCTTGGGACTGACCTGGTAGGCAAAGCCAAGGCGTGGCGCGAAATTGGAATTCTGCGAATTCCCCAATCCCTTACCGTACTTGTTGCCGATCACGGGCGTAATGCCATCCGCGGCCAACAGGGTAGTAAAGCTGGTCGAGAACTGTGACGCGTCGGTTCCGGCCGGGAACAAGTAACAGCGGACTCCCTGTCGGAGGCCCGCTCGGAACAAAGTTGGCCTGGTTTCCGTGGTGTTCAAATACCAGACCGAAGAAGTCCCAGCGCACGCCCAGGTTGACGGTCAGCTTGGGGGTAACCTTCCAGTCGTCGTTGACGTAGGCGCCGTAATAGTTCTTTCCGTTGTCGGTCAGCGATATGTTGGATAGGAATACCGAGTTGCCACTATTGTTGTTGAACTGCCGGCCTGGCCCCCAACGAAATCAGGCCCCCCTACAGTCGAGAGCGTCGGGCTCAACAGGAACTGCGCGATACCCGTGTTCTCCGCGGATTGGCTCGCCCCGGGATGTTGGTGAAGACACCATCGAAATCGAATTCTCCCCGTGACCACGGTGGCTGTAGGGTCGAGAACTTGACGTGCTGGAATTCAAAACCCATTTTGAAAGTGTGTTTGCCGTAAATCTTGGTGAGATCGTCGGTGATCTGGAAGGTGGAGCTGACTTCATCCGACGGCAGGAAGGCGTTGCTGCCCAGAGTTGACAGGCCCTGTGATTCCGAACGCAGGAAGTCCGCCATTTTCGTGGTCCTGAGGCACGCCCTGCGATGCCAAACGACAAGGGAATGTTGCTGAGATCATTGGCCGCCGGTGAAACCCGCGTAGTGTGAAGGTAGTTAAGTCCGGCGCGCGCCACGTTAACCAGGTTGGGAGAAAAGACATGGGTCCAGGCCAGTGCGCTCTGTTGCGCCAGCGCCGTCTGAGGACCTTCCTGGAAGCCGCCGCCGTCGGCCACGCCCCCGAAAATGCCGGGAATGAATTGCGGGTCGTCGACGAAGCTGAAGCGGTAGAAGATCTGATTCTTGTCGCTGAGGTTGAGGTCCAACCGGGTGTCAAAAGCGTTGCGGTTCTCGCTGATCGCCGGCGAAGCCTGCGAAGTTCGATGAAAGCGACCCGTTGATCGGCGCCGGATAGAGGTTCAACAACTTGATGGCGTTCGGGTCCAACCGGCCGAGTGGCAGTATGTTCAGGTCGCAGCCCGCAAGCGTAAAGGCCGCGGTACTCGGCCGGGCAAGTACCGAAGGGATCCCGAACAAACCCGGTCCCGCTACAGCCCGAGTGGTTGCAGGATCCAGAATCGTTCCGGTCGAGTGCATGGTCCAGAATGGTCCCGACGGAAGGTCGGTTTGTGTTCCGGTCTGCCCGGTGATCAGGTCCGTGAAGTTGGTGTATCCGCTGCTTCGCTCGAGAGCGGTGGGCACGCTCCCGGTTGATGCGGTGATCCCTGGCGGCGGCGCAGTCCTTCATAGTCGCCGAAGAAGAAGATCTTGTTCCTGATCACCGGCCCGCCAATGGCCACGCCGAACTGGTTCAGTCGAAGTTCGCCTTTTTTCGATGGTGTTGCCTACCCGTTCAAAATAGTCGGCGGCATCCAGCTTGTCGTTGCGGAAAAACTCCCATCCGGCGCCGTGGAAGCTGTTGGTGCCGGATTTGATCGTGGCATTGAGAACCGCGGCGCCGGAACGGCCAAACTCGGCGCTGAAGTTGGTGGTTTGCACCTTGAATTCCTGCAATCGCGTCCACCGGAGGAAGCACAACAAAGTTCGTGCCGTTCAGGAAGTCCACGGTGTCGGAGTTGTTGTCAATACCATCGAGCAGGTAATTGTTCTGCGCCGGCCGCGAGACCATTAGCGGAAAAGGCGCCGCTGGCAGCGTTGCCTCGCGTGTCCGCCTGCGGCGAGTTCACGCCGGCGGCGAGCTGCGCCAGGAAAGTGAAATTTCGGCCGTTCAGGGGGAGGTTGTTAACGTTGCGTGATGTTGACCACCTGGCCGACGGAAGCGTCCTGGGTCTCGAGCACGGGAGTGCTCGTCGTTACTTCGACCGTCTCCGTCACCTGGCCAGGCTTCAGAGTGAAATTGACCACCACCGACGCGCCCACGTTGACCACGATGTTGCGCTGTTCGGTGGTCTGGAACCCCGGGGAGGAAGCGGTAAGTCTTGTAGCTTCCGATCCGGACCGGCGAGAATTTGTACCCGCCGTCCGCTGCCACTGTGGTGGAGAGAGTGGCACTCGTGCCTTCGTTGGTCAGCGTGACGGTGGCGTTGCCAATCACCGCTCCCGACGCGTCAGTAATCGTCCCCGAGATGCTGCCCGTGTCTACCTGAGCGTGGAGGGGTCGCGGGACTGAACAGCATTGCGCCGACTGTTACCGCCAGCGAGATTCGCAGCATCCAAGACAACGTTGTCTTTGGTTTCATGACCTTACTCTCCTAAGCCTCTGTCAGGCAGCGGCAGTTGATTAATGTAAACGTGTACATTAGCGAAACCGGGACAACCTTAGAACAGGTTCTTGAGAACTTGTCAAGAATAAAACTAGTGCCTTTCTATTAGGGCGCTCACTGCGGCAATTCGGTCTTTGCTGACAGGGAAATCCAGCAGAACTGCAAGCTTCACCACGGTCACCAGCGTAATCGGACGCCTGATTCGTTTGCGCGGACTCATCGCTTTTGGGAGCCGATTTTCAGCGGCCTCATGCCGCAGGTTCCGAAATTGCAGAAACAACCGGCCCGCGGTTTGGATTAACTTTGCGGGGGTGCTAACATGCGCCTCGGTGGGCCATCATGCCGGAATTCCTGAAGATGGCGCGTCACAAAAACGAAGACCACATTGTTTTCACGTCGAGCCTTTTTAAGAGGAATCCGGTGGGCGCCTGTGCTCTTTCTTCCCGCGCCCTTCCACGCGTCGCCCTTCCGGCTGTTGCGCTCCGAAATACCCAGCGACCCTTCTTTTCCCTTCACTGATCTTCGCCTGACTCCGCACTATCCCGCGAAGTCTCCGCTCGACGATGTTCTGCTCAAAGTCGTTCCCGGCGCGGACGAGTACATCACCGAAAAGTACGCGTTCGAAATCATGCAACTTCTCGGCGAATGGAGCCGGGCGCTTAAGACGGCGCCCCCCGCGCTCGCCATGCCTGACGAAATTCCTCGATGCTTCGATCGAAGCTGCTTCGCTGCTTCCGACTCGAGAAGTCGCGCCGCGTTCGGGCAATGGCATCGAGATTTTGCGACGATGTTTCCCCGAGGATGTGGTATCGGGCCGCGAGCAATTTCTCCGCGAAATTGAAAATTATCTGTCTCCGATGTCGCGAGTGGAGACGGCTGAATTCGAAATTGTTGGGATCGAGGAAATTGCAGGTTCTCGCGCAGAGTTCGACGTCGACATTCGCTATGACCTGGTCGGCACGCGGAAGGATCAGGCACGCGAGCAGCGCGTAGGACATTGGCTGACCCGCTGGTCGCGCGACGAAACCCACGGCTGGCGCGCCATGCGATGGCAGGCAACCGAAGAAACTCTCGCGCGCGCCCGCGAACCGATTTTCATTGACGTTACCGCCCAGGCTCTCGGCCAGACCGCGTCGTACAAAAATCAGATGCTTCACGGAGTCGACCACTGGCGCACGCGTGCTCGACGGTGCATCCGGGATCGACGTCTACGGCAACAACGGCCTGGCCGTCGGAGATTTCGACAACGACGGATTTGATGATCTCTACGTCTGCCAGCCCGCGGGACTTCCCAACCGCCTCTATCGCAATCGCGGCGACGGCAGCTTTCGAGGATGTGACGGAGCAATCCGGAGTCGGCGTGCTCGATGACACGGCCTGCGCCCTGTTCGCCGATTTCGAAAACAAGGGAGTGCAGGATCTTCTGGTAGTTTGCGGCGGCGGCCCACTGCTGTTTCTGAACCAGGGAAATGGAAAATTCTCGCTTAAGCCCGATGCCTTCAAGTTTGCGAGACCTCCGCAGGGAACTTTCACCCACGCCGCCATCGCAGACTACGATCGCGACGGGCGTCTCGACATTTATTTCTGCCTCTACAGCTACTACGTCGGCCTGGACCAGTATCACTATCCAGTTCCTTACTTCGACGCGCGCAATGGACCACCGAACTTTCTGTTGCACAACGAAGGCAACGCCACCTTCAGCGATCGAACCGACGCTGCGGGACTGAATGTAGAAAACGATCGCTACAGTTTCGCCTGCGCCTGGGGCGATCTCAACGGCGACGGGTCGCCCGATCTTTACGTGGCCAACGACTTCGGGCGAAGCAATCTTTATCGCAACAACGGCGACGGAACCTTCGCAGCCGTCTCGACTGAAGCGGGAGTTGAGGACGCGGGCGCCGGCATGAGCGCGTGCTGGTTCGATTTCGATAACGACGGAAACCAGGACATCTACGTGGCCAATATGTGGTCCGCCGCCGGCCAGCGGGTTTCAGAGCAAAAGATCTTTCACGAAGGAGACCCTGAAAATATCCGCGCCCTTTACCGCAGACACGCACGCGGTAATTCCCTGTATCGCAATCAGGGAAACGGGAAGTTTCAAAACGTGAGCGACCAGGCGGGAGTCGAGATGGGCCGCTGGGCCTGGTCTTCCGATGCCTGGGATTTCGACCACGATGGCTACCCCGACCTGTACATTGCCAACGGTTACATTTCCGGGCCCGACCCTCGCGATGTCTCCAGCTTTTTCTGGCGCCAGGTGGTGGGAAATTCGCCGCAGAATTCCAACCCGTCGTCGCAGCTACGAACAGGGATGGAACGCCATCAACGAACTGATCCGCTCGGACTCTTCGTGGGCTGGTCCCGAGAGAAACGTTTTCTATGCCAATAACCGCGACGGAACGTTTTCCGAAGTCTCAGGCGCGGTTGGTTTGGACTTCCCCGACGACAGCCGTTCGTTTGTTCTCGCCGACCTGGACCACGACGGGCGGCTCGAAGTCATCCTCAAGAACCGGAATGCGCCGCAACTGCGCGTGTTGCACAATGCGATGAAAGATATTGGCCACTCGATCGCCATTCCGCCTGCGCGGACAAAAGAGCAATCGCGATGCGATCGGCGCCGCGGTGACAGTCGAAGCCGGAGCCCATCGTCAGACCAAATATCTCCAGGCCGGTTCCGGATTCCTGTCGCAGCACACCAAGGAGCTTTTCTTTGGGGTCGGAAAAGTCGAAGGCCCGATCCGCGCCACGGTTCGCTGGCCCAGCGGCCTCAGTCAGACCTTCGAAAATTTGCCGGTTGACAGCCGCATTGAAATTCAGGAAGGCTCCGACAAGTTTCTGGCCAAGCCCTTCGCGGCTTCGCCTCCTTCTTATGCGCGTGCCGGCGAGCCTCAAAAGCTGGAGCCCTTGCCATCGTCAGTCGAGACCTGGCTCATCGAGCCCTTGAGCGCACCGGACTTTTCGTTGCCTGACCTGGCAGGCAAGACGTGGGACCTGCCATCGTTCCGCGGCAGCTCTCTCCTGCTGAACTTCTGGTCCACAGCGTCGCCGTCCTGCGGAGAGCAGATGCGGCTGCTACGGCAGCCCCGGTCAGCCCTTGCCTCCAGCGGCCTTCGCATCGTTGGCATCAATGTGGACGATCCCCGCGATGCGACAAGCGGTGCAGGACATTCGTGGCCAGAGCAGGGATTCTCCTTTCCCACCCTGCTCGCCACCCCGGATGTGGCCGGCATCTACAACATCGTTTATCGCTACCTGTTCGACCGTCGCCGCGACCTGCCTCTCCCCACATCGTTCCTCCTTAATAAGGACGGCATGATCGTCAAGGTTTACCAGGGACCGATGACTGCCGAACGGCTGATGGAAGATGTGAAATCGATCCCCGGTACTCCCGCAGATCGCGTGCGAAAGGCGCTGCCTTTCGCCGGGACACTCTTCCAGGGCACGTTCCAACGCAACGACTTTACCTATGGAGTGTCCTTCTTTCAGCACGGCTATCTGGAGCAGGCGGAGGCGTCCTTCAAGCAGGTCATCGCCGCCAAGCCCGACAATCCCGAAGCCTACTACAACCTGGGCACGCTCTACCTCCGGAGAAATGCCTTTCCAGAATGCGCGCCAATATCTTGAGCAGGCGGTGAAGCTGCGTCCGGATTATCCGGAAGCCTGGAACAATCTCGGCATGATTGCCGCCCACGAAAATCATGGCGGACGAAGCGATTCGCAACTTCCAGCAGTCATTGCAACTGCGGCCGACCTACGCCATCGCGCTCCTGAATCTTGGAAACCTTTACCGGCGCCAGGGAAACTTTGCGGAAGCAGAGAAACTTCTGAACCGCGCACACGAAATTGAGCCCGACGATCCCGAAGTCAACTACAACCTGGGCATGCTCTACGCCCGGCAAGACCAGGTCCCAGAACGCCCTGCAATATCTCGAAAGGGCTGTGAGCTTGCGCCCGGACTATTCCGACGCGCTCAACAACCTGGGCGTGCTCCTCGTTCAGGCAGAGCGCTATCCGGAAGCGGAGCAAAAATTCAAGACGTGCATTCAGGTCGCGCCGAACTTCGACCAGGCCTATCTCAATCTGGCCCGCCTTTACGTGCTTATGAAGGACAAGGAAAAGGCCAGAGAAGTTTTGCTCGCGCTGCTGCGCCAGCAGCCGCAGCACAAGATGGCCCAGCAGGCGCTGGAAATGCTACATTGAGCTTTTGCCGCTCGCAATTAAGGTGCCCGCGGAGAAATACCGGGAGATGGTCATCGGCACTTCATTTCAGCATCCACCGAGGAATGCGGGCCGCGCGTGTAAACTGTCCCGAATCCTAGCGCTGACCGTGATTTTCATTTTTGCGGGAAGGTCTGCCGCGCAGCAATCCGCCACCGCTCGAAGCAGTCCGCGGCCAGCTTCGAAGGCCCCATCCCCTTTCTGGAAGCCGAAACCCTGCTACGCCAGGGTTCGGTCGAGGAAGCCAAACAGAAAATAAAGGAACAGCTGAAGCTGAATCCCTCCAGTGTGGAGGGTTACAACCTGCTGGGAATCGTCTACAGCAGCGAGAAAGACTACGACAACGCTCTGGAAGCATTTCAGCATGCGCTGAAGCTCGATCCCAATTCCGCCCGGACTCATAACAATCTCGGGAACCTGTATGTCGCTCAGGAAAAATTCGATCTGGCGGAGAAAGAGTTTGGCGAAGTCCTGCGATTTGATCCCACCAACCGCGAAGCCAACTACAATCTCGGCCTGGTCCTGATGGCCAGGCGCTCGCCGGCCGAGGCCATCCTCCATTTTCAACGGGTGCGCCCGGCGGATATCGCAACTCGCTTCAACCTGGTCCGCGCCTATCTTCAGGCCGGACGGACCGCCGAAGGTTTGAAGCTGGCTCGCGAACTTTCAGCCCAGAACAAAGATGATGTTCAACTGCACTTCACTCTGGGAGTTTTGCTGGCGGCTGAAAAAGCAGTACCCGGCAGGCGCAACTCGAACTCGAAAAAGCCAACGCGCTGCAGCCTGAAACTTTCGAGATTCTCTTCAACCTGGGACAGACTTATCTTCGCAGCGGCAACTATGCAAAAGCCGAAGCTGGTCTTGAATCGGGCGCTGAAACTGAAACCAGATTCGGCTGAAACCCTCTGCCTGCTGGCCCAGGTCTATTCCGAGCAGAACCAAGTCCGGTAGACGCGCTCGATTTTCTGGTGCGCGCCCACAAGCTGGCACCTGAGAACACGGACATCATCTCTGCTTCTGGCCCGGGTCAGCATGACGCAGAATTATTTCGAAGACGCGATCCCGCTGCTGGAATCGGGCTTGAAAATCGCTCCGCAAGCGCGCCGATCTTCACGCCGCCCTGGGCGAAAGCTATTTCATGTCCGGAAAGAGTGGAGAAGGCCATTGAGGAGTTCAAAGTTCTGATCGACCTGAATCCCTCGGCGCGCTCCTATGCCTTCTGGGACTCTCGTACCGGCACTTGGGACGCTTCGACGAGGCCAGAAGAATATTTCCAGGAGGGCCTCAAGCTCGATCCGCGCAACGCTTCCTGCCTGTTCAACCTGGGCTACATCGAAGAGCGGCAGGGAAATCAGGCAGCCGCCGAACGACTCTTTCAGCAGGCCCTGCAGCTCGAATCCGAACTTCTCCGAAGCGCTGCTGGAGCTGGCCAATCTGCGAATCGCGGACAAGAAATTTGAGGAAGCCGCGATTCTGCTCAGAAGATACGTCAAAGTCAGCCGCGACCCTGCTTCCGGATACTACAAGCTCGCCATGGTCGAGAGGAGTCTCCATCAGACCGAGGCGGCCCAGCGAGATTTGAACGTTGTTCCAGACTGCTCTCGAAAGATTCTTCATCGGGTACCGTACCCCTATCAGCACCTTTTTGAATATCTGGACAACCGCTCCAACCTCGCTCCCCAGGCCCGCACTCAACTCGATGAAAGCGAACTGACTGGAACAGATCCAGAAGCATCCGGATCGTCCGCAAGATCTCTATCTGCTGGCGGAGACCTATCTGAAACTCGGAAAGCGGGACGATGCTCGAAGCACAATCGCGCAGCTTGATCAGGTGAGCGCGGGCGACTACCGCACCCAGACCGGCGTCGGTGTGCTGCTCGCCCGCTACCATTTATACGACGACGCCATCACGCATTTCCAGAGCGGCACTGCGAGCCAGCCCCGACTCCGACGACGTGAAATTCGATCTGGCCGATGCTTACTTCCGCAAAGGCCTTTACGACCAGGCTCTCGATGCCGCTTTGACAGGTTTCGGCCGCGGGGCAGCAGGACGCCGCATTCCTTGCGCTGCTCGGAGACATCCACGCCCATCTCGGCAACACGGCCAAGGCGGAGGAGATTTTCCGCGATGCCATCCGCCGCAATCCCGACAATGACCAGTATTACCTCTCGCTGACCCTGGTCCAACTTCGCAGCAAAGATCTCAGCGGCGCGGAAGCAGACCTTGCAGAAAGGCCTGGCGCGAATTCCCAGCTCGGGGAAAATTCTATGGGGATTGGGAATTGTCTCAGTGCTCGAAGGCAACACCGCGCAAGCCGCCGAACGCCTGGAGCGCGCCGTAGAGCTGTTACCTGAATGGCCGGGAAGCTACTCCACGCTCGGTGTTTTTTACTATCAAACCGGACAAATCGCCAAGGCCCGCGAAGTGCTGAACCGTTTCAAAGGCAGCAGCGCCGGCGGCCTGGATGTGAATCGGATTGAAGAAGTCCTGTCCCGCGCCCCGGCGAACCCTTCTTCCGCCCAGGAACCCATGTCCATGGCGGCCCGGCAGCAGTTGCTTCAGCTGGCGCTGTCGCTGGCTGACCGGACCCTCTGAGAACCTACGAAAAACAAAACGAGAATGCGGAAGAAATACAGGACGAGTAAAGAGGCCTGGCGTAACTCTGGCGCTAAGCCACAGTCATTGGAATGGCCGCCGCCATGATGGCCTTCGCGCAGACTCCGAAGGCTACAGGACGACCGCCATACCCGTCCGTTACACCGACATTCGACAAGCCGCCGGAATCACTTTTCTGCAGGATGCCACCGCCACCGACGAAAAGTATTATCTTGAAACCATGGGCACCGGCGTCGCCTGGCTCGACTACGACCAGGACGGGCTCATGGACCTGTACTTCGTGCAATCGGCCGCCACCGATATTTACAAGCCGCCTCAACCCTTGCGCAGCGCGCTCTATCACAACAATGGCGACGGAACTTTTACCGACGTCACCGAAAAAGCCGGCGTCGGAGGTGCGGGACACTACGGCCAGGGAGTTGCTGTCGGAGATTTCGACAACGACGGCTATCCCGATCTCTACGTAACCGGCTACGGCAGCGCCATCCTTTATCACAACAACGGCGACGGAACTTTCACCGACGTTACCGCCAAGGCCGGAGTCGCCGACAAAGGCGGATGGTCCGCCAGCGCAGGATGGTTCGACTACGACAAGGACGGATGGCTCGATCTGCTGGTCACCAACTACATCGAGTGGTCGCCCGAAGAACAACCTGTGGTGCGGCGAACGCCGGCCCGGCTACCGCTCCTACTGCCATCCCGGACAACTACAAAGGACAGAAGACCAAGCTCTACCACAACAATCATGACGGCACGTTCACCGACGTGAGCGACGCGTCCGGCGTCGGCAAGCCTGAATCCAAGGGCATGGGCGTGGTGCTGGCCGACTTCAACAACGACGGCTGGACCGACATCGCCATCGCCAACGACACCTGGCCGAATTTTCTGTTTATCAACAAACACGACGGAACTTTTGAGGACGTATCATTCGTCTCCGGCATGGCGGCCAGCGAAGACGGACGCTACGAAGCCGGAATGGGCATCGACGCCGCCGACGTTGACGGCGACGGCTGGCAGGACGTCTACATCACCCATCTCGATTTCGAACTGAATCGCCTCTACCACAACAACCACGACGGCACGTTCAATGACGAGACCTTTCGCTCCGGCATCGGCAACAAGGCCGTCCTGCTGAGCGGCGTGGCCATGAAATTTCTGGATTACGACAACGACGGCTGGACCGACATTCTGCAATTGAACGGCGCCATGCTGGACAATATCCAGCTCTACCACAGCGAAGTGACTTACAAGGAACCGCTGCTGATGTTCCGCAACCTGGGCAAGGGCCAGTTCGAAAAAATGTCGGAATCGCTGGGCCCTGACTTCATGCATCCGATCGCCGGGCGCGGCCTGGCCACCGCCGACTTCGACAATGACGGCGACATCGACATCGCCACCAACAACCGCGGCGACTATCCGTCGCTTCTGCGCAACGACGGCGGGAACGCCAACCACTGGCTGGAAGTGCTGTTGATCGGAACCCGCTCCAACCGCGACGGCATCGGCGCGTCGTTAAAGCTGACGTCCGAAGGCTTCGTGCATGTGGAACAGGCAAAAGGTGGCATGAGCTACATGTCGGCCAACGACCCGCGAATCCAGTTTGGTCTGGGCAAGCGCACCAAAATCGATTCTCTGGAAATCACCTGGCCGAGCGGACAGATCGATCGTCTGACGAATGTCCCTGTCGATCAGATCATCGCCGTCAAAGAAGGCGCAGGAATCGTGCCGCGTAAATTCCCCAAGGTCCCGAACAAATGAGGAAGAGTTCGTCAGTCATCGGTCTTCCGTCGTCGGTCTTCCGTTTTCAGTCGTTATCTCGGGTGCCCCATCCTCGTCTTTCCCGTTTTTTGGGAAAGGCAGGATGGAGCTTTCTAGTTTGCATCAACAAACCATCAACCATGGCGACCGACGCCCGAAGACCGAAGACTGCTTCTCTATGAACACCCCATGAACACCCCGCGACGCCATTTCCTGGGCTCTTCCCTGATCGTCCTCGGCAGCACGCTGATGGACGCGCTCACCACTCCACTCTGGAAATGGAAAAGCTCAGCAGTCCTCCAGGCCACGGCTGCAGCTCCCGCAGCCACCTCCCCGGTCACATTCGTTGACGTAGCCCGCGAAGCCGGTCTGAATGCTCCCAACGTCTGGGGCGCGGCCGATCACAAGCGCTACATCATCGAAGCCAAAGGCAGCGGCCTGGCCTTTTTCGACTACGACCACGACGGCTGGCTGGACATTTATCTAACCAACGGCACGCGCCTCGACGCCAACTGGCCGCCCGGCAAGGCTCCCACCTCGCATCTCTACAAAAATAACCGCGACGGCACTTTCACCGACGTCACGGAAAAATCCGGCCTCGGGCGCACCGGCTGGCAGACCGGCGTCTGTGTGGGCGACTACGACAACGACGGATGGGACGATCTGTTCTGCTGCTTCTGGGGACACAACATCCTGTTTCACAACAACGGCGACGGCACTTTCACCGACGTCACCCGCAAGGCCGGAGTCTACGACGAGAAATACCGCTGGGGAGCCGGCTGCACCTGGCTCGACTACGACCGCGACGGCCACCTCGATCTTTTCGTCTGCAACTACATAAAACTCGATCCGGCAAAAGCGCCTGCGCCCGACGATCCTCTTACTTGCCAGTGGAAAGGCATCCCGGTGATGTGCGGCCCGCGCGGTCTCCCCGCCGACACCAACGTCCTCTATCACAACAACGGTGACGGAACTTTTACCGACGTATCCGAGAAGTCGGGCATCCTCAAGCCCGGCCCACGCTACTCCATCACCGCGGTCTCCTACGATTTCGACAACGACGGTTGGCCGGATATTTATGTGGCCGTGGACTCGGAACCCAGCATCCTGTTCCACAACAATCACGACGGGACGTTCACCGATATCGCCGTCATCGCCGGATGCGCCTACAGCGAAAATGGCCACGAACAGGCCGGCATGGGTGTGGCAGTCGGTGACTATGACTGCGACGGCTGGTTCGATATTTTCAAAACCAACTTCGCCGACGACACCTGCAACCTCTACCACAACAACGGCGACGGCACCTTCACCGATGTCACGTTTGCATCCGGCATCGGAATCAACAACCGCTACGTCGCCTGGGGCTGCGGTTTTCTCGACTACGACAACGACGGCTGGACCGACCTTATGCAGGTCAACGGACACGTCTATCCGGAGATTGAAAGCCGCGACATCGGTCAGACGTTCAAGAATCCGCGCCTTCTCTACAAGAACCTGGGCAACGGGAAATTCAAGGACGTTTCATCCGCTGCGGGGCCCGGCATCAGCGAGCGTTTTTCCAGTCGCGGCGCCGCCTTCGGGGACTACGACAACGACGGCGACATCGACGCGCTCATTCTGAACATGAATGATCTGCCCTCGCTGCTGCGCAACGACGGCGGCAACCTTCAAAACTGGATCAAGATCAAACTGATCGGCACCAAGTGCAACCGCACCGCCATCGGCGCCCGCGTGCGCGTGGTCACCGGCAACCATGCTCAGATGGACGAAGTCCACAGCGGCACAAGCGTCATGTCGCAATCCGACCTGCGTCTGCACTTCGGGTTGGGAAAGGCCCAGACCGTGGATGTCATCGAGGTCAAGTGGCCGACTACGCAGAAGATCGAGCGCTTCACGCAGGTGAAAGCCAACCAGATACTCACCATTCGCGAAGGCAGCGGGATCGTCGAGACAGCCAAGCCCAAAGCCAAATAGTCTGCTCAAAGAGCCTCACCCCTGCCCGCTGCACAATTTCGACCGCGGTCACACGCGTACCACCTGCACGACGTTTTTCGATGAGGTCGCAACGAAATCTCTGGGAACTGCCTGCATTTCTCTCTTTCTTCTTTCTGTCTCTGCCCTCCCAATTCCCCAGTCGTCCGGCCCAGATACGCGCCAAATCACCCATGCCAAAAACGATCATGTCGGCCTCGAATCCAAGTGCCCGACCCATTCCGATTGACGATCTTTATTTCACACGCTCCGTGTCCAGCGCTTCCTGGTCTCCAAACGGCAACGAGATTGTGTTCACCTCGAACATATCGGGGCGATCGAGGTCGCACTACTTAAAAAAGACGGGAAAACAGTGGATGCGCACTACTACGCCACCGAGGGCCACGGCTTCGCCAAGCGTGAAAACCAGATTGACTCGATCCGCCTCGGTCGAGTGGTTTGATAAATATCTGAAAGGGAGCAATTGATTCTCAGAGCGGAATGTAATTCTTCAGCACCGGGTTTACCAGCCCGGCAAAGGAAAGCAGCCGGCGTTCGGCGTCCTCCGGCTTTTCTCCGGGCTGCAGCTGGGTGTTCATTCGAATCAGGGCGCTGTCGCTGCGGTTCAGGCGAAGTGAATCGAATACCAGGTAGACGTTCATCCAGTCTTCGCTGGCCACGCGCCGGCCGCGGGCCGAATACCAGAACAGAACAAGTTGACGATCGTCGCCTTTAGCAATCAGGTAGCGATTGGCAGAAAAGGGAGCGTCGCCGGGAAAAGCCAGCGTAGTTGTGCCCGACTCCACCGGCGCCCAGCCCGAACCTTCCAGACAGACCTGCGGCAGATGGTGGAACATCGCGCGCTGATCTGGGATGTACGCCACGTAGAGATCGACGTAAGCTCCACCGTTCATCGGCTCCCTGTACGTCCGCTGCAGAAACTCGCCGGTACCGAGATGCTTCAGAGTTTCATCGGGAATCGGAATGTCCGTCCCTGTCCAGCTTTTCAATGCAACGGGAAACGATGCCAGCGCCGTACGCGGCAAAACCGACTGATGGCGGTCGAGGGCCCGCAGGAACACCGCCGTTCCGGCCAGCAGCAGCACGACGATCGTGACCCGCGCATTCCTAGAGATCAAGCGTATTCCTCCCGCACTGCGGCTTCGCTCCGGCCCAGCCACAGGATCCGGACCAGCCGGTGAAGCGCGAAAATGAGCGCCAGAGAGGCAACGAAAACCAGCCATCCCGAAAGCGCATGGATTGTCCCCTCGGCCCGTTCCACACCCCAACCCTCCACCATCAGGCCGGTGAAAGCGATTCGCAGAGCATTCGCGAAAACGGAGATCGGCACTGCCATGAACGCCAGCAACACCCGCGCTCCAATTTTCGTTTCCGCCAGGTACCCGTAAACCATGGTCAGCGTAAGCAGTGAAAAGAGAGATCGGATTCCGCTGCAAGCCTCCGCTACCTCCAGCCGCGCGCTGGGTAAAAGAATGATGTTGCCTTCCCGGATCGCGGGTACTCCCGCCAGCATAAGCAGGAAACTTGCGATCTTGGAGGCGACAATCTGAAGCGGGAAGGTGATCTGCTCCACCAGCGTCGAAGAGGGAATCATCAAAACCAGAAATGCCAGCGGAAACGAAATCGCGGCCAGGTGTTTCCATCCCGCCAGAAAGACCACCACTCCGACGATAAAAAGCAGGACCGACAGGCGGTAGAGGAAGAACCCCGATTTGATCGTGCTCTGCACCAGCGTCATCAGGGCAAACAAGAGAATGACCAGACCCGACCAGGCCGGCCTGACTGGAAGTGCCGCCAGTTTCGCGCGCCGCTCCCAAAGCAAGAACAGCGAAAATACCGGCACAAAGAAACCGTGCGTGTAGTTCGGGTCCTGCCACCACTGACTTGCCATCCGAAGAGCAAGTGGGGCATATAGCCAGGCGCCTAACAGAAGAAGAATTCCAGCTTGAACGAAAAGCAGGGTCTCGCGTTTGGGAAAACTGGGCCTGGACCAACCGAGACTTTGCATCTAGCGTTTACGCCCTGACTTGCCCAGCTTCCAAAGCACGCCAGCCAATCCGCTGGAAAACAGCATCAGAGTGCCAGGTTCAGGAGTAACCGCCAGCGGCGTGTGGGAGGTGCCACCGCCACCCGTGCCAGGTAAGCCAAAAAACGGCAGAATAAAAAATGGAATCATCCGCCTGTGTTTGACGGGCTGCAGCGCATTCGCTCCGATTGGCGAAGCCATCGGAATGACCGCCGCATAGGCCTCGGGTTGCGGATCGGCCGCAGGGGTCACCATGTCATTAGCAAAAAGGGGCTGATTGAGGTCTGCGTCTGCAGGTTCCATCAGCGCCGGCGGCCCAAGCGGGGTCATGGCGATCCGATTTCCGCAACGAGTGCGCGCCACAATTTTTCCATCACTGATAAGAGTTTCTCCCGGATGCAACGTCACCTTCTTTCGCGTCCAGTAAACCTTCTGCCCCATGCGATAGGCGACATGCATCGCCTGCTTCTCGGAAACCTGCACCAGGTGGGCGCGTTCAAAATCAAAACCCGCGAACTGTTGCGCCACCACCGGATCGTGATCCATGGCCTGCCGCAATTCTTCCGCACTTGCGATTCCACCAGGAATCACCGAATGCAGATACACCGGGCGGCCGGGACGCGAGTCTAAAAACGAGGAGTACGAACGATCTGCCGATAGGGCCGGGTCAGCTTCGTTCAACTTGATACCTTTGAATTCCGGACGCACGTACGACATGCTCGAAGCCGGCTGCTGCCGAGCAAACTGCCAGGTTATAGCTGCCGTCGCCGCAAATAACAGTGCCACCAGGAATTTGGTCGCGGCGCTCTTTCGGCTGGGCCGGCGATGACGATGGCGAACCACACTCACGTTGGTATCTTTCAAGTGCTCCTCAATGAAAAACTGTGATTCAAGCTCGAGGGGAGGAAAAAAGAGCGTTGGAGATCTTCTATGGTGCACGCCGCCTGCCAAACCGCGACCGTCGTGGAATCATCGAACCGGCCTGTCCTGAGGGGAAAAGTGTGAAGAGATTTGCACAAAAAGGGATCTGTTAGTGCACGACCGTACCGTTTAGGGAAGGCGAATACCCAGAACCGGCCGGATAAGATCCGCTTTTGTTCACAAACTTGCAACTTGAGAGACGTAAGTACCCGAAAAAGAGTAATTTGTCGGCCATGGCGGGCCACAAACGGCATTTCTTTGCCGGCCCTTCGTGGAAACGATTTTCAGGTTCCAGTGGGAGTAGCGCAGTCGTACCGAGCCGACCGCGTCTACACCGTCGTTGCTGCGCGGGAAATTCTTACGGGGTGATGTACTGAATCGTGAGATTGCCCTGAACGGCGCCGTCATTCTCGCCGTACCAGCAGCCGTAGTTCGGTGGATTGACCGTGTCCAGAGGATTTCCGTAGCCGTAATACACTTCTGTCGCGCTGGTCAGGTGTACGGCAATGGGTCCGCTATCGTTAAACGCGGGGTTCGCGTCCCCAGGATAATTCGCGCTCCCGCCCGACTTCAAATTCAAGCTGTACGCAGCACTGCCTGGCGCTCCAATACTGATAGAGGGCGGAGTCGTGCAGGGCAAAGCCACCTGCGGCTGGGGCCCGGGAGGAAAGTTTTCGGCATTCAACATGGGGTCACCGACGGTGTACTGAAATGTGATCCGCGTAATCGTTAGGCCGCTGCTTTTACCCGGAATGATTACCAGTTTGTCGAACTCTTCGCTCGGACAGAAATCAGCGCTGGAGATGGTAGTGCAGGAATATCCGCCGTGGGGCGAGAAGGTAACCGTCATCGGGTCTGATCCGGTGGAAGCAGTCGAGGATGTGCGCGCCGGAGCCGGCGACATGCTGCTTCCGCCACAAGCGCTGCACACCAGTACTCCGGCCAACGCCAAAATAACACCCCGAACCGAAATCTTCACCGGGACGGCCTCCGCAACCATATGGTTTGCAAGGGATATGCCATAACTAAGTCCATGCGCAGCAGTCAATTAGCACCACAGAATGGAACGCAGTTCGCCACAGTGGAAGATGTTTGCCACTATTTCTCAAGGGCTTGGCAACAAAGAATTGCAGGAGGGAGTTTGTTAGCCCACGCGGTGGCGAACTGGAACCGAATTGCGATGTGGTTACAACAGGTTAGCGCTCTTCGGCGCCTATTTGAGGCGCGTGCAGCCTAAGGCAGACATTTCTGGCAAAGGTAGTTGGAAAGAGTGCGATTGCGGAAGGTAGCGGCGTCGACGTGGGCGCGGCCCCACTGCGGATTTCCAGACTCATTGACATTCCCGCCTTCTACCAAAACGAATAATGGGATGGTGCGAACTCTCTCCTGCCCCTTTTCCGGCGGAAATGGAACCGTACCCTTCCTTGAACAACATAAATCGGTCGATTGCGATGTTCTTGAGGGTATCCACGATCCCGGAGGGCCAATGGACTTGGATGTCTACGGGATGGGCGTTCGATCCAAAAACGAAATGGGGGCGAGGGTCACTCGCTGACAGGTAACTGAAGTTGCTGCGCACTTCGCGAATCTGGGTGGCGCCATCCTGGGTCACTTTCACCCGCGCTCCAAAACCATCCCGATTAGACCGCGTACCCTCAAGCTTCATCGCTAACCAGTGGTGCTGTGTCGACGCGCCATCGGCGTTCACATTGTGAAGTAGCGCGGGCGAGGCATCCAAGCGTGTGAATATCAGGTCCATAAACCCATCATTGTCGAAGTCGATCAGCGCGAGGCCTCGATTCACCGCCGATCCGCTAAAACCGGGGCCAGCAGTTCGTCCACTTTCAAGAAATCGGCCATTTCCAAGATTCCTGAACAAAAAGTTCCGTTCGGCATAACTTATCCCCATAGGCTGACGGTCAACTTGCGGATTCACGTGCCCATTCGCCACTACTATATCGAGAACGCCGGAATTCTGCAGATCGGCGAAGGCGATGCCAAAACCCAGCGATGTGCGGCTGACTTCGCCCAGTCCCGATTCAAACGTGAGATCGGTGAAAGTTCCGTCCCGGTTGTTGTGATAGACGTTCGGCGCATCGTCGGAAAAATTAGTTTTGATTAAATCCATCCATCCGTCTGCATCGTAGTCTCCGAAATCGACTCCCATTCCCGCTTGTTCATGCCCATCAGGGCTGTAGGCCACACCAGCCGGGAGTGCGATCTCCTCAAACCGTACGGGACCACCCGGAGGCGTAACGTTGTGATACAGGAGACTCGCGGTGGAGTCATTTGCGATGTAGAGGTCGAGGCGACCATCGTTGTCATAGTCTCCCCAGATCACGCCCAAGCCGTAATACTGCTTGGGATCAATCCCCAGTTGCACGCCGACTTCGGTGAAAGTTCCATCCTTATTGTTGTGGTACAGGAGATCGCGCTGGCCGGTAAGGCCACGAGGGCCGCAGTAAACTGACAGCCCGCGATACGAACAGAAGGGGCCCTTTCCTGCGGCCTTCGTGTAAGAGAACATGCCTGCCATGTTCTCCTACCCTCGCCGCCCGACAAGCGGACAGATCACGTGCTATCTCAACCGGACATATCATGTGCTAACGACAGGTTCTGGTCGCCATTATTGCCAAATGGCGGGGAAGGAGATACAGTACGCGCAAGAAGCTCGGGGTAAACTGACTCGCACCCTTTCTGGGCCAGGCGTTTTCGATCTTCAGGTGGTCTCAGTGCATATTCGCGTCATCGACTACGATTGCGCCCCCTCGCGGGTGAGTGGCCTGCTAGACACCGCAAATCTCTTCCTTCGTTACAGACGAAGTCCTGCAACTATGCAGTTGGGCGTCATCCTGCTTGTCCTCGCGGGCGGTATGGCCCTGGTACCAGGCATAGCCAACGGCCAGGATCGGGAAGCTTGTCTGGATTGCCCGGTAGGTTCAGAGGGGCGCACCGGCAAAGGAGAGCTACCATGGGACATCGAGGCCTCTCTCTTTCCCGTCCCCAATTCCTGGACGCTGCGCAGTCGAGTGGATGAGGTCACCGTTTTCTTTACGGCTACGGAGGGGCACAAGTTCGTCCAGGGTCTCAATGAGGAAAATATTCGCGTTAGGGACGATAACAAACCGGTTTCGAGAATTTCGGCATTCGGTTATCAACGTGACCTGCCTCTTCGACTCGGGCTGGTAGTGGACACCAGCTCTTCCGTGAACCCTCAATTTCGCTTCCAACAAATGGCTGCTATTCAGTTCCTCCGTGAAGTCGTGCGGCAAGGCCTGGATCGGGCATTTGTGCTCGGCTTCGCAGACCACGCAGTTGTGACTCAAGACTACAGCGCTGATCCTGAGCAACTAGCTGCGGGGGTAGCAGCTTTGCGTAATGGCGGGGGCACAGCGCTCTTCGATGCGATCTATTTTGCCTGCGACAAATTGACCGCCACGAAAGATAGAGAACCAGCAGCCCGAATCCTGATTGTGCTCAGCGACGGTGACAACAATGCGGGCCGGACCATGCTAAGCCAGGCTATCGATAAGGCGCAGATGCGAGACGTCACCATTTACACCATGAATACAAGTCCTGACGAAATCGACGCCCGGCGATTGACCAGATCAAATGAGGTAGCACTGGAACGGCTGGCGGCGGAGACCGGTGGTCGAGCCTTTAGCCATATGGATAAACGGGAAGTTACCAGGGCGTTCGCCGCGATTGAGGACGAAATGCGCAATCGTTATGCGCTCTCTTATCAACCCAGCGACGTCCGAGAAGATGGCCGTTTCCGTCACATCCAAATTGCGGCAGAGAAATCGGGACGGCAGTTTCATGTGCACGCTCGCAAAGGCTACTACGCGCGGTTAGTCTCCTCGACTGAATAAGACCGACAGAATAAGATCGACAGAACAAGCTTCCCAGAATTCGTTGTTGAAGCGCTGAATTCAGCTACTTGCCTTGCTCGTCCTCGTAAGCGTCAGCTTCAACAACGAAAGCCCAGGGTTTGCCTTCGTCAATGACATAGCGGAGGGACCAACGGTTTCGGCACATGGAACCAGGGCATCCCCGCATCGAATTTGTCGACTCCGGCCGACAGGTCGTCGATCGTAGAACTCGAGAGCTTGAAGAAGGAGTCTGTCCACACGGTACATTCGATGTCGCTGCCGAGGCCATGTTTAATTGCATTTGCAAGGTTCAGACTTTCGGACGAACTGCCAATGAATACTCGGGGTTTCATGCCTGATTTGTGCCCTCTCTGCAAACGCGATTCTATATCTCAAAGGGCGGACTGCCCATAATTCAGCGATCGTCGATTTTAGAGGACTTCTGTCCTGTGAAAACAACTTTGGCAACCCGCTCACTGTTCGCACCCAGTTATTTTTAGTTTTTTCCAAATCGAAGAGACGGAAATCGGTCGGTGCCGTTGGAGACCCCGCTGGACTGGACAACCTCAAGCCAGGCTGCACGACCAGCATCAGCTTCGGGAGTGGGCGCGTTGGAGAGGCGTCTCTCATGGGCGAGGGCAGTAGTAGGTCACTATTGCTACCCCGCCTAGGCAATGAGGGATAGTGTATGGCGACGGCAAAAGTGCTACACCCCATTCCTATTCGGTTAACAAAGGCCGAATTCGGCTGGACCAGATGGCGCTAGGATAGCGAGGCGCGGGACGGGGACGGGGCGATTCGACGGACGGGAGCGAGGGTTGGGGCGAGCGCAGCGGGCGTGCTCTGCGGCCAGACCTCGATTTGTACGCGGTGTCGCGGGCCAGACGATGGTTGAAAACGATAGGTGCAAGAGCATTTCAGATCCAGAACGATCCTGGTGACCCCGCCGTCCTTGGGCGATACGCGGATCCGCCGAACAAAATCGTTGCTCATGTCGACCGATTTGCGTCCTACCCATGCGGCAGACGTCGGAACATCGAAGTAGATGCGGTCGGGATTCCTGAGAGCAACGGCGTGCAAGTCGAAGTGCTCCGGTAGGTCGACAAGAAAACGGACAAGATTTGGACCGGATTCGTAGCTGATCCCTGGTAGTACTTCTAAGAATGCTGACCTCGATTGTGGGTCGGCGACCGGTAAGGATGCTGCCCGTGCGGGTGGGGGTTGCGGAGATGGTGACCGCGTAGCCGTGATCGCCGAGCCGAAGAGTGGCGATCTGCTCCTAAACAACCAGACGGTTCCCCCACAAAACAGGCCAGCCAGGGTGATGGCGGCGAAATACTTGATTCGAACCCTCCGAACTAGTTTTGCCTCAAGGTCTGCCTCCATGCCGCGCAGATAGCACGCTCTCAACTGGGTTACCACACGTTCATCATCTGCCATAGCCGACCGTTTGCAATTGCTCGGGCGCAGAGGTCAGTGTCGCCGAAGTTGCCGGTGGCGCGACTGTAACTGCAAAAACCGATTTTTTTGAAAGTGAATGCGACTGCTGCGCGTTTACTTGCCATTCCCGGCAGCTGTAAGTGGGTGCCGGCGCCACCGGTATCATTCGCACAAGCGATCTTGCCCTTTGCGTTGAGAATACTCGAATTCAAGTCCAACATAATCCGTAGCTCAACATCAGAGTCAGACTTGATGGCGAACGAGCCTAGGATCCCAACACCACAGTTACCCACGTTCAAAACGACGGCTTTGTGATCGGACCCCAACCGGGCAGTATCCAGCAGGTTGGATGTTGCACCGAGAACAAGTGGCGTCGTTTTAAAGGCATAATCTTGGCCGGAAGTCAGTTGGAGTGCCACGCTAGGCGAGGGGACGTTAGGTTTCAAGTAACAAACTTGGTTCGTCCCGGGAGCACTAGCCATCCTCCTCCGGTGGTGAACCAAAGGTCACATGCGATCTGCTGCCCCATCGGTCCTTTCGCGGTCTTAAAGCCCTCTCGGACACTCCAAAAACACGCTTACGCTCACGATCCCACGATCCGGTCAATGGGCGTAATTCTGCGCTTCCGGCTCACCTTTTTTGATTTTTTCCAAATCGAAGAGACGGAAATCGGCTGCTGCCTTTGGCGCACCCCTGGGGGTGGACAACCTCAAACCAGGCCGCCTGGCCGGCGTCAGCTTCGAAACGTGTCCAATTTAGGACTGCTCGACACGCCTAGTTTAGAGAGTGCGGACGGCTGTGTACCATTTTGTGTACCACGGTAACCGCGAAGTGCCGTTAGCCAACGCCATCATCCTTTCCCGGCAAAAACAGAACCCGCTGATTTAGCGGGTCTTAGCGGATGAAGGTTGGTAGCGCTAACGGGGATCGAACCCGCGAGTCAGATGATGGCATTCGTCGAAGGCGCGCAGCGGCAGCAGACCGGCGTCGCTGTGATCTGCCCGCCGGAAAAATCGGCGCGAATGGGTTGATGACGGTAGAAGGAGAAGTTCAGTTGTGATAAAACATTTTGTATCAAGCGATGGATGCTCCGAAAGGGAATGCTGGGTCCACGAAACCCAGTGTTCATCTACCTTTTAGAGCATCCTTTCTTTTTTGGCTAGAGACTTCGTGAATAATCCAGGTTAGAAGACGGCTTTCCCCTGACAAGAGAAAGGATACGGCCGAACTTCTGCTTGCCGCGGCTTGTGCACTCCCGGCATTCATCGTTCTGATGCTGGTGATTGGCGTTTCCGACCTGTATAGGTTATTCAGGAGTGAGTCATAGCCAGGCGCTCCGGCGCAACTCGACTTCACATGCTGATGCGGCGCGACAACAAGGACTCTCTAACGCTTTAGAGAGTCCTTTGGTTTAGACAGACCCATCGCTTCTGTTTGACCAGTTGGAAGCACCTGCTAAATCGGACGCGCAAATGACAACTCGTGGCCGTCCGGATCTGGCATGTGGAAATAGCGTTCGCCCCATGCCGCGTCTCGCTGTTTCTCTGGATTAAATCCTTTTCCCCGCAGGTATTCCCAGAACAAATCCACATCCGCCACGTAGAAAATCATTCGCCCCCAGCCAGGAACCGAACGACCCTGTTCCAGATTGAGGATCGGGTATTCCGCGTCTTTTGTGCGAAGCGAAGAGAAAGGGGCACCTTCCCCGCCATACAGCACCTCCATGCCCAAAACATCTTTGTAAAACCGCACGGAAGCCTTCATGTTCAAAACCCGAAACGTCACCGCCGAAATCTTCTCCACCGTCATGGTCATACCCCCAGCAGTCTATTCCCAGCATCGCTTGAATCTCCGCTTCAGGAAGCATAGCGTGGAAGCAGGAGGTGGCCTATGACGTACGTCATTGCCGAGCCCTGCATCGGGGTGAAGGACACCGCCTGCGTCGATGCTTGCCCCGTAGATTGCATCCACCCCAAGAAGAGCACGACCTACGATGATGGCCGTCCCAGCTTCGATGAAGTCTCGCAGCTCTACATCGATCCCATCGAGTGCATCGACTGTGGCGCCTGTGTGCCGGTCTGCCCGGTGTCTGCGATTTTCGCGCTGGATGACCTGCCCGAGAAGTGGAAGCAATTTACGGAGATCAACGCAAGCTACGTCCAAGGCGGCAAATTCACGCCCGCAGAGTTCGCTAAACACCAAGCAGCAAAGTAAGGGCGACTGCGTTGTCCCACCCGCGTACACTCAGCGATACGCTTGACCGCAAGCTTCGCCAAGGAGCACACTTTCATTAGCCGAAAAAAGAGCGCCACTCTCAAATCGCTCTTCTCTGCAATCCCATGCGAGGGAAGAGATGAAGCAGGTCCGCAAGAGTAATTGTGCGCTGAAAGGAGTTTCCCTAAATGAAAAAGCTGATGTTAGTTTCTTTTGCGCTGGCCCTCGTGATGTCCCTGCTCGCGCTTGCCCAGGAGTACCCGCAGTCAGGCGCAATGAAGCAGGAGACCCCGAAGGCTGAGAAAATGTCCGCGAAAGCCGTCACTGTCTCAGGCACGGTCGGCGCGGATGGAACGACGTTTGTCGACAAGGACAACAAGAGCTGGACCGTGGCTAATCCCGAGGTCCTGAAGGGCCATGAAGGACACGAGGTAACCCTCACCGCCCATGTAGATGCTGCGAAAAACGCAGTTCACGTAGTATCCGTCAAAATGGGAAAAGCAAAGGTGAAAGACACCACGAAAAAGGACGATATGAAGAAATAACGTCCAGCAAGAACCACCCTCGAAGCCAGCGACAACGCTGGCTTTTTTTAATGTGCTGCCAGCCCGCCCACCGCTGCCTGATCATTCCTGCGCAAAACCCGCCAAGCTGGCCCCGCTCCGACCTATCCCGTGACTTTGTCGGCATCACGGTGCCGCCCGTCACTCAAGCCACTGACTACAATCAGCATCTCCGCCCTCTGCGCACGCATCTAATACATAGAGGCATTTATATGAAGCGATTTTCTCTCGTGGCGGCCATCTTGATTATGATGACTGTGATTTCCGCTGCGGCTGCGCCAAAACCCAATACCCCGACCGTACCAGCATTTCCGGGCACTCTGGCAAATGCCCAATATGTCTACGTTGCGTCGTATGACGGAGATCAGTTCGACACAAATCTGCTTCCCGAAGATCGGAACGCGATCGGCGCCGTGCAAAGCGCGATTCAGAATTGGGGCAAACTGACGCTTGTCTACCAGCCCTCCCAAGCCGACATCATCATCTTGGTCACAAGCCGACCATCTGAAGATGTCATGGCCGTCTACGATGCGCACGCGCCGGGTGGCAATTACCTCTGGCGCGTCATGGGCCGAGATGGTCTCGCATCGGGCGAGACACCACTCGTCACCCAATTTGAAAAAGCATTCGACAGCGTCCAAAAGCGCAAATAAGGTGCTGCGTGAGTCGCAGCGCCCGAAGGCAAGTTGAAACAAAGCGAGTCGCGGACGGCATTACATGTTGCAGACCGATCGAACCTGGTCCTCTGCGACAGTGTCGCCCGCGCTTTTTCGCCTTAAGAAACAAAAACAGCCCCGCAAGGGGCTGTATTGTATGAACTGGACCGTCTGAGATGATGTGGGAGCGTTGCTGACGACATCACTATTCTATCGCATGTAATCCGCCTAGCATTTTTACATTGAATTCCACGTCTGTCAGTTTCTTTGTTACTGAGGTTTTATCCTGTAAATCTGACAAGTCGTCACATACACCCTTCCCTTTCAAGTATCCCGTCAAACCTGTAAATCCCGTGATTTTTATGGCACAATCTCCCTCGTACAAGGTCTTACCGGCACTATCGTAAGTAAAATATCCTGTAGCATCGTTGATTGGCAGTGTAATAAGCATGGATTCGCCCTTAGCGAATGGTTACCCATCATCTGCTTCAATTTTAGTTTCTTTAGTTGTAGCCTGTCCGGTGTGCAAACAGCAGCTGACTAAACAAAAGCCTACCGACACGGTCGGGTGCGCCTGCGGCAAACACGTTTGGCAAGGGTAGCGGGTGCTCTGGCCAGTGCGGCGTCGTGGGGCATTGCCTCCTCGGACAAGTGGGACTATGCTCTGTAATCGCGGCAGGGTGAGGACGGCACAAGGGTTTTCACCGTTTCCTCTGTCTTAGGCCTGTCCGAAGGCGAACGGTGTCACGCCGGGCCACGTCTCTTCCCCTGCCACTTCTGCCACATTTTTCAGTCTGCGGACTATCGCACGCTGCACCATATTCGGGTAATTGACCCTCAGCTGACCGCGGCGTAGCGTTGTTGTGAAATACCCAAAAGCGTGTCCGTCGTTCTCCCCACGCGGCGGATTCCTTTCATCCTACCCAACGAAAGGAGCGCAATAAATGTTCACCCGAGTAGTCGAATTAACCACCAAGCCAGGCAAACATAAACAACTCGCCGACACGATCAATGAAAAAGTTCTCCCGATCCTGAAGAAACAGAAAGGCTTCGTGGATGAGACGGTTTTCGTCTCAGACAAAGAAGACAATCGAGTCCTAGGACTCAGTTTCTGGAACACCAAAGAGGATGCCGAGCAGTATCAACGCGCGGATTATCAGAAAGTGCATGAAACAATTCAGCACCTGCTTGAGTCTGAACCCGTGATTCGCACGTTCAATGTCCACGCCTCGACTAACCGCAAGATCGCCGCGGGCAAAGCCGCCGGAAGCGCAAGATAGATGTTTCGCAGCGAAATCATCGGCGGAGCGTATGAGCCCGTCCGTTTCGGCTCCCCAAGAAAGGAGACACTATGTCCGCAAAAAACGTTAAAACACTTCGAGCGGCCCATGAGAGCTGGAACCGCCGAGACTTCCAAGGGGTGATCCGTGACTCTATCGAAGACCTCGTCTATACAGATCACGGCCGCACTCTCACGTTAAACGGCCGAGATAAGTTCAGAGAATGGACGGAAGGATGGGCGAAGGCCTTCTCAGATGGTCGAATCACTAATCCCAAGTACATTGATGCGGGAGACGTCGTCGTTACCCAGTTTACCGTCGAGGGCACAAACGACGGGCCGTTGGGTTCACTGCCGCCTTCTGATCGGCGGATATCCCTGGCGTTCTGCGAGGTTTGTCAACTCGACAAACAGGGACGGGTCGTATCGGGAGGCTGCTACTACGATCAGTACACACTCTTAACTCAACTCGGGCATGTCCAACCGCTCGCCGCGGCAGCCTAAATTCACTAACCTACCGTCACAACAGGGCGCGCTACGGCGCGCCTTTTCCATTTAGAAGCCACTGAGAAACTTCACCCGCACCTCCCGAAGAATTGGAGAATCCCAGCCAAGTCTCGGTTGCAGTCAGCGAGTTCGGCACAGCTGTCGCGCGTGCACTACATCAACTCCGCAACGAACGACGCAGCTGCATCGGGGGGTATCTGTACGTCACTATGTACCAGCGTGCCAGTATTTAAAACTGGCTCTGCTTCGTGCAAAGCGGGCACATCGGTGCGCTCATAGAACTTCCCGATGGGGATCTCGTCACCCCAGAGCAACGATTTTCCCATGGCGGCCATCCAGTCCGCGGAATCGTAAGCTGGATCATCCTCAAGTTTTTTCACACGCGGACGGAACCACTGGTAGGTATTGTCGTGGTTATAGGTCACGCACGGGCTGAAGACGTCCAGGAACGAGAAGCCCTTGTGCTCGATGCCTTGTTTGATCAGTTGGGTAAGGTGCTTCTGTTCGCCGCTGAAGCCGCGGGCGATGAACGTGGCCCCGGCCGCGAGAGCGAGCGAAATCGGATTGACCGGCGCCTCGATGTTGCCAAAGGGCATACTCTTCGTCTTCATGCCGACGCGGCTGGTAGGTGAGGTCTGACCGGTAGTGAGGCCGTAGATCTGGTTGTCCATCACTATGTAGAGCAGGTCTACGTTGCGCCTCATGGTGTGGACAAAGTGGTTGCCGCCGATGCCAAAGCCATCGCCGTCACCGCCAGTCACCAGAACGGTCAGCTCGTGGTTCGCCAGCTTCAGTCCGGTGGCCACCGCCAGGGCGCGGCCATGCAAGGTATGCATACCATAGGTGTTGATGTAGCCGGGGAAGTTGGACGAACAGCCGATCCCGCTGATAGTGACCACGTTGTGATTTGGAATCTGCAATTCGACCAGGGCTTTTTCGACCGCGGCAAGCACGCCAAAATCGCCACAACCGGGACACCAGTCGGGATCGACCTTGCCTTTTAAATCGGCCACCGTCAGGTTCTTGGGAGGCGCTAGAACTGTCGCCATATTTTTATCTCCTCAAACCATAATTTCATGCGCGGGAACGGAAAGGTTGGACTTGCCGCTCAGTTGTTCCTTTATCGCTTCCACAATGTGGTGCGGCATGAACGGTTCCCCATCGTACTTTCGAATGTAGCCGTCCGGCACGTAGCTGGTTTCACTGCGCAAATAGCGGGCGAACTGGCCGCTGTAGTTGTTCTCAACGATGAAGGTGTGCCGTGAGTTTTTCAGAATCTCGAGAATCGTCCCGCCGTGCAGAGGCACGAGCCAGCGGATCTGGAGCTGATTGGCGGAAATGCCCTGTTCGTTGAGGATCTCGCAGGCCTCTTCGATCACTCCTTTAGTGGACCCCCAGCCAATCAATGTAATCTCGGCATCGCGCGGGCCCGCCAGTGTAGGGGGAGGAACCGCGGCCTCGATGCCGGCAACTTTCCGCATGCGCTTCTCCATCATGGCGCGGCGCTTCGTCGGGTTGGTGAACTCGTCGCTGATCAAGACACCGTCTTCCTCGTGTTCGTCCGTCGCGGCAGTGTGGGTGTGACCGGGAACGCCCGGAACCGCACGCGGCGAAATACCACTCTCAGTGAATTTGTACCTCTTATAACCGCCGTTGCCATCGGCGCCGGATGCGGGCGTCGCTGCCGTGATTAGCTCTCCGCGATCGATGACGGGGGCAAAGTCCAGATCCTTTGGATCCACACTCAGCCTGCCTTCCGACAGCAATAGATCGCAGAGCACCAGGCCCGGGCACTGGAAGCGGTCAGCGATGTTGAAAATCTCGGGAATGATTTTGAAACAATCTCCAATATCGAGTGGGGCACCCAGGACACGTGGATAATCGCCAAAGGCGGCACCCAACATTTGCCAGAGATCTCCCTGCTCGGTTTTGGTCGGAACACCGGTGGATGGACCAGCTCGCTGGCAGTCAATGACTACTACCGGTGTCTCCATCATGGCTGACATGCCAAGCCCTTCGCTCATCAGGGCAAAGCCGCCGCCGGAGGTAGCGCACATCGAGCGAACACCGGCGTGGGCAGCACCGATCGCCATATTGACAACCCCGATCTCGTCTTCCACCTGCCGCACCATGATGTTGGCCTTGCGGGCGTGAGCGGCCATCCAGTGCAGTACGCCGGTCGAAGGGCTCATGGGATAGGCGCAGTAAAACTTCACACCAGCCGCGGCACCACCCATGGCCATCGCGGTGTTGCCGCTGAGCACCGCATAGCGGTTCCCAGTCATCGGAAGTGGCCAGGCGAAGGGCTTGAAATTTGCGCCCGCGTAATCGTATCCAGCCCGCGCGATTCCGATGTTTTCCGAGACTACGGCTTCGCCCTTCTTCTTGAATTGCTCGGCGAGGACCTCCTCCAGCGCCTGGAAGCCGATCCCCATCATGCTGAGACCCGCGCCAACCGCGAGTGTGTTCTGGGCTACCTTGTTCCGGGTGATGTCGGCCAACTTCGAGACGGGAAGGGGGCAGAGCGCTACGCCCTCCGCCGCAGCCCCGGGCCTGATCGTGTCGGCGTTATAAATACAAGCCGCCCCATCGAGGAGCAGCCCGAGGTGACGATTCATCGTGTCCTGGTTTAGAGGGATCAGCAGATCGAGGCGGTCTCCCATGTTGGTGACTTTTTCCGGGCCGGTGCGAATGGTAAGAAAAGTGTGGCCGCCCCGAATGATCGACTGGTAGGCGTTGTAGGCATTCAGGTGCAGGCCGCGGCGACTGAAGATCTTTGCGAAGATATCACCCGGAGTGGCAACACCCTGACCAGCAGCACCACCGATAGCAATGGCAAAGGTCTGTTTCATGGCCAAGTCTCCACGCGAAAGCCGGCCGAGCCGATGCCTCACCGTTCTGCTTTTTAGGACGTGACGCCCATGGCCGGCCTGACGTTCTGTGCTCATCTGCAACAGCCGCTTACGCGGCTTTACGTCCGGTGATACCGGATCAGTTCAGCTGAGCTTCCATCTGTCTCCTTGGGAGAAACTCAATAGCTCACTTGCGCCATTTTGGCGCCACAAGCATACACCCGAACCCTCCACGCCCCAACTACAACAGTTGAAGACATCCGAGTTGGACAGCCAGACTTGGGCCGACTTCAGGCCGCAGCCGCTCCACTCTTCGGTGGTTCCTCCGCCGCTTGCACCTCGATGTCTTCAAAACCCTGCCTTCGGTGCAAGAAAAAGTAAACCGTAAGAAGCGTCAACATCAGCAACGCGAGCACTACCATGAGCAAAGCAAAGTGGCCCAGGCCTAGTAGCGGAGCGAGGGCCTCCCGTTGGTCTTGGCTCACGAGGATGAGCCAGCCCAAGTTGGGATAGGCCCTCTTGAGGCCAGTATCTGCGAAACCGACAATCCGGTTTCCTGCCCTCATACTGGCGACCACATACCCCGCCTGCCTTCCCTGAGGCGTCCCGAGTACATCGTGAACAGTAGCGTATTCGTCCGACTTTAACCTCAGAGAGGGGTCCATGTTCGGCGCGCTAATCACCGTGCCGTCATCCCGTACGAGCATGATGCGCGCGGTCTGGCCGATTTCCCCTCTTTGGAAACGGGACAGGAGACTGGAAACATCCACCAGCGCATTGACTGCGCCAATGAATCGGCGCGTGCCTTCTTCCAACACAGGCATACCGATTTGAAGGTAGTTGGCCTTGGTTTGGTCATCGTAGCGAATCTCGGAAACGTAAATGCCTCCTCGACCCTCGCCATACACAGCCTGCCAGTACACCTCGTTCGGTTGAACGTAGTGCAGCGGCTTGTCCGTTGCGGCCACTGTCGCGCCAGTCTCATCGGCAACGAGAATCTTGAGGATCCTCGGCTCCGCTTCGCGGTGGTGCCGCAAGACCTGTGACGTTGGCGACGATAGGATCTCCTTGACCAAGGGATCGACCTGCGCCGTTTCCCACGTGCCTTCGATCGTCGCAACTCTCGTCGTGATCACCGAGTCGTCGAGACCCTTGGGGGACCGCTGCGCTGTAATCGCGTCTACCACGGCTGGATTCCTCGCAAGTGCCGCAACATCTAGGACCCGATCGTTGATGAACTGGGAAGTGGCCGTACCCTCAATTTGTGCGATGCTTCTGAAGTGTGTACCTATGGTCTGTTCTAGGGCAGTGTCGGCTTCAGAAGTAAGGTACAACCCAACGACGCTGAGTGGAACGATAACCAGGATCAGTCCGATCAGCAGTTTTTGGAGGGAAAACCGGACCTCCAGCGTATCAAACGGCATTGTGGGCCTCCTTTCAGGTGGGAGGCGTCGGTCGGATGTTCTAAAGTGAGCTTTAGGTCGGCTGTGGCAATTATAGCTCCGCCAATGCGGAGTGCGCCGTTTTCTTCCGAAATCAGGGCCGGCGAGCCAGGCCAATTCTCAAATGTACTCAGTTCTCCGCGACCCACCCGCCCTCGTCCACTGAAGGGGCGGTTTTCGAGTCAATTCACTTTATCTTTTCTTGAACTTTACTTTAGAAATATTTCATCTCGCCTGCGGCATACTTCAGAGCATGAACGAAGCAAGCCTACAATTCCATATCGAGCAAAACGACTACTTCGGCACCCTCGCCACGGTGCTTGATCTCCTCAGCCAGGACCTCGCCCGCCGCCGATACCATCGCCACGCGGAAACGCTCTCCCGCCTACGAGACGACCTGGTCTATCTGCAGCACTCCCGCCGGATCGAAAAGAGCCGGACCGCCAGGCTCCCTAAGCGCAAAAAGCAGGAGAATCCGCCATTCTCACCCCTGCGTGGTGTCCACTTGGTGTCCATGACTGGCAGGAACGAGAGCGACCTAGGGGAACTAGCAAGACTATAAGGACGCCGGGCAAATATCGTTTGATGCCCCGTAAATACTGGGAAATAACGCTAAGTGAAGGGTTTGGTAGCGCTAACGGGAATCGAACCCGTGTTTGAAGATTGAGAATCTTCCGTCCTAACCCCTAGACGATAGCGCCATCAATGACTTACGCTCACTGAAGCTTCGCAGTTTCCAACAAACTATCATAAATCGGCTTTCCTCACGCTTCACATAGCTGTCCAGCTTCATGGCAGCGTCGCGAAGATCTGTGCCGGAAATAATGTTGTATCGACGGAAAATCGTGGAACCTCAGACCATTATAAACAACTGCCGCGTTTTCGAGCTTCTCAAATTTCCTAAGCTCTGCACGTACACAAGCCTTCCGCCAACTCTTTCGAAACTGTCCTAGTGGCTGGCCGAAAACAAATTCCTGATCGCGGGGCAGCATCTTAAGCATTGAACTGTCTCTCTGTTAAGAGGAATGATCCTGGCCTCGTCGTTCTTGGTCTCGGCGGGGTTTAGATTAAGCGTCAGATCTTTCAGGTCTACCTGCTGCCACGTCAGGCGAGCTATCTCACCGAGTCGCATTCCGGAGAAAAACGCCAACGTCACTGGGGTCTGGATGTAGTCAGGCAATTCGGCTCGCAACTTGCGGAAAGCCTCTAGTTCGAGAAAGCCTTTCCTTGCCGGGGGCCCTTTCAGCTGCCTTTGTCAAATTGGACAAATATTTCGGTCGGCTGCCTTCCGCCGGGTTCTCTGCTCTACGCTCGCGAAGAAAGTGGAAGACGGTGATCGTCAGGCCCTGGAGCGGCGCATTGCCGCCTACTCCAATTCATTGGTCAAAAGGAGATGACCCAGATTTTCAGGAACCTTCTTTGTTGCGGCTTCGTAATCTGAGCGTGTGAGGACACCGAGCAGCAAGGACCTAACCCTCCACTGGCCTTCCCGTCCAATTAAAGCTGGGGAGAGTGAGTTATGGACGCAAAATACAACTACATCATCGACAGTATGAAGTGGCGGATCGTACTGAACCTCGCCGGATTTGGCCTGTGGCTGGCAACAAGCGGGGTCCTGCTACGCCTGACCTAACGGCGAGAAAGCGAATTGTGATGACGACGCCTCGCGTGTTGTCTTTCGCGGTTATGTTAGTAGTGTTCGCAGCCGAATGGACCGTGTACCCGCTGCCGACGGGCGACAGCGACAAACCAAGACTGGCGAACACTTGTTTGATAACTAACGACGTGAAGCGACTTGTGGAGTTTTACGAGCCCGTCCTAGCGCTCAAAGCAAAGAAGACGGGTGAAGACTATGCAGAGTTTCCGACGGGCGTGGGAGTGCTGGCAATCTTCTCCAAGGACACTCAAGAAAGGTACATCCCTGGCTCGGCCGAAGCGGCGAAGAACAGGAGCGTGGTGTTGCAATTCCGCGTCAGTGATCCGGATCAAGAATACCGAAGACTACAGCGTCTTGTGAAAAGCTGGGTTAAACCACCCACCACCCAGCCTTGGGGGACTCGGTCGATTTACTTCCGCGACCCGGACGGAAATCTAGTCGACTTTTACGCACCGATTAACGATCAATAGCGAACGCGCGTGAAAGTATTGTTGCAACAAGCGTCTACACAACTACCGGGTCATGTGTGAAATGGCGAGTAGAGTCGAGAAGGCGCAGTGGCTTTAGCCTCGGGTAGTTCCCGGGCGGGAGTTGCACCCGCTGAAGTCCAGCGCCTTTCACGGCGCACTGTTGTGCCAATTGAGATCGATCGATACTGTCAAAGTCGATGTCGGTCAGGAGAGTTTCGCAGTACCAAATCTGCAAGGTTACCGTGCGGCAAAATTCTTGCCACGCACCGCCGAATAGACGGCATCGAAGACACTCAAACCATGAATATTGGCAACGCCGCCCACGGTGATCGGATCGCCCAAATATCGAACCTTACCCTCCGCGTTGGTAAACGCCGGCCACGGGGGAAGGCCTGGACCGTTCGGATCGCCTGATCGTGCGAAGTTAACCCAGTAACTGGACATCTCTTCTGCCAGCTTCCGATCTGTCGCGGTCCATTTCCAGGGTGTCTGATCCAGATGGTCGAAGACATACCATAGCTCGGCGAAGTGGCTCGCGCCCCAACCCGCGTAAATGGAGGCGGCCGGGAACGGCGGCTGCTGTCGAAACGAGTAGTAAAAGACAGGGCTCTTGCCGGTTCCGGCTTGCAGCCTCGCCCAGGCCCACATATCCCAACCGAAGCGAAGATCGCGTTCGAGGCCGAGTCGCGCCTCCCGCGCTTCTTCGTCAGTCGCGTGGGGATATGCCGCAACCAGCGCAGGGGGAAGTTGGCCGACGCTGTGTTCCAGATCCTTGTCGAACGTCGCGGCCGTCTCGTGCGTTACATCTACCATCGCCCGCGCCTCGTCGGCGTTCGAACCGATCAGCAACGGGACATCGTTCTGCTGCCCTGCCGCAAACGCCTCGTAAGGTGAAAGGGGAAGCACATACGGGTCGATCACCGCGTGGACAATGCCACCGGCATTGCCGGTCAGCAGGATCGCTGGCAGCCGCCGTAGTTCCTTGAGCGAGGCCGCACCCAGAGAAGCGGCGTACTTCTCTCCGTCGCGTTCCGCGTTGGCCAACAGAAACTTTGGTGCGAGCTGGAGCGGCTCAAACAGGCCGCCACTCTCTCCGATGGCGCGCTGAAACACTCCTTTCGCAAGGGGCGAGGCCATCAGGATACTGACCGATATAGAACCGGAGGATTGACCGGCGATGGTTACACATTTCGGGTCACCGCCAAAGGCTGCAATATTCCTCTGAATCCACTCGAGTGCGGCGACCTGATCGAGCAGGCCGTAGTTCCCCGACGAATGATGCGATGACTCTCGCGTTAGCTCGGGAAGTGCAAGAAAACCGAGCGGACCGAGGCGATAGGCGATGGTGACAACAATGGCATCTTTTTGCGCGAGGCGATCGCCCCAGTACAAGGGCATCGAGGCTGACCCGTTGATGTATCCGCCGCCGTATATCCAAACAATCACCGGCAGGTGCTCGTGCGCGGTCTTGGCCGGCGTCCAGATGTTGAGGTAGAGGCAATCTTCGCTCACAGCTGGAGGGGTTTCGCCCGGCATCGACACTCCAACCTGCATGCACGCCGGAGCAAACGCATCTGCCTTACGTGTGCCGGTCCAGGGTGCTGCATGTACTGGCGGGCGCCAACGCAAGTCGGCCACCGGGGGAGCAGCGAATGGGATCCCTTTGTAGACACTCAACCCATCTGCGCGTATCCCCGATATGGTTCCGGACTCCGTCAGGACTTGCTGCGCGACAGCGGCACTAGCCAACTGTGCCGCCACAACCAATACACACATATACTTCCGTCGGTTCGGCACTTGATGCTGCACCTCGGCTCTTCAATTTGCAAAAGGTCAGTATTGCTCTTCTTCAATGTCGACTTTTTGAGACTGTACCTACCCAGCGCCATGATTATCTCTCTGCGGGCACGTTTGTCGCTGTGCAGTATTGCTCAGGTGGCCGAAAATCGGGTGTGGTGATCTGAGAAGAGAACAACAGAAGAGCGGTTCAAAACTTCTAGGGTCTGAGTGGGATTGTGCCTTCCGCTCTCGAGAAGAATCAATCACTAACTATTGCCCGAAACCGAGTAGAATCGCGGCTTTCGGCGCAGGGGTTCAAGGCCGAGTAGTAGGATTGTGCCGAATCGGACGACCGCTGCGGAGGGCAAAATGGCTCAAAAGCTGGACCCGAATTTCCATGATCTCTTGCGAGGACGCTACGTTGCAACACTCGGAACCGAGAACGCCGATGGAACCATCCATCTGACCGCGGTCTGGTACCTCTTCGAGAATGGCTGTCTGTTTATCGCGACCTCTTCCAAGACGAGAAAGGCTCGTAATGTGGTCGCGCGACCGAAAGCTTCCCTGATGGTGGACGTGCGAAAACCGGGAACAGAGCGTGGTGTAACTGCGGCGGGCAGAGTGGAACTCATTTCAGGCGGAGTCTCCGAGGAGATAAACCGACGATTACACAGCCGATATTTGAGTGCAGCGGCACTGTCCGATCCCCACGTCGGCCCAGTCTTCGCATCATTTGATGATGTCACGATACGACTGACGCCTGTCTCGTGGATTGCCTGGGACATGGCAGTGTTGGACGCCGAAGCCCTCGGGGGGCGATTGGGCGGAACCCCGGGATACCTGCTCCCCCTGGATTGATTACGACATCCGCTACTGACGGACTAGGGCAACCAGAGAAAGTCAGCGTGACGATAGTTGTCAAAAGCGCTTACCCATTTTCGTGTTATGGCTGACTGACAGCGATAGCCCAACTCGGAAAGCAAAGGCCAAGTTGTTTCGCGTCCCGCATCCGAGCATTCGACAAATACTATGGGCCTGGCTTTGGCAACGGTACGGCGCATTCCTTTTAAGACCTGCCCCTCAGCACCCTCGACATCGATTTTGACAAACGTCGGTTCGGGAAGGTCACCCATATCAACGAGGTCATCGATTACCACTGTCTTAATGACAAGCCCTACCGCCGCCGGGTTGTCACGATGCCAAACCAGACTTGCCGTGGAAGGGTTCTCAGCAACACGGATGACTGCTTCTCCACACTCGTCCGAGGCTGCAACCGCCAAGAGCTGAACATTTGCGAGTTGATTATCTTCAATGTTTCTCCGAAACAACTCCACATTTCGCGGAATGGGCTCGAACGCGATTACCCGACCTCGTACCCCCACCAGTTTTGCAAGTGACAGGGAAACGTACCCCACGTTCGCGCCAATGTCGTAGACTGCGTCGCCAGGTGCAACGTATTTCCTGATGATTCGTTGCAAGTGAGGTTCAGCGGTTCCTAGCAGGTATCCGAGATTTTCGGTGGGGGCAACACAGATACGGTACCCAGATGCTGCGCCCCGAATTATCGTTCGGGGCTTGGCTTCCGGTCCTAATACAGCAACGGCGCAAGACTTGGCAAAGTTCCGAATTCCAGAAATGGCTCTCATGTTTCGATGGTTGCTTTTGCGAAGTCACGACTAGGATAGCGCAGATAGCGCATCGACAGGATAACCGAGACCAATATCCAATACACCTGCGCCACGCGTGCGGTTACGATTATGCCAAGCGAAGGCCAGACGCACGTCATACTCAGACCCAAACCTTAGTACCGTAGCGCCGAAAGGCTCACCGCCCACCTAGACTCATCTGTGGGAAGGGGCCTTTATTGCGTGCGGGAGGGAAGACATACTCTGGGTTCCCGCCACTTCCGGCGGTGAGAGCGTGCGGCGACACGTTTTGACTCGTGGAACGGCGCCGGGCAGTGTGCGAGAGAGAATCGCTATAAAGGCGCCAATCTCTAAGAATTCAGCCCCGCAATCGGGACAGGCACCAACAACAACCCCTTCCCGCCCCTCCAGCATCCACTGGGGAACTGGATCAACTGACAAGGGCCCTCATGGGGTTCGCCCACCTTTCGCTATCCCGCCTGGTACGCTTTCAGCATGGCATTTCAGCCGATGCCGTTGTCGCGGAAAGCTGTGCCTTTCGACCACCTTGCGTGGGTGTTCGAGCTGCAATACGACGGCTTCCGGCCCCGCGCCGTTGTCCAGAACGGTCGGTGCCAGTTGATCTCCCGCTACGGCCATTCATTCAATTCTTTCACTGATCTTCGCCAGTCGATTGCTTCTGAACTGCCCCAGGATGGACAAACTGTCCTCGACGGCGAAATTCTCCGAATGGAAAGGCTCACGGATCGAAAAGTCGAGCTCAGACGTCAACTGTCGAGGATCCCTGATTCTTCCAGGCTTCGTTACGTCGATCACGTCGAACAATACGGAACAGTGCTGTTCAAACGAGTCTGCAAGTTGGACTTAGAGGGCGTGGTAGATAAGCACAGCTTCGGGCCTTACACCACGGAGCGGGAACGCACCACTTGTTTCAAAATTAGAAAGCCGAAATACTCGCAGATGGAAGCTCGGGAAAAACTATTCGAACGGGAGCGCCACACGGGGCCGGTTCCCGGTCGGTATTCCTGTGATCTCGCTTGCAGTGAGTTATGAAGGACGCGAATTACAAAGCGTACATCAGTTTCGAGCTGAGCCTACTCTTGGCCGACCAGTCGGAGTACTTTGAAAAGACTGCACTCTCCGAGCCGACTCCCGAGGAACTCCAATTATTCAAGGATAACGGCGACCGAATCCGAGAATTGTTCGCTGAACTAGAGCAATTGAGCAAAGCAGCGTAAGTGAATACCTACTGCCAAATCGAACACGGATCAAGCGACAGCGACGTAGGGACGCCCTGTAGCAATCGTGCTGTTGCTCAATGCGCAGATTGTGGAGTCGCTATTTGTGCCGACTGTCGCATGTGGTGTTGCGGGGAATCGTTCTGTCAGTGGTGCGGTGATTACCACGCGACGCATTCCTGTTTGAGGAAACCAGTTCAGAACGAGCAACAAGTCTTTTCGCGCAAGGTTGGCTAGTCAATCGTTCCGACTCTGAGCGCTGCGAATCTTCTTGAATCAAGCGCTCTTGTTTGGTGTCGAGGAGCGCGGCGATTTGCTTGATCAGCGCCACTAATTTCTCTGAATGCTGTTCGTTGGCCGCTTGCGCGCGCAAAGTTCCATCCACTTCTCTGCGTTCTCTCGCATGGCCCATAACCTCCCAGGCATGCTCCTGCTTCTGAATCCGCGAGACATGTCGCACGGACCATGCCATCGCTGGGTCTTAGCTCTTGATCGGAAAGAAAGCGAGAAGGAAACAATCCTGGAGACGGGAAGATTCGTAATACAGGGAATACCCTATGCGACATTACGGCGATTCAGCCCGACGAGAACGCACGTTCATTGTTGGGATTCCCATCGGTACCGAGTTTGCACGTAATCTTTAAGGGGGGAAACCTCGAAACACTTTCCTACGGGAAATACCCTATCGCGCTCCCCGACCTGATGTGACACCTTTAACTATGTCGTCCAGCCTTGAAGACCACATACGTCTGCTCACTGATCGAGCCATCGCTGCGAAGAGCCAGAATGAACTGGAGGCAATTCTGCCAGAACTGAAAGCTGCTATTAGAGATCACATCTGCTATGTGCGGGCCATCGCGGTTGAGACAGTCCCCGAGGTGTTCGGGACGGAAAGCAAGACGGCAGCCTAGCACGCCCGCGCGTTCGCGCTGAATTCAAGTTGAGCTTAGTCTCGTGCCTGCCTCATCGGGAACCTGTCGCTGGCTGGCATTTCATACAATTAATCTGTTCGGAATTAGCGAGGTGAGGTGTGCCCAAGAAATCGGTAAATGTGATGTTGCCAACTGCACCACCAGAACCGATGCTCCAACAGGCAATTCGCCAACGTGCCTATGAGCTGTACATCAAACGCGGTATGGCTCCCGGTCATGCCCTTGATGACTGGCTACAGGCGGAAGCTGAGCTTGTACTCGGCCACTCAACGTCCGATTCCAACTAGTTTTGGATCGCGTGGGCGTTTGTTTTTGCCGATAGTCTGCTTAGGCCTGGTGCCGTTCTGTGGCTGGAATAGCGGCTAGGTCGAAGTCCTCGGAGTGCTTCAGCTTAACGTGTGCGCGAAACGCTTCGTCGAGCATTTCACTGGTTCTTCCCTGAGTACTCGGGCCATCGGTCACGGCCTTTTCGACGCAGATGATCTCATGGCACTCAGAGCACTTGCCGAAGCGATGACTCGCGCGATCCATTTCCTCCCTTGGCCCAAGCCAAGCCATGTCGGTCAATTCTGGCTTTTTCATGCCCCCAGTTTCCCACACGTCAGACGGTTTGGCTACACTCTGGATATCGAAACTGATCATTGCTCCACAACGTCCGAGCAACCCGCGTCCGTTTTCCGTACTGAGTTTCCGTACTGAGTAGGGTACATCTGGAAACTTTGCCCAACCTCTCCACGTACAATAGACTATGCCAGTTGCGGCACAACTCGACCCCTTAACCATCGAACGTCTAAGAAAACAGGTTGCATTCCTGCTCAGGGTGTACCAGGCAGAATTCGACCAGGACCCTGCCAGCCATGCTGCGGAATCCTCGCGCAGCAATGTGATCGCCATGCGACATACTGTCAGGCAGATGTATGGAGAGACCGTTGCACGGAAGGTAGGCAATCTTGAGCCGCCGTTTTACGACAACCTTCTGTAAAACGCCTTGTTCATTTCTGGACAACTGAAAACGGGGGGAACCCTCGACGATTAATCGCCTTGGAGAGCCAGGGTGCAGACTTTTACTGCAGTTTCTCGTACTCCGCCTTCGCTTCCTTCAGGATGGGGATTTCGGGGTCGGCGCCTTTTCAGAGGGCAAGGAGGTTTCTGGCAGGTATGTTTCAGAAAAGTCGTCACCTCACCGTGCAAGCCCTTGGTATCGGTCCAGCCATTCTAAGATCTCTTTCATCATAAGGTCATTCGGCGGGATATGTCCCGCTTCGAACACCATGTGCCGCTTGTTTCTCGCGGGTGTGCCCAGCAAACGAAACATGGGTTTCTGTGAAGTTTCTGTCGGGTAGCCATGGTCGTATCGCCCGTTCAGCATCAACACGGGCACCTTGACGTGAGGAGCAAAGTTAATCGGGTCCACCTCTGGTAGGGTCTTCGATAGATCGAAACCACCTGCCACTAGTACCGCTGCCTTGATGCGCGATTCCATGGAAATCATAATGGGCGCTTGGGTCGAGCCCCAGCTGAGACCATAGTACGCAAGCGTATCGGCTCGCAGATCCTTGCGGGTTTCCAGATAGTCGATGGTCCTACCCAGGTCTTTGGACCAAGCGACGACATGATCCCGGTAGAAAGTAGTGGGTTCTTGGAGATCTGACTTCAACTCGTCCCCGCGTTCAAAAGTGCTCTTGTACACGGGATAGATCAGGGCCCTTCCGGTGCGCGGTAAAAAGTCAACCCATTGCATTAGGAGGTCCGGGCTGGAACGCATGTAGATGGCATACGAACCCGGAAAATATACTATCGTCTGAAAAGGGGGGGATGAGTTTTTGGGGAGGAACAGATAGGCGGTGATTCTCTCCTTGCCGTAGGCAGCGTCGAATGAAACCTTCTCCATGCGCCAGGATTCCGAGTTGTCATCCTCGGATTCCAGGACGGCATTCAAGGGTGTCCTGTCGTAGGCATAAAGGCCTTGATACGCGCGGAAGATTTCATCGGAGACTGGCTGTTCTTGGTTGTAGTCGCGAAAGCTACGTGCCAGCCCAGCCGTGGCCGACGCCGGAGGCGGAGCCGTGTTGCGCACGAGACGAAAGCCATACTCGGCGCGCCTCGCGAACGGCGACTGTGCATCCGCATCGGTAAACATGTACGCGGGTTCATTCCAAGCGCCGCCCAATATATATCGCTTATCCTTCTCGCTGGAGTTCCAGCACCACTCCTTGGCGTTGCCAGCCATATCGTAGGTACCATACGGTCCCAGGCCAGTGTAGCTTCCCACTGCAGCGAGACTCTTGCCTCCAAAGTTGCTGACGGGCGCAATCTCGCTGGCCGCCCGCGTACCGGCTGCTTCGTTCCAGTGATACAGCGTCGGCAGGCTCTTGCCCACGAACTCGGCATAAGCTGCCGCTTCGTACCAGCTCACTCCCGTCACCGGATAGTCACCCTTTTCCTCGGGATAGCTGCCGAGTTCCCAAGTCGAGGGGCCAGGGCGGCCGGTCCGATCGCGGAAAGCAGCGACCGCTACATTCCAAGACAGCTCACGCCCATCCTTAATGAATTTCTCTTTCCAGTTACGTTGGGTGATATAGCCGCCCGCATCCACGAACTTCTTAAACTCGCGGTTCGTGACTTCAAATTTGTCAATCCAGTAGGATGCAAGTGTCACCTCGGGCAAACCAAACATCCCTGGCATGCTAAGCGAAAAAGTGTCGCCCGCTACCCACACCATGCCGTATGGCGTCTTGTCTTTTTCGAACAACGTGAAATTCAGAGTTGAGTCCTTCTGCCAAAAGCTGGAGCCATAGAACCCCGCCCCTGCTTCCACGTTCTCGAAGCTTTCCTTCCGAACCTGCCATCTGCTGAATTGGAGGGGCATACGTCTCCTGTCAATCGGAGAACGTCCCATATACTGCCACACACCCCCGTCGCGGTACGGCTTGACGTAGACTTCCGCTCCCTCAGGTGTGGTGTGAATGGTGACTGGGCGGGACATTTCTGGCCACAGTCTCTGCAGACGTGGCTCCTTGGCAATGTAATTCTCTGCCTGTTCGGCCAAGGCAAATGCGGCGACATAATTGCCCTTCTGGATCAGCTCAATGATCTCAGGAACTGCCTGTTCTCTGGCCCAATGGATTCGGGCACTTCTTCGATAGAGTGTGACTCCCAGCAGGATCACAGCAATAACCACGATGGTCGTAGGGATCGCGAATTTCGGCTTGCGCAAGGCCTGGGTGACCACGGCGGCCGGCGTGGCACCGGAATAGAGCTGTTGCTTGAGATGCAGCAAGTTATCCCGCAAGACGCCCGCAGTCTGGTAACGGCGCTCACGCTTTTTCTCCATCGCCTTCTGGATGATCCTTTCAAGTTCCGCCGGGAATGGGGCATTTAGACGCGAGGGGGCAGCCGGGATCTTGTTGAGAATCGCATCAAAGATCAGCGCTGATGTGGTACCCGCAAATGGCTGCTTCCCAGTGGCCATCTCATACAGCACCGCCCCGAGAGAGAAAATGTCCGTGCGGCCATCCAGTTCTTCGCCTCGCGCTTGTTCCGGCGACATGTATGCAACCGTGCCCATAGCCACGCCGGGACCGGTTAGCGACTCCTCCACTGTCGTCACAGTCGAGACCGGCAGCCCAACTTCTCCCGCGGCCGGCGGGCGCATGGCGACCGCCTTGGCCAATCCGAAATCGAGTAGTTTGCCTTGCCCTCGCTTCGTGACGACGATATTCGCCGGCTTAATATCGCGGTGGATGATTCCTTCCGAGTGGGCAGCGTCCAGCGCATCGGCCAACTCAGCGCCTAGCCCGACGATCTGCTCGGGCGGAAGTGGTCTGCCCGCGATGCGGTACGCCAGCGTCAGACCTGTGAGCAATTCCATGACAATAAAGGGCTGGCCTTTGTGTTCATCCACTTCATAGATTGTGCATATATTGGGGTGGTTCAAGGCGGATGCAGCTTCGGCTTCGCGTTGGAATCGGGCCAAAGCCTGGGGATCTCTGGCAACTTCCGAAGGCAGGAACTTCAGAGCGACAAAGCGATGCAGACGTGTGTCCTCAGCCTTGTAGACGACACCCATCCCCCCACCGCCCAACATCTCGACGATGCGGTAGTGCGAGATGGTTTGACCGAGCAATGGACCCTCGCTCTGTGCGCGATCATACTAGGAGCGAAGTTCGGGCAAGTCAACGAATCTGGTTCGGAGTCCTAGTCATGTCAAATGTGTTATTGGGAAGATAGAAAGCGACGGTGGGCCGAGCGGGTGCGTCCAGTTATAGGTATCCTTCAGCCTGATTATGCACAAGTTTTCATGGCACCTATTGGCAGGTCTTTAGGACAGCTGGGCCATTCACTCAAGAACGCACGTACGGTACATCTGGGGATGGGGACGTGGCCTGCCAGCCCGGAGAGACCGGCAGGAGGGGGCACGCCCCATCCTTATTTGCAATTCTCGCTGGTGAATCCCAAACCTTACGCTAAGATTCGAGCCGTCATCACGGTCCTAACACGCAGAGGTTTCTTCGTCGTCATCTTCCTCCCTTTCCCCAACTGTTGCGATTTGAATGGGTCGCGTGTCCGCACACCTTGCTTCGGATGATGCCCTTCCCTCTTGACAATCTTTCCTTCCGGGAGCTAAATACTCAGTAGCGAATAAAAAGCGAATATGCAATTCGCAGCCTCGGCCAGCCGCCTCGGCGTTCCCTGAAAATTAGAGGTCCCGAATGTCTTCCTTGGCTTTTGCCGCTCCCTCGGGCGGTGCTGTTGTCTTTGCTTCGAAGAAGGAGCCAGCGCTGGTTTTACAACGTCTGGCGGCATTGCCCAAGCTGGCGGCCGTGACTGCGGCATCTCGGCTTGAGGTGCGGCCCACGCCGGAAATGGTCTCCAGCGGAATTCGCGAGATTGATGAACTGGCTGGTGGACTGCCGCGAGGATGTCTGAGCGAAATTTGTGGACCTGCTTCTTCCGGACGCACCAGCGTGTTGCTGTCCGCGCTGGCCGCAGCTACCCGGCGTCAGGACGTCTGTGCCCTGGTAGACACCACCGACGCGCTCGATGCTGCCTCGGCAGCGGCATCCGGAGTTGAACTGGGAAGATTGCTGTGGATACGGTGCAGCCGGGGGGCGGACTTCGGACCTCGGACTTCGGGCCTCAGACCTAAGTTTGGGGATCTGAGGTCTGAGGTCCGACGTCCGACGTCTGCAGTTCGCATCGAGCAGGCTCTGCGCGTCACTGATCTGCTCCTGCAAAGCGGGGGTTTTGGCCTGGTGGCGATCGATCTGGGCGATGTGCCGGACTCGGCGGCACGTCGTATTCCGCTGGCTTCATGGTTCCGCTTTCAGCGCGCCGTCGAACCCACCGCCACCGTACTGCTGGTCGTGGCCCAGGAGCCCTGTGCGCAGACTTGTGCTTCTCTGCTGATTAGGCTGCAGGCGGGCGGGAAGCCGTCAGTTCTCAGCTATCAGCTTTCAGCAGAAGGAAAACTTGGGCCGGCGCACGCGCAGCTTTTGGATGGATTGCAAGTTGAAGGAGAGCTGCTGCGTTCGCGCATACAGCGAAAACCGGCACAATCCGCCACTACAGCATTCGCCACAAAAGCGGTTCGGATTGCATAAGTTTCTCTGGCGAGGGCGGAACGCCCTCGCGACAGCCGGCGGGACGCCGGCGCTACAAGCTGAGGGCTGACAGCTTTTCTCTGACGACTAATGCCTGCTTTCGCCTGCATCTTCGTTCCTGACTTTCCAGTAGAGGCCCTGCTCCGTGTCGAGCCCAACTTGCGGGCGGGAGCTCTGGCCGTGCTCGAAGGCAAAGCGCCGTTGCAGACGATTTTTGCATTGAACGAAAAGGCCCGCCACGCCGGGGCTTCGATGGGAATGACGAAACTTCAGGTGGAAGCCTGTTCGGATCTGGGGTTGCGTCCGCGCTCCTTAATACAAGAGGCCGCCGCGCACGCCGCGTTGCTCGATTGTGCCCAGTCATTCTCGCCGCGAGTGGAAGATGTGGGCTGTGACACCGTCCTGCTGGACCTGTCCGGCATGGAGCCGCTTTTCGGTCCGCTACCGAAGATTGCGAAGGACGTGGCGCGCCGCGCTTCCGCCCTTGGCCTTGAAACCAACGTTGCCGTCGCTTCCAATCCGGACACGGCTAGCCTCGCCGCACACGGCTTTTCCGGAGTGATCGTGATTCCCGAAGGAAGAGAAGCCGAGCAGTTGGGCAATCTTCCCCTGGAAGTGTTGTTTACCGGAGGTTGCGATCCCCAAATCCTCGAAGTGCTGGAGCGCTGGGGCATTCGGAATTTTCGCGCCCTGGCTGCGTTGCCTGAAATCGCCCTGAGCGAGCGCCTAGGGCAGGAGGGCATTCTCCTGCAACAGTTGGCGCGCGGCTGCAGCTCACGATCGCTGGTTCCGGTCGAACTGCCGCTGGTTTTCGAAGAGGCAATCGAGCTGGAATATCCCCTGGTGCTGCTGGAGCCGCTGGCGTTTCTGCTGGCCCGGCTACTGGACCAGTTATGCGCCCGCCTGGGCGCGCGCGCCTTAGCCACACAGGAGCTGAACCTGGACCTGACCCTGGAATGCAGCGCCCCAGGCCATGTGGAGACGGGTGCCCCCGCCCGTCTTATTGAGTACTCCAGTCGAGCGCATACTCGACAAAACTTCCACCGCACTCTTCGTTTACCTGTCCCCCTGCTGGACGCCAAAGTTTTTCTCAAGCTCCTGCAACTTGATTTGAATGCGCACCCACCCGGTGCTCCCATCGTAAAGGTCCAATTGTCGGCGGAACCTGTGCGCCCGCGCGCGGCGCAGAGCGGGTTGTTTCTGCCTCCTTCCCCGGAGCCGGAAAAACTCGAACTCACATTGGCGAGAATCGCAGGAATTGTAGGCGAAAATAAAGTGGGATCGTTGCAACTGCTGGACACTCATCGTCCGCAAGCATTCCGAATGCGTCGCTTTGATCCTCTCATGGAGGAACAGGCTGCCCGCAAGACAAAGGCATCGCGGAATAACAAACCCGTGGAACCTCAAAAACAGAACGAAGTGCCGGTCACCGCCATGCGTATTTTCCGCCCACCTCTGCGGGCCATGGTGACCCTGCAGGAAGGCAGGCCGGCGCGCATCGCTTGTCCCAAACGCAAAGAGATTTGTGGGGAAATCCTATGGGCTGCCGGTCCCTGGCGTACCTCCGGAGACTGGTGGGAGCAGGAAGGATGGGCCCGCGACGAGTGGGATATTGCTTTGCAAGAAGCTACCGGCATCACGCTCTATCGGCTAATCCGGGACCTGCTCAGCGGGCAGTGGTGGGTGGAGGGAAGCTATGACTGAGACGGGCGTCGGACCTCGGGCGCCAGACTGTTGGGGCACAAAACCTCTAATCAGATGAATACACAGGGGTTCGAGACATCCGTCGCGTCAAACAGCAACCCCCGTCAAACAGCAACCCCACGGAAGCGGCGGATCCGGACGGAGGACGGGCGTCCTCCATGAGCGCACACAACTGGGAAACCTACATGGTCTATACGGTCTTTACCGTATATTTTGACCCGCCGGTTGTGCATAACCTGTTCAAACTGTGCTATCCGCTTATTTCGTGATGACGCCGCAGGCGATACGGTCCCCGGCGTTTCCTGCCGGGTCGGTCTTCATATCATCCGCTTTGGCGTGAATCATCAGTGCCGTGCCGCCATTGCTGAACAGGGAGTGGCTGTCGTCGCCCAGGGTTACGTCCTTGTTTACGACCTTCACGTTAGCTCGGCCTTTGGTGCTTACCGCGAAGTTGTTCATGTCGCCGGCATGGTGGCCTTCGGGATTCTCCAGGCCATGCTGCTTTCCATCCGGATTGAAATGCGGTCCCGCAGACTTGAAGTCGGGCGCATCGCACTGCGCCTTCGCATGGAAGTGGAAAGCGTGCACTCCGGGTGGCAGGTCATGGAGAGTCGCCTTTATGACCACTCCCGATGACGAGTCCTTCCCGGACTTGCTCGATAATACCGCCGTTCCTACGCTCTTGCCTTGAGCATCCTTCAGTTCAACTGTGGTCTTGGCTGCGGTCGTGATCGACAGAGCGAGGACCGGCAAACACAATGCGATGGCAGAAGAAAACAATCTTGTGGTTTTCATGGCGCCCCATTATAACGCGATCATCTTGCGCAAGTCCGCCGACACCGTTACCGGGTGGTGGGCTGAAGCCGCTCACGAACGCCACCCTCAACGCAGCCCTAAAGCTGCTCCATCTGCACCTCCGAACAACATCGCAAGAACTTCCACACTGACGACTACCTCTAATGCAGCGAGACATAAAAGGCATTGTTCCCCGACCGTAGGTCCTTGCCATAGGAGAACGCAAAACCAACTCCGAAGACGCGCACTTTGGCCTGCACCCCCAGGTCCCAGAGCCATTTCTGCGAGCCCAGCGCGGTCGAGGCATCCGTAATTTTGCCAGTATCGAGAAACGGCCCGAGCTTCATGGTGAAGATTCCGTTGCGATAGACGTTCTTGTCGGCTTCCCAGTTGGACAGAAAATAATTTCGTCCCAAAGGAGCGCTGCCCTTCCTGCCGTCCCGGGTCCCGATATGTCCGCGCATCTCGAGATCGTTGTCACGCTCGAGCCCAAGGACAAAGAGCTCGTCGAACGGAAGATCTCCAAACGTCTTGCCTGCCTTGACCCGATGTTGTATTTCGTAATCGTCGCCCTGGTATTGCGGGAACCAGTGAAAGCGCAACGAACCTTGCAGCTTCTCGAAAGAATGTGAGGGCTGCGACCAAATGCGCCCCGCCTGCGATGACCCTGCACCTTCGAGCGTCATTCTTCGCTCCGGCAAACGCCAGAGTTCAGCGTCCACTTGCGTCAGCTGCTTGAGCTGATAGCCCTTGGCCAGCAGGCTCGGCGTCAGCACCGTTCCCGGAATCACGCCGCGGAAGTCGCGATGAGAAACTTCGGCGCCGGCAGACCAGTGCAAGCGCCCGCTTTCCACGGCGGCGAAATCCGCCGCCACCGCCTCTCGCCGCAGGTTGAAGCTCCCCAGCACCGGGGCGGAACCTTGAAACGATTTTCTGATGTCCCAGTTCTCGCCGCGCAAGTCAGCCATGAGCCTGTAGCGGAATTGTGGATTGGCTCTGAACGGACCGGATAGCTGCGCTTGAACTCGTCTTTTCTGCGCATCCCAGCGATACATAGAGGCGAAGTTGATCGCTTCGCCGCGCAGGTTGTAATACTCAGGAGTAACGCTCTGAAAGGGCATGCCTCGAAGCAGCAGAAATAATTTCTCCAGCTTGCCCTGGCCCCACCCATTCCGCTCGCGGTTGCGGAAAAGAATGTCAGACTTCCCGTCACTGCGGGCCTGCACATCAAATTGGTAGCGATAGAAAATTTCCAGGCCGCGGATCCGAGCTTCGGTAGTCAGCAGATCGGGCAGGCGCAGAACGCTGGCCGGCGCGAACGCCATGGCGCGGTCGAGCAACGCCGCATTCACTTGCGGTGTGGGCTGGCTTTGTACTTCCACAATTTGTGGTTTGCCCACGCGGTTCCAATATTTGAGCGCGGCTTCGGTATTTCCCTGGAGAAAATAGACGGTGCCGAGGAAATCATTACCGTAGGAGTCGGCGGGATCAAGACGCAACGCTCGCCGCAGATGGCGCACCGCGACCGGATAGCGATTCTGTTTGAATGCTACTCCGGCCAGTTCCAGCGGGAACCGTTCGTCGCCGGGCTGGAGCCGGGCTCCGGCGGCGAATGCTTTTTGCGCGTCGTCCCAACGACCCAAATGGGCCAATGCCGTGCCGTAGTAGAAATCGAGTTCAGCCGAAGGATGCCGCACAGGTTCGACCAGACTGACAATTTCTTGCCAGCTCTGTTCCGCCGAAAGCTGCGTGGCGCGGGCGACTAAGGAGCTATCCGATGTTTGGTCGCTCGCGGCAGACGCAGAGGCAAGAAGAAATATCAAGACAACAATCGAGATCAGCGCGGTTGGGTTTGGGGCAGCGCCAGCAGAGTCCATCTTCCGGCCGCGCTCCATTCCCGTTCGAAGCTGGGCCGGTCCCGTTGCAGCAGCTTGCGCTGGGCCGGATCGTTGATCATGACCATCTCCGGCCCGAGGCCAGTCACGACCACATAATGCAAAGCGGCGCCGGACGAGGGTTTCCGGGCGACGGGCTTCAGAGACACAATCAGCGGCCGTCCCTTGCCCAGATGTTGTTTGAGGTCTTCCCACTCTCCGCGAATTGTAAATGTGCGGAAGCCGTTCTCCTGAAAGTACCGCTCCATGTCGGAAGCATAGATGCCGTGGGCCTTGGCCGAGTACAGCGTGCGCTGAACTTGGGAGGCGTTAGAAATGCCGGTCGCGGGCTGACCCTGCTGCGCCTGCCAGTATTGCATTACCATGGCAATGCTGGCCGCGCCGCAGCCGTCTTTCTCCTGTTTCACGAAAGGAACATCCAGCCAGACTCCGGGAAGGTCGGCGGCCAGCAGCGAGCCGCCGACGCCGATCAATACGACCGTGATCCTGGCGATGCGACCAAACATCTTCCCCGGCATCTTTTCAGCCTAGCGGACAGCAACAATAATCAGGATCAGCACGGCTACGGCGACCAGAATAATGATCAGGTCGCGATCACTGAGTGAGCCAGCTGCAAAATCAGCCTGCGCCTTGTTCACCCGCGAGGCCAACTGCGCCAACTCCGCGTCGTCCAGCGTGGAGACTGCGTTCTTCACCTGCTCCGGGTTCACATGCGCCGAGCGCAAGGCTTTGTCGGCCTTCTCTGACGAGAAGAATTCCCGGACTTTTTCCACGTTTTGCCGCCGTACCGTAGAGGCCTGCACTGCCGCTTGTTGCAGGTCGGAGGGACTCACCACGTGCGCGCCCTCTGCCAAAAGATTCTGGGGAAGGGCGAAAACCGCAGCGAGAACGAACACGGTTACGACTCGGGATAACTGCCTCATATCGAAATGCATGTGCTGCAGACCTCCTAAGATTTCTTGTTGCGGACCGCTTGTGTGGGGACGGGTCTGTGATCCGTCCAGTCCGGGCGCAACCCGGCGCCCTTAAAAAATAGTACACGCTCAAGCTTCGATGCGGACGCAGTTCCGGAGGTTTGTCCCGCAAGGTAACAAGATCAATAAACAACGGCCGAACGCGTTGGTATCTATGAATTTTCCACCGTCCTCTGCAGCTCGGCGGCAATCTGCTCGGGCGCGCTGGCACCTGAAAACCGGAGCGGCGCCCCGATCTTTACTTTGATCTTCCCGGGCAGCGCAAACCTCTTCTTCGCCTTCTTCAATTCGAAGAGCCCGTCAATCCGCATGGGAACGATCGGTATCGCAAGGTTCCTGGCCAGCAATCCCACGCCGGCGCGAAACGGACCTATCTTGCCGTCAGTGGTGTGGCGTCCTTCGGGAAAAACCAGGATGCTATAGCCGCGATCCACGGATTCTCCGGCAAAGGCAAAGCTCTCCCGGAAACCAGCTTCACGCGGTAAGGGAAACAGGTTGAGCAGGGACACTCCCAAAATCCACTTCAGGCGGTCATAGGTTCTGCTCAACCAAGTTCGCTGGGGTGGCGGAGTACGCAGCGCCTCGAGTGCCTCCCCTCCAGTAGCCGTCGCCAGCCGATGCCGAAAGCGGGCGGGAAGTGCAGTCTGCACAAAGCCTACGTCGACGTCGTCAATGTGATTGCACACAACCAGCACGGGTCCGCGAAGCCCGCGCAGATTTTCCCGTCCGGTAATCCGCGGCCATCCCAGCAAAAATAGTGCCGGACGCAAAAGCAGATAATGAACGATCAGCCGCACCCAGGTGGTGGGCCAACGCTGCACCCATCCCGGATAGTGATAGGGCACTCGCGACGGAAGCTTGCCGCGCAACATGCGTTCCAGATCACCGACCGTCTTCACCGCGGCGAACCGGGTCTCGCTCAAGTCCACCTGATAGCGGTCTTCGAGCGCGCCCAGCAATTCCACACGATCAAGTGAGCTCAAATTCAAATCAGCCTCAAGATCAGACTTCTGCCCCAACTCTCCAGCAGATTTCCCTTTGACGCGCGCAATCAACTCGGCCAGTGAACTCGATCCGGTTGGCCCGGCGGACGTCGCTCCCAACCGCCCCTGAACCACTTGCAGGACCGCATTGGTTCGAGGCTTTTGCGTGGAGGTGCGCGGGAAGTCGTCTTCGGGCCACACGAACCAGGTCCGCATGCGCTGGTACTCAGCCAGAGTTTCGTTCGCGCGTCTCACTACCGGTTCAGGATCAGCGCTGGCGTCGCGCAGGATCATCACTGCGCAAGGCTCTGCATTCCCATCTCGCGGGAGTGCGATCACCACGCAGTCCTTGACCTCAGGTTGGCGGCGCAGCGCGGTCTCGAGGTCCTCGGGATAAACCTTCATGCCGGCGGGCGTGACGATCACATCCTTCTTCCGCCCTTTGAAGTACAAATTGCCGTCGGCGTCGAGCGCACCGATATCTCCAGTCCCGTACCAACCCTGGTCCGCAATCATGGGCTGTAGTTCGTGTCCCGTCCAATAGCCGGCGGCCACACCACTGCCGCGGACCAGGATCTCGCCGTCCGCCAGCTAATTTAACTTCGCGCCCCGCCAGAACTTTTCCGATCGATCCCTTGCCCAAGCGAAAAGGATGGTTCACGCTGACGATGGAAGTCGTCTCCGTCAGCCCGTAGCCCTGGATGGCGGCGTATCCCAACCGCCCCCAGAATTCTTCGGTCACGCGGTCGAGCGCGGCCCCTCCGGAAATGAACGCCCAGAACTTCCATCCAAACTGGCGATGCACGCGCCGGAAGATCCACCAGCGGTGGAGGAAATGCTTTCCCTCCGCCGCTTGAAACTGCAGCCGAAAATCTTCGAGCCTGCCCTCATCTTTCAAGATCGCGCTCGATCTTCTCCTTGAGCGATTGCAACATGCGCGGCACCGCCACCAGCACTGACACGCGCTCGCGCCGGATGGTGCGAATTACTTCGCCCGGCTTAAGCGTGTCCTGGAACATCACCGTGCCGCCCATCAGTTGAGGCAGGAAATATTCCCAGGAATTGTCCGAACACATGGCTCAAGGGCAGCAGGTTGAGGAAGCGAACGGGATGGACCAGGCGCTCGTACTTCAGATATCTCTGGATTTCCGCTTCTAGCGGCGCGATATTGCCGAGGACGTTGCCGTGGGTGATCACGACACCTTTTGGTTCGGCAGTGGTGCCGGAAGTGAAAACAATTTCCAGAGATATCCGAAGGACCAATCGCCGCCGCATCGTAAGGTGCCGATGCGTGGATCGACAATGTTTCCTGCAAATCTTCCAGCACCACGACGGGGATGGAAGGCAGGACGTGTTCACGCGAGCAAACCAGCAGTTTTCCATCTACATGCTGATAGACCCGCTGGGTAAAATCAGCGGTGCCGGCTTCATCAAGAGGAACGACGATCGCACCCCGCAGCGCACAACCGAAAAACACAACCACCCACTCCGCCGAATTCGGCCCCCATACCAGGACGCGCTCACCTTTGCCGATTCCACGCTTTTCCAGTTCGCGGGCGAACCGGAACGCTGTCTCGGCCACCTGGCGGTAGCTCCAGCGTTCGGCGCGGTACCCGCGCGGCTGTACGTAGGCGCACTCCCGCCCCCGTCGCAGAAAGCTCTCAAGGTATTCGACAACGGAGCGGCGCTCCATGCTTGGGATGGTATCGCTTCAGGAGCGGCAATGGTCATCTTGAGCGGAGTGGTTGCTTCGCGCAGCGAAGCAGCCACGCAGTCAAAGGACCCTACTCCGGGTACGAACGGCGCGCTTCTGGGCGGCTACAAGGGGTCCTTCAACTCCGCACAGGATGACCGTTGCATTTGCATCATGCCGACATGCGGCGCGCGTTCTTCGGCACGAAGGTCGACAACAGATTCAGAAACTCCGCCAGAAACGGCTGCGTGGGCTGATTGCGCAGCGTGACCGCGTACCATTGCCGCCGAAATCCGCGACCGCCCAAAGGACGAATGGCAACCTTGCCCGCTTCGACAGCTGGCGCGACCGCCCAGCGCGCCAGAAATCCAATGCCAGTGCCCGCTCCCGCCAACTCGACAATCGCTTCCGTGAGTGGAACTTCGATGACCCGGTGGGCCTCCACTCCCGCCGGCTTCAGCAGTTGGTTGATCAGCGTGCTCTCTTCGCGCGGAGGATAGATCAGAATCGTCTCCGTCTCCAGGTCCTTGGGCCGCACCTGGCTCGCGGCCGCCAGGCGGTGCTTCGGGGACATTACCAGGACCAGTTCGTCTTCGAACATGGGTGTCACTTGAAGGCTCTTGTTCTTCGGGGGAGAACTGATGATCGCAACATCCAGTTTGCCTTCGAGTAAAGCTGCCGCCGGATTCGAAGTCGCGCTGGCAACGATATTTACTTCCACTTTCGAAAACTTCCCGTGAAACTTGTTCAGCACCGGGGGCAACCAGTGATAGCAGGTGTAGCATTCCGTGCTCAGCCGGATCTCACCTCGCGCTCCGCCGTTGAGTCCCTCGATCTGCACCTCGGTATTGCTTAGTTCGTCGAGTACCCGGCGCGCACACGCGATCAGCCGCTCCCCGGCCGGTGTCAGCACCATCTTTCTTCCCAGCCGCAAAAACAGGCGGTCCCCAGCTTTTCTTCCGCATCGCGCAACTGGTGACTCAGTGCGGATTGCGTGAGGTGCAGGCGCTTACCCGCTTCGGTCACGCTGCCTTCTTCGGCCACGGTGACCAGCAGCTTGAGGTGTCGGACTTCCAGTTTCGGACTCATATTCTCACATGAGTGTAGTTCATTGATTGAATGAAAACAAACAATCAATCTCATAGGTAGGAAATCTCGTCCAACCCGCTAGTGCGCAGGAAATCGGATTTGACGGCAAGAAGCGGATAGCGAGTTTCGACAATTCGCTAAACACTCGCGTTCTGAACGTCCGGCAAATTCGCAGGATTCGCAATCGAACGAACTCGCTAGACAAAACAAGGGGAGGTTGTTATGAAGAACCAGGTTGGACGTGTATTTGCTTCACTTCTTCTGAGTGTCCTGATGCTGGGCTCCGCGCTCCACGCGCAACGCACCGAGCGGGTCATCAAGGCAAACATTCCATTCGATTTCGTCGTGGGACGCGAAATTTTTCCCGCCGGGCAGTACTCGGTGGCGCTCATCGGCCCGGTGCTGTTGGAACTGCGCGACTCCCGAGGCCGCGCTTTGATCAATGTGTTGACCCAATCCGTGCAAGCGCCAGCCAAACCGGGCCGGCCCAAGCTGCGCTTCGACAACGAAGAGGCCAGAACGTCCTCACCCAGGTCTGGCAAGAAGGGGATGAGACTGGCCAGCAGGTCCTGCGCTCAAAGTCAGCCACTGTTGCTGTCCGAAGAGGCTCGGGACACGTCCAAACTGCCGAGGCGAGCAATCCGCGTTAGGCGCTTAACCATCGCGATCACAAAGTGGGGGTTTCATGAATACCGGAATGAACGGAAGCAACGGACAATCGCAAGCGGGTGACCTGCACGTTCAGGAGGTCATCCGCTCCGCGGAACGAGAGCTGCACGAACTACTCGCGCAGCGGGCGGAACTCATGAAGCGAATCGGCACGATCAAACAAACCCTGGCCGGATTGGCGAACATTTTTGGCGACTGCGTGCTCAGCGATCAACTGCTCACCTTCCTCGATCGCAAAACCGCCAGCCGGCAGCCGGGATTCACGCGAGCTTGCCGGGTGATCCTGATGGACGCCAAAAAACCACTCGGCGCCCGGCTGGTCTGCCAGGCGCTGCAGCAGAGATTTCCCGAACTGCTCGAGCGCCACAAGGACCCCATGGCCTCGGTGACCACGGTGTTGAACCGGCTGGCCGACTACACCGAGGCCCGATGTTCGCTCGATTCAAACGGCCGCCGGGTGTGGGAGTGGATCGTCGAGCGCGAGAACTCTGCCGATCTGCTGCTGGCGGCGGGAGCGAAACAGGTTCCCACCGCAGCCGCAAGCGCGTCAAAGAGGCAATAAGTCAGGAAGCAGAGTAGTCGCGGGCTGGCAGGAACTCTGTGGGGCCGGGCCTTTGACCCGGCCGGCCCGAGCGCACCTAAAGCGTTCGAAGGCAGATCTGTTCGAAAGAACTGTCGAGCTTCGCTCGACCGGGCGGGTTGGAGCGCCGCCCCCCACAGTCTGCGCCCAGCCTGCCGGTTCTACTCGCGTCCCACGCCCAGCGCGTCCGCCACGCGGTTGATGTAGTTGAACCAGGCGGCAATCAGCGTAATTTGGAGAATTGCCTTATCGTCAAAACCGGCCGCGCGCAGGCGTTCGTGATCGTCTTTCCAGACTTTCGTCGCATCCTTGGTGATTTTCACCACGTAGTCGAGCATCACGCGCTCTTGCGGCGGTGACCGGAGCAGTGGTGTAGTCCTTCTCCAGCGCATCGACCAGTTCCTTATCCAACGTCACCCGACGCAGAAACTCTGCGTGCGAGTCGATTCAATAAACGCACCGATTGGTGACCGAAACGACCGTGGTAATCATCTCATGCTGCCGCCGCGAAAGCGGCGAGATCGGGAGACATGAGCACGCCGAAGGTGGCAAAGGCGTGATAAAGGGCATCGGGAATCAGGCTGTGGGAAGCGGTGATCTGCGCCCCGCCGCCCTCGGTGGGATGGACCGGGGTCGCATATTCGATCGGATAGAGAGACCTTCTGTCCCTCCATGGCCTGGCGCAACTTCTCGTCGCCTTCAGAGACTGGAATGGTGCGGATCCACGTCATAAAGTTTCACTTGCCCTGCGGGAGTGTTTCGTTGCCGCAAAATACCGGCGACCAGTTTAAGGCTATACCGGAAACTCAGAAGGGCCAATAATCGAAATCTGTTATCCCAGTCAGCAGCGTTGAGCGCCAGGGTCAGATCAGCCCGTCTTTGACGCGGCGAAGAAAGTCTTCCGCGTCGATTTGTGCTTTCTTGGCGGCGCTGGGATCGTTGCGGTTTTCGAAGGTAATTTCCTGCAAAGTAATCTGGGCGGCGTCTTTCGGCTTGAAACCCCGGGTGACCAGCTTTCTGGCCCGCGCCGCGAAACTCTCGGAGTCTGCCAGCACTGCCGGTTCACCGTGTACCGCGCAATCGTGCTCCTGGAACTTGCTCGAAGCCAGCCGGTCGTAGGCGCTCTTGGCGTCCTTATCGGTTAGCATCGCCGGAACGGGAAAAGTCCAGCCGCACCGGGAGCACGCCCAGCCAGTCAGGCGCGTATGCGATACCCATGTCAGCCATCTGCCCATAGTTCTCCCTCATTGCCGCAAGGGGGTAAAGAATATTTGGGCCCGATCACGTTCTTTACTTCCTGGCAGGAAAGCGGCGAATGTTAGCGAAGTGAGGTTTTCTTCAACCCAGCGTGCCCCCCCGGGACGCTGGATGTGCTGGCCGCAATCTTACAAGAACCCGGCCGCTGGCAGTAGTGACGCCTTAGGAAACCGGGCCAGTCGAAAATGCAGGACGGCCGCCGCGCCCCTCGCTTTTTTGCGAAAAGCTTGGGGATTTCCCGTTATCTAGCATGGTTCCGGACGTAACTCGGTCGTACACTCCCTTTCGGTAACCCTTAGTAACCATACGATTCTTGGTAACACGTCTTACAATGACCCTTGTCCGAAAGACCATCCCTCGTATGATCGGCAGACATGGCCGGTCGGATGGCCAACCCGTCGGTGAACCTTCTCACGGAAGATGTTTTCTGGCGGGAAATAAACCGGGAGCTGGAGTCAGCAATCTTATGGCGTTCGGTTTTGGCTTCAACAAACAGAAAGCTCTCAGTGCTGCGGAGAAGTTCGTCCAGCAGGGCAAGCTGCCTAATGCCATTGCTGAGTACGAAAAAGTTCTCAAAGCCGACCCCAAGGAACTCACCGTCTCCAACACCATCGGAGACCTCTACGCTCGTCTCGGACAGGCCGACAAGGCCGTCGAATCTTTCAAGAGCGTTGGCGACGCCTATGCTGCGCAGGGCTTCACCGTCAAAGCCATCGCCATGTACAAGAAGCTCACCAAGCTGAAACCCACCTTGGAGAGCGTGCTTCGCCTGGCCGAACTCTATACCCAGCAAGGACTCTTTAATGATGCCCGGGCGCAATATCTGCAAGTGGCGGAAGAATTCCTGCGCTCCGGCGAACTGGAACAGGCAGTACGAATTTTCCAGAAGACACTGGAAATGGACCCGGAAAACGTCGCCATGCGCACTCGCCTGGCCGAGGTTTATGTCCGGCTGAACAAGAAGACCGAGGCCTGGCAGCTTTTCGCCGCCGCGGCCGACAGCCTGCGGGCGCGCGGCCAACTGGGGCCCGCCGAAGAAATCCTGAACCGCATGCTCACGCTGGACCCGAGCAACAGTCATGCGCTGCTGCTGCGAGGCCGCAACGCGTTCGATTCCGGCGACATGGCCGGTGCCATCCAGAATCTGGAAAAAGTTGCCGATCTCGACAGCCATCCCGACGGACTGCGCGCGCTGATGCAAGCCTACCTGCAAAGCGGACGCTTGCCGGAAGCTGGAACCCTGGCAGCCAAATTGTGCACCGTCCACAACGACACCGGCGCGATTACCGGCTATGCCGACGCGCTCATGGCTGCAGGACAGCCTGGCGAGGTGTTGAAGGTTTACCAGCAATATTGCGATCGCCTGGTGGCCACGGACTCGGGCAAAGTTCTCGAAAGCCTGCATGCGCTGATCGGCCACATGCGCGAGGATGTGCCCGCACTGGAGATCCTCCTCGATCTTTCGCAAAAGGCCGGCGACACGACTCACATTACCGAACTCTACGAACTGCTGGCGCATGCCAGCGTGCAGGCGGGGAACCTCGAGAAAGCTCGCGACTACTATCTGAAGCTTACTCAGATGGAGCCGCAGAACCAGCTGCACACTCGCAACTATGAGCAGGTTCTGGCCAAGCTGGGCGGCGCTTCGTCGAGTTCGCGACTCATCACCCCCGAAGAGGGCGCGGTACTGGTGGAGGAGCTCGAAGCCACCGCACCGTTTATCGACCAGCGGTATGCTGACGATGTTGCCCTGGCAGTGCGCGCCGCGTTGACCGACGCCGAATTGTTCGTTTCTTACAACATGCCGGCCAAGGCACTGGGACCGTTGATGTCCGCCTTGCCCAAGGCCCCCCGCGACCTGCGGATCAACCAGCGTCTGGCCGCATTGCACACCCGGGCAGGCCGTTTCAGCGAAGCCGCCGTTTGCTGCCGCAACCTGGAACAGCTTTATCACGATGCCGGGCATCCCGACGAAGCCAGCCGCTATAGCGACCTGGCCAGCAAGTACGAAGAACGAACCTCAGTCAAAAAAGTCGCAGTGAGCGATGCCCTAGCTGCGCCGGCGACTATTGCCTCGGCGAGCATTCCCTCGACCAGTGCCCCGGCCGCCTTTGATTCTTTCGCTAGTGCTGAGGCGGCGGACGCTCCCGCTTCAATCCCCGAGCCTTCAACCTCGGGAATCTTCTTTCACACCGCGCCATCCTCGACAGTGCCCGAAGCTGCCGCATTCGAAGTCAGCTCTGAACCGGCAGTATCTGAAAGTGAAATTGATATCTCTGCCGAGTGGGAGACGCAGGGCTCGGATGAAGCGAGAGCCGCTGCGTTGGCCGCGGAAGCCGCCGTTCCAGATTTGGAATCCGACCATGCCCGGGCCGAGAGTATCACCGAAACCATCGAAGAACTTCGCTTCTATCTCGCGCACTCGATGGCTGAACAAGCTCGCGTGGTGTATGACAAGCTGGAAAAGCTGAAGCCCGGAGCGGCCCAGCTGGCGGCGGTTTGGCAGGAGATTGAGGCCGCTGAAGCCCAAGCCGGCCCGAAGCAGCCCGAAGCGGTAGAAGAAGTTTCGGTTGAGGAAACGGACGACGTTCCATCCGCGCCGGAAGTCGAGAGCGCATATCCCGCAACCTCGAAGTCAGCATTTGAGGCCGAATTTGTTCCGGAGTCGAGGCCGACTGCAGCGGAAGAATTCAAGCTGCCGTTCCGTCCGATGGTTCCTGCACCCGAGCCCGCAGCGGCGGAATACGCCCAGGCTACGGAGGCGTCCGCTGGGGCGTTAGGCGAATTTGTCTCCGACCTGGAAGCATCTTTGGGGGATAGCTTCTTGCCGCCCGCTCCGGTGCCACCTGCGCCGCCGGTGCAGGCTCGAGCTGCCCGCGAGCCGATCGCCGCAAGTTCATCACATGCCGCCGCGGCTGCAGCACCGGCCCCGATTCCGGCTCCAGCTCCGGCCAGGGAAGCTGCATCGCCGACTTTCACCTATCAGCCGACCAAGAAGCGGACGCTCGCTCCCGAAGTCGCGCCGGCAACGCCGCAAACCAACGCTGCCAGTGTGGATCTGGCGGACATGTTCGGCGAGTTGAAGCACGAGCTAGAAGAGGACTCCGCCAACACCCAGGAAGATCCCGAGACCCATTACAACCTCGGCGTGGCCTTCCGCGAAATGGGATTGCTGGATGAAGCCATTGGTGAACTGCAGAAAGTCTGCCAGGCCGTGGATCGCGGTCACAACTTTCCGCAACTGATGCAGACTTATACCTGGCTGGCCCAGTGCTTCCTTGATAAAGGCGTAGCCGAGGCGGCCATCCGGTGGTATGAACGCGCCCTCAAGCTGCCCACCATTGACGAAGAGACCCGTACTGCCCTGAACTACGAACTGGCATCCTCCTACGAAGCGGCCGGCGACAAGACCAAGGCCCTGAGTTATTTCATGGAGGTCTACGGCAGCAACATTGACTACCGCGATGTCTCCGAGCGCATCAAAGCCCTGAAGTCGTAGAATGCCACAATGGGGTTCTTTCTATGCTCGGGAGCAGGCTCCGGGGAGCACCAACCGGTCGCGTGCACGACCCTTGGGAGCGCGACGTGACCGCCAGCCCCGATTCTTCCGTCGACAAAATGTCCGAGTCCCTGCCGCAGACCGCTTTTCAGCTCTGGTTGCACCGCGTTTTAATACTGCTGTTCGTTTTTTTCTGCGCCACAGTGGGGGTCCTTCTGGTCATCCTGCCGTGGAGGCCGGAGTGGACCGATAACTATTTCCTGCTCGGTTCTCCCGGGCTACGGGCTTTCGTTTCCAACGGATTTGTGCGCGGCCTGTGCAGTGGCCTGGGGCTGCTCGATATCTGGATTGGATTTTGGGAAGCAGTTCACTTCCACGACGAAAAACGGCACTGACAGAAAGACAACCTCATCATGAGTGACGACAAGCTCAAGTCTGCGCCTCTGGCGTACGAAAATCCAGCCTTCCTGAACAGTCCGGACGGCCGCGTATTGCGCCTACTCGCCGAATACACTGAACCGCTCTCGCGTTTCCGGCGCGAGCAGATCCAGGACACGGTGGTGTTTTTCGGCTCGGCTCGTTTTCAGGGCAAGGCAGCCGCGCATCGAATTCGCGCCGAACTGGAAAAGAGACCAGGCGTGGCGTCCGAGGCCGAACGGAAAAAAGCGCTGGCTTTGGTAGATACCGCGCGCTATTACGAGGACGCGCGCCGAATGGCTTTTCTGCTGACCGAATGGTCAATCCAGATTCCAGCCCGCAGGCGTCGCTTTGTGGTAACCACCGGAGGCGGTCCCGGCATCATGGAAGCTGCCAACCTGGGGGCCCAGGAGGCGGGTGGAAAAACCATTGGCCTCAATATCAATCTGCCTTTCGAACAGAATCCGAATCCCCACATTACCCCGTCGCTTAATTTTGAGTTTCACTACTTCTTCATGCGGAAGTTCTGGTTCGCGTATCTGGCCAAGGCACTGGTGATCTTTCCCGGCGGCTTCGGAACTCTGGACGAGCTTTTTGAAATCCTGACCCTGGCCCAGACGCAAAAGCTCGCCAAGAAGATCCTGGTGGTGATTTACGGCAGCGAGTACTGGAAGCGCTTAATCAACTTTGACGCGATGATCGATGCCGGTACCATTAATGCCTCTGATCTTGATTTGTTCCACATGGCAGACTCACCCGAAGAAGGCTTCGAGTATCTGCGCGACGGTTTGACCAAGTATCACCTCGGGCCCCAGCCGAAGGCGCCCGAAGCCGTGCCGGAGATTGCAAAGACCAATCCATAACTAGTCGTCAGTCGTCGGTCTTCAGTCGTCAGGATCGGCGATGATGGACGATCGCCGACCGACGTGCTTCTGTACTACATCACCGACCGCTCTCAGTTTGATGGTGACGAAACTGCTCGTCGCTCTCGATTGCTCACAACGATCGCGGAAGCCGCTCGCTGCGGCGTTGACTACATCCAGCTACGCGAGAAAGATCTCTCCCCCCACGAACTCGAAACCCTGGCCCGGACGGCAGTCCAGCGTCTGAGAACCGAGAACCAGAAACTGAAAACTGTTCTTCTAATAAACTCCCGCACCGACATCGCCCTGTCCTGCGGAGCACAGGGCATCCATCTACGCTCGAATGACATTTCTCCGTCCGAAGTAAAAAAAGGATGGACTGACGATGGAACCCCGGCCCAGCTGATTATCGGCGCGTCCTGTCACACTCGGGTCGAAGTCGCCCGCGCCGCACAAGAAGGCGCTGACTTCGCCGTCTTCGGCCCAGTCTTTGAAAAGGAAAGGGGACACACGCGCCCAGCCGGTCTCGAAGCGCTGCGAGAAGCTTGCCGGGAAAAGATCCCGGTCCTCGCGTTGGGCGGCATCACGCTAGAAAACGCGGAGGTGTGCATCCAGGCAGGTGCGGCGGGGATCGCGGCGATCCGCTTGTTCCAGCAGAATGAAATGCGTGAAGCGGTAGCCGCGCTACGCCGAATAGGATGAAGAGCGGGCAGTCGGTCGCCAGCTGTAAGGCCAAGGGATTGGCCAACGACTAACGACCAACGACTGGCTTCAGCTCTTAATCGTCTTCGATTCCTCGTCCCAGGTCACTGCGCTCTTGCGGAAGTACGACTGGTTCGACATGTGGCAGGCCAAGGCTGCGTGATGACCGAACACGACGTCCTCCACAACCGGCTTCCGCGTTTTTACCGCCTGGAAGTAGTTCCAGAGATGCGGTTTTTCCTCGTCCCAGGAAACGCTGCGGTAAGTGGTGCCTTCGAACGCCGGTTCCTTGCCCGGCACGGCGTCATGTTCCTGATGCCATTTCTTGAAATATCCTTCCCTCATGGCACGGGGAAAGCCCGACGCGTAATAGCTGGGACCGGTGTCCACGCCCGCCTGTGGAGTGTAGGTAAGGCTGAACTCGGTCAGTTCCAGGATGCCCTTCGAGCCCTGAAAGCGATACGTTTCAGGAGTCTCCGTTCCCAGGCTGAGCCGCATATACACGGGAACGTCGCCGTACTTGAAAAGCGTGCAGTGCACATCCGGCATGTTCCGGCCATCCTTCCAGCGCAGAATCCCGCCCATGGCCATGGCTTGCTTGGGCGCCTCGTTGATGCCCAGCACGTATTGCATCCCGCTCACCAGGTGGACCAGCAGATCGCCTGCCACGCCGGTGCCGTATTCCTTCCAGCAACGCCAGCGCGCAAAGATCAGAGGATCGAAGTCCCGCTTGGGCACGGTTCCCTGCCAAGTGTCCCAGTCGAGCGTTTGCGGAGAAAGATCGGTCGGCGGCGGATACTCCCAGGCTCCGGTAGGATCGTTACGGCCGAGCGAACCCTCCACCAGCATCAGATCGCCGAGCACTCCCTGCGCCACCAGTTCTTTCGCCTTGGCGCAAATCACCGAACTGACCCGCTGCGAGCCCACTTGAACGATGCGTCCGTTCTTTTGCGCGGCCGCCACCATCTCCACACCTTCTGCTCCGGTGTGCGACATGGGTTTTTCAATGTAGATGTCCTTGCCCGCGCTGACCGCATCCACCACGACCTGCTTGTGCCAGTGGTCAGGCACGGCGGCCACGATGCAATCAATCTCCTTGTTCTCCAGCAATTCGTGATAGCGCCGCGTAGTGGGCAGATTTGGACCGACAATCTCCTTGGCCAGCGTGTGACGTCCGTCGTAAAGATCGCAGGCCGCCACGCACTGCACTCCCGGCAGCTCGATCGAATTGGTCAGCAATCCTGACCCCTGCATGCCGATGCCGATCATGCCGAAGCGCACCCGATCGCTGGGCGCCACGGTTTGCGGCAAGGCCCAGAGCGGGTCTGGCTCCAGAAGAATTGTTTTCAGCCCCAGCGACGCGCCCGCCGCGGCCGCACCGAGTCCAATGAATTCACGACGCGAGAAACGGTTCCTGGTCATCAAGCCTCCAAATCAGTCGTCAGTCGTCAGCTAATCCCGACGACTGACGGCCGAGGACTGTTATCTCTTGAGCATCTTAATCGCAACTTCTTTAAAAAATACAACGTCACTCTCACTGTGATTCTGCAAGCCGATGTAGCCTTCGTGCGGACGCGGCCCGCGCTCCGGCTCGAACTGAAATTTCTTCGCGGGCACCGGGTCGCCCTCGGTAAACTCCGTCACCTTCACGCCGTTCACGACCACCGTGGTATGCGGCCCGTCCAGCGTGATCTCCATGGTGTTCCACTCCGGCCCGGGCTTGCCGGGACGGGCCAGCGGCTTGGTCAGCGAATACAGAGTGCCGGTGACGTGATATTCATCTTCTTTGGATTTTTCAGGCTGGTTGTCGATCTGCACTTCGTAGCCGTAGTGCACCGGCATCCAGGCCTCTCGGGGCTCGATCGGAATGCGAATGTAGACTCCCGAGTTGTCGTTCTCATCGCGCATCTTGAATACGACGCGGATCACGCAATCGCCCAGAGTGCCGCCCGTCCAGTAGAGGAGGCCCATCCCGCCGTGGGTACGGATCAGCCCGTCTTCGACGGTCATTTCGCCGAGGCCGACGTGTTTCCAACCCACCAGGTCCTTGCCATCAAACAACTGTTTCCATTCTCCCGACTGCGCCCGAGCGAGGGGAGCAACCGTTGCCACAAGCAAAACTGTAACCAGAGTGATCAATGCCGGACGAAACCGCATAGCTCCCCCTTTCGAGGCGGGAGAAATATAACACCAAACGGCTGTGCTGAAAGCAGGAGGTAAGTCCTTTTGTCTGAGCGCCTGCGGGCCCGCGGCGCAGGACAACCGGCGCCCGAACCCGCCAGTTACCGACGGTCATTTTTGCTCGAAGCAAAGAGCAGGAATCTGGCATCAAAGCAGATATAATATTTGTGAAACGCTCAGGGAATAATTTCTCTTCCAAAGAAGAACAAATCCGATGTCCATGAAGACGAAGATCGCAATTGTAGTTTCCTCCGCCGCTGTTCTCCTGTTCATGTATGTGGGCGGATTGGACGGTGTTCGCGCCTCCAACAATGATGGCTCCTACCGGCAATTACAGGTTTATAGCGAAGTGCTTTCGCGGGTGCGCAGCGAGTACGTGGAAGAACCCAACATCCCGCTGGTGACCGACGGCGCGCTTGCACGGCCTGCTCGAGTCGCTGGACTCAAACTCCAGCTACCTGACCGCTGCCGAGTTCAAGGAGTACAAAGCCAACCAGACCGAAGCCAAAGGTGAGATCGGGGCAGCCGTCTCGAAACGCTTTGGCTACGCTGCGGTCATCTCGGTGATCCCTGGCGGTCCCGCGGACAAGGCCGGCATCCAGGCCAGCGATATTTTCGAAGCCATTGAAAGCAAGAGCACGCGCGAGATGTCACTCGCCGAAATCCACAATCTGCTGCTGGGCCAACCGGGTTCGAACCTGAATGTATCGGTCGTCCGGGCCCGCCGCGCCGAGCCGCAAAAGATGGTCATTACGCGCGATGTCGTCACCGTCCCGCCGGTCACGGAAAAAATCGTGGACGACGGTATCGGCTACATCCAGGTGGATGCACTCAACAAAGGCAAGGCACAGGAAGTCGCCGCCAAAGTACGGGCGCTGCAAAAGTCGGGAGCCAAAAAGCTGATTCTCGATCTGCGCAATTGCGCCGAGGGAGACGAATCGGAAGGCATCGCGGTTGCCAACTTGTTCCTCAACCATGGCACCATTACGTACTTGCAGGGCCAGAAGTATCCGCGTGAGGCTTTCAACGCCGACGCCTCGAAAGCGATCACCAACCTGCCCCTGGTCGTGCTGGTGAACAAGGGCACCGCCGGTCCCGGCTGAAGTCGTAGCCGCCGCTGTGCTCGAAAATGCGCGGGGAGACGTTGTGGGCGACAAGACCTTCGGTGATGGCTCGATCCAGAAAACAATCCAGCTTCCCGATGGGTCAGCGCTGATTCTGTCGGTTGCCAAGTACTATTCCCCCAGCGGCAAGGCCATCCAGGACAGTGCGGTAACCCCGAACATCGTAATCGCTGACAGCGACGATGACGCAGCCCTGCCCGACGATGACGACAATGCGACTCCGGCAGAGGAAGACAAGAAGCAGCCTCCGCAGCAGGACGAACAGCTGCACAAGGCGATTCAGGTGCTGAAAAGCAAAACGAGTTAGTCGCTGGTCGGTAGGATTAGCCTGTGGTCTTGATCGCGCGTCCTTGGACGCGCGATTTCTTTTGGTAGTCAACGCCGCGTTCCCCAAAACCCACTCCGGTGTTGGGTGCCCCGCCCCAGCACACATCTTCCCGCAGTGCCGACCTCTTTTCTTCTTGTTACGCGCCGGAAGATCTGGACAACCCCACTTCTCGCAAAGGGCGCGAGAAATGGGGCACCCCGGCACCCTTGTACCCTCAAGACTAGTGACAGGGGTTGAAGATGTGGAACGGATTGGGTTTCACGAAACAGGCCTCGTCGAAATAAAGCCTTGAGCCCACTCTTTGGAATTCCAAGGCGGTGCTCTGTCCCGACCCTGCTTTTTGAGAGATCAAGGCTTGTCGCTCAAAGACGACGGCGAAGGGTCCGCCCTTGAGCGCTTCGACAATGACTCGTCCGCGCAAGTCGCCATTGCTGGACAGTTCGAAGCCGAGGATCTGTGCCAGGGTGGGAACAATGTCAGCGTTGCCGACTGGTGAGAAATCAACAAAATGGCTCTTGAAATCCGGCCCGATGGCCGCCATGTTGTTAAACGTGTTGTCACGTCCCAGGCTGCCGTGCATGCCCTGGCCTTGCTGCAGACCGGAGTCCGCGATCTGCACCGCGGTCTGCAGCGCATTGTTCGGATCGGTGGCAAAGGTTTTGAACGCCAGCGCGATGGTTGGCGTCGGCAGACCGGTGGCGCCGACCAGGTTGATGGAACTGAGGGGCAGCGTGCCCGGAAGCCGGCCGAAGCTGTCGTCCAGGAACATGCCGCCGACGTAATCCTGTTTCGCCAGGAAGGCGATGATCTTCTTTGCGGTGTTGATGTCGTGGTCCGGAACGTAAATCAGGTCAGAACCGCCGTTGGCCGCGATTATTACTTTGGCATCCGTGTTGTCCAGAATGTTTCCCGAGCCACCGATCAGAGCATCGCCATTGGCGGGATGCTGACGGACTGTAGCGGTCTGTTGCGGAATGGTGGGATCCACCGGCTCATACACGTTGCCCGATCCGCCCGGGACAATGCTGTCCGGATCAAAAATCGGAAGGTTCAAGGCGTGGGCCAGATCAATGGCCACGAATCCGACGGGCAAAAAGCCCATGTTGACTTCTTGGCGGCCGGTTGTGTCCTTGTAGATGAATCCAGCGGAGTAGCTGGAAGTTGAGGTCCCGTCCGGGGCGACATCATGCTTGCTGATAGCGGCGAGGCCGCGCGCGATCGCCCGTCGGGATTGCTGTTGAGGTAGTCGAGAATTTGCTTCAGGTTGTTGTCGGCATTGTGGACCCCAGCCTTCGAAGTTGGCCCGTTGATTCACGGAACCAGGGTATTCAGACTATCCCCTGGTTGTGTTGAGTCCCATCGGGATCGCGTGACCAGCAGTTTTGAGGCGGCGGCACACTTCACGATCTAGACAATCCCCACTACAGTCTATTAGAGTGGATGTAATTTCCTCCGCCACAATTGAACAGCCTCGCCGGATCGCAGTTGGGATGAAACAACTGTCGAAATCCGCGAACCTGATCCCTATTTTAGGTACGCATACCTTCAATCCCATCCGAAAAGGCCATTTTCGAAGTCGAAAGACACCTTGCGGAATCCCATCTTCGCAAATCCCAAGAGACCGTCGAAGTCATTTTGGAGATCGGAGTCTACGTCGGCAATTGCAACGTTGCGCGACCCGAGATTATCGCTGCCAAGCGATACCACTGCGCTCAACCACCGTACATGAGTCATCCCGCCAGCAGTGGATATCGAGGCAATCGGATCGAAACGGAGTTGCTCCTGCGCTGTCCGAAGCCGGTTACGATAGACAAGCAATCCCCAGGTCCCCGAATCGACCAACAAGCGGACCTCATGTCCTTCGATCTTCGCCTTTACCGTAAGAAACGGCTTTTGGGTTTCAAAACGGATTGCTTTTGCACTTGCTGCGATGGGTCCAAAGACGACCTTTCTCCTCCGGTAATCAATGGTAAAGCTGCCTGTGCTCAGGATGTCGAGACCAGCAATTCCCCCCAAGGAAATACCCAGGCTCCGCTCCATGAAGCCAAGGTCCTGTACCACGACTCTGATGGGGCCAGCGGCCAACGGACCAATCTGGATACTAGGCAAGGTGAGGCTCTGAGTCTGAATTGTCCCGTTCAGCGTTTGCAGCGATTCCGTTTTGCCCCGCAGCTTCAGTCGGTCGGCCAATTCCTTGCTGATGGCACTCGGGCTCGTGCCCGTATCGAGGATCATGTTTACATTCTTGACCGTTCCGATGGTTGCTTTCACGATGATCAGATTGTCGTTGTAGAGTTGGAACGGAACCTCGGCCTTGGCTGCGGATTGGTCTTCACCATCTTCTCTAGGTATTGGCGAGGATGATGCAACGCATAAAAGGCCGGGGAAGCTTACCAGAAATGCAACCTGGCCCACCAGCATCCCGAGCCTCAGCCGAAGCCGTTGCCTGGTTCCTATCGTCATGTCGTCCTCCTCCGCGCGGGTTGCGCGGTGAGGGCGACCTTGGGCTTCAGGTACGACTACCTCAATGCATGGGAGCTCTATTGCGAATCAGCGAAAGGTCGAAAGAAAGTCAATGCAGCTAACTCACTTAGACTCAAGAGACTGCAGGGTGAGACTGGCTAGCCGGAATACGCGAGCCGCGAGCATATCGATTGAAATTCGGTGCTAGACTGGGGCCCTTGAGGCGAACATCTGTGGAACAAGCTGTCCATTCTCCTCGACTGGTCCGGTTTGAGAGCTTTGAAGTTGACGTTCGGGCGGGAGAATTGCGCAAGGCAGGAGTGAGGCTGAAACTCCCTGGCCAGCCGTTTCAAGTTCTAGCTATCTTGCTGGAGCGCCCGGGCGAGGTAGTGACCCGGGAGGAATTACAGAAGCGGCTGTGGCCGGACACTTTTGTCGATGTTGATCACAACCTGAACACAGCTATTAACAAGATTCGCGAGGTGCTGAGCGACTCTGCGGAAAGCCCGCGCTTTGTCGAGACTTTGCCTCGGCGCGGTTATCGCTTTGTGGCACCGGTTGAAGGCACCCAGACCACCGAAGTACCTGTCGGCTCAGGAGTGCGGCAGGAGGCGCGAATGCCGTGGGTCCGACCCACATCGGTCTTGTTCGTTGTTCTTGTGTTGCTCGCCGCAGCGGGCTTTTTCATTTACCGACGTTTGCAATCTCCTGCATCACTGGCGCAGCGAACGCTTACTCGCCTCACGTTTGACGATGGTCTGCAGATCGGCGCTACATGGTCACCAGACGGACGCTTCATCGCCTACAGTTCCAACCGTGGAGGCAAGTTCGACATTTGGGTGCAACAGGTTAGTGGTGGCGACCCGGTGCAAATCACCAAGGGGCCAGGTCGCAACTGGCAGCCGGACTGGTCGGCTGATGGCAAGTTCATTGCGTATCGTTCCGAAAACGGCGAAGGTGGCTTGTATGTCGTGCCTGCGCTCGGCGGTGAAGGATTGGAAAGGAGAATCGCAGCTTTCGGATATTACCCTCGCTGGTCCCCCGATAGCTCGCAGATCTTGTTCCAAACAACACCACTTACTGTGGCGAATAGGTTCTACATAGCGAACTTAAGTGGACGTCCGCCCTATGAGGTCTTGCGGGGCCTATTTCCGGATTCCGTTTCCTCAGTGTCGGCGGCGTGGCATCCAGACGGCAAGAGAATCACTGCTTGGGTCTGGGACTCTGCGCCCGCTCCCATTCCAACATTTTGGACCGCGCCAATCGCTGGGGGCATGGCCATAAGGACGGAAATCCCTGTTGAGTTGATGAGACAAGTAGGAGTGGTGGTCTCGCGCCGTGAGTGGTGGACGATGGATTTTAAGTTTTCCTGGGCGCCCTCGGGAAACGCGATCTACTTTGAGCGGACGTCTCGAGCGGCGAGAAATATCTGGCGGATGAGCGTAGATCCCCAAACATTAAAGGCCGGAGCCATCGAGCGCCTGACGACCGGCCCAGGGCTTGATACAGAGTTCTCTCTTTCTCCCGATGGGAAAAAACTCGCCTTTACCGGTGAATCCAGCCGTATCCGTGCGTGGCAGTTTCCGTTCGACGCGACCCAGGGCCGGGTTTCTGGATCGGGCCATGCTGTGACGTCGCCTGGGATGGATGCTTGGCAGCCGAGTTTGTCCCGGGATGGCAAGAAACTAGCCTTCTCTGGCGACCGTGGGGGCAACTTGGAGTTGCGGGAAACGTCGCTATCGGATGGGCGGGAGGTTCCGATCGTGGCCGATGATTTTTATAGTCGGTACTTTCCGCAGTGGTCGCCCGACGGCGCATATCTTGCCTATACCCGCGAAGAACCGTTGGGCGAGGGTCAGCTCATGATGTGGTCAAGCCAGAGCCGCACCGAAGAACCACTCACTACATCCAGCCGAACGCACGGAGATGCGCAGGATTGGTCCGGTGACGGCAAGTGGCTTTTGATATCGCAGGAACATAGCGTCTGGTTGTTGCCTGTAGCCTCCAGGCCTAATGCAGAAGCGGCGGCGCAAAAACTCACTTCCAGCCCGGCGTACAACCTTTATCAGTGCCACTTCTCTCCCGATGGTCGATGGATTGTCTTTGAAGCGGTGAGATACTCGCCCGTAGAATCCACACTGTATGTGATGGCTGCGACCGGCGGGCCGTGGATTCGCATCACGGACGGCAAGCATTGGGACGATAAGCCTCGGTGGTCACCCGATGAGAAGATGATATATTTTGTCTCCGGTCGCAACGGCTTCTTCAATGTCTGGGGCATCCGCTTCGATGCGGTCAAAGGAAAGCCCGTCGGAGATCCCTTCCAGGTAACGTCGTTCGAGAACCCCAGCCTAATGGTGCCGACGAACATACCCCCGGTCGAGCTTTCGATTACCCAAGAGAAACTAGTGCTGACCATTGCGGAAGTCTCCGGGAGCATCTGGATACTGGACAATGTGGGTCCGTAGAAGCGGACGACCAATAGGTGTAGGAATTTTCCCGGTGCCTATAGCTATCCCCGCATCAAGTTTGACCCACTCCGAACCCTCCAATAAACTGAAAACATTCCACTTCGAACCTAACCTATGGCAGAGAGCATTCACGTCAAGCTTCCCGACGGGTCCGTGAAAGAAGTCCCCAAGGGGACGACCGCACTCGATATCGCCAAATCAATTGGCCAGCGCCTGGCCGATGCCACGCTGGTGGCCAAAACTAATGGCGATCTCATTGACATCACTCGGCCTCTCGAAAAAGACACTGATCTTCGCCTGCTGACTGATCGCGATCCCGAGGCGCTCGAAGTTTATCGCCACTCGTCCGCGCACTTGCTGGCCGCGGCTGTGCTGGAATTATTTCCTGAGACCAAGCTGGGCCACGGGCCGCCGACCGATACCGGCTTCTTCTACGATTTCTATCGCCCCACTCCGTTCACGCCGGAGGACCTGCAGAAAATCGAAAAGAAGATGCAGGAACTGGTGCAGCAGGACATTCCCTATGCGCGCGAATTTCTGCCGCGTAACGAGGGCCTCGCGAAGTTCAAGGGGGAAGGCGACTTCATGAAGTGCCATTTCATCGAGCAGTTCACCAAGCCCGATGAAAAGATTTCCATCTACAAGACCGGCAAGTTTCTGGATTTTTGCCGCGGCCCGCACATCCCTTCGACCGGAAAGATCAAGGCCTTCAAGCTGCTGAACATTGCTGGCGCCTACTGGCTCGGCGACGAGAAGAACCCGCAACTGCAGCGCATTTACGGGACCTCATTCTTCGCGAAGAAAGACCTCGACGATTTTCTCAACAGGCAAGAAGAAGCGAAGAAGCGCGACCATCGCGTGCTCGGGCAACAGCTTGATCTGTTTTCCATCCAGGAGCTGGCGGGGCCGGGACTGATTTTCTGGCATCCCAAGGGCGGAATCATCCGCAAAGAGATGGAAGACTGGATGCGCTCCGAGTACCTGAAGCGCGGCTACTCGCTAGTGTACACGCCGCACGTGGCGCGGCGGCAGTTGTGGCAGACCTCGGGACACGAGGGCTACTACGCGCAGAACATGTTCGACGTCATGGAGCTCGACGACGCCGAATACCGCATGAAGCCCATGAACTGCCCATTCCACATCCTGATTTATAAAGATTCGCTGAAATCGTACCGCGACCTGCCGGTGCGCCTGGGCGAACTGGGCACGGTGTATCGCTACGAGCGTTCGGGGGTGATGCACGGCCTGCTGCGAGTGCGTGGCTTTACCCAGGACGACGCCCACATCTTTTGTACGCCGGAGCAGATTGAAAAAGAGATCGCGGATTGCGTCGAGTTTGCCCGCGATGTGCTCAAAGATTTCGGTTTCGACAAGTTCCAGACCGAGCTTTCTACCTGGAATCCGAATGATCGAAGAAACTTCGTAGGCAGCGACGAGCAGTGGAATTCGGCCACCGGTTCGCTCGAAAAAGTGCTCAAGGAACTAAACATCGAATACACGGTCATCCCCGGAGAAGCCGCGTTCTACGGGCCGAAAATTGATATCAAGCTGGTGGATGCCATCGGCCGCCTGTGGCAGCTTTCCACGGTACAGTTTGATTTCAATCTTCCGCAGCGCTTCGGCCTGGAATACGTTGCCGAAGACGGATCGCGCAAACAGCCGGTGATGGTGCACCGGGCTTTATATGGATCAGTCGAGCGTTTCTTTGGTGTGCTGATCGAACACTACGCCGGGGCGTTTCCGGTCTGGCTCTCGCCGGTGCAGGCGGTGATGATACCGATTTCCGAGCGTCATGCCGAGTATGCCAACAAAGTTGCTTCGCAATTGAAAGAAGTTGGCGTGCGGGTGCATGTCGACTCCCGCAACGAGAAGATGAATGCCAAGATCCGCGAACATGCCATGCAGAAAGTGCCGTTCCTGCTCGTGATGGGGGATAAGGAAGCGGAGGCTGGCAAAGTAAACGTCCGTACTCGCGGTAAAGAGAAGACGGAAGATATGCCGGCTACCGAGTTCGTCGAGAAGATCAAGAAACTGATCGCGGAGAAGAGCCCGGGTCTATAGCCGTGTGCGGCGGAGGTCTTGTCCGCCGCCATTGACTTGGTCCCACACTACCTGGTCCTTGCTGATTCCGAATGCGCTAATCGTCGGCGTTATCTCTGACACTCACGGACTGCTTCGTCCTGAGGCCCTCGCCGCTCTACGCGGTTCTGACTACATCATTCATGCCGGGGACATCGGCGATCCGGCTATTCTTACGCAGCTAGGCAAGCTTGCCCCAGTGACAGCAATACGTGGCAATGTCGATCGGGAAGGGCGGGCCAAGAAGATTCACGCGACCAACGTGCTTGAAGTCCACGGCGTGACTATCTACATTCTGCACAACCTGAATGAATTGGATTTGAAGCCTGAGGCTGCGGGATTTGGCGTTGTGGTGTACGGACACACTCACGTGGCCAAGGCGGAAAAGAAGAATGGAGTGCTGTACTTTAATCCCGGCAGCGCGGGTCCGAGGAGATTTCGGCTGCCGGTGACCGTGGGGCGGCTAACCGTAAAGGACGGTAAAGTTTCTGGAGAAATTTTTGAGATTGTGCCGGGGGCTGGCTAGCCGAGCATTGCCCGGCTGGGCGGACGAAGCGTCCGCCCTACGCGGGCGCGGGTGCTGGCGGTGCCGGGGGCGGGGGAGCCTGTCCCCCACCCGTGTTGACCAGGTCTTTTAACTCTTTGCTGGGCTTGAAGAACGGAATCTTTTTGGCCGGGACTTCGACGCGCTCACCGGTCTTCGGGTTGCGGCCGACCCGCGGCTTGCGCTGGCGGGTGCGGAAGCTGCCGAAGCCGCGAATCTCGATCTTGTCGCCCACGCGGAGCGAGCGCACGATGCTGTCAAAGATGGTCTCGACGATGACTTCACTGTCTTTACGCGTTAATTCCGCCAGCTTGGAGACTTCGTCGATCAGATCGGCTTTTGTCATACGCTCCTCAGTCCGACTGGATTATATGGGATAGCGACACTGTCCGGAGCCACAATCCTGTATAAACTTCTCAAATTTCAGGGGTTTTATGCAAGAGGCTTTTCCGGGGCCGGCTTCCGGATGCCAGCTTCCAGCCAGGTAATCAGGACCCGCCACTGCCCCAGCGGCGGCTCCTATTTCCACAAATAATAGAACCCTGTGTGCTGATCCAGCAGTTTTTCCCGGCTGGGCAGCCACTGGGAGATGTCCCCGAACAGCAGATCGAGCACCGTCTTGCGATCTTTGTCGGGATGCACCAGGACCGGCTTGCCGGTTATGCCGACAGCTTTTGCGGTGTCGTCCACCGCAGCTTCGAAGTCGGCGATCTGATCGATCATGTGCATGGACAGGGCCTGTTCACCCGTCCATACCCGGCCATCGGCAAGGGACTTGATGTCTTCGATCTTGGCATGGCGCCCGTCAGCTACGGCTTTCACGAACTGGCCGTACATGTTGTCAATCAGCGCTTGCAGGTAGGCGCGTTCCTTCGGAGTCATGTCCCGTGAAGGATCGCCCGTGCTCTTGTATTCGCCGACGGTCAGCACCTCGGGTTTCAAATGCGCCCAGCGCATAAGCTCGCCGTAGTTGACCCACTCGGAGATGACGCCGATCGATCCCACTACGCTGCCGTTGTCGGCATAGATCTTGTTGGTGGCAGACGAAACGTAGTAAGCGCCGCTGGCTCCGACAGTTTCGATCGAAGCCACAATGTGTTTCTTCTTCTCATCGCGGACGCGCTTGACCTCGCGGTAAATCTCTTCCGACGCGGCCACACCGCCTCCCGGCGAATTCACGTGGATAATGATGGCCTTGATGGAATCGTCATCTCCAAATTTCTTGACCTGCTGCACCACCGTGCTGGGATCAAGAATGACGCCTTCCAGTTCAACTACGCCAATCTTGTCCCCAAAACTGGCGCGCAGTGAGGAATTGTCTCCGCCCGCGTGCAGCGAGAGGTAAACCAGGGTGAACACAGCCAGCACAAAGAGGAAGAAAGCTCCTCCCCCGATGAGGATCCAAAGAAAAGTCCGCGAACGTCCGTTTTCAGCCATACAGATGGCATAGTTTAGCACTTGGGGCAGTTTCGAGTTTCTAGTTTCTAGTTTCCGGTTTCTGGTTTCTGGTTCTTGAAGTGGTTTCAGCCGCTTGAAGGGACCTGATGAGTCCGTCGAGAAGGCGGCTTACTTCTCCCGAGAGGTCCATCAAGCCCGCAACCGACTTGGATGTCAGAAATCCCAAATTCCCTGCTATTACAAGTTGGGTTTCCATCTCCATCGGCCAGCCCCGCGCTTGCCCGAGACCTGACGGAACTCGCCCCTCGACCATCGGCCCTACCCTCGGCGATGTTACTGGCGGCGACGCTGCTGATCGTCTCAGTTGGCTGGTCAGGCCAAACATTTCTTCCCGAGGAAAGTCCCGCGGGCACGATAAATCTCCGTCAGCACCGCGGTTGCCTTTTGGCAGACGACTAGATCTCGCTAAGAGCATCCCATTGTTTTCTCCCTGCGCAGTTCTGGGTCCGATTCCTAGCATTCCCCCACAAACTAAACACTTAAGACCCCAGGCTTGTCTGTGACGCCTGAACCCTGGCACTGGAAACTAGAAACCAGAAACCGGAAACTGCTTGACGGGAACATTACTCAGCCCGTTCGTAACATTCGCCCTTTGACGGAGGGACATGAATGGCTACTTTCTGTGTGAGTTGTGGAAACCCGCTGGCCGACGGAGCCAGAGTTCTGTAACAAGTGCGGTGCCACTCAGCCCGCTGCACAGGCCGGAGCCGTAATTCCTCCGGCGTCCGCTGCTCCGCCTTCCAAAGGAAGCAACACGGCGGTAAAGATCATCATTGGCATCCTGGCTTTTTTCATTTTCCTGATGCTAGTGGTGGCGGGAGGCTGTGCCTATTTCGCCTACCGGGTTAAGCAAAAGACCCACGAGTTCACGCAATCCATGCATACGGACGCAAAGCCTTACACCGGCAAACGCCAGCCCTGCGCCATGTTGTCTACCAGCGAAGCTTCGTCAGCCCTGGGCCAAACGGTCGCGTCTGTGGAGCAGCGCGGCACCTCGGTTTGCGAGTACAACTACGGTTCTAATGGCCAGCATTTCGATGTGGAGTACACCTGGCAGGGCGGAGGCATCACCATGGGCATCGCCCGTGGCGCGATGAAGCATATCTCCGGCATGGAGACGTTCACGGCGGTGGAAGGCATCGGCGACGAGGCCTACCTGGCTCCGGGGAACTCGGCCCTCATGATGCGCAAGGGCGACGTGATGGTGAACATTGACCTGCGCGAATCTGGCGTCAACGTAGACGCGGCCAAAAAGATGGCAAGCAAGATCGCCGACCATCTGCGGTAAGCTGCGACTGATCGCCGCTGATCAAAAACATCGGAGGCGGATTCATGCCCTTTTGCGCGCAGTGTGGTTCCGCGGTTGGCGCAGTCAAGTTCTGCTCCAAGTGCGGCGCTCGCGTGCCCGCGGCGGCTGGTACGGTTGCTCGCGCCTCTCCGGTCTTCTCCCTCTGCCTCCACCTCCGCCCACTCACGCCCGCCCCGAATCCGCCGGTGGCTCAACCGGCAGCGCAGGGCGGAGCAACGTCCTGGTAAAGGTTCTGGTGGGTTTTCTGGTTTTTATTCTGCTGATTGTTCTGGCCGTCATGGGCAGTTGCGTTTACATCGGCTACCGCGCCAAGAAGAAGGCCGATGAAATCCAGCAGGCCTACAAGGTCAACGACCTGAACAAACTGGCGGGAGCGCTGGGAGTCGGAAATTCATCGGGCGCATCGGGTTCCTCGCACGGTACTTCGAGCGCAACGGCGGGGAGCGATTCGGGCAGCCCATCGTCTGCTCCGCTTTCGTTCCCCGCCTGGATGCCTTCGCCGGCCGGAGCTGAATCCGGAACAAAGGTTCCTTTGCGCCCCGGACTCACGGTGGTGACCGCGATCGCCCAGTTTGGCGGCGACTACGAGTCGATTAAGCAGATCCAGCAGGTGAGCGCGTCTGCGGTGCGCCTTTCCTACCGTGCCGACAATGTTCCCAATCCGCTGGAGGGTCTGCAAAAACTGAGCGGCGACACGGCCCCGAAATCCAGCGGATCAATCTCCGGTCAGCGGACGGTTCGCACCGAAGACCTGCAAACTGCCCACGATTACATGCAGTGGTTTGGCCCGAACCAACCGAACCTTATGCCGGGAACGACAGCGATCAGTGTTTCCCGAGAAGTTCTGGCCGAACTGAAGGACAAAGGCGAAACCCAGTTCAGTTTCCGCACCGGAGGTCTGAAGGGAATGGCCGGCTCGCTGCTGGGCGCTCTCGGCCAGATGGCGGGCGGGAGCTCACCGGGCGCGTCGAAAGAAGCAAAAGACCTGGCCAACATGGGCAAAGACGAATGCACGCTCAAGCGCGCCGGCAATGGTCTGGCCTCTTTCCCGGTACTGCTGAACAACCAACGTGTGTCGCTTCCGGCCGTGCATGCGCAGTGCACCACCGACGACGGGCTGGCTGACTTCTACTTTCTCGATGACCTCGACAACCCACTGGCCCTGGCCTGGAAGCTGGGCAGCAAGCGACACGCTGCAACTGGTGAAGATTTCTTATCCTGCGCAACCGGCAGCTTCGCCGGCCGCGGGTTCGTCGGCTGCGCAAACCGCTGCTGGCGCCGGTGGCGGACAGCAGATCGAAGCAGGAACTAAAGCAGACGGGACAGGCCGAGGTCTACGGCATCTACTTCGATTTCGCCAGCGACAAGATCAAGCCTGAGTCCGAGCCCGTATTGCGCGAAATCGCCGACGCGCTCAACCACAATCCGGCGTGGAAGCTGCGCGTCGAAGGCCACACCGACAACATCGGTGGCGATCAGTACAACCTGGACCTATCTCAACGCCGTGCCGAGGCAGTGAAACTGGCGCTGGTGACTCGCTATCACATCGCCGCAGACCGCCTCTCACCCCAGGGCTTTGGCGCGACCCGGCCCAAAGAGCCCAATGACACGCTGGCCGGCCGCGCCCGCAACCGGCGCGTGGAACTCGTACGGGAGTAAGGACGTTCCGGCCGGATCCCTAGCCAGATGCTAAGAGTACATGTCCCGATTTTCCGCAGGGCATGGCCTGAGATCACATAGTTTGTCCTTATTTCCCTGTGACAATAGAGGCATGAAATCTTCCTGGACGAGCCTGCTGGCCGCCACGAGCGCGCTGGTATTGGCGCTCGCGTGCGTAAATTGCGGAGGCGGCACAACCGGCTCGACCCTGGCAGCGGGCGGCGGAAGTGGCTCCGGCAGCGGGAGCGGTTCGGGTGGCGGTAGCGGATCGGGCGGTTCCGGCTCGGGCGGGAACAGTCAGAGCGCCTGCAGCGCGATGAGCACAGGACAGGGCGCCAGCCTCAACGGCTTCCTTCCCTTCGGCAGCGACAGTCTCTGGAACAAGGATATCTCCGCCTCGCCGGTGGACCCGAACTCGGGTGCCATCATCAATTTCATCGGACCGACGCGTCGGGATGCACGCCGATTTTGGATCGGGACTGTACCAGGGTTCGATTATCGGAATCCCGTACTCCGTGGTGGGCGGAACGCAAGCGCCGGTCAACATCAACTTCACCGCTTACGGCGACGAAAGCGATCCGGGGCCGATGCCGGTACCGGCCAACGCTCAAATCGAAGGCGATCCGAATCCGACTGGCGGCGATCGCCACGTGCTGGTGCTCGATAACAACAATTGCTTTCTCTACGAATTGTTCAGCGCCGTCCCCAACGGCAACGGAAGCTGGAATGCCGATTCGGCGGCCGTTTGGGACCTGCTGAGTGACGCCAACGCGCAGCGTCCCTGGACGTGGACATCGGCCGATGCCGCCGGCCTGCCGATTTTTCCCGGCCTGGTGCGTTACGACGAAGTCGCCGCCGGGCAGATTCCGCACGCGATTCGCTTCACCCTGCCGGACGAGCCGGGCTGCGGTTGTGCTGCCGGCGACGCATTGGGCGTCCAACTCCACCAGCGCGAATGCTCCGCCCATGGGCATGCGGCTGCGCCTGAAAGCGAGCTACAACATTTCCGGATTTTCGACCAACATGCAGGTCATCCTGTCCGCCATGAAGAAGTACGGTCTGATCATGGCCGACAACGGCAGCGCCATGTACATCAGCGGCGCGCCCGACAGCCGCTGGGACAACGACGACCTGCACAACCTGGGGCAGGTGCCGGCCTCAGCGTTTGAAGTCGATCCAGATGAATCACGGTCTACACCGGCTTCGAACGTGCCGCAGGGCGCGGCTCCGGGCATCGCCAGCTTCACGGCAACGCCCACCAGCGTGAGTTCGGGCGGCAGCGTGACCTTGTCCTGGAATGTCAGCAATGCCTCTTACGTCATCGTCTCGCCGCAGGCAGGAGCGGTGCGAGGCACCAGCGTGACTGTCCAACCCGGCCAGACCACTACCTACACGCTCTACGCCACCAACCAGTTCGGACGCAGCACCGCCACAGTCACGGTAAACGTGCCAGTAAGAGAATGTGGGGACAGCCGCCCTCGCTCGTCCGGCGAGCGGCGCTCGACGATTTCTGATGCAGCAAAGCAGCTGGAGCTTCGCTCACCGCCGGAGCACTGCCACGCGGCTGTGCTGCTTCCTGCACGAGCGCGGCGCTCGCGCCCACATTGTCAGAACAGCTTTTCCTGGCGCCGGAGATTTCCGAATGAGCCGATATTGGCCAGGGCGAAATTGAAGCGGAACTGATTTTCGTTGCGGACCGACCCCAGGGCAAAGCGGCGATACTCGACGCTCAATCCGCAGCAGTCCCAGTTGTAGGCGGTCTGCACCGCCGCATACTGCAGAAAACCCAGATTGGCGTCGAACCCCAGGTTGGTCGCTCCGCTGAATCCGCGTTTGTTGGGCTGTCCGTAGCCCAGCAGAATCCGAAACTGATTGAAAGCCTGCTGCCCAGTGGGCGTAGGAGTATCGCTGGGCGCCAGCAGATAGGCGTCCCCGCCGCCGATGGTGTACGAACCGAAACGATAGTTCACGAACGCGGTGCTGGCATTGATCCGGCTTTGCTTGAAGTCGTAGTCAATGTCCCACTCCGCCTCAGTCCGGCTGGTGGCCTGGAACTTGAGGCGGGAGATCAGCGGCGAGAGCCGCCGGGCCTCGGTCAGAAAAGCAATGCCGGTGAAGTCGGCGGTCGTGGTGAACACATTCCGCTGCCCGGGCACCAGCGCCCCTCCGAAGGTCGGATCGAGAAAGTATTTCTGGGCCAGTTCCCAGGTGACGACTTCCCGCACCTGCGGTTCAGGCTGACATGGAGTTTCCTCCGCGCTCCGGATGCCGTTCCCAGGGGACAAGGCTTTGCACCGCCGGCCGTCCGATGATTAAGCGTGGCCATGCCCGCAGCGTCGCAATTCTCGGCTTTCGCCGAAGTGCGCTTGGCGTAGAGCCGATTCACCACCGCATACTCGACTTCACTCGTATTGCTCAGAATGTCGCGCTCGTCAAAGCGCAGAATCTGCGGCAGAAATTGTCCACTCCGGTCACGTAGCGATAAGTGGCGCGAGGCTCGATGACGTGCTTCCATTTGCGTCCCCAGAATTCGCGGTCGTACACCCGCTCCAGCGCGGGCGGACGAATTTCCACCGATCCCTCGACCGCCTTGCGATTGATGACGTCGCTCTCCGCCACTCCCACCCCGCCGCTGCTGGGCACCAGTTGCTGGGTGTAGAAGGTCTCGCGCAGAGAAAATTCCGGACGCACCGACCAGCCGTGCAGCACCAGGGGAAGAGAAAGGGTCGGACGCAAGATCGAAGCGTCCGACCAGCGGCGCGGTTCGAAACGAAGGTTCGCTGCGCGACAGTCCTTCGGCGGCGACGTCGTAAGACCAGTAAAACGGCGAGCGCCCGATCGCGTGTTCCACGCTGGAAGCCTCGAAGCTGGGAGCATGCAGAATGGTGATGACGTCGCCCGGAGTCGTGCTTTCGAAGTTCTGATAACGCTGCGTGGAAGCGTTGTAGAAATACCCGCGCGTAGCGTTGGAGAGAAAGGCTTCCGACTTCACCTCCGAGTTCACCGCCTGGCTGAAGACGTCGTTGAAGGCGAGGCGAAAAACGAAAGAGCTCAGATAGTCGATGCTGGCCACACCGCGAAAGTTGTCCAAAAGTATCTTCGGCGTCGAGTTGGACCTCGTGACCGCCCTGGTCGACCGGCGGCGTGCCGATGCCCCGGTCGAAAACCCCGAAGTAGTTCAGGTAGACATAAGACTTTTCGCTGGGCTGGGCGCGAAACTCGATCTGCGGCGCCCAACCTCGCCGGGTGAAATATTCGGCCCCGGCGGTGACGTCCATGCTGCGATTGATGGCCCAGAAGATTGAATCTCCGAAAATTGTTCCCTTGATCGAAGAGCTGCCGACGTTGGGAATGAGAAACCCGGTCTGCCGGGGCTCGCGCTCCACCGGGTGGGTGGCGAAGGGAAAATAAAAAACCGGAACGCCCTCGATGCGGAAACGTGCTGTGGTAAATGGTGGCATTTCCGCCCACTTCCACGACGATCTTGTGCGCGTTGAACTCCCACTTGGGGCGCGGCAACTCGCAGGTGGTAATGGTTCCGTCGTAGACCACGTAGTGGTCGGGCCCGGTCTTCTCCACCACTCCGCCGGTAAAGGCGAAAGGATTCTCGGTGGTCAGGATCATCCGCTTCCCGCGCAACTGCATGCCCGTCGTCCCTACGACGTGTTCGAAGCGCCCGGATTCGGCCCGGATGTTGTAGGTAGCATGCGTGGCCTCGACGTGCTCGTCATTGGGTCCGCCGTCGAGCACCACGTGGCCGTCCGCGATCGCCTCTCCGGTGTCGGAGTTGTAGTCGACTGAATCGGCATAGAGAATGTACGTGCCATAGTGGATCTCCGCCTGTCCGCGCAGCTTGTACACGACGCCGTCCTTTTCCTGCTGCAGGGCACGGATGGTGACGTCCTGCTCTCTCACCGAGGAAGGCGCGGACGGCAGCGAAGATTGTGCGCCCGGCTGTTCCGGATGCGAAAAGCAACTGGCTGGTAACTACGGAGGGAGCGAGTAGCAGATGACAAACCAACGCCGCCGTGATAAGGAATCGAGTGCGGGATGTCATCGCAAGCGGACGAGACCCCGAGTGAGGAGATCCACGCAGGGGTAAGGTGACGTTAGCACGGCTAGCCGGCCCGAGTTCGGCAAAGCGGACGCCTGGGCTTCCGCGCAAATTACTTTTGGGGCTCTGGCTTTCTTCTTGCGGAACCAGTTCATCCGCATTGCAGTCGTTCTGCCGCTGGAGGCTCACCGGGACCCGATCGTTCCTTCATGAAACCAAGATTCGAACCCGATGTTCCAACCGATGCGAACCCAGACCTCTCAGCCAGCCTGATTGATCCTGAAGCGTTCGATGCCAGCGAGCAGCAATTTGCTGCCAGCCTCGAGCCAAGTCTCCGCGCGGACTGAAGCCCAGATTTGGACATGAGAAGTTCGGCAGACTGCGCGCTAAGTCCGTAGCGCCCAGATTCGTAGTGGAAGACGCGCCACCGCAAGTAGCCATGATTCAGTCCGACCAGGATGCCGGTGAGACGGAGAGCTCAGGAGGCCGCAACGCCCCGGAGCCGGCCGAACCGCAGCCGCCGCAAGATCCCGATGCCTGGCGTCGCGAGGTGGCGGCTCGACTGAGTCATTATCGGGCTCGCCGGCGTACGCGGGAGCCGCGCTATCCTTCGCTGCAGCTGAAGTTTGAGTCTGAACCGAGTTTCGACCCTCCAGAGCCGAGCGCCACCGCCCGTCTGCTCCGCTCGAGCGACGAGACCGCGGACATGTGCCAACGGCCGCTCGCTCCCCGCATCACCCTGGCTGAGCCTTCGGGCTACGCTTCGAACAATTCCCGAGCTATCCCTCGAACTATCCGCGGATATTGCCTGCCGTCACCACGGAAGCCACGGCCAAGGTGATTGAGTTTGCCAGCTACAGCCCGGCGCCGCGAGCGCTGGACGAACTGGCCGAACCGGTGCTGGACCGTCCCCGGATCATCGACACTCCTGAACTCGCGCCTCCGCCGCCCGCCCTCGGCGGCATTCTGATTGAGCCGGTCGAAGAGCCTGCCAACGAGAGGCGGCCTGGATTCGAGATTCCGCTGCAGGCCGCGCCCATGTCACGGCGCATCGCAGCCTCGGCCATCGACGCCACCCTGGTGCTGTCGTGCATTCGCCGCTTTTCGCCTATATTTTCTTTCGCATCAATGCTGAACTGCCGCCGCTAGCAAAGATAGCCGGGGCCGGCGTTCTTCTCGTCGGCCTGTTGTGGTCCGCCTATCAATACCTGCTGCTGGTCTACAGCGGCACCACCCCGGGCCTGAAACTGGCCAAGCTCGAACTGCACCGCTTCGACGGAAGCCCGGTCCCGCTCCGGATCCGCCGCTGGCGCGTGCTGACGTCCGTTCTTTCCGGCCTGTCGCTGGGTCTGGGCTACGCCTGGTGCTTCCTCGACGAAGACAGACTCTGCTGGCACGACCGCATCACCAGAACCTACATGGCGCCAAGAAAAGTAGTACTGCATACGGTCTCCGACCGAGGCCGAGCGCAGCTCGGCTAGCTTGTTGGCGCGGGCGCCCCGCCCGCGTAGCTGATCGCGTGCCTCTCATGCCGAGCGCCGCAGTCGAGAGCAAGATGCCCTCGGGACAGCCGCGAAGCTTCGCTCCGCCGGGCGGGTGGGGCACCCGCCCCTACGTGGCCGTTGGTCTGCTAACATCTTTTGGTGACCCCAGCCTCTCCCGTGCGCGTACGTTTTGCTCCCTCTCCAACCGGACATCTCCACGTTGGCAATGCGCGTACCGCGCTGTTCAACTGGCTTTTCGCCCGGCAAAAAGGCGGCACCATGGTGCTGCGCATCGAAGACACCGACGTCGAACGCAGCGAGGCCCGCTTTGAAGATCAGCTGATCGCCGACCTCAAGTGGCTCGGCCTCGACTGGGACGAAGGACCGGACCTGGGCGGACCGTACGCTCCCTATCGCCAGTCCGAGCGTCTGGAGATTTATCGCGAACATGCCGAGCGCCTGGTCGAGGAAGGCAAAGCCTACCTGTGTTTCTGCACCGAAGAAGAGTTGCAGAAGGAGCGCGAACGGGCCCAGGCCGAGCATCGCCAGCCCATCTATTCCGGCAAATGCCGCGCCATCGATCCGGCGGAAGCCGAGCGACGGCGGACCGCGGGAGAGTCCTGCGCCATCCGGCTGCGAATTCCTGAGCACCCCATCCGTTTTCACGACATTGTGCATGGCGATGTCGAGTTCTCGAACGAAGTGGTGAGCGATCCCATCATCCTGCGCTCGAACGGGATGCCGGTTTACAACTACGTGGTGGTGATTGATGACGCGCTGATGAAGATCACGCACGTGATCCGCGGCGACGATCATCTTTCGAATACTCCGAAGCAAGTTGCGCTCTACGAGGCCCTGGGCTGGCCCGTGCCCGAGTTTGCCCACCTCTCGACGATTCTGGGCAGCGACCGCGAGCGGCTCTCGAAACGACACGGCGCGACTTCGATCGCCAATTTCCGCGACATGGGCGTGCTGCCCGAAGCGCTGGTAAATTATCTGGCTCTTCTGGGATGGGCCCCGACCGGCGGCACTCGAGAACTTTTCAGCCCCGAGGAATTGAAGAAGGAATTTTCGCTGCGAGCGGGTAACGCCTGCGGCGGCCATGTTCGACATGGAGAAGCTGTACTGGCTGAACCGGCACTACATCAAGAGCTGGCCGGTGGGAAATCTTACAGCGCTGGGCGCGTGGTTTCTCTCCCAGGCCGGCTACATCGAGCTCAAGGATGCGAAGTGGTTGAGCGCGGAAAGCTATCCCGCACATTCATCTTGAGGAAGAATCGCAACTCTGGCTCACCAAGGTCACGGAGTTGCTGGCTCCCTCGGTCGACCGTCTGGATCAGCTTCCGGAACGGGCGTCGCTGATCTTCAACTACGATGCCAGGGCGGCCCTTGTCGCTCCCGACAATGCCGAGGTGCTCGCCTGGCCCAACACGGATGCGGTGCTCGCCAGATTCACGGTCAAGATACTTGAAGATGAATCGGCGAAAACCGGGAATCTCACGTCCGAATGCTTCAAACTGCTCGTCAACGAAGTAAAAGCCGAGACGGGCGCAAAAGGGAAAGAATTGTTTCACCCCATTCGCATCGTCATCACCGGTTCGCACTCCGGGCCGGAATTCGACAAGCTGATTCCCATCCTCGAAGAAGGCAGCCGCCTCAAGCTGCCCAAGCACGTGCTCAGCGTGCGCGAGCGCGTGGAAGAGTTTGCCAAGGCCCACGCCCACAAGAATTGATTCTGATCCAGCTAGCCCCACAAACAACTTCTCAACCTGTCATCCTGAGCCATCCCACCGCTTCGCTTGCGAAGCAGCTGCTGCGGTCAGGATGACCGTAACGCGAACGCTGACACCTCTTCCCCACCGTGCTATCGTCCTTCCATGATGCGATACGTGGCCGTTTTCTTCCTGCTCTTGTCCATCACTGCGCCCGCCCTGGCTAAAGAAAAATATCAACATGCCGGCCCCATTCATCTCGACCGCGACGGCGAAAAATGGGCGGAGAAGACCCTGCGCAAGCTCTCCCTGGAAGAAAAAGTCGGACAGCTTTTCATGGTCTGGGTGCGGGCGGAGTTCCTCAACGTCAACAGCCCCGAGTATCTCCAGCTGCGCGACACCATGCGCAAATATCACGTCGGCTCATTCGCCATGACGGTGCGATGGGAGCCTCCGTTCCTGTATCGCAACCAGCCTTACGAAGCCGCCGAATTGCTCAATCGTTTGCAGCAGGATTCCAAACTGCCGCTGCTCTTCGCTGCCGATTTTGAGCGCGGAGTTACCATGCGTCTGCACGGCGCGACCACATTCCCGCATGCCATGGCCTTCGGCGCCGCTGGAAAAGTGGATTACGCGGAAGCCTTCGGCCGCATCACCGCGCAGGAGTCTCGCGCCATCGGCGTGCACTGGAATTTCTTTCCCGATGCCGACGTCAACTCGAATCCGGCGAACCCCATCATCAACACGCGTTCCTTTGGAGAAGATCCCCAGCAGGTGGGAGATCTCGTCGCCGCCTACGTCAAGGGATCGCGGGCGAACGGAATGATGACCACCGCCAAACACTTCCCCGGTCACGGCGACACCGCAACCGATTCGCATCTCAGCCTGGCCCAGGTCACCGGGGACCGGGCGCGCCTGGATTCGGTGGAACTGGCGCCGTTCCGCAAAGCCATTGCGGCGGGAGTCGATTCGGTGATGGTTGCGCACGTGACTGTCCCCGCGCTTGAGCCAGACCCCAATCGCGTGGCCACGACCTCCCCGGCGATCGTCACCGACCTGCTCCAACGCCAGCTCGGCTTCCAGGGAATTGTGGTCACCGACGCCCTCGACATGGCCGGCCTCACCCGTCTTTATTCTGCCAACATCGGCCGCGCCGCGGTTGAGGCTTTCAAAGCCGGGAGCGACTCTGCTGCTCATCCCCGCCGATCTGGAGGCGTCATACAATGCCGTTCTCGACGCCGCTCGCAGCGGAGAAATTCCCTCAGCCCGGCTGGACGCCTCGATCCTCAAGTTGTTGAAGGCAAAGGCGTCGCTTGGCTTAAACAAGGCCCGACTCGTGGATATAAACGCCCTTCCCGAAATCGTCGGCAAACCCGAAAACCTGGCTATGGGCCAGCAGATCGCCGACGACGCCGTCACCCTGGTCCGTGACAACGGCAAACTCCTGCCGCTGAAACAAACGGGAACTGTTAAGGATGGACTTCCGTATCAACATGTGGAAGAAGTGCGCAACGGCATTGTGGTGCTGGTGCTCTCCGAGGATGTCCGCACCGATTCTGGCCGTGCCCTCGAACGCGCCATCAAGGCTCGCGTGCCCGATGCCAACGTGATTTATGTGGATCCACCGCATTGCGCCGGCTCTGTCCGCCGGGATTCTGAACGCCGTGGACCAGGCGCAAGCCGTAATTGCGGCGGTCTACGTGGTGCCCACTGCGGGTAAGGCCATGAAGAGCGCGAACGGTTTGACCAACTCGGTTTCCCTCAACGACGCCAGCGGCACGCTGCTACAGGCAGTCCTGGATCGTGCCGCGCCGAAAACGGCTGTTCTTGCCATGGGAAATCCCTACGTGGCCCAGGATTTTCCCGCGATACAAAATTATCTTTGTACTTTTTCGAACGCCAGCATTTCAGAAATCAGCGCGGTCAAAGCGCTCTTTGGCGAGATCGCCATTCGCGGCCATTTACCAGTCAGCATTCCCAACATTGCCCAACGCGGTGCCGGCATCGAGCGGCCGCTACAAATCGCAGAAGAAGGATCTCAACATGCGCACACCAACGCAACTCAGCCGTAATTCACGGCTGGCATTCGCTCGTGATTGTCGGCGTATCGCTCGCCCTGCCGGCTGCGATGTCAACGTGAAGAAAGACAGTGAGGGTAAGGAAAAGAACGTAGACATCGAGACCCCTGTAGGCGGCCTTCACGTCGCGAAAGACGCAGACGTCCGCGACATCGGGCTCCCCGTTTACCCCGGCGCGCGCCGCAAGGAGCAGAGCGAGGACAACAATCCAAACAGCGCCCACGTGAATATTTCCACGAGTCTGTTCGGCATTAAAGTCGTGGCCATCGAATATTTGGCCGACGATCCGCCGGAGAAGCTCGTCGCTTACTACAAAGACCAACTTAAGAAATACGGATTTGTGCTGGAGTGCCACACCAATGAGCGGCATCCAGGAACAAACATGAATGGCGCCGACACTTCCGGCGACTCCAAGAAGCTGAAATGCGAGGACGACCAGAACGGCAAGACGGTCGAACTAAAGGTCGGAACCGAGCAGAACCAGCACATCGTCTCCATCAAACCCGGTGACGACGGCAAGGGCTCGGACTTTGGCCTGGTCTATATACAGATGCGGGGCGGCAAGGACACAATCTGAAGAGATCTCAGATTGAAGATTGTAGATGCGGATGAGCGACCCAACTTCCGAAAATCTGCAATCTACAATCCTCAATCTGAAATCGCGTGCGCCTTCCTTGCCTCCTCTCATTGCCCTGCTGTAACTTGAAATCGGTGGAGTATCCCTGTCATCAATGTGGTGCGGCGGTGGAACAAGGGACTGCCTTCTGCCCGCAGTGCCGAGCGCCGCAGATTCGGGTTGCTGTCCCTGAGATCGCCACCGGTGCCGTTTCAGATCCTGCGGTTTCGTCCTTGCCGCCTTATTTCGGTTCGCCCCTGACCAACCGGATTGAATGGTCGCAGGCATTGCCCGCCACCGCACTGGCCGGATTGATCGCGGCCGTGCTCATGATGACCCCACTTGCCGGCTTTGGATTGGGAATGCTGATTGGCGGAAGTCTGTCGGTAGTCTTCTACCGGCGCCGTATCCCGGTGGCCCACGTCACGCCCGGAATGGGGGCACGCCTGGGCATGGTAACCGGCATCCTTGGCGGCGGCATCTTCGCCGCCCTGCTGTCCATCGGAACCATGCTGTTCCACGCCTGGGACAGTATCCGCGCCAAACTGATCGAGGTAGTCGACCAAACCGCAGCCCGCAATCCAGATCCGCAAGCCCAGCAGGCCGTGGAATTCTTCAAGTCTCCCGAAGGTATCGTCCTGCTCCTGACCACTGCGCTGATCGGCACCCTGATCGCCTTCGTTATTTTCTCCGGACTGGGCGGAGCTCTGGGTGCGGCCCTGCTTCGGCGGAAAGAACATTCGTAGTTACGTCGCCTGAATATCTCCCTGCCATACGGACGTCATCCTGAGCATTGCGAAGGATCTGCGGTGAAGCGGATCCGCAGGTATTTCATGAATCGTGGCAGCGCGCGAGATCCTTCGGGCTGAAGTCCCTCAGGACGACGCCGGCATCAGGGGATTCGTTGAAAGGCGGCCAGCACCGCAGGTTGCACGCCACCGCAAGGCAGTCTATAGTCACCGTTTCGGAGAGTGCCATGAGACATCTCCTTAACTGGGCCTTGAGTGCGCTGGCCGTCTGGATTGTGGCCCGGCTGGTGCCGGGCTTTCACGTCAGCGGACCGCTGGCGGCGTTGATTGCGGCACTGGTGATCGGCTTCGTCAACGCCACCCTCGGTGTATTCCTGAAGATTGTTACCTTCCCCCTGGTCCTGCTCACCCTGGGACTGTTCTGGCTAGTCATCAACGCGGCCATGATCGAGCTGGCTTCGGCCGTTGTTCCCGGCTTCCATGTGGATACTTTCGGCGCCGCCTTCGTGGGAGCGATTGTTCTCGCGCTGGTCAACATGTTCTTCCGCTGGCTGGCGGGAACGGGAAGAGACCGGGGTTAAGCGGTCGTCGACTGAATCGCGGAGAGGACTGCCAAACTTCTGCTCGGCCGGGCGGTCAGAGACCCGCCCCCAAACATTCTGATAATTTCCCGCTCTACAGATCGCACGCCACGCGGAATCCGTAATCGGCATAATGAAATTCCGGCGGGATGCTGGAGCGGGCCGCGCACCGGCTGGCCTTGATGTGATGACGCCAGGAGCCGCCGCGCGATGCCCGCCGCTCGCCGCGCTCCGGTCCCGCTTGGGTTGCGTTCAGGTGATTCGGCGTAGTAGCCCGCCTGATACCAGTCGCTGCACCACTCGTGCACGTTCTCGCAGATGTCGTAAAGTCCAAATGCGTTGGGCGCGTATTGCGCCACTGGCTCGGGGCCTTTCTTCCAACGCTTCTCGTAGTCCGGCAATGACTGCGGCGGATTGTCTCCCCAGGGATAGAGCTGGTTCTCGACGCCGCCGCGCGCTGCCCGTTCCCACTCCGCCTCGGTCGGCAAACGATACCTCCGGCCGTGCTGAGGCTGAGCCACTCGCAATACTTGACCGCGTCAAACCAGGAAACCGCGACCACCGGCTGTTCGGGATGATTGAAATCGGGATTCTCGGAAAACGGCGCCGGCGGATTTCCCGTGGCGCGCACGAAGTCGAGCATAGGCGGCGTTGGTCACCGCACACGAGGCCAGCCGGAATTCATCCACCCACACGCGATGAACCGGACGCTCGTTGTCCTGGCCGGTCTCCGATCCCATCGCAAAACCAGCCTTCGGGAATCGCGCACGAGTTGCGGCTCAACCAGGATCGCTTGGCCGCGGGGACGGGAATGGATGGAGAGGACATGAATTGATAGTTTAAGAGCGTCGCGTCGGATTGAGGCCCGATGGAAATTCAGTTCCATCGGAAAGTGGAAAACATCTTCCATCGCGCTCTTTCGGTCGCCTCTCCCTCAAGATATCTACTGCATTATCAGATAGATACAAGCATGTCCCAACGGAGCTCAACATGCTTCTTATACCGGCAGCAAGGCACTGAAAAGTAACGAATTCTCTGATCCACTGGATACGACTTATGAAACTACTCTTGAAAGTGCTCATTGGCGGAGCGGTGCTGCTGACCGTAGCGTTTGCCCAGGAACCAAAACATGCCGTGGTTGCGCAGGAACCTGCTACGCCGTCCGCTGCATCCCCAACGCAGATGATTCGCGACGGGCTCGCCGCCGCGACCGGCGCCGATGGTGCAACCGAAAGCCTTGCCGCCATTGAATCCCTCCTTGGGAGAAATTGCCCGCAAAGCACGCGCCGCCCACGCGGTGGCCCCGAAGGCGCAAGTGGTGATTGCCGACGACGCGCCGCCGAAAGAGTAAAAAAACACCTCGGATTCACGATCATTCTCGACTCGCTAAAACGAAATCGCCTCACGGATCGCCACTGCCCACACCAATTCCTAATAGACTGTTTCCACCATCAGCACAGGTCCGCGGATGACAGACCTCGACAAATTCATCGACCCTGGGAGCTATTTTTCGCCAGCGCTGTCCCCGCTGCCGCCAGGGAAGAATTTTCCTCTACTCCATTTTTCGGGGTTTCCCCAAGATGTGCCAACGCTGCTCTATCTGCGACCTCAAGTTTCAACGGGAAGAAGGGTACTTCCTGGGCGCCATGTACATCAGCTTTGGCCTGGCGCTTGTGATCATCGCGCTGATCGCGGCGCTGTTGTGGGCCATCACAGGCTGGTGGATTACCAAAGACGTAATCTGGGCGGTTGTATTGTTCCTGCCGCTGGCCCCGAGCATTTCACTCTTCGCGCGCGTCCTCTGGATCTACCTGGATCAAACCTTTGATCCCGAGGCTCCACCACCAGCCACGTAGGGGCAGATGGTACTTACGAAATCAGCGTACTTCGGCGAGTTGCGTGCGCAGCTTGTGGGTGGCGCGGAAGAGCGTGTTCTTGATCGTGCCTTCCGTCGTATTCAGCATGCCGGCAACCGTGCGCAGCCTCATGCCGTGGTAGTGCTTCAGCTCGAACACCATCCGTTCGCGAGGCGAGAGCCGGCCCAGGGCGCGCACGATGCATTGCTGCAGTTCGCGTCCGGCGAAGCTTCGCTCCGGACTGGCCGACGGGCTGTGATCGGGCATGCGATCAAGCATATCTTCCGGCTCGCCATCTGGAGACATCGTCGTATTCAAGTCGCGGCCGCGGGAACTCTTCTTGCGCAGATGGTCCAGACAGAGGTTGGTGACGATGCGATAGATCCAGGTGTAGAACGAACACTCGAAACGGAAGCGCGCCAGATTGATGTATGCGCGCAGAAACGCTTCCTGATAAATGTCCTGCCCATCTTCCGGAGAACCGGTGAGATGGATGGCCAGCCGCAGCACGGCGCGATCGTACTGCCGCACCAGTTCTTCGAAAGCGGCCGTGTCGCCCTGCTGGGCCTGACGAATCAGCGCGGAATCGTCCACGCGGATCGGCGCGCCCGCTGCTGGCCGGAGCCAGCATCGGGCGGTTCAGGTATGGCGTCACACGAATTTTGCCGCTCTCAGACATACTCATATCGGTTTACCCAACGAACTTGTAACCCGTCCCGTGCACCGTGAGGATGAAGCGAGGCTCATCCGGCTTCGGTTCAACCTTCTGCCGCAGGCGGACAATGTGCGCGTCCACGGTGCGCGTGGTGGGAAATCGGTCGTAGCCCCACACGTCCTCGAGCAGGCGGTCGCGGCTCAGCGTCTCGCCGGGATGGCACAGAAAATATTTCAGCAGCTCGAATTCCTTGGACGAAAAATCCATGGCCTTGCCGCTGCGCGAAACCTGGCAACTTTTCAGATCCACTTCGACCTGGCCGAATGAATAGCGCTCCTGCTCTTTCGGAACGGTCTTGGCGCGGCGTAAAACCGCCTTGACCCGGGCCAGCAGCTCGCGGATGGAAAACGGCTTGGTCACGTAGTCATCCGCGCCCAGTTCCAGTCCGACTACCTTGTCCACTTCCTGGCCGCGCGCCGTCAGCATGATGATCGGCACCGAAGGCCGCTTGGCCTTGAGCTGCTTGCAAACGTCGAGACCGCTCATGCGCGGCATCATCACGTCGAGGATGACGAGGTCGGGAGCTTCCTTCAGCGCGCGTTCCAGGCCGGCCACGCCATCCGGAGCGGTGATGACGTCGTAGCCTTCGAATTCGAAGTTGTCGCGCAAGCCCGCCACCATGTTGGGTTCGTCTTCGACAATCAGGATTCTGGTCATCGCTAGTCCTTGCCGCTGCCAAACTCTTACTGGAGCCGAAAAACTGCGCTGAACTATCCCTAGCCGTTCGCTGCCGCGTTCTGAGGTGTCTTCACCGGCAGCACGATGGTGAATTTGCTGCCCTGGCCGGGCGCGCTGTCCACCGCAACCTCGCCGCCGTGGGCCTGCACGATATGGCGCACCAGGGAAAGGCCCAGGCCGCTGCCTTTCGTGTTGTGCACCAGCGGATCGCCCACGCGATAGAACTTCTCGAAAATCTTCTGCTGCTCCTGGTGCGGAATTCCAATGCCCTGGTCCACCACTTCCAGCTTCACCGACCCGTTGTCGCGATACAGGTTCACGCCGATATACTTCCTGTCCTGCGAATACTTGAGCGCGTTGTTCACCAGGTTCAGTAACGACCGGGCCATGGCCTCGCGGTCCACCCGCATGGGCGGCACTTCGTCAATCTTCTCTTCAAACTGGAAACCGCTCTGCTCCAGCTGGTAGCGATAGGAGTCGAGCGTGTTGTGCACCAGTTCGCTCATGTCGGTTTCGCGGAAGTCGTATTCCTTGCGCCCAGCCTCGATGCGCGAGAAATCCAGAATGTTGTTGATCAGCGCGGTCAGACGTTCGCTCTCTTTGCGGATGATGCGGTAATACTCCTGATATTTTTCCGGACTGGTGAGCCGCCCCATCTCCAGCGTCTCGGCGTACAAGCGGATCAGCGAAAGCGGCGTGCGCAACTCGTGCGAAACGTTGGAGACGAAATCGGACTTCAGCCGCGCCAGCGCCATTTCCTTGGTGACATTGCGATAGGTCAGCGCAATGCCGCCCGCCAGCACCAGGGAGAGCGCGGCCAGCGTGAGGAAGCTGATGCGCGCGAAGCGCTCGCCGATGGCCGCCAACGTGGTTCCCTTCAGCTTGATGGCCAGGGTCAATCCCGGGAAAGCGCCTTCGAGGTTTCGCTCCACTTCGGCGGCGCCGCCATCCCAGCCGCTCGATTGGGCCAGCGCCGCGGATTCATACTTGCCGCGCAGCATCATGACGGCATGGTTCTTGTCGGTCTGGGCGTCGCTCACATTGCGACTAATCACGTCATCCAGCATCTCGGGAAAAAACTGGTCTTTCAAATAGTCGGCATCGAACGCCACGCCGCCGATGGCGAGCTGACCCTTCCTTCTCTCCTCTTATCGACAAACAGCGCGGTTGATTGATAGACTTTCTTGTCGCCACGCGGCACCCACTCCGCCTCAAAGATGTAGGGCGATCCCTTTTTCTGGTTGTGCGCCAGTTTTTCGGACATCTCGTTGAAGTCCATCTTCAGCCAACCGTCGAACATCTTGCTCAGATAGTCGGCCTCGTCGCGAAACCCGCTATCCTTCTTCAGCCGGTCGGATTGAGAACGAAATACCATCCCCGTCTGCGGGGAATAAATGAATATGTGCGCAGCGTAGGGATGAGCAGCCAGGATCTTGTCCAGTGTCGGCGCGCACGCCTCGCTGGGCGCGGGGAGCTCGGTGCGCACGTCGTCCACCAGTTCGTATGCCTTGTGATTGATCTGCTTTTCCGAAATGGCCAGCACCTGGCTGAAGTCGCGCTGGATGGCGGCTTCCACAGCGCGGTCGCGCTGAATGTGCAGCACGTGCCAGGCGCTCAGGATCACCAGCGCGGCGGCGGGCAAGATGACCGCGAGCTCCAGGGTCAGGAGCAATCGGGTCTTCTCGTTCCGCCGTTTCGTTTTCATTGTTGATCCCAGATCTCAGGGCGGTGTGCGCTCGGCCCACAACCAACATAGTCAAGCGGGGCGTGGCCGGTGTCAATCGGGGGTAAAAATACGTAAAAAGTTGTGAACTGATTGATCAGGAAGGTTCAACAGCAAAAGCAGCCACGGATTTCCACGGATTCACACCGATAAAGATCTGAAAGCAAAGAGATCTTAATCCGTGAAGATCAGTGAAAATCCGTGGCCGGGTCTCGGTTTTGCGGACGGACTTACGGCAGTCTGAAATCAACCGTAACGAAAGTCTCTGCCTCGACGGCGCGGCCGTTGATCAGGTAAGGCTGGTAGCGCCACTGCTTCACGGCGCGATACGCCGCCTGGCCGAGCAGCAAAGAGCCGCGCACCAGCTTCAGGTCCTGAATGGTGCCGTCCCGGCCGATCCATGCCTGCAGCACAACCGGACCCTGCAAGCGTGCCTTGACCGCTCGTTCGGGATAGTTGGGCAGAACTTTCTGCAGCAGCAAACGGCGAGAAAGGTCCTCGGACAGCGCCACGGGCTCGAGGGCGGCGAGAAGCGATGGCGTGATCCGTTCCGCAACGCTGCGCATGCTTGCGCTCTGGACTTGCACTTCAAGCTCTCCGGAATCCGACGGAACGGGCTTGCGGCCACGGGTTGCGGGCCTGGCGGTTGGATTTCAGCAGGAATCGGTTGGGCCGGCTCCGCCGGTGTGGGCGCTGCGTCGTTTTGAAATGGATCTCTGACCGGCGTGATCGTGAATTCGCCCCACTGCCCGGCCGGGACGCACAAACTGAGGGCTGCCATTTTCCTCGGCCACCTGAACCGTAGCGGGCGGTGTCTCGTCCCCGTTGGGCCGGTGCAACCACCCTTGCGTTCGCTCCAGCACCCGCCCGCATATCTTGGCGACGGAATTCGTCGTACCTTCTCCCCGTAGCGGTTCGCTGAATACATAGCCCACGGAGAGAAAGGCCACGGCAATCGCCAAGCCTGGCAGCACCCGGCTTCGTCCCTTTTTCAAAAGGATCGACGATGATGACGACGAAAATGTTTGGCTGCGGCGCCTGGAACAAAGTCTGCACCCGCGAGCGATACAGCAGGTCGTCTTCAAAAATCGATTCGGCTGCAACCACGGGTGAAACCGATTCCGTACGGCGTTGGGGAGGAGGGGAGGGCCAGGGACGAAGGCGTGGCACCGAATTGAAAGCCCTGTTTTCCGAACTCTCGTCTGAAATCTCACTGGCTGGAAATCTCGCTTTCAGCGGTCCAGCTTGGGGAATCGCGAGATGCCTCAGGACCCGCCTGATTCTCAATCGGTTCCGCCGGCGACGAACCCATCCTGGTCAACCAGGACTTCATCTGGACGAGAAATGAATCGCAGGTCAGCAACGCATACTTGACTTCATCCGGAACCAGCGGCCGGCTCAAGACCAGATCGGCGCCCGCTTCACGAGCAGCGCCGGCGGCTTCAGCATTGGCGATGGCGAGGGTAAAGGCTGAGTGGTTGCCCTTCAGTTCGCGCACCGTCTTCAGCAGGAAAACGGCTTCCAGTCCTTCGTTCCAGTCCGAAACGACGACATCGAAACTTCGGGTGGTGATCTTCTCCACCGCACTGAAGATTTCCGGACAAGTCTCGACTTCAAATTCAAGGTCCCTGAAAGCCTGACTCAGGGCGCGTGAGGCCTCCTCATCGGAGGAGAACAGCAGAGAGTGTGGCCGCATAGTAATGAGAGTAGTTTGGCTGGGGTGAGAGCAACAAGTTACGAAGTGCCCGAGTGAGGCCGCTGCGGGCCACGTAACTGCGGGGCTGGTTACCTGTCCCTAAGGACAAGTGTCTACGGTAACCTGGGATTTCATTCCGGCGGCGCTGTTTTGCTGTGGGACTCTGGACCCGGAACAACCTGAAAAAACAGGTCAAAACGCTGAATCCGCCTGGCTTCTGGGAAGTGTGCAAGGATCACGGCGCTGCGCGGCTACTCCCTGCGGAATTGTCGTGCTACCGATTCCGGCAAGTCCTCTTCCAATTTCACGGCTAGCCACTGCTGCAATACGGATTTCTGCTCGGATGGAATCATCAGCGAACGCAGTCCCGAGCGGCCCTTTCCGTCATACCAGCAGACTTCGGACTCGATTTTGAAGCGCAGCAATTGGCCGGGCAGCGTAAACAGAACTCTCACCTGAGATCCGGGCTTTAGAGAAGGCGATTCGGAGATCGCCAGTCCGCCCTCGCTGATGTTCACGAGGTGGCAATTGACTTCCTCGCCATTGACCTGGAGAGCTGCTGGAATCTCAATCGGACAACGAAACGAACGTCGCCGCTCGCGCACAATCGATCCGAAAGCAGCTTTGAATGTCCGCCCGACCGAGCCTGCGGAAAGAGGTTTTTCCATCAGGAAATTCGGCTGGACCTCGAACCTGGCTGAGTTTCCGGGGTCCGTGATGGCAAAAGTCACAGCCGTTCGATTGGACGGGGAAAGACGGACCTGGCCCAGCATTTCGTCTGCCTGCGCCAGCCCAAGATCAACGATGATAGCTTCGAATTTCTTGCGGTTCAAGAGACGAAGCGCCATGCTTACGTCAACACAAACTTCAGTCGCAATGGCCAGTTGGTGCATGCCCTCGGACAGTTGCTGGATGGTGGCCGAATCGGCGCACACCAGGAGCACGCGACCCATCGCAGTGCCGGTTCCGGCAGTACCAGTCCCAGCAGTGCCAGTCCCAAAAGAACTCATCCCGGAAGATCCCTCCGCGAGCGTACTGTGTTTGCTAGGTGGCTGGTAGATTGTCCGCTAAAATGAGGCGGTTGCGGATTAAAATCCATTTCGTCGGAAAACCGGAATTGGGGAGGCTGGAACGGTCGTAAAGCCGGAACGCCCTGGGCTCAGTCCACGACTACTCTCTTCCGTACCGGTCGGATCGCCGTTCCGTGACGGCGATCGGGAGCCTGAGTACCGGCCTCGGGACGCGCATGCAGGTCGAAATGAGTGATGTAGTCCTCGGCCACAAAATCATAGTCTGATATGTGCCGCTGACCCTCGGCTGCGAGGTTCGATGCGTTGGTTGAGGGTCGAACTTTCGAGCCCCTCTGGATCAAAGCGGCGTCACCGGAATTAGACTGCAAGCCCGGGTTTTTACTATTGACCGTTGTGACGTCCCTCGAAGGCAGTATCGTAGGACGACCTGCCAACAGAACCACGGAAAAAATCGATAACGCGGCGATCATGGCGACCGGCTGCCAGAACCGTTTGGCGCGCTCTGCATCCGCCGTGTCAGGTTCTTCGGAATGGCGAGTTTGCTCCGCCGGGAAAACAGCGCCTTGCCCTTGCCGTCCGGCCGCCGTCCGCGGGGATGGCACGGGTAAACCAAGTACAGCGGCATGGTTGTTGCTCCCAGGCGCCCCGTTTCCCGGCGGCAACGAAAGCTGCGAAGCCGCGAGCGCTCGCACCCCAGCCTGGCTGGCCACGAAACCAAGACTGTCAGGCGCCGGAACAACCACTGAGGTTGAACGCCGCGGCCCAGAGGGTGCCTTCGCTTTCACCGCGGCCGATTCACTTACCCTACCTGCCTTGATGAAATTCCATATCGCGGCGTCGGCTCCTAGATGCTTCTTGATGTCTGCGAGCGGAGGTGCGCCCCGAGATTCCGTGCCCCTGGCGCCCCCTGGTCCTTTGAAAGATTCCAGTCCCGGCAGCTTAAGGCCGGCCAGAGCAGCATCTGAAGTCATCACCAGTACGCATTCATCGGCAGTGATCTCGCCAGGTCGGAACGATCTGACATGGACACCGGCGGCCTCCAAAGCCTGGGCCTGCTCCGCAGAAAGAGGTTGGATTCGAGTGATGTAGACGAGGGAGGGCATTGGGAATATTTTTGGAATGGCCCATGCAATCGAATTGCCAATCAGACCGCCGGACTAATCGCGCAAACGATTCAAATGAAGAGCAGTAAAATCGGCCGCAGGCTTGCAAGAATTGACAGTGTACAAAACTTTGCAGGAAAGTGCCCACACGGAATCTCCCGAGCTCGATCTTTCATGAAAAATTGCCGTTCAGTACCGCTTGGGCAAACCCTGGCTTCCGGAAAGTTCGTTCAGCGCAGAGAGCGCCACCTTTTGCCGGCCGTCCGCACTGAAATTTGAGGGATCGAGCCAGCGCTCGAAATTGGCCTTTCGCGCCGGCCACTCCGAATTGAGCATGGAGAACCATGCCGTGTCGCGATTTCGCCCTTTGACGATCATGTGCTGCCGGAAAATTCCTTCGAACGTGAAGCCGAACCGTAGCGCAGCCCGCCGCGAAGGTGCATTGAGGGCATTGCACTTCCATTCGTAGCGGCGGTACCCCAGGTCTTCGAAAACATGCCGCGCCATGAGATACATGGCCTCGGTCGCCAGCGTAGTCTGTTGCAAACGCGGCGTGTACAGGATGCTGCCCACCTCAATCACCCGGTGGACTGGCTCGATTCGCATGTAGGAAGCGTATCCCACCGCGCTGCCCGTCGCGTTATCCAGGATTGCCAAGAACAGCGGATCTTCCGATGCCACGATCCGCCGCAGGTGGACGTCGAAGGCCGCGCGATCAGCGAACGGTCCCTCAAACAGGTACTGCCACAACCACTCTCCCGCCTCCCCTTGTATGCCTTCATAAAGCGCGTTACCGTGGGCTTCAGAATCGAGAGGCGTCAGCGTAACCATTCGCCCTGGCAACGTGATCCGACTGGGACGCCTGGCCGGAGGGCCATCGACGCGAGGTCCGATTGGCCCTGCAACGTCAGAGTTCGCTACCTGAGGCCTCGCTGCTCTGGACCGGGCGTCATCCATATTGAGATTGAGGGTTCGTCCTTATTGAGATTGAGGGTTCGTCCTTGCGATCGCTTACCGACCGCCGTCTCACACTATAGTGCACCGGGGTTCCGATTCTCATCGCCCCTTCGGCCGTTTCTTCCTCTCGCCCAAACATTTGCCGCCACCTTTACAAACTTTTACGATCCAGCTCACAACCAATTTCTGCTTTCCGGCGTTCTCACCAGTGCGCAGCAAGTCGTTTTGTGGCAGGTCACGCCATCCGGCGTACCATTCAACAGGGTCTTCAGAAAGGCCAGCCAGTGAAGTTCAGCTTCCACCGTGTTGCGGCTTTGAGTGCCATCGCAGTCCTCAGTCTCGCGGCCCTGACTTTCAGCACGGCCGTGGCGCAATCCGCAGGCGCGAGTGCAAGCCAGTCGAAAAACTCTTCTATCGCCGCCGCCAATTCTGCCGACGAGCCGGTGACCACCATGTCGGTCAAGGTCAAGGTAGTGAACGTGCTGGCCACGGTGCGGGACAAACACGGAAAGATTGTAAACGGCCTGACCAAAGATGATTTCACGCTGACCGAGGACGGACGTCCGCAAACCCTCAAGTATTTCGCCCGCGAAACCGATCTGCCGCTCACGCTCGGGCATGCTGGTGGATACCAGCATGAGCCAACGACGGGTGCTCAACGAAGAACGCGACGCGAGTGAGAGCTTTCTGGCGCAAGTGTTGCGCGAAGATCAGGACAAGGCTTTTGTCATCCACTTCGACCACGAAGTAGAGCTCTCTGCAGGACCTCACCGCATCGCACGAGCAATTGCGGATCCGCGCTCGAGTCCCTGCAAACCTCCGGAGTTCACGCGCACCAGCAACGGCGGAGGAGGAAGCGGCGGCCCTGGATCAGGCCAGGGACGTGGTTCCGGCCGTCGTGGCGGCGGCACTCTTCTCTATGACGCGGTCTACTCTGGCTTCCGACGAAATGATGAAGAAGCAGCCCGGCCGCAAGGCGTTGATCGTCCTCTCCGACGGCGTGGACATGGGCAGTAAGGAGAGTCTTGAGACGGCAATCGAGTCCGCCCAACGCGCCAATACCATTGTCTATTCGATCCTGTTCAAGGATGACGAGGCCTACGGAAACGGCGGCGGCGGTTTCGGCCGGACCGGCATCAGCATTCCTGGAATGGGCGGGCCGGGAATGGGCCGCGGCGGGATGGGTGGGGGTCGCGGTGGGCGCAGGTTCCCGGAAGAGCATGCCGACGGCAAGAAAGTGCTGGAGCGGATCTCCAGGGAAACCGGTGGGCGCTTGTTTCAGGTATCCAAGAAGGAGCCGGTCAACCAGATCTATTCTCAGATTCAGGAAGAGCTGCGCAACCAGTACAGTCTGGGCTACACACCCAATCCGCTTGAACCCGGATACCACAAGATTCAGGTTGCCGCGACCAAGAAAGATCTCGTCGTCCAGGCCCGGGACGGATACTACGGAGACAAATAAACCTCAGATATCTGCCTGAGGCTGCCAGGGAACCACCTTCTGGTTCTGTTCCCTTTGCATTTCCTGTTCCCGGTCTTTGAGCTCGCGCTCCACTTCGCGCATCTCCTGCTTTAGCTCTTCCTGATGCTCGCGCAGTTCCTGAGTGGCTTCCTCAATACTGGGTCTCGCTCTTTGGACCTCACGGACGGCGCGCTCGATCTCAGGCCTCACGCGGGCCATCTCGGATTGCACCTCGCTCAGGTCAATCACAGTTTCAGCGTCAACCTCAGGGGCCTCGAGAGTCTCGTCGGTATCGAGCAGCTCCGACTGGTTGCGTTCCGGCACAGTCAGCGTGATGTTTTGTTCCTTCTTTTCCCGAATGATCCTGACCGTGACTGTGCTGCTCTTGCGGCCGTGCATGGCGTGCGTAAAATCGCCGCTGTCGCTGATGGATTCTCCGTTGACTTTCACAATCACGTCGCCGGCCCGGAATCCGGCTTGCTCGGCGCGGCTGCCTTTCTCCACGGAGCGCACCAGCACTCCCTTGCCATTTTTGGCGCCGAAGAAATCTCCCAGCTGGGGAGTAAGGTTTTCGACCATCAACCCGCTGCGTGCGGAAGAGTGCACGACGACGATAGAGACCGGCATGTCCATCTCAGGAACAAATGGAGTGGCATTTACCGACGGCATGGCAGGCATCGCAGGTATCGCCGGCATCGCGGGTATCGCCGGCATGGTGAAGTTGAATGACTTGCCCGGTCCGCCCATCGCAAAGGTCTTCTTACGATCCGCCAGTTGCGCCTTGAGGGTGACTGGCTGGCCACCGCGGCTGATTCCGAGAGTCACCAAACGTCCGGGAGGAATTTCGCGGATCATGCGGCGTAACTGCTCCACGCTCTCCACCTGGTTGCCGTTCAGGCTGAGAATTACGTCGTGCTCTTTGACTCCGGCCTTGCCGGCGGGAGCATCCTGATCGACCAGCGTGACCTCGACGCCGTGTTCTTCCTTCAGCTTCAGATCGGCTAGGCGGTCCGAGGTAACATCGCGAGTGTCAACGCCGAGATAGGATCCGCCGCCGAAGTCCTCGCTGGAGTATCCGAAGGCCTCGCTGAAGGGCTCCTGCGAGCACAGCTGGCCCTCCGGTCGCAACCGCGGCCAACATCGGCAAAATCAGTATGGCGAGGATTGATCTACGCATGTTCGTTTCTCCTCTTTCTTGATGGAGGCCGGGTGGGACACCCGGCCTCCATCAAACCCAAGCTCAGCGGCTGGCGAGAAAGGTGATGTCTCCGGTCGTTGTGCGTACCTTCAGCGTCGGGCCGCCTCCGTTCAAGTTGCCCTCGGCGGTGGCGGTACCCGGTCCCCACTCGCCCCCTTCAGTCGTAACTCGAATCTCAGAAAAATCAGAGCGGATGCGATGGCCGTTCGCCAGTTCGATGGACGCGCGAATCGTAATGTTCAGCGTAGGCGCCAGATAAACCGTGATGTCGCCGGCGGAAGTCTCCAGCACCGAATCCGTGCGGTCCGCTCCGGAAACGAACTTGGCCACAATGCCGCCGGCTCCGGTTTCGGCTCGCGCCGCAGGTACCCCGTTGAGCGTAATGCTGCCACCGCCGGTTTCAGCCTTCACCGCTCCCGTCGCCGAGCTAAGACGGATGCTGCCGCCGCCGGTTTCAATTTCTGCCGGGCCCGCAATCTCGCCCAGATCAATGCTGCCGCCACCGGTCGTGACTTTCAGCGGCCCGGAACAGCGCTGCACTTCAATGCTGCCGCCGCCGGTTTCGAGCACGGCGCCCTGCATGCCTGAAACCACCAGCACGCTGCCGCCGCCGGTTTCCGCGTTGATTTTTCCTTTTGCCGACTCCACCTTGATGCCGCCGCCACCGGTGCGCAGCGTGATCTCGCCGCCCACGGTTCCAACGTCAATGCTGCCGCCGCCGGTTTCGGCACTAATGATGCCGCCGATATCATCCAGGTGAATGCTGCCCCCGCCAGTTTCACCTTCAACCCGGCCAGCGATGCCGCGTAGCAGTGAGATCGCCGCCGTCAGTTTGCACCTTAACCAGATCAGTTCCGCGTGGAACGTTGATGATGAATTCGCTGGAGGAGCGGCGTGGCTTGCTGCCTTCCCATTCGCCCGTTACCCAGGCTGTGTCTCCGCGGACATAAACGCTGATTTTGTAAGCTTCGAATTCGCGGCGGGCCTTTTCTTCTGACGAGGCATACGAATGATTGCTGATCACATAGCTGATGTTCTGCTGCGAACCGCCCGCAACCCGCACCACGCCTGAGTCCACTTTCACTCGCAGATTTCTTGCAGCCGCCAGGGAGCCGGTGATCTGCCGCGACCACTTGCCGTTTTCCTGATAGACTCGGGTCTGTTCTTCGGGGCGCGCCTCCTGTGCAACCGCCAGGGGCAGTACCAGCAGCAGGAGCGCAACGATTTTGGAGATCTTTTTCAACTCTCACCTTCCAATTTCTTTGTTCCACACCGAACGTGGTTCCTAAATCAATCCATCTCAATCAATTTCTGACATCTGCGAAAGCACATTGCGCGCCTGGGTGCGGATGTAAAGGTTCTGATCGTTCTCCGCCAGCTTTTGCAGCACCACGCGCACGCTGCTGTCGGCGCGGACCGGTTCGAGCAGATGCAGCGCCTGCGTCCGCAAGCCGGGGTTGGAATCGTTCACCAGAGCCTCCAGCACGGCATCGCGCACGCGGAGGTCGTTCTTTACATAGGATCCCAGTCCCTCGATCGCCTTCAGCCGCACGCCGGGGTTCGAGTCATAGCGCAGGGCATACAACAGCGCCTCGCGCACCCGGGTATCGTTGGGCGTTTGAGTCAACAGATCAACCGAATCCATCCGCACGCCCGAGTTGTAGTTGTTCCGGGTAGCGAACAGCAGCAACTGCTGGATGCGCTGATCGTTGAGCGACCCTTGCGCCTCTTGCGTCGAAACTGTGTTGTAGCGGATGCTGATTTGGGATGAGCCAGGCTGTTGCGAGATGGATTGGATACCCGTGATCGAAGATTCTGTAGGAGTGCCCGCGGCGGAAAGGTCGACCGGATTTCGGCCATTCATCACTTGATACGTGGCCCCGATTCCGCCAGCAAAACCCACAATGAAGATTGCCGCCGCCAAGGCCGGAGCCAGCTTGATAGGACGAAGCCACGCACCCGGGTCAAACACCAGGCGCTGCCAGAAGCCGCCTTGCTCGGTGGTTTCGAGCTCTTCCTGCAGCCGCATGCGCGACGCAGTAACCAGATTGGGAGAAGGCTCCTGCACCGGGAATTGGGAGAGCGTGGCATGAAGCTGCCGAGCTGCTTTCAGTTCAGCCGCGCAATCCGTGCAGCGCGCCACGTGTTGCTCCAGTTCATAACGAGCGTCGTCAGGCAGCTCGTTATAGATATGAAGCAGAATATTTTCCTGAACCCATTCGCATTTCATAGTTTCACCCCTCCGCAGGGGAGGTGTAGGACGGACGCTCTTGCCCGTCGCCTTTGATTTGTTTTCTCTGCCGCCCCGCGAGCGGCCTGGACGGGCGAGATGCCCGTCCCTCCATCAACCTTCTTCATCGCATATCCGCCAGAGAGCCACGCAATTTTTGGGTGGCCCGGAATAAAGTATTTTTTGCCGTTTCTTCCGTCGTATTCAAAATCTCGCCGACAGTCCTTAATTTCAGCCCCTGGTAATGCTTCAGCTCAAAAACCATCCGCTCGCGCGGCGTCAGCTTGTCCAGAGCATGGTTGATGCGCTTTCCCAGCTCTCGCCTCATCAGGTCGCGCTCGGGGTTGGCACCGGCCCTGGCGTCGGGGACCTGCGCCAGGACATCGTAAGCCTCGCCCTGAGCATCCACCGCAACCGGGGCGTCTTCCTTTCGCACCTGCTTCTTCCGCAAGTGATCCAGACAAAGATTGGTCACGATGCGGTAGATCCAGGTGTAGAAGGAGCACTCGAAGCGGAAATTCCCCACGCTCTTGTACGCCTTCAGAAAGGCATCCTGATAAATGTCCTGGGCCTCGTGTTCCGACCCGGTCAGGTGCGTGGCCAGGCGGAGGACAGCCTGGTCGTAGTGTCGCACTAGCTCCTCGAAGGCGGCGCGATTGCCGCGCTGCGCTTCGCGGACCAGCACCGTGTCATCAATACGAGCTGAACTTTGCCCAGCCATTTGGCCCCGAGTCAGGGCGTCCTGGGAATGGTCGTTTCGTTCCACCCCGCGATTTGCGTCCGGATGCGAACACCCGCCAACCGCTAGATGTACTGCCCATGCTTCGGCCGGCATCTTTAGTTGTCCTCGACTAAGCCGGGTGCCTTGCCGTTCTTCCCGGTTGCATAGCTATGGACGTGGCAGCAAAAGAACCGTGAGCATCGATTATAGGAGTTTGGCCCTGTCCGTGCATGGGCTTAGTGGGGTACTGCCAAACGGGATATCCAGCGTTCCGGCAGATTGCGGCGCAGCAGGTAATATTCGTTTTCCGGGCGATTGTCCTGGAGCGCGGGGACCGCGGGAGCGCCGGAAGTCATCTGATTAAACGCCAGCTCCCGGCTGAGAATGATGGCGAACTGGCCCACTGGCTCGGCTTCCGGGCCCCATTCGACGAGGTCCTGCGCCGCCCTGGCCGGCAGGCGCTCCGCCAGTTCACGCGGTGTCCGTAAGACTATCGGTTGATTGCTCGCCAGGAAATGAAAACCCTTTCCATCCAGCGCACGAAAAAGGCGAACATAAGGGAAAGATTCCTGCAACGCCCGGGCGACAGCGGCTTTCACTACATTGTCTCCCGAGGGAAGCCATTGCTGCAGGATGCCGCCCGGCGCCAGCCTGCGCCCTATGATCGAGTAGAACTCTTTCGAATACAGCAGACTCGTGCCCGCGGCTTCCACCGGCGGCGGCGGGTCAATGGTGATGACGTCATATTGCTCCGAAGTGCGTTCAAGATAACGTCGGCCGTCGTCAATCACTACGCGGGACTGGGGGGATCTCATCAACTCCGGGCCATCGGAATGGAAGTAGGGGAACAGGCGCGGAACGCTGGGCACCAACTCCACAGCCGTAGTTTGGATGTCCCACGAAAGCAGCGAGCGATAGGTCGTGCCCATACCGAAGCACACCACCAGCGCGCTTCGCGGAGTGTGCTCGAGGAAGGCCAGCGGCAGGTGCGCCATCATCTTGGTGACGGGAGTCAATTGGGTGATCCCGATCCCATTCACTAGCAGCCGCTTGCTCATTCCGTCTCCGGTGGCAATCACCGTTGCCGTGTCGTCGCGCAGGACCTGAGACGGCACAAACAGGTGCTCGAGGTCTTTGATGGTAAGCACGCCGACAACCGCCAGCGCCGCGAGCGCGTAGGACAGCTTGCGCTGCAAAGTCTGGGTCTCCGCTCTTTCGGGTCCGACCGACCATCGAGGCACCAGGCCGATCATCAACCAGGGAAGCGCGAATGAGAACAGCACCCAACGTTCGCTCATCAACGGCAGCAGGATGAATCCCGCGACCAGTGGCCCCAGGATGCAGCCCACGACGTTGACCGCATAAGCTTTGCCCGCCCGATCGGGATCGCCGCCCGACCAGCGGTCCACCAGCATGGGAGTTACGAATCCCAAAATCGCCGAAAACGGCCCGATGCCAAAGACCAACCGCAGCGGCGACGGATAAAAACTTGGCACCTGCAAAAAAGGGCTGGCCGTAAGCACTGGCAGGAGCGCAACAAATCCCAGCGCGCCCCAGACCAGTCCTCCTTCGTGATCGTGGGTGCGGCTCCAGTAGCGGTACACTCGCGATCCCGCGAACGTCGCAGCGAGATATACGCCCAGAATTGACGCGAAGGCATACACCACTGTGCTGAGATAGGGAGTGAACTGACGGATCCACACCACTTCGGCGCCCATGCTTGTAAGCCCGGTGAGAAAAAGCAATACCAGTGGCTTGTTGCCGGATAGCGGCCGGATGGATACTCGATCCACGGGAGTTCCTGGAGACCGCTGATCATTTCCTTTTGCCGACGACCGCAAGGTCAAACCCATGGCCATTACAGACAGCAGACCATTCAGCATCGCACCGATTCTGAGTGTGCCGTGAAATCCGTAGATTTCGATCAGCAGCAAAGGCACGGTCGCACCCGCCACCGCGCCCAAGACATTCGCCAAGTAAAGAAAGCTGAAGGACCGGTGGGCTTCCCGCTGAAAACTCCTGTTGATGGCCAGCATGGCCAGCGGAATCGTAGCCCCCATACAAGCGCACCACGGAATCAGTGTCAGGGCCACCCACGCGCCGGAGAAGAAGTAGTAGGCCGACGACGAGGAAATTTCAGCGCGCTCCAGCAAGTGTCGTCCCCAGGACAGTTCGGCGGGTACAGCCAGCGCGGAGAGCCCGATCAGCAACTCGGCGAACGCGTAGATGGGCAGCGCGGGAATCCTGATATGTTCTCCGTAACGCCGGATGGCGTAACCCGCTCCCCACGAGCCCAAGCCGAGCCCGGCCATGAACATGGAAAGTACGATGGAGACCAGCGCTGTAGTGACGCCGAACTGCGCCATGGACAGCCGGAGCCAGACGATTTCGTAGAGGATGCTGCAGAATCCAGAGACCAGGAAGAAGAGGAAAAACCAACCCATCAAGGCGCCTCAGGAAAGGCATTCTTTGCGTTCTTTGCGGCAGTTCTTTGCGGCCTTTGCGGTTAAGATTTTGATTGCGGGAGAGATCAAAAGCTGTAACCGCAAAGGTACGCAATGACACCGCAAAAGGCGGCAAGAAAAACAGCGAAAAGCTACGCCGCCGTAGACGCGTACTTATTCCGCTGCTTCCTTCTCTATGACCACTCTCAGATGAGTGGTCACGTCCTTGTGCAGCTTGATCGGCACGGTGAATTCGCCCATGGTCTTGAGCGGCTCGTGGATCTGAATCTTCCGGCGGTCCACGTCAAAGCCCTTCTTCGCCAGCGCGTCCGCGATGTCGCCGGAGGTAACTGAGCCGAACAGCTGATCGTTTTCGCCCGAGCGCCGCCGGAAGGAAACCGACACGCCTTCGAACTGTTTGGCCAGAGCCTCGGCGCCGGTCTTTTCCTTGGCAGAGCGCCGGACGGCAGCAGCTTTCATCTGCTCGATAACGGCCTTGTTGCCTCTCGAGGCCTCAATGGCGAGCTTGTGGGGCAGCAGATAGTTGCGTCCAAAACCTTCGGCAACTTTCACCAAGTCGCCGCGTGAGCCCAGCTTGGGCACATCTTCCTTCAAGATGACTTCCATGGAATGACTCCCTTAGAAATTCTTTTCGCCACGGACTCTCACGGATCCAGATCAGGGAATAAAAAAATCCGTGAAGATCCGGAAAATCCGGGCCGGTTCTTTTACGATGCGCGTCCGGCAAACGGCAGCAGCGCGATATTCCGCGCCTGCTTGATGGCCAGGGACAAACGTCGCTGGTGCGGTGTGCACACTCCGGTCAAACGCCGCGGGACAATCTTGCCGCTCTCCGCCACGAATTGCGCCAGCAGCCGGACGTCTTTGTAATTGATGGCCTCAATTTTCTCCACGCAGAATTTGCAAACCTTCTTGCGCCGAAAATACTTGCGTCCACCTTCGCGGCCACCACCCGGCCCGCCGGGACGGGGAGGACGCCGTTCGCGATCGCCAAACGAAGGCCGATCGCCAGACGGCCGATCCCCGGAAGGCCGATCTCCACCCGCCGGACGCTCCCCACCAGAACTTGCTGCCGTTGTCGCTCTAATTTCTTCAGGCATGATGCTCCTTAAAATCAGTCGTCAGTCTTCGGTCATCAGTCGTCAGCAAACCAGTTGTCACCGATCTTGCTGAAGACCGACGACTGGGTTACGCTGTGACCGCTGCCGTCTCTCCGCCGGCTTCTGTGACCGGGGCGGGTGGCGGGGTTTTGCGCTTGGCGTCGCGGATCGCCTTGATCTTATCCAGACGCTTTTGCTCTTCATCGATGCGCACGGTGATGAACTTGATCACCGGTTCGGTGACGCGCAGGCGGCGCTCCAGTTCGTGAATCAAACCACCGCCACCTTCTACCGTCAGCAGGACATAAATGCCGTCGTGAAACCTGCGAACCATGTAGGCCAGGCGGCGCTTGCCCATTTTTTCCACGCTCTTTACGTTTCCGCCTGACGAGGTTACTGCGGTCTCGAGCGTCGAAATCAGTTTGTCCTGTTCTTCTTCCACCATGTCGGGGCGGACGATAAACATCAACTCATAAGTGCGATTCATTTCTCTCTCCATCTTTCATCCGCCACGGATTCTCACGAATCATGGCAAATCAAAATTCGAATCCGCGCTCATCCGTGTAAATCCGAGGCTACTTCTCTTCGGGCTCTGCCTTCCGGTTGAAGCGGTTCATGGCCGCAGCCGGACCTTCCTTCAAAATCAGGCTTACCGCTTCAGCGGCGCTGTCCAGCACTTCGTCCACTTTCTTCAGTTGCGACTTGCGAAATGGAGTCAGCACGAACTTCACGCCATCCGCGATCTTTCGCTCCGGCGAAACTCCCAGCCGGATCCGCAAAAACTCCTGTGTGCCCAGCGCCCCAATGATCGACTTCATGCCATTGTGGCCCGCCGAGCTGCCCCGCTGCCGGATACGGATCGTGCCCAGCGGCAAGTCCAGTTCGTCGTAAATCACGATGAGGTCCGTCTCCGGCCTGATCTCGTGCTTGGCCACCAGTTCACGAACCGACGTGCCGCTCAAGTTCATGAAGGTCTCAGGCTTGGCCAGCAGGACCTGCTCGTCGCCCATCGCCGCACGGGCCGTGAGCGCACGACACTGGCGATTTCTCACTTCCACGCCGCAGTCATCCGCGATACGGTCGATGGTGAGGAATCCCAGATTATGCGGCGTGAACTGGTATTCAATGCCCGGATTGCCCAACCCGACAATCAGTTTCACGCCTGATCAATCCGCTCCCTCACCGAGCCCCGTGGGGCCAGCCGCCCTCGGCTGTCCAGTGGAGCGAAGCTCGACGGTTTACGCGCCCGAACTCGACCACAAACCACTGTCGGGCTTCGCCCGACCGGACAGATCCTCGATCGGACAGATCAAAGACCCGTCCCTACACAGTCTTGCCAACGCCCAATTATTTCTTCTCTTTCTTCTCGGGCTTCTCGGGCTTCTCCGGCTTCTCGGCAGTTTCTGTTCCCTCTTCGCCTTCGACTTCCTGCTTGCCCTTCTTGATGACTTCGGGCTCGGCCGGGGCAGCAGCGGCGTCCGCGGCAACCGCATCTGCGGCCGGCGCCACTTCTTCCTTGACCGTGGTGATGTGGGCCACGGGCTGGTTCGCGTCGGTAATGAAGTGGATCTTCTTCTCGTCGTGCGTCAGGTCCGAGACCCGCAGAACCTTGCCGAACACCAATTCGCTGACGTCCGCTTCAATGGCGCTCGGAATGTCGCCCGGCAAGCACTCGACTTCCACTTCGCGCAGAATCTGCTCCAGGATTCCGCCCTGCTGTTTCACTCCGGCAGCTTCTCCCTTGAGCACGATCGGCACGCTGACCGTCAACTTCTGGTCCATGGCGATGCGCTTGAGATCGATATGCAGGAGATGGCTCTTGATGGGCTCATACTGCCAGTCCACGATCATGGCCTTGGTGCGCTCGCCGCCTTCGACCGCCAGATCGAAAATGGTGTTGTGCCCAGTCGCGGAGTGCAGAATACGCGTGACTTGGCGCGGATCGAGCGTCACTGTCAATGACTGCTTGCCGGCGCCATAGAGGACACCGGGGATCTTGCCGCCCATACGCACCCGGCGGGCGACATTCTTGTTGCCCGGGGTTCGCGGTTGCGCTTCTAAAACATTGCTTTCAGTTGCTGTTGCCATAAATTTAGGTCCTATAAGAACAATCTGCTGACGGACGTCTCTTCGTGAATCGACTGGATCGCGCGTCCGATCAAACCAGCGATGGTAAGCACCTTGATTTTCGGCTCCCGGGCAGCGGCTTCGCTCAGCGGTATAGTATTCGTTACGACTACTTCAGAAATGCAGGATTGCGAAAGGTTCTCCACCGCCGGACCGGAGAGCACCGGGTGCGAAGCGCAGGCAAAAACTTTGCTGGCGCCGTTCTCCATAAGTGCGCTGGCGGTTTTCACCAGAGTTCCCGCTGTGTCGATCAAGTCATCGATGATCAGGCAAGTACGCCCGTTGACGTCGCCGATGACGTTCATGATTTCTGCCACATTCATCTCCAGGCGGCGCTTGTCGACGATGGCCAGGGCTGAATCCATTTTCTTCGCAAAAAATCGCGCGCGTTCCACACCACCCGCGTCCGGGGAGACCACCGTCAGATTCGGCAAATTCAGCCGCTTGAAGTAGTCCACCAAAACCGGCGACGCAAACAGATGGTCCACCGGAATGTTAAAAAATCCCTGCAACTGCGGCGCGTGCAAATCCACGATCAAGGCCCGATCGGCGCCGGCCGTGGTCAACAGATCGGCCACTAGCTTGGACGAAATCGGCACCCGCGGCTTGTCCTTGCGGTCCTGCCGTGCATAGCCGAAGTACGGGATCACCGAAGTGATGCGCCGGGCCGACGCCCGCTTCAGCGCATCAATCATCAACAGCAACTCCATCAAGTGTTCGTCCACCGGATGGCAAGTCGGCTGAAGCACGAATACATCCGCGCCTCGCACGTTCTCCTGAATCTGAACGTAAGCCTCGCCGTCGCTGAAGCGCGTGACCTGCGCCTGCCCGCGCGTCAACCCGAGAAACGCGCAGACCTCATCGCACAGCGGTTCGTTGGCCGTGCCACAGAAGATCTTGAACTTGTCGTCCACCCGGGAGCGCTGGGGCTTGCGCTCAGGTTTCTCGTCGGCGTTCATCTGGGCCTTCTTTTCGGTCGCTGTCGCAAGAGTTGCCATGTTTTAGCTCTCAGCTTTCAGCTGTCAGCTCTCAGCCTACGCCGCCCGCTCCCTCGCAAAAGCTGAGAACTGAAGGCTGACAGCTGAAAGCTGGTCTCTGGCTGGGCCGCTAGGATTCGAACCTAGACAAAGTGCTCCAAAGGCACTTGACCTACCATTAGTCGACGGCCCAGTAAGTCAATTTCAAGTTTCTGTTTTCAGGTAAAACCTGTGCCCGCATTATCCTCTGGAAACTAGAAACCGGAAACTGGAAACTTTCTCCAATACTGCCGTCGCGTCAGGGTAGTGGTGGCCACCGCCGGTATGCCGTCACGCCGCAACCTGGCCGCCGCTTTCTGGCCCGCCGCCCGCGACCGAAATAACCCATAAATCGCTGAACCGGACCCCGAAAGCGAGGCATAAAACGCCCCCGCACATTCGAGCACACTCTTGAGCTCGCGCAATTCGGGATACTTAGGAAAGACGACCTGTTCAAAGTCGTTTTCGATCCCGGTACGGACAAGGTCGAGAAGAGAGGTCTCGGCCCGGCCCCTGCCTTTACTCACAGGGACACCGGATACGGGTTGACCACTCAGCCACGCAGAAACCGCGCGACCGAACTGAATCATTCTATCGGAGGGCTGGGGGCCCGTCAATTTCGAACCCTCTACGGGCCGTGTGGAGCCGGGTCCTCGACCCGGCCGGGCCAAGCGAAGCTTGGCTGTTTCCTTAGTGGCTAAAGCCGCTGCACGACTGAAGTCGTGTCCTCCCCGGTCGTGCCCTTCCCCTGCAATCATCCGGTCCCAATCCGCAAATGCCGCGGGTGTCGAGACCCCAATCTCCGGCGTGGCCACCACGCAGCAGACGGAAGGCAGATCTGGCAGCGGATACACCTCTTCCCCCCGCCCGACCCCGAGCACCGTCCCGCCCACTAGGAACAAAGGCAGGTCCGAGCCGACCTCCGACGCGATGCGCAGCCTTTCCGCCCCCGGCAATTCTTTCTTGAGCGCCCGTTCGATCGCCAGCAGTGCAGCCACCGCATTTCCGGAACCTGCTCCCAGGCCGCCCTGCACCGGCAATCGCTTATCAATGGTGATGGTCACACGTCCACTGGCCCCGAGGGCATGCATGGCACGCTCCGCGATGCGATAGCAGGTGTTCGATGAATCTGCGGGAACGCGGGGATCTTCACACCGAATCTCAATACCGGCCCACCGTCCGACCTGCACGCGAATGATGTCGTGCAAAGCGATCGTCTGATAAATCGTCCGCAAATCGTGGAATCCGTCCGGACGCAATCCCCCAATAGAAAGGCCGAGGTTGATCTTCGCGAAGGAGCGGACGGTGACAGTCATGGCGTGATGAATTTAACCACAGAGGACACGGAGGACACAGAGCTTGGCGCTCTTTGAGGTAAGCTCCGCGCAAGTCCGTGGCTCGCCTTTACGTTCGCCGCTTGTAGTAAATCGTGAACTCAAACCCCGGATTCGCCGGAAACAACTCCGCTACCTTCTTCAATCGCTCCGCCATCTGCGCCGGCGCCAGCAACGGGTAGTCGCGCTCGCGCAGATCGTAGTAATCCACATCAATAAAGAGCGACAGCAGATAGATGGAGATGGCGTCAGAAAAGCTGGCCGCAAAATATTCGTTCTTGTACTTCTCTGCGTCCGGACCGCCATCAGTCGCCAGCTTGCGCGACTCCCAGGCGTCCAGCGAGGTCTCGCCGCGCGCCTTGTTCTGCACTTGCTTCCATACCAGGTCGGCGAAGGCCTGCGAGACGCCGGCCCGCTCCACCACGGCGTGGCCTACGTTGATATAGAACTCAAAAGCCACCGAGAACTTGTCGTCCATTAGCCGGGTGGAAATAAACACGCACTGCGAATCGCCCAGGTCGAGATTGCGATGGCAGACCGCATTGTCGCTCAGCGCCACGTCATAGCGGTCGGCGATGACGGTTTCGTCTCCCTGGTTCACGGTCAAGGGGACAAAGTAGTAGGCCTTGCGCTTCAGAGCCGGCCGCGGCGGCGTCAGGCACGGCCGACACCATGCGCTCCAGGTCGGCTTCCGGGACAGTGATCTCTCCCGAAGCGGCGTAACAGATTCCATTCGGAGCTTGCGAGACGGGGGTCGAGCGAACGACCTCCGCCGGGGGACGCGTAATTGGCGGCGCAGCCTGCGGCATGGGGAGTATTCTAGCGCACCGCGAGACAACTGCTCATCCCGAGGGATTCGAAGGGAGGGCGGAGCTACAATCGAGGTATGCTGTCCGGCAAAGTTCCGTCCGCGCCGGTTCGGTGGTTCCTGGCCCCGCTGCGCGTAATCCTGGTGACGTTTCTGCTGGCACTGCTTTCGTTTGCGGTGTGCCTGCTGCTGGGAATCCTAGGGCTCGTGGTCACCGCCGCGGTGCGAGGCACCCAACCCAATTTGACCATCGCGTACCGGGAGATCGCCTTTCCCGCCGCCATTCTGGGGGGAGCAGCCGCGCTGGTGGTGGCGATTGCGATGGAGATACGGCATCATCGGCAGGAAACGCCGCTGTAGTCACAACGAACCACCTTGCGGTGGCAGTTTCAATCGCCAAGATGCTAACGTATCTGCTCATGATTGTCGGCACCGGAATCGACATTGCCGAGGTTTCTCGCATCGCGCAAGCCCTGGCCCGCTACGGCGACCGCTTCATCCACCGCGTGTTCACCGAAGGCGAAATCCGCTATTGCGATTCCAAGGCAAATCGCGTGGAGCGCTACGCTGCCCGCTTCGCCGCCAAGGAAGCCGGAATGAAGGCCCTGGGCACTGGCTGGAGCCACGGCGTGCGTTGGCGCGACATCGAGGTCTCACGCCAGCCCGGAGGACGCCCCACCATCACTTTCCATGGCAAGGCGGCAGAGTTTGCTGCGCGGCTGGGGGCGGTCCATGTTGCGCTTTCGCTCTCGCACACCGCGGAGCAAGCGATCGCGCAAGTGATTCTGGAAACTTGAAGTGCCAGAGTTGCTTTGCCGCTTCTGTTAGACTGGCCCCGTTCCGGGCAAACCTTTCGCAATGAGTGAGCCATCCCTTCTGACCCCAGTTACCAACGCAGACCGGGCTCCGAATCGCGCGATGCTGTGCGGCATTGCGCTGTGCAGCTTTGCCGCCCTGCTGCTTGAATTGGCTCTGACCCGGCTGTTTTCCGTGGTGCTGTTCTACCACTTCGCATTTCTGGCCATTTCGATTGCCTTGCTCGGTCTCGGCGCCGGGGGCGTGTTCGCGCACTTGAGAAAGAGCCAGTTGGCGCGGTTCGAAACCCGCGCCTTGGTCTCCCGGCTATGTTCGATCAACGCCCTGATCGTTCCCGTGGTGCTGGTGATCGTCCTGCGCATTCCGGTCTCGCTCGATATTTCGAAGGCAAATTTTCTTCGACTCACGGCGATCTATCTGGCTTCAGCCGTTCCCTTCTTTATCACCGGGGTGGAATTCTCCGTCGTGTTCGCACGCGAGGCCCGGCACGTTTCTCCGCTTTATGCCGCTGATCTGGCAGGGGGAGCGCTCGCATGTCTGGCCATTGTTCCGCTGCTCAACTGGCTCGGCGGCCCGAACACGGTTTTCTTTACCGCCGTGTGCATGGCCGTGGCAGGAACGATCTGGGGCGTCGACAGCCGCGCGCAAAAGTCTGCCGCTGGACGCGCGCTATTCGTGCTGGTCCTCATTGCCATCAACTACTCCGGCAAACTGTTCGACATTGTTTACGCCAAGGGCGGATTCCGCGATTCCGCCTGGGTCGAGTTCGCGCGCTGGAATGCCATCTCGCGCGTCGAAGTGGATACTCAGGGCAAGGGCAAGGCGATCGTCATTGATGCCGACGCGTCCACTTATCTGATGAACGTTGATCCCAATCATTGGGAGGGCCCCTGGGAGAGAAATTTGATGTCAGCGCCGCCGGCGCTGGCCAATGTACTGCGCCCGCACGGAGACTACGCCATTATCGGCCCAGGCGGCGGCGTGGACGTGTTGCGCGCGGTGGGCAGCGGCAGTCGGAGCGTTACGGGAATTGAAATCAATTCCATCATTGCCGACACCATCATGCGCGGCCGCTACGCTGACTACACCTTTCACCTCTATGAGCGGCCGGAAGTACACATTCACGTCACCGACGGCCGATCGTTCGTGCGCAGTGCAAAGCAGCAGTTCGACGTCGTGCAAATGACACTGGTGGATACCTGGGCCTCCACTGCGGCGGGCGCCTTCGCGCTGAGCGAAAACAGCCTGTACACGGTCGAAGCGTTTCGTGAATACTTCGAACACCTGAAACCGGATGGCATGATCGCCATCACCCGCTGGGAGTTTCAGCAGCCTCGCGAAGCCCTGCGTGTCGTTTCGGTCGCCATGCAAGCCCTCCATGAAATGGGTGTGGCGAACCCCGCCGGCAACTTCATCGTCGTTTCGGAGGGACATCTCGATGCCGACGGAATTCCAGTGGTCGTACTGGCCAAACGCTCGGCCTTCACCTCCGATGAAATGAGCCGGGTGCAGCAACATCTGGCAACTCATCACAGATTGTTTCAGCTCTACGCTCCGCCGGATCCGGCAGTGTCCGCGGTCAGCGGGCAGCAGGAACACTATTCCGCCAGCGCCGATTCCTTCACCCAGCTGATTCAGTCGAACCATCCGAAATATTTTGCGGCGCGTTACCCGTACGACGTGTCTCCGGTGACCGACAACGCTCCGTTCTTCTTCTTCACTTTGAAGCTCGGACAGATCCTGCATCCGAAGTCGCTGATGCAGGGGATCGACTGGAAAGTGAACCTGGGCGTGGCCGTGCTTGGGATGGTCCTGGCCATCTCGCTCCTGGCCGTGCTGCTGTTTCTGGTTCTTCCCCTGGCTCGGGGGGCTCGAGGCCAGCAACCGCGTCCGCTGCGCCTGCTCTACTTCATCGCCGTCGGGCTGGGATACATTCTGGTGGAGATCGCTTTCATCCAGCGCTTCGTCCTGTTCCTGGGTCATCCCGTGTACGCGTTGACGGTCGTAGTGTTCCTGCTTCTGCTGTCGAGCGGCGCTGGCAGCATGGCTTCCCGGTGGTGGTTGCCGGACACCAACCGGATATGGCTGCCCCTGGTGCTGATTGCCGCAGCCTTGCTGCTCTATGTCGCGGTCCTGCCAGGCCTGCTGGAACGGCTGGTGGGCTTGCCCTTCATCGTAAAACTGCTAGTCAGTGCGGGGCTGCTGGTGCCGTTGGGCTTCGCCATGGGCATGCCGTTTCCTACCGGTCTGCGAGCGTTGGCGAGCGGCAGCCCAACTGAGTCGCCGGTCCCGCCAGCCGACGACACCGGCGGAAGTCTGGTGGAATGGGCATGGGCGATGAACGCAGCATCGAGCGTCCTGGGCTCGGTCCTGGCCATCATCATCGCCATCCAGTTGGGATTGAATGTCACCTTGGCAACCGGAGCCGCGGCCTATCTGGTCGCTCTCCTGCTGACTACAACGCTTCGTCCGGCGCACAGAATCGGATGAAGTCGACTTGCGGTCTGCTATGATTCTGGGCTAACAGTCGAATAACCTTTGCTCGGGAGAATGCGTGCCTAGCCAGAAGCAGTTGAAGTGGTCTCAACTGAAGGTGGGGCTCACGGTACTGGCGGCCAGTGTCACTCTCGGCCTGCTGATTTTCCTCATGAGCGGTACGGGCGGCCTGTTCACTTCCAAAATCCAATTGAGGTCATATTTCGACAACGCTAATGGATTGCGCGAGGGCGCGCCGGTGCGTTTGGCGGGAGTGGATATCGGCAACGTAACCAAGATCATGGTGGTGCGGGACCGGACGAAGCAACTCACCCCGGTAGAAGTCACGATGAAGGTGAGCACCCGTTACCTCTTCAACCTTCGCAAAGACTCTCTCACTTTGCTTTCAACTGCCGGCGTGCTCGGGGAAACCTACATTGACATAGACAGCTCGCAATCCAAGGGTCCGCAAGCGCAGGATGGAGATGTACTGCCCAGCCGCGAAGTTCCGGACTTCAGCGACATGGTGCGCTCCGGCCAGGGCACGCTGCAGAACATGGATGCCTTGCTGAAGCGCCTGGATCGTATCGTCGCCTTCGTCGAGAGCGGACAGGGCTCGGTCGGCAAGTTGTTATACGATCCCACGCTCTACGACCGGCTGAACGCGACTGTGAACGAATTCCAGGGACTGGTGAACCAGGTAGCTCAGGGCAAGGGCACGCTGGGCAAGCTGTTTTCCAACGAGGAGTTGTACCAGAAAGCCAACGCCACGGTGGACAAGCTGAACCTGGTGATTGATGACATCAATGCAGGCAAAGGCAGCGCCGGGAAATTTCTTAAAGATCCGGTACTCTATGACAATGCCAATGCCACCATCGCCAACGCGAAGAAGCTTACGGACGACATAAACGCCGGCAAGGGCCCCATCGGCATGCTGGCGAAGGACGAAGAATTTGCCCGCAAGCTGAAGGACACGATGGACAAACTCTCCGCGATCTCCGATCGCCTGGAAGCGGGCGAAGGCTCAGCCGGGAAACTGCTGCATGATCCGTCTCTCTATAACAACGCCGACCAGATGCTGATCGAGACCCGGGGCCTGGTGAAAAATATCCGGGAGAATCCCAAGAAGTATCTGACCATCCACTTCAAAGTCTTCTAAGCCTTCGTTAATGGGCGCGAGCGCCCTGGCTCGTGCGGCAGCGCCATCGCGCCCTAGCATCTTGTAGCGCCGGCCTCCTGCCGGCTGTCCTGAAGGCATCCTGCCCTTAGCCGCACTGCGTACCATTTCCAATTTTATGGATGGAGTACGGCGCGAGCGGGACGCTCGCGCCTACACGGTCCTGGTTGCTTCCGCCTGCTCGTGGGCGTGATAGCTGGAACGCACCAACGGTCCGGATTCCACGTGGCGGAAACCGGAGCGCAACGCTTCCTTTTTCAGATAGACGAACTCATCCGGCGTGTAGAAACGGGAGATAGGGAGATGATCGCGTGAGGGCCGCAAGTATTGTCCGACAGTAAGTATATCCACACCGCGCGAGCCCAGGTCGCGGAAGACTTCCACAAGTTCGTCAACAGTTTCGCCGAGGCCTACCATCACGCCGGATTTCGTCACCGTCGCCGGCGCGAATGTCTTCGCATTCTCCAGCAATCGCAGGGTACGCTCGTAGCGCGCGCCCGAACGAACTGAGCGGTAGAGGCGCGGCACCGTCTCGGTGTTGTGGTTCAAAACATCAGGCTGCGCGTCGAGGACAATTTTCAAAGCTTCATCAAGACCCTGGAAATCAGGGATGAGCACTTCCACTCGGCAATCCGGAACTAACTCGCGAATCTGGCGGATGGTTTCGGCGAAGATGCGGGCACCGCCAAGGTTGTCGTCATCGCGATTCACGCTGGTGACCACGGTGTGCTTCAATCCGAGCGTGGCAACGGCTTCGGCCACGCGACGAGGCTCATCCCACTCGATGGGCCCAGGCTTGCCCTTGGGCACGGCGCAAAATCCGCAGCGCCGGGTGCAGATATCGCCCAGCAGCATGAAAGTGGCAGTGCGATGGTTCCAGCACTCGCCGATATTGGGACACTGCGCCGACTCGCAAACCGTGTGCAATCCCAGGCCACGGGCCAGCTTCTTGAGGTTGTGGAAATTTTCGCCGACCGGGGCCCTGGCCCGAAGCCACTCCGGCTTGGGCTGTCGGACGGGAGGACTGAGCTCGATCTGTACGAGTTGGGAGCTGGCTGCCATGGTGTCGCTATGATTTTACATGCAGCTGCAGAGATACCAAAAGGGCGCTCCCCACACGCTGCCATCCTGAGGAGGGGCCCAATGCATTCCGGACGATGGCGGCGCCTAACCCCTGCCAGATTTGCGTACGTCTTCACGCTGGATTTGAGCAGCCGCTGTACGGAGGTGGCGAGGAATGCAGAGGTCCTTCGCTAGCTTTCGTCCTGATTCGCGGGACGAAAGACTGCGCTCAGGACGACAGCTTTGTCGGGTGGCTAGGGCGAAACGGACTCTCCTAATTCTCCAGGTAAGCCTCGATCCACTCCTTGATGCGCAAGCGGCGCTCGTCCTTGCTGTCGAAGCGAACGCCAAAAGTCTTGTCTGGTTTCCGCCAGCTGACCTGGGCCCGCACCCAGATGCGAGGCAGAGTCAACAGAGCGAACGAGACCTCCAACTCCATTCCGATCGAAACTTCCTCGGGGCTCTTGACCGACATCCCGCCCGTACTGATCTCTTTGCTGGTCGCCGTGAAGCGCCGGTTGTCGCCCGTTACCATAGCAATTTCGGTAATGATCGGAATGCGTATATAGCGGCGGAATTCGTGCAGTACCAGCATCTGGGTGGCCCGTACCAGTTTGAGCGCCGCTTGACGTTCGAGCGGCTCGTGGAAAACGGCGTTCACGCCGTACTTCGAAAACTTCATCGCCTCCTGGGCACTGCCTCCGAGCCCATAAAGCACCATGCGGTTGTTTGAGGCTGATGTGCGCACCGATTCCATCACCGGCACCGCTTCCGGCGCCAGATGTACCACGCAGGCTTCGAGCTTTTCGCGTTGCAACTGCTCCCGCACATTTCCGGTCAACACCACGGCCTCAATTCCAAATTGCTTGAAGCAGTCCGCCAGCAAAGCGCGGGCGGGTTCTTTGATATCAACCAGGGCGACTCTGGCGGAACTTTTTCTGCTGCGAGGGGGTGGCGCGACAACGATTCCGGACGATTTTTGCATGGCGTTTGGGGAATTCTCTAAACACTATTCTCGCCCCCCTCGCGACGCTTGGCAAAGGGATAGAAGGCCAATATACGGGTACCAAGGTGTCATTACCGGAAATGGACGGACGATGGCCCGTTTTGGCTCGCAAGGCTAAGTTTCTACTGGGGTTAGATCAGCGAGGGGCAGACGGCTTCATGAGAGATATCTAAGCAAAGGGCGTTTTGCCGGGAGGCGCTCAGGGCGCACACCGATCGCCTGTCAGCGGTCATTCCGCCTCCGGAATTTCAGACGGTGTGGTGTAGATTTTCAGCCCTAGAGCGCGACCGACACGCACCATTTCATCAGCACCGGCCGACGGGCCTCCCACTCGAAGTACCGCCTCACACTTCTCCAGAAGTCGAACCGCGATGGGATGGAAGATCTCGTTGAAGGCTTCGTCGCCGATCTTCCTGGACCCGGCCAGCTCAACCAGCGGGAGCGCCAGCCACTCACCCAGAATTGGGATGTGCCCGGCTCTGAAGATAGGCAGCGCGTACGACTCCATCTCCTCAACGTTCTTCTTGATCAAGGCCGGATCGTCGTTCGTGCCGGAGCGGTAGGGACCGGCAACCAAGATCATCATTGGTTTGCCTAATTTCGTTGTCATGAATTTTTGACCTGTGCTCGGAAGAAGGTTCTCGGAGTGCGTCAGTACGGCCTACTCTTGCCAACGACGGAATAGCAGCGCGCCGTTGGTCCCGCCGAATCCGAACGAATTCGACATAGCGAACTCCACGTCGGCTTTCCGCGCGTGGTTGGGAACGTAATCCAGATCGCAGTCGGGTTCGGGATTCTCCAGATTGATTGTGGGCGGCAGGATCTGGTCGCGCAGCGCCAGCAGGGTAATGCCCGGCTTCGAGTCCACCGGCTCCGCCCAGCAGATGTCCGGTCATGGACTTGGTCGAACTTACGGCCAGTTTGTATGCATGTTCGCCGAATGCCCGCTTGATGGCGACGGTCTCGAGCTTGTCGCCAATATCGGTCGAGGTCCCATGGGCGTTGATGTACTGGACCTGCTCGGGCAGCACCTTGGCGTCTCTAAGCGTGTTCGACATGACGCGGTAGGCACCGTCGCCATTCTCGGCCGGCTGGGTGATGTGGAAGGCGTCGCCACTCATTCCGTAGCCCATGATTTCGGCCATGATGTGCGCCCCGCGGCGGCGGGCAAATTCCAATTCTTCCAGCACCAGAATGCCCGCGCCCTCGCCAATCACAAATCCGTCGCGCCCCGAATCCCATGGACGGCTGGCCTTTTCGGGATCGTCATTCCGGGTCGAGAGCGCGCGCATGGCGGCAAACCCGCCCACTCCCATCGGCGTGATCGCTGCTTCGGTACCACCGGCAATCATGACGTCGGCGTCGCAGCGAGAAATGATCTTGTAGGCATCCCCGATGGAATGAGCGCTGGAGGTGCAGGCTGTGCAGGTGGCCTCGTTTGGCCCACGGGCATGATAACGGATGCTGACATGGCCCGCCGCCAAGTTGACGATCGCAGCGGGAATGAAAAATGGAGAGATCTTGCGCGGCCCACCACTCAGCAGGCTGATATGTTCGCGCTCGATTACATCGAACCCGCCGATGCCGGATCCGATGTGGACTCCGACGCGATCCGAAATCTCGGGCGTGACCTGCAGGCCCGAGGCTTTCATGGCCTCATCCGCCGCCGCCAGGGCCAGGTGAATGAAGCGTCCCATCTTCTTCAGTTCTTTCTTCTCGATGAATTGCAGGGGATCGAAATTCTTGACTTCAGCGGCAATCTGGCAGGCAAACTTTGGCAGGTCTTCTTCTTTAAATGAACCCGACTTGATCGCTTCGCTGATGCGGGCCACGCCACTCTTGCCTGCGAGCAGGTTCTTCCACACTTCTTCCGTAGTGTTGCCCACTCCACAAATCAGGCCGATTCCGGTGACTACAACCCTTCGTCCCAACTACTTCCCGCCTTTCGCGTGCTTGCCGATGTAGTCGACGGCGTCCTGCACGGTGCGGATTTTTTCCGCGTCCTCATCGGGGATTTCGATCTCGAAAGCTTCCTCAAAGGCCATCACCAGTTCGACAGTATCCAGCGAGTCGGCGCCCAGGTCGTCCACGAAAGACGCGTTCGAGGTCACTTCGCCTTCGTCCACACCCAGCTGTTCCACGATGATCTGTTTCACTTTGTCGTCAGCGGCTGCCATCGGTTCTCCTCGCGTGAATTCTTCGCCAACAGCTCTGCCGCTAGTGTCATCCTGAGCGCAGTCAGTTCATTCGCTTGCGAATGAACTGATGGAGTCGAAGGACCCCTAGCAGCTTAGCCGCGGCAGACAGAGGGTAAGGTGCTTACTTGCCCACTTTCGCGTGCTTGTCGATGTAGCCGATGGCATCCTGCACGGTACGGAGCTTCTCCGCATCCTCGTCCGGAATCTCGACTCCGAAGTGCTCCTCGAGGGCCATGACCAGCTCAACCTGGTCCAGTGAATCCGCGCCCAGGTCATCCACGAACGACGCGCTGGGAGTGACTTCGTTTTCATCCACGCCCAACTGCTCGGAGATGATCTGTTTCACTTTCTCCACAATCTCTTTCTTTTCTTCAGCAGCCATATGAATCCCACCTCCTGGAAGTTTAAAGGGAACGAGTAGTGTACTGGCCCTTGCGAATTGCTGTAAAGCCCGCGAAGCGAGCTAAGGAAGATGCTACTGCGGCCCCTGCAAGCGGTCAACGCAGCCGGCACTCTCCTGAGAGTTTGTGACTTTTTTGATGTCGTCAAAAATCGAGGTTGCAAACAAAATAGTTACGACGACAAACTGGTCATAAATTCAAAAAAGTCACGAACTCTGAGGGGAGCAAAGTGGGGCGGACCAAAGTGTCCGCCCCACGCGGCAATGAACGACTACTTGGCAGAATATCGGTCCCGCAGCACCGTCTGCCGGCTGGTCATCGGAACCTGACGTCCGGCGATGAAAATTCTCTTCACATCCGTCTTGACGTCCAGTGGATCGCCGTCGGCTACCACCACGTTGGCCGTCTTTCCCGCATCGAGCGAGCCCAACTGATCCGCCACACCCCAGATTTCCGCCGGATTCAGGGTAATGGCCCTGAGTGCTTCGTCATGCGGCAGTCCGAACGCTGTGGCATAGCCCGCCGCATAAGGCAAGTTGCGGACAGCGTGAGCATCGTAGGACGCAAAAGCAATTTTTACTCCGCGCTTGTAGAGCTCGCCCGGCAACTTGTAGACCGCATCGTAGCGTTCGTAGTTTTTGGGGTTTTCGTAAATGGGACCGACGATGACGGGAACTTTCAGACTGGCGACATAGTCGAGCACGGGCTGCGAGTGGCTGACGTGGTTGAGCACAAAACGCAGCTTGAATTGCTGAGCCAGACCTACTGCTGTCTCCAGATCGCTGGGTTCCCGGGCCGCCAGCACGATCGACTTCTTGCCCTGCAAGATAAGGCAGCAATGCTTCCAGCTTGAGATCGCGCTTGGGCGGGGAGGGCGGGCCCTTCTTGTCGTCGGGCTTCGCCGCCGCGTCGGATTTTTTCTTTTCGTAGTCGGACCAGCGCTCGGAATAATCCTGAGCATCCATGAAGGCCTGCCGCAATTGGGCCGCCAGGCCCATTCGCGTCTGCGGGAACTTTCTCTTCTCCCAGGACTCGTTGCGCCTCTGCTCGCCGGTGAAATTAAGCGGCAGGGCGATGTCGCGCACCAGGAGCATCTCATTCGCGGATTTGCCGTCGAGTTGCACGAACGCGTCCTGACCAGGCAACGTGTCCTGGCTTTGCGGCGCCACGATGGCATTGGTGATCCCGTTCAGGCGGGCCACCGGAATCAGTTCCGACTCGGCATGGAAGGCGTCGTACACGTGCATGTGGGGCATGATCTCATCGCTGATCTCGATCAGATCGTTGGTGCTGCCCTCGGCAGAAATCTCCGTGAGGCCGAGATAGCTTTCGGAATCGATCAGTCCGGGATAGACAGTCATCCCGGTCACATCGATCACTTCCGCATCTTTGGGAACCTTCACCGAGCCGGCCGCGCCGATGGCGGCGATCTTGCCCGCGGACATCACCAGCACGCCGTTGTCAATCGTGCCATGCGAAACCGTGAGCAACTTGCCGCCCTTAAGCACAAGAGTTTTCTGCTGCGCCGACGCTGTACTTGGACAGAACCAAACAGAAAGGACAAGGAGAACTTGACCAACGACCAACGACCAACGACCAACGACCGCACTTGACGACTGGTGACCGACGACCGGCGACTGCATCATTCTCCCTCCCTGTAGTGCGGCATGCCGAAGCCCGGCGAGCGAGCGATCAAAATAAATGTCACCGTCAATCAGCACTTTGTCCGGCACACCAAAGCTGGAGAGCGGATAGCCATCCCAGAGCACCAGGTCGGCGTCCTTTCCCACCTCAATCGATCCCACGCGATCATCGACGCCGATGATCCACGCCGGATTGATCGTGATCATCTTCAGCGCCTCTTCCTCGGTGGCGCCGCCGTAGCGCATGGTCTTGGCGGCCTCCTGGTTCAGGCGGCGGGCAAAATCTTCGGAGTCGCTCTTGATCGCCACTCGCACGCCTTTGCGCATCGAGATCACTGCGTTCCACGGAATCGCGTCCCAAGCTTCCTGCTTGAAGCCCCACCAGTCAGAGAAGGTGGCAATGGCCACGCCCTGAGCCGCGAGATCGTCCGCGACTTTGTAGGCCTCGAGCGCATGATGGAAGGCCCGAACCTTGTAGCCGAATTCCTTGGCCATCGCCATCTCGGTAAGCAACTCGTCGGCGCGATAGCAATGGATCTGCACCAGCAGCTTGCCGCGCAAAACATCGGCCAGCGCTTCGAGCCTCAGATCATGCTTGGGAGGCTTGGCATCCTTGTCGCCACGTTTGACTTTGGCGTCGTAGTCGTCCCACTCGCGCATGTAGTCCTGGGCCTCGACCAGGGCAGCGCGCTGCACCGCAAAATTTCCCATGCGCGTGGAAGGCAACTGGTCTCTGCTTCCATACACTCGCTTGGGGTTTTCGCCGCTGGCAAATTTGATGGAACGCGGCGCGCCGGGAAACAACATCGCATCCCGATTGGCTCCGTACTTGTGCTTGATCACGATGGCCTGGCCGCCGATCATGTTGGCCGACCCATGCAGCAGCAGCGAGGTGGTGACCCCGCCCGCCAGTCCGCGATAGATCGCCTTGTCCTGATAGTCGAACGCGTCCATCATCATCATCTGCGGCGTCACCGGACTGGTGGCCTCGTTTACGTCGTCGTCGAGCGCGATGTGCGAGTGCGAGTCGATGATGCCCGGCGTCACGTATTTGCCGCCGGCGTCGATCACCGTCGCGCTTGCGGGAGCGCTCACCTCTTTGCCGACGGCAGCGATTTTGCCGTCCTTGACGTAGACGCTGCCATTCTGGATATTGCCGTGGGTGACCGTCATGACGACGGCGTTCTTGATCAGGAACTTCGTTGTGGGGGGTAGACTCGGCGGATTGCTGTGCCGATGAAGGAAATGAAATTAGTCCGACAGCTGCGATTGAAAATATTTTAACGGCCCTGCGCCTCATGAGTACTCCCCACTTTCGGAAGGACAGCCTCGGGATTCTAAGAGGCTGCGTGCAACATCGTCAATCAGCAACGCTGCTCAGTATGGATAATCGAGAGAGAGAATCGATGATGATTCTCGCGTGGGATATTTTCTAGAGAGTAGGACGGCCGGGCGGGCGGGCACGCCCGTCCTCCATTATTCATTTTGAATGGCGCGGTATCATGAATTGCGTTCGTAACATTTAACAAGGGAAACAAAACGTTATGCGCGCCGTGGTGCAGCGAGTGAGCCGGGCCCAGGTACGGGTCGGCGACGAAATTGCCGGTGATATCGGCCCGGGATTGCTGGTCCTGCTCGGTGTCGGCGATGGCGACACTTTTGCCGACGCTGACTACCTTGCCGAGAAGATTGCCGGCCTCCGTATTTTTGAGGATGAGCACGGCAAGATGAACCTGGGTTTGACGGAGATCGCCGGCAGCGTGCTGGCGGTTTCCCAATTCACGCTTTATGGCGATGTCCGGCGAGGCAAGCGTCCATCATTCGATGCCGCGGCTCCTCCGGAAAAGGCGCGCACCCTTTACGAATATTTTGTGGAGCGCATCCGCCTCGCGGGTCTGCCCTGCGAAACCGGCCGGTTTCAGGAGATGATGCAGGTGGAACTGGTCAACGACGGGCCCGTGACTATCCTGCTGGATTCATCGAGAGCTTTCTAGAAAACGCCTTTGCCCCGGCTTTTCCCGGTTGTGTGCCTTCCAGGATCTCCAGCACGTCATTCCAGTTGTTCGCGCGTAGATGCCCAGTTTCTGCGGCGTTGTGCGGGGCGGTAAACAGAATTCCCGTGCCCCGGAAGTCCTTGAAATGCCGCGACCGGTCGTCGATCAGAATATCGGCGTTGATGATGCCCTTGTCCCCGCAAAACACAATCCGGCTGGGTGGAATAAAAGGAAAATGCACCTCCAGCCATGCAAATTTGTCCGCGAATGAGCTCGGGACTTCCATCGCGGCGCTGGTAATGTAAATGTCATGCTTTCGTGACAGTTCCAGCAGCGCTTCTCGGCTGCCAGGAATGACTTCGATGTCGGCGAAAAAACCGTCGTTATGGGGAATCGCCTTGAACTCTTCGCGTCGTTCGACCGGAATCAGCGCGCCCAGTCCGTGCTCGGTGACCAACTCCGGTGTCAGGTTCACGCCTGCACTCCGGTTGTAGTGGTTCAGATGCTTGGTGAAGGCGTCGGCGATGACTTCATCCATATCCACCGCAATGCGCAGTCGGCGAGCTCCGAGGTCCAGCCGTCTCTTTGGCGGATTGGCTTTCAGCACGATCGATACCAACACCAGCACTCCGGCCAGGGCGTTCGCCCACACCACAGCGACTGCGTGGACCCGAACGCCGTAGACCAGCCAAAGCAGCACTCCGGTTAAATAAAGAAACAACATGGAGTAGGACAGATCTTCGCCGCCCTGCTTTCGCAGCTTCACGATTTGCGGCACAAAAGCCACCGTGGTACAGAAAGCCGCCACAATTCCGATATAGGCCGTCAGCGACATACTCACCTCTTACTCTACATTTATAGTAGATCGCCATAGTGGCTGATTCGTCCAATGAAATGTTGTGAGGCGTGTGATAACTTTTTCTTATGGCGCTCGAAACCCGGGAATTGTCCTCTTTCGCCGTGCTCGCCGAACAACTGCACTTCGGCAGGGCGGCGGCGCGTCTCCACATTTCTCAGCCAGCGTTGAGCAAGCGCATCAGGAGTCTGGAAGAAAAAGTCGGTGGACCGCTGCTCGTCCGCAACCGGCGCGGGGTTGCACTCACTCCAGCGGGATCGATGTTCTATAAAGAAGCCCGCCGAGTCTTGCGCGACCTCGAAGTGGCTTTCGATGCGGTGCGCGGGGCGACCAGCGGCCATCGGGGGAAACTGCGGCTCGGCGTGGGCATGTCCACAGTGCACAGCCTGGTTCCGCGCGCGCTGCTCAAGTTTCGGGAAAGCTCTCCTGGAGTCGAAATCGAGATCGCGGACATGTCCACGCTCAGCCAGGTCGAGGCCCTCATCGCCGGACGCCTCGATGTCGGATTCGTCCGCCTGCCCGTGAAGCATCCTCTGGTCACAGTACGGAAAGTTCTGACTGAGCGCCTTACCATCGCCACTTCGGAGAAGTTCGCAGGGCCGGTGACCATGAAGGGCATTCGGGAGCAGCCTTTCATTCTCATCGATCGCGGAGTTTCCGCGACCTATCACGACCACTGCATTAGCCTGTGCGACCGCTCCGGATTCACTCCGAGAATTGTCTATGAACCGAATGACATGTTCACCATCCTGAACCTGGTCAGCGCGGGCATTGGAGTGTCGCTCGTGCCCCGGGCAGCGCGCGCAATGCATGTGAGCGGAGTGAAGTTCGCGCCGGTCCACAGCAGCTATGCGGAATGGGACATCGGGATGGCGTGGAACAGAAAATTGGAATCTGAAATCATCCGGAAGTTCGCGGACGCCTGCCGGCCCGAGGAGTCCTAGCGCGCCGCCAAGTCTGCGATCCGCACCGCGTCCGCACAGGCGCGCACATCGTGGGTTCGGATGATATGAGCGCCTTTCATGATGGCCACAGTCTCCGCGGCCAGAGTCCCGAAAAGCCGGTCGCCGACCGCCGCATCGGCTCCGTTGCGCGCCAGCGCGCGGCCAATGAAGGATTTCCTGGACACACCCACCAGCAGCGGGAAGCGTAGCTGATGAAATTCTTCCAGACGCCTCAGCAGAGGATAGTTTTCTTCGCGATTCTTGCCGAAACCGAAACCGGGATCGATCATCATGCGCTCCGGCTTCATGCCCGCAAGCACGGCGGCTTCGGAGCGCTCGCGCAATTCGCGTTTGACCACTGTCATCGCGTCCGACAGCGGCGGCAACGTTTTCCATTCCTGGGGACGCCCGCGCATGTGCATCATCACCGCCCCGCATTTCAATTCGGCCAGCGTCTTCCTCATTTGCGGGTCCCACAGAAATCCGCTGACATCGTTGACGATCTCCGCTCCGGCTTTCACGGCCGCACGAGCCACGCCAGACTTGTAGGTATCCACTGAAATAATCGCCTGCGGGTTTTTCTGCTTCACCGCCGAAATTACCGGGATGACCCGCTCGAGTTCTTCCTTCTCCGTCACAGCGTCACCAGCGGACACGACGTTCGCCCCCGGGCGCGTGGACTCCCCGCCCACGTCGATAATGTCAGCACCGTCGTGTAGCAGTTTCAGCGCATACTCCACGGCCCGATCACGATCGAAATTGATGCCGCCGTCGGAGAAAGAGTCCGGTGTGACGTTGACCACGCCCAGGATCAGCGTGCGCTTTCCCAACTGCAATGTGCGGGAGCCAATCTGCCACTCGAACACAGGACGCATGGCAGCGATTCTAAACCCTGACGAATGTTTGGGGCAGGCGCCCTCGCCCCCCGCCTTTGAAGTTGACTTTGACGTGGAAGACCTGGGCTGCGAAAGTCAAAGACGAAAGGCGGCAGGCGAGGGCGCCCGCCCCAAACTAGCACATAGCAAGGTGGCACCATCGACGATGTACAATTCATCTACGATGCGCCGCACGCGCCTGTTCCCGCAGATAGCGCTGTGCCTGTTGCTCTGCACGCAACTGCACGCCGCCTCGCGCAAGCCGCTCGACAAGCGGGTTGGCGCAATTCTCGAATCCGCCGATCTCAACCGCGGGTTCTGGGGTATTGAAGTAGTTTCACTTTCTACCGGCAAAGTGCTCTACGCCCGCGATGCGGACAAGCTCTTCACGCCCGCCTCCAACACCAAGCTATTCACGACCGCGGCAGTCATGGCGCTGATCGGCCCGGACTACACTTTCCAGACCACGGTCGAAACCAACGGCACTCTCGACACCCACGGCCGGCTCACCGGAGACCTGGTGCTGGTGGGACGTGGCGATCCCAATCTTTCCGGCCGCGAGTTGCCATACGCGATTCATACCGAGCGCAACGATCACCCCATTCTCGTGCTCGAGCAGTTGGCGGACACGCTGGCGCAAAAAGGCGTGAAGTACGTGGACGGCGACATCATCGCCGACGACTCCTACTTCGCCTTCGAGCGTTACGGCGAAGGTTGGAGTCAGGACGATCTGGTGTGGGCTGACGGCGCTCCGGTTTCCGCGCTCACCATCAACGACAACGTAATTTTCGTGAACATTCTGCCCGCCGACCGGGCCGGCGATCGCGCCTTCGTCAGCATCACGCCCTTCGCCGGCTACTATCGCATCGACAATCGCATCATGACCACGCCCGCGGGCACGGGCCGCAAAGATATTCATCAACCGCGAACCCGGCGCCACCGTGCTGACCCTTTGGGGCAACATGCCGCTCGGCGATGCCGGCGCCAATGAAGCTCTCGCCATCGAAGATCCAGCGGAGTTTGCGGCGGAACTGTTCCGTCAACTTTTGGAAGTACGCGGCATCGCGGTCTACGGCAAGCAGAAGACGCGTCACACCGAGCTGTCGAGTCTGTCTACTTTAACGGTCACGGCTTCCGCAGCCGCGCGGGGCGGGGACGAACCCTCGCGTGCCTTTCAGAACCGGCCGCTGGTGCTGGCCAGCTATCAATCCAAGCCTCTGATTGAGGATGTGCGGGTCATCAACAAGGTCAGCCAGAATCTGCATGCGGAAATTCTGCTCCGCCTGCTGGGACGCGAAAAAGGAACTGCAGGGACGGTCGAGGGCGGCCTCGAAGTGCTGCGAGGATTTCTGAACCAGGCCGGAATCACGGGCGATCAGTATGCGCTTTACGACGGCTCCGGACTGTCGCGGCAAAACCTGGTAACGCCAGACGCCGTGGTTCAGTTGTTGCGCTACGCCGACTCCCAGCCCTGGGGCCCCAGCTTTCGCGATACCCTGCCCCTGTCCGGCACCGACGGCTCGCTCTCCAATCGTTTCAAGGACGTGGATATACAAGGACGCATTCACGCAAAGACCGGTTCGCTCGGCGGAGTCAAGACGCTGTCCGGATATGCCACCACGAACCATGGTGAGCGGGTTGCATTTTCCATCCTGTCGAACAATTTCAACCTGCCTGACAAACGCATCAACGAAACCATCGACAACATCGTCGCCGAAATCATCAACGACGACAAACCCAGGAAATAATTTGTGTTGGTGTCGTTTGTGGGGCCGCGGGCGAGCCGCCCGCGGCCAGATAAACCAGACAAGCCACACCAACCCTCACCGAAACTATCGTTGCACACGCTTGGCCTGCCGGCCGCGCAGGCTGCGCACAGGTCCGGTGCCGGTTGGCGGCTTACGCATACCGTCCAGCAGTTCTTTCAGGACCACGGCATTATTGTGATGTTCGTTTCTTGAGGCGAACAGAAGCGTAAGATTCTTTTTCCTGCGGGCCAGGCGGTACAGTTCATCGAGAGCTTCCGCCGCCTCGGGTGCTGCGAGTTCCTTGAGATAGCGTTTACGGAAAGTCAGCCAAGCCTCGGGACGGGCGTGAAACCAGTGGCGCAGTTCGTCCGAGGGGGCAAGGTCGCGTAACCAGGCGTCCAGCGCAGCCTGGCCTTTACTCAGTCCGCGCGGCCACAACCGATCCACCAGGACGCGATATCCATCGCCTCGGGCGGGCTTCTCGTAGACTCGTTTGACGATAACGCGTTTGCCGGCAGCGGGCATGGATCGTGCTCTGCTATTGTACGTCGGCGCGGTAACTAGCAATTGGCAATTAGCCAATACCCATGGCGGTGGCTAAGTGCTCATTGCTGTTTACCAATTGCTAGTTTCGAGGACAAATGGAATCACCTCGCCACTCCGTGGGTCATCGCTCAGCTTTTCGAGGCCCGCTCATTCTCGCAGCTGTGCTTTTGCTCGTATGCTGTGGCTGCGATGTGCAACGCCGCAAGAGCGATGCTGAACTGGGACTGAACGCGCAGCAGGCGGCCGGACGGCGGCTCTATGATCAGTATTGCGATCGCTGTCACGAACCTTACTCGTCCCGCGACAAGAAGGGACGCAGCTTGCAGGGTGTTTTCAAGAAGCAGTTCCTGTCGGTGAGCGGAATGCCGGCCAATGACGAACGCGTGAGCGAGATGATCGTAACCGGCCGCAACATGATGCCGGCCTTCGGCCAGGTAATGTCGCAATCGCAAGTGCAGGATTTGCTGGCGTATCTGCACACTCTCTGAGGCTTCGCAGCCCGTGTGGGGACGGGTCTCAGACCCGTCCGGGTCGAGCGCAGCTCGACAGCGCTTTTGCTCGAAGCAGGTGGGACGGGCGGGACGCCTGTCCTCCAGGTGACGTAACTTTGATTGTGTAAAGGGCGAGAGGGTGTAAGTTGGCTTTGGCCTCACAAGCTAAAGCCTTTCCTGGAAAGGAGACCTCCACCCAATGGCGAAGATAATCCCAATCACAGTGCATTTCCAACATTTTCTGGGCGAGAATTTCGGTTTGACTTCGCTGTTCTGAGCGAGTAAATTTTCCCAACCACACTCAGTTTTGTTCTTTCACAACTTCTTTGGTTCGCGCACCCTCGTCACACTGACGAGGAGGGAAGCGGGTGAAAATCCCGCGCTGCCGCGCAACTGTAAGCGAGGAAATCGCAGCCGGTCACTGGGGAGACCCGGGAAGGCCCGCTGTAATTCGTCGGACACGAAAACGCGTCCTTACTCGCAAGCCAGGAGACCGGCGTGAACCGTCCACACCAACCCCTTTCGCGTGACAAAGGAGGAGTGCATGCGGTTCGTTGGAATTTTCGTCTCTGTGTTAGTCCTGCTGGCAGCGGCGTCGGCTGCCGATCTCAAAATCAAGGTGGTCGATCCCCAGTCAGTGGCGGTCGCCGGAGCGCAGGTTGAATTGTTCCGCGGCGAATCGTCAACTCCAGCCGCCATCCAGACTACTTCAGCCGACGGGCTGGCGATATTTCGCGGAACGGACGCTGCGTTGTATCGCGCTCGCATCCTGGCTGCCGGGTTTGCTGAACAGTCAGTAGATATCTCCGCGTCCGAAGTAGCCACGGTGAGCCTGCGATTAGCTCCTGCCACCGAAACTGTCAACGTAAGCGCCACCCGCACCCTGGTCCCAGGCAGCGTGGCGGGAGCCGACGTCGAAATCCTGAGCGCCGGGCAACTGGAAGTGATGCGGCCGGTGGCGGCTGATGATGCCCTGCATTTTCTTCCCGGGGCGGTCGTGAGCACGGCCGGCCAACGCGGCGGATTGTCGTCTCTCTTTGTGCGCGGCGGCGAATCTACCTACAACAAAGTGATCGTGGACGGCGTTCCCGTCAACGATCCCGGCGGAATATTCGACTTCGGCGTACTGCCTCTGGCGGGAGCCGACCGTTTGGAATTTGTGCGCGGTTCGCAGAGCACGCTTTACGGCTCGGACGCCATGAGCAGTGTGGTACAAGTGTTCACTCACACCGGGAGCACCCCCGTCCCTGAACTGCGTTTCGGAGCGGACGGCGGAAACCTGGGAACGGCGAATGGGTACGCATCGCTAGCCGGCGCCACTGGCCGCTTCGACTACAACCTGTTCGGAGGCCAGTTCAACACCATGGGTCACGGCCCGAACGACGATTACTCAAACTCCCTGGAGGGCGGCAACGTCGGCGTGAAGCTGACCGACTGGGCGGCGCTCCGCCTGCGTGCCCGCCGCTCCAACAGCGCCACCGGCGTGCAGAGCTACTGGAATTTCAACGGAGATCCAATCCTGCCCCCGGACCTTGACCAGCGCGCGCGCCAGAACAATCTCCTGGCCAGCGCGGAGTTGACCATTGCGGGGCCCTCGCGCTGGCAGCATCGTTTTACCGGATTCGAGTACGCACTGCATCGCACCAACCTTCAGCCCGTCAATCAGCCCGGACGCGTGGACCCGTTCGGCAATCAAATTGATACTCCATTTCATTCCATCACCAACATCAACCGCGCCGGCTTCGATTATCAGGGTGACTACACGGAACGAAGCTGGGCGCAGACCACGATTGGATACGAATTCGAAGACGAGAACGGAACCACCGGCAGCCTGCCCGACTCGCTCAGCCACGGAGTGCGGCTGAACCATGCCGTGTACGGGCAGCAGCTCCTGACCCTGGGGCGTCTCTCGGTGGTGGCCGGAGCCCGCTTTGTGCACAACGAGAGCTTCGGAAATGAAGTCGTGCCGCGGATTGCCTTGGGTTTCACCGCCCTGCGCGGCGGTACTTTCTTTTCCGGCACGCGTTTCCGCTTCAGCTACGCCACCGGCATCAAGGAACCCAGTTTCGCGCAGTCCTTCGGAAATGGTGGCGGCTTTCCCGTGATCCCCAACCCCGATCTCAAGCCGGAGCATGTGCGCTCCTTCGAAGCCGGCTTCGAGCAGAACTTTTCCCGGAACTACTCGTTGACTGCTACTTACTTCAACGGATTGTTTCGCGACAAGATCGATTTCAATTTCCTGACCGGGGCGGCTTGCCCGCCACCCAGCGCTTTCTGCGGACAGAACGTCAACGTCAATGAGGCAATCGCGCATGGCGCTGAATTGGAGCTTCACGGACGACCGCTGGCGAAACTGTCGCTCGACGGCTCCTACACCTACACTTCGACTCAGATTCTGGAGCAGCCCTTCGCCTTCGATCCGCTGCTCGAGCCTGGCCAGCCCCTGCTCCGGCGTCCCAAGCATTCGGGAAGTTTGTTGCTGACTTACCTGAGCAGCCGGTGGGGAGCAAATCTGGGCGGAAGTTTCATCGGCAGGCGCACTGATTCGGATTTCCTCGGCTACGGCATCAACCACGCCGCCGGCTACGCCCGCGTAGATCTCGGCGGATGGTATGCGGTAACTTCGCGGATCACGGCCTACGTGAATCTCGAAAATGCTTTCGACAAGGCTTATCAGGAAGTAGTGGGCTACCCCGCGCTGGGAGCAAACGTCCGGGCCGGCATGCGCTTCAGAATCGGCGGTGAGTAGGCTCTGATGTGGCGGAGAGTCCAACCGCGGGCAGCGCTGATTTAGAATGCAACCGACTAAGTCCGGCTTCGTGCTGGATTCCTTCTAGCTGGACGCGGTCACGCGAGCGCGGGCGCCCGCACCACATAGGTCAACTAGCGGTGACGAACGCGACGGCGCCTGGGAGCTGCCTGCGGCTGATCATCGACTTCCGCGGAGAAGGGAACGGCCAGGGGCAGCGGTGCAGCGGACCTCGAGCCCTGATACTTGCTCCGCGCCGCCATCAATTTTCCCAGCTCCTCGCTGCCCAGAGGTTGCTGCCGTCCGAGCAGATGCGTGACCAGCGCAATCTGGGCAAAATGCTCGACCGTTTCCATCTTCATGTACGCATGGTGCAGGTCGGCGCCATACGCCACCACGCCGTGGTTCGACATCAGAATGGCGTCGTACTGCGGGACCAGCGGTTCGAGCGCGGCGGTAAGCTCAGGCGTTCCCGGTGTGCCGTACTTGGCCAGCGGAATCGAGCCCAGTCCGATCACCACCTCGCACACCAGCGGCTGGTTGAGCGCCATGCCGGCGGCGGCGAACCCGGTGGCGGTCGGCGGATGAGCATGCACCACGCCTTGCACGTCCGGCCGCAGCTTGTAAATCAGGAGGTGCATCGCAATTTCGCTCGAAACATCGCGACGCCCTTCCACCCGGCGGCCGTCCATATCCACGATGACCATGTCCGAAGGCTTCATCATGCCCTTGCACATCGAGGTCGGAGTGGCCAGAATGTGGCGCTCGTCGAGGCGCACGGAAAGATTGCCGTCCATGGCGGCCACATAGCCGCGCTCGTGCAGGGCCCTGCCAAAGAGGACAATTTCGCGCCGATATTGACGTTCACTAGGCATCGTTTGGGAAAGGTGGAACTGAAAGCCCCGGCTGTTTCCGCGTATGTTAACCCAAGCGATTGGTGGTTACAACTTCGTTTACACACTATTACATTCTGGTCTTAGAGCTCACCAATCCGCCTCCGGTTCAACCCGAGCAAGAAATCCTATAATCAACCAGCGTGCTGGTTTCCGACTTCAACTATTCACTTCCTGAAGAACTCATTGCTCAGGAGCCCCTGTCCGACCGGGCCGCCTCGCGACTGCTGCATCTGAATCGCAGCTCAGCCGGAGTTGCGTGACTCGCGATTCCGCGATTTTCCCGACCTGCTGAGAGCCGACGACCTGGTGGTGTTTAACAACACCCGCGTCTTTCCCGCCCGGCTCTACGGCCGAAGGAGTGGCGCAAAGGCGCAGCCACTCAGCCCAGGGAATCCCGCCTCGCGCGATTTTCTGCAGCGGCCAGATCGAAGTTCTCCTGACTCGCCAGTTATCGCGCGACCCCAACGAATGGGAGTGCCTGGTGCGCCCCGGAAGAAAAATCGGAGTGGGAGAGCGCCTGTTTTTCGGAGAGCATGACCAACTGCAGGCGGAAGTTCTGGCCCGAGGCAGTTTCGGGGAACGCCGCATTCGGTTCGCTCCCGTCCAGGATTTCTTTGCGGAAGTCGAGCGCATTGGCCATGTGCCTCTTCCGCCTTATATTGATCGGCCCGACGCTCTGGCTGACCGCGAGCGCTACCAGACCATCTATGCCCGCGAAAAGGGTTCAGTGGCCGCGCCCACCGCAGGCTTGCACTTCACGCCCGAAATTCTGGCCCGCATGAAAGAGCGCGGGATTGAAACGGCCGAAGTCACGCTGCACGTGGGACTAGGTACATTCCAGCCGGTGCGCGAGGAGCGGGTGGAAGATCACAGATTGCATCGCGAGTCTTACTTCATCTCCGCGGAAGCGGCGTCAGCGATCAATCACGCTCTGGACGCCGGACGGCGAGTTGTGGCGGTCGGAACCACCACAGTCAGGACGCTCGAATATTCCGCCGCGCAATCGGGCCGGGTGACGGCCGGGAGGCGGCGAGGCTGACATTTTTATCTATCCGGGCTTTGAATTCCGGGTGGTGGGCGCGCTGCTCACCAATTTCCATCTGCCGCAATCCACGCTGCTCATGCTGGTGTGCGCCTTCGCCGGCCAGCAGCGGGTGCTCGACGCCTATCGTCATGCCGTCGCCGAGCGCTACAGATTCTATTCTTATGGCGATTGCATGTTCGTGGAGTAATGCCGGGCCCACAGGAATATACTGAGCTTTGCAGGAGGTGAAATATGGGAACGCAAGCCCTATCCAAGCCGGTTTCGATCCAGGATTTTGTCGCCGAGCTGAGAAAATTTCCCGAGCCGGCTTTCACCCGGATCGACGAGATCATCCGTTTTCTGCAGAGCACTCCGGTTTCATCCGACACTCTGACGCCGTACCTGACCTGGGACCGCCAGCACTACACCCGCAATCTGATCGACAAGACGCCGCTCTACGAACTGGTTGCCATCTGCTGGGAAGTCGGTCAGGCGAGTTCGATACACAACCACCGCGAGCAGAATTGCTGGATGGCGGTCCCGATCGGACGACTGCGGGTCGAAAATTTCCGCACGATTTCGCAGGACCTGGCCGCCGGCACCTGCGAACTCGAGACCGCCGACACAGTGGAAATGAATCCGCGCCAGCCCTGCGCCGTAGATCCTCTGGAGCCCGTGCACCGGGTCTACAATCCTCGTGAATTCAACCAGCGCGCGGTAAGCCTGCACGTCTATTCCCGTCCGTTCGACACCTGCGTGGTCTATTCGCAGGAGCAACGCACCTGCGGCGTGATCAAGCTGCACTACCAAACCGAATACGGAAAGCCGGTGAAGAGCGGCAGTTAGCCCAACTGAGAACCGAGAACTCTCAACCGAGAACTCTCAACGAACAACTGTTGTCCTGCTAAACTTAGCTGTTGCCTCCCCGAAGAAAACTCTCGACTCCTGCCGCCGAAAGCGCTCCGGACACGAAGCCTGCTCCTGCTGCGCCCAAACTGACTGCCACCGACGGCCGCCGCATCTTCCTCATGGATGCGATGTCGTTCATCTTCCGCGCCTATCACGCCATGGCGCGACAGCGTGGCATGACCACCAAGACCGGCCTGCCCACGGCGGCGACTTACGTCTTCGTCAACATGCTGCGCAAATTGCGCGAGGACTTCTCGCCCGAATATCTGGCCGCGGTATTCGACGTGGCCGCGCCCACCTTCCGCGATCAGGAAGCGGAAGCCATCACCAAGGTGCGCAAGTTCGACCTGAAGACCCAGACGTTTCAGGAAATCGAGTATCGCGGCTACAAGGCCAATCGCAGCGAAATGCCTGCGGAGCTGGTGCAGCAGGTGCCCTACATCCGCCGCGCGCTCGAGGCTTACCGCATTCCCATCCTCGAACTGGCGGGCTACGAAGCCGATGACGTGATCGGCACCCTGGCCCGCAAAGCCGCCGCGCAATCGTATCTGGTGTATGTGGTTTCGAGCGACAAGGACATGCTGCAACTGGTCAACGACCGGGTGCTGGTGCTGAATCCGCCGAAAGACAATCTGATTTGCGACGCGAAGAAAGTGGAAGAGATTCTCGGCGTCCCGCCGGAGCGGGTCGTGGACGTGATGGCCCTGCGCGGAGACTCGGTCGACAACATTCCCGGCGCTCCGGGAATCGGCGACAAGGGCTCGGTCGAACTCATCAAGCGTTTTGGAACGGTGGAGCAGGCGCTCGATCGCGCCGCCGAAGTCGAAAAGAAATCCTATCGCGAGTCGCTCCAGAACAATCGCGACATCGTGCTCTTCAGCAAGCGCATGGTAACCATTGACTGCGACGTCCCCGTCGATCTGAATCTGGACGCGATGCGTGCCGGGGCGCCCGACGTCGAGAGCCTGCGCGACTTGTTCACCGAACTCGAGTTCACTTCCCTGCTGAAAGAACTGCTGCCGGTGGTGGAAGTGACCGAGGCGCACTACACCGAAGCGAGGTCCGAGGCGGATGTGGAAGCGGTGCTGAAGAAAGTCTCAGCCGGAAACGCGCTCGCCGTGGCGATTGAAGCCGAGTCCCCGTGCGTCGCGGATGAGGATGAAGAGGAAGTGGACGAACCGCAGGGGAGCATGCTGCCCCTCACCGCCGCGCCCGCCGAAGCTGCTCCCGCGCAGGAATGTTGCAATCTCCGCAGCCGCCGGAACGCGTTAACGGTTTCGATGCAGGAAGGGGCGGGCTCGCGGTTGCGCTCCGCGCTGGAAGACGAAGGCGTACCCAAGGCGATCCACGATTACAAGGCGGCGATTCATGCGCTCGAGCCGCAGGGCATCACGCTGCGCGGTGTGCGGCATGATCCCATGCTGTATTCCTACCTGCTCGATCCCACCTACTCCTCGCACCGCCTGCCCGAAGTGGCGCTGCGCCGGTTCAACCTCAAGCTGAGCGGCACGCTGGCGGAGTCCGCCGACGTCACCGGACGCTTTGCCGCGGCGCTGCGCCGCGACATCGAAAACGCAGGGCTGCTGAAGCTATATGAAGAAATCGATTTGCCGCTGGTGCCGGTGCTGGCCCGCATGGAGCAGGCCGGAGTCAAGATCGACCGCAAAGTTCTGGAAGAAATGTCGTCGCGGCTGGAACGCGAAGTCGAAGCCAAGGCCCGCGAAATCTACGCAGCACTCCGGATCTCGAGTTCAACATCAATTCTCCCAAGCAGCTGGGCGACGTGCTCTTCAACCAGATGAATTTGCCCAAGCCGGTGAAGTACGGCAAAGGCAAAACCATTTCGACCGCGGTCGATGTCCTGGAACAACTGGCCCTGACCCACGATATTGCGCGGCTGGTGCTGGAATACCGCCAGCTCTCGAAGCTCAAATCGACTTACGTTGACGCCCTGCCCGCGCTGCTGAGTCCGGCCACCGGCCGTCTGCACACCACGTTCGGACAGACCGGCACCGCCACCGGAAGACTGTCGTCGACCAATCCCAATCTGCAAAATATTCCCATCCGCACCGAACTGGGCCGCGAGATTCGCGCCGCCTTCACCGTCGAACCCGGCCACGTGCTGCTGGCCGCCGACTATTCGCAGATCGAACTCCGCCTGCTGGCCCACTTCTCGAAAGACCCGCTGCTGGTTGAAGCCTACCGCCGCGGCGATGACATTCACACCCTCACCGCTTCGCAGGTCTTCGGTGTGCCGCCGCTGATGGTCACCGCCGATCACCGCCGCCAGGCCAAGGTCGTGAACTTCGGAATCGTCTACGGACTCTCCGCCTTCGGATTGTCGCAGACTCTCGGCATCGAACCCCGGGAAGCCAAGCAGTTCATCGAAGCCTATTTTGAAAAGTACAAAGGCGTGCGCGCGTTCATCGACAAGACGCTGGAAGAGGCCCGCCGCGAACAGAAAGTCACGACGCTGTTCGGACGGGTGCGGCCCATCCCCGACATCAACAGCAAGAACACCAACCAGCGCGGCTTCGCCGAACGCACCGCAGTGAACACGCCGTTGCAAGGAACGGCCGCTGACCTGATCAAGATTGCCATGATCCGCATCGACGCCGCTCTGCGCGAACGCGGCCTGAAGTCCCGCATGACGCTACAGGTCCACGATGAACTGGTGTTCGAAGTTCCGGAGAAAGAAGTCGAGACCATGCGCACGCTGGTGCGCGATCAGATGGAAAATGTTCATCCGCTGACGGTGCCGCTGCTGGTCGAGGTCGGAGTGGGACAGAACTGGCGCGACCTGGAGTAAGCGCTTGCAAGACTTCGGGCCGTTTGTGACCGCGTACGGAGTCGAGCGCGAGCTCGACAAGTTGTGTTCATCGGCTGCCCGAACACAGCGAATGGAGAGTCTGCGCTGCGTGCCGTTCTGCAGAATCAAGACCAGCCGAGCTTCGCTCGGCCAGGACGAGTCGCAGATCCACTTTCCCTACGGTCCGAGTTCGGTGACTCTACGCGCCCAGCGCGCTCTTGATCGCCCCGGCGATATTCTGCGCCAGCACTTTCATCTTCTCTTCCGACTCGGCTTCGATCATCACGCGCGCCAGCGCTTCTGTCCCTGAGTAGCGCACCACCACGCGCCCGTTCCCATCCAGTTCGCGCTCGGCGGCGTCGATCGCCTTTTGAATCTCCGGCACTTTGGCGAAGGGCACTTTCTCGCGCACTCGCACGTTCTGGATCGTCTGCGGGAAAGACTTTCAGATCGCTCACCAATTCAGCCAGCGGCTTTCCCGTTCGCGCCATGGTTTCCATCACGCGCAGCGCGGTGAGCAGGCCGTCGCCGGTGGTGGCTTCGCCGTCCCGGAAAATAATGTGGCCGGATTGCTCTCCGCCCAGCACCGCGCCGCTCTTCTGCATCTCCTCCAGCACGTACTTGTCGCCGACGTTGGCGCGCAGCAGGCGAATGCCGGAATTGCGCAGCGCGATTTCCAGTCCCATGTTCGACATCGTGGTCGCGACCACAGTGTCTCCGGGCAGTGCCCCGTGCGACTTCATGTCGCGCGCAGCCAGCAGAAGAACGGCATCGCCATTCACCACCCGGCCATTGGCATCGCAAAAAAGCGCGCGGTCGGCATCGCCGTCGAAGGTCACGCCCAGATCGAATTGTCCCGGCTTCTCCGCCACCGCGCGGGCCACGGTTTCAGGATGCAGTGCGCCGCAGTTTTCATTGATGTTCTTGCCGTCCGGGGCCGCGCTCAGAAACGTCGCCTGAATGCCGCAGAGGCGGAACAATTCCGGCGCCTCGGCCGCGGCCGCGCCATTGGCGCAATCCACCAGCACTCGCAACCGGCTCAGATCGGCGCTCACATTCTTCGCCAGCCATGCGATGTAGGCGTGGCGCAGTTCGGCCTGCCCCGGCAGACTCGGCGGAAGCTGGAAAGACGAGTCCACGTGGGCTTCGGGATTCTGCAGCAGGGCAAAGATTTCCTGTTCGATGGCAATCTCGTGCGCGTCCGGCAGCTTGTAGCCGTCGCCGGAAAAAACCTTGATGCCATTGTCAGTCCAGGGATTGTGCGACGCCGAAATGACCACGCCGGCGGCGTACTTGCGCGAGCGCGCCAGATAGGCCACCCCGGGCGTGGTGATCACGCCGGCGCTGTGGACTTCAATTCCGCTGGAGGTCAGTCCGTGCGTCACCCGGTCGGCAATCCACGCGCTCGATTGCCGCGTGTCCTGCCCGATCACCACGCGTCCGGTTCCGCCCGAACGTTTCAGATCGTGGCCCAGCGCGCGGCCAATCATGTACGTGCTGTCCTGGGTCAGGGGAAATTCGCCGGCGACGCCGCGAATCCCATCGGTGCCGAAGAGTTGTCGCGTCTGGGTTGTCATGCTGAATTGAAAATGCTCTAGCGTACGCCGCTTCCGGCAGGGGCCTTTTCCATGATAACCGTGACGCGCACCGGATTGGGGTTCATTACCTGGACCAGGGGATCAGAAACGTAAGCATGCCGCACGAAAGTGGCCCGGTCCATGGTGCCGCTCGCGTCGACCGGATCGGTGATGGCGGCCTCGACCGCCTCGACCCGCTTGCGGGGCCCGCTGATCGTAATCGTGGCCGGCTCCGCATCGATGCGCCCGATCTGGTAGCCCGCGGCGAAAGTTGCCGAAAGCCCGCGGACGCACCGGAACCTGGCGGGTGAGGCGAGTGTCGAAGGTGAGGTGGAACTGGTTGGGAATGACCTGCACGACTTCCAGCTCCCGGGGTTGATGGACCTGCTGCGCCGTCAGATCGAACGTGCGCTCTCCCGGCTTCATTCCACTCAGTTCGATCTCGGCGTAAATATCCGCCGGCTGCAGGCGCCGCACAATGCGCTGCGGGCCGCGTACCCGGATCTGCGGCCCGCGGAATACTCTCGGTGCTGATTTCCAGATTCTCCGGAATGTTGCGGAACTCAATCGGCACCTCGACCGCCACCTCGGCCAGCGGATCGCGGGCCACCGCCAGCCACAAGCCCACAGCCAGCGCCAGCGAAAGCAGCTTGATGCCGAAATTGTGCAGCACGTGCCGGCGAAAGAAGTCTTTCATCGCTAGCGGTCGCCTCCCGGAGTGACCCGCGAATCGGCCGCGCGCGGAGGCGAGAGCCTCTGAGCTGTCGTCCTCGGCGACCGCAAGTTCCTCGCCGCCATTCGTCATGGGAGTGGGCAAGGTGGACGGAGGCACATAGCGGCGCAGCAGTTCTCCGATGCGCTCGCGCAGTTGCTCCACGGTCAGGTCGCGCTCGATCGTCCCGCCCACCGCCAGGCTGATGGCGCCGGTTTCCTCGGAAACAATCACCGCGATGGCATCGGTTTCTTCGGTCACGCCGATGCCGGCGCGATGCCGGGTGCCGAGTTGAGTCGAGAGCACCGGATTCATGGAAAGCGGCAGAAAGCACGCCGCGGCTGCGATGCGGTCTTTCTGCACGATCACAGCGCCATCATGCAGGGGAGCGCTGGGACGAAAAATCGTGGCCAGCAGATCGTAGGAAAGATGTGCATCCAGCGGAACGCCGCTCTCGATATAGGTGCGCAACCCGATTTCCCGCTCGATCACAATCAGCGCGCCGGTCTGGTTCTGGGAAAACAGATTGGCCGCCAGCACGATGTCGTCGTAAGCGTCGGCCTCCGACGCCGCCGTCCGGCTGCGCAGAAGCCGGCGTCCCAGGCGCGCCAGAGCCTGCCGAATCTCGCCCGCAAAAATCACGATCAGCGCGAACACCGCGTAAGGCAACAGCGTGCTCAGCAGCCAGTTCAGAGTGGTCAGTTCGCCGACGCGGGAAAAATAAAACGCCAGCGCCAGCGCCGCCACGCCCACCAGCATGTAGGCGGCGCGCGTGCCCTTGATGAGCGCCAGCAATTCGTAAATGATGACCGCGACCAGCAGAATGTCGATGACCGAAATCAGCGACAGATGCGGCCACGGCGCTGCGAAGAACTTCACCTGCGACCCCTTTCCGAAAAATTGGTCGTTACTGGAGCGAAAAGCCAATTGTAATCCAGGGTCAAGAATCCGGCTATGTTTATCGAAGTAAAGGCTTTGTAAAGATAATCGTGAGGTGTGGGGCGCGCGCCCTGGCCGCGCCTTTGCCTTTGATTTTGATTTAGAGCCCGAGTCAGCACGCAAACCGGAGGAACTTAATCTGAAGCTCCAGTCAAAGCGGCGGGCGAGGGCGTCCGCCCCACACGGCTACTTCTGCTCGCTTCACCGTCGCAGTCACCGATGCCCTTGGCCAGCCGGGCAGAAATCTCATCCCCAGGCTTCACTTGACCGCATCCTTCAACAGCACTCCCGCGGAATCGAACACCAGAGCATACCCGCGATCGAGAATGGCAAGCGGAGAAAGCGCCTCCAATTGCCCTGTAAGTTGATTGAGCCTGCCTCGCTGCCGCAGCAACAAAGTCCGCGCAGTTGCCGCCAGCGCAGCGACGCGAGAATCCAGTTCCTTGATGAATGCCGGCCAGCATGCGGCGCACATCGTAATGCCGGACCGCCGCCGCCGCCGTTTCCAGGCGCCGCCGATGCTGCTCCAGAATCTGCCGCTCCGCCCGGTCCAGCCGGTTCTTCAAGTCATCGAGCCTCTGCTGACGCCGGTTGATGACATCCACCATGCGTCCAAACGCGCCGTGCTGCGCCAGTTCGGTCAGTGCCTGCCGCCCCATCAGCAACCGGTAGCGCACGGCGCGAACCAGCCGCTGGCGCAGTCCTTCAGCCTGGTCCTCCACTTCCTGCCGCGAACGAATCACCAGCTCGGCCGCGGCCGAAGGCGTCGGAGCCCGCAGGTCAGCCACGAAATCGATAATGGTGAAGTCGGTCTCGTGCCCCACCGCGGAAATCACGGGAATCTCGGACGCGGCCACGACGCGCGCCAGTGCCTCGTTATTAAACGCCGCCAGATCTTCCGCCGAGCCTCCGCCGCGGGCCACGATGATGACGTCCACGTTGCGCGCCTTGTTGAAGTAGCGGATTCCCGCGCTCACTTCCGCGCTCGCGGAGTCGCCCTGCACCTGCGCCGGAAAAATCAGAACGCCGGCCGTGTGATGCCGCCGCAGCAGAATGTTCAGAATGTCGCGCAACGCAGCCGCCTGCGGCGAAGTCACAATCCCGATCCGCCGCGGCAAAGTAGGAATCGGCTTCTTGCGCGCCGCGTCGAACAACCCTTCCGCTTCCAGCTTCGCCTTCAGCTGCTCGAACGCAACCTGCAGCGCGCCCGCGCCCTTGGGCTCGAGATACTCGGCCGAAATCTGCAGCTCGCCGCGATCTTCGTAAATCGTGACCCGCCCGCGCAGCACCACCTGCATGCCGTTCTCGGGACGAAACCGCAGCAGCCGCGCCTGCGAACGGAACATCACGGCACGAATCTGCGAGTTCTGGTCCTTCAACGTGAAGTACAGATGTCCCGGAGTCATGCGCCCGGAAATTCGAAATCTCGCCTTCCACCCAGGTATCGCCATACTCGCGCTCGATATGCGTGCGCACCGCCGCCACCAGATCGCGCACCGTCCAAATGCGGCGATCGGGAGGCTTGAAACTGAATCCAAGCTGGTCGGTGGAGGACACTGCAGTGGAGTTTACAACAGGGGATGCAGCTCTTGGCTCTTAGCTCAGCCGCGAAGCGGCGGAAGAATGAAGCCCGGGCGCAAGCCCCGGGGTCAATAGCGATAAACGACACAGCCCTGAAAGGGCGGAAGAATGGCTACGCCGCGGACTCAAAGACCCGCCCACGCAGAGCGTAGACGGGACACCCGGCGTTCGGGAAGCAAGCTTAGCTCCGAAGGAGCGCAAGGAAATTACCGCAGACCACATGCCGCCGACCAACCCCACCTATCTCCCGATCCCCAACGCCCGTCCCTGCTGAACCGACGCCTCCCGCACGCAGTTTCTTCCCGCCTGTTTTGCGGCATACAAGCCGGCATCAGCTGCCTTCACCAGCTCCTCGCGCGTGCTGCCATGGTCCGGACAGGTCGCTACCCCGGCGCTAATCGTGACCGAGCGCGGCACTCCAGGAAATTGCCAGATATGTACCATTCGCCGTAGCTTCTCGGCTACGCCCATGGCGTGCTGCTGGCTGGTTTGAGAGAGCAGAACAGCAAACTCTTCTCCTCCATAGCGGCAGACTACGTCAATTTTCCTCAGCTGCTGGGAGAAGATCGAGGACACCTGGCGCAGCACTTCATCGCCCAGCAGGTGGCCAAAATCATCGTTCAGCCTCTTAAACTGGTCGATATCCACCATGATTACCGCCATACCAGAATTAAACCGGCGAGCACGCTCCAGCTCTTCCTCGATTCGCAGTTCGAAATAACGGCGATTAAAGATTCCGGTCAGGCCGTCCAGATAAGCCAGACGCTTGACTCGTTCCACATAGTGAGCGTTCTGAATCGCGGTCGCGCAGATATCGGCGACAGATTCCAGGGACTGAACGTCGCTGACATTGAAGCAGCCGGGCCGGACACTGTCGAGGACGAGAACGCCCAGGGTCTGCCCAAAGGAAACCAGCGGAATGCACATCCGGGAGGCCGATTCCAAATAGATGCCCAGACAACCGGGATCGGTTCTTACATCATTCTCGATTACGGTCTTGCTCTCGCGCAGGGCGCGCCCCCATAAACCCGCCCCCGCCGGCACCTTCCCGCCTTCCGGGATACTCAGGGTCAGGTCGCCGTAGTGCGCCTGCAGCACCAGGTCCTCGTCTTCCTTGACCAGCATCGAAACATGAGAAACCTCAAACGCCGGCCGAATTTTCTCGCAAGCTTTCGACAGCAGTTGTTTCACGTCCAGCACGACCGTAGTTTCGCGCGCGACCGTATTGATCGCCTCGAGTTGCGATGCCCGCCGCCTCTCGAGCGAATACAGCCGGGCATTCTGCAAGGCCATGGATGCCTGGGTGGAAAACAGGGTCAACAGATCGACGGTTTCGGAATCGAAGTGGTCCGGGTTTTCACTCTGACAATCCAGCACTCCGACCACTTCGTCCCGCACCATCAGAGGAATCGCCAGTTCAGAACGGGTCCTCTTTCCCCACGGTTTATAACGGCTCTCTTTCGTGAAGTCCGGCACGTACAGAGGACGCTTCTTCTGGGCGGCGGTGCCGATCAGCCCTGTCCCAATGCTCACCGCGACCTTGTCAAATCCCTGCTCGCCCCCGATCTGGGAGCGGGTGCAAAGCTCGTCCGTTTCCTTATCCAGCAAAAGGATAGCGACGTTCTGCAAATGGAAATAGTCCTGCGCAATCACCAGGATGCGCTGCAACACCTCGTCCAGGTCGAAGGTAGAGAGCACGGCCTGGCTGGCGTCGTATAGGATGGCGATTTTTTGCATGGGCCCAGCCGGATTGTAACCCGCGCGGGATGCCTGACCGATGTGCCGAAAGTAACGTCAGGACGTGGTTCTGTGTGGTTGCGGGCGACTCGCCCGGAGCCGGGGTGGATTCAAAAACAGGCTAGAGCAAAAGGCTGGATCAAAATCAAAAGCGCGGGTCGCCCCGCGACCACACCGATATTGATCCTGCTAACATCGCTGAGATGCTGGAGCCTTCCACCTCGGTCCAATATGTAAAGGGCATCGGCCCTCGCCTGGCCGAGGTGTTGGGAGCCAAGGGCATTCATACGGTAGACGATCTGCTTCATTACCTGCCCTTCCGCTACGAAGATCGCGTCAACCCGCGCGGGATTTCCGAACTGCGCGTGGGCGAGATGGCCACCGTCATCGCGGAAGTCCGCACTTCGGGCCTGTTTCGCACCCGCCGCATGCCTATTTTTCAAATGACCGCCGGCCAGGGCAGAAGCCGATTGAAGTGCATCTGGTTCAACGGCACTTATCTACGAGATCGCTTCAAGCCGGGGCAACTGGTGGCCCTTTACGGCAAAGTGGAGCAGGAGCGCGGCGGGGAGTTGCAAATCGTGCAGCCGCAGTTTGAAATTATCGGCGACTCGGCCGACGACACCGAAGGCGGAGAGCAGAAAGCAGCGTCCTCACTCGAAGTCGGACGGATCGTCCCCATCTACGAGTCCGCCGGGCAGGGGCGCCTTACTCCGCGCTGGTTTCGGCGCATCATCCACACTGTTCTGGAGAATCTCTCTCCGCAAGTCACCGATCCGCTTCCAACCGCCGTGCGCAACCATCTGAGCCTGATCTCACCGCGGGACGCGCTACGACACGTTCACTGGCCCGATCCCGGCGAGAGCCTTCAGGACCTGCAGGCCTCCCGCACCCCGGCTCACATCCGGCTGATCTTCGAAGAACTCTTCTTCCTGGAGTTGGGACTCGAACTCAAACGCCGCGAGCAGAAGGCGCAAACCGGAATCGCGTTCACCCTGGACAATCGTGCCCGGGAGGCAATCAAAAAGATTCTGCCTTTCCATCCCACAGCGGCGCAGAAGCGCGTGCTCAAGGAAATCGCTTCCGACATGGAAAAACCGTTTCCCATGAGGCGTCTGCTGCAGGGCGACGTGGGCTCTGGCAAAACCATCGTCGCCTTCGAGGCAGCCATCATCGCCATGGAAAATGAATACCAGGTCGCGCTCATGGCGCCCACCGAAATCCTCGCCCAGCAACATTATTTTTCCGCCCGCCGCATTCTGGAGAACGCCGGATACCGCATCGTGCTCCTGACCGGCTCGGTGGAAGAAGACCGCAAACGCGAAATCCGCCGCCACATCGCTCAAGGCAACGCGCAACTCGTCATCGGCACCCATGCGCTGATCGAGCAAAACGTCGAGTTCGCCAAATTGGGGCTGGTCATGGTCGACGAACAACACCGCTTCGGCGTAATGCAACGCTTCAAGCTGATGAAGAAATCGTCCGGCGAAGCCCCCATCACGAACCACGTCGGGGCGGACGCCCTCTTCCCCGCAGCCGAGCAAAGCTCGGCTACTCTGGGAGAACCCGATGTCCTGGTCATGACCGCCACGCCCATCCCGCGCACCCTCGCGCTGACCCTCTACGGCGACCTCGACATCAGCGTCCTCGACGAAATGCCGCCCGGCCGCACCCCCATCGTCACTCGCCGCATCTCCGACGATCGCGCCGACGAGGTCTGGCAATTCGTAGGCAAGCAGGTCGCCGCCGGCCACCAGGCCTACGTCGTGTACCCGGTCATAGAGGAAAACGAAGAGACCGAACTCAAAGCTGCTCTCAAGATGCACAAAGAGCTCAGCAAGAAAATCTTCCCCGACCGACGAGTCGAACTCCTGCACGGCCGCCTGCACCCTGATCAGAAAGAAGACGTCATGCGGCGCTTCCAAGAAGGCGAGGTGGACATTCTGGTTTCGACCACGGTCATCGAAGTCGGAGTCGATGTAGCCAACGCCACCGTGATGGTAATCGAACACGCCGAGCGCTTCGGCCTCTCCCAGCTACATCAGCTCCGCGGACGCATCGGCCGCGGAGCCGCCAAGTCTTTCTGCATTCTCATGACCGGCGGAAAAATCTCCGAGGATGGCGAACGTCGCCTTGACGCCATGGTCCGCACCACCGACGGCTTCCAGATCGCCGAGCTCGATCTCGAACTGCGCGGCCCGGGTGAATTCTTCGGCACTCGCCAGGCCGGTATGCCGAGCTTCCAGGTCGCCAACCTGATCCGCGACCGCCAGCTTCTCGAAGCTGCCAAGCGCGAAGCCACCGCCGTCCTGGCCGGCCCCAGCGAGGACGTACCGCAAGAAGAAATTGACCGCGCCCTCCGCCACATGCGCACCCACTGGCAAAAAACCTACGGCCTGGTAGAGATCGGATAGTGCGGGTTTGTGTGGTCGCCCGCGACTCGCCCGCGGCTTTTGCTTTTGACCCAGCCGTTGCTCTGTATCTGATTCTGCCATGGACTCCCGCTGTGGTTCTTGCCCCCTGGCTTCCGCGGGCGAGTCGCCCCCCGACCACACTCCCGCACAGGACTCTCCATTTGACAACCATCCCCTAAATCCGGGAAGTGTTCTCTCCCGTATTTGATGTGGGCCCAATAAATCACATCTCTGAAGGAGACAGTCTGCCATGCCAAGAACTTTTCGGCATTTCGCGTTGCTAGCTCTCGTGCTGGGCTTCGTTTCAGCCAGCGTTTTAAGCACCTTTGCCACACCTCTCCCCCCGAGCCCGGCCGCACCCCAAGCCGCTGCCCAGGACTCGCTGTACAAACGCCTGGGAGGCTACGACGCCCTGGCCGTCGTCACCGACGACTTCCTCGGCCGCCTGCTCGCTGACCCAAAAGAGAGCCGCTTCTTTGTGGGCCTAAGCACCGATTCCAAGACGAAAGTTCGTCAACACGTTGTGGACTTCCTGTGCGTAGCCACCGGCGGCCCCTGCAAGTACACCGGACGCGATATGGAAACCGCACACACCGGCCTGAACATTACTGAAGATGACTGGAACATCGCAGTCAAGGCCCTGGGCGACACGCTGAACAAGTTCAAAGTGCCAGCCCGTGAGCAGGGGGAAGTGGTAGGCGCAATCGCCCCATTGAAGAGCAAGATCGTCGGACGGTAGCTAGCCGGCAAAGGCATAAACCACGAAGGACAACGAAGGAAAGCTCGAGGCGAAGGGAATCCCCTCGCGGCCCTTCGTGTCCTTCGTAGTTCAATGCCTTTGACTTTGGCGTCCAGCGCACCGAATGGGATAATCATCCCGGTGCCGACGACTTCCAAAGCCGACCTCTACCGCAAACTTCCATCCGTCGATGAGTTGCTGCACCACCCCGATCTTAGCCACCATCATTTCCAGGCGAAGGCCAGGCCTCCGTGACAGATGCCGCCCGCGCCGTGCTCACCCGCTTGCGCGCCGAGATCGCAGCCGCCAGACTGGACGCAGCCGCCGTTGACCTCGCTCTTTCCGGAATCTCGGACGCAATCGAGCGCCAGGTTCGGCAGTCGCTGACTTACTCGCTGCGTCCGGTCATCAATGCGACCGGCGTCATCCTCCACACCAACCTGGGACGCGCCCCGTTGGCGAGCGTCCGCGCTGGAGCATATTCGCAACGCTGCCTCCGGATATTCCAACCTGGAGTTCGATGTCGAAACCGGAGAGCGCGGCAAGCGCGACGTCCACGTGGACCGGCTTTTTCGCAAACTCCTGAATGCACTTCGCGGGCGAGCGCCCGCGCCACACATGACATCTCCACCATCGTCGTCAACAACAACGCAGCCGCCGTCCTGCTGGCACTGAACACCCTGGCCGAGGGCGGAGAAGTCATCGTCTCGCGCGGAGAGCTGGTCGAGATCGGCGGATCGTTCCGCATCCCCGACGTCATGTCGAAGTCGAACGCCACCCTGCGCGAAGTAGGCACCACCAACCGCACCCGGGTTGCGCGACTACGAGCAGCGCAATCAATGAAAAGACCCGGCTGCTGCTGCGCGTGCACCGCTCCAATTTCCAGATCACCGGATTCACCGAGCAGCCGGCGATCGAAGAACTGGCGGCCCTGGCCCGCACCCGAAATATTCCGCTCATGGAAGACCTGGGAAGCGGCGCACTGTTCGATCTGCGCCACATCGGAGTCAGCGGCGAACCGACGTGCTCGACAGCCTGCAGGCAGGCGTGGATGTCGTCAGCTATAGCGGCGACAAACTGCTGGGCGGTCCGCAGGCCGGTATACTCAGCGGCCGCGACGACCTTATTGCCCGCATGCGGGCCAACTCCCTGTTCCGCGCCCTTCGCGTGGACAAGCTGACCTACGCCGCGCTGGAAGCCACACTGCTAGCCTACGTGAAGCATGACCACGACGCGATTCCCGCGCTGCGCATGATGCATCTGTCGAAAGACGAAATCGGCCAACGGACAGAAGCCGTCGCCGCGAAGACTCGGTCATCGGTATTGACGGTTGAAATCATTGACGGCGAATCGGTGATTGGCGGCGGCGCAGCTCCGTCGGCGGTGCTGCCCACTCGCCTGCTGGCGGTGACCCGCGAGGACTTGAGCGCTGACGAAATATCCGCTCGCTTGCGAGCCTCGGAACCGCCAGTCATCGCCCGCGTAGAAGAAGACCGTGTGCTGCTGGATCTGCGCACCGTGTTCCCGGAGCAGGACGAGAAAGTGATCGCGGCCCTGCAAGCGCTCTGATTGTCCCTTGGCGACCCTCTACACCATCGGCCATTCCACTCGCACTCTCGATGAATTGATCGAGGCCCTGCACGCCCATTCCATTTTGACGCTCGCCGATATTCGTTCCTTCCCCATGTCGCGTCGCCTGCCTCACTTCAACCGCGAATCGCTGGAGCAAGACCCTGCCCGCCGCCGGAATTCAATACGTCTGGATGAAAGAACTCGGCGGACGGCGCAAAACCATCCGCGATGACTCCCCCAACATCGCGCTGCGCAACCCCAGCTTTCGCAACTACGCCGACTACATGCTCACGGACGAATTCCAGCGCGCCGCTGCCAACCTGATCGAGATGGCCGAGATGTCACGCACCGCCTACATGTGCGCCGAACGCGTCTATTTCCAGTGCCATCGCATGCTGGTGTCGGACTGGCTGACGGCCCACGGACACGAAGTTCTACACATTGACGGAACCGGCCCGGCAAAGCCCCACAAGACTGCTCGCTGAGGCGCGGGTCATCGATGGCGAGCTGATCTATCGCGGAGATCTCCTGCTCTAGCCTGGCATGATGGGATGGAGGACGGGGAGCTACAATCGTTCCATGCCTCCGCGCATCGCCATCCCCGTTCCGCACTCGACAGACTCGGAGTACGCCGAGCGGGCCTTCCCACAGTATGTGCATGCGGTCGAGATGGCTGGTGGAGAACCGGTGCGCATCCCTCTGGACGCGTCACCCGGCAAGTCGCGGAACTAATCGAGGGCTGCGATGCGGTCTTGTTGCCCGGAAGCAAGGCCGATATCGACCCGGCGAAGTACGATGGCCGCGCGCGACGCCAAGACCGCACCGGCTGATCCCATGCGCGATGCGATTGACGACCTGCTGCTGCGCGACGCCTACAACCTGAGCAAGCCCATTCTCGGCATCTGCTACGGGTTGCAAATCCTGAACGTATTTCGCGGCGGAACGCTTTTGCAGCACATCGAGTCGCCGGTCAATCATGAGGCGGGAAGAGAAGTACCGATCGCCCACACCGTAGATGTTGACTCCGGCTCGAGACTGAGGCAGGATTGTCGTTTCCGGACGGGAAGGAAAACGTTTCCGTCGCGGTCAACTCGAGTCATCATCAATCAGCGGAAGAAATCGGCGACGGACTCCACGTCGTGGCCCGATGTCCGCAGGATGGAATCATCGAGGCGTTAGAGGGAACATCTCCCGATCACTTTGTCCTGGCCGTGCAATGGCACCCAGAACGTTCCGTAGAAGAGGACGAAGGCTCACGGGCGATCTTCCGCGCATTGGTAGAAGCCGCGCGTCGTTGAAGGCAATGTGGGCGCGAGCGTCCCGCCCGCGCCTACACGATCAGACTATTTCCCGGGTTTCCTGGGTGCGCGCTTCACAGCTTTCTTCTCCAGCAAAACCACGGCATGCGCAATTGCAGCATTGTCCGTTCCCATGCCCTCGGGAGTCTTGGCTTTCACGCCGACGCAATCCGCCGGGATCCCCAGCAGTTCCGCCACGTGGGCTTCGAATCGCGGCCGCGTGCGGCCCAATCTTGGGTGCAGCCAGAATCAGGGTCGAATCCAGATTGACCACCGCATATCCAGCCGCATGCACACGCCTGACTGCCTCCGCCAGGAAAAGCGCAGAGTCGGCGCCCTTCCAGCGCGGATCTGACGGAGAAAACAGGGAACCGATGTCAGGAGCGGCAACGGCGCCCAGCAAGGCATCCGTGATGGCGTGCAACAGCACATCGCCGTCAGAATGCCCGCCCAACCCCTTCGGGTGCGGCAGGGTAAGTCCGCCGATTTTCAACGGAATGCCGCGTTTGAATTCGTGAGAATCCCAGCCGAAGCCGATGCGAGTTTCTGGTTTCAAGGTTTCCAGTCTGGCCGTTGGTCGTTGGTTGTTCGTCGTTGGCCGAAAACTAATCGCATCGTGGGTCCTCGCGCTCCTCCAGTCCGCGTGCGCGTGATCCGTGACCGCTCTTACCGTTTCAGGAAGAACTCCGCCACTTCCATATCAGCAGGCGTCGTGATCTTGATATTTCGCGGCGAGCCCATCACCACTACTACCTCATGCCCTGAACGCTCGACCAGCGAGGCCTCATCGGTCCCAAGAAACCCGTCAGCCGTGGCTTCATCGAACGCTTTCTTCAGCACGCTGTGCCGAAACCCTTGTGGGGTTTGGGCCATCACCACTCGCTCCCGCGGGACCGTCGCCGTGATGACAGCGCCTTCCGCGGTGCGTTGCACCTCTTTGATCGTATCCATGGCTGGCATTCCCGCGATGGCCGCACCATACTTTCGCGCGGCTTCGATCACGTCGTGAATGATTTCCGCGGTCACAAAAGGACGCACCGCGTCGTGCACCAGAACAATATCGTCCGGATCGGCCGAGACTGCGCCAATCGCATTGGCCACGGACTGCTGGCGATGCTCGCCCCCCTCCACCAGTTCAACCTTCTTTCGCGAAAGATCCTTGTCCGCCTGCAGACGGGCGCGGAAACCCGCGATCTCGCTGGCCCGCAGAGCCACGTAAATTTCCGCAACCTCCGGGCTGGCGGCGAACTTGCGCAGCGTGTGAATAAGGATCGGCGTTCCGCCAATCTTGAAGAATTGTTTGGACGCCGCGGGCTTCTTGCTCTTGGCATCGGAGGCGGGGCTCATGCGTGTCCCCAATCCCGCCGCCGGAATGATCACTACGACCTTCATCGCGGGCTGCAAGTATACGGCCCAGGGGAGCGGAGGTTCAAATGTCCGTGTAGGTTCCTCGCGCCCTGCTCGTCACAGTCCTCGTGCAAGATCTTCGCTGATCCGAGATTGGAGATTCAGGCGGGTAGCAGAAGCGTTGCTATCCCTCGAAGTCGGGGTCCGGTATCTGGGCAGTCTCGTATTCAAGGGAGAGCCCTAACACCAACCGCGGCGGCGGATCGACTCACGCGCGACCCGGGCTTCGCTTTCCCTACTCGATTTACACGATAGTGATTCGGATTTTCGGCAAACTCCAACCTCGCGGGCCGTGCGATTTCTCCCGAGAGGGAAGCAAGGGCGACGAGAAGCATCGAGTCGAGAAACTTTGGGGGATGACGCCATCAGAAATTCGAGGGGGTAACAAAAATCAAGAGTCCCGAGGTGATGTTGAACCTGTTCGTCTCGGCCAGTAGCTCGCTTTAGACCCTTGCTGACCTGCATTCGTGGTCTTCTTGCGAAGACGACGGCGCGCGATCTGTGCTTGGGCTCCGGGCTTACCGCCAACCGGAAAAACTGTTCAACGCCTCGGGACTCTATCTTGCCTTTGACGGGTGCTCTTGTTCGCCTCGACCAGCGCTTGGCTATAGACCCTTGCTGACCCTCCCTGACTCATCTTGCGATGCTTCAGAGTGACCTCGCTTGAGCCCCGGACGCCGCACCAACCGGGTAAACTTCAGAACGTGTCAAAGAACGAGGTTGTTTTTACTCCTTTCATTTTTATAGTCAATAAAAAATGCCCTGATTTATCTCGTTTGCATGCAATCGAGTGCAGCCTGTCCACAAGGGGGTGACCGGAATTGGTGCATCGGGCGCAGCGGGCCATGCTGGCGGGGTCGGGAGCATTGCGATTTCTTGGACGATTCGGTTTGTATGATGGATTTGATGCTGGATGGTCGCCAATCTTGCGGTTGTGAAAATTTCTGGAGTAATCAATCGGCACGCGGGTTTGATTAGATAGGAATGTGTTTGTGTGGTCGCGGGCGAGTCGCCCGCGGCTTTTGACTTCACCCCCCGCGGCGAGCCGCCCGCGACCACACATGCTACTTAGGGCAGCCATCAGTTGGCATACAATCGCCGGGGAGGGAAACTTAATGACGATATTCAATGAACCACGCGGCCACGTGATTGAGGCCAATTCCGGCTCCGTACTGCGTCTGTTCGGGATCGCGGCGGCCGCGTTCGTGCTGGTAATCATGATCTTCGCGGCGATCGCCCGCGTGGATTCCGGGCACGTCGGCGTGCTCACCCTGTTTGGACGGGTGACGGGAGAGGTGCTGCCCGAGGGAGTTCATGTAATCAGTCCTTTTAAGGCCAGCCATGAGCTATCGATTCGCACCCAGGAGCTCAAGGAGTCCGCGAGCGTGCCTTCAAGCGAAGGGCTGGTGATGAATCTCGATACTTCTCTCATCTATCACCTCAATCCCGGAAAGGCTGCCGAGGTCTTCCAGAAGATCGGACCCAACTACATGAATGTGCTGGTCGAACCAAATTTGCGCGCAGCCATCCGGGAGGCGACCGCCTCGCACAGTGCCAATGCCCTCTACACCGGGGAGCGAGAAATGGTAGCCAAACAGATTTATGACCAGCTCACCAACAAACTTGGAGAACGCGGAATTCTGGTGGAGAGCGTGCTCTTGCGCGACATCCAGTTACCCACCACCTTGAAGTCGTCCATCGAGTCGAAACAGCAGGCCGAACAGGAAGCGCTGGCGATGAGCTTTCGCCTGCAGAAGGAAACGCAGGAGGCGCAACGTAAGCGCATCGAAGCGGCCGGCATTCGCGACTTCCAGCAGATCGTGGCCCAGGGGATCAGCCCGCAACTGCTGGAGTGGAAGGGCATCGAGGCAACCGAGAACCTGGCCAAGAGTTCAAACGCAAAAGTGGTCGTGATTGGCAACAGCAAGAATGGCTTGCCGCTAATTTTGGGGCAGTAGAACACGATTCGTCGTGTGCCCCATCCTTTTCGCGCACTTGGCGGAAAGGCCCTGAGTTCCTTCGTGTACCTCGCGGGAATACGACACACCCTTGAAATGGCTGATCTTCTTGAAGTCCGGAATCTGGTCGTCGAATTCCCCCGCTCCACTAACGGTAGCGGAGGCAGCGGCCTCGTGGCCGTTCGCGACCTCAGTTTTTCCATTGCCCCGGGCGAAGTGCTGGGGCTGGTCGGCGAATCAGGGTCCGGAAAATCGGTTACGTCTCTGGCCTTGATGCGCCTGCTTCCTCCGCACGCGCGCACCCGCGGCGAGGTTCGATTCGGCAACGGCACCGGAGTTCAAGACCTGCTGCAGTTGTCCGACAGGGCGATGCGCCCGTTGCGCGGTTCTCGGCTCGCCATGATCTTTCAGGAGCCGATGACCGCTCTGAATCCGGTAATGCGCGTCGGCGATCAGGTTGCCGAGGCCGTCCTCGCCCACAATCAAGTCGGAAAAAATGAGGCGTGGAAACGGACCCTCGTCGCCTTGAATGAAGTTGGGATCGCCGATTTCGAGCGCCGCGCGCGAGATTATCCGCACCAGCTTTCAGGCGGCATGCGGCAGCGCGTGATGATCGCGATGGCCATCGTCAACCGTCCACGGCTGCTGATCGCCGACGAGCCCACCACCGCGCTCGATGTAACGATCCAGGCGCAGATCCTTGAATTGCTGGCCGAACTTCGGGCCAAGTTTGGCCTGACCATGCTTTTCATCTCGCATGATCTGGCCGTGGTTTCGCAGGTCGCCGACCGCGTGGCCGTAATGTATGCCGGCAATCTGGTGGAAATGGGACCGAAGCGCGGCATATTCGAGGCCCCCGCGCATCCTTACACTCGCGGCTTGCTCCACGCCGTACCCACCTTGAAGACCGATCGCAACCGTCCGCTTGAGACCATCGAAGGCAGCGTGCCTCCGCTGCACGCGGTCCCGCCGGGGTGTCCGTTTGAACCGCGCTGTGAGTTTCGAGTGGACGAATGCGCCCGCAGCTTGCCGCCGCTGGCGCAGATCTCGGACGGACACTGGGCGAGATGCCCAGTGGTGAACGCGTGAAGTGTAAGGCGCCAGCATCCTCGCTCGTGCCGCAGCGGCGTCACGGGCAGCTCCGCACACGCGAGGACGCTCGCGCCTACATTTCAGCGCACAGACACGCCCGACAGGTCTATAATCCCGAGTTTGTCCGGTGATCTGTGCGCATTCTTCTAATAAGCGATATTCATGGCAACCTGGAAGCTCTCGAAGCGTGTCTGACGGCGGCGCCGCCGCACGACATGGTAGTCAACCTCGGGGACATAGTCGGCTACGGCGCCAGCCCCAACGAGGTCATCGAGCGCTCGCGCTCCTTGGGGCACATCTTTGTGCGCGGCAACCATGACAAGGCAGTCAGTGGGGCGATGGACCTGAGAGACTTCAATCCCATCGCCGGACTGGCAGCGCTGTGGACTCGCGACCAGCTCACTCCCCAAAATCTGAAATGGCTTCAGGGCCTGCCGCACGGCCCCATCCAGACCGGGGAACTGTCTGCCGTACAGTTCGTTCACGGCTCTCCCGTAGACGAAGATGAATATGTGGTCACCTTGCGCGATGCCATCGAGCCCCTGATGACTGCCGTGACGCCGCTGACTTTTTTCGGACACACCCATCTGCAGGGAAGTTTTTGTACGAATGTGGTGGCCAGCGATTACTATCGCCCGCAATACAACACCGTGGGACAAAGCGAAACTGCCGAATTTCCGCTCAAGGAAAACATGCGCTACATGGTGAACCCAGGCTCGGTCGGACAGCCCCGTGATGGAGATTGGCGGGCCGCCTTTGCCGTGTTTGACGCCGATGCCCGCATCGTCACCTTCTGTCGCGTGCCCTACAACCTGAAGCAGGCCCAGGATCGCATCATGGCCGCCAACCTGCCGCAACGCCTGGCCACGCGCCTGGCCGCGGGAAGATAGCCAGTTACTGCCCCAGTTTCCGCCCATGCCTTAATCGGGTCATTCACTGCGGATCCGCAAGCCTAGACATTCGCTATCGAACGGGAAGGGCACGAGTTCGCTCGTGCCGCAAACGTGTTTGCCCGCGCTCCCGATCGGAAGGACCAGCCGCAATCTCGACGCCACCCAAGCCATCTGGGATTTCTTCAAACGCCACACTCGGTAGTTTTGTCTGTGCGGGGCGGGCGCCCTCGCCCGCCGCCTTTGACCTTGATTTGGCAAGATTGGCCCCCAGCCCAAAAGCAGCTCAAAAAACGGCGGACAGGAGTATCCGCCCCCACGTGGCGACCGATGTAAACTCTCGCCATGCCTTCACATTCATCTCGCAGTCTATTTCCCGCATCGCACGCCACGGCCCCCGAGCACTACCTGATCGCCCATAGCGACGGCGGCGCGCGCGGCAATCCCGGACCCGCCGGCTACGGCGTTGTGATTCAGGATGAAGCCGGAAGAAAAGTTGCCGCTGCTCAGCCAGTACCTTGGCCACCAAACCAACAACTTCGCGGAATATCAGGGCCTGATTGCAGCCCTCGAGTATGTCATTGAGCACGGATACAAGGCGCTCAAGGTCGTAAGCGATTCCGAACTCCTAGTACGGCAGATCAAAGGCATCTACAAAGTGAAAAACTCGACATTGCAGGAACTTCACGGCCGCGCCAAAGAGTTGATTGCGCAGTTGGAGTGGTTCTCCATCGACCACGCGCTGCGAGAGCACAACCGCGAGGCGGATGAGTTAGCGAACCAGGCGATGGACAAGGGCATGGGCCGAAGCAGCAGCACACCCCGTGTGGCGGCGGGCGACTCGCCCGCGACGACCGCTGCCGGGCCCCAGGAGTTTGAAGGAACAGTGGAGGGCGGCGCAATCAGGTTAGTGAACGCCCGGCTGCCGGAGGGAACCCGCGTGCAAGTGCGGGTAAAAAAGTAAGTCAAGGGTCTCGAAAGGGAGGACGGGCGTCCAGCAAACTTTACGCGCGGCCTTTTTTGGCCGCAGCCGTCGCACCCGCTTTTTCCCAGGGACGCTTAGGCCGCTGCGCTGCAGGCTTGTCGCGGTCCTTGATGCGGTCGTAGTGATACGACTCGCTCACCGTGCCCAGTGATTCGTTGTACAGAACGGGCAATCCCAGCCCTTCCTTCAACTCTTCGGTGAATTGCTGCAGTGCTTTCAGGTGATCTGCTGTAGCCGGGACTTCGGTCTTGGCGGTTTTCAGAAACTGCTGGTAGCCGCGGTTGACGAGCTTGGAAATCTCGCTGCCGATCAAGTATCCCGGATAAGCGAAGATCTTCACGCCATCGTCGCCGTCTTTCTGGATGGCGGCGGAAACACCGTATTTCTTGAGGAACACGCGCCCCTGCATGCCAGGTGCTTCGATCAGATCAAAGCCGCGCTCGCGCAACCAGCTCAGCGCTTCTTCGTAACTTCGTTGCTCTACTTTAGTGGGCATTCGTTTTGGGTATCCAATCCCTCACTCTTGACTTCTACCTTTTCCATTCCATCAGATGCCGATTTTCCGAAAAGAGTGCATTTCCATCTTTTGGCTGGATCAAAGTAGCCTCTTTTATAATCCAATCAACCGTTACGACACCGTTAATTCGAGTTCGCGGTACGTTACGATAGTCACGGCCCTAGTCGAAGTCCATGCAGCCCGTCTCAACCAAACCAACGGAAGTGCCTGATTCGCCGGCCACAGCGTCCGCGGAACCTGCGGCCAAGTCCGCCGCGAGTCATGCGCTCGGCCGGCGAAGCCTCGAACTCATCGGCAATACTCCGCTGTTGCGTCTGGAGCGTCTCACTCGCGATTTGCCCGGAATCGAATTGCTGGGGAAAGCCGAATGGTATAACCCCGGTGGATCGGTGAAAGACCGCGCCGCATCGAACATCGTCGCCCAGGCTCGCGCCAGCGGAAAATTCGGCCCCGGCAAAATCCTGCTCGATTCCACCAGCGGAAACACCGGCATCGCTTACGCCATGATCGCGGCCGCGCAAGGCTTCGCGGTAACTCTGTGCATGCCGGGAAATGTTTCAGTCGAGCGCAAACGCATCCTGCATGCCTACGGCGCCAACATTATTTACACCGACCCGGCTGACGGTTCCGACGGCGCGATTCGTGTCGCCCGTGAACTCTTCGTCAAGGATCCCGGCAAATATTTTTACGCCGATCAGTATTCCAACGACGCCAACTGGCAGGCCCACTACCATGGCACAGCCAACGAAATCTGGCAACAGACAGAAGGACGTGTGACCCACTTCGTCTCCATGATGGGCACCAGCGGCACTTTTGTCGGCGCCACGCGGCGCCTGAAAGAATTGAATCCGGCGATCCGCTGCATCTCGCTCCAGCCTGACTCGCCGTTCCACGGAATTGAAGGCGCCAAGCACATGGCCAGCGCCATCGTTCCCAAGATTTACGACACCAAGCTGGCCGACGAGGACATCGGCATCTCAACCGAAGAGTCGTATCGCATGGCCATTCGACTGGCTCGCGAAGAGGGATTGCTGGTCGGAATCTCGGCCGCCGCCGCAGTTGTTGGCTGTCTGCAAGTTGCAAGAAAGCTCGGCAAGAGTGAGCGCGCCGTGTTCGTGACCATTCTGTGCGATTCCGGCGACAAATACCTGAGTGAGCGGTTCTGGGAAGAAGGCTGACATCACAACCGAGAACTCCAAACTGACAACCAAGAACTGGTTTTCTGTTATCGCGGTTTGAGGCTCGAGAAAGAACTCGGGTCTCCTGCCGCATCTTCGCGCCAATTGAGCTCTCCATGCTGATTATCCCTCTCAAACAATACAAAGCTCTCAGACAGCACGGTGAGGAAACCTATCCCCACGAGTGCTGTGGCGTGCTTCTCGGACAAATGGACGAGGACGGGGTGCGAACGGTGACTTCAGTCGCCCGAGCAGGCAACACGCGCACCGATTCCGCCCACAACCGCTACAACATCGATCCCAAGGAGCTGATTCGCATCCAGCGGGAAGGACGCGCGCGGCGGCGAGGACATCATCGGTTTCTATCATTCGCACCCCGACCATCCCGCACAGTGGTCGCAGACCGACCTGGCCGAGGCCCACTGGTTTAGCTGCTCTTACGTGATCACCAGTGTGGAGAAGGGCAAGGCTATGCTGACCAACGCCTTCGAGCTGACAGGAAGTGACGAGAACGACAAGAAGCTGGTGGATGAAAAGATCGAAATGATGTGATTTGTCTGTGTAGGGCGGCCACTGGCTGAATCTCCTACCCCTTCTGTGGCATCATGTATAGCCTATGCCCAAGATCCAAATCCCCACCCCCCTGCGCCAGTACGCTGGCAAGCAGCCTGCCGTTGAGGTCAAGGCCGGCACCGTCGGCGGTGCCCTTTCCGACCTGGTCGCCCAGCATCCTGACCTGCGCCGTCATCTTTATACCGACGACGGTAAGCTGCGCGCCTTCGTCAACGTCTACCTTAACGACGAGGACGTTCGCTATCTGCAGAAGGAAGCCACGGCGGTAAAGGACGGTGATAGTATTTCGATTGTGCCTTCCATTGCGGGAGGCCGATAAGATTGCCGATTGTTGATTTTTGATTGTTGCATGAAAAACAACCCCAATCCGCGATTTCCAGGTTGTTGTTGCCCCTCCCGTCCGTAGCCTGTTTCGATCAATCAGCAATCAGCAATCTGAAATCCTAAATGAGGTTCTCATGGCCACCACACTTGAAGTCAAACCCGAAGCCGTTAGCCTTAGCAATGACGAGATTCTGCGCTACTCGCGCCACCTGATCATGCCCGAGGTTGGCATGGAAGGCCAGCTCAAGCTGAAGGCGGCCCGGGTGCTCTGCATCGGCGCAGGTGGTCTGGGTTCGCCCCTGGCGTTGTACCTGGGAGCCGCGGGCGTGGGCACGCTGGGTATTGTGGACTTCGACGTCGTGGACTACACCAATCTGCAGCGGCAGATCATTCACTCTACCGCCGACGTCGGACGCAAGAAGCTGGATTCGGCAGCCGAAAAGCTGAAGGCTATCAACCCGTTCCTGAACATTCGAAAATTTGACACCCGGCTCTCCAGCGAGAACGCGCTCGAACTTTTTCGCGAGTTCGACATCATCGCCGACGGCACAGACAACTTTCCCACCCGCTATTTGGTGAATGACGCTTGCGTGCTTACCGGCAAACCTAACGTCTATGGTTCGATCTTCCGCTTCGAAGGACAAGCCAGCATCTTCGCGACCAAAGAAGGTCCGTGCTACCGCTGCCTCTATCCCGAGCCGCCACCGCCCGGGCTGGTGCCTTCCTGCGCCGAGGGCGGAGTCCTGGGCATTCTGCCCGGGTTGGTGGGCGTGATGCAAGCTACTGAAGTCATCAAGCTGATTCTGGGCAAGGGTGCGCCGCTGATTGGCCGGCTGCTGCTGATTGACGCACTGGACATGAAGTTCCGCGAACTCAAGCTGCGCAAGAATCCTGACTGCCCGGCTTGCGGAACTCATCCGACCCTAACCAAGTTAATCGACTACAACGAGTTTTGCGGAATTCGCGGTGAGGAGAAGCCAGTGGAAACATTAACGGCAGACATTCAAGTAGAGGAACTCAAGAAACGGCTGGACGCGGGAGAAAACCTGTTCGTGCTCGACGTGCGCGAGCCCCACGAATATCAGATCTGCAATATTGGCGGACACCTGATTCCGCTGGGCGACCTGCCCAAACGCGTCAACGAGCTGGATTCCAGCCAGGAGATCGTGGCGCATTGCCGCTCCGGCGCGCGCAGCGCCAAGGCGGTGGACTTCCTTCGCCAGGCAGGTTTCAAAAAAATTCACAACCTTGCCGGCGGAATATTGGCATGGGCCGACCGCGTGGATCCCAAGATGCCGAAGTATTAGAAGTCAGTCGTCAGTCTTTGGCCGTCAGGAGGGAGCGCCATAAGCGCTCCCTTTTTTAATGATGCATAAACTCGCCACAAGATAACTCTTAGGATTCCCGGGAGCTCTAAACTCTTGTACTCGTTCGCTCTCCCTTCATAATGACCGGGTTCTCCTTCCCCCGAGGGAGCGTTCATGCGGATTTTTCTGAAACAGATGAAGGTTGTGGCATGGTTGCGCTTAATCGCGATTTCCTGCTGCGTGTTTGCGGAGGAAAATCCCGCCGCCGCTCCGAACTCAGATTCCACCTACCAGCAGCTTCGCAACATCTCTCTGAGCGGCGAAGCAGTATCGGTTACCGATCTGACGCTCAGGCGGGACGCCGCCACTTTTCACCTGCATTCGGGGACGATATGCTTCGTCCCCCCAGTACAAGGAAAAGTGACAGGAGCGGTCTTCGTGGGGGAAGGTCTGGTGATCCTCGACCCGCCACTGGCGGTCGAGCGATCGAGCCTGAAGTTGCTGACCCGAGAGGATGAATTCGCGGAGCATTTCAGCAAGCTCGTGCTGCGTTTCACCGACGGCAGCTACGACGAGATCAAGAAGTCTGGAACCGCAGCCTCCGGAGGCTGCAATGCGGAACCGCTTCGGGACACCCAGATCGCCATGCGCCACGATCGCATGCTCAAGTACAACCTCGACGCGCGAATTCTCGAGGACGTACTGAGCCCGGAAGCGGGCGGTCTGTTTGTGGCATTTATCCACGGCAAGAAATACAACGACAAGGAAATTTTCGTCATCGATCCGCATGGAGCGCCGCCGCTGCTCGTGCCGGTTGCTCCGGAAGAAGTGGAGCTTGTCACCTATGACGAAAACCGTCTTGGCGTGTGGGCGTCGTTTCATCTCTCTACCGAATACAAGAGCGGGGCCGCCACTGGCTCGCAGAAGAATAGCGTCATCCATATCGCGCACCAGCAGCTGGATACCACGATTGAGAAGAGTGCCAATCTCTCGGCGAAGGCTACGACCGAGTTCGTGGCGCTGTCCAGCGGAGTGCGGGTCGTGCCGTTCCATCTGCATGGCACACTGCGGGTGCAAGACGTAACCGGCGAGGGCGGCCAGCCCTTGCCTTTTATCCAGGAGGACAAGAACGACGACGCGGATTTTTACGTAATCCTTCCCAAAGCCTTATCACGGGACGAGAAGTACAGCATCACGACCCGCTACGGAGGCAAGGAAGCCGTCAGCAACGAAGGCAGCGGCAACTACTATCTTATCGCGCGGGATGATTGGTATCCCAGCTGTGCTGGCGGATCGCTGGGAGATTACACCAGCTATGACTTGACCTTTCGAATTCCAAAAGGGATGAAGATGGCCGCCACAGGCAGTTTGGTGAGTGAGAACACTGCCGGGAATCAGTCTGTCACCATCTGGAAGAGTGACGCGCCTCAGCCGGTGGCCGGTTTCCAGTTTGGCAACATGAAAGTGGAAGAGGTCAAATTGGCGAAACCGGAGTTCATGGTCTCCGCCTACGCCAACGACACGCCGCCTGACTGGGCACACGCTCTGCAAGGCGGTACCATGGGCAGCCTCAGCACCATCGTCATGATGAAACAGCCGCTGCGGGAAGCTCAGTTTGCCGTCGGACTTTACAGCAACTTTTTTGGGCCCTTGCCGTTCAAGCGGTTGGCCATGACGCAGCAGACCGCATGCACCTACGGCCAGTCCTGGCCGGAACTGGTTTGGCTGCCGATTTGCTCCTTCTACGACGTAACCGTGCGTCACCAACTCGGGCTGGATTTGGGCGACCGCGGTTACTGGAAGGTCGTAGCTCCCCACGAAGTGGCCCACCAGTGGTGGGGGCAAACCGTAGGGTTCAATTCTTATCGAGACCAGTGGATGAGCGAGGGCTTCGCCGATTTCTCGGCTTCGCTGTTTCTGCAAAGTGCATATTCGCAAAAAGGGCCGAAGGAATTCATTACTTTCTGGGATGACGAGCGGAAGTCGATCCTGGAGAAAAATGCGCAAGGCTACCGCGCCATTGATGCCGGCCCGCTCACCCTGGGCTACCGGCTTAACAACAGCAGAACGGGTGTGAGCATTACCCGCGACCTTATCTATCCCAAGGGGGCGTACGTCCTCCACATGATCCGCATGATGATGTGGGACCGCCGCACTGGCGACGATAACTTCAAAGCCACCATGCAGGACTTCGTGAAAACCTTTGCCGGCCGCGCCGCCACGACCGAAGACTTCAAGGCCATGGTGGAAAAACACATGACGCAGGAAATGGATCTGGAGGGCAATCGAAAGATGGATTGGTTCTTCGATCAGTACGTTTACGGGACCGCGCTACCGACGTACAAGCTGGACTATTCATTCGAGAACGGCGCCGACGGCGTTCCGTCGTTCAATTTCAAGGTCACACAGTCCAACGTGGATAAAAACTTCCACATGTTGGTGCCCATCTACCTAGAACTCGCGGATGGCCGTATCGTGAGCCTGGGCCGGGCGCGTCTCTCAGGCAATAGTTCAATCGAACGAAAGCTGCCTCTGAACGGGATGAAAGACCGGCCGCGACGTGCCCTGCTGAATTACTACGACGACGTGCTGGCGTCACCGTGATGAAGCCCGAAAAATGGGAGCCCCTAAGAGCTCCCACTTCGCGCATCAACGACCAACTTACTTGTTGGTTCCGCTCGATTCTGCTTTGGCAGATTCGGCGTTCACCGCCAGCGCGTACTTCTTTCCCGAGAACCGGATTTCACTCAGCGACTTGTGCCCGTCACTGTTGGTGTTGGTGACCACCGAGTTCCGATTAGGAGACTGATCGAGCGCAAGCATTCGCGCCGGCACAGTGGCGACAACATTCTTGCCTTTCATGATGTTCACTTCGACGTTCGGCCCCGCGCCGTCCCACTTCACGGTGTATTCGCCGGCGGCCAGCGATTTTCCGTTTACGGTGACGGGATCGTCTACCTGAAGGGAACCCTTGTTCGCAGCAAACCCGCTTGTAGCCAGCAGCAAAGCCAAACCCAGAAGCAGGCCTTTGGAGATTTTCGATACGCTCATTGCACTCCTTTTTCTTTCCCGAAAACGTCGGGAACCGGTTCGGGGCGGCCTGAATTGGCCTGGGGCAGGAAAAACTTGCGTTTTGCCGTCGAAGGCCTAAAATGCTGCCTCGGGGTTAAGCGAAAAGAGTCCGGCCGCAAGGCCGCTGCGCTTTCTGCTTCGGGGATTGTCCTCACCTGGGCCGCCAAACCGAGCGTGAGTCAGTCCCTTTAACCCCTGAAATTCTTCTCCGCAAAACCAGGTCGGCTGGTGGTTGTTCCCTCAGACCCGGTTTCAATCATTGCCTGATACGCAACCCACAGTTGAAAAGTTCCGTAGCGAATATTTTCATCCGCACTTCTTTGGACGAGGTGCGCACGCCGTTGTTAGCAGCGACTGGCTCCCCGCAAAAGCCGCAACACAACAGCGATTTGTCTTGTCTATGATGTGGCGAAACACGTGTAGGACGGCCGCCCTCGCGCGCCGCCTTTGACTTTGAGTGTCACAGGAAAGTCACCACCGCAGAACAGGTCAAACCATGAAAAACTGCTCTATATCTTGAGCACAACTTTCCCAAAGTTCTTGCCCTCGAGAAGCAACCGATACGCCTCTACCGCCTTTTCCAAGGGAAACACATGCCCGATGACCGGCCGCAAACGCCCGCTCGCAGTCCATGCGGAGAGCTGTCCCCAGGCCTGCTTCATCAGTTCGCGATTCCCGGACAAATAAGTCAACCACAATCCATGCACGCTCGCACCTTTTGCATAGAGGATGCGCGCGTCCACATGCGCAGGTTGTCCCGTGGCCGCGCCGTACACAATGACCCGGCCGAAATCGCGAAGACAGCGAACACTTTTCGCGGTGTGCTCACCGCCCAGCATTTCAAACACCGCATCCACTCCTTCTCCGTGGGTCAAGTCTTTGATCGCTTCCTCGTAGTCGCGCTGCTTGTAATTGATCCCGTGCTGCAGCCCCAGCGTTTTTACTCGTAACAGTTTCTCTTCCGAAGAAGAGGTTCCGTACATCTCGATGCCGAGCAGCTTTCCAATCTGGACGGCGGCCGTTCCCACTCCGCCGGCCACGGCATGGATAAGAACTCGCGGCGCAGCTTTGCCCGCAGGCGACTCCAACAGACCCGCCTTCCAGTAAGCAAAATAAGCGGTGAAATAATTGACCGGGAATGCCGCTGCTTCCTCCGCGCTCCATGCTGTAGGTATCGGCCACAGCAATTGCGATGGAGCCGCAACGCGCTCCGCGAACGCGGACCACTGGGTGTAGCCCATGACGCGCTGCCCGTCGCTCACCCTGGTTCCGCAAAATTCACGTCCCGCAACCAACGGTGGTTTCGGGGTTCCGGGATATCCGCCTTGCGCGGACATGATGTCGGCGAAGTTGATGCCGCCGGCTTCAACCTCAATCAACTCTTGTCCCGATGTTGGCGTTGGGTCCGGGACAGATCGCACTTCCAGCACTTCGGGGTCACCTAAACGGCTGATGACAAGGGCCTTCATATGTAGCAGTCTATCAGCGCCGCGGCATCCAATTTGCGGCCACCACTTTTTCGCGGCAGGTATATACTCTGCGTAACAAAAGTTGGGGGCTCCTCGTTCCAGGCAGCGTCGGATAGGGGAGGTCGGAGCGCTTTTTTCATAATCAATTCATAGGCTCCGCTTAAAGATCACTGGTACCGAAAGTCTAGAAGCACCAGGTAACCAGTGCGGGACACTCATGTGCGGAGGGGTTCGCGTGCGAGTTCCGGGGAGGTCCTTCGGTGGACTTGGTTGTGGTGCGTTTTTTATTTGTTCTCATAATTGCTGTTACTTGCTATCTGACTGATCCGTTCGGCCTGCCCGCAAGGCTGGATGCCTTGGTGGGCGCGCTCATCGGCCTCGGCATCGTCCTGTTCGAATGGAGGCTGCGCCGGGTCAGTCTGAAGCGCCTGATTGGCGCCGCCGTGGGCAGTGTCCTCGGCATCTTCGGCGCCTACCTGTTTTCACTCGTCATCCGCAACAGCATCGCCCCCGGGCACACCCAGAGCTTCCTGCAAATTCTGGTGATGCTCCTGATGGCCTATGTCGGACTGGCAGTCGGGGCCAACAAGGGCGATCTGCTGAATCTGGCGGCCCTGGGCGGCGTTTTCGGTGGGGAGAAGCAGGGCAAGAAGAGCTACAAGATCCTCGACACAAGCGTGATCATCGACGGCCGGATCGCCGATATCGCCGAGACCGGATTCCTCGACGGCATCATCGTCACTCCGCAGTTCGTGCTGCGCGAACTGCAACTGGTCGCCGACTCCGCCGACTCGCTGAAACGGAATCGCGGACGCCGCGGTCTCGACATCCTGCAACGCTTGCAGAAAGTGGCGTCACTACAGATTCAGATCGTCGAAGATGACTTCCCTGCGGTTCGTGAGGTGGATTTGAAATTGATCGAACTGGCCAAGCTTTACGAAGGCAAAATCATCACCAACGACTTCAACCTGAACAAGGTCGCACAGCTTCAGGGCGTCGCCGTGCTGAACATCAACGAACTGGCCAACTCGCTGAAGCCGATTGTTCTACCGGGCGAAACCATGCGAGTTTTCATCCTGAAGGAAGGCAAGGAGTACAACCAGGGCGTGGCCTATCTCGACGACGGAACCATGGTGGTGGTAGACAACGCGAGAAAGATGATCGGCAAGACTATCGACATCTCGGTCACGTCCGTCCTGCAGACCACAGCCGGCAAAATGATTTTCGGAAAATGGGACGACCGTAGCGGCAGCCGCAGCGAAACTCGCGCGGTGGTGAACGGGGTACCGGTTGTGCCTCCCGTGTCAGCACCCGCCGTGCCAGCCGCAGATCCCAAAAAATCGCAGCCGATGATGGTCGAGCGGCCAGTAGAGTAGCTCGAACCGTGTGGAGCGGACACTCTTGTCCGCCGCCTTTGACTTGGACTTTATTGGCCGCGACGTGCCCCGTCGCATTGAGCAACCGGGCGGGCACCAAAGAAACAAGATCAAAATCGACTTCAAAAGCGGCGGACCGGAGTGCCCGCCCTACATCACTACAGCGGTATATTCCCATGCTTCTTCAGCGGGTTCTTATCCCGCTTGGTCTCCAGCATGGCCAGGGCTTGAATCAATTTCTTCCGCGTCTCCCGGGGCTGGATGACAGCATCCACATAACCTCGCTCCGCCGCCACATACGGATTCGCAAACCGCTCGCGAAACTCTTCGATCTTCTCCTGGCGAAGTTCCTCTCGCTTCGGGGCGCGGTCGAGTTCCCTCTTGTAGACGATGTCCACCGCTCCCTCTGGCCCCATGACTGCGATTTCCGCGGTCGGCCAGGCATAATTTACGTCCGTCCGGATATGCTTTGACGCCATCACGCAATATGCCCCGCCGTAAGCCTTGCGCGTAATTACGGTGATCTTTGGCACCGTGGCTTCGGCAAAGGCAAAGAGCAGCTTGGCTCCGTGCTTGATGATTCCGCCGTACTCCTGCGTGATGCCGGGCAAAAATCCGGGCACGTCTTCGAAAGTAATTAGAGGGATATTGAAGCAGTCGCAGAAACGCACAAACCGCGCGCCCTTGGTGGAGGCATTAATATCGAGCGTGCCGGCCAAGAACGCCGGCTGGTTGGCCACGATGCCGACCGAGCGCCCATTCATCCGGGCAAAGCCAACGACGATGTTCTTGGCGTAGTGCTCCTGCACTTCGAAGAAATAACCGTCATCAGCGACCGAATGGATCACATCCTTGATGTCATAGGGCAGGTTCGACTCATTCGGCACGATGCGGTCAAGCGCGGCATCAGCACGATCAGCGGGATCGGTGCACGCCCGGCGCGGAGGATCATCGAGATTGTTGGACGGAAGAAAGCTCAACAGTTCGCGCGCCATAGAAAGACATTCCGCATCGTCGTGCGCCATGAAGTGCGCCACGCCAGAAGTTTCGTTGTGAGTGTGCGCCCCGCCGAGCTGCTCTTTTGTGACCTCTTCATGCGTGACCGTCTTGATCACGTCCGGGCCGGTGATGAACATGCAGGAGGTCTTGTCCACCATCAGGATGAAGTCAGTGATGGCCGGCGAGTACACCGCGCCACCCGCGCACGGCCCCATGATGGCAGAAATCTGCGGTATCACTCCGCTGTACAACGTGTTGCGCAGGAAAATGTCGGCATATCCCGCCAGCGACACGACGCCTTCCTGAATGCGGGCGCCGCCGGAATCGTTCAAGCCAATAAGGGGCGCACCCATCTTGGCGGCCAGATCCATAATCTTGACGATCTTGGCTGCATTGGTTTCAGAGAGGGATCCGCCAAAAACCGTAAAGTCCTGCGCGAAGACGAACACCAGCCGGCCTTCGATGCGTCCGTAACCGGTGATGAAGCCATCGCCGTAGATCTTCTGCTCGGCCATGCCGAAGTCGGTCGAGCGGTGCGTGACCAGCTTGTCGGTCTCTTCGAACGTGCCTTCGTCGAGCAAGAACTCAACCCGCTCGCGGGCCGACATCTTGCCTTCTTTGTGCTGGCGCTCGCGGCGCTGCTCCCCGCCACCCTCGGCGGCAAGGCGATCGCGTTTCTTCAGTTCTTCAAGTTTCTGTTCCAGGTTCATTCCGGACCTCGGAGGTCGGGCGTCAGACCTCGGACCTCAAAGCCAGGGCGTTGCTGACCCCCGAGGTCCGACGTCCGACGCCGGTTTACTGCTCCATGCTGGACCCAATGGGCTGGTAGCGATACTTCTTGCCGTCCCAAAAAATGGCGGAGGTCATCCGATCGCCACCCGTCTCCTCGGCGTAGATGGCCATCACAGTCTTCTTTTTCACCGACAGCTTTTTCACCGCTACCTGTTTGAACGGCAGGTTGATGATCACGAACTTCGCCTTCGGGGTCGCCGCCCGCCAGGCCTCGGGGCCGACGCCGTGGATGACCAGAAGCACAACCCCTCGCACCGCGGGGTCCTCCGAGGCAAACTGGGTCGTGATCTTGGTGTTCCCGTACCCGTAAAACGCGTTGTAGGGATCGATCACCGTAAAGTTGTCCTCGGCCTGGTCTGTCAGCGGGTTGGTGCAGTGGCCGGCGACAACCAGGTCTTCAATGCCATCGCCGTCGAGGTCCGCCTTGAGCTGCGGCGGCCCCGGCATCAGCTTGCAAGTGGATCCGAATTGCTTCTGGATGAAGTCGTCGTCCACGGTGGAGGCGGGCGGTGGGGCCTGCTGAGCGAGCGTCAGAATTGACAGTGTGATCGAAACCAGGGCGATCCGAAGAAGAGACTGCATAGATCTACTGTAGTCCTGTTCGATGGGCGAGAATAGAGACACAGTAGGTGACAGCCCGTGCCGTGTGAGGGCCGGTCTCCGACCCGGCCGGGTCGAGCCGAAGCTCGAAAGGAGTTTGCCTTGCGGTAACCGAAGCCACAAACTTGGCCGAGCTTCGCTCGGCCGGACCGGGTCTGAAACCTGGTCCCACACGGTTCGTGCTATTGCTTGAAGTGTTCCCAGCCCCGCGGCAGCAGCCGCTGCCTCGCTCCCTTTTTGTCCCGCAAGAAGATCCTCCGTCCCGGCGTCACCACCCCGATCTGCCGGACTGCGACGCCCGCGATCCGGGACGGTACTCTTCTCTTCGGTGGTGCGGTGAATAGCAACTCGTAGTCTTCCCCGCCGCGCAAGGCAAACTCGAAGCGAACCCTTCGCGTCGACTTCCCCACCGCCGCGACCGGAATGCTCCCGGCTTCGAGCTCGGCTCCCACCCCGCTCTCCTCGCAGATGTGGCCGAGGTCGGTGGAAAGTCCGTCGCTGATGTCAACCATGGCCGAAGCCAATCCCTTTTCCCGGAGGAAGCGACCGACCGCAACCCGGGGCCTAGGATAGAAGTGGCTTACAAAATCGGACGGTCGAAGTCTCTTTCCGCCGGAAAGCAAATGCGATCGTCGCTGCCGAAGCGCCGAGCTCACCAGTCACGTAAATTCTGTCCCCCGGACGGGCGCCTGAACGAAGCACCGCCTTGCCCTTCGGCACCGAGCCCAGCACCACGATATCGGCCATGATGTCGCGGGGAGATTGGGCGGTGTCGCCCCCGGCCAGGCTCACATTGAACTCGCCCGCCAGCTTTAGCAGGCCGCGCAGGAAGCCATCCACCCAGCTCTGCGGCAGGCTCCCGCGGCACGGCGAGGGAAAGAAACACGGCCAGCGGATCCCCTCCCATGGCGGCAATGTCACTGAGTCCGCGCGTGAGGCAGCGATGTCCCACGCTTTCCGGCGGGTGCCAGGCCCGCTTGAAGTGGACATTCTCCAGGCTGAAATCGGTCGTGAGCAGGGCTTCATGACCACGAGGAATGGGAACCACCGCGCAGTCGTCCCCAATTCCAATCACCCCCCGGAGGCCGGAGCCCGACCGTCTTGCGGCTCGGTCACGAATACGTCGGATCAGCGCTTTCTCAGGCAGAGGCACGGCGCCATCAATATACAAGGGATCAGTGTGGGCGCGAGCGTGACCCTCGCGCCTACATCTAGAAGCCCAAAAAGGGAATGAATTCAAGGGTTGGTACACATTACCCTCCCTCCCAAAGTCACCACCGAGTAATACGTCCCTAAGGGCAGTCCTCCACACCCGGCGTTGGTAAGCCCGGCAACGTTGACAGGGGGGAACCTACTTTGTTACCGTTGCCAAGCTGTTCAGAAGTACATAGCCGAACTAAGTGCTGCATCCAGTAGGGATTGCGAGCACATCTTTTTCGGCATCCAAGTTCCGGTAGGTTTCGGGCGCGTAAACAGCTCTGGTTCCAGAATGGGAAGCTGGCCCGGATTCAGGATGGAGGCAGGGCCCTCGTAACCGCGAGCCGCCCTTATTGGTTCGATCCTGATCACTGACGGAAGGAAAAAATTGCAAAAACGCTTTTACATTCTTTTTGTGGCACGCGGTGACGACGGTCAGCTCCGCAAGATCTCCATCCCCGTTCACTACCTATACGTGTTTCTGGTAGGAGCGTCGATCGTGGGCCTTAGCCTGACCGGCATTGCCAGTTCGTACCTGCGCATGCTGCTGAAGGTGTCGCATTACAACGAGCTCCGCACCGAGCGCGAGGATCTCCGTAACCGTTACTCCCGGCTGGAGCAAGTAGCCAAGGAGCGGGACATTCAGGTCGCCTCGCTGGGCTCGCTGGCTGGTGAGGTTTCGTCGCTTTATGGATTGAAGGCCGATCCCAACCTGGTAACGGCGTCTTCGGAAAACGTCGCCGGCTCTCAAGTCGTCTCCTCGCTGGACCAGCTCGGCGCGCTCAAGACTTCGGCGTTGAGCGGCGCCACCATGACCGGTCTTTCTCTGGGGCTTACGCGTAACGTGACCACGGCAGACTGGCTGCGGGCGAATTCCGCGCCCAATCTCTGGCCGGTGGAAGGCCCGGTGACCGGCTCTTTTGGCGAGCGCATTGATCCGTTTAACGGAGAAGGCGCGTTCCACAGCGGTATTGATATCGGATCAACTGACGGGCAACCGGTGGTAGCGCCCGCCGACGGCATGGTCACCTTCGCCGATTTCATGGGCGGATACGGCCGGGCGGTCATGATTGACCACGGCCACGGCATCACCACTCGCTACGGCCACCTGGCAAACTTTGCGGTCATGCCGGGCCAGCACGTCCATCGCGGCGACACCATCGGGTTTGTTGGTGAGAGCGGCCGCAGCACCGGTCCCCATCTCCACTACGAAGTCCGAATCAACGACACTCCGGTAAATCCCCACAAGTACCTTCGCCTCACGGTCGCAAACGTAGGCGGATTCTCAGCCGGAAGCTAACTCACAATGAAGGCGTCCCGCCGGGCGCGACGCCCGGCCTCTGTCGCGTGGTCGCTCGCTACATTTCACCGAAACGGATTCTCGTCCGCGCTGGGGCCGTAGATCACGGGAACCGGGACGTCCAGCAGTCTCAGATAGACCGACGTTTGACCGCGGTGGTGGTACCAGTGGTTCAACAGGATCGACCGGAGTACTACAATCCGTGGCTTGCTTGAGATCTGTTTCCCTTGCGCGAGCAGACGCCAGTTCGCCAGTGCCGTCTCTTCACTCATGCCTGCGAGATAGTCCTCCGCCGCGCGAACGCTTTGGTCGTGCGCGGCCTGGATCTCTTCGACGTTCTTGGGCTGTGGCGGATTGAAGTTGGCGTGAGCCGTGTCAAATTCCTCCATTTGCAAAAGTTTGGTCAGGCCACCGGGAATGCCCCGCAATGTGAAGCGCCAGTTGGCCCAACGACATTGATTTCGGTGCGGCTTCCACGATAGCTTGTCTGCCGGAACTCGATCGAGGATCCTCTTGGTAATGGCGGCCTCTTCGCGAATCTCATCCAGAGTTGGCTCTAGTGTCTTCGTCATGGTTGTCTCTCCCTAGTTCGTCCAATCGTTGGTGCCATAGTTTGTCGAAGAGTTGTTAGGCTGAATGTTGTTCGCAAACGGCCAGGGGGAGCAGGTCTTCAGGCCTGCTCCACCCATCCCCTTAACCTCGCTTCTTGTCGGCCGTGGCGATATTGGATACCGGAAGGAATCCCTCGCCGTAGCGGTCATGATGGCGGACCCAGGCCATCGAGTTGGGCAACCCGTCTTCGTCGCGCCCTTTCGGCGTGAAGTCCAGGAAGTTGTAGGTGCCGATCAGGATGTCGAGGCCGCGGGCGTAGGTGGAGTAGGTGTGGAAGATTTCGCCGGTTTCATTTTTATAGAAAACGCTGGCGCCCGGGGCCTCTTCGCTCGGAAACTCCATTATTTGGTAGTTGTAATAGACCTTGTCCTTGGCTTTCCCTTCCTTAGAAAACGAAACGTGGTAGTCGAAGTTGAAGTCGTTCCCTGACGACGACACCCACTTGAACTGCCATCCCATGCGCTTCTTGAAGGCCTCGATTTCCGAGAGAGGTGCCCGTGAAATCACCACCAGGCTGGCGTCGCGCTGCGCCAGGTGCACCGCCGCGCCGTCGAAGTGGTCGGCCAGATATGAGCAGCTGGGGCAACCCTCTTTCCATCCTGGCCCAAACATGAAGTGATAGACGATCAACTGGCTCTTCACGCCGAAGAGATCGGCCAGGGTTTCCTTGCCCTTAAGACCATCAAACACGTACCGCTTTTCCACCTTCTCCCAAGGCAGTTCACGCCGCTGTCGGCTCAGTTCATCGCGCAGACGCGTAAACTCCTTCTCCTTTTTTAAGAGATCCTTCCGTGCGGTAACCCAATCAGCTTGCGGCACCACCTTCGAAGTCTCCGTCTTGCTCGTCGTCGCAACCATGATCATTTCTCCTTATAAGTTGTGTTGTCCAAACCGTTTTTCTTCGCGCTTTTCTTTGTATGAAATGTCTTCCCGACCAGAGCGGTAAGCCCGCCGGTCGTAATTACGCCACCCGCCGTCAACGCTACGCTCGCCATACATGCTGGACACATAGGTTTCTTCTCATCCGCTCAGGCTCACGTCTAGTGTGGTCGTCCGCCCTCAACCCGTGCTTTTAGGCGACTAAGGATATGGGTCCAGCCTTTCCCGACGCCCTGTCTGTCGTTATCCGGAATCAGTCCGAACGCCTTGTGATGGAACTTGATCAGCGTGACGCCCTTTTCCTCGGTCAGCCGGTATTGCACATTCGAAACCACGGGATAGGACATGAACAATGGCCCTGTAATTTCGAGGAGCGTGGGCCGCTTGATGGCCTGGACGCTTCCCCAAAAATGGCCGTTGCCCTCGCCCAGGTCGCGGAACCACCTGCCTCCGGGCCAGGGCTCGATCTTCATCGGCATCGCCCTACCGTCTGGCGTGTCATTCGCCGATCCGATCTGCTCCAGCAATGCGGCGAAGGTCGTCTCCAGGTTGGCGTGCACCTCTATTTCCTGGGTAATGTTCAGCATCAAACTCTCGATTCCTGCTGCGGTCGCAATCATCGTTCCTCCTAGCTTCGATTTGAGGTCACTTTTTATCCGCGGGTTTGACTCGAGCCTCGGCCCGCTCCTTAATTCGGTTCAATTGGTGCTGCCAGAAACGTTCGAACGTCTTGGTCCAGTCATAAAGGGGACGGATGGCTTCCGCGTTGGTTCGGTAAAGCATGCGCCGCCCGTCGCGTCGCACCTGCACCAGGCCGACATTCCGCAAGACCCCCAGGTGTTTGGACACCGAAGGCTGCTCCATGCCAAGGCTGGCGACAATATCCCCGACCGGCCGCTCCTGCCGGGCGAGATAGTTCAAAATGTCCCGCCGCCGAGGCTCAGCCACCGCGTTGAAAGCATCCGAGGTCGTAGCCGCCCTTGCCATGCCAGCACATTACATTCCCATATCGGAATATGTCAAGTTGGGGCTTTGCCGCGATCGCAGTAAAAGTGGAAAGAAGCCCTGGCTCGGCAAACCGGGAGGGAACTAGAAACCGGAAACTGCTACATCACCGCTTCTTCGATCGCCTTCGTGTCTTCGGCGGAGAGCGCAATCTCGGCAGCCTTCAGATTCTCTTCCAGGTGGGCGACCGACGACGTCCCAGGAATCGGCAAGGTCACCGCACTGCGATGCAGCAGCCAGGCCAGCGAGAGTTGGGACACCGTCGCGCCGTGCTGCTTCGCCATCTTGTCCAACTTGCCGCCGGGCTGCGCCAGTTTTCCGGCCGCCACGGGGAACCAGGGGATGAAGGCGAGCTTATGCTTCTCGCAATATTGCAGCACGTCCTCATGCTGCCTGTCCCCAACGTTGTACTGGTTCTGCACGCTGACGATCTCTATCACTTTGCGGGCCTGGTCGATTTCCTTGGGCTTTACCTCGCTCAGTCCCACGTGCCGAATCTTGCCTTGGCTCTGGAGCCGGGCAATTGCTCCCAGGGACTCCTCCACCGGCACCTTCGGATCGATGCGGTGCAGTTGCCATAAATCGATCACATCCGTCTTCAGCCAACGCAGGCTCATCTCCACCTGTTGCACCAAGTACTCCGGGCGGCCCAGCTGAACCCAGTGGTCTGGGCCCTGGCGCGTAAACCCCGCCTTGGTTGCGACCACCAGGCCTTTGGGAAAAGGAGAGAGTGCCTCGCCAATCAGCCGTTCGCTTACTACGGGGCCATAACTGTCCGCAGTGTCGATAAAATTCACTCCCAACTCGACTGCGCGTTTGAGGACATGCCTGGCCTCGCGGGGATGCTTGGGCTCACCCCAGATTCCCTTGCCGGTGAGGCGCATCGCGCCATACCCCAACCGGTTTACGTCGAGGTCGCCGCCGATGGTGAACGTCTTCTTCAGTGAGCTCATGCCTTTTTTGATGCTCCACTGATAGCGATCGACGTTATTTCAAGTGTGCGATTTCAATTGATAAAAGGAAGGATCAAGAAACTGGGAACCAGGAACTGGAAACTAGCTTACTTCCTCTTCAACATCTCCACCACGCGATCGAAATCCTCGAGCGTGGCGTACTCGATCACGATCTTCCCTTTGCCCTTGCGGTCGCGGATTCGAACTCGCATTCCTAAGGTTCGCTCCATCTCAGCCTGGGCCGCGCGCACATTGGGATCCACCCAGCGCGCCCGCTGCGGAGTTTCTTCCTTCACCAGGGGAATGTTGGTCCGGTCCACCAGTTCTTCCAACTGCGTAACCGACAGATGCTTCCGCACCGCCTCGTCGGCAATATTCTCTATCAGGCTAGGGTCAAGCAATTGCAAAAGCACGCGGGCCTCGCTGAACCCGAGCCGCCCTTCCTGCAGATGCTGCAGCACGGCAGCCGGCAGCTTCAGCAGCCGCATGTAATTCGAAACCGACTCCCGCGACACTCCCACCCGCAGCCCAATCTGCTCCTGGGTCAGTCCAAAATCGCGGCTCAGCTTGGAAAACGCCGACGCCTGCTCGATGCAGTTCAGGTCCTGCCGTTGCAGGTTTTCGACGACAGTCATCTCCGCCGCCTGTTGGTCGGATACGCGGCGCACCATCGCCGGAATGGTCGTCTTCCCTGCCAACTTCGACGCCCGGCAACGCCGCTCGCCTAAAATCAGCGTGTATCGTCCGTCCGCGCTGGGACGCACCACCACCGGCTGAACCACACCGTTCGCCCGAATAGAATTCGCCAACTCCTCCAAGGCTTGGTCGCCAAAGTGATACCGCGTCTGGTAGGGGTTCTGGTCAATCAATTCAATCGAAATCTGAACCACCGCATCGGACGGCCCTGCTACCTGTGACCCGGGCGCCCTGCCCGCGACAGCCGCTGCGGCTCCGACCGAACTCACCGGCACCGGAGCAACCACGCGCGGTCCACCCGGCAACAACGACTCCAATCCCCTGCCCAAAGCCTTCCTTTTCTCTGGAGCAGCCTTCTCCGCTTCAGTCACAACTTTCTCCGCTGTCGTTGTCATGTTCCCTCGGCGATCCTTCTGTGTGCACCGTCAAATATACATAGATTACGATCAATATTTAATATAGATGATCATCGATCTATCACGCCGTCTTATCCATCTCCGTCGCCGGTGCCTGCTCTTCTGTCGGCAAATAGTGCGCGATGATCTCCTTAGCCAGCCGAATGTAACTCTCCGCCCCCTTGGATCGCGGATCGTACAGGAGCGCAGGCCGCCCATGACTGGGAGCCTCCGCCAACCGTATATTTCGCGGAATGGTCGTGGCGCAGAGTTTGTCGCCGAAGTATCTCTTCAACTCCGACATAACCTGCTGGGCCAGGTTAGTGCGGTCATCCAGCATAGTGAGGACCACGCCCTCGATGGTCAGTTCGGGGTTGAAGCTGCCGCGGATCCGTTCCACCGTGTCCATCAATTCGCTGATGCCTTCCAGTGCGAAATACTCCGCCTGCATCGGGATCAGCACGGCATCCGCAGCCACCAACGCATTCAGAGTAAGCAGATCAAGCGCAGGTGGGCAGTCAAGAACGATGAACTGGTAACGCTCTCGAAAGGTTGAAAGCGCATCCCGCAGCCGGTATTCGCGGCGTTCCGCTTCCACCAGTTCCAGGTTGGCGCCGATCAGGTTCTTGTGCGCCGGCACCAGGAAAAGCTGTTCGAGTTCAGTCGGCTGTACGGCCTGCTCCGGACTGACCGCCCCCATAAGCAGATGGTAGGTCGAGATCCGCTCCGGATCCCTCACTAAGCCGAGCCCGCTGGTTGCATTCGACTGCGGATCGCAGTCAACGAGTAGGGTATTAACCTCAGCGGCCGCGAAAGATGCGGCCAGATTGATGGCGGTCGTAGTCTTGCCAACACCGCCCTTCTGGTTGGCTACCGCAATGATGCGTCCCATTTAATTGTGAGGAGAACCCAGAGATGTTCGCAGAATAGGCCGAACCTAAGGCCGAATGCAATGACGTTTTTTGGTGCAAGCCACTAATTGAGCTGCTGCGTTGAAATGATAAGAGTTCCGGGGAAGCAAAGCGTAGCTTTCCACAAAGCTTCGATGTTCCATGTGGAACATCAGCGGCACTACCGGCGGGATCACCAAAGATCCGAGGAGTTATTCAGGGAAGAACGAAGGGAGAAATGTCCACCCACAACCGTGTGAGGATTCGGCCCGTCCAGGCCGAGCGCGCTCGGCTCGGTTCCGGCCTGCCATCGACTCACCCCGCTAAAGAGATCCAGATGGATCGCAAGCGCTAAGGGCAAAGCCAGTCTATCCGAACGTCCGTTAGCTCAGGAGTTATCGTGTTCCACGTGGAACACTCGCTTCTTGCGTCGCCTTCGAAATCGAAGGAACCAGCTCCATATTTCATAATTTTCCACTTTTCCAATATGCCGTGACACAATCTGCAGTAATTTTACATTGAAACATCACTCATCTACCACTTGTTACTAATTTGATACTTGGCCATTACTAACACTGTAACCCTGACTTCCGATAGAACTTACCTTATGCTTTTCCCACAATGGCCATAGAATGCCCCATCTCTTGGCATTCGCCCACTCCCATTGCTCTCGCATTCGAGCCTCATACCCACATTTACAAAAACATTAACGCCTATGGTTATTTACTTCCGATGATCAGCACACGATTTACCGACAATGGTAGCTTCGCCGGTTCAGACCACTGCAGACTCGGCAGCGCCTTGCAAACGCCTCCAAGCTGGGCCTCCCCGACCAGAAGTGCCAGGCAACCAGACGATCCCACTAGACCAGCAGCCACGGGCAAGATCGACTCAAAGTGCTCAACCGCTCGAAGCGTGACGACCGCTCCCTTGGATCCCGCGAAAGCTTCCGCACGACCCGTGAACACTTCGGCATCAGTCAACCTCAGGCCGCGGATCACCTCGCGCAGGAAAGTGGCCTTTTTCTGGTTCGACTCGATCAGCATCAAGCGCACTTGCGGAGCCCATATCTTGATCGGCAGACCGGGGAAGCCAGCACCAGACCCGATGTCAATCACATGCGGATCGGGCGCCATTGTCAAAGATTTAGACTCCGTTTGGTCGGTCCCCTCCTTGGCTTTAGGAAACAGCCGGCGGGCAGCAAAAATGGATTCTCCAAAGTGGCGAGTGACAATTTCCTCTGGCTGACGAACGGCAGTGAGATTGATGCGGGCGTTCCAATGCAGCAGTAGATCGACGTATATCGATATACTTTGAACTTGCTCGGGATCGAGGACGGCAACGTTAGCCGCCTTCGCCGATGCCTCACGACCTCGACGCAGGGAGCTGTCGGTCAGGAAAGGGGTTAACAGCTCCGCGATGCGGGCCTCATTCATGCGAGTGCTGATCGTAGATGCCGGGGAATCCTAAAACGCCGACTGGAACAAGACCAAATCTTGTATCCATACCAGTTCTTAGTTAGCAGCTCGCTTCTCAGATCCCGGCTCGGCGAATGACTTTTTCGATGGCGGCCCTCAGGTCTTCATAGGGCATCGCGCCGGGATGGTACAAGGCAACGCGGCCTGCTCGATCGAGCAAGACCAGAGTCGGCGTGGTGCTGGCCCCGTAAAGATTGAAATTCTCCTTGCTGATCGGAACCGGAGCACCCTGTAATCCGGGATAGAAGTGCTGCCAGACGCGCTGGATGTAGGGAAGCTCATCCTTCGGCGTAGCCTCCTCTCCCTGGGCCGCGTAGCCGTAGAGCTGCGTGGGGGCGAGCAGCATCAGACCGCGGCTGCCGAACTCAGAGCTCAACTGAGCGATGATCGGGCCTTCTGCTTTGCAATCCGAGCACCAGTGGGCCCAGAAGAAGAGCAGCACCGGGGAGCCGCTGAGCTGGGACAGAGCCACCGGCTTCGGCCCCAGGTATGACGTAATTTTCAGCTGCGGCGCGGGCTGTCCCGCAAGGCCGAATACATTCAAGTTTTTCTGCAAGCGGGCGCGAATCGACGTATTCCGGTAGGTTTCGACACTGCGGCGGAGCAGGGCGACAGCCTGGGGAGTCTCTCCCCGCGCCGCCAAGACCTGTGCCTGGACTTCGAGCGCGGCCCCGAGAGCGATCGGCAGATGTGGCTCGGCATCCAGGGGATGTTTAGCCAGCAACTGGCGCGACAACGCTTCCGTCTGTTTGGCGTAGGTGTGAGCGCGGTCCAGTTGGTGCGAGGCAAGACTCGTCCGCGCCATCCAGGAGAGAGCTTCGACGTAGTCCGGGGTTACGCCCTGGCGGCTACGATAGCTCTGCAGTTCGGACTCGGCAGCGGAAACATTGTTCTGCGCGAGCGCTTCGCGTACATCATCCGTAATTCCGGCAGACGAAACTGTGCCGAGGGCTAGAAGAACAGCGAGGAGGCGGACAACCATGCCATCATGATAAACCCTGACGGCAGCGATCTTCTACGCGTTGATGGCCTGCTCCGCCGCAGTCACTGAATCAACAAAGCGGAAAAACTTCTCCACATGGGTGACCTTGAGAGCGTTCTGGACCCGTTCGTTCACTCCGATCAGGTACAAACTGCGGCCATCCTTCTGATGACTAACGTAGGCGCCGACCATCACGCCAATCCCGGCCGAATCCACGTAGGGAACGTTGGTGAAGTCCAGCAGCAGAACGCGCGAGGTATTGGTGCGGACTCTCGACTGAAAATCGTACAGCGTGCTCATGGTCAAAGGCCCAGTCAGGCGCAGCATGCGCTGTCCATCTTTGGGCCCGGGGACGTCCTCTATGACAAGCGGCTCCTGGGGCATCGGCAAATATTAGTCTCGAGAGGTTGGGGAAGTGTTAAAGCAGTGTTAATTTTGATGAATGCCTGGCCCTGTGTGGCCGCTGGGAGACTCGCCCGCACCCCCGCGAGCCGGGGCCTTCATCGCGTACCATAACCAATGAGGAGACAGCTATGCCCCTGCAGGTCGGAGACACGGCGCCGGATTTTGAGCTGCCGGCCGTCGAAGGCGAACGCCATCTGAAGATAAAACTGAGTGATTTCCTCGGCAAGAAGAACGTGGTGGTCAGCTTCCATCCCCTGGACTGGACACCGACGTGCGCCGCCCAGCTGCCCGCGTTTGACGCCGACCGGGACAAATTTGCCAGTCTTGACGCCCAGGTCGTAGACATCAGCGTCGATTCCATTCCCAGCAAGATTGCGTGGCAGAAGAAGGAAATCGGAGTCATGCACACTCCCATGTGCGCGGATTTCTATCCCCACGGCCAAGTCTCCGAACAGTTCGGGATTCTGCGCACCGAACAGCCGTTCCCCGGCATCTCCGAGCGCGCCGTGTTCATCGTGGACAAAAAAGGGAAGATCGCCTTCGCCAAGATCTATCCTCTGGACCAGGCGCCGAATAACGAAGAACTGCTGGCAACGCTAAAAAAGATGAGCGCGCAGGGCTCATGACTTTGTACCGGCATCATCCTGAACGACTTCAGTCGTGAAGGATCTGGCGTACCATGCGCACGCCAGAGTGCATACCTGCTGCGCGCTAGATCCTTCGCAAGCTCAGGGACACCTAATGTAGAGGAGCCACCGTCCTAACTGCGAAGGCGGAGAAGAACCGTCCCCAGCACCAGCAGGCTAAAAACAGAAATCACGCCGAGGGATGCAACGCAGTAAATGCACCAAACGCCCAGAAGATGCGCTTCAATGTGCGCGAGGTAAAGAGAGAACGCGAGTCCTGCCAACGCCACCGGCAGCAAGATGGCATACCGGCGCTTGAGAGCCAGAATCCCCAGCAGCAGATAGCCTGTGATCCCGATAGTTGCCACCGGCACTCCCCAAAGCACCGCATAGGGACTGTGGTTCACGATCCCGCAATCCCACTTCTCGTTGATACTGCAGGGCGACGTATCCGTCCGGTAGTGCTCGCGCAATGCCAGGGCGGAAGCCGCGATACCGATTACAGCCAGCAAAGCCAGAACAAATCTCATCAGTCGTCTCCCAACTCTTCAATCGCGCCGGGTCGGGCCGATGTCCGACGCCTGAGGCGCGCTCCTAGAAGTGAAACCTGTATTTCACCTGGACAGAGATCTCACGCGGGTTCACGAAGTGCGTCCCTCCGAAGGTATTGCTGTTGTCCAACAAATAACGGTGATTGGACAGGTTGAGCCCCGTCAGCCTCACGTCCCAATTTTCCCCAAACGATTTGCCGAGCGACAGGTCAAATGTTTCATGCGAGGGCAGATGCTCCGGTCCTTCGCCATCAACAAAACCCGAGCCGTAATTTGCGTTGAAGTCAGCCCATATGCGCCAGGGCAGCGCGAGGTTCACGCCGGCGGAAAGCGTGTTGCGCTGGTCGTGGTCGAGGAAAAAATAGCCGTTGTCCGGCGGTACAAAGTCAGTAAGGCCACCTGTAACGCCACCCGCCCCTTCTGCGTACTGGTGCGAGTAGACAGCGTGGAACTGGGCGCGTCCCGCGATGCGCGGCGAGGTCGCCGTACCTTCCCAGCCGCGGATGCGGGCGCGGTCAATGGTGAGAGGGAAGAAAATATTCGAATTGCCCAGGATGTCGTGATCGAAAAAGTTCCTCGCGCCGGTGCGGAAGTTCGAGATTTCGAACGTCCAGCCCGCCAGGGGAATCGTGAGCCCGAATTCGTGCTGCTCATCGCGTTCACCCCGCAACGGCAGGAAACCAAATCCCTGCTGGGCGGCTTGCTCCAGCAGCGGACCGTTTACCGTGAGCAGGGGAGGCGCCTGATAGTAGCGTCCGTAGAAGCCGCGCAGCACCCAGTTGAGGCGCGGTACTCGGATGGCCGCCCCGATCCTGGGATCAACTGCGTTTTCGCTGACGGTCGACCCGAAATGCGTAAGCCGCACTCCGCCGTTGATCGTCAGCCAACTGGTGAGCTTGAACTGATCTTCCAGAAATAGCGCTTCGACGTTTCCCCAAACGATTTCGCGCTGGCTTAGCGGCGGATTGCTGCCATCGCTGGTGACAACTCCGAAGAGCTGATTGTCGCGAGCCCCGAATACCTGGAAACCCGCGCGGGCATTGTGCTTGCCGTGATTGACCGCCAGAGAAACCACGCCGCCAAAGTAGTTGGAACCCCGGTCATCCTTCGGAATGACCACATCGGGGTCGGGTTCGCCAACATAACCGCCGATGTAGTGGGCTCGATTGAAGTGATAAAAGGGCGAGACCGTCAGTACTGCTCCCGGGCTCATGGTATGCAGCCAGGAGAAATTGACCAGGTCATCACGCTCATCTTCCACGTCGCGAATACCGAGGGTCTGCTGGTCCGGATCATTCGGAACCTGGTAGTGGTCGCCGCGCGCGGAAGCAACCAGTCGCAGCTGATCATTCGGGGTTTTGTTAAACGTCAGGGAAGTGAAGGCACTCAGTCCCGCGCCCAGATCGTGGAGCACTTCGGTACTTCCGGTTTCGAGGCCGAGATCGGTGCGGTTGCCGGAAACGCTGCCATAGTAGGCAAAGCGGTCGGTGTGGTCGCCGATACTGAACTGATCTTCGGTCCGGTTAAAGCTGCCGTAACTGGTCACCAGCTCTGCCTGGCGATCGCGTTCGAATCCAGAGCGCGTAACCACGTTAAAGACGCCGTAAGTGCGATCGCCGTATTCGGCCGAATATCCGCCGCGCTGCACTTCGAGGTAGTCAACGTCCTTGGGATCGAACTGGGGCCCGACGTTCGAGGCAATATTCGTATTGGGCACTGGCACCCCGTCAATCAGCCAGGAGACTTGATGTCCGCCACGAATGTGGAGCTGGTCATGAACCATGTACGAGCCAGGAACATAATTGGTGATCATGCTCAAACTGTTAGTTTGATCGGCGCCCGGAGTCTCCGCAATCTGCCGCCGAGTCACCAGGGAAGTGGTTGCGGAGGATTCCGTGTTGATCTCCGCGGATGTGTCCTTGACTTCAACCGTTTCCTTGGCTTGAGCCACGGTAAGTGAAAAGTGGGTTCGAGCTTCGCGGCCTGAACTGAGGACAAGCTTCTGTTCTTCCGAAGCGAAGCCGGCCAGTTCGACTGTTACTGTGTACTCGCCGAGAGGAACGGTGTCGAAGCGAAATTCTCCGGCATCGTCACTGCTGACAGTCTTCGCCCAGGCGGAGCTGGCCGCGTGCAGCGTGACCTGCGCCCCCTGCACCGGACGGTGCTGCGGGTCATGGATAAGGCCGGTAACGGTGCCGAAGATGGTGGCAAAAGCGGTCAGGCTGCTCAACATGAGCCCGACGAAAACCAATAATCTTTTGGGTGTGTAAGCCATATATTCCCCTATCCCGAGGGTCTAGTGCCGCCCCGGAGCCGCATCTGTGCCAATTTTGACTTCCGCTGCGCGAAGCGAACGGTCATGGCTGTGGGCGTGAATCACGACCCGGCCTCCTACCTGAACGTCTTTGACGGTGGCTGCGGCATCGCCTTTAACGAACTTGGTTTCGCTGTCAAACTCCACGGTTTTGATCGCCCCGTCGCGGGTCTTTACTGAAACAGAGTGGTCGGTGATCGCAGTGACCGTTCCCATAACGTGTTCCATGCCGCCGTGAGCGAAGATCAAAGTGCCGAGAAGCAGCGTGCAAATTAAGAGTTGAATAGAAATTAAAGAAATCCTTTTCATCTTTTTCTCCATAAATCCGTTCGTCGAACTTGCTCATCAAGGCTTTCGGGCCGGATCTCCAGCCCGCCTGCCGTTCAGGAATTCCCTCTCTTCTTTTTCCTCTTCACGATCGGCATCGCTGCGCGGATTGAAACGCTCCATGTCGTGGATTTCAGCGGCCGTCAAATGGGGAAGGTGGCGTATGAAGAAAACCAGCTTCCAGTTGTCCAAATCGTTGTCATTGCCGGGCTCGCCCCATGCCGGCATGCCGGTCCAGCGCACACCGTTGTGAATGATGGAGTAGAGCTCTCCGTCGCTAAGTTCCTGCGTCGCCGCCAAACGCATGTCGGGCGCCGGCGGATAAAGATTTCGTCCCATCTCGGGGTTGCCGCTCCCGTCATTCCCGTGGCAAGAAGCGCAGTGATCGGCGAAGTGCCGGGCCGATTCCTGCAGCAACTCGGGCGAGACGGTGAGCGGGTTCCGCCTCTGACTCGCGCCCGATGGCAATGACCACGAGCGCAACCGGCGAGCCAAGGCTTCTTCAGCCCGGCTGGGCGCTAGGCGCGCGCCACAGCAATGCGGTAAGAGGCCGGACAGCCAAAGGCCAGCCGCCAGCAGCAGAACGACAATCAAACCGGCCCAGAGCACACGAGACATTGGCATTCACACGACAGAAATCTGCGCCGCACGGTTTTCATGCGGTAAGAACCGAACAGGACACTCACCCCGGAGCGCGGCCAGCAGAGTTTTGTCACAGCGCCCCGTGCTCCAAAACAACAACGAGACGGAGAACAGCCCGGACGAAACGCGGTGCCACAGAAACGGGGGAAAAGTCAGAGCAGTTTTGTTAGCTAAGCGGGGGGCCGCGGACGGGCCTCAGAGCATTGACCTGATGGGTGAGCCGAATCGAATGCGGGTCGGGAGGCAGGCAGGCCAGAAGGAGGTGAACACTCGAGTCGATTCCTGATCCCAGTTCGGCCCAGTGAGCAGTAGTTGCTGGTGGACAGCAATTGCCATTTCGACTGTCTACCGCCCGTACCTCAAGAGCGCCGGAGCCGTGGTCGTGCATCGGCTTGCGCAGGCAGCAGGTATGCGGCAAGGGAGCAGAGATCGCCATGGCCACCGGGACGAACGTGCCCGCGAGCAGCAACACAAGCAACAGTCTGGCGGTCAGGCGATACATGACTGGTACGGAACCGAACCTCTCGCCTCCAAAGGATAAGGGACGAGGGCCCCGCGCGCAAGCATTTGCAGGTTACGGTAGTGTTGAGGGGTTAAGCGGCACGTGTCATCCCGAGCGCCGTCTCGAATCGCGCTTGCGCGTTGCGAGCAAGTCGCGGGATCCCCACCGGACCGCGGACTCGTGCGCTTACAGGGGTCTTTCGACTGCGCGGCTGCTTCGCGAAGCGAAGGCGCCATCCCTCAGGATGACAATGACGTTAACCCGGCAGCGCCCAACGTCCGCCGCTACCGTCTGTCCTTTCGCCCCAGAATCCGGTGTGCCAAACGAAAATGCTTCTGTAAATCGCTCCCAGCATTACCACGACCAGGCCCAAAGCCGCCAGTTGCCTGAGCACACCGAACATTACGCCGACGCTCCCGGCCAATTCGGCAGCGCCCAGGAAAACCGTAAAGCCTTTGCTCAGGCCGATGTTCTTGCCGCGCGCGCCACCGGATCCTTGAGATCATTCCAGCCGCTGGTGATGAAGACCACGCCAACCATGGCCGGAGAAGCAGAAGGCCAACGTCCGAGAATCGAGCGAGTGGAGAAAACACGGCCTCTCCTGACTGGAATAACGCGCCGACGATGTTGCGCCTCTAAGCCTGCCCCGGCCCACCGCCTGGAGTCCCGCACCCGCTTCGTTGCACAACTGGAAATCACCCCGCAATTTGAGGCAGCATAGACAACCATGACTACGATCGTCCTGCTCACCATCTCAAATATTTTCATGACTTTCGCCTGGTACGGACACCTGAAGTACCGGCAGGCGCCTTTGTTCAAAGTCATCCTCGTCAGTTGGGGCATCGCCTTTTTCGAATATTGTTTTCAAGTTCCGGCAAACCGCATCGGGTCTTACGAATTCACTGCGGTCCAGCTCAAGACCATGCAGGAAGTCATAACCCTGACCGTCTTCTCCGTCTTTTCGGTTCTATACCTTGACCAGCAAATCAAGTGGAACTATATTCTCGGTTTTGTCCTGATCGTCGCGGCGGTGTTCGTAATTTTCAAGAAATGGTAGAGGTCTGGGAAAGCCGACCAAACTCGGCCGCGCATTCTTCGCCATTTCGATGGCGGGGTTCGGCTTCAATATTTAGTCCATGCCCTGTTCTCAGCCGGACCGGGCTCCGGGCCCCCATGGGCTCCGGCACATCCTTTTTGGGCATTCTTCACTGCGATTGTTTCCATCGCCGCCGCGGTCTGTATCGCGGCCAATATACAAGTACGTTGTGCGGCCATCGTACTGGCGGTCACAATCCTCGCGCGTGCCCTATTGTTCTACGTGCCGAAGCTTGCCGCGAATCCTCATGATCCGGGCCCCTGGACGAGCGGGTTCGAGTTGCTCGCGCTGTGCGGCGCGGCGTTGGTCCTGGCCGGGGCGCACACCTCGATCAAGCTGGGCCGGGTCCTGTTTGCCGTTTCATTGGCGGTGTTCGGTGTGCAGCACTTTCTGTACGTCCACTTTATAGCGACACTGGTGCCGTCATGGATTTTGGGACACTTATTCTGGGCATATTTTGTCGGCATTGCCTTCGTCGCCGCCGCACTTTCGCTTGCTACTCAGATCAAAATTGGCCTGGCCGCAACCTGGTTGGGGATCATGTTCCTTCTATGGGTGCTGGTTCTTCATCTGCCCCGAGTAGCTGCAGCTCGGCATAACGGAAACGAGTGGACCAGTTTATTCGGAGCCTTGGCGATGAGTGGTGGAGCCTTCATGTTAGCGGGACACTAAAGCAGGCCGATCGATTTTCATTGCTGGCCGCGCTCTTGTCGAAGGGCTGAGCTGTACTGATTCGCGCGGTGCTAGAATCCCATGCAGTCCCGAATACTTCCCTTCACCGAGCCGTAGACTACTGAATCGAAGAGTCTAGGATCACCCATGAAAGAGGACGTGTCCTCCGCGCAATCGATGTTTGCTTGCCCCTCTTGCGGCACCGCAACTGTGGGGCATTTTTGCAGCGATTGCGGCGAGAAGGAAGTCAGCGATCAGGACTATTCCCTTCGACACTACTCGAAGGAAGTATTTGCGGCGGTCACTCTCCTCGAATCGAAGGTCCTGCGAAGTGTGCGGCTTGTCCTGAGCAGACCTGGATACCTGAGCACCGAATATTTCAGTGGACGCAGAGTTCGTTACATGAAGCCGCTTCAGCTTTTCGTGTTCCTGAACGTTCTCTACTACTTCTCGCTCACCCTGTTTTACGCCACGACATTTACCACGCCGCTCGCCACTCAGCTTCAAATGAATGATTATTACCCCAGATACGCGAGTGTGCGGGTAGAGTGGAAACTACAAAAGGAGCAAATCAGTTACGAGACCCTGGAAGCCAGATACAACCGAAGAACCGGCGTTCTCTCCAAGACACTGATTTTCCTCCTGATACCGATCTTTGCTTTGCTGTTCTTCGCGCTGTTCTTCAAGAAGAGAAAGTACCTGGTCGAGCACATTGTGGTGGCCACGCACTTTTGGTCGTTCAACCTGTTGCTGTTCGGTGCAATCCTTCCCTTGGCGACGGTCGCGCTGCTGCGGTTGTTTAAGGCGCTGGATCTCCCGGCTGCGTACGTCACCAATGACGCAATCACTTCGAGCGTTCTCCAAGTTTGCCTGGGGATTTATCTCTTCATCATGGTGAGGCGCTGTTACGGGGTCACCAAATGGTACGGTGTGCTCACCGCCTCGGTGATTGCCTGGTCTTTTTTTCATATCGTGTGGCTGTACAGGTTCTTTCTCTTTGAAGTCACGCTTGCGACTGTCTAACCTGCGCCGATCTCCGGCAGGTAAGAAGAATTCGCCTCAAACGGAATTCAGTATTTTCTTTACTTCTACTTCGACAGGTCAGGCCACGAAGAGTTCCCCGTTGAAATCGGCAGCTGGCATTTCCAAATGTATACTGCGGTGAAATTCTCGGGCGGGTGACACATCCCGCGATCGGCGAAAAGGGGCGCACCAAATGGACGGATCCAACTCGAATGAACCAACGATAGATGCCATCATGCAGGTCGGCCTCGGGTTCTGGGCTTCGAAGACGTTGCTTAGCGCAATCGAAATGGGGCTTTTCACTGAGCTCGGCAGCCGTGCCGAAGACCTGAACACCCTGCAGGGCCGGTTAGGATTGCATCCTAGATCGGCGCGTGACTTCTTGGACGCACTGGTGGCGCTCGGATTCCTGCAGCGAGTCGAGGGAAAGTATTCGAATACTCCCTCCACCGGAAAATTTCTGGATAAGCGGAAGCCATCCTATATTGGCGGAATACTGGAGATGGCGAATCGCCGGCTCTATCCTTTTTGGGGCAATCTCACGGCGGCGCTCCGCACCGGAGAATTGCAGAACGAGGCCAAGGGTGGCGGGCCCAATTTTTTCGCGGCGCTTTACGCCGACCCGGAGAACCTTAAGGGATTTCTGAAAGCCATGACCGGGATCAGCACGGGTGCGAACCGACTCATCGCCAGCAAGTTTCCCTGGAAGAACTACAAAACGGCCGTGGATGTTGGCACCGCCCAGGGAGATCTGATTGTGCAAGTCGCGCTGGCTAACCCGCACATCTCAGGCATCGGGTTCGATTTGGCGGAAGTGGCTCCAAGCTTTGAGGAGTATGTGGCCGCCAACGGTCTCAACTCACGCGTCACATTTCGCGCCGGCAGTTTCTTCGAGCAAGACCTGCCCAAGGCGGATGTCATGATGATGGGACACATCCTTCACGACTGGAATCTGCAGGAAAAGAAAGCCCTGATCCGAAAGGCTTTTGACGCAATCCCCACGGGCGGCGCCCTGATCGTCTATGACAGCATCATCGATGACGACCGCTCCAGGAATGCTTTCGGTCTGATGATGAGCCTGAACATGCTGATCGAAACCCCGGGCGGCTTCGACTACAGCGGCGCAGATTGCACAGGCTGGATGAGAGAAGCGGGCTTCCGGGAAACCCGCGTGGAACACTTGCTCGGCCCGGACTCGATGGTCGTTGGGACTAAGTGAATGGAATTAAGCGAAGAAGATCAAGTGAAGGCCCGACCGTTCGCCTCAGAGAAACTTTACCAGGGCCGCCATCGTCCCCTGCGGACGTTCTTCCATCGGCCAGTGCCCCGTGTCCTTCAGAGCGAGGAAAGTCACGTCGGACGCCACCAGCTTCATTTGATAGGCCAGGAGGTCACCATTGGCTTTTTCGCCTCCAATCGACAGCACCGGCAGGGTGAGCTTGGTCTTAGAAAGCTCCGCAAAATCGCTGGCGGCCTGCTGGAACGAAACGAAGTAGGCTCAGCCCGCGCGCATGGGTCCCGGCTTGGAGTAGGCCTCGGTGCCCAGGTCCGCTTCCGGGATAGAGTGTGTCTTATCGGGGGCGAAGTCGTTCCAGAAATGTTCGAAGTAAGTCCGCTTGCGGCCCTGCACCAGCGCCTCAGGGGTGGGCCGTTCCTGTCCTTATGTGGTTCAAGTTTTTTTGAGGCCCCAACTGCCTTGAGCCCCCAAATTCCGCTGTGGTAGCATCCTAGCGTTTTGACAGGCTACAGGGCTTCAGTCTATAAGTTGCCTCTTCTCTGAGTCTCGAATGAGCCCCCCTCTCTCTCAAGGAGCGAACCCGTGAAGGCTTACGAAGGCGCGAACATCCGGAATGTTGCGGTGATTGGGCACGGACACGCAGGCAAAACCTCGCTGGTTTCCGCCATGCTGTACGCGGCCGGTGCGAACCAGCGCCTCGGCCGCGTGGATGACGGCACCGCCCCGACGGACTACGACGAGGAAGAGGTCGCGCGCAAGATGTCCATCTCCGCGAGCCTGGCCCACGTGGAGTGGGGCAAAACGAAGATCAATATCGTGGACACACCCGGCTTCAACATGTTCGTCCACGAAGCCAAACTGGTGCTGCCGGTGGTGGATGCTGCGATCGTCGTCGTCGATGGCGTCGCCGGCGTCGAAGTCGTCACTCAGCGCGCCTGGAACTATTGTGAGGAGTATCAGACGCCGCGCCTGATCGTGGCCAGCCGCATGGATCGCGATCGCGCCGATGCCGAGCGCGTTCTCGAATCTCTGACCAACGCCTTCGGCCGGTCCGTAATCCCACTCGAACTGCCGATCGGAAAAGAGAAAAACTTCCGCGGCGTGGTTGATTTGGTCACGTTGAAGGCCTACACCTACGAACTTGGCGGCAATGGCAAGGGCAAAGAAATCGATATCCCCGCCGACATGAAAGACGAAGCTCAGGCCCAGCACGAAAAACTGGTGGAGTTGGTGGCCGAAGGCAATGACGCCCTGTTGGAAGAGTTTTTCGAAAAGGGAACCATCCCGGAAGAAGATCTGATCCCGGCGCTGCACAACGCCATTCGCGAAGACAAGATCTTTCCCGTAATCTTCGGCTCCGGTTTGGGCAACATCGGCGCCGACCGGGTGATGGATTTCATCGTTGACTACACCCCCGCGCCTTCCGAGCACGAGTGGGTGCAGGGCGATCCGGCGTCGGCCAGCAATGGAGAACCGCCAAAGCGGCACGAGACCGACTCGGAGCCCGTATCCCTTTATGTGTTCAAGACGGTTTCCGATCCCTTCGCGGGACGGATTTCTTACTTCAAAGTCTTCTCCGGCGTCCTGAAAAATGACGCCACGGTCCTGAACTTCAGCCGCGGCTCGCAGGAAAAGCTGGCACACATCTCCATCATGCAGGGAAAAAACGCCGTGCCGGTAACGGAACTGCACGCCGGCGATATCGGGGCCGTCGCCAAACTGAAGGACACCCTGACCGGCGACACGCTGGGCGACAAGTCAGCTCCGATTCAGTATCCGCGAGTAAAGCTGCCCGAGCCCGCGATTACCTTCGCCATCGAACCCAAGAGCCGAGCCGACGAGGACAAGCTGGGCCCCGGCATTCACAAACTCATGGAAGAAGACGCCATGCTGCGCTTCTTCCGCGATCCCCAGACCAAGGAATTCCTGATCGCGGGCACGGGCCAGCAACATATCGAGGTAGTGGTCTCGAAGATGAAGAAGCGATACCACACCGAAGTAGTTCTAAAAGCGCCCAAAGTTCCATACCGCGAGACCATCCGCGCCAAGGCTGACGTCCAGGGCAAACACAAGAAGCAGACCGGCGGACACGGCCAGTACGGCGACTGCAAAATCAAGATGGAACCGCTGCCGCGCGGCGCCGAGTTCGAATTCGTCAACGACATTTTCGGCGGCGCAATTCCCAAGAACTACATTCCTGCCATCGAAAAGGGAATTAAGGACGCGGCCGCCCGCGGCTACCTGGCCGGATTCCCCATGGTGGATTTCCGGGTCATCCTCTACGACGGGTCATATCACGACGTGGATTCAAACGACATGTCATTCCAGATGGCCGGCCGCATCGCCTTCAAGAAGGCCATGGAACAGGCGAAGCCCACGCTGCTAGAGCCGGTCATGGCAGTCGAGATCACCGTGCCCGACGACTTTGCCGGCAGTATCATGGGCGACCTGAACAGCCGCCGCGGACGCATCCAGGGCATGGACAACAAGGGCGGCAACACGGTCGTGAAAGCCGAGGTCCCGATGGCAGAGATGCTCACCTACGGCGTAGATCTCACTTCAATGACCCAAGGCCGCGGCAGCTTCAACATGGAAATGCATCATTATGACGCCGTGCCCGGCATGCTGCAGGAAAAGATCGTGGAGAAAGCCAAAGCCGCGCGCGGCGATGTGAAAGAAGAGGAAGAGTAGTGGCTCGCGTGGGGCGCCCGCCCCACACTCTAAGTGTGATTCTAGCGCCGCTTGAGAGACTCCAGCGCGTCGAGCGTCCGCGGCCAGTCCGATTTCAATAGCCGGGACAAACTGCGATCGGCAAGAAGTTTCCCATCCGTTTGGCATCGGGCACAGTAGTTGGTTTCGTTGTCCGCATAGCGAATGCGCTGGATCTTTTCGCCACACCGCGGACAAGGCTCTCCATAACGCCCATGGACCGCCATGTCTTTGCGGAATGCAGTCACCTTCTCGGGAAAGCCAGCCTCCGCCTCGACGCGCAGCCGATCCATCCAGAGCTGGAGCGTATCGCGGGTCGCAGCAAACAGCCTTTCCCACTGCTGCGGCTGCAGCTTGTGAGTCAGGGTGATCGGAGACAGTTGGGCGGAATGCAAGATTTCATCCGAATAAGCATTGCCGATGCCACTGACTATCCGCGGATCAGTAAGAGCTCGCTTGAGCGTACGATTTTCGACCGTAAGGGCGTCGCGAAACGAGTTGAGGTCGCTGGTGAAGACATCAAGCCCTCCCGGATCGACGGAATGCAAGGCCTCCTCGCCAGCCAGAACCGACAACGATGCCCGGTGCTTTGTGCCGGCCTCGGTAAGCACCAGTGAGCCGGTGGGAAAATCGAAGGCCGCCAGGCTCTTGCGCCCAGCCAGCTTTGCTTGCCGAGCTCGCCAGTGCAGCCGGCCGGCAATCATCAAATGCAACACCAACCAGAGATCGCCTTCCACTCCAATCGCGATCCGTTTGCCGATTCGCCGCAACTCTCGCACGAGGCGTCCCTCGACATCCGTAACTGGAGGTTGTACGGTGCGAAGCAGGAAAGGGCTGACCAGTCGTACCTGTTCAATCCGCTGCCCGACGATGCGTGGTTGAAGCGCGGTCATGTAAGCGGCGATATCTGGCAGCTCCGGCATTCTTGTTAGGACCCCGAGTTGAGCGACTTCACATTTTGAGAGGCGTGAGGCAGGGCTTCTCGTGATGGCGGCTACTTCGCCACAAACGCTTCCCCCACCGGCTCCTGAAGGAGATACCAGACAATCATCACCCGCAAGATCGTCCCGAAACCCGCCCAAGCCAGCTTGCCGATACGGAAATCCAGCATCGCGCTGGAGACATCGGGCAGCAACAACACAACGCCGATCATTGCCGCTAGAACGGCCAGCCAACGGGCCCATCGGTGCAGGCGCCAGAGCCCGAGTGCAATCACAGCACCCAGGCCACCCACGAGCAGGAACATATAGGGTCCGGCGAGTTCCAGACCGCCGAGTAATTCTGCGCCCGCCGCCATAGATACCAACCCAGGGCTGGTCAGCATCGTCAGCGCGACAATCACGAGATAAACCCCAGCCAGAAGAAACGCAGCCGCCACAACCGTCACTCCAGCCGGCCGTTCAACCGTCATTTCTTGTGTTCTTCCGGCTTCTTCTGCGCCGTCGGAGGCAGCAGGCCGTTGAGCCGGAGATACATGGCGGCAGCGCCGTAGTGATCCGCCCAGCTTCCGGCGAGAGCTAAAGCCGCCCAGGCCCGCGGCCGCGTCTTGCCCGAGAAGTCCTGAATAGGGTCGCCGAGCTTGGCATCTTCCGCCTTGGCAAGCGCGGTGCCGCAGAAATCGAATGACGCGGTTACCGCCGCGACTAATTTTTCTTTCGCGGCAGTTTCCGGGAGCTCTTCGAACTTCGGCTGGGGAACGTCCCCAACCTTGGCGCAAAAGAAATAGTTGCCCTCGACAATGTGAGTCGCGAGATGGCCGAATGACATCTGCTCCGGCGTGGGCTTGAAGCCAAATTTGTCCGCCGGCATTTCGTCGATGGCCGCGACGGTATTCTTCTGACGGCCCGCCAGAGAGTCGCGCAACACATCAGTCACCGGATTTTTGGATTGCTGTGCGAAAGCGGCTGCGGATAACAGGAGTACGGCGAGAGTCAATTTCATGGTGCCTCCAAAACGTTTCAAGGATATCCCAAACGGGTAGCGCCGGCGTCTCGCCGGTCCGACGGGCGGGCAGGATGGCCGCCAGACCGCCCCGGGGGCGGATTGCAGCATGCCCCGCCTCAAGCAGTCCCCTCAAGCCGACATGCTGGGCGACTGGTGTGACGACGGCGCTACACTGCGATTTCGGGCGTGGCTTCAAGCAGGCTGCGCGTATACGGGTGCTGCGGCTGCTCTGTAATCTGACTCGTATCACCCACCTCGACGATTTTTCCGCGATACATGACCGCGATGCGCGTGGCAAGATAGCGCACTACCGGCATGGAATGTGAGATAAAGAGATAGGTCAGGCCAAACTCGCGCTGCAACTGCGTCAGCAGGTTCACGATCTGCGCTCCGACGCTAACGTCGAGCGCGGAGACTGGCTCATCCGCCACAATAAACTTCGGACGCAGCGCCAACGCGCGCGCGATCCCAACACGCTGCCGCTGTCCGCCGCTGAATTCATGCGGGAATCTGCGCAACGCGGACTGGTCAAGGCCCACCGCCCGGAGCAGCTCGGACACGCGGACGCGGCGCGCCGTCAGGCTCATCGCTTCGTGAATGGCCAGCGGCTCGCTGATGATGTCCTCTACATTCATGCGGGGATCAAGCGATCCGAACGGATCCTGAAAAATGATCTGCATATCACGGCGCAGCAGCTGCATCTCGCCGTGACTCGCGGCCCGGAGATCGCGCCCGGCAAAACGCACGCTGCCGGAACTCGGCTCGATCAGCCGCAATACCAGCCGGCCCAGCGTGCTCTTCCCCGACCCTGATTCTCCGACCAGGCCAAGCGTTTCGCCCGCCTGAATGTCCAGCGAAACGTCGTCCACGGCGCGAACTTCCCCCTTGGCGCGGGCGCCGAACATCGACTCGCCCAGCGGAAAAACCTTCGTCAGATTGCGGATCTCAACGAGGGGCAAATGATTACACGTGTACCGGCGCTGGCTTGCTGGCAATCAGTTGGCGCAACACAAATTGCAGGATGCCGCCATTGGCGTAGTATTGCGCCTCCTGCGGCGTGTCAATGCGCACTAACGCGCTGAACTGCTTCATCTTGCCACCGCTCGTGGCGCGGACTTTCACCTGCTTGCCGGGGGCGAACTTCCGTACCAAGTCATTGATGGCAGAAATCTCAAAGATTTCTTCCCCGGTAAGGCCCAGCGATGGCGCATTTTCTCCGGCCACGAATTGAAGCGGCAGAATCCCCATGCCGACCAGATTCGAGCGGTGGATGCGTTCGTAACTTTCCGCGATTACCACGCGCACGCCCAGTAGCAGCGGGCCCTTGGCCGCCCAGTCGCGGGATGAACCGGAGCCGTACTCTTTCCCGGCCAGGATCACTAGCGGAACGCCCTCAGCGACGTATTTCTCGGAAGCTTCGAAGATCGACATCTCCGCGCCATCGGGCAGATGACGCGTGAAGCCGCCTTCAAGGTTGGGTACCATCTTGTTGCGCAACCGCACGTTGGCGAAAGTGCCACGCACCATGACTTCGTGATTGCCGCGCCGCGATCCATAGGAGTTGAAGTCCGCAGGTTTTACGCCATGCTCGATCAAATACTTGCCCGCGGGACTGTCTTTTTTGATCGCACCCGCCGGGGAAATATGGTCGGTGGTAACGCTGTCGCCGAGCACGGCCAGCACCCGCGCGCTCGTGATATCTCCGACCGGCGCGGGTTGCAGCGTCATGTCGTCGAAGTAGGGCGCGCGGCGAATGTAGGTAGAGTCTTTTTGCCACGCGTAGGTCTCGCCTTTGGGCACCGGCAGTCCGCGCCATTGGGCGTCGCCCTCGTAGACCTCGCCGTAGCTCTTGGTGAACATGTCGGAAGAAATAGATTTCCGAATCGTCTCTTCCACTTCGCGTTGCGGCGGCCACAGGTCCGCGAGATAAACCTCCTTACCATGTTTTCCTTTGCCTATGGGATCTCGTCGCAAGTCAAGATCGATGCGTCCGGCCAATGCGAAGGCCACTACCAGCGGTGGCGACATCAGGTAATTTGCGCGGACTTCAGAGTTGATACGTCCTTCAAAATTCCGATTGCCGGACAGCACCGAGGCCACAACCAAATCCTTCTCGTCGATCGCCTCCGACACTTCTTTGGGCAAAGGTCCGGAATTTCCGATGCAGGTTGTGCATCCGTATCCGACGATGTGGAACTTTATTTTCTCGAGATACGGCAGCAACCCGGCTTTCTCCAGATAGTCGCGAACCACTTTCGAGCCGGGCGCGAGCGAAGTCTTCACCCACGGCGGAACAGTCAATCCCTTCTCAACCGCTTTCTTGGCAACCAGTCCGGCGGCCACCATCACCGACGGATTCGAAGTGTTGGTGCACGAAGTAATCGCGGCGATCACCACGCTGCCGTGGCGCAGCGCCTTCTTCACGTTGGCGGTGACATGTTCCTCGTGCAACGCGTCCGCGACTCCGACCGCAGCGGGGCTGCCGCCTTCCTGCTCCCAGCGGTCCACCTGTTTGGGGACGCTGCCCGAAGGTGCGCTGCCGGAGGCGATGGTTGCGGGCGCCGCCACCCGCACGGAAGCCTTGGGCTTGATCAGCGAGGGCAGCGCCAGGCGGAACGACTCTCCCGCATCCGAGAGCGTGACGCGGTCTTGCGGACGTTTGGGCCCGGCGAGACTCGACTCGACCGTGTTCAGATCGAGCGTCAGCAGTTCGGAATACTCCGCCGCGGGCGTTTTCTCGTCGTGGAACATGCCCTGCTCGCGGCAGTAGGCTTCGACCAGCGCAATCTGCTCTTCCGAACGGCCGGTGAGCCGCAGGTAGGTGAGGCTTTCTTTGTCCACCGGGAAAATACCGCAGGTGGCACCGTACTCGGGAGACATATTGCCGATGGTGGCGCGGTCGGCCAACGAAAGCTCGGGTAGTCCCGGGCCAAAATACTCGACAAACTTTCCGACCACACCGTGGGTGCGCAGCATCTGGGTGATGGTGAGCACAAGGTCAGTAGCAGTCGCGCCCTCGGAGAGGCGACCGGTCAGCTTCACGCCAACTACCTGCGGGATCAGCATGGAGACGGCCTGTCCTAGCATGGCGGCCTCGGCTTCGATTCCGCCCACGCCCCAGCCCAATACGCCTAGGCCGTTGATCATGGTCGTGTGCGAGTCGGTGCCAACCAGCGTATCGGGATACGCCGTGCGTTTGCCGTTCGACTCTTGCACAAAAATAACGCGCGCCAGATATTCCAGGTTGACCTGGTGCACGATGCCAGTATCGGGCGGCACAATCGCGAGGTTGCGAAACGCGGTCTGTCCCCAGCGCAGAAAAGCGTAGCGCTCCTTGTTACGAATAAACTCGAGCTCGGCATTGAGTTGGAACGACTGCGGCGTGCCAAATTCGTCCACCTGCACCGAATGATCAATCACCAGTTCCGCGGGCTGCAGCGGGTTAATCAGTGTGGGATCGCCCGAAAGCCGCTTCATGGCATCGCGCATGGCGGCCAGGTCCACCACCGCCGGCACTCCGGTAAAGTCCTGCAGCAAGACGCGGCTGGGGGTAAATGCAATTTCCTTGTCCGGCTTAGATTTGCTGTTCCACGCGGCCAGCGCCTTGATGTCATCGGCGGTCACGTTGCGCCCATCTTCGGTGCGCAGCAGGTTTTCCAGCAGAATGCGGAGAGAATAGGGAAGATGTTTGGTGGAAACTCCCTTTTCGTCCAGCGCCTTGAGACGGTAAATTTCGTACTGCTTGCTGCCCACACGCAGGACCGAACGACTGTCGAAACTGTTCATAGATCATTGCCTTCCTGATATCTAGTTTAATCCTTGCGCATGAAATCTGCCGCCGGGGCCTACGTGGCTCGTGGTCAACCCCGTGCCGCCTCCACCGCACGCAACACCGCCTGCGCCTTGTTCATGCACTCCTCAAACTCCCGCGCCGGATCGGAATCCGCCACAATCCCGGCTCCCGCCTGCAGAAACGCTTTCTTTCCCTGCATCAACATGGTGCGAATGGCAATGCAGGAATCCAGATTGCCGTCAAAATCCGCGTACAGGACCGCGCCGCCATAAACCCCGCGCCACGTCGGTTCCAGTTCTTCAATGATCTGCATGGCGCGAACTTTCGGCGCGCCGCTCAGCGTGCCGGCCGGGAAACACGCCGCGAACGCATCGAGCGCATCCAGATCGCCGCGTAGTTTGCCTTCGAGCGCTGAAACGATGTGCATCACATGCGAATAGCGTTCCACATACATCAGATCTTTTACTTTCACCGAGCCATACTCGCTCACCCGTCCCAGGTCGTTGCGTCCCAGGTCAACCAGCATTACGTGTTCGGCGCGTTCCTTCTCGTCGTGCAGCATCTGCTCTGCCAGTCGCTGATCTTCGGCTTCGTCACGGCCGCGCGGATGCGTTCCCGCAATCGGACGATATTCCAGCTTGCTTCCCGTCACCCGCACCAGCATCTCCGGCGACGAGCCCAGAACATGCGTGTCGCCCATGCGTAGAAAATATAAGTAAGGAGAAGGATTAACCGTGCGCAAAGCGCGATACACATCGAAGGGCGCAACCGACGGAGTAAAATCCAGCCGCTGCGAAAGCACGACCTGAAAGATGTCCCCGGCAGCGATGTATTCCTTGGCCCGCTCCACTGAATTTATGAAGCGTTGCCGCGGCGTCCCCGCGTGCACTATCAGCTTGCCCTTCGCCGGCCGCGGGGATTTGTGCCAGTGCGCCGGCCGCAGTCCCTTCGCCAGTTTCTTTTCCAGGACTGCAATGTCTGCTGCCGCGCGATCATAGGCCCGGCGTGGACTCTCACGCGAGACATCGGCGGTGGCGATAATGTGGATCTGGTGGCGCAGGTGATCGAACGCCAGCAGCCGGTCGAAGAACATCAACACGCAGTCGGGAAGTGAAAAGTCGTCCTTGGCACGCTCGCCGATATTTTCCAGTTGCCGCACCGCGTCGTAGGCGAAGTAACCCACCGCGCCCGCCGTAAATGGCGGCAATCCGGCCACGGTCGCTGAACGATGCAGCCGCAGCAATTCCTTGATGACCTGGATCGCGCTTCCCTGGTGCTTCTCCTGTCTCTTGCCGCGTTGCACCACAATGTCTCTACCCCGCGCTCGCACTTGCATGTAGGGGCGCGCTCCCAGAAACGTGTAGCGGCCGATCTGCTCTCCGCGCTCCACCGATTCGAGCAGGAAAGCGTCGGGCTCGTTTGCGGCGATCGCGAGAAAGGCGGAGACCGGCGTCAACAAATCAGCGGCAACCGATTTCACCACCGGCACCAGGGTGGCATTTCCGGCGAGCCGGGAAAACTCCTTGTAGTCGGGACGAAGCATGGGCGGCGTCATTCTGAGTTCAGTCATTATAGACAACGCCTCTCGGACGCTCGGCAGGAGAGCCTGTAAAATCGAATAAGAGCTTGATGGAGGACGGGCGGCCCGCCCGTCATGCGCGGGCCGTTGCCTGGCGGGGGACGCCTGTCCTCCATCAAGCTCGTTCGGACTTCTTATGCCTGCAGTCTCCCGCCGTCCCCCCGGGCCCCCGCCTCGATTCCTCATCGGCAATCTTCCCTTATTCAATGCCGATCCGCTGGCGATCTATACCCGCTGGGCCCGCGAATTCGGCGACATTTTTTACTACCGCGCTGCCTGGATGGATGTCTATTTCCTGAACCATCCCAGCCTCATCGAGTCGGTCCTGGTATCGCAATCGCAGAATTTCGCCAAAGACAAGGTGATCCGGAACAGCCGCTGGTTTCTGGGCGAGGGCCTGCTGACCAGCGAAGGCTCGGGATGGCTGCGGCAGCGGCGCCTGTGCCAGCCCGCGTTCCATCGCGAACGAATGTCCTCGTACGGCCGCACCATGAGCGGATACACGGAAGAGATGCTCACCACATGGGAGAACGCTGAAGTCCGCGACATCCATCAGGAAATGATGCAGCTGACCATGCGCATCGTGGCCAAAGTGCTTTTCAGCGTCGAAGTAAAAGAAGACACCGAGCGAGTGGCCGGCGCGCTCAACGTGCTGCTGCGCCACACTTCCGGAGGCCGGATGATTCTGCCTCCCATCATGCGCCACGTCCCGGTACCAGCCATGATCCGGGTAAAGCGTGCAGTCCGCGAGCTGGACGAAATTGTGAACCGCATCATCCGCCGACGCCGGGCCAGTCGACAGGACACCGGCGACCTGCTCTCCATGCTGATGGCGGCCCGCGACGAAGATGGCAGTGGCATGACCGACCGCCAGTTGCGTGATGAAGTCCTGACTTTCCTTCTGGCCGGGCACGAGACCACCGCAGTTTCTCTCTCCTGGACCTGGTATCTGCTCAGCCAGCATCCCGAAGTTGATGAGAAACTCCGCCAAGAATTGAGCCAGGTTCTGGGTGGCCGCACGCCGCAACTGGAAGACTTAGCTCGTCTCCCTTACACCGACAAAGTGGTGAAGGAGTCCATGCGCTTATATCCTCCCGCCTGGAGCCTGGCCCGTACCGCGGCCAAAGATATCGAGCTCGGCGGCTACCAGCTCCCAGTCGGATCGAACGTCGTCATGAGCCCGTGGATCCTGCACCGCGATCCGCGCTTCTTCGACCGGCCCGAGGAGTTCAATCCCGAGCGCTGGACTGTCGACGCAGCCCAGCATCTCCCCAAATTCGCCTATTTCCCCTTCGGAGGCGGCCCTCGCCTGTGCATCGGCGCCGCTTTCGCCATGATGGAGGCGAACCTGCTCCTCGCGGCGATTGCCCAGCGTTTCCAGTTGCGCCTGGTTCCCGGGCACGTGGTCGCGGCGTTGCCCAGCATTACCCTCCGCCCCCGGCACGGGATGCGGATGTCTTTAACTAGATGTCCCTGACGAGATGTCCGGCCAATGGAGGACGGCGTCCCGCCCGTCGTGCACAGGCTGGCATCTGAGGCAAAGCCCAATCGGGAGTAACCAGCGAAAGGATTGACGGATGGGCCCAAGCATTGGAAGATGGCGAGTCAGCTCAAGTCTCTCCATGGGAAAGTATGCGAATTAAGTTCTGGGGCGTACGCGGGTCCACGCCGACTCCCCAGCCCGACAATCTGCGCTACGGGGGCAACACCTCCTGCGTCGAAGTTCGCGTCGGCGACAGCCTCTACGTCTTCGACTGCGGCACTGGACTGCGCGCGCTCGGGCAGCAGTTGCAGCGCGAGTCGCAGGGCAAATCGGTTCGTGCCCACATCTTCGTCTCTCATTTTCACTGGGACCACATCCAGGGCATCCCGTTCTTCGGTCCGCTCTACGACAACCCGGAAAATTGTTTCTCTTTCCACTCCTCAAGCCGCTTTCGCACTCTGAAGCGGGTCATGGAAGAACAGATGGCAGCCCCGTATTTTCCGGTGGATATGAGTGAGATGAAAGCCCAGCGCGGTTTCTACAACCTTGAGCAAGGCAGAGTGCCTTTGGACGACGTGATGGTTGAAGCCACGTGGCTCAATCATCCCCAGGGCTGCATGGGTTATCGTCTCGAAACCAAGGATGGAGTGCTGGTCTATGCCACCGACAACGAGCCCGGCGATCCCCAGTTCGACAAGAGCGTGCGCAAGCTGGCTGCCGCCGCAGATGTGCTGATCTACGACGCGCAGTATTTGCCGGAAGAATACGAGGCCCGCAAACGCGGCTGGGGACACAGCCACTGGCGCGAGGCCGTCAACGTAGTGATGGAAAGCGGCGCGAAAGAGCTGATCCTGTTTCACCACGACCCCGACCACGATGACGCCTGCATCGATAAAGTCGTGGAAGAAGCCCGCAACCACTATCCGAAGGTGCGTGCGGCAGCTGAAGGATTGGAAATAGAGCTGTAGCCGTAAATCTTGCCCTCCGGAGCCGCCCAGTAACGGCAGTGCTAAACTTTACAGAAGGACTCTCCGCCCGCTCCGTGAACCGCCCCGCCGCCGCAAAAAAGGCAAGAAGTTCCAGCACCAGAATGCAGGCTCTTGATCGCGGACGGAAGTCGCTGCAAAAACAGGCATGGCGTGCGGCGTTTGATCAGCTGTCGGCGGCAGACCGCCAGGCGCCACTCGAACCCGTGGATCTCGTGGAACTCTCTAAAGCAGCCCACCTGATTGGAAGGCAAACCGCCAGCGTGGACCTCCTGGCCCGCGCGCATCAAGGTTTTCTGGGTCGTGGAGAAACCCGGCCGGCGGCACGCTCCGCTTTTTGGCTGGGCTTCATATCGCTGGTCAGCGGCGAGCCCGCCCAGGCCAGCGGCTGGCTCTCCCGCGCCGAGCGACTGCTCGACGGCCAGCCCAACTGCGTGCAGAAGGGCTATCTGCTCCTGCCGGTTGGCTATCGTTCGGTCCACGGCGGCGATGCCGCCGTAGCTTATGGGGCCTTCGTCGAGGCTGCCGCGGTCGGCGAGCGCTTCGGTGATTCCGATCTTCTGACTCTGGCCCGGCAGGGACAAGGCCGCGCCTTGATCCGGCAGGGTGAAACCGCACGCGGCGTGGCCTTGCTCGATGAGGCGATGGTTGCTGTCCGAGCAGGTGAAGTCTCTCCCATTGTCGCCGGAGGCGTGTACTGCAGCATGATCGACGCCTGCAGTGAAATTTTTGATCTTCGTCGAGCCCAGGAATGGACTTCAGCGCTCGACCAGTGGTGCAGATCGCAGCCTGACCTGGTTCCTTATCGCGGTCATTGCCTGATCCGTCGAGCCGAGCTGATGCAACTGCACGGCGCCTGGCAGGATGCTCTCGCCGAATCGCAGCAAGCATGCGAACAGTTTTTCTCAGCCCAATCCCAGGCCGGAGGCGGGCGCTGCGTTCTACCGCTTGGCTGAACTCTATCGGCTGCGCGGCCAGTTCGCCGAGGCCGAGAACGCATTCCGGCAGGCCAGCCGCTTGCAGCGCACGCCCCAGCCCGGCCTGGCGCAACTTCGTTTCGCTCAGGGGCAGCTCGATGCGGCCAACGTGGCAATTCGTAGGATATTGGAAGAGTTGTTGGAACCCGCCGCTCGAGCCAGCGCCCTCGACGCATATGTTGAAATTGTGCTCGCCGCCAAAGATGTCTCCGCAGCGCGCGCCGCCGCCAGCGAGTTAGCGGAGATCGCTGGCCGCTTCAATGCTCCCCTGCTGTTCGGCCAAGACGGCGAACCCATGCACGAGCGCGGAGTGGTAAGCCGAGCGGCAGGGATGTACTTCGTCGGCTTGCACTTTCTTTACTCGATGACCTCGGCAACGCTCCTCGGAATTGGCAGGGACGCGGAGCATGTGGCCCGGGCCATAGAGTTGCGGACCACGGAGAGCCGAAGTCAGGCGAGCGGTTTGTCGTCTCGGTTGAAGCTGCCTGGTGCCCTGTTGAGAAGTGAGTTGCTTGGGCGCTGATATCTCCAGTAGTGATGCGCCATTTGCGACATCGTCGTAGGCAGTTTGCACGCCCCCTCCTGTCAAAGCCGCCTTTTATCGGCGAGGAATCTGGTTGTTGCCGGCGCCGCGCCGCCGAAAGCAGCAGATTCTCGCGCGACAATCCCGCGCTTTGACATTTTTTTGGGTATTTTCAGCTAGACCACACGTAGTTTCCTCGTAACTTGCCTCCCCGCCCCGGCCCTGCATATACTTTGAACGTTTGCCCGCCCCTTCCGGGATGTATCACCCGGCGCCGGCCAGGCATCTTACTGTCTGACCGCACCAACGGAGACCGCCCATGGCATTGAAGACCATATCCCTCGAGCAGGAAATCAACCCGTGGGAGGCACAAGCCGCCCGTTTTGACTTTGCTGCCCAGAAGTTGAACCTGGACGAGGGGTTAATGAAAGTCCTGCGGTATCCCACCCGGGAAATCATCCTGCACATTCCGGTCATGATGGACAACGGACACCTCGAAGTCTTCACCGGCTTCCGGGTGCAGCACTCGATTGCCCGCGGTCCGGCCAAGGGAGGCTTGCGCTACTCTCCCGACGTCACTCTGGACGAAGTTCGCGCCCTGGCCAGCTGGATGACCTGGAAGTGCGCAGTAGTCAACATTCCATTCGGTGGCGCGAAGGGCGGAGTGATTTGCGATCCCCACAAAATGTCGCAGGGTGAACTGGAGCGCATGACCCGCCGCTATACCGCGGAACTGGTCGAATTCATTGGGCCGGAAAAAGATGTGCCTGCCCCTGACATGAACACCAACGAGCAGACCATGGCGTGGATGATGGATACATATTCCATGCACATGCGCCAGACCGTGACCGCCGTCGTCACCGGCAAGCCTATCAATATAGGCGGATCGCGCGGACGGCGTGAGGCCACGGGACGCGGCATCATGATCGTGTGCGACGAGGCGGTTAAGAAACTAAATCTCAGTCCGGAATCCACTCGCGTCATCGTGCAGGGCTTCGGGAACGTTGGATCGAATGCCGCCCGCCTGATGGCGGAAGCGGGCTACAAAGTGATCGGAATTGTCGAAGTCGATGGCGGCCTGGTCAACAAAAACGGAATCGACACCGAAGCGCTTTGGCAATTCCGCCAACGCAACGGCAGTATTCACGGATTCCCCGGCGCCTCTGCCGAGGACCCGGCCGAACTGCTGGTCTCGGACTGCGAAATCCTGATCCCTGCCGCCACCGAAAATCAAATAACCAGCCGCAATGCCGACCGCGTGAAATGCAGGATTCTGGCCGAAGGCGCCAACGGTCCCACCACGGCAACCGCTGACGATATTCTCGCGGACAAAGGCGTCTTCGTGATTCCTGACATCTTGTGCAATGCCGGCGGCGTCACCACCTCTTACTTCGAATGGGTGCAGGACCGCCAGGGATACTTCTGGAAGGAATCCGTGGTCAACGAGCAGCTCGAGCACATCATGAAGGGCGCTTTCGAAGATGTGGTCCGCTTCTCCGAGACGCACGGCGTCAACAATCGCATCGCGGCTTATATGCTGGCCATCGATCGCGTCGCCTATACCATTCGCCAACGCGGGATCTACGCTTAGCCACGACCTGTCTGGGGCGGGCGCCCTCGCCCGCCGCTTTTGGCTTTTTCCTTTGATCATAGAGCTCGTCCGCAATCTCCAACCCAAACTCAACTTCAAAACCGGAGGGCGAGGGCGCCCGCCCCAGACGGTCTGTCCATCATGCTTTCCCCGGTTGACCCCTATGGGTCGAAGTGTCATTATGTTGCCCCCCGCTGACCAGCCGGAAAACGCCCCAGCGCCCTGAGGCAGACTTCGGCCAGCCGAAACGAGAGAGGAAATCATGAACAGACTGCACAGCAGGCTCGGTACATGGACAATCGCGCTCTGCATGTTTTTCGTGCTGAGCGGGATTTCCGCCATGGCTCATCCCCAGGCAACCACCACCGACGACCAAGCCACGACCACGACCAAGAAGAAAAAGAAAAAGAAGGCAGCGACCGATGCGACCGCGTCGGGCGATAAGACCGCCGCCAGCGATACTTCGGCCGCCCCGGCGAAGAAATCCACAAAGAAGAGCAAGAAAACCGACACGGCTGATGCCACACCAGCCACCTCCGATACTTCGGCAGCAAGCGACACCACGGCTAAGAAATCTACCAAGAAGAGTAAGAAAGCTGCCGCAGCTGATGCCTCGCCTGCCACCTCCGACACTTCTGCAGCCAGCACCGACACCACGGCCAAGAAATCCACCAAGAAGAGCAAGAAAGCTGCCGCAGCTGATGGCACGCCCGCCAGCTCTGACACTTCGGCTACGGCCAGCACCACCGGCACCAAGAAAACTCGCAAGAGTAAGAAGACCTCCGCGAAGTCCAGCGCAGCCCCAGCTGCAGCGCCGGCCGCTACTGCTGCCGCTGCCAGCACGGACACGCCGGCGGCTCCCGCCAAGAGCACTCGCAAGAGCAAGAAATCGGCTATGGCCTCTGAGGCGCCAGCAGCAGCGCCTGCTGCCAGCGCGGCTCCAGCCCGGCAACCCGCTCCGGCGCCCGCTCCAGCCAGTTCCATGGCAGCGCCTGCGAACTCGACGGCTCCTGCACCTGCGGCAAAGGCAGCTCCGGCAAAGACTGCCAAGGCAGCCGCCACTCCGGCCGCTTCCGATCCGCAAATCGCGTCGGCCAAGGCCGGCGGCATGGTGTGGGTCAACACCGATAGCGGCGTATACCACAAGGGTGGGCGCTGGTACGGTAAAACCAAGACAGGAAAATTCATGAGCGAGGCGGATGCCAAGGCCGCCGGCTTCAAAGCGTCGCAAAAGGACTAAGGAGAAACTATGAAGAGCAAGAAGCTGATGAGTCGAATTCTGCTTTCACTTTTCGCCGTGGCGCTGCTCGCGAGCGCTTCCATGGCGCAGACCGCACCCGCAAAGAGCGCCAAGCCGGCCAAGACCAGTTCCGCCATGGCAGCTCCGGCGGATGCCGATCTGTTGGATATCAACTCCGCCACCAAGGAGCAACTGGACGCCCTGCCCGGTATCGGCGCGGCTTATTCGCAGAAAATTATTGACGGCCGCCCCTACGTCAAGAAGACGGATTTGACCCGTAAAAAGATCATTCCCGCCGCCACCTACGCCAAGATCAAAGACAAGATCATCGCCAAGCAAAAGTAGTTTTGCAAATTTCGATGGGAGGGCACGGCCTTGCGCCGTGTCAAGGATAGACTCGGCAATTGCGGCACGACTGAAAGTCGTGCCCTCCCGATCAGGAGGCATTATGAGTTTTCTCGAAGATATGGCGGGCAAGGAAGTCAGCGGCATGCTGGCCAACAGCTCGAATCCGCTTGCGTCCTCGGTGATGCAGATGATCAATAGCCAGCCCGGCGGGCTCTCCGGACTGCTGCAGCAATTTCACGACAAAGGGTTGGGCGGCCTGGTTTCTTCATGGGTCAGCACCGGCCAGAATCTTCCCATTTCTGCCGATCAGATTCAGCATGTTTTGGGCTGCGAACAGGTGAAGGAACTCGCGGCCAAAGCAGGAATTTCGCCCGATGCCGTCAGCTCTCATCTGTCACAGTTGTTGCCTGTGTTGGTTGACAAACTCACGCCCAACGGACAGGTCCCTCAAGGTGGGTCGCTGTTGGAAGAGGGCATGGGCATGCTGAAGAATCTGGGACTGGGCAGGACTGGCACCGACTCCTAAGCGCGCTGTCATCCTGAGAAAGAGGATCGCTTCGCGAAGCGAAGGAATCCCGACGAAGGGCCTTTGCATTTCTCGGCGCGCATACCTGGACCCACCCAGTCATGTAGGCGGCGGGGATGGCATGGGTCCTTCACTTGCTTTCGTCCTGGGACGAAAGGCTGGGCTCAGGATGACAGTCTCCTAGAACGGAGTGCTGGTGGCGCTCACCAACCCGGGTTTTGCTTCATTGCTTCCGGCTTCATGGTAGAGGATAATGAAGTGCTGCCAGCCTTTTCTCGACCGCGCTGACAGTCGGTGCCCGCGGTGAACCTGCCCAACTCCATCACGCTGACCCGCATCTTCAGCATTCCACTGCTGATCTGGTTGCTGTCCACCAACCATTTTCACGCCTTTGACGGCGAACAGGAGTTGCTGGCTTCCGCCCTGTTTATCGCCGCCTCGATCACCGATGGAATTGACGGATACCTCGCCCGCCGCCGCGGCCAGATCACGACCATGGGCATCCTGCTCGATCCGCTGGCCGACAAGCTTCTCATCGCCGCCGCCTTCATCTCGCTGGTTCAATTCAACCCCAGTCTCGTTCCTGCCTGGATCGCGGTCGTGATTATTGCGCGCGAATTTCTGGTGAGTGGTTTGCGCTCGATTGCCGCCTCGGAAGGTTTCACCATCGAGGCCAGCGATCTCGGCAAATTTAAAATGCTGGTGCAGATTGTTTCTGTGGTCGCGGTCATTCTCGACCATCGTTGGAAAGAGTGGCCGGTAGGTCCTTATATTTTCCCCGTCCACTGGATCGCCATTGTCGCCATCTGGTTCATGGTCTTTCTGTCGCTGGCTTCGGCCCTCGATTATTTTGTCGCGTTCTGGTCGAAGATCGATCGCCAGGTGGTGAAGAGCCGACGCCGCGCCTTCATCCTCAGCCGGCGGAGAAAGCGCGATGTCCCCGCCACATGATGACCGGTTCTCGCGCTTGACTTGCCTTTCCGGCATCTCTCATCCGGACGAATTTTCTCCCGACGAACGAAACCTGCTGCTGCGACTGGCGCATGACGCCATTGCCGCATCCCTCGACCAGCGTGAACTGTCCCTAGATCCACCGTCCGCGCATCTGGCCGAGCCTCGCGGCGCTTTCACCACTCTCTACTATCGAGGCGGCCTGCGAGGCTGCGTGGGCTATGTGTTTCCCGTGACGCCGCTCTATCGCACCATTGCAGAAACCGCGCGCGGCGCCGCGTTCGACGACTCGCGCTTCTCGCCGGTCACTCACGATGAAAATCCAGAGCTTACAAGTCTCCCTCAGCGTCCTCTCCCCGCCCCAACCCATTCAGGCGGACCAGGTGGAAATCGGACGCCACGGCCTGCTCATCAGTCTTGGTCTCCACCGCGGCCTGCTGCTGCCGCAAGTGCCAGTCGAACACCGATGGAACCGCATTCAGTTTCTCGAACAAACCTGCAGGAAAGCGGGCTTGCCATTAAACGCATGGCAAACCGGCGCCAGGCTGGAAGCCTTCACCGCCGAAGTTTTCGCCGACGCAAAGTGAATGTCTGACTCTTTAGAATGACACCCAACAATTGTCATCCTGAGCAGGGAGGATCGTCGATCCCGACGAGTCGGAGGACCCCTCTAGGCGATAGGCAGCTTCGATTATTGGGAATTTCTTGCTGCTTGCGGCTTTGAGAATGCCACCGCCAGTTTCTCTTAAAGGAATTTTTCGAGTCCGTAGCTGCTTCGCGAAGCGAAGCTCCACTCAGAGTTTGTGACTTTTTTGAATTTATGACCAGTTTGTCGTCGTAACTATTTTGTTTGCAACCTCGATTTTTGACGACATCAAAAAAGTCACAAACTCTCCGGATGACAAAAATCAGGGAGGCCGAAGCCTCCCTGAAAAAGTTTCTTGCTGCGGGAAAATTACTGAGGATCGAGTTCCACACCGTCACCAACGTGCACATCCTCCAGCGAGAACACAACCATGCCGGTAGCTGTGGTCGGAGTGGTATTGATCACCACGATTTCTCCGATCGCGCGCCGGGGCATATCGCCAACCTGAATCCCAGGCCCCTTGGTCTTGGAAAACATGTGGCCCTGGATGGATGGCGGATACTTCTGTGTGTCTTCGGTAGCCGCCGCTTTGAACGAAAGCGAATCCACCGGATCCCTCAGATCCGCTTCGTAGGTGCGCACCGCGCGGAGGTAGTCGCCGACCTTGAGTCCCTGGCTGGCTCCGAGGTTCATGTAAACCTTCGAACCATTTCCCAGCAGAAGATCGAAGTCCTTGGCCAGCACAATTCGCCCGCTGGCGCTGCCGTTGCTCGGACGAAAGCGATCAAACCTTTCCGGCAGGTGGAATGCGATCGCCGGCTTTTCCGCGAAAGGTATCGCGATGTCTCCGGGAACGATGTTCTCACAACTGAATTCGACGCGCGCCACAGCCATTTTGCCGCGAGTGTCAACAATGCGTACCCAACCAAGTTCAGAATAGGGCTGGCCCATCGCCTTCAGCATCGAACGCTGACCGGCAAACAATTCGTATTTGTTGGGGTCTTCGAGTTCGCGCACGATCTGATACTTCTGGCCCGCCTGATAACCCTGGCCTGCAAGGAAGATGGTGTCGTTGGTGGCGAACTTGGTGGTGTTGGGACTTTCCAGTCCGCCTCCCACGAACTTTGCGTTCGGCACCAGCTCCTTGCTGACGAAGCCGCCGCAATAAATGTCGGCATTGCTCGGGGTCTGGACCCGCTCAATCGGAAAGGTTCCGGTGGTAATCTCGGTGTTCTGAGGAGCAGCCTGGTCTGCCGGAGTGGAATCGGCTTGCTGCGCAGCTGCCGCCACCGTCAGGCACAGTAACAGCAACAGTCCTGTTTTCTTCATGTTACCTCCAAAGTCGAGGCCGGGGCCCCGGCCGGCTTTCTCCCGCTAACTCTGCGAATGGAAGGGCTTTCAAGTCGCACAGTAACAAGGGGATAGGGGCCGGTCAAGGTTACGCTGGTGTTATCGGGGGTACGTTAAAAAGTTTGCCAACCCTCCTTTGCGATAATCCGTTGTTGCATATGTAATTACGCGCCTGTAATATCCCGAGTCGTTCTCCGATCATGAATGCTGCCCCTAATAGCTACCTGACTCGATTCCTGCCCCTGCGGCTCCCCCGCGTGTGCGTGGCAGTGACTGACTCCGATCCCGGCGCGCTGGTGGACAAGGCAGAGGCCCTGGTTCGGGATAACACCTTTCTTGAGTTCAGGTTAGACTACCTGCCCAAACCTGCGCTCGCCCTCCCCAGGATCAAGCGCTTTATGGAATACCATCCCCACGTCATGGCCATCGCCACCTGCCGGCGTGCCGCCAGTGGAGGGAAGTTCAAGGGCTCCCTGCCGGCCCAGCTCGACATTCTGGGGAAGGCCAGCGCATCCGGCTGCCAGTTGCTCGATATCGAATTGCAGAGCGCCGCCAAGTGCAGGCCCGAACAAGTGGAGCGCCTGCGGTCAAAATCCGCGTTGATACTTTCCTATCACGATTTCCGGGGCAACAAGAATCTGGAACAGACCCTGGAAAAGATGGTGAAGATTCCCGCCGACTTTTACAAAATCGTCAGCACGGCCACAACTCTCTACGACAACGTGACCATGATGAAATTTCTGGAGAAGTTTGGCGACCGCCATTCTCTGGTCGGGCTGTGCATGGGCGAGCAGGGAATCATCAGCCGGTTGCTCGGAGTGCGGGCGGGCAGCGTATTCACCTTCGCCGCAGTCAGCCCTGATGAGAAGACGGCGCCGGGTCAGGTCACTGCTCAGGAATTGCGCAACACCTATCGCATCGAACAGATGGACGCGGCAACGCGAATGTACGGCGTCGTCGGCGATCCCGTCGCGCATTCACTCTCGCCCGCCATCATGAATGCGGCGCTGCGCCGCGAGAATGTTAACGGCGTTTATCTAGCGCTGCATGCCAAAACGTTGAAAGACCTGCTGAGCTGCGTGCGGGATATTCCCATCCACGGCCTCTCCATTACCATGCCGTACAAGGAAGCCATCCTCAAGCATCTCGACAATACTGATTCCCACACCACAAAAATTGGCGCGTGCAACACCGTGGTGCGCGCGCAGGACGGAAAACTTTACGGATTCAACACCGACACCGCCGGCGTCGTGCGGCCGCTCGAACAACGCATCCCGCTGGAGAAAGCGAAGATCCTGGTGCTGGGCGCGGGCGGCGCGGCGCGCGCCGCGGTTTTCGGCCTCAAGGAGCGTGGAGCCGAGGTCTACATTCTGAATCGCACCGCAACTCAGGCGCAAAAACTGGCCCATCAGGCCAGGGCGAGGGTCGCCAAGCGTCCCGATCTCAAAAAGCTCACCTTCGACGTGATCATTAATGCCACGCCTGTCGGCATGGGCAACACACGCGAGTCCCCATTGAATGAGAATGAGATCAACGCGCGCTATGTCTTCGACATGATTTACGATCCTGCGGAGACGCGCCTCATGAAGATGGCCAAAGACCGCGGCGCGGAAGTGATTCCGGGGATCGAGATGTTCGTCCACCAGGCAGCGCGGCAGTTCGAAATCTGGACCGGGAAGCCCGCGCCCTGGGACGACATGCTGCGCGTAGTCACGCTCGCCCTGAACGAACGCACAGCCGCCCGCCAAGCCGCCAAAGAACGAACCACCTAACCTCCACCAAGAACCACGTAGGGGCGGGTGCCCCCCGCCCGGCGGGGCAAAGCCCGGCAGGTTTTTCTTTTGCCCCGAATTCCAAACCCGGGCGAGGGCTTCCGGGTCTACGCGGATCGTGGTAAACACGGGTGTGGTGGATAGACTCGGATCGTGGGTGGGGCAGCGCTTTAGTTGCGCTGCGGCTTCAGCCGCCAAGGCACTCAGGCGTCTAAGCCCAGCGAGAGAAGCGGCAACATGCGGGCCTGAAGGCCTGCTCACCCTTGGGTGGATACCGCCCATCGTAGAGGGTAAATCGCGCGTGGTCGCAAAAAAGCGCCGGCCCCCTAGGTCAGGAACCGGCGCAATTGGTTTCTGCTAGTACGGTCTGAAATCCTGAAAATAGGTCAGGTTCACTACGTCCTGCAGCATCGGAGTGCCTGGAGGCAGCTTCGTCGGATCCAGGAAGGCCGAGTCAAAATAGTAGAAACGATTTGGCGGGCTGTAGACCAGGTTGCAGCACTTGAAGGTGCCGGTAGCATATTGCGAATAGTAGAGGCTGACCAGCGAACCGCGATAGTAGAGATTTGGTCCGCCGCCCCAATCTTCGATGTAGCGCAGGAAGTTGTGCACTCCGCCGTCGGTTCCGAAATCCTGGCCGGTGCCCGCAGGTTGCTGGAAGTTAATGTTCTTTCCACCTGCGATTGCCATACGGTAATAAGTCGTCGCGGCATTCCGGTTGGTTGGGGTTACGGGGTTTTTCATGCTGTTGAGGTCCGACCATGCGTTCGAGAGCAGGGTCACGGAGTCGGCGATAACCGCGGCGGCTGAGTGATTGATGTCCGGCTGAATGGCTGGCGGAGGATTGAGCCAGAAGGGATCAGTGTTGTCGGAGTTGTAATTCCCAAAGACGTAAACCGGGTTTTCCGCCGCGACGGTAAAGCCTCCTAGGCCGTTGTCCAGGCGTACTGGCAGATTTCCCAGGCCGCCATCTACCAGCCTTAATACATGACGCGCGCCCGTAACAATGTTCTGCCGGCCGCCGTTCAGGCAATCCACCGCTTGATAAGGATTACCCGCGGTGTTAATCCCCGGAAATTCAGCTTTCAAACCGTTCCCCACGTTGACCGTACCCCACACCGCAGGCAAAGGGTCAATGAGCCTATTCTGATCGACGTCCTCAGCTGTCTCTAGCACTCCATCTGGAGTTCCGGTAGGCGAGGCCGAGTTGATGACGTCTTCGAACCCATATTCTCCCGACGTGATGTTTCCATTGTCGGGGTCGGGCCGCATGCCGCGGCGGTCCGAGTAGAACACGAGGAAACCGTTCTGTCCGCTGTAATCGATCGGGGGTTGGCCACCGGGAAGGTTTCCCCGGACCCACTGGTTCAGGTTACCTACGTCAAGTTCGACCGCGTTCATGATCCCGTTAACGTTGCACTGGGTGCCCGCCAACAGGGTGGTATCGCGGGGGAAGCCCTCCCGCGGATCGTAGAAGTTGATCGGATACCAACTGTACTGTGAATTGGCTCCCGTAATGTTTTGTGGTCCGTCGGCGGCAGTGATCGCTCCGTCGAAGTTCCGGTCGCCAGCAAGCTGCTGAAAAATAAGAATAGCGTCGCGATGTACGGGGTTGCCACCCAAAGGAACAGTCGGAATCGCGATTCCGCGGGCGAACCCGAATGCCAGCCAAGTGCGTGTGGCGCCGATCCAGTTCCCACCTGCGTTTTTATATTCGACCCGCAACCAGCCGTCGATCAGAGGCCAGGGGTTGGTAGCCGGACAAGCTCCGGGGCCAGTCGGCGATCCGGCCCATCTCCCGCCTTCATAGGCGGTGCCGGTTTGGGCCATTGCCCAGGGAGTGATTCCAACACCAGTAACGTTGTCAGTCCGGGTGCCCACGCAGCCATTATTCGGAGCGGCATTGGGAGCGCTTAAGTCAATATTGTCCAGATCACCCACTAAGAACGGGCGGTCCGCAACGAGATCGGCTTCACTGCTGGCCAGCAGAACGCGAATGTTGGCCTTGTTGAACTCGCGCGACGATCCCGTCGCCGAGCTCACAGCTTCGCCCAGCGGGGCTTTGCGGATGATTTGAATCTGTCCGGCCGAATTGTTCGCGCCCTGCACGAAAGGAAGAGTGAGCGGCTGTACCGCCATCGACGTGCCGTTGCCGATCCATCCGCCAAACGTGGTGGGAGATACAGTTGTGGAGATATTCGGCCAGTTGGCGTTGCAAGCAGCACCCGCCGCAGGACAATTGCCCCCGATTGCGGGAACGGGCGGAAGTACACCGCTCCAACTCGCATCGGGCACGGTAAATTGTATGCAGTTGGGGCTTAGGGCAGGGTTAGTCGCGGTCGCGACGGTCCCGTTGCAGCCCTGGTTCTGCTTAAGTACATAGACGCTTCCGGTGTAGTTCGCGTTGGTGAGGAAGTTATTGGCCAGCCGGTCGCGGACAATCTCTCCCACCGCCGTGACCTTGTCGTTCAGGACCAGCGAATTCCCGTTGCCTTCGGCCAGGAAGAGGTTCCCATTGGTGTGCACCCGGCCTTGAAAGTTGAAATCAGGGCCGGCGAAATAACTCAAGTCGCTATCGGAAAAAACTCCGAACTGGAAGACCGGGATGAGCGCCACTTCAACGCCTCGCGTCATGTTCACCGACGCTCCACCCGGGCGAGTGGCAACTACCTTCAAGGTAAGCGGGATGATCTCAGCGGTAAGACCGGCGTTCGGTGACGGAGGATCGATCACACTGGTGTGCGACGCCGGGTTGCCGAAAGCATCCGGCGTCCAGGTAATGCTCTCCTGATAATTCATGGACGAGATCATGGTGCTGTCCGGCGGATTGTTAGCGAGGGCCGTCAGTTGCAGCGGGGTGGGAGACTGGGACTGCTGGTAGAGCGCAGCCAAATTCGCGGTCAGCAACTCCATACCGGATTCGGCGCCGTAGTACGCCTGGTTGGTTTCCAGATCATTGCCGCCCACCTGGCCCGCACCCTGGACCATAAATAAAAGGCTTATCGCGATGCCCGACAACAGCGCGAGCACCAGCAAGCTGGCGACAAGCGTAAATCCCCGTGATCGGCCCTTAGTCCTGCACATAGTAGTTAATCTCCTGACTCTTCTTCTCCTCAATAACGATCTTTACTACTCGATAGCGACTACTGATAGCGGTCCTTGAATGACAGACTGCGCGTACTGACCGAGGTTGCCAGAGCCGTACTCCTGGACCTGTTTCCGTAAGCGTTCAGCGTCTGCGCCATGACTTGAATGTTCACTTTGTGGATCTGGCTCGGGGAGAAGGGAGCCAGCAATGGGTTGTTTACACCCGAACAGGCCGGGCCGTTGGTCCCGTCACACAGGTCGTAGGTGACGGTCAGGCCGATGATGTTGTCGGCCACCGGAGACGGAGACTGTCCACTGACTTGACGCATCAGGCGGGGCGGCTGTCCCGTTGCTGCCGCGGGAACTTCGATGAAATAAGTGACCGCCCAGATCCGGGTAGCGGTCGTGGCACCACCGCCGATGATGGACTTGATGTTTCCGGCGGCGGCTGCGGTCTGGTTGATCTGCAGCGGATCGCCGTTGAGGAATGAAATGTCCGTGTTGGCGCCGTTCGGCGTGATGCCGGTGACTTCGCCCACGGCGCTGCCCAGATTGTTGCTGAACAAGATCAGATCTCCCACCTGAATTCCCGTGGGTGACTGGATGGCGGGGAAGCCTACGGGTAGAGGCGCCGGAGGCGTGAACGTGACCTTATCTCCATTCGGGTTGGCGACCGGGATCGAAGTTGTGTACTGATTGAGTGGGAAAGAATAATCCGCGTAGACAATCGTGATCGCATCTGACCCCGTGCCCGTGGCCGTGACGTTGACCGGCCCGCCGGATTCCATACCGTTGTTGTCGCCGGGAATGATGCCGTACATGAATTTTCCCGGATAAGCGTTGTTGGCCAGCCAGGCCCGGTTGGCATCCACCGCGAAGAGCGAAGCCACCGACCCAGCGCCATTGGGTAGAGCCAGTCCGCCCGAAGGCAGGCCCGACCCGGCCATGCTCACATCCTTGGCAATCAGATTCAGCGTGGCGCGAACGCTCTGCTGCATTTCGGACGACTGCGTGACCAGGATGGTCGCATCCATACCGCTCTTGAACAGCTGCGTCGTGGCTGCCAGAACGATCAGGCCCAGGGTCATGGCTACCATCAATTCCACCAGGCTGAAGCCGCGCGCGTTTTGTTCAGTGGATCGCATGTCTCTCCTCATTAACGATAGGAAGAAATCAGGGCCTGCACCTGGTACGACTTGAACCAGCCCTGTGGCACCGGATAACGCACGGTGACTGTAATCTGGCGAATGTTCGGATTGCCGGGCAAGTTTACGATTTGAATCCGCCGCGTAAAATTACCCAGGTTGACCAGCACATCCGGGGGGGAAGCGCCGGTGATCACTCCACTCTGGCCGGGCAACCGGACCGGCACAGCGGGAACATCGTCACCTGTACCATCCAAACCGTCTGGACCGGGGTCCGTCATCGGATTAAATCCGTTCGCGAATATCCCGGTGCCGGCGCCGACGTTCTGGATGTTGGAGAAGTTGATCTGGCTGGTCTGGCGAGCCGTGAATATGCTTTCCAGAGCTTCGGTCGCCTTCTGGCGCGCAATGCTGTCGAGTTGCACCGAGTTCGTGTTGCCGATGGCCATGGCAAACGTTGCCAGAACCGCCAGCAGACCGATCATCAGCACCACGATGGCAATGAGGGTTTCAAGCAATGCGAATCCCTGCTGCCTGTTTTCCGCCCGTGACTGTCGTCGGTTGTGCGTCATCTTTCTCCTCACTGCTGATACCATTTGGGTGCGCCGCCGAACGTGAGCAGACGCCATCCCCGGATCCTGCCGGTCGCGCCGTATAGCGTGACGGCGCGGGAACTGTACAGATCTCCGTTGCGTGCGAGGTACAGGATCCCGCTGTTCAAATTTCCATTGACGTCATGCGCCGATCCGTCGGGCATGAACATGACCTGATTCTTGATCGCTCCCGCGACATTCTGATCAAAATCGAGGGCAACCGTCGCGTTGCCGAATCCATCCGGCACCGTGGCCACGCCGTTAGGCAGCCCCGCGATAGTCTGAAACTGAATGTCTTGGGGTAGTGTGATGGCGGTGATCTGCGTGGCGGCGGAGAGCGCCGTCCCTGCATCCCAGCGGAAGGTCTGGATGCTTTGCGCGGTGGGTGCGATGGGGGTCACAGCACCAGCCGGGGCCGCGAGCCCGTAGCACACGATGTACTGCTTGCGTTCGGCGATGGCGCGCTGACGAGCCACTCGCAGCGGCATCATCGCAGTCTCGAAGGCCTGATTGACTTTTGCGTCTTTCAGCGCCGGCTGCAGCGCCATGAAGCCGATTCCGCCGACGATCATGAGCACGCAGATCACGATCATCATTTCAAGCAGGCTGAAACCACGGGCTCCGCAATCCCGGTTCAAGTTGCGCTGCGAAATCTTCATTTTGTGATGACCCTTCATTGCCCGGCCCAGCCTCCATTTGCCGCCAACCTGGCGGAACACCCTTAGAACTTTGTCGTGGGAGAGAATGGCCGGGAGCAGGGGGGCTCCCGTGTAGCCATCATCGTAGGGTCAGTTTGCGCCTGCGTCAAAACACGAGAGTCACACGCCGAAAGGGTTTATTTCCTCTTTGGTAAGTAACCAATCGGCTGGTTACCTGTACTTCGGAATGGGATGAAGCAGGCGACCCTGGCTGGTCTTCTAAGGTTGCGCGCCGGCAGCACGGGCGTATCCGGTCACGATGTCACGGGTCCCGGGATCGGCCGCATGACCGAAAAACTCAGAGTGAACTTGCAGACGGCGATCGAGGACCGGGAGGGGCAGCTTCGCAGAATCGTCAATCAGCACACCCCCGGATTCCATCAACTCCCGAACGTCCATGCAATAAACCACACAGAGACTCAGTATCTTGGCAATGTGCCGCGGCAGTCTGCCCATGGCCTCGTAGTCGGATAGCATGCCTAAGGCAATTCCGTACTCGGGGTTTCCCAGGATTCGAGCGATCGCGCGAGTGAGGTGATGCGCCGCGCGGAAGGTGAGGCCCGTACGTCCACGCGAGATTCGGAGCAAGTCCGAAAACCTCATTCGCTCTTCTCCTTGACGCGGCGGGAAAAGTTGTTCAGGGTTCAACGGCCCCGCTCTGGGTTGCAACTTCACTTGCTGCAGCCGACGAATGTCTGCATCCACCAAGCCGAGGATCCGTGCCTCGGTCGGTAAACGTAGAGGCCACGTTCCCCAGGGCGGGCGGCTCGGAAGCAACACGATTTGCCGATCGTCAATCCATCTCACCTGGCTGCACGCCAGTCCATCGGGTTGCTCGACCAGCCATAAAAGATGACTCATGGAAACAGGATCGAGGCCGCGAACCCGGTGGGCATAGTAACGATCGACACGTACGATGCTGCCGGGCGACAGCCTCGGGCAACCCACTGCATCGCTGCTCCCGATCTTGACGAACAGGTAGCGGCGCTCGCCGTTCCACTCTCCCAGCCACGGCCACAACGCTGAACTCGTGCCTCTTTCATACCCGAACGAAGGTTGGGGCAGGAACGGCTCGAAGCAGTCTTCCATCGGAGTCACCAGAGTCGTGCGCTCTGGATGCAGGCGGATTTGCAGGCGGGGAATCTGGTGCAAATCAAAACCGAATATTCGCAACCAGTCCACGAAGCGAAATCCGGTGTTCTCGCTCAACGCCACGATCTGACAAACATGGGGCGTGACGCCGTTTCTCAGCTGATAGAGGAAACTTGGGGGAATGAAATACGGCGATCTGCTTCCGTAGCACCGGCGAGTGGCAGCCGAAAGTTGAGTGATGGTGCGGCGGCCATCCTGGCACAAAATGTTCTTGACGCTCTCGGCTCGAGTGCCCCAGCCACACTGCCGCTCAGCATCTTCGCCGCCTTCGATGCGGCGAAACGCGGGCCCTGCGCGAGCCATCCCGAACACACCACGAACCGCGGCAGACGCGTTCATTCATCGATAGTAGCTCGACTCCTTGCTCTGTCAGCAAAGGCGGGTGCTACCTCTCTTGGTGCCTTGCTGCTGCCGTTCAGAAGACTTTGCGAAGTGAGGTTGCCTGCTACCCGCCCGGGTTGCTTACCTTGGCTCTCAGAACTTCCCACACTTTCGACCAGGCAATATTCAACTCAGGCGATGTCATGATGAAAACTTTCCTGCGAGGCAAACGGCTACCGTGATCCACGCCCGGCTTCAGGGTGATGTGCGCGACATCACAACCAGCAGGGAAGCCCCGACATTCAATGCGCCCAGCAACGCGCCCCACAAAACCTCCGAGCCCAGAGGGTCCACTGGTCGGCGCAATACGCGCCCCAGCCTGGGCGAATCGAGGGCGCCCACAGCGAGACCAGCGCCCACGCCACCCAGCATGTCACCGGCAACTGAAGCAGGCGCAAAGATGTACCGCCAAAATCGCGGTCGCCTCCGCCCGTACCAGGAGAGTGGTGTCTTTAGGAAAAAGCACGTTTGACGCCGAAGAATTAGCATACTTTTCCGGACGTTCCAGGTTGAGAGTGGACCATGTCCGTCGGTAAACCGACGGACTGGCCTGATGAGTGCGCCCCGACAATCTCACCTTGCCCTCTTCGCGATGCTCGGCGAAAAACTTCGAACCAAAGCAGAATCGCCATCAAGGCATAAGTTCGAACCATTCAATTGGAATATCAGGCTCTGTCGGTAGACCGACGAACGTCCGTTTTCCACCACGAGTTTTTCGAACACTTCGGTTGTCCTCCCGCGAAAAAAATATGGTGTTTCCGAGTGGGCGCTATCCCACGGAGGATTCTTCCGATGAAAAAGATGGTTCGTTTGATGGTGGTAACCTTGGTGCTTCTAAGCGCCGTATCGATCTCTTCCTTTGCCGACGGGGGAGCTCCGACACCCATGTGTTCACCCGGACACTGCGGCGGGAAGTAACCGCCCGGCTCGGAGAGTTAAGATCTGAACGTCTTGTGGGCCCTCTGGATTGCGAGTAGCCTTGCAGAGCGGCCCATGAACTTCTTCCGCCTGGTGACGTCCGTCCTCTGGGTCATGCCCTTGGCGATACAGTGTGTAATCGCTGTGGTCATGATGTGCCGTCGACTGGTTGGACAATTCCCTTTCTTTTTCATTTACACCCTTCTGCTGCCCACGCGGGATACCATCCTCTACTTTCTGCCACGCCCGGGCGACCGCTACTCGTACGTCTTTTGGTGGGGGGAGGCCGCCGCAGTCCTGTTGGCTCTCGGAATCATCTTCGAGATCAGTTGGCACTTCGTCCGGCCCTATCCTTTCCTGAGGCTTTTTCTCCGAGTGCTTTGGATCTCAGCTATTGTGGTCGGGCTCGCAGCCCTGGCCATGTTGATCTGGACCAAAGGCCCGGCGGGGGCCGACATAGCACTCGAGTGGATCCTCCTGGGAGAGCGCTCAGCGAGGTTCCTGCAAGTATGTCTGCTGATTGTGGCGATCGCAATGATGTCCCGACTGGGGCTTACCTGGCGTCACTATTCGCTGGGAATCGCTGCCGGCTTCGGTGTTTATGCGGCGCTGGATCTGACTCTGCTGGAGCTTCGCGGCCACCTTCACCTGATAAACGATTCGACCTTTGTGTTACTGAGGTCCGCGGCATATAATCTCGGCGTCTTGATCTGGGCCTACTATTTCCTCGGCCCTCAGGGCGGGAACCCGATCGACCGTTTGCCTGGCACCGACGTGGCGAATTGGAACGACACGCTGACTGAGCACGTTGAAAAATGGTATCGACGATAACAATTCTGTTGGTCAGTGTCTTGTCTCTGTATCTGATCTGGACGGTGGTTCGTCCCGGGCTTCCTCAGATCAAGAGCCTGGAAGACTGGGAAGCGAAGAATCACTGCGTCGATCCCGAGATGTTCCGGGTCCTCCTCGATCCTGCCGAAGAAAGGTACCTGCGCCAGTCACTGCCCGCCAAAGAGTTCCGTCTCTTCCAGCGAAGGCGCATGGCGCTGGCCCTGCGCTGGCTAGATCTGGTGGGGGAAAATGCCGCTATGTTAATGAAATTGGGGCAATTAGCGAAGACAGAAGCAAATCCAACGCTGGCCAGGGAAGCGGCGGATTTGATCCATGGCGCACTCCGGCTTCGTGTAAACTTGATGCTGGCCGAGCCCTGTATCTGGTTGAAATGGATTTTCCCGGGCTGGACGCTAGGGTTACCTGCGGTCGAAATACCGTACAACGAATTGCTCACGTATCTCAGTCGAATCCGGCAACAACGGCAGTGGGACCTGCCGCGATCAGTGCTGGCAGGCTAAGATTCATCTGGTTGCGCTCAAGCGTCCCGGTGCGGGTCGCGTGAGTTTCTGTTTTCTCCAGTGAAAAAGTCTGACAGTCGCAGGAGCAGGGAGAAAGAATTTTCTTTTGGCGTCACTACGCATCTCAGCGGACCCTGGAGGTCTCCCCTCACGGACCGCGGGCTATCGGTTGAGACGGGAAGATTAGGGCCACTCACATGGATTCGGGTAAATGGATTCGGGAGTTGCGCGAAGAGCGTTTTGTTAAGTCCAGCGACATCGAGCGCGTCAGCCGGTCGATCGCAGACGTCAAGGGCAATGCCGACTTCTACGTTTCGCACTCCACCTTGGCCGATATCGAAAGCGGATCGGTCCCCAGCATTCACAAGCTTTTCAGCTTGGCCGCCTCCCTCAAAGTCTCCCTGGAGGAGCTTCTCCTGGTTTTCGGAATTGACCTGAATGAAGTGCGGCAGTATGCCGGCCAGTCCGAAGCCGGCTTGCCTCGGCTTCAGACTGCGGAAGTTCGAGAACAGGGTTTTCGCTTCCAACTCAACTTCGATGCTGCCTTCAACAGTCACGAGACCAGTCTGCTCAAATTGAACCCGCAGGAGTTGGCCACGCTTCCACCCGCTCTGCGCAAACGCCTTGATCCCAGACGATACCGCTACGCCGTGGTGGGCCTGAAAGACGACACAATGGGCGAGTTGATTCCTCCCGGATCCTTGGTCGAAGTTGACGTGATGCAGAATGCGGTCCAGGTGTTCGACTGGAAGACTATTCGTGAACGTCCGGTTTATCTGGTCTGGCACACCGATGGGCACAGCTGCTGCTGGTGCCAACTGGAAGGGAAAGAACTAACTCTCCTGCCGTACCCACTCTCTCGCCAATCCGTAAGGCGCTTCAAAGTGCCGCGAGAGGCTTCAGTGATCGGCCGCGTGATCAACGCCTGGCTGCCCTTTGAGCAGCTCCCCAACGGCGGGGCGACGCACTAGGACGGTTGGCCTCCGGTGGTCTGCCGGTCCACGACTTCCAGGGCGATCGCAACATTCAGGAAGTAAAGCTCGGTGGAAGTAGCGACTGCGCTCACCGGAACCGTCGCGCGGTAAGCCTGCAATGACTTCCAGGTTTTCAGCACGGTGAGGATTTCGCCGCGCGTGTAGCGGATATACTCGTGCAACTGGACCACGTACTCCGCCAGTCGTGTGGTCAACAGGCGGCGAAAGACCTGCTCATGGCAAGCCCGCAATGCGCCATCCGCCGCCTGAATTCCCCTCTGATTGGAAAGTTCAGGATGGAGATACATTCCACTGTTACAGTCTCGCAGTGAGGCCAGGTAAATCATTCTGGTCAGGTCGTTGGGCAAGGTCTCCAGAACGGTTTCCCTGACGTATTCAGCCAGATTGCCGGGCGGTGATGGGTTCTTAAAGGTCGCTGCCGATGGATCCAAAGGGGAGAGGATTTCAGAGGGCAAGATTTCAGTGGACGCTCTCGAGTCCAACCATCGCTGCTCAGGCGAAATAGCCATGCAATTTGTCCGGACGGCAAAAAGCAACAGTGATCCTTGGTTCGCGAAGCCTGACCAGTCCAATCACAAATCGAATGCGTGTCCGACGAGTCAGTGCCGACAGCCTTGTCCCGCCAATTGTACTCTGGTGCCCCGAGCTTTCAAGCTTAGATATTTATGGAGTCGGAATCCGAATATTAAAGAGTACGCAACTGTTTTCCTCGCCAGCCGACCGGGAGTCAGAAAGTCGCAATTACAAATGGACGTGCGGGCTCTGTCCAGGGTTCTTGCGGTGCGGGGGAGGCGCTTTGATCACCTGCACTTCAAATTGCACGGGCAATTTTTTCGGCGGATAGCAGGCGGCGTTGTCGCAAGCCTGGTATTTCAGCTCTCCACGAATCATGTATTTCGCGGGAATTACCTCCGCTAGGGGACGCACCTCAACCACGACCGGGAACTCTCCGGTGTAGACGCTCAGCTTGTCCTCCGGAGAAAAAGAGAAACTCATCTCCGAACCGGCGGGATACGTGACTTTCCCAATCACGATATCCGTTGGAGCGCTGACCTTGAGCGCGGTCGGGATGAGGAATTCAGACTTCGGCTTGTTGGAATTCACGTGAAAGCCCGAGCTTACGCGAAAGCGCAAATTTACCGGGTTCGACTTACCCCGGGTCACAGTGATGACGGGCGAGGGCGTCATGGTGACGGACGGAGTCTTTCTTCCCGGAATATCCTGGTAAGCAGCTGGAACAGCAGGCTGACTGGCGGAGGCCCCGGCGGGATTCTCCTGGCCGGCCGCGAGTGCGGCGAAAAGGGCCAAACCAGGCGCGAGCTTTCGCAGTATGCGCATCAGCAAATGTTAGAAGGGTTTGGAAACGTCGGCTACGTTACTTTTGCGCCTGTACAGCCTGGCCTTCGGCCAGCGCCTTCTTGATACTGTCCTCGATTTCGCCCCGGCCCTTGAGCCCGAACACTTTGTCTACGACCTTGCCATCACGCCCGATATAGAAGGTTGCCGGCAAAAACTGCACTCCGCCGTAGGCGTTTCCAACTTCCTCTTTCCCCACCAGGATGGGATAGTTCACGCCCAAGTCATGGGCGAAGTCTCCGATCTCCTTGGGGCTGGCGTCATCCATGGCCACGCCGACGATTTGCAATCCCTGCGGTCCGTATTGCTTTTGCAGCTCGGCAAACCAGGGCATCTCGATTTTGCAAGGTTGGCACCAGGTGGCCCAGAAGTTCAGCAGCACGCCCTTGCCGCGGAAATCCGACAGATGCACGGTTTTGCCGTCCAGCGATTCCAATGTGAAATCCGGCGCCGGCTGCCCATTCATGCTGGGACCGGCGTTCACGGTCTGACCAGACTTTCGCCGCGCCATCTGAAACCCGAACACAATCATGACGGTCACCACCATGGCGACCACGATAATGACCACTGGATCGCGTTTCACGACAGACTCCCCTCTTAGCGGCGCATTAAAGCGCGAATCGATTCAGAAACGATAGATAGTTCGAAATGATGGTGAAGCGTCCAAACACCAGCAGCAGGCCTAGCACAATCAGCAGACCTCCGCTGCCCACTTCGAGCGCATGCATGTGCATACGAAAACGTTTGTAGAACTTGAGAAAGCGTTCGATTCCGAGCGATGTCAGCAGGAACGGCACCGCCAATCCCATCGAGTACACCGCAAGTAGCAGGATCCCTTTGGCAACGGAGTCCTGGGTCGCCGCAAAGCCCAGAATGACAGCCAGGATCGGGCCCACGCAAGGCGTCCAGCCAAAGGCAAAGGCAAACCCGATGAGGAATGCGCCCCACGGAGTGCTGCCGCCCTTCACGCTATGCAGGCGCGCGTCGGTGTACAACGCTTTGATCTTGAACAGGCCGGTCAGATGTAAGCCAAACAGAATGATGACCACGCCGCCCACCTGCGCCAGCACCGACTTGTAGCGCGCCACTAACTGCCCGACCTCGGTCGAGATCGCTCCTAGCGAAATGAAGACCACGCTGAAACCAAGAATGAAGCCGATGGAATTCAGCATCACTTTGCCCAAAATGCGGGATTCCTGGGTCTTCAGTTCCTCGACGCCGGCCCCCGAAATCAACGAAATGTAGCCCGGAACCAATGGCAGCACGCAAGGCGAGAGGAATGAAACCAGCCCTGCCAGGAAAGCCGCAATGGGAAGAGGAAGCGTGGACATCAGGATTTATTGTACCTGCTGCAGCAATGGGACCCCTAATCTCTTGGTAGCGCCTGCGTCCCACCGGCTTTTCGGGCGGGCATCCTGCCCGCCCACCGAGTGAGGATGTCCCCGAGCCAGCCGGCAAAATACCGGCCGTACAACAACCAAAGATGCGCGGAAGATCGCTAGGTTACAGTTATTTGGTTTTTCCAGCCGGAGGCGCCGGGGCTGGCTGAAGCTCTGCCGGGGGCGAAGCCACCGCTTTGCGCAGGAATCCCGGCGGGATGGCCGCCGTCAGCACGGTCCGATCGTCATGTTGCTGCACTTTCAATCCATCGAAAAACGCTTTCACATCGGGATCGCTGCCCGGCGTTGAAACAGTCCCCTCCGCAGTGTGAAAGAGTTGCAAAAATGTGCCCAGCTGTTCGGTCAAACGCTGGGCCTCGTCTTTGCTGCCGGTAAAGGCCTCTGCCCGGAAGTGCACCCGGCCCAGATAGCGTGCCGAAGCCACCACCGTGGCCGGCTTGCTGAACAGAAATGACAAGGCATTCCGGCTGGGTAAGTTATCGACCGGATCTACTTTGAAGATGGCCCAGCCCAGGCTCGCCAGCGGAACATTTTTATAGTACCGGCGCAGCAATGCAGGGCCGCCAAAAGGAGAAGCCACCTTGCGCGAGCGGTCTACGATGCCGCGAATCACCATGGGATCGTCGTGGTTCGATGCCGCCACCGTATCAAACCCCAGAACCGCGACACGTAAAGTGCGGCCTTCGAGCGGAATATTGTAAATGTCCACCGAGCGATAATTCTCCACCGATCCGGAGATCTTGCCCAGATAAGCGCGCAACCGCTCGCCATCGATCCTGCCTACAAACACTTCCGAAAATCGCGGCGGTTCCGGAGCGGCGGATCTCCTGACCCCTGGATAGTGGATGGCGAAGGCTGCCTGATCGAGGTCGCGCTCAAACTGAAACCCGGTCGCCTGGATGAACTGCTCGTATTCCGGCTCGTGCGGGACGTCTGGAATCTGGCCGGCGATATTGGCGCGGCGGATCCATTTGAGATTGACGTAAAAATAGCCGTCCGCACCGGGAAGCAAGCGGGCAGGTTCAGGCGGGGCATGCTGGCGCAGCACGACTGCCAGGGCGATGGCGGCGATAACCAGCACCACGCCAAACAGGATGGGGAGTCGACGTCGTATGCGCATGAAATAGACCGTCGCGACGCCAGGCCGACGACGATCAGGGAGCAGTAATCATATATCAGGCCAAAGTGATCTGCTGAAACTCTTGAGAGTGCCCCGTCCAAGCTCTGTGTCCAGCCTCAGGACATCCTTTACAAACGTCGCGGTACTGGACACTCTGTTTGGGCGGGGGGGTACGGAAAATCAAATTCAAAAGCGGCGGGCGGGGCGCCCGCCCCACATGTTTTGTGGTTACTGCAACTTGGCGTATTCGGACTTGGCTTCTTTCAGGACTGGCACATCGGGGTCGGCATCCTTCCAGGACGCAAAGAAGTCCTGGTAGGCCGCCTTGGCTTTGGCTTTATCGGCCTGCAGTGCGTAGGCCCGTCCCGAACCCAGCCGGGCCAGATAATAGAGCTGGCTGGTCGGATTAACGCCGCGGTGATCCAGAATCTTCTGATACTCGACCGCTGCTTTCGCGCCATCCCCCAAATGCAGATAAGCGTCACCACGAATGTACGATGGCCAGTAGTCGGCGCCTTTAGGCGGCGAACCCAACTCATAAGGCGTGGAAACTTCCAGGGTGGCCACGGCTTGCGCGGCCTGATTCGCGTGTATCTGGTTCGACGCCCGCGCTACCGGAATCCAGACTGCGTTCATCAGCGTGTCCGTGGGGGATCCCTTCGCCGCTTGCTCGATCAGTTTCTGAGACTGGCTGGCGTCTCCGGCTCGAGCCAGCACGTAGGCGGCAGTCATGACTATGTCCGGGTCGTTGGATGCCGCAACCGCCGCGCTCGCCTTCTGTCGCCCCGAGGCCAAATTGCCACCTTCGACGTCGCAAATCGCATCCAGCATCTGAAGCACCGTGAACATTTCTTTCATGCCAAACTTCTGAGCCAAACCTTGTCCCTGGGAATAGCTTTGCCTCGCGCTCGCTACCTTGCCCAGCGCGCACTGACCGTTTCCCTTGATCAGGAACATGATTGGCTCGAGCGGATCTCCTTTGGTGGCATCCATCGCGCTTTGCATACCAGCCTCATCGCCCCGCATGTACGCCAGTTCATAGCGGGACAAGGAATTAACCGCTCCCCCCGTGTGCTGGGCTTCGGCCTTGTCCAGAATCGCCTTGGCTTCATCGAAGCGGCCGAGGCGCTCATAGGCGTCGGCTGCATTCTGATTTGCGTAAGCATCCTTCGGGTCCAACTGCATGCCTTCGAGAGCGCTGGCCAATGCCTTCTCATGTTGCCCAGTCGCCGCATAGCCCAGAGCCAGGTTGTCTCGTGGAACCGTGTCGCGAGGATAGGTCTGTCTCCACAGCTCGTAGATCGCGATGCTCTTGTCTAGTTCTCCTGTCACTTCGCTGTAATAATGAGCCGAGATGTAGAGCTTTTCGCGCTCGCTGGCCCGCTCCTTGAGATCGAACGCCTTGCTCAGGTACTCTCGTTGTTGTTTGGGTTGGGTCAGGTTGCCGTAAGAAACACCCAGGGTCGCGTAGGCCATGGCAAAGTTCGGATCGAGTTCGATAGCGCGCTGCAAATGCGGAATCGCCTTCTCGTCGTTCTGCTTCCCGTGTTCCGCCTGTCCCAAAGTGAACGCCTGCAGAGCCTCCAATGAAGACGTGGTCGCTTGTTGCAGCGGCGTGGTGAACTTCTGCACCGAGCCGATGGACTCGCCCAACTTCTGCCGCAGATCGGACGCCGCCTTATCCAGCGACTTCAGCACCTGCTCCTTGCTGTCCGCCTCGGCCTGCGCCCGTCCCAGCGAATCTCCGGTTTGAGCGTTTACTGCGTTCAGGTCAATCACGTAATGGCTGCCCAAGCCTGAAATCGAACCGGTCAGCATCGCCTTGACGCCCTCGCGAACGCAGATCTCCCGCGCCACATCGCTGGTTAGACGCTCGTCTGGAGACCGTCCCATGAAGCGCAGCCCTTCCTGAATCCGCGATTGCGGCAGCACGTTCAGATACGGCGACTGCTCTAGTTGCACCGCCAGAGCCTGCTTCAGCGAACCGTCGAAGACGCTGTCACCGGTGGTATTCACGAAGTCCGCCAACAAAATGGAGTCTTTCTCGGTGAGCGCCTGCGAGCGCCGCGAGTAAAAGAAAAATCCGGCGGCGATCGCTACCAACAGTGCAGCCAAGGGAACGGCAACCTTCCACCAAGTCTTATTCCCAGGAGACTCCGCGACTATCGTGGCGGCGGAAGAAGAAACGGGAGCCGGCTGCAGATTGCTGCCAGGAGAAGGCGAAGCCGGCCGGGCTGCCGCGGAAGATCCCGATCCAGACGAAGGCGCGACCGCGGACGAGGAAGCCGGACGCTCCTGCACCGCCGCGATGCTTCCGGAACTGGCGGCCGCCACTGCCCGTCCGGTGTCGGTGTCCCGCTTAAGGCGCTGCAGATCGGCGCGCATGTCGGCGGCATGCTGGTAACGCAGATTCCGGTCCTTCTCCAGCGACTTATTAATGATGCGCTCCAGCTCGGAAGGCAGATCAGGATTCAGCCGGATCGGAGGCGTAGGCAGCTTTTCCAGAATCGCATTGAAGATCAGCGCCGAAGTGTCCCCGCGGAAAGGCAGCGTGCCGGTCGACATCTCATACAACACCGCGCCAAAAGAAAACAGATCGCTGCGCGCATCGAGTTCCTTGCCTTTGGCCTGCTCGGGAGACATGTAAGCCACGGTCCCCATCGTCGAGCCGGGACTGGTCAGGTGGTCTTCGCTCACGGCGGTCGCCTGGGAAAAACCCGCTGCCTCCACAGTGCCGCTTACCGCCGTGACCTTGGCCAGCCCGAAGTCCAGGATCTTGGCATGTCCGCGCTCAGTGACGAAAAGGTTGGCAGGCTTGATGTCGCGATGGATGATGCCTTTGGCATGCGCCGCGTCGAGCGCATCCGCAATCTTCGATCGCGAGCGCCAGCAGCGTGTCCAGCTCCATCGGACGCCCGGCGATCATGTGCTTCAAGGTCACGCCATCGAGATACTCCATGGCGATAAACGCCTTGCCGTTCTCTTCGCCAATGTCGTAAATGGTGCAGATGTTGGGATGGTTCAGCGCCGAAGCCGCCTGCGCCTCGCGCTGAAAGCGCCCGAGCGCCTGGGCATTCTTGGCCACTTCATCGGGCAGAAACTTGAGGGCGACAAAGCGATGCAGCCGGGTATCTTCGGCTTTGTAAACCACACCCATCCCGCCGCCGCCCAGCTTGTCGACAATGCGGTAATGCGAAATGGTCTGCCCGATCATGGTTGTGCCAACTTGGCGAAACAAGACGAGGTTGCCATGTTAGGTAAGGCGGAGAAGCAAGTCAACGTGGAGGGGGGATAGCTATAGAGGGTGGGAAAATCCAGCCACCCCCGGCCCGAATGTCTAGCAGCTAACTAGGGATTGAGATCGACACGCGTCTATGTGAGAGTTTCGCTCGTCATCCGACCAGAACCCAGCGCAACCGTGGTCGTGAGGCTTGCGGAGTCCTTCTGCAGAGCGGCGCTCGGCCTGGAGAAGGGCAACAGGATGTCAGCTTCGCCACCGTGAGCGATACGGTTACGAGACTGGGCTGGGTGGAAGATCTAAGTCGTCTCCCGCGCGGCTCGCTTATCCCCATTTCGGGCATTACGATATCTACTCTCTAATGCTGTGGTGGGCTGAGTGGTGCGCCTTGGTAACGGTTTCACGATCGGGCACAATGTCCACACGCCTATCAATCTCTGTTTTTGGCGATAAAAACAGATTGGCGAGGCAGCCGGTCTACCTCCAGCCGCCCTGCCCAGCTGACTCAACTGCCGGTCAGAGAAGATCCGGCACAGTCGTACTAACGGTGATGCGTGTTGCGGCGATCACACCGACAATGTGCGCGACCTGGGTTCCCGAGGTGTCGTACGCATCCAGCGTGAACGTACCGCGGTAGTGGTTTCCGTCTACACTCAAGGTGATCTGTTGAAAGAAGCGAGTCGGACCGGTCGGATTGCCGATGCCACTTGGCGCATTGGCAGTATCGTTAGCAAACCACGCAAAGTGATTCAGCTTGTATGTGAACCTTCCAGTCCTTTTCCAAACGCCCATGCAAAAGTCGCCATCCTGCGGAGGGCGTACGGAGTTCATCAGCTCCGTTCCGTCACTGTGCCATGTGGCTAAAGCGTTATCGATCGGCGTACCATCCGGTGGCCCATTCTGATTGCCTTGGGCAGTGAACGTCACGTGCCACATGCCGACGATTGGATCGCTATCATCAGCAATCGTCAGTAGTGAGCCGGGCTGCAATGGATCGGAGCCTTGCCAGGATTGCTGGCGAAGGTTTCCGCCGGATTTATTCGCGTCTCCGCATGCCGCGCTGGCCGTGGCGGTGAGCAAGCATGCAGAAACGAAAGCTAGAACCATAATCTTTATTGGGAAGATGCGATACATAACAAAGTCTCCGTGGGCCAGTTGGCCGGTGACCGAAGGTTTACGCCAGAACTAAAATCCGAGCCATGCAGGATTGGTAAATTGATGGTGAAGAAATGGTGAAGCTGCAAGTATTTGCAGCTAAGTAGTTTAGACGGAATTTCTGCAATGAAGTGATATACTTTCTCGCTACCGAGTGCGCCCCTCGTGCCTGCAAGGTTGCTCGAATTCGATGAGTTCTCTCTCGATTGCGACCGTTACGAACTTCTGCGCTCGGGCCGGCCCGTCAAGCTCGAAAAGATCCCGATGGAGTTACTCACCCTTTTGGTGACCAAGGATGGCCGTCTCGTCACCAGGCAGGAGATCATTGAGCATCTCTGGGGCAAAGAGGTTTTCGTTGACACGGAGCATGGCATCAACACTGCCATCCGCAAGATCCGCAACGTCCTCCGCGATGATCCCGAGCAGCCCCGTTTCGTCCAAACCGTCACCCGCAAGGGCTACCGCTTCATTGCTCCGATTAGCGTAATTCCACAGGAGAGCGGGAATGGGAACCACAGTGCGACCGACCTGCTCCCGCCCGATACCACTCAGGCGCAGGCTGACCCGCCAGTTTCGAGCCCTCTAGCCCAATCGCACCACCGCGCGAGCGGCTTGGTGCGAAAAGCGGCTCTGGTGTTGGTGGGCGCAATCGGAGTCGTTGCCGTCCTGGGTGGGCTGAATGTACGTGGAGTGCGCCAGCGTCTATTCGCTCACACCCCACGCCAGGGTGGGGCCCAGATTCGATCCCTGGCGGTCCTTCCCATAGAAAATCTTTCCGGCGATCTGAGCCAGGACTTCCTGGCCGATGGAATGACAGAAGAGTTGATCACGGAACTCGGAAAGAGCAGCGCTCTACGGGTCATCTCCAGAACATCCGTGATGCAGTACAAGGGCACGAAGAAACCGGTGCAGGAGATCGCCCGCGCGCTGAACGTGGATGCATTGCTCGAGGGGACAGTGTTGCGCTCGGGAAATCATCTGCGGATTACCGCGAACCTCGTGCAGTCGTCTCCCGAAACGCATTTATGGGCGGAAACCTATGACAGCGAAAATGGAGACGTACTAAGCGTGCAACAGCGCGTGGCCGATTCGGTGGCGCGAGAGATTCGAGTGGCATTGTCGCCACGCGACACCACTACCCTTGGTGATGGCCGTTCGGTAAATCCGGAAGCTCAGGATCTGTATTTTCGCGGACTCTATGCCTTAAGATCGGCCGGCGGTGGCTCGAAGCAAACGGCCGTTGATTATCTGCAAAGAGCGATCAAGAAAGATCCCAATTTCGCCCGCGCATACGGTGTCCTGGCTATGGCCCATGCGTTCTGGTATCCAGGCGATCCGGGACCGCGAGAGAACATGCCGAGGGCCCGGGAGGCAGCCCTGAAGGCTGTGGCCCTGGACAATTCCCTCGCGGCTGGACATATGGCATTGGCCTATATTGATCTGAACTACGACTGGAACTTTGCCGAGGCCGAGGGGGAGTCCAAACGAGCCTTAGAATTAGATCCGAACTTAGCGACTGCGCGTAACTTCTACGCTCGGGAGTTGGTGATATTGGGCCGAACCGATGAGGCCCTTGTTCAGGTGAGACGCGCATTGGAACTCCAGCCTTACGCAGGATTGGATTATCCTGCTTGGGTTTTCTATCTTGCCCACCGATATAACGATGCCCTGGAGCTGGCGCAGAAAATGGTTGCCATCGATCCCAATTTCAGCTGGGGTCGCTGGGCGCTCGCTGCCAATTACGAGCAGCTCGGTAAAGAGAAGGAAGCGGCCGAGGAGTACTTACAATTTGAAATCCTCTCCGGCTCTTCCCCGCAAAGGATCAAGAGACTGCGGGAGGGTTTGGCCAGATCAGGTGCAAAGGGCTTCTGGCAAGCTAGTCTTGAAGACTATGTAAGAACGGCGAAATCAAGCTACGCGCCCCCGGTGCTCGTCGCAGGGGTGTATATGAGACTTGGCGATAAAGCGCGTGCATTACAATGGCTCGAAAAGGGCTATCAAGAGCGGGACGATTTGATGATCGACCTCAACGTGGATCCAGTTTTTGATGCCTTCCGTTCCGAACCACGCTTTCAGGAGCTCGTGCGCCGCGTCGGCCTCCCAGATGGAAAGCCTCAGAACTAGCAAACAGGCGAAGCAAGGCCAAATGCTTTGAGCAGTGGCGTATTCTCCGAAACCACATCTTCCTGCCTCAACTCCTGGTTTGTCAGCAAGCCGGAAACAATGCCCGTCGGTACGGCCCGCCGCGCTAGGTTTCCCCCGGTTTAATAAATCGCATGACGACGCCATTCCCCAAACTCGTAAATCCCTTGGGAACGCGCTCTTTGTATTCCGCTCCGCCTCTTCGCTTAGGCTGCCTGGGCTTGTTGTCTTCGGGTTTAAGAACGAAGAGCGGATTAAATCTGGATTGGGAGGATGTAGGCAGCGCTTGTGATGTAGAAATTGGCTGGGAAATGCCGTTTTTAGGGGCCAGAATGGTTGATTTGCGAGCTTGGGTCTTATTCACGTAGGAATTCGTAAGACCGTAAGACCCTTTTCGATAAGCCGTACAGGGAATTTCGCCTGTCTTGATTCTCTGCTCGTAATATCGCGACATGTATCGGCGTTTCGCCTCTGGGTCTTTGTAGGGCATTACTTCGCTGCTTTCGCCGTAAAATCGACGATCTTGCGGAACGTTCGGGTCTTCACGGTTTTGCCGTTGGCGACAAGCGCTACCGTTTCCCGATTGATCCCAGTTTCGCGGGCTATCTTCCGAATTCCTATTTCAACGATTCGCTTCCTGGTCTCCTCGTCGGCCTTCATCTTGCGATCGACGTATTCTGTGCATCGAAAGTCCACCATGCTCAAGTCGTCCCCCTGTTCCCAGCGTCGTGATGTCTCCTTTCCGATGTAGCGATGTCTATTTGCCACGATATGACTCCGACTAAGCAGCCCACGTGTGAGGCTGTTGCACGGTTCCCCGTCAGACCCCAGGAATTTAGCTTCCGGATGTTCCCGGTAGGCGCCCATGATATTGCCGTAACACTTAACCTCTACCTTCTTCGTTCGTCCGCTGGGATCCAACAACGCAATCGAGTGCGGCTTTCCGCTGTGCGTGTCGAACGCTTTACCAGCGCGAAAACCGTGAACCTGCGCGTTGTAAACCCTGCTCCCGGAGGAGGTACCTCCGGGGTTATCTCTTTCAGCGTCAACTGAATTCGGGACCGGACACAATTGGCCGTTCCACATTCCGCCGATCGACCCAAAAGGATTATTAAGGAGGAGAAGACGACCGTTTCCCCAGGATGGGGCAAACCCCAACGGCCAGCTACAGGATTGTGGCCCCGGAATTACCCTATCCACCCGATAGGCAACACAGCGTACCGGCAATTAGCGTAACAATGAGACACGAAGGCAAATTCTACGGCGCGACCGTGCGTCTGCCCTAGCTTCAGGCGGACACTAAACTTAAGAAATGAATGCGCCGTTTTATCTTTAGGGTAAAGGCATCCCTTCCGATCACCTTTGTGCCCATTTCCTCCATTTTGGTGGCCAATGAAATGCCAAACGATGCCAGTGCCGACTCTGTACACCATGGGGCAGAATCGATCTGGCTCGCGTATTGTGCTAATCGATTTTTTTCGTGGCCTTTGCCTTGTGGTGATGACAGTCGACCACCTGCCGGAAACCCTCATTCAAAAATTTACTTGGCAGGGCTTTGGCTTTTTCTCGGCTGCTGAAGGTTTCGTATTTTTGTCGGGACTGGTTGCCGGCAAAGTTTACGGCCGAATAGCGCTCACCAAAGGATTCGCTGTATTGCGGCAATGTGCACTGCGGCGAGCCGCCATCCTTTACCTGAGCAATGCGGCGTTGATGACCCTGATGATCCTCGCCGCTATGGCAGGACTTGTGAAACTGGGACAAGGGTTTTATCCCGACTGGTCTCTATGGAGCAAGTTCATGCTCTTCATTGCGTCCCCAACCAACGCCGATATCCTGCGGATGTATTGCATCTTCCTCCTGTTGCTCCCGGCTGTGATTTGGGCGTTGATGACTGATCGGCTTTACTACCTGATCGCCATAAGCGGAGGTCTGTGGCTGGCGGCTGCGCAGGGATACGGGATGACCGCATTGCCGGAAGGAACCGGCTATTTCGATCTCATGTCCTGGCAGCTGTTGTTCGTTGCCGGCATATGTTTCGGTTTTGCTCCGGTGCCGAACCTCAAAAAGTTGGGCACACCGTTCTCTTGGACGACTGTTTGCCTTACGGTGGTAGGCATGTTTTTCGTAGTGCGCCACTGGCATTTCTTGACGGGGCAAGAGTCGTCTCCGTATTTTGAATGGCTCTTCCACTGGAAACGAACGTTGCCGCTCGGGTGCCTGCTTGATTTCGCGGCGTTCTCCGCTGTGGTCTATCGTTTCCGCCGCCCCCTCACCGTCGTCGCAACCACCTCGCCCGGTAAGGCGATCGCTTTCCTGGGCCAACACTCGCTGCAAGTATTCGTATGGAGCGTTGCGGCGACGATGTTGGCGGGCGGGGCCGAAAATCGATGGACCGAGCCATCTCCTGAGTACTATCCAGTGGTGGCGACAGGACTGATTCTTGCCAGTTGCTTCTTACCCGCTTGGTTGCACACGCAATGGCGGGCTCGGCACCACAGAACGTTAGATTTGGTTCCAGCCGAGTTGATGGTCAGCCCAAACCGGCGCTCTCCCCAATTTTCTGCCGAGTCCCCTCGCCTACGGGCGTGACCGGCTGCGTGCTCAAGCAACCTACCAGTTCGTAATCGAACCATCCGGCCGGAAGTAGGTCTGAGCCCGAGCTGTGACCGGTTCGGTGACTTCGGCGATCTGAGTCAGTTGTTTGAAGTCCAGGTCGACTCCCAAGCCCGGCCGCTCATTGGGATAGAGCTTCCCATTCTTGAAGTCCAGGCATACCGGCAAGTGCGGCAGAGTGCGCCCTTCGTAGTTGTACTCCATGAGCACCGGTCCCGGGAAAGTGCCCAGACTGTTGACCAGAGCAGCGGTCGCGATGGGCCCGGTGAAATGGGGAGCGATGCCGACGAAATGAGTTTCGCAGATGGCTGCAATCTTCATCATCTCGGTGATGCCGCCGACATTCGGCAGACTAGCGCGGACGTAATCAATGTCGTGATCCTCTACTAGCTTATTGAAGTCCCATCGGTTGCCCCACTCTTCGCCTGCCGCCAAAGGAACATTCACTTTCTTGCGCAGGATCGGAATGTCCTGCAGAAAGGCTTCGGCGCGAACCGGGTCTTCGACGAAGAACGGAGCCAGGTCCTCGATCAGGTTGCAGCCACGGATAGCATCATCGAGGTCGAAGCGCTGGTGGAAATCAATCAGCCAGTCGCCGTCCTTGCCGACACCTTCTCTCGCCTGCGTACATTCATCGCGAAGATGCGTCACTCGCTCCCGGGTGTTGTAAGTGGTGTTGGCGGGAAGATCCATGGCGCCGAAGCGGAAGGCACGATAGCCAGCCTCAATGGTCGCGTGGGCGCGTTCCTTGACGCTCATCCCTGGGGTGATGCCCGGGATAATGCCGGCGGTGTTGTAACACTCACAATAGTTGCGCACCATGCCGCCGAGTAGCTCGTGCACCGGCAGACCTTGCACTTTTCCTTTGATGTCCCACAACGCAAGATCAAGCGCGCCGATGGCGTGGGTCTTCTCGCGGCCTGCCGGATAAAAGAAGGCCCGGTTCATGTCCTGCCAAAGCAGTTCGATATGCTGCGGATCGCAGCCGATCAATCGGCCCGCGGACTGCGAGAGCATGTCCTTCGATCCGCCCTCGCCGATGCCGGTGATTCCGGCGTCAGTCTCGATGGTGACCACCACATCGCTCTGATTGAACAGCTGATTTGGATTGGGCGGCAGGTAGGCCCGCACTCGCTTGATCTTCATTTTCGGAAGAGCGGCGAAAGCGGGCAGAGGGCTGAATGCTCCGGCGATTGCTGCGGCTGCTAAAGACCGGATAAAAGTCCTTCTCTTCATGAATTCGAACCCCGTTTCGTATCGCTGTTCCGGCTGGCACAAACAAAACGAGGCCATGTTAGGTGGCGTGAAGTGGCAAGTCAACGCGCAGCCGGGGATAGCTCTAGAGGGTGGGAAAATCCAGCCACCTGCCCGATCCCTAGTTGCTGCTGGGGATTCGACGTCGGGGCGTCGATGCGATGAGTCTTCTTTCGTTGGGATTCCCACTCCGTATACCGCAAAAGGCAAAGGCCGAAGGACCGATTCCAGTGCAGGCGACAAGGGCACCCTCTGCTCTCTAGCGCACTTGAGGACAAGCTAGCAACCAGAAAACGAGGCGAGCAGCGCAACTGATACGATAACGGCCTTTGGGAACGCGTTCTCTGTATTCCGCTCCGCCAGTTCTCCTTTTGCCGCGCGGGCTTTCTCTTTTCAGCATTGAAGCCGAAGAGGTGATTAAATCTGGGTCCGAAGAATGTAGACAGCCCGTTTGGGTGGAGAGATTGGCTTAGAAATTCATTTTCTGCCCAAGGGAGAAACCCCTTTGCGCACTGTGCCGAACATGATGAGAGCCCGGCTTACGGGCATCGCGTATTCAACCGAGCGGAATCCGAAGCCGTACTGACCTGATCGGGACCAGTTCCCCCGAGTAGCCGATCCCTTAACCACCTTCGAAACGCCCGAATCAGTGGACCTCAGAATGGGCTGTCCGACAAATGGTCCGCACGTACCCGTGTGCCAAGCGCTTTGGATAACTTCGGGTGGCCGACGACCAATCATGCAGAATCACCTCGTCCGCTGCGGAGGTCTCTGCAAGGGCGGAGCTAGGTGCGAGTATCGAGGTGAAAAGGCTGTTTGTATAGCTCGACCGGATACCCCTTCGCTTTCCAAGCTGCCAGTCCACCCTTTAGAAATTTGATCCGCAAGAAATGCATGGCCAGAGCTCGCCGCGAAATATCGCGGCTGGTTTTATCATTGGGACAGGTACAGTAAACGACCGAGTCCTTCTCTTGCGGGATGAGCGTTGGATTCTCCAGCAGGTCTTTGGGGGGAATTCGCTTTGCGCCCACGATGATTTCAGGATCGGCTAACAAGTCGAGCGGCTGGCGAACATCAAACACCAGGACCTCCTGATTTGAGGCCAACAATGTATGGAGGGCCTCTGGTGTGATGCTGTGCTGCTCCAACTCATTTTGGTCTCTTGCACGTTTGATCCACATTGCGATCAACGCACACAAGGCCGCGACGCAAATGCCAGTCAGAGTCAGAGACATCCCGGTTTTTCCTCAACACTCCCTAGTACAGATTCCGCAGGAGCCGGAGAAGATTCTTCCCCAGTGAGCTGATAGACAGTCGGGCCCGAGTAGCTTGGATTTTCCCACCCTCTATAGCTATCCCCGTCAACGCCCAGCCGCGTTGCTCTCGACCTCCCGAGACCGCGGAGGAAGGAAAGACGGATTGTGGCCGAGTTCTGCGCCATGGTCGCAGCATTTCTAATTGCGACAGCAGTCTTGGCATATAGCCGCGAGTGTCGCACTCACCGGAAAAGCGAGTTGCGCAAAGTGTGGTCCCTTCGAACCCATGGACAAGGGATATACACAATGGCCCTGGGCGCCGCATTCCGTCAGTAAAGGCGGCGATAGCGTGCTTGTTGTAGGGAACAACACGTACAAGCTCCAAGGCAACAGAGAGCAACTTTTGAAGTACATGGAATCGAAGACGACAGCGGTGACCTGGAAGGCCGCAGCCTGATCGTGCATACCGTCAGCCCGGTCTCGAGGGCCAAGTAAAGGCTATGAAGAATTATTTGCCGGCCAAGACTAGTTTCTGGGCGGACAGAGTTGTCGTCGTCAGCCGTGTGCCCCACTCTTTGCGAGTGAGTAAGTTCGTCACCACCGGAGTGTCCGGAGATCACTTTCAAGTTTGAATCCCTGAGTCGCGTCCGATCGAATCAGCTTTGTTTCCCGACGTACCAGGGCGCGCTCACGGTGAAGATGCGTTCATTGCCGCGGCTGAGCAGCACCCATTCCAGAAGCCGGCCACGCTGATTGTGGAGAAAGTATTCGTACCATTTGTCCTCCACCAGCTCGGGTATGACCACGACAATGTTGCGGTCCGGATGCGCCTTTGAAAGATCGACAATGTATTGCACGACAGGAATAATGATGAAGCGGTAGGGTGAAGGCAGAACGTGGAGCCGGGGCGGCTCTTTTCCCAGCGCGCGAAAAGGCCGCTCGACATAGTGCTCCCAATCGTCGTGAAGCAGCTCGGAGTGCTCGCCGGGCTCGACGTGCAAGGCGATCACTTCCGGGGAAAGCCGGGCGGCAAATTCAATTCCCTGGCGGGTAATGTTGCTCCAGCGGTCAACGGCGATGACTGCAATGGGGTGCTGGTTGAGGCCTGCCACGTTAACGGGAATTTTGCAACCCGTCAGCAGATTCACGTAGTGGTAGTGGCGGCGAACCAAAGCGAAAAGGACAATCGCCAGGGGAATGAAAAGCAGCGTAATCCAGGCGCCATCCGCGAATTTTGCCACTAGCACGACGACGGTGGTGATGCCGGTAACGAGCGCGCCCAGTCCGTTAACCAGGGCGCTGCTGACCCAACCGGGGCCGCGATTTTTCCACCAATGCACCACCATGCCAGACTGCGAAAGGGTAAAGGCCAGAAAAGCGCCGACCGCGTACAGCGGGATGAGCCGGTCGGTAACCCCTCTGAAGAGAATGAGAACCCCGCCACAAAGTATCGCCAGGACGGCGATGCCGTATGTGTAGACCAGCCGGCGCCCGCGGTATCCAAAAACGTGCGGGAGGTAGTTGTTTTGCGCGATCGCGCGGCAGAGGCGCGGAAAATCTGCGAAGGCGGTGTTGGCCGACAGCGAGAGAACGACAAGAATCGAGCCGATGGTGAGATAGTAGAAAAAGCCCTTGCCGAAAACCGCTGCCGTGAGCATGGAGAGAACGCTCTGGTAGCCGGGTTGTCCGGGAACGGTGGCGGCGATTCCATAAGCCCTGACCAGTAGTGAAATTCCCGCCAGCAGCAACGCCAGGACAAAAATAATCACGGTCAGAGTACGCTGGGCATTCTTGATGGTGGGCTCACGGAAGGCCTTCACACCGTTGCTGACCGCCTCCACGCCCGTCAATGCCGTGCAGCCGCTGGCGAAAACCTTCAACAGCAGCCAGGAACCGACGACTTGAATCATGGGCGGCGGAGCGGGAAGGGCAACGACCGGAGTGGGATGGCCCCCGCTCAGCAGAACCCGGACGGCGCCGGCCACAATGGTGATGAGCAGGGTGCCAACAAAAAGATAGGTGGGAACCGCGAAAGCCGCGCCCGCTTCGCGCACGCCGCGCAGATTAAGGACAGTAATGACGAACAGGATGCCCACGCACAGCAAAACTAAGTGCGGCAACAACGACGGAACCGCCGACACCAAAGCCCCCACTCCAGCCGAAATGCCCACGGCGGCGGTAAGTATGTAGTCGGCCAGCAGAGCGGCTGCGGCCAGCAGGCCGACAGGCGCGCCCAGATTGAACCGCGCCACGGTGTAGGCACCACCGCCCGAGGGATAGGCGGCGATGGTCTGGCGATAGGAAAAATAAACGATCACCAGCAGAGTGATGATCGCAGCGCTAATCGGAACGATGTAGCGGACGCCAAGATGTCCCAGGGGAAGCAGCAGGCTGAGGGCCGCTTCCGGACCGTATGCGGCCGAACTGAGCCCGTCGAGACCAAAAATCGGAACGCCCTGCGCCGGACCGATCTGCTCGGCCCGCTCGTCTCTGGTCTTGATGGGTTTGCCGACAACAACATCAAGGATGTTCATGAGGGCTGCGGTCCAACGAACGATCTATGCCGGCGCTAAGCTGGCTTGCGATCGGAGAGCTTCGCAAAAAGAGGTACGATAGCATTGTCCGGACCCAGCTTCATGAATCCTTGGTAAAACCGGGGCGGCTTTCACTTTGAGGCTGGCATTTATGCAGGTTGAACTGCTGTTGGATCACAGCCTGGGCCCGCGCCTGCTGGCCCGCCGGCTGATGCTCTGCCTGGAACTGCACCTGGCAGCTTTCGCAGATTCCAATCACCGGAACGTTCTTGACGCGTTTCACGATGCGAAGATTGCGCTTAGCCATGCCTACAGTCTCCCATAGTTTAGTTCGTGTGCGGGGCGGGCGCCCACTCCCCACACAAGCCCAGCCGTTTCTGAACCGTGAATGAAGGGAGATCGGTTCCGTGCAGCCCGGGCACGGCGGTTGTTGTCGTTGAGGGTTCGCGGCAAGGCTTTTCTATTTTCGCACTCGCAAAAATGATTTGTATTTGTGTTTATCTTGTTGCATTATTGCAACAAGATGAAACAAGAACCGAAAGGTCCGGTCGCCGCCCGCTGGCGCCAGCGTAAGTTTCAGCGGCTGGGCCGCTATCCCATTCCCCCGACTTGTTGCCGGGCTCTCTCTCCCGGAGCCGCACGCGTTGCGGGAAGCCCTCCTGTCACTGCGCCAACGGGGAAGGCCATGAAGCCTGGACTCTCACCTTTATGTCCGGAGGGAAACGTCGTGTCGAAAGGATTCCCAAACCCTGGGTCGACCAGGTGCGCCAGCAGGTTGAGGCCGGGCGCAATTTCCAGGAGGCAGTGCGCGAGGTCCTCACTGCCAATGCCGAACTGCTGATTCTGGCCCGTAAACAGGAGTCCCAACATCGTCGCTGACCATGCCCACGCCACGTGCGCTGCGCCGCTTCGTCGTTCATCGTCTCGGCCTGCAGCGGTACTTGGCCAAACCCGGCGATGGCCGACCACAACCGGTCATCCCGGCGCGAGTGCTGCTCTGGGCGATGCTGGTCGGGCGGGTGCTGCGGGAGAATAGTTTTTACGGCATCGAGCAGATCGTGCGAGCGGCAGGTTGCCGAGTCCTGGGACTGGAGCAATCGTTCAGCAATGATGCCCTCAGCTACTTCGTCGAACGATTAGATCCGGCTACCTCCCGCTCCGCTCTGATCGAGGTGGTGCGCCAAGCCAAGCGCGGCAAAGCGTTCCAAGATTGTCGTTTTATCGGGCTGGCTTTGGATGGAACCGGGGCGGGGCGGAGCCAGCAATCCCATTGTGCCTGGTGCCGTCCCATTCGCGATGCCAAGCACAACGTGATCGGGTACCACCACAAACTGGTAACCATCAGTGTGGTGGGGACCGGTCTGACTTTGCCGTTCGACGTCGAGCCCTACGGTCCCGGAGACAGCGAGTTGGCTGCGGCCCAGCGGTTGCTCCGGCGGGTCATCGCCAGTATCGGCACCCGTTTTGCCGATTATCTCGTGGTGGATGGGGAGTACGCGGGCGCGCCCTTCCTGCACGCCGCCAACCGCTTGGGGCTGGGGGTGGTCGCACGTCTAAAAAATAATCTGCCGCTCTTACTCGCTGCGGTGCAGCGGCGGTTCCAGCAGCAAGCACCCACTCACGTGTATCGCGACGGCAAAGATCGGGTTGAGATCTGGGATGCCGACGACTTCGATCCCTGGGAGGCTTTGGGATGGGAAACCGTGCGCGCCATCCGCTATCGCCAGCACAAACCCAACGGCCAGGTGGTCGAGGCTGAATGGTTGACCGACTTCCCCCTCCGCCGGGTTGGCAGCCTGTCGTTGTATCACATGGCGAAGAGTCGTTGGGAGATTGAAAACCAAGGGTTCAACGATGCCAAGAACCGCTATAGTTTTGAACACACTTGCCACCATGAGAAAAACAGTGTGCTCCTCAACTCTCTTCTCACCCTGTTCGCGCTAACCATTGAGCGGCTTTATCGCATCCGCTATCTGCATCGCGGTACCCACACGGTGCGTTCCGCCGAGCAACTCTGTCGCATTCTTTGGGTCTCGCTTTCCCGTCCTCTCGCCCCCAATACCAGCTAGTCGCGCATTCTCCGCCGAGCCGTTCGCTTGTCCCCAAAGTCGACGATGCGCTCCCCGACCGCGGCTCCCGCGGATCGGCAAATGCCTGCAAAAAAATAGACCTACTGGACCTCGCCGTTCCCAATCCGCTCTCTCCTCCATCTTTAGGGCATCGCCCGTTATCCTGATTCACCGACGTTCAGAAATAGCTGACACAAGCCCAGCCGTTTCTGAACCGTGAATGAAGGGAGATCGGTTCCGTGCAGCCCGGGCACGGCGGTTGTTGTCGTTGAGGGTTCGCGGCAAGGCTTTTCTATTTTCGCACTCGCAAAAATGATTTGTATTTGTGTTTATCTTGTTGCATTATTGCAACAAGATGAAACAAGAACCGAAAGGTCCGGTCGCCGCCCGCTGGCGCCAGCGTAAGTTTCAGCGGCTGGGCCGCTATCCCATTCCCCCCGACTTGTTGCCGGGCTCTCTCTCCCGGAGCCGCACGCGTTGCGGGAAGCCCTCCTGTCACTGCGCCAACGGGGAAGGCCATGAAGCCTGGACTCTCACCTTTATGTCCGGAGGGAAACGTCGTGTCGAAAGGATTCCCAAACCCTGGGTCGACCAGGTGCGCCAGCAGGTTGAGGCCGGGCGCAATTTCCAGGAGGCAGTGCGCGAGGTCCTCACTGCCAATGCCGAACTGCTGATTCTGGCCCGTAAACAGGAGTCCCAACATCGTCGCTGACCATGCCCACGCCACGTGCGCTGCGCCGCTTCGTCGTTCATCGTCTCGGCCTGCAGCGGTACTTGGCCAAACCCGGCGATGGCCGACCACAACCGGTCATCCCGGCGCGAGTGCTGCTCTGGGCGATGCTGGTCGGGCGGGTGCTGCGGGAGAATAGTTTTTACGGCATCGAGCAGATCGTGCGAGCGGCAGGTTGCCGAGTCCTGGGACTGGAGCAATCGTTCAGCAATGATGCCCTCAGCTACTTCGTCGAACGATTAGATCCGGCTACCTCCCGCTCCGCTCTGATCGAGGTGGTGCGCCAAGCCAAGCGCGGCAAAGCGTTCCAAGATTGTCGTTTTATCGGGCTGGCTTTGGATGGAACCGGGGCGGGGCGGAGCCAGCAATCCCATTGTGCCTGGTGCCGTCCCATTCGCGATGCCAAGCACAACGTGATCGGGTACCACCACAAACTGGTAACCATCAGTGTGGTGGGGACCGGTCTGACTTTGCCGTTCGACGTCGAGCCCTACGGTCCCGGAGACAGCGAGTTGGCTGCGGCCCAGCGGTTGCTCCGGCGGGTCATCGCCAGTATCGGCACCCGTTTTGCCGATTATCTCGTGGTGGATGGGGAGTACGCGGGCGCGCCCTTCCTGCACGCCGCCAACCGCTTGGGGCTGGGGGTGGTCGCACGTCTAAAAAATAATCTGCCGCTCTTACTCGCTGCGGTGCAGCGGCGGTTCCAGCAGCAAGCACCCACTCACGTGTATCGCGACGGCAAAGATCGGGTTGAGATCTGGGATGCCGACGACTTCGATCCCTGGGAGGCTTTGGGATGGGAAACCGTGCGCGCCATCCGCTATCGCCAGCACAAACCCAACGGCCAGGTGGTCGAGGCTGAATGGTTGACCGACTTCCCCCTCCGCCGGGTTGGCAGCCTGTCGTTGTATCACATGGCGAAGAGTCGTTGGGAGATTGAAAACCAAGGGTTCAACGATGCCAAGAACCGCTATAGTTTTGAACACACTTGCCACCATGAGAAAAACAGTGTGCTCCTCAACTCTCTTCTCACCCTGTTCGCGCTAACCATTGAGCGGCTTTATCGCATCCGCTATCTGCATCGCGGTACCCACACGGTGCGTTCCGCCGAGCAACTCTGTCGCATTCTTTGGGTCTCGCTTTCCCGTCCTCTCGCCCCCAATACCAGCTAGTCGCGCATTCTCCGCCGAGCCGTTCGCTTGTCCCCAAAGTCGACGATGCGCTCCCCGACCGCGGCTCCCGCGGATCGGCAAATGCCTGCAAAAAAATAGACCTACTGGACCTCGCCGTTCCCAATCCGCTCTCTCCTCCATCTTTAGGGCATCGCCCGTATCCTGATTCACCGACGTTCAGAAATAGCTGACACAAGCCACCTCCCCTTGCACGCAAAATGCCGTTATGGTAACTTTTAGAATTGTCCCGGACATAAGGAAGGGATCAGTGGGTGTCTTGTCCCCAAAAGGGAGAGCCCCGATCTAAGACCTGCTGGCGTAGCTCAGTTGGTAGAGCATCTGATTTGTAATCAGAGGGTCAGGGGTTCAAATCCCTTCGCCAGCTCCAGCATTGGTTCCGGAAGGCAGGATATTCGGCGCGGGCGGCGGCTTGACAGAGTTTTCCAACGGCACTCCATAAGGAATTTTCCAAGTGTGGTGTTTGCGTGCGAAGGTACATTCGCGCGCGCTTTTCTGTTCTTCACTTTTCGAAGAATCCGTCTGAACGATCTTCCGTAGCGTGGATGTCTGCGAGGAATGCCGGATAAGCAGGTAAGGCCGAACTGTTCTGCAGTTCTGCACAGGTGGGTGAGTGGTTAAAGCCAGCAGACTGTAAATCTGCCCCTCCTCGGAGGTACGAAGGTTCGAATCCTTCCCTGTGCACCAGAGACTTGAATGAGTCGTCTCCATTTGGCGCTGGCCGCGTTCGTCGTTCTGGGAGTGCTGGCTTGGACGACGCTGAGCGATCCGCGAATGCGTTTCGCCACACTGGCGGTCCTGGCAATGTTCGCGCTCAAGACCTGGCTGCGTCGAAATGACGTGATGCACCCGGCTGATGATCGCGAAAGCGGTACAGAGTTAGGCATCAAGCCGTCGGCGGACGATGTTGCTGAGGGCTGATGGCTGGGTTTGCCGATGTAGCTCAGTTGGTAGAGCACTCCCTTGGTAAGGGAGAGGTCACCAGTTCAATCCTGGTCATCGGCTCCAGAGATTTGTTGAGCGAATCGAAATCGGCGGCCGGGCCGGGTTTTAGCTCAGGGCTGACGGCTGATAGCTGATGGCTGGGTTTAAAAAAGCGGGAGTAACTCAGTGGTAGAGTCACAGCCTTCCAAGCTGTTGGTCGCGGGTTCGATTCCCGTCTCCCGCTCCAGAGTTTTCTGACGCAGGGTACACATTGATGATGGTGAGCTTTCAGCCAACTGCCATACGGGTTGAGAAGGAAAAAGAGTTCGAGGAACTGAGAGGCGCGATCAATCGCGCGCTCGGCCCGGAAAGAGTCGAGAAGTTCCTCAAACAGGTACGCCGGAGCGGTGCCCGGATACGCCAGCTGGAAGTGATTTTGGCCGGAGGCGTATTTGAAAAAGTTGATGTCACGCTGGCGAAACTGGGAGCGCAGAAGCTGTACCGGGCGCTGACCGTTTCTGACCAGGCGCAGATGCGGGAGTTTTACTTGTCCCGAGTGGAAGAAGTAGAGCCCGCGCTGCGGACAAGATTTCAGCAGCTTTATCGCTATTACTGAAGGAAGGAAACAGCGAGCGAGATATGGCGAAAGAGAAATTTGAGCGTAATAAGCCGCACTGCAACGTGGGGACGATTGGTCACATCGACCATGGCAAGACCACGTTGACGGCGGCGATCACCAAGGTGTTGTCCAAGCACAACCCGAAGATCCAGTTCCGGTCGTTTGATTCGATTGATAACGCGCCGGAAGAAAAGGCCCGGGGCATAACCATCGCCACGGCGCACGTGGAGTATGAGACGGCCAACCGGCACTATGCGCACGTCGACTGCCCCGGCCACGCGGATTACATCAAGAACATGATCACGGGCGCGGCCCAGATGGATGGCGCGATTCTGGTAGTGGCTGCAACCGACGGTCCGATGCCGCAGACCCGGGAGCACGTTCTGTTGGCACGGCAGGTGGGCGTGCCTTACATCGTGGTGGCGCTGAACAAGTGCGATGCGGTGGACGATCCGGAACTGCTTGACCTGGTCGAACTCGAAGTGCGCGAGTTGTTGAAGACCTATCAATTTCCGGGCGACGATGTGCCGGTGGTACGGCTGTCGGCCTTGGGCGCGCTGAACGGGGAGGCCAAGTGGGAGAAGCAGGTTGACGAGCTGATGGCAGCGGTCGACAAGAGCGTGCCGCAGCCGGCGCGCGAACTGGACAAGCCGTTCCTGATGCCGATTGAAGATATCTTCTCGATCTCGGGTCGGGGCACGGTGGTGACGGGACGAATCGAGCGCGGCAAGGTGAAGGTAGGCGAGGAAGTAGAGATCGTGGGCTTCCGGGAGACCCGCAAGACGGTTGTGACCGGGGTGGAAATGTTCAAGAAGCAGTTGGATGAAGGACTGGCGGGGGACAATGCCGGCCTGTTGCTGCGCGGCATCGCGAAAGAAGATGTCGAGCGTGGGATGGTGCTGGCCAAGGGCGGATCGATCACGCCGCACACCAAGTTCAAAGCCGAAGTCTACATTCTGACCAAGGAAGAAGGCGGGCGTCATACTCCGTTCTTCAAAGGCTACCGGCCGCAGTTTTACCTGCGGACGACGGATGTGACCGGAGTGGCCGAGTTACCGGCGGCGACCGAGATGGTGATGCCGGGCGACAACGTGCAGCTGGTGATCGAGCTGATCACGCCGGTGGCCATGGAAAAGGGCTTGCGGTTTGCCATCCGCGAAGGCGGGCACACGGTAGGAGCGGGCACGATCAGCGAGATTATTCAGTAGGTTTCGGTTCGAGTGGAAACGAACTGAGGATGATAAAAACCAGTGATCAGTTTCTGGTTCTCAGTTCTCCGATGGGTTGAGCTAGAAGTTAAGAGCTAGAAGCTAGGAGCTGTGTTTATGCCCCGAGAGATCATTACCTTGCAGTGCGGCGATTGCAAAGAGCGGAACTATTCGACCACCAAGAACCGGAAGACCATGACGGAGCGCCTGGAGCTGAAAAAGTTCTGCCGCATCTGCCGCAAACACACGCCGCACAAGGAAGTGAAATAATATTGAAGACTTGAGATCGAAGATTCCAGGTTTTTCAATCTGCAATCTGAAATCCTCAATCTGCAATGAACACAGGGGCGTAAGCTCAACGGTTAAACTGTCGGTCTCCAAAACCGAACTTGGGGGTTCGAATCCCTCCGCCCCTGCCAGAGTTTGAGGGTAGACAAGGTCAGGCCGATGGGAGTCGAGACAAAGAAGATGGGAAATTCAATCGTAGCAGCCGGTGGTAGTTTCGGCGACCGCCTCAAGTCCTGGCCAGAGCGGATCAAGACTTTCTATAACGACGTGCGCACCGAAATGAAGAAGGTGACAGCGCCCTCGTTCAAGGAAGTGCGCGCCACAACGGCGGTGGTGATTGTCACGGTTTTCCTGTTTGCGGCGTATTTCTGGGTGGTGGACCTGGTGATCGGGCACGGGATTGACTCAGTGTTCCGCTATTTCGGGCATCGCTGAGTCCAGGAAGGAACCGAAGTGTTGGAGACGACGCGCACAGAGACATCTATGCAGGACGAAGAAAAAAACGAGGCCGGGGCGGGCGGAGAAAATGTTTCTCCGGACGCTGCCGGCGCACTCGAACCGCCTCGCAATCCCAACATGAAGTGGTACATCATCCACTCCTATTCGGGATTTGAGCGCAAGGTGAAGGAATCCCTGGAGTCGCGGGTCCAGGCCTTCGGGCTGCAGGAAAGGATCGGCAAGGTGCTGATCCCGACCGAAGCGGTCACGGAAGTCCGCAACGGCAAGAAGTACACCGTCGAGCGCATGTTCTATCCCGGCTACGTGCTAGTCGAAATGGACATGGATGACCACGTCTGGCATGTCGTGAAGTCCACGCCGCGGGTCACCGGATTTGTCGGCACCGGGCAGCAGCCCACGCCTCTTTCTGAGGAAGAAGTGCAGCACATTGTGTACCGGGTGGGCGAGGCCAAGGACAAGCCCAAGCTCAAGGTCAAGTTCGAGAAGGGCGAAACGGTTCGCGTCACCGAGGGTCCGTTCGCCAGCTTTGCCGGGGTTGTGGATGATGTCAACGAAGACCGCGAGACGCTGAAAGTGATGGTCACGATCTTCGGGCGTTCGACGCCGGTTGAGCTTGAGTTCAATCAAGTGGAGAAAGTGGCTTAGGAAACAGTTTCTGGTTTCCGGTTTCTAGTTTCTGGAAAGCGAAGAGAGATCATGGCGAAGAAGGCGACAGGTTCGGTAAAGCTTCAGATTGCGGCGGGCAAGGCCACGCCGGCGCCCCCGGTAGGTCCGGCTCTGGGGCAGGCGCAGATCAACATCATGGAGTTCTGCAAGCAGTTCAACGCGCGCACCGGAGCCAAGGAACTCGAAGGCCTGATCATCCCAGTCGTTGTGACGGTCTACAGTGATCGTTCGTTCACGTTCATCACCAAGACTCCGCCGGCTTCGATTCTCCTCAAGCGCGCGGCCGGAATCGCCAAGGGATCGGGCGCGCCCAACAAAGACAAGGTCGGGAAAGTTACAGCCAAGCAGGTGGAAGATATCGCACGACAGAAGATGCCGGATTTGAATGCGGCGTCCGTCGAATCGGCAATGAAGAGCATTCGCGGAACCGCCCGCTCCATGGGCATTGAAGTAGTTGGCTAAAGATGGGGAGGGCGCGACTTTTAGTCGTGCCGCCAAGCGGCAGATTTTGTCGGGCTTTAGCCCCGAGGCAACACAGTCGAAAATACTACGGTCCATCGGATCAACGCTGGACGGTGGGAGACAGGAAGAACAGATGAAAAAAGCAGGTAAGAACATCACCAAGGCGCGCGCGGCGGTGGAAGCGCGTCCCTACCAACTTAGAGACGCCGTACCTTTGCTGCAAAAGGTCAAATACACAAAATTTGACGAGACAGTAGAAATCACGATGCGCCTGGGAGTGGATCCCAAGCATGCCGACCAGATGGTGCGTGGAACAGTCGTCCTGCCGCACGGGCTGGGAAAATCCAAGAAAGTCCTCGTGATCGCGAGCGGCGACAAGATCAAAGAGGCCGAACAGGCGGGCGCGGATTACGTCGGCGGCGAAGAGATGGTCGAGAAGATCAACAAAGAGAACTGGACCGACTTCGACGCGCTGATCGCTACTCCCGACGTAATGAAGTCCGTCGGACGGCTCGGCAAGGTTCTTGGACCCAAGGGCCTGATGCCTAATCCCAAGACCGGAACTGTTACCTTTGACGTCGCCAAAGCGGTGCAGGAAGTCAAAGCCGGCAAAGTCGAGTTCCGTACCGACAAAACGGCTTTAGTGCATGTGCCGGTGGGCAAGATTTCGTTTTCGTCCGACAAGCTGGTTGAGAACGCGACCGTCGTGATCAGCAGTGTGATCAAGGCCAAGCCGACTGTGGCCAAGGGCAAATACATCAAGGGATGCTATCTGAGTTCGACCATGGGGCCGGGGATCTCGATCGATACCGCCCAGGTGGAAGCGGCCGCGAAGGCTTAACTGCCGACCTGCCGGTCGGCGAGACGGGTCAGGGACATGGTCCCACACAGACGTTCAAGAGGGATTGATCATGGCGGTTAGCAGAGCGAAAAAAGTCGAGCAGGTAGAAAAGCTGGGAGCGGAGCTGAAGAACGTTTCCAGCCTGATTATCGCGACCTACAGCAAGCTGACGGTGGCGCAGGATTACGAATTGCGCAAGACTTTGCGCAGCTCCGGAGCCAAGTACCGGGTGGTGAAGAACACACTAGCCAGGCTCGCGGCCAAGGGCACTGCCGCGGAAAGCGCTCTGAACGACCTGTCGGGCGTGACTTCCCTGGCCTACACCTCGGGCGATCCCGTGGCCCTGGCTAAAGCGATTTCGAAGTACGCCAAGGACAATCCGGAATTCACCTTCAAGGCGGGCGTGGTCGAAGGCCGCGTGATCTCGATCAAAGAGATTCAGGCATTGGCCACTATGCCGTCCAAGGAAGAGATCTACTCCAAGCTGTTGTTCCTGCTGAGTGCGCCGGCTCAGCGCTTGGTCACGGTGATGAATGCCGTCGGCAAAGACCTGGCGGTCGTCATCAATCAGGGCGTGGAGAAGAACAAGTTCAAAGAAGCCTAGGCCTAAGCGGCTGGGGTATTCTCGCCCGCGCCGGGGACTGCATGAGTTGGCTGCAGTTTTCGATTTGGGTGGTTGGTCGCATCGGCCTCGCTTCTGGGCTTCGAGGCCAAGTGGAACGCTCGGACCGAGAGGCGGGGCAAAATAGATTTCGAGATGTTGCGCGAGCGAAGAAGGATTTGGTTGTCCGAAAGCCGGGGGTTGCGCGGTTCGTTCCAGGCGTTGTCTGGCGCTGGGAAAAGAACCTGCCGCACTGGAAACCGTGGCCTAAGGATAACGAAAAGCAAGACGCAGCGAGATGCGTCTTGACGCAAGAAAACTACAGAACTGGAGAAATCGACAAATGGCGGATCTGCAGCAGTTGGAAGAACAAATCGTAGGCCTGTCGCTACTGGACGCGGCGGCTTTGGTGAAGCGGTTGGAAGAGAAGCTTGGCGTGTCGGCAGCGGCAGCAGCCCCGGTGATGGTGGCCGGCGGCGGAGCTGCGGCAGGTGTCGCCGCGGCTGAGGAGAAAACCGAATTTGCCGTCGTTCTGACCGCGGTTGGAGCCAATAAGATCAATGTTATCAAGGCCGTCCGCGAAGTGACCAGCCTAGGCCTGAAAGAAGCCAAGGACCTGGTGGATGGCGCTCCCAAGACCATTAAAGAGGGTGTCAACAAGGAAGAGGCCGAGACCATCAAGAAGAAGTTCGCGGATGCCGGCGCTACCGTTGAAGTGAAGTAACGGTCGCCGGCTGTTGCCGTCATGGCAGGTTTTCGACTGCGTGGCTGCTTCGCTTTGCGAAGCAGCCGTTGCGCTCGGCATGACCACGGGGCGGGGGGTGGGATCACGGTAGCGGGCTACCCAAAACGGACCCCTTGCGGTGACAATTTTAAGTGGTGAACCCTGGGAAGCGGTGGTAGCATCTATATATCGTCTGCTTCCCACTTCACGGTTAGGCGACTCTCCACTCCAACGATCCGGGGAAGCGGAGCTGAGTCGCACACGAGTTGGCAAACTGTTCCGCGTTGAGCGGAACGGAAACAGGCCTGAGAACTGGCGCGGAAAGAAAAAATTCAACTGACGCTAAGCGCTGCAACCGGCGCCCACGGGGAGCTATGCCCTCGAGGGCGTATTCGTGTCTGCAGTGAGCGAGCCCGGTGACCGTACATTAAGCGGGTCGAGTAACTGCTGACCTGCTCCGACGGGACCCTGTCCCGTCGCCACGCAATGTGCCTCGCAGCCCACGGCTGCGCTTGAAAGTTTGGGAGCCTCTGAATGTCGAAGACTAACGCCTACCGTACACGATTTGATTTTTCAAAGATTCCAGCCACCATCCAGATTCCGAACCTGATCGAGGTTCAGAAGCGTTCCTACGAACGCTTCCTGCAAATGGACCGGCTGCCCAGCGAGCGCGACGACGCCGGCCTGCAGGCCGTATTTCAGTCGGTATTTCCGATTAGCGATTTCCGCAACGTGTCGCAGTTGGAGTTTGTGGACTTCGCCATCGGCAACTGGGAGTGCAAGTGCGGACACCTCAAAGGTCTGCATCACCTGCGCACCACTTGCAAAAACTGCGGCTCGACCGTCATTACCGATCCGTTTCATCCCGGCGATGTGCTGTGCACGAAGTGCGGCACCTACAACGCGAACACCCCCGACTTCTGCAACAAGTGCGGCGACCCCGTCGGACTGCAGCTGAAGTATGACGTGAGCGAGTGCGAGGAGCGCGGCATGACTTACTCCGCGCCGCTCAAGGTCACGATGCGTCTCACCATTTTCGAGAAGGATGCCGAGACCGGCAACCGCTCCATCCGTGACATCAAGGAACAGGAAGTGTTCTTCGGCGACGTGCCGCTGATGACCGACAATGGAACGTTCATCGTGAACGGCACCGAGCGTGTGATCGTCAGCCAGTTGCACCGCTCGCCCGGCGTGTTCTTCGAAACCGCGAACAACCGTACCTACTTCCTGGGCAAGATCATTCCTTACCGCGGATCGTGGGTTGAATTCGAGTACGACCAGAAAAACGTTCTGTACGTTCGCATCGACCGCAAGCGTAAGTTCCTGGGCACGATTTTCCTGCGCGCCCTCGGCCTGCGTTCCGGCGAAGACATTCTCCGCACGTTCTATACCGTGGACCGGCTCGTCATCCGCGATAACAAGCTTTACTGGACGCTTGATCCTGCCAGCGAGAAGCCGACCAACCTGCTGGGCATGAAGTTGGCGCACAGCATCAAGTCGAAGTCGGGCGAGGAAATCGCACACTCCGGACGCAAGATCAATGCGGTCACGCTGAAGGAAATTCAGAAGGCAAAGATCAGCGAGATCGAGATCGACGTCTCGGACCTCGAAGGCGCATGGGTTGCGAGCGATGTCGTCGACACCACCACCGGCGAAGTTCTGCTCGAAGCTAACTCCGAGTTGACTGCCGACAAAGTAGCGAAGATTCTCGAGTCCGGTGTTGTCGAGCTCAACCTGTTCTTCCCCGAGCGCGACGACGTGGGCACGGTAATCTGCCAGACCCTCAAGCGCGATGCGGTGAAGACGCCGCAGGAAGCGCTGATCGAAATCTACCGCAAGCTGCGGCCGGGCGATCCGCCGACGCTGGATACGGCGACGGCGCTGTTCCACGGCATGTTCTTCGACCCGCGCAAGTACGATTTCTCGCGGGTGGGTCGGCTGAAGTTCAACATCAAGCTGTTCGAGAACCAGGACGCCGGCAAACTCGACAATCGGACGCTCGAGCCGGAGGATTTCTACGGCACCATCCGTTACCTACTCAAGCTGCGCAAGAACATCGGCACCGTAGACGATATCGATCACCTGGGCAACCGCCGGGTTCGCGCTGTCGGCGAGCTGCTGGAAAACCAGTTCCGCATCGGACTGGTCCGCATGGAGCGGGCGATCAAAGAAAAAATGTCGGTGTACCAGGAGATGTCGACGGCCATGCCGCACGACCTGGTTAACGCCAAACCGGTGATGGCCGCGATCCGCGAATTTTTCGGATCGTCACAGCTGTCCCAGTTCATGGACCAGACCAATCCGCTCTCGGAGATCACGCACAAGCGACGTCTCTCCGCTCTTGGGCCGGGCGGTCTGTCACGGGAGCGCGCGGGATTCGAAGTTCGCGACGTGCACCCGACGCATTATGGACGCATCTGCCCGATTGAGACGCCGGAAGGTCCGAACATCGGTCTGATTTCGTCACTAAGCTGCTATGCCCGGATCAACGACTACGGATTTATCGAGTCACCGTACCGCCGGGTCAAGGCCGGACGCGTGCTCGACTACGTCAGCATCGTTAACGCCGGCGACAGCGATCACAAAGTCGGCGACCACATGGAGAAACATGAAGCGGAAAAACTGAATGCTGAGTTGAAAGAAAAGAAGAAGCGGGCGGCCGAGCTTGAGCCGTTCTCCTTCTATCTCTCCGCGTGGGAAGAAGATCGCCACACCATCGCCCAGGCGAACGTGGAACTCGACGACAAGGGAAAGATCGTCGGCGACCTGGTCAATGCCCGCAAGGCCGGCAACTTTGTGCTGGTCAGCCGCGATGAAGTCGATTACATCGACGTCAGTCCGAAGCAGCTGGTTTCGGTGGCGGCATCGCTCGTGCCCTTCCTGGAGCACGACGACGCCAACCGAGCTCTGATGGGCGCAAACATGCAGCGCCAGTCGGTTCCTCTGCTGCGTGCAGAAGCGCCGATTGTCGGAACCGGAATGGAAGGAGTCACCGCTCGCGATTCCGGAGCTGTGATTCTGGCCAAGCGTAACGGAATCATTGATTCCGTCGACTCGGAGCGCATCATCGTGCGCGTCGAAGGCGAGCATCATCCCGGACAGCTTTCGCGCGAGGTGGGCAGTGACATTTACCAGCTCACCAAGTTCAAGCGGTCCAACCAGAACACTTGCATTAACCAGAAGCCGATCGTGCAGAAAAACCAGCGGGTCACAAAAGGGCAAGTCATCGCCGACGGCCCCTGCACCGATCATGGCGAGTTGGCGCTGGGACGAAACGTTCTCGTGGCGTTCATGCCGTGGCGCGGTTACAACTTCGAAGACGCGATTCTGGTCTCCGAAAAGCTGGTGAAAGAGGATTACTACACCTCGGTGCACATCGAGGAGTACGAGATCGAGGCGCGCGACACCAAGCTGGGTCCGGAAGAAGTCACGCGTGACATTCCAAACGTCAGCGAATCCATGCTGCGAAATCTGGATGAAGCAGGCGTCATTCGCATCGGGGCTTCAATCAAGCAGGGCGACATTCTGGTCGGCAAAGTCACTCCCAAGGGCGAGACCCAGCTGACGCCGGAAGAGAAACTGCTGCGTGCCATCTTCGGCGAAAAAGCCGGCGATGTGCGTGATGCCTCGCTCTACTGTCCGCCGGGAATTGAAGGCGTGATCGTGGACGTGAAGATCTTCTCCCGCAAGGGTCAGGAGAAAGACGAGCGCGCCAAGTTCATCGAAGGCACGCAGATCGCGAAGCTCGAAAAGAACCTTTCGGATGAGATTCGGATTCTGACCGACGAGCGCCTGAAGCGTCTGGAGAACATTCTGGGCGGCAAGGAAGTCCAGGCCGATCTGCACGACGAGCGCACCAATAAGCGCCTGTTGACCAAGGACACGGTCCTTGATCGCGACACGATCGAGCGCATCTCTACCCGCAATCTGAAGCGTATTAAGTACGCCGACAAGGATCCGCGGGTGAATGAGCAGATCGACGAGATCGAGGAGATGACCTCGCGTCAGATCGACGTGCTGAAGAAGATTGTCAACGAGAAGAAGGACAAGCTGACCAAAGGCGACGAACTGCCACCGGGCGTGATCAAGCTGGTGAAGGTGTACATCGCCATGAAGCGCAAGCTGAGCGTGGGCGACAAGATGGCCGGACGTCACGGTAACAAAGGCGTGATTGCCCGCATCCTGCCCGACGAGGACATGCCGTACCTCGAAGACGGTACGCCGATGGAAATTGTGCTCAATCCGCTGGGCGTTCCTTCCCGTATGAACGTGGGACAGATTCTTGAAACCCACCTGGGATGGGCCGGCCACGAACTGGGCACGAAGATCTCGGCGATGCTGGCTGAGAACACGAAAGAAGAAGCGATCCGGCGCGAACTCAAGGCGCTGTTCAAGGACACGACCCTCGCGGACACCATTGCCGACCTCAGCGATGAGGAGCTGATGGCGGTGGCTCCGACGCTGAGCAAGGGCGTGTACATGGGATCGCCGGTGTTCGACGGATCACGCGAAGGCGAGATCAAGGCCCTGCTCAAGCAGTCGGGCTTGCCGGAATCGGGCAAAACCTACTTGTACGACGGCATGACCGGCGACAAGTTCGAACAGCCTGTCACCGTCGGCTATATCTACATGCTGAAACTTTCGCACCTGGTGGACGACAAGATCCACGCCCGGTCGATCGGGCCGTACTCGCTGATTACTCAGCAACCTTTGGGTGGCAAGGCGCAGTTCGGCGGTCAGCGCTTCGGAGAAATGGAAGTGTGGGCGCTCGAAGCGTACGGCGCAGCGTTCATCCTGCAAGAACTTCTCACCGCGAAGTCCGACGACGTGTATGGCCGTACCAAGATTTACGAGGCTATCGTCAAAGGCGAAGCTGCCATGGAACCGGGCGTACCGGAATCGTTCAACGTGCTGATCCGCGAGTTGCAGTCGCTCTGCCTGGATGTGGAGCTGATCAAGGCCGGAGAGAAAAAGCCGGTCTTGAGCGCGGCAGCAGATTAAGAGAGCTATCAGCCGTCAGCTCTCAGTGAAATCGTTGAGGGCTGGCGGCCCGTAACAGTTCTGAAAAAGCGAGCCTGCGGGAGGTTGCTCCCCATCCGGCAGGCCAGAGACGTGAAGGGGATCCGGACCAGACCGAAAGCCGGAAACTCGACACTGGTTTTGGGAGCCGCGTGCGGCGGCGTACGACCGCGGGAAAGCGGAGGACCACCTTGTATCGTTCTAGCCCTTTTGACATGGCAAACCCCATCGCTGACTTTGACGCTATCCGCATCAGTCTGGCCTCTCCGGAAAAAATCCGGAGCTGGTCCCATGGCGAGGTGACCAAGCCCGAGACCATCAACTACCGGACGTTCAAGCCGGAGCGTGATGGCCTGTTTTGCGCACGCATTTTCGGTCCGGTAACGGATTGGGAGTGTCTGTGCGGCAAGTACAAGCGGATGAAGCATCGCGGAGTGATCTGCGACAAGTGCGGTGTGGAAGTAACGCTCTCGAAAGTACGACGTGAGCGCCTGGGCCACATCGAGCTGGCTTCTCCCTGCTCGCACGTGTGGTTCTTCAAGGGACTGCCCAGCCGCATCGGTCACCTGCTCGACATCTCGCTGCGCGATCTGGAATCCGTGTTGTATTTCGAGGCTTACGTGGTGGTCGAGCCTGGAGATGCGCCGGTAAAAGATCACGAAGTCATCAAGGACGAAGCCAAGTACCGCGAACTGGACCAGCAATACCGTCCCGCCGGCTTCAAAGCCATGATGGGCGCCGAGGCCATCAAGGAACTGCTGAAGCGCGTGGAAGTGGAAAGCCTGTCGGGCGAACTGCGCGAGAAGATGAAACATGAGAGCTCGCTGCAGAAGCGGCTCAAGTATGCCAAGCGCCTGAAAGTTGTCGAAGCCTTCCGCAAGAGCGGCAACAAACCGAACTGGATGATTCTGGATGTGATCCCGGTCATTCCACCCGAGCTGCGTCCCCTGGTTCCACTGGACGGCGGCCGCTTTGCCACATCCGATCTGAACGATCTTTATCGGCGCGTCATCAACCGCAACAACCGGCTGAAGAAGCTGATGGACCTGCACGCTCCCGAAGTTATCGTGCGCAACGAAAAGCGCATGCTGCAGGAAGCGGTGGACGCGCTGTTCGATAACGGACGCCGTGGCCGCGTACTGCGGGGCGCCAACAACCGCCCGCTGAAGTCTTTGTCCGATACGCTCAAAGGCAAGCAGGGACGCTTCCGTCAGAACCTGCTGGGCAAACGCGTCGACTACTCGGGGCGTTCCGTCATCGTGGTCGGTCCTGAACTCAAGTTGCACCAGTGCGGTCTGCCGAAAAAGATGGCGCTGGAATTGTTCAAGCCGTTCATCTATCACCGGCTGGAACAGACCGGACACTGCACCACCATCAAGCAAGCCAAGGAAATGGTGGAGCAGCAGGAACCCATCGTTTGGGACATCTTGGAAGAGGTCATTAAAGACCATCCCGTAATGTTGAATCGCGCTCCTACCCTTCACCGTCTCGGTATTCAGGCCTTCGAGCCGGTGCTGGTGGAAGGCAAGGCCATTAAGATCCATCCGTTGGTCTGCACCGCGTTCAACGCCGACTTCGACGGAGATCAGATGGCGGTTCACATTCCACTGTCTCCGGAAGCCCAGGTCGAAGCCAGCGTGCTGATGCTGTCATCGCACAACATTCTGTCTCCCGCATCCGGCCAGCCGATTACGGTTCCGACGCAAGACATGGTGTTGGGCCTCTACTACCTGACCAAAGGCAAGCCGGGCGCCAAGGGCGAAGGCCGCGCCTTTGCCAACATTGAAGAAGTGCTGCTGGCGCTCGAAGCCGGAGCGGTGGAGACGCTGAGCCCGATTCGGCTGCGTTACACCGGCGAAGTCATCGACCTGATGACCGCCTACGACGATCAGGAGATCATACACACCGAGCCGGTTAATTCGGATCGCGGCTTTCTGAATACGACCGTCGGCCGGGCCATCCTGAACGATCACCTTCCCGAAGGCATGCCGTTCATCAACGGGCTGCTAAAGAAGAAGGGTATCGGACAGCTGGTCACCTACTGCTACCTGCGCTTCGGTCTCGAAGTCACGGTCAAGATGCTGGACGAGGTGAAAGACCTCGGATTCCGCTATGCCACCAAAGCGGGGCTTTCGATCGGCATCGACGACATGGTCATCCCGGACAACAAAAAGACGCTGGTGAAGGACGCCGAAAAGCTGGGTGTGGCAGTCCAGCAGCAGTATCTGGACGGAGCGATCACCAACGGCGAACGCTACAACAAGGTCATCGAAATCTGGTCGGCGATTACGGAAAAGGTCGCAGACGAGATGTTCGGGCAGATGCAGCAGCGGGATAAGGAAGGCGCGCTGAACCCGATTTACGTCATGGCCGATTCCGGCGCTCGCGGATCGAAACAGCAGATTCGCCAGCTCTCGGGTATGCGCGGACTGATGGCCAAGCCGTCGGGCGAAATTATCGAGACCCCGATCACGGCCAACTTCCGTGAAGGCCTCACCGTTCTCGAGTACTTCATCTCGACTCACGGCGCTCGCAAAGGTCTGGCTGATACGGCGCTGAAGACCGCCGATTCAGGCTACCTGACGCGGCGTCTGGTTGACGTTGCCCAGGACGTGATCATCAGCGAATACGATTGCGGGACCGTTGACGGCATCTACGTGGCAGGCATCGTCGAAGCCGGCGAGATCATCGAGCCCTTGCGCGACCGCATTGTGGGCCGCGTATCGCTCGAGAAAATCAAGGACTATGACGGCGGCGTAATCGTCGATATCAACAACGAGATCACCGAAGATCTGGCCAGCGCGATTCAGGCTGCCGGTATCGAACGGGTGAAGATCCGCTCGGTGCTGACCTGCGAATCGAAACGTGGAGTCTGCGTCATGTGCTACGGACGCAACCTGGCGTCGGGCCGGCTGGTCGAACTGGGCGAAGCCACGGGAGTGATCGCGGCGCAGTCCATCGGCGAACCCGGAACCCAGCTCACGATGCGTACCTTCCACATCGGTGGTACGGCATCGCGAGTCTCCGAGCAGTCGCGGCTGGACGCCAAGACCAACGGCATTGTCCGCTTCATCGGACTGCAGACGGTCAAAGCCAAGTCGGGCGATCTGGTGGTGATGAACCGCCAGGGTTCGATTGCGGTGGTCGACGAGAAGGGGCGTGAGCGCGAACGCTACGCTGTGGTTTACGGCGCCAAGTTGAAGGTCAACGAAGGCGACCAGGTGCAACTCGGACAGGTCATGGTCGAGTGGGATCCTTACACCTTCTCGATCCTGACCGAAATCGGTGGAACGATTCAGTTCAAGGACCTGCAGGAAGGGGTCACGCTGCACGAAGAAGTGGACGAAGTGACCGGACTATCGCGGCACGTCGTGGCGGATTCGCCCGACGAGAAGCGCCAGCCGGCCATCGTGATCAAGGGAAAGGCCAGCAAGCGCTACCTCATGCCCTCACGCGCTCACCTCATGGTGCAGGACGGCGACACCGCTCATCCGGGCGATGTGCTGGCCAAGATCCCGCGCGAGACCACCAAGACGAAAGACATCACAGGTGGTCTGCCCCGCGTGGTCGAATTGTTCGAGGCGCGCAAGCCGCATGAAACCGCGGTCATCAGCGAAATTGATGGTACGGTCAAGTTCGGCGAAGTCTCCAAGGGCCAGCGCAAGATGTATGTGGTCGCGGACAACGGCACGGAAAAGGAATACTCGGTACCGCGCGGTGTTCACATCAACGTGCAGGAAGGCGAGCGGGTCAAGGCGGGCGAACCGCTGATGGACGGCCCACTGAACCCGCACGACATCCTGGCCGTGCTAGGAGAAAAAGAGCTGCAGTCTTACCTGGTGAACGAGATCCAGGAAGTGTACCGGCTGCAGGGCGTGAACATCAGCGACAAGCACATCGAAGTGATCGTTCGCCAGATGATGCGCTGGCGCAAAGTGGAAGACGTGGGCGATACGCAGTTCCTGCTGGAACAGCAGATCGACAAGTTCCGCTTTGCGGAAGAGAACGAGCGCGTGATTGCGCAGGGTGGACGTCCGGCAACGGGCCGGCCGCTACTCCTGGGTATCACCAAGGCTTCGCTCTCGACCGACTCGTTCATTTCGGCGGCGTCGTTCCAGGAGACAACGCGTGTCCTGACGGAAGCATCCATTCAGGGCGCGGTCGACCACCTGCGAGGATTGAAGGAAAACGTCATCGTGGGACGGTTGATCCCGGCCGGCACCGGCATGGAGTACTACCGCAATGTACGGCTCTCGCCAGAGATGGAAGAAGCCGCGGCCAAGGTCCAGGAAGAGGTTTCGCAGGCTTACGAGGAAGCCGAGCGGGCGCTCGAGCTGATGCGTACGGAAGGCGAAACCGAGGAACTGACGGCCGAGTAATATCAGCGGAAGGCCAGGGGGCGGTCGGCCGCCCCCTGCCTCCCGGTTTGCGTTACACAATTGTGCGTCCTTGAGTTTGCGTCATGGAGTCCCCCAATGCACGCTAACCCAGAACGATTGCAAGATCAGGAACGTAGCAGCACTTCGCAGTTGCATGCGATCCCCCGGCGCAATACTCTGGGGCCATTCATGTCGCGTTTCCTGCGCCTGCTTCGCCTCGCCTTTTGGCGCGCGTTTCAGCACGACGCGTTTGCCACCGCCAAAGCCGCGGCTTATTCTTCCATCCTCACTTTTTTCCCCACTCTGTTGCTGATCGGATCCGTGCTTGCCACTTCCCGCCAGACCGAGGCCTATCTGCGCGAAATTTCAGACGCGGTGGGCAAGATTCTTCCCGCGGGGGCCGCGACGGCGCTGGCTTATCTACGAGGCACCACTCAACGTTCGGTAGGTGTGCTCATCACCGCCTCGCTGATTACGCTGTGGACCGGGTCGGGCGTCATGATCTCCTGGATGGAAGGTTTTCGCCGCTGCTACGAGCTACCCAAGAGCTGGGGTCTGGTAAAGGAGCGCATGATTGCGTTCTCCCTGGTCATTCTCGCCGGCATCCCGCTGACCTTCTCCACCATCCTGGTGGCCTTCGGTAATCGCATTGAAACTCAAATCCTTTTTCAAATCGGACACGAGTTCGGCTTCTTCATTCTGCTGATGTGGACGGCGATCCGCTGGCTGATTGCAGGACTGACCAGCATCGCGGTCATGGCGCTGATCTATCACAACGCGGTGCCGCGCACCCAGCCCTGGCATAGCGTTCTGCCCGGGGCCACGCTGGCCTCGGCGCTGTGGTTTTTCGCCACCACACTTTTTAGCTGGTATCTGCAGCGCTACGCCGACTACAGCATTCTCTACGGCTCGCTGGGTGTGGGCATCGCGTTGCTGGTGTGGATGTACATGATCTCGCTGGTGGTGCTGGTGGGAGCGGAGTTCAATGCGATGCTGTTTCCACGAGCTCGACTGGGGATCGAGTTGATCGAGTCCAAAGCGCATTTAAGAAAGCCCTAACGTTCTCACCTCGAACTGCGCGGGGACCGCCGACGGCGGCTGGCCACACCTAGCTTGTGCCGGTAGTTGCCGAGCGGGACGCTCACTCCTCCATTTACAATAGTGGAACTTTGAAAACAGGGAAGCCGGATCTCGTCTCAGGCGATTTGTCGGCAGAGCTCGTCGCCGCGCCCACTCGCCGCGCCAAAATTATCTGCACCATCGGCCCTTCGTGCAATACCGAGCCGCTTTTGCGTGAAATGATGCGGCTGGGCATGGACGTTGCGCGGCTGAACTTCTCTCACGGCACCCATCCCGAGCATGCACGTAATATCGCCCGGCTGCGGCGCGCGGCCAAGCAGGAAAACCGCACCATCTGCATCCTTCAGGACTTACAGGGCCCCAAGATACGCACCGGGCGGCTTAAGGACCACGAGCATGTGGCGCTCACGACCGGATCCCTGGTCACGATTACGCCCCGAGACGTCTCCGGCACTCCCACCCTGATCTCGACGACATTTCAGGGGCTGGCGCGGGAGGTGCACCCGGGCTCGCGCATCCTGCTCTCGGACGGGCTGATCGAGTTGCGGGTGAGGCAGGTGCGGGGCAGCGACGTGGAATGCGACGTGGTCAACGGCGGGATGCTGGCCGAGCATCAGGGCATCAATCTGCCAGGGGCAGCGCTTTCGATCCCCGCGCTGACCGCCAAAGACCGCGCCGATCTTGAGTTTGGCCTGAAGCATGGCGTGGACATGGTGGCCTTGTCGTTCGTGCGCTCGGCCGCCGACGTTCGCAGCGTGAAGGAAATCATCGCAGCGCGAGGCCAGGATGTGCCGGTGATCGCCAAGCTGGAAAAACCGCAGGCGCTGAAACGGCTGGAAGAGATTTTCGAAGCGGCGGACGGCGTGATGGTGGCGCGCGGCGACCTGGGCGTGGAGATGCCGGCGGAGAAAGTTCCGGTGATCCAGAAATACGTCATCCGGCGCGCGGCGGACTGGCGCAAGCCGGTCATCATCGCTACCCAGATGCTGGAGTCCATGATCGAAAATCCGCGGCCCACCCGCGCCGAGGCCAGCGACGTGGCGAACGCCGTGTTCGACGGCACCGATGCCGTCATGCTGTCGGCGGAGACTGCGACCGGCCACTATCCTCGGGAGACCGTGGCCATGATGGCCCGGATCGTGGTGGAAGCGGAGAGCAACATGGCGGAGTTTACCCAGCCGCGACGCCGCCAGCAGCGCCGCCTTTCGATTGCGGAGGCGATTTGCGAATCTATCGCGCACGCCGCCGAAGATCTTCACATGAGCGCGATCGCGGTGTTCACCGAGACCGGCAATACCGCGATTCTGATCTCGAAGTATCGCCCCCTCGCTGAAATCTATGCCTTCTGCCGCACGCTGCCGGTATGCAATCGGCTGAACCTGTTGTGGGGTGTGCAGCCGGTGGTGCGCGACCAGGCGCTGACCGCGGAAGAAATGCTGTTGGCGGCGGAGCAGGAGTTGCTGCGCCGGGGCCGGGTCAAGACTGGAGACGTGCTGGGAGTGGTGGCAGGAACGCAGATGGCGTCCGGGTCAACCAACTTCATGCGGCTGCACCTGGTGACCTCCGAGGAAGAGCGGGGAATGTCCCGGCCAAAGCGGCGGCGCAAGATTTCCAAGCGAGGCTAGCAGTGTCCAAACCTGGAGGGAGCGATGCTCGGAGGTCCCGGGAAATTTTGTCCGTGGCCGTCTACGAGCCCCTGCCCGGCCGCGAACAGGACTCTCTCGAGACCATGGGGCTGCTGCTGAAAGTCCTTTCTGCCGCAGGTTTCAGCCGGGATTTTCTCTACAAAGACAGTTCCCAGTACGTGCTTCTGCGCTATTGGAAGTCGGAGGAGGCACGCCGGGCGGCGTATGAGGACCCCGAAGTTCAACGCTGCTGGGCGAAGCTGGGCAATGAAATTCGTAGCCTCGAAAGTGTTTGAAGTGCTGGAGAAAGTCGAGCTTTCCTGAACCGCAATGACTACGGCTGCCGGAGACGTCCAGGCATTTCATGATGCATCGCTCAATCCGCCGGTTCGCGGATTTCTGCATCGTCCCGAACATGGCTCCGGCGACGGACTGGTGCTGGCGCACGGCGCCGGATCGAATTCCAATTCTCCTCTCTTGATTACTGTGGCCGGAGCATTCGCCGGCGCCGGATTGACTGTGCTTCGTTGCGATCTTCCGTACCGGCAGAACCGGCCTTATGGTCCGCCGCGTCCGGGGGACGCTGAACGCGATCGTGACGGGCTCAGGAATGCGGTTGCAGATCTGCGGAAACTGGGCTGTGCGCGGATGTTTCTGGGTGGACATTCTTACGGTGGGCGGCAGGCCACGATGTTGTGCGCCGCGGAGCCTGAGCTGGTGAACGGGTTGCTGCTGCTTTCTTATCCCTTGCATCCGCCGCGCAAGCCGGAGCAGCTTCGGGTGAAGCATTTGCCGGAGTTGCGGGTGCCGGCGTTGTTTGTGCATGGGACGCGGGATCCGTTTGGATCAGTCGAGGAGATGGAGGCGGCGATCTCGCTGATTCCGGCGAAGACTGAGTTATTGAAGGTGGATGGGGCGGGGCATGATTTGGGGTTTAAGGCGAAAGCGATGCCGGAGGAGTTGGTGGGTGGAGTGGTGCAGGCGTTTGCTGATTTCTTCGGAAGAGGCCGGTAAGGATTGACGCTTTGCCCGAGCGTGGCGCTCGCGCCTACATTTGCCGGGCCTTGCCCGGCTGGGCGGATGGGACACCTGCCCCTACGTGGTTCTTGCTAGTTTACCCAGCCGGATTTTGAGCCGCCGTTTTTCTTTTCTTCCTCCGGGGGGATGTAGTTGCCTTGTTCGTCGAATTCTACCGTGCGGTTGTGCTTGCGCATGTAGACCTCGAACTTTCGGGCGGCGCGGCGCCGCTTCCAGCGGTAGTACTGGTTGCGCAGACCGAAATAGCGCTCTGACATTCCGAGGCGGGGGATGCCGCCGCGGGGCACAAACTTCACGTAGATGTATCCGAAGAACAAGCCGCCCAGATGGGCGACATAGGCGACGTTGCCTCCGCCCTGGATGGCGAAGGCCAGCGTGACCACGATCAGAATCGCAACGAAGTATTTGGCCTTGAGCGAGATGGGGAACGGAATCATCAGGATTTCGTTCTCGCCGAAGACGATTCCGAACGCGATCAGAATGGCGAACACCCCGCCCGACGCGCCTACCGTCGGGATCGTGGGATTGCCCAGCACGTGGCTGTAGGAAAGCACCGTGGTGGTCAATGCAGCGCCGATGACGCCGAAAGAATAGAGCTCCAGGAAGCGGCGGGTGCCCCAGGCGCCTTCGAAGGCGGAGCCAAACATCCAGATGCCCAGCATGTTGCCGAACCAGTGCCAGAATTCGAAATGCAGGAAGCTGTACGTCACCAGCTGCCAGAGAGCCCCGTGGACAACGGCCTGAGGCTCGAGCGCCAGGTTGTCGCGCACCCAGCGGGCGACGTCAATCAGGGTCATCCCGAAGAGTTCAAGCAGAAGGAAGACGGCAGTGTTGATCGCGAGCAGCCAGGTTACCGCGCGGGTAAAGGGCGGCAGGCTCAGCGTCATTTCTCGGCTTCGTGCCACGATTGGCTCCGGTGCTTCTTTAAGCTCTTAGCAGTTGCAGCTAATACTCTCTCATCTTTCGGGCTGGGGCACCACCGGCAGGCTGCGGTGCCCTGCGCCATCGACGGCGCGCACGGCGAAGATCACATTATCCTTCGACAGCGGCAGCGTGGCGCGGGTTACATTTCCAACCGACTGTCGCGTGTTCCCATTCCGGGCTGGCGGTGTCGCGCCACAGGACTTCGTAGGAAGCGGCGCCCGGCGAGGCTTCCCAGGTCAGGGTCGAATCATTTTCCAGCTGTTTGGTTTGCAAGCGCACCTTGGCGGGCGGAGCGGGCGCGGACGCCAGTGAGGCCAGAGTCGCGGCATTTACCCGCGCCACGTTTGCGACATAGTCGAAATTGACGAACTTGGGCACGTCGCCGTATTCGATGCCATTTTCGGTGCGAACGTTCTGGTGCTGGTGGTTGTAAGTCTTCGCGGTATTCGGTGAAGCGGACGGCGGCGTAACCTTGCTCGTTGAACGAAATGTGGTCTCCGCCGCGCAGATAGCGGTCGAGGCGAAACACAAGCAGGGGCTTGACCGCAGTCTGGTAGGTGCGGCCGACTTCGGCGACGTAGCGCGCGAGCTGGCGGGATGCGGAATCGTTCTCGCCGCCCAGGTTGCGGATCCGGCGCACTTCCGCGTCAGTGGCGGCGAGCGGCACGCCTTCGGAGAAGACGCGCACGATGCCCGGATTCTGCTGCGGACTGCGATCGCCGCCGACGATGTCATTGTTCAGAGCGGCTTCGATGTCCCAACCCTGGTCTTTCGCCATCTTGGCGAAATGAGCGCTGCCGTTCAATCCCTGCTCTTCGCCGGCTACGGTCAGAAAAATAATGGTCGCGGGAAACTTCAGCTTGCTGAGGACGCGGGCGCATTCCAGGCTGACGGCGGTGCCGCTGCCATCGTCGTTGGCGCCGGGAGCGATGCCAGTAGCATCAAAAGTATCGCTGTTGCGCGAATCGTAGTGACCGGTGACCAGCACGATGCGCTTCGCATTTTCCGGATCGGTGCCCTTCAGGACCGCATAAACATTGGTGATTACCGTGGGCTTCGGAATCCGGTCGGCGGGATTTTCGGTGAAGCTGTCGGTCTTGACCTCGAGGCAGCCGCCGCAGGCGCGCGAGTAGCTTTCGAATTCCGCTTTGATCCATTCCCGCGCCGCGCCGATGCCGTGGCCGGCCTTGATAGAATCCGGGTCCTGGGCGGAGAGCGTGAGGCGGGTCTGAAAACTTACCAGCTTCTCGATATTGGCCTGAATCCGCTGCGCCGAGATATCGGCCAGGGCGGCGGTGATTTGCGGATCCGCGGGCGGCGCAATATTCTCCGAAGCGGCCGCCAGCGCGACGGTGCGGTAGGGTACAGACGAGAGCAACGTGGCCAGCAGTGCGAAAATCAGAGAAATTCTGGAAGCGAAACATGATGTCCACAGGGTAAGCTTACGACCGCAATCTTTTCGACGGCCAGCCTCTTGACCTCTGGCCCCGAAGAAACTAAATATTAACAGGAGCACTCTTACCCAGGACACCCGTCCAGCCCGGAGGCCATGAAATGATTTATTGTCCCGAATGCGAAACCAACCTCGATATTGACGAGGAGGAAGTTGACGAAGGCGAAATTGTTTCCTGCCCGGAGTGCGGCACCGATTTCGAAATCGTCACCGTCAGCCCCATCGAATTGAAGCCGGTGGAAGATGCTGTCATCGACGAGGAAGAACTAGAGGAAATGGGGGACGGGGACGATTCCTAGGCGCGCCTGCATGCCGGTGTTTCCCTCACGAATCAGTCCTCAGGTTCCTGACCGCCGTCCTCTGCTTCGTCGTCCTCAACGTCTCCGCCGACAGGGTGTCTGCCAGCCCGGCTGCGCCCGCCTACCAGAGGCCCGACCAACCCTACGCACTTATTTTCGGGACGGTGTGGGGGCCGGACGACCATCCGTTGTATGGTGTGAAGGTGAAGATTCGCCGGGCTGACCAGAAGAAACCGCATTGGGAGCTGTTTTCTGATCACAACGGAGAATTTGCCCTGCGGGTCCATCCGGGCCCTGCCGACTACCTGGTCTCGGCCGACTTGAAGAGCTATAAGTCGCTTACTGGCAAGGAGTTACATCAGGACGGAGAGGTCAAGGTGCACGTCGATAATGACGAGCGTCAGGACCTCGGTTTGCATCTAAAAAAGTAGCTGGTTGTGCGGTTGTTCAGAGGGATGCTCAGGGGAGGAACCTCATGAAAAGGCACGCGGCGGTGGCTCTATTGGTACTATTGATGGGTCTTGCCGTAGCCAGCCTGCCCGCTGACGCCAAGGACAAGACTGGCGACGCCGGACGTCTGCTGACGGGAAGAGTCGTCGACAAGCAGGACGCTCCGCTGCCCAGTTCCGTGGTTTATCTCGCCAATACGCGCACCCGCGCGGTGAAGACGTTTATCGTGGGCCAGGATGGGATGTACCGTTTTCCGGCGCTCTCGCCCAACGTGGACTATGAAGTCTATGCCCAGTACAAAGACCGCAAGAGCGACACGAAGACTGTCAGCCAGTTCGATACGCGCCCCACGGTGAACATCAATCTGAAGATTGATACGAAGTAGCCACAGACCACCTGGGGCTATTTCAAAAATGTGCAATTGCCTCGCGACGGACTGATTCAGTAGCATTCTGTTGCAAGTTCCGGTATGAGCCGATCAGATCCGACGGGCGCACTGCTTTTGGGCACGGGAGCGGGAGTCTGGATTTTCTTCAAGGGCTTCCGCGTATTTCGGGAATTCAAGATCGTCGCCGACACGCCCCGCATGCCCATCCGAAGCATTCCCATGGGGCTGGTTCAGGTACGCGGGCAGGCTCTGACCGATCAGTTGATCCCCAGTCCCATCACCCATACGCCCTGCTGCTTTTACCAGATCAAGATCGAACGCTACGAAACCGGCGAGCATGGCGGATGGAAGCACCATCGCACCGACATGGACGGCGCCAAGTTCTACGTGCAGGACAAGACCGGCAAAGTGCTGGTTGATTCCTACTCAGCGGAATACGATTTGCCGGAAAGCCCGCCTCGGATCGTCGATGGCGCCCACGTTGCGCCTCTCATGGGCACGGGAGCCAGCGATCAGGAGCTGCTGCAGTATGTCCAGAGAGCGGGTGTGAACCAGCTTGCCGGTAAAATGGAACACTGGCTGGAAAGCAAGGGCCCGCTTGACGATCCGAAACACGAGCAGGGCAGGCAGACTCTTCTGGAGATAGCCCGCGCGATGTCGGGTGGCGCGAACATTCCCCGGACCATTCCAGGGACTCTGATCGAGAAAATCATGGCGTCGCCGCCGCTGGCTGATCCGCAAAAGGAAGCGCAGCGGCAAAAATTTCTACAGCAGCTGCACGACACCGGCAGCGATACCCATGCCGCCTGTATCAGTATCTGTCTCGTCGGCTACCGGCCGCTACCGGCTGCGTGAATCCCTTATTCTGCCCGGGCAGGAGTATCACGTCACCGGAACCTGCGTGGAGAACCCGGACGCACGCGACGCGCATGACCGTAACATGATTGTGCTGGGGAAGAATGAGAAGACCTTTCTCATCTCATGGAAGGCGGAGCAGGAGGTGCAGCACGGCCTGCGCAAGCGGGCGCTGGGCATGGTGTTTGGCGGGGCGGTGCTGGCCATAGTTTGCTTTGCGTTGCTGCTGGGGCATTTGCATTTGTATTAGGCGTGGAATTGGGCCAGAGAGAACACTTAGAGCCGCGCTACCGATTCGCTTATAGGGGTCCCCTCAACTCCGCTCGGGGCAGGCTCTTCGACTGTGTGGCTGCTTCGCAAGCGAAGCCGCCACTGCGCTCAGGATGACAGAGGGGAGTAGATATGGGAGTTAGCATGGTTGCAGGCGGCGGTGGTCTTTTTCCTGGTGGCGGGACTGCTACTGTACTTGATCATCGTGTACAACGAACTGGTGCGGCTGCGGAATGACAATGACCGTGCCTGGGCGAATATTGATGTGCTGCTCAAACAGCGGCGCGACGAAATTCCGAACCTGGTGGAGACGGTCAAGGGTTACATGCAGCACGAGCGTCAGACACTGGAGTCGGTGACGCAGGCGCGTGCGGCATCGATGAACGCCGCCAGCATTGGGCAGAAGGCGCAGGCCGAACTGATGATGAGCGGGGCGCTGCGCGGACTGTTCGCGGTGGCGGAGAATTATCCGCAGCTGAAGGCGAACGAGAATTTTTTGAAGTTGCAGAACCGTATTTCGGAGTTAGAGGAGCGGATCGCTGATCGGCGCGAGTTTTTCAACGACGACGTAAATACGTATAACACCCGCATCCGGCAGTTGCCCGAGGTGTTTCTGGCGACTTTGATGGCTTTGCAGCCGCGGGAGTTTTTCAAAGTTTCAGACGAAGACCGGAAGCTGGTGGAAGTGAAGCTGACGTAGTCTTCTCTGTTGTCATCCTGAGCTTGCGAAGGATCTCAGGCTACACGGACGTGTACTCGTCGGAATGTGCCGCTTCGCGCTGGATCCTTCATCCGCCCCGAAGCCGGGCTCAGGATGACGCGAGGGATGAGAAAAGGAAAGCCCGCCATTTCTGGCGGCTCAAAAAACAGCGAGCGAGGGCGCCCGCTCCACATACCCAACTAGTTGTTGTCGCCGCCGGCGCGCTTCCAGGACATCAACTCGCCGATGGTAGAGCCGCCGGTGGTGGATACCGGTTGCTTGTAGGCTTCGACTTCGGAGCGCGACGCTTCTTCGCCGACTGCCTTGATGCTCAAGCCGACTTTCTTTTCTTCCTGATTCATCTTGATGATTTTGAAGTCGTGCTCGACACCCGGCTCGAGAGTGATGGGCTGGCCGTTGGCATCCACGGCTTCGCTGTTGTGGCAGAGGCCTTCGATGCCTTCGGCGATCTCTACGAAGGCGCCGAAAGTGGCTACCCGCAAGACTTTGCCGTGCAGCACGTCGCCGACGTGATGCTGCTCGAAGAAGGTTTCCCAGACGTCGGGCTGGAGCTGTTTCACGCCCAGCGAAAGCCGCCGCTTGTCGGGTTCGATGGCCAGGACGACGGCCTTCACCTTGTCGCCCTTCTTCAACACTTCCGAAGGGTGCTTCACGCGCTTGGTCCAGCTTAGATTGCTGACGTGGACCAGGCCGTCGATGCCTTCTTCGATTTCGATGAAGGCGCCGAAGTCGGTGAGATTGCGCACCCGGCCTTCGACGGTTGCGCCGACAGGATACTTGTCATGTAGCGCGTCCCAGGGATTAGCGGCCAACTGGCGCATGCCCAGCGAAATGCGCCGTTCCTGAGGATTGACGCTCAAGACCACGCAATCCACCTGATCGCCGACGTTGACCAGTTTCGACGGGTGCTTGATGCGCTTAGACCAGGTCATCTCGCTGACGTGAACCAGGCCTTCGATGCCCTGCTCCAGTTCGACGAACGCGCCGTAGTCAGTGACGCTGATGACGCGTCCGCTGACATGCGCGCCGACCGGATAGCGATGCGAGGCATCCAGCCAGGGGTCAGGAGTGAGCTGCTTGAATCCCAGCGAGACGCGTTGCTTGTCTTTGTCGAACTTCAGGACCTTCACCTGGATCTGGTCGCCTACGTTGACCAGGTCGCGGGGATGGGTGAGACGTCCCCAGGACATGTCGGTGATGTGGAGACAGGCCGTCAATTCCGCCCAAGTCTACGAAAGCGCCGTACTCGGTGAGGTTCTTCACCACGCCGGTGAGGATCGTGCCCTCTTCCAAGTGCTCCAGAGTCTTGGATTTCTTTTCGTTCTGTTCTTCTTCCATCAACTGCTTGCGGGAGACAACGATATTGCCGCGCTTCTTGTTTAGCTTGATGACGGCGACTTCGATGGTCTCGCCCTTCAGCGACGTCGAGATTACGCAACGGGCGCAAGTCGGCCTGAGAGCCTGGCAGGAAGGCCTGCGCGCCCAGAATGTCAACGGTCAGACCGCCCTTGATGCGCTCGATCACCACCGCCTTGATCGGCTTCTTCTCGTTGTGCGCTTTTTCAATCTCGTCCCAGGCGCGGAGCCGCTGCGCCTTCTGGTGGGAGAGATTGATGTAGCCTTCCTCAGTCTCACCCTTGTCGCGCATGACGGCGATTTCGTCACCGGGCTGGAAGCGCGGCTTGCCGGAGTGGTCCATCACTTCGGCAATGGGAAGCATGCCCTCGGACTTGGCGCCGATATCCACCACCACGTGGGTGGCGGTAATCTTCAGCACGGTGCCCTTGATGACCTTGTCCTCGCGGGCAGCCTTCTTCGCTCTCGGTCGTGAAACTCTCGAGGGCGGAGGCGAAGTCTTCGGTGGTTGAGGGTTTTTCGTCCAGATTCTGGGTCGCGTCGCTGTGCGACGAATCGGTGTGCGCAGACTGGGTTGGTTGGGGGGAGCCGCTGTTTAAGGTCGAGCCCTCCGGAGATTCCATGGGTCGCTCGGCAACGGAAATCGAAGACGCGGAATCCAGGTTGTGGGCGTTGTTATCGTCAGGCAAGTTTGGTGGCCTCTCTCGGGTTTTCCACGCACGTGGGTGCGGGGACGGATGCGGGGCGATTAGCGGACGGCTGGCGTTAGTCTAAGGTTGTGTTGAGCCCGCCCTGGCGGACGGACTGGAACAATCCCAGCGGTCGGACGTCTCTAAGCAAACCCGCGTCCAAAGGGAACACTTCGAGTGTAGCAACCGCTTCCGAACAGTGTCAAACGGCAAAAACAGCTGCTTCTGGCTACTGAGCTGAGGCCTTCAGCGCAGAAGCCAGCAGCTAGAAGCCAGCAGCGCTCTTCTGCTACTCTGCCCTGCTAATGGACTATCTCTGGACTCCCTGGCGCTATGCCTACGTGGCCGGCATTGACCTGACCTCCGGCTGTGTGTTTTGCGATTTGCCACGCTTGGGGGATGACGCCAAAGCCGGCATTGTTTACCGCGGCCAGCACTGCTACGTCGTCCTCAATGCCTTCCCGTACACGGCCGGGCACGTGATGATCGTCCCGTTCGCCCATCTGGATGAACTGCAAAAACTGGCGGTAGAGGCAGGCCATGAAATGATCGATCTGGCGCAGCGCATGGAACGCGTGTTGCGCCAGGTGTACAAACCGGAGGGGATCAATCTGGGGATGAATCTTGGGAAGGCTGCCGGGGCAGGAGTGGCGGGACACGTCCATTTGCACATGCTGCCACGCTGGGCAGCGGATGCAAATTTCATGACAGTGGTGGGCGAAACCAGGGTTCTGCCGGAGACACTGGAGACGACGTATGGGAGGATCAAAGCGGCGATGGCATAGCGGTGGTGCCACACAGACAGAGACCAAAGTCCGGTCAGTCTAAGGTACTTACTCCCGCCGCCCCATGACTGTGTTCATTCCCTCTCCGCCCGCTCAGGTGCCGGCCGAGAGTGTTTCGCACACCCGGCGGATCTCGTCGCGCTGGGCGGCGCTCAAGGTCAGAAACTCGAAGCCATGGCGCAGTCCGTCGCGATATCGTACCAGCGCTCGAAATTTGATAGAAAACGGCGCCATCGGCAACGACAGTTCCATGGAGACGACTTCCCCAGCCTCAAGCTCGCCAGTCAGCGTCGCTCCAATGCCGTCTTCTCCCAGTTCGCTCGATCGCCCCCAAAACGAAACGCTTTGTCCGGAGCGAAAGGCGTGTACTGAGACGCGGACATCAAGCGCGTGGCGGGGAAAGCGGCGCAACGTTTTGGAATCATGTTTGATATTGGTCAAACGGTTGCTCTTGTAGCGCCGCATCCCTTCGACTTCGCTCAGGGCAAGCCTGCTGGCTGTCCCGAGCGCGTCTCGCCCTCGGCACGGCGGGCGAGGACGCCGGCCGGACAGCTGCCGGGGCCGTGGCGCTACTCCTGTTCCGACCTCTAGTTGCCATGCAACGGATATCCCGCTTCGAGCGGCAGTTTGCTTTCGAGACGCAATACTGTAATGCCCCCGGTGATCGAGTACACGTCCACCAACCCGATTGCGCCCGGCGTGGATTCCACCGCCTCCACCAGGTCCTTGTCGGACTTGACGACGATAATGGCTGGATGGTTCGCTCTGCCGTGGTTGGCGGTGGCGATGAGGGCGCTGACCTCGTCGCTCGACATGCCATAGACTTTTTCCAGCACCATCCTCATCTCGTTCGACGCGGGATTGAGACTGAACAAAGTGATCGGCTTGCCTTTGGGCCAGCGGTTGGTCTGACCCTTGCAGATCTTGACCAGTTCGGACATGCTGACGTCCGTCACGCCATTCGACTTGTTGGAAACCAAGGCAATATCTTTGGCCTGGGCCGCCGTAAGCACAGCGCCCACGACCAGCCACACTTCGAATGCACGGCGGTAAAGCACAGCTCTCCCCCAATTTAGGGAATCCGTTCGGGAATCCGTCAAATGATTGTCCTCGAAGCCGAAGCTCGGCTCAATGCAAACGAGGATCGGGTTACCAGCAGAGGCAATACGTAAACAAGCGCTACGAACCACGTAGGGGGCGGACGAGGGCGTCCGCCCCTACGCGGGAAGGGCACACAGGCCACATTCCTGTCGTATCATCTCCCACATATGGCTGCCGTGCCCGAGCCGCCTCTCATTCTTAACTTCGAGGACGCGCGTCACCTGGTTGAGGCTCACGCCGCCCCCCTGCGTCCCCGCGGCAAGGAACTGGCGGAGCTCCTTGAAGCCGCAGGACAAGTCCTGGCCGAGCCCATATTCGCAGACCGCAATTTCCCGCCGTTCCCGCGGGCTATGCGCGACGGTTACGCTGTGCGAGCCGAAGATCTTTCCCCGCTCCCCGCCACCCTCGAAGTGATCGGAGAGATCAAAGCCGGCGCTCGCGCCGAGGATGTCCCGACCTTGCAAGCCGGCCAGGCCGCGGCCATCATGACAGGCGCTCCCGCTCCTTCGGGTGCCGATGCCGTGGTGATGGTGGAATACACTTCACGCGACGCCGGCCGAGTGCAGATCATGAAGCCGGTGCTTGCGGGCGATAACATCGCCCCCCTTGCCTCAGAGGCGAAGCGCGGCGAGAAGTTATTGTCTCCGGGAGCGAGACTGGATTTCGCGGCGATCGCAGTGGCTGCGTCGGTAGGCAGAAGCCGGCTCCTGGTTTACCGCAAACCCAGAATCGCAATCCTCTCCACGGGGGACGAAATCGTGGACATTGATGTTCCACCCGCAGCCACTCAAATCCGCAACTCGAGTTCGTACTCCCTGGCCGCGCAAGTACAAGCCGCAGGCGGCGAGCCCGTCCTGCTGCCGATCGCACCCGACGAGCCTGAACGCCTGGGTGAACTCATCGCGGATGGACTCGAAGCCGATCTGCTGCTACTGGCAGGCGGAGTCTCAATGGGCAAGTACGACCTGGTCGAGCAGGTCCTGGCAGAATTCCAGGCAGAATTCTTCTTCACCGGCGCCCAAATCCAGCCAGGTAAACCGATTGTCTTCGGAAGAGTCCCCTGTGGCGTGGGCGCCTCCGCCCGCGAGTCGCTGTCGTCTCCCCCGGCTTATGTATATTTTTTCGGACTCCCAGGCAATCCAGTTTCGACCATGGTGACGTTCGAACTCTTCGCTCGCCCGATTCTGGAGGCACTGGCCGGCATGTCGCCACGCAAGCTGGCATTTCTAAACGCCCGATTGAAGTCCGACATAAAAACAAAAACCGGTCTGAAGCGATTCCTCCCGGCAATTCTGTCTGGAGAATTCGAACACACGCAAGTTGAACTGGCGGCCTGGCACGGCTCGGGCGATATTGCATCCATGACTCGAGCCAACTGCTACATCGTAATTCCCTCGGACCGTGACAGCATCCAGGGGGGCGAGTGGGTCCCAGTCCTGATGCGATAGAGCCACACGTGTAAGATAGCTTTTCGCGATGGCTCGCAAACTCTCTCACTACGATGGCTCCGGCCGTGCCGGTATGGTGGATGTTTCCGCCAAGACTCCCAGCAAACGCGAAGCCCGCGCCAGCGCCCTCGTCGTTCTGAAACCGGCCGTGCTCAAAGCGCTGCCGAAAAATCCCAAGGGCGATCCGCTTGAAGTGGCGCGGCTGGCCGGCATTATGGCGGCCAAGCGAACGTCTGATCTCATCCCGATGTGCCATCCTCTGCCGCTTTCGCACGTTGATGTGACTATGCGGCTGTGCGAAAATGGCGTCGCTATTAGCTCAAGAGTTACCACCACGGCGGTAACGGGCGTCGAGATGGAAGCCCTGGTCGCGGCCAGCGTCGCCGCGCTGACCGTGTACGATATGTGTAAAGCGCTGGACAAGGGAATTGAAATCCGGGAGATCGTGCTCGAACACAAGTCCGGAGGCAAGAGCGGTAACTACACCCGCGTTCGCAAGAAGACCTAGGCTGCCATGCCGAATAACGTCAAAGTCCTGCTGGTGGACGACAACCCCATGGTCCTCGAACTGCTGCACGGCGCGCTGAAGCCGCTGGCCGCGGTCACCACCTCCAGCGACACCGCCGACGCCTTGCTCAAGGCCGTGGACGACCCGCCCGACCTCCTGGTGAGTGACTACCGCATGCCCGGCATGGACGGCCATCAACTGGTCGAGCGCTTGAGGAGTCGCCCCAAGACCGCTGGCATTGCCGTGATCCTGCTGGCCAGCAAAGCCGACATCAGCGAAAAGCTTTCCAGCCAGGAACCGGTCGACGACTTCGTCGAGAAACCGTTCTTCCTGAGGGATGCTACCCAACGCATCAAGCGCGTGATTGACAAGATCGCACTCGAAAAGATGGCGAAGACCGCGCCTTCCGACGGCGTGCTGCGCGGCAACCTTTCGCAGATGAATGTGATCGACCTGGTGCAGTCGCTCGAAATGGGACGCAAGAGCTGCGCCCTCACTCTCACCAACGAACGCGACAAATGCGAAATGTATTTCAGCGAAGGCCAGGTAACCCATGCCGCCTACGGTTCGCTCACCGGCGACAAGGCGGTCTTTAAAGTACTGAGTTGGACCGGAGGGAGTTTCCAAATTAATTTCGAAGGTAAGACCAGCAAACAAACCACCACCCTGAACACTCAAGGCCTGCTGATGGAGGGCCTGCGCATGCTCGACGAATCCAAACGCGACGAAGGCGGCGCCGAGGAAGAAGAGGAAGATGTCCTCCTCGACTCCTGAATCTCTCACGGCCGCAGTCCTCACCGTCAGCGACTCCTCAGCCTGCGGCGAGCGCCCCGATCTCTCCGGACCCGCGGTCGCCGAAATTCTCAAGAGAAAAAACTTTGCAATAGTCGCAACTGAAATTGTTGCGGACGATCAACAGAACATTCAGCAAGCCATCATTCGCCTCGCCGCCAAGGCCCGCCTGATCGCGACCACCGGAGGCACAGGAATCGCCGCGCGTGACGTCACTCCCGAAGCCACACGCGCCGTCTGCACCCGCCTTCTCGAAGGCATCGCAGAACGAATGCGCTTCGAAGGCTCCAAAAAGACCCCGATGGCAGCGCTAAGCCGGGCGGTATGCGGAGTGCGTGAAAAGTCGCTAGTTCTGAACCTGCCCGGAAGCCCCCGAGGAGCAGTTGAGTCCCTAGAAGCGGTAATCGATCTACTGCCGCACGCCCTGGAACTGCTCGTCGGAAATACGAAACACACCTAACAGTAGTGTGGGGCGGACACTCTTTCCAGGTCGCCTTGCTGTACCATGACCCTGACCCGCCCCTCGGACGCTGATTAAATAAAACTGCCGGTAGGTTGAAGAGAACCTTGTGCGCCACGAGTGCGCACAATCGGAGGATAGGAAACTCATGAAGCGAATCCTGACCATTGCCATCGTTCTTCTGTGTGCCTCCACCTCAGCCTTCTCCCAGACGCTGACTGCGGCCGACCGCGACCGGGCCCTGCAATATCTGGAAAACACCAAGCAGGCGGTGCTGGATGCAACCGCTGGCCTTTCCGACGCGCAATGGAACTTCAAGTCCGCACCGATCGGTGGTCGATCGCCGAAGTAATGGATCACATCGCGGCCGCCGAGGATTTCCTGATGGGCATGGTGACTACCCAGGTCATGAAGGCCCCCGCGCGCCCCGCGGGCGATGACGTGAAGGCGATCGACGACCTGGTCGTGGCGAAAGTTCCCGACCGCAGCCACAAGGCCTAGGCGCCCGAGCCGCTCAAGCCGACAAACCGCTTTGGCTCGCCCCAGGCCTCGCTCAAGCATTTCACCGATGCCCGCGCTCAAACCGAAATCTTCGTGAAAACCCACAACGACCTGCGGGAGCACGCCATCGATAGCCCGATGGGGAAGAAACTCGATGGCTTCGAATGGGTGCTGTTCGTTGCCGGGCACAGCGAACGCCACACCAAACAGATCAACGAAGTAAAAGCCGACCCGAATTTTCCGAAGTCATAGTGTGCCGACGTGGGGCGGGCACTCCTGTCCGCCGCCTTTTGGCTTTTGATCCTGTCTCAAGCCGATCGCTGGTGACCAGCCTGGGCGGGGGCAAGATTCTGCGGACAAGATCAACTTCAACAAAGGCGGATAGGAGTACGCCCCACATCAAGGCTGGTTCGCGTACACTGCTAGGCTTACCCTTGAACACAATCAAGCACATATTCTTGCGCTACTCGGCGTTCCTTTGGGGCCTGCTGAAGCCGCTGGGCGCATGGGGCGTTTTCGTCATCGCCGCCCTCGACGGTGCCGCCTTGGGCCTGCCCATGGACCCGATCGTGGCCACCTACGTCTATCAGGATCGCTCCCGATTTCCTGCTGTATGTGCTGATGGCCTCCACCGGATCGGCGCTGGGAAGCATCGTGATTTACGGCATTGGATATCTCGGCGGTGAAGAACTGCTGCGCAAGCGCATCTCTCCCGAGCGCTTTGAGAAATTTCACCAGGCTTTCCAAAAGCATCCCTTCTGGAGCCTGATGTTTCCCGCGATGCTGCCTCCGCCCACGCCGTTCAAGCTGTTCGCCCTGGTCGCGGCCATTTCGGAGATGAAGTTCACGCACTTCCTGCTGGCCATCTTTGCCGGACGCTTCGTGCGCTTCCTGGTGCTGTCCATTCTGACCCTGGTATTCGGCCCGCAATTCGTACGCATCTTCGGAAACGTCTTCCGGGAGCATTGGCCATGGGTGCTGGCGGCGGTGGGGTGGGATTGGCAATCTGGCTGGTAGTGATCCGGCTAAAGAAACGAAAAATGTAGACGCGAGCGCCCCGCTCGTGCAGGAATTACCACCAGCCACATGCGGACAGCCGCCCTCGGCTGTCCGGCGGAGCAAAGCTTCGGTGTTTCTGACCCCGGCAAAATCTGTTGAGCTTCGCTCGACTGGATAGCCCGGGGGCGGCTGTCCCCACCTGCTATGTGGTAACTAAGCCGCTGCCGCGTGGTCGCTGCTGAAGGCGTCGGATAACGCTGCCAGCACCACCGGCGTCGCAAAAAATGCCGACGTAAAAAGCAGATCGCCTTCGAGCGCGTGACGGAAGAAGGGCAAAGCCAGCGTGTACGACGTCATCAACCCGGCGAAGTTCTTGGGATACATGTCGTACGCCGCCCACACCGCAAAATTGCTGATCACAAAGAAGGAAACCGAACTGGCCAGGGCCGCGCCAATCACCGGCAGCGGTTTTGCGTTCGTACGCAGCCGGGTCCCCAGCCACAATACCGCCGCATACCACGCCCAGGTTACGAAGTGGTCCCAGACAAACGGGTAGGCATACACCACCTTGGTCAGAACCACATCTGAGGCCATCATCGCCGCCAGCGGTACCCACAGGAAGCGGCGCGAACCGCGCGCTCCGAAGAAAAGCAGCGCTCCGGTCACCGGGGTAAACATCCACGGATGGGGTATGAACCGAACCGCAATGGCAAGCGCCAGAAACAGGTAAGCCAGCATGATCACCTCTAGAATTCAATCAATGATTGTGGCCCGCCCGGAGCGCGCGCACGTCAAGCATGGCCTGGATGGCCGCGGGCGCCCGCGGCTTTCGACTTTGACTTCCGGCACGCGGGCGAGGTCGCTCGCGCCACCCAACCCGACCGCACATAATCCCGCCTACGGCTTTCGGCACCGAGCGTCCGCGCGATCCAAAGCCCTCGCGGACAACGTTCAAAGACCGGTCAAGCTCCACGCTCGCGCCCAGAAGGTCCCGGCGCGTCGAATTGGGGTCGTAATAGCGAAGGTCCCTGAAGCGAACGATGTAACCCGAGTCGGTCTCCTGCGTCTCGACCACGGGATACTTCGCCCAATCCAGATAGACGCGCCCCAGGTAGCTCCTCTTGGCCGCCAGGGTCACCGGTGTTTCTTCCGGCTTGCGCCGAATTCCCATGCGGCCCTCGGGGTCTACATCCGGCACGGAAGAATCCACCTGCGTGAGGGCGAAGAAGTCCCGGGTCTCGACCACGCCATACCAGTGAAACGGATTCAGCCAATTGGGAAAAGCAGAAACCCGCACCGGATCAGCCCCGTCATAGAGCCGGGAATTGAGCGCACTGACGGCCCGCCGGTGCTCATAATCCCGAACGCCCCAGACCAAGATCACACCCAACAGGGCCACCGTCGCTGCAAGACGTCCCGCCGGCCCTTTGCGGCGCACTCCGATTTCGTCGTTGATCAGCGAGAAAAGCCCGGGCAGCACCAGGCCGCCGATCAGCAAGATCAGAAGCAACGGCTCGATGATGAATACGATGTCCCACGAATACCACTTCTCCCAGAAAGGCCAGAACGGGCGCACGCCGTAGTTATTGGTGAAGTCGAGCAGAATGTGGGTAAGCCCGGCGAGATACGCGAACAGAAACAACAAACCCCAGCGCGGCGGCAGATTGGGATCTTTAATCTTGCGCCCGCGCAGGCGCCAGATGACGTAGATCAGTCCAACCACCAACGCCTGCACCAGCAGAAGTCCGAGGAATGAATGCGTGAAACCGCGATGGTGGGCAAAGCCGAATACCGGATCTTTGAAATTTCCGATTACGTCGATGTCCGGGGCTTCCGCCGCCAGCGTCATCGTGGCCGTAGCCAGCGCCGTCTTGCGGTTGAACCCGGCACGGGCGAGGCAGGCTCCGGTAAGAAAGTGAGTAAGCGGTTCCAAATTTCGAGCGTGATCGCCGATCAGAAGTGTCTTGGATGCGGCTGTCACTAACGCCGATTCATTTGAACACTTTACCTCGAAACGGTGCGACGCAGAAAAGAGCATTAACCACCAAGGACACCAAGATGCACGAAGCTCAGATCTTCTTGAATTCCTTCGTGTACCTTCGCGTCCTTGGTGGTGACTACCTTTCCGCGAGTATCAGCAATGCCAGCGCATCGCGCACAATGCTGATCGCAGCCGGCAGCGTCCCCAGCAATTCTCCGTCGGCTTCGACGAAAATGCGGGAACCTCCGGCCGCATCACCCAGCGGCTGGCAATCGATCTTGAGGCTGTGCATCAGATCGATTCCGCCCACCTGCCATTGCGCCCCCACCAGTCCCCGAATGATGTACTGCAAATAAGCCCAACGGCTCGAAGTGCGAAACAACACCATCCGCAAGTCGTCGCGATCGAGCGAAGCTCCCGGCGCCAGCTCGCGCAGCACTCCCCCGAAGTTCCTGATACGAACGGCCAGCAACTGAGAAACCTCCGCCGGGCCCTCGTTTTCATGTCCGGCTTGTTGCTCAACTTCGACTGCAAACTTCTCCATCGGATGCGTCAGCCACAGCCGCGTGGCCTTGGCATAGTAAGCCGTCATTCCCAGGTGGCCCTTGACCAGGGGATTCAATTTGTAGAAAAGATGCGCATCCACGCCGATGCCGGCGGCGACGGTGAAGAAACGGAAGCCGCGATTGCCTTCAAGGTCCGTATATTCCACACGGCCCAGCGCGACGCGCCGGGGCTTTGCCGTCAGAAGAGCACGCGCGGCGCCCACCGCAGACAGCGGCAACCGCAGATCGTGTGCCAGGGCATTAGCGGTGCCCAGCGGAATGATGCCCAAGCGCTGTATCGCTCCCCACCATGCCCTGCAGAACGTCATGCGCCGTGCCGTCGCCTCCGCAGGCAAAGATGGTGTCGCAACCTGCGGCGATGGCCTGGCGCGCCTGCTCGGCCGCATCTGCCTGCCCACGCGTAGGCTCGGCGGTTGCCTCGATTCCCGCCTCGTGCAACACAGCCAGGGCAGCCTTGACGTCCGCCAGTCGCCGCTCACGGCGACGGCCAGACAGCGGGTTGTAGAAGAGCGCGGCCTTACGCATGGAGGTCAATGGGATTGTACTGAAAACGTATTCTCGGCAGGTTAGAGCGCTGGCTTACTATGCCTTTTCGCCGCGCGCTAGATCCCTTTGACTTCGCTCAGGCTCTTCGCAAGCTCGGGATGCCCCCATCATGAGGAGAAATCCAAATTGCGCCACTCGGCAGGTGACAGCCATGTTGCAGCTTCAGCATCTTTTTACTAAGCTACTGGCACGGGGCGTTCTTTTCTCGCGCGATTTTGACCTTCGTCAAATTCCAGGAGGTAACTCATATGCGGCATGCCCTCGTCCTCTTACTCATCTTTGCAACGTGCGGTCTGGCAATGGCGCAGGATCATGCCGCGCCAGCGAAGCCTGCCACTCTGATGTCCGGCTATGGCGACCTTCATCACCCAGTCTCGACCAGCAACGCGCAGGCCCAGCAGTTTTTTGACCAGGGGCTGCGCCAGATTTACGCCTTCAACCACGACGAAGCGGCGCGCTCGTTTCAGCGTGCTGCAGACCTCGATCCCAAGCTGGCCATGGCCTATTGGGGAGTCGCGGAGGCAGTCGGTCCAAACTATAACGATCCCGCCAGCGACGAACGTTTCGCGGCGGCGCACGCCGCAATTCAGAAGGCCGTAGATCTCTCGGCCAACGCTTCTCCCGTCGAACAGGCCTACATACAGGCCATGGCGTTGCGCTTCCCCGCCGATCCCAAGGCCGACCGCCGCCAGGCGGCAGAGGCCTATCACGACGCCATGCGCGAAGTGTCGAAGAACTTTCCCGACGATCTCGACGCCGCAACGTTGTTCGCGGAGTCCGGCATGAACCTGCACCCGTGGGGCTTGTGGCATCGCGACGGAAGACCGGAAGCCGGCACCGAAGAAATCGTCGCCACGCTCGAATCGGTGATCAAGCGTGATCCCAACCACATGGGCGCGATCCACTACTACATTCACGCGGTCGAAGCCTCTGCGTCCCCAGAAAGGGCGCTGGCAGCCGCCAACCGCCTGGCCGCCATGGCGCCGGCCGCCGGACACCTGGTGCACATGCCGGCCCACGTTTACATCCGTACCGGCGATTATGCGGCGGCGGTCAAGACCAACGAAGCTGCCGCCATCGCGGATCGCGCCTACATCAAGGCCAGCGGCGTGCAGGGCCTGTATCCGATGATGTACTACAGCCACAATCTGCACTTCATCGCCATGTGCTCGGCCATGAGCGGAGACTATGCGGAAGCCATGAAAAATGCTCAACTGCTGGCCGCCCACGTGAGGCCGCACGTAAAGGAGATGCCGCCGCTCGAAGGTTTTGTGACGATACCCATCGCGGTTGATGTCCGCTTCCGCCGGTGGGATGACATTTTGAAAATGCCGAAGCCGAGTCCGGAAATGCAGACTGAAACTGTCTTCTGGCACTTCGCCCGCGGCATGGCTCTGGCCGCCAAGGGAAAGCCGGACGAAGCTCAGGCTGATTATCAGGTCGTTGCGGACGCGGAGAAGAACACGCCGGAAGACGTCATCTTCGCCATGCCCGTGAACAACAAGACCAAAGACGTCTTGAAGATCGCCCGAGACGTATTGGGCGCAAAGATCGCACTTGCCAGGAAGGACAACGCCAGCGCCATCGCACAACTGCAGGAAGCCGTGAAGATGCAGGATTATCTGAAGTACAACGAGCCCGAAGACTGGTTCTTCCCGGTGCGTGAGTCGCTGGGTGCGGTGCTCCTGATGAACGAAGATGCCGCGAGCGCCGAAAAGGTCTTTCGCGAAGACCTGGACCGTCATCCGCGTAATCCACGTTCGCTGTTCGGCCTGGAAGCTGCCCTGAAAGCGCAGAAGCGGGACTACGATGCTGGATTCGTGCAAAAACAATTCCAGGCGGCCTGGAAGGGCGGCCCGCTGAATTTAAAGGTGGACGACCTGGTGTAAGTCGTCACAGACCACGTCGGGAGAAGCCGCCATCGGCTGTCCAGGGCGAACGTAGCTCGCCAGAGGTTTTCTGGTCCCGCAGGGACCTCCCGACGGGAGTGGACAGATTTCAGCCGTCATGACGGGACGGGCATGTTAACCTCCTGCGACCCGGCGTTGAAGCGCCGAGCTACTATCAGGCGTTCCTACGGAACGCGCAATACTCCGAATCACGTACAGGCAATGCGGCAAATCCCTCCACATTACTTCTTTCCACAAAGCCAGCCCCACTTTCTCCGCCACCCGACGCGAAGGAAAATTCTTCGGCCGGATGAGCGAAATCAGCCGCTCGGCGCCGAGGCGCGCGAATCCGTAGTCGCGGCACGCCCCAGCCGCCTCGGGAGCAAGCCCTCGTCCCCACAGATCGCGGCGCACGTGATACCCGATTTCAATCTCACCGACTCCATCCACCGTCTGCCGGGTCAATCCGCAATCGCCGATCACTTCGCCGCTGGATTTCAAAACCATGGCCCAAAGCCCGTGACCGTCGTCCCGGTAGCGCCGCCGGTTGCGATCAATCCATGATCCAACTCCAACCCGGTCCAGCGCCTCGGGATAGAAGCGCATGGTCTCAGGGTCGGAAATAACCGCCATCAGCGCGTCAATGTCGGCAGGAACAAATTCACGCAGTAGCAGTCGGTCAGTTTCGAGAATTTGCATACCTGTGTGGGGCGGGCGCCCTCGCCCGCGAAAGCCGATAGTGAAAGTCAAAGCCGCCAAGTTGGCGTCGAAAGCCGCGGGCGAGGGCGCCCGTCCCACACAATCATCAGACGAATATAATCTCTCAGTCATGCCTACTGCGACCAAGGAGATCGAAAACAAAGTCGAAGCGCTGCGCGACAAAATTCGCCGCCACGAATATCTCTACTACGTACTCGATAATCCTGAGATCACGGACGCGCAATTCGACCAGCTCATGATCGAGCTGAAAAAGCTCGAAGCCGAACACCCCGAACTGGTTACGCCCGACTCGCCCACCCAGCGCGTTGGCGGCAAGCCCCGCGAAGGGTTCCTAAAAGCGCCGCACTCGTCGCCCATGCTGTCGCTCGACAACACCTACAGCGAGGACGAACTGCGCAATTGGGAACGGCGCGTCCGCGAACTGAGCGGCCGCGAAGACATCGAGTACGTTTGCGAGCTGAAGCTCGACGGCATGTCCCTGGCCCTGCACTACGAGAATGGCAAGCTGGTTCGCGGCATCACGCGCGGCGACGGGAGCATCGGCGAAGACGTCACCCTGAATGTGCGGACGGTCCGCTCCATCCCGCTTTCCATTCCGCTCGACACGCTGAAGAAAGCTGGAATTCCCGCTGATTTTGAAGTCCGCGGCGAAATGCTTATGCCCATCGCCGCCTTCAGAAAAATGAATGAGGAGCGCGAACAAAAGGGCCTGTCGGCCTTTGCCAACCCGCGCAACGCCACCGCCGGCACCGTTCGCCAACTCGAGCCCAGCATCACGGCGCAGCGCCGGCTCGACTATTTCGCCTATGCGCTGCTCAAGAATGGCCGCACGCACTTTGACCGTCACTGGGAAACTCTGAACGCGCTCGACGCTGCCGGCTTCAAGGTCAACAGAACCTGCAAGCTGGCGAAAACCTTCGACCAGATTTGGACATTTATCGAACAGGAGGAGCCCAAGCGCGAAAAACTCCCCTACGAAATTGATGGCATCGTCATTAAGGTCGACCGCACCGCGCTACAGGCGGAGTTGGGATACACCGGCAAAGCTCCGCGCTGGGCCATCGCCTACAAGTACGCCGCGCGCGGTGGCATCACAAAAATCGAAGACATCCTGGTGCAAGTCGGACGCACCGGAAAACTTACCCCGGTTGCGGCACTCAAGCCCGTGCCCGTCGGGGGTACTACGGTCAGCCGCGCCACCCTGCACAACATGGACGAGATTGGCCGCCTCGGAGTGAAAATCGGCGACTGGGTGGAAGTCGAACGCGGCGGCGATGTGATTCCCAAAGTCACGCGCGTGATCGAAGACAAAGACCACCCCCGCGGCCACCAGTCTTTTCACATGCCGGAGCGTTGCCCGGTGTGCGGAGGCCACGTCGTCCGCACCGAAGGCGAGGCCGACCACCGCTGCGTCAACGCCAACTGCCCCGCCAAGCTGCGCGAGACCATCCTGCACTTTGCGTCGCGCGGCGTCATGAACATTGATGGCCTGGGCGATGCGCTGGTCACTCAACTTACCGACCGCAAGCTGATCAACAACGTCGCCGATATCTACAAACTGGCTAAAGAAGACCTGCTGTCGCTCGAGCGTATGGGCGACAAATCTGCCCAAAATGTTCTCGATGAGATCGAGGGCTCAAAGAAACTGCCCCTCGAGCGTGTGATCTACGGCCTCGGCATCCGCTTCGTAGGCGAACGCACCGCGCAATTTCTGGCCGAGCATTTCGGTTCCATGGACGCGCTGATGCAGGCCAGAGAGGAAGAACTGCAGGAGGTAAACGAGGTCGGCCCGCGCATCGCCGAAAGCATCGTGGAATTCTTCCAGGAGCCGAAGAATCGCGCCTTGGTAAAGCAACTACAGGACCTGGGTTTGCGGCTGACCGGAACCAGGAAACAGCGTGGAACGAAACTCGCCGGCAAAACCTTCGTGCTCACCGGCATACTCCCTCACCTCACGCGCGACGAAGCCAAAAAGATGATCGAAGATGCCGGCGGCCGGGTGTCCGGCTCAGTCAGCAAGAAGACTGATTTCGTGGTGGCAGGCGACGATGCCGGATCCAAGCTGGATAAAGCCAAAGAGCTGGGCGTAAAAGTGATCGGCGAGAAAGAAATGCAGGGGCTGGTCGGCTAACACCTGTTTCGCGGCGGGAACCGCCATGCAACTTTTCCCGGCCAAATGCGTCCTACTTAACAGAGAATAACGCCTGGAAATCCAGTGCCGCTGGTTTGTGCGTAAACCTCTCAGGAGCTTCCCGACATGCTGATCAAGAAGGCAGCCGACATTCTTTCCTCCGAAATCACCCCGAAGAGCCTGTACGTGAACCGGCGGAAGTTTCTGGCCGGCACGGCACTGGCGGGTGCAGCCGCGGTGGCGGCTGGAGTGGGCTTGCGCGAAATTGTTTCGCCCTCGTCGGTGGCGCACGCCAATACCAAGATTGACGGCTTGCAGAAGAGTCCGTTCTCGACCAACGAAACGATCACGCCATACAAAGACGTCACCAACTACAACAACTACTACGAATTTTCCAGCGACAAGTACGAGCCCGCCGGCCTGGCCAAAAATCTTAAGACTCGCCCCTGGACCGTCAGCATCGACGGCGCCGTCAAGAAAAAGCAAGTGCTCGACGTGGACACGATCATCAAGATGGCCGCGCCGGAAGAACGCATCTATCGCCATCGTTGCGTTGAAGGCTGGTCCATCGTGGTCCCCTGGATCGGATTCTCGCTCAGCGAATTGATCAAACGCGCCGACCCTCTGCCTAAAGCGAAGTTTGTGGAGTTCACCACACTTTTCGATTTGCAGCAGATGCCGGGTCAGCGCAGCCGGGTGCTGCAGTGGCCTTACGTCGAAGGCTTGCGGATGGACGAAGCCATGCATCCACTGGCGGTGTTGTGTTTTGGCATGTACGGCGAAGTGCTGCCCAACCAGGACGGCGCGCCGCTGCGTATGGTCATCCCGTGGAAGTATGGATTCAAGAGCATCAAGGCGATCGTCCGCATTCGCTTTACCGGCGACCAGCCTGTCAACACCTGGAATATATCCGCGCCCAGCGAATACGGGTTTTACTCCAACGTGAATCCGCATGTGGATCATCCGCGCTGGAGTCAGGCCACGGAACGGCGGCTGGGAGAATTTCGGAAGCGTCCGACCTTGATGTTTAACGGCTACGATCAGGTAGCGTCGCTCTATTCCGGCATGGATTTGAAAAAGAACTTCTAGGTTGTGATGTGGTTTGTGTGTGGCTGCGGGCGACTCGCCCGCGGCCACACAAGACCGCCACATTCATAAGTCATGGTGAAATGGCTCAAACCCGTTGTGTTTCTTGCCTGCCTCGGGCCGCTGGCGCGGTTGGGATGGAAGGCTTACACGGGGCGGTTGGGGGCCAATCCCATCGAAGTCATCACGCATTCGACGGGCGACTGGATTTTGATTTTCCTGCTGGTGACGCTGTCGGTTACGCCGGTGCGCAAACTGACCGGACAGCTGTGGCTGATTCGTTATCGCCGCATGTTCGGGCTGTTTGCATTCTTCTATGCGGTACTGCATTTTTTGACGTACATCTGGCTGGACAAATTCTTCGACATGCACGAGGTGTGGGCCGACGTAAACAAGCGCCGCTTCATTACGATCGGCTTCACCGGATTCGTCCTGCTGATTCCGTTGGCGCTGACTTCCACCGCGGGCTGGATACGCCGCCTAGGAGGCAACCGTTGGCGTGCTCTGCACCGTCTCATCTACGTCAGTGCGATAGCGGGTGTAATTCACTATTGGTGGCTGGTGAAGGCTGATATCAGCAAGCCGGCCCGGTATGCCTTTGTGCTGTCTTGGTTGTTGGGGTACCGGGTGGTGGCGTGGCTGGTGCAGAAAAGAAAGGCTTCGGTTGAATCGCCGAGGGTGCAGGTTGCGCCAGAGTAGCCGGCGTCTACAACGGGCGGGACCGCCCGTCCTCCAGCACATAAAGTGCCCTGGCTTTGACAACTTTCTGCAGCGGGCTGTGTTAGTGGTTCAAGGTGTTTAAGCTGCGCAATTCTTTTATGAAAACCTTATATCTGTGCCTGGGCCTGGTTTCCCTTCTGGTTTGTGCGGGTTGTGGATCGAGTAGCGGCGGCGTTCCAGGATTCATTCCAAAGGGCAGTTTTTCCAATGCCAGCCTAAATGGGCAGTACGTCTATCAGATCGAGGGGTTCAATTTCAGCAACCCCAATCAAATAGTTCCCTACCGTGAAGCTGGCGTTTTTACCGCCAACGGCAACAAACTCATCACCAGCGCGACCGACGATTTTTCCGAGGGCACAGGTGTGTTCAACACCGTCAGCACCGGTTCCTACTCCATCAGCAACAACGGCACCGGCAGCATAACTTTCAACAATGCCCTGCTTGGCCCCATCACGCTCGAAGTAACGATGGTGAGTGCTTCGAAGGTCTATCTGGTGGAAGCGGACTCGGCGGTGAATGCGGGCGGGATCGCAGAGAAGCAGGATTTGACGGCGACTTCTGCCGCTCCCAACGGGACATTTGTTTTCAGTGAGCACGACATAAATTTCAACACGACGCAATCCTCGGCCAGCGTGGGCGCATTCACGCTCACGGGCGGCATCGCCAGCAACGGAAACAAAGACGTCAATCTGGGCGGAACGCTCAGCTCGCTGACCTTCACCGGTTCATTTGACGCTCCCGACCCCACAACCGGTCGGGGCAGCGGAACCTTCACCGACAGCGCCCTCGTCACTTCGAGCTTCAATTACTACATCGTGGACGCTAATAACATACGGCTGCTTGCCGGCGACACGAATATCGTCGGGCAAGGCCGGGCAGAGGTCCAGAGTGCCACGCCTACGCTCTCCGGGAGCTACGCCTTCGGTAGCAAGGGTGACACTGGCGCACTGGGCGGAGTCAATATGGCTGGACGCTTCACTGCCAATGGAGGAAACATCACCGCCGGCGCTCGCGACTCAGTGCAGGACGGCGGCCCTGCGACCAACGTCAGTTTTACCGGAACCTATACGCAGACCACCAACGGGCGCGCTGTGCTGAGCCTCTCCACGGCCGCCAACAGCCACTACGTGGTGTGGATGGTCAGTCCTGCACGCGGCCTTTTTTTGGTCAATGATCCCAACGCCGTACAGGACGGAAGCCTCGACCTGCAGCAGCTCTCGACGTTTTCGAATTCCACGATGAATGGACAGTTCGGGTTCATCATGGATGGATTCGACGTTCAAAGTACAGCCAAAGACCGGGTAGGTACTTTGCAGTGGGACGGATCCGGCAAGCTGATCTTGAATGAATTCACGAACACTGACGGGACGCCCAGCACCGCCACACTGTCTGGAAATTATGCGGTTTCGGGGAATGGGCGGACCGGGGCCTCGATCAGTAATCTCTCCAGCAATCTGATTTTTTACCTGGTCTCGGGCAATGACGCCTACGTGGTACAGACCGATTCGAACGTAGAGCTCAGCGGAACCATCAGTAAGCAGCAGTAAATGGGCCACGCGGGGAAATCGTCAGCCTCGTTCGAAGGCGTGCTTCTGCTCCAGTTCGGCTAGGGCGACGCGCATGTCGGCCTCAAACTTCTCAGCTTGCGCCATCAGCGATGCGTTGGCTGACGCCCACTCGCCTTCCAGAGTGATCAATTCCTGGCCGCGCAGTTTCTGCGCCACCTCGATCAGATGCGCGGGCGTGGTTTCGAGAAACAGCGCTTCGGTAGGATCACCGATCCAGACCGGCCCGCCTGCGACTTTGGTCTGCCAGTAGACTTTGCGGGCCACCAACAGGGCGAGGTTCTCCTCCGTGGCTTTGCCAAACACCCACTTGCTGCGTTTGAAGTCGTAGTAGCGGCTAGAGAATTGCACCGGCACCCGCTTCCCCGACTTCAGAAATTCGATTTGCCGGCGATCGACTTCCTTGCGCAGAGCGTTGATCACCGGAGCCTCGATGTCTTTCGGCTCCAGCGACGGCATCACTTCGTAAACCGTCGCCGACAAATTGATCGACACGGGTGCATGCAGTCCTTCGGAATTTTCCAGAGCGATTTCGGCGTGCAGCACGTAAAAATCCGCTCCGGAGGTGGACTTGCGAAACGGCCACTCCAGATGGAAGGAGAGGGGCAGGCCGCTGAGGCATACGTAGATCTTCTTGTCCTGCGCTTGGTTAGCTTGTACGGGGCTGTTCATAATGAGATTTTTGTGGAATTCGTTATTCTAACCGTCGCCGCTCCACTTTGGCCTTGAGACCGGCAAGAAATTGGATCAGACCCGGCAGAAGGTTGGAGTGCGTGCGCTTATTTCTACCACGATTAACTTCGTAGGTTCGTACTGATTGTGATGCGGACCTAGCCGAGCCTTGTTCGGCCTGGACCGGTCGATGACCCGCCCCCCACGCGCTCTCTGCCACAGGCTGAGTTCGGCGCTCCACTTTATATTTCGTGCTGGCGCAAAGAGACAGGAAAACCAAGCCTCAATGGGGGCGTCTTCCCACCTGTTTACTAGTGGGGTTCTTGTCGGAAGATATGCTTTGGATCCGTTCTCAAAATGAAAAAGGCGGCCCTGGCCGCCTTTACTCACACCGAACTAAAAGCTATCTGCCTGAGGCGGCGCCTGCGGCTTGGGGCTCGAACGAGGCGATCTTTTCCAGCAGGGCGTTCATGCTTCGCCCAGTTTCCAGGGTGGCGTCGACTGCGGGATGACCTTCGCCGTCAGTATGGGTGACAAGGAGGCGCGTTCCTGGCTGCGCCTTCTTGACCATGTAGGCCAGGTGGTGCCGGTCGTTCTTGGTCAAGGTGGGGCCGAGGATAACCAGGTCGAACCTTTCCTTCTGGAGGATGTCCTGGACCTGCGTGCGGCCCTCCGCCTGAGTGACGCTGTAGCCCGCTTTTTCAATCGTAACCGATTGTGATGCAAGGACTTCTGAATCGCCTTCGGCGTACAGGATCCTTAGTTTTGACGACGACTTCGAGATGTTTGCCATAGTGGAGTTGGGCCGGCCTTTCTCTTCCCGGCTGAGCTGCCACGTTAGCAATCCGGCGGTGTCCTGAGAACATCACTGAAGACCAGTATGAAACGCTCCGAAGACCACGCCCGACTGGGGACGGGACTTGCCCAAGGCACAGAGAACCACCCTCGAACCGAAGCCTGAGGCAAGACACCGAGCGACTGTTATAATCTCCCCGTCCCACCGGCCCATCAAGCGGGGAACCAATCCCAAGCGAAAATTTGGAGGAAACATTGAGAAGAATCTTTACGCTGCTGTCCGCTTTAGTGTTGTTCGCTTGTGCTTCGCCGGCGCAAAACGCCCCGGCGCGCCCCGACCTCTACCACATCCATTTTGCCAAGGCAGCACTCGGCAAAGGGGGCGAGCTCGGCCAATTTCTGAAAACCGCCGATCCCAATGTGCCCATGTCGGCACATCACATCGTCCTGCGGCACCAGTCTGGGGAAGATTGGGATTACGCCGTCATCCAGCATCTCGGGACCAAGACCACTGTGGAAGCCTCAGGGACCCCAGTGCCTGCCGCGGTGCGTGATTTGTACGCCTGGCACACCGACAGTTTTGTCAACGGCCCATCTTGGTCTGATTTCACCAAGGCTCTGGGCATTGACGAGGCCTCTACCGGGAAAACCGAAGGCTCGGCGTATGTGCTCTCGGTCTATCGCGCCGCTCCCGGGCATCGCGACCAACTCGAAAGATCGCTCATCCAGAGCCCCCGCAATGACACCTCGGCCGGGACTGTACTTATGCAACATGTGGAAGGTGGACCCTGGACCTACTTGACCGTGGTACGCTACGCCTCATGGCAGGACTTTGCTACTACGGAAAAGAATGGTGTGGCAGATACGCTCAAGCCCGATGGCGGATGGGTGGGCCTGCGCGACCACTCCACTTATCACAACGATACGCTGACCGACCGCATTGCCCCTTAGAGCTGATGTAGGCGCGATGCATCCACGCCCGTGCTCGTTCGTGGCGCGGCCGCACGAGCGAGGGCGATCGCGCCTACATTACTTCCCGCAGCCTTAGTTAAGCCCTTCGACCAGGTACAGGTCGGCCAGAGTTCGGTGGAATCCATAGACGAAGGTCTTGCCATCCGGAGTAACCAGAATGGGGCCGATGGTGGCGACGCCGGCGGGGTCTCCTGGCAAGAGTTGCTTCCACAGGGTTCGTTTCCCGGTGGCCAGGTCGAGGCGATACACTTTGGCGGGAACTTCGCCCGATTGATACACAAAAAGAGCTTTGTTGTCCTGGCTCCAGCTGGAGGCGAGATCTCCGGTCTGAAGTCCCGGAATCAGCCGCGGCTCGCCCTGGCCGGAGATGGAATAGAGATATCCTTTCAAATCAGGTCCTATCGCTGCCACGGTCTGGCCGTCCAACGAAACTGCGAACGCGGTTCCGTTCACCCCTTCGGGAGTAATGGCGAGTGCCTTGCCAGCGTCGACATCCTGCACATACAGCCGCACTCCGTGGCCCGGTTCATTCCCTGAAAAAACAAACCTCTTCCCATCAGGGCACCAGCGCGCCGTGTTGTGGTTTATGTTGTCGTCGGTCAGGGGGCGGGACTCTCCGGCTTTCGTGGGCAGCAGACGAAATTGTGCGGGCGTGCCCGGGTTCTGAGCGATCGCCCACTTCTGGTCAGGCGACAGCGCTTCCGCCGTTCCTTCGCCCAGCCGAACCGCTGCGGAACCATCGGTATTGCGGATGTAGAGGGTATAGGTCAGCTCCTGCATCTTGCCATAGCGGGCCCCACCACCCACACCTTCCTCGTCAAAGAGGACCGTCTTCCCGTCAGCCGAAAGGTCTCCCGGGTAGGAGTAGTCCAGCCAGGATAGATCATGTTCCTTGTCGCTGTCGGCCGAGATGCCCATCAGCTCCCTCCGCCAACTGGCGCGGCCCATCAGCATGCGCCCGTCGCGGAAAATGTCGAAAAGCATAAGCGTCCCCGGCATTCGTGCCACTAGGCGCTTTTCTCCCTTGAGGTCCACCGCCGACAAGTCGCGGTCCAGACCAGTTTCCGTGGCGGTGAAGAAGACTTCTTGCCCGTCCGCGGACCAGGCCAGGCCTTGCACGCTGTACCAATCGCCGGAAAGTTTTTTCCTGTTGCCAGAAAGGTCCACGACCGCGACTGACCCGCTATCGTCTCCCTGCAAGGAGTGGTCAAGATAAGCGACCATATCGCCCTTGGGAGAAATACGGGGATGGCTGATCCAGCCTCCGGTCTCGTAGAGCACTTTGCCGATGGGATACTCCAGGCGATTCCGGCCACCCACGTCGCGAACGACCGCCAGACCGCTGCCGTCCGGAGCCCAGTCCGCCCACTGCACGTTTTCGAGCAGCTCTCGCGGCGCACCGCCCGCGAGCGGAGCACTGGCCAGCGTGCCCACATTGACCCAAGTGCCGGTGCGATGGCTGTTGAGGGCGACGGCCATTTCTCCCGTGGGCGAAACCGCCAGCAGTTGGGTATGATCGAGTCCCAGAGAGCGCGACTCTGCCGCGCCGGGCCGCGCGCTGAAGATTTCGACTGGATTGCCCTGCCACGCCGCGCTGTAAAGGATAGTCTGCCCGTCGGAAGCAAATCGCGCCGAGCGAATGTCGCCGCGCCGGAAGGTAATCTCGTGGTACCGCGGATTGGGAATTGTAAGCCGCCAAAATGGCTTGCCGGCGAGGAGTCCAGCCCCCGCTCCGACCAGCAGAGCGAAGCCAACCAGGGCTGCGGTCAGTTTGTTTCCGCGCCGCGCGGGTGCCGCAGCGTCTTTGCTTGGTGCCGCAACGGACGTTTGGGAGGCGGCACTGATTCCAGCGCGGGAAGAATCGGTGTCGCGCTTCAGACGCCTGAGATCCGCTCGCAACTCCGCTGCAGTCTGGCAGCGCAACTCGCGGTCCTTCTCTAACGTCTTGTTGAGTATCGGCTCCAGCTGCGCCGGCAATCCCGGATTCAGCTGGACCGGCGATGCAGGCACCTTGTTCAGAATCGCTTCGAAGATGACGGCGGAGGTGGTCCCCGAAAAAGGCTGCCGGCCGGTTGCCATTTCGTACAGGACGACGCCGAATGAGAACAGGTCTGTGCGCTGGTCCAGCGGTTCTCCCCGCGCCTGTTCCGGTGACATGTAGGCGACGGTCCCCATCGCGGTTCCAGGGTTGGTGAGCTGATAGTCCGCGGCTACCGCCGTGACGGCGGTGGCTTCATCGGGTTTGTGCTTTTGCGGCGTCAGCTTGGCCAGACCGAAATCGAGAATCTTGGCCTGCCCGCGCTGAGTGATGAAAATATTGGCCGGCTTGATATCGCGATGCACGATCCCGCTTGAGTGGGCGGCGTCCAGCGCGTCCGAAATCTGGATGGCGATATCGAGCAGCTGCTCAACTTTGAAAGGACGGCCCGCGATCCGGTGCTTAAGAGTCTCGCCCTCCAGCAATTCCATGGCGATGAAGGGAACGTCCTCGAATGTATCGATCTCGTAGATGGTGCAGATATGCGGATGGTTCAGCGCAGAGGCGGCACGTGCCTCACGCTGAAAGCGCTCAATCGCCTGGGGATCGCGGGAGAAACTTTCAGGGAGGAATTTCAGGGCCACGAAACGGCCGAGCTTGGTGTCCTGCGCCTTATAGACTACCCCCATGCCACCACCGCCGAGTTCTTCCACGACGCGGTAGTGAGAGATAGTGCGTCCGATCACGTTAGGCGTGCTCCCGAGCGTTGATATTAGTTTCACCGCACGGCGAAGTCAAAGACGACTTCTCTACTGTCGCAGGCCCATCCAGCGCTCCGACAGCACGATGGAGTTTCCCGGATTGTGCGGGTCGTAGCGGACAGAGGTGGGAAGTCCGAGACGGCAGGAGTGGAGATTGATGAGCTGGCGCAGATAGGTCACGTCCTGCGAGGCTTCGTACGAGACTCCGGCGACGTCGTACTGATAAATGAGGAAGGTGGAGGGCCGCTCGCGAGTGCCGGGCATTTCCTGAACGTCAATCACGGTGCCGTCAGTGATCCGGCCAATGCGATCGAGCCAGGCCCGCCGCTCCCGCTCGAGGTCTTCAGCGTTCTTCGGCTTGCGGCGAAGCAGAAAGTAGGCGACGGCGAGAATGGCGCCAGCCACCAGAATCAGAGCATAAAGACGAAGTGAGATCATGATTTGCGCGATGGATACGACCGTGGTGTGCGGCGGACCCACAGACAGAATAAGGCCTGAAGAAGAATCGGGGAAGGTAATTGAATGTGGGCGCGAGCGCGCGGGTCCCGGCACGTGGGGCGGCGCCCCGCGCGCCGCTGTCGAGCTGCGCTCGACTGGCAGGCCTGCCCCCCTGCACGAGCGGGCCGCTCGCACCGACATTTTCAGGCTACTGGATTGCTTAGGGTTCCGATTCCTTCGACGATTACTTCCATGGTCTCTCCGGCAACGACCGGGCCGACGCCTTGCGGCGTTCCGGTCGGAATCAGGTCTCCCGGCAGCAGCGTCATGACCTGGGAGATATAGCGAATGACGACATCGAGCGGGAAAATGAAATCCCGCGTGTTGCCTTGTTGCCGGACCGCGCCGTTGACTCGGGTTTCCACGCTAATTCCCGCCCAGGGATCGATTTCATTCGTGACCAGCGGGCCGACGGGGCAGAACGTATCGAAGCCCTTGGCGCGGGTAAATTGGCCGTCCTTCTTTTGCAGATCGCGAGCGGTCACGTCATTCACGCAGGTGTAGCCCAGAATGTAGGGGCGAACATCTTCATCCGCGGCCAGTTGGTAGCATTTCCTGGCGATCACCACTCCGAGTTCGCCTTCGTAGTCCACTCGTTCGGCGATGGTGGGCCGACGAACCGTAGCGCCCGGCGCCAGCAGGGACGAGGGTGGCTTGAAGAAGATCAGCGGCTCGGCCGGAACTTCGTTGCCCAATTCGGCGGCATGCTCGCGATAGTTGCGTCCGACGCAGACGATCTTCGACGGACTGACCGGGGGGAGCAGAACGGCCTCGGCCAGGGTGAGATGTTCCATCTTTCGGGTGGGGACGTCTTCCAGGTCTCCGCTAGCGTCTTGCGGAGAGTCGAGAAAAAGGCGCGTGATCTGCTCGATGCCGGCAACGGATTCTACAAGACCGTAGTGGGGCTGGTTATTCAGTTGGAAGCGGCAATATTTCATCGGGACCTCAAGGGCAGCTGTCAGCCATCAGTCAAAAATGATCGTAGAGCCTCTCATATGAAGCGCGCGGTTCTCGACGGTGCGAACTAAAAGCTGAGAGCTGATGGCTGACGGCTCTATGGTACCTGCTCACTCGTTTCTTCCGATTTCGCGCTTTCGTTGTTGCGTTCGTCGACGGCGGATACCGAGTAAAAATACTTCTTCCCGGATTGTACTTTCGCATCACGGAAGGCTGGGGCCTTCACCGGTTCGGAATTCAATCTTACCGGTGGTTCGTTCTCCTCATGACGGAAGACGTTGTATCCGGCAAGGTCGGCTTCGGTGTCGGGAGACCACACCAGATCAACGAATGGCGCTTGACCAACACCTGAGAAGACTGCTTGCAGGCCGGTGGGCACGGCTGGAGGAAAAATATCGTGGGCGAAAACCGCGACTGAAGAAGTGTCATCGCCTTCAACTTCGATCTCAGACTTGCCCGGCGCCGAAACAACGGTCACGAGCGTAGCCCGGTAGTCGTAATTCTTCTCCCATTCGAAAGTCTGGTCCAGAAATTCGGGCGACTGGCCGGCCGGCTGAGTTTGCGCACACGTCGTCAAGTTCGCGTCGCTGACTTTGGTGTCCGTCTGCTTCCCTTGCTCGCGGCGATAGATGCGCAATTTGTGTTGGATCACATCCGAGGATGCTATGGCCAGAGGACACTCCCACGAAAGCAGCACACCATCTTTTTTGACTTCGGCATGGAAATGGTCTGGCGGCGCCAGCGTCGGGGCGGACGGGACCTGCACCTGGTTGGAAAATCCGGCGCTGCGGCCGCTCTCGTTCTGCACCGACACTGCATACGTAATCTGGGCCGTGGGGTCGTGTTCTTGCAGTTCTTGCGAAAGGATATCGGTGTAGTTGGCCTGAACTTTCGGCGGCAGCGCGCCGCTTCGGCTTGAGGCGGCAGCAGGCAAGGGAAACTGGGCGGCTGGAATTTCTGCCACCGGATTTTTGCAATCTGCAACGGGCACTTGCAGGCTGCGACAAATGCGAGTGCCACCGGGGTGGCGCACGGCCTGGCGGTCGGTGGTCTTGGCGGGCACGGTCCAGGCCAGGTAAACCTTGGCCCCTTTGCGCGCCGCGCGCAAATCCGTAACCGGCTTCGCCAGCTCCAGAGCGGGCGGGAGGGGAACGCCCGGATAGCCGCAGGAAACAAGCACCGCGCAGCCCAGCACGCAGATCAGAATGTTCCACTCGGATCGCTTCATCGCGGAAACAAACAGGGTAACAGACGGCGTGCGGATTCCCGGGCGGCATTGGCTTGAGAGAACAGATGCGTGAGGGCTACAGCACTAAATCCTTGACCGCTTCGCGAAAGACGCGGGAGTGCTGATCAACCTCGACGGGATCGGTCTGAGGCGACATCAGCGCCATGTTGTGGAACGGAGTCAGGAGGATGCCGCGGTTCATGGCATACAGGTGCATGAAGCGCTCCAGTTCGAAATCCATCGCGTCGTGGGCCTGGGCGCCATTCCTAGGAGGCGTGGCGGAGAACTGATATTCGGCACGGCAGCCAAGGCGGGTGACATGCCAGGGCACACCGAAATCGGTGATGGTTTTTTGCACTCCCGCGGTCCAGCGTTCAGCCGGGGGAATCATGCGCAGGAACGCATCCTTGGTGAGCACTTTGGTCAACGTGGCCCGCATCGCCGCAAGCGACAGCGCATTGCCGGCCAACGTTCCACCGATGCCGCCAGTATCGCAGTCTTCCAGGTTCTGGTCCTTGCTAATGGAATGCGCAACCGCTTCAGTAAATCCGTAGGCCGCGCCGGGGACACCGCCGGCGATGGCTTTACCAAAAATAAAGAAATCAGGATCGAGATTTTCGGCGCGAGTGTAGCCGCCCGGCCCGGCACAGATGGTGTGCGTCTCATCAATGATGAGCAGCGTCCCGAATTTTTCGGTGAGCTGCCGCAACGCCTGATGGTAGCCGGTTTCGGGATGCACGATACCTACATTGGTCATCACGGGCTCGGCCAGCACGCAGGCTACGTCGCCCGGGGCGAGCGCCTGCTCCAGCGCCGCGACGTCATTGAACTCAACCACCTTGGTGGTGAGTGCGGGATCGACAGGCGGGCCAATATTGCCGCGGCGAGCCTGCGCGACGCCATCTTTTAGAGTGATAAAGCTTTCGTCCACGGTGCCGTGATAGCACCAGTTGAAAACCAGTATCTGGGAGCGCCTGGTAATCTGGCGCGACAGCCGTATGGCGAAACGGTTGGCGTCCGTTGCGGTGAGCGCGAATTGCCAGAAGGGCAGGCCGAAGCGTTGCTGTAATTCTTCGGCCACGAAAATCGAATCTTCGGTGGGCAGCATTAAAGTGATGCCGCGCCTCATCTGTTCTTCGACTGCTTTTACCGTCGCGAAGGGAGAGTGCCCGGTCATGGCGCCGGTGTCGCCCAGGCAGAAGTCAATGTAACGGTGCCCGTCCACGTCGTAGAAGTGCGCGCCCTGCGCTTCGCGAACGAAGGGCGGGAAGGCGCCGGCCCATTTGATCATCCAATTCATGGGCACGCCGCCGAGCAATGACTTACCCGCGCGTTCGAACAGAGCTTTGGACTTGGGACGCTCGTTGACAAAGCGCTGCTGCTCGCGCTGCATGAGGGACTTGAGGCGCTGCCGGTCAATGGCTCTCATGTTTCGACAATCTTAACCACAGAGGACACGGAGGACACAGAGAAATCGCGCCTCCGCGTCCTTTGTGCCCTCTGTGGTAATGCCCTACAGGATGTAGCGCGACAGATCCTGGTCTTTCACAATGTCGGCCAGCATCTTACGTACGTAGTCGGCGTCTACCTTGATGTGCTCGCCTTTTTTGTCGGGCGCGTCGAAACTGATTTCGTCGAGCACGCGCTCCATGATGGTGTGCAGACGGCGGGCGCCGATGTTTTCCGTGCCCTCGTTTACGCGGAAGGCGTAGCGTGCGATTTCTTCCTGGGCTTCGCGACTGAATTCCAGCTTTACGCCTTCGGTTTCGAGCAGGGCAACGTATTGCTTCACCAGCGAGGACTTCGGCTCGGTCAGGATGCGAATAAAGTCTTCCATGGTCAGCGATTGCAGCTCCACGCGGATAGGGAAGCGGCCCTGCAGTTCGGGAATCAGGTCGCTGGGCTTCGAAACGTGGAACGCCCCCGCAGCGATGAACAGGATGTGGTCAGTTCGCACCATGCCGTAGCGCGTGTTCACCGTGGTGCCTTCGACGATGGGCAGGATGTCGCGCTGCACGCCTTCGCGGGAGACGTCGGGGCCGTGGCCGCTCTCGCGTCCGGCGATCTTGTCGATTTCGTCGAGGAAGATAATGCCGGAGTCTTCCACGCGATCGATGGCCAGGCGGGTGACCTGGTCCATGTCGATCAGGCGCTGCTCTTCTTCCTGAATCAAATACTCGAAGGCCTCGTTGACCTTCATCTTCCGTTTCTTGGTGCGCTGGCCGAAGAGGTTGGGAAGCATGTCCTTGAGGTTGACGTCCATCTCTTCGACGCCCTGATTGGAGATGATCTCGAAAGACGGGAAATTGCGCTCGCGCACATCAATCTCTACAGTGCGGTCGTCCAGCTTGCCTTCGCGCAACTGCTGGCGAAGTTTTTCGCGGGTGCGGCTTTGCGACTCATGGCCGGAAGAGGCTGCCGTCGTGCCTTCGAGCACCATGCCGCCCGTGGAGCCCTCGGCGGGGCGCGGAGTCGCGGGCGGAAGCAGAATATCCAGCAAGCGCTCTTCGGCGTTGAGCTCGGCTTTGTCGGAGACGTCTTCCAGCTTTTCCTCGCGCACCATTTCGATGGCGATCTCGACCAGGTCGCGAATCATGGACTCGACATCGCGTCCCACGTAGCCGACTTCGGTGAACTTCGAAGCTTCCACTTTCAGGAAGGGCGAGTTGGCCAGCTTGGCCAAGCGGCGCGCGATCTCCGTCTTGCCCACGCCGGTGGGGCCGATCATGATGATGTTCTTGGGAATCACTTCTTCCGCCAAGTCAGGAGTAAGTTTCTGGCGGCGCATGCGATTGCGCAGAGCGATGGCGACGGCGCGCTTGGCGTCCTTCTGGCCGACGACATGCTTATCCAGCTCGGCGACGATTTCGCGCGGAGTCAGCTCGTCGAGCGCGATTTGTTCTTCTTCAGCGGTAGCGGGCAAGTAGATAGCCATAAAATCGGACTTCGGACCTCGCGTCAGCTCGGCAGACATTGCCGCGTCCGAGGCTGACGCCAGTTCCTCAATCGTTACCTTGTCATTAGTATAGATGCACATTTTGCCCGCAATCTTCATTGCTTCTTCGGCGATTTGGCGGGCGGTCAGCTGGGTGTGTTCGGCCAACGCCTGTGCGGCTGCCTGGGCATAGGGGCCGCCGCTGCCGATGGCGGCGATGCCGCCGTCGGGCTCGATCACGTCGCCCTGGCCGCTCAGCAGGAACGTTTGCTCCTTGTCGGAGACCAGCAGCAGGGCTTCGAGATGGCGCAGAAATTTGTCGGTGCGCCAGTCTTTGGCCAGCTCGACCGCGCCTCGTCCCAGGTTGCCGTGATACTGCTCCAGCTTTGATTCGAAGCGGCTGAAGAGGGTGAACGCGTCAGCGGTGGAGCCGGCAAATCCAGCCAGGATTTTGTCCTGATAGAGACGGCGAATCTTCTTGGCGGAGTGCTTGATGACGCCTTCGCCGAGCGTGACCTGGCCGTCCCCGGCCATGACGACGGTGCCGTTGCGGCGGACGCTAAGAACTGTGGTGGATCGAATCAGACGCTTCGTAGGCATGAGCGCAAACCTTGATTATAGCAGCGCGGAAGGTTTGAATGTAGGCGCGAGCGTCCCGCTCGTGCGGGAGTGTCAATCATGACGTCTGCGAACAACAGCCGGACCGATACTGCAGAAATGACTATCGGACGAGCGGGGGCGCTCGCGCCTACATCACTGCAGCGCAATTAGCGGTACCGCCAGCAGGGCGGCGAAGATGCCTACCGTTTTCCAGCGCGTGAAGTGTTCGTGCAGAACGACTCGCGCCAGCACAACCGTGATGACCGGATAAAGAGAACTCAGCACGACTGCCGTGTCCAGGCGGCCGGTTTGTTCGGCGCGGATGAAGAGTGCCGTACCGCTGACGTCGAGACATCCAGCGAAGAGGGCGAGGGCGGCATCGGCCGGCTGCAGATTGCCGCGACCGCGGCGAAACAAAACAATGACCGCCACGATCACCAGAGACGCCACTCGTGAATGCACCGCCGACCACAAGGCGGAACTGTCGCCGGCGCGGTCGATGCAGATGAAGAATCCGGCAAATCCGACTCCGGCAAGGGCAGCCATCGTAATGCCCGCGTAGTTCCGAGCCGAGCCTTCGGGGCGGGAGATCAGCCAGATGCCGACGCCGGCGAGGAGGAAGCCAGCGATGGATAATGCTCCCGGCAGCCCCTGCGTAACCATGGCGAACGCGGCTGGGATGGCGGCGCCGAGAACAGCAGCGACCGGAGCTGTGATGCCCATATCCCCACTGGCGAGAGTGCGATAAAAAATCGCTAATGCGGTCCCGCCCAGCGCGCCGGCGAGCAGCGCCCAGTTTCGGCTCGACGCCGGAGGATAGGAAGCGTGGGTGAGCAACGCGAGCGAGAGCATGAGAACGAAACCGCCGGCGTGTGACAGCAGGGTGATGATGAAGGCGTCGGAGCGTTTCGAGGCGTAGCCACCCGTAAAGTCGCTGGTACCCCAGCACAGCACTGCCGCCAGGCTGAATCCAACGGGGACAAGTTGTTCGGCGGAGACCAATCCAAATTTCTCCTTTGCGTTTTCGTCCGGAGGACGAGATTAGCACGCGATAAGATGTCGTGGTCGAGTTCCACTTGGTCTCATTTCCAATAAGACAATTGGAAGCCAGTGTTTCTAGGCCGATGGAGCAAGAATGTCCGCAGCCCTTGACTGTTGGTGCTGGCCAGCTTTCGGGTGCGGCGATCGGCGCCTGCTACTGCGGGTGCTACTGAAGTGTCGGTCGAGGTTCCGCCGCTGTCCGTGGCTCCGGCCCATCCTCGCCGGCGCTGGGTGCTGAATGCTGTGATGATGTCAACAACCCCGAGCGAGGGCGCCCGCGCCACACAAAATCATTCCAAAATCATTCCAAATTGACTTGCTGAAGGCCTGCAGCCTACCATTGCCGATCTCAGATGATCGGCCAAACCATATCGCACTACCGCATCATGCAGAAACTGGGCGGCGGCGGTATGGGTGTGGTGTACGAGGCGGAGGATTTGCGCCTCGGCCGGCGTGTGGCGCTGAAATTCCTCCCCGATGAACTGGCGCAGGACCCGCAGGCGCTCGAGCGCTTCCGGCGCGAGGCGCGGGCTGCGTCCGCGCTCAACCATCCCAACATTTGCACTATCTACGACATTGGCGAAGACGAAAACCGCCAGTACATCGTGATGGAGTATCTCGACGGGACGACCCTGAAGTATCGCATCGAAGGCAAGCCGCTGTCGGTCGACCAACTGGTGGACTTCGGGGCGCAGATTGCCGACGCGCTGGATGTGGCGCACACTGCCGGCATTGTCCATCGCGATCTGAAGCCGGCGAATCTGTTTCTCACCAAGCGCGGGCAGGCCAAGATTCTCGATTTCGGTTTGGCCAAAGTGTCAGGACGGCCAATGCCGGAACTGGAGCCGGCGGGCGCGTCGTTCGCGACGGCGGCCGTGGATGCGGCGCATCTCACCAGCCCCGGCAGCACGGTGGGGACAGTCGCCTACATGTCTCCGGAGCAGGCGCGGGGAGAGGAACTCGACTCTCGCACCGACCTGTTTTCGTTTGGTGCAGTCCTCTACGAAATGTCCACCGGGCGCCAGCCCTTCATCGGGAACACCTCTGCGGTGATCTTCGACGCCATCCTGAATCGCGCGCCTACCGCGCCGGTCCGACTGAATCCTTCTTTACCGGCCGAGTTGGAACGCATCGTCAATAAAGCTTTGGAGAAAGACCGCGACCTGCGCTACCAGGTGGCGTCAGAAATGCGCGGCGACTTGAAGCGCCTGAAGCGTGAGCTTGACTCGGGCAGGAGTTCCTCCGTAAGCGTAGCGGCCCCCGTGGACCCGACACCTTCGGCGCATTCCGTTGGAGCGCCACCGCCATCGGCGTCGACGGTGCAGCCCGCGTCCGCGATCTCGGGGCCGGTTTCGGCTCCGGCAGTTTTCGCAGCGCCGACGAGCCGAATGCGCTGGTATATCTCAGCGGCTGCGCTGATAGTGGCGGCCCTCGCCATTGGCGGGTTCTTCTATAAGCACAGTACGCGCGCTCTGACGGAAAAAGATTCCATTCTGCTGACCGACTTCGTCAACACCACCGGCGATGCGGTGTTCGATGGGACGCTCAAACAGGCGTTGGCGGTGCAACTTGAGCAGTCACCTTATCTAAATGTTTTCCCTCAGGAACGAGTACGCGACACCTTGCGCTTCATGGGACGCTCCCCCGACGAGCGCGTCACTCCCGACCTGGCGCGGGATATTTGCCAGCGCGAAGGCATCAAGGCAGTGATGAACGGCACCATCAGCAATATCGGTACGCAATACGTGGTGGATGTGAACGCCGTGAACTGCCTTACCGGCGACAGCCTGGCACACGAACAGGTGTCGGCGGACAAGAAAGAGCAGGTGCTGGGAGCTGTGGGCAAAGCAGCATCGAGTTTGCGCGGCAAACTGGGCGAATCTTTGGCGTCGATACAGAAATTCGACGCGCCCATTGAAGAAGCCACCACATCTTCGCTGGAGGCGCTCAAGGCATTCAGCTTGGGCGAGGCGGAGCGGGACAAGGGAGACGAGTTCGGCTCAATTCCTTTTTATAAGCGGGCGGTCGAGTTGGATCCGAACTTCGCTGTCGCGTACGCCCGGGTGGGGCAGGTATATGCCAATAGCGGACAAGAAGAACTCGCCATCGAAAATACTAAACAGGCGTTCGAGCGACGCGATCGTACCAGCGAACTGGAAAAGCTATACATCACAACCCATTACTATGACATCGTCACCGGAGAAATAGACAAGTCAATCGAAACCTACGAGCTCTGGCGGCGGACCTATCCGCGAGATTCGATCCCCACCAACAATCTGTCAGTTTTTTACGGGCAGCTCGGGAAGCACCAGGAATCCCTGGAACGCGCCCTGGAAACCATGCGCCTGGCTCCCAACGCGGCGCTAAGTCACCAGATTCTCGGCAGGGCTTACGTCGCACTTGGTCGCATCGCGGAGGGCAAGGCGATCCGCCTTAGACAGATCGATCTCAAACTCGACAGCACCGGGGACCATCGAGGTCTGTACGGCATCGCTTTTTTGGAGAGTGATGGACCCGGGATGCAACGTCAACTGGACTGGGCAAAAGGCAAGCCCGATGAGTTCATCCTGTTAGAAGCCAGCGCTGAAGTCGCGTCGTTCTCCGGCCAAATGCAAAAATCGCGCGGAATCTACCGGCAGGCGATTGAGAGTGCTCAGCGTGGGAAGTTCATAGAAACTGCGGCCGGCATCACTGCCCGTTCCGCGATTGGGGAAGCGCGCGTTGGAAACACGGACCAGGCACGTCGGCAGGCACTCGCGGCGTTGGCCATGGACCGAAGCCGGGAAACTCTGCCCTTCGCGGGCATTGCCCTAGCCATGGCAGGAGATGTCACACAAGCCAATGCCGTGGCCGATGAGCTAGGCAAGCGATTCCCTTTGGACACAGTCGTCGACAACATCTGGCTGCCGCTTATTCGTGCGGAGGTCGAGCTCGGTCGCGGTAATCCAGCCAAAGCGGTTGAATTGCTGCAGCCGGCCGCTCCGTACGAAATTGGGTGGGATGGGCGCCTGATGCCCGTGTACGCGCGCGGTCAGGCGTATCTTAAGGCGAACCAGGGCCGGGAAGCGGCAGTTGAATTTCAAAAGCTCCTGGACCATCGCCAGATTGGTTTCACCTCGGCATCTTGCTCCATCGCTCACCTCCAGCTGGGGCGTGCCCGCGTTCTGGCTGGTGACAATGCCGGCGCCCGCACCGCCTATCAGGATTTCTTCGCACTGTGGAAAGATGCCGACGCGGATGTTCCCATCCTGAAGGAAGCCAAAGCGGAGTACGCCAAACTGCAGCAATGAATGTAGACGCGAGCGCCCCGCTCGTGCGGGAGCCACCACCGACCACGTGGGAACCGCCGCCCCGGCTGTCCGGCGGAGCGAAGCTCCGTGATTGTTTCCGGCAATACACTGCCGAGCTGCGCTCGGCTGGGCGGAGGAGGGCGTCCGTGCTGATCCCTGCACGAGCGGAACGCTCGCGCCTACATGTCTTTGATGTGGGTGGCGATGTACCACTTGTTGCCGAAGGGGTCGGTTACGCCGCCGCTGCGGTCGCCATAAGGCTGGTCGGTGGGCTCGGAGATTGAAGTCGCTCCGGCACTGAGAGCGCGTTTATACAGCGCGTCGCAGTCTTCCACGTAGAGATAGAACATGGTCGGCATGGGCTGATAAGGGCCGTGAGCTTCTCCCATCTCCATCAGGGCGTTGCCAATTTTTACGGTGACGTGATGGATCACGCCATCGGGCGTGGCGTGCCGGCCCAGTTCCTCGGCTCCGAAGGCGCGCTTTACGAAATTCAGCACCGGCTCGGCGCGCAGCGGATGCAAATACGGTTGCAGCGTAGGCGCCCCGGCCCATTTGTAACTCTCGCCTTTGTAAGTGGCGATGTACCAGTAGTTCCCGGCAGCATCTTTTACCGTGGCGGAACGCTCCCCGTAGACCTGGTCGGCGGGTTTGTCGATGGAAGTCCCTCCGGCTTCTAGGGCGCGAGCGTACGTCGCATCGCAATCGGGCACATAAATATGGAACGCGCTGGGCATGGGAGTTCCGCGCCACTTCATTCCGGCCGCGCCGCCGCCGACCATGAGCATGGAATCGCCGACGCGCACTTCGGCATGCAGGCCGCCTTCCGAGCCCGGTCCGCTGCGGAAGGTTTCTTCCGCGCCGAAGGTCTTGCTCACGAAATCAATCACAGCATCCGCATCCTGCGCGACCAGGTACGTGGTGAGGGTCGAGTAGCCTTTGGGGACCGGGTCAACCGCCGGCTTTTTCTTCGCCTCACCCATCATTGCCCGGAAGCGGCGGTGCATTTCATCGAGCGACATTTCTTGCGTTACCGTGGACACATTCCAGTTGTATCCGAACGGATCGAGCAGGTTTGCGTCGCGACGTCCATAGAACTGGTCCGTGATCTCGCCCTGTAGCTTGGCGCCTGCAGCGACAGCGTGTTCGACGAAGGCGTCCACGTCCGGAACCCGCAGCGCCATGCTGACGGCCGAACTGCCCGTGGTCTCGGGGCTGTAGCGTCCGCCCTCAGGCCACTCATTGGCAAGCATGATGACCGAGTCTCCGATCATGATCTCAGCGTGGCCGATTCCCAGCTCGTTCTCGAAACGGAAAGTCTCCTGGGCTCCGAAAGCATTCTTGTAAAACTCAATGGCTTTCGCGGCGCTCTTGAAACTCAGACGCGAGAAGGCGACGATTCGAACAGAAGCAACAGGTTCAGTCGTGGTTGCCATGGATGATTTCCTTTCCAAATCAGACTTGAGACGCGCCTTGAAATCCTCGCGCGGGAACCGGCGCAGCTCGGCGGCGATGTGCAACAGCGGCAACAGCTCCGGATCCGCGGATGCGACGGTCACCACCGGCGCAGCCAGAAGCTGGGTCACGGCCTGGTCGAGCTGGTCAATTAGTTTGCGATTCGGTAATTTGCGATTGGGCAGAGAGCGCTTAGGCATTGGCACCCTCCATGCGGGCACGCAGGTTCTGCAAGGCACGGAACTGCAGCTGTTTTACTGCGCCTTCGGTGCGTCCCAGGGCTTGCGCGATTTCACGAATACTTTTCTCCTCGGCGAAGCGCATTGCTATCACGCGGCGTTGATCTTTCGGAAGCTGGTCTACCAGGCCAAAGAGCCGCGCGCACTGATCGGCTTCCTCCAGCTTGGGACGCTTGTCCAGGTCGGGCAGATCAGGAAGATCCTGGCCGGTGACCTCTTTCCCTCCGCGCTTTGACCGGTCGACAATCATGTTGGCAGCAATCCGCAGCAACCAGCCGGCGAAGGGCACGCCCCGCCATTCGAAGGTGTGAATACTGGCCAGCGCCTTGTGGAAGACATCCGAAGTCAGGTCCTGCGCCGCATCCCGATCGCCTACACGCCTTGCGATGTAGCCGTACACGCGCGCGAAATTCAGTTCGTACAGTTCGGCAAAGCGGCTGGGGTCCTTTTTGGCGGCTTCGACCAGCAGGCGGTCGTCTCCATGGGGTAAGCCGGACGCTTCCCCCTGGGGCCTTTTCGGTTCCGATCGCCTGACGGCCATCATCCCTCTAACTATATAAACTTCCGTGGAGGGAAAAGGTTACGGGGGAAGATTTCATATCGGTGTAATGTGAAAATCCCCAAAAGAATTGTCATTCTGCGTGGTCGCGGGCGACTCGCCCGCGAATGCCTCGATTCAGGGGTCAAAAGCCGCGGGCGAGTCGCCCGCGACCGCACAGACTGGCTCTTGTAGACTTGAGTGTTCCATTCTGTGACAAACCTTCAACAACTGCGCGTTTATGCCGTCTCCCATTCGCTCTTTCATCCGCTCACGCTGAAAGCGGCCCTCCAGCGCATGGGTTTTGTTCAGGCCGACCCCATCCGCTCGCCTGCAAGGGCGCAGGACTTGATCCTTCGCCACCGGGTGAACGGCTACCAAGCGGGAGATCTCGAACGCCACTACCGTTCGCTGGATATCGAGGAGGATGATCTGTACGCCTACGGATTTCTTTCTCGCGAAGTCTGGCAACTGCTCCATCCGCGGACAGCCACGCGACTGCCTAAGCTGGACCAAAGGGTTTTGGAACTGGTCCGCTCCGTCGGCGCCATGCACCCCAGCCATCCCGAGTTCGCTTTCGGAGGCAGGCGGGTCCTCAATGCCTGGGGCGGTTACTCGAAAGCCACCAAGAGTGCGTTGGAACGGCTGCACTACGGCGGATTTCTTCGGATTGCTCATCGTGAAAATGGAATACGGGTATATGAAGCGGTGCCGCCGGTCGCGGGGTCGCTGTCGCCAGATGAGCGGCTGCAAGGGTTGGCGCTTGCGGTCGTAAACATCCTGGCACCGGTGCCGGAGAAAACTCTGCACGCGATTATGAGTTTTCTGCGGCAACCGATCGCAAAAGCACCAAATCACCGAAAGACGATTCAGCGCTTGATCAGCGCCGGCAAACTCGAAAGGCAGGTCATCGACGAGATCGGGTATCTGTGGCCGGCGGCGACGGTCGTTTCCGAACACCCGCCACGCCGCGTGCGCTTCCTGGCTCCCTTTGATCCGGTGGTATGGGACCGCCAGCGATTTGAGCATCTTTGGGGCTGGCCTTACCGGTTTGAAGCTTACACGCCGGCGGCCAAGCGCGTCCGCGGCTACTATGCGATGCCGCTTCTGTGGGTCGATCGGGTAATCGGATGGGCGAACGCAGGAATTTCCGGGAACAAAGTCACCGTGGCGGTCGGCTTTGTCGGGAAGCGGCCTGCGGATCGCGAATTCAAACGGGAGCTGGAAGCTGAGATTGCCCGGCTGGGGAACTTCCTCGACCGCAACGGAGGGTCACCACGAACCACCTAAGGGCAGATGTCCTTATCTGCCCGGCGGAGCGATGGGCTCTGCGATTTTTGCCCTACATGGCTCGTTGCAATTTGAGGGCGCCGCGCATGGTAGAATTTGCACACTTAATCGTCACTGCGAGGCCCAGGTTTGATTGAACTCGCACCCTCGATCCTAGCGGCTGACTTCGCCCATCTAGCGGACCAGGTACGTTCTGCGGCGGCAGGAGGCGGCACGCTTGTCCATGTGGATGTTATGGACGGCCATTTCGTCCCAAACATCACCCTGGGACCGCCGCTGGTGAAATCCCTGCGCAAAGCCACGGAGTTGCCGCTCGATTGCCACCTGATGATTGAGAATCCGGACCAGTTCATTCCTGAGTTTGCGGAGGCCGGCGCCAACTTGATGTCGGTACACCAGGAGGCGTGCCCGCATTTGAATCGCACGCTGCATCTGATTAAAGACCACGGTTGTCTGGCCGGGGTAGTCATCAATCCGGCAACGCCGGTAGACACCCTGACCGAGGTGCTCGACCTGGTGGACTATATACTGGTCATGTCGGTGAACCCGGGGTTTGGAGGCCAGAAATTCATTCCCGGGGCGGTCCACAAGATCCGCCGGCTGGCTGACCTCAGGGCGCAGCGCGGTTTGGGCTATCGTATTGAAGTAGATGGAGGTATTGACCTCAGCACCGTGGCCGTGGTGGTGCGCGCTGGCGCCGAAATTCTGGTGGCAGGCAACGCCGTCTTCGGTAAAGGCGATCCAAAGGTAAATGCGCAAGAGATGTTGAAGACTGCGGTGGAAGCTACGCTGCAGAAGGTCTAGGTTCCAGTCTTCAGTCGTCAGCAGTCTGGACTTCGCTGACGACTGAACACTCTTCCGAGGTTCTCCTATGTCACGTCGTATTCCGGTCATTCTTCTGCTGGGCGTGCTGGCGTTTGCCGTCGGCTGCACCAACAAGAAGGTCAACAATCCGCTGTCGAATGTGGGCTCGAAGCAGCCCGACAAGGTCCTGTTTGACCGGGCCATGGATGCCATGAAGCACAATCGCTTCGACGTGGCGCGGATCACGCTGCAAACCCTGATCAACACCTATCCTGATTCGGAATTCATTGCCCGCGCCAAACTGTCGGTGGCTGATTCCTGGTACGCCGAGGGCGATGCGACCTCGCTCACCCAGGCTGAAATCGAGTACAAGGACTTTGAGACCTTCTTCCCCAACATGCCGGAGGCGGCGGAAGCGCAGCTGAAGATTGCCAACATTCACTATCAGGAAATGGAAAAGCCGGACCGCGACTACACCCATGCCATGCGGGCCGAAGAAGAATACCGCCAGCTGATCCTGCAATATCCCGACAACAAGAAAGTGGTGGAAGAGGGCAAGAAGCGCCTGATGGAAGTTCAGGAAGTCATCGCGGAGCGCGAGTACCGGGTGGGGCGATTTCTATTTTCTGCGCCAGTCCTATCCCGCGGCCATCGCGCGGCTGCGGTCCCTGATCGATAAGTATCCCCTGTACAGCAGGGCCGATGACGCGCTGTTCCTTCTGGGCCAGGCCTACGAAGGCGAGATCGCGGTGCTGCGGTCGCGGCCTGGCAATGAAGCTGTACAAGGCGCGCACTGATCGAGGAATTCACCAAGAATGCGTCGGAGGCCTACTCCCGCATCCTCACGCGCTATCCGCTGATGGACCGTCGCGTGGATGCCAAGGCGCGCCTGGAGGCTTTGCACCAGCCCATCCCGCAGCCGACGAAAGCGGCGCTTGCCCAGAACAAGGCGGAAGAAGAGAGCCGTCAGGAAGCCAGCACTGTCTCCAAGATGATGGGGACTTTCCAGAAGCACCCGGACGTGGCTCAGGCGGCGAGAGTCGGTGAGCCTACGCTGGTGGATCCGGAAGTCGTCAGCGCCACCGCCGTGGTACAGGAGGCAACGCGCGCCATGATGGGCACCGCGGCGGCGGGGGACAAGGGCTCGGTGGCGATCGAAACCCTGGGCACCGGCGGACCTCCGAAGGCCGACCAGCCTGCGCCACGTTCGGACACGCCTGCGCCTGAAACCGCGGTCACGCCGGCTGACAATCCGGCAGCGCCCGCCGAAGATCCGAACGAGCTGAAACCCAACGCGGCGGCAGCCGACCCGAACGAACTCAAGCCCAACGTGGACAATACCGCCCAGCCCGCGGCGCTACCCACTCAAGTCAACGAGATTGCGCCTGCGGCGAACGCGGCAGGCAAAACCGCTGACGCCGTCTCAGGCACAGCCACCGCTGACGATAAGGAGATCGAGGACGCCATGTCCTCGAGCAAGCACAAGAAAAAGAAGGGTCTGCGGAAGGTCGTACCGTTCTAGCCGCGGTCGTGGGCGGCCCCTCATCGGCCGATCGCTGCGGCCCTGAACCCACTCGTCTCTGACCGGTGGTAACGTGCTTACTGTCTTCTTGTCATTGACTTACGATCCGGCACCAATTAACTTCAGGCTGTCTCCCCCTCACCAGAGGAAATCCCTTGGCGCGAAGAATACTGCTTGCCGACGACAGCGTGACAGCCCAGAACATGGGCCGGCGCATCCTCGCGGATGCCGGCTACGAAGTCGTTACGGTCAATAACGGTTCGGCAGCGCTTAAGAAGATTGCGGAAAATAAGCCCGACATAATCGTGCTGGATGTCTATATGCCAGGCTACGGCGGCCTGGAGGTTTGCCAGCGGGTCAAGCAATCTCCGGACACGGCGCGAATTCCGGTATTGCTGACCGTAGGAAAGCTGGAGCCGTTCAAACCTGAAGAAGCGCGGCGCGTGGGCGCTGATGCCTTTATCATCAAGCCTTTTGAAGCGACCGAACTGCTCACGGCGCTCACCAAACTCGAAGACAAGATTGTCGCCGCTCCGCAGCCGCAGAAATCGGGCCGTTTCGCCCGGGCGCTGGCGGCGGTCGAGCAATCCACCGGTGATCAATTCGGCGACAAGGAAACCGGTTGGAAGAATCGCCTCACGATCCCGGGCCCCAATGCCAAGCCCACGCAGGAAACAGAAGCGCCGGAAACCTTTGCCGGCCCCGCTCGCGATTTTGATCGCAGCGAAGCAGCCCGGCCGGTTGAAACGAAGCAGGAGTTTGAGCGTCCGATTCCGGCAGGGCTGCCGCCTGACATCACGCCGGAAGAAATTGCAGCCATCACGGCTGCCGCAGCTTCGTTCGACGGCAAGGCCGGACATCCAACGGTAATCCCTGAAGGATCCGCGTCGGACGCCGCTGCCAGCATGCAGGCAGCGTCCGAGGAAACGACTGAGGTCCCCTCGAGCCAGCCCGAGGCTCCCGCGGCAACCTTGGCGTCCGCACCCGAAATCGGAGCCAGCCGCTCCCGTGGAAGTCGCCGCCAAGGCAACACCGGTGGCGACGGAAGCCGTTTCCGAAGTGGTCGCAAGCAGCGAAGCCGCGCCAGTGTCGGAGCAGGCTGCCGCAACCGAATTGCCCACGGCCGTGCCGGAAACCTTTTCGGTGCCTCCAGCTGCATCGGAAGCACAAATTCATGAGACCGAAAAATCCTCTCGCGGGGATGACGAGGTCATGGCCGCGATTGCTTCTTTGGCGCCTTCGAATGGCAACGGCAGCGAAAGCGTACCGGCGTCAGGAGCCGACGGAACGAGTCACGAGGCTCCGGTCGCTGCGAGTTCAGCAGCTGCCGCCGAAGCCGCGATCACCGGACCACGATGGATCGCCGAGTCGGTTGCAGTGGCGCTGGAGGAATCCGCGCCCACGCTGGAACTGGAGATGGAACAGGCCGCAGCGGCCGCGGTTGCCGCCGAAGCCGCCCGCAATGCTTCTGCGGTTGTGACGGCGGTTGAAATTCAGGCTCCAGCTCGAGTGGCCGAAGCCGTCGAACCGACAGTCGCCGCAGAAGCGAACGTCACGGAAACGGTCGCCAGCACCGGATGGGGCCCGGCTCCGAACGTTGCGGCGGAAAGCACAGTCGCGGCGAACGCAGTCGCGGAGAGCGTCGTTGCGGAAAGCGCAGTTGCCGAGAGCGCTGTTCCCGAGATCGTCGCCGTAGCGTCCTCGCCCGTTCAGACAAGCGAGCCAGCCGCGGCGAAAGAAGAATCGGCATTCGCAGCGGCTGCGGCCGCAGGCGCCGGCTCGGAATACGTCTCCACCGTAGAGGCTGTATCTTCCGCAATCGTTTCGCCGGAGGTTTCAGAGACCGCGCCCGCCGCAAATCTAGACGTCACGCCGCAGCGCGAAACCGAACTCGCAGCCGCCTGGCAAAACTGGAAGCAGATTCGAGAATCGTTTGTCAGCTCGCCGCCTCCCGTGCCAGTAGCGGAGGCACCGGCCGCCGAAGCACGCACCGCCCAGGAAGAGGCGCCGCCTGCTCTCGTGGAAGCGGAAGCAGAGACAGAGATCGCCGAGGTTGAAGCAGTTCCCAGTGAGGCTCCGGAAGAGTCCATCGCGATCGCGAGCATCGTTGACACCATGCTGGCTGAATTGCGGCCCAAGCTGGTGGAAGAAATTGCGAAGAAGATGAATTCGGAAAAGAAGGAAAAAGAGAGAGAGAAAGAAAAGGAGAAGAGGAAGAGAAAGTAGCCCGCCCCGCCGATCTCAGCTTTACCCCTCGCACTTCACACGCACAACGTACGGCAGATGTTCCCATCTGCCCGCTCCAGCGAAGCTCGACCGGTTCTTGCATGCGGTGAATGGCGGAGCTTCGCTCCGCTGGGCAGATGAGGACACCTGCCCCTGCGTGGTTCGTGGTGTTCGTGGCAAAATCAGATAGATGGAGAAGCAATGAACGTCCTGATCTTCGGCGCTACTGGCATGGTTGGCCAAGGGGTACTGCGGGAATGCCTGCTTGACCCAGGTGTGCAACGCGTCCAGGCGATCGGTCGAACTACTACTGGAGCGCAGCACCCGAAGCTGCGCGAGATGGTGCAACACAATTTATGGCAATACGCGAACATCGAAACCGATCTCACTGGATTCGACGCGTGCTTCTTCTGCCTGGGAGTGGCTTCGTCAGGAATGACGGAGGAAGCCTACTCGCGCGTGACCTACGACATCACCATGGCGGCCGCGGAAACCCTCTGCCGCCTCAACCCGCAGATGACGTTCATCTACGTGTCAGGCGCGGGCACCGACAGCTCCGAACATGGACGGATCATGTGGGCGCGAGTCAAAGGCCGAACTGAAAAAGCGCTCTCGCAATTGCCCTTCGCGGACGCGTACATGTTCCGCCCCGGCGTCATCGAACCGCGGCATGGAGCGCGATCCAAGACGGCGTCCTATCGCGTTCTCTACACACTGACCAAACCGTTGCTGCCCGTGCTGCGGTGGATCTTTCCTAATTACGTCCTAACGACCGAGCAGATCGGTCTCGCCATGTTGTCCGTGGCCAGACATGGTTTTCCCAGGAAGGTTCTGGAGAGCAAGGACATCCGCAGCGCGGTTACTCCCTGACTCTCGCTGTCTTCCCGTCAGAACGAGTAGATCAAATCAAACTGGTGACGAGTGAGAAACCGCTCGGTCTCGCCGGGCGTTACTCCCGGCGCCACTACAGCGTGCTGCAAGTTGCTGTTCAGCATTCGTCCTATCCAGGCGTTATATGCGGCCACCACATTGGATCGCACCCGCCACGTGTTCGATGATGTTGGTGGCGGCGCGCTGTTCGCTTTCCGAGAACGTGGCCAGAATGGAATCCTGTCCGGAACGCCAGAAGCCGTAGCCGAATTGCAGATCATTTCTGTTCTTGACCTGCCCGATGCTGATTTCTCCGAGATACGCCTGGTTTTGCGAACCGATACTTGTAATGACGTTCCCCTTGGAGTCCAGCGGGTGGGACGCCGCCTTGAGGTTGTTCTCATATTCCAAAATCAGGTTCAGCGGGAACCGCGATAATCCAGTCTTCAGCTGGCTGTTGAGGATGAAGTCGGCGTATTCGAATCCGGAGAGGAAATGCCGTTGCCCTTTTGCATCAACGAAGGTGGCGTTGGTCATTCCGTTGGAAGCGATGGCACACGGCGGAACACTGGGCAAACCCGAACCCGCGGCGCAACCCGGACCTTCACCCGGCACCTGAATCGGCGGGTTCCCGCTGGTGGTGGCCTGGTTCGCGAACGCCGAGGCGTTCAGGATGGCATCGGGGAAGCCCCAGTCAATCAAAGTAAAGGATGGAGTGGTGGTCAGCGGGCCCAACTGGAATGCGGCCGACACGTTGCCGCCGAGCGCAAAAGAATCGTCTCCCTTCGCGACCTCGTTGTACAGCAGTTGCATTCCCTGCACCGTAAAGTTTTTCAGGAAAGGCGTCTTCATGTCCCAGGAGAATTTCTGGTTGAAGCCTTCAGGGTTGATATCGGGATCGAGGGTAAGCGATGTGCGAGTCCAGGTGTAGGCGAATTTTCCGCCGGTAAGCGAGAGCCACCGGGCGGCGACGGGGTTGAAGGTAATGTATCCGCGGTCGAGGCCGATGGTCTTGCGGTTAAAGAAATTGGTGAAGGTTTCGTTGGCCGACGTGAGGTCGCCCAGCGAGCCGGTGGCCAGGGCGAAGCCACCCATGAAGTTCTCATTCAACCGGCCGTCTACCCCGAAGCGGACGCGAAGGCGGGCGCGATTGCGGGTGACACAGGCCGGACAATCCTGAAAGATGTCCTCACCCCGCAGCCGGATGTCGCCGCTGAGGCGGAAGCGCCCCACGAAGTCCTGCAGGGCGCTGATCTTCTTGTCTTCGTCTTTGGACTGCTTGTCCACAACCGCGAGTGCGACTTTTGCTTCGGCAGCGCTCGAAGAAGCCTGGCCGGCAAGACGTTGAGCGTCCGTAGCCGACTCCTGAGCCTGCGCAGCCGTCGTCTGCGCCCGCTCGGCGCTGCCCTGCACCTTCTGCGCGGACGCGTTGGCTTGCTGCGTGGCATCCAGCAATTGCTGCAGCTGGGACTTCAGCTGGTCCATCTGTTGGCGCTGCGCTTCCATCTGTTGCTGCTGCGCGGCAACAGTCTCGCGCAGGGCCTGGATCTCTTTCGTCATGGCCGTGGAACGGTTTGCGGGTGCTGGCCTTTTCTTGCCGGTTGAAGTTTGGGCGCTCGAAGTTTGGGTCATCAAGCTCGCAACGCACACTACGACCATGGCCACACATAGGAACGGTTTCATCGGGGCTCCTCTGTCGCGTCGTTTTCAAAGATCTAGAAGTCTTGAAGAATCGTGGATCGGATTACTGATTGGGAATCGCGAAGCCGTACTTCTTAAACAGCTCTTTTATCGGCGGGGACTGGATGAATTTCTCGAATTGCCGGGCGATGTCCTTGTTCTTCGACGAGCGCATGATGGCGCAGGCCTGTTCGATGGCCGGGTAGTCGCCCGCCGGCACTTCAGCGTAGCGGCCTTTGTCTTTCATATTCGGGGAGAGCGCGAGAGAGAGCGCAATAATGCCAACGTCGGCTGATCCCGACGCGACAAAGGAAGCGGTCTGGGAAATGTTTTCACCCAGCACGAATTTGTCTTTCACCTGATCGTAGATGCTCTCCTTCTGCATGGCAGCGACCGCCGCTTTTCCGTACGGCGCATGCTGCGGGTTGGCGACGGCAATCTTTTTGATCGATGGATCCAGCACAGCCTTCAGGCCCGAACTCAGATCCAGCTTGGAATCGTTCGGCACCCACACCACAATCTTCCCGATCGCGTATTGATAGAAGGTGCCGGGTTCGGTCAGTCCGGCCGCCTCGAGCTGCTTGGGATAATCCAGATTGGCGGAGAAGAACATGTCGAAGGGCGCCCCGTTCTGCAACTGCTGCGCGAAGTTGCCGGAAGAGCCGAAGATCAGCTTCACGGTCTTTCCAGATTCCTGCTGGAAGCGCGTTCCGATTTCCTGCATGGCAAATTGCAGGTCGGCAGCCGCGGCGACCGTAATCTCCTGCGCGGCGCACACTCCGCCGCTCAGCGCTAAGGCGAGAGCCAGCACTACGAGCAGCCGAGTGAGGCGGGTGCTGCGGCAGTTCATGATTGGACTCCTGTGGCTCAAAATTAATTCCTCGCTGCGAGATCAACTGGTTTAATGCAGATCGATGCAACCTGTCAATTCGACTCGAATCGCGTCATCGTGGGGTGGAACAGGGCGGTTAGCGGTGCGGGATGAGGCAGGAATCCATACGCGAAGAGGGTTTCACACGCGCAGGATCATGACTTCAGTGGATTTGATAAGGGCGGCGGCGAGCTGTCCCTTTTGCAATCGCAGTTCGCGGACCGCATCCGCCGTGATCACCGAGGTGATTTGCTGGCCGCCAATCGACAGAGTGACCTGGGCCATAATGCCATCGACCTTGATGTCGACGATGCGGCCGATTAATTGATTGCGCGCGCTGATCCTTCGAAACTGGGCGCGACGCTGGGGCAGCGGCATGCGCTTTTCAGCGAAGTGCAGATGCTTGTCCAATTCGCTTTCCGGAATCCGGTGATGCCCGCCCTGAGTCTTGACGGTCTGGATTTTTCGCGTGTGGATCCATCGCTTCAGAGTCGAGTAACTGATGCCGAGCACTTTTGCTGCGTCGCGTAGTTGCACCAGCTTGACATGGTCACTCAAGAGTCAGTTCCTCTGGCGGGGAACCCGCCGGGTCGCGTCCATCATAGACGCTTTGCGTCCTGAGCGAGAATCCCAACGTCCACGCCCGTTTCGGGGAAGCCGCCCAGACCTGGAACCCCAGAACGTCCGGGTCAGGGCCGACCTACGCAGCCTGGTCAAGCGCGACCGGCGCGTCCAAACCAACCTGGTTCGACGCGGCCAACGCCTCAGCCGAAATCTGGAGGGCCCATGCGTCCACAAACACAGCCAAGGGAGCGTCACGAGTCCAAGGCCGGAACCCAGACAGCACGAGGGTCAACAGGAGCAAAGACACTAGCAGATCGGCTGACAGTCTGATGGTTTCTAAAAACAAGCCCGGCTGAGCTGAGCTTCTTCGATCAACTCGGGCCGGGCACGATCACGAGTCGCAAGCTTCTAACGGAGCGACTGCAGATTAAGGATCAGCGATAAGACATTTCCCAGAACGCCATACGAGCCGTTCGAGTTGTAGCCATACTCATATCTGTCGTTGTAGCCATCTTCATAGCCACGCTGAAAACCTTCGCGGAAGTAGTATCGGTAGTCTTCCGGATCCACGTAGTAACCGCTGTAGCCGTAGTTCGCGTCCTGATAGGCGTAGCTGTTGCGGTAGTCGGGACGCCAGTTGTCCTCACGGTCAGCCGCTCCAGCGCGGAAGCCCTCTTCGTATCCGGAATTCACCGCCTGCCTTAGCAGATCAGCGCCGTACTGGTTGGTCTCGTAGTACGCGCCGCCACGATTGTAGCGGTAAATAGGAGCGGTGTAGAAGTAGGGATCGTTGTTGTAGTCGTGGCGTTCGTCGCGCAGACGCCTGTCCTGGTCGCGCAGGCGCTCCAGGTACTGTTCCTGAAAGCGGTATTGCGCCATGCGCCGCTGTTGCTGCAAGGACGCCGTCTGTTGCTGCAGCCGACGCTGCTGCTCATCTAGACGCTGGCGATACTCCGCCATGCGCTGTTGCTGTTGCTGGATCAATTGCTGCTGCCGCTGCTGTGAAAGGCGCTCCTGCTGCGCGTGCTGCTGTTGCTGCTGCTGCCATTGCTGCTGGGCGCGCTCCTGTTGCTGGCGATTCAGCTGCTGCTGGCGCTCCTGCTCGGCTTGGTTCCGCTGGTTCTGCGGTTGCCGTTGCTGATGCATGCGCTGCTGTTGCGCCTGCTGGTTCTGCTGATTTTGCTGTTCCTGCCGTATGCGCTCTTGTTGCTCCCGGCTTAACTGTTGTTGCTGTTGCTGCTCCATCCGTTGCTGCTGTTGTTGGTTCTGTTGTTCCAAACGTAGGCGTTCTTGCTGCTGGTTTACCTGTTGTTGTTGCTGCTGGGCCCGCTCTTGCCGTTGTTGATTCTGCTGTTTCTGTTGCTCCTGGTGTGCCCGTTCTTGTTGCTGCTGACTTAACTGCTGTTGCCGTTGCTGCTCCATCCGCTGCTGCTGTTGCCGATTCTGCTCTCTCTGGCGCTCCTGTTGGACGCGCTCTTGCTGCTGGATCTGTTGCTGCTGATTCTGCTGCTCGCGCTGCTGTTGCTGCATCCGCTCCTGCCGCTGTTGCTGGTTCTGCTCTTTCTGATGCTGTTGTTGGACCTGGTCTTGCCGTTGCTGATTTTGCTGCTGCTGTGGCACGGGCTTGGAATGTTGTTCCGGCTTGCCCTGCTTTTCAGGCTTCGTTTGTTTCTCGTCCTGCTGATCCTGTCGTGCGTAGGCCTGAACACCGGCTCCAAGAACTAAAAACAAGAGGGCCACTGTGACAGCTCTGACGCGTTTCATGGTTGTTGCCTCCACTCCCATGCTTAGATGCCGCAGCGCAGTTCGCGGCGTGGACCTTGGTGGGCTGCGGCAGTTCAGAACTACGCTGTGAGGCCACCGAATTAAGGCTCACTTAAGGTTGAAACCGCACCGTTGTTGTGTGTGGGGCGGATGAACAGCGAATTTGATGATGAGTCCCTGAAAGAAGATTTCACGTTAACGTGGCCGCCGCTGCTTTGATCTTCAGAGAAAAATGACGGGCTTTCTTCGGCGCTATTTGACGTTCGCGTTCGCGCGGCGTCGCCGCCCCTGCAAGCGGTCTTTTACGCACCGGCTAGTAAGGCGACGAGGATGGCACTATTTTGCGGATGCCTATGCCGTTTTGCAGGAGTCATCCACGCCTCGTGCCGAAGAACAGGCAGTCTGGGATACTTTGCGATCCCGCGAGCCTGCTTCTCTACGGGCGATGCCGAGCCAGTTCGAGACCTCATGCGCGATCTGGAAAGAGGATGAATCGCGGTGAACCTTGAGCGAACCGTTTTCTCCATTCGAATCGACACTTGTATAATCCACACATGCGAGGAATACCCTGGAGCACAATTGCGCTCGGCTCGCTGTTGCTCATCTCGGCCTGTTCAAAAGGAGGACAGGAAGTGCAATCTCCACAGCCTGAAAAGTCGAAGCCGCCTGTCAAAGTGGAGCACCGCGGGCGCATCCTTGGGATCGGCGGTGTCTTCTTCAAATCCGCTAATCGTGATCAGATGCGCGAATGGTATTCGAAGCATCTTGGACTCGCTGACAAAGGCGAAGGCGTGATGCTTCCGTGGCGTGAACACGACGACCCACAAAAGGAACACGTTACAGTTTGGAGTGTTTTTCCCACCTCCACTGACTATTTCGATCCCAGCCACGCACCGTTCATGGTCAACTACATCGTGGACGATCTGGATGCTTTGCTCGACCGCTTAAAACAAGAGGGAGTAAAGATTGACGCCAAGCGGATGAATGAATCCTACGGTCGCTTTGCCTGGATCTATGACCTGGATGGAAATAAGATTGAGCTCTGGCAGCCGCTGCCCGCAAAGCCCTAAGGGCCTTCCACTGCACTTACTCAATCGGTTTTCGGTAGCTACGGTCCGGTAGTCGTAGAATGGCCGGAAATGCTTTGCGCCTGGTCATCTCAATACCCGCATCGGCCGACGGGAGTACCAATTGTCGCTCCCGCACCTTCTTACCAGTCTTTTTTCTTCGCAGACACAGCTATTGTGATCGCTATATTTTCATAAGGCACGGGATGAGTTAACACAATGCCCGTAGACTGCCAATGCGCTACTCTGTTGAAGCTAATAGGATTGCCGCAGGGTTCTTCGGTGTCACGCGGGATCGATTCGAGTCTGGCGTGAATCTATCGGCTTATCGGGATGCTGCGGCCCAGCGCGCTGCTCCTTCGCGCCCATGATTATCAGCCATAGCATGATTGCGACCTCTGCCAGCAAGACAGGTTGGGTGTAGTTGATGACCTTGTCCTCGTAATCTGGAAACAGGAACCCGGTAAAGCTGGAGGCTAGATAGCCGAAGCACGCGATCATGAGCCAAGCACCCAGAACGCGGGGTAGGAAACGCGATCTGTACACCAAGAGCCCGAATGGCAGGAGCCATAGCCCCCAAAATATCTCGTTGGCCAGATCGCACTGGTGATGCAGGTTGAGGAACAGCATGGCGAAGGCGTCCCGCTGCGGCTTGTCGAATAATGACAGGAAATCGGTGCCGCGAACAAACAGCAGGGCGGCGGCATCATTCACCGAGTTGACGAAGAATATGGGACTTGCATCAAGCTGCCCAAGATCACCATCAGCACAGCAAGGCCCCGGTCGACTCCCTTAAACAAACGATAAAGAGCCAGTGTAACGAATATCCACAAGGCCCCGGTAAGCTGTTGGCTGAGAATTCCGAATCGGAACAGCAACTCGTGCCTCGCAATATTGTTGACCGTCGCAGTCGCGTTCTCAAACACGATTAGGGTGTTGGGAATGTAGATCAGGCGTACGACGGCCACCAATGAGCCCACAGTGTATATGAGCCCTGCGACTCTGGCCTTCTTGCTGAGTGAGGTCATACCAGCGCCTCCCGATAAAGAGGTACGCGATCAAATAGTCAACCTCGTGACTGTTGCGGCAGAGTACTGCGCCTCCTGATTCTTGTAAACAGCATTTACACCATTTCTAAGGATGTCGGCCGTGTCAAGGTACTTGGGGTTGTTTTTTCATGATTTCGAACACACTTCTCAGGTCAGCGCACCCGCACTGGTTCCCTTCGAGGGAGTAACGATCTTGCGTCGATGATTTGTGTCCAACCAAATGGCTTGGCCCGTTTTCACCTCATCAGTTTGGTGGCGTTGCCCACCAGACATCTCTCCGGTCAGGTTCGATCATGATGACTTATTCGAACTCCCCCCATTTCGGGGAGGCGAGGAGCCTATACAATAACCCGGATACTCGTGCGAATCTAGAATCCCAGGTCGAACATCAAACAACATTGTGCGCAGCAATGGCATGCGCCGTTTTTTGACGCCTACCCTTATGCTGGGAGGGCTATAAGCCGGGACCGAGGATGGAGAACGTCATGCGCTCCGGGGACTCACGCCGAACCACAAAATACAAGGCAGTCACGCCGCAGGCGTGGTCCAGCCGGCCAGGTCTGAATCCAAACAAGAGCCGAACACAAGAACCGCATCGCAGGCGGAATCCCTATTAGCTGCCGAGAAGCTAACCCTGGAGATGATTGCCGATGGCGCGAGCCTAAAGGACATACTGAACAATCTGTGCTGTTCCATCGACGTTGAGGCCTCCTCGGTGATCTCAACAGGTTTATTGATGGATCCGGACGGGGAGCGCCTTTGGCATACCGCCGGCACCCGTGTCCCACGCGATTGGCTCCCAGTAATCAGCCCCACTGCCAATCTCTCCTCATGCAGGGTGCTGCGGCGCCGCCGCGCTTCCGAAAGAGCGAGTCATCGTCGCTGACGTACGAAGGTCTCTGGCATCTTGTCTCGAAGCTTGAAAAAGATCGCGAACAGATTGTCTTCTAGAAGTGTGGGCTCTCCTCCAGTGATGCAGAGATACTCTGGCGCAGGAGAAATCAAATCAAGCAAGGTGAGACTCCGTGCGGTCAGTCGGGGAATATCGTCTTTATCTACGGGTGGCTGCGAGCACATTAGGCAATTGCTGTTGCATCTCTCCGTGACAAAGACAGTATTATGCGCCTGTGAAAATGTCGGCACGAGATGTGCCTCTTTCTCCCTCTGGGAGTGCATCTAGGATCATCGTTCTGTCAAACACATCGGCGACACCGCCACGCCCCAGGGCATCCCGCCCCCCGCCCGCTCCACGTTCCGCATCCCTGGGGGTGTAGCATTTTCCCCTCAATGCGTGAGCTTGGGCTGCGGCCCTGTCCGACTTACTGCTGGCCCAGCTTGTAGCCGCCCTCGGCGATCTGCTGCTCGAACTTCTGCTGAACGTCGGCAGGGAAATCGGTTATCTCCATCACCTGGCGGACTTCGACCATTTCGTTATCCGAGCCGGGGATGCGCGAGGCCCACTCGAGCGCCTCTTCGCGCGACTTCACCTGAATCATCCAGTAGCCGCCGACCACTTCCTTCGCTTCGGTAAACGGGCCGTCGGTAACTTTCGACTTTCCGCTTTTGAAAGTGACACGCGCGCCCATCGAGGGCGGGGTCAGACCGTCAAGCGCGAGCAGCACGCCGGCTTTCTGTAGTTGCTCGTTGTATTTCCCCATTGCCTCCATAGCTTTGAGGTCGGGGACCGTACCGGGCTTTGCATTTTCGTAGCCGCTGGGAAACATGATCATCATGAAACGCATGGTGTTCTCCTTGAGAGTTGAGCGGACGCCGTATCAGGGCCGCTACTTTTATATAGGAGCTTGGACCGCGCTTGGCCTGAAATGTTGCGAGTGGCCAGCTGCGCGGTGCGGCTCCACTTACGCGTCGAACGGGGCGCTGGGGAATCGACACGCGATCTGCAGATTTTTCGCGTAGCGTATCACCCCGGAAACACGTTATTTAGACATGAGGTGGGCTGGAGGGACGATGATTCCGTCGCTCGAAACCGCGCAACCCTCCGACCCGTACATCCGAACGCCCTGCCCAGGGGGTGTAGCATTTTCCCCTCAATGCGTAATACCCCACCCTCGGTTTGAACGGGTTAGTGTGTATGCGATGCGTACGTGTACACACTTCAGACTGCTGTCGTTGCCGCTCGTGCTGCCGCTGATGTTGATCTGTCGCTGAGCCGACGCCGTGACGCGCGCCGCGTTCGCTTCGCTCGCGCTTTGAGTTGAGTTGCGCTGGCGGGGCGTTGAGTTGAGTTGACGCGCACTGGTGATGGGTTGAGTTGGCGCTGGCGCGCTGTGGCCAAAAAAAAATGCTGGGCTGGAGTGGGGGTGGGAGTGGGAAGATGCGTTGGATCTAACACGGCGAGACCGGGATTGCGGGAATTATCGATTTGAACCGAAAATCCTGAGTGGGAGTACTACGAAGATTGGTAACAACTTGGTATCCCTTCAACCTACTGATTGCCGTCCACGTGACCGAACCGTTGTAAACAAAGGCTTCCGGCGCGGTTCCCGCGGTCGCGAGAGGGCAGGAGCAGGCTTACTTGCATCCCGCTCTGCGGCGGGCATCACGACAGGTTCCACGTGCTACTGAACCAGATTCGCCTGGATCTCCGCTATACCCCGAGACCGGTGGAGCGGAGTCTACGCGTACTCAAGGCGCTGCTCGTCTTCGGCTGGATGGTGATTGAGGCTTTACACCACCATGTAGCCAAACAGAACAGGAGGTGTGACGAACATGAGCGGGAGGCATGATCTCTATTTCCGAGCCCACACGGTCCCGCTCGACCAGCCGCAAGATGAACTGAGCGGCACGGGCAAACCCCGTGCCGCCCTTCGGACGTGGCCTCAATATGCGTTAGTGCTCGACTGCGAATCCCGCACCGATGTCAGCCAAGAGCTAACATTCGGCTTCTACCGGTTGCTGAAATTAGAGGAGACCCTCTGTGTGCTTGAGGAAGAAGGAGCGTTCTTCAACGACGATCTTCCCAAGCGGGAACGCAAAATCCTGGAATCTTATATCCAGAATGCTGTCCCAGATCATCCCCCATCCTTGCCTCCCCGATTCCCACTGCACTCGCGATCGGACTTTGTAAGGACGGTCTTCTACAGGTATGCCCACAAGAGTGCGCTTATCGTAGGTTTCAATATTTGCTATGACCTGGCTAGGCTCGCCACAAAATGGACCGCAGGAGATGAGAACGAATGGTCACTGGTGCCATCGGAGTATCGCGACGGCAACGAGAACCTAAACCACCCGCGCGTTCTGATTGAGCCCATCGATAGCAAGAAGGCTTTTATCCGCTTCCGCGCCGAATGGGTACCTAGGCAGGGAAAGGCGAAGCCGACCGACATTAACAAGGCCGGCTTCCTTGATTTAAGGACCCTGCTGTGGGCGGAATTTCATACATCTCTGTCGTTGAAAAGCGCCTGTGAACTGAAGGCATTTGAGAAGTATCACCTGCCACAAAAGAATGATCAAACCCAACGGGACAGATAACCGTTGCCGAAATTAAGTACGGACGCCAGGATGTGCGGTGCACGGCGGCGTTGCTGAACGCGGCCAAACAGGAATTCGATCTCCATCCTATTAGCCGCGGACCTGACAAGGTTTACTCCCCGGCGTCGTTGGTGAAGTCGTACTTCGATGAGATGGGCATCATCCCACCTAGTGAGAAGTTCAAGGTTCCAGACGAGATTCTGGGCATTTCGATGGAGAGTTACACAGGCGGGCGCTCCGAGGCGAGAATCCGCCATGTCGAGATCCCTGTCGCGCCGGTTGATTTCACCTCAGAGTACCCGACGGTCTGTGTCCTTATGGAGTTGATGAAGGTCCTTACCGCCAAGGACGTCAGTTTCGAGGACGCAACGGCAGACGTCCAGAAGCTACTAGAGACAATCACACTAGAGAAATGCTTCGACCACAGCCTCTGGCCAGACCTCCGGTTCTTCGCGCTGGTGAAGCCCAATGGCGACGTTCTGCCAGTCCGCACCATGTACAACGGGTTTACTCAGAACGTCGGAAGCAACTATCTCACCGATGACAAGCCAATCTGGGTTGCAGGGCCTGACCTGATAAACTCCGCGATCCAGAACGATGGCAAACTTCCCCTAATTGTGCGGGCTCTCAGACTAGTGCCCCATGGCAGACAGCCTGGCTTGAGGGCTGTACGTTTGCGGGGTGCCGTCAGAATCGATCCGCGCAAAGACGACCTTGTCCGCAAGGTCATCGAAGATCGCAAGCGGCACGAGTCTGACAAGGAGCTCTACCACTGGCTAAAAATCTTTGCCAATTCGATCTACGGATACTTCGTTGAGATCAATTCTGAAACACTGCCGCGCGGGAAGTCAGTCCGCGTGCGGGTGTATTCGGGCGAAGAATCCTTCATCCCAAACAAGCGCAGTCAGGTCATAGAACGGCAAGGGCAATGGTACGCACCCTATCTGGGCTCACTTATAACAGCTGGTGGCCGCCTTCTCTTGGGCATGCTCGAGAAATGCGTTTCTGAGCAAGGTGGAGTTTACGCTTGGGCAGATACGGACCCCGTGGGTATCGTGAGCAGTACAGAAGGCGGAGCACTGACCGGCGTACCGGGCTGCAAGAACGCGCGAATCCTGCCCCGCAGAGAAGTACAGGAGATAATCGGCCGATTCGCCGCCCTCAACCCCTATGACTTCGGCGGCTCAATCTTGCGTTTCAAGCGTTACGCCACCTATGAACGGCATGGAGATCAGGTCACGATCATCAGACCGAAGGCCCATGGGCTCGGATACCTGTACCCTCCCGCAGATTCCCCCAACGGGTGGGATGACGATCACGAACTGCCCAAGTGGGTTTATGAAGCTTGGGAATACATCGTACGAAAGATGCTACAGCAACATCGGCGATTCGAGGGCCAGAAAACGATACCGGTTTACGACAAGCTTTGGATCAGCTGCGTATGGTGAGCGGGCAGTCGTCGCGACTTTCGAAGCGCTCCTCCAAGACTATCTTCGTCATCCGGAATCGAAAAGCCTGGCTCCCAACGGAGAGTCATGCAGGCGCGAGACAGTCGGACTCTTGCAGAGGGCGCACATCATTGGAGGAAAGCATCGTCGAATCGGCAAGGAGGTCGACCGGCGGTGGGAAGAGGGCGATGACCTGGACGCAATCAGACAGCAGCCCATCGAATACCAGGCAATACGCGGTAAAACCGGCGATGCGACTGCGATACGAGGCGGAGCTCTAAGCCGACTAGTAAAGAAAACGGCCTCCGCAAGCTGATGCGCTATGGGCTTGGTAGCACATTCTGCAGAAGATCTGGCATCCTTCCCGGCTCAGTACAGTTGGCAGTCGGCGCCGATCCTGGGGGTAAGGCAAGAAATCACGGAACTGATGCCGCTTTAGCGTCTTGACGAAAAAGAATCGTAGTGCCGCTACCCGGTTGACCACCGTGCCGGGTGTCAGCTTGCACTCGGTCAGTAGATAGGCTTGATAGGTTCGAAGTTCGTTGGGGCCGAGCTTGTCGGGAGACTTGCCAAAATACTTGGCGAACTCGGTCACCACACGCAAGTAATTACGAGTGGTGATGGCAGAATAGTTCCGACGCTGGAGTTCCTCCAGCATCATTTTGTGTAAACGGGTCACAGGAATCTCCTTTCCCTATGACCCACACTATGTCAGCTGTTTCGGAAATCTCTCGGTTCACCCACGCGGTAGCGTCCGCCGCGCTAGCGGCTTCGTCCTTGTCAGTCATTCGGAAGTGGCAGAGAGCCAGCATGTAACTTCTGTAACCTACCGGAGTCGATCGCGCAGGTTCAGAATTGTGCGGGGTGCCATCGAAATTGCCTCAGCTTTCAAAAATCTGGGTTCTCACGCTTGTCTTCCTCACGGCGGTGCAGTCGGTGGCGTTCGCCCTACTCCCGCGCGGTCTTGCTCGTGCAGCTTTTAGCGACATTGTCTGTGCTCTCCTAATGCTTTCTGCACTGGTGGTCACCGGTTTGAACGGTATATCGAGCAAAGGGCGGATGCGCGTGTTTTGGATACTTCAGGCCACAGGGTGGGGACTCTGGCTGACTGACCAAATGCTGTGGATTGTTTTCGATCTTGTGCTGCAGAAAAAAATGCCCGAGATGTTTTCCGCCGATGCGCTCTTATTCATGGCGGGCGTTCCAATTCTAGCTGGCCTGTTGCTTCGGCCGCAGCTTCAACCCTCGGAGCGCAGTGCTCGATTGGGTGCCCTGGATTTTTCGCTGCTTTTGTTGTGGTGGCTGTACCTCTACGTGTTCTATGTGATTTGCTGGCAATACGTCTCTCCCGATCTGGCCCACTACGATAGAAACTACAATCTCCTTGATGCTGCAGAGGCCCTCGTGCTTGCCTTTGTGTTGGGAGTGTTCTGGCATCGAGCCTCAGGACGGTGGAGGAAGTTTTACGGTTATTTCTTTGGGGCGGTGTTATTCAATAGCGCGGCGTTCTACCTCCTGAATCGCGCACTCGACAATGGAGTGTATTTCACAGGTAGCTGGTATGACCTTCCCTATTCAGCATCGTTTGCGGCGTTCACCGTAGTCGCCCTAGCCGGACAAGGATTGTCGTCCACGACAGAAGCTTCCGCAGACGAAACATACGCTTCCTGGATTGCAACGCTCGCGATGATGGCGGTGTTGTCATTGCCGGTAATGGCTGCCTTTGCGCTTTTGGGCCACGACATTCCTGCTCCAGTTGCACGTTTTCGTATACTAGTAACGCTCGGCGCAATGTTTGCGATGGTGTTCCTCATCTTTTTCAAGCATTACCGATTGACTGAGGAATTGAAGCGTACCAATAACGTGCTGGAGGAAGCTTCTCTGACCGATCCTTTGACCGGCCTCCGCAACCGCCGATACTTCTTGGCAACTATCGAAGGAGACATCAATCAGGTATTGCGTTCTTACGCGGACAATCGTGATCAACGAACCCGAGACTTGGTCTTTTACCTGATTGATGCGGACAATTTCAAAGAAGTAAATGACCGCTATGGACACAATGTTGGTGACAGAGTGCTGGTGGAAATGGCACGTAGAATCAGTTCGGCCATCCGGCACTCCGATGTTTTGGTGCGGTGGGGCGGTGAAGAATTCTTGATCCTGTCGCGCTATACGGATCGCACTGAGGCGGAAACTCTCAGTGCGCGAGTGCTCGCGGCGGTCAGCGATGCACCTTTCACGCTTACGAATCCGAATGAAACGACTTGTAGAACGTGCTCGATTGGGTGGGCTGCATTCCCCTGGCTTTCCGAACATCCCGAAATTGTCAATTACGAAAAAGTCCTCAATTTTGCCGATCGAGCCCTAGGGGAAGCCAAGAGGGCCGGGAAGAACCGGGCTGTTGGTTTGTTACCTGCGGGCGATCAACTTGCGCCGACATTGCGTGAGATGGCGTACTCAAACCACATGACTGCCGATGTTCTGGCCATCGTCGATACAACAGACACGCGGCAAGAATAGAATCTGCACCCCGCGACGCCAGCCGCCAAGTGGGGATGGCCCACCTTGCTATTGCAGCTTCGCGTACTCCGCCTTGGCTTCCTTCAGGATGGGGATGTCGGGGTCGGAGCCTTTCCAGAGGGCGAAGAAATCTTGATAGGCTGTTTTTGATTTGGCGGTGTCCCCAGAGAGGGTGTAGGCGCGGCCCAGGCCGAGATGGGCGAGAGCACCCAAAGGAAAGTTCCACGAGATACTTCGGTGATCGATCATCTTTTGGAATTCGGCAGCCGCTGCGCCGCCATCGTGAGTCGTCAGGTACGCTTGCCCGCGAACATAAATCGGGTACATCGTCGAAGGCTGAAAGGGGGACGGCGACCCGAACTCGTAATTGGCCGTTCCCTTCAGCATCTCAATCGCCTTGGCGGCATTGCCGCGGTTTAATTCCAGCATGGCGCGGAGCGTAGGCAGCCAGTAGTTTTGCATCATCGTACCAACAGGAAACGCAGTGTTCAGGGTGTTGACGAGCTCCTGCGTACGCCCAGTCTCGCCGGCACGTGCGAAGGCCAGCGCCGCCACGATCTGCACATCCCGCCCGGGCGCCACCGACATACTTGAGTTTGCCAACTGTCGTGCCTGTGCGAGATTTCCAAATTCAACTTCTCGCACCGCCTCATTTGCTTCCCACAAAGCCGCAGTCTCCTTGGCGTCGCTGTGACGCGCCATATCCGCTGCCTTCCGCGCCAGCTCCCGAGATTTGTCCAGCCTGCCGAAATAAGCTTCCGTATCCGCCTGCATGGAAAGGAAACTGTCTTCGACGCCGGATTTTCCGGTGGCCCATGTCATTTGCTGCTGCATCACGGCAGCATCGTTTTGCTCGAACCCCAGCACGTAAATCCCCTGGCGTAGATTTGCGTCTTCCAGCTTATGGGCCAGCGCGTCCTCGAACACGCTCTTGGCCTCGTCGAGGCGATTCAACGCGATATAGAGCTCTCCCAGGTTGCCATACAACAACGGCGAGTCGGGACGCAGACGGATGGCTTCTCTCCCGAGTTCCGTGCCTTTCTCATACTGCCCGGTGACGGTGTAGTCGTAGGCCAGGTTTGCGTAAGGCAGATAGTCCCGGGGATAGCTCTCTAGCCACTGTTGATATTGCTGATTGGCCTTCTCGATCTCGCCGGTTACCTCGAGGTAGTACTGAGAGGCGATGTAGAGTTTTTCCCGTTCACTTGCCCGTTCGCGCAGCTCGTACGCCTTCTTGATGTTCTCCAGGGCGGGGCTTGCCTGTCCCTGGTTGGCATAAGCTCGTCCAAGCGAAGCAAACGCCCGGGCAAAATTTGGATCGAGCTCAACCGCTCGTTTGAAAAAGGGAATGGACCCGGGCTGGTTTTCTAAGTAGGTTCTCTGCCCTTTGGTATAAGCTTGCAACGCTTCCAGCGAAGGTGTAGTCGCTTCCTCCAGCGGCTTGTCGAACTTCTGCACCGAGCTCAATGACTCACCCAGTTTTTCCCGCAGGCTCGCCGTTGCTTCTCCAACCGCTTTGAGTACGTGCTCGCGGCTGTCAGCTTCCGCCTGCACCACGCCCAAAGGGTCACCGCTCTGGCAGTTGACCGCCTTCAGTCCGATCGCGTAGTGCGTTCCCAGGCTCGCTATCGAACCCGCGAGCACCGCTTTACTGCCAGTACGCAGGCAGATTTCTCGTGCCACTTCCTGAGTGATTCTGTCCGCGGACGCGCGCCCCATCAGCTTCAGAGTCTCGCTCACTTTGTTTTCGGCAAGTACGTTCAGGAACGGAGATTGTTCCAGATCCACCGCCAGCGCCTGCTTCAGCGTGTCGTCATAGACCGCGTCCCCGGTAGTGTTAGCAAAATCCGCCAGCACGATCGTGTCCTTCTCGGTGAGCGCGGCTGTGGAATGCGAGTGCAAATAGAAGCCCCCACCAACCAGGGCGGCAACAAGGAACGTGACTGCTGGAACCAGGACCTTCCACAGTCTCCTGCCCCCGGTGGTTGTTGCTTCGCCCACTTTCGCCGCGGACTGGGATGAATTGACGGCTGCTGAACCGGAACCCGGCGAGGGCGACTGGGCCACCGGTTGCTGGCTCGTGTCTCTGGCCACTGCGACTCCGCCCGAACTGCTCACCGCCGCCGCGCGCCCCGTATCCGTCTCTCGCTTCAGCCGCTTCAGGTCGGCCCGCATTTCGGCCGCGCCCTGGTAACGCAACTCTCTGTCTTTTTCCAGCGCTTTATTGATGATTCGTTCCAACTCGGCCGGAGCATCCGGATTCAGCCGCAGAGAAGACACTGGAGCTCGGTTGAGAATGGCCTCGAAAATCGTTGCCGTACTGTCTCCGCGAAAGGGCAGTTGGCCCGTGGCCATTTCATAGAGCACTGCCCCGAAGGAGAACAAGTCCGTGCGTGCGTCCAATTCCTTGGCTCGGGCTTGCTCAGGAGACATATAGGAGACCGTGCCCACTGCCGAACCTGGGGTGGTCAGGTTCGGGTCTCCGGCTCCGGTTTCCGTCGCCTCGCTGGGCCTGGCTGTTGTGGTGCGTATTTTCGCCAGTCCGAAGTCCAGAATCTTCGCGTGAGTCCCGCGCTTGGTCACGAAAATATTGGCGGGCTTGATGTCGCGATGAACGATTCCTTCCGCGTGCGCTGCGTCCAGCGCATCAGCGATCTCGAGGGCCAGTGACAGCAGCGTGTCCAATTCAAGCGGGCGGTTGCCGATCAGATGCTTCAGTGTCTGGCCATCTAAGAACTCCATCGCGATGAACGCCTGGCCGTTCTCCTCACCGATGTCGTGGATCGTGCAGATGTTGGGATGATTCAGAGCAGAAGCGGCTTGCGCTTCGCGTTGGAAACGGGTGAGGGACTGAGGATCTCTAGCGACCTCATCGGGCAGGAACTTCAGGGCGACGAAGCGATGCAGCCGGGTGTCCTCGGCTTTGTAGACCACGCCCATGCCGCCGCCACCGAGCTTCTCGACGATGCGGTAGTGCGAAATGGTTTGGCCGATCACTGGCGCGAAATCTTACGTCGTCGAGACAGGCAAGTCAATGAAGGACGTGGAGTTGGGCGGTATCTCAAGAGGATTGTTGGCGAAAAATCTTAGGGCCCTATCGCAAGTGCCCCGGCGGGATGCACTTGGGTCCACCCCAATCTCCCGCGCCGGCGCACTTGTCGATAGGGCCCTAAGATTTTGCAATACCTAGCTTCCTGAACACGTCACATCCACTACGTGCGTAGATTGTTAACGCGGCCCCTCTCACAACCTCACGCACTGCTAGGTTTTTCTAGCAACAAGTGGGACAGCAGCCAGCTCCCTAAGCAGCGGGATAGGCCAGCCGGATTATGCAAAAAGTGAGCCCCGCAGCCGCTGCGGAAGCAGGAATTGTAATGATCCAGGCCCACACGATGCGCCGCGCCACGCCCCAGCGCACAGCCGACAAACGATGGATCGCGCCAACTCCAATAATTGCTCCGGTGATCGTATGTGTCGTGCTAACCGGAATACCAGCCAGAGCCGTTCCGAACAGGGTCAAAGCCCCGGCGCTCTCTGCGCAGAATCCACCCAATGGCCTGAGCTTGGTGATTTTCGATCCCATAGTGTGAACAATGCGCCAGCCCCCGAAATATGTGCCCAGTGCGATGGCAGTGTGGGCGGAGAGGATGATGAACCATTTGTAGCGGCCCCATTCGTGGGTGATCTCATCCGGGGTCATGTATCCGGCGGTAAACAACGCTCCCGCGATAATGCCCATCGTCTTCTGGGCGTCGTTTCCTCCGTGGCCCAGGCTATAGGCTGCCGCGGACAGCAGTTGCAGCTTCCGAAACCATTTATCTACCTGCCCAGGAGTTCGGTTACGCAGAATCCAATAGCTTGCCGAAGAAAACAACAGTGCGAGGACCAGGCCCATGATGGGAGCGATCACGATAAAAATCAGAGTCAGAGTCCAGCCATGAGGCAGTATCACGGAATACGCTTGCGCAACTCCGTGGTTCAATGCCGCTCGCGTCATGGCTGCGCCCGCGTAGCCTCCAATCAGGGCGTGCGACGAAGACGTCGGCAGACCCCACCACCAGGTGAGCAAGTCCCACACAATAGCCCCGGCCAGGCCCGCGATGACTACGTACTGAGTCACGTCATCCAGCCTGATCATGCCTTTGCCAATGGTCTTGGCTACCGCTGTCCCGAGAACGAATGCAGCCACGAAGTTAAAGAAGGCCGCCCAGATCACAGCCAGCTTGGGTGACAAAACGCGGGTGGAAACCACGGTAGCTATGCTGTTGGCGGCGTCATGGAAGCCGTTTAAGAAATCAAAGGCCAGGGCAACGGCCACGGTGATGATAAGCAGCAGCAGTCCGGTATTCAACGGCGGGGTCCCCTTGCCGGGGTGGTATCGAAACAGAAGACCATCAGGCGCTCTTCAAGGCCACTGCTTCCAGCACATTGGCGGCATCTTCCGCCTTGTCCGTCGCAGATTCAAGCACTTCGTATAACTCCTTCATCTTGATGAGTCGGATGGGGTCTTTCTCCTCATCGAACAGCTCAGCAATTGCGTTGCGGCTTATGCGATCAGCCTCGTTTTCCAGTCGATGGACCTCGACGCAATGCTCCAGTACGCGCTGATTCTGCTCCAGCAGCGACACTCCTTTGGCCAGCTCTTCTGACTGCTGCACTATTAATCCCGCCAACTCAGCGGCGACCGGTGGCGGCGCATCGATCCGGTACAGCCTGAGCCGCACCCCGGCAGAATTGACAAAGTCCAACACGTCATCCAGTGAAGACGTGAGCCTGTGGATGTCTTCGCGATCGAACGGTGTGATAAATGTCTGATTCAGCGTCGTGATAATAGAGTGGGTCATGTCATCGCCGCGATGCTCGATCTCCTGCAATTTATCGAGCCTGCTTCCCATGTTGGCTGGGCTTTTCAGAATGTCCTGGAGGAGACGGGCACCCTCAGTAAGGTTCTGCGACACTTCCGCGAACATACGGAAGAATTTGGTTTCTCGCGGAATCAGACGGATCATGAAACTTGGAGCTCCTCGAGGGCTTTGCCGTGCCTGGCGGATCCCCGGCAACAGAAGCGCACAACTATCTCACGGGTGTGGTATAGCGTCAAACCTCGATGGCCAATTGTTCTGAAGGAACTGGCGTTTCCCGACTCAGAACTCTGTCAACGGCCTTCACCGAAGTTATTCGGAAAGCGGAAAAAAGCTGGCACGGCCCGGTAACAGACTCACACCCCGTAAAAACCAGGACCTCTTTAGAAACTCGGATCTCAAAGAGAACCATCTTGGCACAGTGCGCGCACTCGCATTATCAAATCGGCAGGGCTAAAGGGTTTCGTGATGTAGTCGTTTGCGCCCATTTTTAAGGCGAGTCTGCGATCCGCCACGCCGGTTCTCGCAGTAAGAATTTGCTATTGGCAGTCCTCGCAGAAGCTCGTGTTTCCGTATGCTCTGGCAAAGTTCAAAGCCATCAATTCCTGGAAGCATTAAGTCCAATACGAACAGGACTGGAGGGTGATTCTCGGCTTCACGTATTACATTCGTCGCTGTCCGAAACCAGCGAGTAGCGAAACCGGCCTTTTGCAAATGATGTTCTACGAGTCGTCCTATATCCGCATCGTCCTCTACCAGAACGATGGTCCCCAACCCTTTTCGCATTGCATAGCTTTCCATGTGTCATAGGCGCTCCACTCGCCCCATCATGCTGCCAGAGCGTGCCCACCCCACATTGTATCGCTGGATTTTGGGAAATAGCGATTGGGCCCCGCGTTTGCTACCCCAGTTCCGCACCAGGCTTTTTCGTTTTCCGAGGAGGAAGCATTTTGCCGTTGGAGGAGAAGGGTGGAGTAACTTTAGGGGGACATAATGCTCACCCCACCCTTGGTTTGACGGGGTAGTGGAGCGCGCAGGAAAAACGGGGCCACCCCGCAACGTTCGAGTAAACGCTATTAACTGATGAGTAATTGCGCGTGCGGCGTGCGGCGGGCGGGTCGCGATGAAGGCTGAGGAGGCGGTGCGAACGACGGCGGCTAAAAAGATTTAGCAGAGAACGATGAGCCCACAATAAAGCGTTTTAGCTGGTCACAAGACATCGCAGGTAGTTCGGCGTCGCTTACGTATTCGATTCTTACGTCCACGCCTCGACACACGGCGGTCGGCCAAACTGATTCTCGACGTAATGGGAGTCAACCGACTATGCCGGGTTACCAATCTTCCCACAGAGCAAACGGTCCGAGACCGCACTCAAACGCACGGAAATGAAAAACCAACTGACACCAGAACTCACACCAAAACCGTTTACTAAATAAATAAAGGATATTCTTGTGGTTACTACATTACCCCTAACACCAATTTAGGGGAGCGTAACGCGCCCACTTAACCGAAACAGTTTTCGCGGTGGCTGGCGTGATAAGATCATGAAGCGCTACTTCAGGCTTCTATCCTTCCAGGGCTGGACCGGGTTAGGCATTGGTAGAGCCTTCCAGCGAGGGCTGGAGACACCCTCGGTGAATAGATAGGCATCTGAGCAAGTATTCCTTCCCCCGCTGAGAGCTCAAAGATGGTAACTCCGACTACGTTTTACGACCCAGAGATTCAAGTCCCCTTGCGCAAAAGAACAGATCCGCATGTTTCGTCGCCGAGGGCTCCTTGTTTTCCTCTTCTGGGGAGGTCAGAGAAATGCGATCAAAGCTTGGGGTTTGTGCTCTTTGCTTCTTTGTTTTCATAGCTCTTGCTTGGGTACCTGAAGGACAGGCCCAAGCTTCTACGGCGGGCAACGGCAGGGCAGCTCCTAAAGCTCTGCTGGACCCAATCCTTTCTTACTCGACCTATCTTAGTGACGCGGGGGCACCTCCTGCCTTTTCCGCGGTGGACAGCGCAGGAAACGTTTGTGTTGTTGTCGCCTCTGTTCTAACGAAGCTTCGGAGCGATGGTTCCGTGGTCTATTCAAAGACAGATTCCGGTTGGGTAGGCCTTGCAACAGCCATCGATCTGCAAGGCAACTGCTATGTTGCAGGAGGAGGAACCATCGTCCCGACCCCTGGTGCCTTTCAGGCGAATGCGCTGTCCGGGCAATTTCTAATGAAATTTGATGCCAGCGGGAGAATAGTTTACTCCACATACCTGGGCGGCAGCGGAAACGACTCTACCCAAGGATTAGCGGTCGATTCACTTGGAAACGCATATCTGACCGGCAGCACGGCTTCCAACGATTTTCCCACAGCACATGCTTTCCAAGCGATCGGCGGAGGCGGTGGTGATGCCTTCGTCGCCGTCTTGAATCCATCCGGAACTGGGCTCGTGTACTCGACATACCTTGGCGGAAGCAGTGGCGATATCGGCTATGGCATCGCGGTCGACTCCTTCGGCAACGCCTATATTACCGGCCAAACAGAATCGCCGAATTTTCCCACGAGCGCTGCGCTTCAGCCGAATCTTGCAGGAACGGGCAGCGCATTTGTCGTGAAGTTTGATTCTACCGGGAAGCTGATTTACTCGACATTCCTCGGGGGCACAGGCATCTCGTCAGGTACCGACATTTCTGTGGACACCGACGGCAATGCTTATGTTGCTGGGATTGCCGGTGCGGGATTCCCGCTGATGAATCCACTGCAGAACACGGGTTCCAATTCTAGTGCCATTATTGCTAAGCTAAACGCGTCTGGATCCGCGCTGCTCTACTCCACCTATTTCGGGTTTGATGTGTCCGGTGGAACTAGGATCGCAGTTGACTCGAACCGACGAATATACATTGCCGGCGCGGCGTCGCCAATAACCAGTATACCTGTCGTTTCTTCGCTGCAACAGAACGTCGCGGGCGGAGATGACGGGTATGTCAGCGTACTCGACGCTTCCGGCGGCACAGTGATTTTTTCAACCTTGCTCGGAGGCTCTGGTGATGAAGAATTCACCAGCATAGGAGTCGACTCAGGCGGAAATATCTATATCTCGGGATCTACAGGCGGGCCTTTTCCGATTGTGAATGCCGAAAATGGAACCTATGAGCCTTTTCGTTTTTGTGTCCCTCATTCGATTTGCGGCGGCGCCGGCCTCCCGCCAACCCAGGGTATTGCCCTGAAAATTGCGCCAGTTTCGGGGACAGTGCTGGCCTTTCCCTCAGTTGTGAACCTCGTGAATCCTGTAGCCATCGGAACATCGATCACTGCAACGATACTTGTGGCCAACCCGAACAGCTCCAACAACATTACAATTTCCGGGATCGTCGTTGCAGGCGACTATTCGCAATCCAATAGTTGTCCAGTTTCTCTCCCACCAGGAGCTAGTTGCACGTTAAGCGTCACTTTTACTCCCACGAGTGCTGGCACCAGAACCGGGACCATCACGATCACCGACAGCGCGCCTGGCAGCCCTCACACAATCAATTTGATTGGAACCACCTTCGTCCCTCAGGTCGATATTAGGCCGACCCAACTCTCCTTTGCTTCTGAGCTTGTTGGGAGCACCAGTTCTCCCCAGACCGTTACGTTGACTAACACGGGAGGAGCCCCTCTGAGCATTGGAAGTATTTCTATTCTGGGTGACTTCGCGGAGACGAACGACTGTGGCCTTTCGGTGGCCGCCTCAAGCACGTGCCAGATCGCCGTCACTTTCACGCCGACCGTCGCCGGAAGCCGAACTGGTACTTTGACGGTAGTTTACACTGCAGCCGGGAGTCCCCAAGCGATTTCACTATCGGGCGCTGGCGTCGGCACCAGCCCCGCCATAGGCCTTGGTATCACCTCAGGAGGTTCAAGTTCGGCCACGGTCGCAGCCGGACAAGCCGCTTCCTACGCTTTTTCCATTGGAGGCGCCGGGATGAGTGGGACGGCTTCGTTGAGTTGCACGGGTACGCCGACTGGCGCAACTTGCTCGCTACCTACTAGCGAACCGTTTAGCTCCACCGTCCCCGTAACCTTTAGTGTCAAAGTGACGACCACATCACGCACCATCGGCGCTCTTCATCTGCCTACTTCCACTCCCTTGCCTTGGTTGTGGACGATAGCTGTGCTGGGAATTGTTTGGCCTGGAATGAGCGTGCCTAAGCGGTCAGTGCGGCGATTTCTCTCGCTAGTGCCGTTGACCTTCTTGTTCTTTCTGGTCTCCTGTGGAGGCGGCCACACTACAAGCGGTGGCGGAGGAGGCGGTCCGCAGCCGAACCCGAATGGAACCCCAGCAGGAACCTACGCCCTAACGGTGAAAGCGACTTCGGGTTCTACCACAGAGACGTCCTCGCTTACGCTGATCGTGCAGTGAGTTCTCTACCATCGTCATCCATCAAGCAGAAATTTAAGGGAAGTAACCCAGGACCCGCTACAACGGATTCGGAGGCGCTGGACGAAAAGTAGTTGAGAACGGGTGAGGATCGCTTTGAACGGGCTTCTTGATACACGAATTTGTCACGTGGTCATCCCCGCAAACTGCGCAGAAAGACTCCCCGCAACACTACGTGCGGCAATCTTAACAAATCGCAGCCACAGCGCGATTGCTGCGCCGCTTTGCTCAACTGTGCCAAGCCGAAAAATCCCAGCAGGGGTCACATTGGAATCTCGCCCTTCGCAAGCGCTCACCCACGCCCCACTTCGCCCAACTCAAAAATTCACACGTCTCCACACAATCCCCGAGCTCCAGCATCGAACTCAGCTCCACTTCCACGCCAGCGCAACGCGTCGCTCACCTCAACTCAGCACAACTCAACTCAAAGCGCGAGCGAAGCGAGCGCGCCGCGTTTAGCTTCAGATCCAGCGCAGCACAAGCAGCAGTCGCAGGGCAGCTGAAGTGTGTACACGTAAGCATCGCATACACACTAACCCGTCAAACCAAGGGTGGGGTGAGAACATAGCGGGATGGAATATGCACTCGTCGAGATAGTAAACCAGTTAACGAGGCGGGCTTTGGATGCGCCAGCGTCAGCGGGATGGATCGATTGAGTGGTGAGAACATAGCTGGAAATGGAAATGTGCCCCCTGGCCGCTTTCAATCTTCGTCGTGGCACTTTGGGGGGATTGACGCGGATGGCGATGCAGGAAATATAATGGCTCATCCTGTCAAGATGATCAGAAAGCGTAGTCGGACCGAGGAAAGGTTGGCTCCGCGTGGCATCCGTCCGCGTTGTGGTAGTGGAGGATCACGAACAGTTTCGGCGCTTCATTTATTCGACGCTGGAAAAAGCGCCTGAATTGCAGGTCGTTGACATCGCCTCAGACGGACTAGCAGCGGTTCAGAAAGCCGAGGAACTGCAACCAGACTTGATCCTGCTGGACATCGGCCTTCCGAAGCTGAATGGCATCGAAGCCGCCCGACGAATCCGCAAGCTTTCCCCAGAATCCAAGATACTTTTTGTAAGCCAAGAATCGTCCGCTGATATCGTCCGGGAAGCGCTTGGCACGGGAGCCTCTGGCTACGTTGTCAAGTCTGATGCTGGAAGCGAGCTACTGGAAGCTGTGAGCGCCGTCCTTCGGGGCGACCAGTTTGTCGGTAAGAGATTTTCTGGACATGATTTCGTTCGAGATTCGAACGTAGTAGCCTCCCAAGAGTTCCGAACCGGGAGCGCTGTTGCACCGCTCCAGCGGGGTACGGAGATCACCCGCAACCACGAGGTGGTGTTTTATTCTGCCGATGCAGGTCTGCTTGATGACCTTACGCGGTTCATCGGGACTGCCTTAGAGGCTGGGAATGCGGCTGTCGTTGTCGCGACCAAGTCACACCGGGATAGCCTTCTGTTGAGATTGCAGGCACACGGCTTGGACATGGATGCCGCTGTTGAGGAGGGGAGATACATCGCGTTGGATGCTGCTGACGCGCTCCCGACATTCATGCTCCGTGACGCGCCTGATCCGGTTCGATTCTTGAAAGTGTTAGGTGACCTCATTTCGACAGCCGCCAAGGCGGTTAAGGGTAAAGAAGCCCGCGTTGCGATTTTCGGAGAAATGTGCCATCTCCTGTGGACACAGGGTAACGCAGAGGCAGCGATTCAGGTCGAAAAACTCGGCAACCAGCTAGCTAAGAGATACGCCGTAGATATTCTGTGCGGGTATGATGTAGGCAAGGTTCAGGGCGGGATGGACAGCCACATCTTCCAACGAATCTGTGCAGAGCATTCAGCCGTTCATCCCCGGTAAAAGTCCTTTACTGAACTTGTCGGCGAACTCGCTATTTCTAACCTGCCGCCCGTGCAGAATCGCTGATTGAATTGAAAGGAACGCGAGCGTGGATGGTGGTACCACCCTTCGGTTGCGAGTTGATTGAAAGCTCTCCACCCACTAACCGCAGGCGCTCCTGCATGCTCGTGAGGCCAAGCCCAGTGCTCTTCATTGCGGTTTCTGTATCAAAACCCGCACCGAGATCGCTGACGTTGAGGTGAATCTCTCCCGTGCTTCCCCACAATCGTACTTCGAAGCGTTTTATCCCACTATGCTTCGTGGCGTTGCGCAGGGCTTCCTGTAGAACTCGGAATAGAGAAAGAGAAAGTTCTCTTGGCAAACCTGTAGGTAGATCATGACTCTGGAAATCAATTTCCACCTTCTGGTGTTCACCAAACTCTTTGCAGAAGTTCTTCGTCGCTCCAACGATGCCCAAGTAATCCAGTTTCGAAGAGTGCAATTCGTGCGATAGCAATTGAACATCGTTCGTTATTTGCGTGGCTTCGTTTTGTAGTGTGCCTATTCGGGTACGGAGTTCAGATGCTGATTCAGCGACATCCTGTTGGACTCCTCCGAGTTCTATAGCCAGAAGTACAAGTCGTTGGACGATGTCGTCGTGCAGGTCTCTTCCAATCCGAGTACGTTCCTGCTCGTGTGCTTCAATCAGCTTTCGGCCTATACCTAAAATTGCCTCTTCAGCTTGCTTGCGGTCACTGACATCTACCCCCATCCCGATAGCCCTCAGCATCTTGCCTTGAGCGTCAAAGAAGGCCCGCCCGCTCTCCTCCAGCCAAGTTACGCTGCCGTCGGGACGTAACACACGATAGCTGGTTTGATAAGTGGGACTTGCTGCGGTAAGCCCAGTCTCGGTAGTAGCTATATATCTCTCGCGGTCGTCGGGGTGGACTCGGGCAGCAAATTGCCTCCCAGTATCGTGCGCCGAGTCGTCAATCCAGCTAAAAATATCTGAACACTCTCCGGATCGCTCGATGAGATCGGTAGCGGGATCCCATTCGAACGCATACATCCTTCCAGTTTCGACCGCCAAACGTAACCGCTCCTCGCTTTCGCGCAGATTGTCCTGCGTCTGCTTCCTTTCAGTGATGTCGCGAGCAATCTTAGAAGCGCCAATGATCCTTCCTGTCGAATCCTTGAGTGGGCAGATCATTAAAGAGACATTGACTTTCTTCCCTTCCTTCGTGACACGGATCGTTTCATAGTGTTCAATGCTCTCACCAGCCCTCAACCGTTGCAGAATCTTGTTTTCTTCCTCCTGCAGCTCGAGCGGGATGATGATTGTAATCGGCTGGCCAACCGCTTCTGCTTCCGTAAAGCCGAAGATACGCTGCGCACCTCTGTTCCAACTCACGATGACCCCCTCCAGGTCCTTGGAGATGATCGCGTCGTCGGATGATTCGACGATGGTTGCAAGTCGAAGCCGCACCTCCATCGCTGCCTGCTCGCGGACAAGCCGCTCTCGTTCACTCTCGGCTTTCTCCCGTTCGGCGATGACCGCCGCCAATGTTAGACCCGACACCGAAAGGACCGCAAAGAACACATCCAACAGAACAGCATTCGTGAATGAGGTGTTCTGCGCGAAGGGCCCGGAGCCAAATGCGGTTGCTACAGTGGCTATGGCGGCGACAATCAGAGTCGACATCGCGGCTCCGCTCACTCCAAAACGTATGGCTGCCCAGATTACGAATGGAAGCACTGCGAAAGCCAAGAAATGCAGCTTGACCGGAATAAGGGGCAGGTCGCCAACAACGATGATGCACACTAGCGTGAGAAGCAGTAGAAGCGCCGCAAATTCTGCGATGCGAACTCGAGTGCGAATCCTCAGGAGATTCGGGGCGGTCAACACGAGGGGCGTCACCAACAGCACTCCCGTGCTGTCTCCAAGCCAATAGATTAACCAAGCAGAACCGATTCCCGTATACGCACGCACATGAGCTGCGTACAAGGTGGAAACACCGATTGATGCACTCACCATGGCGCTGCCCAACGCCCCTAGTACAATCAATGCAAGCGCATCGCGCAAACGCGACAGCGAGGAGTCAAACTTAGCTATGCGGCGGAGGAGGAACGCACCAATCAGTGCTGCAAGCGTGGCTCCGGCCGCCTGACCAACTGCGGCCACGTGAGGAACTGAACTCAAAAATGCAACGAGAAAAGCCGCGGCCGCGATCCCAACCCAAACCCGATAACCATAAAGTAAGAGCGCGGCAAGGGCGATCCCGTATGCAGGCCATACAGGCCCCAGGTTACTGCTCCTGATGTTGGCGGTGGCTTGGCCGAGTTTGCCTGCAACAAAATAGGCTACAAAGACAATCGTAGTCTGGACGAGATACTTCTCGACGAGACGAGGCTGGATTCTTACATTCTCAACGGCTTGGGCCACCTGGTCTCATCCCTCCCCGAGCGGCTCAACAAATCTTTAGGCTGGAACGAAGGAGTGCGAGAACAGCGATCACTCTACAACATCGCGAGCCCGGAAGCCGTTCTTATACTCCCTCTTATCGACAGGCGCAACCCGAAAGATTTCTCGTCGGTCCACCGACGGGCAGTAAGAAAGCACCCGAGGCGCAGCAGTTTATTCGGGCATGTGGTGCGAAGCTATGTTATGGGTCCAATGATAGACTCAGCTTTTCCTACTTGGAATCGCGCGGACTGCGATCCTGAGAAGCTTCAGCGAGCCCCGTCAAACCAAGGGTGGGTTAGTGTGTATGCGATGCGTACGTGTACACACTTCAGACTGCTGTCGCCGCTGCTCGAGTTGCGCCGGATCAGGAGGCAGACGCTGACACCGTGACGCGCGGCGCGCTCGCTTCGCTCGCGCTTGAGCTGAGTTGAAGTTGCGCTGCGCTGGCACTCTGGCCAAAAAGAAAAAAATGCTGGAGTGGAGTGGAGCAAATCTGGAACTGGGAGAGCGATGCTCTGGGTGAGTTGCGCCGGATTATTAACGCGGCCCCCTCTCACAGCCTCACGCACCTGCTAGGTTTGTCCAGCAACGAGCGAAATAGCAGCAACTTTCTAAGCGGCGGGATAGGCTAGCCGGATCACCCAGAAAGTCAGCCCAGCAGCCGCTCCGGAAGCTGGAATTGTAATGATCCAGGCCCACACGATGCGCCGCGCCACTCCCCAGCGCACGGCTGACAAACGGTAACAGAAATTTGCTCAGTCGGTGCCGCGCCCGCAACTGATCCTGCTTGGCCGCCTCGCGGGCGCGCACCAGATCCCGCAGCGCCTCGTGTTCCTGGTTCGGCACCCAGACTGCAGTCAGATCCCCCGCCCGATAGCTGCGCGCCAGCTTCATGGCGTCCCGCCGATCCGTCTTCACCCGATCCCCGGCTTTGACCGGCACCAGGGTCGGCGCCACCACCTCGCACTTCACCCCAAGGGCGGTCAGTTGCCAATAGAGAACGTATCCTGTCGGACCCGCCTCATAGCAGGCCTGCAGTTGCTAGGCCGGCCAACTTCTTCACCAGTTTGCGAATCGACTCTTCTCGATTCGGAATGATCCCCAACGATCGAACCTCTCCCTCGGGCTCGGCCATCGCTACCGCAATCGTCTCGGCATGGACATCTAAACCCAAAAATCGTACCTTTTTCACAGAACCGGTTCCTTTCTGCTTGTGGCTCTGCGTTGTAGTTACTCAACTCACAATGTAACCCACGCCTAGCACATCGGGACCGGTTCACTCCATCTTGACTAGCCTGCTTATCGAAGATGTCTCGGATCGGGTTCATCAACTTCGTACTCCGGCCTCTGCCCCGAGACATCTCCGATCAAGCCTAGCGACCATTCAACCGGAATCCGGGCGCTGAAGCAATCCGGTCGCGGTCGATTTCCCATTGACCCGCGTTGTGGCGAATGAATCGAACTGCCCGCTGCAGATCGAGCACCATGTCTGGAATCGTAAAAAAAGGCTGTGAGCTGTGAATAACAGCAAAAACCGTGTACCCGCGTGCGAGATAGGGATCGTAATAATTCCGGTGTGATATGCGGCAGGGTGGGATCGTCGTGGCTTGAAAGCCAGCCGCCGCTCACGATGAAAACAATTGCGGCACCGTTCTTCCTGGCCGGTTCAAAAACATCAAGAGTCAAAGCCATGCCGGCCTTGCGGCCATAGACCACGTCGACTGTGCGCTTATCTTCAGCATATCACATTTGCAGAATGCCTCCGCGCGGTCGGGGCCAAGTTACGTTCACAGTATTGAACCTTGTTGACAGGCGGTTAGCGCCTTAGCTAAGGCTTGGATGGCAGAACCGTTCGCGAGTTTTAAACGCCATATTGAGGACATTGGATGGACAGGCGTGAATTTCTGGAAGCGGCAATTATCGGCGTCGGCGGAAACCTGTTGGGGTTTCAGCAGCTCTTGCCTGACCCGTCACACCTTGAGAGTGGGGACGGTTACATCCGGCGGGAAGACAGCCGCTGGGTCCTTGGGACTTCGGCTGTGGAAAAAACGATCGCCCTGGATCGTGGTCGATTTGCGCTCACTTCCTTCAGGAACAAGATCTCTCAGAGGGAGTACATCGAGGATGGTCTTGTTTCAAGGGAAGTCCGTTTAACTATGGACGGAAAGGAAATTACGGGGAGCACCTGGGGATGGACCCTGGTGCGTGAACATTCGTACCGACTGTCACAAGGTGAATTGCAACTAGATTTGACCCTGGGATACGGTCCATTGGAGGTGACGAAGCACTACGTCCTTTACCCCGCAACGCCGATCATCCGCGAGTGGGTCACGATATCCAACGTTTCCGAAAAGGAGGTTCATATTAGTAACCCTTCATTTTTGGAATGTCATCTACTCTCCAAAGATGTCGACCAGTTGGAACTCCTTTACATGACCGGTGGTGGTGCTTACAACGGCAGCCAGCTCTTGAAGATGGACCGTATGACACGAGATTACGCGCGAACTTTCGATTCACGTGACGTTTCTGACGTACCTGGAGGCGGGGGCTATAGTGCCCACCTGCCGTTGCTGTCAATCCACCATACGAAAACAAAAGACGGTGTCATGGTTGGATGGGATTACCTGGGCCATTGGACTCTAAAGGCCGGCAACTACGGCGGGAATCCGGTCAACCTCTCTATCAGTGTAGCTGGCTACAGCAAGGATTTAAAGCCAGGCGAGATCATCGAAACTCCGAGGGCCTTTGCCGGAGTGTTCACAGGCGACATCGACGTCATGGGGAACTTTCTTTTGGACTGGCAATACCAGTACATGTGGGAATTTACGAATGCGGACTACTTCGCAAAAACTCGTTGGGGAATTGATTTTCCACCCCCATGGGTGGGTGCAGGAGGGACTCCGTGCGGCGATAACTGGGGCAGGCGGCTAGCGCTGGACCTCCGCCATGTGGATTTGATGCGAGAAGCTGGCGGCGACATCTTGTGGGATGATGCAGGTTGGTATGACAGGTGGGGCAGTTGGAACGGCCCGGATTGGAGGCTGACTACCAACTATTTGGCCAAGCATGGAATGAAGTGGGTGTTGTGGTATCCAATTTTTCTGGCAACACGCGACTCAGAAATTGGGCTTCAACATCCCGAATGGCTGATTCCTGGACAAGACGTCTTCGAGCAGTCCATCAAGGCGACGGCCGACTGGCAAGCTGAAACCTTGGATAAGAGCGTGGCTGCGTGGGGTGACTTTCAGTGGCGCTACGATGCCGCCCCCGGTGCCAGCGCCAACGATACGGATTCCTTGCAGTCCGATCAGAACTTTCGCGGTTTACTGCGAAGTTTCAAAGAAACCCACAAGGGAAGCGCGATCGATACCTGTTCCGGAGGTGGACGATGGATCAGCTACGACCTTGCCCGCTTTTCTGACTCGGGTGAATACACCGACGGGGGCGTGGGACCCTACAGCAACTACTATACGTCGCTCTTGGTGCCGCCGGACAAGCTGCATAACGTAACGGACTTCGGGCACATTTACTACGATCCCGGGAGTGACCGGACGCAACTTTGCATGGACCCCTGCTGGTCCCGTGACCCAGGTGACGGACCGGACGTGGAAGCCGTTCGGAAAGATTGGGACCTTTACCATTACTTTGTTTCTGAAGGCGTGGCCGGTCGTTGGAGTCACGTCTTCCGCCCGAAGGTAACAAACGATGACCCGATCTGGTACTTCCAAAGGATGAATCGGGATGGGTCTAAGGGTGTCATCATTACCAAGCACGCCAAAACAGGACCAACCTACTACGTCATCAGTAAGCCCGTCCTCGGTGGAGGCTCCGGCAAGGATGCATATTACGGAGTCCCTGACGTAATGTGCACAGTATTAACAACGGGAGTGGCCACAATCGACACCGGTATTTACCAAGATCCGACGGACGGCCTTTATGGCTACTATGGGGTTTCCGGGGAGATGTACGGACCGCTGAACTTCAAATATCAAAGTGGCGCGGGCGAGGATTCCTACGTTACAAGCATTGTCAGCCTGGGCGGTCAGCGATCAGTTGAAGACCACTTTTTTGGCATGGCGATCCAGACAAGAAAAGACCCGATCTTCATAACTCATTTGGGTCAGTATGCTGGTGGCAGCAACCAAGGGGGACAAATCGGTCGGTATGCGGATGGCAACAGCCAAGGGACTTATACGTTGATGGTGGTTCGAGCCGAGGACGGTGAGGTCTTGGGCGCGGTTGACCTTGACATGCGCCAAGGGCGCATCGACTCTTTGGGGTTCAAGTACGCAAAATTGGCAGCGCCGATCCGGCTCGATCCGGCGCCCGGCAAGGACGTGGTTATTAAACCGAAAGGCCTAGTCGCAGAGGCCTCCTACGACGTGCGCTGTGCGAAGTCCAGGTATCAGGCAAGTAGGGCAGGCAAAGACCTGATGGAGCGGGGTATTGAGCTCGGGCGCGTGGAATCCGGGGAACTCATTTTCCTTAACCTCCCCAACCGCCCGGGGTCGGGCCTGGATAAAATACCGCCCACTGCGCCTCTAGACGTAATCAAGCGATTGGGCACTAACCTCGGAGTCCAGGGGATCGAAATCGGTTGGAAACCTGGACGGGATAATAATTGGATTTCGTATTATGAAGTCCTGAGAAATGGGACCGTCCTAGGAAAGTCAGCCAAAGGCACCTTCTTCTTCGATTACAAGGAGAGTGCTAGGAATCGGTTATCTGATCGCTATGAAGTGCGGACCGTTGATGGAGACGAAAACAGGAGTGCATTGGCTTTGGCTCAAGCAGCGGTGGGCGATCCGGAGAGTTATGAAGCTCTCGGCGGGTTCAGCTCGGCCCAGGGTGGCGAACAATGGAGGTATGAACAGTCCGTGGAAGGGGGAGAATTCCGAGGTTTGAGATGGGAGTGTGGAGGAGATGAGGGGAATTGGGTAGGCTCGGGGCTGGCGAGGATCGGACGCATTTGGATGCAACCGGGAGCGGAATCGGATGTCGCGAGAACTTTTGTCGTACCCGCCAAAGGCAAGCTGAGCATATTCGGGTCAATACACAAGGACCCGAGTGCGGAGAATGGTCGGCCTGGCTGGGCCCGGATCCTGCACAACGACCAGCAAATATGGCCTGAGAGCGGATGGGGCGAAGTCCCACCTTTTTACTCAAAGGGACTTTCGCACGAGGTGGAGACCGTAGCGTCCGCTCAAGATATGGTGCGGTTCGTCGTGCGGCACTCCGAGCGGAATATCCCGGACCCCGTCATTTGGAATCCGAGGATTGTTATGGACCGTGAGGATTGAATCGAGGATGGGATCGAGTTGTGGCCCCTCCCGATTCGGCAGCTTCACGCAATCCGCAACGGCGCTAGCGCAGAGTAACAACGTAACATTGGTTGACGGCCATGCGTTACGAAGGAGAGCGTTCCCTAGCACTGGCGCGCATAGGTATCCCTATGCCACTCATTGACTATCTTTCCGAGTTTCGAGCCAGCGCAAGAACCCCTGATACGAGTTACGTTTAACAGGTAATCCACGTACCAATTTCCTAATAAAGTTCTTTCGATCAAATCCACTCTCGCGAGTACATTTATCTATCCCAACTTCAAGGATTTTAGTTTCTATTTCTTCGGTCGCAATTACTTTTCGGAACCTTCCGTATTCCGTCGATTTAAATTCCACAATACTAATTTCATCGCCTTCCTCCCATTTTCGATCCGTTTCTTTGCCGATATACCGAAATTCGCCAGCGATTACGTGAGTGCGTTTTAGAAGTCCCCGCGTATCTGCTTTGCAAGGTGTCCCATCGGGTGCCAGACTCTTGGCTTCCGGATGTTCCTGATAGTCGATTAGAAGACGGGAAAACTGCGATGGAAATACGACATTGTAGGAAATATCTTTAGTGTCTTTACAGTCCAGCATTTTGTATTTCTTGCCATCGTGGACGTTTATGCATTCCAGGCCAAGCCAGCGTTCTTGATGGGACGAAAAAGGACATACCAGCAAAACTTTTTCGTTTGATCGTCGATGAAATGCATATCCGAACAACGGATCAACCATCGGCAGCAGGAGGAAATTGTAAGGACGGGCTTTTTGCCATTGAGCCAGCATTTTAAGGACGTTATACGTGCTGACATTGAGCCGCATCATTTGCGGAATATCGATCCAGCTCGGGTTTTTGCATTTCAGTCCTAACGCGCCCCCACTCACACCGGAATATTACGATCCCTATCTCGGCGATTACACTCAATGACCCTTTGAATGGGTTTCAGGCACAACCCGCTGCCCTCAACCCCCAGCCGAGCAGAATCCAGGAGGGAGCATTTTGCCGTCTGTATACACTACCCCACCCTTGGTTTGACGGGTTAGTGTGTATACGATGCGTACGTGTACACACTTCAGTTTGCCCTGTTCCGGCTGCTTGTGCTGCGCTGATCTAGACGCACGGGCGCGCTCGCTTCGCTCGCGCTGAGATGGGCTGAGCTGAGCTGAGTTGACGCGCCCTGGTGACGGGTTGAGTTGGAGCGGAGTTGAGTTGGGACTGCGTTGAGTTGGCGTGCTCTGGCCAAAAACAAAAAACTCGCGGCTGAAATCCGGCGTCGTACCTATAAGCTCTATGAGAAACGCGGCTGAGCGGATGGGCACGCATTAGAGGATTGGCTACAAACAGAAGCAGACCTGGTCAGGCCGAGAGCAGCTTAGACCTTTAGCTGGCTGAGGTTAGTTGAAATCACTGACCAGCGCGATCCTGATCGTTGTGACCTTCGACTTTTTTCCCTTCTTGACTCTCCTCGCGTGTTCAAAGCAGACCGATGAACCACCTATTCCGGCTAGACCTTTTGGCATCAGCGGCCAGCAGCGCTTTCGGCTATCTGCAAATTCAGGGCCACGCGCTCTCCGTTGATTAGCACCACGCCAGTGTCGATGAGTTGCTGGCCGGTACAGTCGTATTTCTCGTAGCAGCGCAATGCCGTGAAAGGGAAAAAGAATTCCACGGCTTCAGTCTTGCCGGCTGCAGGCGATCGGCTGGCCAGATGCACTGTAGTGCTGAAACTAATCCCATCAAACCTCGACTCCCCTTTGAAATAGGTTAGTGTCGGACGAATCAGATGCGCCACGTGGTCATCAAATGCCATCGCGGCAAGTTTGTATCGCGATCCGGCCGCGGACTCGGGCAGAGTCGTGTTTAGCGAAAGTTCAAGATAAATTCCCTGGCGGAAAGCCACAAAGCCTGGCGACGCGTAGGCGACAAAGTGTGCCTCTGGATCCAGCTCTTTCACAAGTTTTGCAACTACTTCCTGACTGGAAGCTTGCAACTGCGCCAGGGCCGTCGGTGATGCGTCTCGCATCGGCGGGACGACGATATCGTTCGGTCTTGCAACTAAAGGGGCTGCGGTGCTCAACTCTTCTCGCCCGCTGCCGCCCACGCCGGTCTGTGTGATTTGAGTTCCCGCGAGAGGCTCCGCACGTTCGGCCGAGCTCAAAGTCGGATCCGAGCCGGCCGCCGGCTGCGGGCCTTCTCCATTGAGCCAAATATTGACCGGCTGTGCGTTGAGAAAAACCTGACCCTGCATCAACCCCGCTTGCTGGACGTTCTCGTCCCTGGAACCCAGAAGTTGGAGAGCACCGCTCTGGGGCAAATACACCATAAGGTTTTCCGGTCTTTCCACCATTACCCCCATGACGTTCCCGAGTACATGATGAGAGATCTCGAGGGCATAGCCTTGTACCTCATGATTTCCCTGGAAGCGCGGCACCTCCGACTTCAGAATCGGCATGACCACATTCAGAAACGTGCTGCGGGCCCGCTGGTCCGCCGCAATCTTTTCGGGGTAGGCAGCGTAGTAGTTGCCCGTGAGTGCCAGTACAGTCTTGCCGTTGTAGCGATCAAATCGAATGGAACTCTGATCGGCATTCTGTTGTTGCGATTCGTCGAGATCCAACTTGCGGTTTAGATAAAAGCGATACTTAAGCGGGAGTGCTTGAATATCCTGACCCACGACCTTCAAATCATTGATGTATTGCTGCTGTAACGAGCGCAGATCTGGATCCCTGATCTCAACGGGCGTGAGAACCTGTGCCGATGCACGACAGCCAACCACAACGAAGATCAGCGCGAGTAGCTTACTCTTGCACATAAATCATTCCTGGCACACTGACTTTGGCGGCAGGCTCAGTCAAAACATAGAAGGTATTGTTCATTCAGATCTCCTATTCCTGCGGAGGGTAGAGAGTAAGGTACAAGTACGCGTTCGCCACCTCGTCTTCGCTGAAGTAGTCAAACACCGGCATTCTTCCTCGGGAAGGCATCGCCGTCACGCCCATGCTGATCGGATTACCGGCAGTGACTTTTCGAACAAAATCAGGCAGGCTCGTCCGCGACGTAAGAGTACTGAGCGGCGGGATCGCGCCTTCCAGAATTTCCTGGGGATTGGGATTCGGACCGACCGCGTTGTGGCAGATGTGGCAGGTCGATCTTACGATTTGCTCGCCTACATGAGCGGGCGACTCGTTGATCCCTACTTGTTCCTTTTCTGCACCTGGAACGCCGGCCAGCTGTCTCAGGTAAGCGAGCAAAGCCCGGATCTCCGGTTCGCTCAGCTGAGGGAACGGTGGCATGTCCTGACCACCTTTGTGAAAGCGGTCCAGCAACGCCGCATTGGACTGCTTCGCCAGCAGCGTCGCGTTCGCCCGGGTCATGTTCATACCGGCCTTTTTCATTCTCGCCATGATGACTTCGGCCGACGTCGCGCGGACCGGATCGATGACAGAATTGATTTCCGGAGGAGTGCCGTGACCGGACTCTTCGTGGCATCCCCGGCAATTCAGACGGTAGACATCAGCCCCGTGGAGCGCCATGGTTCGGGCGGCAAAATCGAGTGACAGTTTCTCTTGCCCACTACTGGATTTCTCTCCTGGCATGGGTGCCACCGGGCCGGAATGGTAAGTCTTCCCCATGCTGGTGTCGCTGAATCTCTTATGCAAATGGCTTATCCAGCTTTCGCCTTTTACCGCGGTGACCGGGATTTCCTTATTCCTAACCGCTTGGCCGGCCAACGGTGAGAGTAGTGCGAGAATCGCCGTCAAGGCTTTCATCGACGTGATTGACGAGGACATGATTGACCAGCTTTCATTCTGCCTTTGGAGGGAGCCCAGTGCGCCTTCGCTCCCACACTCCCGTTTCTTCATTTGCTCAGAGTGAAATCCGCCTTGGTGTCACCAGACACGGACACGGGTTTGGACTGATTCTTGGCCCCTTCGTGCCAAGCTATAACGGTGTAGCTTCCGTCTGGAACATTTTCGATCTTGTAGTTCCCCGCTTGATCCGAAGTAGCAAAATAAGGAGTGGGAACGACCACGAGGTAAGCCGACATCTCAGGGTGCACGTTGCAAAGAATCGGCACCGCGCCTGGGGTGTCGAACTTGAACGATTTCCTCTCACCCTTTGGCCAGGTGCCGAGGTTGTGGTTTAACTTCTTGTTGCCGCCGATGGAAGTCCAAAAGACGTTGTGGGCGACGCTATCGCTATTGAGGAAATCCACCGTGGTTCCAATCTGGACCGCCGTGAGGTGTGGCTGGAAGACCAAACCTTTCTGGTCGATCACGGGATGTTGCGTAGGCGCGGGAAAGGTCTTACCTGAAATGGTGTCAACATAAACCACCGACGGTCCCGCAACTCCTGAGACTTGTCCGCTGATGGTGCCGGCGCTCGACGCCAGAGCAAGTCCAACTAAGATCGCCAGAATCAGCACGATGTTTTTCATATTTCTCCTTGCTAAAGTAAGGGAGGCTTGGCCTCCCGATCTAGTAAACGAATTCCAGTCCTGCAATGGCCGAGTTGGTACGAAACGGACCAGTAAGTACCGTCCCGGTGGTGGGGTCGTACACAATCTGCTGCGGACGGATCTGGTATTCGAAAGACGCCTTGATATTGGCGTGAATCAGAAATTGCACTCCGGGCGTAAAGCGATTTCTTGTGGCTCGGAAGGGCGACACGAACGATCCGATGTCGGTGTCGGGCGTCGCTCCGATGCCGTTGATTAGATCGGCAGTGGAGTGCACGGCATCCCACCGCATGATGGTCATCAGCCAGGGGAGCGCCAGATAGTCTGCTTCGAGGAAGCCGCCGCTGAAGCTGGCCGGACTTCCCCTAAGAAGGCCGGTGGGTGGTGGCAGAAAGCCGACGGGCAGCAGCGGCAGCAGGTTCTGGTCACGGCCGTACAGGTACTGTCCAAACAAGTTGAAGGCGTGATAGTTGAAGCTGAAATCTCCGCCTACGCGATAGAACGGTTCACGCGCCGTCAGCACGGTTGCAAGACCCGCATTATCCTGACCTTGGAAGCGCTGCACCGAACGTCCATAGAAATAGAGTGTCCCCAGATTAAGGTAGGTGTGATCGCGAGGACCGCTGGCGCCTGCCGCCTGGACTTCGTTGCGGCTGGCCGGATCACGTTCGAGGTTAAAGCGGTAGGAAAGGCGGGCGTAAATATCTTTGAAGTTGGAGTCTGACGTATAAGCCACTTCCGGTGGAACGTTGTTTCCTGTTGCCGCGCCTCCGCTGGTGTTCTGGTTCACGATAGCCAGCGAATAGTGATAGCCGCGATAGGTGTGGCCGCCGCTGAACTCCACACCCTGAGCCGCATTCGACATCGCGAACGAGTTGCTGACAGTGGGCAGACCCAGGATCGAGTTCACCGAAGAAACGTTGCCTTGGTCGTAAATGTCCCAACCGCTCAGATTCCAGCTGCGCGCGGGACTGAAGGGCAAGTCCAGTTCGAATTGTCCGATTCGCAGGCTAAGCGAATCGGTAGGCAGCTTCAGGTGGCGGCCAATGTTCACGAACTTCAGATACCCGTCCCCTAAACCACCGTTAGCACCGGATCCGCCAACACTGATGTCATCGTCCACCCAGAAGGCGATGTCATCCCCAAAGTTGCCCGCCATGAAGATACTGAACAGTCCAGACTGAAAGTCTGTACGAGGAATAAACGGAGCGGTGGGGTCGCCCGGAGTCTGCAAATTGAAGTTATTTCGGTTTCTGCCAACCACCTGCAGGAACGTGTTGAAGCGCAGTCCGATGGGCGGCAATCCCGGGATAGTTCCGGGCCATATGGTATGGGGCCACAGTTCCTTCTGCGCCGGGGATCCCAGCATTACCGGCGGAACCTTGATGAAGGTCTCGTCATCTTTAGGAAACTTGAATCCGGCGTCCTTGAAGGCCTTGCCGAAATCGTTAAGCTTGGGAAAGTCTACATGGCAGGTACTGCACGACGTGCCGTACTGCCGCGAGAATGCCGGAATCGCATAGATTGGCTTGCCCAGTTTCGGTCCTGCGGCGACCGGAGCCGGAACGCTGGTGAACACTGCCAACATTAGCACTAAGAAGAAGAGTATTACCGTTATCTGATGGCGCTTGAGCATCTGACTGCCTCCTCCACAGAGGTGTTAAGACAGGGCCCCAGGAAACTGTCACACTCACGTAGCAGCTAAGTTTGATCAAAAAGGACCGGTTTCGAAGAACCTTGGGCGTTATCAAGAGTTAACTCTTTCATCGCGACGCAAATATCTCTAAATCTGAGCTTCGGGGCAGCGGCGTCCCTCACTTAGCTGTGTGATCAGAATCACCGAACGTGAGGTCTGGTTCGCTTACAAGTCGGCTTCGCACTACCGCTGGTACTCTGGGAGAGAACACGGCTTTCGAGCGCCACTGTTTCATGAAACCGTTGAGTTGGGACAAGCAACTGGGGCTGGCATCGCCGCTCGAATCTGCGGCGGGCCAAAGCCACCAAACCAACAACCCCTCTATGGATAAAGATGAGGCGGGGGATAAGGTCGGGCTGGATGCAAGTCACCACACCCGCATCTTCCTGAGGGGCGGGGAGAATCTTTTTTTCTTGACATCCTCTTTCATAGGATGAGTGTAATCGCCTTCTATGAGAAGGTCATAAAAGTCAAGGCCGACGTGGCGGCCTTCCTTATTAATTGCTTTCCATCTGCATAACCCTCCGGTGGTGACGTGGGGAGCTGTCAAGGGCGCCCCCGAACAGGGGGCGTTCATCTCGACCCTTGACAGCTCCCCACGTCACTTACAATCGAGCTGGGAACGAAGCGCAACGCAGTTCAGTTGGGCTTCGTTCCTTAGTGGATTCGGTTTTCAGTTCGTATTGGCACGCCTTCCGCAATGCTTCCGAACTGTCTGCCTCTATCATTCCCGTTCGTTCACAGAAGTACATTGATCGGCGCTTCGTACCCATTGCGTTTCTCAAAGTCTTGCTTGCAACCACCACTCTTACCCGGCTTCTATCCGCACTCTCAAGGAGCCACATGGGGCCCGGTGCACGTTGGGGTTCGATCTCAAACCAGGCCCCATCACAACCGTGACGGGGCCTGGCTGGTTGGGTGCTGCCATCTGATTAGCGATCTCCAAGGATCTGGCGATTACCCGCAGTCACCCGAACAAGGCGAGTGGATGTCGTTGCTGCAAACCTTTCCGATAACGAATCGGCCTCCGCGTCATCAAAGGATCTTCTGTTCACTGGATTCCTGTCTTTTCGCGATTGCGTCGGTTAACTTTTATGGAACATTGTTGGATCCGGCTTATGCAGCCGCCGCTTGTGCTGTCCTGGTTTCTGCCCCCGTGTGATGTAGCGGTTCATAGACATCCCCGGTCACCCACAGGTGATGCAGCAAGACGGCCAGCTTTCGTGCCACCGCCACCACGGCTCGCTTCTTCGCATTCTTTCCTCCGCGCTCACACAATCGCAATCCGTACCGCCGTAAGTCGGTGTCCGGTCCGAAGGCTCCCAACATGTATTGCGAACTCCCCACCAGCAACCGTCGTAACATTCGGTCTCCGGTCTTACTGATTCCTAACTGGGGTTGACTATCCCCCGAGTCTTCCTGCTTCGGCACCAGCCCCAGATAGGGCCCGACCTCGCGACTGCTGCTAAATCGTTGCGGATCCTCCAGGGTTAATACGTAGGCCAGAGAGGTGATCGGGCCCACCCCTTTCACTTGTCGCAGCAATGTCGTGTGTCCATACTTCTTCTGGCCCAGCTCTTCAATCTTCTGGTCATACCTCGCAATGCAATCATTCACCGTCTCTACCAACTGCACCAAGGGCAGCAGCGCTTCCCGTACCTCAACCGGAATCGCATCCTTTACCTTTTCTGCGAAGCTCGGACTCGAACACCGCGGCAGTCGTGTGCCCATACTTTTCACCAGTCCTCGCGTGGTGTTGATCAACTCCGTCCGCACCGACACCAAGGCGTCCCGGGCTCGCAACACCACCAGATCCTGGCGCACTTCCCGACTGCGATGCCGAATCGGGTACAACGACTGCGGATCCACCCGCCCCAATCGTGCCAACTTGTTGGCATCGATGCGATCGCTCTTCCGCTTGCGACGCTTCGACCCTTCCATCAACCGCGGGTTGGCCACCAGCACCTCGTGTCCCCACTCGGTGATCACGTCCTGCACCCAAGCCGAGTGAGTTCCTACTTCGATCACTACCCGCGCCACGGTCAATGCCTGGAAGAACTCCCTTACATCTTCCTGCGTTGTCCGCAACTGTCCTTCGGCCAGCGTTTCTCCCTCCAAACCAAGAATGCAGTACTGACTCCAGCGGTCCCCCAGATCCACTCCCACCGTCAGACGATCTCGATTGGGGCCAACCGTGTTTCCCCTGCGATTTTCTTTTGCGCTCGTCGACACCGCCGGCGCATCCAGTTTTCCCGTCAACTTTCCCAGGACTTCCGCGAGTACTTCTTTCACATCTCGCTGCACTGGACCTCGCGCTTTCGTCCGCTTCAAGGTTGGTTCACTCCGCTGCGAAGACTTGCTATGCTTCTTCAAGGTCGATCTCCTTTTTCATGTGATTGCACGTTGAGTGCGTTGATCACCGCTAGCTTAACGCCATCCGTGATCGGGGATCGACCTTCTCATCCCATCTGTTCATCCATCGTCACAGTTAGCGTTTTTACGAACTCCAAGGAAAAAACCAATATGAAGACAATCGTGCTGTTTGCGTCGATCAGTATTGCCAGCGGACTGATGTTTGCAAATGTCTACACCTCATTGGTAGACGCAAAGTCATGGGGCAGCGATATTCCGGGGTCCATCGCAGCCGCGAGGGAATACTTCAAGACGGTAAGTCCGGCGAATTTCTTTCGGATATTGTCTCCTTTGAATCAAGTGCTGGCACTCGCTGTGCTGGTCTTGTTTTGGAAATCATCGTCTCCCATCCGCATGTGCCTGGCCGCGGCTCTCGTCCTGTACGTCTTGACGGATGTAATGACCTTCGCGTACTTCTACCCGCGGAACGAGATCATGTTCAGGGCGGCACAGCTCAACGATGTAACACTTCTCAGGGAAACTTGGGCATCGTGGAGCGCGATGAATTGGGTGCGCTCTTCGATCCTGCTTGCGGGAGTGATTCTATCTTGTGTGTCGTTGCACAAGATCTATTCGATAGACGGATAGTCCTGTCAGTTGGCGAGAAGGGCGATCTCTTCTAGGCTCCAAACATGATCGGAAAGACCGTTCGTGAGTGGCTGTCGATAAATCGCGATTACACTGGAGCAGCCGACAAGGCTGTGAATCTAGTGGGGTGTAAGTCCCCACACCACCAATTGCCTGGGCAGGTGGTTAGCATATCCGATGCATGCGGAGGCAACGAAGCATGTTCAGCTCGGACGTAAAAGCCTCGGCTGCCCTGCAGCGATAAACTGCAGCGGTAGGAACGATCGGGGAGGCGAGCAAACCTGAGGGCCTGAACATAACGAAATGGCTGCAGTCTCGAAAAGGCGATCCGTCACGAAATCGTTTTGACGGGGAAACGCGGGAAGCCGACCTCGATAGTGTACGGGGGAAGGCCGATGACGTGGAGGAAGAAACAGGCAGGTGCACTCTACGGGACCGCCGTGACAGGGGCCCAGGCACGCAGGGAAGGATTCACAGAGATAACGTCGGGAAGGTCCCGCCCGCAGCAGGGGCTGGTCGCTACGGGTCAATGTGTGATCGCGATGCTACGCCATACTATCGCCTGGGGCGAGGAACGCGCTATTTCCAACTGACGGTCATTTCCCCGAAGTTGAACCGGATGCGCGATGCGCCGAGCGCCCGCAATCCGACAATACCGTCGTACCCCATATCGTTGCTTCCGGTCGAGATGATTTTCAATTTCACCTTGTGAGCCGGAGAAGTTCCAACCGCTAAATTCCCGAAGCCGATTTGTGTTGGCGGTGCTTTCTCCGCGAAGGTCAATGCCCGGGATTCCGTGAAATAGCCCTTCTTAAAGCCCCTGGGGAGACGATTGGCAAACAACACGACGTCGTCACAACCAGTGTCAATCATCAGTCTGACTGGGAAATCGTCAATTCTGGCTTTCAAGATCAGATAGGGCTGTCCATCTTCGACCGGCACAGTTGATGCCATCGGTTCGCTATCACCGAACCAAATCCGCCCAGATTTGTAGTCGATGCTGAAGCTGTCGAGACGCAATATGTCCGTGCCTAAGACGGCGTCCACGTGGAGACCGAAATTTTGCGCAACACTGGATAGGTTCGTGACGATGACGTAAGGGGACTGAGCGTGGATTGCACCGAGCCGCAGATCCGGCAAGACAACCAACTGAGCCTCGACCTCATGGTCGAAGACGATCAATTTGTGACCCGGACCCTCAAGTTGAAGCTGTTTTGCGATGAGCGGATCTACGAGCGTGCGAGAGGTGCCGGTGTCCAGCAGAAAGGTCAGGTCGTTCAGGCGCCCGATTGAGCCCTTCGCCACGACTAGAAATCCATCTTTGACCTTGATCGGTATCGACATCGCGCCTGGGGCCTGAGCCCAGGCAGTCAAAGCCATCAAGCCAGCCAATTCCAGCCAAAGCAGGATCGTCCAAGTCCCCAGTTTCATCGGGCACCCCCGTGGGTGCCGAGAACATGGGGCTGTTCTTAGAAAGGATCAATAAACGGCAGCTTGTTTCAGGCTGTATTACTTCTAATCCCCTAACGTGTCATAGCTTCAGTCTCTCACCACGTGACCTAATTTCATCTTTTGGCCTTCTGGCACCGTGTTAAACTCGGCGCCTACCCCACGGGCGAGAGGAAAGATGGCCGTTGAAACCCCATCCCCAGTAGTTCTACGTTTTGGAGCTTTCGAGTTAGACCTGCGTGCCGGGGAACTTCATAAGCAAGGTCTGCGGGTGAAGCTGCAGGAACAGCCCTTTCGCGTCCTCGCCATCCTCATCCGGCGCCCGGGCGAACTAGTTACCAGGGAAGACTTTCGCTCCCAGATTTGGCCAGCCGACACCTTCGTGGACTTCGACAACAGCCTGAATACATCGATCAACAAACTACGCGAGACGCTGAGCGACTCGGCTGAAAGCCCGCGCTTTATCGAAACCCTGCCCCGGCGCGGGTACAGGTTCATAGCGCCGGTCAGCAGCAGTGATCGAAAAGTGCCGACTCAGGCTTGGAAGATCGTAGTCGCGGGGGTTGCCGTGGCGGCCCTGGTAGCCGGCGGATTGTTCTGGCGCTCGCGGCAAGCGCGGCGGCTCACGGATAAAGACACCATCGTTCTCGGAGATTTCGCCAATTCGACTGGCGACGCAGTATTCGACGGAACGCTCAGAGAAGGGCTTTCGGTCGAGTTGGAGCAGTCGCCCTTCCTGAGCCTTGTATCAGAGGAGGAAATCCATCAGACATTGCGCATGATGGGGCAACCGACCAATACGCTGCTCACGCCTGAGATTGCGCGGGAGGTCTGTCAACGAACCAGCAGTGCAGCATCCCTGAACGGTTCGATTGCCCTGATTGGCACCAAATATAGTCTGATTCTCAAAGCTGTTAGCTGCGCAAACGGAGACTTGCTGGCAAGCGTGCAAGCGCAGGTTGGTGACAAGAGTCGTGTTCTTGATGCGCTTGGTAAGGTTGCCTCTGACATGAGAGGGAAGCTCGGAGAATCCCTAAGCACGCTGCAGAAATACAACACACCTCTCGAACAAGCAACTACGCCATCACTTGAAGCATTGCAAGCCTTCACCTTAGGCGATAAGGCCGTTGGCCTCGAGGGCGACGCTGCCACGGCGGTGGCTTTTTGTCAGAGAGCAATTCAATTCGACCCGAATTTCGCCTCGGCTTACGACCTGATGGGCGGCGCGAATCAAGCTCTTGGTGAAACTGCACTGTCTGCAGAAAATATCCGAAAGGCCTTCGACCTGCGCAAAGGGGTGAGTGAACTGGAAAAACAATATATTGAGTTCGATTACTATTTTATTGTCATAGGCGACCTCGTGAAGGCCCGGCAGAGCGCGGTGCTTGGCGAGCAGATCTACCCACGTCAGCCCGACTTCCATTTAGCCCTTGGTCTCGTGTCAAACGCACTGGGACAATATGAAACTGGTCTCAAAGAAGACATGGAGGCCCTTCGTCTTGTGCCGCACAACGGTCTTAACTATCGATTAGTTTCGTACACATATTTGTTGCTGAATCAAGCCGAGAAGGCTGTCTCGACAGCCCAAGAAGCGCACGCAAAGGGCCTCGACTCCAGTCTTGTGCCTATTCTCTATGCGATTGCCTTCTATCGGAATGACACCGCCGAAATGGGGCGGCAAGTGGCCGCTTCGGCTGCCAAACAGGGGCAAGAAGACTTGCTGTTAGCATTAGAGGCCGACACGGCTGCGTATTTCGGACATCTTGGAAGAGCCCGTGAGCTATCACGGCGGGCTTCAAATTCTGCCAAGCGCGCAGGGGACGTCGAAACTTCGGCGACTTACGAGGCCGTGGCTGCTTTACGAGAAGGATTGTTTGGCAATGTAACCCAAGCTGGACAACGGCAAGCGCTGGCGAAAGCACGTTCAGGTGGACGAGATAAGTATTATGCAGTATTGCTGGCCCTAGCCTATGCGGAGGACAGGACACAGGGGTTAGAGGACGATTTTAGTGCGCGCTTCCACGAAGACACAGTCGTACAGTTCAATTTCCTTCCTACTCTTCGCGCAAGGCTGGCATTGAACCGCTCAAACCCTCAGCGGGCGCTTGATACTCTGGAGGTCACTGCTCCGCATGAACTTGGTTTGGCTGCGCTTGGCCTTTATAACTGGCCCAATTTGTATCCTGTCTATGTGCGAGGAGAAGCGTATCTTGCGGCGCACCGAGGCAGTGAAGCGGCAAAAGAATTTCAGCAAATCCTCGACCATCGCGGTATCGTGCTAAATGAGCCCATAGGCGCATTGGCGCACCTTCAACTTGGTCGTGCCTATGCAATGGCAGGCGACGCCGCCAAAGCTCGCATCGCCTATCAGGATTTCCTCACCCTCTGGAAAGACGCCGACCCCGACATCCCCATCCTGAAGCAAGCCAAGGGGGAGTACGCGAAGCTGCAATAGCAGGATCTGCTATCCCCACCGGCCCTTGCCCCGGTTCGCCTGCACAATCGAAATTCTTGACTGTTGTAATCACGATATTTCAGAAATCGGGGGGAATTTGGGGGATAGAAAATGTCTAGCCGAACAGAGAAAGTCGTTTATAGAGCATCCTGACGCGATGCAATTTCTGCGAATTTCTGGACAGCGAGTTTTTCAGCACCTCAGTTCCACGCAACTCAACACCAAGGGCCAACGCCCACTCAAACACAACGTCAGCTCCAACTCCACTCCACGCCAGCGCCCAACACAACGTCAACTCAACGTCAGCTCAGCACAGCTCAACTCAAAGCGCGAGCGAAGCGAGCGCGCCGCCAGCGCACAAGCAAAAACACACAGCGTCTACTGTTTACTAGTTAAGCGGCGCTCTGAGCATGCCTCTTTCCCTCCTCCCACCCTTGGGTTGACGGGGTAGTGGAGCGCGCGGGAAAAACGGGGCCACCCCGTAACGAACTGGTTAACAGTATTAACTGATGGCCGTGCGTAAGCTCGCGCGCCGCACGCCGATCTGCGCGCACATGTTTACTCAAGAGCGGCGTGCGGGGGAGAGGGGCGGACATCCGAGGTCGCTTGACGCTTCTCAGGATCGCAGTCCGCATGATTCCAAGTAGGAAACGCTGAATCTATCATTGGCCCATAGCTACGCACTGCATGCCCCGAATAAATTGCTGCGCCTCGGGTGCTCTCTTACTGCCCGTCGGTGGTCGACGAAAAGACTTTTAGGTTGCGCGTATCGATAAGAGGGAGTATAAGCGGCTTCGGGGCTCGCGATGTCGTAAGTGATCGCTGCTGCCACACTCCGCTGTTCCTCCCTGAAGATGTCTTATGCCGCTCGAAGGAGGATAGGCCCAGATGGCCCAAGCCGCTGAGAATTTGAGAGTCCCGTCTCGTCTGGTCGGGAAGTATCTCGTCCAGATTACGATTGTCTTTGTAGCCTATTTTGCTGCAGGCAAACTCGGTCAAGCCACCGCCAACATCAGGAGCAGTAACCTGGGGCCTGTATGGCCTGCATACGGGATCGCCCTTGCCGCGCTCTTACTTTATGGGTATCGGGTTTGGGTTGGGATCGCGGCCGCAGCTTTTCTCGTTGCATTTTTGAGTCCAGTTCCTCACGTGGCCGCAGTTGGTCAGGCGGCCGGGGCCACGCTTGCAGCACTGATTGGTGCGTTCCTCCTCCGCCGCATAGCTAAGTTTGACTCCTCGCTGTCGCGTTTGCGCGATGCGCTTGCATTGATCGTACTAGGGGCGTTGGGCAGCGCGATGGTGAGTGCATCAATCGGTGTTTCCACCTTGTACGCAGCTCATGTGCGTGCGTATACGGGAATCGGTTCTGCTTGGTTAATCTATTGGCTTGGAGACAGCACGGGAGTGCTGTTGGTAACGCCCCTCGTGTTGACCGCCCCGAATCTCCTGAAGATTCGCAGTCGAGTTCGCATCGCAGAATTTGCGGCGCTTCTACTGCTTCTCGCGCTAGTGTGCATCATCGTTGTTGGCGACCTGCCCCTTATTCCGGTCAAGCTGCGTTTATTGGCTTTCGCAGTGCTCCCATTCGTAATCTGGGCAGCCATACGTTTTGGAGTGAGCGGAGCCGCGTTGTCGACTCTGATTGTCGCCGCCATAGCCACTGTAGCAACCGCATTTGGCTCCGGGCCCTTCGCGCAGAACACCTCATTCACGAATGCTGTTCTGTTGGATGTGTTCTTTGCGGTCCTTTCGGTGTCGAGTCTAACATTGGCGGCGGTCATCGCCGAACGGGAGAAAGCCGAGAGTGAACGAGAGCGGCTTGTCCGCGAGCAAGCAGCGATGGAGGTGCGGCTTCGACTTGCAACCATCGTCGAATCATCCGACGACGCGATCATCTCCAAGGACCTGGAGGGGGTCATCGTGAGTTGGAACAGAGGTGCGCAGCGTATCTTCGGCTTTGCGGAAGCAGAAGCGGTTGGCCAGCCGATTACAATCATCTTCCCGTCCGAGCTGCAGGAGGAAGAAAACAAGATTCTGCAACGGTTGAGGGCTGGTGAGAGCATTGAACACTATGAAACGATCCGTGTCACGAAGGAAGGGAAGAAAGTCAATGTCTCTTTAATGATCTGCCCACTCAAGGATTCGACAGGAAAAATCATTGGTGCTTCTAAGATTGCTCGCGACATCACTGAAAGGAAGCAGGCGCAGGACAATCTGCGCGAAAGCGAGGAGCGGTTACGCCTGGCGGTCGAAACTGGAAGGATGTATGCGTTCGAATGGGATCCCGCTACCGATCTCATCGAGAGATCCGGAGAGTGTTCAGATATTTTTAGCTGGATTGACGACTCGGCGCACGATACTGGGAAGCAATTTGCTGCCCGAGTCCACCCCGACGACCGCGAGAGATATATAGCCACTACCGAGACTGGGCTTACCGCAGCAAGTCCCACTTATCAAACCAGCTATCGTGTGTTACGTCCCGACGGCAGCGTCACTTGGCTGGAGGAGAGCGGTCGCGCCTTCTTTGACGCTCAAGGCAAGATGCTGAGGGCTATCGGGATGGGGGTAGATGTCAGTGACCGCAAGCAAGCTGAACAGGTGCTCCGTGAGGGGGAGGAGCGCTTCCGCGTGGTTGCAAACACAGCACCGGTGATGATCTGGATGGCCGGCACGGACAAGCTGTGCACGTATGTCAATCAGCCTTGGCTGGAGTTCACAGGTCGGCCACTTGAGGCCGAGCTGGGTAACGGCTGGGTAGAGAGTGTGCACCCCGAAGACCTAAACAGATCTATGGACACGTACACTCAGGCGTTCGATCGGCGGGAGTCCTTCCAAATGGAGTATCGGGTCCGACGACACGATGGAAAATATCGCTGGTTTTCGGATATCGGGGTGCCGAGATTCAACCCGGACCACTCTTTTGCGGGGTACATAGGTTCGGCCACAGACGTCACCGAGCTCAAGCTTGCGGAGGAATCTCTTGCCGACGTTGGGCGGAAGCTGATTGAGGCCCACGAGGAGGAGCGTACCTGGATCGCGAGAGAGCTACACGACGACGTTAATCAACGGATGGCACTTTTGGCGATCGAGCTGGATCGATGGAACCAACAACTTCCGCCCTCGGCAGTTGAACTTCACGATCACATCCATCACGCCAGCCAGCGCCTCTCGGACATCGCCGTGGACATTCAGGCGCTGTCGCACCGCCTTCATTCTTCAAAACTCGAATATCTGGGTCTTGTGGCGGCGGCCAAGAGCTTCTGCAAAGAGTTGTCCGAGCAACAGAAGGTAGAGATTGACTTCAGCCATACGGCCATACCGCGAAGTGTGCCCAAGGAAATCTCGCTTTCTCTGTTCCGAGTTCTACAGGAAACTCTGCAGAATGCGGTGAAGCACAGTGGCGTGCGGCACTTCAAAGTGGAACTGCAAGGTACAGAGGGAGAGATTCAACTGACCGTGAGCGACTTGGGAGTTGGCTTTGACCCGCAAGACGCCATGTACCGTCGCGGCCTCGGGCTCATCAGCATGCGAGAGCGAATACACTTGGTGAGCGGTGAGATTTCCATCAAGTCACAGCCCGGCGGTGGTACTACGATCCACGCTCGTGTGCCTTTCAGAGGAACTGACTCCCTCCTGGCGGTAGGGTGAAGAACATCCAATTTGATGTTCTAAGCTCGCCTAGTAGTCTGTTTCACTGGGAATGAACAGCTGAATGTTCTGCGCAGATTCGTTGGAAGATGTGGCCGTCTGGCTCGGCTTGAAAGCTGCCCAGTGGGTACCCGCAGAACACATCCACGTCGTATGATTTGACTATTTCATTCCAAAGATGCTCGAGCCGAATCGCCGCCTCTGGGTTACCTTGGACCCATAGAAGAGCTACACCTTCTCCACACACCGCAACGCGGGGGGTCTCCCCCTTTGCAGCCTTTGCGGCATTCAGAAGGAGATCGTGGGCGACGTTGAAGAACCGGACCGGATCAGGCATGCCATTGACCATAAATGTCGAGAGCCTTTCGGCAGCGTCCAAGGAGATGTATCTCCCCTGCTCAATCGCGGCACTAATATCCAAGCCATGAGCATGCAATCTCAACAGAATTCCGTCCCGATGTGACTCGGTCGCGATAACAATCACTGCACTCCCACTCTTTAGAGCGGCCCCGATGAACTGAGTGAAGCCATCCAGAAGACTTGCATCGTCAGAATAGAAACCCACCTCGTGGTGGTGGGTAATTCTCATATTCCGCTGAAGTGGAGCGAAAGCATCCTTGGTTGGGAGCTCTCGGGTGGCTATCGCATCCGAACCTCGGATCAAATCGTGCCCAGAAAATCTTGCACCAACGAAGCGCTCGCCCCGAAGCACGGCGCTCACAGCTGCCAGTAGCTCGCTCCCGGCATCAGGCTTGTAAACGTAGCCAGAAGCTCCTGTAGCAAGCGCTTCCCGCACTACATCGACTGACGATTCTTGGCTTAAAAAAAGTATCCTGGATTTTGGGGATAACCTGCGGATTCGTTGGGCAGCTTCGATGCCATTCAACGAGGGAAGCCCTATGTCAAGCACGATCAACTCGGGTTGCAGTTCTTCCGCTCGACGAACAGCTTGTAGTCCGTCTGAAACCTGAGCGACGATCTGCAATTCCGGTCTTTCCGTAAGCGTCGAACAAATGAAGCGCCGATACTGTTCGTGATCCTCCACTACCAGAACGCGGAGTAATGTCACGCGGAGCCAACCTTTCCTCGGTCAGACTGCGCTTTCTGAACATCTTGGCTGGATGAGCCATTGTATTTCTTGCATCGCCATCCGCGTCAATCCCCCCGAAGTGTTACGTTCTTGCCGAGTTTGCTTTTATGCATCCGGAAAGACGTAGTGTCAGTATCGGCAGATGGGGAAGGCCTTACACGCGGAGGGAAAGGGCCGCTCGATGCGTCCTGATCTAGGCTATAGCCTTTCAGGTTTTCTGCTCCGCTAGTTGATCTCAAGAATTCAATCACCCTCTGGTATGTGGAACGTTTTACGCCGGTACCATGACGGATTAGCCGGATGGTGTCGCGAGGCAGTCCAGTTCCTGCTCTTATCTGACGCTCCGAGTACTTGGCTAGTTGCCGAAGAGTCTCAGCGCCCGCCACCACCCGTCCATTCTCATATACCCTGCACTTGAACTCGACCTCATGATCGACAGGCCCTTGTTCTAGTTTTCGCTTGAACTCTTTTCCACAATACCGATGTTCCCTGGCCACATGCCTTGGGTTGACGGGAGGAGGGAAAGAGGCATGCTCAGAGCGCTGCTTAACTAGTAAACAGTAGACACTGTGTGCTTTTGCTTGTGCGCTGGCGGGGCGCGCTCGCTTCGCTCGCGCTTTGAGTTGAGTTGGAGTTGAGCTGTGCTGAGCTGAGCAGGCGCTGGTCCTAATGTTGAAATTGAGTGGAACTGGGTTGAGTTGGCGGGGGCGGGGGCCTGACTGTCACTCGCTTTGGATCATAGGGGGATAACCTCATTGTGGTACAGTTTTGCGAATAAGACGATGAGGCCCTAAGCCACGAGGCCGACAAGTGCGTAGACGAGCGGCACCGTTGATCTGCGTTGTAGTTGTAGTAGTGGCACCCTTTCTGCCGCCGCAGGCGAGTTCCGGAGAAGCTGTAAAGGAAGTCCGGCGCGTGCTCATTATTAACGACATTGGCGGTGTCTCGTCACCCGGCTTCGCTGAAATCGATCAGGCAGTCTTCACTGGTCTACAAAAATCTCCGTACCGGATCGAGCTCTATGAGGAGAGCCTGGATCTCATCCTATTCCCAGACCGAGTTTCGCAAGACAGGTTTCGAGAAGCGATTATTCAAAAATACTCAGCCCGCAAGCCCGACGTGATCATTGCCGCCGGGCCAGAGTCCCTGAAGTTCATCGCGAAGCTGTACGACAAGTTCCAGGGTACCCCAATTATCTTCTGCACAATTTGGAGCGGAATTCCGGACGAGCTAAGGCACGGCATTCCCTTTACTGGTGTTGTCGCCCAGTTACACCCCGAGGAAACCCTGAATGTGGCGTTGCACTTGCTGCCCAGCACCAAGCACGTGGTAGTCGTCGGTGGAGTGGGTAAGTTTGACGAAGGATGGGAAGCCATCGCTAAGCAGAGTTTCCACAACTACGAATCGAAGCTTGAATTCACGTATCTCTTCGACTTGACCATGCCCGCACTGCTTGAGAGGCTCAAGCATCTACCCAACGATACTATTGTTTATCACACTTCAATCTCGCAAGATCCAGCGGGAGACCGCTTTATCGATTCAGCTCAATCGATACCGATGGTGGCCAGTGCAGCGAATGCTCCTGTCTTTGTAATGGACGATGTGGATCTTAGAGCAGGAACAGTGGGTGGCGATCTGGTGAACTGGGCCGACGACGCTCGCATCGCAGCAGAGATTGCTGTGCGGGTTCTCAACGGCGAGAAGCCCCAGGATATCCCCGTCGTCACGAGCAACCACGTCTACATGTTCGACTGGCAGGCGCTCAAGCGGTGGGGACTGGATGAAAAGAACCTACCAGCAGGCAGCATTGTGCTCAACCGACAGCCCACCGTCTGGGAACTGTATTGGCGCTACATCATCGGTGGCATTGTCTTGCTGTTGTTGCAAACGCTGCTCATTTTTGGACTATTGCGGCAGCGGGCGAGGCGCAGAACGACAGAAACTGAACTGAAATTGTCTAACGACCGGCTTCGTCAGGCCGTAGAAGTTGGGAAATGTGTGGGATGGGACTGGGACGTCAAGACCGGGCGCGACCGTTGGTTCGGCGATCTGCAGACCATGTTCGGAATCCAATCGGACACCCATTACGGACACGTAGAGGATTTTCGCCGTCGGATACACCCGGAAGATCAAGAACTCGTCTGGAAAGCGGCTGCTGATGCCAGGCAAAGCCGGGAACCGTTCATCGCAGAGTTCCGGGTCTTGCGCCTTGACGGGACCGTGCGCTGGGTTACGGAGAGGGGACAGTTCTACTACGCAGCCAACGGTGACGCCGTGCGCATGCTCGGCATGGCGGTGGACATCACCGAGCGCAAGCAAGCTGAACAGGCGCTCCGTGAGGGCGAAGAGCGCTTCCGCTTGGTTGCAAATACAGCACCGGTGCTGATCTGGATGTCCGGCACGGATAAGCTGTGCACCTACGTCAATCAGCCTTGGCTGGAGTTCACCGGGAGGCCGCTTGAGGCCGAGCTGGGCAACGGCTGGGTAGAAAGTGTGCACCCTGAAGACTTAAACAGGTGTATGGATACGTACACACAGGCGTTCGATCGGCGAGAGTCCTTTCAGATAGAGTATCGGGCCCGGCGACACGATGGAGAATATCGATGGCTTTCGGATATCGGCGTGCCGAGATTCAACCCGGACCACTCTTTTGCGGGGTACATCGGTTCGTGCACAGACGTTACCGAGCGCAGGCTTGCGGAGGAATCTCTTGCCGACGTTGGGCGGAGGCTGATTGAGGCCCACGAGGAGGAGCGTACCTGGATCGCGAGAGAGCTACACGACGACGTCAATCAACGGATGGCACTGTTGGCAATCGAGCTGGATCGATGGAACCAACAACTTCCGCCCTCGGCAGTTGAATTTCACGATCACATCCATCACGCCAGCCAGCGCCTTTCGGACATCGCCACCGACATTCAGGCCCTGTCGCACCGCCTCCATTCTTCAAAACTGGAATACCTGGGCCTTGTGGCAGCGGCCACGAGCTTCTGCAAAGAGTTGTCCGAGCAACAGAAGGTAGAGATTGACTTCAGCCACACGGACATACCGCGAAGTGTGCCCAAGGAAATCTCGCTTTGTCTGTTCCGAGTTTTACAGGAAACTTTGCAGAATGCCGTGAAGCACAGTGGCGTGCGGCACTTCAAAGTGGAATTGCACGGTACAGAGGGAGACATTCAACTGACCGTGAGCGACCTGGGAGTTGGCTTTGACCCGCAAGACGCCATCCACCGTCGCGGCCTCGGGCTCATCAGCATGCGGGAGCGAATGCAATTGGTGAGCGGTGAGATTTCCATCAAGTCGCAGCCCGGTTCTGGTACTACGATCCACGCTCGCGTTCCTTTCAATTCAATCAGCGATTCTGCACTGGCCGCAGGGTAGGAATAGTGGGTTCGCCGACAAGTTACCAAGGACTTTTACTGGGAATGAACAGCTGAATGCTCTGCGCAGATTCGTTCATAGGTGTGTCTTTCGTGTTCGCGCTGAAAGTTCGTCAGCACATACCCGCAGAGAATATCCACGTCGTACATCTTGCCTATCTCGTCCCAGAGATGTTCGAGCCGGATCGCTCCATCCGCGTTACCCTCTGACCACAAGGTCGGTGAACATTCACCACATACCGCGACACGGGGAGGGTTCCCCTTCGTAGCTTTGGCCGCTTCTGTGAGCAAATCGCCCGCGACTCTCTGTAATTGAAGCGGGTCAGGCATTCCGTTGATCATGAAACTTGCGAGCACGTCGGCAACATTCAACGGAATGTAGCGACCCTGTTCAAGGGCGGCAGCGCAATCGTGGCCCCGCTCTTGCAATCCCTGCGCCAGACCGTTCAGGTGTGACTTGGTCGCAATCACGATAACCGCATTCCCGGCGTTTAGAGCAGCTTCGATAAAACAAGTAAAATCAAGCAGAAAAGCTGCATCATCATTGTGGAATCCCACCTGGTGGTTGCGGGTGATCCCTGTTTTTCCGATGGGAGCTTGTACGTCGGCTGTGTGAGTGAAGTGGGGACCCGACAATCCGCGACTGACAAACTGCCTGCCCTGAGAAACCGCCTCCACAGCGGCTAACAGTTCGGTTCCGGCATGGGCCTTGACGACATAGCCGAGCGCACCCAATCCGAGAGCTTCTGCCACAATATCGGCGGAGGATTCCTGACTTAAGAACAGTATTTTGGAGTTGGGGGAAAGCTTACGGATTTGTCGAGCGGCTTCGATCCCATTTAGTGATGGAAGCCCGATGTCCAGCAAGATCAAGTCTGGTTTCAGTTCCTTGGCTCTTTGAACTGCTTCCAATCCATCGGCTAGGTCTGAGACGACCTGAAATTCCGGCTTTGTCTGCAGCAGGGAGCAAATGTAGTCTCGCCACAGTTTGTAATCCTCTACTACCAGAACCTGGATGGAACGGGCAGGCATGTAGTCTCCTTGCAATCTCTCCGAGGCCCGAATCTAAGCTTTCTCGGTATTGCCTTTCAAGCACGGCACACCAGAGTTCTCGGTTCGTTGCTCAAGAGCAGCGCCCAGAGCTTCCCTGAACAGTGTTTCGATGACGTTGCTTTGCGGGCTTCGAGGTCCTCCCGAAGCTGTTCAGGTCAACTTAACCGTTTTAATGCTTTGCGGAAATGGCACAGACGAGCCATTCATCTCGGATATCCGGAGGAGGCGGGGGAGGTTATGAATCGAGATCGGGCCGCCTCTGCCTCGTCTAGCCCACTGGCTACTGCTCCTGATGGTGGAGGGTGCTCTTTTCTGGATATCCTGTATTTTGTACACCACCATGCCACGTTCACCCAAATATTTCGCAGCGCGATACCGCTGAGATACCTTAAAGATATCTATAAGCTGTCTTTCCTTGCTCCTCGGTAACGACAGTCCCGTCGTCCGGTTGAGAGAATGAGGAGCTATGAAGAACGAGAAACTCAAGTCTACGACTGTTCGCTTTACGGACTCAGACCTGCATCTCGTCGAAGGCCTCCAAGAAAAGCTCGGGCTCGGGATGATTCACGTCGTTCGACTCGCCATTAGGCGCTTGGCTGAGAGCGAGAATTTACTGCCATCACCCTCCACCCCTAAGAAGCGTCCGAGGCAGACCCTAAAGCCTGATTGAGAGCTTCACGCGTGATTTCAGCGGTTACGTGAAAACGTTCGCGCTTCTGAACTGCATGGTTTGCAGAAGGTTCTTAGCGGGGAAGAGCGGCTCGCATCATTAGGCCGATAGCGAGCACGAATCGCCTGAAATCACCTTTGTAAATGGGCGTTTACACCAACTACGGGTTCATGACGTACGCCAACTGAGGAAGCTAGGGGATTGCGGACGGCAGATGCCGCGTATTTGCTCCGGTTGGATGATGAGTCACACTTTTGAGTGAATTAATTGCCGCCGCAGTGTTTCCACGAATAGACCCACCAGCGCATACGTAACGGTATTTACCGCCAGAGCCTCGTAGAAACTAATGGCATAATGCCTGCCAGCTATCGCAACGGGGCAGGCTAAACCGACGAGACTCCAGACGTCCCGCATTCTTTCGTTTGTAGACGGGAAGGTTGTGACGGCAAAAAGTGCCCAGAAGCCCCCAACCAGAAAGCCTGCACTCGCCCACATAGCTATTGGGTACTTCATGGTGCTACTCCTAACCTGCCAACCATTTGGGCGAGCGTCAACCAATGCCTAGGATGCGGACGATAGCCCTGCCGAATGCGGCCTGCGTACCAACGTGACACCCCAATCCGCGATGCAATAGCTGAGGTTGACATTTGCGATAGCTGAGGCTGAATTTCCTCGGTGTATACCTGATCGGTGATCCAGGCTGGCTGTGTCGATGCGTCCCATTCTGAGCATGCCTTTGCATGCCTTCGCCGTGTTGCCCCATGTTTTGCGCGAGCTTCCGGGCTGCGTGCAGCCACACGACCGAGCTTTGCAGCGCTCAACAGCCGTTCCGTCGCTTCATCAATTGCGCAATCGGCACAATGGGTGTGCATCTGTTCGATTGTCTTCCCGCATCCGCGACAAACATTCTCTCTTCTTGGCGGTGGAATTGGTTTCGGCAAGGATGGAGGGCCTTTCGCCTCGCGCTTGTGTTGTTGCGTTAATCGGGTGGCGGGAATCTTGCCTTGGGGTGTAGTGCGACATAGCGCGCGTGCCACGTACTCAGCCCACGGGGCGACGAGCCTACCCCAGGTCGGAGCCGTTTCAGAAAGCTGAGAACACAGTCGGGACATCAGTCGGCAGTTGCCAGTGCCGGTTTCAAAGAAGTCAGATCGTCGGAACGGCTCTTGCATGATCCATGCCAGCAACCAAGATTCGATTGACGGTCTGATGGTCTCGAGTACGTCCAGCGCCAGACTGTCTCGATACGGCGTATCAGCATGGATAAACCCCATGCTCGGATCGAGACCGCATGCGGCAAGGGCCAATCGACACTCGCTTTCTGCAAGCGCGAAAGAATAGTTCAAAATCGCGTTTGGTGGATTGACCGCGAGGCGCGGCTGGCCCGTAAGTGGGGAGTGCCTTGTTCCAAATCGCAGCCAGTGATCCGGCACGCGTTTTGCGTCTTGGCGTGGAAACAAAACTGGAACTTCGCTCCATGCGTTCCAATATATAGCGGCAGCTTGCGCTTCGAGATAGCGGATCGTATCTAGACTTTCCGCATCAACCAGTCGCTCTCGCAATCGAGCAATGAACTCCGATGCGGTGGGCTCCTTCAACTGCTCGCGCACTACTCGTTCCTGTCCTTCGAGCTTTGCCCGGATTAACTCGCGGGAGATTTCCACGGCTTTGCCGTTTTGGTGAGCAAGCGCTTGGGAGCGTTTGAGTCGAGCGTCGGAAGGTGAAACGGGACCGCAAACATTGAGCACTTTGCCGTTTCGCTCAAGCATGACGAAGGCGGCATCCTGATCCGCCAACCACCGCAGCGCGGAGAGCGTTACGAAACCGTCTTCAGACACACAGATCAATCGCCGTAGACGATGGCCAACACGGGCGAGCCTGATCTTGCGCCGCTCAGGACCGATGCCATCTTCAATTTCGAGATGACCGGACTGAACCCGTAACCGCACGCCGAAACCGTGAATCGTGAGCACGCCGCTTTTGTTTATTGGAGATTTGCGGGAGACGGTTTCGTGAGGTAGCTTGTAGGTACCCGCCATGGAGCTCATACCTCCTCGGTGGCAGGGCCTGCTCGCTGCGTCAACAGCTGGGCGGGCCCGCTCTATTTTTAGGCTATCTAATTATAATTCAATAACATAGCAATCCTCGATAAATTGGCATTGACTGCGTTAGTGTGCAGCAGGATAATCTGCGCACCCGCAGCGGTGAAGCCATCGGCTAGCCGCTGGAGCGAGGCGATAGCCAAGCTTTGGTTCTTAGTAGAGAAGCCTATGGACGGGCCGCAATGCCTGTTCCTGAATGGTACAGCTCGGAGTAGACCGAGTTCCTAGATGACGATTCGAGATGGATCGATTATCAGCCTTTTCTGAGTAGACCGCCCCCATCTGGTCATCGTGGAGGGGACGCGAAACGGACGGCGGGACTGGGACGCAGAACGAGCCTGGGCTCAGGCTGAGCAAACGGAAACCGGCAGATGACACATTCGAAGTTGGAGTGTGCCATGCCGGTACCTCGCAGAAAATCACGCAAATCCTCGAAGTCTTCCCGAAAAGTGTCCACACGCGAGCAGTCCTCTCCAGTTCGCAGAGAGAGGCCCCCAAAAACCCGCTCACCCCGCTACTCACGTCTAACTGCGCACCAGAAAGCCACACGCGAGCGAACTCTGAACCTGCTCTCCGACCTGCGCCGTGGCAAGGGTTCGTACAGAGAATTACTACGCAAATATCACCTTAGTTCGCACACGGCCCGCAAGTATTTAGGTCGTGATCTGCTCGGCGGAACTGGTGGTAAGCCAGTGCGCGCGAGCAAGGCTGACAGGCGCGTGCGTGTACTTATGTTTCCGAAGTCTTTCGGCGACGTACCCATCCGTACCCGCAGTTCCCGGGACGCGACGAAGCTCTCGGAATTCTTTCACGATCGCGACAAACTCCTTGGCGGCAAACTGAGCGCCGAAGACTTCGAAGCGAAGTGGCGCGGCGTGCGCGTTGCCGGCGAAGAGCTTTTCGCCGATGTGGTTGTGATTCTTGGTATGGCGGACGCCGACCTTTTGAGGCTGGAACATTTGTACGAGAGCACAGGCGGTGCACGATGATCGGGCGCACGGCAAATACTGTTCTTCGAGAGTCCCGCCAGCGGGTACGTCCGCCGAGGAAGGTTTGCCCCTTCTGCTTTGAGGCCGATCATATCGGCGGACATAACCATATCCCTCACGTAACTGTAGATGAATGCCAACTTCATCACGCTTGGCTGACGGAAGAGCGTTTGGCTGCAGGCGCGGAAATGAAGAAGCAACCCCACCCGATCAAATCGGTCGAGATGGCCCTCCGTTCGCTCGCGGTGACCGGGCGCGCCATCGCATGGGCCGTACAAAAACTCTCCGACGGACTGGAATTTTGCGCCGAGGCCCTTAAAAGAGCCCGGCGTTAGCGAAGCGAGTAATCAACATGGTCGATAGGCTTGATCTCTATTTTCGCGCGCATGCGATCCCTGTCAATCTCCCAAAAGGAACACTGGAGGGGCGGGCACGCAAGGGAGCCAGAGCATGCGCTCATCTTCCACTGTGCGACCACCGCTGACGAAAAGCAGGACCTTCTCTTCGGTGCTTACATTTGCGCCCAGCTGAAAGATGCCCAATTCGTCGCGAAGGAAATCGGCCTGTTTCATCGTGGCGGCCACCCTGAGGAATTGCGGGTGTTGAAGCGCTTTGTGAAGGGCAGCGCTTTTGAGCTCGGAACCGAAGACGAGTTCCGTCGTAAAGTTTTCTTGAAGTACCTGAAGGCAGGAGCACTCATAGTTGCCTACGATGCACCTTCCGAGATCAGCCGGATTGCGGTCAAGTGGAACAAATCCATGAAGCGCCGGCGGGCCTTCTCGTTCTATTTCCGCCTATTTCGGGACAAGAAAACGGGCAAGATACGCCCCAGCGGCTTCGAACCTGGGATTTCGATTGAAAGCCTCGACGCAGCAAAAGCCATCTATCGCCCAATAAAGTACGCGTTTCACGACAAAGATGCGGAACAAGAGGAAGAGCAGCAATTCTCAAATGTTCACATTCTCGACCTGAAGACGCTGACGGCGGTTCTTACCGGAGAAACCTACACTTTCTCTTCGGCGTCCGAAATGTTTGGGGCTCCTGCGAGCAGGGCACGCAAGACCGGCCCACGGGTGACCAAACCGGCAATTGAGCAGCTGCTGAGAGATGTAACCGGTGAACTGGAACTGTTGAATCGCCTGAAACAGGAACTAGAACAGCATCCAGTTGATCTTGTACCCGAACGCTGCTTACTCCTCGGCGACGCTGGCCAAAGGCTACTTTTCTTCAATGGGAGTAAGCGCACCGCAGGAAAAGTTCAAGATTCCGAACCGAATCAATGGTTTAGCCGCGCAGGCGTTTTTCGCCGGGCGTGCAGAATGCATGATCCGGCGAACTCCCGTACCAGTCACCTACGTCGATTTCCATGCGCAGTTCCCAGCGGTGAGCAATCTGCTCAACTGCCGGGAAATATTGTGCGCTGAGAGCCTGGAGTTTGCCGACTTCACTGCCGGGGCGCGGGAGATGGTGGAACGCGTAACCCTGGACGATTGTCTCAGTCCAGGATTCTGGAAGCAGCTTCGCTGGTACGCGCTTGTAGAACCTGAAGAAGATGTTGTGCCTATGCGCGCGAAATTTGGCAAGAGTGGCGATTCCGACCCAACGTTGGGATGGGATTTTCTCACCTCAAAGCAGCCCGTTTGGATCACGGGTCCGGACGCAATCGCCGCAAAACTGATGTCAGGCAAGCCACTCAAAATCTTGGAGGCCATAACGGTTACTCCGCACGGAGTGCAATCGGGATTAAAGCCGGTGAAACTTCGTGACCAGCTCGATGTAGATCCCCTTCGTGACGATTTGGCCGTGAAGTTGGTTGAATTGCGAGCTTCTCTGAAAAACAAAAACCCAAAGCTCGCGGGCGGATTGAAGGTGGCGGCGAACAGTGCCGCCTTCGGCCTACTCTGCCAGATGAACGTCAAGGATTTAGATTCTCCTTCTCCCTTGCATGTTTTTTCCGGAGCAAGCGGACTATCCACTCCGCCTGCCAAGGTTTGGGAGCAGCCGGCGGAGTTCTATTGTCCCGTGATCGCTGCACTCGTAACAGGCGGGTCGCATTTGCTCTGCGCCATGTTGGAGCGCGCGGTGCGAGACATGGGAGGCCAGATCGCAGCGATGGACACCGACAGCGCGATGATTGTTTCAACCAAAGATGGCGGTTTGGTTCCCTGCGCGGGTGGGCCACACAGACTCGAAAACTACCAAGCGCCGAGCGGAAATGCTGCTATCAAGGCGCTGTCCTGGGCCGAAGTGGATCGTATCCGTGAGCGGTTCGAAGCCCTCAATCCGTGGCGCGATACGCTCAACAGCTCCGTTTCTTAAGTTGGAAAAGCAGAACTTCGCTTTGGATGGCAAGCGCCACCAACTCTACGCGTACTGCATTTCAGCGAAGTTGTACTGCTCTGTTTAACTTGGATGGAAACCGGTTGCTGGTCCGCAAACCTTCCGGCCACGGCCTGGGATTCTTACAGGCGCCCTACAGTATTGCAGACTGGCAGCGAAGGACAGGCCGGAAATGGAACGAAGAGTTGCCGCCATGGATCTTTGAGGCGTGGCATCTGATCCTTTCGCGAGAGCTGGGTCTTCCGCACGTGCCGCCACGCTGGTTGAAGCAGCCAGCAGCGATGGCGGTGCCCATTACAACACCTCAAGTCCTAGAGCGGCTCGGCCGTTTCAAGGATGAACTCCGTCCCTTCACTGTCGTGACCGTTCCGTTCCCTAAGAAGGAGGTGGGCCAGCTTTGGACGGGATTCTTCATCATGCCCTATGCGGAAAAACTCGACAATTTGCATGGGCGTCCGATGGTCAATGTTGTCAGCGGCGGAACCTTCTACATTCACGACAAGAATTCATCCACCTTGCCCAAGCCTTCGGGCTGGCTTGTCTCTGAAGACGATGGAAGACGAAATCAATCATCTTCTGTCCAGAGCCGAGGCCAAGTTTTGCACTCCCAACGGCGCCACGTGCACCAGCAAGACAATCGGCCTGCTTGTGCGCAGGCATATCGTTGCTGGGGAGTTTCACTACATCGGCAAGGAAGCATCAACGCGCTGGGCGAGCGGGCCCGATCTATCCATGATGGCCGAAGCGGGGGCCCTGGACCCGACCCATGAAACATTCCGCGAGTACGAAAGAGTAGTCGACGCGAAATATCTGGAAGAAATCCGGGCAGCAGCAAAACAATTTTCCACGAAGCTTCTCTCTCGCCAGTCCAGAGTTGCCGAATGCGCCATCAGAAGTTTCAAGAATGGAAAAAATACCATCAAGCCTCGTACTCTCCGAAAGCTGACAAGGGCGATCCATGATCTGCAAAACAAAAAGTCAGGAAATTTGTGACTACGGGTCAATGTGTGATCGCGATGCTACGCCATGCTATCCGCCTGGGGCGAGGAACGCGCGATTTCCAACTGACGGTCATTTCCCCGAAGTTGAACCGGATGCGCGATGCGCCGAGCGCCCGCACTCCGACAATACCGTCGTACCCCATATCGTTGCTTCCGGTCGAGATGATTTTCAATTTCACCTTGTGAGCCGGAGAAGTTCCAACCGCTAAATTCCCGAAGCCGATTTGTGTTGGCGGTGCTTTCTCCGCGAAGGTCAATGCCCGGGATTCCGTGAAGTAGCCCTTCTTAAAGCCCTTGGGGAGACGATTGGCAAACAACACGACGTCGTCACAACCAGTGTCAATCATCAGTCTGACTGGGAAATCGTCAATTCTGGCTTTCAAGATCAGATAGGGCTGTCCATCTTCGACCGGCACAGTTGATGCCATCGGTTCGCTATCACCGAACCAAATCCGCCCAGATTTGTAGTCGATGCTGAAGCTGTCGAGACGCAATATGTCCGTGCCTAAGACGGCGTCCACGTGGAGACCGAAATTTTGCGCAACACTGGATAGGTTCGTGACGATGATGTAAGGGGACTGAGCGTGGATTGCACCGAGCCGCAGATCCGGCAAGACAACTAACTGAGCCTCGACCTCATGGTCGAAGACGATCAATTTGTGACCCGGACCCTCAAGTTGAAGCTGTTTTGCGATGAGCGGATCTACGAGCGTGCGAGAGGTGCCGGTTCCAGCAGAAAGGTCAGGTCGTTCAGGCGCCCGATTGAGCCCTTCGCCACGAGTAGAAATCCATCTTTGACCTTGATCGGTATCGACATCGCGCCTGGGGCCTGAGCCCAGGCAGTCAAAGCCATCAAGCCAGCCAATTCCAGCCAAAGCAGGATCGTCCAGTCCCCAGTTTCATCGGGCACCCCCGTGGGTGCCGAGAACATGGGGCTGTTCTTAGAAAGGATCAATGGACGGCAGCTTGTTTCAGGCCGTATTACTTCTAATCCCCTAACGTGTCATAGCTTCAGTCTCTTACCACGTGACCTAATTTCATCTTTTGGCCTTCTGGCACCGTGTTAAACTCGGCGCCTACCTCACGGGCGAGAGGAAAGATGGCCGTTGAAACCCCATCCCCAGTAGTTCTACGTTTTGGAGCTTTCGAGTTAGACCTGCGTGCCGGGGAACTTCATAAGCAAGGTCTGCGGGTGAAGCTGCAGGAACAGCCCTTTCGCGTCCTCGTCATCCTCATCCGGCGCCCGGGCGAACTAGTTACCAGGGAAGACTTTCGCTCCCAGATTTGGCCAGCCGACACCTTCGTGGACTTCGACAACAGCCTGAATACATCGATCAACAAACTACGTGAGACGCTGAGCGACTCGGCTGAAAGCCCGCGCTTTATCGAAACCCTGCCCCGGCGCGGCTATCGGTTCGTTGCACCGGTCAGCAGCAGTGATCGAAAAGTGCCGACTCAGGCTTGGAAGATCGTAGTCGCGGTGGTTGCCGTGGCGGCCCTGGTAGCCGGCGGATTGTTCTGGCGCTCGCGGCAAGCGCGGTGGCTCACGGATAAGGACACAATCGTTCTCGGAGATTTCGCCAATTCGACTGGCGATGCAGTATTCGACGGGACGCTTCGAGAAGGCCTTTCTGTAGAATTGGAGCAGTCACCTTTCCTGAGTCTGCTGTCCGCCGAAGGAATTCATCAAACTTTGCGGATGATGGGACAGCCGGCGAGTGCGCGACTCACCCCCGAGATTGCCCGGGAAGTTTGTCAAAGGACAAGCAGTGCGGCTGCACTGGACGGTTCGATAGCCCTGATCGGCACCCGATACAATTTGATCCTCAAGGCTGTCAATTGTGCCAGCGGAGACTTGGTGGCAAGCACAGAAGCCCAGGCGAACGACAAAAGCCATGTTCTCGATGCTCTTGGGAAGATCGCTTCGGAAATGCGGAGCAAACTCGGGGAATCCTTGAGCAGCTTGCAAAAATACAACACACCTCTCGAGCAGGCGACTACGCCATCTCTGGAAGCATTGCAGGCCTACAACTTAGGTTGGCAAGCTTTTTTCGCGCAAGGAGATAGCCCCGCGGCGGCATCTTTTTTTCAACGAGCGGCGCACCTCGACCCGAATTTTGCGATGGCCTACTGGGGAATGGCCCAATCATATGCATTCTTTGGCGAGACCACCTTGGCATATGAAAGCGGCCGGAAGGCCTACGAATTGCGTGAAAGGACGAGTGAGCTCGAAAGATTAAAGATCGAATGCGATGACTTCTTCGGCGATAACGATATCATGAAGGCTATACGCAGCTGCGAACTTGCCGCAAGAATGTACCCACGCGACGCCTTCTTTCACGAGGACCTTGCAATCTACTTAGACCAGCTGGGACGCTATGAAGCAGGCCTGAAAGAAAAATTAGAAGCCGTTCGTCTCGCTCCATACAACGCCCTTTATTGCCGGACTGTAGGCTACGGGTATCTTTTGTTGAACCGAGTCCAGGAGGCTGAGGCCGCAGCCAAGGAAGCGCCCACAAAGTGTGTGGACGCCAATCCTGTAATACATGCACTCGTCCTCTACGAAATTGCGTTTTATCGGGATGACACCGCCGAAATGGCGCGACAGGCAACTCGTGCTACGGGTGTGCCGGGAGAAGAAGACTTGCCCTTGGCGATGGAGGCCGACACGGCTGCCTATTTCGGGCATCTTGGGAAGGCCCGCGAGTTTTCACGTCAGGCTGCAGATTCGGCAGAGCGAGCAGGGGAGAAAGAAACTGCGGCGGGTTACTACGCTGTCTCTGCCTTGCGGGAGGCCTTGTTCGGCAATGTCGTCAAAGCACGGCAGCAGGCCTCGGTCGCAAAGAGACGTTCGACGGGGCGAGATCTAGATTACGGGGTAGCGCTAGCCCTTGCCTATACAGAGGAGACGCACCGCGCGCAAGCTTTGGCTGATGATTTGGGAAAGAGGTTCCCCGAAGACACAACTCTTCAGTTCAATTACCTTCCGACAATTCGGGCAAAGCTTGCGCTCCTTCGCGCAAACCCGCAGCAGGCGCTTGATATTCTTAGGGTCGCTGCTCCGTACGAACTTGGATTGCCGGCGGTTGGCGTTTACAATTGGCCCAATCTGTACCCTGTTTATGTGCGCGGAGAAGCCTATCTAGCAGTCCATAGGGGCAGCGAAGCGGCAGCAGAGTTTCAAAACATTCTCGGCCATCGCGGGATCGTGTCCAACTCACCCATCGGTGCGCTGGCGCATCTCCAACTGGGACGCGCTTACGCCCTCCAAGGCGACACCGCCAAAAGCCGCGCTTCGTACCAGGATTTTTTGACGTTGTGGAAGGACGCCGACCCCGACATTCCCATCCTGATAGAAGCCAAAGCGGAGTACGCGAAGTTGCAGTAGCCTGCCGGAGTTGCTCGGTCTTTAACTGACACCTTCGTTGCAGGAAAAGCATTCTTTACGCGGAGAAGCGATGCGGCAAACCCCGGCAGTGGTATCGGTGAATACAATCACGCTGCCGTTCACTCTCTGCCAACATCTGACCTCACTACTGCATCCTCCATATCGGCGATGCTATCGTCTGGGAGATACCATATTGAAATTCAAGAGGCAAGAATCGCTTCTTAACGTCCTGCTCGGCACCGGTCTTTATCTGTATTGATAAACTGCGTGAGCGTCTGCCGGACAATATGGACAGCGGTAAGAGTAGAGTCAGGGACACGTATGACACCGCATCCCAGCGTGTCAGTCCAGCTCAGCTCCAGCCCAACTCCTTTTTTGGCCCCCGCAGCTCCAGCTCCAACACAGCTCAACTCAACTCAAAGCGCGAGCGAAGCGAGCGCGCCCCGCCAGCGCACAAGCAAAAGCACACAGTGTCTACTGTTTACTAGTTAAGCAGCGCTCTGAGCATGCCTCTTTCCCTCCTCCCTGCCTTGGGTTGACCCTTGTTTTCTCCGGCCTGTAATATCGAAGTTCAGCCTTTAGCAATTGGCGTTCAGCACGTGGAGAACTACGCCCCAAGTCTGTGCGCGGGCCCGAGCTAAGTGCCAATTGCTAAGTGCCAAGTGCTCTGAACATCATGCCTCACGAATTACCCAAAGCGTACGAGCCGGGCGCGATTGAAACGCGCTGGGCCGAGTACTGGGTCAAAGAGAAACTGTTTTCGCCACCCACGCCCGGGCCGGGAGAGTCGCGGCCGGTGTTCACCCTGTTGCTTCCGCCTCCAAACGTTACTGGGCGGCTGCACATGGGTCACATGCTGAACCAGACGCAGATGGACATCGTCGTGCGCTGGCACCGCATGCGTGGATTTTTGACGCTGTGGCTTCCCGGCACCGACCACGCCGGTATCGCGACCCAGATGATGGTGGAGCGCCAGCTGGCGAGCGAAGGCAAGAAGCGGCGGGACCTGGGACGCGAAGCTTTTATCGAGCGAGTCTGGGAGTGGAAGCGGCATTACGGCGGCGCGATTCTCGACCAGATGAAGCGGCTGGGGGCGTCGGTTGATTGGGACCGCGAATACTTCACCATGGATGAAGGACTATCGCGGGCTGTGATCGAGGTTTTCGTCCGCCTGTATGAAGAAGGATTGATTTATCGCGGCAAGTATATCGTCAACTGGTGCCCGCGGTGCGAGACGGCGATTTCCGATCTCGAGGTCAAGCACGAGGAAGTTCAGGGCAAGCTGTTCGAGATCCGGTATCCGGTGATTGGGACGAACGAGTTCATCACTGTGGCGACCACCCGTCCCGAGACCATGCTGGGCGATACCGCGATCGCGGTCAACGAGAAGGACGAACGCTACAAGCATCTCGACGGCAAGAAAGTTTTATTGCCGTTGATGAATCGGGAGATTCCGATCATCACCGACGAGCTTGCGAATCCTGAGTTTGGGACCGGTGCAGTGAAGGTGACTCCGGCGCACGATCCCAATGACTTCGAGGCCGGCCTGCGCCACAACCTGCCGCAGATCGACATAATGGACGAGCACGCTCACATGAACGAGAACGCCGGCCCGTACGCCGATTTGAGCCGCTATGCCGCGCGGGAGCGCGTGCTTGAAGACTTGCGCACCCAGAATTTTCTGGTAGGCGAGAAGAACCATACCATCGCGCTCGGCAAGTGCGATCGTTGCGGAACCGTTGTCGAGCCGCGGCTTTCCACGCAGTGGTTCATCAAGATCAAGCCGCTTGCCGACCGCGCCATCGAGGTAGTGGAGAACGGCGAGATCACGATTGTCCCGGAAAACTACAAGCAGATTTATCTGAATTGGATGCACAACATCCACGACTGGTGTATTTCGCGGCAGTTGTGGTGGGGGCACCGCATTCCGGCGTGGCACTGCAAGTGTGGAGAAATCATTGTTACCCGCGAGGCGCCAGCGAAGTGTTCCAAGTGTGGCGCATCGGAGCCGAAGCAGGACAGTGATGTGCTCGACACTTGGTTTTCTTCCGGGCTTCTGCCGTTCACTACTTTGGGCTGGCCAGAGCAAACGCGCGATCAGGAAGTTTTCTATCCCACCACGCTTTTGATCACCGCGTACGAGATCCTGTTTTTCTGGGTCGCCCGCATGATCATGTTCGGCTGCCACTTCATGCCAGGTCACAAACAGGACCCCGTGCTGAAGCGGGCGAGCGGCTGGGCGGGCAAAAAAGATGACAGCGTTCCCTTTCGTCAGGTCTACATCCATGCGCTAGTGCGTGATGCCGACCGCCAGAAGATGTCGAAGACGAAGGGGAACGTAGTCGACCCCCTGGATGTCATTCAGCGCTTCGGTACCGACGCCACGCGTTTTACCCTGGCGGCGATGGCAGCGCCGGGTACGGATATCGCCTTCAGCGAGAGCCGCACTGATGGCTACCGCGCATTTGCCAACAAGATCTGGAATGCGGCGCGGTTCATGTTCATGAATGTGGATCGAGCGGAGCAGGCCGGAGTTTGGAAGCAGCAGGAATTCTTGAAGAGGCTGGAGGCGGGTCTTCGACCCGCCCTGGCCGGGTCCCTTCGACTTCGCTCAGGGCAGGCTCCGACCATTCCCTACACAGGCCTTGCCGGGTTCGAGGCATCGACTCTCGAGGATCATTGGATTCTCTCGCGCTTTCATCGAGTGACCAAAGACGTTAACGATGCCTGGCAGACTTATCGGTTTCATGAGGCCGCGAATCGGATTTACGATTTTTTCTGGGGCGATTTCTGTGACTGGTACATCGAACTGGTGAAGCCGCGTCTTACCCCGGAGAATGGCGGGGAGAAGGCATCTGCGGGCGTTGCGTGCGGTAACCTGGTCAGCCTTTTTGACGCGTCGCTGCGTCTGTTGCATCCGGTCATGCCATTTATCACGGAAGAAATCTGGCACGCGGTGTACGACGGGAAACCGCCGCTGAAATCGATCGCGTTGGCCGCCTACCCACAAGCGGACGAGAAGCAGTTCGATCTAGCGGCCGAGACGAGCATGGCCATTGTGCAAGACCTGATCGTCAGCGTTCGTAACCTGCGAGCAGAATTGAAAGTGGAGCAGAAGCAGAAAGTTCCAATCCAGGTTTACACGCAGGATGCGGAGATCAAGTCACTGCTGGATCAGAATCGCGGTGCCATCGAGCGGCTGGCCAACGTTGAAAGTCTCACTTTCGTGCAAAACTCGCTGGCGAGCCTGCCCGGGGCTCGCTCGACCTCGCGATTCGATGTCCACGTAATTTACGAAAAGAAGATTGACGTTGGCGCGGAACGTGAGCGCCTGAAAAAAGAGCTGGAACAGATCGAGAAAGAGATCGCCAACGGCCAGCGGCAACTGTCGAACGAGCAGTTTCTGGTGAAGGCTCCGGCTAAAGTGGTCGACGGTATGAAAAAACGGGCACAGGAACTGGCTGTGATGCAGGAGAAGACAAAGAGTAAGTTGGAAGAGTTGAAGACCACGTAGGCCCAGACGCCCTCATCCGGGGCTGGTCGAGCGATGGTCGACATCAAGGCTGCCGAGCGTTGCTCGGCGGGACGGGCGGGAGGCCCGCCCTCCATTTATCGACGACTCTTATGGAATGGAACGGACGGCGGATTACCGCGATTGTCGAGAACGCGCTGCTCGAGGACCGCGCCACTAGCGATGCCACCACCTATGCCTGCATCGATCCCAATCAGCGTGCCGCCGGCACCATCATTGCCAAACAGGATTGCATTCTCGCCGGCGTTGGTTGCGTGTCGCGCATTCTTGACGTTTACGCCATTCTCGACGGAGCTGTGACTTCGCATTACGAGGTCACCAGCCATCCCGAAATTTTTGACGGCGTGCGCCTGCACGATCGCCAGACCATCGCGGTGAGTCCGGCACAATGCGCGCGTGGTTCTTTCCTGCGAGCGGGTGATTCTGAATTTCCTGCAGCGGCTGAGCGGTATTGCCACCCTGACCCGCAAATTTGTGGACGCAGTTTCCGGAACCCGGGCGCGCATCCTCGACACGCGCAAAACCGCGCCCGGCCTGCGTATGCTCGATAAGTATGCGGTGCGCTGCGGTGGCGGCCAGAACCATCGCCTCGATCTTTCCGACGGAGTGCTGATCAAGAACAATCACATCGCGCTGGCCGGGGGCATCGCGCCCGCGCTCGAACGAGCGCACCGCAACCGGCGTGGCTCGCAGCCGATCGAAGTGGAAGTCCGGACGCTGGCGGAACTGGAAGAGGCCCTTGCGCATGGCGCGGAGGCCATCCTGCTGGACAATATGCCGGTCGAGCAGGTGAAGGAGGCAGTCGCGCGTTGTGCGCAAAGTGGAACGGCGTATTCCAGTGGAGTGCTCCGGCGGAGTCACGCTGGAAAATGTGCGCGCCTACGCCGAGACCGGAGTGGATTTTATTTCCGTGGGCGCGCTGACACATTCGGCGGTGGCAGTGGACATGAGTTTGCGCGTGACGCCGGTGTGAAAGAGCTTCTAGCTTCTGGCTTCTGGCTAAATCACAAGATCGTATAAAGGACCGGCGTCCCGCCCACCAGGTACAGGCCATTGCTGACGGGCGGGGCCCGTCTTCCATTTGGATTTGTTCTTTCTTTCTCTCTCCCGCATAATTCCCTGCATTACGAAAGACGCCACAGGCCGGAGCTCCAGCGACGCGTTCGCGGGCGAGTCGCCCGCGACCACACGAGCTTGCGCCGCAGCGGACGGATTTGCGGCTGGGGCGGATTGTGCGGTTGCTGATGGAGAACGCCACCGTCGTCGTGAGCGGCACCAAGATTGCCGACGAGATTGGCACCGGCCGGTCCGAAGTCTGGCGACTGGTGCAGCAGTTGCGCACGCTGGGAGTTGAGATTGCCGGGCATCCTGCGACCGGCTACCAGCTTAAGTCCGTGCCCGATCTGCTGCTGCCTGACATGCTGGCGCCGGCGCTGAAGGGCACGATCTTCGGCGCGGACGTTCATCGCAATCTTCATCACTATTACAAGATCGGCTCTACCAACATTGAAGCCATGGAAAGCGCGCAGCGCCGGGGCGCCGGAGGGCAGCGTTTTCGTGGCCGAAGAACAAACCGCCGGACGCGGGCGCGGCGCGCATCAATGGGAATCGGCGCCATCGGCGGGGATCTACTGTTCGGTGGTGCTGCGTCCGGCGCTGCCGCCATCGGAGGCGCTGGTGCTTTCGCTGGCTGCGGGTCTGGCGGTCCACTCGGCGGTACAGCAGATCGACTCCAGAGTCTCGCCCGATCTGAAGTGGCCCAACGATCTGCTGATCGAGGGCAAGAAGTTTTGCGGCATTCTGACTGAGATGAATGCGGAACCGACGCGCGTCCGCTACATTGTGGTGGGCATTGGGATCAACGTGAACCAGGCGAAGTTTCCGGCTGAGCTGCAATCGATCGCAACGTCTCTTGCGGCTGGTCAGCGGGACGGAGTGGTCGCGCGTGGAACTGTGCGCGGCTTTGCTAAAATCTCTCGACCGCGAATATCGTGATCTGCTGGAGAAGCCGGGCGCGCATGAGTCGATTCTGCGGCGTTTTCAGGAACGGTCGTCGATCGGTGCGAGGACGGCGGGTGCGAGTGGAAGAGAATGGTGGATTTGAAGGGGTGACGGAAGGACTGGATCCGCGCGGGTTTCTACAGGTACGGACGGCGGAGGGTTTGCGGACGGTGCTGAGCGGGACTGTGAAATTGATGTAGGGAAATTTGCACAGACTGTGTGGGGCGGATCTCTGAACCGCCCGGCGGGCGAAGCCGCTCGATTGCCGTCGCATAAACCGCGACGGCCCGGACGGGTCCCTTCGACTCCGCTCAGGGCAAGCTCCGAGGTATCCGCACACGGGCAAGGCACTTCCGGGCTGGTGCTAACTATGCTTCTGGTTCTTGATGTCGGCAACACCAACACGGTGCTGGGGGTGTTCGCCAAAGCTGCGCGCGATGGTGGCGGAGAATCGCAGCATTACGAGTTGCTGGTGGCGAACTGGCGCGTCGCGACCATCGCGACCCAGACCGTGGACGAATACGGCGTGCTGTTCCGCAACCTGTTTGCCATGGACAAGATTGAAGTGCAAGGGGTCCACGGCATCATTATTTCTTCCGTAGTGCCGCCGGTCGATTCCACTTTGCGCCAGGTCTGCGAACGCTATTTCAATACCAAGCCGCTCTTCATCGAACCCGGAGTCAAGACCGGGATGCCGGTGCTTTACGACAATCCCGCCGAGGTCGGCGCCGATCGCATCGTGAATTCGGTGGCGGCTTTCGAGAAGTTCGGCGGCCCGTGCATCGTGGTGGATTTTGGCACCGCCACCACGTTCGATTGCGTGTCGGCCAAGGGCGAATACCAGGGCGGCGTCATCTCTCCGGGCATCGGGATTTCCGCCGACGCGCTGTTCGAGAAGACGGCACGTCTGCCGCGGGTGGCCATTCGAAAGCCAGCGCGCGTAATTGGCAGTACGACCGTCGGCAGCCTGCAGTCCGGTCTTTATTACGGCTACCTCGGACTGGTAGATGGAATTCTGGAGCGGCTGCTGGAAGAAATGGGACAGGAGACGACGGTCGTGGCAACCGGTGGGCTGGCACCGCTGATCGGCAAGGGATCGAAATACATCAAGCACGTGGACGATCTTCTTACTCTGGACGGCCTGCGCCTCATCTGGGAGCGGAACACCGAGGCGAAGTCGTCGGCGGCACTTCCGCGAAACTTTCTGTCGCCCCTACCGCCCCTGGCCGCAAGCCGCGGTCCCGCTGAGTTGTTCGTGGAAAACTACTTCAATTACTTCACCGAAATCGAAGAGCAGTTTCAACGACGCCGTGGCGGCATCCTGCTGCTTTCCACTCTGGATTGGGCGTTGATCGAGACCTGGAAGGACGCCGGCATTCCCCTCGAAGCGGTTTTGCGCGGCATTGATGGCGCGTTCGAGCGTTATGAGAAACGTCCCACGTCCCGAAAGGTCAACAGCCTGGCCTACTGCGCGCAGGAGGTGCTGGCCGCCGCCGAAGAGATGAAGGAAGCAGCGGTGGGCGGGCCGAACAGCGATAAGCAGAGTGCAAAGCCGACAGGTTTTCAGACCGCGGACATCGTGGCTTTCCTGCGGCGCAATGCCGACCTGCTGCTCACCGCGAAACTGCCCGAGCGGCCAGGGATTTCGGGGCTGGCTGCTGCGCGGGCGACAGTCGGCACATTGCGAGAACTGGCTTCCGATTTGGAAAGCACTCCGCCCCGCCTGGAAGACCTGGAGCGCCGGCTCACCGTGCTGGAAGAAAAGCTGTTCGCGGTGTTGCTGGCGGCAACGCCCGATGACGAGATTGTCGCCGTGCGCGCCGAGGCCGATCGCGAAATGAGCCCCTACCGGCGCAAGATGCCGGCGGCGCAGATCGATCAACTGCAGAAGCAGTATGTGCACAAGCGATTGCTGGAGAAGTACGGGCTGCCGCGCTTGAGTTTGTTCTATATGTGAACAACGATGCCTAATTTAGGCGCGAGCGGGACGCTCGCGCCTACATTGAGCCTGTAGAATCGAGGCTTGCGGCTCAACATCGAAAAGCTGGTCTATGGCGGCGAAGGGCTTGGCGCGTCTTCCTGCCGACGAACAGGGCTCGGGCAAAGCGGTGTTTGTGCCCTTCGTATTGCCCGGGGAAAGCGTGGAGGCAGAACTTCGCGAAGAGAAACCCGGCTTCGCTCGCGCCAGGCTGGAAAGAGTTCTCACCCCTTCCCCTCGACGCATCGCGCCGCCATGTCCTTACTTCCAGCGCTGTGGCGGATGCCACTATCAGCACACCGACTACGAACATCAGCTCGAAATCAAAGCTGGCGTTCTGAACGAAAATCTGCGGCGCATCGCCAAGTTGGAACTGAACACCGAACTGAACATCCATCCTTCGCCGCCGTGGAACTATCGCAACCGCTCTCGTTTCAAAGTCCAGACCGCGCCGGGGTTTGCGATTGGATATTACAAGTTCAACTCCCACGAACTGCTGCCAGTGGAAGAGTGCCCCATCAGTTCGCCGTTGATCAATCGCGCACTCGCAGCGATGTGGCAGTTGGGACGCGCGGGCGAAGTTCCGGCCGGCATTCAAGAAATAGAATTCTTCGCCAATGGCGACGACACGCAACTGCTCTCCGAAATTTATTGCTTGCCCGAAACCGCAGCCGTTTCGGAAGCGTTCGCTGCCGAGTTGAAAGGCTCTCTGAGGGAGGTCTTCTTCGGCCTTACGTTCTTTGTGGCCCGACCTGGTAAAGCGGAGGGCCAGGGCGATCCCCGGCAGATCGGCGGCACCGGTGTCAGCAACCTTATATATACGACCCAGATTGCTTCGTACCGGGTCAGCGCGGGAGCGTTTTTCCAGGTCAATCGCTATTTGACCGATGAATTGGTCAACATTGTTGTTCCCGGGCGGCGCTGTGGGCTGGACGCCCACCGGCCAGCCGGTGCTACTGGGACTGCGCTCGATCTCTATGCTGGAGTTGGTCTTTTCTCTTCTGTCCTGAATCGGGAATTTGAACGTGTGATTGCGGTCGAGTCGTCACGTACTTCTCACGCAGATCTGCTATACAATTCGCCCGCGAACGTGAAGGCGGTCCGCGCGACCACGGAGCAGTATCTGCAAAATGCGGCGGGTAAATTGCGCGCCGAGTTGGTAGTTGTGGATCCGCCGCGCAGCGGGCTGGGTGAAAGGGTGATTACGGGACTGGTAAAGTTGAATGCTCCCCGCATCACCTATGTTTCTTGCGATCCGGCAACTCTCGCGCGCGATCTGTCCCGCCTGCTTCAATCCGGATATCGGGTAGGGGAGGCTCATCTGGTGGATTTATTTCCCCAGACTTATCACCTGGAAAGTGTCTTCCACTTAGTCCGTTAGCAGCAGCCACGTGGGACAGCCGCCCTCGGTTGTCCGGGGGAGCGAAGCTCGCGATTTACCGGCAAACCGTGTCGAGCTTCGCTCGAGTGAAACAGCCGAGGGCGGTTGTTCCCCGTGGCCTTTGGTGGCTCCGCAATCCAATTCGCGCCTTAGTCTCTCTGCAACGCCGGGAGGACGGCAGCCCGTGCCTTGGGCTGCACTGGGTCTTTGCTGCCGGAATTGCCATCGGTGTATACGCCTGGCGGCCACCGCTCTGGTGGGTGGCGGCATGGATCGTCTTTGCATTGTCAGGCGCGTACCTGCTCCGGCGGCGTGGCCGGCCGGCATTCATCGTCGCATTGGTTGCCCTGCTGTTCTTGGGTGCGCTCATGGTTCAAGTGCGGGGCCTGAAGGGCGCGGGCAAGTCCAGCTCGACGCGATTTGCCGACGGCACAGACGTTTGTGGCCCACGCCACCAATGAAGGAACTCTACAAGAGGGCAGTCGAAGGAGCGGCTACGTTTTATCTCGACGGCACGACCGTCGTTCCTAGTCTTGCTCCGGCGGAAGTCCACTGATATCGATCTCCGCAGTTTCATCGCTGCCGGGGGCCCGGCGATACTCTTCGATAACGCTTCGCGCGCGTTCGGCATCTTCTTGGCGCACCAGAATAATGGTGCCACCGACTCCAGGCAGAATGTCTTGCTGGGCGTCCAGCGAAGTAACGTCGGCGTCGATTCCGGTGGATTCCAACAGGCCATGTACGACCAAAGCCTCGGATTCCTGTTCCGTGTCGAAAATTCGTACAAGCTTTTCATTAGGGTTGGGACGCGCGGCGGAACGTTCGTTCATAGATCCTCCGTTCGAGGCAGCTGACGGAAGCAGGCTGCAAGCCTACTTAAAGCCTCCTGATTGTACCTCGGGTTGCACGGGTAACCGAAGTCCTACACCTCAGAGAGGTTGCGTTCGTCTCCGAATGCCGACAAAATGGGTTAAATAGGATAAGCGCACCGCCCCCTTGAGGCGGCGCATCGAAAGAATGAAGTACAGCGCGGTGGGGCGCCGCGTGTTTCTTGAATTGTTCGGGGGGGCCGAATGAGTACCTGGGAGCGGGCTGAGTTCGCTGCGCATCTTACCGAGAAGGAGCAGGAAACCAGGAACATCCGGCGATTGCAGATCATGATGAGCATGGTGATGTCGGTCATCAGCCAGGACCGCGACCTCACCGTAGAAGAAGCCTCAGAACTGGCGGCCGGCGCCAAACGCGCTGCCCTGGCCATGTTTCCCGACAAGGAACTCGCCTTCGACATCCTCTACAAACCTCGATTGCAGCGATTGATGAACGAACGCTTCCGGCTGCAGTAAACAAATATCTTTCATCACGGTCACATAGGGAAAGATGTCCTCATCTGCCCAGCGGAGCGAAGCTGCGCCAGGTTTTGGCTCCCCGGACAAAACCAGGTCGCGCTTCGCACGACAGGACAGCTGTCCCCACGCGGTTCGCGGTAAAGACGTCGAAAGGCACAAAACTGGCATAGAATGATGCCCGCGTGAGTCCTGACTACTTCAGAAAAGGTGCGCGCTATGAGGACATGGCAAGTTCTTGGTTTGACAGTTCTGTGTCTTGCACTCGTACTGACCGTGGCGGTCCATTCTTCCGCGGACAATCAAACCCGAATGGGTAATGTGAGTGAGGCCAGAGCCATGGCGGAGGTCAACGCGGGAGACAACTGGTTGCTCAACGGACGCACCTTCGACGAGCAGCATTTCAGTCCGCTCAAAGAGATCACCGACAAGAACGTCAGCGGCCTTGGCCTGGCGTGGTCCCTCGATATTGACAGCGGAATGGGTATCGTCTCGGAGCCGATCGTCGTCGACGGCATCGCTTATGTGAGCGCTCCACTGTCAGTGGTGTATGCCGTGGATGCAGCATCGGGCAAGATGCTGTGGAGGTTCGATCCCAGAATTCGGTTGGACCTGGCCATCAATGGTTCCTACTCCGCGCGAACCAACGGCGGCGTGGCGGTGTGGAATGGAAAGGTGTACGTGGGCACGGGGGATTGCCGCCTGATCGCGATCGATGCGGCTTCGGGAAAGCAGCTTTGGGAAGCCGCAGTGTGCGACGCCACTCAGACTGGGATCACCGGCGCGCCTCATGTCGCCAAGGGGAAAATATTGATGGGGTACAACGGCTCGGACGACGGGGTGCGAGGATCGCTGGCAGCTTACGATGCGGAAACCGGCAAACAGGCGTGGCGCTTCTGGATAGTTCCCGGAGATCCGGCGAAGGGATTTGAAAGCAAAGCGCTCGAAATGGCGGCGAAGACCTGGTCGGGGAAGGATTCGTGGAAGATCGGCGGCGGCGATGCCTGGACCGCAATTACCTATGACCCCGTTACCGGCCTGGTGATCTTTGGCACGGCCGGTGCAGGCGTTGACTACGGTGAATTGTCATCCATCAAAGTCGCAGGCGACAAGCTTTTTGCCGGATGCATTATCGCCGTCAATGCAGAGACCGGAGAATACGCCTGGCACTTCCAGACCAGCGCTCCGGGGTTGCAAACCGAGAACAATCACATTCTGATCGCGGATCTGGTCATCGATGGCGAGAAGCGGCACGTCGCCATGACTGCGCCCAAGAACGGCTTTTTTTACGTGCTGGATGCCAAGACTGGAAAACTCCTCTCGGCAAAGCCGCTGGTCAAACTGGCCTGGGCCAATTCGATTGACCTCAAAACCGGGCGCGCGGACGAGGTGCCCCCCTCCGCGGGCGGAGGGAAACAATGGACCGTCCACAACTGGTGGCCCATGAGCTATAGCGCGCTCACCGGACTGGTGTATGTCCCGGCAACCGATCGGAAGTCGGCGTCCAACGCCTCGGTGGAGTCGGGAGAGTGGATGCATGGCACCGAAGGCAGGCTGATCGGCTGGGACCCGATAAGCGAAACTGCCCGCTGGTCGGTGCAGGAACCCATCGCAACCAATGGCGGCGTCCTCTCGACCGCCGGCAATCTGGTTTTCCAGGGGCAAGGCTCGGGAGAATTTGCCGCCTATGCCGCCGATAGCGGGAAAAAAGTGTGGTCGATCCAAACCGGCTCGGCGATCGAGTCGATTCCAGTGACGTTCAGAATAAAAGGTGAACAGTACGTCTTGTGTCCGGTGGGTTGGGGATCGGGATCGAGATTGTTCGCGCCGGCTTGGACCATGGCGACTCCACAATCAAAACGCGGGCCCGTGCGCCTGCTGGCTTTCAAACTTGGCGCCACTGTGCCTTTCCCGGTGCCGCCGGATATCGTGCCACCGGTCCCAATACCTCCGCAGCAAACTGCCAGCGCGGAAACGATTCACAAGGGTTCGCTGCTCTACGGGAAATTCGTTTGTGATGGCTGTCACTCGCCCGATACCGACGGCAGCGGCGCGTGGGTTCTCAACGGTGCGATTCCCGATCTCCGTTATGCGCCGCCGGATGTCCATCGCGACTGGTACGGCATCGTCCTGGCCGGCACGCACTGGGACAAGGGAATGCCCGGCTTCGCCGATCCTCCGAAATTCGCCTTCCCCAATCTGAAGATGACAAAAGAAGATGCGGATGCAATTCATGCTTACGTGATCGACCAGGCGTGGAAGGCCTACAACAGAGAACAAGCTGCGCCGAAGGCAAACAGCGGGAAAGACTAGTCTCGCGCGGACTAAGGAGTGTTGACTCTCTATTTGGTGAAACGCCTCTTCCGCTGCGACCGGATCACCCGACTCAATCGCGTTGTCAATTGGACCTTTTTCCATCGAACGCAGGTCACGACAATCCGCACCAAATGAACTCGCATGCGGGCGAGTGATAGTTAGACCTTTCCAAGCACCTCAAAACGAGAGTCGCGCACGCTACACACCAAACCTCCGCCGGTAGGCGCTGGGCGAGGCCCCTGTGTAACGCTGGAAGAGCATGCGGAAATAGGCAACGTCCTGATAACCGACGGCGTCACTGATCTCCTGCATAGTGCGATGGTCGCTCTCCAGCAGGCGCTTGGCGGCGGCGACCCGCAGCTTTTGCAAGTAGATGAGCGGACTGTCTCCGGTGGCTTGCTTGAAGCGGCGGACGAAATTTCGCAGGCTCATGCCCACGCGCCGGGCCGGGGCCTCGAGCGGGAACGTCTGGTGAAAATTCTGGTGCAGCCACTCTTGCGCGCTGGAGATGCTGTCATCGGAATGCTCGGTCTTTGCCGGAACAATAGCGAACCCGGCCTGCCATGCGCGCGGCATTTCGATGAGCATCGCCTTAGCGCTTTGCATGGCAACCTCGTGGCCGCAGAACTGCTCCACCAGGTACAGGCTCAGGTCGAGCGCCGCGTGCACGCCTCCGCCGCAGTAGAAACCGTGGTCTTCTGTGACCAACAATTCCGGCATCCACTTCACCCTGGGATACATCTCGCGGAAGCGCTCGGCCAGGGCCCAGTGTGTGGTGGCGCGTTTGCCGTCGAGCAGGCCGGTAGCCGCGACCAGCCCCACACCGGAGCAAACACTGGCGATGGCGGCGCCGCGCTTCTGCCAGCGTCGCAGGAAGGGCACCGCCAGCGCGTTGCGCTCGACCACGTCGTCGATGCCTAATCCAGTGGTCGGGATGAAGATAAGGTCGGTCTTGCGGATGTCTGCAAGCGCGGCTTCGGGCTGAATTTTAATATCACCATCGCAGCGAACCACGCGCCCATCCGCCGACGCAGTGGTCACGTGAAAGCGCTGGACCGGCCGCTTTCCGGTGAGGATGTTCCACAACGTGCCGGCATGGCGGAAGACCTCCATCGGACCGGTGGCGGTCGAGGAAAAAGTCGCATCGAGAAATAGGACAGTAACCTCTGTCATGGGTGTCATGCTCCTCGAATGGCCTAATCACCTATCTATAATGGCAAATCCGCCATCTTGTGGCAAGGGCTTCTTGCCACTATTCTCAAGGGCAGTGGTCAGTCGTCGGTCTTCGGTCGTCAGCCCTTCCCCCGGGAGCGAGGCCGGTGGTCGCAGTGAAATGTTTTTACGACTGACGACGACTGCTTCCGCAACTTTGTCGCGGAAAATCTAGGGGAGGGCTTTATGAAGAAATACATGATTGAGCGGGAGATCCCAAACATCGGAACGCTGGAGCGGGCACAGCTGCAGCAGGGCGCGGCCAAGTCCAACCAGGTATTGCGTCAGCTTGGGCCGGATATTCAGTGGCTGGAATCCTTTGTCACCGCCAACAAACTGTACTGCATGTACCTGGCCGCGGATGAGTCGCTCATCTACAAGCACGCCGAACTGAGTGGCTTTCCCGCCACCAAGGTCACGGAGATCGGCGGGAGGATTGACCCCTCAACGGCCGCGTAGCGATTGCTGAACGGACCATCGCCGTCAGAGTCGTTGGAGGCATCCAATCTTGACTTTGCTACTCTCTACGCGCAGAATCCCTGCGCGACAAGGAGGCTATTATGCGAAGCAGGCTGTTTCTGATTCCTGGGCTCCTCCTGACTCTGGCGGCAGCGGCCAGCGGCCAGACCAAGATCACGGGTACTCTCTCCTGCGGTAAGCCCGACGCGACGTATTCCATTGAGGTCGGCGACCGTACCGGCCATTCCGTTTCCATCAGTAAATTCGCCTGCACCTGGACTACGCCAATGGAGTATGGCGAAGTGCAAGCCAAAGACGGCTATGACGTGGCCTACGGCGACTCCAGCGGCGCCAAGGTACGCAGCTCGGGTTACCACGTTTCCAACCTGTCCAATGGTGACAAGATCTACGTTCGCTTCCAGGGGAATGACACCACGATGGACGGGAAGCCCGGAGCTACCGAGGGTACATGGAGCTACACCGGCGGTACCGGCAAGTTCAAAGGCATCAAAGGCAAGGGCATCTACAAGGGCAAAGCCGACGCCAGCGGCAATATGGTCTCCGACGTTGAAGGCGACTACAAACTTCCCGCCGCCAAAAAGTAATTCATCCACTTGCCGTCGCAGTTACAAGAAGGCCCCGCCTGTCTCTCCAAAAAACGGAGAGATGAGGGCGGGGCACCAGCTTGATCTGGGCGCTGCGATGGCAAACATCATCCCCCCTCCCCTGGTTGACGCGTTATGGGCTGGCGCGAAATCTGGACGCAGTGGCTATTCAGTTCTTCCGACTCCCGATGAAAATGCGTCTAGAATTCAGCTTTTACTACTTAGTTACTAGAGATGCGTCACTTTGAAGTGCTCTATCTCCTATCCCCTCCCCTGATTGACCCCTCCATCACCGCCGGTCTAGACTCGCTGCCGATGGAAACTTCTATGAAACGCGCGGGCATGGTGTTCGCTGTAGTGTCGCTGCTTGGCGTTCTTGCGCTAGCCGATGAAAGTCATCACCATGAAGATCTGACAGCCGAGCAACTGGGGACCGTGCACTTCCCGGTTTCCAGTACGGCTTTTTCGCAGAAAGCGTTTGAGCGCGGCGTCGCGCTGCTGCATTCGTTCTGGTACGAGGAAGCGGAAAAGGAATTCGTACAGATCTCGAAAGATGATCCAGCCTGCGCCATGGCTCACTGGGGCGTCGCCATGAGTTTGTGGCATCAGCTCTGGGACCGTCCGAACGCAGCCACCATCAACCGTGGCGTGGCGGAACTGAAGAAGGCGCAATCGATGCACCCCGCGACCGATCGCGAGCGCGAATACATCTCGGCCCTGGGCGCGTTTTACCGGAAGAAAGGCGATCACGACGAACGCGCCAAAGCATACTCCCAGGCGATGGAGGGCGTCTATCAGCGTTATCCCAGCGATCGAGAGGCGGCGGCATTTTACGCGCTTTCACTGCTGGCGTCGGAACCGGACGGCGATACCACATTCGCCAACCGCAAGAAAGCGGCTGCCGTGCTGGAAATCCTCTTCAAGGAAGAACCGAACCATCCCGGCGTGGCGCACTACCTGATCCACAGTTATGACAAGCCGCAACTGGCTGCCTTGGGACTGCCGGCAGCCCGCAGCTATGCCAAGATCGCCCCCGCTGCGCCGCATGCGCTGCATATGCCGTCGCACATTTTCGCGCGGCTCGGGTTGTGGCAGGATGATATTGATTCCAACCTGGCATCGATCGCCGCCACGCGCAAAACCGCGGCCATGCACATGGGCGGCGAAGGGCATCAATTTCATGCCATGGATTTCCTGGTCTATGCCTACCTGCAAAGCGGTCGCGAGGCCGATGCCGAACGCGTGATCGAAGAGGTGAAGGCCCTGCCTCCCATGAAAGACATGTACGGCCAAGGCTACGACCCGCACGCCTATGCGTTGTCGAAATTTCCGGCGCTCTATGCTCTCGAACTTCGCCACTGGACGGAGGCCGCTGTCCTGACTCCCGCGCCCGGCACCGATTCCGGCGACAAGGCGATCACCTACTGGGCGCGGGCCATAGGAGCGGCGCGGTCGGGAAATGTCAGCTGAAGCGCGGAAGAATATCGCCGAACTGGAGTCGCTTCGTCAGGAAATGCTGAAGAACAAGAAGACGTCCTGGGCCCACGTAGTCGAAGATGCGCAAAAGGAAGCCGGAGCGTGGGTGGCGCATGCCGAAGGCAAAGACGACGAGGCGGTCAAGACGTTGCGCGCCATCGCCGAGAAAGAGGAGTCGACCGGCGACGAACCTGAGGACATTCCAGCCCGAGAAATGTTGGCCGATCTGCTGCTTGAGACCAAGCATCCCGACCAGGCGCTGGCGGAGTATGAGACTGATTTGAAGTTCAATCCTAATCGCTTTAATGGGCTCTACGGAGCGGCCAGTGCTGCTGAAATGGCCGGGAACAGTGAAAAGGCCTCGGCCTACTACGCGCAATTGGTGAAAGTGTGTGCCGGGTCGAATTCCGACCGGCCGGAACTCGGCCGGGCCAAAGCGTTGCTCGCGAAAAGCTAGCACTGCATGTCTGGGGACGGGTCTTGGACCCGTCCCGGTCAAGCGAAGCTCGGCTGGGGTCTGTGCATACAAATTCTGAGCGGCCTGATTCTTGTAACGAATCAATACATTGCAACAACTGATAAGTCTCCCATCGTAAATCTTGCCAAGCTTTGCTCGGCCGGACGGGTCAGAGACCGCCCCTATATCGGTATTGCCGATCCGCTAGTGCCAAATCAGCATCTTCGCCGCGAGGGCCGCCAGCATCCCTGCCGCGCCCAGCGTTGCGTTGTATTCGCGATGCTTCCAGTACAAGTCCCAGGAGAACGCTCCACTATTTTTCTCAAAAGGAAGTAACCGCGGGAAAAAACGGGGCACCTGGCGGGCGTAATCTTCAAACTGCGGGAAGCGCTCGGATAGAAATATTTCCTCGGCACGAATCACAGGAAGATAGATCGCAAAGAAGAGAAGAACGATTCCCGCGACAATCCACCAGCTTCGCGAGGCCAGCGCGAACCCGATCGCCAGAATCAGTGAGCCGAGGTAGAGTGGGTTCCGCGTGTGGGCGTACGGGCCTCGGGTGGCAAGCTGCTCGTTCTTCTGCAGCTGTCCGGAAGCTAGGGCCCGAATCAAAAGCCCGGGAATCACCAGGGCTGTGCCGATCAGAATAGATTTCACGGTGGGCTTGGCCAGCCAAAAATAGAGCAGGGCAAAAGCGAAACCCAGCGGCACCCGGATCCGGCGCGCAACGGCAGACCAGCTAGCCATGACGCTCTCCCAGCAGTTGTCGTGCGGCGGCAACCACCTGCTCAACACCGATCTCAAGCAAGCCGTTATCCGGCCGGGGCACATGACTGTAGCTGGTGTTGCTTGCAGAACTGCGGAGCACGATACTTGCGCTACCGAACGGGCCGTTGCGCGCTGGATCAGTCGGCCCGAACATACCAACCACCGGCACTCCCAGCGCAGCTGCCAGATGCATGGGGCCGGTATCGCCGCCGATGAACACCCGTGCGCGACGAGTGAGTGCGATCAGCTGTGTAAGTGATCCCGTAAATATTTCGGCCCGGCCGCCGCTCGCGGACTCAACAACGCGTCCGAGATCTTCTTCTCCGGGACCGACATTGATCAGCGATCTTCAGACCGCTTTCCGCGAGCCGCGTTGCCACTTCTCCATAACGTTCGGCCGGCCATTGCTTTGCTCCCCAGCCGGCGCCCGGATTGAGCAGCGCGAAGTCTGGCGTGCCGTGCGCTTTCAGCCGGCGATCACACTCCTGTTCACTTGCGTCGTCGTGGGGAAGGTCGATCTTCGGGACTTTCAGCGTCTGCTGAGCAACGGCCTCGGACAGAGACAAATTCTGCTCCACCACGTGTTCTCCACCAGCGATGATCTGGCGCGTGTAAAGCATGCTGGCCAGATTCTCGCGAGGTTGGGCTGCGCCGTAAATGACAGACGATCCCGACCATCGCGCCAGCAACGACGACCGCACGGCGCCCTGAAGGTCGAGGGCAATTTCGTATCGTGCTGCCCGCAAATCGCTCAAACTGGCTGCGACGCGCTCCCAGGTAGCGACGGAAAAAGGCGCGGTTCGCCACTGCCGAGTGTTCACGGTGTGGACCCGGTCTACCAGCGGACGTTGCGCCGAACGTGGGCCGGTGCGAGGTGTGGGCAGAGTACACAGCAATTCCGCCCAGCGCTCTTCGATCAGCCATCCCAACATCGCTTCGGGAAACGCCGCTCGCAGCGCTGTCACGGCGGGAAGACCATGAATGACGTCGCCCATGGCGCCCAGGCGTACGATCAGCAGGCGCTTGATCTTTGATCCGACGAGCGTGGATCCGGCAAGCGTTGGCCCGACAATCGCTCGCCCCGCTGCATCTTTGGGAGAGGGTTGGGGTGGCGATGACATGGTCACGAACGCGTCCGCCCCAGACGCGAGCGGATCATCGCGGTAGTGGAATGGTCTTTGGGATCGCCCACAATCTGCACTCGGCCGCCGCAGGCGATCACTTCGTCGCGCTCGGGAACAGTCTCGGCGGTGTAATCCGTGCCTTTCGCATGTACGTCAGGACGGATTTCACGAATGATCGCGCGCACGTCCGATTCAGAGAAAATTACTACGGCGTCTACATCCGCTAGCGCAGCCAGAATTTCGGCGCGTTCATCGGCCGCCACCAGCGGACGGCCTTCGCCTTTCAGTGCGCGGACGGAAGCATCCGAGTTAACCGCCACGACCAATCTTCCGCCCAGTTGCTTGGCCGCACGCAGGTAGCGCACGTGTCCGACGTGCAGCAGATCGAAGCCGCCATTGGCCAGAGTGATGGATTCGCCGGCGCGGCGCCATTCCGCCACCTGCCTTTGCAGTTCATCGCGTGTGAGGATCTTTTTTGCGATTGCCTTGTCCCTGGGCGCCGTTCCCGCGGGGAAACCTGATTCGAGCGTCTCTTTCGCCCCGATGGGCTTGGTCTTGTTTCGCATTGAACCCGAGGCTTACGCCCTGGGCTCTATTCTTACCGCTTCGTTGGCTTGGGCAGTTTGCCCGGCTGAGATCTAGATACAGAAATCAGTGCGACCGTGTCGCTGGCGGCGCCTGATCCAGCGCGATTAATAACTCCTGCTGGGACACGGTTGCCGTGCCTCGCTTCATGACTACGATGCCACCGGCATAATTCGCCAAGTGGGCCGCATCCTCGGCGGCGGCTCCGGCGGCCAGGGCAGCGGTGAACGTGGCAATCACCGTGTCGCCGGCGCCCGTGACATCCGCCACCTGATTGGACCCGAAAATCGGAATGTCGGCCGGCTTGTGACGCTGGGTAAACGCCACCATGCCATCGCGGCCGCGGGTGATGACCAGCGACTTCAGCTTCATCTCATCCATCACTTGCTCGGCCGCGGTGCACAGCGTGCGCCAATCGTGGCCGATCTTGACCCCGAGCGCTTCTTCGACCTCGGGCTCATTGGGCGTGGCCGTAGTCACACCGGAGAACTGGAGCATGCGGTAGCGCGAATCGAGTACCACGGGCACTCCACGCAGCCCGCCCTTGTAGCGGACCGCATTCAGGATTGCCGGAGTGGCTGCGCCGTAACCGTAATCTGAGACAAGCAGGATGTCGGAGGCGCGAGCGTACTCCCGTGCGGCCAGGACCAGTTCGCGTTTCAAGTGACGATTGGGTTCAGCCTCGGGCTCGCGATCCACACGCACGACCTGTTGCCGCGCTGAGTGCGTCGAACCTGCCAGAATGCGGGTCTTGGTCACGGTCGTATATCTCTTGTCTTTCAAAACACCGCTCACGGCGACGTGTTTGTGGCGAAAAGCCTTGAGCAGCAGCCGGCCCGGTTCGTCGTCGCCGACCACGCCGACGGGCAGCACATTGACGCCTAAGTCCGCGAGATTGCAGACGGTGTTGGCGCCTCCTCCGGGCACCACGCTGCGCTCGCGATGTCTGAGGATCAGGACCGGCGCTTCGCGCGAGACGCGGGAAATTTCTCCGAAAATAAATTCGTCGGCTACCAGGTCGCCGAGAACCGTGACCGTGACTTTGGGAAAGTCTTCGACGATCCTTCTTAGGCGCTCGGTTTCTTTGAGATGCTTGCTCATTCGTCTGGTCAGGCCGCAGTGTCGAAGGCGAGCCGCCGGCGGGACGCCGGCGCTACAAGACCTTTCGATTTTCTCATGGCTGGCGTCTTCTCTCCGCGATCCTGGCCAGCATGGTATCCACAGCGTTAGCTGCGTCGGCCAATTCCATTTTGACGGGGACCACGGCGAGAGGGGCCAGCGCGGACAGATATCCTCCCAGATTGACTGCGTCTTTTTCTGTAGTCACGAAACCGTCTGCCTCGCTGCGCTGACGCAGGTTCAGCAAATCACGGATGTCCTGATCGGTGTAGGCGTGGTGATCGCGATAAACCGCTTCGGCAACCGGCTCGATGCCGGCGGTCCGCAGTTGCGCGACGAAATTCTTCGGACGTGCGATGCCGCAGAACACGACGGGCCTGACCGGAACATTAACGGGAACAATTCCGCGACGTGCTTTCCAGACCAGTTGCTGATGCAATGGAAACCCCTCCGGGGACGCCCCGCTGGTAAGCACAGCCGCGTCGGCGCGGCGAAGTGAAGACAGCGGCTCGCGCAGCCTTCCTCCCGGAAGAAGGTGATCGCGAGCGTCTTCGGGAGTCACCAGCACGATGTCGAAATCGCGGGCGAGAGAGCGGTGCTGGAACCCGTCGTCGAGCAGATGGAACTGCGGTCCAAATTTCTGCTCGGCAAATACGCCGGCAGCGTGGCGGGACTCTCCGACAATGACTGGCACGCCCAGACGGCGAGCCATCAGCAGGGGTTCATCGCCGAAATCATGAGGAGAACCGGCGGGGTCGACCAGAGCCACGCCGCGGGTCCTGCGTCCGTAACCGCGCGACAAGATATCGAATTTCAATCCGCGCGCTTTCAGTAAATCTCCCAAGCAGCAAGACAAAGGGCGTCTTGCCCGATCCGCCGACGGAGAGGTTTCCGATGCTCACCACCGGTCCGCTGAGTCTCTGGGCACGTGCGACACCACGGTCATAGAGCGCGTTGCGCGCGCGAACCCCGAGCCCGAAGAGTGAGCTAAGCGGATTCATCTTTTGTTCACTACCGCAGGCTCCGTGGGGACAGTGCGGAGCCTGCCCGGAGCGAAGTCGAAGGACCCCGTCCAGCCGCGGCCAGGTTTGGCAGTTTCGCATACACCTCTGCCATGGCTTCGCCATGGCCAGGGCGGGTCAGAGACCCGCCCCCACGCGGTCTGAAGCGGATTCCAGTAGTTTTTCTAAGGCTGCTACGGTTCTGCCCGTTGCACCCATTTGCGATCGCAGCGCTTCGGCTCCGCGGCGGCCCAGCGCGATTCGCTCTTCTTTGTTAGAGAGCAAATCCGTAAGAACCACGGGAAACTCCGCCGGCCCGACGACCCGAACGGCATCCTGACTTTGAAACCAAGCTGACGATGTCGCGGAAATTTTCCGTGTGATTGCCGACCAGAATCGGTACGCCATAATGTGCCGGTTCGATGATATTGTGTCCGCCGCGAGGGACCAGGCTTCCGCCCACGAAAGCCACGTCGGCCAGCGCATAGAACGACGCGAGTTCGCCGATGGTGTCGACCAGAAAAACGCCGCCGGCGATAGCGTCGCCACTCCACGAGGAACGCCGCCAAAAGTGAATGCCAAGCTGCTCCAGCAGCTGCGCAACTTCGTTGAAACGTTCGGGGCGGCGCGGCGCCAGAATCATCACAGCCCGAGGATGGCTGGCCAGCACGGTCTCGAAAGGCGCGCAACAGCAGCTGCTTCTTCGCCTTCCACCGTGCTGCCGCAGACCACCACCGGCCCGGCGCCAGCTTGCTGAAAGTTCGTGCGCAAGCTGGCGACAATCGGCGGAGGATCCGGCGCGCTTACATCAAATTTTAGATTGCCGCTGACCTGCACACGATCGGCGGGCGCGCCAATGTCGCGCAGACGGGAGGCGTCCTCGCTGGTTTGTGCCAGAAACAGATCAATGTTTCGGAGAACCCTCTTCAGAATGAAACGGAAGCGACGGTATCCAGGGCGCGAGCGATCGGAAATACGGGCATTCACCACGGCAACTCGGGCGCCGCTGGCGTGCGCCAGTCGCAGAAAATTTGGCCAGAACTCGGTCTCCGCGAGAAGAACCAGCCGAGGCCGCAGAACCGACAAATAAGGTCGAATGGCAAAGGCGAAATCCAGCGGGAAAGTAGAAAACGTTGTCCTCTCCAAAATGCTTCGTTGCCAGCTTCTGGCCAGTGGCGGTTGTGGTCGAGACCACGACTCGATATTTCGGGAAGCGCCGGCGCAACTCCTCGCACCAACTCGCTGATTGCCAACACCTCGCCGACTGAAACCGCGTGCACCCAGATTGCAGGCGTGGAGTGCGTTTGCAGACGCGGCGGAACTTTGCCCAGCCGCTCGCCCAGGCCTTCGCGGTACTTGCCATGGCGCCGCTTTCCGAAAATCCAGTAGGGCAGGCTGACCAACAAGGCCTGCCGCCAGCAACGCGCTATAGAGCAAGTACATGAAGGAAGAGACATTCTAACCGCAGGGCGCGAGCTTCTTCTGCAAACTCAGGCGGTCCAATCGCATGATGGCGTCATCCTGAGCTTGCGAAGGATCTAGCGCGCAGCGGATACGTACCTTACGCAATGTGGCACGGCGCGCGAGATCCTTCAGGACTGAAGCTCGGATGACGCCATCTAGTGGCCTTGTCCAAAGGCACCAGCACGCGGGCGACGCATCCTATAATCGACCATCATGTTACGAGGGACTTTGCGGATTTTCGTATTTCCGGCTGGCGATTGCATCGTCGCCTGGTTCCTTTGCTGTGTCGGGCGGCAAAGGAATTCGTCATGCCGCAAGCCCAGCCTGCCAAGACTTATCCGGCGCACGACCAGCATCCCCTGGAGGCATTCACGGTCGCGGTGGATCCCTACGATCTGGCGGAAAAGACGACTATCTTTTCCGTTCATTACAGCGAGCTCGGTTTTCTTCCAATCTTCGTGGTCGTCACCAATGACGGCAACCAGCCGGTCGAGCTGGCCGGCATGAAGGCGCAACTGGTGACGGTGAACCGCACCAAGCTTTCTCCCGCGACCGAGGAAGACATTGCGCGGCGTCTTACCAGTCCCTCGGCCAGCACCAGCCGCTATCCGATTCCATTTCCCACCAAGAAGGTGAAGGGTGGGCTGAGCAAGCAAGCCATTGAGGAAATACAGAATTCCCAGTTTGTCGCCAAGGCGGTTGAGCCGCACAGCTACGCAGTCTGGATTTCTGTTCTTTGATGTGTCGGGAATTTCCGCGCCTCTGGCTGGCGCGAACTTTTATCTCACGGGCGTGCGCGACTCCAAGGGCAGCGAACTGATGTATTTCGAAATTCCTCTGGAAAAGTATCTGAGCGCGACCCACTGACCGCACGGGTGTGGGGCGGACACTTTGTCCGCCGCTTTTGACTTGGACCCGTTCGAAATCTCCTGGTGATCAGACTGAACAGTCAAATATAGAATCAACTTCAAAAGCGGCGGACAAGAGTGTCCGCCCCGCATGGGCCTGCATTTATAATGACGGATTATGGTAGCCACGCCTGAAGTCTCTGTAACAGCGGCCTCGAAGTATGAACCGGTGATCGGGCTGGAGGTACACGTCCAGCTCCTGACCGCGACCAAGATTTTCTGCTCCTGTTCTACTCACTTCGGCGATCCACCCAACACCAACGTTTGTCCTGTGTGCCTGGGCTTGCCGGGAGCCTTGCCGGTGCTGAACCGGAAAGCAGTGGAGTTTGCGGTGCTCGCGGCCATGGCGCTGAATTGCCGGATCAACGAGACTTCGATCTTTGCCCGCAAGAATTACTTTTATCCCGATCTGCCCAAGGGCTACCAGATTTCGCAGTACGACAAGCCGCTGTCCGAGCATGGATTCATCGATATCAAGACCGCCAGCGGGACTAAGAAAATCGGCATCACTCGCCTGCATCTGGAAGAAGACGCGGGCAAGAGCCTGCACGAAGGCTTTGTCGAATTCTTCGGAGACCACGGGTATTGATCTGAACCGCAGCGGAGTGCCGCTGATCGAAATTGTCAGCGAACCTGATATTGCTTCACCCGAAGAGGCTTACGAATACCTCACGCGCTTGAAGGAGATCATCCTGTACACCGGGGTCAGCGACTGCAACATGGAAGAGGGCTCGCTGCGCTGCGACGGCAATATCAGCGTGCGGCCGCGCGGACAGAAAGAGTTTGGTACGAAAGCCGAAGTGAAGAACGTCAATTCGTTCCGCTTCATCCGCGAGGCGCTGGAGTACGAGATCGAGCGGCAGATCGGCGTGATTGAATCGGGCGGCAAGATCACGCAGGAAACTCGCCTCTACAACTCGATCGAAGGCAAGACCTACAGCATGCGGTCGAAGGAACAGGCGCACGACTACCGCTATTTCCCCGAGCCCGACCTGCTTCCGCTGGTCGTAGATGCGAAATGGCAGAGGGAAATCCACGACACGCTGCCCGAACTTCCTGAGGCCCGGCGCAAGCGCATGGTTGCGGACTACGGCATTACCGAGCAGGACGCGCAGGTGCTGACGCTCACCAAGTCCCTGGCCGACCAGTTCGAAGCGGCAGCCAAGGCGGCCAAGAGTCCGAAGCGGGTCGCCAACCTGGTACAGAGCGAGTTGATGGGACGATTGAAAGCGAAAGGCTTGGAGATCGAGCAGTCGCCGATCTCAATGAAGGGCGTAGCCGCATCGGCGGACCTGGTGGAAAGCGGCGCCATCTCCGGCAAGATGCTCAAGGATCTATACGATCTGGCCTTCGAGCACGGGAAAGATTTTCCCGTTGTTTATGAAGAACAGGGCAGGCCGGAACAGTCCCGCGACACATCGACGCTGGAGAAAATGATTGACGAGATTATCGCGGCCAATCCCAAGCAGGTCGAACAGTATCGCGCGGGGAAGAAGACGGTGGTGGGCTTTTTCGTCGGCCAGGTGATGAAGGCGTCGAAGGGCCAGGCGAATCCGCAGATGGTGAATGAGCTGCTGACCAAGAAACTGGAGTAAGAGCCGCGTGTGACTGCCATTCCCCCCTTCAGTAACCACGCGGTCAGTACCTTCCGTTACGTTTAGCCTTTCGGCTCTGCTTCGATAACATGTAAGCGATGACGAAATGGAAGATTGACCGCATCATCAGCGTGGCCACTTTGGTCACCTCGCTGGTTGCTCTCATCCTTGTTTTGAAGAAGCCGGCGCCGGTGGCGCAACCGCAGCCGGCTGCGACCGCCGCGGTCAATGCGGAGTCTTTTCAGCAGAAGGTCCAGCAGTTGGAACAGCCCAAGGAGCCGGGACAGCCTCCGGCTGAAGTTCGCATCAATTCTGACGAAGTGGGCGCAGCCCTGGCGCAGGCGGCCGGACAGATTCCGCTGACAGCAGCCTTACCGGGGATACCTGGCGTCGGGTCGCCAGAAACTGCGCTCGCGCCCGGGCAGGCTGACGTCAAGGACTATCAGGTGAGTTTCGACGGCGATGTCGCGCATGGCCAGTTTCTTACCCAAATCGCGGGCAAGGATGTGTGGGTCACGCTCTCAGGTCATCTCGGATCCAAGGACGGCTATGCCACATTCGATCCCACAGAATTCAAAGTGGGCGATCTTAATGTGCCTGTAGTCACTGGTGAACGACGCCTTGCAGAAGAAACTCAACGAACAGCGCGACCGTCTGAAACTACCGGACAATGTAGGCGGAATGAAAGTTGAGAACGGCGAATTGGTGATGACCCAGAAGTAGATTGGCCCGGCCGCATTTCTGCAACCGGGCCGTAACTTCCCAACCTGTGCTATTTCAGGTTAACTTCCCGCAAAATCATGGTGCTGACAACTTCACGCATCTCGACTCGCTTCTCACCGAGCGTTTGAGCCGCTTGCTTGGACCCCAGAATCTTGTCTCGTATGGCTTCATTTTTTGCGGTCAAACCATCCAGAGCGCCGAAATTCTTGTACTCCACTCCGATCGCAATGTCCCAGTCCTGAGGGTCGTGTTTGGTGGTATTCAGATACACCTTGTAATCCAGGATCAGATTTTCTTTCTTCATTTCGTCATACAGCAACTTGGTGCTGGTCTGCAGAGTGGTCAGATAAGCATCCATTTTGGTTGGCACAACGCGGATGAGGGTCACCTGCCAGACCGGGCCCTCGGTGTAGTGCTCCTGAGCAAAAGCTTGCAGCGTGAAAAACAGAAATAATCCCAGGGCCGATACGGTGTATTTCTTCATGGTGAAGCTCTCCTTTGAATTGGGTGATGCCGGGAGAATGATACGCCGTCGCGGTGGGGCGTCAAGCTCGGAGGAGATATGGTAGTGGCTCAGCTGGAAACAACTCTACTGACCCGGTGTTCCCTGGAACAGCGGCCACAACCGATCACCGATCACGCGATAGAGGACAAACGCGCTGCCCGAGTCAGAAACCTGCCGGAAGAGCAGTTCGCCGCGCCCGTCGCCGTCGGCGTCCACCGCATCAATCAGTTCCAAGCGCGAGAGCACGTCGAAATGATTCGTGTCGGTCACGCTGGCGAAGACCTTGTGCAGGTCGCCATACATATCGTCGCGAGCCACCTGCGTGATGATGTATTGCAGATCGGATGAAGCACCCGGACGGACCGGCAGCCGCGCTTTCGCGGTCAACACAACGATCGGCTCGTTGCTATTGGAGAGATCGAACGTGTGCAGCTGGACATCTTCGAAGCTGGGCTCGGGCGGCTTTGCCTTGCTCGCCGGCCGCGATGCTGCGCGGGCCGCGGGCTTCGATGCGGCCGACTCCGGCTGCGCGGCCCACGCCCGCACCTCGTCCGCGGCCAAGGCCAGGACTTTCTTGCGCAATTTCTGTTCTTCTTCAGGCTTGAGGCTGTAGGCATACGGGCGTGGTTCGGGGCCAGCAGCGTCTGAAATAGCAGGAATCAGCTGCACCGGTTCCGGCGCCGCAGACGGTGAGGCCGACGGCTTGTGCAAGTCTTTGGGTGTTTTCGTTGACTCCAGCGCCGTGACCGCGGCATTTCGCTTTTTCAACTCAGCCGGAGTCGGCGCCCCCCGCTTCAACACGGGACGATCCGGATCTGCGGCGGGAGCTGAAACTGGCGGCGCAGACGCGGAAGCCACTTCCGTGGTGGCCGCGGCGGGCCGCTTCAGCACCGGACGATCCGAATCTCCGTCTGCCTCTGGAGCCGTTGTGGGCGCAGCCGTGGACGCCGCAGGAGTGCCGGCCGGCGCAGGCCGCTTCAGGACAGGACGGTCCGAATCTCCGTCTGCTTCCGGAGCGGGCGTCGGGGATGCGGCAGGAGCGGACGCGGGCGCCGGGGAAGACGCAGGGGCAGCAGGGTCCGCGGATGGAGCATCCTCCGGCGACCTGGATTTCGGGCTCGCACGTCGCAACACCGGCGGACCTTCCGGCGGCTCAGGCGCAGGCTTCGACATGACAGCTCTCTTCTTGGCCGCCGCATCTTTCGCAGCTGCAATCGCACTTGCCGACTGCCAGCTTCCGGCTCCCCTCCAAGTATTGTTTCCTTGCAGGGCGCCCGTGACCGTAAACAGTCCCAGGGAAACGCCGGTGCGGAAGCCTTCATATATGGTGCCGCTCTCAAGTGCCATGGGCACCGGCGAGGCCTTATACGCACTGGCGTCGTAATATTCGCCGTCGTACAGGATGGTGATAGGGATCAGGCGGGCTTTGCCGCTGGCGGTCAACTCAACCAGGCCCAGGGCGCGAGGCCCCTTGATCGCCTTCTTGGCGCCGGCCGACTGGGCCGGGGCGACTGGAGCCAGCATCAAGGCCAATCCCGCCAGGATGACGGCCCGCCGTGCGGTGCGATATAACATGGTGGCACCAAGCTTTGCAGAAATAGGAGACGCTGCCATGGCTATCGATATCAATGATAAAGCTCCTGACTTTACCTTGCCCGACCAGAATGGAGAAGAAGTTTCGCTCAAGGCTTTTCGTGGAAAATACGTAGTGCTATTTTTCTATCCCCGCGCCGATACTCCGGGCTGCACCATCGAGGCCTGCGAGTTCCGCGATTCTTATAGAAAGATGCAGAATACCGGCGCCGTGCTGCTGGGTATCTCGCCGGATACGCCGAAAGCGCAAAAGAAATTCGAGGAAAAGTACAGCTTGCCTTTCACGTTGCTGGGCGATGCCGAGAAGAAAGTGTGCAACGCCTATGACGTGATCAAGGAGAAGAACATGTACGGGAAGAAAGTGATGGGAGTGGCGCGCACCACTTTCATCATCGGCCCGGATGGGAAGATCAAGCACATCTTCCACAAAGTAAAGCCCGAAGGACACTCAGAAGAGGTACTGGCGTACCTGAAAGGCGTCATCAAAGGCGCAGCGTAGGTCAAAATGTAGGCGCGAGCGTCCCGCTCGCGCCTACATCCCTATTTGCTGACTGTCGTGAAGGTCAAAGCCGTCTCAACCGGAATTACGGCCTCTTCCTTCCCCGTTGCGACCGCCACCCCGGTTCCGGCTCCGGCACCAACCCCCGCGCCGATCGCGGCGCCTTTGCCGCCGCCCGCTAACGCGCCAATCAATGCCCCGGCCACGGCGCCACCGCCAATTTTCGTGGCGTTGCTCTTGGTATGGCCCTTGCCCTTAGCGGAATAGGCATGGGTGGCGATGGGAACCATCCGTCCGTTGACTTGCACAGATGTCAGCCGCAACGTCAGTTCTCCCGGCGCGTGCAGGCGTCCGCTGGATTTAGCGGACGTCACCTTGCCTCGTACGGGCGCGCCCGTCCGGGCCAGAGTTTTGCCGTTGACCACCAGCGGATGAGCCAGTGTAGCGTCGAATCTGTCGCCCGCTTTCGCGGTGGCAGAACTGATCTCCGATCCCACTCGCACCGTCATCCGGGTGCCCGCAGGAATGGTTTGCGCCGCCGCGGCCAGCGCCATCAACACCAGTAAAGAAACAATCTTGAGCGATCTCCCCAGCATGAATCCTCCTTCATGATTGTGACCCGAGGCACTATTATGCGGTGAGGCGATGAGGATAGCCAAGAGCAGAAATTCGTCAGCGCTGGTTCCGCTCACCAGCAAGTTCTACGCCCAGGATCCGCGCGCCGTCAGCCGCGGCTTGTTAGGCAAGGTCCTGGTACGGCGCCAGCACAGAAAGCTCCTGACTGCACGGATCGTGGAGGTGGAAGCCTATCTGGGAGTAGCCGATCCCGCCTCTCATTCCTTCTGCGGACCCACCGGCCGCAATTTTGTGCTCTTCGGCCCTCCCGGCGTTTCTTACGTGTACTTCATTTATGGCAATCACTATCTCTTCAACGTCTCCTGCCTGCCCGATGGAGAAGCAGGAGGTGTGCTGTTCCGAGCCCTCGAACCAATCTCCGGAATCGAGCAGATGGCACAGGCAAGAAACGTCTCAATGGAGGAGGACGCCGACCTGCGCATCCTGACCAGCGGGCCGGGGCGCCTCGCTGAGGCCTTCGGCATTACTCGCGAACGCGACAACGAGAAAGACCTGACCAACCCGAAGTCAGACCTCTTCATTGTGGACGATGGCTTCCGGACGGGTCGCATCGAAGTGACGCCGCGCATCGGTATCACGAAAGCCGCAGAGCGTCCCCTGCGTTACATAATTGCGGGGAACAAATTCGTATCGAGAGGGTGACCACGAACCACTCACCCGCCCAGCCGAGCGAAGCCCGGCAGGCTTTGGCTGACGACGATGAAACCAGGCGAGCTTCGCTCGCCCACCCGGATCAGGCGTCCGGGCCTACGCATGCCCTGGCCTAGGCAGGCCGCAGAACGATGTTATCGATCAGGCGCGCTTTGCCTACGAACGCTGCCACCGCCACCAGCGCCGGACGCGAAAGCTCGTCAACCGGATCAAGCGTCTCTGGATCCACAATCTCGAAGTAGTCGAGCTGCACCGAAGGTTCTTGCGCGACAACCTGGCTTCCAGCCTCGATCAGCGCACATACCTTGCGTTCTCCCCGATCGAATCGCTCTTGCACCGCCACAAGTGAGCGATAGATCACCCGTGCCGATTCTCGCTGCTGCGCGTCAAGGTAGGCGTTGCGGGAACTCATGGCCAAGCCATTTGGTTCGCGCACGATCGGGCAGACCACAACCTGCACCGGAATATTCAGATCGCGCACCATCCGCCGAATGATCGTTGACTGGGCGGCATCTTTCTGTCCGAAGAATGCTCGGTCCGGTTCCACGATGTTGAAAAGCTTTGCGACCACCGTGGTCACGCCGCGAAAATGTCCCGGACGTGAACGGCCGCAAAGCTTGTCGCTGAAACCCTCGACGGTGACGTAAGTGACGGCGCCCGCCGGATACATCTCTTCCACGCTGGGCGCAAAAATGAAGTCCACACCTTCCTGCGTGAATAGTTCGCGATCGCGATCAAAAGTTCGCGGATACTTGGCCAGGTCCTCGTTGGGACCGAACTGAAGGGGATTCACGAAGATGGAAGCCGCGACCAGATCGCACTGCGCCTTGGCCGCACGCACCAGCGAGAGATGACCTTCGTGGAGCGCTCCCATAGTGGGCACCAGCCCGAGGCGCTTGCCGTCGCGCCGGGCCGCGCGGCTGGCCGCGCGCATTTCGTCAATGCTATGGCAGATTTTCATGACTCGACGGCGAGGCCCATCTCAGGCCGACGGAACCCAATTGATGAGCACGTGCATGCTCTCCAGAGTTCCGGCGACGATGGCGCGGTTGGTGCGAATCTTGACGTCGTCGTCCGCGGAACTTTTTACGGCGTTTTCAGTCACGGCGACCACCCGCCCGTAAGGCCAGGCCGACGGCGGCAGATTGCCTAGCGCCTGAGTCAATTCTCCCGGCTTGAGTATGCGCTCCAGATGATCGTCGGGATCGAGAAGCCCGACTCCGTCCGCTCGAATAATCAAATAGGGATTCCGCCAGCCCTTCAGATGAATCAGGCTGCGATATTTCTCCGGCGTGGGCTCGGGGATCGCAAGAATGCGCGCCGTTGCCAGCGCTGTGGGATCGGGTGCTTTCGGGGCGGCGGAGCAGGAAGCCAGGACAGCGACGGCTGCCGCAAGAAGACCGGGACGCGAATGTCTCATTCGGCCTTTTAGCGCCTCATCGCCCGCTTGCGTTCGAGAACCGTGTCCAGCGCCGCCCGCGTTTCCTTTGGCAGGTGATAGGACTCTTCGTTCGAAGGATATTGTCGCGAAGCGACGTCGGCACGGAACGCCTCTACCGCGACGGTGATGGCCGCGCCCACGTTCGCGTACCGCCGTACGAACTTCGCCGGATGTCCAAAGCTTAGATTCAGCAGGTCGTGGAAGACCAGTACCTGGCCGTCGCAATCCGGTCCGGCGCCGATGCCGATGGTTGGCGTCTCAACCTCGGCCGTAATCAGGGCCGCAACTTCCCGCGGGATGCCTTCGAGAACCATCAAAGCCACACCTGCGCGATCGAGTGCAACCGCATCGCGCATGAGCTGCTCTACACCGCTGAGATTCTTGCCCTGCACCTTGTAGCCTCCCATCACGTTGACCGACTGTGGAGTCAGGCCGATGTGTCCGGCCACAGGTATTTCGGCGTCAATGATGCGGCGGATCAGGTCGGCACGCTTCTCCCCGCCTTCGATCTTCACTACTTCCGTCCCCGCTTCTTTCACAAAACGGGCGGCATTCCGCACCGCCTCAATGGGGTCAGACTGGTACGACCCGAACGGCATGTCGGCGATCAACAATGCATGCTTCACGCCGCGGTGGGCGGCGCGCGTGTGGTGCAGCATCTCGTCAATCGTGACCGAGAGCGTGTTTTCGTAACCCAGCATGGTCTGGGCCAGCGAGTCGCCGACCAGAACAATGTCGATGCCGGCCTCGTCAATCAGGCGGGCGCTTGAATAGTCGTAGGCGGTGAGACAGGTAATCGGTTCGTGGTGGAGTTTCTTGTCGCGAAGAGAAGATACGGTAATCTTGCGGCGAGGTTCGCCGACGGGAACCAGACTCACGATGTCCTCCAGTGCCCCTCCGCAACCCCGCGGATAGAGCCTGTCTACATCTTGGATGCTACTAAGCTTATTGTAACCGCAAACAGCTGTCAGGTCGATAGGAGCCATCCGGGGCCAGGTAGGGGCAGATGTCCCAATTGCCCAGCCGAGCAAAGCTCGGCATTTCTGCGAGATAGCGTCAGGGCGAAATTATCAAGTAAGACAATATGCAGGTTGTTACTCCTAGGCGCTGGCCGCTTCCTGGCTCCCCAACGGCAAGAAATATTGCGTCCCCTTGATAGGTGCCGAAACCTTCCGCAGTAACTCCTGCAAATCCTGATTGCGCTCCACGAAATCAATCTCCGAAGTATTCACGATCAACAAATCCGACGATGTGTAGTGAAAGAAAAAGTGCTCGTACGCCTTGATCACTTCTTCCAGATAGTCTTCGTTGATCGCTTTCTCTCCCGGCGCATTCTTCTTCTTCAGGCGCTTCTTCAGCACTTCGGGCGTGGCTTGCAGGTAGATGACCAGATCGGGTGTGGGCAGTTGCTCGCGAAAATGGTTGTAGTAGCGGTTATAAATTTCCAATTCCTGATCGTTCAGATTCAGGCAGGCGAAAACCTTGTCCTTCTCGAAAACGAAATCGGTGACCACGGTTTTCTGCGAACGCGGACCCAGGTCGAGGGCGCGCAGCTGCTCGAAGCGGCGAATCATGAAGGCGAATTGCGTCTGGAAGCCGGCACCGGGCTCGCCTTTGTAGAAGGCACCGAGAAACGGATTGTCCTCCGACTCCATGACCTGCTGCGCGTTGAGACGCTCGGCCAGGATGCGCGCCAGCGTGCTTTTGCCGACTCGTATGGGGCCTTCGACTGCGATATAGCGGGGCAGCTCAAAAAGATTAGCCATTGGTTAGAGAGTCGAGGAATTGAAGTTCTTTCGCAGCATATCTCGCTTGGGGCCTGGAGGCAATTGTGGAAAGAGTTAACAGGGCAGATTTCAGATTGAAGATTCGGATTGAAGATTGATGATTGCACTTCAGAGCGGATGATCTGAAAATCTGCGATTTCGAATCCGCGATGCATTTACAATCGCGGTCAGCATGTACCCCTACATCGTCACCGCCGCCGTGGCCGCAGCGGCTTCTGCCGCGGGCTACCAATCCATGGCCCCGACCGGGCAATGGTTCGGCCATACCTTCACCGGGTTGGGCCGCGGGTCGAAACAACTGGCGCTGACTTACGATGATGGCCCCAACGATCCGCATACCCAGCGCTTGCTGGACGTGCTGGCCCGGCACGAGGTTCACGCCACATTTTTTCTGATCGGACGCTATGCGCAGCAACGGCCGGACATCGTCCGGGAACTGGTGAAGGCTGGACACGTGGTTGGGAACCATACCTTCACTCATCCTCTGCTGATCTTCAAGAGCGCGGGAGAACTCAGATCGCAGCTCGACAATTGCGATCGCGCTCTGACCGACGCCATCGGCGAACACTCCAATCTGTTCCGCCCGCCTTTCGGAGGCCGGCGTCGAGCCGTGTTGCGCATCGCGCGGCGAATGGGACTGGAACCGATTATGTGGAACGTGACCGGCTACGACTGGAACGCAACCTCAGCCGAGCAGATTGAGCGCAAGGTGACGAGCCAGGTCCGGGGCGGAAATGTAATTTTGCTGCACGATGGCGGGCATCGTGAGTTCGGCGCTGATCGTTCGTTTACCGTCACTGCGACCGATCGGCTGATTTCCCGCTACAAATCGGAAGGCTACGAGTTCGTGACGATTCGGCAGATGTTGTGAAAGGCAGATCTCAGTTCGTAATTCTCGGATCTCAGTTAGGCCGAACTTCTTAGAGGCATCGTCGCGAATATCTGCCTGGCTGCTGCTATCGTTTGGTGGACATCTTTTTCCGTGTGAGCCGCGCTCAGAAATGCCGCTTCGAACTGGGAGGGGGGCAAGTACACTCCTCGGTCCAGCATTGCGCGGAAAAATCGGGCGAAGGCCTTTGTGTCGCACTTTGCCGCGGATGTCCAATCGGTCACCGGATCATTGCTGAAAAACCAGGTGAACATAGATCCGACGCGATTGCACGAGATCGGCACTCCTGCCTCTTTGGCGGCTGCGGTAACGCCCTCGGTCAATTGCGCACTGCGAAGTTCCAGACCGGTGTACAGAGTGCTTTTGTGGTTGCGCAGGTAGCGCAGGGTGGCAAGGCCGGCGGCCATGGCAAGCGGGTTCCCGGAAAGCGTTCCGGCCTGATAGACCGGGCCGAGCGGCGCGACCATGTCCATAATTTCGGAGGGGCCTCCGTATGCGCCCACGGGGAGTCCGCCGCCGATGATCTTTCCGAACGTGGTCAGGTCCGGCAGAATTCCGTATCGCTCCTGCGCCCCGCCGAAGGCCAGGCGGAAGCCGGTCATCACTTCGTCGAAGATGAGCACGGACTTTTCCCGTTCGGTAATCTCGCGCAACGCATCCAGGTACATCGGGCTGGGAGGCACGCATCCCATATTGCCGACCACCGGCTCCACGATCACGCACGCAATCTGTTGACTGAACTTCTTGAAAGCCAGCTCCAGCGCGTCCGTATCATTGAATGGAAGGGCCAGGGTCAACTGGGTGAATTCTTCCGGTACGCCGGCCGAGCCGGGAATCCCCAGCGTGGCCACGCCCGAGCCCGCTTTGACCAGCAACGCATCCGCATGGCCGTGATAACAGCCTTCAAACTTTACGATGTACTTGCGTCCGGTATATGCACGGGCCAGTCGGATGGCGGACATGGTGGCTTCCGTACCCGAGTTGACGAAGCGGATCTTTTCCACCTGAGGAAATGCCGAGATCACGATTTCAGCCAGATCAGCTTCAGCGGCGGTTGAGGCGCCAAAACTGGTTCCACCCTTGGCAGCCGTGGCAATGGCTTCAGGCACGCCGGGTGGCGCGTGACCGAGGATCAACGGTCCCCAGGAGCCCACGTAGTCGATGTACCTGTTTTCGTCAGCATCCCAGAGGTGGGAGCCCTGCCCTCGAACCACGAATAGCGGATCGCCCCCGACCGAAGCAAACGCTCGCACTGGAGAATTGACGCCGCCTGGAATCATCTGCTCGGCGCGTTTCTGCAGTTTTCGTGAGGCTTCGACGTTGCGGGCCATGAGTGTAGTCGTCTACGAAACCACTAAATATAGCAGCGAAGGGCGCGAACGCGCATGCGAGCCGCGTGGGACAACCGCCTCCGGCTATTCTTCGAAGCGGCGCCTGGAATTCATCGAAAATTCATTTGTCCGCAACATTCCTGCAATATGCATGCCATATCTTTGCAGCAGTGACATGCTCTTCTAACCGGGAGAGCCAAGGACAGTCTCGGGGGGCTCCGGGCTGTCTTTTTGCTTTCCCGGGCTTTCCGACAACTCCACAGACCATGTGGGACCGAGTCTCAGACCCGGTCGGGCCGCGCAAGGTCGGCTAACTCGCTCCTACTTCTCCACCTTCACACTCTTCCAGAATGCCACGTAGCCGGTTATCTGCTTCGCCGCCGGCTTAGGCTCGGCATAAAACCAGGCGGCATCATGGTTGCGCTTACCGCCGACTTCGACATCGTAATAGCTCGCGGTGCCTTTCCACGGACACACCGTGTGGCTCGCACTTGGCTTGAAATGCTCCGTCTTGATGGCGTCGGGCGGGAAGTACTGGTTGCCTTCCACTTCCACACATTGGTTTGATTCCGCTAGGACTGTGCCTTCCCAGATTGCTTTTGTCATAAGACCTGTTTAGATTGCAGAACGGGAAGGCGGTTGCAATCTTTGATGGGTTTTGGCGAATTCCAAAGTCCGCTTGTCGCTGCCCAGGCTTTCAATGGTCGGTCCATGGTGGGGCGACTCCAGCGTGTGCTGGTGTGCCCGCCACTCGCGGCGGGATGGAACTTGCCGTCCGTCGCGGATCGCTGGCAAGAGCTGGGCTTCTTCCACCCGCCGGATTTCGCGACCGCGCAGGCGCAGCATGACGAACTTTGCCGCCAGCTTGAGTCTGCCGGAGCCGAGGTATTCCAGTTGCCGGCGGCTTTCGATCTTTCGCTCGATGCGGTCTACACCCACGACCCTTCCCTGGCTTCCGATTATGGCCTCATCGCCCTGCATCCCGGCAAGCCGAACCGAGTTCCGGAAGCGCAACGCCATGTCGAATTCTGCCGCGGCATTGGCGTGCCGGTGCTGGGTCAGATTAAGTCTCCAGGAAAAACTGAAGCCGGCGACATGGTTTGGCTGGATTCGAACACTCTGCTGATCGGCCAGGGCTACCGCACCAACACCGCGGGGATCGCGCAAATGCGCGCGCTGCTTCAACCGCATGGTGTTGAAGTGATGTCGGCGCCCTTGCCGTACGGCCCAGGTCCCTCGGCCTGTTTGCATCTCATGTCGCTGCTGAGCCTGCTCGACGAACAAACCGTGCTGGTGGATTTGCCCTGGCTGGCCGTAGAGACGGTGGAACTCCTCCAATCCCGCGGCTACCGATTGGTCGAGATCGAATACTCCGAGCGCGATACGCTGGCCTGCAACGTGCTTTCCCTCGGCGAAAAACGCCTACTCGCTCTCGAAGAGAATCGCACGACCAACCAAAAACTTCGCCGGGCGGGATTCGAGATAAGGACCTTTCCCGGATCCGAGTTGTGCGTCAACGGCGGCGGCGGCCCAACCTGCCTGACCCGCCCCCTGTTGCGGGCCACGTAGGGTGGGTGCCCCAGCTGCCTGGCGGAGCCAAGCTCCGCTATTTTTCCCGCCACACGCCACGAACCCGCGAGCTTCGCTCGCCGCCGGACGGGGCGGTCCGGGCCTACGTGAATCTTGCCGGGCCCAACTTTTTTCACCGCGCCCTGATAAAATCAACAGTGATGGTTCTCCCCTTCGTCCGTGATCTGTTCACGGACGTGGAAAAGTTGCCGGCCTTTTCGCGTGTGGCCTCCCATCTAAAAGAGGGCACGGGGCGGATTCGTGTTTCTGGACTGATTCCGACCGCAAAAGCTTTGCTTCTAGTCCTGCTGCAAAAGGCGACGGGGCGCCCGCTGATTATCGTGGTCCCGGACAATCGCGCGGCAGAAGACCTGGTTCCGGTTCTGCAAGCCTTTTGTGAGCTGACCGGAGCCGCTGATCCCGAATCCGTAGTCTCGCTTCCCAACCACGACGTGCTCCCCTTCCAGAATCTATCCCCTCACCCGGAGATCCAGGAAGAGCGGGCAGTCGCGTTATGGAAGATTGCCACCGGCGCAGCATCTTTTGTGGTTTCGCCGATTGCCGCCACCGCCCTTCGCCTGCGTTCGGCCGAGTACTACGCCGATCTGGCGCGGACCGTCCGGCGCGGCGACACCCTCAACGTTGACACGCTCCTGCCGCACCTCAACACGGTGGGCTACCACTCCACCGATGTAGTCGAAATGCCCGGAGAATATGCCTTGCGCGGCGGCATTCTCGATGTGTACTCGCCGGAAGACGAGCGTCCGGTGCGCATCGAGTTTTTCGGGGACGAAGTCGAGTCCATACGGAAGTTTGATCCCGCCACCCAGCGCTCTTCGAATTCCACGGATGAAGCGCTGTTGCTTCCGCTCACCGAGACTCCGGTCAGCGAAGAATTGCTGGGGGCGGTCCATGCCCGCCTGTCCGGGAAGCGCATCACCGGCAACGAGGAAATCATTGAGCAGGCCGTGCGCTCCGGCGGCGTCACCGTCTTTCCGGGATGGGAGTTTTATGCGCCCGTGGCGGGCGCCAATCACACCCTGTTCGATTTGCTGCCGCGTGCCCTGGTATTGACCGACGAACTGGAAGCGCTGAAGACCGAGTTCGATCACGTCTGGTCCCGCATCGAGCAGGCCCATGAGAGCAGCGGCGTGGGCAACCTGGTGCGGCCCGCGGACTTATATCTTTCGCCCGAAGAGTGCTGGCAGAAAATCTCCAGCTTGCCCGGCGCCGACGTCGAGCATCTTGAAATCGAGCGCAGCGACGATTCCGCGGCGATTTCATTTCACACCCAACCCACGCCACGCTTTCACGGCTCAGTTCCGACCATGCTCGAGGAAGTAAAGAAGCTGATTGCGGACAGCAAGCGAGTTCTGATTGCCGTCCCCAACACCGGCGAAGTCGAACGCCTGGCCGATATTTTCAGCGAGTACGCTGTCTCCTTTCGCCTGGGCAGCCGGACCCGCAGCGGAGAGAGTTACGCCGACGAAACTTCCTACTTCTCCGGCGAACTGCTCACGGCCACGCTGGCCAAGGCTTACGTTCCCGATGGCGTCACCTTCCCCGACGCCAACCTCTCCATTCTGGGCGCGCGTGATTTGTTCGATGAGTCGGAGGCGGTCGCCTCTCGTCCCCAGCGTCACAAATCGAAGACTTCCGCATTTCTCTCCGATTTCCGCGACTTGCAGGTAGGCGACTACGTAGTCCACGTCGAGCACGGGATCGGGCAGTACCAGGGACTGAAGGAGATCAACCAGGGCAACGGCAACGCGGAATTCATGCTGCTCGAGTATGCCGAGGGCGCGCGCCTTTACGTCCCGCTGACCCGTCTCGATCTGGTGCAGAAATACCGGTCGTCGGAAGGGGCCAAGCCCGTCCTGAATCATCTGGGCACGGCGGCCTGGGCCAAGACCAAAGCTCGTGTGCGCAAGGCCATGAAGGACATGACCGACGAGCTGCTCAAGCTCTACGCCGAGCGCAAGACCGCCGTGGGTCATTCCTTCTCGCCCGACAACGAATGGATGCGCGAGTTCGAAGACACTTTCGAATTCAGCGAGACCGAAGATCAGGAAACCGCGATCGCCGACGTCAAGCGTGACATGGAATCCACCCAGCCCATGGACCGCCTGCTCTGCGGCGACGTCGGCTACGGCAAGACGGAAATCGCCATGCGCGGCCGCTTTCAAGGCGATCAGCGACAACAAGCAGGTCGCCGTGCTGGCGCCGACCACGGTCCTCGCCTTTCAGCACTACGAAACCTTCAAGCAGCGCTTTGCGGCCTTTCCCGTCGCCATCGAAATGATCAGCCGCTTCCGCTCGCCCAAGCAGCAGAAAGAAATTCTGCAGAAAGTGGAAGCCGGCAAAGTTGACATCCTGATCGGCACTCATCGCCTGATCTCGAAAGACGTGAAGTTCGCCGATCTGGGATTGCTGGTCGTGGACGAAGAACAGCGTTTCGGCGTGCGCCACAAGGAACGTCTGAAGCAGATGCGCAAACAGGTGGACGTGCTGACCATGTCGGCCACTCCGATTCCGCGCACTTTGCACATGTCACTGGTCGGATTGCGCGACATGAGCGTGATCGAGACTCCGCCCAAGGACCGAATCGCAATACAAACTGTAGTCGCCAGCTGGGACGAGAAGCTGATCCAGTCCGCCATCGAGCAGGAACTGGAACGCGGCGGCCAGGTCTTCTTCGTGCACAACCGCGTGGACAGCATCTGGGAGATTGCCGCCAAGCTCCAGGCGCTGGTACCGCGAGCACGCATCATCGTGGGTCACGGACAAATGTCGGAAGGCGAGTTGGAGAAAGTGATGTTCAAGTTCATGCATCACGAAGCCGACATCCTGGTGTCGACCACCATCATTGAGAACGGCCTCGATATCCCGCTATGCAACACCATTCTCATCAACCGCGCGGACCGCCTGGGGCTGTCTGAGCTCTATCAACTGAGAGGGCGTGTCGGCCGCTCCAATCGCCGCGCCTATGCCTATCTCCTGCTTCCCGCCGAGATCGAGCTGACTCCCATTGCACGGCGCCGTCTGGCAGCTTTAAAGGAATTTTCCGACCTCGGGGCAGGCTTCAAGATTGCAGCCCTCGATCTCGAACTGCGCGGCGCTGGCAATCTACTCGGAGGCCAGCAGAGCGGACATATCGAAGCCGTCGGTTTCGAGCTCTATACTCAAATGCTCGACCGCGCCGTGCGCGAGATGAAGGGCGAAGCGGCTCCGGACGAAGCCGAAACCCAACTAAACCTGGGACTCAATATTCGCATCCCAGTGGAATACATTCCGGAAGAGAACCAGCGTTTGCGAATGTATAAGCGGGTGGCTGGGGTGGAAACCGAATCGCGCTTGAACGATGTCCGCGCCGAACTGGAAGACCGCTACGGCGAGCCTCCGGCGTCGGTGCGGAACCTTCTGGAATACGCGGCGCTCAAGTTGCTAGCCATGCGTGTGGGTGCGACTGCGATCGAACGCAAGCGCGATCTGGTGACCATCAAGTTTCGTCAGAACGCGGAAATCGATCCGGGGAAGCTGGCGAAGTTCGTGTCGTCCCAACGCGGCGCGCAGTTTACTCCGGACGGCACGCTGAAGTATGTTTCAAAGGCGGTTTCTCCGGGAGAGGTCCTGACACAATTGCGCGGACTGCTGGAAGAGTTGTCGCCAGCCGCGCAAGCCTTGCCGTCGGTACCGTCGTGAAGCAGAAGTCGAGGCGCCTTCATTTTCCAATTCCAATGATTCAAATTCCAATGATCAAACGACTTTTCGCCCTCACACTCTGTTTCCTGGTTCAGTTCTCTCTGCTTTCTTCTATCGCGTTAGCCCAGGAGAAGATGGCCTCGTCCAAGTCGTCCCAGGCTGCCTTCGACAAGCTGGTGGACGACTATTTCGATTTCCACTTTCAATTCCATCCCACGGAAGGCACGCAGGCTGGTCTCCACCAGTACGACGGCAAGCTGGAAGACTTCTCGCGTGCGGGAATGGATGCGGAGATCGCCGGACTGCAACAATTTCAAAAAAAGTTCGATTCGATCTCAACCAAGGAACTGTCCCAGGAATCGGCCGGCGACCTGGAGGTTCTCACTTCTTCCATTCAGGCGCGGCTGCTGGAACTGCAATCCATCCAGATGTGGAGAAAAGATCCCGACGTCTATGTCTCCGACTTAAGTGACGAGCGTCTTCATGATCATGCGCCGGAATTTTGCGCCGCCGGCCGACCGGCTGCGGTCCGTAATAGCGCGGGAGCGCGCGATTCCGCGAGTTCTTGAAGAGGCGCGGCAGAACATCAGTCAATCCCCCTCGCGTGTACACGGAAGTGGCTCTGCAGCAAATGCCGGACAACATCAAGTTCTTTCAGAATGATGTTCCGGCGGCATTCCGGGAAGTGCAGGATCCCAAGTTGCTGGCCGACTTCAAGGCGAGCAACGATGCGGCGATCGAAGCCCTGCGTAAGTATCAGGATTTCATGCGCAACGACCTGTTGCCGGCTTCCAACGGCGATTTTCGCCTGGGAGCCGAGAATTTCCGCAAGAAGCTGCTGTACGAAGAGATGGTGGACATTCCCCTGGACCGCCTGCTCGAGGTCGGCTATGCAGACCTGCGGCGCAACCAGCAACAGCTCAAAGAGGTTGCCGCCCAGATTGATCCGCATCGCAGTACGGCAGCAGTGCTGGCTGATTTGCACAAGGACCACCCTCCCGCAGACCAATTGCTGCAGACCTTCCGCGACACGCTGGGCGGCCTGCGGCAATTCATCGAGCAAAACAAAATCATTACCATTCCCTCGACCGTCCCGCCCATCGTCGAAGAAACGCCGCCGTTCGCGCGCGCCCTCACCACCGCTTCCATGGACACGCCCGGCGCCTACGAAACCAAGGCCACCGAAGCCATGTTCAACGTGACTTTGCCCGCGCCTGACTGGAAACCGGACAAGGTCGAGCAATGGATGCAGGGATTCAACCGCGGCACCATCACCAGCACCGCCATTCACGAGGTCTATCCCGGACACTACACCCAGTTTCTCTGGGTGCAGGCGGCCCCGACCAAGACGCGCAAGCTGCTTTACAACAACAGCAATGCCGAAGGCTGGGCGCACTACACCGAGCAGATGATGCTCGACGAAGGCTACGGCGGCCACGACCTCAATCTGAGGCTGGGACAATTACTGGACGCGCTGCTGCGCAACGCGCGCTTCATTGTCGGCATCGAAATGCACACCGGCAAGATGACGCTGGAACAGGGACGGGACTTTTTCGTGAAAGAGGGCTTCCAGGTTCCGCCGGTCGCCGAGGTGGAAGCCAGGCGCGCAACTTCCGATCCAACGTATCTCTACTACAATCTGGGCAAGCTCCAGATCCTGAAACTGCGCGAGGACTACCGAAAACAGCAGGGCAGCAAGTTCACGCTACTGGAATTCCACGACCGCTTCATGCGGCAGGGTTCGGTACCGATGAAAATTATTCGCAAGAGCATGCTGGGGACCGACGGTCCGACGCTGTAGTTCACCACGGGATTAGAATCATCAAGCTGCACTCCGGCCATTTTCACGATGCGGCGAAGAGGAAAGTCAGCAATGGCAAAAAAAGTTCGCAAAGCCGTTTTTCCTGCTGCCGGACTCGGCACCAGGTTCCTGCCGGCCACCAAGGCGCAACCCAAAGAGATGTTGCCCCTGGTGGACAAACCGATCATTCAGTACGGCGTCGAGGAGGCGGTGGCCGCCGGCTGCGATCAGATCATCATCGTCACCGGACGCGGCAAATCGGCCATCGAAGACCACTTCGACGTCAGCTACGAACTGGAGAAGATGCTGGAGGAGCGGGGCAAGACCGACCTGCTCAAGATCGTCCGCCAGATTTCTGACTTGATTCACATCGCGTATGTGCGGCAGAAAGAGGCGCTCGGCCTCGGCCATGCCGTCCTCACCGCGCGCGAACTGGTCGGCGACGAGCCGTTCGCCGTCCTGCTGGCCGATGACGTCATCGACGCCGAGGTACCGTGTCTCAAACAACTGATGGATGTTTTCGACAAGACACAGTGCTCTGTTCTCGCCACGCAGGTGGTCGAGGGTCCGGGCATTTCCGCCTACGGAGTGCTCGAAGGCAAGCCCGTACCGGGATCGAACGGCAAGCTGTACGAAGTCGTGAGCCTGGTGGAAAAGCCGCGTCCGGAAGAAGCGCCATCCAACCTCGCGGTGATCGGACGCTACATTCTGACGCCGACAGTCTTTGAGACTCTGTCGGACATCAAGGCCGGTGCCGGCGGCGAACTGCAACTCACCGACGGGCTGAAGCAGCTGCTGAAGAAAGAAAAAATCTACGGCTACGTTTTCGACGGCAAACGTCACGACACCGGTGACAAGCTGGGATTTCTGAAAGCCACGGTGGAATTTGCCCTAAAGCGCCCCGATCTGGGTGGACCCCTGCGGCAATATCTGAAGACCTGAATCTTGAATCTGTGGGATGTAGGCCGCGAGCGTCGCATCGCTCGAATGCGGCCAGCGACCATGGTCGACGCAGCACGAGCGAGGACGCTCAAGCGCGGCTGGACAGTTCGCCCACACACTCCTTAAGACGCTCCCACCGTAATCTTCAGCTTTCTCGATTTCTCTTCCACGCTGTTGGCCAGCTTTTCCTTGTGTGCAGCCAGCTTCTTCTCCAGCGGCGCACTGGAAAGCGCCAGAATCTGCGCCGCCAGAATGCCCGCATTGGTGGCCCCCGGCTTGCCGATGGCGACCGTCGCTACCGGAATGCCGGCAGGCATCTGCACCGTTGCCAGCAGCGAATCCATGCCTTGCAGCGAGGTGGACGGAATCGGCACGCCGATAACCGGCAGCGTAGTGTGGGCGGCGATCACGCCCGCCAGATGCGCCGCGCCACCGGCGCCGGCGATGATCACGCGGATCCCGCGGCTCGGCCGCTTTGCGCGCGAATTCGGCGGTGCGGTCCGGAGAACGATGCGCCGACGTGACGTCGATCTCGTATTCGATCCCGAACTCCTCCAGCGCCTTCGCCGACTCGCGCATGATGTCGAGGTCAGAGTCGCTTCCCATCACAATCGAAACCCGAGGCTTTGTGCTCATGAATGTCCTTTGTGCATTGGAAACTAGAAACCAGAAACCGGAAACTATTTCTTCAGCGCCCGCGCCGCAATGTCCCTGCGGTAGTGCGCCCCTTCAAATCCAATCTTCGACGCAGCCGTGTACACGCGATCCACCGCAGTCTTCAAATCTGCCGCCCGCGACGTCACGCCCAGCACCCGTCCGCCAGCCGTGAAAAATGCGCCGTCGCGCCGGGTCGTGCCGGCGTGAAAGACTTTCACGCCTTCCACCTTGCCCGCGTCTTCGAGGCCCATAATCTTCTTGCCCACTTCGTAGGTGCCGGGATATCCGCCGGAAGAAATGACCACGCAGACCGAGGCATCCTGCGACCAGCGGAAATCTCCCTCGCTGACCCGGCCTTCGATCGAGGCCTCGAGCGCTTCCAGTAGGTCGCTTTCAAGGCGCATCAGGATTGGCTGGGTTTCGGGATCGCCGAAGCGGCAATTGAATTCCAGCACCATGGGCCCGCGCGCCGTCATCATCAGACCGCAGTAGAGAATGCCTTTGTACTCCGCGCCCTCCGCCTTCATGCCCGCCACCACAGGACGCGCGACGTGCTGCAACAGCCACTGGGTCATCTGCTCGTCCACGATGCTGGCGGTCGAGTAGGCGCCCATGCCGCCGGTGTTGGGGCCGGTGTCGCCGTCGCCGATGCGTTTGTGGTCCTGGGCCGCCACCAGCGGCGCTACTCTCTCGCCATCGCTCAAGACCAGGAACGAAAGTTCGTCTCCCTGCAGGCATTCTTCGAGAACCACCCGCCGTCCCGCTTCGCCCAGGGTCTTTCCGCTGAACATTTCGGCTGCCGCCGAAGCCGCATCTTCCTTTGTCCGGCAAATCACCACGCCCTTGCCGGCGGCCAGGCCGTCTGCCTTCACCACCACGGGAGCGGAAAAATGCGGCAGGGCGGCAAGAACTTCGTCGATGGAATCGCAAATGGCAAAATGCGCCGTGGGAATGCGATGGCGCTGCAGAAATTCCTTGGCGAAACTCTTGCTGGACTCCAGTTGCGCCGCCGCCTGGCTCGGGCCCGAAGACGCGCCAACCGCGCCGGGTAAATTCGTCCACCACTCCCAGAGCGAGTGGCAACTCGGGCCCGACCACAGTCAGATCCGGGACGGATCTGTTCAGCCACCGCGACCAGCGAGTCAATATTTTTCACGTCGGCAGCCAGGCAAATGGCCTCTTCGGCAATGCCGCCGTTTCCGGGCGCGCAGTAAACCTGCGAAACCCGCGGCGACTGGCGCAGCTTCCACACCAGAGCATGCTCGCGCCCGCCGCTTCCGATGACGAGAACTTTCATAGCCGGAGACTGACAAGGTTAGGGGGACGTGGCGGACGATGTCAAACGCGGGGACTGGACGATTTCAGATTGCAGATTTTGGATTCCAGATTTGAAAATCGCAGGGATGCGGGCGGCGCCTGAATTTGAACGCTTTCTCAATCGCCTATACCGAAAGATTGCGCCAGTATGCGCTAAGAAAACGCCGACGACGATGAGTGCTGGACCGGTTGTAAGGCCTGCAGCACTCCGCCGGGGCGGCGATCCATGTTGGTCATACCCCAACATGGTCCCCAGCGAGGCAGCAACAGTGCCTACGAGCGTCTGAGCAAAATAGGCAAAAGGCGTTGTGTTCTTTTCCTGCTGGTTGGGTGTACCGGCCAATGTCCTGACTTCTGCTTTTTCTTCTGCGGTTTCACAAACACGATATTGCCACAAGGGAGATGTGGCACCAATGAAAATCTGCCATCTGCAATCCAAAATCCCCCTTAACTATGCTTAACGTATAATGCTTGCTGAATGATCACTGTCTCCAAAGAAGACTACCTGAAGGCCATCCTCGAGGCCGAAAGCGAGGGCGAGACCGTGATCTCGGCCACGCTGGCGCACTGGCTCTCGGTTTCGCCGCCCGCGGTCACGATGGCAGTGCGGCGTCTGAAAAAAGACGGCCTGGTCCGGGTGCAGAGCGGCGGAGAGGTCAGCCTCACGGTCGCCGGACGCAAGATTGCGCGCAAGCTCACGCTTCGCCATCACCTGATCGAACGCATGCTGGCGGAAATGTTCGGCATGGAATGGTACAAGGTGCACGACGAGGCCGAGCGGCTGGAGCATGCCGTATCCCCTGACTTTGAGGCCAAATTGCTGGCCAAACTGGGACGCGGCGGGCCTTGTCCTCACGGCAATCTCAGTGAACTGGAGAGTCCCACCAGCCGTCGCCGGCGCGGATTGCTGCTCCTGGCCCATGCCGAGGCGGGCGCCAATTACCTGGTCAGCGGGATCTACGAACGCGACCGCCGCCTGCTGGAATTCCTTGAGCAACGTGGCATCCGCCCCGGCGCCCAGGTGCACGTTTCCGGGCGAAATTATGACCACACCCTAACGCTGGACACCGATGCCGGCGGCGTCGCCCTGGGCGGGTCTGCGGCGGAGAAGGTCTGGGTAACCCTGAACAGAGGACGGGCATCTCGCCCGTCCAGCCGGGCGGGACGGGCGGCCTCCATTACCTCGCAACCAGCCCAAAAGTAATTAACCATAGTTTACTTTTCTGTGTATACTTACGCTAATGTTGTCGCCGCCGGAGTTGCCAGTCATCCCCAGCCCGGAAACCAGCCTGGACCAAGGCTGGCGGCACGCGGTCGCGCGCCCCAGCCTGCCGGAAATTTACCGCAGCCTGCCCATCCCGCAATCGGCCGGCTTTCTCCGTAAACTGCTGGCCTTCGCCGGACCCGGCTATCTGGTCGCGGTGGGCTACATGGATCCGGGCAACTGGGCCACGGACCTGGCGGGCGGCTCGAAATACAATTACTCGCTGCTTTCGGTCATCATGATGTCCAACCTGATGGCCATCCTGTTGCAGACCCTGGCCATCAAGCTGGGAGTGGTGACGGGGCGCGATCTGGCCGCCGCCTGCCGCGACCACTTCAGCCGTCCCGTATCGTTTATTTTCTGGATCGGGGCAGAGATCGCGATTGCCGCCTGCGACCTGGCCGAAGTGATCGGTTCGGCCATCGCGCTGAATCTGCTATTTCACATTCCCCTGCTGTGGGGCGTGTGCCTCACCTCGCTGGATGTTCTCCTGATTCTGTTCCTGCAGCAGAAGGGTTTCCGGCTGGTCGAGGCGCTCGTCATCTCCCTGATTGGGGTGATCGGGGTCTGCTTCGGTTTGGAGATACTCTTTTCCAAGCCGAGCCTGTTGGGCATCGCACACGGCTTCTTCGTTCCTTCCGCTCAGATTATTCGGGACCCGGGAATGCTGTATATCGCGATCGGCATCCTGGGGGCCACCGTGATGCCGCACAATCTTTATCTGCACTCGGCGCTGGTGCAGACTCGCAACTTCGAACGCACTCCGGAAGGCAAGCGCGAGGCGATTCGCTTCGGGACCATCGATTCCACCATCGCCCTTACCTTCGCATTGCTGGTGAACGCAGCCATCCTGATTGTGTCTGCCGCCACGTTCTACAGCCACGGATACAACGACGTGGCCGAGATCAACGATGCCCACAAATTGCTCACGCCCCTGCTCGGAGTGACCGGCGCCAGCACCATGTTCGCGCTGGCCCTGCTGGCTTCCGGCCAGAACTCCACTCTGACCGGCACGCTGGCCGGTCAGGTAGTGATGGAAGGCTTTCTGAACATTCGCCTGCGCCCCTGGCTGCGCCGCCTGATCACTCGCATGGTCGCAATTATCCCGGCGGTCATAGTCACCGCATTTTGGGGAACGGGAGGCACCGCTAAGCTGCTGGTGTTCAGCCAGGTGATCCTGAGCATGCAGTTAAGCTTTGCGGTCTTTCCTTTGGTGATGTTCACCAGCGATCAGCGAAAGATGGGTCGAGTTTACCAATGCCTCTTGGCTGAAGATTCTTGCCTGGTTCGTGGCGATATTGATCGCGGTCCTAAACGTCTGGCTGCTGGCGCTGGCGTTCCGCGGCGCGTAGCAAGGGTTCTGCGCGGCACCAAAATCTGAGGAAACAACTCTCGCACTCAATATCTGCTCTAGATCCGCAGAAAATTCTCAACCAATTTCTTCCCCGCGTCGGTCAGCACGCTCTCGGGATGGAACTGCACACCCTCTACGGGAAACTTCCGATGGCGTAAGCCCATGATCGTGCGCGACCCATCGCGCTCGGTGGTGTAAGCGCTCACTTCCAAATCGGAGGGCAGGTTTTTTTCTTCCACGATCAGGGAGTGGTAACGCGTCGCCGTCATGGGAGACGGCAGACCACCGAAGATGGTCTTGCCATCGTGCCGTACCTGGCTGGTCTTGCCGTGCATCAGGTGAGGCGCACGTATGACATTGCCTCCGAAAGCTGCGCCGATAGCCTGATGTCCCAGGCAAACTCCCAGAAGCGGCACTTTGCCCGCGAAATGGCGGATCAGCGCAATAGTGATTCCAGCTTCCTGGGGAGTGCACGGGCCGGGCGAAAGCACGATCCGCTCCGGCCGCATTGCCTCGACTTCCGCTGGCGTCGTCTGATCATTGCGCCGCACCTCGACCTCCGCCCCCAGTTCACCCAGATATTGCACCAGGTTGTAGGTGAACGAATCATAGTTGTCGAGAACAAAAACCATAAGGCGGTCCGCCAAGCTTCTAGCTTATACCAAAGTTCTTTTTTTACCTTCCGCGGTCGGGGCCTGCTGCTGCATACACATCGTTGCGTATCGCGAATCCAAACCTGCCGAAATACTGGCTTGACACGAAGGACTCAAGACGCCATGCTATTGCAGTTTTTAGGAAGAGCTCATGCCCGAGTCTGAACCCGAAAAGCGTGCCACGCGCCGTTTTGCGCTGCGGCTGCCTGTGGCCGTCACCTACTCGGACAACGGATCGCAGGAGAAAACCGCCCAGACTCGAGACGTGAGCGCCCGCGGGATCTGCTTTTATGTGGATTCCGCCATCGCTCCAGGGTCAGTCATCGAATTCACTCTGACCCTTCCCGCCCGAAATCACCCTGACCGAAAGCATCCGCGTCCGCTGCAAAGGGAAGGTCGTGCGCGTTGACGATGGCGACGGCAAAGTAGCCGTGGCCGCGGTGATCGACGAATACGAATTCCTGGCTGAACCCTAGCTGGACCTCGGCGCAAACCTGCCCGTCCTGTATCCCATTTCCTCCTCAAGTTTGAAGCCTTAGCCCCGGAGGTCTGAGGTCTGAGGTCTGAAGCCCGAGGTCTGGGGTCCAAGGTCTGACGTCCGACGTCCGACCTTTTGTCACTTCTCGCCGCCCCGCCTGAGTGATATTGTTGCTCTCATAACCCTTGTCCCCGGAAGTGAAGTCTGTGCCCCGTATCGGCTGCCAATTTGTGCGGTTTTTGCTGCTGGCGGCTACGCTGGGCGCCAGCTTTGGACTGGCGCAAACCCCCGATGATCCCCCGGTTCGTACGGGTCCCCCGGCAGTCCTGCGTTCGGTGAAAATGATTTCCGACGCGGACGGGCCTGCGCTGGAGATCATCTGCAGTCAACCTCCTGATACCAGCATCCAATTTCTCGACACTCCGCCCCGGCTGGTTATTGATCTTCCCAACACCAAGGTCTTGTTGCCGCTCAAGCGGCTTGAGGTGGGCAGCGCGCAGGTGCGCACAGTGCGATTCAACCAGTTTCAACAGGCGCCGCCGGTGACCCGGGTAGTCGTGGACCTGGTCCAACCAGTCGGTTACAGCAGCGACAACCACGGCGAACGCCTGCTGGTGCGCATGCACCCCATGGCCGAGGCCAGACAGAATATAGAAACCCCGTCCGTCGCCGCACTCACCAAGGGCTCTGAGCCGGCATTCGTACCGGTTGCGCCGGGGAGCTCCGGTGTGGTGGTGGAAGCAGCGGGCCGTCTTTCGGCCGATTCCGCGTTGACGGCCGGCTCGGAAACTACGATTCTGCGGCTGGCTCGGGGCGGCGAAGTACGAGTATGTCCCAAGACAACTCTTTCCGTCACTCCGTCGGAGAATGGCCACGACCTGATGCTGGGTATGAGCACCGGCGCACTCGAAGCCCACTACACCCTGAATACCGCCGCCGATTCCGTGGTCACGCCGGACTTCCGTATGCTGCTCTCGGGTCCCGGCGAAGTAAACTACGCGATCAGCGCCAACGCTCGAGGAGATACCTGTGTCCGCGCCTTGCCGGGAAATACAGCTTCGGTAATTGTTTCGGAGCTGATGGGCAACGGCACTTATCAGGTGAAAGCCAGCGAGCAGGTTTTTTTTCGTGCGGGACGGCTGGACCAGATGGAGACCACAGTGCCCGACGACTGCGGTTGTCCTCCGCCGCCAGTCCCGGTGATGCGCGCCGCCGTGCTTGCGCCGACGGTTTCCGAGAAAGACCTGCCGCCAGCGGTACATCTGGCGCAGCCGGGAGACGAGGCCAAGCCGGTTCCGCCTTCAGAGTCGGGTTCCAGGATGCCGGCGCAGGAAGTATCGTCATCTCAGGCGACGCTGACCATCGCTCCACCCGAGGTGGCCGATTTACCAGCCCCTTCGCCCAACGCAAAGCATGTGGAGGTGGACGCCCCGTTCGTCTTCCGCGCCAGTGACTTGCCACCCGCAGTGGCCGAGCCGGAACCCTCGTCGCAAATTCTGTCCCTGTCGCACGTCTCCTCCCACGCACCGCTCCTCACTATGGCAGAGCCGCCGCCCAGTACCGAGCCGCGAAAAGGCGTCCTGGGCAAGGTCAAGGGCTTCTTCGCCTCAATCTTCAAATAGAGAACGTCAGACGGCCGACATCGGGAGATTTGATGGAGCACGGGCGTCCCGCCCGTACCGGTGTGGGAAAGGGCGCGACTTCAGCCGTGCCGCTCCGAGTTCCAGTAAGCCGCTGAGGGGTGCTTGTTTCGGAACAGCGAACCTCAGGCGCTAAAGCGGCACGAGTCGACGCGTGCCCTTCTCGGTTCACTGCCAACCGATCCAAGATTCGAGGCTCGACGACAAGGTCCGACGTCTGAAATCCGCCGTTAGCGGCGCATCGCTTTGGTCAGGGGAGCTACTCTCTCTTTGACCTGGTCTGCGATTTCGGCGCCGCGTTCCATTGCTTCTTCGGCAAACTCTTTCGCTTCGTCCGTCCAGTCGTCGACTGTTTCCCGAGCGGTGTCAAATTTGCGACGCAGGTCTTTTCTCATCTGTTTGCCCGCTTTGGGAGCGAGCAACATACCGAGCAGGGCGCCGGCGCCCAATCCGATCAGCAGGAAGGTGACAGCAGTTCCCGCGCTGTTGTGATCCGAGGCTTCGTATTTTCCAGTGCGCATAAAAATTCCTTTCAAACTCAGTTTTCGTCTTGAAGTTCTGTTTGTCTGATTCTAGCTGTCCGTTCCGGGTTGGCGGGTTTCTTTCTGCTAATTCTCCGGTAACAATCGGGGATCTGTTCCCAAATCAGCTCAAGCCCGTGTAAAATAAAGAGTTGGAACCCCGTATCCGGTGGAAAATGTGGCCTGCCCGCCTTCCGCCAACGTAATCGCAAAAGCTTAAGGAGACATACCCAGCAATGGCTATCCCCGCCACCCAGCTTCGCCCCGGCATGATCATCAAGCACAACAATGATCTGCACTCCGTTTTCAGCGTCGAGCACCGCACTCCCGGCAACCTGCGTGCCTTCATCCAGGCCAAACTGCGCAACCTGCGGACCGGCGCCATGTTCGAACACCGCTTTCGCTCGCCTGATCCCATCGAAAAAATCACAGTGGATGAGGTCGAGATGGAGTTTCTGTACGCCGACGGCGACAGCTATTACTTCATGGACACAACCAATTTCGAGCAGACCCATCTGACCCGGGAGATTCTCGGTGACGCCGTCAACTACCTCATCTCAAACTTGACGATCAAAGTGGAATTCTTCGACGGCAAAGCAGTGGGAATCGAGTTGCCCCAGACCGTGGAGTTGACCGTGGTCGAAACCGAGCCAGGATTGAAGAGCGCCACCGCCTCCAGCGTGACCAAGCCGGCCAAGACCGAGACTGGGCTGGTCGTGCACGTTCCGCCCTTCATCAACGAAGGCGAGAAGATACGCGTGGACACGGCCGAAGGCGCGTACTTGTCGCGAGCGTAGTGTCATCCTGGGCGGAGAGGAAAGTTTGCTCCGCAAGCTTTCCGCGGAGTCCAAGGACCCCTAGAGTTAGAATGCTGCCTTTCGACTGCGCAGCTACTTCGCTCAAGATGATAGGCGGTTAAGTGGGAAATGACTTCCGAGAAAACTACAGAAGCCCGACGTTTCGTCGTGCGCGGACGGGTGCAGGGCGTGGGCTTTCGCTGGTTCGTCGAACGCGAGGCGCACGTCCTCGGCATCGCGGGCTGGGTTCGCAACAACGCCGACGGAAGCGTAGAAGTTCTAGCCATGGGATCGCGCGACCAACTGCTTGGATTGAGATCGCGTCTACGAGCCGGGCCGCGCGCGGCCCGCGTGGATGATGTCGAGGAAGTCGAAACCAAACCCGTCGCCGGCCTTACAACTTTTCGCATTGAAGGAGCCTGGTAAATGTCGAAGCCCTCGCCCCGGCCGTCGCGTCTCAACTGCGAGCCGCTGAAAAAGCTGATCCGCGAAGTTCCGGATTTCCCGAAGAAGGGCATTCTCTTTTACGACATCACCACTCTGCTCAAGGACAAGCTCGGCCTCGCCATGCTGATTGACGCGCTCTCCGAACACTACCTTACGGCGGGAATCGACCTCGTGCTTGGCATGGAAGCGCGCGGCTTCATCTTCGGCCCGGCAGTCGCCTATCGTCTGAATGCGGGCTTTGTCCCCTTGCGCAAGCCGGGCAAGCTTCCGGCCGCCACCGCCAAGTTTGACTATGCGCTGGAGTACGGCACCAATACTTTGGAGATCCACAAAGACGCCATCCAGAAAGGCCAGCGCGTGCTGATCGTCGACGATCTGCTGGCCACAGGCGGCACCGCCGAGGCTACGGCCAAGCTTGCCCATTCGTTGGGAGCGGAGATTGCCGGGCTAGGGTTCGTGGTTGAACTCGATTTCCTGAAAGGGCGCGACAAGCTGCAGGAATACGACGTTTTCTCGTTGCTGCACTACGACGAGTAACGTTTTATTGCTGGGCGATCAGCATCCATCCCATAATCGCCGTAGCGGGGTCGCAACCGAAAAATTACGAAGCAGTCGACTGTTTCTGAATGGACGGAGACGATGCGGCTTCAGTGATCGTGAGTTTCACGCCCTTAGCCAGATAACTTTTTCTTTGGAACCAGTCCTCCATGGCAGCTGTCAACTCGTTGATGGGGACAGCGGTTCCGATCTCCATGACCCCGTCGGCCACTGGCAGTGTGTTGTCGAACACAGTGGCGTTGGTGAAATTGCGCATGGAGAAACTGTCCAGCCACTTCAGCGGACAGGCCACACGCCGTCCGCCCTCTTCGTACTCGACGCGAATCCTGCGGGCAAACATTGAGGCAGTAATTTAACCACACATCCATGTTGCTCGTGGAGAACGGGCTTCCAGCCGTTTTTGAGGGCTCGCAGGGACGGGCGAGTACGCCTGTCCTCGATCAAAGCGGAACTTTCTACTTTGCACAAAGAGGAACTTCTCACATTGCGGCTACACACTGTCACCACCGGCTTGACAGGCCGCCATCTCCGGCATACGCTTCCGCGGCGTATCTGGAGGACCTATGGGCGGTTTGATCTACATCATTCTGGTGGGCCTGATTGCAGGCTGGGCGACGGGCAAGATCATGAAAGGCGCGGGCTACGGCGTTCTGGTGGACATTCTGCTTGGCATCGCCGGCGCCATCTTCGGTAGCTGGGTTCTGCGCCTGCTGGGCATCTATACCAGCGGCGGACTGATCCCCAGCATTCTGGTTGCGATTCTGGGAGCGGTGCTGCTTGTGGTCATTGTGCGCGCTTTAAAGCGAGCTTGAGAGCCTAGTCTGACCCTCCCGACCCGATCTGGACCAGGTCGGTAGGCGAGTGCCCGTGGCCACGTGCACCCCAGCGATACGGATTCACCGAACCTGATCGCAGCCGATTCATCAGCGAACCGATGGCCGTCGAGCCCCTCACCAGGTGCCCGATACTCAGCCCGCCTACGAGCTTTCTCTGCTGCACATGATGCAGGCCGCTCGAGACCACGCAGCCACACTGGCTGCAGTCCGGCGTACCGCCAAAAATACAAGGCTCGACGCGGGTCGTCAGGTCGGCTGAGAAGTTCGTCGACATCTTGGAGAAAAGGCACTCCTGCGGATTCTTGGGCGGCGCGAGCAGGGCTCCCCCGATGCCCGGGTTCATGAGCAGCTTGGGATAGGCCTCCCTCAAGCCCGGCAGCTCCCGCGCAACAGTTTGCCGCTCCTCCATGGTGAGCATCTCCGGGGTGTGCTCGCCCTGCTGCGGACTGTAGAGGCTCACCCAGATCCGCTTCACCTCGGGTCGCGACTGCCAGAACGCCAGATATTCTTCGAGATATCCGGGACGCTTCATCATCGGCCCAGTGATCGTCCAGTGAATGTTCACATCGCGACCGCGGATGTTTTCCAGGATGCGATCGTAGGTAGCCGGCTTGCGCCGGGGGTCGTGATGCTCGGGCAGCCCATCAATCGAGACGGCCACCCGATTCCGCCGCAGTCCCATCCACTCCATCGGAATCGGAATGATCCCGCTGGTCACCACCATGGTGAAAATATTCTGCTGGCTGAGCGCCGGAAGTATCTGGCTGAGTTCGCGATGGCGGATCATGGGCTCGCCCCCCACCAGGGAGACGTGAAGCGGCCGGTGCTTCTTTACCAGCCCCAAGACTCCAGCCACCAGAGCGTCGCCGCGAAAATCCACGAGCTCAGTGAGCTTTTTTTCGCCGCCCAGATGAGAGTCGCCGTAGGCGTAACATCCGGGACAACTTAAAGGACACTCACGGGTAATTTCGATCGAAAGCATAGGTGCCCGGCCGCTGAGAATGCTCCCCCAGGCAGCAAACAGTTCTCGCACCTTCATTCCAGGCTGTGATTGGGACATAATGTTTTGTAGGTTAGATGCGGCAGAGTGCCGACTTTCATCGGAAAAAGTCAACAATCAGTCCGGTGGACGAAAACCCGATTCGCAGACCGGAAGGAACCACCTCGGTTAATCGGTCCGGACGTCGACGGACCGGAACATCAGTGGTAAGCCTAATGGTTGCATCTTGTTACCGTTACCGCAGCGCGCGGATCCGATCTGAATCGGACCGGCAACGCTGGTCTGCAAGCATTTCATCCACATCTCTGGCAGAATGGAAGGTACGAATAACGCGCATCGCAATCATTGATACTGCCCCTCTCACTTGTTCAGGATGGCTATGAAAACTGCACGTTCGCGTGTCCCGCTCACGCGCAATATACATCTCGTCAAATGGGTTGAAAAAACTGCCGAACTCACCAAGCCGAAAGACATTCACTGGGTGGATGGATCGCAAGCCGAGTATGACAAGCTCTGCCGCGAAATGGTGGCCAGCGGTTCCTTCACCAAGCTGAACGAACAGTTGTGGCCCGGTTGTTTTCTGGCTCGCTCGGACCCCAACGATGTGGCCCGGGTCGAAGACCGGACCTTCATATGCTCGCTCTCCAGGGACAATGCCGGCCCCACCAACAATTGGGAAAATCCCTACACCATGCGCCGCAAGCTGAAGGAAAAATTCAACGGCGCCATGCAGGGACGCACCATGTATGTGCTGCCGTTCAGCATGGGCCCGGTGGGCGGGCCGATGTCGCAGATCGGAGTGCAGCTCACCGACTCTCCCTACGTGGTCGTGAACATGCGCATCATGGCGCGCATCGGGATTGATGTCTTCAAAGAGATTGATAAGGATGAGCAGCGCGTAGTGCCGTGCATCCACAGCGTGGGGGCGCCGCTGGCTCCCGGCCATAAGGATGTCCCCTGGCCCTGCAATCCGGACAAGTACATTGTGCACTTCCCGGAGACACGCGAAATCTGGTCATACGGTTCAGGCTATGGCGGCAACGCGCTGCTCGGAAAGAAGTGCTTCGCGCTTCGCATCGCGTCCAACATCGCGCGCGACGAGGGCTGGATGGCGGAACACATGCTCATTCTAGGTGTGGAAGACCCGCACGGGAAAAAGACCTACGTTGCGGCGGCCTTCCCCAGTTCCTGCGGCAAGACAAATTTCGCCATGATGGTGCCGCCCGCCGGACTTAAGGACTGGAAGCTTTGGACGGTGGGAGACGACATCGCATGGATCAAGCCGGATGCCCAGGGCTGTCTGCGCGCCATTAATCCGGAAGCCGGATTTTTCGGCGTGGCGCCGGGAACGTCGCAAAAAACCAATCCCAATGCGATGGCAACGCTCTCCCGCAACACCATCTTCACCAACGTGGCTCTCACGCCGGAAGGTGGCGTGTGGTGGGAAGGCATGACCGACGAGCCGCCCGCCGAGTTGCAGGATTGGCAAGGCAAGCGCTGGACGCCGGAGATCGCGAATAAAACCGGCGCCAAGGCGGCGCATCCCAACGCGCGCTTCACCGCCCCGGCGTCGCAGTGTCCGACCATTGACGCCTCCTGGGAAGATCCCACCGGCGTGCCTATCAGCGCCATTATCTTTGGCGGACGACGCGCCACCACCATCCCGCTGATCTACCAGGCTTTCAACTGGAGTGCCGGAGTTTACGTCGGGGCCACCATGGGATCGGAAACCACCGCCGCGGCGGCGGGGGAAACCGGCAAGGTGCGCCGCGATCCCATGGCCATGCTTCCTTTCTGCGGATATCACATGGGCGATTACTTCCGGCACTGGATCAAAATGCAGCGATCGCTGAGCCGCACGCCACGCATCTTCCATGTGAACTGGTTTAGAAAAGACGCAGACGGACAATTTGTCTGGCCCGGATTCCGCGACAACATGCGCGTGCTCAAATGGATCGTGGACCGCGTCCACGGCCGCTCTCAGGGCAAGGAAACTCCCATCGGCTGGACTCCTCACTACGAAGACATTGACTGGAAGGGTCTGGATTTCCCCAAAGAGAAATTTGAGAAACTCCAGGCGGTCGATCGGGCAGCGTGGAAATCTGAAGTGATCGGGCACGAAGAGTTGTTCATTCTCCTGCACGCACATTTGCCGCCGGAGATGATTTACGAGCGCGAGTTGCTGATCTGCCGGCTTTAATTTGGGTTCGGCACAAACCACGTTGGGACAGATGTCCTCATCTGCCCGGCGGAGCAAGGCTCCGCTGATTTCGTGGCTTGCGAGAACCTGTCGAGCTGCGCTCGACTGGACAGATGAGGGGCATCTGTCCCAACCGGCTTGTGCTGGAACCTAGCTGACCCGTTGTACTTCCGGCTGATTCACGACCGCGTCGAGGTGCTTGAAGGTCTCGTCCACGGTAAGCGAATACATCTCCCGGCCCACTCCCTCACCGGATTCGAGGGCGGTCTTCAAATAGCGCCCGGCGATCTCCACCGCGAGCTGGTCCGTAATCACCTTGCCGGTGCGTTTCTTGTACTCCACCCAGGCCGGATGGGGTAACGCCACCCACACCGTGCGCCCGTCCACCAGAAACTTAATGTCAACGGCATCAGCGTGGCGCGTGGCGATGGCGACGATCAGCGCCTGATAAATGCAGTGCACGTTTTTCTTGGTCCAGCGATCGAGGGCGTGAAAGTCCTGATACATGGCTGCAAAAACTATATCTGACATAATTAGCGCGGGCAAATGTAGCGCCGCCGTCCCGGCGGCTGTCTGGTGGGCGTCCTGCCGACCATCGCGGAGGCACGAGCACTGCCGAGGCCTGCGCAGACGGCGCCAAAAATGCACAGATACTTCGCTGCGCTCAGGACGACAAGCGCGGGTGAATTATGATGTGTGCTCAAAAAGATGATGGCTGAAAGCTGATAGCTGATGGCTGGCATGAAAGCTCCCATGAAAAACCTCGGCATCCTACTCTCCGGACGCGGATCGAACTTCGAAGCCATTGCCAAAAACGTGGCTGCCGGCAAAATCCCCAACGCCCGGATCGCCGTCGTCATCTCGAACAAGCCGGAAGCCGGCGGCCTCGAAGTGGCCAAGCGCATGGAGCTCGAAGCCCTGGTCATTCCATCCAAGGGCAAGCCGCGCGAGGAGCATGATCGCGAAGTCATAGCCGCTCTGCAGCAGCACAAGGTTGATCTGGTCTGCCTAGCCGGGTACATGCGCCTGCTCTCGCCCTGGTTCGTGCAGCAATACCCGCGGCGCATCTTGAACATCCACCCTTCGTTGCTGCCATCCTTCCCCGGCCTGGAGGCGCAGGAGCAGGCCTTCGCCTATGGGGTAAAGGTCACGGGCTGCACGGTGCACTTTGTGGACGAAGAACTCGATCACGGCGCCATCATCGTGCAGAAAACGATCCCCGTACTGGACACCGACGACGAGCACACCTTGGCCGCGCGGATTCTGGAGCAGGAGCACCTGGCATATTCGGAGGCAATCAATATCGTGCTGGCAGGCGGTTATGAGATCACGGGGCGACGGCTGGTGAAGTCGGCACGAACCAGGTAGGGGCAGACGCCCTCGTCCGCCCAGCCGAGCGCAACTCGGCATTGTCTGCCCTATTCCTGCAACCCAACAATAGAGACCCGATGCGCTCGTCCACCCGGACGAGGCGTCCGGGCCTACGTGGGCGGTGGTGGCTGCGGCTTGCCGCTATAATCTTTACCCTATGCCCACGTTCCCTCCCGTTGACGATCAACTCGCCTACATCAAAAAAGGCTCCGCTGAGATTGTGAAGGAGTCGGAGCTTCGCTCCAAGCTGGAGAAGTCCATTGCCTCCGGCAAGCCGCTGCGGGTAAAAGCCGGATTCGATCCCACCGCGCCCGATCTTCATCTCGGCCACATTGTCCTCCTGCGCAAACTCAAACACTTTCAGGACCTCGGCCACAACGTCATCTTCCTGATCGGCGATTTCACCGGCATGATTGGCGATCCCACCGGCCGTTCCGCCACCCGCCCGCCACTGAGCGCAGAAGACATCATGCGCAATGCCAAGACTTACATGGCGCAGGTCTTCAAGATTCTTTCCCAGGCCAAGACCGAGACCCGCTTCAACAGCGAGTGGTTCGACAAGATGAAGCCTGCGGACTGGATCCGCCTCACCGCCAAGTTCACGGTCTCGCAAATGCTCGAGCGCGAGGACTTTCACAAGCGCTTTCAGGAAGAAAAACCGATTGCTCTACACGAACTGCTCTACCCGCTGGCCCAGGGATACGATTCGGTCGCGCTCAAGGCCGACGTGGAACTGGGCGGCACTGACCAGAAATTCAACCTGCTGGTGGCCCGCGAAATGCAGCGCGCCTACGGCCAGGAATCGCAGGTAGTCTTGACCACGCCCCTCATCGAAGGCCTCGACGGCGTGCAGAAAATGTCAAAGTCGCTGGGCAATGCCATCGGCATCCAGGAGCCTCCGCTCGAGATGTACGGCAAAGTGATGTCGATCTCCGATGCGATGATGTGGAGATATTTCGAGCTACTGACGGATGTACAGCTTCCGGAAATTGAAGCGATGAAGCGCGAATCGCACCCCATGGAAGCAAAGAAAGACCTGGCGCGTCGCATCGTGACGGATTTCCATTCGGCGGATGCTGCGAAGAAAGCGGCAGAAGACTGGGCCACACAATTTCAGAAGCGTGAAACCCCGGATGTACTCGACCTGGTGACGGTGTCGATCGCTAAAATTGTTGCGGGTTCGGGGGAGCCGATTGGAGTTAAACCCCCGCCAGCCGACATTTTGGTCTTGGCCGCAGACCTCGGACTCGATACGGCCGTGCCCGTAAGAATCGACAAATTACTCGCCGAGGCGGGGCTCGCCGAGTCGGCTTCGGATGCAGGTCGCAAAATAAAACAGAAGGCCGTTGCAATCGACGGAGAAGCCGTTGAGAAACTGAGACTTGCCGTGCCTCGTCCTTCCCGTCCCCTGGTTGTGCGCGCTGGACGATCGATCAAACGAGTCATGATCGGCTGACAAACAACCGTGCAACTCCTGCTCTAAATTGGGCCAATTTTACATGATTACGGTCGTCACTCGGCACCAGTACGCTCTTCCTAATTAACTGATAAATAAGGATAGTTGCGGCCTCCCGCCACTGTCCACGCGGTGGAACCCAGACTGCAATTTCACACTCAGGTATGAGGCCTTTCCGCGCTCTATTGGCGGGGGCTTAAATTTGCGGTTTCGGGGGACCTGACATGAACAGAACTATGGCTTCACTGGTAACAGGAGCTTTGCTCTCGGCCATGTGCCTGGCCCAAAGTTCCGCCGACATGCAAACTTCCGGGTCGGCTTCGCAAGATACCTCAGTTTCGGCCGACAAGTCCGGAGTCCAGGCCGGTTCGAATTCATCGGCCAACGCCGCGCAAGAAACCGCGTTCCCCGGAAAGAACGGGCAGGCGCAGGCCGCGACCGAGGGAAAACTGCAAGCCGGCAGCACCGTCCAGGCGGAATTGACCAAACCAGTCGATGCACGCAAGAACAAAACCGGCGATGAAGTCGTGGCCAAGACCACGCAGGACGTGAAGTCGAACGGTCAGACAGTTTTGCCCAAAGGATCGAAGATTGTAGGCCACATCACCGAAGTGCAGGCGCGTGACAAGGCACAGCAGGAATCCCACATGGCAATCGCCTTCGAACACGCAATCTTGAAAAATGGCACCCAGGTTCCAATGGTGCTCACCCTGCAAGCCATTGGCAGCTCTCAGGCGAATGCGGCCGCAGCCATGGACGATTCAGGGATGGCTGGTTCGACATTGGCTGGTGAAGACGTGCCCGGCATGGCAACTGCTTCCGGATCTGGGACAACTCGCGGCGTTTTGGGCGGAGTGGCTTCAACCAGCGGGCGCGTAGTTAACACGACCGGGAGCGCGGCAGGCGGAACCTTGCACGCTGCTCAACCCGCGAGTTCCGGCGTGACGGGTGGCCTGAACTCGACCAGTCATGGCGTGGTTGGACTTCGCGGCCTGAATCTTTCGTCGGCGACAACCGGCACTGCCAACGCGGGCTCGATGATCAGCTCGAGCACCAGCAACGTTCATCTGGACAGTGGTACTCGCATGATCCTCATCGCAAACGGACAGTAGGTCTTACGGTAGACGATGGGAAAGAGGCGGTGCAGCCTGCGAGCGCGCCGCCTCTTCCGCTTTGCATCTTTACGCTTTGCAACAACGCCCGGATAACCAACACGCTAAGGCAGCAACCCAAACACTTCCACGCTATTCGTCGTCCCTACGTAGACTTTGCCATTTGCGATCGTGGGAGTGATGAACTTGTTGCCGGCTCCGAACTGATCGCGGCTGCCGGCCTGGTTGCTGTTGTAAAGCTCATGCAGATTGCTGGCGTCGTAGGCATGCAGCACAGATGGAGTTGTGTTTTCGACCGCCCACACCATGCCATTAACCGTACCATTCGCCGAAATGCTGGGGGTCGTTCCCGGATAGCGAAACGTGTTGCTGGTCTGGCCGACCGGACCGGTCGAGAGTTTGGCGTTGGTAATCTTGAAAGCCTTGATCGCGTCGCCGACTGCGCCGTAGTAGAGCGTGCCGTTGAAGTACGCGGGCATGCCCCATATACCGCTGCCCAATGCTCCCGAAAGATCCTGATACACGTTGTTGCTGCCGGCGTTGAATTTGCCCATCGCGTCGCGGTTCACCACGTAAATGTGACCGTCTTTACCTGCCCCGACGGACAGGTGCCGGACGATTCCGCTGCCATCGGTGAGATCGGGCAGCACCAGCGCTCCTCCCGAACCGAGATCGGCGTCGGAGTCATTCTCCTGCTGTTGATTTTGCATTTCGAAGTAGTCCGCGACGGCCAGGCCGCCCGAGGTGGAAATCTTCAGGAACGCGTTTCCGTAATTGCCATTGGCGGGAAATCCCCCGGGGTTGAGAGTCGTGCCGAAATCGCCGTTGGCATCGAGGAGATAGATATTTCCCGCGCTGTCCGCGGCCGGTCCGGTGTCCGACATCCAGATCGCACCTGCGCTGCCGTTGGGGACCGCGTTGAAGACGCTGGTCTGCTCCAGTGTGGTCTGGTTGTATCCCATGATCCATCCGGTGTAGGGACGAATATCGCAGTGCGACGCCCAGGTGGTGTACACCACTCCATTCAGCAGGAGCAGCGCAGCCCGCTCTTTATACTGCGCCGGGTCGAAGATGACGTTGCCGTTGGAGCTGTTATCCCCGGTCCCCGGAAATGTAGCGCTGATGTTTTTAGGGCCGCTGAACAATTCTGCCCCGGTCGTAACGTCGAGGGCGTGCAGGCGCTGGAAGTAGGTCGTCCCGGATTTTGACATGGCCACCACGTAGATCACGCCATGCGGACCCGCACTGCGATCAATCACAGGCGTGGCCGTGATTCCGATTTCGGGAGTGATTTGGTCGCATCCCCGGGGATCGCTGGTGACTTCTCCTGCGGCCAGAGCGGAAACTTTCCACAGCTGCGTGCCCGCATCGGCGTCAAAGGCATAAACGCTGCCGTGCTCCGTCGCTACGTAGAGCACATTACGGGTTGCGCCGCCGATCGCCAGCTGGCCCAGGTAAAGCGGCTGGGCGTCAACTTTTCCATCCACCGGCAGGGAGCGCACTTTGCCGAACGTGGCGGAGTTGACGTTGGCGATGTTCAGACACCGTTTCGTTCAGGTTCTGACCGGTGCGGGCGATGTCGTTGTGGTAGGTCACCACGTCAACGGAGGAGCCGGCCGCCACGTTCGTCACCGACAAGGTCGCCGCATTGCTGGTGGCCTTGCCGGCGGAATTGCTGACCACGACCCGGAATTTGGCTCCGTCGTCCGCTGCGATAACTGGAGGCGTGGTGTAACTAGACGCGGTCGCGTTTCCAATCGCCGCTCCATTTCGCTCCCACTGGTAGGTCAACGGACCCGTGCCTGTCGCCGTCGTCGAAAATGTCGCAGTTTCTCCCGGCACTACTGTCCTGCTTGAAGGATGGGTCATAATTGCGGGAACCGCCATGCTTGCTGAAGGAGCAGACGCGCCGCCTCCGCCACAACCCAGGGTAAGAGCAAGAATGGATGATAGAAACACTACGGCGAAGGCCTGTAAACGCATGATTATAAGGACTCTCTCTCCCAGGAAGTGGCTAGACCAGCTGTATTAGTATGAGGGCCAGGTTCATAAGTATTGCAGTTCCACTCTCTAAATTCAAGCCGATCGCGCGCCAATCCCTCTCACCGTAAATGACTAAAGGTCATTTCTTCGGGACACCGGACGATCCCGATGCCCAATAACTCAAGTGCCATTAGCCTTCCGGCGCGTTGGCAAAAGGCGCCTCCAGCTATTCTCATGGATTAAAGTTTGCTAATCTCGGCGGGCGAAATGCGAGTTGCCGCCATTTTCGGTCTGCATTCCTCGCCGAGACATCTGCAGCCCTTTGCACGAATCTCGGATGCGCGATGGCAGATTGGGTTGCCCGCGAACTCAACCGACGCGGATGCCATCCTGATTTTCGGCGGCGACGGCACGGTGCACCGCCATCTGCAGCAACTTGTCAGCCTACAACTCCCGGTGCTCGTCGTTCCCGCACGGCAGCGGCAACGATTTCGCGCGCGCTTTGAGTCTTCGCAGCACAGGCGATGCGCTGGCGGCGTGGCGTCAGTTCGCCTTTTGTCAGGAACGCGACGAAAACTCAGGAGAGAACCCCGGCGAGAGAAATGTTCGCCGCATCGATCTGGGAGTGATCTCGGCCGTTTCTTCTCCGAGTGCGGTGGCGGACGCCAATGTACCCAAAGTGCGCGGACGCTACTTCTGTTCTGTGGGTGGAGTGGGCCTCGATGTCGAGGTCGCGCGGCGCGCCAACCAGCTTCCTCGCGCCCTGCGCCGGCGGGGCGGCTACCTGTTCAGCGTTCTGCCCGCGCTATTCGGCTTCCGACCGGTGGCAGTGGAGGTCTGGGCCCACGACGATTCATCAGGCGGACTCGACACTCGCCACGACGGACCTGTAATGGTGGTTGCGTTCGCCAACACTCCCACCTACGGTGGAGGCATCCTGATCGCCCCGCAAGCACAGTTGGACGACGGGAAGCTCGACGTCTGCGTCGTCGGGACCATGGCAAAAACCCGCCTGCTGCGGCTTTTTCGGTCCGTCTATTCCGGCCGTCATTTGAAGATCCCCGAGGTCAAGTATTTCCAGGCGGGCCGATTGCGAATCGAGACGAAGAAACTATCGGATGTCTACGCTGACGGCGAGTACGTCTGTTCGACGCCCGTGGAAGTGAGAGTTGAGCGTGCGGCCCTGAACGTAATTGTGCCGGTGCCGCGCAGAAAATAAAAAAAGGGCGGACCCGAACTCCGCCCACGTTTCGAAACTCTTGGCTCTAGCCCGGCCCCAGATACATCACGTGGACGTATGTCCCCAAACGCGTGTTGTACGCCAAGTACCATCCCACATGGTCTGGATCCAGATATATCACGATGTCGTCGCTGTCCCATAGCCAGTCATTGCAGGCATCGTAATCATAGGGCGCCGCCTGAAAAAAGAACCCGCCCACGTCGAAGCGCTCGCGACCGCCGCCATGCAGCCGCCAGATATGTTGCGGTCCGAGGGCTCCGGTGAAGCGTCCATGTTCCCATGGATGATCGAGATGATAGTGAACATCATTCCTTCCTGTGTCGTGTCCGATCCAGCGATCATTTTCCGCGTGAACGTGAGGCGCGGGGGGATGACCGGGCGCGTCCTGAAAAGTTCGCCGCTGCTCGCCCTCGGGGTGTGAATTTTGCTTGGGGGCTCTTGGCGCAGGCCTTGCGGGAGCAGGGCCGTGCTGTGGAATGTGCCCGCCTCCAACTCCCTGCTCATGCGCCATGCCAGCTTGTGGGGCGCCGCCGTGCGGCTGGCTTCTAGGTTGTCCTGCCCGTTCCTGCGCCCACAACATGTGGACCAGGAACACGACCAGCAACGCGGCCGAAAAGCCGCTGCATTTCTTCATACAGCCTCCTTTTCGCCCCGAAGCATTCCTACTCTACCGATTTTTGAGGTTAGAGGATATTCATGTCCGCGGAGTTGGATCGCGGAAGTTACTTCTTACGCTGGCCCTTGCGGAGCGCGTCCATCATGGCGGCAATGCGTTTCTCCCTGGTCTCCGGCCTTTTCGCGCCCTCGATCTCCCGCACATATTCCTTCTGATGTGTGAAGGAGAGCTTCGGCCAGAACTCCCTGGCTTTGGGGTCGCGGTCAATAACCTTCTTCAGCCCGGCGGGCACCTCGACCGTCCGCTTGTCGTCATCGAGTTCCATGAGCACGGTAACGGTGTCTCCAGCTTTGCATTTCGCACCGGCGCGCAGTTGGGCGTTGACCACCATGGTGTGCCCATCTCCCATATTCATCAGCGAACTGCGGAAGGGAAATCCGCCGATGGTGCCTTTGACCGGCACCCGGCCCTTGCGCTGGAAAACTTCGACCACATCAAACGGCGGCTTGAGCGCTGCCACCTCGGACCCCGCCTGACCCAGAAGCTTGACCTTGAATTTGTGCTGCGTCATGGTTTTCTGTCCTCCACCACCACTTTCCCTTTGTCGTCCTTCGTCAAATGAGTCCAGGGCACACTCGCATCGTGGGTAAACATGGTGAGCCACTTTTCCGGCAGGGCCTGCGCGTAGTAGCGCTTGCGGCTTTCGATCGTCTCGATCGGATACAAGTCATAAGACATCACCCAGTTCAGGTCAAGGTGGGCAGTGGTGGGAATCAGGTCGGAGATGTAGCAAGCAGCGTGACCGCCGCTCTGGACCAGAACGGCCTGCATGTTTCGCGTATGTCCGGGGTAGACGCGAACTGAAACGCCGGGAACGATTTCAGCGTCACCGCGTAAGAGTGTCATCTGTCCGCTTTCGACCAGGGGATCGTAATTCTCCGTGATGTAGCTGACCGCGTCCCGCTGATTTTCGTGGGCGTGCCTCCATTCCCCTTCCTGCACGTAATATTTCGCCATGGGAAAGGTGGCGGCAATCTTGTCGCCCTGGCGAACGGTGTTCCAGCCGCAATGATCGAAATGCAGATGGGTGTTGATGACGATGTCGACATCTTCCGGCGCGACGCCTGCTGCGCTGAGATCTTGCAGCAACTCGGCGGGCTGGCCATAGATCTTCACCATCTTCTCCGACAGCTTGTTGCCTACGCCGCTTTCGATCAGGACGGTATGAGACCCGGTGCGTACTACGACCGAATTCAAGCCCAATGGCACCAGGTTGCGGGCGTCCGCTGGCAGCTTGCGCTCCCACAGGGTTTTGGGGACGACACCGAACATGCCTCCGCCATCGAGGTGATAAATCCCGTCGGAGACGGCGGTGAGCTCGAAGTCACCCAGAGTGATGTGTTGCATGGAATCTTGCCCTCAAGTAAAAGCCTATCACTGCCCACGCCCTCGACGGTCCGCCGGCGTGCAGCTCCGCTGCTTGGTTTCGGGCTAAACCCTGGCGAGCTTTGCTCAACTGGACAAGTGAGGACACCTGTCCCTACGTGCCCGGTGATGGACACCGGCTCCATGGCGCCCCATGCTAAAATTACATCAGCCCAATGCTTCCAGACGTGCAACACCTCATGGAGCTACAGCAGGCGGACCGTGAAATTCTCCGTCTAAATCAGGAAGTGGCCGCGCTCCCCAAACGCGTGGCCGCCATCGAAGAAAAGCTGGCGGGAACCAAAGCCGGGCTGGAAAAGGCAAAAGCCGCCGTCAAGGCCGACGAAGCCACCAGGCGAAAGTACGAAAGCGCCATCCAGGACCTGCAAGGCAAAATCTCCAAGTATCGCGACCAATCTCTTGCCGTAAAGACCAACGAACAGTACAAGGCCCTGCTGCATGAAATCGAGTTCGCCGAGCAGGAGATCAAATCCAAGGAAGACAAGATCCTGGAGTTGATGCTCAACGCCGATGCCCGCGACAAGGACGTGAAAGCCGCCGAGCTCGAGCTGAAAGCCGAGATGGCCGAGATCGAAAAGGAAAAAGCCGACGCCCGCGAGCGCACTGCGGAAGATGAAAAGCTGCTGGCGGAGTGGAATGCCAAGCGCAATCAGGCCCGCGCCGGAGTGAACGAAGACCTGCTGCGCCAGTACGAACGCGTCGCCAAATTTCGCGGCTCGGGGCTGGCCGAAGTTCGCGACCAGAAGTGCATGGGATGCCAGGTCATGCTGCGTCCGCAGACCTACAACGAAGTACGCAACGGACAAATCATCGTCTGCGAATCCTGCCAGCGTGTGCTGTATTTCGATCCTGCCACCGGAGTGGCGGTAGAGCGGCCCAGCCTCAGCGCAAAACGCCGCGCCCGGCCGAAGACCCACGTGGACAAGGCCTGGTTTTATCGCGCGGAGTACAACGATCTGGGCGAGGTTTTCTTCGCCTTCCTGAATACGGATGGCATCGCCAGTCGCCGTGTGTACGACGCTCACACCGGCAGAAAAATTGGCGACACCGAGTCTCAACCGGGCGATTTCAGCGCCGTGTTCGCCGAAGACATAAGATCTGGAGTGCGCCTGCACACCACGCTGGACCTGCAACAGCTTGAAGACTGGGCCTCAGAGCTGCCCATGACCGAACTCGACGAACTGCACGCCGACCTTAAAAAAGCTCTCCGCGAAGCCCCCGTCGAAACCGCAGAACACCCCGCCGCCAGCTAGTCAAAAATTGTGGTGTACGCCACGAACCACCCAGGACAGACGCCCTCATCTGTCCAGGCAAGCGCAGCTCGACTGGGTTTTTGCATACCGCGAAACTAGCGGAGCTTCGCTCCGTCGGGCAGATAAGGACATCTGCCCCTAGGTGGTTCGTGGAATTTTTTATTGCAAGGTAAGATCATGGCATGCCCGCAAAGCCAGCCGCTTTCTCCCTTCCCGTTGTAAGAATCTCTCGCCGCGGCGCAAAGCGGCTAGCAGGACGGCCACGTCTGGGTCTACCGCTCCGACGTCGTCTCTGCTGACGGAATCGCGCCGGGCGCGGCCGTGAGTATCACCGATGAACGCGGAAAATTTCTGGGGACGGCACTCTACAGCAGCTCCTCCCAGATTGCGATCCGCATGATTTCGAGCCACGCGGTGGATGACCTCGCCCGGCTGCTGCGAGACCGAATCCGGCGAGCAATCAGTTACCGGGAGCGTGTAGTGCGTGAAACTGATGCCTATCGTGTGATCTTCAGCGAGGCTGACTTTCTTCCCGGGCTGATCGTTGATCGCTACAACGACCTGCTTTCCATCCAGGCGCTCACCCAGGCCATGGATGCAGAGCCGGTGCGCAGCGTGATTGTCGCTGAACTGAGCCAGCGCTTGAAACCGGAGGCCATCGCCGAACGGGTCGATCCCCGAATCCGCGAGCTGGAGCAGTTGCCGGCCCGGCCCTCAGGCCTGATCCACCGAGAGAAGAGCAGCACCATCGTGACCATGAACGGAGTGCGCTTTCACTATGCGGCGCTCGAGGGCCAGAAGACTGGCTCATTCCTCGATCAGCGCGAAAACTACGCGGCAGCCGCGCACTTCGCCCACGGCGAAGCCCTGGACGTCTTCTGCTACCAGGGTGGCTTCGCCCTACACCTGGCCCGATCCTGCTCTAAAGTCGCCGGCGTGGACAGCTCCCGCCCCGCGCTCGAGGTGGCCGACCGCAACGCCACGCTGAATAGCAGAGAGATTGAATGGATCGAGGCCAATGCCTTCGACCTCCTGCGCGACTACGCCGACGCCGGCCGACGCTACGACACCATCGTCCTCGACCCGCCCGCCTTCGCCAAGAGTAAGAGCAACCTGCGAGACCGCCCTCCGCGGATACAAAGAGCTCAACCTGCGTGCGCTCAAGATGTTGCGGCCGGGCGGCATCCTGATCTCCTGCTGCTGCTCCTATCACGTCAGCCCAGCCCAATACCTGGAGGTCGTCGGAGAGTCGGCCCGCGATGTCCACAGAAGCCTGCGGATCATCGAAACCCGCGGCCAAGCCAAGGACCACCCCGTCCTGATAAATGTGCCGGAAACCGAATACTTGAAGTGTGTGATATGCTACGCAAGTAACTGAAAATAAATATTTTAAATACATTGACAATAAGACACTCATATTTTATCATCCTATTGCGCTAAATATTCATCTAAGGCTTGAGTGAGCACGATCCTCAAAATCCAGACAGGAGAGAACTGAAAATGACCGTTTTAACCCGCTTTTACCCCTACCGTGAGCTGAACACGCTGCAAGAGCGCGTAAACCGCTTGTTCCACGAGTCGTTCACTAAGAACGACGGCAGTGACGAATCGTTGGCCACCTCGAGTTTTGCTCCAGCGGTTGACGTCTACGAAGACGAGCACAATGTCAGCCTGAAGATCGAAGTCCCGGGGATCGATGAGAAGGACATTGATGTCCGCATCGAGAACCGCACTCTGACCGTAACCGGCGAGCGCAAGTTCGAGAAGGAAGAGAAAGAAGAGAACTACCGCCGCGTGGAGCGGCAGTATGGCAGCTTTTCTCGCACCTTCACACTCCCCACGACTGTGGACACCGAAAGCGTCTCGGCGGACTACGAAAAGGGCGTGTTGAAGATCAAACTGGCCAAGAAAGCCGAAGCCAAGCCCAAGCAGATCAAAGTCAACGTGGGCGGCGAGAAGACCCTGGAAGGCAAGGGTCCAGGCAAAGCCGCGTAATTTTCCTCGCTGGAGGACGGGCGTCTCGCCCGTCCCGTCGAGCGCAGCTCGAGAGTTCGTGACGGGAGGCGGCAGATTGCCGCCTCCCGTTAATTTTGTAATCGGGTAATTTGGCCATCGAGCAATTTGAAATCCCACAAGCGTGGGTGCATGCTTAAGGCTTTCAATCAGCAAATTACTCAACTGCAAAATTACCAAATGGAGTCCTTATGGCGATTCGTTGGGAAAAACTTACCGTGAAGGCGCAAGAGGCAGTGCAGCGGGGCAACGACCTCGCCTCCGAGCACGGCAACCCTGAACTGTTGCCTCTGCACTTGCTGGCAGCGCTGCTCGAAGACAAGGAAGGCATCATTCTGCCCGTGCTGGAGAAAATCGGCATTGGTCCGCAAGCCGTGCTGAGCGAGACTTACCGCGAGATCGATCGCCTGCCCAAAGTCTCCGGCGGCGGGGCTGCCCAGGTCACGCTCTCGAAGGCAGCCAACGACCTTCTGGAACGCGCTTTCAAGGAAGCCGCCAATTTCAAAGACGAGTATGTTTCGACCGAGCACCTGCTGCTGGCCATCACGCAGCTGAAGCGTGACCCGGCCCAGGAAATCCTGGCGCGGCAGGGTGCGACCTACGATGCCATCCTCAAAGCGCTGACCTCGGTGCGTGGCACGCAGAAAGTCACGGACCAGAATCCTGAAGCCAAGTACCAGGCGCTGGAGCGCTATGCCCGCGACCTGACCGAACAGGCGCGGCGCGGGAAACTCGACCCCGTCATCGGCCGCGACGAAGAAATCCGCCGCGTCGTGCAGGTGCTCTCCCGTCGCACCAAGAACAACCCGGTGTTGATCGGCGAGCCCGGCGTCGGCAAAACTGCGATCGTGGAAGGCCTGGCTCAGCGCATTATTTCCGGCGACGTTCCAGAAGCGCTGAAGAACAAGCGGGTCGTGTCCCTCGATCTGGGCGCGATGCTGGCGGGTGCAAAGTTTCGCGGCGAGTTTGAAGATCGCCTTAAAGCCGTCCTGAAGGACATCGAGGAGTCCCAGGGCAAGACCATTCTGTTCATCGACGAGCTGCATACCCTGGTGGGCGCAGGCGCGGCCGAAGGCGCGATTGATGCCTCCAACATGCTGAAGCCGGCGCTGGCCCGCGGCGAGTTGCGTGCCATCGGCGCCACGACGCTGAATGAGTATCGCAAGTACATCGAAAAAGATGCCGCCCTCGAGCGTCGCTTTCAGATCGTGTTTGTCGGCGAACCCAACGTCGAAGACACGATTGCCATTCTTCGCGGATTGAAAGAGCGCTACGAAGTGCATCACGGCGTGCGCATCAAGGACTCGGCGATCGTTGCTGCGGCCACTTTGTCGCATCGCTACATCTCAGACCGCTTCCTGCCCGACAAAGCCATCGACCTGATTGACGAAGCTGCCGCATCTCTGCGTATCCAGATCGATTCCATGCCCACCGAAATCGATCAACTGGAGCGCCGTGCGACCCAACTCGAAATCGAGAAGCAGGCGTTGAAGAAGGAAAGCGATCCTAATTCGAAAGATCGTCTGGCTGTGATTGAGAAAGAGCTGGCCGAGCTGCGGGAGAAGTCCAACGCGCTGAAAGCCACCTGGAAGCGCGAAAAGGACCTGATCGCCCGGACCCGGACGCTGAAAGAAAAGATCGAGCAGCTCAAGATCGAAGAGCAGGCGGAGGAGCGCAAGGGCAATTTGCAGCGGGTGGCTGAGATCCGCTACGGCTTGCTGGTGCAGGCCGAAGAAGAACTGAAGAAGCTGACCGCGCAGATTGACGGTTCTTCTCAAGGCAAGTCGGCGGGCGACGGTCCCCGCCCCGCTCGGATGTTGAAGGAAGAAGTGGACGAAGAAGACGTAGCCCGCATCGTCTCCAAGTGGACCGGCATTCCGGTGTCGAAGATGCTCGAAGGTGAAGTCAAGAAGCTGGTCACGATGGAAGAGCGATCTGCGACAGCGGGTCGTCGGCCAGGACGCGGCCCTCGAGCGCGTGGCCAATGCCATCCGGCGCTCGCGCGCGGGTTTGAGCGATCCCAAGAAGCCGATCGGGTCTTTCATTTTCCTGGGACCGACCGGCGTCGGCAAAACCGAATTGGCGAGAGCGCTGGCCGAGTTCCTGTTCGACGACGAGCACTCCATGGTGCGCATCGATATGTCCGAGTACATGGAGAAGCACGCCGTCTCGCGGCTGATCGGCGCGCCTCCGGGCTATGTCGGCTACGAAGAAGGCGGACAACTGACCGAGCAGGTGCGGCGACGTCCCTACGCAGTAGTCCTGTTCGACGAAATCGAGAAGGCGCATCCCGACGTGTTCAACGTCCTGCTGCAAATGATGGACGATGGCCGCCTGACCGACGGCCGGGGCCGCACCGTTGATTTCCGCAACACGGTCATCATCATGACTTCGAACATTGGGTCTGCCTTTCTGCAGTCTGAAGGCACGCGCTCAGAGCAGCAATTCGACGAGGCCTCGAAACAGGTGCTGAACGCGTTGCATGGCCACTTCAAGCCCGAGTTCCTGAACCGCGTGGATGACATCATCGTCTTCCGCCCGCTGGGCAAGGAACAACTGGTCAAGATCATCGAGTTGCGCCTGGAAGATGTTCGCCGACTGCTGGCAGATCGCAAGATTTCGCTCGAGCTGACCGATGCGGCGAAAGATCTGCTGTTCACGGAGGGCTTCGACCCGAACTTCGGGGCGCGCCCGCTGAAGCGGGCGATTCAGAAGCTGGTGCAGGATCCGCTGGCGCTGAAGATTCTCGACGGCGAAGTCTTGCACGGCGATCACGTTGTCGTGGATGCCGACAAGAAGGCCGGCAAGATGGTGTTCGAAGTCAGCAAGCGCGTGGGCGAGAAGGAACCGTCAAAGGCGCGCGCGTAAGGCCGTTTTGCCTGAGTGTGGGGCGGACACTCCTGTCCGCCCCTTGCCTTGGATTTGCGCTATCTCGCTCCTTCGCAACCTCGAGGACCCACGCTGCGCAGGATCCGAAAGCCACCATCAACTGCAAAAGCGGAGGACAAGAGTGTCCGCCCCACACTTGTGCCGCTCGCAAACGATTGCCCAATTTCCCTTTTCGCCTTACCATCCTGTCAGTGGCTACCGCCAAAAACATTCCCGATCTCAAGCAGCGACTCGTGTCAGCGGCACCGGTCGAGGACGACTCGTCGTTTGAGCTGAAGCTGCGGCCGCAGCGACTGGCAGAATTCATCGGACAGCCCAAGGTCAAGGAAAACCTGGCCGTCGCCATCGAGGCAGCTCGCTCACGCGGCGAGGCATTGGATCACGTTCTGCTCTACGGCCCGCCTGGTCTCGGCAAGACTACTCTCGCCACCATCATCGCCAACGAATTGGCGGTGCCGTTTCAACAGACTTCCGGTCCAACTCTGCAAATCAAGGGCGACCTTACCGCCATCCTGACCAATCTCAAGGACAAGCAAGTGCTCTTTATCGACGAGGTGCACCGCTTGCAGCCGGCGCTCGAGGAGCTGCTCTACTCGGCGCTTGAAGACTACAAGCTGGACATCATGATCGGGCAAGGACCGTCCGCGCGCACCCACACCATGGATGTGAAGCCGTTCACTTTCATCGGCGCGACCACACGCGCCGGACTGCTTTCGTCGCCGCTGCGGTCGCGTTTCGGCATCGTGCTGCGGCTGGAGTTTTATACCCACGAAGACTTGCGCATTATCGTGGAACGCTCGGCGGAAATTCTTGGGGTTGAGATCGACGATGCCGGGGCGCTTGAGATTGCCAGCCGCTCCCGCGGAACTCCGCGCATCGCCAACCGTTTACTGCGGCGGGTGCGCGACTTTGCCCAGGTTCGCAGCGCCGGAAAGATCGATCTACCGACGGCCCAGGCCGCGCTGCAAATGCTGGAGGTCGATCGCCACGGCTTCGACGAAGTAGACCGCAAGCTGTTGCTCACCATCATCGAGAAATATCAGGGCGGACCGGTGGGCGTGAATACGCTGGCGGCGGCCCTGGCAGAGGAGCAGGATGCGATTGAAGAGATCTACGAACCGTTCCTGATCCAGATTGGATTCCTGAACCGCACGCCGCGCGGGCGCGTCGCGACCCAGTTGGCGTACGAGCATTTCGGAATCACACCGAACCGCAAGCAGAGTTCGCTATTCTAGTAGTCTGTCGTCAGTTGTCAGTTCTCAATGAGTCCAGATCCGGCTGACGACCGACGACTGACAACTGCCCCTATGATTGCCCATCTGCGCGGAAAGCTGCTGGCGAAGCGTCCCAACCAGGCCATTGTGGAGACTGGCGGCGTTGGCTACGACGTCACCATCAGCGTTCCTACCTACTCCGGATCTGCCCGGGGCTGGCGGCGAAGTTGCGCTGCACATTCACACCCATGTGCGGGAAGACATGATTGCGCTTTACGGATTTCTTCGTCCGGCGGAGAAGACGCTGTTCGAGAAGCTGATCACGGTGAGCGGCATTGGACCGAAGCTCGCCGTCACCATTCTGAGCGGCATGGCGGCCGACGAGATGATCAACGCCATTCGCGGCAACGATATTGCACGGCTCACCCGAATTCCGGGCATCGGCAAGAAAACTGCCGAGCGCATGGTGCTCGAACTGCGCGACAAGCTGACCGTCGAGAAGGCCGGAGAGATTCCCGCCACGCCCACCATGAGTCCGATCGAGGAAGACGTGCTCTCGGCGCTGATCAATCTCGGATATCAACGGGCCGCGGCAGAGAAGGCTTTGGCGGCGGTCTCCAAGAACGGCAAGACAGGCCCGTTCGATGCCTTGTTCAGAGAAGCTCTGGCCGCGCTCTCGAAATAATCTTACTTTCCGATACGCCCTCTGGAATACACGCAGGAGTACACAACAAGGTTGGACGACCCCTTTTTTCGTGACGAAGCAGATCGGCTCATTCACATTCCAATCCACCGACCATCGAAGTGGAGCAGCGAGAATTGGGATAAAGAGGTTTGCTCGAATATGGACGGCTACCAAGAGTTGGTGCTCGCAGAGTTAGCTAGCACCTGCCTGCAAAAAGGCCTTCACTAGAGTGGTCTTCCCGCTCCGGCTTCGTCCTGGAATCACGATGGCTTGACCTTTCCAAGCTACAACCCCGGCATGCACGAACAATCTTTGCCGCGCAGCTTGTGCAACGTAGAAATCCATGTCCGCCTCCAGCGCATCATACAAATCTTCCGGGTGCAAAGTTCGAGCCAATTGTTGCGCATCGGCATACAAGAGACTGAAGGGTCGCACCGAGGATCGCGGACCGACGCTACCTCCTATGACGGAATACAGCCGCTCGACTGTCCTCGAACTTTCTGGCTTCCATCCCGCAGGTAGATGACTGACCAGCGGTTCGAGCCACTGCTCCGCACTGACTCTCACTCCAATTCGCACTCCAAATGTCGTGAAGGAGAGTCCCGCCGCCCAGACCAGGCGGTTAAGTTTTTCCATTCACGGGGATTTCCGGTGGACAATTAGGCCCTCGCGCATAGGTAGCTGGTACTCAGGTCACCAACGTTACGTGATCACATCCTGTGGAAAAACTTATTCGACCGGTTTCTCATCATGGGACCTCGTCCGGGCAGTTGTGACCAGCCTCGTCGGGAAACCGACTCTAATTTTATTTTCAGCCCGAAATCTCTTTCCACACCACAATTCGTCGAGGCCCTTCGTGCTTGAAATTGCATAACGGAGGACTCGAAAATGCCGGATGTTCCTTGGAAGTGCAATGCCAAAAACGATCATAGAACGGCGGAGCAACCCAATTTATGCCTGATAAACCTGAAGCCTTAAGGAAACCCTATCGTGCCCCGGCTCTGAGAATGCTCGATGCGGACACGGCGAAAGCAGCACTGAAAACTACAGCGGTTCCCGGGGATGTGGGTGCTATAGCAATGTTGAACTCAATCTGCAATTCAAAGACAAAACGAGGAAGGAAGTCCACAGAATCCACGCCGCATGCCCTCGAAAAGCCAATTCGGTAGTCCTTGATGACTCAGAGGGCTCACTTGTCTAAGCGCGAACTCGCTGCCCGCCGTAGCACATACAGAACCGGCTGAAGATCAGATTCAGAATGTCATCGTTGGTGGTGGCTCCGGTAATTTCATCGAGCGGGCGCAAAGCGTTGTAAAGATCGAGCAGGACCATCTCGTGCGGGACCTTGGCGTGTACCGCGACCACGCCCGCATCCAGCCCGGCCAGTGAGTCGCGCACCAGACCTTGATGACGAGTGTTGGTGAGGAAGCCGGTTTCGCCCTCGCCCTCGAATTCTCCTCCCACCTGGCGCAGGATCTCGGCGCGCAGCTCGGAAATGCCGTGCCCAGTCAGCGCCGACACCCGAATTCTTGCCAACTGGGAACTGGGAACCTGAAACTGCGAACTGGTTTTATCCGACTTATTTTCGACCAGAATCGCAGTCCGCTGTGCCACCAGAGCAAGCAGCCGGTGATCTTCGGCCCCGGCCGGCTTCGGAAGAATCGAGCACGAGCAGCACCAGGTCGGCGTCGGCAAGCGCTTCCATCGACTTGCGAATGCCGATGCCTTCCGCTTCATCCAGAGCGCGGCGAATGCCCGCCGTGTCTACAAGCTTTACGGGAATGCCCTCGATCGCAACCGTTTCGGTCACCAGGTCGCGCGTGGTTCCGGGGCGTGGCGGTAACGATGGCGCGATCGCTTTCCACCAGGCGATTGAACAAGCTCGACTTGCCGACGTTCGGCCGGCCCACGATGGCCAGCGTCAGTCCCTCATGGACCAGCTTTCCATAAGCGAAAGAATCCGGACAGCTGCTGTAGCGGCGCTCGAACCGCTGAGATTTGATCGAGGATGTGTTCGGCGGGAAGGACTGAGACATCGTCCTCGGCGAAGTCAATGCCGGCTTCGAGCACGGCGATCAGCTCCACCAGTTTTTGCTTGATCGGCTGCAAGCCGGCGCGAGAGCGCGCCTTCGAGCTGCTGGGCTGCGACCTTGGCCTGATAGAGCGTCTGCGACTCGATCAGATCGCGAACCGCCTCCGCCTGCGTGAGATCGATGCGCCCGTTGAGAAACGCCCGCATGGTGAATTCGCCGGGCTCGGCGAGTCGTGCGCCGCGGGCCAGGGCCAACTCGACCACATGGCGCAAGACCACCGGCGAGCCGTGGGCCGAGATTTCGACGATGTCATCGGTGGTATAGGAATGAGGCTTGGCGAAGTAAGTGACGACCACTTCGTCGATGCGCTGCTCGTGACGTGTGCGGGTCGCGGGCCACTCGCCCGCGGGGTTTTTTCTGTGGCAGGAACCTCCGGGTCCGAGGCCGCCGTCCTCGCGGGCGAGTCGCCCGCGACCACATGGTTCATACCAGCTCTCCGAACACCGCTCGACCGGGCTCGAGATCGTGTTTCAGGCGCAGCATGGGAGCGGCAATGCTGCGCGCTTCGGGTCCGGCGAGGCGGACTATGCCAATCCCGCCGCGACCGGGCGGGGTGGCGATGGCGACGATGGTGTCGTCAAGGTTCACGGGGAGATTGTAGCGGCTGAAGCGCAGGAGAGAGTAGCAGCCTCACCCTCGCGCGAATCTATCTGAGCTTGTGCCGCCTCGGCGAAGTTCCTTTATAGTCTTGCAAAACAATCCGCAAGGAGAAGCCATGTCTGTCACCGATGAAGTGCTGAATGCAGATGAAGCCTACGCCCGCGATTTCAAGCTCGGCGATCTGCCGATGACGCCGGCGCGCAAGCTCGCCATCCTGGCCTGCATGGACGCGCGACTCACGGTCGAACAGGTTTGTGGGCTGAAGACCGGCGATGCGCACATCATCCGCAACGCCGGCGGCATCGCGACCGAAGATGCGCTGCGGTCGCTTATCATTTCGCATCACCTGCTGGGCACGCAGGAGTTCATCGTCATCAATCACACCGATTGCGGCATGTTGACCTTCAAGGACGAAGCTCTGCGCAAACAACTGGAGGAGAAGACGGGTGCGCGCCCGGATGAGCTGGCACACTTCCACGCCTTCGATGACCTGGAGGAAAACGTGCGAGTGCAGGTGGAACGGATCAAGTCGCATCCCTGGGTTCCGCGGCACATTCCGGTGCGAGGCTTCGTCTACGACGTCAAGACGGGACGATTGCACGAAGTGATCGCGGAAGCAGCGCAGAAGAGTCGGGTAACGACATCGACGTCCGTGGCGACGAATCAGGGAAGAGTTTTTCGCGCGGGCTTGCCGACGGCGGGCTTGTAGTTCTCCGGATATACCACCACATAGCGACGCAGGCCTTCGCCTTCGCTCTGGGTGCGCAGGTCGCTTTGATCGCGCAGAGCCAGGTGGACGATGCGGCGCTCGCGCGATGACATGGGCGCAAACTCGTAAGGCATTTTTGTCTTGCGCACTTTTTCGGCGGCCACGCCGGCGGCCAGACGCAGCTCTTCGAGCCGCATCCCGCGATGGTTCATGCAGTCGAAGCAGACTTTCTCATGCTCGTTGCCCGGCAGGCGGAGCATTTCGAGCGCCAGAAATTCGATCGAGCGCAGCAATTCGCCGCCTCGTTCCAACAGCAGCGGCGAGTCCGGCCCGACGAACTCCACCAGAATTTCAGGACGCTCCCAGTCCCGCTGCTCGGCCAGCGGCGGGTCCACGGTGATGCGGTACTTCAGGCGCAGTCCGCCATTGGCGACAATCCCTTTCAGCAGATCGTTGATCTTGTTGGCGGCGGCGATTTTGTCGGGAATGGACATACAAGAAGCTTCTAGCTCCTGGCTATTAGCTCTCTAGCTAATCGCCTCAGCCAAGGTTCGGCTAGAAGCTAGCGAGCTAGAAACGCTACTTCTCTTTCTTCCTCGCCCTCTTCAGCGCAATCTCCCGCATCTCGCGGCCCAGGCTGGTGCGGTTCATGACTGCCTGTTGCGCCAACGCGATCAGGTTGCCCTCGGACCAGTACAGGCACAAGCCTGCAGCCAGGTTCCAGCTGATGACGCCCAGCATCAGCGGCATCATGAAGGTCATCATTTTTTGCTGCGACGGGTCCATCCCCGGCTGCGGCGTCATGCGCTGCGTAAGCAGCATGGTGATGATAATGCCGATGGGCAATAGATGCCACGGGTCGGGCGACGACAGATCGCGGATCCAGAGCCAGGGCGCCTGCCGCAAGTCCAGCGCAGCGCCCAGCATGCTGTAGTAGGCAAACAGGAACGGCATCTGGATGACCATGGGCAGGCAGCCGCCCACCGGATTTACGCCCTCCGCTTTGTACAGGGCGGAGACTTCCTGGTTCATCTCCTGCTTGCGCGGATCGCGCATGCTGTACTTCTTGTACTTTTCCTGAATGGCTTTGATCTGCGGCGCCACCTTCTGCATCTTGAGCGCCGACTTCATGCTGGAGATGCGCAGCGGCAGCAGGGCCAGGTTGATGATCAGCGTCTGGATGGCGATCGCCCAGCCCCAGTTATGAATCCATCCGTAGGTCCACTTGAGCCAGAGGAACAACGGGCGAGCGATCACGCCGAAGAAGCCAAAGTTGATCAGAGCCCCGCAAGTCCGGGGGCGCGCCGGTCAAAGTCGGCACGGCTACGGACTCGAGAACGCCCAGCGACTTGGGTCCGACGTACAAGCGCTCGACGCTGGGTCCGCGAAGATTGCCGACGCCGACTCCCAGAACATCGGCCTTGATCGTCTCTCCCGGCTTGGGATTGCGCGGATCCTTCGGCACATCGACCTGATGCCGCAGCGTGACCATGGCTACGTTCTGGATGTCGTCCGGCAAAAAGACCGCGGCGAAATACTGGTCCACTACTCCGGCCCAGTTGAACGGACCCGGCACGGTAGCGCCGCCGCTGATCTTCTTGATGTCCAGCCGCTCGGTCTTGTCGTTGTACTGGTGCTCGATCCGGCTGGCGGCATAAGACGACGGGCTTGACTGATCGCCGAAACCGGCCGGCCACATGGGAAAAGCGCTGACCTGGCTGCCCTTGGAAACCACCGAGGTTTCGAGGTGGACGACGTAAGTGTGATCGAAGCTGAAAGTCTTGCGGACAGACACGTCCGCATCCGCATATTCAAACGTCAGCTTGCGCCGGCGCTTTCAGACTTGCCCGAATCAGAAGCGACGTAGAGCGCGGAATTAATCTTGTTGCGCTGGGCCTCGTCGTAAGTCCAGAGCGACATCGGGTATCCATAGTTCTGCGCCGCATTGCTGACCAATTCGAGAGGCTTGCCGTGCTCGTCGAAGTAGGTCTTGAGGATCCAGGATTTCACCAGGCCGCCGCGGTTGGTGAAGGTGACGCGATAGAGATCGTTTTCGACGACCGTCTCAGCTTCCGCCGAGGCCTGCTTGCTGGCGCCCGCAGCAGGAACCGAACACCTGAGGCACGCAGCCGCAGCCGTTTGCGCGGAAGGCTGCGCCGCGACCGGGGCTTCGGGAGCCGGGGCGGCTGACTGCGGCAAATACTTCTTCAGCAAGGGTTGAAACAAAATGATGACCAGGAACGTGAGCGCGAACACCAGCAGCAGCCGGCGCTCCATGCCGGGTTCTTGTTGAGGATTGTTGAATTCAGGCAAATTCTCTACTCAGTGACCGCACAACTGGCGGGCGGCGCGGAACTCGATGTGGCGCCGTAGTCGTTCGAATTTCACGACTTCGGATTCATGACAGGGACCTTCACCACCGGATCGTAACCGCCCGCGCACAAAGGGATGGCAGCGCAGCACGCGCCACATCGCCATCAGGCTGCCGCGAATCACGCCGTAGCGGTCCACCGCTTCCATGGCGTAGTCAGAGCAGGTGGGCACGTACCGGCAGGCGGGCAGCATGAGCGGCGAGAGCGCCCACTTGTATCCCCGCAACAGGCAGAGCACGAAGCTTGTGGCTCTCTGGTTCATGATTTTCCCGCTGACCTTCTCGATCACTTCGAACGCCCGGCGAATCTCGCGCTGCACATCGACAAATGCTGCCGTCAGGAGCGACTTCTTGGGATTGATCACCACATCCATGCCGCCGGGATCATGCCGTGCAATCGGACCGCCTCCCGCAGGCGCCGCTTCATGCGATTGCGCACCACGGCGCCGCCCAGCACCTTCCCCACCGTGAATCCCACGCGCACGCCCTCGGCTTCGTTTTCATTCCCGGGCGTGGCAAATAAAACACGGTCATGTGCGCGGCGAAATGTCGGCGCCCCTGCTTGTACACTCGCTCGAAATCCGCGTGCCGGAGCAGACGTACGCTGCGCGGGAAACTTGCTGCGCTTGCCGGGTCCGGACAGGTCGCCGCTGCCATTCGCTGCGAGTGCGTTCACAGCACGCCTCAACCCAGGTTGCGAATCTTCCGCGAATTCCGGAAAGGGAGAAACACTACTCACGGAAGCCGGGCTTCACCGACACCCGCTTGCGGCCCTTGGCGCGCCGGCGCGAAATCACCGCGCGGCCGGCCTTGGTCTTCATCCGCGTAAGAAATCCGTGCGTCTTCGAGCGGTGACGACGGTTGGGCTGGAATGTGCGCTTGGGCATGAAAAATCACTGCTCCTGATGATCTGAGTCTCTTTGAAAGCGAATGAAGAAGTATAAATGACTGCGGCGCAGGCGGGCAAACCGGAGAGCTGACGGCCGTGTCCGAGCGAGCAGTCCGTTCGCTTGCGAACGGACTTGCAGTCGAAGGACCCCTATGCAAATCCTGCGGAACCGTGAACCGTTGCAGGCAAAACCATCGCCATCGTCGAAGCGGCTCACGCGTGAAAGTTCGCGCGAACTTCCACTCCGCAGCAACTGTTCTCCATTTTGCACCACTCGCGCGACAGTTATAACTTGAACACTTGACAGGAAGTTTGCTTAGGGTTCTGAATCGTAGGAACGAAAAAAGTCCGCGGACAAGATTCCACGCAAACAGAAAAATTTTGTGCTAGTATGCCGGACTGATCCAGCTTACAGAAATTTTCTGATCCCCAGCGCAAACGGTCCCGAAAGCAAGGCTCGTTCAGTGGCTGGAAAATGAAAGCATTGTTGCAGTGATTTTGATACCGGGCGCTGATCTGGCCACAGCCCCACGAAAATTTATTTATGTCTGTTCCAAGCCCTAGCCTCTCCCCCAATCCGTGGTTGCGCGTCCTGGATGCGCTGGAAAAAAAGATCAACCGCCATTCGTACGACACCTGGCTGAAGCCCACCAAGTACAGTCATTCCAGTGGACCCATCCTTTTCGTGCGTGTGCCCACCGCCGAATTCCGCCACGTCGGAGACAAGTACGCGGACCTGATCCAGGAAGCGCTGGACAATCTCGGCCTGGAATTCCAGGAAGTGAAGTTTGTCACGCCGGAAGACGATCCCGCTTCGACGCCGGTGCGTCACGATGGCGGACTCTCGGCCCACCTGGCGCCGGCTACGGCCCATGCCTCGCAGTCGCGCTTCGACTGGGACAGCGCCGCGCAACTGAATCCGCGCTACACCTTCGACGCCTTCGTCATCGGCAGCGGCAACCAGTTCGCCCACGCCGCCTGCCAGGCGGTCGCGGAGCGTCCTTCGAAAGCCTACAACCCGCTCTTCCTCTACGGCGGCGTCGGCATGGGCAAGACCCACCTGATGCAGGCCATCGGCCACGAGATCAAGCGGCGGCAACCGCAGGCCGCGATCTGCTACGTCTCCAGCGAGAAGTTCACCAACGAGATGATCAACTCGCTGCGCTACGACAAGATGATCAGCTTCCGCGACAAGTTCCGCAACGTGGACGTGCTGCTGGTGGACGACATCCAGTTCCTGGCGCAAAAAGAGCGCACCCAGGAAGAGTTCTTCCACACCTTCAACGCGCTGCATGAGTCCATGAAGCAGATCGTGATTGCCAGCGACCGTCCGCCGAAAGAGCTGGCGGAATTCGAAGACCGGCTGCGCAGCCGCTTCGAGTGGGGACTGATCGCCGACATCCAGCCGCCCGACCTCGAAACCAAGGTCGCGATTCTGCAGAAGAAGGCCGAGCAGGAAAAAGTGACCCTGCCCACCGACGTGGCGCTCTACATCGCCTCCAACATCCGCTCCAACGTTCGCGAACTGGAAGGCGCGCTCATCCGCCTGGTGGCGCACTCTTCGCTGATCGGCGCCGAGATCACGCTGCCCTACACGCAGCAGGTGCTCAAGAATTTCATCGACTCCCAGGCCCGCAAGGTCACGATCGAGTCGATCCAGAAGGCAGTGGCTGAACAGTTCGGATTGCGCCTGGTCGAGATCAAGGCCAAGAACAACTCGCGCGCCATCGTCTATCCCCGGCAGATCGCGATGTACCTGGCCAAGCATCTGACCGAAGCTTCGCTGCCGGAGATCGGTCGCCAGTTTGGCGGCAAGCATCACACCACGGTGCTGCACTCCGTCGACAAGATTGACGTCACCCGGAAGACCGACAAAGATTTGAACAGGCTGATCAATAAAATGACCGAGCAGTTGGGCGGATGAATCGCGGCTTCCACCGGATTTCCACTCAGCAGCAAAGTCTTCCTTGAGCGGCCCTGTGAATCAGGTGTGGAAGTTGTGCAAGAGCCGGAGGGAATCGTGAGGCACGGCCAAACGATACCTTCATCTCCGCTGCCGATCGGGCTAGTTTTGGACATGAGGGAATGCGCGCAGAAGCCGGTCGCCTGCGGGTTTGGCTGCGATTTCCACTTTTCCGGCCTCCCTACTGTTACTGCTGGTTTTATAGGTTTTTATTTTGATATAAGTGAAGTATTCAAAGTAGCGTCACCCGACGGGAGATTTGGGTTATGCCGGTAGAAGCTTTGGCTGCAGTCACGGGGACCGCCACCATGGAGATCACAGTCAGCAAAATCTGAACTCTTACGGGAACTGACTGCGACCCAGGGAGTGGTGGAGCGCAAGACCACGATTCCCATCCTCTCCAACTACTTGTTCGAAGCTGCCGAACGACAAACTTTCGCTCACCGCGACTGATCTCGATCTGAGCCTGCGCACGGTCGTGCAATGCCAAGGTGAAAAAGGAAGGCTCCTGTACCATCCCCGCCCGCAAACTGCACGACTACGTGAAGCTGCTGCCGGACGCCGACATCACCATCAAGCTGCTGGAGAATCACTGGATCAGCATCCGCTGTGGACGATCGAATACGAAGATGGTGGGAATGGCGCGCTCGAATTTCCCCACGCTGCCGATATTTCCCACGGTTGGAGCAGTGAAGATTCCCGCCCAGGTATTGCGGTCGATGATTGCCAAGACCGGTTTTGCCATCGCCAGCGAGGAATCGCGCTACACCTTGAACGGCGCCTTGATGGTGCTGAAGCCCGAGTCCATCACCATGGTCGCGACCGACGGACACCGCCTGGCGCACATCGAACGCAGCGGCGAAAAATTCGAAGGCGTTTCCGGAGAGCTGAAGACCCTGATCCCGAAGAAAGCGATGGACGAGTTGAGGTCGTTGCTCGATTCTACCGACGCGGAGACCATTGAATTCGCGAAAGACGAGTCCACGCTTTACTTCCGCATCGGGCCGCGGCTGCTGACCTCGCGCCAACTCACCGGCCAGTTCCCCAACTACGAAGCCGTCCTGCCCAAGGACAACAACAAGAGCGTCACCCTGCCCGGCAATGAGTTGAGCGCGGCCATCTCCCGCGTCGCGCAATTTGCCGACGAGCGTTCGCGCGCCGTGCGCCTGCGCCTGGAGAAAGGCGAAGTCAAACTTTCCGCCTCCTCGACTGAAACCGGAGAATCGGAAGACTCGATCGAAACCGGCTACCAGGGCGACTCCCTCACGGTCGGCTTCAACGCGCAATACATCCTGGATTTCCTGAAGGCGGTCGGCGCCGGCGACGTAAAACTGGAATTCAAAGATCCTCAATCTGCCGGACAGCTCCGTCCCGCCGACAGCGAGGACTACAAGTACCGCTACATCGTCATGCCCATGCGCATCTGAAGCTTGTGCTGTTTTAGGCGCAGGTGTGGGGCGGGCGCCCCCGCCGCTTTTGACGTTGCTTGTCTGTCGGCATTGGTAACACGCAATTCCAAACCAAAATCAACTGCAAAAGCGCGGGCGAGGGCGCCCGCCCCACACTACACGGTTCAGCTTGACCTACCCTGCACTAACGCCGTAAATTAGCCGCCTTGCGTTTTGGAGGTTCCATCCCATGCTTAGCGGTTTCAAGCAATTCATCCTTCGAGGCAATGTAGTTGACCTGGCGGTCGGTGTGGTCATCGGCGCGGCCTTCGGCTCGGTGGTCACGGCTTTCACCAAAGACCTGCTTACTCCACTGATCGCTGCCATTGTCGGCAAGCCGGATTTCTCTTCCATGGCCTTCACCATCAACGGCACTCCGTTTCCCGTCGGCGATTTCATCAATGCGGTGGTGTCGTTCGTACTAGTGGCGGCGGCGGTGTATTTCTTCGTAGTCACGCCCATCAACGCTTTGATCGCGCGCATGCGGAAAGCGCCGGCGCCGGCCGATCCTACGACGAAGAAGTGCCCCGAATGCCTGAGCGAGATTCCCATTGATGCGCGGCGCTGCGGGTTCTGCACCCAGCCGGTGCTCAGCCGGGCGGCGTAAATCGTTATTTGAGGGCACGACTTCAAGTCGTGCCTTCCTTGAGTTTGTTCCGGCTGGGGCGTTTTGGTTGGCACCCTGCCTGGACGTGTCCTTCCCCGCGACGGGCTCGCCATCCTGTAGCATTGGTCTATGGCCCAGTTCCCCGCTGGCGTTCTCCTGGTGGTGCTTGCGACGGCCATGTGGGCACAGGACAAGCCGGCGTCTTCCTCGCAGCCTCCCGCCCACACGAAGTCAGCCGCGCCCCTCGGGGGCGCCATCGGCAACGGGATCTACCGCAACTCTGCATTCGGGTTCAGCTACAAAATTCCATACGGCTGGGTCGATCGCACTGCCGATATGCAGGACGATTCCGCTGATGCTTCCAACTCCCGCCTGCTGCTGTCTGTCTTTGAGCGGCCTCCTGAAGCCACCGGCGACACAGTGAATTCCGCCGTCGTGATCGCGGCGGAGCCGCCTCCCACGGGCATGAGCACCGCCGCCGAATATTTCGAGTCACTGAGCGTGCTGGCCACTGGTAAAGGCTTTGAGGTAAGAGAAGGGCCCCGGGAATTTTCTGTCGGCACCACGAAGCTGGTGCGAGGAGACTTCAGCAAGGCGCGCGGAACCCTTACCATGTATCAGACATCGCTAGTTACGCTGGAAAAGGGTTACGCAGTTTCCTTCACTTTCATTGGCGGGAGTGAAGACGAAGTCAACGAGCTGATCGAGAGGCTCAGTTTTGCAACCCGGAAGCCTGCTCGCTGATCCCGTATGGGGCGGACACGGTTGTCCTTGACGTCGTCTGTTTTGGTGGGAAGGAAGCAGCGCTTTCCGCGCGCACCGCTATGCGAGTCAGTTTTGCGATAGCCGAGTCCAGGTCAAAAGCGGCCGGCGAGGGCGCCCGCCCCACACTTGCGCTAACTACTCCAGCGCTTCCGGCTCCAGCCCGATGTGCTTCTCGCCGGCGGCTTTCTTCTCTTCGTACTTCTTCACCCAGGCTTCCCAGCTTTTTCCTGCCGCGGTGTCGCGTCCGGTGAAAGCCAGGGCGGCGATGTCGGAGTAAGCGATCATCACTCTCTGGTTCGAAGCTCTCGGCAGCACTCGCACCAGAGATTCCGCCAGAGTCGGCCCGCTCTTACGATCAAAAAGATAGCCTTCGATCGTGGTTCCGTCCTTGCGCGTGATGGTCACATCGCCGCGGTAGTCGAAGGCCTTTTCCAGGGCTTTGCGGGTCTCTTCTTCGGAGGCCAGCGCCGGGATCCAGCCTTCAAGCTTTTCGTGCTCCCATCCGGGAGATACTTCGAGCGCGTCTGGTGACGCAGCCTCGGCTTCGGGATGAATGTGGCCGGCGGCTTTTCCGGTCACGCCCGGGTCTCCTCGAGCGCTTCACCTGAAGGAGCAATCTGCACCAGGCGATGAGCGGGTTCCACCGGCTCGTCCAGCAACTCCAAAGCGCCTTCGTCCGCGGTAGCCGGTGAACAGCGTGCCCTTGACGGTGGCGAAAAAGCCCTCAAGCGATCCGAAAGTGTCGTTCACCGCCGAGGCTTCGTAGCCGCTGTGCACCATGCAGTTGGCGCAATGCGGATTGCCCGACTCGGTGCCGTACGACTCCCACGCGGTTTCGCCGGATCAGCTCCTCGAAGGTGTCAGCATAGCCGTCCTGGAGCAGGTAGCAGGGCTTCTGCCAGCCGAAAATGTTGTAAGTCGGCATTCCCCACGGAGTGCAGGCGTAGTGCCGCTTGCCCATGAGGAATTCCATGAAGAGCGGCGACAGGTTGAAGCGCCAGTTCTTGTCGCGATTGGAAAGAATCGCCCGGAACAGCCGTCGGGTGCGGGCGCGTCCCAGGAAATGCTGCTGGTCGGGAGCTTTCTCGTAGGAGTAGCCGGGGGAGAGCATCATGCCTTCAATGCCCAGCTCCATCATGTCGTCAAAGAAAGCGCGCACGCTCTTGGGATCGGCTCCGTCAAACAGCGTGGTGTTGGTGGTGACGCGGAAGCCGCGCTTCAGGGCTTCGCGGACGGCGTCTACGGCGATGTCGTATCCGCCTTCGCGGCACACGGCAAAGTCATGGTGCTCTTTCTGCCCGTCCAGGTGCACGCTGAAGGTCAGGTACTTGGTGGGCTTGAAGAGATGGATCTTTTCCTTGAGCAGCAAGGCGTTGGTGCACAGGTAGATGTATTTCTTGCGCGCCACCAGGCCCTCGACGATCTTGTCGATTTCGGGATGCATGAGCGGTTCGCCGCCCGGGATCGAAACCATGGGCGCGCCGCACTCATCGACCGCCCGGAAACACTCCTCCGGGGTCAGCTGGCGCTTGAGGACGTGGGCCGGGTACTGAATCTTGCCGCAGCCGGCGCAGGCCAGGTTGCAGCGGAACAGGGGCTCGAGCATCAGCACCAGCGGGTACTGCTTCCGCCGGGCGAGCTTTTGACGGATGACGTAGCTAGCCACCGTCCACATCTGCGATACAGGGACACTCATTCTGGACTGGGATCTCCTCCCAATATGCTATCAGGTCGGGCCGACCTCGTGCGCTGACAATGTAGGCGCGGGCGTCCCGCCCGTGGGGGGTAATAGACCGGCCGGGACAGGGGCCAGCTACCGGGCCAGCCAGGGCACTCGCGTGCTGCATTTACCGGAGCGGTTCGGGGGTCGAAAAATGTGTTTTCTCGTGCTACAATTAGATATAACCTCGGAAGCCGTAAGTGTTAGTAATTTCAGTAATTTGAGGCAAATTCCAGGACATCGGAAAAGCGATGCCGGACGGACCCAGAGCCCGGCATTTTCCACGGAGCTGAATGGCTACGAAAGAAATCACTCCCATCGACGAAACTAAGCCAAAAAACGGGAAGCTCGCTGCCATAAATGGGGGCAACGGCGACTACAACGCCGACTCCATCAAAGTGCTCGGCGGCATGGAGGCGGTGCGTAAACGTCCCGCCATGTACATCGGTTCGACCGGCGAGATGGGCTTGCACCACCTGGTCTACGAAGTCGTGGACAACTCGGTCGACGAAGCGCTCGCCGGTCACGCCGACAAGATCGAAGTCACGATTCACCTCGACAACTCGATCACGGTCGTCGATAACGGCCGCGGCATACCCGTGGACACGATGGACATCGACGGCGAAAAAATTCCGGCCGCGCAGGTCGTGCTCACCAAACTGCACGCCGGCGGAAAGTTCGATGCCTCGTCTTACAAAGTTTCCGGCGGATTGCACGGCGTCGGCGTCTCCTGCGTCAACGCGCTGAGCGAAGAACTCGATCTCGAAATCTGGCGCGACGGCTTCACCTGGGAGCAGACGTATTCCAAAGGCGATCCCACCAGCAAGCTGAAGAAAGCGGGCGCCAGCAAGAAACTTGGAACGAAAGTTCACTTCCTGCCCGATCGAAGCATCTTCACCGCCACGGAATACAACTTCGACACGCTGGCGCAGCGTCTGCGCGAGTTGGCATTCCTGAACAAAGGCCTGCTGATCACGCTCACCGATGAGCGCACCACCGACGCGAAAACTGGCGAAGCCAAGTCGGCCGAGTTCAAATACAACGGCGGCATCGCCGAGTTCATCAAGCATTTGAATCGCGGCAAGCAAGTCCTGCACGACAAGCCCATCTACATGGAAGCCGAGCGCAGCGGCGTAGTCATGGAAATCGGGCTGCAATACAACGACGCCTACTCGGAGTCGGTGTTCAGTTTCGCCAACAACATCAACACCGTCGACGGGGGCTCGCACCTCTCCGGCTTCCGCATGGCGCTGACCCGCACGATCAATTACGCCGGGCAGCAGATGGGTCTGTTCAAGGACGTAAGAGAAAATCTCACCGGCGACGACGTGCGCGAGGGTCTGGTCGCAGTCATCAGCGTGAAGCTGCCGCAGCCGCAATTTGAAGGACAGACCAAAGGCAAACTGAATTCCGACATTGCCGGCATCGTCCAGGCATTTGTGAACGAACGCCTGGGCGCCTACCTCGAGCAGAACCCAACCGTCGGACGAAAGATCATCAACAAAGCGATCGAGGCCTCCCGCGCGCGTGAAGCCGCGCGCAAGGCCCGCGACCTGACCCGGCGCAAAGGCGCGCTCGATGGCGGTGGTCTTCCCGGCAAACTGGCAGACTGTTCGGAACGCCAGCCGGAACGCTGCGAACTGTTTCTGGTCGAGGGAGAATCCGCCGGCGGCACGGCTAAGCAGGGCCGCGATCGGCGTTTCCAGGCCATCCTGCCGCTGAAAGGAAAAATCCTCAACGTCGAAAAGGCCCGCTACGACAAGATGCTGGGGCACGAAGAAATTCGCGCCATGATCACGGCGCTCGGCACCGGCATCGGCAAAGACGACTTCGATTTTGCCAAGCTGCGTTACGGCAAGATCATCCTGATGACCGACGCTGACGTGGACGGAAGCCACATCCGCACTCTGCTGCTGACATTCTTCTTCCGTCACATGCAGGAGCTGATCAAGCGCGGCAACGTGTTCATCGCGCAGCCGCCGCTGTACTCCATCAAGAAGGGCAAGACCCTGCAGTACATCAAGGACGATGACGCGCTCGACAAAATCATCCTGAAGCGCGCGGCGGATAGCATCATCGTGCGATACGGCGAAGGCGCGGCCAAGCTCGAAGGCGCGAGTCTGTCGAAATTCGCCAGTGGGCTGAAGGAATATTTCGGCTACTTCGACAAGGTGAACAAGCGCCTGCGCGACGAAAGAGTCACCGAGCTTCTGCCCCGGCTCGATCTTTCCAAGCGGGCGGATTTTGAAGGCGATAAGAAGACCGCCTCGAAAAAGATCGAGAAGCTGGAAAAAGAACTGAAGAAGCTGCAGAAAGAACGCGACTTCAAGAGCATCGAGTCGCATTTCGACGAAGAGCACAATCTCTGGGAGGTGAAATACGTAAACTCCCAGGGCGCCGAGCACGTCATCAACTGGGAGCTGGCTGTCGACTGCCGAGTACCGGCAACTGTTGTCAAAATTCAAGCAGGTCGAGCCCTACATGGAACCGCCGTTCGTGATCGAGACCATCACCGACGCGACTCCCACCAGCGACAGCGCCGAAGAAGCTGCCGCCGAAGGCGAAGAGGTGGACACGAAGGCGGAAAAGAAAGCGCCCAAAGCGGTTGCTCGGAGAAAATCCGCAGAGCCGGAAATCGTCGAGAAGGCGAATGTCCGCGAACTCTTCGAATACGTGAAGGAAGCGGGCAGTCGCGGCTACGAGAAGACGCGCTACAAAGGTCTGGGTGAAATGAACTCGGAACAGCTCTGGCAAACCACCATGGACCCCGAACGCCGCACCTTGCTCTCCGTGAAACTCGAAGACCTGGCCGAGTGCGAAACCATCTTCAGCACGCTGATGGGCGAAGATGTTGAAGCCCGGCGCAAGTTCATCGAAGACAACGCGCTGGATGTGAAGAACCTGGATATTTGATCTGTTCTCGTTGTGTTTGGGGCGGGGGCCCTCGCCCGCCAAAGCCCGCAGCGCCAAATCCTTCCATGGAATAGGTCTGTCGCTCGAATCGGGTCCTTCGACTCCGCAGGTCCGTTCGCAAGGGAACGCCCAGGACGACAACGTGCCTGGGTGAACAGTGGTTACCTTCGTGTCCCCGATGTTCTCCGTTGTTAAACTCCCTGCAAGTTTCCCCTTACCCCGCGTTCTTCCCATAGGACGGGAAAACCTCCCCGTCCACTGAAAAGGGGAAAACGACAATGAAGAAGTTGCTGCTGATCATACTTTTGCTGACCCAGCTCTTGCTGTGCGGTGTAGCCATAGGACAGGAAAAAGCTGCCGACAACAGCAACCAGCCCGCACTCACCATCTACAACCAGAATTTCTTTGTGGCGCGCGAATATGTGCCACTCGATCTCACAGCCGGCGTGAACCGCGCCCAGTTTGCCGGCATCGCCTCGCACCTGGAGCCGGATTCCGTCATCCTGCGCGATCCTGCCGGGCGGGCGCTGCAGGTGCTGGAGCAGAATTACCGTAATGATCCCATCTCGCAAGAATTGCTGTTGTCGTTCTACGAAGGTAAGACGATTGACTTCCTGGTGCAGCGGGCCGACAAACAGGAAATCATCAAAGGCAAAGTCGTACGCAGCGGATACATTCCCAGCAGCTACTACGCGCAAAATTATCAGCAGCCCTCATTCACCCAGCCCATCATCGAAGTGGATGGCGTGCTGCGCTTCGGACTTCCCGGCCAGCCGCTGTTTCCCGGGCTCTCCGGCGACTCCATTCTGAAGCCGACTCTCAGCTGGTTGCTGCAGACGAACGACCCCGGCAAATTCGACGCCGAGATCTCCTACGTGGCGAGCGGAATGAGCTGGCAGGCGGACTACAACCTGGTGGTGTCCGACAATCCCAAGGGCAAGACCGACCTGCTCGACATGGTGGGCTGGATCACCATGCGCAACCAGAGCGGAAAGACATTTGAGAACGCGAACATCAAGCTGATGGCCGGCGACGTAAACAAGATTCAGGCCGCCACACCTGCGAGCCGAGCGTACGGCGCGATGAAGATGGCGATGGATGAAGCTGCGGCTGCACCGGTAGTCCGCGAGAAATCGTTCGACGAATTCCACCTCTACTCTCTGGCGCGGCCCACCACGCTGCGCGATCAGGAAACCAAGCAAGTGGAGTTCGTCCGCTCGACCGGCATTCACGCCCAGCGGCTGTACGTGTACGACGGCGCCCAGGTGGCCCAGTACGGCTACTACAACATCGAGCAGATTCGTCAGGACCAGAGCTATGGGACGCAGTCCAATCCCAAGGTGTGGGTGATGGAGGAGTTCAAGAACGCCGAAGCGAATCATCTCGGGATTGCGTTGCCCAAGGGCAAATTGCGTTTCTATCGCCGCGACACCGATGGCCATCTGGAATTCGTCGGCGAGAACGTGATTGATCACACGCCGAAAGACGAAACCATCCGAATCTTTACCGGCAATTCATTCGATGTGGTCGGTGAGCGCAAGCGCACGAACTACCGAGTGGATTCCGCGCACAACTGGATGGACGAGTCGTTCGAAATCCGCGTCCGCAATCACAAGAAAGAAGCCGTGACGGTGCGTGTGGTCGAACACCTCTATCGTTGGACTAATTGGAAGCTGAGCGAGCAATCGCAGGAGTCACGCAAGACCGACGCACAGACGGTGGAGTTTCCAGTGACCATAGCACCCGATGGAGAGCAGGTGGTGACCTACACAGTGCACTACTCCTGGTAAGCGTGCAGGGCGGGCGCCCGCGCCCGCCGTTTTTGAAGTTGATCTTCATGTGGAAGCGAGAGGTACTTCCTGAAAAATACTGACAAATTGGGGTTGCCATACCACGGCCCAGATCAAAAGCGGCGGGCGAGGGCGCCCCGCCCCCCACCTTCTCAGTGATCTGAAATTGTCGGCGGGTACTTCACCGCGGGATATACGCGGTCGAACGCTACCCACAGCAGTAGCAGCAGGACGAAGAGAAAGACGCTGCCTTCCGGGCCGACGGTGCCGCCGCTCAGCCAGCGTGGTCCTTGCAGGGAAGAATGCAACAGGTGTCCGGGAGCCATACTTCCGCTGTCCGGGACAGAATAAAAGTAGCTCTCGCCCCAGTCCCACGACGCATGAAAGCCAATCGCGAACCAAAGGCTCCCGGTGCGACGCAGCGTCAGGCAGAAGAAGAAGCCGATCACCATGGCGCCGAGAATGCCCACCCAGCTCTCTCCCGGATTATCGAGGTGCAGCGCCCCGAAGCCGAGCGAAAGCAGAATCGCCGCCGGCCAGAAGCCAACTGTTTCGGTCAAGGTAAATTGCGTATACCCGCGGGTGAAGAATTCTTCGTAGAAGGCCACGATCAGAAAGAACGCAGCCCAGAACACCGCAAATTTTAGCGCGCGCGCACCATGCAGGGCGAAGGCGCCGAAATAGAAAGCATGAACTCCGCGTAGCGCCAGCAGCAACAGAGTGAGCGACACCATTCCCCACAGCGCGCCTACCCAGAAAAGCTTGCCACAGGCCCTCCCCGGCGGTAGACCGTAGCAGCCGAATGGCCGGCCTTCGATCCGCGACATCAGCAGTGCGGGAGCCAGCGCGATGATAGCGAGTCCGAACTCGGCCGCCGTCTGTCTCCACAGGAACAGTGCGTCGGGCAAGCCGTAGGCGAGCAGAACGAACAAACAGAATCGCAGGGCCCGGTACATCAGGAAATAGAGCGCCAAGCGCCATATCGGGCGAAGTCCATCGCGCGCGAAAAATATCTTCTGTACTCCTTCTTCAAAGGGAGACAGCCTGGTCAGCGCGAAACCTGGGTCGGCGCCGGGCTCGATGGCGGGCGGCGCGGACGCGGCAGAAACCTCGTTGAGTTCGTCAGGCTGGCTATTCTTGGGTTCATCCATCGCGCGGAAGTTTCCCGATTTGTCCTTCGCCATGGTAAAACACTGGCCGGTTCCCCATGGTCGGATTCTTCAGTCGCGAACGATTTGGCCGTCCCCAGGTGCTGGCGGCATGCCTGCTGCTTGTGTTTCTGGCGCAGTGCCTCTGGCTGGTGGGAAAAGGCGTGCGATCTGGAACGCTGGACCTGGGGGAAGTTGAACGGGTGGAGCGAGGGACCGCGCTTTGGAAAACCAGTCTAGCCGGACACGGCACAAACCTGCGAATGGCGCCCGAGGGGGTAGAGCCTCATCCGGAAATTAAAGGCGCCGGAAGGTCAATGGATGTCGGCGCCGACTACGATGCGCACCATTCGCCTCTGTGGTACCTGATCGCATCCGCTCCGCTGGCGCTGCGACCTCCGGGAAATATCCGCGAACTTCATTGGTTGGCATGCGTGCCTTATCTGATGTTCGGGCTGCTGCTGGGAGCTTCGCTGTGGTACGTAGGCCGCCGCCTATTCGGCAACGCCGGTGGATATGTTGCCCTGGCTCTCTACTGTTTCTCGCCGGGCATTGTCCGTGCCTGCACCCTCTGGTCTGCCGAGCCTGAAGTGGGTGCAGCCTGGGGAGCCTTCGGCGCGATCTTCACCGCCATCGCCGTGGCCCATACGTTGTATGCGCCGCGTGAAGTGGTCCTGTGGAACTGGCGGCGCATCGTGCTGCTGGGATTGTCGCTGGCCCTCGCCGTGGGATCACAGTTTTCGCTGGTGATTGTGTTGCCCGCCGCACTGGCGTTCATGCTTTACCTCGCTCCCACCCGGCGCATGGCTGCGCAGGCGATCTGGGCGGTGGCTTGCGGAATTGCGCTTGTGCTGGGATACGCGTCCTACTTTTTCCACGCGCGCGCTTTCTGGCAGGGGATTCGGCACGCCACGTTTTTCGGAATCTCGTGGAAGGCCTACGCCATGCCGAAGCCGTACCTTCAGCTGCTGGCGCAACTGGGACAAAGCAGTCCCGCCTTGGTGGTGGCGTTGCCGGTCGCGCTGATCACATACTTCGGCTGGCCCCGCGCCCGCTACTTTGGAAACACGGCGCCCCTGCTGGTTGCGGCTGTGTTCCTGCTGCTCGGGTTGGGCACTCCGCACTATCCCGGCCTCGGCTTTCAACTCATGGCGGTGCCTTTCGTGTTCGTTTTCGTGGCCGGCATCGCGGCCGACCTGCTGGAAACTCGCTATCACGAGATTGCCGTGGCTGCTATCGCAGGCCTTTTGGTGGCGAACGCCGCATGGAATCTCTGGGAGCTGGCCCGTATCTCGTAAGGTCACTGCCTTTTGCTTCAACCACTTAGAACCTCTTCGAATTGACAAAATAAGAACAAACCAACCGACCTCCGCCAGGCTCTAATAGACAGGGCGGTATTTGTGCAGGAGGCATGCGCCATGGTTTGGTATGATTCGTATGTGCAGCGGCTGAACTCAGCCTCGGTAGCGGCACTTGCCCTGGTCGCTGGTGCATGGATTTCTCTCACCGGAGTACCTGCGGCACACTCTCAAATCAACGGCGTCCCGGCTTCGGTCACCTCCACCAATTTCGGCGGCCACCTGAATTCCGCTCCGGGTGTGCCCGCCAGCATCACCTCGCTCGGAACTAATGGCATTCAGCCCCGGGCGCCGTTTCCCAATCGGCCTCCCTGCTGTATTAATCCGCTATTTCCGGTGAATCCGAACCCGCCGGTCAACCAGCGTCATCATCGCCAGCGTGGTCAGTTCTTCCCGGGCGGTGGTGCGGTTTACATTCCGTACGCCTATCCCGTGGTTGGAGAACCTGACCCCGGAGACGCGGTGGCAGACCAACAGGAAAATCGGCCGGAAGAAGACTACCGTGGCGGACCCACCATCTTCGATCGCCGTGGCCCGGGAGCACCCGCGCGCTCCTACGCGGATGCCTACCCGCCCCCAGGTCGTCCCCAGCCGGAAGCTGAGGCAGCTCCAGCGCCTCCGCCGGCGGAGACCCCGGTCCCCGACCAGCCCCAAACCTTGCTCGTCTTCAAAGACGGCCACCAGCTGGAAGTTCAGAACTACGCGGTGATTGGAGACACACTGTACGACTTGACGCCGGGACGCCATCACAAGATCGCGCTCGACGAACTCGACCTGACTTCCACCGCGAAACAGAACGACGATCGCGGTATTGATTTCCGGCTGCCGCCGAATCCTGAAACGAAAAAGTAAATGCCAAGCCGGTTCGCTCTCGCCGTTCTCGCCGCTTTGCTCTCGATATCGCCAGCCACGGCGCAGATTCGCGCCACAGGAGCAGGCACAGCTGGATTCAGCATCAGTGCTGGTTCAGCTGGGACTGGCAGGGATGGAATGGGTCCCGGCCACACAGTTGGTGTTTCCCGTCGCTTCCATCCGGGGCATGGCTCGGAGCGCGGTTCGACCCTGTTGGCCTATCCGTATTTTTATTCTGATTCAGACTACGACTCCGGAGAGGTTTCGCAGCCGCCGCAGGTCGTAGTCGTCCAGGCCTCAGTGCCGGCACCGCCACCCGCGCCACCGGCTCCGCGCGAGTCGCTGCTGATCGAGTGGCAGGGCGATCATTTCGTTCGCACCACGTCCATGAAAGATTCCGGCAGCGCACGGATCGCGACTGACTACTCAGAAAAGCCGGCCACCCCTGTGTCGGCGACCGTACGATCGGCGGCAACGACAAAGAGCGCAGCTCAGGCGCCGCGCGAGCTTCCGCCTGCCGTGCTTATCTTTCGCGATGGCCGCAGGGAAGAAGCGAGCGAATACACCATCATGAACGGAACTATCTACTCGAAGGCAGACTATTGGACCACGGGATCATGGACCCGGAAGATACAGATTGCCGATCTCGACGTCCCCGCCACGCTGAAGCTCAATCAGGAACGCGGTTTGAAGTTCGTACTGCCCGCCAGCTCTAACGAAGTGGTAACCAGGCCATAGCCCTCTGTTCTCGTCACTCATCCTAGGCAAACCGGGCGGATCAGGCGCGAGAATTCCTCAGCAGTCCCACTCCCAGCGCCAATAAGCCCAGCGCCAGAACTACTGCTCCTGCATAGGCGAGGTAAATGAATCCGTTGGGTTCCGTGGCGTGGGGAGAAAGCACAGAGAAGAAAAATGCTGCCGGCAAGAAGATGGCGGCGGAAGGGATGGAAGCGCGCACATACCGCTTCCATCCCTCGGACAGGTTCGTCTCGTCCACATAGCGGAGCGCGACCAGTGATAAGACCAGCAACACTCCAGCGTGCGCGTGGCCGGCGCGAAAAAGGTTCTGTCGCAAGGGGTTCTCCATGTATCGCGAATTCCGGTCGAGCAGGAACATCAGCAGCGATACGCCACCGTAGAGAACGGTGGGGAATACAACGAGAAGGATGCCGGCGACACGCCGCGACTCCGCACTCAACATGGCATTGTTCCTCAGCAGCTACTTGAATTCTCGCCTTACCGGATAATCAACGCTAATGGCGCGGCCGTCGGTGAGCGCCTTGACCGAATGGGGGACATTGCTAGGCACGATCGCGACCAAGCCCGGCCGGGCGATCTGGGAAACGCCGTCGATTGTCACTTCGAGCTCGCCCTCGATTACCTCGTACACTTCTTGCTGTAGGTGGAAGTGTTCGTGAATCGATGCGCCGCGCACGAAATCATAGTGCGCGAAGGTCAAGTTTGGCGAGTGGAAATAACGACCATGCCAACCCGGCAAGCGTTCAATAACGTCCAGCCTGCTCGTGTCGATAAAGGGCATAGGGCCTCCTCTAACTGAAGTACCATCCCCCATTTGGATTGACTGTCTGCCCTGTCATGTAGGCATTTTCCGCGAGCATCAGCACCACCGAAGCTATTTCGTCCACATTGCCGAAGCGCCCGATCGGAATCACGCTCGAAGTCGCGCGCGGATTTGCCCGCAACATATCGGTCTCAACCAGTGCCAGGCAAACCGTGTTGGCGGTGATGCCTTCCTTAGCCAGCAACGCAGCGTAGGAGTGGGTCAGTCCCAGCATCCCGGCCTTCGATGCCGCGTAGTGCGGTCCGACCAGCCCGCCCGTCTGCGCCGCAGTCGAGGAAATATTGATGATCCGCCCCCAGCGCTGGGCGCGCATCTGGGGCAGCACCGCCTGCGTCACCAGGAACGCGGATTTCAGATTTATATTGATGTGCTCTTCAAAGTCAGCCTCTGCAATATCCTCAAGCTTGATCTGACGCGCCATCCCCGCGTTGTTCACGAGAATATTCACCGCTCCCAGTTCGCCTTCAACTTGCGCAACCATCTTGCTCACTTGATTGGCTTGCGAAACGTCGGCCTGAATCGCCAGCGCGCGCCGCCCCAGAGTTCGGATCCCGGTACAGACTCTCTCGGCCTCTTCGGAACGCGAGCGAAAATTCACGGCGATGTCCGCGCCGGCTTGAGCCAGTGACAACGCAACGGCAGCGCCGATACCACGGCTGGCGCCGGTCACCAAGGCAATCTTTCCTGTCAGAGTCTCCATAGATTTGAGCGTGCAGAACCGATTATCCCATTTGAAGCCGCAGCGCTGTGTACCGGATTTGCCATCGGCTAGAAGGGCAAATGGGGCCTCTTTTTGAACCCCGTTTATGATATAATTTTCATATCGCAAATCTACTCTAACATCCTGTAAATGCAGTTGGTTAGACGTACTAACGGAATCTAGATTTGAAGCGTGGGGCGAACCCTATTGTTCGCCGCTTTCGACAGGCGTGTCCGCCCCCACGCGGGCTAGGAAGCTAGAACCTTTCTTATGGCTGACGATCAGAATCCTGAACTCCCCCTGACTCCTCCGCCCGGCGGCGGAGACGGCACCGGCATCCCCGGCGCGCTCAACATTCAACCCGTCAATATCGAAGAGGAGATGAAGAAGTCTTATCTCGACTATTCGATGTCGGTAATTATCGGGCGCGCGCTGCCCGACGTCCGCGACGGATTGAAGCCGGTACATCGCCGCATTCTGTACACCATGCAGCAGATGGGACTCGCGCCCAATAAGTCCACCCGCAAGTGCGCCCGCATTGTCGGAGATGTCATGGGCAAATATCATCCTCATGGCAACCTCGCGGTTTACGACGCCTTGGTGCGACTGGCGCAGCCCTTCGCCATGCGCTATCCGCTGGTGGATGGACAAGGCAACTTCGGTTCCGTCGACGGCGATCCGCCCGCAGCTGATCGTTACACCGAAGCGAAACTGACTCGGGTCGCGACAGCGCTGCTGGAAGATCTCGACAAAGATACCGTCGACATGCGCCCGAACTACGACGGTAACGAAATCGAGCCCGACGTTCTTCCCGCGCGCATTCCCAACCTGCTGGTCAACGGATCAGATGGGATCGCGGTGGGCATGGCGACGAAGATTCCGCCCCACAACCTGACCGAGATCGTGGATGCCACCATCACCTTGGTGAATAATCCCGACGCGCAGCTCGCCGAAATTCTGAAATTCGTGCAAGGCCCGGATTTCCCCACCGCCGGAATCATTCACGGCCGCGGCGGAATCGTCGATGCGTACAAAAACGGCCGCGGACGCTTCATGATGCGCGCCAAAGCCGGCATCGAGACTTTCAACAAAGACCGCAAAGCTATCGTCATCACCGAAATTCCGTATCAGGTCAACAAGGCGCGCCTGGTGGAGCGCATCGCGCAACTGGTGAACGACAAGATCGTCGACACGATCTCTGACATTCGCGATGAGAGCGACCGCGACGGCATGCGCATCGTGGTCGAGCTCAAGCGCGACGGTGAGCCTCAACTCGTGCTCAACCAACTTTTCAAGCACACCCAGATGCAGGAGAGTTTCAGCATGATCCTGCTGGCGGTGGTGAATAACCAGCCCAAGGAAATGGGCCTGGTGCAGGCGATCAAGCACTTTATCGATCACCGCGTTGACGTGGTCCGCCGCCGCACGGCCTACCTGCTGTCGAAAGCGAAAGACCGCGAACACATTCTCGAAGGCTATCTGACCGCGCTTGATCACCTGGACAATGTGATCACCATCATTCGCGGCAGTGCCAACCGCGCCGAAGCCCGCGAGAATTTAGTCGCCTATTTTGGCGGCAAGAAGATTGACATCAACGTCACTGGCCGCGCCCCCAAGCGCGATCCGGAAAAGCCGTTCACCGGAATTCAGGCCGACGCGATTCTCGAACTGCAGCTGCACCGTCTGACCAAGCTCTCTATTGACGAAATCACCAAAGAACTGAATCTCACCCGCGAGCACATCGCCGAGTACGAATCTATTCTGAGTTCGGAGAAAAAACTGCGCACCGTGATCGTGCGGGAACTCGAAGAGGTAAAGAAACTCTACGGCGACGAGCGCCGCACGGTCATCGAAGACGAAGCTGCCGAAATTCATCTCGAAGACCTGATCGCCGACGAGCAAGTCGCGGTCACGGTCAGCCATGGCGGCTACATGAAACGCACCCCGATCTCGACCTACCGCATGCAGCGCCGCGGAGGCACGGGCCGCACCGGCATGAAGACGCGCGACGAGGATTTCGTCGAGCATCTCTTCATCGCCTCCACTCACGCCTACATTCTCATCTTCACCAACAGCGGCCGCGTTTACTGGCTGAAGGTGTACGAGATCCCGGATATCAGCGCTGCCGGCAAAGGTAAACACGTCGGCAATCTCGTCGGTCTGCAACCGGGAGAGACGGTCCGCACCATGCTCGCGGTTCGCAACCTCGAAGAGACCGGCCGGTACATTTTCTTCGCCACCCGCAACGGCCTGGTGAAGAAGACCGAGCTCAAGGATTTTTGCCACGTGCGCTCGAATGGCATCTACGCCATCAGCATCGAGCAAGGCGACGAACTGGTTGCGGCCCGCCTCACGGACGGACAGCAGATCGTCTTCCTCGCCACGCACGAGGGCCAGGCCATCCGCTTCGACGAAGAAGACGTCCGCCCCATGGGCCGCCAGGCATACGGCGTCTGGGGCATCCGGATGGAAAAGGGAGATTACCTGGTCGGCATGGCCACAACCCCGAAGGACATCAAGAAGGCCGTGGAAGAAGCCGCCAAAGCTGCAGCCGATGCGGGCATGCCGGAGGCCACGGCCACCGACGAGACCCTGCCGCTCAAGGGCTCGTTGATTCTCTCGGTCACCGAAAATGGCTACGGCAAACGTACTCCCGCCGACGAATACCGGTTGCAGGGACGCGGCGGGTCGGGAGTTATAAATGTCAAAACCACCGAACGAAATGGCAAAGTCGTAGGAATCGCGCAGGTGGATGAACACTCCGAGGTCATGCTCATCAGCCAGTACGGCAAAATCATCCGCATGGACTCGAAAACCATCCGCGAGTCCGGCCGCGCCGCACAGGGCGTGCGCTTGCTGAACCTAGAGCCGGGCGATCGCGTGGCAGCGTCAGTGGTCATTCCGCCGGAAGAAGAGCCGGCAAATGGGGGGACGCTGATTCAGTAGGTGAAATGTGGGGATTTGTGGTCGCAGGCGACTCGCCCGCGAGAGATTCGAGAAATCGCATCCCCTCTATTTTGCCGTCTTATTTGCCGTCGGCTGCTGCTACCGGCCAAGGCTTCCCGTCAAAGTAAGAAGGCAGCTCCAATCCAAACAGCTTCATCACCGTAGGCGCCACATCCACAATGGCGGGCTTTTCTATAGCAATCTTGCGATTCGAAAACAAAACGCCGGGAACGAGCCGCGGATCAACGCAGTGATCGCCGCTCCAGGCTTTGAGATTGTCTTCGAAGATTTCGGTGGTCACTTTGCCCATGACTGAATCCCAAGACGCACGAAAGCCCTCACCGTAACCCACGATGAGGTCGGGGGCGTTGTCGACATACGGGCCGGCATAAACTGCGTCGCAGTCGAACATGCCGCTGATGCCAACTTTCCCCGAGGCTGGATCGACCAACCCATCGAGCTGGCCACGCAATTCTTCTTTTAGAGCCTCCGCTTCCGCTCCGCCTTCTACGATCCCCTCGCGCTCGCGGCCTTTAACGTTTATATAAAGGCCGTTCAGGCCCATGGTGTAAGCGCGGGTGCGCGACCAGTCGACGTCTTCGAACCAGTCCCCACTTTCGCTTTTGCCGTCTTTTAGAACCAGGTAGCCGTTCTGATGCAGCCATGCATTCAGGTTCATACATCGGCTGAATGATTTGAAACCGTGATCGGAAATCACCAGCAGCAGGGTTTCAGCGTTAATCTGCTGCATGACCCGTCCGATCAGGGTGTCCATGCGGTCGTAGAGATCCTGAATCACGCGCGGCTTCTGGTCTTGCGGCACATCCCGCACCGCGGGATGATCTTTGTCCAGGTAGCGCCAGAACATGTGCTGGACGCGGTCGGTGGTATCGAAGACACAGGCGCACAGCCCTTGCGGAGTTTTTTCCAGCGCGTCGAAGAACATGTGTTCGCGGTCTTCGTGATTGCCGTAGCACTGCGCCAGGAATGCCTGATCGTCGAGCACTTCTTCATTCAGTGCCCAGGTATCTTCCGCCAAGCCCAATGTTGCGTATGGGCCAAACAGCTTTGCCAGATAAATCGAATAGGTTACAGGATGAGAGATCGGCAGGTCGGGATGCGCGGGGTCGATATTCACCGGCGTTACGTACACCTCGACCTCGGGCGAAATTTCTTTCAGATAGAAGCGGCAGATGCCGCGGGCTGTGAATCCCATTCCAGCCTTGAACTTCACCGGAATCCATTCCGAGTACTCACCCACTTTCACGGTGAAAGTTTCGGAGTCGATCTCAATGCGCGCCCGGCCGCGGCCCACATCCGGACGAAGCCTGAACTCGGCGCGAAGGTCGACGCCCGTGCCCAGGGGATTTTCTGGACCGGGAATGTAGGAGTGTAAGCCTGCGCCATTCCGCTCCATGGCAATTCGCACACCACCCTCGCGAAACTTGTCGCCGCTCGCGCGCGTTGTGCAGAAACAAAATGTGCCCTGGCTTCCCTTTAGATCGGGAACGCACATGCCCGAGAGCAACACTCCGGGAAACTTCTCCGGCGGAAAAGTTACCGGAACACGAATGACCGAGCAGAAAACTCCCGCCCTGCCGAGCCAGTGCCAGAACGGCGTTCCTTTGCGCAGACCTTTGACGCTGGACTTGCCTAGCGGCAGGGAGTACTTGCCAATCCGCAGGTGCCGCTTGGGCTCGCTGATCTGCGCCGAGGAGAGGAAAGGAAGATAGTTTTTCAAATCACGGGCGAGGAAATCATAAATGTTGTGTTTGCCGGGATTCACGCCAGTCTGAAACGTTGACCACGCCACCGGCGAAATCGCTGGAAACGTGGTTCGCAACGGACGAAACGTCCCACTGTCGCGAAGCTTGGTGAGGTTCGGCAGCTTGCCTTCGCTCATGAATCGGCTGGCGAGTTCGGGATCCATGCCGTCGAATCCCACAATCACCACGCGCTTTACCTGTGCCTTGCCGTAAGCCTTGCGGCGCCGGAATATTCGCAAAAGTTGGCGAATTGGCCAGGTGACCAGGGCGTAGAACGAATAAAGAAAGGCGACAAAGATGGTCCAGAAAGATGACAGGACCGCAAACCCCGCGCCCGGACCCGCGTACGCTTCGCTGCGAAGCGGAACCAGCAGGACCAGTCCGACCACCAGCAGCAGGATCAGCGACAGACCGAATCGCCTGCGCTGACATGAAGGCAACATCATACTTGAATTCCCAGCACGCTCTTGAAAATGAAGCCGGCAATCAACGAGACCAAAAAGAACAAGACAATCCAGTTCCAGTCCATCCAGGCGAAGCCGATCACTCGCGGAGGATAACTTATTTCGATCGATTGGACCGGACTATTATCCGCCAGCGCTGGCTCGCCCGAGGTAAAGATGCGTTCCCAGAAATTGCCTTTCAGCCGCAGCGGCGAAACACGAGCCAAGCCCGGCGCCACCATCACTTGTTTCGAAACTGTCTGGCCCGCGGCTGCGATTTGGATGTCGAATTGTCCGGTGCGATCTGCGACTAAGCGCCACACCACTTCTCTATCTGTCGGAATATGAACTGCTGGGGCTGAACTCGTAAGCTCGGGAGGCAATTGCAGCGAGGCGTCGTTCAATGCGGTCGGATCTTCGATTCGCGCTTCGACCAGGAAAGTCTGCGCCGGCTGGAGCGGTACCCAGCCAAAATATCGGTCTAACTGAACGATCAGGAAAGTGATGGGCAATATCGCGATCAGGAACGGAGTAAACGCGAGGCGGAGGTAGCTGCCAGTTCCGCGAAGAATCTTTCCATAAGCGCGCATTACCACGGGCAACTGGTCTTGAAACAAGCGGACGGCGAGCAGGTGCGCTTTCAACCGGTCCTTGGCGCGGCCGATCGCCTTTTGATCGGAGGTATAGCGAAACACAATCACCATCAACAGGCCGATCACCATAGAAATCGCAAGCACCAGGAAAAGAGGGAGGTTTGACGGCTTGGAGGAAGCGATCATTGAGAAGTTGGTCGCCAACCAGGATTCTTACACCGCGAGAAAAGTGACAGCACCTCAGCGGCTGACGCCGCGTCCCCGGAGCACTTTAGCGCAGCGCTGAAGCGCGCTCCACCCAAAAGTACTCTTTCCCAAAAGCTCCCTCTTGAAGCGGCGCATGAATTACTCGATGTACCCCAGCCCCTGCAGCCGTTTCGTCATTTTCTCCTTGGATTCGGTACCACCGCCTTGGTTGGGCGACAGGCGCTTCACTTCTTTCTCTAGGGTGTGCAGCACAAACTCGTCGACGGATGCATAACCTGAGGCCTCCGCGCATTGCTTTGCCTTTTCCAGTAACTCGCCTTCGATCTTTATTTTCTGCGAGGACATTCGGCTGTCTCCATTTGCCTGACCGCTTTTTATCAAACATCAGCGGGTGGATGAGAAAACGGAATGTCCCATCATAACGCCGGACTGGGGAATTCCAAATTGCGCAAAGATGGTGGGCGCGATGTCGGTCAGCGCGGGGTTGGCCGCGTCAATAGCGCGATTGCTCAGAAGCACTCCCGGGACCAGCGTGTAGTCCATACAATGATCGCCGCTCCAGGGATTGGTGTTGTTCTCGAAGATGTCAGCCGGGAAGTTTCCTAGAATCGTCTGCCATCCCGCGCGATAGCCCCGGTTATAGCCAACCAAGAGATCTGGCCCCTGGGCCGAGTATGGCCCTTGATAAACATCGCGAGCCCGATCAACTCGCGTAATCGCAGCCTGATTGTTCTCAGGATCGCGCACGCCGAGCAACTTTTCTTTGATTTCACTTAAGAGCACATCTGCAGATGCGCCCGGTTCGACAGTCCCGTCGCGTTCCCGGCCCTTCAGATTCATATAAAGACCGTTCAATCCCAGCCCATAGGCGCGTGTGCGGCTCCAATCCACGTTGGCAAAGGCTTGGCTCTGATCGGGATTGGGTTCGCGGTGCAAAGTGATGTAGCCATTCTCAAGCAGCCAGGTATTCAGATTGAACGAGCGGTTGTAGGGAGCGAATCCGTGGTCGGAGAGAACCAACACGGTTGTGTGATCGTCCACGCGCTGCATAACCTGGCCGAGGACCTGGTCAATTTGCTGATAAAACTCGGACAGCGCCGACCCGTACTGTGCCGCCAATGCGGCGTCGTATTCCGGATGTTGCGGATCGATCAGCCGCCAGAACATATGCGAATTGAGATCCAGGCTTGAAAAGTAAAAAAAGAACAGGCCGGAATGGAACTTGGGAAACTCCGCGTCGAAAATCTGGCGGTGTTCTGCCAACACGGTGCGAGCCTGCTCTAGATATTCCTTATCGTCGAGCACGCCGGCCGACAGAGCTTTCGTATCCTCCGAGATGCCTTGGGTGTAGAACTCGCCCACTTCTTCCGCAAGCTCACGCGAATAACTCTTGGGAGTGGAAAGCGGCAGCGCAGGATCGGCAGGGTTAATGTTGATCGGCGAAACGTATAACTCGAATCGCGGATGCGCCTGCTTGAGATAAAAGCGGCAGATCCCTTTCACGTTACCGATAAAAGGAATGAGCTGAAATTCGAGGTGGACCCAGTCGCTCCACTCTCCCTCGCGCAGCACGAATTTCTGGTCTTGCACGGTGAACCTGGCGACAGCTTCCAGTGGATCGATGGAAACTGTGAATGGCTCCAGTGTGGGCGGCGATCCTTTGCGGAAGGTGTTGTCCGGCCCGATGAGCTTCGCGGTTACCTGAGAATCCTCCACACTGACCGGAATTATTTGTCCGCCCTCAACCACTCCCGCAGCGGTCACCGGATCATCGGTATAAAAAGAAAACGTCCCGTAACTGCCGCGCAAGTCGGGCGTACCCATTCCGGATAAGGAGCGCCCTTTTGTTTTGACGGGAGGAAAATTCGACGGCATACGGAAAATCGTGCTGGGCACGCCATAGTCGTCCAGTGTTTCCCAGAATGCTTTTCCCTGACGAAGCTGCTCAGCGGTTCCGCCTCCAATCGGAATCACCCAGTTGCCCAGATGAATTCCGTGCTTCGGCGGCTCTACTCGCGAGGCCGAAAAATAAGGTTGCAGGGTCTTGGGATCGCGATGGATGAAATCAAAGATGCCGTGCCCCCCTGCGTTCATGCCGGTGATCAGGTTCGACCAGGCCACCGGGCTTTGCGGCGGAATACTGGTGGTGAGCAGCCGGAACGATCCCTTCTCTATCAGGGCGGAAAAGTTCGGCATCTTGTTCTCGGCCATGAATTTTTTCAGGAGCTGTGGGTCCATGCCGTCGATGCCGAGGATGATGACCTTCTGATCGCCGTGCCATTTTCGCGGCTGGCACGAAATCAGCAGCGCGGCCGCAGCGCATACCAGCAAGCCGAGGATGACGTTCCGGATTCGTAACAATCGCAAGTTAGGCGGTGATCCTCGCTTCCATAATAGTCGATAATAGTCGATGTAAAGCGAGCCTGTGCGGCGCGGGCGCCGCCGCCCGCGTATGTCCGTCTATGCGATCCCTGCGATAGACTGGACTCCATGTTTCGGAGGATTTTCCCCGCACTCCTGGTCGCTTTTATCGCCTCGTCCGCGGTTTCAACGCGTGCGGCCTCAAAGCCGAATATCGTCCTCATCACAATGGGTTCAACTCGAGCCGACCGCATGGGGTTCCTCGGATCGAAGGCAAAAATCACGCCGAACCTCGATGGCCTGGCCCGTCAGAGCATGGTTTTCGGGCAAGCTTTTTCCCAGGCGCCGCTGACCGTGGTCTCGCAAGCAACCATACTTTCCGGCACTTACCCTCAGACCCACCGCGTCACCGAGTTTGGCGCACGGCTTGCGGCTGCCCTGCCTTTCGTTCCGGATTTGCTCCGGGCGCGCGGATATCAGACGGCTGCCTTCGTCGGCTCCATCGCACTTGATCCAAGAAATGGGTTGGCCCCGGGCTTCGACCGTGGATTCACCTTGTACGACGCCGGTTTTCAACCGCCGCAGCCCGGGAAGAGCAGTTACGTTGCTCGAACCGCGACGCAGGTCGTGGCTCGCGCCAGCGCTTGGGCGGCGCGCAACGCCTCAGGCCCTTTCTTCCTCTGGGTACATCTGAATGATCCCAACGGTGCGTCCGCAACTTCCTACAATGCCGCGGTGGCTGCGGCTGACGCAGCGGTTGGGAAATTGATCGCGTCCCTCCGAACCAGTAAGTTGTACGACGATGCGCTGATCGTGGTTGCTTCCGATCATGGGGAAAGCCTGGGTGGGCACGGCGAAGAAACCCACGGAGTCTTTCTCTACGATGAGACCATCCGGGTACCGTTGTTATTGAAATTTCCCCAGAACCAAAATGCGGGAAGGCGGGTGACTGCCCGGGCCCGCATGGTGGACGTTGCTCCTACGATTCTGGAAATCGCGGGTGCGCCCATCCCGTCGCAGATGCAGGGACAGTCTCTGCTCCGAATCGCCAGGACAAATACCGATCAGCCGGTTTACTCGATTAGCAATTTCCCGCAGCTGGCATTCGGATGGAGCGCGCTGGAATCCTGGCGTGCGGGCAAATATCTTTACATAAGAGCGCCGAGGCCTGAGCTCTATGATCTCACGGCTGATCCCGGCGCCACGCGCAACCTGGCGCAGACCTCCAAAGCCACGCTCGAAACCATTGCCAGCCAATTGGATGCATTCGACCGTCGTTTCAACGATTCTGGCAATGCTTCGGGAAGCTCCGAACTCACTTCGAGCGAAATGCAGAAGCTGGCGTCGCTGGGATATGTCGGCCTGCAGAAATCGGCTGCTTCCGCCAGCGCGGCGGCGACGGGGATTGATCCGAAAGATGGGATCACAACTGCGAACAAGATATTATCTGCGCTCGCCCTGCTAAACGAGGGCAAGCCGGAGAGGGCTGCGACTGTCCTGCAACCTGTGCTGGCGGATGGAGCGAAGATGTATCTGGCTCAGTATGTCATGGGGGCGGCCCTGGCTCGCCAGCAGCAGTATCTGCAGGCCATCGGATATTTGCGCCATGCCATCGAGCTCCAGCCCGACTTGACCTGGGCGCACTACGAGATGGGCTCCAGTCTTCTAAGAACCGGCGATTACAAAACGGCGGTCGTTCATCTCGAGATCGCCTCTAGCCGGCTACCCGACTTTGCAGAGGCCCACTCCCTTCTGGCGCAGGCTTACGAACGTCTAGGCCGGGCTGAAGACGCCCGGCGCGAACGCTCCAAAGCGGCTGCGCCCGAGGGGGCGACGCCGTAGCCTACCCGTCCATTGCTCGATCCTTTGCGACCGCGCGAGGGGTTTATAGACGAATGCAAGCATGTCTATCATATTAGTAGACTTGTAGAAACGGTTAGTATATATTAGTTCCGAATGGTAACCCGCATCATCTCCATCCGTTGTAACAGCACCTGCTGTCGCTGCGCGTGTCGCAGTGGACGTGGGTCTGAGGGTGGAATGTAGCCGAAGCAAACATTCAATTTCTCAAGCGGCCCACGAATCGGAATCGTGGGCCGTTTGCTTTTTACGGCTGTGATGTCCGGATTCGGGGGCCGCCTGAACTTCACCGGGGAGATCATGCAGAGGAAAGTTTTGGTGGTCATAGGACTGGCGCTCGCGGGCTTGCTGCTTACGTATTCGAATCAGGGTCGAGCGCAGGGCGGCGAGGTCTCGTTGTTGAATGTCTCCTACGATCCGACACGCGAACTGTACCAGGATTTCAATCAGGCCTTCGCGAAATACTGGAAAGCAAAGACCGGTCAGACCGTTACCGTCGAGCAGTCTCATGGCGGTTCGAGCAAGCAGGCCCGTGCTGTCATTGACGGGTTGCAGGCTGACGTCGTGACCCTTGCCCTGGCCTACGACATTGACGCGATTTCGCAGAACGCCGGATTGGTGCCCGCGGACTGGCAAAAGCGGTTGCCGCAGAACAGCACTCCGTACACTTCGACGATTGTCTTCCTGGTGCGCAAAGGCAATCCGAAACACATCAAGGACTGGGACGATCTGGTGAAGCCCGGAGTTTCGGTGATCACGCCGAATCCTAAGACGTCGGGCGGGGCGCGCTGGAACTATCTCGCTGCCTGGGCGTACGCGCTCAAGCAGCCCGGCGGAAACGAACAGATGGCGCAGGATTTTGTGAAGCGCCTCTACAAGAACGTTCCGGTGCTCGATTCCGGGGCACGCGGCTCGACCACAACTTTCGTGCAGCGTGAAATCGGTGATGTGCTCATCGCCTGGGAAAACGAAGCCTTCCTTTCGATCAAGGAACTAGGTCCCGACAAGGTTGAAATTGTGGTGCCGTCGCAAAGCATTCTGGCTGAGCCGCCGGTGTCAATCGTGGACAAGGTCGTGGACAAGAAAGGCACCCGCAAAGTGGCCCAGGCATATCTAGAGTATCTGTACACGCCCGAAGGTCAGGAAGTTGCAGCCAAAAACTACTATCGGCCGCGGCTCGACTCCGTAGCAAAAAAATACGCCTCGACATTCCCCAAGATAAAGCTGGTCACCATCGACGAAGTCTTTGGGGGCTGGCAAAAGGCGCAGAAAACACATTTTGCCGACGGAGGGGTGTTCGACCAGATCTATCAACCCAATCAATAACTATGGCTTTCACGTTCAAGAGACGCAGTAACCTGCCGGGCTTCGGACTGGCGCTGGGCTACACCGTGCTGTATCTCAGCCTGATTGTCCTGCTCCCGCTGGCTGCGACGTTTCTGAAAGCCTCATCGCTCAATTGGGTGCAGTTCTGGCACATCGTTACCTCTTCGCGGGCCGTGGCTTCCTACCGCCTGACCTTCGGAGCGTCGCTCATCGGCGCTCTGGTTAATTTGGTATTCGGAGTCCTGGTGGCGTGGGTTCTCGTGCGCTACAGTTTTCCCGGCAAACGGCTCTTCGACTCGCTGGTGGATCTTCCATTCGCCCTTCCGACGGCGGTTGCCGGCATCGCCCTGACCACTCTCTATGCGCCCAACGGCTGGCTTGGGCGGCCGCTGGCTTCCCTGGGAGTCAAGTCTGCCTACTCTCCGCTGGGAGTGGCGATCGCGCTCACATTTATTGGACTGCCGTTCGTGGTCCGAAGTGTGCAGCCGGTCCTCGAAGACATGGACAAGGAGCTTGAGGAAGCTGCGGCCAGTCTGGGAGCCAGCCGCGGGCAGACCTTCTCTCGGGTTGTCCTGCCGACAATCTTGCCAGCCGCGCTGGCGGGCTTTGCCATGGCTTTTGCCCGCGCAGTCGGCGAATACGGCTCGGTCGTGTTCATCGCGGGCAACATGCCGATGAAAACTGAAATTACGCCGCTGCTGATCATCACCAAGCTTGACCAGTACGACTATGCCGGCGCGACCGCCATCGCAGTGGTCATGCTGGTGTTCTCGATGATCCTCCTGCTACCGATCAATCTCTTACAGAAGTGGAGCAGCAGCCGCGAAGAGAAGACGACTGAATTGATTCCGGATGTGATGGAGACGTGAACTGATCAGAACTGATCTGGTCGAGAAAAGAGAATGGGATCCATTACCTTAGCAGCGGGAAAGAGTCCGGCAACCCGGCGGGTAGCCGCGGCCGCGACCGGTGAGTCGGTTGCTGTCCGCTCGATCCTGATCGGCGTCGCCGTACTCTTTCTGGCTCTGTTCATCTTCCTGCCGCTGGCGATCGTTTTTTCCCAGGCCTTTGCCAAAGGGATGGGCGTCTACTGGGCGAGCCTGCGTCAGCCCGACGCGCTGGCGGCGATTCGTCTGACCCTGCTGGCGGCGACCATCGCCGTCCCCCTGAACCTGGTGTTTGGAGTAGCTGCGGCCTGGTGCATCGGCAAATTTGAGTTTGTCGGCAAGAGCCTTCTGATCACGTTGATTGATCTGCCATTTTCGGTCTCGCCGGTCGTGTCCGGCCTAATCTACGTTCTGCTCTTCGGCTTGCAGGGGCTGTTCGGGCCGTGGCTGGCGCGCCACGACCTACAGATTATTTTCGCCGTGCCGGGAATTGTCCTGGCAACTATTTTCGTGACCTTCCCATTTGTCGCCCGCGAGCTGATCCCGTTGATGCAAGCCCAGGGACAAGAGGAAGAAGAAGCGGCCCTGGCCCTGGGCGCCAGCGGCTGGCAGACTTTTTTCCGCGTGACCCTGCCCAATATCAAGTGGGGACTGCTCTACGGTGTGATCCTCTGCAACGCTCGCGCCATGGGCGAGTTCGGCGCTGTGTCGGTGGTCTCCGGCCATATCCGCGGACGAACCAACACGATGCCGTTGCACGTCGAGATTTTGTACAACGAGTACCAATTCTCCGCCGCATTTGCGGTGGCGTCCCTGTTGGCCTTGTTGGCTCTCACAACGTTGCTGGTCAAGACCGTGGTCGAATGGAGAGCGCGGCGTCAGCTGGCGGAATCTGCTGCCTGGGGCGAAGAAGGGCAAATCGTATGAGCATCGAAGCCCAAGAAATCACCAAGAAGTTTGGACAATTTACTGCGCTCGACCCCGTTGATCTGAAGATTCCCTCGGGCGAACTGGTGGCGCTGCTGGGACGGTCGGGCTCCGGGAAGACGACGCTGCTGCGTATCATCGCCGGCCTGGAATTCGCCGACTCCGGGACCATTCTTTTCGATGGCGAGGACACCACTCACCG
>CAWBJB010000013.1:0-95041 GCA_963788945.1 Terriglobia bacterium | reverse complement strand
AATTTCCTCCCTGGGATGGAGAGCGAGATGCGTCCTCGCCATGCCCGCCCGCACCATAATTTCTCCTTCAGTCGAATGAGCGAAGGAAATGACCCAGGAGCCCGGCCACCCCATGGCGCCGATGACGCCGCGTCCGCCCGTGATGAGGTCGAAGAACGGTATGGTGTCAATCGTCTTGCTGCCTCCTCGATTGGAAAGACTGAAGGCCTCAAGTTGATTCAGTGGCTTTTTCTGCAGTGCATAGGCATCCATCCCACCTCCTCCCTTCGAATAGAGGATAGTGGGAATGCCGCTGCCCGAAAGCGCGACCGATATATCCAAGGCTTGGACGTCCTCCAAGATGGGGGAATCAGTATTGCCGTTGTTGCGGAAATACACGATCCACTCCACCACGGGAGAATTCGCATATTCCACGGCTGCCAGGCGCACCTGAAGGCCTGTTTTCCGATCACTCCAGGCGAGGGTATGCTCCGTGCGGTTGCCATCGAGCTGCTTGGTCTCCGTCGTCTTCGACCAGACTTTCATCAGCTCGGTGCACGGCCGCCTGTCGTAGACGAACGAGAATGGCAGATTCGACCCCAGGTTCAGCAGCTGCTCTTGCAGCCACCGGGTCTGTTGCGGATCCGAGTCCGAGTGGCCCTCTACTGCGTGAGCTCTTGGTACGATCAGGATGAGTCCGATTATCGCGACAGCAGGCCGGAGCCATTTCACGGACTTAGGCAAGGTGCGTGTCACCGTCTTGTTCATCGTTAAGGCTTTTAGAGAGCGCCGCCAGGATTGTCAACGCAGTTCAGTATGTTGAACGATGACCCCTTCGCGCTCGTCAGGAATCGGACATTTGCCGTGATCGTCATAGCCGAAATGTGCTTCCGCGGTGCGCTACGGGTCCGAACCAAGTGGTTAGCGCGTCAGCGAGACCTACCTGGGTTAGGTCTCCCACCCAGGCCACATATCCGTCGGGCCGAACCAAAACGGCGGTGGGGCCGTGACCGCCCCGATCGCCGCAAGCTCCCACGTACCCACGTATTTGGGGTCGATCAACTGAACGCGATCCGCCCATGGAGTGATAGTCGAAGCCGCCGGGCTCACCGAGGTTGAGGAGCACCGGACAGGCATCGTGCAGCAGGATGAAGACCCGCAGCGGGCCGTTGGCGGTGTCCAGGTCGGCATGCGGCGTCCGAGCAGCGAGTGCCCCCCGCCGAGTTCGTAAATGAATATTCAGACCGGACATCTCCGCGCCGAGTCGTCTGCGAGGCTCGTCCATGCCGAGGAGCTCGGAAACGATGTCGCCCAAGGCCTTGGTGCGATCGTCCGTACGACGAAGCGCGATCTGCGCCATCGTGTTCCGCAAACCGCGGGCAGCGACCGGGTGGCGCTCGGCGTGATAAGTATCGAGCAGGCTTTCTGGTGATGTCCGCTTGTCACCTGGGGCAGCTTCCATCTTCAGTTCACCGCATCCTGCACTCCGATGTTGAGACCCTGTCCATCCATCGGGGGATGCACGTGCGCCGCGTCGCCGACCAGCAGCCCCCGTCAGTCGCGATACGCCGCCGCCTGCCGCGTCACGTCGGTGAACATCGAGATCCAGGTGGAACTGTTGATCCCGTAATCTGCCCAACAGAAGGAGAAGAATGAAAAATGTGACTATTTCTTCGTCTTCACGCGGTAACACTAAGTTTTCATACGCGTCTGCGCAAGGCAGTCGCTGCCATTCGTAGTTGGTTTCTTGGCAGGAGGAATCTCGGCCCAGCAACCTTCGCCGGAAGGTGCTACCTTGTTTGGGCGATCCATCCCTTGCGGGCAAAAAGATCGCGATTCCGAGTCAAGGTATCGGACCTGCATTCTCACTGCGCATCTTGCACGCAACGGAATCCTAAAGCTCCGGAACGATCCTTGCTCGGGGCCATCAATAAGAGTTTGCCGTGGTCTGTCAATTTATATGCTTGGGGGAAATACCAGATCGACCCCTGCGGCTGGTAGTAACTTCCGCCTCGCAGGATTCCGCTTCGAGTGTGCTGGTCGAGAAATTCATCGGTCCATTGCCAAACGTTGCCGACCAGGTCCATCACTCCGAAAGGGCTTGCGGCTTTTGGATGAGCGGAGACGGCATCCGGACCTCGCATCGTTCGGCCCTTGTCCGGAGAGGGGACCGCGGAAGCATCCCATTGATTCCCCCACGGATAAAGCCGGCCATCGGTGCCTTGGGCAGCATATTGCCACTCCCATTCGCGCGGCAACCGCTTTCCAGCCCAGGCCGCATACGCGCGCGCATCCTCCAGCGAAACCCAGGTGACCGGCTTGTCCGCCCAACCCTCCGGGTATGTTCCATTCTGCCAGTCGCGCAAAAAATCCAAGTCATCTGCCGGACGATAATGCGTCGCATCTAGAAATTTCTTAAAGTCAGCGTTAGTCACCGGATACTTGTCAATCCAGAATGGTTTCACATGAACGACGTGCTCATGGTACCGGCGAGGAGAGTCCTCCCATGGGTATTGCACGTCAACACCGATGTCGTCGAATCCTTCGATCTCGATACCGTGCACTTTGAACAGAAAGTCCGCCTCGGTAATCTTTACCATTCCGGCTGGTGTCCCCAGCGGAGGCTTCGTCGAAGCGACCTCGACCATTTGTTGCGGCAGAATGGTTCGCCGGTCTGACAGGCTGGAAAGCGGCGCTGCTGTTAGCTTCTTCATGGTCGCCAGCAGGCTCGCTCTGTTTTCCTTGAGCGGTGATTTTGTGGCGAGCACCGCGCCGTAGTCTTTAGCCCCGATTGAAAATGTCAGCGCCACCTGATCCCCCCGGCGTTCGGGAGTGAGTTCTACTCCGTGGTACAGATCAAAGTAGTGCATCCCCTCCTGAACGGGCAGTACCATTTCCGGGCCCGCGATGTTGTACTCATTCCGATTGATTATGGTCCAAACCGTTTCTTCTCCCGTCGGCCAACGGCTCGCAAACACCCCAAAATGAAGCATCGGGGAAAAGGGTTCCCAATCCTTACTTAGAAGGAACGGCGCGATGCCGCGTTCAATCGTGGCTACGCGCCGTGTAGCTTCGCTGTCCCGAGGCGTAATCCCGTTCCAGATACCCCAGATGTTCTCCCAACTTTCCCAACCGATTCCGTTGAAAAACGCGAACTGCAGGTCATTTGTCTTGTCACGATTCCAGCGATCCGAGATGTTCACCATATGCCTGGTTTCGAGCCATTTGTAACGATCGACCCGGGGAGCAAAGGGGAATTTGTATTGGCCCCAGGTTAAGACGTCCTCAGTGATGTCCTGGTCAGGCGGCCCGCCTTCCGGCTGAAATGCCAGTGGATGACCGATGCGCTCCGCGGCCTCCGTGTAGCCGCCTGCCACTCCGTCCTGTGTGTCGCCGTTAACCCCATCCGCCCCGATTTCTGCCATCAGGGAGGCAATTGCGTCGGGCCATGATTTTCCCGGCTCGCGTGTCCCCTGGTCCCACATCATCATCGGAAAAAGTACCCGCACTCCACGATGATGGAAGTCCGCAACCATCTCGCGTACGCCTGGAATACCTCCCGGCATCGACCGAATCATGTCGTGCTGGTTGCGGTTGTCGATCCCCATGTTGGGATATGTAGGCCAGATGAGGACCGCGTCGATCCCGCCGTATCTCTTTTCCAGGTCATCGAGATAACGATCGACCGTATAGCGGTGGGTGACCGGGTCGTAGAAATACCGGTCCTCGACCATCAACTGCGGCTGAATGAAGCTGGATTGTGTCCATTTGAGGGCCGGCAAATCGTAACGGAAATCGTTATAGCCGATGCGGATGAGCCGCTCGATGCGCCAGTGCCTGAGATCAGCGAGCCAATTGCCGTGATCGTCAGGCGAGCACTCACTTGAACCGCCTTCCCACGCTCCCCTCATTTCCAGGCATTTGGGTCCGGCGATCTGCTGCCACTCGGGATCCCATGCCGTCGCGCCACCCGGAACAAATGCTGTGTCCTGAGCCCAAACCGATGTGACACAAATGAGGAGAAGTGCAAGGCGATTGGCAAAACGGAAAGTCACATCAGCCTCCTGGTTATACGTTCTAGCGTGACCGCGCGGGCGAGCCAATATAAAACGTTTTAAATTGGGTGTCCAGCCGGGCGCGGAGGCTAAAAGATCAATGAGGGTAAGCATGACACAGGGTCAGGAATGGCGAGGAGGCAGTCGCACCGAACCTCCTCGTACAACTGGTGCCGAGCCCAGGCACAGCGTGCCACGGTAAGGATTGGCTCGACACTTGACCGCCTGCATAAGATTTCAAAAGCATCGCACTATGAAACTGGACCGATGAACGCTCATATCGGACGTCAAAACCACGCCTGAAAGGTGCTAAACTTCGGCCGCCAGAGTTCCTGTGCCGCCCACACCTTTGCCGGATCCGCCGAACTCGTTTCATCGCTGATGCGGTCGAGCTAACTCGCGGGCGGGCATTAGCACTAGAAGTCATTCACCACGCGCTCGACCTCGGTTTGCACTGTGACACGAAGTTATTTGGAGCGTGCCGTTTTCGCGCTGGGCGACGAGCATCGGGGTTTCCCCGCTCTAGCGGGCCGGCCCGTTAGTTCCCAAGGAACCTTATGTCATCCTCGGATAAATCAACTCGCAGAGAGTTTCTGGTTACTACCTCATCGGCTGCTTTGGGAGCGGCAGTACCTCTAGCTGGCGGACAACAGGTCTCTTCAGTTTCGAACACGCCTCCAGCTCCGCCCTCTGAAGAGAACCACTACACATCCGAAGAGCTCTTCAAGAGCGGACCCCAGCGCACCTTCACCGGCGATAGAGCCACCCAAATCGCGATGCCAATGGGAGGAATCGGGGCTGGCTGTATTTGTCTCAATGGTTACGGCGGTCTGCAAGATTTTTCCGTCTGGAATCATCCCGCAACAACTGCCTTGCCGGAGGGCTACGCTTCCTCCCAAGCTGGTTTTGCCATTCTGCATGTGAAGGGCACTTCTCCCGTTACCAAACTTGTCGAAGGACCATTCCCGATTCTGAAGATCTATGATCAGGGGCTCCAGGGACAGGGATACCGCCGCGGAGGGTTCGAAGGGTTGCCGCGTTTTGAGAAATGCGTATTCCGAGGGGAATATCCATTCGGAGAAGCCCAGATCAGCGACTCTTCCATTCCGTTGCAGGTGAGCCTGGGCGCTTGGAATCCTTTTATTCCCCTGGATGACAAGAACTCGGGAATACCCTGTGCCATCCTGGAGTACACCCTTCGAAACGCCTCACAAGGGAATGTTGAATATGAATTTTCCTATCACCTTTCTCATTTGGCGCCCGGATGTGGAGGCGAGGAATCGAAGAGCCGCAATACCGTGATCCCTGGTCGGGGTGTGTTTCTGCACAATGTGGAAGAGCCAACAGCTGAAGGTTATGGCAGCGCATGCCTGATTGCCGTGGGTAGTCAGCCGCGTATTAAAGGGATGTGGCTGCGCAGCCCAGGATGGGAATTTGACTCGCTGTCGGCACTCTGGCGCGAAGTCTCCGCCGGCGCATTCACGACCAATGAAGGATCCAACGAAATTGACACCGGTGGGCGGAATGGTGGATCCATTCTTTTCGAGGAAACACTGACGCCAGGCGCTTCCCGAACCCATGTTGTCCTTATCACATGGCACTTTCCCAATTGCTACCTGCAGGTTGGCGGGGCAGTTCCCGCTGACGTGCCCGAGGCTCAAGCCACGGCCGGCTGCCGTTCTGGTGCGGGGGCTGCTCCTCCGCCCTGGCGTCCCTATTACGCCTCCATGTGGAACGATGCTCGCGAAGTAGCTCTTTACGTCGAAGAGCAATACGCTTCTTTGCGCGCGCGAACGGTGGCGTTTCAGGAAGCGTTGTTTTCCTCTACCTTGCCGCCCTATGTGCTGGATGCGGTCTCATCAAATCTGGCTATCCTGAAATCCCCGACCGTGTTGCGTCTGGAAAACGGCGACCTGTGGGGCTGGGAAGGCTGTTTTCCCGATGCCGGATGTTGCCATGGCTCCTGCACGCATGTCTGGAATTATGCGCAGGCTTTCCCTCATCTCTTCCCGAGAGCGGAGCGGACATTGCGCGAACTTGAATTGGGCCGTTCTTTGGATGAGAACGGTCACGTCACCTTCCGCTCGGCTCTTCCTGAAGGCCCGGTCAAGCACGACTTTCACGCTGCTTCTGACGGCCAACTGGGCGGAATCATGAAAGTGTATCGGGACTGGCAGATTTCCGGAGACATGGGTTGGCTGAAGAAAATGTATCCCTTGGCCAAGCGCAGCCTCGATTACTGCATCCGTACTTGGGATCCGGATCACCGGGGAGGCCTGTTTGAGCCGCATCACAATACTTACGACATAGAATTCTGGGGACCGGACGGCATGTGCACCAGCATCTACCTGGGTGCGCTCTCCGCCTTCGCTGAAATGGCGCGAGCGGTTGGCCAACCGGACGAGGCCAAGTCTTACGAGGAGCTGGCCCAACGTTGTGCGCACTTCATGGATGAACAGCTCTTCAACGGCGAGTATTACCAGCAGAAGGTCCAATACCAAGGCCTGCGCAATACTTCATTCGCTACCTTGGTGGCCCAGGTCGATGATCAGAGCAGCGAAATGCAGAAGCTCCTGAAGCGGGAGGGCCCGAAATACCAATACGGAGAAGGGTGCATCTCTGACGGGGTGATCGGAGACTGGATGGCCCGGTTCTACGGAATCGACACCCCGCTTAGCCGTGAAAGTGTCCGAAGCAATCTGCGAGCTATCTTCCAGCACAATTTCAAAACCGACCTCAGCCAGCATGCCAATGCGCAACGCCCCGGCTATGCCATGGGACACGAGCCGGGCCTGCTGTTGTGCAGTTGGCCCCGGGGCGGAAAACCCACGTTGCCTTTTGTTTATTCCGATGAAGTCTGGACGGGTATTGAATACCAGGTGGCCTCGCATCTTATCGCAGAAGGGTTCACGAAAGAAGGACTGACCATCGTCAAGGCCCTGCGCAGCCGCTACGACGGCAGGGTGCGCAATCCTTGGAATGAATACGAATGTGGCAACTACTATGCCCGGGCGATGGCCAGCTACGCATTGCTTGGCGCCCTGTCCGGTTTTCGCTACTCCGCGGTGCAGAGGACCCTCTGGTTCGGCCCGCGGTTAAACGTTCTTCCGTTTAAGACTTTTTTCTCAACGGCCTCCGGCTTTGGCACGATTACGCTCGATAGCCGATCTCTCCGTATTCAGGTAATTGAAGGCGAACTGCGGCTTGAAAAGATGGTGTTGACCGACGGCACGCAAACCAGAACACTGAATTGGGAAATCACGGTTCGGCCGGGCGCGCCCGAAATTAAAAACATCTGAAACGGATTCCGCAAAACCGACCTCGCCGAGTTGGATCGGACGACGTTTCATTGAGCGCTAAGAAAGGCTCAGTACCGAACGCCGCCTTGTCTTGGATCGGCGACCAGGCTCCGCTAACGAGGAAGCCCTTATACCGCAGAGCATGTGCACAGTGCGGTTGGAAACGATCGCTTCGGACTAGCTTTTTGGGGAGGTATATGCGCGACCGGGCCGCCCCGAAACCAAGTCGCACTTCTTGATGTCAAGTTCAATAATCTGCTCTCCGGCCAGTCCTCAGCACCCCAGACAGCAAAAATGCTAGCCTGTCATACAGCGAAAGTCGGTTTGGCTATGGCGCAGAGGGTGGGCCATAGACAACAGCCCGCTCAACCTGAAGACTGGTGCCCGACGATCTGGCATCACGGTCGCCTCGGGTCACGATCCGGACGGAATGCATCCCCGCCCGCAGCCCGCCAATGTGCCAATAGTCGTCATCGCTCGTATTCTTGGGGATCCAAGCGTCGATTTCGCCGACCTTCTCGCCATCGAGGAAAACGTCAGCACGGCCGCCCTCCTGGCTGCAGCGGCCCACAATTGCAACGCCCGTGCCCTCAAAGGTGAGAGTGGCCTCGGCGCCGGGATTTTTTGCTTCCTTGAACTTATCCTCGTCGCCCCAGGGGAACTTGACTGACCCGTCCTTGAAGTTGCCTTTGAACGTCCAAGCTGCCTCGGTGAGCTCCACTCGTTTTAGCGGTATACCGATGTCCCACTGCTCGAGAGGAGGCGCTTGAGGTTCCTGAACCGGTATTTCGACTTCCGTGGGGGTTGCCTTGCCCCCGGCCTCTTCCACGACTTTCAATGCTCGCACCTGCGTGCTCGCGACAATCTGATTGAAGGAGTACTGTGTGAATGCGAAGCGCGTATCTGCGATAGCCGGTATCCCGGCCTTCCAAACTTCGGGGATGCGCTCATACCCGAGCATCACGCCGAGGATGCCGGCCGCGCTCGAGGGGTTGCAGTCCGAGTCCTGGCCGGACCGGGTCGAGACCTCAAGCGTCTTTGCGAAGTCTCCCTTGCCGTAGAGCAGTCCGAGGGCGACGTATCCTCCGTTCAGCTTAGCGTCGATGTTGAAAGGATCTAGCGCGCCATCGATGCACACGTCGCCCTTGTCCCACTTGTCCTCGATGAGCCGCCAGGTCGTCGTCCAGTCGGGGTTCTCTGCGGACCATCGGAGCACATCGGCGATCAGCTTGGCGTAAGCGCTCTCGGCGGGGATCGATAGTAGGCCGCGTTCCACGACCCTGCGTGGATCACTCTCGAAAAAGGCGGCGGCGTACATGCCGGCGAAGAACATACCTCCATACAGCCCGTCAGCCCAGTTCATCACCCGTCCGACACGGTCCGCGTATTTGTTCGCCTCGCGAGGAAGGCCCGGAGTCATCAGACCGATGAAATCCGATTCGATCTGGAAATCGATATCGTTCGCATGGATGTTGTATTTCGGATGGCCGGACATCGGGGCCTTGATGCCGCGGTTGAGGTTACGCCGGGCTCCGGCATTCGCATGCCACAGTTCGTACATGGAGTTCTTGAACATCTCACCGTATTGTTCGGTGGTCGCTTCAAGGCCCACCTTGTCCATGACTTCAGCGAACGTCATCTCCACATATAGGTCGTCCTGGTCGATAGCGTTCTTGAGCCTTTCCGGAGACCAGTCGAGATACTTGTTCAGGTTGCCCTCGATGATCTTGCCATTCGAACGGAACTCGGTAGGAGCGCCGTATGAAACGCCGATCATCTGTCCCGCCCACCCACCGCGGATCTTGTCCTCAAGTGTGGCCCGAGAAAGGTGGCGCGACGTAGTCGGTTGAGCGCTCGCTAAGGTGGGTACGAATGCAACGCACAGGGTCAAGACAGTCAACGTGATTCGCATTGTTGTTCTCCGATTCGTGTTTACGGACCGTACCATTGAGACGCCAGCGTTTTTTTCTTTACCCCTTCGCCCAGCCTTTGGAAGGCACGATTCCTGCACCTTCACGCAGGGTCACCAATTGATTCGCCCCGACCGCTTTGAACTTTTCATGGAGACCATTGGGCCAGAAGACTTCGATATCGACTGAATTAAAAGTGCCAAGGCCGTAGTGCAGCCGCGGATCGTTGCCGGAATAAAAGCTCGCCTGGCTTAACACGGCCTGTGCCTGAACCCTGCCGCCGTAGCGGACCAGCACGCGAGCGCCGATGGCGCTGCGGTTCGACTTGACTCCCTCTAACCTAACTTTGATCCAGTTTTGCCTTGCCTTTAGATCGTTTCGCAAAAGGGATGGCGGTTCGTTCAGATTCACAATCAAGATGTCCACGTCGCCATCGTTGTCGAAATCGCCGAACGCACAACCCCGACTCGAGTGTGCTTCCGTCACTCCCGGACCCGCTTCCGGTCCCAACTCTTCGAAGGTACCGTTTCCCAGGTTGCGAAACAACGCGCGCGGGCTCTTGTTTGGGTATTGCGGCAACTTGCGCTCGAGTTCTGGGTAAACATTGCCGGTCACCATGAAAAGATCAGGATAGCCGTCGTTGTCGAGGTCAACTATGCCGGCGCCCCAACAGACGTACCGGGTCTCGACCGCGAGGAGAGAGGAGCGGGTGACTTCGTCGAAATTTCCACTGCCGTCGTTGTGATAAAGGCCGTTGGCATCGTCCGCAAAGTGCGTTTTAAAGAGGTCCAAATGTCCGTCCAGATCGTAGTCTCCAACACCAACGCCCATTCCGGCTTGCTCCATGCCGTCGTCACTGAGTGCCACCCCTCGGAGAATACCTTCCTCGCGAAAAGTCCCGTCATGATTGTTCATAAACAATAGGCTAGGGGTGGAATCGCAGGCGACGAAAATATCCGTCCAGCCATCCTCGTCGAGATCAGCCGCGACGACCGTCATCCCATAGCTTTTAGTCGCTTTTGCGACGCCAGCCTGTTGGCTGACGTCGATAAATGTGCCGTCGCCATTGTTTCGATACAACGAATGTATTCCAGTGGGCAATCCGACCGGGCCGCATTCCACGGGGACGCCTTTCCAGTTGCAATTTGGGTTTTCTCCTGGCATCGGTGTGTGTTCGAAGGAGAAGCGCACGTAATTTGAAACGAACAAATCAAGATACCCATCCCGGTTGTAGTCCAAGAAACTGCATCCCGCTCCCCATCGTGGCTGATCGTTCCATAGGCCGGCAGTCTTGGTTATGTCGGTAAAAGTCCCATCGCCATTGTTTCGATAAAGACAGTTTTGTCCGAAGTAAGTGCAGAAAATGTCCTCGAATCCGTCGTTGTTGTAGTCACCGATGCAAACACTGGAAGCCCAGCCTGTTGCCTTCAGACCGGCTTTTTCCGTGACGTCGGTGAAGGTACCGTCACGATTGTTCTTGTAAAGGCGATTGCCCGCCTCAGGCGGATCCCCCGAGAGGCGGGTACCCGATAACAGGAAAATGTCCATCCAACCATCATTGTCGTAATCGATGAAGGCGCAACCACAGCCGGTAGATTCCAGAATGTATTTCTTGCTGTCGACGCCACCGTAGATTACTGGAGCTTGCAACCCCGCAGCCGATGCCACGTCCGTGAAGTGAGCATTGAAGGGACGTCCTGAAGGAGCTGGTCGAGCCGCGGGTTTGACTGTGTGCGCCGCAACCCCTTGTGCCATGAGTCGCGGAGTTGCGGCGAAGGCCGCGGAGCCGAGAGACAGTCGCACAAAAGCGCGGCGGGTAAAGGTCAAGGTTGTTGTTTCTCTCATCAACGGGGATTTTTTATGACCACAACCCTTATCACAATCCTACGAAGACCTTCAAACCTGCGTTTCTGTCTTGGAGTCACCATAAAGCATTATGGACATATCTCTTGAAACGTTTTATATTGCCAGCCGCAAACCGGTAGTACCACAGGAGCGCACTCATGAGCCGTGAAATCGCGCCTTTCGTCGCCGTCATGCTGCTGGCTGCAGCCAGTATAGCCTCAGCCCAAGACTCCCACTTTCGTCCCGATCGTCAGCAAATTCCCACGCCCGGCTGCCTGATCATGACAGGAGCCTGGGAGGGAGGATCCAAGTCTTGTTCCCAAAATGAGCACGATACCTGGTTGGCCGACATTCGACACTGGCGTGATGAACGTCGTATCCGCATAGGGTATGACGGCTCGCGGTATGATCTGCCGGCGCTCAAGTGGACGCAGTCAAGCTTTTTTCAGCCACAGATGATGGTCGAGGATCGATATTTCTACGATCCTGTAGCCCATAAGTACACCGTTGATCGCTATCTCGATGATGTCGAGAAGCGTTATGGCGGAATCGACGCGGTGCTCATCTGGCCTACATATCCCAACATGGGGATCGACAATCGCAACCAGCACGACATGATTCGCTCCATGCCCGGAGGCGTGACCGGCGTAAAGCAGATGATCGCAGATTTCCACCGTCGCAACGTGCGCGTGCTCTTCCCCATGATGATGTGGGATCAAGGCACGAGGGAACCAGGCGCATCGTGGCCCGACGCGATCGCCAGCCTGATGGCCGAGATTGGCGCCGACGGTATCAACGGCGACACTCAGGATGGGGTCCCACTCGCCTTTTCCGCCGCCGCCGACAAGATCGGCCATCCACTCGCCTTCGAGCCGGAGGGTGGACCCTCGGACGAGGCACTGGCGTGGAACGTCATGACATGGGGACAGTACCAGTATCCGTTCGTGCCCATGCCCGACAAGTACAAGTGGCTGGAGACACGCCACATGGTGAATATCTCCGACCGCTGGAAGCGTGACAAGACAGACAACCTGCAGTTTGCCTTCTTCAACGGCTTAGGCTGGGAATCCTGGGAAAACATCTGGGGAATTTGGAACGGGATCACGCCCCGCGACGCCGAAGCCACGCGCCGTATCGCTACTATGGAACGCGCGCTCGCCCCGTTCTTGACCAGTCCCGGGTGGGAGCCGCTGTCGCCAATGTTGCGGTACGGAGTGTTTGCCAGCCGCTGGCCGCTAGGTCAGGAGACCATCTGGACCGTTGTGAACCGAAACGACTACGACGTGGAGGGTCCGCAAATCGACATGGTGCCGGATGAGGGCTTGCGCTACTACGATCTGTATCACGGTGTCGAGCTTACACCAGTGAAGAACCAGGCGGGCCGGATGGTGCTGAGCTTTAACATCGAAGCCCATGGCTATGGAGCTCTGTTGGCATCGCGAAGTGCTCCAGAAGCTTCGATTCAAACGCTCATGACGAAAATGAAGGAGCTTACCAGCAAGCCTCTGGCCAGCTATTCCCATGAGTGGAAAGTGGTTGCGCAACAGATGGTGCCTATTGCCGCAACCAAGCCTCCAGCCAGCTCACCAACCGATATGGTGAAGATCCCTGAGAGCGAATTCCAATTTCACGTCGAAGGCATCGAGATCGAAGGCTTCAACGACATCGGCGTAGACGTGCAGTACCCGTGGGAGGCCACTCCACGACGCTTCCACGACCATCCGATGCACATCAAGTCGTTCTGGATTGACAAGTATCCGGTGACCAACGCGCAATTTAAGAAATTTGTTGATGCGGCGCACTATCGTCCGCAAGACGACTTGAACTTCTTGCGGGACTGGCAAAATGGGAAGTATCCCGACGGCTGGGACAACAAGCCCGTGACTTGGGTCTCGATCGAAGACGCCCGCGCCTATGCGGCTTGGGCTGGCAAGCGTCTTCCGCACGAATGGGAATGGCAATACGCGGCTCAAGGTACGGATGGCAGGACCTATCCTTGGGGGAATAGTTGGAAGGCAGAGGCGGTTCCCACGCCCGATAAGAGCCGCACGATGCGCGGGCCCGACAGAGTCGATTCGCATCCGGAGGGTGCAAGCCCGTTTGCTGTAATGGACATGGTCGGAAACGTCTGGCAGTGGACGGACGAGTTTCAGGATGACCACACGCGCGGAAGTATTCTCCGTGGCGGCAGCTATTATCAGCCTCAGGGTTCGATCTGGTACTTCCCCCAGGCCTACAAACTCTCTGAACATGGAAAACTCTTGATGATGGCCCCGAGCATGGATCGGTCAGGAGGCTTAGGCTTTCGGTGTGTTCAAGACGCGGATTGAATCCGGGTCCGGACAACGTTGACAAGGGAGCGTCAAATTCGGTGCAGTCGTTGTCCTGCGCTTTTGGCAAACCCTGCTACTCTTATGGTGGTGGTTTAATATGAGTGTGCCGGTAACCATGCGGCAAATTGCGGAACGGGCTGATGTTTCCATCGGCACGGTGTCACACGTCATCAATGGGACCGCTAAAGTCAGGGAGAAACTGCGTATTCGAGTAGTCGAAGCGATTCGAAGCCTCGGGTACCAACCAAGCCAACTGGCACGCGGTCTCCGGCGAAATCAAACCAACATGCTGGGGATGATCATCCCCGACGTGACCAACCCTTTTTTCCCGGCCGTCGTTCGCGGCGTCGAAGACGTTGCTTACAAGCGCTCGTACCGGCTTATTTTGTGTAATACCGATAACCATCCAGATAAAGAGACTTCTTACTTAAACGAATTGCGTTCTTATCGTCCCGCGGGGCTGCTGGTAATTCCTGCCGCGGAGAGCCATATTGCAGCACAACTGCGTGCTCTGGCCAGCTCCGGACCACCGGTCGTGTGCATCGACCGTCGTCCGACCGGGTGGGACGGAGATGTGGTGGTTGTGGCCAATGAAGCAGGTGCCTATGCTGCCACTCGCCATCTTCTGCGCATGGGTCACCGAAATCTCGCGGTCATTACTGGACCGCTTCACCTGACAAACGCAGCGGAGCGCTTGAAGGGGTTTCGCCGCGCACTTGACGAAGCACGCATCTCGATTGAACCGGAGTATATCCAGGAAGCGCGCTTCGACCGCCAAAGTGGCCACCAGGCAGCACTCCGGCTGCTGCGCATGCTGCCAAGACCTACCGCTATCTTTGCGTGCAATGACCTGATGGCCCTTGGAGTGCTGTTGGCTGCTCGAGAATTGGACGTGTCCTGCCCGGAAGAGTTGTCAGTCGTCGGCTTCGACAATCTGGACTTCACTGAGTTCACTGCGCCGGGGCTTACAACGGTGCACCAATCCGGCTATCAGCTTGGAGCAACAGCGGCGCGCCTCTTGTTGGAACGAATTGATGGTTCGAAACAGCGCATCAAAAAGGTGGTCTTGCCTACAGAGTTGAAGATCCGGCACTCGGCGACACCTCCCCGCGGAAGAGCCCCGGCAGCGGGACGAAAACGGACGTACGACGAGACCGTCTCCTTGAGCTGACCTTCCCCTTTTCTCTTGTTTTTCCATTCCTTGAAAGTCCTTCCGCATCAACGGTCATTGCTCCATTGCATCCTGATTTGAGCTTTGCGAGTTTAGGAAAACGGGAAAAATTACCGCGACCGGGCGCCGGATTGATTCCCCAAAACTGTCTCGCCTCCCGAAAAAATGTGCTTGACAAAGTATTTTGAAACGATTTAAGTTGCACCCCGAAGTTGGTTCAATAGGTTTCCAGGAAGCCATTTTTGTGGATCGTGGTTAACAGTTCCGTCGGGTCGAGGGCCCTGCAGTCTCACGAGAATCAGATGGCCAGGAACTCAATTCACTTCGGACGCCGGATCCTCAGGCTATTCCATTGCTGCAAGCCCGTATCAATTGGACTGTCTCTGGCTCTCTTGGGTTCGCTTCCCCTTTGCGCGCAGCCAGCTCCATTGCCCTCGGCGTCCCCCGAGTCCGCGGCTGCGCAGGCATACCAGATGGGTATGAGCCTTGTCAAAGAGCGACGCCTCGACGAGGCGATATCAACTTTCAAGAACGGCCTCGCTAGTGATCCCCAAAGCACCGTCCTTCTGAACGTAATCGGGGCTACCTACAGCTTGAAGGGCGATTTCGAGCAAGCCGACGATTATTTGCTCAAGAGCTTGCAAATCGACCCGGGATTTGTACCTGCCCGCAAGAACCTCGCGATCAGTTATTTCAACCTGGGTAAGTACGATTTAGCCGCTGCGGAATTTCGCCGGCTGATCAATGAGCCGGGCGACTCGCGTTTGATAGCGTCGCTCTTTCTGGGAATTATTGCTGAAGAGCAACATGACTTCAGCAAGTCGGCGTCCCTCCTGGGACAATCGGGGGACATTGTCTATAAGTATCCTCAGGCCCTGCTATCGTTTGCCCACTCTCTTCTTGAATTGAGCCAGGCACAGAAGGCAGATGCGCTCCTAAACCGCCTGCAGGCGATGTCAGGCGTCAAGGCCTCCGAATACTTTAAGGCAGGTCTCCTGTTTTCTCGACAGAAGCAATACCAACAGGCCCTCGCCGAATTCGAACGGGCCAGCAACATCGATTCCGGGCTCTCCGGGCTCAGCTATCAGCGGGCAGCTGTTCTAAACCGGTTGGGCCGGCCCGAAGAGGCGCTAAAAGTACTCAAAGAACTCACGAGCACCAGGCCCGATCCCGCCTCCCTGAATCTACTGGCCAACCTCGCCAGAAGCACCGGTGACCTCAGCCTGGCGATCCAATCGTTGCGTCAGGCCGCGTTGCTCGAACCGAAAAATGAGGTGAACTATCTGGACTTCAGCACCCTCTGCATGGATTATGAAAATTATCCTCTGGCGCTGGAAGCCGCCGATATCGGACTGGCGCATATCCCAGGGTCCTATCGTTTGCAGGTACAGAAGGGCGCCATCCTCGAGAAACTCGGCCGCCTCGGCGAAGCAGAAAAGATCGTGCAGAAAGCCAGCAGCCTCCAGGCGGACAATAGTGTCGCCCTCCTAAGCCTTGGCATCATCCAGACGCATGCAGGCGAGTTACAAGACGCGATTAACACACTTTCTTCAGCAATCAATAAATTTCCTTCCAATTCCCAGATGCATTACTACCTTGGCGTGGCTCTCGAACAGACGCTGAAGCACGATACGAAAGCGGCAGGTGCATTCAGAGAAGCCATCCGGCTCGATCCCTCTTTTGCCGACTCTTACTACCACTTAGCGAAGCTGTATCTGGACCAGGACCCAAAGCTCGCCGAGCAGAACTTGCTGGCCTGTCTGCGACTGGACCCGCATCACCTGTCGGCGCAGTACAGCCTGGGCCGCCTTTATCTGAAGACCGGAAGGCCAGCGAAAGGGCGAGCTTTAATTGACGCGTTCGAACGCCAGCAGCAAGCCGAGAAGCTCAAAGTTCGACAAAAGCCCAGTCTCGAATTGGCTCAGAGATGAGCAGGACCTCAGGAGAAGGAAAGGACACCATGAAGACATCACGTCTAGTAGCGACGACCATCACACTTGTTTTCTTGTTCATGGTTCTTAACGCGCCCGCCCACGCGCAGTTCACCAGTGGACTGACAGGAACAGTGGTGGATCCGACTGGCGCCGCGATCTCGGGGGCTAAAATCGTTGTTACCAATCAAGATACTCACGTCACTCGATATACGAATACCTCGGATAACGGTGACTTCCGCATCACGTCGTTGCCCGGGGCGACCTATACCGTTGAGGTCGAGCAAGCGGGATTCAAGACATGGGTGCAGAAGGATCTGCAGTTGGAATCCAACCAGGTAAAGAGCCTTCACCCTGTCCTTGCCTTGCCCAACGAGACAGTTTCTGTAGATGTGACCTCAGAGCTGGCGGCGGTCGAGTCGGACAGAGTCAACACGTCGCGAGAAATTTCCGAGTCCGTTGTGCGTGATGCACCGTTGCTTGGAAGAAATGTATACACCAGCATGATCGAATTAGCGCCAGGTGTAACAGGTTCAGGACTGCCGTCCGGCGGAGCACTGGGTTCCGGTTCAGCGAATAACGATAGTTTTGAACAGGAAGCGGGTTACCAGCTCAATGCAGCCGGGCAGCGGCAGGAGAACAACCAGTACGATGTCGACGGCAGCATTGCTGTGAGCGCCTCCCGCGATGGAGTGGTGAACCTTTCCCCCGAGCCGGATTTTATTCAGGCCGTGCGTATCTCAGGAGCGACGATTGACGCCGCCAAGGGGCGCTACAGCGGGGCATACGTGCAGGTCTTCACGAAACCAGGAACCAACGAATTACACGGGTCGTTGTCGGAGTACCACACGAATAACGCGTTGACGGCTCGAACTGAATTTGAGTTCTGTCCCCCGGGGTCGGCAGGGTGCCGCGCAATACCGGCCTTTCGAAGAAACGAATTCGGCGGAACCCTGGGCGGCCCGATTATCAAAAACAAACTGTTCGCGTTTGGCGGTCTCTTCGTCTTGAGATCCTCCAATGCAACAACCTTGGTCTCGACCGTCGAGACACCCCAGTTCGCCCAATTTGTCGCGCAGAATTTCCCGAATAATCTCTCGACGACATTCTTCAAGCAGGGCTCCCCGGGGTCCGCGCCGACTACTGGTATTGTCACCGTGGGACAGCTTCAGGCCACCCAGCCCGGTTCCTATCCCGAATCCCCTGCATTTCAAAACAATCCCGATCTGCCCGCTTTTGGGACAGCGACGTTTCCGCTCAGCCTGACCCATAACGCGTATCAGTGGCATGTCCGGCTCGACTACAATGCTAATGAATCGAAAGATCGCTTCTTCTTCGATTGGTTCCGGACTTACTCCAACCAGCTGCAAGCCGATCCACGTCCCATCTATCGGGTGAAGATTCCCAACAACGGGTTTATGAGCAAACTCGACTGGACGCACGTGTTCTCTCCCAGACTTTTGAACGACGCCGGTTTCACCTGGATCGATGCCGACGGATTCAATCCCAGCGCCGTGGGCAATCAGAGTCTCCCCAATGTCAACATCACCGGTGTGGCGGGGTACAACCAGTGGGGACCGGCGGGCTGGGTGCATCAGAACTACAGCTGGCATGACGTGCTGACCTGGACGCATGGCAGTCACACCATCAACGCGGGCGTTGATATCGATCGACATCACGACGACGACCAATTTACCAGCCCGCAGCTCCGGCCTACTTTCGGTTTTACCAATCTTCTTGACTTCGCCCAGGATCAGCCCTTTTCGCAGTTTGGTCCCGCGCTGGAAGTGGCCAACTCTGCCTTGGCCAGCAACTTGTATGAGATCCTGCGGTGGCTTTATGCAGGGGCATTCGTACAGGACGACTGGAAGGTGACGCACCGGTTCACACTCAATTTGGGTCTTCGGTACGACTACTTCGGCCACTGGGGAACCTACTTTAATTCACACACCCCATTTCCTTTCTTCTCTGCGGGTTCGGGTAGCGATTTTGCTTCTCAAGTTGCCAGCGGGGTAATGTCCGTCCGGGGCGGGCAGAATGCATATGTAACGAATAATCGACCCCAGGGATGGGGTCCCCGAATCGGATTTGCCTGGGATATCTTTGGCAACGGGAAAACTTCGTTGCGGGGCGGATACGGCCTGTTCTTTAATAACGTGGCTGACGGATCGTGGTCATTCCCCGCGCGCGCCAATCCGCCGGTCTGGGCGGTCCCCGATTTCAATGCGGATAGTCCGACTCATCCGTTCAGCTACGCGTTGGGAGACTCCACGGGCAATATCTGGCCGACCCCCCCCGGAATCACGTTTCAAACCAATGCGGCGGGCGGAATCGTAGGCTTACCGGTCCAAACATCGGGTTTAGTCTCCAACCTGGATCAGCCTCGTACGCATGTCTTCATGGTCTCGCTCCAGCGCGATCTTGGCCACGGTCTGACGGCTGAGGCGGACTACAACGGCTCCCACAGTACAAATCTGTACGTCCAGACCGACGTAAATCGTTTCCCGGGGGACCTCATCATCAACAAGGGAACGCAAACGCGGTTGAATCCCAACTTCGGCAGCATTGTCTTCGGCCGCACCATCGGAATCGCTGATGGCCATTACGGCTCCCTTATGTTGAGCAAACGCTTCACTCATTCCTGGCAGCTGAGGGGTATCTACACCTTCGGTAAAGCCACCGACGACACGAGCAGCAACGACAATGGGACTAACAACGGCGAGGCGATCTTCAACCCGCTGGATATTCCGTTCCAACACGGAAGGGCGGACTATAGCGTATCCAAGCGTCTAACCATCGATAGCGTGGTGGAGGTTCCGTCAGGGTTCTTCAAGAGCGGCTTGGCGAAGAAGGTCCTCGGCGGTTGGCGCATGTCCAATATCGTGGTGCTGCAGAGTGGCCTGCCCTTCTCCGTATTTACTTCGGCCTCCTTCAATCCGATCCTGGATGCGGGCGGAAACGTGATCGGTTTGCAGCCCGGGAGCGGCGACTTTAACGCCGATGGCTATGGTTATGATCTGCCGAACGCAGCGGCCGCTGGCACCGTGCACACGGGCAACCGGAGCAATTTCCTTACCGGTTTTGCTCCGGCGTCCGCTTTCCCCACCCCAGCACTAGGACAACAGGGCAACGTGGGCCGGAACACGTTTACGGGCCCGGGTTTGGCTAACGTTAATACAGAATTCGCAAAGGCGGTGAAATGGGAACGCTTTTCTCTCGAATTTAGAGCAGATGTTTTCAACCTCTTCAACCGCGTGAATCTGACTCAGCCAGATAGTGATTTGTCGAGCAGCCTTTTCGGTAAATCAACCAGCCAGAACCTACCTCGTTCGGTGCAGTTTGGGCTTCGCCTGGATTTCTAGGGCCGAGAGGAAGTGGACGCGTCGAGGTACTGCAGAAGCCCAAAGAGCTGAAGAACTGTGCTCGCGAGGGGACCTGATCCGAGCCGGGAGGGCCATGTATCAACCAGAAGCCTATGGGATCGCGCTGTTATTCATGATCGGTAGCATGCTGTGTTGGGGGTCGTGGGCCAACACCATGAAACTTACTCCGGGTTGGGCCTTTCAGCTCTTTTATTGGGACTACGTCCTCGGCATCGTTGCCGCGAGCCTTCTGTGGGGTCTCACGCTCGGCAGTGCGGGCGGGGGAGAACTCTCCTTCCTTAGGAATATCGCCAGCGCGGACGCAACTCATGTCATCTTCGCTCTCCTCGGCGGAGTGGTCTTCAACGTAGCAAACCTTCTGCTGGTTGCCTCAATTGATATCGCCGGGCTTGCCGTCGCGTTTCCAATCGGAATTGGACTAGCCCTTGTTGTGGGCGTATTGCTGAATTACTTCATCTCTCCGCAGGGAAGCCCCCTCTTGCTGTTTGGCGGTGTGCTTCTGGTCGTCCTCGCCATTGTCGTGGATGCGATGGCCTATCGCAGACGCGAGACCATACGAAAGACACCGAGCACACGCGGCATTCAGATCAGCCTCGCATGTGGCGTGCTGATGGGCGTCTTCTATCCCCTGGTCGCGAAAGCGATCACGGGTGACCACGCGCTCGGTCCCTATACCGTGGCGTTCTTCTTCGCTATCGGTACTGCCCTGTGTGCAGTACCGGTCAATTACTTTTTCATGCGGAGGCCATTAACAGGGGGCCAGCCCGTGAGCATGGCCGACTACTGGAAAGGGCGTGCCGCCTGGCATGGGTGGGGAATTCTTGGCGGAATGATCTGGTGCACAGGCGCGGTCCTGAACTTTGTTGCTTCGCACGCACACGTCATCGGTCCGGCGATTTCGTACGCGATTGGGCAGGGAGCAACCATGGTTTCCGCCATCTGGGGAGTGTTTATCTGGAAGGAATTTGCCAGTGCGCCTCCGAGCGCGCGAAGGCTAGTACCACTGATGTTCATCTTTTTCTTCGTCGGGTTGGGCGCAGTCGCGGTGGCCCCGGTATTTCCGAGGTGACGGCGCCATGGGCTCTTCCGGCTAGCTGGGATCAATGGTGTTGACGGGAAGAGCGGAGCTGGGCGTCCTTATATGGCCAAGCCGATCGTAGTTGTGGGAAGCATCAATCTTGACCTGGTCGGCGCCACTCACCGAATTCCGATTGCCGGCGAAACCGTTGCCGGACTCAGTTTCCAGACGTTCCCGGGTGGTAAAGGCGCGAATCAAGCGGTGGCGGCTGCGCGTCTCGGCGGCTCGGTGAGCATGCTGGGAAAGCTCGGAACCGATGTCTTCGGCGTGCAGTTGAGAGAAAGTCTCGAAGCATCCAAGGTAAACACCGACGGAATTGAAATCGTTCCGGGATCCTCCGGCGTCGCTCTGATTACCACCGATGCGAAGGGAGCGAACGCGATCACCGTCGTTGCTGGAGCGAATGCACATCTCTCTCCGGCAGACCTCGATACGCACATCGCTGTTATCCGCAGCGCTGGCATCTTACTCACCCAGTTGGAAATCCCGCTTGAGACTGTGGAGTACCTGGCTGCCATTGCCATTCAAGAGCGAATCCCCCTGGTACTGGATCCCGCGCCCGCACGCCCGCTGCCCGCGTCACTCTTGAAGTGTGTCGACTGGCTGACGCCGAACGAGACCGAGGCCTGTTTCCTCTTAGAGTGCGCACCGGGAGAGCTATTGGAAGAGGTGCTCAGCGATGCGGCGAATGCCCTGCTCGCGCTTGGAAGCCGAAATGTCATCCTCAAGCTCGGAGAACGGGGCTGCTACGTAGCGCTATCAGACGGAACCCGACAGCTATCGCCGGGGTATAGTGTGCACGCTGTCGATACCACGGCGGCGGGCGACGCTTTCAACGGGGCCCTCGCTGTCGCACTACTGAACGGGCAAGATCCGCTCAGCAGCGTTTCGTGGGCATCTGCTGTGGCCGCACTCTCGGTTACTCGAACTGGCGCCCAACCGTCGATGCCAACTTCCGTAGAGGTGGATCGTTTCCTCGAGGACAGTCAGAGCCTCAGGTTGAACAGGTGACTCCGACGATGCCAGCCAGCTTCTCAGGAGAAACCGCGAGCAGGCATCTGCACACTGTCTCCAATTCCGAAAGTTAGAAACGGCTCCTCCCAAGTGCAACGCTCGAGACCTCAGCGGAACAGAGCATGAAGAAACAGATAGGATCCCTGCTGTGCGTTGCAGTTGTTTTCGCATGCGCTGCGTATTCGCAGGCCGCGCCGCAGGCGGAGTCCACCGAACGGTCATCGAGGTGGCTCATCTTGTCGCACGCGGAATATCTTGATCGCGTCCGCGCAATTTGGACGGCACAGATGATTGCTCAGATGACCGGAGTTCGTTTCGAACATCAGCCCGCTTCGACAATGCCCTCAACCCCGATGACACAGCTCCCCGGATACGCTCCTGTCGATGACGACTACTACTACGAGATGGTCGCGCTCCGGGCGTTCGAGAAATATGGAATCGAGCTTACGGTGCAAGAGCTTGGGCAACAGTGGCTGGAAAACAACGCCGGCTCTTGGGGCTCCAGCGAACAGGCTTTGTTGCTGTTGAAACGAGGACTCAAGCCACCCGACACGGGTCATCCGAAGTACAACAAACTGTGGTGGACGATCGGACCCCAGTTCAGCAGCGATATCTACGGAGCACTAGCGCCGGGCATGCCGAATGTCGCCGGTGAAATGGCGCGACGGCTCGGTCATATTAACGGCTACGCAGAAGGCACGGACGGGGCGGTTTTCGTGTCTGGGATGGTCAGCCTGGCATTTGTAGAGGAAGATTCGCGCACCATCGTCCTGAAAGCTGCGAGGCTGATCCATCCCGATTCGCCATATCGAAAGTGTCTGGATATGGTCATCGCCATGGCAGAGTCAGGAAGCAAGCCGGAACAGATCTTTCAGGCCATCGACCAGCGTTGGGGAATCGAATATCCGGCGACGAATAACGCGGTGCTAAATGGTGGGATTGTGGCCGCCAGCGTGTGGTTTGGTGAGGGCGACTTCAGCAAGACATTGCAACTGGCTGTTCACGCGGCAGATTTTGCCGACACCGACTGCAATGCGGCGAACTCAGAATCCGTTGTTGCCGCCATGCATGGGACCAAGGCACTGCCTCCCGAGCAGGTTTCTCAACTTCACGATCGGATTGTTGGGGATAAAATGGGCGCCCTGCAACTCACGCCTCCAGTTGACGAGAGTATTTCAGAGTTGGCTTCGAGAACGGCGAGAATCGGCGAGTCAATCCTCGTGGCGCACGGAGCCATCAAGGATCAGAACGGCATTGATATTCCGGTCCAAACCCCCATCAGCCAGCCGCCTGAACTCTTTGTTCTGGCCGATCTGATGCAATATTGGAATTCCGAGTGGACTTTGCAACGCGCTGGGTTCGGTGGCGCTGGTGGTGGCATGCCCGGAATACGCGGCATCACGTATCTGGACGGCGACGTCCTTGCCACGTATCCCAGAGACGAAGTGCGCGGAACAGTTCTGAGGCGCGCGTTACGTCTGGGAACCGATCCTTTCTTGAAGTTTCAGGTAGCGGCTGACGCAGGCCGGGCCTGGCAGCTGCAGGTCTACGTGAACGATGACAAGGTGCTGGATAAGCTTATCGAGGGGTCATCCGAAGGCCGAAATTGGCAGGAAATCGACCTTGATCTTTCGAAGTACAAAACTCAGGAGGTTGTAGTGCGGCTCTACCAAAGGGTGTTGATTTCGCATCGTGAGGGCGGGAACGCCTACTGGCGTCATTTGACCATCAACTAGCGCTCTTTTGTGAGGAAGCTCCTTTTCAGAGAACAGCACGCCCAGGTACGGCGGCCCCTTCGGAAAAACCCGATAACGGCACTACCAATAATGATGAAGGCGTCCTAAGATGACTCTTCTTCTCCGGGCTATCACCCTTCTTCTGGTCTCCAGTGTTTCGATCTTTGCTCAAGACTGGCCTTATGCCGGCCGAGACGCCGGAGGCACTCGCCACTCTTCTCTCGCCCAAATCAACCGCGGCAATGTGTCGAAGCTCAAGATAGCTTGGACTTTGATACCGAGGACTGGAGCGACGGCAAGGACTTGCCCTCGCGCTCGTCGTTCGAGGCCACTCCGCTCGTGATAGACGGGGTTCTGTACATTCCGTCACCGATGAGTCGCCTCTTCGCTCTCGACGCCGAAACAGGTGAACGGATCTGGGTCTTCGACTCCGGTCATCGACAAGACCATTCCGTCGCAACCTCTTCGTGAACCGTGGGGTGTCGTCCTGGACCGACGGCGAGAAGAGGCTCATCTATCTCGGCGACATCCAAGGACGGCTCTGGGCGGTTGACGCGCGGACGGGCGAGCTCGATCCGGAATTCGGCGACAGCGGGAAAGGTGGACCTGCGGACGGGCATGGCCGACGGCTTTCCCGAGTCGCAGTACGGCCTCACCTCGCCGACCGCCGTGTGCGGCGACGTGGTGGTGGCGGGCAGCCTCGTGAGCGACGGCCAACCCCGAGGCCCCAGCGGCGATGTGCGAGGCTTCGACGCGCGTTCCGGCAAGGTGCTTTGGCGCTTTCACACAGTACCGCGCCCAGGAGAACCCGGGAGTGAAACCTGGGAGGTCGGCTCCTGGAAAGACCGTTCGCGGAGTGAATGCATGGTCCCTGCTGAGCGTGGACGAGGCACGGTCTCTCGTTTTCCTTCCCCTAACATCGCCTTCCTACGACGTCTACGGTGGCGACCGTAAGGGCGCAAACCTCTATGGCGACAGCGTGGTCGCACTCGAGTGCAAGACCGGCAAGATGCGGTGGTACTACCAGATTGTCCATCACGATCTTTGGGACTACGACTTGCCGGCAGCTCCGGTCCTTGCGGACGTTAAGCGCGAGGGAAAGACGATTCCCGCCGTGGCGCAGGTAACCAAGCAGGGGTTCTTGTTCGTGCTTGACCGCGAGAACTGGCAAACCGCTTTATAAGGTAGAAGAGCGGCCAGTACCGAAAAGCGACATTCCCGGCGAGGAGAGCTCCCCCACGCAGCCGTATCCGCTGAAGCCGCCACCGCTGGCTCGGCAGTCCATGACCGCGGCCGAGCTGACCAATGTCACTCCCGAGTCGCGCACCGAATGTCTCGCGAACACGTCAAGGGAGCAAAGCTTGACGTGAAGATCTTCGACCCCTCGGAGAGCAGGACCAGGCTCTGTTTCCCGGTTCTAAACGGCGGTTCCGACTACGGCGGCGCCTCCTTCGACGCAAGTCGAGGCTTGCTGTTCGTGAATTCCATGGACGTGGGTGGGCTCTTCCGCCTGGTGAAGCGCGGGAAGGGTCAGCTATCCCGTACGCGCTTGCAGTGCCACGAAGTACGAATTCTTTACCGACGCAAGATGGTTATCCTTGTCAACAGCCGCCCTGGGGCTCGCTCTACGCCGTGGATCTCAACACCGGCGACATTCGCTGGCGGTCCACTCTGGGCGAATTCGACGAGTTGAAGCAGCGTGGTATCGCGAAGACCGGCGCGCCCAACATCGGTGGCTCCATCGTCACGGACGGGGGCCTGGTTTTCATCGCGGCCACCAGCGACCGAAAGTTTCGCGCCTTTGATAGCGATACCGGGGAGGAACTTTGGACGACAGTGCTGCCTGCGAGCGGCTTCGCCACTCCCGCGACCTACATCGGGAGAAAAGTCCGGACGGCAGTTTGTGGTGATCGCGGCGGGGGGAGGCAACAAGTACGACAAGGTCTTCACGGGCAAAATCGTGGCATTCGCGTTGCCCAAAGGCGAGGCCCAAACGAATGATCTCGGGTTCGCAGCACGTGAAAACCGGAGGCGAGATGCGCCGCGGTTGCGGAAAAACCACAGGGCAGCCGTGGCCATCTGTTGGGCCTGGTCGAGGCGTGCGCTTCTGGTCAGCTTTTTTCTTTGCGCTTTCGCGCTCACCCAGGAACGAGTTCGAGGGGCGACGAAGGAAAAGCTCCCCCAATCTGTAGCTCCGCAGCCAGTGGCATTCAGTCACAAGATTCATGCCGACGAAAGTTGGTCTCCCGTGCAACTTCTGCCACGTCGGGGTTGACAAGGGCGACGAGGCGACTGATTCCGTCTGTCGACTTCTGCCTGAAGTGCCATCGGACGATCAAGGCGAACAGCCCTGAGGTGGCGAAACTCAGGGCCGCCTCGGAGAAGAGCAAGGAAATCGCATGGGTGCCGGTCTACGCGTTCCTGATTTTGTCTTCTTTGGTCACTCGCCGCATATCAAGGCCGGGCTGCATTGTGTCGAATGTCATGGACCGGTAGAAACGCGCGACGTGTTGCAGAAAGAAGTCTCGACCAGCATGAACTCTTGTCGTGAGTGCCACCGGAAGCGAGGTGCGCGAACGGAGTGCGTGGCTTGCCACCAGCTCGGCCATTGACCTACGGCGGTTGGCGAGGAACGCGTACCGCGCCGTTACCATTTTGCCGGCATGTCGGCCCTCCTCGGAGGGCGGCCCCGCATAATGAGTTACAGGAGGATCAAAACATGCAAAAACTAACTCGACGTACCTTCATCGAACTGGGCGTCTGCGCTACGGCGGTCCTCGCGACCTCGGTCTTACCGCGTTCGCGGCAAAGGCCGAGGTCAAGTTCAAGGTTGGGGTGACCGACTGGAACTTGAAGACAGGAAGACAAGATCGAGTCCATCGCCCTGGCCAAGTCGCTGGGCTTCGACGGTGTGCAAGTCAGCATCGGCAAGGTGACCGAGACAAGCTTCCACTTTTCGGATCCGGCTTTGCAGAAGACTATTTCTCGATGAGTCGAAGCGGGTGGGACTGCCGATCGAATCGCTGTGCCTTGAAATCCTGCATCGGAACTACCTCAAGTCTGATCCTCTCGGCCAACGCTGGGTGGCTGACTCGATTCCGATCGCGAAGGCGATGGGCGTGCGCGTGGTGCTGCTTCCGTTCTTCGGCAAGGGCGCGCTTGGAGACCACGGTGGAGATGGACAAGGTTGGCGACGTTCTTAAAGAGATCGCCCCTGCCGCGGAGAAGTCTGGCGTCATCCTCGGCCTCGAGGACACGATCTCAGCCCGGGACAACGTGCGGATCATGGATCGAACGAAGTCCAATGCCGTCCTCACCTACTACGACGTGGGCAACTCGACGAAGGGCGGATTCGATGTTGTAGAGGAGATCCGTTGGTTGGGCGGTGCGCGCATCTGCGAGGTCCACCTGAAGGACAACCCTCACTACCTGGGCGAAGGCAAGATCGACTTCAAAGCAGTGATCGACGCGCTGGCCGATATCGGCTTCGACGGGTGGGCCCAACTCGAAACCGACTGCCCGACGTCGGTGGAGGACGACATGCGCCGGAATCTGAAGTTTATCCGGAGCCTGATCGCTTCCCGCAACGGCGCCTAAGAGCCAAACTCGAGTAATTTTAAAAATTCGATGCCTCGAGACCAACTGAAGCCGTGTCATCAGCAGAATTCATGAAAGACTAGCAACCGGAAAGGCGAGAGCCCATGCGAACAGCTTCCTTGGCCGTTATCATGCTCGTTTTGTTAGCGTCGGGTCATGCTGCCACACCTGACTGGAATAAACAATTAGTTGAGACCATTCCATTGCTTGGTCACCGTAACTGGATACTTATTGTCGACTCGGCATATCCTCTGCAAACTTCTCCCGGGGTAAAGACGAGTGAGACCCATGCGACGCAGCTTGAGGTCGTGCGGACGGTTTTGAGTGAAATTGAAAACTCCGTTCACGTGCGCCCGGTTGTGTTCATGGATGCCGAGTTGCCCTTCATTTCGGATGCTGATGCACCTGGTGTGTCGGCATACCGTAGTGAGATTGGAGAGCTTCTGCGCAAATCTTCAGTGCAATCTCGACCGCACGAAACACTTATTTCCGACATTGCAGAGGCCGGCAAGACTTTTCACGTGCTGGTGCTGAAGACGAATATGACCATTCCCTACACGTCGGTCTTTATACGTCTTGATTGCAAATACTGGAGTGCCGACCAAGAGAAAAATCTCCGCCTTAGGATGGGCGCTGCCCCGCAGAAGTAGCCTTCTTCGAGCCCCGGTTTAGCTGCTTTGCTGCACTCGCCTTTGCGGTGAACGCCCAGAGTATGACGAGTGAGGGAAGAGTCTACGGAAGAGTAGAGCTTTCCGACTGTTGTAATCTGGCTTCACACCAATAGAGGATCAGTTTCTCGCGGTGGCCCTCGCCGATGCTGTTGTCACCCGACTTGCTAGTACTGGGAAGCTCCTGGTACGTCCGACGGCGAGCGTGACGCGATATGTCGGAAAGGACATGGAATGGACTCAGGCCGCGCGCGAGATGAACGTTAACCTTGTGGTGGAGGGCAGTATCCAGAAGATGGGACCCCGGATTCGGGTTCTTGTACAGGCACACCAGGTAACCGGCGCGCTCACTCTCTACTCAGCAAAACACGACGGCGAAATGGAGGAGTTATTCGACTTGCAAGACCAAATCGCAGACGCCGTAAGCGAGGCTCTTGTTCCGCAGCGACAGAAGACGGTCCCTCCGACTGCTCCTCCCACCAAAAACAATGCCGCCTTCGAGTTGTACATGCGAGCTGCAGATCGCATTTCTCGATTAAACAAGTGGGATACTCAAACTGCGGTCGAGATGCTGACTAATGCAACCGGCTTTGATCCGAATTTTGCCGACGCCTGGGGCCGCCTCGCACAAGCTTGTATTCAGATGGGGGTCGTGTTCGATTCCGATCCAGTCTGGCTCGCGAAGGCTGAAGCCGCGGTCGCCAAGGCTCTGGCATTGGATATGGTGCATGCAGATGCCTTGTGCGCGCGGGGCCAACTTCTCTGGACTCCCAAGCATGCATTTGAGAATCGACCTGCGCTGCGGGCCTTGAATGCCGCGCTCAAGCTCAATCCAGGCTGCCATCAGGCACAAATCTGGCGCGGCCTAATCCTATTTCACCTGGGCCTTTATGCGGAAGCGCGGCAGGGCCTTGAGGAAGCCTTGGCGGTGCACCCCGAAGATACGCGCACGATGGTCTTCCTGGCGCAGACTGCCCTGTATAGTGGCGATTACGAGGAGGCTTATGAACTAGAGACGCGCGCTCTCGCTCTCGATCCAGCGGGCGTTTGGCAGAACCTATTTTTCCCCACCATTCCTCTTTACCTAGGCCGGCCCTCGGAGGCGGCCGAGGCGTTGCGGAGGGCAAGCCAAATGGTTCCGGGCGAGGCGACACTCACCAGCGTGGAGGGCTTGATTGCCGCCCACGAAGGCAATTTCGGGCTGGCCGAGCAACTCGTCGACACTGCGGTGGAGTCGAAGAAGACTCTACTTCACACCCACCACCTCTGGCACAACGCCGCCTCGGTCTACGCCATGTGCGGCAAGCCCCAGAAGGCCGTCAAGTGGCTCCGTGAATGTGCAGAAATGGGCTTGCCCAACTATCTCCTCTTCGGCAGCGATCCGCATTTGCGCGGACTCCACAACCGTCCGGAATTCCTGGCGCTGATGTCTGATCTACGCCGCGAACACGATGTAAATCGGGAAGAATTCGGGTTGGCGGGAGGCAATCACTTTACATGAGTCCGCGGGGTAACCAGCAACTATGCTTGATGTCTTCACAAACGGATTCCCAGCCCAGGTCTAGTTTTCGTAAGGGTGGCGTGCTGGCGACCGAAAACCGGCGATTAGCAGGACGGGCTATTGCAGCTTCGCCAAACTCCGCTTCTTCTGGCCTCACGATCGGGATGTCGGGTCGGCGTTTCGCCGGGGTGCGAGCCTACGCCGTGGCAGGGGATCGCAGTTCTCTTGACTGCCTTCCTGGAGCCAGCCCGATCAGGGCTAACCCGATGATAATTAGCGCAATCACACCCAGCAGTTCTCCGCGTGGGATCAGATTACGGAATGCTTGCATCCCCATCACAGCGGCGTGAGCAAAGCTCGACCATGCCGTGAAAGCAATCAGGCTGCGATTCGCCGATGGATTACGTGACGCAAGCAGCAAGAAAATGCCCAGTGTGACATAAAGGCTAAGCATCATCGCTAAAGCAGGCTCTTGCCGCACGAACATCATCAAGGGGTAAACTAGAGCCGAAAAGATCAAGCCCACCACGACTAACACAACCTTCAGCGCACGCTCTCGACGCATCATGCCCTCCTATCAACCAACAAAAGGGTACACCGTGGTGGGAATTCAGGAAATACCATTGAGGAGAATGTCAAGTGCGACGGGGGCGACGACCTGCCCATTTCAGGATCGCGTCGAGCGCGGGACAGAGTGATTATCCCCAAGCCGTCAGCTTGTATTCCACCTTAGGCGGCATCTGGTGATATGCAGTTCCATCATCTTCTGCGTAGTTAGACCGCGTACAATTAGAATGCCATACTCCAAATGTGCGATTGCCCGGTGGTTAAAACCCGAACGCCGTTTTCGGAGGAACAATGAGCCGACATTGTCTTACCTTCGCAATTCTCGCCTTTGCGACGACTTTCAGTCACGCGCAACCCTCCCTGCCCTCCAGCTTTCAGGCGAAGACGGTTCACAGCCCCGAAGGAGCCGACATTTATGTGCGCTGGGGAGGAACTGGGGCTGTGGTCGTACTCCTTCATGGATATGCCGAAAATAGCGACTCATGGGCTCCGCTAGCTGCTGACCTGATGAAAGACCACACGGTTGTCGTGCCCGACCTGCGTGGAATCGGTAAATCGTCAAAGCCGGCAGGTGGATACGATAAGAAGACGCAAGCAAAGGACATCCGAGCAGTTGTGACCGCACTCGGATTCGATAGAACTTTCGTGGTCGCTCACGACATCGGCAACATGGTCGCTTACGCCTATGCCGCGATGTACCCGGACAAAGTTGACCGTTTGGTTGTAATGGACGCTCCCATTCCCGGCATCGAGCCGTGGAGCACGATTCTCCAGAGTCCGGGCGTCTGGCATTTCAACTTCCACGGTCCTGACGCCGAGCGGCTTGTCGCAGGTCGGGAGCGCATCTATTTCGACCGAATCTGGAACGATTTCACGGGCGATCCGTCTGAGCCTGACGAAGCCACCAGAAATTTCTTCACAGCCACCTACGCACAACCCGGAGGCATGCGGGCTGGCTTCGCGCAGTTCACGGCATTTTCCACGGACGCGGCAGACAATAAAATTTTCGAGAAGGTGAAACTGACGATGCCGGTCTTGGCTGTTGGAGGCGAGAAGTCATTCGGTGCGTTGCAGGCAGTGATCATGCGCCACGTGGCGATCAACGTACAAGAGGCGGTCGTCCCGCGATCCGGGCACTGGCTGATGGAAGAGAGTCCGGTCTATACGGTCAACCTAGTTCGAAAGTTTCTCGATTCCTCGGCAGCAGCGATTGACCGCGCACGCCATGGGGGGCGACAAGGAACGATGCCTACAGGCGGGTACGGATGGGTACACCTCGAAGCGCTGCAGATTCCGAGGAGCTTCTTGCCGCCATCGAGAGTGTTCTCGCGAGCAGAACCGCCGTCAGAGCTGCACGGAGCAGGCCTGAGGGTTTAGCAATCCGCTCCACAGGCCGCGGCGCCCGCCGCCGCTGTGGACCCATGCCTTTCGTATAGAATTGCCCACTTGACGAGGCATTCCTTTGCCGTTTTCACCGAGGCCCTGACTTGTTCGAATCCGACTTTCTGACCAGCACGCGGGCGAGCAAGTTGCTGTACCGAGAACTGGTGACGCGGGTCACTGAACTGATTGCTTCTTGTTTGCCCGGGCAGCCGTACAACGGAAAGAGTCCGGCAGCGCTCTCTGCCCTGATCGAACCCACATTTCTTCCCGATGAGGGCGTTGCACCCGATGCGGTCTTTGACAAGCTGGGCGCGGTCATTTCGAACTCGCTGTTAGTCAGCCACCCGAACACGGCCGCTCATCTGCATAGCCCTCCGTTGCTCGCGGCCCTGGCCGCGGAGGCGGTGATCAGCGCTTTGAATCAGTCGATGGACTCGTTCGACCAGGGGCCGATGGCCACCATGCTGGAGCAGAAGTTTATGCAGTGGATGACTTCCGAAGCCGGCTTGCCAGCCTCGGCCAGCGGGACTTTTACAGCTGGAGGAACTCAGTCCAACTACATGGGGCTTGCTTCTGGCCCGCGATGCATTTTCTGAAGTCACGCTTCCAGTGGCTCGGCACAAAAGCATGGACTGCCGCCCGAAGCGGCTCGGATGCGGTCCTGTGTTCCGAGGTGGCGCACTTTACCGTTGAAAAATCCGCCGCGCAGCTTGGGCCTGGGAACCGATGCCGTGGTGAGAGTTGCGGTTGACGACGTATTCCGGATGCGGCCGGAGAGTCTTCGCCTGGCGCTCGACGAGCTATGCGAGAGCAGGACCTGCTGCCCTTTGCCATCGTCGCGACCGCGGGCACCACAGACTTTGGCTCGGTGGATCCGTTGCCCGAGATTGCCGCGCTGGCTCGGTCTGCCGGGGCGTGGCTTCACGTTGATGCGGCCTACGGTGGCGCGCTACTGTTCTCGCCTCTGCATCGGGACAAATTGCAGGGCATTGCGCTGGCGGATTCCCTGAGCATTGATTTTCACAAACTATTCTGGCAGCCGATTCCGGCGGGCGCTTTTCTGCTGCGCGACGCTCGTCACTTCGAACTTTTCGAGTTGCACGCGGATTATCTCAACCCGGAGACCCACGAAGAGCAGGGAATTCCCGACCTGGTGACGAAGTTCACTGCTCACTACCCGACGTTTCGATGTCCTCAAGCCCTGGCTTTCATTTCAAATCCTGGGCCGCCGCAAGCTGGGTGCGATGATTGACCGGACGATTGAACTGGCGCTCATGTGCTGCCGACGCGGTGAGGCGAACTTCTTCACTGCAACTTGTCCATGGAGCCAGTCTCAGCAACTGTCGTTTTTCGCTATCTACCTGCGCGTGAAGGAATCGATCACGATGGCTTGAATGCCGCGCTGCGGCAGCGTCTGTTCGATCAGGGCATTGCCGTCATCGGCCACACTCGCGTCGGCGGCCGGCAGTGTTTGAAGCTTACGTGTATGAATCCTGCAGTCAGCGATGGGCAGATGGAAGACTTGGTTTCGACGATTGCCGAGCATGGTCGGGAGATTGAGCGAGCGTGGCCCGGGGCTTAGCTTTAGTCATTCTCACCCGGTCCGGCTCGTTCAATTGTTATTTTCACCGGCAACCCGCGCCAAGCTGCGCTCGGCCTGGGCGGGTCGAAGACCCGCCCCACACGGGCTGTGGTGGGCGCGGAAAACTCTGATCCCAAGCGGCAGTTTCCTGCATCTATAGGACATTCAAGCATTTCGAAGTCTAGAATTATCTCCACTTACTCTGAGAATGAATTATGGCGAAACCGATCTTATTGAGCGTGGATGACGACTCTGATGTTTTGCGGTCGATCGAGCGCGATTTGCGTTCGAAATATGGCGCCGAATACCGCGTGATTGGCAGCGATTCTCCGGAAGGGGCGCTGGACCTGCTGAAGCAGTTGAAGGTGCGGAATGACAGCGTGGCCCTGCTGCTGGCGGACCAGCGCATGCCGCGCATGGATGGCGTGGAATTTCTGCAGCAGGGCATGCGGATCTTTCCCAAGGCGAAGCGGGCATTGTTGACCGCCTACACCGACATGAATGCCGCCATCAGCGCCATCAATCAGGCCAACATCAATTACTTTTTTCTGAAGCCCTGGGACCCTCCGTCGGAGCACTTGTATCCGCAACTGGATGACATGCTCGATGACTGGCAGGCTACCTACCGTCCGACTTTCGAGGGCATACGTGTATTGGGCACGCGCTGGTCGCCGCGGTCGTACGACCTGCGGGACTTTCTGGCGCGAAACCACGTTCCGTACCAGTGGATCGACGTGGAAATTTCCGCCAACGATCCGGAGACCAAGCGGCTGCATGGAGGCGCTCGGTCCGGAGGCTGCCGACCTTCCGGTTGTGCTTTTTCCCGACGGAACCAAACTTCTGGAGAGCCTTCCCGCGGATGTTGCCAAGAAAGTGGGCTTGCGTACGCGGGCGCAGACCGACTTTTACGATCTGGCGATCGTGGGGGGAGGGCCGGCGGGGCTGGCGGCGGCGGTTTATGGCGCGTCCGAGGGTCTGAAGACGGTGATGATCGAGAGGGAAGCGCCCGGGGGCCAGGCGGGAATGAGTTCGCGCATCGAGAACTATCTGGGATTTCCCGCGGGGCTCAGCGGCAACGATCTGGCGCGGCGCGCGGTGGTGCAGGCCCAGCGTTTTGGAGTGGAAATACTGTCGCCACTGGAAGTGGTCGGCGTGCGGACAGAAGGCTCGTACCGGATCATCAAACTGGCGGACGGAAATGAGATCTCGTGTCACGCATTGATGATCTCGACCGGAGTGCAGTGGCGCAAGCTTGAGGCAGAGGGCATCGCCCGACTTGCAGGGAGCGGGAATTTACTATGGCGGCGGCGCCACCGAAGCGCTGTCCTGCGCGGGCGAGATTGTTTACGTGGTGGGCGGCGCGAATTCGGCGGGCCAGGCGGCGATGAACTTTGCCAAGTATGCGGAGCGCGTCGTCATTCTGGTGCGCGGCGATTCTCTGGCCGCCACCATGTCGCAATATCTGATCGACCAGATCAAGGAGACTCCCAACATTCAGATTTGGGCGCATGCCAGCGTGATCGGAGGCCCACGGCGCGACCCACCTGGAAGAAATTTCGGTGCTGTGTTCGGACACCAACAAGATCGAGCGCGTTCCCGCCAGTTCGATGTTCATCTTTATAGGAGCGCTGCCGCGAACTGACTGGCTGGCTGGCCTGGTAGAGCGCGACGAACGCGGCTTCATTCTGACCGGACCCGACCTCATACGGGACGGGCAACGTCCCAAGGGCTGGACGCTCGATCGCGATCCCTTTCTGCTGGAGACCAACGTGCCCGGCATTTTTGCCGTGGGCGACGTGCGGTACGGTTCGGTCAAGCGAGTGGCTTCCGGAGTGGGCGAAGGATCGGTGGCGGTGCAGTTCATTCATCAGTATTTGAGCAAGGTGTAAGAGTTCGGTGTAAGACCCATGATCGAAAAATCAGAATTGCTGCGCGTCCCGACGTTTGAAGGTCTGCCCGACGATCAACTGGATTGGTTCCTCAGCCACTCCCAGGAGGTCAAGCTGAAGCCGGGAGATGTGTATTTGCGCCCGGGCGGGCCAACGGACTCGATGGTCGTGGTTCTTGAAGGGGAGCTTCAGGTGCGGGGTGAACTGGCCGGCGAAACTGTCGTCCTTCCGTTCGAGGCGGGCGCCGTCACCGGAGTGCTGCCTTTCTCGAGGATGAAGAAGTCCGTACTGACCGGGCGGGCGGTCACGGATGCCCGCATCCTGAAATTTCCTTCGGCAAAGTTTCCGGAAATGATTCAGAAAATGCCGGAGCTGACCCAGCGGTTGGTGGGCGTGATGGCCGACCGGATCCGTGAAGTCACCCGGCTGGAACAGCAGCGAGACCGGCTGGCTGCTTTGGGAAAGCTTGTCCGCCGGGCTGGCCCATGAGCTGAACAATCCTGCGTCGGCCGCCACGCGCGCGACCAGCCTGCTGCGCGAAGCGCTGCATCGAATCAAGGACGCCGCTCAGGAGTTGGGACGGCACGATCTGACCGCCGGCCCAGAGATCGGAAATCGAAAAGCTGGAAGCTTCGTTCATGCAGCCCAGTCCGAAACGTCACTCGATACGCTGGCCATCAGCGACCTGGAAGACCAGATTGATTCCTTGTTGCGCAGTCACGGGCAGAGCGATCTCTGGCAACTGGCGGCCGATCTGGCGCAACGAGGCATCAAGCCGGAAGTGCTGGAGTCGTTGTTCGCGACCCTTGACGCAGACGTTGCCCGGGCCGCGCTGGTGAGGATTGCGGCTTCGGTGGAGATCGCGAACCTGTTGATCGAAATCGAGAGCAGTACCTCGCGGATCTCCGACCTGGTGCGTGCGGTCAAGGAATACACCTACATGGACCAGACCCAGGCGCAAAACGTCGACATCGTAAAGGGTCTGGAGAACACGCTTACCATCCTGAATCACAAGCTCAAACGGGGAATAACGGTGCACCGCGAGTACAACAAGATTCCTCTGCTGGTGAATTCTTTCGGCAGCGAACTCAACCAGGTGTGGACCAACATCATCGACAATGCGATTGACGCCATGGGCGGAAAGGGCGAGCTGCGAATTCGAACCTACCGCGATGACACTTGCGTGGTGGTCGAAATTGCCGATAACGGTCCAGGAATTTCTCCTGAGATCATGTCCCACATCTTCGAACCTTTCTTCACCACCAAGGGAGTTGGAGAAGGAACCGGGCTTGGGTCTCGATACGGTGCAGCGAATCGTGAAGAAGCACAGAGGAAGCATCAACGTGACTTCGAAGCCCGGGAATACGTGCTTTCAGGTGTTATCTGCCGCTGGTCGAAGCTGCCGGAGTTGCTGAGGAGGTCGGACGTCCGCCCGTCATCACATTTCGCACATGAGCTGGGCCGGCCTCGCGCAGGTCGAGTTCGTGCTCCAACTGCCGCAGAGTTTCGTCGTTGATGCGGCCTTCGTTGCGCAAGCGCACCGCGGTTTGCCGCTCCAGCCGAAGCAGGTCGCTCGAAATACGCGATAAGCGTTCGTGATGTTCGGGGCCCAGGTTGCCATCGGCAGTCGTCTTTCCCGATGACGTCGGTAAGACGATGGCGATAGTGCCCGGCGATGTCCTCGTAGATCGCATCGAATTCCGCCAGTATCTTTCTGGCGGTCGACTCTTCCAGATATGCCAGCGCGGCTTCGAGTATCTCGCGGCGCGCGGTTTCCTCTTCGACGTTGGGCCCGGCCTGGTCAGCGATGCCGAGGATCCGGACCAGCCAGGGAAGTGTCAGTCCCTGCAGAACCAGGGTCACGAAAATTACAGCAGAAGGCAAGAAAGACGATCAGGTTGCGCTGCGGAAACGGGCTGCCATCCGCCAGGGCCTGAGGCAGAGCGATGGCGGCAGCGAGCGCGATCACTCCCCGCATGCCAGTCCAACCCAGGACCAGAATGCCCTGCACGGTTGGACAAGTAAGCTTCTGATGAAGCAGGCGGGTCCGGGTCCAGTAGGCGATGTAGGCGCCGGGAAATACCCAGACCACCCGCAACGCGATGACCAGTGCGCTGAACAGAGCGCCGTAGAGAAGCAGGGTGCGGTGGCTGTAGTCGTGAATTCCGGCCAGCACGTAAGGCAATTGCAGCCCGATGAGCACGAAGACCAGGCCATTGAGAATGAAGTCCAACGCCTCCCAGACAGCCCAGGCCTGAAGGCGCACTTGCGGAGAAAAGAATTCGGAACTGCGGCGGCTGAGATAGAGTCCGCAGGCCACCACTGCCAGCACTCCCGAGGCGCGCACCCGGTCGGCGGTGAGATAAGCGGCGTACGGAATCAGTATGCTGAGGGCGATTTCGATGGGCCCGTCATCAATGCGGTGTTCAACCCAGTCCGCGATCCAGCCAACAATCAGGCCGACGGCCAGGCCGCCAAGTGTCAGGTACGCCAGGCGAGTGATTCCGCCAGTGACCGTCGGAGTCTCGTTCCGCAGCACCATGGCGACGCCGAATTCCAGAGCCAGCAGGCCGGTGGCGTCGTTCACCAGGCTCTCGTCCTCAATCAGGTCAGTGATCCTCTTGGGAATGCCGACACGTTCCGCAATCGAAGTAGCGGCGAGCGCATCGGTGGGTGCGATGACGGCGCCGAGGACCAGACCGAGCTTCCAGTCGAACCCGGCAAAGAACCAGTGCGCACTCTCCGCCACCCCGATCACCGTGAAAATGACCAGGCCAAAAGCCAGCAGCAGAATGCTGAACATGTTGTAAGGAGAATTCGCGCCAGGATGTAACCCAGGCGGCGGAGTAAAGAAGAGGCGGGAGGATGACGAAGAAGATGACGTCAGGATTGAGTGCAATTTTTGGAATTCCGGGAACGAACCCGAGCAGTCCGCCGGCGATCACGAGAACGATGGGATAGGGGACCTGAAGTTTTCGCGCCAGGGCTCCAAACGCCACCACGAAGAGCAGCAGCAAGCAGGAAAACCAGTTCCACCGCCTGGACGTTGCCAGTCACAGCCTGAGAATCTCCGTAGCGGGCCGGTTGCCCCAAGCCTCCCGCCAAGTATAAGTCAGGCGAATGCAGGTGCGAGCGTCATCGCTCGTGCGGCTGTCCCCAGGTGGTTTTTGTGGGCTTCCCGCACGAGCGGGACGGCCGCGCCTACATTTTTTGACTTGGCCGGCGCGAACGCTGTTTCGCGGCGATTGATTTGATGAACAGGGCGCCCGGCGCGGTGGTATCGATTGCCCGCTTCGCGCCTTTCAAGGCAGCCGCCATCAGCTTCCGGATGGCTGGCTTGTCCAGATCGCGGGGCGATTCGAGCTTGATGTGCCGGACTACTTTGCCATTGCCCTGGAGCAATCGCTCTGGATCGGCCAAGTGCACGCCCTGCAGGAAGAACAGCGTGATGTAGCGAGGGTAAAGCACGATGGAAAAAACAGCCTCTGACGCTTTCTCGGAGGGGCCGAAGCCAATGCCCAGGGCGTTGTAGGTATCGTAGACAAGTTGGGTGGCGCCGGGCAGGCGTGCCCGCATCTTCTTCAGGCAGTCGCGCCCTGCCGCGGCGACCTCGGGCATGTACTTGTCGAATAGGTCGTCAAGCTGACTCTGAGGAGATTTCTCTGCCTTCCTTTTCGTGGATGCTGCCATGGCGATAGTTTGAATGCAAACCGGGCTTCAAGGCAAACGGAGTGGGTACTCGCACCGGTCCTGAGACTCTGCTAGCCTTGGTTGCACCCGATCCTGCGCGACCATCGAAGCTGCCATGAAGCGACCACGCAAAGAAAAGTCAGAAGCGAGCAAGCAGGTGATCGAGACCGCTGCTGCGCGCCTGCCTGATCGCCAAGGACGCAGCGTTCAATGCGCGCGACTACATCGAAACCGGCTCACGAATCGCTTTCTTGGCGGTGCGGCAATGCGAAAAAGAGCTGGACCAGATCGAACGGCAGATTGATGATGCCACGCCCGGCGCCGTGACCCAGGTGGCCGAGGCTGGAGGCGCGGGAGCTTCTGGCATGCCTGAAATTTACGATTGATCTCGAGCGCGTTGGCGACCTGATCTGGTCTGTGGTGCAGCGAATTCACGGCTCTGCCGGCGCCGCTGAACTCGAAAGAATCGGCGTTTCTGATCGAGATGGCGCAGAGTGTTGCAGGAAATGCTGGCGCGAGTGCATCAGGGATTTGTGAGCCGCGATCTTGGACTGGCAGAATCGGTCATCAAGATGGACTACGACATGGACCAAGTCTGCCATTCTGTGTTTCGTCAGTACCTGGAAAAAGGGGCCGGACACAGGAGTTACGAAGTGACCAACCTGCTCTTCATGGCGCAGGCCTTTGAACGCGCCGGCGATCACACCAAGAACCTGGCGGAAGAGCTGTTCCATCTGGTGCGAGGGTCACAGCGTGCGCCACATCAAGAAGTCCCGCTAGACGCATCGGCGTTCCCCGCGGCCGGCCAGGTTCCTGTTAACAGCTGTTTTTGCTAAGATCATTGGCCGAGGGGGAACTCATGGCAAATCTGAAGGGACTGGAATCTGATCGTCTCGCAATTGCGAGTGCAACGAACGAGTCTGGTCAACCAACTAAGGCATGTTGACGCCGCTCTTTCAGTTCTAGGCAAGCTGGATCACGGACGTGTCCTACACCAAACCGCGGCGAAGGAGTCTGTCGGTTGCCGCGCGCAAGAAGATCGCAGCTGCTCAGAGGGCGCGTTGGGCCCGCGTGAGACAGTTGAAGAAAGCAGCGTAGAAACCGATTACGATTTCGACCATTACGCCCGCCAGGTAAGAATCTGGCGGGTTTTGTGTGCTTAGAGCGAACGGCAGGAGGAACGATTCGTGCATTCCGGCCTGGTTTATCTTCTGGCTTTTGGGATTGGATTGGTGACCGGTCTGCGTTCGATGACCGGTCCGGCGCTGGTTTGCTGGGCGGCACATCTGGGCTGGCTCAACCTGGAGGACTCGCGCCTGGTATTTATGGAATCCACGTTGGCCACGTACAGTTTCTCAGCGCTCGCGTTGGGCGAGCTTGTCGCCGACAAGTTACCCTTCATTCCGAACCGGACTTCGCCGGGACCTCTATTCGGTCGCGTCGTGCTGGGCGCGCTCTCGGGATCGGCGCTCTGTGCCGCGACCGGTTTCTCGCTCGCCGCCGGCGCGATACTCGGCGCAGTGGGCGGAGCGGCTGGGGCATTCGCGGGATTTCAGGCACGCGCGCGTTTGTTGAAGGCTTCGGGTTTGCCCGATTGGGTGATTGCCCTGGCGGAAGATCTGGTCGCGGTAGGCGGCGGTCTTCTCCTGGTTTCGCGAATCATGGTTTCGTGATTTTGATTCAGTCAGAGTTCGTGCGAGGCAATGAAACTCCTGCCTTCGCAGATCTCTAGCGGAGCTTGAACGGGGCACCCTTGAGGGTAATCTAACGACGGTATTTCCCCATCCACTCTGCCTGGCCCAGCACCAGGCCTTGCATCGCCTGTTCTACTTCCTGCCGGCTAGCGCCTGGTTTGAGATCCAGCTTTCCCTTGAGCGCGTATAGCTTGAAAAAATAGCGATGCGGTTTGCCCGGAGGAGGACAAGGACCGTTGTATCCGATCCTGCGAAAGTCGTTGCGGCCCTGCCGCTCGCCGCCCGGGAGTTCGTCAATCCTGGTAACGCCCTCGGCCAGACTGGTCGTGGTCCGCTGGCAGGTCGAACAACACCCAGTGAGTCCAGGTTCCGGACGGCGCATCAGGATCGTCAGCGATCAGAGTGAAGCTTACCGTGCCAGGCGGAGGCTCGGTCCACGAGAGTTCGGGAGAGACATCGGCGCCGTCGCAGGTGAATTTCCTGGGAATGTCGCCGCCATTCTCAAAACCTGTGCTGGAGATCGCAAATGCCATCTGGACTGCTCCCGCTTGCAATCAAGAATAGCCACGGATTTACACGGATCGCATCTTTTTTTCGATTGTCTTATCCGTGAGCATCCGCACAAATCCGTGGCTGCTTTTCTTTCACTGGGTCGAGATGGTGAAGTTTACCGTGATGCGGGCCTCGGTTTCGACGGCCTGACCCGATTGCAGGTACGGCCGGAAACGCCATTGCTTGACTGCTTCCCGGGCTGCGGTCGAAAGAATCGTCGGTCCGCTGAGCACGTGAAGGTCCTGAATATTTCCATCTCGTCCGATCAGAGCTTCGAGCACGACCGCGCCTTGTACCTTCATCTCCTTGGCCAGCAGAGGATAGTTAGGTTGCACCGGGCGGGACAGGAGATCGGACGGCGCCGGGAGAAAGATGAACGCGCGCGGTGGCATCGGCTATGCCCGCGGGGTCCCCAGATCCAGAGGCAGAGCCGAAGAGGAACTGGACACAGATCCAGAAGAAGATCCGGAAGAAGAACCCGGCGAGGAACTTGCCGCCGAGGACGTAAAAGGCGCTCTGGGCTGCAGGTCAACTCTGACCGAATTGGTGGTCGGCTGGATCGTGCGGTGCTCGTCCCCGGCCACCACTTCGACTTCGAGCGGAGGCAGGACGGCGCGGGTCATCACGACCGGTGCCAAAGCGGGCGCGGGACTTGGTCACAGCGGCGGGCGGCGGCGTGCGCGGCTTGGACTTCGGCCGCGCGTGAATAGGGGGCTGCGGCGTCGTAGTAGCAGTGCTTGCCGTTTCGGATGGCGCCTTCACATCGGGCGAAGGCTCTTCGACCGGTTCGGATTCCGATTGTGCCGGCAGCGTCCGGCGGAAACCAGAAGTCGCGGTCCTTAATCAGAACCAGGATTAGTGCGGCCAACAGCAGTGCCAGTGCGACCAGCATCTGGCGACGCTGCTTCTTTTCGGAATCATCCCCGACCGAAGGCACGATATCAGTTACTTGATTCTCCTCCAGCAACGGCATGACGCGGAGCCCTCCCGCCCGCAGGGGAGACGGGCCTGCCGCATAGTATGCCTCGAAATTTCGCTCTAAGCCAGCGAAAGTAGTGCTGCTGACGAGTGGGATGGCCACTGCCTGGCGTGCGAGCTGAGGTTCGGCCTTTTTACCGCAAAGGCCGCGAGGATGCCGCAAGGATCGCAAATCGAGACGGAGATGGGAAGGCTGTCGCTTCACTTGTCTCCGGGACAGGCCAACCAATTTAAGATGAATGAGTTACTTGCTGGACAAGGTTCGAACGCAATTCAGACGAAAACGCCCGGCTCGCTGGAAGCGGCCGGGCGTCTGGCGTTAGTTCCCTTACGCCGATTTCTTCAGGTCGGTGGGGAACGCGAGAATCTTTCCGCGCTGCTCCAAGGGCACCCATTTCACTTTCGGTTTGAACCGTGTCGGAATGTAGAACTCAATCACCTGTGCCATAACCATCCTCCGATCCACCGCAGTCCACCTGACTTCCTTGCATCATCACCGCGCCAGGCTTTCTGCTCAATTACCTATTTAGATGCGGACGGCGCATGGAAGAATCAGGCAGTGGCTGGACAATGCCACGCAACTTTTGTGGAGTCATGGTGTTTCATGCGGCCGCAAAAGCGGCGACTCGCCACGAACCACGTCGGGGCGGATGCCCTCAAGACGGGTTCTTGCATATAGCGAGAAAATAAGCGAAACTGCGCTCCGCCGGACAGATTAGGACATCTGTCCCTACGTGGTTCGTGGTGGAAATTTCTGAGGTCAGCAGGCGAGTTGATCGCGAGTCAGCTTCAGCCCGTTAAGATTGCCCAGGACCGTCACTGCAATCGATTCTGTCTGGAAGAATTCATTGGCCAGTTCGGTCAACTGCTCGACCGTTACGTTCTCGATCCGCTCGATCAGTTCGTCGAGACTGTAGAAGTGGTCGAAGTACATCTCCTGCCGGGCCAGGTTCGACATGCGCGCGCTCGACGATTCCAGCGACAGCATCAGGCTGCCCTTCAGCTGATCCTTCGACCGGCGCAACTCCTCCTCGGGACCGGCTCCGACCTTGAGTTTGCGGAACTCCGAGACCACCGACTGCACAACTTTGCCGGCGGACTCGCGCGACGTGCCGGCATAGACCGAGAGGCATCCGGTATCGCGGTAGGGCGACAGATCGCTGTAGATGGCGTAGGCCAGGCCCTGGCGTTCGCGAATGTTCTGGAACAGCCGCGAACTCATGCCGCCGCCGAGCAACGTGTTCAATATGTAGGACGCATGCCGGTTTTCGTGGGCGATGGGATGAGAAGGCACGCCCACGCAAATCTGCACCTGCTCCAGCGCTTTCTTGTTGCGCATGATGATGCGAGCCGCGGTCTTGGGCTGAGAGCTGTGGAAGCCGTTCTTCACCGGCTTCATGTGTCCGAAATGCTTGGTCACCAGGTCCACGAATTGCTCGTGCTTCAGATGACCTGCGGCGGAAATGATCATGTTGCCCGGGCGCAAAACGCTGCTTGTAGAAATCCCGCACCGGATCGCGCTCGAACTTCTTGACCGTGTCTTTGGTTCCCAGGATGGGTTTGCCCAGGGGGTGGTCTTTCCAGAAACTCTGGGTAAAGATTTCGTGGACCAGGTAGTCGGGATTGTCCTCGTCCATCTTTATTTCTTCGAGGATCACGCCGCGCTCGCGTCCGATGTCAGTGGCGTCGAAAACCGGGTTCAGCACCAGGTCGCTGAGAACGTCCATGGCGATGGGCAGGTGTTCGTCCAGCACCTTGATGTTGAAGCCGATACATTCCTTGGCGGTGAAGGCGTCCATGTTGCCGCCGATGGAGTCCACCTCGCGCGCAATTTTCTCCGCGCTGCGGTTCTTCGTGCCCTTGAAGACCATGTGCTCGATGAAGTGCGAGATGCCATTCCACTGCAGGTCTTCGTCGCGCGAGCCGGTCTTGATCCAGATCCCGATCGAGGCGGAGCGAATATGCTCCATCTCCTCGGTGATGAGGATCAGCCCGTTGGGTAGGACCTCGCGCCGAATGTTGCGGACTTCCTGAACCATACAAGTATTGTTGCACAACGTGGCCGAGTCCGGCGAATGTGTGATTAGCCTTGTATAATCATAGGTTATGCGGGAGTTTATGCGGCCCGATCGACTGAGCTGGCGGGTTGTCTTCTACAATCGAGGTTAGGTGGCCGAAGTCTTTTGCGGCAGGTCCGCAAAGGGGACCGCAAAGTACGCAAAGGAAAGCAGTTCTGCCGGCTACATTATCACTGAATGGCATCAGAGTCAGATTGCGCACACCTCGTTGTTAGGACTTCAGCTTCCCGAGTTAGCCCTCGCTGGTGGAGGAGTTCGGGCAGCCGGCTTACCGTGCCCGCCAGCTTTTTGAAGCGCTTTACCGCCAGAGAGTGGAAACTCTCGAGCAGATTTCGACGCTCCCTCAGGATTTTCGACGGAGCCTGTCCGAGAAAGGAATGTCTGTCGGGCTTCCGGGTATCGAGAAGAAGTTCGTTTCCAGTGACGGCACGGTGCGCTACCTGGTGGCCTGTGGCGATGGACAAAGCGTGGAAACCGTCTGGATGCCGGAAGGAGATGGGGGCGAAGCGGGCGACGGCAGCGAGGCCGGCAACCAAACAGAAACGGCAGGCCGCACCTGGGAACGAGCAACCATTTGTGTGTCCAGCCAGGTGGGCTGCGCGGTGGATTGCCAGTTCTGCCTGACCGCGCTGCTCGGAATCAAAGCGCAACCTCACCGCGGGAGAAATCGTCGGGACAGGTTTGTGCGGTGCTCAACGATCAGGGCGTTTCTCTGCCTCTGCACCGCATCAACCTGGTCTTCATGGGGATGGGCGAGCCCTTCCTGAACTACGGAAATTTCATGAAGGCGGTCCATCTTCTGGTGGAGGGGGTGGGCATTGCTGAATCGCGCATGACGGTATCCACGGCAGGGATTGTGCCGGCCATCTACGATTTTGGATTGGAGCCGGTGCGTCCGAAAATCGCGATCTCGCTCAATGCCTCGAATGACGACTTGCGCACCCGCCTGATGCCGATCAATCGCAAGTGGAACCTGGAAAAGCTGATGGCCGCGGCTCGCGAATTCCCGCTGCGCAACCGGGAAAAGATGACATTCGAATACGTGTTGCTGGACGGAGTCAACGACTCCGCCGAGAATGCCCGCGAAGTAGTGGAGTTGGTTCGCGGCCTGCGGGCGAAGCTGAATCTGATCGCGCTGAATCCTGGACCCGGAATTGATTTCAGGACCCCGGCCCAGGAGCGGGTGCTGCAGTTCCAGAATATTTTGCGGGCCGCCGGCGTTCCTGCGTTCGTTCGCCGTCCCCGGGGGCGAGATATTTACGCCGCCTGCGGGCAGCTCAAGCGAACCGTGGAGCTGGCGCCGGCCATGGTAGCGCCGGCGTCCCGCGGGCTGTCCGGTGGGCGTCTCGCCCATCGCGTACCCGTAAGCAAATCGGCCCCCCGCAAGTATGAGATTCTTGTACACAACGTTCGAAGCACCCCTACCGGCTAAAATTCACTCGTTGTCGTAGGAATTTTGCTTGAGGCGTGCGTCAAAACCCATGCCGGCTGGCGGTCGATTCGGTTATCGGCAGGCTCTTTGACAGCGTGACTGCTTCGCTTCGCGAAGAAGTCCCTCCGCTCAGAGTTTGTGATTTTTTGAATTTATGACCAGTTTGTCGTCGTAACTATTTGTTTGCAACCTCGATTTTTGACGACATCAAAAAAGTCACAAACTCTCAGGACGACAACGGAAAACCAAAACCGGAAACCGGAAACCAGAAACTGTTCCCTATTTTGCCTTCCCCAGTTCCTGGGCGGCTGAATCCACAAGCGCTGCTTCATCCTGCAGCGCGTTTGCCGCGCGCACAATCTGCTCATCCGCCTCTTTCCACTTTTTCTGCTCGATGGCTTCGCGGACGCCCGGGATCGTCTTCACGCCATACCCGGTGTATTGCCCGGGGGCGTAGATCAGGTGCTGGAACCAGGGACGGCTCGGCAGTCCTTCCGGAGAGGTGAGCTTGCGCTCGCTCTGCATCAGTTTCTGGTTGAGAGCTTGCAGTTCGGCGGGGCTTACCGCCAGTTCACCGTTGCTGCTGACTTTTTCCAGAGCTTTCTGATAGCGCTCCGCACTGTGAGTGAGCGCGTCCGACGCGTTCTGCAAGGGGGCGAAGTTCAGGTGCGGGGGCACTTCCAGCGCAGGAGGTGGCACCGAGGTTTTCTTGGGATCGGCGGTCGCGGCAAACACTCCCTCCTCGATTTCCTTGTTGCGCTCGATCGCCTCGTCCTGCTTGGTCTGCCAGAGCTTCTGCAGTTCATCGAGGTAACGATGGATGGTGTCGGCCAGGCCGTTGAAGTTGTAAGGCAGCAAGTCGGCGTCGGCGAGTCTCATGACCGCGGTGCCCGCAGTCTGCGAGAGCGCGCGTCCGTAGCTGAAATCGGTGTCGGAGAAATGGGTGTACCAGTAAAAATCATCGTAGATGGAGTGGTAGATTCCGCCGCCATCTTCGTCGCCATAGCCCAGGTCGAGCGTGGCGATTCCCAGATGATCGAGAAAGACGGTCCAGTCGGACCCTGAGCCCAGCGCATCAATACGCAGGTCGGCGCGGTCGCGAACATCCTTCCGGTCTTCCGGTGTCTTGGCGTCGGCGATGGCCTTCAGTTGGTCGCGCTTCCAGACCGGGATCTTCTTTTCCGGATCCTGAATGTCGTGGGCCACGCCGTTGATGAACGCTTCCAGCGTGTGCGATCCACCCATCGTCAGATAGCCGCGATCGTTGCCGTCGCTGTTGATGTAAGCCACGGCGTGCTGGCGAAGTTCATCGGCGTGAGTTTCGCCCCACTCGGTCGATCCGAGCAGACCGGGTTCCTCGCCATCCCACACGCAATAAATAATGGTGCGCTTCGGCTTCCACCCCTGCTTGAGAAGAGCGGCGAGGCCGCGCGCTTCTTCCATCAGAACGACCGTGCCTGAGACCGGATCCTCTGCGCCGTTGACCCAGGCATCGTGATGATTGCCGCGCACGATCCACTCGTCGGGACTGGTTGCGCCGGGAATCTTTACGATGACGTCATAGAGCGGCTTGACGTCCCAGTTGGATTGCACTTTGAGATGAACCTTCGCAGGCCCCGGGCCGACGTGATAGGTCTGGGGCAGGGAGCCGCGCCAGCCTTCGGGAGCCACTTGTCCTTTTAGTGCCGCCAGGAGGGGTTGCGCGTCCGCGTAAGAGATGGGCAATACAGGAATTTTGGTGAGGGTCTTGGCATCCTTCAACTCGAGACGCTTGGCGTCCTTCGTGCCTCCGACTCCGGGCGTCAGCGGGTCGCCGGGATAGAGAGGCATATCGGCCACGCTGCCGCGCTGCACGCCGTCGCGGGGACGCCATCCGCCCAGCAGGAAAAACGTCACCCTGAACGTAGCCGTCGTCGGCCGGATCGGAATAGATGAGGCAGCCGACGGCGCCGTGCTCGGCCGCCACCTTGGGCTTGATGCCGCGCCAGGAATTTCCGTAACGCGCGATCACGATTGCACCCTTGACCGAAACGCCCATGCGCTCGAGTTTCTCGTAGTCGTCCGGGATGCCGTAGTTGACGTAAACCAGCGGGGCAGTGACGTCGCCGTCCGCAGAGTAGGCATTGTAGGTGGGAAGCTGTTCGGCTTGCTGGTCGGATGTGGGATCGATGGCCAGCGCCGGCTCCTGCAATTTGGCAGTGAATTTCGTGGGTTCGAGCAGTTCTACGACCCGCACTTTCGGAGTGGGAAACAGAGCATAGAAAGTCTCGATGTTGGCATCGAGACCCCACTCCTTGAATTTGGCGAGCATCCATTCGGCATTGTCCTTGTCATACGGGGAGCCGACGTGGTGCGGACGGGCGGCGAGGCGCTGCATGTAGTCGCGCAGGTTCTGGGGCTCGGGGACCGCGCGAAATTTGGTTTCCCAATCGCGCTGGGTGCGCGACGTCGCCGCGGAATAGCCACTCAGGGGCTGTTCAGTTTCAGGAGATGCGGCCAGAAGCAGGAAGCAGGAAAGGACTAGCAGGAACAGCCGGGCGCCAGAGCGCATTCATTTCCTCCGTATGATTGCAGCGGACTGGGCATTATAGATTCTGCGGCGACAGAAATACTATCTACCGGGCTGTGCAGCCTGGAGCTGACTTGATTGGCGAGCACCTCGGAAGAAAGTTGCAGCCATGCGGCCTTGAGGTTCTCACGAAGCTCAGCTCGTTGCCTCAATGCTAGAAGGCGCGATGGTCGGGGTCAGCCGGAGGATGCTGGAATCGGGTGCCCCGGAGAGGCGGGTCGACGCGTTGCACCGGGAGCTGATCGTGGTTGCTTGCGCATATCTGGATGCTGGTTCGGCGCGTGTTTTAGGCGAGAGCCCCAGGGGCTAAAGCCCAGCCTGTGACGCTAGCAGTTTGCAGGCCTGAAGGCCTGCTCCACCCGTTGTACGCTGCCGCATCTGCCGCTGCCGCACGAGCGTGGACGCTCGCGCCTACATTCTGTACTATCGTTGGCATCGAACAGGTGAGTTGACTCGATTGTTATTCCAAGCGCTGCGACATCGGTTTCTGTGGCGGCAGAGAGCACCCATCGATCCCGGCGAAATACGCCGCACCGAACGATGGCTGGCGACAGCTCGCGTTTTCCTCGCTATCTCCGCGCTGGTCGCCGTCCGGATGGATCCGGGGGAGATCGGCTATTCCTTCTGGGCCTATGGCCTATTGGCGTTCTATATCGCCCAGGGCGTGATTGTCATCCTTCTGCTGCGGCGGCGCGAACAGTCCACCGTTTCCTTTCGCCGGCTGGTGCACGCGGCGGACATCGTTTGGCCGGCGTTGATCTCGATTTTCGCCACCGGCCAGGCCAATCCTTTTTTTCTGTTCTTCGTCTTCGTGCTGGCTGCGGCCGCCTATCGCTGGGGAGTCTGGGAGACAGTTGCCACCGCTGCCCTCGGAAATTTCCCTGTTGTGGTTGGAGAGCCTGGCGTTTTACATGGGTTTCTTTGGCGGAGTGGACCGTTGGCTCGCGCGTTATCGCCTGCCGCAGTTGGGAGTCCAGGCCTCGGATTTCGAGCCCAAGCGGCTTTTCATGCTCTCCATTTATCTGTTGGTGATGGGCTTGCTCCTGGGATATCTGGCGGAGCAGCAGAAGCAACTGCGCTCGGAGAAGGCCGTGATCGCGCGCATCCTGGGAAAGGTCCGCGTCGAGGCCGGTCTCAGCGGCACCCTTCAGGAAATTGTGGGCGAGTTGCTGGTCATGTATGGAGCGGAGCGCGCCTTGATCGCCTCGCAGGAATCCACCGGCCATCGCGTCTATGTGGGCGAAATGCTGTTGCGAAACGGCGAGGCTTCGTTCTTTCGCTGGCTCGACCCGTCGGCTTCCGATCGCGAGACGTATCTGTTCGAGTATTCGGCAGAAACCTCCTACGCGTGGCGCAATTCCCGTTCAGAAAAAAATGGAAGCTATATGCTGCTGGGCCTCGACCACTCCGGGCAAAAACTTCCCAGCTCCTCGGCTGCATTTCTCGATGGACTCGCGCAAGGTTATCGCTTCAACCAGTTGATGACGGTTTCGTTTGTCTTCGGCAAGGAATGGTGGGGTCGCATTTTCTTTCTGGAGCCGGCGCTGACCGTCGAGATCACGGAAGAGTTGCGGTTTCTTCAGGAACTGGTTCGCCAGATTGGCCCGGCGGTGTACAACGTATATCTGCTGCGCCGTCTGCGGCTGCGGGCGGGAGCTCTGGAACGCGCCCGGTTTGCCCGCGAACTGCACGACGGGGCTGTGCAGTCCCTCATTGCGGTGGAAATGCAGGTTGACGTGCTGCGGCGTCAATCAGCGACCCGCTCGGAGCTGGTCCCCGAGGAACTGGGACGGATCCAGGGACTGCTGCGGGAAGAAGTCCTGAAGCTCCGGGAGCTGATGCAGCAGATGAAATCGCTGGATGTGGATTCCCGAAAGCTGATTGGATTTCTGGCGGACACGGTGGAAAGATTTCAACGCGAAACCGGAATCACGGCACGCTTCACCTCCGATCTCGAAGAGCCCGACATGCCGCAACCGGTGTGCCGCGAATTGAGCCGCATCGTGCAGGAGGGGCTGGTCAACGTCCGCAAGCACAGCCAGGCGCGCACCGCGCTGGTCCGGTTGAGCGCCAGAAATGGCCGCTGGACGCTGGTGATTGAAGATGACGGCCGCGGCTTTCCCTTCGCCGGGCGGCTTTCTCAGGTGGAACTGGACGCACTGGGCAAAGGACCCTTGGTGATCAAGGAACGGGTGCGTGTCATAGCGGGCGAACTCACGATAGAATCAAATCCCGGACAGGGATCGCGGCTCGAGATCAGTGTCCCGCAAAAGCCGGAAGCGGCGTATGGATAATCGAAAACCCCAGCCAGTACGAATTGTGATCGCAGACGACCATCCTATTTTTCGCGATGGTCTGCGCCGTCTCTTGGAGGCGGAATCCGATCTGAAGGTGATCGGGGAGGCCTGCGACGGAACCGAAGCAGTGCGGATGGCCCGCCAGTTGAAACCCGACATCATGCTTTTGGACCTGGCCATGCCACGCATGCCGGGGCTCGAAGCGTTGCGGGAAATGAGCACCGGTCCCGCCCACTCGGTCCGTGTCATTCTTCTGACCGCGGCGGCCGAGAAGAAACAGATCGTCGAAGCCCTGCAACTCGGTGCGCGCGGCGTGGTGTTGAAGGATTCCGCCACGCAGCTCCTGCTGAAAAGCATTCATACGGTAATGTCGGGAGAGTATTGGGTGGGGCGGGAGAGCGTGTCCAACCTGGTGCAATACCTGAGGAACCTGGTGCAGTCTTCCGGCGAAGAAGCCAAGCAGAAGAAATTTGGCCTTACTCCGCGAGAACTGGAAATCGTATCCGCTGTGGTTGCCGGCTACTCCAATAAGGAGATAGCGGAGTACTTCAAGATCAGCGAAGACACGGTCAAACACCATCTCAGCAACATCTTCGACAAACTGGGCGTGTCTACCCGCCTGGAACTGGCTTTGTTTGCCGTAAATCAGGGCTTGCCACTCAAAACCATCGCCTAAGGTCGTAGCACTTTGGTGCCATGTATTTCCACATTTGGGCTATTGGCAGTGAGGCCTTGCCGCAGCTAACCTAATATCAGACTTTAACTGTGAGTTTAGCGTCCGTCAGCAGTTGGGGCTGGACGTGTACTCATAACAAAGAGAAATCAAGCAGGCCGAACGGGTCCAAGGAGGGCGCCGATGGCAAAGTTGCTGCAACACATCTGGCAAGACGATCAGGGGCAGGATGTTGCCGAATATGCGGTGATGCTCGCAGTGATTCTGGTGATCGTAGTCGGGACGATTCGGCTCATCGGTTCCAACGCCAATAACGTATTTTCTTCCGTCGGTAGCGCGATTCAGTAGACTCGAACCCTGAGTTGGCCCCCAGCCACCAACCGGGTTCAGGTTTCAGGGTCCCCCCTTACTCCTCTCACTGACTCCCATACCCTCAGCAGGTTTGCCGCTGATTTCTTCGTCAGCGACCGGGAGATAACTGCTGCCCCCAAGACGGCCGCGTTCGTCCCCACATTTGAATTTTGCTGGAGTTGTAACATGAAGGTGCCCCATCCTTCGCGTTTTTCTTGCGAAGGGTGGGTGGGCACTCTTCAGCACCCTGGTTGTAGAAAAGCCCAACCACGGAAAGTTCAGATTAGTGTTTGCAGGTTTGATTGCCGCGCCTGTGGTTTCCCACCCTTCGCAAAGATGGGCACCCGCCGGTCGGATGATGTCGACTCCGTTCGACGTTCGTCGAAAGCCCCCACCCTATCTCTCCAAAAAAACGGAGAGACGAGGACAGGGTACCCTCGAGAGTACCCGGTTGTGGAATTGTCAAAGTTTTGTCTTCCTGTCTAACCCCTGACGAGTAGGCGCTACAATCTCCCGCATGAAAACATTCCTGCTTCGCTTCACCGCTCTCCTGCTCATCGCGGTTAATTCCGCCCCTCAACTCTGGGCCACCTGCGGCGGCGGCGGTGGTGGCGGAATGGGAGGGATGAGTTCGATGGGGTCTGGCATGGGAATGCCGGCCGAGCAGGTCTACAACGTTCCGTGGCGGGTGCGTTTGCCTGAACTGCCGCCGGTGACCGCGGGCCTGGTGCTCTACTGGTTCCCGTCGTCGGTGCAGGAGGTGCAGAAATCGAGTCTGCGCACCTCACGGGTATTGTCGCTTTATGCCGCGCAATGCGTCTCCATGGAAATTGTCGATGCCGCCACTCCGCTGGGACAGAAACTGGTGGGCGCGGACAAGCTGCCCGTCGCCGTCCTGGCCACTCCCGACGGAGATACGGTGGCCAAAATTGAAAACCAGGATGGCTTCCTGCGCGCCGAACGAGTGGAGAAAATCGTCGATGGAGAAATGAAGCGTCGCGACAATTCTCTGGACCAGCAATTGAAGCAGGCCAAGGAACACGCCAAATCAGGCGACAGTGCGGGGGCGATCCCGCTCTACCGCGCCGTGCTGGACCAGAAATGCCTCTTCCCCAAGCGGGCGAAAGACGCAGCCAAGGAATTGAAGAAGCTGGGTGTGAACGATGTGGGAGATATCCTGAACTCTCCGGACTTCTCTTCCCCTGTCTTCGATGCCACAAAAAGCGCCAAGATCGAGCGCACCATGCTGCGCGGATTGACGGCGGAGAATTCCGCCAAATATGCCGAAGCGGAGAAGCTGTATGCCAAGGCGCACAGCATGGATCGGGCCGATCCGACGCCGCTGCGATACCTGGGTGAACTCTATCGTCATCACACCGGCGACTGGGGAAAGGCGCGGCAGACGTTCAATCAAATTCTGGCGATGCCTGCTGATCCGCTGGCTCGCGCCGTCGCGCTTCATGGTCTAGGCAAGATGACCATTCATGAAGGCCAGTTCAAAGATGGCTTGGCGCTGATGGAGCGATCGGTTGAGGTCTTTCCTATCGCCCTCGCCTACCGCAACCTGGCGGTATATTGGAACTCAGAGGGCAATGTGGCGAAAACCGACTACTACATTCGCAAAGCGCTCGACCTCGAGCCCGACGATGCTTATAACGTGGTGTTCGCGGCCGGGTTCATGGTGGCCAACGGACACGGTGACGAAGCTCTGAAGATCGCCCGCGAGCACGAGGACATGCTGCCGGCGTCATACAATCTGGCGGCGATTTATGCCCAGCTGGGCCAGCGCGACAAGGCCCTCGCCCTGCTCAACCGCCATTTCTTCGGATATGAGCGCTATCAGGCGGTGCGCTCGAAGGAAATGATGGAAGCCCGCGTGGATGCTGTCTTCGCGTCTCTTATGAAAGACCCGGACTTCATCGCACTCACCAGCGGCGCCGATGGGCGTCTACCGTTACCGCAGGATCGGGGGATGAGCATGGGCGGCGGAGCCGTGCAGTAGAGAAGTTCTCAAGGACCCCGTCCTCGTGTCTTCGTTTTTTGGACAGAAGGGTTTTTTTGTGCGGTGCGGAACATTTCAAATTGGTTTTCGCAGGTCAGATTGAAGCGCCTGTCGATCCCGCCCTGTCGCAGAGTGCGCGACGAGGGTGGGGCAGTAATTAGGCTAGCTGAAAGACGATATGCACCAGGGCGGTGTAGTCGGACGGTTGGCCGTCCCGCTTGGCGGGTTTGAAGCGAATCTGTTCTGCCGCACGCGTGGCGGTCTCATCGAGACCGTGCCCCAGACCCTGCACTACGCGTACGACCCGAAGTTTGCCGGTAGCTTCGAAAACCACCTCGAGAACTACCTCACCCTCGATCCGTAGGCTTCGGGCTTCTGGCGTGTATGCCGGAGTGGGCTTGAAAACGACCTCGGCGGGAACCATCTTGCCGGCGGAATCGTCGTTTTGCTTGGGACGCAATTGAGCCATGGAGACGGCTTGAGTGTCGCCAAAGCCGCTCTTCTGTACGCCGTTGCCCCGGGAGGTGTTTACTTTGCCGCTGCCATCGCCGGTGGCGATGCCGCTTCCGAAGCCGGTGCTGGCTACGACGCCACGAACGCCCTTGGTGCCACCGGTGCCGTTGCCGTAGCCGGGTCCGGTGGGCAAGTCAAAAGATCCCGCCGCGGCGATGTTGACCGGTTTGCCATTGCTTTCACGAGCGGGGACACCATTTGGATCGCCAAAGCCTCCGGTCTGCACGTTTTTCGGGGCTTGCGCAACCGTAGGCAAGGCTGAACTGCCGGTGGAAAAAACATGAGTCTTTACCAGTTGCCGCGGAATCACAGGCGCGGCAGGCGGAAGCGGCACGGGTTTGCTGGCCGCGATCTCGACCTTGGGGGCAACCAGCACCTCCTCCGGCGGAGTCTTCGGTCTTACTTCGGGCGCGGGGACGCGAAGAACTTCAGCTGGTGGTGTTTCCACATGAGCAACCACGTGTGGAGGAGGAATTTCTCGCACCGGAGCGGGTTCATGGATCTCGGGAGGCGGAGTTTCCACTAATCGAATGAAATGATAGTCGTGAACCGGTTGGTCCAAGACTGCCAGGTTCAACACTGCAGCCCAAGCGAACACAAACATGGCCAGCCCCTGCACGCCCATGGTGAGCACAAACTCTTTCCAGGGTGGCCGCCGGTTGGGAAGCAAAGAAAACGGGGCGTTTTCGTACATCTCAGACATAATACCGGTCCGCTCGGGGAGGATTTCTACTACTGCTGATGTCTGACGATTCAAAACAGCTGCCTTGTCTTCAGAGATTATCTCAGCAATAGTATCTCACCCACGACGGTGAAATGTCCGGTTCCGGACAACTGCCGGGAACTCGGCTTACCTCACTATCTTACGTGCACGCATGTAGCCACTCTGCGCCGAGGAAAACAAGGAAAGCGCTTATTTAACAGCCAGTTAGGTTTGTGAAGAAACAGGGTATTCCAGCCATATCGCGAGACCGGAAAAATTTTGCATAGCGGTGGGTAGGTAGGTGTCGTTCAGGGGCGGCTAAACCGGGGCTTGCAAAGCGGTTTTCCAGCAAGCCCGGTTCAGCACCTTACGATTTTTGGGCTGTCAATACCTTTCAACGCATTGCGTGTGTCGACCACCAGCTGCGACTCGCGGACGATGCGTTGATAGTCGTAGTCGGAATGGTCGGTCACAATCAGCACGCAATCGTACTGGCCGAGATTGTCCAACGGAGTGCAGGTCATTTGCAGGTCGTACTTGCGGCCTTTTCCCACCGTGGGGAAAAAGGGATCGTTGTAGCTGACCACGGCCCCCTGTTGCTGCAGGAGTTCGATAATGGTCAGCGATGGAGACTCACGCAGATCGTCGATGTCCTTCTTGTAAGCCAGACCCAGCACCAGCACCTTGGCGCCGTTTAACGCTTTCTTGTGTTGGTTGAGCGCCTTGGCCACGTAATCGAGCACGTGATACGGCATGCCGATATTGATCTCACCAGCCAGCTCGATGAAGCGGGTGCGGAAATCCCATTCCTTGGCTTTCCAGGAAAGGTAGAAAGGATCGACTGGGATGCAGTGTCCGCCCAGGCCGGGGCCGGGGTAGAAAGGCTGAAATCCAAACGGCTTGGTGGACGCCGCCTCGATCACTTCCCAGATATCCAGACCCATGCGCAGCGACAGCATCTTCAATTCGTTGACCAGCGCGATATTCACGCAGCGGTAAATGTTCTCCAGCAGCTTGGTCATCTCCGCGGCTGCGGGTGAGGAGACGCGCACGATTCGGTTGAAGATGGTTCCGTACATCGCAGCCGCCATTTCCGAAGCCTGGGCATCGAGACCGCCCACGACTTTCGGAATATCCCGTCGGGCCACGCTGGTGTTGCCCGGATCCTCGCGCTCGGGTGAAAAGGCGACGTAGATTTCTTGTCCGGTGAAGGGCCCTCCCCGGGAAGCCTTCAGACCGTGCTTGTTTCCCTTTTCGAGGATCGGAATCATGACCTCTTCGGTGGTGCCCGGATAAGTTGTGCTTTCGAGCACCACCAACTGACCGGCGCGCAGGTGCGGCGCAATGGATTTGGCGGTGTCCGTGATGTAGCTGAGGTCGGGCTCGTGGTACTCGTTCAGCGGGGTGGGGACGCAGATGATGATGGCGTCCATCTCGGTCAGGCGCGCATAGTCCGAGGTGGCTTCGAATCCCTGGGAGCGGGCCTGCTGAATTTCGCTGGGCAGGATGCGGACAATGTAGGAACCGCCCTGGCTCAGAGTCGTTACCTTGCGCTGATCAATATCGAAGCCGGTTACCCGAACCTTCTGCTCGCTATAAAGCAGGGCGAGTGGCAGTCCGACGTAGCCGAGACCGATAATGGCCACGCGCGCCTGACGCTGTTCAATCTTGTTCTTCAACTCCGAGACCGAATTCGTTGTAGTTACAGAAGAAGTCGTCATTTTTTTTAAGATATTTCTTCGCTACAGAATTTTAACACGCTGGTGACGCCGTCCCTGGGAGGGAAATCCACCTAAGGTTTTCAGATTTACGGCTGTTCGTTGAGAGATTTCAGCAAGTTGCGGTTATGGCGGTAACTGAATATTTTGGTCTTGCCATCGAAGCGTTTGCCTGCCTGTGGCCCCAACGGGGCCTCTTGGGCAAGGAGTCATCTCGAAACCTAGGTGTGTAGGCGAGGAGCAATCGGGCGACGAGATGCAGAATTCTGCCCATCAGAGAGTTCTTGCCGGATTCCTTGACCCTTGGCTCCCCATCGAAGAGTCATGGTTCAGGCTAATATAGGTTTCACTCATGTGCGGCATCTTTGGCATCCTGGCGAGTAACTGTTCCATTTCCCGGATTGCTCTGGAGCGAGCCACCGATTCGCTGGCGCACCGCGGACCTGACGACCGGGGGACCGTCGTCATTCAAGCCAACACTTCGCCGCGCCTCGAAATTGGATTGGGCAGCCGCCGGCTGGCAATTCTCGATCTCTCTCCGCTTGGGCCATCAGCCCATGCAGGACACTGAAACCGGCAACTGGATCGTCTACGACGGCGAAATCTACAATTTCCGCGAAATCAGGACGCGACTGCAGGGCGAAGGCGTGCGCTTTGTCAGCCAGTCCGATACCGAGGTGCTGCTGAAAGCTTATGGTCGCTGGGGCGAGAAGTGTCTCGGCGAGTTGCGCGGAATGTTTGCTTTCGCCATCTGGGACGCGAAGCGATCGCGCCTGCTGCTGGGACGCGATCCCATGGGCATCAAGCCGCTCTACTATTGTTCCGCGGGTCAGTATTTCCTCTTTGCCTCCGAACTGCGCACGCTGCTCGGCACAGGACTGATTCCACGCCGCCTGGATCCCGCTGGCCTGATCAACTACCTGAATTTTGGATCGGTTTACGATCCCATCACCATGATTCAAGGCGATCTCCGCCCTGGAGGCTGGGCACTATGCGGTGTGGGAAAACGGCGCGGCTGACGGATTCAACGTACTGGGACCTCGCGCCGCACGGACAGGCCAGTACCGCTTCGAGCTATCTGGCGGGCAACGAGAACGGCGCGAAAGATCTGGAAGATGACGTTTACGCCACTCTGGACCAGGCTGTTCGCATGCAGACCGTGAGCGACGTTCCTGTGGGGTTGTTTCTCTCCGGAGGCATCGACTCCAGCAGTCTGGCTGGCATTCTGAGCCGAGCGGGAATCCGGCTCAACACGTTCTCCATTAGTTTTTCGCGAGGCGGAATACAGCGAAGCCGAATATTCCCGCGCCGTAGCCCGGGCTTTTGCCACGGAACATCAGGAGATCATGGTGTCGCAGGGCGACGTGCTGGATGCCATTCCGTACGCGCTCAAGGCCATGGATCAGCCCACGATCGATGGTCTCAATACATATCTCATCGCCCGGCAGACTCGGGCCGCCGGGATCAAAGTGGCGCTTTCGGGTCTGGGCGGGGATGAACTGTTCGCCGGATATTCCACTTTTCGCGACGTTCCCCGCATGGAGCGTTTTGACCGATTCTGGGGGCGCTTGGCCATCGATTCTGCGGCGGCCGCTGCTGCGTATGTTTGCTTCGCTTGCCTCGGACACGGATCAGAACCGAAAACTCGCCGCACTCGGGGACGGACGAGACGGGCCCTTCATCCCTATTTTCTTGCGCGCGCCCTTTTTACTCCCGAGCAACGCGATTCGCTGTTGGCATCCGTCGATGCAGGCAGCGCTGGCGCGGGCGAACGCTCCCTTGCAGGAAAGCCTTCGCCACGCTCGCGCGCTCGACCCGATTAATCGCGTTTCGTATCTGGAAGCGCGTTGCTACATGCTGAATACGCTGCTGCGAGATTCCGACGTGATGAGCATGGCCCATGGGCTCGAGCTGAGAGTGCCGCTCATCGATCATCAGCTTGCCGACAAGCTGCTGGCCCTGCCCGGCGCCTGGAAACTGGATAGCCACGTGCCGAAACCGTTGCTGGTAGCGGCGCTGAAGGGAGCGTTGCCGAACGAAATCGTTCATCGCAAGAAGCAGGGCTTCACGCTTCCCTTTGAACGTTGGCTGCGCGAGAATTTGCGTCCTGAAGTGGAAGCGGCTCTGCAAAATATTGGCCAAGGTCCGCTCGGACCGTTGCTCAATCACGATTCCGTGCAGGCAGGTTTGGGACGATTTCCTGAATCAGCGGACTTCGTGGTCTCGCGTCTGGTCGCTGTATGTGCTGGAGCGATGGTGCGAGCTGAATTCGATCACTTAGAGGCGAATGGGGTGGAAGATGAACAGCCGAGCCTCTTCAGGGCGAAGGTCTTCATGCGAGTCAAACGACGATGCGCTAAGCCGAACTTCCCGGTCCGCAGTTCTGGGGACGAGGCAGCTCTGAGTCTACTCCTCCACCTGGGTTCCGGAATTTTTTTGGCCGCCTGCTCCGGAAAAGCCATCTGAGTACACAGTACCCGGTTCGCGCTACCGGGACGATCGCGGGTTGAGCATGGTTTGAGGGGTTAGACTCCTACCAGACGAGATCGGCTGGGTAACGGGCGGGGGCGAAAAGCGATTGACTGAGAAGCCAGCCCGGCTTACGATGAGTTATTCATCCCGGTTCATTGGAGCTCTTGGAATGCGAACGGCCCTTCCGCAAAAGGTCCTAAGCTGCATCATGGTTATAGTTGTGCCGACAGCACTATTTGCTGCCGACTCTGGTCTGGCCATGGTGTACAGCAACGGAACGGCTCTGCTCAATGGCAGCAGCCTCCCGAAATCATCGGCTCTTTTCCCCGGGGATATAGTGCAAACGACAACGGATTCGGTTGCCAAGATCAACTCTGTCGGCTCAAGTTTAATGGTCCTTTCCGACTCCCTGGTTCAATTTGAGGGGGGTGCAGTGAAATTGGAGCACGGGGGTGTAGCGGTATCGACTTCGAAAGCGATGGCAACCCGCACGGGCCAAGTCACGGTGACCCCTAGCGCGAGTGTTTGGACACAATTTGACGTGAAAAACGTGGATGGCCAGATTCAAGTTACGGCGGAGAAAGGCGATCTAACCGTGAGCGATGGCGCTGGAACGACCACTCTGGCCCAGGGTCAGCAGACCACTCGAGAGCAATCGGAGCCAGCGCGGCCGGAGCAATCCCAAAAGAACAAGAAAAGAAAAAGGGCTGGTGGAGCGATGCCTGGCGCAAGTGGCGGGGCCCTGGACTCTCCCCTAGCGATTGGGATCGGCGTCGGCGCAGTCGCCGGTTTAGCGACGTGGGTGCTGATCCAGGGCGACGAGCCCGTAAGTCCGAAACAATAAGGCGTTGTTTTTGTCCGCAAATTGCTGGTCTTTCCGTCTTCCTCGCAGATAAGAAAGCACTCTAGTGGAACTCTGCGGAAGCTTTGAGTGAGTCCCTTCGTCTCAGTCTGCTGTTTGATTCACATTGATTACAGACCGGTGCGTCTCTGGTAGGTCTCTTGCTCACCAATTGCAGGCTGGCATAAGCACAAATCCTCTGATTCTAATGAGATAGCCACTTATCGCTACGCGCCGTGTATTTGCATCCAAGTTTCGTAGAGATCTGCCTATGCGCTTCACCCATGGAATCGTCACCGCCGTTCTGCTTTTTTGGCTGAGTGCTGAGGCACAGCAACCTGCCCAGGGACCACCCCCTGCTGCGCCCGACACCTCACAGCCAACACATCCAGCCGCAGAAGAACCTGCATTTAAGGCGAGACAGCAGGTTGAGTCCCGTCAGCCGTCAGCCGTGCCGCCGAATTTGCCTCCTGCACCCACGACGATTGATCAGGTCGTGGATCGCCTAGTCGAGCGCGAACGCAATCTGATGAAAATGCTGGAAGATCGTACTCCTATTGTCGAGACCTATCTGCAGAATGTGACATTCGACGCCCAGCTAGGGCCAGTCCCGAAAGATGACCGTTACTTTCTCGGTCGAATGGATTTTAGCGAATCGATCGATCGGAAAGACTACATGAAGCAACCAAGTATGGAGAAACGCCTACTGGGTGGTTTCACAAAGTTTTTCACTGTCCAATACCAACCACTAGGATTTTCCTGGATGATCTTTGCCGATCGAGATGATTTCGACCGCGAGCACTACGACTTCAGATACGACCACCGTGAGTTCCTGGGAGAGGTGCGGTGCCTGGTATTTGACGTGACGCCGAGGAAGGATGCCGGCAAGGGCCGTTTTCTCGGTCGCATCTGGGTAGAAGACAGAGATTTCAACATCGTCCGGTTGAACGGCACCTACGCACCGCGTCCGAGAAATGGCTACTTCTTTCACATGGATAGCTGGCGTTTGAACCTGGTTCCGGGTTATTGGGTTCCAGCTTACATCTACAGCGAAGAGGGTGACTTTAGGAGCGGTGCCAAGAACAACATCGCCTTTAAAGCCCAAAGTCGACTTTGGGGGTACAACGTGAAGAGCGGGAAAGAGGACGAGCTCACGCAGGTGCGGGTGGATTCGACCGTGAAGGACGAAAGCCCGGCGGCCCAGGACGCCTCGCCCCTTCAGGCTGAACGGCAATGGCAGCAACAGGCAGCAGACAACGTATTGGAACGCCTTCAACGAGCGGGACTCGCAGCCCCGCAAGGAGATGTCGACAACGTCTTGCAGACCGTAGTCAATAACCTGCAAGTCACTAACAACCTCGTATTGCCGACGCCTGTTCGTACTCGCGTGCTGCTTACAACCCCGCTCGAGACATTCAGCGTCGGTAATACGATTGTGATCAGCCGAGGGCTGATCGACGTGTTGCCTGATGAAACCAGTCTGGCCGCAATACTGGCGCACGAACTGGCCCACATTGTATTGGGGCATAACACGTACAGCCAGTATGCCTTCAATGACCGCATGCTGTTTTCCGATGAGTCGACATACTCGAATCTCGGTTTCAAGCATAGTGCTGCTGAAGAAACCGAGGCTGACACGAAGGCGATCGAATTGTTAAAGAATTCACCGTACGGTCAGAAGCTGGGGAATGCCGGATTATTTCTCAAGGCGCTGCAATCATCGGCTCCGCACCTTCCCGCCCTGCTTACTGCGCACCTTGGCAATAATCTTTCCGACAAAAGCAGAATCACGCGCTTGCCCGAGTTGATCAATTCTGCGCCGACTCTCGAAGTTAACAAACTCGACCAAGTCGCCGCGTTACCACTCGGCGGACGAGTGAAGATGAACGGGTGGGACGATCGTGTCGAACTGATCAAGTCCCAACCGGTAGCACTTACTTCCAGCCGCGACAAGAAGCCATTCGAAGTGACCCCATTCTTTCCACGTCTCACCCGAATCGATAGCGGAGATAAGGACAGTACGATAGGCCAACGCTGACTCGGTGAGTGCAATGGAATGTCAGGCGTGACGCCGGCACATGATGACAATCTTAGCCAGTTCCATCGTCAATGGCGTTTGATTGTTCAGCAGTTGTGGAACGATGATGCCGCAGCCATGAGCGTCGACTATGTCTGTTTTGCATTCCTTACGAAAAAAATATGCAACGGTTAGCGTGCTCGCGCTTCGACAAGTCACCGCCGAGTCAGCAAAGGACTAGCGAATTGGCTTTGCGAGCGAATGCAGCTTGGATTCCGTGGACTTGTCGAGATGGACGCGATCACGGGGTGATCTCGAGGGTTGACACCTAGCACTTCTCGCGAAGCAACGCCGTGGCCAAGGCGAACGCACGCCTGGACCTGGCTCGCCCGCTCGTTCGAACGGCACTACTGTTGCGCTGAACTGAGCAGATCATTCCTCAGCAGGTTGATTTCGACCCGTCCACCACTCGTGTGCTTGGCCGTGGTTCCGCCTTCGGCAGCTACCGTCGCGTTGCCCATGCCCACCACGAAGATGCGATAGCCCGGGACCTGATGGTTGAGCACCAGGTAACGTACGACCGAGTTCGCCATCTTCTGCGAGGTGGCAATCGCGGCCTGACCGCGACCCGGGGCGAAGCCGCGGACTTCGATGATGTAGCTGTGCTGATCCTTCAGCGGGGCAGCCACCTCGTCGAGTGCATCCTTCGCCTTCTTGCTCAGCACGCTCTGGCCGGCACGGAAGCGAATTTCAGTTTGCGCGCCGGCCTTGTATTGGTCAATCTTGCCCACCATGCCCTCCGCCTTTGAAAGGTGGGCCGTGGCTTGGGCGGCGGCCAGCTGCGCTGTCTGCGCCCGGTTGCTGGCATCGATCGCATGCTGGTCGGCTTCGTTGATCTTGGCGGACACCAACTGAACGCCTTGTTGGGCACTGGCATCCACGTTCTTGATCATCTTGCTGTTGGACGCGGTTATCCCATCCAGTTCGTTGATGCGGTCCCGGATAGGCCGAATCTGTCGCTGTACGTATGACTTGCGGGCAAATGGGTGGACGAAGAGATTTACCGCGTTGGGCTCGTCGCCGTCCCAGAAGTCCCGGCTGGTCATGGGCTGAAGCGGTTCTCTGCGGATGGTGTCCACGCTCTGTGAAGCGGGAGCAGTTCGATCAGCGGACGCCGCCGGCTGCGGGCTTGAATTTGAGTTGGTTTGCTGTGCGAACGCCGAAACCGCTAGTACTGCGGACAAGAGCAGCGTTACTAATATGTTATTTTTCACTTCGACCTCCCTCGAGCCGAGGCCATGTGACCGTTGTTGGAGGTGCAAGCCAACTAGCACCTTTGCGCAGTCAACGCCCGGATTTCCTGTTTAACTTCGAAATCCGCCTCTACATAATACACCTGCCTGTAAGTCTACGAGGAGCGAAAGAATTCTCCATCCGGCAAACCCTGAAGGTTTGGGATCGGCGCATCTTCACCTGCGCCTTAGGACGTGCCACGCTTTGCCGGCCAAGTAGCGGGTGCGCTACGAAAAGCGGACATTCACGAAGCATTTCTATCTTCTGGGATGCGCTCTGATCTGCTGCCGCTTCCTGCGAGTTGATTAGGTGGCGGGTGGAAAGGTAGCTTTGCCCATAATGCATTGACTTGCCTGAACTTGGCCCATAATATGGGCCGCAAAGAGCGAGCCTTCTTCATTGATCGGCCAAACCAGATGAATTGGGAGCCTTGCCGCCCCGATGACGTTCCCTAATCACCACGTCTCGCGTTCCCTTGATTTTCGGCTGCGACCCCGCCGCGGTGTGTTCGATAGCAGACCTGACTCGCCGTGGAAGGGGCGTATACTCTGCTTGTTACTTTTCCCATCCTTCCGGCGCGCCCTCTGGGCGACGGTTCCTTGCGAAAACTGACGAAACGTTGGGCGGGGAGCCGGACGCGCCCCTCCACCAGACACCCCTATCCGGCTTATGCGAGACCGAAGATGCGTCTCACGCGTCTGCCCTATTGACAAAGGTCGAGCGGTTCCGCTGCCAAAGAGAGAAGCGACCATGAAAGCCAATGATGTTTGGGAAGAACTGTACAAAGCTGCTGTGCTCGAAACCGACAGTGACAAACTACCAAAGCGGATTCAGGCAGCAAAAGCCTCGATTGACGCCCGAATACACGAAATGCAGTGGGACCATGGAGGAGCACCCGCTGAACGGCACGCTATCTGCGATGCACTCGCGGCGCTGAATGTGTTACGTAGAAAGTTAGAAAGACGTCGCAATGCGGCAGCACCCTCCGGGATGCCCCGACCCCACCAGTTTTAGCCAACGGGAATTTTCGCCCGTTATCCCCGAGTCCGATTGCTCAGGGAGTCCTAGCCCGAGTACAGCAAATCCACGACCGTGCAGTCGTCGCTGAGCGGAGTGCCGCCGCAGAAGTTGGCGACCGCGGAGAAGATGTCTTCCATGGTCGAACTCTTGGCAGCCACGGTCTCCAGGCGCGAGTCCCCGAAGAAATCGCCACACGCGTTTTCAGCGTCGTCACGCGCGCATTTTCCTGCGAGAATGGTAGATCGTGCCCTGGGGTTGAACCCAGGGAAACTTCGTTGCTTCTGCAACATCGGCGGTCACGTCGGCAAGAAATGGCAGTTACTCTCATTGTCCATTTCCGTACAGCATCGAACCTCGGCCGAGGTGTCGGCGGGCCGTTCCCGCCTGAGACCCTTTCTATCGTGCGGCTTCGCTAGAGGGATAAATCACCAGCCTTTAAAGCGGTTTAGCCATCTGGCACACGTCTGGCACTGCGCTTGCTCCGTGCTCACCCGTCTTTGACATTGGGAGAAGACCGTGCATTTCGTCACAACGGCACATCAGCTGGCGTGGATGGAACATCCAGCGACTTGGCTGTGTGAGTCCTGCGCAATTCTGTGGCTGGTGTTGCGTTCCGTTCGATCTCCCATGGTTCGGACCGGCGTTCTGCTAATGCTTTGCGGACTGGGGATGAATGCCCTAGTAACGGACACCAATGCAGGGTCGATGCCCGTGATCGGAATGCCGTCCACAGTACGTCCTGCGAGCCCGATGCGGCAGGGTGCGACGTTGCAAACGCGGTTGCTACTGTTGGCAGATCAAGCACGGCTCGGACTGTTTAGCATTGGCGACATCGCTTTACTCTTCGGGGGTATTGTTATTGATTTGCTTGCGACGGACGTTTGAGCGGGCACGGACAACCCGGCTGGAAATTGACGACATTGTAGCCACCTTCGGAGGGCGCCTGTCCCGATTGTCATTTCAAACGCCGAGAATGGGCTCGCCGAGGCTCCGCATGAACCTGTCCGAGAAGTGTGGCGATTCCTCGATACATCGTTCAAAAATGCCAGACTATCCCGGCCGCCACAAAATAGTTGTGCTGGCGGGTCTTGCCGGTATCAACATTGAGTTGCGGCACGCCCGACCAAAAATCCCGAAATTCTCCCCTCATGCTAAACCTTCCGAAGACCCTCACATCCAAGCCCAGACCGGCCTGTAACGCACCAGTGGTGGTTCCAGTCTTGCTTGAAACGCCGGCAACTTGAGTGGAGCTTTCACTGAAACGTCCGATGCCACCTCCTAAACTGACCCAGGGAGAAACAGCTGAATTAGCAAAAGCGTTTAGCCGGGCTGAGGGAGTCACGAAGTAAGACTTGAAACTCTTGGGTACCTGCACGGCATCGGAGGCCAAGTCTTCGTCCAAATTGACGACGACGGGCACCTCAAGCGAGAGCGAGGCAAAACCTGGTCCGAGCACTCGACGAGCATAATTCACTTCAAAAGTGAGGCCCTTGCCGAAGTGTATGTTGTTATCGAAAAAGGTTCCTCCCTTGATGCCTTGATCGCTGATGAATGTACGTCCGATGAGACCCGAAACTTCGTTCTGCTGCGCGCTGACATGCGTCACAATGATGCAGACGGCCAGCACAGTCGCAGCTGCGAGGTGTTTCAGAGACATGGATCCTCCTAATGGCTGGCTCGTGGTCGATTTTCTTTTTCTACCACACTAGTGCTCGTATTCTGAAAGTATATGCTGTCATTCGTTTGGGAGTGGTTCTGTATTCGTGCCGAGGTCTTCGGAACGTTTTCGGAAGGGTAATGAGGCAGCTGAGGGTTCGGAAGCCGCTAACGCGCAAAGCACATAGAAAAGCGCGGCGTTTGCCGGGATCTGCAGGTTGAAATCCACGAAGCTGTGAATCAGGATCCCAGTACACCCCAGCAGAGCGGCGAGAGATAGCGCTCCATCCCAGGTGAACTCCCAGCGGCGCGACGTCGGTAATCCGTGGCGGTACATTGCCACTAGAAACCACAGCATCAGCCCGAAGCCCAATAGGCCGGTCTCTACTAGCAATTGCGCATAGTCGTTATGCGCTTCGTTTATGAACAAATTGGTATAGAAGCTGCGATAGCCGGGATAAACCGTCGGAAAGGTTCCCAAGCCCCATCCCCACACCGGCCGGTGGGAAAACATTCTCAAGCAGTCCTTGGTCATATTCAAACGGATGCCCGGAGCCAGATCTCCGAGGCGACCCAGCACCTGCCCCTTTGCCCAAGAAAGCCAGGAGAGCCAGAATCAACACCCCGACTGCCACAGAGCCCAGCGCTACGCGAGGACTCCGCCGAGTTCTGAAGGTCAGTGCCGGCAAAAGTACTACCTCGAGGACAAGCGCAATCATTCCTCCTCGCGAGCCGGAAAGAAAGATCGTGGTGGCCATCAACACGGCGCAGAAAGCGACCAATGCTCGTTTTCCACCCTTAAGCTTATGGCCGAAGGCGACCACCAAAGGAATCGGCACCAGCATCTCCATAAGGCCGGCGTAATTGTTGCGATTTACGTAGCTCCCGTAGATCGCCCCAAGCCCATGGAATCGCGGACTATGAATCCAAAAGATCTTGCCGTTCGAAGTCAGCTGTTGAGCCAGAGCAAAAAAGGCGTAGAGGGCGCCGAAGACAATCATGATCAGGGTGAACACTCGGCGAGTATCTTCGTGTCTGACGCATTCGGCCGCAATCAGCAGAAGAATGCCGTACGCGACATACTGGAGGGCTTCGTATTTGGTGACGTACCCGTAGGCAGACCGACGCAGCGCAATCTGGGCGAGAATGAGTCCAAAAAAAAGAAGGGTTGGCAAATACAGCGGATTCTCGGATAGCTTCAGTCGCCTGGAAACAACTTGCTTTCCCGCCCAAATGAGGAACAGGGCTGCGGCGCCCGCCTCGAGCGTGAAAGTAGACCACTCGTCGACCGCACCGAACGCCAACACGGCGAAAATCAGGACGGCACACAGGCCGAGAACAAGCACCGAGCGCAACACTTGTGGCTTGCGGCCAGGCCGGCTCTTTAATTCAACGGTGCGGGTCGTCCCGAGAACCCCATATGATGAAATTTTCAATGGCACCGATCCTTACCTATTTCTCCACGAGCCGGAGATCGTCGATCCAGAGCTTTCCCCGGATCAGCGGGGCCGCAGGCTGGCGGACGATTTTCAACAGTAGAAGATGCGTATCCGGACCGGTCTGGAACCGTGCTTCCTGCAGCCGCCACGGATTGGTGCCGAGTGAGTCGTCTGTGAGGACGTACGGAGCATTGGTGTATGCGTCCGTGATCGCGAAACGCGGACCACTGGCAGTCTCCAATTCCTCGCGTCCTGCATTCGGCACTGAACTCGTATTCGGTGTTTGGTCTGACCGGGATGAACTGAACGATTCCTGCTTCCGGAGGCATTTTGCCCATCGAAGGTGACGGAAAGCGATCGGGTACCACCATGAAACTCGTCCGTATCGATGGCCAGGGCAGCATGTGGGTTCGACTCGTCCCACCAGTCAAAGCCACCGTCCAGCACATTCTCTTCGAATCCGCCGTTTACGATCAGGTTCTCACGAGAGGGTAGATATGCCTGGAGAGAGGGATTGACAGTGGCCAGCTGTTGCCAGGCCGTTTGTGCCGCTGCCACTTCCTGCTTGGCGATGAGGAGCCGAAAATAGGGAAATGTGAGCTTCGTCGGAAAAGTTCGTTGCAATCCGATCAAATGGTTCCAGACGTTTTCTGCGGCTGCTACTTCCTGCTTTAGAAACAAGCAAACGTAGAAACGACAAGTAGAGATCAGGCCTTGGTGGCAGCGCCTGGTCGAGAATCTGATTCGCATCTCCGGTTGCACGCCAGCAAAGCTGAAGGGCAGAGTCAACCATCTCCGGATCATTCGCGAGGACGACGCGGAAATGACGAAGCGCCTTTTCTCGATCGCCCTGAACCAAGAAAAAGTTGGCAGCCTCCCAGGCCACGTGCGGGGTTGTAGGGTCAGCTTCCACGGCGTGTTCGACACTCTTTTCCTGCTCGCTGGTACGCCCTGCGACCTGATAGGCACCCGCCAGATCCAGCCAGTACCGCGCCTCGTAGGGATTCAAACGCACCGCTGTCTGATAGGTCGAAATAGCATCATCCAGATTTGCGCCCGACGATTCCAGATTTCGACCAAGCAATTCGCGATATTCGGCGTTGGCAGGTTCCAGCCGGATGGCTTTTTGCAGATTCAGAACGTCCGGAACGGCGACCAGCCGCGTCGCGAGGTACGCTCGCAGAGACAACCCGAGGTAGAGCCCTGTGAGTACGAAAACGGCGGCTGCAAAAAGGAACTTGCGAAGCGGGGAGGGCAATTCAATCCGCATCTGATTTGTCTTTTTGTATCTTAAAGATGAAGGACGCTTCGCCGCGACTACCGGTTAAAGGCAAATACAATTGGCCCAGGTTACGAGACTTTGGTGGCAGCTGCTGTTTTCATTTTCGCGCGCTTCCTCATCGAAGTAGCGGTCGCCGTATCGACCGCCATAGTAGTAGTACCCTTCAGCCGAACGCACATTGAGCGCGTTGAGGACAATACCCATCACCCGAGCATTGACCTGCAGCAACAGGTCACAAGCCCGGCGCAGGGCAGGTTTCGTCGTTTGTCCCGAGCGCGCGACCAGAATGACCCGGTCTGCCAGCGGAGACAGGACTACTGCGTCAGTTACGGACAAGCATGGGGGCGTGTCAATAATTACGTGGTCGAACTCGTTACGCCAGGTGGCGATGTAATCCCTCATGACGATCGAACTGAGCAACTCCGCGGGTTGTGGAGGAATTGGGCCCGCGGGCAAGATCCACAAGTTGGGGACTTCAGTAAAGGGCAGCATCACGTCCTCGACCTTGTCGACCCCGCTTATGACGGTGCTGAGGCCTCCACGAGGCTTTATGCCGAAGATCTTTTCAATGCCCGGCCGTCGAAGGTCAGCATCCACAAGAAGGACGCGGCTGCCTCGCTGCGCCAATACCAGCGCTGAATTCGCGCTAATCGTAGTCTTGCCTTCTTGAGGCGACGCGCTGGTTATGAGAATTACTTTTGGTGGTGCACCGAATGCGGACAAGAGAATAGACGTCCGGAGCGAGCGATAAGCTTCTGATACTTCTGATCGAGGGCGTGAATACGTAACCAGGGAAAGCGATCCAGACTGGTCGTTCGCAGCTGCGCTCAAGAGTCTATGGGAGTGGCCGTTTTTTGAAAGCTGCAGAGGTATTGTCGCGAGCCCTGGCAGCGTTGAAATGGTGCCTATCTCTTCCAGATTCCGCACGGTGTTGTCGAGACCCTCAAGCAGGAATGCGAGGCCAAAACCCAAGCCAAGGCCCAGCAGGACTCCGAGCACCAGGCTTCGGCGCACGTTGGGTGCTATGGGAGATGTCGGAGTTCGTGCGACGTCGACCACCCGAATATTGCTTGATCTGAGACCTGCGCTAACGCCGGCTTCTTTCAGCCGTTGCAGAAGATCCAGGTATAGCTGTCGGTTCGATTCCGCATCGCGCTTCAGAACCGAGTATTCGATCGCGCTTTCGTTAAGTTGATTAGCCTCCTGTTTCTGCTGGTTGAACGCAGTGGTCAGCAAATTCTCTCTGCGCATCGCTGCCTGATACTCATCGCGGATCCGGCGCTGCATTCGCGTCTTCTCAATCTCGATTTCCGCACGCACTTGCTTGAGCTGATTGCTCAGTTCCGTAACCTTGGGATATCCAGCACCGAACTGGGTTGTAGTCTGAGCGTACTGAGTTCCGAGGTCAGCCTCTTTTTCCCGTAGCTTATCGAGCATGCTACTCGTCCCTTCAGGTGAGGTCTTTTCGGTGATTCCCGGGTCGCCCTCCATCGCGAGCCGATAGTTGGATTCCTTCTGAAAGCGCTCGGTCTGGGCCGCTGTCAATTCCTTGTTCAGTTCGTCCAATCTCGAGGTGACGATATTCTGCTTCTCATCCACCCCGAGAATGCTGTGATCTTTCTGGTAACGAACGAGCTTTTCTTCGGAAGTCTGGACTTTCATTTGCAAATCCGCTAGTTCCTTCGAAAGCCATTCCGAAGTCTGAGTCACCGATTCGTATTTGGTCCTGAAATTCTCCTCGATAAACGTCGTGACCAGGGTATTGGCAATTTCGGTTGCGAGTCGGGGATCGGAGTGAGTATAGCTGACTTGTATAAGGCGGGTACTTCGGACCAATTGGACGTTCAACCCTCCGTGAAATGCGCCTAACAAGCCAGCTGCCTTTACTGGGTCAGGTTCCATGCTCGAGACGCGAACCGCATTGTCCGGTGACGGCGGAAGTTGCGCGACTCCGGTAAATCTGGCGTCCCGGTCAAGATGTAGCGCTTCGATCACTTTGATAGCCAAGGCATCGCTGCGCAAGATCGCGGCCTGGGTTTCAAGAGCCGCGTCGTAATCATAATCAACCGGAGAATTCTCACGGTCCTTGAATCCCAAAACATTGGGATTTTCTGGAAATATCGCTACTTCTGATGCGGCCTGGTACAGACGTGTCGCATTCAGGGTCGCAATCACGGCGAGCGCAAACACAATGGCGAAAGTGGCCAGAATCACCCATTTTCGCTTCCTGACAATTCGCCAGTAGCGCAGCATAGAATTTTCTTGGTCGGCAAAATATGGATATAGGGACTGAGGGCCTTTAACCAGGGGCGGTTCGATCGTTGCTAAAGCGTCCAGTTCACCAGAAATGTTGTGTCGTGACTGCGATGGCATCCATTTACCCCAGACATACAGACGTACAGGCCCCTGGTTCCGGCGGATCGCCAAAACGGTGGTAGTAGGGACTGACCAAATTCTAGCACTCTATCCGAAATTTTCCACATACCAGTTTCGATACGTTCGAAGCCTCGTGATATTTCCTCCTTGATCTAATCGGAGCAATTGTCTCCGGTGGGCGCTGGTGAGTGCCGGGAGATGCGGAACCAGATTCGCATGTCACTGTTACCACTATGCGCAACCAGATTATTGCAGGGCCTCGAATATACGGCGGCTCCGCGAATTAGGAGCGGAGCCGATTCGTTCGCAGCATGCGACAGAATCTGCAAATTAGCGAGGCAACTGAACCCACCCGCGCGAGGGCGAATATCCTGTGGCCCGGTTGCCAATTGCCCGTCTTGCGCTCATGCTCAGGTAGAATGGAGCCGGCGGGCCGGACTAGAATTGAGCGACAACCCGTGCCCGGTCTGCGGTTGGGCCAGGATGTGGTGTATCGGAGGCTGTGTGGAAAGTTCGGAGGAGACGCTTGCTGTCGACATTGCCCTGGCAGGAGCGAGTGTTCGGTTCGGTTGCGATCCCTATGCTGGTATGAGGCGCTGGTACGCTTTATATGTTCGATCCCGACACGAAAAGGTTGTCGAAAGCGGACTGAGAGGCAAAGGATACGTTGCTTTTTCGCCGTTTTACCGCACGAAGCGACATCGGAGATCGACCGGATCGCCGAAATCGATGTACCCCTGTTTCCAGGCTACGTTTTTTGCCACTTTGACTCAAACAAACGTCTGCCGATTTTAACCACCCCAGGCATTGTCGGAGTGGTAGGGCCGGGGCATAGGCCAGAGCCAGTTGAGGACGCTGAAATCGCTTCCATCCGAACCATTGCGCTATCTGGACGTCCGGTTCAGCCGTGGCCTTTTTTGAAATCGGGGCAGCGGATCCGGCTGCAGGCTGGGCCCACTCATGGGTGCGGAAGGTATTTTCTTGCGGGTCAAGGATGAGTACCATCTGGTCGTTTCCATTACCTTGCTTCAGCGTGCTGTCGCGGTTGTTGTCGAAAAAGACTCGGTTGCACCCTTGTTCTTAGGCGAGCGTCATGCCGCTTCGTTCTAAGTCAGAAGACCTATCAGTCCACTGAGCCGCGGCACCACTGCCCAGTTTTTAATGTAGAATGTTGCGAAGTCCTTGACACGTGCCGTTCTTGAGCTGTGGTGTCTGCCTTTTCCACATCCGGGGACTGTCTACGAGAGGGCGGTAGCTTGCCCAACAACGGCAAATCGGATCTGAGCGTTCCGAACTTGTTGCCCTTGCGTAATTGATCTAGCGGATTCAGCAGCTGCAAGAGAATCTCTTCACGCTTCTGAATCCTGCGTGTGATGCGCCCGCCTCTTTACATCCCTATCTTAACGGCATATGTGCGGCATAAACGGCATCTTTGCCTATCACCCGGCATCGAGTGCGCCGGGAGAAGCTGAGCTTCTCGCTACACGCGACGCGATGCGTGCGCGCGGCCCGGATGGGTCAGGTGCGTGGTGGACCACGGACCGGCGTTGCGGCCTCGGGCATCGACGGCTCTCGATCATCGACCTTTCCGACCGTGCTTCCCAGCCGATGACAAGTGAAGACGGCCGTTTCGTCGTCGTGTTCAACGGCGAGATCTACAACTATCCTCAGCTGCGCGCGGAGCTCGAGGCCGACGGCGCGCGCTTCCGCACGACCTCCGACACGGAGGCGCTCTTGCACCTCTACGCGCGCCATGGCGCCGAGATGGTGCATCGGCTCCGCGGCATGTTCGCATTCGCCATCTGGGACGAGGCGCGGCGCGGCCTCTTCCTCGCGCGCGACCCCTACGGCATCAAGCCGCTCTACACCGCAAACGACGGCTGGACATTCCGCTTCGCCTCTCAGGTCAAGGCGCTGCTCGCCGGCGGACAAGTTTCGCGCGACCCTGAACCGGCCGGCATGGTCGGCTTCCATCTGTTCGGCAGCGTGCCCGAGCCGTTTACGCTCTATCGCGACGTCCGCGCCTTGCCCGCCGGCCATACACAATGGATCGACGCCGCGGGCCCGCGCGAGCCCAAGCCCTTCGCCAACCTTGCTGAAGTCCTCGCCAGGGGTGCAGCGAACCCAACTCCTGCGGCTGAGCTGCCCGAGCGGGTGCGCGCCGGTGTACTCGACAGCGTGCGTGCGCATTTGTTGGCTGACGTTGAGGTCGGTGTGTTTCTCTCCGCGGGCGTCGACTCCGGTGCGGTGCTTGGCCTCATGCGAGACGCAGGACAGCGCGAGATTCGTGCCATCACGCTCGCCTTCGAAGAGTTCCGCGGTACATCGGAAGACGAGGCGCCGTTGGCGGCGCGCGTGTCCGAGCACTACGGGGCACACCACATCGTGCGGCGCGTGAGTGAGCGGGAGTTCGTCGAGGATCTCCCTCTGATCCTCGAGGCCATGGACCAGCCCTCGATCGACGGCGTGAATACTTGGTTCGTCTCTAAGGCGGCCAAGGAGGCGGGCCTCAAGGTCGCCCTATCGGGGCTCGGCGGCGATGAGCTCCTTGGCGGGTTATCCAAGCTTCCTGGACTTGCCGCGTTGGCGGCGCCGGTTCGGTCCGTTTGCTGCCGTGCCGGGGCTCGGGCTTTTGGCTCGCGCGCTGATCGGTACCGTCGCCCCGGGTTTTGCGCGCGCGCGTCCCAAGGCGCTCGGAGTTCTCGAATATTCGGGAAGCTGGGCGGGCGTCTATCTTTTGCGTCGTGGGCTGTTCCTGCCGCACGAGCTGCTCGAGTCATGGACCCCGAAATCGCGCGAGAGGGTTTGCGTCGGCTGAAGCCACTGCAGCCGGCTTGCCGCGAGCCTCATGCCCGATCCCGGCTGCGACGTCGCCCGGGTTTGTGTTGCTCGAGTCGGCGCACTACATGCGCAATCAGCTCCTGCGCGACGCCGACTGGGCGGGAATGGCGCACAGCCTTGAGATCCGCGTGCCGCTCGTGGACTTCACACTGCTCGCCGCGCTCGCACCCGCGATCCCCGTGCTTACGCCGGGGGCGGGCAAGGTCGCGCTCGCGAAAGCGCCCATCGTGCCCCTGCCAGATGAGATCCTGACCCGAGCCAAGACCGGCTTCGGTGTGCCAACTGGTGGCTGGATGAATTCGGCGGCCGGTGCCTTGGAACCGACAAGCTGCGCACCTGCGACGAAGGGCCTCGTCTCTCGCCGCTGGTCACGCGCGGTGCTAAACGGCGCTGGCCCCTGCGAACCGACGACCGGAAGTGCACGCCGCATGAAGCGGTCGCCCACGATGCTTGCCCTTGTGACGGACGCCTTCGGGGGCCGCGGCGGCATCGCGCAATACAATCGCGATTTCCTCGGCGCGCTGGCCGACGCTCGAGCCGTGTCGTCCATAACGATTCTGCCGCGGCACGCGCCCGATCATCCCTCGGTGCCAAAAACGATCGAACAGACGATAGCCCGGCCGGGGCGGATTGCCTATTCGGTAGCGGCCCTGCGAACGGCGCTGTTTCGGCCGATCGATCTCGTGTTCTGCGGACATCTCTTTATGGCGCCGTTAGCCGCGCTGATCGCGCGACTCAAGGGCGCAAAGCTCATCGTTCAGACCCATGGGGTCGAGGCTTGGCCGCGGCCATCGCGGCTTCAGCGCGCGGCTCTGGAAGCGGCCGATCTCGTGTTGTGTGTCTCGCGTTATACGCGCGCGGCCGTGCTTTCCTGGGCCGCGATCGCGCCCGAACGGGTCGCTCGTCGTGCCGAACACCGTCGGTGAAGCGTTCACGCCGGGCGACGGCTCGACGCAGCGCGCTGCGTTGGAGCTCGAGGACAAGCGCGTGCTCTTGACTGTCGGACGGATGGATTCGCGCGAGCGCTACAAGGGCCACGACCGCGTGATTGCCGCAATTCCTGGCCTCGTCGCGAAGGGTCATGACATCTGTTATTTGGTCGTCGGCGAAGGCGACGACCGATCGCGTCTCGAAGCCCTTGCGCGGGATGCGGGGGTGAGGGAGCGCGTGCGCTTCCTCGGCGCTCCTCGGGCTGCAAAGTCTTGTTGAAACCTACCGCATGGCCGACCTGTTCGTGATGCCGTCGACCGGGGAAGGCTTCGGCGTCGCATTCCTGGAGGCGATGGCGAGCTGGCACGCCCGCGCTTGGACTCGACGTTGCGGGCGCCAGGGATGCGCTTGCCGACGGCCAGCTTGGGACGGCCGTGCCGGAGACCGAGTTCTGCGCCTGCCATCGCGCGCCTCCTCGATAGCGCAAAGCCCAATCCGTGCGCGCTCGCCGACAGCGACGCGCGCCCGTTTCGGTAGTGAGACGTTTGCGGCCGGCGTTCAGAGCGGTGTTGAATCGGCTCATGGAGGCGACGCGAGGTTAACGGAGTACGCGACCTAGGATGCGGGTATATCTTTGCGCAAAGTATCGACCAGAAATCTCCACACGACGAAGATATGGTCACTTTAACGATCCCGATGACGCCGAAAGATAAGCCCACCCGAATGCACGAGCGCGTCCTCGTTCTAGAGGCTGGGCGGGCGGACGCAACCTACTGGCGAGACCTATGGGCCTATCGTGAGCTGTTCGCGATTCTCGCCTGGCGCGACCTTGCCGTCCGGTACAAGCAAACGGTGATCGGCATCGCGTGGGCGGTGATCCGTCCGTCCTGACCATGCTGATCTTCACGATCATGTTCAGCCGGCTCGCCAACCTGCCGAGCGATGGGGCAGCACCGTATCCAGTCATGGTCTTCGCCGGGATGCTGCCGTGGTTCCTGTTCTCGACAATCCTGAGCGAGGCCTCGAACAGCCTCGTAGCAACTCCAACCTTGATCGGCAAAGTCTATTTCCCGCGGCTCATCGTGCCCTCGGCCACGATCGTGGCAGCCTTGTGGACTTCGCAATTACCTTCGTGCTGCTACTCGCGATGATGCTGTGGTTCGGTTTTCTGCCGGACTGGCGGATCGTCGTTCCTGCCATGTTTCGTCGTGCTGGCGATCCTCGCGAGTCTCGGACCAGCGCTCTTCATAACAGCGCTCAACGTAAAGTACCGTGACTTCCGCCATATCATTCCGTTCATCGTGCAATTTGGCCTGTATGCATCGCCGGTGGGTTTTTCGAGCGCGGTGCAGTGCCCGAGAAGTGGCGATTGCTCTACAGCCTTAATCCGGTCGTGGGCGTGATCGATGGCTTCCGCTGGTGCCTACTGCGGGGGAGAGCAAGTCTTTACCTGCCGGGCTTCTTCCTGAGCTGGGCGTCGTCGTGGTTTTCCTGTGGCTCGGCATCCGTACTTCCGCAAGACCGAGCGCACGTTCGCGGACCTCTATCTGACATGGCGGGTGATGTCGTCATCCGCGCCGAGGGCCTCGGCAAGAAATATGTGATCGGTCACGAGGCTGAGCGTGAACGCTATACCGCACTGCGCGACGTGATCGCGCGCAACGTGAAGCGCCTCGCCCGCTCCGGCGCTGGATCTCGTTCGCGGACGGGCGATGGTCGCCGGCGACGAGATCGAGGAGTTTTGGGCGCTCAAGGACGTCAACTTTGAGATCAAGCGCGGCGAGGTCTTCGGCGTCATCGGCCGCAACGGAGCCGGCAAATCGACGCTCTTAAAGATCCTCTCCCGTATCACCGAGCCAAGCGAAGGCCGAGTTGACGATCAAGGGCCGCGTTGCGAGCCTGCTTGAGGTCGGTACCGGCTTCCATCCGAACTCACGGGTCGAGAAAACATCTTTCTCAACGGCGCGATCCTCGGCATGACTCGGGCGGAGATCAGACGGAAGTTCGACGAGATCGTCGATTTTTCAGAGATCGAAAAATTCCTTGACACCCCTACAAAGCGCTACTCATCGGGAATGTACGTACGCTTGGGCTTTGCCGTTGCTGCGCACCTAGAGCCCGAAATTCTAATCGTAGACGAGGTGCTCGCTGTCGGTGACGCGGAGTTTCAGAAGAAGTGTCTCGGAAAGATCAATGAAGTGTCCAAAGGAGGCAGGACGGTTTTGTTTGTGAGCCACAACATGGGAATAGTCGGAAGTCTGTGCCCGCATGTTATTTGGGTTGATCACGGAAAAATTCGCGAGGTGGGCACGGCATCAAAGGTTATAGGTCAGTATATGCGTGCTGAAACAGGGTCCGTCAAGAACGGGACTATTCGATTTAGTGAAGACGTTACGAAGCCTTTTCAACTGACGTTAGCACAGACAGTGGATCAAAGCGGGACAATATGTGAGGCGTTCAGCTGCGATGATCCGGTGCTACTCATTTGCGATTATGTTGTCCGGGAAGCCGTGCCAGGACTCTATGGGTATCTGTCGATCACGCGATCTGACGGCGTAGAGGTTTTGGTGTCGGACAGTTTCGACTCTCAGAAAAATCCTTTAGAAGACCTCGAACCGGGAAGCGGGAGATTCCGAATCAGCATTCCTGCGCGAACGCTCGGACCCGGCGAATATCTCACGCTACTGAATTTCACGAGTCACCGCAGCAAGGTGGGGTTCAACGTCTATTCTCCTGGGATAGTCGCGCGCTTTCGTCTTGATGACTACACGACTCGCAGGGGCAACATGCGTGGGGGCTATTTATCAACGAAATTGGAATGGATATTCGAGACGGAGCCGACATGCTTCGAAACTCCCTGAGGCTGGTTTTCTGGAGATCACTGCGCCGCCTTCCATGCGCAAAAAGATATAGTTAATGGCGTCTTATGATTGTCCGGCCGACGTGCATGTGTCCTTTCTTGCGTGCCAGAATGTCAAACGGCGCCGAGTGCAGTTGCGATATGTTAGGTGACCGGTGCTCTCCGAACGCGGCAGATACAATTCTGGTTTTCAGGCTAGAGGAGTCGCATCGATGAACTGGTCCGATCAGGTTGTGCTGGTGACGGGCGGGACCGGGTCGTTTGGGAAAAAGTTCGTGGAGGTGATGCTGCGTGACTACCGTCCCCAAAAGCTCATCATCTTCAGCCGTGACGAGCTCAAGCAGCACGATATGCGGACGGCGGGGTTAGATCACCCCAGCCTCCGCTACTTCATCGGGGATGTGCGCGACCCGCAACGCTTGCAGCGCGCCGTGTTCGGAGTCACAGTTGTGGTGCACGCGGCCGCGCTCAAACAGGTGCCGGCGTGCGAATACAACCCGTTTGAGGCGGTCCAGACCAACATCATGGGCGGTCGCAACGTGATCGACGTCGCCATCGACCAGGGTGTGCGTCGCATATTGGCGCTTAGCACCGACAAGGCAGTCAATCCCATCAATCTCTATGGGGCCACCAAGCTTTGCGCTGAAAAAATGTTCGTGCAGGCCAATGCCTATGCCGGCGCACAAGACACGCGCTTCAGTTGCGCCCGCTATGGAAATGTTGTCGGCAGTCGCGGCAGTGTGGTGCCGATGTTTTTGGAACAACGTAAGCGTGGCAAGATTACCCTCACGGACGCGCGCATGACCCGTTTCTGGATCACGCTTGAGCAAGGCGTGAAGTTCGTGATCGGCTGCATCGAAAAGATGCACGGTGGGGAGATTTTCGTGCCCAAGATTCCCAGCATGAAGGTGCTGGACATGGCAGAGGCCATTGCCCCGGGCTGCGAAGTGGAAACCATTGGCATCCGCCCGGGCGAGAAACTACACGAAGTGCTGGTCTCAGAGGACGAGGCTCGCAGCACGCTGGAACTGCCGGACATGTACGTGGTGCAACCGGCGCACTCCTGGTGGCGCCGGGAAAACTGGCAGGGAGGGCTCCCCTTGTCTGACGGGTTTCGATACACCAGTGACAACAATCCCCGCTGGCTCACGAACCAGGAGTTGCAGGAACTGATTGCGCCCATTGCGCCCACGGAGTCGCCTGACCCTGTGCTTGCGCAGTCGCCGCCGGTGTGAGGAACGCAGGAGTATGGCGGCACGCGCGCCATCCAAGCAGCTGATCGTCAGCAGGAGATCCAGATTTGGTCACGAACGCTGCAATTGCATCCGGCCCCAAATTCTACCTTCGTCCGCTCGAGCGCACCGACCTGGGTGAACGTTATCTCGGCTGGTTGAACGATCCCGAGGTCACGCGCCACGTGGAGACGGGGACTTTCCCGACCGTCAGGAAGGGGAGCTGGAAATGAAGACCAACGCTGCCCTCCATTCCAGCGGAGACGCCCAATCGGGCAACGCGCCGGAGAAGGCCCCTCCTGGGCCGAGAGGCGCTGCCGTGATAGTCGCCATTGTGCAGGCGCGCATGGGTTCCACCCGATTCCCCGGCAAGAGCATGGCCGAGATTTGCGGTCGTCCGATGCTTTGGCACGTGGTCAACCGTGTGCGCGGCTCGCGGCTGGTGAACAAAGTCGTGGTCGCCACGACGGACAGACCATCTGACGACCCCATTGCGGTGCTGTGCCAGGGTGAAGATATTCCGTATTTTCGCGGGAGCGAGGATGATGTGCTGGACCGCTTCTACAGGGCGGCCCAGGCGTACTCGGCGGATGTAGTGGTCCGTATCACGTCCGACTGCCCGCTGATCGACCCCGCGGTCGTTGACGAAATTGTGTCCCGCTTCAAGGAAAGTGATTGTGATTACGTTTCCAATACGCTCCGCTATACGTTTCCGGATGGCCTGGACACCGAGGTGTTCTCCTTCCATGCGCTTGATCGGGCCTGGCGTGAAGCGCGTAAGCCCTCCGAGCGCGAACACGTGACGCCTTACCTGCGAACGGGCAAATTCCGCACTGCCAACGTGGGGAGTGGCGCTCCTGTAGGACTCGGCCGTCAGCGCTGGACGGTGGACCATCCCTCGGACTTGGAGTTCGTTCGCGGGATTTATGCTGGACTCTCAGCCGATGGAAATTTTGGATTTCAAGATGTGCTTGACTTTCTGAGAAAGAGGCCCGACTTGGCGGTTATCCAGACTGAGACCATCTCCAACGAAGGCTATTACTGCAGTTTGTACCGCCAAGCAGTGGCCGGCGCTGCGCCAAGACGTACGCTCACGGAGTCACGAGCATGGCTGGTGCGTTCGCAGAAAGTCATCCCCGGTTGTGCCCAGACTTTCAGTAAGGGCCACACCCAGTATGTCCAGGGCGTAGCACCAATTTTTCTGCAACGGGGCAAGGGATGCCGGGTCTGGGATGTGGACGGCAACGAATACATTGATTACGTCCAGGGCCTGCTGCCGAACATTCTGGGGTATGCCAACGAAGAGGTGGACCGCGCCGTCGCCGCGCAACTCGCAGAAGGCCACAGTTTTTCTCTGCCGCACCCTCTCGAGGTGCGACTGGCCGAGCGGCTCACCCGGCTCATTCCATGCGCGGAGATGGTGCGCTTCGGCAAGAACGGCTCAGACGCTACTTCCGGCGCCGTGCGGGCCGCCCGGGCCTTTACCGGCCGTGACCGGATTGCGTGCTGCGGTTACCACGGCTGGCAGGATTGGTACATCGGAAGCACTACTCGCAACGCGGGAGTGCCAGCCGCCGTGCGTGCCCTGACGCATCCTTTCCGTTACAACGAGTTGAGCAGCTTGGAACAATTGTTGGCTGAGCACCCAGGTGAGTTCGCGGCCGTCATTATGGAGCCCACCAACTTCGAGCCGCCAGTCCCCGGCTTCTTACCGGGGGTCAAAGACCTCGCGCGCCAACATGGCGCCTTGCTGATCTTTGATGAGATTTGCAGCGGCTTCCATCTCGGCCTCGGCGGGGCGCAGAAGCTGTTGGGAGTGACCCCGGACTTGTCCTGCTTCGGCAAAGCGATGGGGAATGGTTTTCCGATCTCGTGCATTGTGGGACGTGCTGATGTCATGGTCGTGTTCGACGAGATATTCTTCAGCTTTACTTTCGCGGGGGAAGTGGCGTCCATGGCGGCCGCCATGAAGGTCTTGGACATATTGGAGAACACGGACGCCCTGGCTATGATGGAGGCCAACGGCCGCATCCTGCAGGATGGTTTCAATACACTGGCCAAGGAGGCTGGACTATCGGGTCGGCTCAAGGCCACGGCCCATCCCACCTGGTCGTTGCTGAAGTTTCACGATGGCGATGGCAATGACAGCCAATTGCTCAGGAGCCTCCTCCAGCAGGAAGCAGTGAAACGCGGCATTCTCTTGCTGGCGACGCACAACCTGACTGCGGCTCACGACCTCACAGACATTCACCAGACCCTGGAGGCCTATGCGGAGGTATTCAAGACCTTGTCTGAATGGGTGCAAGACGCTGATCCAGCACGCTTCCTCGAAGGGCCCATGATTCAGCCCGTGTTCCGAGTGCGATGAGCGACCTGACGCTGGGAACGGCCCAGTTGGGCATGCAGTACGGCGCGGTCAACCAGTCTGGCAAGCCTTCCAGGCCTCTGGCGGTGGCGATGGTGCGGCACGCCATTGCTCAAGGTGTTACTGCGGTGGACACCGCCCGCGCCTACGGGGACTCCGAGGAAATTCTGGGGGAAGCGCTTTCAGCGGGATTGCGTTCGCGCGCCAGGGTGATCACCAAGCTCGGTCCCCTTGATTCACTCTCCCGCGGCGCCGGCCCTGCTGAGGTGCAGGTCGCAGTTGAGGAAAGTGTCCGGGAGTCCTGCAATGCGCTGCGGACGGACCGCCTCGAGACTTTACTACTCCACCGCTGGCAGCACTATCGCGCGTGGAAGGGGGCGGCTTGGGACCGGTTGCTGAAATTTCAGGAACAAGGGAAAATTTCAGTGCTTGGCGTTTCGGTGTGTGGGCCTGAGGAAATCATGGAGGCACTGCAGGAACCCATGGTACAGCACCTTCAGCTTCCCATGAACCTTCTAGGTTGGCGTTGGAACGTTTCGGGATTAGAGCGTGCAATCACCGATCGCCCGGACGTTGTCGTTCATGCTCGCAGTGCGTTGCTGCAGGGCATTCTTATTCATCCAGCTTCGCGCTGGCCCGTCGTGGAAGGGTTCGATGCCGCCGATTATGTACGCCAGTTGGAGGGCGTTGTAAGCCGCTTCGAACGCGAAAGCATTGCTGACTTGTGTTTCGCTTACGTTCGTTCCCAGCCTTGGGTCCACAGTGTGGTTGTCGGTTGCGACACGATGGAGCAGTTGGACGAAAATTTGAGATTGTTCCGGTTATCCAAACTCAGTGGGGCGCAATGTGACGAACTGGAGAGGACCCTTCCCAAGGCACCGGGCGCTCTTGCGAATCCCGCGAAATGGAATCGTGGAGGGATGAGAAACATGCGAGGTCTTTAAAATGTGGATCGATCAACTAGTCTTCGTTTCACAAATAATAATGACGGGAAACCCCCGTTTTCGATCGTTCCACTATAATTCGATCGAGCGCTGGCGGCGGTGTGAACTGCGCCAGGCACGATCCAGAGTCGCTGCACCGCACGTGCATGGGACGGGATGAGCGCATGTTCGTGACTCCGACAAGTCGGGAAACGTTGGCCATCCATGGCGGTTCTCCGGTGAGGGAAGCCATGCTTCCTTACGGGCATCAGTCGGTCGATGAGAGCGACATTAGGGCTGTAGTGGAGGTTCTGCGCTCCGATTGGCTGACCACTGGGCCCAAGGTGGGAGAGTTCGAGGAAGCATTCGCCCTGTGGGCGGGGGCGAAGTACGCCGTCAGCTTCAGCTCCGGCACGGGCGCGTTGCACGCCGCCACTTTCGCCGCAGGATTGAAAGCGGGCGACGACGCGATAACTTCCCCTATGACCTTTGCTGCAACCGCGAACTGCGTCCTCTATCAGGGCGCAACGCCGATCTTTGCCGATGTCTCGCCGGACACGCTGAATCTCGATCCCGGACAGGCTGCGACCCGCATTACGTCGCGAACACGAGCCATTCTGCCCGTGGACTATGCCGGGCATCCCTCGGACTTGGAAGTTACTCTGCAGCTAGCCGAGCGCCATGGGCTGGTGGTCATCGAGGATGCTTGCCACGCCCTGGGCGCGGAGTACAAAGGCCGCCGGGTGGGCAGCCTGGCGCATATGACCATCTTCAGCTTTCACCCGGTGAAGCACATCACCACCGGAGAAGGCGGGATGGTCACAACCGACAACGCGAAGTTTGCCGAAACGCTCCGCTGCTTTCGCAACCACGGCATTAGCGGGGACGCGCGCCAACGCCAGTGCGCGGGACAATGGCACTACGAAATGGTGCTGCTGGGTTTCAACTACCGTCTGACCGACATAGCATGTGCCTTGGGCATCCAGCAATTGAAGAAGCTGGAGGCGAATCTGTCGCGTCGCAGGCAAATCGCGGCGCGTTATACGGCAGCATTTCGTGAAGTTCCTGAAGTGGTTCCTCCTGCGGTTCGCAATAGTGCCAATCCAGCTTGGCACCTTTATCCAATTCGACTTGATCGAGTGAAACTCAAGGCAGACCGTGGCGAGGTCTTTCAGGCATTGCGCGCCGAGAATATTGGGGTCAACGTGCATTACATTCCGGTGCATCGCCACCCCTATTACATCGAGCGCTTCGGTTACCGGGGCGGCGAATATCCGGTGGCGGAGGATGCCTACCAGCGGCTGATCAGTTTGCCCATGTTCCATGGCATGAGCGATCAGGACGTGGAAGACGTAATTCGCGCGGTCGAGAAGGTAATATGCCATTTCCGCGATGCGGGTTGAGCGATCAAAGGCGATGAAGACAGTTCAGTCAGAACATTGGCGGAGCGATTTCGGACGTGCGTATACGGACCGTAATTCTCTGACGCCGGAAGCACTCGATGCGCTCTATCGCAAGAGCTACGGCGTATCCAGGCGAGAGCTCAACCAGCGTTTTCTGGCGGACTTACCACGAGGCGCGCGCATCCTCGAGGTAGGCTGCAACGAGGGAAACCAGTTGTGTGTGTTGCGGGAAATGGGATTCCGGCACCTTTACGGGATCGAAATCCAAGACTACGCTTTGCGCAAGGCACGCAGCCCGGCTGGAGAACGCCCGACTTGCGCTGGCGACAGCGTTTGAGATTCCGTATCCTGATGGTTTCTTCGATGTCGTCTTCACCTCCGGCGTGCTGATTCATATCGCGCCGACCGACCTTCCACAAGCCCTGCGGGAAATCCATCGCTGCGCCGGAAGATTCATCTGGGGATTCGAATACTATTCGCCGCAGCCGATGGAAGTTCGTTATCGAGGTCATCAGTCGCTGCTGTGGAAAGCGGACTTTGCCAGGCTCTACCTCGATCTCTTCGATGACCTCGATGCCGTTCGCGTGGAGCAGATACCTTACCTGGAGGATGCAAACGTTGACTCCATGTTTCTGCTGTCTCGCAAGAGGGCACCGATCCAGCTCTTTCTCGACGGGGATGTCCGAGCGAGCATGAATACAGTAGCCATCGTCCAGGCGCGTATGGGCAGCAGCAGGTTGCCGGGCAAGGTATTGATGGACCTGGGCGGAGAAACGGTTCTGGCCCGAGTGGTACGTCGGCTGAAGCGGTCCCGTGCAAATCGACAAGATGGTGGTGGCCACGACCCGGCAGCCAGCAGACGACAGTGATCGTCGCGGAATGCGAGCGCTTGCAGGTGTCGTGCTTTCGTGGAGCAGAGCAGGACGTGCTGGATCGTTACTATCAGGCGCGCGCATGCGAATGCCGCCGAATGCCGTCGTACGCGTCACTTCGGATTGTCCCTTGATTGATCGCAGAGCTGGTCGATGAGACGATTAGCGTGTTCAGGGACGAGCACGCTGACTATGCCAGCAACGTTTTCCCCCGTACCTATCCTCGCGGACTCGATACCGAGGTTTTCACCGTCGCCGCACTCGACCGGGCCTGGAGCGAGGCCCGCGAACCTTACCAGCGGGAACATGTAACTCCGTATTTGTACGAGCATCCCGAGATCTTCCGGCTGGCCTCGGTAAGCGGCGGCGTGGACTACAGTCGCTATCGCTGGACGTTGGATACGCGTGAGGATCTCGAACTGCTGCGTGCGATCTACTCCCGCTTCGACGGACCGTGACGATTTCTCCTGGCAGGAAGTTCTTCGCCTGATGGAGCGCGAGCCCAAACTCGCCGAGCTGAACTCGCAGGTTCTCCAGAAATCAGTGTCGCGAGCATTGATGCCGGCCGGTACTCTCATCATTCGCGCCGATGCCAGCATCGCCATGGGCACCGGTCATGTCATGCGCTGTCTGGCGCTGGCCCAGGCCTGGCAGGACGAAGGCGGAGAGTGCATCTTTCGCCATGGCAGAGAGCAACGCCCGGCACTGGAAGAACGGGTGCGCTCCGAGAAGTTTGAAGTTGTCACCGTGACGGGCATCCCCGGCATCTCCGCAGGACGCGACGCAGTTGGTGGAACTCGCGGGTGCACATCATGCCAGTTGGGTGGTGGTGGATGGCTACCAGTTCGATGTTGAGTATCAGCGCGCGCTGAAGGCTGCCGGACTGAAATTGCTGGTAGTAGACGACACGGGCCACGCTGGCGCCTACGTTGCCGATCTGGTGCTAGACCAGAACGCGCATGCGACCGAAGATGTTTATCAACAACGGGAACCTATACACCAGGCTTCTGCTTGGGTCCCGCTACGCCATGCTGCGGCGCGAGTTCAAGCCGTGGCGAGAGTGGAAGCGGGAAATCGCTCCGGTATCGGCCGCAAAGTGCTGGTGACGGTCGGCGGCACCGATCCGGACAACGTCACACTCCGCGTCATTGATGCGTTGCGGCTGCTCGCGGAAGACGATCTGGAAGCCACCGTCGTGGTCGGCGGGAGCAATCCGCATGGCGATTGTCTGGAACGGGAGGTCGCAGGGCGCGGGCAGTGCGATCCGTTTGTTGAGAAACGCTTCTGACATGCCGCGACCTCATGGCCGACGCCGACGTGGCGATCTCGGCCGCAGGCATCACCTGCTTGGGAGATGTGCTTCCTCGGACTGCCGGCGGTGCTGATCGATGTAGCCGAGAACCAGACGCCCGGTGGCCCAGGAATTGGACCGTCAAGGCATCGCGATTCACGCGGGTAGCAGTCGGGAGGTCACGGCGGAGAACATTGCAGCCCAGCTGAAACCGCTTCTTGCTTCCACGGAGCGAAGGGTGGCGATGTCCGAGCGAGGCCGAAAAGTCTGGTGGATGGCTTCGGCGCCGAACGCGTGATTTCTGCAATACAAGGCGCAAACCTCGGTCTGAGGCGGGTGGAGGAAGCGGACTGTCGGCTGCTGTGGGAATGGGCCAACGAACCGGAAGTTCGATCCGCCTCGTTCTCTTCCATCCGATTCCGTGGTGCGAACATCGTGAGTGGTTCACCAAGAAGCTTGGCGATGAAGGAATTCTGATGCTGATCGCGAACCGATGAGCAGGGAGTTCCCGTCGGACAGGTGCGATTTGAGAGGACGAACAGTCGGGAGGCTGACATCGACATAAGCATAACCCCGGAGAGACGAGGCTCTGGATTGGGCGCTCGCTTGATTGAGAAAGCCGTGCAAGCTGCTTTCGAACAGACGGATTTAGTTCGCGTGCACGGTTTCGTAAAGGCGGAAAATCGGGCCTCAGCGAGGGCGTTTGAGAGAGCTGACTTCAGAAATGTTGGGGCCACGCACGTGAAAGGAAATGCAGCGGTGCACTACGAGCGCGACCGGAGCGGCACAAAATGAAACTGACCGCTTGTGCGACGATGCGGAATGCACAATCCCGGCGAAAGGCTTACCTCGTGCTGGGATGCAAGTCGTGGAACCGCCGTGTGTACGACGAAGCACTGGCGACGCTGCCTGGCGAATGGAGTTATATCGGATCACCGGACGAGTTTTCCGCCGCTCGGGTCCGCGAATTCGCGCCCCGTTATCTCTTCTTTCTCCATTGGTCCTGGAAAGTGCCTCGGGAAATTATCGAAAACTTCGAGTGTGTCTGTTTTCACATGACGGATGTCCCCCACGGTCGCGGCGGAAGTCCATTGCAAAACCTCATCGTTCGCGGACATCGCGAAACCAAGCTGACCGCCTTGCGAATGAGCAACGAATTTGATGCCGGTCCGGTTTACCTTAAGGAATCTCTGTCGCTTGAGGGAAATGCGGAAGAAATTTATCTGCGTGCCTCCCAATTGTCCGCAAGAATGATCGAACGCTTCACACGCGAAAGGCTGGAGCCCAAATCGCAGCAAGGGGGAGCAGTGAATTTCAAACGCAGGAAACCGGAAGAAAGCGAGATCCGCAGCCCGGCCTCATTGCAGGAGGTCCACGACTGGATTCGCATGCTCGATGCCGACGGTTATCCCCATGCGTTTCTCAACTATGCCGGCTTTCGCTTCGAGTTCAGCCGCTCCGCCTTGTACGACGGGCGAATTCTTGCCGATGTGAAAATCACTCAAATCCGAGCTGGCGGGGAAACTCGGAGATGAAAGTCTTGGTAGTCGCCGCGCATCCCGATGACGAAGTGCTGGGCTGCGGCGGAACCATGGCCCGACTGGCTCGAGAAGGCCATGCGGTGCACATTGCGATCATAGCCGAGGGAATTACTTCGCGTCATTCAAATAGAAATGACGCGCACTCGGGACAGCTGACCCGCCTTCACCAGCAAGCTCACGCCGCCGCCGCCAAGGTGGGAGCAAAAGACGTTCTGCTCTTCAATCTCCCCGATAATCGTCTGGATACTGTGCCCCTTTTGGATATCGTGAAGCTATTGGAAGACCTGGTACAGAAGCTCCAACCGGAGGTGATCTATACCCATCATCCCGGCGACTTGAACATTGACCACGGCATCGTGCATAGGGCGGTGCTCACCGCGACTCGTCCCCTGCCCGGTCAGAGTGTCCGCGAAATTTACGCTTTTGAAGTACCATCGTCCACAGAGTGGGCGTTTCAGCGGCTGGAACCCGTTTTTCGCGCCAATGCCTTCGTGGACGTAAGCGCCACGCTGGAAGCGAAGCTTGCCTGCCTTGCCTGCTATGACAGCGAAACCCGACAATTTCCCCATCCCCGCTCGCCGGAAGCATTGCGCGCCAATGCTGTACGTTGGGGAACCGTGGTGGGATGCGAGGCGGCGGAGGCTTTTGAACTAGTACGTTCGGTCCGCCCGAGAAATCCTTAATGATGACCACTCGCTTGAACATCGGCGAACACCGAGTCGGGCCGGGCTGCCCCGTCTACGTTGTTGCTGAGCTCTCCGCCAATCACAACCAGGACTTCGATCAGGCGGTTCGCATCATTCAGGCCGCCAAAGACTCTGGTGCGGATGCGGTCAAGCTGCAGACCTACACTGCGGACACCATGACGATCGCGAGCGATCGCGAACAATTCCGCATCGGAGGGGGCACGCTTTGGGATGGCCGCACGCTGCACGAGCTGTACGGCGAGGCCTATACGCCCTGGGATTGGCAGCCCAAGCTCAAACAGGTGGCCAACGATCTGGGCCTGGATCTTTTCTCGACTCCGTTTCGACGACAGCGCCGTGGATTTCCTGGAGAAGATGAATGTCCCGGCGCACAAGCTGGCCTCCTTCGAACTGGTAGATATTGCGCTGATCCAGAAGATCGCGGGCACCGGCAAGCCGCTGATCATGTCCACCGGCATGGCTACGGTCGAGGAAATTGAGGAGGCAGTGCAGGCTGCGAGGCAGGCAGGTGCAACCCAGATTGCGTTGTTGAAGTGCACGAGCGCCTATCCGGCCACGCCCTGACGATATGAATCTGCGCACCATCCCTGAGCTGGCGAACCGCTTCGGAGTTCCTGCCGGTCTCTCCGATCACACGCTCGGGACCGCGGTGGCGGTCGCTGCGGTGACGTTGGGTGCCTGTATCGTTGAAAAGCACATAACCCTGTCGCGATCGCTAAAGGGCCCCGATAGCGAATTTTCCCTGGAACCGCAAGAGTTCAAGGCCATGGTGGACGCGGTTCGTACCGCGGAGAGAGCATTGGGGGAAATTCACTTCGGAGTCAGCGTGAGCGAGGAAAAGAGTCGTGTCTTCCGGCGCTCCCTTTTTGTTGTCCATGACATAAGGCAAGGAGACCTCTTCACCGGGGGGAATGTCCGCTCAATTCGCCCAGGATACGGTCTGCACACTCGACACCTGCCCCAGGTTCTGGCGAAACGGGCCGCATGCGATATCGAACGGGGCACGCCGCTGGATTGGAATTTGATAGCCAAGTCATGAGCGCGGCTCCGCCAACAGGAAGAGGTGGGAAAGATGAGAGCGTATGGGACGCAATTTCGGGCCCACCGACATCTCCGCTTATCGGAAGGTGTCCGAGCCTCCGCGCAGAAGATGAGGACTTTTGAGCATCTTCGAAGACTGTGAGCTTGGTATGGCAACGGAATGCTAAGGTTCATTGCATTCTCCCACTACACTATCCAAAGCAGCATCTCAACCAAAAGATTGCCATTGTGCGCACCTGACGTCTGCGCTCTCACGGACACCGTACGAGCAGAGATGAAGGAGACCATCAGTACGTGAATGTTGCTGGTGTCAATTTGACTTCCGCCAATCGTGGCTCTATCAGTGAGGCCGAGATAGCCGAGCTGATGGCTGACTACGAGGCAACTCATGCCGTGGAGGACTACTGGGCACTCGGCTGGCAGATATGGCCCATTTTGAGAGCGACGCTCGCGGGCGACATCCAAATAGCGCGTAACGTCCCGGGTGCAGCCACGAATCTTCTCGCCTTTCCCTGCGTCGAAAAAGCAGCGGGTAGTTGGCTGACTCGTGGCTTCAATTTTTATTCGCGGCTACTTCGAGATTATGTCCGGTGGGTATGGGACGTCAAGAAGGGGACGGCGCTCGCTCCGACGCGCTCGTGTGACGTTCTTATTTTTGGAGGTGGTGAACGCTTTCAATTGGTCGGCGGGACATGGGTCCATTACGCCACGGGTCCATTGGCGGACTTGCTGGAGGAGTCTGGACTCCGGTGCCAGGTGTGGCAATGGCAAGATCAGCCATCGCCTGCCGCCAGGTCGTCGGCGAATGTGGTTCCACCACTCAGAGCGGAACTGGCCCTTGCTGATGCGATGGACCGTTTTAACGCTTCTCCATCGGAACCCGATTGGTTCCCTGAGTTCGCCTCTTTCTATTATGCGCAGCTTGAGCAGCGTCTCAGTTGGGAGAGTTTGTTCGCTAATCTAGCGTCCATGCTCCCCATGAGTCATGTTCTCGAGCGGTGGCTGCGTCGAGCGATGCCGGGGTTGATTGTTCTGGACAACTGGTGCAACGGTCCCATGTTCGCAGCCGCCCTTGCTGCCCATCGTTTAGGCATTCCTGTGATGGATATACAGCACGGCATCCAAGAACATACCCACAGCTATTATCACTGTTGGCATAGGGCACCCCCAGACGGCTGGCCAGGACGGCCGGATATTTTCTGGGTCTGGGGCGCGCGCACTGAAACCCTTTTCCACGAGACCAACCGGATTTACCAGGAGGTCGTGCGGGGCGGAAATCCTTGGATCCGTCGATGGCTTTCAAATACGGACCCACATTTAGAGACAGCACGCTTAGAAGTGAGAAGGCTACTAGAAGGATGTTCACGATCAATCCTCGTGACCCTCACCTGTCCGGCGAGCCGTTGCCTTCGATACCTGAAGGACACTATTGCAAAATCCCCGAGGAATTGGACATGGCTGGTCCGCAGCCATCCACGAGAGCTGATAGATCGGCAGCGAATGGAACAAGAGCTCGGTTGCTCTGCCCGGGTGACGGTTCGGTGCCACAATGCCACGGAGTGGCAGCTTTACGCGTTACTACTGGAGGTGGACCTACACGTTACCGTCGAGTCGACTTGTGCAAATGAGGCCTTGGCGTTCGGAAAGCCTACGATTTTTATCAGCGAGACCGGGCTCATAAATTTCCGCGAGTTCGTAGATGCAGGCGTGATGTTCTATGCCGAACGCCCCGAAGACTTCTACGATGCTGTCGACCGCGCTTTGCAGATCGACCCAGCGCGCCTGAAGCGTGCGGCATGTCCGCTCTTCTCCATGGACGAAGACGACACGAGCCGCGCGGTGGCACGGGTTGTCGAGATTGTAGAGTCGGTCCGAAAGAAGCAAGCCTTGGGTCCTTCTCGCGTAATTTCCTGAAGACGTTGGCAAACAATCAAAGAATCCGCAAACCTCGACGTGCTGCGATCGAACGGTGAGGTCGGTATTGATCGACCACTTTACCGACTCGGTGTGCCCGTTTCCGCCAAACTTAAATTAGCTGGCCACGGCTTGGAGCAGCCGGCTTTTTAGTGTTCTTCATGCACACTAGCCCCTCGTTCTTATGATGTCGCTCAATAGACTCCACTCAGCATAGCGATTGTCTTACTAACGATCCCACTTCAAGTGACCCCTATCTTTATATGTCATACCAGCGACCGAGTGCTTTGGCACTGTGGTCGAACCTATTGCTCGTGCAAAACACAATTCCTGAAGGCACTACGAATATAAAATCTGCAGACTGTTAAGCCATTGCCGTCACGCCGCGGAATGAATACGACTGGGAGCCCGTGGACGACTGTTTGGCCCGCCCAGCGAGAATATCTCTCTCGACTCTAACGCTCACTAGATCGCTTCTGGATATCGATTAAAGCCGCGCCGGGCGGGCTGTCGAGATTGTCGAGTCGGTCCGGAAGAAGCAAGCCGGTGACTCTCGATGTAGATCCAAGCCGCTCTATGATTGACTGTGTTTATATTGCAGCATCCAAACTCGACGCCCGCTTCACTCGCATATGTGTTGCGAGCGTACGCTACTTTCACTCCGAGATTCCCATTCGGCTCCTCGTGGGCGGTCGCCTGCAGGGCAGGCTGGCGCAGGAGTTGCAGCGAAATTGGGGCGTCCGGATTGCTGACGTTCCGCAAGGTGACTATGGCTGGGGACTTGTGAAGCTGGAGCCGCTCTTTGGGTCGCCCGGCGAAAGATTTCTCATGCTCGATTCGGACACCGCGTTAACGGGACCGATCCTCAATGATTGGGACGATTCCGACGCGCCTTTTCTTGTCGATAACGAGCGGTATTCCGCGGAAAACCTGAAGCTGCGCTATTATGACTGGCGGAAGGTGCGTGAAGTCGATCCCGCAGCCCAACCGCCACTCTTTGTGTTCAACTCCGGTCAATGGCTAGGAACCTCTGGTGTTTTGAAACGTGATGACTTCGAGCCATGGCTCGAGTGGACGTTCCCCCGCAAGCTTCGCCATCCGGAATGCTTCTTCCCCGGCGATCAAGGCATACTGAATTATGTCCTCAATCAAAAGGTGATTCTCGATGACCTACGTGTTGAATGTCGAGCGATCATGCGTTGGCCTGGCTATGATTTGCAGGGACTCGACGCAAAGACAGTCTCGGAGCGGGCGGCAGCGCCCATCATTATTCATTGGGCGGGGATGAAAAAGGTGCGCCAGCGAGACATGGTCGGAGCAGATCTGCTCAAATATTTTGAAAGGACCTACTATCAGCGGCTTCCGTTCGGGCGCGCGCGCAGAATCGTGGCAAGTTGCCAAGACGCCCTAACGCATTGGATCGACGGCATCCGGGTACGTGCCCATCTGTCATTTCGCAAATTCATTAACGCGCCATTGGCCAAAGTGCTTTACGAATAACCTGTTTAAATCTCGGAAATATTCCTTAAGTGCACCTGATCTCAAGCCGACTGTTAGATCGTTCACTAACGACGAATCGCCTGTAGATGGCGCGACGATGACGAAACTACGTGTCTATTTCTTTTGTAGCGATGAGCCTGGAAATCTGCAGGAAGATATTATCGCCCTTGCGGAAGGGCTGAAACACTTAGGGATCCAATACTTTTCGAACTGTGATTACTGGCTTCAATCCCCTCATTCTAACGATTACCTCTTGAAGTATCACTCAGAAGTCGCGCCCGAGGACTGCGACGTGGTTGTTGTCAGCTATACCTGGCCTCAATGGGTGAGAATGGGGACCTTTGATCTGCGCCGACAGCCCCTTCCGTCAGGTCTTTTCAAGAAAAATAGAAAATACGTCACTGTCTATATGGACAATAATGATGGCTATCGCACCATTTCGTGGGAGCCGGAATATAGACAGTTCGATTTCATCCTGAGATCGAAATTCAATCGGCGAGTTTGGCACCCAGAAAACATGCGTCCCTGGGCGTATGGGTGGACCAATCGGATTATTGAAGCCACCAAGGGAGCGCTGCCGTTTGGAGCTCGACGCCGCGCGCTTTTGGTCAACTTCGGTGCGTCGCACCCTTTTCAATATGGAGCTCGTGTCTTGTCGCGCACCCGATTGGAACCAAAAATAGAAAGCCTGCTAGCGCTCGATCGAAGAACCGACAATCTGTTGGTCGAGCCCACGGATGCCTATGAAGCATTAATGTGGCGGCAGACAGGCGGTCGGTTCAGTAGAAGCTACTATGAGAGGCTCAAACAAACTCAGGCGGTCGCCTGCTTTTGTGGAGACCTGATTCCGTCGATGCCTTCCCGCCCTGAGCAATACATCGTGGGAGGAAATCGCGCCAAACTGCGCCGTATGTTTTTTCAGAGTCTTGGCTGGTTCGACCCGCGTCCACCCAGAGCCGTCGGCTGCGACAGCTTTCGGTTTTGGGAGGCTCTGGCGGCGGGATGCGCGACCATAAACATTGATCTTAGCCATTACGGCGTGCAACTTCCGGTCATGCCCGAAGAAGGCACGCATTATTTCGGCGTCGACTTTTCTCGCGTGGAGAATTTCGTAGACCGCCTGCGGGAAGAGCCCTCTCTGCTTGAGCGCGTTGCCCTTGCGGGTAGACAGTGGGCGGAGACGCACTACTCTCCGAAAGCCGTGGCTCAGCGGTTTCTGGCTCTATTGTTCCCAGATGTCGCCGAAGACATCGATGCGGACAAGGGTTCAAGCCTCAATACCAAAGTGTTGGCTTGATGCTTTCACCATTGAAAGACCTCTTGAAGCGACGCTTGCAGCGCACATTCCCCGACCGTCTGTTAGGCCAGATGGCTTTTGAGGTGCGGACGTCGTTGAAATCTGCCGCGAATGACCTTGCCGGCGCGAAAAGATATCGGGAGATGGATCGGATAAGAGTGAATGTGGGATGCGGAGGACGGCCGACAAATGGGTGGGTCAACCTCGACCTACTTGCCGACCCCCGGATCGAGTACTGGGACTGCCGAAAGGGACTGCCCTTCAGAGACGGGTCTGTCGCAGCAATCTATACGGAGCACTTCCTTGAACATCTCGAGTACCGCGATGAAGCTCGGAAATTCCTTCAGAACTGTCGGACGTGCTTGAGCGATACCGGCGTTCTGAGAATCGTCGTGCCGGATGCGGCGCGGTATCTAAAGCTCTTTGCAAGTGATGATTGGGAGGGACTTGCGAAGCTGCGCCCGCTTACCAAGGAAGGAGACTATTATCGCGACTACTGGCTTCAAGACCTCTACTCCACGAAGATGGAGCTGATTAATGCGATCTTTAGGCAGAATGGCGAGCACAAGTATGCATACGACGCTGAGACATTAATACAGCTGTTACGGAGCGTTGGGTTCTCGAGAGTCACTCAAATGAGCTTCGGAGCGTCCTCGGATCCGGCGATGCCTCCAGACACGCCTGAGCGGCAGTCAGAGAGTCTTTATGTTGAGGCCGCGAAGACCTGATTACCTTGTTCAACAGGGGGCTGGTGTCTGGCGAACTGGTGAACGGGAATCGGTGGCGAGCGGTGGCTTACGCGGAGAGCGTTTCGAAGCACGCTGGGGGTCGCGGGGCGCGCTTCCGTCTTTCTTCGGTAACCCACGTCAAGGTGGTCAGATGGGGGATCACCTGGGCTAACTACCGGCGGTAAACAGGGTGGCTCGACAATCTCTGGGTAACTTCCGCATGGCGAAGGAGCAAGGAAATCCGATGGCGACAGCTTTCCTTCCCCTTATGGCGAATCTCCATCACAAGGCTTTGCTTCTCGCAAAGCAGGTGGTCTATGGCAAGCGTGGAGAGCCCTACAGGATTTCGGGGCAGACACTTCGGTTTATGCCCGGTACAAGGCCCATCCGGATGCATTATGCCAACTCAAGTAACGGGATTTCACGGTACGACGCCCTCCAAATCCAGTTATTCAGGGACACCCTGAGGGAGGGTGACATTGCCGTCGACATCGGTGCGCACGCAGGTCAGTACTGCATCCTTATGGCGGCCCTGTGCGGGCAGAGCGGTCAGGTCGTAGCCTTTGAACCGGATCCCTATGCGCGTGAACGCCTCCTACACAATCTCAGTCTCAACCCCGCCATAAAGCGGCCGCGCGTTGAATCGTGCGCCGTCTCAGACGCCGCGGGCGAGGGGGTGTTGTTCAGCCGGGGTGGCAATTAGCAATCATCCTTGGCGCGTTCTGGGGTCGAGTTTCTCCAGCGAGCATAAGTCCGAAGAAATCCGAGTACGCCTCGTATCGCTTGATGGCTACCTGCTGGAAACGAATCTACCCCAGCCTCGTTGGGTCAGATCGATGCGGAAGGTGCAGAAATACGTATCCTGAAGGGCGGAAAAAAACTTCTTGAGAGCGATGCGCAGGTCGTTTGCGAGCTTCACCCCTACGCCTGGGCGGAATTTGATAACACGTTTGCTGAACTGAAGGAGCTGACGACTTCGGCGCGTCGTCAAATCCGCTATCTTGACCAGAGTGAGAAGGTGGGTGAAGC
>CAWBJB010000012.1:0-127827 GCA_963788945.1 Terriglobia bacterium | reverse complement strand
TAATCTCTTCCTGCATTACGCGTTCGATCTCTGGATGCAGCGGGACGTTCCCGCATGTCCAGTTCGAGCGCTATGCGGACGATGCAATCGTCCACTGCAGGAGCGAGCGGCAGACCAGGGAGGTACTGGAAGCCATCCGAGGTCGCTTCTTGCAGTGCGGTCTTGAGCTCAATGCAACAAAGACTCGCATCGTTTACTGCAAGGATGACAACTGGAAGATCGACCTGGGAAGTCGGGACCGGTAAAGTTCGACTTTCTGGGTTACACCTCCAACCTCGGCGGGCAAAGAATCGCTGGGGAAAGCACTTTGTGAGCTTTCTGCCAGCAATGAGCACCAAAGCTGCCAAAGCGATACGTGCAACTATCCGAGAATGGCGGATGGCCTCCACTCGTAACAACCAGCATCTGGAGGATCTGGCGCGGCTCGTGAACCCCGCAGTACGTGGCTGGATGAACTATTACGGCCGGTTTTACCGCTCGAAATGTGTTCAAGTCCTTCGCCATCTCGATGAAGAAGCCCTTGCTGCTTGGGCGCGACGGAAATACAGACGATTCTGGCGGCGCGAACGCGCGTCGATGCACTGGCTGGGGCGCATCGCGCGGCGAGACCGCACTCTGTTTGCTCATTGGGAGCAAGGGGTACTGCCGGATGCTGGATCGTAGGAGCCGGATGAGGCGAGAGCTTCACGTCCGGTTCTGTGAGGGCGGAGGGGTGCGATTCCCCTCCGCTACTCGACTTCATCATCACCGGTAGAACCAAAGAACTACTGGAAGGAGAAATTAAGCCCCTCGTTGAGCAGTTTCTGCACGAACGAGGGCTGGAGCTTTCTCCTGCGAAGACGGTCATCACCCACGTGGAGAAAGGTTTTGATTTCCTCGGACAAAACGTGCGCAAGTACCCCAACGGGAAACTGCTCATCAAGCCTTCCCAGAAGAACATTAAAACCTTCCTGGGCGGCATCCGGAAGACAATCAAAGCGGCGCTGGGCATGTCGGCCGCCGATCTGATCCATAAGCTCAACCCCAAAATCAGGGGCTGGGCCAACTATCATCGGCACGTGGTGAGTCAACGCATGTTCGCTCGCGTTGATCACGAAATCTTCTCTAGTCTGTGGCGATGGGCACGACGAAGACACCCGAACAAGAACACGCGCTGGCGCAAACAGAAGTACTTTGCGTCGCGTCGTGGTCGTGACTGGTCCTTCTTCGGTGAAACGTGTGATGACGAGGGGCGGCCAAACCAAGTTTGGCTGCGCCACGCCTGTAGCACACCCATCAAACGACACGTTAAAGTCAAAGGTGACGCGAACCCCTACCACCCTGCCTATGAATCCTACTTCGAACAACGTGAAGGAACCCATATGCAGGAAACGTTTCGGGGTGCTCGTACCCTTCGTTTTCTCTGGCATGAACAACGCGGGCTCTGCGCTTTGTGCAATACCAAGATCACTCGGATCACGGGTTGGCGCCTTCACCACTGCGTTCCCCGCGTGATGGGTGGCTCACCAAGCGCAGAAAACCGCGTTCTACTTCATCCGGAGTGCCATGACAGGGTTCACCGCCAGCGCCTTTCTGTCTCGAAACCGCGTCTCCCCGAAAGAGGCGTTCGAAGGGCTTGAGCTGTGTGAGAGGAAACTTTCATGCACAGTTCTTAGAGGGCTGGACGGGAGCAATCCCGTCCGGCTACTCGGTGATACAGCCAGTATCACCTTTTTTGAGCAGATGCTACCATTTTGCCTAATGAAATGACGGCCCCTACGGATTCTCCGAATAGCCTCAAAACATCATCGAGCCTTTTGAAGGGCGAGGAGCCACCTCTATGGCAAGCAGCCCAGTCGTTATCAGCCCGCAAAGCAACAACGTAACACCTGACAAGAGGCAGTTCATCGAACAATTGAAGTCGATCGTCGGTTCTCGCCACGTGCTGACCAAACCTGAAAGCACGCTTCGGTACCGAAAGGGATTCCGGTTTGGGGACGGTCCTGCGTTATCGGTCGTTCGGCCCAGGAACCTCGTTGAGCAGTGGAGAGTGCTCAAGGCCTGTCTGGCGTCCGACAAGATCATCATCATGCAAGCTGCCAATACGGGCCTCACCGGAGGGTCGACGCCTGATGGCAGCGACTATGATCGCGACATCGTCATCGTGAGTACGAATCGGATCAGCAGAATCCGCCTGATTAACGAAGGACGCCAGGTCATCTGCCATTCGGGTTCCACTCTTATGCAACTCGAGAAAGCTCTGAAGCCATTGGGTCGCGAACCGCACTCAGTGATTGGATCTTCTTGCATCGGCGCTTCGGTAGTCGGCGGAATTTGCAACAATTCGGGCGGCGCCCTTATTCGTCGTGGGCCAGCGTATACACAATTCGCTCTTTTCGCGCGTGTCGATGAGGCTGGAGCCATTCATCTCGTAAATCATCTAGGAGTTAACCTAGGCACCGATCCTGAACAAATTCTAGACAAACTCGATCACGATACTTTTGCGGAATCGGACATCGATTACAACTCGAGTGGTTCCGCCTCCGATCACGACTACGCGCAACATGTCCTCGACTTCGCTGCCGATACCCCCGCGCGTTTTAACGCGGACTCGAAACGACTTTACGAAGCCTCAGGCAGCGCCGGGAAGGTGATGATTTTCGCCGTTCGCCTCGATACTTTTGCCAAAGACGAGCAAACCAAACTCTTTTACATCGGCACGAATAACCCGACCGAACTCACCGAGATCCGCTGTCACATGCTTGCTCATTTCAAAGATTTGCCGGTTTATGCCGAGTACATACACCGCGGTGCGTTCGATATCACTGAAAAGTACGGTAAGGATATCTTTCTGACCATCCGGTATCTGGGAGCGGGCTGGCTGCCCAGGTTGTTCGCCTTCAAGGGCTGGTTCGACGGCTTTGCCAGCGGTATCAAATTTGTTCCGTGCATGCTGAGCGACAAGATCATGCGCGGAATCAGCCGACTTTTCCCAAATCACTTGCCCAAGAGAATGAAGGACTATCGAGATAAATACGAGCACCACCTGCTCCTGAAGATGTCTGCAGGTGGTATCAACGACGCCCGACTGTTTCTCGAATCTCGGTTTCCTTCGACACAAGGGGACTTCTTCGAGTGCACGCAAGGCGAAAGCGAAAGAGCCTTTCTGCACCGTTTTGCAGCCGCTGGCGCAGGTGTCAGGTACCAAGCCGTCCATTCCGGCGATGTCGAGGATATGGTCGCACTCGACGTAGCTCTCAGACGCAACGATCAGAACTGGTTCGAGTCCTTGCCGGAAGAGATAGATCGTTCGATTCTCCACAAGCTCTATTACGGGCATTTTTTCTGTCACGTCTTCCACCAGGACTACATTATCCGGAAGGGTCACAAGTCCCTTGAAGTCGAGCACAAGATGTGGAGATTGTTGGACGCTCGCGGTGCGCAATTCCCAGCCGAACACAACTTCGGCCATCTGTATGACGCCAAGCCGGAGTTGATCCATCACTATAAGAGCCTTGATCCCTGCAACTGCTTCAATCCAGGCATTGGACGCACCACCAAGCTCAAGCGGTGGAAGGACGTTGAGCGCTCCCAGCCTTGTCAGGGCGAGCATGACGCAGTGTCCCACAATTTGGAAGAGGCGCACTAATGAGGATGCTGCCAGGGCGCCTTGGTCTTGAAGCCTACTTAGCGTGTTCAGAGAGGATTGTCGGCAAGCCTCACCTTACCGGATTTTCGACGGAGTTGCCCGTTACTCAAGCGCGGTCCTAAGATCCACAATTGAAATGGCGGTGTGCAAAATTCTCATCGCACCCGTTCTGGCCATCAACAGCAGGATCACTCGCGCCCGATGGCGGAAACAGCGCGGGATAAGAGAGTTGATATAGCCTTGATGACATGCCGGCAATGGGTGCCAGCCACTACAACGGAGTTGAACTCTTATGCGCAAGATCATTTCGATATCGGCCGCTTCCCTCCTTTTTCTCGCGCCCTTCGCTTGGCCGCAGGCCACCGGAAAGGCCGGTCACCCGAGCGGGGACCGAGTGTCGCCGCCGGCAGTCAGGGCGTGGTTGTTTCCGGCAAGCCCGCCGCCACTGCGGCCGGCATCAAGATTCTGGAACAGGGCGGAAACGCCGCTGATGCAGGCGCCGCCACTCTGCTGGCACTGTCCGTAACCTATGTAGGCGCGTTCTGCGTGGGAGGAGAGATTCCCATTCTGGTTTACAGCGCCGACCAGAAAAACGTGAAGCTGCTCGAGGGACAAGGCGAGGCCCCTCGCGATCCCAAAGCGATCGCCTGGTACATGGAACACGGAATCCCGGACGGTGACGTCAAGGCAGCCGCCGTGCCTGGCACCATAGATGCGATCGTCACCCTGCTGAAACTTTACGGAACCAAAAGCTTCGACGAGGTCGTGCAGCCGACGCTGGCCATTCTGGACGCCGGCGGCCCCAGTTGGTATATCGATACCGGCAGCGGGAAGAAGATCGAAACCGGCGTGAACTGGCAGGCGGATATGGCGGTGACCTTTCGCAAATTGGTGGAGTCCGAAAAGGCCGCGAAAGGTACGCGGCAGCAGAAACTGCAAGCCGTCTCCGACCGCTTCTATCGCGGCGACATCGCCGACGCCCTGGAAGCCTGGTATATCGAAAAGGGCGGTTTCCTTCGCAAGGCGGATTTGGCCGCGCACAAAACTCCCGTGGTGGATCCGCTCAAAACCACGTACCGTGGCTACACGGTCTATAAGGCCGGTCCGCTGACGCAGGGTCCTTATCTCTCACAGACGCTGCGCCTGCTGGAAGGCTTCGACCTGAAGAAGATGGGTTTCAATTCGGCGGACTACATCCACACCGTGATTGAAGCGGAGAAACTGGCGCTGGCGGATCGCGATGAGTATTACGGCGATCCGAACTTCGCGAAAGTGCCGATGCAGCAGTTGCTTTCCGATCAGTACACCGAAATGCGGCGCGAGCTGATCGATCCGAAAAAGGCATCTCTCGAGCTCCGGCCGGGCGACCCTTACAATATGAAACCGACCAAGCCGCCCACCATCACCGGCCCCTGGCATGGCGGAACCACCGTCATGTGTGTGACGGATAAATTTGGGAACGTCATCGCGGCGACTCCCAGCGGCCTGTCGAGCACAGCCGGCGTGGCCGGACGCACGGGCATTATTCACGGAAGCCGGCTCAGCAGCCTGAACACGTTTGCGGGAACTCCCAACGTCATTCAGCCCGGCAAGCGGCCGCGAATCACGCTGAGCCCCACGCTGCTTTTCCATGACAACCATCCCGTGATGGCGATCTCGGTAGCGGGCGGCGACCAACAGGATCAGGCAGCCATCCAGGTCATCCTCAACTACGTGGAATTCGGCATGAGTCCCGAGGAGGCGTTTAAGGCACCGCGCTTCTCCACCGACGCATTTCATCAGCTCCTTCGGCCAGGACCGCGCCACCCTGGGCAGCCTGTCTGTTCCCAACACCCTGCCCGAAGGAGTGCAGGCTGACCTGAGGGCTCGCGGCCACGTGGTTACCGTCAGCCGCGGCGGAGTGGGCGGAGTGGCGCTGATCGGCATTGACCCCAAGACCAAGCAGGCGACCGCCGTGGGTCCGGCCGCCGGCAAAATGGAATAGACTCCGTGTACCTCGGCGTAGCGTTCTTCGGGTCATGCTGTGTACATCTACTTAGTTTTGGCGACACTCACAGCCGATAAGTCGTTTTCCAATCAACTACCGAGTAGCCAGGCGGCCTTGCGGCCGCCCGGCCCTCTCAGAACTGGGCGTGAAGGTTTCCCTTCACCCAGCTCAAGCCCTTCGAACGCCTCTTTAGAGGAGACGCGGTTTCGAAACGGAAAGACGTTGACGATGAACCCGGTCATGGCACTCGGGATGAAGTAGAACGCGGTTGGTAGCACCTGCCGAACCACCCATCACACGGGAGACGCAGTAATGAAGCCGCCAGCCGGTGATCCGGGTGATTTTTGTATGGCACAGCGTGCAGAGTCCACGTTGTTCATACCAGAGATAGCGAAGAGTGCGGGTACCCCGAAACGTTTCCAGCATGTGAGCCCCTTCCCGTTCTTCGAAGTAGGTTTCATAGGTTGGATCGTACGGGTTAGCTTCGCCTTTGACCTTGACGTGCCGTTTGATGGGAGTGCTCTTGGCGTAGTACAGCCAGACTTTATTTGTCTGTCCTTCGTCATCGCAGGTTTCACCGAAGAAGGACCAGTCCCGATTCCCGCGCTGGGCAAAGTATTTCGGTTTGAACCAGCGCGGGCTTTTGTTCGGGTGCCTTCGTCGTGCCCATTTCCACAGACTTGAGAAGATGGAGTGATCAACGCGTCCGAACGTGCGTTTGCTCACCACGTGCCGATGATAGTTGGCCCAACCGCGAATCTTTGGGTTGAGTTGATCGATCAAGTCGGCGGCAGACACGCCATGTGCAGCTTTGATGGTTCGTCGGATGCCATCCAGGAAGGTTTTAACATTCTTCTTGGAAGGCTTGATGAGCAGTTTCCCGTTAGGATATCTGCGCACGTTTTGTCCGAGGAAATCAAAGCCGTGCTCCACGTGCGTAATGACGGTCTTCGTCGGAGAGAGTTCAAGACCTCGTTCTTGCAGAAAATGCTCGACCAGGGGCTTGATTTCTCCTTCCAGTAATTCTTTCGATTTACTGGTGATGACGAAGTCATCCGCGTATCGGACGAGATTGACACACGGTTTTTCACCTCCGAGGGACTTGAGACGTTTTCCTGCTGGATATTTTTCCCGCAAGAGTCGTTCAAGTCCGTCCAGCGCACAGTTAGCGAGCGCAGGAGAGATAATTCCACCTTGTGGAGTCCCGTCCGTCGTATCGTGAAGGACGTGTTTTTCCATGTACCCAGATTTCAGCCACTTTTGGAGAATGACTCGGTCCATCGGGACGTGAGCCAAAAGCCAATCGTGTGAAATCTTGTCGAAACAGGACTTGATGTCGCCCTCCAGAATCCACTGCGTGTTTGCGCTTCTCAGTGCTTTGAAACACTGTTCCATCGCATCGGCGCAGGACCGCTGCTGACGAAACCCATAGGAGTTTTTATCAGCAGTGGTTTCCACAACGGGCGCGAGTGCGAGCAGATACAATGCTTGCTGCGCTCGATCCTTCATCGTGGGAATTCCGAGCGGGCGCATCGTTTTGCCGTCCGACTTTGGGATGTAAACACGTCGCAGGGGCTGAGACTGATAACCCCTACGCTTGAGTGCATGTACTGCCTGTGTTTTCTTCTCTGGTGTGTCCCAAATTTCTTGGTCCACCCCGGGGGTTTTCTTGCCATTGTTTTCCGTCACTCGTCGAACGGCGAGAACTTTGCCGCTATACGAGTGGGTCAGCAAACGTTGCAGGGCTCGCACCCTGCCCCATCTGCTTTCCTTCGTTGCCTGCACGATACGCACTTGGAGTCGGCGAACGTTGCGGTTGTGGCCCGCCAATCGATGGCGTACCATTCCGCCGCTTCGCGTGAGACCGCACCAACAGCTTGCGCTGTCGTCATCTGCTTTGCCTCATGAGCCGATTAGTCAAGTTCTCTCGTGTGAAGCACCATAAAGGGAAGTCTGCCCGCTTTTCGCGTCCGGTGATGTTGTCAGTGTGACTAACGCAACCGATATCCGCTCCATTACAGAGTGGCATTCGCTTTCTCCCTCATCTGTTATCCCCACCGCCATCGGTCCATCTTGCGATGCACTTTCCCCTTGCGGGGAGCGATGTGGATTTACCCTGTTCCGTGGGAATGACACGATAGGTTAGGTCTGTTCTATACGCCGGCAGTGTTGTTTACCCATGACCGAGAACCCGGAAGCCTCGGTACTCACTGCAAGAAGAGCCGCGCAGCATTTTAGGCTCTTTCGGGCTAACGACGCTTACGAACATTTGTGTATTCTGACCCTGCTACCAAGCCTAGCCCCTCTCCACCTTATGCTGGCAGATACACCGTGGCCTCACGCGGTTTCGGTGCCACTCTCACGAATGTGGGTCCAATGTCCGAGGGCTTCGAACGGTCTGTTGCCTCGCCGCTCCAACCTCGTAGGCTATGTGCGATGGGACGCACGGTCTGATCGATTTCCTCCTTGTCAGACAATCATTCCAACAGCTTTCAGGTCGCAGTCCGGATTGCTCGTCACTCGGGAGTAAGGGGGCCAAGTTAGCCCCGAGCTCTGCTTCTTTGAATTTTGTTCCTTTAGCGAGTCTAATGGTTTTGATGTCAAATTTTAAGCTATGGACTCTCCAGGTTAGCAGCCAGAATTTCTCACGGGAGGAGAACTGCCATGACTCAGTTCGTGAAAGTGGGTAGCAGAACAGAGTTCGAGGATTTGGAGGGAGGGAAGCTCGTAGAAGCCGGTGGGCGTCGCATCGCTGTCTTCAATGTGGGCGGAAGCTACTATGCGGTCGAGAATACGTGCCCTCATCGTGGTGGCCCTCTCGCAGAAGGAATGGTCGTGGGTGAAGAGGTCATCTGCCCTTGGCACGGTTCCCGATTCAATGTGAAAACCGGTTCAGTGTTGACCCCGCCGGCCCGACAAGGCGTCGAGAGTTTCCCTGTTCGGGTGGCCGGAGACGATGTCGAAGTCGGAGTCGATTTGCAGAGTAGCGTTTCATCACAGTGAAGCCATCAGGGCGAACGCTGTTTTTGGAACGGCCCGGTCATTTGGGAAGAGTCCCGTCTTGAAGATGTTTTATTCGGATACGGTCGTGCTCTTGCGATTTCTGCCCGAGGATGTCTCTGGTAAGCGCCGTGATTCTCGGGGGACAAACGCATGAGCCAAGCCATCAAATTCGTGATCATCTTCAACCGATTCTAGAGGGTACAACCTGCTTTGCTTCGCTGAGGAAGTACCGCTTGAATACGTCAGCCTATCGATTACTTGGGTGGGCCTGCCGGCGCAACCGTCAGAACAACTCGGAGCATGCTGGGCGGTGGCGGCCTTTGGGTTGGTTCTTCTTCGGACCCTCGTATTCCGGAGGAGGGACCTCCGAGTACTCGACCAGGCTCCGAGCGAAGGAGCGCGTCAGCCGCGAAGTCACAACCGCGCTAGGCAAACAGGCTGCTCGCGCCACGGTGGGAGTGCTGGGCTAAGACGCATTGCGATGTGCACCTGGCGAGTGGTTGGGCCCGGCTGCTAAAGTGATTGCAGCGATCGGGCCCCGCTATGATCGGCGCCTCCCAACAAAAAAGACTTCTCGTGTTGTCCACGACCACGGGATACCAGACGTGCGCCTTTATCGAGGCCGCACAGAAGTTGGGGCTGTCCATCACCTTCGGAACGGACCGCTGCCACGTGCTCGATGACCCATGGCAGGATGGCGCTCTTCCCCTGCGCTTTGAAGACCCCGAAGCCTCGGCGCAGAGGATCTGCGATTTCGCCGCGTCCCATCCTCTTGACGCGATCGTCTCCATCGGCGATCGGCCCACGTCAACCGGCGCTCGCGCCTGCCATAAACTCGGCTTGCGGGGACATCCTCCCGAAGCGACCGACATCTGCCGCGATAAATACCGCTCGCGCGAGCGGTTGCGGGATGCCGGGCTGAATGTTCCGGCCTTCAAGAGATTTCCCTTGCGCTCGAATCCGCGCCCGGTTGTTGCTTCTGGGGAAATCACCTTTCCCTGCGTGCTCAAACCACTGGCGCTCTCCGGGAGCCGTGGTGTGATTCGCGCCGATACTCCCGCGGAATTTGTGCAGGCGTTCGAACGTATTCGGAAGCTTCTGCGCAGCCCGGAGGTCGGTGTTTTGCGTGAGGAGACGAGCGAGTTCATCCAGGTGGAGAACTACATCGACGGGCTGGAGCTCGCGGTGGAAGGCCTGGTCGACCGAGGAAAGTTGAAAGTGCTGGCGATTTTCGATAAGCCGGACCCACTGGTCGGGCCATTTTTCGAAGAGACAATCTACGTCACTCCGTCGCGACTCGAACCTTCCATACAGGCCGAAATCACTCGGACGCTGCAACGGGCGGTCGACGCGCTCGGCCTGTTTCATGGCCCGCTCCACGCCGAGTTGCGGGTGAACGGCAAGTGCAACTGGATCCTGGAGATCGCGGCGCGTCCGATAGGGGGGCTCTGTGCGCGAAGTCTGCGCTTCGGGAACGGAATCTCGCTGGAGGAATTGATTATTCGGCACGCGCTCGATGAGCCGGTCACACACCTAGGACGCGAGGAGGCCAGCTCCGGCGTCATGATGATTCCCATCCCGCAGGAAGGGATCTACAAAGGAGTTGAGCAGTTTGAGCAAGCCGCGCAGGTACCGGGAATCGAAGCAATCGAGATCACAGCCAAGCTGCGGCAGAAACTGGTGCCACTGCCAGAAGGATCAAGCTATCTGGGGTTTATATTCGCGCGTGGCGACTCACCGCAATACGTCGAAGGTGCTCTCCGGGAAGCTCACCGCATGCTGCGCTTCGTAATCTCGTCCAGCCTTCCAGTGATGTAGGGCGTAACGGAGACCTCATTTTTGTGGGTGGGGCAGGGGCTTTAGCCCTGCATTGATCCTGAGGAACGAGGAACTTTATCCCCTGGGTCATGTGCCTGGCCGAGCTTAGATTAACTCTTGCTTTTTTGGGATACGAAGTTGGGCGGAAGCGCGCCCTCACCAAAGAAGAACTGCTCCATCTGCTGCACGATGATCTCCTGGTCCTGGCCATCCGGCGTGTTCTCCCCGGGGACTAGAAGCAGGCCAACTGCCCGCTGGTGGGTTCAGATCAGCAGTACCAGGGTTCAGTGAGGTAGGGGATGGTGGCCCGCGGCGGTCCTGGTGGAACGAGCGGAAGCGGAGCTGGCGCGTCGTCCCCGTCTTCGTTCATGGCGCACTGCAGCAGTTTCCAGGCTTCCCCTACGATCACGGTGCGCGACGCGCCTGCCTTGGCATCGCGCTGCACCATGGCTTCGAGGTCGCACTGGAGCCGATCAACCATGCGGTCCGGGTTTGCCCACGGGTAGCTCAGCGCCTCCTGCTGGAAGGGACCGATGTCCGCGTTGTGCAGTGGCAGAACCTCCAGCAGACGCGACCCGGCGGGAATCAGCAGGCGGATCGTGAGCTGCACCGGCGGGACGTGCTCCACCAGCCCCAGCCGTATCAGGGTGGCGAGCAGGTCCTCGTAGCCCTCCAGCGTAGTCCAGGGCGTGAAAGGCACGAAGGTGGGCACTAGGAAAAGTCCGAGCCCGCGCATCAGCCCGGCGAGACGGATAAAGTCGGCGCGTGTGTGGCCCTTGTCTAGGATGCGCAGCACCTGGTCATCCACCGACTCCACCGCCGTGGTCACGAACGCGCATCCCGTCGCACGCAGCGCCGGGAGGCGCCCGGCGTGCTTCAGCAGGTGCTCCACCTTAATGGTCACGTCGTAAGAGAGGCCGGGATGCTCGCGGTGGAGCGCTTCCACGATCTGCATCGAGTGCCCGACCCCATTGAAGAAGTCGGGATCGCCGAAGGTGATATGTTGTGCGCCAGCCGCGACCTGGCGGCGGATATCTTCCTGCACCACCTCGCGCTGGACGATGCGAAAACTGCCGTTGTACACCGGCACGATGGGACAGTGACGGCACAGGTGCTTGCAGCCCCGGCTGGCCTCGGTGTAGCCCACGACGCGGGTGCTGTCGTCGGGCAGGGTGAGATGTGCGTACTTTTCCAGCGGAGGCAGGTCGTCGCGATAGGGCACCAGGAAATTCTGACGAGCGAGCGAGATCTCGGGCTCAACCTGCGGCAGCCCAGGACCGGGCGCGCCGGCCTCCAGGCGGCGGACCAGGCTCAACAGCCCCTGCTCAAACTCTCCCCCCAGGATCGTGCCGACGCCCAAACGACGCAGCAGATCGGCATTGACCGGGGCGTACAGTCCAAATCCGCACAGGTGGGCGGAGGGGTTGAGTTTCCGGACCCTCTCCAGCGCGCGCACTGCGATCCGCGTGGCGGTGTGCATGGGCAGATAAAAGGCGATCAGGCTGGCGGTGCGTACCGCCTCTTCGTCCAGCGACTGTCGCGAGAGGTCCAGCGAAGTAGTTTGGAAGCCGTCAGCGCGTAGCCACGCCGCGGGCGAGGCCAGCCCAAACGGTTGCCGGCCCAATTCGTAAGTCGAGATTAGCAGCACCTTCAGATCGGGCATAGAAACCTGAAATTAGTCCTTGCTGCGCGGGGGGACGTATCCTGGTGGAAGAGCGGCACCCTCGCCGAAGAAGAAATCTTCCAGGTGCTTGACTAGGATCTCCTGGTCCTGCCGGTTGGCGGGATTCAGCCGGTATTCGTTCAAGATCATCTTGCCATGCTCGCCCCACATCTTCCAGGCTTCCTCAGAGACGTTTTCATAAATCCGCCGGCCCAGTTCCGTGTCGAACGGCGGCTCGTCCAGTCCCGGCATTTCCCTCTGGAACTTCACGCAGAAGACCTTGCGCTGCCCTGGCCTCTCCGGTTCGGGCGGCATTTGAGGTGTATTACAGCCCATACGTGCTCCTCCCAGGCGGAAGGATTGTCCCCATAGTATCAGGATGCGGCCGGTTATGTAGCCGGATTGAAATGCGTTCGTCCCGCGCCTATCCTTGCCGCTCAGCCTTCATGCCTTTGTCGTCCTGAAATCTTTTGCCCTTTCAGGACACAGACCCTTTCCCCGGAGCCATGCGCCAGGTACGAGTGTGTTTATTCCGGGCAAAAAGGAGGCCACTTCAGGCGGCTTGAGAACAATTTCATAATCGGGCTCACGTTTCGGATCGGTATGCTATTTGACATGGGTCCGGAAGGCTTACGAGGTAGTCGCCGTGCTCCACCCTATGGAGCCGGGCAGCACGGCCGGCGATCTAATCGGTGCGGTATCTCGGCCCACAAAGCGAGCTCCGGCAGAGAATCGGCGCACTGCAATGAACCTAAGCTGGCCGTTGTTGGCCGCCGCTTTACAATGGGGCTTAAGGAGGAGCGCCAATGAATGCAGAACGAAGGAGGGCGCTTGAAAAAGAGCTTCAGGACATCTTGAAAATTACAAACTCGCTGGTTCCCGCCACCCTGGATCCGAACAGCCCGACCGCTATGAGCGTCCCCGAAGTCGAATCGGAGGAACTGGACCGGCTGCGGAAACGAAGAGATGAGATCCAGCAAATGCTTGACGAGAACAGTTCCGAAGAGGACATGAGGGCGAGAGTCTTGTAGCGTGAGCCACCCGGTAGCATTCGAAGCAGCGGTGGTCGGGGATCGACCCTTCTCATCCATCCATAGAAGTCGCCCCACTCGGCATTTCGGTTCGAGTCACCCTGCGATAACTCCCGAGTGGTCGCTAGCCTTGATCGGAAACGCCTCGGGGCAGATTTTTGGGGCGGAGCGGGGACCTCGATCCGAGGCGTTTTCGATGAGGAGACTAGGAGGAAGCCGCTGGCGTTTGCGGCGGACGCGGTGCGCTATGGGATTTGAACGGCAGCGTGGATCTGAACAGAGCTTGGGGAGAGCGGCGAGGCGTGGTGAGAGTGCGGTAGGGATGGTCGGAGTGGTGGCAGAGATGAGCAAGAGCGCCTGCGGAAAGTTGCAGGAGAGGCTCTGGGGAAGAAGCGGACACACCGGTGCGTGGGCGTGCCGGAGCACATCCCCGGGTCGATAGTGGAGGACACACTACGAAGAATCGAAGTAAGAGCATGTGGATAATTCCGCAGCCGTAAATCTCTGCAGCACGATCATGGCCGCGCCGCAACGTGGGCAATGCCAGAGGGACGGAGTCTCGGAGGAAGCTTGGTGCGTCATCGCTGGGGCAGGCGTTGGGGAGTTGCGGGACAGCAGTTGTCGCGATAGTGCCAAGCGAGAAGCACGCCAGCGATTGGCGAGGAATCCGAAGTGACGGATGCGCACGAACCCTCTGGGGAGCACGTGCAGAAAGAAGCGCCGTAAGAACTCGGTGGCACCGAGCGTCATCTTGCCTTGCTTGCCGCCGTGCGCGTAGTCCTTCCAGCGGAAGGTGACGCGCTCTTGATCGAAGGCCAGCAAACGGTGATTGGAAATGGCCACGCGATGGGTGTAGCGGCCAAGATAACGCAACACCTGCATGGGTCCACCGAAGGCGGGCTTGGCATAGACGACCCAGTCGTGGCGGTGCAGGCGTCGGACGAGTTTTGTGAACTGCACCCGCGTGGTCCAGCAACACGAGTGCAAATTCAGCGCTACCAGGAACTCTTAATTATGTAGAAGGCCAGGCGTCGATTGGCGCCCAAGCCCTGGACTCGAAGTCGATCGGTGCGGCGGAATTACAGTCCGGCCAATCGCTCAACACTGAAAAAGGTAAAGCTGAGATCTTGCTGACTCCGGGAGTATTTTTGCGCATCGGCGTCAACAGCTCGGTCCGAATGATTTCACCCAGCCTCACGGACACTGAGATCGGTGTTAACAAGGGCCACGCAATGATCGAAGTGGCCGAGATTCACCCCGAGAATGACATTCGCGTTTCCGAGGACGGCAAAATCGCGCAGTTACTTAAAACCGGCTTGTATGACTTTGACAGGAACCAGGAGTTGCGTGTCTTCGACGGCAAGGCCTTGGTCGAGAACGGCAGTGAGCACCTTATCGTAAAAGGTGGTCGCGAAGTCAGCCTGGCGGACGACACTGCGGTCAAGACTCAAAAATTCAACAAGAAGGCATACCAGGAAGGCGACCTGTATCGCTGGAGCAGCTTGCGTTCCGGCTATCTGGCGGAAGCCAACATCGACGCAGCCGGCATCTACGCAGCGAACGCATCGGGCCCATGGGGAGCTGGCTGGTGGGGCGCCGACTGGTACTGGGACCCGTGGTTCAGCGCCTACACTTTTATCCCGGGCAACGGAATTTTCTACAGCCCGTTCGGCTGGGGTTTTTATTCACCCGGCTGGGTGTATGAAGCGCCTTTCTATGGATACCGGCACGGCGTGGGATACGGACGCTACTACCACCACTTCAGCAGCAACGCCCGCAACTGGGGGCCTGGCTTTCACTACACGCAAGGCCGCAGTTACGCGAACGGCATCTACCGCTCAGGACTCGGAGGAAGCAGCTTCCATTCCGGACCTGGAATGGCGGGTCCGGCGCGTGGTTTCGGAACATACGGAGTTGGCGCGGGCTTCCACGGAGGAAGTGGCGCTTACGGTGGTGGCGCATTCCACGGCGGCGGCCCGCGCGGCCGGTAATTGGGAATTCCGGGCGAGGAATCAGACGGCGAGAGTCTCGGCAAAACTCACTTCAAGTCTCTCGCCGCTGTCCATTGGTGGGATTTACCGGGATATATCCTGTTCCGGAGATTGGAACGGTGCGCGGCTGGTGGAGTTTATTTCTCGCGAACGTCGCCTTTGGTGACCTGCTCGTACCACAGCCGGTGATGCGATCTCGCCCAATCAGCGGTGACTTCTCCCCGTACGATCGAAGTGAAGCCGCCGCGGACCATGGCCGTGCCCATATAAACGTGAATAATGAAGCCGCCGATGGTGGCCAGGGCCGCGACCACGTGTACTGTCACGGCCAGGTAACGCAGCCAGCGCAGGCTCCACGGGATGGACTCAACGAACCACAGACCCACGCCCGAAATCAGCAGCAGGATCACGCCATAAAACATCAGCCAGAAGAATAATTTCTGGCCGTAGTTGAAGCGGCCGCTCGGGCGGCAGCTTCTCGTCCTCGTTCTCGATGTAATACTTCATCGCCTTCGACCAGCGCCGGTCCGCGTCGGTCGTCTGCATGTCGCGGTGCCACATCTTGTACATCCAGAGCATCGACAGACGTGAAGCCGAGGCCAAACCAGGGATGCCAGAAGCGGGCCGTCGGGGCCGCCGCCCACCAGAGTGGCCAGCCAATACATATAAGGAGACCAGAAGGCGAGGCCGGTGATCAGGCAATAGATGTACGTGAAGGCGGCGAGCCAGTGGTGAACTCGCTCGCTCAACGTATAGCGAAGAATGCGGCCTCCGGTTTCGCCGAGCGGAGCGTCCGGAAGAAATGACGTGCGAAGTGCTCACGGCTTTCCTCCTTTCTCATCCGTCGAATCGTGTGCTTCGTGCCCTCCACCTGCTTCGGGCCGAAGCGCAGGTAATGCAAGGTCACGCCGACAATGCCGCCCAGCATGGCGAGATTGCCGATCCACTTCGCCGGCCCTTTCCAGAAACGCACCACCCACGGAATGTGTGGATCTTTCGGCAGCCCGCCATAGGCCTCGGGATTGGTGGCGTCGTGGAGCACATAGATGACGCCGGTTCCACCCACGCCCGCCGGATCGTAGACGCCGGCTTTTTCGAAGCCGAAGTTCTCGCGAAGCTGGGTGGCGCGCGTCTCCGCCAGATCTTTCATGTCCTCTTTGGTGCCAAAGTGCAGACAGCCGGTGGGACACGACTTGATGCACGCCGGTTCCAGTCCCTCGCTCACCCGGTCGACGCACAGCGTGCACTTGAACATCTTCTTGGTAGCGGGATTGAACTTGGGAATATCGAAGGGACATCCGCTGACGCAATATCCGCAGCCGATACAATTCTGCTGCTGAAAATCGACGATCCCGTTGGTGTACTGCACGATGGCGCCATCCGCTGGACAAGCCGCAAGACAACCCGGGATCGGCGCAGTGCATGCACTGGTCTTTGCGCATAAGCAGCGTGACGCCGCCGTCTTCGCGCTCGTGCTCGTTGAACTTGATCAGGTTCCAGTAATTCCACTGTGTCTCCGGCATGGTCTGGTAGCTGTTGTCGAAGACCGTGTCGGTGAACGTGTACCCGTTCCACTCGAGACAGGCCACTTCGCAGGCCTTGCAGCCGATGCAGGTGGTAGTGTCAACCAGTTTGCAGACCTGATAGTCGCGCTCCACGCCTTCGCCGGGAGCGGCTCCAGCGTGGCCGGAAATTCTTCGGATTGCCAATGTCGCCTGGCTCATAACGTTTCCACTATGCCTTTTCCAGCTTGACCAGAAAGCCCTTGAACTCCGGCGTGAACGCGTTGGGATCCACCACCGTCGGCGAAAGCCGATTCAGGATCGTCCTCGCATTCCTGTCTTCGTCTTCCTGAATGCCGCGATAACCCTGATGGATTGGAATGCCAATCTGGTAGACCTTCTTGCCGTCAATCGTCATCGGCTTGATGCGTTTGGTGACGAATGCTTTGGCCACGTAGTAGCTGCGCGCGCTCGTGACCTTCACCTTGTCGTTGCCCTTGATCCCCAGCTCCGCCGCCAACTCGACCGGAATCTCGACGAACGGTTCGGGAATGAGCTGCACGTTCATCTGATTGTTCTTGGTCCAGTAGTGGTAGTGCTCGGTCAGCCGGTAGGTGGTGCAGATGATATTGAAGCCGTCGCCCGGGGCGGCATACTTGTCGGCTGGCGTCTTGAGCTTCTTCACCACCGGATTGTTCGACTGGTTCGGGTGCAGCGCGTTTTGCACCGGACTCTCGATCGGTTCGTAGTGCTCAGGGAAGGGGCCATCGGCGAAAGCGCCCAAAGGCGCAAATATCCGGCCGACTCCTTCAGCGTTCATGATGAACGGGCCCATGTGATCTTTCGGGTTGGAGTCCGCTTTAAAATCGGGCACGTCGTTGCCTACCCAACTTTGCGCCGATTCGTTCCACCAGACCTGCCTCCTGCGTCGCATCCCAGGGCTTTCCCGATGGATCGCACGAAGCGCGGTTGTACAGAACGCGACGATTCGCCGGCCACGACCATGCCCAGTTCTGATAAACGCCCTGGCCGGACGGATCTTCGGTGCCGCGACGCGAGAGTTGGTTTCCCGCCTCGGTCCAACATCCGGAATAAATCCAGATCCCGCAGGATGTTGTGCCGTCGTCTTTCAGCCAGGCAAAGCCCGGCAATTGCTGACCTTTCTTGATCGTGACCTGGGTCTTGGGATCAGTGAGATCGGCCAGCGCCTTGCCGTTCATCTCCTTGGCCAAATCGCCGAGCGCAGGATGTTGAGCATTGACGTAAGGCCAAGTCAGATTCAGGATCGGGTCCGGGAACTTGCCGCCTTCTTTCTGGTAGAGCTCGCGCACCTTGAGAAAGATTTGCGCCACGATGTCCTGGTCCAGTCGAGCAATCGCCCGGAGGCGGAACCGCGACGTTTTTCCACTGCAGCCAGCGCGCCGAGTTGGTCATCGAGCCATCTTTCTCGGCGAAACCCGCGCAGGGCAGTCGATAGACAGTCGTGTTGATGGTCTTCATTTCCTCGGGCGTGATTCCCGGGGATTTCCAGAATTCGCTGGTCTCATCGGGATAAATTTCGCCCACGACCAGAAAGTCAGCTTTCTTCAGCGCATCGATGTTTTTCTGCGAGTCCGGCCCAATGGCGACGCCGTTCATGCCGAAGGCGAACATCCCCTTCACCGATCCGCGATACATGTTGTCCCAGATCTGGGTCCAGGAGTAGTTGCGATCCACCTTTGGCATGTAGTGAAATGCGAAGTCGTTTTCTTTGGTCGCGGCATCCCCGAATAGGGCCTTCAAGTAGGAGATGGCAAACTTCGGCGTGTTGGAGTAGTAGTTGAACGAGTCCCACGGCGCCGGCTTAGATGGGGTAGGCGTGATCCGTTTCAGCCAGGCTGCCAGGTCTACATCGCTCGGGTTCGGCACTTTCAGGTAGCCGGGCAAGCTGTCGAACACTCCACCCATGTCGGTCGCCCCCTGAATGTTGGAGTGACCGCGCAGAGCGTTGACGCCACCCCCCGCGCGACCAACGTTGCCCAGGAGCAACTGCAAAATTGCCGCTGTCCGAATGATCTGCGTGCCGAAGGTGTGCTGCGTCCACCCCACCGCATACATGATGGTGGCGACCTTCTTCATATCGCCATCTTTGCGGACGGACGTGAACAGATCGGCGGCTTTCAGGAACTGGTCTTTCGGGATGCCGGTGATGCGCTCGACCATCTCCGGCGTGTAGCGCGAATACTGCTGTCCGCAACAACTGAAACACGCATCGCGGATGCTGCAAGGTGACGTCATAAGCCACTTTCGCCGGCAGGGGTGGCAAAGGCGGCGCCGGGGTCGCGGCCGCCCCCAAGGTGGTTCCCGCGGACTTTGCTGGTGCGGCCGCGGGAGCAGCATGCACGGGCACAGGGGCGCCGGCATCGTTCCCTTCCTCATAATTCCAGGAGGACCGATCGTAAGTCTGCGCGGCCGCGTCGAAACCCGAGTAAAGCCCGTCTTCCGGGAGCTTGAAGCCTTCCTTCACGATGAAGGCGGCGTTGGTGTAGTTGGCGAGATATTCTTTGGCGATCCGGTTATTTTCGATCGCATAGTGAAGCATTCCGCCCAGAAACGCAATATCTGCGCCGGCGCGAATTTGAAGGAATAGGTCTGAGGTGGAAGCCGTCCGCGTGTAACGCGGATCGACCACGATCATCTTCGCATTGCGGGTCTTCTTGGCTTCAATGGCCCATTTGAAGCCGCAGGGGTGATTCTCGGCGGGGTTTCCGCCCATGATCAACATCATGTCGGTGTTCTTGATGTCGATCCAGCCATTCGTCATGGCCCCGCGCCCGAAAGTTGGTCCCAAACTTGAGACCGTGGGTCCGTGTCAAACCCTGGCCTGGTTTTCTATATAGGTTAGCCCCAGGCTGCGCATGGTCTTGACGACCAGGTAGTTGAACTCGTTGGTGTCGGTGCAGCCGCCAGTCCAGGCAATCCCTTCGCAGCGGTTCACGATGTGGCCGGCCGCATCTTTCTCGATGAAAGTGGCGTCGCGCGTCTTCTTCGTCCAATGCGCGATTTCATCCAGCGCTTGCGACCACTGGATGTCTTCCCAATGGTCTGAGCCGGGGCGGCGGACCTGCGGCTTCAGGAGCCGCCGCGGATTGAGGATGTCCTGCTCGAGAGATGCTCCCTTCGGACACAGCGTGCCGCGATTGATCGGATGGTCCGGGTCGCCCTCGACGTGAATCACCTGCGGCGTCACGTTTTTGGCTTTATCGCCAATCGTGTAAATCAGGACGCCACAGCTGACTGAACAGTAGGGACAGGTTGATCGCGTCTCGGTGGCGCGCGCAATCTTGAGTTCCTTAAGCTGCGCCACCGCGGGAGTCAGATCGAATCCAAGGAGAGAGACCGCCGCGCCGCCGGTCAGTGCACTTTTTAGAAAGGTTCTGCGGGAGAGTTCCATCGTGTCCTCCAACCGCTTCATTCGCAATTGGTGACGACCGCCAAACAAACGCGGCCGGACCGCGCCCAAACTTGCGAAGAAATATAGTCCCGCCTCTCACTTGCAGTCAACTGGGGCGGGCCCGACGAATATCCAGAGCCGTGAAAGTCGCGCCCTGCAGTTGCCAGTCGCGAGGTGATGCCGCATAATCGGCCCGTGGCAAAGAATCCCTGGCAGCAACGCATCCGACGCGCCGAACAACTGGCCGCCCAGCATGACTTCGCGTCTGAAATTCTGAGCTTCTATATCCACATGGCTCGCTTCCAGCAAGGACTTGGCCAGAAATTCCAACGCACATCTGCAGATCCGTCAGCTTTGCTGGCTGACCGGCCCGAATTTGCGGAGCTTCTAGCCGGCTTCCCGGCATTTCTTTCTTTAGTCAAAGAAAAAGCGCCAGCTCAACTCGCCCAAATCGCTAGCGCCGTCCGCGACTCTCCGTCCAGTTCATGGTCTGACTTACTGAACCACTGCTGGTCCAGCCACGAACCACCTGACGTTTCCGACGAATTCCTCGCAATCGCGTTTCTTCAGCCTTACGCCGAATCTGTCCGTACAAATGCCGGGTTGCGGCTCGAGGGCTATACCCATCCGCTGTGTCCGTTTTGCCAGCGCAAACCTGCCTTCGGCGTGCTCCGCCCGCAAGGCGATGGTGCCCGCCGCAATTTGCTTTGTGGCTTCTGTCTCTGTGAATGGGAGTTCCGCCGCATCGTCTGCCCAGCATGCGGAGAGGAGGATCAAGCCAAACTCCCGGTCTACACTGCTGATCAATTTCCGTACATGCGCGTCGAATGCTGTGACACCTGCCACACCTACATCAAATCTACGGATCTCGCCAGGAACGGCCTGGCGGACCCACTCGTCGACGAGCTCGCGTCGGTCCCTCTCGACCTGTGGGCGCAGCAGCGCGACTACGCCAAACTTAGTCCCAACCTGCTCGGAATGTGATCGACGAAACCTTTTGGGGATGGAGACTTTCCTACCAGATCAGTTTCAATCCGAATTGCACCTGCCGCGAGGTGGTCGAAGTGCTGGTGATCGCCCCTGCCGTGCCTGACACCCCGGAAGGAGTGAAGACAATCAGATTCGGGGTGTTGAAGTTGGCCCGATTCAGAAGATTGAAAATCTCCGCGCGAAACTGCAGGCTCAACCGTTCGTGAATGGGCGTCTCTTTCAAGGCCGAGAAGTCCCAGGTCGCGAGTCCCGGACCAATGAACGTGTCCCGTCCGAGATCGCCGTAAAATCCGCTGTTAGCCGGCGGTGGGAGAAACGCGTTCCGGTTAAACCATTGATTGGGATTTCCCAGAATCACCGGCCCGGTGAAGTCCGGATTTCTAAATGGCCGCACCGGATTTCGCGTATCTCCATTATTCGACGGGTTATAGCTTAGTTGTGGTGTAAACGGAAATCCGCCTTGAAGCGTGACAATACTGTTCACGGACCAACCGCCTGCCAGCGCATTGCCCCAACCAGACAGACCATTCCCCAGGGCTTGTCCACGCCCGAACGGTAACTCGTAGATGGCGCTGATCACCGCCACGTGTCTGACGTCAAAGCCGCCAAGACCGTAATCCGCGCGCAGGTTGAACGGATTCGAAGTCAGTGCAGGCGCGTTCGCCGAAGTTGTGGCGTTCAGCGAATCTCCATTGTCCAGTGTTTTTGACCAGGTATAAACTCCGCGCACCGACATACCATGGCTGAAGCGATGATTTGCGTCGATCTGCAGCGCGTTGTAATTGCTGTTCCCGAGAGAAAACCAGGTCCAGGTATTCGCGATCGTAGGATTCGCTTTGGGTGTTCCCGCCGGGATGAAGTAACTGCCGGCCGGAACTGGAGCATTCGCCAACGCACCTGGAAAAGTGGCGGGATAGGTCGCAGGACATGGCGCCGCGGGGCAAATCGTCGGGAATGGTTCGTTACCATCTGCCCCGATAATTTCGTGATAGCCATGAGAGCCGACGTAGGCCACGCTCAACGACGTGTTCGGGGTAACTTCCTGTTGCACTCTAAACGACCATGAGATCAACGTCGGAGTCTTCATGTCGGGCTGTACGCCCCCGGGCACCAATAGCGCCTTCGCCGGTACCGGAGCAGACGGATCAATCGGGAGCTGCGAAACTGGCAAAGCCGCGATGCTGTAGGTTGGATTAAAGGGCGCATTCTGGTCGGTTCGATATCCTAGTGCATCCTGGAGATCGCTGTACATGCCAAAGCCCGCGCGAAACACGGTTCTTGGACTGATCGGGCTCCACGCGATGCCGATCCTCGGTTGGGGCAGAAACTTCGCGTTGTTGACGGTGAAAAGCGAGTCTGCAATTCTCGGCTGATCCGAAATGACGTGATTGTTAAATGTGTAGTTGGCGGCGCGACCATGAGCTTCGTTCCAGCCGGTAGTGAACTCACTGCGGAAGCCTAGCGACAGAGTCAGCTTCGGGGTCACACGAATGACATCTTCGGCATACCACGCGCCAAACAAAGACCTATAATTCATCTCCGTAGGAGCAGGATCATACAGGAAGCTCGATGTCGTGCCTTGCAGGAAAGTCTGCAGGCTGGCGAAAGTTGCCTGGCCGAACTGACTGAGCGCGATGGTTTCGTTGGACTGAAAGGGCTGGAACCAGGCGCCAAAACTGAGTTGATGGCGGCCACGAGTGAGCGTCACTCGATCTTCGAAGGTGTACAGATTGCGCGCGATCCGCAAATTGCTCCCATTGTTGCTTCCCGCCAAACCAATCTGGGCCTGCGGATTTGACGCGGCGCTGCCACCCACGACCACTGCACCCACGGGATGTCCCAGCAGAAAACCGGGAACATTCGCTGCGGGCGTGCCGGGAGTTGGTTCCCCGGTGAAAAAGTACCCTGCACGTGAAAATCCCACCCGGACGACGTTCAACGTGGCAGCCGAAAAGCTGTGCGTTTCTTCGAGACTGAAGACCTGCTCCCTAAGGCTGACCACGTCACTGCTATAGGGATCGGCAGTTGTGGCAGTGAGGTCGTCGCCATCGTCGATGGTGTAAACCCCTGCCAGCGTGTCTCGTAAGGAAATAATATGATCCAGCCGGACGGTCCCGAAATCTTCACGAATTACCTGCAGCGGGCTGCTGAACACTTGTGCGATCCCGTTAAAATCCGGGGCCCCGGGGGGAGCGATCGGCCATAGGTTCAGCAGGGGCTGGACGCTGGGCACCGCAGCTGCGCGCGATGCTGCGTCCGGCACAAACGCCGCCGAGGTTTGGTGCAAATGCTGCCTCAACCCTTCGTAATTCCCGAACAGGAAGGTCTTAGCGGTTCGGATGGGTCCTCCGAGAGAAGCGCCAAACTGATTCCGCTGGAAAGGCGGCGCAGACCCTTGATCGAAGAAGTTAGGCGCGTCGAGTGCGCTGTTGCGCAGGAATTCGTATGCCGACCCATGGATTTGATTCGTTCCGGACTGGGTTACGATGCTTACCTGGCCGCCCGGCCGTTTACCGTACTCGGCGCCGTAATTGTCACGGAGCACGTTGAATTCACGTACCGCATCAACGCCCAACAACTGTTGGCTGGTTCCTCCCGGCTGCATGTTATTTTCAGCCGCACCTGTATATTCCACACCGTTCAGCAGAAACAGGTTTTGCTGCGGCCGATTTCCAGACACCGAGAAATTGTTTCCCGTGGTGGAATTCGATACTCCGATACCTCCAGTCTTCTCCGCCGTGAAGTTGACGATGCCCGGGTTCAGCGTTAGCAGCAAATCGTAGCTCCTTCCGTTGAGCGGAAGGTCCTTCACCTGTTGCCCCCCGACCAATCCCGAGATGTCCTGGGTTGTTACGGCCACGATGGCAGAGTCCCCGGTCACCTTCATTTCTTCGCTTACCGCTCCCACCCGCAGGATCAGATCAACCCTGGCGTCCTGCCCCACCACAAGTCGAATTCCCGTTCGCACTGCTTCCGCGAAACCGGTCTTTTTCACTCGAAGTTCGTACTGTCCAAGCGGAAGAGCAAACAACTGATATCTTCCCGCCTGGTCCGTGACCGTGTCGCGCGAAAGTCCCGTATCCAGGTTCCGGGCTGTCGCACTTGCGGCGGGGACGGCGGCGCCAGACTGGTCGGATACGATTCCAGACAACGTTGCTGACACCTGGGCCGCGGTGAATGAAGGATATAAACAAAGCGAGAAAATCAGGAGCAGCAAAAGGCGACCGGGTCGCTCAGCCATTCTGCGATCGTAAGAGGAGCGTAATGAAACAGGGAGTAACCAGCGCAGATCTAGGCCGCATTTGTACATCGGCTCCGTCCTCCTAATTCCCTAGTTGAGAATTCATAAGTGTATAGTCAGCATGGTTTTTATGTCTAATCATATACGTTAATATCCGTTTGTTACTTACTCCATGAGCCGTCGGCTGGTATAAGCGCAGCATGTCCATGCATTCATTGACGGAACTATGGCGTGACTGTACGATTCCTCTCGAAATGGCCAAGCAGCCCAAAGCCCGACGATCGCAACCCAACAAACCCAATAAAAAAGATGAGGTGCTAGTCAAGCTGCGCGACGCGGCCTTAGAGCTTTGTGTAAGCTTCCCCACAATTAAGCAGTGGATCTACAAGCGGAAAATCCGCAGCGTCAAAACGGCAGGCGGGCACCACCGCATTCCACAGAGTGAAATTGATCGCTTCCTATTCCGAACGAGGGGGAAAACGGAGCCCGAGCGGGCTATCCTGAAGCGCCAGGTCAGCGGAAGAAATCAACTGGTAGGGCGAATAGATACAGTCCGCATAAGCGGGCTCATGGCGGAGGTCAAGGTCTCGATTGGCGATCAGCAGATTACTTCCATCATCACTGCTAGTTCGGCACGCGAAATGAACCTGAAGCCAGGTCAGACCGCAGCGGCTCTCATTAAGGCAACCGAAGTCATGATCCTCCGCGTGTAATAATTGGTGAAGAGCGCTGCGCCCTCATTTCTGACGTGGGTGCCCCTGAATTCGGGAAGCTGCCAACAACTCTATTCTCAAGAACGACTCATGAGCGACGACTCCAACAAGGGCATACATTCTCGGCGCGGATTTCTGGGTATCGGCTCGGCGGCACTCGCGGCCGCTGGATTGGTGTCGGCGACCGATGCCATCTCCCAGGAGCAACGGCCTTATCCAACCAAATCGGATCGCAGTGCGAGTGCTCCCGGTCCAACCAATCCTCCGCTCGACGCTCAAAATCCCGACTCGAACTTGCCTCCACCCACTGACGCTGGCGGCGTACAGACGTTTAAGTATCCTTTTGCGCTCTCTCACAAACGGATGCAAGAAGGTGGATGGTCACGCGAGGTCACGGTTCGCGAGCTTCCCGTTTCCAAAGCAATCGCCGGCGTGGACATGAGGCTGACCGCCGGAGGCGTACGCGAGTTGCACTGGCACACCGCCGCGGAGTGGGCGTTCATGCTGTACGGAAACGCACGCATCACCGCGATTGACTTGGATGGCAAGAGCTTTGTCGCCGATGTGACGGGAGGCGACCTCTGGTACTTTCCCACCGGAATTCCGCACTCGATTCAAGGTCTGAATCCCGACGGTGCTGAGTTTCTCCTGGTGTTCGACGACGGTAACTTTTCGGAGTACGAAACGGTACTGCTAACCGACTGGATGGCGCATACCCCCCACGACGTGCTGGCTAAAAACTTCGGTGTGAGTGAGCAGGCGATGAAACAAATGCCGAAGAGGGAAAAATTCATATTCCAGGCCGCCGTTCCTGGGCCCCTAACTGCGGACCAGAAGGCGGCAGCCGGATCGCTTGGCGCAACGGCCCTGGACTTCGCTTTTCGCGCCGCACAGCAGCCGGTCTCGAAGCGCACTACGGGGGGAGAAGTACGAATCATCGATTCCAGTAAGTTTAAAGTGTCTACGACGATTGCCGCGGCGGTGGTCACCGTTCATCCCGGCGGCATACGCGAACTGCACTGGCATCCCAATGCAGACGAATGGCAGTATTACATTGCCGGTGCCGGAAGAATGACCGTGTTCGCCACCGGAGGCCGGGCACGCACTATGGACTTCCAGGCCGGAGACGTCGGCTATATCCAAAAGACGCTGCCACATTACGTCCAAAATATTGGCGACACCGATCTCAAATTTCTGGAAATGTTCAAGAGCAGCGTCTATCAGGACCTGGCATTATCGGAATGGCTAACCCACACGCCACCAGATCTCGTTATCGCCCACCTTGGTATTGATAAGGCCACGCTCGACGGCATGCCTAGGGCCGAAGTCGTTGTGATGCCGGAAAAGTAGCAACCGGCGTTCCCACTAGCGCCTTCGTATTCAGCAGATCACGAAATTCACTTCTGATCTCTCGCACTCGATCTTGCCTGCGCTGGTATTCCCGCGTGGCCTCGCGGCTGACCTTTGTTCCCCGTCTCCCATACCGGATATCGGCGAGATAGATAAAGACCAGTTCTTCCCTCAAGGCAGCCATTTTCGTTCCGTTCATTGTCAGATGCCCCGAAACACACCCCGACGTGCTACAAACCTCTACCGAATTGCTGTTTGCCTGGGGAGATACCAGACAAAATAGACGAGGGTAAACACGCACGCGACGAAGACCAGAATAGACGCCAGCAGTAGCACGCCGTCGCGCGTTCTCAATTGGACTTCCTTTCTGCCACTTCTTCTCCTTGCCGATACGAATTGCTGCATCTTCTTTCGCCGTGCAAGCCGGGCTACAGCTTCTCTCATGCGCAAGCGTCTTTCTAGCGAACCGTGCAAACTCTTATTTCCAACCTAGATACCAGTCGTTTGGTAACGCAGAACAGCCAGTGCGAGCCGGTAGTCGTAACCAGCCTGGGCGCTGCTGATTTGAGCCTGCGTCTGCTGGAGTTCCGCCTGGCTCAACTCGACGATGGAACTTAGTCCCAGCTTGTACCGTGTTTGCGCAAGATCAAGCCCCAGACTGGCTTGATCCAACAGTTGTTGGGTGACGCTGACCCGCTGATACGCTGTATTGGCGTTGAGCCAACTGGTGCGAACGTCACGTGAGATCCGGTTTTGGAGATCCCGCAGCCGATCTTGTGTGGCCTGCGTTTTCAGATGTGCCTCACGAGACCTTGCCGAATACAGAAAGCCATTGAACAGGGGAATACCCACGTTAACGCCCACGGCGCCGTACCAATTGGACAAAACGGGGTTGCGCACTGGCGTATCCCCCACAACCCCGACGGCCTGGATGGTCGGATAAAACAAGTCGTGTTCCGCGGATTGAAACTTCTCGGCAGCTCGGTACTCAAAATCGAGTGCCAATATTTCCGGACGCATGGAAAGCGCCGAGGAAATCAGATCGTCCACGTTGCCCGGTGGTGACGTGATCGGCGTCGGGTCCTCAATCAGCTGGAAATTGCGCAAGCGTGGATATCCGAGCACGGCGGAAAGCGCAGCCAATGTGGCGTCCTGATTGTTGGTCGCGTCGAGCAGAAGCAGCTTGGCCTGTGCGAGGTTGACACTGGCAAAACTGAAGTCCAGTTGAGACCTCAACTTGCTCTTAAACAACGCTTCCACCTGATCAGAAACTGTCTGCCGCGCACTCACCGTTTGCTGAGCTACCGTCAGCACTGCGTGTGCCTGCAGTGCGCTGTAGAAGGCCTGATCGACAGCCAGCAGGATCTGCTCCTTCGTAGCTAGAGCGTTCTGGTTTTCAGCTTTAGCAGCATAATTGGCGCTAGCGGCAAGGTTCGTCGTACGTCCAAAATCCGTGATCAGTTGATTGACCACGACACCGGCGGCCGCGCGCTCATAAATGATGGGATTGTTGAGCCCTCCTGCCGTGATACGGCTGTCGTCGTGGGAATCCACGCCAGTCAGGTTTGCGGTCGCGCTGGGCCACAAGTTTGAACGTACTTCCCGCGTGACCTGCTCGGACGCCAACGCCATCAGCCGAGCCACGGAAATCTGCGGGTTGTTTTTTACAGCGAGCGCCTCAGCTTCCTTGAGGGAAAGAGGAGTGGGTGTCGTCGGATTGGCTGGTAGGTTCGAAGATTGAGGCCCGTTCGGAGCCATGACGGGGGTCGTCTGACCGGGAACTTGCTGTGGCATTGGGGCGGCGGGCAAACTCTGCGCCGTTTGCACACTTATCGAAGTCTGGCTGAAGCCGCAAACCGGCTGCATCAAAGCTAGAACAGCAATCAGAACATTTCTCATCTTCCTGGGATCTCCTGCAATCCGGCCTCTTTCAGCGGCACTCAACATCAGCGGCGCTTCCCCGCCTGCTGTATCGACTATCAATCTCAGCCTTGTGCGCTCGGTGTGTCTGGCGCGAGTTGATCTTCCCGACGATGAATCAACAGATAGGCTGCCGGAACAATAAAGACGGTCACGACCACTGACATCGTGAGTCCCCCGATAATGGCGCGTGCCAAGGGCGCGTACTGTTCGCTGCCCGCCTCGAGCGCCAAGGCCATCGGAATCATGCCGAGAATGGTCGCTAAAGACGTCATCAAGACTGGACGCAAGCGGACGCGGCATGCAGTCGCCACCGCCTGCTCAATGGGCATCCCTCCTTTCCTCAGCGATCGCGTGAACTCCACGATGAGAATGCTGTTCGAGACCACGATCCCGGTCATCATGATGACGCCCATGAGCGACATGACATTCACGGTCGTATGCGTCGCCAACAAAAACAAGATGACGCCCGTGATGCCCGGAGGAATCGCCAGCAAGATGATCAGAGGATCAATGAACGATGAGAACTGCGCCATCAGGATCAGATAAACCAGGACGATCGAGAGGATCAAACCGATGCTGAAGCTCTTGAACGACTGACGCATCCCCTCAACCGAACCTCGCATGGCGATACGCACATTCTCGGGCAGCTTGGTATCGCCGATCACTCTATCTACCTTGCTGGCCAGGCCCCCGAGATCCTCGCTGGCCGGCGAAACGTAAATGTCGATAACGCGGCGCAACTGATAGTGATCAACCTCTGTCGGAGTGTTGATCATCTTCACGTCCGACACGGCATCGAGATTCGTCGGATTCAGGTTGCTTGCGGCATGCAAGGGGATTTGCTTGAGATCCGTGATGGAGTTGACCTGGGTTTCCGGGTACTGCACCGTGAGCATATAGTTGTTCCCGTTCTTGGGATCGACCCAGTAGCTGGGAGCAATCATGCTGTCCGAGGTCAATGCCGTAATCACGTTGTCTACCGCCTCCTTCGAAGACACCCCCATGCGGCCAGCCATTTCGCGGTCAATATTGAGCTGAATGCCGGGATAGTCGAGGTCCTGCGGAATGAGCACATCGCTCACGCCGCTGAGCCGGCGCACTTTCGCGGCGATTTCCGCAGCAGTCCGGTAGGCCTGCTTCTGATCGTTTCCGCTAACCTGGATATCAATCGGAGCCGGCAGTCCGAGATTGACGACCGCGTCCACCAGGCCTCCGGACTGAAAATACGTTGAAAGCTCGGGCAGATCATCGGACAGTTTTGCGCGCACTCGACGCATGTACTCATAGCTGCCCACGGAGTGCTCTTTTTTGAGACTCACCTGGACGAACGCAGTGTGCTGTCCGGAATTGCTAGTGTAAATCGCCGAAAAATCCGGCGTAATGCCGATGTTCGAGACAATCATGTCCAGATCTTCCGTCGAAACCACCTGGCGAATCTCTGATTCAACGCCCTTGATGTACTGGTTCGTCAGTTCGAGGCGTGTGCCCGTAGGAGTCTTGATATTGATCACGAACTGGCCGGGATCGGTCCGCGGGAAAAATCCCAGGCCCATCACCGGAAACAGAGCAAAACTGAACAGGCAAACCCCGAGAATTGAGACCACTGTCGCCAACGGACGAAGCAGGCTGCGCCGAACCGCAATGTCGTAACGCATAAGCATCCGGTCATAGCGGCGATTGAACCCCTGCACGAAGCGTTCAAACAAATTATTTCCGGGGTGGTGCGCCGCCTCGCCGTGCGCTGACTTGATGAAGCGCGCGCAAAACAGCGGCACTACTGTCATTGCGACTGCATACGATGCGAACAGCGAAAAGACAACTGCTGCGGCGAGGGCCGTAAACAGGAATCTGCTCACTCCATAGAGAAAAACAACCGGGAAAAAAACAATTGCCGTGGTGAAAGTGGCGGCGAGCACTGGCATCGCCACTTCCTGGCCACCCTTTTCTGCTGCTACCTCGGGCTTTTCTCCCATTTCCAGATGGCGGAAAATGTTTTCCAAAACGACCACCGAGTTGTCGATCAACCTGGAAAACGCGAGCGCGAGTCCGCCCAACACCATGGTGTTGATGGAACCGCCGCTGGCGTTTATGGCCAGAAACGCCGCGACGGCGGAGAGCGGAATGGAAAGCATCACCGCCAGAGTCGCGCGAAAATTGCCGAGGAAGATCAGGATCATCAAGGCCGTCAGAACCAGCCCGATGCCCCCCTCACTGCCCAGGTTCGCAATCGCCGTCTTCACAAAAATGGATTGGTCGAATACGACGTTTGTCACTAGTGACTTCGGAACGTCGACCAGATCGGCTACCGACTTCTTAATCCCATTCACGATGGCGATGGTGTTGCTGTTGCCGCCCTGCTTGAGGATGGGAAGATAGACGGACCTTTGCCCATCCACGCGGACCACGTTGGTCTGTATGGCGGCGGCATCCTTTGCGTAACCGATATCGGCCACCATCAATTCGGCGTTGCCCTCGGACTTCAGCGGCAGCCGGTTGATTTCTTCGGTGGTTGGAAGTTGGCTGTTGGTGTAGATGTTGTAGTCTTTCGGGCCGATTCGTACGTCACCCGCGGGCAAAATAGTGTTGGCATCATTGACCGTGCGAACCACATCCATCAGGCTGAGCTGGTGGGCCTGCAACTTTACCGGGTCAACGTAGACTTGGATCTGTCGGTACTTGCCGCCAAACGGTTGCGGTACGGACGCTCCGGGCACGTTTGCAATCTGGTTGCGGACCGTAAACTGGCCCAAGTCGTGCAACTCTGTCTCATTGAGGCCCTGGCCCTTCAACGTGATCAAACAGACGGGCAGACTGGAGGCGTCGAATTTCAGTACTACCGGGGGCAGGGTGCCTGGTGGCAATCGGCGCAGTTGCGCCATTGCCAAATTCGAAATGCCGCTGACCGCTGCATCAGGATTAGTGCCAGGCTGAAAATATATTTTGATGAGGCTAACCCCGGTCAGCGACCGGGACTCGATATGGTCGATGCCGCTCCCCAGCGTGAAAAATCGTTCGAATGGGTTGGTGATGTTGGCTTCAATCTGTTCCGGCGGCATTCCCGAATAAAACGTCGCCACCACCACCACTGGGATATTGATGTCGGGGAAAAGATCCACCGGCATGCGCGCCACGGTGGTTACACCGACGACCATGATGACCAGGCACATCATGATGATGAAGAATGGGTAGCGAATCGCGAAACCTGACATGTCTATTGCGCTCCCTGTTCCGCGACGTACTTTTCGTCTGCCATGGTGCTTAGCTGGGGGTCAACGTGCTGGCCTGGCCGATACTGCCCCAAGTTGCCCACAATGACCCGATCTCCGTCATTGAGCCCGGACAATATCTGAATCCGGTTCGTGCCCTCGATGCCGGTACGAATTTCCCGTTCTTCCACATGGTCCTGCGAATTGACGAGAAGCACCGTGGTCTTGTCAGCACTGCGACTGATCGCCTGAATGGGAAGAGTCAGAGCATTCGGGTCGTTTTGAATCCGCAAGGACACATCGGCATACATTCCCGGAGTCAATTTGTAGTCCCGATTGGGCACGTCCACCTCTACTTGCATGGTGCGGGTCGAGCGGTCGAGCGAGTCGGTCGAGCGTATTACTTTTCCGGAGATGTGCTCATCGGTTGCTTTCACGCGGATATCGGCAGGTTCGCCATCGCGCACGCTGGCAGCCAGAGACTCTGGAACTGGGATGCGAAGCCGCAAAACGTTCACCTGCGAAAGTTTTACGACGGGCAAAGAGCTGATGTTGGATGTGCCGGCCTGGATCAGTGATCCCGTGTCCGCGTATCGCCATGTCACGACACCATCGAACGGGGCTGTAATTCGTGAATACTCAGATAGCGCGGCATAGTGTTGCTGATCAGCTTGTGAAACCTCCAATTGCTGCCGGGACGCTGATAACGCCGACTTCGCCGCTTCCACTTGCGCTTCCGACGAGCGATCCTTGGCCGTAGCGTCGTCGAGTTCCTGCTCCGCGATCAGGCCGGGGCGCGCCTCCGACGCTTGTCTCAATCGGGCGGCGGCGGCGTGCAGCGCTGAATGATCGGCTTCCGCCCGGCTCACCTCATTCTGAGCTCGAGTGATCTCCTCTCGACTGTGGCGCACTCCCGCATTCGAACCCTCCAACTCCGCCGACAACTCGGGTATCTCCAGAACCGCGAGCACTTGCCCGGTGCGAACCCGGTCACCAATATCGACGTTGATGTTGCGGATGTAGCCCGCAACCTTGGCATGGAGTTCCACTTCCTGGTATGGCAAGAACTCACCTGCAATCGAGAGTGTGTTGGAGAGTGGCGTATGCCGAACCTTTACCACCGCCGCACGCGGGGCAGCATCGGCTGACACGGTTGCTGAGGATCCACCAGAACGTCCGCAGCCGGCCGAAGCAAGCAACGCGGCCACCACAACAGGAACTGCCATTGGAATTGAACGATATCGCTTACACATGTTTTGAATCACCAATCGGACCCTGATTTATTTAGGCTAGAAAGTACCCTTACAAGAACTCCTGAGACGCGATTGCACCAAAGGACACTTGTCCTGATAGACCGCGGCGAAACGCCAAGCCGCAAACTCTCTTGTTACCTTCTGCAATACCGACCCGAGGGACGGGCTAGACCAGACCGGGGCATGGTCCAATGTCTTTCCAGCCATGCCCGGGTTATTAATTGTTGACCGCGCACGATGTGCTCTTGACAGGCGTGCGTCTACCGATACTTAACCTCACCTCACGCGCGCCCGGAAGATTCACATTCATGACGTGCTTCTCCAAACTCACTTCCACCGTGCGGTTTGGAGAGAAGACAGACGGCAAGTAATCCAGGCCGGTGTCGTATCGCACCATGTATACCGTGCAGTTGAGCTCGATACCGATGTCATACGAATAGACTTCCGATTGCAGTGGCGCATCCGTTGGGTTGCCGACATAGACGGGCGGAGTTTCGTGGTTCGCGACACTCACAACAGTCGCCGACTGATATGGCTGCTTCGAGCGTGCAAACACACCCGTCACCAAAACTCCACAAATCAACACCAATAGTGCCAAGTTCCTTTTCATGGTCTCCTCCCGGAGAGCAGTCAACTCACCGTGCGTGAATTCTCGCGACCGGATGGGACCCAGGCCATGGCCGCAATCCACAACATTGACTGCGTCAGGTTCGAACTCGAATGCAATTGCGCTGAAATCCGCAATCAAGTGGGGTCGCCCCCGTCAACGACAGGGGTCTGAGTTCAAAAACTATTGATTAGCCGCGTAAGGACAAAACGCGTTAGGAATTGGGAGGAGGTCGGTTGTAAAGCCAGCTTTCAAAGGAAAGATTCGTAGTGGGAAAAACTGCTGAAACTGCAGGAACGAAGGATCGCGGAGGCTCGAAGAGCGTAAAACTGACGGCCGGAGCCGTCCACTTAAGACCATCGCCCAGCAGATTTTGACGCTGGGCGTCAGGAGAATCAGCCCGTGCAGCTCTTACGGCGGAGGGTTTTGAACTGGCTGCAGCAAAGCGAGTGGCAAGACTTACTGTGAGACAACAAATGGCCAGAAAGACAATGGTAAGTCGGCCTGAAGAACTAAGACGCTTGCGAAAGCGAAAATCCATCTTCATCGCCGCTCCCAAATCGTTCCTACAAAATTACAACCTTCAAATTATTATACATGACGACCACAGCACCCATGCCCGCAACAAACAGACATGGCTCAACTTGCGACGGGATTCGGAAGTCGGATGCCACGGTGGAAATCCCCGCAAACTCCATTCATATGTGATGTTTCTTCGCCCAAAATGGGTGCCGTCTTTTTAATGTTAATAGTTAATGAATTTATCGTGGTTCGTTACGCACCGCCGGTCAGATCACATTGTCAGACCGCAGCAACTTCTCAACCGATAGAGCGCCAATAACTAAGCGCGGCAACTCAGAACCTTCCATCTCCAGGAGCGACTTTGCTATAGTCTTCGTTTTCACGAGTGCCGTCCGACCACGTCATGTCAGTTTCTCTCCGCACAGCCGTGCTACTTCTTCTGCTGGTGGCCCCCATCTGTACGCTCGCGCAGGATTCGATTCCGATCAAAATCGCTGGCGGCGCCGTCCTGGTGCCGGTTACGATCAGCGACCGGACTCTCACCTTCCTCCTCGACACAGGGAGCTCCCGTTCTGTAATCGACCCAGTCACTGCCGCAGACATGGGATTGGTATCCAGGGGAACCCAACGAATTCAGAAAAATTTTCGAGATCTGGTTGTCGACATCACGGAAGTAGACACAATTGCGATCGGGAACCAAAGGTTCAATCATGAGCCACTCGATGAACTGACTCTCGCTCCTGTTTCGAAAGCTCTGGGAACTGCCGTAGATGGTGTCCTGGGCAGTGATATCCTTCAACAGCTCACGTTTAAGTTGTGTTATTCCAAGAAAACGCTCCAAATCGGATCGCTGTTGAAGCTTGGCGCTTTGGGTAAACCTACACCCCTTCGTCGCTCCGAGAACCAATTCTTCGTCTCAGTAACCGTTATCTCGGTGCCAACGCAACTCGTTCTCGACACCGGCACCAATTCAACAAATCTGTCCTGGAAAACATGGGAGAAGCTCGCTCGCGTTTGGACGCCGAAACAGATCGTCGAAGGAATCGCGCGTGCGGGAAATCCCACCTCACAGGCAATTCTGGTTTGTCTCCCCAACCTTCAAGTCGGGAACGCCGTGCTTTCAGATCAAGCAGTTCGAGCCCAGCAACAATCCGACGCGGGCGCATTCTCTTCTGAGGAGTTCGGCGGAATTCTTGGGTCCGATATCCTCCAGCAATTTGAAATCACCTTCGACCTGAGGAACAACAGGATTTTTCTCAGGCCCGATACGCTCTACAAGCGCGATCCCTATCGCTACGTTACCATCGGCATTCAGATAGCCAACAACGGTCAGGGCGGATTCGAAATCATGTCCGTCTGGAAAGACTCACCGGCAGCACGAGCCGGCCTACAGCAACGGGATGTTCTTAAGACGGTCGATGGGAAGCCTGTGGAGCCCTTAACCGCCCAACAGATATCAAGCATGCTGCATGCGAAAGAGGACACAGGGATAAAGCTTGGCGTCGAACACGACGGAGTATTGTCGATCGTCTCGGTCAAGACCCGCACCTTACTCTGCGCACACAACCAATCCCGCGCCCAGAGCAGACGGCCGAACTGACAACACACCGGCTTACGGCGCCACAAATCCTATCGTATATGCCCACCACGGAGCCGGCGGAGCGGTTGACGGTACAGCTTGCCCTTCGATCGCGGTAAATACAGTGCGCCCGTAGAAAAACGGCAACCCCCATTCAAGGGTGCAGTTCTGACCTCCGCCCTTACAGGCACCCTCGACGCTAGGTCCCGCGAGCGTGCTGAATGCGGCAAAGGTCGGATTGTTGAGTAACAGGTTGTTTGCATTGGCTACCGTGAAGTTAACGGTGCCTTTGCGCACCACCCAAGATCAGGTACGGCACCACCTCCATAGCGCTAGTCCACGCGGCTCAGCGCTTGATAAGGTATTCACCCTCTCCAAGAATCTTCGATTGGGATAGGAAGTGAGTGTGATCCTGACGAGCGGCCCGTGACTCAGACGTGAATCTTGCGTTAATTTCTTATCTGATTTCTGCCGGCGGTCGTTGCAGGATCGTAATCTTCAGTTCACCCGTGGCCGTAACCGCTTTACGGTAATATGCCTGAATTGTTGGGTTTGGGCGCCCCTTGCTGACTCCCTCGCGATCCGATTCACCCGATATTAATCAAATGTTCATCAGTTGTTAATAATGGTGTATTACTGTGCGTCTCCTATCTCGGTTCTTGTTCGGGAGCAGCAGTTCCCAGCTGGACTCTCGAAACGAGCATATTGATCTCCCACGGAGGAAAAATGAAGAAAGGCATGGCTTTGGCCTTGTCCCTTGCCCTCGCCACCGGTGCCTTTGCGGCCCCGGCGCCGCAAGGTACCCCTGCGGCCACCGCAAAAGGCACGAAGAAGAAGTCCACTACCACCACGAACGCGGAGATCTTGCGCCGCCTGGAAGAAATGCAGCAGTCGATCGGCGCGCAGCAACAGCAGATCCAGCAACTCAAGGACCAGGTGCAAACGCGCGACGCTGTGATTCAACAACTGCAGCAACAGTCCAGCCAAGCCCAAACGACCGCCGGCCAGGCTGAGCAGAAAGCCGACACCGCCCTTTCGCAAAGCACGGCGCAGCAACAGGTGGTCGCAACCACTCGCAGTGACGTCACTGACCTGAAGGACAACCTCACCAACACCGCGCAAGCGCTGCAAGAGACACAGAAATCGGTCTCCGAGAGCCCATTGGCCATCAAATTCAAGGGCATCACTCTGACGCCAGGTGGCTTCATGGCGGCAGAAACTGTGTGGCGCCAGCATGCTCTTGGGTCCGACATCAACACACCGTTCAACTCAATAACCATGCCAGGTGCGGCCGGCGACAAGATGACCGAGTTCTATGGCTCTGGGCGGCAGTCCCGTGTCTCGCTGTTGGGCGAAGGCAAGATCGACCTTGCCAAGCTTACCGGCTATGTGGAAGCGGACTTTCTCTCAGCCGGAGTGACCTCCAACAACAACGAGAGCAACAGCTACAGCTTGCGTCAGCGGCAAGTGTGGGGACAAGCAGCGCTCAGGAATGGTCTTACATTCACCGGTGGACAGATGTGGAGCCTGGTGACAGAGACGAGGAAGGGTCTCGACAATCGGACCGAGGTTTTGCCCATGACCATTGATCCTCAGTACCACGTTGGCTTCAGCTGGGCCAGGCAATACGGTTTTCGAGTTACCCAGAGTTTTGGGAAGAAATTCTGGCTTGGGTTCTCGGTAGAAAATGCTCAAGTTCTATTTTCTGCAAGTGGCCAGGCGCAGAACTTCTTGCTGGGCTCTGCGGGTACCGGCGGCGGTCTTTACAATCCGTCGGCTACATACAGTTTTAACTCCTCTCCCGATTTTATCTTCAAAGCGGCGGCTGAACCGGGCTTCGGACACTTCGAGGTCTTTGGTGTAGTAAGGCAATTCCGGGACAGGATCTATCCAAACGCGACCGCAACTCCTGCTTCTGCCGTAGGCGCGTCCAACTTCTCGACCACAGCAGCCGGAGTCGGCGCCAATGCGCGTGTCTCGTTCTTCAAGAAACACGTTGATCTCGCCGGGCATTTCCTGGGAGGCGACGGCATGGGGCGGTACGGAACCTCTACTCTGCCCGATGTGACCGTGAACCCCAACGGTACGCTGGCCACCTTGAAGAGCTATCAGGGCCTGGGTACCTTGGAGTTTCACTCGACCAAATGGGACGTTTATCTGAACGGAGGCGCGGAGTTTGTTGGGCGGCACTTCTTGCTTAACGCCGCGGGCGCTCCGGTCGGCTACGGGTCCAACTTGGCCAACAATTCCGGTTGCGGTGTAGAAACCGTGCCGGGAACCCCAGTCGGTGGCCAATTTCCGACCTCCTCCAGCGGATTTCTACCCGGAGGGTTGGCCAACTGCGCGGCCAACACTCGCAACATCATTGAGGGAACGGTCGGCTTTTGGTATCGCTTCTACAAAGGTCCAAAGGGAACCATACAGTTCGGACCGCAGTACTCGTACCTTGTCCGCAACACCTGGTCGGGGGCGGCGGGGGCTACCGCTCTCGGTCAACCCTCCGGAATCGAGAATATGTTCTTAACCTCGTTCCGCTACTACTTGCCGTAGATTCATTTCAGCGTTTCCGGCGTGGTGCAAACGCCGCGCCGGAAACTTCTTTGCTCAGCATCTTCACAACATCGAGCCTGCCCAACTTGACCGTGCCAAGGAGGTACGAGAAAGGCTATGCAAACGCAACCGAATGAAATCTCGCTCTTCGATCTGCTGGGACAGAACATCAAGCAACTGGAAAAAATAGAGGACGATCCGAAGACTCTTACTTTCGTCGCCCGGAGGGTCGGTAACATCGTTAAGCACATGAAAGATCTGCGCGAAGATCTCCAACCGCGCGGAGGGCAGGGCGGGAACCCGCGCACCGCGGGAGCCTACGAACGTACGCCGCAGCGCCTGGAAACGTTTCGCTAACGTGCGCGTCCAGCAGGGCCGCGAAAAGTAGTGCAATGTCGGGCCGTCATAACCGAGTCGCCTCATTGCTCGCCATCGAAGGCGCGCAATCTTCGTTTTGACGTTGACTCTTGCTGGGTATTGCGGGCGGGGCGTCCGGGTTGTGAACGACCCCACTGACCATCGGGCTCGCCAGCTTTCGCGATCCGAACTCGATCCGGCCTTCGCTGGCTTCCGTAGCATCGGGCTCGCCCAGGCCACTCCGAACGAACCAGTTTGCCTCTAACGGCGGTACAGACGCCAAGCGCTTAGGACATCACGATCAACGGCCATTGCTTTGTGGCAGCTTGGTGTGTAGGCTTTCACCCCATCGTTCTCATCGAGCGAGGAGAACCGAATGAGCGAATCCGCCCAGCGTTATAAAGCCGACAAAACCGAGTGGGATCGCATTGCCGAAACGCGGGAGTTCAAAGACCTTCTGGCCCTCAAGAAGACCTTCATTATTCCGGCCTTTGTCTTCTTCCTTGTTTATTACTTTCTGCTGCCGATCCTCGTCGGATACGCCCCGGAATTCATGTCGACCAAGGTCATCGGCGTCGTAAACCTCGCCTACCTGTTCGCGCTTTCGCAATTCTTCATGGCTTGGACGATAGCGTGGCTGTATGTCAGAGCCGCCAACAATTTCGATAGTCTCGCCAAGGACATCATCAAGGAAGCCGAGGGCCAAGTTCAGAGCCAGCAGGAGATCCAGTAAATGTCGACCGCACTCGTGATGTTTCTGATCTTCATCGCCATCACTGTCGGTATCACGTATTGGGCCTCCAAACGCTCCGCGGGCAGCAGCGCCTACTTCGCCGCCAGCCGCCGTGTTACCGGATGGCAGAATGGCATCGCCGTCGCCGGCGACTACATGAGCGCCGCTTCCTTCCTGGGCATCGCAGGCATCATCGCCTTTCAGGGTTACGACGGCTTTATGTTTTCTGTGGGTTGGCTGGTCGCGTATCTCACGGTTCTGCTAGTCGTCGCCGAGCCCCTGCGCAACGCCGGCCGCTACACCATGGCGGATGTGCTGGCCTACCGACTCAATCCACGACCTGTCCGTGCCATGGCTTCCATCAGCACCCTGACCGTCAGCACTTTCTACATGATTGCGCAGATGGTCGGCGCGGGGGCGCTGGTCGCGTTGTTGCTGAAGGATTCTGGCATCAGCTACCACACCGCTGTCATCGGTGTGGGCATTCTGATGATTGGCTACGTGGTCTTTGGCGGCATGCTGGCCACCACCTGGGTACAGATCGTCAAGGCGATCCTGCTGATGGGCGGCACAATTCTGCTCAGCATCCTGGTCCTTGCTCACTTCCACTTCAGTCTTGGCGATTTCTTCAACGCGATCGGACACGTCACTTATCACGAGAAGGGACAAGAGGTCATTAAAGATTTCCTCCAACCCGGGCTCCGCTACAAGCCCCCCTACGGAGCCCTTGACCTCATTTCGTTGGGACTGGCCTTGATTTTTGGAACCGCCGGCCTTCCCCACATCCTGGTTCGCTTCTATACCGTGCCCGACGCTAAAACGGCACGTCAGAGCGTCGTTTGGGCCATGGTCCTGATCGGCAGCTTCTACATCATGACCACCTTCCTCGGCTTCGGTGCCGCCACCATCGTTGGCCGCGACTTCATCGCCACCCACGGCGGCACGAACATGAGTGCTCCCTTGCTTGCGCAAGCACTCGCGGGAAACATTTTCTTCGCCTTCATCTCCGCTATCGCCTTCGCCACCATCCTGGCAGTAGTGGCGGGTCTTACTATCAGCGCTTCGACTTCCTTCGCGCACGACCTCTGGACCAACGTCATCCACCGGGGTGTCGAGCGGAAACCTGGTGAGGAAGTTTTGGTGGCGCGCATTTCGGCCTTCGTGGTTGGTGCGGTGGCCATTACCATTGCGATCCTGTTGGGTCCTACCGCCAACGTCGCCTTCCTGGTAGCTTTGGCGTTCGCTGTCGCCGCCTCCGCCAACCTGCCGGTAATTGTTCTTTCGATCTTCTGGCGTAGATTCAACACGACCGGCGCAGTCGCTGGCCTGGCCGTTGGGCTGCTTGCTTCGATTGGACTGATTCTTGTTGGTCCCAGCCTGATGGCCGTCGATCCTCCAACCGTAACGGGCACCGCGAGACACCTGATCCAGGCCAAAGCTTGGTTCCCTCTTGAGAACCCCGGAATCCTCAGCATCCCTCTCGGATTCCTCGGTGCAATCCTCGGCACGCTCCTTAGCTACGAACCCAGCTCAGAGCATAAGTTCAACGAACTTCTCGTGCGCTCCAACACGGGGTTGGGTGCCGAGAGGGCAGGATCGCACTAGCAGTTACGTTTTGTCCGAAAGAACTCGAGCGGTACTCTCTAGTAGTCGAGCCAGGACCACCTCGGGGCAAAAAGCCCGCGTTCCACGATCCTGTCACAACCTGTCCGATTCATTGGGTGAGTTCGCGAATCTTCGAGGAACGCAAGTCCACAAGCCACAGCCGTTCGCTCTAGGTCTTTCTGTTGACGATCCGTTTTCCGTTCAAGCAGGTGATCTTCCCACGGTAGATCGTTTTCACTCATGCCGTTTTCTCATTGATCCGGCCACCTGCGGTCGGTCTCGTTCAGAACTCTCCGCCGCCCAACGAACCGCGTCCACAATCGCGCAGACGGTCGCCGGAATCCGCTTCCCCGCACCGTACTGTGACAGCTTGCGCGCCGCAAGGATCGTTCTTTCGGGAACGATCGGAATTCCCGATCGGGTCCGTCTCATCAAACGCGATCACCAAAATCCTGCCGACCGGCCTTGCCGCTTCGCTTTGACTCATTCTTTTTTGAAGGGTGCTCGACCACTATCCAACCGGTCGCTTCCCGGTTAAAAACTCTTTCTCGATGTGGGAGATTGCGAGCCGCGAGATATCTCTGCAAGAATCGAAGCAACGGTGCGGCGGTTGAGAATCCCGTAGTTGCACATTTCGTCATCCGTCAATGTAACAACCAACGCTTCCTTAGGCTTCAGACCCTTATCGAGATCCGTTTTCATCGCCTTCCATTCAGGCGTTCCCTCAAAACGGCTCGCGACCAAACGTCGTCTCTTCGGCACCTGTGAAGCTTCAATTGTTTTGTACATCAGTTCTCACTAAGACTCCCTACTACACGATATTCGTGAATGGCCTTCTCTGCAATCTCCAGAAACGCACCTTGTTATAGTTACACGTTAAATGGACATGTAATACGTACCCTACAAAGGGACGTTATATAAGTACACTTCAAGAGTACCTAATTGGAGGATCAATCATGCTGTCAGGGCTACATTACGGGGCTCCGCGTTGGCTTGTTGAGGCACTTGGCGAGACATGGAATGAAGGCTGCTTCAATGACCTGAACGGTACTCCGGGCTTTGATCACCTCCGGACGTTCAGAGGCGTGGTGGCGATTTCACAACCTTATGAAGCTAGCGAGAGGCTGGGCGCTGTCCTGACCATGCTCGCTGACCAAGAAATTAACGTTCGTCTTTGGGGTGTCTCGCCGTATTACCCGGGTCACACTTTTTCAATGGTTATCTGGCGGGAGCAAGACCTGGAGGTTGCGAAAGAGATCATGAAACGGATGCATGCGCCATTCACCTCCGATGCTTGCACGAATCGTCCCGAATGGTCGGAAGGCTATGTCGAACAACCCGGGCACGTGGAGCACCTACGCGGAAGTGGCGGCCGTAGCGTCACAATTCTCCGGTGTCGGGCTTGTCCTCGGTAACTGCATCTGGGGAGTGGACATTGATAAGTGCTGCGATGCGGATACCGGAAGATTCTCGAGTGAGTCACGAGAGGTAGTGATCGGGCTGAATACGTATTCAGAGTATTCGCCATCCGGCACAGGGTGTCATGTGCTCGGCCTCGGAAAGCTCCCCGGACCAGGCATCAAGAAGCCACTGGGCATCGGAGCCATTGAGATCAAGGCCGAAGGCTTTTACTTCACCTTTACCGCCCGCCACCTAAGCAAGACACCGGCGGAACTTTTGGACCGGCAGGACCAGATCACCGCTCTCTACCAGAGATTCAGCAAGAACAGGGTGGTATAGCCGTCCAGATACGCCCCGACAGTGGTGAGATCTTCAAGCGCCTAATGGCGGGAGACATGAGCGACTATAACGACGACCATAGTCGCGCCGACCTAGCTCTGTGTGGTTTGCTGGCGCGGCGGCTGAATAATGACCCGTTCAAGATCGACGAGGAATTTCGCAAGAGTTGCTTGTACCGAGACAAATGGGAGAGGGACGACTACCGGGCGCGGACGATTCTCAAAGCGATCGGTGCCGGCCAGCTGCAGGTCGCCGAGGAACCTGAAGGACTGGACGATGACGGTCCGACGGAATATTTGGTGGATGCCCTAGATCAGCCGGGCTACGAGGGATGGTTTCCCAAGGGCGAGGTGTCGCTAATTGGCGGGTCCTCGGGCACTGGCAAAACCAGCTTGATGATTCCGCGAAGTAATCTCTCATCGAACCAGCCACCTCGAAACACTTCAAGGGCAGGCCGGTTCTTCGGGCCAACGCAAGAGCGTAGATCGTTGGGTGGCACGTGCACGTGCGTTTCTTTGCGTCCCTCCGGCTTGTAATCGTGAATGCCGGAAATCTCTACAGAGAGTACGGCTCAAACGAGGGCCGATCCGAACCTGCGTCCATGCAACTTGGAAGTCGTAACTTCGGTAACTAGCCCTTGCCTTCTTCCCATGCGACGCTTACACCAGTCAAGCCGAAATAACTGGTGCAAGATGTTACATCAGTCACATCCACCGATCACTGGAACGATTTTGGTCGCCGATGATCAGGCGGCAAATCGTGAGTTGCTGGAGGAACTCCTCACAACTCAGGGATCCAAAGTAATCGCTGTAGCAGACGGAGCAGCTGCGATTGAAGAACTCACCCGAACTCAAATCGACCTGGTGCTTCTGGATGTGATGATGCCTCAGCTGAATGGGTTTGAAGTATGCGAGAAAATCAAGAACAACCCGGACACGTACTTGATACCGGTGATCATGATTACCGCACTTTCTGACAAGCAGGATCGGCTAGAAGGCATCAAGGTTGGAGCAGATGACTTTTTGAGCCGTCCTGTGGACCGAACTGAACTGCTCGCTCGCGTAAGCTCTCTTCTGAAGCTTAAGCTGCGCACGGACGAACTGGAGAGGGCCGAGTCAGTCCTGTTCTCTTTGGCGCGGAGCATTGAAGGCAAAGATCCTTATACGCATGGTCATTGTGAACGCCTGGCAGAGTATTCGGCTCGGCTGGGAGAGCAACTCGGGCTCTCGGAGGATCAAACTTACTGCGCTGCGTCGTGCCGGAGTGGTACACGACGTTGGAAAAATTGCCGTCCCCGATGCAATTCTCCTGAAGCCGGGCAGTCTGACCCCCGAGGAATGGAAACTTATCCAGGAGCACCCAGCGATCGGCGAACGCATCTGCGCGCCCCTGAAGTCGTTCCGTGTCGTGCTCCCGATCATTCGCCACCATCACGAGAAGCTCGACGGTTCCGGATATCCCGATGGACTTCGGGGAGAGGCAATCCCAGTGACCGCCCGGGTGCTGCAGATTGTCGATGTATATGATGCGCTGACTACCGAGCGACCGTATAAGAAGGCTTTTTCGATCACGGATGCGCTGCAAACCATGAAGCAAGAAGTAGCTAAGGGCTGGTGGGATCCGCACATCTTCGATCAATTCGAGCGGCTGGTCAGGAACGGAACGGCAGATTTCCTCTCTCGGAGCGCGGTGGCCGGCGGCTAGCAGGTCGAGCTCACGACGAGAACTGAAACTTCAAGTTGGAGAGTGAAAAGCAGCGCCCAACGGCGACGATCCGGACGAAGGGTTGCGAACGATGAGGGTTCGATGACAACGCCCGCCAAAATCGGGAAATGGGTATCCGAAAGCCAATGGCGTCTATACCCCTTATTTCTGCTGTTGATGGTCCTGCCGATCGCGTTTTTCGCCTATTCCGTGGGCCAAGTCCTACGGCACGAGACTGAAACCCAGGCCGCCACCGAGAGCACACAGATCGCCCGCGTCTCAGCGGTTCTGGTGGAGGAACACTTCCGTCAAAGCACTGCGTTCCTGGAGTCGATCGCCACCCGCCGGAAATTCCTCCAAGCATGGAGAGAACACGATCTGGACGGAGTCGAGTGGGACCTGAAACAAGCCAGTAGCTTGCGTCCGGACTTCGCTTTTGTCAGCGCGTACGACCTCGAGGGCACGATGCGCGCGATTTATCCGCCCCAGCCCACTGTGCTAAATCATAATTTCGCGTTTCGTGACTGGTACAAAGGTGCCGCTCGGGAGTGGAAGCCTTACGTCTCCGAGGTGTATCAAACCGCTCTCGCACCCTATCAACTAGTCGTAGCTATTGTGGTCCCTATACGGGATGAGGCGGGCAAACCGATCGGTATTCTGATGGCCCCTTACACGCTGGAAACAATGAGCCGCCGGCTGGTGGCAACCAAGGTCGAGGGTGCGTGGACCATCTCGCTGGTGGACCAGCACGGTCATTTGTCCGCGCGTCCGAACATCGATTCCTACTCAGCCCCGATTGATCTAAGCGGGTATGAGCCCGTCAAGCTGATGCGGGCAGGCGATGCTGGTAACGGGACCTTTGTGCGCGGAGGCGACACTTTCTTTGCCCGATACGAACCCGTACGTCAATACGGTTGGGGAATTCTCGTGGAAAAGCCGTTGCCTGCTTTACACCAGGGCGTTTGGGAAGTGGAACAGCGCGTATGGCTTCTTGGGCTGGTGTTTGGTGCAGTCGGCCTGGGTGTGAGCACTTTTATGGCCTCGCTCTATTCCCGGCTTGAGACGGGCAACCGATTTGTCGATTTATCGGTCGACATGTTTTGTATTGCCGGGTTTGACGGGTTTTTCAAAACTCTGAACCCGTCCTGGGAGAAAACTCTGGGTTTTACTACGGAGGAGCTGAAGGCGAAGCCCTATTTGGAGTTCATCCATCCCGACGATCAGCAGATGACCGTCGCCGAAGCTGGTCGCCTTGAAAGACGGGAAGTGACTTTTGCGTTTGCCAACCGCTATCTATGTAAGGACGGCTCCTACAAATGGCTTTCGTGGAATGCTGTTTCGACACCCGAGCAGAAAGTCATCTATGCTATTGCGCGGGACATCACTGAACGCAAACGGGTAGACGAAGCATTGCGTGAGAGTGAGGAGCGCTTTCGTCTGCTGGTAAACGACGTCAAGGGACTACGCCATCCTCATGCTCGATCCCGCCGGACGTGTGGCCAGTTGGAACCAAGGGGCGGAACGCATCAAAGGTTACAAGGCCGATGAGATCGTCGGCCGGCATTTCTCCTGCTTCTACCCTCCAGAAGACGTGCAAAAAGGCAAGCCTGAGCGCGAACTCCAGATCGCCATCGCCGAAGGCCGCTACGAGGACGAAGGCTGGCGGATACGAAAGGACGGATCGCGATTTTGGGCGAACGTCGTCATGACTGCTCTGACCGACGGCACCGGCAAACTGCGTGGATTTTCCAAGATCACCCGCGACATTACCGAGCGCAGGCGTGTGGAAGAGTTGTTGCAGGAGAGCGAAGAGCGGCACCGCAAATTGTTCGACAACAACCCGCATCCGACCTGGGTCTATGATCGGAAGACACTGCGATTTCTTGCCGTAAACGATGCGGCGATTCGAAAATACGGCTATTCCAGCGACGAATTCCTGAAGATGACAATCAAAGACATTCGCCCGCCTGAGGACGTTCCTATCCTCCTCGAGAGCGTCGGCAGTGTCCGAGACGGAGATGAAAGCGTTGGCATCTGGCGTCATCGACGAAAAGACAAAACCACCATCGATGTGGAGATCACATCTTACGCTCTAAACTTTGCGGACCGAGCTGCGGAAGTTGTGGTCGCGGTTGATGTGACCCAAAGGAAGCGAGACGAAGCGGAAAAGCGAAAATTCACAGACAGCTTAGCGGCTAGCAATCAAGAGCTGGAACTCCGCAACCGCGAAGTCGAACGCGCAACGCAGCTGAAGAGCAAGTTTCTCGCCAGTATGAGCCATGAGTTGCGAACTCCGCTCAATGCCATTGTGGGCTTTTCGGATCTCCTGGCCGAGGAGACTGCTGGCCAACTCAATGACAAGCAGAAACGCTTCGTCAATCACATCAAACAAGGCTCAGCCCATTTGTTGCAGTTAATCAATGACATTCTGGATCTCTCAAAGATCGAAGCCGGACAGCTCGAACTCCGGTGCGAAGATTTCCAGGTCAAAGATGCTTTGCCGGAGGTCCTCTCCACCATCCGTCCGCTGGCGATGGCAAAGAATATCCAGGTTCAGCATAAGGTCGAGACCGATCGGGCAGTCTATGCGGATCGAGTCCGTTTTAAGCAAATCCTCTACAACCTGCTGAGCAATGCGGTCAAGTTCACGCCAAAGGCGGGCCGAATCGACATCGATTGCAGTGAAGAGGGAGACGTCGTTCGTATATCGGTAACCGATACGGGGATAGGTATCCGAGCTGAGGACCAGGCAGTCGTTTTCGAGGAATTCCGCCAGGTTGAGGGAAACACAGATACCGCCAATGAAGGCACGGGATTGGGACTGGCGATCACGAAGCGTCTTGTCGAACAACAAGGCGGCAAAATCTCATTGGAGAGCGAACCGGGAAAAGGCAGCCGATTTACTTTTACACTGCCTGCAGGATCCAGGACATTCTCGAAAAGTCTCCCGGTCAACGGACCAGCCCGTCCTGCCTGTCGAGGCCGGTGGAGCCGGCGGAAAACCACTCATTCTGGTCGTAGACGACGAGGTTCCCGCCCGGGAGCTTCTAGCCAGCTACCTGGATTCGGAATACCGCATTGTCATGGCCGAGTCGGGAGCCGAAGCCGTCCAGAAAGCTCACCAACTACGGCCGGACGCGATCACGTTGGATGTATTGATGTCGGGCGGTAATGGTTTCGAAACCCTGGTCGCACTGAGAAAAATCCCCCGAGACCGCAAACATCCCGATCATTATTGTTTCTATCGTGGACCAAAAGCAGGTGGGTTTTGCTTTGGGTGCGGCAGACTATCTCATCAAGCCGATTCGCAAACCGATGCTCCTGGAAACAATTCGCAAGCATGTGCTACCTCACGGTGACGATGATACGACCATTCTGCTGGTCGACGATGACCCCAAAGCTCTGGAGTTGTTGGAGGAGACCCTGCGGTCCGCCGGATATGAGACTCAAAGCGTGCGAAGCGGCGCGAGAGCTTTGGAAGTGCTTTCCTCTAAGCTTGTCAGCGCAGTTTTGCTCGATCTGCTGATGCCGGGCATGGACGGTTTTGAAGTCATCCGCCACGTGCGGAAAGAACCCACTTTGAAAGAACTCCCGATTTTTGTCATGACGGCCAAGACCTTAGCAGCGGAGGAGATCGCTCTGCTCAATCGCGAAACCCAGGCGCTGTTTCAAAAGAATGGCTCCTGGCAGCAACAGCTCATGGTCGAGGTTGGAAGGGTTGTTCAGGGCCGCAAGCGGGCAAAATCTGCGGGGCAGTCATGAGTAAAGTCCTCGTTGCCGAAGACAATGCCGTTAACCGGGAACTGCTCCGCGAGTTGCTCGAGACGCGGGGATACACAGTGGTGGAAGCGTGTGACGGCGAAGGAGCGCTTCGCATGAGTGAACAAACTAAACCCGACCTACTGCTGCTTGACATCGGCATGCCGGTACTGGACGGATTTGCGGTCGTACGCAAAATCCGCGAGAACCCTCGGCTAGCGACACTGCCTGTGCTTGCCGTTACCGCGTACGCAATGCAAGGCGACCGGGAAAAGATCCTGAATTCAGGGTTTGATGGCTACCTATCAAAGCCCGTCAACGCACGTTCACTTGCCGAAGAGCTCGACCGCCTTCTGGGCAAACGAGATGGTCGAGATGCCCCTCCGAATCAGTCGCACGAGAGTCAGGCGGATAGGAAGCCACGGGCAGCTGGCAATGGCAAGTAGTGGAGGTCGACAGCTAATTCGAGAATAGCGCTCCGCAGCGAACGGCGCCGGCCGCACCGCACATCTTTTCTACCGAAACTGAGAACGCCATGATCCATGGACAGGCTTTTTCGATCCGACGCGCCACATACAGATCTGCGGGTAAGTGCCTCTTTCATTTCGCCCCAATGCGCCTTCAGTTTCTCTCAGGCGATCGCGTTGCGCAAGATTCTGCTCTGAACGAGCTGGAAATGCGCAGTCCACTTGACCGGATATGAAAAAGCAGCAACAATTCTCCGGATCAATTAAGGATTGACACCCGTATGACTGCAGCCGCGGCATTCATGCCAACCGAAATTACTTGAGCGTGTTTCATAAATAGGTTCGGCCTCATGCCAGATACTTACGAATGAGGCGGGTTTGCTGATGAGCTTCTGCCATGAAGAAGCGGCAGAAGCTGTTGACCGACAAGCAGTGGGAACTGGTGGAGCCGATGTTGCCCCCGCCCAGGCGACGGCGGGATAATCGGGGCCGACCCTGGGCATCGAATCGGGCGTGTTTCGAAGCCACCAAACCTTCAATGGTATTCCACAGAATCGTGAAATATTCGAGCTTGCGCCCGCGCCGCACGATCAGAGTACGGTCCAGAATTGCGCGTTCGCTCATCTTCCCAAGTGTATAGGGAACCAGCTTGCGCTTCGCTATCTGTTCGCCTAAAGTATGACAACGACTCTGTGCCCCCGAAAAGCCGGTCATGCGGATTTTCTTGAATAAATAGCGCCAGAAAAACGCGCGACGGTGTTTCCAAATGAAAGTGAAGTGGCTGGCTGGGAATCTGTCTACTCGGAAGAGTGTGACTGTCACGGCAGAGGCCGCGGGTTCGAGTCCCGTTCTGCGATAGACTCGTTTCCCAAAAGGCCCTTTGTCCTCCCAACCGAACTGCCAGACGTCAGGACCGCGCTTCCGACAACTCCCTGTTGCATTCCTGCCTCCAGCATCGCAGTTGCGATGCGGAGGAATACTTACGCAATCAGGTGAGGATTAGGCTTGCCGGAGCTTCGGAAGTGAATTGGTTTGCAGCGGCAATGTTCAGCAGATTGGGTTAGGAGGACTAATCGGGCGCAATGGCTTGGCGATTGACGATTCACTTACGCCGTGCCATCTATTTCTTCCTGGGCAAGCGGCCCTCCGAGGAGGGTCAATCCATGCCTCTCGAACTCCGCCTTGCGCGCTTCCTGATTCTTGGGGTCTGTGTCTTGAGTGACGGGCGACCAGTCGGTTTCCATCAAGCCGGCGGGCGAATAGAGATGAATGGCACCGCAGTGCTGTTCCTGGGCCACACTCCATCGATGTGGAACTTTCATCGGCATCAGCAAGGAATCGCCAGGTTTGAGGCGCATGCGCTTGCCGTCAACTTCGGCGACGAACTCGCCCGCCAAGATGTAGAGCCATTCATCCTGCTCGTGATGCACGTGAAGAGGGGCTCCTCGATAAGGGTGATGGTCTCCCGAGGGAAACACAAACACTGCAAGCCGCCCATCGGCGTCGGAAGAACGAACCACCTCGATGTCGAACATCCCTGACTGGGCGGGCGCGCGCTCGTCGGTTCCGTCAGGTTTGCGAGTAAATCCAGACCGCACTAAGACTGGCTGCTGGACACTTCCGTTATTCGTTGCTTGCTTCACGTCTGTAAAAGCTTGGGAAGCGGCCGCCGAGCTCAGGGAGAAGCCTTCTAGGGAAGCGAGCCCGCCGGCAACAAGAAATGCTCTCCTATCCATTGGTCTCCTTCTTTCGAGAAACGCTGCTTATTTCACTTCTTTGGAGTTCTCTGCGACCTCTATCCCGTGAATCGTGCCCCGCTCGCTTCAACGGGCCGCCGACCTCGCCCATGTCACCGGTTTCACAAACGAAGTCGCGGTAATGCCAGACCAGTCCTGCCACATCATCTTCTTGTCGTTTTCGGGGAACTCCGTATGGTGGAACCAATCGTATTAATTTTCAAACGCCGTTCCAAAAACCGACTTATTTCCGATTCGAGTTTTACTATTCATCAGGCTCATTCGACTGACCGGAGCATTCTATTTGGCTACGAAAGGGTCCAGCCGCTCGTCCCGGTCATCATCCGCCAAGGTCCAGCGCGGAGCTGTAACGAGCTACCTGAAGAAACCATTCCCAGAGCAAGGCAGTCGAACGGCTAAAACCTTTTGCGATATTTCCCATCGACGGCAAAGCCTCCATTCTCGTCCCGAGTCACACTCGCTGACCAACGTTTATTAAATTGGTATTCCCCTTGTATGATCTCTCGCTGCGTGGAGGTGACATCCGTAGCGAAAGTGAACAAGAAGCTACTGGTGATCCGCTTCTGCATGGCAACGCGAGCGCCAGGGTTAGAGTCGTTGCCACCCAACGTCGGATCGATGGACAGACTGGAGAGCCCGGCAAGCTTTTGAATTCCGCCGCTAACCTGACTCGCGGCCCCCTGGGCTAAGAGTGAACTCGCCCCAAAATTGGAAGGTGCGGCTGCGGCTTGCTGGGTAGTCTGTCCTCGGGCAATTAGATTGATAATATCGGCAGTCGGCAGGGGCGGGTCAGAGACGTAGTTGGTCTGCATCTTGTCAAGCGGGCCCAGGAAGGTCAAGCTCAAGTTGTACTGGTTTATGGTGGTCGTCAGCAGAACGTTTAGCACAGGTTCCGTGCGGTTGGGATTCGAGAACTCAATGATCCCGCGCTCAATTTGATAGCGCTTGTTCATGAGAAATATGTCGCCACCCGTGAACTCCGTCCGTCCAACAATTACCGGATCAGCAGCAGTACCAATCACCCGTAGGCTGGCTTGTCCTTGCAGGCTGACCGCACTACTGGTGAGGTTCAGATCTCGAGCAGTCTGCACGGCGATGTTTAGTTTGAGGTTTTGAGCCATACCCTCACTGGGTGTGGATTCAGGACCGGACTGAACCTGGCCGGCCAAACTTGCCAGGTCGAAATTCTGAGTGAAGCTCAAACTGTCAATAAGCACGCGGCCATTCAGAGTAGACGATTCACTGGTGCCGACGAGATTCAGGTCGCTTTGCAGCACCGTCCGTATCGCGTCCTGGTAGCGAATGCGAACACTCTTGGCTTGAAGAGCAACGTTCATTCGGAGTTGCGGGCGGTATCCGATGATCCCTCGCGCCGAAATCTGTCCACCTCCAGCCTCGCCCGTGAGCTGAGTGATGTTTACTTGGTCATGGCTAATGTCAAGGGTTCCGTTTAGATCCTGAAGCCCCAGCGGCGCGTCAGGAGTGACGACGGACACGTTTTGTATACGAAGCTGGCCTTGGAGCTCTGGATGAGCAGTCGCTCCGGTCCCACGGACATCCAGGAGAAGTTTCCCCGAACTCTGAACATCAGGCTGGAAGAAACGAAGCAGTTGCATGTCAACCGTACCCACCGCGGAGAGCGTTACCGGCGCACTGCCTTGGAGCGGAAGCTGACCTTCGAGCCGCAGAGTAGTGTCGGTGCCGGCGATTTCGGTCGGATCGAGCGCGACGATCGAATTTGCGTAACGTATGTGAATGGGGCGCGTATTGCCGATTTGCAACCCCTGATAATCCGCCTTGAGAGTCGGGATGACCACTTCTGCCTGCATCCGAGTTTTGTCGTTCAACGGACCTTCCGCAGAAGCATGCACTTCTAAAATGCCACTCGGTCCATCGCTTTTAGGCGCGTACAGAGCAAGCAAGCCCTCAATGGGCATTCCTTTGGTGTCGAGTGTTACCCGGGTGTAGTAGCCCTCGGTCAGATCCATGGTTCCACGGGCCTGGACGAATGTCTGGGCCACCTCTGAATCAAGAGCGACCTGCGCTTTGTGGTTCGCTACGTTGAGGTCAGCCTTGATACCTGAAATGCTCGCCTGCCGTACTTGAAGCTGTGGGATCTGCACGTTAGCCGTCAGATGCGGGTCGTCCAGGGTTCCACGGCCGCTGGCAGTCGCGGTCAGGACGCCTATTACCCCAAGGTTTCTCTCCTGTACGGGTTGAAGCTGTGCAAGTTTGATACCAGGAGCGTTGAGCTGAACCTCGTAGCCCTTGCTTTTCGGATTGAACAGGAGGTTCGCTTTGGCAGAGCCTGCGGGTGTGCTCACGTCAAGCGAGGTATTTACTTCGTTGCCATTTCCTTGGAACTCAAGCGAGAATTGCTGCAACGGCTGACCATAGACCTTGGCCTGGGCCAGCCGCACCGATCCGCTGCCCATAGGGTTCAGTTGAGATCCATGCATTGAGACATCGACCGACAGATTGCCGGAAACCGGATAGTCGAGCTTCGCGACGTGGAGCAGCTCATTGATGGCAAGTCCACGAGAACTCAGCTGTACACTGATGGGGTTCGAAGGCAGGTAATGCCAGTTCGAAAGACTGGAACTGAATGCGAAATTGACATATCCCTGGCGGGTATTCACCAGAGATCCGTTCTGGATGGACACTCCCGACCTGCTGGCCTGTAGTCCCAGCTGCAAGCTTCGCCACTGAGTATTCTCCACCTGTAGGTTTCTGCCGTTTACCCGTCCCCGGATGTGGGGATCGTTCATGCTGCCTTCAAGGATCACTTGCGCATCGGCGGCACCCGCGAGGTTCATGGATCGTGGACGCATATCTTTTGCCGACGTCTGTTCACCGGCATTCTGGAATGCAGCTGCGAAAGAATCCAGTTCTCTGAGGTCCGCAGCGCGCACTTGCACTGTCACATTGAGTTTCTTGCCGGCGGAGCCATTAATGTCCACACGAGTCTGTGGGGTGCGGACAAATGTGTTGGTCGAAGTCGCAAGACTTGAACGGCCGTCATAGCTCAGATGAATCGCGCCATCAAGAGGAATGCGAGCTGACCCGGCGGCCGCGCTGGCCAGAGTGGCCTTGAGTCCTATATCAGAATGAGCTTTAATGTTCTCCACGCTACCAACCCAGGCCGCATCGGCGGTTCCGTCAATATGTCCTTCAATCGGAATCTGATTGAGATTTGCGGTTCGTAGTGCTGCCTTTGCCGTAGCCAGCGAGATTGCTTGCAAGGATGCATGTACCTTCGATATTGGGCTGGTGTCCAGGTGCTGCATGGTTGCGGTAGCCTTCAGATGGCCGCCTAACAGGTCTGCCCCAAGTACGCGGGCGTCTACGTTTCCGTTGGCCAGCTTGAACTCTCCTTGGAGATTGTGAATAACGGCACGCAGATCTGGCGAGTTGACCGCCAATTCGCGACTGTTCAGGCGTCCATCCAGAACCACCGTGCGCAGTGCGGGCACATTGGCTTGGTACTGATAACGCAGCGAGCCAGCCAAAGTGACTTCTCCAGTCGGAATCGAGGGATTGTTGAGAACAGGACGGAAGTCTTGCGGGTGAATCGTGATCTTGTAGGCCCCCTCCGCTGTGGGACTCGAGTAGTTCTGCACGTTGCCCTCTAACTGGATCTTGGACGAGGCAACGGTCAAGACCAGCGGCCTTAGCGCGAACTCCGAAGGAGTGGCGTTGAAGCTCGCCTTCAGATCGTGGGGAAGCGGCTTCATGTCTCCGTACTGGAGACGTCCGTCTCGATAGGAGAGGGTGCCATCGTAGCCTTTGCTCGCGAACTCGGATTTGAGTTCCAATTGCATATCATGCAACTCGGCATCCAGGGGTGTCTTGACGTCGTTGTAATAGATCTCGCCGTTGCTGAGGAGAACATGCTGGATGCCGAGATCAAATAGGCTGGTCGAACCCTTACTATTCGACTTCGGGGCAGTAGGAAGGTTGGTGGTGCCATCCTTGTTGACTAGGAGATTCACCACCGGGTGGCGGAGAACGATTTCATTCAGGTCGACCTTCTTGCGCAGCAGCGAGACTATCTTTAGGCGAACCATGAGTTGGTCTGCCTGGATCAGCGGCGGCCGAGACTTCGGCTCGCTACCGCGGATGGTGATTCCGTAAGCGTCAGCAGTCAGGCTTGACAGGCGGAGTGCAAAATTCTGGATTCGCACCTGTCCACCCGTAGCCTCAGTGGCCTGCTGCTGGAGTGTGGCGAGTACGTAATCATGAAACCTCTGAGTGCGGAACACGACGTAGCCTGCGATCATGAGGACAACGACAAAAGCTAGAAAACTTATTGCGATCCAGCCGAGTTTTGTTTTCCATGCCATAGCAGCACCAAATGAACAATCTCGAACTTCAAAAAGCCTGCCCCAGGGTGATATAGAACTGCGTAGCTTTTACTCCCGTTACAGGGTTCAAGTTTCGCCCGATATCCACGCGAACAGGTCCCACCGGAGTGTTGTATCTCAAGCCGACACCGACGGTGTTCGTGTAATCCCGAATGAAATGGCTAACACCAACGGGGCCGTAAACGTTGCCGCCGTCGTAGAAGACCGCCGCCCCCAGCCCCTCTTTGATTCCTAGAGGAAAACGCAATTCGGAATTGAACACGAACAGCTGATCCCCGCCTACCGGCACCTGCAAGTTCACGCACGTCGAGGGAACAGCGGGATTGCTGCAAGCGGGCACCGTGCGCTGAGGCCCGGCTCCGTTGATGGGGAAACCACGGAGGGTGGTCTCGCCTCCTGAGAAGAAGCGCTCGCTCGTCGGAACGTCATCGCTTCTGAAAGAATGGGCAAGTCCCAACGTGATCCGGTTTGCCCAGACCGTCTTGCCGAATGGTTTGTAATAGGAGCTTTGACCCAGGAAGCGAGCGAAATTGGCGTTGGACCCAAGGACCCTCGGCGTGATTCCTAAATCCAGCGTCTGATAAAAACCACGGCTGGCATCGAGAGGCTTGTCCCGGGTATCGCGAATCCAAGTGGCCGACAGGGTTGAAAGCCTCAGTCGCTGGTCCTGCGGTAATACCAAACCGGGGATCAGAAGATTAGAGAGGATTGTTCGACGAAAGCGATATCGCACCTGAATTCTGCGTGTCCTATCCTTATTAAGCGGCTTCTCCAATTGCCACGAGCCTTCTGCGAGGCGAGCCGCAAATGTCGGATTCTCAGTGGTACGCTCGATTGACGAGCTGAAAAGCGAACTCCAGCTTGAACCTCTGAAATGCGGCTGGGAATAGGTTGCGACGGCACGCTGGTCGAGGCGTGACAGCAGGGCGAAAATGGACACCGATTCAGCGAGGCCGCGAAGGTTGTAGCGAGTAAAACCGATGGAGCCGCGAGGACTGACGAACGTCTTCTCGGCCGCAGTGAAATTCGGCGCTCCACTGGTAATGGGCGGCTGTCCTGGAAGTGCGATTGTGCCGGCGGGAACATTGCCACCGCGCCTGGCGACTTCGAGGCCGAAGCCATAGGTGACTTCGTTCTGCCCAGCTTCATGCACTTTGACCAATACATCCTCGTTACCTTGATCTGTGATCGGCCGGCGCGGCTCGACGCTGGCCCAATCGAACACTCCGAGCTCGTGTAACTTGCTTTCCCCGGTTAGCAGGCGTCCTTGGCTCAGTGCTGTCTCGGGAGCGATGTTCGCGGCCTTGTTAATCAGGGATGGCCGCGTTTTCTTATTACCAACCAGGAGCACCTCATTCACTTTCACTTGTTGTTTTTCGCTGACCGTGTAGGTCACATCTACTTTGTGTGGATCATTCGGTAGCCGGGCGACTTTGGAATCGAATTCTGCGTTTAGGAAACCACGGTCCATATAGGCGGCCATAATGTGGCTGCGGTCATCGGCTAAACCCTTCGGCGAGAATGGCTGGCCTGGGCGGAGCCGAAATCCGCTCTTAGGCGTGATCTCTAGACCTGAGATCCGCGTATTCCCCTGGAGTGTGAGGTTCTCAACGACGGTTTGCGGACCTTCTGTGATTCGAAAGGTGATGTAAATCTTTGGCTCACGATCAACTACGTCGGGGTTGACTTTGACCTCTTCGTAGCCACGGTCCCTGTAATAAGCCGTGAGGCTCTGCACGCTTTGGCGGAGCAATTTGTCGCTAAACTTTCCTCGAGAGAGCAAGAGCCGGTGTGGCTTAACCGTGACCTGGCGAATAAGGTCGTCGCCTTCGGCATGCTCGTTGCCGCGAAATCCCACCGTTTCGACCTTGTGGCGCGAGCCTCTGTCCACGTTGTAGACCAGATCGACATTGGGAGACTGATTTTGGAAATTCGTGGTTACCTTCGCGTCAAAGTAGCCTTTGCTTTGAAAGTAATCGATTAGGTTTCGCCGGCCTTCTTCCACCAGATCCGGATCAACCGTACCCTCGGAAAATATGGGAATTATTTTTTTCATCTGCTTCCCCCGCAGGAACGGAAGCCAGGAGAGTTTCGCACCAGTAACCCGTATCTTGACGATGGAGCCCGACTGGGCATCAATAATAATGTCGGCACGATTGGTGTCCGGGTGAAAATGAGGCGGCTCGGCGTGCACCTTGCTGGCGAGATGGTGCCGATTGGCTAGATCACGCTTCATTAGCGCGATGGCCGAGTCGATGCGTTTCGGGGTATATCGCTTGCCCTTTTTGAGAGAAGCACCCGTGGCCGCAGCGCGGAGTGAACGGGTGGCATGCAGCAAGCGTTCGGCTTCGCTAGGCTCCGGCCCGTGGACTTCTACACTTCCGATCTTCGCCCGTTTCCCTAAGGTCACGTGAAAAACCACGTCGGCGAGCATGTGGGTTTCGTCGAACTGCGATTCGGTCTGAACCTGGGCTTGGAAATAGCCCTCGGAGATAAGGAATTGCAGGAGACCTCCACCGGCTTTGGCAACGATGTCCTCCTGATAAGGTGTCTGGTTCGGAATATCGATCACTTGCAAGAGCCTTGTGTAGGAGAAACTCTTCGTGGCTCCCGGAAACTGGAAGACCCCGAAGTAGAATGTCGGCTCCAGTATGAAGGTCACGCGCAGCCCGCCTGGATCTGGCTTGACGTCCACCTCCACCTTGCTGAACCGACCCGTCTCTTTCAGTGCGGAGATTGTGCCTTCGACTTTGGGCGTGGAATACGCTTCTTCGGGTTTCTGTTGCAGCAGTGGGCGCAGGGAGTCGACTGAGATTTTTGGACTGACGACTAGGTCTACTGCCGCGACCCTCTGGCCATCATAGGAAACCTTGCTGCTTTGCTGGCATTCGAGGTGTGAAGACCCCGCCAAAGCAACGAAAATTGATAAAGCCCACCAGCGCATAACGGTCGCCTACGCAGTGGCCCGAATCCGGTCTACTCTCAGGGGCCATATTTATTGAAAACCGACCCTTACGATGCCTTTGTTTTTCAGAAAGATGCCCACTCGGTTTGCAGCTTATGCTTATCTCGCCCACTCGGTTTGCAGCTTATGCTTATGCTGAGCTCCAGCCTCGTCAGCCCACGAACCGGCGAGCGGCTGAAATAAAAACCGCAAACTCAGCAAGTAATCTACTTTTTCCAGGAAGCTGGTTACGGGCTCCGATTTGTAAATGAAAGCATCGACTGCTTCGAGCGCACTCGGTGACAGTGACTCATCACCAGACAGAAGCGCGATGGGAACATCCGGCTTGCACGCCCTCAGATGGATCGCGGCCAGGCCACCATCTATTTGGGGCAGGCGGTAGTCAAGAAGCACTAGGTCAACTGTATGTGACACAAACGCTTGCACCGCTTCCTTTCCATTTGCTGCGGTCAAGACCCGATATCCGTTCTTTTCAAGCAGCATTTTCCGACCTTGAAGCATGGTAGATGTGTCATCGACACAGAGGATCACTGGCTTCTCGGTCATCGTTGCCCTCCAATTCTAGGCCTGAGCTTACGATTCAAGGAGTGACGCTCTTTTCAGCCGCGGATTCTTGCTCTTGTGATCTGGGTTCCGATTCTTCTCGACGAGGGGTGACCGCCCTGTTTGAGTAGTGAAATTTTCCCCGGCTTTAGGACGCCATTCGGCTCACGATCCGAAGTCGCGCTTTTGTAATGTAAGGTGCGTTTTTACCGCGGAAGCCTGAGAAGCTCAATCCAGTGAATGGTGTATTTCTCACCCTCGTAGGGCTTAGCCAGGGTTACAAAGTTTTGCTGATAACAAAAGAGTTGTAGTCGACTCTATCATTCGCCCTGAGAACTCCGTCAGAGATCGAGTTTTGGTCAGGACGGATTTTCCACCAAACTGAAGCCCAGGAGGTGGCCATCCGAGAGTCTCTGATTGCCTGTACAGAGAGACGCAAACTGTGTTCCGACATTTGGCATCTCACTGTTTCCTGGAGGCACCCAAAATGGCTAGGTCAATCTTAATCGTGGACGACAATGCCTTCATTCGTAAGGCGCTTGTGGGTTCCGGAAATTCTGGCACGTTAATTCCGGAAATTCTGGCACGTTCTCCCCCCGTCTGCAAGGTCTCCTCTAGATTCAGATGACGCGTTCTTCCCGACGGGCCATCGAGGTGGATCAAACGGCCTCGTTCCAAGACACGATCGAGGATAGCGGCCGCCATATCTTCGTCGTGGAGTACCTTGCCCCACTCCCGCAAGGGTTTCTTGGTGGTGAAGGGTTCCGGCCAGGGCGAAGCCAGCATCAAGCGCTGGCCGCGCTCTACACGGGACTGCTGACGAGAAAGGTGAACTGGGTACTCGATCTGGATATCCACCACTTTTTCGATGGGCTTTCCCACGAATGGCTGGTGAAATTCATCGAGCACCGGATAGCAGATCGGCGCGTCGTACGCTTGATCCAGAAATGGCTCAACGCGGGCGTGCTGGAGGATGGGAAACGGATACGGGTGGAGGAAGGGACGCCCCAGGGCGGTAGTGCTTCGCCGCTTTTGGCTAACGTTTATCTCCATTACGGTGCGCCAGGACAAACCTGGTGTTTCCAGCGGGTGAAATTCCCGCCCCGACAAGAGGTGCAGCCGCCTCACCGGGAATCGAGTCTTGGGTCTGAGGAGATAACGAATCGGCGCTTTCTGCAGGCCTTAGGACGAAACGACGAAGCCATGAAACAAATGGCCTACGGGGCCGAATTGAACCCGATGGACGTTGGGATTCGGGAACAGTTGGGGATGGTAACCTACGCAGCGCGCCAATACGATTCCGCGATTTCGCTATTCAAGCAGCTCAACGCTTCTTATCCCGGCTGAGGTGATTTCGGCCTGGGTTGGTGCTACCGGGAGAAGAAAATGTATCCAGAAGCGATTGCAGCGCTACAAGGAGTTAGTACGTTCGGGGCGGGACCCACTTCTTATCGCCACTCTAGCCTCTGTCCAGGGGCTCGCGGGGAGGAAGCACGAAGCCGTGAAACTGATCGCTGAGTTGAAGGAGAGATCCCGGCAGCACTATATTTCCAATTCCCTCTTTGCTGAGGCATACATTGGCCTAGCAGGCTGCGGAAAAAGGGGTTCTACAAAGTGTGGAGCTTGCTTTCCGGTGGTTTTAAGGGTCATCTTCATTGAGTGCGGCTGTGTTGAAGGTTTGGTGAGAGCGGGGCCTTAGAGCAGTTATGCCACCTGTGGCTGTGGGGCACTGCGGATTAGGTTGCGGATGCGCACCAAGTTGTAAGCAGCCGCCGCGAAGGTGAACATCCAACCGACGCGCTCCAGCCCCCGATGCCGTAGCTTGCGCAACAACCCGATGCTCTTCATCCAGCCGAACACTTCTTCGATTCGCTTGCGTTTTTTCTGACTGACTTGGTACCCCGCATGGCGTGTTGTGCGCTCATCCACGGCGCTGCGGCGATTCGTGTCGTTCTGCGCGATGTGCGGGGTAATCTCCATATGACGCAGTTCGGCGATGAAGTCGTGGGCGTCGTAACCCTTGTCCGCTCCGAGTGTGACACGGTGTGTGCCAGGCAGACCTTCAGCCATCAGCAACGCTGCATCGCGTTCCGCCGAACCGTACGCTCGAGTGGTGAGTGTCGAAACCACCAGACCGTTGCGGTTCTCTGTCAGCAGGTGGCCGCGATAGGCCAATACCGCGCCGCTGCCTCGGCTTTTTCGGGACAGCATTGCATCAGGGTCGGTGGTCGAGCAGTGGGTCTGATTGCTGCGCTTCTCACGGTGAAAGTTCACGGTCGGATTTGAGCCTTCACCCCTTCCAGTAGTGGGCGGCTGGTGGTTATCGTCGACCCGGCGAAAGCTCTTCTGTCCGGCCCATGCCTCCAGCAGAGTTCCATCCACTGTGAAGTGCTCGTCCGACAGCAAGTCCCGCGAGCGTGCCTGTTTGAGCACGGCTGCGAAAAACAAGCCGGCGCTGTCGCCTGCAAGCAGACGCTGCCGATTCTTCGTGAACACCGTCACATCCCAAATCGGATCATCCATGTTCAGTCCCACAAACCAACGGAACAACAAGCTGTAATCGAGTTGTTCCATCAGCATCCGTTCGCTGCGCACGGAGTACAACACTTGGAGCAGCAACGCACGCAACAACTTCTCCGGTGCTATCGATGGCCGTCCAGTCTTGGCGTATAGCCTGCTAAAACGAGGCTTTAACTCGCGCAGGGCCTCATCGGCCATGGCACGTAGCTGCCGAAGCGGATGGTCGTAGGGATTCGTTGCTCAGGGCTTACGTAGCTGAAAACTCCCAACTGCTGCTCGTCTTGTCCACGCATGTCTTCTTCTTATCAGCTTGGGTTGTGGAAACAAGAGAATGTTCTGGTACAGGACGCGTTTTCTTGTGATTATTTGATCGTCCTATGCGCATCCTTCTAATCGGTGGGAATGGGCTCATCGGGCGGTTCGCCGTGGCCGCACTGAAGCAACAAGGGCACACGCTGGCGGTGTTTCACCGCGGCACGACGGCCGCGCCCTCGGGCGTGGACGAGATTCGGGGCGACCGTCATCAACTCAACGCCAGCGCTCAGGACCTGAAGCGCTTTGCTCCCGATGTCGTGATTGACCTGGTCATCAGTTCGGGTCCGCAGGCGAAAGAGCTGATGAACATCTTCCGTGGCGCGGCTCGACGCGTGGTCATGTTGAGCAGCATCGACGTGTACCGCGCGATAGCCGTTTCGCAGGGCACGGAAAGTGGTCCGCTGCAGGAGGTGCCGCTTACGGAAGAGTCGGAACTGCGGCGCAGTCTGCATCCCTATCCACCAGAGAGCATGGAGCTCATGCGCAAGATTTTCCCTTGGGTGACAGACGATTACGACAAAATCCCGGCGGAGCGCACCGTGATGAACGACCGTGAACTTCCGGGCACGGTGCTCCGGCTGCCCATGGTGTATGGACCCGGCGATCGGCTGCATCGTTTTTATCCCGTGGTGAAGCGCATCGCCGACGGACGGGACCACATCATTTTTGCCGAGACGCTGGCCGCCTGGCGCTCGCCGCGGGGCTATGTGGAGAACGTGGCGGCAGCCATTGCGCTGGCTGCCACAGATGATCGCGCAGAGCGACGTATCTATAACGTGTGCGAGGAACCATCGTTCAGCGAACTGGAATGGGCACGAAAAATCGCCAGCGAGATGCAGTGGAAAGGGGAGTTCGTCGTCCTGCCGGTGGAGCGCACGCCGCGCCACTTGCTAAAACCCGGCAACGCCGCGCAGCACTGGACAGCGAGTTCGGTGCGTATTCGCCACGAGCTGGGGTACGAGGAGCCGGTAGCGATTGAGGACGCGATCCGACAGACCATACGCTGGGAGCGGGAGAATCCGCCGGCCGACGCGTTACTGGCGCAGTTCGACTATGCGGCGGAGGATGCGGCGGTAGCAGGCCACCACGATTAAGCTTGATAACCGAGTCGTCTTCGCACTGGCGTTGAAATCGAGGTTTTTCCGCAGCCTGCTAGGCGAAAATCAAAACACCTCCTCGAAGACTTCGCCAAATAACGCCCATTATCGGGTCCCGCCAAAATGGGCTCTAATGTCATTTCGCCTGAAGAACAGCAATCCTCGGACTCCGATGGTCACGGAAATGAGAACAAACCACGCAGTTACGAACGTCGCAACGCCAGAATTATGGACGGTGACAATACCCTTGTTGGGAGTCTTTAAAGCGAGAACAACGACTAAGACAACGACCGACGAAACCGCGCAAATGCAGAGAAGACTATGGAAGACAAGCATCGAGAAGCGTGACCAGGGCTGCAATCGCAACAGTCCGACCCCAGTAGCGAGCCCCCACAACGACATGCAGACAAGTAGGACGGCGAGGAGCTTCTCCTGATCCACCACCAGGCCCGTCACCGCCCAAAGCAAGACGACACCGCTCAATCCGCTCACCACGCCCCCGGCGCGCTTTAACTGCTGGGAGGCGTTTGGTTGGTCCCGGTATCGATAATTGAGTGTCATAAATATGAAATTATTGTCGAGGAGGCGATGTTACAACACCTACTGGCAGGTCACTCTCTTGAACGCTATGCACAGAAGAATTTGAGAGCTGGCAAGGCCCCTGGACAGATGCAAAAAGTGGGAAATATCCAGCTCCTCCACCCCAACCCACTTCGACACCTACTTTACGACTAGCGTGAGTGGAGCACTTTGAGTATTTGATCCAGAAGTCGCGTTGATAGTCAGGTTATAGGTTCCAGCTGGCGTGCCGTTTGGGTTTGCGGGGCTATTGCTGCCACCGCTGCCGCCGCAGGAGCAGAGCAACAAGACCAGCAGCAGTGGAAGGAACCGCGCTTTGCTCCTTATGGATCGCTTGCTCCCTCCCACCGAGGGCAGAACTAAGGCCATAATGGCCATCGCCCAAAGCCAGCTTGAGCGTAAGGATCCCGGAGCACGGAGTGCACTCTGGCTTCGTGAGGTTGTAGTCACGGTGACAGTGAAGGTCGCAGGGGTAACAGCGTCAAAGTTCTCAGTCGCAGGCACTGAGCAATTCGCGCCCATCGGAGCACCTGTGCAACTCAACGAAGCGGTTCCGCTTTTTCCGCTACCGCCGATAGCGAGCAAGTAGGTTGCAGGTGCTCCCGCCAACACCGTCGCAGTACTGCTACCCCCCGGTGGCACTCCCAAACCCAGACTCGTACCAACTCCGGTGCCGGACAAGCTCACCATCTGCGGGCTGTCGGATGCGCCATCGATAATGGACAGCACGCCAGTTCGATCCCCCATAAGGGTCGGTGAAAAAAGGACCGAGATCTGGCAGGTCACTCTTGGAGCAATCCCCGTACCACAATTGTTGGATTCGGAAAAATCTCCAGACGTGGCGATGTTGGAAATTGCAAGACTTGCACTACCGGTGTCGGTCAAGTTCACGATTTGTACCGCGCTGGACGTGCCGACGACTTGAGATGCAAATGCTAACGTATTTGGACTTAGGCTAACCTGTGGGACCAACCCACTTCCAATCAGGTGGATCACATGCGGACTGCCCGGCGCCGTGTCAGTAATGGTGATGATCCCTGATCGCTCGCCCCCTGTGGTGGGGGCGAAGTTAACCTGGAACTTGCAACTCGTAGCAGGTAACAGCGTCTGCGGGCAATCGTTCGTTTGTGAGTAGTCGCCGGTGATTGCAATGTTGGCGATCACAATACTGGCCGACGCGCTTGTGTTGGCCAATAGCACCTCAACCGTGGCGAAACTACCTACGGGCAGAGGATCGGTCCGAAAGTCCACAGTGTCTGGATGACTGAGCGAAGTGCCTGCAAGAAGATTGATTTTCAGGACGTAACCCTGTGGGCTCGGAGAAAATTCATTAATTGACTGAGGCACAAGCGGCAGATAAACGCCGTTGGATGCATTCACAATCGGAAAGGGACCGGTCGCCACACCAGTGAGGTAAAGGTTTGTCGCAGAGTCGATGCCCAAACCCGACACTGTATCGTCATCCCCGCCCAGATAAGTCGAAAACACAAGCGACGTACCCGCGCTGTTGAGAACAGTAACAAAGCCGTCCGAAGTTCCGGCACCGACCTTGCTCTGAATTGGGGATGCGAGAGGTACGCTTCCGCTAGTAGACGTGCCGTTCACGAACACCTGACCCGCAATGTATACTCGTCGAGCTGAATCGATAGCAATTCCCGTCGGGACGGTCAACTCTCCCAGGTAAGTGGAGTAGAGTAGCGCGGATCCACCGGCATTTAATTTACTCACAAATGCGGATTGGTCGGCAGTGGTATTCTGAATTGGATTTGCCAAGGGAAGCCCGGCGCCCGCTACGCCAGCGATATATGCATTGCCATTGGAGTCGGCAGCGATAGCGGTCCCCGCTGATTTTACGGGACCGGGGCCTCCCAGGTAAGTAGAATAGATAGGCATCCCACTCGGATCTAACTTCGTGACAAATGCACCTCCCGCCAATGCACCTTGCAATGGAGAAACTGTCGGGAAATCCGTTGTAGAAGTTGAGCCGGTGATGTACGCATTCTTCGCGTCGTCGACCGCGATCGATGTAGAACTATCGTCACCCACCCCGCCCCAATATGTCGAGTAAATCAGGGCCGTTCCGGTCGCATTAAGAGCCGCCATGAAAACGTCCAACCTGCCTGCCAGCGTAAGTTGGAACGCATGCAGCGTCGGAAAGTCGTTGGAGGCTGTCGACCCAGTGATATAAACATTCCCATCGCCGTCCACTGCCAGTCCGCTCGGTCGATCCCCTCCGCTTCCCCCAAGGTATGTGGCGTAAAGCGTATTGCCAGCTCCATCAACCTTCATTACGAATTGGCCACCGGAGGGTTTCGTACTCTGGAATGCGCCCGGAGTCGGGTTGATGATCCCAACGCCTGCCATATAACAACTCCCTTGGGTATCGATGGCAACAGCAGTTATGGGGGCGTTCGCCGCGATGGAATAGATGATTGAACCGTTACTGTCGAGCTTGGCGGTGAGAATATCTGCAAAAACACATGCCTCGCCGGCTCCGTTTACCGCAATTGATCGACCCGCGCTAATGTCCGGAAGGTACGTGGAGTAACTAAGCACCTGTGCGGACGCAGGAAGTGCACTCAGTAGAACGAGGCCCGCGCAGAAGACGAGAAAAGGACGAGAAACTCGATCTCTCCCGTCGCTTAATCGTGAATATTGCATCGGTGCTCGCCCTTCGTTTTCGCGCTCGGATTGTATGCCGATGACGGGCTATTGGGAAGTAACTGATGTTGTAAACAGGCGATCTCACCAGCTTGCGCCGTTTGTTCGCCAAAAATCCAAGTCAATGAGGCGATTTTACGCGAACAACGATAAGCCTCATGATGCTCCCGGTTTGTTGACCCAGCCCATCGATCAAAAATCGTTAGACAAGGAACCAGCGTTGGGAACTGTGCGTATCCTATTGGCAGCCGGGATGAGGAAATGGAAAATTCCCTTTTAACTTGGCTTACGAAAATTGTTGCTCGCGGAGTTGCCGCGATTTGTTTCCTTTCCGTTTGTGCCTCACCTCCGATTGCCACTGCACAGGCGACCACAATTCGAGCGCAATCTTCTCTGGTGCTGGTCGACGTCTTCAGCCAGGATCGCAACAGCGGGCTGCCTGTGCGAGATTTCAAGAAGGAAGACTTTCGTCTGTTTGATAATCGGCATGAAGCCAGGCGCCCCATCACTCTTTGGCTTGCGGTGATCTGCAACGAGAGTGGACTGCCAAAGTTTGGCGCCTCGGCAGAATTTCTCGGGCAGGAATCACTCTTTCGCCCCGCGCTTAATGGTCTGGAGACTCACGACAGAGTAGGAGTTGCTCATTGGTGCGACAACAATGACACCCAGCTCGATCTGCCGCCTACAGAAGACCGCGATAAAGCCATCCAACAGTTGTCCGAAACGCTCAAGCCCATTGGTTTCGAGGGAGGGACGTCCGCCAGCGATGAGGCTGGAGAACAGGCTTTCCGCAAATTGATTCGGATGATTATCCGTGATGCCTATCAGAGAAATCCACGGCCGTTACCGGTCATCGTGTTTCTGCATGGTGATCACACAGGACAGCCGCATGGGGAACTGAACAAGCTTGTCGATGATTTCCTGGAAACGTCCGGTATTGCGTTCGGCACAAGCGAAAGCGGAACATAAGCGACTCTAAGCTCGTGGTGTTTGCCATCGATTGCGGGAGGAATAAACCCGAGCTCATAACGAAAGCGCAATTGCATCAAAATCGCGTCCAGTGCTTTTTCATACCCTGACGGAGGGACAGAAAAGTACTCGCCGCCCGTGTGTTTTGCCATGTAGTGCCATGATTTTAGCCTGCTCACCGATGATGAAGTGCAGGTTTGGAGATCGTGACCTTCGCCAACCCAAAGTCTAGAATCTTGGCATGTCCACGCTTGGTAACGAAGATATTCGCGGGCTTGATGTCGCGGTGGACGATACCCTCGCTGTGCGCTGCATCCAGCGCATCCGCGATCTCGATGGCAAGCGGGAGCAGAGTGGCATTTTCGAGCGCATGGCCGGTGATCATGTGCTTCAGCGTCACGCCATCCATGAACTCCATCGCGATAAACCGTTTGCCGTCGTGCTCGCCAATTTCGTGAATGGTGCAGATGTTGGGATGGTTCAAAGCGGAAGCCGCACGCGCTTCGCGGCGGAAACGTTCCAGCGCCTGCGGGTCTTGCGCCAGTTCATCGGGCAGAAACTTCAAGGCAACGAATCGCCCAAGCTCGGTGTCCTCGGCTTTGTAGACCACACCCATCCCGCCGCCGCCCAGCTTCTCAACGATGCGGTAGTGCGAGATGGATTGGCCGATCATTTGCGGGAATGCTATGGCGTGCGGTTAGGTATGTCAATGTACGGGCTCACTGCAACTTCGCGTACTCCGCCTTGGCTTCCTTCAGGATGGGGATGTCGGGGTCGGTTTGATCTTCAGAAGTTCTCCACCATCCAGACATTGCTTTCGATCGTCGGCGCAGTGATTGCGACATATTGCCCGTTACGCGAGGGGACGGCAAAAACCGCTCCACTGCTATTTGCTTCCCACAACGGATGGGCCGTCCCTTCCAGGTCTACGTAGAGAAGCGTAGACGCTAGTCCGGTCGGGTTACTGGAAACAAACAGCCCTTTTCCGTCGGCCGCCCAGTCTATGGAAGTGATGCCGTTCCAGTTTTTTACTATGATGTCGTGCGTCGGTACTCCCGACAAAGCAAGTAGGCGAATTTGGCCCTCGTTCGGACTGAATCTGACTAGCGCGATGAGGGAACCGTCGGGAGAGAGACTCCAGTTCCAGTCGTGCGAGGTATTCTCAAAGCTGGTGAGTCGTTGTGGATTGCCGGTAACCGGGTCGAACTTGAAAAAAACGATTTCCTTCGGAAGTTGCTGACTGAAGACGCAAGTCTGTGCTTGTGTGCGGGAGCATTGATGATTGTTAATGAATGGAGCGTCTAGTAGGGCTTGGGGCGGTCCTCCCCTCAGCGGAACGCGCATCAGCCTCATCGGCGCTGCCGGCTCCTGCGGATTAGTCCACGTCCGGTAAATAATGTACGCACCATCGGGGCTCATACGAGGTTGTCCTTGTGATGGTCCCGAGATCACCCGTTCTGCCGACGTCTGATCGATCCGCTGCAGGAACATACTCCAGGCATGAAAGGCATCTTCCTTGCTTTCCCTATCGGAAGCAAATAACACCGCCTTGCTGTCTAGCGTCCAGTCATAAGCGAAGTCATTAGCTTCATCGAGGGTAAGCCGACGAGGCAGGCTCAATCGGGGCTCTTTAGGCAAGAATTGGCTTATAAAAACATCGAGCTCTGAATTGGTTCTGGTAAACACGAGACGCTGACCGTCTGCAGTCACACTGACTTTTGAGACAGAGCCACTTCCCGTGGTGACTCGCGTGGGCGCTCCCGTGTTAAGCGTGCGCACATCCACTCTTACCATCCAAAGATTCGAATTGTTCTGGTTCGGCGGCGGCTCGTCCACGGCGTAAATCAGGCGGCCACCCGGTGCCCAGCAAAGTCCCGCCTCCATCCTCGGGTCCGAAAGAAGAACACTCGTCGCATCATGCTTCACGTCAAGAAGCTCGATGGACCACTGTGGCCCGAGCTCGTTGAATGAAAGATGCTGGTAGGCGATCCATCTTCCATCGGGCGACCATGCGGGTGCGTAGAGGAAGTTGCCCTTCGTTGAAGGGATTAACTGCCGCTGCTCAGCGCCGCTGGCCCGCATCAGCCAGAGCTCCGGTTCTGCTTTGCTCCACCTTACAAATACCACCTGCGAACCGTCTGGCGAAATCGAAGCTTCCCGCCCCTCATCGCTGAGTTGACGCGGACTGCCGCCTAATATGGACACGACCCAGAGACCGAGATTTCTCGCCGCCGTGGGTGTCCCCGATGCAAGCAGTTGCGTGCTATCGGGGAACCAAGCAAGAAACGCGATATTGGCATTCTTAGGAACTGCTAAGGGATGTATTTCTGCTGTCGATAGCAATCGCAGATATGCGCCGGTCTTATCCGCATAAGCCAAATATCTTCCGTCGGGCGAGATAGCTGCAGCGGTGACAGGATTTTCAGTAGGGTTTGTAGTCAGGCGTCGTGGTACTGCCTGTGGCTGCCCCAATTTCGACGGCGACAGGCGCCGGGAAATGAACCAGGCCACGCCCACGCCCGCCAGGATTAGGGCCAGCAACCCCATGCCCAGCAGCCGCCATCGGTTGCGTGCAGCGTCACTCTTCTCGACTGCGAATGCTGACCGACTATTCTCGGTTTCCCGCTTCAGTCGCTTTAAATCTGCTTTTATTTCGGCCGCCGACTGGTAGCGAGTTTCGCGGTCCTTCTCCAGTGCCTTCTTGATGATCCGATCCAGTTCTGTCGGGACCTCGGGGTTCAGTCGCACAGACGGAGTAGAGATACGATTCAGAATGCCATCGAAAATGAGCCCCGCAGTGTCGCCCCGGAAAGGCAATGATCCGGTCGCCATCTCGTACAGCACAACTCCAAACGAGAACAGGTCTGTACGCTTGTCCAGATCCCTTCCTCGCACCTGCTCGGGAGACATATAGGAGACTGTGCCAAGTGCCGCGCCCGGACTGGTCAAGTGTTGTTCGTCCATCGAGTCCGTCTGTGTGCGGGCGGCTGCGATTTGGCTGGCGGAACTTGTTGGAGTCACGACTTTTGCCAAGCCGAAGTCGAGAATCTTGGCATGTCCGCGTTTCGTGACGAAGATGTTGGCAGGCTTGATGTCGCGGTGGACGATACCTTCCGTGTGCGCGGCATCCAATGCATCCGCAATTTCGATGGCTAGCGATAGCAGCGTCTCGTTCTCCAGCGGACGTCCGGTGATCAAGTGCTTCAGTGTCTGGCCATCCAAGAACTCCATGGCAATGAACGCTTGCCCGTGATGATCGTCAATTTCGTAGATCGTGCAGATGTTTGGGTGGTTGAGAGCTGAGGCAGCTTTGGCTTCGCGCTGGAAGCGGCTGAGAGCCTGGGGGTCCTGCGCGACATCATCGGGCAGGAACTTGAGGGCGACAAACCGACCGAGCTTCACATCCTCAGCTTTGTAGACAACGCCCATGCCGCCGCCACCCAGCTTCTCGACAACCCGGTAGTGCGAGATGGTTTGGCCAATCAATGAAAAAAGGCTCGCTCTCCTGTGCGCAATCATAGTAGGGGTCAAGCTGTGGCACGTCAATGAATTGAGGGCGAAGCGAACCCGTCATCCAATCGGCTCGCAACGAAGTGCCTCGAAATGCGGGCCGTATCTGCGACAAGCGAGCTAAAAACCCCAGCGTGGTAGCCTCGCAACGACCGCTGACCGCAAGCAGTTACGATGGCTCTTTCGGAGAGCTAGAAATATTTCCACCATCTTGTCAATTGCTTCGAAAACGGGCTGCTGCTCGATCATCGCGCCCTCCTCAATGAAGACGCATCTGGGAGGAAGCGGTTTAAGTGGGCAGAAAATTCGCGCTGATGGCGCCACCCCTCATCAGTGCGGAATAGTTACGGTATGCCCGCATTCGAGCCCGATTTAAAAGTGATCTCTGATTCGACTGGTAGCACCCGGGAAGAGCGAACTGCGGCTTTGTCGGGGTCGAGTGAGAAGTAGGTGTGGACGTCCGCCGCAATCAACTTTACTTTATGCAGACCCGGTTTTATGGAAGTGATATCGAGGCTATAGGCTGAACCGTCTAGGGAGCTTCGCACCACTTGGCCGTCGATCGATAGCGTGTAGCTGGAGGGTGCTGTTCCGAGAAAATCCCAGTGCAGATCGATGGATCGGGTGCCTCTGGGCACCGGCGCCGTGGGGCCGGAGAGTGCGAGCACGGTGATGTCTGGTGTCTCTCCACGGTAGAGCGAAATGATCGCCCGGGTCAAATTGAAATAGTAATAGCCCCAGCCGCCGCATCCCCGAAGAGTGCATGCATCCATCACTGTCGGTTCAATGTCATCGCTAAGCTGGACGTTGTATTCGTCTGCGTAAATATTTGAAGGGGCCGGTTTCTTGTCCGAGGTCGGTGCCGCTTGGCCCCAGTAGTCAGCCGGAAGACCGTGGCCATCTTGCTGGCCCGTGAATTCGTTCCATTGATGGACCTGAATGAATTTGGGTCTGCTCTCGAAAGCAGCCTTCCAGCTTTGCAGGTAGGGAACTCCGTGGTCTCTGGCGATCGCAGAGGATGCGGTCCAACCTCTGCCGGGCAGTTGAAAGGAGGAAGGTGTCACCACAATTTCTTCCGCCTTGCCATCACGCCGCGTGAGAATCTGTGGAATCAGACCGTCCATCCAGGACCACATTCCGCAGCGTTCGGCATGATTGTCCTGTAGCTGGGCAGACATCCAACGGATGGTCCAATCCTCTGCGTTCAGATGGGTTTGAGCGAGATCTTTTGGCAGTTGCGCACAAGGGTCTGGCGGCCAGTAGAGAATGGCCATGAGTGGCTTGTTCTCGTCGTATAACCAGAGATCTTTGTACTCCGGGCGGTCGAGATAGTTTTTCTTCAACCAGGCCAGCTCTCCGTTCAGCCTCTGCACACCGTTCGGCACTGGAGGACCATTTTGCAATCCGAGCATGAAGACAAGCTTCGGAGCGTATTTTCCCTGTTGATAAAGATGCAGAGCTGTCTGAAACAGTACAACCGTTTTCTCTTCGAGCTTCCCCGTTTCGCCGGAGTGCAGTTCCCACTCTGGCTTAGTCCACAGCATGTTGCTCCAGTCAATAAGCAGCCAGTCGATACCAAGTTGATGAAACTGTTCAAAGTGTTTTGAGACAGTGGCATCATCCGTTGTGTATTTGCCGAGAAGAGGGATTGCTTCGGCGGTCTTCCAGGAATCGGGGCCGCTAAACCAATGCTCATACTGAATTCCAATAAGAGAACCGGAAACTTGCGTTGCCTCTAACCTGCCCTTGTTCGGCATCATTTGCGCCGAGGTCGACTGCGATCGGAAAAGCAGGAAGACAACGAGAGCGAACATGGCTGCTTGGGGCAATCGGTGCGGATAGTAGCTGAGTCGTTTTGGGCACGCTGCGTTCATACCGATCACCCCTGGAGTGGTTTCAAGAAGCAAGTGTGCCCATGATGGCGTTAGTGCTGGCTCGAAATGGTCGAGGGCATGATGTTGCCCAACCGCATCGCACCAGTCTTTACCGGGCTGATCACAACCTTGGCCCGCGACAGATCATTGTTCATCAGAATGATGTCTCCCGTTACTCCGGCGTGGGACACAAAGGTTTGCACGCCTTTGCGAGCCACAGAGTTTCGGATGGTCACGTCACTGCCGTTCGAAAGGCTGATGGTACTGTTCTTGCCCTCGATCTCCGCCTGCCTTCCTACGAAACCTTCGACCTGAAGGTTGTGGAAGTTCTCGCACTCGATCCCGTGCGAGAAAAACTTCGGCAGGTTGTCGCCCCACTCCAATTCGAAATTGAGCAGCTTCAGTCCGTCGGCGTAGCCGCAATAGAGGCCTGGAATATCATGTTTGAATATTGAGAGTTCCGGCGTGACGTCGCCACGCAAGTCGAAGTTGCCCCCCACATATTCGGTCATCGGACCAGCTTTGACCTTCAGTTTGACCCGGTCGAATTGGATGTCTCTAATAATGCTTTCCTTGCTTCCGTAGATCAGGATGCCAGCCTCGCTGTCGGCAAGGATGTTAGAGAAACGCAAATTCCTGATCACACCCGGGACCGCCGTGCCCGGTTTGGGAAGCGCCGAGATATGAATTGCCTCGCCCTTGCCCCACCAGTAGCCGGTATGCAGCTGCGTCTGGATGACAATATTGTTGAACAGCACATTCTCGATTACACCTCCAGCCCGCACATTCACGGTAATCCCACGGGTGGAGTCGTGGATGACAATATTGCTGAACACAATGTTCCGAATCTCGCCGCGGTCATAACCCACACGGATTCCGGAATCATGGGAGCTCAGTGTGCAGTTGGTTACGGTGATATTCTCGCCACCGAACAACGCGATGCTATCGTCCCCGCTCTGAATGTCGCAATCTGCGATGTGCACGAAACGCGAGTTGGTCAAATCGATTCCGTCATCGTTGGGAGCTCGCCGGTCGCTGGCAAAGGCGTTGATCTTGATCCCGACTATGTCCACGTTGCGCGAATCGGAGACCGACAATGTCCAGTTGGGTGAGTTTTGCAGCGTCACCCCTGTGATCATGACGTTGTCGCATTTATCTATTTGAACCATCCTGCCGGGTCTTGGTTTAGGGATAAACGGACCGTCCTGCGTGCCGAGCTTCGGGTTAAGGAAATTTTCCCCTTGGCGCGTCAGGCGAGGTATCCAGGCCCCTCCGTCCTTCAGGGCATAATTCAGGTCGAGCACCTGGTTGGTCATGAAGGCCATGGCGCTGCCTTCTATGGTGCCTCGCCCAGTGATGGCAATGTTTTTCGCACCCGTAGCAGTAATCAGGCCCGCAAGATTCGGCTTTAGTTCAGCACTCGGTCCCTGTTCCTTCGCCGCTTCTGCTCCCGCTCGGGATAACCAATAGTCTTCTACTCGAGTGCTGCCCCGGATCGTCGACCCGGCTTCCAAATACAAAGTCACGTTACTGAGCAGAGTGATTGGGCCGCTCATGTAGTTGCCCGGCGGGACCACGACCGTGCCTCCACCGGCTTGCGCAGCAGCAGTAATCGTTCGATTGATCGCTGCGGCGTTGTTTGTCTTGCCGTCGCCAACGGCGCCATAGCTGGCAATGTAAAAACGAGCAGTCTGCCCGATACTATGGCTGGGCATGAGTAGTAATGACCCCAGCAGCACTGTGTGAAGGCTCGTCCTATTCATTTTCATTGACACGTTCATTCGCTCGATAGGTTCTGTCACCTGACGGATCCCGAAATGCTTCAAGGCGAGTTCTCTCGAGACTGGTAGCTGGCTATAGATATGGATAACGGTGACGCAAACGTTTTGAAGCGATCCAATATTCGTCCTGGTGAGCCGAAGCGTCCCGCGAAGAAGGGAACCAAAACATTGCTAACAGGCACTTCGGCGCGTTGTCAATATAAAGTGTCGCTTTGTGGCATTTTTAATACGGGGCTTATATGCATAAAAATCAAAACTCCGAGACCTCGCGAGTCTGCCGTCTCAGTCACGCTAGCGATTCGGTCTGAGCCTCTTTCCATGTCAACTGAAATTCTGATCTCGCGCCGAGATGTCCCGCTCCTTCATGGTTTCTACCAATGTTATGAGACACTTGCGCATTGTGATGCCCACCATTATTGACCCAAGACCTGGGTTTGCCTTTCCCACTTCCATTGACTACGAGACGCAGGCTACGCGAATTATGGCGATCAAAAATAATCTTGATTCAATAAACATATTTAATTGCGGGCACTTTCCCGTAATGAATGGATAGTTATAACCGTTTTATAAGAAACTTCTTGACAACAAATCCCAATGGTGGGTATGCTGCGCACGCTGTAGTAAGGACACGCGCATCTCGCTCGGAGTTCACGAACTGTTCGTTTGGGGCGCAGTTTACGACTGTTGGTTGCGTGCAAAAATCAGACTGGAGACAACATGAAACACACTTCGTCGAGGACGTCCGCCAGCCATCTGTGTAGCCGGTGGCAGAAGTTGCATCTGCAGTTTTCGACACGCAACCCGAAGGGATTGCTCGGAACGACGAGCGCGGCCGCCGTCGCGGCGATACTAGTTCTACTGTTTTCCGCCGTAAGTCTTCTTCAGGCTCAAGTGGCCGGTACCGGCACAATTGCAGGAGTAGTGCTGGATCCGTCTGGTGCCCTCGTGCAGGGCGCCGTCGTGACTGCAACAAACACCTCGACGGGACTTAAGCGCGTCCAGGAGACCTCAGGTGCGGGCACATACACAATTGTGGCGCTCCAGCCCGGCGAATATGACGTTGATGTTCATGCCGTCGGTTTCGGTTCGGTCGTGCAGCAGCACGTAATTGTGAATGCTTTGAGCCAGGTAGGCTTGAATATTACTCTTCCGGTCGGCTCTACTGCGCAGGAGGTTGTGGTCTCAGCGGCTCCGCTGGAGCTGCAGACGGAAAATGGAACGGTAGAAACAACGATCCCCCAATCGACATATAACGCGCTTCCCATCGCAATGAACGGCGGTCCGAAGAATCCGATCGGATTTCTGAGCCTGGTGCCGGGCATGTCTGTCGATCCGATATTTGGAACGCCTGTCATGAACGGTGGCTTTCAGGAAACGTCCCAGATTTATGTCAACGGACTTCCACTCGCCTCCTCGGAACTACAGGGAGGATCGCAAAATCTGGGCTTGACCTCGACCGAGATGATCGATCAATTCCAGGTGCTAACCAGTGGCATTCCTGCTAATTATGATGGCCAGGGAATCACAAATCTGGTGCTCAAGTCTGGAACGAACCGTATTCATGGCAGCGTTTACGAAAATATTCGGAATACGGCATTCGATGCCAAGGGTTTTTTCACCAAGGGCCCAACCCCGGTTGAGCATCAGAACGAGTATGGCTTTACCATTGGTGGTCCGGTTCTGCACGATCGCATTTTTTACTTTGGCTCTTACGATGGCTTCAAAATCACAACTGGATCCAGCCCTCAATTTGTGACGATTCCGACGCCGGCAGAACGTGCGGGCGACTTCAGTGCTTTTCCGGTCCAGATCTTCGATCCAGCATCAACAGTTTGTAGCGGTGGCGTGTGTACTCGGACCGCGTTTCCTGGAAACATAATTCCGGCGGATCGGATTTCGAGTGTGTCAAGTAGCCTTCAGTCATACCTGCCGGCGCCGCAGAACGGTAACATCGAGAACAATTTCTTCAACACGTTTACAAATGGCAGCAAGACTCATATGTATATGGCGCGGGCCGACGTCAATATCACAAAGAACAACCGCGCTAGTTTCGTATTCCAAAAGGGAGTTCAAGAACCGCTCGCCTCTGGTGCCTACCTTCCTCAGCCGTATTCAACTGCTACCCCCAGTAGCGCCACTGAGTACGCCGCCCAGGTAAGCGATACACAGGTCATAACGCCGAATCTGCTCAATGTCTTTGCCGCTCAGTACATCCGAACTGCATCCGTCACGATAGTTCCGGAAGCGGACGGGGACTTTCCGGCTAAGGCAGGGCTCACCGGGTTGCCCTCTGGAACGCCATCCACCGCATTCCCTCGAGTAAACTTCAGCGGCCCCAATTCTCCTTATTTATGGGGTACATTCAGTGGCTTTTCTGAAATCCCCGAGTCCTTCACATTTCAAGACAGTATTCACTGGACGCATGGCAGGCACAGTACGACATTTGGCGGGCAAGTGATTTTTCAGCACGAGGCGCTCACCATCCCGAACCTCCTAACTGGGCTTAACTTCAGCAATAACGAGACTGCAGGCTTCAATCCCGATGGGAGTCTCAACGCGAGCACCGGAAACTCATATGCCAGTTACCTTCTAGGTCTGGTTGACAGTACAGCGGCTCAGGATTCCCTCATCCAGGAAACCGGCGGGCGTTGGCGAAACTATGCTCTTTACGCGCAGGACGATTGGAAGATAACGCCGAAGCTCACGCTGAATTTCGGGCTGCGATATACGATTCCGACGCCGTTCGTTGAAGCCCAGGATCGCTGGTCGTGGTTCGATCCAAACATCCCCAATCCATTAGCGAGTGGCGCCCCTGGGGTGATGGTGTCGGCGGGAAATGGACCGGGCTCGTGCCATTGCCGCACCAACGTAAAGACCCACTACCTGACTTTCGGTCCGCGGTTTGGTTTTGCGTATGCCGTCAACAACAAGACTGTCGTGCGCTCATCCTTTGCGATGGTCCACTACAACGGCGCAGCCCTTGGCGGAAACGGACAGCAGCGGGGTACCAGCACTCTCGGCTACGCCACCGCAAGCCTTTCATTCACTACTCCTGACGGAGGCATTACGCCAGCATTCCTGTGGGACAACGGATTTCCGCCGTATAACCGTCCTCAGGAAGGTGTGTTCGACTCGACCGTCAACACCGGCTTTACCACGGACATCGCGCAAGGCGGCGGGGTAAGCTTTGACCGGCCCGAAACGGCTGCGCGTTCCCCCTACACCGAGGAATGGAACTTTAATATCGAGCGAGAATTGCCTTTCTCCATGGTTGGGCAGATTGGTTACAACGGAACATCGAGCCACTTCAACGGGGTACAGGGTGGAGTAGGTATTTACTCGAATCAGGTAGACCCAAAATATCTGGCGCTCGGATCTTTGCTTCAGCAAACGGAAACCCCGGCGACATTGGCGCAGGCCCAGGCGCAGTTTCCTGGAATCAAGTTGCCCTATGCCAACTTCGCAGGATCGATTGGACAGATGCTCAGGCCCTTCCCGCAATATAACGGTGCTGGTAGTACCTGGATGGGCCCGGATCAATGGGCAAATTTCGGCACAGGTAGCTACAATGCGCTGCAAGCTTCGCTCAGCCGCCGCATGACCAACGGGCTGTACTTTCTCGTCTCCTACACCTGGAGCAAGATGTTTGATGATGGCGGCCACACCGCCCAGTTCTTCGCTCAAGCTCCGCGATCGGCATACAACCTACGAATGGAGCGATCCGTATCGGATTACGACATGCCGCATGTCATATCGGTCAGCGAGGTTTATGAATTGCCATTCGGCAGGGGGCACCGGTTCGGAGGCGACAACGCGGTCGTCAATGCCATCATCGGTGGATGGCAGATATCGGGTATTCAGCAGTACCATTCAGGCACGCCTCTCGGTACGATCTTCGGAAACTGCAATGTTCCCGACATGGGAGGCGCCGGAATCGCCGCTCCGTCAGCACCCTGCTACGCGGACTACAACCCGGCGTTCTCTGGAGACGTTCGCATCAACGGAAAGATCGGCAGTGGGATCCCGGGCGTAACGCCATATTTCAATGTCGATGCCTTTCAAAGTGCGCAGCCCTTCACGTTTGGAAACACGCCGCGCACTCTGGCTTTTCCTTCTCTCCGGAATCAATGGGGAAAAAACGAGAGCCTGTCGTTAGCCAAGACGATCCCCATCAAAGAACGCGTTAGTTTTCAATTCAAAGCATCTGCTTTCAATATCTTCAACCGTACTCAATTCGGAGGCATCGGGACCACTGTAACCAGTGCAACTTTCGGTCAGGTGAGTAACCAGTCGAACATACCCCGACAGTTGCAACTCGAGGCCATCGTGCGGTTCTGAGTTAGCCCTGAATGTCAGGGCTTGCGGGACGAGGGGACTGGGGCGTTGCTCACGCTTCAGTCCCTTCTTTTCAGGTTAGCTCTCCAGATTGCATATCTCATTTAGTTCGTAGTCGCCGGAGGTTCGAGCGTCAATTACGGCCGAGTTCAAGGAGTAAAGACTGACCATGAGAAGACGGCAGTTTATCGAGTCCTTCCTGGCTTCCGCAGCCGCCGTGGGCGCCCAACCTCTGCTGGCATCGCCACTGGCGGTCCGCAGAGCCGATCCGGCAGGACAGGTTAATTTTCCCCCGGCCAAAGAAACTGAATTAGTACGGGAATTTTTCTATCGTCCTTTGAGCGCTAGCGCGGGAGACTTCATCCCTTACTACAAAGATGGACGATTTCATCTCTTCTTCCTTATAGATTGGCGCGACAAGCCCGGACATGGCGAGGGCGTTCCCTGGTATCAGGTAAGCACCACCGATTTTGTTCACTTTGTCGAGCATGGCGAGATGATTCCTCGGGGTACGAGGAACGAGCAGGACTTCTACGTATTCACCGGATCGGCGATCTATGCCGAGGGCAAGCACCACATCTTTTATGCCGGATTTAACCCGTACTTCAAAGAGCAAGGGAAGCCTGAGCAAGCAATTCTGCACGCGGTGAGCGACGACATTCTGAACTGGCGGAAAATTCCCGAAGACACCTTTTACGCATCCGCGCCTTATGAACCGAATGATTGGCGAGATCCGTTTGTGTTCTGGAACCCGGAGGCGAACGAGTACTGGATGATCCTGGCTGCCCGATTGAAGCCCGGTCCCAGCCGCAGGCGTGGATGCACCGCTCTGTGCACTTCCAAAGACCTCAAGAAATGGGAAGTGAAAGATCCGTTCTGGTCGCCCGGTTTGTACTTCACTCATGAGTGTCCCGACCTGTTCAAGATTGGAGACTGGTGGTATCTGATCTTCTCGGAATTCTCCGACCTGATCCGTACTCGGTATCGCATGAGCCGCTCGCTCCATGGCCCCTGGCTGACTCCCAAGCGGGACTATTTCGATGGCCGGGCCTACTACGCTGCGAAATCAGCTTTCGACGGACAACGCCGTTTTCTCTTCGGATGGGAACCTTCTCGCGGAGATAACGAGGATTACGATGGATGGCAGTGGGGCGGAAACCTGATCGTCCACGAAATTCATCAGGAAAGTGATGGAACTCTTTCCGTTGCGGTTCCACCGGCGATTGATGCTGCCTGGACGAAACCACTTGCCGTCCAGTTTCCATTGAAGCTTGGGCAAGTCAAAACTAACAGCGATCAGGTCGAGCTGGCGGCACCTGAATCGTTTGCCTGCGCCGCCGCCGACATGATGCCAGACCGCTGCAAGATTGAAGCCCAGGCACAATTCAATTCCGACACCCGAGGGTTCGGGATCATGTTGCGGACGAGCGATGATCTCGAATCTTCCTACTACGTTCGCTTCGAACCACAGAACCAACGCGTGGTGGTTGATTCATGGCCACGAGCGCCGAAGAGAGCAGTTGTCGGCCTCGACAATGGCCACATGTCGGGCTTATTCAGTTGGATCCCCTTAGACCCAGGTAAGCCAGTCAACATCAAAATTTTTGTGGACCGCGCAACTGCGGTGGTCTATTTCGGCGATCGCAGCGCCATCACTCTGCGCATGTACGATTTGCCGATCGGACGATGGGGCTTTTTTGTCGAACAGGGAACCGCTCGGTTCCGAAATATTAAGATTACCGGACTCTAGTATTTGCATGCCGGTCAGCCGACGAGTGGGGCTGTGCCGCATGGTCGGCTAACCGGAGGCCATCGCTTCTACGGCAGCGGCTTTTGAGCGAAGGCCTTTGCGTTACTCCAGGGACCGGCCATAACAAACCAGGTGAATGCCTTTGAGGAGATCCCGTCAAGCGGTTCTGACGCGCCCAGGTGAAAGTTGCGGTTCCGCCACATGTAGTCGCTGTTGAAGAGTCCACTGACCTTCCCGCCAGGAAAATTGACGCTCGGCATTGCTATCGCGAGCCCCGTCCTTCGGCTTTCGTCTTGGTACCAGCCCCCGACCATGTACTTGGTGCGTGACGAGTCGCAAGGGCAGTTCTCTGGATCGACCGCGCGCACGTTAAATTCCCAGAGGGCATAATCGGCGAAGTCGTATGTGAACGCACCGATCTTTTCGTCGGCGATATGCGTGAGCCTATCGTCCAGGCGGAGATAATACTTAGGCTCACCCGCCGGATTCGGAACCCAGCTTGCACGAATCTCAAGCGTGTACGGCGAAAAGTAGGTGAGTGGAACCATGTCATTGACACGGCCTCCCCAGACTGCGATCAGCGGTTTGTCGTAAAAACCGTTGTTGTGATTGAAGTCCAGTATCATAGCCACGATGTCCGCAGTCTGCGTGCCATCGCACGCGATTCCGGTCACCGGAGACATGGCCGAGCCGTCGCCGGCCTGCGTCGGGTTGTAGTCGCCGGCTATCGAGCCCTTGTCTCTGCGGTTGTGAAAGGCCATCTGCAGCAGCCCTCCGCCGTTGTATCCCCATATGTGCTCGACGCCGCGATACTTCAGTGACACCAGGGCGCCGCCTTGCGTCGTATCAAACAAAGCGGTCTGCTCGCCCGCCGGGTCTTTCAGGACGATGGCCTGATCCGGCTGATTGGGTTGCATGCGGAACTCAGTGGTCTGGCAGGCGACGCGCACTGCGTCGTGGTCCGGTGGAGTTCGCGGCGGCTCGGCGGCGACCGGCGGAGCTTCGTTGGTTTTTTCTTGTTTTATTGCACGCGCAAAATCCTGTGTTCGGTCCCAAGGTCCGGCGCACACGTACCAACTGAAATGGAACGACCGCACACCCGGAAGAGCGCGGCTCAGAACCGTTGCATAGGTGTGGCGCGGAGCGGCCCAAACCGCACCATAGAGCAGGACGACGTACTCTGCATTTTCGTTCAGGAAAGCGCGGTCGGTATTCCACGCCCCAGTGGGCACGACGGTGGCCACCCCGATGTTGCGTTGCCGATCTTCATAACGCCCAATGGCCAAGGCGGGCGCGCTGGCACTGGAGCAAGGCGTCTTCTCCGCACAATTTTCTGGATAACTTGCCTTGTAATCGAACTCCCATGGCGACGCGCCGGTTAGGAACCATTCGAACGTGCCGTCCGAGTCCGGTCGAATGTGGACTACGGTCTGATCGAGTTTCAAATAGTATCGCGGGCCACCGCCGGGATGCTCGACCCAGGAGGCGTTAGTCTCAATCGCGTAAGAGCTTGAATAGCCCGGCGGAAAGTTTTGGCTGATCTGGCCCATCCAAAGCCCCAGCAGCGGTTCTTTCTGAAACGAGTTATTAACTCCGCGATCGACCATCATGGCGATGGCTCGCATGGATGACTGTCCCTGGCACGCGACTCCGGCAGTGGTTGCGGGTACGCCCATGCTCGATCCAGCCTGGTCCGGATTAAACGCCGACCAATACGGTGACATCCCTTTGAGCTCGGCTTCATCACCGCGACGGGTCGCGAACATCGCAACGCTGGCTCCAGCGGTGTGGCCAAACAGCAATTCCTTTCCGCGATAGCGCAGCGAGATCAGGGTGGCACCATGGAGCAGGTCGAAGCGTGCCTCTTGTTCTCCGGAGGGATCGCGAAGAACCGCCACCTGAACTTTGGATAAGGTTTCAGGAAATTGCCAAGCCACGACGGCGCGTACGGGATAGTCTTCGACCACGCAGTGGACGTCGGGAATAACCTGTGCCCTGGCGAGGGCGGCTCCGAGTAGGGAGGAGACGAAGAGCATCATCAGCACCGTTATGATCGTTCTCATTCTTATTTTCCTTTGCACCGTACGCCTGGGGGAGCTTCGCTGTCTCTCGGGCGCCAGGCGTTGTGCTATTAGCTGGCGTCATAATCGCATAATGATGGGCGTCTTATATATATATTTCAATAAAACTAATACTTGTTTGTCAATATAATCGTAAACATAGTTGTGTTATTTTGTGTTACCTTGTTCGAGGCAATTTTATGAAGATCACCCAGATAAAAGCGGCTGGACTGCGCGGCGCCACGCCCGAGGGTGGATGGGCCAATGAGATCAAACAGGACGACTGCATACATACCCTGGTCGCGGTTTACACCGACGAAGGGGTCACAGGTTGGGGCTCGGCGTTTACCAACGATGCGCTGGTAAAAGCTGCCATCAGTGTTCTGGAGCCATTGTTTCTTGGCGAGAACCCGCTCGAACCGGAGCGCGTCACGGAGAAACTGCACGCGAACACATTTTGGATGGGCCGTGGAGGCTCTATTACCCACGCCATCAGTGGCATTGACATCGCGATGTGGGACATTCTCGGGAAGACCACGAAACAGCCTGTGGGAAGGCTGCTTGGCGGAAAATATCGTGATCGCGTTCGTCCGTACGCCTCACTGCTGATGCAGGAACCAAAACCGCTGAGTGAAAGACTTCGGTCGATCCGAGAGCAGGGTTTTCGCGCCTTCAAAATTGGGTGGGGGCCCTTTGGCCGACGCGATAAAGAGACAGACGAGCAAATCGTGCGCGCCGCGCGAGAGGCCGTGGGACCCGATTCTTTACTGATGGTGGATGCCGGTGGCAGCGATGCCTTCTGGCCTCAGGGATACAAGTGGGCCTTCCGAACGGCACAGATGTTAGCCGATTACGACGTTCACTGGTTCGAGGAAGCGTTGCCTCCCGACAATTTGCGGGATTTCATTCTGCTGCGCCAGAACTCTGCAGTGCCTATTTCCGGCGGAGAAGTTTTGACCCGTCGCCAATCCTTCGAATCGTGGATTCAAAACGGGGCCTTCGACATCGTGCAGCCCGATGTGACCAAGGTCGGTGGCATTAGCGACAGCCGGCGGATTGCATGGATGGCCGAAGACAACGGGGTTCAGTACATACCGCATGGATGGAATACCGCGCTGGGCCTGGCCGCGGACCTGCACCTGGCCTCAGCAAGCCGAAACACAGACCTGGTGGAGTATCTGGCGGGATCTCCTTTCATTGACGAGATCGTCGAGAAGCCCTGGAAACTGGATGGCAATGGAATGCTGCAAATTCCGGATGAGCCAGGGCTGGGAATTTCGCTCAATCTGGATGTTGTGAAGAAATATACGGGGGTCAAGTTTGAATCCTGATCAAGCCGCCAACTCGGTTCGTCAAAGACCAACGGGCTCAATCGCGTTCAGCGGATTGCCTTTGAGACTTCGTGCATTTTGTTTTGTCCTTTTACTCATTGCATCTTCGATGGAACTCCTCAGCGCTATGCATGCCTTCGGCCAGGAAACTGGAAACGGAGTGGCCTGGGCGCCGATGGTTTTGCATCCCTTCTGGAGCGATTCCCGGATGTCAGGAGAGACCCTGTTTTTCGTGCAAAGGCCGGGTGACAAAAATATTTCGGCGCGGCTCCTGTTCGTTCCCACGAAAATCGTTACAGTGACCAGTGCGAACGGCACGACTACTTTTGAAGAAGGCCGGGATTATGCTTGGACCCCTGGCAGCGACGTTCTGACCCTTACGTCAAATTCGCGGATTGCGTTCAAGACCTGGGCGCAGTTGCATCCGCCGAAAGGGTCTCCCATGTCTCTCGGCGAAGCGGCCGACGGAAAAAACAGCCTGTTTTTCGAGGAGTTCGGAACAGTATTCCAGGGCCTTCAAATCGCCGTCACCTACGATCACAAAGAGGAATGGAACGGCAGAATCCCCCAGTCCGGTGGGAAAGAATTAGTTCGGACGATTGCGAAGTTGAAGACCAAACAACTGAACCTGGTGATTTTTGGAGACAGCGTTCAGGCAGGAGCCGGCGCTTCGGGAAGTTTCCACGCGCCACCGTATCAACCTCCCTATACGGAGCTGGTTGCAGATGGTTTGCGCACACGGTACGGCGCTGATGTAACACTGAAGAACCTCGCGGAAGGCGGCCAGGACACCACTTGGGCGGTGAAGACTGCCTCGAACGCCGCTGCACAGAACCCGGACCTGGTCATCGTGGGATTTGGCGGGAACGACGCGACCCGCGGAATCTCTGCGGAGAGTTTTGAGCAGAACATACAGACGGTCATTGACACCATCCGGAAAACTTCGCCGAATGCCGATTTTATTCTTATGGCGCCGATCACTGCGAATCCAGATTGGCCTGAATCCAAAGCTATTCTCTGTCAGCAATATCGGGATGCGCTTTTCCGCTTGGCGGGGCCGGGAGTGGCGGTGGCGGATGAATTTTCCGTCTGGCAAGGCATGCTGAAGACCAAGAAGTTTCTCGATCTCACGTCGAATGGCATCAATCACCCGAATGATTTTGGCCATCGCGTGTATGCGCAAGTCGTCCTGGACTTGCTGAAGTAGCCGATTTCCACCGGAGATAACCTTGAATCCACTTAATAAGGTCGCCGCGCGAGCCCTTTTAGTTTTATTCCTGGCCAGCTTTGCGACGGTTAACCTGGCGCAAGGCCAGGAGACTTCGAAAACACAGGACTGGGCGCCGTCCGTCCTCCATCCTTTCTGGGACGGTTCCCGCATGTCTGGCGAGACTGTGCTTTTCGTTCAACCTGAGGATTCGGGGCCCGCGACGGCGCGCCTATTGTTCGTTCCTAAGAAGATTATCGCCGTGACCAGCGCGAACGGTTTGACTGTGTTCGAAAAAGACCGCGACTATGTCTGGAAGCGCGGCAGCGACGTTCTCACTCTCACACCGAATTCGCGCATCCCGGTCAAGACTGTGGCGCAATTGCATCCGGCCAAAGGGGATCCCACTGCTTTCGGCGATTCGACGAACGGCCAGAGGAGTCTGTTCTTCGATGGTGGCGGTTCCGTTTTACAAACCATTCAGGTGGCGGTTACCTACGATCACAAGGGGAAATGGAACGGTTATGTTCCTCAGCCCGCCGGGAAAGGATTGCCGAGGACGCTCGCGAAGTTAAAAGCGAAGCAGCCACTCAAGCTGGTGGTTTTTGGTGACAGCATTTCCATGGGCGCCGGTGCGTCGGGCAGTTTTCACGCGCAGCCGTACCAGCCTCCTTACGTAGGCTTGGTAGTGAACGGTTTGCGTGCGCGCTACGGGTATGAGGTCACGCTCAAGAATCCATCGGAAGGAGGGCAGGATACGACTTGGGCTGTCACGACGGCGCCCAAGATCGCGGACGAAGATCCGGACTTGGTCATCATTGCGTTTGGCATGAACGATGTCGGGAGAGCCATTCCGACGGCTGCCTATGCGCAAAACATTCAGAAAGCGATGGACATCATTCGGCAGAAGCGGCCGGATGTAGAGTTCCTTCTGCTGTCAACCATGACCGGCAATTCGGAATGGAATCTCATGCATCCTGAGCTTTTCACGGAGTATCGCGAGGCCCTTTCCAGGATGGTGGGGCCGGGCGTGGCGCTGGCGGACGTGACGTCCGTCTGGCAGGACATCATGAAAACCAAGAAGTTCCTCGATGTGACCGGGAATGGCCTGAATCATCCCAATGATTTTGGCTATCGCGTGTACGCGCAGGTCATTCTGCAGGTGCTGCAATGATGATTCGCCGCGTACCGCTCGATCGAATCGCGTAGGCCCGGACGCCCTTGTCCGGGTAGACGAGCAAAGCTCGCCTAGGTTTGATCTCTGTGAAAACCTTTGCCGGGCTTTGCCCGGCTGGGCAGGTGGGACACCTGCCCCTACGTGGGCGGTGCTAGCGGGCCAGGGTTGCGAAGTGGGTGATTACTGCCTCGCGAAAATCATTCTCCCCACGATCGGTGAATGGAGATACCGATGGCTCGTATCCTCCCTCGTGCACTGCCGTAGCGATCGGCAAATAACCAATCCAACCGTTGGTCAGGCCGAAGAAGAAAGCAAAAGGGAAGCGCGAGCTGTTGCGCACATCGGTCGCAATCTCGCAGAACATTTCAAGGGGTGCGCCCCACAGAACCGTCTCGTGATTGATTTGCAGAAATTTAACGGGGATCCGTACCAGCGTCGTGCCGACGCTTGCACTGCGGACATATTTGCCCAGATCGGGATCGGACGGCCAGACTAGTCCTTTACGGAGCGGCGTCTCAACCCAAATTTCACTCGGAGCAAGAGATACCTCGGAAGTAAGTTCACTGATACGCTGGTTGGCCTGCAGGATCCTGTCGCCGAGCAGGAGGCGAAATTCTCCAAGGCGGGCCCGCTCGAAATTGGGCATCTGGCTATAGATGGGCGCAACGTCGCCTTCGGCTCCGTTGATAAATAGTACCGGTGCACCGAGTTTTTCTTCCACGTATTTGGCGACGACTCCCGGCGCATCGCCGCTGATTTTCAGATTCTCTCCTCCGAGCGCGGTGCCATGCATGGCGTAGTTGGCGAGAAGGCCGATCAAAGAACCATCCAGGGCCTCGAGGCGGATCACACCTAGCTGCCGGTCTACGGGCCGGTCAGGATTCATTCCGAGATCGACCTTGCCATCTATGTCGACCGCACGCCGGTTGATATTCGCGGTGGAAAAACCGAGCCCGACGCCGAGCCGCGCCGGCTGCAATTTCTGGCGAGCCAGCTTCAACTCCTCAATCAGTTTTTCTTCGATAAATTTGGTGTACTCGGGATTGGATTCTCCGGTCGATGCCTGTTTGTACCTTTCAGGCATGAAGATCGCAGGAACACCCGGGGGCCCGACTTCCGGGGCCGAGTGGGTGTGCGTTGCCGTCCACCAGATATTTTTTGGAGAAATGCCGAGTTCCTTTTGAATGTTTTGAGCGACCTTGTCGAAGTACCCCGGCGACATTACGGCGATTTCAGTGGAAACAAAATAGATCGTGGTCTTGCCATCGTCTAATGCAGCGACGCGCTGGTAAATATGGTCATGGATGCCGTCGGATTGCCGGGCACCATATCCGAGAAGCCATTGCGGGGTGGTGGGAGTAATGTCGGTTTCGACTACTGCCGCACGGAAGTTTCCGGCATAACCGGTGCCAACGAGCAGCATCGAAATCATCACCACGAGAATTCTGACTCGCATTCAAGAACTCCTTCTATAAACACAAATACACTGGCGTGATCCCGGAGGAACGGTCCGAGGGAAATCTTGACTGTGCCGGCCCCGAGCTCTCGTCGGAACAAGAAAGGAATGACAAGCATTGTTAGCAGGGACTTAGCTATAATGTCAATAATAAGTATCTGGAAGACGCGAGATGCTTCGATTCTTTAAGATGTATTAAATGAATGTCTTGACCGGTGCGCACTGTTTTGAGACTCCCGGTGCATCGCCAACTTGGGCTTGCGGATTCGCCCGAGCGGGAACAGGCGGTCGATCACGAGAAAAGCGTGCTTAAATCCTGTGCCTGTGTTGCTGAAGATCACGATCAAACAGACTCAGTACAAGCTTGCGCATTCTTGCCAGGATTCCGAAGTAAACGTGTTAGCCGGTAGTTCGATTGGCTTTCACCTGAAGATTTGATATGGTCGTGCTCGCATGGCGCTGATTGATATTGCTGCCAACCTTGGAGATCTCTGCGGGGAGTACCCTCTTTGGAATCCTGTAGATCTCGGAATTTGCGGTCGAGAGGAATATAAAGCTGAGATTACTTCGTTCGTGACCCAAGAATTACCCCATACTGCAATCTTGAAGACTCCTCATCGCTATTGAGTTTGTCTATGGTGACTCTCTGATGCCGAGAATGCCGCTCTCCCGCTTCCACACTCTGGATATTCTCCAACTGATTCGCGCTGAAGGATCAATTTCGCGTGCCCATCTTGCTGAAAAAACAGGAGCCAGTCCCTTCCTTGTCTCAAAAACCTGTGACAAGTTATTGGCCGCGGGGTTCGTAACGGAGGCGGGACAGGGAGACTCGACCGGAGGACGGCGCCCGGTACTTCTGTCGCTCAAACCCGGCCTGGGCCGACTGATTGGCGTTCACCTGGGAACAGTGAATGTGCGCATCGCTATGACAGATTTCAGTGGCGCGTTGATTGAATACATCAAGGACGAGAGTCGTGCGAACCAGGGGCCTGAGATCGCGATGCAGCACCTGATCGATCTGATTGACGAGATGCTGGAAAAGACCGGAGTTAGTTATGAAGAACTGAGCGGAATCGGAGTCGGAGTCTCCGGAGTAGTGGAGCGGAGCACCGGCATGACGCTTTTTTGGCCCAAGCTTCCGCTGTGGGTCAATGTGCCGGTGAAGAAGATCCTCGAAGATCGATATAAGACCATTGTCGAACTTGAAGACACGTCCCGAACGCAGGCTTTTGCGGAATACCGGCTTGGCGGAGTGGACTCGGCTAAACACTTTATTTATATCGCCGTCGGCGCAGGCATCGGAGCAGCGCTGTTCTTGAACGGTACTTTGTATTCGGGCGCGGCGGGATTCGCCGGAGAATTTGGGCATATTTCGGTTTCCGAGGCCGGCCCGCTGTGTTCTTGCGGCAACCGCGGCTGTCTCGAAACGATCGTTTCCGCCTCCGCACTGATCCGGAAGGCAAAGCAAGGCTTGACGGCCGGTTTGAGCAACTCATTGATGCAGATGTCGCAAGGGGATCCAAGCCGCCTTTCCGTAGAAATGCTTGCCCAAGCAGCGCGAAGAGGTGACCGCTTTACTCTCCGGCTTTTGTCGGAGACGGGGACATATCTTGGCCGGAGCCTGGTTGGGCTTATCAATCTCCTGAATCCCGAGCTGATCGTGATTGGGGGCGGAGTTGCCTATGCAATCGGCGAGCTGATCCTGCCTGAAATTGAGCGCGCGGTACGTGACCGAGCGATGATTCAAGGCGAGAATCAGGTACAAATCCGAATCTCAAAATTGCACGAAAGGGATTGGGCTTTGGGCGCAACCCTCCTGGTAGTCGAAAAAGCTTTAACCCAGTCATTTCTGGAGGGGTCAGAATCGAAGAAACGCTCAGCCTCTTAGGAGGTGATTGCCAAAGTCACACCACCCCGGACAAGTTGTTCAAAGGCTTAATCAGCTAAACTAGGTATGTCGGTTCTTCCCGCTCCCCAGAAGCCTGGTTGCTCCTCGTGCCAAAATCCGCCAGTCGCAGAAGCTAAATGTCTACCTAAATTATGTTAAATCAATAGGTTGACTTTGGGATTGCCTGCCCGTCGCTGCTTCCGATCTATCGTCATGCCTGCTGACAATCGAAAAGGCATAGTTTTCTTTAACTATCTATAACTATCGTAATAATTACGGTATATCGGCAGACTTAACATCTTTTTAAACAAAAGATATGGACACGAAATGTCGGCGTGGGCTAGTATCTTCCTTAGGGGAATGCTTTGAGGAAACTTGTTTGGCTGGGAAAAGAGGATTTCAAGATCGAGCGTCTCTCCGGATCTCCGCCGGTACCCGGGGAAGGCCAAGTCCTCCTGAAGGTACGAAGTGTGGGGATTTGCGGTACGGATATCCACATCCTGAACGGCGCCCTTCCGACTGCACGCCCGCCCATGGTGCTCGGGCATGAGATTTCGGGAGAAATCGCGGCGGTAGGAAAGAATGTTAATCGCGTTCGCGAAGGCGACCGCGTTACCGTGGATGCGGTTGTCGGTTGTGGTAAGTGCGAGTTGTGCAGGCGAGCCAGAATCCAGTTTTGTGCTGAAGGATTTGAATTTGGAATCAGCCGCGATGGCGGCTGTCAGGATTACCTGGTCCTGCCCCGGGAGAATGTTTATCCCATCCCAGGTGCGATCTCGTTCGAAGAAGCAGCCATGCTGGACATGGAGGTCTACAACGCGGTCCGGAAGTGTCGCATTGAGAGTGGCGATTCTGTGCTGGTGCTGGGAGCTGGACCGATCGGGCTCATTACCTGCCAGGTAACGCGCATTCTCGGGGCGGGAAGCGTTACTCTCAGCGACGTGTTAAAGACTCGCCTTGACGCGGCTGAAAGCCTGGGCATGGCGAATGCATACCTGACATGCGGGAATGGGTCGTCCAGCAGTGAGCCTTCGGGGCAGTTCGATGTTGTAATCGACTGTGCCGGGACGTCGGCCAGTATCAAGCAGGCTCTCAAGGCAGTACGGCCGTGTGGCCGCGTTTTGATGTATGGCGTCTATGAGAATGCTATCGACCACCTCGATCTGAATCTGATCGTTTTGAAAGACCTGGTTTTGTTCGGATCACAGAGTGACCGGAACGGGTGGGAAGACGTGATTGGGCTGGTCAGCTCTGGAGCGTTGAATCTGAAGAGTCTCATCACGCACCGGTTCTCGCTGGAAGACGGACCTCGGGCCTATGACCTGGTGCACCGGCGTGAACCGACTGCGATCAAAGCCGTCCTGCTGGTGTAACAATTTTTCTCAATGTAGATAATTGGAGTCTGGCTGAACAGGACTCTCGCTGGATATGACTTCACTGGATGGTAAGGTGCATATGATCATTCCACGATTGTTTCGAGTTTCACCAACTCCGGTTCTATTGCTGGGATTGTTTATCGCAGCTTCTGTTCCGCAACCTGTCTTTTCCCAAGAAGTCCAGATCACAGTTTCTTCCGATGCGGGCGACCGCTTGACGCCCAAGCCTGCGACTCGTTTTAAGGCGGTAGTTGGTACTCAAACACAAGCGCAAGGACAGACATTTGAGATCCGGGACAGTGTGCGCTATCAGAAAATGGATGGCTTCGGCGCCTCATTCCTGGAGGCCGGGCTGATCTGCCTCAACGACCTTCCGCCTGCACAACAAGAAGAAGTTTTGCGCGCGCTGTTCGATCCCAAGACAGGCGCAGGATTTTCGGCGATGAAGACGGTGATCGCCGCTACGGACTTCATGTCCGCGGGACCGTTTTATACCTACAATCCGACTCCCGATGACGTGGACATGAAAGACTTTTCAATTGCGCGCGATTTGGGCCCGAACGGCCTGATCACCTACATCAAACGCGCCAGGCGGTATGGAAATTTTGTCTTGCAGGCACCCATGGATTTCCCACCCGATTGGATGATGCTGGTTTATCAGGATGTCGACCCCAACTACTACGGTGCCCTCGCCAAATACTACCTTCACTATGTGAAAGACTACGAGAGCAATGGAGTCATCATCGACTACGTGAGTCTATTCAACGAACCCGGGCTTTACACCAGAATTCCCTACACGGAAATCAATACGCTGCTACGAGATCATGTCGGGCCGCTGTTTAAGAAAGAGCATGTCCGGGCGCAGATCATGATGAGCGAAGCGCCGACGCGAGAGAATGCAGCTCGCAACTACCCGCTCGTTCTGGATGACCCAATCACTCGAAAGTATGTTTCTCCGGTTTTGCCGTATCACGGTTACGACCTCAAGAATTTCGATCACATCGCAGCCTTGCACAAGAAGTATCCCCAATACCGCTTGTGGATGACGGAACTCTGCCACGTATCTATGCCCATTTACGATTTTGCCGATGGCGCTTTCTGGGGAAATCAGATCTTTGATGATCTTGAGGCGTCCACTTCCGCATGGATTTATTGGAATATGGTTCTGGATGAGAAAGGCGGGCCGTGGTTAGTCGCGCCCACACACGGCGATCCAGACCCGAATAATCAGCATCCTGTCGTGATCATCAATCGCCAGACGAAGAAAGTGACCTATACGGGCCTCTACTATTATCTGGCTCATTTCAGCAAGTTCGTTCGACCAGGAGCGGTGCGAGTTCAGACGGTGGGGAAAACTCCCGGAGTTCGAGTCATGTCCTTTGTTTCTCCGGATGATGGCATCGTGACCGAGATCATGAACAGCAACAAGAGTGCAGTCGAAATCGATCTGCTCTTCCACGGACAAAGCGTACACCTTAGCCTGCCGGCAGTTTCGATCACAACCGCAACCTGGCAAAAGCGTTCCGAGAAACAGAAAGTCACGCGGTTTATAAAGAGCAAAGACAAGCAGACGGCGGGTCTGTGACTGCTTGATCCTGCGGTGACGATCTCTACCGACTCCCAGTTTCGTTCGACGCGCGATGGTCGTTCTTCCCCGATGAAGCAGCCATGAACAAATCCGGCAACGAATCCAGCAACGAACCGAAGCGCAGACACTTCCTCAAAATAGGTGGAGCGACTCTGGCCGGACTGCTCAGCCAACGAGTAGTGAAGGCGAAAGAGAATGCTTCGGCTTCCGTCAAGCCGCTTGCGGAGGGCGCGCCCTCGGTGCAATCGCTGAACGGGAATTGGCTATTAGCTACCGATCCCGAAAACATCGGCCGGGAACAGAAATGGTTCGACTCCGTGGCAGTCGCAGAGGCGAAGCCTTGCCGCGTGCCTGACATTCTGGAAAGAACTTTTCCAGGCTACGACGGCGTCATTTGGTACTGGAAAGAGTTTGACGCTGAGCCGGCGGGCCGCAACGAGCGCCTTTTGCTGAAGTTTCACGCGGCCGACTATCTGGCAGATGTCTGGGTGAATGGCGTATACGCTGGTTCGCACGAAGGCGGAGAGACACCCTTTTCTTTTGACGTGTCGCAGGCGGTGAAAGCGGGCAAGAAAAACCGCTTGGTGGTCCGCCTTGTAAACCCTGGCATCGAGCCCGTGGATGGCCTGACTCTGGCAGCAACTCCCCACGGGATTAAGAGTGTTCCAATGACCGTGGGTAGTTTCTGGAACCCCGGCGGGCTCTGGCAACCGGTTGAACTTCTTCGCGTGCCGGCTATCAGGGTGGTTGACGTGTTTGCCAATCCGCAGCTGGCCGATGGGAAAATTGCAATTCAGATTTCGCTCGCCAACGACACTGGTGCAGAAACTGTGGTCACCGTCCACTACGAAGTGACTGACAACTCGGGCGGGCCGGTGATTGTCCATAGGATGCAGGTCGTCCGGCTGACGAAAGCAAAAACACTTGCGGCAGAGCTGACTGTTCCGGAGCCGAGGGAGTGGTGTCCCGACGACCCGTGTCTGTACCGTGTCACGGTTCGGCTGGAGACTTCGAAGTCGTCCCATGATCAATCTCATGTTCAATCTGTGCGCTGTGGCTTTCGGGAGTTCGTGTTTCGAGACGGCTATTTCCGGCTCAACGGCAAGCGGATCTTCCTTAAGAGCACCCACAGCGTCGATCACTTCCCAATCGGGCTACACGTCGCTCATGACCCCGAGTTACTGAGGCGGGAGTTGATCTACACGAAGGCCATGGGATTCAATACCGTGCGCTGGCTGGGACGGATGATGTTTCCATCGCAGCTCGACTTATGCGATGAGCTCGGATTGATGGTCTATCAGGAATGTTATGCCTCCTGGAATTGGAAAGACTCGCCCCGGATGAAAGAGCGCTTTGATAGCTCGATTCGCGAGATGATTCTGCGTGACCGCAATCACCCCGCCCTGGTGATTTGGGGTCTGCTGAATGAAACCCAGGATGGTCCAATCTTTCGCCACGCAGTGGAGATGCTCCCGTTGGTTCGGTCATTGGACGCGAGCCGTATGGTTCTTCTGGGCAGCGGGCGCTGGGATGCGCAATTGTCTATCGGCTCGCTGTCAAACCCGCGAAACATGGAATGGGAGCACGCGCTCGGCCATGAAGCCACCGGCGCGCCACCCGTGGATCCCAAGGACCTCGCTTCGTCGTACACACTGGTTAAGGGTGGATATATAGAAGGGACGGGTGATGCTCACAAGTATGTGCCCCGGCCCTGGCGAAAACAGGATGTCGAATTCTTCCGCACAGTAGGCTCGGACAGCAAGAATGTCTTTCTTTCCGAGCATGGCAACGGTAGCCAGATCGATGTGGTGCGCATCATCCGGTTGTTTGAGCAGAATGGCGCACGCCCCGACCTGGACGATGCCAGGTTGTACCGCGCCATCCTGGAAAACTTTGAAGCGGATTGGAAGCGCTGGGGCCTGGACCAGGTTTTCGTTACGCCCTCGGAGATGATCACGCAAGGCGTGAAGATTCACTCCGAGCAACGGCTCATTGCTCTCAACGCCATCCGTTCAAATCCCAAACTCTGTGGATACAACCTGACGGGAATTTCTGACGAAGGGGTGGAAGGCGAAGGGTTGATGACCACTTTCCGGGAACTCAAGGAAGGTGTCGTCGATGCGCTGATCGATGGATTTGCGCCGCTCCGTTGGTGTTTGTTCGTCGAGCCGGTTCACGTGTATAGCGGAGCCACGGTGCGCCTGGAAGCAGTGCTGGCGAATGAGGACGTGCTGAAGCCCGGCGATTACCCGGTCAGATTGCGCGTGGTGGGTCCAGCGGGCTTGGTTTATGAAAAGGCTGGGACCATAAACATCGCCGATCCGAGAAGCGGGCCCGAGCCGACGTTCGTGGTTCCCTGGCTCAAAGAAGATATCGTTCTCGAAGGTCCGGCGGGGAGATATGAAGTTGCTGTCTTCTTTGAGCGCGGCGCGGCGCCGGTGGGACGGCAGACTGTAATTGTGGGAGAAGTGCCCCGACTGGTTACGCTCAATCAGCCGGTCACTGTGTGGGACGACTCTCCTCAACTGGCGGACTGGCTCGCGAAACGCGGCTGTGCGGTATCCAAATTCGAACCAACTCAACCGCCGGTGAAACGGGAAGTCATGTTCATTGGTGGCCAATCGGGTTCGAAGGCCCTCGGTAATGCCACCGCTCACGGCGAGCTCATGGCGCGGGTTGCGCGAGGAGCTACAGCGGTATTCCTCGCCCCCGAGGCGTTGGGCAACGAAGAGGATCCGCTTGTTTACTTGCCGGCAGCACAGAAAGGTAAGCTTGATGACTCCGCGGGATATTTCTGGGGGCGCGACGACATCGTAAAACCTCACCCCATTTTCGAAAAGTTGCCTTCCAGATCTGTCATGGATCTGTCTTTCTATCGCGACATTATTCCTTACCAATCCTTTGTCGAGATGAACGAGACAGCTGAAGTCATAGTTCCATGCTTCTCGCTGGGACGCCCTGGCGGCCAGGGGTACTGGTCGGGAGCCAACATGCTCATCTATCGCTTCGGAGAGGGAAGAGTTGTAGTCTCGACCTTGGGGTTGCTTGAAAACCTGGGAAGACATCCCGCCGCCGATCAGATCATTCTGAACCTTCTTTCGTTTGCCTCTGCTGAAACGGGAAAAGCACTGTCACCGCCGCCCACCGATTTCAACACGCAATTGGACGCTATTCGATATCCACGAAATTAGAGTCCGCGGTGCACCCACAAACCCTCTTCGACAGCCGTTACTTGTTTAGCGCGAATGGGCATGCTCTCTCGCCGGGAAGGGCTTGTGAGGGTCTTACAGTAATGTGTGATGTTAATTGTGGAATAAACGGACTATTAGAAGCATAGTTAGTGTTGTTTGATAATAAACTTGTTGACACCGAATCCTGCCGATAGATATCATCCGCACGGTTGTAGTTTGGGCATTCGTCGATGCCTCTGAACAAGGACCAGCCCTTGTGGCGAATGCGGCAACCTCTCGATCCCGGCCCAAGGTGAGCTGCCATGCGGAAGGTGTTGGATTACTCGCTTTACCCGGTGTTGCTGGGAACAGGCTTGGCCATCGCATGGTCACTCAATAAGCATGGCTGGACGGGCTATGTGGCGGCCACAATCGCGTTTTGGGCGTATGTTGCCGGGCTGCGATTGATTGAGCAGCTTCGGCCATTTGAGCCAGCATGGAACCGCAGCGATGGCCAACTGGTGAATGACCTCGTCATCGCTTTTAGTGGACTCCTTATATATCCGTTAAGCACGGGTTTTTTGGCTGGGCTGGCCTGGGCGATCCGTAGATTTCAGCCGCTGGGTTCTTTACACATCTGGCCAACTCATTGGCCCGCCCTCATAGCGATCCCGCTGGGCATAATCGTCTACGACCTGGGCAATCATCTTACGCATCGCTGGTCGCATACGGTTCCGTTCTTTTGGCGTTTCCACTCTGTGCATCACAGCGCGCCCCGTCTTTCCGTAATCAACGCGGCGCGGATGCATCCCGCAAACGCTCTGCTCGGGACCCTTTTGGGTATGCCGATTCCGATATTGCTCGGAGTGCCGGCGGAGATTGCGGTGTGGTACTTCGGATTACTTGCATACGGGGGTATTTTGACCCACGCCAATATTGACATGCGCTGCGGCCTGTTCAGCTATGTCATAAACACGCCGGAGTTGCATCGCTGGCATCACAGCCGGTATCAGCGCGAGACGGATACAAATTACGGTGAAGGGACTATGGTCTGGGATCATCTGTTCCGGACTTTTTATCATCCCAATCGCCGCCCACCCCGCGATGTCGGTGTGGATTTTCCGGTATCGGCGAAGTTGCTTCAGCAATTGATCCAGCCACTCACTCCGGCTGGGCATCAGCCCGGATCGTCGGCCATCCATGCGCTGCCTGCAGGGGAAGCTGGAATTCGTTGACGACTCGCCCGAACGCAATGAGCCCGTCAAAACGCGAACCCTTGCGCGAAACAGGACAATTCGTGAGCCGGCGATTTAATACCACTTTGGACAAATTGGAGAAATGCAGAATGTTTTCGCTTCAACAGAAATGTGCGCGGGTCGCAGCATTCCTTGTCGCGCTAATAAACGTCGCTCTAATAATCACTGTTCCAGCTGTTGCGCAGCAAAGTTCACCTGGGTTTCATTGGCCTGACGGCAAAACTTTCGCATTAAGTTTGAGCTTTGACGATGCACGAGAGAGCCAGGTAGATAACGTTCTCCCGGTATTGGATAAACATGGAGTGAAAGCCACATTCTTTCTGGTGCCGAGCCTGGCTGAGAAGCGGCTGGACGGCTGGAAGAGAGCTGTCGTCGCTGGCCACGAGATTGGCAATCATTCGCTGCATCACCCCTGTTCTCTGAACTATCGGTTTCCCGCTGACAATGCATTAGAGAATTATTCGTTGGAGATGATGCGGGGCGAACTGGTTGGGACCAATCAGTGGATCAAGGACAAGTTGAATGTTACGGCCAGCCTGTTTGCCTATCCTTGCGGACAAACGTTTGTCGGACACGGCCATGACACCCAAAGCTATGTTCCTCTCGTCGCTGACGCTTTCATCGTAGGGCGCGGCTTCTTCATCATGGATGCGCCGCTTATAACGCCGTTGATTGATCCGGTGCATTCCGATCTGGCGCAACTCACAGGCATTTCCATGGACAACAAAAGCTTCGATCAGGTGCTGCCCCTACTGCAGCAGGCATCGGTCGATAAGTCCTGGGTGGTGTTGGTTGGACATGACGTTGGGCCCTCCGGAGCACAGACAACTCGACCGCTTATGCTGGAGCAACTCATCGAATATGCGCAGGACCCGAAGAATGGGATATGGCTTGCGCCGGTGGGAGTTGTCACGAAGTATGTTCAGGCACATCGTGCGGATAAATAGTAGGGCGGTCGGCGAAAAAAGATTCGTCATTCTTTCGTAGTTACGTGATCCCAGGAGGAACCTAACCGTGAGACGACGAAAGTTTATCGAGTCCTTCATGGCCACTGCGTGCGCTATCGGTGCCCAACCGCTGCTGGCATCGCCACTCCTGGGGCGCAAAATAAGTCTGATCGCAGACGCCAATTTCCCTCCGGCCAAAGAGACTGAGTTGGTGCGGGAATTTTTCTATCGCCCCTTGGGCGCCCATGCCGGTGACTTCATCCCTTATTACAAAGATGGACGATTTCATCTGTTCTTCCTGTTGGACTGGCGCGACAAGCCCGGACACGGCGAGGGCGTTCCCTGGTATCAGGTGAGCACCACGGATTTTGTTCACTTTGTCGAACACGGAGAGATGATTCCTCGTGGGACGAGAAACGATCAGGATTTCTACGTTTTCACCGGATCGGCGATTTATGCCGAACGCAAGCACCACATCTTTTATGCCGGATTTAACCCGTACTTCAAAGAGCAAGGGAAAACCGAGCAGGGAATTCTACATGCGGTCAGCGACGACATACTGAACTGGCGGAAAATACCCGAGGACACCTTTTATTCATCCGCTCCCTACGAAAGGCACGATTGGCGCGATCCGTTCGTATTCTGGAACCCGGACGCGAACGAGTACTGGATGATTCTGGCTGCACGGCTAAAGCCCGGTCCCAGCCGCAGACGTGGATGCACGGCTCTGTGCACTTCCAAAGACCTCAAGAAATGGGAAGTGAAAGATCCCTTCTGGGCACCTGGCTTGTACTTCACTCATGAATGTCCTGACCTCTTTAAGATCGGCGACTGGTGGTACCTGGTTTTCTCCGAATTTTCCGATTTGATCCGTACTCGTTATCGCATGAGCCGGTCGCTTAGCGGCCCGTGGCTGACGCCCGAGCGCGATTATTTCGATGGGCGGGCCTACTACGCGGCAAAATCGGCTTCCGATGGACAACGCCGTTTTCTTTTCGGTTGGGAGCCGTCCCGTTCGGAGGACCAGGACTATTACCGATGGGATTGGGGCGGGAACCTAGTAGTTCACGAGCTGCACCAGGAGAGTGATGGGAGTCTGTCCGTTCACGTTCCACCGACGATCGACTCTGTATGGACGAAACCGCTGCCGGTTCAATTTCCATTGAAGCAGGGACAGGTGAAGGTCAACGGCGATCAGGTCGAGCTGACAGCCCCGGGATCGTTTGCCTGCGCTGCCGCCGACATGATGCCCGACCGCTGCAAAATTGAAGCACACGCCTACTTCGATTCCGGTACGCGCGCCTTCGGGATAATGTTGCGCACGAGCGATGATCTGGAATCCTCCTACTACGCTCGCTTTGAACCCCGAAACCAACGCCTGGTGGTTGATTCCTGGCCGCGTGCACCAAAACTGGCATTCGAGCCGAAAGCGGCGCTGGAAGGTGGCTTTATGCCAGGGTTGGATAGCTGGATACACCTCGATCCAGCCGTTCCCCTGGACATCAAGATCTTGGTGGACCGCTCGACAGCCGTGGTTTACTTCGGCGGTCAAAGCGCGATGACGATGCGCATGTACGACTTGCCGGTCGGACGATGGGGCTTTTTCGTCGAACAGGGGGCAGCACGATTCCGGAATATCAAGATCACCGGACTCTAGAGTTACCATGGCAACCAATCCTGAATCTTCAACCGCGCACCCGCTGGTGGCTGCTGTCGGCGGACACCATTCCCCAACCATAAACCGATATCTAATAAGGAGCACGATCGTTGCCGCACTCGGCGGCCTGCTCTTTGGGTTTGACACGGCCGTCATTGCCGGCACCACCGCGGACTTGAGTAAAACCTACCACCTATCTCCCGGATCGTTGGGACTGACCGTGGCCATTGCGTTATGGGGTACCGTGGTTGGTGCCATATCAGCGGGAATTCCCGGCGATCGCTATGGGCGGCGCGACAGCCTTCGGATTCTCGCTGTTTTATACCTGGTCTCCGCCTTGGGCTGCGGCTTGGCGTGGAATTGGTACGCGCTCGTTATTTTCCGTTTTGTCGAAGGGATTGCGATAGGAGGATCTTCAGTCCTGGGTCCCATGTACATTGCCGAGATTGCCCCGGCCAAATGGCGCGGACGCTTGGTGGGATTCTTCCAGTTCAATGTGGTCTTCGGAATCATGCTGGCGTACTTCTCCAATTACATGATCGGCTTGCTACACTCTGGCGCTGCGGAATGGCGCTGGAAGCTGGGCGTATCGGCCATTCCGGCTGCTTTGTTCTTGTGGATGCTCTTTGGCATCCCACGAAGTCCGCGGTGGCTGGTCAAGAAGCGAAGAGTTGATGAAGCCAGAGAGGTGTTGAAACTCACAGGCGATGAAAATTACGAACAGGACCTGCAAGACATCATCGCTTCAATTGATCTCGAGCACACCTCGCAGGATGCTCTGTTCACGCGAAAATATCGCCTGCCCATCTTTCTTGCTGTTTCGATTGGCATGTTCAATCAGCTCGCTGGCATCAACGCCATTCTTTATTACTCGAACGACATTTTTGCCCGTGCCGGATTCAACAAAGTGTCCGCTGACCTTCAGAGCGTGGCCGTAGGAGCGACCCTCCTGGTGTTCACCATGCTGGCCATGGTTGTCATTGACAACATGGGCCGCAAAAAACTTCTCTTGATCGGCTCGGTGGGGACTTGCGCCTGTCTGGCCGGTGTATCCGTCATCTTTTTCACGCAGCGTCACCAGAGCTTGCTGATCTGGTTGTTGATCGGCTACATCGCCTTCTTCGCCTTTTCTCAGGGTGCGGTGATATGGGTTTTTATCAGCGAAATCTTTCCCAACCAGGTCAGATCGAAGGGACAAAGCCTCGGCAGCTTTTCGCATTGGTTCATGAATGCGATCATCTCCGGGGTCTTTCCGCTGATGGCAGCATCGTCGGGTGGCTATCCCTTCGTTTTCTTCTCCGCCATGATGGCCTTGCAATTCTTTGTGGTGCTGTTTCTGTATCCGGAGACCAAAGGCATTACGCTCGAGGACATGCAGCGGAAACTTGGCATGGCATGACTCCACATTCTTAAGGAGACGGAGTGCCGAAAGCGCTGATTACGGATCACGGATTTTCCTCCATAGAACTTGAGCGCACAATTCTGGAGACGGCTGGGTTCGCGCTGGAAGAGGCAAAGCCTGTCTGTAAGACAGAGGATGACATTATCGCGAGGTGCAAAGGCGCCGACGTGTTGATGGTGCAGTGGGCCCCCATCACCCGTCGCGTCATGGAGTCCTTGCCGGAGGTCCGCGGATATGTTCGCTACGGAATTGGCGTGGACAACATTGATGTCAGTGGCGCCAGGGAACTCGGCCGGATGGTTTCAAATGTTCCCCGCTATTGTCTGGAAGAAGTCTCAGATCATGCGGTGACGCTGATACTCTCTCTGGCCCGCCGCGTCCCACAGGACCAGGCTCAAATCGCGCAGGGGAAATGGGGTTTCAGCGCCCTGTTGCCAATACCTGCTTTCTCCGATCTTACCCTCGGACTGATCGGCTTCGGGGCCATTGCCAGAAAAGTGAGCGAGAAAGCAAAAGCATTCCGCTTCAATCAAATTGCTTTTGACCCATTCGCGCCGGACCAGATATTTGCCGACCATGGCGTCGAGCGAGTTGATCAAAATACTCTCTTGCAAACCGCGGACATTATTTCACTGCATTGTCCACTCACCGATAACACTCGCCAACTGATCAACGCCCGGTCCATCGCTCGCATGAAAGAGGGAGTGCTGCTGATTAACACGGCTCGCGGAGCCTTGGTCAACGAAGCTGACCTTCTCGCCGCCTTGCGGACAGGGAAGATCATCGGCGCAGGCCTGGATGTCTTCGAATCAGAGCCTCCGGCGATGGATAGCCCGCTTCGTTGCCTGCCCAACGTGATAGTGACGAGTCACGCCGCGGCGGTCTCCTCGCGTTCTCTAAAGCTTTTACAGATTCAGGCAGCCGAGGCTGCGCGCGATATCCTACTGGGCAAGCGGCCGGATGGTGCATTGGTCTAGAAAGCCGCGCAGTTGCCGATCAAGAGGACCCAATGAAAGTAGATCTCCAGGGACGCATTGCGCTGGTTACGGGCGCCGCCGCCGGAATCGGCCAGGCGATTGCCGTCGCGCTGGCGGATTCCGGCGCCACGGTTGCGGTCAATGACATCCACGAGAAGGGCAATGAGACTTGCAAGGAAATCGAGAGGCGCGGCGGTAAAGCATTGTTTTTTGCTGCCGACGTCGGAGATGCCGAGTCCGTGAACGCGATGATCAAGGCCGTAGAGCAAGGCCTTGGCCCGATCCACATCCTGGTCAACAATGCCGGAGTGAATACGGGGCCCGATCGTCGTCCCATCCACGAATATTCCGACGCTGAGTGGCATCGTATTATCCGGATTGACCTGGATGGAGTCTTTTATGTTTCCCGCGCGGTTTCGGCCGGCATGGTGAAGCGCCGCCGCGGATCCATTATTAACATCGGCTCGGTCGTGGGCCTGGTGCCATTCAGGCTGCAGGCAGCCTATGCCGCGGCCAAGGCAGGGATGATGCATTTTACCCGTTCGCACGCGCTTGAAGTCGGGACCTACGGCGTACGAGTGAACGGCATTGCCCCCGGTTCGATTTTGACCGACGCAACCAAAGGATTGTTCTACAGCGAAGAGAAAAAGCAACTGTCAGAGAGTCTGCTCAGTCATGTTCCTCTCGGCAAACCCGGCGAGGCGCGGGACATCGCCAACGCAGCGCTCTATCTAGCATCGGACGACTCCAGCTACGTCACCGGTCATGTCCTGGTGGTGGATGGCGGCTGGACAGCGGGATTTGCCAGAGAGTGGTGAATGGCATGCGTCCAACGTCCAAACATTGTCGACGGTTCCATGTGAGCACGAGGCGCTCTTTGTTAATCGCCTGTGTGGCGGCTTCCCTGGTTTCCCCCATGGCAGCAAAAGTCTTGAGCGGCGTGAAAGTCGGCAACCTCCGTTGTGAGCAGCGTGTAAATCCACTGGGGATTGATACTCTTCAACCACGTCTCAGCTGGATTCTGGAATCAACGCGTCCCGGAGAACGCAGCCAGGGACAATCCGCATACCGTATTCTCGCCGCAACATCGCTGGCGCTCCTCGATGCTGGGGATGGGGACCTCTGGGACACCGGCAAGATCGATTCCGAGCAATCGATCCAGATAAGTTATGGCGGCAAGCGGTTGAAGTCACAGCAATCTGTGTGGTGGAAGGTGATGGTCTGGGACCAAGCCGGAAATGCTTCCCCCTGGAGCAGTCCGGCCAGATGGTCAATGGGTCTGCTTCAGTCAGCCGACTGGACCGGCAAATGGATTGGCGTAACCGGGGGCGATGGACCATCGGAGGATCTCGGGGGGGCGCGTTGGATCTCGAGTGCCTCGCCGGGGCAGCATGCGCTGTGGTTTCGTCGCGAGTTTGAGGTTGGAGAGACGAATCCGGTCAGCCATGGGTTGCTCGTAATCGTGGGATCTGGTGAAGTGACGGCCTACGTAAACGGGACCAAGGTCGTCGCTACAGTCGCCAAGTTTCCCCACGGGCACATTACCCAGAGCATCACCGAGATGATGCATCCCGGGCATAACGTTGTCAGCGTGTATTTGGACCCGGATGCCACTTCGGCTGCAGACAGGGCAGGAATTATTGCGGGAATTACGTTAGACCTCGCAGACGGCGACGTCCGGCACACCCAGACAGACGAACAATGGAAGGTGTCTGGTACGGAACAAACGAATTGGGAGAAGCCCGAATTCGACAGTACTCAGTGGAGCCATGCGAGTGTTGTGAGTGGCAAATCTGTTCCAGATGAACCCGCGGAGCGCACCCGGCTCGCCGCGCGCATGCTACGGAAGGAATTTCAGTTAGCCAGCGCTCCGCGCGAAGCAACGTTATATATCAGCGGTCTTGGCTTCTCGGAGTCGTACATCAACGATCGGAAAGTCGGCAACGACGTTTTGGCGCCCGGCCTCACAGACTACGACAAACGCGTCTTCTATTTGACCTACGATGTCACGAAGCTTCTTCATCGCGGCAACAACGCCGTCGGAATTCTGCTGGGGAATGGGCGTTTCTATGCGCCGCGCCGCAATATTCCAGTTTTCACCCGCAATTTCGGCGATCCGGTAGCGCGTCTCCAGATTGAGATCGAAGACAACGACGGCAAGCATGTCACCGTCGTAACGGATGATTCATGGAAGGCCACAACCAAGGGGCCCATTCGCGCGAACAATGAGTACGACGGCGAGGAGTACGACGCGCGACTGGAACAAACCGGCTGGACATTGCCCGGGTTTGACGATCGAAACTGGACTGCGGCACAGGTGATGATCCCTCCTGGCGGCGTTGTCCGCGCCCAGATGAGCGCTCCTATTCGAGTGATGCACGACTTGCAGCCGGTGAAAATTACCCAACCCATGCCGGGTGTTTACGTTTTCGATATGGGCCAGAATATGGTGGGCTGGTGCCGGCTGCATGTCTCGGGCCCGGCTGGAACCCGCATTACGTTGCGGCATGCCGAGACGTTGCGTCCGGATGGCATCTTGTACACGGACAATCTGCGCTCAGCCCGACAGACGGACCTCTACATCCTGAATGGAAAGGGTACTGAAATATACGAGCCGCGATTTGTTTCCCATGGATTCCGATACGTGGAAGTCCGCGGAATTCGCGAGCAACCGTCGCTCTCGATGCTTACCGGACGTGTGGTGAATGACGCTCTCGAAGAAAACGCCGATCTCATCACCTCGAACAGGGTCATCAACCACATCTACCGAAACATGCTTTGGAGTGATCGGGGCAACTACCACAGCATACCGACCGACTGCCCACAGCGCGACGAGCGCCAGGGATGGCTGGGCGACCGGTCTGCCGAGAGCAAAGGAGAATCATTCCTGTTTGATGTCGACCAGTTCTACTCGAAGTGGGTACAGGACATGGAAGACACGATGGACGAAACGGGCCGGATCAACGATATTGCACCGGCATACTGGCGTTTCGACAAGGAGAATGTAGTATGGCCTGCCAGTTTCTTTATTATTCCCGCCATGCTCCATCAGCAGTATGGCGATGGCTCGATTATTCAGGAGCACTATCCTGCGATGAAGCGCTGGGTAGACCACATGCGCTTGCTGGCCAAAAACAATCTGATGCCGGTGGATGTCTATGGCGACTGGTGCGTGCCTCCAAAGTCGCTTCACCAGATATTCAGCGACGATCCTGCCAGCAAGACCACTCCGGACGTCCTTGGTACCGCATACTTTTATTACATCCTGCGGCTCATGTCACAGTTTGCAGTTATCAGTGGAAATCCCGACGATCAAGCAGAGTTCGAGGAACTGGCCGTGAGGATGAAAGCGGCATTCAATGAGACGCAGTTCAATGCGTCAAGCCATCAATACAGCAACGGCACACAAACGTCGAGCATACTTCCGCTTGCCGTTGGGTTGGTGTCTGAAGACCAGAAGCATGCGATTGCCGAGACGCTGATCCACAAGATCGAAGCGGACTCGCACGGTTCGGTCGGCACCGGTCTCGTCGGCATGCAATGGTTCATGCAAACGCTCACGGAGAATGGGCGTGCCGACGTGGCATACAAATTAGCGTCACGCAGCAAGTATCCCAGTTGGGGATACATGGTCGACCGCGGCGCGACAACGATGTGGGAGCTGTGGAATGGAGACACGGCCAATCCGGCGATGAATTCCGGAAATCATTTGATGCTGCTCGGGGATTTCACAGCCTGGCTGTATGAAGATCTGGCCGGGATCAAATCCGACCCGGATCACCCGGGTTTCAAACACATTCTGATTCATCCGCACGTAGTGGGCGACCTGAAGTTTGTGAGAGCATCGCACTTTTCGCCATTCGGGAAGATTGCAACTGATTGGCAACGTGACGGTAGCGCGTTCACGCTGCGGGTCGTGATCCCTTTAAATACGACGGCTACCGTCTACATCCCAACCAGCGATCCAGCCAGCGTGACGGAGAGTGGAAGGACTGCGAACACAGTCCGCGGTGTTCGTCTTCTGCGAAACGACGACGGCGTTGCGGTATTTAAGGTTGATTCGGGAGCTTACATCTTCGGTTCGCGGCTTGCACCGGGAACGCAGGCCCAAGAATGATTACCCCGTTTTCCGATCGTATAGAGGCGTGAATTCCGCGGCACAGGCGATGAGGTTTGTTACCCTCTATCGCCACCACAACGAGCTGATGGAAACGCCACCATCATGTACCAACTCCGTGCCTGTGATGTAGGCAGCCTCGTCGGAAGCGAGGAAGGCCGCGGCGGCAGCAATTTCTTCTGTCTTGGCCATTCGGCCGGCAGGTATGTTTGCCTCGAGCTTCGCCATAACCGCGGGATCGCTCAATAATTCACGATTGATATCAGTGACCGCGCCCTGCGGGCACAGAAGGTTCGAAGTGATGCCATGAGGGGCAAGTTCCATGGCGGCCATCATGCTAATCATCCGCAAGCCCGCCTTGGCTACGCAGTACGCCCCCTGTTCCGCAGTTGGAAATAAGGAAGCGGTTGACCCCACGTGAATCATGCGCCCGCCGCTTCCACGCTTCACCATGTGTTGTCCCACGATCTGGGTGCAATGAAACGATCCGGTAAGGTCTACAGCGAGCATCCGGTCCCAATCTTCGAGCCGGCAGTTCATCAGACTCCCGAAGGTAATGATTCCGGCATTGTTTACCAGAATGTCGATCGAGCCGAAATCATGGAGAACGCGCTGGACCGCGGAATCTATCGCGGCTCGATCAGCTACATCGGCTGGAGCGGAGAGGGCCTTGCGTCCGAGGGCGCGGAGTTCATCCGCAGTCTTCGCGCCGGCGGTGGCGTCCCTGTCTGTAATTACAACGTCAGCCCCCTCCTGCGCAAAACGAAGGGCAATTGCCTTGCCGATGCCATTCGCTCCGCCCGTGATGAATGCCACTTTGTCTTTCAGGCGCTCGGCGACGGGCGTGATGCGAGGCTGAAAGAGTTCTGTCCTCGAAGTCATACGAACGGTTCCTTGTCTGGCAGGAATGCTGGCAGCCATTCTGCAAGTTCAGTGGCATATTGCTCCAATTCCGCTATATGAAATGAATCAATTGCCCACGCCGGCGCCCGGCATCGCGCACTTTTGATAATTTCCCTGCGCACCAGAAGCTGCTTCTCGACCGCAATCAGCATTTCGACGGATTGCATCATGAAATTAAGTAAGGGCAGGAGCTTTTCGTGTAGCCGCCGGCCTTCGTCTGCTCCCGTCTGCAAGAGTTCAAAGAGGTGCACAAAGGCTCGGCCTAGAGACACCGTCGGCATTACAGCACTCACCCCGCGGCGAATGTCGTCTGGGAGATGAAGACCCATGTACCCAACCATCGACCGCAAACTACTTCCGGAGCAATTCCGCAGACTGGAGATCATCGGTCCGGAAGGCACGAGATCCACCTTGACGTGGCTGAAGTTGGAGTGTGCGCGATGGATTTCCGTGAGAGTCTCAGCCGAGAGATTCGTTCCGGTCTGCGCGGGCGCATACTGCACGATGACTGGCAGGTCGACTGCAGACGCGACTGCGGCAATGTGATCGCGGACGGCGGCTTCTCCCGGCGCCATCAAATAAGGAGGCATCACCATGATGGCATCCGCACCGGCCTTCTCGGCCCAGACGGACTCCCGGATAGCGACCTCCAAAGAGTGATGGATTACGGAAATGATAACGGGCACGCGTCCCGCGACCTGCGCAATCAGCAATACCGAGAGACGTCTCCTTTCGTCGTCAGTAAGCTTGTGGGCTTCACTGGCCAAGCCGAACATCGCGACGCCGTTTACTCCATCGGCGAGGGTAGCCTCAATCACACGTATAAAGTCACTTTCGTCTACTTCGCTCTCCTTATTAAAAGGAGTGGGGAGAATGGGGATGACTCCAGAAATCGACTGCTTACCCTTCCATTTGCCCGGCATGTGTCTCTCTCCGACCTTGCGGCTCGCCATAATCTTTGAAGGCTCGAGAATCGAGCCTACTTTTCTTTTGTACTCAGGCTTCTCGCGGAGTCACAGCAAGCTTTTACCATACTTTTATCGATTTATTAAGTAAAGATTGACTGTCATCTGCTTCGAACGTAGTATTAACCATTTGAGTTTATATAAGCGGAGCATTGATCGATGACAAATGAGGCATTCCGAGCCTCGATCTTGTGCCTGGTTGTTCAGGCTCTCCTCCTACCTTTGTTGTACTCCCAGTCCACCAGGGGGCAGGGGCAAGAAGTCGCGTTGAACCGCGCATGGGCGGAAAGCGCCTTTGTGGATGTCTCTGCACCGATGCCGCGAGGCAATCGAATCGAAGTGGTTCATGAAGAGACGCCGGGGGACACGCTGAAAGGCAAGTCGTCAGGCGGAAGTCCAATCCAGTTGGGCGAAAAGTTTTATGCGCGCGGTATTGGCGTGAGTTCGCGAAGCGTACTCAGAGTGGAACTGGTCAAGCCGGCGGAACGCTTCCGGGCCGACATTGGAGTCGATCGGTTTGCCGATTCCATGTTCTCTTCGGTGCGCTTCCTCGTCGAAGCCGGCGGCAAGAGGATTTTCACCAGTGAGTACACGAAGGCATCCGCTGGAGCGCGCAGCGTCGATGTTCCTCTGAATGGAGCCACGACTCTGGATTTGATTGTAGAAGCGGCGCCTGACAGTCATGGCCTAAATCGAGCCGACTGGGCGGACGCACGCGTGTGTTTGGAAGACGGTTCGGAATTGTGGCTCGACGATCTTGCTGACCAATGGAATGCCGCGACAGACCTCCCTTTCTCTTTCATGTTGGGCGGCCAGCCATCCAACGCACTCCTCGGCGCGTGGAAGCGCGCGGTTCAGGTGGAACAGTTGGATGAGAAGAAGTCCCGGCGCACCGTGACCTTGCAGGATCCGAAAACGGGTTTGGAACTGCGGGCAGTTGCAATCATCTATCGTGATACGCCCGGCGTGGATTGGACCCTTTATCTTACCAACCGCGGCACCAAGGATACACCGGTCATCGAGAAGTTGAATGCTCTGGACGTCACCGTCAACCCTGGCCTCGGCACGGCTCCAATTTTGAACCGGATTCACGGGAGCTTAACCACCGTCGAAGATTTTCAACCGTATGCCGATTCGCTCAGACCGGGACAACGAATCGAATTTGCTCCTTTGCGCGGCAAATCTTCGGAGGGTGTCGCTCCATTTTTTAATCTTCAATTTGGTGGAGGCGGGGTCATTACTTCCATTGGATGGTCGGGAGCATGGAATGCCGCAGTCGAGCGGCAGAAGGACGGCAAACTGCACCTGCAGGCCGGGCTGCAAAATTTGCATCTCAAGCTCCATCCGGGCGAAAGCATTCGCAGTCCTCGAATCCTGCAGCTGTATTGGCTTGGCAACGATCCTGTCCGCTCGTACAACCTGTTTCGACATACGATGTTCAGCCAGATCATGCCTAGAATCGATGGCGCCATCGTTGTGCCTCCGATTGTCCATCTGAGTACCTCACTGTACGAACAGAATGATGGCGACCAAAAAGATGTGCTGTCGCATTTGGAATCGATCAAGGGACTCGGTTTTGAAATGCTTTGGCTCGACGCCTACTGGACTAAGTATGGATTTCCAGAAGGCATGGGGAACTATGGCTTTCCTCTTGAGCGCTCCGAACCCCACGATCGATTTCCGCACGGACTGAAGCCTGTCAGCGACGCAATCCACAAGGAAGGCATGGGTTTCCTGGTTTGGTTCGAACCGGAGCGAGTTTACGAAGGGACATTTCTTTATAAAGACCATCCGGATTGGGTCATCAAACCCAAAGTTGTATGTACGAACTGCATGATTCCCACGCAGAAAAGCTACCTGCTCAATTTCGGCATACCAGAAGCGCGCGAATACATGACGAAGTACTTGATTGCCGTGGTCAAGGAATACGGCATCGACTGTCTACGGTTCGACTACAACATCAGCCCGGATGTTTTCTGGAAGCACCTCGATGCGACCAATCCGGACCGGGTCGGCATGGCGGAAATTCGTTACGTGGAAGGTCTCTACAAAATGTGGGATGACCTGCTTCAGGCCTATCCTCATCTGTTTATCGACAATTGCGCGAGCGGCGGCATGCGCATCGACCTGGAAACTTCCGCGCGCTCGATTCCTCTTTGGCGAACCGATGGCACGATCGATCCGGTCGCAAGGCTGGACTTCAACCAGGCTGCTCTGCTGAACCAGGTGATGACTGCCGGTCTCAGTCGCTACGTGCCGTTCAGTACCAGTGGCCAGATGGGAGCCACCCCGTACCTGTTTCGCAGCGGGTTCAACGCCGGCATTGCGTTTGGTGAAGATGTTCGCTCGTCTGCCTATCCTCACGATCTGCTCAAGCAGGCTGTCGCTGAAGGGAAGCGTATACGCAAGTACTTCTTCGGCGATTTCTACCCGCTCACCGAGGTTACGGCAAGCCCCGAAGACTGGTGCGTGTTGCAATACCACAGGAGCGCTGAACAGGATGGAATGGTATTGGCTTTCCGCAGGCATCTGTCCCGCTACGACAGGTTCGATGCTGTTCTGAGAGAGCTCGACCCAGGGTCAATATACGAAGTGACGTTCTACTCGTCCTATAGCCCGGCGAATAGCGTGCAAATGACAGGAGGGGAACTCCAACACATGAAGATCGAGATCAGCGATTCTCCCGGCTCGCTTTTGATTGAATACAAGATCGCGAGCGCTGTTTCGGCGAAGACCGCCAAAGTCCATTAGCTCCAACTCTGGTTGATCCTCGACTAAATCTGAAGTCGTAGCCAAAGCCTCAGGAACGTCGCGGGACATCTTTAAAACCATTAGAATCTGTGTTTTAACGGCTTTGCCTAGTCGTGTAGTGCTGCCATTGGCAGTTAGTCTGTATAGTAGTAATAACTATGGATAATATTGCCAAGGTTAAACTACTTAATATAATTTACGATAAAAGATTATAGACATTGCCAGATCCACACGCTACTATTACTTGTGATTTAGATCAATGCCTTCGCTTTCGCTAAGGCTTTTGCGCGCTCCTCCGCAAAGATCACCAGACTGGCTATGGACAGTTCAGACGGCTTCTTCCACGTGCCCATCCTTTCCAAGGCGCTGGAGATCCTCGAACTTCTGCAGGCAAAGAGCCAAGGCGTTTCTCTTGAGGATCTCCATCGGCAGACCAGATTTCCCAAGTCGAGTGTGTACCGCATCCTTAAGACTCTTGAGCAACGCGGATACCTCGATCATGAGGAAGGCGGGCGCTATCGACTCCTCGCACGTCCTTCCAGGCTGCGCTTTGGGTATGCACAGTTGTCGGAGGAATGCCCGCTCTCTTTCGCTGTGACAAGCAGTTTGAAAGAAGCCGCCTCTGCTGCTGGCGTTGACTTGTTTGTGCTGGACAATCGCTGCGACCCAGAAACCACACTACGCAATGCGGACCGTTTTGTGGAGGAATGCGTCGATCTGGTGATTGAGTATCAGATCGATCCGGGAATCGCGCCGCTCATAGCCGACAAGATCGAGAGCGCAGGAATTCCGCTGATTGCAGTTGAAATGCCACATCCGGATGCAACGTTCTTTGGCGTAGATAACTATCGCGTCGGGTTCGATGCTGGAAAGGTTCTGGGAGAGCATGCCAGGAAAACTTGGGACGAAGAGGTCAGTTGGGTCCTGGGTCTCGACATTGACGACGCGGGCTCACTGGTACGGAGTCGTATCACGGGCGCCTTCGAGGGGGTTCGAGAAGCTCTCCCAGATCTACCTGCCGCACGGTTCATGCGAATAAATACACGAGGCTCGAGCGGGAAGAGTTTCGAGTTCACGTCGGAATTTCTGCAAAAGCATTCCAAGGATCGGTACATTCTTATCGCTGCAGCCGACGACATGAGCGCCCTCGGTGCAGTGCGAGCGGCGAAACAACTCAAGCGTGAACAGCATGTAGCGATCGTCGGGCATGATTGCATTCCCGCTGCTTTGGCCGAGATGAAACTCGATGGAACGCCGTTGGTGGCATCGGTTTCGCGCGAAACGCACAAGTATGGCCCGCGACTAATGCAGCTTGGGCGCGCCTTGGTAAGGGGCCAACACATAGCGCCATATCACTATGTCAATCACAAACTGGTGAAAGCAGAAGCGCTGGCTGACCAGCCCGGCGGCTTGCCTCTAATTCGCGTCTCGAGTGACAGACGGTCCAGTTGGGGCACAGTACAGGTAAGCAAGTGATTCGCTGAATCCTGTCAGGTGCGTCTCTACCGACCGCGCCATTGTTTTCTACCTCAAAGGATATGTAGCCTCGATGAAGCGTATAGCAACTCTCTCTCTCTATTCCTTAGCAGTCTTCTTCTCAGTTTTAAGCCTGCCTCCTCGGCACAGGACAACACTCTTTTGTCAGAAGTTTCGGTACTAACCAAGGGCGTGACCACCAAGCGGGTATCTTCATGGGACAAGACCGGCGGAAACGCGGACGATGTCGAATTGAAGCCGGGCGAGACCCTGGTGATTGCCGAAATAAAAGGGGTCGGCGCGATCAAACATTTTTTGGATGACCATGGCATCCGACGTTCCCCATCACTTGCGGGAGCTTGTATTGCGGATGTACTGGGACGGGGAGAAGAATCCGAGTGTGGAAAGCCCTCTCGGAGATTTTTTCGGAACCGGCTTTGGCGAATACCATTCATGGCACTCGATTCCCTTGACCGTACATAACCGCGCTCTCAACTGCTACTTCGAGATGCCATTTTCAAGCCAGGCGCGCATCGAACTGACGAATGAAGGCGCGAAGGCAATCCCTAACCTTTATTTTCAGGTGGATTATGAGCAGTATGCTGATGCAACGATGGTCGCGGACCGCGGAAGGTTCCATGCCCAATGGCGTCACCGCCTCGCCAAGGCTGTTCCGAAGTCCTTAAGTCACGGACTGAATCTAACGGGAGAAGACAACTATGTCTTCATGCATGCGGAAGGACGATGTCAATACGTCGGCACGGTGATGAACGTAGAAGCGCGGTCCTATCAGTTCTGAGGCGAGGGTGACGATATGTTTTTTATCGATGGAGCCACACTTCCTTCATTGAATGGAACCGGGACCGAAGACTATTTCAACAATGCGTTTGGATTTCAGGAAGAAGTCAGTTATCCCTTCAATAGCTACTCGCGAAAAGAGAACCAGGAATGGGGCGATTGGGGAGGCCGGCACACCATGTACCGCTTCCACCTTCAGGATCCAATCCGTTTTGACCGCTCGCTTCGGGCCACCATAGAGCATGGCAGCGCGAATGTGATGGAAATGGGGATGTCTAGCGTTGCCTACTGGTACCAAACCGAGCCGCACAAGAAATTCGATCCGTTTCCTTCCGTGAACGAGCGGATGCCGAACAGTATGTGGAAAATACAGGACCTGGATGAGCCGTTGCCTACACAGTAAATTTCAATTCTCTGTTGCTTATACAGCCTCTGTCACCAGCAACTCCAACGTCAGCGTCTTTAGGTCGCACAGTAATTCTCCTCGACATTGGGCACCCAACGCTAAACGGTCTTGACGCCGCTCGACAGAGCAAAATTTGCTCCCAAATCAAAAATCATCTTCGCGACTCGTGAATCTTCAGGCACAACAGAAGGCATCCGGTCCTGGGGTAGCCGCGCCAGGGTATCTGGCAAAAAAGACGATTACACGCCACAGCCCCTGGTCAATGAATGTGATGGCGATTTCTCGCAAACACGAACCCATTAGTTATCGCAATGAAGCAGGTCGTAATTTGATCATAGGCGTGGCGAACGACTGCAGGTGCTTACTTGAACCCCGAGACATCAACCGTGGCGTTGCGGTATCGGACTGCCCGCACACCCATTTGCTTGATCATGTCTCTTGTTAAACTCTGGCTGGCCGCTAGAACCACGACACCTTCTGCGAACACCATTGGGTCCCACCTCGCCATCCAGATCTCGTCGCCCTCCGGGCGCATAGCGTGGACCTCATTGCGTTTTGTGCCAATGGTGACCGTGAAGCGCGGGTGCAATTCACCGGCACTCCTCTGAAGATCATTTTGCACTATCGCGCACGCGCTGTGATAGATACTCTCAGCCTCGCGCATCTGTGCCGCATTGAAAGAAAAGTTCGCCTTATCGGAATGACGGACCGAAAACGATCCATCTGAGGAGGTTTGTGCCACGCCTACTAAAGAGAGAGCAAGGAGTACAAACACTGTTTTCAACATGTGAGCTGGTTTCATGGCGTGCAACATCACGCCTGTGGTAACCCAGACTAATGGACGACACCGGGGCTGAAAGCTGTGAGAAAAGACAGCGGTAGCTCGAGTTTCTACTAGCCTGCGCTCCACCCCTCAGGTCGCCAGAGATTACGACGCGTGAGCCACTTCTATTTTGGTAGGGCTGCAAAAGACAAATGAAAAGCATGACGAAAGCAATTGCATCACTAGCGTCTTTGCGGGTAGCCGCCAGACTGGACGAACGACCTGCTCGCGGTCCAGGTTTTTCTTTCCCTCTTGGTCAGAATCGGCTCAAACCTGGGCATTAGGAAGAAAAGGAGAGAACAATTCACTGATTGGCTGCGTGTTTTGCTGTGAAACATCCCTCTCGGGTGAGTCCGGCTCCTCTATCAGCGCTGCAGATCGGTGCGAAAGCAACCGGGGATCATAGCAGGAGGGCCATGACTCTTTTCCGTTCTGAGGGCTGGACCGAAACCGTTGCTCGAGACCGTCCCTCGGAGCCAGCCCAAGACGTCGCAGTGCCGGCAGTTTCGGCGGCGAGCCCCGATTCACGGTATGCAGTAATGACTCAAATTTGGGTAGTCGATCACTGGACCTGGACCTCTTGGATGTGTTTTGAAAGCCATGCGCAAGCTGTTGCGCACCCGCGGAAGACCGATAAGGTAGTTCGCTTTTCCTCTAACGAATGGACGGAATTGAGGCAGCACACATCGACGGCACCGCTCCCGACAACCGACGCCACCGCTGCGACGGACACGGACTCTGGCGCGATAGTCCTGCCTTCAGGCATCGGCGCAGAGACGCTTGTCGAGTTCATACTCCGAGTGCTTGGAGCATGCGATCTCAACGGCAACGTGGTGTACGGCGCAGTCCATCCATCCGGATCGCCGTCATTCGGCCAGGAAGATGAGTCCATGCTCTCCGGGCATGCGTTAGGGAAATGTCATAGGTCTAAACAGCCGCCAGACCCCGCAGACCGTATTGGCGGGTCGGAAATAGGGACGCACCGAATGGCAGAAGATGAGGCAGGTTCTCCGGCTCACGAACGCCGGGTCGCGCTCGGAAAACGGCAGCTTGTAGCTGAGATGTCCCCGGAAGAGATGAGACGGGAACTGCTCACCTCCGAGGTAACAGGACTGCCGAACCGACGAGCTTTCGAGGAAGCCGGAACGGCACCTGCCGTCGCAATGTCCGACGTTGACGGTCTCAAAGCATTAAATCAGCTTGGGTATGACTTGGGAGATGCATTGCTCAGAGCGAAAGCAGACGCCCTGAGAGAAGCCGGAATCGAGGCATATCACGATAAGGGCGATGAGTTCCTGTGTCGTGGTGACAATGCCGAGGAACTGCAGGCTCGTCTGGAACGCGGCCGGTGCAACCTCAGGATCCGTCCCGTGGTCGTGCAAAGACCTGACGGCACGAGCCTGCGTTTCAAGGGGCAGATTTCAGCTATGGTGTCGGTCAAAACATCATTGAGGCAGAATTCCTGCTCAGGATGCGCAAAGCCGAGCGTGAAGGTGCAAGAGAGATAGCGCGTGGCGAGTGGATGGGAATCGCCATAGAGCACTCGGATGAACATGTAGGCCCGACCGGATTACTTCGGTAATCGATCCCAACCCCAAAAGTCACGAGAAGAGACCATTCAGGGTGCAATAGTTCTCTAGAGTGGAGAAGAAAACAAATGGCGCATCTGGTCTCATTCGTTGACACGAAACCACCAATTGACCCGCCCCAACCGCCTCAAGCAACCGACAATTCTGAGTCGCTGAAAAGCATAAATACCGCCCGCAAACTCGCCCTGCTGGTGGAGAGCGACGACGACAGACGTTCAAATGGAGGGTCGGCAGGTCAAGCATCTGCTGCACGTGAACATCGGCGGTACCCGGAATATCCCGCACGCGATTGGAAATCTGCTGCGCGATCGCGTAGTTGCCGCTGATGTCAGACCGATCAGTTGGATATCGATGGGCGCCGGCAATCCAAAATTCAAGATTTGCGTAACGATGTCAGCCGGCTGGAAGAAGAACTCCACGCCCGGAAATTGCCGCGGCAAATCTTCGCGCAAACTGCCGGATGTAATCCGCCGTCGGATGATGATGCTCCTGATTCAAGCCCACCAGAATCTCCGCGTCGCTGGTGCCGATCACGCCGGAGTTGGAGTAGGACAGATTAATGCCGGAGTAGGGAAGCCCGATGTTGTCGAGAATCGTATTAGCTCGTCTTTGGGGATCTGCTGCCGCAGATAGGCTCTCGATCTCGTCGCAAAAGCGCGCCGTCTCTTCCACTCGCATTCCGGCACGCCCGCGCACGTGAAGACGCATCAGGCCTGCATCGACACTCGGGGAAGAAGTCCTCGCCCAGGAAAAACACCAGCACCATCGACAGTGCGCAGAAGGCTATAAAGCAAGCGGCGAAGACCTTGCTGTGCTCCAGCGTCGTTTCCAGCAGCTGGTAATAGCCGTTGCGGAACTTCTCGAAGCCGTTTTCAAAGCCCCGCTGAAAGCGCCCGAAGATCGTCTTTGGTCCCGCCGCTTTGTGTTCGTGGCCGCGCATGATGTACATCACCAGCGTCGGAATCAAGGTTCGCGACAGGAAGTAGGACGCCAGCATCGCGAACACCACGGCTTCGGCCAGCGGCACAAACAAATATCGCGCCACGCCGGTGAGGAAGAACATCGGCACGAACACGATGCAGATCGACAAGCGTGGAGACGAACGCCGGCACCGCGATCTGCGGCGCGCCATCCAGAATCGCCTGCCTCATCTCTTTGCCTTGGGCAAGGTTGCGCTCGATGTTCTCGATTTCGACGGTCGCATCGTCCACCAGGATTCCGACCGCCAGCGCCAGACCGCCCAGGGTCATGATGTTGATGGTCTCGCCCAGCGCGCTCAACAGCAGCACGGAAACGAAGATCGACAGCGGAATCGAAATCGAGATGACGATGGTCGGCCGCCAGTCGCCCAGGAACAGCAGGATCATGCAGGCGGTGAGCGCCGCGGCAATCAGGCCTTCGCGCAACACGCCGTTAATCGACGCGCGCACAAACAGCGACTGGTCGAACAGCGGCTTGACCGTGATGCCCGGCGGCAGCGACTGCAGCGCGATCGGGCACGATGCCTTTGACGGCCTTGACGATGGTCAGCGTCGAGCCCTTGCCGATCTTGTAGATCGACATCAGCACGCCGCGCACGCCGTCCTGGCGCACGATGTTGGTCTGCGGCGCAAAGCCATCGCGCACATGCGCCACGTCGCGCATGTAAATCGTCGAGCCGTTGATCGTCTTGACCGGCAGGTCGTTCAGCTCGGCGATCGTGCTCGGGTGCGCTGTTCATCTCGACCTGATATTCCAGCGAGCCGATCTTGGCCGTGCCCGACGGCGTGATCACGTTCTGCGCATTGACGGCGTTCACGATGTCGGTGGGCGACAGGCCGTGTGCCTGCAGCCGCGGCATGTCGAGATCGACCTGCACCTGGCGGATCTTGCCGCCGTACGGATACGGCGTCGCCGCGCCCTGCACCGTCGCCAGCTGGGTGCGCATGAAGTTCTGTCCCAGATCGAACAGCACCTGCTCCGGCAGCGTCTTGCTGCTGAGGCCGAGTTGCACGATCGGCGTCGTCGAAGCGGTGTACGTGATGACCAGCGGCGGCGTGGTGCCCGGCGGCAGAGCTGCGCACGGTGGTCTGCACAATCGCCGTCACCTGCGCCAGCGCGGTCTGAATGTTCGCGTCCGGCTGAAAGAAGACCTTGATGACGCCAACGCCCGTGCACCGATTGCGACTCGATGTGCTCGATGTTGTTGACCGTCACCGTCATGCCGCGCTCGGAGTTGGTGACGATGCGCTCGGCCATGTCCTGCGGGCGCGAAGCCGGTGAAGTTCCAGACCACGCTGACGACGGGGATATTGATGTCCGGGAAGATATCGACCGGCGTGCGCAGGATGACCAGCGGCATCAGCAGGATGATAACCAGCGCCATCACTACAAACGTGTAAGGGCGCCGAAGCGCTAGAGCAACAATCCACATGGATCGGGTCGAACTCCCTGGTCACCGCAGAACAGCGCGCGGCAAAGCAGTTGAGGTAATCGATATGATACGATACGGAGTGTATCGTATTCAATGGGCCGACCTTGTAAGCCAGTGAAATATCCTCAAGCTTCTAAGCTGACATACATCCGAGAGAATCGGTGACGGCTGTTTCGCAGGGACAACTGAGCGTATCGGTAACGGGCAACCATTATTGACAACGAGTCGCAGAATGGCATCTTCTCGACAAAACATACCTCCCAAGACCAAGGGAGATAAGCGACCGCCGGGTCGCCCGCGGTCCGAAAATGCACGGCAGGCCATCTTGCGCAGTACCATCAGGCTCCTTCGCCGTGAGGGTTTCGCCGATCTTTCTATCGAGGCGATTGCTGCAAATGCGAAGGTAGGTAAAGCCACCGTTTATCGCTGGTGGCCTAACAAGGGCGCGCTGGTAGTCGATGCCTTCGCCTCCACCACCGAGGAGGATCTCCACTTCCCTGACTCCGGCTCGGTGTTCAAGGACATGAGTCTCCAAATGAAACAGTGGCTGGGCGTTCTGCGCTCGCCGCGCGGTTGCATTGTGAGAGCGGTCCTCGCCGGTGGACAATCGGACCCGGAACTGATTGATGAATTCCGCAAGCGCTTTCTGTGGCCCCGGCGACAGGATGCTTATCGGACCTTGCGGCGCGGTATCGAACGCGGTGAACTACCACGCGACCTCGACCTAGACCTCGTGCTCGACACGCTCTATGGCGCAATGTACATGCGCTTCCTTATCCGTCACACCGAACTCAACGAACGCTACATCGAGGAAGTTTGCCGAATGGTATTAGAGGGATCGGTTGCAATTGGCTTCAACGACCGCTCCAACTGGGGGAAGAAAACTAGAGCCGCTGCAAGTGCGCGCCGCAGTTGATTTCTGTAGATACTCGCCACCGAGCTGCCATCCACCGCAGATTTCTCCTGTAGTAAACAAAGCTTGCTCCGAAGCTAGGAAGACCACCGCCGGAGCGACTTCTCTTACGTGCCCAATTCAATTCAATGTGTGGACGGTTCGTCGCACGCCGCTGCTTGTTGCCTGATTCCTCCTCTCTGGCCATCTTCTGCAACACCTCAGCGAGGAGCGGTCCATGATGCATGCCCGTGGGACCGGGTTCACCGGGATTCCACCCTGGTCCGCTACCAGATCTCCACGCAGTAAAACTCGTCGAACGGCCTGTATTTCGAAAGTGGTTAATCATGGCCGAGGGCAGCTATCACGAGACTAAGTTAGTCGGCAAGATCTGCAGTCACAAGGTCCATATGAACACGCGATGTCGCATGTTATCGAAATCCTCCCTTAGCAGGGATGACTTACCGCACTGGTGAGATTTGCCTGAGTTCAACGATCCAAAACTGCATAGGAGAGGTTTGCGGCCATCTCGGACAAGTACTACAAGCAAGAGTAGTTCTCGATATTTGTGGGGTTTGAATGGATGTCGGCGCAGCAGTTTCAGAACCTATACCGCTGCGTGATCTTCGCCGACGGGTGACCGGCCATGCCGTATACGGCGTTCGACACGCCGTATACCGAAGACCTCTGCCGTTACCTCGAAGCACAGCGCAAGGAGGGGTGGATGGCCAGTGGTCTGCTGATGCTAGGGTGGACATTCCGCAGGTAATCGTCACTGGTGCCCAGCTTCAATTCCAGCGCACCGCAGACGCCACTTGTCAGCCGGGATAGCTAGTCTTTTCTTCTGCGAATCTCGCAGACCGCTAGTCGTCGGTACGGTCGGGGTGAAACTTCCAGTCGTCATCGTCAACTTCTTTCCAGCGGCGCGGCTTGAGATTGGCGGCAGCATGGCAGGCTACTTCGGCGGCTTCCCGTGCTTTCTCCAGATTGTCGAACTCAAACTCACCATCCACGTGAATCTTGCTGCTGCTGAGCATGACTTTGTTTCCGTTACCGGCTTCTTCCATGAGTACGCGTACGATGAACGTCATTCTTCCTCCGTTTATGAATTGCGGCCCTGCGCTCGCAATTTGGTCGCACCAGCGCCCACAACTAAACATTTAGCACGATGCCGTCACAGTGAATGTGGCGTCGCTCACGTCTGCAGGTGACGTGCATACGGCTGACCTGCGCTAAGGAGCCTCCAGAGCGCTCCGATGGGAGCCCATCACAAACTGGTGTGACATACGAACTGGCCGTTGTGATGTCTGTACTAGCCGATGGACGCCCGGCGGCGGATGCTGAAAGACAGTGAGACGCGCGATCGCGCGTGTCAGCTTGTCTTACGAGCTATGTGCTTTACCTCAGTTCACGAATAGGAGTCCGTCAATGGCAATTACTAAGCAGGAAGCACTCGACTACCACCAGGGGACTCGCCCGGGAAAGATCGAAGTTGTTTCCACCAAGCCCTGCCGTACGCAGCGCGACCTGAGCCTGGCCTACACGCCGGGCGTTGCCGTGCCCTGCCTCGAGATCGAAAAGAACCCGCACGACGCCTACAAGTACACCGCCAAGGGCAACCTGGTGGCGGTGGTCAGCAACGGAACCGCCGTGCTCGGACTGGGCGACATCGGCGCGCTGGCCGGCAAGCCGGTGATGGAAGGCAAGGGCGTGCTGTTCAAACGCTTTGCCGACATCGATGTGTTCGACATCGAGCTCAACACCACGACCCCGACGAAATCATCAAGACCTGCCAGTTGCTGGAGCCGACCTTTGGCGGCATCAACCTTGAAGACATCAAGGCGCCGGAATGCTTCTACATCGAAGAAACGCTGAAGAAGACGATGAAGATTCCGGTGTTTCCACGACGACCAGCACGGCACGGCGATCATCTCCGGTGCGGCGCTGGTAAATGCGGTGGAACTTGTCGGCAAGAAGATGGACGAAGTGAAGAGTCGTGGTGAACGGCGCGGGAGCGTCGGGCATCGCGTGCGCCGAGCACTACATCTGCCTCGGCGTGAAGCGCGAAAACATCACCTTGTCGACACCAAGGGCGTGGTCTACAAGGGCCGCACGGCGGGCATGAACCCCTACAAGGAGCGCTTCGCGCACGAGACGACAGGCGCACGCTGGAAGAAGCGCTTGCAAGGGCGCCGACGTGTTGCTGGGGCTGTCGGTCGAAGGGCGCGTTCACGCCGGAAATGATCGCGTCGCTGGCGCCGCGACCCGATGGTGTTTGCCATGGCGAATCCCGATCCCGAGATTACTTACGACGAAGCCAAGGCGGTGCGTCAAGACATCATCATGGCGACCGGACGTTCCGATTTTCCCAACCAGGTGAACAACGTGCTGGGCTTTCCGTTCATCTTCCGCGGTGCGCTCGACGTGCATGCCACCACCATCAACGAAGAGATGAAGCTGGCGGCGACGTACGCGCTGGCGGCCCTGGCGAAAGAAGACGTGCCTGATTCCGTATGCCGCGCGTACGGCGTGCGAGCGCCTGAAGTTTGGCCGCGATTACATCATTCCCAAGCCATTCGATCCGCGCGTGCTGGTGTGGGAAGCGGCGGCGGTCGCCAAGGCAGCGATGGAGACCGGAGTGGCGCAGAATCCGGTCGACCTGGCCGAATACCGCGAGCAACTCGGAACGCGGCTGGGCAAGGCGCACGAACTCATGCGCATCATGATTCACAAGGCGCAGGCGAATCCCAAGCGCGTGCGTGTTTCCCGAAGGATCGCACGAGAAGATCCTGCGCGCCTGTCACGTCCTGGTCGAAGAGAAGATTGCGATTCCGGTGCTGCTCGGGCACGGCAATGAAGTGGATCAAAGGCCAGCCGCCGAGCTGGGCATTTCCCTGGACGGCGCCGTTATCGTCGACCCGGAGAAGCATCCCCGACCATGCGAGGACTACGTGCAGGAACTGTATCGCTTGCGGCAGCGGCGTGGAGTGACGCTCGCCGCGGCCGAGGAAGCGATGCATCGACCGCAATGTCTTTGGCTCCATGATGGTGCGCATGGGCGACGCCGACGCGCATCGTCTCCGGCGTAACCCAGAACTATCCCGACACGATTCGTCCGGCGCTGCAGGTCATCGGCGTGCGCGAAGGCATTCACAAGGTCTGCGGCATCTACCTGCTGATCACTCGCAAGGGCGATCCTGTACTTCCTGGCTGACGCCACGGTCAACATCGAACCTACGGCGGAAGACCTGGCGGAAATCGCGCTCTGCACGGCGCAGGAGGCGCGGCGCTTCGATGTCGAGCCGCGGGTGGCGATGCTCTCGTTCTCCAGCTTCGGCAGCACCCAGCATCCGCTCTGCGACAAGGTGCGCCGCGCCGTGGAACTGGTGCGCTATGCCGATCCCACGCTGGTGGTCGATGGCGAAGTGCAGTCGGACGTGGCCGTGAACGCCAAGAAGCTGGAGGAAGCGTTCCCGTTCAGCACGCTCAAGGGCGGCGCCAACGTCTTGATCTTCCCGGATCTGCAGTCGTGCAACATTGCGGCGAGGCTTCTGGCGCAACTGGGAGGCGGGGAGACGATTGGGCCGATCCTTTCGGGTATGGCGAAGCCGGTACATCTGCTACAACGTGGAGCGGAGGTCGAAGACGTCGTGAACATCGCCACGATAGCGGTGGTCGACGCCCAGGACACCGCCGATTCCCGCTATCCGACGTGCGGACGCAGTAACAGCAGTTTAGGAACTGACCGAGGGATGCATCCCCTAAATCATTCCTCGGTGCTCGCCGTGGCCGCTCCCGGTGTGCGCCTTGCAGCGGGTGGTGCCATCATCCAGCTAATGGCTCTCGACAGTTAGGTTGTACACTGACGGTTCTATATGAACCGCTCTCACTCGCAGCTTGGCGTTCGACCAACACTCGCTCGAGGGTGGAGGTTGTTGGATCTTTTCCGGACTGCCAGCTCCCGCACACTAACTCGCACATTCATCGCGGTCGCAGTTGTGTGGATTCCACTCGCGATACTCGTCTGCCCTCCGGGGAGGCGCTTCCTTTCTCTCGTTTCTCACGGATTACGCGACGCAATCGCGCTTCCTGCTCATTCTCCCTGTTCTGATTCTGGCCGAGCCACAGTTACGGGAACGGCTAGCGGTGGTGGCCCATCATTTCGAGGCCGATCTGGTAACCCGCGACCAATGGCCGGAATTTCAGGCCAACTGGAATTCGTGCGAGAGACTGCGGGACTCGGGGCTGGCCCGAGCAGTGATCATCCTGCTGGTCGGCGCAACGGCGGTATTCCTCAGCAGGTTCTTGAGTCCGAGCGGATCTGAATTTGTCGACTGGTGGAGGGGCGGTATCGGTTTCAAATTTTTTTCATTAGCAGGAGTTTGGGCCCTCTTTGTCAGCTATCCGATTCTGGTTTACTTCACATTCTTGTGGATATGGAGGCAGTTACTCTGGGCGCGATTCCTGCGGCTCTACAACTCGATTGAAGCTCGCCCTGATCGCTGCCCATCCTGATCACTTGGGCGGACTCGGTTTCCTCGAGGCTTCCATTCTGGGGCAAATACCCTTCAGTTTTTGCATCGGTGTAGGGCTGGCTGGCGCCATCGCGAATCGGGTTCTACATCATGGATACCCGCTGATGAGCTATCGCTTCCTCGCCCCGGCCCTTCTCGTCGGAGTGCTCTTATTCTGTATCGGGCCCTACCTGTTCTTCATTGGAACTCTCTTACAAATGCGACGCCAGGGAATGTTGTCTTATGGCGCGTTCGCCCGTGCCGTTGGGGAGGAGTTTGAGAAGAAGTGGCTGCATCAGGCGGGCTACTTGACGGCAGAGGTATTGTCTGTGCCGGATTTCTCGACCACAGCTGATCTCTACGGAGTGGTGCATAATATCGACGATATTCGCATCGTCCCAGTTGGACTGGTCGACCTGTATGCGATTGTGATCGCTGCCGCGATTCCGGCGATTCCGGTTGTCATCGCGTCCATTCCATTCGATACCCTGATCAAGGGTGCGATGCGCCTGCTATTCTGAGTCCCTAAGGTCTTTTTTTTTGTTATCCAATTCGTGTCATCTAGAAAAATTATTGGACGTAGAGTTACCACTCGCCTAAACTTCCGGTACACGTTACTTGGCTCACCCTGCAAGAACTAATACCCGCCGAGCACGCCGGCATCGTATCGCGTGTCCGGGGAATTTTTGCGCTTAGATATTCATTCTGGTCGAAGGGGAATATGGGTTGCCCTCCTTTTGGAGCGACACTGGCCGCTGTTTGTAATACGGCGGCGATTGCGGCCAACCCTCAAACTACGCAGCTTGCGGCTTCCACGGGGAACACCCAAACCCCTGATGCTGGCTTGCCGTTGAACTTCGAGCGCCATACCGGCGACCTGGATGCGATGGTGAAGCGCGGGAGCATTCGAGCCCTCGTCTTGTATAGCCGATCGGGCTTCTTCTACGTTGATGGAAAGCCCGAAGGCATTTCTTTTGAAGCGCTGCGCGCCTTCGAGCAGTTCGTGAATCAGAAGCTGCGTACTCGCCAACGCGTGCAGGTCACGTTTATTCCAGTCCGACCCGATCAACTGGAATCGTACTTAAACGAAGGCATTGGCGATTTGATCGCTTACCCGGTGGCTATTACTCCCGAACGCGAACAGCAAGTTGCGTTCTCAGTTCCCATCCAGACTGGCGTGGAACAGATTCTAGTGACGGGGAAGGACTTTGGTCCTGTGTCCTCGTTACAGGACCTGGGTGGGAAGAGAGTCTTCGTCAATCCCTTCACCACGTATTACTCGAATCTTGAGAAGGTCAACGAGGGGCTGCGCAAGCAAGGAAGCCCACCATCCTGATCCAGAGTGCCGACAAGAACCTGCTCGATGAAGATTTGATGGAAATGGTGAACGCGGGCATACTACCCGCAACCGTTACGATCACGGAGCGAGCCAAACTCTGGGCCAGCGTTTTTCACAACATCACTCCTCAGCCGAATATCGTCATTGCGAACCAGGAGGACCTGGCGTGGGCGGTGCGCAAAAACAATCCGAAGTTCAAAGGGTTGGTGGATGAATTCGTCAAGACCCACGCCGCCGGAACGTCGTTCGGCAACACCCTGATGCGGCGATACCTGGAAAGTAATCGGTGGATCACGAATCCGACCAATGAAGAACAGATCAAGAAATTCAACCAGCTGGCGAATTTCTTCAAGACCTATTCATCACAATATGGCTTCGACTATCTGATGGTGGTCGCCCAGGGTTACCAGGAGTCTCAGCTAAACCAAGCGGCAAGAAGTCCTGGGGGCGCAGTCGGAGTGATGCAGGTCAAACCGTCGACCGCTAAGGCGCCGCCCATCAGTATCCCCGACATCGCGACCGCAGAAAACAATATTCACGCCGGAGTGAAGCTGCTTAATTCCATTGCGACCGAATACTTCAGCGATCCGAAGATTGATCCGATGAACCGATTGCTACTCACATTCGCGGCCTATAACGCAGGCCCCAATCGTATTGCCGATCTCAGAAAGCGAGCGCCGGCCCAGGGGCTCGATCCCAACAAGTGGTTTGGCAATGTCGAGTTGCTGGTGTCGCAAAACGTGGGACAGACGACGGTGCAGTACGTCAGCAACATTTACAAGTACTACATCGCATACAAGCTGGTAGTTGAGCAGGGAGAATCACTGCAGTAGTAGCTAGTCTCCTCCGCCGTCAATGGTCTTAGGATCAAATACCCACAAATTTGCTAGCCTTAACACCATTTTCGTACTACAGTCAGCTCAACTCATAAATAAACTTCTCGCCGTATTTGCAGTTGGGAATTACCTGGCAACGAATCTATTCGCCCGCCAGGCTGCTGGGATTTTCTGCACGTCAGTAAACAGAAATGTCACAAGGGAGAGAAATATGGACTTCGTAGCGGGTGTACGCAAAATAACGCTGGGCGCGCTAGCCATTTCCAGCTTCTTGCTGAGTGGTGGCGCAGTACCGAGCGCGGCGCAAAATTCAAAACCCAATATCGTCATACTTATGACCGACGATACCGGATGGAACGACTTCGGCGCCTATTCAGGCGGAGGGATGACATTAGGTCATCCGACGCCGAACATCGACAAAATGGCGAAGGAAGGCGCCGTTTTCACCAGTTGGTATGGACAGGCGAGCTGTACCGCCGGTCGTGCTTCGTTCATGACCGGGCGGATTCCCATCCGTTCCGCGCTATCGATCGTGGTTGCCCCTGGTGACGAGAACTATCTCCGGCCAGAGACCCCGACCATCGCCGAGTTCTTCAAGAAAAACGGCTACACCACATACTTCTCCGGCAAGTGGCATCTCGGTGATAAACCGGTGGCCTATCCGATTGAGCATGGCTTTGACGAGATGAAGGAGTTCGCTGCCTACTACGCCGGCGTCTATTCCTACCCCAACACTGACAAGTGGTTTCATCCCTGGTTCCCGTCGTATAACCCTGAATTTGAAAAGATGTTCGATTCAGTAGTGAATCTATATGAATGGGAAGGCGTGGCTGGTCAGCCTGCCAAGCAGGTTGCCAAGATTACTTATGACTATATGGCGACGATGGACGAACGGCAGGCCGACTACGCCGTCGCCTACATCAAGGAACACGCCAAGAGCGGCAAGCCGTTCTTCATGGACGTCAACTGGATCAAGATGCACAATCCGACCAATGCGGCGCCGGATTTCCGCGGCAAGTCGCACCTCGGCGACTACTCGGATTCGCTCATGGAAATGGACGCCGATATCGGTAAGGTGCTGGATGAAATTCGTGCAGACGCCCCCAACACCATTGTCATACTCACTGCCGACAATGGTGCTTGGCTCGATGCCTATCCCGATGCCGGAACCACGCCGTTCCGGGGTGAGAAGGGTTCGGCGTTTGAAGGTGGCTGGCGCGTGCCCGCCATCATGACCTGGCCGGGGCACATTCCGGCCGGCGCGAGCTACGGCGAAATGATGTCGCACATCGACTGCTGGTCGACCCTGGCAGCGATGGCGGGCATTAATCCGCCGCCTCCCGGTGAAATGAAGGACAACAACGGCAAGCCCATCTACTTCGACAGCATCGACAACAGCGCTTATATCCTGGGCAAATCGCAGCACTCGGCGCGCACGTCGTGGATCTATATCAATGGCGAGTATCTCAACGCAATCCGCACCGATATCTCTGGAGACCCGAACGAACCTTGGGTGAACATCGCCTGGAAGTTCATTTGGACGGCCAAGGATTCATGGTTGGGACCGAGTCAGGGCCTGGGCTCTATCCCGGCTGTGTATAACCTCACCATGGACCCGTTTGAGAGATACGACATGATCTTCAACGGAGCGGAAGGTGAGACGAATGGACTCAGGACCTCGCCGGGACGGTACGCCGGCGAAGACAACGGCTGGTCAGCTGCACTCTTTTCGCAGGCGCTCTACGACTTCGACAAGTCAGTCATGAAGTATCCGAGCATCCAGCGTTTCCCGGGAGGTGCCTCAAACGACTTGATCCCGGATCTCCAGCATCCCAAGAACCCGTTGCCGCTGCTGGATCCCAAGAACATGCCGAAGGCTGTCCCATCGTCCGACTAGAAAAACGAGCACTGGGATAAACAAAAGGGAGCGTGCACATCGCAACGCTCCCTATTTTTACGGATTGTATTCGCGAATTTCGACGCGCAAGATGGCGTGAAGCTATGGCGGTTAGAATCGCATTATGTGTTGGGTTCATCTTGGCGCTGCCGTGGTTGGCATCGGCACAGTCAGAGACTACAGGTGAATTTTGGCCAGGAATCGCTGCTCATGTCCAGTTTCCACAGGACTGGCGCATGCTGGCTTTTGTAGGTTTGAAGAAAGGCGAGGAAGTTTCCTATCAAGAACTGAATGCGGGAGTGGGCTTCGGATATCAGTGGAAGACAATCTCCAAGCCTCACCTTGAGAACATTGACCCGGACAAAGAGCATAACTTCTTGTTTGGCGGCGGATACGAACGGCTTCAAACCCTACAGTCCGGGGCGACGAGCGATGAGAATCGGATGGTGCTACAAGCTCTCGCTGGTTTCCGCCCGCTCTCACGCGTGTACCTATCCGACCGAAACAGGGTTGAATTTCGCTGGGTCAACGGTACCTACTCGACTCGCTATCGCAACCTGCTGTTCGGTGAATATGACATCGCCATTCATAACTTCCGACTGAGTCCGTATGCGTCGGCAGAGGCTTTTTATGACGGAGCAGTTGGCGCCTGGAATGAAGAGCAGTACACCGCAGGCATCGAATGGCCGTACAAGCGGATACTAATGCTCCAGACCTACTATCTGCGCGAAAACTGCACAACCTGTAGCCCCGCACGCTTGAACGTCGGGGGATTGACGCTCAACCTCTTTTTCTAGCATGCCTGGTATGAGGTGCCGGCACGGCAGCGCTTATGCGTACGCCGGAATGGAAATAATGGCGACGCATCCCACAGCATCCTTCCGGTTGAGCAACTGAATGCTGCCGCCGTGTGCTTCCACGATGTGGCGCGAAAGAGCGAGCCCAATGCCGCTGCCGCTTTCCTTCGTTGTATAGAAGGGCACAAACGCGTTCTCCGGGTTCAGCAAGCCCGGTCCGCTATCAATCACTTGTATCTGCAATGAGTGAGAGTTAAGCGACCAGCGAATCGACACGGGTGTCTCGGACGTTGTTTCATGCCCCGTCTGAATCACGGCCTCCAGGCATTGCGCACGATGTTGATGAGCACTTGTTCCAACTGATCGGGATCGGCGCTGATGGTAACGTCGGGCCCGGACTCGACCAGTACACGGACGCGATTTTCCAGCCCCGCACTGCGCTCC
>CAWBJB010000011.1:0-317057 GCA_963788945.1 Terriglobia bacterium | reverse complement strand
TTCTAGGGACAACGTTCGACGAGTTACCCACCGCGAAAAATCCAGACGGCTCACTGATTCTCTGGATCCCACGGCGAGACGGCAAACTACACGTCATCGCTCGAAATACGCCCGGATCCCGACGGCCTTGTCACATTCCCCGTGAATGGTGACGGCACGCTCGGCAAACCATCGTTACACGACGCCGGAGGCGCTTCTCCTTTCTACTTAGCCTTCCTGCACGACCGACCGGACACCTTCGTCGTCGGATACGCCGTCAGTGACGCGGTCAGCATGGGCAAGATCGACGCAGATGGCAAGATGAGCATCGGCCCGCTCGTAAAGATCAACACAAGCTCAGGCGCACCCTCTGAACTCTGCTGGCTGTCCGTCTCCCCAGACGACCGATTCGTATTCTCGACGAATTTCGGTTACAGCTACATTAGCAGCTTTCGCATCGAAGGCAACGCACTCTCCATAGCCAAGGATCCCGCGTCCCTGAAGGTCCCTGGAGATGGCACCTTCCGAGCGATCAATGGAAGCGTGAGCAGCGGCCCGAGCGATAGCTGGCTTTCGCCAGATGGGGCCCTTTTCTACCAGGTCTACGGGAATGCTTCGAAACTGGTGGGCTACGCCATTAAACCGGACGGTTCACTTGACGAGGTCGCAAGCGTCACGATCCCGTACAACAGCCCGGAGGGCTGGCGGGATTCTAATGCGTTCGATCTGCGACGGGATGAACGCATAAGACAAAAGGACGACTCCAATGGCTACGAAGCACGAGATGGCGTAGACGCTTAGCGTCACCGAGAATGACGGCCCGCTGTTAGAAGGAAAAAGAAGGAACATCGATCATCCGCATGGACGCTGGAATGAAGTAACTCACACTGTTCTCTTGACCGTGGCTACCGCCTCGCTCAATCGTCAGATCGATCGCCGGTGACTGACTGGGAGAAGACAGGGACGCGATGCGGGCGGGTCGAAAGTTTGTCACACAAACTGCAACCGTGCTCGACTGGCCGTCTTCGCCCGGCGGCAGCGCCGCGTTCTCCGGCTGGCACCAGGTGGACCTGCCTTCGAGGTATTCCTCAACGCCGTCACGATGAGCCTGGTTGTTCCGATCAGGTCTTCTGGAGTTCACTGAAGGAGCAGTATGGTCGGCCGTACGCCGAATGTGCTAAGCGCCGGAACTTCATATATGTACGGCGGCTTTTGGGTAACAAACAAGTCGCATGCCATGGGAAGTGGCAATGAATTCCACGTTGGGCCACACATCATGATCATCGGTCTGGATCAAAAGATAATGCAGACATTGAACCATGACGGATCGAATGGAGAGCCTTACGTCAACCATCTTCCAGGCCACGCGGAGCTGTACCTTGTGATCCCGATTCGTGAGTGGAATGATGCGCAAGAAGACAGCGCTGTTGGTGCGGCACACCGCTAATTGTCGGGTAAGTGAGAATGCGCCCTTTATCTCACAAGAGAACGGTTTTGGTTCGCTCTCAGAACCGGCGCACCGCTTGGCGAAACGCAATGTCACCACTCGATATCACGGACTCGTCGATTCTTTCTCGTCCAGCGGATGTCTGTGAGGATCCTGCGTTGCACAAGGGCCTGCAGCGCGCGGACGGATGCGGTCGACTGGTACTGAGTGGCTCCGAGGATGGAACGCGGATCGAGGACGTCTTTGAACAGTCTCCAATTCGCATCATGTTCCCAAGAACTGGAAGTCGTCCGGTGGAAGAGGCGGTCATTGTTAATACCGGAGGCGGCGTCGCGGGCGGTGACCGGCTCGAATGTTCTGTGGCGGCGCTCCCTGGCGCCTCCATTGCCGTGACGTCGCAGGCAGCGGAAAAGGTCTATCGGGCGTTGTATGAACCAGCGCACGTTGTGACCAGGCTGAAAGCACAGGGGTCCGCCAAGCTTGCATGGCTTCCGCAGGAAACAATCGTTTTCAATCGGGCACGCCTTCACCGGACGACAGAGATCGACCTTTTCTCTGGAACCGAGTTGCTTGCCCTCGAGTGGCTTGTTTTGGGGCGTGCCGCCCATGGCGAAGTCGTAGTCGGCGGCAACATCATCGACAGCTGGCGCGTGAAAAGAGACGGTCGTCTGATCTGGGCGGACAGCCTTCGCATCGCGGACGAGGTCTTTCCGCACCTTAACAGGAAGGCCCTGCTCGCGAACGGCAAGGCGCTTGCAACGCTGATTTATTTCGGACCCCATCTAGAGAAACGACTCGATTTTTTGCGCGAGATTATTCCTTCCCTGGGATGCAATTGTGCAGCGACATTGGTAGGCGGACTGATCGTCGCTCGATTTGCCGCGAAAGAGTCCTCTGACTTGAGATTTGCCTTGCGCAGTTTTCTCGAGCAATTCGGACCAGAGCTCGGCGCCGGACCCTTCCGAGTACCGAAAATGTGGTCCTGCTAACGATTACCGCAGAACGGAGAAATTATGAACCTCACGCCGCGTGAGAAAGACAAGCTGATGATCTCACTTGCCGCGATTGTCGCGAGGGAGCGGCTTAAGAGAGGGGTCAAGCTCAACCATCCCGAGAGCGTTGCGCTCATAACCGGTTTCGTCCTGGAGGCGGCGCGCGATGGCAAGTCGGTTGCTCAGCTTATGTCGGAAAGCCGTAAGGTCCTGCGCCGTGACCAGGTAATGGAAGGTATCGCCGAGATGATTCCCGAGATGCAAGTGGAAGCAACCTTTCCCGATGGAACGAAACTCGTGAGCATTCACAACCCAATTCGATGAGGCGGGACTGACATGATACCGGGCGAGATTTTCGCAGCAGCCGGCGACATTGTCCTGAACAAGGACAGAGCGGCCATCACTCTTAAAGTCGCAAACACTGGCGACCGACCGATTCAGGTCGGCAGTCATTACCATTTCGCCGAAAGCAACGCCGCTCTCGCGTTTGATCGAAAAGCAGCACTTGGGTATCGCCTGGACATTCCGGCGGGAACCGCCGTGCGTTTCGAACCTGGTCAGTCGCGCGAAGTTTCCCTAATCCCGTACGCAGGCGCACGGCTGGTTTATGGCTTCAACAAGGCTGTGATGGGAGCATTGCCGCAGGGGCCAGCGAGGTAATCAAAAATGTCTAACAAAATGAACCGCGCTGCTTACGCGCAAATGTTTGGCCCGACCGTAGGCGACAAAGTGCGCCTCGCGGATACAGAGATCGTCATCGAAGTGGAGAAGGACTACACGACCTACGGCGAGGAAGTGAAGTTTGGAGGAGGAAAAGTAATTCGCGATGGCATGGGTCAGTCGCAGCGTTCACGGAGCGAAGGCGCGGTGGATACCATCATCACTAACTCGCTGATTCTCGATCACTGGGGAATCGTGAAGGCAGATATCGCCATCAAAGACGGGCGTATCACTGCCATAGGGAAAGCTGGCAATCCTGATGTGCAACCGAACGTTGACATAATTATCGGACCGGGAACCGAGGTGATCGCTGGCGAAGGCAAGATTGTCACAGCCGGCGGCATCGACACGCATGTCCATTACATCTGTCCGCAGCAGATCGAAGAAGCGCTTTATTCAGGTCTCACCACAATGATGGGCGGCGGGACAGGACCTGCCGTTGGGACGAATGCAACCACCTGTACTCCAGGTCCGTGGCATATTCAGCGGATGCTCCAGGCCGCCGATGCCTTCCCCATGAACCTCGGCTTTTTCGGTAAGGGCAACGCGAGCTCTGCAGCGGGTCTCGTTGAGCAAATCGAGGCCGGAGCCTGCGGCTTCAAGCTTCACGAAGACTGGGGTACAACACCCTCCGCCATCGATTGCTGCTTGTCTGTCGCGGATGACATGGATGTGCAGGTTCTTATCCATACAGACACGCTCAACGAAAGCGGTTTCGTCGAGAATACGATCGCCGCCTTCAAAGGAAGAACTATTCACACCTTTCACACTGAAGGAGCCGGTGGGGGCCACGCCCCGGACATCATCAAGGTGTGCGGCGAGGCGAATGTCATCCCATCTTCGACAACTCCAACGCGACCATACACCGTAAATACGCTTGATGAGGCCCTCGATATGGTGATGGTCACCCATCATCTCGATCCGCGAGTTGCCGAAGACGTTGCCTTCGCCGAGAGCCGGATTCGCAAGGAAACCATCGCAGCCGAAGATATGCTGCATGATCTCGGCGCGTTGTCGATCATGTCCTCAGATAGTCAGGCAATGGGTCGTGTTGGCGAAGTGATCACTCGTACGTGGCAGACTGCTGACAAAATGAAAAAACAATTTGGGCGACTGGCAGAGGAAAAGGGCGAGAACGATAATTTCAGAGCTCGGCGCTATGTCTCCAAATACACGATCAATCCCGCGATAGCTCAGGGCATCTCCGCTTATGTAGGCTCGATTGAAGTCGGAAAACTTGCTGATCTCTGCATATGGGATCCGGCCTTTTTCGGCGTGAAGCCTGACATGGTCCTGAAAAGCGGCATGATCGCGGCGGCCATCATGGGAGATCCCAACGCTTCTATTCCTACTCCTCAGCCGGAATACTACCGGCCGATGTTTGGGGCGTTCGGCCGTGCCATGACGGAAAGCTCGGTGACATTTGTCAGCCAGGCTCTACTCGACAAAGGGCAGACGCTCGGACTGGCAAGAAAACTTCTTCCCGTATCCAACACCCGCAAGATCGGAAAGCGTTCCATGATTCTGAACAGCGCCACTCCTCGGATGGAAGTAAATCCGGAAACCTACGAAGTGCGGGCCGATGGCCGGCTTCTCACTTGTGAGCCGGCCAAAGTAGTGGCCCTGGCTCAACGTTATTTCATGTATTGAGCATGACTATGCATAACGCTTCTATTCACGGTACTCCCACTCATCGCGCTTTCATTCATCGGCCCGCCGGGCATTGGCCAATGGAAAACGCGGCAGGATCGCTCACGCTCGATTTTGACGCGCGCCATCGACGCCGCATCCGTCTTACTGGGGATCAAGGCGAAGATGTCCTGCTCGACCTTCCCCAAGCGGTTGCCATGGCTGATGGAGATGGCCTGCAACTTGAAGATGGCAGGTGGCTAAAGGTTCAGGCTGCCGCGGAGCTCATTGTCGAAGTCAAGCACAAAGATCCAAACCAGCTTGCTCGCCTCGCGTGGCATTTGGGAAATCGGCATTTGCCGACTGAAATTCGAGACCAGGTTCTTCGCATTCGGCCCGACCACGTGATCGAGGATATGCTCCTTGGTTTCGGAGCAGATCTTGCAAGGGTGCAGGTCCCTTTCCAGCCTGAAGGTGGCGCTTACACCGGCGACGGCCACCATCGCGCCCATCGCGAGGGTGGGCATCATCATGAGTGATCAACCGTACGCTTTCGCGCCTCTCGCGCTGCTAAGGCAGCAAAGCTGGCTTTCGCCCGCGTTTCCCACAGGCTCCTATAGCTATTCTCATGGCATCGAGTGGGCTGTTGAAGCGGGGTACATTTATGGTCGTGGGAGCCTTGTGGATTGGCTGGAAGCAGATCTCCGCTATGGGTCGGGACGGAATGAAGCGATTTTCTTCCTCGAGGCCTGGCGCTGCGCGACAGAAGACGATTGCGAGAAGTTACTTGAAGTTGCGGAACTGGCGGCAGCCTTTCGCGGCACGTCGGAATTTGCACTTGAGTCATCGCAGCAGGCGACGGCCTGCCTCGCAACCCTACACCGGGTGTGGCCCGATCGCGTTGTAGCAAGTCTCTCCGAATTGCTCTCGGAACGGAGCGTTCCGCCTGCCCTGGCCGTCGTTCTCGGAGCACGCGCGGCTGGGCAGCGGGTTCCCTACGGCTTGGCTCTGCCAGCGTTCCTCCACAGCTATGTCGCCAATCTAGTCACCGCTGCCGTTCGGTTGATCCCACTTGGTCAAACCGACGGGCAGCTTGCTATTGCCGAGCTTGAACAACCAGTGCTGGCCGCAAGTGCACAAGCCGAACACGCGACGATTCGCGATCTGGGGTCGGCTGCGTTCATGGTCGATCTCGCTTCCGCGGCGCATGAAAATCAATACACGAGGTTATTTCGCTCATGACTGATATGACGAGCTCGGATTCTCAAAACCATCCTTTGCGTGTCGGGATCGGGGGCCCTGTCGGGTCAGGCAAAACGGCGCTAGTTGAAGCGCTCTGCAAGCGCCTCCGCGACACTTATGACATTTATGTCATTACGAATGACATTTATACAAAAGAGGACCAGCTCATTCTCACCCGGGCGGAAGCGCTCCCTGCCGAGCGAATTATGGGAGTCGAAACCGGAGGATGTCCTCACACTGCAATTCGTGAAGATGCTTCGATGAACCTCGCTGCCATTCAAGAGATGAACAAGAAATTCCCGCATGCGGACTTGTGCTTTGTGGAGTCGGGCGGTGACAATCTGGCGGCCACGTTCAGCCCCGAACTAGCGGACCTGACGATCTACGTGATCGATGTTGCGGAAGGTGAAAAGATTCCGCGTAAGGGTGGTCCCGGGATTACTCGTTCCGATCTGCTTGTTATTAACAAGATCGACCTGGCTTCTTTTGTCGGGGCAAACCTTGGAGTCATGGAGGCGGATACGCTCAGAATGCGCGGGAAGCGGCCTTTCGTTTTTTCGAATTTGAAAAGCGGCGAAGGTGTCGAACCGATCGCGAACTTCATCATTGAGAAGGGTGGATTAGCGAAGACCGCTGCCTAAGCGAGTGACGACCGAGAGGAGGAGGAAAAGCCCAATGGGCCTAGCTGGTCGCCTCTTTTTGCAGTGTTGTATCGAGGGTCAAGTACGTCATACCGCGGAGATCGAGGTATACGTGCCGCTGAGTATTAACCAGTCGGAGCAGTACGTGCCCACAAAACGCGCACCGGGCGACGAGGCCGGGGCACTGCACGTATAAATGTGCCTCGGCGAAACGCCTCTTTGCGCCGCAATTCGCACACTGTCCTTCTGCGTTCGTAATATCCATCGCGAATATTCCGCTCAATTCACCCGCGGCTGCATTCCCGTCCAGGTAGTTCATAGGTGCACTCATTTCCGTTCTCCTGTAGCGCCGAAGCGCTCTGTCCGGATGTTTTCGCGACCGTGGCCGGCGGCGATTAGCAGATCAGTCGCATTTTCAACGAATGATGTCGGGCCGCAGACATAGCTGGTTGAGCCAAGGTTCGGGGACCATGTACCGGTCGCGATTAGCGGGGCGTCGATGCGGCCGGGCGGCCGCGCAGAATCTTTCGGAGTCACTCGCGTGTACGCGTAGGTAACAATTACAGAATGGTCCTGATCTGATAATGCCCTTAGTTCATCCCGGTAAAAGACTGCTCCCGGTTCCCTGACGGAATACAACAATCGAAACCGAGCGGTGTTGCGCGCCGAAGCACGCGAGCGAATCATGGCCATGAGGGGAACGATGCCCGAGCCACCCGCCACGAGCTGGATCGGCTCGGTTTGGTCGCGGCGCCATACGAACCACCCGCCAATCGGGCCTCGCAATTCCAGATCATCGCCGACCATGAGTTCCGTCGTGAGGTAGGGTGAGACTTCGCCGTTCGCCAGTCGCTCGACGGTGATTTCGATACGCTCATCCGAGCTTGGAGCCGACGCAATCGAGTAGGACCGGACAGCAGAGTATCCGTCTGGAGCGGTCAAACGCACATCAATGTGCTGACCGGCGATGTGACCCGGCCAATCGCGAACCGCCAATGCGATCGTCCGCGCGTTCGCTGTTTCATCGCGCAGCCCGACAACTGTGGCGCTACGCCACGTTACTGGTCGGAGTACCGCTGTTCCAGCCATGGGTCCCCATAGATGTGATAGCCGAGGCCTTCCCAAAAGCCCGGCTTATCCTGTGGCATCAGCGTCAAACCCTTCACCCATTTGGCGCTCTTCCAGAAATAAAGATGAGGGACGAGAAGTCGCGCGGGGCCGCCGTGTTCCGGGGCAAGATCTGCACCATCAAATTTGAACGCGATCCACGCTTGCTTGTTGACAACATCCTTCAGAGGAAGGTTTGTTGTGTAGTCGCCATACGACCGGAACATCGCATAAGACAAATCTGTTTTTACATCTGCAAGCAGGACATCAAGCGAAACCCCTTCCCACGATGTACCGAGTTTCGACCATCGCGTTACGCAATGTATATCAACCGTGATGGTCTCAGTGGGCAACTCGCGGAACGACTTCCAATTCCATCGCTTCACAACATTACTGCCGTCGTCGATGGTAAATTCCCAGCGATCGAGGGGTATGTGTGGAGTTGGTCCTGCCGACAAGACGGGAAAATCAGCAGTAAGGTACTGGCCGGGCGGGAGTTTTGCATCTGCTGTGCTGCGTCGACCGGCAAAACCTCGCGAGATGATAGCCATAGGATCTCCTACTCAGCTACTGACGTAGTTTGATGCTGCGTTCCGAACCGAAACAAACCAGCAATCGACCTTCCATTCCAATGTCGTCACAAAATGTAAGAACTGCCCGCTTCCAGTATGCTCCGAGACGAGTGCAGTCGAAATAGCGTCACGGCGTCTCTATCTCAACGAGCACAGCAGTAGCTCACTGAGAGCGTCATTGTAATTCCTGGACGCCCGTTCTCACGATGTTGAATCCACTGGCACAACGACGCTGAACTGAATGCCTCCCGTAAGTTCAAGTGTTGGAACAGCAATTGCACATCAATCGCTGAAGTGATCGAAGCAGCCAAAGCTCACAAGGCTGATAACTGAAGATGGCGTAAGTCGGCAAGCAAAGGGGTGCCTGTGACCTTCCTCGTAAAAAGTTTGATTAAACTCGGAATACTCAAGAATGACCTCGACTACCACTTGCTTCGTGTTTCGATGGTCATAATTTTTCTCTTCTTTGGCTATCAGAAGTGGTTCGATTATGAGGCGCAGGCTCTGCTCCCCTACATCGGTCACGGCCCTCTCATATTTTGGATGTACGCAGTCTTCGGTGTTCGGGGGGCAACCTATTTCCTGGGTGTTGCGGAGTGGCTGTTTGGGGCGCTCTTGTTAGCCGGATATTGGAACAAGAGATTGGGGATTCTGGGAGCTCTTGGCTCATGTTTCGCATTCATCGCGACCACGACGATCATTCCGTTTATGCCGGACGGTTGGGCCCCTTCCGCCGGCGGATTTCCGGCGATGACCGAGAGGGTTGCTTTCCTAATGAAGGATCTCGTCCTTTTCGCAGTGTCTGTCTATTTACTGCGGCAGGATGTGATAAGGGCTTCGCTGTTCAAGACGCCAGCCTCCGTTCGACTCGAACGGGCGACTGATGCTTACGCTCAGACGATCGAAGGGGAAAGCATGCTTCCAAATGGTCGTAATTAACAAGAAAGGAATGGCGCAAACCGCTTAGCGCCATCCAGAGAATGCCAGCCTGCTGTTAGAACGAACGAAAACGAGACATCCATGATCCGCACGGATGCTGCGATGATACTACCGGTTCTGGTAGTGCGCGTGCCGGAAGGTCCACTGACGTGCACCATTTATTAGGGCCGTCGGAATCCTCGAATCGAAAAAAGGAGCTACTCATGTATAACCATCGCATTGCGCTTGCACTATTGTCATTCGCCGTTTTGACGGGCTTGGTCCCCTTTGCAAATCCCCAGTCAGTAATTGAGAATCCTCCGACGCCACCCCCGTCACACGAAAAGCAAAGTCCCGCCGTGGAGAAAAACCTTCGACACGCTCGATTTCGACGTGTTCAGCAATCAGAAATGGGACCGCCTCAAGGAAAGTCACGCCTCGGATATCGTTGTCACTTGGCCCGACGGGCATGAGAGCAAGGGAATCGAAAAGCACACTGAGGATCTGAAGGTATTGTTCGTCTTTTCGCCTGACCTGAAAATCAAGGTGCATCCTATTCGCTTTGGCTCTGGCACATGGACCGCCGTCACCGGCGTAATGTCAGGCAAATTTACAAACCCGATGCCCACACCTGACGGCAAGTCGATCCCACCCACCAACAAGCACTTCGCGCTTAGCATGGTGACGATTGGACATTGGAAGGGTGGCACAATGGATCACCAGTGGCTGTTCTGGGACAACCAGGACTTTATGAACCAGATTGGATTGGGGAAATAGGCACTCCGATGAAAATCACTCGTGCCGAAGATCCGAGTCAATTTCCTCGGCGGCCAGAGCAATCGCAACGTTTGGGAAACGAGGCTATTTGAACCATGTCAGAACGCATGCCAGCGCTGTTCATTGGGCACGGAAATCCAATGAATGCGCTGCTCGTGAATCCATATACAGAGCGGTGGGCGGCTATTGGAACAGCCCTCCCTAAGCCCAAAGGGATTGTCGCAGTGTCTGCTCACTGGTACATTCAGGATGCTGCCGTTACAGTAAGCACCGCACCGAGAACGATCCATGACTTCGGCGGGTTCCCGCGTGAACTTTACGAGGTGCAGTACCCCGCGCCAGGCGATCCTGATCTAGCAGCTCACGTCCAAAAGCTCCTTTCACCGTTGTCAGTGAGGCGCGACGAGCACTGGGGACTGGATCATGGAACCTGGTCGGTCCTGCGCCACATGTATCCGCATGCCGACGTTCCTGTGGTTCAGCTGAGCATCGATGAAACAAGGCCGTCATTGTTTCACTACGATATTGGCAAGCGCCTTGCCCCTCTGCGCGAGCAAGGCGTTCTCATTTTGGGCAGCGGCAACGTGGTGCACAACCTGCACGCCTATGCTTGGGGTAGACACGCGCAAGAGCCTTACGATTGGACGATTTCATTCGAAACGAGAGTACGTGACCTGCTCCTCGCTGAAGAATACAAGCCCTTGATTAACTACGAGAATCAACTCGGCAATGAAGCTGATCTGGCCGTTCCAACCCCCGATCATTACCTGCCGTTGCTTTATATTGCTGGCACTCGCGTGCGGTCGGAGTCTCTTGCATTCCCGGTTGAAGGAGTGGATGGCGGGTCTGTTTCTATGCTTGCAGTACGGGTCGGATGAAAGATTGCCTGTGATGCGGCTTCCTCCGACAAATGCGACGCACAGTTATGCCGGAGTAGTGTTCGATGAAGATTTATGTGGTGAAACCATGAGGTATATCCTGACGTGTCGACCCAACCACGAAAGACAACTGGAGTTGCGCCCCCAACTGCGACATGTCACACACGAGCACAGAATGCGGTCCGCCACTCAAGAATTATAGGTGATTGAATGGAGCCTGCAATGCCGGGCTGATCTGGTTTCTCAGGTCGTTGACTTTGCCAGATCCGCTGCGTCCAGCCGAACCAATCGGTCCGGCGCAACCCGAGGCCAAAAGCCCAGGATTGGAGCGTCGCGGACGACCGCTCCACGATTCCCCCTCGATACAAACGTGTTTCGCTGTGAGAGTGCGGCTTCTTCGGAACATGTACCAACTCCGATTGCCTCTGCTACAATTCAGCACAGAGCATGGACAGATGCTCGGCGTCGCGATAGCCTGCGGACAGTTTTTGGCGGTCTTTCATACTGTCCATTTACTGTCCATTTCGTGCCGAAAATTGGTTATATTCGGTGGAACGGATTGAAGCAGGCGAAACGGTTGACAGCAAGAATAGACAGTAAACATGCGGGTTTGACCATAACCGTATGAAAAGCAAGAGGGGACGTAGTTCAGTTGGTTAGAACGCTGCCCTGTCACGGCAGAGGTCGCGGGTTCGAGTCCCGTCGTCCCCGCCATATTTCTGAATGACATACGAGAAATTGCATTAACAGCATGGGAACATAAGGGAACAACAGCGTCCTTCATGCTCCCACCTCTATTTCTGAATTCCTCTTCGGCAGAGATTGTCGGGATGATTCGACACTCCTCAAGGGGAATGGGGAGGACATCAAGGTCGTGCAGGAATCTTTGCGCCATGCGAACAGCCGCATTACGTTGGACACCTGCGTTCGAGAGTACTTGTGGCCTCCATTCTTCAATGACCCTTAGGATCGTCTAATGGCGTGCTACATGGCCCAGCCCCAATACAATTCTGACCTGCCACCAAGAACAGTGTCCCACCTGTGTGTGAATCGAACACTTCTAGATTCGCCTTCACTGCGCACAGGTGCTTGGGATCATCGTTGTTGAGGGCTAGACTCACGATTTCCCGAACCAGTCCAGATGCCGATCCAGCTGATACAGTTTCGGATTCACCCGCTGCCAAATGCAACGTCTGCGCTCCGCCGATGAGTGAACCATCAGCCCCAAAGAAACTGACAGTCAGCGCACACGGGTCGGTAGAATCGCCCGAAGCTGGAATACGGACATTTGAAACTAAAGCACGAAGCGCCTGTCCAGATACAGAGTCACAGCGGCAAATCGCTCTCCTTTGTCCACGCCGGGATGGGGTATTGGCCGTTGTGCTAACGCATACCAAGGCGATACCGCCAACAGGGCCACAAGGAAAATGTTCTTCGTTCCCGGACGGGAACGACTACGCTTGACGGGGTGTTACGGCCGATGGCTTCGTTCAGCGGATCGCGCACGAGGGCAAGACTCTGCCGGATCGCCGCTCGCTTAAGGAACCACTTCCTATTTCAGTTTGACGAAGAGCAAGACGAAAATTGCCCACACGCCGACGGTGAGCGGAAATTGAACCAATTGTGCGTCCCGCAGTTCACTTCCTCTTGGAACCGCAAACGTAAGCAACAACATAGCCAAAGCGGTGAGTACTCCGAGGGCCAATTTGGTTGTCGAGTTCATGGTGATTTTATCTCGTTTTTAGATTCAGCCGTCCTGCAAGCGGGACAGTAGCAATCCTGCGGGGAGTATCATCCTCGCAAAACAGTGAGATTGCAACTCCTGCCATCCCACACGTCCACGCAGTCGGGCCAATCCGACGCCGCATCGTGGGAATCTCAGGCCGCTAACGGGGTATTTTTGGCCGATGGCTTCTAGTTGCCACCGATGGCGCTAGACTACCGGACTGCCCAACAAGCAGCATCAAGTCAGTCCGCAAGAAGCGCCAGACATGATGCTTGGTGCCGGATAGCTTGTAACCCTTTACCTTGTGTTCGGGGTGTTTAGTTTCAAACGTTAAAATTCCAGTGGCTTTGCCGTTTAACAATCGTTTGAATCGGCATAAAACTGGCTTCGCAGACGATTGATTTGTTGAACTGTCGGGCTTACGATGATCTCGTTTGTGAGGCAGCTTATGAGACTGAAAATCGTACTGTTTGTGTGTATAACGGTCGTGAACGCACTCGCAACTAACCCGGCGAAGCCGGAAGGCCCGAGGTTGCCATGGCTATTCAGTCCTCAGATTGTTGATGACTTGATTGTCCACACTGCGGTGCCAGAGGCCACGGCCAGAATAATCTTTGAAGAGACCCGAAAATATCAGTTGAAGGAACTAGAGAGACTGAAGAATGTTCCGGTCAGAACGGCTCTCGATGGAGACGGCTACGGCGATTCGGACTGGTTTAGCTATATGATGTTCCCGGATCGCCACGTCGAGATATTCAAAATATGGAACGATCCCGGTTGGCAAACGTCAAATGACATCGACTGGACCGTCACGGCGACCGAGACGATCACGTTTTATTCGGATCACTGGGAGCAAGTTAATGCCAACGGAATTTTTTTCGGCAAGATTGCACAGTAAGTGTCGTCCGAAGTTATCGCGATCTGATTTGCCTTGTGCCTTCTGGACGCTGTTGACAATCCCCAAATACTCCGCGTCGAGTACCCGTTAGCCGAATCACAAAAACCAGCGGCCAGAGGACTCTACTCAGCCTCTTTGCGAACCCATCTCTTTTCAATGCGATCTCGACACTTTTCGTTGCGTGGAAGATACAGTCTTCCAAACCTGCCCGAGCTCGCGATAACGGAAACAATCGACGAGGTGATCGTTTACCATTCCAACGGCCTGCATGTGGGCATACACGACCGTCGAACCAACGAAACTGAATCCGCGACGCTTAAGGTCCTTGCTGAAGGCATCGGATTCGACAGAAGTCGCAGGAATCTGTCGCATGATCTTCCACCGGTTAAGCTTTGGCTGTCCGTCAACGAAACGCCAGCAATAGGAGTCGAAGCTTCCAAACTCTTCCTGGATTTTGAGAAACGCGCGTGCGTTGCGCACGGCGGCCTCAATCTTCATACGGTTACGAATGATCTCAGAATTTAATGCGAGCTTCTCGATTCGCCGAGCCGAATATCGCGCGACTTTCTCGGGTTCAAACCCATCGAAAGCGCGCCGATAACCTTCCCGCTTCTTCAGTACAATCGTCCAGCTCAAACCGGCCTGCGCAGCTTCAAGCACGAGAAATTCAAAGTGCTTGCGGTCATCGTGGACGGGGACACCCCACTCGCGATCATGATATTGGAGCATCAGTCGATCATCGACGCCGGCCCAGGAACACCGTTTTTTTGTCACATCGTCGTGCATAGAAACACTCTCTCAAATATTGTTTGACTCAAATGTTATGTTTATTATAACAATATGTCGAGGATTAACAATCAGTTTTCAGTCGGAGTTCACATCATGACAGCGCTTGGCGACCATCACGGTGAACCGGTGACCTCAGTGCATTTGACCGCAAGTGTGCGCGCCCATCAATCTCAAGTCCGCAGTGTGCTTTCTAAACTGGTCAAAGCGGGTTTAGTGGTGACATCTCGGGGCCGCAATGGTTTTTCAGCGTTGTCGCGGCCAGCAAATAAGATTAGGCTGTTGGAAATTTACAAAGCAATAGAGGCACCTCCTGTTTTTTCGATTCACAAGTATCCAAAAGAAAAGACGTGCCGAACGAGCTGCACTCATAAAGAGGCGATGGCAGAGCTGCTGGAGGATACCCAGCGAGCGTTTGAGACTCGGTTGAGCCAGCGAATGCTTTCTGAAATGGTCGCAAAAGCGAGGAGCTACAAGTAGTTTTTTTTTACAGAACCTGTCCAGTTAGAAATGAGATTATAAGGAGGTGCGCTCAGCGAAGCGTTGGACGGATTCGCGAGCAGACCCCAAGGTTCGCGTTGTCATCGTGACTAGCGGCGCACCCGGGCCAAATCGCGGAATCCCTGTGCGCTTCCGGTCGCCAGTGGCCTTATTTCAATCGTCATTTTGATATCCCTGCGGTTATCCGAGAACGCCACCTACAACAGCGGATTCTTCGATAAAGCCATGGCGCCGTGCGAGAGCATGCCAAAGCCGCTAATTGCGGCCAACTCCCGCACAGCCCTGGCCGGTGCAATAATTACAATAATAAGGTGTCCCATGCGGGGGCGTAGTTCAGTTGGTTAGAACGCCTGTCACGCAAAAGGCCGCGGGTTCAAGTCCCGTCGCTCGCGCCAACCTTCCGTCTCGATCACTTCCTCGAGTGTGCGCCCTAGGTGTCACTAGTTGACACGTTGCAAGCTGTCAACGTGCATATCAATCCGAAACATGGTTAAGTTTGCTAGGACGCAGCGGCGCAACAGTTAGAGCTGCTGCTTTTTCAATTCGCTAAGGCGAGGAAACCTTCCTGCCTGATACTCAGCAAAGAGTCTGGCAATGTCTTGTTTCGAGTCCCCTATAAATGGACCATAGGACACGATTGGGTCTCCTTGGGGTTGTCCCGCGTATAAAATTAGCCGCGCTCCAGATTCGCCAGCGACCACACGCAACACGCTCGTACCGTTGTCAGTCGGGCGATCGAGCCAACCGACCTGCCCAGCGTTCAGCGCGGTGTCGCCGATTTGAACCGAACCATCAATGACAAATGCAAAGCCGTTGTATGAAGTAGGTATGTCCTGCTGGGCGGAGGCGTGTGGCTCTAAATTGATCTCGACCATAGTCACCGGCACATGGTTTCGCGTGCCTGAGTGAAGCTCGCCGGAGGAACCGCTATAGACTTGGATCTCAGCGCCGAGTTCGTGCCGCACGGGAACCGATTGACATTAATAGCTTGAAAACCCGGGGCAATCCAGCGTTTGTTCTTGGGTAAGGTAAGCCATAGCTGAAGTAGGCGGACCTTTCCTCTGGTCCTGACGTCTTCGCTGTGAATAATTCCGCCGCCCGCGGTCATCCACTGCACTTCGCCAGCGTTGAGTGTGCCGCCCTCATCGCGGTCAAAAATCGCGCCGTCGAGAATGAGCGTCACGGTTTCAAACCTGCATGCGGGTGAGGACCACCAACTGGCCGGTCACCGATGTCAAGATGATCGTCCATCAACAAGATGAAGGGGTCGTTCGTCTCGAAGTTCTCGGGAGACACGACAGGTGCCGCTAGATGCCCCGGAGCGACGAATCCAGGAGCCGCTGGAGGAACGTTAACCACGCGACTAATACCGCGTTGTTGCGACATGTTTTCTCCTTCTGAAATCAATTCCCGTTCACTTGGTAACGGTTTGCTGAACGGGCGCTTTGCGCCATTCGAGTAGTGCCGCACCGCCGCGATCACGCACTTCGCAGCAAGGAGACACCGCGCCTCTCATACTGCGAAATTTATGCCTGCGTCAAAGGCTTCGCCCTGAAATGCCCTTGAAACTTTCGCGGTACTGCAGGAAGACCATAATCCACAACACGCAAGAGACCAGTGCAGGCGCGATGGTGCCCGGTGCCATCGTTACGTGAAACGCAAGGATGTTGTAAAGCTCCGCAGCGACCAGTGTCAGCGCAAGTGGCACGAAAAAGCCGAAGAGTAGAAGTAGTCCGCCAAGTACCTGCAGCGCGAAGAAGAACGCCGCAAAGTGCGATGCACTACGGCAACAAGGAACTGGATTGCCAGTGGATTCGCCGGTGGCGGCTGGTGAATAAAGTGAAGAAACCCGTTCAGCCCAAAGACCGTAAAGATCAGTCCCAGCAGATAGCGCGCAAAAATAGAAGCAATCTTCATGCATGATCCCCTTGGGAGGTCTGCGCGTGCGTCTGCACGGACTGAAGGTGCGGTGCAAGAAACGCGTTCCGGTCACGCCCCCGGTTCAGCACGCTGGTCCCCCCTGCGGTGAGGAAGGTCGCGTCCGTCACGCCAAGAAAACCAAATACGGACCGCAGATACGGCTCCACGAAATTGAACGAGGCCATCTGCGTCTGGGCGTCGTAGAAAACCAGGTGATCAAAGGCGCCAAGGTTCGTGAAAAAGATTTCGACAGCCTTTTCGTCCGAGACATCAACGGCCTCTCCCCGTGCTTCACCTCCGATAGACTTAATGGCTTCCTGAACTCGTGCTGCGCTGCTGGAGACGATGACGACCTGGAGTCGTCCGGACGAACCTGTGGCAGAACATGAGCTCATCAGAACGGGAGGAGTTCTTTGAAAGCGTCGGCAAGCGATTGCCTGTGGGACGAGTCGGCAAAGCTCATGACATCGCGCAAGCCTATCTGTTTCTGATGCAGGAAGGTTTCGGCACCGGCCAGACCGTTGTGGTTGATGGGGGGGCGGTCCTGGTTTAGCGCCGTGGTAATTCCCGCAGAAAAGCGGCGGTCCTTAGTCGGCTTGGCTGCTTGCGCAGAAGCCAGGATTGATCCGATCCCGGGCACGACGAAGTTGGCGCGCCTGGATGAAAATATCGGATCGGTTGCGGTCGAGCTCACCCCAGACGACTCGCGCGAAATCGAAAGAGCCGCTTCGAAGATTACGGTCCAGGGCGCCCGATATCCGGAACATATCGAGAAAATGATGGGCCTCTAAGCGATAAAGCTCATGTAGAATTCGTGGCAATTCTCGCATCAACAAACGGGGTAGGTATGTCGGACGCATCAGACCAACGCTTGCTTGAGGCTCTGCTGGACGTAAACCTGCTCCGCGCCCTGCCGGGGGCGGACTGGAGGCCAGGGCGATGGAGGGCAGCCCATCCGTCGCCGAGATGTTTATGCACATCCACTATGTACGGCTGGGGTTTGTCTCCGAGGACGCTCCCGAGTTCGCGACAGACCTGCCGAAGGAAGAATGGAAGGCCGAGCGTGACCCTGGCCGCATTGCGGCCATGCTGAACGAGAGCGTCAAGGTGGTGCGGGACGCCGTCAAGGGCAGGCTGGAGGCAGGCGGCGACATGGACCTTCACTACGACCACCCGATCCTGCTACTTCAGCATATGGTTTGGCACGAGGGCTACCATCACGGTCAGATCAAGCTGGCACTCAAGTTGATTGGGCGAACAATTACCGATGACAAAGCTGGTCCCGGCACTTGGCGCGTGTGGATGAACAAGACATCAAAGAGACGGCCTCCGCACATGCACAAACGCACTCAATCGCGGAAACGATGTCCGACCGTGAAGCGAAACACGCCAGGAATTATGGACTAACAGCATGTCAAAGGAGTGCACGTGCCAGCGCCGAAAGATATTCTAAAAGACCGCCTCTCCCGTTATCGTGAAATTAATCTCAGCGTGACCGGCAGAAAATCAGGACGGACCATCTCTCAACCGGTGTGGTTCGTATGGGACGATGACAAGGTCTACCTCCTGCCGGTACGGGGCTCGGATACACAGTGGTATAAGAATGTGGTCAAAGGTCCGTCAATTCGGATTGACGCGCGTGGCGCAGATGCTGAATTTCAGGCCGTTCCTGTTACCGATCAAACAAGGATTTCGTCGGTGGTCGAAAAATTCCGCGCCAAGTATGGCGCCAGCGACGTGAAGAAATACTATTCAAAGTTCGACGTTGCCGTTGTCGCTCAGATGCACTGACGGCAGTATCGAAAATAGCTATGACCCACAAGGGACATATCAACTAGAAGAGCCTGATCCGGCAAATTTCCAACTTGCCGAGTAGTTTCCAGTGTGAACCGGGGGTCAGCGCTTGGGAATGGCGTGCTGTTCCTCGAAGCAGGATTCCAGATTCTTTAAGTCAATCGGAACGCGGGAGTGTGAGCCTTCCGGCGCTGCCCTCAGATATTGGACGGGCCACGCAATTGGTTGCCCCAGTTCACGGGCTGCGCGCAGTGGCCAATACGGATCTCGCAGGAATTCGCGCGCGATGATGATTGCATCCGCCTGTCCCGCAACGAGAATGTTCTCGGCCTGAATAGGAGATGTGATCATCCCGACCGCACCCGTGAGGATGTTGGCTTCCCGGCGGATTTGCTCCGCAAACGGCGTTTGATAACCTGGGGCGACCGGAATTTTTGCCTGCAGTGCATTGCCGCCAGAAGAGCAATCGATCAGGTCTACTCCAAGTTTTACAAGTTGGCAGGCAAGTTCGACCGACTGCTGAATGTCCCATCCGCCCTCAATCCAATCGGTCGCCGAAATACGAACAAGCAGTGGCGCCCGCTCGGGCCACGAACCTCGAACAGCGGTCACGATCTTGCGCAATATTCGGATGCGATTCTCAAATGAGCCTCCGTAGGAATCGGTTCTTTGATTGCTCAGAGGCGACAGAAACTCATGAATCAGATATCCATGAGCGGCGTGAATCTCAACGACCCGGAATCCTGCTTCGCAGGCACGACGCGCCGCGGCGGCAAAAGCAGAAACAATGTTCTTGATGCCGTCGATGGACAGCGCTTGCGGCATCGGATAGTTATCCGCGAAAGGTACCGCGCTCGGCGCAACCACATTGTTCCAGCCTCCTTTGCCTTGCGGGATCGCTCCGTGGCCTTCCCACGGTCGATAGGTGCTGGCCTTGCGACCGGCATGCGCCAATTGCATCCCGGCCACACTGCCTTGCTCCGAAATAAACCGGATGATGCGAGCCAGCGGCTCAATGTGATCGTCCATCCAGATACCCAGGTCTTGTGGACTGATGCGGCCCTCGGGGAGAACTGCAGTAGCTTCGGTAAGCACCAGTCCGGCACCGCCCACTGCCCGGCTCCCGAGATGCACGAAATGCCAGTCGCTCACATATCCGTCAGTGCTGGAGTACTCGCACATCGGCGAAACAAATACGCGGTTCGCAAATGTGATATCCCGGATGATGAGCGGATCAAACAGGTGAGTCATATGGGTCGTGCGCTTTCTATTTCAATGTACCAATTTTGACGCGCCAGCAACAACGAGACAGAGTCTGTCCGCCAATACTTGCGCTCCGCACTTCGCCCCGGTCGCGATGACAGTGCATTGGCGCACGACTCTTCCTTATAGACGCAAAACATCGGATCCATCAACGTCGCCGCTAACCGGGCAATCGCATCAGCTTTAGAGGTCCAAAACGGATTTGTGAATCTCGACGCAGGAATCGGCAACTCGAGACGACCAGCCATCATCTTTAGTCCTGGGATGAGATCGTAAAAATATATCCAATCAAGCCTCGATCCCGGGAGAAAGAGAATGCAGGAGGAGCGAATGAAAGTAACGAGTTTTACGCGAACGCACAGCGTCTTTTCAATGATGTGCCGTGTGGCGGCCAACATCCGCGCGAACGCTGAGAGCGTATGGCGGCTCTTAACCGATGCGAAGGACCTTCCCCGCTGGAACTCTACCGTGACCAGCATCGAAGGCCAGATTCAAGAAGGCGACGCTTGCGTGTTCGGGTACGGATCGAATTTTCACTCCAAAGGTATCGAGCGTCGTGCCAAACAAACAGATGGACTGGACCGGCGGATTTGTACCTCTTATTTAAAGGCGTCCGCAGCTTCACATTGATGCCGCACGAGGACGGTTCAACCGACTTCGTAATGGAGGAGTGATTTTCAGCTCTGATGTAAACTTTGGACCGATATTCGAGCGCTATGCCGCCGATTTGAAAAATGAGTAGCTGAACGACCGATGGTATCAACGGGGCGAGCGACGTTTGCTTGATTGAATAGAAGGGTTGAAGGAGATGAGACGTGACCCACACGCGAACCAGATGTATGCACCCCAGGTCTCGAAAACCACGAGACATGGGGCACCCTCGCCTAGAGCTTGTTCAGTCCGTCGAGCGCGGCGACCTTGTAGGCTTCTGCTAGGGTGGGATAGTTGAAGACTGCATCGCGGAAATACTCGATACTCGCTCCCAGGGTGAGAACGACCTGGCCAATGTGAATGATTTCTGCCGCCCGATCGCCGATGGCATGCACCCCGAGCAATTTCAGAGAGTCGGGATCGAAGACCAGCTTCAGCAGGCCCTGGTCATCTCCCAGCATCTGGCCCTTGGCCAGTTCGGCGTAGCGAGCCAGACCCACTTCATAATTGATATTTTCTTTCGTCAACTGTTCTTCGGTCTGCCCCACCATCGAAATTTCGGGGATGGTGTAAATGCCATACGGGATGAGGTTGGGGGGCATTTTGCCGGGCTTGCCGAACATGTGACAACTGGCGAGGCGTCCCTGTTCCATGGAAGTGCTGGCCAGAGCGGGAAATCCAATCACGTCTCCGGCAGCATAGATATGAGGGACCGTGGTCTGAAAATGTTCGTTCACGGAAAGCTTGCCCCGGCCTTCGGCGCTTAACCCTGCCGCTTCGAGATTCAGCAGATCGCCGTTGGCCTGCCGGCCGATGGTGTAGAGCAGTCCCTGGCCGTGAACGTTCTTCCCGCTGGCCAGCTTGGCAAACACCCGGTTGCGCTCTTCATCGAAGCCGACCGAAACCACTTTTTCGCCGAGCCGAAACACCGTGCCCAACTGCCGCAGCTGGAAGCACAGGCTTTCCACAATTTCGCGGTCCACGAAATCCAGCAGTATCGGCCGTTGATCGAGCAGCGTGACTTTGACGCCCAAGGCCGCGAACATGGACGCATATTCGAGGCCGATAATGCCGGCGCCGACGACAATCAGGTCTCGCGGGATTTCTTCTAGGCAATGCACCTGATCGGAGTCGAAAATTCGTTTGCCATCGACCGGGATTTCGGCGCTGTGCGCGGGCCGCGTGCCGCAAGCAATGAGGATGTGTTGACCCCGAACCAACTGCGCACCCTCATCGTTTTTGACCTCGAGGGTATGGGCGTCGAGGAAGCGCGCATCGCCTTCCATAAGCATTACGTAATTCCGGCGAAGCTGCGACTTAATGACTTCAACTTCACGCGCCATGACTGATTCCGCCCGGAAGATCAGGTCGGACATGGCGATCCGGTCTTTCAGAGCATAGCCGCGGCCATAGAACGTGCGTTGCCGGAAGCCGCTCAGGTATAAAACCGCTTCGCGCAGAGTCTTGCTGGGGATGGTCCCGGTGTGAACGCAGACGCCGCCAACGGTCTTCTTCCGGTCAATGATTGCCACTTTCTTGCGCAACTTGGAGGCGCAGATGGCGCCCTTCTGGCCCGCCGGACCGCTGCCGATCACCACCAGATCGTATTCGTTGGCTTCCATAAACGAGAAAAGTTACCATTACGCCTTCCGAAACGAAAGCCAAATGCGGCATCGTAACAATCTATTAACAATGCCGCGCTACCATGCCTGCGGAGGAGATCTCGCCCATGGCCCGTCCCAGCCTTAGCGATCCGCGCTACTACTTCAATCGCCACGAGTCCTGGCTGGCTTTCAACCGTCGTGTGCTCGAAGAAGCGCTGGACGAAGGCAATCCGCTGCTGGAGAGAGTCAAGTTCCTCGCCATCACGGCCAGCAATCTGGACGAATTTGTGGAGGTGCGAGTCTCCGGCCTTCTGCAGCAGGTTGAGCACGGAAATCCGCTCGCCGGCCCCGATGGACTGTCGCCGGAAGAACAACTGCGGCGCCTCGCCAGTGAACTTCACGCGTTCGTGGAAGCGCAATACGCTTGCTGGAACCAGCAGCTTCTTCCCGCCCTGCGGCGCGAGGGCATACGAATCCTGTCGGTGGCGAATCTCGACCGCGCCGGCCGCGACGCCATGGACTTGTTCTTTACTCGCCAAGTGGACCCGATTCTGACCCCGGTGACCATCGATCCCTCGCATCCTTTTCCGCACGTTCTTAACAAGGCCTTATGCGTGGCGTTTCAGTTGCGTCGCAATTCCAAGCCGGGCACAACCTTTCTCGGCGTCGTGACCGTGCCACGAAAACTTCCCCGCCTGGTTCGTCGTGCCGGACGAGAACGGCAATATTGATTACATATTTCTGCATGACCTGATCGAGACCCACACCCGTAACCTGTACAAGGGATACAAGGTCCTCTCTTCAGCCGCATTTCGCGCCACCCGCAACAGCAATCTTTATCTGCACGAGGAAGAATCCCGCAACCTGCTTGATCTTGTGGACAGTCAACTGCACAGCCGCCGCAAGGGCGACGTAGTACGGCTGGAGATCGAAGCCAGCGCTCCGGGCGAAATCATCGATCCCTTGACTCATCAATTTGGACTGCGGCCCTGGCAGGTGTTCAAGACCGATGGCCCGGTGAGCCTGTCTCGCCTGTTTTCGCTGGCCGAGCAGACGGCACGTCCCGACCTGAAGTTTGCGCCGTTCACTTCTCGAAGCCTGAGCTTGGCGCCGAAAGTATCTAATTTGCTGGATGGCATTCGTAAGCAGGACATCCTGCTTCATCATCCCTACGACTCTTATCAGCCGGTTGTTTCGTTTATCGAGACCGCGGCGCGAGATCCGCAGGTGTTGTCCATGAAGCAGACGCTTTACCGGACGAACGAAAACTCTCCCATCGTACACGCCCTCATCGAGGCGGCGCAGACCAAGGAAGTGACGGTGGTGGTCGAGCTCAAGGCGCGCTTTGACGAAGCGTCCAACATTCGCTGGGCCCGTTCGCTCGAAGAAGCAGGGGTTCAGGTGTTTCATGGACTCGTGGGTTTGAAAACCCATTGCAAACTGGCCCTGCTGGCGCGGCAGGATCCCAACGGAGAGATACGGCAATACGCTCACCTGGGCACGGGCAACTACAATCCGACGACCGCGCACTTCTATTCCGACTTGAGCCTGCTGACCTGCGACCCGGAAGTGACCTCGGCAGTGCACGCGGTTTTCAACTTCCTTACCGCGCGGTCGGAGCAATCAGACTACATGCCTCTATTTGTTTCTCCTATCGACCTGGCCAGGAACTGCATTGAGTTGATCGACCGGGAAGCTGCCCACGCCCGGCGGAAGCGGCCGGCGCGCATCATCGCCAAGGTCAACGCGCTGCTCGATCAGCCTTTGATCGAGGCGCTGTACAGAGCTTCGCGAGCGGGAGTGGAGATTGATCTCATCATCCGCGGCGCCTGCGCCTTGCGTCCCAACGTGAGAGACGTGAGCCACAGAATTCGGGTGCGCAGCATTGTGGGAAGATTCCTCGAGCACAGCCGGATTTTCTATTTCGCCAATGGTGGCGAGCCTGACATTTATCTGGGGAGCGCGGACTGGATGCCGCGCAACCTGTATGAGCGGGTCGAGGTCATGTTTCCGGTCAAAGACAGTACTCTGCGCAATCGAATCTTTGACGAGATCCTGCAGACCTATCTGAGAGACAACGAGAAGAGCCGCATCCTGCATCCGGATGGAACCTACGGCCGCCTGGTCCAAGCCCACAGTTCCCGATCCAGCCTCAACGGGACGCGGTTCAGCGCACAGGAGTTCTTTGTCGATTTGGCGGAAGGCCAGAGCGAGACGAAGTCAACCGTCGATGAGTTGCTCAGCGAAAGAACGCCAAAAGAGTGGCCGGCTGCGAGCTGATGAAAGGGTCTCGCCGCCGGATTTTAAGAGCTTCAAACTGATTGGGATGCCAGCTACGCCGCTGCCGGCGCCGATTCCCGGGCTTCCGCTTCTCCGATCTTCTTCTCGAGACGGATCTTAAGTTGTTCTAACTGCAGGTTTTCGCTGCGGCGTTCGAAGTGAACTGCTGCCGCTTTGACTTCGTACGGGGTCCACTTCGTGATGGGGGCGGTCGAGCGCATGAGAACCTCGCTGGGATGGAGAAACGAGCGCCAGTATACCCGCCCGACCGGGGTCAGGCAAGGCCCGGTAACGACACCCCAGATGCACTCACGGCCAAGTCGCGAATGTGCCTGCCGCCGACGCTGGACACGCATACCTGAGGTTCGAGGCTGCCTCCTCCAACCGCCTTGTCCTTCGCTCATTGTTAGATATATAACCGCGGGTCGACTTGTTCACGAAGCGGACTACCAAAAAAGTCGATGGACACAATGTCATGAAAGCGCTGACTTGCCTGACCGTGATGCGGGGCTCCTGAGAAGATTGAGCAATTCTCTGTACTCCTGGGTGCGGGCTTCAGAGAAACGCTTCATCAATTGTGGCTTGCTGCAGTTGTCGATTGCCTGGGCCTCAAGCACAGTGTCGAATGGAGTTCCAGTCGCGGACATCGGGACAAGAGCCGCCGGCGTGACGTGGCCGATCGAGAAATTAGCCAGGAGAGGGTCTGCACACGACCATGGTGCGGGCAAGTGATGTGGCCGAAACGATTCTTTCGGGCGGGTCAGCGTTGACCAGGCTAGTTGGGGGCAGAAAAAAAGAACAGCTGCTGCTGCCCCCGGGATCGGGAACAGCGGCAGCTGTCAACCGGCGGATGGCTCGAGACGTTGGCGCTACTGCAGAACCAACTTCCTAATCAGGCCGTTGTAGTCGACCAAGTACAGCTCTCCCGAGGCGTCCTTGCCGAAAGACGTGAACGTGAGACCGGTGTCGAGCAGATTGCCGCGCGTCCAGGTATTGGCGGGTGCTTCGGTCAAGCTCCATACCTTGCCGGTAAGATCGGCAAAGATGTACTTGTTGGCCAGGCTGGGGATGGCCGCGCCCTTGTAAATGTAGCCGCCAATCACCGCGATGCCATCAGTGTGAGGGTATTCGAAGATTGGCAGGATTTTGTTGGTCATGTCACAGTTCGCTGTGCCGGGCGGATAACAATGCGTGCCTTCCATGACGTTCCAGCCGAAGTTACCGCCCTTCTGCAGGATGTCTATTTCTTCCCAGCTGTCCTGGCCAACATCGGCGACGAACAGGCGATTGGTGACGGGCTCAAACGAGAAGCGCCACGGATTGCGCAGTCCGTAAGCGTAGATTTCCGGCAGACCTCCGCCTGCGACGAAAGGATTGTCCGCTGGAATCCCGTATTCCTTCCCGGTTGCAAAGGGAGGATCAACGCTGATGCGGAGCATTTTGCCCAGGAACGTGGACGTGTTCTGACCATTGCCCATGGGATCGCCACCGCTGCCGCCATCGCCAAATCCGATATACAGAAAGCCGTCGGGGCCGAACACCAACTGGCCGCCCTTGTGATTGGGGAAGGGCTGGTTTACTACCAGCAGCACCCGCTCACTGTTGGGATCAGCCGTGTTGGGGTCTGAGGCCATGGTCTGGAATTCGGAAATGATGCTCTCCCGATCGCCCTCGTCCATGGTGTAGTTCACGTAGAACTTGTGGTTGGTGGCGTAGTTGGGATGGAAGGCGATACCTAACAGGCCTTGTTCCTGTCCATCGAAGTTCACCACGCTCTGCAAGTCCAGAAAATTTCCTGGCAGCAGGGCGCCGTTTTGCAGGATGCGAACGGTGCCGCGCTGTTCCACGATGAAAAACCGGCTGTCCCCGGGCGGCCTCTCCAGGCCCACCGGACTGCTGAGACCGCTTACAACCGTGGACAGAGCAATCGTACCGGCTGGCGTTGTGTAGGTGTAGCCATTGGTCAGGGTGGCGTTCTTGGCATCCGTATTGGTAACCACGAGGTTGACCGCGCCGGCCGCGTGGGCCGGCGTAGACGCTGTGATTGTGGTGCCGTTCACTACCGTCACGGCTGTGCCAGCAGTCCCGCCAAAACTGACGGTGGCTCCGGCAAGAAAACCTGTACCTGTGATGCTCACAGCTGTCCCGCCGGTGGTTACACCAGTAGCCGGATTGATCGAAGTCACGGTCGGCGACGGGTTGGGCGCTGCCGTGTAGGTATATCCGCCGGTCAAGGTTCCGGTCATGGTGTCAGTGTTTGTGACCACGACGTCCACGACCCCTGCGGTATGCGCCGGAGCAGTCGCGGTGATCAGAGTGCTGTTCACCACGGCCAGGACCGTCGTAGCTGTCCCCCCCATCTTTACTGTGGCTCCCGTCAGGAAACCTGTGCCCGCGATGGTCACTGCGGTGCCGCCGTTGGTTGTTCCAGTGTTAGGGGTGATCGAAATCACCGTCGGCGCCGGGTTTGGCGCTGGAGGCCCGGTAAAGGTATAACCGTTGTTTAGCGTGCCGCTCTTGGCGTCCGTGTTGGTTACCACAACGCTGGTGGCGTCGGCCGCGTGCGCCGGGGTGGTTGCTGCGATCGTGGTGCTGTTCACCACGGTGACAGCCGTGGCAAAGGTACCGCCCAGCTTCACCGTGGCTCCCGCCAGAAACCCCGTGCCCCGGATGGTCACTGCGGTCCCACCGTTGATGGTGCCGTTGTTGGGCGAAATCGAAGTCACAGTCGGTGCCGGATTCGACGGTGGAGCCGTGTTGTAGGTGTAGCCGCCGGTCAGTGTCCCGCTTTTCGCATCCGAATTCGTGACCATGACACTCACGGCTCCGGCCGCGTGGGCAGGAGTTGTTGCCGTGATCGAAGTGCTGCTCACCAGCGTCACGCCCGTGGCAGCGGTTCCGCCAAGGCTCACCGTGGCCCCCGCCAGAAAACCGGTGCCCGTGACCGTCACTACGGTTCCGCCATTGATGGTTCCAGAATTGGGCGTAATCGAAGTCACGGCCGGCGCCGGATTGGAAGGAGAGCCGGAGGAGTTGGGCTTGACCGTGCCGCCGCCGCAGCCGGGCAACAGGAACGCCACAAGCAACAAAGAACAAACGGGCAACCAATATTTAGGGGACATTAAGGGAAACTAATGCAGCGAGTAGGGGGTCGCCAGTCTCCGATGGCCAACGAGAGGGGGGATGTCTCAGTCATCGTTACTGCCCCAATGCGAACGCCAGGAGCACTTACGTAACCTTGCATCGGTTACAGGGCGTAACTCGACTTTCGCCAGCAAGGGCCATACGTGTGCAATGTTTTTCAGCGTTGTGGTCAGGCTCGACTGAGGATTGTCAGGCGACTCTGCGACGAATCAACTAGTTCCGTCGCTTTTGCTTTGGTACCTAAACTGCGCCAGTCGCCTTTGTGAATCCATTCGATTGACGGGAAACGGCGGAGTGACAAAACATGGCTGGTCAAGTTTGGCTCGACACGAATCTGGTTCGTTTTCGACAGATATTTCGTGGTACCGATGGCCAGTTCACGAATGAGGGGACAGGGAATCGGCGCACTCTGCAATTGCTCAAATCGTGGGGATATTTGCTGCTCCTGATTGGAAGCCTGGCTGGAAGCTTAAGCCTGCCGGCTCACTCACAAGAGTTCAGCGAGCCTCCGGATGCTCCCTCATTCAACAAGAAACTCTTCATCGCTGAAGTATCCGCCTACACGGCGGTGAACGTGCTGGATGGAATCACGACCGCACAGAGCATTCGTAAAGGATATATTGAAGGTGGCTTTCCTCAAGGGAGTTCCTACTTGATGGGGCAAAGACCCTCAGTCGCTCGCTATGTCGTTACGATGGGACTGATCGAGACCGGCGTCTCGATCGCTGCGTATCGCTTGCAACACAGCAAAACGAAGTGGAAGCGAATGGCGGGTCACGGGCTGATGATGCAGATGGCTTACACTCATACCGACGGCCTCATCCGTAATATCCGGTTGATGGGGTCCCCGTAGCTTCCAAGTGATGGTGGGCAGGGCTCGAATCTGCGACCTCCTGCGTAGAGACAGAATTACAGCCGAATTTTTCAGCGAATTGTCCAAGGGACACCCACCGGCGCCATACGGGTGCACCTGCCCACGCCCAGTTCGCTCGGCATTCCCGTTAAGAACACCCTCTCTTAGTTTTTCAGTTTGTGTCGCTCGCATGCCTCCACGGTTTTGCTGGGGTCCACGGCTTCATCATCGACCTGTTCGTTGATGATTTTCCCCGATTTGTCGATCAGGAAGGTGGCGCGCCTCGCGGTTTCCATTGGAACGCCCTGGATATCAAACTTCTGAGCCAGGCCATACCGGCTGGTCACCGGACCTCCCCAGTCCCCGAGTATGGGAAAGCTGATTCCGTTTTGCTGAGCGAAGGCAAAGTTCGAGAAGGGACTGTCCATGCTCACACCCAGAACCTGGGTGTCGGCGCCCTCCAGCTTCGAAAGATTCTGCTGGAGAGCCTTCATTTCACGGGTTCAACCACCGGTGAACGCAAAGACGAAGAATGCCAAGGCGACATTCTTCTTCCCTCGGTAATCCTGCAACGACACTTTCTTCAGCTCTTTGCCATCGAATGCAAGCAGTGTGAAATCAGGAGCCGTATCGCCCACTTTCAGCTTCATGGGCGCAGCTTCCTTCTTGTTGTTCTGGGCGTGCAACCGGGGTGGCGACACTGGCACCAGAACAAAATTCAGAAGCCCTAGACAGATAACATTTCTCCACTCTCGTTTCATTGACACACCTCTCAGAACGGCGATCATCTTTACCGCATTTTCATTCTAGAGGAGCAGGAACACAAGGAGGAAGTCCGTCCACACCGCACATATTGAATTTCTTCAACGCCCAGGTAAACGTGAGTACAACAGCTATCCCTGCCGAGTGTAGTATGTCGTAAGATGCAAGGTTCTTGGCGCTGGCTACGCATCGGGTTTTGGGCTTGCACTGCGATTTCCGTCGCCGTAGTGGTTCGGCGCACGGTTGCACTTATATACCCACCGCAATCTGCGCCGCCGCAGTTGGCCGCACTCGATGCTACATTTGCGTCGCATGCGGCGCTCACGCTGGCGCATATCCTTCCGGCATTGACTTTCGTTGCGCTGGCTCCGTTTCTGTACCTTCGACGGTTCGCGGGTATGGTTTGGCCGAAACGCCTTCTGTTTCCTCTCGGAGCGGTTGTGGGTGTTACCGCCTACGCGATGAGCAATTATTCCATCGGTGGGTGGGTGGAACGCTCTGCCGTTCTATTTTTCAACAGTCTCTTTTTGTTATCGCTATTTCGTGCCTGGTACCTGCGCCGCGAACCGGCGCAGAATCTGCGATGGCTAACGCGGGCGATTGCAATCCTTCTCGGTATCGCGACAACTCGCCCTGTGATGGGCATATTCTTTGCCACCAGCCTGCTGACCCATCTTGCGCCGAACCAGTTCTTTGGCATCGCGTTCTGGATTGGTTTCTCGATCAATACCGCGATTGTCGAACTCTGGCTTCACTCGAAGGGAGGGCAATCTCAAATCGAAAGGATGGCGGTTCGTCCGGCCCTGTGACTGTGGGCGATGACGCCCAGTTAACGGGCTGCTTTTTCTATCGGCAACCCTCGCAGAATTTCTCGGTTTCAGTTTGAATACCAAGGGCCGCAGATTGGTTCGACAGACTGCATCAACTTCCGCTCGATGCTCGATTAGAAGATGTGCCGACCCTTCGCCAGTGCGAGTGGCAGGCCAGTTGTTTTGGAGTGTAAAATGAGCCGCTCAGGAAATCAGTGCACGCGTTCGTCGGGCTGATCCCGCTCCCGTCAGCATGAGCGCACTAAGATAGCAGGTCCACAACCGCGAAGGAGAGGCCATGCGCAACCGATGGCATCCGTCAAGTTCACGAGTCAGACCCTCCATAAACGACGGCCGGGCCAGCCATAGCATTGGTTTCAACGACGGCTGGAATTTGGCTAGAACGCTGTGTGGCCTTGGTTTTGTTGTTTTCACCCTTCTATCGTTGGGTGGTTGTGGGAGCAAGAACGTGTCGGCAGCGGCAGCTCCCCCGCCAAACGTCCAGATTGTCGACGTCATCCAACGAGACGTTCCCGTGTATCACGAATATCTCGCGACTCTTGATGGTTACGTGAACGCGCAAATCCAGCCGCAGGTTTCAGGCTACCTCATCAAACAGAATTACGTGGAAGGCGCCGTGGTTCGCAGGAACCAAGTACTTTTCAAGATCGATCCGCGGCCTTTTCAAGCAATCGTGGATCAGGCCAGGGCGCAAGTCGCACAAGCCGAGGCGCAGCTCGGCAAGACGAAGTTGGATGTGCAACGGGATACCCCCCTGGCAAAAGAAAAAGCGATTGCACAGAGCCAACTCGACAACGACATTCAGGCCAATCTAGCGGCCCAAGCAACTGTCCAAGCCGATAGAGCTGCGGTGGAACAGGCGGAACTCAATTTGGAGTTCACCAATGTTCGTTCTCTCGTAGACGGTGTTGCTGGAATCGCCAGTGGTCAGGTGGGAAATCTTGTGGGCCCGCAAATCGTCCTCACCACGGTCTCTCAGCTGGAACCCATTAAGGCTTACTTTACGGTAAGCGAACAGCAATACCTTGCGTTCGTCAAGCGTAACCCGACGGTAGCGTCGCGAGAGGCGCAGCAGAGACAGTTCGAACTGGAGCTGGTTCTTTCCGACGGATCTATTTATCCCCGAAAAGGAAAATTCTTTGCCGCGGATCGTCAAGTGGATATCCAGACGGGGTCGATTCGGCTGGCTGGTCTATTTCCGAATCCCAGCAACGTTCTTCGCCCCGGCCAGTTTGGCCGCGTCCGTTTCATCAGCTATACCAAGGCCGGGGCGCTGCTGGTGCCGCAGAAAGCGGTGGTGGAGCTTCAGGGAAGCTATCAGGTGGCGGTGGTCGGGAACGATAACAAAGTCAGTCTGAGAACGGTAAGCGTCGGAGAACGAACCGGTGCAATGTGGATTATTGATGAAGGTCTCAAACCTGGGGAGCGGGTCGTGGTGGAGGGCGTGCAAAAAGTCAGGGACAGTATGACAGTCAAACCCACACTGGTGGCTGCTCCGGCCGAGGGCAACTGAAGCATGTCCAAGTTCTTCATCAATCGTCCGATCGTCGCCATGGTGATTGCGATCGTCACAGTCATCGTCGGCGCCGTGACCATCACCGGCCTTCCCGTCGCTCAGTTTCCCAACATCGCACCCCCCGAGATACAGGTACTTGCCACCTACGTCGGGGCAGATGCCCAGACGCTCGAACAGTCGGTTGCCACTCCCATCGAGCAGCAAATGAGCGGAGTGGACAACGTGAACTACATGTACTCGTTGAATGCGACGGGAAACTCGCAGACTACGCTGATCATAAATTTCGACGTGAAAACGGATCCCAATACGGATCTGATTCTTGCCCAATCCCGAGAGACCCAGGCCGCCTCCCAGCTCCCTCTTGACGTTACCAATTATGGAATCACCGTCAGAAAATCAGTGACCGCCCCGCTGATGCTGGTCGCGGTGTATTCGCCGCACGGAACCTATGACGCGAGGTTCCTGGCAAACTATGCGTTTATCAACCTCTTTGATCCCATCATTCGCTCGCCGGGGATCGGCCAAGTCCAGGTATTTGGAGCTGGCCAGTACGCCATGCGGTTGTGGGTCAAGCCGGATCAACTGGCCAAACTGGGCATCACAGTCACCGAGATCGTCAGCGCTGTGCAGTCGCAAAACACGGTCAATCCCGCCGGGCGAGTGGGTGGCGAGCCGATACCTCCCGGCCAGCAGTTCGCCTATGCGGTCCGGGCGCAAGGCCGGCTGATCTCACCAGAAGAGTTCGGAGAGATCGTGGTCCGCGAGTCACCGCAGGGTGGCGTGGTGCGAGTCAAGGATGTAGCCCGGGTTGAGCTCGGGGCGCAGGACTACTCGGTGGCTGGACGCCTGAACGGGAAACCCAGTGCCGTTGTTGCCGTTTACCAGTTGCCAGGATCAAACGCGGTTGACGCAGCCAACGGTGTTAAGAAGCTGATGGCGGAGATGAAAACCCGTTTCCCCTCGGACATGGACTATACGTTGGCGCTCGACTCGACCCGGTCCGTCGTCGAGGGGATGAAGGAAATCATCATTACGCTGCTGATCGCGATTGGCCTCGTGATCATGGTCGTGTATCTGTTTCTTCAAGGATGGCGCGCAACGCTGATTCCCCTCCTGGCTGTACCGGTCTCCCTAGTCGGCACGTTCGTGTTCTTTCCTTTGTTCGGCTTTTCCATCAACACACTCTCACTATTTGGTTTGGTGCTGGCGATTGGCCTGGTAGTCGACGATGCCATCGTAGTGGTGGAGGCCGTGGAGCGTCACATCGAAGACGGGATGGCTCCGAAAGATGCGGCGCTGAAGGCCATGGAAGAAATCTCAGGCCCGGTCGTTGGAATCGCGCTGGTGCTGTCAGCGGTATTTGTGCCAACCGCTTTTATACCCGGAATTACTGGAAGGCTCTACCAGCAATTCGCCGTCACCATTGCGATCTCGGTGCTGCTCTCGGCGTTCAATGCGTTGACCCTCAGCCCGGCGCTGGCGGCGCTGCTGCTGCGGCCCAAGAAGCCCAGCCGAGGTCTTTTGAGGAGGTTCTTCGACGGATTCAATCGTCTGTTCGAACGAGCCACCAATGTCTACGTGCAGGTCTGTGCGGCCCTCATCCGCAAGAGTGCTGTGGCTTTAATCATGCTCGTGGGATTCGGCGTCGGAGCCTGGTTCTTCAGCAGCAAAATTCCATCGAGCTTTCTTCCCGACGAGGATCAGGGATATCTATACGTCAATTTGCAGTTGCCGAGCGCGGCTTCCACGGAGCGCACCGACCTTGTGGCAAGAAAGATCGAGGACATTCTTGCTCACACACCCGGAGTGGCAACCACCACCACAGTCGTAGGCTTCAGTTTGCTCAGCTTCACCAGGTCTACATACAATGCGTTCTTTTGGGTCACGCTGAAACCGTGGGACGAACGAACCGACCGGGAATCCCAGTTCCAAGTGATCAAGGCCCGCTTGAATCGAGCCCTCAGCCAGTTACCGGAGGGGATTGCTTTTGATTTTTCGCCTCCCGCCATCCCCGGTGTGGGGACCTCGGGCGGATTCACGTTCGTCCTAGAAGATCGGGCCGGCAAGGACATTCAATTCTTAGCCAACAACCTGAACACGTTCCTGGCGGCTGCCCGCAAGCGTCCGGAGATCGCAGGAGTGAGCACCACGTTCCTGGGCAGCGTGCCCCAGCAATTTATCAACGTGGACCGCGACAAGGTGATCAAGCAGGGCGTCCCCATCAGCGATGTCTATCGGACGATTCAGGCCTTCATGGGGGGATTGTTCATCAACTACTTCAATCGCTTCGGCCGCCAATGGCAGGTTTACATTGAGGCGGAGGGCGACTACCGCACGAACGCAGCAAACGTGGGGCAATTTTATGTCAGAAATCAAAACGGGGGGATGGTTCCGCTCTCTGCACTGACAAGTTTTGAACCCCGTTCCGGGCCTGAATTCACCATGCGTTTCAATCTGTACCGTGCGGCTCAGATCAACGGGAGCGCGGCGCCGGGCTACAGCTCAGATCAAGCGATGGCTGCGCTGGAAGAAGTCTTTGCGCAAACCATGCCGGCCGAAATGGGCTACGACTACCTGGGCATCTCATATCAGGAAAAAAAGGCCCAGCAAGGCGTGCCTCCGGCCGCGATCTTTGGGTTATCCCTGTTGTTCGTCTTTCTCATTCTTTCCGCCTTGTATGAGAGTTGGACGCTGCCTTTCACCGTACTGCTCAGTACGCCGGTAGCAGTGTTTGGCGCTTTCGCAATTCTGTGGCTGCGCCGGGTATTACTGGGCGCCTTCCTGCCCCCTTTCATGGTCCAGATTGAAACCGACGTGTACTCGCAAATCGGCCTGGTCATGTTGATAGGGCTGGCTGCGAAAAATGCCATCCTGATTGTGGAATTCGCCAAAGACGAATACGACAAAGGCATGCCTCTGGTGCATGCAGCCCTTACCGGAGCCAAGCTTCGCCTCCGGCCTATCCTGATGACCTCGCTGGCCTTCATTTTCGGATGCATCCCGCTGTGGATAGCATCGGGAGCCGGTGCGGTGGCACGCCAGATCATGGGCACCACGGTCATCGGCGGTATGTTGGCGGCAAGTGCGCTCGGTATTTTCTTTGTCCCGGCCGTGTTTTGCGTAGTGGAGAAGTTCTCCGGCGCCGAGACCAGGAAAGCATCCTCTGCGGGGGTGACGCCTCTTCCCGCCCAAAATCCGGGAGCGGGGGACGACTAGATGAGGACGCTGGCTGCCCTTCCACTCCTGGTGGTAATTCTGGGGTTCACCTGCGGTTGCGCCGTCGGGCCGAACTACAAGAGGCCGGCGGTCAACGTTCCTCCCGTCTATCGTGGTCTCGCGCCTGAGGAAACTCGCAAGAGCGATGCCAGATCCCTGGCAGACGAGAAGTGGTGGGAGGTTTTCCAGGATGAACAGCTAAAGGAACTGATCAAAACCGCACTGCAACAGAATTATGACGTGCGCATAGCGGCCACGCGGATTCTGCAAGCCCAGGCGCAGTTGGGCATCACGAGGGCCGATCAGTTTCCCACGATCGCAGGCGGTGTGACGGGTGTGAATCTGCGCAATCCTCAAACAACATTCTTGCGTGCATACGAAACCAGCACCACCCAGGTGAGCGGGAGCCTTGCCTGGGAGCTGGATTTTTGGGGGAAATACCGCCGCGCCACTGAAGCGGCCCGTGCCGACTTGGCGGCTAGCGAGTGGGCCCGGCGGGAGGTGATCACTGCATTGATTGCGAATCTGGCCGGGGCTTACTTTCAACTGCGCGCGCTCGACTTGCAGCTTGAGATCTCCCAGCGAACCCTGGGATCGCGCCAGGACTCCCTCCGCCTGACCCGCCTCCTGGCCGACGGAGGTTCAACCTCCATGCTCGACGTTCGGCAAGCCGAACAGCTGGTTTTTACCGCAGCGTCCGAAGTCCCCACCCTCGAACAACAGATTGAGCAGGAAGAAAATTTCATCAGCACTCTTCTGGGGAACAACCCTGCGCCGGTTCCTCGAGGACGAAAATTGACCGAGCAGGAACATCCCCATATGGTACCCGCCGGCCTTCCTTCATCTTTGCTGGAACGTCGCCCCGACGTCCGTCAGGCCGAAGAACAGTTGATCTCTGCCAACGCTCAAATCGGAGTCGCTCGCGCTGCGTACTTTCCCCAGATCTCGCTCACGGCGACGGCGGGGTATCAAAGTTCCGCATTAACTAGCTTATTCACCGGACCGGCGGGATTGTGGAACTTTGGCGGAACACTCACCCAACCGATCTTCACGGCGGGCAAACTGCGATCGAACGTTCGCCTGACCGAAGCCCGGCAGCAGGAGTTCCTGCTTGGCTACGAACAGACCATCCAGGCAGCATTTCGGGATGTCTCCGATTCCCTAATCGCATACCGCAAGACCCAGGAGTTTCGTCAGCAGCAGGAACTCCTAGTTGCCTCCGCAGAGGACGCGGCACGGCTCTCGCATATGCGATATAGCGGCGGTGTCGCGAGTTATCTCGAAGTGCTTACTAACGAGACGAATTATTTTTCCGCCGAACTCGGCCTGGTACAGGCTCAACTAAACGAGCGATTGGCCCTGGTACAGCTCTACAGGAGCTTGGGCGGGGGATGGGAATCCTGAGTTTGTTCAGAGTTCATCGAAGCATCTACAACGGGATGGGCGGGACATCTTCCCGGACGTGGGTATCGCAGCCTGCCGTATCCTACCTGCTCGATTTCACACGATGACGACGTTGATGTGCCAATGCATGATGGAGTAAAAGCCAGCAAGGTCTGGACGATGGATTTTATTTTCCACGGACAGCGCATCCGTGAGACCACGGGGACACGCTCAAAGACTCTCGCGGTGGACATAGAACGCAAGCGCCGCCGTCAACTAGAGGAGGCCGCGCCGGCCTCAAAAGCAAACGGAATCGGCCACCCCTGTTTTCGCTTGCCGCCGAAGACCACCTAAAAAATGAAAAAGTCACCACTGGGAGGAAAAGACACGGCTGATTGCTGAAAACAACTTGGCGCCTCTGCTCTCGGTGTTCGGCAAACATCTGCTGGTCGATATTGAAACCGTGGACGTCCGGGCATATCAAGAGTCGCGATTGGCCACTGGTGCAGCGCCGCCAGCCCGACATTGGGAACTGTTCTGTAGGTTTCGGTGTCTTAAATGGAGCCGATATGTTCACTTCCAATCCGCCCTATGCGATATGGTCAATCTGGCTGCACCTACCCGCTCTGCAGAAGTTGCTTTTCCTGGCACTATGCGCGCTCAGCACCTATTGCCTGTTCTCTGCGGCAATCACCGTGGCTCGCCTTCGCACTCTCCCGAGACTGCTTCAGAAAAAAGAAGATAGTGCTTCCATTCAACGGGCCCTGGCTGCACTTCGTAACCGGTCTACTAACCTGCACCATCTCATTGGGGCCGCCTTTTATCTCTTCGGTTTGGTCCTCTTCGTGGGCCTGCAGTTGGTTTCCGGATTTGCCCGTGATCTCGACCAGAATTCCCGAAAAATCTAGAAAGGGCCTGCAAAATAGCATCAATTCAAACGGTTCCCCCGTGTGATGAGAGGAAACTGGAAAGGCACGAGTCTATCGCGAAAAATATCCAGTCTTCGAACGTACCCTGTTTCCATCCTGCTTGGGTCGGATGACGATCTTGCGGAAAGAGTCGTCTTTGACGGGATTGCTCGGATAATAAGCCAGGTCGTAGGAGTTACGCAGTTCCTCGCCGATTTGATGAAAGTACGTGTGCGGGTCGATGTCTTCCGCGTCAAACGCGGTTCCACCCGTTTCTTTTGCGATGCGATCCATCACGCTGATGCCGTATTTATTCCGGGCGGTGAGCTTGCCGTGCTCCTTCTCCGTATAGCGGATGGGGAACAATATGACGTTCGCGCTCTGCGCGGTTTCAATCGCCGTCATCATGTCGTGAGAGCTGGAGTTATCTTCACCGTCGCTGAAGATCAGGAGGGCCCGCCGTCCGTTCTCATTAGCCAGTTTTTCCGCGACGGAGTAGAAGATGGAATCGTAAAACGCGGTGCCGAGGTCGCGCGATTCTTTCGGCCCCAGTTCCGGGAAATGCCCGCCATCGTGTTGATAGCGATTCAGGCCATCCAGAATTTGGGCACTCGATTGGCTGAAGTCGCTTACCAGGCGCAGATGGTTGCCGAAGCACAGCATGAAGGCACGGTCCTTTGGCCCAAGGACATCCTGAAGGAACACCTCCAGGTCGTGCTTGTGCTGCTTGGAGAAATGATCCTGGCTGCCGCTGGCATCCACGATCAATCCTAAGGTGAGCGGCACATCGGAACTTCGAGAGAAGAAAGCAATCTTTTGAGGAACCGCGTCCTCAAGAACCTCGAAATCGTCCTTGGTCAGGTCTTCGACCAGTGCGCCACGGGAATCCCGTACCGAGAAGGACACATTCACAAGGTTGACCTTGACGCGAACGGGCTCTTGCGAAAAACAGACGACGGCGGCGAGCAGTGTGAGCAGCAGTGCGGGGCGTCGCATGGCGATATAGAGTAAGCCATTGCTTCAGGCGAGAGGAAATGAAATCGTTTACTGCCGTGCATCAGGTCTCGGAAACATCGTCGGGGCGGGGCCTGAGCGGATTGTTGGCGATCCCGGTAGGGATACCTGCTCTCTCTCATAATGCATTGACCGTTTCAGGTCAGGAACTCAGTCCGACCGATGCATCTCTTCAATCCGCAACGGCGATCATGATTACTACTTCGAACTCCTCCTTTCATGAAGAGGAGCAGGCGTAGAATGATGCCGCTAACCGGTGACCTTGATCGGGCCAAGACCTCAGCCCGGTTGCCGCGTTCTCGTCGGAGGTGCGAATGAAGAATCTGCTGGTCCTGCTTTTGTTTGCACCATCATTCCTACTTGCGCAGAGTCGCTTCGACGGAACCTGGGAGATGAAGATGAACACGCTGCAGTTCTCAGGCTCGCCTGAAGACTATCTATTCGCCGATGGCATGTACCACTGCAAAAGCTGCATCCCGAAAGTTGACGTGAAGACGGATGGGGTTGACCACGAAGTTGCGGGGTACCCCTACGATACGCTGGCGGTACGAATTTTGGATGACCACGCGATCAAGTTCGCGATGAAAAAGGCGGGCAAACCTTACTTCGAATGCATCGAGACAGTGTCGCCCGACGGACAGAAGATGACCGAGGACTTCACAAACACGATGGAACCACAAACGGTTACTGGAAAGGCGGGCTTCACGAGAGTTGGTACTGGCTCCGCTGGCTCGCACGCCCTCTCTGGACAGTGGCGGATGGACACGGTCAAGAACGAAACTCGCGCCGGTACGCTCCAGATTTTCCACAGCGCGGCCGGTGTAATGAAGATTTCTGATGGCAGCGCCAGCTACGAAGTCAGGCTCGATGGAGCAAACTATCCCCAGGCCGGAGATGTCCATTTGACCCGCTCAATCAGGCTGATCGATGAGTACACGCTTGAGGAAACCGATAAGACCGACGGGAAAGTCTCCGGCCGGGCGCGCTGGACAATTTCGAAGGATGGCGGGTCTATGAGAGTCGAATTTTCAAGCACAGAACGCGGGCAGATGATGACGTACACGGCGGAGAAGCAGCCGTAATTGGCCATAATCCGCTCCGACACCCGTTACTGGCTCGCTTGGGTTGTCCGGCTGTGACGTGTAGACCCTGGCGCGTATTGCTGGTCACACCTCGATCAGAATCTCCATCCCGTTACGTCCATCCGGGGCAGGGGCAGGAGCAGGTTCTTTCGGCAATGTCTCGCCTTGGTAGACACAAAAGTGGGCACACCGCCAAAAAGGCCAATTCGCCCTTAGTGACAAAGCAACTTCGAAGGTAAAGCAGCATTTGGATGGTGGGCAGTGCAGGACTCGAACCTGCGACCTCCTGCTTGTAAGGCAGGCGCTCTAACCAGCTGAGCTAACCGCCCACTTTGTAACCGTCATATTATCAGCAATTTGAGAGATGTGGCTCACTGTTCTCTCTCGATCAATTCTGCAAGGCGGGCTGGAGCGAGAAAGACTTCGAGTTTTGGATGCAATGGCGGACAGCAATACTGGCCGATGTTGATATTCTTGGCGGGCTCGATAGTACGGCCGAAGAGATTGCCGCTCGGCGCTCCGACCCCACGCGGATTGATGAAGGCCTGCTTTATCGCTACTGCAAGTCACGAGGCATGACCGTCCCCGAATGTCCCGTCTTTCTCGACAAACTTGGCGTTGGCTCAACCTACCATTACGACCGGATTGTCTACAATGCGGCGTCCTGTGCCCGAGAGGGTAGGGCGATCCCAAATTACAGATGGTTCTTGTTAAAGTTAGTCTGGGACGCGGAACATTTGACCGACTACGATTGGCCCGCCAGAGAACTGCTTCAGGCGACCTTAGACAAATACCTTCCGATTGCCGAACTGACTGTCGCCTTGTTCAAAGAAGTAGCCGCACTTGAAGGCGAATTGCTAACCGCTCCTTACCACAACGAGAAAGTCGCGGCGATCAAGAGCCGCCCGAGGGTCCGCGAACTGACCTCGTGGTTCGCATCCCGACCCGATACCAAGGTTTATTTGCCAGACAGTGTTTACGGTTTGGTCTGGCAAATGACCCAACCGACGTGATCGTCGGCAGTAGATGTTTCGTGACCGATAAGGAAATTTATGGTCTATCTCACTGAACTAATTCGTGACGGCTTGCCTATTTCTGCTTTGTGGGAAGCGCCTCAATCTTGGCCCGCAAGGCGGCAAAGTGCTGACGAACATCTTTCGCAGCCTGTTGCCGTGCCACGGAAAGAGCCTCGCCAGAAACTCTCGTTGTCTTCTCAAGACCGCCAACGGCGACGGAAGTAGTTTCCAGATGGTTGACGATTTCGGTGAGCAGTTCCTTCAGTTCTCTTTCCATCCCCCGAGATTAGCAAACGGCTCGTCTGATATCCAAATCACAGCCCCAACAAGCTCTTACGTTAATTAAGGGTTGGAGAGCCGCTTAGAGACGACAACCGCGTGGAATTCGCCTTTCTCGTCGTAAAACCCAACGCAGATCACCCTGTCAGTGTCATTAACCTGGGTGTCATCAATCGTATTGGCCTGCTTACTGCCGTGCTCCTGACTAGTCCATTGGGTCGAACCGTCGTAGTGGATGGTCCGCATGACGCCATCCTTTCGACGAACAGTCAGTGTAGATGCACTCTTACTTCTTCCCATGACAACACCCGACCAACGGCCCGAAACCGCCTTCTCGGCGTTCACCTTGGCGGGAGTCTCTTTTGCTTCCTCGTGGCTGGAGCCTCCCTGCGCGAATACCGGCATTGACAGCCAAAGGACGAATGCAGACGTAAAGAGCAGAGTGAGTCGCTGCTTCATCGTAACCTCCTGCCTTGCTGGAAAGAGATTGTGATACGCGCCTGAAGCATAGACCCGAGGACCGAGAAGAACAAGCCTCGCCCCAAGCGTAGTAAACGAAACATCTACATCCAATTAGTTCCAGCAGACGAAAGGTTAGAACACATCATGGTTGGAAACCCACACTCAAAATACCCCCTGCTGCGTGTCTGCAAAGAAGACAAACACGGCAGCCCTACTGTCTACATGTCCACGGTCTGGTTTGATTGGGACGACCCTAAAATCCTCTTTATTCAGGATCGACAAGGGCAATTCTTAAAACGTCATCCGAGCTATAGGGATTGGTCTGATGACAGATCGGGCACTCCAGACCACTCAGAGGCGGACACGGGAACTCAATCTGCTGGGACGACACATCGGTAGTTATATCGAAAATAAACACTGTCTTACAGGGTCCCCCGCCCGCGAGTGGATTGGTCTTTGCGGTCTTACAACGAACTCCGTAATACGTGGTCACGCGACACGAATTATACCCCTCAAGCAGCTACCCTCTTCGACCTGTACGGAAAACGGATAAACCCCAAGGAAAACTATGCGTTTCACGAAACCAAAGTCCCGAAAGAAGAAAAGAAATCGGAATATTGTCACACTTCCCGCCGGGGACACGAGCCCGGATGCATCAAGGCTCGACAAGATCAAATTCCCTGCCACACTTAAAACAGACACGGTAGGTCCTGCCCTTGATCGTAAATACGCGGCTCATCTGGCTGTGACGACACCTAAACACTAATCCGAAGATCCACAGTATGGGGTTCATGGGAAAACTCTTAGTTGTTTCTGAAAGTCTCCAGAGGGACGAGCTAAAACGAAACGTCCCAGACTCATTTGAGTCGTGGGACGCTCATTGAACAACCCCTCCCCCGAAGTTTGCTCAAGAACATCCTAGCGACGTGGCTAAGTCATGGGAATGGCTCGAACGGGCCACTCTGGAAAACCAAAGACCCGACCGACCTTTGTCCCTACGATGGACGCAAAAACCCGAGGGAAGATCTCCGGCCTAATAAGTTAAAAAGGCGCAGGTTGTCCGGAAAACGGACAACGATTGAAAGGCAAAATGAACTGTAAACAATCAAACTCATCTCGACGAATCCGACCATCAACGGTAAGACCCTCCGTTGCCTCTGATCCAAGCGTTCGTCGCTTAGGAAGTGGATACTGGCAAGCCATCATTCAGATACGCGGAAGGCTTTTTCGCGGTCTTGCGGACAATCCGGCAGCAGCTAAGGACCGAGCCGAATCCCTCGCGGCCGGAGCCCGGAACCTCGCCCAATGAACGAGCAATTCCTAAAACTAATCACTGCCCTGACAACCCCGTACCCACATGATGGCGATCCAATCGAGGAAAAGGAGTTTTCTGAGTTCCAAACGAACTGTTTGAAGTCACTCTGGAAAATCAGAAAACATCCGCCCGCTCTTCGATTTCTTGCGGCGATCAATTTTCGCGACGAAAGCGATGAATGGAGACTGCGTCAAGCGCATCGCCTGGCAAAGGAGTGGCCGCCCGCTTTATTGCTCCAGAAGAAAGAGCGCGAATCGGAATCTGAGATCACACGATTCCAAAAAGAACGTGCCGACCTTGATCCATTTGTGGACGCCGACACGAACCTCACGCGAGATGCTTACAGCGGCCAAATGCCCGCTGACGATCTCGATTACAGCCTCGACCGTCGTGGCAACGTCGTAAATAAATAATCAATCTCCCGGAGAAAACAAAATGGCAGACATTAACTTTGAACAACTCACCAACAAGGAAATTGCGGAGCTCTATAAGAATTCTCGGAAAGAATACGTAGATCAGCGAGACAAAAACCAAGGAAGCCAAGCTGAGAATGCGCTCGTCGTTGGGGACGAACTTTACTGGCGCGACGACCGTGGGAACATGATCGAAGGAACTCGGCCCCAAGCCCGCACTTCAAACGGTTTTGACGAAGACATGCTTGTTCCAGAATGGCAGGACAGAGACAAGACACCTGCACAGAAGCTCGCAGATTTCGCGAACGAAAATATAAATGACCCTGAAGTGAGAGCATTCTTACCGGAGGACTATACGCGATTCGAGGAACAGTCCTCCGAATATCCAGATTACTGTCTGATCGGAAGTATGCTTGGTCGGGGAAAATGGAGCGTCACTGCCCTAAACGAACAGGATGCCTCGCGAACATTCGAGTTTGTCCTAGGGGGAAAGCTAGTCTCTGGAAAAGACAACACCGCTCACACAACCCAACTTGACCGCGAAGAGGCGATTGCGACCGCCCATCAGGAGTTAGAAAAGCGCCTGGGTCCGAAATTCCGTGATCTCTCTCCCACGGACATAAATATGATCCAGCGATTGTCGCTGAACAATCGGGAACTGGCCCTCGAACTGTACCTAAAAGCCAGACTGCCCAAAGAATGGGAACTGGAGCTGAACCGACTATCGGCACAGGCAGAAATAACTGGCGATAGTCTGAGACTGTTGAAATTCATGTCGAATCCAGCAATCGCCCCGGCAGTCGAAGAGGCGATTTACGCCGTCTGGTTTTGGAATAAACCTCATATTGAGGAATCGCCCGAGTTGAGGGACTTCTTCTAGCGCCGGGCCGCCGGCACCGTCCTCACCTTCAGCTTTATGGACCACCTCTACAAGCAATTTCAAACCGGCCGACTTGTAGACAACCTCGGGCCTTTGTCTCGGGAGGAGAAGCCAATGGACTTAGACAGTCTTTCGGATAACGAGGTTTCAGATCACCGGAACTGTTCAGCATCGAAATAAACGTATTTGGAAAAACGTCATGCGAGCACGGAAGAACGCCGCTCGTATCCGAAAACTATACGAGGCGGGCAGTCGATACCAGGATTTAGCGGCTCAGTTCGGTATCGTGAAGAGAACCGTCCGAACATTGCTAAAAGAGCAGGGATACAAGCCGAAATCACGCCTGAAGCCGAAAACTTGTAGTTCCCGATTCAGAGGCGTTTCGTGGCACAAGAAATGCCGTAAGTGGCGGGCAGTTGCTCATGTTGGAGGCAAGCCTCGTCATCTTGGAATGTTCAAACGCGAGGCGGATGCTTTTGCCGCGTATCAGGCTGCTAGGGGAATCCGGAGTGCGTGCTTCTAGCATCGTGAGGAGAAGGGGAGCTAACTTTCTGTCCGTTTTCCGTACAGCGCAGCCAGATGACTTCACCGAATCTGAGATAATTTGATTGAGATGTGCGGGCGTTATCGACTATCGCGAAGAAAGCAGCTTGTCGAGGAGTACTTCGGGGCTGTCTCGGAACAGGAAGATTGGAACCCTCGATATAACATCGCCCCCTCCCAGCCTGCGCCAGTTATCCGCCAGGATGCCCGCGAGCCCGTAAGAAGACTCTCCACGATACGATGGGGACTCATACCCTCATGGTCGAAAGATCCGAGCATCGGATACAAAACTATAAATGCGAGGTCTGAGACAGTCGCTACAACTCCCTCGTTTCGAGAACCGTTCACATCGCAGCGATGCCTCGTTCCCGCAGATGGCTTCTATGAGTGGCAGCGGAACGGCAAGACCAAACAGCCGTATTCTTTCGAGGTGAATGACGGCGAGCTGTTCGCGTTCGCTGGCCTGTGGGACAGATGGAAGAGCCCATCGGGAGAATTGATCGAGAGCTGCACAATCCTGACAACGACTCCAAATTCACTCTTGGCAGATATTCATGACAGAATGCCGGTCATTTTGCGCCCGGACAACTACACTCTCTGGCTGGACCCGGCTTTCAGAGACCTGGCGTGTGCGTCGCGAATGCTAAGACCCTTCGAGACCGGACCAATGAGACGATATCCGGTGAGTACAAGAGTCAATCAAGTGGAAAATGACGACGCGGATTGTGCGAAGCCGGTTGAGCGTCATTCTTGGCCGATTCAAACACAGTTGTTTTGACCACTAATCTTTTGCGCAATGATTTTGCCCCCGCCATCAAGTGTGCTTCCGTCAGCGCACACAGCCTTCGAGACGCGCCTAAGCCCTGCCGCGAAAACTGCATACAGTAACTACATAGACGTGCATGAGATTATTCAGTCGGGCCAGCGCTTCAATTTGTCCACAACTTCCGCGTAAGTCATAGCAGCATTATGCAGGTCCGCGAGATCGCGCTGGGATTCTTGTGCTTCCTTCTCTGTCAGAGCCCGACCAGCATGCTGCTTATACCTACTATGGGCTGCTACCAGCTCTGCAAATCGAGCTGCGGCTTGATTCTCAAGTTCCTCTTTTGATTCCATCCTGAACCCCCTCCTATTTCTTGACCATTTGACAAGCATTTCGAAGACCACTAGCCATTCGCGGTCGCACTCTCGTGCGCTAGCATACCGTTAATTGTCCTAACCATACTCTGGCCACAAACGTTCGTTGACTTGGCTTCGTAATTTCAGGCAGAGGCGTCAGGAAGATCGTGGCATTCGCTGCTGAAATTCCCTGTTCGACACAGTCTAGGCTCCGGCGTCGGGCCAGACTCCAACTTACCGAATGAGGAATGAGCTCACCATAAAGATGATTCCGGTGGCACTACTGACGAAAGAGATTCGCCAGTATGCGCGTGTTCCTGTCAGCAGCGTAATGGAACATAGAACGATTGCGATTTCGAGAAAGATCTCGGAAGTATCGAAACGGCCGGCACGACGAGTGGTAATTTCTACTTCCCTTTCGAAATCTTCGGCCTTGACGCGAATGGCCTCAGCACCCTGTTTCTGGTCCTCTGACTTCTTCCTAAAATCCTCCGCCGCAGAGGCGCCTTCCTTGATGAGTCTCGCCATTTCGGAGTTTGCTTCGTACATGTGGGAACGGATGTTCTTGGCCTGGTGGTAGGCCCACTGGTCATTTGCCTTCGTCTGGATCAAGACTTCTTCCGTGTGCGTTCGATGTCCCATCGTAGTCGCAAACGCCAGCAGTACGGCTACAATCGCCATGGTAAGGCCGATTTCCTTCTCGCCAGACTTCTTGGCCTCTGACAATTCCTCGATTTCTTCTGATTCCATCTCGCCTTCCTCTCGTTGAAGTTGACCCTCATTGTACGGGGAAAAGCCCAAACAAAAGCGGGTGGGGCGCTCTTGCGTGAGCAAGCCGGACCGCACATTTAGGCGCGACATTGCGTTGCTGCTGGCTCCTGCACCTGATCGAACAGCGGGAGCGGCTTGTAAATTAGAGGCTGCGGAACCGTGCCTGGACAGCTGCTGAAATTATGGGAAGACCAATCTAGCACTGAGGCGAAGTAAAAGCGAACAGTTGTTTTGCAGGTATTCGCCCCATTTTCGCTAGCATGGCTGATAGGCTTCGTTCATGGCATTCCAGCCGATGCCGCTCTCTCGTAAACCTGCGCCATTCGATCATCCCGAATGGATTTTCGAATTGAAGTATGATGGCTTCCGGTCGCTCGCTGTTCTCCATGGCGGTCGCTGCGACTTGATCTCCCGAAACGGCCATCCGTTCAACTCCTTCGATTCTCTTCTTAAAGACCTAAGCGTGCCGTGTACAGGCCGAACCGTTCTCGATGGTGAAATTGTTCGTGTCGATAGACGCGGCAGACCTCAATTCAATGACCTGCTTTTTCATCGCCGGCGAGCCTCGGTTCTTTGCCTTCGATCTCTTGATGTCTGACGGCCATGATTTGAGAAATTGACAGACCGTAAGCAGGAACTACGGCGGCTCATGTCGAAGGCTCCCGCATCCCGTATGCACTACGTGGATCATCTAAATGAGTATGGTACGGCGCTATTTCAACGAGTGTGCGAGATGGACTTGGAAGGGATCGTGGCCAAGCACAGCTACGGGCCATACGTCACCGAGGCCCAGCGCACAACGTGGTTCAAGATTAAAAATCGGAACTACCCGCAGATGCAGGGCCGCGAGGAGTTGTTCAACCGCGAGCGCCATCGGGAACCTGTCGCTGGCTGGCACAGTTGTGAACTGGCCTGCGCGGAAGTGAACAATGGTGACTGAGTTGCCCGCACAGCCAGAGCCGATGCTCGAACAGGCGATTCGACAACATGCCTACGGTCTGTACATTAAAACGCGGTATGGCTCCTGGTCATGCTCTTGAAGACTGGCTACAGGCGGAAGCCGAGCTACGGGGCCACTAAATGCTGCGGGCTCACGACGCAAGAGAGGAGAAATCGAAATTGTTAGCGGAATTTGCGCAGGGGAAAGCAGCATGAACACTCATTGAAAATCGAACACGGATCAAGTGATAGCGACGTAGTGACGCCGTGTAGCAATCGCGCTCTGGCTGCATGTAGTGACTGCGGAGCCGCGATTTGCTCAGATTGCCGAACGCATCTCTGGGTGCCAGCCGTCACGGTATTTTTTGAACATGATGCTACGGAACTCGCAGTACTCATCCGGTCTGACAAAGTGGCGGGAATTGAAAAATCCTGTTCCGAGTCCTAAGAAGAATCCTGTTCCAAGGCCTAATAAGACTTGCTGATTGTCTGTTAGATTCTGAGCTTTCAAGGTTTCGCCTAGAGGCGTCAATTTTCGGCACAGGCTGGCATCAACCTTGGCATGATCTCCCTCTTGCTGAATACCAGTCACCTGGACTCCAGTAACATTAGCGACAGGGAGATCCACCTGCCACTCATCACAATGCTGCGTTTGAATATGACCGTAGGGACTGCCGTCTTCCCATTTCTTTCCCACATCCGTCAACGTGATCTGATAGGCGTGTTTAAAGTCGGTTGCTTCTATGGTCACAGCGCCCAGCTGCTTCAGCAGCGCGTAGCCCTGTTGACGAGCAATAGGGTCGTAGTCTTTTGCGATACTCGGATCGAGGGTACAATACCCTGAGACCAACCCAGTATTGATAGTCACCTTCGGGTCGAAGATGCTGGCTATGCCGAGCTGCTCTTCGAGTCGAGCCTGCGCCTCGGGGCGGGTCAACTTGCCCGAACCCGAACATGAGAGACCCGAGAGGGCTGCCGTCGCCAAAACCAGAGCGGCCAATTTTCGTTTCATCGTTCCTCTTGGTTCAGCTAAATTTCCGTTCTGGCCAGCGGCTATCGATCTCCTTCAGAATTTCCTCGGCCCGCCGGACGGCGTCCGCTATCGCGCACATCGTAGCAGGAACGCGCTTCCCTCCATCGAATGCCGCCAGTTTTCGTGCTGCCAGGATTGCGGCCATGATCCCGATCACGCGCTTGCGGCCTTCGTCCACGGAAGTCAGTCTGGGATCTTTCGCTTGTACTTCGCCGCGAACATTTTCTATCTTGACATGCGAATTTCACTTGAAAATAATTACGGAAGCAAAAGCCGTATGAGGAACGGCAGGAGGTCACCTATGAAATGGGAAGAGCTGTACGAAGCAGCCATTTTAGAAATCGATTGGTTGAAACTGGAAGATCGTATCGAGGCTGTGGAAGCTGCAATAGCTGGGAGACTACAGGAATTTTCCGTCAACCACGGCGGAACGCTGGTAGAAAACCAACAAATTCACGATGCCTTACACGGACTGCAGGCTCTGCGTCGGGAACTTGAAATGTGGAGATCGAAGGAATTAAAGCAAGCCTAGCTGATTTTCATCAGTTCGCTACAGAGGTCGCGGAGGCGCTGGTTTCGTTCGGCGTGTTTATGCAGGTCTTCTGGGGAGAAGGTGGCGATTGGCGTGTCCAAAAGTAGTCGCTTTTGCTGTTCAAGCAGACCAGACATCTCTGAGCTGATCTCGCTTATCCTACGGTGGTCCATTTTCTTAGTGTAACGATTTAGTACTTGTTGTCTGTCCGTCAACGTACGTTGACGCCTACAGTTGATACTGTATCAATCTGCCGTCAGCGAATCCTCGACGGGAGGTTGAGTGACGACCTTGCCCGTCAGTCGCAGCTCCTTCGCTTCGAGCATAAAGTTAATCTCTAAGATCAGCGCAGCTAGTTTCTTGGGGTCTAGTTCATCGGCAGCCCGTTCGCAGAGTTCCATCCACTTCTTTTTATTTTCCATGACCCCTCCCTTCGAATCAGCCTGACCGATTTCCGCTCGGATCAAATAGGCACGTACCGTGCCATCCCTGTATTTTGTGTGATGTTATGGGAGTCACTGATGGAGCCGAATCGGTCGGAACTGGATCGGCATCGCGGCATCGATAGCGACGCTTGTGCTGCCGGTTTACTTCGCCGTTGTCAGATCGCCATCGAGTTGCAAAAATTGATCGCAATAAACTGAGGTCAGGAAGCCTAGAGCCTTGACTTCTCCAGTGCAATCAATTTGCGCTCAAGATGCGGCTCGGTACGATGCTGGCCCGTAGTGAAGTTCGCAGCGCACTCCTGGCGGCGCACTACAGGTCGGGCAGCGGACTGCAAGCACCTGTTTGGGAGTGAATCTCACTAGCCCAGTCCCCAGCGATGTTCAGGAGGCTGCTCGGCAAAGTCCCGATCTGGGAAGGCCCGCGTCTCTTCTCGAAGCAAGAGCCGTAATCTCTCTTTAAAAAGTTCTACGATCTGCGGGTCTTTTTCGTCGGCTACCCTTACACATATCGCCTGGAATATTTGGTTGTCCATCGGGACAGGGTAAAAAAGGACGATCCATAAATCTGTTCACTTTTGAACACTCTCGACTCGCGAACCCCTTCGGAGGAACAGTGAACGCCGAAGCGCCGCATTCAATCCGGAAGCGGAAGTATTGGTTTGGCGTATTGTCCGGCAAGAGTCTGCCCTGATGCGGGACTTCTTGAACCGGAAGGAAAGCGACTTGTTCCAGGTCGGCATTGGAAGATCGAGCACGAACCTTTGAATCGTTTCCTGGCACTGCGCGCCGAAACACTATCAGCTAAGTTTGATTCACCCGCAAGCTGAAAACCGGTTCCGCCAACCGGCGTCACCTCTTCTCACCTCGTAGCGACTCTTCTCAGCCGAAATTCACAAATAAAAAGGAAATATCAATGGAACAAGGAACAGTAAAGTGGTTTAACGACGCCAAAGGCTACGGCTTTATCAGCCGTCAAACTCTAGAAAGCGAATTCGAACGGGACCAGCAGACAAAGCACCGGGCGCTAGGCCGGGCGTCGCCTCCGGCTGGACGGACGGGACACCCGTCCTCCATCGAAGACAAATCCCTCCCCGGCAGGCACCCCCACGCATTCGCTACTCTGCTGCCGCTTCTCGCGCTGTTACAATCCCCGGCAGGGGGAATCTAGAGAAATGGAGAACTTGTCCAGTATTGTCGGCCAGTTAAAGAAAGAGCGAGACCGGGTACAACAGCAATTATCGGGATTGAATGCGGCGCTCGCCGCGTTCGCCGGAGTGTACAGTAGCCGCGGGGCCAAGTCCGCGCCGGCCCAGAAGAGAAAGCGACGTCCCATGAGTGCCAAGGGCCGGGCAGCAATTCGCCGCGCACAAAAAGCCCGATGGGCAAAGGTAAGGGCGGCAAAGAAGTAATTGGTTGTGGAGGACGGGCGAGACGCCCGTCCTCCATGCGCCCCTGCTAGACTCGCGCGATGCGCCGCCTGATCATCAATGCCGACGATTTCGGTCTCACCGGCGGTGTGAATCGCGCCATCGTGGAAGCGCACGAAGGTGGGGTCGTTACTTCAGCTACATTGATGGCCACCGGCCAAGCCTTTGACGACGCAATCGCTCTGGCGCAATGCCGGCCTCGGTTGGGCGTGGGCTGTCACCTGGTCCTGGTGGACGGCGCGCCCTTACTTGACCCGACAGCAGTCCGCAGTCTGTTGGACCGGGGTGGCAGTTCCAGGCAACCCGCATTTCCGCGAAGGAATCACCCGGTTTGGCGCGCTCGCCCTGCTAGGTCGGCTGCGTGAAAATGAGATCGAGGCGGAAGCTACCGCCCAAATTCGCAAACTGCAAGCCGCCGGCGTTAAGGTCACTCACCTTGACTCGCACAAACACACTCACACCTTCCCGCGCGTGCTGCGTCCGCTCTTGCGGGCGGCGGCGAGTTGCGGAGTGCGGGCGATACGAAATCCATTCGAGCGAATTCAGGGCTCTCAGCTGGCTGCGTCGCCAAGTTTGTGGAGGCGATGGGCGGAGGTCGGCGTCTTGCGCGGCCTGGCCAGGCAATTTCGCGAGGCGGTGCAGCAAGCGGGAATCGCAACGCCGGATGGGACTCTGGCCATTGTCGCCACCGGTTCGCTGAATGAGCATTTGTTCCGCCTGATGCTGGAACACCTTCCGGATGGAACCTGGGAGCTGGTCTGTCATCCCGGCTATAACGATGCCGATCTGCGCGAGGTTCACACCCGGTTGCGCGAGTCACGCGAGCAGGAGTTGCAGATCCTGACCTCGTCAGTAATCCGCGAATCTGCTGGCGGCGAATGGAATTGAGATCGTTTCCTTCCGCGAGTTGGTGGTGGCGGGATGATTTTCCTCTGCGGCTGACGAACCACGGACAGAATACCAAACCGCGATGAGAGGCCGGCTCAAGTCTCCGATTTATGGTTAAATGCTTAGCGGTTTGCTTAAGCGGAGTGATCTGCAACCCGTCATGTCCGACAAACCTGAGCCTCGACTAGACGTAGAGTTGCCCGTCCGAGTGTTTGGCATGGGTGCGAATGGTCGCCCATTCCTGCAGAATGTCCAGGCCCGGAATATCAGCCATCATGGGGCCAAGCTCTTCGGCCTGGAGACTCCATTGAAGCCGGGAGACGTAATCGGGGTGCAGGTCGGCGAAAAGAAGGCCCGCTGCAAGGTGATATGGGTGGTTGATCCCGGGCAAGCGCAGAAAATCTCAGTGGGCGTAAACCTGATCGAGGGGCAACCCTGTCCCTGGGAAAAAGAAATGGAGCAGACGCGAGCAGGAGGCTCAACCGGCCGTTCGAATCGCGCCGCCTGACGAAGACAAGAGAAAATTTCCCCGGCACCGCGTTCCCTTTCCTATCGAAATACGCGACGAAGACGGCGTCGGCTCGCACATGAACACGAAAGCGGCAGACATAAGCGCTCGTGGCTGTTATGTGGAGACCATGCTGCCCCTTCCCGTAGGCAAGCTCCTGACACATTACATTTTGGCTGGATTCTGAAAGAGTCAGCACAGCAGCGGTGGTTCGCTCGTGTGACGGCGGAGTGGGCATGGGCATTGAGTTCACCGGCCTAGAGCGACAAGACGAGGGAACGGCTGCAGCAGCAGATCGAGACCATGGCCGCAGAGTCGGAGACTTCCGAGAAGACTCCGGGCGCAGGCTAACAGCTGTCTTTCGCCGTTTCTGGCATCAAAACACAGGCAAAATCTGAATCCCGGCTTCCCGCCTGCCATCGAATGGAAAGGGCGCGAGCGCTGATCCGGAAGGGACAGGCATGAAAATCGGCATCACCTGCTATCCAACCTATGGAGGCAGCGGCGTGGTCGCGACCGAACTGGGGCTGGAACTGGCGGAGCGTGGCCACGAAGTTCACTTCATTTCTTACGCCCAGCCCATCCGCCTGAGCGGTCCTCATCCCAACATTCACTACCATGAAGTGGAAGTCTCGCGTTATCCGCTGTTCGAGTACCCGCCTTACGATCTGGCCCTGGCCTCACGCATGGCGGAAGTGGCCGAGCTTTACGACCTTGATCTTCTGCACGTGCACTATGCGATTCCGCACTCGGTGAGTGCGCTGCTGGCGCGTCAGATGATGGCCGCCAAACCCCGCGGACGCAAACTTCCCTTCGTGACCACGCTGCACGGCACCGACATCACGCTGGTCGGGCTCGACCGCTCTTATCTTCCGATCACCCGCTTCTCCATCGAGCAGAGCGACGGAGTGACCGCGATTTCGCAATATCTTCAGGAGCGCACCCTGCGCGAGTTCGATATTCGAAACGAGATCAAGGTGATTTACAACTTCGTCAATTGCGATGTCTATTGCAGAGGCGAAGAGGTTTCGGAACTCAAGCAGGAGTACGCGCCAAACGGGGAGCGCCTGCTGGTGCATCTTTCAAATTTTCGGCCGGTCAAACGAGTGACAGACTGTATCGAGGTTTTTGACCGGGTGCGCAAACAGATCCCATCCAAGCTGCTGATGATCGGCGACGGTCCTGATCGCTCGCGCGCGGAGTGGCTGGCGGTACAGAAAGGCATTCACAACGACGTGATCTTTCTGGGCAAGCAGGAGCAAGTGCAGGAGAAGCTGTCCATGGCTGACATCCTGCTGCTGCCCAGCGAACTGGAATCGTTCGGGCTGGCTGCGCTCGAAGGGATGGCGTGTGAAGTTGTGCCTATCGCCACGCGCGTCGGCGGCATCCCTGAATTGATCGAGCACGGCAAGAGCGGGTATCTGGCTGACGTTGGCGACGTAGACACCATGGCGCGCTACGCTATCGAATTGCTGAGCGACGAAGACGCGTTGCACAAGATGGCGAAAGCCAGCCGGGGCGTCGCGCAGTCGCGCTTCTGCGCTAGCCGGATCATTCCGCAATACGAGGAGTTCTACCGGCGCGTGCTGGAACGCGCTTCGTAGAAGGCTTCCGGAATCGCGCCTGTTCCCTGCAGAACGGGCAAGCGCAACCGCACCAGAGTTCCCTTGCCTTCGCGGCTGTCAATGGTCATCCGCGCAGTGTCGCCGTAGAGCACCTTCAGCCGCTCGGCCACGTTCGCCATCCCGATGCCGGTTCCGCCCCCGCCGCTCGGCCGCTCGATCAGATTGGCTGAGCCCATGCCCACGCCATCATCTTCTACTTCAATGATCAGGTGAGAGTCGGTGAGCCGGCTGCGCAGATAAATGCTGCCGCCGTCAATTTTCGACGACAAGCCGTGCTTGATCGAATTCTCCACCAGCGGTTGCAGCAACATGCTGGGAACCATGGTATCGAGCGACGAGGTCTCGATTTCCTTCACCACGCGCAATTTATCGCGACCGAAGCGGACCACTTCAATGTCGAGATAGTTGTCGATGAATTCCAGTTCTTCGCGCAGCGGGACAAAGGCGTCGCTGCTGTTGAGCAGGCGGCGCAGGATGTTGGCCAGCTTGAGGATCAACTGCGCGGGCCGTGTCGGGATCGAAGCGCACCAGAGAAGAGACCGAATTCAGCGTATTAAAGAGGAAGTGCGGGTTGATCTGGTTCTGCAACGCTTCCATGCGGGAATGGAGCAGCAAGCGTTCCTGCTCTTCCAGTTTGATCTGAATGCGCACGCTGTTCCAGATTTTGAGTTCGGTTCCAATGACTGTAACCGAGGTGGCATAGATCAGAAGTTCAACCCACCAGGTCGGGCTTTCCAGGCTGAATGTGCGATTGGGCGCAAAGCGCGAAAGCTCGGTCTGGACAAAGCGCAGCGCCACGATAGTGACGAAAAACATGGTCTGCCATTCGAACGGGTGCGGCGTTGGCAGGTTGCGCCGGATCCAGCGGTAGATGCTGAGGTCAACGAACGGGGAAAACGACCAGATGTCCTCACGATTGGGGGCGAAGATGCGCAGTTGCCCGGCGACGAAACCGCACAGCACGTTAAAAGGTAACGTGGCCCACTCCCCATGCCACAGCGCAGGAAGCGCCAGCAGAATGCCACCCAGCACGCCGGTAAGCCGTCCGCCGACGACGCCCAGCAGCACCGTGGTCTCAAAAGACAGATCGCCGGCAGCGAAACTTTTGGGAGCGCTGAAGCGTATCCAGACGCCCAGGGCCAGGGGAATACCGATCCACAGCACAAGGTAGATTTTCTGTCTTAAAGTGCGTTCATCCCGGAAGAGCAGCGACTTGAACTCGACCGACCGACCCAGAATGCTGGCAGCGGAGGCGGCCACGCCCAGCTTGATCAGCAGATTGATGAGGATGAGTCGCTGTTCCATTTTCGATGAATCGCGGGGTGCTGTGGGAAATGTAGCACGTCAGGTTCGTGTAGCGCCGCCGTCCCGGCGGCTGTGGCCGCGCGCGTCTGGCCCGCCGCGCCGAGGGCGAGACGCCCTCGGGACAGCCGGCAGGATGTCGGCGCTACTTTGCTTTTCAGTAAGGGCCGATGATGCCGCCGATTTGTCGCGAAGCTGGCGGCTTCCGGCTCGGCTTCTGGTTCTCGATTACGTCGAGATATTTCAGACCTGAGCCGGTGTTGAACAGCACAACCTTATCTTCGGCGGAGAAGAACCCACTGGCGCGCAACTTGCGATACGCCACCAACGATGCCGCTCCCTCCGGCGCCGCGAAGATCCCTTCCACCCTCGCCCAGTGCCGGAACGCGTCCATTATTTCTGTGTCGGTTGCGGCGAGGGCTATGCCCTGGCTCTTTTTCAGAATCTCCAGAATGAGGTAATCGCCATAGGCTTTCGGTACGCGAAGTCCGGAAGCCAGAGTTGAGGCGTCAGCCCAGAAATCCGCAGTCGGTTTACCCTCATCCCACGCTTTAACAATCGGGGCGCAACCGGCAGATTGCACGACGACCATCTTAGGCCGTTCGAGTCCGATCCACCCCAGCGCTTCCATCTCGTCGAAGGCCTTCCACATGCCCAGCAGACCAACTCCGCCGCCAGTCGGATAGATGATCCCCTGGGGTAGCTTCCAATTGAGCTGCTCGGCTACCTCGTATCCCATGGTCTTTTTGCCTTCGACCCGGAACGGTTCCTTCAAGGTGGAGACATCGAACCATCCTTCTTTCTCTTTGCGCTCGGCGACCATGCGGGCGCAGTCGCTGATCAGGCCATTGACCAGTGTTACGTGTGCTCCGTAGCTTTCGCACTCAACGCGGTTCGCCAGGGGCACGTCTTTGGGCATGAAGATGTGGGCTTCCAGACCGGCAGCGGCACAATAGGCAGCGAGGGCGCTGGCGGCATTTCCGGCGGAGGGCGCAGCCAATTTTTTCAGACCGTAAGCTTTCGCCATGGTGACCGCCACTGACATCCCGCGCGCCTTGAAAGAGCCGGTCGGGTTCAGACCTTCATCCTTGATGAAGACATTGGGAAATTCCCGGCTGGGCAGCATGGGCGTGAAACCCTCCCCCAGGGAAACGGGCGGGGCATCGGGCAGGACTTCGGCGTAACGCCATAGGGTTGCCGGACGTGCAGCCAGGGCAGCCCGGTTGAAGTGATGCTTTAAGTTTTCCAGGTCATAGCGAATGTAGAGGATGCCGCCATCGTTGGGGCAAATGGTCTGTGGGCGGTCGGCGCTGATGTGTGCACCACATTTGGTGCACTCGAGGTAGGAGATGCGGGACACTTCGGAAGTTTAGCATTCCCCTTTTAAATTGGGGTTTGGCTGCGGGCCTGAGCTCTAACCGTTCATTTCCGGTTCTTAGTTTCTGGTTCTCGGTTCTCAGATGGGCAAGCGATTCAGCAGAGCGTTCGCCTTGCGGAACCAGGGGCGCTCGCGGCGGCGCAGATATCCCGGCATGGTGGGCTTCTTTGCCAGGATTTGCCTGGCCCACTCCCGGGCTTCGTTATTGCGTTGTTGGGAGGCGAGGAAGCAGGCGTAGTTGTAGTACGTCTCGGACGACGTCGAAATCCTGGTCACCTGTTGGAACAGCGCTTCGGCTTTTTCCGGCTTGCCGGTGTTGGCATAGGTATGGGCCAGCAGTCCGGCGGCGCGATGAAAATCATAGGTTGGGTCGGCGGCGACCGCGCCTTCGAGATCGGGCAGAGCCGCCGCAAAGTCCCCCATCTGGATGGCCGCCACGCCGCGACGGTAGAACGGGTCGGGCGAGTCGGTGCGGGATGAAATCGCTTTGTCGTAAGCCTGCCGGGCCTTTGCGAAATGCTCTTCCTCGAGGTAAAGATCGCCCAGTTCTTCGTAGTTGCCAGCAGAAGGGTTGTCGATTACCGCCGACTCCAGCTCGCGGATGCGTTTGCGGCGCGGGAAGGCTTTGAACGACTGGCGCAACAGGCCGGCATCGGGCACGGCCTCGACCGCGATGTAGACCAAGGCGCCAAGCCAGCCGCCGATGAGGATGATCCACAGCCAGAAGGTGTCGGGGCGGCGGCGGATGAAGTGAATAATGGCGAACGCCTGCAGCAGGATTCCCCACCACGAAAACGCGAAAAAGAGTAACGATCCCATGCGTCGATGCAGAGTATAGTACGCGGGCCCCGCGACGCCAGCCGGGGGCGGCTGTCCTCACGGGGCCGGTGACTGCTAAAATCGTTCTTAGTGAAACCTCACGTCCGTCTTCTAGGTGTCGATATCGACGGCACCCTGTTGAACCCCGAATTTCAGATCTCCCCAGCCGATATGGCAGCACTGCGCCGGGCCCACGCGGCCGGGGTCGAAGTCGTTGTGGTCACCGGGCGGCGCCACACCTTTGCCCTGCCCATCGTGCAGCAACTTGGATTCGACTTGTGGGTCATCAGCTCTAACGGCGCGATCACGCGTTCGCTGGCCGGGGAGACTTTTCATCGCGACCTGCTTCCTGTCGACACCTGTCGCCGGCTATGCGCCACCATGCAGGAGTTTCGAGGCAATACGGTCCTGACCTTCGACAAGGAAACCAAGGGTGCGATTGTGCTCGAGCACATGAATGAGCTGAGCGCCAGTATTCAGCGTTGGCTCGAAAAGAATCTGCAATTCATTGAGTTCGTCATTCCCATTGAAGACTCGCTGACCCGCAATCCGGTGCAGGCCATGTTCTGTGGCTCGATCCTGCGTATGCAGGAAGCGATGGCTACGTTGTCAGCCAGTAACCTGGACGAAGACATTACCGTGCTTCGGACCGAATACGAGGCCCGCGACCTGAGCATGGTAGATGTGCTGAACCAGGGTTGTTCGAAAGGGCATGCGCTGGAACGATGGGCTCATCATCGCGGCATCCCCCGTGAGGAGGTCATGGCCATTGGTGACAACTACAACGACATAGAAATGCTTGCCTTCGCCGGAGTGCCGTTTATCATGGGAAATGCGGCCGAGGAATTGCGCCGCGAAGGCTGGACCGTCACTCTGTCAAATGATCAGAACGGCGTGGCCGCTGCGATTGAACAAGTGTTGGGCGTAGGTTCTTTCTAGCGCCGCCGTCCCGGCGACTGTCCGGTGAGCTTCCCGCCACGGCCGAGAGTAGGGTGCCCTCGGGACAGCCGGCGAGACGCCGACGCTACAAGTTCAAGTCAGTATGATTCGAATCCAAAAATTCGGAGTGGGGCTGGGACTGTTGCTTCTTGCCCTACCAGCTCTGGGCACTGACCTCGCCATTCTGCATAACGGCTTTTCGATTCGCCACGAGAGCCGGGAAACCGTGGGCTCGGTGACTCGTCTCTATCTTGGAACCGGCAAGGATTACGTTGACATTGCCACCAGCCAGATCGAGCGGTTTGAGAAGGATCAGTCGCCGATAGCTGGACCGGCATCCGCACCGGCCGCCACCACCCTTACGCCGGCGCGGCTAGAAAAGCCACAGGTTGTTAAGCCGCAAGATCTCAAGGAAGTGATCAACACCATCAGCGACCAGCACCACCTCGATCCTGACTTCATCAACAGCGTGATCCACGCCGAGAGTGGATTCAATCCGCACGCAGTTTCTCCCAAGGGAGCGCAAGGCCTCATGCAGCTGATGCCCGGGACGGCGTCGAAGCTGGGAGTGACCAACGCGTTCGACCCCCGCGCCAATGTGGAGGGCGGGACCCGCTATCTGAGCGAGTTGCTGGAGCACTATAACTTCGATGTGATCAAGGCGCTCGCGGCTTACAATGCCGGCCCGCACCGGGTGCAACAGTACGGCGGCGTGCCGCCCTACTATGAGACCCGCACCTACGTCGCGCGGATTGTTCGCGACTACAATCGTAGGAAAATCGCGGAGCGTAAAACCGCCGCGGCAACCGCCAAGGCTGCCCGCACCAAGCCAGCAACCCCAAAGGCTCCTGCAGGGGTCAAGCAAGGCGCGCTTCCCAACATTGCACCTCAGGCTTCGCAATAAGTGTCCGCACTGCAGGAAAATCCATACTTCTGCAGAGTCTTTGGCGCGTTGACCCCCGGGTCTACCTCGTTTACCTTGGATCAGGCGTCGTGCTCGGTGGTTCGGGTCCTCCCCTGACATGGATAGAAAACGCGTTCTGATTACCGGCGGAATCCTGGCTGCCTTCGCTTTGTTGGTGTACTTCCAGTTCCGTCACTGGCGAAGCTTCGATTGGACGACTTTCTGGGCGGAAACCGAGCAGATCAGACCCTGGCACATCGTCCACGCCGTCGGTCTTATATACGTCGCCTATGTCTTCCGGGCCATCCGCTGGAAGATCTTCCTGCGGCCGGTGCGCCCCCACGCATCATGGCTGGAGCTGGTGCCCCCCACACTGATTGGATTTACAGGATTGGCCCTGTTGGGACGTCCGGGAGAATTCATTCGACCCTATCTGATTGCCCGGCGGCAGAAGCTGCCGGTTTCCTCCCAGGTCGCGGTCTGGGCGGTAGAGCGCATATTCGATATCGGAGCCTTCGCCGTCCTGATGGCCGTGGGGATCTTCCTGCCGAGTTCGAGAAGGACGCTTCCGCACCCCGAGTACTACACCCGGTTTCGTGACGGCGGATTCCTGTTCTTTGGAATGGTCGTCGCATTGACGCTCGGGGCGGTGCTCGTGAGTCGCAAAGGGGAGGCGCTGGCGAACTGGGTGGAACATCGCTTCTCTCATTGGGGCGCCCGCCTCAGTCATCGGATCGCGCTGAAAATCCGGGAATTCGGCCAGGGCCTGAATACTATTCATGGCCCGATTTCCCTGATCCTGCTGATCGTGGTTTCGATCGCAATGTGGTGGATCATCGCGGTCGCTTACCATGAAGTCACGCTGGCTTATCATCAAACTGCGCATGTCTTTGGAGAAGATCCTCTCGATATCCGGCTGGTGCAGGTACTTCTGCTCATGGGTTCGAGCATGCTGGGATCGGTACTGCAACTGCCGGGCGTTGGCGGAGGTTCTCAGCTGGCTACCATCGCCGCGCTGGAGCATATCTTCGATGTGCCCAAGGAATTGGCCGCCAGTTGTGGCATCATGCTCTGGCTGGTGACCTTTGTTGCCGTCATACCGTTGGGTCTGCTGCTGGCCCATCACGAGCGCCTGTCTTTGCGCAAGCTTTCCCAGGAAAGTCACCAGGAAGAGGCGGAGACCGCGGTTCCCGTCACACCGCCTGCAGGATGATTTCGGGCGCTACCTCGACTTACGTAGGGGCGGTGCCCTCACGCGCCCATGCTGAGCGAAGCTCCGCTGGAACTGGCGAGCTTGCCGAGGAGCAAGCGCTTCCCCCCGAAGCTTTGGAGGAACTCATTTACTAAAGGCATAGATTGAGCAGATTACAGAAACGATGCCTCAAGCGGAACCAGCTGGTATCCGAGTCTGCGCGCTTGCCGAGTGAGTCGGGCTTGGATTCGCTGTTGGCGTTTGGCATCGGTCGCTTGCCAAAGCGCGTAGTCAAACTCGACTTGCCGCGTGATGAGAGTGTAAAACAACGTGGCGATCTTACGGGCCGTGGCGGTAATAGCGCCGGCGGGACCGAGTTTCGCTTTGAGACGTCGTAGGTATTCTCCCATGGGAGTGGGACTACGATGTAAGGACTGCGCGGCCAGACGGAAAATCTGCCCGGCACGGTTATTGGCCCTGCGGATCCCTCTCCATAAGACTCGTCCTCCACTGATGTCATTGTCAGGACAGAGGGACAACCACGATACAAAGTGGCCAGCGGATGGCCATCGTCCGAGATCACGGCCGATCTCACTGAACAGGGGCACAACGTTGGTTTCGAGTCCAGGGATTTGGGTCACGTCCACGCCGAATAGCTTATAGGCTTCGGTGCGGAGATCGAACTGGTTTTCCGTGCGGCCGAGCTTTTTGCGACGCTTGGCTCCGCTGCGATTCCGCTTGGTGTCCACCGGCAGGGGCTTCTGCTGGGGATCGACACGAGCCTCGAACTGTTGCAGCAATCGCTCGATATTCACTTCACACGCTGCAATCTGCTCTTGATAGAACCGATGGAATTTCCTAGATTGTTCCAGGGTGAACAAGTGCTCGTCCCGCCAGTTGCCGCACAAGGATTTCTCGATCACTTCCGCACCGACTTTGATGCGCGGATCTCGAAGTGCCGCCAACTCTTTCGCATCTCGTTGCCCAGCCAGAATAGCATCTACGATCGCCAGTCCCGTAGTGCCAGTGATGTCGCTGATTACGTGCTGCAATTGCAGATTCATCTGCGTCATTGCCTTGTGCATATGCTGCACGTGCTGGCCTACCATTTCCACCAGTTGCTGGCGATGGCGCACCAGCGCTCGCACGGCGCACACTTGATCCTCAGGACGGAAGGCGGCTCGCAAAAGCCCCACCGCGTGTAGGAATTGAATCCACTGGCATTCATGCCAGTCAGTCCGCCGTCCGGGGACATTCTTCATGTGACGTGCGTTCACCACACAGGGATTCAGCCCGCGTTGCTCCAAGATCTCATACAGCGGAATCCAGAATACGCCGGTGGATTCCATCGCCACCGTGGTTACCCCGCAGCGCTGCAACCAATCTGCTAAGCGCCCCAGATCCTCCGTGAAGGTAGCGAACTTCCGTACCGGCTCCCCTTCCGGGTCGTGAGGTACTGCGACAAAAATCTCTCGTGCGCCGATATCCACTCCTGCTGCATTCGGCTGCTCTATTGGACGATCGGCCAACGACATCCCTCTTCTCTGGTTTTTCCACTTCCCCGGCATCTGGATTCCTTTCCTTTCTTGGACCATCGACAGCCAAGCCGCGCATTCTGGTACTCTTTGGAGGGGAATCAGTCCTGAGAACTCCCTCAGACTGTAACCAATGGACGGGGCACGGAACTTGGGGCCAGGCTCCTATCGGGGCTCATCGCACCACTGACTTTATGGCCTACTTCTGCCGCTGGTGGGAATAGAATGCCGCAGAACTGGCTTGCTCTACAAGTTCCTCAGCGGACGGGACCTCACCCGAGGTTTCTTTGCTCCTAGGGAACTGCCGCGCTTGTGCTCGCCCGCCCGACGAGGGCATCCGGGCCTCCGTGGGCGTTGCCGGCGCCGATCCCGTCTTACTCCGCCTGTTACAATGCAAGCGACGACCTCCCCGTCTGACATGAAGTGTCCTTTCTGTGGCTTTGAAAATGACAAAGTGGTGGACTCGCGCGAGAGTAAGGAAGCCGACTCCATCCGCCGCCGCCGCGAGTGTCTGAAATGCGGCAAGCGCTTTACCACCTATGAGCGGATCGACGAGATCCCCTACATGGTGGTCAAGAAGGACGGGCGCCGGGAAAAATTTGACCGGCAGAAAGTGCTGAACGGCCTGCTGCGGGCCTGCGAGAAGCGCCCTGTGCCGATCAGCCGGCTGGAACAGATTGTGAACGAGGCGGAAGCCTTCGTCATCGAGTCGGCGGAGCGGGAGCGCAAGACCAGCGAAGTAGGCGAGCTGATCATGAACCGCCTGCGCCGCTATGACAAAGTGGCGTACGTTCGCTTCGCTTCGGTTTATCTGGACTTCAAAGATGTGCAGGAGTTCATGGCCGAGCTGAAAGATTTGCTGAAGACGAAGGAAGTGCCCGAGGTTCGCAGCAAGGGCGCGGTAAAGAGTTAAGACCTCGTGTGGTTGTGTGGGGCGGGCGCGCCCTCGCCCGCCTGGCCGTAAGCAAGGCAAGAGCGGAAGTCGAAGTCAAACGCCCCGGGCGAGGAGCCCGCGCCACACAGTCAAGAATATGGCTTACAAGGTCACACTTATTCCCGGCGACGGCATCGGCCCTGAAGTGATGCAGGCGACCGTGCGCATTCTTCAGGCCACCGGGGTGAAGTTCGACTGGGAAATCTTTCAGGCGGGCGCCGAAGCCTTTGTGAAGTATCACGAATACATTCCCAAGGAACTGATCGAATCGATCGAACGCACTCGGGTGGGACTGAAGGGGCCGGTAACCACTCCGGTGGGCGAAGGGTTTCCCAGCATCAACGTTGCCTTGCGCAAGAAGTTCGAGCTCTACGCCAACTTCCGCCCCATTCGCAATCTGCCTCATATCCCTACCCGTTATCCCGACGTGGATCTCATCATCGTCCGGGAAAACACCGAGAGTCTTTATTCCGGGATCGAGCACGAAGTGGTGCCGGGAGTGGTCGAGAGCCTGAAGATCATCACCGAAAAGGCGTCCACTCGCATCGCGCGTTTTGCGTTTGCATATTCCCGCAAGAACCAGCGCAAGAAGATTCACGCCATCCACAAAGCCAACATCATGAAGCTTTCGGATGGCCTGTTTCTGCGCTGCTGCCGCGACGTGGCCAAGGAATATCCCGAGATCACTTACGGCGAGCACATCGTGGACAACACCTGCATGCAGCTGGTGATGAATCCTTATCAGTACGACGTGCTGGTCATGGAAAATCTTTACGGCGACATTATTTCCGACTTGTGCGCCGCGTTCGTCGGCGGACTGGGCTTCGTGCCCAGCGCCAATCTCGGCGACAACTGCGCCATCTTCGAGGCGGTGCACGGATCGGCGCCTGACATTGCCGGCAAGGACATGGCCAACCCGACCGCGGTGATCCGCTCGGCACAGCTGATGCTGCGTCATCTCGGCGAACACCACGCGGCCGACAAGATTCATGATGGACTGGAAAAAGTCTATCGCACCAAAGACAAACTCACTCGCGACGTCGGCGGCAACGCCGGGACCTCGGAGTTTGCCGACGCCATTATTCAGTTCATGGAAACCAGTACGGACGTTCCCGCCCAGGCCGAATCCTCACACGCGTAATGTCTGGAGCCTATGCGGACCTCCAAGGGTATGTGGCTGAATGCCGTCTGGCCGATCATCGCGGCTGTCGTCTTTGCGGTGCCCGCATATTCGCAGAATCTTAAAGTCACTCTTTTGGGGACCGGCACTCCCCGTCCGGTGATGGAGCGGTTCGGCCCTAGCATCCTGGTGGAAGCAGGAAAAGAGAAACTGCCCTTTGACTGCGGGCGTGGCGCCACCTAGCGTCTATATCAGCTCAAAGTCCCCTTCGCCGACCTGACCGCCTTATTTCTGACTCACCTGCACTCCGATCACATTGTCGGAATTCCTGATTCTATTTGACCGGCTGGATTTTCGGCAGGAACACGCCGCTTCGCGTCTGGGGACCGACTGGCACGGCGGAGATGATGTCGCATCTGGAGCAGGCCTACCAGTTCGATATCCACGTCCGGCGCGATGTCGATGAGAGACTGCCAGCCCAAGGTGTCGTGGTCGTAGCCAAAGACATCGAACAGGGGGATTTACCAGAACGGCGATTTTAAGGTCACTGCGTTTACCGTCGATCACGCTCCGATCAAGCCGGCATTCGGCTACCGGGTCGATTACGGCGGGCATTCCGTAGTCCTCTCCGGCGATACGCGGTACAGCGAGAATCTGATCCACTTCGCTCAGGGCGCGGATGTGCTGATTCACGAGGTAATTGATCCCGAAGCGTACCGAGCCAGCGATCACGCGTCTTTACACCCGACCTGCGAAAGCAAAAAAGTAATCGATCACCACACCACTCCGGAGCAAGCAGGAACGGTCTTCAGCCAGGCGAAGCCCAAGCTGGCTGTCTATTCGTCATATCGTGCCGTTCGACGCGTCGGAACTTGTAGCGCATACCCGAAAAACTTATTCCGGACCGCTGGAAGTGGGGGAAGACCTGATGAGCATCGATATCGGGGACAAAGATAGAGGTCCATCGAATCGCGAAATAGCACGTCAGTCGCAACTCTTCGTTGACGCGGCCCACAGATTTTGAGTAACATCCTCCTTCTTCAAGGAACCCCGGGGGATGGCTAACCCAACACGGCGGCTAGGAGTAGTTCTCTTTCAGCTCGGCGGCCCTGACACGCCGCAAGCTATTGAACCCTTCCTTTTTAATCTTTTTTGCGACCCCGATATCATTGATTTCCCTTTCGCACGCATTGGACGCAAGCCCCTGGCCAAGCTGATTTCGACCACCCGAGCCAAGAAAGTACTGCACCACTATTCGGCGATCGGCGGGGCGTCTCCCATACGGCGGTTCACCGAGCAGCAGGCCGACGCCCTGCAGAACCGGCTCCGGGCCGATGGCATCGACGCTCATTGTTTCGTGGCCATGCGCTACTGGCATCCGTTCACGGCTGAGGCAGTCGAGCAATTGCGCGCGGCGAATTGCGACGAAGTCGTCCTCCTGCCTCTTTATCCTCAGTATTCGAGCACGACGACCGGGAGCAGCCTCAACGAATGGCGCCGCCGGTTTCGCGACGATGTGCCGGTGCAAACGATCGAGACGTTCTATCGTCACCCGCTCTACCTGGACGCGCTGGTCGAAAAGATCGACGAAGCTCTGGCCCAGTTTCCGGAATCCGGTTGTCCCGAGATCGTATTCAGCGCGCACAGCGTGCCGGTTTCGGTGATCGCGAAGGGCGATCCCTATCAGCGCCACATTGAAGAGACCGTCGAACTGGTGATGCAACGCGGCGGCTGGCCCTATCGCCACCGGCTGTGCTATCAGAGCAAAGTCGGCGCCAGCAAGTGGCTGCAACCGTCGCTGCACCGCACCATCCGCGATCTGGCAGCGGAGAAGATTCGTGAAGTTTGTGTCGTGCCCATCGCATTTGTCTCCGACCACGTGGAGACGCTGGGCGAAATTGACCACGAGGCGCGCGAGGAAGCGGCGGAGCTTGGAATCCAGCAGTTCGAGATGACGTCAGGCCTGAATGACTCGCCGACGTTCATCGCAGCTCTGGCGGATTTGGTTACGAACTGCGATTGCGCGTGGAGTCGCGTGACGCGGAGCGGCTGGTCGCGGCGGACTGAGCATCACCACGTAGGGGCGGGTGCCCACACCCGCCCGGCGGAGCGAAGCTTCGCAGGTTTTGGCGAGCTGAAGCTCGCCCGCCCGGACGAGGGCGTCTGAGCCTACGTGGATCGTGGTGGATCGATTCGTAGTTCCAGCACCAGGATTGTGATCACCAGGTCGTGATCATCAAGGAGTGAAGGAACGGATGGCAGACGAGTCCAAGACGGGAATTCTCGGGCATCTACCGCCCTTGCCTCGACCGGCACTCAACAACTCCGTCATCGGCATGGAGCAGGCCTATCGCCAGCGCAAGGGACTGCCAGCTGCTGACTGACGCCGACATTGAGGCGCTCAAGGCCGGTCAGCCTATGCCGTGGGAAGTTGGCGGCGCCGCACCGCCCGCAGCGAGCGCGCCTGCCACCAGCTGTCGCAAGCCCCGCGGCGGCGGCTCCAGCGGCACCTCCTGCCGCGGCGGCAGGAAGCAATCAGCGAGGAAGTTGCCAAATGGATCGCGCAGGGAAACAAGTGGAGCAAGTCCACCATCGCCGCCGAACAGGCGCGACGTGGCCGCAAGGGATTGCCGGCGCTGAATAACGCGGAGATGTCTGCCCTGCTGGGCGAACCGGTGGAGGCCAGCGCGCCGGCGGCAGCAGCCGCTGCTCCGACGCCGGCTGCAGCCGCCCCGGCGGCAAGAGCTCCTAGCGGTCCGATCAGCGCGGAAGTTGCAAAGTGGGTGGCGGAAGGAAAGAAGTGGAGCAAGTCCACCATCGCTGCTGAACAGGCGCGACGTGGACGCAAGGGTCTGCCCGCCCTGACCGATTCCGAAGTTGCCGCACTGCTGGGCGAGCCTGCGGAAGCGCCGGCAGCGGCGGCTCCAGTTGCCGCAGCGGCAGCCAAGCCTGCGGCGGCAGCCCGCCCCGCAGCTGGTCCACCCTCGGCGGCAGCGACAGTTTCGCGCGGCGGCGAATCCAGCACTTACGTCGGCACGCCGGCTGTGGGAACATCGAGAGCAGCGGCGTCGGCGGGCGTCGCATCGGTCGGACCTGACGACAACGAGATCAATCAGGGGCGCCGGCGATTTGCCTGGGCCGCGTTCGCGGCCTTCATGACCGCGTGGTTCATCGCCTTCTTCCGTTTCTTCCTGCCGCGCACGCTTTTCGAACCGGCCACCTCATTCAAGATTGGCTATCCCGCCGATTTCGGTTTGGGCGTGGACACCAAGTTTCAGCAGAAATATCGCATCTGGGTGGACCGCACGCCGGACCGCATTTTCGTGATTTACGCGCGCTGCACTCACCTGGGCTGCACTCCCGACTGGAAGCCGGCGGAGAACAAGTTCAAATGTCCGTGCCATGGCAGTGGGTACGACAGCGAAGGCGTCAACTTCGAAGGACCGGCGCCGCGTCCCATGGATCGGGCCAATGTGCAGATTGCTCCCGACGGTCAGATTCTGGTGGATGTTTCCAAGCTTTACCAATGGCCCAAGGGACAGCCCAGCGCATTCAACGATCCGGGGGCGTATCTGCCGACTTAAGAATTCTGTCGAGCTTCGCTCGACCTGGCCGGGTCGAACACCCGGCCCCACACGAGATGGGAAGAGGTTTAAATGCCTGAAGAAAACGGGAACGGGAACAACGGGAAGCGGGTCGGCCTGCTGGAGCGGGTGAAGGCGGGCGTCAAGGAAGACGTTCAGTCGCTCAAGACCGACATGCCGGCGAAGGCCAAGGAGCAGATCGAGGGTCTGAAAGATCCGACCAAGACCCAGGTCTACACTTCGATCTTCCGCCACAAGCACGACGACACGCCGCGCAACCGCGCGCTGGGCGTGCTGTCCAACGTGTTCCTGCATCTGCATCCGGCGAAGATCAACCGCGACGCGGTGCGCTACAGCTACACCTGGGGCATGGGCGGAATCACGTTCTACCTTTTTATCGTGCTCACGCTGACCGGCGTGATGCTGATGTTTTATTACCATCCCAGCAAGGTGCAGGCGTTCCGCGACGTGCTTGTATCTCGAGCACGACGTGCCCTTCGGCAAGCTGCTGCGCAACATGCATCGCTGGGCCGCGCACTTGATGGTGATTGCGGTCTGGCTGCACATGTTCCGCGTCTTTCTCACCGGGTCCTATAAAAAGCCGCGCGAGTTCAACTGGAACATCGGCGTGCTGCTGCTGGTGTTCACCCTGCTGCTCTCGTTCACCGGTTATCTGCTGCCCGACGATCAACTGGGATTCTGGGCGGTCACGGTGGGAACGAACATGGCGCGGGCGACGCCGGGCTTGGGCAACGAAGGTCCGTTCGGTCACATGCTGGGCATGACGCCGTACAACGACGTTCGCTTCGGACTGCTGGGCGGTTCGATCGTGGATGCGAACGCGCTGCTGCGGTCCTACATCTGGCATTGCATCGGGATTCCGATTGTGGCTTCGGTGCTGATGATTGTGCACTTCTGGCGGGTACGGAAAGACGGCGGCATTTCGGGCCCGGCAGCGGTCATGCTGGCGTCGGAAGTAAAGGAACCGAAGAAATGAGACGGGATTGGAGAGGGGACGGGTCTTTGACCCGTCCAGGCCGAGCGCAGCTCGGCTAGATTTGTGGGCCGGCAAGAACCTGTCGAGCTTCGCTCGACTGGGACGGGTCGAAGACCCGTCCCCACACAGGCTCGGGAGCTCTTATGGATTGGCGACAACTTTGGGAGATATGTTCGGCGCCTGACAATGTGCCCATCGTGGGGCTGATTCCGCTGCTCGTTTTCTACATTTATCTGGCGTGGAAGCAGGCCAAGGCCAACGATGAACTGATCGGCCAACTGGAAACCAATCCGGCGATGGCCAAGACCCATCATCGCAAGAGCTGGCCCTTCCGGCCGGGCTGGCAGAAAGAAATCCATGTCTGGCCCTTTCTGCTGCGCATAGAGTTTCTCGCCGCCATGATCGTCACCATCATTCTGATGGTCTGGTCGATCACTTTGAACGCGCCGCTGGAAGAGCCGGCGAATCCCAATCTGACCATGAATCCGGCGAAGGCGCCCTGGTACTTCCTCGGGCTGCAGGAAATGCTGGTGTACTTCGATCCGTGGATTGCCGGCGTGGTCATGCCTACGCTGATCATCGTCGGCCTGATGGTGATTCCCTACATCGACACCAATCCGCTGGGCAGCGGCTACTACACCTGGAAGCAGCGCAAATTTTCCATCGGCACATTTCTGTTCGGCTTCATCATCCTGTGGATCGCGATGATCATTATTGGAACGTTCATCCGCGGCCCAGGCTGGCAGTGGTTCTGGCCGGGACAGACCTGGGACCACAATCGTCTTATTTATGAAGTGAACCGCGATCTGCCCGATCTGTTTGGAATTACTTCCAACCTGGCGCAAGGCGATTTTCGGAGGCATTGTGGTGGTCGGCTTCTACGTGGTGGGCGGGTTCATCATGCACGCCCTGTTCCGGCGCTACAACCCGAAAGATTACAAGCGCATGAGCCTGCTGCAGTATTCCATCATGATGTTTTTCGTGCTCAGCATGGTGGCCCTGCCGGCAAAGATGCTGCTGCGGCTGGCGTGGCATATCAAGTACGTGTGGATAACGCCGTGGTTTAACGTGTAGAACCTGTCGTTGGTCGTTTGCCCTCGCTCGTTGGCCAAAGCCAACGGATTCTCGGTGTAAGCCAACGAGCAACGGCCAAGGACCAACGACTGATCCTGGAGGATCTGAGTGCCACCTGTCCCCGAGAAGGACCCGATTGTAAGCAAGTCTTACGCGGCGTACTACGTCATCTCCATGTTGATCCTCATGGTGACGTTGTTCTGGGCGCTGTGGGACGAGTCCTTTGGGCAGCGTCCCTGGAAAGCCTTTCAACAGGTGTGGAAAGACCGTTACAGCGCTTTCCTGAATAGCGCGAAGTCGAAGTCATCGCAGTCGGTGAAGGAAGTCGAGAAGGAATCGCAGTACCAGCAACTGGAACAGGCCTACAAGGAGGCCAACGAGACCGCCAGACCCCGCCGTGACGAACTGCAAAAACAGATCACAGATCTAAGCGCGAAGATTCTGGCGGTGCAGAACGTCTTCACCGATCGTCGGGCTTACGTCAACGCGCTCACCTACGAGCTTGAGACTGAAACCAGCGCGTCCGGCAAGAAGAGCAAGCAGCAAGACATTGACGAGTACAAGAAGGAAAAGGCAACCGTCGAGTTTCCCGACGGCCACAAGCAGCAATTCAACTTTCACGAACTGGAAGAGACCTACAACTCGCTCAAAGACCAGCGGACCAAGCTGAGCGCGGAACTGGGTGACGTGCTGAAGCCGGTCACCGAGGCCAGCAACAAGATGTCTTCATTCGTTTCAGACCACATGGTGGACCTCACGCCCACCCAGATTGACGGCTTGAAAAAGAAGACCGAAGAGTGGGACGCCAAGATCGTTCAGATCAACGTGGCGGATGCCAACATCGTGGACCGCTGCGAGTCCTGCCACATGAACGCCCGCGAGCCGCTGCGGATCTCGGCAGCGGTCATGACCGGCAAGGGCGAGAAGCATCCGGATGAGTACGCCCGCGCCTTCACCAGCCATCCCGACCCGGAACTGCTGAAGCACGCATGATCCCGACAAATTTGGCTGCTCGCCCTGCCACCAGGGCAACGGGCGGGCGACCACCAGCGTCGAAAAAGCGCACGGCAACTACGAGCACTGGCTGTGGCCGCTGTTTCCCAAACAGAATGCTGAAGCCGGCTGCCAGACTTGCCACGCCGCCGATATGCATTTGATGGTTAGTGCAGTGGGCGAGCATATCTCGGGCGGCAAATTCCTGTTCCGTCAGCGCGGATGCATGGGCTGCCATCGCTACGAAGGCTACGACAAGGAACCGGAAGAGCTGACCTCGATCGCGCAGCAGATGAAGCTGTTTGAGCAGCAGAAGATCGACAACGCCAAGATTTCGGCCGACCTGATGAAGCAGGCCGACTCCGCATCGAGCAACGACGAAGCCAACCGTCTGAACCAGCGAGGCGGTTGCGCTCCGAGTGGCCAACAGCAAGATCGACGGCCGCATCCAGCAGCTTGATTTTCAGACCCACAGCCTGATGCAGGACATGAAGAAAATCGGGCCGAACCTGAAAGACGTCCGGCTCAAGCTGAACCCGAACTGGATTCCGGTGTGGCTGAAGAAGCCGACCGATTTCCGCCCGACGACCAAGATGCCGAATTTCCGCCTGACCGATCATCAGATCCAGACGATCTCGGCGTATCTGTGGCAATCGGGATTCACCGACGCTTTGCCCAAGCAGAAACCGGGCAACGCCGAGCACGGCAAGCAACTGTTCGAAACCCGCGGCTGCCTGGCCTGCCACTCCATCGGCGAAGGCGACCAGATGCAGGGCGGCACGTTCGCCGCCAATCTGACTCGCGTGGGCGAGAAGGCGAACTACGACTACCTGGTCCGCTGGATTCACAACGCGCGGGAGCGCACGCGTCCCTATTGTCCGTACGAAAAGAAAGACATCGGCCCCGAGGACTACGCCAAGAAAGGCCTGCCGTACCAGTTTGATCTGCAGCACAGCCAGTGCCCCAACGACGGTCACGAACTGCAAGTGCAGAACATGACCGTGATGCCCAGCCTGCGCCTGACTCCGGAGGACGCGCAGGACATCGCCACCTATCTCATGGGTCAGAAGAAAGAGGAGCCTTCCGCCTATGCCGCAGGCTTCCTACATGGACGATCCTGAGCTGAAGGAAGAAGGCAAGAAGTGGATTCGTCACTACGGCTGCGCCGGATGCCATGAGATCTCAGGCTTCGAGGACGAAGGCCGCATCGGCACCGAACTCACGTACGAAGGCAGCAAGCCGATCGAGCGTCTCGACTTCGCTCTGTTCACCGAAATCTCGCAGCGCGGCGGCAAGAAGTCCGAGCCGATCACCGATCCGGAAGACCTGGCGCGGCTGCCCGAAGGTCCGGCCAAAGAGCCGTGGTACGACCACAAAGGCTTCTTCGAGCACAAACTGGCAGAGCCGAACGTCTACGACAAGGGCAAGGTCAAGTCGGAGACGGAAGTGCTCCGCATGCCCAATCTCCATCTCTCGAAGCTGGAGATTCAGGACCTCACCACTTTCCTGCTGGGCAGCGAGGAGAGTTCCCTGCCCCCGGGTTATCAGTACAAGCCCGGCGACGCCCGGCGTGATATTCAGGAAGGCTGGTGGGTGGTCGAGAAGTACAACTGCATGGGCTGCCATCAGTTCACGCCGGAGCAGACCACGATCCTGATGGGGATGAAGCGCTATCAGGACGCGCAGGAGCAGTTGCCTCCGAAGCTTTTGACCGAAGGCGCGCGCGTCGATCCCGAGTGGCTGCGGAAGTTCCTGTCGAATCCGTCGCTGAGCACCACGGACACGAACCGCAACGGCGTGCGGCCGTACCTGCAAGTGCGCATGCCAACGTTCTCGTTCTCCGATAACGAACTGCGCAAGCTGGTGCGCTTCTTCCAGGCGCTATCGCAGCAGCCGATGCCTTACATTCCGGAGCAGGTGCCGGTGCTGACCACGAAGGAGAACGACATGGCGCGAAGCTTGTTCTCGAGCACGGCCGCGCCTTGCCTGAAGTGCCACGCCACCGGCGATCCGCAGCATGACAAGATCGCCACCGCGCCCAACTTCCTGCTGGCCCGAGAGCGTCTGAAGCCGGACTGGGTCGAGCGCTGGATCATTGATCCGCAGGCCATCAGCCCCGGGACGGCGATGCCTTCGGGACTGTTCAAGCGGGAGAACAATCACTGGGTCTTCTCCGGTCCGACTCCGCCTTCGTTCCAGGGCTACGAGAAAGACCAGAGCAAACTGCTGGTGGACTACATATTCCAGCTGACGGCGGAGGAACAGCGGCGGGTGGCGGCCTCGATGGGACGCAGCCAGGCGTCGGTGCAGCCGCGGAGTAAGCAGAAGCAGGCTGCCCGTCGGGCCGGGGCGGCAGGCAGCGGCGGTTCGCGGTAGAATGTCTTGTTTTGAAGATTGATATATTTGTTGTAGAGATCAGGGTTCTTGCCGGCTCCCGCAGGAGCGGGACGCTCGCGCCCACATCGAACTTCGGTTTTTCGGACGACGACTTACATCTGACGAAAGGGCGACATAATGAATAAGAGAATATGGGCGGCAATGTGCGTGCTCTGCCTGCTGGGACTGCTGGCAGGCTGCAGCAAGAAGGAAAACACCAACGAAGAGCAAGGCACTTCGCCGAGCTCGGAAGTAAAGCCGGCGGCGACCTCGGCGCCAATTGATCCCGCCACTGCGGCCAGCGTGAGCGGCACTGTGACCTTCGGCGGGACAGCCCCGAAGGGTCAGAAGATTGACATGAGCCAGGACGCGGCCTGCAAGGGCACCAACATGGCTGAAACGATCGTGGCCAACGACGGCAAACTGGCCAACGTTTTCGTCTACGTGAAAGAGGGTTTGGGCGATCGCACCTTCGACGTTCCCAAAGACTCGACCACGATTGACCAGAAGGGCTGCCAGTACCATCCTCACGTTTTGGCCGTGATGACCGGCCAGAACATCGAGATCCGCAACGACGACGACACCACTCACAACATTCATCCCACCCCGAAGGACAACCGCGAGTGGAACGAGTCGCAGCCCCCCAAGGCAGCGCCGATCGAAAAGAGCTTCGCGCGCGAAGAAATCATGCTGCCGGTGAAGTGCAACCAGCATCCCTGGATGAAGATGTACGTCAACGTGGTGAAGACTCCGTTCTTCGCGGTCACGGGCGCGGATGGCAAGTACGAAATCAAGGGCCTGCCGCCGGGTGATTACACGCTGGCCTTCGTCCAGGAAAAGCTGGGCGAGCAAACGCAGAAAGTCACGCTGGCCGCCAAAGACAGCAAGACGGTCGACCAGGGCTTCAAACCCGAGTAAGTGCCACGAAAAATGTAGCGCCGCCGTCTCGGCGGCTGTCCGGTCGTCGTCCTGCCCACCGCCGCGGGCAAGACGCCCCCGGGACAGCCGCGCAGGATGCCGGCGCTACACGAACCTCCCAGGAGCTTTTCTGAAGGCCATTGCCATACCGTACAACCGGGCCCATCACAGGTTTGCCGTCTTTGCGGCGTCCGTGACTTTTCTGCTGATCATTGCCGGTGCACTCGTCACCAGCAACGATGCCGGCCTGTCCGTCCCTGATTGGCCTACGTCATTCGGTTCGCTCTACAAGATCCCGCATCTGGTCGGAGGCGTGAAGTTCGAGCACACCCACCGCATGATCGCCCAGTTTGTCGGGTTTCTGAGCATCATCCTCGCGGTCTGGACCTGGCGCGCCGACCCTCGTCGCTGGATGAAGTATCTTGGCGCAAGCGCGCTGGGTTTGGTCATCGCGCAGGGGATTCTGGGCGGGCTCACGGTGCTTTTCTACCTGCCGCCGGCGATCTCATCCGCGCACGCCGCCCTGGCGCAGACATTTTTCTGCGTGGTGGTTCTGATCGCCCTCTTCACCGGTCGGAATTGGGTGGAAGAAACTCCGCACATCGAGAACGACGAACGCCATCCGAGTCTTTTTACGCTGTCTCTGCTCTCGATTCTTGTGCTCTATGTTCAGCTGATTCTGGGCGCAATGTTTCGCCATCATGGCTTGAGCTGGTGGCCGCACGTGCTGAATGCCGGCAATCGTGGCCATTGTGCTGGCCTGGACGTCGATCCGCGCGTTGTCGCGATATTCCGCGATTGACGCGGTAAGACGGCCTGCTATAACTATGCTCGCGCTGATGATCGCTCAACTGTGCCTGGGTTTTGTCGCTTTCCTGACCCGCGTGGCCTGGGGCCACGACGCAGTCCAGCCCGAACTTCCCATGGTGGTTTCAACCGTGGCGCACGTTGCAGTGGGAGCGTTGCTGCTGGCCACAACCGTAGTTCTGGCAGTGCAGGTGTGGCGGCATAGCCCCGTAGCGGTAAGAGAACACATTCCCAGTCGAGAACGGAAGCCGGTGGCGGCATGAGTACGGCCACACAACCTCTGGTGGTCCCGCGCAGCGGCGCTCTGACCCTGGCGCGCGACTACGCCGAACTGACCAAGCTGCGCGTCACCACCCTGATTATCATGACCGCGTGGTGCGGATACTACTTCGGCGCATTGAAGTCGGGCGTCTCTTCCCTTTCCTGGTCCTTGTTTCACACTCTGCTGGGGATCGGCCTGGTTTCAGGCGGGGCCGCCGCCCTGAATGAAGTGATGGAGTGGGACACGGACGGCCGCATGCGCCGCACGGCGCAGCGCCCGATTCCGGCTGGACGCTTCGGTTTCGTGCACGCCACGCTGGTCGGCGTTCTGATGACGCTCGGCGGAGCCCTCTACCTCGGTCTCGCTCTGAATCCGCTGACCGCGTGGCTGGCGCTGGCTACGTCTGCCGTCTATCTCGGAGCCTACACACCGCTGAAGAAGATCCACCCGATTTGCACTTTCGTTGGCGCTTTCCCGGGGGCGATGCCGGGAGTGCTGGGCTGGACCGCCGCGCGCGGCCGGCTGGAGTGGGGCGCGCTGGTGATGTTTGCCATCGTCTTCTTCTGGCAATTCCCTCACTTTTATTCCATCGCGTGGCTCTATCGCCAGGACTACGAGGACGGCGGAATTCGCATGCTGCCGGTGGTCGAGCCGGACGGCAAGTCCACGGGCAGGCAGATCCTGCTGTACTCGCTGGCGCTGATTCCCGATAAGCCTGCTGCCTGCTTTTCTCGGGATGTCGGGGAAACTGTATCTGGCCGGGGCCCTGGTGCTGGGAATTGCACTGTTCTATTTCGGCTGGCGGCTGGCGACCTTGAAAGTGGCGCCCAGTACGGCGCGGTCCAAGCAGCGGGCACGGCAGCTGTTGCAGGCCACGGTTTTGTATTTGCCGCTGCTGTTCGCGCTGATGATGCTCAACACCAAGTCGTAGCCTCATGGCCTTCCGCGGCCCGGAGGAGCATCCAAACCAAGCACAGCTCCACGGTTCCAGATAAAATACCCTGTGGTCTCCAAAGCCCCCGATTACGTCGCGCTGGACCCGCAAAACAGCGCCGCGCCCGCACTTCCAGCTGTAATCTCGGTCCAGGATCTGGTCCACCGCTACGACGGCCGCACCGCCCTGAACGGTGTCTCGTTCGACGTCCGCCCTGCTGAACTATTCGGATTGCTGGGCCCCAACGGCAGCGGCAAGACCACCATGTTCCGCATCCTTTCGACCCTCATGGTGGCAGGCGGCGGCCGGGCCGTGATTATGGGATTTGACGCGGCCAAAGAGCCTAACGAATTGCGCCGCCAGATCGGAGTAGTGTTCCAGGCCCAGAGCATTGACCTGAAATTGACCGCGGCTGAAAATCTATGGCACCAGGGCCATCTTTACGGATTGCGCGGCATCGACGCTGAAATCGCGCATTGCGGAAATGCTGGCGCGGGTCGGGCTGTCGGATCGCGCCAAGGAGAAAGCAGAAACTTTTTCCGGCGGAATGCAGCGCCGGCTGGAACTGGCCAAGGGACTGCTCCACCATCCCGCAGTGCTGCTGCTCGATGAACCGACCACCGGGCTTGATCCGGGCGCGCGCCGCGACCTGTGGCAGTACCTCCAGATCTTGCGGGACGAGGAAAAAGTCACGGTGATTGTGACCACGCACCTGATGGAAGAGGCCGAGCGCTGCGACCGTCTCGCCATCCTCAACGAAGGGAAAGCTGGTGGCGCTGGGAACTCCCAGCGAGCTGAAACGTGAAATCGGCGGCGACGTGATCCTGCTCGATGCCCGGGATGCGGAATCCCTGGCGGAGCGCATTCGCGCCCGCTTCAACGTCGATGCGAAGGTGCTCGGAGGCCAGGTCCGGCTGGAGCGGGAAAATGGCCACCGCTTCATCACCGACGTGGTCGAGGCTTTTCCCGGCGAGATTGAATCGATTTCGGTGAGCAAGCCGTCGCTGGAAGATGTTTTCATCCACCGCACCGGCCACAAGTTCTGGACCGAAGATGCCGAGCCGCCATGCGTAGCGCCGGCGTCCGGCCGGCTGTCGAGGCGGCGGCTCGCCGCCTCAGCGTGGAAAGGCGTGCGAATTTCGACCTCGTTCGCGACGCATTGCCATGGTTCAGACGGCGGGCGGGACGCCCGCCGGACAGCCGGCGAGACGCCGGCGCTACAGGGAGATGACCTATGATGCTTGTGCTTTCGGTTGTCTTCGGACTGGTTCCGCTGGCGGGTATTGCCTGGACTCGTGAGAACGGAATGATCACCACCGTGGACGGTCTTTTCATGAGCATCATCATGCTGGCGCTTTCCGGCATACTTTTCTTGAACGTGTATCTGGAAGCACGCAAGAAGTTCACCCTGAAAAAGGCGCCACAGGCGCAGAAATCGAGCTGACGTGGTCACCCAGACGGCAACCCTTCGCGGCACAGCTTGCTCCAACCACAGGACTCCTCTTGCCTGCATTCACGCTGTGGTGGCGGGAACTGGTCCGCTTCTATCGCCAGCGCGCCCGCGTGGTGGGAGTGATTGCGTCGCCGCTGCTGTTCTGGGTGGTCATCGGCTCCGGCTTTGGCAGTTCGTTTCGCTCGGGCGACGCGGCCGGACAGCAGCACTATCTGGATTACTTTTATCCCGGCGCGCTGATCATGATCGTGCTGTTCACTTCGATCTTCACCATGATGTCGGTGATCGAAGACCGCAAAGAGGGCTTTCTGCTGTCGGTGCTGGTGGCGCCGGTGCCGCGCGCCGCGATTGTGCTGGGCAAAGTGCTGGGCGGAACCACGCTCTCGGCGATTCAGGGCCTGATCTTTCTGGCGTTCGCCCCGCTGGTCGGCATGCATCTTGGCATTGGCGAGTTTCCTGCTGGTGGTGCTTGACCGTCTTCCTGGTCTCATTTGCGCTGACCGCGCTGGGATTCACCATCGCCTGGTCCATGGATTCGAATCAGGCCTTCCACGCCATCATTAACCTGTTCCTGATCCCGCTGTGGCTGCTCTCCGGGTCGCTGTTTCCGCTGGCGGGCGCTTCCGGCTGGATTCGATTCCTGATACGAATCAACCCCCTGACCTATGGCGTGGAGGCGCTGCGCGACCTGCTGTATCCTGGGAACGTGGCGGAGTTTCCTCTGTCGTCATCGCTGGCGACGCTGGTGCTGTTCTCCGCTTTCATGTTCGGCCTCTCTTTCGTCATGGTGAGCCGCCGCACCACCAAGCCCGCCGCATGATGCAAGTTTCCGCACAATACGCCATCTATCCGGTGATTGACGCCGTGCTGAACGGCACCAGCGCGGTACTGCTTCTGGTGGGGACGAGCCTACATCAAACGCGGACGCATGGCCGCGCACCGCGCCGTCATGATCACCGCGCTGATTTCCTCCGCCCTGTTTCTGACTTCATACCTGTACTATCACTGGCATGTCGGCTCGGTGCATTTTCAGGGACAAGGCTGGTCGCGCCCGGTTTATTTCACCATTCTGATTTCACACACCATACTGGCGATCGCCATCGTTCCCCTGGTGATCATCACGCTGAGCCGCGCCCTGCGGGAGCGTTTCGACAAGCATCGCAAGATTGCGCGCTGGACGTTTCCGCTGTGGCTGTATGTGTCGGTGACCGGGGTGGTGATTTACGTGATGCTGTATCACTTGTTTGCGGCTTGATTAGTTCATTTCCACGGGGGCACGAGCCACGGACAATTTTTTGGTTGTTTCTCTGTGTCTCTGTGCCTCTGTGGTGAAATCGCCTCATGACAATCGTGAAACTCAAGATCGACGTCTCCGGCACGGTCGGGGATGAAGCCTGGCGCAACCTGCGCCAGTTTGACGAAATCCAGAGCGCCGCTTTCGGTCCGAAGTTCGGATCGAGCGGGACTTGCAAGCATGCCGCCGACCAGCCGCACGCCAAAGGCGAATGGATTGGCGCGGAGATCCGGCTGGAAACGCCGCTGCTGGCGCAGTATGCCGTCTCGCACTATCTGGAGCAGGAACGCGTGCTGGACGCGGACGTAGTGGACTAGGTCAGTCTGGCGAACTCTACCGACCCATTTTGCGCAGCGTCGAGGAACGTGGAAGAGCGGCGCTTCATCAGCGCCGCGTAAATCGATCCCTGAAAAAGGGCTTTAGCCCCTGTGGAGACTGTCGGGCTACCACAGGGCCTGAAGCCCCCTTCAAAAAGTTCCCCGACGCGGCCCTGAAGGGCCGCTCTTCCACGGTGGCCCAAAAATCAGGACGAACGCCGAACTCCGCAGCGCAACGTCAGCAACAACCTCAATGCCTTCCTCGCCATCTCTCTGCCCGCTTCTGTTATAGTTTCCGTGGATTCAGGCATGTCAGCGCTTCCAGATTCTGCTCAGGAAACTTCGTCTCCAGGCACAGAACCGATCACTCCACCCGCCAAGCCGCGCATGTCCACGCGCAACCGGCTGCTTTTTTTCGCCACCGGCTGGCTGATCGTGCTCATGCCGTTTCTGTTCTGGTGGAACACCTGGTTCGGGCGGCAACTCTCGGACAAGCAACTCGCCGAGTACCTGCAGGACGACAAGAAGCCGCGTCACATCCAGCATGCCCTGGTGCAGATCGGCGAGCGCGTGGCACGGAATGATCCCGGTGTCACACGCTGGTATCCCGACGTGGTTCGCCTGGCGTCTTACCCGATTGAGGAAGTGCGCAACACCGACGCCTGGGTCATGGGCCAGGACGTCAGCAGCAAAGACGCAGCCAGCGCGGGATTTCACCAGGCGCTTCTGAAAATGCTGGATGATTCTTCAGTGATGGTGCGGCGGCAATGCGGCGCTTTCGCTGGTGCGTTTCGGCGACGCCACCGGGCGGCCGCAGATTGTCGCTCTGCTGCAACCCGCCAAGGTCACCGCGCCCCAGGCTGGAAAGATCACCGACTCCAGCTCCTTGGGAACGACTATTCATCAGGGCGGGATCATCGCGAAGATCGAGTCCGGAGGACAAACCGTAGAGGTGCGTTCGCCCATCAGCGGTCGACTGCGCGAGTTATCCGTGCAGACCGGGCAGACGGTCGCCGCCGGAGACGAAATCGCAGCCCTTGATCCGGGAACAGACCAGGTCTGGGAAGCTCTGCGCGCGCTATATCTGATTGGCCAACCCGAAGATATTCCTGCGATCCGCCCGTACGAACGAGAGTTGCCCGAGATCCCCGACCATGTGCGCCAACAGGCGGTGGCGACGGAGCAGGCGATACGGGAACGGGCGAAGTAGCGGGTTCGACTTGGTTGGATCAAGAGATGCAGCCGGTGGCAGGCGTTTCTGGAACTTCAGTTGTCAGTTTTTAGTTCTCGGTTCTCAGAACGGCATCACTCCGACTTCTTTTTCCACTTCGGCTGTGTCCACCATCACGATTGCGTCCCAGGGACAACCGTCCAGGAAAGAGCCATCCGGGCCCTTGCTGGTGCACTTGTTACAGCCGATGCAGAGAATGGGGTCGACCTGGATGCGGCCGAAGGGAGAATTGTCCTCGTCCGGGACCCAGAACATGCAGTCTTCCACCGGACAATATTCCACGCACGCGGGTGAACCCGCGCAACCGGTGCAGCATTCGGTGATTACCGCCAGCTCTTTGGGTTTCTTCTTGCGCGCGGTAAGCAGACCCTTGGATCTGGGTTCGTGTTTGAACTCGTCGGGCACCATCCCGACGATTCCCCTGAGCGGTTCTTCAGGCATCGGGAACATTATAACCCAAGGGCGGCATCGGACCCCGGACGTCAGACCTCTGCCTGGAGCCCAGAGTTTGAGGGCCGAGGGCCGACGTCTGACGTCCGCTCTGTTCATCCGTCACATCGCTTTGCCGGGATTCTGGTATAGTGGCGTTCCAGCCCCTCGAATCCCGTTTTATTTTCCCGGCTCCCTGGTTTTGTACCCAAGCAAAAGGGGCGGAAGGAGCAGCATTTATGGCAGGCAAAAGTGTGAACCGCGTCACACTGATCGGCAATCTGGGCAAGGATCCCGAGGTAAAATTCACCCCCAGCGGCACGCCGGTGGCGAAGATCACGCTCGCCACCAACGAGCGCTTCAAGGACAAGAACGGCGAGTGGCAGGACCGCACCGAGTGGCACAACGTCGTGCTCTGGCAGCGTCTGGCTGAGATTGCCGGCGAGTATCTGAAGAAGGGCGGGAAGGTGTACATCGAAGGCCGCCTGCAGACCCGCTCCTGGGACGACAAGCAGACCAATCAGAAAAAGTACATGACCGAAGTCGTCGCGAGCGACCTGATCCTGCTGGGCGGCCGCGGCGAAGGCGGCGGTGGCGGAGATTTCGCGGGAAGCTCGCGCGGCGCCGCAGCCGGTGGAAACAACTTCGATCAACGAATGCCGGAAGCCGAGCCGGCGGCAGCTTCATCGCCAATCAGCGACGAAGACATTCCGTTCTGACGTATGGCCTTACGGTTCCTGTCCATTAATGATTCCGTAAACGCCCACTTTGATCACCTAATTTGGCCCCCACGTTGGTTATTAGGCTGGTAAATACCAGCAGCAGCCGGGGCTGTGGGAAAAGTGGGAATCGCGCGGGTTGTGCGCGATTTCCAAGGGCGGTGGGAAGCGAGGAAAACCTGCTTTTGGTTTTCCTCGCTTTCCACGGACCGGCTTTTCCCACAGCCCGCCGGCCGCCGCGGAATGAAGCCTTGCGAGCGGAGCGGAGGCGGCCCCGATTTTGACGTGTCGAAATCGCCAGAGCATCTGAAAGGCAGGCGCGCAATGGCAAGATCTCACCGCGTGATTCGGAACGGCGTTCTTACGCCGACAAACCGCACCAACGTGATTCCGAGATCGAGGCAATGCGGCAGCGCTGCGAAGCTTTGGTTTCGAGGGTCTGCCTGGCAGAGGGAACCGTCCAGCGCCTAGGAATCGATCCGACCGAGCTCTGGAAGCCGCTGCCAGTTCCAGACCGGAGCTTGCCGCGCACGCAGACGGGTAGAAATCGCATGGGGCGATCTGCGTCCGCTTAGACTACCTCCAACGGAGATCCACCGCTGAAGAGACGACGCACACTGATTGGTTCACCGCTGGAATGGGTAATGACGGCGTTGCCGGTCGCTCCCCCGCCGATCCCTGCCCTGGCAGATCGTGGCGGCACCCAACTAAAAACTCCGCGCTCGGTTCTTCTCGTCGACACTCGCGAGCAACAGCCGTTTGACTTTTCTCGGTTCCAACACTGGTTTGCCGGAGTCGAAACGAGAGCCCTTCACCTGGGAGACTACTCCATCGCCGGAATGGAAGATATCTGCGTGGTGGAGCGCAAGAACCTCTCCGATCTAGTCCACTCCTTCACCGCCGAGCGCAACGTGTTCATCGATCGTCTCCATCTCATGGCACATTATCCGCATCGACTGCTCGTGATCTCCGCCGCGCTGAGCCAGGTGAAGTCTCCCTACTCTTATACCCAAACTGACCCGAACCGCATTACTCAATCGCTGATTGCCGGGCTGGCCGGGCTGCGAGTGCCGTTCCTATGCACGGAGACCGAGGAGTTGGGTGCGGAGATTGTCGCATCGTACCTCTACCAAGTTCACCTCTACCATTGGCTGGAAACCAATGATCACGGCCGTTTTCTAGCCAGCAACGACTTGTGAGCTCAAGGGAAGGCGCGTTGCCAACCACCATAGCTGGCGCTCGCTTGGACATGAAGTCAACTCCTTCTGTGCGCTCAACCAGTACACCCATTCGCATGGTTCGCCGCGCTGCCCTTGTAGTCGCTGTGCTGCTATCGAGGCGGGCGGCGCAGCCAGGGTGGACCCGTTCATGCCAGGAGAGTTCCCTAACAACCAGCGGACCCCGCCGGTTGGTCTCTCCCCGAAGCGCAAATGCCGTGCGCGAGTTGGAGTGTCCAACTACGCTTCTTGCCGAGTGCCGCCCTTCCCCAGATAACTGGACACAGAGTTAATTGGACACAGTTGAAAGCCTGATAGAATGTAAGTCTTTTAGAGGCAGTTGATTACCAAAAGGGAACACACCGTTTAGCATATACGTCCGTTCTGAAGCAGCCGTCGTCCATCAGAGGGTGCCCCATCCTTGCAGGCTTTCTGCGCAAAGGTGGGAGCCTCGAACGTTGGCAGTGAATGCATCCATCTTCGGATTCAACCCTCAGATCCATATGAAGTCCCTCATTACATCCGCTCTACTTTGCACGCTTCTTTACCTGCCTCCCTCCGCGTTCGCCAAGCATCACCACCGCCACCACGACGACGATGCAACATCAGGCGGCGATTTCGATTACTACCTGCTGGCTCTTTCATGGGCGCCCAACTACTGTGCCGGTCATCCCAGCGACCACTCGAGCGAGTGCAAAATCGGCGGACACACCGCCTTCGTGCTGCACGGGCTCTGGCCGCAAGCCAATAGCGGAGCGCCCCCCATGTCGTGCTCTACTGCCAGTCCGGTGGCCAGTGATACCGTCGACCATATGCTCAACTACATGCCCAGCCGGGGACTGATCCAGCATGAATGGGAAAAGCATGGCACCTGCACGGGCCTCGCGGCGCAGGATTACTTTGCCAAAGTCGAGCAGGCTTTCAAGAACGTGCACGTGCCAGAGCAGTATCCCAGATTGGAGCACGAGCAGCAGTTCAACGTGTGGGATTTAGAAAAGAGTTTCGCCGAGGCCAACCATGCTCCGCCGGGGGCTTTCCGCGTTTCCTGTCATGCCGGAGCACTGGTCAGCGTGGAAATCTGCGTGGACAAAAATCTCCGGTATCAAAACTGCACTCAAAGCGTGCGGGAATGTCCGGCCAACCAGGTGGACATGCTACCGCCGAAATAGAAGAGGAAACAGTCATGCCCGAAGATCTTGCCAGCCAAACCTGTGTTCCCTGCCGCGGAGGTATCCCTCCGCTGAAGGGCGCAGAATTGCGCAGTATCCAGCAACAGATTCCGCAGTGGAAGGTGGTCAACGAACACCACATCACGCGTGCGTTTGCCTTTCCCGATTTCAAGCAGGCGCTCGACTTTGTAAACCGGGTGGGAGAGGTCGCGGAACAACAGGGACATCATCCCGACATCCTGCTGACTTGGGGCAAAGCGGAAATCACCATGTGGACGCACAAGATTGACGGCCTCACGCAAAGCGATTTCATCATGGCAGCGAAGATTGACAAGCTTCTGCCGGCATAACCACGGACCAAGTGGGGACCGCCGCCCCCGGCTGTCCTGCCCGGTTAAGCTCAGCGGTGTTGGGGGATATTCGTTCACAGTCGTCGACGGAAACAAAAGCCTGCCGAGCGTTGCTCGGCATGGACGGGTCCCTTCGACTTCGCTCAGGGCAGGCTCCGGCACAGCCTATGGAGACTATCCGACTTTGACCGATACTGCCCTTGGCTTTCCCGATCTCATCGCCCACGCCCACAGCAGCGCCGGGAAAATCATGATGAGGCCGGTGGCTGATGCCACGACTCGTGCCGAAACTCCCCGATCCAGAAAAATTCCACACACGTAAGCGCCGATCGCGATGGTCAGCATCGAAAAGCCGAGATCGGCGGAGAAGACGCGCCCGCGGAAACGGTCTTCGGTATTGAACTGCAACAGCGTGGTTGAAAACACCCAGACGGTTGATCCTCCGCAATGGGCCAGCATGATCCACAGGCATGCCACCCAAACATTCGGCGCCGTGCCCAGACCAAAATATCCCGCCCCAATTGTCATGTAGCCGAACAGAATACCCAGCCGCAGCCGGTTGTCAGAGTGGCCCGCCCAGCGGGCAGAGAACAGCGGCCCCATGATGGCGCCCATACCGCGAGCCCCGAGCAGCAGGCTCATGCCCAGCATGGCGCCACGCTGCGGATCGATTCCGTGCAACCGCACGTGAAAATACTGGTGTCCCATGACGGTAAAAAGCACCCAACTGGGGCCGATCATGAGCTCGCCAGCCTTGGCGAACACCGCGGCCAATAATCGGCGATCTTGACGAACGTAGCGCATTCCCTCTACTACCGGGGAAAGATCAATCGCATCACGAAAGCGCAACGGAGCCGATGCCTGAGCATGCGGTTCAGCAAAGCTCATTCCGCCAATCAGGATCGCTGACACCAGAAATGACAGCGCATTCAGCACGAACACAGCATCGCGGCCCAGCAACGCGGCTACTACTCCCCCTACGGACGCGCCAATCAGCAGATTGACCGACCACGTCGCCGAGGAAAGCGTGTTGGCCACCAGCACGTCTTCCCGGGCCGTGATATTCGGAACCACCGCAGTGCGAGCCGGCTCGAAAAACGCAGCCATCAGAGTCTCCAGCAGCAACAAGGGGTAGACCAGCCACACCGTGGAGCGGGAGCGCACCAGCAGCATGGCGAAGACGATGACCATGCGCACCAGGTCGGCTGTGATCATCACTCGCTTCCGGCGCACTCGGTCGTTGACCACGCCGGCCGCAGGACCAATGAAAAACTGGGGAAGGACCTGCAGCACCAAAGCCAGCGCCACCGAGCTCGCCCGGCCGGTCAGTTGCAGCAGCAGGCTGTAAATCGCCAGGGTATAAAACCAGTCGCCGAGCTCGCTGACGATCTGCGCCAGCCATAGCCGCCGGAAGTTGCGGTTGTGGCGCACCAGCCGCAGATACGCGGAGAGCGAGATCGACGTGGATGCGCGCTCGGGTTGTGGATCCATGGGTTGGTCAATAGTCGTTGCTCGTTGGTCTCCTTGATCTGAGGCCTCAGACGTTACGCCCAACGACCAGCGCCTAACGACTATAATCTACGCATGCTTGATGAAAACGATTTTCGCAAGCGGGCGGATGCCGCGCTCGAATCCTTGAAGAAGTCGCTTATGCAGGCCGAGGAGTCGTCCGACATCGAAGTGGAAGACCAGTCCGGCGCGCTGCACGTTTCGTTCGACGACCGCAGCAAATTTGTCATCTCTCCCAATGCTCCGGTGCGGCAGATCTGGATTTCCGCCCTCGCCACCAGTTTCAAACTGGACTGGTCGGACCCGGAGCAGGATTTTGTGTTGGCCAAGAGCGGCGAGAAGCTCAAAGTGCTGGTGGCACGATTGATCAATCAGCAATTGGGAGAAGAGCTGGTTACGCTGGCCTAGTCTCACCGACATAGGCTTAGGTGCCGGACAGAGTCTGCTTCAAATGCGCGGCGATCTGCCTGCCGTGAAACCTTCCATTCTCGATGAATATTTCGTTTGTTCTTGACCCGGCCACGATCACTCCCGCCACGTAGATCCCAGGCACATTGCTCTCCAGGGTCAGCGGATCGCACACCGGACGGCACTGTTCGGCGGAAAGTTCGATGCCCATCGAACGCAGGAAATCGTAGTCGGGATGGTAGCCCGTCATGGCGAAGACAAAATCGTTCTTCAACTGTACCGGGCCTTCCGGAGTTTCGAGATTGACGTAGTCGGCTCCAATTTCCAGCCACCGTGCTGCCGAAGTAGGCAGCAATTTCGCGGTTCTTGATGCGGTTCTCGATGTCCGGCAAAATCCAGTACTTGACGTGGTTATGCAATTTTGACCCGCGATGCACCAGGGTCACGCGCGCTCCGTGGCGCCAGAGATCGAGAGCGGAGATGGCGGCGGAGTTCTTGCCTCCGATGACCACGACATCCATGTCGAAAAACGGATGGGGTTCGCGATAGTAGTGGAAAACCTTGGGGAGATCTTCGCCGGGAATATTCAGCGGGTTGGACAAATCGTAGTAGCCCGTCGAAACAATCAGCTTGCGGGTGCGGTAGTCATAAATCCGGCCGAGGCTGTCGGTCGCCGTAATATGAAAATTGTTGTCACTCCCGGTCACCGTCTTCACCCACTGGTACTGGCGGACATCGAGATGATAGTGCTCGGTGACTTTGCGGTAGTATTCGAGCGCTTCCTCCCGTGTGGGCTTCTGCCGGGCGGTGCTGAAGGGAATGTCGCCGATTTCGAGCAGCTCCGGGCGTGGTAAAGAACGACATGTTGGCGGGATAGTTGATAGATGGAATTGACCACGCATCCCTTGTCGATGGCCATGGTCTTGAAGCCGGCGCGCTGGGCCTCGATGGCGCAGGCCAGTCCGGTGGGGCCGGCGCCGATCACGACAACATCGGCAGACGTGTCGGGTTCGCCTTCGCTCTGCGGGCGCGGAAGGGTATCGGGAATTTGCTGGGTCGGCCCGGAAATCTGTTTGGTCACCAAATCGTCGTCTCAGCTGGAAGGAGTACGCTGGCCTTGGAAGTTAACGATTCTAGCATGCAGAGCAGAGGTTGTGTGGGGCGGACACTCTGTCCGCCGCTTCTGAGCTGATCTTGTTCCGGCAATCGTCCAAGCAGACCGCCAAAGCAAAGCCCTTCGCTATAAAATAGCGAATACAAATCCAATCGACTCAGGAGATCAATCCATGCCCGAAGCCCAGGTTGGCGCACCGCCTTCTCCGCAGCTGTTTTTTGAAACCGTCACTGCCTTTCATAAGACAGAAGCCTTGAAAGCGGCCATTCAGCTTGAAATCTTTACTGCGATCGGCGAGGGGAAACACAGCGGCCGATGCCATCGCCCAGCGCTGTCAGGCCGCGGAGCGAGGCACACGCATTCTGTGCGACGCCCTGGTGATCATGGGCTTCCTCAACAAGCAGGGTGCCAGCTACAGCCTCACCCAGGACTCAGCGATCTTTCTCGACCGGAAATCACCCGCCTATCTGGGCGGCTCGATCCAGTTTCTGCTGTCCCCGCAATCGCTGGAGGGCTTTCGGGAACTGACCGGCTGCGGTCCGCAAGGGCGGCACAGTGATTGATCACGACAGCACCGAGCCGGAACACCCCATGTGGGTGGACTTTGCCCGTGCCATGGCGCCGATGATGAAGATGCCGGCTGATTTGATCGCCAAACTGTTAAAGGCGGACGACGGACAAAAATGGAAAGTGCTGGGACTCGCCGTGGGCCACGGACTGTTCGAGATCACGCTTGCCAAACACAATCCCAACGCCGAAGTATGGGCCGTGGATTGGCCGAACGTGCTCGAAGTCGCCCGCGAGAATGCCGCGGCCGCGGGGGTTTCCGGGCGTTACCACACCATTCCGGGCAGCGCTTTTGATGTGGAATACGGCAAGGACTACGACCTTGTCATGATCACGAACTTCCTCCATCACTTTGACGTGCCCACTTGCGAGAAGCTGCTGGCCAAAGTGCACGCAGCGCTCAAGCCAGGTGGACGTGCGGTCATTCTGGAATTTGTTCCCAACGAAGACCGCGTGTCCCCTCCCGTCCCGGCGCATTTCAGCTTGACCATGCTCGCCGGAACTCCGGGCGGCGACGCCTATACCTTTGCTGAACATCAACGCATGCTGCGCAACGCGGGTTACAGCTCGGTCGAAAATCATCCCTTGCCGCCGACATTCTTCAACGTGGTGATCGGCACAAAATAGCGCGGAAATGGATTCCTTTGCGACCTTTGCGGATTCTCTTGCGACCTTTGCGGTCAAGATCTTTAACCGCAAAGGCGCAAAGGCCGCAAGACGCAAAGATTCGCCTCCGCTATCGCACTGCTCGTCCGCGCTATAATTTCCGGTTGCTCTAATCCGCACGGAACACACATGGCAGCGCCCGCTAAACCGAAGACTCGCACTGAATCCGACAGCATGGGACAAATCGAAGTCCCGGCCCACGTCTACTGGGGCGCGCAGACGCAGCGCTCGCTCCTGCATTTCAACATTGGCCGCGACACCATGCCGCCGGAGCTGATTCGCGCCTTTGGCATCCTGAAGAAGGCCTGCGCGCTGGTGAACCAGGACCTGGGCAAGCTTCCCGCCGACAAAGCCAAGCTCATCGTGCAGGCCGCCGACGAAGTCATCGCCGGCAAGCTCGACGACCAGTTTCCTCTGCGCATCTGGCAGACCGGCAGCGGCACCCAGACCAACATGAACGTCAACGAGGTCATCGCCAACCGCGCCATCGAACTGGCGGGCGGCGAGATGGGATCGAAGAAGCCGATTCATCCCAATGATGACGTCAACATGTCGCAGTCGTCGAACGACACCTTCCCCACGGCCATGCACATCGCGGCCGCGGAGCGGGTGAAGAACGCGCTGATTCCGGCCATCCAGACCGTGCACGATGCGATTGCGGCCAAGGCAAAAGAATTCAACGACATAGTCAAGATCGGACGCACCCACCTGCAGGACGCCGTGCCCCTGACCTTCGGACAGGAATTCGGCGGCTGGGCCAGCCTGCTGGAGCGCGACATCAAGCGCCTGGAGCAGGCGCTCGACGGGCTCTACGACCTGGCCATCGGCGGGACCGCGGTGGGCACGGGCTTGAACGCGCATCCGGAATTCGCCGAGCGCGCGGCGAAGAAGATCGCCGAACTTACCGGACTTCCCTTCCGCTCCCATCCCAACAAATTCGCGGCGCTTTCGGCGCACGACGAAATCGTCTTTGCCCAGGGCGCGATGGAAACCCTGGCCGCATCGCTGATGAAGATTTCGAACGACATCCGCTGGCTGGCTTCCGGTCCGCGTTCCGGCCTGGGTGAACTCATCATCCCGGAGAACGAGCCCGGATCGTCGATCATGCCCGGCAAGGTGAATCCCACGCAGTGCGAAGCCATGACCATGGTCTGCGTGCAGGTCCATGGCGCCACGGCCGCCGTCGGATTCGCCGGCTCGCAGGGCAACTTCCAGCTGAATGTTTACAAGCCGGTGATCATCTACAACTTCCTGCACTCGGTCACGTTGATCACCGACGCCTGCCACGGATACGTCGAGTACATGCTCAAGGGCATCGAGGTGGATCGCGCCAAGGTGGATGCGCATCTGAAGAACTCGCTGATGCTGGTGACCGCGCTGACCCCGAAGATTGGATACGACAAGGCGGCCAAGATCGCCCACACCGCCCACGTCGAACACAGCAGCCTGCGCGAGGCGGCGTTGAAGCTTGGGTATCTCACCGGCGAAGAGTTCGATCAGCTGATGAAGCCGGAGAAGATGACGCGGCCGTAGAGGGCCGCGTGGGGGCGGGGCTCCGACCCGCTCGGGTCGAGCGCAGCTCGACGTTTGCATCCGCCCGCCGTTCTCTGATGGCCCTGGCGAGCTTGGCTCGGCCTGCCCGGGTCAAAGACCCGGCCCCACACGGTTCTAGCGAGTCTCACTGCTCTGCCTTGGCAGCTCTCAATTCAGCCACCGCCTCATTGCCCTCAAGGTTCGTGCTCGCCGCAACCTTCTTCGTCGTAGTTATCGTGACCACGCTCACCAGAACCAGTAACGTCCCCAGAAGCGTGCGCGCCCCGACCGCTTCCCCGCCGAAAAAATATCCCAGGCACACTGCCACCACCGGATTCACGTAGGCGTACGTTCCCACTTTCGTCGGCGACTCGTAGTGCAGCAACCAGACGTAAGCCGTGAAGCCCACAATCGAACCCGCGATGATCAGGTAAATCAGAGCGAACCACGCGTTTCGGGAGACTGCCTGCACTCGAAATCCCGCGAACTCGTGTGACACTGCTGCCAGCACGAAGAGCATGCGCTCCTCCAGTGAGCATCTGTGCGGCCGCGCTCATCGGCTTCGACGCCGGAAGCGGAAGGCGGCGAGTAAGGATCGTCGCAATCGACCAGGTGGCGGAGGCGACCAGCAAGGCCAGCGCGCCGGCGCGATCGATGGGCGCCTCGCCCAAAGAAAAAGACTGGTTCATCAGGACCGCCACGCCCAGAATGCCCACGGCGAGTGCCAGTCCGAGCCTGACGGTGAGCTTCTGCGTGCGCAGGAAAATGATTTCCAGAAGCGTGATAAATACCGGAATGGTCGCCAGCACCACCGCCGCCACTCCGGAAGGCACGCGCTGTTCGGCCCAGAACAGGCAGCCGTAGTCGAGTAAGAAAATCAGCGCTCCGAGCGCGGAAGCCGAGACCCACTCTCGCCGGCTGGGCGCCGGCGTGCCCTTCAGCCGCAACCAGGCATACAGGACCAGGCCGGCGGTGAAAAAACGCACCGCCGCCAGCAGGAACGGCGGCACTTCATGGACGCCGATGCGGATCGCCAGAAACGTCGATCCCCAGACGAAGTAAATGATGGCGAACGCCAGCAGGATTTTCCATGAAGGAGGCCGGGCTTCGTTTTTCATTCTTCACTCCTTCCATTCCTGCCGCGGTTCTGCCAGCTGTTTCATAGATGTTCCGACGCACTTCCCGAACCAATTTGTCGCATGAAAGATTCTTGTTCAGGAGAGGATTTCTACTCATGCCATGCTTAGAGCCTGCTCTTGGCGAACGACAACCCGCTCAATCCTTCAACTTGCTCCGACGCGAGGCCCTTCGACGCCACCAGAACGTGGAAACTTTCGCCCATGCCGGCCGGCGTTACCAGGTGCTTGAGCTGCAGGGCGACCTTGGCGCGCTCCTGGGGCAGGCGGCAGTCTTCGAAGGCGTCGGCAAATTGATTGCGTCTCTCCGATTCCCATCAGGAATTGTGACTGGGTCAGAAGCGGCTGCGCCTGCATGCCGTTCTCTTCCGCTGCCGCCGAGAGAGCGGTGAAGTTCACATGCGCCGTGAGGTCCTGCTCGCCCGGAGCTTCGTAGGGATTTGGGGCGGCGGAGTGCTGACGATATGCCATCAGAGTTCCACGATGGCGGCCGGCAAGCTGCTCCTGGCGGGTGTAGCCATAGTCGACCGCGATGATCATCCCCTGTGCGCATCGATGCGGCAAGGCTGGCCATGTAGCGATGACGCGAGCAGCGGAACCTCGATGCGCTCTCCCGGCTCGGGATGCACACCGTAGCGGTCGAGAAATTCCAATTCTTCCGCGGAGGGCGGAACCCAGATTTCGACGAAGCGTCCGTCCTCGAGCGGAGATGCGAAGCGAGCTCCTTTTGAGCTGAGAATCTCAACCGGAAGCGCGTCGAAGAATTCGTTGGCGAAAACGATGACCGGAACCTCAGAGGCTAAAGCCCGCTCCTCCATGGCGTTGGCTGGCGCGGCTGAAGTCGTGCCCTCCCGAGTCTGGTCAGTCACGAGCGTAGAAAGTATCGGCGTTGTCGCGGGAGGGCACGGCTTCAGCCGTGCCGCCTGACGCATCCGAAAACCAGGGCTTTCAGCCTCTGATGGAGATCTTCTCTGTTGCATTCTCGGAAACTGAGGACGCTTTACCACTCTCCAAAAATCCCGCCAGCACGCCCCTGAGCCGGTCACGCAATTTGGGCGATCGTTCCGCCAGCGAGTAATGCAGGGCGTGAAAGAACTCGGGAAACTTCTTCTCCGACCAGGTCGAGCACGTCCTGGCGCAAACAGTCCGCGGCCGGGGCCGAGTTCCAGGATTTCAATCTCCGCGTGGTGAGCCCAGGGCCCGCCATATTTCTTCGAACTGGCGCGCCAGCAGACGTCCAAAGACGGCGTGCACGTCACTCGAGGTGTAAAAGTCCCCGGCCTTGCCGAACTGCTCGGCGTTGCGCGAGTAGTAGCCCAGCTCGGGATGGTACAGGCACAGCTCCATGTAACGCGAAAACGGGATGGGCCCGTGCTCGCCGATTTCCTGTTCGATGATGTGGCGCAGGCTCACAAGCCCGTCCGTTGGCGCTCCGCCCGGTCCTGGGGCGTGCGGATGAACATCTCGACCATGTAGTCGTGCAGGCAGTCGTAGAGCTGGCGCTGAAATTCCCACTCGAACTGAGGATGATCAAGGTCCCGGGGATGAAGTTCGAAGTAGTAGGTATGCACCGGGACCGGCGGCATTCTTGAAGTCGATGATGACTTCCACCGCCTTCGCCCTTGGCCCGGGCAGAAAAATCGAGCAGCGGGATGCTCGTAGAGTTTCAGTTGCGCCAGAACACGTTCGAGCCGCGGGTTTGCGTCATCGGTCACCTGATGATTCTAACGGGAGTTTCGGTTTGTGTGGAGCGGGCGCCCTCGCCCGCCGCTCTGATGAGCCGATTCCGCAAACCGATTTGTGCTGGTCTGGAGGTCTGATTTTCAGATCTCAGTTCTTGGATCTCAGTTCTCAGTTTACTCGTATCGCAGGGCTTCGATGGGATCGAGCTTTGCGGCTTTGATGGCGGGCAGCATGCCGCTGATGATGCCCACGAAGCTGAGAATGCCCGTGGACCAGATGAGAGTGGCGGCGTCGATGGTCAGGTGAATATCGCCTTCGTCGGCGCCTTCCTGAAATGCGCTCCACAGGGTCAGCGAGGGCACGGACCACGAGACCAGGTAGGCGAAAGCCACGCCCAGCAATCCGCCCAGCGCAGTGATGACCATGGCTTCCGCCAGGAACTGGAACAGGATGTGCCAGCGATGCGCGCCCAGGGCTTTTTCCACGCCGATCTCGCGGGTCCGCTGGGTCACCGAAACCAGCATGATGTTCATCAGCCCCACGCCGCCGATTCCCAGCGTGAGCAGGCCGATGAAGCCGAGCAGAATCTTGATCCCGGTGGTGATCACGCGCAGGTCGAGCAGGTCAGAGAACACGTCGAAAAGAAAAACGGCCCGCTCGTCCTTGGGATCGAAGTTGTGATGGAAGGCCATCGATTGCCGCAGCGCCTTGACCACCTTGGCGTTGTCGCCCTCGTATTCCATGACAATCGAGTTCAGGTAGTAGGTGTCTTTGAGATCGCTCATGGCGCTGAAGGGCACGTAGATGTGCTCGTTCAGGTTGTCGTCACTGTTGTTGATGACGTGTTTCAGAATGCCGACGATCTGGTAGGAGATGCCGTCCACGCGAATGCTCTCGCCGATCGCATTCTGGCCGGAAAAAAGCTTCTTCTTGGCGTCGGCTCCGATAAAAGCGACGCGGGCGTGGGTGAAGTCCTCGGCCTCGCCGAAGGGAGCGCCTTCGGCGAATTCCATGCGGCGCATGCGGGCGTAATTCGCGTACACGCCGCTCACCCCGTAGCTGGCGCTGCGCGTGCCCCAGGCCACGGTGCATCTGCTTGAACACTTCGGGCGAAAGCCGCTTGAGCAGAGGCACTTCGTCGCGGATGTAGTCCAGATCTTTGACCGTGAGACGGACTTCGCTTCCCGCCTTGGTGCCGCCCGCCTGATGCGAGGTGCGGCCGGGAAACACGAAGACCAGGTTGGTGCCGAAGGAGCGGAACGCCGCCCACAAACCGCGCTCGAAGCCCGCGCCATAGGCCAGAAGCAGCACCACGGTGGCGATGCCCCAGGCCATGCCCAGCATGGTGAGGATGCTGCGTCGCTTGTTGTGGCGCAGCGCGCTATAGGCCTGGGTTCCAAGCTCGTGGATCACGGCTACTCCTGCCTCATGGCTTCGACCGGAGCCAGCAGCGCCGCCTTGCGCGCCGGATAAATTCCAGCCACGATGCCGGCAATCGCCAGCGACAGGATGGCGGCCAGGGCCGACATGGGCACGATGCGCGGCGTGTCAAATCCCTGCGGAGCGGGCAATTGGGCCAGCGCGGTGACGAACGCCGTCGCGATCAAGAGCCCGATTCCCCCGCTGAAGACGGTGAGAAAAGCGCCTTCGATGAAGAACTGGGTCAGAATATTCTTGTAAGTGGCGCCCAACGCCTTGCGCAGGCCGATCTCCCGGGTGCGCTCGGCCACCGAGACCAGCATGATGTTGACGATGCCGATCGCGCCCAGGGCCAGAGTCACGAAGCCCACCACCCCGAGAAAATAATCCATGGCATCGAATATCTTGTCCACGCGTTGCGAGTTCTCAATGGTGTCCCAGTCTTCGAAGGCATCTTCCAGCTTGGGATCGAAGCCGTGGCGGCGGGCGATGATCTGGTGAATTTCCTCTTTGGAGCGCATGTGCTCGGCCTTGATCAGCGGCCGGTAGTTGATGAAGGAAAGCGCGCTCTCGGAATTCTCCTGCTTCAGGGGAAACAGATTGCGCATGGTCTCGACCGGAACGAAGATGCGCGCGTTGGTGCCGTTGTTGCCGTCTTTCCCTACCTTGGCCAGCACTCCGATCACGTCAAAGCGAATGCCATTCAGCAGCATGGTTGCGCCCACGGCGGGGCGTCCGGGGAAGACATTCTTCAGCAGCTCCCAACCGACCACCGCGACCCGTCGGTGTTCGGTGTTGTCCTCGTCATTGAGCCAGCGGCCGGTGCCGACCGGCACGGTGCGAATCTGGTTATATTCCGGAGTCACTCCGAATACCTGGCCGTTGGTCGAACCGTAGTCGCTGACCGCGCGAATGTCCTCGCGATTGATCACCGGAGACACGAAGCGCAAAGTGTGGGCCTCATTGCGGATGGCGAGGTAATCTTCGTAGGTAAAGTGATAGGTCTGGCCGGATTGCAGGCTGCCCGCCACCGCCGGAATCCTTCCCGGAAAGATGAACATGATGTCCTGGCCGAGGGTCGCCAGGTTGCGCACCTGCCCGCTGCGGAAGCCCTCTCCCAATCCCACCAGCAGCAGCAGCGAGCCCACGCCCCAGGCGATGCCGAACATGGTCAGAAACGAGCGCAGCTTGTGCGCCCACAGCGTGGCCAGAGACTGGCGAACGATCTCGAAAAGCACGTTCATAAGCTTATCGTGTCTGCTGACCGCTCGAGAGAACCTGGACGGTGAGCGCCGGGCTCCAGCCCGCCTCAAGCTCTATGTCTATTACGCTGCGCAGGCCGCGCTGGTTCCCACAATTTTGCTGCCAGCAGTCTTTAGACCGTGTTGCAGGGCGAAAGGATAGCCCCATTTTTCCGGCTGCCGCCACGCCGCAGCCGCGAGTGCTAACCAGGCCGGAGGCGTGGCGTCTAACCGACCGTTCTGATTCGTCCCGGGCCCGCTTCGGTTTTCACTGCAAAAACAATTCCGATTGGGAGGTTTGCACCGTGTTCAAACTGCTTGTGCGTGTTCTGTTTGCGATCGAAGGATTGCTGCTGCTCGGGTCGCTGGGTCATGGCGCAGTCGTTCCTTCTGGATCTGCCGCGGCCCAGCCAGCATGCCGTGGTGACGCAGCGCATTGGAATCACCGATGTCACCATCAACTATCACCGTCCGGTGGTCAACAAGCGCAAAGTCTGGGGCGGCCTCGTGCCTTACGGCCAGGTGTGGCGTGCCGGAGCCAACGAAAATACGACCATCAAGTTCACCGATCCGGTGACCATCGAGGGCAAGCCGCTGCCCAAGGGAACCTACGGCCTGCACATGATTCCCGGAGAAAACGAGTGGACCGTCATCTTCTCCAAAAATTCAACTTCCTGGGGCAGCTTCACCTACGACCAGGCCGAAGACGCGCTGCGGGTCACGGTGAAGCCGCAGGCCACCGAGTTTCACGAAGCGCTCGACCTACGACTTCGACGATGTGAATCCGGATTCCTCCGTGGTCACGCTGCGCTGGGAGAAGGTCGCGGTTCCTTTCAAGGTCGGCGTCAACACCCACGAAATCGTGGCGCAGAACCTGCACAACCAGCTTCGCGGGTTGGCCCAATACGCGTGGGAGGGATGGGACGACGCGGCCAACTACCTGCTCCAGGAAAAGATCGATCTCGAAGAAGCGCTGAAGTATTCCGACAAATCGATCCAGAATGAAGCGCGCTACGACAACTTCATGACCAAATCGCAAGGTGCTGGACGCCCTGGGCCGGAAAGACGAAGCCACGACGGCGCGAAACAAGGCGCTCGCCATGGCCAATGCCATCCAGATGCACAGCTATGCCCGCCAGTTGCAAATTGACGGCAAGCAGAGCCGAGGCATTTGCCATCTTCCGCGACAACGCCAAGAAGAATCCTGATCAGTGGATCGTGCACGTAGGCTTGTCGCGCATGTATTCCGCGCAGGGCGACTTCGCCAACGCGGCCAAAGAAATGAACACAGCGGTGGCCGGCGCGCCCGACGGGCAAAAGCAACCGTTACAGGCATTCGCCAAGCGGCTGGAAGCGAAGGAGGACATCAACAAGTAGTCGTTGTGTGGCTTCTGTGAGCCTTCTAGTCGATCTAGCTTGAATCCCGCATGGGACCGTGGCTAGAGAGCTAAGGACGGCCAAGAGCTAGAACGCCAGCATTACCTCCTTCAAACGAGGATCGAAGCGAAAAGCCAGCGGCTTGCCGAAGCGCAACCTGGCAAAGTCCTGATGTGCGGGATTCAGCAGAAAATTGTTCTCTCCCGGGACCAGGGCACTCGGCACCTGCAGTACCGCCGAACTTCCAGCATGCACCCAGTCATCGCCGATGGACCGAACTTCCGGCGGTGGAGGATCTGACCTCCAGTGCCTGGGCAGCGCCGTGAGCTCAACTGGCCTGATCAGCGACTGGTCGAACTCCACTCCGATCAGCACGTACTTCTGCCAGCAGCTCCGACGAATCAAGATGGACCAGCATCTCCAGGGCCGCAAGAGATTGCGACTGGGCGGTATAGACGATGGCGGTTCCGGGATTGTTCCAGCGCCCGCCAAACTCGCGTGCGCCTTCCCCGGTAAAGGCATTCCTGGCGTGCTTTCGCTTGGTAATTCGCCAGGCGGTGACGATCACGAAAAGATTCCGTGCTCCAGCCGTCCGATCAGGTTTTCGACCTCACGGGCTCCGGGCTCGGTGCGGGCGTAGGCGAGAGGAGTCCGATCGCCGAGCGCTTTGCGCGGGAGTGTTCAGCCAGTTCACGGCGGCCGCCACGTCGCCTTCAAATAAATCCACCGCGTCTTCGAATATGGCGGAGATGCGGAGCAGCCGCTCCGATTCATCCGGAGTCAGTCTGCGGGAAACCTTGCGTCGGGCCAGGGTTCGCTCCGGAATTCCGATCGTGGCCGCCAGCCGCGACAAGGCAAGACCGCTGCGCGATTCGAACGTCTGCAAGGTCTTGAAGGAGAAGCCGCGCTCCAGCTGCTGAATCAGTTCGGCGGGATTGGCCGCGGTCAGGCCTAGAGTGCTGCCGCGCAATCGGTATCGTAGCGGCTGGCGTGATGAGCCCGGCCGGGCAGCTCCGGCTGGCCGGTCTAGTCCAACATGGCCCATGATTTCAAGGGTATCCGGGGACTGCCACATTGTCAATTATTAACTGCCAAGTGGCAGACCCTCAAGTCGCGCCCAGTAGCGGCGTCCTCGATCACGACTGTCTCTTTCCCCATGCGCCTTCCCACTTCCACCGCGGTGGCGACCGTATCGTCGTCGGTCTCCTGGCCGCGAATGATCTCCAGCCTCTTCTCGCGGTCCACCGGTTCCGCGAAAGCGCATGCCCAAACAATTCCGGGCGCGATAGGTGACGCGGGAAATCTCGGTGATGCTGAGAGAGGAAAGATGGGAAGCCAGGATGGTGCCGGGACGGCAGATCTTGTCGAGCAGGGTGAAGATCTCGATCTTCGATTCCAGTTCTTCCGGGACGGCCTCGATGACCAGGTCGGCCTGGCGGGCCGCGTCTTCGACACTGCCGGCAAATTCCAGACGGGAAAAAGCGGCATTGGCGGCGTCGGCGGAAACCCCGCCTGACTCCACCGCCCGGTCAAGCTGGACTACGGATTTCGCTCTCCGCCCGGCGCAGGGCGTTGGGCAGCAAGTCTTCCAGAATCGTGCGATAGCCGCCCCGGGCCGCCAGCTTGCGCGATGCCTCGGCCCACGCGGCCAGCGCCGATGACGGCGATGGTCCGACGTCACCTCGGCCACTACTGCCCCTTTTCCAGTTGTCCCAGGACAGAGTTCAGGTTGGTGCTGGCGGAGCGAATATTCTCGGCGAGACGCTTGCGCTCATCGGCTTCCATCAGCGGGATGGAGGCGCTGATGCGGCGGAGCGTGGTGTTGATGTCGTCGACGTAGTTGATGAGACGGATGAGTTCCCCGGTAGCTGCCATAGTTAAACCTGCTCCTGTTGCCCTGTTTAGCGATATATCCATTCTCAATGTTGTGGGAGCAGATTAGTAAAGGCACGACAGGCATGGGTGCGCTCGCCTTCTGGCAACACGCCCGGCAGGGTGCCCCGTCCTCGTCTCTCCGTCTTTTGGAGAGACACGGGCGGGAGACGTTCGGACGAGCCAGTTGCGCCGCGCACGAGCGAGGACGCTCGCGCCCACATTCCGCCTTTACGCGCAGTATCACTTTGGTAATGCTTCCTATCGATGTTATTTATGGGCCATTCGGGACCCTGGGGGAATCTAATCTGCATATGAGTGAGAAACCTTTGAAGCGTTACCTTTTTGCCAGTGATTTTGACCAGACCCTTACTTTCGACGATTCCGGCTATGTGTTGAGCGAACTGGTCGGCATTCCGACCGCGGAATTTGAGCGTAAGGCGCAGGGCATGGCCAAGCTGAACCTGGTGCAGCAGGGGGCGGAGTTGTCCTATCTGCTGCTGCATGATCCCGAGTTCCGCAAGAAAGTGCGCAAGCAGCATCTGTACGAAGTCGGCAAGACCATCCGCCTGAAAGAGAATATCGAACTGCTCTATCAGGTGCTCAAGAACGGAGTGGATGGCTATCACTTCGACTTCTACGTTCTCTCCGCGTCTCCGGTGGAGGTCATTCAGTCGGCGCTCGAGGGCATCGTTCCGCATGACCACATCTACGGAACCGAATTCATCTACAACGCCGCGGGCGAGATCGAAAGCCTGGTGCGCGCGACCGCCGGCTATGGCAAAGTGGCGGCGCTCGACCAGTTGCAGGCCGAGTTGCAGATCGGGCCGGACCACATCATCTACACCGGCGACGGCAGCTCGGACATCAACGTGATGCTGCACGTCAAAATGCGCGACGGATTCACCATCGCGGTGTCGGAAGCCAAGCACATCTCTCAGATCGCGCGGCAGGACGGTCCTCAGCACCAACGCCCTCGCGGTTCTGGGACCCATCCTGGAGGAAACGGTCGGCTGGGAGCGCCCACGAATCCGCCAGTTCTTCGAGTCCTACGGAATTTTGATCCAGGAATGGGACAGCGTGCGCACCGACTGGCTGACCCTGCGGCCGGCGGTAAAGGAAGCGGCGCCAGGCCGTAACCGCCAGCGCCTGAATCCACCTCCCAGTTCCCTCTCATCTTAAAGTGACGAGCGTCACCAGCCGTGGCGCGGCTACGGTTGCGCTCAGGCTGGGCTGCGCGGAAAATAGATAAACATGCTTCGAGACAAGAACCTGATTCCTCTCTCCCACCAGCACCAGCACTGCCTGGCGCTGTGTGTGCGCCTGGATCGCGCCATCCAGGCCGGCGGGGTCGATCTGGAAGCATGGCAGGCGGAGATTCAGCAGATCTTCGAACAGGAGATCACCTTTCATTTTGCCGCCGAAGAAAAAGAGTTGTTTCCGGTGGCCGCGCGCTTTCCGGAGTTGCAACCTCTGGTCCAGGAACTTGTCACCGGCCACATTTTGCTGCGTGATTTCTTTTCGCGCGCCGCCGCTCGCAAATTGCATGTGGCCGGATTGCAGGCCCTGGTGGAGAAACTGGCGTCCCACATTCGCAAGGAAGAACGCGAACTGTTCGAGGGCATGCAGCGCCTGATGAGGCCGGAAGAACTTTCCATCGTGGGCGCGGCCCTGCAGCAATCGCTGGCGGATGCTTCGAACGCCTGCATTCTGCCCACTGCCGCCACCCGCCTGCGTCCCAAACAATAACATGTCATCCTGAGCAATAGCCAATCGATTCTGGGTGCGAGTCGGTCTTGACGGAGTCGAAGGACCCCTATCGTTCCACGAACACTTTCAGGCGATAGGCTTCGCCGCCCAGACCGGCTACGCTGCAGCAGCTGAAGGGTCGTCCATTCGTACGATTAGCTGCGTACGAAGCAATCCTGCGCTCAGGATGACAGCTGGCTTGAGCGACGTGCGCTGAATCCCAAACATTCTTTCTTTCATCTAGCAGACATGAACCAAGAAGTAATTCCCTTTTCTGTTGCGAATTATTCCGAACCAGCGGTCCAGACTTCCGAGCGCTAGCCCGCTGAACGATTCCGCCTTGCTCGATGCCTACTCGCAGGCGGTCGTGGGCGCCGCCGAGAAGCTCAGCCCGTCCGTAGTCAAGATTGATGTCGCGCAGGCGGGCAAAAGCCGCTCCGGCGAGCCCCGCGAGCGGCAGGGCGGCGGCTCCGGTTTCGTGTTCACTCCCGACGGCCTGATTCTCACCAATAGCCACGTGGTGCACGAGGCCACGCGAATTCAAGTCTCCTTTGCCGATGGGCGGCGCTTTCCTGCCACACCATCGGCGACGATCCAGCCACCGACCTGGCGGTCGTGCGCGTGGACATACCCGATAACGATGCACCCCACCTGGTGGCCGCGCCGCTGGGCGATTCGCAGAAGTTGCGCGTGGGACAACTGGCGATTGCGATTGGAAATCCCTACGGCTTCCAGTACACGGTGACGGCCGGCGTGGTGAGCGCGCTGGGACGGTCGCTGCGTTCCTACTCCGGACGGATGATCGACGACGTGATCCAGACCGACGCTTCGCTCAACCCGGGCAACTCCGGAGGCCCGCTGGTGACCTCCGATGGCCAGGTCATCGGCGTGAACACCGCCACCATCATGGGCGCGCAGGGACTGTGCTTCGCCATCGGAATCAACACCGCCAAGTTTGTGGCTGGACGTCTGCTGCAGGAAGGCAGAATTCGGCGCAGCTACATCGGCGTCGAGGCCCAGACCACGCCTCTGCATCGGCGCCTGGTGCGTTTCTACAACCTGCCGCAGGAGACTGGTGTGGTCGTGATTTCCGTGACCGCCGGCAGTCCGGGACAGAAAGCAGGGCTGCGCGAAGGTGACGTGATCGTTGCGCTCGATGGCAAGCCCGTGGCCGGCGTAGACGACTTGCATCGCCTGCTGACGGACGCGCGGGTCGGCGTCAGCAATTCGCTGACGGTACTGCGCTGGACGGAAAAGCTGGAGCTGGCAGTCGTGCCCGAAGAAGTCGCAGTAGAGCGGTCCGTGTGGTCGCGGGCGCCTCGCCCGCGTGTGTGGATCGCCACAAACCACGTGGGGACAGCCGTCCCTCGGCTGTCCGGCCGAGCGGAGCTCGGCAAAGCGGGCAATTCGTCCCGAACAGTCACAACCGGCATACGAGACATTGCACCAACCCTGCCGAGCTGCGCTCGGCCTGGACGGGTCGGAGATCCGTCCCTACACAGCCGGTGCGACCGAAGCGGGGTTTCCGAGCTTCGCTCGGCTGGCGGTCGTAGCGTCCGCCCCTACGCGGTCTCAAATCGTCGCCACTTGGTACAGATATTCGACGTGCGAGAGCACCGCGCCGTCGATTCCCTGCACGTTTGGATTCTTCGATTCGATCACGAAATACTCATCGGGCGCATGCGCGCCGCTGCCATGGCCCATGCCGAAATGTCCCGCGGGCAGGTGCAGCGGATCGCCGGTGAAAACATATCCCGGCCACGATCCGGCGCTGCGCGGCAGGACTATCGGATCAATCCCCTGGCCGCGATAGAACGCCACCTGGGCGCGGATCAGCGGCGCATCAGCCGAAGTGCTGTTCGGGTCGTAGCCGCCTGTCATGTTGACTTCGATATCGCCGAAGCCGCGTTTGGCCAGGTGGGCCTTGAGTGCGGCCAGAGCTTCGTCGGCTTTCATGTCCGGCACCAGGCGCAGGTCGAGCTTGGCGACCGCCCGATGCGGAAGAATTGTCTTGCCGCCCGGCCCGGTGTAGCCGCCGACCAGGCCTTCGATATTCACCGTCGGACGCGATTGCAGCAGCTCCAGTGCCTCCTGGTAGCTGACGTCGTGTATCCAGTGCTCGATGCCGTACTGCTTCTTCGCGACACTCTCATCCAGGCGGCGGGCAGCTTCAGCGATCATCTTCTTTTCCGCGGCGGAGAGCGGACGGGCCTTGTCGGCGAACCCGTCGATCGCGGGAGTGTTTCCGTCGGGTGAGACCAGCGTAGAAAGAGCCTCCACCAGGTGCCACGCCGGGCTATCAATCATGGCTTTCAGGCTGGAGTGAACATCTTTTCGCGGACCCCGTCCCCATTTTTCGCCGCTCGAAACCAGTTCGAGTTCAATGACGCCCTTGGCGCCGAGCGTCATCGTGACTTTGCCGTCGAGGTCCTGCTCGGCCGAGGGTATGTAAACGCCTGAGCATTTGCGCAGCGCCGCCAGCACCTCGGGACGACGTACGATCTGCGGAAAGTGCGGCGAGCCGATTTCTTCTTCGCCTTCCGCCACGAACACAAGATTCACGGGAAGTTTGCGGCCGGAGCCGCGAATCGCGTGCAGCGCCGCCAGGAAGGAAGCCTCCGGACCTTTCTGGTTTACAGCTCCACGTCCGATCACCGCTTTGCCCAGGCCGGGCTTTTCGATGATGGCGGCCTCGAAGGGCGGCGACGACCACTCGGCAGGATCGACCTGCTTGACGTCATACATGAAATAGATACCGAGGGTTCGCGGCGCGCCGGCGTCGAGCGTGGCAAAAATGCCGGGCTGACCGTCGGTGGGAATTTTCGTGACCTGCCCGAAGCCGGCGTCGCGCAGCATGTGCATGGCGAGGTCGCAGCCCTCGTCCATACCGCGGTGCTCGGCGGCAATCGAAGGCTGGCGAATCCACTGCTGCAGGCGCTGCACGGATTCGTCGTGGCGTTTTTCGATTTCTTTTTGGATGATGGCGAGGTCAGGGTTGTCGGCGGCGAACGAGTTTCGGGAAAAGGCGAGAGAGGCGGCGCTGGCTGCGGTGGCTTGGAGGAATCTGCGTCGGTTCATGGGCGGGAGGATAATTGGAAGGCTGGTGGCTGTAAAGCAAGGGCGGTGGCTGCAGCAGATTCCTCACCGGCTGAAGCCGGTTCGGAATGACTAAGCCTACTTAGCGTAATAATACACAGGAAAAACTGCCGAGCTTCGCTCGGCCCGACGGGTCGAAGACCCTTCTCTACAGGGCCGTTGCCGGTGCTGTCACGCTGCCACCTTTGGTGTCATTGCAACCACCGTCACCCTGTGTTAGCTTCTTGAAACAGCAGAGGTTAGCTTGCAAGCGACGATTCCTGCCGGGCTGGATCGCAAGGAAGCTGAAGTGTACCAACGGCTTGATCCGGCACGGCTCCCGAAACACATCGCCATCATCATGGACGGCAACGGCCGCTGGGCGAAACGCCGCCACTTGCCGCGCATGGCCGGACACCGCGCCGGAGTCACATCGGTGCGCTCCACCGTCGAGACCGCAGCGCGCATCGGGATTCCCTGGCTCACGCTGTATGCGTTTTCGGAAGAGAACTGGAAGAAGCGTCCCCGCGGCGAAGTCGATTTCCTGATGGGCCTGCTGTGCCGCTATCTCAAGGCGGAAGTCCCCACGCTCAACAAGAACAACATCCGGCTGGAATACATCGGGCGCCAGCACGAGCTTCCGCCATCGGTGCAGGAAAAGATGGGCTGGGCGCGCGACGCGACCGCGGGCAATACCGGCATGGTGCTGACCCTGGCGCTTAACTACAGCGCGCGCACGGAACTGGTGGATGCGTTTCGATCTATCGTTGACGCCGCTGCCCGCAACGGCGGTCTGGACCATCTCGACATTGATGAAGACGCAGTGTCGCAGAATCTGTACACACGGCACCTGCCTGATCCCGATCTGGTGGTTCGCACCAGCGGAGAAATGCGGCTGAGCAACTTCCTGCTGTGGCAGCTCGCCTACGCCGAAATTTATGTCACTCCGACCTTGTGGCCTGAGTTCCGCGGAGTGCACCTGCTGGAAGGCATCGCGGAATATCAGAAGCGCGAACGGCGTTACGGCGGGCCTGGCGGGAAATGCCGCCAACGGCCACAGCTCTCACTCACACCCATCCAAGACGGGCCGGAGCTAAGACGGCTTGCAACTGCTGAAACGAATCCTCACCGCGGTACTTCTGATTCCGATCGTCCTGCTGCTGGTGCTGCGGGCGCCGGTGCCGGTGGTGGCTTTGGTTGCGGCCTTGGTTGCGTTGCTGGCGGTCCAGGAACTGCTGAAAATTTCGGAGGCCTACAAGATCCGGCCGTTTCACTGGCCGACCTACATTTTTGTTGGCTTGTTCTTTCTGTTCCTGGCGGTGAATGTCGGACATGAGACACCGCTGCTGTCTACTTCTGTGTTTGCCGGCAGTGCTGTGTTTGTAGCGGCCATCGCGCCATTTGTCTTTCTGGTGATCGGTATGAGGCGGGCCGATCTCAGCACCGGATTTCCCGCGGCGCTGACCTCGGCGTTTGCGTTTGCGTATATTGCGCTGCCGCTGGGATGCCTGGTGCAGATTCGGGAACAGGCGTCCGGGGCGTTTCTGTTGCTGTACCTTGCTTTTGCTGGTGTGGGCGGGCGATATTTTTGCCTATTTTGTGGGACGTTCCCTGGGACGTCATTTAATGTCGCCGCGCGTCAGCCCCAAGAAGACGTGGGAAGGAGCGCTGGCCTCGATGATCGCAAGCGTCGGCGTGGGCATGCTCCTGTACAACTACGCGTTGCCCATCAGCACGGCGCTGCTGAATGCGCATCTGATCGAAAAGAAGGATGGCTTGTTCGCCCTGGAGAAAGACGCCGCTGTGGCCGATCATCCTGCTTTCCGCGGCCATTAATATCGCCGCCCAGCTGGGCGATCTGGTGGAATCGCTGATCAAGAGGGGCGCCGGGGTAAAGGATTCAGGCACGCTGCTTCCCGGTCACGGAGGCATGCTTGACAGAGTAGATGCCCTGCTCTTTGCCGCTCCCTTGCTGTGGTACTATGCGGCTTGGCGCGTGATGCAGTAAGCCTCCCCCCTGGCTGCGCCCCACCTGAATTTCTTGCTCATGAAACGTATTGCCATCCTGGGATCGACTGGCTCGATTGGGCGCAGCACGTTGAGCGTGGTCGAAACCTATCCCGAAGCTTTTCCAGGTGATTGCTCTCGCGGCGGGGCAGAATGTGGACACCGCCTTCGAGCAGGTCCGTCGCTGGAAACCCAAACTTATTTCCATGGCCACCGCCGTCGATGCGGAGATTCTGCGATCGCGCCTGCAGACGTCGGGAATGAAGGGCGTTGAAGTCGTTCACGGCCAGGCCGGTGCTGTCCGGGTGGCGACTCATCCGGAAGTTGATTTTGTGGTCAGCGCGATCGTGGGCGTCGCCGGGACTCAAAGCCACGTACGAAGCGGTCAAGGCCGGAAAAACAGTTGGACTGGCCAACAAGGAATGCCTGGTCGCCGCCGGAGAATTGATCACCGCCGAGGCGCGTCGCCAGCGCAAGCCGCTTCTGCCCATCGACAGCGAGCACAACGCAGTCCACCAGTGCCTGCGCGGCGGACGGATGGAAGAGGTCGAGCGTATCTGGCTGACCGCCTCCGGAGGACCATTTCTTTACACACCAAAGTCGCAATTTTCTTCGATCACAGTGGCCCAGGCCCTGAACCATCCCACGTGGAAAATGGGGCAGCGCATCACCATTGATTCCGCAACCCTGATGAACAAGGGATTTGAGGTCATCGAGGCTTGTCGTTTGTTCAACTTGCCGCCCAGCCGGGTGCAGGTGATGGTGCATCCGCAATCCACAATTCACTCCATGGTCGAGTTCGTGGATGGCAGCATACTTGCTCAGTTTTCCGTAACCGACATGCGCCTGCCCATCCTCTACGCGTTGACCTATCCGGATCGCATTCCGTCGGCTATGCATTTCCCGGTCATGGACTTACGACATCTCGAATTCCTGCCGCCGGATATGGAAAAATTCCCTTGTCTGGGTCTGGCGTATGAAGCGGCGGAGGCCGGGGGTGCGAAAACGGTTGCACTCAACGCCGCCGATGAAGTGGCAGTGGCAGCCTTTCTGCAGGGCCGTATTGGTTTCGACCATATTCCTGAAGTGATCCGGGAAGTCCTTTCTGCAACGGAAGTGGGGAAGTTGGAATCTATAGAACAGGTATTGGAAGCGGACGCTGAGGCGCAGCAACTGGCCCGCGAAAGAGTCGAGCGCGTGCGGGGCTCACAGCCGGTGCCGGTGTCAGCATCAAACGCAACGCGCGTTAAGTAGGACAAATCATAATTATGTCTGGATTTCTAATTGCCGTGCTCTCGGTTGGGCGTGATTCTGGGATTCATGATCCTGATTCACGAGTTTGGCCACTATGCGACCGCCAAGTTGCTGGGAGTGCGGGTGGAAGTTTTCTCCATCGGTTTCGGGAAACGCCTGTTTGGCTTCCGCCGTGGCGACACCGACTACCGCATCGCAGCTATCCCGCTGGGCGGCTACGTAAAAATGTCGGGCGAGAACCCGATGGACGCCCGCACCAACGATCCGGGCGAGTTCATGTCGCACCCGCGATGGCATCGCTTCATCATCGCCATTGCCGGTCCGGCCATGAATATTCTGTTCGCGGTCGGCCTGCTGACCTGCGTCTACATGGTGCACTACGAGTATCCTGCGGTGCTCGACGAGCCCGCCGTGATTGGATGGGTACTGCAGGATACGCCGGCGGCGAAAGCCGGCATCGAGGTCGGAGACCGCATCGTTCGCATTGACGGCATACAGAATCCGACGTGGGAACAAGTAATTTCGCGCGAAGCGTTGAACCCCAACCAGCCCCTCGACGTCGCGATTGAACGATCCGGCCAGATCATAACCAAGACCATCGTGCCCGAAGCCTACGGTCCCAATCAGATGGGGTCGGCGGGATGGGAGCCGAAGGAACCGAACTTCCCGATTACCGACCTGGAGCCTGGCATGCCGGCCGAAAAGGCTGGAATGAAGCTGGGCGATGAAATTGTCAGCGTGGACGGACAGCCGATTGCCGGCCTCGAAGCCATGATCGAGAGCTTGAAGCGCAGCCAGGACAAGCCGATCCAGATCACGGTCCGGCGCGACGGCCAGTTGCTGAACTTCACGGTACAACCGGTTTTGTCCGACATTCGCGGCGATCAACGCTACCGTGTGGGCATCGGCAGCGCGCCCATGAAGGTGTCATCGTTGCCGTTTGCGGCCGCGTTTCGCCGTTCGGTGGAACAGAACAAACAGGGTTCGCTTCTGATCCTCGAATTGGTGCAAAAAATGATCCAGCGGAAGATTTCGATCCGCTCCATTGAGGGCCCGATCGGAATCGGACGCGCCGCCGGCCAAGCAGCCAGCAAAAAAGGCTGGACGCCGCTTTTGGAACTGACCGCCGGAATCAGCTTGAATCTCGGGATCTTCAACCTGCTGCCCATTCCGATCATGGACGGCGGAGTCATCCTGCTGCTGTTCGTCGAGAGCCTAATCCGCCGCGACATCAGCCTGAGGATCAAAGAACGCATCTACCAGGCGGCATTTGTCTTCCTCGTACTGTTTGCCGTCATGGTGATCTACAACGACGTTCTGAAGATGCTGCCCAGCATGAGCAGGGAGAATGCCTTAAAGACAGCCGACAGCCATCAGCCCTCAGCTTGACACCTGTCATCCCGACCGGGGCACAGCGCGCCGACACAGTGGCATCGCCGGCTGCGGCTTAGGGTCATCAACCATGGCACTCACGCTAACCTATTGAACCAGCGTTCCTTAAGCGCTGAAAGCTGAGAGCTGGCGGCTGATCGCTTCCTCTCCCCGTGTTAAACTAGAGCTTCCCCATGGCAGACATTCATCGCAGGAAATCCGTTACAGGCTCGATCGGCGGCGTGAGAATCGGCAGCGATGCACCAGTTGTGGTGCAGTCAATGACCAACACCGACACGGCCGATATTCCTTCGACGGTCAAGCAGGTTGCCGCCCTGGCCAAAGCCGGGTCCGAGTTGGTGCGGGTCACGGTCAACAATGAAGAGGCAGCGGCCGCAGTCGCCCCGATCGTCGAGCAACTCGAGGCGCAGGGCGTTTGCGTCCCCATCATCGGCGATTTTCACTACAACGGTCATATCCTGCTGAAGAAGTATCCCGAGTGCGCCCGCGCCCTGGCCAAGTACCGCATCAACCCCGGCAACGTCGGCATTGGGCGCAAGGACGACAACAATTTCCGCACCATGATCGAGGTCGCGGTCGAGAACCAGAAGCCGGTTCGCATTGGAGTAAATTGGGGATCGCTCGACCAGGCGCTGCTCACACGCATGATGGACGAGAATTCGCTGCTGCCTGAACCCAAGGACGCGCGTGAAGTAACCATGGAAGCGATGGTTGTGAGTGCGCTCAATTCCGCCAGCCTGGCGGAGAAGTACGGATTGCGTCCCGATCAGATTATCCTGAGCGCCAAAGTCAGTGGAGTCCAAGACCTGATTGATGTCTACCGCTCGCTGGCGGCGCGCTGCAATTATCCTCTGCATCTCGGACTTACCGAAGCCGGCATGGGCGCCAAAGGCATCGTCGCATCGAGCGCCGCGCTGGGCGTGCTACTGCAGGAAGGCATTGGCGACACCATCCGCGTCTCGCTCACGCCCGCTCCTGGCGGAGATCGCACCGAAGAAGTCCGCGTAGGACAGCAGATTCTGCAGTCGCTCGGCATTCGCAGCTTTACCCCACAGGTAACCGCATGCCCGGGATGCGGCCGCACCACCAGCACGTTCTTCCAGGAAATGGCGCAGCAGATTCAATCGTATCTACGTGACCAGATGCCCGTGTGGAAGGGACGCTACACCGGCGTCGAAGAGATGAAAGTCGCAGTCATGGGCTGCGTAGTGAACGGCCCCGGCGAATCGAAACATGCCAGCCTCGGCATCTCGCTGCCGGGAACTTTCGAGGAACCAAAGGCGCCGGTTTATGTGGATGGGCGTCTCTTCACCACGCTGAAGGGCGACAAGATCGTCGCTGAATTCATCCAGATTCTCGACGACTATGTGGAATCGCACTACGCCGCCAAAGAAGAACTCGCTGCAAAAATCTAACCATCATCACAAACCACGGCGGGGACAGCCGCCATCGGCTGTTGGGTCGAGCGATGCTCGACTGTTTTTTGCTGGCTCCTAGAGCGGAGCGTTGCTCCGCCGGACAGCCGAGGGCCCCTGTCCCTACGCGACCCTCGCGCCTACATCAAGCCAGCAGCGGTAAGTTCGGATTCGCTGTGTCGTCGTAGATCGGGTCGGCAATCTTGCTCAGCTCTGGATAGTGCTTCAGCAGCGGCTCCGGCGCCTTCACGCGATGTCCAGTGATCATATTCTTGAGCTGCAGAGCGTTCACTCCGGCCTTGCCTTCGAAGTGATTGTTAGTCACTACATACGTGACTTCGGCTTTGCTGGCGATACGGACGATCTTGTCCTTCCATCCGGCCAGCTCGGCTTCGCTGTAGAGATAGTTGTACCGGTCAGCACCCGTGTCGGCATCAAACCACTGGTCATAATTTCGTCCGTGCAGACGAACGTAGCCGACTGGAGAAGTCACGTGTTCCGTCGGTTCTAGCGAACGGCCGATCACTGGCTGGTCAATGTTGCAGAACGCCACATTTTTCTCATTGAAGTGGCGGATGGTCTCCGGATTGTCCCAGCTATCGTGACGCACTTCGATCACCCGCGGGTATTCGATGAACTGTCGGATGAGGCGCTCGACATATTCGCGGTTCAGCGATGTGTTCTTGAATGAAACTGGAAATTGGATGAGCAGCGCGCCCAGCTTCCCTTCTCCCGCCAGCGCTTCCAGCCCTTCGCGCGCCAGGACCCCGTCTTCGTCGTTCGGCCGGATCGAGGCGGCTGAAGTGGGCTCCATCACTGCCATTGGGTTGTGCGTGAAAGAACGATGCAGCTTGGCCGTGAACATGAAGTTTGGATTCACCGCTTCTGCTTTCCGCATCCAGAGTTTGGCCAGGTGCGGCTTGATGTGTCCGTAGAAAGAAGTGTTGATCTCGACCATGTCAAAGCAGCGCGCCAGAATCTCGAGGGGATGCTGTTTCCGGTGCTGCATCCCTGGCGGGTAGAAGACTCCTTCCCAGTCTTTGTAAGACCAGCCGGCGGTGCCGATGCGGATTGGGGAGCGTGTGTCCACGGGCTTCGGAGAATTAGATGCCAGCAGACTAGCACAGGCGCCGGCGCGTTCCGGAAGGCTTGAGGTCTATCACGGCATCGGGGTGGCAGGAGTTTACTCGTACCACCCCCGCCCCTTAGAAATGAGCCGCGCTTTAGCGCCTGAGGTTCGCTGTTCGCGCTTCGGCAACAAGCCCAAGTGGCTGAAGCCCCGAACCTGACGCCGTTTGTGGCACGGTGGAAGCTGTGCCCTTCGCGAATTTCAAACTTTCCGCAACCTGCTAGTAGAACAGAAGCGCGACCCAGTACACACCGGTCGGAAAGCTGGCACTGCGGGCGTAACAGGACCCAACCGCGACCGCGTGGACCGAGGCGTTTCCAATTGCCCGAGATGCCTCCGCTGGAAGGGTTTGAGGCTGTGGCGTCGTGTAGCGTACAACCGCCCGGCTTTGGGGCGCAGGAGTTTTCAACGAATCGGCCTGAGCCATGCCACAGGCTGTGGAAGCGGCTTCCGCGCCATCCAGACGCTGCAACGCAGGCAATCGGCTGTGAGCGCGCCTGCGATCGACACTCCTGCCTACGAGGACTTCTGTTTCGTCGTCGGAGCGGCTGGGCAGGCTGTGTCCGAAGTCCTGGGTTACGTAGAGTAAAGATCCGCTGCGGACTACGCTGAATCCGGCAACGTTGTAGTTTGAGTTAAGCAGGTTCGCGCGGTGAGGCGGAGAATGCATCAGGCCGTCCTGCGCCTGGTCCACGCTGCCGGCGAAGGCCACGTTTTCTCCGGCCTGGTCGAGGCGAGTCTTGGTGTTGGCCGCTAAGCGGTGAACCAGATTGGGCTCTCCGGAAAACTGATGTGAGAGTTTTTTCTGGGCCGCCATGGCAGCGCCATGTTCTCGCGCTGCCTGGGTCAATCCTTCATCTTTTTGCAATGGAGGGATGCCGGCCTTGGCACGTTCCCGGTTCGCCATTTCGAGAAGCCGGCGTTCCGCGTCGGCATCGTAAGCAGGGGAGGACTGGGAATCCGCAGTAGCCGCGGCCGCTTGCTGTGCCGCGTGCAATGCCGGAACCTCCAGCGTGACGACGCCAGTGGCAAGGAAGATCGCCACATATGATATGAGGGTACGGGCCATGTGAGTCGGCGTCGCGCCGCCAAATGGACGCGAAGTCAAACTTCCACTTTGCTTCCCTCACGCTAGACCCTAAAATCATTGAGAGCACCTTACGATGGGGACATTCCTGTTGGGCATGGTTGTCGTGGTGAACGTAGTACTTCTGGTACTGCTCGCTGCCATTTTTCGTCGGACTACAGGCTCTTCGCAAACCACTGAAATTACGGACCTTGCCCAGCAAACAGCGTTGCTGCATGAGTCCCTCAGCCAGAAGTTCAACGATGCCACCCGCGACATGGCTACTCGGCTGGAGAGCACCAAGGGGGACCTGCGGCAGGGCGTCACCGATCGGCTGACCCAGGGATTCAACGAAATCCGCAGTTCGGTGGAAGCGCAACTGAGCGGCGGGCGGCGTGAGCAGACGCAAGATTTGCGCGAGGCGCGCACTGAACTGACGACTTCGCTGGCCCTGACGACATCTCAGCTCAAGGTCGAATTTGAAAACCTTAATCAGAAAACGGCACAGAGCCTCGATTCGATTCGCGACCGCGTGGACGCCAAGCTGCTCGCCATCACCGACCAAGTGCAGCTGAAACTGGACCAGAACATCAAGGAAGGGTTTGCCCAGTTCGAAAAAGTGCAGCAGCATTTGAAGGCGGCGGAAGAGCAGTTGCGCGAAGTCGGCGCCCTGGGACACTCCATCAACGATCTCAACAACATGCTCAAGCTGCCGCATCTGCGGGGTCAGTTTGGCGAGGCCAGCCTGGAACGATTACTGTCGGACTTTCTTCCGGCCCACATGTTCGAGATGCAGTCCTCCGCCGGCGATGGCAACGGACGCGCCGATGCCGTGATCCAGTTTCCCGACCGCCGGCTGCCGATCGATGCCAAGTTTCCCCGCGAGCAGGTGCTGGCGCTCTTTGAGAGCAACGTCGAGTCGGAAATTCAAGAAGCGCGCCACGAGTTCGTGCGCGTGATGAAAGTCGAAGCCAGACGCATCAAGGCATACATCCAGCCGGAACACGGCACGACAGATATTGCGTTGATGTATCTGCCCAGCGAAACGCTTTACATGGAAGCCATCCGCAACCGGGAACTGGCCGATTGGCTCAACGCGCAGCATGTGTTTCCGGTTTCACCCAACACACTGCTTGATGACCCTGCAGACGATCGCGCTGGTGCACAAGTGGTACGAAGTTGCCAGCCGTTTCGAAAAGAGCCGGCTGGAACTGGCCAAGGCGCAGAAGTCGTTCGACCATTTCCAGAACCAGTTCGAAACTGTCGGCAAGAACCTGAATAAGGCGCAGGAAGCTTTTGATACCGCGCAGAGACATTTGAAGACCTACCGCGGCCGGGTCACTGCGCTCAGTGGGCAGGAACAGCTGGAGCTGGATGCGGCAACCGCAGCACCAAAGAATGATGAAGAACCCACACTGCCTCTGATCGACAAAGCCAGCGCTTAGCTCCTGCGGGGCACATTCTTGTCCGCCAATTTTGACGTTGGTGTTGGTTTGCGATCGTGCTGACCGTCACACGGGCGTCCGATTGGGTTCGGGCCCGTGAAGTCAAAGTCAAACTCAAAGCCGGCGGACAAGAGTGTCCGCCCCACGCAATCCTTACGGGTCGGGTCTGGGGAATCCCACGCTTCGCAAACTACGCGAAGCATGGGCACCCATCCTCTGTTGCTCGCGCAGCTTACGCTCCGCGCTTAGTCTTCAGTTCCGCCAGCAACTGTTCGATGCGGTCTTCTTTTTCTAGCGCGGCCAGTCGTTCCTCCACGTCGTCTGCCGCAATTTCGGATTTGGCCTGGCTGTGAGCTTCGGCATGAGCCACCTTTCGCTTCATGCGGTCGAATGCGTTGGCGCTGGAACCGTTGCCGGCGACCATTTTGGCGTCACTAGCTTTGCTGACGGCTCGCGCCCGGCGATGCTGCGCGATCAGCAGGTCGGCTTTGGCCTGGGCCTCGGCAAGTTTCTGCTCGAGTTGACGAAGTGCGGTCTTTAGATTTTCCACCTGGGCTTTCTGATCAGTTACCTGCTGGGCGAAGCCTTCGCTGAGATCGCGATAGCTTTCCACTCTTTGCAGTGCAGCGCGCGCCAAGTCATCCTGTTTCTTGTCTACGGAGAGTTCTGCCTTGCGCATCCACTCCGCGACTTTGTCTTCGTTTTCTTTTTGTTTTTTCGTCAGCAGGTGCTGGTCGGCGATGGCAATCGCCACTTGGGTCTTGACCTGCAAAAGCTGGTTCTGCATATCGAGAATTACCTGCTTGATCATTTTTTCCGGGTGCTCAGCCTTGTCTACCAGGTCATTGAGATTGGCCCGGACCAATGTGGCGACTCGCTCTAGTAATGCCATGATGAACTCCTTTTTAATCAGCTCCTAGCTTCTGGCTGCTGGCTTCGAGCTTGGTGCTTTTCGTGGACTTCCGCGCATTGGGCGCAGCTTGCGCCACGAAAGGTGCTTCCGATTAGGACTCCGATGGCGATGCCAACACCCAACCAGGCCGCAACGTGGCCGGCGACGACACCTAACGCCGTGCCGACGCCGGCACCCAGTACAACGCCCAGCGCGATTTGCATCGATGGTTTCTTCATGTTCCTTTCCTCGAACCGCACTACTTCCCTGCTCCGCCGTTTGGCGGCAGGACGTCCGCCTTCGGCGATTTATCGCCGATCTGGCGGACTTTGCCCAACAAGTCTGCCATCGGCATCCCGGACAACGTTTCGAACAGGGCCGGTACTTGCGCCGCCATTTTTGCGATGTCGCCGGTGATCTTGTTCATCCCGGACGCATCGCCGTTGCCGGTAGAGACGATGGTGATCTTGTCCACGTTGGCCAGCGGGCTGGCCAGCGCGCGGACAATCTCGGGCATGCCGGTGAACAGCTTGTCGATGACCGCCGCCTGGTTGTACTCCTGGTAGGCTTCGGCCTTTACGTTCATAGCTTTGGCTTCCGCCTCGCCTTTTTTGAAGATGATCTCGGCTTCGGCTTCGCCCTGAGCGCGAATCGCCGAGGCGTGACCATCCGCTTCCGACATCAGCCGCTGCTTTTCGGCCAGGGCCAGAGTTTCAATTCGCTGACGCTCAATTTCCGCCCCCTTCAACACAGTCGCGATCAGTTCCTTCTCGCGACGGTTGATTTCAGCTTCCTGCACTTTGACCTGTTGCTCTTTCTCGATCTGCTGCACCTTCACCTGCTCGGCAATGACCTGCTGCTGCATGATGTTGGTCTGGATGTCGTAGGCTTTGTCAGCCTGCGCCTGCTGCCGCTTGGTGACTTCGACGTACTGCGCTCTCTTGACTTCGAGGTCGCGCTGCGCCTCTGCCTGTTTCGCGAGAGAAAGCGTTTCCGCCAGGACTCGTTCCTGATCCGCCTGTGCTCTGGCGACTGCGGATTCGCGCTGTGCCAACGCGCGTTTGATGGCGGTGTCACGGTCGGCCTCGGCCGTGGCAACGTCGGCGTCGCGCTTGATGCGGGCGACGTCGGGTTTGCCCATGTTGGTGATGTATTCGTTCTTGTCGCGAACCTCTTTGATCGTGAAAGAAATGACCTCGAGGCCCATCTTGTTCATATCTTCCGCGCAGGTGGAGCGCATGCGGTCGGAAACCATCTCCGGCTGCTTGACGATTTCTTCCACCGTGAGTTGTCCGATAATGCCGCGCAAATGTCCTTCCATGACCAGACGGATCAGGCCTTCCCGCTCCTGATCGGTCTTGGTGAGGAATTGTTCCGACGCAGTCAAGATGGATTCCATGTCCGATTTGACTTTGATCTGGGCGACCGCCTCGACCGTCACCGCCACGCCCTGTTTGGTGTAAAGGTCTTGCTGTGGAGCGACGTCGAACGACATCAGTTCGAGCGAAAGCTCGCGGCAAATCTGGACCATGGGAAACACCAGCGTGCCGTGCCCTTTGACCACGCGGGTTCCGCCGAGTCCGTAGACGATGAGCGCTTCGTGCGGGCCGGCTTTGCGATAGAGCCGGGCCATGCCGCTCATCAGGAACAGAATGACCATGACTCCCAGGCCGACAAAAATCCAAATTTCGAAAATGTGTGAAATGCCGAACATATCGCCTCCTCTTTCGAGTGCCCAAGAGCATCCACCACAAAGGGCACGAAGGTACACGAAGGAAAGCAAGAGCTTCACTTCATGTACGTTCGCGAGCTTTCTGGGTCTGCGTGATCGCGTTCAAGTCGTTCATGATCTTTTCCGGCTCACGATGTCCGAGAAATACTTCTCCGTCGGAGAGCATGATGCGAACGCCGGTGTTGCCCCAGACGTAAGCGCGGCGCTCCCCAATGCCGCGCACTCCGTAGCCACCCAGGGGACTCCAGGGCGCAATCGCGTACCCCTTGATGTTCTGCAGCGGGATTGACCGCAGCCGGAAACCCAGCGTGCTGATCTCAACCGCTTGCGACGTGAAACGGTAGTGAAATCCGCTCCAGGCCAAAGCCGTAACTCCGAGCAGGAGCAGCGCGGGCAAGGCCATCACCAAGCGCAATCCGGGCAGTGGAATCACGGCGATTACACCCAACTCAATCGCGGTGAAGATCGCAAACACGAACGCCCACAGAGAAGAAGCCTGGACTTCCTCGGCTTCGACGACGGCGATCGGGCCCGCGAATGCCTGACCGCGTTTGGCTCCGACGGCCACTCCGATCACCGCAAATGCCGCGACGAATACGATCACGAGTTCGGGCAAGATGTTCAGCGGATGGCCGTAAAGATTGAACTTCAGCACTGCCGAGTTGACGCTTACAAGAACGCCCACTGCGATATAGAACATGGCGAGCAGGGACCAGGCCAGGGCATCCGGCTTGCGCACCCGGGCGAGCACAAAGGTAAGAGTTGCCAGCAGGAAAGTCAGCAGCACCAGGGAAAAGATGACCAGAGTTTCCCGCGTCATCCAGCCGTTGGGCTGGCCTGCCGCTCCGAAGTGACTCGCCATGCGGGACGGCAACTGATTCCAGACCGTCCAAAACTGGAAGGCGGTCAAAGGCAGGGCCAGCCAGAGCAGCGCGGTCATGGTTCGGTAGAGTTTGCTGTCCATAACACTGTCCTCTTGAGCGCAGCCTGCGAATCTTTCGCGACCTGCGTTCTAGCCGCGGGAGCACGAACGGATGCGCTCGCGCCTACATTGAGTCGTCTTCGCCTGAGATCTCCGTCCACAGACGCACGTAGGCGATTCCCTTCTCGTAACGTGTAACTACCACTTCCGTCCCTTTGGGGATGGCCCTTCCGTCTTCGCCGCGAGCGCCACAGGTGCGCCGCGTTCCAGCTTGCGAGTAGATAATTTCTCCGGTGCCCTTTTCGCGGATGGGAACCGAGATTCTGCCCAGCGCGCCCGTCATTTCATAGTCAGCCGGGTCCATGCTCTCTTCCTGCGAGATCAGCACCCGGCTGAGGAACAGGAATACGATCGCTCCACCCACCAGGCCGCTGACCACGGCCAGCGACAACCCGGTCACGAACCAAACGCCGGAGAAACGCGTAAGCAGATATCCCGTCCCGCCGAACCAGGCCAGGAACGCCGTCAGGCTGGTAAAATTGAACGGCGATAGATGCGCAGCCTGGTGATGAACCACGCCATTGCCGGCGTTCCCTGAATTCGCTAACGGAGTGGCCGCCGTGCCATGCCCCGCACCGGCTTGCGGTGGCGCCACGTGCACATGAGAAAAGTGGGGCAGATGCACCTGCCAGCGTAGACCTCCGGCGAGAAACGAAAGCAGGCTGAAGAGAAATCCCACCGCAAAACAGATCAAATAGAAATCTGCCCAGGTCATAGCCGTCGCCTCCCTTCTTTCGTGTGTTCTCTACTGTGTGTTCGATTGACGCCGCGCTCGGGGTGCAGCGCTTCCAATAAGCGATCGGCCAGCCCGGGAGTATCAAGGATGGCCCCCAACAGCAGGAAACAGCGTCGCGTGTCTTTTTCGCGCGCCGCCTTAATCAGAACCTCGCTCACCTGCGGGTCGCTGGCGAAGCGCTCCGAACCTTGCAGCAGCCACACATCAAGCTTGCCTTCCGTGGTACGTAAGTCAGAGACCAGCTCGGTGTGGTAGCCCTCGGGGTCATCCACCAGGAATCCGGGGTGCACCTTGAAGAACCTCGCCAGCAGGGTACGCGTGGACTGCGTCATGTGCCGTCGCACGCCGCCCTCAATTTGAGAAACGTAGGACTGGCTGATGCTCCTGCCCTGCTCCTTGCGGATGGCACGGACGAGCTCCTGCTGGGTCATCGAGCGGCCCAGGTCGCGCAGAGAACCTTCGACTTCGCGCAGGTAACGTAATTTCTCTGCCACTGTCATTTCCTGAATATTGCAAATCGCGATATTTATATCTCTATTTGCTATATTCCGTCAAGAACTGGATATGGCGTCTTTTCGCGGGTTTACAGGCGAGATTCTCAGGGTCGTGAAACTAGAGACTGGCGGCCCGCTCGCAACCGCCGGGACAAACTTCTCGTCTTGGGGAAAAGTAGACGGCCTTTTCGCAGTCAGCACCAGCAAAGGCCTTGATCGCATCCCATGACTCGCGGTGCGTGATCAAGGTGAACTCGGCCCTGGCCGTCGAACACTCGGCGTAAGACCCACACACCGCGATTGCCCGGAGTGGAGGCATACTCCTTCAGCCAGTGTCCGGCAGCACTCCTCTCACTGCCGCACGAGCGGGGCGCTCGCGCCTAGATAAAAACGCCTCCGTTTCCGGAGGCGTTTTCACTTCCTACTTGTGTTTATTGAATGCGGGCGTTGTGTTTCTTGCGATAGATGGCGCCTGACGTGCGGTTCTGCTGGCGGTTCACCTGTCGACGCTCCGCCCCAGTTAATGTTCCGCCATTCGCTGCGCGGTCGTTGTGGACTTCTTTGTTGATCGCAGATTCGCGGCCCTCGAGGCGGGCGGTTTCGCCGGCGGTCAACTGGCCGCTCTTCACGCCCTGGGCAATCCGTTCCTGCTGATTGCGCTGGCGCTGTCCCACTTCGCTCTTGGGGTTTACGTTCTGTGTTTGGGCATCGTGCTTCTGCTTGTAAATATCCTTGGACACCACATTCTGCTGCTGGTTCAGAGTGGCGCGATCGGCAGCGGTTAGGTGACCGTTGTCCAGTTTTCGCATGTCGTGCTCTTCTTGGTTGATCGTGGATTCCTTCTTTTCCAGGTTCCTGGTCTCGCCCGCGGTGAGTTCACCACTCTGGATGCCGTTGGCAATGCGATCCTGCTGGTTTTCCTTGCGCTGGTTGATGGTCGGCGGCGCGGTTGCCGGAGTGGTCTGCGCAGCCGCGGGCAGCATAAGACCCGCCATCGCCGCGGTCAGAACAAAACTCTTGGTTTGTAGCTTCATAGTGATCTCCCTAAGCTCCCTTGATGCGACTGCTTTGCCCGTTTTCGGGTCACATCTTCTAACACCGGGACCAAAGGAATGTTGCGGCGGATCGAAGGCCAATTCAGGAGGTCGCAAAGATTTACCTATGCTTAATAAAGCGGCTGAAGCACGGCCAATAACGCCTTCTTACGGAAAAAGGTCTAGGCAGGTAAGTAAATCGGCGGCTAGATTCCGGCTTCAATGCGCGAGCGCGGGTCGAGGAAATCGCGCAGCGCGTCACCGATGAAATTGAATGAAAGCACGGCGAGCATCACGGCAAGCGCCGGAAAGAGCACGAGGTGCGGAGCGTCGAACAGGTGGGCGCGGCCGTCGTTGAGCATTGCGCCCCAGCTGGCGGTGGGCGGGGCCACACCCAGACCCAGGAAGCTCATCGTGGCTTCGGCAAGAATGGCGCCTGCCATGCCGATCGCGGCTTGCACAACCACCGGCTGAATGATGTTAGGAAGAATGTGGCGGACAATCACGCGCAGATCGCTCGCGCCCAGCGCTCGGGCCGCTTCGACAAACTCGCGTTCGCGCGCCGCCAGTACCTGTCCGCGAACCAGGCGGGCATAGCCCACCCATCCTCCCAGGGAGAGCGCCAGCACGAGATTGAAAATTCCCGGACCGCGGAACGCCACAAATGCGATGGCCAACAGAATTCCGGGAAACGAGAGAAATGCGTTCATTACCACCACGTTGAAGAAGCGATCGATGTTTCCACCGTAGTAGCCGGCAATCGATCCCACCACCAGGCCGAGGGCGAGGGATAGTGCGACCACGGAACTTCCCACCAGCATGGAAATGCGCGAGCCATAGATGAGGCGGGAAAGAATGTCGCGGCCCAGTTCATCCGTGCCACACCAATGCCCGGAAGACGGCGGCGACAGGCGTGTGGGCAGATCAATGTAAGCCGGGTCTTGCGGCGCGATCCACGGAGCGAACAGCGCGAAGATCACGAAGATGACGACCAACACTGCGCCTGTGGCCGCCAACGGGTTTTGGCGTGCGGCGCGGGGCAGCGAAATGGAGAGTGCGGACACGTTTGAAATTCGGACTGAACTAGATGTTACGGCTTGTCGGTCACCTTCGAGAAATGCATGTGCGCTACCCGCCAGGTGTTTCCGTGCCGCACCCAGAGAAGGGTTGTTTGAAAATCAGCCTTGCCTTCTGCGTCGGTCGCGTGATCCGCCGCTGTCAGCAGCACCACATCCCCTTTGAACCGGAATTGGTTGTCGATTTTGCGCGAGACAACCTGTGGCTTCTCTCGACGGCGAACCTGATCGAAATGCTGCTGCTTGGTCATCTGACCAAATTCCCCCGCCAGAGTGAAGTCGTCGTCCTCGATTTCCGAGAGAGTCTTCACGTCGCCTGCGTCGTATGCCTTCAACAACGCATCGCGCAATTGAATGATGGCGCGCTCGTCCTGGCCCCGCGTGTCGGCAGGAGAAACGCCTTGTCCGTTGGCGAAAAGAGAAGCAGTCAGCAGGAGTGAAATCAGGGCCCATTTCATGGTGGATATCCTTTCTTACGCTCGACGCCCGCAGCATAACAAATCGTTAGAAACGGGTTTATCGGACCACCCAACTCGTCCACTCACTGTCTTATCCTCGGGTTCGCCACCGAGTAAAGCAGATCGGTCAGAAAGTTCACCGCCACATACGTCAACCCGATCGCCAGGATGCAGCCTTGCACCAGGTAGTAATCGCGATTGGAGATGGCCTGGATGGTCAAACGCCCTATTCCGGGCCAGGAAAAAATTGTTTCGGTCACGATGGCGCCGGCCAGGAGCGCGCCAAACTGCAGGCCCAGCACGGTAATCACGGGAATCATGGCATTGCGCAGGGCGTGACCATAAACCACGGCGCGTTCGGACAGCCCCTTGGCGCGGGCGGTGCGGATGTAGTCCTGGCCCAACTCTTCCAGCATGGAGGTGCGCACCATGCGGGTGAGGATTGCCGCCAGCGCGCCGCCCATGGTGATCGCGGGCAGTACCAGGTGCGCAAAACCGCCCGCACCCGAGACTGGCAGCCAGCCCAGTTCAATGGCAAAAAGCAGGATCAGGATTGGTCCCAGGGCGAAGTTGGGGAACGACAGGCCGAACAGGCTGACCACGCTGAACAGGCGATCGTCCCAACGGTTGCGCCGTCTGCGCCGAGCGTACGCCCGCCGGAACCGAGAGCACTATCGCCACCAGCAGCGCTGCCAGGGTCAACTGCAGGGTGTAGGGATAGCGCTGAGCAATCAGACGCGTGACGCTCTGATTGAAACGCAGCGATGGGCCAAGATCGCCATGCAGCACGCCTTTCCAGTAGTTCAGATATTGCCGGTCGAGGGGAAGATCAAGACCGTAGGCATGGCGGGCGGCCTGCACATCGGTCACCGGCGCGCCTTCGCCCAGCATTTGAAGAATGGGGTCGCCGGGCACGAGATGAATCAAAAGGAAAACGAGCGAGACAACCAGCCAGATCACTGGCAGGGTGTACAAGACGCGGAGCGAAAGGTATCGGAGCATTCAGTCGGTGATTCGCTATTTGCCCGCTTGCAATTTCGTTTGGCAACTGCCTGTTTCAGGTTTATTTCTTAACCCCAGTTCTTGGTTTCTAGTTCCCCGTTCTCAGTCTCCTGCCTGGGGGACGGGTTTGGGCTCCAGCTTTTCAATCTTGACTTTGGCGATACGGTGGCCTTCGATCTCCTGAACGGTGTAGCGGTGGCCTTCGTATTCGAAGGTCTCACCTTGACGCGGGATCCTCTGCAGGCGGGCGAGGATGAAGCCGGCCAGGGTCTCGAAGCCGGAATCGCGCGGCAGCGAAAGCTGATACTGCGATTCCAGGTCGCGAATGCTGACCGAGCCTTCGAGGACGACCGCGATCTCCCCTTCGACCAGGGCTTGCTGGGTTGGGGCGATGTCGAATTCATCTTCGATTTCGCCTACGATCTGCTCCAGCACATCTTCGACCGTGATCACCCCGGCGGTCGAGCCGAATTCGTCCACCACCACTGCCAGGTGCCGCTTGCGTTCCTTGAATTCTTCGAGCAGCTCGGTGAGGACTTTGGTCTCAGGCACGACCAGGACGTCATGCATGATCTGGCTGATTTTCATGGACGAGACTCGCGCCGCGACCGGCTGATCGGGAGCGGCAGTCAGCCGGAGGCGGGTCCAGCGCATCAGGTCTTTGGCATAGAGCACGCCGACGATGTGCTCGGGGCCGCGCTGCGGATCGTAGACCGGGAACCCGTGAATGTTGTTCCTCGACCACGCGGGACAGGGCATCGGAAATCGTGAGATCGCCGGGCAGCGAGAAAATGGCCGGGCGAGGCACCATGACCTCGCGCACCGTGATGTTGTCCAGTTCCAGCGCGTGGTGGATCATTTCTTCCTGGAAGGGCGGAATCTCACCGAATTGCCGGCTGGCGGTCACGATCAGCTTGAGCTCATCGGGCGAGTGCACGGGGCCCTCCCGGATCCGGCGGGAGCCCAAAGCCCGCAGCACCCAGCCGGCCGCCCGGCTCATGACGAATAGCAAAGGGCGGGTGAGGGTGAGAAAGACGTCCATGGGCGCTGCCACCGCCAGCGCCACCTGCTCCGACCGTTGCAGCGCCAGCGACTTGGGAACCAGCTCGCCCAGGATGACGTGCAGGCATGTGATCAGGACGAAGGAGATGAAAATTGCTATGCCGTGAGCGTAAACCGAGGCGTGAGGAACGTCCTGGACCGGACCCAGCATCATTTGGGCCAACAGCGGCTCACCCACCCAGCCCAGGGTCAGGCTGACGATGGTGACCCCCAGTTGGACGCCGTTGACCACTTCGTCCAGGTTGCGGTGCAGCTTCTGCACGATGCGGGCGCCAATGCGCCGGGCTCGCGATCAATTGCTGGATACGGGTATCGCGCACGCTGACCAGGGAGAACTCCGCGGCAGCGAAGAACGCGTTGGCCGCCACCAGGAGCAGGATGAGAAACACCCGCAGCAGCACGTAGGCAATCATGGAAGGCTAATTCTAACATTCCAAAGAGAAATGGCAGCACTTCGACCTCTGACTGCCGTGGTCGAATCAGGGTCATCGCGGCCGCCGCCGGCCGAATCCGGGGGTTCGGTGCTTCCATTTCAAGGTTTGCGGGGTCTAATCTGTGAGACGGTGTTTTTTGTTGACCCGAATGATCCAGAATGTTCCTGGCAGCACAATCCCTGGAACAAACTCCATATCCAGTTCGTAACCTATAGCGACGCGGGCATTATCCACTCAGGAGGCAGATGTGAACGGGAACGGCAGCAGCAAGAAACGAAAGAAACGGCTGATCTATGGCGGCATCGGACTCGTGCTTGTCCTCCTGATCGCCGGGGGGCTGATCGCGGCCACCCACGGCGGCACCAAGATTGACCCTTCGAAACTGCAGAAGGTGGAAAAGGGCGACTTGGCCAAGAGCGTGGTCGCCACCGGCAAAGTCACCCCTATCACCAAGGTCGAGGTGAAGTCCAAGGCCAGCGGAATCGTCAAGAAGCTGCTGGTGGACGCCGGCGACAAAGTCAAGAAGGGCCAATTGTTGGCCCAGTTGGATAAAGAAGAGATTGAAGCGCAGGTGGAACAGTCGCGCGCCGCGTGCGCAGGCCGCCGAAGCCAGTCTGACCAGCTCCGAAGCCGACTACGAGCGCGCCAAGGTCGATGCCGAGGGGCCGGACGTTCCCCTACTCAAACGCGCCTACGAACGTGCCATCGGGATGGCCAAGGAAGGGGTGGTCTCTACATCTGCCCTGGAGGATGCCCAGAAGAACTACGAACTGGCGCTGAACAAGCAGAACGTGTCGAAGGCGCAAGCCACCGTCTTGAAGGCGAAGATTGCCCAGTCCCAGGGACAGCTGGCGCAGGACCGCGCCAACCTGAAACAGCTCGAAGAACAACTCAGCTACACCGACATCGAGTCACCGATCGACGGAGTTGTCCTCTCGCGCGATGTGGAAATGGGCGATGCGGTGAGCTCGATTCTGGTTCTGGGTTCGTCCGCGACCCTGGTCATGACCCTTGGAGATACCAGCTCGGTTTACGTGAAGGGAAAAGTTGACGAGAGCGACATCGGCAAGGTCTATCTGGGCCAGCCGGCCCGAATCAAGGTGGAGTCGTTCAAGGACAAGACCTTCAACGGCGTAGTCACCAAGATTTCGCCCATGGGCGTAGAGAAGGACAACGTCACTACCTTTGAAGTACGCGTGTCCATCAACAATCCCGGCGGCGAATTGAAGGCCGAAATGACCGCCAACGCGGAAATCATTCTGGAAGAACACAAGAGTGTGCTCCAGATTCCCGAGGGCGCGATCATCTACGACAAGGACAAGAAAGCGTCGGTCGAAGTTCCCGATGCCAGCGCCAAAGACGGCAAGAAGAAGATGGCGGTCAATATCGGCATCTCCAACGGCGCCAAGACCGAGCTCCTGAGTGGGCTCAAAGAAGGCGACCAGGTGGTGCTGCAGTAAAGGTCCGGGCCCGCATTTGCTCTTGGGATCCATATCTTGAACTGAGCTTACGGGAGAAACCATGAAACGCCTGAATGTTGTTCCCTCGATGCTCTCCTCCTGGGCAGTCGCGAGCATGATGGTCGCGGTCCTGATCTGCCTTCCGGCCCTGCCCGCCGCCGCAGCCGCCGAGGGCTCATTCCAGCGGGCTTTGCAGGTCACCGGACCGGTGCATCTGGACTTGACCACCGGCTCGGGCAACGTCGAAGTACGCACCGGCAATTCGAACCAGGTACGGGTAACTGGACACATCCGGGCCTCGGAATGGTTCGGAGGAAATGTAGAGGAGAAGATAAAGCGGTTGGAAGCGAATCCGCCGATCCAGCAGAGCGGCAATGACATCCGTATCGGCCACATCGATGACCCGGAATTACGGCATAACATTTCCATCAGCTACGAAGTAGTTGTCCCGGCGGAAACCGACTTGCGTATGCAAAGCGGCTCCGGCGATCAGAAGGTGGAAGGCATTCGAGGTCCGCTTGAGGTCAACTCGGGCTCCGGGGGCCTCAAAATCTCCTCGATCGGTGACCGCGTGCACGCCGAGACCGGCTCCGGCGATATCGATATCGAACGCGTAAAAGGCAACGTACACGCCAAGACTGGCAGCGGCTCGATTGACGCCAGCGACATCGCAGGCGCCTTCGAGGCCAACAGCGGCAGCGGACACATCACTCTGCAACAGACCGCGCCGGGCTCGGTTCGGGTCGACACCGGCTCCGGAGGCATGGAACTGCACGGCGTGGAAGGCTCGCTCGAAGCCAAGGCCGGTAGCGGAACCATTCAAGCGGAAGGCAGTCCGACGGGCGCATGGACAGTACACACCGGCTCCGGGGAAGTGAACCTGAAGCTGCCATCGAATGCCGCCTTTGATCTGGACGCCCACACCAGTTCCGGCTCCATCTCGATCGAACAACCTCATTCCGTCCAAGGCTCCATCGGACGCAAGGAAGTCCGTGGCCGAGTCGGTGGCGGAGGCGTACCGGTAGAAGTAGAAACCGGGTCGGGAGATATTCAGATCCGGTAGCACGGTCGTCAGGCGTCAGCCAATCCATTCTGCCCTTTGCAGAGTCCCTCGCAAACTTTGTGGTCAAAGTCTTAAACCGCAAAGAACGTAAAAAGTGTGTGGCGAAAGTCACAATGGATTGGCTGCCGACCTGACGACTGTTCTTCGTTACTTCCGTTCCTTGACTCCACCCCTCTGACAGGTTACTTTCGGCATTTCTGGGATAACTCTGTCTGCAAGCGAGGGGAAATTGGCGCATCGTCCGATCATCACGCTGACTACCGATTTTGGTCTCAACGATCACTTCGTGGGGACAATTAAAGGCGTCATTCTCTCGATTTCTCCGGAGATTGAGATCGTAGACATCAGCCATTCTGTGCAGGCATTTGACGTCCTGGATGGCGCGCTTACGATTGCTCAGGCCTATTCGTACTTCCCTTCCGGAACGGTGCATCTGGTTGTGGTTGACCCGGGAGTGGGAACGGCGCGACGGCCGATCCTGGTCTCCAGCGACCGGCATCACTTTGTTGCGCCTGACAACGGCGTCCTTTCCATGGTTTACGCCCGCGAAGAACGATTGCATATTCGCCACGTCACGGCGGAGCACTATTCCCTGCAGCCCATCAGCAATACCTTCCATGCGCGGGATATCTTTGCGCCAGTAGCGGCCTGGCTGGCCAAGGGGGTTGACGCGGAAAAGTTCGGCGATGAGATCACCGACTTCGTCCGCTTCAATCCGCCCAAGCCAAAATCGGTAAACGGCAACACGCTGCGCGGGGTCATTCTGAAAGTGGACCGCTTTGGCAACCTTGTCACCAATATCACGCCGCAGGACGCTCCCATGCTCTTTGGAGCGGAACCCTCGCCGTTCAAATTGATCGTAGGTAAAAACGAGATCACGACTATCCTGCCCAACTACTCCGAGGGCTCGCCCGGCGAGGTATTCGGGATCCTGGGCAGCATGGGCTATCTGGAGATTGCCGCCAATCGCGGCTCGGCCGCCAAGATAGTCGGAAGCGGCAAGGGCAGCGAAGTCACTATCTCACTCGAAGGCGCTGCTGCCGCCGGCAATGGGAACTGATCTCACAGGTGTGCCCCGTCCAAGCAACTTGGACGGGGCACGCCTCGCTTGAGACTTTCCAATTAGGAGCGTTTCGGTCCGGGATGGACGTAGCGTTCTATTTCACCCGTCCACTTCAGAAAGCGCCAAAGATTGGTGCGCTCCCGCCAAATGAACTCCCAAAACTCCAGGAACCCGATCTGCTGCATCTTGACCCCGCAGTAGGTCTCCACTCGCCACAGGAGATAGGGGCTGCGCCACGGGGTAAGCCGATGACCGCGGGTTGCGTTCCAAATAAACCGAAGCATGTTGCGCATCGCCGCTCCTGAGTATAGCCCGGGCCCCTCGTTTAGGATCGATCTGCAGCGTCATCGTTAAGAAACCAGTTACCAGTCCCTAGTTCCCGGTTCTCAGTTGAGACCTGTTAAGATCTCCGCTTCATGGCCGATCACCAGAAAGCTGAAGACCATTACTACGCGGCCCTCGATCTGGTCGCTGAGGGTGAACAGGAGCGTGCCTTGGCCGAATATCAACAGTCTCTGGCCGCTGACCCTGCTTTTACCGAAGCTATGCACGGCATGGCGCGTACGCTCCAGGACCTCAATCGCCTAGATGAAGCCATCGTCGTGGCGAAGCGAATAGCCGAACTCGACCCCGACGACGTGCTGGCCTATACCAGCCTGTCCGTCCTATACCAGAAAAAAGGCATGATTCCAGAGGCCGAAGCCGAGGCCAACAGAGCCAGAATTCTGGGATGGAAACAGCAACTGAAGAAAAGCGGACCCTAGTCGTTGCTCGTTAACCCCCCTGTACGAAATGGCCAACAACCAACGACCAAGGACCAACGGCTAGAGTTCATACTTCTTCGCCAGATGCCTGAACGAGCGATAAGAGATCTTCAACACTTCTGCCGCCCGGGTCTGTACCCCATTTGATTGAGCCAGAGCCGCCAGCAGCAGTGAGCGCTCAATGTCGGCGACGTACTTCTCCATGTCGACGCCTTCCGGCAGGACCGAGCCTGCCGAAACTGGTCCGCCCACGCCGGCTGCCGCTGCCCTGGCTTTCGAGCGTTCGATGGGAAGTTCGACGGTCAGTTCTTCGGCTGTCTCGAGCGCGACGGCGCGCTCGATGGTGTTTTCCAGCTGGCGAACGTTTCCTGGCCAGTCGTAGCCGCAGAGAGCTCCCAGCGATTGCGGGTTCACTCTCATGATATTCTTGCCGGCAGCAGGTGCATATTTCTTGAGGAAATGATTGACCAGCAGCGGAACATCCTCGCGACGTTCCCGCAGCGGCGGGACTGACACGGGAATTACGCTCAACCGGTAATATAAGTCTTCACGGAAGGTATTCTCTGCCACCTGCTTGTCGAGATCGCGGTTGGTAGCTGCGATCACGCGCACGTCTATCGGAATCTCTGTGGTGCCTCCCACCGGCCGGACGCTGCGCTCCTGCAGCACTCGCAGCAGTTTGACCTGCATGGTCAGCGTCATCTCGCTGATTTCGTCGAGAAAGATGGTGCCCTGGTCGGCAACCTCGAACAAGCCGCGCTTGTTCTGGTTGGCCCCCGTGAAGGCGCCTTTTACATAGCCGAACAATTCGCTTTCCAACAACGTTTCCGGAAAGGCCCCGCAGTTGATGGAAACGAACGGCTCGCTGGCACGGGGCGAGCATACGTGCACCGCCCTCGCTACCAGCTCTTTGCCGGTGCCGCTCTCGCCATAAATCAAAATCGTACTTTGTGTGGACGCCACGGTCCGAATGGTCTGTTTCAGCTTCTCCATGGCGGGGCTGGCGCCTACGATATTGCCCAGCGAATTGCGCGTTGCGGCATCCCGCTTAAAGGCAAAATTCTGCCGGCTCAGCGCCATCTTCTCCAGAGCGCGATTGATGGCGAGCTTGATTTCATCCACCAGTCCGGGAGACTTGCGGATGTAGTCCGTGGCCCCGCCCGCCTTTACCGCTTCCACCGCGGCTTCGTAGTCGTCGACAGCCGTAATCAGGATCACCGCGGAGTCGGGAGAAACCTGGTGCGCGTAGCGCAGCACTTCGATGCCGTCGGTGTTCGGCATCTTGATATCGGTGACCACCACATCGTAGATGGCGCTTTCGAGTTTCCGCTTCGCATCTTCGCCGGACTTCACAGTCTCAACCTTGTGGCCCTCGCGGCGCAGGGCGATGTCCAACATTTCGCAGATGGAGCGCTCGTCGTCGCAAACCAGAATGTTACCCATGCGCTCTACCTCCCCTGCCCGCCGCAACCGCTTCCCCCGCCTGGGGAAGGAGTTCTGGCTCCGCAGCCGCCGGTTTCGCCGGCAGGCTCTCTACCGCCGCCAAGCGACGCAACCTGAGCACGAAGACGCTGCCCTCTCCAACTCTGGAACGCGCCCACACTTTGCCCTCATGCGCCTGTACGATCTGGTATACGATCGCCAGGCCCAGCCCGGTGCCGCCTTCGAACTGCGATTGGAAGGGCTCGAAGATTTTCTCCACCAACTGCCGGCTCATACCTGGACCGGTATCGGCGAAGTTGACTTGCCAGTCCTCACCCGCCTGTTCCAGAGAGACGCTTAGCACTCCACCGGAGCTCATGGCGCGGACTGCGTTCTCACAAAAATTCCAGAACACTTGTTTGATCTTGTCGCCGTCCGCCATGGCGAAGGCTTCTTTGAAGTTGTAACCTCGTTCAATGCGGATACCCCTGTTCTCTGCCACCAGCCGGTGCTCCAACAAAGTAAGCGTGTCTTCGAGCAATGGCAGTAGGTCGACCGAGGCAAAGCGATATTGCTTCCCGCGGGAATACGCCAGGAAGTCGGTGATGATACCGTTGAGCCGCTCCGATTCCCGGGTCACAATCTGCAAGAGCTGGCGATGCTCGTCGCTCAGGTCAGCAATACCAGAAAGCATGCTCACCGAGCCGGCAATCGAAGTTAGAGGATTGCGGATCTCATGCGCGATCGCGGCAGCCAACCGGCCCACGGCAGCCAACCGGTCTTGAATGCGCAAATCCCGTTCAAGTCGCCGGATTTCAGTCAAATCATCGAAGGTGTAGACGTAGCCAATCATCTTTCGGCCGGGCACCGAAAGGGTGGTCACTGTGACGCGAAAGGTTTTGCAGAATCCATTCGACGCCACAAAGCGCACTTCTCCACGGGCGCGTTCTGAATCCACGGTGGGCAATGGGTCAAGAAAGAGCTGGCCGACTGGCTGACCCAGAAAGTCGCGCTCCGAACGTTCAAACCATTTTTGTGCGGCGGTGTTCGCCAGAGTGATGTAGCCGTCGAGCCCGGTAGTGATCAGTCCGCCGCTGATGGACTGAATAATATTCTCGTGCAACGCCTGAAGGTCTTCGAGCACCCCACGCGTGTGTTTCAACTTTACGTCAACCTGACGCAACTTTGCCGCCAGCAATCCGGCGAGATAGGCCACCGCCAGATAGCCAAACAGATTGACGAAGATGATGGCCTGGAGTGCGCCCAAGCCGGGATGCGTGCTCGAATAGGAGGGAATGAATCCGAAGTAGGTCAGTTCCAGGACGGCGACATACAAGATGAACGCCAGCGCGCCGCTTAGATAAGCCCAGGTCCGAGGCAGCAGAATGCAGGCAACAATAATGACCAGCGGATAAAAGAAATTCAGCGAACTGTCCACACCGCCCGTGGCATAAACCACCAGTGTGACCATCAATAGGTCGGTGATGACTTGCAGGAGCGACTGGATACGACGTTCTTCCCAAACCGAGAGCAGCAGCAGGTAGAAGACTGAAACCGCGTACCACAACGCAATCACACCAATGAAGAGGCGCAGGGGAAAGGGATTTGGAGTGAGCCGGGCAATGGCCAGCTCGATTGCAAACAAGAGGGTCAGAATAATGATTCGAACCTTGACCAGCCAGGCCAGCCAAAGCCGTTCATCGAAAATGGATTGCATGCGAGACCCGATCCCTGAATGCTAGTCGTCGGTCGTCAGTCTTCAGCCCTTTTCTGACGACTGATGACCGACGACTGACCACTGCCCTGGCTGACCTGTGCTTAGCCCGCCAGTTTGGCGATCATCGAGAACAGAGGCATGTAGAGCGAAATTACGATGCCTCCGATCATGACACCCAACAGACCGATGATGACCGGTTCCAGCATGGCCAGCATGTCCTTGGTGGCGGAGTCGACTTCGTCTTCGTAGAAGTCGGCAATCTTCTGCAACATGGCATCCATGGCGCCCGTAGCTTCGCCGACGCCGATCATCTGGGTCACCATGTTGGGAAATACTCCCGATTCCCGCAGCGGATCGACGATGGTGCGGCCTTCTTCAATGGCCTTGCGCACCTTCATCAACGCCTCTTCGAGTACCGCATTGCCTGACGTCTTGGCGGTGATGCTCAAGCCTTCCAGGATGGGCACGCCCGACGTGATCAAGGTTCCCAGGGTCCGGGTAAAGCGCGCGACCGCGATCTTGCGCAGCAGCACACCCAGAATGGGCAACTTAAGCAACGTGTAGTCGGTGTAGTACCGGCCTTTGGGATTCTTTTGAATTTGCTTCAGGCCGAAAACTATGCCGGCAATGCCGATGATGAAGAACCACCAGAATTGGCCGACAAAAGCGCTGAGTCCCATTACGATGCGCGTGGGCAACGGCAGGGCGACGCCCAAGCCGATAAACAAGTTCGAGAAAATTGGAACCACCCACTTGAGCAGTGCGCCGACGATCAGGAACGCCAGGCTGACGACCGAGACCGGGTAAATCAAAGCGGACTTGACTGCGGCCCGCAACTTGACCGCCTTTTCGATGTAGATCGCCAAGCGCTGCAGGATGATGTCGAGAATACCGCCAGTTTCGCCGGCCTCGATCATGTTGGTGGTGAGGTCGTCGAAGATCTTGGGATAGAGCTTCATTGCGTTCGCCAGGGTGGCGCCGCCTTCTACGGTGGTGCGAACACCGGTCAGCGTCTTCTGGAAATTCGGGTTCTCCTGGTTTGCGGCCAGAATCTCGAGACACTGCACCAGGGGAAGACCAGCGTCGATCATGACGGAGAACTGCCGGAAGAAGATGGCAATGTCCTTGGTCTTGACCTTGTTCATGCCGAGGCTCGGCATGACAAATTCCTTGCCCTTTTCCCGGATAGGCCCGGGCGTGATGCGCTCGCGCCGCAACTGGCTGGTGAGCGATTGCTTGTTGACCGCAGTGCGCTCACCGCTTACTTTTTGACCGGCCTCGTTCTTCCCTGAAAACGTAAAAACTGGCATGGTACGTCTCCTCGCTACAATTCGTTTTTTTTCCGGTCCGCCTTCTGCCGGCGTCCCGCATCCCCTGACCTCGCCGTCCCTGGTAGTATGGCCAGCGCTGGGGACGCCCGTTTCTGCATCGCCACACTAGTGCTTACCAGCGGCGCCCTTCGCCATGGTCCCGGGTTGGTTACGATTCAAGCCCGCGCCACGATTGATCATTTCCGTCAACTCGTCAGTGTTGCTGGAACGTGCCATGGCAATTTCCAGCGTGATCTTTTTCTGGAAATACGCCGTCGCCAGCGCCTGGTTAAAGGTCTGCATTCCGAACTTGTCCTGACCGGATTGCATGGAAGAGTAGATTTGGTGGATCTTGTCTTCGCGGATCAGGTTGCGGATAGCTGCATTCGGAACCATGATCTCCATGCACATGGCTCGCCCCTTGCCATCTGCGGTGGGCAGAAGGCTTTGGCACATGATGCCTTCCAGCACCAGCGACAACTGGGCCCGGATCTGGGGCTGCTGGTGGGCTGGAAAGACGTCAATGATTCGGTTGATTGTCGAAGATGCCGAGTTGGTGTGCAGGGTGCCGAAGGTCAAGTGACCGGTTTCAGCGATACGCAGCGCCGACTCGATGGTTTCCAGGTCGCGCATTTCGCCGATCAGCACCACGTCCGGGTCTTCACGGAGGGCGGCGCGCAAGGCGTCGGCGAAACTCTTGGTATCAGCATGCAGTTCGCGCTGGTTCACCACACAGTTCTTGTTCATGTGCACGAATTCGATCGGGTCCTCGATGGTGAGGATGTGGTCGTGGCGTTCGCTGTTGATCTTGTCGATCATGGCGGCCAGAGTGGTCGACTTGCCCGATCCGGTCGGACCCGTCACCAGCACCAGCCCGCGCGGCTTGTCGCACAGCTTGGTCACGATCGCGGGAAGTCCCAACTGGTTGAATGACTTGATCTCGAACGGAATCAGACGGAAGACGGCCGAGGTGGCGCCGCGCTGGTTAAAAGTGTTGGCGCGGAAGCGGGCCAGGCCCTTTAGGCCGAAGGAGAAGTCCAGCTCGAGGTTTTCTTCGAAGCGATGCTTCTGCGAGTCGGTCATGACGCTATAGGCCAACTGCTTGGTTTCGGCCGGCGTCATCTGCGGTAGATCGAGCGGCACCAGGTGTCCGTGCACGCGAATCTGCGGCGGTGAGTTGGTGGTGATGTGGAGGTCGCTCCCCCCCATCTCCAGCAACCTTTTCAACAGATCACTTAAAGAAAGCGCCATAGTCTCCCCTCTTCTTTCCAAACTTAGTGAATGGTCTCGCGTGCCACTTCTTCCAGCGTGGTGAAGCCCGCGGCAACTTTGATCAGACCGCTGCGACGCAGTGTGATCATGCCGCGCTCGATCGCTTTTTTCTTCAACTCGAGGGCTGAAGCGCCCACCAGGACCAGTTCCTTGATCTCGTCATCCACTTCCATCACTTCGTACAAACCGGTCCGGCCTTTGTATCCGGTGTTGTTGCAGACGCCGCAGCCTTTGCCTTTTTGAATCTTCACGGTCTTCGCTTCTTCCGGGGTGTAGCCCTCTTCGATCAGGGCCTGTACCGGCATGTCAATCACTTCGGCGCACTCACGACAGATGCGCCGCACCAGTCTTTGCGCGCAAATCAGGTGGACGGAGGTCGCGACCAGGAAGGGTTCAATTCCCATGTTCATCAAACGCGTAATCGTCTCGGGTGCGCCGTTGGTGTGCAGCGTGGACAGAACCAGGTGGCCGGTGAGGGCGGCCTTGATGGCAATTTCCGCGGTTTCAAAGTCGCGGATTTCACCCACCAGGATGATGTTGGGATCCTGCCGCAGGAAAGCGCGCAGCGCCGCCGCGAAGTTCAATCCGATCTGTTCTTTCATCTGCACCTGGTTGACTCCGGCCAACTGAAATTCGACCGGATCTTCAGCGGTCATGATGTTGGTGTCGGGCGTGTTCAGGCGCGCGATGGATGAATACAAAGTGTTGGTCTTGCCTGATCCCGTGGGCCCGGTCACCAGCACCATGCCATAAGGCTTCAGAATGGCTTTCTCAAACTTGGTGAGCGACTCTTGCTCGAATCCGAGCTTGGTCATGTCGAGGCGCAGGTTTTCTTTGTCCAGCAAGCGCATGACGATCTTTTCGCCCCACAGCGTGGGCAACGTGCTGACGCGGAAATCGAGCTGCTTCTTGCGTCCGCCCAGGCTCATTTTCAGCATGATGCGGCCGTCCTGCGGCAGCCGCTTTTCGCTGATGTCGAGCTTCGACATGATCTTCACCCGCGAGATGATGGCGTCTTTTAACTTGAGCGGCGGCGACATGATGCTCTGCAGCACGCCGTCAATACGGAAGCGCACACGAAATTCTTTTTCGTACGGCTCCATGTGAATATCGCTGGCTCCCCGCTTTACCGCATCGGTCAGCACCAGGTTGACCAGCTTCACAATCGGAGCTTCGTCGGCCGCCCGCTCCAGGTCGGCCAGTTCCATCTCCGCTTCTTCAGACTGCAACTCGACGTCAGCATCGCTGACCTCGGTCATGGACTGCATGACCTGCTCGAGATCCTCCTGCTGCGTGGTGCCGTAGGCTTTCTCAATGCCTTCGAGGATTGAACTCTCGGACGCGACCACCGGTTCAATGTTGAAGCCGGTCATGAACTTGATGTCGTCCATGGCGAAGACGTTGGTCGGATCCACCATGGCGATGGTGAGCGAAGCGCCGACGCGGCTCAGCGGCAGAATCTGGTAACGCTTGGCAGTCTCGAACGGAATCAGTTTTACGACGGAAGGATCAATTTCGAAGTAGGAGAGATTGATGGCGGGCACGCCGTACTGCCGGGAGAGAAAGTTGGTGACGTCCTCGTCCGTCAGAAAACCCAGCTTGACCAAAGCCGAGCCCAGACGACAGTTGGTCTCTTTCTGGACCTTGGTCGCCTGTTCCAACTGCTCTGAGGTGATCACCTTCTCTTTGACGAGAAGATCACCCAGCCTTTGAGACATACCTCGATCTCCTATCTGTGCGTCAGATAATTTCGGACTGCGAATGCGGCGCGACGACAGCTGCTTTTTCGAGGGGAGAAGTTGCAGCCGATCGCGTTGACACAAATTGTCAACGTAACGGGGTTACGGCACCAGTAACTTTAGTGCGTAAGACCACTGGGTGAAGTTCGCAAATTGCCGATTGAACCAGCGCAGAAGCCGCTCAAATACAGGGGTCGATGCCGCAGTGCTTGGAGAAGATGGGGAACAATCACGATGTTGGGTCGTGTGACCTTAGTAACAAATCCTGGCCATGCGCTCACATGGGATGGTGTGGCCGCGGGCGACTCGCCCGCGACTGACGATTCGAGCAAATGCATGATCCCGCTTAAGCTGAACTGGGACGAGGCATCCTCGGGAGTAGCCAGAAAACTAGCACCCTCCGCAGCCCGGATTTCGATTCTGTCTCCATCTCTGCTGGTGGGGAAGGTAAAGCGTTGCGGATTTGCGGTGTAGCAGGCGAACGCCGATCCGAGAGAGTCGCTTTTGGTTTGCCATCGACCCTGGCTTGGTCGTACATCGCAATCTCGTGGCCTTCCCAATCCACGATCTTCATTCGCTTTCCTTGGTTTGTTTGTGAAGAAAAAGCAAGGCGATCCGGTTGCCGGAGATACGCATTGCCAGCAAGTCTCCGGAGGGAAAAACGGTGAGTGTCGATGGTATCCACCCAAAGCCTGGCGGCATCTTGATTGTCGATTTATTTATAGGTTGCATCGGATTTGAAGACCATCACATCGCGCGTGATCTCGTGGGGCCAGACAAACTGATTACAACTCGCCGCTGAAACCCAAACAAAAGACGCACTTCTCGCAAAAAACGCGATAAATGGGCACCCTCGCCTATGCATCTTTGGCGGCATGCGCGGAGAGCATACGGCGGCACTCTCAAACCGATTACCGGAGCTTATAATGAACTAGTTACGTCCGGATATTGATGGTGGCTACTTCCAGTCCAACCCGCAATAAAGAGACCACCAGCCGCAAGAAGGTCATCATCTTGCTGGCCATCGGGACCGTGCTGCTATTCGGGATACTGCTTTCCCAGTCGTCCTTCGATCTGCCGTTTCTCAACCCGGAGACCAGTCAGCAACGGTTTCCGCTGCTGTTCTTCGCCGCTCTGACGATCCTGATATTTCTGCTGTTCGTGGCCCTGACGTTTCGTTCTGGCCCGAAATCTCCTGAAGCTTTTCGCGGAACGGCGGCTGGGCGTTCTGGGTTCGAAGTTCCGCACCCGCCTGGTGGTGGGCGGCCTGTTGCTCTCGTTCCTTCCCGTCATCATGATGTTCTGGTTCGCCTATGGCCTGATGAACCGCTCTCTGGACAAGTGGTTCTCGCGCCCGGTCGAAGAAGTGCGGGAAGACACAGCGGCGGTCGCCTCGTTGGTTTCGAAGTATGCAGCGCAAAATGCCCGCGCTGAAGCTGAGTCCATTGCGGCTGCGCCGGAGACGCAACGTGCTTTTGCCGGTCATAGTTTTTCCAGTGTGATGAATGAATTCCGGCGCCACGAGACCACCTTGCAGGGCGGATTTGCCCTCGCCCTGGAGCGGGGCAACGCCGAAGCCAGTCTCAATGCTCCCGCTTCCTGGCCGCTGATCAAGGCCAAGATTCCGCTGGAGCGGCTGACTTCCGATGCCGTCGTCCCCTTCAAGTGGGAAAACACCGACTACATTCTGAGCGGCGCGCCCGTGGGCGATCGAGGTCTGATCGTGGTGGGAATGCCTTTGCCGCAGAAGTTTTCGGAGACCGTAAAGCAACTTGACGCCAGTCAGCACCGCTATCTCGAACTCAGCCGCCAACGCAAACTGGTGCGCCGTACCTACATGGAACTGCTGCTCCTGCTGACCGTGCTGGTGCTATTTTCGACGACGTGGCTGGCGCTATATCTTTCCAAGCTGGTGACCCGTCCGGTGGTGGCGTTGGCCGAAGCGACCCAGGAAATTTCACGTGGGCGTCTGGACTACCGCGTGGAAGTCAGCGCGGCCGACGAAATCGGCGACCTGGTGCGGTCTTTCAATCGCATGGCGGAAGAGCTGGAAACCAGCCGCCGCCAGATTGACGCTTCAAGCCACGATCTCGGCGCCGCTAACATCGCGCTGGAACAGCGCCGCCAGCACATTGAGACCATTCTGGAGAGCATCCCCACCGGGGTTCTTTCGCTGGACGCGAATCGCCGGATCACGCACGTGAACCATGCCTTGATCCGCATGTTCAATCCTTCGGGTTCGGACTCTGCGAACCTGATTGTGATCGGCGCCTCTCTCCGCGAAGTGTTTCCCCAGGAAATTCTGGAAGACCTGGAGCCTCTGTTGCGCCGCGCCGACCGTATGGGCACGACCACCACGCAGCTCGAAGTAGACCTGCATCGCTCCCGTTTCAATGCCGCGGTCACTGTGGCGACGCTTCAACACGGAGGGAAGGGACTCGGTTACGTGCTGGTATTCGAAGATTTGTCTGACCTGCTCAAGGCGCAGAAGCAAACCGCATGGCGGGAAGTGGCACGGCGGGTCGCGCATGAAATCAAGAACCCTTTGACACCCATTGCGCTCTCGGCCGAGCGCATTCGGCGGCATCTCGAGCGCGGTTCGCCTCCCGATGCGGCTTCGATGAAAGTTCTCCACGGTTGCGCCGAAACTATCGGCGGCGCGGTTGAAACCCTGCGAACGCTGGTGGACGAATTTTCCACCCTGGCGCGGTTTCCGACGGCGCAACCTGCGCCTGCCAACATCAACGCAATCGTTGACAGTACCCTGGCCATGTTCAATGGGCGGCTGGACGGAATTCACGTGCAAACCTTCCTGGCTCCGGACCTGCCCAAAGTGATGGCGGACGCCGAGGCCATCAAACGCGCGCTGGCCAATCTGGTGGACAATGCCGCCGAAGCGATGCAAGGCGCGCTGGTGCGGGACATTCAGATCTCCACTTCACTGGTGGCCAGCCGCGACGCCATCGAGATCGCCGTTGCTGACACCGGCCACGGCGTTACACAGGAACTGAAAGAGAGACTCTTTTTGCCTTACTTCTCCACCAAGAAACGGGGAACCGGACTGGGACTGGCCATCGTCAGCCGCATCATCGAAGACCATCGCGGATCCATTCGCGTCGAGGAAAATAAGCCCGTCGGCACCCGGTTCGTAGTGGAATTGCCCGTCGCCGCGGAATTCATTCCCGCGCCGCTTGCCCGCCAGCATGCATAACATTCTTATCGTGGACGACGAATCGGGCATCCGCCAGTCGCTCAAGGGTGTACTCGAAGATGAAGGCTACAGGGCCTCCGTGGCGGACAGCGGCGAGGCTTGCCTGGACGCGTTGCGCAAACGCTCCTTCGATGTAGTGCTGCTCGACGTGTGGCTGCCCGGAATGGACGGCCTCGAGACCCTGCAGAAGATTCACGATATCGAGAACGCTCCCGAGGTCATCATGATCTCGGGCCACGGCACCATTGAAACGGCGGTGCGCGCCACCAAGCTCGGCGCTTACGACTTTCTCGAGAAGCCACTCTCCATCGACAAAACCCTCAGCCTGATCAAGCATGCGATTGATGCCCGGCAGATGAAGCAGGAAAACCGTGAGCTCAAGAAACAGCTCACACCGCGCAGCGTGATCGAAGGCGAAAGCGTCCCCATGAAAGCGCTGCGCCAGCAGATCCTGCTCATGGCTCCGACCAACGGCCGGGTGCTGATTTACGGTGAGTCCGGCACGGGGAAGGAGTTGGTGGCCCATGCTATCCACGCTCAAAGCTTGCGCAAAAACGAGATGTTCGTCGAACTGAACTGCGCCGCGATTCCGGAAGATCTGATCGAGAGCGAACTATTCGGTCATCGCAAAGGCTCGTTTCCGGCTGCGACCACCGACAAGGAAGGCAAGTTTCACCGCGCCCACGGCGGCACGCTCTTTCTGGACGAGATTGGTGATATGAGCCTGAAGACCCAATCAAAAGTTCTGCGCACGCTCGACGAGCAACGCTTCACGCCGGTGGGCAGCGACGAACCGGTCACTGTGGACGCCCGCCTTATTGCATCGCACCAACAAGGATCTGGACGAAGAAATTTCTCGCGGCAACTTTCGCGAAGATTTGTTTTACCGTCTCAACGTCATTCCCTTCTCCGTCCCGCCGCTGCGCGAACGCCAGGAAGACATTCCTCTGCTGGCGCGTCACTTTCTGAAGGAGTTTTCCGCCACCTACGGACGCAGGCCGCGCGAACTCACCGACGACGCTGTTGACACCCTGATGCGATATTCCTGGCCGGGTAACGTGCGCGAATTGCGCAACGTTATCGAGCGCATCGTCATCATGAATCCCACCACCACTCGATTCGACCGCAAGCACCTGCCGCCCGCTGGTCCATCGCGATGGCACGCGGCGCTCCATCGGTGCGGAATTTTCCACCCTGCACCAGGCCCGGGCCGCTTATGAGCGCGACTACATCCTCAAGAAACTGGATGACAATCACGGCAATATCAGCCGCACGGCTGAGGTCCTGGGGCTGGAACGAAGCCACCTTTATCGCAAGATGAAGACTCTGGGGATTGCCGTCAAGGAGTAACGCGCTTTCAGTCCGTTAGGAAAAACCTAAACCGGGCTACCTAACCCTGCGTCATCCTGAGGGACTTCAGCCCCCAAGGATCTGGCGCGGCAGCACGACCTGGCGAGAGTGCATATCCGCCTCGCCCAGGACGCTTTGCAAGCTCAGCACGACGCCGGCGGAGATAACGAGCTCACCGCGCGGGCGGATGCCCAGGCGACAGCGGCTACTTTTTAATCATGTGGATTTCAGTACCGTTCTTGAGGAACTTCACTTCATCCATGAGCTGGTTGATCAGAAAGATTCCACGCCCATGATCGGAATAGACGCTTTCGCCCTGCAGCGGGTTGGGGATTTCGCCCGGCTTGAATCCGGTACCGGGATCGCGCACCACGATCAGGATGCTTTCGTCTTCGTTGCAAACAACATCGCATTCAACGATTTTTGTTGGGTCGGCCTTGGCTCCGTGAACCACCGCATTGGCCAAGGCTTCGGTCAGCGCCAATTCGATGGCATCGTATTTCTCTGCGTCACAATGGACCTGTCTCACCACATCCATGACGCTCTGGACCACAGGATCTACAGCATTTCGGTCGGCCGCCAGCGTAACTTTCAGCTTCAACTTGCCGGTTTCGAACTTCTGAATCTCGTGGTTATCGGTCATGGCCTGCTTTCTCGTCGATAAGCAAACGGACTGCCTGGTTGGATGCGATTCTGCGCTCGGGGATTCTACAGCTATCACCCGATTCGAGCCAAGTGACGCCTGGTCAGGACTTACCCGCAATTGCCAACCGCTCCACCTGGCGCCGCCAATCGAGCTCCTCCACGAACTCGTGCGACTCCCGCCAGTTTTCGCGGACCTTTACGAAAAGCTCCAGAAAGACGCGCTTCTCCAGCATCTTTTCGATCTGCAGGCGGGCGGCGGTACCGATCTTCTTCAGCATCTGGCCGCCTTTGCCCACCAGGATTCCCTTCTGCCCATCCCGCTCGCAGTAAATCATGGCCGCAATGCGGGTGACTTTAGTTCCCTCTTCAAATTGCTCGATCACCACCGTCGTCGCGTACGGAACCTCTTCTTCCGTGGCGACGAGGACCTGTTCCCGGATGATCTCTGCCACCATGAAACGAACCGGCTGGTCCGTGACCTGGTCTTCGGGAAAATAGCGCGGGCCTTCCGGCAGGAACCGGAGCACCTTTTCCAGAAGAACGTCGAGGCCTTCTTTTTTTCGGGCCGAGAGAGGAATGATCTCCCGGAACTCGTGGAGCTTTCGATACTCATCCATGATGGGCAGCAGTTTTTCTTTGGTGCCGCGGAGAAGATCAATCTTGTTCAGCAGCAGGAAGACCGGAGTTCGCGACTTCTTCGCTATGTCAAGCACGAAGTGGTCTTCGCGCGTGAATCTGCAGGTTACATCCACGATCAGCAGCACCAACTCGCAGCCGACCATGGCTTCACGGACCTCCGCCATCATCTTCCGGCCGAGAGAAGTGTCAGGCCGATGAACGCCGGGAGTGTCAATGAGCACAATCTGCCCGCCAAGCCCGTTCTTCTGCTTGGGCACGTGGACAATGCCCAGAATGCGGTTGCGCGTTGTCTGAGGCTTGGGACTGATAATTGCCAGCTTCTCGCCGACCAGTGCATTCAGGAGGGTGGATTTGCCGGCGTTGGGACGACCCAGAATGCAGACGAATCCGGAGTGAAAAGCCATAATTGGTTGCCGCAGCGCCGACATCTTACCCGCTGGCCCGGCACCTGACTATATCAGCTTCATCTGCGTCGGTTTTGCGACGGAAATTCTTACCCGCTCGACTCGCCGCTCGGTTGAATCCAGCACTTCGAAGCGGAGGCCGTCTTCTTCGATCACTTCGCCCCGATGGGGTATGCGCCCCGCCAGTTCGCTCACCAGTCCGGCAACGGTCGCCGACTCTTTGCCTTCGGGTCGTATTCCAAACATTTCTACCAGACGGTCCACGTCCATATTGCCGGGGACGATGTAAGAATGCTCGCTCTCGCGAACGACTTCCAGCTTTTCGTGTTCGTCCCGGATTTCACCGACAATCTCCTCCACCAGGTCTTCGATGGTCACCAGGCCTGCCACGCCACCGTATTCGTCCACGACAACGGCCATGCGAATATTGTTCTGCTGCATATCACGCAGCAAATCGCTGACCAGTTTGCTCTCGGGCACGAAATACACATCGCGGCGCATGATCGTATCCACGGTGCGGTAGTGGGCTTCGGTGTCCGGCACTTGCAGGACGTCCTGGGCAAAGACAATCCCCACAATGTTGTGGACGGTGTCTTCGTACACCGGCACTCGGGAAAAGGGCTTGGTACGCAACAATTCGATAAACTTCTCCACCGTGGTGTTGGTCGGAACCGCCACAATTTCAGGCCGCGGCTTCATCGCCTCGCGGACGGTCTTCTCGCTGAATTCCACCACCGACTGGATCAGGTCCCGATTACTTTCATCCAGAATGCCTTCTTCCTGGCCGGCCTCGATCAGTGCGTCCACGGCTTCCGCCTGGGTCTCCGGGGTTTCGTCCGAATGCTCCTTGGTCAACGCCGTAACCGATTGCAGGAACCCCAGCACCAGAGTGACCGGCAGCGCCACGTAGATCAGTATGCGCAGGATTACGGCGCAGCGCACCAGCCACTCTCCGCGTGTCCTCGAAAAGAAAACAAATGGGAGAAAGCGATTAAACAGGATGATGATGAGGACCAGGCTAAGCGTGGCCTGAAGAATCTCGTAGAGGCCCCAGCCGCGTTCACGGAACACCGCGAAACCGACCAGCAAGGCGATGGCAGCCGTAATGATTTGCGTCAGCACTGCCATGGAGAGCGCAGCGCGTGCCCGGCTCACTCCCAGCCGGGGCTCGACTTTTTGCTCGAAACTGGCAATGTTCTCCTGGAACTCACGTGAGAGAAATCTTCCAATCTCGGTGTACACACGATCCGCGTAGGAAACCAGAGTCAGAAGGCAGAACAATAAGAGCAACGCGGCTGCGATGGCGTAATTCATCGAATGGCACGTGTGGCGCGGGCGCCCCCGCCCGCGGCTTTAGCCGGCACTCTTTTCGGACCCTTCCTTGTATTCCTCTCAATCAAACCGAGGGGCAGACCGAGCGACCGGCGCAATTCCGTTTCCCTACCCGCCATCGCGCCCGCGTCGGTTTCATGATCGTAGCCGACGAGATGAAGCACTCCGTGCAAGGCCAGTATCTTGATTTCCTGCGCAGCCGAATGACCCAGGCGCAGGGCATTCTGCTTCGCGATGTCCGCCGAAATCGCGATATCGCCGGCCAGCCCGTTTTCAAACTCCGCTGCAGGTGGAAACGAGAGTACGTCCGTAGGCTGATCCTTCCCCCGGAAGCGCCGGTTGAGCGATCGCAGTTCGGCGCTGCCGGTCACCAGCACATTGACCGCGCCCGCAAGCTTGCTGGCACGGCTGGCCCGCGCCACAAACTTTGCCAGAGCAGTGTCGCTCAATCCCGCCACGGGCTTGCGGAGTATCACCAAGTTTTCTTTGCGTCCTTTGCGGAGTTCTTTGCGGCCTTAGCGATTAAAGCGTTTCCCGCCTGTACTGAAAAACAAACAGGAGGGCCACGTCCGGGCGCCCTCCTGCTCGATTTTACGCGCTCTACTCGCTGGTTTCTACTTCCGAAGAGAGCGCGTCGTCCTTTTCGCGGGGACGCCATCCCATTGCCTTTACCGTTCGTCTTTGGCTCCAGCAGCGGCAACTGTTCCGCGACCTTGGCCTTGTGCTCATCGTAGGCACGAATAATGCGCTGCACCAACTGGTGACGCACCACATCGGTATCGTCGAAATACGCGAAGGTCAATCCTTCCACATTCTTCAAGACCTCCGCCGCCTCGAGCAGACCGCTGCGCCGCGCGTTGGGCAAGTCAATCTGGGTAACGTCGCCGGTGATCACCGCCTTGGAGTTAAATCCCAGCCGGGTGACGAACATCTTCATCTGTTCCGAAGTTGTGTTCTGCGCCTCATCCAGGATCACAAACGAATCGTTCAACGTCCGCCCGCGCATGAATGCAATGGGCGCGATCTCGATCACATTCTTCTCGAGGTAGCGATCAACCTTCTCTGGCTCAAGCAGATCGTAAAGCGCGTCATACAAAGGGCGCAGATAGGGATCGATCTTGTCCTGCAAGGTCCCGGGAAGAAATCCCAGGCGCTCGCCCGCTTCCACCGCGGGCCGTGCCAGAATGATCCGGTTGACGCGTTTCGACTGCAGCGCGGAAATGGCCATCGCCACGGCCAGGTAGGTCTTTCCCGTGCCCGCCGGACCGATGCCGAACACCATGTCGTGGTTCTCGATGGCTTCGAGATAGCGGCGCTGGTTCGCGCTCTTGGGCTGCACGGTGCGGCGTCCAAAGGCGCGCTGGCGCCCAGCTTCGGCCAGGCCGCGCAACGTAACCTTGGGATCGGCCAGCAGAACGCGCAGCATGCTGCCCGAGGTCGCCATTGTTGAAGGTGTGTCCGGAGCGCTGCAGGTGGTCGTAGTCGGCAAAGACCTGCTCCGCCCGGGCCACGTCGCGCGCCGACCCTTCCAATTCGATGGCATCCGATCGCAGGTCGATATTGATATTGAGGCCATCTTCCAGCAGGCGCACATTCTCGTCGCGCGTGCCGAACAGAGTCTCTATCTGGGGGCTGATTTCAATGCTTTTCTTCATTCAGTATTTGGCGCTTCCTCCCGCGCATTGGATGCATGGTTGCCTGTGCACGGCAGAAACACTTCTGCCCGGGCGAGGACAAACCTTTTCTCATGTCTGGAGGTGGAACCAGCCGAGGATGCTCGCCCCGAAGTGCAAGCAACTACCATTAGGGTTAGGGTACCCCCGCCCGACGACGAGAGTCAATGCGGCAAAATTGAAAGTTTTACTGCAAAGGAACAATCCAATCCATGAACCACAGAGGACACAAAGGTGCACGAAGAGAAGATCCGGGGTTCCTTCGTATACCATCGTGTCCTTAAGGATTCATGCATTTAGAGCGCCTCCTCAGCAGGCATTCAATTGCGGGCCGCCCGTAACTCCAAGTATCATGCGGCCACAATGAAACTGACATATTCTTTCCTGCTTGCAATGTTGGCGGCTTCTGCCTGGGCCCAAACTTCGTCACTCGCCACAGAAGTCGAAACCGTCTATCCTGATGCCCACGCTTTGTATCTTGACCTTCACCAGAATCCAGAACTGTCTTCTCATGAAACCCAGACGGCGACGAAGTTGGCAAGCAAGCTACGAGACCTGGCCTACACCGTCACTGAGCACGTCGGCGGCACCGGAGTGGTCGCTATCCTGAAAAACGGGGCCGGCCCGACTGTGATGCTTCGGACCGAGCTTGATGGTCTTCCCGTCGAAGAGAAAACTGGCCTCCCTTATGCCAGCAAGGTCCGGACCAAGGACGATTCAGGACGCGAAGTCCCCGTCATGCACGCCTGCGGACATGATGTGCACATGGCTTCACTGGTCGCGACCGCCGCGATCATGGCGCGCAGCAAGAGCAGTTGGCACGGAACTCTCATCCTGATTGGCCAACCCGCCGAGGAAACAATCTCCGGCGCCAAGCGGATGATCGAAGACGGGCTCATGACCCGCTTTCCCAAGCCGGACATCGCGGTTGCGATGCACGTAGGCAACACTGCTTCCTGCCGGGCAGGTCGGGGTTGGACCGGGTTACCGTTTTTCCAACGCCGATTCGCTTCGGATCACCATCTATGGCAAAGGCGGACACGGCTCAATGCCCAACAGCACAGTCGATCCGATTGTGATTGCCGCCCGCGTGGTGACCACTTTGCAGACGATCGTCTCGCGGGAAGTAAAGCCGGGCGAGGTCGCCGTGATCACCGTGGGATACATTCAAGCCGGCACGAAAAACAACATCATCCCTGACCACGCCGAACTCGGTCTCACCGTGCGCAGCTACAAACCTGAAGTTCGCAAGCAGATGCTCGCATCCATCGAGCGCATCACCAAGGCGGAAGCCAACGCTGCCGGAGCCACGCAGGAACCCAAGATCGAGCATCCAGAGGCAACGGACGCCGTTTACAACGACCCAGCCCTGGCCCAGCGCCTGCAGGGCGTTCTTGAATCGGCTCTCGGAAAAGACAGGGTAGTGCGGGATGACCCAGGAATGGCTTCGGAGGATTTCTCCTACTTCACGGCCCAGGGCGTGCCGTCGTTCTACTTCAGCCTGGGTGGAGCGAATCCCGGGAAATATGCGGAGGCGAAGGCAGCGGGCACGACTTTGCCTTCCAATCATTCACCGTTGTTTGCGCCTGACGTGGATCCCGCGCTGCACACCGGAATTGAAGCCGAGGTGGCGGTGCTGCGGAATCTGCTGAACTAGAACCGGCCCGTGTGGGGCGGACACTCTTGTCCACCGCTTTTGACGTCGATTTTTGTTGAATGTGAAGGCAGGTAGAGTTTTGACTACCTAAAATTCAAGGTCAAGGGCGGGGCGGACTCCGCCCCACACGCTCAAGCACCCTCGCCCTTTGCGTCCGCCGCCGATGCCGGCACCGCGCGCAGCCGGGCCCACGCTCTCAGCTCCTCGATCTCTTCGGACCGGGTGATGGAAAGCGGCACCGTCGCCTTCAGCGCATCCAGCAAGCCTTGCGTGCGTAACGGCCTTGCTTGCTGGAGAATGCCGCGTACAGCGCCGTCTGCACTGCGGCTTCGATCTCCGCCCCTGAATATCCTTTTGCGGCGGCCGCCACCCGATCCAGATCAAACTCCGCCGGATTGCGTTTGCGCCTGGTCAGGTGGATGGCAAAGATCTGCTTGCGCTCGGCTTGGTTCGGCAGATCCACGAAGAACAGTTCGTCGAAGCGTCCTTTTCGGATCAGTTCCGGCGGCAGAACGGTCACGTTGTTGCACGTGGCCGCCACGAATACCGGGGCTTTGCGGTCCTGCATCCAGGAAAGGAAGGCTGCCAGAATACGTGAGGAAACTCCGGCATCGACAGATGCCGAATCCGGCCCGCTTCCGGCAAAGACTTTTTCCAGTTCGTCGATCCAGAACACGCAGGGCGCAAGTCCTTCGGCGACGCGAAACACTTTCTGGATTCGCTTTTCGGTTTCGCCGATGTACTTGTCGTAGATGGCTGCGGTATCGAACTTGACCAGCGGCAGCTTCCATTCTCCGGCGATGGCGCGTGCGCACATGCTCTTGCCGCAGCCTTGCACTCCCAGAATGATCGCTCCGCGCGGTGGCTCCAGGCCAAAGTCGCGGGCGGCATCTTCCCAGGTGCCACGCCGTTGGGCCAGCCAGCGCTTGAGATTGTCGAGCCCGCCGACCGCAGCCAGATTTTCCGGCGCGCCATTTTCCGCACGTTTCCCGTCACATAAACTCCAACATTCCAGAACGGCGCAACAACTCTTTTTTCGCCTGCAGCACATCGGTGACGGTCTCTGACGTGACGCCATAGCGGGTGACGATGGCCTGCGATGCGGCGCGTTCGGCTTCTTCTTCGGTCAGGCCACGCAGATTGTTCGCCATGGCGTCGAGCCCGGCCGAATCCAGGGTGCGTTTCAGGGTACGAGTCTTCCCTACTCTCACGGTCATTTCGTCGATGATCTGGCGCAGACGCAGCTTGTCCGGCAGGGGCAGTTCCAGGAATTCGACCAGGCTGCGCAGTTCCGCCGGAATTGTGATCGAAGGCGCGGTGATGATCACGGTGCGGCGATTGGTCGAAAATTTCTGCCCTACGTCGCGCAGCCGGCGCACCACGACCGGATCGTCCATGTGACGATGAAAGTCTTTCAGGACAAATGCCGCTTCGATAGACATCGCCTCCAGATTGCTGAGCGCCTGGGCTGGTTCCTTGCTGTTGTAGAGCGCCTGTGTGCCAGCTTGATCATGGCCCAGGGTAGTCGGCGGAAAGGCTTATCTCCGGGACCAGTTCTCCGACGTCGCTGCCGCAGCGCGACCAATCCGCTGGCGATGCTCCACTCGAAAGTAGCCAGATTCAGCGACGAGCAGGCTGCCCGCACCAGACGTACCGCCCGCATCTCTTCCACGGTTTCCATCACGACAATGGGGGTGGAAGAATCGAGCAGGATTTTCAGGCGCTCCAGGGCATCTGGCATAAGGGTTTGACCGTCTATCGTTTGACCATCAGGGACTTACTCCCGTAAAATAACTTATTCGAGAGCACCCCGAATACCTCTCCATAGAAACGAAGGTAACGAACCAGACATGGCAAACCATTTTTCGGCGCTGAAGCGCGCCCGTCAAACCGAAACCCGATCCGCTCGCAACCGTGCCAACACCTCCCGCCTGCGTGGCGCGCTGCGAGATCTGCGCGAAGCACTGACCAAAGGCGACAAGACTGCCGCCGAAGTGATTTTCAGGCAGACCGTCTCCGCCCTCGACAAGGCCATCCAGAAGGGCGTGATTCACGAGAACACTGCCTCGCGCTACAAGTCCCGCCTGAGCGCGCGGGTGAAGGCGCTGAAGTAAGCTGTCAGCTGTCAGGTAAGCTCCCTCGACAAATGCTTTGGGATGATGGGTATTGTCGTTTTCTTAGCGGAAGCGCGGAATCAGGAAACCGGCGTGCTTCTGGTGCTCACGGAAAGCCTCTCCGAATTGCTGGGTTAGCATCACTTCTTCCTGTCCTCGCCTTGATGCAATACCCGGTTACCACCAGGCCAACACCCAGGACACATCGCCACTGATCAATGACCACTGCCGAACCGATCGCCGCCAGGATGATGCCGGAATAAATGGGGTGGCGCAGGCGAGCGTAAGGGCCAGTACGGATCAGTTGGTGGTCTTCTTTAATCGTGATCCTCGCGCTCCAGTACTCCGCCAGGTGATAGCGCGCCCAGATGGCCAAACCGATTCCCATCCAGGTGAGGATCGAGCCCACGATTGCGCTCAGCGGGGTGCGATGCATGAATCGTCTTCCCAGAAACCCGATTCCCGCTGCATGGCGGAATAGCAGAACGAATCCGGCAATCTCAATCAAGAGGATGGCGTATCGGGAAGCGAAGGACTCTGTTTGAACGGTGTCGCGAGTGCGGATCGCGCTGACGATCCAGTAGAGGACGAAAGACGACCCAGGGAACTTCGACCAGCAGGTGGAAAACTTCTTTTGCCGTCATCGTGCGATTCCTAAACCGGCAGCTCTTCCTGCGACCACCCGGGAATTTCGGGCTTGGCTTCGGCGGTAAGATCCAGAATCAATTTCTCCAGAACGAACCGCTTGGTCGGAGGATTCGACCGCAGGGCCAGGTCCGTCTTGGCCACCAGGCGGATGGCACGCGTGAGTTCGCGCTTCGACTTGTAACGGCGGGCTTGCCGGATGATGTCATCGGCGGCGAAGGGCGGCACGCGGAATCCCTGCCACAGCGCAGCCCACAGCATGCGCTGGTCGCGCACATTGCGCTCCAGGATCACCAGCATCTGGCGAAAGGTCTTCGCCAGCATGTAGAGATGTCCGATGGCGGCTTCGTCGCCGTCGCCGGTGCTTAGAATCGCGTCCAGCATCTGCAGGGCCCGTACCCGATCTTTCGATGAGATCGCGTCGGTCAGTTCGTACAGCGACCGCTGCTTCGCCGCCAGCACCATCGTTTCTACATCGCCCAGCGTGATGCGCTTCTTCTCGCCCACGTAGAGAATCAGCTTCTCCAGTTCGTTGGATACCATCATCATGTCGCCGCCGAGAGCGTCCACCAGTTCGCGCGCGGCGTCGGCGTCGATCTTCACCGCCTGCATGGCGCAGTATTCGCCGATCCAGCGGACGGCCTCGCTTTCTTCGACTCGCGCCAGCTCGACGATGGCGCAAAATCCGCCCATGGTCTCGCCGAATACGCTCGTAGCGCTCCTTGTCGGTCATGTCCATGCGCCGCGCATCGGCGGGGATGCTGATGTGATCGGCCACAAAAATGAGCACCGCATCGGGATTGGGATCCTTGCAGTAGGCCTCGATGGCGGCCAGCTTTTCGTCATTCGATCCGCGCCCGAACAGGGTCTTGACACCGCGCACGAAGAACACCTGAAACGGAGCCATCAGAGAAGGCGTGCGGGCACGATCGAGAACCTCGGCCAGATCGGTCTCCGACAGATCAAAATCAAACAGGCTGAAATCGCGCAGCTCGGCGGGCACCAGGTGCTTGAGGATGGCTTCGCGGCAGCGTTTGCGGAAGAAAGTCTCATCGCCCACGAAGACGTACGCGGGCTGCAGCTTGCGAGCTTCGACTTCGGAGACGAAGCGATCGGATTGGGCGAAGGCCCGCATCAAAATCCCTCCACCTTCAGAAGCCCTCCAGCACATTGCTCACCAGCGTGCGCGCAAACGCGTGTGACAAGCGTTCCAGTGCGGGGGAGTCTTCCTCGAAGAAACTGGAAAGTTCTTGCGAGACCTGATACTCCTCGCGGAACAGGTAGGAAGGATTCTGGTAGAGCACCTTGCCCTGGCGGTCCGTCAACGTCACTTTCGCAGTCACGACCACCAGAGCGCTGGATGCCCGGCCGGTCTGTTGAGTCATAGGTCAATGGCGAAGTCGAAGTGCTCATGACAACGCCGCGCAGAGTGGCATCGGCGGAGTCGCTGGGTTCGTTCAGGATGTGGTAGTGGGTGCGTGTGACCATCTCCTGCACTACGGCGGCGGTCAAGCGCTGCTCAATTCTGTAGGTCTGTGTTCGATTGACGAATGCGGGGATGGCGATGGTCTGGACATTCGCCGGGAGCGTAACGGCGTGGCCGGCGGTGTGATAGCCGCAGGCGGTGGTAAAAAAAGCGATCAAGAGCAACACCAGATTCAGCCTTTGCGGGGCAGGAATTCGCAACCTTGCTAGCCCTGAAGATTGAGCAGCGATTTCTTCGCCTTTCGCGGGCGAGTCGCCCGCGACCCCACTAAACCTGTTAACCACACCGGCCAAACTTCTCACTGGATCTTTCCTTTGGGGCGGGTGGCGGCCATGTTTTCTGCGCATTCGACTGCGGTGGCGGCGGCGATTCGCAGGTTGTCTGCGGACGCCCACAACCACAGGCCATTCGCCAGACTCGAATCGGGCTGGATCGATACCAAAATATCTCCTTGTCCGGCTGCGTTCACATTGCTCGGGGACTCTTCCGCCAAACCCGTGATGGTCACATGCTCGCCGGCCAGGACTTTGGAAATGGTATCGATCTCCACCGGCTTTTCCATTTCGATATGCAAGCTAAGCGCGTAGCCGTGAAAGATGGGAGCCTGCACCATCAGCAGAGATGGCAGCGGCGCTTCCTTGCCGGCGATCCGTCCATAGTGCTTGAGCACGCGACGCTCGACCGCAGCCAGCGACTGCACTGACTGCTCACCGTACCGCGCCACCATATTGAAGGCCACCTGCGCATCGAATACTTTCTTCGGCAGCGGCTGAAAGGACAACAGGTTCACGGTTTGCTCGTGCAGTTCGTCCATGCCTTTCTGTCCGTGTTCCGACGCCGGTTCGAAAACTGTGGCCGCGACTCGTTTTACCGCCGCGCCCTTCTGTATCCGTAACAACAGGAGTGCGAGCACCACTGCCGACGGGATGGGCCACTACCGCCGGCCCGGGCTGCAACTCCGGAGTGAGCATCTGGCCCAGCTGACGCTGAATCCAGGGCGATTTCACATTCGCGTCCGGCTCGTCCTCCAGGGTGTAGGAGAGATCAACGATCGCGCTGCCTGCCTTTTGCGCCTTTTTCCAGTTCTGGCGGGTGCATTCCTGGTCGGAAGCGAAAAAGGTGAAGTCAATTTTCTCGAATTGCTCCGACCGCACACTCTGAATAAACGAAACCTCGTCGCCTCACCGACTCCAGTTTGCCCAGAGAGTCGTTGTCATCGAGCAGCTTGATGTCCAGCGAGGGAAAATTACGGTCGCCCAGGATCTCGGCAACCTCCTTTCCCTTGAGCGTTCCCGCGCCCACGATGGCCAGCCGGTAAAGGTTTGCTGCCCGCACCGGATCAGCATGCGCGGTCGGGACGGATTTGAAATTCGAGCTCATGAAGTCTGCGGCGCCTCGGTGTAGGCCGGAGGCGGCGGCGGATTTCCCTTGCGCCGGAAGATCCACTTCAAACGCCAGAACACGCCGGAAAATACGTAGAGCAGCGCGATCAGAAACAGCACCCACTTCGAATAGAAGCGAATCGCCGCGAACAGCAACCCGAACAGAATCACCAACTGGAAGGGCTGCCGCGAGCGGAAATCAATGTCCTTGAAACTGTAAAAGCGCCAGGTGCTGACCATCAGGTATCCCACGGCCACCACCATGCAGCATCCAGGTAAGCGCGGTCCACCAGGACGCGATGGGATCGCCGCTCGGAAAAATGCACCACGGCGGCGATCACACCCGCGCCCGCCGGGATCGGCATCCCGACAAAATATTTCTTGCCCGGACGGCCAGGGTTCGAAGGCTGCGGGTTGCTCGAAATGTTGAAACGCGCCAGGCGGCTGGCGCCTGCCATCAGGAACAGAAAACTGGCAATCGCGCCGAACTGCAGCAGCTTGTTGTACAGCTCGCCGCCAGATTGGTGGGCAACTGTCGAAATCCCCAGGTCCACGCCAGCAGTGCGGGCGCGACACCGAAGGTGATGACATCTGCCAGCGAATCCAGTTCCCGGCCAAAATCGCTGCTGGTCCCGGTCATGCGCGCAATGCGGCCGTCCAGTCCATCAAACATCACGGCAAACCCGATGGCCTTGGCCGCGTTGTCAAAATGCCAGGCATCGGCGATGGTAGCGTGCGTGATCTGCAGAATCGCGTAGTATCCGAAAGCAATATTGGCAGTGGTAAAGAGCGAAGGCAGAATGTACATGCCCTTGCGCAACCGCCGCGGAGGTTTCTCTCCCGTGCGCCGCCTCGGGACTTCCGGGACTTCCGGATCATCCATCACCGAACTCCTTGACGAGCCGATTCTGCGCCAACCGCGGTCAATGGCTCGGGCGCGCCGCCCAGGTATGCCAGCACGCTGGAGCCGCCCTTCACGCGATCTCCCACCTTGATTTGCAGATTGGCGGAGGCGTCCAGCAACACATCCACTCGCGACCCAAATTTGATCAGGCCGACGCGCTCCCCTCGTTTGACCAGGTCGCCAACTTTCTTGGTGAATACAATCCGGCGCGCCAGCAGGCCCGCGATCTGCTTGAACACGATGCGTTGCCCATCGCCCTCAACCGTCACCACATTCTGCTCGTTGTGTTCGGCCGACGCCGGGTTCATGGCGTTAAGAAATTTTCCCTTTTGATAGCGAACTTCGCGGATCACGCCCGCCATCGGCGAGCGGTTGACGTGCACGTCGAACACGCTGAGAAAAATGCTGATTCGAGTGCGCGCGACGCCGTTCATCATGAATGGAAGAGACATCGGTGACCTTGCCGTCGCCGGGTGAAACCACGGCTCCGGCAGCGTCCGGGATCGCCCTCTCCGGATCGCGGAAAAACCACAGAAAGAACACGGCCAGCAGGCACGCCGGCAGCGCCCATAGCGGGCCAGCCAGCCAGCCTACGAGTACAGCAGCTCCAGCCAGCGCAAGCGCGTAATAGTAGCCGTCGGAAACCATTGGGAGATAGTGAGAATTATAGTGCAGGCGAGGCGGGTCGGTCGCTTTTGATGCCAAATGATAATAAAAAAGGCGCTTATCAGCGCCGTATTCGAAGCATATTAGACCTGTTGGCGGCCAAAGCCGCGATCAGTTGGAGAAAGTGAATTAGGCTACCTGGCCCTGCTGCACGACCATGCGAAATTGCCGCTCGATGGATTCCATCTGGTCCTTGAGCCGCAGTTTCAGCTTCTTAAGCCGGACTTCTTCCAGCTTCTCGTCTTCTGTCAGGTAGCGCTTTTGGGTGAGTGATTCGAGACGTTCGGCGTACTGCGTGTGCTCCTGTGCCAGCTTGCGGAACTCATCGTTGCTGACCAGGAGCTGGTCCTTTGGAGTCATCCAGTAGACCCTCCTGAGCGTTGTACGGCCCTAACCTACCACAGCCCCCGGAGCGCTTCAATCCTATTTCCACAGATAAGTGACTTTTCATAGTGAATAAGATTGCACCGTGGCTGGTGCAGTTAAATAAAATCAAGGCGATAGAGAATCGCGTCTTCTGCTGGATCTTTGTAGTATCCGGGGCGGCGCCCGCTTTCAAGGAACGCCCACTTCTCATAGAGGAGCCGCGCCGCCTGGTTGGATTCGCGGACCTCCAAAAATACCGCCGCCGCACGCTTTGCTCGCGCCAAATCCAGAAGCTCGCCCAGCAGGCGCGTGCCCAGCCCGCGCCGCCGGGCTGACCCGGCTACGGCAATGTTTTCAATCTCCCATTCTTCCCCTACCACTCGGGCAATCACAAATCCCTGAAGCCCGCTCTCTTCCCGCAGGATCAGCGCGATCCTGCTCCGGATCGGAGACGCTGAAACAAGGCTTCATACTGCTGCGGCCGACCAGTGCGCCGCGGTGGTCGCGCGCTTCTCCAGACCCATCATGGCAGGCAAGTCGGCAACCGTGGCGGCACGGATCGAGAGTGTCACGTCATCCTCAACCGAGAACCGAGAACTGAAACCTAAGAACTGCTTTTGGAAAAGATCTCACTGGAACTGCGAAGATAGTTTGCATCTAGCGCTTCGGGCGAAACCACTTCTCCGGCACTGGATTTTCTTCCATCCCAGTCGCGCAACCACATCCGAGCGCGGAAGTTCAATCTCCTCCACCGGCAACCCCGCCCCTCGGGCCGCCTCGGCTAAGCTGTGATCCGAGGTCACGACGGTTGACCCCTTCGCCGCCTCGAGCAATTTCGCGCGAGTCAACAACCGCTCTTGCAGCACACGGACGTCATCGCCGTCAACATCGTACTCGCCGGCGTAAACCTCGCCTCGTCCTGCATCCAGGACCGCTACCACTCTGCCTTGTGAACCGCTTGAAACCGCAACTGCTTCAAGTAAAGAAACGGCTGCAATCGGCTTCTCCAAGACCTCCGCCAGCGCTTTGATGGCTGCCAGTCCGACTCGCACTCCGGTGAATGAACCCGGGCCCGAGACCACGGCAAAGCCGCCAACATCAGCCTTGCTGAAGCCATGTTTCGCGAGCAGGGCGGCAATTTGCGGCACCAGTTGTGCTGAGAAGGTTCCGCCCTCGAGCGGCAGTACTTCGATTACGCTGCAGGCATTGTCAGGCCCGCAACGCGCCAGCGCGATGGTGCCATGTTTGCCCGAAGTGTCGGCAGCGAGAAGAAGCATTTTAGATGGTGTGGCGCGGGCGCCCTCGCCCGCGAGATTCTAGCTCAACGTCAAGGCCGCGGGCCAGGGCGCCCGCGCCACATAGGCGAACTCAACCGGCCGATTCCACCAGCTCCAGCAGCACTCCGCCCGCACTCGAGGGATGCACAAAGACGTAGCGATGTCCGCCTGCGCCGATCTTGATTTCGTCTGAAACCAGCCGCACCCGTCCTTTCTTCAACCGCTCGACCGCGGCCTCCAGGTTGGGCACGCGCAGCGAGACGTGGTGCAATCCTTCGCCGCGCTTGGCGATGAATTTCGCGATGACCGAATTCTCCGAGGTGGGCTCGAGCAGTTCGATGCGGCTCTCGCCCAGCGGCACCATGACCACGCGCACCTGCTCGGCTTCGACCGTTTCCTCAGGCGCAAGTTTCAGCCCGAGCTTCTCGTAGATAGCCTTCGCTGCCGTCAGCGATTTCACCGCCACGCCGATATGGTCAATGCTGAACATCAAAGCCTCTCCACGTCTCGATGTGGGCGCGAGCGTCCCGCTCGTGCCGACGGGCCGGACGCCGTCCTCCATTTACCTTTTCTCCATCGTGTTCACAATCTCTTCGACCAGCGAATAAGGATCGCGCTTGTGCTCGGCCACTTCAGCGGCGTAGCTGGCCACCGCGCCATTTCCCAGTTGTTCTCGCGCTCGTTCGAGCAACGCATCGCGCAACATCTCGACCAGACGATTCTGCCAGTTTTCAACATTGCGCTTCAGTACCAGATTTTCCTTTTGCAGATAGGCCTCGTAGTCGCGAATCGCCGCCGCCAGTTCAGTGATTCCCGTGCCTTCACTGGCCACGGTTTTCACGATCGGCGGAGTCCAATTGTCGCTGCGGACAGCCAGAGACTGCAGAGCCCGAATTTCCCGCTCCACCCGCTCGGCGCCTTCGCGATCGCTCTTGTTGATGACGAAGATGTCGGCGATCTCCATGATGCCGGCCTTGATGGTCTGCACATCGTCGCCCATGCCCGGCACCAGAATGACGATGGTGACATCGGCGAGACGCACAATGTCCACTTCATCCTGTCCGACGCCGACGGTCTCGATCATGACCAGGTCGCGCCCCGAGGCATCGAGCACCGTGGCTACATCCGCCGTAGTGCGCGCCAGTCCTCCCAGTGAGCCGCGTGTCGCCATGCTGCGAATATAGATTCCGGGATCGGAAAAATGGTCCTGCATGCGGATGCGGTCGCCCAGGATCGCCCCGCCGGTGTACGGACTCGTAGGGTCGACCGCGATGATGCCCACCGTTCGGTTTTCCTTGCGATAGTGGCGGGCGAGCTGATCCACCAGCGTGCTCTTGCCCGCGCCCGGCGGCCCGGTGAGTCCAAGGATCCGCGCATGCCCGCTGTGGGGGAAGAGAGCCTTGAGCAGGTCGGACCAGCCCGGCGCACGATTCTCGACGGTGCTGATGGCGCGAGCCAGCGCGCGAGGATCGCCGGCGCGAACTTGATCGATCAAGGGTTGGAGACTGTGATTCAAACTGTCAGTGTAAAGCAGAGGCGGGATAAACAGGAGCGGCTTCGGGACACCGGGAGTTACAGCGGCGCTCCTCCCGATCCGAGCTTCAGTATCCTGCGCGCGAGTCGTCCGAGAAACGGGTATTCGGCCCATTCGCCGCGACCCGCTTTGACGCCATATACGATCGCGACCACTACCATTGCGCCCCAGATGCTCATCCAGTCCAGCCAGAGCATGGGCATGAAAATGAAAAATGCTGGCGGTGACGATGAGCTCCCGCTAGTATGGGCGGAAACCATGCTGAGGACGACGGCGCCGAACCAGAAAACTACGCCGAGGCCCATCAGGAACATGTACGCGACCTGCAGCAGGAGAGCCTGCAGCGCGTGAAAGGAGACGAACCTGGATTCCCTTTTAACGACGAAGATAATGAGAGGAGCGATCCACAAACCCACGATCTGCAGCATGTGGGCAAGGATCGCCATGGTCCGCTCGTCCAATGTTAGCTGAGTCAGAATTGGCGCTATCAGCGATGGTTGGACTTCCGTGAGCTGGATTTCTTCGACCATGCAGTGGCGTAGGCAGCGACGGCTCTTACCAGCGAAGCTAGTCCTTCAACAACTGCCGCGCAATCACCAGCCGCTGAATTTCGCTCGTGCCCTCGCCGATGGTGCACAGCTTCACGTCGCGATAGAACTTTTCCGCGGGATAGTCTTTGATAAACCCGTATCCGCCGTGAATCTGCACTCCTTCGTTGGCGCACCTGACTGCCACTTCGCTGGCGTACAGTTTTGCCATGGACGATTCCAGCGTAGTCTTCATGCCGGCATCTTTCATGGCAGCGGCGCGCAAGGTCAGGAGCTTCGCCGCCTCAATCTCGGTGGCCATGTCCGCCAGCTTCCACTGGATCGCCTGAAAGTCGCTGATCGCCTTGCCAAACTGCTTGCGCTGCTTGGAATACTTCAGTGCCGCCTCGTAGGCCCCTTCGGCCATTCCCAGGGACAAGGCAGCGATGGAGATGCGGCCGCCATCCAGCACGCGCATGGCGTCAATAAATCCGTCGCCTTCCTTGCCGCAAAGATTTTCGGCCGGGATAACGCAGTCTTCGAAGATCAATTCAGCCGTGTCGCTGGCACGCAAGCCAAGTTTGTTCTCTTTCTTCCCGGGACGAAATCCTTTGGTCCCCTTCTCGACGACGAATGCGGAGAGCCCGTGCGTGTGGGCTGCGCGATCAGTCACCGCGATCACCACCAGAAAATCGGCATAGTGGCCGTTGGTGCAGAAGGTCTTGGTGCCGTTCAGCACCCAGTTGTTTCCTTTGCGCACGGCGGTCATGCGGGCGCTGCCCGCGTCCGATCCGGAGGATGGCTCGGTCAGACCCCAGGCTCCGATGGCCTCACCCGAGGCCAGCGGGCTGACGTATTTCTTCTTCTGTGCTTCGTTCCCGGCCAGGAAAATATGGTTCGAGCACAGCGACGTGTGCGCCGCGACGATAATTCCCACCGAGCCATCGACGCGAGAGAGTTCTTCAATGGCCGTGACGTATTCGACATAGCCCATCCCGGCGCCGCCGTACTCGGGCGGAAACACAATGCCCAGCAGGCCGAGCTTGCCGAGTTCTTTGACCGTCGCCAGGGGGAATTCGCCGGCTTCGTCCCACGTCATGACGTGAGGAGCGATTTCGCGCTCGGCAAATTCGCGCACGCTTTTCTTCAGTTGAAGCTGTTCGTCGTTGAGCTGGAAATCCAAGATACTGTCTCCGCGTGCTCGCTCGCTGGCAGGATCAGGGATAAAGTTCCCGGACGTGGAACATGTTCGATTAGAACACACGCTGAAATTTCGACGCACCGACGAATAGTCTACCGAAAGCATCAGGCAGCGGCGGAATGTTCGCCTCCGCGGGCGAGGGATGAATCGTTCGAATACCTCGTTCGATAACAGCCTGCCGCGCGGCGTCAAACGGACGACATCGCCCTCCCGTTCGAGCAGCCCCGCTCCTAAACAGTCTGCAATCGACTCCGATACGACGCCGATCGCGGCCTCCCCGAACTCCTTTGCAACATTTTTGAGATCCACACCTCGGTTCAGACGCAATCCCAGAAAGAAGGTCTCCTCCAGAGCCGCCTGGGCCGACACGCAGTGTTCTTTGGGGACGCACTCCGCGCCACATATCCGTCCAGCGAGTCCGGTGAAGCGAACCGCACTGCCTCCTGCGTCTTCGACGCGCTGATCAGCATGGAGTGCGCATCCACGCCAAAACCAAGATAAGGCTGGCGTGTCCAGTACTTCAGATTGTGCCGCGAGTCCTGCCCAGGCCGGGCGAAGTTTGAAATCTCGTATTGGAACACGCCCGCCGCATTCAACCGTTCGCAGGCAGTTTCATAGAGGTCTGCCGTGACCTCGTCGTCGGGAACGAAGTGTGCATGGTATCTGGTGCCGCCTGCCATCAGTTCGCGTCCCAGGCGGGAATCATCGTCCACCTCGAGCATATAAACGCTGACGTGGGGCGCGCCCGTGGCAATCGTCTCGGCAAGGGAAAACTCCCAGCTCTCGGCGGTCTGGTGAGGCAATCCGGCGATTAGATCAATATTGATGTTTTCAATACCGACGGCCCGCAGGCGTGCAATATCTTCCAGGACAGTGCTTCGCTTGTGCAGGCGCCCGACCGACGCAGCCTCGAGATCCACGAATGACTGCACTCCCAGGCTTACCCGGTTCACTCCACAGCGCTGTAGGGCCTCGATCATCGGCGGGGAGATCGTGCCGGGCGCGCATTCGACGGTGATTTCGGCGTCATTTCGGACGGCAAACTTTTGCGAAATGGTGACAAATAACCTTTCCAGTTGCGCTATATCGAGTATCGTAGGAGTGCCGCCGCCGAGGAAGATGGAGTCTACCGGGCTTTCGAACCTACTGCCCATCTGTTCGGCGGTCACGTCGGCGTGGTTTATGTCGGCAGTCACTCGTTCCACGTAGCGTTCGAATACGGCGCGGGAAAAGACATCTGAGGCGAAATTGCAGTAGCTGCATTTGGTCTTGCAGAACGGCACAGAGAGGTAGAGGCCAAGCGACATCGTGACTAATTATCCCACTTCGCGTAACGTGGACGGTCGAGAAGTCTTCTAAATCAAGGTGGCTGGGCAATTAGCGGAGCATCTAGAAACCTTATGGTTCCTCGGGTCGTGATCACTGGAATGGGCGTTGTCAGCCCCAACGGTATAGGCAAAGAAGCTTTCTGCCTCGCTCTCCTCGCCGGGAAATCGGGTGTGAAACGCATCTCCCGCTTCGACCCGTCCTCCCTGCCGGTACACATCGCCGGCGAAATTCCCGAATTTGACGAACTGGCGTGGGTGGAGGCGCGCGAGCGCAAGCACGTCTCTCGCGTCGTGCCCCTGGCGGTGGCCGCCTCAACCGAAGCAATCATGGATGCTCGGTCTCGATCCTTCCGTCATGTCGATGGAAGAAAAACGCGAGATCGGGGTCATTCTGGGCACGGGCGGTGGGGCGCAGGAATTTTCCGAGGAGCAATACCGGCTCTGGCATAGCGGACACGTGAAACAGGTCAGCCTGTTCTGCATCCCTAGCGGCACCATGGGGACGCTGCCCAGCGAAATCAGCATGCGCTTCGGGTTTCGCGGATACAGCCATGTCGTCACTGCGGGTTGCACGTCTTCGACTGACGCCATCGGTTATGCCTACCAGCACATTCAGTCGGGCGTGCTGCCCATGTTCTTGGTGGGCGGAGTAGATTCGCCGATCACCCCGGGAATCATCAAAGGCTACTCCTTGCTGCGCGCGCTCACTCAGTCCTGGAACCACGCTCCGGAAAGTGCGTCGCGCCCGTTTTCCGCCGACCGCGACGGCTTTGTGATCGCTGAGGGTTCATGGATGTTTATCCTCGAGGATTACGATCATGCCCGCGCGCGCGGGGCAAAGATTTACGCCGAAATCGCGGGATACGGTTCAACCTGTGAAGCATTCCACCGGGTGCGTATGAGCGACTCACCGGAAGAACCGGCGCGTGCTATCACCCTCGCGCTTGAAGAAGCCAACCTCGCGCCCGAGGACATTCAGTACGTCAATCTGCACGGCACGTCCACTGAGATGAACGACCGGGTGGAAACGCGAGCGTTGAAGTTGGCGCTCGGCAAGCACGCGAGAAGGATTCCCATGTCCGGACTGAAATCGCAGATCGGCCACGCCCAGGGCGCCTGCGGCTCCGCCAGCCTGGCCGCGACGCTGATCGCGATGGAGCATGGCAAGCTTCCGCCCACCATCAATCTGGACGCCCCTGATCCGGAATGCGATCTCGACTACGTTCCTGACATTGGCCGCAAAGCTCAGATTGAGCATGCGATCTGCAACTGCGTGGGGTTCGGATCAAAGAACTCGGCGCTGGTGCTGAAAAAGACCGCGTAATCGCCACCGGCCCACGACTCCGTAATCGCCATTGGCCACGTAGGGGCAGGTGTCTCACCCGCCCGGCAAGATCGGGCGAGTTTCGCTCGCCCGCCCAGATGGGCATCTGGGCCTACATGGCCCGTGACGCCTAAAGCTTTTCCATCCGAGAGACTTCTTTCTCCATCTATTTAGGGTATCTTTAAGTGAACCTACGCTATCGCCGATGGCCCAAGAAGAAGAGGTACTAGGTAAGGCATACGACAGCCGTCTGATGAAGCGGCTGCTCCAGTATTTGCGTCCCTATAAATGGCCGGTCGGCATCTCGCTGGTGTCCATCCTCTTCAAGGCTGCGGCCGATGTTCTCGGGCCTTACCTGGTTGCCGTTGAAATTGACCGCTACCTGGCGCCGGTGCCCAGGAGCACGCCGTTTGATCCTTTTCTCAGCGCAAATCCGTACGTTGGGATCGCCCAAATTGCCGGAATGTACGTTGGTTTGATCGCGCTCGGTTTTCTGCTCGACTATCTGCAGACATACTTCATGCAGTGGGCCGGCCAGATGGTGATGTTCGATCTGCGCAAGCAGATCTTCCGCCACCTGCAGCACATGCACATCGGCTTCTACGACAAGAACCCGGTCGGCCGCCTGGTCACTCGCGTCACCACGGATGTGGATGCGCTGAACGAAATGTTCACCTCCGGCGTGGTTTCGATTTTCGAAGACGTGTTTGTGCTGGCGGGCATTACCGCCATCATGCTTTGCATGAACTGGAAACTGGCGCTTATCACGCTGGCGGTTCTGCCGCTGATCGCCTATGCCACCGGTATTTTCAGGGACAAGGTGCGTGATTCCTACCGGCGCATTCGCACCGCCATCGCGCGCATCAACGCCTACATGCAGGAGCATGTCAGCGGCATGGTCGTATTGCAGCTGTTCAATCGCGAGAAGCGCTCGTATGACAAGTTTTCCGAAGTGAACGCCGTGCACATGGAAGCCTTCAAGGACGCGATCATGGCACACGCCGTTTACTACCCGGTGGTGGAAATTCTGTCGTCAACGGCCATCGCCTGCGTCATCTGGTTTGGCGGAAATGACATTATCCGGAGCCTGACCGTGAGCAGCGTGACGGCGGATTTCTCGCGGCAACACCTTTTCTCATTCCGCGTGGTTCACACGGTTGTGAGCATCGGGATACTGACTGCCTTCATTCAGTATGCGCAACGTTTCTTCCGGCCCATTCAGGATTTCAGCGAGAAATACAACATCCTGCAATCTGCGATGGCGGCCAGTGAACGTGTTTTCAAGTTGCTGGATGCTCCGGCTGAGATTACTTCTCCGGCGGTTACGAAGACCCCGACTGGGCCCGGGCGGATTGAGTTCGATCACGTTTGGTTTGCTTACCGCGAAACGCCGGTTGAAGCTGGCAAAAACGCGGGCGAGGGCGCTCGCGCCACACAAGCGAACTCCGAACCCGGCAACGACCGTGTGGGGACAGGGCTGCGCCCCGTCCAGGCCGAGCAGGGCTCGGCTACGGTGTCCAGCGAGCCTGACTGGATTCTCCGCGACGTCTCCTTCACCATTGAATTGGGGGAGACCGTCGCCATCGTAGGCCACACCGGCGCCGGTAAGACCACGATCATCTCGCTGCTGATGCGCTTCTATGACGTGCAGAAGGGAGCGGTCAAAATTGACGGCGTTGACGTAAAGGAAATGGACCTCTCCGAACTGCGCCGGCGTTACGGTGTGGTTCTTCAAGATCCATTTCTATTTACCGGAACGGTTGAGGGCAATATCCGTCTGGGCACGAAATCAATCACAGAGGAGGATGTCGAAAAAGCTGCCGAAGATGTGAACCTTGCCGACTTCATCCGAGCTCTGCCGCAAGGGTTCAAAGAAGAAGTCCGAGAGCGCGGCTCGACGCTCTCCACCGGACAGAAGCAGCTCATCTCGTTTGCCCGGGCGTTGGCGCACGATCCCAAGATCCTTATTCTGGACGAAGCCACCTCGAGCGTGGACACCGAGACTGAGATGCGAGTACGCGACGCGCTCAACCGCATGGTGGAGGGCCGCACCTCCGTGGTCATCGCCCATCGGCTCTCGACCATTCAGAGGGCGGACAAGATTATCGTCATGCACAAGGGCCAGGTCCGCGAGGTCGGCACGCACCAGCAACTGCTTGCCCAGCACGGCATCTACTACAAGCTTTACCAGTTGCAATATAAGGACCAGGAGATTCCGGTCAACGCAGGCGGGCAGGTCACGGCCGGCGCGGACGACTAGTCAGCGGGATCTGCGCTAGCCATGTGGTCGCGGGCGACCGTCCGCGAGTGTCCATCTCCCTTTACAATGTCCTCCGTGCGAATTCTGATCTCCGCCGGGGAAGCTTCCGGCGAAATGTACGGCGCGATGCTGATGGAAGCTTTGCGGCGTCTCGCGGGCGGGTCGCCTGCGACCACACTGAACCAACAACTGGAATTTTTCGGGGTGGGTGGGGATCGCATGCGGGCGGCGGGCTGCGACACCGTGGTTGACGCCAAGGATCTCGCTGTCGTCGGCATCTCGGAAATTCTCGGCCATCTGCCGAAAATCTGGAAATTGTTTCACAAGCTGATTGCGGAAGCTGACAAGCGTAAGCCTGATCTCGCCGTTGTTATTGATTCTCCCGCGTTCAACTGGCGTGTCGCGCGCCAGATGCATAAGCGCGGCATTCCTGTGGTCTACTACGTCTGTCCGCAATTTTGGGCTTGGCGCCAGGGGCGGGTTCGGCTGCTGCGGAAGTACGTCGACAAAGCTCTGGTGATTTTCCCATTCGAAGAGAAGTTCTACCGCGACCGCGGCGTGGATGCCTCTTTCGTCGGCCACCCTCTTGCCGATCTGCCCCTCCCCGTCATCGACCACGAAGCCTATGCCAGCCAGCACCATCTGGACGCGGCCAAACCATGGATCACACTCATGCCTGGGAGCCGGGTAAAAGAAGTGCGCATGAATCTGCCGGTGATTCTCGAGTCCGCCGCAAGGCTGGGGATGGGCTATGAGCTTCTGCTGCCGGTTGCTCCCACGCTGGATCGCAGCTTCCTGCTGGGATTGATCGGGGATAATTCCGCCGTCCAGCTGGTACCCGAAGCTCTGCCCGCACTGGCTCAGTCGCGCGCTGGCATCATTGCCAGCGGCACGGCTACCGTCGAGGCCGCAATGATGGGAACGCCATTCGTGATGGTGTACCGGGTCTCGCCCTTGACCTACCTGGTGGGTCGTCCCCGGGTTAAGGTTCCGTACTTTGCCATGGTCAATCTGATTGCAGGAGAGGCGGTTGTCCCCGAACTCGTGCAGCAGGATTTCACCACCGAGAAGGTTCTCACTAAGCTGAATGAAATCATCGCCGACGGGCCCGCCCGGAATAAAATGGTCGCCGGGTTGGACGGGGTAAGAACCCGGTTGCGGGGGCCAACCCGCGGGCCAACTAACGAGGAGCGACACGCGGTGGATCGTGCGGCGGAAGCGGTCCTGGCGGTCTGGGGCGCAGGCCGGAAGCCGTAAACTGGCTAAACCTTGTCCTACCAGCATCTTTTGGGACACAATCTTCATCTTACGGATTATCGTAGTTTTGCCAGGAGACTGCTTTTGATCCATCTTCAACCGCAGCGCCCGCGTCGAGCCCTGTTGCTGTGCCTTGTTTTCTCATTCCTGTTGATGTCATTGCCGTCGTGGGCGGCGGACAAAACGAAGCTGCGCGTTGACGACTACCAGATCGACGCCGAGCTCACGCCGCATACGCACAAGATCACCGCGCGCGCCAAAGTGAAATTCACTGCGCTCGAAGACTTGAATATCGCGACTTTCGAATTGCACAACGCGCTGCGTGTTACCAAAGTGGTCGATGCGGCGGGCAAGCTTCTGAGCGCCGAGCGCGTCACCCAGGACTCGACGATTCGCGTTCCGCTCACCACCTCGGTGGCCAAAGATAGTTCGACCACTCTTACGTTCGAATACGAAGGCGTGCTTGATTCGGCCGATGAGAGTCCGGTGCAAGGCCTCAAGCTTGCCTACATCAGTGACGACACCACCTACCTGCTGTACGCCGGGCGGTGGTTCCCGGTGAATGCGTACGGCATCAACCGCTTCACCGCCACCATGAATATCACCGTGCCGGCGCACATGATGGTGATCGGCAGCGGGAAAGAGGCCCCGGGCAGCGCTCCTGCTACCAAGCGGCCTGCCGGCGCTTTGCCAACCAAGACCTTCGCATTCGCCTGGGACAAACCCAGTTTTCCCGGCACCATCGTGGCCGGCATCTTCCAGGAGTTCAAAAGCAATGAAGCCGGGCTGGACCTTCACGTCTTCTTCAAGCCGGCCCATCAGACTCTCGGAGCCACCTACGCGAATACCGCGGTCAAGGAATTTACCTACTACGTAACGCTGTACGGCCCCGCGCCTTCGACCACGCTGAAAGTGGTTGAGATCCCGGATGACACCGTACCCGCGGCCTGGGCCCCGGAGATCGCGGCCATCTCCAGCCGGGCGGTCACCGAAAAGGTCAATTACCGATTGCTGGCCAACACCATCTCGCACCAGTGGTGGGGCGCGTCGGTCAGCCCGGCTTCGCGGGACGACTGGTGGCTTAACGACGGCTTCGCCCGCTACTCCGAGGCCCGCTACGTCGAACAGGCTGCGGGACAGGCGGGATTGGAAGAGACCGTGAAAGATATGTCAGTCGGCGCGCTGGCTTATGACACCGTCCCGCTCTCCAGCGCGGGCAAGCTCGACGTCTTCTCGCCCGAGTTCCAGTCCCTGGTCACCGACAAGGGCGCTATGATCCTGCACATGCTGCGCTGGGTGATCGGCGACCAGAAATACGATCAGACCATGCGCACCTTCGCCTCCAAGTATGCGGGGAAGTCAGCCTCGCTGGATGATTTCCGCGCTCTTGCCGAGCAGAACTATGGTCAGCAGCTGGTCTGGTTTTTCTCCCAATGGCTCGACTCGACGGGCGCGCCGGAGTTCAAGACCAAGTACACAATTTACCGGCTGGGCAGCGGTAAAGGCTTCCGGGTGGTAGGCCAGATCGCACAGGACCTCGATCTTTTCCGCATGCCGGTCGACCTCAAGATTGATACCGACGGGAAGACCGAGAACAAACGCATCGAAGTCGTGGGCACGAATTCGGCCTTCAACATTGAAACCTTCGGCAAGCCACGCCGGATCGTGATCGATCCCGATGACCGGGTGCTGAAGAATTCATCCGAGATCAGACTGAGAGCTTCCATCCAGCGCGGCCAGGGCCTGACCCAGCAGGGAGACCTTGCCGGCGCGCTGCTGGAGTTCAACAAAGCTCTGGATGTCAACAAGAACAGTTCGCTTGCCCACTATCGCATCGCCGAGGTTTTCTTCCTGCAGCGTAACTTTCAGGCCGCGGCGAACGCCTACCGCGATTGCCTGAACGGCGACGGAGAGCCGCGCTGGACCGAGGTTTGGAGCCACATCCAGCTGGGCAAGATTTTCGATGTCACGGGACAGCGCGAGCGCGCCACCAACGAGTACCGGCAGGCGTTGCAAACCAACGACAATACACAGGGCGCGCTGGATGAAGCCCGGAAGTATCTGCAGAAAGCCTTCGAGCAGCAGAAGAACGGATAGCCCTGTCATCCTGAGCGGACCGCAGCGCAGCGGTCACGAAGACGAAGAACCCCATAAGCTCATCATGCGTAAATGTGGGCACGAGCGCCCTCGCTCGTGCTGGGCTCGTGGCGCTGCTGCACGAGCGAGGGACTCGCACCTACATTAAAGCGAGGCCGTTGGGAAGGCAGGGATCCTTCGACTCCGCACACCGACTCGTTCCGAATCGGTCCGGTGCGCTCAGGATGAAAAGGCTACGAGACGCGTTTCACGGCAAGGGTGACTATGGCCTTCGACACCAGCTTTTCTTCGGCGTCTTTCAGCGCGAAAACTTCCGCCTCGCAAATGACCAGCATTTTGCCGGCGCGCAGGACGTGTCCGCGGCAGCGCAATCGGTCAGCTACGGCGGGACGCAAAAAATTTATTTTGAACTCGACGCTGACCACATCACGATCGAGTCCCACTGCGCCGCGGGCCGCGCAGCCTGAAGTGTGGTCCGCCATGGTGGCCATCACGCCCGCATGAATCAGGCCGTGCTGTTGGCGGTGGCGCTCGGCTGGAACCAGAATGGTTTCGCAGTACTCGTCTTCGATGCGAACCAACTGCATGCCCAGATCGCGAACAAAGTTCGCGCTGTCGAATATGTGACGGACCTGATGTTTCAGCAGTTCATCCATGGGATCCACGTAGCCGCCAAGATGCAGAAGTTTACCGTCGAGAGAATGAACTCCTAGAAAGCCCAGCGCAGCAAAGTCGCGCCCACCGTGAAGCCGGCGCCCACTGACGCCAGCAGCACCAGGTTGCCCTTTTTGAGCTTGCCTTCCTGCCGCGCCGTATCCATCGCCAGAGGGATGGTTCCAGCGGTCGTGTTGCCGTATCGATCGATGTTGACGACTACACTCTCCGGGTTCATTCCCAAACGGTCCGCCGTGGCCTTGATGATCCGCAGATTGGCCTGGTGAGGAATGAAAGTGTCGATGTCGCTGCCTTTTAGTCCGTTGCGCGTCAGGATTTTTTCGCAGAGTTCTGCCTGCTTGCGGACGGCGAACTTGAAGACTGCTTGACCGTCCTGATGTACGTAGTGCATCCGCTTCTCGACGGTTTCCTGGGTTGTGGGATGGAGGCTTCCGCCGCCGGGCATGTAGAGCGAACACCCGCCCGAACCATCTACTTCGTGAATGAAGTCAATCAAGCCCTCCGAGTCGTCCTCGGCGGGCTCCAGAATCACCGCTCCGGCGCCATCGCCAAAAATCACACAGGTGGCGCGGTCCGTGTAGTCAATGATCGAGGACATCACGTCCGCTCCAATCACCATCACCTTCTTGTGGGCACCGGTCGCGACAAACTGTGCCCCGGTCTGAAGGGCGTAAACGAATGCGGAGCAAGCGGCTGAGAGATCAAATCCCCAAACCCCTTTGGCGCCCAGCTTGTGCTGAACCAGGCACGCGGTTGAGGGGAAAAACATGTCCGGCGTGACCGTGGCCACAAGGATGGCATCCAGATCGGAGGGCTCGAGGCTGCGCTGGGCCAGCGCCCGGCGGGCGGCCTCGGTGGCCAGGTCGCTAGTGGCGACGCCTTTGTCCACGATGTGCCGCTCGCGAATGCCGGTGCGCTCCACAATCCAGTCGTTGGAAGTTTCCACCAGCTTTTCCAGATCGTCGTTGGTCAGAAGACGCGGCGGGACATAAGCACCCAGGGCAGTAATCTTGGCGCGCACCGGTTGGCTCACTCGATCAGTTCTCCAGGCTCTAATCTCGGGTTCGAAGCGAACCGTGTATTTTGACCCACCCGTGCTGCAATGTCCAACCGTGCACCGGCGGTAGTCGCTCAGTTTGAATTTTCCACGCTTCATGATGGGGTCATCCTAGACTTGCGAAGAATCAGGCTTGCAGCGGATATGCACCCTCGCCGCAATGTAGCGGTCCGCACGAGATCCTTCAGGACTGAAGTCCTTCAGGATGACGCTGGTGTGATGGACTTGCCCGAACTGACCCACTCCCGCCCCCAGTTGTGGCCCAAGCATCAGACTCCACCGTTCGGCCAGTCACCTGCCCGGTTACCCGGGTACATGTACCTGCAGCCGGAAAGCACGCGACAGTGCTAGACCACTAGTGCTTCCCAAAGCCCGCCTCCGTGCCGAATTGGAACGAGTCCCGGAATGGACCATGGAGACCTTCGCACGCAGGCAACGTTTTACTACTCTCCATCAGCCACTTGAAAAACATGCGACGCGCGATGTGACGCGCCCTCAAACGCTTCCTCTGTGCTCGGATCTTCAGGAAAGGGGATCAGAGATGATCGGAACAATAAGGTTTTCAGGCGGAAGGTTCGCAGGCGCCATGGTTCTTTCTGTCGTCGTTCTGGTGTGGTCAGGCTGCGGCGGCGGTACGGTGGGCAGTTCGAGCTCGGGCTCGACCTCTAATGGCATGACGATTACGCCTCCGAGCGCCACCATTCGTGGGGGAGACAGCACTCAGTTTTCGGCTTCGGTAACGGGAAACACGAACCAGGCTGTTGCCTGGTGGGTGAATGGAGTGTCTTCCGGAAATGCGACCGTCGGCACCATCGACCAGAGCGGAAAATACCACGCTCCGCTCAATCTTCCCTCGCCGGCTTCGGTCACGATCAAAGCCACCAGCGTAGCTGACAAATCCCTCTCCGCCACCAGCACGGTGAGTCTCCAAAATGCGATTCCCGTACTTCAGGCGTTGAGCCCAACGTTTCTGCCGGTCGGCAATTTTTCAATCACGGTCGGGGGCGCAAACTTCGTAAAGGGTTCCAAGGTACTGTTTGGTAGTACGGCGCTCACCACCACTTATGTAGGCCCCACCCAGCTTACGGCCACCGGAACCGCAACCCAGGCACAAGTGGGAATGGTCAAGATCATGGTCGAGAATCCTGACCCCGGCAAAAGCGACTCCGCCGCCTCCATGAACGTGCAGGTAGGCGCCGCCGGCCAGGTGTCGGTGCAAGTGATACCGCCAAGCGCGCAGATCACCGCCGGCTCCACGTTCCAGTATCGGACCGCTGTGAATGGCGCGGGTGGCAATACCGCGGTGAAGTGGTCCATTAACGGAATACTCAGCGGCAATGCGACCGTAGGCACAATTTCCGCGGGCGGAATTTACACGGCGCCAGGCACCGTTCCGACCCCCAACACGATTCAGGTGACAGCGACCAGCCTGGCGGACACGACCGCGACCGCCAGCGGCACGGCGACGCTCACCAATCCAACGCCGATCGTGAACTGCAGTGCTGCCGACCACGATTGCCGTGGGTAATTTCACCCTGGTGGTCACCGGCCAGAAATTTGCTCCCGGGGCCGTGGTGTCATTCGGCGGCACCTTCCTGCCCACCACGTTTGTCTCTTCCACTGAGGTCACCGCAACCGGCACCGCCACCAGTGCGCAAGCGGGTACGGTCCAGGTCACTGTGATCAATCCCGATCCCGGTTCGATGACCTCGAACGCGTTTGCACTGCAGGTGGGAACTTCCTCCAATACGTTTGAGCGCCGTAGCGGCCGGCACGCCTGCTGGAACAGTCCACCTGGGGCGTAAACCCGCAGTCGCTCTCGCACGTCCAGGCTGTGGGCATGCAGGCGTTCCTGAACGAGCAATTCGCCGCACCGGCTTCGACCTTCCCCGCACCGGCCGCAGACGATGACATGTCCGTTGTGCAAAAGCGCTTCTTCACCAACGCGCTTACCGGACAGGACCAGTTGCGGCAGCGAGTGGCCTGGGGGCTTTCGCAGATCATCGTAGCCTCGGCGGTGAAGATCAACAATCCCAGCGCGTTCGTGCTCTGGCAAAACATGTTCCAGAACGACGCCTTCGGCAACTTCTCCACGCTGCTGACGGACGTCACCTCTGAGCCCCGTGATGGGGAACTATCTGGACATGGTGAATAACGACAAGCCGGGCAACGGCGTGGATCCCAACGAAAACTTTGCCCGCGAAATTCTGCAGTTGTTCTCCATCGGACTGGAGCAAATGAATCCGGACGGCACCCTGCAAGTGGACGGCTCCGGCAATCCCGTCCCAACCTACGGTCAGGACGAGATCATCGGCTTCGCTCACGTTTTCACGGGATGGACCTACCCGACGAAACCGGGCGCCACGGCGAAATTCCGCAACCCCGAGTTCTACGGTGGTCCCATGATCGCTTTCGACAGCCACCACGATACGGGCGCGAAACTTCTGTTGAATGGTGTGACTCTGCCAGCGGGCGGCACCACAACGGGCGACCTGGCGGCGGCGCTGCAAAATATCTTCAATCATCCCAACGTGGGACCATTCATCTCCAAGCAGCTCATCAAGCGCCTGGTGACCAGCAATCCCAGTCCCGATTACGTAGGCCGCGTGGCGGCAGTATTCGCCGACAACGGCAGCGGAGTGCGGGGTGACCTGAAAGCCGTGGTTACGGCCATCCTAATGGATCCCGAAGCGCGACGCGGCGACGATCCGGCCCAGGCGCAGCCCAGTGATGGAAAGCTTAAGGAGCCGGTCCTGTTCATTACCAACCTGCTGCGGTCGATGAACGCCGTATCTGACGGCTCTGTGCTCTCAGACCGGGCCGACGACATGAAGCAACCGCCATTCTTCTCGCCGACGGTTTTCAATTTCTATCACCCCGATCACGTGATTGACGGCACCACGCTGGTGGGACCTGAATTCGAGATTTTCGACACCAGCACTGACATTGCCCGAATCAATTTCGTGAACACCCTGGTCTACGGATCGGTGAGCGGCACCACCACTGTTGACCTCTCGGGCTATGTCCCGCTGGCGGCAAATCCGGATCAACTGGTGACGGCGGTTGCGGCCGTGATGATGCACGGCCAGGTCTCTGACAACATGCGGAGCACCCTGGTCACCACCATCACCGGGATTCCCGACAACACGCGGCGTACCAAAGCCGCTTTCTATCTGATTGGAAGCTCATCGCAGTTCCAGGTCGAACACTAAAGGGAGAACAACCATGGCATTTTCACGACGAGACTTTCTGAAACGGACTTGCTGCACGGCGGCCGCCGGATTCGCCGCCGCCAGCTTCAACAAGTTCGGACTGGTGAACGCGCTTGCCCAGAGCGCTCAGGACTACAAAGCCCTGGTCTGCGTCTTCCTGTTCGGCGGCAACGACAGCAACAACATGATCGTTCCCATGAGCAGCGCGGCCTACGCCTCCTATCTGCAGACTCGCTCCGTCCTGGCCCTGCCGCAGGCGAGCCTGCTGCCCATCGCCCCGCCCAGCGCGGGTGCCTTCGGGTTCCATTCCAAGTTCACCGAAATGCAGGCCCTGTTCAACCAGAAGCATCTGGCGGTCCTGGCCAACGTGGGTACGCTGGTGCGCCCCACTACTCGCGCACAATATCAGCAGCGTCAGGTCTCCCTCCCCCAGAACCTTTACTCCCACGAAGACCAAGCGGCACAGATGCAGACCGGCGCCCTTTCTGGTAACGGACAGACGGGATGGGCCGGCAGAACTGCGGACAAGATCCAGTCCATTTACGGCGGTAGCTTCCCCATCATGATTTCCCTGGCGGGATCCCAAATTTTTTGCGAAGGCTTGACCGCTCGCGCCATCCAGTCCAGCGGCGATCCCACGAAATTGCTTTCCGGCTTTAGTAATTCGGCTGAATCCCAGAGCCGTATGTCAGCGCTGCAAAACCTGCTGACATTCGACACCGGTGTGTCGCTGATCCAGGCAGCCAGCACAACAACAACCAACTCGCTGGCGGACAGCAAGGCTCTGGCGGACGCACTGGCGGCTAAGCCAGCCATGGCCACGGTTTTCCCCAACAGCGGCCTGGCTAACCAGCTCAAACAGGTGGCGCAGATTATCTCGGTGCGCTCGGCAGCTGGGACTGCAACGGCAGATTTTCTTCGTTTCGATCGGCGGCTTTGACACCCACAGCGACCAACTGAACGCGCACAACAGCCTTTTCACCCAGCTGAGCCAGGCCATGAATGCTTTCTATCAGGCAACGGTCGAAATGGGCGCGGCCTCGCAGGTTACGGCCTTCACCTTGTCGGACTTCAGCCGGACCTACGCTCCCGGACAGCACCAACGGGACCGACCATGCCTGGGGTGGCCATCACCTGATCATGGGCGGAGCGGTCAAGGGAGGCGATTTCTACGGCACCTTCCCCACCCTGGCGCTCGGGGGACCAGACGATGCCACCAACCAGGGACGCTGGATTCCGACGACGTCACTCGACCAGTACGCCGCGACCCTGGCCAACTGGTTCGGTGTCCCGACGGCGGACTTGCCGACGATCTTCCCGAACCTGGCGAACTTCACAACGCCAGTATTGAATTTTGTGGGGTAGCAAAAAATCCGGTGAGAGACCAGGCCTAATAAAGCCAGGCACCGGACACCCACTGCACACGCAAGAGCCCGTTACCGTTGCTTCCTTCCGGACCTGGCGGGGTTGGCGAGAGTGCGTCGCGCGGGACCGATGCCTGACCGCTTTCGATTCTAACATCGGGGAGCAGTCGTCAGTCTTCGGTCGTCAGCGAATCCCTTGTCATTCCGAACCGGCTTCAGCCGGTGAGGAATCCGCTCTTGTCATCAGCTCAGAACTGTCCCCATCGCAAAGCAGATTCCATCTCTCGCCGCGGCGTTCTACGCGCTGACGTACGGGCCAGCTAGTCGCCCGCGAGGGTGCCTTCGAGTCTCTGGGTTAGTGTTTCCACCGAAGTCGCCTGACTAGACTCTCTGACCTCTTTGTCGTCCGCGATCTGGTTGAGTCCCACGCGCTCACAAATTTTGGATTGCCGGGGAGACCCGCCTCGGCAGTCGCGGGCGTAACATTGCCATCCGGATCGCTGATTGGGGTTGGGAGTGTAAACGCCCTGAGTACAACACTTATATCGGTCCGTTATAATCACGCCGATGGCCAGCGACGCCTTTCTCTCGTGGGCGAACCGGACTGTGCTTCGCCCGGGCCGCGAAGAACCCTACCTGTCAATCCAGGACATCGTCGTTTTCGTCCGCGATCTGGAAGTGAGTAAGCCATTCTACCTGCAACAACTGGGCTTCGAACTCATCACAGAGCAACGCCTTCCCACCGGCGAACGTTGGATCGAAGTGGCACCTCCCGACGGTAGCGCGAATCTCGCGCTAGTTGAACCAAAGCCCGACCAACCGGAATACAAACTGATAGGCGGCTACCGCTGGGTCCTATTCATGACCGAAGATGTCAACGCCAAGTACAAAGAATGGAGCGAACGTGGCGTTCGTTTCTTAACTGCTCCGGAGACGCCGGGGTGGGGCGGCACCTATGCGCGTTTCGAGGATCCGGACGGGAATGCGTTTGGCCTGGAAGGCTTCGATCAGGTGAGGCAAAGCCTGGAGTTGCGCCGGCAGGCGCATGCCGAGAAACTCGAAGCCGAACGCCGTACCGCCCAGGAACTGGAAATAGCGCGGCAGGTGCAGGCGCGGTTGTTTCCGCAGATTCAGCCGGAGTTGAAAACGGTCGAGTACGCGGGTATCTGCCTGCAGGCGCGCCAGGTGGGAGGGGATTATTTCGATTTCCTGAATCTCGGGCCGCAGCGACTGGGGTTGATCATCGGCGATGTTTCCGGCAAGGGGATCGCCGCAGCTCTGCTGATGGCGAATTTGCAGGCCAGCCTGCGGAGCCAGTCGGCTATGGCCTTGGATCAGCCCGAGGCGTTGCTGCGGTCTGTGAATCGCCTGTTCTATGACAACACCGGCGACAGTGCCTATGCCTCACTTTTGTTTGCCGATTACGACGAGGCGGCGCGGCGACTGCGCTACGTCAATTGCGGCCATTTGTCAGGTCTCTTGGTAAGAAGCGACGGCAAGGTGGATCGGCTCGAGTCCACCAGCACGCTGCTCGGGCTGTTCAGAGAGTGGAATTGCTCGATGCGGGAGCTGGAACTCTCTTCCGGGGACGTGCTTGCCCTTTATACTGATGGCATCACTGAAGCCAGTAACGAGCGAGGAGAGGAATTTGGCGAGCGGTGCCTGATTGAATCGCTTCAGCAACATCGGGACCTGCCGTGCCAGGCTTTGTTGACCGCAATCGTGGATGGTGTTCGGCGATTCAGTTTTCAGGAACAACACGACGACATCACGGCGATCGTCGCGAAGTTCAAGGCTACTAGCTGACGTGTCGTCGGGTAGATTTCCTACTGGGCGTCGTTGCGAGCTTGCTAGGGGACGTGGGCTGGATTTCATCGTGGGGAGTATGAGCCGTGGCTACTACTGATCGGCTTGGTTGCTTGGGAGCGGCACCATGAAATACCGAATTGCTATGTGGGCGAGTGCAGGCTTTCTAGTTGCGGGCTTCTGGGCACTCTTTGCCTTCGCAACCTTCCCATCTACAAACGAACGCATGCGGGATGTCTGGGCTCTCGTCAGTTTAACCTGCCCGGTTACGATAGCTGGCAGGCATTACGCCATTAGTCTTTACGAGGCGCTGGCGATAAATACCATTACGTATGCGCTGGTGGGTCTACTTGTGGAAACACTGCGGCGGCAATTAAATCGCTCAAAAGTGTGACTCATCGTCCAACCGGAGCAAATACGCCGGTCTCCTTTTTATCTATGCTTCGAGCACCTCGATAACTTGGGAGCGCACAGCATCCCGTCCGGAGACCGGCCTTCTCATACCATTCGTTTACGAAAGTTATCCTTCCGGCCCCGGTTCCTGCCTAGGATATGCCGCCTGTCATGCTAGATTGTGCCTGTGAACCTAGCTTTACTAATTCTTCTCCAGGGCAGCCTCTATCTGGCTGCAAACGGACAATCGCCGGCGCGGGGCCCGAAGTCTATCGAACGGGTTCGGCAGATTATTCTCCACAGCCGAACTCTAGGCGCGCACGGAATGGGCTATAGCAGCCAATCACTAAACACGCTTTCTCGGAAACTCACTCCGACCGATGTTCCGACTTTGATTGGCCTCGCGGCTGACCATGATCTCCACGTCGGGGTACAGTTTGCCTTGGCCTCACAATGCGAGGCGGCGCTCATTCCTGTTCGGGAAGCCGTAATGCAACACAGGGTGCCATTCCTCGAAGCCGAGGATGTCATGGGTTTGATAGAGGACTTCGGTGTCTGCACGCAGGAGACACAACAAAGGTCGTCTGCGATGCGCTCCGAAATTCATTCGCTGGGTGAGGCAGAGCAGAGACGGTCGGAGGAGGAAGCGAAGGAGAAGGCGGCCGAAGATGCCCGCATCCAGCGAAACGCTCTCAAAATGCTGGACTCGGAGCAGGCCAAGGATCTTACGCTTAAGGAACGTGAAGAAGTGTACAGGCGTTCTCTGAAGCAGATGGGTCTGAAAGAAGATGGCACGATGACGCCGGCACAGAAGGATATGGTCCAGAGAATGTACCGAACCATGGTCTTGGGTGAATCTGGCAAGAGACCACCAAACTAGGACACTCAAGTGGCGCAACATGTATGGTCCTCTGCACGACTCCTATGTGGCTCGGATGGAGAAGGGGATGCGGCCGACCATGGCGCGTCTGACCCTGGCACGCAAGATAGCCCCAGTCACCTTAACGATGTGGAAGAAAGGAGAGTGGGTTTCGATCCACAAAACTTGCAGCGGCAAGCAGCTTGATCATCTCCGAGGAAGAAGGCTTTCCGTCCCTGAGATTCTCTCCGGCGGTGGTCGGTCGGGTTCGGGAGATGCTCGATTCGAGGGTGAGTATCAGTCAATGAGATCGGGCGGTTTGGAGAATCAGCATGTCCGGTGATCGATGCTCTCTGACGTGCCCTCCGTACTCTTCCCTTCCGGCCCTGCCTGAACAACAATAGAACGGCCATGGCCACCGCCGGCAAACTTCATTCCGCAACGCTTTCATTTCCGGGAGCTCTCCAGCGCTACTTTGAGGTCGCCCTCTATCTCTTGGTGTTTACGGGCTTTGGCACGCTGGCCTCCACCGGGGGTCTAGGCGTTGGTACCGTGCTGCTGGTCAGCTCGGCGCTTCTGTTGCGCGGATACTTGTTATTCCAGGGTCGCGCCTGGCTAATTCCCGAGCGCTGGACTGCCTTTCTGACGTTGGGCTACGTGGCGTTTTACCTGGCCGACTACTTCCTAATCTCGGGCGGATTCCTCAACCCGACGGTCCATCTGGTTTTGTTTGTCATGGTGGTGCGCTTGTTTTCCGCGCAGCAAGATCGCGATTTCTATTTTCTCTCGGTCATCGCGTTTCTCATGGTGCTTGCTTCCGCACTGCTCACCGTGGACAGTGCTTTCCTGCTGGCCTTCGCGGCCTTCATGCTCATAGCCGTGGTCTGTTTCATCCTGATGGAGATGCGCCACATCTCCGCCAAGGCTGGCGCCCACGCGCGGCAGTCAGGCGTGGGGCCGACGTACAAGAACATGGCGACCTCTCTGGCTGTGGTTTCGCCTGTGCTGGTGCTCTGCATTCTGCTGGGGGCGGCCGCGATTTTCTTTCTCTTGCCTCGCGCCTCTGCCGGTTACCTGGGTGCGTATGCTCCCGGGGGAGAAATCAGCACCGGATTCGGCGACACGGTTGAACTGGGACGCATCGGTGAGATCCAGCAGTCTGGTGCGGTGGTGATGCATATTCAGATTGACGGCGATGAGCAGGGCAGCTTCGATCTGAAATGGCGCGGAGTGGCACTGGGCAAGTTCGACGGCCGCGTCTGGTCAAACAACCGGGCGCAGCACCAGCTCTTCCGGGAGATCGACGGACGTTTCGTCTTCCCGCCACCTGCCGGGGTCCAGAAGACCACTCCCCGCCTGATTTCCTATCGCGTGTTGATGGAACCGGTGGGCATGAATGTTTTCTTCCTGGCCGGCGCTCCGGAGAGTCTGGAAGGCTTTTACGGACACCTGGCCATAGACGACGGAGGCGCGGTTTTCGACCTGGATCCGGAGCATCCCGTCAACCGCTACCGGATGTCTTCCGACGTCGAGCAAGCGGCAACCAGCGATCTCCGTACAGCGGGCGAGACCTATCCGCCCGACGTAGTCTCCAGCTACCTGCAATTGCCTGAGCTTGACCGTCGTATTCCGCAGCTCGCGCAACAGATTACAGCTTCGGCTGACAACAACTACGACCGGGCCCGTGCCGTGGAAACCTATCTTCGCACTCACTTCGGCTACACCCTGCAACTGTCGCGCACGGTGCCCCATGATCCCCTGGCCAATTTTCTCTTCGAGCGCAAACAGGGACACTGCGAATACTTCGCCTCTTCGATGGCGGTTATGCTGCGCACACTGGGAATTCCATCGCGCGTGGTGAACGGATTTCGTACCGGCGAGTTCAACGACGTGACGTCGCAATATGTCGTGCGGGCGAGCAATGCCCACTCCTGGGTGGAGGCTTACTTCCCGAACCAGGGTTGGGTGGCGTTCGATCCCACGCCGGGCGCCTCGTTTCCGGCGCGCACGGGGTGGAGCCGGGTGTCGTTGTACGTGGACGCCATGGCATCGTTCTGGCGGGAGTGGATTGTGAATTACGACGTGGGCCACCAGCAATCCCTGGCCATCAGCGCGGGCAATCGCAGCCGCCAGGTTTTCGCGGCTTTGCGGCATTGGTGGCGTCGCCACTATAGGCACCTGCTGGCAGCGGCCCGTCACAGCGGAGGCGTCATCGCCCGGTCGCCACTGCGTTGGAGTCTCGGAGGAGGGCTGGTCGCAGCCCTGCTCCTGTTTGTGGTCAACGCGCAAGGGCTTCTGCAGTCCCTGGGCAAATTACGGTTGGCGGCGCGACCGGAGAGGTCTCCCCGGCGGGCGGCCACGATCTGGTACGAGCGGATGACGAAGCGCGTGGCCCGGCGCGGCTGGCGTAAATCGCCGACCCAGACTCCCGACGAGTTCGTCTCCGCGATCGATGATGCCGACGTCCGCGAAAGAGTGGCGGAATTTACCCGGCACTATGAGAGCGCGCGCTTCGACGACTCCGTCGAAGATGTGCTGCGCCTGCCCGAATTGTACGAGGAGATTTCAGGGAGCCGTCGGCGTTGAAGTTGACCTGATCTCTCTCAGAAGTGCCAGACTACTCCGCCACCCACAAAGAAGTTATGCTGGCGGCTCTTTCCTGTGTCCACGTTCAGCTGGGGTATGCCGGTGAAAAAGTCACGCACTTCTCCGCGCACGCTGAAGCGGCTGAACAATTTGACGTCAAGTCCGACGCCTACCTGGAAGACTCCGGTTGTGGTTCCGGTTTTGCCGGGGTTGGGCCCGCCAAACTCCAGCGTGGAATTCTCTTTGAAATACCCGAAACCTCCACCTGCACTCACCCAGGGTGAAAGCCCATTATTGGGGAAAAGGTTGGCGCGTATCGAGGGCGTAACGAAAAATGATTTGTAATCCTTGGGGACAAGGTTAACGTCGAAATGGACATTTTCGTGGAAGTTGACCACGAAAGGCACCTCACCGGTCAGCCCCACCAGGCCGAAGTCCAGCAACCGCCGTCCGTAGTTGCCTTCGACGCTGAGACCGGCTCCCGAGGTGAGAAGAGCGCCGGGCGTGCTGGTGCCAGTAACACCCTGGTCGCTGACGAAAGTACGGCCGATCAATCCCGATCAGCTCATTCCTCTCCTGAGCGCTCGCACCCGAAATCAGAGTCACCAGCGATACCAGAATCGCAGCCAAGAAAATTGTGCGCTTCATTACACCTCCCCGCGAAGTTCCCCTGACCAAGCCTGTCCCAAGGTTAGCACGCGCAACCTGGGCCGGATTCGCCAAACCGATACTCGCTTGGTCCGCTCTGGCGCCGAGGTAACAATCCAGCAAGAATGTTAAAATCAATAGATTGCATGCCCACGAAAACCTTATCTGTACCGCTCCCGGACGCGACTCAAACCACGACCCCCGTGCCCACTGGTCCTACCCGCGTGGGATTCGTAAGCCTGGGCTGTCCCAAGAACCTCGTGGACAGCGAAGTGATGATGGGCATGCTGCCGCAGGCCGGGGCGCAGCTGGTCTCGGGCGCCGAAGACGCCGATGTAATCGTGGTCAACACCTGCTCGTTCATCGCCAGCGCCCAGCAGGAGTCGGTCAACACGATCCTGGAGATGGCGAAGCACAAAACCGACGGCCGGGCCCGGAAGCTGGTGGTCGCGGGCTGCCTGGTCGAGCGCTTTCGCAACGAGATTCGTCAGAACATTCCGGAAGTGGACGCGGTGGTCGGAACGGGAGAACTGGAAGCCATTCTGGCGGCAGCCGGAGTGGCTCCCGCGCCGGCAGTCGAATTCTCCGTTCAAGATTCTGCAATCGCGGGCCGAAGGCGATGCCCGCGCCGCGCAGGGCCGCTTCTCGCGCGAGACCTGGGACGGCGCCATCGCCGACTTACCCAACTATCTGTACGACGAAGCCACGCCCCGCGTGCTGGCGACGCCCGACATACTGCTTACATCAAGATTGCCGAGGGCTGCGATCATCCCTGCACCTTCTGCATCATTCCGCAACTGCGCGGCCAGTTCCGCTCGCGGCGTTTTGAGTCGGTCATCGCCGAAGCGGAACGCCTGGCGCAGTCGGGCGTGCGCGAAATCACCCTCATCGGCCAGGACACGACCTGCTACGGCGAAGACTTCGGCCTGAAAGACGGCCTGGCGCTTCTGCTGGAAAAACTGGCGGGAATTGAAGACCTGCGCTGGGTGCGTTTTCTTTACGCCTATCCCAACAAGATCACCGGCCGGCTGCTTGACACCATCGCGTCCCACGAAAAGATTTGCTCCTACATTGATGTGCCCCTGCAACATGCGTCGCCGAGCGTTCTGAAGCGCATGAAGCGGGGCGCGGGTGCCGATATCTTCCTGCGCTCGATCGAGAAGATGCGGCGCACGATTCCCGGAGTCACCCTGCGCACATCGTTCATCGTCGGCTTTCCGGGCGAGACTGAAAAAGAGTTTGAAGAACTCTGCCAGTTCGTGCGCGAATCGGAGTTCGACTGGATGGGCGCATTCGGTTACTCCGATCAGGAAGGCGCGGGCGCATTCTCCGAGGAGAAGAAGTTGCCCGAGCGCGAGATCGAACGCCGCCGCAAGCACCTGATGGGGATCCAGCGCAGGATCAGCAAACGAAAGAAGAAGGCCCTGGTGGGCAAGGAATTCGATCTGCTGCTCGAAGGCATCTCCGAAGAAACCGACCTGCTGCTCGAAGGCCGCACCGCGATGCACGCGCCGGAAATCGACGGCAAAGTGTTCGTCAATGACGTTCCTGAAGGGGTGGAGCCGAAGACCGGCGAGTTCTATCGCTGCCAGATCACCGAAGCCCACGACTACGATCTGGTCGCCCGGATTGTCTGAAAACAGGCTCGTGTAGGAAGTTCCATGGCTCGCAAGCTCAAGCTGAAGTGCCCCATCTGCAAGAAAGCCGTGACCAGCAAGGATGCGGAGTTCCCTTTCTGCAGCGACCGCTGCCGCCTGATTGATCTGGGCAAATGGGCCAGCGGCGCGTATGTGATCTCGTCGCCCGTGCAGGACACAGGCGAACCGGATCTGAAGATCTCGATCGCGAGACCGCTGATGAAGACTGCCTGAAGGTGGGCGCCGCCCCGCGTGCTGGGCCACGCTGGTCGCCACCTTCTTCGGAGTCGGACATCTGCGCCCCGGACCGGGCACCTGGGGTTCGGCGGCGACGGTCCTTCTCTGGTGGCTTCTGGCGACGCTGGATCGCGCCCACCTGGCAGCCCTGGGCGGCGGCTCTACTGGCTCTTGCGGCGGTTCTGGTTGGAATTCCCGCCGCCACCGAGTGGCGCGGGCCAGCGGTCGGCAAAGATCCGCAATTTGTGGTGATCGACGAAGTCGCCGGACAGCTCATCACTCTGATTGCGGCGCCGATCGCGTGGCAATCTCTGCTGCTGGGCTTTATACTTTTTAGAGCGTTCGATATCGTCAAGCCGCCGCCGGTGCGCCAACTCGAACGCCTCCCCGAGGGAGTGGGCATCGTGGTGGATGACGTGGGGGCCGGGCTTTACGGTCTGGCTGTGATGCAGGTCGTGCTGCATTTCGGCCTGCTGCCGCGATAGTAGGACGGCATCGCATCTAGGAAGCTGGAGTCCATGGGAATTTCCGACCGACTGCTGGGCAAGAAGAACGTCAATGGCCACCCGCACATTGAGGCCGTGCATCCCAGCGCCGCTCTGCCCGGCGGTGAAGTGCGCATCGTGGGCAAGAGTCTTCGACCTCACGAATTGCGCCGGCCGCAAGTGCGCTTTGGGGATGTCGAAGGCGCGGTGGTCATCAGCTCCGACGATTTTCTGGTGGCGCGCGTGCCGCCGGCGCGTCTTCCGGACCGGTCGTCGTTTCGACCAACGGCACCGCCAGCAATCCGCATCAGATCAAAGTCGCCGCCCCGATTGCGGAGAACCTGCATCCGGTGACCAATCCCGCGCTCGATGCTGAAGGCAACATCTACGTCACTTTCTCCGGATCGCGCGGGCAGAAAGTTCCGGTCGCCATTTTCAAGATCGACACCAACTACAACGTCAAGCCGTTCCTGGCGGAGATGACCAACGCCACGGCCATCGCTTTTGATCGCGTCGGCCAGATGTACGTCTCCTCGCGTTTCGACGGGACGGTGTACCGGGTAGCGCCGAACGGCACCATGTCCACCTATGCCGAAGGCATGGGGGTGGCGACTGGAATCGCGTTCGATCCCAACGAAAATCTTTACGTCGGCGATCGCAGCGGAACAATTTTCAAGATCGGCAAAGACCGCCAGATTTTTGTTTTCGCCACGCTCGAGCCCAGCGTTTCCGCCTACCACCTGGCATTCGGTCCGGACGGAGATCTCTTTGTCACCGGACCTACGACTTCCAGTTTCGATTCCGTGTACAAGATCGATTCTCACGGCAGCGTTTCAACTTTCTACCGTGGTCTGGGACGTCCGCAGGGCCTGGCATTTGATATCGACGGCAATCTTTATGTGGCGGCTTCGCTTTCCGGGAAGCGCGGCATCGTGAAAATCACACCCGACGCCAAGGCTTCGCTCGAAGTCGCGGGCCCGGGGCTGGTGGGTCTGGCCTTCGCGCCGGGGAGGTCCGCGGTGCTGGCTACCACCGGCGCAGTGCATCATCTCTCGTGGGGAGTGCAGGGATCGCCGCTGGTGCCGGAGTTGGTTTGAGAACAGCTATCAGCTCTCAGTTTCGTTTGCAGTCGTCAGCTTGTCGGTCATGGCTGACGACTGACGACTGATTTCGTTTACACTCTTAGCCGTGAATGCCGAGATTATTGCCATCGGCTCGGAGCTGCTGACTCCCTTCCGCCAGGACACGAACTCCCTTTACCTCACGGAAAAGCTCAACCTGCTCGGCGTCGATGTGATCTTCAAGACCATCGTGGGTGACAACCGCGAACACCTTACGGGCGCGGCCAGCCTCGCCCTTTCTCGCGCCGAGATCGTGATCTTCATGGGCGGGCTGGGGCCGACCGAAGACGATCTCACTCGTGAAGCCGTGGCCGACGCGTTGGGACTCGGACTGCGCCGCGATCCCGAGATTGTCGCCGGCCTGGAGCGCCGCTTCGCGGCGCGCGGCTGGAAGAACATGTCGCCGAACAATCTCAAGCAGGCGGACGTGATCGCCGGGGCCGTGGTCCTGCCCAATGCCAATGGCAGCGCGCCCGGCCAGTGGATCAGCGGCAAGTATGAAGGCGAAGAAAAGATCATCATGCTGCTGCCCGGACCTCCTCATGAACTGAAGGCCCTGTTCGACGAGCAGTGCATGGAACGCCTGCGGGCCAAGCTGCCGCCGCAATTCATGGCCACCCGAGTCCTGAAGATCGCGCTGATGCCGGAGTCGCAGTGCGATGCGCGGGTTGCGCCCATCTACAAGCGCTATACCGACGTTCAAACCACGATCCTGGCCGGAGCTGGGGAAATTCAGTTGCATTTGAAAACCCGCGCGGCGTCGCTTGAGGCGGCACAGCAACGAGTGGACAAGCTGGCCGAAGAAATCGAAGAAGAACTCGACGACAATGTTTTCTCCGACAACGGAGATTCGCTCGAACAAATCGTCGGCTATTACCTGCAAATGCGCAACGCCACGCTGGCGGTGGCAGAGTCCTGCACCGGCGGTCTTGCTGGCGGAGCGCATCACATCGATCAGCGGCAGCTCGCGTTACTTCCTGGGCGGGGCGGTGGTCTACTCCAACCAGTTGAAGACCGCCTTCGCCGACGTTCCCGCTGAGTTGATCGAAAAGCACGGCGCGGTCAGCAGCGAAGTTGCGGTCGCGCTGGCCGAGGGCATTCGCCAGCGCTGCGGCTCGACCCTAGGAATTGGCATTACCGGTGTGGCAGGACCGGCGGGTGGCACGCCAGAAAAGCCGGTCGGCCTTGTCTTCATCGCTCTGGCGGGCGAAAAAGGGACTGAAGTGGCAGGAGCGGAATTTTCCCGGCGATCGCAAACGCATCCGTTTTTTCGCCAGCCAGCTGGCGCTGGACATGATCAGAAGAAAACTGATGTAGAACCAGTCGTCAGTCGTCGGCCTTCAGTCGTCAGCAAACCTGCTGGCTGAAGACTGACGACGACTGACGACTGGTTATGCGAGTCTTTGTCGCTCTCGATATTGACGACGCCATTCGCGCTCGCCTGGAAGTGTTTCTCGACGGCGTGCGCGGATTTGCGTCCGACGCGCGCTGGGTGCGTCCCGAGTCGATGCATGTGACTCTGAAGTTTGTCGGTGAAAAGCCTTCTGCCTCTGTCGACGAAATCAAACGGGCCCTGGGCGGGATCCGGGCTGGCGCATTCGAGATTTCATTTCGTCGGTTACGGATTTTTTCCTACTCCTAAGGCGCCTCGTGTTTTCTGGGTTGGCATTGGAGCCGGCCCGGAGCTGGCCGCTCTGGCAAAGTCGGTGGATGAGGCTATGGCAGAGCTTGGCGTTCCGAGAGAAGAGCATGTGTTCAGTCCGCATCTGACTCTGGCCCGTCGAGGCGGCTCCGGCGCGCCCCGCTGGCGTCAGGGTGATGCCCCCAATCCGGCGTTTCAGCGCTTGCGGGAGAAATTGACCGCGATGCCGGCGCTCGAGTTTGGTACGATGACCGCCCGCGAGTTCTTCCTGTACCAGAGCCAGCTGATGCAGGGCGGTGCGCGGTACACCAAGATTGCCGGCTTTGAGTTGCGGTAGCGCCGGGAGTGCGGTCGCGGGCGATTCGCCCACGGTCTCGGCTGTGGCGAGGCAGACCATCGGTGCTTATTGCGTTTAACTCGATCCTGATTCTGTAGGAGCGGTAGGAGCGGTGGCAGCAGCCCGCGGGCGAGTCTCCCGCAGCTACACAGCCCGCCGCGACGAAAATCGATGAGTATTTTTCTCACCGCCGCGTTCAGCTATCTGCTGGGATCAATTCCCTTCGGCCTAATTCTGGTGCGGATTTTTCGCGGGCAGGATGTTCGGCTCACCGGCAGCGGCAACATCGGCGCCACTAACGTGGCGCGATCTTCGCCCGCCCTGGGGATCGTTACACTCGTTTTGGATGCGCTCAAGGGACTTGCTGCGGTAGCGCTCACTCGCGCCTTCTTTCCCGGCGACAACCAGCTCGCCGGCTTGGCCGCGCTTTTCGCAATCATGGGACACATGTTTCCCATCTGGCTGAAATTTCGCGGAGGCAAAGGGGTGGCCACGGCCTTGGGGTCTTTCGCCCTGATCGCGCCCAAACCTCTGCTGATTTCGGTGGGGCTCTTCATCGCGGCGGTGCTGGTGTTTCGCCGGGTCTCTCTTGGCTCAATCGTCGCCATCGCACTGTTCCCTCTTTTCGCGTGGCTGCTGCACGGTTACGGCGATATGCCTGTAATGCTGCTATTGATGGCGAGTGCGTCGGTACTTATCGTCGCCAGGCATCACCAGAATATCCGGCGGCTTCTCGCGGGAACAGAACCTCGCTTTCAGTGGAGGCGCGGATGAGCCGGATTGCTGTCATCGGGGCAGGGGCGTGGGGCACGGGTCTGGCCATCGTGATGGGACGCAGCGGCAATCATCAGGTCCGGCTCTGGGCGCACGAAAAAGAAGTTCGCGATTCGATCGTGTCCCGTCGTGTGAACGAATTGTTCCTTCCCGGTCAGTCCATACCGGCAACGGTCTCGCCCACGGGCAGCCTGCAGGAAGCATTGGATGGCGCTGAGATTGTGGTCAGCGTCATGCCTTCGCAACATTGTCGTCCCCTGTTTCAGCAGATGCTCCCCCACCTCGCGCCTGCGATGCTGTTTGTCAGTGCAACCAAGGGTCTGGAAGAAACCACGCTGTTGCGGATGACCGAAGTTGCCGCTCAGATCACCGAATCGGGCAGGGGTTTCGCGCCGCGCATCGGAGCGCTCAGTGGACCGTCCTTCGCCAAGGAAGTCGCGCGCGGCGATCCCACAGCCATCACCATTGCCTCGCAGGATCGCGGCCTGGCGGAAACTGTCCAACGCGAATTCAGCGACCCCCGGTTGCGGGTCTACACCAACGACGATGTTGTCGGAGTAGAACTCGGAGGGGCGCTGAAAAATATCATCGCTATCGCGGCCGGAGTGTGCGACGGACTGGGACTCGGCCACAATTCCATCGCCGCTCTCATCACCCGCGGCCTGGCTGAAATCACACGCCTAGCAGTGGCCTGCGGAGGGCGCCAGGAAACCATGTCCGGGCTCGCCGGCCTGGGAGATCTGGTACTCACTTGTACTGGTGGTCTCTCGCGCAATCGCAGCGTGGGCGTCGAATTGGGCCGCGGCCGCAAACTGCCGGACATTATTGCCGGCATGCACGGAGCGGTCGCCGAAGGCGTCTTCACCACCCAGGCCGCGGTCGGACTTGCTCGCGCCCGCGGAGTTGAGATGCCCATCACCGAACAGATGGATGACATTCTGCATCGTGACAAATCTCCCGCGGAAGCGATTCGCGATCTGATGAACCGCAGCGTGAAGAGTGAAAAAGCTCTTAGCTCTTAGCTTCTAGCTATCAGAAATCAGAAATCAGACTCGTCTAGCTTCAGAATCAGAATCAGCACGACTTAAGACCTAGGTCTTTCGAAACGTTACTCCCCTTCGCTTCCTCAGTGACAATGCGGTTATGAATCGTTTCCGACCTCTGACCGTTGTTCTGTCGCTCTCTTTTCTCGGATTTTCCGCTACTGCCGAAGCGCAATCTTGCCCGAACGTCGTCTATACGACCACTGCTGCTACTACAAAGAGCATGGTCGCGAGTGTGAACTGCCTGGTGGCCAAGAGCGCAGCAAGCCATAGCGAGGTGAACAAAGCTGGCCTGATGGTTGAGAGTTTCCCGGTGATCGGGCCGCAGCACACGCGCCGTTACCGGAAAATTGTGCTGGCCATGATTTCTGTGCCTGTGGGCAACGAAACCAAGGCCGCTCTCGCCACTTCCGACAACCCGAGCGCGACCGTGAGCGCGACTGCCGGGGCGGAATGCAAGCTCAAGATCAACCCGGACAACACCGTGGACGGCCAGTGCAACCAAACCGGTGGCAGTCTCTTCGTTGTATATAACCACTAGCGTCTGCAATCACCAGCATCGCGCCGCCACGGCCCGGGTGGCGGACGATCCTGAACTTTAGTAATAGGCATTGGCCTTCAGTCTTGAGCCCGTGGACAGCTTCCCAAAGTAAAATTTAGACGGAAAACTATGGCCTCCAGCCGTGGCTAAGGCGGAGCCCTGGCCCACTTTGTCTTGAAATTACCCCTTCCATCTCGCGTCCCAATCTTGTACGTCATCCTGGGTGTGCTGGCGCTCATCAGCGTCGTGCCGATGTATTTTTATTCGGAGCAGGTGGAAGCGATTAACCGCGAGCGGCTGATCACCAACGAACGCCTGCTGCAAAATACCGTCACGCGCTCTCTGGCTGACGACATCGCGCAGCACCAGGAATCGTTGCGCATGATGCTCGCCAACCTCTCATCTGCTCTGCAAGTCGCGAGCGGTGGAGACATTACCGACGAGCATGTGGAAGCGCCCGAGTTGCGTGCCCTGCTCGAGCATTTCGTTTCTTCCTCGGGAGACCTGGCCTACGCCACTTTGCTGAACTCGGAATCCAAGGGAATTTCGGCAGGCCGCATCGCTCCCGACGCATTTCTGCAACGCGACCTGGTAAGGGCCTATGAAGCCGCCCGCGAAGGCCGCGCCTACAGCGGCCAGGCTCTGGTTGTCGGCAGTGGAACGTCAGCTCGCACTGTCATGCTGGTCAGTACGCCGGTGATGTATGGCGGCCGCTTTCTTGGAATGATCGGCGCGGTCGAGGACCTGGCGTTCCTGATCCGCCGTTTGCAGGAAGTCAACCGCGGAGGGCTCACGCCCTACGTAGTAGATAGCGAGGGCCGCCTGGTTGCCGGCGCCACCCCTGACTACGCCACCGGCCAGGATTTGACCAATTCAGAGATCGTACGAAATTTCCTCGAACAGGGCGGCCAGTCTCAACTGGTCGCGGCCACACGTGAGTTCAGCGTCACCCAGGGCAAGAAAAGTACGAAGATGCTCGGCACCTACAGCCCGGTGGGCAATCTGGACTGGGCCGTGATCGTGCAGAAGCCGCGGGACGAAGCGTACCGCGGTGTGTTCGAGATGCAGCGCAGCGCCCGCCTGTTAGCGCTGATGGCCATTCTGTTAAGCGTCGGCATCAGCATTTTCGCCGCGCGCGTCATTACCAATCCGCTGGAAGTTCTCACCGCTTCGAGCCGCGCCATCGCGCGCGGGGATTTCTCGCAGCGGGTCAAGCTGAAGAGCCGCACCGAAATCGGGGAACTGGCCGCGACCTTCAACACCATGTCCGATGAACTCGAGCAGTTTGTGCTCGATCTCAAGCGCGCCGCCACGGAAAATCGCGACCTGTTTATGAGCTCCATTCAGATGCTGGCCGGCGCGGTCGACGAAAAGGACCCCTACACCCGTGGGCACTCCGACCGCGTGACGCGCTATTCGATGCTGATCGCGAAAGAGATGGGGCATCCCGAGGAGTTTCTAGAAATCGTGCGCGTGTCCGCCCAGCTGCACGATGTGGGCAAGATCGGCATTGAAGATCGCATTCTTAAAAAACCGGGAGCGCTTACCCCCGAGGAATTCGAAATCATGAAGACCCACACCACCAAGGGGGCGAACATTCTGCGCCCGGTGGCCCAGTTGAAGAACATGATTCCCGGAATCGAACTGCACCACGAATCACTCGACGGACGCGGCTATCCCCGAGGCCTGCAGGACGCGGACATTCCCTTGCTGCCGCGTATTATCGCGGTGGCCGATACCTTCGATGCGCTGACCACGAATCGTCCTTATCAGCAAGCGCACGATCCGGAAAGTGCACTGCGGATCATCCACAACCTTTCCGGCAAGCGGCTGGACCCAAATGCTGTCGCTGCCCTGACCGCGATCTACCAGAGAGGCGAGATTCTGATCCAGCAACCCAACGTCTCAATTCTTGCTGCGCCCGCGTCCAAGCTGCCGGCTCAAGCTTCGGTCACGCCTTCGTCCGCTCCCGAGGCACGGGCTTCGGTGGCCGCTGCGGAGGTTTCGGGGCGGTAGCTGAAACGGCAATCGGCAATTTAGCAGTCAGCATTTGGCTGAGTGCCATGCCAATTGCTAATTGCCCGTCTTGCACTTTCGCCTCGTGCCCGCCACGCAGTCAACGCTCTGCCCGCTATAATTGATTTAGCATTTCCAGGTCCCGAAATTCCATGATTCAGACGCTTTTTGGCAGCCTCGACGAAGAGCAGAAACCCAGTTTCCTCGATCGCATGAAGGAAGCGGTAACCCGCACGCGGGAAAATCTGACTGAGCGCATCGAAGCAGTAGTTTCGATCGGCAAGGAGATTGACCGGGATACTTTGGACGACCTTGAGGCTACGCTCCTCGGGGCTGACCTGGGCACGACGACGACGCATGAAGTACTGGAGAAGCTCCGTGAGAAAGCCGATCGCAAGCAGATCGGGAATGTGGACGAACTCAAGCGGTTGCTCAAGGAAGAAATTCTTGCCATCCTGACTGCCACCGATTCTCAACCAGTAACCAGAGTGGACGGAACGCCCGAAGTTATTCTGGTGGTCGGCGTAAACGGTACGGGCAAAACAACCACCATCGGCAAGCTGGCACAAGTCCTGCGTTCGGACGGTAAAACGGTGTTGCTCTGTGCGGCCGACACTTTCCGGGCCGCCGCCATCGAGCAACTTGAAATCTGGGGACATCGCACCGGCACCGAAGTCATTCGCACCAAGACGGGAGGAGATCCGGCGGCCGTTCTCTACGACGCACTGCAGGCGGCGACGGCCCGGCACACCGACTACGTCATTGTGGACACCGCGGGACGCCTGCACACGAAAACCAATTTGATGGCCGAACTGGAAAAAATGCGACGCACGGCCCAGCGCATCATTCCGGGCGCACCCCACGAAACCCTACTGGTTATGGACGCCACCACCGGGCAGAACGGCTTGCAACAGGCGCGGCAGTTCACCCAATCGGCAGGCGTGACCGGCATCGTCCTGACCAAGCTCGACGGCACGGCCAAGGGTGGGGTGGTGGTCGCGATATCGCGCGAGCTCGGGGTTCCGGTGCGCTATGTTGGGGTAGGCGAAAAGGTCGGAGACCTGTTGCCCTTCGATCCGAGGGATTTCGTCGATTCGCTTTTCGTTTAGCCTGCAGCGCGGCATCAAACCTTACTGGACCCAAGAATTCTCGATGACATCCAAGAAATCGGTTAAGCGCGAAAGCCGGAAAACGCCGCGAAAATCCGCGCCTCCGGTTCGGCCGAGTTCGTCGAGCCGTGAAAACGATGAATACATCCTCCAACGGGCACTTGAGCTGGCCCGTAAAAGTATTGGTTTAACTTCGCCCAATCCGTGTGTGGGTGCCGTGGTTGTGGACCGCGAAGGCCAGGTAGTCGGTGAAGGCTCGCACACTTTTGAAGGCGTCAAGCACGCGGAAGTTCTTGCCCTCGAGCGGGCCGGCGACAAGGCCCGCGGCTCGACAATTTACGTCAATTTCGAACCTTGCTCGCATCTGGGCCGCACCGGGGCTTGTGCCGATGCTCTCATCGCCGCTGGCGTCCGCCGCGTGGTAGCGTGCATGCAGGACCCCAACCCGCTGGTCGCCGGCAAAGGTTTCGAAAGGCTGCGCAACGCTGGTGTCTCGGTGGCCTCAGGCATTTTGCAAGAAGAAGCTAGAGTGCTGAATGAGTCCTTTGCCAAATACATTCGCCACCACACGCCTTTGATTACGCTCAAGTCGGCCATGACGCTTGACGGTAAGATCGCTCCGCCTCCGGGCGAGTTGCATCATACGGCGGCGCTGGGCGGAGGAGGAGCCAGCGGCGGATGGATTACCAGCGATTTAGCCCGCGGCCACGTGCAGGAGCTTCGTCACCTCAACGACGCCATCATGGTCGGGGTGGGGACGATCATTGCCGACGATCCGTTGCTCACCGATCGCAGCGGCCTTCCGCGACGCCGGTCGCTGCTGCGGGTAATCGTGGACTCGCGGCTGCGCCTTCCGCCTGAATCGCGCGTGGTCAAGACAGCAAAAGACGATGTGCTCGTACTCTGCTCGTTCGCCGAAGAGAAACGAAAGCGCGAGCTGCAAGACCAGGGAATCAGGGTTGAACAAGTACCAGTGGGCGTAGGAGACGGCCGTCCCGATATGGTGCAAATCGCCCGCCGCCTTGGGACCATGGAGATTACCAGCCTGCTGGTCGAAGGCGGAGCCATGATCAATGGCGCAGCGCTGGCCTCGGGTATTGTGGACAAGGTATTTCTCTACTACGCTCCCAAGATTCTGGCCGGCACCGGTTCGGTGCCGTTCGCCACCGGCCCCGGCTTCGCCCACATGAGCGATGCGGCTTACGTAAAGGGGATCAAGGCTGCACCGCTTCGGCGAAGATTTTGCGGTGGAGGGATATTTGCGGGATCCGTACGGGGAGAGCTAGCAATTAGCAATTGGCGGTTAGCGAAATGCCAATTGCTCATTGCCAAGTGCTTTCTAACGCCGGCGCTACAATACAAAACTATGTTCACCGGCATCATCGAAGAAGTCGGGCGCGTCACCGACATCGTGCACCAGAACGGCAACCGCCGGCTTACTGTGGCTGCCGCGCGCCTGAACCAGGAACTCAAGACGGGTGACAGCATCGCCGTCAGCGGCGTCTGCCTTACTGCAATTGAGATCACGCCGAGGTCTTTCGCGGCAGACCTGGCGGCTGAAACCTGGAAGCGCACCTCATTTTCGCGGATCAAGAAAGATGCGCTGGTAAATCTTGAGCTGCCCATGCGGGCCGACGGACGCTTCGGCGGGCACATCGTTCAAGGCCACGTGGATGGCACCGGCGAGTTCCTCGCGTTGGACCGGGTTCGAGGCGCCGACGATTACTGGCTGCGAATTGAAATACCCGCCGGAACTGGCGCGTTACGTGATCGTCAAGGGCTCGCTCTGTATCGAAGGCATCAGCCTGACCGTGGCGGAAATTGAAGGGGCAAAGGTGACTGCGGCGATTATTCCGCACACGGTGAAGATGACCAACCTGCGGTCGCTCAAGCCGCGAGACCCCGTGAACCTCGAAGTGGATATGGTCGCGAAATACGTGGAAAAGATGATCAAAGGGGAATCCGAGAACTCATCGCTCACGGTGGAGCGTTTGGTGCGTGAAGGATTCTAGAGCAATTGTAGTGCTGTGACGTCAGTCCTCGGGGCGATCCGCCACGGCGGCACTACGGTAGGGCGGCTTGGGCTTCCTCGGGGCGGTGACGTAGGCGTAGGGATCTCCAGGGGCATCGGGTTTTCGCCCAAAAAAGCGCACGACCCGATCCAGCCATTCCCGGATACGACTATTCTGAGAGCGCCGCATGATCGTACTCCTTCCTGTCATCGAATGACTTTCCGCTCACGACATCGGGCAATCTTCGTCCGCAGGCCTGCTGGCGGAGGCAGCGTTCACTTCAATCGAAGCCGCTATTCCTGGCTCATCCAGCTTAAGAAACTCCTGCACGATCGGCTCATCGTTGCGTTCCATTTCGCTGTACGATCCAACGAAGATCGCTTTCGCTTCGTGGAGAAACACGATCCGGTCGGCCAGCTTCTTGGCGAGGCGCATATCGTGAGTTACGACCACGCTGGTCAAGTGCAACTGAATTTTAAGCCGCTTGATGAGGTCGCCGAGCAGTTGGGCCATCAGCGGATCCACCATGGTGGTGGGCTCGTCATAGAGGACGCACTCTGGTTGGGCAGCCAGGGCGCGCGCGATCGCCACCGAACGCTTCATGCCGGTGGATAGATCTGAGGGCAACTGATCGCGCATCTCTTTGACCCCGACCATGTCCAGCAGGCCGTCCACGATCTGGTAAATCTGCTCCTCCGAAAGCTGGCGCCGTTCGCGGAGCGGAAAGGCCACGTTCTCGCCCACCGTGAGCGAATCGAACAGAGCGCCGTTCTGGAAGACGATCGTCACTTTCTTGCGGATGCGTTCCAGATCTTCTTCGCCATAGTCGGTGATGTCTTCGTGGGCGACAATCACCCGGCCTGAATCGGGTTTCAGAAATCCCATGATGTTCATCAGTGATACCGACTTGCCCACACCGCTGCGGCCGAGAATGCAAATTGTTTCTCCGGGCATCACGCTGAAGCTGACGTGATCGAGCACGCGATTGTCGCCAAACGCCTTGGAGACGTCCTTGAACTCGATGTAGGCCGCGAATTTTTCGTCGCTGGACATGGAATGGTCGTCGGTCCTCAGTCCTAAGGCCTTAGCAGTTCTTGCCTATCAGCCAAGGACTGATGGGCTCAATCATAAATGGTTCCGATCACTCGGCTGCCAACTTCTGCTTCGCTTCCTGCCAGTCTTGGTCGCTGTTCAGATTGCGGAACACGTCTTCAGTGAAACCATTTCGTTCCAACTCTTCCTGCTCGATCACCAGGGTCAGGACTTCGGAAAACAAACTATCGACCCTGTTTCTTCCGGCTCGCAGGGATCGCTCAGCAACCTCCGCGAAGTCTTTCCGGTAAATGGCACACAAAGGCTGCAGGCGTCCGCCAGCCCTCGGCACTGCAACGACAGCCTGGCTTGCACGCGCCTGAGCGATCAGATACTTCAACAAATCGGGCTTGAGAAATGGCATATCCACTGCCGTGATCAAGTTCAGCTCGGTGCGGGTCGCGGCCAGTGCAGCCTGAATTCCAGCCAATGGACCACTCCCGGGGTACAAGTCCTCCACGACCGGGCCGAACGCCGCGAACTTCTTCGCGCTGCCGACAATCCAGGCGTTTCCGGTCGCGGCCCCGGACCGCTCCAAGGCCAGCGCCAATAGGGTGCGTCGTCCCAACTGCATAAACGCCTTGTCCTGGCCCATTCGCGAGCTCTTTCCGCCCGCCAGGACAAACCCGGTTACAGAGTCCACGCCCGTGATAATACACGCCCTGATCTTTTCCTCGCAGCAATGGAGGAGGGCGTCCCGCCCGTCGGACACGAACTGCGCATGACGGGCGGGGACGCCCGTCCTCCATCTGGATTGCCATTAGTTCCAGGCAGTTGCGGGGTGACACTTTATTAGACGAAAGTAACCTAGCCCAATTGCCAACCCCTGAGGGATGATAAGTATTCCCGGCGATCCCCTCCGGAAGAAACGACCATGCCTCAGAAGTTAATGGATGTCCTCATGCTTGGCCGCTGCTCCCACGAATTTTCCTGGCCTCGGCGCGCTGCCGATGGTCACTATTACCAGGTATGTCTGCTTTGCGCCGCAGAGTACAAGTACGACTGGAAGACGATGAAGCGCATCAAGCGCGTGCCCAGTCCACCCGAAGCGAGCACTGAGAAGCAACGGGAAAAGAACGGCAAGAAGCCGACCTGGGTTCCGCGCGCGCGACGCTTGTCGTTGCAAACTCCGGTCCGCTATCGTCCCAAGGGCTTGGGAACGTGGCATGAGGGCACCGTCGAAAACCTCAGCCAGTCTGGCGTGCTTCTGCTTCGGACCGCAGCAACTACCAGATAACACGCTGGTCGAGATGGTGTTCGAGATGCCCGAGGAAATTTCCGGCCAAAAAAACAGCACCGTTCTCTGCCAGGGGCGAATCATTCGCCGGAAAGATATTCGCGATTCCGAATCGGTCGGCCTGGCCGCTTCCATTCTCGACTACAAATTCCTGCGGCAAGACTGATTCCCAAGATTGGCAGAGTCTATTGTCTGCTCAACACCGCCCTTCACACTGGGCCGTAAACTATTCCCTGCCCTACGGTTATAGAGATCACGTTCGCCCGTCTTCCCGCCATAATTTTGCCCGAGACCAGAAGCGTTTCTGCATCTAAACTGTCTATAATCGGTTTTAGCTCAACCAGGAGCATCTTCTTATGAAGGCAAAACTCTCCCTGTACTTCACCGGGATCGTGCTGCTCGCGATTCTGACCGTGGGCGTGGGTTGCACCAAGGCCCCGAACGACGCCGAGCTTACCAGCAACATTCAGACCAAGCTGGCTACGGATTCCGGTCTGCAAGCGAAGCAACTGGGCGTGAAAGCAGAAGGCGGGACGGTGACCCTAACCGGTACCGTAGACAATGACGTTCAACGCGAAGCGGCGGCACGCTATGCGGCTGCCGAGCCCGGAGTCAAGCAGGTCATCAACAATCTGCAGGTGGCATCAGCCGATGCGGCACTAACTGCACCGCCACCCGCCCCGGCACCGGTAGAGGAAGCCAAACCCTCGCCGTCGCCCAAGCCTCGCCGGCGCGAGCCGCGGGTGCGCGACACGCCTCCACCTTCGAACAACAGCGCCCCGCTGGCTCCCGCAGCATCTATGACGCCGCCAGCGCCGGTATCATCGGTGCCAACTACCCCACCGCCTCCGCCTCCCCCCAGGAAAGTTACGGTTCCTGCAGGGACAACTCTGGCGGTGCGGCTGGTGGACAGCATTGATTCCGAAACCAGTCAGCAGGGCCAGACTTTCCATGCCACGCTGGATTCCCCATTGGCCGTGGAGGGCGAGGTGGCAATTCCCGCAGGCTACGACGTTGAAGGTCATCTGGTGGAAGTGAAGAGTGCCGGCAAGTTCGCAGGTCAATCTGTAGTCGCTTTGCAGTTGGATCGCATTTCGGCTGGAGGCAAGTACTACAGCCTGCAGACCGATCAATATAGGCGTCAGGGTTCATCGCGCGGCAAGAACACCGCCGCGAAAGTCGGCACCGGCGCCGGCATTGGAGCCATCATCGGGGCAATTGCCGGCGGAGGCAAAGGAGCCGCGATCGGTGCGGCCGCCGGCGGAGGCCTGGGTGGCGGCGTGCAAGCTGCGACCAAGGGTCAGCAAATCAAGCTGCCATCGGAGACCGTCCTGAACTTTACCCTGCAGGCTCCGTTAACAGTGGTCGAGGCCAAGGGTCCGAATCATGGTCGCCATCGGCTGGATACGAGTCAGTCAGATCCGAATCAAGATGGAAACCAGTCGGATCCGAACCGGCCCGTCCTGAACCGGCCCAATAGCCAGCCCGACTCGAGCTCGCCGGACCCGAATCAGTAAAGTTTTGTAAATCTCTGCGGGGCCGGCACTTAGCCGGCCTTTTTCTTTTGCTCTTTCCCCTGATCGAGGACAAAATTTACGACCAAACCACCGGTCCTTACATCCATATACTTTTGTCATGTAGGGTCAAGGGGCTTTCATGTGGATTGTTGCGCTGGCGCTGCGCCGGCCTTATACCTTTGTCGTCGTCGCACTCCTTCTGCTGATTCTGGGTCCGATTGTCATCTACCGGACGCCTACCGATATTTTTCCGAATATCAACATCCCTGTGGTCAGCATTGTATGGAACTACTCCGGCCTGAACTCTCAGGAAATGGCGAACCGGATCGTGACCCTGACCGAACGCACTCTGACCACGACGGTAGACGACATCGAGCACAGTGAGTCGCAGTCACTCAACGGGATTGCGGTGGTCAAGGTATTCTTCCAGCCTGACGCCAATATCTCGAAGGCCATCGCTCAAATCACGGCGATCTCTCAGACGCAGTTGCGGCAGTTGCCGGCCGGAACCACGCCCCCGCTGGTGATCACCTACAACGCGTCCACGGTTCCGATCCTGCAGCTGGCTTTGTCGGGACAGAAACTTTCCGAGCAGCAACTGTTTGATTACGGCGTGAACTTTATCCGCACCCGGCTGGTGACCATTCCGGGTGCCGCCATTCCCTACCCTTACGGGGGAAAACAGCGGCAAGTGCAGGTGGATCTCGACACCAATGCACTGCAGTCAAAGGGTCTGTCGCCGATGGATGTGGTCAACGCAATCAGCGCTCAAAATCTAATTCTGCCCTCGGGGACTTCAAAGATCGGACAATTCGAATATGACGTTGATCTGAACGGCAGCCCGCAAACGGTGCCGGAGTTGAACGACCTTCCCATCAAAAGAGTGGGCAGCACCACCATCTACATTCGCGACGTCGCATTCGTGCGCGATGGTTTCCCGCCCCAAACTAACATCGTGCGGGTGGACGGGCAGCGGGCTTCTCTGCTCACCATACAGAAGACGGGAAACGCCTCGACCCTGGACATCATTTCCGGAGTCAAGGGGTTGTTGCCTCTAATTAAGGCTCAGGTCCCGCCCGAGCTGCAGATCAAGCCGCTGGCCGACCAGTCGTTATTCGTGCGCGCGTCGATCGACGGGGTGGTAAAGGAAGGCGTGATTGCGGCCTGTCTGACCGGAATCATGATCCTGATTTTTCTGGGGAGCTGGCGCAGCACGATCATCATCGCGGTTTCCATTCCGCTTTCGATTCTCAGCTCCATCATCGCCATGAGTGCGCTGGGCGAGACCATCAACATCATGACGCTGGGCGGATTGGCACTCGCGGTCGGTATCCTGGTAGACGACGCCACCGTCGAAATTGAAAACATTAACCGGAACATCGCCGAAGGCAAAGAAATTCAGAAGGCGATTCTAGACGGTGCGCAGCAGATCGCCGTCCCGGCCTTCGTTTCCACGCTTGCCATCTGCATCGTATTTCTGCCCATGTTCTTTCTCACGGGCGTTGCGCGCTACCTGTTCGTTCCGCTGGCAGAGGCGGTGGTGTTCGCCATGCTCGCCTCTTACCTGCTTTCCCGGACTCTGGTCCCAACCATGGCCAAGTATTTGCTGCGCGGCCATGAGCAGGAGGCTGGCCACCTAAACACTACCAGCCGCAATCCCCTGGTACGGATGCAGGTTGCTTTTGAGCTGGGCTTCGAGAAATTCCGCGACCGCTATCACCAGATCCTGGAGCGTTGCCTGCATCACCGTGGCGTGTTCTTGTGGGGCTTCGTAGTCGTGTGTGTCGGCTCTTTTGTGCTCCTGGTGCCATGGTTGGGAAGGGATTTCTTCCCCATGGTGGACGCCGGGCAATTCAAATTGCACGTGCGAGGCCGGGCTGGCACCCGGATCGAAGAGACCGCGAATCTTTGTGACCGGATCGAAGGCTTCATCCGCGAACAGATTCCGCCGCGCGAAATCTCCAGCATTATTGACAACATCGGTCTGCCCTATAGCGGCATCAATCTTTCTTACAGTAACTCCGCGCCAACCGGGCCCGCGGATGCGGACGTTTTGGTCACTCTGAATGCAGGCCATCGGCCGACCGAAGAATACGTCCATGATTTGCGTTTGAAGCTGCGCGAAGCATTTCCCGCCGTGGATTTTTCCTTTCTTCCGGCAGACATTGTGAGCCAGATCCTCAACTTCGGACTTCCCGCTCCGATTGATGTCCAGGTAACCGGCTATAACCTGCAGGACAACCGGCAATTCGCCAACAAGCTGTTGCGGCGAATCGAGACGGTTTCAGGTACCGCAGACTTGCGCATCCAGCAGCCCTTCGACGAGCCCCATTTGCGCATCGATGTGGACCGGACCAAGACGCAACTGGCCGGGTTCACCCAGCGAGACGTGGCCACCAACCTGCTGATCTCACTCAGCGGTAGCTTCCAGACATCGCCGACTTACTGGCTCAATCCCAAGAATGGCGTCAGTTATTCCATCGCGACGCAAACGCCGCAGTACCGGGTGGATTCGTTGCAGGACCTGGAGAACATCCCAATTACGGGGCCCAGCGGGGCGAGTCCGGCAATTCTGGGATCGCTGGCGACGATCCGACGGGCTACGGGGATGTCACTGGTCTCGCATTACGACATACAACCGGTCATAGACATTTACGGATCGGTGCAACGGCGCGATCTGGGCGGCGTGGCTGACGACATCAAGAAGATCGTCGATGACAGCCGCAAGGAATTGCCCCGCGGCTCGGAAATGGTGATTCGTGGCCAAGTCCAGACCATGCAGTCTTCGTACTCGGGACTGATTTCGGGATTGGCATTCGCCATTCTGCTGGTGTACCTACTCATCGTAGTGAACTTTCAATCCTGGCTGGACCCATTCATCATCATCTCCGCCCTGCCGGCCGCGCTGGCGGGAATTGTGTGGTTTCTGTTTGTGACCAAGACCAACATCAGCGTGCCGGCCCTGACCGGATCTATCATGTGTATGGGCGTGGCTACGGCCAACAGCATCCTGGTGGTCAGCTTTGCCAAGGAACAAATGGATGAAGGCAAGGATGCGTTGACCGCGGCGATGGCAGCGGGATTCACGCGCTTCCGTCCGGTGTTGATGACCGCGCTGGCGATGATCATCGGTATGATGCCGATGGCTGTTGGTTTGGGCGAAGGCGGAGAGCAGAATGCGCCGCTGGGCCGCGCCGTGATTGGCGGATTAATCTTTGCCACGGCTGCAACCCTGTTCTTTGTTCCCGTGTTCTTTAGCCTGCTGCATGACAAACACGGACAAGAAGCGAAGAATGAATCCGGTATCTAGATAAGATCATCAGTATTTTCATAGATTTGGAGCTCTAATGAAGGTCGAGAACGAAAGTGTCATTTCGAGGCATAGCGGCTCTGAAGCAACCGCGCCTGTCGATGGTCCGGGAGAACAGCACCGTTCCCACTTGTGGATTTTTCTGCTGATCCTCGTGGTCGCGGTGCTGCTCGTAGTCTTCGGCATTTTGCCCCGCATCCAGGCGCGTACGGCCTTGCGCCAGGAAACCCTGCGCATGGCTGTGCCCACAGTTGCCGTGGTGCAACCCAAGCGTTCGGCTCCGGCCCAGGAAATCGTTCTCCCCGCCAACGTGCAGGCCTTCGCCGACGCGCCGATTTACGCCCGCACCAACGGTTATCTGAAGCGCTGGTATGTGGACATCGGGAGTCGCGTGAAACAAGGCCAACTGCTGGCTGACATCGATACCCCGGAAGTAAATCAACAACTGCGGCAGGCCCGCGCCGATCTGGGCACCAGTCAAGCCAATCTCAATCTCTCGAAGATCACAGCCGACCGCTATCAGGGATTGCTGAAAACGGATTCGGTTTCCAAGCAGGAATCGGACAACGCCGCCGGAGACTACGAAGCCAAGCAGGCCAGCCTGCAGTCCGCACAAGCCAATGTGAAGCGACTGGAGGAGCTGCAATCATTTCAACGGATTTACGCTCCGTTCTCCGGCGTAATCACGGCCCGCAATACGGACATAGGCGCCCTGATTAACTCCGGCAGCACCGGCGGCAATGGCAATGAACTGTTTCACATTGCCCAACCCGACAAGCTGCGCGTCTACGTCAGCGTGCCTCAGATCTACTCTCAAGCGGCCAAGCCTGGAATTACGGCCGACCTGACCTTGGCCGAGTTTCCGGGACGCCGCTTCGTGGGAAAGCTGGTGCGCACGGCCAACGCGATCGACCCAACGTCGCGGACCCTGTTGGTTGAGATTGCAGTAGACAATCCGACCGGACAGCTTTTCACCGGCTCTTATGCCGAAGTGCACTTCAAGCTGCCGACCCCAACAACGTCGCTGATCCTGCCGGTGAATACGCTCCTCTTCCGCTCCGAAGGTCTGCGGGTCGCGACGGTAGGTCAGGGGCAGAAGGTAGAACTGAAGCAGATCACGCTCGGTCACGACTTCGGCAGCGAAGTCGAAGTGGTCGCTGGCTTGAATGGAGATGAGAACGTCATCGTCAATCCTCCGGACTCGGTTGTAGATGGCGAGGCAGTTCGCATCGCCCAAACGCCCCAGGGAGCCCAATGAGAAAAGCGGACGTCGGGCGTCAAAGCTCGGACTTCGGACCTCTGCCTCCGGCTCTCGGGAGCTCAAGCCGATGGCCGAAGTCTGACGTCCGAAGCCGGTTTTCCCGAGGTCCGAGGGCCGCGATCGGAAGTCTGGCTTTGGCCCTGCTGTTCAGCGGTTGCACAGTTGGGCCGCGCTACGCGAAGCCGACGACACCAGCGCCCCCTGCTTATAAGGAAGTGCCGCCGGACTGGAAGACGGCGCAGCCCAGTGATCAGATTGCGAAGGGCAAGTGGTGGGAGATTTTCCAGGATCCGCAACTGAACGCGCTGGAAGAGCAAATCAATGTTTCCAATCAGAATTTGAAAGCAGCCGAAGCGCGGTTCCAGCAGGCGCGGGCATTGGTGCGGTTTAATCGCGCCGCTTACTATCCGACGGTAATTGCGGGCGCATCAGGCGCACGCGAACACCTTTCCTCACATCGCCCGCTGGTCCCTGCGTCCACCCGAACCAATGGCACCGACCTGGTGATTCCGGTGGATGTGTCCTACGAAGCCGACGTGTTTGGACGAGTCCGCCACACCGTCGAAGCGGCACGCGCGGACGCGCAGGCCAGCGCCGCGGATCTCGAAGCAGTTCGTCTGAGTTTGCACGCAGAACTCGCCTTCGATTACTTCGAGATGCGCACGCTCGATGCGGAAGAGCAGCTGCTGTTGTCGAACGTGACCTCGTTTGAGAAGGCGCTTGATCTCACCCAAAGCCGGTACCAGGGCGGAGTCGCCTCAGCAGTTGACGTCGCGCAAGCCCAGACTCAGCTGGAGAATACCCGGACACAGGCCATTGATGTGATGGTCCAGCGCTCGCAGAACGAACATGCGATCGCAACCTTGATCGGACAACCGGCTCCGACCTTCAGCTCTCCGGCAGCAGCGTGGAATGCTCCGCCGCCTGATATCCCGCCGGGCCTTCCGTCAGACTTGTTGGAACGCCGTCCGGATATCGCCGCCGCGGAACGCCGCGTGGCCGCCGCCAATGCCCAGGTGGGCGTGGCCCGGGCTGCGTACTTCCCCATCTTTACTCTTACCGGCTCGGGTGGCTTTGAAAGCACTGCGATCACAACTCTCATTCAGGGTCCCAGCGGATTCCTGACTGCCGGCGCAGCCGCCGCTGTGACTGCCTTTGACGGAGGCCGGCGACGTGGTGTTTCCGATCAAGCCCGTGCCGCCTACGACGAGTCCGTGGCGAATTATCGCCAGACCGTTCTCACTGCCTTCCAAGAAGTGGAAGACAACCTGGCCATCTTGCGCATCCTCGACGACGAAGCCAGGGCCCAGCAGGCCGCTGTGGCGGCAGCTGAGCATTCGCTGGACCTTTCCACCAACCGCTACAAAGGCGGCGTGGTCAGCTACCTGGAAGTGACCACGGCGCAAAGCACAGCCCTGGCCGACGAGCGCGCCGCAGTTGATATTCTGCGCCGGCGCATGACCGCTAGCGTCTCTCTGATCAAGGCCCTGGGCGGAGGATGGAATTCCGTAAACTTGCCCGTGGTTAAAGTCGATTCGGATAGGCAAACGGCGACTGGCCAGTAGCAGGTTGTCCGGCTGCGCCACTAGGTCTAATACTAAAGTAATCCCCGATTTCCCCGATTGCGGCGCGTTCAAATGCAGAACATCATCTATACGTGTAGCAAATAATTTCAGGAGTATGCGCCATGCCCCTGATCAACAATATTAGTAATATTGAAGACTCCAGGTTCGTAACGCAGTTGGACCGGCTCGACAGTCGCAACCAATTCATTCGTGAGCTGGCCAGGATTCTCCTCTCCGAACACGAGGGAATCGAAAGCGTCTGGAGCATCGCGAACCGGGTATACGACCGGCATTGTTCGTCCCGGTCAGAATCGCTGGATCGCCACCCGTTTGACCGGCCGGCAAGAACAGCACTCATCGCGTAGCCGGCGAGCGTTGCGCCGGGGAAGGGGCAAATGTATGCTCTCCCTCCATGGTCCGCTCTTTTCTCGCTTGTTTCGTTCTGCTGTCAGCCACAACTCTGGCGTTCGCTCAGCAGCCGTTTCTTTCTTCTGAACAATGGGTCAAGCTGCGCGATGAGGCCAGCGGCGCCGCTCCGTATGAGAATCTGCGCTCCCTGACCCGTCTGCATCGCGTACCCGCAACCGTGGAGTTCGACCAGGCGGCAGAGTTCGTACTGCAACGGGCGCGCGCGTACGGGCTGGCGGATGCCCAGAGCGAGCAGTTCCCAATCGACGGAAAAACCCAGTACGGACTGATGCGTTCTTACCTGGGCTGGCGGGTCGAGACTGGTCAGCTGTGGGAAGTGCGGCCGCAGCACTTGCTGCTCGGCGACTGGGCAACCGATCCGATTCGTCTCGCCGACTACAGTCATAGCGCGGATGTCGAATCCGCCCTGGTTGACGTCGGTGACGGTTCCCACGAGTCCGACTACAGCGGCAAGGATGTGCGGGGAAAGATTGTCCTGGCCGATGGCGTCCTCGCGCGGGTCCAGACGCTGGCGGTAGCCAGGTACGGGGCGGCCGGCATTGTGAGCGACATGCCGAACCAAACCACGGCGTGGTCAGGCCTGGATCGTACCGTAGTGCGCTGGGGGCATCTGGAAGCACGGCAGCCAAGGGGATTCGCTTTCATGGTTTCACGGGACACCGCCGAGTCATTGCGGGCACGTCTGGGGGCGGGAGAACAGATCGTTCTCCATGCCGAGGTGAAAGCAGAAGTGGGTCCGGGTCACTGGACCGTCGTGACCGGCGTCATTCCCGGCACCGACCCGGGTAGCGACGAAATAGTCTACAGCTGTCATCTCGACCATCAGCGACCGGGGGCAAACGACAACGGCAGCGGATGCGTAACCATTCTGGAATCGGCTCGAGTCCTGGCGCGGCTGATCAGCAGTGGAGCTCTGCCGCGTCCGAAACGCACGCTGCGCTTCGTCTGGGGGCCAGAAGTGGAAGGCACCATGGCCTACCTCAGCCGTCATCCCGATATCCGGGCGCGGCTGCGCGCCGACATTCACATGGATATGGTCGGCGGCGATCCCTTCAAGAACAAATCCATCCTGCATGTGACCGGGACGCCGTGGTCGCTCCCCAGTTTTGTTACCGACGTTGGGGCTACGCTGGCGGAGGTCATCCGCTCCGCAGCAGCCAACTACGCGGAAAGCGGCGACGCCCCGGTCGCCGCCATCGTCGAGACCGGCGCCGGCGAGCAAGGCACGCGCAACCAGTTTCTGGCCGACGTAACTCCGTATGCCGCGGGCAGCGATCACGACGACTACGATTCCTCCACCATTGCCGTTCCATCGCTCTATCTGCGCGACTGGCCGGACATCTACATTCACACCGACCATGACACCCTGCAGCAGATCGATCCCACTAAGCTGCGCCGGGTAGCGCTACTGGGAGCTGCGGCGGGATATGTGTACGCGAGCCTCGATGCGGAACGCTCACGGACGCTGCTTCCCTTCTACACATCCCAGTCCGAAATACGGCTGGCACAAATCTTTCAACGAGCACGAGAACTCGTAGAGGACCCGAGTCTGGATCCTGGCACCGCGTGGTACGAGGCGCACAACCTGCTGCGGCAGGGCCTCCACCGCGAGCTTGCCACCCTCTCTTCTCTAACACAATTTTCCGGCTCGAATCCGCTCGATTCAGTCTATGAAAAACCTCTCGCCGATCAGATAGCTACTTTTGACGGCTGGATCGCCAGCCAAGCCAAGGTTCGAGGAGCGCAAGGAGCACAGCCGAAAGCAGTGTGGGCGGGAGAAACAGTCGCGCAGAAGGTTCCCGTCCGCGTCGGCGACTTCGGACCGCTTCTTTATCAGAATGACAATGTGCTTCAGGCTCGTCTCGGGCCGGGGAGGCTGGCGAAAATCAAGCTGCTGAACAGCGAGGCTACGCCATTGCTCAACACCCAGGATCTTTCGGAGCTTTACGCGTATGAGATCATAAATTTTGTCGATGGCAAGCGCAGTGTAGGAGAAATACGGGATGCCGTCTCGGCCGAGTACGGACCGTTAGCGATCGATCTGGTCGATGATTATCTCAACGCGTGCCAGGAAGCCCACCTGATTCAGTGGAAATGACGACCGCGTTGCCAATCGATGAAAAAGAATAGCGCCGCCTGCTGTAAGGGCGGCGCTTTTTGCCGATCAATGCAGAGTTTAGAACGTATAGATCAAGTCGAATTGCATACGGTTCAGCCTTGCATCTTCCTGGCCCGGTGCAACTCCAGGGGACCTTGTGGCGTTCTGTAGAGACGTGTTGAGCGTACGCCCGAAGCAGTAGGTGTACGAAGCGGTGGTATTGCTGCGGATCCTCCACAGGCCGTAGATTCGGTTTTGCACAACGTTGGTCTGGGTGCGTTGGTCGCTTTCGACGAACGCCGACAGTACCGCGTCCTGGTCCCGATCCGATTGTTTTGTTCTTCTGCTGGCCCAGGCTGACATCCACCATGTACGCCTTGTTCTGGCTGCCGAGATCATTGCGAACGGCGCCATTAGACCCAGCGAAGCGACTTGCCGCTTCGGGATTGACATGAATTCTGCCAATTCCTGAGCGGCAATCGCGCCGACGGCGTCTTGAACTGATTGGTCAGATGAAGTCGTTGGGAAGGTACTCGAGATATGTCGGGCGTCCCAGTGGTGGTGACCGTTGGTAAAGTTGTTCGGGCTAAGACGCAATTGGTGCTTTCCGTCGAAGCCGGAAGCCCTGGACACCGCCTTTGCAGCCCGGTCCTGCTCCCGGAGACTGGCCTCCGCAAGGCCTGGCATTGAGTAGCGCTGCAATGTTGCCTGCCGCCAGGCCGCGTCGTTGCCTGATTGACCACGGCCTCCTTAAGCTGCTCGATCTGTCCGCCGATGGCATAGGAGTCCAGCCCGAGCGCATCTTTCAACGCATTGCATGTCCGTAGCGTTACAGTCTCACGCTGGAATGCAGGCTTCGATGGCGACTTCTCCTGATTCTCGGGTTTAGATCAGAGTTGCGTCATCAGCGTTCCAGTCCAACAGCGCGAACCACGCACCACCTGAGAACGGACTTCATTATTTCTCCTTTGGCCTCTGTTTGGGCAGAGGCCCCACAGAATCGGAGTTTTTACCGCAGTCTACGGGCGTCGGCGGACACATAGGTTGCCGCTAAGGAGCACACCAAGGGTTCAAAGAGGGACCCCAACAGTCCTTCGCCACGTAATTCTTGAATAACGTCACTTTTACTTTTGCTCTGTTACGGGGAGGTTACAAAACGGTGAAAATCTGATGAATCGGGCCAATGGGCGGGGAATAAAAACCACGGTCGAAGAGTTCAAGGTTGGGAGGGGCGATCGCTGCGCTCCTCCCACTCGTTGATCTGATGTTTATTTCTTGTGCAGCTTGCGCCGGATATCAGGCCAGAACTCTTTTACGACAATGGTGATCGTGTCATAGCCAATCTCTGATCCCCACACACTGGCAGTGTTCGCGATCGTCCGGTCTGCTCTGGGATGATAACTGTAAGTGGAAATGCTCGCCGCCATCGCGCTGCCCAGCACCTCGGCGAAATTGAACTGCTGGTGCCCCGAGTCGGTACGCGTAATGAATATGCGGCTCACCGCGTATTCGGAACGATGCACAAATCCTCCTTCCCCGGACTGAAAGAAACGAGGATCTTGCCGGAATAGCGAGGAGAGGACCGCGCTGGTCATGAAGTTTTCGATCGTGCCGTCGGCGAAGGCTGCTCCGTAGCGCTTGCCGTAGCCCACCCCGCCCTGGCCGAAGCCGGGTTCGCTGTTTTCGGCCTGGCTTATGCCTGACAAGAAGCCGTACCAGACGAACTGAACCGGGTCGAATGAACTGCGCCCGACGACCTTGAACTTCTGTCCAGTCGTGAGAGGCGGGACATTCGCCGAATTCTCGAGCGTCAGGAAATTGGGCAGGGCAAAGAAGAGCCGGTCATTCGAGGTACTTTTGGCGGCATCGCTCTGACTGGTGTCGTCCTTGGTCGCGGCAAGTGGCTGAGAAGATTTCGATCCCGACGGGTCGGCCGGCCGGGCCTGCGCCGGGAGCGGCGCCGGCTCAGTCGCCGCGGGGCTCTGTTGCGCAACCAGACGGACACAAAGCAGGTTCATGAGAGCAAGAAAGAGAAGTTCGCCAGCCAGCCAATTTCTTGAAAGGATAAAGACTCTACGGCCTCGCATTCCATTTTCCTCTGACTTTCGTGTGGTCAAGCATTGCAATTTAGTCAACGTGTTCTCCTTCTTCCTGAAAACTTATCTCCGGCGGCGGCAGTTTGTCGTCCTTCCTCGCCCAGAAGACGTAGAGCGCGGGCAGCATGACGATGCTGATGAAGAGTTCGACAATGAGTCCGCCGACAATCACAATGGCGAAAGGCCGTTGCGAGTCCGAACCAATGTCGTGGGACATGGCGGCAGGCAGAAGGCCCAAAGTGGCCACCAGCATGGTCATCATGATGGGGCGCAGACGCAGAATGGCGCCTTCCCTGGCGGCCTCGCGCGGGCTCATGCCGCGAGTACGGAGCTGGTTGATGTACTCCACCATGATGACTCCGATCTCCACCGACACTCCGATCAGGGCCAGGAACCCCAGGCCGGAGGAGACTGAGAAGTGCGTGCCGGTCAGCAGCAGACTGAAAAATCCGCCCAGCGGCGACAGCGCAACCACGGCGAGAATCAGGCCAACCCACTTCCACGAATCGAAAGCGGAGTAGAGGATGAAGGACATGAGCAGCAGGGTGATCGGCACGATCACGGAAAGACGTCGGTTGGCGCGCTGCTGGCTCTCGTATTCTCCGGTCCAGTCGAGGTGGTAGCCTTCCGGCAATTTCGTTTTCTGCCCTACTTCCTCGATTGCCTGGCGTACCGTGCTGCCCAGGTCGCGTCCGCGTACGCTGTACTTGATCGCGATGTAGCGCGAGTTTCCCTCGCGATAAATGCTGGACGCGCCGTCCTCCAGTTTGATTTGACAGAGTTGACCGAGGGAGACGCGCTCTCCTGAGGGCGCCAGAATCCGAATGTTGGCGACGTCCTCCACCGTTTTGCGAAAGGGCTCCTGATAGCGGACAGTGAGGTCGTAACGCTGCTCGCCGATGAGGATCTGACTGACAGCTTTGCCTCCGACGGCAGTTTCCACAGCGTCCTGAACGTCACTGACGTTGATTCCGAAGCGGTCAGCAGCCGCGCGGTCCACAACCAGATTCACGTTTGGCTGTCCGCGTACCTGAAACGTGCCCAGGTCGGCCACGCCTGGCACCTTTCTCATCACGTCTTGAATCTCGTTGGCTTTAGCTTCGAGAATTTTCAGGTCGGTGCCAAAAAGCTTGACCGCTAGTTCGCCCTTGACACCGCTGACCGCTTCCTCGACGTTGTCGGAAATCGGCTGGGAGAAATTCCAGTCCACGCCGGCAAACTTGTTCAGCTCGGTATCCATGGCGGCGATGAGGTCGTCTTTGGTCTTGAACGCAGAGCGCCATTTCGAACGGGGCCAGAGATCCACGAAGAATTCTGTGTTGTAGAAGCCACTGGCGTCGCTGCCGTCATCGGGACGGCCAACCTGGCTCACGATCTGTTTGACCTCGGGAAAGCGGGCCAAGGCGCGGCGGGCAACTCTGGAGAGCGCTATGCCCGCCGTAGGTCCGGTGCTCGGAGCCAGCGTGCCACGCACCCAGATCGCGCCTTCATCCAGGTGAGGCAAAAATTCAGATCCGATTACGCCACTGAAGCCTAGAAACAGCATGGCCACCAAAGCCAACACGCCGAATCCCAGCGTCATCTGCAAATGATCGAAACACCACTCCAGCAGACGGCCGTAGCGGTCCTGCAACCAGTGGAAAACCGGGTTGCGCCACTCCTTGATTTCGCCATTGAACAGAAGGGTGCATAACACTGGCGCAATCAAAAGCGCAAAAAGAACTGCGCCCAGGAGGGCAAAAGCAACGGTCCAAGCCATCGGCCGAAACAAGCGTCCTTCGACCCGCTGCAGGGTGAAGATGGGGAGGTAGGACACAATAATGATGATGCGCGCGAAAAATACTGGCCGCTGCACCTCGTGCGCTGCCGTGGTGATCATCTGAATAAACGTCTTCTTACCCCGGCCGTACTCTGCGTGGCGCAGAATGTTTTCGATCATGACCACCGAGCCGTCCACAACCATGCCGAAATCCAGCGCCCCCAGCGATAGTAGGTTCGCGGGAATATGACTGAGGTCGAGCAAGATTGCGGCAAAGAGCAACGCGAAAGGGATCGTGATAGTCACAATCAATGCACTGCGAACATTCCCCAGGAACAGAAACAGGATCAGCGTGACCAGCAAAACTCCATCCGTCAGATTCCGAAGGACAGTGCGCGTCGTGTAGTGGACGAGGTCGCTGCGATCCAGATGCGGGACGAGCTTCACGCCGGCCGGGAGCTGGTGATCGTTTAGCTGCGCCAATTTCTCGTGCAGGGCATCCAGAGTGGTGTCGGCTTCCGCGCCTTTGCGCAGAAGCACGATGCCTTCCACGATGTCGTCATCGTTGATGACCATGCCATCTTCCCGGCGGATGGTCTTGCCCAGTTGGCCGAGCCGCACCTTGGGCGCCTGCACTACCACCCCGAGATCGAGCACCCGCACCGGAGTGCCGTTCTGGACTTTTATCAACGTGGAAGCAACGTCTTCCGTAGTTTGCATCAGGCCCACAGCACGTACGTTCAACGCCTGCTCGCCGCGCTCGATGAATCCGCCTCCGGCGTTGGTGTTGTTCGCAGCCAAAGCCTGTTCCACCTGGCTGAGCGATAGGCCGTAAGAAACCAGTTTCCCGGGATCAATCTGCACCTGGTATTCGCGCGTCGGCCCGCCAAACGGATTCACATCCACCACGTTGGGTACCGACTTCAATTGGTTGACGACGTACCAATCGTTCAGCGTTTTCAGCTCCATCACGTCATATTTCGGATTCGTACTCTGCAGCGTGTAGAACATGATCTGCCCGGTCGGGCTGTAGTCCGGACCCAGGCCTGGGGTCACACCTTGCGGTAGAGTGACTTGTTGCAAACGGTCAATGACCTCCTGGCGGGCATTCAGCGTGGTGGTCTCTTCGTCATAAATAATGGTGATCACGGACAGTCCGGCCAGCGACACCGAACGCAGATGGGTCATGTGAGCGACGCCGTTCAGTTGAACTTCCAGCGGCACCGTGATCTGCTGCTCCACTTCCTCGGCGGCGTGGCCCGGCCACTGGGTGATGATCTGCGTGTAGGTGTCCGCGACATCGGGGTAGGCCTCAATAGGCAGATTGTGGAAAGAGAGAATGCCCCAGACAAAGAGAACAACCGCGACGCTCAGGACCAGAATGCGGTTGCGCAGGGCAAAGTCGATGAGAAAACGGATCATTTACCCTGCTCCGCGACGGCAGAGGAAAACTCCAGCGCGTTGGCCACAATCTGTTCGCCGGGCTTCACCCCTTCTCGAATCGGCTGCATCTGGTCCGACACCTGTCCTGCCGTGTGAACTTCGACCCGGCGAAACTGCTGGGCGCCGTCTTTCCGGAACACCCAATCCTTGTCTTGCAGGCGAATGACTGCGGTGGTGGGAACCACGACTCGGGACTGCGTTCGGCGCGAACGGAACGTAGCCACCGAAAACATGCCTGGACGAAAGGAACCATCGCCGTTGGGCAGAACGATGCGCACCTTGGCCGAACGCGTGTTGGCATCAAGCACCCGGGAGATGTCCGCAACTCTGCCGTGGAATGTCTTCTCGGGATACGCATTCAGCCGGATTTCGGCCGTATCGCCCAGATGTACGTCGCCAAGATCGTTTTCATAAACGTCACAAAGCACCCACACATGGCTGAGGTCGGCGATGGTAAGGAGATTGGGACTATTGTCGAGACTCTTGATCCCTTCGAATCCTGAGACGTTCTGCTCGACGATGGTTCCGGAAACTGGCGCGCGCAGCTCGATGAGCGATCCCGGATGCGCTGGATCGCCACCCAATATGCGGACATGCTGTTCGGCATTCTGCAAATCAACTTGAGCTTTCTCTTCCGCATCCTGCGCTTGCTGCAAATCTTTCTCCGCCACGGCGCCATGGGAGTAGAGCAACTGCGTGCGGTCGAGGCTCGTTTTTGCCAGTCGCTCATCAGCCGCCGCTTTCTGATAGTCGGAAAACGCTCCCGCGAGATCGGCGCTGTGGATCGAGACCAGCACTTTGCCCTTCGTCACGTAGTCGCCCAGGCGTACGTTCAGGGCAACCACCCGGCCAGAACTCTGCGAAGTTACGTGGATGGTGCTGTTCACGTCGGGAGTCACACTGCCGTTGGCATTTAATACAGTCGGCAGGTCACGCGTCCCCACCGTAGCCAACTGAAAGAGTTCGGCGTGTTCCACGGTGTAGAGGTTGGGATCAAGCGTTACCTCGGATTTGGTCGACGCCGCCTTGGGATCGTCGGAGCACGAAACGCTCATCCCCGACAGAATCAAGACGCCACAGAGCGCCGACCACCCCGCGCGAGAACTCAGGGCAAATAGTGCGGCGCAACGCATGCGGATGTTTCGCATTGCACGAACTCCATAGTCTGAATGGCAGTGCGGACCCGCCGCTGTCATGCAGGACGGGAACACAGCGCCCAAAACTGAGCTTGGAAAAGGTCGCGCCGAGTGATCACGGCGCATCACGGTCCAACGAATTAGGCCGAAGGAGGGGCCCGGCAACCGCTGGTGCCGGAGAATATTCGATCCGGGGAAACAGGCAGATGTTCTGAAACTGGCCCACAGGTTTCGAGGTAAGGCCTGAAGGGTTCTACCTCCACCAGATATGCCGGTGGAGTGCCCATGTGCCAATCAGGCGATTGGGCTGCGGGCACTTGTTTCACCGCGCGTTTGGGATTTGATTCTTCAATTTCGTTACGAATGGGATGAAGATCGTCGGTAGCCGAGACTACCGGGAACAGCAACACCAAAAGACAGCCGAGGAGAACCGTGGCGCGGAAACTACGCGGATGCCAGATGCTTATCGAGCAAACCGACTGCCGGCGCCAGATCAAAACGGCGGGCAACAGTAGTGTCAGCCAAAGAAGATTAAGGAGTAGTTCCATCTACCTGTTGTGAGATGCAGGATACCCTAGAAATTGTATCGGTAAGGTTCACTGAATGTCGAATCCAAACGGCAAAGCGCTTTTCTTTGCGCCCTTTGCGGAGTCGTTCTTTGCGTATTTTGCGGAAAGGGGTTGATCTTGACACCAGTAGTCCAAAATCTTCAACCGCAAGGTTAGCTGGAGGCGCGGGGCGGAATCGAACCGCCGATAAGGGTTTTGCAGACCCTTGCCTTGCCACTTGGCTACCGCGCCATGGGGTACCTTATGTCTACTAATATAATAGACATTATAGACATATGCGAGTAATATATCGTTGTGGGCCAGCGCCATAGCGAAACTCGGTCGGGTAAACGACCGTCCAGGATCGCCGTCGCCATCATCGGCGGAGGCTTCAGTGGCACCATTCTCGCCGCACAGCTTCTCCGGCACTCCGGTCCATCGTTTTCTGTAGTGGTGGTGGAAAAAACCGCATCCGTGGGACGGGGCCTGGCCTATGGGACGGACTGCCGTTCCCTGCTGTTGAATGTGCGGGCCCGGAACATGAGCGCCTTTCCCGACGACCCTCACCACTTTCTGCGGTGGGCTCAATCGAACTATGACCCGGCTGCCGGGCCCGGCAGTTTTCTGCCACGAGCGGTGTACGGACATTACGTGCAGGCAGTGCTCAATAAAGCGGCGCAGTCCGCCGGCAAACCGCGACTGGAATGGATCCGAGACGAGGCGCAAACTCTCTCGCTAACCACCGACGGTGCCGCCGAAATCCACCTGCGCGGCGGCCGTCGGCTGCTGGCCGAGAGGGTCGTATTCGCCATGGGAAACTTTTCTCCAGGTGATCCGCTGGCATCGTGGGACGCAGAGAGTGGCTCCCGTTATTTTCGCGATCCCTGGTCGGCCGATGCCTTTGAGGGAGTCGAAGCTCCCGACAGCATCCTGCTGCTAGGCTCGGGCCTCACCAGTATGGATGTGGCCGTCCAGTTGCGCGTCCGAGGTTGTCGGGGCACAATTCACGTTGCCTCTCGCCACGGCCTCTTACCCCAACCTCACAGAGCAACAGATGCCAGTCCTGCCTTCTGGAACGAATCCTCTCCGAAAACCGCGCTCGGATTGCTACGACTGGTGCGGGAACAAGTGCGCCAGGCTGAGCAGCAGGGCATCGAATGGCAAAGCGTGTTTGACAGCCTGCGGCCGCTGGTGGCACGTATCTGGCAGTCCCTCCCCGAGCTCGAGAGACGCCGCTTTCTGCGTCACGTGCGGCCTTATTGGGAAGTGCATCGGCATCGCGCTGCTCCTCAGATTGCCCAATCCATCGCGGAACAGATTTCCGGCGGGCAGATTCAAGTACACGCCGGGCGGATCACGGACTATAAAGAAGAGGAGCGCGGGGTCAAGGTCAGCTACCGCGATCGCAAGAGTGGGAAGGCGAATTCTTTCTGGGTAGATCGGGTGATCAACTGCACCGGGCCGGAGAGCGATTGCCGGCGGCTGGAGAGTTCCCTGATGTCTTCTCTGCTCGCCAAGGGTTTGGCGCGTCCTGATCCGCTTTTTCTTGGCCTCGATGTTTCCCTCGACGGAGCTCTCATCGGCCGCGACGCTACGACTTCTCAGGCGCTTTACGCGGTAGGGCCGGCCCGCAAGGGGAGCCTGTGGGAATCCACAGCTGTACCCGAGTTGCGGGAACAGATCCACAAACTGGCACAACACTTGATCGAACTTGGCCAAGATACGCGGCACGAATCTGTTGATTCGCCGACGTTAGAAACCCCCTCCCATGGGCTGATTTCTCGAGTGTAGAAGAGCGACTGGCAACTGTCCCACGAAAACGAATCCTGCCCTGTGCTGTACGCTGATATCGGGTCAAGCCCGGGGGAAACATGGTGAAGAACAGACCCTCAAGGCGCCCGGTAGGCAGGCTACTCGCCATAGGAACCGGGCTGACGGCTGCGTCCTATGCATTCTGCGCGGGGATGACCCGTTGCCGCCATGGGCGCCCCGCCCGTCCGAAGAATCCGCGAGAAGAGGATGCTTTGTTCGATCGCTTCATGCCTGTCTATGAAGCAGCGGAACGCCATCATTGCCGGGTTGCTGTTCCTGCAAGGGTTGCGTTGGCGCGAAAACCAAAGTCCTTTCCAAGAAGAAAGGGGGGCCTGGATGCAAGTCACTATTCTGGAATCTCACGGAGAGGAGTGGAGAAGTGTTTTTTCTTGACATCCTCTCTCATAGGCTCAACTGTTTACACCCAATGGATGGATGGAACAGAGAGAGACTATAACGGCCCGTATGACCACGCCCAAGTCTAGCGTTCGTATCGCAATGTTGGGATCTGGGTTCGTCGCCGGCTTTTACATGCAGGGTCTTGCCAATGTTGGAAGCCAAGAGGTTGTCGCGAACTACTCCAGGAAGAAACACCGCGCCAGGAAGTTCGCCCAGGAATGGTCAATTCCAGAGCCAACGATAGAACTCAACAAGCTTGTAGAGCGAGACGACATCGACCTCTACGTCATCGCCGTTCCGAACGAAGAGCATCTGCCGGTTTCTTTGGCGCTTTCGCGTGCGAAGAGAAATCAGGTATGCACGAAACCTTTGGCGCGCACACCCCGGGAGGCGCATGCCATGCTCAGGGCTGCTAGACGTTCTGCCGCTCTGCATGGCTATGCCGAAACAGAGGTCTTTTCTCCTTGCGTCGTGAAAGCTCGGCAGATCGTCGCTGAGGGTGGGATTGGGAAGGTTCTCTGGGTGCGCTCTAGGGAGTCGCACGGAGGGCCACATAGTCCCCACTTTTGGGATTCAGAAAAAACCGGCGGTGGAGCCATGCACGATCTTGGCTGCCACTGCATCTCTGCGGCACGTTTGTTTTTCGGCAAGGACAATAGCATCGTGGAAGTAATGGCGTGGGGAGGCCGCCTCGTTCACAACAACACTAATTGTGAAGACAATGCTCTGTTGGTTCTCAAGTTCGCAAGCGGCGGAATCGGCCATTGCGAACTCTCGTGGACGACAAAGGGCGGGCTTGATCTTCGAAACGAGATACATGGTTCTGAAGGCTCCATTTTTACAGACGTCACTAGAGGTACTCCCATTTCCGCTTTCACAACACGATCCGCGGGGTACGTAGTCGAGAAAGCTGAAATAGACTTTGGCTGGACCCGACCATTGCCCGAGGAAGCGTTTGCATATGGCTATCAGGCGGAAATGCGTCATTTCGTTGAATGCGTTCGTGACGGAACGAGTCCTCGCGAGACCTATGAAGACGGCTACGTAGTGAACTGTGTTTTGGCTGCCGGTTATCAGTCGATGCGCTCCGGCCGTTGGACCCGAGTGAGATACAGGGCATAGTGGTAAGAGCTCGAGATCCAGCCCACTGTAGTTTCAACTTCTCTGGAAAGTTGTGTATGCTCGTGAGTTTCTCTGCTGATGGTGACGATGCGATCGAGTTGGAGAGAGCGGCCGGCAAGACTGGTGGCTTCAGAGGCAACTATGGTTCTATCCGAGGCTCGTGGCTATTTCTAGTCATCCGAGGGGGCAGAACGTGTAATGGGTGACTCGGTGCAAAGCACGCGGGGTGGAGCGCCGCACGTCGGACAGTGGACAGCCACCACATGGTTGGGAGTGATTTCTTTCATGGTCGAACAGGATCGCACGACATCGGTCAAGGGCTGTTCAATCTTGATCACATCTAGCTATTTGTATTGTAAAAAGGAAAAGTCGCCAAGTGCGAGTGGGCGACCTTATCGCGTTTCGGAGATGCGCTTCTTTTAGGTGTCGGTTGAGTCCATCAGATAAATCCTGTTAGCTACGCCAATGGTGAGCTAGTCCGCCGCCAGCTGTGTTCACCTCATTTGTTAGAGCTACGTTTCATTGCTTGCTGCCTGAGTGAGTGACTTCGGATTTGCGCTCTCGATCTTTCGCTTGTTCCAAATGCGTTCCAGTTCCGCATCCAGTACTGCGGAACTGATAGGTTTCGACAAGTAACCATCAAATCCGGTCTCCAGCGTTTTCTCGCGGTCACCCCGCATGGCATAGGCGGTAACCGCCAGCACGGGCAAGGAGGCCATAGCCGGGTCTTTGCGAATCTTCCGCACTGTGGCGAAGCCATCGAGTACTGGCATGTTGAGGTCAAGTAGCAAGGCGTCTGGTTTGGACTGCACAATCATCTGCAGCGCCTCTAGACCATTGCAGGCCTCCTCGACGGCATATCCGCGGGCTTCAAGCAGTTCGCGGAGCAGTTCACGGTTGACGGCGTTGTCTTCGGCGATGAGAATTGTCTTCATGTTTGGCCGGCTGATTTTGCCCTTTTGCGTTGAACCACTCGGTTGATCTCGGAAACAAGCTGCTTTTGCCAGGAACCACTCTTCTGAAAGAGTGCCTGAGTGTTATGGCCGAGCAGAGACACTTCCTGCGGGGTCAGGGTCTTTGCCGTTAGCACGAAAATGGGTAGTTCTTTCAGTATTTCTTGTCCCCTTATGTGCCGAATCACCTGGAAACCGTCCATCCCCGGCATCAGCAGATCGAGCAAGACTGCGCTTACTAGTTTTGAAGAGAGCACTTCTAAGGCTCTCGTTCCGCTTTGCACGCTCTGGGTATCGTACCCTGCCGATTGCAGGGTCTCTTCCAGCAACTCCAGATTTTTTTGGTCGTCGTCAACCAGCAAGATCGTCGAGTCGTCGTCGGCGTGGGGTTGAACATGCTTGCGCATAGCGTCGAGCAGTCCTGGCCTGGAGATGGGCTTAACCAGATATTCGGTGGCTCCCAGGGCAAAGCCGACCTGTTTCTGGTCGACCACGGAGAGGATAATAATGGGCAGATCAGCGGTCTCAGGCTCTTTGCGGAGCTTGACCAGTGTCTCAAAACCGTCTCCGTTTTCCATCAACACGTCCAAAGTAATGGCGTCCGGCCGCAGTTCCCTGACTTTCTGTAGTGCCTCCGCACCCGACTCCGCCGTTGCAATCCGATACTCCGAGTGCAGATAGCTAGCCAGTAGCTCCCGCGCAGTGGGCTCGTTGTCTACAACAAGAATCAGAGGTTTATATCTGTCGCCGTCTGTCCTGACATTCGAACTGGAAGGCGCGCCGGATGTCGAATGCGGAGGCAATGCCTTTGTTCCCTTCGGAAGGGTGAAAGCGAATCTGCTGCCTTTGCCAAATTCGCTCTCCAGTGAAATCTTGCCTCCTTGTTGATCCACTAGACGCCTCGTGATTGCGAGACCGAGTCCTGTGCCTTCCTGAGGGTCACCAGCTTTCCCTTCAACTTGCCGAAATTCCTCAAAGATCATGGCCTGGTCTTCGATCCGAATGCCTATGCCGGTATCGCGTACGGAGATACAAACTGAGTCTGCGGTTTCGTAGCAATTGAGACTGATCCGGCCGTCCTTGGGGGTGAATTTGACTGCATTACTCAGCAGGTTGTACAGGATCTGCTTAAAGCGAACGCGGTCGGCGAAAACGGGAGAGTTTGTCTCCAGCTCTTGTTCAACCGTGATGTTCTTCGCCATAGCGAGTGGACGAATGGTGGAGAGAACCTCAGGGAGGGTGTCCGCAATCTGAAAATCTTCACAGTGAAGTTCGAGCTGACCGGCTTCGATCTTCGAGAGATCTAGGATGTCGTTGATCAGCTGCAACAGATGGGACGATCCCTGCTTGATGTGGTTCACGAAACGCTTCTGCTTATCGTTGAGCTGGCCTGCGGTCTGCTCGGCAAGAAGGTCCGAAAACCCCACAATCGCGTTCAGCGGGGTGCGCAACTCGTGGCTCATGCTGGCCAGAAACTTGCTCTTGAGCCGGGTAGCGCGCTCGACTTCGCGGTTTTGTAGCTCCAGCGCCTTATTCGCCGCAGCGAGCTCCGCGGTCCGCGCCTCGACTCGCTTCTCCAACTGCTCGTGTACCTTCCGTAGGGCTCCCTGGTGCTCCTGAATCTGCCCTAGCATCTCATTGAAGGCGCCAATCAGGAGATCGGGTTCGTCCTCGTTACCGGTCGGGGTCGCCCTCATGGAATAGTTTTTGTCGCGGGAAACGATCCGGGAAATCTCCGCCAAATGAACGATGGGTTCGGCGACCGCGCGCTGGAATACAGATGCGACCAGAAGCGCTGCAATGAGCGAAACCAACAGCACTATGGCCGCGATACCCGCATATCGCTTGAACCGTTGCGTCATCTCCTGCAGATCGGAGCGGATGTAAACCACACCGGTCGGCTTGCCCTGAAACACAATCATGTGTACCAGGACGAGCTGACGATCCTTAAACCAGTGGGCCTCGGTTTGTCCCGAGGGAATCGGAGGAGGTGTGAAATTCTGGCTGCCGCCATCGCGCCGATAGCTGGCGAAGGCTCGGCCGTCCAGCGTATAGATACCGGCCGATACGATATTGGGGGCGACCTTCAACGCCGACAGAGTGTTCTCTGCGGAATGCGGATCGCTGAACAGAAGTGCAGAAACCGAATTGGACCCGGCGACTTGCGCTTGAATGGACAGGGTGTGTACCATTCCGTCTCGAAAGCTGACCATGTCGTAAGTGATAAATGCGCCGCAGGCCAGTAAGAGAGCGGCGCCACTGACCAGCATGTTCACTGTGGTCAGCTTCGTAGTAATCGAATGGTGACGGTTTCGGAGCATGGGTGTCAGTCTCCCGGCTTGGGATTTCTCCTTACGGTGGTCGCGACCTTGAGCAATTCAGAGCTCAGAGTCAGACCAGCCCGTTGCACCGCTGTTAGGTTGACCTCAAAGCGGACTTTTTTTCCTTCGAGGACAAACTGGATCATGCCGCCGCGCTGGGAGAACTGCGGCATGTCACTCACGGTCAGGACCGCCCCTTTGTCGAGGGTTTCGATGATCTTGTTAACTCGGCTGTCCTCCCCAGAGCTCATGAACAGGATCTGGCAACTGATCGCTTCCTGCGGACTCGAGATTCGTTTGGCGGTGACGCTTTTCCCGCCTATGGTTTCGCCGGCGAGTGTGGAATCGAGGGCCGGCCCAAAGGGATCCTGGCCGAGAACACAGACCGTGAACGAGTCGTTCTTGATGGTGACACTGGTAGGCCATTCGACGAAGCGGCCGAAATTGTAGAGATAGACAGCCTTGACGTCATAGTCAGTGGGCTTTGGGCTCTGCGCCCACGGGCACGGAACGGCCACCAACGTCCACACCAGGAACACGGCCGCAGCCCAGGGCGGAGGGCGACGAGTGCATCGGGCCCGGCGCCTTTGTCGGATGCGCCGGAGAAATATTGTGTCGCGAGCGTGGCTCATGGAGATCAATCGGCGGGGTGTCTCCACGTGATCTGTGCATAGACGCTTCGCTTGATCCCGACTAGCGGTCCAGGATTGCCTCCGAACTCGGCATGATGAGGCTGGATAAGGTTCTCTCCCACCACGGAAAACTCCATCTGCCGGGTAGCCCGCCAGGCCAGATGCACATCCGCGGTGCTATAACTGCCCACCAAAAAGGCGGGCAAGGCGCTCACATAGCGATAGGTCTGATCAAACTCAAATCCTCTGGGCAGATTGAAGCGAGATTGCAGAGTTACTTGATTGTGCGGACTTGACCCCTCGTCCTTACCCACGTAACCAGTGCTGTCGACCACACCCGGAATACTTTCCAGATTGAGATTCAGGTAAGAATACGTCGCCTTCATCTGCCACCAGCGTGACGGCTTCCAATCGGGTGCGATTTCGAAGCCGTCTGTATTGCCTCGCAATCCGTTGGCGAAGGGAAGGTGAACGGTAAGGTGGACCGGCGTCGGCGTCGTGTCAAGGGTCACGGTCGGCGTTCCCAGATTGATCAGGTCGTTGTAGTCGTTATGGAAAACTGCGATATCAATGTAGATCTTGGGAGTAACCAAGGTCCGGTACCCAGCCTCGTAGCCAATCAAACGTTCCGATGATAGGTGTGGGTTACCGTCGACCGCCAGGTAAACCAATGGATTGGCGATTCCGAAGTCTATGAGACGAAAGTCTTCCTCGATGCGGGAGGGAGTCCGGACGGCGCGCGTGACCGCCGCCCAAAACGTCTGCCGCGGCGTGATCGTCCACAACCCGCGTACGCTGGGCTGAAACTCGAATCCAGTGTAGCTGTTGTGTTCCAGCTTGGAGCCGACTGTGAGCGAGAATTTATTGGGCACAATAGCAATCTCGTCCTGGACGAATCCACTGTAGACATTGTTTGCGAAGTCGTGAGGAATCAGATCAAGCGTAGGAATAGTCTGTACGAACTGGCTCGGGCTTAGACGGGCCCCGACTCCCCATATGAAATTATGACGCTCGCCCAGAGTCAGATGGTGAATAAAATCCAGGTCGAAGGTGTTGCGCGTCTCCTGGTAGTGCGGGGCCAGGGCATAAGTGCGATCGTAGTAAGCCCGAACCTGGATGTCGGAGCCTTCCCGCAGGTCATGCCGCCACGATGCCAGAAGGTTGCCTCCTGAAACCGCCACCGCTTGATTCGAGATGATTTGCTCCGGCGGCGTGAACGATCCGTAGCCCACTGTCTCGCCCACTCCTCCTTTGTACATATCGCCCTGTATCGTGAGGTGGTCATTGCGTCTGACGTCCCAATCCGTTCGGAAGCCCATCTGCGCCGATCGCCAGGTATCGTACCCTTGGTCATCGGAATGGAACCCAGCTCCGCGGCTGAAACCCTTCCCATAGATGCGGTAATCCAAGTTGCCGTTTCCAGCTCCGTAGCGGAACCCACCGATGCCTTGATCAATGTTTCCACCGCCGACGGAGGCGAGCGCCCCATGCGTGTCTTTTGCCCTCTTCGTGATGATGTTGATGACACCAGTAACCGCGTTCGCACCCCAGATCGTGCCGCCCGGTCCTCGAATGACCTCGATACGCTCGACATCATCAAGAATGATGCCGTCCTGGAGAGCCCAGTAGACGCCGGCAAAGAGCGGGGTGTAGAGGCTGCGGCCGTCTATCATCACCAGCATCGACTTTGAAAACTGGTCGGCAAACCCTCGTATGCCAACCGCCCAATGGTCGTTGTCGATTCGGCTCACCTGCACTCCTGGAACCATGCGCAACGCTTCAGGAATACTCGTGGCTCCCGATCGCCGGATGTCCTCGTTCGTGAGAACGTAGATCGCCGCGGGAGTCTTCCAAACCTCTTCCGGCTCTTTGGACGCCGTGGTTACCTCGACATCGCCCAGTTGCGCCAGGCTCAATTGCTTCAGGGATTCGTCGCTCTTCTTATCCGGTTCGGGACCGGCTAGAGCCACATTCACCAAGCCCGCGAGCAAGACAAGGGCGATGACAACGATAGTCCGCCGAATCGGGCAAAAACATTTGTCCATGCGCACTGCCCCTACTAGAAATATTCCCCGTTCTTAACTCCCTGCCCGTGCGGCCGCACCGCGAGACAGGAAATCCGCCGTACCGCTTCTGACCAGCCGCTCGAACTGGTCGAAAATGTGAGGGTCCCACCAGCCTTTGGCGACTTCCTGTTTCATGGTGTGCAGAGCATCGGTAATGGAAAAAGCCCGTTTGTAAGGTCTGTCGGTAGTCAGCGCATCATAGACATCGACGACCTGAAGCGCCCTGGCAGTCACGGGGATTGCCTCTCCGCGAAGTCCGTCGGGATACCCCGAGCCGTCAAACTTCTCGTGATGGTGTCGAATAATCGGAAGCACGAAGCGAAACGATTTCAACGGCGCGCAGATGCGTTCCCCGACCACAGGGTGCTCCTTGATGAGCTTCCATTCGTCAGGGGTCAAGCTACTCGGCTTCAGCAGAATCGCATCGGGCACCGCAATTTTCCCAACATCGTGTACGACCCCGGCGCGCCGCAGCGCGATAAGTTGTTCTTCTGAGAGCCCGAGGTGCTCCCCCAGGCGGGCCGAATACTCTGATAAGCGTTCGCAATGACCGTGCGTGTAGGGATCTTTGCCTTCGATGCTGCGCGCCAGCGTAAACAGAACCGACTCGGCACGCTCCAGCTCATCGGTGCGCTGCTTAAGTTTCAAGAGCGACCTTACGCGAGCCAGCAATTCAGTTCGATCTACCGGGCGGCTCAAGAAATCATCGGCTCCAACCTTGATTCCCTCTATCCGGTCCTGCCGGTCAGATAGCGCCGTAATCAAGATCACGGGTATTAAGTAGGTGTCGGGGTTGGCCTTGATTTTCTCGCACACTTCAAACCCGGTCATGCGGGGCATCATCACGTCGAGCAGCACCAAGTCGGCCTGTACTCTGGCCAACTCTTCGAGAGCGGCTACTCCGTCCGCTACACCTATGACTTTGAATCCTTGTGTGGTGAGAAGTTCTTCTAACAATTCCCGGTTTGAGGATTGATCGTCGGCGACCAGAATGGTTCCGGTGATTGGTTGATTTGACTGATGCAACATCTTCCCATCCAATTATTTCAGCACGAATGCCGTTAGCATTGCATGGGGAGAAGGGCAACTGGTAATTACCGAAGTTACAAGACTTCGTGTGCCGATACACTTATGCAGCACCAGCTTTACCAGAAAGAAAGCTAGACGCGTCTGTAGAAACAAGAATGCTTCGATCCGCTTCCGCGGCGTCGGAAAACCGACCTCTCCACCGCCCAAGAAGCAGCAGAGGCACAAGCCGCTCAGCGGCTATGGCATACAACTCATTTCTTCACATCGCAGCAGCAGAAAAAGCAGAACCCAAGACCTGCGACGCTTAAGACGGTACCGCCGCCGCTGGAAGATTGAAAGGTTGCTTGCCTGGCTTCAGAACTTGCGTCGGCTGGTTGTCCGATATGAACGGTACGCTGAAAACTTTCTCGGGATGCTCCATCTCGCCTGCTGCGTGATCCTACTGGTATTTCTGAGATACGTTCTAGTTCGGCCGATTCGGCGTGGTGGGTGAGTGAAAGCCGGATTTCGAAAAGTTGTATTCGAAGTATGCGTAGGGATAGTTGTAATCGTGACCCGGCGTTGGTGTTGAGAAATTGTCCGGCGAACATGCGAGCATAACCGAATCCAAAGCTCAGTCCTTTATCCACTTGGTATTCGGCAACCAAATCGAGTTCATTGCCGATATGGCGGCCCGCACCGGGGCGGGCCGCAACTGAAATTGCTCCGCTGCTGGCATAGAAGTTGTCATTTGATGTGGCCAGCCAGAAGCTTTCAAATTGCTGTTTGAGTTTCCATTTTCTCGTGGGCTCTTCTTCGACACCGGTTCGGAACTGCACCAGGTTGCGGCGGCCGATTTCGTCGGAGACTCTCTCGTCCCCGTGGAAAGCGAGCAGCGCCCTTTTCCAGGCTGTCCAAAATAGTGACGCGGAGGCTCTCGAGAGAATCCTCGGAGCCGGCAAGGAAGTTACTTCATCGAGCGACGAAATCGAGGACAAACTGGAACGCGAACGTTCTGCGAGAAATATCAGGAAATGCACCGTCTGGTCCGAGAGCCGGCCGACACGGTACTCTACATCGGCGCGGAAGACTGGCCCCATACCGCTGGTCTCAAAGGATGGTGTGTTGTTCTTTGATTCCGATACCGCCACGGCGGAGTAAACTAAGCGACATCTGACAAGCATCTCTGGAGAAAGAACATGAGCGAAAAAACAACCGGTCGGTCGGCCGCGGGTAGCGGAACAATTTCTTTAGGTGATGAACTCGCCGTCAACCGCCTTGGCTTCGGGGCCATGCGCCTGACGGGCGACGGAATCTGGGGGCCGCCTAAGGATCCTACGACAGCGATTGCCGTCCTTCGCCGTGCCGTCGAGTTGGGAGTCAACTTCATCGACACGGCTGATTCCTATGGTCCGAATGTCAGCGAAGAGTTGATCGCCGAAGCGCTGGCGCCTTACCCCAAGGACCTTGTCATCGCAACAAAGGGCGGATGGAATCGCCCTGGACCGAACCAGTGGACGCACGATGCCAGCCCCGCGCACTTGCGCGAGGCGGTGGAAGGCAGCCTGAAGAGACTCCGCCTCGACCGGATCGACGTCTACCAGCTGCACATTCCCGATCCGGTGGTGCCGCTCGCCGCGTCGATTGAGACCATGGCTAATCTGCAAGCGGAAGGAAAAATCCGGTTAGTCGCATTGTCGAACGTCACCGTAGAGCATATCGAGCGCGCACGTAAGATTGTGCCGATCGTCTCGGTGCAGAACCGTTACAGTTTCGCCGATCGCGAATGGGACAATGTTGTCGACTATTGCGAGGCCAACGGTATCGCGTTCATCCCCTGGTTCCCGCTGGGAGCAGGGCGGGTAGCAGGCAAGCTGTTGGAACGGATGGCGAAGGCCCGCCAGGTAAAACCTATTCAGATCGCATTGGCGTGGTTGCTGAAGCGATCCCCGATTACGTTACCCATCCCCGGGACTTCCTCGATTGCTCATCTTGAGGAAAACATACAGGCAGCATCGTTGCAATTGTCTGAGAACGACTACCTGGAACTAACTGGGATTAGCGAGTTGGCTTCCTGAGGAGGGTTCCGCCTCGCCTGCCGCGCGAGTCGAAGACAGGGCGACAACGCAATGCGAATCTGCCTCAAAAATTAGCATTTGCTGATAACGAACTTTCGCAACTTCGCACCAGGACTTCGCCATGACTCCTAAAGATCTCGACTCCAATCAACCACACATCGATTCTTCCGAGCAGTGGCGACGACCGAAAGGACGCGACCGGGCTACCTGCTCGGCGTTGAACAACAACTCAGGCTGCCAAGTGGAATCGCCTACGACGGCCCAGCCCTGCGAGGCGCAAACCCTTAGCCTATGGCAGGTTCAGCCCGGCTTCTGGTATCGCCTCTACGGAGCCCCGTGACGTCGAGTCCATGTCGCATGAGGCAGGTGAAATAATATCTCAACTCAGAGCATGCACAGCCGTTACCGCAAACATTGGCGTGTCGCCGAGAGTATTGTCTGATCATTGAAGTGCAAAAACGAGACGGGCGAATCGGAGACGAGGCAGCCGTGGTAGGTCTGCCGATGAACGCCATCCGCGAATCGCGTGTCCGCAGATTCTCCGCAGGCCGTCTGATGCGATCGGCGCGCACACTGATGGTGTGCCTTGTAGTGCTTCTTGGCCACCATTTGTTTCTTTCCGCACAGATTCTCCACTATACCAAGCGTCCGGACCTGCGGAATGGGGAGGAGGTCTACAAGGGTGGTTGCATTGCGTGTCACGGCAGCGAGGGGAAGGGTGCTCCCGCGACGAGCACAGTCTTTCTGAGGCCGGATACGTTTCCGGATTTTACGGATTGTGCCGGGACGACACCTGAGCCGAACGGCAATTGGAAGGCGGTGATCGTGCATGGCGGGCCATCGCGTGGGCTCTCGCAGATTATGCCTGCGTTTGGGGATCTGCTGACGGAGGAACAGATCAACGATGTGATCGCGTACATGCGAGGGTTCTGCAGGAATGTCCACCATGATCCACCGGGCGAGCTAAATCTGCCGCGGGCGCTGGTGACGGAGAAGGCATTTCCGGAGAACGAGCTTGTGGTCTCGACAGCGGCGAGTGCGTCGGGGGCGCCGTCGTGGACGACGGACATCATCGATGAGCGGACGATTATCGACGCCCGGACGCAGCTTGAAACGGATGTCCCGGTGAATTATGCGAATCAGGCCCACAACTGGACGGAAGGGGTTGGGGACATCACGCTCGCGGTGAAGCGGGAGATATTTTCGACCTTAAGGACAGGGTCGATCCTGAGTCTGCAGGGAGGCGTGCTTCTGCCGACGGGCGATAGTAAACGTGGCTTCGGCTCCGGCACGACGCAGTTCGAGCCATTCGCGGCATTCGATCAGTTGTTCAAGGAAAATACGTTTATGCAATTCCAGCTTGGGGCCGATCTTCCGGTGGATACGCGCGTGGTTCCGCGCAGCATGTTCTGGCGGATTGCGGTCGGGCAGGCGATGGCTCCGGACCACATGTTGGGACGGCTGTTTTCGCCAATGGTGGAGTTTCTGGCGGTACGGGACTTTAAGCCCGGGGCGAGTACAGATTGGGATGTTCTGCCGGAGATGCAGATCACCATAAGTCGGCGACAACACATCCGCACGGGCTTTGGCGTGAGGGAGCCGTTCACGAATACCAGGGGACGAACGCCGCAAGTGCTGTTCTACCTGCTCTGGGACCGGGCAGATGGGAAGTTGTGGGAAGGATGGCGATGAGGATCGCTTTGGGTACTGCGATTCTTCTAGGGCTGGTGGTCGGGGGATTTCCGGCATCGGTGTGGAGCGAGTCCGTAACCGAGAGCGCAAAGGGCGACAAGACGCCTCCGGGAACTTTCTTTCGGACATCGGATCGGTGTGTGGCTTGTCATAACGGGCTGACCACGAGTTCGGGCGAGGACATTTCGATCGGGTTTCAATGGCGGGCGAGCATCATGGCCAACTCATCCCGCGATCCTTATTGGCAAGGAAGCGTGCGGCGCGAGTCGATCGATCATCCCGAGTCGAAGCAGGCGATCGAGGACGAATGCTCGATCTGCCATATGCCGGCGGTCCGCATGACGGACCGGGATGCAGGAAGGCACACGCCGCTGTTTTCGCGCCTTCCGTTGAAAAAGTTTCCCAAGGGGGACCGCGCGGCGGCAGATGGGGTTACCTGCTCGGTTTGCCACCAAATTGAGAAGACGGGGTTGGGAACGGATGCGACATTTGTTGGGAATGTGGTGATCGCGAAACCGGTCCAAAACGACCTGCGGCCGGAGTATGGGCCCTTCGACATCGACAAAGGGCACGAGACCGTGATGCACTCCTCTACAGCGACGTACTTCCCAACCAGGGGCGACCATATGCGCGATGCAGGTCTTTGCGGGAGTTGCCATACGCTGTACACTGCAGCGCTCGGGCCGAAGGGTGAGAAGCTGGCGAAGTTCCCGGAGCAGATGCCTTTCCAGGAGTGGCAGCATAGCGACTACGCGACCAAGCAGACTTGCCAGGACTGCCATATGCCGGTGGTGAAGGAGGCTGTAGCGGTGACTGCGTTGTACGGCCAGCCACGCGAGGGCATGCACCGGCATGTGTTTGTCGGATCGAATTTCGTCATGGAAGGGATGCTGCAGGATCATCGCGATGAATTGGCTACGGAGGCACTGCCCGAAGAGATGGACGCGGCAATGAAGCGCACGATGGAGTTCTTGAGGACAGAGGCGGCGAAGGTGACGATTACCCGGGTGGATGCGATGCAGAATCGCCTTGTGGTGGACGTGCATGTGGAGAATCTGGGTGGGCACAAGCTGCCTACGGCTTATCCTTCGCGGCGGGCATGGCTACATGTTGCCGTGATGGACAGCCATGGTAGCGTGGTGTTTGAGTCGGGCGCGCTCAATCCGGACGGGTCGATTGTGGGCAACGACAATGACGAAAACCCTCTCAAGTTCGAGCCGCATTACCGCGAAATTACGAGTTCACAAGAAGTGGAGATCTACGAACCGATCCTGAAGGATTCTCAGGGCAAGGTAACGACCGGCCTTCTGCATGCGGTCGGGTACCTGAAGGACAATCGCCTGCTGCCGCACGGCTTCGAAAAAGGCACGGCGATTAAGGACATCGCAGTTGTGGGTGAGGCGGCCAACGATCCGGGGTTCACAGACAGTGGGAGCTCGGTGCGGTATTTGGTCTCTACCAGGAATGCAACGGGGCCGTTCAAAGTGGAGGCGGAACTTTGGTTTCAACCGATTGGCTTTCGGTGGGCGCATAATTTGGCAGGTTACAAGGCGGAGGAGCCACAGCGGATGGTGCGATATTACGAAGAGGCGGCCCGGAGGTCGGCTGTGGTACTGGCTAAGACGGAGGCTACTCGGTAAGAATTCCTTGAAGAATCGAATTGCAATTAGCCGCTGTCAGGCCACCATGAGACATTCCAGATGTCATCTCACGCTTGCGGGTTCGTCGCTTCACTCTTGTTTTCGCCCTGCAGAATTGAATGTTTCGAGTCCTGCGATACGGGCAGCGTTGTAAAGATCGCAGCCCTCCTGCATCAACTCGTAGATCGCAGGCAGGTGGTTTTCGAAACGAACCCCATTGTGCTGCCTACCATGTTGTCGCAAAGACGATAGCTCAGTCTGCCCTGGCTGTCTTTGTAGCTTGGCCTTTGGCGACCGGGCATCCAAGGTCCTACTGATGTTGTGAGACAATTTCTTTCAGTTTCCTAGCATTCTCGTAAGATGAACCTCAGCCTCCCGACTCGACGACAGAAGCTAGCTATTGAGACGTCATCAGATCGAGCGCCGGAGTTGCTTTCGCCTCGGACCTGCATCGTCGTAGCCTTGTGTTTAGGGGCTGTCGTCTTTGCCCTTTACAACCGCGCCTTGGAGTTTCAATTCGTCCTCGACGACCACCGTTTCACGGGTGATCCACGTATACAGTCCCCCGGTTATGCTTGGGACTACTTTGCGAAGTATGTATGGTCGCAATTCACTGGTGGGCCTCCGAGTTTCTATCGGCCTTTGTTCATCCTGTGGCTGAGGATAAATTTCATTCTGAGCGCGGAGTCTCCATGGGGATGGCACCTGCTTAGCATCACAAAACATGTAGCAGTTACGGTCTTACTGGGGCTACTGGCGCTCAGACTACTGCGCGATCGCGTCGCCGCGTTAGTCGCGGCGACCCTGTTCGCGCTGCATCCGGCCCAGACCGAATCCGTGGCGTGGGTTACGGTGCCCGATCCGTTAATGTCCATGGGTGTATTGGGTGCGGTGCTTTTATACCTCAAGTGGGTAGTGGGCCTTCCCGGCAGCCAAGCTCACGAACGAAAGTCGCGCAAGGCGACCCGGACTAAGAAGACTACTCAGCTTCGGGCAGTCTGGATAATAGCCTCCGCAACTGCTTATTTTGCGGCATTGTTGGCGAAGGAAACCGCCATCGTGTTACCAGTTTTGATTTTTGCGTTGGCACTACGTATGCCGCGAGGCGAAAACGGAGATTTAGATTTCGGACGACGGTTGGTGCTGGCTTTCCGGCAAACTATACCGTTCTTGTGCGTGACGGTGCTCTACCTTCTTATGCGACTCAATGCTTTCGGAGGAAAGCTCGGTTCGCTAACGCAGCATCTGTCTTGGAGTACCGTCCTTCTGTCGTGGCCTGCGACCCTCTGGTTCTACGTGAAGGTTCTGCTTTGGCCGGTCTGCTCACGGGCTTTTGCAGACCCTACTCTGGCAGAGGGGTTTTCTTTCCGTGGCGTCCTGCTGCCGGGCCTAGGCCTCGGTTGCGCCGTTGCGATTCTGGCGGGGGCATTGCTCTGGGCATGGAGGAAAGGTCAACGTGATCTTCCCCGTCAAGAGGTTGCTAATGTCGGGTATGCCCTGATGATAGGCACGCTCCTCATGGTCCTGCCAATTCTTCTCACGCTGGACCTGAATGCTCTTAACCCGGGAGACTTTCTGCATGGCCGATACACCTACTTGCCCTCGGCTGGATTGATGCTTCTGGTGGCGACAGGATGGCATCTCGCTGGGAAGATGCGCGTTCCTTTATTGTGTGCAGTCGGCGTGTTAGCGGTTGTGTTCGCTGTGTTGATCATCTCGCAGGAAAAGCAGTGGAAAGACGATTTGACGGTTTTCACCGTCGCCCATCAGCTTGCGCCGCGCAATGCTCCAGTGGCTCACAATTTTGCGAATGCTCACGTGCAAGCGGCCTTGCAACTGGCCGATGATGGGCGATGCGGTGAGGCTATGCCGGTCTTTGAGCAGGTCAGTCAGGAGTACCCGCAAGATTGGTACGCTTGGGCGGGTCTCGGCGATTGTTTTGCCCAAGTCAACAATCTTCCTAAGGCAGAGGAATCGCTCCGTAGGGCTGCCGAACTCTCACACGACTCCCGAGTCATGCAACAGTGGCAGGAATTGCGTGCGAACATGGGATTACCTAGCCCTGTTCCACGTTGATTGAGCAACTCCCGGTTGCAGTGTCGGGGGGATTGATGCGGATTGCGTGCTGACTCGAATCGGGCAGTGCCCATCGGGATGGTTGAAACACGCTTGAATACAGAGTTTCATGTAGCTCAGATTTTCTCGGTTGTTCGCCGAAACTTCACTCTTTTGGTCCTCCCTGCGCGGATCTAACAGAAAATACGACTTCCCTTTTGTGGCATTGTTCGTGCTCTAAGGTCATTGAGGAAAGGCTGGGAATCACATGATGCCTGCTATCTTGTTGTCCTGCCTAGCTTGGGGAACCCTCGTCCTATTCTTCCTCCTTCTTGTCAGGATCAGCGCTAAGCCGGTACCCACTCTTCCGTCGATCGAGAGCAAGAGAGGCTGGGTACATCAGCTGAGAACAACTAAAGCCACCCTTGCGCGGGCTCCACTTTCGTTTTAAATCCATGACGTTCCAACTCCTTCTGCCGTCGTGGTGGTTCCGTCGAGGGAAATTCTGATGCCTCCGCTTTGGGGGCAACAAGTAGATCGCCCTTCACGCCGCGCATGGCGGTATTTGCCTGGATGGCTGGTGATGCGGACCAAGACGTACTCAACAGGTGCTGGCGGGGTGTCTGCGATTTTGTGTTCTGGCGCGGCAGCCAACAATCAAGAGACCGAACAACCCGAGGCCCACGGCCACAACTTTTGTAGACTGATTTTTATCTCAAGGATTCTGTCGCTGGCTTGCCGTATGCAGCCTTCTCGGCACGCGAGTTCTGACTGTTGTCCATTTCATTCAGCCGCTGAAAAATTGAAGCCTCAAGTGGTTCAAGTCGCGTCTGGAGTTTGTTAGGTTCGGATTGCGAGACGAAATCCAGGTACAGAAGGTCCCAGCTTGGTAGATGAAGTCTGGCCACGGTGCGCCTCTATAAGAGCCACATTCGCCCCAAGCCCTCCTCCAGGGCTAAAGGCAGGACATGCCTGTTGTTACACCCTTGACGGAAATCTTAGCCACAGTGAGTTCGTTCAGCACGCTAGCGTACAAAAGCTTATGGTTTCTGTGGGTCAGTTTCGGGGTTCCCGAGCTTTCAGATTTTTCTCGATCCGCGCCACCAGTTTCGCTAAGCGTTTCTCGTCGTCGGCTTTCTTCCTAGGTGAAGGGACTTTGTGGATGACCATTACTAACCTGATTTCTCAGCTGCAATCAATCGGCGGTCACGATGTGGCTCCGTGCGAGGCTGACCAGTGCCAAGCTCACAGCGCACTCCTGGCGCAGCGCTACATGTCGGGCAGCGAATACCGGTTACAGCTTTAGGAGTGATTTCTTTCCTTATGGTCGACAGGATAGTGCGCGGTTATTCCAAAAACTGCTCCATTTTGCTCACTAGGAGCTTGAGCAGACCGTGCGTGCCTACCGGACGTCCATGAAAGGTTTGCACTCTGCCGTAAGAGTGGCCCTGGCCGGAACCTGAAGTTGAAAAATTGTTTCATTCTTCTGTGTGCGTATGCGAATTGGCGCTTCGTGCTGGTCGGGTCATCAGGTCGATGTAGATTTTGTAGAACCTCTTTGCGTCGATATCGAATTGGACATTGGCCAAGCGCAAATACGGAGGAACGTGAGCCGTGGAATCCCAGAAGATGGTCTTTCCGTAGCTTGCCCCGCGATCCAGATCGATGTCCATATAGAGCTGCTTTTGGCCGGTGATGATCGACGGGTCAATCAGGGCCGCGCCGGCGATTTCGTCCCACATATATCCTGGTAGAGAATACTTATCCAGATATTGCGTGACCGGGGTGTTTGCCCTGGAAATGACAGCTTTCATCTCCGAGGTAAAGCGCGTCTTGACCGAAATATCAATCGGAGTAATGGTCACTTTTTTCCAGGGCGCGCGCAACACAATGCGTGTAGCTTCCGGATCGAACCACCAGTTGAATTCGCGGCGGGCATCAATGGCGCCGGGATCGATTGCGCCCTTGTCCGCGTACAATCCGCCGCCCATCATGACGAATTCCTTGGCTAGCGTGGCGACTTCGGGGTCGAGCTTCAACGCCAAGGCAAAATTGGTCAACGGTCCGCCCGCCCATAGAACCACTTCACCCGGATACTTGTGCACCATCTTCACAATGAACTCGGCCGCCGTGCCAGGAGCGGCTTGAGTATGGGGCGCGCCCTCCTTCATGGCTGGAACAACGTCGGGGGCGTGGTAGGGCTCCTCATAGATAGTGGAGCGGTTAGCTTCGAAGCGCTCCGTCCAGCAACCCTTGTATTCCAGCTTCCCGTACAGCTCTTCCCAGCGTTCGGTTTCTTCCTTGGAATTGAGCAAGGGAAATTCAGCACCCTGGACTACCGGAACGTCCGTGCGCTCCGCAATCTCCGTCATACGAAGCGCATGCTGGGTCTCTTCCTTCACCCACTGATCGCCGCTCACGGTGGTGACGCCGAGGACGTCGAATTTGTCCGATTGCAGGAAAACCAGGATGGCCTGCTGGTCGCTGGTGCCGGGGCCACGAGCGTCCTGGTCGACGATGACCTTGATTTTCTGGGCCGTGGCGGTAGTCCCCAGAAGAGCAACCAGTAGAAACACTGTCTTCGATACGCGCCGATCCATTGTCTCCCTCCGACAGATCTTAGTGGCAGAGTGGCCAAGCATAACAGGACTAGTCGTTGGAAAGATCGAATACTCAAAGTGGTGACGCAGATGTCATCCGCGAGAATGTTGATGTGGGCGCGGGCGTCTCACTCGTGCAGCGGTCTCGTCCACCGCTGTCGGGAAGTCGATTGTTGCGAGCTTATTTTCCTTGTGCCTTGGCAATTAAGTCGCGTGCCACTCGCTTAATGCCAGCCACTTCGTCGGGCGTGGCAGTGTCTAGGTAGTTGCTTACTAACTTTTCGCAGCGGTCGCGCACCTGATCGTAGGCTGCAGGATCTTCGCCACGAACTGCCAGCAATTCTTTAAGCCAATGCTTGCCGTAACCGGCGTGCATGGTTTCGTCGGCCCAATCGAAGTCCATGTCGTGCTCACTCACGGCGTCACCGTACGCGCGGAAAAGCTGGGCGCGGCCCGGTTTGTGACGGATGTTCTTGGTTTCGAAGAAATAGAGCATTCCCAGGCGATAGATAGGATCCTCACCGGAAGCGCTCTCATAAATGTAGGTTCCCAACGGAATGTCTGCGGGATTAAGGCCCCACGCCATCAGGCGTTCGTAGCCCATCCGACAGTGGCGCGATTCATCGTAAGTCCAGCGCGCAGCATTGTGTATCCATTCCCAAGGCAGAATGTCAGCGAACACGCTCAACATCACGCCGCCGTTTTCTATTGCCCAGACTTCGTTCAAGTGACTGATAGCCGAGCGAAGTTGCAGTTGCATGCCTTCGCCGTAGGGATAAGCGGGATCGACTATGTCCGGCCAGTAAAAGCGGCAAGGCCAGAAGCGCAGGTCGCGCGCCGGCTTGTCGGGAATGACATAGGTCTTTCCGCCTGGCAAAGGCCCTGGGGTGCCAGATAGTGAGGACGGCCCGATTCCTACTCCGCCCAGGTCAGAAGAGGCATTTGGCGACCACCTGGGTCCATGCGAGCGCGTCGTCGCGTAACTCGGGATTGCCGGCCAGCGCGGACTCGCTCCATTGCTCGAAAGCAGCGATCTGTTCTGCTTTTTCAGAGACGGCAAGCGACAGAAAGCGGTGCGTGGGCCCGTCGGCGATGGAATCAGATGCTTCCAGATACGCCTGGAAGGAATCACGCAGAGCCGGCAACAAAACTTTTCCAATGCTCGACAAGAAAGCTGGAACCGATGGAGAATTTCTAACTGCACCGAAAAGCTCGATCAGCGCCCCATCCGCTCCTTCCTCCTCCAGCAGGCGGCTGGGGAAACGAAGCTCGAACACTCGATTCCGCAAGGCGTTGGCAGTCTCTGCGCTCTGCCAGATGAAACGAGCGAGTCCCGTCTTGATATCAAGCGGTGCGACAGCGGGAATCCACGCCGCCTGGCTCACTAGAAGCGAACGCTCACAAAAGAAAAAGCGTTTGAGGATCTGCGCAGTATCGAAGCGCATCCAGCGCGCCCTGGGCTGCGAGGTCAACAGGAATGTGGAACTCGACGACATGGACACGCCTATTCTCGCAGAGTTAGCGACTGAGTCACAGAGGCACCGGAAAAATTGTCCTCTTAGCGAGAATTGCTGAGCGCCACGGTAAGCACCGCCACGATCAGGACCAGCAAACCCTGATTCAGCAGTCGACGGCTAAAGGCAGGCGCGCCCTGCCACTCGCCTCGCCATAATCCCCAGAGATTGCCCACGACGATGGAGAGAGAGATGAACAAAGGCCAGCCTGCAATTGCGCCCCAGCGTCCCAGTTTTGCGGCACCGGCACCGTAAAGATAGAAGCTTCCAATCCACATCAGCGCCATTCCCGCGCTAAGGCCCAGATTGCGCGGCGTCTCGCGGTTCCAGTATTGGCCCAGGGTGCGCTTGCTGATGATCAGGTACAGACAATATGCGAGGTTAGCGACGCACCCCAGGGTAAACAGAAGAGCCCACACCGTATTTCCTGAAGAAGCCGGGGACACTCCCAGCGACAGCGGCAGCCTGGATCACGTTTCCCCCGAATGCCACGCCCACGTTGGGCAGGCACGAGAGTATGCCGGCGAAGATTGCGATGGCCAGGCCGATTTTGAAAGTGTTTGACCGTGTTGCGGCGGACTTGCCTTCAGAAGGCGTGCGGCGGGATCCGGCAATGGAGCACAACGCGATACCAAAGATGACCAGCGCCGTTCCGGCGAGCAGAAACAGGCCTTTGCTCGTGAAAAGACTCTGCGGGAAGAACAGCAGGAGCGGAATCAGCGCGCCCAGGCTGGCGATAAGCCCCATGATGATCGGATATCCCAGGGCCATGCCGAGCCGTTCCATCCCCAGGCCGAACAGGACAGCACCCACTCCCCAGCCCAGCCCAAAAAGCGCCAGGACAGCGAGGTCTTTGACCGGAGACGCGGAATATACGGCGAAAATATTTGGCACCAGCAGAAGCGTGATGATCCAGTTGAAGACAAACATGCCCAGCAGTGAGAACGTGGCCCAGGTGTGCTCCCACGACCATTGTCGAACGAGTGTCATGGGAAGAACGAAGGTCCCTTGCAGCAGGGCCGCCAGCAGTACCAGAAGAAAGCCGATCAGCAGGGGCATAAGGGAATCTCGACGCTTGCAAACTCTACTTGGACCTCGCTAACGGGACAGCAAGACCGTCGCTTGAAACTGCAAACCAGCGTTCCATCGCTGGCGACGCATACCCGTTTGCCGTCCTGGTAAATCCAGGTATCGACAAAAACGCTCGCGCTACCGCTGCAGATCAACGCCAACCAGGAATTCAAACTGCACCGGAAGGGTCGGCCAGAAACCAATTCGGAGGATGCAGGTCTTGCTTGCGATAAAACTGGAGAACGTCATCTCGGTTGGGCAGCGAAGGGATGACGCCCTCCTTGATGACGGCCAGGCCGCCGGTGACCGCGGCAAACGGCACGGCCTCCTCGAGACTCGTGCCGCAAGCCAGCGCGATCGCCAACCCGGCGTTGAAGGCGTCCCCGGCGCCCGTTGTATCCACCGCCGACATGCATACCGCAGGAACGCGGATGGAGGATTTGTCGGTTACGATCAATGCTCCGTTTTCTCCCAAGGTCATGACGACCTGTTTGACTCCGCTGCGAATCAACCTGCGCGCGACTGCCTCGGGCTCGACGTCCGCTCCCGGACTAAGGCCGGCCAGCACCTTGGCCTCACTCTGATTGGGGGTGAGAACATCGACTAACTGCAAGATGGACGGAGGCAACGGCCGGACCGGAGCCGGATTCAGAATCGTGATTGCACCTCGTTCGCGTCCGCGCGCCAGTGCGGCCTCAGCGGCGGCTACCGGAATCTCAAGCTGGGTGAGCACCACAGCCGGCGAATTGAAAGCAGCTTCGCATTGGGCAACGTCGGCGGCGGTCAAGAGTTCATTCGCTCCCGGATCGATGGTGATGCAGTTATGTCCGCTCGCCGCCTCGACAATAATGAAGCCCACTCCAGTCGGTGCGTTGGCAGTGCGCTTTACATAAGTGATGTCAATGCCTTCGTCGCGATAAAGGCCGAGCGCCATTTCTCCGAAAGGGTCTGTTCCAATTCTGGCGACGAAGCTGACGTGCGCTCCCAGCCGGGCGCATCCCACTGCCTGATTTGAACCCTTCCCTCCATAGTCCACGCGATAACCCGTTCCCAAGAGTGTTTCGCCGGTACGTCGGCATACGTTCGACTTTCATGGTCAGGCCGGTGGCGTAGCTGCCCACGACGGTAATTCGAGGAACGGTCAAGAGAACATCTCCTTGAACAGGGTTTTCGATAACACAAGACCGGCAAGCCTACCACACGCGGAGCTGAATCCTTCTGCGGCCCGCGAGGAGTCCTACTCCAAGTTGCAACGCAATAAATCGGAAACGGCGCCAGGAGGGCATCCGCCAGAAGATTGACCGCTGCCGTCATCCGTTGCATTGGAAGTGAACTGCCCACGGAAGCGCATTCTGCCGCGCGCCGACCCAAGCCTGCGGCAGGTCCACCTGGCTGCGTCGGACTTGCGCACCAATCTCAACGAATGCCTTCCGTAAATGACGCTTAGCGTGTCGCCGTATTGAACTTCCTGCAATGCGGCTCACGGTCGGGGCGAAGCCGGGGTAGCCCAGCCGCCGAAAGCCCCCCGGAAATCTGGAACAGGGTGAGGCCATTGAGCGCGGGATCGTTGGAAACGCCAGGAACGGCCCGAGGATAGTTGAGACCACATGAAATGGATTTCTTTTACCTGAACTGATCCTGTTTGGAATACGGAGTTTTCGATAGGATTCCGTACGAAGCCGCGCCAATGAGAGGTCACGGTTAGTGTTCCGCCAAAACCGAGGGCTGAAGGGGCTCTCACGAAATTCGATATTCCCTTCCCTGCCCATGGTGAGTATGGTGTGGTTTGTACGATCCTATTTGGACGCAGCATCTAGGAAATGAAACGGAAAGGATATTCAAATGATGCGAATGCGCGGGCTAGTGGTGCTCTTGCTGCTGGTACGTTGTGCAGCAGTTTATGGCCAGAGCCAGGTCTGGTTGGGAGGATTGGCCGAACCTCGCGATTACATACAGAGACGCGTGTCCAGTTACGACCATTCGGGAGGGAACGGAGATTACAAAACGATCGCGCCGGGAGATACCCTCACGATTCTGGATGAACCTGGGCCAGGAATCATTACGCACATCTGGTTCACACTTTCGTCTCACGAGATGTACCACCTGAAAAAATTGGTGTTGCGGATGTATTGGGATGGGGAGGCGACGCCCAGTGTGGAAGCTCCCATTGGCGACTTTTTTGGACTGGGTCTAGGCGAGTACTTCACGTTTGAGGCCCTGCCTTTGTCCTCTGCACCAAACCATGCGTTGAATTCGTACTTCCCCATGCCGTTTCAGAAGCGTGCGCGAATCACTGTAGAGAACGCGGGAAAACTGAAACTCGATGCGCTGTACTACAACATCGACTATCAGGCTTACGCGAAACCGCTACCTGCGGACACTTTGTATTTTCACGCGCAGTACCGTCAGGCTTCGCCGAACCCAGGCGTCGCGGGGGATTGGAAAGACAATGGCGACCCGCTTCAAAACGACAAGAAAAACCTCGCGGGTGAGGACAACTACGTCTGGCTACAGGCCACAGGACGAGGACATTTCGTCGGCGTGACCATGTCCGTGTTACAGAACCAGGATTATTGGTGGGGCGAGGGCGACGACATGTTTTTTGTCGATGGAGAAAGACAGCCTTCGATCAACGGAACCGGGACCGAAGACTATTTCCTAGGGGCATACGATTTCGGAGGCAAGACATTTTCGTACGCGCTCTATGGTGCGCCCGTCGTAGGAGAGGAAAAAGCAGGAAGCCGAAGCAGCGTCTATCGCTTCCACCTGGATTCCCCCATTCCCTTCACGAAATCGCTGAAAGCGACGATCGAACACGGACACGCCAACGGCAGGTCCGACAATTATTTTTCAGTGGCTTATTGGTATCAGACCGAACCACACGCGGCATTTCCCGCATTACCTCAGGTGGACGAGCGATTGCCGCGGTTGCACGCTGTCGGCGGCCCGGGGAACGCGGCCAAGTAGGGGGGCAGCCTCGACGGTAGGCGCTACCCCGTGCCGACGCGGGCGTCTTTCCAAATATCGATAGCCCCGTCCTGTGCATGGCGATCGATCTCCTTCAGCTCCGCATCCGTGAATCCGAGTTTCTTCACCGCATCCAGCGAGTCGTCGAGCTGCTCGACATTACGCGCTCCGATCAGCGCTGTGGTGACCCGATGGTCGCGCAGCACCCAGGCAATCGCCATTTGTGCCAGTGTCTGCCCTCGCCCCCGTGCAATTTCGCTCAACGCCCGCACCCGTTGAAGGTTCTCTTCCCTCAGGAACTCCTTCTGAAAGGAATCTTCCGCCATTACGCGCGAATTCTTCGGTATCCCATTCAGATACTTGTTGGTCAGAAGTCCCTGCGCCAGCGGAGAAAACGCAATGCAGCCCACGCCCAATTCGTGCAGCGTCTCTAGCAAACCCACTTCCACCCAACGGTTCAGCATGGAGTACGAAGGCTGATGAATCAACAGGGGTACCCCCATGCTCTTCAAAATATGCGCCGCTTCCCGGGTTCGCTCCGGACTGTACGACGAAATGCCCACGTATAAAGTTTTGCCCTGATGCACCGCGTGCGCCAGCGCCCCCATGGTTTCTTCCAGCGGAACATCGGTTACCGGCCTGTGGGAGTAGAAGATATCCACATACTCCAGCCCCATGCGCTTCAAACTCTCGTCCAGCGACGCCAGAAGATATTTGCGCGACCCGCCGATTCCATACGGTCCCGGCCACATATCCCATCCGGCTTTGGTTGAGATCACGAGCTCGTTTCGAAGCCGGGCAAAATCCTTGCGCAGAATCTCCCCGAAATTCTCCTCTGCCGATCCGTAAGGCGGCCCATAATTGTTAGCCAGGTCAAAGTGTGTCACGCCGCGGTCGAACGCGCGCCGGATCATTGCTCTGCCCATCTCGAATACGTCGGCGCCGCCGAAATTCTGCCATAGCCCCAGCGATATCAGCGGGAACTTTAAACCTGATTGCCCGCACCGCCGAAATTGCGCATCCTCATAACGCTTCGCATCGGCTATATAGCTCATTTTCCACCGTCTCCGTCTCCCGTCTAAGCCTTCTACCCAGGGGTTGCACCCGCACTCATACTCTGAAGTGATCCGACAAACCGTGCACGCAATTTCGGTCGCCCCGGTTGGGACACCGCTGCGCGTTGAGTATCCTAGGCTCCCTCGACGGTATCCGAGGACAGCTACAGGAGTTTGTTGACCCCAAAACAATCGAAACAAAAACAGATGGCAGTTGACAAAATTCTACCAAAATATTTTAAAGGAACCCACGCGGCTTGAGTTGGTAAAACTCAGGGCGCACTCTGGCAGTTACCGCTACGCCCGTAGACACATCAGATAACGCCATACGGTCGACGGGATTGGGTTGTGTTGCCGGATTGCAATTGCATAGGCTATGTTACGGTAGTGGGGAAGATACATCGCTTTACTAAACCGCAAACCAATCGGTAGGACTGAACTCGCAAAACTTGAGGGTAGTGAAAATCAAAATGCCAGTTCACATGGATGCACTAGTGGGAAACTGAGGAAAAGGTTTTTGGGATCTTTATTGTGACATCGCGTAGGCGATTTCTATCGCAATCTGCAGCAGTCGCGGCGGGGTGGTGGTTCCTGCCTGGCTTGTCCCGTGATGCAGCCTCTGGACCGGCAGTCAAGTTTCCACTCGAACCACGAGGGCGGATCGCCGTCTCTTCCTACTCCTTCCGCGAATTTATCGTAGGAACAGAGAGCAAGAGCGGCAATCGAAGCATCGAGTTGAAGGATTTTGCTGCACACGTAATCCAAAAGTTCAACGTCAACAAAATCGAGCCTTGGAGCCGCCATTTTCCGTCCACGGATCCGAAGTATTTGGAAGAGTTTCGCCATTCTGTGAATACGGCCGGAGCGGCCGTGGCCAATTTGGCAGTGGATGGCTCTGACAGTCTTTACGCTGCCGGCCGTGACGAGTGCGAAAAGGCGACCTACTTCAGCAAGAAATGGATCGACATAGCGGTGGCGCTTGGGTCGCCCAGCATCCGCACAAATATTTCGCGCGCCCGAGATGCTGCACCTGAAGTTGCGCGCCTGGCGGCGAACTTACGGCCGATCGCGGAACATGCTTCGGCAAGAAATGTGGTGGTGCACTTAGAAAATGACGATCCCTTGAGCGAGGATCCATTTTTTCTTGTGAAAGTAATAAAGAAGGTGAATAGTCCATGGCTTCGTGCCCTGCCAGATTTTGGCAACACTCTGAGTGCGCACGACGACGACTATGCCTATGAAGCGATCGACGAAATGTTCGCCCACGCTTACGGCATTTGTCATGTGAAGGATGGTTCGGTCGACGAACAAGGCAAAGCCACTCACGTGGATCTCGCGAGAACGTTTGGAATCCTGAAGCGCCATTCCTACAAGGGATACTGCTCGATCGAGTACGATGCTCCCGGAGATCCCTATAAGCCGACGGCGGCGTTGATCGACACCACTATCGAAAATCTGTCCTAATCGTCCGCGCGGCTTTCCCCATTACCGGAATCGACCCCGGATCGTGGTCAGGATTCGCTCCAGCAATTGTGAAGGCGAGAAATCAGCCGGCGTTGGCAGCTTCCGAGGGTTCTAACGCAGGTTCTGCCGATTGAATCTTGCCTCCGCCGCGGAAGAATACGCTGATCAGCAACAATATAAGGAATGCGGTCAATGCGGAAATGAGCCAGAAACCCTGCCAGTTTCTCACTAAAGTAGTTTCGACGGTATGGGTAAAGTAATCGACCGCACGGCCCGCGATCAGAGAACCCATCAACATTCCCAACCCATAGGTCAGGAAGGTAATCAGCCCCTGCGCAGCGCTTCGTAGATGGGGGGGCGCTTCCTGGTCGGTATAAAGCTGACCGGTCATGAAAAAGAAGTCGTAACAGATGCCATGAAGCAGAATCGCTACGTAAAACATCCACATGCGGCTATCGGGATTTCCATAGCTAAGCAGGAGGTAACGCACCGACCAGGCTGCCAGTCCCATGATCAGAATGCTTTTGACGCTCACACGCCCCAAGATGAAGGGCATCAGAAGCATCATGATGACTTCAGACGCCTGCCCTAGCGCCATTTTGCCTGCGGCATTGGGGACGTGAAGGTCGTTCAGATAAGCATTGGTGAACGAGAAATAAAACGTGAGAGGAATACAGGCCAGGATCGATGCCACCGCGAAAACCGCGAAAGACCGTCGTTGGAACATCACCAGAGCATCAAGTCCTAAGACCCGTTGAATTGTCACCGACTTCCCTTTACTGGGAGGCGGGGTATGGGGCAAAGTAAGGCTGAAAAGACCCATCAACACGGAGGCTCCCGCAGCCAGCAGAAAAAATGAAGGAGAAGTCTCGATACCAAGACGTCCGAGAGTCACCCCAATTGCGATCCATCCCAGCGTGCCGAAAACGCGAATCAAAGGAAAATCGCGGGCCGGATTCTTGAGGTGTTGCAGAGTAAGCGAATTGGTGAGGGCAATGGTCGGGAAGTAGCATAGGCAATACACGAGCATCAGGCCATAGACTGGGGCGAAACTGGTAGCCCTGGCGACGAGAAACAGAAACACCGCGCCGAGCAGGTGTAAACTGGCGAGAACCCGCTCCGAAGCAAAGAAACGGTCCGCGATCAGACCTACAAAAAACGGAGATACCATGCAGGCGATCGAACTGGTGCCAAACACCAGGCCGGCCTCGATGCCGGTGAACTTCAAGTGAATCGTCAGATAGGCGCCGAGGGTCACGTACCATGATCCCCAAATCACGTAGTTGAGGAACATCATGAAGCTAAGACGAATTCTGTCTGCGATCGACATTTTACAGACCCCTCAACCGGAGAATCGAACGACTTATTTGCTTTTGTGCAGCTCGCCGGCTCGGGCATTGAGCCAGAGATCGATGGGCTTCTTCACCGAGGGCGCTGCGAACGGGAGTGCTATTTTGCGCCCTTCGCCGGCGGAGGCATATCCGGCGTAAAGCGCGTGCATGATGGCCAGACCATCTTCCCCAGTGATTTTCGGAGTTTCTTTTCCACGGGCGCAGCGCGCGAAATGATTCAACTCCTGCGGCGTGCCGTAGTTCCACAGTTCTTCAAACACGGGATAGGTCCAGCCTTTGGTGGTCGGGGCCTTCTCTACGGCGTAGGCGTAGCCGTTTTCGCTATACGTGGTCAAGGCATTGCCCATGTGCAAGTTGGCGTAGGTGACGCCATCTTCGCCGTGGATTTCAATGCGGTCGTCCATCCCACCCCGGTGCGCCCAGCTATTCTCAATCAGCGCCACAGCCCCATCCGCAAACTCGATAATGCATAGCGAGTCGTCCTCGGCACGGGTTTTTTTGGAGTGGACGTATGTGCCCATCTGACAGTAGATGGATTTCATCGCCGGTCGTCCAAGAAACCACCAGCAGAAGGCGATACCGTGGCAGCCCAGATCCATCAACGCGCCGCCGCCCGAGCGGTTTACATCCCAGAACCATTCGCTGTGCGGTCCGAAGTGTTTCTCGCTTTGTTTGATCAGGTAGATTTTTCCGAAAGCGCCGGCATCGGCCATTTCTTTCGCTTTTAAGTATTTCGGTGTGAAGAGCAGCTCCTCTCCGTACATCAGCAGAACACCGTGGCTCTTGGCTGCCGCGATCATTTCTTCACCTTCCGCAATGGTCATGGCCAGAGGCTTTTCGCAGACGATGTGTTTGCCGGCAGCCGCGATATCCTTTGTCATTTGGCAATGAAGGCTGTTCGGGGCGGCGATGGTGACCATCTCGATATCTTTTTCTTTCAACATCTCGCGGTAATCGGTGAACACGCGCGGGACGCCGAATCGTTTCGCAAGTGCCGCCGCGTTGCCGGGAGTGGGAGAAGCTATGGCGACCGCCTCGGCCTCCTCCGGCATGATTACTAATGATGCCGCGTGAATATCAGCTTGAAACTGCGATCCGATGATCCCGACTCTTACTTTGCCGTTTCTCGCCATTCTGACATTCCCCCTGCGATCGGCGCGGGGCACCGGTCGGTATCCATCCGATTCACAAAATGCAGCGTCGCACCCGAACCGGCGCACGGGCCTTGGTTTGAAGGCTGGCCATTAACTTGATCTCGTCGGAGAAGCCAACATACTCGACGATCATGCGATTCCCTTAGTAGTCCAAGTCATCGTGAATGACGATCCTGGAGGTGTCATAGCCTTGGATTTTCAAAGCTCTCAGCTCACAAAAAAAGTGGACCCCGGGAAGTTTAGTCCTGGCGTCATTTTCGGAACGGACGGTGAAAATCGTCAGCGCACCTACCCGAGGATGCTAAAGCCATCTTGCGAAGAGAGCTTGAGCTAGCCGCTTCGAAGCAAATCTTCTGCGATGCTGTGCCATTCTGCATCGGGGAGTTCTCGGCAGAAAGGCTTACCCGCCCGGCGATACCAGTAGGCTGCATTGTCCTGATCGCCTTCCTTGCGATGCAGGTAGGCATGCACCCATGCCCCATTGATGTCTTCGCCTTGCTGAGCGGATTCATGGGCGCGTGTCCAATCGCCCTTGGCATCCCACCATAGGCCAGCCAGCGCCGGGGAGAGCTCCAAGGGCGGATCGATTGCTGTAAGTGATTGCAGAAAATCATCTAGGGTCATGACACAAAAGTCTCTGGATGATTCATGTCCGCACCGTCAATCTTCGAAGTTACAAAGGCATAGTATGCAATGAATATGTAGGAGCTCAGCGGCAAGCAATAAGCCCAGGCCAAGTTGTGCAGTGCTTCGGAAATGAAACCCATCGCCGGAGTAAAGACGGCTCCTCCGATAATGGCCATGACCAGCAAGGAGCCGCCAATCTTCGTATTTGGACCCAGTCCCTTCAGGCCCAGCGCGAAGATCGTGGGAAACATCAGCGACATGAAGAAGCTGGTCAGGAATATCGCCCACAAGCCGACCCAGCCCGGCAGAAATACGCCGATCGCAACCAGCATGACGTTCATCAAGGCGTATATCCCAAGCAATTTGTTCGGAGCGACGAAGCCCATTAAGTAAGCCGAGATAAACCGTCCGAGGGCGAAAGCGGCCAGAGTGCCGGTCAGGAAATAGCCAGCGATTTTTTCCGGCTGATGTGTGGAATCCTGAACGTATTGGATAAAGTAACTCCAAGTTCCGACCTGGGCGCCGACGTACAAGAATTGGGCCAGGACCGCCCAGAGAAAATGCGGGTACTGAAGAAGTTCTCGGAAATGTCCGTGATTCCCGCCGTCTTCGTGTTCAGCCTTAATCGTGGGAAACTTCGTGCGCCAAATCAAAAACGCCCAACAAACGGCAACAGCCCCCAGTACCAGGTAAGGTCTGACTACGCGCAAAGTCTCCGACTGCAGATATGCGTCATAGAGGTGCTGGGCTTTTAGCGAGTCAATCTGCTGCGAATTCAGTTCCACGCCAGAAAAAATGAATATCGTGCCGATCAGAACGCCGCTAATTGATCCCAGAGGATTAAAAGCCTGCGAAACATTAAGGCGTTTTTCCGAGCTCTCCGGAGGGCCCAGTTGCGCAATGAAAGGGTTCGAAGCAGTTTCCAAAAATGAAAGGCCGCTCGCGATCACAAAAAGAGAAAACAGGAAAAATCCATATCGTCCTATGACTGCCGCAGGCCAAAACAAGAAGGTTCCCACGCCAAACAAAAGAAGACCAATCACAAATCCGGCTTTGTAGCCTACCTTGCGCATAAGCAGCGCTGCCGGTAGCGCCAACACGAAGTAGCCCAGGTAGAAAGCAGATTGCACCAGCCCAGCCTGAAAACGGGTGATGGCAAATGACTTCATGAACTGCCGTATCAAAACATCGTTCAGGTTGTTGGGAATGCCCCACAAATAAAACAGTACCGTAACCAACACGAACGGTAATAACTGTCCTGCGGGAACCACCTCCCCTATTCGCGACGTAATGGACGGAGCGACAGTCGCCGATTCAGCCATTCAAATTCCCTCATAAAACCCTTGAAATGCCGGCGCCCGCCGCAAAATCAAGCAGAGACGCGACTAGCGCCTGTCTAGGAGTTAGCGAGTTTAGCAAAGCGCTTTAGCAAAGCGCACGTAAGTACATCGGGCTATTCTCTGTGCTGTCAAGCCAAACAATTCCAATTACGGCGCGGATCAAGCGAATCGAGCGCATTATCTATTTATTTCTCCTCGTTCCAAAATGACCGGCGCCAGAAATGTTTTGCTAAGCCTTCTCTACAGTTCATCACTCATAGGTTCCAGACTCCCAACCTCTACTCGGCTTGCCAGGGATTGCGGATTCCGGCGATTACGGTGGAAACGGCTGCAGGCTTCAGGGCAAACTTCAGGGCCGCCGTTGCCCCATCCGGTTCGGATTCGGCGATGACTCGCTGAATCTCATCCACTCGCTGGTCCGGAAGGGGGTCGGCGGCGAAATACCTCTCATATCGCCTTCAGCAAACTGTGTTGTGGCGGTCGATTTTCCCGTCAAGGAACTTTCGTCGAACGCGACACGGGCAATGACAGCGACGCAGTGTTTTAAGCTTCGGCAAAGAGTCCTTCCTGGGCCTCTTGGGAAAAAATGTTGCAAATGAGTTGGACAGTATCTACCCATTCTTCAAACACGGTCGGGTCCTGGTTCCACGCACGGGACCAAGTGTACACCTGGATCAGATCGAGGCAGTCAGTTTGGAGATCGGTCAAGCTCCTTTCCACCAGATCCCTGGCTTCCGGGCAATTCGGTATGAAGTGGATTGAGCTGCGCAGCATGTGTTACAAGAACACCTGCGCTTGACGCCAACAGATCGCCGAAGCCATGCGCATCATGAAGAAGAACTCTGCCGAATTCGGCTGTGATCACAGCGAAACCAGGGAAATGTTTCCAGTGATGGCGGTCGCTGATACGGGAAGTAAAGACTCTTCGGAGATGGCGCGATGAGCGCCCGTCCGATCAGGAATTTGCGCTGGTGGATCGGCGGAATGCTTTTTCTTTCTACGATCATCAATTATCTCGACCGGCAAACGTTGTCGCTGCTCGCGCCTTTCCTCAAGCTCGAATATCACTGGACGAACACCGACTACGCCAATATCCTCGTCGGATTTCGCCTGGGCTATTCGCTGGGGCAGACGATCCTCGGCCGCATGATCGATCGCATCGGAACCCGTCGCGGCCTGAGCATCACGGTCGTGCTGTACTCACTGGTTGCCAGCGCGACTTCCCTGGCCCGCGGCCTCTATAGCTTTGCGACGTTTCGTACTCTGCTTGGAATCGCGGAATCGGCCAACTGGCCGGGGGCGACCAAGGCAGTCTCCGAATGGTTTCCAAAACGCGAGCGGGCGCTCGCCACCGCACTGTTCGATAGCGGTTCGTCGATCGGCGGTGCCATCGCTCCCTTTCTTGTGCTGGGAGTTTACTTCCGTTGGGGATGGCGGCTTTCGTTTGTAATTCCGGGCCTGCTGGGATTTCTGTGGCTGATTCTCTGGCGAAAGATGTATTACCCACCACAGGAGCATCCGCGAATCAGCCCACAAGAACTGCAAATGATCCGGGAAGATGCCGCGGAGGAAACGCAAGCCGGCGGTGACCAGCCTCAGCCCTGGGAGGTTGTGCTCAAACTGCCCCAGACCTGGGGAGCGATCGTGGCCAAGGCCCTCACCGATCCGGTCTGGTTTTTTGTCGCCGACTGGTTTCCGATTTACTTGGTTGCAAGAGGCTTTTCACTCAAGAGCGGGATTCTCGCCGTCTGGGTTCCGTTCATCGCCGCCGACCTGGGAAATTTCTTTGGCGGCGCCGCTTCCGGTTTTCTGGTCAAGCGGGGCTGGGCGCTGGGCGCGGCGCGGAAAGCGCTCGTGGTCTTCGGCGGACTTGGCGTCTTGTTGCTGATTCCAACTCTTTTTACCAACAACCTTTACTCGATCACACTGCTTTTTGCACTCTCCACGTTTTCTTACGCTTCGTTTTCCACCATAGCGAATGTGCTGCCTTCCGATCTATTCTTCAGCCGTTCGGTGGCCACGGTCAGCGGACTTAGCGGGACTGGCGCGGGCATTGGGACCATCATCGCTTTCAAACTCATCGGATATTTCTCCGACGTGCCCAATGTCGCCGCCGGGCATTCCTTTGATCGCATCATCGTGGTGGCTGGAATCGTGCCGTTCGTGGGAATGCTGCTGGTGCTGTTGCTGGTGCGGAATACGCGGGCAACCCGGGAAGGACTCGTACGCCCGATTTGACGCGACAGGAATTGGGGGCGCGGTTTTCGCTCGCATCCTGCTAGAAACGTTACACATGGGCGCGGAGGGTTAGATTATGACCTCATGCAACGGTGTATTGACGAAGTGCAGAGGCTCCAGAAGAAATTACACTAACAACCCCGTAGGCGCGACCCAACTCTCTGCTCTCCAGAAACTGGTTCTTGTCCACGGTGGAGAAGTGTTGCTGGGTGTTGCTGGTGGGCCACCAGACTTCCAAGCCAAGAATCCGCCCTAACTTACCCGGCCGATGTGCTGCTGCAAGGGCGAAGATCTAAAGGATCCCCGCCACCGTAGATAAATCGAACCCCATACGGACTCTTCTCCACGAATCTACAGTTTTCACCCGATATTACTTTGAAAAGCGCCAGAATTATTCTCTTCGCAGCTTCTTAGAACGTGAAAGAAAAAGGGGACGCTCACTCTCCGACCCAGGGTTGGCGAGCGTCCCTGGATATGCTTCTATTTAACGCTGCTACTGTTCCACTAAGTCTTTTCAACTGTCAGAGGTGCCTCGCGGCAACCGCGCTTCGTAAAATGTCCAACCTATTTATCGCGTCGGCGATGGCTCGGTATTCCTCAAGCATGCCACTGTGGCTGAGTAAAACATTTGTCAAGTCGCGCATGCATCGTAAGTTGGCATTACGACCCCTATGCTGCCGTTTTGCTCTTCCCGAACGCCTCGGGAATGGTCTCGACGACTATGGCTCGAACGTAGCGTATGTGATCTGTGATAGCGGCTTTCAGTTCCGGCAGGATGGCGTCCAGCTCGCTCTGAGTCTTGGCGGCGATGGCCCGATCAGTGAGTAGACGGATGCGGTCTTCGAGGCTGGACGACATGACAATGTCCGATACGACACAATGCCACGGCCATGCGTGGATGCGCGATACGGTATTTCCCGTAGGGACCCCGGGTTCCCCCCTAGCCAGGTGGTAGGGTTCCAAAATCTGGGTGGAGCTGAAGAATCTGGATTGAATCCGAGGCCCGATATCCCGAGCGTTCGCGGCAAATTAACCTGTACGGGCTCAGACCGCTGGCTCCGATTTCCATGCCACGACCTCGCGCCGAAGAACGGTCAGGCCGCTCAATGCATCATTGATCCGTTGATTTTCCTCCGGGATGCCGCTGTGGTTGACGGAGAATTCGTGGAGTCTCGCACCTAATGCAGAATCCGCCACCTCAATACGGTCTTCGATCTTCGACCAGTCCGTCTCTGTAATCGCTGTTTGGTACAGTTTCTCCCAATCGCTCATGGCTGATCGCATTGTCGTCCACAAGCAGCACGCTTTTCTTCGACATGGGCTTTCGGTCGCAGTCGGGGTTTTGGATGCAAATAAAGAGTGCAGCGTCCTGCTTTTTAGTCCAATGAGGCCTTATTTTTCCCAACCACTGCTGTTCAACCTCAAGCACCGAGAGGGCTCTCAGCGGGTTCTCGATCTCGTATCTCTCCGCGCGACGGTCGCTGTCGTATTCAAGATCCCTGAAATCGCCTGACGTGTCGCATTGATCCGTTCCGGCATTTTCTGGCCGTTCTAGAGGGTACTCAAGCGTACCGAGTGCCAAAATGGGAATCTGGTCAATACAGGAAATACGGCACAGATCTGACTATCGCAATTTTTCTCGCCTCCAGGCTTATTTTTCCCACTATCCCTGCAAATGATCAGCCAGCGCAGACTCAAATACTAGAAAACACGTTGATGGCCAAATGCGTGCATAGTGCAGCACGGGGAGGCCTGGGCGAGAGAAAGAGGGGTGGTTCGAACTATGCGAACAAGCCGCCATTGAGCAAGATTCCGAGAAACTTTTGCCCTGATCCGAGAGACTACCGCGCTGCTTAAGGAAAAAGACCAACGGCTGACAAATACGAGCATGGAATTGAGGAGGGCGACATGAATAATCCCGAACCGAATACGCAAAGTCTCCATTTCAACTGCTCTGATGTGCTAGCAAGAAACTGTGATTGGCGAGTAAGCGGCGACAGCGAACAGGAAATCATGCTTCTTGTCGAACAACATAGCCAGGAAAAGCATGGGCTCAACCTCGACGGTGAGACCCGAAACGGAGTGCACAACGCGATCCATAAAAAGGCGGCGTAGCCTCTTGCCAGAAACCGTTTCAACGGATACTCCGATATCCAGCTAGGAGCTAAACTCATGGAGCGCTTTGAAACCTGGACCTCAGACTCGCAGACCCCGACCCGAGACTCGTACAAGGACGAGACTGCCTATTCTGCCGCCACTCCGACCCCCACTTCGCAATGCGCGCGGCCCAGGATAGGTTGGTTACCTCAAACGAGGATGATTCAGCCACAGCGCACATGACGGAGAACGGTTATGTGCAACACCGTTCTCTAGAAGTGAGGATTCGCCTCGCCGTGACGACTGGATCATGGCAGCATGTCGCCTGAACCCAATTAGTGGTTCTGCTTCTTGGTTTGGTTGAAGTTGGTAGTGTTCGCAATTCGCAACGCGAAAGCGACTTTTGTTTCTCATCGAGCATGTGATATTTGCTACGCCTCTTCATTGCCTGCTTCCGGCAGCAAAGTGCCCCGCCGCAGAGCTCGTTCCTTCATCAACACGAAGAACACCGGAACCAGAATCAGTACGTGAATCGTGGACGTAATCATTCCGCCGACCATGGGAGCGGCAATTGGCTTCATGACGTCAGATCCGATGCACTCGCCCATAGGATCGGAATTAGGCTAGCAAGGACCGCGCAGACCGTCATCAACTTGGGCCGCAGCCGCTGGACAGCGCCTGCATCGTGCACGCCATGATCGGAGTCGCAAACAGCAAGAGCGACAGCAGCGAAACACCGACTTTGCCAACGGGCTTCATGGGCTAGAAGAAAGTATAGAGACAACACCTATTAGACGCAATACTCGCGCAATTGTTGCAGAGATACCGCAAGTCGTTGACCGGCCAGCGTCATTTCGCTCTCTCTCATCGGTTATCAAAGCATTCCGTCCATAGTTTGCCGTCGCTCTTGAGCAGCCCGGAGATCGGACACTTTCGAAAGTCGTAAAACTGCCGCCACTGTTATCATTCTCTATCTCATATCGGCGAGGGGCATGGTTACGACTGTGACTCGCCCAACCACATCGGCGTCGCCAGGATAGCGGACGCGTTTCGATGGCCTCCGCGATTGAGGAGACGGAATAAGAACCAGTTGGTTTCCGTCTACTTCACACCAGCTGCACATATAGGTATCGCGTAGATCCACGAAGTAAATCGGGCGGTCAAATTCGTTTTGCCAATCCTTCTTGATCTTGGTCTGACGGGCGTCTATCTGGACTAGGGATCCAGGTCGAATAATTGGATAAAGCGTGTAGTCTTCTATCCCAATGTATCCATAAAGAGAAGTCCGCCAATCCGTTTTCTGGAGCAGCCCGATGGGAACCTCACCCCAGCGTTCAAACATGCGCGAGACCAGATTGGTTTGCTCTAACCCCACCTTGTCGCGAAGTCCCAGCGGCGCCGTGATCGTTCCGTTGGCATCGATCGCTGGAGAAGGGACGAGACAGGTGCGCGGCAAGTCCACCAGCCCTTGCTCTTGGCCGACCTGACGAACATCCAAGCCGAAGAAGGCTAGAATTTCGTCGAGACTGCGTTGATAAATAAGACTAAGGCTATGAAGTTTGTAGAGCTTGGGCTTGAATTTTCCCGCCTCGACATCGGCGACCCAAGTGTGCGAGATGTAGTAGTCCGAATCATTCCTCTTCAGCGCGATCGCCTGACTCATGCGTTCTACATCGCGTGTGGACAGGCGCAGACGTTCTCGTTCGGCTCTGAGCCGGCGACCAGCATCCGGGCCCGATGTCGTGGCCAACATCGACTGCTAACCTCGGAGTTGGCGCGTATCTTATCGCAAATTAGGCTCTTGTCTACAGAGATAATGAAAGATTTCTGAAAATAAAAACAGGAACTAGGACGGCTCTAACTCGCGGCGACGGCGGCCCGTCGGGAGATTGAAAACGCCTGGCCGGAATTCCGACCAGCATCTGGGACCGAATGCTAATTCGTCCCAATCGTCGAAACTGCCCCTGTACGCTGCCATTCCGACTCACTGGCCGCGATTACGGACATGCAGCCAATATTCGTGACGGTTTCGATAGCCCACATTTATACCGACCGAGTCTCTGCGAGCACGAATGTGACGCGGCGCCTGATGAGTGTGCCCTCAGCACTGGAAGCGCGCTTAGCAAGTACCAGCGCCAGGTAAGCCGGTGCGGAACAGGAACGCCTCGCGGAAAAGACCTAGAAAGGCCTCCGTGCGTTCCACGCGTAGTTCGCGAACCACCACCAATCTCATCGAGCGAGTTCGATCCATTCTGGCCAGCAAGGATCTCACTCTTCATCAAGCATCGCGCAAGTCGGAGACACTATTCGGCCGTTCGTCGCCTTACTTCCTTCCCCACAATCTGTACTTTGATCTCCGACTCGGTACTTCCAGCCCGAGCATCTACCAGCTCTTTTCCCTTAGCCGCATTTCGGGCTATCGTTTGGCTGACTGGTTGCAGGTCTTTGGCTTTCGTCTGGAAGACCTTACCCGATTGCAGATTCTGCTGCCATCAAGACGCACTGTCCTCTTGAATTCCTCGCTCGACGATCCCAATGCATGGATTCCGTGGTTCGATAACAGGCCGCAGGTCAACCCCGCTCCGCCGGTTGCTCCTCTCGCGCACCTCTTGAAATTGACGCACCGCAGACGGCTTCGGTCCTTGTCAGAAATAGGCGGTCGAGGCTTTCTTTACGCAAAGATCGGTACCGACGACGTACTACCCTTCCCAGACCTGCTTCCTGGCAGCATCGTGCGCGTAAATCCTAGAATTGACGATGGTTTGATGTTCGGGAAAAACGGCACAACATCCCACCAGATTTTCCTCATGCAACACTCCAAGGGGTATTTCTGCTGCCAAGTGCGCGTCATTGGAGATGGCCTCATCGTACCCGTCAGCACCCAACTGCCGTACGCACAAATCGAACTTCACTTTCCGGACGAAGTAAACCTACTGGGCGTCGTGGACCTGGAGATTCGTCCCACACTAAATGTGGAACAGCCCGAGGTTCCGAAAGAATTGTCGAAACATTGGAAGCCTGAGGTTCTCGCCCCAGAACTGAAGTTAGGTATCCTCGTGCGCAGCTCACGTACCCGATTGAACCTGTCCCTCCGGGAGGCATCAAACATAACACGCCGAATCGCAGACTTGCTCGGCGATGAGCGCTATGTCGTATCCCAGAGCTCCCTATCCGACTATGAGGCACTCGATACGCCGCCACGTCACTTCCATAAGGCCATCAGCCTTTGCGTTTTGTGCGGTCTCCAATTTCATCTCTTCCTGAGAGCAATCGGCATCAAACCGGAAGACTCCGGTATTGAATCGATGCCTGACTATTTTGTTTCGAGGTCCTCCCCTCCAGACGTTTCTAACATTACGCGCAGTGACGACGAGTTTGATGCCGAGGGTTTTCTTGAAACACTGCTTAGGACATGCGGTGGAGTTCCCTTCTTCCTACGAAACTCCATCGGAGGAATTTCTGGCTTGTCCGAGGTTTCCTTAGACGACTTCGTTTGGATCGGTGGAGAACAGAACACACTTCATCCCTATCTGACAAGTGGATTGATTGTCCTTGTGAATCGTCGCAAGAAGAAGCCGATCTATTTCCGATCGAAACCGCTTTGGCAACAGCCGATCTATGTCCTTCAGAAGCGCGACGGAACATATTTGTGTGCCTGCTGCGGCGTCGAAAACGGCACACTCGTTGTGCATCCCTACTCCCACCAGTTCTATCGCCCGATACATCTTCGATACCATCACGACGCCGACGTCATCGGACAAATTATCGCGATTTCGAGAAAACTACTTTAGCTCTGTCAGTTTTCCGCAAGGCCGACGAATGCGCCACCCCGAACCCCGGCTGAGAATTCTGGCAAAATTCGCTCGAGTTGACCGAAAGGCGAATATTTCATGCTTTTACTGGACGCCTCCTATTGCAGCAGTCTAGTTTGCGCCAAGTGGGGTATGACCATCTCTTGCCGGGTCCGCGAAGACATGAATTCTGTTGGCTACCAAGTGAACTCCGCTGGCTTTGCCAGCAGACGAGGCCCCTTCTTCATCTTCACCTAGCTAGCTTCTTATGTTTTACCGCAGGCAGTCTTCTGGCACTTCTCACTCCACTCGTTCTCAAATGGCTGATCGATCAGGTCATCCCGCAAAAACAAACTGGTTTGCTAGCCCTTGCCGTTTTTCTGGTCTTCCTTGGCTATCAAGGCAAAACGACCCTGACGAGTTTTGGCAGTTACCTCATGTTGGCCGCCGCACAGAAAATGGGACTTCGGTTGCGAATGAGCCTGCTGCAACATCTCGACACTCTCTCAGCGGACTACTATGAAGACACGCCGGTGGGAACGGTAGTCTATCCCTTTCGCGAACCGATCGACGAAATTTCCTATTTCGGATCGGATCTTCTGCCCGCGGTTCTGCGAATGTTTTTGACTACCGGCTTCACAATCGCGACAATGTTGACGCTCAGCCCAGCTCTAACGGCGGCAGTTCTACCTCTTGTCCCTGCATTCCTAGTTGCGCGGCAGCACTTTCGGCGGAGGCTCACTGTCGACTCCGACCTCGTCCAGATCGACCGGGCATCATGGAGTGAATTCCTGGAGGAGCATCTTTCGTCGGTAATTCCCATACAGCTGTTGGGACAGCAGAAGCGCCAAGAGCGCAGGGCTTTCCAGCGTCTAGCGCAGTCGCTACGTTCACAGGAAAGGCTGTTCAGAAGTGGATTGCGGCTCACCGTCTTCAGTTCCTTCGCGGTTATTCTTTCAATGTGCACGGTGATTGGTTATGGCGGCGTGAAGGTGCTTGCGGGCGCCCTAAGCGTTGGTAGCCTGGTGGCTTTTTACAGCTTCATCGTTCAGCTCTTTGAACCGCTCAGTGGCGCCGCCGAACTATACACAAGGGCACAAAAGACCTTTGCAAGTATCCGTCAACTCCAGTTTGCGTTTCGCTTGGCCCCAAGTGTAGTAAATGCGGTCATGACCGCCCCAATTTCACCCCCAGCGCAGATTGATTTTTTTGACGTCGAGTTTGGCTATCCGCGACAGAAAAACATGCTCCACATTCCCACGCTTAGAATCGGGGCCGGTGAAAAGGTTGCTCTTGTCGGCGATAACGGCGCCGGTAAGAGCACCGTCGCTAAACTCATTGCCAGAGTCTATGACGTGGATGGCGGCGCTATTTGCATCGGAGGCGACAATATTCGCAGCCTCGAGCTCCAGAGCCTCCGCCGCAGCGTGTGCTACCTGCCCCGAGATCCAGTTCTCTTCGACGGAACGCTGGCCTCAAATCTTCACTTCGTGAAGCCATCAGCCTCGAATGACGAACTGAATGAAGCCATGCGATCCGCCGGCGTCTCAGATTTCGCCGCAACATTCCCGGAGGGCATCTATCAACGGGTCGGGCCGGGAGCGTGCCAGCTCTCGGGGGGCCAGCGGCAGCGCCTCGCCCTCGCCAGGGCATTGCTTCAGCGACCTTCCATCCTGATTTTGGACGAAGCGACCTCTTGCCTCGATCTCTCGTCCGAGCGAGTTCTTATAGGAAACCTGCAAGTTAGTCTCCCACAATCCACCCTGATAGTGATTTCTCACCGTCTTTCAACCTTGGAGACCTTTACCAGAGTCCTGGTTCTACGTCAGGGACGAATCGTCGCAGACGGCATTCCAGATTCATTTATCAAAGCCCACGATGAATTCTTCAGGATATGTGCACCCGCCCCAAGCGAGAACCGCGAAACTCTTCGCGACCTATCGTTGTAGCCGCAAACAGAGAAAACACCTATAGGAACCTCCGGTCGGACAACATGGAGTATCCAGCGCCCTTTCGCTAACGATGTCGCAAAAGTACACACTGTGATTCGCCTTGCTGGAACATCCTGCGTGATATCTCGTTTGCACAGAGCGACATTCAGCAGAGCTGTTGGCTTACCGAAAAGTTCGAACATTAGCTGGTGTTCACACAGGGAGAGTGGCAGAGTGCGCTTTAGTAACGTCGTTTTCACCACGAAGATGAGAAGCGATGAGGTCAGCATGTATCGAGTTTCCGACACGGTTTGCAGCACACACAACAAAGATGGCGGGATCATACTCGACATTCAGAAGGGTCGCCTTCTGCGCTTGAACCACACCGGTTCGGCGATCTTTCAACAAGTAGAGGGCGGCCAGACAGAATTGCAGATGATCGAGGGTATCAGCCGGGGCTTTCACCTATCGCACGAGGTTGCACGAAAGGATGTCACTGGCTTCTTGCAATCACTCGAAGCACAAGGGCTCATCTGCCGTCAATCATCGAAATGACTCCGGAGGAGTCTTATGAAGTCGTCGCATCTGTTAGGAGCGTCACGATGAAATTGCTCTTTTGGCAAGCATTAGTAGGATTGGTCCTCTTTGACTTAGTGGTGCGGCATCGCGACTTCTCAACGATGCTCAGGTTTGTGCGAACCCGGAAAGTCGCAAGGCGCGCCCCGTCAGCCGAAATTGTCGACCGAGTCTGCACTGCTCTGAATAGCGCTTGCGTCTGGTATCCGAAGAGTGTCCCTTGCCTGCAACGTTCCGCGGTTGGAGTTTGTCTGCTTAGGCATTGTGGCATTGCAGCCAAGATGGTTATCGGAGTGCGCGTCATGCCGCTGCTGGCACACGCATGGATCGAAGTGGACGGGAAAGTAGTGAACGACGTTCCACGCGTGCAGCAGTACTACCGGTATCTCACTTCAAACTGACATTTTGTCGGAGAACAGAAATGAGCGTTCAGACTGGAATCCGCTACTTTGACGGAAGGGAGCCCTCCCGTCAAGAGGTCGGGTTTCTCCTCGATGGCCTGGAAAGCCGCGGCCCCGACTACATCAACATCTTCACCTCGCGGCATCTTGGCATGGGCTTCCGCGGATTTCTTGTCGCGCCAGAAGAACAACAAAACCAGCCATTGATTGGACGCAACGGGTCTGCACTTACTTTTGATGGTCGACTGGATGGCCGCGCAAACGTATGTGCCAGACTGCCATGCCATTCCACTCAACTCGATGACGCATCTCTCGTCCTTCTTGCCTATGAACTTTTTGGGCAAAGCTGTTTCGAGTTTCTCCAGGGGGAGTTCGCCTTCGTCTTGTGGGACCAAATAGAAAGGTCAGTTTTCTTTGTCCGATCGCTCTGCGGCACACGCCACCTGTACTACACCGCCGACAGCAAGCGCTTGATGTGGTCCTCGGAGCTAGATGACCTCGTAATAAAATCAGCAATAGATCCAGTCGTAAACGACAGTTACGCGATTGGTTTTGTCTACTACCAGCCAGACATCGACGAATCACCATTTCGCAACGTAGCTGTGGTTCCACCTGGCACATACGTCCAACTGAAGTACACTGGCCAAGTTTGCCCTCCCGCAGCAACCTGGCACCCGGACCGCTTGTCCACTCTTCACCTTCCTTCGGACTGTCTGTACGAAGAAGCCTGGCGGCACGAGGTGGAGTCTGCCATCACAGATCGGTTACGGGCCAAAGGTCCGGTGTTTTGCGAGTTGAGCGGCGGTCTTGATTCTTCGACCATAGTGCTGTTAGCCGATCGCATTCTCACAAATAGCGGCAGAAGTGCAGCGAGTTTGACAACAGTTTCCTGCACCTTTGAAACTTCTCGTGAATCCGACGAGAGTTTCTTCATCTCGCTAGTAGAGAACGCGCGCGGTCGAACTGGCCTTTACGTCCATGAGGAATCGCTGAACGCAACACTGGGGCTGCATGACATCGAGTTCACGGGCCTGCCCAACACCCAGCACCTCTTTCCCGGGCGCTACTCGACGACTGAAAGGTTAATGAAACGAGCAGGCGCTCGCGTCTTACTCAGCGGAAACGGCGGCGATGAGCTGTTCTGGTCAGACCCGGCGGGCAGCCCTGAACTTGCGGACCTATGTGTTCAAGGACATGTTTGGTCCGCCCTCTCGGCAGCGCACGCATGGAGCCAATCGGCGGAAGTTCCCTTCTGGCACCTGTTTCTGACGCAGGCCATAGCCCCGATCACGGCAGGATTGGCCTTCGTCCCTTGGCGCCCAACGGACGGAATGTTGACCTCATGGATCCCCCCCAAAGCGAAACACTGGCTTACTCAACCTGGGCGACGCCTGGGGTTGCGCATCGACACGCAGACACGCCCGCCCAGTCGAGGGATCCGGCTGCTTTCGATTCGTTCCTTGAGTGCCTTATTGTCGGCTGGCTATTACCACGAATACTACGGCATCTATTTCAGCCATCCATTTTCACACCAGGGACTGATCGATTTCATCTTGTCCCTTCCCATGAATCAGCTCACGCGTCCGGGAGAGAGCCGATCCCTCATGCGTCGCGCTATCCGCGGCCTGTTGCCGGAAAAGACGAGGATGCGCCGGAGTAAGGCAACCTTAGATGAGCCGGTCTGTCGGACTTTAGCCCGCAGCAAAAACACGATCGGTGATCCGGTGCGCATGGAAGTGTGTCAACGAGAGTATGCCGAACCACGAGCCCTTGCGCGGTCGATCACTGAGGCCAGTCTAGGCAACGTCGAGCAAGTATCAGGACTACTCCGTTTGCTGGGTCTAGAGCGTTGGCTGCGCTCGCTCAAACAAATCGGGGCCCGCCGGTCGAACTTGAAGCCTCATTGCGCTCAACAGGTGCCCAGCACGGTCGGTTTGGCCGATTCACCCGAATGGTCCATCCGCCCTTCGGATTCAGGCAACGCTTAGAGGATGGAGAAAGGAGGACACCGTGGATTATGAAACCCCGCAGTTCGAGATCGTCGCCTTTGCGGCTGAACTGATTCAGTTCAAGCCCAGTGGCAGGGACGACCTCTCGGGATCCGGAAAGAGCAAGCAGCAGCAGATCAGCGCTGCGCTCGAAGCTGATGAGTAAACCCGCAGCACAACTAAGGGAGCTCGGGGTACAGGTGGCCCCGAGCTTCCTTCATCCTGACGACCTACGGCGTGCCGTGGCGCCTGCGCCCTCCGGTCGTACCGGCTTCGTTCAAGTGATGCTGAGAGTCAGAGTCATACTCGTTCGGAAATATTCCACGGGATTGCGGTCGCTGGGTGCCCCGCAGTCCTTGTGCCTTCAGGGAAGAGAGTCGGATCCGGACAATGTCCTAGCAGCAGTCCGCATCCACTTCTGGAACGAATGGCGTAGCGAGGTCCACGCCCTCCGCTGGCTGTTTCCAAGCGACATCTTGTTAACCGCGAACGTGTCTGACCCATTTCTCGTTCTACACGTCGACACGGTTGGCAATCTTCCGCTTGGGAGTCAGGCCGTCGATCATTGCAAGGAAGTCAGTCCGATCCGGGCCATTGAGACGAATTTCTTGCTGTCGGAGTCAATACGGCCTTGTCCATTCCAGCCCTGGAGTGAACCCGACTGGTTGTGGAAATGCTCCGACTGGCTTGTAAGGAGCCTTGGACCCGATGCTGTGCGAGAAATTCGTCAGATTCGGGTCAATGCGACCGGGGCAGTTCTCAGGGTTACGGGTCAGAGGTTCACATATTTCTTGAAGACACTACCGTCCTTTTTTTCTTATGAACCTCGACTGCTGACGCTTCTCGATGCGAAGCTTCCCGGATTGTGTGCCCTTCTGCTAGATTTGCGCCCGGACGGCAACACACACATCACACAAGAAATTGATGGGCGTCCCTTGGCCACGATCGACGAGCCGGGAAAGTGGGAGGCGGTATTGGCGAGTATCGCGCGAATGCAGATTGCATCAGCCAGATACACGAACGATATGCAGCTTGTCGGCGTGCCTTCCCGGAATATCCGAGGGCTGCCGGACATTCTGGAACACAACTTGAAAGGCCTAGTGAACCTTCAAGAACGAGCGCCCAACCGGCTTTGCAAGGCTGAACTGAAGAGAATTCCAGTAGTGGCCTCAATGGCGGCGGAGGACTGGAGGCGGCTGGAGGAGTGCGGCCTTCCCGAGGCTCTTATCCACGGCGACCTCAACGAAAGTAATCTCTTTCTGACCAATAGAAACGAGTCAAAGTTGATCGACTGGTCTTTCTCCCGGATCGGTCATCCGTTCTTCATTCTGGGGCATTCCCTCTTCTCGACTTACGATCGGCAGCATCGAATGTTCAACGACCGTACTCGCCTGAGGGAAGCATACGTCGAACCCTGGTTGTCTTACAGTCCAGCGGAGCGGCTTCTGAGCGGCCTACAGGCAGCACACAGGCTGGTTCCCATCGAAACCGCACTATGCCTGGCCGGTTACATCCATCGGCTCGAAAACGAAGAACCAGGAAATGTGAGATACATCCCAACGTTGCTACGCAAAGCCCTGTCCGCGTTCGGTCTTGCCCGCCTATCGTAGTAGTCTGCGTCGCACCAGCGGCCTATGAGAGACTTCTCGCGATAACGGCCATACCTCGAACGATACAAGATGAAGAGGGACCTCCCTAGAGGAGGAAGATGAACCTGCTGGTCAAATTAAACCATCGGTCGCACGGCCCGACTTGATTGCATGATGGTTCCAAGCCTTCGAACGCGACGCCCTACTGCGGGGAAGTTGTTCAAAAAGGAGCTCAGTGGGGCAGATCATCTCGCCTCGCTCGCATTGCCTCCCAACGGCGGTATTGGTCAGACTTTTGCGGGTCGGGATCCTCGCGCTCGTTGAGCCAAAAATCGAACCAGTCTACATTGCCCTGCAGGGACACATAACGGTGCCACGGCTTGACCAGTTCGTGAGCGTCGTCTTGCATTACGACCATCTCGACAGGCTTTCCCAAAATGGAGAGCGAAGAGAACCATTCCCATTCTCCGAGAATCGTGAGCGGTCTCTCAGCCACAATGCGCATCGGCGTTCTAACCTTGTCCACGTTAAATCCGGCGGCGCGCTCCATCCAAAGGCGTCCGCCCGTGCCGAATGGTTTGTATCCGTCGTACACCGATTCAACACTCAGGTTGCGCCCATCGCTTGCACCAACCAAAATGTATCCCCAGTAACCTGCATCCCAGCCATCCTGAACGGAAGCTGCTGCAAATGTCAGTTGGGAATGCGTCAGGGCAAATTTGACGTACGCGCAAGTCCGACTCCACCCGACCAGACCGACCCGCCTGGGATCAATCAGTCTCTGCTCGTCCAGGTGACGAACCACGGCACCGAGCTTGGAGCTTTCTCTCATTAACTCAGAGAACGAGCTCGCCCCGTCATAATCGTTGGCCAATTGAAACACCATGACCCCGTGGCTAGCGAGAGGCTGCGCCGCAAAGGCAGAGGGATACGGGCCGTCGATCATAAACTGGGTTGCTTCGAAGCCATGCCCCTGTATGACCAGAGGATACCTTCTGCCGGGGACATAGCCGATTGGCAAATAAAGGCCACCATTAACCTCATATCCTTCTGACGTTTTCCAGTGGAGAGCCTCAACGCGACCAAACTCCAATTGAGCGAAGCCGGGATTGAGATCGAGTAGCAAGGCTTTTTTCTGAGACGTCGAGTCAATCACGAATAGCTTCTGAGGAGTATTCAGACCTTGCTCTTCGACAATGAGAGGGAGAGAGTGAGGCTCGCCTGAAGCCGCTCCCCCGACATTCGCCCAACCATCACTGCCGCGTCTGTACCGATATTCGGGAGCCGTGGTAGCACTCCCTCTTTCGTTGAATAACAAAGCGTCAATGGCCCAGTCCCAGGCTAAAAGCTTCAGATTATTAGGGCGCCTGTCAACGATTTGGTAGTGCCGGCTCCGGGTGTCTACCTCAACTGCAAATGTGCTGGCCCGCCTGAGCCTGCGTTCATTGTCATTCATGGCCTCGTCAAGGGGGAGAAACATGTCGGATATGACAATCGACCTGCTGTCCGCTGACCACGCGGCTTCGCTGCCGTCGTCGCCAATCGGACTATTCAGCAAGACCGTGCTTTCCCCCGATCCCATGTCAATCAGCACATATCGTCGCCGAAAGATGTTGCCTGGTCCGGCAGGCCACTCAGCCGCCCCATTCCACAAAGTCTGAATCGCGGTCTTGGTTCCATCCGGCGAAATGTACGGAATGATTTCACGGGACAAAATAGGATTTGGCAACGGCATTGAGGATTCAGCTCCTGCTCGTTCCACGTAAAGGCGCTGGTCTGCGATGATATCGTCCGCCACCGCAGCGCTTCCCTTCTTTTGTTCGACCAACTGGAATAGTGAATCGTCCGGCTCGACGACGTATCCCGCATGTAACGCAGTCCCGTCAAAGAGCTTTCGGGTTGGACTGTCCGCTGTGAAAACAAGTGTGCGACCATCGGCTGTGGCGCTGTACGACTGGACATTGGTCGAATGATTCGTCAGCTTGGCGAGAGAGCCGCCTTCCGTATCGAGGGAATGGACCTGTTGGAGTTCACCTGAGGATTCTCCCAAAAACAGAATTGTCTTGTTGTCGGCTAGCCATCGCACGTGCCTGATCGCAGGCCGAGTGGAGGAAGACCCCAGAGTCAACAGAGATCGAGGGGGGACTCCACTCATCAGGTCCTCTGTCTTCCACAGCAGAATCGAATATTCGTTTGTGTTGGCGCGCAAATTGCCCTTTTTGACGACGACAATCACGCGAGTACCGTCAGGAGAGAAAGAGGCCAGAGGATCATCGTCCAGAGTCACGATCTGAGTCATCTCGATGACATCTGCGACCGTAACACCACGCCTGGCGTTTGTAGCAGGGATTCCCCGCCCCCAAATTGCTGCTGGATTTTCCGCTACGAGAGAGAAGGGTACGAGCGCGCAAGCAAGAACAGGGAGAACCCAAGCCGCAATGCTCCTTCGATATCGGTTAAGTGCTAGTCCTGAGTCCTTACTCATATCCCGTAGCCTTCCGATCCGAAATCTGTGACACGCGACAACGACGACACAAGACGTAAATCGTCGCTCGTGAACTACCTTCAAAACATGAGCTTGAGGGCAAGTTGGACAGACCGAGGACCGCCGATCTGATAGAGAGGATTGAAGGCTCCTGCACCGAGATTGTCCCCGTTGAGACTCTGGGCCAAGGTCTCGGTCGATAAGCCAAATCCCGCCGGCCCACCGAAGGCGGGCGAGAGGTATTGGCCGTTCGGCTGCCCGAAATTTGGATGGTTAAGGACATTGAAGAACTCCGCTCGGAACTGCAATTTCACCAATTCATGAATGGGGAAATCACGATGGACGGCCAGATCCCACTGAATCGCACCGAATCCTCGTAAAAAGTTCCGTGGAGTATTCCCTTGACGGACAGGATTGCCCGTTATTGGATCGACAGGAGGGTCTGTGAATGCGCCAGGGTTAAAGCCCTTCCCGCCTGGACATGATGCCCCGAACACTACCGCGCACTGGGATCCAGACACGTACAGGGGCTGCTGCGGCACTACGTCAGGACGAACATCTGCATTGAAGCCGCTATTGAATTCGAAAAACCCGACGTCAGAAACGTCCACGGGCGAAGCTGAACGGCCTTGGACGACGTTCTGTAGAGACCAGCCTCGAAGAATTGCGCTGGCAATTGGACCAAACTTTGGAGACGGAATGTCATACGTCACACCCACTGAAAAGGCGTTGCGAATATCAAAATCGGACGGCCCCCGATTGGCCCTCGGATCTATCCCGGGCAAAAGAATATTGGAGGCAATGAAGTTAGAGCCGGCCGATGCGGTATCAATAGAATGCGCCCAGGTGTAGGAGGCGAAAGCCTCGAGACCTTGCGAAATTCTCCGGTGAAATTGAAGCTGTAGGGCATCGTAGTCGGAAGTGCCCGCATTCGCCAACAACTGGGTTTCCCCAAAATTCGGATTCGGAGAAGATAGGAACGCTGACTGTAAAAGGCGGCGCCCGGCTGCACCGATGTATGAAGCAGTGAGCGCCTGTTGATTCCCGAACGCCTGCTCGAGTGCAACGTTCCACTCAAGCGTGTACGGCAGCCGAAGGTGAGGGTCTACCGCCGACAAGATACCCCCGTTCGTTGCGTTGGGTGGAGTAACAGGAGGTGGCGAAGCCATTGCTGGATCGAGCGGCAGCGTCCCTCCGATGAAAACTGCGGTACTTCCAAATGGGTAATACTGAGCAGAAATCTGGTTGCCCATCTCCGAACTAGCCAGATCGTAAAAGATGCCGACTCCGCCCCGCAGCACGCTCTGCCAGTACGGGTTCTTGCGCAGTTGATACGCTAGACCAACCCTGGGCGCAAGATTGCCGTATGTAGTGTTGTAAACAGGCGTTCCAATTGGCGCCAACGCAAGGGTGGATAGATCTTTCAAATTGAAGCCCGTAACTGCCGAGAGAGTCGGGCCCTGGACTGAACGCGGCACGAAGTCCACATCCCAACGTACGCCGTATGTGAGCGTAAGCCGGGGAAACACGTTCCACGAATCTTGGACATACATGCCGAGGTTCTGGAATAGGAGCGTGCTGTCCTGACTGGACGACACGACCGCTGCCCGAAACTGTCCGTTCTCGGCCGCGGGCACGTTGTTCAGGAACGCGCCTTGTAGATACGAATACGGCGCACTTACGGGCGATAGCCTTCGGTAGTCGATTCCGAATTTCAACGTGTGTGATCCCTTGGCGATTGACAAATTGTCAAGAACATTGACCTGCCGCTGCAGACTCTTTTGAACTCTTCCTTCATGCAGGAAACCTTGCAGCAAAGATGAAATATTGAAATAGAGCTGAGCATTGTCAGCTGTGAACGGTGCGGGAAAAGGGAGAGATGCCAGCGGAACCGCGCCGCCGAAGTTGTCTGTCTCGTAGTTGCGAGATGCACTCGTTCTGCTGTAGTTGAAGCGCAAGTCGTTGCTGAGGGTCGGCGAAAGCATCGACGCTGCACCGACGGTTGCCGTCTGTGTTCCAATTCCCACTAACGAGACTGTACTCAGAGAGCTAGTAATGCCCCGCTGATCAAAGTCCGAGGGAGAGTAGTTATATCGTCCGAACAGGGAAATGTTCTGAGTTAACTTGTGGTCGATACGGATACTGTAGGCATCGAGCGTACCCGGGTTCGAATAGCTCGCCCTGAACTGGGCTACTCCGGTTCCCGCGTTATCGGGCCCATTTGGCAGCGGGTAAGCCGCAAGAAACGGTTGCAGGGCGGCCACCGCGTTCTGTCGGGCCGCGGTATCGGGAACGGTAGTAAGGGCGGTTTGCGGCAGACGAAGCCGAAGCCCTTCATAAGAAAAGAAGAAGAAAGTTCGGTTCCTGAGCAACGGACCGCTGAACGTCCCCCCGAAATCGTTTTGCCGCTCTTCAGCTTTCTGGAGAGGAGGCTCATTTGTGTAGCCGTTGAACCAGCTGCTGCTATCTAAGACGTCATTCCGGAAATAGTCGAACAGTGTGCCATGAAAACGATTCGTGCCGGAGCGCGTCACGATCGAGATTTGCCCTCCGGGTGCGCGACCGAATTCCGGCGCGTAGGTGGAAGTTTGGATTCGAAACTCCTGCATTGCGTCCACCGATACCAAACTGTTGGTTCCACCCAGAGCGCTGAACGACCCAAGGGATCCCGACAAGCCATTACCAGGAGAAGTGCTGAGGTTCACTCCGACACCGATATTGGCACTCACTCCGTCCACCATCCAATAATTAGAGGAGGCGCGTTGTCCGTTCACGCTGAACTGGCCGGAGTCTGACGGATTGCTGGTTGTCAGAACCACTCCAGGCGTCAGCTGAATCAGGGTTTGGAAGCTGCGGCCATTCATCGGTAGGTTCTCCGCAAATTGACGATCCACAACAGTGCTCACCGCTGCGGACTCCGTATTCACCAACGGCGCTCCGCCCTCAACGGTTACCGTCTCGGACAACGCGCCAACCGGAAGTGTGAAATTAATGGCCAACGCATCCTGAACGTTGAGAACGATGTCCGGTTTTATGAGCGTCTTGAATCCCACCTTCGAAACCTGAAGGCGGTATGGCCCCGGGGGAAGGCTTGGCAACACATAAATGCCTTCACCGTTGGTTTTCGTGGCATATTGCACGCCGGTTACATCGTTGACGCCGACGATATCGGCGCCGACTATTACTTGATTGGAAGGATCAACTACGAGCCCGTTGAGGACCCCGTTGGGTGATTGCGCCTGAAGCGGCAAAGCCAACGTCAAAGCGCATGCGGAAAGAAGAACAACATAGGGGAAGCGCATTTAGACTCTCCAGCGACCAACGGGGTTCCAGCCCCCTCTTCTATTGTTCGCAGGACGATGCGCGCTGGTACCACGTTGCAGATATTTTAGGACCAAAAGGCAATGAGGAAGACCGACAAAACTGCAGTGTTACAGATTACGGATGATTGGGATCAACTCTGAGGTAGGCGAAAAGAAGCGACTTGCTACTTGGCTTGTGACTTCCTCCGTTCGGTTCCACCGTCACAAATACGGCATCAATTTGGGCAAGGGTCTTGGGATCATCGCACTTCAAGATCCAGCGTTTCTTGGCGGCATTATCCTCGTAGAAGACGCCGAGGTTGACCGCTTGTTCTCGATCTGGCCCGCGCCGACCCCAGGCCTGAAATGTCCCGGCGCGTTTTAGCTCTGTCTGCCGATCCAAATCGTAAGCATAAAAGATCAATGACTTTCCCTTGGTGTAAAAGACGCGGCCGAAGGGTATCTGTGTCTGACCATCGCGAGCGACATCATGTACTTCGGCAATGTAGATATCCCGCGCTCCCATCAATTCCCTGATGTCGCGATCATGAGCGAGAAGCTCATCCTTCTGGTCGAGCGCGGCCTCTCGATCGTGCAGCAGCTGGTTGAGATCGCTGACTTTAGCATCCAAACTCTTGGCACGCAGGGCATCTCGGGCTGACTGCTCTGCAAGAGAGTCGAGTTTTTGCTGAAGCGCCTGGGAAGTCGACATCGCCGCGTCGAGCTTTTGCGCCAGTTCGCTGCGTTGCTGGACCAGGTCCTGTCTTGTCGTTCCGTCGGCGCGTAGATCATTCTCTAAACGATCCTTCGCTGCTTTTAGGCCGCTGATCTCGGCTAGCTGCTGAGCCGACTGCTGACGAAGTTGCGCGATGATCTTGTCGCGTTGGTCAATCTCGTCACGGGCTATTTGCCGCTCATGCCCAGCATCGCTTAGTTGTGCTTCGAGAGACATTTGGGTCGGTGTGTTTGGTTGGGGGGGCGCGAGCTTGGCAGTATCAGCTCCGCGATGTACGCCCATTCGGTAAGCGTAAAAGCTGAGGGAAACAAAAAGTAGAATGCCAGCGGCATAAAGCATCCACACGTAACGCCAAGCTGATTCGCTGGAAAATGGGGGAAGTCGACGGATGCTAGTAGAAATTTCGTTGTTGCTTGTGGGTTTCCTTGGCTCGCCTCTGTGAGTCCCTTCTAGGCGTTTAAAGAAGGCTTTGCTCTGCCTGCCGTTGCTGATCGTCCGACCAATCCGAGCCTGCATCCAGGCCCTTCGACGCTTCCTTGGCCACGAAGACCGGGATGGCCTGGTCAACAATTGATTCGTACTGCTTTAGAGCTTCCCGGCACGACTCGCAAACAGTAAGATGCGCCTGTAGCATCTTCTGTTCCTCCTCAGTCAACTGGCCCGAGGTCGAAACGGCGCAGAGCTCTAGGAACTCGTTATGGGGTTCGGTTAGCGACAACGCCCCCACTCCTAGGTTGGACAAGACCTTTTATCATATTGCTCGCCCACCCGGCAATTTGCTACCAAAAAGCTCCTTCCGCAGCCTTTCCAGTCCACGGAAATAGTGATGTTTGACATTCCCCCGTGATTGGCCCAACTTGGCGGCAATTTCATCAAGGGTATAGCCCTCTATAAAGAAGAAGTGTAGAGTCCGGCGCTGGTTCTCCGAGAGTTCGTAGAAAACCGTCTGAAGGCCGCCATTTTCGAGACTTCCGTCGATTGAGCTCTCAAGCTGGCTGGCATTCGTTCGCGGGTCTGCAAGATCGCTTGCTGCGTCGTCGAGGTCAAGCCGTGAGTAAAAGTGGCGAGAGGTTAAGTAGCGCCGCTGTGAGATAGCCCGGCGATACGCCATTTGCAAAATCCAGAAACGTGCTGGGGCTTTCGAACTGTCGAATGTCTTACAGTCACGGTGGACTAGCAAGAAAATGTCCTGGACGAGGTCGTCTGCTTCGGAGGCGTCGCGGAGAACCCGGAAAGATATCGCCCGGACGAGCCGGGCATAGCGGCGGAAAAGGGCCGCCAGCGCTTCCCTGCTTCCCTCGCAGAGGCGGAGCATAAGGGCTTCGTCGGAGATCTCGGGCGTCACAACTGGAGAGGAGACCGAAGCCTCCCCTTGGGCGTCTTCCGCGGGCATCGCGAGCCTAGGCAAACGAATTGTGACGGAAGGATTCATGGAATCCAGGGTTCAGAATTCCGGGTCGAGAAGTTCTCCACTGGAAACGCTTCCCTTCTGCAACCAGTTGGGGACGTGGGCCTTCGCGGGCAGATTTTGGTAGACTTCGCCAGCCCGGCAATTTCGCACATGTCGCTGTACATACACGGCTATTATTTTCAATCACTTAAAGGACTGGCCCCTAGTGTGCGGACTCAGTCTTACCTCGCGAGCCCACTTTTTCTTTTCATCGTGCACTTCGAGCGCTCTTTGCCAGATCTCGCGACACGGGTCCGTTCGTTCGATCAGCGACCTATCAGCCGCCAATCAATGCACACTATAGGTGGGTCGCACAATTGTGGTCAAGTGAAAGATTGTTTCATGAATGCCTCGCACGTCAAATCGCAGCCAGCACAGGGCGACTCCGAAGGTCGCCTTCGGACTTGTGTTGCGACAACTCCGCGAACAGAGTGGCGACTCACAAGATTCTTTTGCGCATCGAACGGGATATCACCGCAACTACGTGGGACAATTAGAGCGCGGCGAAAAAAGCCCTTCTCTTAGCGCATTGTTCAACCTCTCTAAGGCGCTAGGCCTGCGACCTTCCCAATTGTTGGAACGAGTAGAGAAGCGATTGGGACTTTGAGTTCCCGCCAACATTTCTCGGAATTCGCTGTCCCATCAAAGCAGCTTCCACTTTCGCCGCCGCATCATGTTGAGGGATTCGGATTTCTCGCGAACCTAACAGAAGACGAACTCACAATTTCCCGCGACCAGTATCAACACGAAGAGGCTGCGGTGGGCAGGGTGCGGGCGGGATTGTAAAGAAAATCAGGACGCTAGGAAACTCTCGGAGACTCGGTGGACCATATTGAAATCCGCACAAATCGAGTTCGGAAAGTCGGAAGGGGCCACCATTAGTGTATTGGGCCCCCCACCTTCACATTGCTTCCAAGCGCTATCCTCAAAGGCAGAGTGATTCTGACAATGCAGCCTCCTTGGTCAGTGCGGTTCAATAGTTCGAGAGAGCCGTCGTGCGCCTCCGCAATTTGGCGTGAGAGCACGAGTCCGATGCCGCTGCCCGTCGGCTTGGTTGTGTAGAAAGGTACGAAAGCATTGCTGGGATTCATGAGTCCCGGCCCATTATCTTCTATTGAGATGATCAGATTCTCGCCGATTACACTCCAAGCGAGTGAGACCTGTTTTTCGGTATCCGAACGCTTCGAGCCGTTGGAACTGCTTCCTACCTCTTGCGCCTGAAGAACAGCGTCCGCGGCGTTGCGCAAGAGGTTGATGAGCATTTGTTCTAATTGATCGGGGTCTGCCTGGAAATCGACTTCCGGTCCCACAGCTACAGCGACCGGGACCCGCGTCTCTAAAGCAGCTACGTGTTTGGCAATGACAGCGATCGAGCACCTTTGCAAGATTGGAGGGGGCATTTGCGCCAGCTGCCGGTAGCCTTGTAGGAAACGATTCAGTGAAGCCGCACGGCTCTCGATAATGCTTAAGCCCCGCTCGAAGTCTTGCTGTTCTTCGTCCTTCATTCCGCTTACCGAAAGTCTTGCGTTCAGGCTACCCGCGATGGATTTGATTGGTGCCAGCGAATTGTTCAGTTCGTGCCCCATGACGCGAATCAATCGCTGCCAGGCGCGCCGTTCTTCCTCACGCAATGCGCGACTCACGTCAGATAGTATGACGAGCGTATGCGGAATTCCTTGCTGCCGGAAAGAGCTGCGGCGGACAAACCAGCGAGCATCTGTTCCGAAATGCAGCTCGACGAGAGACTCATTATCACAAGACAAACATGTGGCGAGGTTCAGGTCGGCAGCCGTTTTGCCGATCAGTTCGGCGGGCGCCTGATGTAGCAGTTTTTCTGCAGCTGAGTTCACTAAACGAAGCGTGCCTGCGGGGTCAAAAGCAAAAATCGGGATATCGACCTCTTCCACCACGCGCTGCAGGAGCGCTGCTGCCTCAATCGCGCCGGTGCGGTGCTTTGCGAGCAGATCAGCAAGCGCATTGACCTCTAGCGAGAGTTCACCCAAAGCATCGTTCGGAACCGCAAGCCTTGCGCGGAATGAATAATCTTCGTCACGTAATGCACCGACAACGTTTGCCAGCGTTTGTAGAGGACGAACAATGTGGTCGTGCAGCGCTGCCCCGAGAAGGAGACAGGCGAGCAACTCCGCGCCGATGAGAATCAATTTGGGTTGGAGGGACCAAGGTTGAAGCCAGATCAGAATGCCACTAGCCACCAGGCTTGGCATGACCAGAAGAATCGAAAATCGAATCACGCGCCGCTCAAACGGCGCTCGCTGCGGTTTTCGTCTTTTGCGTGCCGTAGACCTGAAGACGCCTGGCCTAGAGCCCATACTTTTCCATCCGCCGATACAGGGCGCCGCGACTCAAGCCAAGTGCTTCGGCCGCCTGGCTGACGTTGCCTTGAAAGCGCTGCAATGCCTTGCGGATCAGCATACTTTCAACCGCCTCGAGGCTCAATTCTTCGAGGTTCTGCGCTTGCGGTCTTTGCGAACCCAATCCGAGATCTCCGACCTGTATTTGTTCCGTTCGGCACATCAGCACTGCGCGCTCCATGGTATGTTCCAGTTCGCGAACGTTGCCAGGCCAAGAGTATTGAAGAAGCAACTGCAGTGCGGTGGCCTCGATTCCCTTTACAGCACGGCGATAACGCGACGCGTGCTGTGACAAAAAATGCATAGCGAGGACCGGCACGTCGTCTCTCCGCTCACGCAAGGCAGGCAAATGGATTTCGACCGTATTCAGGCGGAACAAGAGGTCGTCGCGAAACTCTCCCGTTTCGCAGCTGATCTTAAGGTCGGTGTTGGTCGCCGAGATCAGGCGCACATCAATCTTTTTGCTGCGTGAAGAGCCCACGCGTTCCATTTCTCCCGACTCGATAACTCGCAGAAGTTTTGCTTGTTGCCGGAGAGGCACATTGCCAATTTCATCGAGGAAAATTGTTCCGTGGTCGGCCAATTCAAAACGCCCAATCCGGTCTGTTCGCGCATCGGTGAAGGCCCCTTTTACGTGACCGAACAGCTCGCTCTCGAAAACACCGTCGGCAAGGCCGCCAGTATTCACCGTGATCAAGGGCTTATCTTTCCGCAGCGAAAGGACGTGGATCGTGCGCGCTACAACTTCCTTTCCTGTTCCGTGCTCTCCGGTAATAAGCACGTTCGCATCGGACGGTGCAATGCGAGTGATCGTCTCCAGCACGGGTGCCATGCTTGGAGAAGTAGCAATAAACTCAGGCCTGCCCTCGGCATTGAGCAGGCGATTTTCTGCAGCGAGTCGCGCGGCATCCTGCAGAGCGCGATGCAGCTCTACTTGCGTCCTCAGAATCGAAAGCAGGCGTTCGTTTTCCCATGGCTTCTGGATGAAATCTCGCGCGCCTCTGCGCATCGCTTCGACCGCCAGGTCCACATTGCCCCACGCCGTCATCACGATCACCGGCAAGGTGTTGTCCTGGGCGACAATTTCTGACAGAAGATCCAGTCCCTCCCGTCCCGATGTTGTGTCGCGGGTGTAATTCAGGTCGATCAACACAGCGTCACACGGCTCGCTGGCCAACACCTCCCGCACAAGCTCAGGCGAGCGCACAACGTCCACTTTGTATCCTCGCGGCTTCAGTAGGAGTTCGATGGCTTCGAGGATGTGCGGCTGATCATCGGCCGCCAAAATTCTTGGCGCAGCCGCGGCCCTTGTGAGCGCGGCGGGTACGGTTACTTCGGGCGGCTTGGCCGAGGTTGGCATTTTGAATACCTAGCACCGCGATAATACTAACCCCTTCAAGGAGTCGCGGCGCCCACAGTCCCGTTAATCGCATCCTGAACTTCGATTCCATTATGATCCAAAGTCGCTCCGGTCGCACGATCTACCTCAACTTTGGCCTTTTGGTAAACGGTCATCGCGGTGACCAGGTCTAGTTCAGCGAGAGCCAGATCGCGCTGCGTAGTCATGGTCTGATAAGTGGAGCCAGCGCCGAGCGTCTGTTCCTTTTGCGTGATCTCAAAGGTACGCTGCGCCAAGTCGCGCGCCTTGCGTGCCGCCCCTACGCGGGCGGCCGTCTGCTCAAGCGCGTATTCGGCATTGCGGACCTCGATCCGAATCTGCTTGCGCAGCTCTTCACGCCGCAGCTCAGCCTGCCGGTATTCGAGTTCGGAGCGGTACTGATCGGCCTTTGCGACCCGATTGCGGATGGGAATATTCAAGTTGAAACCGACATAGTAATCTGCGGCAGTGTTGTTGAATGCATTCGCCAATGCTCCTGAAAAATCGGCGGGGACCGTGGAGGTATTCGGGACTCCGGGCACGTTGTAGACCGGATTCAATGGCCCGGCCAGTCCCGAACCACCGTAGAAGGCCACCAAAGAGAGCGATGGCAGGAGAGCGTTTCGCGCCGCTTTGCGGCTGATCTGACGATTGACGAGATCAATATCCGACTCTGCAAGTTCGGGGCGATCGTGCAAAGCCAGTTGGATCAAATCCTGTACCGCCTCATTTAGAGGAACGATTTGTGCTGACTGAAGGGTGTCTGTCGGGACCACACTCACGGACTCAAGCACGGGATCATCCAGGCTCTTCGTCAGCGCATTTTTCATTAGCAGTTCCTGTAACTGCAGGCTCGTTCGTGCGACCGTCAAGTCTTGATCGCGCTTGGAAACCTCAGCTTCGGCACGCATCACGTCCATTGCGGGAATGCTCTCGAGCCGAAGCTGCTTCTTGGCATTTTCGAGAGACTGCTGCGCGAAGGCCAGCGATTGCTCGTTCACCTGCGACTGTTCATAAGCATTCACCAAGTCCCAATAGATGTTTTCAATTTGCGTCACCGTCGCCATGACTTGGTCTTTGAAAGCAATGTCGGAAATCTTCTTATTGTTCTTCGCAATCCTTAAGTAACGAAGATTGGGACCGAATCCGAAACCGGAAAGCAGCTGCTGTTGGAACGAGAAACGGTACATCGAGCCCAAAGCGGGCGACAGATTGAAGAAAGGGCTGTTCGTAGTCTGGCGGTTGTTGTTGAACTCGAAAGAGACACTCGATCCCGTAGCAAAGGCTTGCGCAAAGCCGAAATTCGCCTGACCGGTGTTAAGTTGCAGCAGGGGAACTCCGTAAATTCGCTGGTTAGCCAGTGGCGTAGCCTGATGCTCCGCTCCTACTGACGCAATGATTGCAGGATCGTAGGAAGGTACGGCTGTGCCGACTCCCAATGTGGACTGCACTAGGCCCGAAGCTCCAGCCCCAGCGCCTCCTGCACCCGCGGTTGTGCCTCCCGCGCCCGCGCCCGGAGCGCCAGTCCCAAATCCGCCTACACCGCCGCCCGGTGTGCCTTGCACAACTCCGGCATTGACTCCTCTGAAAACGCCCCCAGCCTTCGTGCGCAGAATATCCATGTCGGCAATCGGAAGGTTATAGCGCGCGATCGCGAGGTCGAGGTTATTTTCCAGTGCCATCCGGATGGCATCCTTCAACGATAAATAGAGCTTTCCATCACGGATCAGCTGATTCAGGTCAGGAGAATTCGTCAGTTGCGGCTCTGGAGCGCTGCTGGGCGAATAAGCGCTCAGCGGGTTGTGCGAGCTCGGCAAATTGAAGATGGCAGAATAGTTGGTCCGAGCAGGAATCTTGGAAGCGCCCGCATTGCTCGTTGGCTGTGACTGCTCGCCGCCTTGCTGACAAGGAGCGGCTGAAGAGACAAGAATCACCACGGCGACTGGCCAACCAGTAAAACGCCTCCAGAAGCACTGTCTCATTGCTTCACCGCCTCGTACGGCTGAAGCTCGGGATTCGCCGTATCGCTCACCACCCAACCGTCGCGCAGCTGAATGACTCGCGAACCGTAGGCGGCATTGGCGTCTGAGTGCGTGACTTGCACAATTGTCGTTCCCTGCTGGTTCAGCTCGCGGAACAGTTCCATGATTTCCTTGGCCTGCGAAGAATGCAGATTCCCCGTAGGTTCATCGGCCAGCAAAAGTGCGGGCCGATGGACTACCGCGCGTGCCACTCCCACAAGCTGTTGTTGTCCCCCGGAAAGCTGGCTGGGAAACAGATCTTTCTTAGCGACGATCTGGAATCGGTCGAGAGTGTCGGCGACCATGCCCTGGCGCTGCTTATGCGGGATGTCTTTATATGAAAGCGGCAGATCGATGTTCTCGCGCACGGTGAGATCGTCGAGCAGGTGATAGCTCTGAAACACCATGCCGACGTTGCGCTTAGCAAGATCGGCGCGTTGCTTGCGCTTCATGGCGTGAACCGCCTGATCGCAAAACCAGTATTCGCCCTCCCACCCGTCATCGAGCAGCGCGAGAACATTTAGCAAGGAGGATTTGCCGGCGCCCGATGGACCCATGATGGTGATGAACTCGCCTTCACGAATTTCCAGGCTGACGCGCCGAAGCACAAAGAATTGCCCGGCCGGAGTTTTGTAACTGCGCTCGAGGTTCTTGAGTTGGATCATGTTTTCTCCCCGAAGGTGTTCTTCTGTACGTTACTCGTACCGCAGCGCCACCATGGGATCGATCTTCGCCGCGCGGCGGGCGGGAATATATGCTGCGAGCAGCCCGAGGGCCAGTAGCGTCAAGGCAGCCACGGCCAGCGTACTCGGGTCCGATCGGCTCGATGCCAAACAGCAGAGCCCTAAGCCAATGAGAAAGAGCCAATAGGCAAGACATGCCGGCAACGGCACCGACGGCGATCCAGCGGCACGCGTGCGAGACCACTTTTCGCATGACCGACGCCGGCTCGGCTCCAAGCGCGATGCGGATGGCGATTTCATGCGTACTCTGGCCTACCAGCAGCGAAACTAACCCGTAAATTCCTGCGGCCGCGAGAAGTGCAGCCATGGCCGCAAAAATCGAAAGCAAGACCGCAATGAACCGCGGACGTTGTGCGAGCGTGTATATTTTCTGGGTTAGCGTGGACGTGCTTACCGGAATTGTGGGATCGAGTGACGAGATGGCATCGCCCAGCTCCCGGCTTATAGTCGCGGCGCCGAGCAGGCCTCGTGCCGCGACGCTGACACGCTGAGAGTCCGGGTATCGAAAGATGACGTCATCGGGGGTGTGGCGCCGCACGACATAGTACTCTGGCTCAGCGCGGCCGCCCAGACCCTGATTTTCGGTGTTGCCGGCAACCGCGATTACGGTGAGAGTGTCACTGTAAAGTTGATCGGCAAGCTCGAAGCGAATGGTTCTGCCCAAAGCATCCTGACTCGGAAAAAGCCGCGTTGCCAGCGCCTGGTTAATGATGATGGCCCCAGGTCCGGGCCGGCGATCCTGTTCCGTAAAAGTGCGCCCGCGCAGCAGGGGAATCCCCAATGCTGAAAAATAACCGGGCGTGACGGACCTCCATCCGACTATGCCGCCAATCCCCTGATCGGCAGTGAGCGGCACCTGGCCGTCAGCATGCAATGCAATGAGTGGCATTGTGCGCTCTGGTTCGGTGGGCGGCAGTGAGTCGCTCAGAGCGGTAACGGAGACACCCGGCAACCGCTCCACCCGGCGCTCTAATTCCTCGAAGAAAGCGAGCCGCTGTTGAGGGCGAGAATATTTTTGCTGGCCCAACGTAATGTCTGCCGTCACCACGTTTTGCGTGTTCAACCCGAGCGGCTGAGACTGCAAATCATGAAGGCTGCGCAGGAATAACAGAGCTCCGCCCAGCAGAACCAGCGTAACCCCCACCTGACCGACGAGCACGATCTGCCGTAATCGGGTCCTTCGCCTGCTCACGGGCGCCACGGCACTCAGTAGTTCCAGCGCAGGATTCTCGAAAGCTGGAAGAGCACCCACAACAATCCCCACAGCGAATGAGAGGAGGGCAGCAAAGATCAGCGCACGGCCACTTATCGTCGCTTCACCCAGACGCGGTATGCTCGCAGGCGCAAGCGTGACCAGAGAACGAACAATGGCCCAAGCCAGTGCGCATCCGAGCGCTCCCCCAGCGAACGAAAGGAGCAAGTTGTCCACCAGCCTTTGCTGAAGGAGGCGCGAACGCCGGGCCCCCAGTGCAGCACGCACCGCAAGCTCATGGCGGCGATCAGTGCTCCGCACCAACACTAAGCCGGCCGCGTTTGTGCAACTGATGAGCAGCACCGCAAGCGCCGACGCCAGCAACAGCCATGCGGCCAAACCGGAATCGTGGATCTGCAAATCCCGCAGTGGTCGCACCTGCAAGCGCAGAATCTTGCGAAATGGTGGCGGGGCTGATTCGACGAAGGCGCGGAACTGTGGTTCTAGTGCGGCGGCTGCACCCGCAATTCCCAATCCCGGCTTGATCCGTCCATACACTCGCACCACAGGCCCCAGTTCATTCCGCTGCAGGATCGTCTCATCCAAGGCCTCTGGCACCAGCGCGCTGGTATGGGCCAATGTTGGAAACTCAAAATCTTTGGGCAACACGCCCACGACGCGCGTCGGCTTTCCATCGAGGGAGATGGTGTGGTCAAGGATATTTCGATCCCCAGCGAAACGGCTTTGCCAAAGGCCATAGGAAAGCAGTGCCGCTCGCGGTGCATTGGGCCGATCTTCTCCGGGTGTGAAGTTCCGCCCCAGGAAGGGCTGAATGCCGAAAGTCGGCAAAAACGTGGACTCAACCGCGCCGCACGTCAGGCGTAGAGGTTGCCCCTCGGTCAAGTCGCAATCACTGACTCCGGTAGAGGACGTAAACTCAGAAAACGGTTTTTGATCGCGTTTCCAGGCAAGATAACTGCCGGCGAAGAGGAATTCCCCATCAATGATCGGCGCAAGTATTCCTACGGAAACCAGCTGCTCTGCGCCGGGATAGGGCAAGCTGCGGAAGAGCGCCCCATCTACCAAGCTAAACATCCCAGTGGTTGCACCGATACCAAGAGCGAGAGTGAAAGCCACGATGACCGTGAAGGCGGGACTCTTACGCAATTGTCGCAGTGCGTAGCGAAGGTCGAAAACTATAACACTCATGCAATGCCTCATTCGTACCTCAGCGCCACCATAGGATCGATCTTGGCCGCGCGGCGGGCGGGGAGATAGCACGCCAGCAGCGCTGCCGCTACTAGCAGCGCCACAACTGCGGCGAGAGTCAGAGGATCGGTGGCGTTGATTCCAAACAGCAGCGATTGGACAATACGCGCGAGAGCCAGCGAGCCAATAAGCCCCATGCCGATGCCAATCGCGATCGTGCGCACTCCCTGAGCGAGAATCATCGCCAGAACGTCGCGGGAGCGTGCGCCCAGAGCAATGCGCACTCCGATTTCGCGCGTACGCCGGCTGACCGAATAGGCCATCACGCCAAACACTCCTGCAGTGGCCAGCAGCAGTGCAATGCCGGCGAAGAATGCGATTAGAATCAGGTTGAATCGGCGCGAACCGAGCGATGCCGAATAGATTTGGGAGAACGTCCGAAAACGTGGCGGAATCTCAAGATTGAGCTCATGCAGAATTCCCCGAGATGCCGACGTGATTTGCTCCGGGCTTGCGTCGCTCAGCATCGTGATGGTGGCGTTCGGAAGCGGGCGTTGCAGCAAATTCGAATACACCATGGGTCGTGGCGGTGCTTCCAGCCCATATTCGTGAACGTCGCCAACAATGCCGATAATCGTCAGTAGTCGCAAGTCCCCGTCCATATTTCCGAATTCAATCGTGTGGCCGATGGGGTCCTGACCGGGCCAGCGCTGGCGAGCGAGAGAGTCGCTGATCAGGGCGACATGAGGAGAATCCGGGCCGTCGCGCTGATCGAACATGCGTCCGCGAAGCAGAGGGATGCCGAGGGTCCGGAAATATCCACCCGTTGCCGCGCAGTAGTCGGCTTCCCCTAAGCGTTCCTTCCGTTGAAATAACAGATCGAATTGGCGCGCCAGAGAGTCCAAGTTCTTAGGGTTCTCGGGCGCTTCATCCGGCGTCATCAGCGCGAACAGTCCATTCGGCAGCCCTCCGTCCATCGGAATGCCAATGGCCGCGCCGACCGCCTGCACTCCCGGAATCTGTCGAAGCCGGTCGAGCAAGTTCGCATAAAAAATTCCCTGGCCCGCCTTGGACTTCCAATCGCTCCAGTTCACCCTGGGAAGCGAGACATCCATGGTGACAATTTTTTCCACGCGGAATCCGGGATTGACCGCAAGCACCTTCATGAGACTGCGCCCCAGCAGTCCCGCTCCCACTACCAGGACAAGCGTGATAGCGATCTGCGCAGCCACAATCCCTCGGCCGATGCGTTGCGTGTTGCGAGAAGCGGAGTGCGCACGTCCACCTTCCCCGAGCGCGTCACGAACGTCTCCGGAAGTTGCGCGGATGGCAGTGAACACTCCCAAACCTACCGCGACAACGGTGGAAAGCAGCAAGGCAAAGCCCAGGACGGGCAGGTTGATGGAGACGTTCTCTAAACGGGGCAGATTCTGCGGCGCCAGCGCTAATAGCCCCACTACGCCTGAGTAGGCTCCCCATATGCCGAAGACGCCCGCGGCCAGCGACACCAGGAGCGCTTCGGTAAGGAATTGACGAACCAAACGCAGGCGCTGCGCTCCGAGAGCGCTGCGAATGGCCAGTTCTCGGGTTCGTGCCGAGGCTTGCGCCAGCAGCAGGTTGGCCACATTGGCACAGGCCACCAGAAGAAGAAATCCTACCGCCCCGAGCAGAGTCAGAAGTGCTGGGCGAGCCTTGCCCGTCATGGCGTCCCCTAGCGGAACCACGGTCGCATCCTTCAGGAGAAAGTTGTTTTGATCGCTCGCGCTATCGTGGATGCGCAGCGCCATAGCGCTGATCTCTGCATTCGCTTGCGCCACCGTAACGCCGTCGCGAAGGCGCCCAACTCCGTCGTAATTGTGCGAGTTTCGGCTGGGATTTTCGCCGTTAAGATCCGAAGGCACCCACATGCTGGTCTCGGTGGGATACTGAAAACCTTCCGGCAGCACGCCAATCACCGAGAAGGGCGCATTATCGATCTTGAGATGCAGTTGCGAAAGGTTCAGAGACGATCCCAGATATTGCTTCCAGTATCCGTAGCTGACCAAAACGGTTGGTGCTGCGCCTTGGCGGCTGTCCTCGGCGGTGAAATCGCGACCAACGATCGGCTGCACCCGAAAGACCTTGAAAAAATCGGAGGAGACGTGCGCGACCATCGAACGCGTCGGCTGCGCGGCGCCGGAGACCGAGGCGATGTAAACGCTGTATTTCGCCATCGCCTGGAAACTGTGACTTTGATCGCGGAAGTCGTCGAAGTTCGGGTCGGCCAGGCGGTTCCATGTGCCCTGGGGGGTGACTTCGAACACGGCCATGATGCGGTCGGGATCGGCGTAGGGCAGGGGCCGCAGCAATACGCCATAGACCACGCTGAACATCGCCGTCACGGCGCCGATCGCCAGCGCCAGCGTGAGCACGACCAGGGCGGTGAATCCCGGGCGCTGCCGCAACTGCCGCAGTGCGTAACGCAAGTCTTGGAACAATCCGTTGATCAAGGTTCCTCACTCGTATCTCAGCGCCATCATGGGATCGACCTTCGCCGCCCGCCGCGCCGGGATGTAGCTGGCAAGCAACGCAACCGAGGCCAACGCTGCGGAAACTCCGGCCAAGATCAGGGGATCGAAAGGCTTGACGTCAAACAACAGGAGCCAGCGCGTCTCAAACGACAAGCTTGAAAACAACCTGCTCGTGGCGAAGATACTCAGCAAACCCGCGCCGAGCCCGATCGAGGTGAGCATCGCCCCATGTCTCAGCACCAACGCGGAGACATCGCCGTGATTCGCGCCGAGCGCTATGCGGAGGCCGATTTCGTGCGTCCGTTGAGTCACGCTGTACGAGATCACGCCGTAGATGCCGACGGCTGAAAGAATCAGAGCGAGGGAAGCGAACCCTCCGAGCAGCAACATCACAGACCGTCCCTGCTGCATGGGACCTGCGACGACTTCCTGCATCGCCGCGATCTCGGAGATTGGGACGTCCTTATCCCGCGCTGCAATTTCGCGCCGGATTGCCGGAACGATAGCCAGAGGATCCGCAGCGGTTCGCACAAGGATGTTGCGGGGAAAAAGAATCCACGGATACTGCGTGTAGGGAACGTAGATTTCTGGGACAAACGGAGCGTATTGGCCTTCACTTCTGACGTTGCCTGCGACCCCCACAACCGATCGCCAGGCTTGAGTGTTGTCGTTCGCGTCAGAACTGATCTTCAGGCGTTTCCCGATCGGATCCTGTCCCGGCCAGTATTTGCGCGCCAGAGAATCGCTGACCAGCACGACCGGTTCTGCGCTCGCTATGTCGGAGTCGTTGAAGGCACGACCTGCGAGGACCGGAATCTGCATAGTGCGGAAATAGTGAGGGGCGACGACGACATAGTTGGCATCGGGCGTTTCCCCCGCGGCCGGATGGGGATTGTCGGCAGTCACAAAATTCCACCCAGCCCATCCGCGCATCGGGATCCCTCTCGAGATAGTCGCGGATTGGACTCCCGGCAAAGACTCGATCCACGGTAGAAGTCCCCGGAAAAACTCGGCCTGACGCCGAGGATCCTGGTGATGTGAGCCCGCAAGACTTACTCTTAGCGTAAGCAGATGGTCGGGATTGAAGCCGATGTCAACGCGGCGAAGATGCGAAAGAGCCTTGATCATGAGCCCGGCTCCGACCAACAGAGCCAGCGCGAGTCCGAATTCACAGACGACCAACGTGTCTCGAAGCCTGCGATTTTTGCCGCTGCTGCCCAGACCGCGTCCGGTGTCTTTGAGAGTTTCATTCACGTTCACCTTTGCCGCGCCCAATGCCGGAGCCAGGCCAAAGACGATTCCGGTCGCAAGGGCCAGCGTCACGGCGAACAACAGCACTGGGCCGTTGATTCCGCCGCCTTCAAATTGGGGCGTATCGGGCGGAGATAGGCGCCCCAGAATGCGCGAGGCCAACGGTGCGAACAGCAGACCGGCGGTGGCTCCCATCAGAGAGAGGAGGGTGCTCTCGGCAAGAAACTGACGAACAATTCGCGGTCGCGTCGCGCCCAGCGCGCTACGGACCGCTGTTTCTCTCTGGCGGCCCGTCGCCCGCACCAGCAGCAGATTCGCTACATTCGCGCAGGCAATCAGCAGAACCAGTCCCACAGCTCCGAGCAACACCAGCAGAGCAGGACGCGCGTACTCCACCACTTGATCATGCAATTTGACCAGAGCGACGCCCCATCCTTTCGACTCGGGATACTGCTGCTCGAACTGGCGAGCGATGGCGTCCATGTTGGCTTGCGCCTGCGCCAACGTAACGCCGGTCTGAAGGCGTGCTAGGGCGTGATAGTCGTGCATCTCGCGGCCCTCGGGGAATGGCTCAATGCCCGAAATCCAGAGCAGAGAGTGCGGGGCGAACGACGCCGAATAGTCATCGGAGAAGCTCGGCGGCAGGATGCCGACCACCGGGTAGCCCTTTCCATTGAGCGTGATATGCCCGCCGATGAGCGCCGGATCGCCTCCGTAGCGCTGTTGCCAGAGTCCGTAGCTCAAGATGACCGCAGCTCTGTCCTGAGTTTCTTCTTCGGGAAGAAACAATCGCCCGCGCAGAGGTTGAACGCCCAGAACCGAAAACAGATTGGCCGTGACCCGCTCGCCCGCCACCTCTTCGGTGTTGTTCTCTCCGTTCAGGTTGAACGAGTTCGATTCGAAAGCAGCAATGTCGGTGAAGACGCGGTTTTGCTTCTGCCAATCATGAAAATTGGCTCCCGACACGATGTTCTCGAACCAGCCTCGGTGCGGGTTTTGCTCCCAGACCATTACCAGTCGATCGGCTCCTGGATAGGGCAGCGGTCGCAAGAGAACTGCATTGACGACGCTGAAGATGGCCGTATTGGCACCGACGCCCAAAGCCAGCGTGATGACAGCGACGGCGGTAAATCTTGGGCTCTTGCGCAATTGCCTCAGTGCGTAACGCAGGTCATGGAGTAAATCGTGCATAAGCTCTTCCCTCACTCGTAGCGCAGCGCCACTATGGGATCGACCTTCGCGGCGCGGCGCGCGGGGACATAGCACGCCAGCAGAGCCGAGGCCAAAAGCCCGCCTGCAACGAGCGTCAGAGTCGAGGCGTCCCATGGCTTCACACCAAACAGAAGCTTTCCAATCAGCTTCCCTGAACCGAGCGAGCAAACAATTCCTAAAATCACTCCAATTGCCGCAAGCCCTCCCGCCTCTTGCAAAATGAGTCGATAAATCGAACTGCGCTGCGCTCCAAGGGCCATGCGAATTCCGATCTCGCGAGTACGCTGTGTGACTGAATAAGCTACGACTCCATACAACCCAACCACGGCGAGAACGAAGGACAGACCTGCAAATCCTCCGACCAGCCAGGCCGACGCACGATGAAGGTAGGCTGTGGGCGAGTCGTTCACGACCGTACGCATGGTGGTTTCGTCCGAGGTTGCAATGCCTGGATCGAGGTTGTGGATTACCGTGGCTGCTGGGTGGGCGAGCTCTTTTTCTCCCCTTGAAGCACGAATAATTACACCGAAATCGGGAGTTGGGTGCTGGTTGAAAGGGACATAGATTGCCGGCCTTTTAGCGGTGTCGAGCGGACTCTCTTGAATGTCGCTCACCACACCGACAACTTGCATCGGTAGTTCGGGTTCGTCGTAATAGGAAATTTGTCTGCCTACGGGTGCTTGGCCAGAAAAATACTGCTTTGCTAGGGTCTGGTTGATGATCACGACAGGGGGGGACGAAGCGTCCTCGGCGTACCTGAAATAGCGGCCTTCCACTAGACGTGCTTGGAGGGCCCCGAAGTAGTCGGAGCTTACCTGCCGGTTGAAAGCCTCGTTGTGCTCACGATGGTCAGCTCGTTCTGAAATCTCAAACCAGGTTGATCCCCATCCCGAGCTTACCGGCAGCGCATTAGCAACTCCGACTGACTTTACGCCAGGCAACCCCGTGATTCGACGCACGATCTCACGTTGAACCGCGACAATCTGCTCGTCCTTTGAATACCTCGACCTGGGGAGCGTTACCTGCAGTGTTGCGAGGCGGTCGGGCTGAATGCCGATATCTACGTTGAGAAGGCGATAGAGACTTTTATCTAACAGGCCGGCAGCTACCAGAAGGACCGTAGCCAACGCAAGTTCGATCATGACAAGTTTGCGCCCCGCCCGGTGCCAAATGATGCCGCTTGATCCTCGACTCGCTTCCGCTAAACCATCGTGCAAGTGTGAGGGCGATATCAGGAAAATGGGAACACCTGCAAACGACATCGCACCAACTGCGAAGACTACGACCGCAAACGCTACATCATGCCAATTGAGGCCTAGCCCTCGGAGATATGGCATGCTACCCAGGATGTCGGGAGGGATAAGCGATGGGAGAGCGTGCAACACCCAGTCGGCCAGAATGAGTCCGAGCGAGTTCGAGAAAATTGCGATAACTAAGCCCTCAATGGTGAAAAGGCCAATCAAGCGAATTGTCGATGCTCCCAGGGCTCCCCGGACCGCAATTTCGCGCCTCCGAGAGCTGGAACGGGCCAGTAGCAAGCTTGCGCTGTTGATCGCGGCGATCAGAAACAACAGCAAGGCGCCGCCGAGCAGAATCAGGAGGATGGGGCGGACATCTCCGGTAATGGCCTGAGTAAGCGGCACTACCGCTGCGGTTTCGTCGCGGTTGGAATCCGGATACTCGAGTTGCAATTGTTGCGCGACGGATTGCATCGTCGCCTGCGCGGCTGCGAGCGAGGAACCATCTTGGAGGCACCCGATGACACCGAGGTTATGGCAACTACGATCCCTTTCGCATGGATCACCCGCGTTTAGCGTGATCCAAAAGTCCGCAGCTCCCGCCGGAGCAAAATGAAACTCGCGCGGCAGCACTCCAACGATGCTGCGCTGAGTTCCATTGATCGTGATCGTTTGCCCAAGTGCTTCCTTTCTTCCACCGAATCGGTTCTGCCAGACTTTGTAGCTAAGGATTACAGGGCGGGGTCCGCCAGCTACATCTTCACCGGGAAAGAAGTCCCGTCCGAGCATCGGTATCACACCCAGTGTGTGAAAAAAGCCTGCACTAACGCGAGCACCAGTTACTTGCTGTGCTCCTTCTGCGGCGCTAAGAGTAAATCCGCCATTCAAGGCATACGCGTCCATCGATGAAAAGGCCTTGTTGCGGACCTTCCAATCGAGGAAATCAAGGTACGAAACTTCGGAATGCGAAGAGGACGAACTTGGGCTCGTCGGGTAAGTCTCATCAATCGCAACAAGTCGCGATGCATGGTTGTAGGGCAATGGTCTAATGAGGGCCGCGTCAACAAAGCCGAACATCGCTAGGCTGGCAGCAATTCCGAGCGCTAGAACGATAATCACAGTGCAGGCGAACCCGCGATTGTTTCGCAGTTGCCGCATTGCGTAGCGAAGATCTTGAATCAAGCCGTTCACACGCCTGCCTCTTGCATCAGCTTTTTAAGTTCGTCTTCCGCAACGACCTTGCCGTCGAACAGATGGATCTCTCGCTCTGCTTGCTTCACGAAGCGAGGATCGTGCGTCACCATACAAATGGTTGCACCCTCGTGGTGCAGGTTGTGCAACAGCGCCATCACCGCTTCGCCATTGCGCGAGTCGAGGTTCCCTGTAGGCTCATCCGCGAGCAGAATCGATGGATGACCAGCAAGCGCGCGAGCGACTGCCACGCGCTGCTGCTGACCTCCAGAGAGTTGCGAGGGATAATGCCGCACCCGGTGCGCCATTCCGACACGCTCCAGCGATTCCATCACTCGCTTCTTCCGCTCGCCCGACGGCATCTTCTGTCGATAGGTCAGCGGAAGCTCGACGTTCTCGTATACCGTGAGATCGCCGATCAGATTGAAGCTTTGGAAGATGAAGCCGATTTCGCGATTACGAATACGCGAGCGCTGCGCGAAGTCCAGATTCTCGATTGGCTCGCTGTTCAGCAGATACTTTCCACCAGTCGGCGTATCGAGCAGACCCATGATCGACAACAGTGTTGATTTACCGCACCCCGAAGGCCCCGAGATCGCGACGTACTCGCCTTTACGGATGCCCAAATGCACGCCCGAGAGCGCGTGGGTTTCGATCTCATCGGTGTAGAAGACCTTGGTTAAGTCTTCGATTTGAATTAGTGGTTGTCCTGGGTCGGTCATGAAGTCTTCCTCGATGGTGTTTTAGTCAAGCCGTACGCGCTCCGTATTGTCGTAGCGCGACATGTCCGAAAGGATAACGGTGTCGCCTTCGTGCAAACCTTCCAATACCTGAATGGAATTCACAGAAGCTCGCCCGACTTTTACCGGGACTCGAACTCCACCCTTGCCATCCGGGTCAAGCTTGAACAGGCTGATCGTGCTGTTCTCCTGCCCGAAGGCGGGTCGCCCGACGTAAAGAACGTTGTCGAGGCGTTCCAAATCGATCGTGCCATCGACGCTTAAGTCGGGGCGGGCACCTTTGGGAAGTTCCCCGATGAGCTTTACGTCGACCGTGACTGTTCCGTTCTGCACGGCAGGATCGACGCGCATCACTTCGCCGTCGACAGTTCCGTTATGCGTGTCTACCACGGCCGGCTGGCCAATCTGAACATCACGCGCTTGGGTCTCTGCAACCTTCAATTCAGCAATCAGGTGATCCGGCTGAATAACCTTCGCCAACATGGTGCCCGGCGTCACGTGTTGCCCCACTTGCAGCGGCAAGTCCACCAACACGCCTTCGATCCCGGAGCGGACTTTGAGCGCGTCCAACTGTTTCTGTTTGAGTTCGGCTAATACACGCATCTGGTCTACTTTGGCCTGCTGCTGAGCGAGCTGAGACTCGATGGCTTTCTGGTTTATATCGAGCCGCTCACCTTCTATGTTGTTGCGGGTGGTGAGTTCGTCGGACTTACTTTTCGAATTCTTGTAAGCCATGCCGGAAATCACGCCCAGGTCATAAAGCGCTTTATCGGTGTCAGCCTGGAGCTTGGCTTGCGTGTAGTCAGAATTTACCGTCGCTGCGCCTGCTTTCTGATTCATCAGATTGCTTTGCAGCGTCACACGCAGACTCTGATATTCGGCTTCGGCAGCCTTTAACTGAAGCCTCACATCTACAGCTGCCTGCTCCACCTGCGAGTTACTCATTTCCAGCAGAACGGTGTCTGCCTTCACTTGCGAACCTGGGAGTTTGAGAATTCGTACGACCGTCGCTTCCGTCTCTGCGGGAATTTGACGGGTGAACTCCTGGCTTGGAATCAAGGAGCCCAGGCCACGGACCTGCCGGAGCATGGGCCCGCGCTTGACGGTGTCCGTCCAGACTGTGCTGCGCTCCACTTCGGGGGCAGCTGGCTTTAGTCTGGAGACCCCTACCGTCATGCCGCCAAGGCACACCAAACCAGCCATCCCCCAAAGGATCTGGCGGCGGCGCTTTTGCTGCTTGAACTCCGGCCGGGCGATATCCATGCACCGCAAAAACGTGCAGCTATCTGGCCACAACGACGATTCCTATTTGATTGAAAACTCTAGACCAGAAAATAGTGAGAACAGACGATTGTTCAGTTGCGGAATCGGCCGTCCAGAAATGGACAGGGTGCGACCTGCCAATCCGGTTTCAGTACCCGAAACTCTGTTCACTTTCGGACGGTGTTTTCCGATTCCGGACACCTGTCCCCTGGCAGCAACAAGAGTATCTTCAAAACTCGCACTGCCACAATGAGGCCGGATAAATATGATGTGGCGCGTCACATGCGTATAAACATGTTTCTCCGTTTGAGGCACGCCGCGCACAAAGGGGAGCAGCGACGATGGGTGGGCAGGAATTGGGCAGGACCTTTCTTCAGGACCTCCGCTTCGGCTTTCGAATGCTTCGCCGCAGCCCAAGATTTGCACTCCTAGCGATTCTTTGCCTCACCCTAGGCATCGGCGCCAACGCTGCCGTATTCAGTTGGATTGAAGGTATCCTCTTCCGTCCTTACCCCGCTGTGACCCACCAGGAACGGCTGGTCGCCATCGGTGGCACGTCCCGCGGCGAAGCCGGAGGCACTCCGCTTTCCTGGCCCGATTTCCAGGACCTCCAGCGAAGCTGCACGCTCTGCGAAACGGCCTTCGTCAGCAAGATTACCGGCACTACGCTCAGCATCGGCGATCGCGCCGAGCGCACCACTGGCAGCATCGTCTCCGCCAATTACTTTGACGCCATCGGCGTACACCCTATCCTCGGCCGCGGCTTCTTGCCGAGCGAAGATCAGGGCCAAAGCGCGCATCCCGTGGTGGTGATCAGCTACCAGCTTTGGCAAGACCGCTTCCATGGCGATCCGCAAATCATCGGCAAAACGCAGCGCCTCAACGGCATCATGCACACCATCGTCGGGATTGCACCCGAGGGCTTTTACGGCACCTTTGTCGGCTGGCGCATGAACTTCTGGGTGACCGTTTCGATGGAGGACATCTTCGAGGCCGGCGGATACAAGCTCGAAGATCGCGGCGCGCGCTGGATCGAAGCTTACGCGCGGCTTAAGCTCGGAGTAACCGCTACGCAAGCCCAGCAGGAATTCGCCGCAATTTCCAGCCGGCTCGAAGCCGAGTATCCCGCCACCAATCGCGGCCGCGGCATTCGATTCTGGCCATTATGGCAAACGCCGTTCAACAATGCCGCCACTTTGCTGCCAACGCTCCAGATCATGCTGGTCGTCGTAACATTTGTCCTGCTCATCGCGTGCGCGAACGTCGGGAACCTGCTCCTGGTGCGCTCCTTCGCTCGCCGCCACGAAATGAGCGTGCGTCTCGCCGTAGGCGCGGGGCGCGCGCGCCTGTGGAAGCAGTTGCTCACCGAAGGTTTGGTGCTCTCCCTCTTCGGCGCCATGGGAGGACTGCTAGTGGCGTATTGGTGCCGCCATTTGCTGGTGCTGCTTTTCCCTACACGCGCCGGCGTGCAGATGCATTTGCCGGGCGAACTCGATTGGCGCGTCCTCGCGTTTAGCGCCGGTGTCTCCCTACTGACCACCGTGCTCTTGGGCGTCGTCCCCGCCACGCAAACGGGCAAAATCGATCTGGCCAATTCCATGAAAATGGGATCCGCCGCGGTCGTCGGTGGTCGCGGCCGCGCTTGGGCTCGCTCCTGCCTGGTATCGGCGCAAGTCTCGCTCAGCTTTATTTTGCTCGTCGGCACAGGCCTGCTGATGCAAAGCCTGCTAAAGATTCGCACCGCCAGCCCCGGTTTCACCACGCGCGGCGTACAGGAGACCGCCATCGACCTGATTTCCGCTGGCTACACTCCCGCGCGCGCTCAGACTTTTCAGGACGCGCTGCTCGAGCGTGTCCGTGCACTCCCCGGCGTCGAGTCGGCCGCCTTCGCGAAAATGACTCCGCTCAGCTATGTCAGCTCTGCCTCTGCGCCAATCGTGGTTGACGGCTACGCGCCGCCGCCAGAAGAATCGCCCACAGTCGAGTACAACGAAGTCGGCGCGGACTATTTCGTCACCATGGGCATTCCGCTCGTTGACGGACGCGAGTTCACGCGTGCCGATGACGAACAAGCCGCGCCCGTCGCCGTGGTCAACGAAACCATGGCCCAGCGGTACTGGAACGGCCGGAATCCGCTCGGCGAGCGTCTGCAATTCAAGGGACGCTGGCTGCGGGTCGTCGGAGTCGTCAAGGACTCGAAGTATTCCAGCGTCCGCGAGGACCCCACGCCGTTTTTCTTCGTGCCGGTGCGGCAAAACTCGCTCCGCGCCAGCGTGCTGAACATCCGCACACCCGTCGCTCCACAAACCATGGCCATAGCTCTCGCGCGCCAAGTGCACGCACTCGATGCCAACCTCGCTCCCTACGAAGTCATCACCCTGCAGGAACAGCTCGAACGCTCCACTTCGCCGCAAATGGTCGCCTTGACACTCGTCGGCGTTCTCGGCGGCTTGGCGCTGCTGCTCGCCGCAATCGGGCTGTACGGCGTGATTTCGTACGCTGTGAATCAGAGCACTCGGGAGTTGGGACTGCGCATCGCCCTAGGTGCGAGCGCCGGAGACCTGTTGCGGCTTGTACTTTCACAAGGCCTCGTGTTGATAACAGCCGGAGTTGTTATTGGCACGACGGCAGCGCTTGGGCTTACGAGGCTCATGGGGAATCTCCTCTACAAAGTGAGCCCGCGCGACCCAGTTGCTTTTGGTTCGGCATTCTTGGTGATCACGATCAGTTCATTAGCGGCGGTTTTGATTCCCGCGCTGCGCGCCGCTGGTACAGATCCAGCACGAGCGTTGCGAGAATGAGGCAAAACGCAGCGTTAAACCAATGCTCATTGTTGGGTTGACAGAAGTCGAGGATTGAGAGCATAGGCTCTCACCACGGCCTGCAGTGGTCTGATGGCAAGAACTGATTGAGTGAACAATTGCGGGGAACGTTGATAGACTCGCGACTCTGTCCCTCCAGTCTAAGAACACCTTTTATGCTTTGCTGGGGGCGAGTTCACTCCTCACGAAGCAAGATCATCGGGTCAATCGACAGCACGCGTCGTGCTGGAATCCACGTAGCGATTAGGCCCAGCATCGACATGGCGACCACAACGCCAGCCAATACCATGGGATCCCGAGGAGTCGCCTGATACACGATGAAAGCAAGCACCCGACTGGCCAGAATTCCCAGCAGCAGCCCAGCGGCCGAACCAAAAGCTAGCAACCTGAAGGCGCGTCCCAAGGCTGCCTTTAACACTTCCTTACGCTGCGCGCCCAGGGCAACGCGAATGGCTAACTCGCGCAGCCGCTTGCTGACGGAATATGCGGCCATCCCGAAGATGCCCGTGATCGCTAGTAGGGCACCCATTCCGCCCATTACACCTAGGGTGATCGTTGCCATCTGAGCGGGAAATAGGACGGTGACCATTTCGTCGTAGCGAGTTTCCATGTCAACCAGCAAGGCCGCATCCAAGCGGTGCAGCGTGTTCCGTATCGCCGGGCCCAGAAGTCGGGTGTCCCGGCTCGACCGGACGACCAGATAGGCGGTGCCGGAAGGTGATTGCAGAATGGGAAGAAAGACCGCCGCGTGGGGATCTTCCGTCAGACTGCTGTACTTCCCATTTTCCGCTATGCCCACCACTTGAACGCGAGTTCCATCCGGCATTTTGAAATAGCCGCCGATTGCATTTTCGGCGGAGCCGAAGATTGTGCGCGTAAACTCGCGATTCACGACAGCGACGCGTGGCGAACTCTTATCGTCATGCCAGGTGAAATCCCGGCCACTGAGCAACATGGTGCCTTCAGCGCGAAGGTAATCGGGGGAGACGTGGAATATGTAAACATTGGCGGCGGCATTTGCGGACCGCAGATCGGCCATTTGGTCGCTAAAGACATCGGACGATTCGGTATCGTTTAAAAGGAGCGGATCGCTCAATCCAACTGATTCCACGCCGGGAATCCCGGCCACGGCATCTAGCATGCGCTTCTGCATGGGCGGTACTTGATCGCCAGTGTAGCCTGCCATGTGCAAGTCGGAGCTCACCAACAGGGCGTTCTGCGGTTCAAACCCGAAATGGGCGTGCAGAGAACGAGACAGGCCACGGACGGCAACCATCGAGGAAGTGACCAGCACCGCACAGATAGCAATCTGCACGGAGAGCAGAACGTCCCGAGCAGTGATGCGCCGTCCAGCTCCAGCCGTTGATCCCGCTTTGACGACCTCGTATGGATTGGTGCGAAGCACCTGGCTAATGCAAACTCCGCCAAAAAGGAATCCGCTGATAAGGCTCAACAGGAGAGCGCCGCCATAAACGGTTGCATCAGGAGTTACCGGTGCGTGCACGGGGAAGTTGCCGAATGGCTGCCATTCGCTCAACCAGCGTAACAAAGCCGCGCCGGCCCAGAGTCCGACGGCGCCACCAACGAGCGAAAGGAGCACCGCTTCACCAAACAGACCCCGCAAAATACGTTTGCGACTTGAACCGAGCGCGAGCCGCAAAGCCACTTCGCGGGAACGGTCGGCAGCACGTGCGGCAAATAGGCTGCCCAGGTTGGCGCAGGCGGCCAGCAGGATGAGTCCTGCCAGCAGCATCAATCCCGCAAGGAACGCCTTGAACGGAGGCAGAAACTGATCACCGAGGAGACTTGGCCGCCCCAAAGCAAAGCTCATTTGCCGCTCGTCTTTCGGATAACTTTGTTCCAGATAGGCGCCAATCGAATTCAGATCCACGATTGCCTGCGCCGGCGTGACCCCGGCCTTGAGATGTCCCAGCACCATTTGAACGTTGTGGCTCCCACGATCGTTCAGGCTTCCTGCTCCATCGATCTGCTCCTGATTCACCAACGGAACGAAGAAATTGGGAGAGAAAAAAACCAACGTCCCATGAAATTCCCGCGGCGCTACGCCAATGATGGTGAAAGGATGCCTGTTGACCTGGACGACGCGGCCGACCACACCGCGATCCTCGTGAAAATGTGTGTGCCAATAGGAATAGCTCAGCACCATGTAAGGAGCACTGTTCGGGCCATGCTCATCGGAGGAGTGAAAGAAGCGCCCAAGATAAGGATGAACGTGTAACGCGTCGAAATAGTTTCCGCTCGCCTCCACGCCCCAAACCGCCGACGGCCCTTCGCCGGTGTCCAGGGCCACCTGAGGGATGCTGTAAGTTGCCAGATCTTCAAAGCCCCGGTTACGATCGCGCATGTCCAGATAGTTGAGATACGACTGATCTGTGCCTTTGTCGCTCGACCGTTCAACGGCATAAAGGCTCTGCGCCTCAGGCACGTTTAGCGGGCGCAGGATCAGACCGTTCATCACACTGAAGACGACCGCGTTGGCGCCGATGGCCATGGCCAGGGTTAGGAGGGCGCTGATCGTAAAAGCCGGAGACTTGCGCAACTGGCGTACTGCATAACGAACATCTTGAGATAGTCCAGCCATCACGCAACTCCTCTTGCGAAACGAAAACCCCACAAGTCCACTATTCGAAATAGCAATTTTCCTACCATCCGCACAGGACTGTAAACCGTGGAATGCAAAGGCGCAGCGGGTTCGAATCTAGGGTGATAGGGACCATAGAGATGTTCGCTCGTGAAAAGGTCGTGTCCAGAAGCGGACAGCATCATGGGGTAGGCCGCTGGCTGAATCGATCCAACCAACTTCAGATGTGCTGCCCGTTTAGCCGGGGTCAAAGCCTGTGCGTACACGTCCAGCGTCAGTCTGCTGCTTGCGTGCCGCATCAGTTCCTGGACCGTCTTTACGTCCTCACCGCCGCCTTTCAAGAGCGTTGCGAACGTCCTGCGCAAGGAATGCCATCCCAGAGCCTTGGTGATGCCTACGCGCTTCGCAGCGGGATGCACGTAGCATTTTAGCGGCGTCTCTGGCCAGTACGGTTGTTTGCCGTCCATACCCGGGCTAGCAAACACCCAGTCACCCATCTGCCGGTACGGTGCCTGTCTGCTCCAATCCTGCAGAGCTTCGAGCAGTGCGCCATCCTGCCAGAGAACGAGCGAGTGCAATTCTTTCATGAAGAATTCATGCCGTTGGCGGCGCAAGAGCACGCCTTGCGCGAGCAGTTGCGCGAGGTTGGGCAAAGGTCGTCGTCCCCAAGCACGGTGCAATGAAGTCGTAGGGTCTTCCCCTTAAAAACCGCGAAGCAGTCCTTGTCTGCACCGCCGTTCGCCGGTGATGTCTCCCGCGTGTCTCCCGAAAGTAAAGTTTGCTGTTCCGATTTGACTATGCCTAGTTAGAACTATAACATCGAATAGAAATGACTCTACGGAAACAGTCAAAAGCCGCGTGGCTTCTGTTGACGTTCACGCTGCCGACGAAACAGGCGAGTCAGCGTGTCGAGATCTGGCGAAAGTTGCAACGCTACGGCACCGTGCCGCTGGGTAATTCCGGGTACTTGCTGCCCAACAATCCGGTGAACGAAGAGCGGTTCCAGTGGTTGGCCACGGCCATTCGCAAATACAAAGGCGACGCTTCCATCGTCCATGTGCAGTCGATCGACAACATTTCGACGCCGCAGTTGGTCGAGCGATTCGCAGAAGCCCGCACATGTGAGTACCGGGAATTGATTCGCCAGCTGCAGGAATTTTCTTCCCTGCCGCCGCAGAAGCAGGCGGTGGGGCGCTTGAGCCGGTTACGGAGCCGTTTCCAGGAGATCGTCGAGGTTGATTTTTTTGAAAGCCCGCTGCAGAAGCGGGTCGGTGAACTGTTCGCACGCGCCGATGCTGCGCGTGTGGCGACGCGGGCTCCGGTATTCGCTGTGATTCGTCCGCGCGACTACAAGGGCCGTGTGTGGGTAACGCGACCGCGGCCGGGCGTCGACCGTTCCGCATCGGCTTGGCTGATTCGGCGCTTCATTGATTCCAAAGCGCGGTTTGCCTTCGCGCCCGAAGATCAGGTGCCACGCGAAGGCGTACCGTTCGACATGTTCCACGAGAGAGGCTTCGGCCATCGCGGCGACGACTGTTCGTTCGAGACGCTGCAAAAACAGTTCAAGATTCGCGACCGAAGAGTGAGCGTGATTTCCGAAATCATTCACGACGCGGATCTGGCGGACGGCAAATTCGGCCGCAAAGAAGGTTACGGCGTCGATGAGGTACTCAAGGGCTGGGCCCGACAAGGGTTGTCGGACCAGGCACTTCTCGATCGCGGCATGCAACTGATGGAGGGTCTGTATCACTCGCTCGCGTGAGCGAGCACGTGGACTGGCGGTTTCTGAATTGGAGCGGATCGTGTTGAACATTTGTCGCAGGAACTTCGGATGGCTGGTTCTCGCTTTACTTCTGGCGTGGCCTTTCGGGCCGAGCGCACAAGCGCAAACGCCGGAAGCGAGTAAGAAAACCCTGACGCTCGACGAAGCAGTGGACTTCGCTCTTAAGCACTATCCCGCCGTGCGGGCTTCGCTTGAGCGGTCTACGGCGGCCCAAGCCGGCGTGGGATTGGCGCGGACGACGTATCTGCCACGGGCCGACACGATCTGGCAAACGAATCGAGCGACGGACAACAACATCACCGGATTGCTGCTCCCCCAATCGATTATCGCTCCGATTTCCGGACCCGTGCCGGCCTCCACTTCTGGTCGCAGCGCATGGGGCAGCGCGGCTGGACTGTTGTTTTCCTGGGAGCCGCTGGATTTCGGATACCGCGGGGCCAAGGTCGATGCGGCGCGGGCGGTTCGCGATCGAGCCGTCGCCGAGACATCTTTAACGCGCCTCGATGTGGCGGTCGCGACCGTGAACGCATATCTGACGGTGTTGGCGGCGGAACGAACCGTGCATGCTGCCGAGGCAGACGTACAGCGGCGGGAGACGTTCAGCAAAGCGGTGCACGTACTGACGGACAATCAACTTCGCGCCGGAGCGGATGCTTCGCGCTCGGATGCGGAATGGGCGCGCGCGAAAGTGAACCTGGCACGAGCGCGGCAGCAGGAGCAGGTGAGTCGCGCGATCTTGGCCGACATTCTCGGCATGCCGGATACTTCCGTGGACGTTCGCGAAGACTCGTTGCACGAACCTCCTCCCGATACATCTCCCCAAACGACGGCCCTCACCGCGCATCCCGGCGCAGAAGTGGAGCACGCTCGCGTTGCGGAAGCACAGGCGCAGGTCCATGCGCTCGACCGCGCGTACTACCCAAAACTTTATCTGCAGTCTTCGGTATACGGGCGCGGTAGTGGTGTAGACCCCGCCGGGAATTTTCTCGGAGGCTCGAACGGTCTGGGTCCGGATCGGGGCAATTGGGCCGCCGGCGTGTGCGTGACCTTTCCCATATTCGACATCTTTACGATCCGATCGAAAAGGGCAATTGAGGCAGCCAACGAACGCGCGGAAGCGGCGCGCTATGACCAGACTTTGCAGGATCTCACGGGCCAGCTGCGAAAGGCCGAGGCTTCGCTCGAAGGGGCACGGCAGGTCGCAGAGAACACACCGCTGGAACTAGAGGCCGCGCGCACCACGGAGAATCAGGAGCGAACGCGCTACCAAGCGGGATTGGCGACACTGGTGGAAGTGGCGGACGCACAGAGTTTGCTGGTGCAGGCCGAAACCGACGACGCGCTGGCGCGACTCGCCGTCTGGCAAAATCTGGCGGCGGTTGCCGCATCGCACGGTGATTTGCAACCCTTCTTGCAGTTGCTCCATGACAAAACGCATGGAGGCCGGTAGCCCATGTGGCTAGTTCGTCTCGCTTTGCGGCGTCCCATCACGATCATCGTTATCGTGGTGGCAATCGCTCTTTCGTCGGTTCTGGCGGTGCAGCGCACGCGTATCGACATCTTTCCTACGCTGGACTTGCCGGTTATTTACGTCGCGCAACCGTATGGCGGGATGAGCCCCCAACAGATGGAAGGGTTCATTTCGTACTACTACGAGTATCACTTCCTTTACATCAACGGCATTGAGAGCGTGGAGGCGAAGTCGATTCAGGGCGTGGCCCTGCTCCGGCTGAGTTTTCATGCTGGTACGAACATGAGCGAGGCGCTCGCGCAGACGGTTTCCTACGTGAATCGCGCGCGCGCGTTCATGCCGCCGGGGACCGTCTCTCCTTTCGTCATTCGTTTCGACGCCGGGACCCTGCCGGTGGGGTATCTCGTTTTTTCGAGTCCATCGCGGACGTTGTCGGAGATACAGGACCTGGCGCTAAACCGTGTTCGTCCGGTATTCGCGACCCTTGAAGGGGTTTCCTCGCCCCCTCCGTTTGGCGGCAATCAACGCACCATCGTGATCAACGTCGACCCACAGAAGCTCCACGCCTATGGGTTGTCGCCCGACAACGTCGTGCAGGCGCTGACGACCGGGAACAGTATTCAACCGGCGGGAAACGTCGATCTAGGCTTGACAAATGCGATGGTCACAACGGACTCCACGGTTACGCAGATCAACGAGCTTCTGGATATTCCGCTCCATGCGGGCACCGGGGCCGCCGTGTATTTGCGGGACGTTGGCAGCGTCAAGGACACATCGGATGTCCTCGCGGGGTATGCTCTGCTGAACGGCCAGCGAACCGTTTACATTCCGGTGACGAAGCGCCCGGACGCCTCGACGATCACGGTCGTGAATGAAGTGCGTCAGAACATCGAACGTTTCCAGTCACTCATTCCGCAGGACATCAAGATCACCTATGAATTCGACCAGTCGCAGTACGTGCGGGCCGCGCTTTCCTCCGTTCTCCGCGAAGGCTTGATCGGAGCGGGCCTTACCGGACTTATGATTTTGTTGTTCCTCGGCGACTGGCGCAGTTCCCTCATCGTCGTCATTACCATTCCGTTTGCCCTGTTGATGGCGGTCGTGCTGCTGCGTCTGAGCGGCCAAACGATCAACATCATGACCCTCGGCGGCCTGGCACTTGCCGTGGGCGTGCTGGTGGATGAAGGCACCGTACTTATGGAAAACATCCATGTGCATCTGGCACAGGGAGAGAAAAAAGCGCAAGCGGTTCTTGCCGCCAGCCGGGAAGTAGCGATTCCGCGTTTGTTGGCCATGCTCAGCGTGCTGGCCGTTTTTTTGCCGTCCTTTTTCATGACCGGTCCGGCTCAGTCGCTTTTTGTGCCTTTGTCCCTCGCTGTCGGGTTTTCGATGGGCGCGTCGTATTTGCTTTCGAGTTCTCTCGTGCCGGTGCTGGCCAATTGGATTCTGAAGCAGGAAAAGAACGACACGGAACACTCGAAGGAAAGTCGATTTGACCGTTTTCGCGAACGTTTCCAAGGCGCGCTGGGGCGCATCATGGGATTCCCCAAGTTGCTGCTTGCCGCGTATGTCTTGGTCGCTTTGCTGATTGTCGTATTGCTCGGGCCCCGATTGGCCGAGGAGATCTTCCCGTCGGTGGCATCGACGCAATTCCGCTTGCGTATCGATGCGCCGGATGGCACGCGCGTCGCGGTTACGGAGGCGTTGGTTCAGAACGTGTTGGCCGCGATTACGCGGGAGGCGGGGACCGGCAATCTCGACCTGACCCTGGGCTACGTCGGTGTCCAGCCTTCGTCGTACCCGATCAATTCCGTGTTCTTGTGGACCAGCGGGCCGCAGCAAGCCATCATGAATATCGGCCTGAATCCTGGGGCGAAGATTTCGCTGCGCGACTTCGAAGAAAACCTTAGACGGAAATTACCGCAAGAGTTTCCAGGCACCCATTTCTCCTTCGATCCCGGAGATCTCATCAGTCAAACCCTCAACTTCGGAGCGCCTTCGTCGGCCGAAGTGGCCATCACCGGTCCGCAATATGCCGACGTGCTGAGCTATGCCAATCGCGTTCGGCAGGAACTCGCGAAGGTTCGAGAATTGCGGGATGTGGAATTTGAGGAGCCGCTGCACTATCCAACGGTGAACGTGCACGTCGACCGAGTATTAGCCGGCCAGCTCGGCGCGACGGCGAATGACATCGGAGCAGCCGTGGTTTCGTCGACCGCTTCGAGCCGTTTCATTGCGCCGAACTATTGGCGCGATCCCAAGTCCGGGGTCAGCTACCAGGTCCAAGTGCAGATCCCGCAACCCGCAATGACCTCGCTCAAGGATGTTCAAACGATTCCCGTAAACAGCAGTACCGGAACGCATCCGCTCTTGAATCAAGTTGCCGACGTCCAGTCCACGACCGTCCCCGGGGAACTGGATCGGCAAAATGGAATGTGGATGATCCTCGCCTCGGCCAATGTCGGGAATAACGACTTTGCGCGGGCGGCGAAAGAGATTGATCGCGCGATCGCCAATGCAGGGCAGGCGCCTCGTGGTGTGACGGCCCAGGTCCGTGGTCAGGTGAATGCGCTAAAGCAGATCTTTACCCAGTTGGCCGTTGGTCTGGCTCTAGCGGTCGTGGTGATTCTGCTCTTGCTTACCGCGAACTTTCAGTCGTTGCGTCTCGCCCTGATTGTCATCTCCAGCGTTCCGGCTGTACTCATCGGAGCGATTTTCATGCTTCTACTCACCGGAACGACGCTGAACCTCGAGAGTTTCATGGGCACGATCATGGCGATTGGTGTCGCGGTGGCGAACGCGATCCTGCTGGTCACCTTCGCCGAGCAGAATCGACGAAACGGAGCTGACGCATTGTCGGCGGCGCGGACCGCGGCGGCCGAGCGCTTGCGCCCGGTGTTGATGACGAGTCTCGCGATGATTGCAGGAATGATTCCCATGGCGCTAGCGATTGGCCGAGGAAGTGAAGAAACAGCGCCTCTCGGGCGCGCGGTCATCGGCGGTCTATTCGCTGCCACGCTTGCGACTCTGTTTCTGTTGCCGACGGTCTTTGGCGTCGTTCAGAAAAATGCTTCGCTCAAATCGCCTTCGCTCGATCCGGAAGATGCGAACAGTCCGTTCGCGCACAACGTGGAGAATGCATGAAAACCGTAATCGGTGTCCTGACACTTTCGCTGTTCATCTTCGGCTGCAGCGGAAATTCCCAGCCCGCTGCCAGCAAACAGGCACAAACCGATGCGCAGACTGTGGAAGTTGTGGCGGTGGCGTCGCAGAAATTGGCGACGACGTTCACGTTACCGGCGCAACTCATCCCGTTTGAGAGCGTAAGTATCTATCCGAAGGTCACGGGGTTCGTGGACACGATTCGCGTCGATCGCGGCTCGCGTGTTCACAAGGGAGAACTGATTGTCCGGCTTTCCGCACCGGAACTCATGGCCCAACGGGCGCAGGCGGAATCGGCAGTCCGCGCGGCCGAATCGCAATTGTCCACGGCGAGGGCAAAACTGTCTTCCGACAAGGGAACGTACCTGCATCTGGCGTCCGCTGCGAAAACTCCCGGAGTGGTGGCGGAGAACGACGTTATGGTGGCAAGCCAAACGACTTCCGCGGACGAAGGACAAGTGCAATCAGCAGAAAGCAATGTTGCCTCCGCGCACGAAGCACTGCGCAGCGTCGCGCAGCTGGAATCGTATCTCAGCATCCTCGCGCCGTTTGACGGAGTGGTGACGACCCGAAATCTCCACCCCGGCGCCTTGGTGGGCCCGGCGTCGGGCCCGGCTGGAACGATGCCTATAGTGCAGATTGTCGATACCGATCATTTGCGACTCGTCATTTCCGTGCCCGAAGCTTACCTAGGAGAAATGCAGCTCGGCCAGCAGGTGGCGTTCACGGTCCCCGCCCATCCCGGTGAAACCTTCCATGCCCCCATTGCGCGCATCTCGCATGACGTGGAATTGAGTAGTCGGACGATGCCGATCGAACTCGACATCCATAACGCGGACGGTCGCTTGTCGCCGGGCAGCTACAGCACCGTGCAATGGCCAGTCCACCGCGCGAAGCCCACTCTCTTTGTGCCGACGAGCGCGGTCACTAACGACCAACAGAGAACGTTCGTCGAGCGCGTACGCAACGGGAAAGTCGAATGGGTGGATGTGGTTACTGGTCTGAGCGTGAGCGGCAATATCGAAATTTTTGGCGACCTGCAACCGGGCGATGAGGTGATCCGCAATGCCACCGATGCGATTCGTCCGGGGCAGCAGGTGAAGACGAGTGCGGCTCATTCTTAGCACAACAGGAGAAGTGTTCGTGGTCCATACGACAAACGAAAATGGCAGGACCGCCGCTACGGCCAAACGAGTTTCCCAGCAGGTTGACCAATTTGCTTGTTCATAAGGAGAAAAATGATGATTGCCAGACTGCGCTGTTTGATTGTGTTGTGTTTCTTGTTGCTTCCCTCGCTTGTCCGCGCGCAAGGAGTTACGACGGGTCCAATCGACGAAGTTCTCGGACGCTCGGGCCAAAAGACAGGCGATGTATATAAGGTTGGTTTTCCGCGAAGCGATTTGCATGTTTCCGTGCACGGTCTCGCGATCAAGCCGGGCCTCACGCTTGGCTCGTGGGCCGCGTTTCTCGGAACCGACGATAACGCGATGGTGATGGGCGATTAAGTGCTGATCGAGGGCGAGTTGAATCCCGTGATCGCGAAATTGAGATCGGCAGGCTTTGACATCTCAGCCGTGCACAACCATCTCATGGAAGAATCGCCGAGAGTGCTCTACGCGCATTACATGGGGCACGGCCCAGCCGTGCAGTTGGCCACGTCGCTGCGCGCGGCTCGCGACCACCGGCGATTTCGTGCTCACCGCCGAAGAGGTCAACCCGGTCATTTCCGAACTGCAAGGACACCAGATTTCGGTGACGGCGCTACATAGCCACATGCTGACTGAGCAGCCACGTTTGTTCTTTATGCACTTCTGGTCGGTAGGAACACCGGAGGCGGTGGGCGGCGGCATCAAGGCAGCCATGAGTCGTGTTGCGGTGAAGTAAGGGTGTTGCGAGGAGATCGATGACGAAAACGTGGCTGTTGTTCCTGTGCGGGCTTGTGACGATGACGGAAGCTTCGAGGCTCCCGTCCCCGGCAAACAGACCTACGCTGGAGAAGGTCGCGGAGTTTGATCTTCCGGGACCGCCGGGCAAACGCTTCGACTATCTCACGATCGACGCGGACGACCATTACCTGATATCCGCGCATCTCGCGGCTGACCAAACATATGTCATTGACCTTGCCACAAACAAGGTTGTCGATACGATCACCGACACGCCGGGGGCCGAAGGCGTCGAATACGTCGCGGAACTCAAGAAGTTCTACACGTCCAACGCGCGCGACAACACCATTGGCGTCGTCGACCTCAAGCAGATGAAGGTCGTCAAGAAGTTGAAAACGGCAGCGAAGCCGGACGGCAGCACATACGCGGCTCCGTTCCACAAACTGTATGTCTCAGACGAGCGAGGCAAAGCGGAAGCGATTGTCGATGTGACCAAGGACGAAATCCTCAAGACCCTGCATTTCGACAGCGAGACAGGGATGCCGCAATACGACCCCGTGGCGCGGAAGGTTTACGTCAACCTGCAGGACCAGAACATTTTCGCGGTCATTGATCCGGCGACGGATCAGGTGATTGGACGCTATACGGTTGGGAAATGCGAAGGAAACCACGGCATGGCGCTGGACCCGGAACACCATCGCGCCTTTCTTTCGTGTGAGGGAAACGAATTAATGACCGTTTTCGATCTCGACAAGCGCGCGCCGATTGCATTTCTAACAATGCCTGGCGGTCCCGATGTGATCAAGTTCGACCCCGGTTTGAGCCGCATTTACGTCGCGTGCTACAGCGGAGCGATTGCAGTGTTTCACCAGGATGATGCGGGCCACTATCGAAAAATAGAGGATTTCCGCGTGCAGCACGCCGTGCACACTCTTGCGATCGATCTCAAAACGCATCGTGTGTACACGCCCGAACAGGAAGAAAACGGCAAGCCCGTCGCGCGAATGGTGGTGTACGAGGCCGTGACGACTCCGTAGGGAATTGCTGCGGTCTTTCACCCAATGGCGACGATGAATTTCATCCCGAGTGTGCTCAGAACACTGTCGCGCGACGGGTGGCTTCTCTTCGCCACCCGGTTTGCGCGTCTGTTCGCGTATGGCTCGCTCTCGGTCATCCTCGTCTTCTACCTGGTTGGTCTAGGGCTCACCGAGGCACAAGTGGGCCTCGTTCTTACGCTGACCCTCGTCGGCGACGTGGTCGTCTCGCTGTACCTGACAACAAGAGCGGATCGTATCGGACGGCGGCGCATGTTGATCATCGGCTCGATTCTCATGACCGCGGCGGGTCTGGCTTTTGCGTGTACCAGCAACCTGCTCTTTCTCGTCATCGCCGGTACGATTGGTGTCATCAGTCCCAGCGGCAATGAAGTGGGACCGTTTCTCTCAATCGAACAAGCCGCCCTCTCCCACATTGTTCCGGCTGCGACGCGCACGGAAGTCTTTGCGTGGTACACACTCGCCGGCTCTCTGGCGACTGCCTTGGGCGCACTTTGTGGTGGCGGTTTGACGCAGGTCTTGCAACACACGGCAATGACGCATGTGCAGAGCTACCGCGCCGTCGTGTTTTTGTATGCCGCCTTGGGAGTTGCGCTGGCGTTTCTGTTTCTGCGTCTCTCGAAATCCGTGGAAGTGAATCCCGTTTCAAACGGGCCGGTGCGTTCCTCCAGCGTTGCGCACATGTTCGGAATTTCCCGGTCACGAAACGTTGTTCTGAAATTATCGGGGCTCTTTGCTCTGGATTCCTTTGCCGGGGGATTCGTCGTGCAAAGTTTCGCTGCGTATTGGTTTTATCTGCGCTTCGGCGTCCAACCCGCCGCACTCGGGGCGATTTTCTTCTGGGCGAACGTCTTTGCGGGAATCTCTGCTCTTTTTGCTTCCCGCCTCGCGTCGAGCATCGGACTCATCCGCACCATGGTGATCACGCATCTGCCTTCGAATATTCTTCTCGTCCTCGTGCCGCTAATGCCCAATCTCTCGCTCGCAGTACTTGTGCTTCTTCTGCGCTTCAGCATCAGCCAGATGGATGTTCCCACACGACAGTCCTATACGATGGCGGTCGTTCCGGCCGAAGAGCGGTCGGCCGCGGGTGGGTTTACGGGAGTGGCCCGCACCACGGGAGCGGCCATCAGCCCGCTGTTCGTCGGGTTCATGTTTGCGAGATCTTCCTGGATCAACGTGCCCTTCTTCCTCGCGGGGGCGCTGAAGATTCTCTACGATCTTCTGCTCTACAAAGAATTCGTAAAGATTCAGCCCGTGGAGGAACGATAGTTGGGGCGGACATGGCGTACGATGCCACTCATCGGCGTGAGTCTTTGGGTCACGCGTAGGAGGAGCGGAGAACTCCTCTCCGAGGCAAGACGCGCAGCATCGAGGCGGTGTTAGGCATGACGACCGGGAACACGGTCTTGATTTGCACTGTAGCAATCGGAAAAGCGGGCACGTCCTGTGTACCTGGTCATAATTTGCTGCCGACACTCGAGGACTGAAATGGCTCTGCGTGGGGGCGCAGGGTACGTGAAAAAATCACGCAATTATTGGCACGGCTGCGCTTGCGCCGCTTGTCTCGTTTTCGCACTGTGCTCGCCGCCTGCGGGCGTTGCGCAATCTCGTCCGGCGGGATCGCCCCAAAGTCTCCAGACCGAAGCACGCGTAGCTGAGGCCGTATCTGTCGACCATGCTCCAAAACTCGACGGTACCCTGAACGATCCCCTCTGGCTCAATGCCAAGCCGATTACTGATTTTCGCCAGCGAGAGCCATCCGAGAACAAGCCGCCCACCGAGGAGACGGAAGTACGCATCCTCTACACGAGGCACGCCGTTTACTTCGGCATCCGTTGTCGCGACTCAGAGCCCTCGCGAATTGTGGCGACCGAACTGCGCCGCGACGTAAGCCAGGATTTGGACGACCACTTCGAAATTCTGATCGATTCGAATCACGACCGCCGCGGAGCGTACGTATTCGAACTCAATCCGCTGGGCACGCAGAGCGACGGTCTGGTTGTCGAGGAGCAAGGCGAAAGCGATGGAGGCGACTTCGACCGGGGATGGGATGGAGTGTGGACGTCCGAGGCGCGCATCGCTTCCGACGGCTGGACGGCGACGATCGAAATTCCTTTCACGACGCTCAATTTCACCCATTCGAACGAAGTGACCTGGGGTTTTAATTTGAAACGGTTTATTCGTCGAAAGAACGAGGAAGATCTCTGGAGCGCCTACCGCCGAACGTTTGGCATTACAAAAGTGTCCGAGGCGGGAGATTTGCGGGGCATCAAGGACATCGGAAGCGGACGCCTGTTCGTCGTTAAGCCGTACGGCCTGGCTCGCTACGACAAGCAAACGGGACAAGACCCCCTGTTTCCGCTGACCGGCGGAATCGACGTGAAGTACGGCCTTACGTCGAACCTCGTGTTGAATTTGACGGGAAACACGGATTTCGCCGACACCGACGTGGACCTTGAACCATTCAATCTGACACCATTCAAAGTTTTCATTCCGGAAAAGCGTCAGTTCTTCCTCGAAAATGCCGGCGTGTTTAATTTTGATATGGGTGATCAGGATCAATTGTTCTTCAGCCGCCAGATTGGAATTGATCCCATCACCGGCCAACAAGTGCCCATCAATGGCGGTGCTAAGCTGACCGGGACATTTGGCCGAACAGAGGTGGGCATTATGGACGTGGACACTCGCTCCAGTGGTCCCAATCCCTATGCCAACTATGCCGTCGCAAGACTGAAAGAATCTCTCTGGGCCGGTTCATACATCGGTGTGATGGGGATCGATAAAAGATCGGGCAACACGCTGGATGAGTTCAATCAAACAGGCGGCGTGGACACGCGTCTCATCTTTTTCAAAGACTGGTTCGTCGACGCCCACATGGCCGGAACGCGGTCACCCGGCTACCCGAGTGGGGCCAGCGACGTAGGGGCTTCCCTGTCGTATCGCTCAAACTGGCTAGATGGAATCGTCGAACGACGAAAAACTGGGCCCAATTTCAACCCGGAGGTTGGTTTCATTGAAAGAACCGATTCCAACGAAACGTATGGAGATCTGACTTTCAAGATCAGGCCCGAGATTCCTTCCGTCCGTGAGTTGCAATTCGAGGGTTTCATTCTCCATGCTCCCGATACGCGCGACGAAGTCTCCACACAAGAATGGCAGGGCACGTTCCGCGCGGAATTCAATAACGGGGCCTACACCGACAACGATATCGCGGACGTATTCACGCAGCGGATTACCACGCCCTTTCACATCTACAAGAGTGTGTTTATTCCCAACGGTTTGTATCACTTCGCCCGTCATCAGCTGGCGTATGGGTCCGGGCAAGATCGACGGTTTACCTACAACTTCTTCGAAAGATTTGGGGGGTATTACGGAGGGAACTTAAATGAATTTCGTGTGCGGGCCAATTACCGGCCGACAGCGAAGTTCTCGATTTCCGCATCCGAAACCTGGGACCGGTTTCGATTGCCGTTGCCGAACGGCAATTTTTCGGTCGCGCTGGCCAGCTTGCAGGGAAATTATTCGTTCACTCGTTTCTTAACCTTCACGAGCCTAATTCAGGTGGATACGTCGAACGCTCAGGCAGTCAGTGCCAATGTTCGCCTGCGGTACAACTATCGGCCCGACAGCGATTTATACATCATCTACAACATAGGCACGCAATTCGCCAGCATCGCACCTGCGAATCCGCCGCAAATCCGCGAGACTCGCTTCGCAGTGAAATGGACTTATGCGTTTGCCCCGTGAGACTCCTCTTTTGCAGCGAGCAACAGCCATCATCGCGAGCCGGTGACCGCGGAAGGGCGTTCGACCAACGATGTAAGACCTGAAAAGGAATCCTGAACCCGTTCGCGGTTCAAGAACAAAGGGTGCCAACCCGCCTTCCGCGTGGGACCAACTGTAGGACCATTAAGCGTTTCTGACCGCTCTAAATGCTACTTAGTGCTCCTGAAAGTGCCTCGTAAGTTGTTGACGCTCCGTTCCCTGCAGACTTGCCAAATCTCCGATCTGGTCGGTGCAGAATGCACTCCGCCCAATCTCGCCAGCGGCTTCTGCAAGCCGCACGTATATAGGCGCACAGTTTGTACGGCCTGAAACATCACTGCATCGTGGCTTGTTTGCAACCGCACGTCGAAGGAGATCTTCTCGCACACCGGAACCGCGGCATCGTAAGCCTCGCCTGCTTCCGGCTGGAATGCAGCCTCATCCATTAGCAAGCCCCAGGGATGGTAAGAGCGGATCTGATCCGCAGTTTCAGCGAAGATTCCCGGTAGGCATGTGGCTTAGCATTTGGACCACATCGAAGGTTACCCCGCTCGCGGCAAAGTTTGTTTCGAAACGTATACGAAGAGGATCTTTTTCTAACCACGATCCAGCTTCACGTCGAAGTCACAGGCGATACTTCCGAACACTTCCACTCCATAGGTTTCGATTTCGGCGAACTCCGCCAGCAAGTCTAAACCGCAGAGAAACTGCCCCGCCTTTTGCCGCGAAATACGCAAAGATGCCGGTATTTCGTAATATTTCGTCCGCAAAGTGGACTGGAGAGAACGGACTACTCGGGATCGAATGGCGTCAATCTGCCGGCGTTTCTCTGGACGGCACATGCGCAGTCCGGTTTCAATGACTTTAACGGGCGAATGCAACGCGATCACAAACCGATGATGTGGCGAAAGTGACTTGACTTGGTTAAGCCTTGGGAATGCCGTTCGTCGCTTCCCACAAGCGCGTCAGAACGAAGCCGCTCGCGCGGCGGACGCTACCGCGTGTATAGACACCAGCGTCGGAACTCTGTTGAAAAACGGATGGCGCCGGGGGTAGCATGACGTGGATGGCTGCGAGAAGTTATACATCGATGAGAATCAATAACAACCTTTTGGCTAAACTCCCCGTCTGGCAAGGCTTTTCAGGCAGAAATCGATTGAATTCCCATAGCACCCCGCGTCCGCCGCACCCGCGAGCGGCTTCCTTCTAACGGTTTTATCGAAAGCGCGCCAGAGCATCGTCCGCGCGCACTCGTTCTCAAATGCGCGCTTCGCCGGGTAACCGAGCGGCCTTGCGACCGCTCAGTCCCCTAAGAACCGGACTTGAAAGTTTCCCTTCATCCGGCTCGAGCACTCAATAACGCCCCCTAAAAAAAGGACGCAGCCTCATTCCATTACAAAATAAGACCTACTCGATACAGGTTTGCGGCCAACTCGCACGGCGATGGATAAATCCACCAGGCGTGTGTGAAGCTGCACCAACAGCTTGCGCCGTCGTCATTTGCTTTGCTTCATGTATTGGTTCTGCAAAATTCTCGAGTTTGAGCACCACCCAGAAGTCTGCTCCGTTTCCGGCGAAGTAATGTTGTCCCAAAAAGGCAACGCAACCTCTATCTGCCCGATTACAGGGCAGCATTCGCTTTTTCTCAGTTCCGCTATCCGCATCGCCATCGATCCGCCTTACGGCTTCACTACCCCATAGGGGAGCGGTACGGACTTACCCTGTTCCGCTGAGAAGACACGATAGGTTAGGCCTTCCCTGTACGCCGGTAGCCTGATGTGCCCATGACCGAGGATTATCGAGCCAGGGTACCCACTGCAAAAAGAGCGCATAGCATCTTCCGCTCCCCTAGTGTTACGACGCTTACGGGAATTTGCATATGCTGGCCATGCTATCAACCCTGGCCCCTGGCCACCTTGATGCTAGCAGCTGCACCATCCCCTCGTGGTTCCGATGCCGATCTCTCGATCGCGGGTTACGTTGTCAGAGGGTTCCATGACGAGTCGTTACCTTCACGCCATGCCTCGTAGGGTAGTGCTGATGGGACAGCACGTCTGATGAATTGATCCTTTCTACAGACAATCATCTCAGCAACTTTCAGGTCACAGCGATAAAACACTAACGTTTGTCGGTACTAATCGACGAACGACAACTTCCGGATTGCATTGCACGTCACGCGGCAATCGCCACATTACTGGTGCTGGGTTGCTCGCATGGCCTATTACTATTTGGAGGGACTCCTCTCGCCAAGCGAGATCAGAAACTGACGCGAGCCGCTAGTTGGAATGCCCGAGGGCCACCCGAACCAAAGACCTGAGTTACTCGGCTGGTAGGCTGCCCGAACCCGGCACCGAGCAGATCTCCACTCCGGCCCGAGAGGTTTCCGATGTTGAACAGATTGAAGGCCTCCCCCATCAGCGTCATTCGCCAGCGTTCGTGAAAAACGAAATCACGGCTCAAACGCAGATCCTGGGTCAGGAATGAATCGCCGAACTCAAACTTTGACGGCAACGTGATCGGAGGAATGTCTCCGCCCTGAGCGTCCTGTTTCCCGGCATACGTTTGGTTGAACTCGTCTGCCAGGCGCCGTAGATCACCCTTTCCCAAGCCACGGTTGAATTGGTTTACCTTCGTGCCCGGGAGCAGGTCGTCGTACGTGCCGTCACCGTTCAGGTCCACGCCGCCGAGGACGGCTGAGAATGGCGGTTTGCTGTTATAGGTGACGAACAATCCCATCTGAAAGCGCTTGGGTAGTTGCACAAGTCCGGAGACAGTCAGAATATGCCGGACGTCGCGATCGCGCGGCCCGTAGTTGTCCAGCGGGCTGTCATTGTTGAAGCCAGTGGCGAAATTGTCGCCCACAATGCTCGAATAAGCGTACGAGGCGAGAAGCTGCCATCCGCGAGACGACCGTTTTTCGGCCCGCACCAGCAAGCCCATGTACCTCCCGCTTCCAATACCGGAAGTGAGAGAGATGGGTCCGAGCGAGCAGAGTGCCTTAGGATCGCTGGCCTGGGCGTCGGAACAGATCGGCAACACAGGACCGCGGGCGCTGGTGAAGTGATCGACATCGAGGAAACCGGGTGGCGTGCCAGTGTGACGGAATTGCCGCACGACAAAATCTGCATTGACCACCAGATCGCGAACCATCTCGCGCTGCACTCCGAGGCTTACGTGTGTCGCGGAGGTGCTGGGCAGGTCAGCAGCGTCAAGTGGACCCTGCTTGTCTGCCTCGATGTTAGTGACGGAAAAGTCACGATTGTTCGGATCACCCCGAGCCTGCGCGAAATCCGAGCGAATGATGGGCAAAATTTGCAGCGACGTAACGCCACTGAATAGCGTCGGATTCGGCAAATCCAGCAGTGTCCCTTGCGGCACCCCCGGAACATCGGGGAGGGGATTGCCGATACCGCCGCTGAAGTAGTAGCCGCGTCCGACTCCGCGTGGACCTAGCGAAACCCTCTCTTCATCTGCGATGAGGACCGATGTCTGGAAATCGTAATAAATCCCCACGCCGCCACGGACCACCGTTTTCCCGTCATTCCGCACGTTCCAGGCGAAGCCAACCGATGGCGAGAAGTTCTTCCAGTTCTTGCGGGATGGGGACAGGCCTGCCGCGCCCAGAACAGGCGCCAAGTAGTCCGGCTTGCGGAGGTCATAGTTAACAGGAGCGTCGTACGTCCAGCCGAGGCCGTAGTTCACGACAAATCGTGGGCGCAGGCGCCATGTGTCCTCGTAGAACAAGTGAACGAGGGGCCAAACACGAGCATTTCCGAATCCAGCCTGAGGCACGTAAGGATTTCCAATGCCAACGCTGAAATTCTGCAGGGGCAACTGCAAAATTTCCGGCAAGGTGAGGAAACTTGCCGGCAGGGGAATCTGGAGGTCTGGAGGCTGCAGGGCGTTGAAGTCTCTGACGTCCTGGGGAGAAAACAAATTCATGGTAACCGGTTCGTCACCGAAGCTGGTGCGTCCGCCTCTCGAGGTCTCCCAATCACCGCCAAAGCGGATGTGATGCAAACCTTTCTGCCAGCTGACAACATCATTCAGGTGATAGCGCCGGCCAAGGAGGGCGATGGTGGAGGAACTTCCAATGGAGAGGTCCTGTCCCAGCGTGATGGAGGGTGCACCCACTCCCAGGCAGCCGGGACAATCCGCTGCCTGCGGCGGATGCTGGGCGAAACTGACGAAAAAATAGGAGAAGCGCACGTCGTTCACTACTCCAGCACCGAACTGCGACGTCAATCCCAGAATGCTCTGGTCAGCCCATTCATTCTGCCGCGACCACGTGGAAGGGTACCCATCCCCTGCAAAAGAGAAGCTGCCTTCGCGCGAGTAACGCACGAACATCACTTGCTTTTCACTCAGTTTGAAGTCTGTCCGGACGCCGGCCTGATTTACGTAGGTGGGGCTGGGATAGACGCCACTCAGTGAAGCAAAGTCCGGGCTTAGGATCTCGTTGCTGACAACGCCGCGCTGCTCGGTGCGTTCAAAAGTACCAAAGAAAAAAGCGTGGTCTTTACGGATGGGGCCTCCGAGATCCAGCCCAAACTGCCGGCGCTGGAAAAAGGGATCGGGGTTGAACGGGTCCCGCTCCAGCGCGGGATAGGCGGAGAGATGGTGGTCGCGAAAAAAGAAGAAGGCGGCACCATGGAGTTCGTTGCTGCCGGAGCGAGTTGCGACATTTACGGCTCCGCTTGCCGTGGCTCCAGTACTCAGATCAAAGTTGACGGTAGAGACTTGAAACTCCTGCACGGCTTCCTGCGAGAAGCCCATGGCAGACCCGCCATTCCCGACCTCCATGACGCTGCCACCGTCCACCGTGACGCGGGTTGCGCGTCCATTCTGGCCCACCGGGGAGCCCAGCAAGGGTACCAGCGTGCGATTGTTGCTTGTCCGCGTCGGTTGCTGCGCCCCAGGCTCGAGCTTGGCTAGTTCCAGGAAGTTCCGTCCATTGAGCGGTAATCCCTCGATTTGAGGACGGGCGATCATGCCATCAATCTGGTGGGACTCATAGTGAATCTGGGCCGAGGCGCCTTTCACAGTCACGCTTTCCGGGCTGGCTCCAACCTGCATGACCAGGTTCACGTCGGTCGTGTTTCCGGATTCCACAGTCGCTTGTCGCACGAACCGCTTAAATCCCGCCGCCTCCGCTGCCACCTCGTACGGCCCGGGGAGCAGCACTGCAGCGCTGTAGTTCCCCACGTTCGACGTAGCCACAGCGCGCTTCAAACCGGTTTCCCAGTTCGTGATCGTGACACTGGCACCGGAAATCCTCGCACCAGTACTGTCCATAACCATTCCGGAAATGGTACCGGTCGGAACCTGCGCACAGACTATCCCGGGTGTTACCAGTGCTGAACCGAAGAGCAATAGAACGAATGTTTTCATGTGCGGCTCTCCGATTGGAACCGCGATGGGGATGACAAGGTAATCACAAAGAGTGCCTAAAAACAAGGCTCAATTCGCGAGCCACGCCACACCGCTCCAATTCACGAAGGGGTCTACCGAGGCTTGTCGAGACCGACGCGACGGACCAAGTCCGCAAAACGCGGGTCGCCGCGCAAGGGATCGAAGTAGGGGTGCACTTTGAGCAATCCCAGAATGTTTGACTGTTCCTGGTAGGCCTTCTCGAGCCAGACAAATGCCTGCTCGTTGTCGCCGAATCCCAGATAAGCGTTCACAAAGGCGGCAGACGGAACGTAGCGTTTCTGCTGCCGCCGTTTCAACTCATTGAGCAAGCGGAGCGCATCCGCACGGCGCCCCGCATGCGCATAGGCCCTGACCAACACGCCCATCGTAGCCGAATCACGGCCGCTGCCGGCGAGCGCCTTCTCCAGCACCGTAATCGCTTCGTCCGGTTGGCCGTTGGCAATCAGCGGGAATGCCAGATACCAATCGTCCGGGTGGGATCGCAATTCCCGGATAGCCTCCTCGTAACGTCTGGCGTGAAACAATATGAAGCCATTCGTTCTGCCGGCGCCTCCAAGCGGATCAAGCTCGTGGGCACGCTGGGCCCACCCAACGGCCTCGTCCGTCCGCCCCTGGCACAGGAACCACATCGCAAAGTGTTCGTGCGCCCTGGCATCGTTCGGGTTCAGCTCCAGGGCTCGCTTGTATTCCGCCTCGGCCTCGCTCCACTGCCATTGTCGCTGATATGTCTCTCCCAGCAGGACATGTGGTTCGGCAAGCTCTGGATCCAGTTCAAGCGCCTTCCGAGCCGCGCTGATCAGTTTTGGACGCACCTCATTGGGCGGGACGCCGGCACGAAGGATCCCGCGGGCGGAATAGATGGATGCTAAACCGACGTAAGCTGGGGCAAAGTTAGGATCCATTCTGATCGTCTCCTCAAAGGAGGCAATGCTCTTTTCAGATTCGCCATTGCCTAATTCATCTTCGGCTTTGAGGTAGCTCTCGTAAACTTCAGGCGAGACATGATGCGACGCAATCAGCCTGGCACGCTCTTCTCCGGTGACCTTGACTTCCACTCTGCGCGCGATGGATTGTGCCACCTCGCTCTCCAGAGCAAGTACGTCCCCCAACTCGCCGTCGTACTCATCGGACCAAAGGTGCTCGTCGGTTGAGCCGCGAATCAACTGGGCGTGCACACGAATCCGGCTGCCCTGCCGTATCACCGAACCTTCGACCAGGGCATCCACTCCAAGCGTCCTGGCAATCTCTGGCACTGAGAGCTTCGTACCCTTAAAGCGCATGACCGAGGTACGGGAAACGACGCGCAGATCATGGATCCGGGCCAGGCGTCCGCAAAGCTCTTCGGTCATCTCGTCAGCCAGGTATTCCTGGGTTGAGTCGCCCGACAGGTTGTCCAGGGGCAGGACTGCCAAGGAGCGAATCGGGGATTGCGGACGGGGGAAGCGGGCGTAGGTGATCGCTATAGCCAGAATCGCGAGAAGCACGAGGGAACCGATCAGGTATCGCTGAAGTGTCTTTTGCTTAATCGGCTCGGCCTGCGGCACCAGCCGATACCCTTTCCTGGGAATCGTCTGAATGAAGTGCGGTTCCTTAGGGTCATCTTCCAAAACCCTGCGCAACTCGGAAATGCAGCGGGTGAGCACGTCGTCGGTGACAAACGTGTCTCCCCAAACCCGCCTAAGCAGCTGATCCTTGGAGACGGTTTCTCCAGTGTGCTCCGCCAGACAAACCAGCACCTCCAGCATCTTTGGTTCAACGCGGGTGGTTTTGCCATTGCATGAGATGGCGTTCTGGCTGGGTCGGACGACCCAACGACCTAATTGAAATTCGCTGGCCACCGACGCCCCCCAGCGCTAAGTGGCGGAATTATAACCCCCTCGGCATCGGCTCGGAAAAACCTTTCTCAAATCTCGGTTTCGCCTCAGGACTCCCGCCTCCAGCTACTGCTAAACGTGGCAACAAGCGCATGACGCCGGTGGGGGCTGCTGGACCTAAACCTACCCGGTCGCCTACTTGGCAATTACTCCTTTCGCGAGGAAGATCCCGAACGGAAGACACAGAAGGAGCCATGGCGACTCGCGAAAGAGGCGCGATAACAATAATCGGCCCAAAGAAATCCAAAATCTGCCTTGGAGACCCTTATGAAGCGCTTGGCCGCTCTCTTATTGCTTTCAGCGCTGGTTCTACTCTCTGGGTGCGGGGGAGGCAGTAGCGGGGGCGGCAGCAGCAGAGGAGGCAACAGCGGGGGAGGCAGCACTGGACCTGTCCCGCCGCCATCCATAGTAGTGTCGGTTAATCCACCAACCGACGTGTTAGGGCCGCTGGGGGCCCGGATCTTTAATTCTAAGATTAATAATGTCTCAACCTCGAATGTCACCTGGAGCGTGCAAGAGGGGAGTTCGGGTGGCGCCATTACGGCCGGCGGCCAGTACACAGCTCCAAACAATACCGGGTTATTCCACGTGGTCGCCACCAGCATCCAGGACACGTCTAAGAGTGCGACTGCTGCCGTAACCATTCTGCCCAGTGGGTTCCGGCCTACCGGGGACATGATTTCGGGTCGCGAAGCGCACACGGCCACTCTCCTTCAGAGTGGGAAAGTGCTCATAGCTGGAGGCGACCCCTGCCTTTTCGATTTCTATTACCAGGATTGTCCGCTGTCCTCTGCGGAGGTCTACGATGCCGGCACTGGCACATTCACAGCTACCGGAAGTATGGCAGTAACCCGTGTTTCCCACACGGCTACGCTGCTCAGCAGCGGCAAGGTACTGGTAGCGGGTGGACATGACGCCAGCGCCGAGCTCTATGATCCTACTTCGGGGACGTTTGCCGCCACAGGAAGCATGAGCGTTGGTCGCGACTCCCACACCGCGACGCTTCTAGCCAATGGGAAAGTCCTCATCGCCGGTGGCCGGAATGTCAGTGGGCAACTCGCTACCACCGAACTGTACGACCCAAATACCGGGACCTTTACAGCCTCAGGTTCGATGGCGGTGAATCGCGCCTTGCATACCGCGACTCTGCTGGCAAACGGGAAGGTGCTTATCGCTGGCGGCACCAACGCCACAGTCGAACTGGCCACGGCAGAACTATACGATCCATCAACCGGAACCTTCAGCGCGGCAGGCAATCTGGTGAATAAGCGTACGCTTCACGCGGCTACCCTGCTAGGTTCCGGCAAGGTTCTTTTAACTGGAGGCTTGGCCGGCAAGAATATCCTGTCGAGCGCAGAGATTTACGACCCTGTGGCCGGCCATTTTACCGCAGCCGGAACCATGATAGCGGCACACGCCGGCCATATTGCCCTTCTGTTAGCCGATGGAACTGTTCTGGTGGCTGGTGGCGGCAGCAGCGGCTTCACCGCTGAGATCTACAACGCCGCACGCGGGACGTTTACCCAAACCGGAAGCATGGAAGTATTCCGGGATCTTGCGGCCGGGGTCATGCTGAAAGACGGTCGCGTGCTTATGAGCGGTGGATCAGAATTGAATTCGGCAGAGCTTTACAAATAGGTAGACCAGACGGGCGGGAATAATGACGGCAAGAACGGTTACGGGGTGCGGCGGGAATCTTCTGAATTCCCTGATCTGCGTGGTTGCTATCCTGATGGTGGGCGTCATTCCGTGTCTCGGCCAGACTGAGGCCCGAGCCCACGTCATCGTGATCGGCGTCAACGGAATGGAATGGGACATTTTGCGTCCGTTGCTGTTAAAAGGCGAACTTCCAAACTTTGCTCAAGTCATCCAGCGTGGTGTCTATGGGAAGATGAGAACCCTCTCCGGCCCGAACTGTCCAAAGATTTATAGCGCCATCGCCACCAGCACCCCACCCGAGGAAAACGGCATCACCGGTTTCGTGGTTGCGGGAAAGACTGCCAGCACCGCGATGCTCCAACGGGAGCCACTCTGGTCGATCCTGTCAGGCCATGGCGTGACGGTGGGCATGGCGAACGTGCCCGCGACCTTTCCGGTCATGCCGTTAAACGGCTACATGATCAGCGGCATGCTTACCCGCGGCAAAGGCTGCGAGGACGGGATCTTGTGTTCACCGAAGTTGTCGGAGGTGGACGGCGGGGCGGCGGTGTATCCACCCACCTTGGTGTCTGAACTGGAGAAGAACGTGGGCGATTTCTGGATTGATTGCTCGCGCATGCCGACCGCTGACGAACTCAAGGGCAAGGAAGCAGAGGTAATTGATGAGTGGCTGCTGGAGGTATCGCAAGTGCGCGCTCAGCAGGCGAAGTTGTTCGACTACCTGCTGAGCCATCATCGCACCGACTTCACCATGCTGGCTCAATCCTGCGAGGACCGTGTCGGGCACTGGCTTTATCCCATTCAGCCCTACAATTCGGGCTACGATCCCAAGCTGCACAGCGTTCGCGTGGATGCGTTCCCCAGCCAGTACCGGGCCTTCGACCAGGTTCTCGGAAAGATTCTGCAGTATGTGGACAAGAACACCTACCTGTTCATCATTTCCGACCACGGCATCAAGCCTCTGCGGGAGTTTGAGGAGAGCGGGCGACACTACCACTCCGCTCATGATCATGGCGGCAATACTCCCATTATTGCCAAACACGACTTCGAGGATGGCGATGACGTGCCCGGATCTTTCATTGCGATCGGCCCAGATATCAAGCGAGACGTGCACGTGATGGGGTTCGCGGTCAGCGTCTTCGACATTGCGCCGACGATCCTGAAGCTGTACGGGATACCTCAGCCGAGTCAGATGAGAGGCCGCGTCCTGTCTGAGATTTTCGAAACCCCAGCTTCGCAGGCAACGGAGCGGACCGCCAAATGAACGCCAAAATCTATACGGGGGAGAGTTCCATGAAAAAATCGACGCGCTCTTCGTGGCCGCTTTCAATCCTTGTTCTTCTCTGTGGTTTTCTACTCTGCGGTTGCGGGGGGATACCAAGGGGGAGGGGGATACCAAGGATCAACCGGGGGAGGAGCAGGAGGGGTAACGTCACCTCCGCCATCTTCCGGCCCGAACGTTGCGGGCAATTGGCAATTCAGCACAACATCCACGGCGGGGATGCCCCCCGCAACGATTGCTGGTGGGATTAATCAATCCGGCAGCTCTTTAAGCGGCGCAGTGCTTGTCGCCGGTTCGAAGTGTTTTGATCGCCAGACCACCATCGGCCTGACTGGTACGCTGACTGGCAGCAACGTCTCCCTGACCTCTACGGCTGCCGATGGACAGGTCACTACTCTCACCGGCAGTATCCGCGACGACGCCCGCAACGGGACCGACAGCGCCTTTACCGGGACGTATGCTGTCAACGGTGGCTGTGCCAACGGCGACAACGGAAGCGTCACCGGTATCCGGATACCTTTCATCGGTAACATCTTAAAGGGGACCTTCACGACTTCCCGGGGAGAAACATTCGACATGGCAGGCGACGAGGCTCAGTACGGTACTCCTAGCACTGAAGGTAGCTTTGGCATCACCGGAACAGTTACTTTCCGTACGTCCTGCTTCAGTTCGGGGACGATCACGCCCGGAACGTTTCCCTCGGGCAGCTTCATCATCGGCACCTCCGTGGCTCTTGAAATTGAGACTGACAACGGCACCGTCACTTTCCTTGGGACGCTGAACCGGGACAGAAGTGAGATTCGGGGGGCCTATGCAGTCGTGGGCGGCACCTGCGATGATACTGGCACGGCAGTTCTGGTTGTCTCGAGCCCATGGGATTACTGACCGGGCGGCACTCCAAACAACTTCCTCTCGACTGAGCACAGTTGGCAGTGGGCGGCGGTCTTTGGGATAGGGCAGGAACTCCCGAAACTGATGGCGCTTGAGGGTCTTAATAAAGAAGAACCGCAAAGCAGCCACACAGTTTACCGCCGTACCGGGTGTCACCTTGCGCTCTCGCAGCAGGTAGGCTTGATAGCTTCGCAGCTCATTCGGCCCGAGCTGATCCGGGGACTCTCAGCGAACTTGAACCGACTTTCAGGAGCGCCAACTGAGCAGCTCAAGAGCGATCCCCCGAGTTTCGAGTCTCGTGACGGGCGGCTAATGAAGGTCCTGACGGAGATTTCGTTCCCCCCATGAAATAATCTGACTGTGCCTTGTCTTTCGAAGCTACGGTCCCGAGACTTTGTGGAGCTTGCAATTTGCTACGGCCTCATACAATTGGTGATCTGGACGTCCAAGCCCCTGCAGCACCTTCTATTCTGGATTGCGTTCACCTGGGTTTTGGCAACGACTCTTGTCTACCGTCCCGATGCGAACACGTTAGGCTTGCGGCTCTCTGGCCTGCGAAGCTTGCTTTGGATTACGGCTGGAGGCCTCCTTTTCGCTGGTCTACTGGTTGGGATAGGTTTCGAGTTGCATACGCTGCATCCGCTCCACGGTGCAGGGTCTCTTCGATTGCACATGGCTGGGTATCTACTGTGGGCGTTCGAGCAACAGTTCATCCTGCAAAACTATTTTCTGCTCCGGCTGCTGCGCATCTTACCCACCCAATTCGCGGCGGTGATTGCTGCCGCAGTGCTGTTTTCGACAGCGCATCTTCCGAATCTTGTGCTCGCGGTGGCAACTCTCGTTTGGGGAATCGTCTCGTGTACTCTCTTCCTGTCCCATCGCAACCTTTACGCACTCGGGCTTGTCCATAGCATCCTGGGCCTGTGCGTGGCGATTTCAGTGCCGGATGCGGTCACTCACCACATGATGGTGGGTCTGGGTTATCTGCACTACCGACATTGAAATCCCCCAGATCCAGTTCATCGAAACCACAAAGACCAGATGACATCCACCAGCGTGTGGGTGGTTGCCGAAGGCAGCAGTCGCCTGCGATCGTGCCATGCGCGACCGTAGAAGATGCAATGGTTGCCAGAAACACGTAGCGCCAATTGAAGGGCAGCGGCTTGTTGAAATGGGAGAACCCGAAGATCGTGGCGGTTATGAACAGCGAGCCAGGGTAACCAATACGCTTCTCGAGCAGATTTTGGAGCAGACCCCGGAAGAACAATTCTTCTGGGATGGCAACGAAGAAGAACGTAACCAGCAGCGCAGCCGATGCCGATGATGCAGGAGGCATACCACCGTGCGGCACGATAAAGCCAATCCCTATGCCAAGCACGATGACAATCGGAGCGAAGAAACCACACTCGCGCAGGCCAATAAGGACGTCGCGGAAGCGGGCGCGAAAATCGTAACCTACCCCTTCCAGCCGACGCACTACCAGGAACGCATAAAGGGTTGAATCAACAAGCAGAATCTTCGGCAGCGCGCTTAGTCCTGGATGTGGGAAACTTCCTCCGATCCACCCGAATTCCACCGCAGACCAACCACCGCGAGCGCAACGACGTCCTGCCAGCACAACTGGCCTACCGCTGGCCGCACTCCCCCCGGAGGCAGAAACTCGAACAGCGCTGCCATCGCAACGGGAATACTGAACGACACCACCGCATACACCCAGCGGAACTCGCCGCGGGGCACGGAAAAAATGAGGTAGGGCACGAGCAAAAGTCCCGGAATCAGCACTCGGACGCCACGGTTGGTGAGAAGCCGTTGGAACATTCCCGCTGCGCCGAACCCAAAAAACCAATAAGGGGCAAGCAGCAATGCGAAGGATGTGAAACTGCTAGCCATGTGGCCCTGGATGCGGACCTCGATGGCAAAATGGCGCGCCACAAGCCAGAACGCCACCAACAACAGGCCATAGACGGCGCAGGCCGCAAGCACTGCGCGATCGATCGATTTCGCCGGGATTTGACCAGGGGTAATAATATTTGCCATAGCTTCGCCAAATCTATTTTTCCTTGTTTCAGCCGATTATGCAGTTGCATGTTCATTAGTAGCGACACGCCGATCGGTTTCTGAAAACGGGGAAAGTTTTTTTGAATATCTTTGATTCCAGCAGATGCCGAGCCAGCGGCTGCGTCGGCCTAAACAGTCCACTGTCAGTTTTGCTGATTGACTGCCCTGCCGCACGAGATCAGGGTGTTCAAGGAGGTTTCCCAGTGAGCATGAAGACCAGTATCCGGCAGGCTAATGGGGTCACCATCGTGGATTCCAGCGGGCGCATCGTTCTCGGCGAGGGCAGCGTGATCCTGAAGGACGTGGTTCGCGAGCTGCTCTCCAAGGGTCAGACAAAGATCCTGCTCAATCTCGCAGACGTGAACTACATCGACAGCTCCGGCATTGGCGAGCTGGTCAGTGCCTTCACGACGGTGCGCAAACAGGGCGGCGACCTCAAGTTGCTTAACCTGACCAAGAAAGTTCACGATGTCTTGCAGATCACCAAGCTGTACACCGTCTTTGATGTGAAGGACGACGAAGCGGGCGCGATCAAATCGTTCAACGCCGATGCAGCTGCCAACGCGGCCTAGTTGACTAAACCCATCTGCTGCTGAACCCGCCATTTAGGTGTGCTTGGGATTTCAGTTCGGACGTCGAGATCTGCCTCGTCCATTGATGATAGGCGATCCGTTGCGTCGCGATCGTTGTCGTAACATCGCGGTTAAACTCAAAACCACTCAATGAGAGCTTCGGCTCATTACAGCTTCGCGGCCTCTGTGTGTACAATCGCGCGACAGCGATTTCAATCCGTTCGATACGTTTCCAGAAGGCAGGTTCTGATTGCCTGACCATGCAGCCGCAAGCCCCCTGACAATTGCCGTTGACCGAAGCGGCAACGCCGCCGCCGTGCGGTGCAGCGGCCGGTTGGTGGCGGGTG
>CAWBJB010000010.1:0-22270 GCA_963788945.1 Terriglobia bacterium | reverse complement strand
CCGAGATATTGGCCGCTCGCAGTCTTTCGCTGTTCGATACGCGGCAGCGCTTTGTGCTCAGCTACTACTATGAACTCCCGATTCCCAAGCGCCCTGGCTTGCAAGGTAAACTAGTTAACGGCTGGGCGGTTTCCGGGATTACTCAATTCCAGGCCGGATTCCCGATTCACCTGCTTTCAGACGATGACAACGAACTGACCAGCAGTATTGACTTTTCGTCGGCCGGTGTGCCAGACCAGATTGCTTCCTTTCGCAAACTTGACCCGCGAAAGAATGCCAACAATTACGCCTTCGACCCCAATAGCTTTACCTCCAATGCCTCAGACGACAGCCAGCCCCCCTGCTCTGCCGGCGCTGTATTCAATTGCTTCCAGCCTTCGTTATTCGGGCGGTACGGTACTGCACCACGCAGCATTTGTTGCGGCCCGGGCCTCGACAACTGGGACATTTCGGTGCAAAAGAGCACGCAGATCAGCGAGAAGTTAAGAATGGAGTTTCGCTGGGATATCTTCAACTTGGCCAACCACACACGCTTCTTCAATCCGGATGGCAACGTCACGGACGGCTCAGACTTCGGTCGCGTGAAGCGCGCCTCCGATCCGCGCCTGATGCAGGTGGCTTTGAAGCTATACTTCTAGCAAACAAGCCCGGGTTTGATCGACCCGGGTACACTCTAATGGCTGTCCGAGAAGACGGCCTGAGAATCCTCTGGAGACCCGATGTACCCCGCACTGCAGAAAGAGCTCGAAACCTTTCGAGCGTCGCACGCCGAAATCCGCCGTCGCTCACAAGAAGAACCTCAAACGCATTCCGCTGGGCGTGGCTAGCAACTATCGCGCTTACGATCCCTATCCGATTTTTGTGAAAGAAGGACAGGGCAGCAAATTTCGTGACCTCGACGGCAACGAATACATTGACCACAACCTCTGTTTTGGCGCACTCATGGCTGGACATTGCCATCCTGCGGTCATGAAGGCCGTGGAAAAGCGTCTCAGCACCGGCACTATGTTCGGCATGCCCCACGATATGGAGTGGGAACTGGCGGAAGAAATCTGCAACCGCTTTCCTGTCGAGATGGTGCGCTTCGGCAATAGCGGTACCGAAGCCACCATGCACTCCATCCGCCTGGCCCGCGCCGCCACTGGCCGCGACAAGATCATAAAATTTGAAGGCGCTTATCACGGCCTGCACGATTCTGCGCTGGTCAGCGTGAAACCGCATGCGCCCGACTACGGCGACATCAATGCGCCAACTTCTGTGCCTGGTGGACTCGGAGTTCCGAAATCTGCCGTGGCCAACGTTTTGGTGGCGACCTTCAACGATCTGGCTAGTGTCGAACTTCGCTTCAAGCAGCATCCCGGCGAGATCGCGGCCATCATTCTCGAACCGATTCTGATGAACGTCGGCCTGTGCATTCCGCAGGCTGGTTTTCTTCAGGGGCTGCGCGACATTGCCACGAAAAACGGCGCGTTGCTGATCTTCGATGAAGTGAAGACCGGCGCGAAACTGGGCTGGGGCGGCGCCTCCGAATATTTCGGGGTGACACCGGACATGATCTGCCTGGCGAAATCGATCGGCGGCGGGCTGCCGCTGGCGGCGTTTCTAGCGCACAAATCGGTCATGGACCTGATCTCGCAGCACAAGGTTTTTCATGGCGGCACCTACAACACCAATCCGGTTTCGATGGCCGCCGGCCTGGCTACGTTCCGCGAAGTCCTCACCCGCGAGAACTACGTGCATGTGGACAAACTCAGCAAGAAACTGACCGAGGGCTACAAGAAGATCGTTGCCAAGTCGGGATTGCAGGCTTACATCGCCAGCGCCGGGGCCAATGGTGCATTGATGCTGTATACCCAAGAGATTCGCAACTACCGCGACTGGGAAGCGATTGACGTAGACCTGTGGCGTCACTACTGGTTCGCCATGGTCAACCGCGGCGTGATGGCGCAACCTTACTGGTGGGACGAGCAGTGGACCATCTCCGTGCAGCACACCGAGGCCGACATCGACAAACATCTGGCAGCCTTTGAAGATGTGGCGCCGGCGCTGGCCCAGGCGCAGCAAGAGCGTGTAGGAGAAGTAGTAGCGGCAGCGCACTAGATTTTCGTAGCGCCGCCGTCCCGGCGGCTGTCGTGGGGGCATCCCGCCCCCACAGCGAGGGCAGGATGCGCTCGCGACAGCCGGCAAGATACCGGCGCTACAAAACCTAAGGAGCTAGATTGCCCGCGACCGATCCTGAGCAGCCCCATCTCAAGCGTGTTCTCGGCCGCGCCGACCTGATTCTGTTGTTCGTGGTGGCAATCTTCAACCTGAATGTGGTTCCGTCGATCGCGGCCAACGGCGGGGTCACAGTCTGGTTGTGGATCGTATCGCTGATTTTGTTTTTCTGGCCGCAAGGCATCGCCGTCATCGAATTGGCGCACCGCTATCCCGGAGAAGGTGGCGTTTATCTGTGGGCCAAGGAAGTGTTCGGCGACTTCCACGGATTCTTGTCCGGTTGGTGCTACTGGACGAACAACATGCTCTACGTTCCGACCGTGATGCTCTACTTTGTCGGTGTATCGGTATTTGTTCTAGGGCCGAACCATCAGGCGCTGGCGGACAACAAGATGTTTGCGCTGATCACGTCCTTGGCGCTGCTGATGATTCTCGTGGTGCTCAACATTGTTGGCCTCGGTGTAGGGAAGTGGGTCAACAATCTGGGCGGCATTGGAACGGGTGTTGCCGCTGCAACGCTGATTGGCTTGGGATTGGTCATCTGGCTGAGGGTTGGCACAACTGTGAGCGCGGCGGATTTTCGAATTCCGGCGAATTCGCGCTTCGTGCTTAATTCCTTTGGCGTAATTTGTTTTGGACTGGTTGGGCTGGAATTGGCCTCCGTCATGGGAGACGAGATCCAGGATCCGCGGCGGACGTTACCGGGCGCAGTGGCCTGGGGTGGCGTGCTTTCCGGACTGCTTTATATTGGAGCCACGCTCACTCTGCTGATCGCGGTGAGCAAAGACCAGATCAGCGTGCTGCAGGGCATCGTACAAGCTGTGAGTACTATGGCGGCAAGGGTGGGGGCGGCGTGGATCGTGGCGCCGTTTGCGCTGCTGCTGAGCTTTTCCATCGCCGGCATCGGCTCGGCATGGCTGGGGGGCTCGGCGCGCATTCCCTTTGTTGCCGGCCTCGATTCTTACATGCCGGCGTGGATGGCAAAAGTGCACCCGCGGTATGCGACTCCCTACGCCGCGCTCATCGTTCATGCTGCGGTTTCCATGGTGCTCATCGTAATGAACTTCGTCGGCGCGGGCGTGCAGGAAACCTTCCAGAAGATGCTGTCGTTGGCGGTGGTTTTGCAATTGATACCGTTTCTGTACATGTTTGCGGCATTGGTCAAGCTGGCACTGAACACTTGTGCCGGACCGGGCCACTACAGCAAGACGACATTGATGCTTGCCGGCATCAGCGGGCTGGTGACCACGACGCTGGGAATTGTACTGGTATTTTTTCCCGCCCAGCAGATCAGCTCGTTATGGTCCTACGAAATATGGATGTTTGGCGGCACGCTGTCCTTTGTCGGCTTGGCTGCATTCTTCTTCTACGTCTACGGCAGCCGGAAAACCAAGGATGTGGGCGCGGGTGTTACGCCCGTGCGGCCGAGCGAAGTTCGTTAATAACTGACACAGCAGGAGGCCTTATGCCCGGCGGAGTGAAAACCGAAGTACGCACTTATCAGCTGTACATTAATGGCGAGTGGGTCGACAGCAAGTCAAATAAGACGTTTCCCGTCTACGATCCCGCCAGTGAGGAAGTGATCGCGCAGGCCCCGGACGCCAACGCTGACGACGTAAATCGCGCAGTTGCCGCCGCCCAAGCCGCTTTCGAAGATGGCCCGTGGGGGACCACCACGGCCCAGGAACGCGGCCGCGTACTCTTCCGCCTGGCCGAAAAGATTCGCCAGAACACAGCCATGCTGGCAGAACTTGAATCCCGAAATACCGGCAAGCCGATCGTTGAAGCGGAATACGACATTACCGACGTCGCCACTTGCTTCGAGTACTACGGCGGCCTAGCCACAAAAATTCTTGGATATGTGAATCCGGTCCCCGACAACGCCGTGAGCCTTGCGCTCAAGGAGCCGATTGGAGTCGCGGGCCAGATCATCCCGTGGAATTATCCTCTGCTGATGGCGGCCTGGAAGCTGGCTCCGGCGCTGGCCGCGGGCTGTACCTGCGTGTTGAAGCCGGCCGAGCAGACGCCGATTACGGCGCTCGAGATGGCGAACTGGCTGTCCGATGTTGGCCTCCCGCCCGGCGTGGTCAACATCATCACCGGCTTCGGTGGGACCTGTGGCGCGCCCCTGGTGCAGCATCCTGACGTCAACAAGATCGCTTTCACGGGCAGTGCGGCGGTTGGCAAAATTATCGTCAAGCAGGCGGCCGATACGGTCAAACGGGTCACTCTCGAGCTCGGCGGAAAATCACCGAATATCTTCTTTGCAGATGCGGATTTCGAAGCAGCCATTGACGGTGCGCTCTTTGGTGTCTTCATAAATCAAGGTGAAGTCTGTTCAGCCGGCAGCCGCATCCTGGTGCAGAAGCCGATCTATAAGAAATTTGTCGACGCCATGGCCGCGAAGGCCAAGACCATCAAGCTCGGCGCGCCGCTCGATCGAGATACGAAAATGGGACCGCTGGTCAGCAAGGACCAATACGACCGCGTTCGCTCCTACCAGGAAGTCGGAAAGAAAGAAGGCAAGCTCGCAGCCGGCGGCGGGCGCGCCGAGAAGTTTGCCAAGGGCTATTACGTGGAGCCCACCATCTTTTACGATCTCGACAACAGTGCGCGCATCGCCCGCGAGGAGATTTTTGGTCCAGTCGCCGCGGTAATTCCGTTCGAAGACGAAAAAGATGCGTTGAAGATCGCGAACGACTCTCCGTACGGACTGGCGGCGGCCGTCTGGACGCGCGACATCTTCAAAGCCTTCCGCACCGTGAAGTCGCTGCGCGCCGGCGTCGTCTGGGTTAACCACATGCAGCCGACATACGTGGAAGCGCCCTGGGGCGGCTACAAGCAATCCGGCTTCGGACGCGAGTTGGGGCCGTGGGGAATCGAAGAATATCTGGAAACGAAGCAGGTACACATCAACCTCAACGAGGCCCCGATCGGCTGGTACTGAGGGCAGTCGTCGGTCGTCAGTCATCAGTTGTCAGCGAACGACGAACGACCAACGACGAAAGACCGAACGGCCGACGACCGACGACCGACGAATAGGAACTAACATGGCAACTATCCAACTACGAACCGCGATTCCCGGCCCGAAGTCGAAAGCGCTGGCTCAGCGCCGGGCGGATGCTATTCCTCGCGGGCTTTCGATCGGCACGCCGGTCTACGTGGCGAAGGCGCAAGATGCCTGGCTCGAAGATGTGGACGGTAATCGCTACCTGGACTTTGCCGGCGGCATCGGCTGCCTTAATATCGGGCATCGTCGCGAGCCCGTGGTCGCTGCGGTCAAGGCTCAACTCGACCGCTTCCTTCATACCTGTATCCAGGTCACGCCTTACGAGGCTTACGTACGTCTTGCTGAGCGGATGAACCAAGTCACGCCGGGCAAGTTTCCCAAGAAGACTCTCTTTGTAAATAGCGGCGCTGAAGCGGTGGAGAACGCGGTGAAGATTGCGCGTGCACACACCGGCCGGTCGGGCGTCATTGCCTTCGAGGACGCCTTCCATGGGCGCACCATGATGACGCTGGCGCTGACCAGCAAAACTCATCCGTATAAAGCCGGATTCGCTCCTTTCCCGGGCGACGTCTACCGCATCCCCTACGCTTATTGCTATCGCTGCTCCTATTCGCTGAAGTATCCGTCGTGCGATTTGTTCTGCGCCCGCCACCTTGAGGACACATTTAAGCGGGTGGTGGCATCGGAGGATGTAGCTGCCCTGATTGCAGAGCCGGTGCTGGGAGAAGGCGGCTTCGTCGTCCCTCCCAGGGATTTTTTCCGGGTGCTGATTGAGATTTGCCACAAGCATGGCGTCGTGTTCATCGCGGATGAAGTGCAGAGTGGCTTTGGCCGCACTGGGCGCCTGTTTGCCAGTGAATACTATGGCATTGAGCCGGACCTCATAGTTACAGCGAAATCCCTGGGCGGAGGGCTTCCGCTGGCAGCTATCACCGGGCGGGCCGAAATTATGGACGCGCCCGGACCCGGAGGACTGGGCGGCACCTTTGCCGGCAATCCGCTCTCATGCGCGGCAGCGCTGGCGGTGCTGGATATCTTCGACCGCGAGAATCTGCTGGCGCGTGCCAACGAATTGGGTGATCGGTTTCAGAAGCGGGCGCGGCAGTGGCAGAAGAGTTGGCCGCTGGTGGGTGACCTCCGCGGTTTGGGCGGGATGCAAGCGATCGAACTAGTCAAGTCGACAGAAAGTCGCGAACCTGCGGCCGAGGAAACCAAGCAGATTACACAATTCTGTTATGAGCACGGGCTGATCACGATTACGGCTGGCACGTATTCCAATGTAGTGCGCGTGCTGGTGCCATTGGTCGTCACGGATCAGCAGCTGGACGAAGGCCTGGAGGTGCTGGAATCGGCGCTACAGATGGTGTATGAAGGATCCAAGAAGGGCGCTGTGCCCCAACCTGTCTAAGCTGCGTGCTTGTATGGTTTCATGGTTGTGTGGTCGCGGGCGACTCGCCCGCGAAAATGGAAGGGTAAGATGCCCTCCGGACAGCCGGCGGGACGACGCTACAAGAACCCCGAGATAATTTTATGACTGTTGCTACCGCTACTCTGACCAAAGTTCCCAATTACGTTAACGGCCAGTGGGTCGATTCCAGGGCCACTGAATGGCTCGATGTTACCAACCCAGCCACCGGCGAAGTCATCGCCCAGACTCCGCTCTCCAGCGCCGCCGAAGTCGCAGCCGCGATTGAAGCAGCGGCGTCCGCCTTTCCCGAGTGGCGTCGCACGCCGGCTGAAGATCGCATTCAGCCTCTGTTCAAGCTGAAGCACATTCTCGAAGCGGAGATTGAGGACCTTGCCCGTGTCCTCACCACCGAAAACGGCAAGACCTTCGCCGAGGCGAAGGCCGAGTTACGCCGCGCCATCGAAAACGTAGAAGTTGCCTGCGGAATTCCCACGATGATGCAGGGCTATAACCTCGAGGACGTGGCCCGAGGCATCGACGAGATGATGATCCGGCAGCCGCTGGGCGTGGTTGCCGCGATTGTCCCGTTCAACTTTCCCGGGATGATTCCGTTCTGGTTTCTGCCCTATGCCATCGCTACTGGAAATACCTTTGTCCTAAAGCCATCGGAGCGGGTGCCGCTCACCATGAAGCGGGCATTTGAATTGATGGAGAATATCGGACTGCCCAAGGGTGTGGTGAACCTGGTGAACGGCGCCAAGAACGCCGTTAACGCTCTGCTTGATCATCCCAAGGTCCGGGCCATCAGTTTCGTCGGTTCGACGCCGGTGGCGCGCTACGTATACGCGCGTGCGGGCGAGCACGGAAAGCGCGCACAGTGCCAGGGTGGCGCGAAGAACCACGTCATCGTATTGCCTGATGCTGATATGAAAATGACCACGCAGATCATTGGGGACAGCGCCTTTGGCTGCGCCGGACAACGCTGCCTGGCGGTTTCTGTCGCGGTGACAGTCGGGGAAGCGCAGAAGACTTTTCGCGATTCGATTACCGAAGCGGCTGCGTCGTTGCGCGTGGGCAACGGACTCGACGAGGGCGTGCAGATGGGGCCGGTGATCACACCACAAAGCAAGTCGCGAGTGGAAACGCTGATTGCGACTGGGGAAAAGCAAGGGGCAAAGATCTTGTTGGACGGACGCAACTCCCGAATCCCGAAAGGCGAAGCAGGGAATTTCGTCAAGCCAACTGTGCTCGATGCCGTTCCCGCCACCAGCGAGCTCACCGAAACCGAAATCTTCGGGCCGGTGCTGAGCCTCGTCCATGCCAATGATATGGATGAGGCGCTGGCCTTCCTCGAGCACAGCCCGTACGGCAATCAGGCGTCGCTGTTCACTTCGAGCGGTGCCGCCGCAAGGCGTTTCCGTTACGAAGCTCCGGCTGGAAACATCGGGATCAACATAGGCGTGGCGGCGCCGATGGCGTATTTCCCCTTCAGCGGGTGGAAAGACAGTTTCTTCGGCATCATGCACGCCCAGGGACATGACGCCATCGAGTTCTATACCGAAAAGAAGATCGTGGTCGAGCGCTGGGCGAAGGACCACTCTCGGAAGTTTTAGGGTTGGCAATGGCCATGTAGGGGCAGGTGTCCTTCACTGCCCCGCCGAGCGACGCTTGGTACAGATTCTAGTGCTCCTAAGCCTTGGCCAGCCTTGCTCGCCCACCAGACGAGACAGTCTGGGCCGCGTAATCCGTTAAGACTGAGGCATCTCATGTCAGACACCATTCAGAAATACAAAGACTACGTAATGACTGGCTTCATGAAGTCAGTCGTGCCCATTGTGATCGACAAAGCGAGTGGCGCTACCGTCACCGACATCAATGGCAGAGAATATCTTGATTGCTTTGCCGGCATCTCGGTGGTCAATGCCGGACACTGCAATCCGAGCGTGATCGCGGCGGCCAAGGCACAGATCGACAAGCTCGTCCACTGCTCATCCTACATTTATCATGTACAGCCGGTTGCGGACCTCGCCGAGAAGCTTGCCCACATTGCGCCGCGCGGCTTGACCATGACATTTTTCGGCAACAGCGGCGCTGAAGCCATCGAAGGCGCCATGAAGCTGGCCCGCCTCTACACTGGCAAACACGAATTCATTGCGCTTCACGCCAGCTTTCACGGACGCAGTTGGGGCGCGCTCAGTGTCACCGGCAACATGGGACGCAAGAGGCGCGGCGGCCCTTACGCTGCCGGTGTGACCTTCGCGCCTGCGCCATATGTTTATCGCTCGCAATGGCCAAACGATCCTGAAGAATGTGGACGGCAGTGTGCCCGGTCGATCGAAGACGTGATCCGGTTTACCACAGCCGATGACGTGGCCGCATTCATTGCCGAACCGGTTATGGGCGAAGGTGGAATCATTGTCCCGCCCGCGAACTATTTCAAGGAGGTAAAAAAAGTTCTCGACCGTCACGGCATCCTCTTTATTGCGGACGAAGTTCAGTCCGGCTTTGGCCGCACCGGGAAGATGTTTGCCATCGAGCACTACGGCGTCGAACCCGACATTATTGTAACTGCGAAAGGGATTGCCGACGGATTCCCGCTGAGCGCATTTACTACGCGGCCAGAAATTGCCGCTGCCTACAAGCCGGGCGATCATCTATCGACCTTTGGCGGCAATCCCGTCTCTTGCGCTGCGGCGCTGGCCAACATCAAGTTCATGGAGCAGGAGAACCTTCCGGCCCGCGCAACTGAGACCGGCAACTACGCTATGGCGAAGCTGCGCGATTTGCAGAAACAGAATCCGCTGATCGGCGAAGTCCGAGGCTTGGGGTTAATGATTGGCGTCGAACTGGTCAAAGACGAAAAGCTCACCCCGGCCACTTCTGAAGCGGAAGCGATTCGCGACGGTTTGCTGCGCCAGGGCGTGTTGGTGGGCGTGGGCGGGGTTTACGGCAATGTCGTTCGTTTCCAACCTCCGCTCATTATTACTCGGCCACAGATTGATCGAGCGATTGCCGCTTTCGCGGCGGCGTTGCAGGAGGTCGCCCAGCCCGCCCCCGTATAGCACCGAAATTCCGAGCAACTGTACCGCGAGTCTTCTGCTTCGATTACCTTCGTCATCTTTTCTCGGTTCTCCTGCCACCTGACAATGGGATCAAAGAAGTGGAGCAGTCGTGGGCCGCATTGTCAGAAGATCCGATTGCAAGCTGGAGCGAGCGTGTGTCTGGGCTGGCTGTGTAATTGTCTTTGGTTTGTTTTCCAATGTTCTGAACGCGCAAATGCCCGTCTCTGCGCCTGAGACCGAGCGACCCGTCCCCATCCTCACTGGAAACGCTGGGTTCTTCACCAATGTTAATGGCGGTGAAACCGAACTCGTACCTTCGATCACTCCTGTGCTGCTGGTGCCGCTGGGAGATCGCTGGCTGGTCGAATCCAGAGCTGCATTCACTGGTGAATTCGAACGTACTGACGGTGGCGGGACTTACGGCGGCAAAGTAGAGCAAGAAATCGACTACCTGCAGCTCGACTACATCGCCAACCGCTATCTTACGGTTACAGCCGGACGCTTCCTGACTCCATTCGGTATTTACAACGAGCGTCTCTACCCCATCTGGATCCGCAGCTTGCAGCCCACGCCGCTGATCTTCCCGCTGGGAACAGGCTCCAGTGATGGCGTGATGATGCGGGGCGGGTTTTCGCTCAACCCGAAAGTGAATCTGAACTACGCGACGTATTTTTCCACTTTGAGCACCTTGAACAAGTTCGAATCCGACCGGACAGCGGGCGGCCGCGTTGGATTCTTCCTGCCTGGTCCTCGGATCGAGGTGGGCGCTTCCTTTCAGAAGGAACTGCAAGAGGAGCGGGCGAACGCTTTTGGATTTCATTTTGCGTGGCAGCCTGCCGCGATTCCACTCAATCTGCGGTCCGAGTACGCCCGCTCGCACGATGGCAGCGGCTACTGGATCGAAGCCGCCTACCGCCTGAGCCAGGTGCCGTTCTGGCAGAAGGCTATGCGCCGCACCGAGATCGTTGGCCGCGGGCAGCAGTTGTTTGCCGGAGAGATCGATGAGGATGAAGCGGAAGAATACGGTTTGCCGGAGGTGAACACGAAGCAGGGAGACTTCGGGCTTAACTACTACATTCGAGATGGCCTGAGAGCCTCCGCCAGTTACAGCCGTCGCCTCAATTCCGATGGAAATGTGAATCTCTGGACCGTGGGTCTGGCATACCGTTTTGCCTTTCCTCTGGGGAGAGTCGGGCCACAATGAACCCACGAGTCGCAATTCTGACGGCAGCATTGGCGCTGGTATCGTCCGCATACGCTGCCGATCCGCCCCGCAAGAGCGAAAGTGCCAGCATAAGCACGCCGGTGGCGCGAAGCAGCGCCGACGCCGACGCCATGCGGGCACGGGGCGAGCAGCGGTTTCACGCCAACTGCGGCCGTTGCCATGCCGCTCCACAAAAGTTTCCGCCGCGGATGATGGCCACCATCGTCCGCCACATGCGGGTACGAGCCACGATCACTGACGAGGACATGCGGCTCGTCCTCTTCTACATGACGCAATAGCAGAGGACGGCAGGAATGACAGGCTCAGCCAGAGTCCGATTGTGCGGGATGGTGCTGGCGGCCTTTGTTCTGAGTGTTCGCGTTCTCGACGCTCAGGTAGACCCGTCCCAGATGCATCAGGAACAGGTTCACGTAATTGAGATCGTTGCGGACAAAGACAGCCGCTACAAGTCTCCGGACGGAAGAAAGCCGGAGATCACCCTAAAGGCTGGAGAAGAAGTCCTGCTGCGGGTTTCGGCGCGCAAGGCAAAATCGTGGAACCGCGACGGATCAATCCATGGCTTCACGCTGTTGCGGGCCGACGACCGAACGAAAGTGCAGGGCTGGAACCTTCTATTGCGCCCGGGCCAGCAGGAGTTCCAGCTGACCGCACCCGCCGAACCGGGTGAATATGTAGTGGTATGCACAGTAATTTGCAGCGAAGATCACGAAGGCATGAATATGCGATTGCTGGTCGTGCCAGTAGATTTGAGGAACTCTTGATGCGCAAGACTTTGGCCGGAGCCGGAAGCTGGCTGTTGGTAGCGGTTCTGCTGGCCCATGCCAGTGATGAAAAGCCGCAAATGTTTCGCGGCGAAATCGGCGATACCCAGTGCGCTTTGAACGTCCATTCCATGACCCGTTCGCACACCGAGATGTTGAAGTCCAAGAAGATGGGCGGCACTCCCGGCGCATGCGCGTCGTATTGTGTGCAATACCTGGGAGGCGATTTTGTACTGTCGTCGAAGAATGAAGTCTATCGCCTCGACAATCAGGAGAAAGTGCGTCTTTTCGCGGGCCAGAAAGTAAAGATTACGGGCACGTTGGAATCAAAGACCAAGACGATTCATATCGTAGGTATTGAACCCGCGCAGTAAGCCTGAACGAAAGTCTCCCTCAGTTGCCTTCCTTCTCGATGGGTCTTCTGTTCTTTTTCTCCGCCTCAGAAATCACGTAGACGATCAAAATCCCCAACTCCGGCTCAATGGGATGGCGATAGCGCGGATGCGGGAAGACGGCGTAGTACACCGCCGGGTAGAGCAGGATCAGCCAGAAAAACAGCCAGGCACCGGGCCTCCGCTTGCGCAAGGCACGTCCCAGGCCCCAGAAAGCCAGTACCGATGAGGCCAGGAAAACTGAGTTCTTGACGGGAGCCAGCGCGGCGATCTCCGACAATCGCGGAACTCCGCCCCAGTAATAAATGAAGCGCTTCACGCAGAGGCCCAGGAAGCGCGGGTAGTCCTCGCGAATGAAAGCCACCGCCTCCCGCTTGCGTTCCGCAACATAGGCGATCTCGCCCAGTTGGCGATAGCGGCGCATCTGATAAACATTTTGTGTGGGATGGAGATATTCTCTCCACGTTCCGTCCGCGCCGGGACCATTCCCAATGCGCAACTCGGCGCCGAAGTTCGAGCGTAGAGACGTCACGCCCAAAGTCCGGTGGTTTCGTGCCAGCCATGGCGCGATGCAGGCGACAAATACCAGCCCGGACAGCACAACTCCCAGTCAGTGAAGACTTGCCGCGCTTCCAGCGCCGGTACCACGCCCATAGTCCGGAAGCGGGCAGGAACGCCAGCAGGGAAGTGTTGGCCAGGGCTGCGATTCCCCAGAGCAGCCCGAACTGGATCCACGGTATCGGTCCGTCTCTTTCTTCCAGGTCGAGCGTCAGCCAGAAAACGAGTGCGAGCAGCAACGCCGCCAGACTTGTCTCCCACACCCACCGCGTGCACCAGTACATGACGGGCGGCATCACCGCCCACAGCCACGCCGTCCAGATCGCCAGTTTTTCGTCGAAACATCGCCTGGCGATCAGGAAAATGGGAATACAAGTCAGAGCGGAAAACAGGCTATTGATTGTCAGCAGCACCAGCGCGGAAGCGTGGGTGTAAATGCCGAACAGCCTGAAAACTCCGGCAATAAGAAGTGGGTAAAGCGGCGGTTCCCAGGCCGTAGCTCCGGTGGCCCCGCTGAAGGGATTGCTGAAGCCCTGGCCCTGCGCCAGCGAGCGCCCAATGCGGCCCATCTCCCAGCCAAAGCTGAAGTTTTCGTCAAAAGTTTTGAACTTGTAAGTATGGGCAACAACGATCCAGGCAAAGCGCAGAGCGAAGGCGACCAGCACCATCCAGAAGAAGGATGTGCGGGCTCTGTTCCACCAACGATTGAGGGTGCCCAGGCTGTTCATGGATGTCGGGGGAATGGTTGTGACGGCATCGCCCATGATTGGCCCAGCAGGATTCCGGGGCACTTCCATTTGTAGCTCATACGCTTGAGACGGGCAACAGTGGAGTGGCGCTGCCGCACGAGCGGGGCGCTCGCGTCTACCTTGATACGTTGCCGTTGAAGTACCGGGCGGGGGCGCTTATATTGTATCGGGATGCTTTAGCATCGCCCTCTGCGTCGTCGCAGAGATCGAGGACACTCCATGGGCTGGTTGCAGAACAAGTTCGAAAAGAATTTCATGATCACCACTGTGGACTACGTGTTCAACTGGGCGCGTAAGTCGGCAGTGTGGCCAATGACGTTTGGACTGGCCTGTTGCGCCATCGAGATGATCGCTTCTTCGACGGCGCGCTTCGACATTGCCCGCTTCGGCTCTGAAGTCTTTCGCCCCAGCCCGCGGCAGAGCGACCTCATGATCGTGGCCGGCACCGTCACCTTGAAGATGGCCCCGGTCGTGAAGCGCATCTACGACCAGATGCCCGACCCCAAGTGGGTGATCTCGATGGGCGCATGCTCGTCGGTAGGAGGTCCGTTCAATACGTATGCGGTCCTGCAGGGCGTAGACAAGATCGTCCCCACGGATGTCTATGTCATCGGCTGCCCGCCGCGTCCAGAAAACTTGTTCTATGCGCTGCTCAAGCTGCAGGACAAGATTGATCAGATGTCGCTGGCCAAGCGCCCCACCGAAGTCCGGCTCGATCCCAACATGGTAGAGAATTTCAAACGCCAGGTCATGATCGCACAGACGCTGCAGCCGAAATAGTCGTCCGTCGTCAGTCTTCAGTCGTCAGCACAAGCCATGCGGGATGGCTGCCCCCGGCTGTCCTGGCCGAGCGCAGCTCGGAGGCGCAGTTTTATAATCCTGAAAGGCCTCATGTCTAGTCTTGTAAAACTTGCCGCTCAATCCGATCTTCCTCCCGAGGGTGAAGCCAAAGAATTTCCAGTGGGTGAGAAAGTAATCTGCGTAGCCAACGTGAACGGAACCATCTCCGCCATGGACAACGTCTGCCTGCATCGCGGCGGTCCGCTGGGGCAGGGCGTGATCGAGGGAGACAAGGTGGTCTGTCCCTGGCACGGCTGGCAGTGGGACCCCAAGACTGGGCAAGCGGCGCACAATCCCGGAGCCAAGGTTGCGGTCTACTCCTTGAAAGTCGAAGGTGGGGACGTGATGATTGAAATGTAGGCGCGCGTGGTCGCGGGCGACTCGCCCGCGAGAGTTTAAGTCAAAGTCAAAGCGCGGGCGAGTCGCCCGACCACGCTTTATCCCAGGTATTTCAAGAATTTTCCCGACTGGTTATCGAATCCCGGGAACACCTGATCCAGAGCCCGGTTCCCCAGATGCAGCTCGACGGCCTCGCCGAGCACGCGGCGGAAATCTGTGGTCACCGCCAGATCTCGTCCTTCATAGAGTTGTGACTGATCGAGACCGGGCCAGCTGTCCGTAAACCTTGCCACCTTTTACCGGTCCGCCCATCACGAACATCACGTTGGCGTGTCCATGATCAGTGCCGCGATTGCCATTTTCCCGAGCCGTGCGCCCGAATTCCGACATCGTTACCACGACCGTATCTTCGGCCAGGTCCCCGAGATCAGTCCAGAAAGCACCCAGCGACTGCGAGAACTCGCGCAGCACATTCGCGATTTGCCCCTGCGTGCTGCCTTCATTGACGTGATGATCCCATCCGCCGATGTCGGCAAACGCCACCTGCACGCCGAGATTGGCTTTGATGAGCTGGCAGAGTTGCTTGAGGCTTTCGCCAAAGCGTCCCTTGGGATAGTCTGCCCCGGCTGCCGGCCTGTATTTCGCCGGGATCAGCGGCCTTCAACATTTTCACCGCTTCGAAAGTTTCCTGGCCGGTACCGTGCAAGACGGAATCTACTGAGTTCGCATACATGGCTTCAAAAGTGTTGGAGACGGGCGATGCGCATCCGGGTTGCGGCCTCCAACGCCAAAATCGTTAATGTTATTTACGGCCACGGCTGGTTCGGGTCCGGCAAGAATTCGCGGCAGAGACGGCCCCAGGCCGATGGCGCGAAAGGCCGACTTGTCAGCGGGCGCGGGCAAAGCGTGCAACGTCCGATTCAACCAGCCGTCTTCAGTGGCCTTGATGCCGGGCGTGCCGGACTCCATAAAATCCTGCGCATCGAAGTGGGACCGGCTCGGATCCGGTGATCCGGCCGCATGCACGATCGCCAGATGCCGCTGGTTCCATAGCGGCTGAAGCGCCGACATCGAGGGATGGAGGCCGAAGAACCCGTCCAGGTCAATCACGGCGTTGCGTGGAATATTGATGGACGGACGCATGGCGTAATAAGCCTGCTCGCCATGCGGGACCACGATATTCAAACCATCGGCCGCGCCTCGCTGAAAGATAACCACCAGCCGCTTGTTGCCCGCGCCGGCCTCGACTGTCGCGTAAGCCGCGCGAGTCAGAAAGACGGGGATCGCAGCCGTACCCACCACTGCCAGAGCGCCGTTGCGAAGAAATACTCTGCGAGAAAACATTGATGGCAGCTCCTAAAATTCTAGCTTCTGGCTTCTAGCTTACGACCGACGACTGCCCCTATCTTCTCTGAAACTCTGGCGACCCCAGCAGCAAGCCCGCAATGGCTCCTGTGTTCGGCGGCCGGCCGGGATCATCCAGTTGGCGCCGGCTGTCTTTCGGATCATTCATCTGCGCCGCAATCGTGTCGTGCGTTTGTCTGGACACATTGCCTGCGAGCAAACTGGTCTCGAGCGCCGCCAAGGCCCCTTGGGAATCAGTAGGCGATGGGCCAGGGCCGAGCATTTGACCCGCGTCCACTTGAACGCCTTTGAGTTTTCCCGCGGTCAAGGCCAGTGCGAAGTTCATTCGCCCCAACAAGGCGGACGAGTTTACCCAAGCATCGGCTTTCATAGAATAGCCGGTCGGCGGCTGCATGCCGTAGAGCGGCATACCCAGGTTTTGCAGCTGGCGAGCCAGTGGCTGTGCGTCGCTGACCTCGGCGCCGCTGGTTCGGACGGCTGACAACAACAAATTCCAGCGGAGTTTTCACTTTGGCGCGGTAGGATTCGGGCGCCCAGAATTCCGGTGAATGGAACATAGTCTTCAGCACTTCACTGATATCGCCGTTTTTCTTCAAAAACGTTTGGCTCATGCGATCAATCAGCGCGGGCGGCGGATCATCGGAGACGAAGCGCATGGCCAGCTTGGTAGAGATAAACTTCGCCGTGGACGGATGGTGCGCCAGAATGTGCAGCACCTCGCGGCCTTCCTTTTCACCGCCAGACTTAATGCGATGACCCAGCACGTGCTTGTCGCCGGGCTCATGCATCCGCTCTTCGAAAACGAATCCGCCACCCTGTCTGGGTTCCTTCAGCGTCCAACCGGTCAGGACGCGGGCCACTTCGGTGACATCTTTCTGAGTGTAGCCGCCATTCACGCCGAGCGTGTGCAGTTCCATCAGTTCGCGGCCATAATTCTCGTTCAGCCCGCTGCGCTTCCTGGCCTGTCTCACCGGCGCAGGGCGCCGTGGTCGGGGCGGCCGCCGCCAGTTGTAGTTATTATTTCGCTTGGGGATGCCGTTGGCGAAATCCGAATTCGGCCCGACGCTGAGCCAGTTGTCGAGATAGAACAGCATGGCCGGACTCTGCGCGGTCGCTACCAGCAGGTCCTCAAACTTACCCAGGGCACGCGGCCGGATGACATCACGTTCGTACCCGGTCAGCATGTATCGGTCAGCGCCCTTTCCGATGAACACATTGAAGTGATTGAACCAGAAATCGGTCATCACCTCTTGAAGCTGACGGTCGCTGTACATGGCGCGCAACAGCTTGCTCTGCACCAGTTCACTGGTCACGACTTGTTGAGGATTGTTGAGCGCCATCAGAGTTTCGCGCTGCTGCGGTTTCATACCCTCCATAAACTCGTCACGCTTGTCGCCCTTCAGCGAAGCTTCAACCGCACGCTGGTCTTCGGGCGACATCTTTAGAATCGCTTTCATGCGCTCGTCGGGTGGCAGGTCCAGCAGATCTTCGGTTTTGAGATCGGCGTAGAAACGGTCCTCGCGACGGCGGGCTTGTTCTTCGTCGCTCAACTGTGCGGCTTTGCCGGATCCGCCGGCGGAAGACGCATCGGTGTTCGCGGCCTCCTGCTTCTGCTCTTTTTTCTGCTGGTAGCGCTCCAACTGCGCCTCGTACACCGCGCGCCGGGCGGAATCCGAAGGCATCGACTGCTTGCCGTCGGCAATGGCCTTGATCACTGCCGGCGGCGGAAAGTTCTCGACGATCTCGCGAGTATTCATGCGCAGGGTGCGAAAGGGCTGCAGGCGAGCATCGAGAGCGTGATCGTCAATCTTGTCCGGATGTAACTGTTGATCAATCCACTTGTCCACGCCCATCGCCGTTACCCGCTCGACATCCCCGGGACGCGGCCCGAAGGCCAGCCGGTTGAGCGCGTGCAAGGCACGTTTCTGCTCATCCATGGGGGTGTTGGCAGGTTCCTGCTTTTTGTTGGCGATGGCGAACTGAAGGGAGGCCGTGAGACCCAGTGTGGAAACCGCGATCAGAACTACGATTTGTCGTCGCAACAAATTCATGCAGCAACGCGTCCAGGCCGAATCGTCCTAAGTATTGTTAACCCCGGGCGGGGGAAAAGTTGCTGAAGAGAGGGTTACTGTGTATCGGTGCGTAGGCCGCTGTCGAAAGTGGATGTATTGTTGTAGCCTGTTGATATTAAATCACTTATAGTCTTCGACTCCGGCTCAGCTCTAGGTCAAGTATAGGCGGCCGTGAGTGACTTTGTGTTGCAGAGTGGCGGCGAGTTGATCGATATCCCCAGCGGCGATGTTTACGGCCATGCGATCCTGCAGAAACGGTGAGCGGTTGCTGCCGACCGAGTCGCGCCGGATTTGCAGCAGCAGTCCGTGGACTGCGTTGGGGTCAAATTTGAGCGGCGAAAGACGGACGATCTCACTCAGAGTGTTGCCGACCGAAAGCGGTTCGCGATAGGGTCTCTCACTGGTCATGGCGTCGAAAGTGTCGGCCAGCCCGATGATGCGGACGGGCATGGCGACGTCTTCCATCATCAGTCCGTCCGGATATCCCGAGCCATCGCCGCGCTCATGGTGCGAACGCACGATTTCAGGAATGCGTGGCCAGGGAAACTCAACTCCGCTGACGATCTGATGTCCGACCACGGTGTGGTCAGCCATTTCGCGGAATTCTTCAGCGTCGAGAGATGAGGGTTTTCCGAACAGACGCTTGTCCACCGCGACTTTGCCGATATCGTGCAGGTAGCCCGCTGAGCGCAGAGCGGCGACATCGTTGGGTTCCATGCCCATGGCTTCTCCGATGGCCGAGGCATAGCGCCCCACTCGCAAGGAGTGGCCATGAATGTTTACATGCTTCACATCGATCGCGGTAGCGAAGGCCTCCAGCGCGGTGTCGTAAAAACCGTGCAGCGACGCCATCAGACGAAGGTTTTCGGAAACGCGTTGCGCCAGGGTCTGCGACAGAACGTGATTCTGGATGGCAATCGCCACGTAGTTGCATAGCAGATCGAGAGCGCCCAATTCTTCGTCATCGAACAAGGCATCGCCATCGCGGCGGCCCAGTGCGACCATGCCGACAAGCTTGCCGTTGACTTTCAGGGGTGCGATGCACTTGAACAGTTCAGGTGCAACATTCCCGTTCGAGCTCAGGAAAACCTCATAGGAGCCGGGGTTCAGGACGACCGGGCCACGCGCCGTGGTGAGGGCATGAACGTGCTTCGGCAGCAACGGCATGATGGCCGGTTCGGGCATCAATGCGAAGCCTTCGGCAGCGATGGAACAGAGCATGGAGGGCTTGTCGCTGAACGTGAAAAGCACAGCTTCGCGCGCTCCGCCCGCCTGGAGCAGAGCCGAGACCATGGCCCGCGCGGTCTGCGGAAACTCACGCTCCGCCGTCATCTCGGGGCCGAGATCGGACAGAGCTTCCATGGTTCGCAGCAACCGCCGCAAATTGTTTTTCTGCACAGCCACACACGGATGCGGGCAAAAACCAGAGCAGAAAAAGAGTAACATGTGGCCTTACAGAGGCATACGGAGCTTGTTGGTTAGTTTGGTGCTGGAAAACAGCCGTCAGCTTTTAGCCCTCAGCCGTCAGCCAAAAAACCCAGTCATCCCGACCGGAGCGAAGCGAAGCTAGCGAGGTGGAGGGACCTGCCGTCCTGTTAGATCTCTCCCGACTCTTCCCCCCGAACCCTAGAAATACCCCCGCAACTCGGAGAACTTCTCCACCACCAGCAACTGCCGTGGCGGTTCTGCCGAGTCTACTTCCTCATGCTCCAGCACCCATGTATTGCCATGCGGAACCAACACAGCATTCAAACCCGCTGCCAGGGCCGGATTGATGTCCGACTTAGGGCTGTTGCCAATCATCCACGTCGCGTCGGGCAGCAACTCGTACTTGGAAACAATCGAGTGGTACGTGGGGACATCCTTTTCAGACACAATTTCGATTGCAGCGAAATATTCTTTCAGGCCGGAGCGTTCCACTTTGCCGCTCTGTTCCGGAACCGCGCCCTTGGTCATCAAGATCAGGTGATGGCGTTCCGACAAATATTGCAACGTTTCTGCCACCCCGGACAGGAGTTCAACCGGGTGGCCGGCGATGGTATGGGCGAATCCATTGATGGTCTCGTGCAGGGCAGGAGTCAGAGGTCCGACCGCCAGACGCTCGAAGGTCTGGATCAAAGCATGCGCGAAGCTGTGCAACCCATAGCCATGAGTCACAATGGACTCGCGTTCCACCTGGTTCAGGACTTCGCGTACTTGCCCGGGGGTGTACTCGTGGTGATTCAGAAACGAGATGAAGTTGGCGATGGCGCGTTCAAAGTAGATGTTATTTTCCCAAAGCGTATCGTCGGCATCAACCAGAAGCGTCTGCGCGCTTTTTGAACGTGAGTCAGCAGGCATCGCCAACATGATAGCGGGGACGAAGACGCTTGGCGAGGTTCCTTTGCGAACCTTGCGGAAGCCTTTGCGGCCTTCGCGGTTAAGATCTTGACCGCAAAATACACAAGAGCGCAAAGCAGACTTCGGTTTGCTAGAATCAGATTGATGATCAAAGCGTGCCCCCTCCTTTCTCTGGTACTTATTTTTCTAATGATTTCTCCAAGCTCAGCCCAGAAGACCAGAAAGCCGGCAACCATGACGGGATCTGCGGCCAAAGGTGCGGTTTCCGGCGGCATGCAGGTCGTGCCGGACCTGGCGCAGCGACTGGCAAAATACCGCCGCGTGGAAATGCCCTTTCATTCCGCCGGACTCACGGAGCGCGAAAAGAATTTGGTAGAGAAACTGGTGGACGCGTCGCGCAATCTGGAAAACATCTACTGGCGGCAGATTGATCCCGAGGCTCTGACACTCTACCAATCGCTGGCAACCAGCAAGAGCCCGAAGGACCAGCAACTGCGGCACTACCTGTGGATCAACGGCTCGCGCTTCGACCTGATCGAAGAGAACCGGCCTTTTGTCGGCATCGCGCCGATGCCCCCGGGCCGCGGGTTTTATCCTGAAGGGTTGACCGCGAAACAGGTCGCGCAATACGTGCAGGACCATCCCGACAAGAGAGATGAGATTTACAGTTCCACGACGGTCGTGCGCTGGAACGGAGATCGCCTCGAAGGCCTGCCTTATCGCCTCGCCTACCGTTCATTCCTGGAGCCCGCCGCCCGGGATTTACGGGAAGCCGCCGGCTTGAGTGACGATCCCGCGTTTGCGAATTTCCTGCGTCTGCGGGCCGACGCGCTCTTGACCGACGACTATTTCAAGAGTGATCTAGCCTGGGTCGATTTAGAAAATCCGAAGTTCGACGTCATTTTTGCTCCCTACGAAACCTATGATGACGGCCTTCTCGGCGTAAAGGGTTCCTACGGCGCAGCGGTACTGATACGCAATGAGGGCGAGAGCCAAAAGCTGGCAATGTTTCAGAAATATGTTCCTGACGTACAGGACGCGCTGCCCCTGGCTCCCGAGGACCGGCCTTCCAAGCACGGTCTGGAAACGCCGATGGAAGTCATGGACGCACCTTACCGCGTGGGCGACCTGCGCCATGGCTACCAGGCGGTGGCCGACAACCTGCCGAACGATCCCCGTGTCCATGAGCAGAAGGGCAGCAAGAAAATCTTCTTCAAGAATTTCATGGATGCGCGAGTCAACTACGTAGTTCTTCCGCTGGCGCAGTACATGATGCCGCCGGAACAGGCGGCCAGGGCCTCGGCTGAAGCGTATCTGCTGTTCACGATCATGCACGAGATGGCGCACGGACTGGGCCCGGCCTACGCGCGCACTTCCGCCGGCAAGGCGTCGGTTCGTGAATCCATCGGCCCGGCCTATAGCGGTCTGGAAGAGGCGAAAGCCGATGTGGTCGGCATGTTCGGCCTGAAGTGGCTGGTTGACCACGAAGTATTGCCCAAGGAGAAGCTGGAAGAATATTACGCCTCTTACGTAGCCGGAATTTTCCGCACCGTTCGCTTCGGCATCGCAGAGGCCCACGGCCAGGCCCAGATGATGGAGTTCAACTACCTTTCGGAGCGGGGCGCGGTCAAGCGACAATCGTCAGGAGTGTATGCCATTGATTACTCCGCCATGCCAGTTGCGCTCGCTGACTTGGCCAAGGAGCTTCTGGAAATGGAAGCGACGGGGAACCGGGAGCGTGCCGAAAACTGGTTCAAGAAGTATGATGCAATGCCGTCGGAACTGCAAGTTTCGTTGAAGGCTGCGTCGAAAGTGCCAGTGGATGTGGATCCAGTCTTTTCGTTTCCAGAGAAAATTAAATAGATCGCTTCTACCTTCTGGCTGCGAAGCGTCTAGCCATGCCAACGGTGATTACGTCTTAGCTAGCTTAGC
>CAWBJB010000009.1:0-258954 GCA_963788945.1 Terriglobia bacterium | reverse complement strand
CAACTCACGCTCGCGTCCCTTGTAGCTCAGCACCGCTGCCCAGCCTCCGGGACCCGGATTGCCGCGACAGGCGCCGTCCGTATAGATCTCGACGATGTCCTGCGGGTCGCTCATGCCGGACGGATTGACCAGACGACCGACCAGCGGGGCATGCTCGCGTCTTGCGCATGCGCAGTGGCGTAGGCGCGTACACGCGCTTGCGAGCCTTGAGCAGATAGGCACCCGCCGGCAGCGGATTGAAGAGTCCCCGGCGCAGCATGCCGAGCGCCGATTGCTGTCGGATCACCGCTCGGTTCGCGCGGCGTGACGTACAAGTAATGGCGAGCCAGCGGTCACTTCAAAGCCCAGCAGCGCCAGCCAGTCGCGCAGCCGCCGCTCCGACAGCAGCCGGCCGAGGCCGGGCGGGTAACCGCCACGGCTCGCCGCCGCGCGCAGGCCCCACAGGCTCCAGCGGCCGAAAACCCAATACGATGAGCTGGCCCTCCCCCACCAGCACCCGCTCGGCCTCGCGCAACACCGCGCCCGGGTCGGGCTCGATCTCCAGGCTGTGCGGCAACACCACGGCGTCGATCGAACCGCTGCCGATCGGCAGTCCCGCGGCACTGGCCACGATGTCGGCGGCGTGTCCGGCGGGATACGCCGCGCGCGATCAAGGTCTGGCGGCGAACCCGGCTGGCGCTGAGCAGTTCGCGGCCTCGACCCCAGCAGCCGATCTGCAACAGTTCCAGGCCGAAAACATCATCGCAGACCTCGGCCAGCAGCTGCGCCTCGGCGGCCACGACCGCGCGCCCGAGCGCGCCCGCCTGCCACGCCGCCAACGCTGAGGAATATTCGGCCATCAAAATCCAAGACTGTGATTGACCACCCAAAAAAGGTAGCAATTATGTGAACTTACAGGTTAAATAGCACTGTCGGGTCACACTATGGATCCGACACCCATACCGTAACATGTTATCGGCCCGGCACTGGGATGTAACAAATTTGACTAAGCCGATTCGACCGCTCGACACCCCCGTTTTGCTGCCTGGTGGCTCTAGCCGCGCTGGCCGGCTGCGCCAATGCGCCGCCCGCGCTCGCCACGGCATCACCGCCGAGGCCCTGATCACCTCGCCGTGCCGCGCCGCTGCCGCGCCGCGGCGACCATCGCCTCGGCGAGCGGCGGGCGATGCCAGCGCGGCGGCCAATGATGCCGCTGGTGGAGAAGATCGATCCACCGGCGTTCACCGACCATTCCTTTGTATCGCCCCTGCCGCCGGACCTGTTCCTGCGGCTGCGCGTCGGGCTTCAAGCTCCAGGACGTCGATCAACCCGCGGTCGATCGCGAACTGAACTGGTACGCCAATCACCCGGACTACCTGGAGCGCACCTGGGGGCGCGCCGAACATTACCTGCACTACATCGTCGCAGCAGCTCAACGCCCGCAACATGCCGCTCGAGCTGGCGCTGCTGCCGGTGGTCGAGAGTGCCTTCGAGCCCTACGCGTATTCGCGCGCCCGCGCCTCGGGACTGTGGCAATTCATTCCGGGCACGGGCATCGAACTACGGCCTGAAGCAGAACTGGTGGTACGACGGTCGACGCGATGTGGTGGCCTCGACGCGCGCGGCGCTGGACTACCTGCAATCGCTGCACGATTCGCTGGATGGCGACTGGCTGCTGGCGATCGCCGCCTACAACTGCGGCGAAGGCAACGTGCAGCGGGCCATCAACCGCAATCTGCGGCAGGGCAAACCGATCGACTTCTGGCACCTCAAGCTGCCGACCGAAACGCGCGCCTACGTGCCCAAGCTCCTGGCGATGCGGCGCATCGTCGCGAACCCCGCCGCCTACGGCCTGGAATTCAGCCAGATTGATGACGAACCGTATTTCACCCAGGTCAGCACCGGCGGCCAGATCGATCTGCAGGTGGTCGCCGCAGATCGCCGGCATCACCAAGGAAGAACTGTACGAACTCAACCCGGCCTTTCATCGCTGGGCCACCGACCCGACCGGTCCGTACAGCCTGCTGGTGCCGACCGATGTGGCCGACGGGCTGCGAGCAGACGCTCCTGACACTGACCCCCGAGCAGCGCATGCGAGTGGCGCACTACGAAGTGCAGCGCGGAGATACGCTCGCCGACATCGCCAAGGAAAACTCGACCACGCCCGAGTTGCTGCGCCACCTGAACGGTCTGGACACGAACGATAAGCCCGTCGTCGGCAGCACCCTGATGGTGCCCTCCGCGGTGATCGACCTGCCGGAGAAGGCGCTGCGAGCCGCGATGCTGGTCGATCGTCCCGAGCGCATGCGCGGGCGCCGCTCGGCCCATCACGGTCTGCACGTCGTGCGCCGTGGCGACACGCTCTATGGCATGGCCCATCGCCTCGGCACCGACGTGCACACGCTCGCGCGGCTGAACAACATGGAAATTTCCGACCCACTGCGCGCCGGCCAGCGCCTGGTGGTCTCCGATCGCGGCGCCGAGCGCCAGCCGTGCGAGCCGCAGCGCCTGCCGCGACGCACCAGCGCCGCGCCAACGGGCGGCAGGTCACCTATACGGTCCGCCGCCGGCGATACGCTGTACGGAATCGCGCGCCTGCTGCAGGTCACGCTGCACGATCTGCTCGGTTGGAATGACATGTCGGCGGGTAGTGCCATCCGCCCGGGACAAAAACTCGTAGCCTTCGTCAGCTCGCACGGCTGAACTCTGGAGAGGGGATGCAAGCATGGGGATGCTGGCGGGCAAACGCGCCCTGATCGTTGGCGTGGCGACGGACCGCTCGATCGCCTGGGGCATTGCTCAGGCCATGCACGCTCACGGCGCTGAACTGGCCTTCAGTTATGCCAACGACCGCTTCCGCGAGCGCGTCGAACCGCTGGCGGCCACACTGGGCTCGAAAGTCCTGATGCCGCTCGACGTGACCGTCGACGAGCAGATCGACGCGGCGGCCGCGCGCTCGCGAGAGACTGGGGCCACCTCGACATCCTGGTGCACGCCGTGGCGTTCGCGCCGCGCGAGGCGATCGAGGGCAGCTTTACCACCAACACCAGCCGCGAGGCCTTCCGCATTGCCCACGATGTCTCCAGCTACAGCCTCACCGCCCTCGCGCGCGCCACCGCACCGCTGATGCAGGGCCGGGCCGGGCGCGATGCTGACGCTGTCGTACCTGGGCGCGGTGCGCTCGATCCCGAATTACAACGTCATGGGCCTGGCCAAGGCCAGCCTCGAAGCCAACGTGCGCTTTCTTGCGGCCGACCTGGGGCCGCAGGGCATCCGCGTCAACGGCATCTCCGCCGGCCCGATCAAGACTCTGTCGGGAGCCGGCGTCGGCGGTTTCCGCAAGATGCTGAACTACGTCGCCAAGGTGGCACCGCTTCGCCGCAACGTGAGCACTCGAGGATGTCGGCAATGCCGCCACCTTCCTGTGCTCGGACATGGCCGCCGGAGTGACCGGCGAAATCATGTACGTGGACAGCGGCTTCAGCACCGTCGGCATGAGTTTCGCCGACGAGGCCGGCGAGTAGGTGCGCGCGAGTTCATTTGCGTGCCGCCGAGCGCACGGCAATCAACGTCCGATACGCCCGGCTTCTTCGCAGCTCGCCGCTTGCAGACGGTCTCAGTTATTCAGCGCTCCTGCCGCCACCCAAGCGCGCACTTCATCGATCTGCGCCTGGCTCAGCGCGCCGCCGCTGGCGGGCATCTGCTCCCCGACGATGCCGGGCGATCCCTGGATCTTGAGCACCAGGTAGCTGTTGTCCGGATCGCCGGGAACGATTCGCTTCATCGTGGGCACTTCGATGCTGGTGACGTTGACGAGACTGGCGTAACTGTGGCCGGCGGTGAGATTCTGGACTGCCGGGCAAGCGACGCCCCGATGCCGTTGTGGCACCCAGAGCAAATCGGCGTAAAGATATCGGCCTGCAGTTGGGTCAGCGTGGGCGCACTGTTGCTCGCCAGACCGATCTGACCGCGCAGCTCACCGCCAGGGTGTGCCGCACTGGAGACGTTGCCATACCACAGGCCGTTGGTGAAACTCGTGACGTCCGCGCTGGTGAGAGTGATCGCATCATTCAGGTAGTGATTGGGGTCGTGCGCATCGACCGTGAGCGTCGCCAGCGTCGCACCCACGGCTGCCGGCCGCGCCGGAGGCCATCTCAGCGCCGGTGGCAGTCAGTCCCGCCACATTGATGTTCGCAGCGGCGCGCAGGTTCGCGGCATCCACCGTCACGGCCACCTGTCCGGTGGCGGCAGTGGTGACCGGCGGGACTCTGCGCCGATCCGTGAGCGCGGCAAACTTGACGACGATGCCGCTCGGCAGAAGCTGCGCGCTGAAGCTCGCCGTCTGGGGCATGCCGCGGAGCGCACCAGCACATAGATCTTCCCGGCGTTCAGATCCGCCAGTTGCTGCGCATTGAGCGTGGTGCCCGCGGGCACATCCCACTGATCGGGATTGCTGTTATCCATGGTCAGCGTAATCATCGCCGTGCTGTGCGCGCCGGCGTAGGCATCGCCGATTTCCGCGCCGGTGGGCGTAATGCCGTTGAGCTCGATGTTGCCGCTCAGTGCGCCGCTGCTCGTGTCGACCGTGAAGTTCCCGGTCCCGGTCGCGGTGGTGGTCGGCTTCGGAAACAGTTGATCGGCACTCAGGGTCACTGCAAAGCTGCCGCTGCTGCCGTTGTTGACGGTGAGGCTCACTGGCGCCGAAGTTGCCGTCTGATTCGCCGAGTCGGTTACGACGGCGGTGATCTGGTGCGCGCCGTCCGCCACCGTGGTCGAATCCCAGTCATAGCTGTACGGTGCCGTGGTATCCGTGCGTGCCCACTGCCGTGCCGTCCACCTGAAACTGCACGTTCGCGACCGTGTTGCTGACCCTGCGCGCTCGGCATTCGCGGTCAGTGTCACCATGCCGCTTACCGTTCCGGCGGCGTGTGGTCACACGTCACCGTAGGCGTGCACGAACCGCCGTAGCCGCCGCCGCACGTACCCATCCCGCCACCGCTGCCGCTGCCATAACTGCCGCCGCAGGCGACCAGTACGCTCAGACCCAACAGGCAGCACCGATACCATCGGGTCGAGAAGCTGCTTGCGATTCACGTAGCGATCCTCCGGCGTGCAACAGTTCGAGTGCGCATGTAGGTGCCGAAGCCGTTGCGACGGGTTCATTGAACCAAATGGCCGCCATGCGGCACTGATGCGGCATGATCAGACTTTCGCCGTCGCACAGCGCCATGCCAGCACGCTCCAGTCCCTATGTTCGCGGCGATCGCGGCGCTGGTCACTGGCGGCGTGGAGCGCGCGTGCGCAGTGCGGAGCCGTACATAGCGGTGCAGCAAGGGCTCGCCTGCGGACAGTGCCACGTCAATCCGACCGGCGGCGGCTTGCGCAACGTCGTCGGCAATGCCTTCGCGCAGAGTGTGTTGCCGGCGCATCACGTCGACACCGGCGATCTGGTCTGGACCGGCGAGCTCAACAAGTTACATCGCCATGGGCGGTGACTTTCGCGCCGCGGCGACCTGGAACAACGCCACGGTGGCCAACGATGCGTTCAACACCGAGCAGGCGCGCGTCTACCTGGGCATCTCGCCGATCCCGGACCGAGTGTCGCTGTACATCGACGAACAGGTCGCACCCGATGCCGCGGTCAATCGCGAAGCCTGGGCCATGTATCGATTCGGTGCCGACCGCTGGTATCTGCGCGCCGGCCACATGTACCCTCGCCTACGGTTTGCGGCTGCAGGATCAGCAGGCCTTCGTCCGGCAGATCGCGGGCATCAACATGGACACGCCCGACAACGGCATGGAACTCGGCTACCGCGCCGGCGTCGTGGGATGCCCAGTTCGCGATCAGCAATGGCGCCGGCCGGCGGCGCCGAAGAGCGACAACGGCAAGCAGTACACGGCGCAGGTCGTGCGCATCAAGGATCGCTGGCGCATCGGCGTCGGCGGAAACTACAACGACAACTCGGCCCAACGCAGTGCCGCCGCGTGCCTGTTCGGCGGATTGCGGACCGGGCCGGTCTCCTGGCTGGCCGAGGTCGACGCGGTCAATGTGCAGCCAGACGGTCAGGTGCGAGCAGCATCTGGCGGCCGCGCTCCTGGAAGCCGATTGGCTGGTGCGGCGCGGCGCGAATCTGAAATTCACCGCCGAAGTGCTCGATCCGGATCGCAGCCACAGCGGCAATCTGCAGACCCGCTTCAGCGTCGTCGCGCGAATACACGCCGATGCAGTACCTGCAGCTGCGACTGGGCGGGCGCTGGCATGGATGATCACAGCGATCATTACCAGGCGGTCAACCAGGCGTTCCTCGAGGTGCACGCCTACTTCTGATGCTCGGTCGAGCGGGACGGTTGTATACAATCGATCCGCCATGGTTGCGCTCATCGTTCGGCACCGTCGGCGCTGCTGGCGGCAGCTGCTCGCCGTGCGTCGCGCTTCGCCGGCCCGTGCCGGCCCTGGGTGGATCGGTCGACATCACCAGCGACTACGTGCTGCGGGGTGTGTCGCAAAGCAGCGGCAAGGCAGCCTGGCAGGGAGATGCGCACTGGGATTTTCCGGCAGGCTGGTCGCGCAGGCGTGTGGGCCTCGCAGGTGGCGCTCGCAGCCTCAAAGCGACACCTGGGAGGTCGACGGCTACCTGCAATGGCACCGTGCGCTCGAGCGCGGACCTGGAGCTGGGTGCCGTCGGCGACCTATTACGACTACCCGAACGATCCTCGCCGGTCGACTACAACTACGGCGAACTGAGCCTGGCAGCGATGCTGGCGCGACCAGATCCGCATCGCGGCCAGCTGGACGCCAGGCATTGTCGTTGTATTCGTACTCGGACGGCCTGGCCTCAGACCGCCAGGTGCTGGACCCTCGAGGCCAGCTGGCATCGCGACCTGCCGCCCATCTGGAGCTGTCGGCCGGCCTTGGCTATTACTACCCCCCGGGCCTCGATCACGCCTCGTACGCCTACGGGGACGCCACCCTGGGGTGGAAATATGGTCACTGGCGCGTGAATCTCGCCTGGATCTGGGCGCAAAATGCCGCCCATCGCCAGTACTCCACCGGGCCGACCGGCGGTCCCGCTGGTGGCGACCCTGGCCTGGGTTTTTTGAGCGGCCGCATTGAACCAGGCGGCCTGGAGCTGGCACTTACCGGTGGACCACTGAAGCTATGCGCTCCACTTATGTCGGCACCCCCAGTCACCAACAGCAGCAACGCGACGAAAGCGACCGTCTGCTGCTCGATCGCGTCGTGGCCGGCGATCGCGATGCATTTCGCGATCTGTACATCGCCTATCACCGCCGCCTGGCACGCTTCCTGACGCGTCTGACTCGACGCTACGAGCTGGCCGAGGAAATCATCAACGACACCATGTGGGTGGTGTGGCGGCGGGCGGACAAGTTTCGCGGTGACTCGCGCGTGTCGACCTGGATCATCGGCATTGCCTACCGACGCGCGCTGAAGTCGCTCAAGAGCCGTGGGCAGCGGCAGTATCGAGACCTCGCCGATCGAAGAGGCGATGCTGGTGGCGCCGGATGAACTGGGCGAAGCGGAGACCTCGGAATGGATCCTGCTGGGCATGCAGCAACTGCCCACCGAGCAACGACTGGCGCTGGAATTTGCCTACGGTCACGGGCATTCCTGCGAGGAGATCGCCGCAGATCATGAACTGCCCGGTCAACACGGTTAAGACACGTCTGTTTCATGCGCGCGCGAAGTTGCGCGCCCTACTGCCCGGGCTGGCCGGCGCGCCACCCGAACTGTGAGTACCCTCGATGAACGAACACGCACGTGCTGCCGAACTGCTGCCCTGGATGGTCAATGGACGCATCGAGGTCGCGCGAGGCCCGCTGGCTCAACGATCACCTCGAGCACTGCGCGACCTGCCGCAGCGAGCTGGCGCGCAACGGCGCATCCGCGACGCGCTCACCCGCGAACCCACGGTGGAGTTCGCGCCCCAGGCCTCCTTCAACCGCCTGTGGAAACGGATTGAGGCCGAAGCGGCCGGCAGCGACGCCGTTGCGCGCTGGAAATCGCCGACGCGGCAGCCGAGCCGCTCATGCGACTTGTACGCGCGGCGCAGCGCCTGCGGCCCTGGGTGCGCGCCACGCTGGCCGCACAGGCGGCGGCGATTCTGGTGCTTTGCGGCGTGCTGTGGTGGCGACCCGACGCCGACCGCCTATCGCACCGTGACCGATGCAGCGCCCGGGCCCAACGCGGATGGGCCGGTGATCAAGGCCATATTCGATGACCAGGTTCGCCTCGCGGACGTCAAGGAAATCCTGGCCGATGCGGGCCTGGTGGTGGCATCGGGCCCGAGCGAGGCCGGCGTGTACACGCTGGTGCCGCGCGATGCCCGCTCTCGGGGACGGTGCCGGGCGCAGCAGCGCGACTGCGCGCCGATCCGCGTGTTCGATTTGCCGAGGTCGGCGCACGGTAGATGCGCAGGACACCCGTCAGGATGCACCGCGTTCGCTTCGGCATCGCCTTGCTCTCCTGCCTGCTCGCAGGGTGCGCCAGCGGCACCGGGGCCGGCGGCGGTGCGGCCGATGCGCCGTGCACCGAAACTCAGCGCAATTCCGAGCAATACATCGTGCTCGCGGTTGCCAACGATCCGGACCCGCCGTCCCGCCCGGCCGGCAGCACCGGCCGCAGCTACAGCGGCAACTCGGACTACGTCGTCAGTGACAGCGCACGGCGCACGATGAAGTCGCTGTCCGACCGAGTATCACCTGCAGCCGGTCGCCGCCTGGCCCATCGGCCTGCTGCGCCTGCATTGCGCGGTGTTGCAGCTGCCCGCTGGAGTCACTCGAGACGCCATGATGGAGCGGCTGCGCGCCGACCGGCCGCGTGGCGCTGGCCGAACCTCTGCAGGATTACGCGGTGCAGACGCGCGGCCGCGGATCCCTACGCCGCGCGTGCAGGCGGGCAACGAGCGCATGGACATCGCGCAGGCGCACCGCGTATCGCGCGGCCGCGGCGTCCGGATTGCGCTGATCGACACCGGGCTGGCCAGCGATCATCCCGACCTGCTCGGTCGCAGTCGACGTGCAACGCAATTTCGTCGACGACGACGCCAAGCGCTTCCAGCTTGATCGGCACGGCACCGCCATCGCCGGCGTGATCGCCGCCAATGCCGACAATGGCGTGGGCATCGCAGGCGATCGCGCCCGAGGCGCGATCTGCTGGCGCTCAAGGCCTGCTGGCAATTGCAGGACGGCCACGACGAGGCGCGCTGCAACTCCTTCACGCTGGCCCAGGCCCTGGCCAGCGCCATCGAGCTGAAGGCGAAGATCATCAACCTGAGCCTTACCGGTCCACCCGACCCGCTGCTGAGCGCGCTGGCCGAACGCGCGGTGCGCGCCGGCATCATCATCGTCGGGCCCGGAAACGTCCGCCCCTCATTTCCCGGGAGTCTCAGCCACGTGCTCGGAGTAGCGCGTTCCGAAGACCAGGGCGTCATCACCGGCGTGCTGCAGGCGCCCGGCCGCGAAGTGCTGACACTGGCCCCGGGCGGTCGCTACGATTTCTTTTCGGGCAGCTCGATTGCCACCGGGCGAGATCACCGGAATTACGGCCTTGTTGCTGGCCGGGAAGCGCGACTCGATGTCGGTCGAGCGCATGAACTGTCTGAGCGGGGCCACCGATACGGTACAGACCGCCGAGGGTCCGACGCGCTCAGTCAATGCCTGTCGTGCGCTTGCCGCTGCTGATCGGCAATACCCACTGCGGGAGTTAGCTGCGCCGGCGCGCACGTGTGCGAGCCTAGTTCAAGATCGCCAGATTCTTGCCGCACCGTCGCCACGCCGCTGCATCTCGGCGAGGTACGCCGCGAAATCCGCCTGGCTATGACGCTGCGCGAAACTCGCGACCAGCTGCTGATCGTTGGCGGGGTTGGCACCGGCCGCGCCCGGCCTTACCGCCAGCACGGCCACCACCGCTGCGCCGCCCTCATCCATGGCGATCGCCTGATAGACCGGCTTGCCGGCGCCTACGCCCGGGTGCCGTGAATGCGGCGTCACGAATCTGCGCCGGCGGCTGCGGGTCACCACGATCCATGTAGCCCGCCGCGGTGGCCGTCGGTATGCAGCTCCTTGGCGACCTCATCGAAGCTGGCACCGGCGTTCAGTCGCTTGACGGCGGCATCCGCGGCGGCGCGCGCCGCCTTGGTGCCCTGCTCCTTGGCAACCGCGGCGTCGATATTCGTCACGCACTTCGGCGATCGGCTCGCGGTTTGGCGGGACGGTGCTCAAGCACCTTGACGATGACCAGGCGATCATCGGCGAGCGCCACGGGCCCTCCGATACGCTGATCCTTCAGCACGGTGTCGCTGAAGACCACGCCCGAAAGCTCCGAATTGACGCCCAGTGTTCCGCCGCCCCCACGCGTGTAATCCGGCACCTCGCCCAAGGTCAGCCCGAATTCCTTGGCCAGCGCTGCGAGGTCGGCGCCGGAGGTCGTTTCGAGCTTCTGCTGCAGCTGCTCCTGCCGATCGCCGAACAAATCGGCGGCCCGATCGCGCCGATAGTCGGCCTCGATCTGCGCGTGCGCGTCGCTGAGCGTGCGCGCGTGCTCGGCCTGGACTTCGGCGAGCGGATGATGTGATAGCCGAACTGGGTCTTGACCGGATCGCTGATCTCGCCCGGCTTCATCGCAAACAGCTTATCGGCAAAGGCCGGCACGTAGGCCCCGCGCAGCGCCCAGCCCAGATCGCCACCCTGGTGCGCCGAGCCCGGGTCCTGGGAATATTTCTTGGCCAGAGCCGCGAAGTCCCCGCCGGCGCGGGCTTCCTTGAGCACCTGCCTGCGCCTTGGCCAGCGCCGCCGCATCGGCGGCGGCATCCTTCTTGCCATCGACGGTGATCAGGATGTGCTGCGCGTGGCGCTTCTCGGCTTCGACGTAGCGGGCCTGGTTCTGCTTGTACCAGGCCTCGAGATCCTCGTCGTTGACGGTGATCGCCGCGGCGATGGTGTCCAGGCGAAGCTCCGCATACTGCAGCCGCACCGACTCCTTGCTCAGGTAGTCGTCCGGATGCGCGTCGTACCAGGCCTTGGCGCGAGCATCGTCGACCTTGACCGCGGCAGCGAAGGGCGCGAGCGGCAGCAAGGCATAGCGCACCTGGCGCTGCTCGTTTTCAAGAGCGAAGGCGCGCTTGACCTCCGACTCGGTCAGGAAATCGCCGAGCTGCAGGCTGCGTTCGAGCTGCGAGATCTGCAGGCTGTCGCGCAGCTGGCGCTCGTACTCGGCCGGGCTCATGCCAATCTGCGCCAGCATCGCCCTTGGCCGCCACGTCATTGAACTTGCCGTCGACCTGGAAGGCCTGTCTCGCTCTGGTAGGCCCGGACCACCGAATCGTCATTGACCCGGAAGCCGCGCTCGATGGCGCGCTGGCGCATCAGGGTCTCGCGCGTGTACTGATCGAGCAGTTGGTTCTGCAGCTGCGTGCGCACCGCCGGCGGAATGTCCGTCGCGGGTCTGCTGCTGGTACTGCGACTGGCGCTCCTGCCAGGCCTGCTGCAGCGTGGACGCCGGGACCTCCTCGCCGTTGACCTTGAGCCCGTACTTGGGCGCGCCAAAGGTCAGATCGACGATGCCGTAGGTTCCCCACAGCGCAAACACCAGGATCAGCAATCCCAGCACCAGGAAGGCCAGCCAGCGCTGGCCCTTGAGGATGTCACCAATGTTTTGCAGCATATTTATGAATGGCGGAGCGGACGGGACTCGAACCCGCGACCCCCGGCGTGACAGGCCGGTATTCTAACCAACTGAACTACCGCTCCGCAGTGACTGGTGGGTGCTGGATCGCCTAACTGTTCAGTAGCACTGGTCTCGATCCGCTCGCAATGCAGCCAAACATTATACGGATCGCGCGCGGGCGTTGCCACTGTGGTCGATCCGGTGGTGGGTGCTGAGGGGATCGAACCCCCGACATTCGCCTTGTAAGGGCGACGCTCTACCAGCTGAGCTAAGCACCCGAAATAGCGCGACGCCGCGAGCAAGCCGCCGCCGGCCAAAAAGGCGGCGCATTCTAAGCTATAGGCCCTCGACGACGCTAGTGCGCCTGGACGATCTTCGGTGCGCGCGGCTTGCCGCGGCGCTTCGGACTGGGCCGGCTCGCTGGGCTCGACGACGGCGCCTGCACGCGCGGCACCGGCCGCGCCGTCAGGGCGATCTCCAGCACCTCGTCGATCCAGCGTACCGGCCGGATGTCGAGCTTGCCCTTGATGTTGTCCGGGATCTCCACCAGGTCCTTGCGGTTCTCCTCGGGGATCATCACCAGCGAGATTCCGCCGCGCTGGGCCGCCAGCAGCTTCTCCTTCAGTCCGCCGATCGGCAGCACCTCGCCGCGCAAGGTGATCTCGCCGGTCATGGCCACATCCGAGCGCACCGGAATGCGCGTCAGCGCCGACACCAGTGCCGTGCACATGCCGATGCCGGCGCTCGGGCCGTCCTTGGGCGTGGCGCCCTCGGGCATGTGCAGGTGCACGTCGTTCTTCTGGTAGAAGTCCGGATCCAGGCCCAGCACGTCGGCGCGCGAGCGCACCACCGACATGGCCGCCTGGATCGACTCCTGCATGACCTCGCCGAGCTGGCCGGTGTGCTGCAGCTTGCCCTTGCCCGGCACCACCGCCGCCTCGATGGTCAGCAGCTCGCCGCCGACCTCGGTCCACGCCAGTCCGGTCACCTGGCCGACGCGATTCTGATCCTCGGCCTTGCCGTAGCGATGGCGGCGCACGCCCAGATACTTGTCCAGATTGCGCGGCGTCACGGCGACCTTGCGGCCCTGGTCGCGGTTGAGCAGCAGCTGCTTGACGGCCTTGCGGCTGATCTTGGCCACTTCGCGCTCGAGATTGCGCACGCCGGCCTCGCGCGTGTAGTAGCGCACGATGTCCAGCAGCGCCGGATCCGACACCTTGAGCTCGCCGGCCTTGAGGCCGTTCTGCTTGATCTGCTTCGGCACCAGGTAGCGCCGCGCAATGTTGAGTTTCTCATCCTCGGTGTAGCCGGGCAGCCGGATCACTTCCATGCGATCGAGCAGCGGCGGCGGAATGTTCAGCGAGTTGGCCGTGCACACGAACATCACCTCGGACAGATCGAAATCGACCTCGAGGTAGTGATCGTAGAAGCCTGCATTCTGCTCCGGGTCGAGCACTTCCAGCAGCGCCGAGGACGGATCGCCGCGGAAGTCCATCGCCATCTTGTCGACTTCATCGAGCAGGAACAGCGGATTGTGGACGCCGGCCTTGGCCATGTTCTGCAAAATCTTGCCGGGCATCGAGCCGATGTAGGTGCGCCGATGGCCGCGGATCTCCGCCTCATCGCGCACGCCGCCGAGCGACATGCGCACGAACTTGCGATTGGTGGCGCGCGCCATGCTCTGTCCGAGCGAGGTCTTGCCGACGCCGGGCGGGCCGACCAGGCACAGGATCGGGCCCTTGATCTTCTCGACCCGCTGCAGCACCGCCAGGTACTCGACGATGCGTTCCTTGACCTTGTCGAGCCCATAGTGGTCCTCGTCCAGCACCTTCTGGGCGTGCGTGATGTCCTTGAGCAGCCGCGTGCGCTTCTTCCACGGCACCTTGACCAGCCAGTCGACGTAGTTGCGCACCACGGTCGCCTCGGCCGACATCGGCGACATCATCTTGAGCTTGTTGATCTCGGCGGTGGCCTTCTCGCGCGCCTCCTTGCTCATGCCGGCCTTGGCGACCTTCTGCTCGAGGTCACCGATCTCGTTGGTGCCGTCCTCCATGTCGCCGAGTTCTTTCTGGATGGCCTTCATCTGCTCATTCAGGTAGTACTCGCGCTGGCTCTTCTCCATCTGCGACTTGACGCGGCCGCGGATGCGCTTCTCGATCTGCAGCACGTCCATCTCGCCTTCGATGGCGACCAGCACGTGCTCGAGGCGCTTGCGCACGTCGAGGATCTCCAGCACCTTCTGCTTCTCGGAGAGCTTCAGCGCCATGTGCGCGGCCACGGTGTCGGCCAGGCGCCCGGGCTGCTCGATGCCGGCCAGCGCGGTGAGCACTTCCGGGCGGCACCTTCTTGTTGAGCTTGACGTACTGCTCGAACTGCGAGACCACCGAGCGCACCAGCACGTCCATCTCGCGCTCGTCGTACTGATCCGAATCCTGCTCGATGGCAATGGCCGCGGCGTAATAGTGCTGCGCCCCCTCGGGCAGCGGGGGCCGCCGCCGTGCTCAGGCCGATCTGCACCACGCGCGCGCGATCGACGCCTTCGACCAGCACCTTGACGGTGCCGTCGGGGAGCTTGAGCAGCTGCAGGATGGTCGCGACGGTGCCGAAGCCGTGCAGGTCCTCGAGCTTCGGATCGTCGATGTCGGCCTGCTTCTGGGCCACCAGCAGGATGCGCTTGTCGGCGCGCATGGCCGCATCGAGCGCCAGGATGGACTTCTCGCGCCCGACGAACAGCGGGATCACCATGTGGGGGTAGACCACGACGTCGCGCAGCGGCAGCACCGGGATGCGCTGGACGGGGACGAGCGAGGTGGATTCGGCTTCCTGGTTCACGGGCTATCCTTTATCGTCGACCCGCCACGTGAGGCTGCGGGACATGGCCACCAATGCGAATGGGGGCGCGCCGCGCGAATTCAATCGGCGCGCCGCCTCGGCCTGGGTTCAGGCGTGGCCGATGCCCCCGGCCCTGCGGGGCTCCTCGACGGGCACCAGGCGCTCTTCCTCCGAGCGATAGATCACGTAGGGCTTGGTGGTGCCCTCGATGACGGCCTCGTCGACCACGACCTTGGCGACGTTACGGAGCGAGGGCAGCTCGTACATGGTATCGAGCAGCACGTTCTCGAGGATGGTGCGCAGGCCGCGCGCGCCGGTCTTGCGCTGCATGGCGCGGCGCGACACGGCGCGCAGCGCCTCGTCGCGGAACTCGAGTTCCGAGCCTTCCATGTCGAACAGCTTGCGGTACTGCTTGGTCAGCGCGTTCTTGGGCTCGGTCAGGATGATCATCAGCGCGGCTTCATCCAGCTCATCGAGCGTTGCCACCACCGGCAGGCGGCCGACGAATTCCGGGATCAGGCCGAACTTGATCAGGTCCTCGGGTTCCACCTCGTGGAACAGGTCCGAGCCGTGGGGCTTCTGGTTGGCGCTGCGCACTTCGGAGGTAAAGCCGATGCCGCTGCGCTGGGTGCGATTGAGGATCACCTTCTCGAGCCCGGCGAAGGCGCCACCGCAGATGAACAGGATGTTGGACGTGTCGACCTGCAGGAACTCCTGCTGCGGGTGCTTGCGGCCGCCCTGCGGAGGAACCGAGGCGATGGTGCCCTCGATCAGCTTCAGCAGCGCCTGCTGCACACCCTCGCCCGACACGTCGCGCGTGATCGACGGGTTGTCGCTCTTGCGCGAAATCTTGTCGATCTCGTCGATGTAGACGATGCCGGTCTGGGCCTTCTCGACGTCGTAGTCGCACTTCTGCAGCAGCTTCTGGATGATGTTCTCGACGTCCTCACCCACGTAGCCGGCCTCGGTCAGCGTGGTGGCATCGGCGATCGTGAAGGGAACATTGAGAAGGCGCGCCAGGGTTTCGGCCAGCAGCGTCTTGCCGCAGCCGGTCGGACCGATCAGCAGGATGTTGCTCTTGGCGAGCTCGACGTCGTCCTTCGGCTTGCTCGCCCCGCGGGTCTGCAGGCGCTTGTAGTGGTTGTAGACGGCCACCGAGAGCACCTTCTTGGCGCGCTCCTGCCCGATGACGTAGTCATCGAGCACCTTCTTGATCTCGTGCGGGCCGGGGCAGCTTGTCGCGCGCCTTGTCGGCGCGATCCTCGAGCTCCTCGCGGATGATGTCGTTGCACAGCTCGACGCATTCGTCGCAGACGAAGACCGAGGGGCCGGCGATCAGCTTGCGGACTTCGTGCTGGCTTTTGCCGCAAAACGAGCAGTAGAGCAGTTTCCCGTCGTCGGTCCGGCCCTTGGAATCATCGCTCACTGCAGCATCACCTTTAGGCCCATATGGACCTACGGGGACAGGCGCAAAGGGCGGAAAATCCACCCCTAAGGTTCTTTATATAACATGCCCAAAGCGCACGCGCAAAGAACTGCGTTCCACCTAAGGCCTTGTTATCAAAGAAAATTACCCTCAGGCGGGCCGGTCTGGACTGGGAGTGGGCACTGCGTCCAGTCGCTTTTCGAGCACCTGGTCGATCATGCCGTAGGCCACCGCGGCCTCCGCGTTCATGAAGTTGTCGCGGTCGCTGTCGGCCTTGATGCGCTCGATGGACTGGTGGGTATGGTGCGCCAGGATGCGGTTGAGGCGCTCCTTGGTGTCCATCACCTCGCGCGCCTGGATGTCGATGTCGCTGGCCTGGCCGCGAAAGCCGCCGGAGGGCTGGTGGATCATGATTTTCGAATTCGGCAGCGAATGGCGCTTGCCGGCGGCACCGCCGGCCAGCAGCACCGCGCCCATGCGAGGCCGCCAGGCCGACGCAGATGGTGCTGACGTCCGGCTTGATGAACTGCATCGTGTCGTAGATCGCCAGTCCCGCGCTGACCGATCCGCCCGGGGAATTGATGTAGAGCGCGACGTCCTTGTCCGGATTGTCCGACTCCAGGAACAGCAGCTGTGCGACCACCAGGTTGGCCATGTGGTCGTCGACCTCGCCGACCACGAAGATGACGCGCTCCTTGAGCAGACGCGAATAGATGTCGTACGAGCGCTCGCCGCGCGCCGTCTGCTCGACGACGATCGGCACCAGTCCCAGGGCACGCTCGTTCATCAGCTGTTTACCTCTTTAGGCCGGCCAAAGCCGGTCAGTTCCGCAGAAACTCGACGGTACGTCGATCACCTTTACCTGCGTCAGCACCCAATCGAGTGCCTGGTCCTCCAGGGCCGCCGACTCCAGCTGCCCCATGGCCTCGCGGCTCTGCAGGTACTGGCGCCGCACCGTCTTCCGGGTCCGGATGGCCGGCCGTGGCCGCATGCAGGCGCTGCTCGACGCGGCTGCGATCGACCTTGATGCCGTTGGCGCGCACGATTTCACCGATGATCAGGCCGAGCGCGACGCGCCTGCGCGCGCGCCTCCTCGTAGGGTTCGCGCGGCGGCAGCTGCTCGACCTTCTGCACGCCCATGCGGCGCAGCACCTGCACCTGCAGGTCGCGCACCTGCTCATCGACCAGGACCTTGGGCAATTCGAGCGGATTGGCCTTGTACACCAGCATCCAGCAGCTGTTCGCGCACGCGCTGCTGCGCCGTGTCGGCCACCTCCTGTTCCATGGTCGCGCGCACCTGCGTGCGAAACTCGGCAATGCCGCCCTCGGCCAGTCCGAATCCGCGCACGAACGCCTCGTCCAGATCCGGCAGGCTCTGGTCCTCGATGCGCTTGACCGTCAGATCGAAACATCGGCATCCTTGCCGGCCACGGACTTGGCGGCGTACTCGTCCGGAAAGCGCGCCGGCACCTGCTTGTGCTCGCCGACCTTCATGCCGTGCAGTGCCGCATCGAGTTCCTGCAGGATCGTGCCGGCGCCCAAGCACCACGTGCAGTTCCTCGCCCTTGCCGCCCGGAAACACCTCCCCGTCGATGCGTCCCTCGAAGGCGATGGTGACCCGATCGGTCGTCGGCGGCGGCGCGCTCCACCGCCGTGAAGATCGGCTTTTGCTTGCGCATGCTCTCGATCATGGCGTCGATGTCCGCCTCGGTGACCGTCGGCGGTCGGGCCGATTGACCGTCAGTGCGCATCGAGCGGCTGCAAGCTAATTTCCGGCAGTACCTCGAACACCGCCGCGTAGCGCAACTCCTCGCCGGGGGCCACCTGGAGCGGCTCGATGCGCGGGTCGCCCGCGGGCCGCAGCCGCTCCTGGCGTCACGGCCTCAGCAAAGCTTCTTTGCATCAGGTCGGTGACGGCCTCGGAATGAACCTGGCCGCCGAACTGCTTGCGCACCACCGCAAAGGGCACCTTGCCCGGACGAAAGCCCTTGAGGCGCGCGGTGCGCGCCAGATCCTTGAGTCGCTGCATCGACGCGGCTGGTCACGAGCTCGCCGGGCACCGTCACCTCCAGACGTCGCTCCAGGCCATTGGTCGAAACTAGAGAAACCTGCATGTCCGCCATCGATCCTTAAAAATGTAATCTGGTGCGAAAGAAGAGACTCGAACTCTCACGGGTTGCCCCACTGGCTCCTAAGGCCAGCGCGTCTACCAGTTCCGCCACTTTCGCCTTGGGGCCCCGCCCACTGCCGGCCGCCCTGGCCAGCAGCCAATTATAGCGTACCGCGCCGCATGCCAAGGCTTGGCGATCGGCCTGGAGGCGCAGCAAGCACAGAAGTCAGCCGCCGGACGCGTGTTAGGCTATTTTTTCGCACTTGCCGGCTGCCAGCACCGCCGCCGGACCGACGCCAGGACATCCAAGGTTGCACGCCTATGACAAAAGAATGCCCCGCCTGAACGGTCTTCTGATTCTGTGGGTCGGCGCTGTGCGCAGCCTCACGGACTCGGCGCCAGCCGGCGAGCCGAACGTCCGCCGACGCACCGGACTTCCTGCGCTCACACATGGATTTCAGCGTCGATCCGGGCGTGGACTTCTTTCGCATACGCCAATGGCGGCTGGCTGGCACGCAATCCGATTCCGGCCACGGAATCCTGGTGGGGCATCGGTGCGCTGGTCAACGAGCAGCTGTATGCGAGCCTGCGCACCATCAACGAGAAAGCCGCCTCAGAGTCCCATCCGGCCGGGCAGCGACCTGCAAAAGATTGCGACTTCTGGACCACGGCCATGGACCTCAGCACGTCGAGGCGCAGGGCGTGCACCCTTTGGACGCTGAGCTCGCCCGCATCGATCAGGTGCAAACCGTGAGCGAGGCGGTCGATACGGCCTTTGCGCTGACGCCGCTCAACATCGACGTGTTTTTCGACGTCAGCGTCAGTCAGGACGAGCAGCAACAGCAGCGCCATGGCCGTACACCTTGCGCAGGGCGGGCCTGGGCCTCCCGGATCGCGACTATCTACTTCAATCCTGAGCGGGGTGTGGCCCGCGCGCGTCGGGAATACCTCGAACACATTGCCCGCACGCTGCAATTGCTCGGCCGCAACGCCTCCGAGTCGCGTGCCCAGGCGAGCGCGATTCTGAAGTTTGAGACCTCGCTCGCGAAATCCTCGCGCAAGCTCGAGGAACTGAACGATCCAGACAAGAACTACCATTCGGTCACGCCCGCCTTCCTGACAAAAAAATACACGCCCTCGATCGACTGGCGAGCGCAGCTGGCGGCCTGGAACCTGCACCCAGAGGTCGTAATCGTCGGTCAGCCAGAGTTCTTCGCCCACCTTGAGCAGTTGCTGCACAGCACGCCAGTACCGGTGCTGCGCGACTACATGCGAATGCATTTGCTCGACGCCTATGCCACCACGCTCAGCAGATCCTTCGACGAGGAGAACTTCCACTTCTATGGGCAGGTCCTGCAAGGCAGGCAAGTGCAGCGCGAGCGTTGGAAGCGGGTGCTCGATGCCCAAGGTGCAGCAATGGGTTTCATGTTGGGTAAGATCTTCGTGCAGGACTACTTTCCCGCCGGCCGCAAAGAAGCGTTACGTGGACCTGGTCGAGACGATCCGTTCGGCCTACCACGATCGCATCGCGGTGCTGCCCTGGATGAGCGTCGCCACCAAGGCCAAGGCGCAGCGCAAGTTGGCGGCGATCACGGCCAAGGTGGGCTATCCGGACAAATGGAAGGACTACTCGGCGCTCGTGATCGGCCGCGACTCGTACTGCGAAAACATGATGAATGCCGCGCGCTGGCGGTTTAACGATGAGTTCGGCAAGTACGGCAAGCCCGTGGACCGCAGCGAGTGGGACATGACCCCGCAGACCTACAACGCCTACTACAGCCAAAACAACAACGAGATCGTGCTGCCGGCCGCCGCGTTCATGATCCCCGGCGTGCCCGATGCGCAGGTCGACGATGCGGTGATCTACGGCTACGCGGGCGCGGCCACCATAGGGCACGAGATTACCCACGGCTTCGATGATTCGGGCCGCAAGTACGATGCCGCGGGCAATCTCAACGATTGGTGGACGGCCGGCGACGCCAAGGAATTCCAGGAACGCGCCGACGTGCTAGCCAAGCAATTCGATCGCTACGAGCCGCTGCCGGGGCTCCACATCAATGGCGAGGCGAGCCTGGGCGAGAACATCGGCGACTATGGCGGCCTGCTGCTGGGCCTGGATGCCTTCAAAAAAACCGAGCAGTTCCGCAAGGGCGAGTTGATTGGTGGTCTAACGCCGCTCCAGCGCTACTTCCTCGGCTATGCACTTGGCTGGTTGACGCGAGGAGCGCGAAGAAACGCTGCGCGCGAACCTGCTCTCAGACGTTCACGCTCCCGCCAAATGGCGCGTGCTCGGACCCTTGTCGAACGTGCCGGAGTTTTACGAGGCCTTTGGGATCAAGCCGGGTCAGCCCATGTGGCGACCGGAGAGTGGGCGCGTCCATATCTGGTAGCAGCACAGCAGCAACGCGCTACAGGAGGATTCGGCCTGAGGCCTTGCAGAAACGCTGATGCACAGGCAGACCATCCATGATCGTCCACTCAATGCATGTGCTACTTTAGGCATGCCAACTACCACGCCGCGCAGAGGTGACTTATGAACAAGGAAGCTGCACTTCGCACGCTCAACCACATCATGGAATTAGAGCTCGCAGGAGTCGTGCGTTACACGCATTACGCATTAATGGTGTATGGATACAACCGAATACCAATTGTGGACTGGCTGCAAAAGAATGCGGATGAGGGTCTAACCCATGCCCGCGCCGCCGGCGAACTCGTGACTTGGCTGGGTGGCCATCCGTCGTTGGCCATAGGTCCGCTGCTTGAATCGCATAAACACGATATCGGCGACATATTGCGCGAATCCCTCGAACACGAAAAGGAAACTCTGAGCGCTTATCACGCGTTGCTGGACCTGGCGCGCGATCAGGATGTGCGACTCGAAGAGTACGCGCGCGACATGATAGCCCGCGAAGTCGCCCATCAGGATGAAGTCAACAAGATGCTTCGCCGACCTGGTCAGACCGAAGCATTCGTTGGCTGAGGGTCAGCGCACTGCTGCGTCGCCTGGACGGATCTGGAGTACTGCAACTATTTAAGTGGACAGCAACGAGAGCTAGAGATCGCCAATGGCCGCGATGACGCCTGCGCGCAGGCTGTAACCGCCCTCGCCGTTTGTGAATATCACCAGGCCTGAGCCCTTGGCTGGATTGAACTGACCGAAAGACCTGAAGCCCGAGCTGTTTGAGCCTGAATGTTCAACGATGTCGCCCTCCGGAGTGACATCCAGGCTCCAGCCCAGCGCCCGGTAGGTCGCGACCGATCGCGCGCGGCCAGGGCGAGCGATCGCATCGCCGTCATCGACTCGTAGCTGCCGCTGCAGCAGCTGGTCAATGCTCGCGCGCGTGAGTGCTCGATCACCCAGCAACTCCGGGCTCTCCAAGGTGAGCATCAACCGGGCGTACTCCGTCGGCGTCGTGTACAGGGAATACGCCGCATTGGGTTTGCGGTAGTGCGTGTGTTCCTTGTAGCTGCCGTCTTCGCGATGGCCGCTCGCGAGGTCGCGCTCGATCGCCTCGGTCCACACGTAACTCGTGCGAACGAGGCCGAGCGGCGCGAACAGACGCTGGCCGGCGAGGCTGTCTAGCGGTTCACCTGCGATCGCCTCGATGGCACGCTGGAGGAATAGGAATGCCCTCTCCCGAATAGGTGTATTCCGAGCCGGGCGGAAACTCCAGCGCCAGCGGCCCGCCCATGTCGTCGTAACCCACGTCGCCAGTTCGACAGGCCGGTGCGATGGGTCAGCGCCATGCGCGCCGTAATCAGCCGGTGTTCCGGCTGGTCGGGCAGATAGTCCTGACCGAGGTATGCGACCAGAGGCCGGTCCAGATCGAGACGCCCTTCCTGCACGAGTTGCATGGCGAGCAGCGCCAGCACCGGCTTGGACATGGAACAAGCTTCGAACGCAGTCTGCGTCGTAACCTTCCTGCCGCTGCGCACGTCACTCACGCCAAATCCTTCCGCCCAAGCAACTGCGCCACGCTGCACGATCGCGATCGAGACGCCCGGCACGTGGTGTCTCGCGCATCAGCCTCGGCACGTTCTCCTTCAGCCATGCGATATGCGCTGCCAGCGCCGCCTCAGCCAACGGGACCGGCGGCTGAATCCTCCGCAGCGCGTCCGCCGCGGCCAGCCGCAGCGGCGCGGATTGGTCGCGCAGGAACGGCTCGATGTCCGATATTGCGTGGTGGGCGGCGGGACCGATGGCGGCGAGGGTCTTGAGGGCGCCCCAGCGCAGGTCGGCGTCCTTGTGCTTCAGCAGCGCTTGCAACATTGGCACGGCAGCCGCCGCCCGGGACTGCAGCCGCGCCAGCGCGCCGAGACTCGCACTCACAAGCAACGCGTCCGGCTCAGATAGTTGCCGCGTCAGCACAGAGTCACGAATGGCTCGATATCCGCGCTCGACCTGTACAGCGCGACGGTCGCGCCCCAGCGCTGCTGCGCGGAAGTCGAAGCCAGCGCCTCGTGGATTGCGGGAAAGGCGGCCGTACCCATCTGCCCTAAGACCAGCGCCGCCTTCCCCGCAACGGCGAGATCGGCGTCGCCAAGGAGCGTCGTGAGCGTTGGGAGCAGCTCGCTTCGGCCCTGCGTGTGTCTCGATGAGTCGGTCCAGCGCCGCCTCGCGATCGGCCGCCAGCGGCGCGGCGAGCGCGATACCGACATCCTGCGGAATCGATTCAGCCCATGCGCACTCGGGTGCGATCCATGCGAGGCATATCAACAGGGCGCGCTGGCACGACATGGCCTGCAATCCTGCCGTTAGTCGGCTAACGCGTAAAGTCGGGCACGCCTGGCGCGGCCTGGAATGGCCTGGACTGATGAAATGGTGGGCCAACCGGGATCAAGCTGGGCACTGGGTTTCGGTCATCCCCATAACGTAGCGGGGACGAGCCAAGGCGCTTTGTCCAAGCGCCTTGGCTCCAGATGCCATTGAAGGCCCCCTAGGCAAAATCAAGCAAGGTCGAAACGATCCGCGTTCATCACCTTTGTCCAGGCCGCCACGAAGTCCTGCACGAACTTCGCCTGCGAGTCGGCGCAGCCGTAGACTTCCGCGAAAGCGCGAAGCTGCGAATGCGAACCGAAGATCAGATCGACGCGCGTGCCGGTCCACTTGACCGCGTTGGTCTTGCAGTCGCGGCCCTCGTACAGACCCTCGCCGGACACCTGCCACGTCGTGTCCATTGTCAGCAGGTTGACGAAGTAGTCATTCGTCAATGTCCCGGACGTCTTGGTGAGAACACCGTGCTTCGAGCCGCCGGCATTCGCGCCGAGCACCCGCAGGCCACCGACGAGCACCGTCATTTCGGGCCCGGTGAGGTTCAGCAATTGCGCGCGGTCCACCAACGCCTCCTCGGGTTTCATGAACTGATGCTTTTTGGCGTTGATGTAGTTACGGAAGCCGTCGGCACGCGGCTCCAGCGGCGCGAAGGATGCGGCGTCGGTCTGCTCTTGAGAGGCGTCCATGCGTCCGGGCGTGAAGGGAACCTTCACGTCGATCCCGGCATTCTTCGCCGCTTTCTCCACCGCCGCACAACCGCCGAGGACGATCAGGTCGGCCAGCGAGACCTTCTTGCCGAAGGCCTTCTGGATCGCCTCGAGCTTGGCCAGAACCACCGAGCCTGCTTGGGCTCATTGACCTCCCAGTCCTTCTGAGGTGCCAGTCGGACGCGCGCACCATTGGCGCCGCCGCGCTTGTCGGAGCCGCGGAAAGTGGACGCCGACGCCCACGCGGTCGAAACCAGCTCGGGCACGCAGAGGCCGGACGCAAGAATCTTGGCTTTCAGAGCCTCAATATCCCGGGCGTCGATCAGCTGATGATCCACGGCCGGAATCGGGTCTTGCCAAATCAGCCGCTCTTTCGGAACGAGCGGGCCGAGGATGGCGGGCAGAAGCGGGCCCTGTCGCGGTGCGTGAGCTTGAACCAGGCGCGGGCAAAAACGTCTGCGAACTGATCGGGGTGCTCATAGAAGCGCCGCGAGATCTTCTCATAGGCCGGATCGAACCGCAGCGAGAGATCGGTGGTCAGCATGGTCGGCACATGTTTCTTCGACTTGTCGAAGGCGTCCGGGACCGTCGCCTCGGCATTCTTGGCCCGCCACTGCTTCGCCCCGGCCGGACTCTTTTCCAACTCCCATTCGTGTTTGAACAGGTTGTCGAAGAAGTGGTTGCTCCACTTGTAGGCGTCTGTGACCAGGTGACTTCCGGCCCGCCGGTGATGGCGTCACATCCGACGCCGGTCTTGTACTTGCTCATCCAGCCGAGCCCTTGATTCTCCAAAGCACCGCTTTCCGGCTCCGGTCCGAGCAGCGACGGATCGCCCGCGCCGTGGGTCTTGCCCAAGGTGTGGCCGCCCGCAATCAGTGCGACGGTCTCCTCATCGTCAACAATCTCTCAATGGTAGGGCTGGCGGCCTTGCCGGTCATACCTTCGTACTCCATCTCCAAGGCGGCCGCGTTCAACATGACGCAGTCCCTCAGAGCGCTGTTGGCCGGCCAAAGTGTAAGTGTTCACGCTGTGGTGCTTGGCCCGGTCGACACGGACATGAACCGCGGTTTCGAGATAGCAAAGGCATCGCCCGAGTCCGCGGCGAGCGGCATCTTCAATGGCTTGGAAAAGGGCGAAGAGGAGATTTTCCCTGATCCTGCGTCCCAGTCGATTGCTGAGGCCTGGCGCACCGGCACGCTGAAAGAGCTCGAACGTCAGTTCTCGGCCTTTGTATCAGGAAGCGCGGCCAAGATTGCGTGATATCAAATCGGCAAATCAACAAGTCGGCAACGAACAACAAAGGGACAAACACTAAAGGAGAAAAGCAATGACGACTCACAAGACTGGAACACGCGAACAATGGCTGAAAGCACGAGTCGAGCTGCTCAAGACGGAGAAAGAACTCACCCAGACGCAGCGACGAGGTGGCGCTCCAGCGTCAGGAATTGCCATGGGTGCCGATCAGCAAGGGATATCGCTTCGACACGGACGAAGGGAGCGCCTCGCTGGCTGACCTCTTCCGTGGCCGCTCACAGCTGCTCATCTATCACTTCATGTTTGGCCCCGACTACGCTGCCGGCTGCCCGTCGTGCTCGTCGATCGCGGACGGATTCAACGGAATCGAAGTGCACCTGGCGAATCACGATGTGATGCTTTGGGCGGTCTCGCGTGCGCCTCTCGCGAAATTGCAGGCTTACAAGCAGCGCTTGGGCTGGATGTTCCCGTGGGCGTCATCCTACGGCGGCGACTTCAATTTCGACTTCAGCACTTCGTTCACCGAAGAGGAACAGCGCACGGGTATCGCGTACAACTACCGGCGCGAGGCGCCACTGCGGACACGCGGACCGGAAGGGGCCGCGATCTCGCGCTCAACGCCCGATGGGCCTGCGATATTCGCGGCTATGTGCGGAACGGATGCGCCAACGTACATTCGCGAGAGGCCGGGTGTGAGCTCATTCGCACTCGAAGACGGCGTCGTCTACCACACCTATTCCAGCTATGCGCGAGGGCTCGACGGTCTCTGGGGCATGTATTCATGGCTCGACCGCGCGCCGAAGGGGCGTAACGAGACCGGTCTCTGGTGGCGCCGGCACGACGAGTATAACAACCAAAACGAAGGGCGCGCCTGCTGCGGCGAGCAGGCAATCGGGTAATGACCGGATGACACCAGCTTCTACGCAAGTTCACAGGTTCAAGATATTTGCCTGCAACCGATACCCGGCTGGAGGAATACAGAAAAGCGAAAGACGGATCTCAGAGGAAGAACATATGTGCCCTGCATGCATCGAAAACACAGCAGTAATGGTCGCCGGAGTCACATCCGCGGGAGGAATCCTGACGGTGTGCATCGGCAAGGTCAGAAAGCTTTTCAAGTCAAGTGGTCTCGATCTGTTTCGCAAAACAAAAGGAGAAATGATATGGCAGCAACCAAAGAGAGAGACAAGGAGCGCCCAAAAGGACATGTCACGATGAAGACGCCCCCGATCGTGTCGCAACAGGAATGGGAGGCTGCACACCGACAACTTCTGGTGAAGGAGAAGGCCTTCACCCGTTCCCGTGATGCGCTGGCCGCCGAACGTCGACGGATGCCGTGGATGGTGGTGGAGAAGAAATACGAGTTCGACGGGCCTAACGGTAAGGTGAGCCTGCTCGACCTGTTCGAGGGCCGCAGGCAGTTGATCATCTATCGCGCTTTCTTCGAGCCCGGCGTGTTCGGCTGGTCCGAGCACGCCTGCCGCGGCTGCTCCCTGGGCGCCGATCAGGTCGCGCACCTGGCCCATCTGAACGCTCGCGATACTACCCTAGCCTACGCCTCACGCGCACCGAAGGCGGACATCGCTCGGGTGAAAGCGCGGATGGGCTGGGAGATGCCCTGGTACACCATGACCGACAGCTTCGACAAGGACTTTGGCGTCGATGAATGGCACGGCCACAACGTGTTCTTCCGCGACGGCGAACACGTGTTCCGCACATACTTCATTAACGGCCGTGGCGACGAGGCGATGGGGACCACCTGGAGCTACCTCGACATCACGCCCCTCGGCCGTCAGGAGACTTGGGAGGACTCTCCAGCGGGTTACCCTCAGACTCCGCCGTACAAGTGGTGGAACTGGCACGACAACTACGATGCCGAGGCCTCGCCTAACCCGAAGTGGGTCGATATCATAACCGACCCTCAAGCAGCAGCCGCCCGAAGGCGCGACGAAGAGGCGAAAGCGAGCTAAAGAAGCGCGACTACTTCGCCGAGTTCGAGCAGTCAGTTCGTTTCACAGTGAGGTGCGATGAAGGCCGCCGACGGCTGCCCATGGTCGAGGCGCCGCTCATGGGCGGACGTGGAGCGGTGACACTATGGATGTGTTTGCGTGACGCCGGATGCGCATCGCCTACTACATCATTGTGGCAAACCGGCCACCCTGCGCCGGCCCCTGTTCGTTCAACGATGCCGTGCCTAACACCCAGAGTTCGTCTGGCTCGTTATGCTGGATGCCTTTCCCGCACAACCGAAGAACTCGTGAATCGCTCGCGAAGAACAGCAGCCTCATCCGGTAACCCAGCTCGCGGTCGAGATCAACGACCAGAGCTAGGGTTGTGTCGCCGGGCAGGTCCTTGGCCCAACCCACGATGAACTCCTCAGCTTGAGGTCCAGGTCCTTGTCGCGAAAACGGAGAAGGGTCGATGGCATTGAATAACTGCTTCAATTCGCCTACATGTACTTCGATGACAGACCACTCGGGGGAAGCGGGTCGCCAGCAGAGGGTTTGTCATTGGTCCCGGAAGCGTTTGTCATCGCGCCAGAATACGCCATAGTGCCTGGTTCATGCAGAAGTTCCGAGGGCAGAACTGCCCGACTCACTTTCGCACCTCAAAACTCAGAATAATGCGAAGACACAGTGGTGAGTTCTTTCCGGAGGATTGGAGCAACGCGGGTTCCCAGTAGCTCGATCGACCTTAACATTTTCTCGTGAGGGAGAGCCGAGACACCCATTTGGAACGTAATTCGAGAAAGGCCTCCCAGAACTTCGCTCACATACAGCATCTTCTCCGCGATCGTTTCAGCATCGCCTATCAGCAGGGCGCCGGTGGGTCCTCGCAGAGCGTCAAATTGTGCCCGAGTCGCCGGTGGCCAGCCGCGTTCTTTGCCGATCTCCGTGAATGTGTGCGCATATCCTGGATAGAAATCATCTGCAGCTTGCTGTGTGGTATCCCCAAGAAAGCCGATTGCGTGAAGTCCAACGATGAGTTTCTCGGCGGAGTGGCCGGCGCGCCGCCCTGCTTCGCGGTAAAGATCGACCAAGGGCCTAAATCGTTTGGGTTCGCCGCCGATAACGGCGACCATCAAGGGAAGGCCGAGCCTGCCGGCACGAGCGAATGATTCGGGAGTGCCGCCAACGCCGACCCAGATGGGCAACGGATTCTGAAGCGGACGCGGATACACCGCCTGTCCGGTGAGAGGAGCGCGGTGCCTTCCCGTCCAGTGAACATGAGTGTTCTCGCGAATTTTAAGAAGAAGCTCGAGCTTCTCTGAGAAGAGTGAGTCATAGTCGTCCAGATCGAAACCGAAGAGCGGAAAAGCCTCGATTGACGAACCTCGTCCCGCAACAATTTCAGCACGCCCATGAGAGATCAGATCCAGAGTGGCAAATTCCTGAAAGATTCGGACGGGGTCGGCGGCGCTCAAGACGGTTACTGCACTGGTTAGGCGAATGTTCTTGGTGCGCGCAGCCGCTGCACCCAAAATCACAGGCGGAGCTGAATCCACAAACTCGCTGCGGTGGTGTTCGCCGATGCCAAAAACATCGAGGCCAACTTGGTCGGCCAGGACAATTTCATCCAGCAGATTGTCCATGCGCTGGAGAGCGCTCACGGTCAGGCCAGTTGCCGGGTCGGAAATGACTGCTCCGAAGCTGTCGACTCCGATCTGCATCTTTGCAACTCCTGATATCTGTGGACCGCGCACGTTCACCCAGAGCGCGGGCTATGTGGAAGTGTCGTCAGTCAGCTCGTAATGCCTTCAGTGCCCCGCCCCACGCAACTACTTGTTCCGCCATTAGATGCACCGCCTTGTCGTGTTGTGCGTGCGGTGTGAAGGTCGTGAAGTTCTCGAAGTCACTTAACATTGAGAGCGCCACCTGCGCCCGCACGTCCGCAATCTCGATTTCGCCCAGCACTAGCCGCAAGTTCTCCACCGCTCGGACACCCCCAGCACCGCCATATCCGACGAATCCAGCCGCCTTGTTATTCCATTCATGGAAAATAATCGATCGCGTTCTTCAATGCCGCCGAAGTGGCATGGTTGTATTCGGGGGTAACGAAAATGTAGGCGTCGAGCGAGGCAATTTTCTCGCTCCAAGCCTTCGTGTGGGGCTTGCTGTACTGATGCATCCTCGGTGGTGCGGGCTCATCGAGTAGGGGTAGCTTGCAATCTTCGATGTCGACAATCTCAAAATCCGCATCTTTGCGGCCTTTCAAGGTGTCGTACACCCACTCTGCTACGGCTGGGGCTTTTCGTCCCGGTCGCGTACTGCCGACGATGATTCCAATTTTCAGCATTTTCCACTCCCTTAGTGCGGTCCTCAGGTGACGGATAGTCACTCAATCGGTGATCGTAGTCATTTTGTTGACTCGTTCTCCGGTGGGATTGGCCATCACTTCTCGGTGGTTGAGTTGTTCAGCTGCCAGCAGCCCGAGCTTCTTGAGTGACGCGTAGAGTTGTTCCTTCTCCTTCTGGGACAGGGCAGACATGAGCGCCTCAAGGTCCTTTGCATGTCGCTCGAAGCACGATACTGCCAGGCGTTTTCCTTCTGCAGTCAGGTGAACGACGCGCGCTCGTCGATCAGTTGGGCTCGATTTGCGGACAACCAACCCTAGTTTCTCGAGGCGGTCGACCGCAGCAGTCATTGAACCACTGGCCAGGCGCACTTTATCCTGAATCTCAGAGATGGTGAGCGGCCCCTTGTGTAAGAGGGCCTCGAGCGCCGCGAAGTCCGTGAGGCATAGCCCTGTGTTGGCAATGCTCTGTTCAGCCAGCAGGCTTAGAGCTCGATAACTCTTTGCAATCACCAGCCAGAGCCGAGGCGCTTTCATGTCGGTCTTTTTCATCTTTGGTTTCCAAATCAGGCGGCCTGTGGACGTATCTGGGCGTTGATCCTGCTCTTCCTGGTAGAGGACAACAGCTGATCGACCGAAGCCGCCCCAGCGCCGCGAATCATAAGAAAGACCGAGGCTGCGATCAACAGAAGGTGGTACTCAAAACCTTCGCCTTTCTGTGTCCCAGTCCAGTTCATCCAGAACCCGAACCGGCTATGAACCATCGCGATGGCCACGATCATGTTGCACAGAACCCCAAAGGCAGCCACGCGGGTGAACAGCCCGAGGATCAGGCCCATTCCGCCGAAGAATTCCGCAGCAATGGCCAGAAATGCGAATACGGCTGGGATGTGCATCATTCCGGTGAAGAAGCCCATAGTGCCGGTGAATCCGTAGCCACCAAACCACCCGAGCATCTTTTGGGCGCCATGCGCAAAGAAAATTACGCCGAGCACCAATCGGAGAATAGTTGTTGCTACGTCGTTGTCCGTGGCCGTCAGTCTGCGAATCATATAGTCCTTTCGTGGCAAGCTCGCTTACCCGCGATGTCACAAGATAGGATGGTATATCCTCATATAAGGATTCTTTTTGTCGAGGTAAATGCGAAGTTAACCGTTAGGTCAGTCGACGACTTTGGGGTTTTAGCACGCTGCTGAATCTTGTCCGGAGCCGGACATCTATGGATGTCAGCATGTAGTAGGCTAGGGACTCTCACAAAATTCGCCATGACATCCGCTGGGTACATCGATGCTGCGGTCCCGGGAGGGACGGCGCTGCTACGTCAGCAGGCGGCCGATTACTACCGAAACCTTCTGACCCGTGCACGACAGGTCGCTCAGCCGGAAGGTGTAATCCTGACGACCGAATTTGTTGAAAGGGACGAAGTGCAGGCGATTATGGAATGTGTGCAGAGAAACCAAAGCGATCTGCTTGTGCGGGGCTTACACAGGCATTCCTTGCTCTTTATCCGACTGTGGAATCACGCCACGCACGATCTTGTACAGCAGGTGAGCAGCAGCATTCTGGGGTTCATTGAAAGGTGATAGCCCCGGCATTTTTCACTTCCCCAAAACCCAACTGCGACTGGAAAGTGAATTGAGGAGCTCGCTTTCACTGGTTGACGCGGATGTTGAGAACCCAGAACGAAAACGAAAAATTAGAGTTTCAGTACTATAGGCATCTGTTTCATCGCCCTTGCCCTTTCAATCACCTACGAAGCTTTGACCGCAGCGACTTCGCCGCGTATCCCTGGCAGGACATTAGCAACTCTTCGCGCAACCGAACCACCAGCCTCTTCGGCGCACCAGCCTCGAACACGGCGCGTGTCACCCCCGCTAGCGCCGAATGGAACATCAGCGCTACAAACTGCATGTCGTTCAACGTTGCTCCTTCCGCCTTGGCCATCGCTGCTGTCAGGGCTCGATGGGCGCGTTTTGATAGCCTTCGGATAACTGCGGCACCTTCCGGCTCCGAGGCGGCGGCATAAAGTGCTGTCGAACATCCGTACGCTCCAGTTTCGCGTTCACGAACGCCTCTACCACCGCTGCTACCAGCACGACCACGGAGTCGCGGGAGGCGACGTCGGGGAATTCGCGGTGGATCGCGCCGCGCTCCACCGCAAAACCGACGCGATCGAACCGTTCGTACGTCCCAGCGATGCCTCTGCCGCTCACGGTCGCAGCACCAACTTGCCGCGGGTGTGGCGCAATTCGAGCTCTCGGTACGCGTCCCGCACATCGTCGAGGGCGAAGACTCCGGCGATCGGCACTTCCAGCTCACCCCGTGCGATGAGGTCGGCCAACTCGGCGATCACCGCTGCGGTCGCGGCATCCGCGCCGCCTGCCGACTGGACCCCGAACCGCTTCACCGCATCGAAATCGGCGATGGTGTCGACCCTGTCGGGCGGGAGTCTGAGATCTTCGATCGCCATGGCGACATATCCACCACCGAAGAAATCCAGCAGGGCGTCGATGTGTCCGGACTGTGCTGCGGCGCGCAGCCGGGCCGGCAGGTCGTCACCATAGTTGACCGGGACCACGCCATGGTCGGCGAGCCAGACATCGTTGGACGGCCCGGCGATGCCGAGGACCGTGGCCCCGGCGCGTCGGGCGAGTTGAACCGCGATCGAACCGACACCGCCGGCCGCACCCGCGATCGCTACCGTATCCCCCGGTACGAGGCGCACCGCCCGCACCGCGGCGTAGGCGGTGACCCCCGCGACAAACAGCGAACCGGCCACCTCCCACGGCACCTTGGCTGGCCGCGGTGTCAACTGATTCGCCGGCACAGTCACGTACTCGGCGTGGCTGGACCGCCGCATGGAGAACCCGATCACCTCGTCGCCGACAGCAAAACCGCTGACGCCGGGACCGAGTTCGGCCACCACCCCCGCCAGGTCGCTGCCCTGACCGGACGGAAACGTCGCCGGAAATATGTGATGCAGCGCGCCACTCCGGATCACCGCCTCACTCGGATTGATGCCGGCTGCCCTGACCTCGACCAGAACCTCACCGGCTCCCGGAACGGGGCGGGGCACGTCGCGCACCTCGAGGACGTCGATGCCGCCGTACGAATCGAACTGCACTGCTTTAGGCATGAAGCACACTCCAATCCTGCGTCTTCGCCCAAGACTCAAAGTCGTGGAAGACGACGTCGGGGAACTCACGGCGGAGCGCGGCGCGATCCACCGCAAAACCGACGCGGTCGAACCATTCGTACATCTTGACGGCATCCTCGCCCATGCGCTGGCGGATGACATCGAGCGGGACCTGGTAATAGCTAAAAGGGCGGCCGGTGACGCGCGAGAGAATGGCGATGACGTCATTCCCCGTGAGCTCGTCGCTCGCGAGGTCGAAGCGCTTGCCCGTGAAGCGACCGGCATCCTCGAGGACGCGAACGGCGACCGCGCCGATGTCCGCGACGGCAACTTGCGCGAGCGCCCTTGTCGGCGCGAGCGCCGACGCGTAGATCCCTTTAGCGAGCTGCTCTTTAATGAAATAGAGGTTCTCCATGAAGGCCACGGGCGCGAGAATCGTTGCGCGGACGCCGATTTTGGCGATGTGCTTTTCGACCTCGTACTTGCTGTCGAAGTGCGGAATGCCAGTCTGTCGGTTGGCGGAGCCGACGGAAGTGAAGACGAGATGCACGCCTGCTGCCTTGGCCGCGTCGGCGGCGGCGACGCCTTGTCGTGTCTCGGCGTCCGTACCTCCGAACGGCGTCGTCATCGCGAAGAGAGAGGTCGCTCCTTCGAGCGCCTTCTTGATCGCCGCAGTGTCTTCGAGCGACGCCGCAACAAGCGTCGCCCCGGCGTTCGCGAGCGACTTCGCCTGGCTTGAGTTGGGGTCGCGCGTGACGGCGCGGACCTTGTGGCCTCGCTCGAGGAGGCCGCGCGCGACGGCGCCGCCTTGTTTACCCGTGGATCCCGTGACGACGACTGTGAGCTTTTGTGCCATGTTTTGGTTCCTTTCTTCTGCGGTCAGGCCCGCGGCTGCAAGCGCGACTGGAACAACCCGGAAAAGGCCGGTCGCACGTCGATGAAGATCACGGCCCACAGTACAGCCACGAAGAGGGCCAGCGGAAGCCCGCTCGGGGCCATCAAGGCGTGGAAAACAAGGATGTTGACAATCACCGGCGCCAGCACTGCCACCGCCAACGGTACGTAACGGTTGACCAGCAGAAGTACACCTGCGATGACCTGAAACGCGAAGATCACCCACAGGTAATGCGAGACATAAAGGGCACCCATGAACTGTCCAGCAATGCCCCCCGGCGGGGGAAGAGGAATGAAGTTCAGGAAGCCGTTCAGCCCCATAACAAGAAAGATCACGCCCGCCAGATATCGGGCGATTACGGAAGCGGTTCTCATAATCGCGTTCTCCTTTTCGATTGACGCCAATTGTATGGCATCAATTATATTGATGTCAATATAATTGATTGATGTACACTTCCCGAAGATTCAGGTTTTTTATGACCCGAGGCCTTCAAGGGACGGACCACGTCTGGTTGGTAATGATGAAGGCGATGCGCGCCCTGACAAGGTACGCAGCCGCTGGTATTGAAGAGACCGGACTCGGCCTCTCGGATTTCGGCGTGCTGGAACTCCTGCTGCACAAAGGGCCTTTGCCCGTCAATACGATAGGCCCAATGGTAGATCTGACCCCAGGCTCGATCAGTATCGCTGTCGATCGCCTCGTCGCGAAGGGCCTGGTCAGCCGGGTCGAGAGCGTCGAAGACCGACGCGTTCGGATCGTTGCCCTCACCCCACGCGGCAAGGATCTCATTGTTTCCGCCTTTCGAAAGCATTCCGGGCAGATGAGGAGAGTGTTCTCCGAACTAAGCCCGGAGGAGCTTCGTGGCCTTGAAGTGACGCTCAAGAGACTCGGCAAGCGCGCTGCCGCGCTTATGGAGGAGAGTTAAGCAGTTCCATGCCAGTCCGCGTTTCATGCGCCGGACCATCGTCGCCGCGGCAGTACAGCCGTGACCAGAATTCGGTTCGCCTGCGCTTTTGAAGGCGAACCAATCGACTCCGACCTCTAGCCAGGTCGATGGAGCGATTGCACATAAACGCGTCGTCACTCTCATTCTCGATGGTCGGCAATCCGGAGATGAAAAGCGCCGACTTTGTTACTCGGGAAATCAGAGTAATGTGGCGACTATTGCCGTTCGAAGGTAGATCGAAAACTATGGTCCAATTATGGTCCAGCAATTCTTTCTCAGTGGGGCAAAATGGAGTGGAAGATGCCCCGTGCCTTGCGCCGGATCGACGTCGCACTTCCGACTGCTGGGTCCTTGAGCGCATAGCCACTGAACTCCAGTTGCGCCCACGATGACAAACTGGGTCCGGCCCAAGAGTTGGGTTCACTGATCGCCCATTCGAATAGTTAAGAGTGCAGTCGCGAGTAAGTCAATCTACGCTCGGCTCGTCAACAATTCGAGACGAACCTTCGAACAAACGTGCGGTCAGCGCCCCGAAAACAAACCCACCGACATGCGCCAAATAAGCCACACCGCCCGTTTGTACTTGCGCGACAACACCTGCATGCACGAGTTGGGTCAGGAACCAAACCCCAATCAAGAGCGCGGCCGGAATGAACGTGATTCGCACGAATACAAAAATGAACAGTACTGCCTTGATCCGATCGCGAGGATAGGTCACGATGAACCCGCCCATCACTGCGGCGATGGCTCCACTCGCGCCCAGGTTTGGAACCGTAGAATGAGGATCGGCCAGAATCTGAGCAAGCATGGCCACCAGTCCACCAGCCAGATAAAAGAGGAGGTATCGGTCGCGGCCCATCGCGTCCTCAATCTCAGGGCCGAAGGCCCATAGGAAAATCATGTTCCCGATGATGTGCGACCAGCTGCCATGCATGAACATCGCTGTAAAGATGGTGATCCAGTGATGGCCGGACATGATCGGCGCAGGAATCGCGGACCACTGCATGACGAATGCGTCACCACGCATCAGCTCAAGCAGAAAAACGAAGATGTTCACCACGATAATGAACGCAGTGACCACCGGCAATCGCGCCGGGCGTCGCGAGGCATCGTTTAGTGGAATCAAGCCTCCCAATTGAGTCTCCCTTCACCAGAAGCCATGTTTGTCCTAAGGCACCGAGTCTAGCCTCATTACAGCGCGACCTGTCTTCACAGCATGTTTCAGAGCAAAGCGACGGAACCGACTCAGCTAGCGCGTTGCACTTTGAACCGATATTTGTTGATTTTGAAGCGCTTGATCTTGGAATCGAGCGTTCGCGCGGGCAGCCCTAATTTCGTGGCTGCGCCCGACGGGCCCGAGACCCGTCCATAACACTCCTCTAGTGCGGTTTCGATCATTTCCTTCTCCTGCCGCGCAAGGACACGATTAAGCGTACTCACTCGGCTACGGGCAACCGGGAGTTCGCGCCGAAGCCAGGTCTCGTCCACCGAAAAGGCTTCACCCTCGCACAGGATGACGGCACGCTCGATGACGTTCTGTAGTTCACGAATGTTCCCAGGCCAGTCATATGCCTGTAACAATCCAAGACTTTTCTTATCGATTGTTCTGAATTTCTTTCCAGCTTTCTTGCCGAAGCGGTCAATGAAATACTCCACCAGCAAGGGAATGTCAGCTACGCGTTCGCGCAACGGGGGCACATCGATAGGGACTACATTCAGTCTATATAAAAGATCTTCACGAAATTTGCCGTCGGCTACGAGCGCATTCAAATCACGATGAGTAGCTGCAATTATCCTGACGTCGATGGGGATGGCCTTGTTACTACCCACCCGTTCGATTTCACGCTCCTGCAGCACCCGCAACAAGGCAACTTGAATCTCGGGAGGCAAGTCGCCAACTTCGTCCAGAAAAATTGTCCCGCCGCTTGCCGATTCGAAGCGTCCGAGGCGTCGTTGGGTTGCACCGGTGAAAGCGCCCTTCTCGTGACCGAAAAGCTCGGACGCAATCAACGATTGTGGGATCGCAGCGCAATTCACGCCGATGAATGCCCGATCCACGCGATTAGATCGCTTGTGGATGCTGCGAGCTATCAACTCCTTTCCTGTACCGGTTTCGCCAAGAATCAATACTGTCGAATCCGAAGAAGCTAGCTTCGCGATTTGGCGTAACACTTTCTGTAGTGCTTCTGCAGAGCCGACAATGTCCTCAAACATCGAGTCACGATCGATTTGTTCTCGCAACGCCAGGTTCTCATTGCGGGTTCTTTCCTCCGCCCGGACGCGGTCATCGATATCGGTTCCCGTTGCGTACCACCGAGTCACTTGCCCCTGATCATTTCGGAAAGGGTTGTAACGAATAAGAAACCAGCGATATTGGCCATCTTTTCGACGAGCTCGCTGTTCAATTTCGAAAGGAACCCCGTGAGCGAGAGCAGCCTTGCGCACCTCGCGTAATCTTTCGAGGTCGTCGGGGTGGAAGATTCGTTCCCGAAAAAACGGGGCAATCACATCTTCGGCTTTCAGACCCGTGTAGTCGAGCGTCGTTTGGTTGGCGTAGATGGGGACGCCAGATGGATCCTGGACGACAATCGCCTGCGGTATTACGTCGGTGATACGACGGAGTTCGCGTTCATCTTCTCGGAGCTTCGCTTCCGTTTCCTTTAGGGTTTCGATGTCCGTGCATGTTCCGTACCACTTGACAATCTTGCCAGTCTCGTCCCGTAGTGGCTCAACCCCCATGAGAAACCAGCGAAACACTCCGTCATGGCGGCGGAGACGCGCCTCCATTTCGCCTGGTTCACCCAATGACAAAAGTCCCCGCCATTTCTCCAGCAACGGGCCTCGATCCTCGGGGTGGATCGCAACCTGCCAACCTGAACCATGGGACTGTTCAGGCGAAAGCCCGGTGTACTCGTGCCAACGTTTGTTGAGGAACTCGTTCGAACCATCCGGCAGGATGGACCAAGCCAGTGTGGGGATCGTGTCGATCACCTGCCGAAGTTTTCTTTCCGAGTTCTTTAGTTCGTCCAGCGCTCTGCTGAGTGCCTCTTGCGATCGCTGGCGTGTCATCGAAGCCATCGGGGGATTATAAGCCGCCGTCGTTTCCTGATCAAAAAGGAATTCCTGAAAAATCAGGACGATTATCCAGTTTAAATCCAACTGCAACCGGCCACTGCAAACGGCCTGTGACTTGCACTGCCGGTCATCGTCGTCCGGAGCCAGTGGAAAATGACCCTGCGGATTGAACGGCTCAAAGGACGGATTCGCCTTAGCGGCGAATTGCGAATTGCGTACTTGGATCAAGTCGAAGCGGAAATAGAGCGATGCGAATCGCCAGTGGTTTTGGATTTAGAGGAATTGGATCTCGTAGATCTCGAAGGCGTTCGTTTTCTCAATGCGTGTGAGTCGGCAGGCGTCTCGATCCTGCACTGTTCGGCTTACATCAGGGAATGGATGCTGCAGGAGCGAGGTCGGCCGAAAGAGCACCCAGAACCCTGGTAACGGGCCTCGTGTCGCAAGAAACGAGGGTCGGCTAACAAGAGCAGATGCGCCGTAAGAAGAAATGAAGGGAAAAAAGGAGAACAACAATGACAGCGAAATCTACGCAAACCAAACCCAGCATCGTTTTTTGTCACGGGCTCTGGGCCGACGGCTCGTGCTTTAGCAAGCTGATCGTTCCCCTTCAGACGGAGGGGTACGAATGCATTGCAGCGCAGTACGCCCTTAACACAACGGCAGAGGACGTCGCCTTGGTGAAGGCTACGATCGGCCGGGTCAGCGGCCCCGTCATCCTCGTCGGCCACTCCTACGGCGGAAGCGTCATCACAGGCGCCGGAGTCGACGATCGCGTTGCCGGGCTGGTTTACATCTGTGCGCTCGCTCCGGACGCCGATGAGACATCTCAGACACAGCAATCTAACTTTCCGAAGACAGACGTCTTCTCCCACATCGAAGTCGTGGATGGACGTATCTGGCTTCGTCCAGAAGGTACGAAGTATTTCTGCGGAGACCTTTCGGAGCAGGAGCAGAAGCTCGTTTGGGCGACTCAGGGCGTCCCCAAACCCGACTTGTTCGAGGCGAAGGTCGGGGGAACCGCTTGGAAGTCGAAGCCAAGCTGGTACATCGTCGGCAAAAAAGACCATACCGTGCATCCCGATCTGGAGCGCGCCATGGCTAAGCGCATGGGGGCAACCACCTATGAGCTCGACAGCAGCCACGTGCCGATGCTCTCCCAACCGGAACGTGTCATCGACGTGATTCGCACCGCAGCGAAAGCCGTTCAAGGAGCCACGGCAGCCGCGTGAGTCCCCTGAGACTTTTCGCCGGAGTGCCATCAGCGTCAGTAACTGTTCAGTTGGGTTGTGATGATTTGTCGTCCAGTCCGGCTGAACAGTTACGCGACTGAGTCCATGTATTTTTGCATTGGAGAAGGCCAGAAAAGAGCTTCGAGATGATAAGAAAGATCGAGATCGAGCGATTCAGCCTTACCTCCTCCAGGCCGTTCGATCAGGTTGTAGCGGCTGTTAATGCGGATGTCGGTCACCCGGACATGGATGAATTCGGAAGATCAACTCACGAGGCGCGCTCTTTTGCCGAGCTGAAAAGCGCAGTCGAGAAAGGCTTGAGCAAAGCAGGACTGATGCTGTTTATGCGGCTTGATCAAGGCGCGTTTTGCAGAAGGAAACGGGTCGAGACACACCTCGAATCATCCGCTTGCTCATCGGCAACCCTCTCATCATGAAGGAAATGGCGAAGCATGTTCCGGACGCGGGCTCTTATGCGCCAATTACGGTCCTGGTGGATGAACGCGCCGATGGCGTGCATTTGTCATATGACAAGATGACGAGCCTTCTCGCTCCATATGGAAATCGCGACGCGCTAGAAGTCGCCCGGGATTTGGATAGCAAAGTCGAGGATCTCTTACGAAATGCTGCAGGCTGAGATGCCCAAGTTTCTGACATGGTCACGCATGTGTTTCTGTGAAAAGGATAGCGTGAGCTCAGGCTTGTGCTCAATCGTGGTCGAAGCAGGGAGCGAATTATGACTGAATCAACAGCGCCTGTGCGCGTCATCGAGGAAACGTCTGCCTACTGGAGGGTTGTCTTCGATTACCCGCCTTTCAACGTCGTAGACGCCAGCATATTCGAAGCCCTACAAGATCTGCTCGCGCGAATGGACGCCAGCCCGGGCCTGCGGGTCGTAGTATTCGAGAGCGCGAATCCCGAGTTTTACCTTGCCCACTTTGATTTGACCGGCAAGGTAGGGAACATAATGACAGCTGTCGGGGCTACCGGCCTTCCGATCCTGATGGATACGTTCGTGCGTCTCACCAAATCCGCGGTGGTCAGCATCGCGAAGATCCGAGGCTGTGTCCGGGGCGTGAGCAGCGAGTTCGTCCTCGCCTGCGACATGCGCTTCGCGTCGCGAGAGAACACGCGACTGGGCCAACCTGAAGTCGGCGTGGGGCTGCATCCCGGCGGCGGCGGCACCGAACGCCTTCCGCATCTCGTCGGTCGCGGTCGGGCGCTCGAAATCGTTCTCGGCGCAAACGACTTCGATGGCGCTACCGCAGAACGATACGGATACGTCAACCGGGCACTTCCGGACGCCGAGCTGAATGGTTTCGTCGACGCGCTCGCGCGCCGGATTTCCTCTTTCGACCGACGTGCCGTCGCCGCGGCGAAGAATCTCGTCAACCAGGTCTCGTTGCCGTCCGCCGACCGGCTGCTCGCTGCCATCACCTCCTTTGAGGCCGCACTGACGTGGCCTGAAACGCAACAGCGAATCCAAGCTGTATTAGAGCGCGGACTCCAACGAGACAGCGACTTTGAGAATCGGTGGCCCGAGGTGCTTGGCACGCTGGTCGAGACGTAGCCACTGTGTGGCGATCCGCAGCCTCGCCGTAGCGGGCAAACTGCTCGTGCCTTCCGACTGTTGGATTCGAGCAATTTGGAGAAGAGATCGCCCGGAAGATCGGCATAGGGAGTCTTGGGTCTTGGGAGCGTGACTCGCCACAGATCAGTTCAGGAGGAGATAAATGTCCCAGATTCTATAAGAAAAGAACAAGTGGGTCCTGCTCGTAGGTTTCGATGTTGATTACGACCAATTGCGGCTGCGGCGCTACAGTCCGGGCTCTACTGTATGGTACTAAATGCACCTAAGCGAGACTTCCGTGCCGCCGGTATCACGTGGTTTCGATTTCTAAAATTCACCCTGAACGTGCCCTTGCAAGTCCTTCGATAAGAGTGTTGACATCGCTTGCGTCGTTGTAAGGAGCGAGCGAGATCCGAATGCGTCCGCCACGGTTACCGCACACGATATTGCAACTACGAAGTCCTTCCACCATTGCTTGTACGCTTTCGCGAGGGCGGCCCAGTGAAATGATGTGTGGAGACCCGGCATGGATCGCCAACACTACGAAACGGTTCCCAACCATACTTGCTGGCATCGCTAACCAACATTGCTGACAAACTCCGAGCATGTGCCTCAATTCGAGCTTCACCCAAGGACAACAACTGCTCAACTGCTACCACGAGACCAGCCATAGAAGCATACGACATTGTTGATTGCGTGTAGCGCCGCGCATCATTAGCTAGCGACACAGAGGTCGCATCAAATCCAAAGGGGTCGGACGCGCCCATCCAACCCGGTAAAGGGGGGACTTGCTCAAGCAAGACTGGCGACATGACTGCTAGTGCAACGCCTCCATGCCCACCAAGCCATTTGTAGCCGCTAGCAACGACGGCATCAGCATTCCACGCCGCTGCGTCCACCCGCATGGCACCTGCCGCTTGCGTAGCGTCCACAATCAAGCGTGCGCCAACCTCGCCAGTGCTTTGGCGCAGGCGAGAAATATCCACCACCGTACCCGTAGCGTATTGCACACTGCTCACCGCAACGACAGAAGTACTCTCATCAATTGCCGCAATGAGTGTATCGGTCAAATCGCACGTAGGCTGGTCATCAACAAAGCGCACCGTATGGTTTTTTAGAGCAGCCAGACGAAGCCACGGCCGAGTTATCGCAGGAAAGTCTGATGAAACGGCCAGAATTGTGCTCCTTAGTCTCGGCTGAAGCAACATCGGAAGTTGTCCCAATATCTCACTTGCGCTCGCGACAATTGCGACTTGCGTGGAATCGCAATGAAGCAATCGCGATGCGCGTTCGCGGAGCGTTTCGCAGTATGCCACCTCATCCCTATCGGACATGTAGAGGTTGCCATGCCTAGCAACACTGTCTATGAAAGTGTGCATTGCGGTTGCTGCTTGTTGACCGATCAATCCGATGGATGCCTGATTCAAGTACACACTGTGACGAAGGCTGGGATAATCCAATCGATCAAAAGGAGCGGGGGTCATTACCGATGACGAACCTGTGAGCGAGCAGATCCTAAACTGTCCTGCTTCAGTTGGAAATAGAGAAATTTGTCAGGATGTATTGTCGGTTAACATGCGGCAATGGTAGCAGGCTCCCGCAATATGCCTTCCGTGTTTTTGATTGGCTGCCCGTTGTGGGCACATACTGGCTCAGTCCGGATTGCTCCCCAGTTGGCCGACAAACCGGGAGTTGATCGGATTCGTCAACACTTGCACCTTTATCATTACTAATGCTCTTGTACCCGAAAATCCGGGTGATTCATCGTCAAGAGCGCTGATCGACATGATGTTGCGGTCTCGCAGAACTTTGCTATCGCGGAGCGGCGGTTGGCAGAAGAATCGGCTGGAAGCGTTTTGATACCCAAACTTTCATGAACCGCTGGCAGTCCGGTGAACGGCAAACGGAGGAACTCTGAATGAAAGCACTGTATTGTGGCGCGTTAGCTGTGGTTGTGACAACCGCGATTTTAACGCAGGATCAATTCGCACAGAAGAAAGTAACAGACCACTCGGGGCCGGAAAAGCTGATCGGAGCATGGCATCTGACACGTATAGAAGTGCCGGGGCCGACCGGGAAACCTGCCGACATCCCTCAGCCGAAAGGCATGCTGATCTACACGCGTGATGGCCATATGTCCGTGCAACTGATGTACCCCAGATCGGCAAATCCTCAATCCAATGAGTACGTCCAAAATGGATATGAGGCTTCTTTCGGGAGCTACGACGTGGATGAAGCGAGGCATACCGTGACCCATCACGTGCAGGGATCGGTTACGCGCGACCTCCTCGTCGGCAAGGATCTCCCGCGCATTTACCAGTTCGCTAAGGATGGGCACCTGACTATTAGGTCGGCTCGGGCTGATGAACACTGGTCCGTCACCTGGGAGCACTACTAAGCGAGTTCAATTTCTCCTGATAAGGAAACTTTCATGCGCCATAAGCGTAGCGATTCCGATCAAGAGCATGTTCCCGCCGTGCTCAGCCGGCGTGAGGTTCTGAAAGCAGGTGCAGCTGCCGCAGCGATTGTGCCTTTCTTCGGTGCAGCCAACTCTATCGCGCAAGCGACCGAGGCCTATGGTTCGGCGGACAAGGTCCGGGATGCTGCGACGGAATGGTTAAGCTACGGCGGCGACAAGGCGAGCTCGAAGTTCTCCCCGCTCCACCAGATAAGCGGCGACAACTTCAATCGCCTGAACATTGCGTGGACGTGGCAATCTGCTGAAGAAGAAGTTGCAAACGCAAATCATCTGAAAACCTGGGCATGGGAATCCACACCACTGATGGTAGAAGGTGTGCTTTACATCAGCACTTCGCTCTCCCAGGTCGCGGCCATCGACGCCGCGACCGGCAAGACCCTTTGGGTGTACGACCCAGAAACATGGAAGAACGGAATACCCTCAAATAACGGCTTCGTGCATCGCGGCGTCACCTACTGGGCGGAAGCAAAGGATCGACGTATTCTGTTCGGCACCGGCGACGGCTATCTGGTCTGCCTGAACGCCGTCACGGGCAAGCCGATTCCCACCTTCGGCCACGAGGGACGTATCGACCTGACGCAGGGCCTTGGTCGAAGTGTCGACCGCCATCTGTACGGTGTCTCCTCCCCACCCGTCATCTGTCGCGACGTCGTGGTCATGGGTTCAAAGGTCAACGACATTCCACTTGCTGCGATGATGCCACCCGGCGACGTGCGAGGGTTCGACGTGCGCACCGGCAAGCAGCAGTGGATTTTCCATTCCATTTCAAAACCGGGAGAGTTCGGGAACGAGACCTGGAAGAAGGGTTCCTGGCAAACGGTGGGCGCGGCCAACGTTTGGACGATGATGAGCGCGGACGAAGCATTGGGCTACGTCTACCTGCCGTGTAGTACGCCTTCGGATGATTTCTACGGAGTCAACCGTCCCGGAGACGGCCTCTTCGGTGACAGTCTGGTCTGTCTGGATGCGCGGACCGGCAATCGCGTCTGGCACTTTCAGATGGCCCATCACGGGTTGTGGGACTACGACCTACCTTCGGCACCTAACCTGATTGACATTCAAGTGAACGGAAAGCCTGTGAAGGCTGTGGCACAAGTGAGTAAGCAGGCCTTCTGCTACGTCTTCGACCGCGTCACAGGCAAGCCGATATGGCCCATCGAAGAGAGACCTGTTCCCCAGTCGACGGTGCCGGGTGAGAAAACGTGCCCGACCCAGCCCTTTCCAACCAAGCCGGCTCCGTTTGATCGCCAGGGAGTGACCGAGAACGATGTCGTTGACTTAACCCCGGAGCTGCACATGCAGGCAATGGCCGTTTTGGAAAAGTACAATTACGGTCCGCTGTTCACGCCGCCATCTCTAGAGAAGCTGACGATCGAGATGCCCGGTATTGCGGGCGGCGCGAGCTGGTCAGGCGCCGCTTTCGATCCCGAGACCGGGATTCTTTACGTCTCGTCAGTCACGCTCCCGTACGCGTGCAAGCTGTCCAAGTCGTCGGTGCCTAGTATCGACTACTTCGGGGAGATGACTCCGGTTGAGACGCTGCAGGGCGTGCCGCTCTGGAAACCGCCCTATGGGCGCATAACGGCGATTGATCTGAACACGGGAGACCATCGGTGGATGACACCGGCAGGTGACCTGGCGAAAAGCAATCCCCGGTTGAAACAATTCGGCCTTCACTCCGTCGGACGACCCGCGCGAGGTCACCTTTTGCTGACGAAGACGCTGCTCATTGTCGGGCAAGAGGGCGGCACGCATCGTGAGGGAGGCGGTCCCGAGAAGGTGCCGGACTTCGAGATTAGCGACCCCAAACTATGCGCCTATGACAAGGCGACTGGAAAGCTGGTTGGCGAAGTTGCGCTGCCCCGCAACGCGACGGGGGCGCCCATGACATACATGCTGAACGGCAAACAATTCATCGCAGTTGCCACGGGGGGCTCCAATCTGCCGGCGGAACTTATTGCGTTTTGCCTTCGATGACACTCCTGGGTCGCATGCTCGGCCGAGCGCAGCAAGGAGCAGACGAGTTAAATTGTAGCCGAGGAATTCAAGGACGCTTGCGAACATCTCCGGACTGTGGCTTTGCCTTGTCAACCGCGATATACAAGGCCTTAGCCGCGTCTGCATTGTCTGGGTCGAGTCGCAGAACTTCGCGTAGTTCCACAATTCCATCTTGCCACCGGCCGAGCCGGCATAGAGCGAGTGCGTAGTTCAAACGGAAGCCGAACCCGGTGGGGTCCAGATCGAGCGCCGCCCGGTACTTGGCCAGAGCTGCCCGGATGTCCCCTGATCTTTCAAGTTGTATTCCTTCGCTGTTCAGATCAGACGCGGCAAATCCCACTGCGGAGGCCCGATCGCTTTGCTGTTGCAATTCCGCCAGTCGCTTCTCGATAGGTTTTGTATCTTCCGCCCGCCCGGCCTTACGTAAGGCAAGCATCAGGTTATAGAGGGTGGCGCGATCGTTGGGAGTGTAGAACAGGGCCTGCTTCAAGTGTTCGACGGCCATAAATGCGTGTCCGTCTTGCAGGTACAACTGACCCAGGCGATATTGAGCCAATGCGTCGTCCGGTTTCAGCGCAACTGCCCTCTGCAACGCCTCGATAGCCCTTGCACTCTCGAGAGCTAAACGTCTCATTCCGCCTAGATCCGACCAGGCCTCTGCATAATCAGGCCGCAAGTTCACGGCCCTCTCAAGTTCATCGATCGCCTTGTCTATTTGGCCCTGTGCAGCCCAGATTTTTGCCCTCAGGTAATGCGCGTAGGCGGCTTCTCGGAGGTTGCCTTGTAGTTCAATGGCACGGTCGAGATGGTCACCGGCTGCGGCCAACTCGCCAGCCTGTGCGAGAACCAGTGACAAGTTGACATGAGCCTCCGCCAGGCCTGGGTCGAGTTCAAGAGCTCTCTCAAATTCCTGGCGTGCCGCCCTCACTTCGACAAAGCGGCTTAACACCATCCCGGATTCATTATGTGCGGTCGCCGAGCTTGGATTCAGTCGCACTGCCTCAGCCAGCTGTGCAATCGCTTCGCCCCGGACCCCCTGCAGAGCTAGCGTTTTGCCTAGCAATACTCGTGCGTCAACATTGCTCGGATCGGCCGCGATAGTTTGACGTAGCATCGCCTCGGCTTTATCAAATGAGCCAACGGAAACCAGCTTTCTAGCCCTCTCCAGACTCGAATGTCCTTGCGCCAGTAGCTCGGTACAAGCCAGCATGACAATTAGCCCCAGTACCATCATCCGAGCTTTAATAATCGGCTGCATCGTCAGTAGACCGACTTCCGGTCACTTGCTCGAGACGCTTTGGAATGCTAGCGAACTCGCCATCGCGTCCAAACCCCATTTTACGTATACCGCGTGGAACTGCATCTTGTCCCATTCCAGAAAATAATTTCTTGCGTGATCTCTCGTCCGTCTATGTGGTATATACGAGCGGCCACGTAGCCATGCGTCCTCCCAGAGTTAGTTCCGGCGATTGCGACGACCGTGCGTCGTATGCCGAACTCCTTATGCTCGATGATGAGCGCGTAATGTGGCACCTTCAAGCCGGTAATACCGATGCGTTCGCAGTGATTTTTAAGCGTTATCATCGCCTTGTTCACGTGACCGCTTTGCACATTTTACGAGATGCCGCGGAAGCGGAGGATCTCACCCAGTCCGTTTTCCTGGAGATTTATCGAAAAGCGGGACAATTCGACTCTGCGAGAGGGACTCTTAAGGTGTGGCTTCTGCAATACGCGTATAGCCGCAGCGCGAATCGGCGGAACTATCTGCTGGTCCGGCAGCTGTACAACAAGGCTGATGTAAGTGCCGTTGATGAAGCGGCAAGCCTTTGGTCTCCAGGCCGGCTCCAATTGCAGGAGACGAGCCGGCTTGCCACCGAAGCACTCTCGTCTCTTCCAGACGCGCAGAGGCAGACGATAGAGATGTTCTTTTTCGAAGGTTTGGACTTCAAGGAAATTGCGCGGCGAAGAAATGAGAAGTTCTCGAATGTGCGTCACCATTATTACAGGGGCTTGGAGCGACTTCGCTCTTACCTGGAAGACGGCTCGCAGGCGGAAGGGGCGAGACCAGCAGTTGCTCATTGAGGAAGGCACGACATGTTAAGGCACGAACATTTCGAGGAAATCTGCGCTGCCGCTAGCGTCGGGCAAGCCACCGGCGAGGAGCTCGTCGAATTAGAGCAACACGCCTCGGAATGTGGACGCTGTAAGCAAGCCTATTTCAATTACTTAAACGTTGCTGCTCAACAATTCGCAACAGCAAAGCAGGACCCGACAATCTCGCCGAAAGCCATTGAGGAATGCATCGACTCGGAACTCTTCATCCGCCGCTTCCTTGATCGTGCCGAACGGGAAGGCATCACGTTCTCCCGCGATGTCGAAGAAACTGTGAAGCTGCCTGCCGCGATTCCGTTCGCCTTTTCGCGAACTGTTGCGTGGCGGATGCCTGCCGTCGCAATCGCTGCCACCTTACTCTTCGCCGCATTGGCATCGAGTGGTTACTTCTACTGGAGAGATTCACTCAATCACGCCGGCAGTCGACCCGAGTCACAACTTAGTCTTCCCAAGAAACCGGCTCCGGTTACGGCCGCCGACTTGCGTATCGCTGAGCTGGCAAACGCTAACCTGAAGCTCCATGCCGAGGTGGAACACTTAAGCGGCGAACTGCGCGAAGCGAATGATCGACTGGTTGCGAGTGAGGCGGATCTGAAAGCCACATCCCAGGATCGCCGGTCGCTGGCATCGAACCGCGACGCACTGGAGCTACGACTTGCAGAGGTTCAGCGCGAACTCACCACTTCCCAAGCTCTGGTCGCGAATGCGCAGCAGGAAGCGATGTCCCAACACCAGCGTGCTGCCGACATCGAGTCGACGCTGATTGCTGAACAGGTCAAGCTCCATGATCTCGAGTCCGGGCTGAAGGAAAAGTCGGTCGCGTTGGATCAGGAACGTCAACTGCTCAGCCTGGGCCATGACGTTACGGACCTGATGGGCGCACGAAATCTTCACATCGTGGATGTCGTAGATACGGATGGCCGAGGGAAGGCACGCCCTGCCTTTGGCCGGATCTTTTTCACTGAGGGCAAGTCACTCATCTTCTACGCGTACGACTTGAACGAAGCAAAGATGCAGAAGGCCAACTATCAGTACCAGGTCTGGGCAAAAAAGGAAGGACCAAACCGACAAGCCCAGAGGCTGGGTATTTTCTATTCGGATGACAAGGCCCAGCGTCGTTGGGTCTTTAAATGCGACGACGCGAAGATTCTGCGCGAGATTGATTCCGTCTTCGTCACCTTTGGCCGTCCGGATGGTGATTCTTTGCATCCTGAGGGTTCGAGCCTGATGTATGCCTACCTGCGCGGGCAGCCGAACCACCCCTAAACTAGTTCGTTCCCACGTCGCGATGCTGATGCGCTTCTTCCTATCGCGCTCCTGCGAAAGAAATCGGATCTTTTCGGAATGCTCTCGATCGATTGGGACAAATTGTGGACACGGCAGGAATACTTGACAAACAGGAGGAATGCCGTGGGCAATGAATGTCGTTTTCGCTTCCGTGGGTATTTTGTGCGGCTGCTTGTTCTTGGGATTTTTCTTGTCGGTCTGGCTTCGCAGCGCACGATCGCACAGACTGAGAAAGCCTCGGTATCCGGACGTGTCACCGACCAGAGCAATGCCGCCATTGCAGATGCCGAAGTCCAAATCAAGAATACCGATACCGGCGTCGCCACGATAGTGAAAACAAATGGGGAGGGCGTGTACGCCTTGCCGTCGCTGAACCCAGGCAATTACCTCATGACCGTAAACAAGATGGGGTTTCGGACGGTATCAGTTACGGGTATGACGCTCAACGTGCAGGAAAACCTCTCCCGCAATTTCACCTTGCAGGTCGGATCCACGGCGGAGTCAGTTACGGTGACTGCCGAATCAGGCGCGGACCTGATCCAGACTACCAGCTCGAACCTGGGCACGGTGATCGCCCAGAAGGCCATCCACGAGTTACCGCTGAGTGGACGCAATTTTAGTCAATTGCTGACCTTGACGCCCGGGGCCACGCCCATCAGCACGTCACAGAGTTCGGGCGTCGGAGTCAATGATCTCGCCAATCTCGCCGTGCCTACCGCAAGCATCGCCCAACCGGCAATCCAAGGCCAGTTCAACCGGTCCAACTTATATTTATTGGATGGTGTGATTAACACGGAACTGACTACCAGCGCATATATCATGCCGCCTATCATTGACGCTATGCAAGAGTTTAAAGTGCAATCGCACAACGATCAGGCAGAGTATGGCAGCGTGCTGGGCGGGGTCGTCAACGTGGTAACCCGCAGTGGGACCAATCAGCTTCATGCCAGTGGATGGGAATTCCTCCGCAATAATATTTTTGACACGCGCGACCATTTCAAGGATGTCAATCCCGACGGTTCGCCCGCCCCGCCGGCCGCTTTTCGGCAGAACCAGTTTGGCGCAACGGTGAGTGGACCAGTTTTGCTTCCCAAGCTGTATAACGGACGTAACCGCACGTTCTTCACGTTTTCATACGAGGGCTGGCGGTTCAGTCAGGCGGCTCAGACCAAGTACACAGTGCCCACCGATGCGGAACTCGCCGGTGACTTTTCCAATTCAACCCTGACGAATCCAATATTTGACCCGGCCACGACGCGGCCTGATCCCGCCAATCCCGGTCAGTTCATTCGGGACCCGTTCCCCGGAAACGTAATTCCGACGGACCGGCTTGATCCGACCATGGTGAATTTCATCAAGACCTACTATGCGCGACCCAACCTCGTGGGCGGTGGGGTATTCAACGCCATCGTCACGGATCCCCATGTAAATAATTCCGATCACTATAACTTCCGCATTGACGAGCAACTCGGCAGCAGGGACAACCTGTTCTTTCGCTACGATCGGGTCAACGTGGTTGACGTCGTGCCTTTTGACCTTTCAGGAACTTTTGCTAACTCGGTGCCAGCCCTCAATATTGGCGTGGGTTGGACCCACGTATTTAGCTCTTCGCTGTTGCTGGACAATCGTATTGGACGCGCGCAGCGGCCCTTTTTGCGCGAGCAGAGCGATGCGAATGGCATCGCACCGATGCTAGCGTTGGGATTTGCCAGTCCAGGTGGAACTACAATCGGTCTCTCCGCCCCCTTTGGGGGCGGCGCACTTTCTGCAAACCCTGGGATTCAGAATGCAAACACCATCGAGAGCCCGGTTACCAGCTTCTCTCACGGTTTGACTTGGACCCATAGGGGGCACCAGTTCAAATTCGGCTTTCAATACATCAAGCAGGGAAATGACAGCGACAGCCCTCCTTATGGCGGGTACAATTTCGCTGACGCTACTACGGGTGACCCAAAGCAGGTCGGCACAACCGGCTCATCCCTGGCATCAGCGTTGCTCGGACTTCCTTCACAGCTGAATAACACAGCCACACTATCCATCCATAACCGCGTTTCCTCCTGGGCGTCCTATTTCCAGGATCAATGGAAGGTACGCAGAAATCTGACAGTGACGTATGGGCTGCGATTCGATCATCGACGTCCGTTTGACCCGTCATCTGGGACCCTCAACGCCGGCCCGAATTCAGATGGTCACTGGTGGATTGGTGCGGACAAACTGCCGCCGCCCTGCAGTCAGACTGGGGTCTCGCCTTGTATCCCCGGCGACGGTACATTGGGAAGCATTCCTGACGGCGACAAGATTCAGCTTTCGCCCTATGGACGCTCTTGGGGACCGGCTCCTGAGTGGGACGATTGGGGCCCACGCCTGGGCATCGCTTGGGAGGTATCTCCTAAGATGGTGGTCCGGGGAGGCTACGGCATAGTATACGACCCACTCACGGGCATTGAGCAGGATTGGAAAGGCTTTTCGAATTTTTGGCCCGCAACTGGTTCCGGATTCACCAATGCGCCCGCCAATCAATTGGGGCAGCCCCTTACAACTGTCGAGCAAACGTTCAGTACCGTGGGTACTCGCTTGCCCGATCCTTCGCCCTGGAATCAAACGAGCTGGTTCATGGACCCGCACCACAAAGACGCGAGGTCACAACAGTGGAATGTGGAAATCCAGCGGGAGATGAGCAAGAACTTGGCAGTCTCGATCGGGTACGTTGGGAGTAAGAACGATCGCCTCGATCTCACGGGCTTGTTCAATACCGCAACGACCCCTGGCGGAGCAAAGCCCTTCCCCTGGTACACCGTTACACCGTTCTTTGGCACGTCGCGCGGAAATGGCAACTATAATGCCTTGCAAGCGAAACTAGAGCACCACTTTGCCGATGGTTTTCAATACCTGGTTTCCTACACCTGGTCGAAATCCATTGACACGGGCAGCAGCGGCTGGTTCGACGTCGAGAACGGTCCCGGCGGCTCATCGGGGTTGCAAGACCCCTACCACCCGGAAAGAAGCCGAAGCGTTTCTGCGTATGATATTCCACACTTTCTTTCGATCAGCGGGGTTTGGGACCTTCCTTTCGGTAGGGGCAAACCATATCTCAGCCAGGGTGTCGCGAGTCAGGTTCTAGGCAATTGGCAAGTGAACGGCATAGTGCAATTACGTTCCGGCCAACCTTACAACCTGTCGGTAGTAGGCGACGTAGCCAATATCGGCAACACTCTCTCGTTTTGGAACTACGCCAGGCCGAACATCGTAGGAGATCCACACCCCGCACACCGGACCATAAATGAGTGGTTCGACCCGAATGCGTTTGCGGTACCAGTAAACTCCTACGGAGACTTTGGACGAAACGTCTTGCGGTCGGCGTCCGTGTATAACGCGGATTTCTCGGTATTCAAGAATTTCCCCGTTGGTGAGAGGTTTCTCGTTTCCTTCCGGACGGAATTCTTTAACGTTTTCAACATTCAAAACTATGGGCCGCCCAACACTACGATCGGTGTTGCCGGGGTCGGACAGGTTACGTCCAACGTGCTCCCGCCACGGCAGATCCAATTCGGCCTGCACTTGGGTTTTTGATGGGGAAAGGGGGACGATTAAGTTGCAAGAACAGTGGCGCTGTCCAAAGACAACTAGGTCGCCAGGTGGCACCATATTCTAGGGAACGACGTTCGTTTCTTTGCAGCGTCGCAACTGCGGGGGCGGGATTGGCAGGTTCTGCCATCTTGTCCCTCAGCGCCGAAGCACAGCGCAGGCCGGAAGCTTCGCCCAAAGGATTTGCAGCGACCAGTTGTGGAAACAGCAGGGTCATTGCCTCCGACAAAACCGTTGCCGCGACGATCGCGGCAGGGAGATCGTCGAAGCTTACCGATGCAATTACCCGGAAGCCACGCCGTTTGACCTATATGCCACCATTGCAGCAGCTTGTGTCCGTCGCCCGACTGCCCGAGGCCCCAGGTATGCTGGTCTAGAGATCGAGCACTATCCATGTCGGCGCATGGTCGCTGGCGTTCACCTGCCCACGCGCCCATCGGTCTACACCACCATCCACAAGCCGATCTGACACCTTCGGCGAGAGCAGAAAGTGATCGAGTCGCATGCCTTTGTCCTTCGGCCAACGCTCATATTTGTAATCCCAGAATGTCCAGAGCGGCCCGTCCGGATGTAGCCTCCGCATTGCGTCGGTCCAGCCTTGAGCCAACAAACGCGCAAAGGCCTGGCGGCTTTCGGGTTGAATCAACGCGTTGTTATCCAACGATCGTGTCGGATAGATGTCCTGCGGTGTCGGCACGACGTTGTAGTCACCAGCCAACACGACGGGGGCACCGCTCGCCATGAGTTCGGCCGCATGGGCAATGAGGCGCTGAAACCAGGCCAACTTGTAGCTGAATTTCGGTCCCGGCTGCGGATTCCCATTGGGGACGTAGATGGAAGTGATCAGGACTCCCTGAACAGCCGCTTCGATGTAGCGGGCTTGGTGATCCTCAGGATTTCCCGGCAAGCTTGTGCAGGTCAGCACCGGAGCGTGGTTTCGCGCAAGAATGGCTACTCCGTTCCAGGAACGCTCCCCTTGCCAGACTGCTTCGTACCCGAGAGTTCGAAGAGCATTCACGGGAAAGGCTCCCTGCTCCGCCTTGAGCTCTTGGAGACTAACCACGTCCGGCTCAGCTTTGGCCAACCAAGCCAAGAGGTTGTCAAGCCGCTTATTGATGTTGTTAATGTTGAAGGTCGCGATTCTCACCAAGTCCCTCTATGTCCCTGTACCTCTGGGTGCGCCTCCCCAAAGGAGCACCCGAGTTCGTTGTTCCGGCAGGCATTATTTTGCCGGTGGAAGGAAATGGAAAACTCCGAACTAAAACGCAAAGTCTAGTTCTGGAGGTGGCCATCTCTCAAATGCCTGGTCAGTGAAGCTTTTATCGATTCGAATAGGGATGGTAAGCGGTAGTCGGCAATTCGGAACGCATCCCATCAGATCCACCGCCGCACTCGCGCCTTGTAGGCGCGGTAGGCATCCCCAAACTTGCGCTCCAGATAGCGCTCCTCCCGCTTAACCACGCCGACGTTGATCACCCACAGTAGCGGCACCACCAGCCCGATCGCCCACAGGCTTCCCGCAGCCACGCCCAGGCCTAGGTAGGCGAGGGTCAGCCCCAAGTAGAGCGGGTTCCGGGTTCGCCCATAGATGCCGTCGACCACCAGCGCCGTCGTCGGCAGGGTCGGCGGAACGTTGGTGCCGGCGGCCGCAAAGCGCCGCGTGCCGATGGCGATTATGACGACGCCACCCGCCGCGAGCGTGGCGCCCGCCACGTAGCGGGCGAGCGAATGTGCGACGCGGACCGGAAGCGGCACGATCGCCTCGAGCAGCGCTGCCCCCGCCAGGAAGCCAAGAACGATCAAAGGCGGCAGCGCGATGACCCCGGCCACATCGGGCGTACCCGATCCGCCCGGCACCGCGCGCCTCCGACCGCGGCACCGCGGCGCCGCCTGCCACGCCCGCATGGCGACGCGAGCGCCGAAGAGGATCGACAGGCCGGTAGTTCCACCTGCGAGGACAAGAACCGTTTCCGAGATAGCCACGATCGAAATCTCCCGGCCTGGCCTTCGGTAGGCGCAAGAAGCATGTTAGATGCCTCAGCGGTTTGAGAGGTTCGGATCTCTCCGCTGGCCCCCAGCTTCAGCTTGGTAGTACTCTCACGGACCTTTAGAAGCTGCGCAAGAGAAAGTTTCGCGCGCTCGCGAGTACTCTCGTTCGTGCTGTTTGATCTGGTAGCATTCTGGCGATTGAAACTGCCCCGATCATCGTTGAAAAGATCCGCGGCCAACGCTCGTGTTGAGTCAGATCCGGGGGCACACACCGATGGCTGCAACGTCCCCTATCGACAAAGAGCGCGCATTCTTTGTTGGAGCGGGCGCAAACAAGCCTCTCCGGGGAAATTGCGCAACCGGTGAGAAGGGAACTGCCAGCGCTCGGTTGCGACACGTTGTCAGGCCGACTCTATTTGTAGTTCGAGTGCGTGCGCGCGGGCGTCGGGCTTCAGCGCGTTAGCGGCTCGGCGCACATCGTCGTTTGTGAACACCGCAAAAAGGAACGGCTGTGATTCGAGGAAATGAGCCACATCATCGCAACGTCAGACCAAGATACGACAGCCGGTCCTCATCGACGAAGATCTGGCCGTTTTCCGGTTCGAAGGACGTAATCAGCTGCTTCGCCTCTGGATCAAACTTCTCGTGCAACAGGTCTACGATCGATGGTGCAAAGTGCCGGCGATCCGGTGATGATGGTTCCGATGGCATGCCATGGTCCGCGGTCACCACAAGGAGATAGTCATTGCCAACCTTTGCTTCTAACACACTCAGCATCCGCTTCAACTGACGATCCATCTCGCCGAGCGTGACGCGCAGCTCGTCCGAATCCGGACCGTACTTGTGGCCCACGAAATCCGCGCCTTTGTAGTTCAGCAGAATGAGATCTGGAACGTTGTCTTCGCCCAGCGGCTCTCGCTCAATCATCGCGGCCATCGCATCGGCTTCGAATGCTGGAAACAGAGCCGAATATCGCACCGCCGCGGTCGAGTCGATTTTGTGACCCATCCACTCCCCGCTCGCTGGCCACAGTGTTTTCGCATTGCGATCCTTCAGATAAGCAGGCAGCCGGAAACAGTTGGGATTTGTGGTCCAGTTGCCCGTCTCCTGATCGTAGCTGGCGAGAACGACTGGCGCTCCATTCAGCTGACACGCTCCATGCCCTGCGAGCGGCGTCGCCGCTCGGTCGATGCTTCCCTGTGCCAATATGATCGCGCGACCAGCCGTCGCCAGCTGCCAGACGTCAGCCAGCGTCAATACCATCAGGTCTTGCGGCGTTCCTCCAGCGAAGAAGTCGTGGCGTCGGCGCTGTGTGCGCTCGTACACGCTGACCCCTGTAATTCCGTGCACGCGAGGGTCGGCTCCGGTCGAGAGCGTCGAGTGCCCAACGGCTGTGTTGGTCGGAAGAAAGTTAACCCGCGCCTGAGTGAACCATGCACTACGCTGGCGCAGGGCGGTGAGCGTTGGCATGGACGCGCGCGTAGCGATCGAAGTAATCCCGGCGCATGCCATCCAGGACAAGCAGCATGACGACTCGTGGTCGAGCCAAACCCGTGCGTAAAACCGGTAATACACGGCCTGTCGTGGTGGGAGGCATCTGCACGCCAAGCGCAGCCGCAAGGGTTGGCGCAACGTCCTGCTGCACGGCCGAAGTCGAGTACCTTCCCGTTCTCACCGCGGGACCCGCAAACATCAGCGGAATCGCGACGTCATACGTCCACGGCGAACCGTGCATGTACGACACGTTCGGGTCAACCCGCGTGATGAAGTCGCCTTCGCGCGGCACGATCAAGAGTTGGCCGGTTCGTCCCGGGAAGTATGCCCGGGCGAACATCTCTAGGAAGTGTTGTCGCGTTGCAAGGGCGGTTGCATCGGCTTGTGGTGCACGCCGGATTCGAGGTGCGTCGCTCCCAATAGATCGCTTGACCTGCTGGCTCGATGCCGTCCAAGTCATCGCGACCAGGGTCAGGGTGATCGCGATCCACGATCCTACTTTGCGCATGCGACCACTTTTGGCTGATTACAGATTGTTCAGCTCCGCGCTGATCTTAGTTCCATAAACAAGCATCTTGCAAGCGGCCGTGTAGCAGGCTTGTAGTAGAGACGCTGGCCATCCCCCGCCTCCGCATTCCGAGCGGTGGTCGGCTAACCGGAGTGATCTGAGGCTGGTTAAGGCGATTAGTGATGGGAAAGTCGGCTTTTGGAACGCAATGGATTCCTCAGGCGTCAGGCACGAAGATCACGTGTGTAGGTGGGATAGCGGAATCCACCCACGTTCACCCTGAGCGTTCCTGACCAATAGCCATCCGTGGCAGGCTTTTTCGACTTCCACCTCGTCGCCGGGGAACACGGCTAACTCCTTCGCCGAGTAGTCTTCCCGCATGACCGCCCGGGCTCCCTGCCCGGAAAGCAATTCGACGGGTACCCATCCTTCGCGGCAATCCATGGCACGACACCAGAGCCAACCCGGGTCGTCGTTATCCGCACGTCCCACTTCGACGCTCTCGCCTGCCTTCACTTGGATCGGGTCCCGATACTGAGCTTCATATTTCCGTTGAACGCGCGCCTTTGCGTTAGGGTTTGCCATGGTGACCATTCTGACTCATTTCACTTCCGAGTCGCCGACCAGGACTAAGCCGCTGGCGCGGCGGACGCTACCGCGTAGTGAACCAGGAAAGTTCAGGAACAGCTGACGTAGTGTGGGTCATAGGGAAAGGAGATTCCTGTGACCCGTTTACGAAAAATGATGCTGGAGGAACTCCAGCGTCGCAACTATTCCGCTATCACCACCCGTAATTATTTGCGGGTGGTGACCGAGTTCGCCAAGTATTTTGGTAAGTCCCCCGACAAGCTCGGCCCCAACGAACTTCGCACCTATCAAGCCTACCTGCTGACTGAGCGCAAGCTGACACCGGGCACCGTGGTCAACCGGGTAGCGGCGCTGCGCTTCTTTTTCGTCAAGACACTCAAGCGCCATCAGTTCCGTGACTTCTTGCCGTACCCCCAGGACCGTCGTCGGCTGCCGACAGTGCTCAGCCAGGACGAAGTAGCGCGCTTGATCAATGCGGCAGGAACACTGTTTCGACGGACGTTGCTGATGACGCTTTACGCCACCGGCATGCGACGCAGCGAACTCGCCCATCTCAAGGTCAGCGACATCGATAGCCAGCGCATGATCATCCGGGTGGTGCAAGGCAAAGGCGGCAAGGATCGCGATTTGCCTCTGAGTCCAGCCCTGCTGGAAGTCCTTCGCGAGTACTGGCATTGGCGGAAGCCGAGGCTCTACTTGTTTCCCACCCGTATCCGCCAACACAGACTCGATCAGCCGATTTCAGACAAGACCGTTTGGATTGCCTGTAGCGATGCTGCGCATCGGGCCGGCATCCGCAAACGCGTCACCCCGCACACCCTGCGCCACAGTTGGGCGACCCACTTGTTGGAGGCGGGCACCGATCTGCGCACCATCCAGGTTCTGCTCGGACATGGTGATCTGGAAACGACCGCTCAGTACCTGCATCTATCGCAGCAGCACCTACAGGCAGTTACGAATCCGCTGGACAGCCTCGCTCTATCCAGCACCCAGAACATCAGTCGCAGCTTTAAACGGAAAAACGAAAAATGACTCGGCCCACCTTCGAGGTGGCCGACATCGTTCGCGTGCAGGGCGATCGCTTTCTGGATCGCTATCGATCCAGCTTTGGCTTTCAGCAGCTCAAAGCCTTTCGCGCCATTCTGCGCTGCCGCACCGCTGCGCTGGGCGGTCATCGGGATGCCTGCCCGAACTGCGGTCATCAGGCTATCTCGTACAACTCGTGCAGAAACCGGCACTGCCCCAAGTGCCAGACGCAAGCGCGCCAGCGTTGGCTGACGGCCCGCGAACGCGAACTCCTGACCACCAGCTACTTCCACGTCGTGTTCACTGTGCCTCACGAACTCAATGTGCTGGCCTTGGAGAACCCACGTCTGTTCTACGACCTGCTGTTCACCGCCAGTGCTCAAACCTTGCTCCAGATCGCCATGGATCGCAAACACCTGGGCGCCGAGATCGGCGTCATCAGCATCCTGCATACCTGGGGACAGAACCTGCTCCTCCATCCTCACATTCACTGCGCCATTCCCGCGGGCGGACTCTCGCCGGATCACCATCAATGGGTCCGCCCACGCTATCCCTTCTTCTTGCCCGTGAAGGTCCTCAGCCGCGTCTTTCGCGGCAAGTTCCTCGCCGCTCTGAAACGTCTCCACCGCCGCAACCAACTCTGCTGTGCCGGTCCGGCCGCTGCCCTCGCCGATCCACTGCAGTTCACAAAACTCGTCCGACGCCTGCACCGCCACGACTGGGTCGTCTATGCCAAGCCCGCCTTCGGTGGACCCATGCAGGTGTTGCGTTATCTTGGCCGCTACACCCATCGCGTGGCCATTTCCAATCACCGTTTGCTGGCCTTCGATCAAGAGCGCGTCACCTTCCGCTGGAAGGACTACGCGCACGGCGGCAAGCAAGGCAAGATGACGCTCGGTGCCACCGAGTTCTTACGGCGCTTCTTTCTGCACGTGCTCCCCAGAGGGTTCGTGCGCATCCGTCACTTCGGATTCCTCGCCAATCGCTGGCGTGCTTCTCGCTTGGCACTATCGCGACAACTGCTGTCCCGCAACTCCCCAACGCCTGCCCCAGCGATGACGCACCAAGCTTCCTCCGAGACTCCGTCCCTCTGGCATTGCCCACGTTGCGGCGCGGCCATGATCGTGCTGCAGAGATTTACGGCTGCGGAATTATCCACATGCTCTTACTTCGATTCTTCGTAGTGTGTCCTCCACTATCGACCCGGGGATGTGCTCCGGCACGCCCACGCACCGGTGTGTCCGCTTCTTCCCCAGAGCCTCTCCTGCAACTTTCCGCAGGCGCTCTTGCTCATCTCTGCCACCACTCCGACCATCCCTACCGCACTCTCACCACGCCTCGCCGCTCTCCCCAAGCTCTGTTCAGATCCACGCTGCCGTTCAAATCCCATAGCGCACCGCGTCCGCCGCAAACGCCAGCGGCTTCCTCCTAGTCTCCTCATCGAAAACGCCTCGGATCGAGGTCCCCGCTCCGCCCCAAAAATCTGCCCCGAGGCGTTTCCGATCAAGGCTAGCGACGATTTGCCAGTCTGAGAGGATCTATCTCCAGGCGATGACAGGTTTAGCCTGACTCGCCTGTCGGCATAAAATAATTTGGCAAGTTCTGGGATGACCGGTTGTAGCCAGGTGGTCTAAACAAGAATTAGTCCGCAGGGGGGACTGATGAAGCGCACGTGGACGATCATAGGGGTAGGCGACGTGCCGGGCAGCTTCCAATGGTACCAGGCTCTGTTCGGTCAGCCGGCTACCCTTCCTGCCCATGATTACTTTGGGCAAATCCTCGATGCAGATGGAACTGTTTTGCTCTGCCTCCACGAGTGGGGCGCCCACGAGCATCCCTCATTGATAAGCCCCGATCAAGGGATCCCCGGCAACGGACTCCTGTTGTTCTTTCGTGTCGATGATTTCGAGCTGTCGCTTCAAAGGGCACGCTCTCTCGTCACTCGGCTCGAAGAGGAGCCACACGTGAATCCGAACACTCAAACCAAGGAGTTCTCGCTCCGAGATCCGGACGGATATTACGTTACGATCAGTGCGCTCTCTGCGGCCTGACAAGGCGCTGCAGCTGCCGAGGGCTGGCCGGGGCTTCAAGGGGCCGCGCGGCCCGACCGCGCTCCTCTCGCAGGGGGCTCTTGCCGTCTGATCGCCCATTCCAAGAGGGAACGTATCGCGGAGTTTCGATTATTTTGATCAGGTCTCGGCGTTGTCCTTTTCCAGTTCGACCGCGCTTTGATACTCGACAATGGCCTCCGCCAGCTTTCCCTTCGCCGAGTAGTTTCCTGCATGACCGCCCGGCCGCCCTGCCCGGAAAGCAATTCGACGGGCACGCATTCTTCGCGGCAATCCATGGCACGACACCAGAGCCGGGTCGTCGTTATCCGCACGTCCCACTTCGACGCTCTCGCCGGCCTTCACTTGGATCGGGTCGCGATACTGACTTCATATTTCCATTGAACGCGCGCTTTTGCGTTAGGGTTTGCCATGGGGTGACAATTCTGACTCACTTCGCTTCCGAGTCGCCGATCAGGAGCTCTCGTTTTGCCTCAATCTAGAATTCCACGCTAAGATTGCCGAATGATGGACTCTTCACGCGAGGCGCCGAAGCCGGACGAGCATGGACTTGGGGATGCACCTGCCAAGTCTCAAGAGAAGTTAGCGCTGGCTCTGGGAGTGATCGCAATCGCGCTCAGCTTGGTTCTTGGGTTTGTTTATCTAATCTCGATCCGTCGCCTGGAGCGCGAGGTGGCACGGCTCAGCCAGCAGACGGAAGGTTTCAGCCGGCTGCTCGTGCGCGCACAGGAGCAATCGCAGACGTTGGCTCAGCAGGCTTCGCAAGCGGCTGCGAACGCGCAGGCAGCCGCTCAACAGCGCGACTTGGCGAAGCAGGATCAATCGAACTCGGAGGCGCAGGCGCAACTTGCGCGGCAGCAGGCCGCCGCCGAGCAGCAAAAGGCAGATCAAGCCACACAGCAGGCTGAGGAATATCGGCAAGAGCGAGAGGCGCAACTTGCACAGCTGCAAGAGGCTCTCGGGCAAATCGCCGAAACGCGTCGCACCGCCATGGGCCTGGTGATGACGCTGGACAGCAAGTCGATTCGCTTCGACTTTGATAAGGCAAACATTAAACCGGAATATCGCGACATCCTCAATCGCATCGCCGGGATCCTGATGACGCTCAAGGGATATACGATTGCTGTCTACGGATATACGGACGACATCGGCACGCAGACGTACAACTTGCAACTCTCACAGCGTCGCGCCGAAGCTGTCCGCGACTTCTTGATGCAGACCGGAATTTCCCCGACAATCATGAGCACCAAGGGTTTTGGCAAATCCGATCCGCGCGTTCCGGGCGACAGCGAACAGGCGCGTGCTGCCAACCGCCGGGTCGAGATCGGCATAGTGGATTCGAAACTTATCACGAACGGCCCTCTCGTCGTGCCAAAGTGAATTGGGCGATACAGGTCCGGTGTAGACATCGAGAGCGGACTACCACTCCACAACTCATCGAAGCACGCTCTGCGCGTCTCAGGCAATCACTGTATGGCGACTGTGAAGTTAACCTTGATCTCCTGAGTGTCATGCTGGATTGAAACATTGAAATGGTTTAGGCAGATTTCAATTTTCCTGCTGAAATTCACCGCGCTGATGAGGTACAACAAGCGGAGTGCCTTTCGGTACATGACTGGCGCTACGATTTGCCAAAACCGGCGAACCGGCACGAAAGCATGGATCCGTTCCCGGAAAAGCTCACTCTTTTCTGTGGAGTGGCAAGGAGGGCCCATGAATCCATCGACGCAAGCTTCCTTAGAAGAACTAGCGAATGTAGAACCCGCGCAAGACGGATCGGGTCTCTTCTCCAGCGAATCTGTCCTTAGCATCTTAAAGTTGATTTTGGCCGGATCCCCTCTGTCTGAGGTGCTGACAATCATCGCTCAGTTGGTCGAATCCCAAGGCAAAAACATGTTTTGCACGATCTGGCTTCCTGATGAGAAGGGAAGCCAACTCCGCTGCGCCACGGCACCCAGTCTTCCTGGATTCAGTGCTCATGTGGGACCCATGATTGTTGGTCCCAAGGGTGCATCGTGTGGCACCGCGGTTTATCGGAGGGAGCCGGTATATGCGACCGATATTCTGAGCGATCCTATTTGGGATGACTATCGTGACTTGGTTTCTCCTTATGGAATTCGTTCGGTCTGGTCTCGTCCCCTATTCGCTAGCAATGGTAAGGTCCTTGGCACCTTCGCGATCCTCTATCGTGAAGCTCGTAGCCCTGATACCACCGATCTTCATTTGATCGAGAATGCCAGCCACATTGCGGGAGTCGCAATTGAGCGTCACATCAGGGAGCAGGAGTTGCAGCATGAACGCGATCGGCTCCGCTTGCTTCTGGAAGTTACGAACAGCATGACATCGAAGCTGGACCTTCACCGTCTGGTTGAAGTGCTTTCCACCAATCTGCTGGGCGTAACGCGATGCGATTTTTGTGCAATGCTCTTACCCAATGCCGATACCGGGGAATTGCGCTTAACCACGTTGTACAACCCTGAGGCGCGAGGTTCCCTATGCGACGGGACGATAATTCCCATCCATGGTTCGGTCTGTGGCAAAGCTTTCCGGTCCGGCAAGACTCAATACTGCGACAACTTTGAAGATGTGCGCGATGACCCTGAAAGTTTCGGCAACAGCGTCGGTCGACGTTTCTATGAAAAGGTAGTGGCGGAGGGCCTGGTATCGGGTTGCGACCTTCCGCTTGTTTGCCGAGGTGGCGTGGTGGGTGTGTTGGCCGCCCTAAAGCGTTCGGAGCGGGCATTCGATCGGGATGACATCGTCTTTCTTGAACAGGTAGCCCGCCAAGTAGCCGTTGCCGTCGAAAACGCATTGGACTACGAAAGGGCCATAAAGGATAAAGAGAAGGAGACGAGACAACGACTCTACCTCGAAGAGGAAATTCGCGCTGAATTTGGAGAAATCGTCGGCGACAGTTCTGCTTTGAAAACCGCGTTGGATCTGGTGTCGATCGTGGCGCCGACGGATTCTAGCGTCCTGATTCTGGGCGAGACGGGAACCGGGAAAGAACTTATCGCGCGCGCAATCCACAATTTGAGTAGTCGCCGCGATCGAGCTTTCGTGAAACTGAACTGTGCGGCGATCCCTCTCGGACTTCTGGAAAGTGAGTTGTTCGGGCACGAAAAGGGATCATTCACCGGAGCAATCGCACAGAAAACTGGACGCTTTGAGCTGGCCAACAAGGGGACGCTCTTTCTGGACGAGGTTGGCGATATTCCTCTCGAACTGCAGGCGAAACTGCTACGAGTCTTACAGGAGCAGGAGTTCGAGAGACTCGGCAGTAACCGCACGCATAAGGTTGACGTCCGCCTGATCGCGGCTACGCATCGTGATTTGGCTGCCATGGTGAAGCAGGGGGCGTTTCGCGAAGACCTCTACTATCGGCTGAAAGTGTTTCCGGTCAATGTGCCCCCTCTGCGTGAACGAATCGACGACATTCCGAAACTGGTTTGGCACTTCACGGCCCTCCACGCTGGACGAATGAACAAGAGAATCGGCGAAGTCCCCTCAGCCACGATGGATGCTCTTGTGCGCTATCGCTGGCCCGGGAACGTTCGCGAATTGCAGAACTTTATCGAGCGAGCAGTGATCCTTTCTCCCCACTCCGTTCTGCGGGCGCCAACTTCCGAACTGGAGCCGTTCAGCACGCAGACAGGATCACTTGTGCCCATAACAGGTCTTCAGGAATTTGAACGAGAGCACATTCTCCACGCGCTCAAAGCAACTAATTGGGTAATCGGCGGAATGAATGGTGCCGCCCAGCGCCTTGGCATGAAGCGGACATCATTGGTTTACCGGATGAGGAAGCTTCGCATCAGCCGCCCCGCATCCCCCCAGAAACACAGCGCCTAGAATTGACGGTTTTCTTCGATCTACGGCTGCTGAGACCACTTCTCGCGACCGGGACCCGTCAGTGGCGGAGATTGGTCACAATTCCGTCATCGAAAACGATATGCGGTTGCTGTCCTTATCTCGATATCCTCAATTAACACAACCCCTTAAATCGAATCACCTCCCTTCGATTCACGCGCTTCTCGTTGGTGCATTACGTGCATCCAGAAATGGTGCTCGACATCGACGGGAAACGACAGTCGCGTTCTGGCCGGTAAGCGTTGGCGACGGGGCATTAAGGAAGTGGAACCGTGTCTACTTTCACGACAGAGATATTGGCCTGGCGGGATTTGAGGGCGAAGCTAGCTCCATACGCGGGGATCCCGCTTCGATTGATTGTTGGTTACGGATTTCTGGCGCACGGCCTGGCGAAATGGTCCAAGGGCCCAGATCTGTTCGCCGGCATTCTTCACGCGACCGGTGTTCCTCTGCCGCACTTTATGGCTTGGGTCACAATCGCTACCGAGATCGTTTCAGGCATCGCTTTCCTGATTGACGCCTTCGTTTCTCTGGCGAGTATTCCGGCCATCATCCTGCTTGCGGTTGCGATCTTCACCGTCCATCTACCCTATGGCTTCAGCTCGATCAAACTCATCAGCGTCGAGAAAGGGAGAGCACAGTTCGGACCACCCGGATACGAATGCGATCTGCTCTACATTGCTTGCATCGTGGCGCTTCTGCTGATCGGTCCAACTCCCTGGTCCGTCGACAGGTATCGTTCTCTGAATTCATGGCAGCAAAAGTGATTGAACATAACGGAGGTAGGGTCATGACAACTTATCATCACACCAACGTGCGGGGACAAAAGCTCTTCTATCGTGAGGCGGGATCAGGGAATTCGCCGACGATCGTGCTTTTGCATGGCTTTCCTAGTTCGTCCCACATGTTTCGTGACCTGATCCCGCAATTGTCGGACAAGTTCAATGTGATTGCGCCGGATTACGTGGGCTTCGGGTACAGCGATGCTCCTAGCGTGCAGGAGTTCGAATATACCTTTGACAATCTGGCAGCGCACGTCGAGGACCTGCTGTTTAAGAATCTGGGCCTGAAGCAGTTCAGCATTTATGTCCAGGACTACGGCGCGCCTGTTGGGTTTCGGATTGCTTCAAAACATCCAGATGCGATTCAAAGCATTGTCGTTCAGAACGGAAATGCCTACCAAGAAGGTATCGGCGGCGCGTTCGATCCGATGAAGCCGTTCTGGACGCATCGCAATTCCGAGACCGAGAAGCCCGTACGAGATCTCCTCACCAAAGATATGACTCTGTTCCAGTACACACACGGTGTCGCCGACCCTGCCCGGATCAGCCCGGATTCCTATACGATGGACCAGTTTTTTCTGGATCGCCCGGGCAATGCCGCAGTTCAGCTCAATCTGCTTCACAATTATCAATCGAATATCGCGCTCTATGATCGCTGGCATGAGTACTTCCGGAGTCGACAACCGAGAATGCTGATTCTCTGGGGAAAGAACGATCCATTCTTCACCGTCGAAGGGGCCAAGGCCTACCAAAGAGATATCCCAAAAGCAGAACTTCACTTGATTGATACCGGGCACTTCGCGCTGGAAGACTTCAGTGGCTTCATCGCAGAGCGGATGCGCAAGTTTCTCGGTCAAAGCGCCGCGCCAAGTGGTGCCAATGCGGCTTGAGCCAGGAGAGAGGAAGCGAGACGTGGCAGTCGATAGAAGCATTACGGTAGTTGCTGTTCACGGAGCATGGGCCGATGGCTCGAGTTGGAGAGAAGTGATTCTCGACCTTGAACGGGAAGGCTTACGAGTGATCGCGGCACCTATTCCTCTGACGTCACTCGGCGATGACACCGCCGCATTGAAGCGTGCCATAGCCCGTGCTGACGGCCCTGTGATTCTGGCGGGGCATGCTTACGCAGGCGCTGTTATCGCTACGGTGAATGACGAGCGTCTTAAGGCATTGGTGTACATCGCCGCACTAGCTCCAGACGAGGGCGAGACGGTTGCCCAGGTTTTCTATCGTGATGAGCGGCACCCTCAAGGACCTCAACTTGCCCCAGACGCCGACGGTTTCATCTGGATGCCCGACGAGGGCTTCAGAAATGCCTTCTCGCACCATGCGAGGGCCGAGCAAATCGCATTGTCCGCGGCCGTGCAGAGGCCAATCGCGCTGAAGTGTATTCAAGAGCCGGTTCCAACACCGGCGTGGAGATCCAAACCTTCGTGGTACCTGGTTGCTGAGGAAGACCGCATGATCAACCCCAAAACACAACACTTTATGGCGAAGCGAATGGGAGCAACAACGAGGTCACTACCCGTGGATCACACACCACTGCTCAGCGCACCGCAGAAGGTTGTGGACATCATTCTGGCAGCAAAGCAGGCCATATGGCCCCCTTGCGCGGGATGAGTGATGGAAGGGCAATACGAGAATCATGACGGACAAAAGGACCCCAACAGAGCGGCTCACAGCATTCTCGGATGGTGTCTTCTCGGTGATTATCACGATCATGGTCCTGGACTTGAAGCCGCCAGCCGACACGAAGCTGTCAGCTCTGCTGCCTCTGTGGCCAACCGCCTTGAGTTATGCGGCCAGCTATCTGTTTGTTGCCATCATCTGGATCAACCATCATCGCCTCCTCCTTTTTACACACGACGCTACACCGAAGCTCATGTGGTGGAATTTTGCACATCTGTTCATGACATCACTCATACCTTATTCAACCGCCTGGATGGCGGACACAAAGCTCGCGACTGGTCCGGTTTTTTTCTATGCCGTGATATTCGTATTGGTCAATATTGCGTTTTTGGGATACCAGCAGGAAGCATTGTCACAAGCAAGTGATCGTGAGGTCTCAACAACGACTCGGCATCTTACCTGGGTGCGGGCACTGATAACACTAGCGATCTTTCTTAGTGCAGCCTGCGTCGCGTATTGGCATCCTTTGGCGGGTTTTGCATTGGTCTGCTGTGTATTGCTCATCTACCTACGGCCGCAGGTACCAGGCGAAGGCCTGGGGCGGCATGCGGAAAGGGAACATGCGAAGTGCACTCGCTTACCCGAACTCCCAGCGAAAGAGGAGACGTGGTGAATTCTGTTGCCATTATTACCGGAGCGAGCCATGGAATCGGTCGATCCACCGCGATTCGATTGGCCCGTGACTTCTCCTCGATTGTGCTGGCTGCACGGAACGCGAATGCGCTGAAAGAGGTGGCGGCTACCGTAAAGAGTGCGGGAGCGGAACCACTGATTTGCCAGTTGGATTTGAGCAAGATCGAATCGGCAGAAACGCTCGTGAAGGCCACTCTTGATCGCTTCGGTAGGATTGATGCCCTATTGAATATCGCGGGAGCTGTGCCGCAAATCGATTTGTTCGATATGACAGATGAACAATGGCGAGCAGGTATGGAGCTGAAGTTGCACGGCGCCAGGCGTCTGACGATACTTGCCTGGCAGTCGCTCAAGGCGTCGAACGGCTCGGTCGTATTCATGTCGGGCAGTGCGGCCCTCGACCCCAAGCCCGGGTTTGCGGCCGTTGCATCGACGAATGCCGCCATCACTGCGCTGGCGAAGGCCTTCTCTGAGCAAGGCATCAAAGATGGGGTACAGGTCAATAGCATTGTGCCCGGTGCGGTAATGACTGGACGGCGGCGATCGTTCATGGAGAAGTGGGCACCAGCGCACAACATGAGCGTGGAAGATGCGATGAAAGAATTCCCAGAAAGAGTGGGGATTAGTCGCTACGGGAATCCGGAAGAGATCGCCGACCTGCTCGCATTTATGGTGTCGCCTGCCGCGAAATGGATGACCGGTGCGTCTGTCCGGATCGACGGCGGCGAAATCAAGGGCATCTAGTTGCCTCTGTGGCAAGCCTCTGATTGTGAGAGGGCGGAGGTACTCATGGCGCGGCTGCTTTCATTGAATGTCGGTCTCCCATGTGCTAAGAGGCTGGTTGGACTTTTTAAAAACAGTTGCGAAACAAACAAGGCCGGGCCATGACGGTGACGAATATCGGCGTACAGCGTCCCTCAACCGCGCTTCGACGATCTGATGGTTTAAGCGCAATTGCCAGCGTACGTCACCATTGGCCGGAATATCTGATGGAAGTGGGTGAGCTGGGATTGTACCTCTTCGTTGCGTGCGTGGTCGCCACATTGCTGGAGCACCCAGGGTCGATTGTGCGGCAGTCTATTTCTAGCGGTGTTGCTCGCAGGGCGCTCATGGGATTGGTCATGGGTGCTACGGCGATTGCAATTGTGATCTCACCCTGGGGCAAACGGTCAGGAGGTCATCTCAATCCGGCAATCACCTTCACTTTTTATCACTTGGGAAAAGTTGAGTTTTGGGATGCATGGCTCTATGTCGTCGCCCAGTTCTTAGGCGCCATTGGCGGTGTCACTCTTGCCAGATATGTGTTGCGAGGCGCGCTTGGCAATCATGCGGTACGTTATGCGGTGACAGTGCCGGGCGTGTACGGAAGCACTATCGCGTTCGCGGCCGAATTGGCGATCTCTTTCTTTTTGATGATCACAGTGTTGTTCGCCACCAATCACAAAAGACTGGCACCATACACTGCGTATTTTGTGGGCATACTGATCGCGACCTACTACACTTTCGAAGCGCCTCTGTCAGGCATGAGCACGAACCCGGCACGAACATTCGGTTCAGCACTGCACGCGCACTATTGGCACGCGCTCTGGATCTATTTCATAGCTCCGTCGACGGGCATGCAGGCCGCCAGCGAGATATTTCTTCGAGTCCGCCGGGGTGCCGCCCCATATTGCGCCAAACTTCACCACGCTAACCATGAACGCTGCATCTTCCATCACGGCCAACACGAACTTTAGAGGGAGACCCTATGCAACGACTTCAAGAGGACTACTTAGCTGCATATCGCAGCCTAAAACTGACTCGGGACTCCGAAGGTGTCCTGGTTGCGGAATTTCACACCAACGACGGGCCATTCACTTTTACGGCACAAGATCATACGGAGTTTGTCGATGCCTTTTACCGGATCGCGCAGGACCGGGCGAACAAGATTGTAATCTTGACCGGAGCAGGCGGGGACTTCATCCCTGAGATCGATTTTTCATCCTTCGGCAACGTCGCGGATCCCGGCGTTTGGGCCCAGGTACACGACGAAGGCGCTCAGCTTCTAGAAAACATAGCCAACATACGCGTGCCGCTCATCGCGTCTGTCGAGGGACGCGCTCATGTGCACTCAGAATATGCGCTACTTGCGAATGTGATTGTGGCGGCCGAGGGTGCGACCTTCCACGATGTGCCGCATTTCGCGGGCGGCATTGTGCCCGGCGACGGAATCTTCACCACCTGGAGTTACCGCGCCGGAGCGGGACGAGCGGAGGCGTTTCTGCTGAATCCACAGCCGCTAGCGGCACGTACCGCATATGAATGGGGAGTGGTTGCCGAAGTTGTGCCGAATGGCAAGGCGCTCAGTCGGGCACGGGAATTAGCCGAGCTCTACTTGAAGGCTCCGGAAGTGACGCGCCGCAACACACGTGTACATTTCATGCAGCCCTTGAAAGAACGCATCGTGCGAGAAGTTGGCTACGGACTGTCGCTCGAAGGAGCGTCGGCAGCCGATCTCGTCAAATCAATGCAAGCCAAGAGTGAACGTGTCGCTCAGAAAGGAAAAGTCGCATGAGGAGCACCGAGACCTCGCCCTCCGCCCCTGTTCTTAAGAAGTCGCAGCCGGAGGAATTTGATCTGGTGATTCTCGGTGGCGGCACTGGTTCGACCGTCGCTGCGTGGACGTTTGCCAGTGAGGGGAAGCGCGTCGCCGTCGCCGACCGCAAGTACATTGGCGGATCGTGCCCGAACATCGCCTGCCTACCCAGTAAAAACATCATCCACAGCGCGAAGGTCGCGTCCTACATTCGCCGAAGCCAAGAATTCGGCATCGCGCACGACGGCTTCAGAATTGACATGTCCGGCGTCCGCGAACGCAAACGCAAGATGGTCAGCGGCCTCAACGAAATGTATCTGGAAAACTACAGAAACACGGGAGCAGAGTTCATTCTAGGAACAGGCCGGTTCATCGCTCCGAAAACCGTAGAGGTCACTTTTCCCGACGGGACCATCCGTCAACTGCGCGGCGAAAACGTGATTGTCAGTACCGGTACGCGAGCCACGTTGGAGCCAATCACTGGTCTTGCTGAAGTACAGCCGCTTACGCACATCGAAGCACTCGAACTCGACCGGGTCCCCGAACATCTGCTTGTGATCGGCGGCGGCTATGTCGGAATCGAGCTATCGCAGGCGATGCGCCGGTTCGGAAGCAGAGTGGCGGTGATTGATCGCAACCAGCGGTTAATGCAGAAAGAAGACCAGGATGTTTGTGACGCTCTTCGTACCCTCCTTGAGGACGAGGGCATCGACGTTCACCTGGATGTGGGGATCAAACGAGTTTCTGGAAAATCGGGACAGGCGGTGAGCATTGTGGTTGAGCAAAATGGCGTGGAGAAAGTCCTAGAAGGCAGTCATGTGCTGGTCGCTCTGGGCCGCACTCCGAACACTGAGGGGCTTGGGTTAGACCTCGCTGGAGTCGAACTGACGGACCGTGGATACATCAGAGTCAACGAGCGACTCCAAACGACGGCGCCAGGCGTTTGGGCGATCGGAGAGGTCGCTGCTAGCCCGCAGTTCACACACATCAGTGTCGACGATTTCCGTATCGTCCATGCCAACATAACCGGCGGCAACCGCGTAACTACAGGCAGGCAGGTTCCGTATTGTCTATTCACGGATCCAGAATTGGCCCGGGTGGGAGTCAATGAAACGGAAGCCAAAGCGCGGAATATCTCGTACCGCTTGTTCAAGGTTCCGATGGAAGCAAATTTACGCGCCCGAACGCTTTCGGAAACTAGGGGATTTCTGAAGGCTCTGGTGGAAGCCAGGAGCGATCGGATCCTCGGCTTTACGGCTTTCGGAGTTGGCGCGGGGGAGATTATGTCCGCCGTGCAGATTGCGATGATCGCAGGACAGCCCTATACCGCGCTGCGGGATGCCGTCTTGACCCACCCCACGTTGGTAGAGGGACTAATACCGCTGTTCTCATCGGTGCCTTCGGCTCACGGTGTAGCGGATGCAACCTCAACAAACGCTGCGTAACAGCATTGCGCTCAGAGATTTCATCCCAGGAGGAGGAGTTATGGGACTGTCATGGCAACAAGGTCCACTATCATCAGGGGCAATCGGCCGTTTTCTCGTGCCTGAACCGCTGCCGAAGAGACTGTTGTATGTCGAGCCGTTACGTCGGCGGATGCGAGTGCGCTTCGGCGGAAACTGGATCGCCGATAGCGAAAACGTTCTCCTGCTCTTCGAGCCGGGCCACTATCCGATGGCCTATTTCCCGGAGAGCGACGTGTCTCCAAACACTCTCCAGAGGCACCGAGCATACGAGCCACCATCCCGATCTTGGGCTCACATCCTGGTACACCGTCCGAGGCGGGCCAGCAGAGCGCACCCCGAGGAGCATGGCGACACATCGACTTGCCCACGTACGCAAGCGAGTTGCAGGGACGGGTTGCGTTCGCCTGGCCCTCCATGGATGCCTTCTACGAAGAGGACGAACGGATCGTGGGCCATGCCGCCGACAGCTACCACCGCATCGACATCCGCCAGACATCCCGTCACCTCGTGGTCCGCCATCGTGACCGCATCATTGCCGATACTAAACGGCCCATCGTTCTCTACGAGTCCGGCTTCGCGCCGCGCTGGTACGTTCCACGTGCCGACGTCGATGAGTCTGCGCTCACTCCCGTGGAGCGTCAGACCTTCTGCCCGTACAAGGGGCTATGCAGCTACTACGACATCGGTGACGCACATCTGGCGGTATGGTCGTATCCTGAGGCATATCCCGAGGTCGGCCGCATCTCCGAACTTCTTGTCATTCGAGCCGGACATCGTCTCGGTGCAGCTCGATGGCAAACAACTTCATCTTGAGCCGGGTCAGACCGTGATTCCGCACGGTCCCGATCGCGAGCTCACCGTCGCCGAAGTGCTCCCCCGCCGCAAGTCGGCATGAGTGAGCACCGCAGCGACTCGCAGCGGCCCAGGGAAACGGAGAGACGTAACCGTGAGAACGCCAACGTTTTCAGTCGAAGTGATCACGCTGCCGGTGAGCGACGTCGAACGAGCGCTGCGGTTCTATGTCGATCAGGTCGGCTTCACGCTCGACGTCGACTATTCGCCGAACGACGCGTTCCGCGTCGTGCAGCTCACTCCGCCGGGCTCAAGCTGCTCGATCCAGATAGGTAACGGACTCACCGACGCGCCCGTCGGTTCACTTCGCAACGTCTATCTCGTCGTCACGGACCTCGAGGCCGCGCGGAGCCGCCTGCTCGAACGTGGGGTCGACGTCGGTGAGATCCGGCACAAGACGCCCATTGGAGCCTGGGATGGAGGTTTCGCACCCGGGCTCGACCCCGCGCGCGGAGACTATGCCAGCTTCGCCAACTTCTCCGATCCCGATGGCAACAGCTGGGTGCTACAGGAACGGGGCTACCGCAATGTGTGAGGTAGTACGGAGCTTGGTGATGTCGACCATACGCGGCGCAGTTGAAACACCCAGGAGGAGATCGAGCCCGACATTGTCTCGGTGCAGCTCGATGGCAACAGCTTCATCTTGAGTCCGGCCAGACCTTGTACGAATCCATTGACCCTGTCTTTCAAATCGGGAGTCGGAGTCTTCCTTTGTTTGTTCTCCATACTGTTCCTGGCGCCGTTGAGTTACGCCCAGGATAGTATTTCGCCCATTGGTTTGCGCAGGTGGATAAGACCAGGGAGGAGCAACCGCACTGGTTTGCACGACTGGCAACGACCAACGCCTCGTTTGGTATCGCTACGATCAGCTATGGCAGGTGAATGCCAAGGAGGATTTCGCAAACCGCGCACTCCGTCCGCACGACCACTATATTCCTTAAGCGAACCCAGCCTTTCCAGCCGATTCTCAATAGTGACGATGACATCGGCGCTTGGACGGTTTGGAGGGCTTTCCGAGTGGATGCCTTTGCACCTTCCTGACGGCGCGAGCTACTGTGCCTCCGGCAATATGGGTAAAGCCGCGGGATTGACGGAAGATGAATTGTCTCGGAGTTTAATGTAAAGCAAGGAGTTGTCGGGACGAGGCACGCTCAATGTGGAGTCCGCAAACCCTTCGGGAACAGGAACCGAATGTTTGAACTCCGGGTCCGAACCAACGGAACTGATCAGGAACAGATTGGTCCCGGTGAGAGTGCACGGCTTGTCAGGACTATCGGGACAGCGCACTTCTTTCAGTGCCGGCAACCGCACCAGCGTTGCCAGCGGCTGCCAATCGCCCTTCACATCGCCATCCACCGCGCGAAACCGGAGCGGGCCAAAAGCGGAAGGTCCAAAACTCTTGAGCGGATCGAGGGTCGCTATCACCGTATGAGCATCCTGCGCCAGGAGGCTGCCGTCGTCCAGGCTCAGAGAAATGCTGTACGACCCGTCTGTCGTCGCAACCTCGATCTTCTGAGTGCGCGAAAATCTATCGGGGACTTCGGTTTTCAAGAAAAACGAAAGCTTCCCGTCCTGAGGCAATTCATCCTGATCGCCGAGCTGAATCGCAGAGGGCGACGGCCCCGGTCGTATGCTTTTGTTGAGCAGCGCGATTTTGGGACGAGGTGAATCGATGGTTGTCCCAAGATTCAAGACGCGACCGTCTTTAAGCCAGGTGCGCGCCGTAACTTTGTCGCCCGCGTGCAGGGTGGAGGTGTCCCCGACACTGGCGGACAATCGCAGTTTATCTTTGGTGTCCACGCGAGCGAACGCCGCGGGAGCGAAGCGGACGCCATTTAACTCGACCACCGCCACCTGGTCCAATCGCGTTCCGACCAACGTTGCTTCAGAGTCGCCGGCATTGATCGCGAAATTGTCCAGATGTGCAGCTTCGGCGTAACTGTGCAGTTCAACCTCATCTGCCTTGCCGGCGCTATACTGCTTCACCAGCATCGTGATCTTTCCCGGGCTTTCTTCTTTCAGTGGCACCTTGACCTCTAGTTCATTCCCCGCTGGTGAACTCCAGGCTGCCTCAATCGGCTTGCCCTGCTCATTTTTCAAAGTAACGGTGTCCACGCAGGCGGCCGCGTCCGATTTGAAATGAACTGTGTTTTCACGGCCTACGATCAGAGCGCTTTCGTCAGCCGAGGCAATGGTCCAGTTTCCCGGGTGTGCGTTCTGCAGACGAAATGCCGGACCCTCAAAGGAGTCGAACCCCCAGTTGCCACGGATCGTTCCTATTACTTCGTGCTCCAGCTTGTCGGGCGCGACCGCATGCGTGTCGATGATAAAGCCGCCACGGGCGGCGTCAGAAACGGCGGGCAGATCGATGGCACGGCCCGACTTGTCCGGAATATGCAACGTCAGATCGTGCGCGTAGTCAGTTGAGAAGACCACCGGGGCGCCTTCAGCCCCGAGCAGCAGCGAAGGTTTTTCCAAACAGAGGGTGTGATTCGAATCCACGGGTCGAAGTGGAGGCAGTTGTGGCGCCTCCACTGCCGGCAGGCTCAGGACCATGACCGACATCGGTTTGCGAAACGAGGGCGGATTATTGAGCTTCAAATTCAATTCGTCAAGATGAGGTAACGCCAGCGCTGGAATGTAGCGATATTCCGGACTACGAAAGCTTTCCATCATTTTCGCCAGATCCACGACCGCACCAACGTACGGGCTGTAGGTCCCGCCACCTGCCAGGCGGGTAGTGCTGAGCTGCCCGACTAGATCTGGTCCGCTGCCGGAGGTGAGCGCTGCGACCATCGACTGGCTATGCCCATCGTCGAGTACCAGTTGATCGGTGTTTTGTGTCAAACAGGATTCCTGCTGCTGCCGTGGCTTATTGAAGCAATCATTGTCCAGCTTGATATTCAGGCTGCGGGCCAGGAGCACCGAGCGATCATGCAGGGCAGTCGAATCACTATTGGTCATTTCCCTGACTGCATTCAAGTATTTGTCCAGTCGCGAACGGTCCAGGCTGGCTTGATTCAGATCTTGCGAAGCACGGACGAACGCTCCCGGCTTACCTTGCACGGCAGCGCGCAATGCGCCAAAGTCACCGCCAGTTTGCGGTGCCAAAAAAATCAACGCCTGCTGCGCGCCTTGGGGAACCGTAATCACGATCCCTTCCTCGCGCACATGCTTGTTCCAGGTCTCCACTTTTGTGAACCAGGCCTCGGGTGGGGGATTAGTCGAGCCCCGAAGAAACACCGAAATCATGAGAAAACGCACCGACTCCCCATCCGGCATGTCGGGATGAATCCAGAGTCGGTCGCCCGCCTGCAGATTGGGGACCCTGGATATGGGCAGAGTCTTGCCGGCGCGGGTCACCCTCAATTCTATTCTGGGTCCGGCCAGGTCAAACCCGACAGTGTCAGCCCAGAGCAAACTTCCGGATAGAAGTACGATAGACAGGTGCAACCAACGAAATGGACAAAACATGCCCTTATTGTAAGAGGTTCCGAGCAGTGAATGGACGCCGGAAGGGCACAAAACTGACCTCCCGACTTTCACCGCCAGTCCTCAGCTGAACCTAGCGTTGTTGCGAAAAGGTCGCCTCTCCGCCATTGACCGGGTTGTGACTGTAATCGGCCCGATTACAACCGTCAGCAGACCCGATTCAGCAGCCATGTTAAGCGGCGTCTTTTGTAAGGCTTCATCGTCTCAAGAATATTGAGACATCTGGTGCAATGGAAATTGCGACTCGATCAAGGCCCGCGCGTATTCGCTATCAATATGGCTCAGCAGCGTCATCATCTGCTCCAGCGTGGCAATCTCAAAGTCAACGTGTTTCAACTTCTCCCGCACCGGCCTGGACGGGTTGAACAGCTTGAATCCAATATCGCGGTCCTGAGCCCATCTCTGCAGAAGCACCAGCATGCCCAAACCTCCGCCGCCTATTGCGTGCATTTCCGTGAGGTCCAAAACTACGACGCGGGCGTCTGTTTGGGACGTAACGGCGTCGCGCAATTTGAATGCACCCTCAGTGCGGACAAATCTGCCGGCACATTCAATGATCGCCATGTCACCTACGTTATCGATATGTATGCTTGGCATCTTTCCTCCGAGCAAATTGTTATCTAGTGGTTGTCGTATATCGAGCACGAAACAGACCATTCCAGTATTTTCTGCAAGATGAGAAGGGTAACCTTCGTTGTGATACCGGAACTTCCTCCATGGTAGGAGAAAATTTGCCCTACAGGAAACTCTGTACGACGCATCTTCCTGCTCTTGTCAGTACCCACTCGGAACACGATCATTCAGATTCTCTGAGAGGCAAAGAGCTAAGATTCTCGGGGTTTTCTGAGGAAAGGATTTTGAAGGGGAGGGGCCAGGACGGCAAAAGGAAGATCTCGCCGACAGAAGAAGGGTTTCCCCTAGGGAGTGCGTCTTCCGTAATCTGGGATAGGGGCGAAGGAATCGACTAGATTCAGGGGTATTACGGGGAGTGCTTAACCATGAGATCAGCGACTGCTCTAGGCACGTCAATACTCGCTTTGTTATTGGGAACGACGGTTGCCAGCGCACAGCACGGCCAGAGAGATCACGAGGATGATCGCAGACACGAGGGCAACGTTCACCAACAGGAACACGGACGGCAAGCTCCAAAGCACGACAGAGATGATGCCCGCGAACAGCGACACGAATACCATGGACATGATGCGGTTCAGAGAGTCGAGCACGGCGGGCATACCAATGGGCAACTGCGAGAGGTGAGAAGGTCAGAGCCGGGGCCGCGCTATGTACGGCAAGACATCTGGCAACGCCAGCGCGCCCACGATTGGCAACGTGAACATCGCCCCTGGCACGAACGTGGCGGCTACCACGGATACCGCATCCCAGAAGATCGTTTCCGTGCCCATTTTGGCCGTGGACATTGGTTTCGCGTCCACGACGTACCCGTCGTAGTGGTCGAGGGTTCCCCGCGTTTCCAGTTCGGAGGTTTCTGGTTCGGCGTGGTTGATCCGTGCCCGGAAACCTGGTCGCCGGTTTGGTACCGCACCGACGATGTCTATGTGGACTACGTCAATGACGGATATTACATGTTCAACCGACAGCATCCTGGGATTGCCATCGCAGTCAACGTCTCGTTGTAGCCAGCAGGTATCTACGGCGCGGCGCGGAAGGTTGCCATCTGCATGACCCAAGGGCTACCGGGAGAGGTCGTGCCCGTGGCGTCGTAGCTGCCCGCGGCGGTGGTGAACTGGTCTTCGGCTACGTCTGCGTCCGGGCTGGTAATCGTTCTTAGGGTGAAACCCGTTCCCGCCTGGGTGAACTTAGTCGCGGTCATTCCGACACCCACAATGAGCTCCTTCGCCGAAGTGGTAGTGGCGGTGCCGCTGTTCCCAGTAGTCCCGCTGCCGGCCGCTCCTGCGGTCACGTCCAGCGGGCTCACCGTATCCAACCCGCTGTATTCCAGCGCACGGATGTCCACGAACGCTGCCGCCTGGTTGAACTTCACCGTCACCGTATTGCTGCCCGCCGCGATGTTCTTCGCGTAGTAGATCGACTGCCGCAAGCCTGTCCCGCTCGTCGGTCCGATCGCCAAGGCATAACTGTTGCCCCGACTGTCCGTTACCGCAGTCACCGTCGAGGTCGTGTCATTCCATCCCACCACCACTACGTTCAAATTCCCCGCTGTCTGCGCCGTCGTATACGTCACCGCCACCGACGCACTTGCCGTCTGCGGCGTCGCCGCCTTCACCTGCACGAATGCGATCGGTGCTCCGCCTGTGCTGGTCGTGTAGGTGTAACCGCTAGTCAGTGTGCCACTCTGAGCATCGGTGTTAGTTACTAACACGCTCGCCGCTCCCGCCGCGTGTGCGGGCGTCGTTGCCGTGATCGACGTGCTGCCGACTACGTTCACGGCCGTCGCCGCCGTACCGCCCAGGCTCACTGTCGCACCCGCCAGGAAGCCCGTACCCGCGATGGTCACCGAAGTGCCACCCGACACCGTACCCGTGGTCGGCGTGATCGACGCCACCGTTGGCGGCGGATTGCGATAGGTATAACCGTTGTTCAACGAGCCACTCTGAGCGTCGCTGTTGGTGACCACCACGATTACCGCTCCCGCTGTGTGCGCAGGCGTTGTCGCCGTGATCGATGTACCGCTCGCGACATTTACGTTCGTCGCCGCCGTCCCGCCCAAGGTCACCGTCGCTCCCGTCAGGAAACCCGTGCCCGTGATGGTCACGGAAGTGCCGCCGGCCGCGCTACCTGTGTTCGGCGTGATCGACGCCACCGTCGGTGCCGGATTGCTCGGCAAGTAGGTATAGCCGTTATTCAAGGTGCCACTCTGCGCATCGCTGTTGGTCACAACGACGCTCACTGCTCCGGATGCGTGCGCCGGCGTCGTTGCCGTGATCGACGTACCGCTCGCGACATTTACGTTCGTCGCCGCCGTCCCGCCCAAGGTCACCGTCGCTCCCGTCAGGAAACCCGTGCCCGTGATGGTCACGGAAGTGCCGCCGGCCGCGCTACCTGTGTTCGGCGTGATCGACGCCACCGTCGGTGCCGGATTGCTCGGCAAGTAGGTATAGCCGTTATTCAAGGTGCCACTCTGCGCATCGCTGTTGGTCACAACGACGCTCACTGCTCCGGATGCGTGGGCCGGCGTCGTTGCCGTGATCGATGTAGCGCCCACGACATTCACGTTCGTCGCTGCCGTCCCACCCAGGCTGACTGTCGCTCCCGCGAGAAATCCCGTGCCGGTGATGGTCACTGCGGTGCCGCCAGCCGCCGTCCCGGTATTGGGTGCAATTGACGCTAACGTCGGCGCCGGATTGCTTTCGCCCTGTGCGGCGCGGAAGGTGGCCATCTGCATGACCCAAGGCTTACTGGTAGAAGTCGTGGCCGTGGCGCTGTAACTGCTGGCGGCGGTGGTGAACTGGTCTTCGGCTACGTCTGCGTCCGGGCTGGTAATCGTTCTTAGGGTGAATCCCGTGCCCGCCTTGGTAAAAGCGCTTGCGCTCATCCCAGCACCGACAATCAACTCGCTCGCCGACCTGGTGGTGGCGGTGCCGCTGTTCCCAGTAGTCCCGCTGCCGGCCGCTCCTGCGGTCACGTCCAGCGGACTCACCGTATCCAACCCGCTGTATTCCAGCGCACGGATGTCCACGAACGCTGCCGCCTGGTTGAACTTCACCGTCACCGTATTGCTGCCCGCCGCGATGTTCTTCGCGTAGTAGATCGACTGCCGCAAGCCTGTCCCGCTCGTCGGTCCGATCGCCAAGGCATAACTGTTGCCCCGACTGTCCGTTACCGCAGTCACCGTCGAGGTCGTGTCATTCCATCCCACCACCACTACGTTCAAATTCCCCGCTGTCTGCGCCGTCGTATACGTCACCGCCACCGATGCACTTGCCGTCTGCGGCGTCGCTGCCTTCACCTGCACAAAACGAATCGTTCCGCCGCCCGTCGACCCGGTGTAGGTATAAGCGTTGGCCAAGATCGCACTCTGACTATCGGTATTGCTAACGACCACACTCACCGTACCCGTGGCATGGGCTGGCGTCGTGGCTGTAAGGGAAGTGCTACTTGCCACCGTCACCCCGGTGGCCGCCGTCCCGCCGAAGGTCACCGTCGCTCCCGCGAGAAATCCCGTGCCGGTGATGGTCACTGCGGTGCCGCCAGCCGCTGTCCCGGTAACGGGTGTGATCGAACCTATTGTCGGCGGCGGGTTGCTTGAAGAGTTGGGAGAGGGCAAGCGCACCATGGCCGCGACGGAAGGGACCCCGCTGGTGTCGACGAGAAAAAGCATGTAGGGTCCAGGCGGAGCTAGGTTGCCATTACCTGGAGCATGCACGTTCAGTGAGTTGCTGGCCTGATTGAACGCCAGCGGAACGAAGCGTTGATTCTCGTTGAAGGCATGCGTCACCGTGGATAACGCGATCAGGGACACGGAGGCAATTCGGGCTGCGTCCGGTGTTGCCATGGCGAATGCAGTGCCGTACTGAATAATTGATGGCGCCGAAGAGATAACCGGGCGTGGCCCCTTGAAAAGATAAGGAGGCGAAAAGATTTCCGCGTTCGGCTCGTCCTTTGGATCCGGCTGAGAGCGTCCGTTTTCCCGGCCTCCGCCAGCCACCAGTACGGTTGCGTCCGGTAACAGCAAAGCGGTTGAGTGATAAAGTCGGGGAGTTTGCATTCGGGACATGGTCGTCCAGCTTTGGGTCACCGGAGACCACAGCTCGGCTTCATAGACGGCTGCGGCGAAGTTCGCTTTGTCCGTCGTCGTACTGCCTCCGGTAGCGAGAACCGTTCCGTCGGGCAAAATCGTCAAGTTTAGATAGGATCGCGGAAACGCCATCGAGGCGGTCTGCTGCCAGGCCGGCGAGGACTGATTCATGTCCAGTACGTATGTGGTTGCAGCGGCAGGATGACCCTGGTTATCAGCCGTAGCTGTTCCAGCTTTGATGACCTTCCCCGGTTGATACATGGCTGCACTGTGGCCGTCGAATACTCTTGAGTCAACCGTCGTCCAAGTCTGAGTATTGAGATCGAGAACCCGGCTGCTGATGGCTTTGTCGTCTTCTGAGGACACAAGAATACGCCCGTCGGGAAGAACAAATGGATGCGGGTAATACTTGAACGCCATTTTTGCGCTTGCCGCCAGTTGCGTCCAGGTATTGCTGACCGGATCGTAGATCTCCGGCATGTCGGCATAACAGGTAACGCAAGTCGTCGTCCCGCCTTGAACCAGGATGCGGCCGTCCGGCAGGGCGGTGGCAGTTGGATAGTAACGGCCGGTGAACATGAGCGCGCTCTGCGACCAGGCTTCGGTCAGCGGATTGAAGATCGTTCCGTTCTGAGGCCCGAGATCATCCTGCAATCCGACAATGCCGCCGACTACGAGCAAGCGGCCATCGGCCATGTAAGCGTGACCCGAACAGAACAGACTGGTGGTAGGGTAGTCCTTGTCCGTAAAAGTATTGGTGGCTCTTCGCCAGATCTGTGCCCCGCCGTTAATCGTATAGTCCGTCCACCCCAGGACGTCGCCCGTCGGAAGCATTTGCGCATGGACCGCAACCATCGGCCAGTTCATGACCGCTGACCATTGGCCGACCTGCGCGGGAGTGGGATTTGAGACCGTGACGGAAATGCTTGAGCTGGTGGCGGCGTTGCCGCTAAAGTCCCTGGCGACCGCAGCCAAGGTATGCGTTCCAATACTGGCCGTGGTCGTATTCCATTGGAAGGTGTACGGAGCGCTAGGTATTTCGCTGCCCAGATTGCTGCTATCTAAAGAGAATTGAACCCCTGCCACACCTACGTCATCCGATGCCGAGGCCGACACCGCGGTGGTTCCAGACACAGTGGCGCCATCCGCAGGGGCAGACATCGACACCGTGGGAGGCGTAGTATCGGGCGGCGACGAACCTCCGCTGACCGGTGTGATCATGTCGGTCTGGATCTCAGCCTGGGACAAGGCGCGGTTGTAGATCCGCACTTCGTCGATCACGCCGTTGAAGTAGAAACCACCGTTCCGGCGGCCTATGTTTACATTCGCAGTCTGATTGAGCTGCGAAGCCGGAACTGTTCCCCTTAAAGTTCCGTTGTCAAGAACTCCATTGACGTAAGTACTCAGCGTTAGGGCAGCGGCGTCATAAACACCTGCAATGTGGTACCAGGTGTTCAGGGCTGGAACCGCTGTGGAGTATCTTTGCGCCTTGGTCGTCGAATTTACGGACACCGAGATCCCAAATGTATGCGGGCCGGTGTCTGGGCTGGTCTTGAGTTGCCAGCCAGCACCGTTCGATTTCGACACAATTTGTCCGTCATCGGCGGGGTTCGCCGCGGCTTTCACCCAGGCCTCGATCGTCATGCTGCCGGTCAGTTGGAGGGCGGAGGGACTGCCCAGGTCAACGTAGCTGCTGGTACCGTTGAAAGAAAGTGCACTCCCATACATTCCCGTTGCGGTCCAGGTTGCACCAATAACCGTCCCGGTCAGGTTATTCCCAGATGAGTCCTTGACCGTGGTGCCGGTTCCTTCATCAAAGCCATAAGCAGCCACCAACCCTGAAGCCCCCGACTGGGCAACGGCAGGCGAGGAATGGCCGATCGTAAAAACGATCGCCGCTAACAGGACAACAGCGGTTTCACTTCGCTTTGAAAGGCTCAGACGGATGGCAAAATCCACGGCAAAATCCTTACCGCAACGATGACCGAAGTCGATCGCGCGGTCGAGCACACCCTGATTCTCTCGTCGGTGGGGAGGAGACGGCAGCCGCGAGCAGTATCAATATGTTTGGGGGGAGGTAAAACGACGAATGGCAGGCTACCACAAACGGGAGGGTTGTCAACGTCCGGTTTACGCTCAGGTCACAGCCTGCAAGTTGTTGAATGTGCAGGGCAGCCGAAACTTGAAGTAGAGTCGGTGTGCGTAGCCAGTACGCCGCGGCCGTGCCACCGATTCGGGGGGCCGGGATTGGTACCGGCAGACACTCCTGTGTCTGCGGATGGAGAAGTTCCCGGTTGGACCAAACTAGAACTATGCAGTTGTTGGCGTGGCATCGCCATTGCGTCCGAGTTTTGCTTCGGCCCGTACATCTGACGCCGCCAAGCTGCACCCGCGTACGGTTTTTCGGCAGCCTGGCTGCTCCGGGAAAGTCCATCCTCCGCAAAGTCGCCGAAGACAAATGCTTCTCCGGCTGGCGTTGCCGCACTCGACCGAACACTTGTTCGTAATGAGGCGATGGTTTCCTTTCCGATGTTGGGCTGTTTCATGCTCGACGTCTATGACCAGAATTGCCGACTCGCCTTCATCTCATCTCATCCTCTTCCCACGAATCCTATGGAGAAGGTATGCGACGATTCGCGACGTTGATCAGAAGCACGGCAATCTTAATCGCTGTTGGATGCCGGTAGATCTCGTAAATTTCAATCGGAATCAGCGAGCTGGTGATGATTACGGTCGACCACTCAGCCCAGCCTTTCTAGATCCATAGACCGATCCCTTCAATCAGGAAAAATTTCGCGTAGGTCATGCTCCCCAATCCAAGTTGCTTGATCTTGTCGGGCGCGAGATTGGACGCCTTCTCGCAAGTTAAACAAATCAGACTTGGCTACAGGCTCATCCATCCGTCAAATCGGTGCTTTGACAAACAACTTCACCGTACTAGACTAAGCGGCGAAATTAATCGGCCGGCGCATACCTGCGGGCGTATTGCCGGGATAATTTCGGTTTCGATTCGGAGGAAATTATGGGGTCTCGTTGCCTTCTGTCGCTTTTATTCGCATTGACCACAAGCACGCTGCTGGCCCAATCCGCGGCATCGGCACCCCCAACCGAACCGACGCTCCAGAGCCTTCTCGATCGCATTCAGCAACTCGAGAATCGGGTCAACCAACTGGAGGACCGTGAACGGAGGCAACAGGGCACGCCCCTTGCCCCGACCACAGCCCCGACCGAGACCACAACCCCAGCTCCTGTTACAACTCCTGCCGCCGTGCCGGGCCCGACCGCGTCCCATGAGAATCACGTCAGTATGGGCGAAATCCGTGATTCGGAGAGACGCTTCCCATCGCTTCAAATCAGGGGGTTCGGCGATGTAGATTTCTCTGCGACCGATCAGAAGGGCTCAGTAAGCGGCTTCAATCTGGGCCAGTTAGTTCTGCATCTGGCTTCGCCCCTTTCTGAAAAAGTCAGCTACTTCGGCGAGATCAGTTTCACGGCCCAGCCGACCAGCTATGAGCTGAGCGTGGAACGCTCCATTATTCGCTACGACTACAACGACTACTTCAAACTTTCGTTCGGCAAATACCACACGCCCCTCGGCTACTGGAATACCGCCTTCCACCACGGCGCCTGGCTGCAGACGACCATCACCCGGCCGGAAATGATTCAATTTGGCGGATCGTTCATTCCCACCCATTTTGTCGGCGTAGAAGCGGAAGGAAATATTCCATCGGGCGGGTTAGGCCTGGGTTACAACGTTGGGCTGGGCAACGGACGCTCTTCGATCCTGAGCAAGTCAGGAGACAGCGGCGACTCCAATGACAACCGCTCCTGGGTAGCCAACTTGTATGCCAGACCGACCCGATTCTATGGGCTTCAGCTTGGTGCGTCGGTGTATCGCGACAAGCTTACGCCGCAACCGGGCCGGAATTTCGAAGAATGGATCACCGCGGCCGACGTGGTCTGGACCAAGGAAAAACCGGAATTCCTGGCGGAATACGCCAACGTTCACCATCGCGATGTGCTGACTCTCAATACCTGGGACAGCCAGGCGTTCTATGTTCAACTTGCGTACCGGCTGCCCTGGCAACAAAGCAAATGGAAGCCTTACTATCGATACGAGTATATTCATAAGCCGGAAGATGATCCGACGCTGGTGAATGTGTTGGATCTTTCGGGTTCGACGTTCGGGGTCAGGTACGACATCACGAACTACGCGGCTTTCAAAGGCGAGTACCGGAACAGTCGTCACGGTGTGAACGAGCCTAGGGTGAATGGGGCATTTTTCCAGACTGCGTTTACCTTCTGACACGCACATGACAACCCATTGGAAATTCGCCTCCCGTGCCCTGGCTTTGAGCTGTCTTTGCCTAACACTCTTACAGCCGCTGGCCGCACAGCGCCACGACGTGGATGTCGCCGTGGTGGTGCATCCCGACACGCCCATCACCAACCTGAGCATGTCTGAAGTCCGCAAAGTTTTTCTCGGGGACCGGCAATACTGGAGCGCAAACATTCCAGTAGTCCTGCTCATTCGAGCTCCGGTGGCCCGGGAGCGGGATGTGGTTCTGAAGGTTATTTACCAGATGTCCGAGGCACAGTTTAAGCAGTACTGGATCGCGAAAATTTTCCGCGCGGAATCGGCGACTGCGCCCAAGGTGGTGTACTCGAACGATATGGCGAACCAGTTGGTGACAGCCATTCCGGGTGCCATCGCATTCATTGACAGCAAGGATGTAAAGCCCGGCGCGAAAGTGTTGCGAGTGGAGGGTCGTCTACCGGGCGAGGCTGGCTATCCGTTGCGCTAAGCCGCGGCCGGACAGGCTGCCGTAGAGATCTCTGTACGTCTCTACGTCGGTTTGCAATCCTATTGCGACATCTTGAGCTGTTGCACTACCCTCTTGAATCTCGGGTCAGAACGAAGATCATCAAAAGCGGGTTCGATCTTCGCGTAGGTGAGATTGCTGTCGCGCTCCTCCAGGGCAGTCTCGAGCGATGCCAGCGCCTGGTTCTTGTCTCCCAGTCGGGCATAGATTTGAGCAATGTTGTACGAAGAGACGTACCCCCGCTTCGAGACCTCCTTCAAACCTTCCAACCAGCTCTTCATCACGCCCGGATAACCGGACGAGTTAAAGTCCTCTCCGATGGCGGCCGCCAGGTCGGGATTGCCGGACAACGTCAGAACTTTTTGCCGCTCGCCAATTGCTTCCTTGAACATGCCATTCTGCGCATAAGCAGCTTCGATAGCGTGCTGCGCAGGGACGAACTTCGGATCCATCTCGAGCGTTTTCGCGAGTTGCTGAATGGCGGAGTCATACTGTCGCGTGAAATACAGCTGCCGCCCGAGGCTGGTGTTGGTGAGAAGGGAAAGCGGATCGAGCTCCTGGGCCTTCTTCAGCTCCACTCTGGCTTCTTCGAAACGGCCTATCCGGGTCAAAAAATCGCCGTACCACTGATGAGCAGAGGCGTTATTGCCATTCAGCTCAATCGCTCGTTTAAACTCGGATTCAGCCCCCGGCCAATCCCAGTCGTAACTCTCCCGCACCAACGCCAGCGAGATATGCGCCTCGGGCAGGGTGTCATCCAGCTTGACCGCGTGTGTGGCCGCCGATTTCGCGTTTTGCCAGACTTGCAGGGGAGCGATGTATCCCGATTCGCCCAGAAAATTGTAAGTATCGGCAAGCCCGGCGTAGGCTTGGGCATAGTTCGGGTCTTTCTCTACCGCCTGATTGAAATAGTCGGTGGCCTTACGGAAACCCTCTTCCGTCCACTTGTTCCATTGGAACAGACCCTGCAAATAGAGCTGGTACGCTTCCGGATTCTCAGTGTCGTGTTTGGCTACCTGCGCGGACTCTTCCGCACCGACAATTCTGGGTCGCAAGTTGTCGTAGATTTCCTTTGCGATGTCTCCCTGCACCGCGATCAGGTCCACAACCTTGCGGTTGAACTGATCGCCCCATAGTTCGGAGCCGTCGGCCACGTTGACCAGGTCGGTTTGGATCATCAAAGTGTCTCCGCGTTGGGTCACCCGGCCCATCAGCACCGCGTCAACGTTGAGTTCCTTGCCAACCTTCTGAGCATTAATGTCGCGGCCTTTGTAGCTGAACACGGTACTGCGCGCCATCACGCGCAGTTCCGGAACTCGGGAAAGGCTGCTGATAATACCTTCCGTCACTCCGTCGGCCAGGTACTCGATGTTGGGGTCTGCGCCCACGTTCAGGAAGGGCAGAACCGCAATAGCGCGAATGTGGTTCGACCCGCCTCCCAACAACCGGTCACGCCACTTGTGCGGAAGCAAAACGATGGCCAGTACCAAAACAGATGCAGCCACTGCCGCGATGATCCCCCGTTTGCGCCAGGGGATGCTCAAACTCTTCGGCGCCGGGGAAGTGGGAACTCCGGAAGATTCGGTGTCGCGCTTGACCCGCTTCAGGTCAGCCTGAAGTTCAGCTGCGGATTGATAGCGCAACTTGCGATCCTTCTCCAGCAGCTTGGATGTGATCCACCCGATGTCTGGGATCAGCTCGGGATTTAACCGAGTCGGCGAGAGTGGCGAGCGGTTCAGGATGGCCTCGAACACCACAGCCGTAGTGCCGCCTCCAAAGGCAAGCCGTCCGGTGGCCATCTCGTAAAGGACGGCACCCAGCGAGAACAGGTCACTTCTGCGGTCCAGTTCCTCCCCGCGAGCTTGCTCGGGGGACATGTAAGAGACCGTGCCGAGCGCTACTCCGGTACTGGTCAGGTGTTCGATCCCGCTAATCGTCGCTTGGTTCGAGCCCTCGCCCTCTGCAGCATTCTGGCGCGGTCCGGGCACAAGCTTGGCCAACCCGAAATCCAGAACTTTTGCTTGTGCGCGCTTGGTCAAAAAAATGTTGGCTGGCTTCAGGTCGCGGTGGACGATTCCGGATTCGTGGGCGGCGTCGAGAGCATCGGCGATCTGGATCGTGATCTCCAGGATTTGAGGGCCGGGCAGCGGTTTGCCGACGATCATGTGCTTGAGGGTTTGGCCCTCAAGTAATTCCATCACGATGAAGGGCTGCCCATCGAACTGGTCAATCTCATGAATCGTGCAAATGTTGGGGTGATTAAGGCCGGAGGCGGCTCGCGCTTCGCGCTGAAAACGTTCCAGGGCCTGAGGGTCGCGGACCAGTTCGGGAGGAAGGAACTTTAAGGCAATACTTCTACCCAATCGCAGGTCATGAGCGCGGTAGACGACACCCATGCCACCGCCGCCCAGCTTTTCTTCTATCCGGTAGTGAGAAATCACCTGGCCCAGCATAGAAATCCGTTGCCCAATCAGGTCATGGTAGGCCGCGCATTCTGGCAAGTCAACGCGATCAGTCGGCAGTTGCTTTGGGAGTGATCACAAGGAGGTTAAGAAAACTCCCCCTCCAACCGGGCAATCGCCCGATGACCGAGGACTGCGATTCACGATGTTATAGCAGCGCTAAGTTCTTGTTGCGGCAACAGGGACATCACCACAACATGGGTCACACGCGTGACACCGCCAGATTGCACTCACGCCGAGATCGCTTTGGAACAATCCGGACAGATCTTGTGGACGACCTTCGCTTCAGAGTGCGCTCTCACGTAGTACTCGAAGGGCTGCCAATTACCCTCTTGATCTTGTATTTTTTTGCACGACAAACAGATGGGCAGAAGTCCCTCTAGGGTGTGGATGTTCGCGAGAGCGGCTTGGAGTTCTCGCAGCGTACGCTCTCTTTCGGCTTCGGCACGATGACGCGCTGCCAGGGATTGTTCCAACCTCGAGAGGTTACGCCGAAGCTCAAGTTGCGCCATTACCTGCCGGCTCAGAGCCCGTAGCGCATCCAACTGCTCAGGACTCAGCTCCCGAGGTACACGGTCAATTACGCACAAGGTTCCGAGTGCTTGACCGTTCGTCGTCAAAGTGGCACCTGCGTAGAATCGGATCTTAGGTTCAGACACGACCAAGGGATTCTCCGCAAACCTCTCGTCCTGAGTGGCATCCGACACGATAAAAACATCTGGTTGGAGAATCGCCGAGGCGCAAAAAGCAACGTCGCGGGAGGTTTCGGCGACGGAGACACCGACCTTCGATTTGAACCATTGACGGTCAGCGTCTATGAGGCTAATCAGTGCCACAGGCGTCTGGCATACATAGGAAGCGAGTGATGTGAGATCGTCGAAGGCGGCTTCTGGTTCGGTATCGAGAATCTCGTAGCCGCGTAGTGTGGCAAGCCTTTGTTGCTCATTTGCTGGTTTGGCGGGGATCATCGTTGGCCTCCGGAGCGGACGCGGGCCGGGAAGTAGCGACTCTACCGCCGATTACATGAGAATTCAACAAGAGCGTCAAGGCACAAGACCCGCGCATAGATCTGAACTCACGTGTGCCAAGAATCGATTGGGGCTCTGACCAATGCCCGAAAGGAAACAGCGCGTTACCGGCAAGCATTATTGAGCCTACGCGGCACTTTGCACGGCAGATGGAAAAGGCGCGCCACCCCGAAACGCGCCCTTCGGAATGCCAGATTGATTTGTTGACCTAAGAGATTGTCGAGGTTTCCATCCTATGATTCAGGCGGCCTTACCGGCCACAATTCTGTGGGTGGTGGACGTGTGGACATCGAACGTGCGAATCATGGGTTCGCCCTCAATGAGGTTCCGGACCAGGTCGTGGACTTTCGGATAGTCCACCCGGTGATATTCCTCAGCATCCTCGCGCCTGTTCCAAAAGCTGAGTGACAGAACGCGATTGTCCTCTTTGTCTGAGACCAAAACTGTCTCATCGACAAAACCTTTCTGTTTCTTCAGGATCGGCAGTACTTTGTCGTTGATGGTGTCAGAGAGTTGTTTATTCTTGCCTGGTTTGGTGGTGAGTTCGACGATTCGAGTGAACATGACATGCGCTCCTTTCGTTGGCTAGTGGTGAAAGGAACCCGTCGTCGTCCTGACGACGGAACGAGTGCTGGGTTTTTCCGAACTACGTACGTCAGATTCCGAGGAAATGACCGCGAATAGCGTGGGTAGCCCCCTGTTCCTTGCGATTCGGGGTTTTGAGAATCAGGCGGCAGTTCGAGATTTCTTAATTGTGATCTCCTCTTCGGCAAGGAGCCAGTCGTCTAGTTGGTGTCCGTCTTCTCGGCCACGTTCCTGGTACAGTTCAAACGCACGTTGGCGGATTTGGGATTTCAGCCCTTGTGGCTCTTCCGTCTCCGTCGCCGGTGGTTTCTTCGCAGCGCCCTGATCTATATCCATGACGCGACTCTCCTTTCGGCGCAAAACTACGCCTGAAACGGTGGCGCGTCAATTACCCATGATTAGTGCACTCGGCGAACAGCGCCATTTACTCATATTGATCGTGATGGTTGGCGTAAACCCTGCTGTTGCACAACAGTAGGGCCGAGCAGACGTAGCGATCAGCGCCTTTCCGCTAGGTGAGCCGCAGCATGACCACGCCCGTTGCCAGCCACAGGCCGAATCCGGCCAGGTTCAGCACAATCCGCCACTTCATGCTGTCGATGATGTAGTTATATTTAGCATCCATGACTCAAGTCTCCTCATTTGATTGGACGCGGAGGCCAGCGGGGGGGTAGCTCCCTTTGCTTCACCTCGTCATCACATACTCAGATACGAAGGCGCAGCAAAGAAGGTTTCCGAAAATAGTGTGAACTCGGGTTGGCAGTGTAAAACGCCTCATTACAGCAGTTATGCCTGCGCTGCCGTGACATGTTGAAGCATAATTGCAATCGTAACTTTCGCCGCGGTAGCCATTGTCCGCTGGGCGGAGTCGGATCGAGCATGCTGGTAGAAATCGGACATGTGGAGGCGATCTTCCGCTATCCCGTGAAGTCCATGAGCGGCGAACGACTCGAGGTCGCCAATCTGGGCTGGCACGGCCTCGATGGTGACAGACGCCTAGCATTCCGGCGGATTGATGACCGCAGCGGGTTCCCGTGGCTAACTGCAAGCAAGCTTCCCGACCTGCTCCTGTTTGCTCCGTACCGCCGAGAAGACGGTGCTCAGGGAGACCTACCTACGCACATTCGCACGCCGGATGGCGAAGAGATGCCTGTCTTCGGGGAGGACTTGGCTGCGGAGGTCGGACGCCGCTATGGGGCTCCCGTGCAGATGATGCAGTTGAATCATGGCATCTTCGATGAAGCGAGCATCTCCGTGATCGCCGTGAATACGGTGCGCGAGATCGGAAGACTCGCAGCGCGGAGCCCGGATGTCCGACGATTTCGTCCGAATGTTGTAGTTCGTTTACTGCGACCGGTTCCCTTCCAGGAGGACGAGTGGTTGGGCGGTGTGCTCTCATTCGGCGAGGGGGACAACGCCCCCGCCATCACCGTCACAATGCGCGACCTTCGCTGCTCTATGGTGAACCTTGATCCCGACTCAGCAAGTCCGGCACCAGAAGTGCTGAAGGCGGTCGTTTGTGCGAACCAGAACAACGCGGGAATCTACGGCGCGGTCACTCGCATCGGTCGACTGGCGGTCGGACAGAGCATACTCCTCCGTGCAGCGACCGAGAAAATGGAACGAGGGTGATCGATACACAACGTCCCAGAACGCCGCCCAAGACGGCGTTGCACCTTGCCCTGGAACAAAGGAATGTTGGTCAGCAAGAGCGTGACAAGTGTTAGTGCAGGGAATCAAACTGAGGACGTTATCGAAGAATGTCTAAGCGCCGTTTCGATAACTCTGATTGCCACAACGTTGTAGCTAAACAGATCAATGCAAAAATCCAACAGGAGTTAAAGAGTACATCTCCGAGCGGCCCTAGACCGTGAGTTCCGAACGGCAAGAACAACAGAGCTTTGTGCGAAAACTGGGTGAGAAGTGACCCTCCCGCGGTCACTCCGTTGCCGGCGAGAACAGCCCTCACGAGGTTCGTATAGAATCCGCGATGAAACAGCATCAGCGACATCAGTCAATCCATTCTTCTCAGTAGGCTGGCAGTTTAGTACGACTACGGCCAGGTCGTGAGTGCACTCTTGCTGCTGGAAATCACTCCGCTTCTCGGTTCCCGCAGACTGGCCTTCTGCTACTGATCGCGCTGAGCCGCTCAACTTGCGATTGAAGCGACCGCCAACCCTAAGCACTTGGGGCAGCGACACTTGTATTCTGTATTCTCCGGGTGGGCCGTATGGCCGCACTTGTCACAGATATACCTGCCATCCAGGTGCGCGACCATGGGACGTAACGCAAGACCCGAAACACAAAAGGGGCATCGAACTGAGTCTCTTTTTTCTGACTCCTGGGGTGAGATGTGTCGAAGGCTTCTTGCGCGCTTTGCGCCTGAGTGTCCCGATTTCACTCTCATGCTGCTATCCCGTGTTATGCGACCCTTGGCCGTTTTGGTTCGCCAGTTCGGTAAGCGGCTTCTGGGTCATAGCGTTTGAGCAGTTGCTCGATGCGTTTGATGGTGTTCTGCAGTTGGTGGATCAAATCTTCATCGCGAACAGTCAACAACTCGGCAAGGAGCAGGCGAATCTGCACCCGGATCTCAGCATATTTCTCGCCACGAGTCTGCATTTCAACCAGATATTTCCGATAGACCAGATACCCGATCCCAACGCTGGCTCCCATGAACAGAGCACGGAAACTTTGCAGCAGCCAGTGGGGAGCGTTGTGGAGATTCGTTACTAGGATGTCCACATCCAAGCTTGCGAACCAGGCGCATGCTCCCCAGAGCGCAGCTGCGGCTAGCACCTTGTGTCTTTTTGCCACGTTATTGGCTCTGCTTTCTCCGAAGGTTTCAGGGTCAGGCGGCGCAGGATCGCGATGGAACAGAGTGTCCTTCTTTTCAGTTCGGAAAAGGAATCTAATCCTCGTTACAATGTGGAAAAGTTGTGGATTCCAGAGATTTCTGTTCAAAATAGGGAAGGAACCCCCTACCGAAACACCGAAGGTCTTGCACACGCCGGAGGATTATCGATTTTGCTACTCGGCAACTAGCGTAACATGTGTTCGCTGACAATCGAAACACGCAGAAGCCTTCATGCGGGCCCATCCGCCCCGACATTTACTGAATGTCTACCGGGCGGCCCACCTTGTCGGCTTCGGGAGCGGGGTTCCCCCCGCAGCGTCGGTTGTCCGACGACACTGTTTTACATGCTGTGCCAGTCCCAGTCTGATGAGAATATCAAATACCGACGGTCGCCCCATGGACGAGCGCATCCACTTCATTTATCACCAAGGCAAAAAGATCCTTCTGGTGGACCTGTCAAAGTGCCCGGCAAGTGAATTTGAAAAGCTGGTTCGCCAGGTTCCTGACCACGTAACGGTTCAACCTCTTGGTTCCGTCCTGGCGCTCACAGACTTCGCCGGGGCGGTGTTTAATCGGGATGCCATTCGGGCTGTAAAGGAAACCGCGGTCTTCGACAAGCCGTACATTAAGAAATCCGCTTTAGTAGGAACAGAGACGTTCCCGAAGGATTTTTACGAGGAACTAAAAAGCTTTTCTCGGCGGGACCTGCGGATTTTCAGGTCTCGCGACGAAGCTTTAGCCTGGCTCGTGGCAGATTCGGTTGACGGTTGATACGGCAAGACGTCTGGCACTGCCAACCCGCACACGATTGGCAACGAGAGTATCGCCGCTGGACGAAACGTGGCGGCTGCCACGGATACCGCATCCCGGGAAGATCGTTGTAGCCAGCAGGTCGTCCGCGCGAAAAGCTCTCAGCCGCAACGCTATCTCCTGGTGGTACTCAGATCGCAGGCGCCTGAATTTCCTTCCACCGAAACGCCTCGGCGCAAGCAGCGTAAACCCTGTTAGCGTCAACAATGGGAATCATCGCGGCACCGAGATCACCTGCACGCTAATCGCGAGTATATTTGATGTCCGAATGATGGTCATCAAAGAAGTGAACCCGCCGGCAAGCGAGGAGCTCGCCCTCGCCAACTCTCAGGGAGAGATTGAGAAGCGACTGGCGCTGGGGCAAGTATTTTGGACCGGACCGCTGTTGCTGGTGACGAGCCGAACGGTGCTGGCGGTGGTGGCGCAGGCGATTGTCGCCTTTATCTACGTGCTGCGACGCAACCCGTCGCCATGGCAGGCCGCAACTCCGTGGTGGTCGATATACGGAACGCTGGTGGATATTGGCTGTCTGGCACTGATGATGCGGTTTACACGCAGCGAAGGCATTGGACTTCGTGATTTGGTGGGCAGGATACGGCTGCGATGGGGACGTGATGTCTTCATCGGAATCGGGTACTTTCTTTTGGTCTTCCCGTTTTTCATGGCCGGGGCTTCACTCGGTAGCAAACTGATATATGGCTCTTCACAACCGAATCTATATCCGGGATTACTGGCTGCGCGAGGGTTACCACTCTGGGCGATAGTCTACAGCTTGAGCGCATGGTGGCTTGTCTGGTCTCCGACTGAGCAGATGACATACCAGGCATATGCACTTCCTCGCATCTTGGCGCTATCTGGGCGCAAGTGGACTGCCATTCTGGTGGTGGCTTTCTGGTGGACGCTGCAACACAGTTTTTTCCCTTTGATCCTAGATTGGCATTACATGGCCTGGCGTTTCCTGGCCTTTCTGCCGGGAGTAATTGTGTTCACGCTGGTTTACCTGCTGACTCGGCGATTGCCTCCACTGATCGTGGCACACTGGCCGATGGATATTTTGGCTGTGCTGATAACGGTGAAATTCTGAGGCAGGTGGGCTATCTCGCAAAAAGCTGGATGCCCCCGCAATTAAGACACGGTTCTCGACAGTTTCGCCGGATTCTGCGAGCATCATGTGGACAATGATGGTCTTAGGCAGATTCTTCGTGGCGTTGGCCCTAGCGGCCTGGTTAGCCCTAATTTCGCTGCCTGGAATCGTGGTTACCTATCTCGGTTGGAGACTCTCTCGTAACATGAGACCCGTTTTAGGTCAGACTGTATTCAGATCCGGGCTCATTGCCCTTACGATCACCCCATCAATTTGGGGACACGGAGAAATCCTTCCAGCAATCGTTCCCGCCTTCGGATTGCAAGGTCGGGAACGGCCAGCAGGAATTGTTCCGATCTTAGTCGTTTGGGCTATTGCGATTCCCGTGCTAAGCGCTCGCGCCAGGAAACAAAATCTAGACATGAACCACCACGTCAGTCCGTAAGGTCCGGACAGTTCTGGCTTGTGGGGCTGATTGGCTAGGGCTTAATGCTTCTCAGCAGCCTCTTCGACGATCCGCACAGCGGCTTGGTTGAAGTCCTCGCGTGGTTTTTTCCCCTGTTTCTGTGGTGGACGGTGGGACGACCTCTTGTCGAGTAGATCAGCTTCTCGCTGTGCTTTATCGGCTTTTGTTCGTTTCTGTGACATACGCACATTATGCGCTAGCGAATCGGAACTTGCGCGGGGGAGGGCGTGTTGGAAGGGACTGGTTGGCTGATGGCGTAAAATCGCGAAACGTTCCTCCTTCTTCCAGAGTGTCAACGTAATGGCCGCGATCTTGCGCGCCAGTGTCAGACGCGCCATCTCCGGCTTCATGCCCCTGGCCAGCAAAGCCGCATAGAAATCGTGGAACGGTCCTCTGCCACAGCTGGCCCGGGTGGCCGCACTCCTGAAGATCTCTTTCATCTCATGGTTGTAATTTCGATTCAGACCACGAATCTGCTGGGCTTTCTTAGCGCGTTGCAGTTGTCCGCTCACAAAGCGGAATTGCGCACTGTCATGGGTCTCAATGCCCAGGCCACTGTAGGTCCAGAGTTGCCGCTTGCTGCGGAACCGGTGCGGGGTTTGCATCAGCGCGATCAAGCGGGCAGCTCGAATCGGACCGATGCAAGGATCTGGCGCAGCAGTTTCGACGCCTTATGTTTCGCTCTCGGCCAAGAACTCGAATCGGACGTTTCGCCGCAAGATCTGCAATCCGTCCAGCTGTTGATAGAGCAGCTCCGCCCGGCGGCGAACGCCGGCTTGCGGAATCTTGCTTAACCATTCCTCTCGACAGCGCGCAGCATAAACCTGGGTGCCGGCACAAGCAATTCCCCAACCGCGATACAGCGCCTTCAGTCGATTCATCACGCGCGTCAAATCTTTGCTGATGGTCTGATAACTGCGCCCCAACTCGCGTAGCGTCCGTAGTCCGTTTTCCCCGTGGTAGACCGGCCGCAACATGCCGGTGCGCAGCAAATCGGCCAGCCTGCGCGCATCCACCTTGTCGCTCTTGCTGCCCTCCTTTAACAAGGCATTGCGGCGCGGATTGCAGACCACAATGTGCTGCACCTGGGGCTGCAGCAGATCGTACAGCCAGGCCGCCCAGGTGCCTTCTTCCCAGGTCACATGCAGCTCGCCCCGTAGACCGTGGAGGAACTGCAGAATGCTGCTGGCTTTGGTTTCGATGACGGACTCCATCACCAGCTTCCCGCCCTCATTCAGGACGGCGATCACAATGGCTTCCTTGCTGTCCGTTCGCACCCCATTCACCAGTGCAGTTACTCCGCCCATCCCAGCCGCGACCTTCTGAAGCGGGGGCGCTTTTTCATAATGCATTGACCTGGTGTGAGTGCAAACCCCCTGATCACAACAACTCTGGGTCTTCGCAGAGTGACGCCTGTAACCGAGCGGATGATTACTGCTGGCCCAACCATCAGTGATGTCTAGGCTTTGTAGGCGGTTGCAGCTGGACACTACTGCATACAACTGGTCACGCCCCAGGGTAATCTGGTCGGCTGTCGGGCGGAGTGAGATAGTCCCCAGCCATGACATATTTTCCCCAACCTAATCCAGCGAGGCCGGCAAGGCGTCTGAAGCTCGGCGGCTCCGTGGTCGTTGCGGTTCGATCGGAGGGCAGCATTCAGCCCGTTCGAGCCAAGCTCCACGAACTCTCTACTACCGGCGGACTATTGATCCTCTCAACGGCTCTTGAGCAGGGAGCTTTTGTTGAGGTCGCATTTCAGACAAGCCGGGGCAAAGTTCGAGGTATGGCCGAGCTTCTGTCTCCGCGAAGGGAATCGACATCGGGTTGTGTGCAGCCCTTTCGGTTCGTTGCGTTGGACGATGAGGATCACACCAGACTACGCACGGCTATGGAGTCGCTCATGGACCGGACTGTCGTTGGCGTCCCGTCTAGCAAGGGCAGTTCGCTTTAGTTGCCCCGGGGGCAGGGGCAGATCGATCGAAGGGCTGGGGAGTGTAATCGCCCATTTGAATGATTCCTTTGGCGGTCAGTAATTCTCAGCCGGTGTAGTCGTCGGTTCACAACCCTCGCGTCCCACTCGGAGCCAATCAACAGAAAATAGTCGCCGTTGTGCGATCTGAACCGATCTGTCCCCGGGTAACTCGGCCTGTTCTTTGGACGAGACTTATCTTCGTTGAGATCGTCAAAGGTACAATGGCGGTGATTATGCGGATGGTCCTGGACATCCTGGCTCAAATCCTCCGCACCCTGTGGGCGCACAAGCTGCGCTCGTTCCTCACCATGTTTGGAGTTGCCTGGGGCGTGGGATCGTTGCTGCTGCTGGTTGGTCTGGGCGAAGGGTTCCGCTCGGGAAACAAGCGTGCGCTGGCTGAGTTCGGGGAAAACATCATGTTCATCTTCCCCGGCCGTGCCCCCGTGGTCGCAGGCAGCATGAACTCCGCCCGCAACTATCTGCTTACCTACCGCGACTATGCGGACATCCGGAAGGAGGCTCCCCACGTCCGCAATGCTTCGCCTGTCCTATCCCGCGATGACGTGCGCGCTGTCAGCGAATTCGCCAGCGCCAACGGACAAATTGTCGGCGTGGAGCCCCAGTACAATGAGATCCGGTACCTTCCTCTCAAGTTGGGACGCTGGTTCAATGATTTGGACGAAAGTCAAAGGCGCAACGTAATCGTTCTGGGCGACGAACTGACCCGGAACCTCTTTTCCGGACGGCCCGCGGTCGGGGTCACCGTCCTTCTGAATGGCATCAGGTTTGAGGTCATCGGCACCTTGAAGCGAATCGGCCGGGGTGACGAAAACCTTACCAACATGCGGGGCTACATTCCCTTCCAGGTAATGGCGACGAACTTCCCGCTTAAGGGCGCCAACCACGAAAACTCAATCTCGCTGATCAACTATCAGCCTCGGATGCCGGCTGAGCACATGCTAGCCAGGGAAGACGTCCACAAGATCATCGCCCGCAATCACGGTTTCGACTACCGCAACGAAGACGCCTTCGAAAACCTGGATACGGTTGAGCAAGCCGAGATGGTGGGCAAGATTTTCGATGCGATGAACATGTTCCTGGGTACTGTGGGATTGGTGACCCTGACCCTTGGCGCCATTGGTGTCATGAACATCATGCTGGTGGCGGTCAGTGAGCGCACGCGCGAGATCGGATTGCGCAAGGCCCTGGGCGCCACCAACCGCAGCATACTGGTCCAGTTTTTCCTGGAAGGCATTCTTCTGACACTATTGAGTGGACTGATCGGCATGGGATTGGCGGGCGGCCTGATGGCGCTGCTTGGCTTGCAACAAGGGCCGGCGGGATTTGATCCTCCCAAACTGGTGCCCGCGTCCGCGATCCTGGCGATTGGCTGCTTGACAGCGGCGGGGGTGGCCGCCGGACTCTATCCGGCCCGCAAGGCCGCCATGCTGCAGCCGGTGGAAGCGTTGCGACAGGAATAGAACCAGGGGGAAGATGTGTTACGTGATTTGCTCCATGAAGCCTACGGGGCCATGCAATACAGCCGCCGCCGGACCGCCCTCACCATGTTAGGCATGGCTTGGGGTATTGCCACCGTTGTCTTGCTGTTGGCCTACGGCAATGGATTCGGCCGTGCCTGCGCCAATATCTTCGCCAATTTCGGCACCCGGCTGATGATCATGGTCCCGGGCCGCACTTCCATGCAGGCTGGTGGCCAGAAGGCAGGTGTGCCCTTACGCTTCACGCTCGACGACGTGGAAATTCTCACGAACAATATTCCTCAAATCGCTCGGATCACTCCGGAGGCATCCAAACAATCAAACATCCAGTACGAGACGCGGACATTCAACTTCAGCGTTACCGGCAATTACCCCAACGTCACTTCCATCCGCGCGCTCAAACTGGCGGCGGGTCGCTTCTACAACGCGGAAGATGAGATGCAGCATGCCCACGTCGCCGTGATTGGTTCCGAAGCCAAAGAAAAGCTCTTCTCCGGACGTAACGCGCTAGGAGAACGAATCCGCGCCGATGGCCTTAGCCTTGAAGTCATCGGGATCGTCAGCCCCAAAATGCAGGCGGGCGATGACAATACGAACCGCTTGATCTACATCCCCTTTACCACCATGAGCGAACTCAAGGACACGCACTACCTTGACTCGATCTGGTTCAACTATGAGACCCCTGCGTACGAAGGGTTAGAGCAATCCGCGCGCCGAGTGATGGCCATTGAGCACAAGTTCGACCCGACCGACCGCCGCGCCATGTTCGTATTTAACGTCATGGAACAGGTCCACCAGTTCGAACTCGTTTCGCTCGGTCTCACGATTCTGCTGGGTTTCATCGGTACCCTCACGTTGGGCATAGGCGGGGTCGGCCTAATGAACATCATGTTGGTCTCGGTAACCCAGCGGACCCGCGAGATTGGAGTGGAAAAGGCCTTGGGCGCGCGTCGGAGGCACATCCTGCTTCAGTTCCTGGCCGAATCTCTCGCCATCACTTTCGTGGGCGGCGCTCTGGGAATCATCCTTGCCTACGGGGTCGCGCTCTCGGTCGGAAGGCTTACCCTGTACAGCGCTGTGGCGAAGAATGCAGAAGCGGGCGATGTCAGCCTGGTCATTGCGCCGAGTACTCTGATCGTGGCCACGCTCATCCTCGGTGCCGTAGGGCTCATCAGCGGGATGGTGCCCGCCATCCGAGCCTCTCGTCTCGATCCCATTGAGGCCCTGCGGTACGAATAGCGTTGCGGCCTCAGCCGGCTACCCGAGAGCAACTGCAACCTGAACAGCAGTCGCCGGAACGCATCACATCACTGCAGACGCAGGCGGGAACCCGCGAGAAAGAACTGCTGCACATGCTGCAGGAGGCGACGCCGGCAGACGCCGAACAGGCCGGGTTACAGACTCCTACCAACCTTCCCATCGCGGACCTCCGATCCGCCTTGGCCGTCGATACCTTGTTGATCGAATATTTTCGAGTCAAGGATCGCATCGTGGTGTGTTTGCTCGGGCCGGAAACCCTCGAGATTCGACATCCGCTCCAACTTCTCGAATTACGGAGCCCCTCCAGTATGGCTGACCGCGCCCGGAGAGGGCATCATGACCACCTATCCCTACGGCACGTGGGCGGCGGGATGGGGAACTTCGTTCAGCGCACCCCTGGTCTCCGGCACAACGGCGTTGATGGTGAGTTCGAGTCCGACTGCGATTTCGCTGAAAGGCTTGTTGCAGGGGAATAACGCCAAGACGCAGGCAGCAGCCGCGCTGTCGCATTCCCAGCCGATCTCGGATCCTCAAATGGGATACGGCCGTCTGGATACTTATCAGGCGATGCAGGCCTGGAGAAAGAGTATGGGGTTGAAGTAGCGCGCAACAGGATCGCTATGGACTCCGGCTCAATCATGCTCTCGCTCAACCACATTTCCGGCAACCTGGCGGTGAATACGGCTGGCTTGCGGATCAAAGAATTGGAGCAGCAGCAGAATTCCCTGCTGAAGTCGGTGATCTGCGGATTCAATCAGTTGCTCGATTTGCGGGACCTGGGCACCGGAGTTCACAGCACGCGTTTGGCGGAATGGGCGATCCGCGTTGCGCCAAATTGGGTGTGCCGGAAGCGGACCTGTATCAAATGGAAGTGGCCGCCTTGCTGCACGACATCGGAAAGATCGGGATCCCCGACTCGATATTGAAAAAAGAGGGCAAGCTGACCGACGCCGAACGCGCCCTGATGAACAAACATCCGGAATATAGCTGGTCCATTCTGCGCTTGCTTCCGGGGCTCGAAAAGGCCAGCCTCTATGCTCTCCATCATCATGAGAGTTTCAACGGGGCGGGTTACCCGGCCGGGCTGAAGGGCGAGGAGATACCAATCGGATCGCGCATCGTGTCAGTGATCGACGCGTATGATGCGATGATTTCCAATCGTTGCTATCGACAGGGACTCTCGCACGACGAAGCCGTGCGTCGCCTATTGGAGAGTGGCGCCACGCAGTTCGACCCCGTCGTGGTTCGCACCTTTGTGGAAATTGCCAAAGAAGAAGCCGCCGATGTCTTTGCGGCGACTGGCGTCGGTCCCTCCGCGGTTATCTAGCCTGTGGGGAACTGCAGACGGTCGAGCCGTTCTATGCGTGATTAGAACTCGGTCGATCATTCTTGCATACGTGAAGACACCTCGTAGTGCCGGACGCTGGCCTCCTTCTCGATTAGGTAGTCGGAGTCGAAGTCGTAGTACTTGGCCATGCTGAAATCGTCCCCAGCGAAACGCTTGATGGCGTCGGTGTCGTCCCAGAACGTCAGCATCTCGAAATGCGTTACATCTGCTTCTGTGCGGTATAAACACCACGCCCCTCGATTTCCGCGCGTAGCCAGATACTCGGGCAGCGCAATCCGGCGCATGAGGTCCAGGTACTCGTCAGCCTTCGAAACGGGAACCATCCCGTGCCATATTCGAGCGATCATGCAGCCCTTCCATCAAGCGAGGGAAGCTCCGAGGAGAACATTCTCCAGCAACGACACAAGCCGAGTGGCACATGATCGGTCAGGGTCAAGTCCGGGATCATAGATAGTGAGTTCAAGACCGAGCGCTTGCGGATGGCGGACGAGCGGAGTCAAGAGATCCACCAGTTCGTCGATTGTCGGCCCGCCCGGTGTAGGCGAATCCACCGCCGGCATGACGGTTGGGTTGATGACATCGGCATCCACGTGAATCCAAAACCCACGCGGTGCCTCGCTCGATCCCGATGATGTGAGCCGTTTCAGGGCTGGCTGCCGCAACGTCGATCACGCCACGATCACTGAGCGCAGCACCGGGAATGTCGAGAATCGGAGACGCGGCAAGCGCCGCATGACCGTACCATGGTTCGGCAGCGTCGCGGCGACCGATCAAAACGACATCCTTGCCGTGTACGAGAGGTGCATCCCCCGTGAGCCGAGCCAAAGGTGTCTCTCCGCGACCGACTGCAAGAGCGAGGCACATGCTGGCCACCGAACCGGTGTGAGACTCTTCGGGCGTACCGAAATCAGCGTGGGCGTCGATGTAGACAAGACCCACCGACCCTTGCGCGGACTTCCGCGCACCCAAAAGGGATCCCAACACGATGCTGCAGTCGCCGCCCAGCACGACTGCAAAACGGCCGCCGCTGGTTGCCTCCTCCACCCGGTCGCCGAGCGTCCGGCAATAGGCGCCGACTTCGGCTTCATTCCTCGCTCGGCCCGCCGGACGTGACGTAATCTCGATACGCCGGCGGGATGACATCGCCCAAGTCGCTGGCACCCAAGCGTTGTACCAGACCAAGCTCGCGGAGAACTCCCGGGGCACGATCTAGATGCCTGGGTTCGCCGCTGTCGTAAGTACGGATGCCGATGCTCGTCGGTGCGCCCACGATTGCGATGCTACGGTTCATGGATAGACTCCGGTTCTCACTGCCAGCCATGTTTAGGCCGTAAGAACAATGATCGTAGCCGGAGCGCCGCCGGCTTCGAGCTCCTGCTACTGCGTTCGCGATCTAAGCTCCGGATTGGTCGCTTGTGGTCAATGAACGCCGATTCCTGGATTGTCGGCGATCTGGAAGCAATGGCGCAGTCAGATGAGCACGGCTGACTCGCGCAGTCTGTCTAAAACCACGATTTTGCCTGGCTTCGGGCAATCCCCCGCGCCAGCTGTGTGCCAGATGGGGGGAATCACTCTGCCTGTGCGCGCGCCTGCTGTACCATTTCGACCAAGACTCCCCGAGTCTCTGCTGGGTTGCTCACCTCGCGCACGAATGCGATGCGGGCGCCCCGGATGCCGTCCCCAGTGGTCATACGCAAGTGAAAGCCGAGGCGATCGACCGCTGTCATCGTCGTTTCCTGTGACTCAATGCGAGCAAACTTCTGGGCAAGCAGGACCAGGGCATCCTTGTGGTCGGTGTTCATGTGCTGGATGATCTCGGCCATTGCGTCAGCAAGCGGATCGGGTCGGCTATGGCCATAATCGGAGGCTGATACCCAGCCCATCACTCCGAAGCCGCCCACGTAATAAACGTCCACCACGTTCATGCGATAAAACGAAAAGTCTTCAAAATCCACCCAATACTTGCTGTTGGCGTGACGCGCCAGATAGAGCCTTCGAGCCTCGGCTGCCTCGGCGTTCGGTGCCGGTAGAACATTCCCTACTAGCGTGACCCTCGACGCTCCGAGCGGTTCGCTGTCGGTGCCCTCCTGGGTAACAAGCAAGCTGGCGCGGGGGTCAGCCTGCAAATTTTGGGTGTGCATGGCCATTGAGCTTATCAGGAAGATTGGACGCCCGTGATCGTCCAACCCGTAAGGCATCAGGGACCCGAAAGGGAACCCTGGCTGTTTTCGCGACAGGGTCGAGAGGTTGCCTATGCGGCCCAAATACACCAATGTGCGCGCACGCTCGGCGAACGTGGGCTCAGGAACCGGCGGCCGGTCGCTCGCCGGCCCAGGCCGCGCATGTTTTCTTTCGGGCATCGCGGTCTTCTCTCCTATGGTTCTTCGTCGGGCGCACCCGCGGCGCCGGCAAGATCCTGAGGTTTGATCTTCTCGACGTTGAATTTCGCTACACGCTCGCGCATCGTCTTCAGAACATCTTCGAGAGCAGGAGCGTCGCCCTTGATCCATCGCAACGGGTTGATGCGCGCCACGACGAACGAGCGCAGGTATGGGCTCGAGAGCCCGCGTTCCTTTAACTTCTTGACCACCGCGGCAACCTTTTCTTCCAGATCCAGCACCATCGAGGCCCGCTTCTCATGAGCCTTAAGGACGGAGCGCAATGGCTCGTCGCTAAAGGTCTCAAGGCGCCGCAGGATAGGATGGTAAGCACCGCCACCGAAGCGCGCGACTCGTTCGTAGCAAGCTCCCAGGGTGACAAGCGCGGCCTGATCGAGATAGAAGGCAAACCCGGATTCGGGTCGCGAGCCATCCTCGTCGACCAAGCCCCGGTAGATTCGTATGACTTCCAATGAACGTTCCTTGAGGTTATGTGCTTTCTCAGTGTTTAGAGCCAGGATCTGCCACGCTACCTCGCGCTCCGGGACTACTAGAGCGGTGATGGACCTAGCCCCAAGACGGCGCATTGCCTCGAGGCGATGCCGGCCATTGGGAGTCCAGAAACCACCGCCTGGGGCCACGACGGTAATGACGGGATCGAGAAAACGCCCAGTCTTACTGATAACGTCGGCGAGCCGTTTGTGGTGAGCGTCCGATAGGTCGCGCTGAAAAGGCGTTGGCTCGATCTTGTCAATGGGGAGAATCGAGAGCAGGGTCTGATGGCCGCCAAGCGGTTCCTTATAGAGGCCTACCACGCAGCCCCCAGAGTTCTCGACAGCTTCCGCGGCTGCCGTGGCAGCACCTTCTGGTTGTTCTAACCGACACTCCGCCGGCGTCAGGCCCTTGGTGCCGGGCTTGGCTTTGCGAGGACGTCGTTGGGCCGGTACACGCTTTGCCATCTAGAGACTCTACCTCATCTTCGGTGGAACCACCGAAGGTTGCGAGGTGCCAACAGCGAAATCGGGAAGAAGGCAATCGTTCTTCAAGGTTCCTAGCCGTTGTTCCCGGGAAGGCGACGAGAATCCGGATAAGGCGAATGCACCCCGCACGGTCGAGCGGAGTTGTAGTATTGGATCAGATACGGTGCGGCCAGTTTGAGAACTGCCAGTTCGTGTCTTCCGCAATTTCTAGTAGGCGGTTGTACTTGGCGAGTCGCTCAGACTGGCGAATGGATCCATTTTTGAATTGGTCGGCCTGCCATCCGACCGCAAGATCAGCCGCCCAGGTATCTTCAGTTTCGCCGCTACGCACACTCAGTGTGACCGACCAACCTGCCGAACGTGCTTGCTTACAAGCGGCCAGAGCCTCGGTCAGGGTTCCGATCTGATTCACCTTCAGGAGCAGCGCATCGCACGCCTTGGCGTCAATAGCGCGTTGGATGCGGGCAGGGTTCGTGCACAGAAAATCGTCGCCCGTGGTCAATGCCTTGCTGGATATTGCCTGGCGAAGTTTCGGCCAGTACTCCCAGTCATCCTCCGACAGGCCGTCTTCCACGCTGACAATCGGAAAACGTTCCAGCCAGTTCGTGATGGTCTTGATCATTCCATCGCTGTCCAGAATGTCTGAATCGATTGCATACCGGTTGTTCTGGTAGAAGTGCGTAGAAGCGACGTCGACGCCCAGAAAGATATCCCTGCCGGGCGCGTATCCGGCCCGTTCAATGGACTCCACCGCCAGGGCAAACATCTCTTCTACCGTCTTGAAAGGGGGCGCCAAGCCACCTTCATCCGCAGTAAGAAGACGCATCCCGTATTTCTTAAGCACCAGGTCCGCCGCAGCGCGATAGACATCAGCAGCCGCGACCAAGCCTTCGTCGACGCTTTGTGCAGACATCGGAATGATCAGGACATCCTGAATCGACACCTGCTGTCCGGCATGCTTGCCTCCGCTGAAGAGGTTAATCGTGAGACGAGGCAGGGCGCGAATTGGAGAATCGAGCATATCCGCAAAATGCTGATAAAGGGGGATATGCCGATATAGCGCCTGTGCGCGCGCGAAGGCCACCGACACCGCCAGGATTGCGTTGGCACCCAGACGCGATTTTGTGGCCGTGCCATCGAGCGCGATCATCGTTTGGTCCACTTGGCTCTGGTCCGCGAATTCATGACCGGCCAGTTCGAGGTGCAGGTCGTGTCCGATATTGGCGGCGGCGCGTCGGCAGCCCAAACCGTGATAGCGCCTGGGATCGCCATCTCTCAGTTCGGAAGCCTCCGCTGTTCCTGTCGACGCTCCCGATGGGACCGAGGCCGACGCGGAAATTCCTCCTTCCAGGGTGCACGTAGCCAGGACCGTGGGTTTACCACGGCTGTCTAGAATTTCTCGTCCGACCAGTTTCTCAATTTTCGGCATGAGCCTCGATCTTCTGAATAAACCCGGCGATCAAACCCGTAATTGTAGCCGGTGGGTTTGCCATCAGCTGCAAAGTAACTTCCTTTTGCCGCGCCCCTTCCTCGGCCGTCAAATACTCCAGCGGTGATTTTCCCGCCACACGTGCAAGCAGACAGCCGAGGGTATGGCGTACCGCCCGAGGCTCGATCGCATTCCAACCGAGAGAAGCAATTTCGTTGAAATACACTCGCCAAAAGAGTGCCGCTGCGTTGGCGAGGCGAGTCCGCCGTTTGCCCAGATGATGCGCTTTGCTGAGGAAGTGCGTCAGGCCAAACCCCACGTCAAATGCCGGATCTCCAAAGTGAACAACTTCGTAGTCCAGGAGAACAAGTTTGCCCCGATAGACAAGAACATTCTTTGGACTGAAGTCGCCGTGAACCAGGCTGAGTTTGTGGCGGAGCGTTTCCTCGGCCAATGTCTCCAGAAACCTGGCCGCTGTTGGAGTGTTCTGGGCGGCATGGCGGTAATACGGCCCCAGTCGCAGGCTGTCGAAATACGAAGTATCGGCAAACGCCTTGCGAAGTTCCGGCCCGGATTCTGTGGACTTGCGGTGTATGGTTCCAAGAAGAGAGCCGAACTGTTCGAAGTGATCCGAAATAACCCGTCCCGACAACAAGATTGATTTCCAGTTCTCGTGGTCTATGGGTATGGCCTCCATGGCCATCAGATGAGCCGCCGCATCCTCGAAGGCTAAGGAGGGAGTTGTTCCGGGTGGGGCCAGCCGGTTCAGCCAGCGTAGAGCTCTTGCCTCGACTACTATCCTCTCCGGGCTGCTGAACCAGTCTACGCTGACTCGCAGTTTCGCCAGTGCTTGCTTCACAACCCAACCGCGTCCGTCAGCCCAGGTAACCTTCACCACGCGGTTCGAAACCCCTCCCTTGAGTCTTTCGAATGAGACAGGCTCGCCTCGACTGGCGTACTGATTCAGGTAGCGGCGCAGAGCATCGAAATCTTCGATGTCAAGTTCCATTAATCAAGATCCATTGGGATGATCTGGATTTCCACTTGGCGCAGCAGGCGCTCGCTTACGGAAACCGCGCGCGTTTCCGCAAGACATACCCGCATCCAAACTCGCACGAAGCCCCAGGCCACGCTGTTAAACCAATTGGATATCCCGATAGGACTGGGCTGGGTGCAGTCCCCAGTATTCACCACAGGACAGTGTCTGATGATGAAGTACAGTCGACAACTGATGCAAGCGATTCTGTGCGACAAGACAGAGATCGCCAAAGCAGTGAATGTGAAGGTCTTCCGCTGCGCCTCGTGGTTAGCCTGCATAGGTGGCGTAAAATCGCCTCCCTAATAATGTCGGCGTTGTGCAGCAGTTTGGCGCATACTTCAGCATGCACTCGTCGAGGAATCAACTACACGCACAAACGGGGCAGAAAGCGGTTCTGGAAGGAGTCTCAGGGTCGTAGTTTGTAAACGCGTCAGATGAGACCGGAAGATTCACTCGGCGAAGCAACAATTCTTCGTTATGCCTGTGTCAATATCAACGTCTAGTTCGAACCTCGGCCGTCATGTGTTTGGAGCGGCGGCTTTGGCCTTTGGCCTGATCACGCTGGCCTGGCACGACTACAACGGCTGGCATCTACCGGGTTACATTGTCTACCCCGCCGCCGCTGCCGAGATCTCCGGCGGAGCTGCGATTCAGTTCCGTCGGACCGCGAAAACGGGCGCAGTCATTCTTGGTGCAGTCTATCTTGTCTTCGCCTTACGGTGCGTGCCACAAATCTTCGCCAAACCGCAGATCTACAATAGCTGGGGCAACTTCTTCGAGCAGTTCTCCCTCGTGACCGGAGCAGCGATCGTCTATGCGCGCTTGTCATCGCCATGGTCGCAGGAAACGCTTAATCGGATCGGCCGCATTCTTTTGGGCATCTGTGCCGCTTCCTTTGCCCTCGAACAGGCGATTTATCTTGGCGCTACCGCCAATCTTGTTCCGAAGTGGCTTCCGCCGACTCAGATGTTTTGGGCGGTAACGACGACTATTCTGTTCGCACTCACGGCTGTGGCTCTTCTTGCGAATCGAATGGCACTTCTCGCGACTCGCCTTCTGACAATGATGCTCGTGATCTTTGGGCTACTCGTGTGGATACCGTTGCTTCTTTCGGATCCCCACAATCATACGAATTGGAGCGAAACCGCCGAAACCTTCGCGATTGTCGGAGCAGCGTGGATTCTCGCTGATCACCTAGGAGTGTCGGGTTAATAGTCATCGCCCGCGATGATGGAGTTCCCTCCACAGTCTCATCCCGGGTGCAGGGGCAACTGTCGTTAAGCTTGCCTATGCCTCCATTCCCGCCTTCAACGAGACTTTGGCCAGGCCGAAGTCCGAAACCTTGGCAGCACCCCGGTCAATGACAAAGATGTTCGCGGGTTCGATTTCCCCATGGACAATCCCTTTCGTGTGGGCCGCGTCCAGTGCGTCGGCAAATCCGATCGCCGGCTAGGGTACCGTCTCCACTATCCGCAGACCCGATGGCCTTGAATCCGGCCCGTGATTGGGTCTAAGCTTCTCGCTAGTCTTGGAGTGGGGGCGCCGGCACAGGTTTTGGGCGGTTCCTTTGGTCCTGCGTTCGGCCAGGTCCAAACGTGTGGCAGGTCGGACGCCTTTCTCTCCCTCAACACCTTGGAGGCGTGGAAGCTGGTGAAGCATGGCAGACGACGACTATGTCACGTCTCGGCATATTGTCTGGCAAATGAAAATCCCAGAAATCGTACTGGACATGTACTTTAACTATGTTCGGGGTCTGCCCAGTTGGAAGCAGAGTTTTCCCGCTTACGTCCATCCCGTGATCCAGGGCGTGATCGAGTTGGCGCCCAACGAGACACAGATCATCACCGAGACAAGCGAATTTATTTTCGCTTTCGATGAGCGAACCACGTTTGTACCCGACGCTGCCGAGCTCGTGAGGACCGGAAACTTAGAGGTCCGTTACAACAACATGCTTGTGCTTCGGTTGAGCATTTCTCCGCCAGATCCGGATGAGCTTGGAAAAAACTGGGTGGCCAGAGGAATTGAGGAGTTCAAAGATGGCGAATGGGTTGCCGAGCTGACCCAGTTGGTCGCCAAACTTGTGTCGAATGAAAGCGAGCAAAGGAAAAAGGAGGCGCTGCGACAGAGCGAGTTCAACGACGTGAACGAACTGAAGGAAAAGCTTTCGAAGCTATCGCCAGTGACCACCAAAAAACCCCCATTGTTTCAGCGGCTCTGGGGTCGTTCAGGAACTTAACCCGGCCCGTGCCGCCCGTGCCGGCCACACACGATTCAATCCCTGGAGGGGCGTATAATCAGAGTGAATTCGCGTACCCGGCCGAAAGAATTCTTTGACACGCAGAATTCTTCTGATTGTAAAGAGTGTATATTTCTAGGAATTGCACTTGTATCAGTTTTAAGAAGGCGCCTACGAACGAACTGGCCCTAGTTTTCTACGCAGAACCGGGCGCGAGAAGTACGAAAGAATTTGAGCCAAGAGGCGCGTCGGAATTGACATTGAACACGAACTTAAGTCCGTAGCAGATCATTAACCACAGATTACACTATCCAAAGCCTGGGCTAGTCCATCGCAAGAGCGGAACGCAAACCCACGAGAACGCAGCATTGCCGAGCGAATTATGTGGAAGAAGGAAGTCAACGTGAGCACAGAGCAAGCAATGTGGAAGAAGGATGTCACGTCGAGCACACAACCACCGCCATCGATGGCGACATATACAGATGCGATGAATAAATTCACTAAGGCGGCCACGGCCTTCATGGACCACGTGCACCTTTTAAGTGAGGCTCGGGATGCTTACCAGGCGGCTATGACGGCCAGCACGGCACTTCGCAATAGCCTAGAGACCGGTGACCAGGCATTGCGGTCGCTGATGGAGCAGATGGAGCAAGTGGTTAGCGCTCATTTGGGTGAGCCCTGTCCCGATAAGAAAAAAGTTGAGGCGATTAGAACCAACGGCGAGAGCACCGCAACTGGATGAAGCCTCTTCCGTGAAAATCTAGAGCAGTGCTCCCATGATCGGGGACGCCCGACTCGCATTTGCCTTGAGCTCTCGGAATCACAATGTACTGCGTCCATTATTCGACTTTGTCTCCGGTATGCTGACGCCATGGTATTCCGGGCCATGCCGCTGTTCCTTGCCCTGCGAAATCAGATTGCGCCCATTCTCGGAAATCCACTCCGGGTGGTCAAAACCTTGCGAAAAAAGGAGGTCGGGCCGGATGCCCCGCTGCTCATGGCGACGTATAGCGAAGCGGTGAACAAATTCACCAAAGCCGCCATGGAGATCATGGAATATGCCCGACTCTTGACTGCGGCGCGGAATGCTTACCTGCTACGGCAGAAAGAGAGTGAGCTTATCCGGTTGCGGAGAGAAATAGATTCGCTCAAACTCGTTATTCCCTTACTTGTTGAGGACTCACTTGAAATCCAAAATGGCGAAAGACAGAAGCCCGAAGTTCATCACGGGGAAGGGATTTGACTTTGTCGCGCCGCAAAATAAACCCATGCACCTTGACCTCGGTCGTCAGCCGGCTTGCATCTGTTTCAAGAGCTCTTGACTTTAAGCCCAGCAGCTCGCGCAAACCCCTTTTGTCCCACCTGGACCGCCGCGGATGCCCGACTTTCAAGACTTGTTCACGTCGCAGCTTTATCCGTGTTCTCGGGTTTCGCTGCGGGCGAGGCAACTGGAACCGTCGATACGCCGGGTCGTCACTGAGGAATGGCTCATGCGTTTAAGGATTTGCTCAAGCAGTCTTTCGGCGCGAGCGCGGCATAGCTTCCAAGTCGTTTACGTCTGATTCACATCAACATCACGTGTACGACTAAAGCCAGACACCGCCGACCGAAGGTCGGCGCATTCGGGCATAATGCGCCTTAGTTTGTGGTACGACCGCCATGCACGATTCAGCATTTGTCTCGGGGCTAGTGGAATTCTCGGCGGCGCTGGTTGCAGTCGTGGGTCTCGCCGCACTCCTCTTGCGTTGGCGGGACCGCGCCGCCAAATCCCAAGGGAAAACCTCAGAACAAGTCCGGGCGCGTTTCGCCGCTACACTTCAGTTTCGGTCAACTCTTGAGCGCTGCATTCCTGGAGTGCTCATCATCATCTTCGGCATCTTCTTTGCACTGGATGGTGGCCGTCAGCACGAACCTGACTGGTGGATAGGAACGCTCTTCATACCTGCTGGGTGGGTGCTGGTCCCTCTGCTTGCGCGAAAGAGTTGGCGTCGCTACCTCGAACTCCGGCGACTAGCAGACAAGAGCGAGTACGAGTACCCTTCGACGGAACGTCTACCGCGTCAATGACGCGATGGGGTTACCGCAGGCTCCCCAGCCGGTCTCGCCGTGATAAACCGGCTCCCAGATCATTGAGACGCAAAAGGTCGGCGAGTTACGGGCGTCGATACGGTCACTCTTGTTGCCAGGTTTGAGCAGAGCCTTCTCTACCGCCAAAGTTCCGCGGAGTCCGGCAAAGAACTCCAGAATGGTTGCGGCTTTCATTTCCAGGATGGATTCCATAACTACCTTTCCCTTGGAATCCATCACCGCTACCGAGATCGTTGTTTGATGAACGTCCAGCCCAATATACTTTTCACTGTTCATTGAGGGTGCTGCTTTCGTAGGTGGTCATGCGCAACGATGACAACCTTCCCAAGGGGCGCCCTCTTATAATGCGATTACAGCAGTAATTCGTTTAGGCCTACTTGGCTGCGGCTTCAACCATCTCCAATTTGTGATTATCGCTGACCGTTAGAAAAGTGAAGCGCTCGGGCTTTGCGCTGTAACAAGCAAGCACACCACGCACACTACTGTCTGAGTACTCGGAGAGCTTCTGGCCTGTCGTTGCATCAGATACGGTGAAATTCGCACCTTGGCATTGGTCGGCGGAGCAAGACAGACTGAACTCTACGGCAATACGACCTGCTGCGACTTGCATATCAATCGGCATCTGGCCGGTATCTTCGGGGTCGATCCTTAGCGCACGCAACAACTCGCCCGCCGCCGAAATCACATACACCGTCGCCGGAGATGTGCGACGCATTAGGTATACGTTCCCATCATCCCCGAGTCGGGCTGCGCCGCCTTCGACCGCCCGGTTTCCGAACATGGGACCCTGAGCATATCTTGAGTCGCCGATCTCTGCCGCCGCGTCAATTTCAGTGTCCTCAGGGAGCGCCAACCGTTTCTGCAGGTGACCTTCCTTGCTGTAAACGGCGGTGAAGCTCTTGTAAGCCGCCAAGGCTCGGCGGCTATGAACATGCTCTAGACCCGAAACTAGCAATTCTCCCGAGGGAAACACTGCGAGTTGGTATGGAGTGATCGCCGGTGGATCGAGTGGTGTTTTCGATCTCAGTTTGCCGTCAGCCGAAAAAACATCTAGCGACATCCCGTCGTAGGACCAAACCAACCTAGAGACTCCCCCATCGGAGACTAAGGCAGTTGGTTGGTAGGGCGGTTGGTAAGACGGCGCGGCGGCGGACAGCCCGAGCTCCTTGCGGCTCGACGCAAAATGCATCTTGAGTATGCCCGCGCTGTCAAACATCAGCAGGGGACGATCTGCTGGACCCTCTCCCTCGGGATTCCACGCTGTCACGAACACGTTTCCCTTCGCGTCGCACGCAGCGTCCGCAAGCCCCCAGTCATTAGTACCTAAACTTGCATTCATGACTTGGCTCTGGTACTGGTGAAGCGTCTTGCTCTGAGCCCGGGAGAGAGCAGAAGTTGCTAAGGCAAAGCAGTACAGCACGATTGTGAATCGCATGGCAGGCCTCCAAAGATGCGCATGGTAGGACCATTTTCGCGTTAACGCCGGGTCGAATCAACGACAATTGCATTAGCGAATGGAGGTAGCGTAAGTACTTGAATGAAGCGTTACGGAAAAAAGAGGCCAACGAATCGGGTTTGACGACCTTCGAGAGCTAGAATTTCAATCGAATGAGGTCGGCCATTCGGGGTTTCGATGATGATCGAACATGTGTTTAACCTGAACCGGGGTAATGCGTGGCAGCGAGAGCGGAGGGAGATTGTCCTCTTCAAAGAAGTCAATGCCGCTTGTTTCTAGCGAATCTACCGCTGTTCCGCCGCAAAGCTCGCATACGAAGAAGACGGTGTAGATGTGCCATGGCATTGGGGGATGCCCATGCTTGCCTAGATCTTGGTCGTACAATGCCGCCAACTTCTTGACCACCACGTCATAGCCGGATTCTTCCTTAACTTCGCGAATCGCTGCGACACTCGGGGCATCACCCACGTCCGCCCAGCCACCGGGTACAGTCCAAAGGCTATCCTTCCGCTCCCTCACGAGCAATATCCGTTCTCCGTCAAAAACTGCTGCGCGCACACCGATCTTCGGAGTCGCATATCCCACTTCGGCCTTAAAGAGATCCAGAATCGGAACGAAGTCTTGCAGCCCGCCACCGGTTGCCATCATTTCTGCGGCAAGACGCCGTAGTTCCTCGTATCGCTCCCGGTCAAAGGGATCCTTGCAGTACGCAAGTCCATTTTGTGCCAGAGCCTGAAAACGCCGAGCAAATTCGAGCCAGTGCGGACGCATAACTCCATTCGGCATGAGAATTGTCGTCTTCCGAAACGGAAAGGACCGACTGTCGCCAGCTTAATGTAGACGCCGGGTCGTTGGTGAAAAATCGCCGACATTGTCATGGAATCAATTACACTCATTCACTTTGACGCTAGTGACGCCCATAACGTCGAGGACCGGATTGCTCTGTGTTCTGATAGCAATTTGCCTTATGAACAAAGAAACGGCACGGAACGTATTTCCTTGCACTAGGGACCTGGTCGGTTTCGGGAATACAACAATTGGGCGTTGTCTCTCCTCTTCTTTGGGAACGGCGATAGCCTGTGACCCTGCTTAAGGAACTCGCGGCACGTTCTCCGCTTTTCACTGTTCTATGAAAGCCGCCGTCTACACCAAAGACAAATCGGGAAAGGTTCTCGAAATGACGGACCTCGAACGGCCACTTCCGAAGAACAACGAAGTCGTCATACGGGTTTGCGCCGCTTCCGTCAATCCGCTGGACTGGCGCATGAAGAGCTACCGGCCCGGCGTGGATGTCGCTGGCCAGGTAGTAGAGGTCGGGAAAAGGGTGACGCAGTTCAAGCCAGGAGAAGCTGTGTTCGGCGTTTGCAAAGGCGCCTTTGCCGAATACACGTGTGCTTCCGAACACAGGTTAGTCCCGAAACCGGAAAGCCTGAGCTTCGAGCAAGCGGCTGCTGTGCCGATTGCAGGGCTTACTGCCTTGCAGGGGCTGCGCGACAAGGGACACCTTCAGCCGGGGCAAAATGTCTTGATTAACGGCGCGGCGGGAGGGGTGGGCACCTTTGCCGTCCAGATCGCGAAGTCATTTGGGGCGAACGTAACCGGAGTTTGCAGCACGAAGAATGTTGAATTGGTACGCTCGCTCGGTGCCGACCGAGTCATTGACTATACACGCGATGATTTTGCTCAGGACAGCCAACATTACGACCTGCTTCTCGATAACGTGGGAAACCGTACCTTGTCAGCGATGAGGCGCGTTCTGAGTCCGAATGGCAAGTGTGTTATGGCCGGAGCGCCTAAGGAACTCTGGGCGGTGTCTACCCGATTGTGCAAAGCATTCGCGTGGTCACCGTTCATGAGGCACGAATTCACGTTCTTCATTGCGAAAATGAATAGAGACGACTTGACGATCCTTTGCGGACTTATCAAAGAGGGAAAAGTAACCCCGGTGATAGACAGACGCTACCCGCTGACTGAAACCGCCGCTGCTATCAATTACGTAGAAGAAGGGCACGCCCCGGCGAAAGTCGTCATAACGTTCCAATAGAGCAAGCTGCCCTGGGTGGATCAGCCCTGCGCACGAAGGTCTTGCACGATCTTCATTAAATCCTGATGGTCTAGCTGAAGGACGATTTCGAAGGACTCTCCGATATTGGAGAGAACGTAAGTAGCTGAGATCTTGCGGGTTACCTCATCTGCGTTGGTGCCCCGAAAGCTCATATTCCAGACGGTCTTCACCAAGACGTACTTGGAATCCAGCGCGGAAGCCTGCACAGAATCGACACGCGAAGACAATAGGCCCGCCGTCTTCATAAACTCCTTTCGTCGCGGCAGAACCTTGACAAAATCCTCCTTCTTTACGGCCTGAACACCTTGTGGGTTCCCAAACATAAAAGTGTCCGCGTAAAGCCTCGCGATCAATTGGACATCGAAATCACGATTGGCCTGTTCGTAGAGACGAAAGAACTCTTCGGCTGTGATGGTGGTCATTTCCTCATAAAAGCATGGAATTGTCAGGAAATCGAGTTGACAGGAGCGATCAATTTATGAGATCAGGCGATAGAAGCGCTCATGGAGGGGTTTTGAGTGTCACCGCTATTATCGTCAGTTAAGCACGCCTGAATAGCGCTTTAGTAAGCGTTGCGAATGGCTGCCGCGCAACACCTCACTCAAGTCGCCAAATCGAGGGAATCCGTTTCGGCCTGGATTTCACGGCTGTTTAGTACCTCCGTAACCAAGCCGTTGCGAATGCGCTATGTACACGGCTTCACCGCGCAAATACTTAGCTATTATGAGACACTCCGCCATCATCGGCGCGGTCCTCTGCACCCTCGCCACGCTCACTTTCGGGCAGAACCGTGTTTTCGACTGGACCCCTGCCAACAGCGAGACGATCCCCTTGGAGCCCGCCAGCCTCCACGCTGGCCGCGTCTACTATCCTGCTGTCGGCGGCGGCGACATGCACGTGCAGATCGACTCCAGATACTCGGTCACCGTGGCCATGGCTTGGGCCGACGAATGGAACGCCGCCATGCAGCACCCCCAAGCCGCTGCGAATCTTAACTTCCTCTGCGTCAAGGAGCATGTAATCAGCACGATTTACGAGTGTCATCTTCCCTCCGAACGCCCAATGATCATCACCTTCCACGATGAGCGCAAGCCCGAGAAGCCCGTCGTCACCGCCATTGGCGCCATCCTCGGACCCGGAGTGCGACAATTCATTTCCCCCAACGATCTCCATATCCAGTACTACAATTGCATTCAGCCCGAGTTTCACTGGCGCCGCATCCTCGACGAAAAATACCAGATAACGCTGGTACCCAAGGCCTACAGTCTGATGACTCCAGACCACGACGGTCAGGAACTCAGCGTGAAAATCAAGTCGCCTATCCCCCTGACGGTCGCTCTGCTGCCATCGCATCTTGCCGACCAGGTCTACGACAAGACCGTAACCCTCACCGACGCTCTCGACAAAACCGGCTGCAAGGAACGTGGCGTCCAGTCGATGAGCTTCAACTGCACTTTTGACATCGCCAATGGCACGCAAACGCTGCTGATCCTTCCCGACATCGATGTTTCCGGCCACAAGAAAGCCAATGTCGAGGTCGACACAGTAAAGTGCGTCGAGCACTGTGAGTACCTGAATCTTCCGCCGAACCGGTAGAGCGCGGCCATCTTTGGGTGAACGGTCCGCGTGTACCGGTTACCTCGGTAAGAATTGTAATCAGATGGGATTACACCAACTGCGACCCGGAACCATCCCCAGGATGGCGTCCCGCTGGGTTGTGTGTAATGACGAGTTACGCCAATCATCAGGCTAAAATCGTCCTTTGGGACTCTCTGTAGGACCGGCCCTTCCTTCCAAAACGTAACCTGACCGAGTGGAGGCCAATAATGGCAACGGACTTTGAACTTACGCGGCGCGTAGAGCATTTGGAGCATGAAAATCGTCGATTGAAACAGTTCGGAATTACGGCATTGGTCTTAATCGCTGCGGGGTTGGCAATGGGACAGGCGCGGCCAGCAAGAACCATTGAGGCGGAAGTGTTCCTGCTCAAGGATGTAAACGGGAGCGTGAAAGCCAAACTCGACGTAAAGGACGGTTCAACTAAACTGATGTTCCTCGACCGTGCCGGGCATGAGCGCGTAGCACTCACATCCGCTGAAGACTTCTCAGCCCTCGAAATGAAGGACGAAAATGGACGATTGGGAGCCACAATGGGGGCGGGAGTATCGAAAGATGGAATGTCGTCAACCATAGCGGCTGGAGCGCCCTTGATAGGTCCTGTGGCAGGCCCATCTGTCGTCATGCAGGCGTCGGATGTTAGCACTAGCCTCAGAATTTGCAACAAAGGCGGTCATCAGGTATGGGAAGCACCGTCTGGTCGTGAAGACACTCGCAAATAGTGTCACCGGCGCTGAACTCTGTGGCCATCCCGACAACTGTTGAGGATCGCTCTCCAGGCGCGAAAACGATTGGAACCTCAATTTGACCGCCTAGGTGCGCTGAATGAAGTTCTTGACCGGCTGTCTAAGACCTCGTCTAGCCAATCAAGTCTTCGCCGATTAGCCAAAGAACGATCCAAACCAACACAGCTCAAAGCGCGAGCGTTCGCTGCAATATGAATGAGGAATGCGTTCGTTAGGTCTAATCTCGTTGCGCATTTAGGAATCGCCGTGAGCCCAGAGAAACTTGCATTCCGTAGACTGCCAGTCCTACGACCACGAGAAGCACGAAGACTCCCCTATCTGCGTACCAGCGACTAAAATCAAAGGAAAATGGCGTGCTCCATAGTACGAAAATTGAAGCGAACATGGAGAATGCAGCCAGCAGCCCAAGACGCCCGATCGCATAGGCAGCGATGACTCCAGACACCAAAGCGACCGGTATTTCCAACGAATAGTTGTAGCCGCTGACGTTGAGCACCGCCCAGAAGAGGCCGGCGGTGGTCGCGGCGATCCACTTCCGCTTTGTGGCCTTGCCCATCAGAAACATCAGCGACAGAGCCCCGATACTGTTCGTGAGACTGTCATTGAACTTTTGTAAGGTGTCTCCCAGAAATGCATGAGTCGATTCCAATGTGGCGGGCTCGAAGTAAGGTGTCTCGCCGCGAATGGGTAAGAAGAACGGTGCCGCAACCAAACTCACCCACAGGCTTACTTGTGCTACGCCGAGCAAAATTCCCAAGAAAACATCGCGGCCTACGAGCGGATCAGTAAACTCACCCGACAATATTCGCGTCCAGGAAACTAGCAACTCTGGCCAGGTGCGCCGAATGTACGGTTCCAAGGCTAGGTAAAAAAGGGCCATAGTTAACGGGATGCCGGCTGCCATCCCGATTGAGGCTTCGAGCCACTCCCATTCGTAGCCAACATCGTACAAATGGTGAGAGGTAAGGATCAGAAAGACAAAACTGACCGCATAGCTAATGAGTGCGAATCGAAGGGCTCCACGCCGATCCCCGCGGCCGGAACGCAGGTTGCGATAGGCGAAGTATAGGGAAAACAACAATGTCGCCACGCCAAGAATTCCGAAGACTATCGCCGCAAAGCGATTGCCGCCCGGCGTCCACACCTCCACCATTCGCGTCGGTGACTGATCGGGCCTGACCAGCTGGAAAAAGATAGGCTTACCTCGACGCGAAGCCGCATGAACCTCGAATTTGTATCCTTGCGCTTCACCCCTCCATGCAAATGAGTGGTCTGCTGCAACATCAGGCGTCCAAAGAGCAGATATAGGTGTAAGGCGCTCAGGACTTAACGCCGCGGCTTGCCAAAATGGGCCCCAATCCGGGGCGGGGTCGCCCGACGGTGGATCGCTTTTTTCGGGTGGGATTTCGGAGAAAGATACCAGCCGGCCTTTCGTGTCAAGAGCAAGAGAGATCTCACCCGAGTAATAAGGCGCTGGGTCGAGAGGCCTGATTCTCCGGTGCGAGGTACTTTGCAGTGGACGCGGGCTCTGCCGGTAGCGGAATTGCAGAACACTTGGGTAGATGGATGCTATTTCGCGGTACCGTTGCGGTGAAGGAGTCCGGCTCAACATACGATCATCATCATTGGATTGGGTAAACCACCAGGCATAATCGGCGGGGGCAGAAACATCTCCCAGGCTAGATGCCAGATCACGGGCGCGATCAGTTAAATATTCTGGGGATTTGTCGACTGGAAACAGATTGACGAGGTGCGCGTACCGTGCAAAATAAACCGTCGCTCCGATGCATAGGAGCATTGCGGCTGACAGCAGCAATGCGGCGGTTTTGGATAATGCTCCCTCTTCGCCGGACGCCGCCACCATCTCCGGTGAAGGGGTTTCGCCAGCCGCAATCATGGCAGCCAGTGGGTTTCCGCCGGGCAAAGCGGCGGATACTGCGGCCACGGCTAGGGGTCTTTTCGCTGGATCTTTCTCTAAGCATCTTAAAATCGTGTTTTCAATTCCGGGATCGAGGTCGCGAACTGTCTCACCGAGCGGAGTCGGGATGCCGCGCAAGTGTTGCTGCTTGCATTCCGCAAAGTTTGAACCCTCAAACGGGCGCTTCCCGGTATATAGCTCGTACAAGACCAAACCGAGTGCGTACAGATCCGTACGAGTAGTAGCTGGATCGCCCCGAAATTGTTCGGGCGCCATGTATGCAGGTGTTCCCGCCACCTCGCGGGCGTCTTCGTCAGCTCTCGTGGCGAGGCCGAAGTCAGTAATATGGGCGTGCCCACGTCCGTCGACGAGGACATTAGAAGGCTTCAGATCGCGGTGGAGAATTTGCCGCGAATGCGCAGCGGCAAGACCCGCGCAAATCTGCTGCGCGAGTTCGGTTGCCTTAGCGACCGGCAGCCTACCAATACGTCGCAGCAACGAAGAAAGGTCCTCTCCGTCCACGTACTCCATGGACAAAAAACTTCGACCTTCATGTTCGCCAATATCGTAAACACGGCACACATTCGGGTGAGTGATCTGACGTGAGTTGCGCACTTCGCCACGGAAGCGATCCAACGCAGCCGGGTCCCGCATGGGTTCCTTCGCAAGGAACTTCAGAGCCACGGCCTGCCCTAGCTCCAAATCGTCGGCGCGATACACTTCGCCCATACCGCCTCGGCCCACAAGGCTTACGATCCGGAAGCGATTCGCCAAGATTGTGCCGGGCACAAAGCCGCCATGGTCTGAACCCGACAAACTGATGGACGGTCCGCCGGGTATTGCTGGTGGCGGACGTCTTAGGGGCGGTAGACGCTGGTCTGTGGAGTCAATTGTTGCGAGTTGCGCCTCGGACTCAGTCGATCGACCGCACGAAGAACAGTAGGCGGCCTTCTCCGCAAGCGGCGACGCACAGTGAATGCAGTTAGCCATCGGTATTGGCTTAAGCCCGAGATTGTAACAAGAAGAACACCTGAAGGCCCGAAGTCAATGACTGCGTTGCTCAACCGGAGAAGGCTGTTGCCGCCGCAAGGCAATTCACTCGCAGGATAACGTTGGCACAATTGTTCTGTCTCCCGATGCATGAAGATTCTCTTGCGCCAACCTGTGGCGCAGGAGGATCACGAGTGCAACGAGAAAGCGTGGCAATAGTCAGGCGCAAGGAGGGGCCTGCTGTATGGTAGTTCCGCTGGTCGGAGAAACATTTGCGTACAACTCGGATCCAGCGCAAGGCGAGTAAAAGTGCTCATGTAGGTGTCAGGATGCTCAGCCGAAATCGCAGCGGTGCGGTGTGCGTCGCATTGACACCGGAATGCTCGAAGAGGTGCCGCGCCCCGATCGCCATTTGACATCCCGAAAACTGGTTCGCTGGCCCAAAGTCGATAGTCCTTGCTGGTCTGTCAGGTGAGAAGTGGTTCATTCCCTACGAATGCGGCATGTCACAGCATTACTACGCAGTCGTCATATTCCGAGTTGAGCACAATGAAGTCGAGTTCCTCTGGGGTGGTATGGCATCCGCACCCGCAACCGACTTGGAAGACCTGCGTAAGAAAATTGCTATCGGACAGTTCACGGAAAACTTATCTTGGGATTGGTGAGTCTCGGTCTGATGGCTACACCTTTCGAAGGGCTGAGCCGTTTGAGCTAATCTGACGAAAACAGGTGGCGATTACACCGACTACGATTCTGTCGTTGAGTGAAATGACGCTTTCTCAATACTCAAGTGCGGCCACCGTGGATCCGTCCGCAGAATCGGCCTCTCACGCAAAGGGTTCCAGTTTGGACAAGACGGTAGGGAGATATTCCGCAACCGTAGGATGGATATGCATTGCACGCTGTATGACCGTGTATGGAGCCTTCGCGTACATGACATCCAGCAAAACATGAATGACTTCATCGCCTCCGACTCCAAGAATCGCAGCTCCCAGAATTTGTTCTGTCTTCGCATCCACACAGATCTTCATGAAACCTTGTGCCTCGCCTTTCTCAAAGGCGCGGCTCACTCGGCTCATCGGATATTTCGTGGTGAGTGCACGGCGCCCAGACTTCCGTATTTCCGCGTCTGTCATGCCGCATCGGCCTAGCGGCGGATCGATGTACAAAGCGTATGCTGGGATTCGATCGGAAACGCGGCGATGATCGGCATTGAACAGATTATCGGCGACAATCTCGTAATCGTTGTACGAAGTATGGGTAAAGGCGCCGCGGCCGTTGCAGTCACCCAACGCCCAGATGCCCGGCACACTTGTTTGCAGTTGATCGTCAACAATGATGTAGCCGCGGTCATCCATCGCAACGCCAGCTTTGTCGAGACCTAGGTCGCTCGTGTTGGGGATACGCCCTACCGCTAGAAGAACGTGAGTACCAAATACATCCGGCGGACCGTCTTCACAATCCACGTGGACAGCGACACCACCATCGCACTTTGCCAACGAGATACATTTCGCATTAAGTCGGATCTGTATCCCCTCAGTCTGAAAAATCTCGCGCACGCCTTGGGAAACATCTTCGTCTTCACGGCCAATCAGTCGCGGTCCCATCTCTACAATCGTGACTTCGCTGCCGAAGCGGCGATACATCTGCCCAAATTCCAAACCAACATAACTTCCACCGACGATGACAAGATGCTTCGGCAAAAAATCCACATCCATCATCGAAGAGTTCGTGAGAAATGAAACATCATCGATCCCAGGCATCTCCGGAACCGAGGCGCGCCCGCCAACGTTGATGAAGAGTTTGTCAGCCTCAAGAACTTCATCGTTGAGGGCAACAGTGTTGGGTGACTGAAAGCGGGCATGGCCTTGAAGGACCATACAGTTTTTCAGTCCTCGCAACCAATCCTCCACACCTCTGTTGGAGCGTCCCGAAACTTCATCCTTGCGTGCTTTGACACGTTTCATGTCCACGCGTACATCGCCGTTGGCAGCAAAGCCGTATTCCGCGCCGCGGCGAGCAACATGGACCGCGTACGCGCTGGCAACCATCGTCTTTGTCGGAATGCAGCCCGTATTCACGCAGGTGCCACCAAACTTGTGACGTTCGATGATGGCAACTGTCTTGCCCGCAGCAGCGAATCGCGCTGCCAGGGACGGGCCTGCCTGGCCCGTCCCGATGATGATGGCGTCGAAGTGCTTCATGCGGCTAGTTCGCCCTCTATGTGGCGTTTGCCCTCTTTGGCTGCCTCTTCGGGCGTCTTCCCATCCTGGCGCGCGACGATGTAGGCGGCATACCAACCCGACCAGTGGTGCTTGGGAGCGGTTGGTTCGTACTCGCCATGATGTTTCTCGGTCTCTCGCAACAGCTCCGTCAGGGTCGCAACGTCAAAATTGCTGCCCCCTCGCCCAGGCAGTCGGGTTGTGAGCTCCTGTAACAGCCAGCCGTTGCCGTCCGGATCATGGAACGAGGCAAACGAGGAGTAACTGGTATGAGCAGGATCCGGACCGCTGACCCGGAGGCGTCCAAATAAGTACGGTTCGTCCTGCCCAGTATGTACGTTGCTACCGTGGAACACCTCGCTGACTTCAACGCCGCGACGGAGCAGATCGTTCCGGGTGGCTTCAATGTCGGAGACGGCCAAGTACAAGCCCTGAGCATAACCAGGTGCTGCCTTTGTGACGTTCTTGCCGAAGATTACAGAGCACCCGGAGCCGGGCGGCGTGAACTGGACCCCACGCCAGTCGTCGCCAGCGGTGAAATCGGCGTCGAGTCTCCACCCGAGCTTTTCGTAGAACTCTTTCGCGCGATCGACATCCGAGACCGGGATGACGACCACCTCAAGCTTCATGTCGACTCTCGCGGCACTCGCGTTAAGGGTTGGTTCATTGTTGCGGATTGCTCTCAATGTTGCCATTTTGTCCTCCTTATGCATTCACATAAATCGAAAGTCTGTCGCCGCAACCTCAAGGCTGGAAGACTCCACTGCTCTCGCGCAAATGTGTAAGGTTCGCATCCGCGCGTCTCGCTGCTGCGACTCGCTCGTACACCCGAGCCACATGCGCTCCATTTCAGATCAAGGATGGAAACGATCGCACTGTTGATTTCGAGCAGGACTCGGGCGCGATCTATCGCCATTCACAAATTGACAAGAACCAGTCCTAGCTTGCCCGCACGATAGATGTGATCGAGAAGCGCTAGGCCCGGCTAGCATTCAGTCTGAGACTTCCAGCGCGATATCCCTCCCAGACAAACGGAAGACGGACACTGCACTCAGCACCTGAACGCTTGAAATCGAGAGCAGATCATGAAGCAACTGGCGGGGAGTGGATCGGGAATGGACCGTGGAAGTATGTGTCGTGCTCAAAACACAGATCCATGACAAGCAAGCGACCGATCCGGGGAACCCGAATGGGACTCCCTGCTTTTACAAACGCATTGATCGCCAAATCTGACGGCGATCGCCGCGGTGCAAGTCTCGTCTGCGCAGACACTCTTACAGAGGGAGTCGCTGGGCGGATCAATTCCTGCTGAAATCCGTCATCCTCGGGAGACACGATAGAAAAGAAGAGAGCGAGGATACCTATTTCACCAAACAAGTTAACCCAACCCGCTCGCCGAAGCGCAGTAAAGCTATAGAGCGTCCAGCCAGCAAAAGCTGCTAGACCCACTAACCACACACAGATATTTACACCGAGCCCCATGCCCCGACACCTTGGAACAATCCTGACTGTGGACGGACCCCTTTAGAAGTTAAGAAAGGCTATGCCGAGCCTAGATTCGTGTCAAGAAGTCCACAGAAGTCCACAGGCCAGATTCGGAGCCCGGAAAATGTTCATGGGAATCCTCTATGCCCTTTCACTCTGATCCGCGTTACATCGACCTGTTCAAACGCATGGGCTTTCCGCTGTAAGCGCTTTTTCGCCCTCGGGAATGACGCCAATCCAGACATTCCCCTTTTATAGATCAGGCGATTTCACACCAACTATCGCGCCAGGAAACTAGAGCCTACTCGGTTCCGCCCGCCAGGTTCTTCAGGTGACAAGACAACACGCGGGGTAGAACAGGCGCAGCCGGCGTGATGCAGACCTCCTGAGCTCTTTTTCTTATTCTCCCAGCCGCAATTTCGGCGTTACCCTCATACACGTTTCTCGTCACAAAGTGCCCGAGTTCATGCGGAATGCAACGCAGGACGGTGTCCAGATCCCCGAATACATCGGACGACAGATACATTCGCCTTGCACCCAGGTTGGAGAAAGCGAGCTTCGTCCGATAAGCGCCGAAGCTGTCCTTTATTTGCATAAATCTCTCATGCTCCAGGATGACGATGGTCATGGAGTGGTCTGAACCTGGGAGTCTGTCCAAGTCATCAGCCGAAAATTGTTCGATGCAGGCGATGAGCTGTTTCTGATAACTAGTCCCACCGATCACCGTCAGGTTCTGGGCCGGGAGCAAGCCCGGAGACAATAGGCAGCCGAGGGCCAGCGATGTCAGCACCTGTGATCTGGGAAGCTTACGCGCCCAAAGCTCCATCGGGAACCTCCAGGTGGGCGGAGTTTTGCTGCAAACCGGGAGGTGATCAATGGAGCGAGTCTGTTACCGCACTGAAAAGAGGATGTTTCGTTAATCCGCTGAAACGGAGGGTCTTAGCTGAGCGCCTAACAGGGCGGAGCGGTGTCAAAATTTGCAGCATGCTGCTACACTGCGTGCCTTGCAGGAGCTGTCGCAGTGAAAACATCTGCTTCACCCTCACCTGTCACCCGCTTCGGGGTCTTCGAGCTTGATCTGCGGTCCAGAGAACTTCACAAACAAGGCATGAAGATCAGGCTGCAAGGCCAGCCGATCGAGATTCTCGCGATCCTGGTCGAGCGTCCCGGCGAGATTGTCACTCGCGAAGAATTACAAAAGAAGCTATGGCCAGCCGACACATTCGTTGACTTCGAGCAGGGCCTGAACAATGCCATGAAGCGGCTGCGGGCGGCGCTGGATGACGACGCCGAGAGCCCACGCTTCATCGAGACTTTGCCGCGGCGTGGGTATCGTTTTATCGGGTCGGTGAACAGTAACGGGCAGACATTCGCTGCAGACGCTGGAACGCCGGCGTTGCAGGTTAAACCACGGCGGCGATCCGCTTTATCTTTTTTGGCCGCCTCCATCGTGGTCGTGGCACTGGCCCTGTGGTGGGTGTCGAGGATTGTGCCGTCTCCTCCTAAAATCACCAGCGCCGTACAACTGACCAGCGACGGCCGAGTGAAATGTGAGGGGTCGATCGCAACCGATGGCGTGCGTGTGTACTTTTCAGAGTTCTTCGACGATGACTGCCGGGTTATGGCAGTGTCGGTCTCGGGTGGACAGCCGGTCCCTATTCACACTCCTTTTCCGCACGCCCATGTGCTGAATATCTCCCGTGATATGTCCGAGCTTCTTGTAAGTGAAGGCGGGCTCGGTGCAGAGAGGCCACTCTGGTTGGTTCCGACATTTGGCGGACCGCCCCGACGTCTGGGAAACATTGTTGCTCATGACGGAAGCTGGTCCCCCAACGGTCAGAAGTTCGTCTATGCCAACGGAAGTGCTTTGTACCTGACAAACAGCGATGGAACCGAATCCCGCGTATTGGTATCCGCCGGATCTAATCCGGCTCTGTGGGCTGCGCAGCTCGTATGGACTCTCGACGGGAAGCGAGTGCGGTTTACGCTCTATGACGAGTCCAAGCATGTCGAGTCGCTTTGGGAAATAACTACCGAGGGGAAGGATATGCACCCGCTGTTTCCGGGATGGCAAGATCCGCCTATGCAGTGTTGCGGTTCGTGGACACCAGACGGACGATACTATCTGTTCGTCTCATGGAGAAATCCTCCTGGGACGTACAATTCCCTCCCATCAGGAGACATGTGGGCTGTCAGGGAGCGTATCGGCTTGCTCCGCAGGCCAAGCCGGCCGCCCGTTCAACTCACCGCTGGGCCGTTGCATTTTTCGAACCTAGTTTCCAGTCTTGATGGAAAGTCCTCTTCGCAGTAAGTAACTCGAATCGGGGAGAACTGATGCGTTACGACCGAAAGACGCAACAACTTTCCCCTTACCCCAGGGAATTTCCGCGGAGGGCGTTAATTTCTCCAAAGACGGTGCCTGGATGACGTACGTGACTTGGCCCCAGCGTCAGCTATGGCGCAGCAGAAGCGACGGAAGCGAAGCGCTTCAACTGACGTTCGCCGCTCTGATGGCCTACGACCCCCACTGGTCACCTGACGGGAATCAAATCAAGTATAGCGGGATAACCCCGGGGGGCGATTGGCAGATCTACCTCGTTTCCCGCGACGGAAGTACATCCCAGCGACTGCAGACAGATTCGACGGCGGGTACCGATCCCCTCCTGGTCACCCGATGGGGACTCCATACTGTTCGGACAGCCTGATGCGAGGGACGATACGACGCGGCACAATGTTCTTCGAATATTCAACTTAAAGAGTGGTCGTACCTCAGTCGTCCCCGGCTCCGAAGGCTTGCGGTCACCTCGTTTCTCGCCCGATGGAAGATACATTTCCGCCTCTTCGGCAAGCGACACAAAGTTGATGTTACTCGATGTCACCAGGCAAACATGGACCGCCCAAGGACCAAAACATGCCGGCTGGCAGTGCTGGTCGAAAGACTCGAGATTCTTGTACTTCCTTACGCTTTATGATGAACCCGGCGTCTTTCGCGTGTCGGTCGACAACAATAAGTTGGAGATAGGTGACGCCTTCATAGCTGCCGTACGGTCATATAGAGGCCCGACCTTTCAGGGGTGGAGAATCAATTTGTGATTCTTCAGGTCAACCACTACCAGTTCGAAGTCGCTGAAAAAGTCCATCCCCAGCAGACCGTCGGCCTTTTGTCCCAAGTCTTTTGAAAAGGCGCGCATGTCCATTGCCACAACCTTGTGATCGCGCCAGGTGATGGGTCCCACTTTCAGTGTGGCCTTGGTGAAGACTCCCGCACCGGCGAAGCCGGAACCCCTGCTGGTGGCTACGACGTTGTCCAAGTTGCGGGGTGGGGCATCCGTCAGCTCGGAACTAATGATGGTGTGATTGGAGGCGGTATCAACGATCAGAATGGCTGATCTTCCGTTTACCTCGACCTTGACCAGGACCAACCCGAACATGCGACTGTTCTCGAAAGAAATTTCCTTCGGACTCGAGGACTGCGGAAAGGCGGGAACCTGGAGTACGGCGGCCAACATGATAGCGATCGCGCACTGTGAAGCAGCTCTCAAGGAAACACCTCTGGCGGTCGTTGCCGGTACCCATGAACTCTGCTAAGCTTTGGCCGATCATTCGCGATCCGGAATGGCGACCCGCCAGGGCAGCAACCGTGAGCGCACCCTAAGCGTCAGCCGTCCCGGATGTCCTTGGAGAAAAGTAAGAAAATTCTAAGAATCTTCTGAAAGCACCCAACATGCCGGAAGGAAAGCACTTGTATGAATTCGGCCCCTTCCGCCTGGACCCCGCCGAGCGGTCGCTCCTTCGAGATGGCAAAGCCGTGCCTCTCACTCCGAAGGCCTTTGAGCTCCTGGTTCTGTTGGTCGAAAACCGCGGTCACCTGCTGAAGAAAGATGAGTTGATCGAGCGGGTGTGGCCGAACACATTTGTGGAAGAGGCCAACCTGGCGCAGAACGTCTCGGCGCTGCGGAAGGCGCTGGATGACAAAAACGGCGCGGTACAGTACATCGAGACTGTGCCGAAGGGCGGGTACCGCTTCACTGCTGCGGTGGGGGATCACACCCCGGCGGCCGGAGTCGAATCGCCTGCGGTTGAACCCCGAAGCTCTCGGCCTGCGTCGAGAGTCGCACGGCGATATGTACTCGCCTTCCTGGCTATCGCGGCCGTGGCGGTCACACTCCTGCTTGCGTTTCAGCGGGGCTTTCTCCGTTGGCGCTGGTCGGGCGCAGCCAGTGCTGCACGGATTCAGTCTCTGGCTGTATTACCGCTCCACAATCTCTCGAATGACAAGGAGCAGGAATATTTCAGCGATGGCATGACCGACGAGTTGATCACCGAGATATCCAAGTTCGGCAAGCTGCGGGTGATTTCCCACTCTTCGGTGGAGCGCTACAAGGAAAGAAAACGACCTCTGGCGGAGATCGCGCGAGAACTCGGAGTGGACGCGGTGGTTGAAGGCACGGTAATGCGCTCGGGAAATCGCGTTCGCATCACGGCGCGGCTGGTCGACGCGCGCTCGGACCGGAATCTATGGTCGCAAAGCTACGAGCGCGATTTACGGGATGTCCTGGCGCTGCAGAACGAAGTGGCGCGGCAAGTCGCAACCGAGGTTGGAATTAACCTCTCGGCAGGCGAGCGAGCGCGGCTGGCCAGCAGTCGGGGCGTCAATCCGGATGCACATGAAGCCTATCTCCGTGGCGTCTTTTACTGGAACTGGTTCAGCTGTGACGGATTTAAGAAAGGGCTGTCATATTTTGAGAAATCCGTGGATGAGGATCCGCATTTTGCGCTGGCATACTTGGGATTAGCCCAATCGTACTTCAAGATGGTGGATTGGGGCTGTCCTCCTTTATCTGAATATGAGACACTCCAGAAATCCAAAGCAGCGATCCTGAAGGCCATAGATCTCGACCCTAATCTGGGGGCAGCTCACGAATGGCTTGGCAGGCACGCCTTTTACTACGAATGGGACTGGCCCAAGGCGGAGGCAGAACTCAAGCGGGCAATTGAGCTGGATCCGAACGACTCAGGTGCGTATGTTGCATACGCAATGTTTCTCGTGGCCATGGGCAGGCGGGAGCAGGGCCTTGCCGAAATGAGGAGGGCGCTTGGACTTGATCCCACTTCGCTGCTGACAAATTATTCCGCCACTTATCTGCTCTACCTTGCTCGTCAATATGATGAAGCTATCGACCAAGGCAAAAAGACCATCGAGCTGTATCCCAACACGCCTGCCGCATACATCTGGCTTGCCCCACCCTATGAAATGAAAGGCATGGACGACGAGAGCATCGCCATGCGCCTGAAATCAGAAGCAACCTGGGGCGCCACGCCCACGGACCTGGACTTGATACGAAGTGCGTACAAGAAGTTCGGCCTGCAAGGGTATTGGCGCCATGAACTTGAGGTCGAAAGGGCGAGAGGCACGGACAACGCACCAAATAAGGCTTGCTGGATGGGGGAAGTCTATGCGCACCTGGGAGAGAAAAAGCTGGCCCTGGAGTATCTCCAACGGGCTTCCCAACACCCTTGTAACGGACTGCAGTTTTTAAACGTGGACCCCATCTACGACGGCCTGCGACAAGATCCCGAGTTCAGGGAACTCGTTAGCCGCCTTCAGCTATAGCGATCCCGCACTCTCAGCCGTTATCCTCGAAGGCCATGCCCCAACTAAACGGGTGCCTGTTGTTAACGCGATCAACTACGACCCTTTGCTCTCGGGCTGGTAATCCCGCGCGAGATGACAGCGTGATGGCGCTCTTGCAGAGCTGTCTACAGGGTCACGTCCTCGATTTGATGGAGAACGGGGTCGCGATAGCACCGGAACCACCGGCGATGGCCCCTCGCCTTACTTTGTCGCCAGGCAGCAATCTCAGCGTGTCTGTTTCTCTCCCGATCTATTAGAATCTTCAAGAAACCTTGCATCAGAATGAAATACCAGGTGGACTCATGGAACCCGGGGAATTTCGCGAAGTTGGACATCGGGTGGTGGACCTGCTGGCCGAATATTTGGAGCACATCGAAGAGAAACCAGTGTTCCCGAATGTGGAACCGAGCAAACTGACAGAGCTCTTTGCTGAGGGGCTGCCCCAAGATCCGATCTCCCCAGACAAGGTGTTGGGAGAACTGGAAGAGAAGCTTCTTCCGTATTGCACACACGTTGGGCACCCGGGATACATGGGGCTCATCACTCCATCGCCAAACCCAGTCGGCATCATTGCGGACTTCATCTGCTCAGCTCTCAACCAAAACCTCGGGGCTTATACGATTGGTCCCGCCGCTGTGGCCATGGAGCGACGAACCGTGCGCTGGCTTAGCGACCTGGTCGGCTACAACGATAAGGCTGGCGGCAACCTGACCAGTGGCGGAATGATGGCGAACTTCATTGGGCTCAAGTTAGCACGGGATTGCGTTTCGAACGACCGGATACAGCAAGATGGGATTCAGGAACGCTGGGCAGTGTACGCGTCGGAAGAGCGGCATGTTTCTATAGACAAAGCAGTTGACGCAGTAGGATTGGGCCGAACAGCGCTACGTGCGCTGCCCACCGATGCTGAATTTCGAGTGAGGCTGGATGCCCTTGAAGCGGCAATTGCGGATGACCGTAGTCGTGGGATACGGCCACTTTGCATCGTGGGTATGTTCGGGACTACCAACACCGGGGCGGTCGATCCCGTCCGCGAGCTTCGGACGATTGCGGATCGAGAGGGGATGTGGCTTCACGCCGATGCTGCTTATGGCGGCGGCATGTTGCTCTCCCATGCGTGGCCGATGCGCAACCGGGGTTTGGAGCTTGCGGACTCGATAACGATTGACCCTCACAAATGGTTCTACGCGCCGCTGGATGCGGGAGCAATCCTGGTTAAGGATGATCGCCGATTGACGGCGTCCTTTGGAATGAAGCCATCGTACCTTACCGACGAACTGGATCGTAAGAATGAACGATACCAGTATTACGTTCACAGCTTCGAGCAGTCGCGACGTTTTCGTGGGCTGAAGGTGTGGATGAGCTTTAAGCGTTACGGAGCAAACCAGATCGGCGAGTGGATTGACAATAATGTGCGCCAGGCAAAACACCTTCATTCTTTGGTCGTCGAACATCCGGAGTTCGAAGCAGCAAGCGACCCGCCGATGTCGGCGATCTGTATTCGTTATAGAGGGGCAGACCCGGACGAAGCGCAATCCAAGGAGTTACATGCCGAGGTTGCGAGGCGAATCGAGGAAAGCGGGAAATTCTGGTTCTCGACCACGGAACTGAAAGGGAAGACATGGTTTCGGATTAATCCGGTGAACTTCCGAACGCGCGCGGAGCACATCGACAAACTGTTGGCCTCGCTCGAGCAGGAATGCCATTCTTTGCTCCAAGGTGGAAGAATGGCAAGCGGCTCGGAAAAGAGATTCTAAAGAGTTCCTGACCAATCCGGCGTAGTCGAAGACCCCAGACACGCCTAGAAGCTTCATACACGAGAACCGGGAGACCTCGCACAAGAGCCAAGATCGCTCATCAGGATTTTCTCTCATTATGGAAACATGCAGATCCTGACAGCCCCACTCTGAAGGACGCCAAGGCGGAGTACGCGAAGTTCCAATAACAGTGTTGAGCTAACCTGGAAAGATGCCGACGCCGACGCCGACCCCGACCCCGACCCCGACCCCGACATACCCGTCTTGAAGGAAGCTAAGGTCGATTACGCGAAATTGCAATAAGGGGGTGATCGCGGAATCGAATTGGTGAGCTGGGTAGGTAGCAAAACCCACACTTTTCATGGAGCAGCCCTAGCCCTAACCCTAACCAACAGGGCCTTCCCTCTGCACCCTTTTTCGACACCTACGCTTGTTCTCGATAGTTGACCGGCCTTGAATCGTCAAACCGCCCAGCCAAGTGGGCGGTAACCGGCGTTCTGTCGGCCCACCGCCCTCGTCCTGCGCTGCAAAAATGGCTTTGAGTCCAAATGTTACTTGCCCTTCACTAACGAGCAGTGGGTCGAAGCCGTCTTCCATGTACCGGAATCATTCACCCAGGTGTCGCTGCAGATGACCGTTCGCGCCCGATGCGTGCCCTTAAGCTCAGCGTCGTAGGTGAACGTGTAACGTGAAACCGCGGTGTTCGAACCGAAGGTTGCCACCTGCACGTCGCTGATGTTGCCGCTCTTCCACTTGTTCGTCTTGTTCTGCAGATCCTTGATGAAATCGTCCTTCGTCTCCCAGTCCCCCCAGCTGTTTCCTGCCATGAATCCGTCAGCCAAATGCTGCTGCGCCCACGACACATCGTTCTTCATTTGTGCGTTTCTGGAGTCCTGCTGCAGTTGTTTGATCTGCTGGGCGACATCGCTGTCACCCTGGGCGTGGAGGTTGTTGGATAGCGTAAGACAACAGGACAGGGTTAAGACAGCGATAGCCGTTGTTTTTGTCACTGTAAGGTCCTCCGTAAGATGGCTGGAATTCTACACCTCGGTGACCTACCTCTTAGGAGAATTCCAATGGAGGCTCCATCCGTCACGATTGATTCCATGAACATTTGCCACGTTAGAAGGGCAGTACTGCCTTGTTCAGCTCAGTGACACCGGAGCGTCGGCTTGAGCAGCAGAGTGAGCAGGTTTTCGAGTCGTGTGCTTAAAACCAAAGCAGCACGCGGTAGGTGGCCCCGTTCTGCGCTCATACTCATATATGTAGCAGTACCGTCGGCAATCTTTGAGGCTATAATTTCGCCCAATGGAGTTTGGGGCTTGTCGCGTCTCATGAACGGCGTGTCCTCGGCATTGCAGCACGCCTTGGCTAGCACGAGGACTTCGTACATCGAATATCGTTCGTTCGACAGGACTCGGGTATGGAACAGGAACTTCGGCGGAAGGTCGAAAGGCTCTGCCACGCGGCACTGGAGCGGGCGCCGCATACACGGCAAGCATATCTCGCGAACATTTGCGGTGCGGACATCGACCTCAGAAGACAGGTCGAATTGCTACTGGCGAAAGAAGGGGCTGCCGGAAGTTTTCTCGAAGGACCCACCATTGGCAACGAGGATACGTCAGTCACGCTGACGCCAGAGAAGTCCTTGCTAGGTCAACAATTCGGACCCTATCAGATCGTCTCTCCGTTGGGAGCGGGCGGCATGGGAGAGGTATATCGGGCCTTGGATGCCCGTCTCGGTCGCGAAGTCGCCATCAAGATTTCCCAGGAACGGTTCAGCGCGCGTTTCGAACGCGAGGCGCGGGCAATCTCGTCCCTAAATCACCCTCATATCTGCACCCTTTACGACGTGGGTCCCAACTACCTGGTGATGGAACTCGTGGAAGGCGAGACGATGCGCGATTGGCTCAAGCGCGCACCTACCGTGGTGCAGAGCGTTGAGATTGCGAGGCAAGTACTGGAAGCGCTTCGCGCAGCGCATCGTGCGGGCATAATCCATCGCGATCTAAAGCCAGAAAACATAATGGTGCGTTTCGACCGCTATGTGAAGGTGCTGGATTTTGGTCTGGCTAAAATGATATCGACCTCCCCTCTGCTCGGGGCCCAAGCAACGGCGTCGGCGGCTTTGAGCGGACCCGGTCAAGTCGTCGGTACGGTCGCCTACATGTCGCCGGAGCAGATCCTGGGTCAAGACACCGATCAGCGCAGCGACCTGTTCTCATTCGGCATCATTCTCTATGAAATGTTGACACGGCAACATCCGTGGCCCCGTAGTTCATCCGTGGACCGTCTGCATGCGATCCTCCACGATGAACCACATGACACATCTTTGATGAGTGCGGAATTGGCAGCCATCGTGCACAAGCTGCTCCGCAAGAGTCCTGCTGAGCGATATCCATCAGCCGAAACGGTTCTCGAAGCCCTTGCCAGCCGTGGGTCTTCCTCAGGACTTGTCGCGACCGCCGCGAGTCTCGAAGCCTCTCACCTCGATTGCGGTACTGCCCTTTGTTTTTTTGAGCGACGTCGAAGAACACAAGGCATTTTCACTGGGTTTTGCCGATGCTCTGATTACGATGCTGGGGAGTCTTGAGGATATTGACCGCGGTTCCGACATCGGCGATCCTTAACTACGCTGCCGGGAGCGACCCTGGCACATACCTGCCGCGAGCTGGGGGTTGCGCCACGTCTTACAGGGGAATGTCCAGAAGCTTGGGAGCACACTGGCGTGTCTCGATTCAACTCTTCGACGGCATGACCCAAAAGATCGCCTTTTCGGAAAAACATGACTTCGAGATGGAAAACGTGTTCGAGGTGCAGGACGAAATTGGACGCTGGGCGGTTGAATCGCTGCAAGGCCGGTTTTCGCGTGCTGTGCCAAAATCCCGCGACCGTTACAGCAGCGACCCGGAAGCGTTCGACGAATTCGTGTCGGGCCTGCGGGAGAGTTACTCCAACCGGCCAGAAACTACTCCTGAGCGCCGTCGAACACTTGTCCATCGCCGTCGAGCGTGACCCCGAATTTGCTCTTGCACATGCAACGCTATCGTACTGTCTGCATGCAAATGTACTACGAATTCGATCCGCAGCACGCTTGGCTGGAGAGGGCGGAACACCATTGTCGCGTGGCCCTGACGCTGGACCCGGCGCTTCCAGAGGGACATTCGGCCCGGGCATTTATCCTGTGGAGTCCGGCGAAGAATTTCCAGCATGCTGAAGCCATGGCGGCGCTGGAACAGGTTTTGGCGGCGCAACCTAACAATGAGCGGGCCCACAACCGGATGGCTGCGATTTGTTTGCATATCGGACGGCTTCAAGAAGCGCGCATCGCTCGCGAGCAGGCGCAGCAGGTCGAATCCAAAGACTCGAAGCAACAACCTGCGAGTTTATCTATCTTTACAGCGGGGAACTTCGCGCGCGCGGAGAAGGCAGCGGAAATCTGGATCAAGGACGAAAGACGGACATCACGTATGCTCTCTGGTATCACGCACAGCCCCCGCTCATGACTGGAGACCTGGATCTGGCCGAGCAGCGGTTGGCGGAGGCCTCGAAGAAACTTCCGGACGAACCCTTGATCATCAGCCTGCAAGGTCTATTGCATGCCCGGCGGAGCCAACCCGAGCTCGCACTACAGTGTGTGCAACGGGCGCTGGATTCCGCACGTTCCTTCGGCCATACCCACCACACCTACTATCAAATTGCATGCGTTTACGCCGTATTGCGCGAAACTCAGAAAGCAATGGAGTGGCTGGAGCGCAGCGTCCACACCGGATTCTCTTGCTGGCCATTCTTCAGGATCGATCCCCATCTCGAAAATCTGCGTGAGGAGCCCGAATTCAAGCGACTCGTTGCCGACCTCGAGCACAAACACACGCTGGCCAAGGTCCAGAGGTTATAGCGAAAGCGCCCTGTTTTACATACCGGGGTCGTCGCCCGAGGGTCCGTAAATCGACGGAACCTGGCCTCCCATCGGCCGAATGTAAGTGCTCAACTGGCCGCGGTGGTGGATGGCATCAAAAAAAATGTACCAGAGGAACTCGCCGAGAGGAGCTTCTCGGTAAAGTTGGTCGTTGACCAGAAGCTGAGCCTTGCTCTGCCAGGCATCTTCGTCAAGCCGTTCGATGCGACGATCCAACTCCGCAGAATGGTTTCGGAAGCTGGAAAAAATTATTTCTGGATCGGCCGGCAGGGGATCTGGTTTCCAATTCACCCGCCCGGTGTCAATGAGATCGGAGCAGGCCTTGGTCTCGAGGGCAAGCGTCCACACGATCTGCGCGGCCGACGGCGAGCGCTCGTGGGGAGTATAGTCGATCCGCTCTTTGGGAAGCGCGTTCAGAACCTTCATAAACACCGGATACTCTGCTTTCCGCCGGCCTTGCAAGAATTCTCGAATAGTCATAGTCAGCACTCCTTCCGGGACCGCCACGACGGACCACCCATTGCGTTCAAGCAGCATACATCGGTCGCACAGCTGGTCGCGGGGGGACTCGTTGTGGGCCGATTGGCCTTTCTTTCAGTTAACTGTCGCAAATCGTGAATACACTAGTCACCCGGTTGTGAATATAAACCCCTGATCGCGTCACTTTTGGATCGCGCCTAGCTTGCTGATTTCTGGATTTCAGCCTTTCGAGCCTATCGTCGATAGGCTTTGGTGATGACAGGCCTCTCGCTCAAGAAGCAGTCATTTGTGCTCGCCCTCACGAACGCGAATTGCCTCCGCGAGACCTACATTTTGTCGTAGACAATGGTCAAAGCTTTCGGCTGGCCGGTCTCGCGAATCGTAAGCGTCAGCGTCTTCCCATCCTGAGAGACTTCGAATTTCGTGTGATCCATCGCCTCACCCTTCACCTTGTCGGTCACTTCCAGAGTGTGCTGGTTCACGCGTTTGCCAGCAGACATGGAACCGGGTGCGACGTTCGGGCCCTTCTCTTCGTAATCCTTGCCGTCAAATTTCATGCTGAGGACGTCTTGATAAGCGGGGGTATTGAAAGTTAAACCATCGCCATCGTAGGCCTCAATTTCCCACTCATCAGGAGAAGTGAATTTCACGTCAGTGCTTTCCCATGCGCCTTCCCAGCCGGAACCGCTCCCTACTCTCTTCAGCACAACGTTGAAATCTGAGGTTGTGTCGTCTGGCTTGGTTTCCGTTCCCTTGATCGTCTGCGTTTTCCCGTCTTCGGACAGAGTGTGGGTCATCGAACTGAGCACCTTGCCATCGTTCTTAATCACCATCTTCCAGTTGTTAGCTCCTTCCGGGGCGATCGATATGGTTCTGCCGAAGTGGACAGGCTGATCGGTGCCGTCGGCAGTAATCGTGTCGGACACATTGCCGGAGGTCCATTTGTATTTGTTGCCGCCGAGATCCTCAATTTTTGTTTGCTCGCCGGCGAATTTGCTTTTCTCCATGTTGAGTTTCCATTTCCCATAGAAAGGATCATCCGCGGCCCAGAGCGTGCCTGCGAGCAAGCAGGCCAGCGCGAGTGAAAAATAGAAGCGTTTCATGGTTACCCTCCGGCGGGGGATTATAGGTCGGGACTTGGCAAATACAAGCGGGAAAGTGCGCCCGACCGGGCAGTGCACCCGGAGATATATGGAGAATAAGGCGGTGGCGGGTTCCCCTGGCTGGGTTGGCCTAGTTGAGTGATTCGGGGGGCGAAGCATTCCAAGGTATCGCAAGCGCAGGGAGTGGCTCGACTGCGAGGCTGGCCTGCGGTTCTGGTCCCATGACGCTCGCAGCCACCGCGAAGGCGCGGGAGGCGTTGTGCGCGGCCATGTGTTTCAGCATGTCCGTCGCCACCTGAATCGGTCTCTCACAAATCTTATTCATGCTGATTTCGTGGCCACAGTCCTTACATCTCATGTGAGTGCCGCCCGCGATGGTTCTGATCCTGATGTACATGTCTTAAGGCTACACTCTATCGCTGGCGGGTGCCGAGGGCATTGGGACAGCAACCACAGATTTCGCTGCGGCGTGTGCCACTAGCGACGGATAGGCACGTCGCGGCGAATCATCTCCCTGCGTAGCATAGGCCTGTATTGTGAGGGTGTATTCTCTGAGACCAATTCTGGTAAGCTAATGATCCTTAAGGAGCTTCATCGTGCAGTCAGCGGAAAAACCCTCGCTTTACGACAGGCTTGGCGGAGTTTATAGCATCGCCACTGTCGTGGACGACCTTATCGACAGAGTCATGGCAGACCCAAGACTGAACGCCAATCCTCTGGTGGACGAAGCGCATCATCGTGTGCCGCCCGCGGGCTTCAAGTATTTGGTGACTGAGATGGTCTGCTGGGCTGCGGGCGGCCCGCAAAAATACACCGGCAAGTCGATGGCAGAGTCACACCAGCAGTTGAAGATTACGGGCAAGGAATGGGAGGCATTCATGGATGATGTTTGGTTGACGCTGGACAAATTCAAAGTGCCTGCCGAGGAGCAAGCTGAACTAAGAGCAATCGTCAACAGCACCCGATCGGATATTGTCTTCGATCCCGAACAGGCGCAAGGCGTGGCGTAGACGTTAGCCGTAAGTCAGCCTTTGTAGAGCGGAGTTCAAGCCGAATAGGAAAGCCCAGCTTCGTTTTCCCGCGGCGCCCGTGCGAGACTCAACCTCAGGGTGCTTTTCACGCTCGTCGGGACCTTGCACGTGTGTTACCCGTACCCTTGGGGAGTTCCGCCTGCTTCGGGGATCTTGCCGCCTGCTTGGCCCGCGATCTCGAGGCGCGCCGCGTTCCAGGTACCTTCCCGATTCGAGGATCTCCCGCGAGGACAAGCTCGCACGCGTGCAGAGCGGCCTCTTCGAAATCCTTCGCGTCGGCCGGGAGGACCTGCCAGCCTGTCACCTTCTTCCCGAACACCTGGATGGAGCGCATGTTCGGAAACTCCCGCCGCAGGCTCTGGTGGTGCTCTTCGGTAGTGGCCAGCCACACTCCGTTGTCCGCAGTCCCATCCCGCTTGTCGCGGAGGATGAGGACTATCTTGTCCTGAACGTAGACCGCGAGGCAGCCAAACATGGAGCGAGTCTCGGGAGACAGTGGAGCCATCGCGTCGAGCACGAACTCATGGGGGATGCCCTTCCGCTGCTTGAGGGCGAAGGGGATGTCATCCATCGGGAAGGAGGCTTTATCGCGACTGGGCTTCTTCATGGAGGTAAGGTACCAAAATTCTACCTCAGAACTGGGGAGTGACTGGCTTGTGACGATCAATCTTTCTATTCACACCCGTACGTTGCAGCGCGATCTCGAAACTCCAGACGTTCTTCGAGAAGCAGCTCAACTTGCTTACCAGGAAACGGCGAATTGCGGCAGAATCCTCTAACTCGAGCCACAACGTAAACTTCGGTGGCGCCACGAAAGGTTTTAAGCTTCTATCGAACTGCTGAGAGAGCGTGCAAGTAGCGTGCCCCTTCCTTCTCGTAGGCATCCACTCCAATGGGTAAGTAGTTGCTGGCTCTATGGCGAGAACCCGAAGAACGGTTTCCTGGCCCATTCGAGCCATATACATGCCGCCACCCTCCCCTTAAGCTGCTTGGTGAGCAGACTTCGGGGGAGGGCTGTTCGACGGACGTCCCATGACTTAACCGAGTCTGGGGCGTTTTCGTTTGCGGCCCGCTTCTTTGACTTGAGAAGTCCGTCGGATAAACACCAGGTAACAGGACAGACTTGAGTGGGAAGACTCAAGGAAGCGGCAGATGACGAGTGCGAATGATCCTCACAATCTGCAACGTTTCGTGGACGCCCAAAACGCGGTGTTCGATCAGGTGTGCGCAGAACTGCAGGAGGGACAGAAACAAGGTCACTGGATGTGGTTCATTTTTCCCTCAGCTTCTAGGGTTGGGAAATAGTGAGATGGCAGTTCATTTCGCAATCACTTCCCTGGACGAAGCCCAGATGTATCTGAAACACCCGGTTCTGGGGCCACGAATCAGAGAGTGTACACGGCTTGTGAACCTTGTAGAAGGTCGGTTGATCGACCAGATATTCGGACACCCTGACGATCTGAAGTTTCGGTCTTCAATGACCTTGTTTGCCGCGGCGAGCTCCGAAAACAAGATCTTCAATGACGCCTTGCAAAAATACTTTTGCGGCGAACCCGATCGGCTAACTCTTGAGCGACTCTGATTTTTGTCGCCTTACGTGAGTTTCAGGCCATCTGGCACCAGCGGCAGCGAGCGCAGTCGAACTCCAGTGGCGTCAAAGATGGCATTCGCAATCGCTGGCGCTAGCCCGATCATCGGGCACTCTCCCGCTCCAGCCGAGGGAAGGTCCTTGCGGTCGAGCAAAACGGTTTCGATGACGGGGAGGTCGCTGAAGCGGGGAACGCGATATTGCGACATCCTGCCATTGAGGATTCGGCCGTTTTCAAATTGGATGGCTTCGAACAGAGCCCCACCCATCCCCTGAACGTTCGATCCTTCGACCTGATTGCGGAGGTTTCCGGGGTTCACGATGGCGCCGCACTCGAAAGCGGAAACGATCCGAACAACTCGCACCGCCTTGGCCTTGCGATCCACACTGACCTCCGCGAAGGTCGCAATATTTCCCAGCTTTTCGTAGCCGCCGCCCATTCCAAATCCCTGACCTGGCTCAGCTTTTTGCTTTCCCCAGCGGAACTGGTCCGCCGCAGCCTGGAAAACTGCACGCAGTCTTTCGTTTTTCAGGTTCTTCATGCGGAACTCAAGCGGATCCATCTTCAAAGTACTCGCCAGTTCGTCCATGTACGACTCGCGCGCAAAATGGTTTGCCGTGGCGGCAAGCGCGCGATATGACCCTTGCCGCAATGGAGAACGCGCCGGGTGAAAGACGATACGCTGGTTTGGAATTTCGTAGTAGGTACGGAGTCCCGCGGAACCGGAGTTGTAGTTGTGGAACTCCCAAGCTGTAATGGTGCCGTCGCTCCGAACCCCTCCGACCACGTCAATGACGCCGGCAGGGCGGAAATAGGCCCACGTAAATTCCTCTTCACGGGTCCAAACCACCTTAACCGGGCGCCTAGCCGCGCGCGCCAGCCGCGCCGCCTCGATCGCCGTCTCCCCTGTATGTTTGCCGCCATAGGCCGATCCGGTATCCGGCATGAGCACCCGTACCCGATCTTCGGGCATCCGAAAGGCTTCGGCAAGTTCGTCGCGTACTCCAAAGGGGCGCTGGGTTCCGGTCCAGACCGTAAGGTTGTCGCCGTCCCACTTCGCCAGCGCTGCGCGAGGCTCGAGGGGCACGTGTGCGATGTAAGACACCGTGTAGGTCTGTTGCACACGCCGCCCGGAAGAAGCAAAGGCTTCATCCACATTGCCGACGTCATAGCGGTCGCCATCCCCGGAACGGTCGGTACCGTCGTCTGTATTCTTTTTCAGATAGTCAAAAAGCTCTGTGCTCGAAGGCTGCGGCTCGGACTTCCATTCAGCGTGGATGGAAGCAATCGCAGCGGCGGACAGCCCGGAACTCGGCGCGGCAACGCCAACAAAATTGCCGTCTCGGACCACCGTGGCGCCCATCTGTTCTGCTTTTCTTGAGTCCACTGAAAGCAGTGTCGCTCCAAAAGCAGGCGGGCGTAGGATCTTGCCGTGCCACATGTCCGGTAATTTCTGATCCGATGGATAGCGGTGTTTCCCAGTCACAAAATCTATACCATTCAGCTTGGGGAGCGATTGACCCATCACGGCCCAACTTGCCGCAGGGGTGATTGGATCTTCGGCCGGAATACGTTGTGCAAGCCGCTGTCCCTTAACCAGCGCGGCGTATTCTAAGGATCCCTTGGTTATTGGATCCATAACTTTGCCATTCGCAGCGACTAGACGCTGGCGATCGGTCTGCCACCGGGCAGCTGCCAGATCAATCAACAGATCGCGCGCCGAGGCAGCCACCTTGCGCAGTTGTAGATTCATGGTAGGGGTTGTCCGGCTTCCGAATGTGCCCATGTCGAAAGGGGTGAGCTGCGTATCGCCCATAACCAGGTCGATCTGTTCCACGGGGAGACGAAGTTCCTCGGCGACACCCTGGCTCAGCGAGGTGCGGATGTTCTGACCCACCTCCACTTTTCCTGTGTACACCGTCACCTTGCCGTTCTCCCCAATGTGCAACCAGGCGTCGATTTCCTCGGGAGTGGAGTCTCCGCTCCGTGGCCTCGCTCTGCCGGATTCCTGCGACCAGGCAGCCTGTTTCAGAACTGAGAACACCAAAACACCGGCCCCGAGGAACTTAAAAAAATCGCGGCGATCGAGATCAAAGCGGTACACAGGAGCAGACGCAAGCTCGTAACGCTCGGGCTCCCACGGAGCTGAAATACGTGTGGTCTCACTCATTGCCGGCATCCCTTGCCCTGTTTGATTTGGCCAGATTCGTCGCCGCCTTCTGCACCGCGCTGATGATTCGGGAGTAGGCTCCACAACGACACAGGTTACCGTCGAGGGAGTCGATGATCTCGGTTCGCGTGGGGTGATCGTTTCGACTAAGTAGCGCGACCGTCGATAGGATCATGCCCGGAGTACAGTATCCGCATTGCAGAGCGCCCTCTTCCAAAAATGCCTCCTGTACCGGATGAAGCTGGTCGCCGCGCGCAAGACCCTCAATGGTGGTGATCTGTTTTTTCGCGATGTTTTCGGCTCGCGTGACGCAAGACCGTTGGGCCCTTCCATCGACCAGGACGGTGCAAGCGCCACACTGGCCCTCTCCACAACCGTACTTGGTTCCGGTCAGATCAAGATTCTCGCGCAATACAGTCAGAAGACTGATCTGAGAATCCGCCTCGACCGTGCAGGGACGTCCGTTGACAGCAAGCTCAATCGTAGCCATGCGATCCCTCCTAACCGCGAACCGCTCCAAAAAAATTGAGGCTATTTGCTGAAATGATACATGGAGTCGAAGATATTTTTAGCTGGAAGGCTTTGGTCGTTTTGACGGGGCTCTTCCTGTCTCAGTTCGATCCCCAACCGTCGTGAGGGCCGCTTCGACATAGTGAGTGACTGAGCCTTTTCCTTCGTCACTCAGCGGGTATGAACGCTATTTACGCGTCAGGCTTGGCCCCGGGCAGCCTTTTCTTCAGCATATCGATCTGTCCAGCGTGGTGCGATTCGTGCTCGCAAACATGAAACCACTTGCAGTAATTGTTTGTGGGTCCCCAAGGCCAGGTCTGGTCGACTGCCATTAGCCAGGCGTCGTCACGCTTACGAAATTCCGCGAGCGATTTCTCGCGAGTCTCCCGCAGAGCGTCCAGATAGTAGCCCAGTTCATTGCCTTTGATGATTTTGCGACCAGCATCGCCGAGGTTCATGGCAGGATCCCATTTCTGCTTCACGGCGTCCGGCCAGCTGTCCCATTTTATCCCTTGGAATGTGTTCATCTGGTAGTAGGTTTCGGTAGCGGCCAGATGAAGGAGCAAGGCACCGATACTGTTTGCATGGGCGTCAAACAGGTAGTCGAGATCCTGCTTCGTCATTTCTTGCACCGGCCCCACCACCGCATCCTGCATCCACGTTAGCATCGACACCATCGTCCCAACTTGCGGTGAGTATCCCGGCTTTGGTCCAAGAATGTTTATCCCGGTGTCGGGTGTGGCGGCGATCTCCGGAAGCATTCCGAAACCGGCAAGACCTGCGGTCATCGCTGCGGTTTGTTTAATAAAACTCCTGCGGGCTGCAACTTGTTTCATGCCCATGAATCACTTCCTTCTCCGAAATTTGTAGCTGTGCCCGCGCGAGGCGCAAGCTGAAGGCAACTTCTACCACATACCGAGCGTTCGCTACAATCGCTGCAGACTGCGCACACGCTCTTGCCCTGCTAGTATTTCGGCGGAATCACATTGACCGGGTCGTGAGTGTCTTCGCGTGGTAATGCCGATGCCAGGACGAGTGCTGCACCGGCGAAGAGCAATGTGTCCGCGACGTAATTTAACGCTTCATTGATCTCCGGCGTTGATCCGCCGTGGGCGAGGATCAAAATAAGCAGATATAGGAATAGAGTGAGGACGGTCATTAATGCGCCAATCGAGGCTGCGGCTATCCGAGATTTTTTGTTCAGGGCCAAGCCGATTCCAGCGGCCAGTAGGATCGCTCCTGCGAGGTATCCCCACACGCTGGGGAATGGAACCCATGATGGCGTCATCTTTTCCAAAGGAACGCCGGGCGCAAACTCTGGATGAAGAAAATGTTCTACGGCAAAAAAGATCGCAGCCATCGCTATGACGATGCGTCCAAATAAAATCATCCATTTCGATTGTTGCGGCGACGAGGCGCGACTATGCAGTCCGGCAAGAGCCCATGCGCCTCCGGCAAAAGAGAGATCTCTTAGCGCGACGGCCCACGCGAATCGATCTTCGGGATGCGCGAGCGCATTCGGTATATGAATCATGCAGACAAATAGAAAGAACATCAATCCGAGCAGGGTGGACGACAAGCGTACGAACTTCCTCACAGTAAGACTGGTAGCTGCTGCGAGCAGCGCGCATCCGACAAAATACGCCCAGAACAAGTGCGCCGGCATCCAGGACGGGACCATATTCTGGATAAACCTCGCGCCGCGGAAATGCTCGGTCGCGAACACAGCGAGTGGAACGGCGATGAAGACACAGCCCAAGGTGATGAGCTTGTCCCAGCCGCGAGCGGCGCCGATCTCTTTTCGAAGTATAAAAACTCCGGCGACAAGATAGATAAGCCCGGCAAAACACATCCAGAAATTTGTGGATGAAAGCATCAAAACCTATTTCGCGAAGGTATTGCGGCCGAAAGTATATCCCAGTCGCCGAGTGTGGCGAGAAGCCGAACACAGTTCGCTTTGACCAAGACTGGAGAAGCCTTGCGATGCCGGTGCGCTTGGCGCAGTACCGGTGAGGCGTTTTCCGCTGTCGCCGATTTCTAAGATGTCGACCTTGCCGTGACTCCCGCCACCAGTATCATTGTCGGTACCGATCCGCAGTTCCCAATCTGGATTGCCTCCGGTTTGTCGACCAAGCGGCAGTAACCGCATCCTTGCTCGAACTGAAATACCGAGTCTCTCCGCTTCGACGGATTAGCACCGTTGTTCGGCAAGGGCACAACGGAACCGTGCGGTGTTCCCTGAGGCTATAATTGTCGCCACCTATACAGATCTGCGAGAAGTTGCGACTGAAGTTCGCAACCGGAAAGCAGAACCTCCTGGCCAGGCGATACACAGAAAATGTTGAGGCCTATCATCTCTATCTGAAGGGCCGGTTCTACTGGGGAAAGAGAACCGAGGCAGCCCTTTACAAGGGGATCCACTATTTTCAGCAGGCCATCGAATTGGACCCCACCTACGCTTTGGCATACGCGGGGTTGGCCGAGAGCTATGTTCCACTAGCCGTCTACTGCCACCTTGCTCCCAAGGATGCGTGTCCGAAGGCCAACGCCGCGGCGCGCATGGCGCTTGAGATCGACCCGGAACTGTCGGAAGCGCGAACGGTGCTGGGGGAGATCAGAAGCTGCTACGACTGGGATCTGGAGGGCGGGGAAAAGGACCTCCGTGCGGCGATCGAGCTGGATCCGAAGTACCCCAGGGCCCGGCAAGCACTTGCCGAAAACTTTACAATGACGTGCCGTTTTGCGGAGGCCGCGGCTGAGGCACGGGGCGCACTGGAACTGGATCCCCTCGCCTTAAGCCTGAACGCTTTCATGGCGATGACGTACTACTTCGGTCGCCAGTATGACGAGGCGATCGAGCACGGCCGCGGGACGGTGGAGATGGATCCGAATTTTTTCCCCGGATACTTTTATCTGGGCATGGCTTACCAACTGAAGGGGCTGTTTGCTGAGGCTGCCTCCGCCCTCGAACAAGCGAGAGTCCTTTCCAACAACAGCACACTTATGATGGCTTGCTTGGCAGGGGTTTTCGCCGGATGGGGAAGAGAGAGGGAAGCGCGCAACATCCTCCATGAACTGGAAGAGATGGGGCGTCGAAAGTACGTGTCCCAAGTGTTCGTTGCCGCCGTTCTTGCCGGCCTCGGCGAGAAGGATGAAGCGCTCACGTGCCTGGAAAAAGCATATGCTGACAGGTGTACCTGGCTAGTGCGTTGTCTGATGGCAGACGGCAGACTCGACAGCTTGCGTGGCGAGACGCGCCTCCGAACCCTCATTCGCCGGATAAGTATTTCGCGATGACAGGGGGCATAGTTGGAAGAGAATATCGGAGCCACTGCCGTCGAACTTACGCGCGAAGATCTCCGGCAGCTGGAAACCGCAGCCTCGAAGATCCCGGTGCAAGGTGCTCGTTATCCCGAAGAACTGCAGAAGTTGGTGGGCCGCTGAGAAACAAATGACGAACACGCGAGGTAAAGCGGTATGCGCGTCGGAATCCTGGGTTCGGGTTTGTTGGCGGCAAGCATGAAACGACCTTCGCGCGAGCTGGACATGAAGTCGTGTCCAGCTACGCGCGGAGCAACCACAACTCAAGGGGCTGGCGCGTGACGCCCAGGGCAGCGTGTGCGCCTGCATGGAGGTCTCATGAGTAACAAAAAGATTTGGTTTATCACTGGAGCCAGCCGTGGCATGGGCGTCGATTTCGCCCTGGCCGCCCTGGCCGCCGGCCACGTGGTTGTGGCTTCGGGCCGGGACAGGGACCGCGTGTCCAAGGCCTTGGGACAGTCGAACGACCTGCTGGCCCTCAGGTTGGACGTGACCAAGCGCGGCGATGCCGAGGCAGCGGTGCGAGCCGCTGTCGACCGGTTCGGCCGCATCGACGTGCTGGTCAACAATGCTGCCAGCTTTTACGCGGGCTACTTCGAGGAACTGACGCCAGAGCATATGGAGCGGCAGTTAGCGACGAGCCTCATTGGCCCGATGAACGTCACCCGCGCAGTCCTCCCAGTGATGCGCAAGCAGCGCTTGGGGCACATTATCTCGATCTCATCGTCAGCGGGCCTCGTCGGCTTCGAGTTCTGCACCGCCTACGCCGCGTCGAAGTTCGGCCTTGAGGGCTGGATGGATTCGCTACACGCCGAGGTCGCGCCGTTCGGCATCACCACTACCATCGTCAACCCAGGGTTCTTCCGCACCGAGCTCCTCACGGAGCAATCGACGAACTACGCCGAGCCGTCCATTGCGGAGTACGACGAGCGCAGAGCGAAGCAGCTCGAATTTTGGAAAGCCCAGAATGGCCAGCAGTCCGGCGACCCGGCGAAGCTCGCGCGAGCGCTCATCATCATCGCGAGCCAAGTGCCACCGCCCCGCCGCTTTATCGCCGGCGTCGATGCCATTGTCACCGCGGAGCAGAAGGTCGCTGATCTGAGGGCGCAGATCGACGCTAACCGGGAACTCTCGACGTCGCTCGCTTTCGACCGAGCGCCCGCCGCATGATCGATATAGACGGTTGCCACGCGTTCGAGCGCGCTCCATCAGCGGCGGGATCATCGCGATCGCCCAACGCTGATGGCGGGGTGAAGTTCTTGCCTGGAGGCGCCTTGTCTTCCTCGAGCAACTTGAAATTGAAATTGTGGCCTTCTTCCCAAACTGGAACTCCGACAGGTTCTGTCCCGGCTTAACGAAGACCGTATCCGGAACTCGGCGAGATTTCGAGCAATCGGAAGGCGAGCGGAGCCTAGCAACTGTAGGGTCCAACTGGAACGGCAAAAAGCTCATCCAAGATGGGAGAGTCACAGCAGGTAATGTGAGTAGCGCAAGGAGAGATCGTGGCAAACCCATTCGTCCATGTGGAACTCAACACGCCTGATCCACAGAAGGCACAGGCATTCTATTCGGAGTTGTTCGAGTGGCAACTGGAAGATGTGCCAAACCCTACGGTGCCAACAGGAACTTACACCATGATCAAGGTGGGGAAAGGTACTGGTGGCGGAATCATGAAACAAGTTCCCAACGGACCCTCGGGGTGGCTCGCTTATGTTGAAGTGGATGACATTCGCGCCGCGACGAAGAAAGCGAAATCGTTAGGCGGAGAGGTCATGAAGGACGTGACCGAAGTAGACGGCATGGGTTGGCTCAGCTTCATCCGAGATCCGACCGGCGGCGTGCTCGGACTGTGGCAGCCCAAATCGAAATGAACCCGCGCCCCACAACAAGTCAAGGTCGCCGCACGTGAGCGAAGACTGTGAAACGCCGTGGAGAAACATGACCGGCCGACCTCGTTGGTTCCCCGTTTCTACGACGTGGAGTTGAACGCTCCCGCCACCTGTGATTTTATGAGTTTTCACGTTAACCCTCCTATGCGGATACGCTGCAAAATGGGCGGGATCGAACGACGGCGATCGTGCGTTCCCGCAGCGAGCGCACAAAGCGATACTTTTAGGGTCGCCCCCACAGAGGACAGTGGGGAAGTATGCGCCCGATTTAGCCGCCCCAAAAAATGTTCACGTCAGTTTAGAGGATTTGGGCAACCGGACAGGCTTGCGGGCGCCAATAGCGGGCCAATACTTGTGAACGTTAGCCCTCCGCGGCCCTTCGCCCCAGCACAGGGAAAAATACAGGGAAACGCTTCTCTCCGACTTGGGCGGTCTGCCGCCTATTTGAGCGCCTCGCCTTTAACTGGCTGGGGCGCCTTGCTTTTTGCTCGCTCGACTTTGGTCCACATAACGAGGTGGGCGCAGGTCGAACACAAGTGTTTAACCCGCCCCTAGGGGATAGTAGGTATGGACAGAGGCACTTCCCCTGCTAGACTTTTAAGGAGTCCGTGATGCTATCCCTTGACTCCAAAACACGCGCTCGTGCTCAACTAGTCGACCTGGTTGATTCGCAAACTGTAAACCCTGGAAAAGAAGACTTTCGGCTACGTCACAGAACCAGAACTCTGGCAATACGAGGACAGGCACGACCGTATCTGTCAGTTCTAAGCTGAACTCATCGACCGAGAAGCCGCCGCGTAGCTTGCTCCGGCTGCTGGGAGGAATCGAGAAATGACTACCTTTCTGATCCTCGCGTTGTGTGTGGTAGTACTTTGGGCGGGCAGCAAAGTGCTAAATCGCCTCCACAAAGTCTGATCGAGGGACGATAGAATCCCGCGTGTGGGGCGACAACGGAAATCGCGGCACGCGCTCCCTATGTCTGCCAAATACAGCGCAATGCCTCGGCCAATTCTGTTTTTTTGGCTAGGCCGTTTTCGGTTTTGAATCTAGCGGCAAACCCGCACTGCGCCGTGCATCGAAACCGCCTTGGAGTGCCCATGCATTCCTGTACCCACGCTGCGGGAGGGTTTTTGCGCCAAACTGGCGCTAGAGTGCTCGTTCGGTCACGTGCAGTACGCAACTACCGGCTTGTCCTTTGGAATCTTGGAAAGAAATACAGGGAATCGCTTCTTTCCGACTTGGGCGATGCGAAACGAGCCGGTTAAGAGGGGTGGTCCCCACCGACCATTCCGTCAGGATGACCGGGGAGCGTACTTTTAACCGGCTTACAATTCTGACCGCCCGACAAAGCCGCTAAGGATTTCGCACTCACTTTGCTCTCGCTTCATGCTGGATCCGCAACCATCGCGAAGCCCCGCGAACCTGGCATAAACAACGTATTTTCACTGGCCAGTGAGAGGTATGTCCGCGTGGACCAGACGCAGCTTTCCCGGGGGGCGTGGAAGTCTGGACCAGGCCCTCGGAGGTTGTTAGAGAAACTCTCCGACCGCACGAATGGTGGCTCAGTATTCCATACAAATCCGCAACTGGCGGTCGGCCTCGTCAATTGCCCTTATAGCGTCCACTCGGTGTCCGTGGAAATCGTGATTCGCATGCTCCAAATGTGCTTTGGCATTGTGTAGGGCATGGAGCGCGTCTTCGATTTCGGGATGACGCCCGAACGCCGGGGAAGGCGAAGAAATCGCCAACAATACCGCTAACACAGCAGTCGAACTCAGTAGCCTTTTTTTCATGACTTGCTTCTCCCAATTTCATTCGAATAGAGACGCGGGGCGCGCGACTCTCAGTCAGCGTAACCAACGACAATTCGAGCGACAAGTTGCACCGGTGGTTACTTCGATTCGGAGAAAGGGGACGCAGAGCAGGCGGCTTTCGGAGCGGACCTTCGTGTGAGAAAACTCCCGCCGCGCGTCGACGCAAACGCTGGTCCCAGGCGTTTAAAACCTGAATAGGAATTGAAATTGACGCCGGCGCGCTACCGGCTTCACGCTCTCGCGACTAGAATGCCTACCTCCGTTCGTGGGAGGGATGGAGCGAAATTCACTATCGGTGGCCCAACCGCCCTTACACCCGTTCGCATCTACATATAGCGCGCCGCTCTGGTTGAGCGGGAGCAACTGGAGGCCCCATGAGGCCGCTGAAGAAATTCTTGGTAGCTCCCGTCCTTCTTGTTGTGTTGGTCCCTGTTGTGTCGGTCATACCGTCGCAAGTGATCGTCGGATCCCCGCAGAACGTGCATGGAACGATCCACGGTCATCAACGCACTCGTCGAGCCATGACCATCTGGGAGCGGATGCGAGATCCGAAGGGCTGGTGGCGGAGCCGGCTTGTTAGATCGTATCAGCCACGCGGCAATCCTCAAGATCGCTCTCCTAGCGCCGGCGGACAGCCTTCCGCAGGGGGAGCCATCACGAATCCAGTTTTTTTCACAGCTCCAACATTTGGCTCTGCCGGGAGATCTGCTCGCAATACCGAAATCGGTGACTTCAATGGCGACGGCAAGCCCGACCTGCTGATCTCAAATGAGTGCTTAAGCGACGCCGATTGCACGCAGGGAACCGCAGCAGTCCTTCTGGGGAATGGAGATGGCACTTATCAACCCGCTTTGGTTTCCAATACAGGAGCGGTCTTGGCGTCAGTAGCGATCGGAGATTTCAACCGCGATGGCAAACTGGACGTGGTGGTCAATAACGCGTGCCCAGATATCGGGTGCACGGCTGGGTCCGTGAATATCCTCTTGGGAAATGGCAATGGAACCTTTCGCTCACCAGTCGCCTACCCGTCAGAAGGCAATGCTTTTTCGGTGGAATCTGGCGACATCGACGGAGATGGGAAGCTGGACGTTGTAGTCGTGAACGGCTCAAACAGCGCCGGCGTGCTCTTGGGCAACGGTGACGGGACTTTCAAGCCGGTATCCGCCGTCACAACCTCCACATCGGGCAACTCAGCCGTTTTTCTAGGCGACTTTAATGGTGACAACAAACTGGATCTGGCGGTTGTGACAAGCAGTTGTGATGCTGCCCCGACGTGTACGAGATCGGTCAATGTCCTATTGGGAAATGGTGACGGAACTTTTGGACCGCCTGTGGGAAACCAATCGACCGTGGGCATGAATTCGCAGGCAGTTGCGTTGGCCGACGTCGATGGTGATGGAAAATTGGATCTGGCGGTAGTTGACGACTGTATCCCCCCAACTGACACGTGTGGAGGTGAGTTCGTTGATGTTTTTTTGGGGAATGGAGATGGCACATTCAAAATTGCAAAGAGTTCGGTTCTAAGTTCGGCAGACGTCACGTTCATCGGCCTTACGGATTTGAACGGGGACGGCAAGCCGGACGCAGTGACCGTCGACCCTGATGCGGCTTTCGCCGCCGTGATGCTGGGAAACGGGGACGGGACATTCCAGACCCTCAACGGTTACGAAACCGACGGAACCTCCCCCCTGTTCGGCGCGCTGGGAGATCTCAATGGCGACGGGAAAGCCGACGTGGCAGTTGCCAACGCGTGTCAGGTTAGTTTTCAGAACAGTTGCACCGGCGCCGTAGTGGTGCTGCTGGGGAACGGCAACGGGACCCTTAGAGCTCCGGCCGACTATCCCGTGACAAGCAATTCGAGCCTTGAGTCTTTGGCGGTCGCCGACTTCAACGGCGATGGCAGGGACGATGTGGCGGAATTGGCGATTACCTTCAGCGATCCCTCACTCCCGTCCGCTTCGGTGAAGGTGCTGCTAGGGCAAGCTGATGGCAGTTTCGTCTCTGGTGTAAGCACCGCTGTGACGAACACATTGGTTAATTCCTTCAACACCCCTCTGGTCGTTGGAGACTTCAACCGGGATGGAAAGGCTGACCTGGTAACGACCGCCTGTTTGGATCAAACATGCACCATGTTTGGGTTGGCCGTGCTGTTGGGCCTAGGGGATGGAACGTTCAGACCCCCTGTGCTCTCCACACCGCTCGTCTCACGTGCCCTGGCCGTCGGAGACTTTAACGGCGACAGCAAGCTCGATTTGGTGAGTGTGACCAACTCGTGCACTGACCCCAATGATCTGGTCTGCAACAATGGCTTTGTGAACGTCCTGCTGGGGAACGGGGACGGAACGTTTCAAACTCCTGTGAACTTTCCGTTCGTTGGCGCCGAAACCGGTTCCGCGGCGGTAGGGGATCTCAACCTGGACGGTAAACTCGATTTGGTGGTGGCGAATAGCAACTGCGGTGAGTTTGACTGTCCGATGGGTTCACTGAGCGTGCTTCTCGGCAACGGGGATGGGACGTTCCAGACGGCGGTCAATTATTCCTCCGGGGACTTCGGTGCTAACTCGGTGGTGTTGGCCGACCTCAACGGAGACAGCAAGCTGGATCTAGCGGTATCCAATCTAGGTCCATGCTCTTCCTCTCCATGTGAAATCAGTTCAATCGGCGTCTTGCTGGGGAAGGGTGACGGCAGTTTTCAGGCGCCCGCGACAACGGCTGCTCCCACTCTCTCAGGTACCGTGAGATCCATCGCCGCGGCCGACTTTGATCGGGACGGCAAACTGGATCTGGCTTTGTCTAACCGGATGTTGATGCTGGGCAACGGAGACGGAACCTTCCAGGACCCGCAGAATTACAATCTCGGAACCAATGACGGAGTTTCCGAGGTGGTTGCAGACTTCAACGGAGACGGCAAAACGGACCTAGCTGTGGCCACCAGTCCGTTCCTGACCGTACTCCTCAACATCTCCGACAGCGCCGCCCAAGATTTCGCTATCGGAGCCACGCCCCTATCGCCAGCAACGATTTCGGCGGGTGGATCGTCTCTCTCCACGATTGCCATCACCTCGATGAACGGTTTCAACGGCAGCGTGAGCCTGTCCTGCAGCGCGATTGCTCCCTCTGCGACCCCATCCCCTTCCTGCTCCTTCAACCCGAGCTCGGTAGTGAACGGTTCAGGAACTGCAACGCTTACGGTCTCCACCACAGCACCGCACGTCCTATCCGGCATGGCCACTTCGCAAAGGCGGCCACGCGGATTCGGATGGGCGGCCGCAGGCAGCAGCCTGCTGGTGGGTGTTTTTCTGCTGGGTGTTCCATCGCGCCGGCGTCAGCGCGGGGCCGGACTCGCCCTAATGGTCCTGGTATTTCTTATCGCCGGGGTAAGCTGTGGCGGTGGTAGCAACAGCGGTAGCAGCGGGAAGACTGGGGGAACGCCGCCGGGCAAGTATGCGTTCACTGTGACGGCAGCCAGCACTTCCCCGCCGCTATTACACACTGCCAACGTGGTCGTCACGGTGCAATAGTGCTCAGTGCGGAGCTTGGGCTACGTCATCCGGGCTCTGAAGATTTGAGGTGATCGAAAGCGGGGATTACCTGGCCAACCGTGCCATGGGGCAAACCCGCGGATGAACCCCATGCACCTTTGGCGCCAGCCCTTCAATCGGCTTGCATCTGTTTCAAGAGCTCTCGACTTTGGCCAGCAGCTCGCGCACACGCTTTTGTTCCGCCAGGACCGAGGCGGAGTAAAGCCCATGTTTCCAGCGAGTACGTCGCGACCGCTCCAGCCCTTCGGTGGGTCTTGGCTCCGCCCCGAGGGGAATTTCCGTCGCCAATCTGCCAGGTTTTGGTTTCGTTTCGCACAAACCATACGTCCTCTGGCATGCTGGTCGAGATTTCCGTCAGGCATATCTCTTGTAATCTATCTAACCAAGCAACCTAGATTCTAAGCTGCTAAGCTACTTTTCATTATGCGCCTCAGTCGCGAGGGCCTTCTCGCGTCCGAGTGAAAGCGACGATGCTGAGCAATATTCAAGGACCAGCGGCATATGTATTGCGGTTGTCAGCCGTTTTCGGCCTCTATTTCGCAGCCGGAGAGATAGGACTTTCCGCACCATTCACAAGCGGCAATGTCTCGCCATTCTGGCCAGCCTCTGGAATTGCTTTAGCCAGCGTTTTGCTATGGGGCTACCACATGTGGCCAGCGATTGCTGCTGCTGCATTCCTGGTAAATCTCTGGAGCCCAATTCCTACTCAAGCAGCTCTAGGCATCGCTGTTGGAAACACCTCAGCGGCGCTAGTCGGGGGTCTCCTGCTGCATCGCCTGGGGCGTTTGAATCTCAGTCTCGACCGGCTCCGGGATGTCATCGCACTTCTCGCGTTAGGAGCATTGGTTAGCCCGGTGGTCGCTGCCACGATTGGCACGACGACTTTGTCCTTGACTCATGTAAAGGCATGGTCCGGATTCGGCACGGCGCTGCCAGTCTGGTGGTTCGGAGATGCGATGGGAGTATTGATTGCGACTCCGTTGGCCCTCTCTGCGCGACAAGTGCGCCGCTGGTGGCCGCGGTTTGGCAGCTTTGAAGTCCTTAGCCTGTTTGCGGGAACCACCGTGACCAGCTTTTTAATGTTTAGTCAGACCTTGGGGCAATCGGCACGTGACGACGTTTTGGCTTTTGCGGTGTTTCCATTCGTGATTTGGGCTGCTATTCGGTTCCGCTTAGTCGGCGCTTCAATAGTTTGTCTTCTCGTTGCGATGATTGCGGTTTGGGGCACAGCTCACGGAAACGGCCCGTTTGTAAAGCATGACCCAGTACATAATGCTGTTCTTCTGCAATCGTTTCTCGCGGTGCTTTCCGTGAGCGGGCTTTCCCTGGCGGCGGTCATCAGTGAACGCGCTCGAGCTGAATATGCGCTGCGCAACCTTTCTGGCCGCCTCATGCAGCTTCAGGATGAGGAACGCAGGCGACTCGCGCGTGAGTTGCACGACAGCACTGGCCAAAACCTTGTGGCATTGCAGATGAACCTCGCGGTACTGAAGCAGCGAGTCTCTCTAAGTGATCGCGAGAGCGCTGATCTGCTCGTCGATAGCATGGGAATCCTCGATCGTGTGGTGAAGGAAATACGTACGCTGTCTTATTTGTTATACCCGCCCCTCTTGGATGAAGCCGGCCTGCCTTCAGCGCTGCAGTGGTATATCGACGGCCTGGTGCAACGCAGTAGCCTCACGATTGATTTGCATATCTCGCCGGACGTGGGACGACTATCGCAAGAACTTGAGACCGCAATTTTTCGAATTGTGCAGGAATGTCTTACGAACATCCATCGCCATTCTGGCAGTTCTGTTGCCAGAATCGCCCTGACTACAAAGCGTGGTCAAGCCATCTTGAGGATCTGTGATGAAGGAAGGGGAGTGCGCGCACAGCTTCTTGGCGATCCAGCTGCAAACCCTTCCAGCTTTGGCGTAGGGATTCGGGGAATTACGGAGCGGGTACGCGAACTAGACGGTAAGCTCCGAATAAGGAACGCGATGCCGGGCACGATTGTCGAAGTGATCCTGCCACTTCAGAGAGAAGATTCAGCGGGAAGCGAGCAGTCTTAAATTTCCGGGTTGCCGACGATCTAAATCTTCTCGAACTTGACAGTCCAGGCCTCTCAGATGCCGGCGTACCAAGCGTAGCCGTACTCGGCATCCACGCAGCCGAGGCCTTTGCCAAACCTCTTCAGATTGTCTGTGACCGTCAGATGCGTGATGAATTTTTTGTTCTTGTAGCCGACTTGCCGAGGGAGCCGCATGCGAAGCGGTCCGCCGTGGGGTACCGGAAGGTCATTGCCATTCATGCCGTAACAGAGAAATGTCTGCGGATGCAGAGCATCGGCCATATCGATGCTGTCCCACGTATCGGGTTCCATCGAGACATACACGACGTATCGGGCTTGTGGGTGGACCCCGACAAGATGCAAGACGTGGGAAAGAGGCACACCAATCCACTCGGCGATGTAGGACCAGCCCTCTTCACACGCCAGTTCGGTGATGTGGCTGCGAGACGGGCAGTTCTTGAGGTCAGCAATCGAGAACGACGCAGGTTGATGGACCATGCCATCTATCGAGAGCCGCCAGTCCGCGAATCCACCCGCCTGAAGACGCTTAAAATCTTCCGTGAGGGGCCCGAGTTCGTTCGGGAATGGACGCGGCGAAATTCGGTTTCGAGGGAATTCGCGCGCCAGTGAATGCCTCGTCAGCAGCCGCTGCGAGGCATAAGTCAGCGTTTCGCCGAGGCCGTAGATTCCGCCTCGATCGGGAGGAACCAATCCATACTTCTGGGCAAGGCGCGCTGCCACTGCCAATCCCGATGCACCCGCGGTCGCTGCGAGTCCGGAGACGATCAGTTTTCGGCGTGAAAGGTTGATCATGTCAGCTCCTTACGTGTGCCGGTGCGGCCTGTGATCATCGCTCCTGTGCGGCTCCAGAATCCAGCCAAGCAAACCATCAAAACGTGAACAGCCAGGAACAGCACCAGGGCCAGCGAGACAAAGAAGTGAATCGTGCGAGCGGATTGACGGCCGCCCAACAGAGTAACGGACCAAGGGAAGGCGGAGGCAAAGCCGAGAGACATCGCCAAGCCGCTCCAGATGGCCAAGGGGAATAGAACAAAGATCACAAATAGGTACGCGAGGCGCTGGAGCCCATTGTAGGAAGACGCCTCTGCCGCACTGGGCCGTTCAAAGCGAAACGGTTTTGCAAAGGAGGTCAAGAGCACGCGCCAAGAGAGATCGGCCTTGCTGGGGACCAAGTCTTTTCGAAAATGCCGTGTAAGCAGACCTGAAATTACATACAGCAAGCCCGTCAGCACCGCGATCCAGGCAGCTTCAAAGTGCAGTGCCCGGCTCCAGCCGTTCTGGTCGGGCAGCACGTAGCCGTAACCCGTCGGCACCAATCTCCTGGAGGAAGGAATTGGCAGTTGAAACCACGGACTCGTCAACACCGTGCCCGTCTCGCCCCAGTAGAAGCGCGGGTGCGAAATCACAATTTCGATGCCGCTGACGAGCAGGGCGAAAAAGCAGAGAGCGGTGATCCAGTGGGTCACGCGGACGAGGGCAGAGTGCCTCGGCGCAAGCTTCGTGACTGGGGCAGTCGAAACACAGCTCGGGACGGAAGCTTCCGCGGGTAGCTGCGCCGGTCCCAGTGTCGCCATTTTGACCTCCGTACGCCCAAGACTTGCGCGGCAGGATCGCAGGTATCCTACCACTCTATAGAGACTGAGACGCGCAAAGCACGGCCGCTCTCCTGCCTACTACATATTAAGTTAATTCTACTACACAACGCGTTTTTATGCAATTAGACGCGGCTGGGTCACGTCGGTAAGGAAGAATTATGGGATGGTCAGTGTTTTAACACGAAACAGCAGGCCGTGTGTGCGACCGTTCCAAACATGGCGCCCACGATCACCGCGGCGAACAGCGACGTCAGTAGAAGGCTTGCTGCGCGGTGTGCCGGTTGTGCCGTTCCGGCCAGGCGCGCCAAGCGATGGCTCAGATGCGACGAGGCTGTCGCTTGGAGAAACATCGTTTCTTCGGGGACTGCAAGTTTGGCGAGCGCTCGAACCAGTGCTTGTCCCTGCGCACGCTGGATCACCGATTCATCGCAGGAGAGCTCGCGATAGAGTGCCATCCGCATTCCGGCGAGCCAGATGAGCGGATGAAACCACAAGGCGCATAACGAAACTTCGTAGACCAGACGGATCAAATTGTCGCGTCTTTTTGCGTGGGCCAGTTCATGAAGTAGCACAGCGTTCAATTCTTGCCGGTTGAGTAATCGATCGATGCCGGCAGGAAGCAAGATACGCGGATAGAAAACACCGCCGACTGCGGGAGCTGGATGCCTGCTGTCGAAGCTCACGGGTATGCCATCTGCCACGAAGCTGGATGTTACATCATGACAGTCGGCAGGGACCTGACCCTCGCGACGCTCTCTTCGCAAATGCGAGATCAATCGCACGAGCATGGTAAGTGCGCCCGTCATCCAGGTCACGGCAAGTACGACGGCCGTCCGGCCTTGTGTCATGTCCCACACCGGTCCGCCAATAGCACCGAGCGGTGCGGCCCATGCCAAATGTGGCGCCCAGAGCTTGTCGATTACCGCGCCTGCCGGCACTACGAAATTGAAAACCGCCACAACCCAGAGCCAATATTTGGTGGTGGCGCTGGCGCGCCGGAATGATGTCAGCACCCAGGCTGCGCAGCCGACAATCGACGCATATAGCAAGTGGACACTGAAGTAATACATCGCGCGGGCGATATGCTCATGCACGTTTCCCTCCGCGACTGTGGCCGTTCCTATCACCACGAGCCGAACCCTGTAGCGTCTTGAGGTCCCGCAAGGTCAGGGCACCGTTCTCGAGCAGATTCGAGACGAGAAGACGTGGCGATCCGCCAAACAGGTCCAACAAGTCGCGAACCAGCCTGCTGCGGTATTGGCTCTGATCGAGGGCGGGCAGGAAGAGCTGGGCATTGCCGATTTTTTTTACCTTCTTCAAAGCGCCTTTCGCCTCAAGTCTATAGACGAGCGTCTGGACCGTCGTATAAGCGACACGTTCGTCCTCCGGGAGGCTTTCCAGGATCTCGCGCACCGACGCGGTCCCCAGTTTCCAGTATTGCTCGAGAATGCGAGTTTCGGCTTTGGAAAGACGCGGCTCTTTCATGATCTCCTACTTGATCCGGCAATCCTACTACAGGTGACGGCATATTGGCTATCCTTCGTCTTCTGATCCAGGAGCTGACATTGCAGGTCAACATCGATTCACCGATCCACCCCATCGCGCGATGCACAAACCGGAGCCATGTCAGGACATCAACGTCGAACTCTGCGATCTAGCCCTGGAACCAACCTAATGCGAAAAAGGAAGCCGTACAGGAGGTGATAGCGGAAGTCACGAACGGGGGGAGCCCGGTGAAAAGATGAGCCTCAATATTAAGGCTGTAGAGCGCGCCGCAGGCATCTAAGTTCAGGCGTGACTCAAGGACAGCTCAGATTTCACAATCTGAGGCTTTCGCGTCAAATGGAAGCAGGTTTCGACACGGATCGGGATTTCATGTTAGTCGAACTGGAAGGCGACAATTTTTATTTCCAGGACGATTTTTGTACAGGAGACACCGTGATGCTGGCGACGCTTCGGGATGGTTACTCGCCTTTGTTGCGAACAAATCGTTCGATTTGTTCCCTGGCTTTTGTCTTGGCACTCTTGTTTCCTGGGCTGACCTCCTGCGGGAGCAGGAACCTTTCGACCTCTCCGACACCGACACCAAGTCCTCCGGCTCGGAGCACCATCACGGTCTTCCTATCGCCGCATCTGACTGCCGTAACCACCTCCCAGTCACAACTGTTCACGGCCACGATATCGGGTGGCAGCGCGACGCTTACGTGGTTCGTGGACGGCATCCAGGGTGGCAGTGCCTCGGCCGGAACGATCGTGAGTACGGGTGCCACCACCGCACTCTATTCACCGAACGCGGCAACGATACCTGGGAGCCACAACGTCACGGCGAAGCTATCCTCCGGCAACATCAGTCCGCCAGCCGCCACCGTGGTAACCGACCTGGCTGGCGTGTTCACGTACCACAATGACAATGCGCGGACGGGACAAAACACGAAGGAATTCGCGCTGACTCCCGCCATCGTCAGTAGAGCAACTTTCGGGAAACTCTTCTCTTGCTCTTTGGACAGCCCAGGGTATGTGTACGCTCAGCCGCTTTACGTAGCCAATCTGACGATGAACGACGGCGATAAGCACAACGTCATCTTTGTGGCCACGGAAAGTGACTGGGTTTATGCCTTCGATGCCGACTCGGGTTCCTGCCAACAGCTGTGGAAAAAAAGCTTGCTGGCCGCGGGCGAGACCACGGTTCCTGCGGCGGACACTTTAGAAATGGAATTGATGCCGGAGATAGGCATCACCTCCACGCCCGTCATCGACGTCAATTCCGGGATCATCTATGTCTGCGCGAAAACAAAGGACAGCAGCGCCAACTACCATCACCGACTGCATGCGATCGACATCACTTCAGGTGCGGAACCGATAAAGCCAGTCGAAATCACGGCCAGGAACTTCGTACCACTCTTTCATCTGCAGCGCCCGGCGCTACTGCTTAACAATGGTACGGTGTATCTGGCCTTCGGCTCGCACGGTGATTACAATACCTATCAAGGCTGGATCATGGGTTACGATCCTGCTTCGCTGTCTCAGAAGTTCGTGTGGTCTTCGACTAGTCCTAGAAATCAAGGTGCGATTTGGCAGTCCGGCAACGGCGTGGCGTCGGATTCGTCCGGCAATATCTACGTTGAGACCGCAAACGGGGCGTTCGATGCTAACAGGGGAGGGAGCAATTACTCCAATTCCGTCGTTAAACTAACCGCTACCGGCGGCGTGCTCGACTTCTTCACGCCTTCGAACCAATCCACGCTCAATGCTAACGACATCGATCTAGGTTCGTCCGGCGTGATCATTTTGCCGGACTCACTCGGCTCAACAGCACATCCACATCTGCTGCTCGCGACCGGCAAGACCGGAACCCTTTATTTGCTCGATCAGGCCAATCTGGGGAAGTTTAACTCGAGCGGTAACCAGGATATACAAGAAGTGAGAGTGAAGCCCAACACGACCCAGATTCATGCCGGCTTCTTTGGCCAGCCAGCCCATTGGAACGGGAATCTCTACACGGCCGCGATCGGTGATTTCCTGAAGCAGTTTGCCATCGCGAATGGTGCGATTTCGGTCCCCGCGCAATCACGTTCGAGCAATACCTATGATCTTCGCGGAGCGACCCCTGCAGTCTCGGCGAGCGGCACAACCGGAGGGATCGTCTGGGCGGTAGATGTCAGCGCTTACCCGAGCGGTCCTGCGGTGCTTAACGCATACGACGCAACCAACGTTTCCACTCGGATATACCATAGCCCCAGCAGCGGGACAGATGCAGCCGGCAAGGCCGTGAAATTCACCGTACCCACAGTGGCCAACGGAAAAGTGTATGTAGGTACCCAAGGTGAGCTCGACGTCTACGGGCTTCTCCCAGACAGACGATCTGTCCTTCCCGGCTGGCTGTGGAGCGCAAATTCTTTTTCTCTCTTGGCAATTTCAATCCTATCGACTGTCGCACTTCGCATAACACTGCTCCTCAAGCGCAGGCGAATGCGGCAGGTTCAAAGCTGACTCGATACACGGCGGGTGAGCCCACCCTTTCTCCGCTGCGCGCACAGACCTGGGTGCCCTTCGGTTTGTGAAGGGCGGAGCAAGGGTGTGTTCTGTTTACAATGCGACTGCGTTTCGTACGCGTACTGCCATATCACGACTGAGCAAAAGTCCTGGGCGGCAGCCCGAGTCAAAGGTCGGCGTCTGGCAACGGGTCGACGGCAAGATCCGCGCACAGAAAACCAACGCGGTCATTTGCCGAAGCTGATCTGGTTACCAGCTACCATGGCTTGAACGATATCCACGCCGACGTAGTTCACATCGCAGCGAGACGTGGTTCTCTGGCCCACCTGAAAGTCGTCGCATCCTAGATCGGCAATTCTTTGGATGCCTCGGCTGTTAATAAATTCAACTACTAGCCGGACATCAGATTCAGCTCCAATCCCAATGGAGCTCGCACTCGAATCGTAACTCGCTTCGTCCGTCGGGGACCAGAGCGAGCTTTCGTAGATTCGAGAAAAGGCGTCCGCAGCCGTGAGTTTTCCATATGTACGGTGAAGTTTAGGGATGACCCACAATCTGCAGTAGGCATCGCGGAGGCGCCGGTAGCCCAAGGTGCTGAACAAATAGAACCAGGTGGCTGAGAGCATGTCTAACGTACTCATGTGTAGATCACATGCAGCAGCGTCATTGCGTAACCTCAGTCGGAACGAAATTCCCGAGGTTCGGCCTTTGCCCCTAGCGCTAGAGTCTAGCACCGGATCTTAAAGACCTCAGGCCATCCGGCACCGGCATTTCACTCTGCGAGGGTTTGCGGCATAGCTAAGCAAGCGGACAAGTAAACTAGGGCAGTTGGTGCACTGTAGTGTTGAACAAGTACGGATCCTGAAAGTCGGTCTGATCGCCGGGCTTCTTGTTCGGAACAGGCTGCAAACGTGCTGAGAGCGGTTTGTTCCACTTCGTCGCGAGCGAAGCAACATCAGCGTAGATACGTTCCATTTGATTGAGGCTGATCTCGCCGGGGAGCGGGATCGTATCCAGGCCGGTACCGCAAACGGCCGAGTAGGCAAGTAGGGAGTCGATGTTGTAGGTGGACTCAGCCCAGCGTTGTGCCAAAAGCTTGTCCTCCATAACCGGCACCATCAATCCGGAGTAGCCGACTTGTTTCAGTGGCACAGCCTTGACTGCCGTGGTGATGATGCGAGCCGCGGTGAGGGTTCCACTGGAGCCGAATTTGGCGCCAGTAAAGGCTTCGATCGCGGTCCCGATGGAAACATCCCCAAGAGGCGCGGGAGTAGGATCGACTCCCACGTAGGCCCAACCTGTCTCTGCTGCCACCTTGTTGCCAACCTCGTCTGCGACTGATGCATGTTTCGTCAGCGCAGCTGTCAGGTCAGCGACGGCGGCGTCAGCGTTTCCCTTGTCCCTTACGAAAACGTCGCGAACAACATTGGCGCCTTCGAAACCAATGGCAAATTGTTTGCCGGAGCCGGTGTGGTAGGAGCCGGGGAAGAAGGGTGACAACGGCTTCAGCATGGCGGTGGCAGTGAAGTTGAACGTTCCCTGGCTGCGGGAACTGTGCTCGCTGACATATTTCACGAGTTCTGCGGTGCGACGAATCGTCTTCCAATGAATGCCGGCATCATCCGCGATGATGGCGCTGCCCTCGATGTTCGCCAGAGTCGAGAGAGCTCTCTCCAGCAGGTGCATCGTTGCAGGATCGTCAATCTCGTGCATCATGCCCGGTCCAACGTTAGGAATAAATTTTTCTTTGGCGGAGAGCTGGTCAAACTGAGTGAGAAATGCCAGCGCCCGATCCTCTGGCATATCGGCGACGAGCTCCGCCAGGGGCTGCGTGGTCACGCGTATCGTTTCCACTTCGTAGCCAGTGGCTTCAAAATCGGCCTTGGCCTTTCGCAAGACTACGAGAGCGTCGGCAATTTGTTGTTGGTATGTTTCTCTGTCCAGCCGGACGAATGCAGTAATTGCTCTGACCTTCGGATTCGAAGAAGGGGTTGCGATCGAACTGGTCTGCGCAGCCAGTCGAATGAACACAAGCAGAATAACGGCGAGGGCAATTCGTTTCACTCAGGTTCTCCGGACGAGAAGATGGGGAGGGAGCAGTATAGCGGACTCAATATGCAAGCCGATGGGTTTTGTGGCGTTGGCCCCACAGTGCCTTTGTGCTGGACGGCTTTCGTAATATGGCCGAAGGGACGGCCGGGTGAGTGGTCGGCCAAGCGAGACTCAACCTCAAGGTCTCATTGGCATTTGTTGGGTCTGGAGGGCAACCCGCCAATGTGCTTGGCGCATTCCTGGAACGTACGCGGTATGCTGCCGGTTCGCGCTGAGATTCGCGCTCAATCGATTACACAATCAGAGTTGTGAGTGAAACGGCGGTGCCAGTAATCCGGCTCGGTCCGCTTCGGAAGGTCTAAGGACGCGTCCTGCCGAAGTTCTAGTCCTGGCCGTGGGGTTTCCCGAGACAACGAATACGGAAGGCGTCCGGTTACGAAGGTTACGCCATCGTAGCTTTGAAATGCATACTTGCAAGTCTATCCGCGGGAAAATAACCGATATGAAACTAGAGATGCTCTCGCTTGTGTTGCGGCTTGACTGCTTGTCTTGTGTCCTTACGATTTTTTCGACCATTCTGGTTGGAAGAAGGTGCTGGGAGGGCTGGGTGCTGGCGGCGGCGAATAGCCTAATCATTTGCGTCATTGGGCTGAGAACAGCTCAGCTTGCTTTCATTCCGGCGAACCTGTTTTGTATCGTGCTCTATGCCGTTAACCTCCGAACTTGGCGCAAGGCCCCGCGGATCCGGTACATGTCGCCGACCACTTTTGGGTTTTCGAACCCTAACGAATTATCAGAATAGGGGAGTGACGCTCGACGACCAACTTCTTTAGGGAAGCACGCCAAATACTCCTACGCTGTCTGTAGTACCCACGTACACCTTGCCATTCACGACCATGGGTGTGATGAACTTGCTCCCAGCTCCAAACTGATCTGTCGCGGCTACTGCTCCACGCCTGGCCCTCCCGCGCTCTCCTGTTCGACCTGGGTTTCGGTCTCGTCGGCTGCTTCCTCCTGATCGGTCAGGTCCTTGGCCGCGGACGTATCCGGCGGTGGGGGCGGCACATCGGCAGCTGTGGTATCCGTATCCGGAGCCTTCGGTAAGCCGCTCTTGCCCTGCTTTTCCGCCAGCTCCTTCATGCCGCTATCCAGTTGTTCTTGGAAGTGGTTGTGCATGTCCTGCAAATCTTCCACGGAAACTGCCACTTGCTGGCCCGCACCGCAGTCACCCTTCTTGCTGGCCGAGACACTGGCGGTGACTCTCTGGCCAGCATCGGGTGTGTCCGTAAGCCGGGTGATGACGTCGCCTGCGGTGAGGTCACATTCCTGGCCATTGGACATGACCGTAATGTCGCTGGACACGACAAAGGTGCGCCGCGCGGGATCGAGTGCCGGCGGCACTTCATCGTTAGCGGCTTCCGAGGCCTGCGCCTGTCCATCCCGCGCCCGTCCATCGGATGAACCGCTCGGCCGGTCGGAGGACTGTTGCTGCTCCGCTGCCAGTTGCGCCTTCACCTCTTCCGCGATCGCCTGCTTCACTTCTGGAGTCAGCGTCACCGGGCCGGAGTGGGCTGCCTGCCCTGCTCCATCGCTGTAGCCCTGATCGTAGCCCGCCGCTTCGGCATGGGCTTCAGCCCGTGCCTCGTAAGCGGCTTGCAGATTCGCTGCAATCACATAGTCCGTAAGCCAGAACGCCGCCGACGGATACACTGAATAGGGCGCGAAATATCCACCGTAAAAGCCGAACCAGGGCCCCCAACCCCAGCCACCAATTCCCACACGCCAGTACACTGGCGCGTCCCACGGACGATACGCCCAACCGTAAAAGGCCGGGTGGTACCAGTAGTTGGGATAGTAGCCATAATAGTGACGGCCGCCGTAGTAGTAGCCGCGATAGATTCCAACCCGGTAAACCCCATGGTTATAGTAGGTGCGCGAATAATAGGAACGCCCTCCACGCGTCACGTAGGCCCGCTGCACATAGCCGCGACCTCCGCCCCTGGTCACAATCCGCACTCCCTGGCGTTCGGTCACGATGGTGCGCCCGCCGCGGAGATTGTGTTGAATCCGCATTCCGTTGCGGTTGACGACGCGGATCTGCCCGTTCGGTCGAAAGTTCGCCGACCCACCGCCCCTCAGAGATACCGTGCGCCCGGGAGCTCGGCGGTTGCTCTCGCCTCCGCGATTACCCGCCGTGTATCCGCCACGGTTGTCGCCGGGATTTCTACCTCGATTGCCGAAGGTGTTTCCGCTGCGGTTGTCAGGCATGTTTCGGCCGCGGCTGTCAGACGGGTTTCCGCCACGGTTACCGCGCGAGTTCCCAGCGCGACTGCCGGCGTTCCCACCGCGATCGCCATCATTCCCGGGGCGACTCACAGGAGCGCCCGTGGTCCGGCCCGGCTGAGCGCCCGGGTTACCCCTTTGGACATGCGAGTTTTCGTGACTCGGACCCGATGCATGGGTCGGAGCGCCCCCGTGGCCCTGGTTACTGGAGCGGCCTGGACTACTACCATGCTCAACCTGCCTCCCCGATTCCGTCTGGTGCTGTCCCCACGCAGACAGCGAGATTGTCAGGGACGCTAAAACCAGAACCGACTTGCGCAGAACGGTGCGGCTACGGTCAACTGAATCCATCACGGCCTCCAGATTCCTCAAACGTCACTTGGGAAGCAAGCTTACAAGGACTCGACTACGCCACAGTTGCCGCTATGGTGCGTTTCCAAACCACGGCTCATCCCCATCCTGGATCCTAGCTTCCATGCGAGGAGTGTCAAAGTTACGTCAGTTCTGCACTGTCAGGGATGGTTTAGATCAACTGGCGAAAACGTGAAACCTGGGAGGAAGAGGCCCACAGTGAAACCTCCCATCCCGCGTCTCGGCAGGATAGAGTTCAGTTTCCAGCGCGCCCGTCGCGACCGCGCGCTCCCTTCGGCGGTTCGCGGTACTGGCACGCACCGTGCATACGGCATCTTTCATCTGTCGATCGTCGGGCCTAGTTTGGCTTTGTCCGTTGCCCAGGATTTGAAGGCGAAACACATGCCACCATTACTTCCTACCAACAAGGCGGCCACCGCTTGCGACGGAAAGAATTTCCCGATAAACAAGGGAAGTTCCGCAAGTTGCTGTCAGGTAGGAAAAGACATAGTTCATATCAATCCGACGGGAGGGCTATCCCACCGCCAGTTCGGCCGCGCTTGCTCTAAGTTGGATGGTTCGACCCATTGCGTTGGTAAGGAATGTGACTTCGGTCCGTGCGGGATGCGAACAGTTGAAACTTTGGATGGGACCAATTCTTTTGTGTTCATGGTGGTCACATACGAATGGCAGCGGGCGGTGCCAAAAGCGGCAGGCCCGGGACAAACAGGCCGAGAGCCCGCAGCCATCGCCGCGGCGGCGGAGAGAAAAAATGTAGCGATAACAACACGCAAGAACATATACTCCTCCGATTTGGGTGAACTCCCGATGCTGCCCATACCCCATGATCGGTGAGTTCTACGGGCTCGGAACCGGGGCTTGGATTTGGTTCGAGTAGCTACTTTCTGCCCCGCTCGAATCAACGGCGGTAGTCACGTAATAGTAAGTCTGTCCGGCTTGGACAGAGCTGTCGGTGTAGGTAGTGCTCGCATCGAGTGCTGAATTGATTTTCGTGTAAGGTCCCCCGGATTGACCTCCTCGGTAGACGTTGTAGCCCACGACGGTGGAGGTGCCGGTCCAGGAGAGATCCACGCTGTGCTGCGGCGGCGCGGCTCCAGTTCCGGTTAAGGTCTCGGCGGCGGAGTTCGACGCATTGCTTGTAAACGAACCGATTGCCGAAGCGCTACCTGACATCTGTGGAGTGAACCTCAGCGTGAACGGTACGCTCTGCCCGGCCGCGATCGTGAGCGGAAAAGCGATTCCGCTTAGCGAGAACTCTGCATTAGTCACAGTGGCAGCGGATACGCTAACGCTCGATCCGCTCGCACTCAGCGTACCCACCTGAGTCTTGCTGGTCCCGACAGTCACACTGCCAAAGTCGGTCGACGTAGGCGTTACGACCAACTGGCCCTGTGCCGTCCCCGAGCCGGCCAGGGATATCGTCATTGTCGAGTTGGAAGCGTTGGAGCCGATGGAGATGCTGCCACTCGCGCTTCCTCCGGACTGCGGAGCGAACGTCGCAGTGAAGGTCACACTCTGACCCGTGGCCAGGGTCATCGGCAAGGTCAGACCACTGATGCTGAATCCGATTCCTGTAACAGTCGCCTGCGAAAGAGTGACACTAGAGCCCCCAGTATTGGTGACTGCCTCGGAAAGGGTCTTGGTGTTGCTCACCTGAACGCTGCCAAAACTCACACTACTAGGATTGGCGACAAGCTGGCCTGGGGTTGTGCTAGCCGTGGACTGAATCGTACCTGTTCCCGACACAGGAACCGTGGTCGCTTTGCTGTTCGAACTCTTACGCTTCCCGCTATTCTTAACTGGGGGAATCCAAGTCAAGGAGAGGCTCCCGTTAACGGTGCCACTGGATTGTGGAGCGAAGGTAACGCTGAAACTCGCGCTTTGTCCGGCCACCAGGGTCAATGGCAGGGCCGGACCGCTCAGGCTGAATCCTGACCCAGTCATTGCTGCCTGAGAAACCGTCAGATTCGATCCGCCGGAATTCATTAGAACGAGCGACTGCATCGCACTGCTACTTACTAGGACATTGCCGAAGCTTATGCTCGACGGGTTGACGGTCAACTGTGCGGGGGCTACGTCTGAGTACAGAAGGATATTCAGTAGAACAATTCCGCACCCGATTACTCTCCGTGACAAACCAGGATGTCTCACTGCGTGGCCTTTTTTGCACCGTGCTACCACTGCACGGCCGGGGGATATGGAGCAACCGCACCGTCAATCCCTGCTGAGCACGAAGGGTTCTCGCGCTCAAGTTAGTGGAAAGTGCGGCATCTGCAGTTTTCCCCGAATACCAGGAGATCGAAAGGTCACAGAAGGGAATGTTGAGGTGTTCGTTGGTCACTACGTGGGGTGTCCGTTCGGGCAACTTTTTGGTTATTACTCTGCTGAATGGAAACCTTGGAGCAGTGGCAGTCACGGCTGACAAACCGACCGCATCAGACCTCAATAAAAACCCAAGCACCGAAGCGCAAATTTGTGCTCAGTGACCCGGTTGTGCGGGTAAACGCTGGTTACAACCGTTACCGCACTCCCACCTTCCAGCGTGATTCAAACGAAAAAGCCCAGACATCGGGTGGCCTGAATTAATCACGAAGCGCTTATGGAGCAGTCCGACGGTGTGAAGAGGTCTCCTCATGACCTACAGCTATACCCAGATCAGCCAGTATTTGTCCTGCCCACGCCGCTACAAGCATCGCTACCTCGATGGCTGGAAGGAGAAAGATACTCGGGCGGCCATGATGTTTGGCCGGGCGTTCGAACAAGCCGTCGGCGCCTACTTCCAGCGGCAGGATGCCGCCGCCGTGCTCCACCGGGAGTGGTCCACTCACCGGGAAAGCGGTCTTCACTATTCCGAGCGGGACAGCTGGGACCGTATGTTGCAGTCGGGCGTGCAGCTGCTTGATCGCTTCGCCCAGGACGATCGGGTTCGTATCCGCCAACCTCGGCGAAATCTGCAGGTCAAATACACCATGCCCTTGGCCGGGCAGAACGACTTCGTGGCCTACGTCGATGCCATCGGAGAGCTCGACGGCACCCGCTGCCTGCTTGAGTGGAAGACCACTGCCAGCCGCTATCCGGAGGAACCTGCCGGATTGCTGGCCTTGGATCCGCAGCTGGTTTGCTATTCCTGGGTCACCGGTATCGCCGACGTGGCTCAGGTCGTATTTGTCCGCAAGCGGCTGGTCGAGATTCAGTACTTCCGAACCGTCATCAGCGGACGCACAGCGCGAAGAGTTTGGGCACCTGGTCCTGGACTCGATCCGGCGGATCGAAGCCGCGGAGTTCCTGCCTCACAGTGGTATCCGTTTCCCCCAGAACCCCTGCACCAGCTGTCCTTATATAGGACTGTGCCTGGGGCGGCCGGATTTGACCGAAGCGGCGCTCGTGCGGCGCCCGGGAGCAGATGACCTTGGTTGGCTTGACGAGCTTACATACTAGGATTCCGCCCATGTTGCCCAAGCTCAATCGCAAACGAGCCCTGTTCGTTCTGACCAAGATCGACGAGATCCTGGCCTGGGAACGGAAGTCTGAGACGGAGCGAGACACCCGGTTCGTAGAGCTTGGCAGGTACCTGTGTGAAGTGCGGGCGGGGCAGTACTGGCGGTTGGAGAAACTGCGTTCGTTTGACGAGTTTCTAGCGAGGCGGTTCCCGGAGTCGCGGCGAAAGGCGTACTACCTCATGTCAATCCATGAGCACCTGCCGCCACAAGCGAGAAGGGAACTGAAGGAAGTGGGATGGACGAAGGGACTGGAGTTGGCGAAAGTCGCCAGGAGGGATGGGCAGGAGTTCGATTGTGCAACCTGGCTGCACAAGGCACGGTCGCTGCCGAAGGATCAGTTCAAGCAGGAAGTGGAAAGGGAACTGACGGGGCGGGAGTCGGAACCGTGGGAGATTATCTACTTCAAGCTGTATAAGACCCAGATTCCGATTGTCGAGCAGGCGATTGAGACTGCCGCTTTGATGTTGGGAACGGACAAGTCTCGAGGCTATTGCCTGGAGATGATCTGCGCGGACTTCCTGGCAGGAGCGAACCTGGAAAATGAGGACCCAACGGTGCTCCTGCAATCTATGTCGCGATTCTTCAAGTTCCTTCCTGGTGAACAGAGGCAGGCTTTCCTGCACGAAGTGACTGAGAAGGCCTCGTGACCCGGATTCGATCCAAAGCAGCCTCGCCTGCGGCTTGATCCCGAACCCTACGAACAACTTCGAATAGCAAATACTGCGCCGCGACGGCTGGATATGCCAGATCTGTGGTTCCAGGCAAAACCTGCAGGTCCACCACAAGCAGCTGCGCAGCCAGCAGGGCTCAGATGACGATTTGAATTTGATTACCTTGTGCGCAGGGTGCCATGAAGGGCTGCACCGGTCGTATTGAAAGTCCGCACTCAGGAACATCAATTCGCGACGCCTACGTACACCGGCCTTCCCGCGGACACCACCCGGCTGTGATATCTGCCGGGCAGTTGAACACTTCTCAAAGTCCGCGTTCTCTCTCTGCCTCTTTGCTCTGCGGGGCTACGTTACGTCGGTAAGGTTCTATTAGCGCCTTCTAATCCTTTAGGCACAGGCTGGTAGATAACATCGCCTAGTGGCCCAAGACGCACAAAACTCGCAAGAAGAAGAACGTCGGCTGCTTGCAATCTCTCAGGCGTGCAGCGCGCAGGAGCACGCTGCTGCCGATCAATTGTTACATCCACGTCCGGGCGTGCTGTATCCGGCATATATGCGACTGACAGATGCTTACCAGTGCTTGCGGATCGAGTGCAAGGAGAAATGGCTTGCACTCAGGACATATCGTAGAAAGATGCGAGACGATAGGCGAGATGATAAGACAAACAACGCGGCTGTTCTTCAAGCTCATGCGCTCTCTAAAGACCTGACTCTAAATGAGGAGTATAGGAAGAGAGAGGTGCGTTGATGGCCCGGCCGATCAGGCCAGGTAGGTGGGTGGAGGTTTGAAACAGATGGCCCAGCACTGCGATGGTGGAATCGTTGTGCCGGGCCGGTTGGTGCCGCCAGTGCAGGCAGGAGACTGAAGCTGCGCAACTTCAGGCTTGTTTACCGATCCAATCAATAAGGTTGGCGAGTCTGAGTACTCCTTGAGGAACGTACTATTCCGGCCTGTGTGGGTTGGCCCGGGCGTCCTTTTCGGATTGTTGTGGTTTCTTGAGCTCGCGGGTTTGCTCGGGATCGGGCATCGGGAAACTCCTTCTAGCCGTTCGGCTCGGTACATAGTCGCGGGGCGCGATGGCTGGAGATGCCAGGTCTGTAGTTCCAGGCAGAACTTGCATGTGCATCACAAGCAACTACGCAGCCAGCAGGGCGATGATGACGACTCGAATCTGATTACCCTGTGCGCCAGCTGTCGCGAAGGACCGCACCAGTCGACCTGAACTTCTGCCTTTCCAGGGCTACGCAAGCGAATGGCAATGCCTTCGCAATATCCCTCATTGGGGTTACTCATGGTGCTGTTGTCCCAATGTCACACCGCCCATGTCCATCCGTGACCTACCTTCGACTTGCCCATCGCCTTACCCTAAGGAACCACACCATCATTCTGGGAACCAATCGAGGTACATTGATTAGGACGGCCACCAGTTTCGCCCACCCGTCTGTGAGCTATCTCACACTCCTGTGCATCCTTTGCTTCATTTCCGGGTGTGACGCCGTCCATGGAGGAGGCTCACCTACCGCGCAGCCTTCCTCGATTGCAATAACGCCGGCGACCGCTCGGATCCGTGCCGGAGACACACAAGTGTTTGTGATGACGGCTCGCCTTCGGTCGCTTTCCGGCGTGACTTGGTTAGTCAACGGCATCCCTGGCGGCAATGCAACCTTAGGCACGATTGACGCGAAAGGCCTTTATACCGCGCCCCCAGCCCCGCCAAGACCCAACCTGGTGAGACGTAACGGCGATTAGGACTGCGAATTCCTCGATATCGAAATCGGCTGCCGTTACCCTTTACAATCCGATTCCAATCCTCACTTCGGTTTCGCCGCAGGTTGTCCCGGTTGGGGCGTTCAAGCTAACGATCAAAGGAAGCAAATTCATCCGAGGTGCCCAGGTCCACTTTGCAGGCATGGCCCTGCAGACTACTTTCAACTCGCCTTCTCAACTGACTGCGACTGGTATTACGACGCAGGCTGGCAACGCCCAAGTCTCGCTAACCAATCCGGATCCTGGATCGGCCAGCTCAGGCGCAACGCAAGCGTGAATGTGATCAGCCCCGCGCGGGCGCCGACACCCGACGTTTCGCAAGCCGATGTGATCGTGGACGGGAGCAAGACACTCACCGAAACGGGTCTGGACGATCTGGCAGCAGCGAAGAATATCTATTCCAGCGCTTCCGCGCCGGAATCGGACGGCGGTCTTTCTACCGACTGGAGTCTGATCTCAGCGCAATTTCCCATGCGCAGGATGAGAAATATTAATGGGCTGGGAGATTGCGGTCTTGACGTTAGTGGGAACCTCGCGGGGTGCAGCCGTCTTAAGAACGATCTTGAAAACATAAAATCCAAGAACCTCACTCCACATGTCGTTGTCGGACAATGGGCCCCGTCATCGATCGGTGGGAATCCCCTCCAGTGGGGCGCCAGTCAGTGGGCACAATATGATGCTCTTTGTTACGCGATCATAAACTACGTGGTAACTCAATACGGAGGCTCCGGTTTTAACGACACGTTGTTCGAAGTCGCCAACGAATTGGATACGACACAGAATCCCCAGGACCTGTGGCTTACGCCGACATCACACGTCCCTGCAGGGTGACCCAAGTCGCTTTGCGCAGTTTGATACGGTCTACGCCCATTGGGCGCACGCTGTAAGTCTGGTGGCTCAGCGAAATCCTGGCAAAAAGGTCCGGATAGCCGCGCCAGCCACAGGATTCTGGACTGCATACTACGGATCCGGACAGCTCTGGCAAAACCAGGTCATCAAGAAATACGCCGCCTTGGGAATAAGGCTGGACGTCGTCTCTCTCCATATTTATGGGGGAGAGGTTAACGACCTGGCCAAATATGCCCAAAGCATTCGCAAGACCTTGATCGAGAGTGGGAACCCGAAGGCTGAGATTTGGGTAACCGAATGGGGAGCCAGCGATCTGGGAGACAGTTATTTCGGGGCGATCAATGGATCTCACGAAGGTGCGGCCTGGGCGATCAGCTTTCTTCTTCAGGCTTTGAAGGGAACCGTAACCGGAGGGGCCTTCCTTGAGGTACGAGACAATCACGGGCATGACACAGCCGGCACTAATTCCAATATGTATGGGGCCTCCTGGAATCACGTTGAGGATAGTGTCGAATATCCCAAGGCCATTTCGAATGCATTCACGATGGTTGATCGTCTGAAAGGCACGAGAAAATTGGCAACCACGGGCGCAGCCAAACCTAACCTTCTTGCTTTGGCGTCCTCCGACTCCCACTCAGCCGGTCTCATTGTCGCCAACTACAATTACAATTTTGACTATACGCACAAGAACTTTTCGGATCGAACATCGAGTGAAGCGGTGACCGTCGCTTTCAAGAACCTACCGTTCAGTGGCGCCGTGACAGTGGAGCGCTACTTAGTCGATGCCCAAACCAGCAATCTTGACCATTGGATAGCGGAAGGCAAAACTCCGCCTTCGGTACAGGCCACACAATTGCAGCGAGTTGAAACTTTCACAACGACTTCTACGAACGGTGCATTGATCTTGCCGGCGAGGCAACTGGGCCAGTCAGCAGTCTCTCTTTGGATCGTTCATCAATAGCGCAGACCATCGGTGGCTTAAACATTCGCGAAGTTTCAATGACCCGGCCGATCAAATCCGTTGGGATTCACAGCTCCTGTCGCTAGAACCGTCCCGATCAACCCTGCCGATTCGGGAGAGTCCGTCGGCGTGCGGAGCACTTCGAGCCATGCAAAGCTGATTGTCGGCCCTGTCGAATCATCGGGCCATCCCACAAGCGTAAATCCAGTTCCTGCAGCCGCCTTCCCTCTCAGAATGACGACACGCGTCCATTTTTCCGCCGCCAATGGAACGGGTGCGACGGAATAGCCGTCAGCATACCCCCCCATCACATAGGCGCAATTGACGGATGCTTTCACCAACACGCTCACTAAAATAGTGCTGGATTGGCTGGATGGCGAGGAAACCACATTTCCAAAGCTTACCCGGTTGTCTTCCTGACTGCCGCGGCGCTTGGCATGCACGACCGCAGTAACCGGTCCCATCTGCCGGTCTGTCACTGTCGTCGACGACAGGGTCCCTTTGCGGTCGGCAACCGCAGGCGCAATCGAATTGCCGGAAAAATGATTTGGGATGAGAGAATTCGACGAAACCACCGGTGCCCCGAACATCCTGACGTAGCCGCTGGTTCTCAATATCGAAGGATAGCTAATAACATTTTGGATTGTGCCCAGGGTCGACATGTGACCTTCGAGGGTGGTGGTGCTACCTGAGTCCGTGCTGACCAGTGTCCCATCCCACTTTCCGTAGCCCGACACATTGTTCAACACCACTGTCGAAGAGTTCTCTGCGCGTATGAAAGGATTGATCTTTGCTTCCCCGATACTTGTTTCAGTGAGTGAGATTCGGGCATGGTTCGCATAGATCGACGATTGCTTCACCAGATGACCATCGATCGTGATCGTACTCGGCCCCCTGCCGTTGTCCTCTGGGGCGCCGCCGTACCAATGAACGTCGTTTTCCCAAACATTTCCGAACACTGCCATGGCAGCCACCGAATTGCTAAGAAAACTAGGGTTAACGAAGTAGTCAGCACCCATTCCGAACTTTGAAGTCTCCGCGATGAGCACTCCTACCGTATTGCCGACCGCCTTGAGGCCGTAAAACGTATTTGAGTTTCCACCACCGCCTGATAATGTGGTGTAAACCTTGAACCCAACCAAATTGTTGTATACAGATACGTTTGAGATACTCTCCAAACTGCGCACCATCGAGTCGGATCCCGGCGGTTGTACAGTTCACGACGGTCACATTATGCATTGCGGTCTGAGCATGGTTGTTCCCAACGAGGATCCCTGTCGATTTCGGCTGCTTGTTGCAGTCCAATCGAACGCCGTCAAGAATGAACTTGTCACTCTTCTGAAGAATGGCGCTATTCTCTTGATTAATTCCGATGCAGTCTGACCTCGACATCTGCAACAGCGCATCCTTGTTATAAATCTTTGTGAACTGCCCAACATTGATCTGGCAAAAACCAAATGTCCCGCACCCGTGAATTCCAGAGTTACATTGCTGGGAATGTTGCCGGACGTGGCGGCAGTACCGGAGATGGAATCAGGAATCTGGATCGTCCCACCATTGGATTTGGAGAGATTTTCGGCGGCGGCATTCACTCTTGCCAACCAGTCCTGCCCGGGAAAACGAGCAGCATCAAGAACACCCGCAGCCGCGATTGGCCGAGGTCGTTCCGGTGAAGGGTCGCTCGACTGTGCTCCTGACTGGAGATGCGAATACGGAAAAAAGCATGAACCAAGCTATAAGGGAGGCCATCTGACTCAAACGGTAGCGGTGGATGGATGGTTCGGCGTGCAGTTCAGCTCGATTGAGCGATTGATAGGAATTACGGAGTACTCACAGCTCATGTGACTTCGTCGGAGACAGACCTCAGCAACTCCATGCTCATTTGCTCTCGAGGGCCCGATGCACAGCTGTCTGCAACGCCTGCGCAAGCGCCTCTTGACCCAAGTCGATTCAGATGTAGCGGATCACCCTCATAGAAAGGACTCTGCCCCGATCTGGGCGATTGCGGAGTTCGTCTGCATCGTCCACGTAGGGAACTCCCTCTTCTTTAGCGATCGCCTGGTTTACATAGTAGCCCGGCAGATACTGTCCGGCCAGTTCGGGAGTCGAAAGATGTTGGACCAAGACAACTTTGGCATGATCCCTGCGCGCAAGGGAAAATAGATCACGCTCGGCGCGGCTGCATTGGGCAATGTTTTGCTGGGACGGACCCGCACTTCGTGGTGGGAAGCGACATGTCCACACCGGCGGAATCCGATCCATGTTGCAGATACGTGGAAGGACATAAGTTTCAAGCAGATCCGCTAAGGCCCCAAGGGTCTCTTGTCCGGATAAGCGGGTGAAATTCCTACGAGCGGACGAACTCGGAGCATCTTCGTAATCGTGAGAGGACAGTTCCAGAACGACTACATCGGCGTCCAATGTGCCGTATCGCTTTAAGTACTCCCATCTCGTCCGGTGGTCCCCAACCCTTTGCAGAGGCATTGCCGACGACAACGGGGCGTCCGAACTCCCGTTTCAGGTTTCGTTTCAACAGCTCCGTACCGATTTCTGCTTGATCGATCCTGACCCCTCCGTACAAGATGCTGTCTCCAATAACCAACACTCGCAATTCGTTGCTGCTCGATTTGTGGGGCGGAAAGTCATCAGCCCGCATCGAGTATCGATTCACCGAAAAATGATTGTGAAAACGAAAGTACGGTCTTCGATGGCTGCAGAACGAACTCCATCGCTGATCTGTCTGAAAAAGTGGGGGGTCCCCAAGGCCGATTACAAACCTGAAGAACAACTCCGAAAGCACTACGGCGAGGGCCAGAAACAACAACGCCCGTGTCCAGAATCTGGACTTCGATGGCTTGGGCCGTACGGGGACGAGTGATGGACGAGGAAGTACAGCAGTCGCGGAAGCACTCATTTCAGGAGATCCGAAAGCAGGGTATTAAGAAATTGCCGCATAGTTTAATGTCCGGAGGCCTTAAGCTTGATTGGCTAGCTTACTGTCTGTGGTTGTAATTTTTCAAAACGGCAGTCTTCCAGAAAATGCTGGTAAGCAATCTGCAGACCCTCACACAGGCTCGTTTTCGGAGTCCACCCCAAAGAGGACAGCCGGGAAACGTCGAGTAGTTTGCGCGGAGTACCATCCGGTTTACTGGTGTCGAACTTCAACCCGCCTTCGAAACCAACCGTGTCGGCGACTAATTCCGCGAGTTCCCGAATGGTTTGATCCTGGCCACTGCCCACATTGATAAGGGGGGCAACGATGTCGCTTGCTACGAGAGAGTCAAAAGCCCCTTGGTCGAGGTTCATCAGGAAAACGCACGCATCCGCCATGTCATCGCTGTAAAGAAATTCCCGTCGAGGTGTCCCGCTGCCCCACACCACGACTTTCCTGTCTTCGTTGATCTTGGCCTCATGCATTTTTCGGATGAGCGCCGGAATGACATGTGAGGTTTCCAGATCGTAGTTATCGCCAGGACCGTAGAGATTGGTCGGCATGGCCGCCAAATACCGCGTGCCATACTGGCGGTTGTACGCCCAGCACATCTCGATTCCCGCGATCTTCGCCACGGCATAAGGTCTGATTCGTGGGTTCGAGCGCACCGGACAGGAGAGAGTCTTCCCGTATCGGTTGGGCTGCAAATTTCGGGTAGATGCAGCTCGATCCAAGGAAAAGCAATCGTTCAACACCCACCCTGTACGCACTCTCAACTACATTAGATTGCATCTGGAGGTTCTGAAAGATGAACTCTGCCGGATACTTGCTGTTGGCCAGAATGCCTCCGACTTTGGCTGCGGCAAGGAAAACATATTGGGGGCGTTCGTCAGCAAAGAATCTTCCGACTGCGGTCTGATCGGTGAGATCCAACTCAGCATGCGACCGCAGCAGAAGGTTGGTGTAGCCATCTCGGTCCAGGGCCCGGACGATAGCCGAGCCCACCAACCCGCGATGACCTGCAACGTATATTTTCGCTTCGCGATTCATCGTGCAATGCCCTCTGCTGCCATTAGGTTAGTCCCCGAGTGCGCTTCCGGCAACGGCTTCCAGACACTTGGAGACCGATCCTGTCCACTGGTGCCAGTCCCCAAACTTTTCCTTGAGGATCAGTCGTCCCTCGCCCTTCGGCGTAACCCCGATGGCTTCCACATCGGCATCCACCATGATGCGAACTAGTTCCTTGAACTTGATTTTCGGCTCCCAGCCCAACTCTCTTTCAGCCCTGGCGGGATCAGCTAACAGGTACTCCACCTCCGATGGGCGCAGGTATCGAGGGTCGAGTTCCACGTAGTCCCTCCAATCCAGATCGACGTAACCGAATGCCTCGTCCAGGAACTCGCGAATCGTGTGAGACTCGCCCGTCCCCAGAACGTAATCGGAGGGAGCTTCCTGCTGCAGAATGCGCCACATGCCTTCGACAAACTCGGGGGCGTATCCCCAATCGCGGCGAGCATCCAGATTTCCCAGATAGAGTTTGGATTGTTTACCGGACTGAATCCTGGCGACCGCACGAGTGATTTTGCGGGTGACAAACGTCTCTCCGCGTCGCGGGCTTTCATGGTTAAAGAGAATTCCATTCGCCGCGTACATTCCGTACGCTTCCCGGTAGTTCACTGTCATCCAGTGGCCGTACACCTTGGCAGCGCCATACGGACTTCGCGGATGGAACGGCGTTCCTTCGTTTTGTGGAGGTGGCGTCGACCCAAACATTTCCGAAGAACCCGCCTGATAGAAGCGGCAGCGGATGCCGCTGTTACGCACCGCCTCTAGTATTCGCGTTGTCCCCAGCGCCGTAATGTCCCCGGTGAACTCGGGCGCATCGAAGCTCACGCGGACATGGCTCTGCGCCCCCAAGTGATAGATCTCTTCCGGTTGCATGTTGTAAATCAGGTTGCTGAGCTGCTCTCCGGTCGAAAGATCGCCGTAATGAAGGAACAGCCGGCGCTGGCTGCCGTGCGGGTCCTCGTAGATGTGATCAATCCTGTCAGTGTTGAATGTGCTGGCTCGGCGGATGATGCCATGAACTTCATAGCCTTTGCCCAACAACAGTTCAGTTAAATAAGAGCCGTCCTGGCCGGTGATGCCCGTTATCAATGCGCGCTTAGACAAGTCTACCTCCTCTTGAAATGCAGCCAACTGGGTGAATGGGTTTGGGAGTGAAACTGAGTGTTATCTAGTGCTTATCACCTGCCGTGGATTTCAGTGGGTCTGCTGCACCGACATCCGTCGACCTCGGCCGGCGAGGCTTGCGTTTTTCGCCTTCAAACCTTGACCCGGGAAGGTGTCGGTCTCTGGAAAAATTGTCGGTCAGCCCTGACTTCCTTTTCCTTAGACGGACTGCGGAATTCCTGTGATTTCAAATAGAACGGCACCCGGCCGAACGGGCGCCCCAGACTCCGGAAACATCGAACTACGGCGAACCGGTTCACCGGACGAGGTAACTCCAGTCTTTGTTGGCTTGCGCAGCTTGCCAGCAGATCCAGAGGCGCTGTAAGACGCGGAGCCATTGCTTGTGGAGGCGGCACTGCACCATGCGTCTGCGTCCCGGCTTGGAAGCTGCTGAACGGCGACTTCCTTGCCATACCCGGTCCGGCGGGGTTTGGTGCGGTCGCCGCTGCGGACCACCCTGCAGTTGTTCCGAATTGCTTTGCCGGCTGGGAAGACCAGCTGCTGAATGCCGACGGACGTTTGGCGGCGCCTTGAGAAGGCTCAACCTTGCGTGGCCGCTCCTCGACGCTCGCGTGAACGGAGGCATCTACTGAACCCATTTCGCCGATTACTTTCCTGAGCCGGCGCGCCGCGAGACAAGATCAGTACGGCCCAAGAAATCGCTATGAATGCACTGATTTTCATTTGTGGAATCAGTTCGGCTCGATCAGGCTGCGGGCTCTTCGCTCAGAGTTGGTTCGTACATGCCGCTTGCTTCCAGAAGGTGCGATTCAAAATTTGGCAGGATCCGGGCTGCGTCCCAGTGTTGCAGCGCATATCGCCGGCCGAACTCGCCCATTGCCGTGCGCCTTACAGGATCACGGAACAGTTCTTGCAAGGTCGTCGTCAATGCCCCTGCATTTTCCGGCTCGACCACTACTCCTCCATTTGACTGGCGAATTACGCGTCCGATCTCGCTGTTGTCGTGTACCGCGGCTGCGACCGGTCGCGCCGCCGACAGTAGAGTTATTGTCTTTGAGGGGAAGGCAATATCTGAAACCGACGACTGCTGCACAATGAGAGCAACATCGATCGCGGCCAGCATTTGCAGAAACTCGGCCTGCTCCTGCAAGGGAAGAAAACGGACGTTATTCAGTTTGAGTGCCTTTGCCTTGTTCTCCAGATGCGGTTTCATCGCGCCGTCCCCGGTCAGAAGAAACGTAACATCGCGTTGCTCTCTCATCAGCTCCGCAGTGTCCAACACGACACCCAGCCCCTGCTTGACCCCCATGTTGCCTGAATGCGCGACGACAACTTTGCCGTCCAGACCGTACTGGCTGCGAAAACGTAAGCCCTTTACCGAACTTCCAACAGCGAAAAGACTACTGTCGGCCGGAAACGGGACTACCGCAACCTTCTTAGGGGGTACCCCTTTGGCCACAATCTTCTGCCGCATTCCTTCGGTGATGGTGGAGATCAGACTGGCGTGGCGATAAGCCATCTTCTCCAGACGGTAAAGCAGCGGCAACACCGGCCCGGGAAGCATTCCCAGATCGGCGGCGGAGTCCGGCTGCAGATCTTGCACATCGAAGACGTAAGGCGCTTTCGTCCAGCGGCTCAGCAACACCGCTGAAATCGCCAGTCCGAGTGGTGGCGAGACCACCAGCAGTAACTCTGGCTTGCGGCTGCACATCGCCCGTAACAACGAACTAGCCAGGAACGACGCCTCGAAAAGAACCCGCTTGACCGATGTCACTTTCCGGGGAACCCATATCCAGGAGCGCAGGATCGTCACTCCATTATGCTCTTCGCGGGACAGCAGCTTCCCCGTGTAGCCAGGGTGAATGCGCCACTCCGGGTAGTACGGCATCCCGGTGCAGACCGTTACTTCATGCCCAACCGACGCCAGGTACTCGCAGCGCCGGGTCAGCACAGCGCCGATGCCGGTCTGTTCGGGCCAGTAATTAATCGCTAGAACCAGAATTCGCATGGAAGCCTTCCAGGGTTTGGCGCGCAGCGCCTGGGTTGAGTACGACTGTTGCTGGAGCTTCCATGGCCCGCGTGGAGAAAGCTGACTTCCCGGTCAGTTCTTTGCTCTTGAGTACGATCATGAATTCATAAAAAGATTGGAGCATGGCGTAGGTAAAACCCGCGCTGCCATCGAGAAATCCGCGTTTACCCACATACAGCAACAGAAATTTAAGCAAGGGGCGGGCTGGCATCCGGTAAAAGAGTTCCTTCTGATGGAAGCGGCGCTGGTTGGGGTCCTTGGCCAGGAATGCCTGCCACAGCCTGAAGCGCTGGTTGGCCGAGCGTTTCTCTTTGATTTGTTGCGCTTCCAGCGAACTGTAGGAGTTGTGTTTGGTCAGCCAGTGCGTCATGCCCTTGCTGAATGGATAGTGATCGAGATAGCCGGCCATCTCACCGACCGGTCCGTCCGGAATGGAGACTGGGTTGACCAAGCGTTCGTAGCGCATCTTCTCCGGACGAAACAGGCGCATGTAAAAAGAGCATGCAACAGCGTGCTTGAGCCAGCGCCCTCCCCAGAAGTCTCGACGCTTGACTCGAAATGCAATCTTGTCTCCAGGATTCTGGACAACCTGCTGCAGGCTCGCGGCCAGCTCCGGAGTAACCCGCTCGTCGGCGTCCAGATAAAACACCCACGGATATCGAAACGGTATGTTTGCGAGTCCCCAATTCTGGTGTGACGACCAGTCGTCAAAGTAACGCTGGGTAATGTGAGCCCCCGCCGATCGCGCTATGTCCAGTGTCCGGTCGGTGCTGAACGAATCATAAATATGGATATCGTCCGACCAACCTAGTGATTCCAGGCAGCCGAGCAAGTCCTGCTGCTCGTTTTTTGTGAGGATGAGGACGGAAATCATTGTGGTTTGACTGCGAGAACAATCATGGAACAAGCGAAAGCCGGTATGCGTCCAACGCGCACCAAGGCCTTAAAAGAAAATCCAGCATCGCAGACGAGTGGAATCAGCGTCTTTTTTGAAAAGAATTTGACGTGCCCGAAATCGCGTAGTGGATGCCAATGTTTGTCGAAGCTGTTCGTGATCGCTAGTGCGAGATTCTTCCAATACCCGTGAAAGGGCGTGCTCAGGACTAACAAACCGCCTGGTCGAAGCGCATTGTAAGCACTCGCAACCAGATGACGAGGCTGAAGCAAATGCTCTACGACTTCGAGTGCGACTACGGCATCATAGCTCCCTGCGTACCCAGCGGGAAGTGGATTTGAAATGTCATGCTCAAAAAAATCGATGTCGGGGTGAGCTCGTCGTGCGAATGCGATACCGGACGTACTCTTGTCGCAGCCAGTGACGACAAAACCCTTGGATTGCAACAGCGCGGAACACGACCCATTGCCGCAGCCCAAATCCAGCACGTTATTCACGGATGAGTCCCGCAATGCCTTAATCATGGGAGGAGCTAGATAGGCGTGAGCTTGTGGCACATGCGAATCCGTCCATACGAACTCTTGTGAAGCGAACGACAGACTGCTATCCGTAGACACCCTCATGAAACTCCTCCTTCAACGACGTGGTGAAGTCGGTCCTACTCTTGATTTTCCGCGCCGGAATTCCCCCATAGACCCACCAAGGCTCCATATCCTTCGCCGCGACGGATCCCAACGCCAAGATGGCGCCGTTGCCTACCTTCACTCCTGCCTGGACTGTCGCTCGCGCGCACACCCACGCATATTCGCCGATTGAGATCGGAAAAGACACGAGTGGGAAATTTGGATGTTCATAGTCATGAGTGGCGCCGCATACATAGGCTTGTTGGGAGACTATCGAATGCGAACCGAGGGTCACGATGCTGGGGTTGTAGATGATCGCTTCGTCGGCGATGGTAGCCAGATCGGCACAGATCAAATTCCATGGGGCCCATATAGATGCTTTCGGATAAATGTGCACGTTGCGTCCGAGTTTGGCCCCAAAACAACGCAGCAGAAACGCCCGCCAGCGGTGGAATGGCCGCGGAGAGGTGCGAAACAATATCGAATACACGAGTCCCCATCCGGCTCGCTTGAGCCGATTTCGCATCGGAAAGGCTGGAACCAGATAGGGGTCAGGATTACCGGCTGGCATGGTGTGAATTGCAAACAGTAGGTTGTCTTATTGAAGTTGCCGGACCGATCTCAAACTACGCGACACGTGATATCTGAGTAGCAGTTTCAGGCGAGTATCGCCGGGCCTTCGATCGCCAAATCAGAAACTGAAGCCAGAGCTTGACCGCCCTATTCAGCTGCAACCCGGATAGAGTCTTGCGCCCACTAGCCCGCAACGTCTGCGTGGCAGCGAAGAACATGTTCAACCAGATGCCTTTCAGTGTTGGTGAATAGACATGTACAGTGCCTTCCTCACGCTTCTGGCAGCCCAGCCGGCGGTTGTGCTCCTGCCCGCCTTCGCCCAGATCGACCTGCTCTACGCCGGCTTCCGCCAGATTCTCGAGTGCTCGTGCGGTCAACACCGACCCCACGGAATAACGCGCAAAGTCCGGATGGTAGCCCGCGTATTGACAATGAAAAACGTTTTTGAAGAGCTGCCCAATCAGGAAGGCACAGGGGGCGTCTTCCAGATAGAGAACATAAATCCGAAGCCATTTTTTTTTGGCACAGAACCTGAGATTCGCCTGAGTCTGCGAGGAATCGGAAAAACCCTGGCCAACATGGTACTGCCAGGTGGTCGCCGCCACCATCAGCGCATCGCGAATGCCAACTTCTATCTCCCCGCGCTTGGAGAAGCATTGCACGCGCGCCTTGCCGGGAAATTCTCGTTCCAGGATGCGAGTCTTTCTTCTGGCTTCCCGCCTGGCCTTCCCCGGCAGGAGCGAAGCTTGTTTTGCCGCCCTCGCCTGCAGAGACAATACCGAATAGTAAAAAACATGCGGCACGCGATCCCGGACCAGCAGGCCAGGCAGTTGCTGAACCTCGTGCAGCAGCTCGGAATGCAGGGACAGGCGCTGAAAGCACACCAGGTCTACATCGCCGCTTCGAATGGACCGGAGAAGTTCCATCGCCAGCAACTTATCAATGGCAGGTGACTGATGCCCGATCCTTCCGCCCCTTACGATTTCGAGCACGTGAACGTTGGGTCCGGGAATATTGACGAAGGACACGATCGTGGAGACCTTGCGCTTTTTCACATATCCCACCAGCATCGCCTGGCAGATGCCATCCTTCCATATGGTGATGACGTGGGGGCGCTGAATGGTCGAATCGTTTTTCAAGATGTGGGAGAAATATTCGAGATCGGTTTCCAGGCCATGGGCCCAATTTCGCCATGCTGGCCGCAGGTCCCTGATTTCCTGCATGCTGCTGGCGACCTGTACTGATAGATTTTCCGGTTCCACTCCCTGCTCCCGCGGAGGGGAGGAAGAGAGATCGTCGCGTGGTACTTCGAGTTGGACAGCTGAGGCTAGTGGAGAGACGGCGTCTTGGCTGTTCATGTAGATGCTGGCTAGTTCACTCCTGAGACGTTGGCCAGAATCGTGTGCAGCGTCTCGGCTGCTTTCTTGATCTCGAATCTCTGCTCAAAACAATCGTGCGCGGCCTGGCGCATGGCTGACTTCCGCTCCTGCGGCAATCTCGACATAGGATTGCAGCAGCTTGCAGGTCCCTTCGAGAGTATCGGCGGCGGCGATTCCTGCTCCATCACCTTCCACTTCGCGCCAGATATTTACTTTGTTGGAAATCAGCGCCGGCGCTCCGGCCGCCATTGCCTCGGCCACCGCGATACCGAAATTTTCCTGATGCGAAGGCAACACGAAGACTTCCGCTGCCCGCAGCGCGCCCCACTTCATGGTGCCTCCGACCATTCCCGTCCAGGTAATTCGCGGAGCCATGCCCAGTTGCGCCGCACGAAAATTCAGCCCTTCCTGTATGCCCACCTGATCGGGACCGGCAATCACCAGATGCCACTCCGGCCGTTGCGCCAGGATTTTGGCGAAGGCCTCGATCAGCAAGTCGCATCCTTTCTTGGGATGAACCCGTCCCAAGAACAGAGCTAACTTCTTGCTGCGCAGTTCGGGATAGTGGGTAAAAAACTCCTTCAGTTCCACTTCCGGATCACCTTTCGGTTTGGCGGTGCCGTAACTGACCACCACCTCATTACAGCGATAGAGCCAAAACGACTCACGGGCCAGCAGCCGCTCCTCCTCACACGTGAACAGGACCGCCTGCGCGTCGCGCAGCACCCGATATTCCGCCCACGGCCAGTAGATCCATTTTTTAAGGTGCTTCAATGGATACTGCTTCTTGAACCAGGGATCGAGCATGCCGTGCGTGAACAACACATAAGGCGTGTCGGAGTTGCGCAGGACCTGCCAGGCGCCAAAGCTGTGAAACTGCCAGATTCCGTTGACGATCACCGCGTCGTACCTTTTGCGGTTCTCTCGCAGCCATGGGATAAACCGAGTGCTGAATCCGTAATGCAACGTTGTCGGGCCCAGGGGATGCACCGGTAGAGGCGACTGTTTCAAAAAGGGCGCATCGGGAGGATCGAGCGAGGCGATTTCCACCCGGTGCCCTCCGGATTCAAGGCTCGTCCCCAACTGCTTGATGCCCTCGATCGGACCCCCGCCAGCCGGATTCACAGAACTAATGATATGGAGAATTTTCATTACAAGGACAATGGGAATGACAATCGCGGAACCCCGAATGATTTATCGATGATCCGGTGGAGGGGTACTAACGGGTTGCGGAGCCACTTCTCGACCCGGGCTAGGTAGAACCGGGCCTTGTTCGCCCGATCAAAGTCCACGCCAGTGATAGTTCGAAACATGCGGGCATGGTCCTGTTGATATTGCTGGTTGTATTTCACGGACGAAGTGATTGAACCGGGATAAATGGCGAACAGAGACCAGAAATCATCCACCATAGCGAACTTGCAGCCCTGCCGGGCAAAATCAACCAGAAGCTCGCCGTCCCACGAGGTGCGATTCTTCACATTGAAGCCACCAGCATTCTCAAAAGCCTGACGTCGAAAAAAAGTTGACTGCTGCATTACGACGACGCCGCCGTACGCGTAAAGTCGCAAATCAAATGGAACCGACCGCGAGCGCCGCACCACTTGACCCTTGTCATCCACGATGTAACTGTGGGCGTAGATGATATCGGCTTGGGGCCGTGCCTGAATACCCGCGATCGCCTTCGTGATTGCACCCGGCAGATAGGCATCGTCTGCATTGATATATCCATAGATGTCACCGCTGGCCGCGGCAAACCCCTTGTTCAGACCATCGGCAGGACCCTTGTCAGGATCGAGAATGACTCTCGAGATTCGCGACCGGTAACGTTCGATCATTTCGCGGCTCCCGTCAGTTGAACCCGGATCAACCACGATGTATTCGATATCCTCATAGTCCTGCGCGAGCACGGACCGGATAGCACGCTCGAGAAATCTCCCCTGATTGAAGGAAATAGTGACGATCGAAACGCGAGGCATCAGACTTCCTCCGAAATTGCCGCTTGCATATCGCGGAACTGTCGGAGTACGACCATCGCGACCACGAAGAATGGGGTCGCAAATCGTGTTGGCATTCCTAGCGGCGAAAAGAGGATGTCCCACACCAGCATGAAACCCGCAAAAGCAAATACCGGGAGTAGTGGTTCCGAACCAGAAACCTTCGCCACGGCATAAATGGTGTAGACCAAAACGAAGAGCCAAAACAGGCCCCCGGCGATTCCGGCCTCTACCCACGCTCCAAAAATGTGCGAGTGAGTTGGGATAAGATCGTCCCTTTTTCCACCCTTCCCGTAAAGGTCCTTGTATCCGAGCTCAGCCCGTCTATCAGCCAGAATCGAGGCGTAGGTTGAATCCCGCGCCCATGAACCATGGCCGAGAAACGGAGAATCGATAATGGCCTGGCTGGATGCCAATATCTCGCCACGTCCGCCAAGCAGAAGTCCGCCTTCGCCGCTTTGCTGGACTTCAAGCTTGCGTTGCGCGTATTCGCCAAAGACTCCCTTTTCAACGTAGTGCGAATACACCTCGGTAAACGCCCAGACCCCGCAGACCACGGTGAGGCCAAGTGCCGCCAGGCGAAAGCGCCCAAACCGTTGCCGATCGTGATTGCCCACTTGTGACATCTGGAAAATGGAGTAGATCGCCGTGAGAAACGTTATCAGCGCGAGAATGCGATAGTTCCTGAAAGAATCTACGATCGCGAGCGCGGTAAGGGGTATAAGAATCTCAAGATAACGACGCTTGGCTAGGTGCGCCACCCAGATCACTACCAGCAGTGTAACTGGCACACCCATTCCGAACTTCCAGGGATCGATGATCACGTCAGCTGAGGGATTGATGTAGACACCCAAAATGGTTCCTATCCCGAGTCCAACCGCGTAAAGAACGAACCTGCGCCGGGTTCGGCCGGCCACGATCCACACCACCGTAATGTTCACCAGCACCAGAACAATCTTGCTCCAGCCGCGCTGGAAGTCTTCAGGCGCGGAATTCCGCCACAGGTCCGTAGCTATCTGCGCGACCAACCAAAGCAAACCCAGGGTAAGAATCGCCGGCATCGGCTTTCGCTTGAGCCGCTCTGGATGACGCAAAATGGCAATAGGCAGAGCAGCGACCAAGAGCAGATCAGAAATCGCGAGTACCCCGGCACCTTGAAACTGTATGAACTGTAGGAAAGGGACAAGGAAGCAGAAAATATCCCCCAGACTAAATGCCGCCCGCGGGAGCACGTAGTAATACTCTCTTGGGGATGGCGCCTGCTGTGAGCTCGAAGGGATAGTTGCGAATGAATTCATTGTGGCAGTGTCAAATGTATTTCGAACAACAAACCTCGCTTAACTGGCCAAGGCAGGTTCAACAGGTGCTGCAGCACGCGGTGACTGTGTTTTGCTCTTAAGATTTCTGAGCAAACGCGGGAAGAACAACGCGATGGGAATCCATACAAAGCAGAGATAGCTGATGTTCGTCGACCAGATCATCGCGGGCAAACCGAACTTGGGAGTCGCCAGTATTTCAATTGCCAGTGTTGAAATTGCCACGGCAATGGCGGAGGTCACCTGCACGTGAATGCGATTCATGCCATTCAGGAAAATCGAGATAACGTTCGCGAGTGTGGTCACAACCATCCACACCCCCATTCCACTCAGAAGCCACAAGCCCTGGTGAAAACGATCGCCAACCCACAGCGCAATGATCCAACGTCCCGACAGGGTGAGAACCACCGCGGCAGCAACCGTCGCTCCGGCGACAACCACAACGGAGCGCTTCAAGGCGCGTATGGCCCACTCACTATCGGCACGCGCGAGCGATTCGCCATAGGCCGGCCACAAGGGCATGAGTATCATCTGGAGAAGAGCCGGTACCAGAGTGAAGATGCGCATCGCGATCGCATACTGAGAGACCGAATCCGCCCCTAGCAGATGCGCGATGACAAAATTGTCGGAACCGATGGCCATGGCCAGGGCCGCTTGCACGATCAGGAAACCGAGACCCACCGACAGGAGCTGGCGCAGCACTACCCAGCGAAACTCAGCCCAGACCGGCTTTAGATCAGGTCGAGAGCGAAACAGCTGCGCGCCATTGAGAATGGTCGCGACGATCGGACCGGCGCCAAAACTGAGCACAAGCCAGGGCACCCCAGCTTTGTAATACGCGCAGGTAAGGACCCCGGCAAACCCCAGCAACGCTCCGAGTCCGTTCCATAGATTATTTGTATATCCACTCTGAAAGCCCATCTGGATTCGCTGCACAATTCCCAGGGGAAGATTCAATGCGAGGCACACGAAAAAGATCGCTGCGGCCGGGGCGGCCTCCGCAATGGCCACTCCCGAGCGCACGCCCAAAAGTCTGGCCCAGGGAGTGTGCTGATACACGATGGCGAGTACCACCAGAGTTGTCGTGCCCAGCGCCAGCAGCATAAAGAAAGCAGTCGAAATATACCGGCGAGCCATCTTGGCATCGTCTTTTCCATGGCTTTCCGAGATTGCGGTCAACAGACCGTTCCCCAACCCGAGGTCGGCGAACATCAGCATCGCCATCAGGGAGTTGATCGTCATCCACAACGCGAACCGCTGTGTCCCCAAATAGCCAATTGTGAGTGGCACAGAAATCAAAGCGGAAAGGACCGATGCCCCCCTCGACATCGCGGAAGTCGCGGCTGTCCAGATCAGTCGGCGATAGCGCTCTTTGGAGCGGTTCCGTCCCTTGCCGGGTTTCAAGAACGACAGCCAGGACCGGGCTACTCCTATGCTCTTGCGGGACATCGGAGGTGTCGAGGCGCTCAGACTCAAAACCACATCTCCCTTGCCGGCACCCGGCAGCTTAGTACCTGCCGTAAACGACCACGCCAGTGGCCATTTGAAGAGCAGTCTCCATCCCACGATAAGCGGCATTTTTCGCCTGACTGGTGGGAATGAAGAGAATGTCGCCGTCAGCCAGCATTACATCCGAAACATCATTCGACAGAATTTTCTTGAGGGGAACCGGCATTTCTTCGCGCCCGGTCTCGGTCTTCCGGATGAGTTTGGATTTGTTCAGCGCAGCTGTCTTGTTCGTGCCTTGCGCCAGGGCTATCGCTTGCAGCACGGTCAGCCGATCGTTGTTCTCGATAAGAAAGCCGCCGGGCTTACCCACGTCTCCGACCACATAAACGATTCCCGCGTGCGACACCATGACGGTGTCGCCGGGACTAATGTCTACCTTGAGAGCTGCGGTGCTGCCAGGCTTGCTCTCCACTTTAACGACCACAGGATGGTCAGGATCCGCACGATGCGTGACTGTGACCGCCTTGCCGGCATTCGGGGTAACGCCGCCCGCTGCGGAAATCAAATCGAGCAGCCCATGCGAGCCCAGCAGGGGATACACGCCGGGATTCTTGACTTCCCCCACCACCGTCACTCCCTGGGTCGCATATTCCAATACCGTTACCGCAACATGCGGATCTTTCAGAACGTCCGTCTGACGCAGTTGAGCTTCGATCGCAAGTCCCGCCTGTTCCGCCGTCATACCTGAAACCGAAAGCACCCCGGCCAAAGGCAGCGAAATGTTCCCGTGCTCATCCACACGTAACTTGGTGGAGAGTTCCGGAGTGTCAAACACATTCAAGTCAAGCAAGTCTCCGGCCGAGATTCGCAACGCGTGGGCGGAAGGGCCCGAGGACAATTCAGTACTAGTCGAACTTATCGGCACGATGTTCTGTGCCCATGCCGGCACGATGCCAGCCAAGATCAACATGCAAAAGGACAAGATCGAGTCTCGTAACATATTATCCTTGCTTAATCGCCTGGATTTCCCTCAGGCCACTTTGTCATCGGCTGGACTGCCCGGGTGGGATCCACTGGTCTTGTACGTGTAGCCGGCAGGGTAGGAATAGTGAAACTCGGGATGCTTCACGGCGTTTCGCACAACGCCCATAACGTTGGCTCCCGATCGCAAGAGCAAGTCTCGCACGCGCAGCAGAGCTTTCCTGTTGGAGACTCCGGAACGGGTGACTAGAATCACGCCGTCCGCTCGGGAGGCAAGCACGATCGCGTCGGCGAAAGGTAACACTGGTGGAGTATCGACGATGACGTGGTCGTATTCTTTACCCCATGCCTCCATGAGTCGTTGCATTTGGGCGGAGGCCAGAATCTCCGTCGGATGCACCGGAGGCGGACCCGCGGGCAACAGATGTAAATTCGGCAAATCAGAGATCGGCTGGTATTTGGGATACTGACTTGTCCTGTCAGCGAACATCGTGCTCAAGCCCGGCCTATCGAGCGTGTCTGAAGGCGTTTTAGGGGAAGGGCGTCGCATATCGGCATCCACCAGCAAGACACGTCTTCCGTGCTGGGCCAACGCGATGGCCAAATTGCAACTGACCGTCGACTTTCCTTCCGCCGGCAATGCGCTTGACGTTACTAGGACCTTGGCGGGATTCTCGGGCGATGAAAGCAGAATCTGACTGCACAGAGAGCGATAAGACTCCACCCCTTGACAATTGAGCTCCGCCACCATGGCTGGAGACCGCTGCAGTCCCAACAGCATTGTCGGATTAAACTGCCTACGCTTCTTTCGCGCTAGCGCAGGCAAAAACGGAACACAGCCTAACTCCGGCAGAGCGGTGATGGCCTCAAGTTCTTCAGAGGTGCGGATCGTGTCATCGAAAGAGTCTAGAATCAGTCCCAACAAAAACCCACTAAACAAACCTCCACCCAGTCCCAGGGCAAGATAAAGCGCCTTTCTAGGTTCAACGGGCCTGTCCGGCATCTGGGCACGATCAACCACGCTGACGTAGGCAGAGGTCAACCCCGACGTGATACCGGCTTCTTTCAACTTGAGCTGCAGCGTGTCGTAGAGGTGCTGCCCCGATTCGACTTCGTGCTTCAAGCTCTGATAGGTGGCTGCATGCGCATTGAGTCTGTACGCTTCCTCCTTCTGCTTGAGGAACTCTGCACGGATCATGGACTCCGCTTTGGAGGCCCCGGCGTAGTCGTTCGCCATACGGGTCTGAACGTTGCCGCCTTCCGCCGCGATCGCCGAGTTCAGGCGAATCAACTGGGACTGCAGTTCACGAAGCTTCGGATAGCCGCTTCCGAACTTCGCGTTCAACTGGGCATACTGAGCTTGCAACTCAACTTCCTGGGCGCGAAGGGCCTGCAATGTAGTGTTGGGCACAGCCGAGGCGATCAACTCCGGATTGCCGGAGCGCGCCAGTCGGTACCGCCCTTCCTTAATGATGCGGTCACCCTCGGCCTGTGTGAGTTCTTCATTTAGTTGCTTCAATCGATCGGTAACGATGTTGTCACTCTCGTCGCCCAGAAAGTTATTTTCTTTCTGGAACTCCGCCAGTTTTTGCTGCGCGTTGGTAGTGCTTGTTCTTACATCTTCCATCTGCTTTGCCAGCCATTGCGAGACCTGCTTGCTGCTATCGACACGGGTTTCAAAGTTGCGTTGTATGTACTCGTCGATGATCGAATTGGGTGCGCCAGTTGCGATTGCACGTTCGATACTGCGAAAGCGGATTTCAACCACTTGCGTATTGGGAAGGACCTTGAGTGTCAGGCTGTCGTAGAACCTGTCCAGCAGTTTCTGCCGTTGTGCTGGCGTCAACTGCGAGAGATCCCGGGCATTCGCCTTTATGGTTTCAGCGTCAGCAAAATTTGGGTTTCGGAAGAGCCCAAGCGATTTCAAAACGTGCATCGCAACGGTGTTGCTTTGAATAATCGCGACTTCGGTCTTGATCCTGCTGTCAGCGTCCACCGAAGACGCCTTGTCACTGCCGTCCAAACCAATACTGGACGAGAGATTGGGGTCGATTTGAAGCCGGGCAACACCCTCATACTGCGGCGTCTTCAAGAAAGTGTAGGCCGCTACCGCCCCAAATATGAGGCCGGCGCACCCCAGAATGGCCAGCTTGCGCCGGGCGAACGTCTTCCATATCTCGGCCAGCGATAGTTGCTGGGGCGCAAGAGTGCGCCTCTCGAGCGCGGCCAAGACGCGCGCAGGACTACCGGGGCGATGGGTTGTAACGAGGCTTTGGCTGTCTTCCAGCATTTAGAATTCCTTATGTGAAGTTAATAGCGCCGCTCAGGCAGCGCCTGTTCCGCGCAGGACCGCAGGAACCGTTCTGGCAAGAATCTTGAAATCGAGCCATAGCGACCACTTGTCGATATATTGCATATCGAGTTCCATCCATTGTTCGAACGGGATCGAACTGCGTCCATTGACCTGCCAAAGGCAGGTGATTCCTGGCTTGACGCTGAAGCGGCGTCGTTGCCAGTCCTGGTCGAACAGTTGATAGTCGCGCAGAGACATCGCTCGCGGTCCCACCAGGCTCATTTCGCCGATCAGGACGTTGAACAGCTGCGGCAACTCGTCAATACTGGTCTTCCGCAACACTCGCCCGAGAGCAGTCACTCGCGGATCGTTCGTGATCTTGAATACCGGACCGGCCATTTCGTTCATTGGAAGGAGTTCGTCCTGGATTTGTTCGGCGTTAGCAATCATCGTCCGGAATTTGTAGATCTGGAATTGTCGTTTGTTCAAACCAACGCGCGTCTGGCGAAACAGGACAGACCCCGGTGATGTGCATTTGACCAAGACCGCCACAACCAAAAACACCGGAGCGAGGAGAATTAGGAGGATTCCGGAGAACGCACAATCAAAAACCCGCTTGACCACCGCGGGCCAGACTTCCGGGGAGCCCGTGATCGCCAATACCTGGGAGCCTTCCCAGTCATGGGCGTGAGAATTGGAGTTCTTTAGATTGAAGATTTGTGAGTCGAATCGAATCGCGATACCGTGCTGCTCACACAGGGAAACGAACTGAGCAGCATGTTCGTAGTAAGACCGCAATGGCAGATACATTGCCGCTTCGTCGACCACAGTATGCCGGAGAAACTCGGCCAGACCAGAAAAAGTGCAGCAGCGAGCGAGACCGGTTGCTTCGAATTTCTCGATTCCACTCCAATCGTCATCCACAAAACCGACAATCTCGTATCCCAGCTCTGGATGTTTCGCAATCTGTTGGGCGAAATCGATTGCGCGATCGTTTGTGCCCACGATCAGGATGTACCTTCTGTTTCGCCCACGACTCCGTAAAGCCAAAAGAAGGGAGCGGGCTACCAGTCGCCCACCAATCATTCCAGCGGTGCAAAAGGTCCAGAAGAGAATCACAAACTTTGGGGTGCCAAGATGAATCTGGAATATCTTGATAAGGACGGTCAGGGCCGCAGCAGCCAGTGTCGTCGCTCTGCACACCTCAAGAATCACGGCCGATGCCGTCGTAAGTCTCTTCGAAGTGTAGAGGCCGCAGACGATAAACAGGTTATGCCACAGGATCAAGAGCAGCCCGAAAAGCAGAAAATTGCCAAGTTTGATCCGTATGGACATGAACTCAGTCAAAGTCATGCCATCGGACAAAACGAGACCGGCAGCGACAAAAGCGGTAATCAAGACACTGACATCGAACAGCTTTGCCAGATACTTCATGAATCGCCGTCTACTCTGAATCACGGTTACTCCTAAGGGTAAACAACTCTTCTTGAAAAGCTGATGATATTGAAGACCACTTTGACCAGTCAGCGGGATGAGGAGCGGATTGAATTGAAATCCGGGGAAATGGGAAATTGAGAACTCTGCGCTGCCGGCAGACAAACGATTTTAGGTATTGTAGCTTGCAAGTTCACAATTAGATTGGCTCAACGCCGTAACCTTCGACTCGGATGGCAAGCGACCTTTGGATGCTGTCTACAGAAACGATCAGACTCTGGTCGTTATTGATGGCCGAGAGAACTCCACAAATACCGTCCAGGCTTCCCCCGCGGACTCGGACCTTCTGGCCCACGTTGAGAAACGGATGTGGAGAAAAAGGGACCTTTTCTCGGATGATCGCCTGTAGCGTCTCTATCTGCTCATCGGGGATGGTGCTGCCTATGCCCCGTGCCCCAACAAAACGAAAGACGCTGTTTGTCTCCAATACCTTGATACGAGAATTCTGCTGCGCCGAGGCGAACGAAGACGTAGGTACTGAACATTGGAAGCTCAACCCGCCGTTTCCGATCGCTCCATTGATGTACCTCGATAGATAGCGGAAGAAAAGCCACCACTCCTTTTTCTCTTAACTCGGCGGCCACTCGCTTCTCGTGTCTAGCTTTGGTTTGGATGGCAAACCAATAGGATTCAGTTGCTGAGGTAACTGGTTGAGTGAGACTCGCTTCGTTGATAAGATGCGTGGCTTCGCCTGTCTGAGTCACAGCGCTCAGTACTCCTGTGATAAGTGCTTCCACCGAAGTGGTTCTCGGTGGAGAACGCAAACGCTATGTTGGGATCCCTTCCATCGCGGGAAGGATGGTTGCAGTTTCGGTGAAGTTGGCGTGGCCGCTGAGGGCTCCAGTGAGTGGCTGACCGAATACTGCACCTTTGTCCCTGTGCAAAGCAAAGTCAAAATTTTTATTGAACGCATACAGGTGCCGTTTCTTACAAGGGCCAACTCATTTCTTCGGAACACACGGTGGAAATCTCAAAGCGATTACGCAGCTCCGCCCTCTCAGCCCCAATAGGACTACTAACTTGAGCAAGTGTCAGGACCCTAGATCGCATCGGACGATTCGCCGACGGACGCGAACGTATTCGGTACCGCCTGGAATTCGTCCACAAACTGTCCCGATACCGCGAATCCCTTAAGCTGGTAGCACACTTCAACTCGACTGACGTGCCCGACACACTGCAGCCGCGTAGGACGCGGCACGCTGCTGAAAGGTGGCAATACAAATTCGATCTCCACCTCGCCCCCCAAGGGAGGAGTTGTGGCAGCGAGTACAAACATTCCACCCTGACCAATGTTCACGCAGTGGCCAGCGTCGTAGTGGCTCCCGCCGTCGGTCCAGCGGAGCAAGAGTGGCAACGCTATTTCAAATCGCCGCGAATTTCTTCGCTCGATGGATCGATCCACATTCGTACCCAATTTCCTTCTGCGGGCATGCTCACCATATCGACGACGTCGAGAGCGCCACAAGCGGGTGATCGTCTTTCGACCGTGGGGCCAAGTCTGCGTGCGAGGCGAGTAATCCGTTACTCTGCGCTGACGACTTCAAGCCCGCTGGAGAGGGGCAAACCGCTCAGCATTTGGGGGGAGGCGTTTAGACCTGGACTAGAGAAGGCTGGTTTTCCACAAGCGGCGAAGCTGGAGAGTAATCGGTCAGGGTAGAGGGTGCGCATTGTGGAACAGAAACGTTAAGAACCAGTCGCTATCTTGTTTATTCGGTTTCTCTGTTTTTGCCATGCAAATTTTCTCTCGCATCGATGCAAAATTCGGAAGTGCACACTCTCTCGTTTCGGCTTGTTCGACCTCATGTGTTGTGCGAGACTAACCACGTTCCGGCAGTCATACATGTGGTGCAGGTGCCACTGAAAAAACTATCTTCTTAACGACTAAAAAAATAGGACGGCATTAATAATGCGTTTGCATCCCTCCCCCAGTTCGACGCCCACGCATACCATCCGCATTTTGATTGCGGACCGGAACCGCATGGGCAACCAGCTTCTCGCAGAGTCGCTGGGACGTGATCCACGATTTGATATCGTTGCCGCGGCCGCGCCTGCGGAAATTCTGTCGGTTGTCACGAAACTCCAGCCCGATCTGGCCTTAATCAGCGCAGACTTTGATGGTGCGGCCAAAAAAGGGCTTCAAGTCGCCCGAACCCTGAAAAGCCGGAACCCTTCGGTCGGGATTGTGATCTTGTTGGAGGGGAGCACGCGGGAATCGGTGATCGCGGCTTTCCGTTGCGGCGCCGCAGGCGTTTTCAGCCGGACCGAGTCGTTGTCCGAACTTGCCCGTTGCATCGAGCATGTCAGTCGGGGCGAGATTGGGGTCAATAAGAACCATTCCGCAGTTTCTGCTGGAAGCTCTCAGGAGCACTCCATCCTGCGAAGGCATCGAGGCCGGCAAGATCGACCAGCTTTCCCCGCGCGAACTTCAGGTGGCAGAGCGTGCCGCACAAGGTGAGAGTAACAAGCAGATTGCCGATCAACTCGGACTCAGCGAGCATACGGTCAAGAACTACCTGTTTCATGTCTTTGAAAAACTCGGAGTGTCGAACCGGTTCGAACTCCTCTTCTTGCTGTTTAAGGAATGCAACGGTTCGACCGCAGACCGGGCTGCGGTGACCCTGGCGACTGAACATGGGCACCCCATCGAAACCTACTTGACTGCGGCCGAAGAAGGCTCCGTCGCGGCCCAGTTTGTCGTCGGACTGGCGCATCTAGAAGGATATTGCGTCGAAAAGAGCGGTCTTTCGGCCTATTACTGGCTAAGGCTCGCGGAAACCAGCTCTCTGGAGCTCGGCCACCGGAGCCGGGCTCTGGTCGAGCAACTCCGCAGCGCCGTGCAGGCGCACGAGATTGAGGATGTGGAACATCGCATTTCGATCGCGGTAAAAAACAATAAACTGCTTCAAAGCCAACGCCCCGACGAATTTATCAGCAGCAACGTGGCTTCCCGGCCACTAAGGATGGCAATCTAGGAGATCGACACATTCTTGGCGGTCGTCTATGCCCATGCTTTCGGCGTTTAGAATTCTTGCCAGAATCTAGGTTGAAGGCACATTAGGTTGAAGGCATAATGAACGAATAGATCTTAAACTTTCTAAAAGGTGTTGACGTATGAAGGATGTTTACGAAATTCTAAGCTTGAAAGAAATCGAGTTGTCGAAGGTGAAAGCAGAGGTAGAGGCCCTAGGTATAGCGGCCCCGCTTCTTTCGGATGAGGAGGACCTCGGAGCTGACGGCACGCAGCCCTCGACCCGTTGGACTGCGCCGCCCCGGCCGCTCCAGGTTCCCAAGGGAGCCAACACCGATCCCCAACCGGAGCACGCCCCGGAGTGGAAGACGAGAACCGCGAGTTTCCCATAAACAGCTATGCCTGACAAACGGGCGGTCCAACTCTCCGGATTGAAGACCTCCCCCTTCCTTGGGTTAGCCGAAAGATAAGACGATCTGCTAAGCCGCTTCCAGCACCAACAAAATATTCCCAGCGGGATTCTTGAACCATATACACTGCCTTCCTCACCGCCGAACTTGTGAGCGTCCTTTGGTTGAGTATGATTGCCGGAGTATCGTTCCCACACAAATTAAAGCGAAAACCCAACAAGTATTGAAAACGACATCACCAAGCGCACCAAGGCCACGATCCCCGAAGGGAAAAAGCAACCAAGCTTTGTGCCAAAATCGAGCGAGGAGCGATCCAGCCATTGTTATCCCGCTACCGGCCATAGTCGCCCTGACGAGGTTCGGATAGAACGCGCGGTTAAACAGGAGGAGTGACATCGGTGCAATCTTTTGCCAGAAAGCTCATAGTCTACCACCAGGAGCACGTTCGGAATCGTCGCGGAACGGCGAAAACCGACGAATTCGTGTTCCTGTCAGACCAGCTTCCACGGCCGAAGGGACTCTTAAGGGTTTGCGAAGACGACCAAAGTTGTCTGGCCTTAACTGTTCCGCTAGGGCCTCGGCAGAATACAGACCGTACATGTAACGTGTAGTTCAGGTAGGAATGCTTTATCCCCGCGGGAGACCATGGGTTTAGCTGGCGAGCTAACAAGCTCACACTCCCAACGTCAGTTTGTCCTGGTCTGCTCTTGGCTTGGGACAAAATACAGCCGAATTGCAAGGAATGAGCTGAAGATCCCTCTGGATACTCCAGGGATAAGTGCCTTCATTCCTGTCTAACCCGCTGCCATCGGCACAGCGGGTGTGGTCATCCGGCGCTTCTCAAGGGCTGGGAATCGCAGCGCGCAGCTGGTTTGAGAATTTGCTTTCTACGCCGCTGCCGGCGACAGCTGTGCTCACATAGTAGTAGGTTGCTCCGCCTTGAACCGAGGTGTCGATGTAACTGGTGCTAGCATTCAGGGCCGAATTTACCTTTGTATACGGGCCGCCCGATGTCGCACTGCGGTATACGTTGTATCCCACAACCGCCGAAGGACTGGCGGTCCAACTGAGACTGACGCTGTGCGGCGGCGCTGCCGTGCCCGATCCCGTCAGCGTCTCGACCGTCGGTGAATTGCCCGCGTTGCTGAGGAAAGAAATGATTCCGGAGGCCGTACCGCTGGTCTGCGGAGTGAAGGTCAGCGTGAACGACACGCTCTGACCGGCCGCGATCGTGATGGGAAGAGATAAACCACCCAGACTGAATTCTGAACTGGTAGAAGTTGCCGAAGAGATCCTCACGCTTGATACCGTGGCGGTAAGAGTGGCCCTCAGAGTCTTGCTGGTGCGGATGGTCGCGCTGCCGAAGTTCAAGGCAGTTAGACTGGAAGTCAAGCGGCCAGCGGGGATACCGCTGCCAGCCAGAGCGATGGTTAAGGTCGGCTTCGAAGCATTCGAAACCACGGCGATTGCCCCGCTCGCGCTGCCCACCACTTTTGGAGTGAAGAGAATACTAAAAGTGACGCTCTGTCCCTTATTCAGGCTCAAAGGCAAGTTTAAACCGCTCAGACGAAATCCTGCACCGGTAACGGTGGCCTTTGAAATCGCGACCGTCGAATTGCCGGAGTTCGTCAATACTTCATGCCGAGTCTGGCTACTACCCACTTGCATATTGCCGAAGCTGACGCTCGATGGACTGGCCGCGAGAGTTCCCGGGAGAGAGGCCGAAGTTGCAACGCCTGCCGTTGATATCAGAAAGAGCGCAAACGTGAACACTACAATCAGGAGCCGGGTAGTACCTGGGGGAGACATGCCCCAGTTTTGACCCATCTCGGGCAGGATCGTAGGTCTGAATAGGGCATTTCAGACTCAGAGGTCTTAGAACCCTTGCGTCGTCGCGACAGCGCAGATTCCGTCTTTACGTCAGCGCCGTGGAGGAAGGCGACTACGGCGAAAACTGCCAAGATACCTCACACCTGACGGCGAGTTTCGCTCCCGATCTTCGGATTCTGGCGCTGCGGGTCGTGATGAGGGCTGGCGACACCGCTTGGGCGCAGACCACGGCGGATGTAGCGGGCTCTAGCGGCGCTGGGGATTGAATCCGACTCCGATGGCCCCGGGGTCCCTTGGCTTAGCGCTTGTATGCAGCGGCGCCAGATGATATTTACGATCTTGGGTACGTTCGCCACAAAGGGAGGGTCTGATGAGACTCCTGCTGCCTGTAGCACTTCTTGGCGTTGCTCTCGCTTCCGCCGCCCCCCAGAATTCGGAGGCACCCACGGGATTCGATAACAAAAGCAACGGCCTGGTGGATGACGCGATCCATCAGACCGATCAAGACAAATTCGATGAAGTTGAGAGCGTGGCCGAGGGCCTTGGGCCCCTCTACAACGCTCAAGCCTGCCGGGAATGTCACCAGAATCCGACTTCGGGTGGAACGAGCCAGATCACGGAATTGCGCGTGGGCCATCAGGGGCCGGACCACCGTTTTCACAATCCGGACATCCCGATTGCGCACGGAACAGAAGTCATCGCCGGCCGTACCCTGGTGAATGATCGCGCCATTTGCCCGAACGCCGCGTTTGCCACCACCGAAATCCAGGAGCACGTGCCCGAGACCGAGTTGATCCGCACGACACGAGTAGCATTAGGTCTTCTAGGTGACGGTTATGTAGAAGCCGTAGCCGATCAAACCTTGGTTGAATTGGCGCGTAAGCAATGCAAGGAAACGCACCACAAAATCTGCGGACAGGTGCTCTACGTTCCGATCGTCGAAGCTCCGAGAGAAACCGGTGTTGGGAGATTCGGCTGGAAGGATCAGCATGCCAGCCTGGTATCGTTCTCAGGAGATGCTTACCTGAATGAGATGGGCATCACCACCCGCCTGTTCCCCGACGAGGTGACTAAGCTGTGCAATACTGCTCCCGAACCCAATGACCCGCCCGGCCCAGACGGGCTGGACGATATTGACCACTTTGCCCGCTTCATCCGGGCCTCGAAGGCGCCCGCCCGCGACTCAAAGTTGGCGCAAACCTCAAAAGCTGAGAAAGGGTCCGAGTTGTTCAACAAGATTGGCTGTGCCATCTGTCACGTGCGCACATTGACCACTGCGCCCGTGGGCACGAAGGTCAATGGAGGCACATTTACAATTCCGGAAGCGCTCGGCGGAAAAACCTTCTACCCGTACTCGGATTTTCTCTTGCACGATGTAGGAACGGGTGACGGGATCGCGGTGCCAATGGTGGAACATTACGGGCAGAAGATGTATCAAATCGCGTGGAAGAATTTTTCACCGGACGACTTTCAAGCGGCCCAAAACAAAATACGCACGGCACCCCTGTGGGGCGTCCGCTTCCGTAACCGGTTGATGCACGACGGAACATCACCCACTCTTCGAGATGCAGTTCTGCGACATAGCGGCGAAGCCGGCGAAGTGAGTCGCCGTTTTCAGCGACTGTCTCAGAACGATCAAGAGGCCATCGTCGAATTCCTAAGTTCTCTATAGAGGAGTGGGTGACCGAGCGCGGAACGCCGGATCTCCTTATAAAAGGGGAGGCTGTTTACTGGTTAGGTATCATCCCAGCTCGTCGTTAAGCGCAGGGCCCACAGAACCGAAGAGCCCGGGTGTGGCGGCCTACCTCATTGTCGGTTCGTTGCGGGCTGGCGGACGCTGGGTCTGAATAGTTTCCCTCTCCTCGCAATATCCAGCCGATACTTTTGCGAAGCCTTTCGGAGAGCAGAAGCAGCGTCTCGATGGTAGGGGACATGTGGGAGCAGCGGAGTACGAGAACAATACCGGCATCGGTGACGACTTCTGAAATAGGACGGCCGAACAGGGTGGCCTACGCAAGCCAATCGTCGCCACGGCTTTCCCCAGCTTCCCATCAGAAGCCATCGTGATGTCCACATAGAATCCGAACCTGGGGTCAACGATGTAGCTGATCACAGGCGATAATGTTTACTAACACGATTCTTGTGCCTCGGCTCGGGTGCGTTCCGCGTATACTCGCTGTGCTTTGGCTGGCAGCGATTCTGCTGCCATCTGCGAAATCAGATTGAATCACGAGAAAGTTAATAGTCAGAAGACTGTCCTCTGCATTGACCACCAACCGCTTCCCCTGCTAATTCGCAAAATATTATTGGTACATGCTGGTTATGCAGTTTTGACCGCCGAGGCTCCGCTGGCAGGGCTACAACTATTCGCATCAGAGGAGGTTCACGCAGTGGTTCTCCACTACTCCAACGGAGAGACCAATAGCGGCGCTGTGGCGGCACGCATGAAAAACCTGAAGCCAGATACGCCCATAATCTTGCTGTTCGGCGACGCGGACGAGCCAGTTGATGAAGTTCCCGTGGCTGACGTTTTTGTGCGGAAGGTAGCATCACCCAACATATTGCTTGCTAAGTTGTCTGAGGCTATTTATAGCAATTACTCTTCGGTTGCCAAGAAACCACACAAGGCCAAACCTACGAAAGCAAGCTGGGTCGCTTAATATCGCAGCGCGTCTCCACAATTGGCTACAATCCAGCCTTTGGAATTCCGGGGTAAGGAACTCCTACCTGTTTTTGTTCCGGGCGGATCCATCCCGGTCAACGTTCTGGCGGATCGCGGAAAAAAAAGGAAGTGCATACCGATGCACCTCCGGTGTTAAAGAACTTTCTAGTGATAACGACCGGCATCGGGTGACGCGATACGGTCGTAAGGAACATTGGCAGGAATGTTGTTCCGCGCCATGATGTCCTGCATGCGGCGCGCGTCCCTATCAATGTCGTCGCGATCGTTGCGGCGCGTGTCTTCCAGCCAATTTGCGTATTCCTTGTCGAACTCACGCTGGTCGTCAGCGGCGAGCCTCCCCTGCCAACGTTGGGTGGCATCCGAGTACCTTGTATCCGCGTAGGCCCCGACAGCCGCGATATGATCGAACGGTACATCCGCAGGGATACCGTTCCGTGCCATGATTGCCTGCAGGTATCCGGCATCTTTGGCAACCCGGTCACGATCATTCGCGCGAGTGTCCTCGACCCACTCGGCATAGTACCGGTCGAAGTCGCGCTGGTCGTCGGCAGAGAGCCTCTGTCGCCAATCAAGCCGCGCCGGATAGCTTTCCGAACGCGGATCACCAGTGCTGGCAATCTGATCGAAGGGCACATTCGCCGGGATGTTCTGTCGCGCCATGATCTCCTGCATGCGGCGTACATCCTTCGCAATGTCATCCCGGTCATTCTTGCGAGTGTCGTTCACCCACTTGGTGTAGTGCTTGTCGAATTCCCGCTGCTCATCGGTCGACAGCCGGCCACGATAGTCATCCGCAGGGTTTGCGTTTCCCGTGCTTGCGATCCGATCAAAGGACACATCTGCGGGAATATGATTGCGGTTCATGATTTCCTGCATGTGCCCAACATCTTTGGCAATGTCGTCCCGGTCATTCCTGCGGGTGTCATTGACCCACTTCGTGTAGTACTTATCGAACTCGCGCTGGTCGTCCGGCGAGAGCCTGCCCGGGCCCTGCGCGAGAGCTGAAAGCGTAAGCGCTGCTATCAGGATCCCTAAAGCACCCAATAATTTCTTCATAGACTGCACCTCCAGACGAGGATGAATGACCCAGCCCGGCTTACTCGGCATGGTCTTTGGTTTGAGAGGGCGTATCACGGGCATCAGTTGGCTGCCACGGTCACTATTATTGCGGCTCCCATCAGCAAGGCAAACTACCGCGCCAAGCTGGAATATTCGCCGCGGAGGAGGAAAATTCGCGCTACCCCAAACACTGTATCTGGCGGCCATCACCCGTGAATACCTGAGCAGTTACCCGGGTAAAGCCCTTATGCAATGTGCGATGAAAGCACCGCCTGCAGCCGCCTGCGTGCACTGCACGCCGGAGGCTTTTCCGCGTGCTCAAGCGGTTACAGGCATCTAAAGGCAGCCCTGAACGCGAGTGCATGCGTCGATTCCGATTTCGCCCAGCGCACTCCCTGCCCGCCTGAAAAAGGAGACACTTCTCTGGCACGCCAAAGGTGGTTTCGCGGAGATGTCACTATGACCTACGTCATGACCAAACCATGTCCAATCTGCGCGCAGCAATTGAACAGATACAGTCCCTTGCTCATGCGGTAAGCACGTATGGCTCGGGCAGCACTGAGCGGAAAGCAGGAGGACATTTCGGCTCCGAGCTGATCCCTATCGCCGTCAGTGCGGGGACGAATCACACCAGCGGCCAACGGTGCTCAGAGATCTGGCGAGGTTGTCGGGGTAAAAACCTATCAAGTTAAGAGCTGGCGAATGGAGAGCACTTGTTCGCGCCACGGCCCCGTTTGATCCTCAGTATTGTCCTGCTGCATTCTTCTCTCGGGCGATCCGTAGAGTCGCAGGTCAGTCTCCCCGTTGGAACTCGTCAAGACGGCGATCCACAATGAACTGAACCGCGCCGCGACCGCGGAGTTCGATGGAGGTACCTGCTGAACAGACAGGCCGAGGGCAAGCAAGAGCAGGGAAGTGACGGAAACCCGATCGGGGTCACTCGAACGCCTGATCGCGCCTGCTGGGTAAGCCATTGTCCGGCGAAGAGCAGCACGACGAGGTGCATCGAATTCTGTGGCTCTCTCGCGACCGGGGCACAGCAGAAACTCAAACAATCCCACCAGAAGAATGAGGTCTAGCCCGGATGCGGGGAGTCTCGAAACGCCACCCCTTGGGTCGGATGCTACCTCCAACACCCTTCACTTATCTGATACATCTGGTATGGGAATTCTCTGGGAAGTGCCCGACGGCGCAGCTTTCACCATCTGGCGCTGCCGCCAACTGAATATTCGGCGCTGGGCATCCTCCATCTGGGCTGAGGTCATTCGCGATCCTATGACCCTCAATTGATCGTCGTCGTTTCCTCGCGATCCTGTGGCAATACTGGCCCACGTATACGCGCGCACGTAGTCTCTGGGAACGCCTCGACCGCTCAAGTAAAGGTCGCTGAGGGCACTCTGGGCTCGGATATTGCCGTGGTTTGCAGCTCGTTTGAACCATACCGCCGCCTTGCGCTCATCATGTGGTACGCCGATTCCCTTGATATAGCCTAGCCCCAGCTTCCACTGCGCATTGCCATTGTCGTTTGCCGCCGCTTTCGCGAACCATGCCATTGCGTCCCGGTAGTTCTGCGATACGCCTTCACCATCAGCATATCGCAGAGCCATTTCATATTGAGCAATGGAATCAGCCGCGGCGGCCCGGTTGAGCACTCGATTCACATCTCTGCCCTGAACCGGTTCCTGGATTGCTAGAATAACCTCTTGCCTGGTGGCTGTTAGTAGATTCTGCGACAGCTTCGCTTGTTGCCCATTCTTGTCTTGTTCAGACAACATATGCTGCTGGTCCGGGATAGGCAGCTTGTGGTTCGCGATCGCATTCGGAAATGTGTCGACGTTTGTTGCGACTCTTGGATGAATGAGATGATATCCGTAGCCGCAGACTACCAGGGCAAGGGCAGTGGCCAGTCCTGTTGTTAACCAGCGAGCCAAACCTGGATGCTCACGGCTCCTCATCGCCACAGTCTGTTCAGGTAATTGTGATCCAATGTGGGCCACTTCAGCCGCGTCCGTGGTCGGCAGGTGGTTGTTATGCTCCTGGCGCATATCGGCATGCGCCGAGAGTTTTTGGAGATCCTTTCCCGCCTCAATATGGTTGCTCGGGAGTTGATCAAACCGTCGATCCGGTATTGTCGCGAACTCCGAAGACAATGGTAATACCCCGTCGGCTAACTTACTCATCGCGGTCGCGTCCTGCTGATTGAACGCATTCGGGTTGATGGACAGTAGTAAAAGCACTCCCACTGCCTTGGCATTCTGCTTAATTGGCAATGCCAGCACGGACCGGATGCCCGTTTCCTTGAATAATCGAGGGTCAACCCGCCGATCGGTACTAGTGTCGTTGCACAGCAGGACTTCGCCGGTTTTGAGACAAAGCTCGGTCAGGCTGATGCCCGCATGCAAACGCGTCCCCACTTCTGGAGCGGCACCAGTGGAGGCTCGGCAGCAAACAACGTCTTCTGTGCTGAGCGCAATAGCCGCTCCGGTTGCCACTGTTCCCGCCATGGCCTGTTCCAAAATGGCGTGGAGTTCGGGTTCAGGGCCTACGGACTCTTTGTTTCGAGAAGCCGTGATTGGACTCAATGGGAGTGTGCTGTGTTCAACATTTCGGCGTGGCTTCTCAGGAGAGCTGGTAGTCCTTGAATTATCAGGTAAGGGAAAGCTCGACATACTCACGCCTTCACGATAGTGCTCCCCGACCGCGTTTGAGTGTTTCGCACCAGGCTCACTGGGAGTTTAGCCATAGCTCGCGGCGCGAGGGCTCCCGGAGGTCAAGATTTAGTATACAGCTGTTAGCGGATCTACTAGTCTGGTCAACTCAGTTCCGTAAGCCGTTAAGCTCACGTGAATCTACGCTGCAAAGGATGACCAAGCGCCCTTGTTACGCTGCGTGAAGAAAGCCGTGCTTCTTTCCCTGGTAGCCAGCTCAATCGGGAGCGCCTTCCCAGCCAAACATGTGGAATCCACAGCATTGTTAACTATAGGCGGAGCGGCCCGTGTGCTGGACGAAATTTCCAAGAAATCTCAGACGGTCCCCGATGCGGTCCTGAACAGCGCGAAGTGCCTTGTGGTGATTCCATCGATCACGGGGAAAACCGTGAATGTCAGCGCTGGCGGAGTGGCTAGCTGCCGTGACGCAGCGGATAGCTGGAGCGCCCCTGCGTTCGTTAAATTCAACGGGCGTGGTGTTCGGCCTCACCGTACTGATTTGCTGGTTTTTGTTTTGAGTGACGCTGGAGTGCGGGCATTGCGGTCTGGCGGATTGCAGATCGGAGGACAGAAACGGGCGGCCGCGCCTGCGCCCCTTGTGAGTACAACTCCAGTTACCACCCAACTCGAACTGGACGTGGAGTCTCTTACCTATGGAGGGGCAGCGGGCGTGCTCTCCAGCAGTGAAGCCAGCGGCGTGATTCGCGGCGACGCGGGCACCTGGGAGCCGATCCACAATGCAGTACCGAAAAAAACGACCGAGAAATATCTATCATCGGTTGCCTCTTTCTTTAACACGATCACGCCGACCGGGATCGTGATTCACCACACGGGAGTGATTCCGGGCGAAAGTACAGCGCCCCGCAGCGAGCGCGATATTGACGAATATCATCGAGCGCGCGGCTTCGAAATCTTGTGTTTCCATCGCGTTTACCATGTGGCCTATCACTACCTCATTATGCCCGACGGCAGAGTGAAGCCGGGCAGGCCCGAAAGGTGTGAGGGAGCGCACGCGAAGGGGTACAACTCATACTTGGGAATTTCGGTCGTGGGTGATTTCAGCAGCGAAGACAACCCAAGCGGGAAAAAGGGGCCGACCAGACCAACTGCGAAGCAGATTGCCTCCCTCATTCAACTCTGTCGGCGACTGAAAGACCGTTACAACATTCCTTTGCAACACATCGTTCGCCATAGCGATATTTCCAGCACCAGGTGTCCCGGCGACCGGTTTCCCTTCAGGTCGGTCCTGGATCAACTTCAACGGAGATCGGGTGGCGTAACAGGCGGGGCATGGATGATCCCCCCAAAGCGTCCGATGCGTGGCTTACAGTAGCGACTTTATCGACGACCTTGGTCGCTGCACCGAAACAGCCGCGCCACAGCTCAAAGGCCTCTAGCGAAGAGCCATTTCGCAGCTTTCGCATGCTGGACGCTAAGCTGACCCTGCTTGCGCATCAGCAGGAGACTTTGAACGCGGCCCTCAATCCGGTCCAGGGGCGGTCTCGAAGTGAAGCTGCCCACCCAGAGCGTCGGACGACGGCTTCCCGCAATATGAACTCCACAGCTGCGGCAATCGCTCGCGTAGCGGGTGGGCTGGAGCGTTTGTACCAAAGGCGCCACCAGCCCTTCGGAGTTGAAATGTTTAGGATTATGCGCATCAAAGCGCAGGAAGTTCAGCGGGGCGTCAATGCTGTGGCTAAAGCGCAAACGAGAGGCACGCTAGATCTCGCTACCAAGAGGCTGGATGAACGGATAATGTCCCTTATAGTTCAGTTCCAAGCTGCGTCGGGGGGATACGGAGCAGCTCGTTGCTCCCCGGGCGCATGGACATGCTGCGAACCAAAGCGGTCCAAAGACCTACTTCAAAGCGAACCGGTGGCATGCATGTGGGGGTGCGTTCCACAGGCTGAGTCCTGTACAGGATTCCTCGGTCCGTATATCCGGCGGCCCTGAATATTTTTGAGATAGATGCGCGAGCGAACGCTAATGATAAAGGGTTTCGTGATCGGAGTGGAGACTAGAAATGGACGAAAACCTCGTACAAGAGATACTCGATGCGTTATTTTCCTCGCTTGAAGAGCTGGAGACCCGAACCGTGGCCATTCTGCAATTTCTGAAAGACAAAGGATTGGCCAGCGAAGAAGAACTGGCTCCCCATCTCGAGCAGGCGGCAAACGCAAGCAACGTTCGATGGCGCGCGGCGCGGGTGAGAATAAATCACCTGGTCTCATCCGGCGCGAAGACTCCCGAGACGGTTGTCAAAAAAGAGTCCGCCGGTGCGGCAGCGGAGAAGAAGAGTCCGGATCCAGCCCTGGAGACGACCAGAGAAACAGATTCCCGAAAAGTCGACATACAAGCTCACGATGCCCAAAAACCTAACGACAATCCCAAATCTGAAGAAGATGCCGACGCGGGTACCGAAAGTAGCGAGAAAAAACAGGGGGAGAAGAACGGTCCGCTGGAGGAAAATCCCTCAAACACAGCTCTCCGATAGGCCGATGGCGCGCGAAAACATGATCCGCTCGCGCTGGCAGGTTCGCTCCGCGTAGGTCGCGACCACGCCAGTGTCCCTTAGGGGTGTGCGGTTGCTACCTGCACCGCCGTGCAAGCGGCATCTTCCATTGCCATCGCCGGGGACTGACACGCCCGTGCCTCTGCGGATCTTGGCTCCGCACCCACGGGGAGGAATTCACTCGGTTCCGGACGGAATATTCCTTGTCCAAGCGGACCTGTCTCGCACTTGTTTAGATTGAGCTTCCTCCTTGCCTTCGTAGTTTTGGCATCGGGTTGGTGCGTTGCGCTGCCGATACCCTCGAGTCCTCACAACAAATTGATTGTGTTAGCTGGTGGCCTACCTTTTCCGCCGGGTTGCCAAGGCTTGAAACCTTGCGATGAACGTTTTGAAACCCTGTATTTTTTAAGATGGACCTTGCACAAGGTGGTACCTAGATAACGAGGTTGTGAGCACAGAGCGCATAGCCCCAATTTCAAGTGTCTTTTCTTCCACAATAGCTGTCGTGAAGCCATTGTGCCTCCAAACCCTCAATGCTTACACGAGAGAATGGTTTGGGAGCGCAGCCCTCAATGCATTGCTACTTGATATTGCCGAAGGTTCCTTTGCTCCATTGCGGGCGCCGCGTTCTACCATCCCCATCGCATGATGGAAGCATCCCGCTGGATGCGACTACCGTGAAAACTCCCATGGCGCCTCACACCTGACGGCGATTAGGAATGCCCCGCCCTCGGATGGCTGCTCCACTCGCAAAACCTCGCCCGTCCCTTCCAGGGGAAGGGTATTCGGAAAACGGAGTGTTACTTCTATTTTCGAACGAATAGGGATTCGCGTCTCACACCGCAGCAGGAGACCGTGGGCGCTCACATTCTGTGCGACGATCTCGCCTTCAGGACTTTCCCCGGTTTGGAATTTCACGAAAGCGGATTGCCGAATCGGGTATCTCCGCTCGCTCCGGCGCTCCTCTCGGAACATGGATCGCTCTCCAGAAACGGGGTAAATGCGTTTGGACTGCCAGCCTTAACTGACTTTTCGATTCACGCTGGGGGTCTGCGCCTGGGGGTTTTTCGGAATTCTATGGATAACCCCAGAGCTGATGCGCTGGCGCATCGTAGGGTCACTAAAGGCGTACAAGACAATTTCCACCCTATCTTGAGCACCAAGCTTTACGAGCAATCGGGCAATACGGTTCACGACCTTAAGTTGGGGAATTTGCAGCTGGGTGGCAATCTCATCATCTGTCAGACCGACCGCGACGAGGCCTACCAACTCCTGGTCTACTTCGGACAGCTTCATTATCTTCTTATTATTAGTGTTCATATGATTAGTGTTCATATCGACAGCTGAATTCGACGGGGACGAGCGCTAGTTTATGGCGCGTCACCGCACCACCCGAGGAACACTTCAGTCTTCTAACCTCAGCATTCGAGAGAGCCTGTTGAGGTGGAATTGTACGCTCAATTCGAGAAAATGGTCAGCTCTTCCAGGCTCGATGTCACATGCGATATACCGCCGCCAAAGCTGGCATCAAATGTTTGTACTAGCTGTCTGAAAACAAGACTCCTTGTTGGCTTCGCCTTGTCGCCGAGCAGGGCGGCAGTAAAACGAATGGAGTAATTCTGCCCGTGGCGGCGCTTTTGACAACGGTGGCCTTCCGGCTTTCTTAGCTTTCTCTGAGGTCCAAGGTTCCTACGGTCCGACAATTGCCGCCATAACCCGGTGTCTCGCCTCCAGCCTTCCGACGTGCAAATATTTGCGCTCAAAAGAAAATGAGTGCATGCACCTCCTGTGCAAAACGAGAATCCTGTAGTTACCCGTAGATCGTTAAAACGTAAGGACTTCCTGCTTTTGGCTGCGAGCTGAAAATACTGGAACGGCGATTGCTAGTCTTCCTTATCAAACCCTATTAAAACGATAGAGATCTAGGTATATAAGCCCCTTTATGAAGATCTCCCAGAAAGGCCTCTACGCGCTGCAGGCGATGATGATGCTGGCCCGGCGTCACAACCAGGGCGCCATCCGCATCCGCGACATCGCCTATGAAGAAGGGCTTCCCGAAAAATTCCTGGAATTGATTCTGCTGGAGTTGAAGAATGCGCGCATCGTGGAAAGCGTGCGCGGTGCCAAGGGCGGGTACCAGTTGCGGCGTCCACCTTCAGAAATTCACCTCAGCGAAATCATCCGCCTGATTGACGGTCCACTCGCCCCATTTGGCGACGCCGAGCAACTGCGCACCTTGATTCACCGCGATGCTGAGCACCGCGCGCTCTACCAGGTATTCCTCGATGTGCGCGATGCCGCCGCCCGCATTCTGGAGCACACCACGCTTGCCGACATTGCTGGAGGGCTAGGAGCCGAGTCGCCAAGGTCCAAAAGGCGTCGGAAGAAGAAGGAAGCCGAAGGCACGGTCTTGCCCATGGTGGTGCACGGCAATGTAAGCAGGGGAACAAATGAATAGACGGTTCCTCGCCGCGCTGGCTTTCGTTCTTGTTTTCGCCCTTCAGGGGTGGGCCCAGGGAAACGCAACCGTGATTCGCGTGGGAGCTTTTCCCAACATCACGCACGCGCAGCCCATGGTGGGCAAGGCCAATGGATGGTTCGAGAAGGCTCTGGGCTCAACCGTAAAGATCCAATGGACGAGTTTCAACGCAGGTCCCTCGGCGATCGAGGCCCTGTTCGCCGGGGCCATTGACATGACCTACATCGGCCCCAATCCCGCGATCACGGGATACGTTCGATCCAACGGCGAAGTGTTGCGAGTCATTGCCGGAGCTGCGAGCGGGGGAGCGTCTTTGGTGGTGCGGAACGATTCCGGCATCCAGAAACCGGAAGACTTCCATGGCAAGAAGGTGGCTTCGCCGCAGATGGGTAACACGCAGGACGTTGCGCTGCGCGCCTGGCTGAAGGCGCACGGCATGAAATCAACCGACAAGGGCGGCGATGTGCAGGTGACTCCCGCTGGCCAATCCCGATCAGCTCACTCTCTTTCTGAAGAAACAGCTTGACGCGGCGTGGGCTCCCGAGCCCTGGGCCACGCGACTGGTGCACGAAGGCAACGCGCACGTATTTCTCGACGAGCGCGATCTGTGGCCGCAAGGACAGTTCGTCACGACTCACCTGATTGTGAGCACGAAATTCTTGCGCGAGCATCCCGACCTGGTGAAGAAATGGATCGCCGCCCACGTCGAGTTGACGGATTGGATCAATGGCCATCTGTCCGAAGCCAAGAAGATGTTAAACCAGCAACTGCAGAAAGAAACCGGCAAAGCGCTGAATTCCGCCATTTTGGACGAAGCGTTCGGCCGGCTGCAGGTGACCTACGATCCTGTGCGGAACTCGCTGCTGACTTCGGCACATTCGGCATTCGATGCAGGGTTTCTGGGCCGGCAGATGCCGGACTTGTCCGGAATGTATGACTTAACTCTTTTGAACCAGGTTCTGGCGGAGAAAGGGAAGAAGCCAATTCAATGACAACCAATCCAGCGCCGCAACCTCTTTTCCCCGGGGAACACAGAAGCCCAGTTCGCACAGCCACCGGCCGCTGGAAGGCCGGAGCCGGACCGACGGTCCTACCGCTCCGTCAACCTGATGCCGACGGGACGCCGAAAGTGTGGTTGCGAGGCATTTCTCTTAGTTACCAGTCGAACCACGGCTCACGCCTGCTGGCTTTGGACGACATCAATCTGAAAGTGAGCCCCGGAGAATTCCTTTGCATCGTCGGGCCCTCCGGTTGCGGCAAGTCCACACTGCTGCACTTGATCGCCGGCCTGCATTCTCCGACATCGGGCAGCGTGCTGGTGGATGACAAACTGGTGGACGGGCCGGGCACCGACCGAATCCTGATCTTCCAGGAGCTTGGTCTTTTTCCCTGGCTGACGGTGGGGGCGAATGTCGAGTTCGGCATGAAGATGAAGGGCATATCCAAAGCGGAGCGGCGCGAAAAGATCCAGTACTATTTGCGCCTAGTGCACCTCTCACAGTTTAAAGACAGCTACACTCATCAGCTTTCCGGTGGAATGCGACAGCGCGTGGCGCTGGCCCGCGCCCTGGCCACCGAACCCGATGTCCTCCTGATGGACGAGCCCTTCGCTGCGCTCGACGCGCAGACCCGCGACCTCCTGCACGACGAACTGGAGCGCATCTGGGCGGAGACTGGCCGCACGATAATTTTCGTAACTCACAACGTGCGTGAAGCGGTGCGGCTGGGAGATCGCGTCGTGCTGTTTACATTTCGTCCCGGCCGGGTAAAGCGGGAAATCGCGATCGACCTGCCGCGGCCGCGGCAGCTAGAGGATGTCACCGTCGCCAAGACCGCGCGCGAGATCCTCGATGATCTGCGGGAAGAGATCAATAGGTCCATCGAGTCCGAATACGGCTGCGGAGTACGGCCATGAAGCGGTTCGCCAGGTACGCGGTGTTCTATGGAGTCTTGATCGGCATGCTGGTTCCTGTTGGTCAAGCTGAAGGTATGGCCTCCCTATGTATTTCCCTCTCCGCAAGGTGTGGTGGAGTCGCTATGGGCCGGCTTCGCCGATCACAGTTTCTGGATCGCAATCGGGGTCAGCATGAAGCGCATGCTGTTGGGCTACAGCCTGTCGGTGATTCTGGGGATGGTCCTGGGCCTGGGCGTGGCCAGCAACAAATTTCTGGAAGAAACCATGGGCGGCCTGCTGGTCAGCTTGCAAAGTTTGCCCAGCATTTGCTGGCTGCCGCTGGCAGTGCTCTGGTTCGGGCTGACGGAAAAAGCAATTCTCTTCGTCGTGGTCATGGGCTCGCTTCTGTCGGTCACTATCGCAATGGAAACCGGGCGCCAGCAGATGCCGAAGATCTACGGCATGGCCGGACGCAACCTCGGCGCCCGGGGATTCCAGCTCTTCTGGTACGTACTGCTGCCCGCCAGCTTGCCCTACATCGTTTCCGGCCTGAAGCAGGGTTGGGCATTTGCCTGGCGCTCGCTGATTTCCGGAGAAATGATTTTCGTGAGCCTGGGACTGGGCCAGTTGCTGATGATGGGACGCGACCTGAACGACATGAGCCAAGTGATCGCGGTCATGATTCTGATCGTCGCGATCGGATATATCGTCGACGGCCTAGTGTTTAAGACCATCGAGCGACGCTTGCAGCAGAAGTGGGGGTTGACGCCCGCCACCTGAGCCGGGCTCGTGATCATATAACTTTCCAAGTTCATAACAGGCTCTTGCGAGGTATCCCTTCTTAAATAAGGCAAGTTATTTTATCGACTTACTTGTAATTAAAGCGGGTGACGCTGGGACACCGTTAGTAGGGGCAGTTGAAGTCACTATTTCGAGGGACTGAGCCCGCATACCGGCACGCGAACCAGGTGGCAGCCCGTATGAGAACAGTTGGATCAAACGACTCATCGACGGCAAACGAGTGAGGACGAAATGAAACCGTCTCTCTGGTTAGGTTTAGTCATTTCTGCAGCCACCTTATTGTCGGCGCAGACCACCTCAAAGCCAACCTTCAAGCCCAGGAAAGTGGCGATCAAGAGCGAGGTCGTCAGCGCCAGTGAAGTAAATGCCCTTCGTTACGCCTTGGCCGCGCAGCAGAAGCAAATGGAGGAACAACGCCAGCAAGTTGATCAGCTAAAGTCCCAGCTGCAGCAACTGTTGGATGCGACCCGGCAGGCCAATACGGATGCGCAAAAAGTGCAGGGCAGCGCCGAGCAGGCGCAGGCCACTGCCACGCAAGCCCAGCAATCAGCCTCGGAAGCCCAGCACGCGGCAGACCAGGCTTCGGCTAACGCGACAGAGGCGAAAACCGCGCTTTCAGCGGTCGAGAGCGCGTCCAAAGACGAAGACAAGAAGGTCAGCGCCCTGCAAGATCTAGTCGGACGTTTTCGCTTTGTTGGTGACGTTCGGGTGCGCGGCGAGAGTTTTTTCCAAGACGGCGTTGCTGACCGAAACCGTGCCCGTATCCGCGTCCGGTTTGGTGTGGACGGCAAACTGAACGAAGACTTTGTTGGCGGCATTGCTTTGGCCACCGGTTCGCTGGGAGATCCCACCACCACCAACGAGAGCCTCACCAATTTCTTCGACCGAAAAACGATCGGTCTGGACCGTGGCTTCATTACCTACAATCCGCTCGCACATCGGTGGCTCTCGTTGACTGGCGGAAAGTTTGCCTACGCCTGGAACCGTACCCAGGTAACTGGCGACCCGGACATCAATCCCGAGGGCTTCAATGAAAAATTCTCCTGGGATTTGCAGACGTCCGGAGTCAAGAATTTCACTGTCCAGTTCATGCAGTTGCTATTCAACGAAGCGGCCGCGGGAACCGATTCCTACGCGCTGGGAGGCCAGGTGTCGGGCAAGCTGCAACTTGGCCGCTTTACGATCACGCCATCATTTCTGGCCATCAAGTGGAACAATCCGGACTCGATATTGCAAGCGAGCGCTTTCGCAGTGCAGGCAACCACCACCACCGGCGGGCTTCCGGTTCCGGGCGAGGGGCCGGGTTGCGGCAAGGGCTCGGGGCTGCCCACAGTACCGCTTTGCGTCTTCGCGGCCAATGGTATGACCAACGCCACCTACAACGACCCCAGTGGCAAGCCGCACTTCTATTCCCAATTTCTGTACGCCGACTTCATCCTGAATAACCAAATCAGGACTCGCTGGGAGCGTCTGCCGGTGAATTTGTTGCTGGAATACGAAAACAACCTGGAAGCAAAAGATCATCCGCTGAGTCCGACCGGCACCGTTCTCAGCAGTCTGGGCAAGCAGTCACATACTTACCTGGCCGACATCAACCTGGGTCAAACCAAGGACAAGAACGACATCCAAGTTGGCTATGCGTGGCTTCGTGAAGAGCAGGACGCCGCCCTTGCGTCCTTCGCTGAAAGCGACCAGCGCGCGCCTACGAACATCCTGCAAAATCGTTGGTACGCCCTGTGGAAGGTGCGAGCCAACACCGTCGCCAGCTACACCTTCTGGTACGGCCGCAGCCTTAACAGCAATCTGCAGCACGCCATCTTGGCTGCGGGGACGACAGCTGGCCAGCGGGAGCCATACCTCAAGCGCTTGCAGTTTGATCTGATTTACTCGTTCTAAGATCTCAGAAGGCGATCCCCGGGTCATTCATCGAGGGTAGCTGTCAGGAGAATTCTGCTTTCTGTTTGATGTGGAATGGACAGCCAAGCCAGTGTTGAGGATTGTCGTGGTCCTCGTCATCGTTACCCGATAGCCACCAGAGAAAGCAGAAAGCGCACCTGATGAACGTAGCCAAAGCCTTCGCCCGTGATGAGCACTGCCTAGCCTATCTTGAGCAGATGCGTTGGCCCGAAGGTGTCGCGCGAATCGACCAACCAGACTGGTTCCGGCAGGTGTAGTATAAAATCCGAGTCAACTGGCCTACAATCCATTGGATCGTCTAGACAAGCGGAGGAGCACGTAATGCCTAAGAAAAAGACAAACACTGCCTTTTTGAAGATGGCTCAGGCGCCTTTAAAACCCTCACCGCAACTGGCCGAGGTACTGGGATCATCCACTCCCATATCCCGACCACAGGTTGCGAAGAAGGTTTGGGCGTACATTAAGAAGCATAAACTGCAGGACCCGAAGAAGCGGCGGGAGATCGTAGCCGACGAAAAGCTGAAACCAGTCTTTGGAAAAGCCAGACTGGATATGTTCCAGATGACCAAAGCCATCAGCAAACACTTAAGCAAGTAGCCTGTTGGTTTCGTCGTACAAGTTACAAATTGCTATCCATCCCTAGCGGGGACATGCACGATGGCTCGTCTCCCCGGGTTTATTGATCGAGAGTAAGAGTCATACGCACCCGGCTCGCAACGGGTCGACCCTCAACCAGCGCCGGGATGAACTTCCACTCGTTGGTCGACCGCTTGAGGTATTCAGAAGCCTCTTGCTTTCCTGAAACTTTGACCGACCGAACTTTGCCAGCAGAATCGACCACCAAATTCACCCGTACTTTTCCCTTCAAGAGCGGTGCGTCGGTGAACCCAGATGGTGGATAATATCGAACCATGATGGGCTTAGCAGGTTTGTCGGTCGAATCGTAAACCATGACAGGGTTTCCGTCAGTTGGGATGACCCCGTTTGACGCACCGTCAAGTTGAACATCCATTCCCCGAGCCCGTGCGGCGATAATTTCCGAGCGAATCCGCTCAACGCCTCCGCTCGGCCACATGTCAGCAAGCGCACTCCATGCCTCTTTTTCGCGGCCGCTGTACAGGTACGCCCACACAATTTCCAGGACTTGAATCTTCACCCTGCGCAACTGCGGCAGTCGCGCCAATTCCTCCCGCGGCACGCCACCGTTCTTCCGCAGATTGCTGTCACTAGCTTTGAAGTATTGAAGATCTGCGGGGTTGAGCTTCTGCCGCACGTTCGCAATCAATTGGTCAGCAAAATCCTGGAACTCGGAACTCACGTCCAATAAGCGGCCGTGTTCGAACCGAAGCACGTACGTCGGGACGAATTCAATCTCGCTCACTCGCAGGCCGTCGAGGCTGTCTACAGCCGCCGCATCATCTGTCCAGATTTCGATGCGACCATCAAGGTCGCGGTCGGCGGCACTGAAAAACTGTCCGCCGGTGAGGGTGCGCAATAGCCGCGGGGGATCCTCCAGGGAGTATATCTGGTAGATCATGCAACATTGCATTTCAGACTTCTTGATCTGAAAGGCGGCAACCGGCTCATTGTCCTCGAGATCCACACCGAACATGTCGAGATCAATCTCCGCGACGTCGCTCGCAACCACCACATCCTCCTTGCCGCTGAGCGTTGCTTCACACGATCGGGTGGCTAGCCCGCCTTTCCCTACGGGTCCCACGATCACGTCTATCCCTGTGCGGAAGTAAGCTTCGAAACGGGTATTCCCCGCCTTACAAAGAACATCATGGGTTTGAGCAGAGCAGACGTTGACCAGCAGGTATAGGGCAATCAGAAATGATGATGCGGACAAAGCAAGCTTGTTGTTACTTCTCACCGGGAACTTAAGACCTGTTAGCTGCCTGCAGAGCGTTGTTGACAGCAAAAGCGAATATCTAGAGCCGCAACAGTCTGCTCGTGGTGTAACCGGTTGTCAATAATCGAATGGCACATAATCGAATGGCACGGGTGTCCGCCATCAGACCAGGCCTTGGCGGTCACCCGGCAGGGTTCTAGTTGATGTGGCCTCCTGAACTTCGCTACTTTATTAGGTGAGGCGCGGTAAGGCTAATGAATTCTCGGGTCGTTATGATCTTGGTTTTCTTCCAGAATCTCGGGAAATGCCTCTGATTGCCCGTGACCAGATAGTCTGCGCGGGCAGCATCGGCACATTCAAGGAACATGTTGTCGTCGGGGTCGCTTGTGACATCCAAGCGGGGGGTCGGAACGACGGTATAGCTGTGGTTTTTGATGAGCTGCAGCAATTGCTGCCTGAGACCCTTGCGAATTCGCAGTTCGGGGCGACCAAGGACTTCGCTGTATTCCTCCAGGATGGGTCGGGACACATATAAGCGGGCCGGTCTGGTAATGGCGAGCAGCAGAACAGTGCGCTGCAGCCCGGCTGGCTTAATAGCCGAGGAAACCAGGATATTTGTATCGATCACGAGACGGAGAGGAAGCATTACCGCTTCGGCTTCTGGGATCGGGAAGCCTTGACGATCTGGTCAATCTGACGCGAGGTCAATGTACTCGTCCCGTTCCGCTCCGACTCTTCGCCGATGACTCTTAAGACCTCGGGCTCGGGCGCGGCGAGCTTGACGTAATCACGGATGCTGAGCAGCACGGCTTTGGGTGTCCCGCGCTTCTCGATAACCAGGGACCGCCGCTCGTCATCGACGCGGCGCAGAAGCTCGCCGAAATGCGCCCGGGCGCGCAAGGCAGAAACCACCATCGTGCCGTTCTTGCCAGGGGTTGGGGTGGCCATAAACTCTCCATTTCAATCATCTGAACTGTACAGTTTGAAAGGGGTCGCAGTCAATGATTATTGGTCGGGTACGTGATCACCTCCGGTGACGGTCAGAAAATCAGATGGGACGGCTACGACTGGGTGGATTGCAACACAGGAATTCCCGTGATCTGACCGACGGCGATGGGCCTTCAAGGCAACAGTTTACAAATCTCGGCACCTGCAAGCCCGAAGACGCGGCGGGAGATCGTAGCCGATGAAAAGCTAAAACCAGTCTTTGGAAAAGCCAGACTGGATATGTTCCAGATGACCAAAGCCATCAGCAAACACTTAAGCAAGTAGCCGTTTGGTTTTGTCGAAATTACATTCTAGCGAATCACTCGCACCGTTGACCGGACGAAACCGCCCGGCCAAGACGATCCGTAGAACATCCTCACCGAACCTAAAGTACAGGTCCGATCGCTTGTTAAAGCACAGGGCTCGTGTCCCTGGGTTTATTGCGCCAGCGTAACGGTCATGCGCACCCGGCCCGCAACAGGTCGACCCTCAACCAGCGCTGGGATGAACTTCCACTCATCCGCCGACCGCAGTTTGGCTTTGTTTTGCCAGGCTGGCCACGCTACTGGTGAAACTAAAGCCTTTCTTGGCTTTGTTTCGCAATACTATCTCACGGTAGATTCGCCTTTCCGGCGCGCCTGGATCCTTTCTAACTCGGCGATCGCATGGTTCAGTTGCCGGTTGATCATATTTTCATATCGCAACAGCTTGTCCAGTTCATCTTTCCCTGGCAAAAAGAGATGATCAGACATGGCATCCATTTCCGGCGAACTCGACGATGCAGACTCCGGTTCTGCCAGATCGGCTCCTTTCGCTTGCTGGAGCTCGTAGCTATGCTCGGCGAGAGCTCGATCAATCTGACCGGTCTCACAACGTAGGAGCCGGCGAAGCCGCCAGGACCATACGGCTATCTTTTCCACCCAGAGTCCTTCGAGCCAGCCGACCGGCTGAAAGTCTTTACGAATGCCAGCATAGAAGTCGTCGTATTCGCGCTGGCTCTCTTTTCCGTCGCGGTGCTGAACCAGTAGGTATTTGGAGAAGAAGCCGTGCTTTATGGCATTCCGTGAAACTCTTCTCTTTCCGGCCGCCGTTTTTGGTCCGGTGCCCTTTCGTGCGTTCCTCCGGTTGGCTTCGATTTTTCTGGAAGAGACGGTTTGTTTTCCGCTAGCTTCCCCGGCGGTCTCAGGCTCCGGTTCATGGGTCTGGTGTCCATTGTTGTCAGCCTGCGGTTCGGCGGTTGCTCCCGGGCTTTCAATGTTCGAACTTTGCGGTTGTGGATTGACTTCTTGGTCATCAATTTTCATGGCCCCTCCTGGTTTCGGTTCTGGTGCGCCTTTCAGTAGAACGCACTTCACTATCGTCGCTACTCAACTTCGTTCCTTTCCCCCAGCAGGAGTAGTGAGTGGTCCGTGACAACGGCAGCAATCGTCACCGTCGTACACATCAATTTCAAGCCTGGTTCGCAAAGCGGGAGCCGTCTCCCGAAAGTGCCGTAGCAGTTTTACGAGCCCGTTCGCTAAGCACTTCAGTCCCCTGGTAAGCTCAGCAGGAAGGGTCTTGCGTCTCGTACCGGAAGACCACAGTCGCTCGCTGGTTTGGTTCACGAATTCTAGTAATTCTTCAAGTTCCCCGAAGTGCGCTGGATCCAGCGGCGGGGGAGCCTCGACCCCAGGATGGTCCTCCCGTTCGTAAGGCGAAGCCATACATTTGCCGCAAACAGGGGCGTATACAAATTGAACCAGCGTGCGCGACGGTTGTTGGGCAGAACGTAGTATCTCCACCAGGAATTGCAGCGCAGCGGTCATTTGGGCTGCCACCGCGGCGAAGAAGTCACCCGCATCCTGATATCGTTTGGTGCTCACGTTCGACCGTCCAATCTTCCTGAGCTCAAGAGAAGCTTCACAACCCAGATTGCGTAAGCGGGTGATTGTGCGGTTGTACTCCTGCATTTGTTGGTCGGCAAAAAAGTACGGCCCTTTATTTTTGGCTGGCATTGGCATGCCTCCCTTCCAATCTGATCAGTTTCCGTGGACGTTGCCCGATGGAAATACGGTCACGGTTTGGCGGCGCGTCGGCGGGATTGACAAGGATCGTTGGATGGCGGCAGGACGGTCCGACCGGCCTAGGGGTGGCCCGATTACAATACTTAGGATCTTTTTGAAGAATAGCGCTGAGGACCGAGGCTAAATCCGGACGTCCAAGACTGGGAGAATTCAGAGTTCCGGGAACTGGTTGGGCTTCAAGCCTCCGACTGCGGACGAGCAGAGTTACGATTGAAATTGTGTCTTCAGGTTGGAACGATTCATACTCACGGGCATCGAACCGGATGGCAGACGTATGGTCTGGGCTTGACCCTTTCGAGCTGCGGCGGTCCGCAGTAGTTGTAATTACCACGCTGCCTCCAATGGCTGCGCCCCCCGCCGAGCTTGTCAGTAGGACGTAATTTTCCTACGAAAATTGGGCGACGACACTCATGTATGCAGCGGATTCGCTGCTCCCTCCTTTCCCGGCTTAGGTTCGCGGTCTCGCGTTAGTCACAGGCTCCGCCGCTAATCTAATAGATGATGTGGGGGCCACCAACGTTCCATAGGTTCCACACTTTTTGCATTGGCACGGCACCGTCGCAACTGCCACACTGCTCTTGGTACCAGTCGGACTGCTTCAGGATAGGACTTACGCACACAGCTCTTGCGAAGGATGAGTGGCGTAGAAGCGTGCATCAGGATAGGGGTGCAGAACGCGGGGCGGAGGCCACCGGTTCAGGACTTGGGTAAGACGTTCCCAATACATCTGTGCGCGCTGGCTGTGGCGGACAAGAACACTGTGCCATAGCCATGACGGTGTTGGCTTGCGATCCATCAAAGTACAGAAGCAGCGACCACTGCATGCGCCTAGCGAGGTATGACCTCGGTCAACGCCCACTCAATTCCATCTGCTTCTTCACGAATCACCCGGATCGCTTGCTGACTGCTCGGATATGGCACGGGTATGATTGCCTCCACAGCGTGACGAATCTTGTGGTTGCGATCCCGAATCAAGGTGATTCTCGCCGAGGTCTCCATTCGGTATTGGTAAATCCTTCTAGCCAGTTTCGTACTCATCCAGGCGAACACTAGCCCGAACAACATCTCGATGGGAAGACGATCGGTTGCTCCATCAAAATCGAAGAACACGAATCGATACACGGCTTCGCCAAGACCTACTGAAGCAAATATCACTCCCATCCCAACCAGTCCAAGCGTCAATCGGTCACTGGGTCGAAGGGCCACGGACGATTGCCCACTGCCACAGTCTTGCGCGAATGCCATTGCCCGTCCAATGTGATGTGAGATAGGCCGAAATTGTACTATTCTCTGCCGAATTGTTTTTGGTGGTGAGCAACTCGTGAGCATTATTCGGAATCCGTGCAGAAGCACACCGCGCTATCGCGAGTGATCTGGTTTCAAGTCTTTGCTACGTCGAGAAAGCCGCGGCCTACTACATCACCAACCTGCAGGTGACGTTCGTAGGCCTTGTACACGCTTTCAAAGATTGGTTCCCACGAAATTGACAGAGCGTATTGGCGAGCCGTAGTGCGAATCGATGATAGCAAGTCGGGACGCGTAAGCAAGAGTGCCACCGCTGCCACGAACTCATCGAAGTTGTTAGCGACATACCCGGTCTTGCCAGGCTGTATGGTGTATTTTGGTCCTCCCTCGGCAGTGACCACTGCGGGCACTCCCGACGCGAGCGCCTCCAGAACTACGAGGCCGAAGGTGTCAGTTTCAGACGGGAAGGCTAGCACATCCATGTTCGCGAAAGCGCGCGATAGATCCTTGCCAGTGAGCAGACCTGTAAATTCAGCATGGCGCATGTTTTCCTGGAGCCATCTCTGTTCCGCCCCTTGACCAACCACCACGATTCGAAAGTCCCGGTGGCCTATCGCCAGGAGAGCCTGCTCGAGCCGCGCGATCCAGCGAACGTTCTTCTCGACGGTCAGCCTTCCCACATACCCAATGGTGAACACCCCTCCCCGGCGGTCACGGAACTCTGGGCTGAAGCTTGCGGTGTCGACGCTGTGCGACATCAGGAAGCAAGGCTTGCCGGTGGCCGTCTCCAGCACCTTGACCATCTCCTCGTTGGGGGCGAACAGGACTCGCGGTATCTTGTAAAAGCGCGCCGTGGCGCGGAAACTCCATCGTTCAACCAAGTCGAGCAAGGGACGCACCCAAGCCTTCGGCAGGCCCGAAAATGCCGAAGAGACGCGACTCCGGGCGTACTGATGCAGATTGGTTTGCCAGGAAGCAGCTAACGTGACGCCCAATCGGTGAGCCAGCATCGCTCCAAGCGTACCCACGTCGCTGGGACCTGTGATCTGCACCACATGCGGATCGAAGTCCCGCACCAGCCGTGATACTTCGCGATAGTGCCTTAAGAACAAGAGGTCGTACCGGTGGGTCCCATCGAGGGGGAAACTCATCGAACTGCGCGGCACTTGAATTCTGGTGACCGAACCTGAGGTCACGATCTCATTCCGCGGGCCCGCGTGAATGACTAGAAACGGGAGTCCGCGCTGCCTAGCGAAGGTTTCGAAGTGCCGGCTCGTGTTAGCGACACCGTCGATCTCGTGATAGGAGTCCGGGAAAAAAGCGACCCTCAACGTCTCGATTTTCACAAGGTCGTCTCGTATGCAATATCCGACGAGCGCCACGAACTCGCCTCGTCTCGAAGAACATCGGTCAACACCTGGCGCACGGCCGTGTTCTCCAACAGCCGAATGGCAGAAAAAATTCGTTCGAGAAAGGCCGGGGGAGTATCCCAAAATGCGGAAACCGGCCGATCAATATTGGTGATGTGATCAGGATGAAAAACTCGACCATCCCAACGTTGCGACCCCACCGGATATTCCGGGTATTCGCGAATTACGTCAAGCAGAGTCCGAATGGTGCGCATGCACATCGATTCAGAGTACTGCGGCATGAAAAGGACATCTTTCAGCCACAGGAGTCCGGCCGCAATTCTCGGCTTGCCGCTTCTTCCTGAATTGCAATATAATAATAACGACTAGTCAGACTAGTATAAACGAGATATGTCGAAACCAAAAGTGCCTTCCAAGAAACGATCCCGACGCGAGGCAGCGGCCAAGCAACCAGCTGCGCGTTGGCAGCTCCAAACTGCAAAGGCTCGCTTCAGTGAAGTCTTCCGCCGGGCCCGCTCCGAGGGACCTCAGTGGATTACGCGCCAGGACAGAGAAGCGGTTGTCATGCTCCCCGCTGAGGAGTTCGAGCGCCTTACGGGACGTGCAAGGCAGCCTCGAAGCCTCGTCAAGTTCTTTGCCGAATCGCCTCTGGCAAAGGTGCCAATCGATCTGGAACGGACGCCAGACTACGGTCGGATGGTTGACCTGTGAGCGGATTCCTGCTCGACACCAATGTTATCTCCGAACTCGTAAAGCCGAAACCGGACCCTGCGGTCACGGGGTGGATCGATGCGACGGATGAAAGTCTGCTCTGTCTGAGTGTCCTCACCTTGGGTGAGATTCGCAAGGGCATCTCTTGTTTGCCGCATGCGTCTCGGCGTGCCTCTCTGGAAACCTGGCTAGACCACGACCTCGTTCTTCGCTTTGCGGGCCGCATTCTAGTGATTGATCAAGCTGTCGCCGATCGCTGGGGACGGATGGCGGCAAAGGCACTCGGCGGAAAATCTCCACTCCCAGTAATCGATGGATTACTTGCCGCCACAGCCATGCAGCACAACCTTACTCTGGTGACCCGCAATACGAAGGATGTCGCTGTTACAGACGTCGCGGTATTCAACCCCTGGACATCGTGATCACCGCTCAGCGCTGAACCAGCTTCGTGCATCTCCTGGTGACTGGCACCTGGACATGGGCCAAGAGTGTGCGATTAATAGTATCCGAGCCGCTACGCTTCCACTGTCGGCAGCCATTCAACACTCTTCACAAACTCCCGACTGATCCTTAAGGAAGCCTGTTCAACACGAGCGGGAAGGATTGGTTTGTGATGCTCGATATCTGAATAACTTTTGACACTCCAATCTCAAAAAACCGTCGAAGACGGGAATGTAAAGACCGCCCTTTTCGAGGACGAACTTGCACGAAATAAGACAAGCACGCCATTTGAATTGTTCAGTACCGTGCTTGTTGCCGTAAGCGGTGATGTCTTCCTGGGAAACGCCAAACACCACAGCTCCAATCTTAGACCAGACGCAAGCACCCGCGCACATAGCACAAGGTTCGTGAGTGGAATACAACACGAAATCCGGTAGGTACCGGCCGTAGCCAGAGGAGACATATTTCAATGTTTCAAGCTCCACGTGCTTGATGGATGAACCCGAAGTTTTTACCCGGTTGCCGGCCGATGCGATCACCACTTCCCGATTTCCGATGAGCTGCGTGATGACGGCACCGATGGCATAGTCGCCCCGGTCGCGTGCGCGCTTTGCCTCCGCGATCGCAAGCTGCATGAATTTTTTCTTCGGTTTGTAGGTTGGAGGAATCATTCTCCTTATCCTAGCCTTCCCCCCATCAGCAGCTCCGGTGAATTTTTGGCCGATCCCCGGAACAGATAAGAACCGCTACGGATTCGTTTTCCCGCTGCGCCCGGGCGAGATCTCAACCTCGGATCGCTTTTCACACTCGTCACGACTTCGCACGTGCTTTCCCGGTATCCTTGGGGAGTTCCGCCCGCTTCGGGGATCTTGCCGCCTGCTTGGCCCCCGATCTCGAGGCGCGGCGCGCTCCAGGTACCTTCCCGATTCGAGGATCTCCCGCGAGGACAAGCTCGCACGCGCGTTGCGCGGTCCGATACTTGCGCCCCCATCCATTCGACACCGTCCGATTGCGGCGCTTATCGGTTGTGCTCCCTTCGCCCAGCCTCGTATCGCCGAGACCTCGGACAAAGCGGTCCAGCTTCCGCGCCAGTCACCCGTGCAGTCTCCTAGTTTTCCGCTCGAATCCGTTCACGATCCTCTATGTATTTCAGTAAGCTTGAAGCGTGATCGCCATAATCAGGGACGGCAGGATGTCGCTCGCTTCTGCGCAAGTATCCGTGTGCGGCCAAGCGCCTGGATTCTGCACTTCTGCTCGGGCCATACAAGCCGGCTCCCCGTTGCTCGGCGGGTCGTTGTTTCCCCGTGCGGGCCACGGATAGCTTTGCAGTCTCGATGATCTCCTCCCCAAATACGTCTTCGAAGGTCAATTGAAAAGGCACAATTGCGCCGTCGAGATGTTTCTCCGGAATCGGTCTCAGACCGTTGGCCAGGATCATACCTTCGAACCAATCGCCTCGACGATCGAATCGAAGTCCATTTTCGAACCGCTGATTCAGCACTTCTGCTCGCCAATAACTCAATGGACCGAGCCTGCAAACCGGCCTTTCCTCATCGAAGCTACGCAGCACGATGTGGTCGTCCCAGTCTGTTAGGATCCGGCAACCCAATAGAGTGCAGGGCTGCTCAGCCACCAGACGCACCGAGATGGTGTAGAAAGTCCCTCTCGACGAATCGAAGACAGAGCTTGCGGGCCCTCTAGCCACGGTGATGTTCAGCGCGCGCGAGTTTTCGAGCAAATCATCAGGGATCTCGACTCCGGAAGCTTGCAACTGGCGAAGCGTCATAAGATATCGAGCCTGTTCCGCTCTGTTTAAATGGGGTTTTCGAGTTGGCATCTTCTCCTCCCGGATGGATTACTGTCAAAAATCCTACAAACCATACATACCCTGCATTCCTAGGTAGCCGGCGTTTCTCGCTGAACACAATTCGTACACCCGATTTTGAGAGGCAGATTCAGGCCGAACTGCTTCGCTAGCCGGTGAATGAGAACCTTGTTAGCCTGCGAAAACTGCAAAACCATCCCGCCGCCATTTCGGTGGCGATTGAGGCCCAGATTCCTCAGTTTCCACCCAAGTTCCACCGCGCTGTAAACCAGGTTCTCCCCGCGAACACGCAGCAACGCATTGGTCCGCTCGGCGAGCGCGCTGATTTTGATCTCCGTCGCTTCGTGCAAGGGAGCCCAAACCGCTTCAACAATCACGGTGCTCACATCGCAGGAGCGTTGAGCCCGAGCATCGAGAATCTGACGGTGCAGGATCGTAGCCATTGCTTGCACGATGTCATTTTCATTCTGCACGCAATTGGTTAAATTTTGCGCAAGCTCAGTCGTGGGAAAGTCTGCTGCCACCCGGTGACGGCCGGTAAGAACTCTGGCAAAATTGCGCAGGCGGTACATTAAAAGTTGCCCCTGAAATCGTTTGGCGATCTCGGCCTCACACCTATCGTCGAGTGGTGGAAGTTGGTGCAGCGCGGGCAGCGTAAGATGAATTGCCTCGTCGGTCGATGTGTCCTCCATCCCGACGAACAGTGCTTTCGACCCCACGAGGCTTTGAACTTTACCTCGACGTAGGACAACATAAACACCGCGGTGGTTGGAAGTTCTCCAGAGATCTAGAATCTTCAGGGACCCGCCAGGTTGATTGACCAGAAGCGTGGGTTGCAGTGACACCAAGGATAGGAGAGCAGTCCGATCTAACTTTGCCAGCACCAACGAACGACGGCAGAGGCAACTAAGCAGGCGGAACAAAATAATCGCGGAGCCCGTTTCAGGGCCGGAAATTATGAGAGTGGGCGGACTCGACAGACAATCCGGATACCAAGTGCTGCAGACCCAAGCAGTCAGCAGCGCGCCTTCGGGCGAAGTTAGACCGATGTACCGCTCGAAGAGAATGCGGATTTGAGCAAAGAGCTCTTTGTTTGTCCCATAAGCGTCCGCGCTACTTGGAAAACGAATAGCCCTGCGCAAGCTTTCGTCGAGATCAATCGCTTTATAAATCCTTTCGCGATGTTCAATTTGCGGAGCAATTTTCTTGCGATTGTTTTGCCACAACAGTACATCGAGCTGATTCCCGGTTGCAGAGACCAACTCGATCACAGAGCCGTCGGCGAAGAGTTCGCCAGAAGTTCCGATGATTTTACTTTCCCGCTCAGAAGTACTTGTCGTGGTCCAACGTGGAGGCTTCCTCAAAGCCCCTCCTTATCAGCGCGCACTGTTTGCCCCGCATGATTGACGAAGTTCAAGCCAGAGGCTTGAATGTCGGGCATATAAAACAGATTGCCGCGCTAAATATAATTAGCTGGGGCCACGACAGAAGCCCATTTCGGTGGGTTAAACAAAGTCGAGGAATATCGAACTGCACGGTTGAACAATAGGACTATAGGCTAATGCGACGCAACGTGCAATCCCAAAAAACCGGATAAAATTCCCAGAACTTCCAACCTCTTCCTTGCAAAACAGGCGCACTCCGACTCCTGTGATTTCACGCGGTTGGATTGAACGGCTTTTCACTGCCGCCGCCTAGGCGACGAAACTATTCGAATTCCGCCGGATTTTTGGGGGCCCGTTTTTTTGATTCAATGTGTGTCTTCCCTGTTAGCAACCAATCTACGGACTTGCCAAACTCCTTGCTGATTGCCAACAGTACGGCGGCCCCAGCTTCCTTATCTCCGCGTTCTAGTGCTGAAACATGTCAAACAATGTGGTTCGGTGATCTGCGCCCCGCTCTCACACCGCGTGCCTGTCGTTTTCCGCCGTTTCCTCCACTCCGTTTGCCTATCAGACGCCAGGAACAACCGGTGATTCCACGCGGTTGCTTACAACGATTCCGCGGAAATGAGAATCGAGATTACGCGCGGCGAAGATGTTACGATGACGGACGTGAAGGCAAAATCCCCATCCTTCAGCAGACGAAAGCTGTCAGCAGTGGTTAGGAAGGCCATCACTTCCTACTACACTGCGGAAGAGCAGCAGGAAATCGCACAAGCGGCGAAGCGTGAGGGAATCAGCATGAGCAGCTTTGTTGCGACCGCCTCACTAGCTGAAGCCCGACGCGGAAACCGAAAACTCTGACCTCAGCCACGCTCTAAACCTACGCTCGATCCAGTCATCCCAAGAATCTTCTTTGTACTACAGTATAAGTATAGACTGTATAATAATAATGTACACTAAGAAGAAAGGGGGGACGTTAATGAGGCGATCAAAACGGATCCAGCGTGAGTTCGTCGCAGCTAGGAAGATCTGGCCCCAAGGAGTCCGCGGCATTCAAGCCGAGCAACTCGAAGTTCTGCTCAAGGCTTACAGATTTTCTGTGAAACGAGGTGATCTGCAAATCCTAAACGGCCGATGGTATGTCACACACGTGGGGCTCCTAGGCCTGGCTGCTCGCAGGCGTTGCTGCGGCGTCCACACCGAGGCGGTCGAAGAATTCTGCGAACAAACTGCTTGCCGTTGGACATTCAAAGCTGTCATTTATAAATCGCAAACTTGCAAGGGCTTCGTCGGCTACGGCGATGCCGATCCCTCCAATGTCTCTCCCCTGGTCCACGGCGCCGAGATGCGGGTGGCCGAGACCCGGGCGGTCAACCGGGCCCTGCGCAAGGCCTACGGCATCGGCATCTGCTCGGTCGAGGAGATCGGCTCCTTTGCCGAACCGGCTCCGTCCTCCCGGGAGTCGAAGAAGCTCCCGCCCCAGCCGGTCAATGGCAAGAACGGAAACTACGGCGGACCCAAGGTCCGCGACCGCCTCTGCCAGCTGATCCGCCAGCACCAGCTCGATGCCAACCTCGTCAAGTCCTACGCCGTCGATTTCTGCGGCACCAAGACCCTCCGCGAAGCCACCCGCGAGCAGGTCGAAGCCTTCGTCGCTCACCTGGCCGACTGGGCCGAGAAAGACCGCAATGCCCTGCTCTGCCAGCTCAACAGCTATCTCGGCAACAAGGAAGGTGCAGCATGAGGCGCTATTTCGAGTCTCTCCGCCCGGCGGATGTGTCGGCCATTCACTCGGTTCCGGACGGGATCTTCCTGGTCCGGGTGGATCGAGCCCAGTATCGCTGGCACAAGCAGAAGCCCTATTACGAGATCCGCTTCGCCGTCCTCAAGCCCAAGCATCTGACCGGGTGTTTCATGACCGGGCGCCTGTACTGCACACCCAGGGCGATGTGGAAGCTGAGCTGGTTCCTGCGCGACTTCGGCTACGACGCCGAATTGCTGGGAAGGAATGAGATCGATGACAAGGCCCTGGTCGACCTGTGGGGCGTGGTCAAGGTCAGCGAAGTCACCGTGCATGGCATCTCCGTCCTCAACTTCGACGGCTTCGCGCCGGCGGCCCGGTGGGAAGAACTCTCCGGTCTTTGCTGACAGTGATCCCAGTACAGTCCGAGGTCTCCTCATGACCTACAGCTATACCCAGATCAGCCAGTATCTGTCCTGCCCACGCCGCTACAAGCATCGCTACCTCGATGGCTGGAAGGAGAAAGACACCCGGGCGGCCATGCTGTTCGGCCGGGCATTCGAACAAGCCGTGGCTGCCTACTTCCAGCGGCAGGATGCCGCCGCGGTGCTCTACCGGGAGTGGTCCACTCACCGGGACAGCGGTCTCCACTATTCCGAGCGGGACAGCTGGGACCGCATGCTGCAGTCGGGCGTGCAGCTGCTTGATCGCTTCGCCCAGGACGATCGGATTCGCATCCGCCAGCCTCGGCGCAACTTGCAGATCAAATTCACCAAGCCCTTGGCCGGGCAGAACGACTTCGTGGCCTACGTCGATGCCATCGGAGAGCTCGACGGCACCCGCTGCCTGCTCGAGTGGAAGACCACTGCCAGCCGCTATCCGGAGGAACCTGCCGGATTGCTGGCCCTGGATCCTCAGCTGGTTTGCTATTCCTGGGTCACCGGGATCGCAGACGTGGCTCAGGTGGTATTTGTCCGCAAGCGGCTGGTCGAGATTCAGTACTTCCGGACAACCATCAGCGACGAACAGCGCGAAGAGTTCGGCCACCTGGTTCAGGACTCGATCCGACGGATCGAAGCGGCCGAGTTCCTGCCTCACAGTGGTATCCGCTTCCCCCAGAACCCCTGCACCAGCTGTCCTTATATAGGGCTGTGCCTGGGGCGGCCGGATCTGACCGAAGCGGCGCTGGTGCGGCGCCCAGGAGCAGACGACCTTGGTTGGCTTGACGAGCTTACGTACTAGGATTCCGCCCATGTTGCCCAAGCTCAATCGCAAACGGGCCCTGTTCGTTCTGACCAAGATCGACGAGATCCTGGCCTGGGAGCGAAGGTCTGAAGCCGAGCGGGACACCCGGTTCGTAGAACTGGGACGATACCTGTGTGAAGTGCGGGCGGGTCAGTACTGGCGGCTGGAGACACTGAAGTCGTTTGACGAGTTTCTGGCGAGGCGGTTCCCGGAGTCCAGGCGGAAGGCGTACTACCTCATGTCGATCCATGAGCACCTGCCACCACAGGCCAGAAAGGAACTGAAGGAAGTGGGATGGACGAAGGGACTGGAGTTGGCGAAAGTGGCCAGGAGGGATGGGCAGGAGTTCGATTGTGCAACCTGGCTGCACAAGGCGCGCTCACTGCCGAAGGATCAGTTCAAGCGGGAAGTGGAGAAGGAACTGACGGGGCGGGAATCGGAACCGTGGGAGATTATCTACTTCAAGCTGTACAAGACCCAGATTCCGGTGGTCGAGCAGGCGATTGAGACGGCAGCTTTGATGCTGGGCACGGACAAGTCCCGAGGCTACTGTCTGGAGATGATCTGCGCGGACTTTCTGGCGGGGGCGAACCTCGACAATGAGGACCCACGAATGCTCCTGCAGTCCATGTCACGGTTCTTCAAGTTCCTGCCTGGTGAACAACGACAGGCATTTCTGTCCCAGGAAATCCAGAAAGCATCATGAATCGACTTCAACCCAAGCGACCACGCATACCGTTAGATCCCGAGCTATACAAGCAACTTTGTCAGCGGGTCATGAAAAGAGATGGCTGGCGATGCCAAGTCTGTGGTTCCAGACAAAACCTGCAGGTCCACCACAAGCAACTACGCAGTCAGCAGGGCTCGGATAACGATTTGAACCTGATTACCCTGTGCGCTGGCTGCCATGAAGGGCTGCACCGGTCGCGTTAAGAACACCAACAGCCGGGTCAGTGAGCGTGATGGCTGGAATCGAAGTTCGCTTAGGATTGCCCGCCTTTTGTCCTGTCTTATTTCGGTACTGGTCGTCAGCAACCCATCGCGCGGAAATCAGGGGCCACTCAATTCATTGTTGCAAGAAAATTACCTTTATTCCTTCTGTAATAATGCCCACCCGAGCTGAACATTAACAGTGAACACATCAGCGACGCTGATCTTCATGCTCATGGGAGCTCTTGAAGGTCGCCTTCCTTACCGTAACTTCGTATTGGCCAACCGGAAGATTTGTCACCGAATATGCGCCAGCCGAACTGCTGCTCATGATCCGGTTAGCATTCGTAGCACCGGTTGTCAACAATGAAGAAGATTCCGTGAGCGGTCACCATGAGGTGATGGGAGCGTGGCGGCTCTGCGTTGAGCGCCACGTACAAGTCCCTTCAGCGTTCCTGACCTTATACCTTTGGCTGAATACCTTGTCCTTACCGGGCAATGGAGCCGGTAGTCTGCCGGTCGCGAGGGTAGGTTTACATCCGACCTTAGCTCTCACTGCCCCTCCGGCAAGGTCGGTTGCTCGGCTCCTCACTCCGAGCTAGGGACTACCACACCTCGAGGGGACGTAATCCGGCGGTTTTGCTGGCAAACCCGTAGTTCAGCGAGGACTTTCGAGGTGTTTGGAGTCTCGTAGACAACAGGTTCTGTCTTGAAAACCATGCCGGGCTCGTCGCAGTTAGAGGCCCCTGGTCCCACTAGTATTGTGTCGCCCTTGTGAACTCAGACGCGGGTGGAGCGCCGCTGACAGAGATGTGTGTGAAAGGAAGTCCTGCAGGGTTCGTTCCCCTTCAGAAGGCTCCTCTTGGAAGTCGGCTCCCAAAGCAATCACTGCCGCACTGGCCGAACTTCCTAACAATCGCGCCTTTGCTTGAAGAAACTTAACACGCCTAGGATCTGCAGTGTACTCCCCACCGACCCAGTACCAGGTCCACACCAAGCGTGAGGCCACGCCCGACTGGAGCAGGCTTCGGTGGACCCTAATAGCCTGACCGTCGATGACGGCGCCCTCGAAGCCATCGACTTCGCCCGACCACAAGCGGGGGTTAGCCAGTAAGTTGTATCCGTCCACCAACTCCACTCCGCGACGGTCTGAATAGAGAGCCAAGTACAAGTCGACCCGGCGTTGCCCAGCTTTATAGCTTTGGTTAAATTCCTTTTCGGCACCCTGCAAATCTGGAGCCCAGCTGGCATCGTACGTCGCTGCTGGCTGCCAAGGCAGGCGGACATCCACAGTTGGCTCTGACCAGCCAGCGGCGAAGGCTGTTGCTCGGTTCCACAAATGTGCACTAACAAGCGGTGCAACCCCACCAAGGCGACCGCCGCGATCGCCGCGATGAGTGCTGCCTTGGTCGACGGGACAGGCTCGGTTGGCAATACGGCCACAATGGCTGGATGGACCAAGATGCTTTTATCTTCATGACGGGGCGACTCACGCCAGTAGAGGCCAATGGCAAAGAGTGCCAGTTGGATCACGATGAAAAATAACCAGCCGTACACGATGTGATCGACACCAACTGCAAGCCTGTTGTTGGTAAGATATGCGAGAAGAATGATGCCATATGCCCGCACCCCATTCGCAGCGATCGGTACCGCGATCGAAGCAACTAAAACAAACATCAGCTGTCGCTTACGTGAACGATACACAACCGATGCATAGATCAGGCCAAGCACCACGGAAGAGATCAAATAGCGAATTCCGCTGCACGCCTCGGCAACTGTCCAGGCAGCGGAGGGAACAGACAGCGTACGATTTCCAGAACCACCGGTACGTTTGAACGCAAGAGCGCATTGAGCGCGAACCAGGCGGTGTAGTCTTGCAATGGACCAATTAGGCTCGATCCAAAGGGAACCAAAAAGAAAAGAAACGCCAAAGGGAAGCGAAGGCGCGAACGACGGCCGTTCCCAGGGCCGCCCACACTAGTGCCACCAGAATTGCGACCAAGGCGAACTCCTGAACCACTCTGACCTCACCCAGATTTCCCAGCAGCCAGACGGCCGCCAACCCCACGAGGAGCGGCAGCCCCCAATAGTTAGGTGTTGGACGGAGTGCTGCAAGCGTCCTCGACGGACCCAGACGAGATACAGAAAAAGAGGGAAAACCAAAAAACCGTGAGAGAAGGTTCTGCTGGAATACCAAGTTCTGACCATCGATGTTACGGTTTGCCAGAACAAACCGAAGATGACCAGATAAGAGGCCGCAAGCAGAACAGCCAGCCATCGCCAATAGTCCGGCAGAACCAAAGACCCAGTGCTGCCGGTATCAATTCCAGATTGAGGAACTTCGCCGCTTGATGCGATCGCCAACAGATGCCTCCGCTACATATTGCCACCGGGCTCTACCGTGTCTCAGTGTAAATCTTCGATGTTACCAGCGGCTTTGGGAGCGGCTCACGCGGAGCGGCTTCGTTCAACAGTCTTTAGCGCGAGCCTTGCACATCGCTTGCGGACGATCCCTCGCTGACAATGGATTAGCAATTCAATTACACGCTTCAGTGAGAGCACTATCCGGTAAACCAGCAGCTTCATTGGTTCGGATATCACCAGGGCCCTTGCCGTGGGGCTTTGCCACCATCGATCCCGCTTCAAGTAAGGGTGTTCATTCGGCACCCCCAGCACGAGAATTTGGATCCGACGGGGCAGCAGGGCACGACAGCACATCCGTACGCGCCTGAGATGAGTAGCACTACTGACAACCAACAGTGAGCTCACGTCACGATGCTCGTTCAACCAGGCAGCAAGGGCGCGGATTTCACTCAGCGTTCCAAATCTACCACGGGGAACACGCCCCACCTCAACCTCACCGTTGTTAAAGCTGACGAAGAAATGACGGTCGGGCGGTGAAACCGGCGCAGCTATTTGCAACAAGTCCAAAGGAAGTGGCACGGGTGGTAGCCTAGCAAAGCGGCGGATTTCAAACCGACCGACGCTCAAGAGCCTGGGAGCTCGTATTTGCGAGAAGAGCTCCAGCGCAAAGACCTTCCGACTTCCCCGGCCTGCCAGAGCAAAGATCAAATCCGCGTGGCCGACGGGATCCGAGCAAGTCAGCCAGTCATAAAGCCGCATCAACAGTTCCTCGAAGGAAACCGACATCAGGGGTAAACCTCAGAAACCAATGTCGCCGGAGTACATCCCGGGGACCTGCCCTGAGTTCAAAATCGCGGCGCTGGCACAACAACCGACATAGAGAATTTCCATGCGAGGAAGTTCGAGGAGACGGGAGCGCCCGGCTAGAGCTGTCCCAGCTAGTTACGGCGTTGCCGGTAAAGCGTCTCGTCCACTTGTCGCGCCATGGCCTCGACATCCAGGGTGACCTGCAAAAACTTCGTAACGCTCTCAGCAGTCTCGTGGGGCTTGCGCAAGACATCGTGGTACTGCACTCGGCTCACCTTCACGTTGGGTTTGCTATTCAACCAAGCGTCGACTCTGGTACACGTGATCCCGGAACGCTCGCGCCACTACGGAATTGTCCCCACTCGGATCGAAAGTCCCTCGCCGGCGAAGCATCTCGTCCTGTGACGCCATCACCTCAGGCAGCGGCCGCTGCATAAAAATGACCCGGTACTCGTGGTCCGCGAGGAAGCGAAAGCAGAAGCTGGGAGATCACTTTTACTGCCTTGCCTTCCGCTTCGGCAATGCAGGCAGGGTTCTTCGGGAGCTGCTTGATGCGTTCCCATTCGAGATAGCCACGTGGGTTGTCGACGTCAGCCCGGCGTTCACCATCGGAGAGGATGGGCATGCCGCCCGCAGCCAGCATCTGCATCATGAGAGAAGTGCCCGAACGGGGCAAGCCGGAAACAATTGCGACCATGGATGCCTTTCGGTAACCTCGGGCCAGGGAATGGCAGCCGAAGTATAGTACCAGCTCGGTCCCCGAATCTGGCGGTCACAGATTTGTCGGCAGGTGTGGGTCTCGGATTTCGCGTGGGTCTTGGAGTCCAGTTCTCACATTCGCAGAAGGGCCCTTCCGTGCATTGCTTGAACCTAGATGTGGAGTAGGGATGAAGGCAGCATAAGCAGCTGAAAGGAGCAAGAACAGTGGTTGTCTTCTGGCGGGCACTCTACCTCTCGTGTCGGCGGATGAAAAACCCGACGAGGATGTACAGCAGCTGCGGGACATGCAGGCCCAGGAAGTGTGGAACACGGAGGTGCCACCTCCAGGTGCTCCAGTTCATAATGGAGACTGGCGCAGTCATTCGGTGGCCGGCGCCCAGCCGATGCACTACGTAGCCGTCCTCAAACGAAATGTCGCCACGGGCCATGATCTGAACCACATAATGTGCAAAATAATGTGCAAAAGTTTGCATTCGTATGAAGGAGATTTGCCCCTTGTCATTGACATCTTTACTTTGCCGAGGGATTGCTGCTCGACCCATTTTCGACGAGCTAACCTCCTGTTTTGATTGAACTAATAGCGCTCTCCTGCCCTTGCCTAAGCGGGGACCGGCACGACGCTGGAGTCTGTTCGTGCTGAACTGGCATCCGGATTGCTGTCGTGAGTGTGCGAAATTCCAACAACTTCGGGCCGAAGGTCCCCTAAATGGCAGAGATACGTGACGACGTAAAGGAATTCATCCTCAAGGAGTTCCTTCCTGGCGAGAGCCCGGAACAACTGACTGACTCAACACCACTCATCACCGGCGGCATTCTCGACTCGCTAGCCACGCTGAAGCTGGTGGCGTTCCTGGAGGAACGCTTCAAGATTCAAGTGCAAGCGCACGAGGCCGATGTCGAGCACCTTAACAACATCACGTCCATTACGAATTTAGTTCAATCGAAGTTGTAACGCCAGAAGTCGCCTTAGGGGGAAAAGATGCCGAATCAGCACGCGCTCCACCATTTTCTGGACGAAGCTGCGCACCGCCGACCGCAGCACGACGCCGTCGTGGAACCGAAGGCTGCAGCGATCAGCTACGAGAATCTGCAAGTCCTTTCCAATCGCGTGCGAGACCGGCTGATCCACCTTGGCGTCCGCCGTGGAGACCGGGTAGGAATCTATGTTAGGAAATCCATCGACTCGGTGGCTGCGATCTTCGGTGTGCTGAAGGCGGGCGCAGCCTACGTGCCGGTGGACCCGTTTGCCCCGGTGTCGCGCAATGCCTATATTTTGAATGACTGTTCTGTGCGAGCGGTCGTCATGGAGAGAGCTTTCACAGAAAAGCTGCAGGCCGAGTTGAATCGCCTGGGCGGAAGCATTCTAAATCCAATTTTTCTCGCTAAGGTTGGCGGCGGCCGGTTCTTAACGAGACCCTGGCACGCGAGCAGGAAGACGATCCCGCCCCAGCGGCCGATACGGTCGCCACTTCGCCTGGTGACCTGGCGTACATCCTCTACACCTCAGGTTCGACAGGCAAACCCAAAGGAGTAATGCTGTCGCACGAGAATGCGACGAGTTATGTCCACTGGTGTTCAGAAGCGTTTCAACCCAACCAGGATGATCGCTTCTCCTCCCACGCCCCGTTTCATTTCGATCTCTCCATCCTGGATCTCTATGTGCCCGATCAAGCACGCGGCCACACTAGTACTGATCGGCGAAGAACTGGGCAAAGATCCGGCCAAACTTGCGCCTGTGATTGCCGAACAGAAGATCTCCATCTGGTATTCGACTCCATCGATTCTCAGCCTGCTCGCACAGTACGGAAAAATTCCGCAGTACAATTATGAGTCGCTGCGGGTTGTGCACTTTGCGGGAAGTGTTCCCCCTCAAGACATCTGCGTGCCCTGAAAGCTCTTCTTCCGCATCCCCGATACTTCAACTTGTACGGCCCGACCGAAACGAATGTGTGCACTTATTTCGAGCTTCCGGCCAGCATTCCGGAGGATCAAATTAAACCATTTCCCATCGGCAAAACTTGTTCGCACGTGGAGACCAAAGTGGTGAACGAGCAAGGTCAAACCGTCAAGCGGGGCGAGGAAGGAGAACTGTGCGTGGCCGGGGCGGGTGTGATGCTCGGCTATTGGAATTTGCCGGAACGCACGGCGCGTGCGTTTCTGGCAAGATGCCGCAGGCCGGCGCTGGTACAGGACAGGAGACATCGTGGTGGAGGAGCCGATGGAGAATTACACCATCATCGGTCGCCGCGATCGTATGGTGAAGAAAAGAGGCTTCCGTATTGAACTGGGAGAGATCGAGACAGCTCTTTATCGTCACCCACTGGTGAAAGAAGCCGCGGCAATCGCCTTGTCGGACGAAGACACCGGCGTCCGCATCAAGGCATTCCTGAGCTGCCAGGACGGCGCGCGGCCATCGATTATCGAGCTCAAGCGCTTTCTGCTCGGAGAATTTGCCGAGCTACATGGTACCTGATCTTTTCTCGATCCAGGAGGTTCTGCCCAAAACCTCCACCGCCAAGATCGACTACCAGGGCCTGAAGGAGATCGCCTAATGGATTTCTCCTTCTCGGATGAGCAGACCATCCTGCGCAAGGAGATCATCCGTTTTGCTCAGCAAGAGCTTAACCAGGGAGTTCTGGAAAGAGACCGGCAGCAGCAATTTCCCCGCGACCTTTGGCTCAAGTGCGGGCAAATGAGACTGCAAGGCCTGGCGGTACCGGAGGAATACGGTGGCGGTGGGCTCGATCCGCTGTCCACCGCGATTGCGCTTGGAAGCGCTGGGGTATGGCTGTCACGACAGCGGCCTAGTGTTTTCAGCATATGCGCTCACTTGCTGGCCTGCGTTAGTCCCCGTATGGAAGTTCGGCAACGAGGAGCAAAAGCGCCGCTACCTACCGTCCTTTGCGACGGAACCCTGGATCGCGGTCAATGCGATGAGCGAGCCTGGTTCCGGATCAGATGCTTTTGCGATGTCGACCAAAGCCGTGCCCGATGGCGACGGTTTTCGCATCAACGGCGCGAAGACGTTCAGTTCGAATGGACCGGTAGCAGATGTGGCATTGGTGTTTGCCATCACCGATGCAGAGAAGGGTTACCACGGCGGAGTCACCGCATTTCTGGTGGACAAGGGACAGCCCGGTTTTTAAGCCGGCCCGAAGTTCGAAAAAATGGGACTGCGCACATCTTGGATCAGCGAACTGTCGTTCGATGACGTTCATGTCCCCGAGATGCCATCCTCGCCGGCATTGGTGCTGGCGCAACCTTTTCACCCACTCCATGGATTGGGAACGAACGTGCCTATTCGCCAGCCATATCGGAACGATGGAACGCCTCCTAGAGAAATCGATCGAGTACGCGCGCGTGCGCACTCAGTTCGGCAAGGCGATCGGCAAGTTCCAGGCAATCTCGCATCGCATCGCCGACATGAAGATAAACCTGGAAGCGGCCCGCCTGCTTACCTACCGTGCGGCCTCGCGCCTGGACCGGACTCGCGGCGTGTCGCTGGACGCCTCCATCGCGAAGCTGTTCGTGAGCGAATCGTTGCTGAAAACTGCAATCGCAACGGTGCAAATTTTCGGCGGGATACGGATTATGGCCGACTACGAGGTGGAGCGTGCCCTCCGTGACTCCGTCGCGAGCACAATCTATTCGGGAACCTCTGAAATGCAACGAAACATCATCGCTCGCTGGCTTGGTCTTTAACGGAAGCAGGAAAGGCGGTGCGAATCGTGAGCACAGTTTACGCTCCGATCAAGGAAAAGGCGCTTACCCGTGAAGAACTTCCCATTTACCTGATTTTGGCCGGCGTTGTGCCAGCATCGTCGTCGGGGCCGGATCTCTTGGTGGAAACGCCCACTTGGAACCTCAGTCCTGGCTCAAATTGGGTTCATCGGCGCTACCCTCGCCATCCTAGTGGGCGGATTGGTCCTGGACCTCATTGGCCAGAGGTTCACCCTCAGAGTGGTTCGACGAGGCTATCGCCAGCAGGCGAGATGCCGGGAAGTTCATAGCAATATCGCTCGAACTGGCCCTGCTGACCTTGCTCATACGCGAATTCAAGTTGGCAACGAATCCTTCTACCAGGCGATCGCGATCATTATCGTTTCTAGGATTCTTTATTCATCACTTGCTGCCGCTTCCCTACCGGTTGCCATTCTTCCTCTTGCTTTCCCTACTGGCACTCCAGTCGGTTTTCGGTTGGTCGTCGGCGGCGTGGCTGGTCGGTATCGGGCTGGTCTCTGATCGGCATGTGCCATCTGCCGATCCCGTTTGCCGCGCGGGTAAGCCTGCTGCTCACGACAGGTGCGTTCCTGGCCCTGCTGCGCGATCGATAAGGTGTTCCATGCTCCGTATCTAAGAGTGCATATGGCCGGTACTGGGATCCATGTTTATGTTCCGTTTGATCGTGTACCTCTACGATCTGCGGCACGACAAGACTCCGGTCAGCATCCCGGCTACTCTCTCCTATTTCTTCCTGCTGCCGAACGTAGTTTTTCCGCTTTTCCCGGTAGTGGACTACAAGATGTTTCGCCGCACCTACTACGACGCGGACCATCAGGAGATCTACCAGCGAGGAGTGGAATGGATGTTCCGCGGTGTCTTCCAGCTCATCCTCTACCGATTGGTCTATAACTACGCGTCGACCTTTCACCTGCGGAGGTGGTACGGCGCTTCCACTCTGGTTCGGTACATCGTCTCCAACTTTGCGACTCTATCTGCGCGTTTCCGGACTGTTTCACTTGACCGTCGGAATCCTGCATTTGTTCGGATTCCACCTGCCGGAGACTCATCACCGGTATTTTCTATCTTCCAGCTTCACCGACTTCTGGCGCCGGATAAACATCTACTGGAAAGACTTCATGATGAAGCTGTTCTTCTATCCCGGCTATTTCCGGCTCAAGAAATGGGGGAACACAACGGCCCTGGTGCTCTCAACCATTCTCGTGTTTGCCTGCACCTGGCTGCTTCATTCTTACCAGTGGTTCTGGTTGCGCGGGACATTTCCGCTGACCATGGACATGTTGTTCTGGGGCACGCTGGCGCTACTGGTGGTAGCGAACACGCTTTACGAGGCGAAGCACGGTCGCAAGCGAGTCTTAGGAAATCCCGGTTGACCTTGGGCAGCATGGGCCCCTTGCCCTGCGAGCCGGGTACCTTCGCTGTCATCAGCGTGCTCTGGTCTTTGTGGACGGCCGATTCCTCTCAGAATGGGTAGCCATGTTGCATGTTGCCGGCAAGAACGTGAGTCTCCTCTTTGATGTTGCTGCCGGTGTTCTTTGTGGCGGCTATCGGCTCGGCAGGCATACAGAGCGCGGCTGTGTCAGCAAGAAAATCCCTCGCCGGAGTTAAGCGGGCGCCAAGCGACAAGTCTACCGCTCCATCGCATCACCGCGGCCTCGACCATTGTTCTACTCCTGATCGGACAATCCTGCTATATATTCCCGGTTCGGCGCCAAGGTCCAAGAAACTATTCGCGACATACGCGTGGAGGGTCTGAACAAACGCGACGCAGCACTCCTGCGCAGGGGCTATTACGAAGAGCTGATAGGCGCCGAGCGTTTCAACAGCCAGTTGTGGGAAGTCAACATGCGACGGCCCACCCATTGGCCCGATATCAACGAAACTGAGGCAGCCAACCAACTGGTGACTTTCTCAGTTTCCAGCTGCGGCCATTTGCAAGCATCGTGTTCAAAGGCCAGCCATTCAGCACCAACCGCTGGGGCATGCGTGATCAGGATTACGAACTGAAAAAGCCGCCCAACACTTATCGCTATGCCTTGCTCGGGGCCTCGCCGGAGATGGGCTCCGGAGTTGCAGACAACCAGACATTTGAGTCCTTGTTGGAGACGCGGCTTAACCGCGAGCGGCAATCATAGCGCTTACGCCAGGTATGAGATTCTGAACTTCGCGGTAGGCGGTTACACTCCGCCCCAAAATGTGTGGGTTCTCGAGCACAAGGTATTCGACTTCCAGCCGGATGCAGTGTTCTATGTAGCGCACGCAAATGACGAAGATTCTGCCGCTCGCCACCTGGCCAAAATGGTCCGCGCTGGCGTAGACATCCCTTATGACTACCTGAAGGACGTGGCGCGCAAAGCGAATGTGGACCGCAGCACGCCCATGGACGTCGCCGAAAAACGCTTCAAGCCTTATCAGGCCGATATCATTTCCTGGACTTACACTTCCGTTGTGCAGGACTGCCGGCAGCGAGGCGTGCAGCCCATCTTCATATTCTTGGGAACACCGGGAGAAAACACACCCCAGAATGTTATCGACCTCCACGTTGGTCTCGCCCAGAAAGCTGGATTCAACATAATTAATCTCCAAAACTGGTTCGAAAACCAAGATCTAAAGCGCATGATTGTGGAAGAATGGGACCGGCACCCTAGCGCGGAAGGCCAAAAGCTTATCGCGGACAAGCTCTACGATGCATTGCAACAAAGGCAGAAGACGTCGACCCTTGGCCGCTCCAGCCCGACGGAGTAGTCTGCCGGAAATCATTTTCGAAGTCTCTGACCTGCACCGACACCACCGAGAACCGACGTCGACCTGAAGCACTCTCGTGAATCTCTACCGTCGCCTGTTCGAAGGTAGCTAGATTGGGGATTACGAAACAGTGGACAAGCAGCTTCAGGAAGCCGATGCGCTGAACCAGCATCGACCAGTGATGGTGACTTAGAGGCTTGATTCCAGCGACCGTCAGGTCTTTGATGTTACCATCGGGCTCGAACCTGTAGCATGTCAGAACTGCTGTGCTTAATCCAGAACTGTACCGGCTCCACAGGGTGAGCATTCGCCGACCCAGTGAGGGGTAGCCAGGATATAGCCTTCCATATACTCCGTGGAAACAGATGCTCAACTCTCACGAAGCCGATAGGGACGTATTGAGCGGGCTCGCGTCTCCTGAATGCACTTCGGCGTCGCCTAGGTTCCGTGTATCACCCACCTACGTCCTCGTTGGGATCAATGTGCTGGTGTTTGCTCTCATGCTGCTGGCAGGCACTCCCCTGTTTAAACCCAATAGTGGGCAGATCCTCAAATGGGGTGGCAACTACCCTCCGCTTAGTCTGGACGGTCAGTGGTGGCGGCTCTTTACTTCGATCTTTGTCCATATCGGCTTGCCTCATATCCTGGTGAACATGTGGTGTCTGTCTCAGCTGGGATTTCGGGCCGAAGGCTTGTACGGCGGATGGCCGTTTCTCTCCACGTATGTTTTGACCGGGCTAGCAGGCAGCATTGCCAGTGTAGGCAGAAACGTGATGGTAGTGAGTGCTGGGTCATCGGGGCGCAATCTTCGGCCTGGCCGGCGCGCTCATTGCTTCCCTATACTTCGGCAAGCTTCCCATCCCCAAGAGAGATTTGATCTTTGCCTTAGGCAGTCTCATCGCATTCGCTGGCTACAACCTGGCATACGGCTTTTTGAAGGGGGGCATCGACAATGGCGCCCACCTGGGCGGGCTAGCCTGTGGTCTACTGATCGGGACGTCGTTGGGCCGCGATTTTAGATCCCGTGCCGATTCCCCGCGCAGACGCATGCTTGTTTTTTCCTGGATTGTACTTATCTTGCTGTTCGCCTTCGGGTTGGTGCGACAGATGCGGGGCGAGACGATCGCGATCGAGTCCGCGCGCCAGGCCTTGAGCCGTGGTGACGCGGACGCTGCTATCCGAAAACTGGAGCCACTAAGGCAAGCAAATCGCGACAATCTTGCAGTTTATTCGATCCTGGGAGCAGCTTATGCGCAGAAAGGAGAGTATGCACAGGCCGAGGCATGTTTCCGGCGAGTGGTGCAAACCCTGTCAAATGATGCCGCGGCCCGAAGCAGCCTCGGGTCGCTTTACTTTAGCATGGGCCGACTCAGAGCAAGCTCAAAGTGAGTTCGCGAAGGCAGTTGAGCTCAATCCAAAATCGGTGAATGACTGGGCGAGCCTCGGCCTCACGCTGCAAAGGATGGACAGGCACGATGAGGCTATAACCGCCTTTCAGAGAGCTATTGGACTGAATTCAAGCCTCGCGGAAGTTCAATTTGACCTCGGTATCTCGGAAATGAACCTTCGGCACTATGATGCGGCCATCGCGGCCTTCAAGAAAGCGGCGAAATTGAGTCCCAAAGGCTATCGGGCCCAGATTTGGCTGGCGAATGCCTATCAGGCTGCGGGGCAGCAAAAGGAAGCCGATGCAGCATATCTGAAAGCTGCGCCACTTCAACCAACATTGCGGCGCGGCCGTTAGCATAGGAGCGGTTGATTTTCCCGACGCGCGATGCGCCCGCCCTGCTCCACCACTTCAATTTAAATGCCTTTGCAAAGTCGCGGGGGAAGGCCACAGCCTGATTGAATACATGAAACCCAATGCAGTCTGCGCGAGAGCGTAGCCCCAATCGCCGGCTGTGCAATACCACTCGCCACTGTCTGCGTATTTTTCGCCATATAAGCCGATAGCCGAGGAAAAACTGCGCCGCTGCGTCGCCATTCTGAGCTTTTCGATACAGATCGGAGTACCGGCGCTGGGCGGTTACCCTAGGCTGGGAGAGACAATCGAGGCCCTCAGACAGGCGTTTCCTACTGACGGCACAAAGAAGAGAAAACATTCGCGGCGTCCATCCCCGTGGCCAGGAGGGTCGGCAAAGCAAGTTTGTTGGCCGGAAAGACACCGAGAACGGAGCCGAACTACCGTTCGCTGCGCAACGCTATCCGGCAAGCGAGACCGGAACAGCAACCTCTGGACGCACAAGTCGGAGCACTCACCATGTGTCCTGGACAAGAGAAAAAAGTGTGACCGAGCGTGCGCTGTTCTTGCGCTCGGTCACTTGGACACAAGAGGAGAGGCAGGTCAAGTGTTTCGTCGGGCCCTTTACCTCGCCATGAATTTCCTGCGGACCAGGGATCCCAACCCGAGCAAACCGGCTCCTAGCAGCGTAAGAGTCGCCGGCTCAGGAATGGCGTTCGGTAAGACGCCGCCCAAGCCTAAAGTACTGCTGAAGGCACCTGGCGGCGGAGCCCCGGGCGCGGTAAAGCTGTAATCCAGAAGGAAGTTATCAATTCCTCCAGCAGGAATTCCGAAGAACGCTAGCAAAGCCGGGTTCTTTAGATCTAACCCAACTGCGGCGGCGAGATCGAACACCCCAAAGTCAGTTACTGAGGGAGTGCCCGTGAAGGTTCCTAAGAGCAGTAGACCACTCACATCCGACGCATCACATGCTCCCCCGTCCAAGTCTATATCGGCACAGCCACTGATCGCGACTGTCCCTCCACTTGAAAAGTTCCACACGGTGCTGGTCGAACCCGAAAAGTTCCCCGTATTAAAGCCGAGCGTTCCACCAATGATGGGAACCGTGACTCCGCTATTTGCTGGTGTGCCTAGTCCAGTTACGCTACCTACTGGGATGGCCGTTCCCACAAGCGGATTAAGGCCTCCAGCGTAGCTGACAGCGCCAGCCGTGGTAGTGAAACCGAGCGTAAAGTCGAGCGTGGAGGTCGCCATTGCCGGCGCTACGCAGAGCCCCAAAAGTAGGACGATTGATAATCCAAAGACAAGTTTTTTCATGCTTCTCCCCTCCAAGTCTTTTACCGAGTTGTGGATATACGGGTTGCAGCTGGCATAGTGCACGCGCGTGACCAAAGGGCTGTGGATCTTGTAACTCCTTGGCCTAGAATCAAGTACCGCCATGAGTTACTTTGATCATCTGTCCAAAACACCTGCGGCTGAGGGCGTGGGTCCATCCCGTTTGGAGTGCAACATTTTGCGCTTTAGGGCCAAAGATCCTGCGCTTTTCCGGTGAAATGGCTGTTTAAGTAGCCGTCCGGCCCACCTCGTGGGTAGTGTGCTGACCCGATCCCTCCTTCGGCACGCTGCATGTGCCGCTAGAAGATGTGAACCGCCAGCGAGTGCCTAAGGTGTATCGGGCGGCCGGGCCGGGCCGAGCCTACCCCGCAAGAAGCGAAAACACTGTGCGAGCGGGACACCAGAGATCCAGCGCCCACTCCGGGTTCGTTGCGGTCCAGGCCCGCCGCGACACAGCACGCACTCGTGGAGAGTCTCCACGGACGGCTGCGGGAAGTATGTTTGAAGTGAGCTGGTTTTCAGAACCTGTTCGATGCGTGTCGGAAGATCACGTCCTGGCGGAAGAAGTACAGCGGGAGCGCCCCCACAGCAGTTTTGGCTACCGCACGCCGCGGGAGTTTGTTACAGCTATGAGGGGGCTGAGGCCGGGCTTCGCTTTACTGGCTCCGCCGTCCTCGGCCGCAGACCCAGGACCGGAAAGTGTCGTATGATCTCGTGCGCGAAGGATTTGCAGGTCAGTGCTAATCGGATTTCTCAGACCTGAGTGTGGGCCGTGTGACACACCAACGGCTTTAGTACCGTGAGAATAAATGCTGATTGGAATCCGCCCCACGGTACGTCCGTGGACCAATCAGCAGTATCAAGAGTGGAATGCGTGGTTAGGTGATCGATTTCCTTAGAAAAGCCTTCCGGGGATTAACCGAGGGAGCTAGCATTATCTTTTCGTTTTGTGCAAAGCCCCGGCCAAATCCCGAGCTTTTGGCCTTTCGAGTCTCGAAAAGTATCGCCCCTCGAGAAACTGGTGTCAGGGGATGCTCTTGCTATCGGATTCACCCCAAGCAAGCTCGCCCTTGCTGCGGTTCGTTGTAAAGTAATGACCTCTGGATACCATCCCAATGATGCATGAGCCTTGGTTCTCCGATTGGAACTACCAAGTGATGCAGGTGCTGTTTCAGATCGTGCCTCACGGCAAAATCTCCGACACTATATTCGACTTTCTCGTCTTCAATCATCTTGTTAGCACTTGGAGCTTTGCTGCGTCCTTTTACATATTTTGGACCATTGACGACGCCCGCGCCATGTGGCGCCGCGGTCGATTGTTTCAGATCGTCGTTGCATTCGGCATAGCGATGCTAATTACCCTGGTCATCCGTCCTTGGATTGCCTGGCCGGCACCTGTCCTCAATCCGCGCTTTCAGGACCTCTACCCGGCCTATTTTTGGAGGAACCGGAACTTTAACTCTTTCCCCAGTCACGCCACACTAGCGTATTTCATGGTTGCTGCGGGCTTGTGGCCGCTGAGCCGGCGCGCGAGCTTGTGGCTGTCTCTTGGAGTGTTGGTGCTCATTTCCCTTCCGCGGGTGTACGTCGGCGGGCATTATCCGATCGACGTCCTTGCCTCCATGGTGTTGGGCACCATTGTCCTTGCCCTAATTTGGTGTTGGCACTTGTCAGAGCCCGTAGGCAACTGGTTAGTGCAGACCGGACCGGCGGCCTTCGTGCGTGAATTCCTCCTGATTCTGTGGATCTTCGAGTTGGGCGAAGGTTTTAGCGGAGGTACAAACATCCTGAACCACGCTGAACATTATCTTTATCTTTTGCAATAGACCTGCTGTGTTCACAAAGAGATTCGCCTTCTTACGCCGTCATTGCGCGGCCTAGGCCCAAATTCTAATGCCCAAGCTTTTTAAGCCAGTAGTCGAGATTTGGCGTTTGTGGCAGAGATTTCCGCGGCCGATGAGGTGAAAGGGTATGATCAAGCGAAGGCAAGCAAAGGTCTTCGGTCCATAAGGTGACCGAGACCTGCCATGCCCGGGGCCGTTTATCTCAGGCCACATCGATCAACCCGTTTCACGCCACCCCGTTGGCCGTATTACGTACGACAGCAAAGGTGGAAGCATCTGGCTGAATCGGGGCACCCAGTCGATCTGGCGCAGGCCTTGGGCCCATGACTTTGTCCACAACGCAAGATATGAAACTGCCATTGGCTCATCAATGGCCAATCGCGCTTCCCGGCAGCTCCCAGGTCTGGAATCCGAGACGACCCTCCCGTGACAAGTACGTAGGTGTCATGCGTGTCATCGTAAGCCCAGCTGGTACCGTTCATGGAATCGCTGGGCAGAGAGGGACCGCCTGGGACGCTGCTCAGACTCCATTGATTCTGGCCGGCGATCATAGGTATAGAGAGCGCCAGGCCCCGCATACAAAGCCGCCTTCCCTCGCTTGTTGTCGAACGTCCACGGGGCAAACCGCATTCCCGGAGGAGTAGGGCCGCTCACCGCGGGCAGAGTGCAGGAAGCAGCGTTGCTTCCTCCCTGGCTGGTATCCGACACGCACCAATCGCCAGTTGCTGGATCGTATTGCTGCACGATGTGCAGAGTGCCACCACCCGTCGCTGTCCCGCCGTACGTGAGAACACGGTGATTTGCCGTGTCATAAACCATCCGCACCGCGTCGTCAGCAACTGGGGTTCCATCATGCGGTGCAACCTTCACCCACTTGTTTAGGCTCGCCGGGTCGGTGCAACCCCATGCTGCACCAGCACCCGCCGTTAAACAGAAGACATACGCATCATTCGTCGCACCCATTCGTCCCGCCAAATTCGAAGATGACATCGTGATCCGGATCGTACACCATGGCGTTTTCCGCATAACCTGGCGGATTAGCACCCCCACTCGTGAATAGAGGCAAACGATGCCAGCCGGCGCTGATTTGCGCTGCCGAGCAGGAAGCGGTCTGGAAAATGCACAAATACCAGGTATCCTGCAGCCGCCAGTTTTCTTGAGTAACCCCACGCCTGCCAGATGCGACCGCGCTTAGAGTCGTAAGTCGTAGCGCCGACCGGATGGCGAGAAGGTGGATGATCGCTCGATGCAGAACCGTTAAGGGTGGGGTTGGAACAGGCTAGGTTGCCGGGAGCACCGCCCAAATGGGACACGGCAGCTGTATATCCTGCAGCCTGACGAACACCGCGCACCAGATTCCCCAAGGTCAAAATGCTGGCACCGCTTGACACGTTCCGTTTCCGCCTTGACTGGTACAGCCGGCATAGTTCATCGCTTCATCATCCAGCCAGATGGTCCCCGATTGGGGAAAGCTGGGTAGCCTCTAGACTGCCGCCTTGTATGTTGAAGCTGAGTTGGCTATCACTCGCCCCTATGGCCGCCGCCAGCGACAAGCTGTGTTGACGGATGATGGTCTGGCTGGTGTCACCGCAATCGCTGAGCTTCACCCACGGATTACTGGTGGCTGGCTGACCCTGCACCACGTAAGACCAGAATGCGTTTTCCCATGGAGTAACCGTCGGTGCCAGACCGCTGTTCGCATACAGATAAAATTTCCCTGTGTCGTGGCTAAAGATCAGCAGGTTCCAGCCGTTATCGGCTGGTCTGGACACACTGCCATTGGGAAGTACTTCACACCACTGCCCAGCGGTGCAGCTGGACTTCGTGCCCGTAGAGCCGGACCCGGTAAGCTGGACAGTCCGCGGGCTGTTGCTGCTGTTGTCCGTGATCGTGAGGGCGCCATTTCGGATGCCAACCGCCGTGGGAGTGAAGGTCACAGAAATAGCGCAGTTGGCTCCCGCATTAAGCGTAGTGCTGCAGGTATTCGTCTCAGCGAAGTCCCCGCTCGCGGCAATGCTGGCGATACTCAAAGCGATGCTGGGGCTGTTGCTCAGGGTCACAGTTCGTGCCGCGCCAGTTGCGCCCACAGTCTGGGTTCCGAACGAAAGAAGGGTGGGGGAGACACTTGTCGAGTTGGCACTCGTGGCCCCGATGCCGGTAAGCTGGACAGCCTGCGGGCTGTTGCTGCTGTTGTCCGTGATCGTGAGGGCGCCATTTCGGATGCCAACCGCCGTGGGAGTAAAGGTCACAGAAATAACGCAGTTGGCTCCTGCATTAAGCGTAGCGCTGCAGGTATTCGTCTCAGCGAAGTCCCCGCTCGCCACAATGCCGGTGAGGTTCAGTGCGGTGCTGCTGCCGTTGGCCAATGTTACCGTCAGCAGTTTGCTGGTGGTATTCAGCACCTGGGCTCCGAAGGACAGAGTTGCGGGGGAGAGAGTCACGGTCGGCCCAGTGGTGGAATTGTTAGCGGTTACAATGACTGAAGCTTGGGAACTGTGGCCTGTCAGGTTCGTGGCCACTGAAGTTAGCAGGTGTTGACCGTTGCTGAGGTGTGTGGTGTTGAGAGAAACTGAATACGGCGGAGCTGTCAACGGCGAGCCGAGCGGACGACTGTCTACCTGGAACACCACATTCGCCACTCCCGCATCGTCACCGGCAGTGGCGGTAATCGCGATTGTGCCCGAAACCTTTGCACCCGATGACGGCGCAGTGATCGCTACTGTCGGAGGTGTGTCACCCCCGCCGCCAGCATTGTTGACATGCACGGTGACCGAAGCGCTGGCGCGGTTGCCCACCAGGTTCCGAGTCACTGCTGTCAGCGTGTGTGCCCCCATCGCTAAGCAACGTTGTGTTCACAGGGCATTGGAAAAGTAAATGATCTCGTTCAGCCCAGGAGAGGTTGCACTTCGTACTGGGTTTGTGGCTTCCGAATTTTGCGCTGTCGATCTCAACCTGGATGCTGAGCACCGCGTCGGCAACAGTCCCCAAAATCAAAATCTGTCCCGAAACCGTCGAGCCAGCTTGTGGAGAAATAATGGAGAGGACTCCACTTGGCGCCGGAGGCGTGGAGCTTTTGACCATCACGGTGGCCGAAGCTTGGGCACTGTTACCTGCCGGGTCCGTGGCCACTGCCGCTAGCGTGTGTTGACCGTTGTTGAGCTGGGTCGTATTCAGGGAGACTGCATAAGGCGGAGCTGTCACCGGCGAGCCGAACGGCCGCCCGTCCACCTGGAACACGACACGGCTTACAGCGATATCGTCGCTGGCGGTCGCCCTAACCGTGATCGTGCCCGACACCGTCGCACCCGACGTCGGGGTCGTGATCGCTATCGTTGGAGGCGTATCCCCCGGGCCAGTATTCTGCACCGTTGCGCCGACCGAAGCCTGGGCGCGGTTGCCCGCTAGATCCGTGGCCACTGCAGTCAGCGTGTGGTGACCGTTGCTGAGCTGGGTGGTGTTCAGGGAGACTGCGTACGGCGACGCCGTCACCGGCGCACCGATCTGCCGCCCGTCCACCTGGAACACGACACTACCCACTGCGACATCATCGCTGGCACTGGCTGTGACCGTGATTGTGCCGGATACTGTCACACCCAGGCTGGGAGAGGTCAGTAACCGCCGGGGGCGTGGTGTCGCCCGAGCCAGCATTCTTCACCGTTACGCTAGCCGAAGACTGGGCGCTGTTGCCAGCCAGGTCCGTGGCCGTTGCAGTCAGAGTGTGTTGACCGTTGCTGACCTGAGTACTGTTTAGAGAGAGCGCATACGGCGGAGCCGTCACTGGCGAGCCAATCTGTCGTCCGTCCACCTCGAATACCACAGCGGCCACTGCGACGTTATCGCTGGCGTTGGCTGTGACCGTGATTGTGCCGGATACGGTCGCACCCTGGCTGGGAGAGGTCAGAGTAACCGCCGGGGGCGTGGTGTCGCCCGTCGTCCCACTCTTTCCTGGAACGTAGGCCTTGAGTGCAAAATTGAACGTTCGCGTAGCATCCAGGCCGGTGACGGTGAATGTTTGTGTCGAGCCTGCGGCCGCTGGAGAAGGAATACCCGTGACTTCCGCGGCGGCAAACCACGGCCAAGTGGTGTTTGGATCGCCAATGAAGGTGTTGGAACCCGGGTTGAATCCAATCCAGTCGACAATTTTCTTGCCCGGGTAGTCCTTGATGCGGTAGCTGATAGCCCCCTGCGGCACGGTCCAGGAAAGGGTGTAAGAGCCTCCGGCAATGTTGGTAACGGTGAGCGGGACAGTGACGAGCTGCAGGGTGGGTGGGTTAAGGATCTGGTTCACAACTTGCTGTATGAGGTGAGATCCGTACTCTGCCCAGATTGACAACCCGGTATTGGCGTTCGAACGTTGCATGAACCACTCGAACTTCTGCCGCCAGCTGAGGTCACCGGAATAGAAACTTGGGTAAAAGAAGTGGAACCAGTTCGTCGCCCCATTCCCGGGTGTTTGGAAAAACTTCGAGCCGGCATTGGCCTCGTCCGGGAAGATTGCATAAATAAAGCCGGGATTTAGGGGACTAGGGATTTGTCCAGGGGGCACTCCATAGGCTTCGTTCCATTCCCCATTCAGCGATACCGTATGCCAGGTCGCTGGCCAGGGTGTAATTGGACCATCCTGCTCCACGTGCCTGTCCCAGCTCCCACAGCCCCTGGACCAGGAGCGCTTCTCGGAAGGGCCCGACTTCACGACCGGAGAGACTGGCGAACGTCTCCATATCGCAACATCCCCAATGCATGCCGCGGGTGCGGCTTACGCCTTGTGATCCACCAGCGACCGGGCTGCCAGTACCGAATCCAGAAACGTTCAATTCAGGAAAGACTTGCAGGGTCAGAATATTGTCGGCGATCTGACCCAAGCCGGCAGCATCTAGATCGCCGGTCGTGGTTAGGAACTGGTATAAATGCGCCATTCCGATCAAGCGTACACCGATATCTCGTGTGTCCGGCAGGTGTCCGCTATTCCCCTTGATGTTGGGGTTGAGGAAGTCGTCCTTGATACCGTCGAGGATTTGATCCTTGATGGTCTCGTCGCCGGTCAGAAAGTAGTAGTCGGTTATTCCGTACCAGTGGGCGTGCTCGGAGTCCGCCCAGTTACGAGTTGCCAGGGCGCCATTCGCGGAAGCGATACTGTCGGGAAGCCCAATATAGTTGAGCTGGGTGGCCGGATGGTCTCGCCAGTTGAAGCCATCCCGAGCGCGGCAAGCTCTGCTCTGTCACCATGCGATAGAAATGCGCGGCAAACAGGTAGCGGCCAGTCAGCCCGCGCTGCAGGAAGTTGCGCAGTTGCGCCCAACGCATATCGTGTTGGTTGCCACCTCCGCCGTCCGGCCAGGCGTAATAACGAAAAATCTTCGGTGTCTTGTCCTGCAGACAACAATCAACCGAGATCGACCGATAGTAATTGTCTTCCGCGGCTGGGTCGATGAGCGGATAGGAAAAGACTCCCGCATTGTTGTACTGGGTTCGCGGCGCTCTGCCTAGAAGGTAATGTTGAAATGCAAGGAAATCATTGGCTGGCGAGGCTGGAGCCGAATTGTGAAACTCGAAGTATAAGTCATGAATGGAATAAGCTGGCCACGCTTGGTAATAGGGCTGGCCGCCCCCACTGGTGAACAGGCCCTGGTCTCGCCAGATGCCGATTCGCGCCTCCGACCCGCCATTCACGAACTGCAGTGACTTGGGCCAGTACGCGGATAACTGGTAAACGCCGATCTCGATGCCCGCGCCCGTGAACTATCGCTCAAATCCGCCCAGCCCTGCGGATATTGAGTATGATCGCCGCTCGCCAGCACGGTCGCACCATGTATGATCTGATACCCGTCCTGGTTGTAGGTGTACCCGCCACTCGAATTGGGCGCGCGGGATATGTATGGGACCACGCACCAGCTGCTGCCCGCGGCAGTGCAGTTGCCGGAATTCCAATCAGAGGTCTCCATGTTATTTGAGTAGGCCTGATACAGGTAGGCGCTCTCGCTTCCGGTAAAGTTTCCCGACGCCGTGCTGGTCGCAGTTCCCATGCTGAAGGTCCGGGATGTGGTCAGAGCCGGAGTGACGCGGGCCTCGTAGGAAGCAAATCCCTTAAACGCAGAGTTGAAATCACCGGCCTTGTTGTTGCTTTCGTCCGCGTTTCGCATAACGACTTCCACCTTGGCATAAGTCTTGCCGCGATAGAAGTGCATGCGCACGGTGTAGTGCATGTAAGTTTGTCCGGCCGCATCCACGTGCGAGCCATCGATTTTCACTACTGCTCGCACCGGACCGTTTTCTTCGATAATGGCAGTCGAGGACGGATCATTGCTGCTTAAGTAGGGGTTAGTACAACTGCCGCAGGAGGTGTTGCCCCCCGAGGGTCCCATCAGGACCAGGCCCGGGCTGGTACCGGAAGCCACCAACACTTTGCCATTCACTACGACTTGATCAAATAAGTTGAACTTTGCTTTGCGGATGGTGAACTGGGCAACCCCGGTGTTGACTGTAACCATGGCGCCGTTGTCGGTGGCGAGATAAGCACCGCCAAAGTTGCCCGCACCGTTGGTAACGCTGATGCTAGTGTTCTGGCCACCGGCGGTCACGTCCGCCTGTGTGTCAACCAACACCCATTTGATGTTCCCCAGGGCCAACGTCCGAGCGCGCGGAATTGCCCTGCCGAGGCCCCAGTAAGTCCTAGCTGCGAGGTGGTGGTAATGGCCGCAGAATCAGGAAGGGGCACGCCCACGGTGACGGGGTCCTGAGTCCGGTTGATACCCGAAGTGGGCGCACCTGCGTAGAGAGCCTCCTGGACGGTTAGTGGCACCGATACCTGTGCGTGCACACTCACCCTGCAAAAGGAATAGAGCAACAAGAGCAATACAAATTTATTCAACGAACACTTTTGGATCGTAGTGCGCATAAGCGGTCCTACCTCGATCCAGGCCGGCCAGCAGGGTTTGTCGCCCTGGAATTGAGCAGATGATTGTCTATCGACTTTGAGTTCCCGCGTCGTGTTTTTTAAGAAGCGCTTGTGCGATAAACTAAGGTAATGGCACTCTAGGGCAATGGAAGGGACCTCACAAGATCACGGAAGTACGTCACGAAGGACGTCCTAATTCGCATGGCTGACTATGAGTTAGGTGCGTGGCGCCGCGGGGCAGGCGCGCGCAATCTCAGCATCCATATAAGTTGCTGCACTTGTCACTATGACTCCGATCCAGGTAGTCAACGCCGGAGGAGAAGGATAGCAAGAGCCGGATGCCGTAGGCGCCGATGCGCCCAGGGAGCGATACGGGGCGGTCGAACACGATTTCGATCTCGGTGAACTTTGGCAGAAACCACATCGCCTCCATGAAGGGTCGCCATAAACAGCCCTGAGGCACAAGTAGAAACGATCTTGCCACGCACGCAGTGGACGCATCAGTACGTACCAGCGTAAGCCGCTAAAACTGGGGGAAACTAGGATTGTGACCGTATTGCGGAAAAACTCCTGCTCATTATGTGGGTATCGAGTTAGCGGGCACAAAAAAAGCAGACCCTAAGTGGCGTCGGCGGGCTTCCATACTACTGCGAGGCCACGAGAGTGGTTACAGTGGCGCGCCGGACCTTAATGCTTCATTTTTCCTCTGCAATAGTCGAGGTACCAGCCAACTTGGCCTTTGATGCATGGCCAAAAATTCCCCCGGGCCATGTAGTTATGGGTCAGTGAAAGGGTCACGTCAAGCGACATAACCCAATGCAACCAGTTTCCGGGCACAATGAGCAGGTCACCCGGCCCAATGGTGCACTCGACTCCCTTGGCTCTCTTGAACAATGGAAAACGCTCCAGATCCGGATTTTCCGGTTGCACTTGGTAGCGTACAAAGTCCTCGGTTCACTCCAGTACCCCGGGTCCAGTACAAAAACTCGGCGTCCTCGGGGGGGAACAGAATCCAGCGTTTCCTCCCCTCCAGCTGGGCCATCCAGAAATGACTTCCCCACCTGTCCTGGTGCAGAGTCGAAACGGCTCCCTTAGGGCCTAGGTAAATGCGAGGGCTTGGAAATCGCATGAAGCTGGGGATGAATTTAAACCAGTCGAAGCAGTATTTAGGCTCAGAAAATTCGCCCCATAGTTCCTTGTGCTCCTGCAACAGTGAGAAATTGTAAATGAGATAGTAGGGGTAAGACTCAAAGTCGTACGTCAATATGTTGTCAATGTACTCAGCGAGGGAGATCTTCTGCGCATGGTCTGCCCGGTAAGTTCCGTTTTCGTACGGGTACACTGAAACGATACTCTTTCCGAAGCGAGATTTAAACTTCTCGAATGTCCATGAGGACTGCGCCGTCCAGCCCTTTATGCCATCCGTAACAACCACCGGTTTACGGTTAAAATACTCGCCCTTGAATTCACGCACAGATAGCGCGCTGCGGCGATCAACTGGCTCATAACGAACTGCTTCTTCCGCCGTTTCTCTTGTTATCGTTGGCTTTGTCATCGTCGCTTTTGTCATTCTTCACCCCTGGAACACCGGGCGCCATCCGCGCCAATAACCTCATTCCGACTGCCACCTCGTTTAGCTTAATCGCATGATCAGACATCCATACTTAAACCCAGCCACGGCACTAGACGGTACATCTTCAGATAGTCCCGGGCTCGGGTCGCCGAAACCAGGCGCCTCGGCAAAGCGCCCTTGATCCGCTCTGGCACAAACTCTCGCATATAGCCCCTGAGACACGAACGGAAACAGCCCGGACCCCATGAAGTTATAGGTCAGAGAAATGGTGGGGTCGAGCGAGATCACCCAATGAACCCATTTGCTCGGCAGAAAAATCATGTCCCCGGGACCAACTGTGCAGTCAAGCCCCTTTGCCTTTGCGAATAGCGGAAAACGCTCCAGGTCCGGGTTGTCTGGTCGGACTTGCCAACAATTTTTGTAGAGGAAATCCCTCTGGTCCGGCGAAAACAAAATCCAACGTTTCCGACCTTCGAGCTGGGCCATCCAAAAGTGCGTGCCCCAAATATCGGTGTGCATATTTGTGATGGCACCCTTGGGTCCGATAAAAATTCGGAGTCCTGGGCGCCGCATAAAGCCGGGTATAAGTCTGAACCAATCGAAGAAGTACTTGGGATGAGAGAAGTCGTTCAACAAGTCCTTGTGCTTCACGAACAATGACCAGTTGTCCCGGAGGTAGTAGGGGAAGGCGTCCCAGTCATTGGCAAGGATTTTGCCAATATAATCACTCAGACACAGTCGCTGAATATTGTCAGGCCGGTACCTTCCTTGCTCGTACCGGTGAGCTTCAACCATCGTATTCTGAAACCGAGACCTAAAGCCCTCGAAGGTCCAGGAGAACCTAGCTTTCCAATGGTCAATCGCGCCTTCCATAATCACGGGCCTGCCGGGGTTAAAATAATCGCGCTTGAACTCCCGGAGAGAGAGATCCCGGCGCCGATCTACCGCGCCATACCGGATGGGGTCGGTCATTGGTTTACGTCCTCTAGCGACTAGGTTTTAGTTTCGGCAGTTGGTAGGTTGCTGCATTTCAAGTGCCATTGCATCGCTTTTTAGCGGGGTCGATTACAAACGGCTTATCTATAGTCGCCTCCGCTCTGCCGCAAGTTCTTGCACATCTGTGGAAACATTTGCATAAGCCTTAAATGGCAACTTGGCGAAGGAGTTGGAGATGCGCGAATAGAACGCTCTAACAGCGGCAGTCTCGCCGCTGCCTGCACCTCGTACTCCGAAGCGAAAGGTTTGGGCACTCAGCCGCAAAGTCGCCCCGTGTATCATAGGCTATGAAACAGCTGATGGTGGCACTCGCCTACCTTGTAGCGACGGCCTGGGGCCAAAAGCTGTCCCCCGAACGCGTGGTGCAAGATCCAGGACCGGGAGCGCCTATCCACGCTCCATGCCGAAGGACAACGACTGGAACAATATTTTCTTCAGTCCCGACACACGCCGCGTTTACATCTACGCCGACGACGTCAAGTCTCCTCCGACCTGGCAAACCACTTTCTGGTCTTATGGCATGCAGAAGGCGCCGCAAGTGGCAAACGTTTGGGAGAAGATCAGCACCTGCGGCGATACGATTGCGACACCGGTACGGCAGCAGAGCCTAGCCCTGCACCGTGCCATCGGAGCCAAAGACAACAGCCTGCAACTGGACGTTATGAATCCGCCCCTGGCCCCCCGCAGCATCCGAATTTTCCTCAATCGGGAACGATCTGGGTGGGCGACGAAGCTATGGATTTCGCCAATTGTTCTTGCCCTGACCATGAGGATGGCTGCCCAGGGGGATGCGCCAGTCCTCTGACGCTCAAGGGATTGCGTCGCGGGGTGAGGCAGCAGGCGGGGTGGCTGCCCGCAAGCGCGCACGCTGCGAATGAACCAGCCAACCTGGCATGCCCGGGACCGTTTGTCTCCGGCCACACTGATCACCCGGTTTCACGCCACCCCGTTGGTTGTACTACGTACGACAGCAAACGTGGACGCATCTGGTTGGCTTGGGGCTACCAGGAGATCTGGAAACCACAAGACACCTGGTATCTGTGTGTGGCGGAAAAACCCGAATGCACGCCAGCGCAGATGAAGGCGGGGTGGCAACGGCAGCCGCTATTTAGCCAGGGAGGAGCGAATCCACCTGGCGTCGCGGAAATGCGATGATCTACGACACCGACCACGATGTCATCGTTGAGTTTGGCGGGACTTCACGCGGGCGGGCAATCAGCGACACGTATGTTTTCTGTTTGAGCGCCGGCACTGGAGCGGCGTACGGTTGCACCGACCCAGCGCACCTGAACAAATGGATCCGAACTCATATCCTTCCACGGCGGCAGCCCGGCAGAAAGCGATGCCAACCGAATGACCTATGACTCCGTGAATCACCGGGTATTAATTTACGGAGGGGAGAGAGTTAAAGGACTCCTGTACCTGGTGCAGCAATATGACGCCGGTAGCGGAGATTGGTGCATGTCGGATATCCGGCAAGGCGGGACGGATTCGAAGGCGACATGGTGCAAGCAACTACCGAAAGTCAGTTATCCGCTTGAGAGCCCAACATCCGCCTGGTGCGCGGTTCCCGGCCTGGACTTTCGACACGAAGAGAGGCAAGGCGGCGTTCTACGCCGGCCCTGGTGCCTTGTATCAATACGATGCCGTCTCCAACCGTTGGACGCTGACTGGAATCTCCGGCGGCCCCACCCTGCCGAGCATGAAGGCCAGCCAGAGCATGGCCTACGCCAACGACCCGGACGACACCTACGTCTGGAAATCAACCGAGGAACTGTGGCAGCTTCCGGGCAGCGCTATTTCAAGTTCGGGCGAAACTGGGCGATAGGCGTGCTTCTAGAGTTGACAACACCCACGTCGATAGCGGACCTACGGGCTTAAGAGCTGACTAATCAATACCGGAGCAGCCGATGTTGCTGGAGCGGAGTGATCTACGGATCAGGAACGAACAAGCGGATCTTGAGTATAGGGAGATGATGCGGAAGAGGTACTCCGAACGGAATGCTCAACAAGCTATTACAGCACCGCAACATCAGTGGAACAACACGAGGTTCCTGCTGCAAAGTCCCTTGTTCTCGCGACGTGGTCGTGCGCTGGAGTTCGGCTGCGACTTCGGGGCTTCTGCAATAATGCTAGCTGCCTTGGGATGGAAAGTCACCGGAATCGACGTAAAGAAAGAATCTATTTCGATCGCGAAGCTGAACGCTGCAAGATACGGGGTGGAGAGCGAGTTTCTCTACGTACCTGATTCGCGGCAATTGCCATTTGAAGAGGGCACCTTTGACTTAGTTTCCGCAAACAGCGTGTTGGAGTACGTCTATCCGCGCACATTACTTCCTGGAATTTACCGCGAGATCGATCGGGTACTGAAACCGGGGGGATTCTTTTTGTCGGTGGCACAAGCAACCGTTTGATGCCCAATGAAGTGCACTCCCACAGATGGTTGGTAAACTATATGCCGGAAAAGCTGTTCGAGCGTATCAAGCCTGATCGTCATCGACAGTGGGGATTATGGCCGTGGGAAATAAGAAGTGCGTTTAGTGGGTACCGGGACTTGCTGCGCGAGAACAAGGGCGCCGCCTTGCTAAGGGCAAAGAGAGAGGCGGGGTGGCCGCCAGCAAAGCTCGACCTGCTATGGGTGTTGAATATCATCGGCACCGCATGTTGGGCACTTCAGCAGGCGCGTTCCTTCCCAGTATCTGTGTCGTGCTGCAGACGCACGGAGCAGGAGCAAGAGTAGCGACGGAGCCATCTCGGCGTGGGCGTAAACGAATCAATCGAGCGCAGGCATACATCTTGCTGCGCATTTTACTCCCCTAAATTCCGGCTTTACTTATGCAATTTTCCTGGACGAGGCCAATGCCAGCTCGAAGTACTTCCAAAACCGGGTAATGGCCACGAGCTGGTTACAGTTCTACTTTTCCACTTTTTATTCCGGGTGACATGAGCTGCCGGCAGAAGTTCGAGTGGTTTATGCAACGTTCGAACGCCAGTCGATATTGAAGGTCCGAGATGTGCCTCGAGCCGGAGTGACACGGGCTTCGTATGAGGCAAATCCGGAACTGCGACCAGCACAGCATCGAGAAATTTTACCGGAACCGAGAGCACCTACCTTGTACCAGGCGTACGGTGAGTGAGCTTGCGCAGGGCCGGTGTTGACGGTAATCGCGGTGCCACTATCGCTTGCGAGATCAGGGCCCAAAATCGCCCTACATCGCAAGAGCTTTTTAAAGGAAGTGAACCACACATCTACGCCCGAATAGCGGCTTAGCAGTGCGGTTGCACGAGAGGTCGCGGAGCCAGCTACCGCTTGCTCGCGGCTACGCCCAGTTTTTTCAGCCAATGTTCAGGGGGCGTTTCATACGAGCGCGACAGAACCGTTTTCAGGGTTCGTTTTCCGCTCAGCGTCTCGATATACCGCCGCGAGTAAGGATTGCTTGGCAGCAAATCTTCGAAGCGAACTTCCTTCCGACTCACCTTGGTGAGAGCGTCGTCCAGCACGGAGACAGCGATATCTATTTGTGCACGGGTAATAGTCAATGGCGGGATGAAGCGCAACACCGGTTCAAAATACGTATAAGTCAGATGCACTCCGCCACGAGCACACAGAAGGTCAACGACCGCAGCGACATCCTCATTTTCCTCCTCGGAGAGTTCCAGGCCGAGCATCAGCCCCTGCCCGCGGACATCCACCACAATCGAGTGCTTGGACTGCAACTCGCGGAGGCGCTCGAAGAAATACTTGCCATTTTCGGCGGCTGCCTGCACAAGACCTTCTTCGCGCACAATGTCGATTACAGCTGCGAGGGCAGCAGCCGCCGCGGGATCCGACTGATGACTCGCCAAATGCACGAACCGTTCGCGTTCGACCCGGTTCGCAATCTCATCGGTTGTGATAAGCCCCGATACAGGAAAGCCTCCGCCAGCGCTCTTGGAGACCACGAGGATGTCCGGTTCAACTTCGTGATGTTCAATAGCGAACCATTTCCCTGTCCGTCCAAAGCCGGTCTGGGCCTCGTCCACGATCAGCAGCGCTCCCCGCTCGCGGGCGAACTGTTTAAGCGCTTTCAAATATCCGGGAGGAGGTACGATCATGCCGCCGGCAGAAATAATGGGTTCAACGATCACAGCCGCGAGATTGTCACCTCCAGCCATACCACTCTCGATCGACACATGCAAGCAAGACAGGTTGCAGTCAGGATAACGGTTGTGAACGGGGCATCTGAAACAATAGGGAGCCAATATCGTGTGACTTTCCGGAACGGTGGGCAAGTCCCCGATTTTTTGCCGCCCGGTAAAAATGGTCGACAGGCTCTTGGTGGTGAGAGACAGCCCGTAATATCCGCGGGAGAAGGCGACGATTCCCGTCTTGTGAGTGTACATTTTGGCGATGCTCAACGCGCACTCATTCGCTTCGGTGCCGGTGGACAGAAACAGCGACTTATTGAGCTTGCCGGGCGCGATGTCCGCGAACTTTGATGCAGCCTCCAGGACAACAGGGCTCAGGTATTGCGTCCCGATGTGGGAGGACGCGTCTCATCTGTTCTGTGATTTTCCCAATCAGTCTCGGATGGTTGTGGCCCACGATGGAGCAGAACTGTCCCGCGGCCAAATCCAGAATTTCGTTGCCGTCAGCGTCCTTGAGTGTGCAGCCCTGTGCTTCGGTGATGAGGCCGTCGGCATAGGGCATGGCCATTAAGAGGTGGGACCCATATCGCGCCCACAGAGCTAAGCTATTATCGTTGTTCTTCAAAGTTGAACCGTCCATCCGGAGGATGAGGCAGATTGCGAGGCGTTTTCGGTCGCAACCGTGGTTCCTGCCGTCAAGTGCAAAAGGCACGCCATGCTCGGCAGCAATCCCGGGGCCAATCCCCTGGAAACAATTGAGCCAAAGCGTCCTGCCGACACGTCGCGCCGGCCAGAAAGTGAAAAAGATCGCATTTCCAGGCCCTTGTTCTGCCCCATTTCACAAATGGCTGCAGGTATGCTTGCACGCTGGCCCGACGCGTACTTTTCGCTCATTCTTGAAATTGGCGGCGTCAGTGTACCACCTTAGTGGGGTGGCAGAACGGGAGCGCGGTGGCCTAGGTCCCTTCTGTGTTTTGTGCGTGCATTCCCGTTCCGCTGAGAGTGAGACCTTTGTGGGCTGCAACTGGCATTCTCGCTTATGTTCAGGATCGCAGTTCAAGCCACATCGCTCCGGTGCGAACCAGACGAACAGCACGCACCAAGAATAATTTTGGGTTGGTCATCCATTGCCTGGCCGGCACCGGTTTCCGTATGATGACTCTCCTGGAGTGCGGCTGTTTGCACTCACGTTTTCAGCGGCTTATGGTTGATGTTTGATCCGACCGTCGATACAGAGTGCTCCGATGGGCGGAGCTTGGGCGAACCCGCAGTTTGAACCTGTGGCGCCCGAGCGGGCAATTTTGGGAAAGATTGGGGCGGAGTGTTACGGCACGCCGCGGATCATGGACATCTTTGGAAGAGAGCGGGTTGCGAGGGACATTCTTTATCGAAGTCCTTGCGGCCCATGTTGTCTGCGAGTCACAGCTAGCCGAAGCTTACGGCGATATCGCCAGCCGGGGGCACGATCCGCAGCTGCACCTGCATCCGGTTTATCACTTTTACCGGCTGTTCCGGCAGGGCCGAATCCGCCGCGAGCAACTCCCTCCTAATATGGACCTGATCGGTAGGCATCCGTTGCAGACGCAGGTCGAATCTGCTGCAAGAAGGTTGCGAACTTTTCCGCAAATTTACAGGCAGAAGCCCGGTGGCTTTCCGGGCGGGTTGCTATGGCGGCAGGTTCATCCACGCTGACCGCCCTGGAGAAGGTTGGCATCGGTTATGACAGCAGCTTCAATGCAGCTTACCTGGGAAACAAACTGCTCGATTGATGGGTGGTGGGACACCAACCAACACCTCCCTGGCGAGTAGGTGCTGTTTGGGAGGTCCCAGTCACCAATTTCGAGACGGGGTTCTCGGAAAAATGCGCGGTCTGAAGCCGCTCGACATCGGAGCGGTCAGCCTCGCTGAGATGCGGTGTGTGCTCGAGGAAGCTGAAGAATGGGAGGCGAGCGTTGTCGTGTTCATCATGCATTCTTTTAGTTTGTTTAAGAAAGCAGATGTGCAGTTCGGGCAA
>CAWBJB010000008.1:0-243099 GCA_963788945.1 Terriglobia bacterium | reverse complement strand
TCAGTTGCTTGATCTGAGTGACGTTATCTGGGCCAGCGGTTCGAACGAAGTCACATAGTCTAAGAGACTCTGCCAACTCCAGGCGCTCCTGGACAACGTCAATTCCGATAATCATCTGAGCGCCAAGTTTGCGGCACAAGGCAGCTGCTGCCAGCCCTACAGGCCCGAGTCCGGTGATGAGCACAGAGTGGTTGCCATTCACTCCGACTTTTTCAATGGCTTCGTACACTGTTCCGAAGCCGCACGCGACCTGGGCGCCGTCAGCGTAAGAAAGCTCGTCGGGAAGCGCGATGAGGTCCTTCTCTTCCGCAATCATGTAGTCGGCCATTCCGCCGTCGCGTTGCCAACCGTAGGCACGCCGGTATTTTTCGTTGGTGCAGGAGATCATGTATCCACGCCGGCAATCGTTACAAACTCCGCAGCCGGAAATGTGATAAACGATCACCCGGTCGTCCACACCAAAGCGCCGAGAGCCTGGGCCAACTTCTACGATTTGACCACTGGGCTCGTGGCCGGCAATCACTCCTTGATAACCCTCAGGCCCTTTCCCGAGGTGCTCGTGGTAGATGCAACGGATATCGGAACCGCAGATAGTTGAGGCCTTCACCCTGAGCAGAACCTCGCCGTGCCCGGGGCGAGGCGTCGGCAGGGTGCGGAGATCGACTCTACGGTTGCCGGGAAGAAACGCGGCTCGCATGCTCTGTTCCATGGTCTTCCCACCCGAGCTCAGGGCGGGGTTATCTCACCATTCGAGTCCCAGAGGTCCTCCCAGGACTGTCCATCCTTCCAGAGAAACACCTGACCCTTGATCAGCCGACAATTGCGGTCGATGGTGCTGATTTCATGCATTTCCCCTTCGGTTAATGGCTCGCTCACGACGCCTGCGAGATTGCCGAGATAATGGTCTCGGTTGGTCGAAAACGGAATGGGTACCTGTCCGCGCTGGACCGCCCATTTAATGCAGACAACAGCCGGATGCATTCCCAGGCGATTGGCAATCTTGACAATCACCGGGTCTTGAGTTGGCACAGTATCCTCGGCTGTGCGATCTCGCTCCGGCCGTCCGGGCGAACCGACGGGGCAATATCCCACCGGCACCATGCCGTTGGATCGGACAAAATCGAATAGCTGGGGTTGCTGAAAATGCGGGTGCAGTTCCATCTCATTTACCGCGGGCTTGATGCGAGCGTCGCGCAAGAGAAGCTTGAGTTTGGGGACCGTCATGTTCGAAGTCCCTATGTGACGAACCAGCCCCAGGTCGACTAATTCCTCCATCTTTCGCCAGGTTTTCATGAATTCAGCGTGGATATAAGGTTTCGCGTCCTTGCTGCGCGACGATACGTCGCATCCGGGTGGGTGGAAATTCGGGAACGGCCAATGCACCAGGTAGAGATCCAAATAACTGAGTCTGAGGTCCGTGAGCGACTTTCGACAGGAAGCGATTACGTCGTTTTCGCCATGTTTGTCATTCCACAACTTCGAAGTGATCCACAGTTCCCCGCGTTCAAGATGCCTTCTTACTACCTGCTTGAGTGCATATCCAATCTCGTGTTCGTTGGCGTAGACAGATGCACAATCGAAGTGCCGATACCCGAGCGCCGCCGCATCTTCCACTGCCGCCGCAACTTGACCTGCCGTGACATGGTCCGAGCCGAAGGTTCCCAAACCGATTCCTGGCATCCGGACACCGGTATACAGAGTCCGCTGGGGTACAAGAGCCAGATCGACATACCCGTTAATCAATGGTCCTGACGCGCCTTGAACTTTCATCCTCATTCCTTATGATTCCGTGATCGGAATCTCGAGTCTTCTGAGCTGTGTTAGCACTGCCCCCAAGGCACGAACAGGGAACGGGTACTCAAAAAATGACGATAATCGGTAAAGTTACCGATGTCAACAGAAAGACAGCGCTCCGCCAAATGGAATTCCTTGGCCCGAGAAGATCGCAGTTTTAGGGGAAAGCCGTTGGGCTCTTTCGCTAAAGTCATCGAAAACAGAGATCGCTGCCTGAGGGTTCGATATACTGAATAACGATCATGAGCACGCGAATGAAGGACATTGCCAGAGACCTTGGGGTATCGCTGATCACCATTTCCAAGGTCCTCCGCAATCATCCTGATGTAGGAGACGAGACTCGCGAGCGAGTTCTAGCCCGCGTTAAAGAGCTTGATTATCGCCCCAACCTGGCAGCACGCAGCCTGGTTACAGGACGCACGTATCTGGTCGGGTTGGTTGTTCCGGACCTGCTTCATCCGTTCTTTGCAGAAATTGCTAAGTCTCTTTCCGATGTCTTGCGGGAGAGCGGCTACTATCTGATCATCTCTTCCTCCGAGGAAGACCAGAATCTTGAGGAAGAGGAGATCAATCATCTCCTGGCACGTAGGCTAGATACGTTGGTCATCGCCTCATGCCGTTCGACCGTCGACCTCTTCTTCCGAATTGAGAAGCAACAGACGCCTTACGTGTTGATCGATCGAAGTCTGCCGGGACTTTCGGCAAACTTCGTAGGCGTGGATGACGAAGCGGTCGGAATGCTTGCCACACGGCACTTAATCGATGTCGGCTGCAAAAACATCGCGCACATTCGTGGGCCGGAAACCAGTCCCGGTATTCGTCGCATGGACGGATACAAACGCGCATTGGTACAAGCAGGTCTTAAGGTTCCTGATAACTTCATCATCGCCGAACGGAAGGGCGATGTGGGAACGAAAGAGCGCGGTGCCGAGGCCATGGGCCAGCTCTGGAGTTTGAAGCCGAGACCTGATGGGGTGTTCTGCTTCAATGACCCGCTGGCGATGGGCGCTATGAATTACGCGCTTGATCACGGAATACGCATCCCAGAAGACATTGCGGTCATTGGCTGCGGGAATCTTCATTATGACGATTCTCTCCGCGTTCCACTTTCAAGCATCGACCAGCATAGCCGAAAAATCGGAGAGGAAGCCGCGCGTCTTGCCCTCAGAATTCTGAACTCGAAAGTACCCCTCAAGTCTGAAACGGTTGTGCTGCAGCCAGAATTAATAGTGCGCAGGTCGACCCAACGCCGCGCACCGAAACATGCGTCTTCAAAAACAAAACGACGGGCTTAGCACATGCCTTCTACAGTCAAGCCGGGAACAATGCGCTCTCCCTGTCAGCATCCGCGCATTAGCGCCAGGGGCTTCTTGCCGCCCGGATTACTCCAAGTTACGCTCTGCTTTGTCGCGGACGATCTCCTCGAGTCCAAGAGCGGCTGAACTTTGCCACGGCGCGCCACATTGTTGCTGGACCATCTAGCATTTTTGGATAGATTTCGGTACAGTTAACGATACTTGCCGTGCCGAGCAGCTCTGCGATGAACATGCACTGGACGTCCTCTTTCGTCCTCTCGGATGGGCGAGTAAAAGCCGGCGAATATCCGCATGGATCGTAGAACCTTCCTGGCGTCCAGTGGGGCCGCGGCATTCGGCACTCTCGTGCCGCGCATCTCCCGTTTTCTCCCCGCCTCAAATACCTCCGAGACGTTGGCGTGGGAAGTGAATGATCTCATCTTCTCGTTCGAAGTAACGGCTGGAAAATTGCGCGCAAAGCGTGTTGCCCCGGCAGGCATTGTAGCGTCAGGACCTGACAATTCTTCCGGTGTCGAAATCGCACTGCAATGCAGCGGAGAAAATTCTCCCGATCAAGGCATGAAATCCGGAATGGGGCAGCCAGGCTCCCGGTTGCTTTTTGCAGGAAGGCGGGAGGAGGCCACGCACGGAGGCAAGCGCCTAGTCTGCATGCATACGGACCCGGTCTTGAAGTTAAGCGTGGAATCCGTCTATGAGGCCTTTGACGGAGTTCCAGTAGTCCGGCGTTATTCGCGGGTCACCAACAAGGGTGCTTCACCTGTCGGTCTCGAGTTCTTGAGCTCTGCCATGCTTCACGGGCTTGCGGCTCCGCAGGAATACGACCGCGAACTCCGCATCCATCTTGCTCAGAATAGCTGGATGGCTGAGGGACAGTGGCATACCTTCCGGCCTTCAGAGATGGGCTTCGTCGAAAACGAGCGGACAAGCTGGTCGCAAGCGCAGGCAGGAAGCGTCGGCAGTTGGTCCACTGAGCGGTATTTGCCCATGGCCATGGCAGAAAACACGAGGCTCGGGCTGACCTGGTTCTGGCAGATTGAACATAACGGATCATGGTATTGGGAAATCTCCAATGTCTCGGCTCGCGACAACTACGCCGACAACGTCTACGCGTATCTCGGGGGTCCTGACGATCTTCACGCCGCGGCGTGGAAGAGTTTGAAACCTGGCGAAACCTACGAGACTGTTCCTGTGGCGGTAGGATGCGTGCGCGGCGGGTTCAGCGACGCGGTCGAATCATTGACACACTACCGGCGCCTCGCGTGTCTAACGCCCCACAAGGATAATTCGCGATGCCCGGTGATTTTCAACGACTACATGAATTGCCTTTGGGGCGATCCGACCGAAGCAAAAGAGTTACCGATGGTCGCTGCCGCTGCAAAAGCGGGTTGCGAATACTTCGTAATCGATGCCGGATGGTATGCGGACCTGCATGAGGACTGGAGTCCGACCATCGGGGGATGGCAGCCTTCGTTAACACGATTTCCCCACGGGCTGAAGTTTCTTCTGGATCAGATCAGGAAAGCTGGAATGGTTCCCGGACTGTGGCTCGAGCCCGAGGTTGCCGGAGCCAAGTCGCTGCTCGCGCAAAAGCCGGACCACTGGTTCTTCGTGCGTCACGGCAAACGAGTGTTGAAGAATTCGCGGTTTCTGCTCGATTTACGCAATCCGGAGGTACGAGCTTACCTGGATCAGGTGATCGCAAGACTTGTCAACGATTATGGCGTCGGTTACATCAAGATGGACTACAACGTCGATTCGCTGCAAGGGACCGAGATCGGTGCTGACAGCTTCGGCCAGGGCTTGCTCGAGCATAACCGAGCCCACCTGGCCTGGTTGGAGGAAATCCTCAAGCGTTATCCTGACCTGGTGATTGAAAACTGCGGCAGCGGAGGTGGCCGCATGGATTACGCGATGCTCAGCCGTCTCCAGCTACAGTCCATGACCGACCAGGAAGATTATCTGAAGCTTCCAATGATCCTGGTCGGTGCGTCGGCCGCCGTTTTGCCGGAGCAACTCGCAATATGGTCTTACCCGCTGGCGAAGGCGGATGCCGATCAAGCCAGCTTCAACATGGTCACAAGCATGATGTACCGCATTCACCAGAGCGGCCGTCTCGATTCACTTACCCCCGAAGCATTAGCACACGTAACCGAGGGTATTCGGGTTTACAAAGAGTCTCTCCGTAGGCACATTCCCACGGCAGTTCCATTTTATCCGCTCGGCACCTCTGACGTTACCGATTTCAAGACACCGGTCGCTTTGGGTATGCGCTCGCCGCAGCAGACCTTGGTCGCAGTCTGGAGGATCGACGGTCCAGCCGTGACCAAAGTACCTTTGGCGACCCGGGAAGCAAAACTCCTTTATCCCATTGATCTTGGCGTGAAGGTCACAGTCGCGGACGGCACACTGAACATTGAGTTCCCAAGAAGCCGTATGGCGTGCCTTGTCCAAATGCAAGACTCGATCACAAGTGGTACGAAACGATCCTGAGCACGAAGGATGCTGGCCGGTTCGTAGTCACATACATTGGATTGTTCGCAAGATCAGCAGGCATCGCGAAATAGCATGCTGCACGATAATGACTCGAAAGATCGAGCGAAGCCCACCCGGATTGGCCGCTTCGTTTGAGAAAGGAATTTGTCCATGGAGAAAGTCAGCCGTCGTAAGTTTGTCGGAGCTGCCGCTGTGGCCGAAGCCGCTGCTGTTCTTCGTCCACCTGCGTTCGCCTTTGAGAACCAAGGGCCTGGCGCCGGTACCGCTGTCGCCGGACCGGTTGACCACGAAGTAATCGCGCCGCAAGCGAGTTCGTCTCTTTGCCGCCCGCACCGATGCGGCGATTGATGACTCCTTCGACGCGGCAGTAGGCTGGAAGGGGAGCGCTGTGGCCCAGGCCGTAGGGATTCGGTTCTGTGGTGCCGCCAGCAATCAGTGTAGCTTTGGTGATTTCCACGCCCGGACTCTTAAACTTAATCAGCCCAGTGCATGAGTCTATCGCTGCGCCGACGCGCACGTAGCCAGCGCGATGACGGACCACGTTAACTTTCGAGAGAATTGCGAATGCATATCACCTCTGATATCTCAAGCGCTCGGCGTTCAGCGAATCGCCCCAGCCAAGATATCTTGTAACTGGCTGGCGTTTATTGGAGGAGTTGCGCCCCTCTGGGTCGCGACCCATGACGCAAAGCGGTTCGCAAGTTCGCTGAGGTCTTCAAGAGAATGCCCTCGCAGGTAATAATGAGCAAGGCAGGCCGTAAAGGCGTCCCCGGCACCGATCGCATCGGCAATCTTCACGCGAAAGCCGCCATGTTGAACCGTCTGAGACTCTGAAACCAGAATGCTGCCCAGAGCCCCGCGCGTTATGCAAACCAACAACAAACCATACTCGTTGAGCAATCGCTTGGCGAGCGTTTCTTCAGTCCCGACGCCCAGGTTGAGCAACCGGGATACCTGGTGCAATTCCTGGTCATTGAGCTTGACAATATGAGCGTAGCGGAGCGATTTGCCCAAGACATCTTGGTCGTAGAACGACTGCCGTAGATTGACATCGAATATTCGCAGGCTTTTCGGCCGTGCGGTTTGCAGGAACGATTCGACTACAACTGCGGATCCCGGCGAACGCTGCGCAAGTGAACCGAAGCAGATCACGTCAGCCCTACTGGATAAATCTTCCCACTCTGCCGTCCATTGGAGGAAATCCCACGCAGCCAGTTCTTTGATAGTAAAATTCGGCTGGCCCGCGGGGTCGATCGACACCGCCGCAGTACCGGTCTCCTGCTCGTTGTCCTGCTGCAGGTACGACATGTTCAATCCGAGGCTTTGCATCACCCGGCAGGCCTCGCGCCCTAATTCATCATTGCCGATCCGACTAGCGACGATTCCTTCGTCCCCCAATACGTTCGTCATGTATGCGAAGTTAGCGGGCGCGCCACCCAGCACCTTACCGGAGGGCAATATGTCCCACAGCACCTCGCCCAACCCGACCATGAGCGCTGGCTTCGTCATAACCTTGTATCAGTCGTCCTGCGCATTGAGTAGGCCTAGCGCTTCACTGAAACAACCTCGGCGCAAAATCGGCGAGGTACTTGCGCCACACGGTCCACACATGGGCCCCAGAACTCTCGACCCACACGTGTTTGATCCCAGCTTTTTCTAAAGTTGCGTGAGATTCCTGCACGGGCGCGAGCAGAAAATCGTCACTGCCGATTCCAATCCATAACAACCGCAGTTGCTGGTTGAGCCTTGCCGGATTCGCCAAACCCCCGTCGTAGTCTTTCGTGGTATCGGTGATGTCAATCGCGGGACTGAATGCCCCGATGTAGGCGAACTGATCCAAATGATTGAGTCCGATGCGAAGCGCTTGGGCGCCACCCATGGAGAGACCGGCAATCGCCCGGTGTTCACGGTCAGCTACGGTGCGGAAGTTTGCATCAATGAAGGAAATCAGGTCGCCGGAAACCAACCGGTCGAAGGTCTCGTACGATTCATGCATGAAGTAGCGCGCCACCTGCCCTACTGGAGGCAGCTTTGAACCCCCGCGTGCCGGCGGAGGTGGTTGAAATCTTGGCCCTGGCAGCCCATTCTCGTTCACGATGATCATGGGTGCGGCTTTGTGGGTGGCGATCAGATTGTCCAGAATGAAGTTCTCATGGCCCTGGTCGCTCCAACCGGCTTCGTCTTCGCCGTATCCGTGCTGAAGGTACAACACTGGAAAACGCAAAGTGCTCTGGTCGTATCCCGGCGGGGTATAGATAAATACGCGCCTTGTTTCACCGGTGGTTTTCGAGAAATACCATTCAGTGCGCACAGTGCCGTGCGGCACGTCTTTGATCGCAAAGAATTGTGACTCTGAACTCGGAACCTCTAACCCGCTGACTTCCTTGCGTGCAGCGAAAAACACTCTGCTTCCCGGATCGTTCGCCGCGAATCCGTCGACCGAAACCGCGTAATAGTGGAAGCCCGGCAACAAGGGTTTTGTGGTCACGCTCCAATAGCCATCTTCCCCCTTGACCATGTCATAGGTCGACTGGCCAAACTCCATCAGGAGTTGCACTTTAAGTGCCTGGTCCGCCTGGACCCGGAAGGTGGCGCTCACGTCGCTGTTGATTCGAGGGAATTCCGCATCAGGAAGGTTCGTAGTTGGCCGTACTGATCCACTCTGCCCCAGGCAAACGCCCCAGCACAGTATGCTAACGAACGCGATTTGCCTGATCTTCACCCTGTTCTGCCTTTTCTACCGGCGCTTTGCAACGCCCATGCTCGATTATTTCTTCGTGCTCGGAGTCACCGCGCGCCTCAGCATCGCGAGGTCTACTGCGTTCGCCATTGCCTTGTAACCCGTTGCACTGGGATGCAGATGGTCGCCGGAGTGATAGCCTTCACGAAACTGACTCGGGTGGTTTGGATCGCGCACAGCAGCGTCGAAATCGAGAACGCCGTCGAATGCACCGCTGGTGCGAATCCACTGGTTCACTGCCTGACGCGTAGCCTCCCCGTCCTCGCTGTAGTAATCAGCGCCTTCGTAAGGCGTCAACGTGGCGCCGAACACCCTGATTCCATGCTGATGAACGCGCGCAATGATCTGCTGCAGGCCCATGATTAGCTCTTGCTTGGTCACCAGTTCGCTGGCAAACGGAGCCTCTTGCATGGTGGTGCCGTTGGGTGACTTCGGCTTCATGTACGGCCAGCCGATGTCATTAATTCCTTCCAGCACGATCAGGCTGACAACCCCCGGCTGTGCCAGGACGTCGCGATCAAGGCGTGTCAGCGCGCTTACGCCAGCACCGTCTCGCAGAATGCGATTCCCACCGATGCCTTCGTTTACAACGGCAAGAGCGGGGGTTCCTTGCTCGCTCGCCAGTCGATTCGCCAGAAGGTCGGGCCAGTCGGTGTAATCGCCTTGGTTCGCCCCCACTCCATCTGTGATGGAATCGCCGAAAGCCACGATTGCCCCAGCTTGATCAGAAGCCAATACTTCGACATCCGCCAGCCAGTACCATGACGCGTTCGCCGTGGCGTCCGGCATGTCTGCTTTGTCACTGAAATCGCCGGTCGACGAAACGTAGCTTTTGTGTTGTCCCCAGAAGTGGACGGTCGACGAAGGTGTCTTCGTTGGCAGGAAAAGGCTCACCGCGATCTCGCTGGACTGCGAAACATGCAAGTCCACAGCATCGCTCAAGGCTGGTGCCCCGGGTGGAATACTGATGGACGAAGGTCCGCCGAAAGTCAGGGCGTGATCAGACTCCGGGACAGTCTTCGAGTCTTGCGCTGCGATCGCGATGTGGGCTGCGCCAATTTTCAAAGCCGACGTCCCGAACGCGTTCGAAAGTCTGATGCGGACGCGTTCTCCGCCAATCGTCGGGCGCACAATCATGCGAATTGTCTGGTTTTCGAACACAGGCGAAGGGGAAAGCCCTGGGAAGGGCAGCGGAGCATGCATGGCAGCGCTCCAAGCGCTTACCCAGTGCTCGCGGACATTAGGAGGCCCAGCTGCGGTCGATAGACTCGCAACGATGGCAATGAAAATCAGAACACCGCGAGATCTCATTTTCAGCATTCTCTTTTTCCCGACCACTGTCTGCTTCTCTGCCAACGCGCATCACTCCCGGCCCAGGTGGCAATCAAAGAACTTGACGATGACGTTCAAAGCATCCATGGACTCAGGAACATCTACGTTGTAGAAGAACCCGTGAAAGAGTCCCTCCCAAACATGCAAATCGGTTTCAACGCCTAGCTTGACCAGCTGCTCGTGAGTATAGAGAGCGGAGCTCAGCTCAAAACCCCGGGTGCCGGTAATGATCAACGTCGGAGGAAACTTCGCGAGAACCTCCGTGCGAGTTAATGGGCGACACAAGTGGATCCTTCGGATCAGTCTCGCTGAAGTAACTCAATGGTGGTCGCGCTCCTGGAGCAATGGGCTGGGATAAGCGCGCTTCGCCGAGTGGAACTGCCGTATACAGCGCGTCGCCTCCGAAGATACCGCCGGCCGACGCACAAAAGATTCCGACCGCCCCGGGGACAGGCAACGAGTGCTTCTGAAACCATGCCAGGGACATCGCGGTCTGCATTCCACCTGCCGAGCAGCCGTATATGCCGATGTTTTGGGGCTTGCGCGTCTTCAGCAGTTCTTGATAAACCGCTGCGACATCTTCACTCGCTGCGGGAAATTTGTGGTCCGGGCCTTCGCGGTAATCGACACTGACTACTTCAATTCCTCCCAAGGCAGAAACGGGAATGGACTCGAGCTCCGCGCAACCAGGCCAGCAACCGGAAAATCCGCCGCCATGAAGATTGATCAGGACTCTGTTTTTATTCTTCGCCGAGACGCCGGATTTCGGCGTGTAAACATACGCGTGTACACTCCCGACCTGTTGTTCCTTTTTCTCAACGGCAAAGAGTTGGTAGTCGCGCGCCAGGTATCCCTTCATGAAGCGGGGAACGCCAGCATCCTGCTTCAGAATCTCGGGATCCTGCATATCCCTCAAATGCTGCGTAACGTAGGCCTTTGCTTCGGCGCTGAGGAAGGGCGACATCGGCACGGTCTGGGCAGGAACTTCGACGGTACCGTCACTTTGCACGATCACCTTGGGCGCCGCAGGCCGTTCCTGCGCAGAGCCTGGGGGGAGAATCAGCAGACCAGCCGAAGCTAGCCCCAGAATGAGGAAAAGACGCTGGTTCATCATGAGCACGGGCCCCTCTTCGTATGCATTAGGAATATGGCGCTGCTTGGGGTGGCGGCACCGCCCATTTCTGGGCGGTGCCGACCAAGGGTTATCAGAAGCCAACTCGCAGACCGAACTGAATTGCGCGAGGCGGGTTCACCTGCGAAGTCACAAGCCCAAAGGTTGGATTGCCTATCTGGGTGTTTGGAGGGCCAAATCGTACATGATTGAACGCATTGAAGAACTCTGCTGTGAATTGCAGATACACGCGCTCTGTGATGTCATTGCGCTTTGCGATCGAGAAGTCCCAGTTGTTCATGTGATCCATGCGAACGTCGGAGATGTTCCGGGGCTCGTCGCCGAATCGGACCACATTGGCAGTATCCACCGGGGTGAAGCAGGCCGTGTTGAACCAACCGTTGGCAGCGCGGGATTCACGTGAGCCCGACACCTTCAGATCGCACCCCGGCACAAGATCGGGCCGCATCCAGAGGCCTTGAGCCCCGAAGTACCCTTGACCACCGCCGAACTGACTGAGAGCTGACCCAGGGAAAAATTGGTACGCACTAATGGGGACACCACTACGTACGGTAGTGATGCCGTTGACCCGCCATCCCCCGACTACTGCGTTCAGGACTCCGTGAGCGTCCTGCAAGAAGCGCTTGGAGCGGCCGAAGGGTAAGTCAAGACCGTACCCAACGGAAAGGTTTTGAGGAATGTCGTAAGAACTGACCGAGTACTCTCTCTCCAGATGGTTGTTGTCCTGAGTGGCCCCCCCGAAAATGAAACCCTCGTCCAAAAAGGCGCTTGTGCTGTCGGTGTTGGACATCAATCGCGACCAGGTATAGGCGACGCTCAGGATGCCCTTACCTCCGAATCGTTTCATGAACGACGCCTGGAGTGAGCGGTAGTTTGAGGTGCCTCTGTGCGGATCCAGGAATAGAACTCGCTGGTATTGCGGGAAGGGCAGCAAAAGCTGTCCGGTGGCAACCGTTGGTCCTGAGAGAGGTCCGGGAGTCGTAATGATTCCGAAGAAGGGATTCGGAACCTGAGCCAACAAAGCAGCCGGTCCCATGGAAAAATACTGATCGGGCAGCTGATTCTGGTTGAAATTCGAAACGGTAGCCCACCCCTGCATAAGAAGGTGGGTTCCCCTCGATCCCGCGTATGCCACCGTTAGGGAGGCATCCTTGCCGATCTGCCGTTCGACTGCCGCGTTCCACTGCTGCACATATGGCGTTTTGTCGCCAGGCGTGCGCATGGCAAAGATGCCCTGTCCGAAGAAGTCGCCGGGGGTTGCGTCTCGCCGCAGCGGTTGGGGGAGACCGGAAGGAAACGGGTTCGCCACTGTGGCAAGAGGACCACCGGAAGCCGGCGCTAGATTGACAGGAGAGAGGTTCGGTCCGTCCTGGCTGAGCGTGCTGGGCGGATAGGAAATGCCGTACGCCCCGCGCAACACAGTTTTATCAGTGAGGCGGTAGGCTACCCCAAGCCGCGGCGAAAACAACTTCCAGTGCAAATTGTCCTCTCTTTGGGACGGCCACGACGGACTGTCAACCAAAGCCACGTTTCCTTTAAGTTGCTGCGTTTTTCCCGTGAGCGGATTAAAGAACGATCCCAGCGGGCTGGCCTGGTTCGGCAGAAACACTGTGTCATTATTGCTCGCTTCCGAGAAGACACTGGGCTGATCCCAGCGGAGACCGGCTGTGACGGTGAGCTTTCTGGTGGCCTGGAAAGTATCGTCGACAAAGAAACCGTAGGAGTTGAAGTACGCTCTGGAACCCCCAATCATACCGGGCGCCACCTGTGTGCCTTGGGCACCGATGATTCCAAGCAGCGCCGACGCAACTGCGCTGCCGCCCGCACCAGACGCATCCGCGGTAGCCGCCTGGTCGAAGTTCAGGGTGAGAACTCCGTTTTCTGGATCTGAAATCCACTGCACGTGGCGTACTACTCCACCAAACTTGAGCTGGTGGCGGCCCACAATCTTGGTGAGGGTTCCCGACAATCCGTACACATTCTGATGCCAAAAGAGCTCCGAACCAATGCCATTGCTTCCAGAGACGCCGAGGCTGTCGTTGAAATTCATTGCGGGAAAGTTCGCGGGGGCGACAAGCTGGCCTGCAAGGCTTCCCCAGCCGGCGCCGAATTGAGACAGATCTACGCCTTGGCTGTTCGGAAATTCATGTTGAAAAACCCGGAGGTAAGAAAGGCGCAGATCGAGAATCGTCGAAGAGTTAAAGGCATGAGTGTCTCCGAGGATAGCCGAGTGAGTATAGATGCCCGTGTGACCCTGACCGTTCGTGTGCGTCCCCCAGGCATCATAGGGGTCGCTGTCTGCCTTCCAATACGAATACCGGGCAAACAAGCTGTTCTTTTCGGAAAAACGGTGATCGACCCGCGCGTTGTATTGCTCGTTAACCCCTCCCGTGGCCTCCTGAACGATAAAGTTGTTCTGTAGGCCGGACCGGTTGGGAGCGGGATAGGACGCCGAAAAAAGCGCCAGCGCGGAGGGGTCAAGCCTATTCGGGCAGATTTTGTTAAGCACTCCGTTGCATTGAAATTGAGTTCCCGTGGTTGGATCGTTGATCACCGGCAGGCCGGGTGCCGTAAAGTCACCTCCTAATTCGGCTGCAGTAGGAACTGTAGTGGTGACGAGGGTGCCAGTTTTCAGCTTTTCGTATTCGTAACCAAAGAAAAAGAACGTCTTGTCCTTCCGTATCGGTCCACCGATTGTCCCGCCAAACTGGTTTTGGATTAGAGGCACGCGAGCAAGCCCGGCCTGGTTTGAGAAGTAATCGTTCGCATTTAGCACCTTATTGCGCAGATACTCGTAAGCCGTGCCGTGAAAAGCGTTGGTTCCCGATTTGGTGGTTAGGTTAATGATGCCTCCCGCGTAGTTCCCGTACTCAGCGGCGACATTGTTGGTAACGACGCGGAACTCTTGCACTGCATCCTGAGACGGAATGAGCGAGTTGAGATTGCCGGCGGGGGCGTTGGAAGCGACGCCATCGATGTAGAAAGAGCTCTGGTTCCCAAAGCCTCCGCCGATCGCGTAGTTTCCGAATCCGATGGCGTTCGTCCTCGCTCCTCCCGCCTGGTTCGAGACCGCATTGCCGTACGTTCCACCTTGAGCGACGACGCCTGGTACCAGAGTTAGCATGTTGTTTACATTCCTACCACTCAGGGGAATGCTCTCAACCTCTTGCTGACTTATGGTTGTCCCCAAAGAGGCGCTGTCAGTTTGCAATGGCGGCGCCTCGGTGGTGACTATGACACTCTCCGTCACATTGCCGACCTGCAACGCGGCGTCCACGCGGGTGCTAACGTCAACTTGGACTTCCACGTTCTCTCGAGTGAAGTGCTTGAACCCCGCCATCTCGACCTCGACCCGGTACAGCCCGGCGGTTACGTTAGGAAAGGTAAATGCTCCCGCGCTGCTGGTCTGCGTGGCGCGGGTCTCGCTGGTACCCAGGTTGGTCAGCTTTACTGTGGCTCCCGAGACCGTGGCCCCGCTAGAATCAACAATAGTCCCTAGGACAGTTCCAAATCTGACCTGCGCAACCGCCGACAAACACGTCATAGCTATGACAACGACACCAAGAACCAGCGTCATTAACTTGAAAGGGCATGGGTGTGTGGACACGATACCAGTCTGGCCGACTGATAACTTGGTTTGGGAGAGGAGGAACTTGGCTGCAAACTTCGGGAACTGACCTGAAACCAACGATCGAGCATTAGTCATAATGTTTCGCCCCTTCGACGTGGAAAAGACAAGCGACTGAATTTGGGGAGGCCCCATTTCTGGGCCGCCTGAAACCTGACACCTCGCCATCAAACGACGAACGCTGCTTTTGGGATCACGCGGTCAGGTCAACTCCGAGCGACCACTCACGGAGTGAACTTGTAGCCTTGAAGGTTTAACATTGTCAAGATCATTTGCAGACAACTTACAAAAACCTGCCTATACCACTTGGAATTCGAAGGGTGGTCCGAGGGTATTCATGCGAGCATCTCGACACCGCGAAGTGATGAAGAAAGAGTCAGGTGCTGGAAGAGCGGGGCTGAAGACTACTTCTATTTTGAAAGCGAGCCACACGACTGACGAACGATGAGTTTGCATCCCAAAAGCACATCGCGCGGAGGCAAATCGGGATTGGCAATCCTGTCAAGCATGACCGCCAAGGCTATTCTTCCGATATCACGACACGGCTGGTGTTGAGTCGTAAGCGGCACCGGCAACAGCCGCGCATATTTCACATCGTCGATACCTACCATCCGGATGTCCTCCGGGATACGCCGACCCAGTGATATTAGCGTGTGCATGAGATTTCCGGCCGTATGGTCATTGGCACAAAGGAAGGAATCGGGTCGATCTTTCTTCAGTATGGACTTAATGAACTTTGTGTCAGATGCATCCCCAAGCCTGACCAGATCATGCAGGTATCTTCCTGATCGCGACATGAGAGCCTCGCGATAGCCCGCGATGCGGGCGTCCACCGTTGGTGCTGAATTCGGTCGCGCAAAGAAAACGATGCGCTTGGCACCAACATTTATTAGGTGTTCAGTCGCGAGGTAGCCTGTCCGGCGATTATCAATTCCCACCAGATCGTATTTGCTGCGCTGCGGATAGGGCTCCAGGCAGCGATCAAGAAGAACAACTGGAATGTGGGCCCGATCGAGAGCAGCGACAATCCGGTGATTTGCCTGAAATCTATTTGTACTGAATTCGACCGGAGCAAAGAATACACCCGAAACGTTTCGGGAGATGTAGTGTCGACATAGCTGCTCTGCAGCTTGCTCTTTTTCCTTTTCCTGCGGGACGGCATTTCCCCAGAGCAAAGAGTGATGCATGGCTTGTTGCGCTTCCATCATGCCCTGGCAGATCACCTCAAAAATCTCTGTCTGGCCTAGCTCGGGAATCAAGAGTCCAAACACATGACTTCCAGTGTTAGAGCTCGAAGACACAAAAGTCCCGGAACCGACACGGCGAATCACCGTACCTTGCGACTGGAGCTCCCGCATCGCCCTGAACACCGTCATTCGAGAGGCACCGAAACGCCTAACCAGTTCAGCCTCACTCGGCAACCGCTGGCCAGCTTTATACCGACCGGAGGAAATATCTTCCTGAAGTTTGTCGAAAATTTGACGGTATTTGTGATTTGCCATCCAAGTTCCCTTTTTCCGCCCCGCATGTGCTTAACGTCAAATACCCGTTGCGGCTGAATATTACCATATACAACTTATGTATTAATCTGAAGCAATGTTCTTGACATCTCGCGTTTTGCGAATCTCTAAAAGTGTTCAGGCCATAGTCTTGGGTTTTGCTGGACGTTCCTTTCCTCAAGCCCGGTGATTTCAGGCCAAGGACCTGGGGTCCAAGCGCAGCTTTGAACCAGCCCACACGAGCGGCTTGGTGTCTCGCGACGCTCGACATGTCTTGGTGTACACCGCATTGGCCTGCTATAAATCCCCCACCCTAGTTTGAAAGGAATGAACCGATGGTGCCTCAGGCGGTTAAACGTGCCTCTTCTGTCATCCGCCGTTCGAACATTCTGGACGGGCGCCCTGGGTTCCGCATCGAGGCTGCATGGGGGCACGTCTCCGTCCTTGAAGGTGGCGGACATATTTGCGAACTGGTTTCGTGCAAGCATGGCGGGCTCAATCCTCTATGGAAGCCGACGTGGAAAACCATAGACCCGTCCACGTACACACGGGGCAGACACGCCCGAGTTTATGGACCGCCGCCTGAAGGTAGGTTGTTGGCAGGCATTGCAGGACACAGTATTAGTTTTGACTACTTTGGCCCGCCGTCTCCAGAAGAGATTGCCGCAGGCCACAGTACACATGGTGAAGCTCCCGTGGTGGATTGGCATAGACAGCCGAGCTCTGAGCGATCGACACCAACGCTTGCATATGAGGCTAGGCTGCCGCAGGCCCAAATGCGACTGCGGCGTGTGATTGCCCTCGATCGCGTTCAGCCCGTTGTGTATTGCGAAGAAACTGCCATCAATCGGGCAACTTTCGACCGGCCAATTTCCTGGAATCATCACGTTACATTCGGCCCACCCTTTTTGGAATCGGGCGTGACTCTTTTTGACATGCCGGCCACACGCAGCAAAGTCTGTCCCGCAACCTTTAGCAGCCGAATGTCGATTGAGCCCGACGCGGAGTTTCGATGGCCCAAGGCACCAAAGCAAAAAGGGGGCCTGCTAAATCTGCGCACTACTGAAACGGGTCGATTCGGTCATTACACTGCGCACCTGTTGGATCCCGCCCTTCGAACCGCGTTTATAGCAGTCTGCAATCCACGTCTGCGACTGTTGGTTTTGTATCTTTTCAAGCGACCTGTATTTCCCTGGGTCGGCAACTGGGAAGAATCATATAGCCGCGCTCATGCACCGTGGAATGGTCGCGCATTCTGTCGAGGGTTTGAGTTTAGTACCACTCCTTTTCCCATCCCTCGACGGGAGACCGTCGCACAAGGAAAGCTGTTCGACGAAGCCACTTACATATGGCTGTCGGCAAAGAGCACCGCTAGAAGGCGATACATGATCGTTCTGCTGGACGTACCCGAAACTTTCAAGGGTGTCGCCGCTGTTCACATCGAGCGTGGCCCCGTACGAGTCATTGAGAGGTCAACGAAGGCCGCCTTTCAGATCCAAGCGAAGGATTTCTTGTAGTAGCCGAATTTTTCACAGCAACTTTGCCAAAACGACTTTTGTCCAGCGAGACGAAATCAGTCCTGTGAAAGCAAAGGGCAAAATACGTTTTGAGCGTCCGAACTGAATGTTTTCCCTACTTCGGGGACTGTCCGCGTAGGCCTCTACCCGAGGCACGCTAACGAAATGTCGACGTCGACACGAGAAGCTTTACGCGACCGCATTTAGCGGCCGCGGAGTCAAGCAGATGGGTCCTTTCATGCGCAGGCACTCTCTAAGGCATATAGGGTGGGAATTGCATGGCAAAATACAACTTCAGAATAGCAGGGTTCGACAATGCTAAGTGTGTCAGCCGAAAAGTCGGTAGTGGGTCAGTCTGATTTCCACAGGCGGTGCGGCATTTAGCGTCCGAGCCGCCGATAGACTAGTCGCGCATAGCGAAAAACGAGCAACGTAAGAACCGGTAAGTTAAGGACCATTGACCAGTTGAGGCGGTGGAGATGGAAAATGTAAATCACGAAGGCCGTGTCTGCGCCTAAGACGAACACCATCGGTAGCAGCCATAGAAATATTGAGCGCAGTGACTGACTTTCTAGGACGCGAACGTCCCAGCCCCTATCCATAAACTCAAACGACTCAAACATTGGCTAACCAGCCTTTCTCCGAGCGCTTTCAGGATAAACCTTTTGTCAATGCGCTTTGCGGCGGACGCCCGTCTCAGGTAACCATAGGCGGAGTAGATCGCAATCATCTGGGATGTCCCGCGCTTCCCGGGGAATTCTGCTGGCGAACAAAACACGAAGATGCTAAACTGCCCTGCGTGGACGAGTCCCGTAAACGCGTGATAGGGATTATGGCCTCAATCCTTGCAGCGCGGATACTGGCTCAGTGCGATGGCGGGAAGCGAGTTCCTGCGACGATGAGCGCGATTGCGGACGCGGTGCGTTGGGCAGAGGAAATCATGCAGCGGATCGATGAGCGATGGCCGGAAACTCAATCGTGATGGCTCACGATTTATGACTTCTTGATGAGTCTAACGGTTTCAGTACGTCTTGGTGACGCAGTGTCTACTGACGGAATCTCGCACTCGTATTGTTCCAATTTCTCCCGTGCATCTTGAATGGCGACTTCTTTCGACGTACGACCGCACTTCAGGCAAAAATATTCCTGAGTCGCGGGATTCCATCTGATAACGAGACGCTTCATCAAGCCTCCGTGGAGATTGTATTCCCTGAAGGCAATTTCCTTGCAGCCCTACTCAAATGGATGCGGAATAGCTATCTGAACGCGCTGTCGATCTTCTTCGTAATGCTCAGAGTTTCGGTGTGGCGGTGTCATCCTCTGTTCCACCGCCAATCGCTCCCCTCAAGTGAATGAGCGCCGTCCTTCGCGTTCCCATATCTGTGAGCCGATCGCCCAATTATGTGAACCAGTCCATCTCGCCCGATGTTTTTGGCTAGGCCGCTTTCGGTTTTGAATCTAGCGGCAAACCCGCATTGCGCCACGCATCGAGACCGCCTTGAAGTGCCGAAGCATTCTTGTACCCAAGCTGCCGGAGGTTTTGCGCCAAACTGGCGCTAGAGTGTTCGTTTGGTCAGGTGCAGTACGCGACAACGGGCTTGTCCTTCGGAATCTTGGAAAGATTTTCGTCAAGATTATCCAAGGGAAGCCGAATAGCCTCAGGCAACTTCACGTCCGATTGCGACCATGCCTGTGGGTTGCGGGTATCGATGAGCACAAAATCCTCACCCGCTTCCATTCGCTTTCGCACTTCATCAACTGTGATCCTCAGATTGTCATGCATACTCGGGCATACAGGGTATCCTTCCTATCAGGACATGGCAGCGGGTTTGCTTTGACACTACTTGTTGCACCTGACGTTGGAGCCCCACCAGTTCCCGGCTCCTACTTGGCGGCAGTCACCGACTTCACCGAAATGGTATCTCCGTTGGCTGTGCCCGTGACTTTGGCCTCCTCCCAAGCCAGCTTCCTGAGGTTGTCCAGCGCGGCTTGATCCGAGGTCTCGAGGGCATAGACTTTGTCGCCGACCACCAAAGCATACTTAGCGCCTTTCTGCACGCAGGCACGAACGCAGGCTGCGGGGGCGATCCCTCCCTCCATGTGCTTAGCGCCGCACATGGCATCGCTAACCTTTCCGGTAAAGTTCTGGGTGCTGCCCGCAGCCACACCCGGCACGACAGCCAATCCGGTGCTCAGCACCACCATCGCCATCCAAACTTGCAACATCCGCAAACGAGACATAAATCCTCCTCCTGTTCAACCGTGATCTTACGCCCAGGAGCGGCGCAGTCGAAAAGCGGCTTGCTGTGTTAGGCACCGACGGTTCGAGCAACGATCTGAAATACCCAGGCGCGTCAATGCCAAACCGGATATATAAGCATTGTGGACAGGAATTCTTTGCCGCACTCGGCGGACCATGGTGTATAACGGTGCCCATTCCGGGCGGCCAAAATGGAAACCCGGGATGAAAAACATATGAAGGAGACGAAATGAACAAATTAGTCGTGTCAGGGTTGATGGCTTTAATCATTGTCGCAGCGTCGGTTGGTGTTGCGCAGGCCCAGAAGGAGTCGAGCAAGAGTAAGAAGGACGTGATCTATGTGGCTGCGGAGCAGGCGACATTCAGTCCATCGCCGACGGCGGCAGGTGTCTCCATGGCCGTCCTTTGGGGCGACCCGAACAAAGGGCCTCACGGAACATTTACGAAGTTCGCGCCGGGATATGACGCCGGGATGCACACGCACACGAGCGACGTGTGGCTGGTCGTTATCAAGGGCGCTTATCTCTACAGGGATGATGAGGGCGAAAAGCGTGTGGGGCCGGGAGATTTCCTCCGAGTCCCGGGTGGCCACAAACATTGGAGCGGTGGCGACAAAGCGGAAGGCGCATTGTTTTATCAGGAAGGGTCGGGGAAATTCGATCTCATACCAGCGAAGTAGAAGTAGTCACGGCTGAAACAGCTTGGCAGTCTATAGATCGAGCGTCCGCCGGGCCTTTGCAAAGCTCTCGTTGGAAGTTCCGACTACCTCGTCATCGATGCAAATGGTGTCAAGTCTGTTATTCAGAAATTCCGCGACAAATACGGGGTGAAGGATGTGACGAAGTATTACTCGAAATTCGATGTGGCGGTCGTGGTTGCCCTGTCGAGATAAAGGCAAATGCCGCAAATGCCACTGAAAGTTGACCCTGCCTTAATCCACACCTAACATGTCTAGGCAGTGTCCACGCCCTCCCAACCCGTGGGGCAGACGGTTTCTCATTACCGCATACTCCGCAAGATCGGCGGTGGGGGCATGGGCGTGGTGTACGAGGCAGAAGACCTGAAGCTCGGTCGCCACGTTGCTTTGAAGTTCCTTCCCGACGAACTCGCCAACGACGCGCAAGCCCTCAGCCGTTTTCAGCGGGAAGCCAAAGCTGCGTCCTCTTTGAACCACCCGAACATCTGCACTATCTACGAGATTGACGAGGCCGAAGGGCGAACCTTCATCGCCATGGAATTGCTGGAAGGGCAGACGCTCCGACACCGGATCAGTGGCAAGCCGCTGGAGATCGAAACGGTGCTCGATCTGGGCATCCAGATTGCCGACGCTCTCGACGCGGCACATTCGAAGGGCATCGTCCATCGGGACATCAAGCCCGCGAACATCTTCGTCACGAATAGAGGTCAGGCGAAGATTCTCGATTTCGGGCTGGCGAAGATCAGCCTGGCAGGCAGTTCTTCGAGCAAGATTGCATCTCTTAACACGGCGACGGGTTCGGTGGACGCGGAGCATCTGACCAGTCCGGGCACGATGGTGGGAACCGTGGCTTACATGTCGCCGGAACAAGTGCGGGCGAAAGAGTTGGATGCGCGGACCGACCTCTTCTCGTTCGGTGCGGTGCTGTATGAGATGACGACCGGGGCTTTGGCTTTCCGGGGCGAAAGTACCGGTGTGATCTTCGACTGCATCATGAATCGCACGCCTCCACCAATCGTGCGGTCGGCCCCCGGGCTCCCCATCGAACTGGGACGGATCATCGATAAGTGTCTGGAGAAAGATCGAGACTTGCGCTACCAGCATGCCTCCGAAATCCGGGCCGATCTTCAAAGGCTGAAGCGCGGCACTGAATCGGAGCGGGCGAACATCAGTGCGCCGGCCACTCCCACAATCACCACAGGAAAACGTGGGAAGATAGTCGTTCCGGCTCTTTTTCTGATTCTCGCATTGTCAGTGGCCAGCTACCTGCACCTTCGCCATGGTCCCAAGCTAACCGACAAGGACACCATTGTCCTTGCGGACTTTACCAACGCCACGGGGGATCCCGTGTTTGACGACACGTTGCGGCAAGGTATGGCCGTGCAGCTCGCCCAATCGCCTTTCCTGAGCCTTATCTCGGAGGAGCGAATCCAGCAGACGCTAGGCCTAATGGGGCATCGGGCGGATGCGCGCCTCACTCCCGAAGTCGCTCGGGAAATCTGCGAGCGAACCGACAGTGCTGCGGTCCTCGACGGATCGATCGCAAGGCTTGGCAGTCAGTATGTGCTCGGGTTGCGTGCCCGGGACTGCCGCACCGGACAGGTGCTCGCCGAGGAGCAGGCTCAAGCCGCGAGAGAAGAAGATGTGCTGAATGCTTTGGGCCAAATTGCGAGCAAGTTTAGAACTCGGGTCGGTGAATCACTAACCACGGTCGAGAAACACAACACTCCGCTAGCGGAGGCGACCACACCGTCTCTCGAAGCCTTGCGCGCCCTAACTACCGCTTACAAGGTTGCTGGATCATCTGGTTCGGCCGCTGCGGTGCCCTTTTTCAAGCGCGCCATCGCGATTGATTCCAACTTCGCCACGGCCTATGCAGCACTAGGGCGCATGTATGGCGACATTGGAGAACCAGTCCTTTCCGCCGAGAGCACCAGCAAAGCTTATGAGTTGCGCGATCATGCCAGCGACAACGAAAAGTTCTTCATTACCGCTTCCTACGAGATGCAGGTTACGGGAAACATGGAAAAGGCACGAGAAACCTGCGAACTATGGGCGCAAACTTACCCACGTGAATTCACCCCTCACGGTTTTCTCTCCGGCATCATCTACCCCACATTCGCAAACTATGAAAAGGTCATCGAGGAAGCCGAAGCGTCTATCGCGCTCGCTCGGGACTTTACCTTCGGCTATCTCAATCTCTCTCTCGGCCATGAATACCTTGGCCACTTGCCGGAAGCCGAGTACGCCCTACAGCGCGCCGCCAAGCTCAAACTGGAAAACCCAACCTTCTCGATTCAGGCCTACGATCTCGCTTTCCTAAAGGGCGACCAGGCGGCTATGGACCGGGAAGTGGCTCGGGCCAAGGGCGAAGCGGGGGCTGAGCAAGACATCGACAACGACCAAGCTTTTGTACTGGGATATTTTGGTCATTTGCAGCAGGCTAGGAAAATGTCTCAACGGGCGTCGGAGTTGGCTGAGCGGTCCACCCAGTCGGAAAGTGTCGCTCAGCACGAAATTGGTGCGGCACTTCGGGAAGCCTTTTTCGGGAACGTGCCTGCCGCACGGCGAGGCGTGATGGCCGCTCTTCAACTCTCCAAAGATCGTGGAGTGGAATACGGGGCTGCCTTTGCTCTCGCCGTCGTGGGAGATTCTTCACAAGCGCAAGCTCTCGCGAATGATCTGGAAGAGCGTTTCCCCGAAGACACCTCAGTCCGGTTCAATTACCTGCCCTCGATTCGCGCCCTTCTCGCTCTTAACCGCAGCGAGCCTTTCAAGGCGATCGAAGTACTCCAAGTCGCAGCTCCGTACGATTTGGCATCACCACCCAGCAGTTTTCATGGTTTCTTTGGGTCCCTCTATCCGGTCTATGTGCGTGGCCAAGCCTACCTGGCCGCACACCGGGGCACTGAAGCCGCTGCGGAATTCGAGAAAATCCTCGACCATCGAGGGATTGTTGTCTGTGATCCGGTAGGCGTAGCAGCGCGTCTGCAATCAGGCCGAGCTTTCGCTATGTCTGGAGATACCGCGAAGGCCAAGGGGGCCTATAAGGACTTCCTCGCCCTCTGGAAAGACGCCGACCCCGACATCCCCATCCTGAAGCAAGCCAAGGCGGAATACGCGAAGCTGCAATGAGCCCGTACGTTGACATACCTGACCGCACGCCATAGCATTCCCGCAAATGATCGGCCAAACCATCTCGCACTACCGCATCGTCGAGAAATTGGGCGGCGGCGGGATGGGTGTGGTCTACAAGGCCGAGGACACCGAGCTTGGACGCTTTGTCGCTTTGAAGTTCCTCCCGGAGGATGTAGCTAAAGACCCTCAGACTCTCGAACGCTTTCGCCGCGAAGCTCGTGCTGCTTCCGCGCTCAACCATCCTAATATTTGCACCGTCTACGAGATCGGGAAGTGCGAGGGCCAGTCGTTCATCGCGATGGAATACCTGGATGGGATGACGCTGAACCACCGCATCGCGGGCAGGGCGCTGGAAACCGAGGCTCTCTTGTCGCTGGGCATCGAACTTGCCGACGCACTCGACGCGGCCCATGCCAAGGGCATTGTCCATCGCGACATGAAACCCGGGAACATCTTCGTCACCCAACGCGGCCACGCCAAGATTCTGGACTTTGGGTTGGCGAAAGTGACGCCCACTGCCAGTTCTTCCGGCCAAATTGCATCGGCGAACACGGTGACAGGCACGATCGACGAACAGCATCTCACCAGCCCCGGCTCTACCCTCGGCACCGTCGCCTACATGTCACCGGAACAAGTACGAGCCAAAGAACTCGATGGTCGCACCGACTTGTTTTCATTCGGCGCGGTCTTGTACGAGATGGCAACTGGGACGTTGCCATTCCGTGGCGAAACCTCGGGAGTCATATTCAAAGCCATTCTGGACGCGGCTCCCACATCCGTGGTGCGGCTGAATCCCGACGTGCCGCCAAAGCTTGAAGACATCGTCAACAAGTGTCTGGAAAAAGACCGCAATCTGCGCTACCAGCACGCTTCGGAGATACGAGCCGACCTGCAACGGCTGAAGCGTGATGCGGAAAGCGGCAAGAGTGCGGCTACCCCGGGAGATGCGGGAACGCGGCCACATTCGCGCCGACTGGTTTGGGGCGTCCTCGCGGGTGCGGCAGCAGTCATACTCGTCGGTGCTGCGTTTCTGGCATGGCGTTCCCTGCGTTTGCACTCTTCCAATGCGGCCCCGATCCGCTCCATCGCCGTGCTGCCGCTAGCGAATCTTTCTGGTGACCCTACTCAGGATTACTTCGCCGACGGGATGACTGAAGCCCTGATCACCGACATGTCGAAGATCAGTGCGCTACGGGTGATCTCACGGACGTCGGTGATGCATTATAAGGGTACACAAAGGATGCTGCCAGAGATTGCCCGGGAGTTGAATGTAGACGCGGTGGTGGAAGGCTCCGTGCTGCGTTCGGGCGACCGGGTGCGCATCACGGCGCAGTTGATCGAGGGATCGACTGACCGACACCTGTGGGCCAACAGCTATGAACGCGATTTGCGCGATGTGTTGGCACTGCAGAGCGATGTGGCTAGCGCCATTGCGAAAGAGATCCAAGTGAACCTATCGCCAGGGGAGCAGGTGCGCCTAGCCAGTTCCGCTCCGGTTAATCCAGAAGCGCACGAGGCCTATCTGAAGGGCCTTTTCTATTTTAATGAAGGCCGCGACAAGCAGTTCAGCTCAGGTGCTTCGGAGTCGTTCCTCAAAGGTATCGAGTATTTCGAGCAAGCGATCAAGGTTGATCCGAACTATGCGCTGGCCTATTCCGGCTTGGCTCGCTCGTATCACTGGCTTGGGTGGGACCGACCAGAGCTTTATAGAAAGTCGATCGAAGCGGCCAAGAAGGCTATACAAATTGACGACACAGTTGCTGAAGCGCATGCTGCGCTCGCCTACGTGATGTTTATGCACGATTGGGACTGGAAGGGGTCCGAAAGAGAATTCAAGCGTGCGATTGAACTGAATCCGGGCTATGGCGAGGCCCACCACGGATATGCTCTCTACTTGCAATCGGTGGGTCGACTGGACGAGGCCATCCTGGAGATCAACAAGGCGATCGACTTAGACCCGCTTACGTTGCCGCAAAAAGAGAGCGCGGCAGGAATCTACAGTTGCGGTGGCCGATACGACTTGGCGATTGAAAAGCTCCAGAGCGCGCTTCAACTATATCCGAATAGTGCGAACTTCCATTACGATCTTGGCAATGTCTATATTCGGAAGAGAATGTTTGCGGATGGACTGGCTGAGACTCAAAAAGCAATCAAGGATTCGGCAGGCGATCCGCAAAAGAGCTATCCCCTGGCGTGGGCTTATGCGGTGATGGGCAACCGGTCCGAAGCGATCCAGATTCTCGACCAATTGAAGAAGCCGTCGAAGGATCTACCTGACATGATAGGAATCGTGTCGATCTACGCGGCTTTGGGTGATAAGGACCAGGCCTTCGCCTGGCTGGAGAAAGCCTATCAACACCACGCGGACCTACTGCCGTATATCAAGTGCGCGGATTCAGTCGGTAGCTTGGATTCCGATCCGCGATTCCGAGCCTTGCTGGAGCGCATGGGCCTTCCTCCGTAAGATTCGGCTGTGCTGGAAGGATGTGCTTTTGGCATGGGGGCGAACTTGCCTGGCAAAACTGGATGGCTCGCCCGCTGTTTTGCTGGGTAACGGGTTTCCTGGTGGCATATCTCCCGACAACAAACCATCGCGTGACACGGAAGTTGGCTGCATAATCGGCAGCCAACTCAATAGGCGCGTCTCGCCACCGAGTTGGCTAACCACAACTTCGTAAACCCTGTCTTGGTGATTCAACAGCACGCGGCCGTCGGACGCGATGTCTTCCAAGTACACGCCACCGGGAGCCCGCAGCACGAGACGCTGCTTGCCCGATCGGCTTACAGCGTACAAGTCGCGGTTCCAGTCATAGCTACGGTTGGCCGTAAAACCATATCTCGATGCCGTCGGGAGACCAAGCGAGTCCTTGTTCGCCGTCCCATTCCGGTGTGAGCTTGCGTTGGTTCCCCTTCAGATCCACCATCATCACCGTACCGCGGTCATCTCCTGAGATCGGATGGTCCATGAAGGCGATCTCATCCCCCTGCGGAGAAATGCGCATATGACTGATCCAGTCGATCGTCTCGTAAAGCGGCTTACCAATCGGGTACTCCAGGCGGCACTTGCCATTTTCACACCGTGCTACCGCTAGCTGCGTTCCATCGCGGGACCAATCGGCGGCGATAACATTGTCGAGCAACTCGCGAGGTGCGCCGCCGTTAATTGGAACACGCGCCAGGCGGCCGGTGTCAGCGTTCGATGTGATGGCCAGTTCCCCTGAACGCGATACAGCCAGTAGCTGAGTGGCCGGCAGGTCCAAGCCGCGCACATCCGTACCGTCAACCCGCGAACGGTACAGCTTGATAGTGGGGCGGTCCCATGCGGCACTGTATATGATGGTTTGCTCGTCGGGCGCGAAGCGTGCCGCAGAAATCGCTCCCTTGCGAAAAGTGACTCGGTCGTACCTGGGTTGCTGAGGGCTCAACATGCGACCGCGCAGCATGCCTGCAGTGGCAGCGACAAGCATGACGGCCATAACCAGAGTTGCAGTTCTCCAGAGGTTCCAACGTCTCGCAAGGCCAGCGACTGCTTGCCTTTGCGTTGTGCTAGCGGCAGCGTTAATGCTGTCGAGCGCAAAGTCCAGGTCCTTGGCGGACTGGAAACGCTGAGCCCGCTCCTTTTCGAGGCAGCGGTGCAAGATGCGCTCCAGCGGCGGTGGTATCTGCTGTTTCGGTGTCGCGGCAATCTCCGGGGGTTCAGCTTTTAGAATTGCGTTCATCGTCTCGACCGACGAGTTCCGTTGGAAGGCGCGCCCCCGCCAACATCTCATACAGCACCGCGCCAAAGGCAAAGATGTCGGCACGATGATCGGCAGCTTCGCCCCTAACCTGTTCGGGCGCCATGTAGCCGACAGTACCGAGAACCATTCCCGCTGAGGTGCGCGCATTGGTCGCAACCGTGGCATCGTCAGGGTGGGCTCCGACAACGGTCTGCTTAGCCAACCCGAAGTCGAGGATCTTCACGCGGCCATCTTTGGTGACGAACAGGTTTTCCGGTTTAAGATCCCGGTGGACAATGCCCTTCTCGTGAGCCGACGCCAGCCCTTGGGCGATTTGTATTGCGTAGTCCGTCGCGCGCCGCGGCGGTAACGCGCCGTGCGAGAGCTTTTCACGTAGGATCTCGCCGTCCAGCAGTTCGGTGACGATGTAGTGGATTCCGTTCTGCGTGCCGATGTCGTGCACCGAAAGAATGTTCGGGTGGTTCAGCGCGCCCACAGCGCGAGCCTCTTGTGCGAACCGACGAAGACGATCTTCGTCCTTGGCAACCGATTCGGGGAGGACTTTGACGGCCACTTCGCGTGCGAGCCGAGTGTCGCACGCCCGGTAAACTTCGCCCATGCCGCCGGCGCCGAGCATACCGACGATCTCATAGGGGCCCAATCGGGTTCCGGCGGCAAGGCCCATGCGGCTTCCGTGAGGAGTCATTCTAGTGTGAAAGCCTGCCCGGGGAAAGTCCTACGATTGAAACGCAGCTTGCGGTGTGTGCTTGTGTCCACTGACAATTCCGGCCTAGTGAGTCGGGCCTGCTTCAGAGACGGGCTTTCCGGAACCGATACTTAGCGTTCCGAAACCATGTACTTCCGACACAATCCAATATCCCAAGACGTCGCCTGTAAGACTTATGGCTTAGCGGTCGCGCCTGGCAGCGGTTTCCGGCACACATCCGGAGCGTGGGTTACAGAGCGTTTTTCCAAAAACCTTTCCCGCGCGATGATGAACTCTGTTGTGAGATAGGGTTAGTGAGGGGAATTCGTGGTTGCGCCTGAAAGGATTTCGTCCGTTTGGACGAAGAGATTTTCCCATTTTTCCTCTAGGACGGGTATCCAAATCGCGCAGGCAAGCACTCCGTCGTGCTCCTCCCCACGAAATTTGCGAGCAGATCAAGACTCTGGAGAGCCACCTCGTAGCAGAGCCAAATATGTAAAGTGTACAGGTCTTTGCTGACCAGTTCCCGCGGTATCGGGATGAGCGATAAGGATCCAGAATGATAGCCGCGACTACTACTCGGCCAGTCTTGCGTCCGCAACGAGCAGTTGGACGCCCCGCGGAGCCAGGAAGAGCCGTCGTGGGATGACGGCCCTCGACAAAGCGCACATGAACAACCCCTAGCACTCGATTCGGCTCACGCCACATCAGTCGCGAAATGGCAGCCCGTAGACTTCCGGGCCTTCATCGCTCAGGAATTTGCGCTGGAAGTTCTCCACCAGGTCGAACCGGCCCGCCATGTCGATCCCGACGATCTCATTCTGGTGGCACTCCGGACCGGATAACTGAATCCCGGTGAGGTAGGGCGCTATTTGTTTAGCGGCTTCCGGGTCCGTGAACCAGTTGCGGATCACCGGGTTGCGCGCGTAAACGATCTCGATAGTGATTTGGGAGATTCTTTGGGAGAGGCTGATAATGATCGAAACTAGCACCGGGCGCGGCTCGGAGGAAAATTACGACGGTAAGTAACCGCAGCAGAGCGGCGATCTGCTGATCCACTATCAGCTCATCGCGCGCGGCGCGGGTTGGATCCAGTGTCTAGAAGCGCGCTGGACTGCCCGAGGCCCTGGCGCACTTGAACCAAAGCTGTTAGCTCCCGGGACCGTTCCTTGACTCTGCTAACACGCAAAGTGCCACCTTTGTGCACCGCGCATTCGCTATTCAGTTGACGCTGGCGGGTCGGATTCTAAGATAAATACATGAAAACAGTGGCCTTTAAGCGGCACAGTAACTAAGGCGCTGGGAATGCACTGCGAAAGTTGCGGGCGTGTCGCTGACGATCCTCACCCTCCTCGATCCTCACCCCCCTTACGTGACCAGTGGATCGTTCGACGACGCCAAGGCTGGATTGGCGCCGAGATCAAGACCGTTCGCGAAGAAGCGAGAGGGGCGACTATGTCAGCTCCGGGAGGAAACATGAAACGTACCGCAGCCCTCGCAGTAACGTTGGCCGCGCTGCTGATTGGCGCGGCTTCGGGTCAGGATATGTGGGAGAAGATGCAACAATCGAAGACGGCGGCGGCTCCGGGCAAGTTGCAGGCCCCGGTATCCCAAGGTAAACCGCGCGTCTTCGTCGCCGGGAGAGGCACCCTGAACACCACCACCAATGCCGAGTCGTCGGGCGATTACTGGTCCCGGCAATCCCACGCGGCTACCACCCACGACGCTCACGACGAGGGCATGGAAGTGATGAAGGATCTGCAGAAGGAGTGCCCAGGCGTGATGATGACGCTCGACCAGTCGAAGGCGGACTACGTGGTCATGTTGAACAGGGAGTCCAAGCGAAAAGAGCTTGGAGCCCTAAAACACAACAGCCAAATGCTCGTGGCGAATAGCGCCGGCGATGTGCTGGGTGCGAACAACACGCGCACCGTGAACAACGCCAGCAAGAATGCTTGCAGCTTGATCCTGTCGGACTGGGAAGAACATGCCCCCGTCAGAACCGCCGTCACGAAGTGATTCCTTCCCGCGCGGGCTCCTAGAACATCGGGAGCCTTCCCCTTGGCATCGAGGGCGACTTCGTGCGCGCCTGCTGCTGGGCGGAAGCGACGAAGAAATTCAAGGCGGAAGGCCGGAAGGTTCCGGCAGGAGCGAGCCGACTATGAGCTACGAAGACGACGACCGCGACGACCGAAGCATGTTTGCCGATCCCGGCGGGCGCAGTGCTCTACGGGCCGCGAACGGGCTCGGACTCACCCTCCATTACTCGACCGTCTGCTCCGGCGGATCCAGGCGCAGGCCCCAGCGCCCGTCGTCGCCTTTGCGGACAAAGCAAGGGGTTTGATAGAGGAGAAACCATTGAAAAACGTTTTGACACTCACAGCAGCTCTCCTGCTCTGCAGTACGCTTCAGGCGCAGAGCCCGCACAAACCCATTCACAAACCGAAAGCGGCGGCACCGGTGCCTCCCTCGAAGCCCGAAATTTTCAAGGAATTCGCAGTGCTCGGGCTCAAGGCTTGCTCGCGTATCGATCGCTTGAAGGAGCAGATCCTCGAGATCAAGACGCCGCGGGATCGTGGCGACCTCGAAGAAATGAGTCCCGAACCGGTCACCTGGAGTCTCCGCGTTGTCGAAGCCGAAACCACAGTCGACGATCTGCAGGCGGCCGCGCAGACCAAGCTCGAAAAGGACATCGCAGACATCGTCAAACTTGCGCTCTATTGGGTGCAACAAGCCCACACTCTTTACGAATCCCAGACCGAGATCGACATGCTCGCCCGGAACGCCACTACGTTGACCGGCACCACATTTCCTGCGCTCGACGCCACGAACGCGCGGGAGAAGGCGACCAATTTGGCAGCGACCAGCAGCAGTTGTATTCAGCGCACGCGAGAGGCCCTGGACGCGGCCGAGATCACGCCGGAAATGCGAATCCACATTGCGGGCTGCGCTGCAGGAGCACAAACCCATCACGACTAGGCACTAGCATTCTGATCGGCTGACAGCAGGTCACGCGGAGGAGCTGGAATCATGAAGCCAAAAAAAGACCACGGGCCGCAAGAAGTCCTCAGACCGTGCCGACGCGGGTCGAGACGCTGGCCCTTAATTTGAACGGGTTGAGACGCGCCTGCACGCCGACTGAACAAAAGAGCCGAGCGTAACCAGCTTGCGTCTGCAGCGCAGCTTATCGCCTTTCCCAGTAACTATCGTGTCGATTGGGTGGCAGAGTGAAAATTGGCTTTGCCCGCAAAGACATTGACCCGTCGTCGCGCCCGGTCCTACTATTGGGCGACCTATGATCAACCAAACCATCTCGCACTACCGCATTATTGAGAAGCTGGGCAGCGGCGGGATGGGTGTGGTGTACAAGGCCGAGGACACCCGACTGCGTCGCTTTGTGGCCTTGAAGTTTCTGCCGGAAAACGTAGCTCAAGACCGCCAGGCATTAGAGCGGTTTCGACGTGAGGCTCAAGCTGCTTCTGCACTGAACCATCCGAACATCTGCACTATCTACGATATTGACGAGGACGCCGGCTTGCCGTTTATTGCGATGGAGCTATTGCACGGGACGACGTTAAGGCATCTCATCACGAGTGGGCCCCTGCGTTTCGATGCGCTTCTCGAGACTGGAATTGGAGTGGCGGACGCGCTCGAAGCGGCACACAACCAAGGCATCATGCATCGCGACATCAAGCCCGAAAATATTTTCATGACCGAGCGGGGCCAACCGAAAGTGCTGGATTTCGGCCTTGCGAAACTTATTCCGTCTGGCGCGAAGGGAGCCCTCGCCGCCGACGGCGAGACGATGGACGCGGACGTGAACCTCACCAGCCCCGGCACGGCGCTGGGAACGGTGGCGTACATGTCGCCCGAACAGGTGCGCGGCGAAAGACTGGATGTGCGCACGGATCTGTTTTCGTGCGGCGTCGTCCTGTACGAAATGGCAACCGGGCGCCAAGCGTTCGGTGGAAACACGTCTGGAGTCATTTTCAATGCGATTCTCGAGCGCGAACCTCCGCCGGCGTCGCGCGTGAATCCGGGCTTGCCACCGAAGTTCGAAGAAATCATCTCGAAGGCAATCGAGAAAGACCCCAAGCTGCGTTATCAGCATGCCGCGGACCTGCGCACGGACTTGCAACGGCTGAAGCGTGACTCCAGCTCCGCGCGCCACTCCGCCTTGACGACGGATGAAAGCTCTGCAGTCGCAGTCCCGTCCGCCGAGTCGACCCGCAAGCCCGCGCTTGGTACCTCTGCTGCTTCCACGGGTTCCTCGCCGGCTCGAAAGCTGGCTGTTTCTGGCGCAGTTCTTTTGCTCCTCCTCCTTGCAGGTGTTGGCCTGTTACCGGAGGGGCTTTTTCCGCTCCGGCCTGGCGGCAACCGCTTTCCAGAATCCGGCGATCTCCAGTCTGACCTCCACCGGCGACGTGGCGCTGGTGCGCATCTCACCCGACGGCCGGTACCTCGCCAATATTTCGAAAAAGCGAGGGCAGTTTAGCCTTTGGGTCCGCCAGATAGCAATCGAAAGCGCGGTTCAAATTGTCCCTCCTGGGACTGACGAACTCGTCGACGTCGCTTTCACTCCCGACGGAGACTTTTTGGACTACACGGTCTTGGCCCCGATGGCCATGGAGGGTAAGCTGTACCAAGTCCCGGTTCTCGGCGGTACTCCGCGCCGCTTGCTCGACGATGCGAATACGGGCGTGTCCTTCTCGCCTGATGGGCGCCAGATGGCCTATGCAACCTTTGACCCCGCGACGAAAGAGGGTGTCCTCATGGTCGCGAACGCCGACGGCACCGGAGCGCGGAAGCTCGCTGCCGGCAAGGTCTCCGGGCTTCCTTCCCTGGGCGGATATAACAAAGTGCAGTGGTCGCCGGATGGCCAGCTTATTGCGACGTTTGTTAACGACGCCGATCCCAGCGGACAGAATTACGGGCTCGTCGAAATTGACGTGGTTACAGGTAAGGAAAAGCCCATGCCAGGGAGGCGCTGGGCCGAGGTACTTGATTTTAACTGGCTCCCCGATGGCAGCGGGCTGCTTCTCGCAGCAAGGGAAAAGACCAGCGCGCCAGTCCAGCTCTGGATCGTCACTTATCCGGGCGGCGGAGTGCGCCGGCTAACGAACGATCTGAGCTCGTACGTGTCTGCCTCGGTATCCGCCGACAGCCGCACCATCGCTTCCGTGCAGCAGAACCTTGCGAGCAGCCTCTGGGTGGGCGCGGCCAACGCGCCCGATGACGCCCGGCAGGTCAGCTCCGGCAGGTTCGATGGCATGAAGGGCTTCGAGTGGACCCCCGATAGGCGGATCGTTTACACGGCCAAACATTCAGGAAACTGGGATCTCTTCGTGACCGACGCCGAGGGAGGAAATGTCCGGCAGCTTACCTTTGACGGCCACGACCATGAGTCACCGACCGTCTGTGACGGCGGCCGTGCCGTTGTCTACAGCACAAATTTCGACGGCGCGGACCACCTGTGGAAGCTCGATTTCTCCAGCGGAGTCTCCACAAAACTGACAAATGGCCTCGGGGAGTGGCGCCCCGCGTGCCAAGGAACGGGCCAGTGGGTGATGTATACGGGACGGGTGGCCGGCGGATCGTCCTACATCTTCAGGACGCCGATTTCCGGCGGAGAGCCGATGCGGGTTTCCGATCGGATTTCGAATGGCGGTGGGACATTGTTATCTTTGGATGGCCGTCACGCGTCGTTCGCATCCTTTGATAAGAACGGAACAATCGTAAGCGTAATGGTTTCTACAGTCACCGGTGAGCAGGAAGGGGCCGAAGTCAAACTTGGGGACACGTTCTATGGGAGCGCGCACGGCCTGCGCTGGACGACGGATGGTCGCTCCCTTGCCGCAGTGGACATCCGTTCCGGCACTCCCAATCTCTGGAGCTGGATTTTTGCGGGCGGTCCGGCGAAGCCGCTGACCCACTTTACCTCGGGTGTGGTTTGGGACTTCGGCTGGTCGCCCGACGGAAAATTCATCGCGCTCGCGCGGGGCACGGACCAGAGCGACGCCGTGTTGTTTACCAGCGCGAAGTAACCGAGCGTCAGCGTCCGTGCTCCGGTACTTTGCCCTCCTCGGCAGGTCCAAAAGTCGCGCCAGTTACACTCCGCACATCATGCCGACCGGGATCCTCCGGGGCTGCCTCCTGCCGATCCTGACTCAGACCACCGGAAACGCCTTTGCCATGATCATCAACCTTACTTCTGTTCGCGATTTTTCACGAGCCAGGTAGCTTGGTACGTTGGGTATCGTTTACTCTTTTCTGCTGAATTCGGCCGATCTTCCTGTGATAGCCCTGGATATTGCGGCAAAGGAGTACTAGTCTTAACGCCAGTTCCCACTGAGCCGGCCCAGCCCAATGCAGAAATCAGTCGTTGAGGCTATCCACATGCGCCAACTTAGGGCTTTGCTTATTTTTATCGCACTCGGGGCGTGTGGACACGCACAGACATTTCGGGGAGCGATCAACGGCCGCGTTACGGATCCCTCTGGGGCAGTAGTTTCAGGAGCCCGAGTCGTTGGTGAGGACATCGCCACCGGCATAGAACACACAACTGTCACCACAAGCGATGGCCAGTTCGCTGTTCAAGACCTTCCGCTGGGCACGTACAAAGTCACCGTTACTGCCAGCGGATTCGCCGTTTCCACCACGGACAACATACCGGTCAGTGCAGGCACGATTTATACGCTGCCGGTAAGACTGGTTCTGGCCCAATCCTCCGTCACGGTCGAAGTTTCCGCCGCCGACATTGCACTCGATACCACGACGGAAGCCCAGACCACGACGGTGGCGGGGGCTTCTCTCCAGAATGCCCCCTTGAACGGGCGCGACTTTACGCAACTGATAGCAGTGCAGCCTGGATTTGGAGGTTACTCCGCCGGCGGTTTTGGTTCTTTGAACGGGACGCGAGGCAATCAAATGAATTGGCAGATTGACGGAGTGGACAACAACGACTTGTGGCACAACATCCCCGCAGTTAACCAGGGCGGCGTTGGGGGCATCGCGGGCACCGTGCTGCCGATTGATGCAATTGACGAGTTCTCCGTGCAGACCCAGTCCAGCCCGGAGGCCGGCCGCAATCCGGGAGGCCTGGTGAACTTAGTGATCAAGTCCGGCAGCAACACAGTCCACGGTTCGGCCTACTACTACAACCGCAATGAGGCGTTCGCGGCTGCGCCGGTCTTTCTGCCCGTGGGCACGCACAAACCCGAAATGAGAAACGTGCAGTGGGGAGGTTCGCTGGGCGTCCCGATAGTCAAGAACAGGACATTCTTCTTCGGTGCGTTCGAAAAGCAGAATTTCACGATTGGCATTCAGGGTTTAGCCACCGAGCCCTCGCTCGCCTACCAGCAAGCGGCTCTGGGCGTCATGGACTACTACCATGTGCAACAAAATTCGGTTTCTGCCGCCATGTTGAAGACCCTCTGGCCTGGCGCCGCCTTGCAGGGGCCTGCGGCGCCCAACAATTTCTACAGCACGGACCCAGAGTACGGCTACAGCTACAACGGCATCATCAAACTCGACCACAGAATCAACGAAAAAAACTACTTGTCGTTCCGGTGGTTTTCCGGCGAAGGCAATCAGGTGGCACCGGTTGGCTCCAACTTGAAGAACTACTACGAGGTGGCACCGATCCATGTTCAGAACTACGCGTTCATCTATAACTCTGTCTTATCTTCGAGGTTCAGCAATCAGTTGCTGGTGGGGGTCAATGCCTTCAACCAGGTGTTCCACGACTTCAATAACAGCTTCGAGACAAAATCCTTTGGCCTGTATCTCAGTCCGAGCACAACGTTCCAAGGCGCACCCAACCTTGTGGTCTCCGGGTTTGACCAGACCGGCTTGACGCCCCCCGAGGGCCGCAACGACATTACGGGCCACTTGACCGACACGCTTTCTTACGTTGTGGGCAAGCATCAGTACCGCTTCGGAGGGGAGTATCGGAAAGCGCAAGTGGACGAATTCTATAACTTCCAGTCGCTGGGCAGTTTTCTTTTTGATGGATCACAGGGGCCCTGGTACCCGGACTTTTTGAACAGCACCGGCTTTTTCAAGAATATCAATACCGGGAATTATGACTTCAACACACTAACTCTGGCAGACTTTATGGCAGGCGCAGTGAGTCGTTCGTCGATGAATATCGGGCGGCAAGACCGCTTGGTCTATCTGAATACGTTCAGTCTCTTCTTTCAGGACGCGTGGCAGGTGACCCGCAAGTTGAGCGTGAATTACGGCGTTCGCTACGACTACTTCGGCCCGCTCCACGATCCCCAAAAGGATCTCTCCACTTTCATCCCGGCCAGGGGAGGGCTGCTTTTCCAGGGAGCCGGTATTTCTTCTCTGTACCCGGCGGATTGGAAGAACTTCGCTCCTCGTTTGGGGTTTGCCTACAGCCCAAGAGAAAAAGGCAGTATGGTAGTGCGCGCAGGATTCGGGGTCTACTACGACCAGCCCTACTTAACTCCGTTTCTGGCCAGTTTTCCGGTGAATGGCGGTCCAAACGGGGTGCAGGATAACCCTGCGGGATCGAATCCTGTCTCTGCAGTTGAGATAGATAATTACACGATCCCGGAAAATACGTACATTTTCCCCGCCGCGGGTTCAACCTGCCCGACCGGCAAGGGTTGTGGCAGCGTCGTCTACAACCTTTTCTCGGTCAACCAGAATTTCCGCACCTCCTACAACTACAATTACAACCTAAACCTTGAGCAGAAGCTCAACGCCTCCATGCTATTGACGTTAGGCTATGTGGGCAGCGCGGGGCAGAGGTTATTGATTCTCACAGATATCAATCAGCCTTCTCTGGGAGACCCGGCCACAGCGCAAGAACGGAGGCCCTATAACTCGCAATTTCCGAACTTCGGAATCATCGACCAGATCCACAGCAACGGTGCTTCTAACTACAACTCATTTCAGACCAGCCTGAAGATCAAGACTTGGCGTGGGCTGACCTCACAGTGCGCATACACCTGGGCCCATGCCCTTGACGATCTAACCGAGTACCGCAGGGCATTGCCGCAGAACAGCTTCGACTTCAAGGCCGATTACGGGAACACCCTTCATGACACACGGCACAACTTCACTGCATTGCTCGCCTACGAACTACCGAACTCCTCGAGCGGCCCCAAGTTGCTCTTGCATGGATGGCAGGTGAGCGGCCTGTTCTCCTTCCATACCGGACAACCGTTTAGCGTCTTGACCGCTGCCGACACTACCGGCACTAATGAAAATGTGCAACGTGTGGATCTCGTTGGCGACCCATCCGCGGGCATTTCTCACCACATCGTCCAGGCGAACGGTTTCAAATATGTGCAATGGATAAACCCGGCTGCTTTCGCGCTGCCGGCCACGGGCGCCTATGGCACTATGCGTCGTAACCAAATTTACGCTCCTGGTTACGGCGACGTAGACCTTGCTGTATTTAAGAACTTCAAGATTAATGAACGGTTCACCGTACAATTCCGTTCGGAGATTTTCAACCTGTTCAACAGAGTAAACCTTGCGCCACCGTTCCCCACCGGTTTCGCAGGGCCGAACGCACAAAATGGATTCGGAGTGTCTGCGGACACCATCGGAGACTATAACGGTGCTCCCGGCATCGGTCCCGGCGAACCATTTAACGTTCAGTTTGCCCTAAAGCTAGTTTTCTAGAAATTGACTGCTCGCCTTGTGTGATGGTCGCGCACCCTTGTGGGTCTCGCTTGCGCGCGTCTTTATCGTTCCAGCTTTCCATCGACTGACCCCACTGGCGACGCGATCAACCGGGTTCTGATGAAGCACGGTATCCCGATCACGGGACCTTCAGGCGCGCATCGAGCTCGTATAGGCCTACCGCGATGCGGTGGTCCGGGTACGTGGCGACAACGGAAGACCTCTCACCCTCGACGACTACCTTAACGAGTTGACGGTCAACCCGGAGTACGCAAGCACGTTTCCGAACACGGACCCACCACGCATCTCCATAGCCGACGAGGCAAGAGTGAACGCCAACATCACGAGAATCGCCAAGGGCGAGCTGGAGGTCATCGACGATCGCGACTAAGTTGGATAGACCTTCCGGGCCGTGGCTTCTTCAGTGTCACAAAAAACTCTTCGCTGACAACCTCGTAAGTACTGCAGAGTGTTCTACTTGAATTTTCCTTTCCATTTAATGGAATGGGCTTCTCGAGATTTGCTCCGCTATTGCTGATAATCACATTCGCGAACATTTTGGCCTTCAACGCGCCGTCGATGTCACGGCGGAAATGGTGGACGAGTACATTAGCGAGAAACTTGAGGCAGGATGCAAACCCGCGACCGTGAATCGCGGGACTCAGTTGCTTCGGCAAGGCTACGCGCTGGCCATCGAACGCAAACACCTGCATTCGATGCCCTCGATTCGGCGGATGGATGAGAGTGACAATGTGCGGCAGGGATTCTTTGAGGAGCCTGATCTCCGTCGCGTCGTGGCTTACCTGCCCGAATACCTTCAGGACTTCACGCTCTATGGCTTTCGCACGGGCTGGAGGAAGGGCGGTATCAAGAGCCTGCGCTGGGCAGACGTCACCAAGAAGATCATCGAGGACAAGGAAACGAAGGAGCGCATCGAAGTAGAAGTCGTCTTCCTTCCCGGCAAGCACTGGAAGAACGGCGAGCCGCAGACCATGCCCCTCGTGGGCGAGTTGGCGGAGATCATCGCCCGCCGCCGCGCTGCCCGAGCCGTCACCACGAAGGACGGCGTCATGCTGACGGACCTCATCTTCCATCGCGACGGCCTGCCCATCGGGGACATGAGGAAGTCTTGGTGGACTGCCTGCAAGCTGGCGGGTGTACCCGCTCGCCTGTTCCATGACCTCGGCCGCACCTTCGCCCGCGATGCCGACAACGACGGGGTGAGCCGCTCCGTGGCGAAGGACATCATGGGGAGGAAGACCGAAGCCATCTATACCCGTTATCGCATCGTGGCCGAGGACGAGAAGGCTTCTGCCCTGCTCCGCATGCAGCAGAAGTCCTTCGCGAAACCGGAACACATAATGGCGATGCCTTCTGCAGCCGTCCAGTAGAACACGGACAGTTCACGGACAATTTGAGCAAAAACGAAGGGAGCCAATTTTCGGCTCCCTTTTAACTTGCTTGCTTTCTATGAGTTCTTTGGTTGCGGGGGGTGGATTTGAACCACCGACCTTTGGGTTATGAGTCGGCAGATATTACGCAAAATCAATGACTTGCGAGCACGGATGGCAAAATTGGGAGCCGATTCATTCGTTGAGGTTGGTGATGATTGGGAGCCGAAAGGGAGCGTCGTGGTCGGTGGAAGCGCGCTGCCCCTAATTGGTTTCCGCGATAGCAACGATGTACTCACCAACGAAAGAGGAGATATCAGATGAAAACGAATCCGTGCGAGCAAGTCTTTGAACCGTTACTAAATTCCAGACAGGTCGCAAAGCTCTTGGGCGTGCACCCAGCAACTCTGCAGCGCATGGCCAGAGCCGGCCAACTGCGCCATGTGTGAAGGTTGGGAAGTTGTGGCGATTCAGTGTGAGCCAGCTGCAGGCGTGGGTTACCTCAGACACAAGTCTCGGTAAGAAAGTCACTCTAGTAGCACCTCGGTAGCGCGGAGTTCCCCAGTTGGGCTCCGCGCTTTCCTCTTGCGTGACCATTGGGTTTCAATCCCGAACACCAGCCCATCTTTATGTCTATATGTCTATACTTCGCTCGGGGTCCGGTATTGACACCATCTCAGTCTTCCCAACTCGCAGTCGGTCCTGAAAGATTGGGGGTTGAAAGTGAGTCGACAATCGGCTTTGAAACTGCAGTTCTGCCGATATTTGACGTTCGACCTGCGAACCCAGTCTCCGTCTCATAAGAAATTCCGTCGTGAGAGAATTAACTGTTGGGATAGCAGTCTATCCGAACAGATATTCAATGGCTCGCATCACCGCCCGATTCTTTTTCCACAGGCCAGCAATCCACAAGATAGATATTGGTTAAACACGCTTGCCGCAAATCCCTCAGGTCCGGAATCCTGATTTGGCTCGTGGCAGACAACGTGCTCTTGATGATATGGGCCGGACGTCTTTGCTGTGCGGAACGTGAATCAATAAAGGTCCTCCCGGTCTTACTGCACGAAAGGAGAAACCGGTTATGCCAAACTACCGATTCGGAAAGCACCCGCCGAAAGTGGACTATCGCACCCTGCGCTTCAAGAATTACCTGACGCCAACGCTCGCCGCACCTCCGGCCTCCGACAACGTATTGACCCGTCTGTACGAAAAACTCAAAATAAACGACCCGGCCAAACTTTTTCCCATGGATGGCAACGATACTCTCGGAGACTGCACCATCGCAGCGCTGGCACACGCCATTACGGTGTATCGCGGACTTCTGGGCAAGAAGAAAATCATGGCCAAACAAGATGTTGTCAAGCTCTACATGCACCTGACGGGTGGTGTCGATAGCGGTCTGAACGAACTCGACGTCTTGAACTACTGGCGTCAGAACAAAGTTTCTGGCGACGAAATCATTACTTATGCCGCCATTGATCCCAAAAATCACACTCACCTGGAGCAGGCCATCCATCTCTTTGGAGGGGTCTATCTCGGTTTTCAGGTACAAGAGAATTGCATTCAGGAATTTGACGCACATAAACCGTGGATACCCGGCCGTCTGACCAACGATGGGCACGCAGTTTTTGCCGTTGCTTATGACCAGTCAGGTGTGACCGTACTGACCTGGGGTAACACGCAGCAGGCTACCTGGGCTTGGTGGGATGAGTGCGTCGACGAATCGTATGCCATCCTCTCACCCGAAGCGCCAACCTTCGAGGGCTTCAACCTCAAGCAGTTGAAGGATGACCTCGCAGCGGTGGCGAGCTGACCGAGAATGATGCGGTGGTGCGGTACCTAAGGGAGCCTCGTGGCTCCCTTGGTATCTTCGTCCGGTCGTTGCTCTACAAACAGGATGACCGCGATTGCCTGTTGGCTCTTGCTGAGAGCACTGTCAGGGGCGAGTTTCTCCACGAAAGGATATACCACTGGAAATGCCGTCTCCTGACGGTCGCGCCATTGGACGTAGGCGATCGCTCGAATCAACGAAAGGTTCATGTTGAATATTGCGGCTCCCGCATGCAAGGCTGCAGCCTTGGCCGTACCGAACATCTTGTCGAGCGAAACTCCATAGATACTCTTCAGCGCCTTCACGACTACATCCGTATTGATCTGTTTGGATAATAAAATCGATAGGCGGCCCAAGGCCTGATCCGCCGGCCATTCAATGCGGCCAAGGTCACCTCGTCATAAGACCCTTGCCCGATTTTTGCCACCCTTTTAGGATCTCCGGGAGAGCTGATACCCGCAGCTCTTCATAGAGCAGTATTCGCCTGCGGATCCATGATGTTTTTCCAGTTATGTACCGGCCTTGTCGGTTTTCCGACTCTGCAACGACGTTCTGTTTTCCGGATAAGCACACAAACCACTTGACTCGGAAACTTGCGAAGAGCAAGATTCACGGATATTTATAAGCCAATCGATAAACCCCTTCCTCTAGTAAGCTAGGCCGATCCCGAGAAGAATGATAAGGCGAAGTAAGCGAAAACCGAGACCAGTTGCAGGGGGTTCATGTGGGTTCGGTACTTGATCTTCTTAAATATCTTCCGGAAGCGGCGAAATCTCCGCTGGCCTTCGTCGCATACTGCCTTGTCATTGCTGCCTGGGTTCTACAACAATGGTTCGCAACCAAGCCTCAACGCGATGCCAAGGCTATTCTGCTGTCCATCAAGGACGACAGAGCAAAGGTCGACGCGATCACCGAGATCTTCAACGAACCACCTCCTCCGGGTTTGACCGGCAATCAAGCTATTCTGGAATGGGTAAAAACTCGAAGTGCCGAAAAGACCCGCGTGTTGATGGTAGTCGCGTGGGTCGCTACCGTAGTCGCAGTGCTGGTTTTCCTGGTGGCGATCAAAAACGCCAGTGCCAGCCCAAGGCAAATCTCCATCCGTTTATTCCGAACTGCAGGTACTCACAGCTCTTGCCCCCTTCCTCTAAAAGCGCGAGTCGGCGTTTCCGTGAGATCCGAGCATCTGGACGAAGTTGACTTGTTGGACTGCAACGCCAAACTCCCCGTCACCCGGCAGGGCCTTGGCCGCGCTACCCTGACTCTGATTGACTCCGGCCCATACAAACTCCTCGATCCAAGTCACCAATACGATCTGGCGGCCGAGGAGTGGGATGTCCCTATTCAGGGGCCGCTCCAGATCACTCTGTTCAACTATTCAGGTCAGTGCCCTGATCTTTCTCAAGCATTCGACACGTTCGAGACTCTTATCCGTTCGAAGGCCAACTCGCTTCGAAGGATGTTCTCTACTGAAGACAAACGTTTCGATTATCTTTCCGGGTTGAGTGTGGTTCGAACCGGAGATGAGTTCGCTCTGAACAGCGAAGACGCGCACAACTACTGGCAGCAGACTGGCTCGCTCCAGCTTCTGGCGGGACTATGTGTCCCCACTTCATCCGGTGAAGTCATGCGCAGCCAGATTTTTTTTGGCGATCTAAAAGGTAAATTGCCGGCGGAACCATTCATGGCCGACCTGGCCGTCAGCCCTGACGAGTTCAGCGATACACGTGACATCCATACCGTTTCGATCCTCTACGCTCTTGCCCAGGAAGCGCGGAAGCGCGAGCTCGGACAGGACGTCGTCATCGACTATCTGGCCGAAGCACACACCATCGCGAGCCAGATGAACCTCAATTCCGGTAAGCAGTTGCTGGAAGCAATTGACGAGTCCCTTGCCGAAGTCAAGGCGCCGAAACCAATGGAGCTGCCCAGATGAAGTGGACAACCTTGATCGCCTTGGTCGGTTGGACCTGTTTTTCGCTGGGACAGCAGATTACGCTCATGGTAGCGCCCTTCGACAGCTCCAAATCCGGCGATGCGGAAATCGGGAAGAAGGTCAGTGTCATCCTGAATCTTCAGATCTGGCAGACGCTGCGGGTCCCTCCGACCGGAGAGGGCAAAAATACCAAAGGCGGCGTGACCTGGGACATTACTTCGACACCGCCCACCAGTTACATCGAGGCGGAAACGCTTGCGCACCAGCAAACCGAAGATGAACCGCAAATTGTTCTGTGGGGCAGGGCCTGGCGTTATGGTCCGGGTAACGTCGTCGAGGCATTTCTGTTCATTAGGAACGTCACGAGCCCGGTCGACCCGGGCTCCAGTCTGTGGCGGGTTGCGATGCCGGACGGCACGACTGTAGGCGTTGGCGTCCCGCGGCGGCAAGTCGATTTCCGGCCCATCGTGCTGCGTTCTGACCTGTTGGCGGAGCTGAAGGACCCAGGAGGGCTTAAGTTATACGCAAGCCCGACTGGAGACACGGTTCTCGGTACCACAGGAGAATATTTCCGTGCTCTTCAGCAGGGTTCGGATTCGGCGCAAGTAGTTCTACCCAATCACACGACAGGTTGGGTGCGACTACCCAATCTTTCGAAGGAACGCAGCGAAGTGGTTCAGTTTTCCGGAGCTCTGGTACGTATCTTCCGACAGGACTGGCTGGGTGCTAAACAGCTCTTGCTGAAGGTAGTGGATAACCCGAACGCACCCACTGCAGTAAAGATTGACTCCTATCTCTATCTCGCCTTGGCGGAAGACAAATCCGGAGGGGATCCGTACTCTTGGCTTCAAAAGGCCTACGAATTGAATCCCTACTCAAAAACGGTCGTTCAGTACGTCTGCATGAGTCATCTCTCCGCGCTTTCCCGGATGAATGAGTCCGATCGCCGGGGCGATAAGGGAAATGAACAACGCCGCTCTCTGCATAAAATCCTTGATGTTGCGCAGCCGCTTTTTCCGCCAGATGATGCGTGGATCAATACCGTTAAGACTCTCATCGAAAAGCCATCTTGAGTCGACTTCTCGCACTACTAGTCGACCAATTGGGCATCGGCGCGGAATTACGACGAGGGTCTGTCGCCCTCGATGATCGTTTGATTCAACGAAACCAAGTTCAGCGCCTTGCCTGCGCAGGTTTGCGTCAAGAGGAGTAACCATGAAGCGCATCGTCATTTGTTGTGACGGCACCTGGAATCGACCCGATCAGGTACACGACGGCCAAACGTGCGCCAGCAATGTAACAAAGATCGCACGCTGTATTCCCTCAGTTGACTCTGAACGCATTCCCCAATTGGTTTTTTATGACAAGGGTGTAGGAACGGGTCAGTTTGACAGGCTTCGAGGAGGCGCCTTTGGATGGGGGATCAAAAGGAAGATTCTCGATGTTTACTGCTTTCTGATGACTACGTACGACCCTGGGGATGAGCTCTTTTTCTTCGGTTTTAGCCGGGGCGCATATACCGTTCGAAGCGCGTTCGGGTTGATTCGTAATTGCGGACTGCTGAAGCCTGAATTTGCTCACAAGGTTGCTGACGCTTATGCCCTGTATCGCCGACGAGACGACGCTTCGCATCCAGATGCCGTGGAATCCGAACTTTTTCGAAGAAGCTACTCCAGGGAACCTCGCGCCAAATTCATAGGCGTTTGGGACACGGTTGGAGCACTGGGTCTACCGGTCGGCGGACTGCTCCAGTTCATCAACAAGCGCTGGAGTTTTCACGACATGACATTAAGCAGTTGCGTCGATAATGCTTTTCAGGCACTCGCCATCGATGAACGTCGCAAACCATTTCGTCCATCCATCTGGGAAAAAAGCCCGAATGCAGATGGCCAGGTGCTGGAGCAAATCTGGTTCGCCGGCGTGCATTCCAATGTGGGAGGAAGTTACCCGCGGGCTGGGCTTTCTGACATCACTCTGCTATGGATGATCGGGAAGGCAGAGGCGTGCGGGCTGGCTATTGACCACAGCTGTGTCTCCACTGTTGACAATCCCAAACCCGACCCACTCGGAACGCTCTACAATTCACAAACGGTCTGGTACAAAATCACAGGGCTCGGCGATTACGTCCGTCCTATCGGGCAGAAAGACAAGGAATCTGTCGCTGATACGGTTATCGATCGCATGGGCAAGAAGAGCCTTGGATACGAACCGATAAACGTTCAGGATTTTCTTGCCCGAAAAGGAAATGTGGCTCGGATCGTCCAGACACAAGTACCCGGAGGGTTAGACGGGCTGCTGACTGATAGCCCCAGACCGCCGGAGCCTTGAATTTCCTTTCAACATCTTCACCTTCTATTTCTTCCTTATCGACAGTTTCAGGTCGTCATGCTCAAACGCCGATGCCATGCGGTCAATTTCTGCCTTCTTCATACCAAGGTGCGCGGCTTCCCCCCTCCATTTCGCGACTACCTTACCGACTTGCCCTGCGATACGACACGCCTTTGCATCATCGATTTCGAAATATCCCGCTACCTCCATCGCCAGTGCGAGGGAGGCGGTGTTGTCATCTTCACTGATAGCGGTGCTAAGGACGCGAGGCTTGATGTCGATCGGTACCGGGTTGAGATCGTATACTGGCGACAGACGCCAGCCCTCCTGCCCTGCGTAGAGAAAACCGTGATTACGCAGGTGATCGTCCGTATTGGAAATCAGGATATTGAACACCAGCCTACGCCACAGTGCTTCCATGTCGGCCTTGGGCGCAGCGCCGTGCTGGCGCAAAGCATCGACAATTTCCAGGTAGCTGCGCATCTCCATGTCTTTCGACCCTAGCATGCTCATGGCAGACAGGAACGGGATGCGCGTGGTGCCGTGTCGGTCAAAACGCTGCAGTAGTAAAACAGGCTTTTTCTTAATTTTCTCTATGCGAGCCACAGGCACATCGATGCCAGCCCTCTTTGCGAGGGCGAGAGCTATTGCTTCCCATATAACTACGTTGATCTCGTCATCCCTTCGCGGGAACTTCGCGATGGCCAGATCTCCGTCTTTTTCTCTGACAGAGGCCTTGGGCCGTGCGCCGCCGAGCGAAGAACCGGGCGCAAAGAGCAAACGCAAATCCTCGTCCGTGTCCTTCTCGTCGATCACGCGCTCCGCGGCCGAGAGCAACTTCGGAAGCTCCACGAGCGGCGGTATGCGCTTGACGCCTTCCTCGCGAAGGAAGGGCCCTCCTTCTTGTTCAGCGAAACGTAGCGCACCAGCGCGCGCCTCGTCGTCGACCAGCAACAAGAAATCAATCTCCTGCAGGGTGCGCGGCGCCGTGCCCTCGCGCTCCGCACGCCGTCGTTCCATGCGGCGCATCAGCGCTCTGCCCCACCTGTCCGGCGCGGAGTCGCCGATGGCGCCGAACATTGGAGTGTCCGCGGGAGTATGGAACGGGCCGGGACCAAGCTTCAGTGCCGGCTCAAGGGAAAACCGAGCCGGGTCTTCAAGCCATGTGCGGTCGTATTCGAAGGTAGCGCTTTGCTTTTCCTTTCGCGCGCGCGCCCACAGCCGCCCGACGGGACGCGCCCGGCCGTCGAGATCGACATAGACCAACACTTCCCTGTCCATCACTCACCTTTCGGGCGCTTCTGTCGGCGCGGGGTCCGAATGCGCTGCGGCAGACGTTCCTCTTCCAGCTGCAGGCCAACACTGTCGTTCCTGGGATCAACGAGATCGGCGAGACGGTCGGTCAGGCCCATCACGAAGAGGACAGTGGCATACAGCCCGAGCGCGACGCCAGGATCGCCCTTTTCTATCTTTATTAAGGTTGTTCGACCGATTGAGGCGCGTTCTGCGGCAATGGCCAGCGGAATCCGCCGCCGCCGCCGGGCGTCGCGCAGATCATGCCCAAGTTTGCGTAGTGCCCGCCTGACGGGGACGGGCAAGATCAGTGATGATCGACTGGTTCTCATATAGAGTCCGCTTTAATGTACTTTAAGCTAGATAAGGTACATTATTATGGACTTTACGTCAAGATGCCCGGCCATCCGGTCGGGCCGATGGGCGTTCAGGCTTTTTGATTGAAGCTGCTGACGGCACATATCGCCTGACACCCTACGATCCCGATCCTTCGGATTTATTCAGGACCCCGGTACCAGGAGGTTACCGATCACATGATAGCGATTCCGCGTAACTGTCTGGGCAGCCATCCCACCCAGAGAATGGCTTGCTATACTCGCGCATTCCGAAGGAGGAAAACATGGGCAGATTCTGGAAGGTGTTGTACGTTGTACTGATCGGTGCGGCTGCGGCCCGAGCTCAGCACTACGACGTAATCATCCGGGGAGGGACGCTGTACGACGGCGCCGGTTCCTCTCCCACCACGGCGGATGTTGCGATTCGGGGCGACCGTATTGTGCGCGTGGCGAAACTTGACGGTGCGCACGCGACCGTTGAAGTCAACGCGACGGGCCTGGCAGTTGCGCCCGGCTTCATCAACATGATGAGCGGAGAGGAGACCTTGTTTGCGGACGGCCGTTCGCAGAGCGATATCCGTCAGGGAGTGACACTCGAAGTCTTTGGAGAAGGCGAGTCCATGGGGCCTCTTACTCCCGAGATGCAGAAATACTTCCAGGCACGACAGTCGGACATCCACTATCCGATTACATGGACAACGCTGGCTCAGGGCCTCGATACACTCGCGCATCACGGTATCTCTTGCAACGTAGCTTCGTTCATTGGTGCGGCGACGATCCGCGAAAATGTTCTTGGTTTTGCCGACAGGGCGCCCACGGCAGGCGACCTTGTCCAGATGCAGAGTTTGTCAAGCCAGGCGATGCACGACGGTGCTCTCGGCGTCGCCTCCGCTCTGATTTATGCACCCGGCGTTTACGCAAAGACGGATGAGCTCATTGCCCTGGCACAAGCCGTCAGCCCATATGGCGGAATCTATATTTCGCACATGCGGAGTGAAGGAAACCAATTGATCGACGCGATTGACGAGCTGATCACGATCGCACGGACCGCACACCTGCCCGCCGAAATCTACCACCTCAAGGAAGCTGGACGAGAGAATTGGGGCAAGCTGGATGAAGTGATCAAAAAGGTCGAGGCGGCGCGGGCACAAGGTTTGCACATCACCGCCGACATGTACACCTACACCGCCGGCGCAACTGGACTCGACGCGTCCATGCCGCCCTGGGTACAGGAAGGCGGCTATGAGGCGTGGGCCCGGCGGATGAAGGACCCTGCAGTGCGCAAACGCGTTGTGGACGAAATGCGCAACCCTGCAGATAAGTGGGAAAACCTGCTGCTCTCCACCGGGTCACCCGATCGTGTCCTGCTGGTGGGCTTCAGGAATGACGCACTCAAGCCACTAACCGGAAAGACGCTCGGCGAAGTCTCCAGGCTTCGTGGAGAGTCACCGGAGGAGACTGCCATCGACCTGGTCATCGAAGATGGCAGCCGGGTCGGAACCATCTACTTTCTCATAAACGAAGACAATTTACGGCGGCAGCTGACCCTGCCATGGGTCAGCTTCGGTGCAGATGAAGACTCGCAGGCCCCCGAAGGCATTTTCCTGAAAACGAACCCACATCCACGGGCATATGGCAATTTCGCGCGCTTTCTCGGTCATTATGTTCGCGATGAAAAGGTCGTTCCGCTGGAGGAAGCCGTCCGGCGCCTCAGTTCCCTTCCCGCGCACAACCTGAGCCTCGATCATCGGGGCTTGCTGAAAGATGGTTACTTTGCCGATGTGGTCGTCTTCAATCCTGCAACCATTCAGGATCATGCGACATTTGAGAAACCACATCAGTATTCAACCGGTGTGGCAGACGTCTTCGTCAACGGGGTGCAGGTATTGAAGGATGGTGAACACACTGGCGCAAAGCCAGGCAGAGTTGTCTTCGGACCCGGGAGGGCCATCCGCTAGAAGAACAATCTCGTCCTGCCAGATTCTGTGATTTGCCACTCCTGCACCGCTGCGACTCGCGCCCGGGTCAAACAGGCATACTGCCGGTTCGGATATGACCGTTGGGTCATCCACCCAAAGAGAGTTCCCGCTGCGCCGCTCAGGTTAACAGATTATCGCAATGGCGCTCCTGATCAGCGCCTTTGGGGGCCCTTCTTCCCTATGAACTGCTGCCTGTCCGCCTGACCGCGCGCTGAGTGCGCCCGGCGCAGGATTCGTCCAGGGCATCGCCCCGCAGTTCATTGGTTGCGGCTGTGAGTCTGACCAGGGAGCCACAGTTCACGCATCGGTTGCTGTAACTCCCGGCGTCGTGCCGCCACGACCGGGAGTTGATTACGTGCCCAAGACTCGACAATTGTTTATCCAGAGCCTGGAACATGTGCAGCGAGTGTTGCAGTGCGGAGCGGGTTCGTCCGGCCTCTTCCTGTGGATCAGCTCCCCTTTCACAAACCTCGGCAAGAATTTCCTCATCCGACAGCTCAAGCACTGAATCAGCCAGCTGATTCATGATTCTTTGTCGCTCGTCACCATTGGTCTTATACGTCATGTTGTTTACTCCCGTTGCAAGCGCTTCTTCCGCTCAAGAGCCTCGTTCTGATTCTCTTTACCGCAGCCGCATATTTATTCTCGTCAAGTCCATCTTTCTGCCTAATCTCCTTCGGCTTCAAACCATCAAACCAACCCTGAAGCACCCGAGTCGCGTCCTTGTCATCATGAAAGGCTGCGAAGATTTGATTCACTTTCTCGTGTGCCAGCAATCTTTGATCAGCCCCGGCTTCGTCCGAAGCAACGTTGTCCACCAGAGATATTTCCTGGCCTTCCGCGCCGAATGCAAGGACTTCGGATGCGAGATAGGGCTCGGTTTCGCACGACTTCCGTTTCCAGCTGGAAGAAATGCTCTGCATGGCTCCTGCGAGGTGCCGGACAAAATCGACGGACTTGTTCCAGTGCCTCCCCTTCGTGGACTCAGCTCCTGTCAGGGTTCGCAGCAGAGCTTCCGCAAGAAGGTCCTCTCCCGTCCTGCCACGCGCGGCCCTGCCCAGCCCGAGAATCCGGAATGCAGCAAAGAGCCGGAGACGCAACCAATCCGGAGCCGTCAACGATTCGATCGCCCGATCCAGTTCCAATCGCTCAAGAAGGTTGCGCAGGCGGAAAATGCTGATATCGATCAACACGGTGGTATGCACTAACTCAGGGGGCAGGCAAAGTTCCTCCGCAGTTCTATAGGCAGGCGCCGCGATGATGATTCCTTGCGAAGGATTTTTCTTTCGGATAGCCGACGCGAGGGTTGTTCCGCCTGTTTGCGGCAGTCGATAGTCGATCTCGGCCCCATTTCTTCCGGTCACGTCGTAGTTGATCAGGACCACATTGAACGGACCACAATCATCGTACAGACGTATTCCCTCCTCACTGTCTGAAGCAGTACGTACCCTGTAACCTTCATCTTCCAGGAATCTCCTCAGGAACCTCAGCAGCGAGTCGTCGCTCTCCACCAGCAGGGCGAGTTTGCGGGCGGTATTTATGCTTTTCAGCGACTCAGAATTGTCGGTTGCTTGAGGCGGTTGGGGCGGGTCAATTGGTGGTTTCGTGTCAACGAATGAGACCAGATGCGCCATTTGTTTCTTCTCCACTCTAGAGAACTATTGCACCCTGAATGGTCTCTTCTCGTGACTTTTGGGGTTGGGATCGATTACCGAAGTAATCCGGTCGGGCCTACATGTTCATCCGAGTGCTCTATGGCGATTCCCATCAGCTCGCCACGCGCTATCTCTCTTGCACCTTCACGCTCGGCTTTGCGCATCCTGAGCAGGAATTCTGCCTCAATGATGTTTTGACCGACACCATAGCTGAAATCTGCCCCCTTGAAACGCAGGCTCGTGCCGTCAGGTCTTTGCACGACCACGGGACGGATCCTGAGATTGCACCGGGCGCGTTCCAGACGAGCCTGCAGTTCCTCGGCATTGTCACCACGACACAGGAACTCATCGCCCTTATCGTGATATGCCTCGATTCCGGCTTCTCTCAGGGCGTCTGCTTTCGCTCTGAGCAATGCATCTCCCAAGTCATACCCAAGCTGATTTAATGCTTTGAGACCGTCAACGTCGGACATTGCGACGGCAGGTGCCGTTCCGGCTTCCTCGAAAGCTCGTCGGTTCGGCAGTCCTGTTACCTCGGAGGTGAGCAGTTCCCGTCTCATCTCTTCCGGGGACATCTCAGCTACAAGCTGCCGTTTTCCGAGCGCGACCCGGCGTTCATGAACCGGAGAACCTGCCTCATCTTCTGCCATTCGGTGCGTCCCTATTTCCGACTCGCGGTCTGCGGGTCCGGCGATCCGGATGGATGGACTGCGCCGTACACCACGTTGCCGTTGAGATCGCATGTTCCAAGCACTCGGAGTATGAACTCGACAAGCGTCTCTGCGCCGATGCCTGAAGGCAGGACTATCGCGCCAGAGTCCCTGTCCGTCGCAGCGGTGGCGTCGGTTGTCGGGAGCGGTGCCGTCGATGTGTGCTGCCTCAATTCCGTCCATTCGTTAGAGGAAAAGCGAACTACCTTATCGGTCTTCCGCGGGTGCGCAACAGCTTGCGCATGGCTTTCAAAACACATCCAAGAGGTCCAGGTCCAGTGATCGACTACCCAAATTTGAGTCATTACTGCACACCGTGAATCGGGGCTCGCCGCCGAAACTGCCGGCACTGCGACGTCTTGGGCTGGCTCCGAGGGGCGGTCTCGAGCAACGGTTTCGGTCCAGCCCTCGGAACGGAAAAGAGTCATGGCTCTCCTGCTATGATCCCGGTTGCTTTCGCACGGATCTGCAACGCAAACACACCGCCAAACAGCGAATTGTTCTCTCCTCTGCTTCCTAATGCCCAGGTTTGAGCCGATTCTGACCAAAAGGGAAAGAAAACCTGGACCGCGAGCAGGTCGTTCGCCCAGTCTGGCGGCTGCCCGCCAAGGCGCTAGTGATGCAGTTGCTTTCGTCATCCTGCTTTTGATTGTCATTTTTTTGGCAGCCGTACCAAAATAGAAGTGGCGCACGCGTCGGAATCTTTGGCAACCTGAGAGGTGTAGTTCAGGCTAGTAGAAACTCCGATAGGCTTTCGCACTGGAAGCGGATCTGCGCCTCTCATTTTTTGCAAAATAAGGCGCGCGTTGGACCCGGGTCGAAAGAAGGTACGGGTGTCCGATTTCCAGCCAGATCAGGCTGGCATGACTGTTGGGCATTCAACCCAACGACACAAATTACGACTACTGTCGATAATGCGCAGAAACAGAGGTGGCCGTTGCGAGCCCAGCTTTCCGGAAGCTCCCGATCGGATCCCCACACGTCCAGGCCTCAGGGTGGTACCTGGTTTTGCGCCCCGAAAGTTCAGATGTTAAATCACCTGGTCAAATCCGTCTGTTGATGCCGTCCGGCGGCTTTGTCGCTGATCGCTCGTCGGATTACTTCCGGATTTGCCGACAGGACACTAGCTGGTTACTGGTCAAAGCGCATTGTCAGAGAGCCCGCTAAATCGGAGGCTGGGGACAGAGCTCGGCTGCCACCGCACGGCAAATTTCCTGAAACACGCGCACCAGCCGCGCGAGTACTCACTGCTCGTTCGCCCTCAGCCCCGGAACGACCGCTGCAGTTCGGGATAGCGAGGCGCACGCAGGCAACGCAGATCGGTGCGGACGAGCGTCCAAGGCTCCCCAGACCCTACAAGAAACTTCTCGGTACACCCCGATCTCAAGCGCGGATGCAACAGCACTCAGCAGATCCCTTTTCAACGAGGTACTTCCCGGTCGGGGCCTGTAAGGGGATTCCTGGGTAGGGGCAGGCGGACGGGGACGGGATCGACAGGTACTGGAGTACTATCAATCTGCTTTAGGCTCGAGGCCCTCTTCCCCCCGCCCGGATCCTGATATTCTTCCGGGACTAATCGCGGGGCCGGACCTGTATGAAACATGACAGAACTTTCCCGGGCGGATCGCTCAAGAGCGGCGCCAAGCTGGGAGGCTACGAAATCCTTGCGCTCCTGGGCGCGGGTGGAATGGGAGAAGTGTATCGGGCATCCGACAGTAGATTGGGGCGCGATGTCGCAATCAAGGTCTTGCCGACAGCTTTCGTAAACAGCCAGGAACGGCTGTCTCGTTTTCAGCGCGAAGCGCGATTGCTGGCCGCCCTGAACCATCCGAATATAGCGACCATCTACGGGCTGGAGCAGGAGGGGAACATCCAATTTCTGGTCATGGAACTCATCGTTGGGCAGAACCTGGCGGAGCGAGTAAGCTCGGGGCCGGTGCCTGTAAAAGAGATGATTGATTTAGGTATCCAGGTTGCTGACGCGCTTGATGCCGCCCATTCTCAAGGCATCATTCATCGCGATATCAAGCCTGCAAACATCGCCGTAACCAAAAGAGGCCAAGCCAAGATTATGGATTTTGGTCTGGCGAAGTTGGTGGACTTTTTGGATGAAGAAGTTTCCACCTCCGCGCCAACCGTCTCTCGGGAACACCCTCTGAGCCGGACCGATGCGATCCTTGGCACCGTCCCCTACATGTCGCCAGAGCAGGTCCGCCGGGAAGGCACGGACGGGCGGAGCGATCTGTTTTCTTTCGGCTTGGTACTTTATGAGATGGCCACCGGAACCCGGGCGTTCACGGGGCGCAACGATGGCATCATTCTGGATGCGATCCTGAATTTCACTCCCGTGTCAGCCACGAGAATGAATCGCGCCGTGCCTCCACAGCTTGGACAAGTCATCAACCGCGCCCTGGAAAAGGATCGAACGTTACGCTACCAGACAGCCCGTGATCTGAGGGCCGAGTTGCAGCGTGTAAAGCGTGACGTGGACTCGGGGATCTCATCAGGAACCTCGATTGTGCCAGCCCCCCTTGCTCCGGAGCGCAAGAAACTATACAAAAAGGTGGGAGTGTTCGCCGGGGGAGCAGTCCTGTTGGGGCTGCTGTTGCTCGTCCTGCTGATGGTGCCTTCCCCAGTCCCGGTACCGACCGGCTCCTACCCCGTCACCAGCGATGGTCAGCAAAAGGAGTTTCCCGACTCGTTCTACCCGGTCGTCACCGATGGTGCTCGTCTTTACTTTACGGAGACAGGAAAGGGTGACCTGCGATTCGCCCACGTCTCAACTGCGGGGAGTGAAACCACGCTGATTGAAACGCCTTTTCGGTTTCCCCGCATGGCCGACATTTCCCCCGATCACGCTCGTCTGCTTGTCCTAGGCTTTAACGGTTCGGAGCTAGAGGCTCCTCTGTGGGCCATCCCCACCTTGGGCGGAACGCCGCGGCGTATTGGCGAAATCCTGGCGCATGATGCCGCCTGGACCCCGGACGGAGATATTGTGTACGCCCATGGCTCCGACTTGTACTGGGTGAAAGAGGATGGGACGAATGCCCGTAAACTGGTGACCGTAGCGGGCGTCCCTTTTTGGTTGCGGTCAGCCCCGGACGGCCGGATGCTGCGCTTCTCGATAACTGATCCTGGAACCGACGCGCTGTCCCTGTGGGAGGTGTCGGCGAACGGCAGTAATTTGCATCCCCTGCTGCCAGGGTGGAATGAACCGGCCGCCGAGTGTTGTGGAAACTGGAGCCCAGATGGGAAGTACTTCGCATTTCAATCGTCCCGCAATGGACGCAGCAACATTTGGGTACTCACGGAGAAAAGCACTTTTCTGCGTTTGCGGCATGGACCGAGCCAGCTGACCGCAGGTCCGATGAACTTCACCACCCCGGTTTTCAGTGGCGACAGCGAGAAGTTGTTTGTTCTGGGGGAACAACGCCGCGGCGAAGTGGTGCGCTATGACACCAAGGCTCGTCGATTTCTGCCGTACCTCTCAGGAATTTCCGCCGACCGTCTAGGCTTTTCGCGGGACGGACAGTGGGTGGCTTATGTCAGTTATCCGGATGGCACTCTTTGGCGAAGCCAGCTAGATGGTTCTCACAAACAACAGTTGACTTTCCAGTCCTTCGCCGTGCACCTGCCGCGATGGTCTCCGGATGGAAATTACATAGTTTTTGATGGCTCCAAGGATAGTAAGACAAAAAAGATTTTCATGATTTCTGCGGCCGGCGGCAGTCTGGTAGAGATGCTGCCCAATGACCTGCGACAGGTCGATCCCGGCTGGTCACCCGATGGCAACTCTGTCGTTTTCACTGGCTCCGATCCCAGGAAAAACTCCGGGGCGGTTACGAGCATATTTGTGCTCGATGCAAAGACGCACAACGTCACAGCTCTGCCGGGCTCCGAGGGAATGATCTCACCACGATGGTCCCCTGATGGGCGATATATCGCTGCCACTACCATGGATTCCCAGAAATTGCTGCTCTTTGATAGGCAGACGAGGAAATGGAATGGACTCGCCCAGGTGGCAGTCGGGTACCTGTGCTGGTCAAAGAACAGTAAATATCTCTACTTCGATACCTTCGGAACTCAACCCTCCATTGAGCGGATTGGAATTCACGACACGGTGCCGGAAAAAGTGGTCGGCCTTGAGGACTTGCGTCGTATCTGGGGCCCTTTTGGGCCATGGTTTGGACTAGGGCCGGACGACTCCCTGCTGGCAACGCGGGATATCGGCAGTCAAGAGGTCTATGCCGTGCAGTGGCCAAGGCCGTAAGCGAGATCACCGAATTGAGCTTCCATCACGCAGTCCGCGTGCCTACTCCTACTGCGTAAAGCGGGACCTCACCAGCATTCAGATCAAGATCAGTTTCAATCTTTTCATCGTCGAAAGCCGCAGTACAAAAAGGAGCCAGCCCGAGCCAGGTTGCCACCAGGCAGAAAGTCTGGCCAAAATGGCCGGCCTCGAGCAGAATGACCCGATAGGCGCGAGAAAATCGATAGCGCCATGTCACCCTAGCCAGCACGGTCGTCATCACAAATAGGGCTGAACAATCTCGAACCCACGCTTGATGTCCGCAAAGGCGCGACATTTGCTCTGTTATTTTTCCTGCCTTCAGAAGTTCCAGCTCGTGCCGGTCCGGCCGGTAATGATAGATGCCCGGCGCCAGGCCGTTCACGCGTGAGCACCACATATAAGCTTCAAGGGAATGACGAGCCCCTCCCGAAGGACTGGTCTTCACCGGAAGGATGCCCAGGCCGGGCCAGCGGATCTGACTTGTAAAGCCCCATGTGAGCCGAAGCAGGATCGAGAGTTGCTCGAGCGAAACCCGATCTGTTCCAAAATCGCGGTGAGTGCGGCGTCTGAGCAGAACCTCCGGCAGCTGGCCACGCAGGTGGGCGCTGGGATCTGAGAGGCCGATCCGCGGCCGGGCCGGATAGCGCTTTACCGGCGGAGGCGGGGGCTCACGCCGCTTGAGCGCGCGGTTGAATTGAGCCTCATCGATAGTGATTGGGGCGGTATGCAGGTTCTTGCTGGCAAGGTGGAAGAAGCGAGCCTCTACGGCCCAGGTCTGCCAGGCTGACAGTGCAGATTCCCGCTTCGATTGCGCACTTCCTCTGACCACCACCGCTGTACTTCGGATCAGCTGGCGCAAGCTCTGGCGAATGGACGCAGCGGAGTACTCGGGAAGCAATCTCTCGATTCCCCGAAAATTGCGCCATCGATCCAGCTTGTCCAGAATCGGAACCAGAAGTGGCGCGGACTCAAATTCTTTCCCAGTGAGGTAGTTCTTGCAATGCAGCAAACCGCTCTGGAAAAAGAAAATCAAACAGTCCGACCGCTTCACCAGCATGCCGCGACGGTTCGCTCCCAATGGCATTTCCTCGACAAAGCAACTTGCGTTACTAGTGGCAATGCGGACCGTAGTGCCAGGGCGGGTGCTCGAGTTTTTTCATGCACTCTTTCAAGCAAAGAAGCAACCTTTTCTTGGCTTCTTCCACTTCGCGTTTTTGTTTGGCTAACTGCTTCTTGAGTTCCTTGACCTGTTTAACCGGGTCCTGCGGTGGGCGGTGTTTAGCCATCGTTATTCCTCCGTTCCAATCTTCCGTTTGCGGAAGGGGCGACGTGCGGAGTTCTTGTTCATTGTCAAACTGTTACGAATCTAGCTAGCTTTCCGAGAAGCGAATTGTTCCCAAGGGGCCCGTTTGTGATCGGCACATCTTGCACGAGGGGTAAGGGACTGTCAAGGACTGGCCAAAAATGGACACGACTCTTTGGCCGGGTTCAACCCGAGAAAAAATGATGATGAGTCAAGACTGCCCAATTCGCTTAATGTACCGTACCCGTCAAACCGGTGGGCGGATTCGGCGTGCTTTCGTCCTGCACCATGTAGAAGAATGCGTCAACCGACTCCGCGACCGGTAGGCTATTCGAGCCCAGCAACTGCCAGGGAGCGGCCTTTGTGGTATTCCGAAGAAACCTGGCCCCGTTGGGGTTCGAGGGCGAGGCTGGGGTGGCCGGGAAGTTCGCGGGGTCGGGCGTGTTCCAGGCGGGAAAAACTCCGTAGAAATCCTTGGCAACCGCGATGACGCGGGAATAATCGGCAACCTCTCCGGCGGTTTGAGTTCGAGCCAGGATGATGTCATCCCAGTTTTGCCCCGTATTGTCCAAAGTGCGACGGAAGTGAGTCTCCCACAGACCCGAGACGAGCTGCTGATATACGAAGCCGACCCTGCCGTCGCTGTTGATGGCAAGGCCTGCCAGGTTGGCATTGGCGACTGTCAATAAATCGCTCGACCAGGTGTTCCCCCTGTCAAGCGATCGACGCACCCGCAGCGTGTACTGCGGTCCGGCATTGTCTCCCCAGACTATATACACCGTGGCGCTGTTTCCAGGGTCGACGGCGATGGAGAGGTCGTTGTCGAGGCGCTGTCCGCCCAGATACTGAGGATCGTTAATACGAACATTAGTCGCTACCAAACGTCCGGGCTTGCTGTCGGATGGATCTGTGAGGTCGACAAATCCATCCGCCCCCCAATTGTCGTCGCGCACCACAACGATACTGGTAACAACGTTGTTGCTGTTCCATGATTTCCAGCTCTTATATGCCACGTAGACGGTGCCGTCGCCGTGCGCGACAGGTCGCACTTCATATCCGTCCAGCGGCAGCGAAGCGCGGAATTCAATGGGTGTTTGCGCGAAAATCGGCGCGGCCGCCCGGGCATCAAGGCAAACATCAACAGTCGCAATTGCCGAGTCTCCCATGTTGTGGCTATGGTCGACGTATCCGACATACAAGCGGTCTTTGTCGGGGGGAGTGGGCTCGCCGTGGGTGAAGGCATGCGCGTAGGGCTGGTCTATCTGGGGCCGCGGCGTGTCGATGTCGGGAAGCGGTCCGGCCGCAGAGGGATTGGGGGTCCGCAAAACATGCAGCGTGGGAATATCGCTTGCCGGATCGAAAGCCACTGACCAGTAAAGCTCACCCGACCCTCCCAAGCCCGCTGATTGATCCAATTGCTCACCGGGCTCACTGAAGTTCAGTTGCCAGCTCTGGCCGCGGTCATAGGAATAGCTATAGCCAACGTTGTTTGGAGGCTCCGTGTAAGCGCTGACCACGATCTCATCAGGATTGGCGGGATTAATCGCGATCGAAGGCTGCCAGTTCAGATCGGTCTCATCGCTGCGCTCCGCCGGCACCGTGTTGACCACGCGCACGACCGTCATCAGGACCTCCGTTGGCCCAAGAGTTTTTCCACCAGAGGCCGCTTGGACACGGGCTCAACATCCGCCGGGTCCAGGACGGTGAAGATCGCCGAGGTGAGGTTCGGTCCCAAATTCGGGAGAGGCGGCCAATCCGGGGGGCGATGCAACAGGAAGATCCCACGCTGGCCCTCCTTGAGGCGCGGCGCGCGCGCCCACATTGGCAGTTCGCTGGTCGGAAACAGGACCACCATGTCCCCGGTTGGGTCGCCCTGCAACGGTTCGACATTCCGGAAGGAGGCTGTCGCCCACTGGGGAGCGTTACGCCAGCGGATGTCGAAGGGTGTGGACCGGGTCTCCGCCACCTCCGCGAGCACGACAAGTGTGGCGTCGGCCAGACGCTCCGCCAAATGTCGCTCCGGCAGGCGTGCCACCTCTGCCGCGACTCCATCCTCTTCCTGTGTCTCCATGCGAGCGACCTCACGCGCGGCAATTCCCCCGCCCTGGATCCAGTTTAAGGTGAAGAAGAGCGCCCTCTGATCTGGCTGCAGCCCGCCTTGATCGAGCAACTCCACCGTTATGTTTTTTCGACGGAGATCCCCAAGTGCCGCATCACATCGCAGCGAACGGTCGACGCAGACCACGGCGAAGTTGTCGCGCGGCGCCAGGTTGGTCACGGACGAGGCGCCCAGCTCAACCACCGTCCCGGAAAAAATGAGACTCGAGTCGCGGACGAGTTTTTGCAGTTCGGGTCGGCTATCTGGCACAGTTCCGTCTCGCTTTCAAGTACAAGGTGGCTGACCTAATTCCTCATAGACGGCGACAACCGCGGCCAACAAAAAGATTCGGAAATCTGCTCGATCCGTCGCTTAGTCCGTGTCTCGTCATGCCCAAAAGTATGCTGGGTAGTTCCCCAATCCTTGTAAGTACCTCGCGACCGAGAACGCACTCGCCGTTTCCGGCTGTGCCATCGGGCACAATGCTTTGCCGATGTATATATCCTCGTTCCCGAGTGTAGATCCTCAAGTCCGGTTACTCGCGGACTAACCGGCAGAATGATACAACTATCCGTACTAAACTCGCTCAAAAATTCCCGGCGTCGCAAATATTCCTTGTAATCCACTTCACAGGGCTACGGAAGCCGATTCGAAGCCTCCGAGTATTTTTCTGCGGTGATGGGGAGCACACAAATGTACGGCCCAGTGACCCTGGTACTTCGGCACAAGTGGCCAGCCGACCTGGTTTTGTGAATACGTAGACTGCGATTCAAAGTGTCATTAGGCCATCAACCCAACGACGCAAATCGCCGCTGATCTCGATAACCCGCAAGAACACAGGCTCCGTCGCAGGCTGAGCTTTCCGGGAAGCTCCCAACCGGATCCCATACCCCCGCTAATAACAGACCAGGGAGGGTGTTTAGTGCCTCACCGGCACAGTTTCAAGTCGTCACTCCCGGGACCTGCATTAACGAAGCTACAATGTGTATGCAGAAACGGAGGATCTCTCGATGCCCAAGAAAAAGACAAACCCGGCCTTCCTGAAAATGGCCCAGATGCCCCTGAAGCCCTCACCACAACTGGCTGAAATATTGGGATCACCCGCGCCCATCTCCCGACCGCAAGTTGCGAAGAAGGTGTGGGCTTACATCAAGAAGCATAAACTCCAGGATCCGAAGAAGCGGCGGGAGATCGTGGCGGACGAAAAACTGAAACCGGTCTTCGGAAAATCATCGAACTCCGCAATAACGGCCTGACGGTCGCCGCGATCTGTGCGCAGCTAAACGCTAAGGGTAAGAAATCGCGCAGAGGCGGCAAGTGGTTTCCAAACCAGATCGTTAGGATTCTGCAACGGGCTGGTGTTTAACTGTAGTAGCTTGAACTCGACCTTGCGGACAACCTTGGCGAGACCCCACGTATCGGACACAGACCGGGATGCGAGTGGCGTAAGGCCCGGCTGGAGATTCCAGATCAGCAATAATCACCACTGCCAAACCTGAGTCCGAGACGCGATTGCAAGCCAACCTCCGCCATATAGCAGATTCCGGCCTGCCTCACCCAAGCTCCGTCTGAACTTGGGTGGGAATGTTCGTGCACCACCTACATGCTTCCTGCTTCGGTTTCTTGGTGGAATGGCGACAACCATTTGCCGTCTTTCTTCTGCCAGATCGACGTGGCGAAAACCTTTCCCCCTTGCTTTTTGCCGTCGCAAGTCGCGTCCTGCGTCCCCGTGTAGGTCATGACGACCGTGTCTTTGTCGAGCCACATATAGGAGAAATCCGAGAGCGAGAAGCTGTTGACCACACATCTCGCGTCCGTAACACTTTTCACAACCTGCTCCTTGCCCTTGAATACCCCGCCATCGGCGATGCTTATGGAGTCGTTCGTGAGCCACATTACGGCCTGCTTTGCATCATGGTCTTTCCACGCTTGCCAGCCAACTTTTTCATTACTCTCCAGTGTCTTCTCTATGCTTGCATTCGTTTGCGAGAACAACGGGACTGCGGATAACAGTAGAGCGAAACCAAGTGTCGTTAAAGCGATTCGACGCATACTCCTCCTCTAGTCTTAGTTGTGACGAGGAACTATAGATCGGGCAAGATATCGTGTCAATCACGGCGAGAATTGCCATTGCTCCTTGGCCTCTGCAAAACTCCTCTAATCAATATGATCATCTCGACATGATGTACAAAACCAGCACGAAGTTTACAACAGGGTCGGGGAGCAGATAGACGCGTAGTTGACGAACAATCGCCATTATACTCATTTGACCTATACTCACCGTGTCCGATGTTTCCGGGCAGGAGAATTGCAATGAAGATTAAGAGTTTCCTACTCGTCCTGATATTCGGTCTGACGCCCGCGATGTGGGCGCAGGACAAACCCGCACAAGCACCTCCCGGCCCCGGCGGTGGAAACCAAATGCGGGCCGAGCATCGCCAAAAAATGATGGAGATGCATAAACAAGAGATGGAGGCCGTGAGAGCCGACATCGAGAAGATGAAGGCCTCCCTCGCTCAGATGAAGGCTAACGTTCTCACGATCAGGGATCCAAACGAGCTATCACGCTGGCGAGACAACGTGGATATGTGGGAAACGGTGGTTACCCACATGGACAGAATGCAAAAGAACATGGAATCGATGGGACCCGGCATGATGCAAGGCCATGGCATGGGCGGCCCGCCTCCCACTCCGCCAAGCGAAAAGAAACCTGAGTAAGCGCACGAAGTACCGTCGCTCGCAAGCGGGGGACGACCCAAGGCCTTCGCGTTCTACCTGCGGAGGTTCTCCATATATATAGGTTCGCCAAAGTCAAGGCTTCAGGGAACGCTGGAAAAGCGTCTGGGCGAGTCTTTTAAACAAGTCAGCGAGCGATTGGAGCAAGTCCATCAAGGGCTTGGCGAGATGCAGACGCTCGCCACTGGCGTGGGAGACCTCAAGAAGGTTCTGACAAACGCTACACGCCCACGAGCGCGCCCAATCACTGGTTTGAAGCATTGTTGACGTAATATCGCGTTCACTCCCTCGAGAGTCGCGGGGTGACCCGTTTGGAATCAATGAACCTAAGTAAACGCACTTTCATCCCCATGGGTGGGCCACAGGCCCATCGCAAACTCACGACCCGTTAGCTGGTGAAATCGCCGATTACAGCAGCATCGTGTTCATTCAAAATTGTCAGGTCGTGATCCTTCAAGAGAGAAGTTCACGGAAGCGGCTGGAAGATTTATCCGCTCCATATCCAACTTCGCAAAACTGAGTACTCGGGAGTACACTTTGCAGCCGAAGGAGGAATCACCATGGCAACTGCACAAATGCCAAACCCAAAAGTTGACCCAGTCAAAGCCGATTCCCGCCACTACACAGTAGAGTTCGAGAACGATAAAATCCGTGTCGTGCGCATCAAGTACGGAGCCAAAGAGAAGTCAGTGATGCACAGCCATCCGGAGTCGGTTTCTGTCTTCTTGAACGACTGCAAAGCCAAGTTCACATACCCGGATGGAAAGAGCGAAAACATTGAGGCGAAGGCAGGTCAAGTCATGCACATGGATGCCTTCGAACATGATCCCGAGAACCTTGGCGGCCCGTTTGAATTGATTCAAATTGAACTGAAGAGGTAGTCACTCATCCACGGGAGGCACTCCTGCCTCCCGTTCTCGTCCATTCCTTCCATCCCTCATTGACCCTCGGAGGGATTTTGAGTGTAATCGTGCGGGCGTGCTCCGACGTGATCGGGAACACGTGTTTGCGATAGTTACCACCCACGTACCCTGCGTCGGAGGGTCTTTGGTTCCACTCGTCGCTGGAAAGGGCGGACCATTTTGAGTGCGACCTTACTGCGAAAAGTTCACGCGGCGCAGCAAGGCCTGGAAGCGCGGTTCGCCTCGCAAGGGATCCAGGAGTGGCCACACCTTCAAATAAAACAGCCAGGGGTCTTGTTCTTCGTAAGCTTGCTCGAAATAGGTGAGTGCGCGCTCTTTATCGTCCAAGCCCAAATATGCATTCGCAAAGACGCTCGGGAAGACATAATGATGACGAGACCGTTCTTTCAACTCCCGGATTATCTTCCGGGTCTCGCTTTTTCTTCCGGCGAGGCCGTACACCTGTGCCAGTATCCCGAGGGTGTCGGTTTGCCGTCCGGTTCGGGCCATACTCTTTTCGAAGTTAGCGATCGCCTCCGGGTACATCTTTTTCTGCACGTAGGGCAGCGCAAGGCTAAAGGCCCATTCATCACCCAAATTCTCGGCCAGTTTGAGGGAAAGGTCATATTCGCGTGAAAAAAAGGCGATTGCCGCCAGCCAATTTCGATACCAGCTGCTAAGTGGATCCAACTCAATTGCCTGGTTTGTCTGTGCGATGGCCTCATCCTTTCGGCCCAAACCCGCCAGCAGAGCCCCATACGAAAAGTGACAATCTGCGCAATTGGGATTCAGTTGCAGAGCGAGCCGGTACTGGTGCTCCGCGCCCGACCAGTCCCACTCAGAATTCAACAGAATCAGCCCAAGGGCCAGGTGCGCCCGCGCCAGCGATGGATCAAGCTGCAGCGCCCTTGTTACCGCCGCCTTCGCCTGCGGCATGGTCTCCTTCGCGGAAGGGCCGCCTTGCTCCGGGTTTCCCAGCCAAAAATAGACCATTGCCAACTCTGCATAGGCCGGTGCAAAAGCCGGATCCTGCTCGATGGCCTTCTTGAAGTGCGCTATCGCTTTCCGGGAAGAAAGTTCGTTAAATCTGTTGGGAGGAGAGAAATACAGGCCATGCAGGTAATTGTCTTGCGCTTCCGGGTTTACGGAGCGGCTGACAGACAGTCGAGTCCGCTCCTCCGGCGTCAGCTTGACCTGGATTTCATCGATGACGGCGCGAGCGATCTCGTTTTGCAGACTCAAAGCATCGCGAATGCTGCGATTGTATTCTTGGGCCCAGAGCTGGCGCTCGGGGAGAGCCTGAGACAAGTGTATCGTGACCCGCATCCGGTCCCCGGAGCGAACGACCGTACCCTCCAGTACGGCGTCAACCTTCAGTTCCCCGGCGATCTCCTGCAATGATTTCTTGCTTGACTTGTACTGCATCACGGACTGGCGCGAGATCACACGGGGGCTGCTGATCTTTCCCAGTTCTGTAATCAAACTTTCGGTCATCCCATCGGCGAAGTATTCCTGTTCCGGGTCGCCAGACAGATTGGTCAAGGGGAGAACAGCCAACGCTTGAATCTGCGGCTTTGGAGATCTGTTGAAGAGCCGGTCGTGCCAACCGCGCACGTTCAGTCCCACCAACACCGCCGCTACTGTGAGAATGGCCAGTGCCCCGATAGCAAAAAGCCGGATTAGTGCTCCCGCGCTGCGGGTTGTATTCGCCTCTTCTCCGGGAGCCTGTCCCGAACCGTTCACCGACCCGATAAAGCGATAGCCGTGACGTGGCAGTGTTTCGATGAAGCGGGGACTCTCAGCGTCGTCGTCCAACGCCGCCCGAAGCCTATTTATGGCATTGTTTAGGCCCTGCTCGAAGTCCACAAAGGTGTCGGCTGGCCAGAGCTTCTTTTTCAGCTCTTCACGAGTAATGGTCTCGCCTGGCCGTTCTAGCAGTATGGCCAGGATCTCCACAGGCTGGCCTTGCAGCCTGATCTTCATGCCTTTCTTGCGGAGTTCCCCAGCTCGTGGATCGAGCTCAAATACACCAAAGCGGAGGGTTGACGGAACTGAACTGGAAGGCCTCACAACTACTCCCAAGCGGCTAGAGTGTAACACTCCTTCGTCGGACCCGCAGGCGATCGGATTCCCCTGTTAGTCGGTCCGGTAGTTAGTTCCGTCTACTGAATATAAGCGGTCCGTTCCATTGAAGGTCCGTAGGGCTCACGCCAGACTCCGCGCCAGCGTGCGACGAAGCGCCGCTGAGCGATGCGGTTTGGCGCTTGCCCACGGCGGGAATTTTCCGCCTCGCACGAGAAATCGTGGCGAGGAGGTTTCCGGTGAAGCACCCGCAATCCTTAGCGGTTCGTATATATCTGCCTTGTCTCATCGTGAGCTGTTTCTGGCCGAGCGGCCTGTGGGCGGAAGACGCCGTCATCATAGGCGCAACCCAGCAGCAGGAGCGGTTTCTCACCTGCGTCCTCCACATATCAGACGACGATCTGCGTGGGACCCCCAGCTCCAATGACCGGCTGACCGTTGTCATTCTCGAACACCAGAAATTCTTGGAAATGCGCGAGGGTTTTCATGCGCACAAGACCAAACTTGCCTTCTCCAGCATGCTGGCCGGACGGATTTACCTCTCTTCTCGCATGTTCGGAGATTACGAGACGCTGCTGCGATGCATTACCCACGAGCTCGGCCACTTCGCGACTCAAAGCGTGTATGAAGGTAATGCTGAGTTGGCTGCCGAGCGTTTTCGAAAGACCGCCCGGCAGAGATGCCCGTCTCATGTCTAATGAAGGAGGCGGTGTTCACACAAGGCGATTACTGTTGCAAAAATCGCCATAACACTCAAAGTCCCCTTGGACGGGCGAAGAGACGGCGCAAGCTTGTGACATCGCCTGTGGGTGTTGAAAAAGTCACTTCGATTAGCAGGATGAGATTCAGCAGAAGCATGCTAGAAGAAAGTATCTGCCCATGCTCTGTTTGATTCTGATCGTCGGAGGCCTGCTGATCATGATGGGGCAACACGACCGCTCTGAAGCGTTGTTCTACTACTTCCGGCTGGAAGATCAGGTTCCGGAAACCCACCTGCTGCGACTCATCGAAAGGCACATCAGCTTTGCCTTCGTGCGCGAGAGGTTGAAGCAGAGCTACAGCGAGACGGGCCGACCTTCGATTGATCCCGAGCTGTTGCTACGCATTCTGCTGATCGGCTATCTATACGGCATCACCAGCGAGCGCAAACTGGTGGAGGAACTGCGCATGCATCTGGCCTGGCGCTGGTTCACGGGTTTGGGTTTCGATCAGGAGATTCCGCATCATTCCACGTTCTCCAAAAACCGGCACGGACGGTTTCAGGAGTCGAAGCTGTTCGAGGAACTGTTTGAACAGATCGTGCGCCAGTGTGTGGAAGTGGGGTTGGTGCAAGGAGAGAACTTGTCGGTGGACGGCAGCTTCGTGGAGGCGAATGCAGCCAAGGAGAGCCGCATTCCGCGGCAACAGTTGGCGGAAGCTGCCCAGGTCAACCATACGGTGAGACAGTATCTGGTGGAACTGGAACAACAAAACCCGGTGGAAGAACCGGTGCATCAGCAGGATCAGGTTTCGACCACCGATCCGGATTCGACCTACGCCACCAAGGGTGGCACGCCCGCCCGGCTGGGCTACTACGACAACTATCTGGTGGACAATGCCAGTTGCGTGATCGTGGGAGTACAAGCGACGGCAGCACGCATGAGTCAAGAAACCGTGGCCGCGCAAGACATGCTCACGCGTTTCGCACAATGGCAGGGACGAGAACCCTCGTCGGTGGCCGCCGATGCTACGTACGGGAATGGGGAGTTTCTGCAATGGTTGCTGGATCGTGGCATCACGCCGTACATGCGTACCCGGGACAGTGCGCTAAGAAAGAACAGTCCGTTCTACGGTCCGGAGTGTTTTACCTATCTGCCGGAAAGCAACAGCTATCGCTGTCCGGCTGGGGAGCAACTCAACTACGTCGGCCTGAATGTCCGCAATCGCGCTCATGCCTACATCGGCAGCGCCAAGCGTTGTGGAGCATGTTCACAAAAGCCGCAATGCACCAGCGGACAATATAAGTATCTCGCCATTCACATGCATGAGCCTGCCCGACAACGTGCCCGGGACTTGGCGAACACACCTGCATTCGCCAGTGCACAACGGGAGCGGAAAAAGGTGGAGGCGATGTTTGCGGAACTCAAGAATGTGATCGGACTGCGTCGCCTGCGCTTACGTCGGATGAAGTTCGTTCGGGAGCAGTTCTTCCTTGCAGCGGCGGCCCAGAACGTCAAGCGACTGGTGCGCTTCCTGAGCCAACCGCCGACACCCATTGGGGAAGCTACCACTTAACTGAGGTGAGCGAAGAAAGTGGCGAAACTCCCAACGGAAAGAGCTTCGCCTGACGGCGTTTTTCAACAGCCACGCCTGATTACAACAGTAATTCGCTTCGGCCTACTGGCTTCGAGCCACTAGCAATAGTGGCAGACCTGTTCCTCAAAGGTTTTTCGAGGCTCTTTGATTCCAGCAGATGCCAAGCCAGCGGCTGCGTCGGCCTAAACAGTCCACTGTCAGTTTTGCTGATTGACTGCCCTGCCGCATGAGATCAGGGTCTTCAAAGGAGGCTCGCGAATGAGCATGAAGACCCGCATCCGGCAGGCTAATGGTGTCACCATCGTGGATTGCAAGGGGCGTATCGATCTTGGCAATGGCACCATGGTTCTAAAGGACGCAGTTCGCGAACTGCTCTCCAAGGGGCAGACAAAGATCCTGCTCAATCTAGGGGACGTAAACTATATTGACAGCTCCGGGATTGGCGAGCTGGTCAGTGCCTTCACGACCGTGCGTAAACAGGGCGGCGACCTCAAATTGCTTAACCTGACCAAGAAGTTCAACGACATCTTGCAGGTCACCAAGCTGTACACGGTCTTTAATGTGCAGGACGACGAAGCAGTCGCAATCAAATCGTTTAGCGCCGACGCAGCTGCCAGCGCGGCCTAGTTGACTGAGCCCATTTGCAGGTGAACCCGCCATTTAGGTGCGCTTGGGGATTTCAGTTCGGACATCGAGATCTGCCTCGTCCATTGATGATCGGCGATTCGTTGCGTCGCGGTTCGTTGTCGTAACATCTCTATTTCACTTATTGGAGAACGCCTGTTTATGACAGTTATTTCCGCGACTCTGGAGTCACTGTTCAGCGCGTGGGCAAAACCTATTTCTTTTTTGCCCCAGCATTTGCCGCTTTAGTACGTCACGGCAGGATGACTAGTTCGGGCTTGCTGCCGCCGCTCATTCCATAGACTGTCCCGGAACGGAACGCACCAGCATCATACTTGTAGCAGCCGGGAGTGACTGCGTTGGTGGTCACCTGCTTCTTGCCGCCCCCCCTGATCGGGTCGTCTGGGTCAAACGGCGAGTCGGTGCCGAACGAGACCATGAATCCATTGTTCTTGTTCGAGCTCATCCACACCACGGTAGTACCAGCCCTGATGCAGAATAACTGGTTATTCTTCGCGTTGGGGATACCAGGTTTTACGTTGGCGGAATCTGACCCTCTTGTAATGTCAATCGTGCATACAGACGAGGGCGAACCGCAGGTGTTGGCCGCATTGCACATGCTCTCGGGTTGCTCCTCATCACATACGTATTTGCTCTTCTTTTGCGCCTGCGCGGTTGCGGAGCTCAGTAGAACGACGAAAAACAATAAAAGCAAGGCACTCCAACTGTTGAACTGCCGTTGAATTCTCATAGTGATATGCCCTGGCTCGTGCCGAGGCTATTGCGCAAATTCACTTCCACTCGATGATGTTAACCAATTTCCACGCGTTCTGGTTTAGCTCGATCTGCAATTCGCCTTCCTTGTTGACGATGAGCTGTGCAGCAGGTAAAAGAGCACCGCCACTCTTGCTCTTGTCTTTGTCATTGAAGTTGATTTCACCGGCCGTCAGATTGAAACTCTTCGTCTGGGTATTCTGACGGGCTTCGCCGAAAGCAATCCTGCGGTCCGTAAGAAAACGAATGGTTCGGCCGGTCGGGGTCACAATTTCTCGAATAAAGCGAAGGTCGTATCCAACTGTGCCAGGAATCAGTATCCGACCCACGCCTTTCATCTTTTCAAGAGCATCCCTCAGTCCGTCGTTCTGACCCTGCTGGAACGCCCGTACCAGGGTGTCCCTGTCCTCGGGGCTAGAGAACTCGTTAATAATGATTTTCACGCTAAAGTTGCTTCCCATCTGAGTGCTTGTGCCAAAGGCGGTGGCGTCAATGGTTTCGGGTTTCCCAGGTTGCCCAAAGCCGGGAACGCTAGCGATCATGAGCAGAGCAATCAGAAGGAGGATTCCATTTGCGAAGTTCAGGATCTTCAAGGTTGTGCCCATTGCAGTCCTCTCCTGTGCGCAGCGTCTCGCCTGTATAGGACGCGCGCAATTCCCTCGAAAAGCCTATGGGGGCTCGGACAATGGCGACACTGGCAGAAGTCCCAGTCGGTAACGTGAATGAGCCGTGTTGCCGTTGAGTGCCTACCTTGCGACTCATCCCGTTGAGTGGGTCGACTGGGAAGATCGCTCGTCCTAGCGCCAAGTGTGAAGGCATTTCACTCGGTCATCAGGAAGGTCCGCGCGGCTAGACAGTCCACCTCCCTCGTCTATCCCCAGGCAAGTCGGAAACAATCTGCTTGTTGGCGATCGCGGTAGGGATACCACTTGCGTGATGCCCCCCGCACAGACCCGGACGGGCGCTCATTAGCGCATCCGGTTCTTATCTCGGATGAGTGGCGGCGAAGCGTGCATCAGGAAAGGGATGGAGCGCGCGCGGTTGAGGAAGCCATCGCTGAGCCAAAGCGAGAATGCGCGTCCATGAGATCCGGCGTCTCTGGCTCCGGCGACGAATAGTTCGCCACCAGAGCGCGATCACCCGATCCCGAAACACTCCCAAACTCGTGAGGTTTCCTGGTACCGCGTAGTAGTTGAAGTAGCCTTGCACGACCGACTTGAGCCATCCTCCGGTTTGGGGCACGGGATCGTGCATGCGCTTGCGGAGTTGCTGCTTAACCTCTCGCAGCTTGGCTCGCATGCGCTTGCGGATCGTGGTGCGCCGCACCATGAATCGCCCTAATCCGTTCTTCCCGCAGATGTGCGTGAAGCCTAGAAAGTCGAACGTTTCCGGCTTGCCTTCCCCTCTTCGTTCCCGGTTGTGTTCGGCAAACCGCCCGAACTCGATCCGGCGCGTCTTTTCTGGATGGAGTTCCAGTCCAAACTTTCCCAGCCGTTCCCGAAAGTTTTCCAGGAAACGATCTGCTTCTGTCTGATGCTGGAATCCTAGGATGATGTCGTCCGCATAGCGGACGACTACCACCTCGCCTTGCGCCCATTTCTTGCGCCAGACGTCCACCCAGAGATCGAACGCGTAGTGCAGGTAAATATTCGCGAGGAGCGGTGAAATCACCGAGCCTTGCGGACTACCTGTCTGCGTGTCCGACCATTTGCCTTCCTCCATCACTCCAGCGTTGAGCCATTTCTGGATCAGCCGCAGGATGCGGGGGTCGGCGACGCGATGCTCCACGAACTTGACCATCCAACTTTTGTCGAGGTTATCGAAAAACCCTCGAATGTCGGCATCAAGAACGTAGTTCACCTTCTTCTTCAAGAGCGCGTACGACAACGCATCCAGCGCTTGATGCTGGCTGCGCCCCGGACGAAACCCATACGAGAAGCCGAGAAAGTCTTCCTCGTAAATCTGGTTGAGGATGGTGACTACGGCCTGTTGGACAATCTTGTCTTCCATAGCCGCAACTCCCAATGGACGTTGTCGTCCATCTGCTTTCTCTATGTACACTCTTCTCGAGGGCGTCGCTCGGTACGCTCCGCGATGAACCCGGCCATGAAGATCGACCAAGCGATCTTCCAGCCCGGGTTCATACTCCTGCCACGTGACGCCGTCTACTCCGGGTGCGGCTTTCCTCTTCAGTGAGTAAAAGCTTTCCCGCAGCAGATCGATCGTCAGATGGTGGAGCAAGGCGGTGAACTTCATCTCCTTATTTTCCTTTGCTGCTTTCCGCACGCCCGCCAGCCCCTGGGACACGCCCTTCCCGCTCTGTGTCGGGTACGTGTTAGGTTGACCAGCGTTCTCCTTGATCAGCGGCCTTTCCTCCGCACTCTCCGCCAACGGTTTCCCGTCTTTGTTCGAATGATTCATAGGTAATACTCCGCTGTGTGACTCCTCGGGGACGTGCATGCGGGCCGTACGGCCTGGGCCTTCGCCCGCCGACCTGCTGCCAGATTGGGCCGCAGGTGTCTCTGAGGTCTCCCGGTTCTCGTGCATGAAGTTTCTAGGCGTGCCTGGGGTCTTCGACTACGCCGGACTGAACAGGGACTCGCGTTATCGCCCCTGTTCATGTTGCCTTCCGCGCATATTAACCGCGTCGGCGTCCGGGTTGTATGTTTTCGCAGCTCAATAGCCCACCCCGCCTATACCCCTGTCTACGCTTCACTGTGTCCCTCGCGGTAGCAGCGCAAGACTCGGGGCCGAGTGGATCGCTACTCCTTTCCCGTAAGAATTTTCCATTCTCTGCTTCATGCCGGTTTATCCCGGCGCACTAACATCGCCATTTCACTCATCAACCCCGATTGTGACGAACAAAAAGCGCAAAGTTGCGAGAACGCCTGATCTATAAGAGGGGATGTCAAGAACATTCTTCTCCCTTCGCCGTAAGCGCGGTTTTTATTCGCGACATCCAGCCCCTTGTCACCACGGAAGACGCTAGTCTGGGATCGTGCCCCTGGTTTTGGGTCTGCGCTGTTCCATCTCATCAGTTCCATTTTCTGGTCGCGACGACGCCGATCAGTTTCGAAACTAAATCAAGCCGTGCGGTTGTACGGTGTCAACCATGGATCTATCTGAGGCTCGTGGCCTAGTGCTTTTTCGGGTTATCCGAGGGGCTGTGACTTGGAAATCGGTTGAAGTGACTGTCCGGCGAAGAAGATCTCGACCGGACCTCATCTCCCATGATGAGTACCCTAGGAGCTACAGCGGGAAGGCAACGACCTGTCGAAAGCGCTCCGACAACGTACCTGCGATCGAAAGATCGGCATCGAAACCGCGAGGTAACGATGCATCTGCCAGCATCGAGGCGGTGAGGGCCCAGGGTTGATAGCACGGTGAGCATATGCAAATTCTCGAAAGCGTCGTCAATAACAGGAAGTCGAAGATGCTTACAGGCTTCTATCGCAGTGGGTACGGAGGTTCCCCTCTATTCCGTCATGGGCGAACAGCACTGCCGGCGTACAGAGAGCACCTACTCTATCGTGTCACCTCCACGGAACAAGGTAAGCCCGTATTGCTCCCCGCAAGGGGAAGATCAACCGTAAGGTGGATCGATGGCGGTGCGGGTATCGGAATTGCGAGGAAGCGAATGCTGCCCTGTAATCGGGCAGATAGAGGTTGCGTCGGCTCGACGGGACAAGATTACCTCACCGGCAACGGAGCTGACTTCGCGATGGTGTTCAAACTCGAGAACATTTGTGGAACCGATGTAGGAAGCAAAGCAAATGATGGCGGCGCAAGCCGCTGGTGCAGCTTCCCACACGATGGTGGCTTCCTCCACCGCCGTGCGAGTTGGCCGCAGATCAGTATCGAGAAGGTCTTATTTGATGTTGAATAAGGCCGCGTCCTCGTTTTTCAGGGGGGCGCTATCGAATGCTCGAGCCGGATGACGGGAAACTGTCAAGTCCGGTTCTTAGAGGGCTGGCCCCCAGCAATGGGGGCCGGCTACTCGGCGCATAGAGATTTCACAGAGACTGGATGCCATAGGCACCGTCTACAGGCGATTGTCATACTCACCCTCGAACCCGAGCGTCTCAAGAACCGACTGGCCACCACCAGAAACCATCACCGGAGATGGAAGGGCTCTTCACCCGAGACGCTCAAGCGGCTTGTGATTTTAGTTTTTCGGCGTCGAAGCTCTCTCCCTTCTTCCACAGAGTCAGCGTAATGGCTGCAATCTTGCGCGCCAGCGTGAGACGCGCCATGGTCGGCTTGATGCCTTTGCCGAGCGCAGCTTGGTAGAAATCCTGGAACGGTCCGGGACGGGTACTCGCCATGGTGGCCGCACCTTTGAATAGACCTTTCAGATCATGGTTGTGGTCCTTGTTTAGCCCGCGAATCGAAAGCACCTTCTTCGAGCGCCGTACTTGACCTTCGACGAAGCGATATTCCGCACTGATGTGGGTCTCCAAAGCCAGCCCGCTGTAAGCCCAGAGTTGTCGCTTGGTGCGGAAACGATGCGGAGTCTGGATCAGTGCTACCGCCAGCGCCGATCGAATCGGTCCCAGATACGGAATCTGGCGCAGCCTTGCGGTGATGGCATGCTTCCGACTTTCCGCCAGCAGTTCCCGACGTGCCTGCTGACGCAAGTGTCGCAACATGTCCAGTTGCTCATACAGTCGTTCGGTTCGACGGCGCACACCGGCCTCTCGCAGTTTCGCTAGCCACTGGGCTCGATTCCGGGTGTAATAGACGTCTCTTCCTGCACACGGAATCGCCCAACTGCGGTACACCGCTTTCAGCCGATTCATGACCCGTGACAGGTCTTTGACGATGGTCAGATAACTCCGGGATAGTTCCCGCAACATCCGTACGCCCGTCTCGCCATGGTAGACCGGTTTGAGTTGATTGCCGCGCAACAACTCGGCTAGCTTGCGGGCATCGATCCGATCACTCTTGTTCCCATCTTTGAGCAGTGCGTTCTTCCGTGGATTGCAAACCACCAGTTTGTCGACGTGAGGGTTGAGCAAGTCGTACAGCCAGGCCGACCAGGTCCCTTCTTCGAAGGTCACCGACAAAGTTCCGCGTAATCCCGCAAAGAACTGGAGAATGGTCGCCGCTTCCGTTTCCAGGATGGATTCCATGACCAACTTCCCGGTGGAGTCCGTCACCGCAACCACGATGGTTGCTTGATGAACATCGAGCCCAATATACTTTTCACTGTCCATAAGGGTGCTCCTTTTCGTAGGTGATGATGTGAACGATCACAACCTACTCCAAAAGGGGCGCCCTTTTATAATGCGATTTTGCCAATCAGCGGCAGCACACCGCTTTTGGCGCAATAATACCTGTATCTTATGAGGATGAAGCTCTGGTCAACGATTCTGGTTGCTCTCCTTCCTGTTTCGACCATGACGGCGCAATCCGGCAGTACATCGGAACAACACGCCTCCCGAGTCATCATCACCCTCGACCCCAGCGTTCGCTCCGAAGACGTGGACATCCGGTACAAGATGGTTGGCGATGTCGGCGGGTATTACAGCTTCGTTCGCCCACAGCCGAACGTGCGCCAGTACTTCATCACGGCTTCATTTGAGAACAAACCCGCGAAAGAAATGGCCGTTGCCGTTTATGCGAAGGGATGCCAGTTTGAAGGTTTTGAAATTGACCTAGCCACCTTCGAACAGGAGGTCAAGCGCCAATTCAACTGCCAGCCGTTAAGGACGGTGCGGATTACGGGCTATATCGACCCGCAGGAGTTGCCTGCGGACAAACCAGTCACCATCATGGCTGAACTCGAGGCGGATTGGCTATGTGGTTTGTTTCATCTCGCGGATTGTCTTGTTCCGTCTGTCCACCTCGGGCAAGTCGGCGGCGTTGACCCTGCCGCAGATGGCAACTTTGAGATGGCGATTCCGGATTTCTCGGTAGACCCATTGGTGAATTCAGTCACGCAGCCGACCACGAATGCGCTAAGGGTTGGAACCGTGCTCTTTGTTCTGCGAGACAAACTCGGTAGGACTGTCGCAGCCATTCGTCCCAAGGAAACACGCCAGAGAATCAAAACCTGACGATTCAACGGGATTACCCCAATCCAATCGTGTTCGAGAAGGTTCGACCGGCGACTGGACACCGCTCACCAACCGAGCCTTCCCCTTAACTGGCCTTTTGATGATTGGCGAAAAATCGCCACTTACACTTATTGAGGTTGGCTCAGGCCCTATTGTCTAGCCGACGAAAAATGCCTCAAACGCGGCGGCAAGGAGGCAATAGGCGGCTGCCAGCACGAGCACACCTGAAACCAAGACTCGCAAGACAACCTCAACGACGCTCCCGGGGCGAGTGCGCTTGGCATTGCGGCAATCTGGTTACCGTTGCCCTGGCCGGGATCGCTCAGATCAAGCTAAACGCTGGAATCCTTAACACCGTGGAACGATTTAGTTCTCAATCTCCAGCGGCGCAATGTACTTGTCGAAATAGTCGTGGTGATATTGACAGACAGGAATCGTGTGGCCACGATACTGGATCGTGCCAACGGCGGGGTCGCCACAATCGTAGTCGTCAGCCAAGACCTCGCCAACGAATGTCACCGCGCCCGCCTCGGGTGTCATCCTCTCTAGACGGTCGTAAAAGCCGTCGGGTAAACGATGCGGTGCCTGGCAGGTACTCATCACAGGGTCGAATACCGTGCAGGCCAATTCGATGGCGACGTTTTGTTACGTCGTGGCGGAGAATCTGGACGCGGAATAGGCAGCGGTCAACGATGGTGTTGTGGTATCGCGGACCTTACCCCTTACAGCTACGCTCTACTCAGCCAGCAGCGTTGCGAGCTCGGGTTGTGGAGCTCACATCGTACGAGTTGTACGCAAACCTACCTGTCGTCGTTTTCTTGTGTAGCGCACTTTCTTTTCTACAACGTCACAGCTGCGATGGCTCGGTTCATTTCATCTGCATGAATTGGCGCCATGCCGGTGAAGTCTTACAGGCTGGGAAGAAAGCCTACGATAGGCTCCTCAATCTTTGCGTATGGACGAAAGACAGTGGCGGAATGGGATCGTTTTACCGGTCGCAGCATGAATTGATTTTCGTATTCAGAAAGGGAAAGGAGCCTCATCGCAACAATGTTCAGCTTGGGCAATTTGGGCGCAATCGCACTAATGTTTGGCGCTATCCCGGCATGAATACGTTGTCGAAGTCGGCGGGTGAAGGCAATCTGCCGCGGCAGACTTTATCTTTTCTTGATCCCGCTTCCATATCTTATATATAGGCCCGGGAAAAGGTCAGATTCGGAAGTCTGCCGCGTCAGCCGCCAGCCATAGGTCTTCGCAATGATCGCGACGAGAACCCACAAGGAAATTCCATAAAGACCGTACCAGAACGCTTCTTGCGAGGCGCTTACGCGCGGGGCGCTGAAAATGACCAGGGAACCTGTGGAACTCACATGCATGAACTGAGCCAAAAGCACGCTGTCGGTGTTGGTGTAGATCCAGCAGATCAGCACGCGCATGGCAGTCATAGCCACCGTAAACGCCAGGAAGAAAGCGTACCAATACCCACCGTGCGGAGTCGCGGTCCCTAAATAGTTGATGACGGGTAAATGCCACGAGGCCCACAAGAGACCCAATAGGATACTTGCGTCAAGCGCACCTTTTTGCGAACGCATTTTTGGGAACGCATAGCCCATCCAGCCGATTTCCTCCAAGAGACCGGCCGGAACACCAAAAAAGATGCCCACGAGAAAACGATTGGGGGCATAAACCGGAGAGACGAATGTTTTCAACAAGAAGAGAACAGCCAACACCAGAATGGGAGGAATGAGAAGCGCGGCATACCACCGCGCGGGAAGCCGCCACCGAGACATGCGGGAGAAAAGGTCCCATATACCGTCTTCTCCATCTACGACCCTCGTAAGGGTGATACCGGCGAGGCTAGGTCCGAGCAGCATGGCCGGAAACATCAAAATACCGGTCAACTTTGGCAAAGGCTCGCGGCGCATGAGGTGCGGTACGGCCACCGCGAGGGCACCTATCCAAGAGATCGCGAACGTCAGTACAAAGTAGCTAGCGACAGGATAGCGTCCGATGATCCCACGGGTTTTCTGCACGGTGGGACTATAACTCAGACAAGGCGTTTCGGGGTCAGAAGCGCGGCTCCGCTGCCCCCGTACCTAATCCGAAAAACGCCGCTCTCACGCGCCATTTCACCCCAACAACCTCGCAAAATCCGCGACCCAGGAACCCGAGCGAAGGAGACTTGTTCCAAATTCCGAACAGGTTGGATGAACTGGTAAAGCTTTTTTCTTTTGCTGCACACAAATATCTGCCATGTGCCAAATAGCAGGAAGAGAATCAGCAGCGGGATTTCCACAAACATATCTAGTCTAATCGGCGCGGTAACCGTCTTCTCCCATCGATCCATCCGAATCTCATACCCCAACACGAGAAACAGAACCGCGGCCGACAGTGACAAGTGCAGTCGCCGGACGGGCAAAAGGACGGCCGCTAGACCGAATAAGACGCCGCCCACGAGAGAAATACCTATGATCCATTCCTCCACGTAGTACATGTGAGTATTCTAGCCAGAACCCACGTGAGAATCACCCATCCAAATCAATCCGCACCGTAAGAAGCTCCGTCCCAAAAAGCCGCACCGCGACTGAATTCGCTATGCTGCTCGTCACCTGACCAGCAAGCCAGCGCTGTCCTTCGCGCGGATCATCGTCCGAAAGCACATGCGCCGTGCCAGTGTGCCATTTTGCACCGAGCCCTTTGCGCAGTTTCACGCGCACGCGAGGATGACGCACCAGATTTCGGACGTATCCTGCCTTCATGCCGTGCTCTGCCACGATCCATCGCCGATCGCCGACTCGCGCATCACCCACCGGAGTGCGGCGCGGTTTTCCTGTCTTGCGTCCGGTAGTTTCAAGGAGCGCATACCCCGGCGGCACAACACCCATCGCAAAGAGAAGCTTAATTGGCGGATTGAGCACGTATTTCTGAAGCGCGTGAACAATTTGTTGTTTCATTTTTGCCGTCACGAATTTGAGAGACTCGGTGGAGCTGGTCGCTAGGTCCAATCGCCCGAAAACAGTTTACGCCGCCCACATATATCGTCACGCTTGCATGTTTGATCAATTTCAGCTCTAATGCAGGACCACAAGAACTGGCCGGAGGAAACATGAGTCCCGTGCGTAAAACCGCAGGACGGAAGGCAGCCACAACTCGGAAACGCAATGCCGCAAAACGCCAGGCAGCTGCGAAGAAAGCCGCTTCAACTAGCAAGAGGCGCGCCGCGGGCAAGAAGGCCGCAAAAACCAGCACACGTCGGGCCGCCGCAAGAAAAGCAGCAGCGACCCGCGCCCGCAAAAAAGAAGAGGTTGCGCCGACTCAGCCAGTGCAAGTCCAAGAACCGCCCGCACCAGAGTCTCACGTGCAGCCTACAACCGAAACCACCATTCCCGAGTAAGATCGATTAAACGTCAAAAGCCTCCGCCCGCAAGTGGGGGCTTTTTCCCTTCCGCCAAGAACAAGCACTTCACTGCACCACTCTTCGGTAATTGACCGAAAACGTGTTGAGGCGTACGTTTGCGCCCAAGGGAGTTTCACGCCGTGAGCCCAGACGCCACGAAGAAACAGCCGACGACCGAGATAGGCGAGCTACAAGAGTTCGAACTCGAATATTAGATCCGACTGCGCGCGTTCGAACTGTACGAGAAACGGGGCCGAGAAGACGGTCACGAGCTGGAAGATTGGTTCCGCGCGAAAGAGGAGATCACAATCAAGAAATTCCGAACCGCCACTGCCCCATTCACGTAGACATCTAAACAGGAAACGAGACAAGCCCCGATCTTCGGGGCCTCTTCCATGTGAGCGAGGCGCAGAAATCTCAGGCACGAAGAGCGGGCCCAAAGTCCCAAGCAACACGCGATCACCTCCATCCCTTCAAATTGATAACCCGAAGCCCAAGTTCTAAGCTTGCGCCACGTTTGGGGCAATCAGTTCAATTCTTTACTCACCAAAAAGGAGGCACTTCGATGAAACGGAAATGTGCTGCACTCGTAATCTCCTCTTTCTTCGTCTTTGTCATGCTGGGTTCCGCATGGGCGCAAAGCGATGAAGAGCAACTTATGAAACTTGAGACCGATCGCGCCGCCGCGATCGTCAAAGGCGACGTTGCAACCCTTGAGAAGCAAACGTCTGACGACTATAGCCTGATCAACATGAATGGCCAGATGTCGGGCAAGGCGCAAATGATAACCGCGTTCAAAACCGGTCAAAGCAAACTCACGTCTGACGAGCTCTCCGACATGAAGGTACGCGTGTATGGGAGCACCGCGGTCATGACAGGCAAGGCCGACGTGAAGGGGATGCTGGGAGGGAAAGATGCGACCGGCCAAATAATGTTCACCCGTGTCTACGTTAAAAAAGGCGGCCAGTGGCAGTCCGTCGCGTTTCAACAGACTCGCATCTCGAATCCCTAACTAAAAAACGGATAGGCCCCGGACACGCTCCGAGGCCTTTTTCATGCGCCGAGACTTCCCCATCGTTCAGATCGCCCAACATAGCTCGGCGGAGTATTATCTGGAGGGGTGGGTCTAACCTACATGCCTAACAAACGCGGCAATCCCAATTGGGGGCGGCCTATGCTACGCGCTTCAGTCCTCTGCACCGAATTCGACCTGCAGGTGAAACACCTACACCTGGCGCCCGAAGAGTACGTCGCCTCCGCTCGGCTACGCAAATGGTGCGAGGAGAACAAAAATCAATACTACATCCCAGAATGGCTGCTCAAAGCTTGGAACATGTCCGTAAATTCAGACCTCAGCGGCGCCGCGTAACCTTTGCTCCAATCACACTTGCAAGCCCGCCCGGCTTGGGCAGCGCCGATCTACCCCTGACTCTCATCCGCATCGCCCTCTGATCCGCCAAAAAAGGCCATGGCTTCTTCATCCTCAATATCTTGCGGACGATTTACGACGGCAACAACTTCGCGCATGGTGCAGATCGCTTCACCCGCCCCCATACTCTGGGCAATTTCCTCGAGGTCGCTCTCCGCCGGATTCCAATCGCACCAGACCTCAATCCGAACTTTGTAGTACGCCATCGCCCCTCCTCCCGGGGTGGGAGTCTGCTTCGTGGTTTTCACTCCGTCCCACCGATGCGTTTTGGCCCTTTCAACAGACTCCCGACACCTCCGCGTCGTTTGCGTTGAAGCCGCGAGCGGCCTAAAGTCTAACTGATGCCCGAGCTACCCACTCAGGTCCCGTGGAGACGCTTCGTCTGCGTGCTCCGGAAACTGGGCTACGTCGCCCAAAAGACGAAGCAAGGTTCAATAAGATCGTTCATGAGCCCGGAACGTATCCCGAATCTTGTTTCATTCCGGGAACCCCATCCCGGACAAAACCTGCGCCCACCAATGTTGCGCATGTGTCTTCGCAAACTGCTTCTGGATCAGAATGAGTTCGTGCAGTTGTTGAAAGACTGCTAGATCGGACGCGCGAACGACAACTCGTGGCCGTCTGGATCAGACATGTGGAAATACCGTTCGCCCCAGGAGGCGTCTCGCGGACTCTCTGGATTAAAGCCTTCCCCGCAGGTACTCCCAGAATGTGTCCACATCCGCCACGTAGAAAATCATCCGTCCCCAACCAGAAACCGAACGACCTTGCTCTAGATTAAGGATAGGGGCGCTGCCGTACTTGGCGCGAAGCGAAGAGAAAAACGCATCTTCCCCTCCGAAAACAATCTCCATGCCCAAAACATCCCCGTAGAGCCGCACCGACCGCCGCATGTCCGCTACCCGAAGAGTAACCGCTGCAATTTTCTCCACCATTATTGTCATAACCCCAGCAGTTTACGCCCGGCATCGCTTGAGTCTTCCCTTTGGGAAGCATAGCGTAGAAGAAGGAGGTGGCCTATGACTTACGTCATTGCCGAGCCCTGCATCGGGGTGAAGGACACCGCCTGCGTCGATGCCTGCCCCGTAGATTGCATCCACCCCAAGAAGAGCACGACCTACGATGATGGCCGTCCCAGCTTCGATGAAGTCTCGCAGCTCTACATCGATCCCATCGAGTGCATCGACTGTGGCGCCTGTGTGCCGGTCTGCCCGGTGTCCGCGATTTTCGCGCTGGAGGACCTGCCCGAAAAGTGGAAGCAATTTACGGGAATCAACGCGAGCTACGTCCAAGGCGGCAATTTCACGCCCGCAGAGTTCGCTAAACACCAAGCAACAAAGTAGGTATAAGAAAAATCCAAGCCGCTCACTGAGCCTTCCCAGCGTTCGAAGGCTCATTCTGTTTTTTCATTTGCGCAAACCACCCGCGCAAGCCGGCCCGTGCCCCGACCAAGCGCAAGAGTGTATCAAGAAACTTCCCACTACCGCGAAAGTGCCAGCGTTTCCGGGCATTCTGGCGAATGCGCGCTATGTCTACAACTTGCCTGAGCATGACCGTTCCACACGGTCGAAGAGTCCTTTGGCGAGATGCCATGAAGTAGTTGGCCGCAAGAGGGACTAGGCACAACGTTTCATCAGGTCCGCCAATTCCAGCTTGATCTCCACCAGGAGACGATGTCGTAACGCAGAGGAAGACCTGCCTAGAGTGGTATAGCCTTTCCGGTTGCTATACAGTGCATTCGTGACTCTGAGTTCGCTCATTTCGTTCTTCAAACTGGAGAGACGTTCCGAAATGTGGTTAGCATCCAACATGATTCCAATCATCCGCTCTTACCGCTTCCGGTAGAGGAGATCCAACGTCTGGAGAGTGTTTGACATCGTTAGCGCATAAGCCTAGCATTATCATTGAGCAAGCTACCTCTTCTTACTCGTTCAGATTCCCTGAACTAAGTCAGCCCATCTGAAGTTTTTCCTCTTAGCTTTCCCCAAGGAGGAACTGCGTATGACACTATTGGCCCGTTGGGAGCCTCTCCGTGAGTTCTCCACCATGCAGGACCGCATCAACCGCATGAACCGTCTTTTCCGTGAGTCGTATAGCCCTGAGGGGCCGGAGGAAGCGTTGACAACCACCAGCTTCGCACCGCCGGTGGACATTTATGAAGACGAGCACAACATTACCCTGAAGCTTGAAGTCCCGGGCATCGACGAAAAGGACATTCAAGTCCACATCGACAACAACACCCTCACCGTCCATGGCGAGCGCCAGATCGAGAAGGAAGAGAAAGAGGAGAACTTCCGTCGCATCGAGCGGCAATACGGAAGCTTCACCCGCTCGTTCACCCTGCCGAGCTCCGTGGATGTGGGACAAGTGAGCGCCGACTACAACAAGGGCGTGCTGAAGATCAAACTGGCCAAGAAAGCCGAAGCCAAGCCCAAGCAGATTAAGATCAACGTGGGCGGCGAAAAGATGCTTGAAGCCAAGGCTCCTGAAGGCAAGGCTCCCGGCAAAGCCGCGTAATTGGGCGGTAGAGGAAAGAAGGGGGGCAGCTTACATAGCCCCCCCGGTGTGGAAGGAGCGCCTTTGATGAACTCAGCTAGTATTTCTTTTGGTCTGATTGTTGCGCTTTTGGCGATTCCGTTCCTCTACAAGATCCGCAAGCCGAAACCCCGTGTCGCCGAGTACGGGTCGCAGAGGATGTGCCCGTCTTGCGGGTTGATCACCTCCCGATTAAAGGCATATTGCTTGGAGTGTGGTCAGTCCCTTACGACAGTGAGTGTCACCCAGATTATCGGGAAATAGAACCCACGTTGCCACCACAACCAGCAAGGCATTGATCGTCAGAAACCAGAAGCGTGAAAGATGAAGGAGATGTCAGATGCTAGTTGCAGAGAAACCGGTCACCCAAGCGTGGGTTTCCGTGAGAGACAGACTTCCATTTGATGGTCATGAGTGTGCTCTTATCTGCCGTGGCCGAAATTCCAATGACCTGAGAAGAACGATTGGATGTCGGCTTCATGGGAATTGGGAAATACAGGATCAATCGATGCTGAACTTCGATGTCCGTGCATGGCTAAAACTTCCTTCAACGCCAGGCAACATCTGAGGCATTTATGAAAACCATGAATACAAAATTTGTTGTGAGGGTGAATCGTGGAAGTACACGCGCCACGGAATACGTGGAGCGTGTTGATCTGATACCCATCCGAATGACACCCAACCGCAAGCGGGCCCTGGTTATGGGGAGATTCACAGCCGAAGACGCTGTCAAATCGCTCCAAAACTCCCGGTGTAGCCCCGAACTGGTGTCCGTACAGGTTCTTAGTCCAGAAGTGGAAGCACCAAGATAACGAAGAGATGCCCGAAATCCCTTCGGATAACGGGCATGCTCGGTTGTCAATTAGACAGCCTGAACGTTCTCAGCCTGCCAGCCCTTTGGTCCCTTCGTCACGTCGAACTGCACAGCTTGCCCTTCTTGCAGGCTACGGAATCCGCCTGCCTGAATCGCGGAGAAGTGCACGAATACATCCTCCCCATTTTGACGGCTGATGAAGCCATAGCCTTTGGCGTCGTTAAACCACTTTACTGTTCCTTGTTCCATTTGATATTCCTATTTCCTTTGTTGAATTGTGCTGAGAAGAGTCGCTGCGGGTGAAGGGGGGACCGCTGTTTGGCGGTACCGACTTTCAACTGCGGGTGAATCAGACTTAGCGGTGCTGATTGTATACGAGGTCTCGTCTCTTTCAAGCCGCTTTCTTTCCGCGCTTGACCTTGGCCCATCTTGGCCTGCTGCGCTGCTGCGCTGCCGCGCTTGGGTTTCTGCCCAGTGCGGCATCGGATCTTGGACAGTGCGCCAGCGTGCCGACTTCTCCAGTGCGTCTTTGGTAGAGTGAAGCGCATTTTATGGATAGCCCACGACAGCCGCGCATTCATGAAGGCGAAATCGAGGCCCTTCTCGATAGACTCTGCAACGTGCGGGAAGAGTTGCTGTCAATTGAGCGATCACTTGAGCGGATACAGGCCACCACGCCTAACAACCGGAAAGACGGCTCTGGAAAAGCATCCCGCACCACACCTTGACAGCGGTAGCGCACGAGCCTAGCATTGGAGTCGAGCAAGCCACTACTTCTTACTCATTTCAGGTTCCCTGAACTAAGTCAGCCCATCTGAAGCTCTCCCTCTTAGATCACCTAGCCAATCGATGGAGGTTGATCATGTTTGCTCGCAATGTCTCTCTACACCTGAAACCAAACACTTTGAGCGAGTTCACGCGGATTTTCGATAAGGAAGTCCTTCCCATGCTGCGGAAGCAGAATGGGTTCCGCGATGAACTCACATTTGCCGTCCCGGGAGGGCTGGATCTGGTCGCAATCAGCCTTTGGGATACCAAGGAGCAAGCGGAAGCTTACAACGCTGCAGGCTACCCCGAAGTGCTCAAGATGCTGGACAAGGTATTAGACGGCACTCCCAAGGTGCAAGTCTCGGATATGATTAGCTCGACTATTCACAAACCGGCCGCCGTGGCCGCCTGAGACGGTGCCTCGTCAATTGCCCGGGGTGGTTACCTGCTCCGCCCCGTTTTTGGTCGCAAGACAGTTCACTCGGGACATCGAGGAGTGGCCCGTAATGGCCCGGATCCTCATTATCCCAGCAATTTAACTCAAGTCTAATCGATTAAGAATCGATAAGGAGTTTGCGAGTATGGCTACGAAATTCACCCCGCTGCACGACCGCATCCTGGTTCGTCGCGTAGAAGAAGCGGCAACCACTCGCGGCGGAATCCTCATACCGGACAGTGCCAAGGACAAACCGCAGGAGGGCGAAGTCATCTCCGTGGGCAAGGGCAGGAGCAATGAAGACGGCAAGGTGTTCCCTCTGGCGGTTAAAGAGGGAGACCACATCCTGTTCGGTAAGTATGCCGGCACTGAGATCAAAATTGACGGCGAAGAATTCCTGATTATGAAGGAAGAGGAAGTTCTCGGCGTGCTGTCTGGAGTCGCCAAGAGAGAAACCGTCGGAGCGCGGCGGTAGTCGTCAGGAGTTGGTCACGAGTAGCTAGTAACCGAACCCCATGCAACCCAAGACATTCCGCAGGCGGGGGCCGGCAAGAAAATTCGTAACTTCTGATAGGAGATTCTGATTATGGCAAAACAAATTGTACACGGAGAGGAATCGCGGCAAGCGATTCTCCGCGGCGTTAATATTTTGGCCGACGCCGTGAAGGTGACTCTCGGCCCCAAAGGCCGCAATGTTGTGATTGAGAAGAAATACGGATCGCCGACCATTACCAAGGACGGCGTGACCGTGGCAAAGGAAATCGAATTGAAAGATGGTCTGGAGAACATTGGCGCGCAGATGGTGCGTGAAGTCGCTTCCAAGACTTCGGACGTTGCCGGAGACGGCACCACCACCGCCACCGTTCTGGCACAGGCGATCTATCGCGAAGGCGTAAAGACCGTCGCAGCCGGCGCCAACCCGATGGCCATGAAGCGTGGCATCGAGAAGGCCATCACCGCAATCTGCGGCAGCCTCGACAAAGAAGGCAACCGCATCAAGGGCGAGCTGGACAAGTTCTCCAAGCCCGTCACCGGCGACATGATCGCTCAGGTTGGCACCATTTCCGCCAACAATGACGAGACCATCGGCAACATCATTGCTCAGGCGATGAAGAAGGTCGGCAAGGACGGCGTCATCACGGTGGAGGAGGCCAAGACCCTCGAGACTCAGCTCGAAGTAGTCGAAGGCATGCAGTTTGATCGCGGCTACCTGTCTCCGTACTTCGTGACCGACCCGGAGCGCATGGAAGCGACGTTGGAAAATGCCTACATCCTCATCCACGAAAAGAAAATCAGTTCCATGAAGGATGTGCTCCCGCTGCTGGAGCAGATTTCCAAGAGCAGCAAACCGCTGCTCATCATCGCTGAGGACGTCGAAGGCGAAGCGCTGGCCACCCTGGTCGTCAACAAACTGCGTGGCACGCTCCAAGTCTGCGCCGTCAAGGCGCCCGGCTTCGGCGATCGCCGCAAAGCCATGCTGCTAGACATCGCCACCCTCACCGGCGGCAAGGCCATCACCGAAGACCTCGGCATCAAGTTGGAGAACGTCGAGATGGCCGACCTCGGTCAGGCCAAGAAAATCACCGTGGACAAGGACAACACCACCGTGATCGAAGGCAAGGGCAAGCACTCCGAGATCGAAGGCCGGGTAAAAGAAATTCGCAGCCAGGTCGAGAAGACGACCAGCGACTACGACCGCGAGAAGCTACAGGAACGACTGGCAAAGCTGGTCGGTGGCGTGGCTGTGATCAAAGTTGGCGCCGCGACCGAGACCGAAATGAAAGAAAAGAAGGCCCGGGTCGAAGACGCCATGCACGCAACCCGAGCGGCCGTGGAAGAAGGCATTGTCCCTGGCGGCGGCGTGGCCCTGACCCATTGCGTCAGCGCTCTGGACAAGCTGAAGCTCGAAGGGGATGAGCAGATCGGTGTCAACATCGTGAAGCGCGCCCTAGTAGAACCGCTACGTCAGATCGCCGAGAACGCCGGCGAAGAAGGCGCAATCGTCCTGGGCAAGGTCAACGACTCGAAAGACGCCAACTACGGCTTCAACGCCCTGACCAGCGAGTACGAAGACCTGGTCAAGGCGGGCGTGCTCGACCCGACCAAGGTCGTGCGCACCGCGCTGCAGAACGCCGGCTCGATCGCGTCGTTGATGCTGACCACCGAAGCGCTTGTGGCCGAGATTCAGGAAGATGGCGCTCCCGCCCCCAGCGGTCGTGGCGGTATGGGGGATATGTAGTAAAAGCAGCCACTAGCTTAGCTTTTAGCTCTTAGCTTGAAACCAGGTCCCGCTCGCGAGAGCGGGGCTTTTGTACAGGAGTTGTTCCGGGTTTGCCAACAGTTGGACCAACTGGAATGGGACTTTATTCAGGCAAGGGCGGGAAGCCAGGACACAGATTCGTTGGAATGGACAGATCGTAAGTTTTCATGCCTTGACGCGATCTTGGATCACAAGCGGGAGGTGCCGGCGCGCAGAGTTCTATCCAGCGTGCGGTGTTGTCCAGCAGACATAAGCCCTAATTTCCTCGTAGGCTCTCTGTATACCACGATTCGGAGAAAGAGCCGCCCATAGCCAGACAGAGTGCGGTGGCGTACCGATGCCTCCTCGATCACGAAAACTCAACGTGGAGAAAGTGCAGGCGTCGCTGGATAAGACGTGCCCGAAGTGCGGATTCACGATCACGCCGGATCTGGTCAAGCGGGTGGATTTTGAGCAGATGGAATGCCCGAAATGCGGCGAGAGGTTCAGACCGAAGGCAGCGGAATGAGAAGCCAGCCTTCCTTCAGCCTCGGTTACGCGTTTCCCGTTGAGCCTTCAGTTTTTGGTGGTTCGTCGGCCTCGCGATCGAGTCGCCTCTGTTTTTCACTTAGGAGGCGGGCAATTTCTGCGGTGAGGGCCAGCAATTTCGTGGAGTCTTGCTCCACAGCAGCTTGTTCGCAGAGTTCCATCCACCGTTCCTTATTCTTCTGCAACGCATTTCCTCATACTTCCTATACCACAAGAAGCACCTTCGACTTGTAGGCAAGTCATGCGCCCTTGGCCCATCCCCGCCCGGCGCAGTTAGGCAACCAGGCAAAGCCGAGCTGGACCGCGCGGGCCTTCAGGTGCTTAATCACCACCACTATGGCCTCAACTATTGTTGTCAGCGTCATTGGCGTTCTCCGTAACAGGACGGACAACTAAGCAAGGCGGGCCGCCAGCATCGCAGCTTTCGTTATTCTCGCGACGTGAACAAGAGACACGCGAACACCGAGAGCATTGCGGAGGTTACGACCAGCGCTGGTCTTACAAGCCTTGCCTCGCCCCGCCGCGCAAAAGGGGCATCGCAGACTGTTGGGCGGTACGGCAAGAACGGTGTTTGTTTTTGTCATCACCCAGTCCTCAGTGGATCCAAACTTCGGTTGGTAAATCGGTGAGCCCTTAGCGCCGCAGCCAAAAAACCAGTAGTGGGACAGTTTGAATATCCACAGAGTAGCGCGGCGCTCCGGCCTGTGGGAAACTATATGGATGTCAGAGAAACGAACAAAAGTCGATAAAGGACAGCGAGAGGCTGATCAACTCGAAAAGAAGTCCTCCCACCGTCCGCCACAGAATCAGGGGAAAAAAGCACGTGAGGACTTTAGCCAAGCCGCTGTCAGAATCGTGGAAGAAGCTGCGGAGAAACATTAGTCAGCTGATTGCGTCTCAGGCGCGGTGGCAGAGCGCCTAGGGGGCAAGCAAGTCCGCTACGCCCAAGAGTCGATCCGTGACACCAGCCGTACCGTGGGCTACTTTGAAATGACTATCGGTTCCACAGCGATGCGGTAGTGATACTCGTATCCGGGAAGTCCACCAGATTCCGCTTCCTCGCGCTTCGCCTCCGCCTCTTTCATCGATGCATAGGGCCCGAATTTGGTGTGTAATGGCGGCTTGCCAGCCTGGTAGCTCGTGGCATCTCTGTAGAGGTAGTAGGCTACGGGTCCTATTCGCTTTGCTTGTATCCGGCCCATTTTACGCCGCTCTTCCCGTCCTCCGCTCCTGGGTTAACTCGGATCCATCTCCCTATCGCAGCGCAGGACAATCGCTTTCATGGCCGCTGCGTCCAATCGGTGCTGGCGTCTCCACGGATTCATTGCACTTCCCGCGTCACGGGAAATCATCGATGGCCTTTGGGCCCTATCGCAAAACCAATCCACAAAACTGCGAAGATCACATATGCGACCCAGGCCGACAACAGATGAAAGGCTGCCGCAACCATCACAACTAGCCCGACCAGAAGGGCCACATAGGACCACTCGAAGCGACCTTTGGTGGGCACGATACTTGCCCCCCTTTGGGCTCACGCCTCTTTGTACTCGCAGCTTTCCGCTGCTCCGCGGGTTGAGGCCTCACCTTCTGCTAAGCTACCGCTTCTATCGCGGAGTCTGCTCAAGCGTCCACCGAATCTGACGCCAGCCAGTCCAGAGCTTCCTCGCGAGTTTTGAAAATCAGCAGATCCCGCCGGGAGTAGCTTTGTAGTTCGTCGTAAAACGAGGCGGGGAGGTCCTCTGTCCCTATCAAGGCCGATTTCTTAACAAAAGGCTTGTCGAAGACTGCGGTTTCCTTCATCGCCCGAAGGGCATCCCGATCGAACGTTGCTCCACTGAAGTCTGTAAGTACGAGGACAGAACCACGTGGCTGCACGGTTATATAGTCGGGAACTGAACGAGCAATCTCTTCCACTTCGTTGGCTGGGCAGTTTGAGAAGTCTACCAAGAGAATCTTTTTACTCTGATGATCGATGAACCGGATGTGTTCTTGCATGGCGTGAACCTCAGTAACTACACTCCAGAGGTGGCTCGGAAAAGTTCGTGAATTGGTCCGTTAGCTTCCGTTTATCCTTCGCCGTGCGGGTTCGGGCCACTCGACCTGACTACGTGCCGTCAATCAGTTCCTGGCATGTGATGCAATACGTTACCCAAGGAAGGGCCTCGAGGCGTTTGGTGTTGATTTCCTGCCCACAATTGAGGCACTCGCCGAACGCGCCGTCGCTGATCCGTTTACGCGCCGCGTCGACTGCGCTCAGTAATGCTCGGTCGCGAGACTTCTGGCCGAGATGTAGTTCTCTCTCCAGAGAGGTGTTTGCGCGATCGCCATCATCCTTGCCGTAGTCGTGCTGCACCGTGAGCATTTCCTTTTGAGTTTTGGCTACGGCGACACGGAGCTCACGGTGGCGAGCCTCTGACGATTTTCTGAATCTAGCGATGGACTTGCGATCCATTTCGAGCCTTCCGCGTTCGCGCCTCGCCGGCAATCGCAACTACGCGGCCCGGCTCAACTCCAGGCATTTGAGGCACGAGCATTTGAAATCTCGGTCTTCAGGAATCACTACATGGCCGCATTGCTCGCAGATGAACCAGGCCGGCCGTTGCAACAGCGGCCTGAAATCATCATCCAAGACGCGGTACGGGCAGCGAACGACCTCAGCCATTTTGATCCTTTCCCCAGAGGGCCTAGGCAACTTTGCCGGTGTGGGCCTTACGTTCCTCGGCCTCGTGTGTGAGATTGGCCCGTTTCATGGTGCACTCTTTGCCTGCATTCTCTGCCGGCTACCAGGATAGGAAGTGGCATGGTCGATCACCTCGAAATTCTTTGAGCGGTTCACAGTCCTATTCTGCTTGGCCTTGTGGTCTGTTCTCTACGGCGGCGGTCTTTGGCCCACAGTAATAAACGCAACGGAGCCGCCAATGGTCGCATCGGTAACGTCAGAAGTTGGAAGTTCCTTAAGCATCCTTGCTAGTGTCCTTCCTGCTGTGCCGCGTGACGAGGTAATCGCTCTTCACAATGCTGGCGCCGAGCAGGAAACCAATTCTCCGTACCTTCTCCAGTTTATCGACCAGATCCGGCGCGTTCTTGAGGATAAGGCGTCCACCACCGCGCGGGTTGAAGGTAGTCGCACTGTCCTTTGTCCTTCGTGTCGCCGCGTCGCTCTTTGGCTTCTTCCTTCATCTGAGCGAATTTCTGCCGCTGTTCGGGCGTAAGGATGGCCTGAACCTGCGGGCGCGAAGCCTCGTGTACTTGCTCCATCTTTTCTCGCTTTTGATACTGAGTCAGTGATGCGTCTTCGCCCACCGCTCTCATTTGTTTGAACTCGCCAGCCAGAATTGGCTTCAATTGCTTCTTCTGATCCTCGGTTAGGTTCAGGTGCTGACTGAGCCACTTCAGGCGTTCGCCTACCCGGTCCCGATGCCTATTTCCAGCGGAGGCTGCCCGGTTCTGATCTGGTGAGGCTTGTTGTTTGGACTCCGTACTTGATGTCTGCGCAGCAGTGGTTAAGATGAACGCCAGCGCCAAGGCAAGTGTCAATCCTGCGAACGCATCGACATTCCGCATTTCTTCTCCTTCCATGACAAAGCGGAAATGTTTGGTCGTCGTTGAACGCCGCACGGAAAAACAGGCCTGCGCTTTGTGGCGGTATCTCTATCGTACTACTTTATCTCTACCAGCAAGTTTTTGACTGCGTACGGAAGCCAAGGAAAACCTATTCGATCGAAATCCTCCGCAACAGTTTGAAGTTGCTGAGAATCTTGTTAGTACCCAGCACCACGCAGCACAACGGATCATCGGCGATGCATACCGGCAGCCCGGTTTCCTCCCGGATTCGCTTGTCCAGGTTTTTCAGTAAGGCACCGCCTCCGGCGAGCACGATGCCGCGGTCGATGATGTCGGCGGAGAGCTCCGGCGGCGTGCGCTCCAACGCGACCCTAATAGCATTCACCATGGTCGAGACGCATTCGCTCAACGCCTCGCGGATCTCGCTGTCGTCCACCGTGATCGTCTTTGGCATACCCTCGATGAGGTTCCGACCTTTGATCTCCATGGTTAGCGGCTTGTCCAGCGCGTACGCCGAGCCTATCTCGATCTTGATCTGCTCCGCCGTGCGCTCCCCGATCAGTAGATTGTATTTTCGCTTTAGATAATTCACGATAGCTTCATCCATATGGTTGCCGGCGATGCGCAGCGAGCGCGAATAGACCATGCCAGAGAGCGAGATGACGGCGACATCGGTGGTGCCGCCGCCGATGTCCACCACCAAGTTGCCACCCGGCTCGGTGATGGGCATAGCGGCGCCAATGGCGGCCATCATCGCCTGCTCCACCAGGTTAACCTCGGCGGCCCCGGCTCGGTAGGCCGACTCTGCCACGGCGCGCTTTTCCACCTGTGTGATCTCGGAAGGGACGCTGATCACGATGCGAGGATGCACGAGTGTCCTGCGTTGGTGCGCCTTTTGGATGAAGTAGTGCAGCATCTTCTCCGTCACTTTGAAGTCGGCAATCACGCCGTCTTTCAAAGGCCTCACAACTCTGATATTTGCGGGTGTGCGGCCCAACATCTCCTTGGCTTCCGTGCCGACCGCCCGCACTTCGCCGGTACGGTCATCGAGAGCAACGGCCGAGGGCTCGTTGACCACAACGCCTCTGTCCCGGGAATAGATCCGCGTGTTAACCGTACCCAAGTCAATCGCCAAGTCCGCAGAAAACAAGCCCAACAGTGGGCGCAGATTGTTGAGAGAGATGCGCGCTAGGTAGTCGAACCGCATAACACCAACTGGCATGCAATTGCTATTTACCGTCTTGTCTAGGAGCAGAGATCATACGGAAACTCCCGAGCACCTAACAGCGCTTTCCGGCCATCGCGGCCGGTAGAAGATTGGCTCTGCCTTCGCCCTTTCCTCAGCATAGAGTTCAACCTGCACCCGATGCTATAGTGGTGCCCAAATCACGGGCCACGGGGGGTTGAACAAATGAAGCAGGAACAACCTGAATCAAACGACAAGCCGAGTACCACCCTGCCGGGGACAGTTGGGAAAGTAATCAAGCCGGCTGACCGACGCGAACCGGATAAGGTACAGATCGACATTGAAGGAGCTGAGGATCTCTATCGGGAGATTCGCATCGAAAATACCTTGAAGGATGAGAAAGGCGAAGAGTTAGCTCTTAAGGAGGGTGCGCCTGTAGATGTGATTATCGAAGCGGACAAGAAAGACACGACCAAAAAGGCAAGCTAGGGGGAGCCCCAGCCTCAGATGGCCTCTATTGTGGGGTTTCCTGTAGGAGAATTATCCAGGCCGGACGGGACGCATCCGCACGCGCGCGTTCACACATCTAATTCCGTGGTAATGGTCACATTTCCCTCCAGAGAGCCAAAACAGGAAGGTCTCATGGCAAGCGTAGACGGTTATCGTGCAGTCGGAAGTCCCGCACTAGACACTGGGCAATACCGGCACTCGGCATGCACCAATACCGAGACTTTCAATAAAGGGGGCATCCTCCCACTTTGCGCCAAACACAGTTGTCCCAACAAGGGCGCCAATTGGGTTCTAAAAGAGAAATTAGCTAATGAAGTTTCGGCTGTTCCATAAACCCTGGCAGAAGGCGCCGCTAAGGGAAGGAATAGCAGAACGAGAGCGCGCCCGGCCGGTGTCGAAAAGAGCCGGCTCGGCGCTCGTCACCTGTCAGAGTGGACTCAACAGCCAAATCAGGCGGCACAGTAATATGACCTATCAAAACGCGCATGACGGCGTCCCCGTACAACTGCTTAACGGTGTGCTGCAGAGCGATCAAATTGCTGCGCGAAGATTCCGTAGCAACGCTGGTAGGGTCTATAGAAAACTCTGCCTCGTACATTTTCAGCAGCAATTCACCCTGTCTTCTTAGGCGTTCGTCGAGTTGTTCTGCAACTTGCATACTCTATATTATACGAAGTGGCTTTAGGCAAAGTTCACTGAGCAGTTCACCCGGAATAAACCTCGTCAATACGGAAAACGGATACCGAACGCCGCCGAGGGGAGGGGAGGGGAGGGGAGGGGAGGGTGGGTGCACGACAGCAAAGTGATAAGTCATGCGGCTTTGTCCCCGGCTTCTGCTCGGCGCTCCCAGAAGTCCTGAAAGCGTCCACTGAGTTTGGCGCAGCGGAGAGCGATGATGGCGTTGGATCCGCGGACGGTCCAGTGCATGCCGGCTCGTTTGAGCCGGGTGGCAATGACGACTTTGCATCCGGCCTCGACCACCCCGGTGGAAGTGCACCAGCCTTGGGCGTGGAACTCTGGGTAGCGCATGCGGTCTCGATTGGTCTAGAAATAGTGGAGACAGCGGCGAGCTTCCTGGGAGCGCGATACCTGGCGCCGAATGGCGGCTAGCAAAATCCGGAATTTTCCGCTGTCGAGTTCTCCCTTCCTACGGTCCGCCCAGTGCGAAGCTTGCGGGCTGGTGGGACCGTATAGAGCTTTTCCGAGATCGCTCAAGTGCTGCTTGGCGTGAAACCGGTCGACGATCTGAACCGCCCCTGGAAACTGATCGCCGGCGATGTTCCAGATCCAAGCCGCCCCGTCGCCGAGCACCACCCGACGTCGTGCTTGGCAGAAGCGGCGGCGCGTGGCCTCCCGCCAGACGCGCTGCGCGAAGGGAGAACGTTGGGCAGCCGTATCCAGGGTAGAGGCGCTCTCCAGGGCGGCGGAATAGCTGACCGATGCCTCATCGCGGAGGGGAACGCCTTGCTTATCGAGCGATTCCGCACTCCACACGGTACAGAGTTTTACCTCGCCGGTCTTCGCCGATCCATCCGCTTGCTTACCAGTGCGGCCGGCGAGTTCCTCGGCCCGTAAGGGGATTCCCGTTCCGTCCATGCCCAAATACAGGGTCTGGGGTAGAGGAACGGTATCGCCAGGTTCGCAGTGCTGGCATTCATCTTGGGCAATTTCTTTGCCCAAGGTTTCTGCGGTTCTCTCCACCTGCTTGGCTTCGACCGCCACCCCCGCCAGTTCGCTCAACAGTTGGCTGCCTTCCTGGAAGCTGACCATCGCACCCACGGTGCCCGTCATGCGGGTGAGTGCGGGAGAGAGTACGGTGTTTTCTATTCCCAGATGCTGGTCGCGGGGGCAAAAGCCGTGGCCGCAGGAAGAACAGTGGTAATAGGCGCGCTCCAGGCGCAAGCGGCCCAGTACACTTTGCACCTGCTTAGTCCGGCGACCGACATAGCGGGCGGGTTCTCCGCATTCGCAATCCACCGCAGCGGCCGCATCGGAAAGGTCGGCATGGAGACGCTGCTCAATCGCTCGTGCCGCCAGCCCCAGGGTGCGCTGGCGAAGGGCCACTTCCAGAGCCTCGAAATCTAACTCGGCGACCGCTTCCCGACCTAAGAGGGCTTCGACCTCTTGGACCACTTCTGCTTCCAAGACCGTTTGGAGCCCTTTTTTTTGGCGGCTTCGGAAGCCGCCGCCGGAGTTTCCAGTTGGGCATTGGCCCATTGCTCGCAGGCCTCCCAGAAGACCTCCACCTGGCGTCGGAAATGTTGGCCGGCCTCGAGCTGACGGCGCACCAGTTCCGCCTGCCCCGCCGAGATAAAACGGGAGCGGGTGCGGCCTCCTATCCCTCGCGTGAGACTAAAGTAGGGGCCATGGCGTGCCTCCGGATCGCTGGCGCAGGGACAGCCGGATTTACTGCACTTGACGTAGCGTTGGGAGAAAGAGCCGCGGCGCATGGCCTTGGGTTGAGCCAGCTGCGCGGCCAGATCGCGAATGCGAGCCGGGACTTCATGAGGATCGGGCATAGTCAAATCCCTCCTTACGGCTATACTAGCCGTAAGATCATTCCTCTACAACTTCATTTTGACTCAATCCTCACTTCTATGTCGTGCACCCGGGGAGGGTGTAGTGTTTGACAACGGCAGGTCACAAGCCTACGATTGTGATGAGCAAGCTACCTCTTCTTACTCATTTCAGGTTCCCTGAACTAAGTCAGCCCATCTGAAGCTTTCCCTCTTAGATTTCTCGAAGGAGGAACTGCGCTATGACCATATTGACCCGTTGGGAGCCTCTCCGTGAGTTCTCCACCATGCAAGACCGCATGAACCGCATGAGTCGTCTTTTCCGTGAGTCGTATAGCCCCGAAGGGCCGGAGGAGGCGTTGACAACCACCAGCTTCGTGCCGCCGGTGGACACCTACGAAGACGAGCACAACATCGTTCTGAAGCTTGAAGTACCCGGCATCGACGAAAAGGACATTCATGTCCACATCGACAACAATATCCTCACCGTCCATGGCGAGCGCCAGATCGAGAAGGAAGAGAAAGAGGAGAACTTCCGTCGCGTCGAGCGGCAATACGGAAGCTTTACCCGCTCGTTCACACTACCCAGCTCTGTGGATCCAGGGCAAGTGAGCGCCCATTATGACAAGGGCGTGCTGAAGATTAACCTTGCCAAGAAGGCCGAAGCCAAGCCTAAGCAGATCAAGGTTAATGTTGGCGGCGAAAAGACGCTCGCAACCAACGTTCGCGGCAAGGCCTGAGAGAAATGGGAGGCGGCTTTCGTTTCGGGGGGTGCCGCTGTGCAGCTGGTTAATTTGTTCAGAAAACGAACGGCTTGCACTTCAGGCCGCCTTCACCTCGTCAGTCTGCGAAAGGAAGGAGACGCACTATGAGTACTGGTATTTGCAAGTCTCCGGCCAGCAGATATTGGAGAGCGCTTTACAAAGCTGCAGTCTCTGGGATTGATATGAGCAAACTACCGGAGCGTATGGCAGAAGCAGAGAAGGCAGTTGTGCTAAGGGCGCGGGAGTTGTTTCAGGCTGCCGACGACAACGGCGAAGAGAAAGAGGCTCTAGAGGACGCGATGTATGTCTTGCACGCTTTGGGAAGCAACTGTCAGATGCGGCAAGGGCCACCCCAGAATCTCAAGAACGGGGAGCTGCGCGCTCTCCCTGATTCGGTCTCGTGAGATCCAGGTGCTTTATAAGCGGTTCCTCGGGCGCTCGACCAGAGCTGAGGAAGTTTATGCGGTCTTCTTTTGCTGCCTTACCTTCGCCCACCTTGCCCGTTGCGCCGCAGCGATCTTGCGACGAGCTGATGCTGACATCGTTCGTTTGCCGGGCTTTCGACCCTTTGCAATTGGAACAACCTTCTGCTGTCCTTTGACTTTCGCCCACCGTGCTCTTTGAGCGGCTGCGATCCGAGCGCGGCCTTTGGCTGACATCTTGCGCTGTTGGCGGCCCGGCTTCGCTCCACTGTAGACATCCGCAAACGCCCTGATGGCCGCGTCAATGCCGCGTAACTGCCGCTGGACTTGAGCACGTTCCTTTTTCAACTGTCCAACAATCCCCGAACAGTTTGCCAAGTTTGTTGCCTCCTGGCGGGGGATGTTACCAAAAAGAGAGCGGAATTTGTCTGATAACGAACACTCAAGTGTGAAGTTGGTTCAGGTGTTGAATACTTGGTTGTGGGCTTTCTCTGGGAGTTCATCCGTCAGGCAAGAATCTACTTTTCTTACCCGAAACGCTGTATGGGACGGATCATTTACCCTGTGACATACTCTTCAGGTCATGCCCGAGGCTTTAGTTAGAGGAACGAATCCGCGAACTATGTGCCAAGGCCGTTGCAGCGCAAGACTCAAACCAGCTGAACCCCATCCTGTCGGAACTGAGAGTCGCGCTGCACGAACAGGACCAGCTCGCCAGAGTATTGATCGCCGAACGCACCCGGATGCTGAATCCAAACGTATTCCGAGTCGGGAATAGATAACTCGCCTTAGCCATCTGGCTGGTTGGGACGGGCACCAGCTTGTGGGAGCAGTAGACGGACGCAAATATGCTGGCGGCTTCCCAAACTACGTTTAGTTGCTTCCCTTGTGTCGTGCGTCAAGAGTGCGAGGCGTTCTGCATCGATGGCGCTGCGTGGAACACTTCGCCCACTAATGGCCTCCCTTTTCGAGTGTCTCGAGTACGACGATGAAGTTCGGGTTTGACTTGCGCATGTACTCAGCCAAGCGCTTCCGCTCTTCCGGGGTCAGGGTTGGTATGGTAGCGTCAATACGGCGCAGCGTCGCGGCAATATCGTCGACATAGCCCAGTAAACGAATGAGTTCACCGGTGGTTTGCATGAGGGCCCCTATTCCTCTGGCTCTCGCAGCTCTTGTGCCGTGAGTTCTGCGTCTGGACTATGGTGACGAGGCGCGCTGCAGGGCGAGCTTACCATTCTCCACGGTGCGGCGGATTTAGTAAAGCAACCGAGGCAGCTGGGTAGTGGGCTACTTTGAAATTGGTCTTTTGGAAAATAACGTAGGCGCTCTCTCTCCTTCCCAAGCTAGTAACGGCCTCCCATCCTTCGGCTCCTAGCGTATTTAGCATCAGCATAATTTCCGGCTTGGGATCGTGGTGAGAGATGTACACATCGATAAATTCTATTCGATATTCCCATTGGGTCATTTATGCCGTTCCTTCCGCCTCCGCTCGTAGGTTAACTCGAATCCATCTGCGTATCGCAGCGCAGGACAATCGCTTTCAGTTCATGCGGTTTCCAAGCGATGTTGCTGACTTCCCGCCCCAACACGGCTGAGGCCATGTCCTCAGCCGCTCTCTGGGCAGTTTCTAAGTTCATAAGGCTCGCCGGACCCGCAATAGAAGCTTCCCATCCTGCTTCTGTCTTGCGCACCTTGAGAGACAAGCCACCTACATCGGTTGAATAGAACTCCATACCCTATTTCCTCCGAATCACTATTTGCAAAGACGTTGCACCGTCAAACGCCCTGTGTGGATCTGATCGGTGAGGCAGCGAAGGTGCCGTGTTGGGATCCTTCCCTCACAATTACCGCAGCTCCACCCTCCGTTGAAGGCATAGTACAAGTTCATGAGTCCGCCTTACTCTGAGCGGCTTTCCGCTCTTTCGCTTTGCGCTTCCTGGAGGCGGCCTTAGAGGCCTTGCGGACGCTAGCCCAGCACCATAACCGCCCCTAGGCCGCGGCTTGCATTAGGCCAAGTTCGGACAGCAAGGCGCGTCTTAGCTTTTCAGACTGGTGCTCGCCGTTGGCGACCCGGTTGATGTACGAAGCGTTCACGCCCAATCGCTTCGCAATGCAAGAGTAGTAAAGACGGATGTATTGTTTCTGAAGATCGAGCAGGGCCTCAGCTTCTTCTTTGTCAGGCTTCTGCTGCTTGGGTTGCGAGTGAACCGAACGGGTGCGAGCCATGTCGCGCCCCCTTCTGGCCATCTCCCGCACGCGAGATTCTCAGGCTTTTCGTGGGTGGGTGCCTACAACGATTGGTAGGTCGAAGGTCAACTTCATTGTAGTTTTATGACGGTTTCGTACAAAAGCAACCACTACCCGGATGTGTAACGTTTCGTGCGTAGCGCCTAGATTTGTAGCGGTCGCCTGCCGCTTGTGCGTATTTTCCCCCAAAGATACACGTCCGGATCAAGACTCTCCGGCCGCCGGATCTGCCCTGCCCCTATCGAAACAGCAAGTTGCGCCGATTCGCTGGGAGGGCCACTTACATGCACTGAATGATTCGTGGATAGTCAAGGAGAAGAAGATAAAAATGAAACGAAACATCGTGAGCCGAGATTTTGTCTTCCGCCTGTAAATGGGGGCGCTACGTAAGCTGGTATGGGTTGAACAACCAGGTTTGCGCTGTTGGGGTTGCTCCGAATGTACCTGGGTATTCAACCCTTCTGGCGCGCCCACTGGCAAGTCTTTCAATGAATCGGTGCGGAACTTTGAGTTGCAGCGCGACAAGGAGTTTACGTTGCATGTTTGCGCCGATCACCCAAGGGCCAAAAGCCCGGGCACGAAGCATGAGGTCAAGCAAGATTGGGAGAAGCTTTACCGCGCAGCCATCATCGAGTCTGACCGGAGCAAGTTGCTGCAGAGGGTCGAGGACACAGAGGGCGCGATTCGCGAAAGATTACGAAGTTTATCAAAGTCGCCGGCCAACGGCGAGAAAGAGCAGGAAGCCATCACCCGAGCCCTGCACATTTTGAGCTTGCTGCGGGCAAAAACCAGAGAGTGACGTGCATGCTGCGGGATGAGGAGAACGCCAGCCCAAAGAAAGCTCTCGAATTTCTGCTTGGCCGGTACTTTTCGTCTGGAGATTGCAACTCGTACCGTTTCTCTTGCCCGCTCGATGAGCAATGAAGAGGGGCGTCGGGGGACGTTCACGGCGGTGGAGAAGGAAGGTACCGACCACGCCCCACGCGGAAACTATGCCGGCGCGCCTACTGCGTACAGGTTCTGCCAATCATCTTCAGCGTGAGCACCCGAAAATCGGCGGTTTCACGTTTGCTGGCCTTGTTCTTCTTGTGCGTTTCGTCGCCGGGCTCTTCCTTCCCCTCCGGCAGGACGTAGCCCGTCACGATAACTTTGTGGCCAAGGTGTGCGTTGACCTCGATTGTTGGGCTCTCCAATCCGTAAATTGTCCCGCCCTTTTCCGCGAGCCAGACTTCCTTGGGCTCGTCGCCTTTAACTAGGCACCCGGTTACTGAGACCGCCTTTGGCAGTTCTTTGCCGGATTGGGTTTGTGCGAACCCGGCTCCGAGACCCAGGCTGGACGCGAAAACCAGAGTAGCGAGCAACTTCACCGAGGGACTTTTCATTTGGTCTTCTCCACAAGACATCATTTCTTCTGTTCTGACTGGGCACACACCTAACGAACGCCCGGCCTACAATTAAACACACCTCTTAACCGCTTTGCCGATTCTGCTATGCAGCAGCGTAGTGCGATGTCTTTGGTGCTCCCGACTGGCCCTCTGAGTCGTTACTCGCTCAAAAGGGATATCAGCCGTCTTGCGCCATAGGATCTTTGTACTCAGCGGACGGTCGGGCGGCATGGGATCTGTTTAACCTTCTTCCGAAGTGGCAGCCTCGGCGGGGACGGATGACAACATCGCCGGTACGGGGTGCGGGGAGTCACGATTTCCACCGCGGCTCCGGCGTCCCCATAATGCTTCCCACACCAAGCTGAGGATGGTTCGCCGATTTTGCGCAATCACCTTCACCCACGCCAGCCGCCCCATCATGGGGAAATAGATACCGCGAAAGCACAGGCGTGCCAGGAAGATGTTGACACGATAACCCAGTGGCTGATCATCCAGCGAGTCCACAGCCTGCGCCAGGGCTTCTGGACTGTAAGCGTGGGCCCATCCATATTTCACTTCTTCGTGCGCTTCCTCAATGGTCATCTTCAATGGCGTGTGGGCCATCGCAAAGGGGATGAACTCCTTCCAGTGCCTAGGCCGCGTAAGCCGGCCAGCATTCTCCAGCCGTTTGTACAGAGGCGTGGCTGGCAGCGGGGTCAGCAGCCCGAAAATAGGCAGTCCCGGAGGCCAGGAGCGGACTTGCTGGAGTGTGCGTTCAGCTACACCTACCGTGTCGTTATCCATGCCAAAAATGAATGACGTGATGGCGTAAACGTTGCGCCGCGCCAAGCGGTCGAGCACGGCGGCATATTCCCCCGGCTTATTGAATCCTTTGTTCACGTCTTTAAGATTCGCAGGGTCAATGGACTCCATGCCGATGAATACCCACTTGCCTCCAGAAGCGGCAATCAGGTCCACGAGTTCTTCGTCGCGTAACAAGTTGGCGCTGATCTGTGCTACCCAGTGCACCTGTGCGCCGGCGGCAATGACGTCGCGCAGCAGTGACTTGGTGCGCTTGACGTTGATGGCGAAATTATCGTCAATGAAAAAGACGGCAATCTGCCCTTTTTCAGTGCGGGCACGCGCCTTCAACAGTAGCAGCTCATTCACCACGCTCTCGTTCGTGCGGAAGCGAATGGAGTCGCCGAAGAATCCGGTTACCGTGCAGAACTCGCAGCCGTAAGGACAACCGCGTCCCGACTCCACCGGGATAATGCGAAATGTTCCCCAGCCCTCCCAGACCCGGTTGAGCAGCGAGGTCGCAGCCTTCGGCACCAGATTGAACTGGTCGAGATTGATCGACTGCCATGGGATTACGGGATATGCCTGGAGTGACGGTTTGCGTTCCTTTCCAGCTTCATCCACCGGGGCATAAATCTCTTTGAGCTTGCCGCGGACGGCATCGTTCACGATCAGTGGCCAGGTTTCATCCGCTTCACCGAGCGCCACAGCGTCGGCGTGGCGCGGGCCACCATCCCGGCCGAGAGCCTCATCTGCCAGTTCGGTCACATGAGGTCCGCCCATCACCACCGGCACTCCCACGGCCCGGATCGTGTCGGCGATGCGATATGCCTTGGCGATCATTCTGGTCATGGCGCCAATGCCGACCAGTCCGATGTTCTGCTCGCGCACAAACTGTGCGATGGCAGCTTCATCCATGGGCTGGGCGTTGCCATCAATCAGCAACACTTCGTGACCCGGTGGCGTCAGGGCCTGCAGTAGAAACATCCAGAGGTGGGGCATGAAGTTGCGGGTCACGCCATTGTCAGGGTTGTACAGTAGGATTCTCATGAGCTCATTCTTGTATCGAGATCACCTTTGTACTTGGACCATATTGTTTGACAAGGACCTTATGTCTTATTGCGTTAAGAGTAACATGTTGATGTTCTCGCGATGGGAGCAGTGCCTCAAATGCGGTTGCGACCGCGGACTTTCCCCAACCGGATCACCTTGCCCTGATTGCGGAGGCACCCGCTTCCGCGAAATACCGATTGGCCAGTCTTCGGCGTAGCAATGTTCCTCCCAGTCCCGACCGACAGCTAAATTCAAACTGCACGACTACTACATTCGGAGAGTGTTTGACAACGGTAGGACTCGAGCCTAGCATTCAAATTGAGCAAGCCACCACCTCTTGCTCATTTCAGGTTCCCTGAACTAAGTCAGCCCATCTGAAGTTCTCCCTCTTAGATCACCTAGCCAATCGATGGAGGTTGATCATGTTTGCTCGTCATGTCTCTTTGTGCCTGAAACCAAACACCCGGGGCGAGTTCACGCGGATTTTCGATAAAGAAGTCATTCCCATGCTGCGGAAGCAGAGTGGGTTCCGGGATGAAATCCTATTTGCTTTGCCGGGAGGGCTGAATGTGGTCGCAATCAGTCTCTGGGATACCAAGGAGCACGCGGAAGCCTACAAAACTGCCGGCTACCCCGCAGTGCTCAAACTCCTGCATAAAGTATTAGACGGCACTCCCAAGGTGCAAGTCTCGGATGTGATTAGCTCGACTATTCACAAACCCGCCGCTGTGGCCGCCTGAACGGTGCTGGTCAATCGCCCGGGGTGGCTATGCGCGCCACCCCGGCTTGTTCGCAAGACACTCGGGAGAGCCGATGACACCAAACGTCCAAGTCGGCACTATCCTGATCGAGGATCTTCCCCTCGTTACCCGGATCCTCGACCTGGGAAGTGAGTTTTACGCAGCGAAGTGGGTAGTGCTCAAGGTCCTCGACCAAAAGCTCCGCAGCGTCGGATGGAAACGTTCCTTCATGGCTGAGGAAGCGGAGGCAACGGTTCTCGGTTCACTCGCAGCCAACAACATCCAAAAAGCATTGAAGCGAATATTTTTGAAGATGCGAAAGCAGAACTTCAATTGTCTCGAAGTCACGAAAATGGTTGAGAACCGCTTTCTTGGGGTGCCATACATCACAGTTTGCACACACCCCCATCGCGTTTTCGTTTTGGGCGGTGCGAAGGAAGGCAGCTTAGTGACGGCCGCCTGAGGCGGAACGTTACGCCGGTAATTCTCTACCTTTCAGCCAATGCAGCTATGCTTAAGCTGTGAAGGCTGCCCTGGCGGAGAAGCCGCTCATCCGTATTGCCGTGGTGGGGAGCGACCCTCTGCAGTTGGTGGGCTTCCGGGCCGTGTTCAAGTCGGAGCGGGATTTTGAGCTGATTTCTGCTTCATTGCCTGAGGCCGGTACGCAGCAGAACATTGACCTGGTGCTGCTGGGCGAGCACTCGAGCCAGAACCTGTTCGATATGATGGCCAGCTTGAAAGCGACCCATCCACAGTTGCGCATTATCGTAACCGGCTCCGGCCTGGGCGAAGAGACCATTCTGAAGGCCATCGCTTCCGGGGCCAAGGGCTACGTGGACTCGGCTGCACCGGCTGCTGATTTCACGCAGGCGATACGGGTCGTAAGCCAGGGCTCAGTCTGGGCTCCGCGTCACGTCCTTTCCGTGTTCATTGAACGTATGAGCAGTTCGGCCGCACGCACATTTCCTACTGGCCGCACCACCTTTACCGACCGGGAGCAGGAAGTCTTGGAGATGCTGGTGGGAGGCCGCTCGAACAAGGAAATTGGCGCCCCACTAGGCATCGGAGAGCGCACCGTGAAAGCCCACGTAGCCAAACTTCTGCGCAAGATTGGCGTGCAGAACCGCATCGCGCTTTCGGTACATGCCGTTACGCATTCGCTGGTTTCCCCGCCAAAGCAAAACTAAAGGCAAAAGATGAACCGCGAAGGATGCGAGAGAGCCGAGCGCAATCAGAACCTGCGAGCTCGCAATTGCGCTACTATGGGAGCGCGTCGATCCGCCTTGCTTTCTGGACGTACAGGTCTGCATAGGCTGCTTTGATGACATCCTCGACTGTTGTCTCCGGTTTGTACGCAGCTACGCCGCAGCTAATACCTAACCGGTATTCTCGTTGCTCGCTACTGTTCCACTTCTCCAGCCACCAGCCGAGCCGGTGGACGGCAACCTCGGCCTGAGCCAGGTCGGTGTCCGGCATGATCACCAGAAATTCGTCGCCTCCATAACGGGTAACGAGGTCCGCTGCGCGAAAATTCTTTTGAAGAAGGACTGCAACCTCAGCAAGAACGCGGTCTCCGGTCAAATGGCCAAACTTGGTGTTGAAGTTCTTGAACCCGTCGATATCGGCCAGCATCACCGATAGCTTGCTCCGGCTCCGTTCCGCACGGGCCGTCTCCCGAGCCAAAGCCTAAGAAGAGGCACACTACCTGCACACTGTCGGCACACAGGATATTGAAGGATGCGGGTCTCCTTCCTGCGGACTGATCGTCAGTCAAATATCACTAACCGACTTGCCATTCGACGCTCCGTATTTGAAACGGCTTCTCGACATGTTGGCAGACCCTGGGCCGATCGTCGAACTGTCCAACGACCCTGCGCCTGGCATGTCTCAATGGGTCGCAGAGCCTTCGGCTCACGCCGGAAGCGGGCGAACCGCTCCGGATCGTGCGCCATCTCGGCTGGCAGCACCTTGAGCGCAACGTCACGGCCGAGAAGTTCGGGTCGGTGGCGCGATACACCTCTCCCATTCCGCCTGAGCCAAGCGGCGACTGGATTTCATAGGGGCCGAGTTTTGTCCCAGGAGTAAGTGCCATCCGCGCGCAATTATAGACTGAGCACTCCTTGCACGCGGATGCGACGGTTCTGGGTGTGTGGTCGGCAACCCTTCCCTTACCGCATGATGGAAGGGTTGCCGTCACTCGGGAACAATCGCCAAGGAATGGCCACATCTCCCCTTTTGCCGACTGCTCGTCCAAGTGACTGCCGACCTCAGAGAGGAGCAGCTAGAGTTTGGGATAGGTTCCGAGGCGGCGACCATACACCCGCTGGATGAGAACCCTGCAATAATGGCGACCGCTTGGAAACGGGGGCGGTACGTCCAATGCCGAGCGTATAGTTTCAGTGAAGCTGTAGCTCGCAGGCCAAAGCTCAGCGAGAAGGTGGTCCTTGCGGCGCAGATCGTTCCTCAAGGGCGCAGGAGTTGTGACCGTCGTCGTCGCGGGCGGTGGCGTCTGGCGCGCCTACGACCAAGGTGTCTTTAGCGTCGGCGAAGGACCGGCTTATGAGCCGTGGAAAGACTGGCGCAACACTGCAAACGATGGTCCGCTCGCGCTGGTGAGCGCTGCGATTCTCGCCGCCAGCCCGCACAACACCCAGCCTTGGCTATTCAAGATCACCAATTCCTCGATTGAGTTGCACATCGACACGCAGAGAAACGTCGGCGCGCTCGATCCTTATCTGCGCGAAGAGCACATCGGCATGGGTTGCGCTCTGGAGAATCTGATGCTCGCTGCGCCTGCCAATGGCTTCGCCGCCACTGCGATGCTCCTGCCGGGAAAACTCGGCCCGATTCCCGCGGAACCCAAACCACAGCTTGTAGTCCGCGTGGATCTCGCACCCGGCAAACGCGAAGAAAGCGAGCTTTACAATGCCATCCCTCGGCGTCACACCAATCGCAGTCCTTACGACCCGCACAAACCGATCCCGCCTGATTTCATAGACGCGCTCAGCCATCTGCCAGGCAACGACACGGACGTGAAGCTATTTCTCTTCACGGCCGAAGCCGATCGAAAAAAGATTGCCGAACTCAGTTCCGCCGCGAACACGGAAATCTATTCCGATCCGGAAGTCCAGCATGGGAGCGAACAGTGGGTCCGCACGAAATGGAGTTCAGTACAGAGATTTCGTGATGGCCTGACCATTGATGCCTTCGGCCTGCCCTCGAGCACTGCCACGATTGCCAAGATGATGCCTGTGTGGATGTTCCGCTGGGTTGCCTCGCGCAGCGCGAAGAATGCGTATTCGGACCTGATGCTCAGCGCACCGCTAATCGGATTCATCGCCGTGCGTGACCGATACGACCGGGAGCAGTGTCTGCGGGCAGGCCGAATCTGGCAGCGAGCCCATCTCTTCGCGACTGCCCACGGACTTGCCGCGCGCCCCTGTAACGAGGCCGTGGAAATGGTGGACCATGAGCGGGCATTGGGCAGACCGGCCTCTCGCGCCGCTCTGCTCAACGAAATCACCGCAGATTCCACATGGCAGCCGACTTTTGTTTTCTATATGGGCTATCCTAAGCTGTCGGCCCACGCCAGCCCCCGCCGTGCGGTTCAAGCTGTACTCGTCTGACGGCCCAGATCCTGCGGGCTCCTCGAACGGGGAGGATGCAAAGGAGCTTTCCCTCCATCGAGGCTGGCACCTTGCCGCCGATTGCGGGCGGATGACGGGCTAACCTTCTGTAATCCGCAGGTAAGGGAAGGTTAGCCGACCAGGACTAAGCCGCTGGCGCGGCGGACGCTACCGCGTAGTGAACCAGGAAAGTTCAGGAACAGCTGACGTAGTGTGGGTCATAGGGAAAGGAGATTCCTGTGACCCGTTTACGAAAAATGATGCTGGAGGAACTCCAGCGTCGCAACTATTCCGCTATCACCACCCGTAATTATTTGCGGGTGGTGACCGAGTTCGCCAAGTATTTTGGTAAGTCCCCCGACAAGCTCGGCCCCAACGAACTTCGCACCTATCAAGCCTACCTGCTGACTGAGCGCAAGCTGACACCGGGCACCGTGGTCAACCGGGTAGCGGCGCTGCGCTTCTTTTTCGTCAAGACACTCAAGCGCCATCAGTTCCGTGACTTCTTGCCGTACCCCCAGGACCGTCGTCGGCTGCCGACAGTGCTCAGCCAGGACGAAGTAGCGCGCTTGATCAATGCGGCAGGAACACTGTTTCGACGGACGTTGCTGATGACGCTTTACGCCACCGGCATGCGACGCAGCGAACTCGCCCATCTCAAGGTCAGCGACATCGATAGCCAGCGCATGATCATCCGGGTGGTGCAAGGCAAAGGCGGCAAGGATCGCGATTTGCCTCTGAGTCCAGCCCTGCTGGAAGTCCTTCGCGAGTACTGGCATTGGCGGAAGCCGAGGCTCTACTTGTTTCCCACCCGTATCCGCCAACACAGACTCGATCAGCCGATTTCAGACAAGACCGTTTGGATTGCCTGTAGCGATGCTGCGCATCGGGCCGGCATCCGCAAACGCGTCACCCCGCACACCCTGCGCCACAGTTGGGCGACCCACTTGTTGGAGGCGGGCACCGATCTGCGCACCATCCAGGTTCTGCTCGGACATGGTGATCTGGAAACGACCGCTCAGTACCTGCATCTATCGCAGCAGCACCTACAGGCAGTTACGAATCCGCTGGACAGCCTCGCTCTATCCAGCACCCAGAACATCAGTCGCAGCTTTAAACGGAAAAACGAAAAATGACTCGGCCCACCTTCGAGGTGGCCGACATCGTTCGCGTGCAGGGCGATCGCTTTCTGGATCGCTATCGATCCAGCTTTGGCTTTCAGCAGCTCAAAGCCTTTCGCGCCATTCTGCGCTGCCGCACCGCTGCGCTGGGCGGTCATCGGGATGCCTGCCCGAGCTGCGGTCATCAGGCTATCTCGTACAACTCGTGCAGAAACCGGCACTGCCCCAAGTGCCAGACGCAAGCGCGCCAGCGTTGGCTGACCGCCCGCGAACGCGAACTCCTGACCACCAGCTACTTCCACGTCGTGTTCACTGTGCCTCACGAACTCAATGTGCTGGCCTTGGAGAACCCACGTCTGTTCTACGACCTGCTGTTCACCGCCAGTGCTCAAACCTTGCTCCAGATCGCCATGGATCGCAAACACCTGGGCGCCGAGATCGGCGTCATCAGCATCCTGCATACCTGGGGACAGAACCTGCTCCTCCATCCTCACATTCACTGCGCCATTCCCGCGGGCGGACTCTCGCCGGATCACCGTCAATGGGTCCGCCCACGCTATCCTTTCTTCTTGCCCGTGAAGGTCCTCAGCCGCGTCTTTCGCGGCAAGTTCCTCGCCGCTCTGAAACGTCTCCACCGCCGCAACCAACTCTGCTGTGCCGGTCCGGCCGCTGCCCTCGCCGATCCACTGCAGTTCACAAAACTCGTCCGACGCCTGCACCGCCACGACTGGGTCGTCTATGCCAAGCCCGCCTTCGGTGGACCCATGCAGGTGTTGCGTTATCTTGGCCGCTACACCCATCGCGTGGCCATTTCCAATCACCGTTTGCTGGCCTTCGATCAAGAGCGCGTCACCTTCCGCTGGAAGGACTACGCGCACGGCGGCAAGCAAGGCAAGATGACGCTCGGTGCCACCGAGTTCTTACGGCGCTTCTTTCTGCACGTGCTCCCCAGAGGGTTCGTGCGCATCCGTCACTTCGGATTCCTCGCCAATCGCTGGCGTGCTTCTCGCTTGGCACTATCGCGACAACTGCTGTCCCGCAACTCCCCAACGCCTGCCCCAGCGATGACGCACCAAGCTTCCTCCGAGACTCCGTCCCTCTGGCATTGCCCACGTTGCGGCGCGGCCATGATCGTGATGCAGAGATTTACGGCTGCGGAATTATCCACATGCTCTTACTTCGATTCTTCGTAGTGTGTCCTCCACTATCGACCCGGGGATGTGCTCCGGCACGCCCACGCACCGGTGTGTCCGCTTCTTCCCCAGAGCCTCTCCTGCAACTTTCCGCAGGCGCTCTTGCTCATCTCTGCCACCACTCCGACCATCCCTACCGCACTCTCACCACGCCTCGCCGCTCTCCCCAAGCTCTGTTCAGATCCACGCTGCCGTTCAAATCCCATAGCGCACCGCGTCCGCCGCAAACGCCAGCGGCTTCCTCCTAGTCTCCTCATCGAAAACGCCTCGGATCGAGGTCCCCGCTCCGCCCCAAAAATCTGCCCCGAGGCGTTTCCGATCAAGGCTAGCGACGACTCGGGACTTAGGCCCCCTGCTCTACATTCGGAGATTGGCCATCTAAGGCTTCGATAAACAGATGTTTTCTGAACGCGGAAACCAATAGTAGGGGCGACCTTCAGGCCGCCCCCGGGGTGACGTGGATCAGCAGATCGGCCCCTGACCGATCAGAGACAGCAGGATGTTAATCACGGTGACCGCTGCCCCTCGACTCGAGCATAATCCGCTAGGAGCGGTTGGAATGTTTACGACGTGCGCCAGGAGCGGAGTCCCGAGCACGGCCACGGCGAGCAAAAGCAGCTTGTTTTTCATAGTCCTCACCTTCTTTCTTTTCTTTCTCTTTGCAATGACAACTGAGCCCTGAGTCAGCGACATACCGCCCCGACTTATCGGGGCTGTGGCCGAACCGCCTTCGGTGTCGGCAGAAAGTTCTCCATCACCCAGACTTCAATCTTGTCCATGCCCCCCGCGGCGAAAGCGAGGTGGTGACCGTTCGGGTCAAAAGAAATTTCGCTGACGGAATCCATCGCCAGGCCTAAGGCGTGAGGCTCTCCGCCACGGGGAGAGATCGCAAGTAGCTGGGTTTTCCGCTCCTGGCCGACGGCCCGGTTCCTGCCAAAGACGATAAAGCGCGAATCGGACGACCAACTTAGCGAATCTCCCACGATGGTTTCCGGCTCCTTTGCCCGAACCAGTTCCCTGGCGTCTGCACCGGCTACCGGCAAGACTTTTAGGACCGAGGATCGCGTTTCCTTCTCAAGCAGCGTGAGGGCCACCTGCTGGCCGTCGGACGAGAGAGCTATGTCGTCAATCTTCACGCCGGGTGCTGATCGGAAGAGTTCCTTCTCGCGGCCTGTCCCAAGGTCGCGCACGAGGATGGTTTCAGCCCTGGTGCCCGACTCGCCGCGGCTGAAGAGCAGTCTCTTACCGTCGGGGAACCAGGCGGGGTTGGAAATTGGCGAGTCCTCCCACCAGAGGATGGGCGTGACCTCGCCGGTTTGAGCGTCAACCAGGAAGAGACCGTGCCGGAGCTGCCTGTCCTTGCCTGAGACGAGAATCGACCGCCCATCGGGGGACCACCGCATGGGTCCCCAGATGAAACTGAGTTTGGGCGAAAGGTCGCGCTCCTCGCCCGTTTTGGGCGAGCGAATCGAGATGACCTCAGGGCGGTGGGCGGCGAACCAGGGCCGATTTTGCGAAATATAGGCCAGATACTGGCCGTCTGGTGACCACGCAGGTGAGGAGTTCGAGCCGACGAACCGCTGCGTCGCGATCTGGGGTTGTGTCGCTACCCTTCCTGTTGCCGGGTCGAACTCAGCGGTGTAAACATCGCTCCCGCCGATCGCGAGGCCGTAGTAGAAGGAACCGGATCGCGTAAACCCGATCGGGATTGCTTGTCCGATATCCGGCTTTACCAGCTCTGGCGAGCCCTGAGGTTTCCCATCCGCAACGCGAAGGATCCAAGCGCTCATGCTCCCGGACCGATCGCTGGCGAAGAGGATGTGGTTGCCGTCCGGCGTCCAGCCAAGTAACTGATCATCGGCAGGGTGCTCGACCAGGCGGATTTCGCGACTGCCATCGGCGGTGATCAAGAAGATGTCCCGGTTGTCGGAGTCTCGTTGTTGCGGAAAGTCATACGCGATGTACCGCCCGTCCGGGGAGAATTTCACCTTTAACGAAAACCAGTCGAGCGCCTTCAAAACACGCACCGAGCCGTCCGCCACCGAAATCAGCGCGATCTCGAACGTATCCTCAGGCGTGACGATTAGGGTGAGGATATGCTTCCCGTCCGGCGACCAACCGGTGGGGATGGCTAACGCTCCCTTGTCGCTATAGAGAACCCGAGGCGCGGAGCTGTCCAGGCGCACAACGCGCAGATCCGGAGACCCACCCTTGTTAAACCAGTCGTAGGCAACCTCCTTGCCATCCGGCGATATTGCCGAGAATCTGATTTCAGTCGAGGAGCCCTCATTGGTCAGGTGTCGCATCTTTCCCGTGGCCATGTCGCGGAGAGCGAGGTCTCCCGTCGTCGAGTCCACGCAGGACAAATATCGGCCATCGGGCGAAACGCTACCCAGGACATCTACGTCGGAGCCAGCCCAGACGCGGCGGGTCACCATTTCGGAGCTTCTGGAAGCAACATTGCCGGAGAGAACCGCCAGCCTTGCCCGGGCTTGCGCAGCGGCCTCGTTTTGGTCGGCATAGTCGCGCAGGACGCGCTCGTAAGCTTTCCGAGCTTCAGTGTTGCCGAGCTTTTCGAAGCAGCGCCCCATTTCGAGCAAGGCCTGCGCCGCCACGGCGTGATTCCCCGAGTGTTCCTGCACAATGCGTTTGTAGAGCTGGATGGCCTCCTCGAGTTGGCCTTCCACTAGTTGCTTCTGGTGAGCTGCCTGCATCAGCACTTCCGCTTGGTCATTTTTCTGGGCGCTGGCGGAGGAAGTTGCGAGCAGCCCCGCCACAATCGTCACTGCTAGAAACCGGCCTACGCGCGCGGTTTTCATGATTATTTCCTCCCTCATTTCGAGGGTATCTAGCGATGAGCTCGGAGTCAGCGACATCCCGCCCCGATTTATCGGGGCTGTGGTCGAACCGCCTTCGGTGTCGGCAGAAAGTTCTCCATCACCCAGACTTCGATCTTGTCTTTGTCTTCCCTCGGCATGCCAGCGCTGGTGGCGAAAGCAAGGTGGTGACCGTCTGGGTGGAAAGAAACGTCGCGGACGGAGTCCATAGCTAACCCCAACTCGTGCGGTTCTCCCCCTCGGGCAGAAATGGCAAGTAGCTGGGTTTTCCGCTCCTTGCCGTTGGCCCGGTTCCTGCCAAACACGATTAAGCGCGAATCGGACGACCAACTGAGCGAATCTCCAACGATCGTTTCCGGCTCTTTTGCCCGAACGAGCTCGCTGGCTTCCCCGCCGGCTATTGGTAACACTTTCAAGACCGAGGATCGCGTTTCCTTCTCCAGCAGCGTCAGGGCCACGTGCCGCCCGTCAGGCGAGAGGGCGATGTCGTCGATCACCAAGCCGGGGGGCGGCCTGAAGAATTCCGTTTCCCGGCTTGTTTCGAGGTCGCGCACGAGGATGCTTTGCGTTATCGTGCCTGCCTCGCCCTGCCAGGAGCGGTAGAGCAGTCTCTTGCCGTCGGGAAAGAAGGCAGGGATATCGATCATACCTTGCCACATCTCAATGGGAGTGGCCTTGGCGGTTTGAGCGTCAATCAGGTAGAGACCATGCCGGGCTTTGCTGTCTTTGCCGGAGACAAGGATAGACCGCCCATCAGGGGACCATCGTATGGGTCCCCACATGAAGGGGAGCTTGGGTGATAGGTCGCGCTCTTCGCCGGTCTTGAGCGAGCGAATCGTGATGATCTTGTTCCGGTTGCGCGATATATAGGCCAGATACTGGCCATCCGCAGACCACGCTGGTGAGACGTTCCAGCCGACATACCGCTGCGTTGCGATCCGCGGTTCTGTCAGAACCCTTCCCGTCGCGGGATCAAACTCGGAGGTGTAAACATCGCCCGTGCCGATGGCAAGTCCGTAGTAGAAGGAACCGGCTGGCGTAAATCCGATCGGAATTATCTGCCCTATGTCCGACTTCACCAGGTCGGGCGAGCCTTGCGGTTTTCCATCGGTCACGCGAATCATCCAGGCGCTCATTGTTCCGGACCGGTCGCTGGCAAAGAGGATGTGGTTGCCGTCCGGCGTCCAGCCTAGTAGCTGATCATCGCCAGGGTGCTCGATCAGGCGAATTTCCCGGCTCCCATCAGAGGCCAGCAAGAAGATGTCCCGGTTGCCCGAGGCATGTTGTTGAAGGTCATATGCGATATAGCGCCCGTCGGGTGAAAATTTGATCTTTGTTGGGGACCAGTCGAGCGTCTTCAAGACGCGGGCCGAGCCGTCCACTGTCGAAATCACGGCAATCTGAAAGATCATGGGATCGATATAGAGTTCAGTCAGGATGTACTTTCCGTCCGGGGACCAATCCTGGGGCGAGGCGAACTTTCCATTTTTGTTATAGAGAACCCGAGGCGCAGAGCCGTCCACCCGCACCACGCGCAGTTCCGGATACCACCCAACCTTGCTAGGCCAGTTGTAGGCGACTTCTTTGCCGTCCCTCGACATGGCCGAGGCCTTAATTTCCGGCCGGGAACCTCCATTGGTAAGGCGGCGCATCTTGCCCGTTGTGAGATCGCGGAGCGCGATGTCGCCTGTCGTCCCGTCCACGCAAGAGAGAAAGCGACCGTCGGGCGAAAGACTCCCCATTACGTGCACGTCTGGCCCGGCCCAGACGCGGCGGGTCACCATTTCGGAGCCTCTGGAGCCAACATTGCCGGAGAGGGCCGCCAACCGTGTGCGGGCTTGTGCCGCGGCCTCGTTCTGGTCGGCATAGTCGCGCAACAGGCGCTCATAAGCTTTCTTGGCTTCCGTATTGCCGAGCTTTTCGTAGCACTGGCCCATCTCGAGCAAAGCCTGCGCCGCCACGACCCGATTCCCAGAGTGCTCCTGCACAATGCGTTTGTAGAGCTGGATGGCCTCCTCGAGTTGACCTTCAACCAATTGCTTTTGGTGAGCGGCCTGGATCAGCACTTCCGCCTGATCATCTTTCTGGGCGATTGCCGATGAAGCCGTCAGCAGCGTAGCCAGAATCGTCACTGCCAACAATCGCATTGCCCGTGTGGTTTTCATGATCTTTTCCTCACTCACGTCGGCTCCCTCGGCTCTGTTTCGCGCGATCGAGAAAAGCAGCGTACTTCTAGAGTTTGCACAAACGGATATGCAACAGGCACCAGACCCACGGCGGCATTTCTTCAAAAACGGTGAATCGGCTTATCTTCCGGGGGTCAGTCGGTGGGAGCATCTTCAAAAGGGACACCGAACCGTCTGCCACAGAAACCAGCGCAGTCATCGTGGAGCCATTGCTGCGGCCTGCCGGTTGAGCAGGCACAGCAAGCCGCGTACGGGCTGCGGCGACCTGGTCGAATTGGTCCGCGTAGTCAGGCACAAGGCGCTCATAAGCCTCTCGCGCCTCCGCGTTGCCGAGTTGTTGACTGCACTGGCCTATGTCGAGCGAAGCCTTCGCGTAGCCGAAGCTGACATAGAACGCGAATTCTGGAACGTTGCACTGGCCTGGGTTGAGCAAAGCCTTCGCGTCAGGCTGAATGCCTCCTTCCACAGGCTGCCTTTGGTGAGCCCCCTGCATCCGCTCTTCCGCTTGGTCCTGTTTCTGCGCGATTGCAAAGGAAGTCATCAGCAGCCCTGCCAGCATCACCACCGCTAGAAAACAGCCTGCGAGCGTGGTTTTCATCATCGTTCCTCCTCCACAGTTGCGACCACGATAACTGGCGACTGTCGTATTGTGATGGTGGTTGTGTCAGGATTGCGCAAAGATTCTGTCGCGGCTGCCGACGGCGCTTGGGTCAGCCGTCGAAGCGGTAACCGATTCCTCGCACACTGATCAGGAACTGTGGCTCGCTCGGCTTGGCTTCGATCTTCTTGCGCAGGTTTGTGATGTGGGTATCCACAACGCGGTCGGTGACGAAGGTCTCCCGGCCCCAAACTTCGTCCAGCAACCGATCGCGGCCGAGCGTGTGGTGACGATGGCGGATGAAGGTAGTCAGGAGCTTAAATTCAGTCGGGGTCATTTCGACGGCCTCTCCGGCTCGGCGCAGCTCGCATCGAGTGAAGTCCACCTCCGCGTCGCCAAACCGGTAAATCTCAGGCGTCTCTCCGGCAGCGCGGCGCAGTGCTGCCTTGACCCGAGCACGCAGCTCGCGCGGGCTGAAAGGCTTGGTGACATAGTCGTCGGCCCCCAACTCCAAGCCTAGCACCTTGTCAGATTCCTGTGTTTTTGCCGTGAGCAGGATGACGGGTGTGCGCAGGCCGGCTCGACGCAACTCGCGGCACACTTCGAAGCCATCCTTATGAGGAAGCATCACATCGAGAATGATCAGGTCGAACGACTGCTCCCGCGCCCGCCGGCTTGCCGTCTCGCCGTCGCGTACCACTTCAACTTCATACCCTTCGAGCTTCAGGTCGTCCTCGAGCCCCAAGGCAATAGGCGGCTCATCTTCTACAACCAGGATGCGAGCCATGTTCACTCCTTATGCACTCGGCAGGAGAATGGTGAAGGTACTGCCGATTCCGGGTTCGCTGTCGACGCGCACTTGCCCGCCGTGGGCTGCAACAATGTGCTCAACCATAGTCAGCCCGAGACCCGTCCCTCTGGCACCAGCAGCATCGGCGCTGGCGGCGCGCACGAACTTCTTGAAAATCCGCTTCTGCTCATATGGGGCGAGCCCCAGCCCTTTGTCGCTCACGCTGATTGCTACTCGCCCGTTCTCGCAGATGGCTTTCGCCCACACTGTCTTGTTCTGCGGTGAATACTTAACCGCATTATCAAGCAGATTCCACAGTGCACGGGTGAGAGCCTCGCGGTCAGCTTGCACGCGAGGCAGATGTTCCTGCTGTGTAATGTCCACTCGATAGCCACGTTCCCTGGCTTCTTGGGCGAACTCCTCCACCACTCCTAGGAAGAAAGGTTCCGTCTCGAGCAACTCAAAGCGGTACTGCCGTGCGCCCGCTTCCATTCTGCCAAAGTCAAGCAGGCTTTCCACCAGGCGGTACAACCGCTCGCTTTCCCGGCGAAGGGCTTCGTAGTACTCCTGCCGGCGCTTCTCGCTGGGCACACGGCCGTCAGTCAGCAGCTCGCTCAGTTGACGAAGTGAGGCTAGCGGCGTCCGAAACTCGTGCGACACAGCCGAAACGAAGTCGGATTGGAGCCGTGCGACTTCTAGCTCGCGCGTCACCGCCCGTGCGATAAAGTAACTGCCCGCCAATACAAATGCGGCTACCAAAGTGAACGCCAAAAGCAGCAGGCGGCGCCGATTCCCCTGCTGAGTCCACTCCGCCAGGGGATCGCGGCTCACCACATGTAGCGTCCATGGCAGTTGCGTCTCCGCCGAACTTCGCACTGCCTGTCGAGACGAGGCTGCAGAGAATTGCGCTAGGACCGGATGTCCCTCGGCGTCGGTCAGCGCTAGCCGCACACCCTGGCGATCCATCACGGGTTGCAGAACTGAGAGCCACTGCCGCTCCAAGTCGCGTGGTCCGGCCACCTGTGCAACCAAACGGTCCGAATTCGTCTGCCAGACGAGAAGCACAGAGCGGCCAAAGATCCAAAGACTGCGATGCCCCGCTGCTGCGCCTTCGCTGCGGCGGATGCGTTGCCACTCTTCCCACAGCAGTTCCACGGCCGCGGCCGTCGCAACCGCATCCTCTTCGTGCGCTTGAAGCTCAGGATTAGGCGTATACCAGCGGCGCACCTCCTGCGCATAGAAGCGGTAAGTGCCCCGGGCGATTTTCCATCGACCGCTGTGTAAATCGGCGTAGAGCGCCCCTGCCTCCCGCTTCACCTCTGTCGTGCGCGTTAACTCATCGAGCAAGGTACAGCGCGTGTGGCGGGCGAGGAGTTCAGCTGGCAAACCTCCAACGGAGGTAGCGCTCATCTGTTCGAGATCGCTGTACGTGTCCAGGGCCGCTCTGGGCTGTTGTGCTTTGCGAAGGTTGCGACCGAGGCGGAGAAGCGCTCCAGCACGGATCGCCGGGTCCTTCGAGTGGGACAAATCACGAAAGACTGCAATAGCCTTGGCAAAATCCTTCTGTTGGAACTCGGAGACTTCGCCGGCTTCGAACACACTGGCCGGAGGCTCCTTCGCAGTAGGCGAGAAGGGGTAATAGAGCAAACTGGCGGGAGGATAAGCATCAACAGCTTGGGGGCGAAAAACGATAATGAGCGCAGTCCCGGCTCCCTGGCCCGCAAGCCCTGATGCTCTGGCGGCCAGTTCGGGCTCCGATAGAGCCAAAAGACTGGTGAATTGCTCCTTGCTCTCCGAAAACTTGCGCAGTAGCGACGCTGCGATCAAGTCCGCCGCGTTGTCGAGACGTTCCTGGATCCGCTGGCTTTCCAGAGCGTGGTCCTGTTTCAGTAACCGCCAGCTCAGCCAGCTCAAGGTAGCGGCCAGCACCAGCATGATCGCCAGGAATAGAGTTAGAAGGTAACGCGGCGAACGGAACCACCGACTGAGCGACATTGCATTGGCTCGAGAAGGACTTGCGCCATTTTATTCCTTAACGTTAAGCCTAGATGGAGAATCCGTCAGGGTTTCGTTAAGCGTGGCGGCGAGTTTCTGGTCAGCGAAACGGGGTGGTTCATCCTTGCCAATGATCGCCGCTCTGACTCGAAGAGTTGCAGCACCGCGTCGTCATACATGCCGACTTCGATTAGTTCCAGCGCGACTTGCCATTGCGGCGGGGCAGGTGGCCGGAAGAGTCAGCTAACCATAGGTGGTCCGCCTGGACACATCGGCGATTGTGCCTGGATCACGGGCAACTCTGACGTAACGCGATTAGGTAAGGGTTGCCGACAATCCCACAGCAGGCAACCTAAGAAGACTGATTCGCTCTTGCATGGTTCGAGCGGCTCGACCAGTCGCCCGTCAGTGATCAGGCCTCCGCCCGTGCGATTGCAGGAGCGGACTTGTTGGCAAGCCCTTTACCAAGTAAGTCCGCCTCCATCTTCCGCGCAAGAGAAGCGGGCACGAGAGCGTTCAATATGCGGTTCAGCCGGCCTGGAACGATTCTGGAGCGGTTTTTGAGCAGACCGCTGAGGCCCTCAGATACGCACTGCTCGACGCTCATCGGTTTCATCGGCATGGTCTTCGGATCGAGGCCGAACTTTTCGAGCACCGCTGTGTTCGTAAACCCGGCTGCCAGTACAGTGACGTAGACACCTAGAGGTTTGAACTCAAAGTGAAGCGCCTCGCCAAGGCTGTGTACATACGCCTTCGCGGCTCCGTCATTCGCCATACAGGGAACGCCGTTTTCCGCACCCATTGCCCCCGCGAGGATCAAGCCGCCCCGCCTCCGCTTGGCGAGTTTCGCGCCGAAATGGTGGGTGATGTCCAGATGCGCCATCGTACTGAGCCGCAAAGTCGCCTGAAGCAACTGCCGATCAAGCTTCAAGAACTCGCCGGGATTTCCGGTGCCGGCATTGGAGACGACAAGGCCGATGTCGAGATCGTCAGTGGCGGAGGCGAGTCGCCCGATGAAATCCTCCCGAGAGACATCAAGCACGACGACTCGATGCTCCACCCCGTAACGCTTGCTAAATTCAACGCCTACTTCCTTAAGCAAGTCCTCCCGCCGCGCAACTAGAACAATGTTGATTCCTGAAGCAGCGATTTGCCGCGCAAATTCCTTGCCTATTCCGGACGAGGCACCCGTGACAAGTGCCCACGGGCCGAACCTCTCTTTGTCGAGTGCTGCTCTCATCTCTTTGCTCCGTTCTGCCTGCTTAGGGCTTGTTGTGACATAAATTATTCGGCAGCCAATAGCCGTGGGTTTATCAGTCAATCCACTGACTGAGTGCTAGGCTGCAACGGTGGGTCCCTTTGTCAACCTGGATTCTTGGGATGTTGCCGGGCGGTCTTTCGAATAAAACGCTGGGTAAGCTCAATCAACTTTGTAAACGCGGCCGGTTTGCGCCCCCAAGATAGCGCGTTTGTAGGCTTGTCCAACTTTCCATCCTTCGACCGGAATCACGCCGTGAAAGAACGAACCCATACTAGGTACGGATTCTTCTAGGATCGTGGGATTCACCAAATTGATACGCAATCCCTTGGGAAGTTCGATTGCGGTAGCCCGAACAAAACCTTCCAATGCGCCCGAGACGGTTGAAGCCGCGACACCGGCGAAGATCGGTTCGTCATTAAGAACGCCCGAAACCAAAGTGAATGATCCATTTTCTTTGATGAACGGGATCGCCTCCTGAACCAGGCTGATCTGACCCATGAGCTTGCTTCCCAACGAGAACTGCCATTTTTCAGCGGTGAGTTCCGAAAGCGGAGCAAATGCGACTTCACCTGCTGCAATGGCCACGGCATCAAACGAGCCGACGGCTTGATAAAGCTTCCTGACACTTTCGCGGTTCTCGATCTCGACTCGGAAATCGCCCGATTTGCGTCCGACCTTGACTATCTCATGGCCAGCACCCGCTAATGCCTTTTGAACCAGTTCGCCGATCTTTCCGTTTGCACCAATCAAAATAATTTTCATAAAAACTCCATTCTCGTTTCTGATCTCAGGACCTATCTATTCGCTTTCACTTTAGGGGGCCAATCCGCCAGCAGTGTCGAGCACTTGCCTAGTAACTCACCGACCGCGCCTTCAACGGCGTCAGACCCAGCGAGCATCAGGTGACGCTAACAAAGCCAAGGTACTTGCTTCAAAGGGCGGTCCCGCCTATGAAGCACATTTGTTCGCAATGCTTCGAATTAATTCTGTGTTCTGAGCATACGATCGACCGATCGGCTCATTTGTTTCAAAATAAATCCAGGCGCCACGCGACTCATCATTTTGAGCTGATTCGCCTGCCCTGGACGTATTTCAAATCGATCGGCTTGCATTCCTTTGACGGCGACTTTAACCATGTCTTCCACCTTCATGATAGAAACGCCTTTCATGTCTTCAGAATTAAAGTCACCCAAGAGTTCGGTTTGTGTCGCCGGCGGTGCTAGCTCAAATACCTTCACTTTGGTGTTTTTCAGTTGCACACGAAGAGACTCGGTGAACGAATGCAGACCGGCCTTGGTGGCGCAATAAACCGGTGAAATGGGCAATGGAACAAATGCCAATCCCGATGAAACGTTCATGATTGCGGCCTCTGATTTTGTTTTCAAATGCGGCAAGAATTGTTTCACCATGCGAATCGGCCCGCTCAAATTGATTTCAATCTCGCGAGTGATGTCTTCGAGGCTTCCAGCTTTGTCGTGAACATTGATCTCACGCATGATGCCGGCGTTGTTGATCAAAATGTTGAGCTCAGGAAATTGTTTGGTGACCTGTTCGTAAAGAGTGGCGATCGCTTTCGGATCGGAAACGTCGCTTCGAAAGGTGTGAATTTTTGGAAAGGCCGCTTTCGCACGGTCCATCTTAGCTTGATCGCGGCCCGTGATAAGAATCGTGTTACCAAGTGCCGTGAGTTGTTTGGTGAGTTCGTAACCGATGCCGCTGCCACCGCCGGTGATCAAAATCGTATTGCTCGTGAGTTTCATAATTAAATACCCCGCTCCAATCAAAGACGCCCGGTTTCTGAGCACTTCGGACACTATTGATCGGACCGGTGCGCATTAGCCCCTCTGGTCGAGTTCACTCGCCCGCCGCCCGACGGATAGCCGAATAGTCGGAATAGCCGCGTGGTCCTGACCCGTAGACGGTTTCCCAGCCGACTTCGGCAAGCGGAGCGCCGGTCGCGAACCGCTCGACCAGTTCGGGATTGGCGATGTAGGGTCGTCCGAACGCGACGAAGTCCGCAATCGGCTCTGCGATCGCCGCGCCGATTCCCCGCGACGCTCCCGTACCGAGCGCGACCTTTCCCTCAAGCTTGTTCATGGTGCCGATCCTCCCTGGTTGCTCGATGATTGCGTGTCACAAGGTCCCGATCCAGTCTTTAAGCCTCTTTGCCTCCATCACCACCACCTCGCGGTCGTTGGTGCCGAGCGCAACAGCCGCCATACCCTGAAAGGCGGAGAAGAAATGGACCGCGAGTTCTCGTGAATCCTTTTCATGGCCAAGGGCCCGGAACTGCTCCTCAAGCCAACGCATGGGCTCATTGAAGAGCGCCGCGGATTTCTTCGCGAGAGCGCCGCCCTCCCTGTGCAACTCCGTGCACAGCCCGCCAAGAGGGCATCCTCCGCGCGCAAGTTGCTCCCGGTTCCCGTGAATGGTGTCCACAAAAGCAAACAGCCGCTCCTTCGGAGAACTCAAGCGGTCCCACTCCGCCCGGGCTGCGCGAAACTCCTCGAGGCGCCGCTCCACCACGGCTTCGGCGAGTTCTTCCTTGGTTTTGAAGTAGTAGTAAACATTGCCTACCGGCACGCGAGCCGCCTCCGCGATGTCCGCCAGACTCGTCTCTCGGAAACCGCGTCCATACGCCAGCTTCGTCGCAGTCTCAATCAGCCGCGTTCGCTTGTCCGGTTGTGCCGTTCGCATATTCTCCGACTAGGAGGAGTTAGTTATTTAACTAACTCATACCATAAACCCGATGCGCCCGTGTTGTCAACCAGAGTGTGAGAACAACTCGCCGGGTGCTCACCCCTTAACCAGTCATATGATTCTGCGACGTTTAGGTAAATTACGTTATCGGAGTGGCTCTTACCTTGGGATCTTTACGCATTCGCGGGCTTTCGTTCGTCAAAAGAGCACGGCTTGTATCGGACGGCGGGGGCTGGTGTGTGCTGACAGGGTGGGATGGCCCATATAGAAAACGAACGTTGGCTGCCAACTGGGATCAACGATGATTTCGTTGAGCAGGGCGGCACGGGAGGCCGGTCTGCCCAGCGCCCGCTCATGGTCCACCATTTCCACGGCCTCGTTACTGGGGCGCGCGGCGAGGCCGCGGGCGGTTGCGAAGAGATGGGCGCGCTGCCAGATTCGGCCTGCCCGCAGACACTGCTCCCGGTCATATCGGTCTAGCACGGCGATGAATCCGATTAGCGGTGCGCTGAGCATCAGGTCCGAATACGCATTCTTCGAGCTGCGCGAGGCAACCCAACGGAGCATCCGCACAGGCATCATCTTGGCAATCGTGGCCGTGCTGGAGGGCAGGCCGAAGGCATCAATGGTCAGGCCATCACGAAATTTCTGTACTGAACTCCATTTCGTGCGGACCCACTGTTCGCTCCCATGCTGGACTTCCGGATCGGAATAGATTTCCGTGTTCGCGGCGGAACTGAGTTCGGCGATCTTTTTTCGATCCGCTTCGGCCGTGAAGAGAAATAGCTTCACGTCCGCGCCATCGCCCGCCAAATGGCTAAGCGCGTCTACGAAATCAGGCGGGATCGGTTTGTGCGGGTCGTAAGGACTGCGATTGGTGTGGCGCCGCGGGATGGCATTGTAGAGCTCGTTTTCTTCGCGTTTCCCAGCTGCGAGATTCACGCGGGCCAAGAGCTGTGGTTTGGGTTCGGGGGGAATCGGGCCAAGTTTTCCCGGAAGGAGCGTCGCCGTGGCTGCGTATCCGTTGGCAGGCGCGGCCAAGCAACTGCGATATTCTTTTTCTCTGCTCGTACCTTTCGGATTCCATCGAGCTCGTGCAAGCCATCCGGTCGCATGCCTTCCACCCGAAGATGACGGGTGGAGCGATGATAGGGCCTCAGAACACTTCCGTAAAAGCGACGCTCGGCCCACTACTCAATGGGTTCGTCAACTATGAGTATTGGGTGCCCTCGCCGAAATTAAGCCCTTCGAACCGGTCTTTCTCCTCAACGACGGCGCTGACTTCGTCGTCTCGGTCCGCGGCCAGCTATCACTCCCTGGAGGCCCTGCGCCTTCGGTCGACATTGAGGCAAGCCTCAAGAATTTCTCCATCAATCTTATTGGAAGCCCCAGCTTTGTCATTGTCGTCGTGGACTCACTGAAATTCACCTCGCACAATGGCAGCTCGCCCCAGCCACGTGACGGGGCGAAATTTCCATTCGAGTCCGATCCAGCAGGACTACATCCGTCCCGCAGGGTGCTGCCTGGCACCCTGCCCGAAGTGTTCGGCTGGCTCCGGGATCTGGTGTACGGACCAAAACGGAAAAAGGCGGGGCGGGCTTCATGATGAGCGCTGGGATGCTGCTGGTGTCCTGGGGCGAGTCGGGTGGCATACATTCCGCCACATGTACCGGTCGTGGCTCGATGCGACCGGAGCTCCGTTAGGGGTGCAGCAGAAGCTGATGCGGCACGCTCAAATCTCGACCACCATGAATGTCTACGGCAACGCGCTGATGGACTCTAAGCGCGAAGCCAACAGCCGGGTAGCACGAATGGCATTGGGAATGGCATGAACCGAAAGGCTCGCAGCCAAGGTCTCATTTCAGCTGACTTTTGGGAGCCGCTGTTATTTTGGGTTTTCTTGGGTTGGCGAAACTTGTAAATGGTTGCGGGGGGTGGATTTGAACCACCGACCTTTGGGTTATGAGCCCAACGAGCTACCAGACTGCTCCACCCCGCAGTTTCATCATAACAACGTCGTTCGCGAGCGGTCAAACTTCGGGTTGGTTTGCTTAATGCTTGGCCGAACCAGTACATTCGTTTGGTCGATCATCTTCCCTGTTTTCGCAATGAGCCTGCGCACACTTAACGACGTCTTTCTGGCTGTGGTCGAGCGCCAGCACTCCAACGTGATGTTGCAGCGGGTGGGAGATGAGTGGGTTCCGATTTCTTCGGAGACGCTGCGCGAGCGAGTTGTGGCTGTGTCTGGTGCGCTGCAGAGGTGGGGCATCGGCAAGGGCGACCGGGTTGCCATCCTGAGCGAGAACCGGCCGGAGTGGACGATCGCGGACTTTGCTTCCCTGCTGATCGGCGCGGTCACTGTGCCGATCTATGCCACCCTCACGGCCGAACAGACTGCGTACATTCTGCGCGACTCGGGCGCGCGCGTCGTTTTCTTGTCCAGCGAAGCGCAGTTGCAGAAAGTTCTTTCGATTCGCGGGCAGACGGCGCTGGAAAAGCTGGTGGTCATGGACGCCGTCGACGGCGCCGACGCGGTACGCATGGCCGAGATGGAATACAGCGGCCGTGCGAACTCCGGCGCGGGGCTTGAGACGCTTCAAGCTGTCGCGGGCGCGGTCTCACCGGACGATCTGGCTACCATTATTTATACCTCGGGGACGACGGGCACGCCCAAGGGAGTGATGCTTACGCACGGCAACATGGCGTCGAATCTTAACTGCTCGCTGGCGGAGTTTCCGGTGCAACCGGGCGATGTCAGCATTTCATTTCTTCCGCTGTCTCACGTCACTGCCCGGCATGTGGATTTTGCGCTGCTCTATCGCGGGGTCACGCTGGCACACCTGGCCGTTGTGACCCAGCTTCCGCAGACTCTGCTGGAAGTGAAACCTACATTTTTTGTTGCGGTGCCGCGGGTGTACGAAAAAATACACTTTCAGACGGAACAGAAGGCACAAGGCTTTCCCAACTCGACTTTTTATAACTGGGCCCTGTCCGTGGGGAAGGAACACCAGGCGGAAGTCCTGGCGGGTCAGAAGCCGACGTCGAGGTCCTGGAAATTGGCGGACCGGCTGTTGTATTCGAAAGTGCGCGCCGGCCTGGGAGGCCGCATTGAGATTTTCATTTCCGGCGGGGCGCCGCTGGGACGCGAACTCGCGGAATGGTATGCCGCCATCGGGATCCGCATTCATGAGGGTTACGGGCTGACGGAAACTTCTCCGGTGATTGCCGTCAATACGCCGCAGGCGCACAAGATTGGCACGGTCGGAAAGCCGTTGCCGAACCTGGAGGTGCGCATCGCGGAAGATGGCGAGGTGCTGGTGCGCGGGCCCGTCGGTGTTCAAGCAATACTGGAACAAGCCGAAAGAAACGCAGGAAGCTTTCGTAGACGGCTGGTTCAAGACGGGCGACATCGGCAATCTGGATGCGGATGGATTTCTCTCCATCACCGATCGCAAGAAAGATTTGATCAAAACATCGGGCGGAAAGTTTATCGCGCCGCAGCCGATCGAGAATTCGCTTAAGCACAATGTCCTGATCGCAGAGGCGGTGGTGTTGGGCGAGAAGCACAAGTTCCCTTCCGTGCTGATTGCGCCAAACTTTCCCTTGCTGGAAGAGTGGGCCCGCAGTCATGAACTAGCTTTCGCTTCGCGGCAGGAACTGGTGGCGCATTCCGAGGTACGCGCGTTGTACGAGGGCATCGTGGAAGAGTTGAACCGGAACCTGGCCCGGTATCGAAAAGCTGAAGAGAGTGCTGCTGGTGGCGGATGAATTTTCCGCCGAGAATGGGACGCTGACCGCCAGCATGAAGCTGCGGCGGCGGGTGGTGGAAGAGCGGTACCGGCAGCAGATTGAAGAGATGTATGAGCAGGCGGAAACGGCCGGGCCGGCGACCACGAGTGAATGAGGAAATGTAAGCACTTCGGTTTTCGGCGTACGGAACAGTCCAACGTCTCGAAAACCGCGAGACGTGGGGCAGCAGCACCCGCGGATAATCTCCTACATCCCGGTAGTTGAGTCCCTCATCCAAATACGGAGGCGTCTGATGGAGCAAGCTCCCATGTTCACTGCTGTGATGTCCGGCCGAATCTGCCGTGCTACAGCATTAATTCTTCAGCTATTGGTTATCGCCACGCTTAGCTTTGCCCAGCAGCCAACGGGTAAATCGTCGGACAAATCGAAAGTTGCTGCGGCTGACTCGCACTCCCTCGATGACCAAAACGTCCTGCGACAGATGAACGGTGCGCTGGAGGAGCTGGCGGCCAGGGTCTCTCCCGCAGTGGTGCAGATTCAGACCACCGGATACGGACCGCTGACCGAAGGGGACAGCGACCGGGGCCAGACGGCGCTGATCGTTCGCCAGCATGCTGTGGGTTCGGGCGTAATCGTGGACGCGAACGGCTACATCATGACCAACGCCCACGTGGTTGAAGGAGCGCATCGCATTCGTGTGGCGCTGCCGATGTCATTGAACAGCTCGCCCTCCAACCTGCCGGCCGGGAGACGCCAGCTGTTTGATGCCAAGGTGCTCGGAGTCCACAAGGAGAGCGACCTGGCGTTGCTGAAGATTGACCAGACCAACCTGCCCACGCTCTCGCTTGAAGCGCCGCAAAACATCCGCGTGGGACAGATGGTGTTGGCGGTCGGCAGCCCTGAGGGGCTGCAGAGCTCGATCACCATGGGCGTGATCAGCGCCGTGGCGCGCCAGGCCGATCCCGCAAAATCGCTGAACTACGTGCAGACCGACGCGCCGATCAACCCGGGCAATAGCGGTGGTCCGCTGGTGGACATGGACGGCTATGTGGTCGGCATCAACACTTTCATTCTGAGCCAGAGCGGCGGAAGTGAAGGTCTGGGCTTTGCCATTCCGGCGCGCGTGGTGAATTTTGTCTATCACAGCCTGCGCAAGTATGGACACGTCCACCACGTCGAGATCGGCGCCGGAGCGCAGGAGATCACGCCGACCATGGCGGACGGCCTGGGACTGCCACAGTCCTGGGGCGTCATCGTGGACGACGTTACGCCCGGACGGTCCTGCTGCCTCCGCCGGAGTGCAGGTGCAGGACATTATTCTCACCGCCGACGATCGGCCGATTGAGACTCTGGCGGCACTCACCGCCGCCACTTATCTTCACAATCCCGACAAACCGGTGAAGATCGAGATTCTGCGGGGCACGGATGCAGGCAAGAATAAGGAGAAGAAAATTCTCTACGTCGCCGCAGTTGAAAAGCACGATCAGATGGACTTGCTCATGGACGCGACCGATCCCGAGAAGAGCCTGGTGCCGCGGCTGGGTATTCTGGTGGTGGATATCACCGATCAGATTCGCTCTGCGATCGGCACGGTCCGCATTCCGGGTGGAGTCGTCGTAGTCGGCCGCGCCGCTAACCTTATTGTGTCGGACAGCGGCGTGCAGACTGGGGACATCATCCACTCGCTCAATACCAAGCCGATCGATTCTGTGGAAACGCTGCGCGGTGCGGTTCGCGCGCTTAATTCTGGGGATGCGGTGGTTTTGCAGATTGAGCGGGATGGAGGGTTGCAGTATTTGCCGTTTGAGATGGAGTAGGGGTGGTAGTGATACCGGCGCTCGCGGGCGAGTCGCCCGCGAACACACGGGCCGAGGTTTTCATTACAATAAGGATCATGACTGACCCACTCATCATTGCTGGACGCGAGTTTCGTTCCCGGCTCATCGTGGGCACGGGAAAGTACACGTCATTTCAGGAAACCGCACGCGCGCTCGAAGCCAGCGGCGCGGACATGGTTACCGTGGCGGTGCGGCGGGTGAATCTGGACCGCAGCAAGGAATCGCTGCTCGACTATCTAGATCCCAAGAAATATCTTCTGTTACCCAACACCGCGGGTTGCTACACAGCGGATGAAGCCATTCGGGCGGCGCGCCTAGGACGCGAGGTTGGGTTGTCGGACTGGGTGAAGCTGGAAGTCATCGGCGACCCGGTCACTCTGTATCCCGACGTACAGGCCACGCTGGAGGCGACCCGTGTATTGGTAAAGGAGGGCTTTACCGTTCTTCCGTACACCTCTGACGACATTGTGTTTGCAAAGCGGCTTCTCGACGCGGGAGCGGCCACTGTGATGCCGCTGGGAGCGCCCATCGGGAGCGGCCTGGGAATTCAGAATGCAGCCAACATTCGCATCCTGCGAGAGATGATCACCGGGGTGCCGCTGGTCCTTGATGCGGGTGTGGGAACGGCTTCCGATGCTGCCTTGGCCATGGAGCTTGGAGCCGACGCGGTGCTGATGAATACGGGAATTGCGAATGCCCAGGATCCGGTGTTGATGGCTGAAGCAATGAAGCACGCAGTGCTCGCCGGACGCAAGGCCTATCTCGCGGGACGGATGCCGCGGAAGCTTTACGCAACCGCAAGTTCGCCTCTGGAAGGTGTGGTGCGCTGATCGTAGCCGGGAAAACCGTGCGGGGAAAGCCTCAGCTATCCTTGCGGTAGAGAAGATCGCGCATCGCTCGTCTGCGAGCCTCGTTCGTTTCCGTCACCGACTTCCGTTCGTCGGCGTCCATGGCCCGCTTCGTTGTCGGTTCGGAACTCTCAGGTTCGCTGCACGAGGGGCAGCGGTTGGCGAAGCCTGGTTTGTTCGGCCTCAGCTCGAATTCCTCAGAGCAGACAGCGCATACTTTGATAGGAAATGCCATCTGTCTTCCATAATACAACGCTCGAACGCAGAGTAGCGCTCTAGGCCAGTCCGCCTTCGCGGGCAAGCTTCAGGGCTTCGATGGCAGCCCCTCGCGCTCCGGCAGTGTCGCCATTCGGCATCACGTAGATGGGAATACCGCCCTGCTCCTCACGCTGGGCGGGCATGGCGGCGCGGATCTGTTCTATAAACCAATCCTGAAACAGCTTGCCGGTTTCGAGGGCGCCGCCGCCGACGATGAAGGCATCGGGATCGAAGGTGTTCACCATTTCGTCGAAGAAGAAACCCAGGGCGTGAGCCTGCACGCGGAAAACTTCCTTGCTCAGCGGGTCGCCTTTCTCCGCCAGGCCGCGTACCAGCTTCGCTGCCTGATGCAGATCCACTTTAGCCAACTCGTGGCCGGGATGACGCGGCAGAAAATAGGGCAGGATATTCTTTTCGATGGCGGTGAGCGAGCATAGCGACTCCAGGTCGCCGGTGCGTCCGCAGTTGCATTCCGGTTTGATCCCGCCGGTCCCGGCGATGCTCTGATATGGAATCAACACGTGGCCTAGTTCTCCACCGAATCCGTTTTTGCCCTTCACGACGTTGCCTTCGAGGATGACGCCTCCGCCATTGCCCGTACCGATCACGCTAGAAATCGAGGTCTCGCGACTGTTGGAGCCGAAGATGGCGTAGTGGCCCCACAATGCCGCTGCGTTGGCATCGTTCAAGTAGGACACCGGTTTGCCGAGCTTGCGCGCCAGGCCTTCACGGATGTCGTATCCCGCCCAGTCGGCATGAACAAAGTTGGTGGAGCCGCGAGCGCTCAGTTGGCCCGCGGAACTGGCTGGTCCGGGAGTATCAAGGCCGACGGCAACCACGTCGTCAAGGATAACGCGCGCCTTTTGAGCCGCGAGCTTAAGACCGTCTGCGATCTGTTGTAGGCAGATGTCGGGTCCCTGCTTCGCCAATGCGGGATGCTCGAACAGGCCCTCGATGAGGAATTTTTCCTGCTGGTCCAGCAATGTGTAGTTGATGGCGGTTCCGCCCAGGTCCACTCCGGCCACGACTTGCACAGTTCTCTCCTCCGGCCACTCCGCCACAGCTTAGCAGAACGATGCAAAGTCTTTCGAGGACAGGTTCCTTGATGTTGTCCCAAATCGCAGAAGTCTTTGCGTCCTCTGCGGTAGAGATGTTTCAACACAATTCAGAAGTTTAACCGCAAAGATCGCAAAGAGAAGCAAAGAAACCCAGGAGTGGAACCGGGGCAGCCTACGGGTTGTTTACTGGCCGCCCAGGCTGTTTATGATTTCTTGGAACTGCTTGCGAATCCGCGCCGGCTTCCTTGGAGTTCGCCCGGAGGTGGCGGGGTTGCCGAAATGTGGTTTTCTTGTTCAGATAGGGCCAAGAGTTGCCTGATGATCTCTGATTTTTCCTGTCTCTTCGCCTTCTTCGAATCATCTCCCCCCGTCTTTGCCAACAGGAGATACGCCGCCAGGGCTATCAAAAGGCCGATGAATAAGATGGCAATCATCATGAGCGCCTCCTTGGCATTTCCGAGCTCACTACTCCGTGCGTGTGCAGTGGGGAACGGTCATCTCCAGGTCCTTTCTACGATTCGGGTGGCAATCGCTCCCACCAGGATGGAGATGACAGCAACAATAATTTCCGGTTTGTGGTCTTCCAACCATCTACCTATGCCAACTCTTTGCGGATAGCGCAAGTACACGATGCTGTGCGAGCTGACGAAGTAATACACGACCGCAGCCCCCAGCATGATGCCGGCCATAAGGTGAGTTAACTCATAAATGGAGAGAGGTTTGGCGGCGCGTGGCGCGAACATCCACACTGCCAAGGCCAGCAGCGACAAGCCTGCGATTAGCAACGGAGCCGCACAGCGAACGGCAGATTTAAGTCTTAACTTTCTCCTCTCGAAAATCGCTGCGACGTTCACATATTTTGACCACGCCACCAATTGGTCACCAATTTCGTCAATATGTATGTGTGTGGCGGACGGTGTGAGTTCGAGGGTCTGATGTTTTCGCGGCGACGAGATGTTCATCACGAAATGGGTGGTGCGCCCGCGAAGTTCCTTCAAGTCGTCCAGGGTGTCGCATTTCGACTGGCCCGCAACGAAAGTTGCCTGATAGTCCGGGCTCGAGTCGGTCAGAATCTGCAAAATCTCAGTGATGTCGTCGAGATAGAGCTTCGCCGGCGGGAGCTTGGTGGGAATAGAGTGCGGGATAGGTTTTATCGCCACCGAACTGTCTCCTGCTATCGAAGATCCGCTTGACCGGCGGCTCTGTCATCCTGGCATCCAAACTTCGGGCTCGCCTTCCGGGCGTATACGATCTTGTGTAGTTCAGCCAGCGTGGTCAGGGCGTCGCTGAGTGCAATGCGTTCCGCAATCACCCTCCCGTTTTCGCTTTGGTCATTCATCAAAATGTCGAGACGGTTTCTGATTGCAAGTTTTGCGCGCTCGATGCGCTGTCGCAGCCTCACTCGATTGGGTTCGAACAACGCAACGTCAAAGAGTTCGCGCCAGTCTCCGGTAATGTTTGCGGCCATAATCTACACCTCGAATGAAGGCCCGATTGTGCGCGAATTCATGTCCAACTACCGAATTGGTTATGCGCTCGTACGGCAACGGACCATCGCATCACTCTGTATTGTGTTCTCGGAGACCTGGTCTTGGACTCCAACCTGATGAACGCGAGTAGTGACAGAAAGGTGCCAGTGGCGGTCAACCAACGAAGCATGTCGTATCTCCAGGGAAGGGCACTTGACCATCTTAGTGACTGGTTACGGAGCGGGCAAAACACCAAGGTCTTCTACGGGGGATGTCCTTGAGGACGAGTTCAGACGGGAAATTCGAGGTTACTGCCTGTTAGGATTTTCGGGGGGAAGGGCGATGGACGGATCATCGCAACAACAATTATTGATACGCCGCCTGCGGCTGTCGTGAGGGATTGCCCCTGGATGTGAGGGCGAGACGCCCTCACGACAGCCGCCGAGACGGCGGCGCTACTTTACCTCAGAGCATCTTGACGCTTTCCACGTGAATGGAGTCACCTTTGACGTGTCCGGTGACGGCCACGTGATGGCCTTCGTGTCCCTTGAGCGCATCTGCGTTGTCGACGGCCAGGACCTTGTTATCGCCGTCGGTGACCACGACTGGGGAGGCGCCGCCTTCGATGCACTTCTTGGTGCAAGCGGTTGCGCCAGCGTTGGCACCCTTGGCTCCGCACTTGGAATCACTGACCCAGCCATTCACGGTCTGGGATTTGCCCATGTCGTCGGCTGCGACCACGGCCACCAGCAGAAATAACACGGAGAGGGCGATACAGATTACTAGCAGTTTCTTCATGGTTGAATTCCTCGATTTTTTGGCGGCCGGGGGCCGCGGATTGTAGCAACGCCCCGCTGCGAGCGTTTTTATGCTACTTGGATTGACGTAGCGAGGTAGCAGTTGGTTACTCATCAATTTATCCAACTGGAATTTGGGCAACTATACCACAGAGCACAGGTCCAGGCTGGCATGAGGCTCTTTCCGAATCAGGGCAGGTTGTGATCGGCCGTCCAGTTGACGATGAGACTCAGAGGGGGCGATTCAGGGCCCTTGAACCCGAACATTCACCAGGAATCGTTGTCCACCCGCGCTGACGTCGAACTGCGAGCCCGGCGGGATGGCGAAGAATGGCTGCGGAGGGTCCACCCTGGGCGTCGAGCCGAGGGTCACCGGGACTGAGACTACAACTCCCTTCCGTCGGCCCGCCAATGCACCGCGATGGAACTTCCCCCCGTCATCCAGGCCGATGTTCCTGAAGAAGAGACCTTCAATTCCGCGCCGGGGCCGGAGAAGGGCCGAGCGTAGATTTCGGCTTTCCCCCGACTTGTCGGATACGTAGGTCACCCAGCGTTCAGCCGGCGATAGAGTCGCGTTTCCTTCATTAAAGTGGGTCTGGATGAAGGGAACCGGTTTGCGATCATCCGAAAGGGACAAGAGCCACAAATCAACTCCGCTGTCGGGAAAGAGGTCGTGCCAGCTTTTCTCTCCACCGCGCCGGGCGCTTCCTTCCAAGCTGAGCCACTACCTGCTGCCTGGCTACCCCATCGCGAAACTGGTGGTCATTGTAAAATAGATGGTCGCGCCAAGTTCGCCCTCCTTAATTTATGCCACAGGAAGAAAACACGACTGTCGTCCGCGACGGCCAGAACGACGACCGCTACGATGCCCAGCGCATCGAGAGCAAGTGGTTCGAGCGCTGGCAGCAGGACTCCTCTCTCTATGCCGCGGAGCCGCACTCGACCCGGCAGAAATATTACGTGCTCGAAATGCTGCCCTATCCGTCGGGCGCCCTTCATATGGGACACGTGCGCAACTACGCCATCGGCGACGCTCTGGCGCGCTACATGTGGATGAACGGTTACAACGTTCTTCATCCTATGGGCTGGGATTCGTTCGGACTGCCGGCGGAGAACGCCGCTATCCAGAACAACACACCGCCGCGCGAGTGGACGTTGCGCAACATCGCCGCCATGAAGGCGCAGATGAAACGCCTGGGCTTTGCCTACGACTGGTCGCGCGAAGTTACCACCTGCATGCCGGGCTACTACAAATGGAACCAGTGGTTCTTCATCAAGCTCTTCGAGAAAGGCCTGGCTTATCGCAAGAAGAGCCGAGTCAACTGGTGCCCGAAGTGCGCCACCGTCCTGGCCAACGAACAGGTCGTGAACGGATGTTGCTGGCGACACGAAGACACGCTAGTGGAGCAGCGCGAGCTGGAACAGTGGTTCCTGCGCATTACCCAATACGCTGAAGAATTGCTGCGCGATCTGGATCGTCTGCCTGGGTGGCCGGAAAAAGTGCGCACCATGCAGCGCAACTGGATCGGGCGCAGTGAAGGCACGCTGGTCGATTTCAAGCTCGACGGCGCGACTGATGCAACGATTGCAACCATCTCCGTATTCACTACGCGCGTAGATACGATTTACGGCGCAACTTCGCTGCAGCTCGCTCCGCAGCATCCTCTGGTCACTCGTCTGACCAAGAATAATGACCTGCTGCGCGCCGATGTCGAACGACTGATCGCTGAGCAGCGCAAAGCTCGGGAAGTGGGCGACATTGGCGAGATCGAGAAACATGGCGTGAACACTGGCCGCTATGCCATCAATCCCTACAACGGCGAAAAAGTCCCGATCTGGGTAGCGAACTACATTCTGATGGACTACGGCACCGGAGCCATCATGAGCGTGCCCGCCCATGATGAACGCGATTACGAGTTCGCCAAGAAATACAAGCTCGAAATCCGCCTGGTGATCCTGCCGCAAAATACCGATCCGGAGGAGACGGCGGTCGAACCCAAGCTGCCGTTCACCACCATGCAGGGCAGGCTGGTGAATTCCGGCCGATTCAGTGGCATGGACTGCGAAGCCGCGATCAAAGCCATGTCCGAATACGCGGAGCAGAACGGTTTCGGGAAGGCCACGGTCACTTATCGCCTGAAGGATTGGGGCATCTCGCGGCAGCGCTACTGGGGCACGCCGATCCCCATGCTCTATTGCGAGAAGGATGGCATCGTCGCGGTTCCGGAAAAAGACCTGCCCGTGATCCTGCCGGAAAATGTGGATATCACGCTGACCGGCGGCTCGCCACTCGGTCGTTTGCCCGAGTTTGTAAACGCGACCTGCCCGAAATGTGGAGGCCCGGCGCGCCGCGAAACCGACACCATGGACACGTTTGTGGATTCGTCGTGGTACTTCTACCGCTACACCGATGCTGGCAACGACCAGGCTCCTTTCGACGGCGAGAAAGCCAGTTACTGGTTTGGCGATCGGGGCATTGACCAGTACATCGGCGGGGTCGAGCACGCCATCCTGCACCTGATCTACTCGCGCTTCTGGACCAAGTTCATGCGCGACATGGGACTGATCAAGAACGACGAGCCCGCCGAACGCCTGTTTACCCAGGGCATGATCATCAAGGGCGGAGCAAAAATGTCCAAGAGCCTGGGCAACGTGGTTTCACCGGATGAGATGGTCGAGCACTACGGCGCCGACGCCACGCGCATGTACACACTGTTCGCCACTTCGCCCGATCGCGAACTTGACTGGCAAGACGAAGGCGTGGAAGGCATTGAGCGCTTTCTATCGCGGGTGTATAGGTTCGCGGTTCGGAATACGCGGCCGGAGGACCCGGCATGGAGTGCCCCGGTTCCGGAGAATCTGAACCCGTCAGCCCGCATGGTCCAACGCAAACTGCACCAGACCATCAAGCGCGTCAGTGATGACTTCCAGGGCCGATGGCACTTCAACACCTGCATCGCCGCCATCATGGAACTGGTGAACGGGTTGTATGCAGTCACTAGTGCTAGTAGTGTGGGCGCGGACGGCTCGCCCGCGCAATCCGTGCCCGTGCCGCTGCTGCGTGAAGTCCAGCGCACCATCGCTCTCTTGCTGGCTCCCTTCGCCCCGTACCTGGCCCACGAACTCTGGGAGATGTTGGGCGAACAGACACCGCTGCTGCGCGCACCGTGGCCGAAGTACGATGCCGCTCTCGCCAGAGAAGATGAAGTTGAGATTCCAGTCCAGATCAATGGCAAACTTCGGAGCCGCATCGTCGTGCCTGCAGATGCGCCCGAGAATGATGTCCGCGCCCGCGCCCAGGCGGACGAGAAAATCGGTGCCATGATCGCCGGCAAGCAGATCGTGAAAGTCATTGTGGTTCCGGGCAAGCTGGTCAATGTCGTCCTTCGCTGAAACCAGAGAACAAACTATGGATGACGGCTTCCTCCGTTCCCTGAAACCAAGGAAGGCCAGTTCCCCGCTAGTGCAATATTTTGCACATTTCTCAGGCCCGGCGGCGTATGCACCTTCTTTGGTGCGACTTGCGCGGAGCCGAGATTGCAACGAATATCCGTATGACGTCACGAGACTGGCGAGTGGACAGCTTGCGAGGCTATTTCCTCGTCCTCATGACGGTTGCGCATTTGCCGCAGAACCCGCTGCAGCGGTTTACTGCCTATACTTTCGGCTACGCCTCTGCTCCAGATGGATTTGTCTTTCTCTCCGGGCTGGTGTCCACCTGGGTTTACCTGCGCCTACGCAACAGGCACGGACAGCGCGCTTTGGAAACCCGAGTCCTGCGGCGAACCCGCGATGTGTACCTGGTTCATATCGTTCTGCTCAGTGCCAGCATCTTGGGGGCGGCTCTTCTTAATCACGCTTCCTTTCAGGCTGCACACCCGATTCAAACATTCGTTTCCGGATCGCTATTGATGTATCAGCCGACCCACAGCGACATTCTTCCGATGTATTGCGTTTTTCTGTTGTTCACCCCGCTGGTGCTGGATCAAATGATGAAAGGCCGCGCCTGGTTGGTAGGCATGACCAGTGCAGCCCTGTGGATCGCCGCGCAACGGGGTATCGGAGACGCGTCCCACATGGTGCCCTGGATCAACCTGGGAACGTTCAACATTCTGGCGTGGCAGGCGTATTTCGTTGCCGGCCAGTACCTCGGGTACCGCAAACTGAGCGCTGGGGAAAATGCAGCTCCGAAGTCACGGGTGTTACTGGCGGTTTGTATTGTGCTTGCGCTGCTTTTCTTTGTGGACCGTCACAGCCAGTTCATATTCGGAACGGCGCCGCTGCTGAAGTTCTCTATTGGCCCCAGCCGGACTCCGGCGAGATTCCTGGACGCGGCCTGCCTGGCATATGTGATCTGGTGGATTCCGAGGGCCATTGATCGAAAGTTGATGACACTGCAGCCGTTCAAGTTTTTCAACCTAATGGGCAGGCATTCGCTGCAGGTATTTGCGGCGTCTTTGTTCATCACGGCGGTATTGTCCCAAGTCGGTCAGGCCTGGGTTGGCCTGCCTGGAGCGGCCAGGATCGGGTCGACATTCGTGGTCGTGCTCAGTCTGGCTATTCCGGCATGGATGCATGAGATGTATCGGAAACACAGACGCGAAAAACCGGTCCCGAGCATCGAGCATCCGGCGATATTGCACAACTCCGACTTTGTTGTGACGACCACTCAAGAACCGGCCTTCTAGAAGAAGGCGGGTGAGTCCAATTTCTCGAGATTGACATTCGAGGCTATAGGAGGCATTACCTTGGAAACTCTGTCCGCTGTTGAAGTCAGCCCGCTTCGCAGTTTCATCGACCACTATTTTGAGGCGTGGCGCGGTGGCGTTCCTGATGAGGTTTTAGGCTATTTCAGCGAGGACGCCGTCATCCATCTCATGGGCCCTGTCGGGATTCTGGCGGGCAGGAAAATGGTGGCCGACAAATGGGTCATCCCTACGGTGACGAACTATCCGGGCAACATTCACCAGATCAATAATTTTCTCGAAGCCGGCGACCAGGTGGCAATCGAGTGGCTCTTCACGGGGACTCATGCCTCGACAGGTAAGGAGATACATATACCCGGCTGTTCCATTTATTGGGTGAGCAGAGGTCTGATTCGACGTGGGAATGTGTACTTCAACGCTCCTCAGCCTAAACGAGACCCAGGTTTGTCAGCTTTAGCTCCCGCTCATCGCTCCCCATTAAGCCAGACCGGGACGCAAGCGCCATCCAATTTGTAACGGAGATTTCCTGGCCGCCAGCGAGATTGAGTTATCCTGAGAACGCATGCAGCGCCGTTCGCCCACGCTCGAGGGCTTTCAGACGATGTTTCGCCTGCCCCTGCTGGGGCTGGCTGAAATTGCCTGGCGCTGGAGTTTTGGCCTGGCGGCTGCCGCTGCGCTTGGGTTCGCTCTCCGTGAGTACTTGGCCACTTTGCCGGTCACGGCGGGAGAGATGCTTCTGTTGCGCACCCGCCAGCCGGCATTGATCGCGCAGGCCCTCGTTCGCATCTTCCAGGGAAGCGCGCCCCGAGCCACCATCGCGTTGGCGGTGCTCACGCTGGCCCTGACGGTGGCATGGATTGTCCTCGCCTCTCTCGGCCGTGCGGTGACAGTCAAGACCCTGTTTGAACACTTCCGCGGTTCTGAAACACCGTCGGCCTCAGCTAGGCAAGGCCTGACCTCGCTGCTGGCCCTGAACTTCCTTCGCGCAGCCACGATGCTGGCCGCTATCGTCGGTGTCGCAGGCGCCATGCTGCTGGCCAAAGCTGCCTCGTCGACCGATGATCCTTCGCCGGGAAAAGTGTTGTTGATTTTCTGGATGTTGACTATGGTGATCGGCCTCGCGTACCTGCTATTGAACTGGTACCTCTCGCTAGCCGCGATCTTCGTGGTGCGGGATGAGGCGTCGGCGTTCGGCGCCCTGGTTAAAGCTACGGACCTCTGCCGCTCGCGCTCGGGCGCGCTAACAGCTAGTGGAACATGGTTCGGCGTCGCACACGCAATTGTGTTCGTGGTTGCCAGCTCGGCGGTGGCAGTTCCCCTCGGCTTTGCGGAAGTGCTCCCCGGGAGCATAGTCTTCGGCGGCGTGCTGCTGGTGACACTGCTCTATTTCGCCGCCGTGGATTTCCTCTATGTCGGACGCCTGGCTGCGTACGTGTTCCTGGTCGAAGAACCCGAGCCGGAGCTTAAGGCGTCCGTACTGCTTCCATCGGACGACGACATACTCAGCGACATTCCCGGACTGGTTCCTCCGCTCGAGGCCGCTGGAAGCTGAAGCGTGCAACTGAGAACCGAGAACTCCCTGACTATCAACTGAGGTCCCCCTACCCCTTTACACGTCCTCTACAATCTGAGAAACTCGTCCGTGGAAACACAGTCCATCGTCGTCCTCGATTTCGGGGCGCAATATTCCCAACTCATCGCGCGCCGCATCCGTGAACAAAATGTCTTTTCGGTGGTGCTGCCCTGCACCACTCCGCTCGAAGAAATTCGCAGCTACTCTCCGCTCGGGATCATCCTTTCCGGCGGCCCGTCGTCGGTGTATGACGCTGAGGCGCCGCCCACAGATCCCGGCGTACTTCAGTTGGGCTTGCCGGTGCTTGGCATCTGTTACGGACTCCAGTTCATGGTGCACGCTCTCGGCGGCAAGGTGCGCGCCGCGGATAAACGAGAGTACGGTCATGCCCACGTTGAAATCCAGAATGCCTGCCGCCTTTTCGAAGGACTCCCCACAAAACTCTCGGTCTGGATGTCGCATGGCGACGAAGCGGTAGAACTGCCCGCCGGATTCCAGCTGGTCGCCAGTTCCCCAAGTGCGGTGGCCGCGATCGCAGCGCCCGAGCGAAAGATGTGGGCGGTGCAGTTCCATCCTGAAGTTCATCACACCCAATCAGGCACAGACATTCTGCGCAACTTTGCCCTCAACATTTGTGGCGCAAAACCGACCTGGACCGCGCAACACTTCATTGACGCGACCATCGCCAGCGTCCGCCAAACCGTGGGCGAGGGACGCGCCATCTGCGCTCTCTCCGGCGGCGTCGACTCCGCGGTTGCGGCCACTCTGGTGGATCGCGCCATGCGGGGCGACAAAGGCTCTTCCCGGCTTACTTGTGTGTTCGTCAACAACGGCGTGCTGCGCAAGAATGAGTTCGAAAAGGTTCAGCAGAGCTTGCGCGATAACCTCGGGCTGCGGCTGGTCGCAGTTGACGCCACCGAGCGTTTTCTCACCAAACTCGCCAGCGTCACTGATCCGGAGACGAAGCGGAAAATCATCGGCAAGGAATTCATCGCGGTATTCGACGAGGAAGCGCAGCGCATTGAGAAAGCGGAAGGCAAGGTGGAGTGGCTGGTGCAGGGCACGCTCTACCCCGACGTGATTGAGTCGCGTTCGGTGCGGGGCCCGTCCCAGACGATCAAGACCCACCACAACGTCGGCGGCCTACCCGACAAGATGAAGCTCAAGCTGATCGAGCCACTCAAAGATTTATTCAAGGATGAAGTCCGAAAGATCGGCCGCGACCTGGGCATGCCGGAAGAAGTTCTGCAACGCCAACCTTTCCCGGGACCCGGTTTGGCAGTCCGCATTCTGGGTGAAGTCACGCCCGAGCGCCTGAAGATCCTGCGCGAGTGCGACGACATCGTCGGCGCCGAAATCAAGAAGGCTGGTCTCTACATCAAGATCTGGCAGTCGTTCGCCGTTCTGCTGCCAGTGATGTCGGTCGGCGTGATGGGCGATCAGCGTACCTACGCCTACACCTGTGCCGTGCGCGCCGTCCATTCAGAAGATGGTATGACTGCCGACTGGGTCCCGCTCCCGCATGAAGTACTGAAAACTATTTCCAGCCGGATCGTGAATGAGGTAAAGGGTGTGAACCGGGTGGTTTATGACATCACGTCAAAGCCGCCGGGAACGATCGAGTGGGAATGAGCTTCATGGCACTGTCATCCTGAAGGAAATCCTTCCACTCGCTCGCCGATGGAAGGATGGAGTCGAAGGACCCTACGCTCGGAGTGGCACCAAGCCGTGTTTGACTTTCATTGTTAAAATCCCGTGAGCTTGTCCGTCGGTAGAGTGGGTAGGGGTCCTTCGACCCTGTGCTCAGGATGACAAGAGAGCTGGATGTCATGAGCAGGACATCGCTGAGGAAGATCGTCGTCTGCATGGTGGTCGGGATCGCCGCATCGAGCGTTGGCCGGTCGCAAACTTCTCCTACCATCCAGCACACAACCTCTGAGCAACTCGACTGGCCGGTCTATGGCGGCGCACCGGAAAATACCCACTACTCGGCCCTGGCGCAAATCAATCGCCGGAACGTAAAGCAGCTCCAAGTTGCCTGGACCTTCGATACCGCCGAATCTGGCGGGCTTCAAACAAGCCCAATCATCGTCGGCGATGTGCTCTACGCATATAGCCCCTCACAAAAAGTAATTGCGCTCAACGCCGCCACCGGCAAGCTCTTGTGGAAATTTGATCCCGGCGTGCACGGATGGCAGCCGGCTCGCGGCCTGGCCTTCTGGAGCGATGGCAAGGAAAAGCGCATTGTCGCAGGCATCATGAATTCGGTTTATGCGCTCGACGGGGATACAGGAAAGCCAATCTCAAGTTTTGGAGAGAACGGCCGCATCGATCTACGCAAAGATCTGGGGCGAGATCCGGAAACCCAGTCCATCGCGCTGACCAGCCCCGGCACCGTCTACAAGGATCTTTTGATCGTGGGAGGCCGCGAACCGGAGACGCTGCCCGGGCCTCCCGGCGATATTCGCGCCTACAACATCCGCACTGGCAAACTCGCCTGGTCGTTCCATACCATTCCGCACCCGGGAGAGATCGGATACGACACCTGGCCCAAGGGCGCCTGGAAATACAGCGGCTCAGCTAATAACTGGGCCGGGATGGCGATTGATCTGAAGCGGGGGATTGTGTACGTGCCGACGGGTTCCGCTGCCACGGATTTTTACGGCGCAAACCGGATTGGCGACGACCTCTTTGCCGACTGCCTTATCGCGCTGAATGCGGAAACCGGAGAACGGATCTGGCATTTTCAAGGCGTCCGGCACGACATCTGGGACCGGGACTTCCCATCAACGCCAACTCTGGTCACGGTGCAGCACGATGGAAAAGAAGTAGACGCCGTCGCTCAGACCAGTAAGCAGGGCTTCGTCTACCTGTTTGATCGCAGCAACGGCAAACCTCTGTTTCCCCTCGAATACCGGAAATATCCTCCCAGCAACGTTCCGGGAGAGGTCGCTGCCGCGGAGCAGCCTCTGCCTACGAAGCCGGCGCCCTATGCGCGCCAGCGGCTGACTGAAGATCTGCTGACCAATCGGACTCCGGAAGCTCACCGCTGGGCGGTCGAACAATTCAGAAAGTTCAACAGCGAAGGTCAATTCGTTCCGCTCAGCGTAGGCAAAGACACGGTTGTATTTCCCGGCTTCGACGGCGGCGCGGAGTGGGGCGGGTCGGCCGTGGATCCCGCGACCGGAATTCTCTACGTAAACGCGAACGAAATGGCGTGGACGGGAGCGCTGGCGGAAAACACCGGCAATGCATCAAGCGGCCGCGGAATCTACCAGAGCCAATGCAGCGCCTGCCATGGCGACAACATGGCGGGCTCTCCGCCGCAGTTCCCCGCCCTCATTGGCGCCAGCGAGCGGATGAGTCCGAAGGAAATTGCCAGCACCATCACCGAGGGTAAGGGCCGAATGCCGGCGTTCACCAATTTATCCGACGAGCAACTCTTCGCGGTCCTCGAGTTCGTGACCAGTGGCGAGAGTAAAGAGCTGCAAAGTTCTGGGCCAGCGCCGCCGGAAATGAAATACCGCTTCACTGGATACAAGAAGTTCCTGGATCCTGAAGGATATCCCGCGATTATTCCGCCCTGGGGCACGCTGAACGCGATCAACCTCAATACCGGCGACTATGCCTGGAAGATTCCGCTGGGCGAGTATCCCGAACTCGCCGCGAAGGGACTAAAAAATACTGGAAGTGAGAATTACGGCGGGCCTATCGTAACGGCAGGTGGGCTGCTCTTTATCGGAGCATCTAATTTCGACCGGAAGTTTCGTGCCTTCGATAAATCTACGGGCGAACTGCTGTGGGAAACGACGCTGCCCTTCTCAGGTAACGCTACGCCCGCCACATACGAAGTCGATGGACGCCAATATGTGGTGATAGCCGCCGGCGGAGGCAAGGATGCCAAGCAAGGCTCGGGAGGAGTGTATGTCGCATTCGCGCTTCCTCGCGCCCGCTCGTCCAACTAAGCGCGGGTCTACTCCACTCTTTCCGACGCCCAACGGGAAACCGCTGTAGCCATCTTTCGAGGTGAGACGCGAATGGATTCTGCGACCAGCCAGTTTCGGAATCCCGGAATCACTAGCGTCTTGCCTTTGAGCAGGCCGCGGTAGCCGGCGCGAGCCACGGTCTTCGCGTCCATGGGGCGAAGCTTTTTAAACAAGCGCGAAGCGTCGTTCCCCGCGCGGCCGGCGAACCCGGTTTCGGTCGCTCCCGGACAGAGGCAGGTCACGGTAATCCCCTTGTCAGCCAGTTCGTTGGCCAGCGCTTCCGAAAATGAAATCACATAAGCCTTGGTCGCGTAGTAAACCGCCATCAACGGACCGGGCTGAAAGCCCGCGGTCGAAGCCACATTCATGATCTTGCCCGAGCGGCGTTCGAGCATTGGCCCAAGAAAGAGTTTGGTGAGCGCGGTGAGCGCAGTGACGTTGAGCTGGATCTGCCCCAGGCTTTCTTCCAGGGGGACATCGGCGAATTCTCCATAGACTGCCGTAGCCCGCGTTGTTAACCAGAATATCCACGGCAATGCCATCGCGCTGCACTTGCGCAAGCAACGACTGCGGAGCGGCCGACTCAGTCAGATCGAGCGCAAATGTCCTGACTGTGATCCCGAACTGGCGCTGGAGTTCATCCGCGACCTGCGCCAGCCTGGGTCCGTTGCGCGCGACCAGCACCAGGTTGTGATGGTCGTTGGCACAGAGCTTGGCAAGTTCGTATCCAATGCCGCCGGAAGCGCCGGTGATCAATGCGGTGGGAGTACGCTCATCCACAACATCCCCCCAAGAGGGTTGTCATCCTGAATGGCCTCTAGGCCATGAAGGACCATGTATTCGCGGTAGGTGCCAAGAGAGCAGGTATGGATTCAGAAAAAAAGGCGAGCCGCGAAGCCCGCCCTTTCCGGTCTTCTAAATAACGTGGTCTATGCGGTCACCATCGCCGGCTCAACCCCGTAAATCGAATACCAAGGCGTCGCAGCCTTCAAACGAGCATTTACGTTGTTGATGTTGGTCACGCCTTCGGTTTCCAGCCATTCGCGGAAGGCATTGGCACCCTGCTTGGCGTAAATCGGAATGCCCTCTTTCCAGGTGGCCCGGCCGCAGAGCACGCCATTGAACTTCACCCCGGACTCGGCAGCCAGCTCCAGCGCCTCGGTAAATTCGGCATTGCTCACGCCCGCAGATAGATAAATAAACGGCTTGGTGGTGGCCGTCGCCGCCTCCAGAAACAGGCCCATGGCTTCCATCTTGCTGTAGGCTTTCTGTCCGCCGAAGGCCTTGGTGCCGTCCACATACTTCATATTGATCGGCACTTCGACTTTGAGGACGTCCACACCATAGCGATCCTTGCTGAACTCTTTCATGCTGGCAGCAACGATCTTTGGCTTTTTCTTGGCGTAGTCCAGACCCTTTTCGTCCGCGCCTTCTTCGTAACCCACGAACTCGAGGAAGAACGGAATGTCATTGCCGCGGCATTCGTCCCCGATGCGTTCCACCCAGGCATGCTTCTGGTCGTTGATGTCTTTGGGGTCGAAGGGAGAGTAGTACAGCAGGATTTTGAGGCAGTCCGCGCCCGCTTCTTTCAAGCGGCGCACTGACCAGAAATCCAACAGGTCGCCCAGACGCCCGGGACCGGTCTTGTCGTAACCGGTCTTTTCATAGGCCAGCAGCAGTCCAGCATTCTTGGCGCGCCGCTTGGAAGCCGGAAGTCCCCACTCGGGATCCAGAAGGATCGCACTGGCATGGGGCGTGAGCACCTCAGTCACCAGCGACTTGAATTCTTCCATCATGGCATCGCTCACCTCGGCGCCTTTCTCCTTGGCCAGCGATTTCTGTAACGAGCCGCGTTGGTCCATGGCGGCCGCGGCAATGACCCCGCGTTCGTTTGAAACATTCCTGAGCCCAGCCAGTTTTCCTGGGGTGAGTTTCATAAATTCCTCCGACGGAAGCGTGAAATTCGCCCCAATTGTAAACCATGGAGAAGGCTACTGACGCGTGATAGGGAAATTCGGCAGTTCGCCAGCCTGGAGCCAGGTTTCGTGTACCAGGGTCATCCGGTCCCTACAGCAGATGTCATCCTGAACGCAGTCTTTTGTCCCGCACAGCTGAGCGAAAGCGAGGACCTATGCATACCGCGCTACTTCCCATTTGTGTCTGCTCGCAGGAACACTACTGGGCTGCGGCGCAGCGATTGTCGGTTAATGCACAGGTCCTTCGTCGGGCCTTCGCCTAGCGAAGGGCTCCGCTCCTCAGGATGACAGCTGTATCCCAGTCGCGGTTTAATGGCCCATGCAAAGCGACTGGATTCTCCTGCCGGTTCTTCTGGCCACGATTTCGGGATTGCTTTTCGCTCTTCGCCGCACTCGTTTTGGTTCTCTTCTCCGCGAGCACATTGCCGAGCGTCCACGGCGGCGGCTGTTTATCGCTTCGGTCAGCTTCTTTTTGACCTTCGCCATCGTACGGGGCATGGTCTTTTGCATCTTGCACCATATTCCACCGTTTCACTACGTCATCATGGACGGTCGTCACATCCATCACCTGGTTTTCGGGATTTTTATCCTGCTGTTGGTGGGCTACGGCTGGCTGTGCGAAGTGGGAAACGGGAGCGACTCGTCGTCTGTCTTAGCCAGCGGTTTGATGTCGTTGCTATATGGGTTGGGTGCGGCGCTAACCCTCGATGAATTCGCTTTGTGGCTCAACTTGAAAGACGTCTATTTTGTTCGCGAGGGACGCTCCAGCTTCGACGCTATTATTCTGTTCGGTTCTTTGCTCGCAATCAGCACGTGGGGGGCTCCGCTGTTCTCAGCATTGGCGAAGGGCAAGGTGCGGACGAATGGTTAGGCACGGAGGTTGACCGCCTCGAGGTTTACTGCCGAAGCGTCAGCGTCCCAAGCACTGCCTGTTGCTTCGCAATGAGCGATTGCACACCCTGGCTGGCCAGGGCAATCATCTTTCCCAGTTGTTCCTCGTCGAACACCTGGTGCTCTGCCGTGGCCTGTACTTCGACCAGCTTGCGGCCCGCGGTCATGACGAAGTTCATGTCCACGTCAGCGCGCGAGTCTTCCTCGTAGGCCAGGTCCAGCAGGATCTCGCCATCCACAATCCCGACGCTCACCGCAGCCAGATAGTCGCGGAACGGAACCGAAGTCAGGGTGCCCGCCTCCACCAGTTTTTCCAGCGCCAGACCAAGCGCGACGAAGGCGCCCGTAACCGACGCAGTGCGCGTGCCGCCGTCCGCCTGGATGACGTCGCAGTCAATCCAGATGGTGCGCTCGCCCAGGCGTTCGAGATCGGTGACTGCGCGCAACGAGCGCCCGATCAAGCGTTGGATTTCGTGAGTGCGTCCGCTGGGACGCCCTTTGCTGACTTCGCGCGGCGTGCGGGTCAAAGTGGCGCGAGGCAGCATGCTGTACTCGCTGGAAATCCAGCCTTTGCCCCGATTGCGCATGAACTGCGGCACCGTTTCTTCGACTGATGCGGTGCAGATCACCCGGGTATTGCCCAGCTCGATAAAGACCGATCCTTCGGCTGTGTTGATGAAATTGGGAATGATATTGACCGGCCGAAGCTGGTCCGGAGAGCGATTGTCGGAGCGATAGAACATGGGAAGATTCTAGCAGCCGAGATAAATCGGCAATTGGCAAGTGGCAAATACCCAGTTGCCAGATCACAGTTGTCGGTTCGCAGTTGCCAGTGGCGGCTTTAGCTAAGTGCCAATTGCTAAAGTGCCAATTGCTCTCTACTGCAACTCCGCCACCATCTGACCCACCGCCGAAACGTCGTAAACGCTAGACAAGTCCGCGTGTCCTGCCAGCGTCTCGCGTTCTCTGCCACCCACCAGAATCTTGACCCGATTAATTCCGGGGATGCCTGTCGCCAAAGTTTGCACCAGCGAGGCCACGGTCAGTTCTTCCACCAGGATTCCGGAGCGATGACCGTCGGCGAAGGCGTCGTTGACGTCGATCACGGCCAACCCGGGATCGACCAGGTACACGTCGCGCACCTCGGCGCCGGGGCCCAGCGGGTGCGACGAAGACTTGTCCAGGTAGAGCGCCAGCAGCGCCCGCAGCAGCTCCTGTGCCCGCTCCTGCCGCCCCGCCGGCAGTGGAATGCTGGCCGATTGCGAGCGAAGTACGCCGGGATCGTCATAGGCGACGTAAAGTGTTACCTGCTCCGTGGGCCCCTGCACCGGAGCCGATACGGGATGAGCGTACTCAGCGGGCGTCTCGGTCTGAGCGGCTCGGCCGCGCATCCGCCAGGCATAGAAGCTCATTCCCAGGGCCACCGCCAGCATGGCCGCAATGCCGATCATCAGATGGCGCGGGATCATCGTTTCTCTCCCAGTTGGTCTCGAACCGCTTCGATTCCCGCCGTAACTGATTCGGCCACCAGTTGCTGGTAGGCCGGAGAATTCAGGTCAGCAAGCTTGCCTCCTGAGGGCGCGACCTCAACCGCCAGAGCAGCGGCGGTAATGTTGTTCAACGGACGCAGGGGCGCGAGCAGAGATCGAACCAGAACCTGCCTCTTGCCCAGTTCGGTGGCCAGGCTCGTTTCGGCGGTCTGGCTGGCGGCGCGAAATCCGGACTGCGCCGTCGTTCCAGTCGAGAAATGGGCCCCGGCCCTCGGCCCCGGCGGGAAGCAGCGCAGTGTACAGCCGAACCCCACTCCCTTGAGACGCCGCATGCAGACAAATGTAGATGGCCGGACGCGCCTGGTTGGTCATATTTGCGCGCTGGTCGAGGCTCATGGTGGTATCTCCCTCGCGCAACATGAGCGTCGTTAAGCCGCGCGCTTGCAGCTGTTGCCGCAGGCGCTGCGCGAATGCGAGTGTGACGTCTTTTTCGGCCAGCTGGTCGCCGAGCGCCGCGCCGCGTTCCTCGCCTCCGTGGCTTGCGTCCACAACCACGAAATATTGCACCGCACTGGAAACAGCTTCCTGCGGCGTCCCGGGAGGCGGGGCCTGCGGAGCTGGGACCGCGGGCTGGGCCACGGGGGCCGGAGCATGCGCTGTAGCCTGCGGTGCCGGCGTAATCGTGATGGTGCGGCCGTCGTTGCTGAAGCTGGCGAACAGAGGAACCGGCCCATTGACGGCGATTTCCGCCGCGCCGTTGTTCTCCTGAAATGTCGCCGACGGGATGGCCGGATTGTCAAAGGTCAAGGTTTGCGAGCCCGGAGGAACTACCGGTTCGCGAGTAAACACCATGCGCAGCTTTCCCGGTTCCGTGGCGATCATCGGATTCACCGGGGACGTAAAGTTCATGACCAGCGTGGGAGGATTCGTCTTGTTCACCTGAGCGGTGAAGTGGACCGCGGTGTTGCCGATAAACAATCGCCGCGAAGCTTCGTGAAAATTCACCGGGGCCCATAGGAAACGCGAAACGAGTGAAGGAACCGAACTTAGCGGGACAAGGCCGTCGTCCGTTTTCGAGAAGAAAGTTGGCGGGAAGATCGAAGGCCTGTCCCTGCACTCGCGCCTGCGTTTTCCCGGAAGTAAATTCGCTGTCGGAACCGTTGTAGTTCAGCCTCCAAGTCCGGCCATCCGTCCGGGAGCTAACCGAGCCCAATGGTTGAAGGACTTCGAGCAGGCCCACGTAGTCGGTGCCGTTCTTTTCCCGGACGGTGAGGGAGTAACCGGTGGCGCCGGAGTAAACCGACAAACGTTTCTCGTCAGCGAAACCGGAAACCGCCAGGACGAAGGCGAACAGAGTCGCCAGGCAAAAAATCGCGGCCAAGGCGGTGCGCTGCGTTGGTCGGTTGCGCCAGCGCTGATGAGTCCAGGGCCGGCTACTCCAAGGCATAAATCGTCAAGCCGGTGAGCAGCTTGGGATAAAAGTCAGTGGATTTCTGGGGCATAACTTCGCCAGCAAAAGCAATATCACGTACCTGCGACATGCGGGCAGGATTCATCAGAAAAGCCACGTTGGCGGCGCCGCTGCGTACCTGGGCCATGGCCTCGTCAATGTCCCGAATATAGCGGACGTTTCTCTGCTCACGAATGGCTTCTTCCGAAATCCCCAACACGCCCTCGAGCAAGCACTTGTGCAGTTGCACCACGTCGAGGGCCTGTTGGCGCAGCGACCATCCCGAGAAGATCTCAGGCGAAACCAGCTTGGCGCGGTCGAGAAGAAAGACTCGATCGGCGGTGACCGCCAGTAGGGCCGTACCCATCCGTCCGGCTTCGCGCAGGATGACCTTGGCGCGGGCTGCGTCGACCGATGCGTCCACCTCCTCCACGCTGAAATAGGGGCAGGCCCCCTCCCGGAAAGCGGCCGCGGAAAATGACGGCAGACCGTGCACCACGCGGTGAGTGGGCAGGATGACCAGGCCAGGGCTATCCATGTTGACCAGGGTCATCATGACCAGGTCGTAAGGAGCGGGCGCTGCATCCCGAGACGGGTTTGGATTCCCCACGGCAGCCCGCTGCTCGTTGCGATAGTTCAATGCGGTTTCGTAGCGATGGTGGCCGTCGGCGATCACCAGTTTCTTGTCGCGCATCTTATGCTGCACACGGTTCACTACCGTTTGATCGGAGATTTTCCACACCTGGTGCGACACCCCGTATTCGTCTTTGGTCTCGAGATCGGGGCTACCCGTGGGCACCATCACGCCGTCTATCTCACCGGCAGGATCGCTGTACAGCATGAAAAGTTGTCCAAAATGGGCCCGCGTGGCCCGTAATAGTTCCAGTCGGTCGGCTTTGGGCTTGGCCAGCGTCTGTTCGTGGCGGAAAACCACGCCGTCCGAGTAGTCCTCGATCCGGCCTAGGGCGATGATGCCGCGCCGCTCCATTTCGGCGGTTCCGCCCGGCGCCGTAAAGCGCTGCACATAAAGGTAGAGCGAGGGCTGGGCGTCCTGCAAAAAGATGCCCTGCTGGCGCCAATCCCGGAAAGATTGGGCCGCACGGGTGTACCGATTCTCTCGGGTATGGTCGCTGGCGTGCTCTTTTCCCAGGATGACGCGCACCAGGTTGTGTGGGCTGGCGGCATAGTAACCATCCTGCATCTCAGGGGTGATCTTGTCGTAGGGCTGAGTGACAACTTGTGGAATCGAGACCCGGGTGGGGTCATAACGAAGTGCGCGAAAGGGTTCAATGTGGGCCATGGTTTGAAGTTGAGTATGAAATTGTACAAGAGCTGGCTTGCCGGCGGGCGCGTGGGATCTCCGCCCGGTAAATGAATGTGAAAAACGGGACGAATAACATGCAGGAGCTAGGCAAACTTTTGCAGTGTCCGGTCATCGCAGTAAAGGTGACGAAACATTACATAACCGTGACAAACCGATTAGAAGCTATGTTAGTATCAGCCCCAATGAGGTAATTATGGCCCGCCTTTATGGGCGCTGGTCATCCCGCCCATCGATCCAAGCTCGCTCGTCACGCTTGGGCCTACCCCGGACCCTGAGAACCCTTATGCTGCCCAAAGAGCAGGCTTTTACCGTTTCTAAATTTCTCTTCCTGATTCTGGCTGTGATTTTGATTGCACCCGCCGCACGGGCCCAGAGCCCGGTGGACGATGTGCACGTCAGCCCGAGAATCCAGCCTCCTCCGCCCGCCGAAAAAGCGATCATGGATCCATCCCTGAGGACTCACACCAAGCCCCTCAAGGTCGATGTGGACCTGGTGCTGGTGCCGGTCACCATCACCGACCCCATGAATCGCCTGGTCACCGGTCTGGACAAAGAAAATTTCACCCTCTACGAAGGCAAGGACCTGCAGGACATTCGCCACTTCTCCAGTGAAGACGCGCCCGTCTCCCTGGGCGTGATCTTCGACATGAGCGGCAGCATGAGCAGCAAGATCGAACGCGCCCGTGAAGCCGTGATCGAGTTTTTCAAGACCGCCAATCCGCAGGACGAGTTTTTCATGATCACCTTCGCCGACAAGCCGGAGGAGATTTCCGATTTCACGCAGTCGATTGAAGACATCCAGGGCAAACTGGTGTACACCGTGCCCAAGGGACGGACCGCTCTGCTCGACGCCATCTATCTCGGTGTCAGCAAAATGAGGCAGGCCAAGTATCCCAAGAAGGCGCTGCTGATCATCTCCGACGGCGGCGACAACCACAGCCGCTACACCGAAGGCGAGATCAAGTCCGTGGTGAAGGAAGCGGACCTATTGATTTATGCCATCGGCCTTTATGACCGTTACATGTCCACTCCGGAGGAGCAGCTGGGCCCGGCCCTGCTGGGCGACCTCACCGAACTCACCGGCGGACGGGCTTTTACCATCGACAACCCGAATGACCTGGCAGACGTCTCTACAAAAATAGGGATCGAGCTACGCAACCAATATGTGCTCGGATACCGTCCAAAGAATCCAGCGCACGACGGCAAATGGCGTAAAATAAAGGTGAAGCTGGTTCCACCTAAAGGTTTGCCGCCGCTGCGTGTGTATGCCAGGACGGGTTACTATGCACCTACGGAATAGTCAGGTTGCGTCGCGCCTGATCCTCTTCCTATTGTTCTTGAATTTGGCAGTGGGGGCCCAGAACACCAGCTCCGCCCGAGGCTCCGCCGCGCAGCTCCCAACCAGCTCCCAGTCAACCTCAGCCTGAAACTCCGCCGCCTGGTCAGGACAAACCGCCGCAGGAGCAGCCTGCCACCGAACCCGGAGGGTTCGTTTTCCATTCCGAAGTGCAAGAGGTGTCTGCTGCACGCCACCGTCATCGACGACAAGCAGCGCATGGTCACCAACCTCGACAAGAATGCTTTCACCGTATTCGAGGACGGCAAGCCGCAAGTCATCAAGTCGTTTCGCCACGAAGACATTCCGATCTCGCTGGGCATCGTGATCGATAACTCGGGCTCGATGCGGGAAAAGCGCGCCAAGGTCAACAAGGCGGCACTGAACCTGGTGCGCGCCAGCAACCCGCAGGATGAAGTCTTTGTGGTCAACTTCAGCGACGAGTTCTTTCTCGATCAGCCCTTCACCAGCAAGATCAACCTGCTGCAGAGCGCCCTGGAAAAATACGAAACCCGCGGCGGAACCGCCCTCTATGACGCGGTGGTGGCCTCGGCGGACGAGTTGAAAAGGCATGGCAAGCTGCAGAAGAAAATCCTGTTCGTGGTGACCGACGGCGAAGATGACGCCAGCCGCGAATCGCTGGAGCAGGCGGTGCGCCAGTTGCAGGAAGAGAATGGCCCCACGGTGTACGCCATCGGTCTGTTGGGCGACGAAAGGGCACGTCGCGCCAAGCGCGCCCTGCAAACCATTTCCGAGCGCACCGGAGGCATCGCATTTTTTCCCCGCACGCTGGACGAAGTAGACCAGATCAGCAGCACGGTAGCCCGTGACATTCGCAATCAGTACACCATCGGCTACAAACCCACCACACCCAAGACGCGCGGGCGGATATCGCGCCATCCGGGTCGAAGCCCGCGCCTCCGGACACGGCAAGCTCACGGTAAGAACCCGCAGCGGCTACTACGCCGGCCAGGAGCAAGCCGCCGGCGGGGGAAACTAACAGAAGCTTTCAGCAATCAGCTCTCAGCTCCCTCAGCATTCTGATTTCACTGAAAGCTGACGGCCGATGAGGCGTCTTCCCAATTGACGCTCTGCTCGCGCTTCCGTACCCTGTAGGGTGCAGACAAAAAGCATCGCAGGGAAACGCCTGCGTGTCACCGACGACATTTCTCAACTGGTCGGCGACACTCCCATCCTGCAATTGAAGAAGCTGGTTCCAGATGATGCCGCCGGGGTCTACGCCAAGCTGGAATACCTGAATCCCGGCGGCAGCGTGAAAGATCGTGCCGCTAGTGGAATCATTCTGCGCGCCGAAGCCGACGGTCAACTCAGGCCCGGAGGCACAATCGTCGAAGCCACCGCCGGCAACACCGGCATCGGCCTGGCGCTGATCGGGGTGCAGCGCGGTTACAAAGTTGCCTTGTTTGTTCCCGAACGTTTCTCCGAAGAAAAAGTAGCGATCATGCGCGCGCTGGGTGCCGAGGTAACCCGCACTCCGGACGCCGAGGGCATGCCGGGCGCAATCCGCCGGGCCAATGAGTTCACGGCGGCCACCGGCGGCGCATTCATGGCGGGCCAGTTCGAGAATCCCGCGAACCCCGACTATCACTACGAAACCACGGCCCCGGAAATCTTCGAACAGATGGAGGGCCGCATCGATGCCCTGGTCATTGGCGCCGGGACCGCCGGCACGTTTACCGGGGTGGCCCGTTTCATGAAGGAACGGCTGCCCAGCGTGCTGGCGTATGCGGTGGAGACGCAAGGCTCGATCCTTGGCGGTGGCAAACCAGGGCCGCACAAGGTGGAAGGCATCGGGGCCAGCTTTATCCCAGGAAATTTTGACCGCTTCGGTGTGCGACGAAGTGCTCATGGTCACCGACGACGGATGCCTTCGGCATGGTGAAAGAACTGGCGGCGCGCGAAGGCGTGCTGTCCGGTTCGAGCGGCGGAGCCAATGTCGTGGCTGCGGTGCGGGTGGCTGGCTGGCTGGGATCTGGCAAGCGGGTTGTCACCATGATTCCCGATTCCGCCGAACGATATCTGTCGAAAAAGATTTTCGAAGGTGGAATTTGACGACAGCTATTGGTCGTTTGGAAATTCAGTTTTCAGTTTCTTGTTCTCTGTTCTCACTCCTGACCCGGTATCTTCAACTTATGGCCAAGAATAAACAACCCGGTTTTGCCACGCGCGCCATTCATGCCGGACAGGAACCCGACCCTGAGACCGGCGCGGTAGCCGTTCCCATCTATCCCACGTCCACGTATGTGCAGCAGGAACTGGGCAAAAACAAGGGCTACGAATACGCTCGCGTTTCCAATCCTACGCGCACCCGCCTGGAAGAAAATCTGGCAGCCCTCGAAGGGGGAATTGCATCTCGTGTCTTCGCCAGCGGAATGGCTGCCATCAACGCCATCTGCACCATGTACAAGTCCGGCGATCATGTGGTCTGCGGCAACGATCTCTATGGAGGCGTGCCGCGCCTGTTCAACCAGGTCCTGGCAAATTTCGGGATGGAATTTACCTACGTCGACACCTCCGACGCGAAGAATGTCGAGCGCGCCATTCGGAAAAACACGCGCATGGTGTATATCGAGACACCCACCAACCCGCTCATGTCGCTCAGCGACATTGCAGCCATCAGCCAAGTGTGCCGGCGCAAGAAAGTGGAACTGGTCGTGGACAACACTTTCATGTCGCCATACTTTCAGCAGCCGATTGCTCTGGGAGCCGACATGGTGGTCCACTCGACCACAAAATTCCTGAATGGACACAGCGACGGCCTGGGCGGCGTTGTGGTCTGCACGACCAAGGAACAGGCTGAGAAGCTGGCTTTCGTGCAGAAAGCCGCGGGAGCGATTCTCTCTCCGTTCGAGTGCTGGCTCGTTCTGCGAGGAGTAAAGACGCTGGCCGTCCGCATGGAGCAGCACGATCGCAGCGGCAGGATTGTCGCCGAGTTTCTGGCGCGCCATAAGAAGGTGAAGAAAGTTTTCTACCCCGGCCTTCCGGAACATCCGCAACACGATCTGGCGCAACAACAGATGACCGGCTTTGGCTCGATGATCACCTTTGAAACCGGATCGCGCTCCAACGCCAACAAGATGCTGAAGAAAGTGCGCGTATGTTCGCTGGCGGAATCCCTGGGCGGAGTCGAGACCCTGATCTCGCATCCCGCCACCATGACCCACGCCGCGCTCGGTGAAAAGGGGCGGCGCGAAATCGGAATTACAGACGGCCTGGTCCGCATCTCCGTGGGAATTGAAAACGTGGAAGACATCATGGACGATCTCGATCAGGCGCTGGCAGCGATCTGAAAGTAAACCGTCGCCTATCCCAATCTCTGATCGCAATCTTGACGTCTTATAATAGCGGGCCATGGCCGAGCTACCGCCAGACCGCGACCTCCCCTACCTCGGCGTGTACGCGGTCAACGTTTTCGTCCGCGATCAGGACCGAAGCCTGCGGTTCTACCTGGATCAGCTCGGATTTAACCTGGCCTTTGATGTCCGCCTTCAATCCGGACAGCGCTGGGTAGGTGTTGCGCCTCCGCATGGCACCGCCGTGCTCACCCTGATCGCGCCCGAACCCGACTCGGATGAGTACAAACTGATCGGCCAACCCACGCCGGTCGCGTTTGTGGCGGAAGATGTCGTGGCTACCTACAGCCAGTGGAGAAAGCGCGGAGTTCGCTTTCGTCATGTTCCGCGTCTAAGGCGTGTCAAGTATCAGCAGCGGGCAGACGACTCTGCCCGACGGGGCTCCCTCGTTGCTGCTGGGCAAACAATCACCGGTTTGGGGCGGAGTATTTACCCGCTTCGAGGACATTGATAAAAATTCCTTCGCCCTGGTGAGCTTCGACGAAATGACCCAGGCGGTGGAGGCCCAACGGCGGGCTACGGCAGCGAAGCTTGAATCCGAACGTCGCTCTGCTCACGAACTGGAGATCGCCAAACAGGTACAGGCGAGACTCTTCCCCCAGACCTTTCCACCCCTGAAAACACTCGACTACGCGGGCATCTGCATTCAGGCTCGCCAGGTGGGTGGCGACTACTACGACTTCCTGCATCTGGGTCAGGATCGGATCGCGCTGGTGCTGGGCGACATCTCCGGAAAAGGAATTGCCGGGGCTCTGTTGATGGCGAATCTGCAGGCCAATCTTCGCAGCCAGCGCATCATTGCCCTAGAGGACCCGCGACGACTTCTGCGATCGGTCAATCAGCTGTTTTTTGACAACACCGGCGACAGCTCGTATGCCACGCTTTTCTTCGCCGAATACGACGACCGGGCGCAACGCATGCGCTACGTCAACTGCGGACATCTCTGTGGTCTCTTGCTGCGCGGCAATGACACTGTGGAACGGCTGGAATCCACATGCACCGTTCTGGGGCTGTTCAAGGAGTGGGATTGCTCCATCGGGGAATGTCAGCTGCGGTGCGGAGATTCAATCGCCCTCTACACAGATGGCGTCACCGAATCCTTCAACTCGACGGGAGAAGAATTCGGAGAACAGCGCTTGACGGAAGCTCTGCGCCGGCATCGTGAATTGTCTGCGCAGGACTTGCTGGCAGCGATCGTGAACGAGATTCGCCAGTTCAGTCCCGGCGAACAGTACGACGACATCACTCTTATTGTCGGCAAGTGTGTAGCGCGGCAATTCTAGGCCAGCTGAATCAAACCACTGCGGTCGATGACAATAGCCGCCACTTCATTGGCGGGTAGGCTGACAAACCCGGTGCGTGCCATCGGTACGCCTGAAATGGTCCTGCGACGTACGCGGTGTCATTTTCAGCCGTCCCTACAGGACATGCAAGACAGTCGATCCAAGTATGAGGAAATTGTGACCCCTTCTTCGCCCACATCATCCCGCGAGTGGAACTCTTCTGAATACCATCGGCTGTCCGGGCCGCAGGTCAGCTGGGGGAGGAAGGTCCTGGCACGCCTCCAACTGGATGGTGACGAGACGCTGCTCGATGCGGGCTGCGGCACCGGCCGTCTGACCGCCGAATTGCTGGAGGCCTTGCCCAACGGCCGGGTCGTCGCTCTTGATGTTTCGCAGAACATGCTGCGAACCGCGCGCGAATATCTGCACCCTCGATTCGGCAAACGAGCACAGTTTGTGGCCGCCGATCTGCCGGACCTGCCTTTTGAGAACGGGTTTGATGGAATCGTCAGCACCGCGGCCTTTCACTGGGTCAGGGATCATGATCGGCTGTTCCGCAACCTGTATCGCTCACTCTCGCCCCGGTGGCTGGTTGCAGGCGCAATGTGGCGGCGGCGCAAATATCGCTCGGCTGCGAGAGCGGATGACGAGGCTTGCCTCGACCGCTCCATTTGCTCCATATCTGGCAGCTTCCCGTCGCCCTGGTTTTATCAAAACGCAGAGGGTGCCGCGGATACGCTGCGGCGGGCTGGCTTCGTTGAGGTGGAAACCGGTCTTGAGCCGGCGCTCACGGTTATGGGAGGTCGCCGGCAGTATGAGGAGTTCGTAAGAACGATGATTGTACGGGCCCATCTCGACCGCCTGCCCGGTGCAGAGCTGCGAGGTCAATATGTGTCGCAGCTCGCGGATCTGGCGGCCAGGGATGATCCCCCGTTTCTGCTGGATTACTGGCGACTCAACCTGGCTGCGAAGAAACCGGTCTAATGTGGGCGCGAACGTCCCGCTCGTGCGGGAGTCATTCATCAGTTAGCATCAGCGGGATTGGAAACGCTGGAGCGGGACGCTCGCGCCTACATTTACTTCACGGATTCTCCCAGCCAATTCAGGTACTCCATGCTTCCGCTCTCGATCGCGACCGCAATGCACTCTGGCACATCGTAAGAATGAAGTTCTTTGATCGCATCTCGCACCCGTTCAAACGCGCCGCGCGTTGGTCTTGACGATGAGCAGCCACTCTTCGGCTTCCTCTACCTCACCTTCCCAGCGGTAGATTGACCCGACCTGAGGGACAATATTCACGCAGGCCGCCAGGAGGCGTTCGACCAGCGAGCGCCCAATCTTGCGCGCTTCGTCCTGCGAACTCGCGGTGGTGAGGACGAGTATCTTGTCTGTCATATAGAATCACCCTTCAGTTTACGGCTGACAGGGTAGCACCCGGTCGCGATCGGGAGATTAACATGGCCACAGAAATTCATTTTGGCACTTCGGGATGGCGCGCAGTGATGGCGGACGAGTTTACCTTCGCCAACGTTCGCCGCGCGGTGACGGGAATCGCACGCTACGTGGTCTCGCAAAGGGCGTCGGGCGCACGCGTCATAGTGGGACGCGACCCGCGATTCCTGGGTGAGACCTTCTGCTCCATGGCGGACGAAATTCTCACCGCCCACGGCATCACGCCGCTATTGATTGCCGAACCGGCGCCGACTCCGACAATTTCTCATGCCGTAATTCGGGAGAAGGCGGACGGCGCCATAAATTTCACCGCTTCGCACAATCCTCCGGAGTACAACGGCATCAAGTTCTCTACCCCAGACGGCGCACCCGCGTTGCCCGACGTAACGAAGCGAATTGAAGCGGAAATCACGGCCAGCGATGCAGGCGATGCGAGAGCGAAGTACGCGTCGAAGTCCGCAAGCGCACGGCCTCTCGAACCTCGCGCCGCTTACCTGGCGCGCCTGCGAGAGATCGTAGATTTCAAGGCCATTCAAAAAGCCAATCTGCGGGTTGTCTTTGATCCCTTCTGGGGAGCCGCGCGGGGATATTCAGATTCCCTGTTGCGCGAGGCCGGCGTGGACGTAACTACCGTGCATGACTGTCGCGATGTGCTGTTCGGCGGCCATGCTCCCGAGCCCGACGACCACCTGCTCGACGGCTGCCGCGAACAGCTGCGCGTCACCAAGGCGCACATCGGCATCGCCACCGACGGAGACGCTGACCGCTTTGGCATTGTGGATGCCGACGGCACTTTCTTCACGCCCAACTACATCGTCGCGCTGCTGTTTGATTACCTGGTGGACAGCCGGGGCTGGAAGAATGGCGTGGCCAAGTCCGTCGCTACCACCAACCTGATCAACGCCGTTGCCAAACATCACGGTATCGAACTGCACGAAACCCCGGTGGGATTTAAGTACATTGGTGAGCTGATCAAGCAGGACAAGATCGCGATTGGCGGTGAAGAGAGCGCGGGACTTTCGATTCGCCATCACGTCCCGGAGAAAGATGGCGTGCTGGCGGGTTTGTTGTGCTGTGAGATGGTGGCCAACCGCGGCAAATCGCTGGGTGAGCAATTGCAGGACCTATTTGCCGAAGTTGGTTCCTTTTATAGTCTGCGAGAGAACTTTCACTTGACCCAGGAGGCGAAGGAGAAGTTCACTGGGAAGTTGCGTGCGCAGCCTCGTGATCTTATGGGCCGGAAGATCACTGAGGTGGTACGGACGGACGGTTTGAAACTGCTGTTCGCCGACGGCTCGTGGGTTTGCTACCGTCTGTCGGGGACCGAACCGGTAGTCCGAGTGTATACGGAAGCCCGCAGCTACGGAAGATCTGGAGAAACTGAGCGCGGCCGCCAAACAATGGATCTTCGAATAGAGCAGATACCGAAAATCCGGGTGGTGCCCCGGGCCCAGCGCGGACTCAACGCGCTGGTTGACCGCGCTCCTCAGGCCGAGGCTTTCGGACAGCGCGTGAAGGAGAAGCTGCGTCCGGCTTCAACCTGGTTGTACAACTCTCGACGCCGAGCTGGCCACTTTGGGAGTGGCCACTGCTCACGGTCTGGCTGTTTCTGCACGTGATGTTCGGGGCCAACGGCATGGTCGTTTACCGGCAGAAGCGCGCCGAGTACCAAAGCTTGCGCCACGAAATTGATGTCCTGCAGAAGGAAAGCGAGCATTACACCGAGCAGATCAACGCCCTTCAGACCGACCCCAAGACCATCGAAAAGGAAGCTCGCGAACAATTGCACTACACTCGCCCGGGCGAAGTCGTGTACGTGGCTCCCGCGCCTCCGCCGATCGAGATACCCTCGACCAACGCGGCCCAGAAGTAATTCCGATCCTGCACGGTTGGGTCAGTTTGGAACAACCCAGCATCCGGAAAAGCTGTCATCCTGCGCAGTCTTTTGTCCGGCGCAGCCGGAAGAAAGCAAGCGAAGGACCTGTGCATTCCGCGCCCTCCATCTGCGTACTGCGCGAGTTTAGGGCGCTGCTATCGCCAGGGAATGCATCGGTCCTTCGTCAGGAGCCCTTCGCAAGCGAAGACTCCTCTCCTCAGGATGACGCGGTGTGAAAGTCAAATTGCGACGTAGGGATTGCTCCGTGCTCTTAAGACTAGACGGACGCCTTTTGGGCGATCGCTTTGGGATGGGGGCTTCGTTGCTTGCGCAGTTCGGTCTGAAAAGTCTGCGGACGGAAGGTCGCTCTTTTTGCGGAAGAGGTCCAGCAACGGGTCTTCGACACCGTTCCCGGATTTGGTGACGGCCAGCCGGTTCGCCGATGTCCAGGCCTTCCGGTTCCACCAGCAATTCAGGCAGAGAGCCGTTCGTGTTGGTCATGGCCTGGATAAATTTCTCCAGGTCGTTGCGTTGCGGCGTCGGTGGTTTGAGCGAATTCGATCCCCATGCCAAGGTCGGAATGCATGACCAGCACCACGCCTTCTGCTCTGAAGCTTACGCCGGCAACCTTCATGGAGAGGATGATGCGAGTTCGCACCGGGAAAGGCGAAGCGGTCGCCAGATAACAACCTCCCAGGCTGAGGTCGGTCAGTTTGCACGGAGCGGGCGGATCATCCTGCTCAAACTCCGGGGCGCGGCTTTCCAGCCATGCGTTCAACTTGTCGCGCATGGCAGGAGCCAGATTCAGGAAGCGCAGTCCGACCTGGCGGCCGGGATTCTCCCAGGCCACATCGCCAGCGCATTCAATGTTGTCTTCGGTCCCCGGCAAAGAAAACTGCAGGGTGACGGTTCCGAGATTCTTCGGACGGTGGGCAAGCTGGACGGCAATTCCGCCCTCGCCGATGTCGCTGCTCACGGCGCGCAGCTGGCCGGCGCCGTCATTCACCTGGATCGTGACCGGAGTCTCGACGGGGATGCGGGCATTGCGGCGGCGTTCGCGCTTCATCAGGGCTCGAACGGCGCGAAAACTGGTCTTGGCGCGTTCCGGAGTAAGCGGCTGGTGCAGGACGAAATGGGCGCCCAGGTCGCGGGAGTCTCCCAGCGCGGTCTGGGCGCCGACGATGGCGACAGCCACTGCCCGTTTGTTGCACGGAGCGGAGCGGGCGCTGCGCAGCACGCGCGAGGCGGTAGCCGGGTCTGCGCAGTCCACGATGACTGCTTCAAACCTTCCGCGGGTCAGTTTGTGAATGGCGGATTCGGCATCGGCGCAAAGCTCCATACCGATTTCCAACTCACTCAATACCCGCCGCAGGACGCGAACGACCTTCTCGTCGGCACAAAAAACCAGCGCTTGTAAACTCATAAGACGCTTGTACTCTGGGCACCGCTCGCGGCTTGCTTCAGCCCCGGCCGGCGGCTCCTTCGGCTTCCTCGCGCTCGTCGTCGAGCAAGTGGGCCACACCACGGAGCTGTTCCGCAGCGGTCTGCAGAGCTTCGATCTGCTTGCCTAGTTGAGCCTGCTCTGCCTGTTTCTTGCGCAGTACCTCGTAAATATCCCTCACAGGTTTTGCCTCCTTATCGCACTCTAGGTAGGTCCGTGGCAACCGTCAATGACCGCCGTCGACTATGCGTTACCGGGGTAACTCGGCGTGGGAAGGGGCAATGCTTCGGCATACGGCGGAATGGGCAAGAAGCTCTATTCACGGCGTTTACATCATGTGAAATGACCTACCCAAACCAAGCGGTGGCAGGCAGGAACAAGCGGTGGCAGGAGGAAAAGGACCCAAAGGATTCTGATGTGGGACGTTTCGACTCGGTTAAGTCATTAAATCTCCGACATATAGCTCGCAGGGGTAAAGCGGCATAAGATCATATTTCCATTGACTTATCGAATCAAACGTCCTAGAATCATTAGCTTCCAGTCATCCACAGGGTTATCCTGGCAGTAGGGCTTCGTTGCGTGAATTTGGCGTGAATCTTCTGCTGCGCCAGTGGAATCTAAGTTTTTAAGTTCATTATTTGCAGTTCTATCCCAGGTACGAGGCGTAATCTTCATGGCTAAGCGACGTGGAAATCCCAACTGGGGCAAGCCCGAGCCGATCGGGCCGATTACCCCGACCATCACTGAATTCGAGCAGGTTGTGCGCGAGTACAAGCTTTCGCCGGACCAATACCTGCGATCCACCCGCCTGCGTGAATGGGCGCGGCGCAACAAGAATTCCAAGTACATCCCTGAGCCACTTCTTGAAGCCTGGGGCTTTGAAATCGAGTCCACGCTGTAACCGAACGGCTGAGAACGCGGAGGCCGCCTTAAACCGGCGGCCTTTTTATTTGCGCATTCTTATTTGTCCATTTGGAACCAAAGCGAAAGAATTTGGCTGCGCCTTCGCGGTCAGGCCGACTATTCTACCCGCGTAATGAAATTCTCTGCCGATCAGATCGTAGCGACCGTTGTCGCCACCAGCTTTGCGGCCGGGCTGAACGTGTATGCCACGGTGGCTACGCTGGGACTGCTGGCCCATCTGGGAGTATTGGCGCTGCCGCCCGCGCTCGGAATTCTGGCCAGCTGGTGGGTGATCGGAATCAGCGGCGTGCTGTTCGCCATCGAGTTTTTCGCCGACAAGATTCCCGCCTTCGATCTGGTCTGGAACACTTTACACACATTCATCCGGGTGCCGGTGGCGGCACTGCTGGCTTACCGCGCGACTGCGGCGTTGTCGCCCTGGGAACAGCTGGCGGCAACCGCGGCCGGAGGCCTGATTGCCTTTGCGGCCCATGGCGGCAAGACCGCTGCCCGGGCCGCCGTAACAGCCTCGCCCGAGCCTTTTTCCAATGCTGCCTTGAGTTTGGGGGAGGACGGCCTGGCGATCTTTCTGACCTGGTTTGCTACCCAGCACCCTTATTCGGCTGCGGCCATCGTAGTGGCGCTTCTGCTGATCATCGTGCTTTTGGCGCGCTGGGTGTTGCGGGCGTTGCGGGCGCTTTTCCGGGGGACGGAAGAGTTGCTGACCGGTCACCAGTAGCGGTTTGCGGGGAAGGCTTTAACAGGTTTGCTAGAATCGAGCAATCATGATGGCGCATTCGCCGTTTACTGATGTCCCTACTGCGATTGAGGAAATCCGCGCTGGGCGGATGGTTGTGGTGGTGGACGACGAAGACCGTGAAAACGAAGGCGACCTTACGCTGGCGGCGGAGAAGGTAACGCCGGATGCCATTAATTTCATGGCCAAGTACGGACGCGGTCTGGTCTGCCTGGCCATGACCGAGGAGCGGCTGGATCATTTGCGCATCGGGCAGATGACGGCGGAGAACACCTCGAACTACGGAACTGCATTCTGCGAAGCCATTGATGCCCGTGAGGGCGTGACCACCGGAATCTCCGCCTACGATCGGGCGCGCACGATCAAAGTTGCCGTCGATCCCGCTACCCGGCCGTCTGACCTTGCCCGCCCCGGCCATGTCTTTCCCCTGCGGGCGCGCAAGGGTGGAGTGCTGGTCCGCGCCGGACAAACCGAAGCCGCGGTAGACCTGGCCCGTCTGGCTGGGCTGGTACCGGCGGGCATCATCTGCGAAATCATGCGGGACGACGGGACCATGGCGCGGGTTCCTGATCTCATTGAGTTCTGCCAGGTTCACGGCCTGAAGTTGCTGACCGTGGCGGAACTGATCCGCTATCGTATGCAGCACGAGCGCTATGTCCATCGCGTGGGCGAGGCACTGATCGACACCCAGCACGGCGAGTTCCGTTTGATCGCCTACGAAAGCGAAGTCGAGGGCGGCGAGTCTCACATAGCCTTGGTGCGCGGCGACATTGAAAGCGGCGATGAACCAGTGCTGGTGCGAATGCACTCGCACTGTCTGTTGGGCGATGTTTTCGGATCCACGGGCTGCGACTGTCATGCCACCATCGAGGGCTCGATGCAGAGGATTGCCCGGGAAGGCCGGGGCGCGCTGATCTATCTACACCAAACATCGAAAGGTTTTTCGGTGGAGAAGCTGCCGGAACGGACGGCGCTGACGTTTCATCGGGACAAGCGCCTGCCGGCCTTGCCCGAAAGCGAGCGCAAGACCCAGCGCGAAATTGGCATCGGCGCGCAAATTTTGTCGGACCTGAATCTGCGGCGCATTCGGCTGCTCACCAATCATCCTCGCAAGGTTGCCGGCCTGGAAGGATTCGGAATCGAGATCGTGGAACAGATTCCGGTGGCTTTGGACCGGGCTCGAAGCAAGCAGACCACGTAGTTGTAGCGTCGGCGCTACTTTACTGGTTCGGAACAAAATGAAAGACCCTCCCCGCATTCCGTCCACCTACGTCGCTCTGCTGCGCGGCATCAATGTCGGCGGGCACAAAATCATCAAGATGGAACAGCTGCGAGAGTCATTCGAGGAGCTGGGGTTCGAAGGCGTATCCACCTACGTTCAGAGTGGAAATGTGGTTTTCAAGGAGCCTAAGAAGGCCTCGGACAATTTGCCCAGGACAATTGAGGAGATGTTGCTGCGCCGGTTCAGCATGTCCGTTTCCGTGATTGTGCGGACCGCAGAAGAAGTTGGCGAAGTCTTAAGAAATAATCCCTTCCTCAAGGAACGCGGCATCGACGTTAGCAGGTTGCACGTTACTTTTCTCTCGCTTACTCCACAGAAGACGGCCATAAAGGGACTGGATGGAATTGCGGCTGGTCCGGACCGGTTTCACTGCCGGGGTCAGGAAATATATCTCCACTGCCCGAATGGTTTTGGCGGTACGAAACTGTCCATCAACGTGTTTGAGAGGATGCTTGCGGTGGGCGCGACTACGCGCAACTGGAACACGGTAAACAAGCTGTACGAGATCTCGCGAGACTAGCTGCGGCATTGATTTCTCCAATCGAGCACTCCCCACGCCCGACGACTGGAAATTCAGACTTGTTCTCCGTTGCCTGCGCTTGCACGGGAAAGGGTTTAGTGTGAGAGAAAGCGAGTCACGAACTCACCTCGCCGTCCGGACTTGCAATGACAACCACGTAACCGTCCGGGTCACGCAGCTACATTTCTCGGTGCTTGGGATTCGGGTTGATGTGCGGTTCTAAGGCGGCCTGAGCCCGCGACGCACGGGTGCGCTCGACAACCTCATCAAAGTCGCCCACCTCGAACCAACGCAAGACGCCATGGCCAGGCGGTGCCGCATCGGCGTTGACGAGGTTGGGGTGAGCGTCCTTGTCCCAAGCATGGAGTTGAAGAATGAGTTCACCACGGTACTGCATTCGATCGTACACTTCGCGACGGGGATGTTCCGGAAGTGAATCGTAGCCGAGCAGCTGCCGATACCATCTGCTGCTCTCGCGAACATTGCGCACCGCGATTAGCTGCTGTGCCCGATTACAGGCATTGACCTCGACTCCGCTATCTATTTGCTCACCGGGCGAGACTGCTTGGCCTGATCATGCTTCGGCTTGTTTACAAAGATGTGGTAAGTAACCGCGTCCCAGGCGTTGTGAATGCCGATGAAGAGCAATAGCAGCGCCGCCGTTGCGACGCCAAACAGGCATTCGACGGTACGGGCGCGAGCCGCGTACGCCGATGCAGAGAGGGTTGCGTACGCCGCGAAGGGCAGCACTGCATGAAAAAGCCAATCCTCAAAGACGGGCCGGTATGCGGTTTGTACTCGCTGGCGCCGAGTCACGATGATGGCATACGCAACTCCACCGAGACCCATTAGGCCCCAAAGAACTGCGGCCCCGCATATGCTGTGCCATGGAGCACTCAGAGCGGCTGAGAGCATCAGAACGGTTCCAAAGTAAACAATAGTGGGCGTTGCAAAAACGTGGCCGGCCTGCGCCTGAACCGGTGTGCGGGGCATGTCGGCGACGAGGGCCATGACGACGAACTGCAGTCCGATCAGGGCGCCGGCGGACGACCCGACGATTACGTAAAAGTTCTGCCATTCCGCGAGCGCTGTCATGCTGTCGCCTCGAATTGGATCAGATCAACAATGTTGCGGGACCCCATTACTGCCGTCGCTTTGAACTCAGTCGGAGTGGGAGAGTCGCTTGGAGATTAGAGTGGCGTAAAGCACACCTTTGTCCCAAACGCCCCTGGCGATCACTCGATCGTTGTCCTTGACCTGAGTCGGGTCGATGACGTTGAACTGCTTGCTGCCATGCTCCTGGCTGACCCATCGAGTCCCGCTGTCATAGTGAACGATCTTTTCAATGTTTGAGTCGACTCTGCGAACCGTCAAGGTGGACTTTTCCGGGTTGCTCCTGATGACATTGCCCTCCCAGCGGCCTTCGTTCTTGTGAGTCTTCTCTTGAGCGGGAGCCGCCGCTGTCAGCACGAGCACAATCGCAGGCGCACACAACAGGGCGAATAACTTCCTGACCATCATGACCTCCCTTTAAACGTGCTCTGGATGCGCAAAACAATAGACCTTGGGCCTCTAAAAGAGCAAGCCCCGGCAGAACCGATTCCGACGGTCCAGCATTGTTGGTTCTCTTTAGGGGTAGATCGTAGGCCCAGCCGGAGAGATTTTCGGCGGATTACGGCATGACTGAAGTCGTGCCCTTCCCGGATGACGAAGGTTCGAAGTCAGCAGGGCCTATGGAAGGTGCTTTCGGTCGGCGCGGCCACAAGAAATTGGAACACGGTCAACAAGCCACTGAAAACCTTCCGTCTTTTTCCGCGCAGAACTCCTATCAAACTTGGCCCGATGTGGTTACCGAAGCAACTTGCCGGTCCACAGGCTGCAACCCTAGTATGTACTGCGAATTTGGCGGAAGGCTTTCAATCGACATTTGTGTCCGGCGTGAAAGCCATCACCTGAAACGGCTGTCGTGCGCGAGCACTGTTCCCGAGATATGAAATGTTAAGAAAAATTCCGTTCGTGGAAGAACCTGCGGAAATTGTCTTCAGCCATCAAGAACACTATGATGGCAGCGGATACCCCCGGGGTCGGAAGGGCGAGGAAATACCCCTCGGGGCAAGGCTTGTAGCGGTGGCGAATACCGTTGGACGCGATCACTTCCGACCTGCCTTTCCGTCCAGCGCAATCTCTGGCCGCCGCCAGGAAGAAATCCGCCTCTGGGCCGGCCGTCAGTTCCGACCCCGAAGTAGTCGAATTATTTCTCAATATGGACCACAACATCTGGACGGATTTGCGCAAAGTAGTTGACACTCGCTGCTAGCAGTCAGCTGCTGTACTGCCGTCGTGCCTGCCGGGCTCAACAGGGTTTGCGGATCACGATATCGCTATCATTAATAAAGAACTGCACTGAACACTGATCGGAGCCACAGATTACGGGCAGCAGGCCGGCTAGTTGTTTGCGCGTGATGAGGCCTAGAGTGCCGCAGTCCGGGCAGGCAAGCACGGCCCAGTAGGGGTCTTCCTTTTCGCCGACGTGGCCGGCGTTCTCCAGCACGAAGATAGTGCCGGGTTGCATCTGCTCGGGAATCCACTCGTTCAGGACGTTCAGTTCTCCAACCATCTCGCCTCCCCCGGAGCCAAACTTTTTGGAGCCAAACTTCCCTGCTTATGACACTTTTCTGCGTGACGCCTGCGCTGCGCTGGCGCTAGCTTTTTTTTCCGCTTTGCGGACTACGGCACGAACCTGGCGCACGGTGTCGCTGAGACAAACCGCCAGCATCGGCTGACGGGAATTCTTCAGAATGTCCACAATCTGCCGGGCAGACGTCTCCAGATACAAGGTGCGGCCATCGGTGAGCAGATGGTAGTCGGACGAAGCGGTGACGGTTTCCGCCAGACGTTGGCTGAACTCCCGCTGCAAAAAGCGCATTACCTTGCGGACTCGCTGCAGGGAAAACCCCCGGCGGCGCAACTCGCAAATAACCGCGACCTCGGCCAAGTCTTCGTTTGAGTACAGGCGGCGATGTCCCTGCCGTGCAGGAACGACAATGCGGCGCTCGTCCCACCACTGCAACTGGCGGAGCGTGATGCTAGTGAGCGCAACGACTTCGCGGGATGTGAAGTGCTCCTTCATTAAGCAGATGGAAATGTTTCAAACATTTGAGATAAAAAATGTTTGAAACATTTTAGGCGGGAAGCGGCGACTGTCAATGGGAGATTTGTGGAGCTAGGTGACTAGAGGAGTTCCTTGGGCGGGCTAGGGGCCGGAGGGGCTGAGGGCGGGACGCCCTCAGGACAGCTGACGAGACGCCGGCGCTACGAAAGTCCCCCGCCTACGAAGTGGACGATCTCGAGGCGGTCGCCTTCAGCCAGGTTGGTCTCTGTCCACTTTGCTCTCGGAACGATATCGCGGTTTAACTCTACGGCTACGCGGTCTTGTTTCATGCCGAGCTGCTCTATGAGCAGGGCCAGGGTGATGGGGGCTAAGATCTGCTCCTGCCCGTTGATGACGATTCTCATTGTTACGATTTTCGCAAGTATGAGGCGAAGCAGCAAGCTGAGACCACGCGACAACTGTGACTCTGACTGCAATTGTGGAGGCCGGGCGTCCCGCCCCGCTGGACGGGCGGAACACCCGTCATCCATCGTCTAGGCTTCTACTTTTCTTAGCTGAAACTTGCGGGTGGCGGTACGGCCGGAATAGCTGGCTTGCACCAGGACCGAGGAATCTGGCAGAGAGGACTCATCGACTTCAATCTTCATCTCTGTGTCACCGGAGGGATCGGTGACCACCTGGGCGTAGAAAGGGGCGGAATCGGGACGGGCGAAGCGGATGGTCAGGCGGGCCCCAGGTACACCAGTGCCACTTTCCGTGACCCGCAATCTCATGGTCAGATTACGGTCGGAGTGGACGGAGTTAGCGTTCAGCCATTGCACATCGAGCTCTTTGACCGCAGCCAACGCCTCGGGCGTGTCGCGCTTGTCGAGAATGTCGTCCAGATGGCCGTCGCGGATCGCATCGAGGACCAGGCGATGCTGGTCGCGCAGGCCGTGCTCTTTTTGCTGGTCGGAAAAACCTCCAGCCAGCTTGTCTCCGTAGGGGGTCGCGCGCTTGCCGATGCAGCGGCCGCGAACGAACACCTGGGTTTGCAGCAGAAGCTCGCTCTCGCGGGCCTCGCTCTGCACGTGGTAGACGGTGTCGCCCTGCTTAATGTCGGTGTTAAAGCCGAAGATCATGCGCTCTTCTTCACTATCACAATTTCACTCTCACGAAACAGATCGTGCTTATCGATTAAACAGTTTTAACCAAACTGCAACAAAGGCAGCCGGTCGCTTGACACCACCAGTATCGAAATCTAATCTAGAATGTTTACTTGGCGCTTGGCGCGAATTATATATAGCTCTTCCCATGCCCGACAATTACTTCGTCCGCTACCTGCCACTGCTGATTCACTTTCTGGTCGCGGGCGCCCTCGCGGGCGTGATCGTCCTGTTGTCCTGGCTGATCGGCTATCGCCGCCCTACGCGCGCCAAGATGTCTCCTTATGAGTGTGGCATGACCCCCGTCGGGGACGCCAGAGAACGTTTTTCGGTCAAATTTTATATGGTGGGGATGCTGTTCATCCTATTTGATATTGAAGCCATCTTTCTTTATCCCTGGGCCGTGATTCTGCGCGATCTTAAGATGTTTGGTTTCTGGGAGATGCTGGTTTATATCGGCATCATGCTGGTGGGCTTCTTCTACGTATGGAAGAAGGGCGCACTCGACTGGGGTAAACCCTCAGCCCGCCGAGGCCAGGTCTGATGCCCTTCCAATCCGCCATCACCGATCTGGAGCAATTGAAGAACCATCCGGCCGTGACCAAGCTGTTGGCTTGGAATCCGGCTGCGGTTGAGGGCGCGAAGTTCGATCGCGACGAGATGAGCATTTACGTGGAGCGGTCGCTCATCCGTGATGCTTGTATGCTGCTCCGCGACGATGCGGATTGCCAGTTCAATTGTCTTGCCGACGTCACCTGTGTGGATTGGTTTCCTTCGGAGCCGCGCTTCGAAGTGGTTTACCACCTGCTGTCAATTCCCAAGAAAGAGCGGGTGCGATTGAAGGTGCGGCTTAACGGCAGCAGCCCGGCACTCGATTCGGTGACGCCGGTCTGGCCGGCAGCCAATTATTTCGAGCGCGAAGTGTTTGACTTGTTTGGAGTGCGTTTCGCAGGACATCCCTACCTGCGGCGGCTTTTGATGCCGGAAGATTGGGAAGGCCATCCTCTGCGTAAGGATTATCCGGTGGAGGGCTACCGCTAGGTCCCGCCATGGCTCATCTTTCCCCCGCGCCCTCGCTCGAACCCGGTCAGGACCGCACCATGATCCTGAACATGGGTCCGCATCACCCTTCGACTCATGGCGTGCTGCGGCTGCTGCTCGAGATTGATGGCGAAAATATTGTGCGCATCATGCCCGACATCGGGTATCTGCACACTGGAATTGAGAAAACCTGCGAGGCCAAGTTCTACCAGCAAGTTGTCCCGCTGACCGACCGCATTGATTATCTTTGCCCGCTGACCAACAATCTTTGCTACGTGCTGGCGGTGGAAAAACTGCTGGGCCTAGAGATTCCTCCCAAAGCGCAATGGATGCGGGTGATGCTGAATGAGCTGACGCGCATCAACTCGCACCTGGTCTGGCTGGGGACGCACGCGCTCGATATCGGCGCGATGACCGTTTTTCTTTATTGCTTCCGCGAGCGCGAAGACATCCTGCGGCTGTTCGAGATGGTCAGCGGACAGCGCATGATGACTTCATACTTCCGCATTGGCGGGTTGGCCCTGGAACCGCCGCTGGGATTTTTCGAGCGCGTGCAGGATTTCGCGACGCGTTTTCCCTCCAAGGTGGATGAATACGAGAATTTGCTAACGGGAAATCCCATCTGGGGAATGCGCACCAAGGGCGTGGCTCGAATCACGGCGGAAGACGCGGTCGCGCTGGGAGCCAGCGGGCCGACCCTGCGGGGCAGCGGAGTCGATTTCGATTTGCGACGCGATATGCCCTACTCCAGCTACGAGAAATTCAAATTCAAGGTACCGGTATTGCAGGACGGTGACGTGTTTGCCCGCTACGCGTGCCGGGTGGCGGAACTGCGGGAATCCATCGCGATGGTGCAGCAGGCGCTCGATGGCATGCCGGAAGGCCCGAGCAAGGCCGTGGCGCCGAAGATTGTCCTGCCTGACCGGGAGATGATGAAGACGCAAATGGAAGCGCTCATCTATCACTTCAAAATCATTACGGAAGGCTTTGCTGTGCCGGCGGGCGAGGTCTATCAGGCGGTGGAATCGCCGCGCGGCGAAATGGGATACTACGTGGTCAGCGACGGCACGGCGAAACCTTATCGGGTCCACATGCGGTCAGCGTGTCTAGCCAATTTGCAGGCGCTGCCTACGATGTGCGAGGGCCGGTTGCTGGCGGATGTGGTGGCGGCGATCGGGTCGATTGATATCGTGTTGGGTGAGATTGATCGGTAAGAGCTTGAACACGAAGTACACCAAGGTTCACGAAGGAGATCCTTCGATGTGGGCTTTACTTCGTGGTACTTCGTGTCCTGGTTGGTTAAGGTTTTCGCAATGAAATTTTCAGACCCATTCGAGACCCGCTTTTCGGAGATGTTGACTCACTATCCGACCAAGAGGTCGGTGTTGGTGCCGACGCTGCTTTACGCACAGGACGAGGCCGGATACCTCTCGGACGAAGTGATCCAGGAAATTGCCGGGCGGCTGGAGTTGACGGCTCTCGAAGTCCGCAACGTGATCAGCTACTACTCCATGCTGACCACCAAGCCACGGGGCAAGTACAACGTTCAGGTCTGCACCAACATTGCCTGTATGCTGCGCGGTGGCGAAGAACTGCTGGAACACTGCGAGAAAAAGCTCGGTATTGGACACAAAGAAACCACGCCCGACGGTCTGTTCTGTCTGGAAGAAGTCGAGTGCATTGGGGGCTGCAGTTGGGCTCCGGCGGTGCAGGTGAATTACGATTTTCATGAGAACCTCACACCGGAGAAGATGGACAAGGTGCTGGCCGAGTATGCGAGAGAAAGGAGCAGCGTAGGAATTTAGGGTTGAGGATTTCAGATTTCAGATTGGCGATCAGTCGGTTACAAATCTGCAATCTAAAATCATCGATCTGAAATTGACCCATGGCGGACCTGGTTTCCCATCCCGACGAAGTAAGAATCGTCTCCCGGCGCTTTGGTCTGGGCGCGACCAATATTGATCGCTACCTGGAGCTTGACGGCTACAAGGCGGTGCAGAAGGCCTTGGGCATGGGAGCGGATGGCATCGTCAACGAGGTCAAGAACTCCGGCTTGCGCGGACGCGGGGGCGCGGGGTTCAGTACCGGCCTGAAGTGGTCATTCGTACCCAAGCAGGCGTCGAAGCCGAAATATATTCTGTGCAACGGCGACGAGAGCGAGCCTGGTACATGTAAAGACCGGCTGATTTTTGAGCACGATCCGCATGCGGTGATTGAAGGCGTGGTGATCGCTGGGCTGGCGGTTGGCTCGAAGACCGGCTACATCTACGTTCGCGGCGAATACCGCTATCTTTTGGAAATTGTGCAGAAGGCGATTGCCGACGCTTACGCGCGTGGGTTTCTGGGCAAGAATATCTTTGGAAGCGGGCAGGACTTCGACATTTACTGGCACGGGGGCGCGGGCGCGTACGAAGTGGGAGAAGAATCGGCGCTTATGGAATCGCTTGAGGGCAAGCGCGGCATCCCCCGCATCAAGCCTCCCTTCCCTGCGGTGGTCGGATTATGGGGCGGGCCGACGGTAATTAACAATGCTGAAACCTTGGCCAGCGTGCCACACATTATTCTGGGCGGAGCGGAGCGGTACGCCAAGCTGGGCCCGCCGAAAAATGGCGGGACGCGGCTGTTCTGTCTCAGCGGTCACGTCAAAAAGCCTGGAGTCTACGAACTGCCGATGGGATACAACCTCAGAAAGATGATCTTCGAGGTAGGCGGCGGGATTCCCAACGGACGGGCGCTTAAGGCGGTTGTGCCGGGCGGCTCGAGCACGCCGGTGTTGAAATCCGATGAAATTGATATCGCTATGGATTTCGACAGCGTGGCCAAAACCGGCTCTATGCTGGGATCGGGAGGCGTGGTCGTTCTCGACGATACTACCTGCATTGTCAAATTTGCCCTGCGGACGATGAAGTTTTACCAGCACGAAAGTTGCGGCTGGTGCATTCCGTGCCGCGAAGGTACGGACTGGCTGAAGAAGACGCTGATTCGCTTCCACTCAGGCGGCGGAGTGAAAAAAGACATCGACAACATGTACTACCTGTCGGAAAACATGCTGGGCCGGACCTTCTGTCCGCTGGGCGATGCCGCGGCCATGCCGACCATGGCGTTCATTAAGAAGTTCCGGCAGGAGTTTGAAGATCATTTGGACGGCAAGCCTTGTCCTTTCGAGAAAGCGGCGGAACCGGTGCTAGCGTAGAAAATCCGGTCGTTGGTCGTTCGCCGTTGGTCGTTGGCTAACACGGCCAACGCTAACGATTTTCGGCCAACGACGAATGACCAACGACTGACGACGATTCTATGGCTGATGTGAACCTCACTGTAGACGGCAAGAAAGTTACGGCCCCAGCCGGGACTTTGCTGATTGAAGCCTGCAAGACCGTAGGCATCGAAGTACCTTCGTTTTGCTATTACCCGAATCTCTCGCTTCAGGGCGCGTGCCGCATGTGCCTAGTGAAAGTCGAGAAGATGCCCAAGCTGCAGACTGCCTGCACGACCGTCATCAGTGAAGGCATGGTCGCGATCACCGACAGCGATGAAGTGCGGCAGGCTCGCAAGGGCATGGTGGAATTGTTGTTGGGAAATCATCCGCTGGATTGTCCGGTGTGCGATGCTGGCGGCGAGTGCGAACTGCAGGACATGACATTTTCGTACGGCGCCGCGGAATCGAAGTACATGGAACCCAAGAACCACAAAGAGGAGCAACAGTGGTCTCCCGTGGTGTACTTTGACCGGCCGCGCTGCATCCTGTGCTATCGCTGCGTGCGGGTCTGCGGCGAGGGCATGGACGTTTGGGCGCTGGGCGTGCAGAACCGCGGCGTGGGTTCGATCATCGCACCCAATAAGGAAGACCACCTGGAGTGCGAAGAATGCGGCATGTGCATAGATATTTGTCCAGTGGGCGCGCTGACTTCCGGGGCTTATCGTTATAAGACGCGTCCCTGGGAGATGAACCACGTCGGCACCACCTGCGCCCATTGCGCCGACGGGTGCAAGACCACGCTGGGCGTGCGCCGCTCCGAAACCGGCATGGAAATCGTGCGCGGAGACAATCGCGACAAGAGTGGCATCAACGGCGATTTTCTCTGCATCAAGGGCCGCTACGCTTTCGACTTTGCCAATCGCGAAGATCGCCTGACCCAGCCGCTGATTCGCAAAGATGGGCAGCTCAGACCGGCTACATGGGAAGAGGCGTTTGCCCTGATCGGAAAACGCTTCAAGGAAGCTCGCGACGAACATGGTGGACAGGCGATCGGGGTCGTGGGGTCGAATCGCACCACGAACGAAGAGAACTACCTGTTGCAGAAGTTCGCGCGCGTGGTTTTGCAAAGCAATAACATTGACCACCACCGCACGGCTGACTTCCCTGCTTTTGCCGCAGCGCTCGGGGGCAAGCCGGAATCCACCGCCAGCATGCGCGATGTGTTCAACGCCCCGGCGATTCTGCTGATCGGGAACGACCCTACCGAACAGCATCCATTGCTGGCCTGGCAGATTCGGAATAACGTTCGTCTGCACAATGCGAAGTTGTATGTAGTGAACTCTGCGGACATCAAGCTGCGCCGACAGGCGGCTGGATTCTTGCAGATTCCTGCGGGTGCTGAGGGGCGGTTCGCTGCGTTTTTGGCGGGGGATGAGTCGGCGGCGGGTGCCATCGCCAGCCATATGGCCGCGGGCGACGCGCCCGCGCATTTCAGCCCAAACCAACTGCGCGTCCTGCTTCGGGGCGAGCAGAACCTGGTCGTCATTTTTGGAGCGGAGATTCGCGGCGGGGATATCGCGTCCCTGGTACAGTTTGGCTCGGGCATTCCTGGCGCAAAATTCCTCTGCCTGGCTGACTATGCCAACTCGCGGGGCGCGGCCGATATGGGACTCTATCCCGACTTGCTGCCCGGATATCATTCCATTGCCGACTCCGGAAAGTTCCACGAGGAGTGGGGCGGAGTTCCGCAAACGGCCGGGTTGACCCTGCCGGAAATGGTTGAAAGCGCCCGTTCTGGAAAACTGAAAGCGCTCTACGTGGTGGGTGCGAATCCGGTGGGACGGTTCAGCATCGATCCATTTGTTTTCTCGCAGAGTTTCGTGGTGGTGCAGGACATGTTCCTGACCGAAACTGCTGTTTTGGCTGATGTTGTCTTGCCGGCGGCCAACGCCTATGAGAAATCGGGCACATTCACCAACACTTGCGGCGATCTTCAGTTGGTGAAGAAGGCGGGAGAAGTCAGCGGCAGCAAATCCGATTTTGAAATGATCGTTCGCGTCGCGGATGCGATGGGAGCGGACATCCACAAACTGGTTCCGTTCGGCCGCGGCGAGGCTGCGGACATGGGACAATCGCGCGGGGCGCAATCGGGTGAGGCGGACCGGCACGCGGTATGGCTGGATGCGCACGGATTAGAACCGAAGATGAGCCCGTTTGATCCGATTGCGATTCTCGACGAAATTCAGCGGCTGGTGCCCGGATACGAAGTTTCTCGGATGAACCTGCTGGCGGGTAACGATCAGCACACGACTCTGGTGGGCATCACGGCCGGAGTTGCGCAGAATCCGGAGCTGATTGTTCCCGCGAATGACAATCTGTTTAGTTCGGGTACTCTGGGGCGCTATTCCCGGACGCTGAACTCGGTAATGGAGAACCACAACCGGCAGCCGATGGAATCTGAAGTTGCAGCGGACTGAAAAACTCTTTCGACACATTATAGGGTAAGGCCGTACAGGCTGAGGGCGGGACGCCCTCAGGACAGCCTGGCGGGACGCCGGCGCTACCTGGGACAACGTTTGAATATCACCACCTTCATCATCGTTTCTTTCATCAAGACTGTGCTGGCACTGTTTGTGCTGCTGACGGCGGTGGCTTACACCGTCTGGCTGGAGCGCAAAGTTGTGGGCCACATGCAGAACCGGTGGGGCCCCACCCGAGTAGGCCCGTTTGGATTGCTGCAGCCGCTGGCTGATGGAATTAAGTTCCTGTTCAAGGAAGACCTGACGCCGCCACACGTGTACAAGCCGCTGTATATCGCTGCGCCGATCATTGCTGTCATGTGCGCTCTGACTTCGATCGCGGTGATTCCGGTAGGCAACTGGATCACGATCGGTAGTCTGCACATTCCGCTGCAGATCACGGATGTCAACATCGGGTTGCTGATCATCCTGGGCGTCACTTCGCTCGGAGTGTACGGCGTCGCGCTGGCGGGCTGGTCGTCCAACAGCAAGTATTCTCTGCTGGGAGGACTGCGGGCCAGCGCGCAGATGATCAGTTACGAAATTTCGCTTGGGCTTTCGCTGGTGGGCGTGCTGATGCTAACCGGCAGCTTCAGCCTGCGCGACATCGTGGACGCGCAGAGCGGAACGTTCTGGTGGATTATTCCGCGCTGGAACATTTTTTATGGGGGACAATTCATCGCCTTCTTTATTTATCTGATGTCGGCATATGCGGAAACCAACCGCATTCCGTTCGATCTGCCGGAGGCGGAGACCGAACTGGTGGCGGGGTATCACACCGAATACAGTGCCATGAAGTTTGCCATGTTTTTCATGGCGGAATACGCGAACATGATCACCGTCGCGGCGGTGGCATCGCTGCTCTTTTTGGGTGGCTGGCATGGCCCGGTGTTTGGGCCGCCGACTCTTGCAGGCGCTTCTGCCGGTGTTTCTGGTTTGTGCTGAGAATCTTTGGCTTTCTGTTTGTATATATATGGGTGCGCGGCACATTGCCCCGATTTCGTTATGACCAGCTGATGGCATTCGGCTGGAAGTTTCTCTTGCCGCTGGCAATTGCGAATCTCGTGGTCACGGCGTTGGTGGTGGCGTTGCGGGCTTAGTCTCAGTTCTCAGTTCACAGTTTCTGGTTCTCAGTTTAATGACTCATCTGATCGTATTTCTGTTCTTCGGAGCGCTGTGCGTGGCGGGCGCGGTAAACCTGCTGGTGCAGCGGCATCCCATCAACAGCGCGCTCTCGCTGGTGGTGGTGATGGGGTCGCTGGCGGTGGAATATCTGCTGCTGGGGGCGGAGTTTGTGGCGGCGGTGCAAGTGATCGTGTACGCCGGCGCGGTCATGGTGCTGTTTGTCTTCGTCATCATGCTGTTGAACGCGGGAGAGGAAGAGCGAACCAAGGGAAGCCGCGTGGCGCTGCTGTTTGGAATTCCCGGGATGCTGGTGGGCAGCGTGCTGGTGGGATGGGTGCTGATCGAGCGCACTGGTAGCCAGACCGTATCCGCCGGAGCGCTACCGGGAGCTCCGCAGGACAATTGGCTGGCTGCTGTTTCACAATTTCCTGCTGCCGTTTGAAGTGACTTCGATTCTGGTGTTGATCGCCATCATGGGCGCCGTCGTCCTGGCCAGCCATCCCGACGCCGACCAGGGAAAGAAGGAGAGCTGATGGTGCCGATCTCGTACTACCTCATTCTCAGCGGGATTTTGTTTGCCTGCGGCGTGACCGGGTTTCTGATCAAGCGCAACATCATCAGCATCTTCATGTCGATTGAGCTGATGCTGAATGGCGTGAATCTTTCGTTCGTCGCATTTGCGGCGCAGTGGCATGCGCTGAGCGGGCAGATATTCGTGTTCTTCGTGATGGTGGTGGCGGCGGCCGAAGCGGCGGTGGGACTGGCGATCATCATCGCGGTCTACCGCACGCGCGAGACTCTGAACGTCGACCAGGTGGACCTGCTCAAACTATGACGCCCGACTTGCATCTGTGGATCATTCCGGTGCTGCCGCTGGTGGGCGCCGCCATCAACGGTTTCCTGGGCAAGAAGTTTTCCCGGCAAACCGTTGCCGCCGTGGCGCTTGCTGTTCAGCGGCGCGGCATTTGCCATGGTGCTGTTTGTCGCGTCCCGGTTCTCTTCGCTGGCACCCCGCATCTCGAGTTTCTTGCCACCTGGATCCGCGCAGGAAAGTTTCAGGTCGACTTCTCCTTTTATCTCGACCAGCTTTCTCTGGTGATGCTGCTGGTCGTCACGGGCGTCGGCTTCCTTATTCACATCTATTCGGTCGGCTACATGTGGGAGGAAGGCGGGTTCTATCGCTTCTTCACCTACCTGAACCTGTTCATGTTTTTCATGCTGACCCTGGTGCTCGCCAGCAATTACCTGCTGATGTTCATCGGATGGGAAGGCGTGGGCCTGGCATCGTATCTTCTGATCGGGTTCTGGTTCACCAAGGATTCCGCGGCATCGGCCGGGAAGAAGGCGTTCATCGTCAATCGTGTCGGCGATTTCGGATTTCTGATCGCACTATTTCTCCTGATCAAGCATTTCGGGTCGCTGAACTTCGACCAGGTTTTCCGGAGCGTTATTCCGATGGGCCCTGAGACCGGCGGAGCCGGACTGCTTACCGCAGTCGGCCTGCTGCTGATGGTTGGGGCCGCTGGCAAATCGGCCCAGATTCCGCTCTATGTATGGCTGCCCGACGCCATGGAAGGCCCTACACCGGTCTCCGCGCTGATTCACGCCGCGACCATGGTGACCGCGGGCGTGTACATGGTTTCGCGATCGCATGTGATTTTCGAGCGGGCGCCGATGGCGTTGACGGTCGTGGCCATCATCGGGACGCTGACGGCTTTGTTCGCCGCGACCATCGGCATCACTCAGACCGACATCAAGAAGGTGCTGGCCTACTCCACGATCTCGCAGCTCGGGTACATGTTCATGGCCTGCGGTGTGGGGGCTTTTTCAGCAGGCATTTTCCATCTGATGACGCATGCGTTCTTCAAGGGGCTGCTGTTTCTGGCGGCCGGATCGGTCATTCACGCGGTGAGCGGCGAACAGGACATGCGTCAGATGGGCGGGTTGCGCACGAAAATTCCGTGGACGTTCTGGACAATGACCATTGCAACCTTTGCCATCGCCGGGATTCCGCCGTTTGCTGGATTCTTCAGCAAAGATGAAATCTTGTGGCGGGCTTATCAGGCCAGTTGGGTTTACTGGTTAATCGGATTGTTCACGGCATTTCTCACTTCCTTTTACATGTTCCGGTTGTGGTTCATGACTTTTTTTGGGGAGTATCGCGGGACGGCGGAAGCGCATGAGGAATCGGCGGGAAATTTGGCGCACGGCGAGACGCGGCCGGGGGCGCCCGCGCCCCACGGGCATGGGCATGGACATGGCGGGATTCATGAGAGCCCGCGGCTGATGGTGATTCCGCTGGTCGTGCTGGCTTTACTTTCTTTGACTGGCGGTTGGATTGGGGTTCCGGGATCGCTGGGCGGCAGCAATCGCTTTGACAAATTTCTGGGGCCAGTATTTCACTCGACGATCGCGGCCGGCGTTGAAGGCCATGGTTTGGCGGCGGAGAAGGAAGCAGAAGGTCCTGAACCGCAAACTGGTCATGGGACCGAGCTGATCTTCACCGGGATTTCAGTGTTGGCCGGGTTGCTCGGGTTTGTCCTGGCTTGGCAGCTTTACTATCGCAATCCGCAGTTACCGCAGCAGATCGCTGCCGGGCTGGGGAGCCTTTACGACGCCGTGGTCCACAAGTATTACATCGATGAGTTGTACGCGGCGTTGTTCGTCAAGCCGCTGATCGCCGGCTCCGCCCTGATTTTGTGGCACGGCATTGACCAGGACGTGATCGATGCCTCGGTGGACAACGGCGCGCACGGGGCAAATGAGGTTTCTGACTCTGTTCGGCACATGCAGTCCGGCAACCTGCGCTCCTACGCCGGATGGGTCGCAGCCGGCGCGGCTGCAGTGATCGCTTACATGGTCTGGATGGGAACCCGATGAATGCAGGCAACTGGAGCCCGATCATTCTCACGCTGGTGACCTTCATCCCGCTTGGCGGGAGCGTTGCTGCTGCTGTCATTGCCCCGGCGTGATCGCGACATCCGGGTATTTTCACTGGTGGTCACGCTGTTCACTTTTGTCCTGTCCTTGCATCTGCCGGTCCACTTCCATCGGGCGCCAGGCGGGGTTTCAATATGAGCTCGATCGCGCCTGGATTCCTACGCCCAACATTCATTACCACATGGGCGTGGATGGAATTTCCATGTGGCTGGTGGTGCTGACCACGTTTCTCACACCGTTGTGCGTGCTGATTTCGTGGAAATCCATTCATGAACGGGTGAAGGAATTCTTCATCATCTTGCTGGTGCTGGAGACTGCGCTGATCGGCGTGTTCGTCGCGCTCGATCTGTTCATGTTTTATTTCTTCTGGGAAGCCACCCTGATTCCGATGGCATTGCTGATCGGAATGTACGGTCATGGCCGCAAGGTTTATGCAGCCGTCAAGTTCTTCATGTACACCATGATCGCGTCGGTGTTCATGCTGGCGGCGATTCTTTGGCTCTATGCCAAAGTCGGGACCTTTGACTTTGTCACCATCCAGAATGCGATCCGTAGCGGGCAGGTGGAGAATTTTGCGAGCGCGGCGCAGTGGCTGTTCCTGGGATTTTTCATCGCGTTTGCCGTCAAGGTTCCACTTTTTCCTTTTCACACCTGGTTGCCCGACGCGCACGTGGAGGCGCCCACCGCGGGGTCTGTCCTGCTGGCCGGCGTGCTACTGAAGATGGGTACTTACGGCATGCTGCGTTTCAACCTGGGATTATTTCCCGACCAGGCCCGCGCCAACGCCTGGTGGGTCATGATCCTGGCGCTGATCGGCATCATTTATGGCGCGCTGGTGGCACTGGTCCAGCCCAACATGAAGAAGCTGATCGCCTATTCTTCGATCAGCCACCTGGGCTTCGTGGTGCTGGGGATTTTCAGCTTCACGCAAGCCGGGCTGGATGGCGCGACGTTCGTGATGCTGGCGCATGGCGTGTCAACCGGAGCTCTGTTCATGCTGGCGGGCATCCTGTATGAGCGTCGCCACACCTATGAGATTTCGGAATTCGGCGGGCTGGCGAGCTCGATGCCGGTGTACGCCAGCTTCTTCCTGTTCGTGGTGCTGGCCTCGGTGGGCTTGCCGCTGCTGAATGGCTTTATCGGGGAATTCCTGGTGCTTAGCGGAGCGTTTCAGGATCGCGCGATCTACGGAGTTCTCGGGCGCGACGGGCATCATCTGGAGCGCCGGTTACCTGTTGTGGATGTATCAACGAGTTTTTTATGGAAAGATCACGCATCCCGTGAATGAAACCCTGCCCGATCTGGATACACGCGAGCGTATTGCACTTTTGCCCGCGGCCGCGGCCGCGCTGGTGATGGGTGTGGCGCCGCTGCTGTGGCTGAACGCCATCGATCCCGCAGTTCAAACCGCGCTGGCGCCGTTCGCGCAATTGGCCAGCAAGGTGGTTGGCCAGTGAGTGCCGCTGGAATGACCCAGACCATACCTCAGGGCGTGGAGTACGTTCGCATTCTGCCGGAAATCGTGCTGTCCTTGTTTGGCATGGCGATCATGGTGCTCGATCCGCTGGTGGACGAGCGCAGCAGCCAGAAGCTGCTCGGCTTCATCGCGCTGATCGGCTCCGTGGCGGCGATTGCGGCAACGCTCTACCAGTCGCAGTTCCCCGGCCTGGGATTCTGGGGCGTGATCAAAGTGGATGCGTTCAGCACCTTCTTCCACGTCCTGATTACCGCGATCACTGCGGTGGTCATCCTCAGCTCTTTCGAGTACATGCAGGTGCAGCAGATCAGGGCCGGGGAATATTACGCGCTGATTCTTTTTGGCGCGGTCGGCATGTGCCTGATGTCTTCGGCGGTCGAGCTGGTGCTGATCTTCATTGCGCTGGAGATTTCTTCGATTTCCACTTATGTGCTGGCCGGTTTCCGGCGGCGCGCGGCCATCAGCAGCGAAGCTTCGCTGAAATATTTCCTGCTGGGTTCTTTTGCCACGGCTTTCTTCCTTTATGGAGTGGCGCTTACGTTCGGCGCAACCGGATCGACCAGCATTTCGCTCATCGCCCAGGCACTTCGATCGGGCCCGATTCCGGTGCTGGCCTATGCCGGGATCGCGTTCATGTTCGTGGGCCTGGGTTTCAAAGTGGCGGCGGCGCCTTTTCATGTCTGGACGCCTGACGTGTACGAAGGCGCTCCCGCGCCGGTGGTCGGCTTTATGTCGACCGCTCCCAAGGCAGCAGCGTTCGCGGTCCTGCTGCGGGTCATGTTTGAAGCCAATGCGCCCGGGCGGCTTTGGCTGATCTGGGTCGCGGCCGCGCTGTCCATGACGCTGGGGAATGTGGGCGCGCTGGTGCAGCAGAACGTCAAACGGCTGCTGGCATATTCTTCCATCGCGCACGCCGGATATCTTCTGGTGGCGTTTGCCGCCCTGCCTAACAATGGCGTTCCCGCAGCCATGTTCTACACGGCCTCTTACGCGGCCATGAATGTAGGCGCGTTTGCCGTGGTCAGCCACCTCGCGGGCGCCGGCGAACGTTACGTCACGCTCGACGACTACGCGGGACTGGGACGGCGATCACCGCTGTGCTTGCCGCTACGCTAACGATTTTTTTGTTGTCACTGATCGGAATTCCGATGACCGGCGGCTTCTTCGCCAAGTTCTACGTGTTCAGCGCCGCCCTGCAAGCCAACCTGGTTGGACTCACGATCATCGGCGTGCTCAACAGCGCCGTGGGCGCTTACTACTACCTGCGAATCATCGTGGTGATGTATATGCGTGAAGCGCGGGAAGAATTGCCGGCGATTCCGGTTTCACCCGCTCTAGGCGCGGCGCTGGCCATCAGCGTGGCCGCCACTCTTTACCTGGGCCTGCTTCCCGGGACGCGTGCTGGAATATGCTTCGCGCTCCGCGGCGGAGCTTTTACATTAGGTTTTCGCGGCTGCGTTCTGTACGGTAACGGGTTACCGCGGTTATTCCTACGACGCTTAACTTTCAAATCCTCCGAATGCCCCGTCCAGCGTGCCTTTCGACGACACAAGAAATGCGGGGAATTCGGCGATGAGCAATTGACAATCGAGCACGATGCGTTCATCATGGGTTCCTAATCGAGAATATTTTGGAGCCTTGGAGGTCAGTCATGAGGAACCTGATTCAGAGAATTTGGTTCGAAGACCAGGGACAGGACATCGCGGAGTACGCAGTCATGCTGGCCGTGATTCTCGTTCTGGTTGTGGGCACGATACGACTGGTCGGCTCTAATGCCAACAACGTTTTCTCCAACGTCGCCAGTTCGGTTCAGTAGCGGCCAGAATCACCAGCCGGAACTCCATCTTTTAGCCGGTAGAGGGTTTCGCCGGCATGGGGTACCAGTTTGACGCCCTCATCTTCGCGTCCCTGCCAATCTTCAAACCTGATGCTCTTGGGGTCGATGTAGTTCAGGTTCAGGCGTCGGCAGCGTTCTTCGGGAATGCCGGTCGCGAGCGTGACTTTTATCCGCAGAGTCTCGACGCCCGTCGACGGCGTCGTATGTGCCTTGCCCGATCAGGTGCGTGGAGTGCGCAATCACGCCACGCGGCACGTCGGCAAATCGGTCCCACTGCTTGAGAAAGTAATCCCGGCAGTGATAGCCGATGCGGTCGAGAAAAGCTCCGTGGGTATAACTGAATTCCGTAATGTGCGGAGCATAGAGAACGACCTCGCCGCCATCCGCGATGGCAGGCTCGAGTTTGTACATGCCCTTGGCGCCGGTCCAGATGTCGTCATACATCTCGGGCAAGACCGAAAGAACGCGGCGAAAAGGACGATCTTCCCATCGGACGTGCTCTCGTGCTGACAGCTCCGCTGCCTCTTTCCAGGCTTCCGGTGCGGAGCCGAAATAGATCCCGGCTACGTCCTGCTTTCTCAAGACCAGAGCGAAACAGGCGACGGGGACTGTAATTTTCCCGGCGGCCTGATCGATAAGCGCGCGAACCGGAGTGCGGAGCGTGCCGATGAGGTTGTAGCTGCCGAGCAGGGCACCGAGCCAGTGCGTCTGGTTGATCATTTCTCCGCTGCTGACTCCCGGAAACAAATACTTGTTGCCTCCCGAAAACCCCACCACTTCGTGCGGAAACACGGGTCCGCAAATCAAGACCTGGTCGTAGTCGAAAAGCAGACGATTGATCTTGACCAGGATTGGTTCAGACAGGAGACCGCCGGAGGCCTCGGCAACGTTATCGGCGGGGATCCTACCCAAATCAACCAAAGTGTCAGGAAGGTCCCATCGGTGGTTGAAGACCCGGGCATTGCCGCACCCTCCGTTGACGACCGGATGTCCCAACAGACGAGTGAGCTGGGTCTCGTTCATCAACGAATGTGTGCCAAGGGCTACGAGATAGTCACAAGCAGCGGCTTGGGTGCCGATCTCCTGCTGCAGAAGTTGAAACATTAGAGGCATGGGCATGGTGCGAGTGCCATCGGGAATGATGGTCAGCACACGCTTGCCTTTGAGCATGAGGCCGGCAGCCGCCTGGGCCACGATTTCTCGTACCTCGTCGTGAGACAGCACGCGATCTACCGCGCTTTTACCGAGAGTCATAAGTTGCGGCCTGCCTGTGCATTGTCCCATCCGCCACGGATCGGCGGCCTCGTTGCTGTCCGCGCGTGATTCCTACTGGTTGACGCCGCTGGCCAGGAAGCCTCCGTCTACGGTCAGCACGTGGCCGGTGACAAAACTGGCGGAGTCGGAAGCCAGAAAAACCGCGGCTCCGCCAAGTTCGTCGAGCTTGCCGAATCTCTTCATCGGCGTTCTCAGCAGGAATTCGCGGCCGCGCTCAGTACCATCGAGCAGAGCGGTGTTCAACTCGGTGCGGAAAACTCCGGGAGCGATGGCATTCACGCAAACACCAAATTTGGCCCATTCAATCGCGAGCGACTTCGTCAGCGAAGCTACCGCCGCCTTGCTGGCACTGTATGCGGCGACTTCATAGAGCGCCACGAACGAGGACAACGAAGCAATATTAATAATGCGACCGTAACCACGCTCAATCATGTGCCGGCCAAAAACCTGACAAGCTCGCAAAGTTCCGTTCAGGTTGGTTTCGAGGATCCCATTCCATTCCGATTCCGGGACGTCGAGCGTAGGCGTTCGCTTGGTGCGTCCAGCACAGTTGATCAGGATCTGCACGCTGCCGAACTCCGCCGTCACCACCTGCAGAAAGTGGTCCAGGCTGCTGCTGTCCGTGACATCGCAAGTCTGAGTGAGTGATCGCCGGCCCAGAGTCGTGACCTCGGCGACAGCAGCGCTCAACTGTTCGGCGCGACGGCCCGAGGGGACAACGTTCGCGCCGGCTTGAGCCAGCGCCTTGGTGAGCGCAAGTCCGATACCGCTGGTCCCGCCGATTACAACCGCAGTTTTGTTCGTCAAATCGAGAAGAGGATAACCCATCGTTCATTCCTTGGTTGCAGGAGTTCTGGTTGCACTGAATTATAAGGTCAGTGGAGGACGGGCGTCCGCCCGTCGGGTGCAGGTCGTTGCCTGACGGGCGAGGACGCCCGTCCTCCATTCGGTATAACATCTTGAGAATATTCGTTGCTCAGACGGAGGAACAAGTTTGAAAGCCATGATCCGCATCTTTCAGGGTTTGTTTGCCATTTTCGCCGTTACTGCAGTTCTGCCCTCTCCGGCTTCAGCTCAAAACGCGAACTTCCATAATGCCCCGGCATCGGCAAAGGCACTGCAGAATCCCTACGAAGGGCAGCAGCCGCCAAATGCGAGGGCGCTATTCCATCTGCGCTGCGCCCGCTGCCACGGGGAAAATGGCGAGGGCTCGGGGAATATTCCTCCTCTAAAGGCGGAAAGAATCAAGGCGGTGACGGCAGGAGAAATTTTCTGGTTCATTACCAAGGGCGACGTGACCCAACGGCATGCCGTCGTGGGCAACATTACCGAAGCAACAACGCTGGCAGATCGTCAGCTACGTGCAATCACTCGGTCAACCGCCAGAGTGCGCGGCTCGAGCGCGCCAACCGGCAGCCCAGCCGGTGGCCGAGAAACTGAATGCACCGCCTCCCACGCCGCCGTTTACTGACTTCCGATATGAGAAGCCGGGACAAGTTCGCAAGATCACGCTGAAAGACCTTCCGACTCCCTTCGCCACCGAGTCAGCGGGCAACGGGCCACAGCTTGTGGCGCGTCCGGAGGGCGCATGGCCGAGGTTCCGGGCGGCTTCAAAGTGGAGCAGTACGCGGCCGGACTCGATAATCCGCGGATCATTCGCACCGCTCCCAATGGCGACATTTTCGTGGCGGAGACCAAGGCGGGCGACATTCGAGTCTTTCGCGGGATCACCAGCAACGGCAAGCCCGTGCAGATGGCGGTTTTTGCCAGCGGATTGAACCGGCCGTTCGGTATCGCATTTTATCCCCCGGGCCCGAACCCGGAGTGGGTTTATGTGGGCAATATGGACTCGGTCGTGCGCTTCCCCTATCAAAACGGTGATTTGCAGACCCGCGGCCCGGCCCAACACATTGCGGACTTGCCTGGCGGGGGAGGCCACACGACACGTGATATTCAGTTTTCGCTCGATGGCAAGAAAATGTTTGTCTCGGTGGGATCCGCTTCTAATGTCGACGACCCAGACACCACGCCGGCGGAAAAGAACCGCGCCGATGTGTCTGGCATTCAACCCCGACGGTTCAGACATGCAGGTTTACGCGTACGGCATTCGCAACTGCGTAGGGCTTGGAATGAATCCACTGACCGGCGAGTTGTGGTGCTCAACCAACGAACGCGACGGGCTCGGCGACAACCTGGTTCCCGACTACATCACCCATGTGCAGGAGGGTGGATTCTACGGCTGGCCCTGGTGGTACATGGGCGGACATCAAGATCCCCGGCACAAGGGCAAACATCCCGAGCTAAAAGACAAAGTCATCACGCCGGACGTCATACTGAATCCGCACAACGCATCACTCGGAATCACTTTCTATGACGGCAAACAATTCCCCGCCGAGTATCAAGGAGATCTTTTCGCGGCGGAGCACGGCTCGTGGAACCGGGCGGTTCGCGTAGGCTACGAGTTGATCCGCGTACCGCTGCATCAGACCGGACACGCCAGCGGCGAATATGAGGATTTCATGACCGGCTTCGTGGTTGACAATGGGCAGGTCTGGGGACGCCCGGTTGGTGTCACCACCGCTCCCGACGGCTCCCTGCTGGTTACTGACGACGGTTCGAATTCCATCTGGAGGATCAGTTACACGGGAAAGTAGAGCGTCGGTTCACTTGATTTGAACGAGAGCACGATGCCAGATTCTCTCTACTCGCGTCGAAAATTCCTGCAGGCAGCGGGTACCATGGCGGGAAGTTCCCTGCTTCCTCGGGTTGCTGCCTTTGGCCATTCGGCTCTGTCGCATCCGCAAGGCGCCGAATCTCAGACCGGCATTCCTCCGGATTACACCCTTACCATCGCGGTCAAACCTATCGAACTTGCTCCGAATCGCATTCTCTCCGCGACCACCTACAACGGCCAGTTTCCAGGGCCTGCTGCTGCGCTTGAAAGAAGGCCAGCAAGTGACCATTGACCTTCACAACCAAACCGATAGGCCCGAGCAAGTGCACTGGCACGGGCAAGCCGTTTCAACCGACGTCGATGGGGCCGCGGAAGAAGACACTCCGTTTATTGCGCCTCATGGAAGCCGGCGCATTTCGTTTGTCCCCAAGCCTTCCGGATTTCGCTTTTATCACACCCACGTCCGCGCAAAAGCGGACCTGAGCGCTGGACAGTACAGCGGCCTGGTCGGTCCCGTATACATTGAACCGAAGAACCATCCAGGCGATTACGACCGCGAAGTCTTCCTGACCTTGAAAGAATTCGAGCCCACGTTCAGCCGTGGCGGAGATATGGCGATGGATTTCTTGTCTCCGGCAACGGTGGTAAAGAGCCTGAAAGATACCGGAGAAAGCGCCATGAAAGCCTCGCTGGCCAAGGGCGCGCCTCATGGGTTCGAAGTTGGATACCGTTCTTTCGCCATCAACGGGCGCATGCTGGGCCATGGCGAACCGATACGGGTGAAGCGAGGCGAGCGGGTGTTGTTCCATATCCTCAATGGAAGCGCGACCGAAATTCGAAGCCTGGCGCTACCCGGACACACCTTCACGGTAGTCTGCGCTCGATGGAAATACAATTCCCAAACCAACGCGGGTTCCCGGGCTTTGGCTGGGCACGGCAGAACGGGTCTCTGCCATCGTGGAAATGAATCATCCCGGGATTTGGATCATGGGCGATCTGGCGGACGACGATCGCCATCACGGCATGGGAATCGTGGTCGAATACGCCGGAGAGAAGGGCAAGCCCGCAGTGGGTTTCTCCCAAACCGTTTCGCTGGAATTATGCGCACTTTGGCCGCGCGGCCGCGGTCCCAGAGCCCGACCAGATCTTCGACATGACGTTTGCCAAGCACAATGCTGCGCAGGATGGCTTCAACCTGTGGACGATCAACGACGTCGCCTTCTCAGAGGAACACATGCAACCTATGTTCCGGCTGGAGAAAGGCAAGCGCTACCGCCTTCGCATGCAGAACGCGAGTGATGACATCCATCCCATCCACCTTCATCGCCACAGTTTCGAACTTACTCAACTGGCCGGCGAAATGACTTCCGGGGTGATGAAAGATGTCGTCATGGTTGGCGGCTATCAGAAAGTCGAGGTTGATTTCACGGCGGACAACCCCGGGCTTACACTCTTTCATTGTCATCAACAACTGCACATGGATTTTGGGTTTATGGCACTGTTTGACTACATGTAGGGAATTCCAAGCAGGATCCGCACTAACGCACTCCGAAGAATCGGTTGGAGCCCATAGGCGAACTGGTTACAATTGTCTCGTTGGCGACGCACTTCTCTTTCAATCCTGCTATCCCGAATGTTTGCAGGCTCGTGAGATCCCTTGATCCATAAATATGACGCTCTGATTCTCGGCGGCGGCGCTGCCGGACTGATGTGCGCCATCGAAGCCGGCAAGCGAGGACGGCGGGTGGCGGTCCTCGAACGCGCCGAGCGCCTGGGGAAGAAAATTCTTATCTCCGGCGGTGGACGCTGCAATTTCACCAACATCCACTGCTCGGCGGCAAATTTTATCTCGACCAATCCGCATTTTGCGAAATCGGCTCTGGCCCGCTATCACTCCTGCTGACTTCCTGGCCCTGGTCGAGAAGCATCACATTCCTTATCACGAGAAGACCCTGGGCCAGCTCTTTCTGTGATCGCTCCGCTCAAGACATTCTGACGATGCTCGAAAAAGAATGTCGCGAGTCGGGAGTTCAGCTCTTTACTAGTATTGCAATTCAGGAAGTAACTCGAACAGACGAGTTCGTGGTGAAAGCCGGAGAACAATGAATTTCGCGCTCCGGCGTTGGTCGTGGCCACTGGTGGGCTGTCAATTCCGAAGATGGGGGCCACCGCATTCGGCTATGACCTGGCACGACAATTCGGGTTGGCGATCCGTGAAACTCGGCCGGGACTGGTACCGCTGCTGTTCGGTGCGGAAGACGGCCGCCACTACACCGACCTGGCTGGCGTGTCTGCGGAAGTGATTGCTGCATGTGACGGCCAGAGCTTCCGGGAAAAGATGCTGGTGACCCATCGCGGGCTCAGTGGGCCGGCGATCCTGCAGATTTCGTCCTACTGGGAGAAAACGGGATCCATCGTCATCGACCTGGCGCCGGAGCAAGGAATCACGGCAGAGCTTCTCGAAGGCGTCATACCGCGGAACATCGCCTCACTGCGCACCGCGTTGCGTAGATTTCTTCCCAACCGTTTAGCCGACCGATGGTTGGAGATCCATGAACCCAAGAGCTTGACCAACGCCTCGCTCAAGGAAGTGGAGCGCAAGATTCACGAGTGGTCTCTGTTTCCGGCGGGTACGGAGGGCTACGGAAAAGCCGAGGTAACTGTGGGAGGCGTGGACACCGACGAGTTGTCCGCGAAAACCATGGAGAGCCGGAAAGTGCCCGGCCTGTTTTTCATCGGAGAAGTGGTGGATGTGACCGGGCACCTGGGCGGATTCAACTTTCAATGGGCATGGGCATCGGGCGCCAGCGCGGGGCGGGCCTTGTAGATGAGCTCCGTATCTGGGAAGCAGCTCCTTGACGCCAATCAGAACTGGGTTGATGATCTCTGGTCGGACTTCATCCTTTGAAATTCACTCGGGAGCCTGAACCAAATGACCTGGCATCTTTCCCTATCCGGCTGGCGAATCAATCGGAACACTTCCCTGCTGCGAGCGGCCTGCGTGGCCGTCCTCGTGTCTCGGACTGGCGATCGCATCCTCGGCGGCGCCTGCTCGCACAACGACAAATCCCTGCACATCTACTTCGTCGATGTCGAAGGCGGCCAGGCAACTTTGTTCGTTACCCCCGCGGGGCAATCGCTTCTGATCGACACGGGATGGCCGGGAAATGATGGCCGCGATGCCGACCGGATTGTTGCCGCCGCGCGAAAAGCAGGCATCAGCAAGATCGACTACGTTCTGATTACTCACTTTCATGACGACCACGTGGGTGGCGTTCCGCAACTGGCCGTGCGCATTCCGAGTACGGACATTCATCGACCACGGAGATAACCGCGAAACCACCGACGCAGTGACCGTGAAAGACTGGCAGGCCTACCAGACCGTGTTGGCAACCGGAAAGTACAAGCGCATCAGCGCCAAGCCGGGAGATGTTCTGCCGATCAAGGGAATGCAGGCCACGATTGTCAGTTCAGACGCTGCTTTGATCGAAAAGCCGCTGCCGCGGGCCGGGCAGGACAATCCGTATTGCAAGGATGCCGAGCAATTTCCGGCGGACACGACGGAAAACCTGCGGTCCCTGGGCACATTCATTAATTTTGGCAAACTGAGAATCCTCGACCTGGGCGATCTTACACACGACAAGGAAATGCAGTTGGTGTGCCCGGTCAACAAAATCGGCAAGATCGACATCTACATCGTCTCTCATCATGGCTGGGCGCAGAGCAGCAGCCCTCCGTTCGTCTACGGCCTCGCCCCCCGCGTGGCGATCATGGACAACGGCGCCAAGAAGGGTGGCACGCCGTCGGTGCTGGACATCATCAGGAAATCGCCCGGCCTCGAAGACCTCTGGCAGCTGCATTTTTCCGAAGAAGGTGGCGCGGCGCACAATGTTGCGGCGGAGTTCATCGCGAATCCCGATGGCCCCGATGCGGCCAATGATCTGGAGTTGACGGCTCATCCGGACGGAAGCTTCGAAGTTTTCAACTCCCGGACGCAGAAAAGCAAAAGCTATCTGGCGCGACACGGTGACGACACAGCCAGACCGAATCGAGGACCATCCCTATTGCTGCGCTGGCGAATCGCCATCCTGGTTAGCGTTGCCATCGCGATCAGCTATCTGGATCGTCAGACGCTTCCGGTGGCGGTCAGCGCGATCGCCCGAGATATCCCGCTTTCCAACCAGCGCTTCTCCGCACTGCAATCGGCATTCCTGCTTTCCTATGCGTTGATGTACCTGGGTGGAGGCAAGCTGGTCGATGCTCTCGGCACCCGCATTGGATTTGCCGTCATCATGACGTTCTGGTCTCTGGCCAACGCGAGTCATGCCCTGGCTACAAGTTTCGCCATGCTGATGGGAAGCAGATTTCTGCTTGGGGATGGGCGAAGGCGGCGGCTTTCCGGCGGCCACCCGTGCCGTGGCCGAATGGTTTCCGACGAAAGAACGAGCGACCGCGATGGGCATCATCAACGCCGGCACCGCCGTGGGAGCGGTGATCGCGCCTCCGCTGATCGCCCTGCTGCTGGCCTATTCGGGCTGGCGATGGATTTTTGTCGTCACCGGCGGATCTCGGGTTGCTGTGGACGTGGATGGTGGATCTCATCCTATTTTTCGCCGGAGAATCATCCCGAATCCAGTGTGCGCGAACAATTCGCGCTCGCTTCTCAGTCCTCGCTTCTCACGCCGACAATTCACTGGATTGATTTGCTGCGAATTCGCGAGTCCTGGGGCCTGATAAGCGCCAAGTTTCTTAGCGATGCGGCCTGGTACTTCTATCTTTTCTGGCTTCCGAAATATCTTTACGATGCCCGGGGATTTGATGTGAAGGCAGTCGGCACGTTTGCCTGGATCCCTTACGCCGCGGCCGGCGTCGGATGTCTTCTAGGCGGCTGGTTTTCGAGCTACTTGATCAGGCGTCAGTTCTCGCTGGACGTGGCCCGAAAACTGGCGCTGGGGCTGAGTGCGGTGGTGATGCCGTCCATCCTGCTGGTCCCGCGGCTTCCGGTGGCATGGGCGCTCGCGATATTCAGCCTTGCCTATTTCGGGCAGCAGTCGTGGTCAACCCTGGTGATGGTTCTGCCCACCGACCTCTTCCCTGCCAATGTCGTCGGTTCGGTGGCCGGACTGGTAGGTTTCGGAGGAGCGATGGGCGGAATCGCCTTCGGACAACTCGTGGGATATCTGCTGGACCACGGATTTGGCTACGGTGTCGTATTCTCATTGGCTGGCACTTTTCATGTCGCCGCATTCGTTATCATTCTTGCCACCGTTCCTGTGGTCCTGCCTCTGAAACTGGAACGGAAACTGAGTTATTCGGGAGCCTGATGAGAGATTAAAGAAATTCGCACTCGCGTAATGCGCTGGCGCGGAAAGACAGTCCCCTTGCCGCCACATTTCTGCACCAATCCCATGGACCTGCTGAACCTGCCGGAAGCTTCGATGCAGACGTTCACTTTTCACGGCTGGCTGGTGGTTGAAATCTTTACCGACGACGGGCTGGTGGGGATCGGCAATGCCGCGCTCGCGCCTCAGGTCACGAAGCAGGTGATAGACCTCTATCTCAAGCCGCTTTTGATTGGAAAAGACCCGTGGGACATCGAGTTTCTCTGGCAGCTCATGTATCGCAAGACAATGGCGTTCGGCCGCAGAGGCATTGGCATGGTTGCGATCAGCGCGGTGGATATTGCGCTGTGGGACATTCTGGGCAAGTCCGCGAAACAGCCGGTGTATCGGCTGCTTGGGGGCAGGACCAAGCCGCGCATTCCGGTGTATGCCAGCCGGCTCTACAGCGTTGAGTTGAGCGAGTTGGCCGCCGAGGCGAAGCGTTACAAGGCCGAAGGCTACAAGGCGATGAAACTTCGCTTTGGCTGGGGACCGACAGACGGCGCGGCCGGCATGCAACGCAATCTGAATCTGGTGCGCACCGTGCGCGACACCGTGGGCGACGGCATCGACGTGATGGCCGACGCTTACATGGGATGGACGCTCGACTACGCCAAGCGCATGCTGCCGCTCCTCGAACCTTTTAACCTGAGATGGCTGGAAGAGCCGGTCATTCCTGATGATGTGCACGGCTACGCTGAATTGAAGTCGTACGGGCGAGTTCCAATCGCCGGCGGCGAGCACGAATTCACGGCCTACGGTTTTCGCGACCTGCTCGAGGCCCGCGCGCTGGACTACATCCAGTTCGATACCAACCGCGTGGGCGGCCTCACGCAGGCCCGCAAGATTGCGGCGCTGGCGGAAGCGTATTCCGTCCCGGTCATTCCTCACGCCGGGCAGATGCACAACTATCATGTCGTCATGGCCAGCCTGAATTCGCCCATGGCCGAGTATTTTCCGGTCGTCGACGTCGAAGTTGGCAACGAATTATTCTGGTACATCTTCAACGGCGAGCCCAAAGCCAAAGACGGCTTCATCGATCTGGATGAAAGATGTTCCGGGCCTGGGCCTGACCATCAACGAAGCGGCGCTGGAAAAGTTTGAAGTCATCGAATGACTCTCATGACGCGACTGGTTCAACTCAAACGCGGGGATGCGAGGCGGGTGGCTCTGGTCGAGGAGCCGAACCTGCGGCTGCTTGACGGCTGCAGCTCGATCTACGAATTGGCCAGCTCCGCCATCAGCGGCGGCGTGAAGCTCAGCGAACTGGCCCGGAAGCGGGCCACGGGCGAGCTGCTCGAATATGATGCTATCTACTGCGGGCGGTCGGAGTGGCGAATTCTGCCGCCCATTGACCATCCCGCGGAACCGGCGCGCTGCCTGGTTTCGGGAACCGGGTTGACCCATATGGGCAGCGCTCGCGGTCGCCAGAGTATGCACGCCTCGACCGAAGCGGACCTGACCGACAGCATGAAAATGTTTCGCTCGGGGATCGAAGGAGGGCGTCCAGCGCCCGGAGCCATCGGCGCCGCTCCGGAGTGGTTTTACAAAGGCACGGGCACGATCCTGCGTGGACACGGCGATGCGCTCGATGTCCCGCCATACGCCGGCGACGGCGGCGAGGAAGCCGAGATCGCCGGCATTTACATGATTGCTCCCGACGGCCAGCCGTGCCGCATTGGCATGGCGAATGGCAACGAATTTTCGGATCACGTATTTGAGAAGACGAACTATCTCAATCTGGCGGCGTCCAAGCTTCGCACCTGCGCGCTCGGGCCTGAACTTCTGGTGGACCCTGAATTCGATTCCGTGCCGGTTGAGGTGAAGATTGAGCGCGCCGGCAAGCTGCTCTGGTCGAAAACCTTCCGCACGGGAGAGGCCGAGATGTGTCACAGCCTGGCGAACATCGAACACCATCACTTCAAATATGAAGCCCATCGCCGGCCGGGAGACGTCCACGTTCATTTCTTCGGGACTGACGCCTTGAGTTTCAGCGATGGCATAAACTTGCAGGACGGCGATGTGATGCAAGTCTCGATTGAAGGCTTTGGACGGCCCTTGCGCAATCCGGTGCGCGTGGCCGGAGGCAAACCGAATCTAATCAGCGTAAAGGCACTGGGGTGAAATCATGGCAAGACCGCGGGTGGCAATTATCGGACTGGGAATCATGGGAAGCGGGATGGCTGGGCGGGTGCTCTCCGCGGGCTTTCCTTTGGCTGTCTACAACAGAAATCCGGGCAAGTCTGGGCCCTTCGGCAGCGCGGGCGCGATCTGTCGCTGGGTCGCCAGCGCGAGGCAGCGTCCAAGGCGGACATCATCATCAGCATGGTCTCGGATGATGTTGCCTCCCGCGGCGTCTGGCTGGGCGAAAACGGTGCGCTGGCAGGGGCGCCTCGCGGAGCGGTGCTCATTGAATGCAGCACTCTCACCGTCGGATGGGTCAAGGAGCTCGCCGCTGCGGCGGCCGAGCAAGGATGCGAGTTGCTGGATGCGCCCGTGACCGGGACCAAGCCCCATGCGGCCTCCGGCGAGTTATCGTTCCTGATCGGAGGATCGGACGCGGCGCTCGCCATTGCCCAGCCTGTCCTCTGCAGTGCTGGGGCGCGAATTCATTCATCTCGGTCCGACCGGAAGTGGAGCGCTGATGAAGCTCATCAACAATTTCATGTGCGGCGTGCAAGCTGCTTCTCTCGCTGAAGCCGAATATATGATCGGCGCCGGCGGCCTGGACCTCGCCAAGGCGCTCCCGATACTTACCCACGGGGCTCCAGGCAGTGGCCTGGTGCAGAGAGCCGCGGCCCGCGCCTTTGCCAATGACTTTACTCCGAATTTCCCGCTGCATTTGATGGCCAAGGACCTGGGGTACGCCATCGCGGAAGCGTCCCACCTCGGACACAACCTTCAGACTGCGAGTTCCGCACTCACCATTTTCAAAGAAGCCATTGCCAAGGGTTACGGCGATCAGGATTTTTCCGCGGTGATCAAAGTCACAGCAGCGAGGTTAACCGCACACAGGGTTCGGTCCGGTTTAGTCCCACGTAATACGGACGAGAGAAAGCCCCTGTCGGGGCAAGGCAAATTGCAGATGTGCGGAGCCTTGTGCGATCGGCATCCATGCCGGGGAACCCAGAAGCTGCAACTGGCCCGCCCGTTGCATTTGTTCGTATTGCTCCGCGGTCGGCGATTGCGGCGAGCCCATTTCTTTCCATTCGGCGAAGGCGTTGCTGTGACTCGGAATCAATGCGGAAGTGATCGAGCAGTCCGTGGCTGGCTTTTGTGGGAAGGCCGCTGAGTTTCAGGTCGATCGTGGTCGCCGCCGCAGGGAGATCATCGTCGTGGTAATTCCAGAGCAGGACCTCGACCTCATGTTCCTTCCGCGTGGCAATCACGCTGATGTCGGGCCGTCCGCGCACGCCGTCGCGGATAACGTCCTCGGAACGCAAGGCACCTGAACTGGTGGCTTTTACGCGTTCGTTGCCCAGCAGGCCGAACATCCGGAAAGCATTCAGCACCGGTTTGTCCACTCCGTTGGTGGCCAAGGTGCGAAAGCCCTCAAAGTAGGGCTGGTCTTCGAATTCAAATGCCCAGGTCACCGCGCCAAGGAAATTGATGCGCTCCCGGCTGGCTAGAAAGAGAATGTTGTTCAGGGTCTCGGCCGTGTAGGCGGCGTACAACGGCCCGTTGCGATAGGAATTCTGAGGATTGCTCCGAGCCGAGCAGGCCGCGCAGCCTTCGGGGTCGGACTCTCCCAGAATAATCGGCGTGCGGCGCCACTCCGGAAACGATGCCACGATCTGGAAGCCTTGCTCAATCGCGGACAACTGGCGTGCGATGCCCATCTGCACGTGATCACCCTGCCACTTTGGAGACCCTTTGGGATGAAAGCTGATGAAGTCCAGGCGCGAGCCGACTTTTCCGCTCACGTAGTTCGGTTGGTGAGCACAGTGGTCGAGAAACGATCGCAAGAATTCGGCCGCTTTCGGATTGGCTGGGCCGGTACTGTCCGGACCTCCAACGCGAGCTTCTGGGAGAGCGCGCAGTACCGCTTCCACGCTGAAATCATAGAGCTTGAAATATTCCTGTGGCGTTCCCTTCCAGTAGTCGATGTCGGGCTCATTCCAGACCTCCCACAACCAGGTCTTTACTTCCGCATCGCCATAGCGCTCGCGCAGGTGACGGACAAATTGTAAAACCACTTCCGACCACTTCTTATAATCCTTGGGAGGATAGGCCCAGCCGGTGAAGATTGAGCCTTGAGGAAAATCATGACGATAGGGCTCGGGATGAGTGGACAGAGCTTCGGGCATGAACCCGATTTCGACCAGTGGCTTTACTCCGGCTTTGTGAAAAGCTGTCAAAAATCCGATCCAGTATGGTCCAGCTGTAGACCGGATTTCCCGCGGCGTCCTCGGTGTAAACGTTGGTCGATCCCCACTTCAAAGAAAAAGAGCCATCGCCCGTGGTAAAAAGATTGTGTACCCTCACATAGGCAGGCTTGTGAGCTGAGGGCTACCAACTCACCCAGCAGCTTCTGGCCGTTTGCCGCGTAGGTGTAGTTGGGCTCGTCGTAGCCGAAGTAATTCCAGATGGGCAAAATTGTTCCCTGGGGTTGATCGAATTGCACTTGGATGTTTACACTCTCAGGGCTTTGCTGAGCGCCTTGTTGGGAATTCGCCCCTAACGAAATCAGCAGAAAAGACAGGACGCATCGAATGAAGACACGGGGTTTGAATCGCGCATGGCTCATCCGCAACTCCTGGCGATAGTGGCCGGAGGAAGCTCCAGACCCAGAAAATCCCGCGCATTTCTGAAGCAGATGTTGCGGACCATGTTGCCCAGAAGCTTCTCCTCATTCGGAAGTTCGCCGCTCTCCACCTCCCGTCCCAGCAGGTCGCAAAGGACGCGGCGGAAATATTCATGCCGCGGAAATGACATAAAGGACCGCGAGTCGGTCAGCATTCCGACAAACCGGGACAGCAACCCGGTGTTGGAAAGCGCGTTCAGCTGCCACTCGATCCCATCTTTCTGATCGAGAAACCACCAGGCGCTGCCGAACTGCAATTTGCCCGCGATCGAACCATCCTGAAAATTGCCGATGGCGGTGGCCAGAACGTAATTGTCAGCCGGGTTAACGTTGTAGACGATCGTCTTGGGCAGGGCGTGTTCCTGTTCCAGCAGGTCCAGATAGGCGCCTAGAGCAGCGGCCTGCTCCCAATCGCCGACGCTGTCATAGCCGGTATCCGGGCCAGCCTCGCTGGTCCCCCGAGAGTTCACATTGCGCAGCGCGCCCAGATGCAACTGCTTGGTCCAGCCCCTCTCGGCGTCCAGGCGGCCAAAGAACACCATCAGGAAGGACGCAAACTGTTCTTGTTCGCCACCGGTCGTGGCCGTTCCGGCGCGCGCCTTGTCGAAAATGACTGCGGCCTCGCGGTCGCTACATGGCGTGGCATGGCAACGCTTCAGTCCATGGTCCGAGAGTCGGCCGCCGTTGGCATGAAAGAAATCATGCCTCTGTTTGAGCGCATCAAGGAAATCGGCCAGGGATGACACCTCCCTCTGGCTCGCCTCCTGCAGCCGGTTCACCCAGCCGTTCCACTCGTCCGTAACTCCTATCCACAAAGCCCTGTCAGGACGGAAGGTGGGATACATCCGAAATTCATTGGCCGAGGTATTGAGTGCCCGGTGACAGGAAAGGTCGTCACAGGGATCGTCGGTCGAGCACACGGCTCGCACCTTGAATTTCCGGAGTATCCCCTGCGCGGTGAGGTCTCCGTTCTGCAATGCGGAGTTTGCGCGGTCCCATACCCGGCTGGCGCTGTTTTCATCGAGCAGTTCACCGATGCCGAAATAACGCTTCAGCTCGAGGTGGACCCAAAGATAGAGGGGATTGCGGAGTGTGTACGGCACAGTACGGGCCCACGCCAGAAACTTCTCATAGGGCGGCGCCGCGCCGGCGCAGTAATCCTCGGGCACTCCATTGGCGCGCATCAGCCGCCATTTGTAGTGGTCCCCTTTCAGCCAGATCTCCCACAAGTCGGCGAAGCGGTGGTCGTCGGCGATATCCGCCGGCGACAAATGAGCATGGTAATCCAGGATCGGTTCATCCGCGGCATAGCCGTGATACAGCCTTCGAGCCATTTCCGAATGCAACAGGAAGTCATCGTGGATGAATTCCATCGCACGCTCCGGACATCGAACTGTTAGCTTGCTCACTCAATTTCGAACCCATTGCTACCCTCCCACTTTCTAAAGCGGTATTGTATTAGACTTCCACCGGCCGCTTCTGGAAGAATAGCGTGAGAAGAAGGCTGGAGGGACAACCACTATGCAGATCAAAGTCAATGGTGTGGAACGTTCCTACGACGGCGATCCCAATCTGCCGCTGCTGTGGTATCTGCGCGACGTGTTGGGGTTGACCGGAACCAAGTTTGGCTGCGGCATGGCGTTGTGCGGGGCCTGTACCGTGCACCAGGACGGCAAAGGCGATCCGCTCCTGCGTGACCACGGTCAGCGCGACCGGCGGGAAAGGAGATCACCACCATCGAAGCCATCTCCAAGAACGGACTGCATGTGGTGCAGCAGAAGTGGATCGAATACAACGTCCCGCAATGCGGCTACTGCCAGTCCGGACAGATCATGCAAGCCATTTCCCTGCTGAAAGAAAAGCCCAAGCCCAGCGATGAAGACATCGACGGCGGCATGTCGGGAAACATCTGCCGCTGCGGCACCTACCAGCGAATTCGTGCGGCCATCAAGGCGGCCGCGGGAGAAAACGCATGAGCGACAACATTCTGAATGTCAGCCGGCGCGGTTTTCTGCAGGGTCTGGTTTCCACCGGCGCCCTGGTCCTGAGCGTGCGCCTGATTCCGGAGGCCCTGTGGGCAGCGGAGACATCCGCAGGTTCGCACGCCGACCGCGCCATCCTGCATCCCAGTGTGTTTGTGGGAATTGATACCGACGGAACCGTCTACCTGGTGGCGGCCCGCTCGGAGATGGGCACCAGCAGCCGCACCTCCGTCCCGCTCATTCTGGCGGATGAACTGGATGCGGACTGGAAGCGCGTGAAACTCGAACAGGCGATCGGCGACGCGCGCTACGGCGACCAGGACACCGATGGATCGCACTCCGTCCGCGACGGTTTTGTGACCATGCGCGAGGCCGGAGCCACGGCGCGCCTGATGCTGACCCAGGCGGCGGCCCAGAAGTGGGGTGTGCCGGTTTCAGAGTGCGAATCCGATCTGCACGTGATCGTGCATCGAGCCCAGCAAGCGCAAGGCCGGCTATGGAGAACTGGCCTCGGCAGCCGCCAAATTACCCGTGCCCAAGAAAGAAGAGCTGCAATTCAAGCCGAAAAGCGCCTGGCGATACATCGGCAAAGGCGCGACCAGCTACGACCTGGCCAGACCTTTGCACCGGCAAAGCCGGGTTCGGCATGGACGCGCATCTCGACGGCATGGTCTATGCCTCGGTCGAGCATCCCCCGGTGCTGGGCGGCAAGGTCAAGTCTTACGACGAGAAAGCTCCGCTGCAGGTCAAGGGCGTAAAGCAAACGATTCCCATCAAGCCCTTCACCCCGCCGCATCACTTTCAACCGCTGGGCGGGGTCGCGGTCGATCGCCGACAACACCTGGGCCGCGTTTCAGGGACGCAAGAAACTGAACGTGGCCTGGGACAACGGCGCCAACGCCAGCTACAACTCGGATTCATACAAGAAGGAGTTGCAGGAGACAGCCCGCAAGCCGGGCAAGGTGGCGAGGAACATCGGCGACGTGGATGCCGTGTTTGCCAAAGGCGGGAAGATCGTGGAAGCAGATTACTACGTCCCGCACCTGGCGCATGCTCCCATGGAGCCACCGGTCGCGTTGGCCGACTATCGTGACGGCAAAGTTACGGTGTGGACTTGCACGCAGAGCCCGCAGGCCGTGCAGGAGACCGTCGGCGAAGTGCTCGGCATTCCTAAGGAAAACGTGACCTGCCATGTGACCCTGCTGGGTGGCGGCTTCGGACGGAAGTCGAAACCGGACTACGCCGCCGAGGCCGCGATTCTGTCGAAAGCCACGGGCAAGCCAGTGAAGGTGGTGTGGAGCCGCGAGGATGACATCAAGTTCGGCTACTATCACGCCGTGGCCGCCATGTACATGAAGGCGGCGCTCGACGAAAAAGGCAATGCCAACCGCCTGGCTGCAGCGTTCAGTGTTTCCTCCCATCGGTTCCACCTTCGCTCTGGACACGACCTACGGCGACGGGGGCGAACTCGGGCAGGGATGGACCGATTTGCCCTTCGACTTGCCCAATCATCGGGTCGAGAACGGGCCGGCGGAAAACCATGTCCGCATCGGATGGTTCCGCTCGGTGGCCAATATTTATCACGGGTTCGCGGCGCAGTCCTTTGCCAACGAACTAGCGCATGCGTCGGGACGGGATTCGGTCGAATATCTTCTGCAGTTGATCGGACCGGCGCGAATTGTCGACGTCAAGGCTACCGCACCCGACTATGACAATTATGGCGGAGCGCCGACGGAGTATCCCCTGGATACGGCCCGCATGCGGCGAGTGGTTGAACTGGCCGCGGAAAAATCCGGCTGGGGAAAACGAAAGCTGGGCAAGGGCTCTGGAATGGGCATTGCCGTGCACCGGAGTTTTCTGACCTACGTGGCCACGGTGGTCGAAGTGGAAGTGGACGACCAGGGCGAAGTGAAGATTCCCGTCGGTACACACCGCCGTGGACGCCGGGATCGTGGTAAATCCGGAAGCTACCCGGGCGCAATTCGAGGGTGCCGCGGTTTTCGGAACCAGCATTGTGCGGAGCGGAGCGATTACGGCGAAGGATGGAGTCATCGAGCAGTCGAATTTCAATGACTATCCGGTAGCCCGCATGAACGAAGCTCCCTACAAGACCAACGTCTACATCGTGGATAGCGACGCGCCGCCGGCGGGTGTGGGCGAACCGGGAGTGCCGCCGTTTGCGCCCGCGGTCTGCAATGCGATCTTCGCCGCGAACGGAAAGCGGATTCGCGAATTGCCGCTTTCGAAAAACTCCGCGAACGGCTAACTGGGCGCCCAGCACTCCAGTTCTTTGGACTGCTCGGCATGGCGGGCGCGGAACTTGGTTTTGGCGATGCCGGATTTCTGGATACGAAAAGTTTCCATCAGCACCTGCCGACCATGACTGAACACGGACTGCTGATGCAGCTGGCCATGGTTTTTCTCGTGAGCGGCATGTAATTCATCTCGATCGGATTGCTAGGTGAAGTCATGGCGCGGACCTATTAAAATCGCAAAACAAGCCGATCTATGCCCTGCGTGAAGTGAAAGCCCGTCGCGTAGGCATGGGAGATTCTGTCGAGTCCTCGCCCCCGTCAAGATCCTGAGCGTTAAGGATTCTACCTTCAAAGCGCGCGTGTTCGGCGGGCTTCGTAGGCCTTCAAGTGGGTGTAGGCAATACTGAGATGCGAAAGCTTCCCCTGAGACGAGGCGGCACCGCGCCGGAGCAAGTCCCCGACGATGTGGTCAGCTTCAATCGCGGCGTTGCGTTCGATGTCCCGCAGCATCGAGGCAGTAAGCGTTGAGCCGGCCGCGGTGAGTGTTTTGCGCAAGCGGCTCAGTTGCGCTTCCCGCACGGGATAGCCCTCAGCAGCCCCAATCGAACGACACTCGTCGAGCAATCCAAGAATGAAGTCGGTCCCTCCCGGCGACGCGCAGATGTCCCCAGTGTTCGCACGCATCAGGCAGGTGCCGCCGGCAAGCGAAGCCAGGAAAACCCACTTCTCCCACATCTCCTGCAGAATCTCGGCACTGGCATGCGCATTGAATCGTGCGCCTTCCATGAGTTGGGCAATCGCCCGCACGCGCTCTGACAACTCACCATTCCGCTCACCGAACGACAGTTCGTGCGCTTCAACCAGGTGGACAATCTCTCCGTCTTTGAGCGCAACTGCGATGAAGCACTGGCCCCCGAGCACGCGGTCGGAACCGAAGCGCTGGTCCAGGACGTCGAGGTGCCGAATGCCGTTCAAGAGGGGCAGGATGACGGTGTCGGGGCCAACCCCTGGCGCGAAAGAAGTGATTGCGTCTTCGAGATCGTAGGCTTTGCAACTAAGGATCACGAGACCGAAAGTCTCACGGAGATTCTCGGCCAGCACGGTAGATGGTTTGTAGAAGGTCACGTCGCCGCGAGGGCTGCGAATTATTAGGCCTTGGCCGGCCAACTCCGCGGCACGTTTTGGACGGACGAGAAACGTCACATCCCTGTTTATCTCCAGCAGCCTGCCGCCAAAGTAGCCGCCAATCGCGCCTGCTCCCACCACCAGAGTACGCATGTATTGGGTCCTCGAGCTTCAAGATTATCGCAGTCCCTGGGTGCCCCACCCTTCCGTTTTTTGGAGAGCGGGATTCCACGGTCGCTTGTTGTCGGGATTTTCGTCCCGTTCGCGGATGATCCCCATCACCCACTCTCTCGCAAAATGCACGAAGAGGGTGAGGCGCGCCCGGTTGAACAAAGATAGCGTTTCCCCCAGTAAAACCAAGGTAATGAGACGTCCGCCCAAGACTTGCAGTAGAGTTCGGCAATGTTCCGCAAACTGCTTGTCCCTTTCGCCCTCGTTGCGTTGACAGTTTCTCTCGTGGCGGGCGAGAGGAGCAGACAGGAACAGATCTCCGAGCTTCGCATACTCATCGATCAAGCCGACGAGATGGTGGTCTTCAGCGAAGGATTCAAACGCGAGTTTGTGGTTTACCGGTCGTCGAAACGCAAGGATTTTGACGATCTCAAGTCTGCGATAACACTGAAGCGCGATGGTGGTCCCTTTGATTGCGCATGCATGGACGGCCCGGAGATTGCGCTCCTCAAGAACAAGACGGAGGTTGCCGCGGTCTGGAACCACGAAGGGGCTGCCATTGGCAGCTCGATCTGGAGCGGAGACTGGGAAAATAGCGATCCGGAGCGTTGGCTGCGCTGGTTCGACACCCGGGGCATGACCAGCGCTCGAGAACTTTTTAACGATATACGGTCCGAACACAAGAAGTCAGCGGCTGACGAGCGGCGCTGGCTCGAAACCATGCCCTCCAGCCTGAAATATCTGTGGTCGAAAACCCTGAGCCAGTACAATCCACCTTCGAATTTTCCCGACCTGAAACCTCTCAATGCGGCTCTGCTGAAACAATATCCCGACACCAATGAACGAATTCGTGCGTTTGCCTGGTTCGGGTCCGGAGCAGGGCCCTGGTCGGGATTCCCGGGATATGAGGAGATCGCTCAAAAGATCCTGCGCCAGTATCCGACAGCGGAGCTGATCGGGGCGGTGGATGGCAGAAGCCTTAACGACGAGGAACTCGAAGGTGCGGCGCGAATTCTCGGTAGCTGGACTCCCATTCCCGATCACACCCCGATTCCCCCGGGGTTGCGGCAAATTCTGTTGGATCATTGCCTCAGAAGTTCCGATCAAGACAAGGTGGATCGCGCCAAGAAAGCGTTCGCGCCAGATAAATGAGTCTAGCGCGGTTTCCCAGTCCAACGCCTCGTCTCGACTCCCGTTAGTTTCCCCACCACCGACTCTTTTCGCGAACCACGCGAAAAGAATGGGGCACCCGCAAGTTGACTAGCCGCCGGCGATGGCTCCCAGGATGACCAGGGGTTCTGCTCCCGAGGCGACCGCATCGGGCAGAGGGGCATCTGGCGATTCGTGAGACAGGTCTTCCTCACAGGCGAAGAATCGCAAAAAGGGCCGGCGCTGTAGCGTCACGTGGTCGCGGATGGTGCCGCGCAGCATCGGATACCGACCCTCGAGCGCATCAAGGACAGACCGCGTTGTCACGGGCTTCTCAACCTCGAGTTCCAGCTCACCGCGAACCTGCGCCAGCGTCCGCAGATGCGGCGGAAGTATGACTTTGATCATGTCGACTTAGGCCTACTCATTCGTTCACGCCAGCGTCTGTACCTCCACCGATAGCACCGCGGGAAGGTCCCGGACAATGGGATTCCAGCTATCTCCGGCATCGGCAGACGCATAGACCTGGCCGCCGGTGGTGCCGAAGTACACGCCGCATTTGTCGAGAGAGTCGATGGCCATCGCGTCGCGCAGCACATTGACGTAGCAGTCCTGTTGCGGCAAACCTTTGGTAAGCGCCTCCCACTCGTTTCCACCGGTGCGGCTACGATAGACGCGCAGCTTGCCGTCGGGCGGATAGTGCTCACCATCGCTCTTGATGGGGACCACGTAAATGGTCTCCGGCTCGTGCGCGTGCACATCAATCACGAAGCCGAAGTCGGTTGGCAGATTTCCGCTAACCTCGGTCCATGAGTCGCCGGCGTCGTTGCTACGCATGACGTCCCAGTGCTTCTGCATGAAGAGTACGCGCGGACGCGAAGGATGCATGGTGATGTGGTGAACGCAGTGGCCGACCTCCGCCGTGGGATCGGGGATATGTTCGGAACGCAATCCCTGATTGATGGGCTGCCAAGTCTTTCCGCCGTCGCCGGTGCGGAAGGCGCCCGCGGCCGAGATGGCGATGAATATCCGCTGCGGATCGCTGGGATCCAGAATGATGGTGTGCAGGCACATGCCGCCCGCGCCGGGCTGCCATCTCGGACCGGAACCGTGGCCGCGCAGTCCGGAAAGTTCCTGCCAGTTCTGTCCGCCATCGGTCGAGCGAAACATCGCGGCGTCTTCGATTCCGGCGTACACGGTTTCCAGATCGGTCAGTGACGGTTCCAGATGCCAGACCCGCTTGAACTCCCAGGGATGGGGCGTGCCGTCGTACCACTGATGAGTCCCGGGGACGCCATCGTAGGCAAATTTGTTTCCCACGGGCTCCCACGTCTGTCCGCCATCGTTCGAGCGCTGGATGATCTGTCCAAACCAGCCGCTGCACTGCGATGCATACACGCGGTTCGGGTCAACCGGCGATCCCTTGACGTGGAAGATCTCCCATCCGGCGAAGTGGGGACCGCTGACGTCCCACTTTTCGCGCTTGCCGTCCGAGGTCAGGATGAATGCGCCCTTGCGTGTGCCTGCCAGAACCCTTACTTTGCTCATTTATCTCTCCCCTCCTCATTTCGCGACGTCCCGGACTCGACCTCCTAGGAGGCCGCCTTCGGGCTTCGTAGCGGGATCAGTGCGCGCAATCGTTCGTCCATCAAGAACGGCCCCACCCAAACTATCATGCCAATCACAACGGGAAAGAAGAACCACGGGTCCTGGACGCGCACCTGGGTAGCGGTCGCGCCGCCTAGAAAACCGGTCAGCAAGATAGCTCCCAGAAGCGACGTACGCGGAATTGCATAGAGGAAAGCGCAGACAAGCCCGACTACGCCGATCGGCAAGACGAGGCTTGTGGGATATCCCAGTCGAGCGGTTCCCTCCACGGCTGGCGCCATTCTCAACACTTTTATTCCGCCGTCGAAGAGCATGAACAGAAATATCAGCGCGACGAAGATCCGGCCCGTCCAGAGGCTTCCCGTTGAAACCGTGGTGGTTCGATCAGATGGTTGCATAAGTGTGCCCGGCATCTCTCAATGAATGATCCGTACCCTCTGGACAAGGCAACGCCCGCTTGTCCTCCCGCTCTCTACCTGTAAGTCGAACGAGAGGCCGCCCGATCGACACGCCTGGAGACTTTTTTTCTCAGACGACCACTCCCACTCTTCGTTTCCTGAAGAGTGGGGACTTTTCTATGCTTTTTCAGCTGGCCTTCTTTGCCGGAACCTTGGCGCCCTTCTTGCGCGCTTCCGAAAGACCGATGGCAATCGCCTGTTTGCGGCTGGTCACCTTGCCGCCTTTGCCGCCCTTGCCGGATCGAAGCGTACCCCGCTTCTCCCGATGCATGGCGCTCTCTACGCTCTTACTCGCCGCCTCGCCGTACTTGGTGCGCCCGGACTTCTTGCGTGAACTGGAACTCTTGTTCGCTGCCATGAGAATCCTCCTGCCTCTTAGAGGTAGCACTCTTCCGGCAGGTTGCCGCACCAGATCCGGCGAACATCTAGCAAGACGTCTACGGAATCAGCAGCAGCTTTCCCGTTGTCATGCGTCCTTCCAGATCGCGGTGGGCTTGCTGCGCCTCCTGCAGACGATAAATATGTTCAATGCGTAACTTCAGCTTTTTTGCCGCGATCATGCCAAAGATCACGCTGGCCCGCGCCTCGAGTTCCTCGCGGGTGGAAGTGTAGTGGGACATCGTCGGGCGGGTAAGAAACAGCGAGCCTTTTTGGCTGAGAGCGATGGGATCGAAAGGAGGGACGGCTCCGCTCGACGCTCCGAACAGGACCATCATGCCCCGCGGCCGCAGGACGTTCAGCCCTTTCTCAAAAGTGGTCTTGCCCACCGAGTCATAGACCACGTCCACACCGTGGTCCTGGGTCAGGCGTTTGGTCTCACTTGCAAAATCCGTCTGCGTATACAGGATGACTTCGTCCGCCCCAGCTTCGAACGCCAGCTTGGCCTTCTCCTCGGTCGACGCGGTGCCAATGACGCGGGCCCCGATGTCATGCGCCATCTGCACCAGCAACAGCCCGACTCCGCCCGCCGCCGCTTGCACCAGGGCTGTGTCTCCGCGCTTCAGCGGAAACGTGCTGTAGACCAGGTAGTGGGCGGTCATGCCTTGCAGCATGGCTGCGGCGGCTTCGCGGTCGCTTACGCCTTGCGGAATGTGGACGAGGCGGTCGGCAGGGACAGCGGACATATTCCGCATACGAGCCCATGATGCCGGCCCAGGCAACGCGGTCGCCAAGCTTGACCGACTTGGCCTCCGCGCCCACTGCCGAGACCTCACCAGCGCCCTCCTGGCCGATCACGAACGGCAGGGCGACGGGATATCTGCCCTCGCGATGGTAAACATCAATAAAATTCACGCCAGTGGCGGCCACCTTCACCACCGCTTCGTTGGGCTTGGGTTGCGGAACGGGAAGGTGTACGAGTTCGAGGGCTTCGGGACCGCCGGGCTTTTTTACCTGGATGGCTTTCATGTGGGCGTCGATTAACTTTGGGTAACCAAGGATTCTACGCAACGAAGCTTACTTGAGTGGGCAGGGCACCGGCAAGCTGGCATCGCTCCCGCCAAACCTCGAGCCGGTGCTACGATTCCGACCGGCTATCCTAGAATGGAAGCCTCAAAAACGCCTAGGGAGAACGAGGAATGAAAACGCTAGGAATGATCGGAGGCATCGGGCCGGAATCGACGATCGAATATTACCGCCATTTGATTGCCGCCCACCGCGCGCGGAAGCCCGACGGAAGCTATCCGTCCATCGTCATAAACAGCATCAACATGAGGACGCTGCTCGACATGATTGAAGCCGACGATCGGGTCAATATGGTCACGTTTCTAGTTGGCGAGATCCAAAAACTGGCTAGCGCCGGAGCGCAGGTCGGCCTGCTGGCAGCCAATACGCCGCATATCGTGTTCGACGAACTGCGCCGCCAGTCGCCGATCCCACTGGTCAGCATCGTGGAGGCAACGTGCGATGCCGCTAGAGCTTCAGGACTGAAAAGACTCGGCTTGTTTGGAACTCGATTCACCATGCTGGGGGATTTCTATCCCCGCGTATTTTCCGCGGCAGGAATCGAACTGGTTGTACCCCAACCGGACGAGCAAGCCTACATTCACGAAAAGTACATGAACGAACTGGTGAAGGGCGCCATTTTGGCCGAGACTCGCCAAGGGCTGCTGGCAATTGTTGATCGCATGAAAGAGCAAGAGCGCATTGAAGGTTTGATTCTGGGAGGAACAGAGTTGCCGCTGATCCTAGGCGATGTGACTGACCGCGGCATTCCTTTTCTCGACACCACCCGGATCCACGTGCAGGCGGCTCTTGCCCTGATGTGGTCGTAGGACCGAAGTTTCACATCCACGGTTTCGAGGGTCTTCTTCCGGCGGTCATTCCTTGCCAGTCTTTGACTTTCGTGCAATCATTACTGAGCTGAAGATTGCTGGTTCACGCCTACCACCACCCGCATTTCGGTGATTCTGGTTCAACCGGGGGACCTAGTTCAGTTGGTTAGAACGCTCCTTTCTCGCCGTCACAATGATGTAATCGATTCAGAAATCAGCAACTTAATGTTTGTTCGCCCCTGTCACGGTGCCTGCTATTTCCCCGCATTTCCAAAACTTCTTGTCCGTTCTCTTGAGGTCCGGGAAGTCGACGCACTTCGAGATCGAAGTGCGTCGAGCATGGCGACAGTTTTCGTCAAGAACTAATCACCGAACTTTTCGAGGAGGAAAGGTAATAGAGGAATGTCGGAGCTCGAAGTTTATTCCATGATTGGCGCGGAAGGTTTCGCAAGGTTAGTCGCCGCCTTTTATCGACAAGTCCCGCAAGACGACTTTCTTGGGCCCATGTACCCGGCGAGTGATCTTCCAGGAGCCGAGCAGCGCCTCCGCGACTTCCTGATCGGTCGGTTCGGGGGGCCCCAGACTTACATTGAACAAAGAGGCCATCCCCGCCTCCGGGCGCGGCATTCGCCGTTTCCCATCAATCAGACTATCCGCGACCGCTGGATGCGGCTGATGGACAATGCGTTGGGGGAGGCTTCGCTGCCAAGCAAAGCGGAAGAAATCCTCCGGAAATTCTTCAATGAGATGTCTACCTTCATGATCAATCAGTAGAGGCTAACATCAGCTAGCGCCAACCGACATGCCCGGCGATGGCCGTCCTCACTCCGCTGACATTTCTTCCTATTTCCTTGGCCGCCGCAGCCCGCTCCGGCTCCCGGCGCCCCGTGATGAAGACGTACGCGCCCTCGTTTACAAACCCTTGGCCGTTGCAGGTCCAATGCCGCTATTGCCACCAGTAATGAGTGAGATTTTTCCTTCCAGCTTGCCCATGTATTTACCCCACCTACCAACGATCACAGCCAGCAATTAGCTGACTATGCCAGAGACAACACCTGAACAAAATAAAGCGCGTTCGACCAGGGACGAGTTCCCGAAGCGAGCGGTCGGTTCCCTTCGGGCGCTAGCAGGAGGTTGGACGCCCTAAACGTCCGTTCAATTCTTAACAATCACTAATTCCAGATCGTTCGCCGTGAGGGCTTCCCCCTTCGCGTTTTGCACTTCCACTCTAAAGGGCTTTCCAGTGCGCTTGTCCAGAACCTGAAGACGTTTCTCGCCGCGGGAGAAGAGGTAGCCTTCTCCCCACTGTCGCAAAGCAACAATCACAGGGAACAAGTCTCGGCCTTCTTGGGTTAGAGCGCACAACCTGTCTTGACGTTCCGTCCATCGGCTTGATCGTAGCGGGTGATGCCGCCTACAACGGCGTTCACCTCCATCTGTCAGAGTCCCCCGATCAGAAAAAGCGCCTTGAGTGGATTGCTGCTCTGGATAAGATGGAGTCGCTAAAGCCGCACGCTGTGATCGCCGGACATAAGGGCGTCGGGAACGATGACAGCCCTAGGATCCTTCGAGAAACGCGGAAATATATCCGCGATTTCGAGCGCCTCGTCATGCAGACCACCACGGCGCGGGACCTATATGACAAAATGCTGAGGCTCTACCCGGAATGGCGCAATCGAGGTGCGCTCTGGACTTCGGTGCGCGCCATAAAACTTGATCAGTTCCCCTAATTTACAAGTGATCGGACTCGTTCCCCTTCATCCCCAGCACTTTCGTGACTCTGCGCTCAGTCGGCATATGTTCCCGATGAGCGGTTAGATCTGCGCTCTGCCGCCGTCAACGAACCGTTCAATACCCGTGATTAAGCTGGAGTCATCCGAAGCCAGAAACAACGGCGGCTTTGCAACTTCATCAGGCTCCCCCATACGTCCCATCGGGACGGTGGAGACAATCCGCACAATCACGTCTGCAGATTGCCGACTCGCCAGCGGCGTATTGATCGGACCCGGATTAACAACGTTTGAGCGGATACGACGGCCCTTCAGATCCGTAGTCCAGGTTCGCACGAAAGAGCAAATTGCAGTCTTACTCGCGGCGTAGACGCCGAGCGGCAGTACCCAGTATTTGGATTTCCTGCGTACGGAAAACGGATGGTCGTGGCAACGGGCAGCCCGTCATGACTGAACGGTGGTGGCGAGGGAAGCTAGCATTGACTTGCCCGATCCCCGCTCCTAGTATGATCGCGCACAGAGCGAGGGTCCTTTGCTCGGCCAAACCATTTCGCACTACCGCATCGTCGAGAAGCTGGGTGGCGGGGGGATGGGTGTGGTCTACAAGGCTGAGGATATGCGGCTCCATCGCTTCGTTGCGTTGAAGTTCCTCCCCGATGAGGTGGCTCGCGACCCGCAGACACTCGCCCGCTTCCAACGTGAGGCACAAGCCGCGTCCGCACTGAACCATCCCAACATCTGCACGATTTACGACATCGGTGAGCAGGACGGGCAAGCGTTCATCGCCATGGAGTTCTTGGACGGAGTGACCCTGAAACACCTGGTCACAGGACGTCCATTGGAAAACGAGACGTTGCTATCGCTAGCCATCGAAATTGCCGATGCCTTGGATGCCGCGCATACGGAAGGCATAGTGCATCGCGACGTCAAGCCGGCCAATATCTTCGTTACTAAGCGGGGCCACGCCAAGATCCTCGATTTTGGGCTCGCCAAACTGACGCCGGTGGCCGGCAAGACCGCTGAGATTGTCGGATCCATGACCGATGCGACAGCCGGTGTCAGTCTGCAGTACCTCACCAGCCCAGGTACGGCACTGGGGACCGTGGCTTATATGTCCCCGGAACAAGCCAAGGGGAAAGAACTAGACGCCCGGACCGACTTGTTTTCCTTTGGGGCGGTCCTATATGAGATGGCGACAGGGGCAGTGCCATTCCGTGGCGATACCTCGGCAACTATTTTCGATGCAATCCTGAACCGAACACCATCACCGCCGCTTCGGCTCAATCCGGACCTGCCTCCCAAGCTCGAGGACATTGTCAGCCGGGCTTTAGAAAAAGACCGTAATCTGCGCTACCAGCACGCTGCTGATCTGCGGGCAGAACTCCAGCGACTGAAAAGGGACACGGATTCCAGCCGCAACACGGTGGTGGCGGTGGAACAGGTCGTGCCGGTCGCGACGCAAATGTCCCCCGTGGGAACAGCGCTAACACCGACTACTCGCGATGCTACCTCCCAGATTCAACCTTCAGGGCCTGAGGCTTTGCCCTCCCCTGGTAAGCGGCGCTGGGTGGCGGGTTTGGCTGTAGGCTTGATATTAGCACTGGTAGGGACCGTTGCTTTTCTGTTCCACAGCCGAGGCAGCCAGCAGGAAATTTCCTCAGTGGCGGTTCTGCCCTTCGTTAACGCCGGCAACGATTCCAACACGGAGTACCTCAGCGATGGACTCACCGAAAGCCTGATCAACAGCCTGTCCCAAATTCCGAATCTTGCCGTCATGTCCCGTTCATCCGTCTTTCACTACAAGGGGCGTGACGTTGACCCCCAGGCGGCCGCGCGCGCGCTGAAAGTCGAGGGAGTAATCACGGGCCGCATCGTCCAGCGTGGGGACCAGATCATCATCAGCGCGGAGCTTATCGACGCCCGCACCAGCCGGAACCTCTGGGGCGACCAGTACGACCGTAAACTTTCCGATGTTCTGGCGGTCCAGGAAGACATCACGCGCGCCATCTCATCGAAGCTGCGGGAGCGCTTGTCGGGCGAAACTAGTAAGCAGGCGACGAAAGGCGGCACCAACGATCCCGAGGCCTACCAGCTCTACCTCAAGGGCCGCTTTTATTGGGAAAAGCGTACGCAGGAATCCCTGGAGAAGGCCAGGGACTACTTCAACCAGGCCACCGAAAAAGATCCAAACTATGCTTTGGCGTACTTAGGTCTGGCGGACTACTACAATGTTCTGCCCGACTATGCCCCGGCATCGGTCCACGATACAGCGCCTAAAGCCATCTCTGCCGCAGAAAAGGCTCTAACCATCGACGATACGCTGGCGGATGCTCACGCAACCATGGCCTCTGCCCACCAAGGTTTGTGGGACTGGAGTGTCGCAGAGCGGGAATTCAGGCGAGCTCTGGAACTGAATCCGAATGCCGCCAATGCTCATAAGCTTTACTCCCTTTACCTCACTACCATGGGTCGGCAGGAAGAGGCACTTGCTGAAATCAAGCGCGCGCTGGAACTGGATCCCCTGAACTTGATGTTTAATAACAACCTCACCCAGCAGTATCAGGTCATGGGGCAATACGACCTAGCCGTCGCACAGGCCAAAAAAGGAATTGAGATGGACCCCAATTTCGTTCCTCAGCACTTCAATCTGGCCTTCGTCTACCAGGATATGGGTAAGTACGACTTGTGGATAGAGGAGTTGAAGAAAAGCGCGGCCCTCAACAACGATCCAGAAGAAGCGGCAATTACTGAAGAAGTCGCAAAGGTTTATGCACGGTCGGGATTCCGGGCCGCCAATGCCAAGGATGCTGAAATGCGAGAGCGGTTGGCCAAGCGACGGTATGTAGATCCCGGAGTCATTGCGTTCGACTATGCCGTAATAGGTGACAAAGAGCAGGCATTCGCTTGGCTGGAAAAGGCCTATGCGGAAAAGGCAGGGACCCTACAATATCTTAAGATCGCCCATCCGTTGGATGCGTTACGCTCCGACTCGCGCTTTGTCAACCTGCTGAAGCGCATGGGGCTGCCGCAGTGACGCTCTGGAAAAAACGCCGCCCCCCCCGATATCCCGATCCTGAAGGAAGCCAAGGCGGAGTATGGGTTCCTGCGAAATTCAAATAGCCGCTATGACCCTTCCTGGTTTTGAACTCGCCCATCAACGACCTTCATGAACGCCGTGATCTTCATATTCCTTTTTCTCGTAAATTGATGACTTCCTGTTGCTGATCCCTTAATTTTCTAAACGCGGAACGCATTTCCTCGACAAAAATGTCCGGCTGTTCGAACGCGGCGAAATGGCCGCCGTGCTCAGCCTCGTTCCAGTAAATGAGATTCGAATAGGTCTGCGCGGCCCAGCTCTTTGGAGCACGATATATCTCTCGCGGGAAGACGGTTGCGGCCACAGGCAAGGTGAGCTTGCCTCCTGAAAATGAGCTGCCCTTATTCTCCCAGTAGATCCGTGCTGACGATGCCGCGGTGTTTGTGAACCAGTAGAGTGAAATGTCGTCGAGCATTTGATCCCGCGACAGCGCGTCTTCGGGAGAGCCGCTGTTGTCAGTCCAACTGTAAAACTTTTCATAGATCCACATCGCCTGGCCCGCCGGTGAATCCGACAACGCATATCCGATCGTCTGCGGCCGAGTCGCTTGTTGGCGGAAGTAGCCGTTGCCGTCGCCAAGGAAGCGTTTGGCACCATCGACCGCTCTCTGCTCTTCGAAACTGAGATGCTCTGGGATTTCTGCTGGAAACACGAATTGCCAATTGAGATGTATTCCAGCGAGTCCAGGGGGAACAAGATGCCCGAGTGCGGTCGTTACTCCCGCGCCCCAGTCTCCCCCCTGTGCGACCCACCGCCTGTAGCCAAGCCGCTGCATCAGCAGACTCCATGCGGCGGCGATGCGGGGGAGGTTCCATCCGGTGTTGGTTGGTTTGTCAGAAAATCCAAATCCCGGAAGAGACGGAACGACTACATGGAACGCATCCTGTGCGCGACCACCATGCTCTGTCGGGTTAGTGAGGGGCCGAATGATCTTCATGAACTCCACAATCGATCCAGGCCATCCGTGAGTCAGCACGATAGGTAACGCATCCGGATGTGGTGAGCGTACGTGGATGAAATGAATACCCAATCCGTCAATCAATGTCCGAAAGTTTGGAAACGAGTTCAGCTCTGTCTCGAAGCGTCGCCAGTCATAACGAGATTCCCAATACTCGACCAGCGATTTTGCATGGGCGAGGGGAACTCCCTGAGACCAGTCCTTGACTGACTGTTGGTTGGGAAATCGGGTAGCTCGCAGGCGCGCCCGAAGATCGTCAATGGCTTCCTGCGGAACCGAAATATGAAATAGACGTACTTGTTCGGTAGCCTCGGGTAACTGCAACTCTAGTGCTTTTGGCATAACTGTATTTCCTTTCAAAACGCCCCGGCGCCTTCGGCCTCATGACTGCTTAAGACCCGTCAGGTTGGTGCCCCATTCGAGGATTGGCAAGTTCCACTCAACGTCTACCTTGTCGAGAAATTTCTTGGTGTTTTCGATATAGGCCTTTCGGTAAGGCTTCGTCCCCTGGGTTGCGTCGAACTCCGCGCGTGTTCCTTTCCATAGCTCGTAGAACACGAATTGATTGGGCCGTTCTGGAGTTTCGTGAATGATAGCCATGATGAATTCAGGTTCTTTTGCACAACGGTCAAGCATTCCTTTTATCTCGACGAGAACCTGCTCCCTCTGACCGGGTTTGACCTGGTAATGGAGGCTCAGTGAGGTCGTTGCCCTTTGTGTCATAGCGCTTCCTTTCGAAATGTTGTACCCATGAAAAACTCGTTTTTGGAACCACAGGCCGAGGGCAAAAAAGGTTAGCCTCGTCTGCCAGGAAGCTTCTAGGCACCCTTGGGTTGTGGGGCAGCTAGCAGCTGCGTCTCCCACAAGAACACAGAACCGGTCGCGCCGGCATGGTCGATAAAAAGCTGAGCGACTTCTCCAAGGCGCTCTGTGCGCGCCCAATCACGCTGAAGTTCTCCCGCCAAGCCAAGCCAGGTAATGGGTTGAGCTCCCGCAGCCACGAGACGGCGGATTGCCATATCGTGTGCTTCAGGGGAGACGCCGCCCGAGGCGTCGGTGACGACGTACACGTCGTAGCCGTCACCCATCGCATGGATAGCGGGCATTGCAAGACACATCTCGGTCCAGAGTGCGGCCATGACCAGCTTCTTCCGGCCGGTCTTCTTCACCGCCTCGACGACCCGGCGGTCCTCCCAGCAGTTGATGAAAGTGCGGTTAATCGTCTTCTGATCCGGAAACACTGCTTGGACCTGCTTGAAAATTAGTCCCCCGCGTTCCTCATTGACTGTGGTGAGAATCGTCGGAATACCATATGCCTTCGCGGTTTTGGCGAGAGCAGTGACGTTGTTGATCACGATTGTGGGGTCGTGACTGTTTACGTTTGCCAACTGGAAAGGTTGGTGGTCAATGAGGAGTAAGGCACAATTCTCCGGTGTCAGAAGAGCGTCCAGACCGACTTTCGTGAACGTTTGCATGATGTATTTCTCCTTCATATCTGCGCGATGCCGCCATCGGCGAAGAGCTCGATGCCGGTCACGAAGCTTGAATCTTCGGAAGCAAGGAAGGCAGCCACTTTGGCAATTTCGTCCGGCTGCCCCATGCGACCCAACGGCGCTTGCGAAGCGAGCGTGCTGTAAAACCCCCTCCGCTGTTCTTCATTCGGCGCAAGACCCGCGATGCCCGGAGTTTCGATCGGTCCAGGACTGACGACAATTGACTCGGATTTTGCGGTCCTTCAAATCCAACGTCCAGCAGCGGGCAAAGGATGCCGCTTTTGGAGGCGGAGTAAACGCTGAAAGCGGGCATAGCCGTGGAGCCTGCTGTGGAGGCCGTCATGATGATCGACCCGCCATCCGGCACCAAAGGCAGCGCCTTCTGAACGGTGAACAACGTACCTTTCACATTCGTATCGAAAGTGTGATCGAAGTGTTGTTCAGAAATTCCGCCGATAGGAGCGAAGCTGCCGCTGCCGCCGGCATTCGCGTAGACGATGTCGAGCCGGCCTTTTTCGCGTTTGATTTGTGCGAAGAGCTTGTCCAAGTCATCGAGATTCGAGGAGTCCGCTTTGACGGCCGTGACGTGGCCGCTCATAAGTTTCGCGGCTGCATCCAGCTCGGCCTGTCGCCGACCGGTAACGAAGACGTATGCTCCTTCCTTGACGAAACGCTGCGCAGTGGCAAGGCCGATTCCGGCCGTTCCCCCCGTGACAAGCGCGATCTTTCCTTCAAGTTTTCCTGACATTTGTTTTCCTTCCTGGTCTTGTTGCCAAAGCGTCCCGCAGTCAACGCACTTGAGCGAAGCTCTTGCGCAATTCGGCAACGAACAGATCGGGCTGCTCAAGTGCGGCGAAGTGACCGCCCTTCGGAACCTCGTTCCAGTAGAAGAGCTTCGAATAGGTCTCCTCGCCCCACACCTTCGGCGGCGTAAAGAAGTCGCCCTTGAAGATGCTCACCGCAACCGGTAGGTCGATGGGCATGCGGCCGAAATCCTTGCCCCAGCTCTCAAAATAGAGGCGCGCAGAGGACGCGGCGGTGTCGGTCAGCCAGTAAAGCGTGATGTCATCCAACATGTGATCGACAGAGATGGCCTCCGCTGGATCACCCTTGTTGTCGCTCCATGCCTGAAACTTCTCGTAGATCCACATTGCTTGCCCAACCGGTGACTCGGCGAGACCGTACCCCAGTGTTTGGGGACGGGTTCCCTGGATCGAGCCATAAGCGGACCCGTCGTTCCCATACTTGCCGAGTTGAGCAAGCGCCGGCTGTTCGGCGGCTGTATAGCCGCTGGGTGGCGGTGGTGGAGGCGGAAAGAGAACCGGAAGATTCAGATGAATGGCGGCAAGCCCTGAAACACGCTGCTTGGCCATCCAACTCGTCACTCCGGCGCCCCAATCGCCGCCTTGTGCGACGTAGTGGCTGTAACCTAGGCGCGCCATCAGCACTGCCCATGCGTTAGCAATCCGCGGAAGGCGCCACCCCGGTTCTGTCGGTTTGTCCGAAAAGCCAAAGCCGGGGAGGGAGGGAATTACGACGTGAAAGGCTTCATCGGCTTTACCACCGTGGGCCGTCGGGTCCACCAGAGGACCAACGACCTGCAGAAACTCGATGATCGACCCAGGCCAGCCATGCGTCAGTATGATTGGCAGGGCATTTTCGTGCTTCGATCGGACGTGAATGAAGTGAATCCCTAGACCGTCAATTTGGCTGCGAAATTGTGGAATCCCATTCAGTGCGCTTTCAACTCGACGCCAATCGTAGTGGGTGCGCCAGTATTCAGCGAGCGCCTGTGCTTTAGCCAGCGGTACACCCTGGGACCAGTCCGTTACCGGTTCCTTGTCCGGCCAGCGAGCATTAGCAAGTCTCTTTTTAAGATCGTCCAGTGCTGCCTGTGGTACGTGGACCTTGAATGGAGTGACCTCTTTTGTCGCCGGGGGAATCAAGAACTGCGCAGCTTTGTCGGAGCTCCCGTGGGCAGTTATTGGCCCCAGCCCGGCGGACCATATACCGGCACCACCCGTTGCGGCAGCCGCGATTATGAACTTACGCCGCGAGGTGACGGGTACCGCTACTTCTGCTCTGTGTTCTAAATCGTCTTTCATGAGTTGCTCCCAATCCTTCGTTTCAGATCTGGTATTCGGCGGAGCACCAGCTCAGGGTTCAGACGACAGCCAGATCGCTAAGCTCGCCGTGACCTGAAGGCCTTTCGCAGCTCCTCGGTGAAGAGCTTTGGCTGCTCGAACGCGGCGAAATGGCCGCCTTTGTCGAGTTCATTCCAATAAAACAGGTTCGGCCACAGTGCTTCGGCCCAGGCCTTCGGCGGGCAGAATATCTCGTGCGGAAAGACCGACGCCGCCATTGGCAGTTCGATCCTGCCTCTGGAAGGGGGGCCTCCAAATCCGGCGCGGGTGTTCTCCCAGTAAATGCGAGCCGACGATGCGGCGGTGTTGGTGAACCAGTAGAGGCTGATGTTGTCGAGCATCGCGTCGACCGCGAGCGCATCTTCAGGATTGCCGTGATTGTCGGTCCAGGCCTGAAACTTCTCGTAGATCCACAGCGCCTGACCCGCGGCCGAATCCGCGAGCGGATAGCCTATGGTCTGCGGACGCGTCGCGTGTTCGCGAAAATAGCCGCTCTGGTCGTTGGCGAACCACGACGCCCGGTCGATAGCTCTGCGCTCGGCCGGCGTGGGGTTGTCCGGCAGCTTTTCGGGAAAGACGAACTGCCAGTTCACATGGGCCGCGATCAGGCCCTGGGGCCGCTGATGTGCCAGGGCGTGCGTCACGCCCGCCCCCCAATCGCCGCCCTGCGCCACCCAGCGGTCGTAGCCGAGGAGCCGCATTAGCGTCGCCCAAGTGCGGGCGATCCTGTTCACGTCCCAGCCCGTCTCCATCGGCTTGTCGGAGAAGGCGAAGCCCGGGAGCGACGGCACGATGACATGGAACGCGTCTTCCGCCCGCCCTCCGTAGCGGGTGGGATCGCTGAGCGGTCCGATGATCTCCATGAACTCCACGACCGATCCCGGCCATCCGTGCGTGAGAATGATCGGCAGCGCGTTCCGGTGAGGGGAGCGTACGTGGATGAAGTGAATCCCGAGCCCGTCGATCTGGGTGCGGTATTGTGGGAAGGCGTTGAGGCGAGCCTCGAACCGGCGCCAGTCGTACTTGTCGCGCCAGTAGGCGATCAGCGCCTGAGCCTTCTGGAGGGGTACGCCCTGCGACCAGTCGCGGACGGTTTCCCGCTCCGGCCACCGCGTGGACGCCAGCCGAAGCTTGAGATCGTCGAGTGCCTCTTGCGGTACTTGGATCTTGAATGGAGTAACGTCCTTCGTCGCTGTGGGAAGCACGACTTGCGCAGCCTTCATGGCTGTCCCCTGCGCAGTCAACGACCCAAGGCTCGCTGGGAATATACCGGCAATACCGGTTGCCGCGGCCGCACGTATGAACTTACGCCGCGCGATGATGGGCGCGCGCACTCCCGTTCTGCTTTCTAAGTCGTTCTTCATGAGCCTGCTCCTCAGTGTCCATTGAATCCACTGCGTCGCCAGACCGTTCAGAATCGCTTCAGCATCTTGATTAGTTCCCTACGGCGCTTAGCGAAGCTTGAACACCAAGATGGTGCCTCCCTGAGGCACGTTGGACTTCGTCCCCTGCATCTTGTCAATGCCGTTTTGAAGGCCTCGAGCGTCAAGGTCCCAGCCCGTAGTAACTGCAACATATTGTTCCCCATCGACCTCGAATGACGTTGGAACGCCGATTGCCCCAGAGGGCAGCGGGAAGCTCCACAGCTGATCGCCGGTACGCGCGTCAAACGCTCTGAACAATCGATCCGGAGTCCCGCCGGCGAAGAGGATGTCCCCGCCCGTGACCAGAAGGGGCGACCAGAGGATCGTCTTGAAATTGTGCTGCCAAACTCGCTTGCCGGTGTTTAGGTCCCAGGCCTGAAGTTCTCCCAGGTGATCGGAGGCGCCAGCGCCGGTGCGGACCGATCCGAAGATGCTGTCGACGTCGTACCCCACATAAAACCCCTTGGAGTCAGCCTCTGGGACCTCACCTTTTGGGAGATACGCGCAGACGTTGTTGTTGGCAGGGATGTAGAGAAGTTTCGTCTGCGGGCTCCAAGCCTCGGGCGGCCAGTCTTTGCCGCCACCAATGCTCGGGCAGAACTCGGCCCCCTGGTGCGCCCCCGGTCGCTTGGACTCGTCGACCGTGGGACGACCGGTCTTCGGGTCAATTGACGTAAAGACGTTGTTGTTGGCGAACGGGAAGGCGTGCAGGAACTTGAGGTCATCGCGATCCAAGATCCAAAGGTAGCCATTCCGACCCGCGTGTGTGGCCGTCTTCGTGATCTTCCCGTCGACCTCCGTGTCGATTAGAAGAGGCGCCGAGACTTCATCCCAGTCAAACGAATCATGCGGCGTGTACTGGTGATAGCTCTTGATCTTGCCGGTGTCGGCGTCGAGAGCGAGCGTCGAGTCCGTGTAGAGGTTGTCGCCGGGCCGGTCGTCGGCGACCCACGGGCCCGGATTCCCCGTGCCCCAGTAGGTTGTGTTCGAGGCAGGATCATAGACCCCGGTAATCCAGGTCGATCCGCCGCCTCGTTTGTAGGTCTCGCCTTTCCAGGTCTCGCCACCCGGCTCGTTTGGCGCAGGCACGGTATAAGTTTTCCAGATGCGCTTTCCGGTGAGCGCGTCAAACGCGCTTACGGAGCCCCGAACACCGAGCTCGCCACCCGAGTAGCCTGCGATGATTTTGCCGCGGACCGCAAGCGGCGCCAGGGTCGAGTAGCAACCCGTCTTGTAGTCATCGAGCGGGACGTTCCAGACCTCTTTGCCCGTCGCGGCGTCGACAGCCACGAGGGCGCAATCGGTCGTCGCCATGTAGACGTAGTCACCATACAGAGCGACTCCACGGTTTGTTGGATGGAGCTGGAACAGGCCATCCGGGTACTTCCTGGCATACCGCCACAGTTGGGTGCCGGTCTTGGCGTCAAGAGCTATGATGTTATTTTGAGGCGTCGTGATGAACATACGCCCGTGATTGACGATCGCCGTCGTTTCGTGAGCGCCAAGTAGGTCAGTGCTCATCGACCAAGCCAGCGATAGCTTGTGAATCTTGCTCGACGTGATCTCCTTCAGCGGGCTGAAACCCCAGCCGTCATACGTACGCCGATACATCAGCCAATCGCCCGCTTCGGGATGCTGGAGCCGTTCGTCCGTCACGGTTGGGTAAGCCGTCGACGCAACATGCACGACTTGTGCATGCACGCCACGTGCGGCGAAGAGAGCAATGGGTAGGCCTAGCCAAAACGTCAGATACGACACGCGCTGAAACCTCATTTACTGTCTTCCTCTCAATGGAACGGCGTAGATTCGAAAAGGTAAAGAAGGCGATGAGTTCTTCTTCGAAGGATCGAAGAAGAACGACAGCTGGCCCTCACTGACCCACGCTGTCGTGCCAATCCGGGCAACCGATGTCGGAGTCGCGAAACCGTCATGAATCGGCGTAACGGCGAAGGCGTCGCCTCTGATCACGACGCGATCTAATCTTCCTGAACCCTCGATCAATAGGAAACTGTTATCTCCGAGACTTCGGAGAGCATCGGGAAATTGCAGGTGACGCTTACAGGTGAGTTTCGTGACGCGCCCTGCCCTTCCATCCTTGACTTCCACACGCAACAGTTCGCCAGCCGTGTAGGTCGTCACGTAAAGATTTCCATCGCTGCCGAAAGCGATACCGTCGAGCCCGGCACCGCTGCTTTGAGGCGCAGAAAAAGCGGAATCCTGTGCGAATACGTCAAATGTTGTGGCACCGGCAGAGAGTTTTAGGATGGTGGGATTTGCGCTGTCGGTGACGTATACGGATCCCTTCCCGTCCACAGTGATGTCATTGCAGAACGCGTGGGGGCCGGGCAGCGAGAAACTGTGTTTTGCATCTCCTGTGTTAAGGTCGAAACTTTTTAACGCGCTCCATGTATCACTGCCCGCCGCAGATCCACCCAACCCACTCAAGTCGTTCGAGCAGGCCCAGAGCGTGCTCGATGCCTCATCCGCGAAGACTCCGAAGATCGAGCGCGAGCCCGACGTGCCCGGCTGGACGAATACGGTGCTCTCAGCTGTGCGCGGTTTGACGCGCACGATTCCACCATCCCCCAGGCGCCCGACAAAAAGTACACCATCGGAAGTCGATGTGATGCTCTCTGGAAAGGCTTTCGTCCCCAGAACGGGAATTGATTCGACCTTCTGGGTTGCCGCTTCAACTGTGAAAGTCAGCACCAAGGCGAAGAAGGCAAACTTAGGTAAACACCGAACCCGCCTGGACACCGTCACTCTCCCCATGCGGTTGTCCATCGAGAAAAGTGTAGGGCGCTCGGATCGTGTGGTCTTCAAACAGCACGAAATCGTCGAGCGGATTTCATCCGGACAATCTAGGTCGCCGCGGTCAGTGTCTGCATGAATCCTCATGGCGTACACATGAGGCAATTACAGGTCCAGCGTAAAATGCTGAATTCAAAAGATTGGACAGCTGTGTTAATGGTGAAATCTCGCCAATGGCGGGATCCTGACAAACACAGAGGGCCGAATTACATTCCAGAATCGCTTGAAGCAAAGTTGCGAGCTACGCTTAACACGATTCCGGCGTACACGAGGTACGCGGCTCCGTCGACCGCGCTCACGTTGATGAATAACAATGAACCTTAGCCGCACGAGCGATTCACTGGCGGTCTTGGGCAGGGTCGAGAAATTGAGCGCGCAGGGGAGAGTGGATTCAGGTCGACGTTCACCTTATCACCGCGACGGATCGTGAGTTGACGGGCGCGATGGCTGACGGAACGTGCCGAAATGTATCGGCGTTTCCACTTTTATTTTTTTCATTCGAGAGGTGCGCGTCGTCGGCAGGTGGGTTATCGGCCTTAGCTCCGATGAACTCGTTTCCAATTCGCCGGGGTTGTACCCGTCACACGACGAAACGTTTTGGTGAAGTGACTTTGATCGGCAAAACCGTTCTGTATAGCGATGTCGGCGAGAGAGTCACTGCCGTTGAATAACATTTCTTGTGCTCTCTTCACTCGATTGTGGAGGCACCATTGATATGGCGGAAGCCCCGTCGAAACCTTGAAAGCGCGCGTAAATTGTGATTGGGAGAGACCTACCAGTTGGGCGAGTTCGTCCAAGCCAATATTCTCAGTGAGATGTGCTTCGAGAAATTCCAAAACGCGTCTTAGTTGCCATCGCGCAAGCCCACTGTTGACACCCCGATTTGAGCCTTCATGAGAAGCAAATAGCGCCGCCATGAGCGCCATAGTAAGACTCTCTCCATACATCCGATTCTCGGGGAGACTGCTGCTACATTCTTCGGCAAGCACCGCAGCGCAGTTCGTCACTCTCTCGTCGTACAACATCAGTACAGGAGCCGTCGCCTTAGAGTAGCTCAGATCCTCTCCGAGAACCTTGGGCAACGTATCCAAGTCAAAGTGAAGCCGAAGGTCACGAGTCGATTTGATGCTGTCCGAGTAGCCCCAAATTGACATATCCGGCGGGATAAACACAGTATGCCCGGCGTCGTAGCGGCACCGTGGCGTTGGCCGATTCACATTTAGCCTGGGTTCGCAGTACCCGCCGGTCTGTTCGAGTAGGATAGCGACGGTCGTCTGGCTAGAGGATATGTCGTGCCACACTCGACCGGGATTTAGATGCTGGACAACGTGACGAACCGTAATTTTGTTCCAGCACCGCGATTGATGCTCGACCACGTTGATGCCATGTGGCGAACGAAAATCAAATGGATCCGGCCTGTTCATATCGGTAACAGATGATGCCACAAAGTCGGAAAAAGCTTCGACCCTCATTTTAGACTAAAAATCACGCCAGACGCCCCGATAGGGCGCGCCCCCTCTCGCTAGCGCAACCCGCCAACGGCAAGATTAGAACAAAATTGCGGAAAAGTGACAAGAATGCAACGGGCGCTCTGGTGGATGCTCAAGAGGAGTCTTGTCCGCGTGCATAGGACTCCCACAAGAGAACATGATGCCGGGGAAACTTGAGAGTATCAGCAGCGAGGAGTTCCAGGGGTTCGTCGGGCTCGAGATCGATGTGACCGAGCATGAGGAACTCATAACGGCGCTGCGCAAGAGCGAGGCAGAGCTCCGGCAGATGCTGGACTTCGCGCCTCAACTTGTAAGTGTATACGGACCCAACCGTGAACGTCTCCATATCAACCGCATCGCACTTGATTACCTGGGTCTCAGTCTTGAAGAGTGGCGGGAGACGCCGAAGCGCGGTGCATTCGTTCATCCGGATGACCGAGGTCAGGAGCAAGAATGTTTTGATCGTGCTGTATCTACGGGCTCGGCCTACGAGTTGGAGTTGCGGCTGCGCAAGGGCGATGGAAGTTACCGCTGGTTTTTGGCTCGTTCGAACCCAGTTCGCGATGACCAGGGACAGGTCATCCGCTGGTATGTCGCCTGTACCGATATCGACGATCGCAAGACTGCCGAGGAGAGGCTCCAGCAGGAAAACGTCGCCCTGCGTGAGGAAGTCGACAAAGCGTCGATGTTCGAGGAGATTGTCGGCGCCTCGCCAGCATTGATGGCGGCTCTCTCGCGTGTGTGCAAGGTCGCCGGCAGCGATGCGACGGTGCTCATTACCGGCGAGACCGGCACGGGGAAGGAACTCGTCGCGCGAGCGATTCACCGGCGGTCTCGGCGTGCCTCACGAGCGTTCGTGGCCGTCAACTGCGCGACCATTCCCCGCGACTTGATTTCCTCGGAGCTCTTCGGTCATGAGAAAGGCGCGTTCACCGGGGCCGTGCAACGGCGACTCGGTCGGTTCGAGCTGGCGAACGGCGGCACGATCTTCCTCGACGAGGTGGGCGAACTATCGTCCGAAATACAGGTCGCGTTGCTGCGGGTCCTCCAGGAGCGGGAATTCGAACGCGTTGGGGGACGAGAGCGAATCCAGGTCGATGTTCGCGTAATCGCCGCAACGAATCGTGATTTGACAGCAGCGGTGGCGGACGGCACGTTTCGCCAGGATCTGTTTTATCGGCTCAACGTTTTTCCCGTCGAGATGCCTCCGTTGCGGGAGCGGCGAGAAGACATCCCCATGCTAGTGGAGTACTTCATCGGTCGGTACGCGCGGAGGGCCGGGAAGACATTCCGACGAGTGAGCAAGCGGACACTCGACTGTCTGCAGTCCTATCCCTGGCCGGGAAACGTGCGCGAGCTGCAAAACGTGATCGAGAGATCCGTGATCGTCTCGGAGACCGACGAATTCACGGTCGACGACAGCTGGCTGTCCCCGCGCGGCCGGCGATTAGGAGCCGGGGTCGGGTTGTCCAGCTCGCTCGCCGCGCACGAGAAGGTGATCGTCGAGGATGCGCTGCGCGCAAGCCGCGGACGCGTATTCGGAGCCTCAGGAGCAGCGGCCCGCCTCGGGATTCCGCGTTCGACGCTTGAATCGAGGATTCGCGCACTAAAGATTGACAAGAGACGTTTTCGCACGCTAGCGAACATTTCGTAACGCTACCGCTGTCCAGTTTTTCACCAGTGTCGAGATCTCGTCCGTCTGGCTTGAACTGACATCCTTCAGATTCAGTAGCTTTCCATTGGACCGGCAATTGCGCTGCGAACCATCGGGCCCTTGCTGAAGATTCAACCTGATTACCGGGCAGCAGCAATACTCCGGCGGTGCTGTCGCTCAACTCGTGATTGAGGCGCTAAACGTGTAGCGGCGAAAAATGTGAGCCATTTCTGAGGGACGGGTGAGAGCCGAGTGCAAACAGTGTTCAGGATTTCGCAGGTGGTGGTATTGCTTGTGGTCATTGCAGGGGCGAATCGAATGGTGGGATCTGAATTTCCTCTGCTACAATTCATTCACGGGGCAGGGACAGCTGCTCTGGGTTGGTGTTCGCCTGCTGTACAGTTTTTGGACAACGGTTTTAGCTTGGTGTCTATGGTGTCCATTAAACTCGAAATTTGGTTCTATGGGGTTGAAACAGACGACGCAGGCGAATCGATTGAACCTGAGGAAAGCCACTAAACACGCGGGTTTCCGATAAAGGTAAGTAAACAAAGTGGGGACGTAGTTCAGTTGGTTAGAACGCTCCTCTCTAACCGTCACATTGATGTAAGCGATTTAGAAATCAGCAACTTAACACAGATAACATCTGCTCGCCCTGTCACGGTACCTTCTACCTTCCCAGTATTTCGAGAAGCTCCTGTCCGTTCTCCTATCGTTCCCGGATCGCATGACGGGGGTAAGGTGAAACCTTTTCCCGCCTGTTGCGTCTTACTCTCAGCTGTAGATAGACTGGTGATGTTGAAACTGTTGATCAAAATCGGTGTTTCCACTCTGGCGCTCATGTTGGCTGCGCTGCCGGTTGCGGCTTGCGTGTTGCCGGGTGCTGCAATGACATCGGCCGAGCGCGAGTGTTGCAAGAAGATGGCCGAGCAGTGTGGGGACATGGGGATGGCGAAATCCCATCCTTGCTGTAAGGTAACCGCTACGCCTGCGGACTTTCACGCTCTGAAAACCGCCTCCTCGCAACTGGATCATGTCAGTTTGGTTCTGTTTCACGCGCTTCCCCTTACCGCCCAAACCGACGTGTACTTCTCACTCGCACAATGGTCGTCGCGTGTTTCGTGCACGCATAGTCCGCCAGGACTAGAGTCTCTAACCACAACCGTCCTAAGAATCTGATCGTCTTTCCTCTGAGCTGCTAACGCACTCGTGCGTCTGCACGTCCGTGCGCCTACAAACTGGTGTTTGTTTGCGGAGGAAAGATGCAATCCACTTATTTGTCCCGAAGTCTCTTCGGGTGCACTCGTATTTCGCTAATTAGTGTGGCTGTGCTGGTCGGAACAATGGTGCTTCCGGCCAAGGGAACAGCTCAACAAACAGGAAATTCGCAACAGTCCGCCTCGACTCCTGAATCTCCCGGCATGGCCGAGCACGCGGGGATGCCCACGTCTCTGCGTGAGCTAATCCAAGAGGCAGAGCAGAAGAATCCGCAGATTGCGGCCTCGTTCCACGCGTGGCAGGCGTCTCGAAATGTTCCCAAGCAGGCCTCTGCGCTACCCGAGACGCAACTATCGGTGCAGCAGTTCAGTGTGGGCAGTCCGCGACCTTTCGCGGGCTACAGCAACAGCGATTTCGCCTACATCGGGTTCGGCGCGTCGCAGGACATCCCCTACCCAGGCAAACGGCAGTTGCGCGCCCATGTCGCCGAACACGAAGCGGACTCCATGGAAGCGCAGACCGATTCCGTTCGCAGAACGGTGGTGGGAAATCTCAAGATGGTTTATTTCCGCCTGGCCTACATTCAGCAAACCCTCGGCGTTCTACAGAGAAGTGACGAGCTACTGAATCAGGTACAGGAGGCGTCCGAGGCACGCTACCGCGTGGGCCAGGGCAATCAGCAGGATGTGCTGAAAGCTCAGTTGCAGCACACGAAGATTCTGCAAGAGATCGCACACCACCATCAGGAAGAAGGACTGCTTGAAGCCCAGATCAAGCAGGTCTTGGGACGTCCGCAGGAGTCCGCGGACATCGTTGCCGAGACCCTCACGTTGCGAACTCTTCCGTACACCGCAGCCGAACTTCTGCAGCGGGCTCGCGAGCAGAATCCCGATGTGCACTCAAAGCAGGCCTCCATCCGGCAGCAGGAAACCCAGGTGGAATTGGCGCACAAGAATTTCCGTCCCGACTTCAACGTTCAGTACACCTACGAGCACACCGGAAGCCAGACCCGCGATTACTACATGGCGACATTCGGCATCCGGCTGCCCAATCGCGGGCGCCAGAAGGCCGAACTGGCGGAAGCGCAGGAGAACCAGGAGCGCGCACGGCAAGAGCTGGACGCTGAATCGCAGCGCGTGCTTTCGGAAGTGCAGCAGCAGTATGTGCGCGCCAAGACTTCGGAAGAGCGGTTGAAGATCTACAGTGACGGTCTCGTCCCGCAATCGGAAGCTACCTTTCAATCGGCCCTGTCTGCCTATCAATCGAACCGCCAGGACTTCGAGAGTCTGCTTTCCGGATTCCTCGATGTTCTGAACCTCGATTTGGAATACCGAAATGAGCTGGTGGAGCACGAATCGGCGCTGGCTGAACTGGAGCGCCTAACCGGGGTGGATCTGCCATGAACGAGCGCAACTTCAGAACGAATGCAAATGAGGGATCAGACATGCTCCGTACAGAAAACAATAATTATCGCCGGGCGTTTTGGATTGCACTGACCACAACCGTTGTGCTCGCGATTGTGGCGTCAGTCTTGTGGTGGCGTTTAAGCCATGCCGGAACTGCGTCGCAGCCTGGCGCACACTTCCGCAAGCGAGTCCGATGGACGCGATGGCACAAACTTCATCGGCCAACGCCTCGGGTTCCGAGCCAGGAGCGGCGAGGCGACCCTCAGGCCGGCAATATGCAAGAGACGCCGCTTGCGCCCTATCCAGCTCACGCCGCAGCGAATGCAGAGCATCGGCGTTGTGCTGGGGAAGGTTGAATCCAAGCCGGTCAACACCGAGCTTCGTTTCTACGGCAATGTGCAGGTTGATGAGCGGCGGCAGGCCTATGTGCAGACGCGATTCGCCGGATGGATTCGCAAAGTCTATGCCGACGCTACGGGCAATTTTATTGGCAAAGGTCAGCCCTTGTTCACGATCTACAGTCCTGATCTGGTCTCGACCGAGCACGAATACTTGCTGGCCAAGAAGAACTCCGAGTCTTTGCAGCAGAGCAAAGTGAGCGGGGTAGCTTCGGGTGCGTCTTCGCTCTTCAGTGCTGCCAAAGAGCGACTTCTGCAATGGGAAGTGTCTCCTGCCGAAATCGAGAAGTTGGATCAAGGCGGAAAGGCGATTACGGATCTGACAGTCAATTCTCCCGTCTCGGGTTACATCACGCAGAAAAACGCGCTGCCCAATATGTACGTGCAGCCCGAAACCATGCTGTACACCGTAGCTGACCTTTCCGACGTTTGGGTGCTCGCCCAGGTATTCCAAAGCGATGCAGGCAAGATCAAACCGGGTGATCCCGCAGAGGTCACGGTCGATGCGTATCCCGGACGAGTCTTCAACGGGCGCGTCGATTACATCCTCCCCCAGCTGGACATGAACACGCGCACCCTGCCGGTGCGGTTGGTGTTTTCAAATCCCGGTCTGAAGTTGAGGCCCGGAATGTACGTGAATGTTCGCGCGAAGCTCCCGATGGGACGACAGTTGGTCGTCCCGGCCAGTGCGGCTTTTCATTCCGGAACCAAGAACCTGGTCTTCGTCTATAGCGGCGAAGGCAGCATTGAGCCGCGCGAAGTCGAATTGGGGCCTCAAGTCGGCGATGAACTGGTGGTCACGAAAGGCATCAAGGCTCAAGAGCAAATTGTCACTTCGGCAAATTTCCTGATTGATTCCGAAGCCCAATTGCAGGCAGCTGCCGGTGCATTTGTTCCTCCGCCTCCTGGTGCGGGTCAGGCGGCTTCCATGAATGCTCCAGCACAACCGCAAGCGAACTTGGAACTGACGACCGACCCCGATCCTCCGCACAAGGGCAGCAATACTGTCCGCGTGAAGCTGACAGGCCCGGACGGGCAGCCAATCGCAGGCGCGAACGTGACGGTGACCTTCTTCATGGCCGCGATGCCGGCGATGGGAATGGCCTCAATGAAGACCGTCATCAATGCCAGCGACAAAGGCGGTGGAATGTATGAAGGCAAGGGCGATCTCGGCTCCGGCGGCACTTGGCAGGTCACCGTCAGGGCACAACAAAACGGGCAGACGATTGCCAACAAGCAGCTCACGCTCAATGCGACGGGAGGTATGTAGTCATGATCTCCCGAATCATCGAGTGGTGCGCGCACAATCGATTCCTGGTCTTCACCGGAGTGCTTCTGCTTACGCTGACTGGAATCTGGTCCATGGGCCACATCCCGCTAGACGCCCTGCCTGACATTTCGGACGTGCAAGTCATCATTCACACCAACTGGGAGGGTGAGCCGCCGAACATCATCGAAGACCAAGTCACCTACCCGATCGTCACTGCGTTGCTGGCTGCGCCGCGGGTGAAAGCGGTACGTGCGCAGACCATGTTCAATGACTCCTACGTCTTCGTTGTCTTCGAAGACGGGACGGACATCTATTGGGCCCGTTCTCGCGTAGTGGAGTATCTGCAGACGATTGCCGGTCGGCTTCCTGCAAACGTGCATCCTGCCATCGGCCCGGACGCGACCGGTGCGGGTTGGGTCTATGAATATGTGCTCGTCGATCACAGTCACAAGCAGAGCCTCGCCGATCTGCGAAGCATTCAGGACTGGCACCTTCGTTATCAGTTGGCAACCGTTCCCGGCGTGGCCGAAGTGGCGAGCATCGGTGGGTTCGTGCGCCAGTATCAGGTGACAGGTTGATCCGAACAAACTGCTCGCTTATGGCATTCCGCTCTCGACCGTCATCGACCGCGTGAAGTCGAGCACGAATGAAGTCGGAGGCCGCGTGCTCGAACTGAGCGGTACGCGATACATGATTCGTGGGCTGGGCTATCTGAAGTCGCTCGATGATCTGGCGAACGTGCCGGTGATGGCGAAGAACGGGACGCCCGTACTCATCAAGGATCTGGGCACGGTTTCCTTCGGCCCGGACCTGCGGGAAGGTGTAGCGGAGTGGAACGGTGAAGGCGAGACCGTGGGTGGCATCGTGGTCATGCGGTATGGGCTGAATGCTCTCAACGTGATCAATGGTGTCAAGAAGAAGCTGGCTGAAATCAAAGGATCACTGCCGCCGGGAGTCGAGATCGTCTCCGGCTATGACCGCGGGGGACTGATCAGCGAATCGATCAACACTTTGAAACATAGCCTGCTGGAGGAAGCGATCATCGTTTCCCTGGTCATCATTGTGTTTCTGTTTCACTTCCGCTCAGCGCTGATCCCGATTCTCACCTTACCGATCGCGCTCGCAATCTCTTTCATTCCGATGTACTACCTGAACGTCAGCTCCAACATCATGTCGCTAGGCGGGCTGGCATTGGCGATTGGTGTGTTGGTGGACGCCGCCATCGTCATGGTGGAAAACGGATACCGACATTTATCCGAGCGGCCCGTTCCGGCATCGGATCGTGAGCGGGTGCGCATTCTCATCGACGCCGCCAAGCAGGTGGGCCCTGCGCTATTCTTTTCACTCCTTATTATTGTGGTCTCGTTCCTCCCGGTGTTCCTGCTGGAAGCACAGGAAGGACGCATGTTCCGTCCGCTGGCATGGACGAAGACTCTGGCCGTGGGCTTCTCGTCCTTGTTGGCCATCACCCTGGTTCCCATCCTGATGGTCATTTTCATTCGAGGGAAGCTGCGGCCCGAATCGGAAAATCCGATTTCAAGAGTTACGCAGGCACTCTATTTGCCGGTTTTACGACTCTGCCTGAAATACCGCAAGACGACGTTGTTGCTCAATTTGGCATTCCTCGTGGTGACGTTTCCCTTGATGTTCAAGATGGGCAGTCAGTTCATGCCGCCCTTGTTTGAAGGCTCATCGCTCTACATGCCCACGGCACTTCCCGGTATTTCGATCACGCAAGCTTCGCAGCTCTTGCAGGAGCAGGATCGGATTCTCCGATCCTTTCCAGAAGTTGAGACCGTCTTCGGCGCGGTCGGACGATCCGACAGTGCCACCGACAACGCTCCGCTCGATATGTACGACACGACCGTCATGCTCAAGCCGCGCGAAAAGTGGCGCCCGGGGATGACCTACGAAAAGCTCATTCGCGAGATGGACGAGAAGCTCCAGTTTCCGGGGCTGACGAACACCTGGACCATGCCAGTGCAAAACCGTCTCGACATGGCGCTCACCGGAATCAAGACACCCGTAGGAATGAAGCTTCAAGGGACGAATCTGGAGCAAATCCAGCAACTCGGGGCACAAGTACAGCAGATTCTCTCGGGGTTACCGCAGGTGCGTTCGGTTTTTGCCGAGCGGGTCTCGCAGGGCTTTTACATCAATGTGGAGGTCAATCGGCCAGAGGCGGCGAAATACGGCTTGACCATTGCCGACGTGCAACAGGCGGTGGAATCGGGCATTGGAGGCATGAACGTTGCCGAAAACGTCGAAGGCCGCAGTCGCTATCCGATCAATGTCCGCTACCAGCGCGACTTTCGCGACAACGTCGGAGAGCTGAGTCGCGTGTTGATTGCGACACCTTCTGGCGCGCAGATACCAATTTCCGAAGTGGCCAAGATTTCGTTCTCGCGTGGCCCGGCCATGATCCGCGATGAAGATGGCCAGCTCACCGGATATGTCTACATTGATCTCAACACCACCGACTATGGCGGCTTCGTAGACCAGGCCAGCAAGATGCTTCGCCAGAAGTTGCAATTGCCCGCGGGATACACCTATCAGTGGTCGGGCGAATATGAATTCCAGCTGCGGGCGAAGGAACGGACTGAAGATCATCTTGCCCGTGGTGTTCTTCGTGATCTTCCTGCTCCTGTACATGGTCTTCCACTACCTGACCGAGGCCATGGTCCTGATCTTCCCCACGTTCTATGCGATGACCGGCGGGCTGATTTTGCAGTGGCTGCTCGGCTACAACTTCAGTGTCGCCGTGTGGGTCGGATACATCGCGCTGTTCGGCATCGCGGTGGAGACGGGCGTCGTCATGGTCGTGTATCTGCACGAATCGCTTGACAAACGCATTGCTTCAGGTCGCCAGCTTACAGACGCGGATATTCACGAGGCCGCCATCGAGGGTGCCGTGCAGCGGCTCCGGCCAAAGTTGATGACGGTCTGCGCGGTTCTCGCCAGCCTGATTCCGATCCTCTGGGCGAGCGGTATTGGCTCCGACGTGATGAAACCGATTGCCGCTCCGATGGTGGGCGGGATGATTACTTCAACGATTCACGTGCTGATTCTCGTTCCGGTGTTTTTCGTGTTGATGAAGGAACGAGCACTCCGCGCTGGGACTCTAAGTATCAGGACTGGCGCGGAATAAAACCGTCGTTTGACAAAGGTTGGACTCCCAATGAATCTCATGACGCAGCACGATCACCAACAGATGACCGAGCCACACGAGGGCAAGAGCATGTCCGGTATGCACGCTGGCCACGACCAACACGCCGGGCACTCCGTCGCCATGTTTCGCGACAAATTCTGGCTGAGTTTTGCTTTAACGATCCCGGTCGTATTTTGGTCAGCCGACGTTCAATACTGGCTCGGTTACACCGCACCTACCTTCCCCGGCTCAAAATTCATTCCGCCCATCCTTGGGACTGTTGTTTTTGTTTATGGCGGCCTCGTTTTCATCCGGGGAGCAAGGAGCGAACTAGCCGAACTCAAGCCCGGCATGATGACCCTCATCAGCCTGGGGATCATTGCCGCATTTGGAACCTCGCTCGCTGGGACATTCGGTCTCTTCGACATTGACGTTTGGTGGGAACTCACATCCCTGATTACGATCATGCTTCTCGGTCACTGGCTCGAAATGCGAGCCATCTCCCAGGCTCGCGGCGCTCTCAACGCACTTGCTGCCCTCCTTCCATCAACCGCCGAACGCGTGAAGGATGCAGATACTGAAGCGGTTCCACTCTCGGAGTTGCGCGTTGGCGACATTGTTCTTGTGCGACCCGGAGCCCGCGTTCCGGCGGATGGAATTGTGGTTGAAGGCACTGCCGATGTTGACGAGTCCATGATCTCTGGCGAGTCCAAACCCGTACGGAAGGGACCGGCTGCCAAAGTGATTGCGGGAACAGTCGCCAGCGGTGGAAGTCTTCGCGTCAGGGTTACTGCGGTCGGGGACCAGACCGCCCTTTCTGGAATCATGAGGCTCGTCGCCGCCGCCCAGGCTTCCGGCTCTCGGGCGCAGGCTCTAGCCGACCGTGCCGCTGCAATTCTCTTTTACGTGGCAGTCGCGGCTGGCGCGATCACTTTCACTTACTGGTGGATCTCCGGCGACAAAGAGCACGCTCTAATTCGAACGGCGACAGTCCTGATCATTGCTTGTCCGCATGCCCTGGGATTGGCGATTCCGCTCGTAATCGCAATTTCGACATCGCTAGGCGCTCAGAACGGGCTTCTTGTTAAAGACAGACTAGCACTCGAACGCGCCCGCAATCTGGACATCGTGATTTTCGATAAAACCGGAACTTTGACACGCGGCTCACCAGCGGTTTCGGACGTGGTGGCCGCACCTGGGATTGCCAAAGACCATTTGCTGGCATTGACTGCCGCTGTGGAATCGAACTCCGAACACCCGCTCGCTAAGGCAATCGTCTCCGAAGCCAAGCGCCGAAATCTGGACCGATTGTCAACCACGAATTTCGAGTCGCTGCCGGGTCGAGGAGCCAAAGCGTTTGTAGAAGGCAAGACTGTCGAAATCGGTGGACCCCGCTTGTTGACTGAAGCCAAGGTGGCCGCGCCGCCAGACATTGAAAAGCTGACAAGCAAATGGGCAGCGGATGGGAAGACGGTTCTCTATGCTGTTGAGGAAGGCCGACTGCTCGGTGCTTTCGCCGTTGAAGATGAGATTCGGTCCGAATCTAGTGAAGCCGTCGCCGAACTTCATCGGCTTGGGATTCGCGTCGCCATGATCACCGGAGATTCTAAGACAGTTGCCAATTCGGTCGCGCGGCGTATCGGGATCGATGAGGTCGCAGCAGAAGTTCTACCCGCAGACAAGGCTGCTGCGGTAAAGCGCTTTCAAGTCGGCGGCAAGAAGGTCGCGATGGTTGGCGATGGCGTGAACGACGCGCCTGCGCTGGCGACCGCAGATGTCGGAATTGCCATCGGGTCGGGGACCGATGTGGCGGTGGAGTCCGCGGGCATTGTGCTCGTGCGCAGTGACCCTCGCGACGTTGTGGGAGCCATCGAGTTATCGCGGGCGACCTACAGAAAAATGATCCAAAACCTCGTTTGGGCGACTGCGTATAACCTGGTCGCTATCCCGGCTGCCGCAGGTCTCTTCGTCCGTTGGGGAATTGAACTCCCCATGAGTGTCGGCGCAGTCGCGATGAACTCGTCCACTATCATCGTAGCCATCAACGCTCAGTTGCTTCGCCGACTCAAGTTGCAACGCGAAATCTCTTAGCAATCCTAGCTGATCAAAAGTGCAGGTAAACAGCTGGGAAGATAGCTTACATTTCCGGCAGAGAGACAAATTACCAAGGAGATAATTCCTATGAAACTAACATGGCACGGCCATTCCGCATTTCGCATCGAGGCGGGCGCGGCCGAGATTTTGATCGATCCGTTTCTGTCCGATAACCCGTCTTGGGACAAAGGGTGGAGCGGCTACCTTGCAGGCAAGAACTCGACACAGGGAGGTGACCGATGAAGGCGATTGTGGTGACGGATCAGGCTGCGGGAACGGCCGGGGTGAAGCTGGTGGAGCGGCCCGAGCCGCAGGCGGCGATAAACGACGTCGTTGTTCAGATTCATGCGTCGGGATTCACCGGGGATGAGCTGACGTGGCCCTCGACCTGGACCGATCGCGTCGGCCGTGACCGGACGCCTTCAATCCCCGGACACGAACTGGCCGGAGTGGTCACCGCTCTCGGCTATGGCACGACGGGGCTGTCGATTGGACAGCGGGTGTTCGGCCTCACGGACTGGTATCGCGACGGCACGCTGGCGGAGTATGTGGCCGTCGAGGCACGCAACCTCACACCGCTGCCGGGCGACGTTGACTTCACCGTGGGCGCGGCCCTCGTGATGCCGGGCCTGACCGCGTGGCAGGGGCTGTTCGAGCACGGCCGCCTTCACGCGGGGCAGAGAGTCCTCGTGCACGGTGCGGCCGGCGTAGTCGGTTCGATGGCGAGCCAGCTCGCACGTGAGGCCGGCGCGTACGTCATCGGCACCGGGCGCGGCTGACGGCCGTCAGACGGCTCTCGACTTCGGCGCACAGGAGTTCGTCGACCTCGATAACGACGCCCTGGAAGACGTCGGCGCAGTCGATCTGGTTTTCGATGTCATCGGCGGCGACATCGGGAAGCGGTCTGCGGGCCTGATTCGCGCCGGAGGAACGCTGGTGACCGTCACCGGCCCGACCGAGGCGCGGCCCTCTGGCGGCCTGACTATCGACTTCGTCGTCGTACCCGATCGCGCCCAATTGAGTGAGATCGTCCAGCGGGTACGGGATGGTCGACTGCGGACGAACATCGGCAACGTCTCGACTCTCGACGATGCCGTCGCCGCCTTCAACCCGACCGAGCGACGCAAGGGAAAGACGATCATCCGCGTTCATCCGTGAGGGCTCGGGAATTGGCTAACGCCCACGAAGGTGAAATTCACGCACCGAAGGAGAGTTTAGATGTCGAACACGCGGAACATATGGGAAGACGACGGAAGACCGTGCAAGAGCAGAACGGCGGGAGCATCTCGGGGACCGGCTTCGCGATAGTAAGTGAAACCCTTTCCCGCCTGTTGCGTCTTATACCGCGAATTCTTCTTGACTCTGGACATAACTCCAGGGTTTATCCTTCTAGAGATGACGGGAACAGTTCACATTGGTGAGACCGCGAAACTGGTCGGCATCAGTGTGGACACGATCCGCTTCTATCAAAAGCTCGGACTTATCAAGAGTGCAGGTCGCTCTGTGGGCGGATATCGCCTGTTCGACAGAGAGCAAATTCGCGATCTCAAATTTGTGCGACATGCGCAGGATTTGGGATTTTCCCTCACCGAAGTCAAGGAATTGCTGGCATTACGGCAAAAGCGTCATGTTTGTTCCGAAGTGCAGTACATGCTCAACCACAAACTGGAGGCTGTTCGCGAGAAGATCAACAATCTCGCGCGGATAGAAGCGGAGCTTAAACACGCACTCCGAGATTGCAATCGAGAACTGCGCCTGAAAAGGGAAATCAACCATAAGGACAGTTGTCCGCTGCTCACGAAACTTGAACGAGTAAACGGCTCCAACGGCATCAAGCATGGCTCAAATAGAAAAAAACCAGGCGACGACTAAATCAGGATCGATGAGCACCACGCTGGCCAGTCTTGCGGCGCTCGGCAGCGTGATTGCGGCATCCAGTTGTTGCCTGCCGCTGCTTCCGTTTCTGTTCGCTGCTGGAGCAGCGGGCACCTCGGTATTTGTCGCACAGCTGCGGCCGTATCTGCTTGTTCTGTCGGTGCTGCTGATTGCCTTTGGCTTTTACAAGACCTGGCGAGCGAAGCAATGCAATTGCAAGCCCAGCCGGATCAGCACTTTTCTTTTGTGGTTCTCCGCGTTTGTGGTGTTTGTATTCATCTTCTTCCCACAGTTGGTCGCCAACCTGGTGGCTGATCTCTTGGCAGGCAAATCATGAGTCGAAAGCGAATCCTTCTTCTTGCGGTTCTTTTGGTGACGTTTGGGGCCCTCTATTACTTCTACGGCGGGCACTCCACACCCAAAGGACAGCCGCCTCTCGTCAGTTTTTCGTCGGGCGATCTGACTCCTCTGAAGACTGCGTTCAACGGTTCGGCATCCTCGATCCGCGTCGTTGTAATGCTGTCACCCACTTGAGCCGTTTGCTTGCAGGGGGCCTCTGCAACCGGACAATTACTGCGAGAGATCAGCAGCCAAGACGTGCGGGTCTTTGTAATCTGGGAACCAGTATTGCCGACCGATTTTGCCGCCCCTTCGACCGCTGCACTCGCGCGGATTCCTGATCCTAGGGCAGGGCAGTATTGGGACAGAAGACGAGCGCTGTCCCACTTGCTGGGCGAACACAATCGCTCAAGCGTGGTGTGGGACCACATCGCGGTGTATGCGCCGGGAACGCTGTGGCAAGACGCTTCACCGAAGCCAATGTATTCTGACGGTCCGGTCCGCGATGTGATTGGCAGAGCGAAGGAGTCCATCAACCGGTTACTGGCAGCCGGCCCAACCCAAGCGGGAGGTGGAGAGTGACGAAAAACATCGTCGTTTATTCGCAACATGGGTGAATGTTCTGCGACCAAGCGAAGGAGTATCTTTCGCAAAAGAGCCTAGCCTTTCAGGAGCGAGACATAGCTCAAGACCCCGGCGCCCTGGCCGATCTCAAGAAACTTGGTTACATGACCACACCGGTGATCGTCATTGACGGTTCGGTCATCGTAGGATTCGACGCAGCGAAGATTGATCAGGCGCTTCAGCTCGACCCTGCGTCTTATCCACGATGACAGGAAGTAACGTCGGTTGCGACGCGGAATCTAGCAACGGTCGAAGATGTAGGGATCGCTTGGTATGCTTGAAGGATGAGTGAGTTGACAATTGCACGCGAGGCGATTGCTCATCGCGGAAGGCGGCTTGAGTATTTCACGATTGCGTGGAATTCCCTCGAAGGATTGATCGCTGTCGGCGCAGGGTTGGTTGCCGGAAGCATCTCCCTTGTCGGTTTCGGAATGGATAGTTTCATTGAGGTTACCTCAGGCGCCACATTGCTTTGGAGGATGTCGGTTGACTCGGAGGTTGAGAGCCGAGAACGAAACGAAAAACTGAGTCTCAGGATTGTAGGCATCTGTTTCATCGCTCTTGCCCTTTACATCACGTACGACGCTCTGTCGGACCTCATTTCGAAAACGGCTCCTAAACACAGCTTACCCGGCATAGTTCTTGCCTGCGTTTCTTTGTTCGTGATGCCCCTCCTCTCACGGGCCAAACGAAAAGTGAGTCGCGCAATGGGTAGCGCAGCCATGCATGCCGACGCCAAACAAACAGAGTGTTGTACGTATCTTTCTGCAATCCTTCTTGGAGGGTTATTGCTAAACGCTCTCTGGGGTTGGTGGTGGGCTGACCCTGCGGCGGCCCTAATTATGATTCCCATCATCGCCAAGGAAGGAATTCAGGGACTAAGGGGAAATACTTGCGATGAGTGTTCCACACACGTGGGGCGAACTGATTGAGCGGCGAGTCGTCCAGTGGCGGCAGAAGTGGAAGCAAACCCTACCGTTGTGGACGCGCAACACCCCAAAAGCAGTATGATCCTGACTTTGGAAACGGGGCTAGATAACCGATGTCCATTTGTTCGATCTCGAATCCCGCCTCCTTAATGAGAATTGGAATATCGCGAGTCACGTGGCAGCCTTCGAATGCCCATTGAAAGATCGGCTCCGCCCGCCGTTGCCAGCGACTCACATCGGGATCGGGCGAGAGTCCATGTTCAAAAAAGATGAACTTGCCCTCTGGCCTCAGGACGCGCCTGATGCCTTGGATCGCCTGTGACACACCAGGAATAGTGCAAAGTGTAAAAGTGCTCACAACGGTGTCGACCGTATTGTCTTGCAGAGGCAAGCGTTCTCCCGGCAAATCCACAAATTCGATATTCAGCTTGCTTGTCCTGCATTGCTGCTCCGCCATCCGAATCATTCCAGGGTTCGGTTCGAGCGCGTACAGCTTGGTCACTTTAGCGGGATCATAGTGAACGAAATTGACCCCAGGACCGACGCCGATTTCAAGCACATCTCCCTGCGCTAGGGGAAGCATGCGCCTACGAATTTGCTGGATCGGCTTCGGGTCTCCGAGTGCCCTGACCAAATGGGGATAGACGTGATCTCTGTAGAACGCCATTGACCAGTTCCGCCCGTCACGTGCTGAAGGGCTTATGATGATTGCGAAGAGTCTATCAACATAGCCATCTCAATTGATATGGATGTCAAAGCACATTGGGAGAAGGTTTATCAGACGAAGGCACCGGACGCGGTCAGCTGGTACAAACCGCATCTTGAAACGTCCCTCAATCTGATCGAACGCACCGGGGCCACTTCTTCCTCAGCAATTATCGATGTGGGAGCGGGGGAATCCACGCTGGCCGAGGATCTCCTTTCGCTTGAATTTCAAAACATCACCGTTCTGGATATTTCTGGGACCGCAATCGACGTTTGCAAGAAGCGTATGGGCGCTGCGGCGAACAGGGTGCACTGGCTAGTAGCCGATGTAACACGCACTGAACTAGAGCCTGGCGTCTACGACATCTGGCACGACCGGGCTGTGTTTCATTTTCTGACGGTGATGGAACAACGGGTCGCCTATGTTAGCAACGTTGCCCGCTCAGTCAAGCGTGGAGGACATGTCATCGTCAGCACGTTCGGGCCGGAAGGCCCGACGAAATGTAGTGGTCTGGACGTTATGCGCTACAACGCGGAGTCCTTGCACAACCAGTTTGGTGAGCGGTTCCGTTTAGTAGAAAGCTCGAAGGAACTGCACAACACCCCTTTTGGTACCACTCAACAATTCCTCTATTGCTATTGTCGAGTCGAGTGAACGCGGGTCAGCAACATGCTTTTGGTGTTTGATCTTTCCTATTGCGGAATCGTCGGCAACTAGTGGACAGCCGGGATTTCGGTAGTGTCTCCGGTGTGGTGATCCTCGATCTGGAAGCGAAGAAACTCATGAACTGCTTTCAACGCGTCGGGATTTGTCGTCTTGATGCGTACGCTGCCACCTGCCGGCAACTCTTCAAATCCGTAGGAAATGTCAGCACGCTTTTCTTTCAGTACCCGTACACCGGGCGGCACCTGATCATGGACGAACATGGGAATGGAGAATTCGCCATTGGAGAACATGGTGGCAACATGCTCCAGGTGAGAGCGGATTGGCGCAGAAGGTTTCGCAAGGTTAGTCGCCGCCTTTTATCGACAAGTCCCGCAAGACGATCTTCTGGGGCCCATGTACCCGGCAAGTGACCTTCCAGGGGCCGAGTAGCGCCTCCGAGATTTCTGATCGGCAGGTTCGGGGAGCCCCAGACTTACATTGAACGAAGAGGTCATCCCCGCCTCCGGGCGCGGCATTCGTCGTTTCCCATCAATCAGACCGATTTCGCGACTTGCGCAGGCAGTCTATTTGCCGGTTTTACGGCTCTGCCTGAAATACCGCAAGACGACATTGCTGCTCAATTTAGTCTTCCTCGTTGGTGACGTTTCCTTTGATATTCCGCATGGGCAGTCAATTTATGCCGCCCTTGTTTGAAGGCTCATCGCTCTACATGCCCACGGCCCTTCCCGGCATTTCGATCACGCAGGCTACTGGAATTGACGCTCACGTGCGTTGCCGAATTAGCTATTCCAAATGGCAGCAGGGTAGAATTCCGGAGGTCCTGGCCTCCATCTCGAGATCCCAGATTGGGCGACGGCCCAAACAGTACTCCCAAAGTGTGCGTGCATGTATTGGTTTTCTGGTAACCAGCAAGTGAGCCCAATTCTCGTTTCCAGGGACGACAGTTGAATGTGCCACGATTGCTTTGCCTCCTTCGTCATTCTGCTGATTTTCTTCACAGCGAATTGCGCATGGGGAGTCGACCCGCACAGGCTTATCTCGCAATATGGCCACACCGCCTGGAGAACACAGGACGGCTTCACTCGCGCTTCTGCGATCACCAGACTACCGATGGATATATCTGGCTAGCGACGCTCACCGGCCTGGAGCGATTTGATGGCGTAAAGTTCACTCCCTGGACGCCTCCCAAAGGTCAGAAACTGCCCAGAGGTTCTGGCGCCCTTCTCGGCGCCCAAGATGGAAGCTTGTGGATCGGAACCCCGGGTGGGCTGGCTCAACTCAAGGACGGCGAATTGTTCAACTACACCTCCGAGATCGGAGGTGCCTCGGTAAACGGCGTAATTGAGGACCATACCGGAACGATCTGGTTCACCCGCTCCCGTGTCCGGGATGGAAGAGGACCTCTCTGCCGAATCGTGGATCGACACGCGCAATGCTATGGCCGAAGGATGGTATTTCGGTTAGGTTTGGCCTCCATTTGACCGAGGACATGAATGGAAACATCTGGTTCGGGTCAAGCGGGCTTTGCCGTTGGGCGCCGGGCTCTTCCAGCGTCTATCTCGAACAGGAACTCAAGCACACAACTGGCGATGGAGCCCTCGTCGTGGCGGCCGGCCCGTCCGGATCAATCTGGACGGGGCTCGGTCGAACCGGACCCAAGCTCGGAGTGCGTTACTACTCGAAGGGAAAATGGGCCAGTTATGTGATACCTGGATTCGATGGCAGAACGATTCGAGCCGTCGAGATGCTGATGGATCGAAGTCATTCACTGTGGATCGGAACGGAGACCAAAGGCCTTTACCATGTGCGCGACGGAGTAGCCGACCATTATGACAATACCGCCGGCCTCTCCGGCAATTTCATCGAGTCGATCTATGAAAATCGGGAAGGCGATCTTTGGGTCGTGACGGACAGGGGAGTAGATATGTTTCGAATACTCCGGTCGTGACTTTTTCCGGCAATGAAGGACTAACTGGAGCAAATGTGCAGTCGGTCCTTGCATTAAGTAACGGTTCCGTGGTTGGCGATGTGGACGCCTTGGATATCATCAGCTCCGATCGCGTCTCGGCGATGGCCGCTGGCCGTGGGCTTCCAGGGACAAATCGTAAACGCAATGTTCGAGGACTCCACCGGACGAGTCTGGTTTGGGAATTGACGACACGGTTGTAACCTACAAATCGGGCCGCTTCTCCAGAATCGAGAAGTCAGATGGAAGTGCCTCAGAACACACTGGGATCGTGGAAGGTTTCACTGAGGACGTTCAAGGCAATATCTGGGCGCTGATTGATACAGATCATCCAGTAGCTGGTTCAGGCCGCCTCCTTCGTATCAAAGACCTCCGCTTGGAACAAGAAATCCCGATGGCTGATTTCGTCAGTTCCCACTATCTTGCTGCAGATCGAAACGCGGGAATCTGGGTAGCTTTCAAAAATGGCAGGCTGGCTCACTACCTCAATCGCAATGCGGAAACCGTTGTTTCCCTGGGGAGTGTAGAGGATCCAGTTACCGTCTACAGTCTCTTTGTCGATTCGGACAATGCCGTGTTGGTAACTAGCAGTAAGGGGCTGTACCGGTTGAAGGATGGCAGGTTAAATCGATTGGATTCCGGGAGCGGCTTACCCTGCTCTTATATCTTCACCGCGATCAAGGACAATTACGGCGACTTCTGGCTCTATGCGAGATGCGGACTTCTCAGGATCTCGGCATCAGATTGGAAGGCCTGGCTAGAATTTCCGGATCGCAAGGTGTCGGCGAAGACCTTTGACGCGCTTGACGGAGCCCAACCTGGCATGGGAGAAGATCAGCCGACAGCGTCCAAGTCACCGGATGGACGACTCTGGTTTGCGAGCGACGAGTTTGTACAAATGATGGACCTTGGCCGCATTTACGCCAATGCAATTCCACCACCTGTACACATAGAGGAACTGATTGTGGATCACAAGAGCTACGACGCCCTAGGCCAGCTTAGCCTTCCGTCCTTGAGGCGCGAGTTGGAAATCAATTACACCGCATTGAGTTTCAAGGTTCCACGGAAGGTGCTTTTCCGCTACAAACTTGAGGGTCAAGATAAGATTGGCAAGAAGCTGGGACGCGGCACCAGGCCTTCTATAACGATCTTCGGCCCGGAAACTACCCGGTTTCGGGTAATCGCCTGCAATAACGATGGAGTTTGGAATGAGGAAGGCGCATTCCTAGATTTTTCTATAGGCCCCGGCGTATTACCAAACGAACTGGTTCCGTGCGCTTTGTGTGGCCGCTTTCCTCGGAGTGCTTTGGGCAGCCTATCGCCTCCGCCTTCAGCAACTCCGGCGTCAAGAAAAGAAGCTTCGCGATGTGGTTCAAACAATGCCGACATTTGCCTGGACCGCTCTGGCCGACGGCTCCGTGGACTTCGTCAATCGCCACTGGCAGGAATATACGGGGTTGTCCACCGAGAGCACAGTCGGCTTCGGTTGGCAAGCCGCTGTTCACCCCGAGGACTAAAGCGTCGGGAGAGAAGTGGCGCGTCTCAGTAGCGACGGGCGAACGCTTCGAGAATGAAGTGCGCTATCGGAGAGTTACGGATGGGCAATATCGGTGACTCGGCTCGCGCCGTGCCGCTGCGGGATGCGCGAGGCAACATCCTCAAGTGGTACGGTATCTCGACGGACATCGAAGATCGCAAACGCGCCGAACAGCTGCAGGCAAACCTTGCTCACGTAAACCGTGTGAGCACGATGGGCGAATTGACCGCCTCGCTAGCACACGAGATCAAGCAGCCAATTGGAGCGGCGGTAACCAACGCGGAAGCATGCGCGCAATTGCTTGATCGCGATCAGCCGAATGTGCCGGAGGCGCGCGAAGCTGCCTTGGAAATGGCGAAGGACGCCAGGCGTGCAGCCCACATCATCGACCGCGTCCGCTCCCTGTACCGGAAGGGTTCTTCAGAAATCGACGAAGTGGACGTAAATGAAGTCATCGGAGAGATGTTGCTTCTGTTGCACAACGAGGCGAATCGGGATTCTGTAAGTATGCGTAGCGATCTCGCCGACGGGCTCCCGAAAGTCATGGCAGATCGTGTGCAACTGCAGCAAGTGCTCATGAACCTTATGCTCAATGGCATTCAGGCGATGGCGGAGACAGGCGGAGTACTAACAATCAAGGCGCAACTTGATCAGGACGGCCGAGTGCTCACCTCAGTTAGCGATACAGGTGTTGGATTGCCTGCAGAAAAAGCAGAGCAAATTTTCGAAGCATTCTTTAGCACTAAACCAGAAGGCAGCGGCATGGGGTTGGCGATCAGCCGTTCGATTATTGAGTCACACGGAGGACGCGTGTGGGCAACTGCTAACTCTGGGAAAGGCGCGTCCTTTCATTTCACGTTGCCGACAGCAGCGGAAGCGGGAAAACGTGGTTTGCTCCCTCGCTGTGCCTCGCGGTGATACAGATTGTCGCTGCAAGCCGATTGCAACATCTGCGCTTGCTTTTCCAGTACCCCGATGATTGGTGTGCCTATCCTCTCTAAAATGAAAGATTCTTCATGCGGATTTTCTTTTCTCGGCGACCGCTTCACTTTGAGCCTGCATTGACTTCACGAGGTCGGCGGCCGACGCTCCTTCGAGCGACAGTCCATCGCCGACTTCTCGCACGATGCGCTCCTTCAAACGGATGAATGAAGAGCATGTGTGTTGCGGCGCGTCACCTCGGACACCTATAGATACAGCGCGCAATCGGATTGTTAGCCGTAGCCACGTCCCGACTCGGAAGCGCCTCCAGCGGAGCTCTCGGACCTTTAGGGCGGTCATCCCAGATGGCGGGCGGGGGCTGCACGGGGCCGGATTGCTGTCCCCGTGCAAGCTGGGTGAATGGACAGATCAGCCCAATGATCAGCGTGCAGATGCTGACTCTATTCCTCATGTTCGTTACGTCCGGTATAGAGTCCTCACACTTTCGTGAAACTTCAGGGCCACGGGAGGTGCGGCATACTTGTCGGTCACAACCTCGATGTATGCACCTCGGCCGCCCTCAGACGCGGTCTTAAGGGCCTGATCGAATTCTCCGCATGTGGTTACACGCGCGGTAAACCAATCGTCGCATCCAAGCGCCTTAGGCAAGTCGGCATAGTGCCACTGAGCAAGATCGTTGTATTCGATGTTGGGATCCTTGCAGAGCAGCCGTTCAATTAGGTAGCCCGAATTGTTAAGAACGAAGACGATGGGCTTCAGCCCGCGCCGGCCGAACTGACTGATCTCCTGAGCTGTCAGTTGATGGGAGCCTTCACCTGTAATCAGCACAACGCGACGGTCGGGCGCCGCGACTGCTGCTCCGAAGGCCGCCGGGGTCGCATATCCGATAGCACCCCCACAACGTCTGGTTGTAAAACTTCGCGCCCTTCGGCAGGAGTGCAAACGCCATTCCAAACCCGGAAGTCCCAGTCTCAGTAAAAACGATATCCTTCGGTTTAATAAAATCCGCACAGCGAGAATAAAGCGCGTCTGCGGTGATCTGATCGCTGCTGGCGCCCTTTACTGGTCCGAGCGAACCTGGTTGAACTGGTGGTTTCTGATTTCGCTTCTCAACACGCCGCACGAGCTCAGCGAGGACATCTTTCATCTCGACGTTGGGATAAATCTTTGTGCCCACCTGAGTACGAATGGTGACGGATATCGATAGTCTTTTCCGGGTCAAGATGCGCTGTGAAGGCGCCCGTGCTGAAGTCCGTCAGAATGGCTCCGATCAGAACGACGACGTCGCACGATTCAACGTACTCACGAACCGCCTCCTCCATGAGCTTTCCTTCGTACATGCCAATGTAGGCTGGCTGTTGCTCTTCGAGTGTGGATTTGTCCATAAGCATAGTGGCGAAGGGAAGTCCGGAAGCATCCACGAACGCCTGCACGGCGTCCTGCAACTTCGCACGACTGGCCAGGACTCCTGGCAGAATGCATCCGGTCTTTGGCCGCGCCGAGAGCCTCAATAATTGCGGAGACCGCCCTCTCCAGCGATGCAGCGTCGCTCTTCGGTGGATCGAGTGGGGTTGCAACGCTGACCACAGGCTGATTCGCGACATCTGCGGGAAACGCCATATAGACAGGCCTGCGGTGGTACACGGCCTCCGCAATCAGTCGCTCTGTTTCGTAGGCCGCGTTTTGGGGTGTCATGATGGCGCTGGCACAAACGACTTTTTCAGCCATCTTGTGGAAGAAGTCGAATTCACCGTTTCCCAGCGTGTGGTGGACAAGCGCGCGCCCCAGCTTGGGCAGGCAGATTTGGCATTCCGACTAGGTGGAAAACCGGCACATGCTCGGCGTAGGCTCCGGCGATTCCATTGATAGCGCTCAATTCACCTACACCATAAGTCGTGTTGAGAGCAGCGATGCCGTGAATGCGAGCGTACCCGTCGGCCGCATACGATGCATTCAGCTCGTTGCAGCATCCGACCCAATCGATACCAGGAAAACCAACGATTGCATCCTCAATGGGAAAGGCGAAGTCCCCGGCAACACCGAAAACTTTGGTTATTCCGATGTCCTTGAGCCTCGACAGAACGTGTTCGATTACGGTGGG
>CAWBJB010000007.1:0-476523 GCA_963788945.1 Terriglobia bacterium | reverse complement strand
TGATGCCGGGAATCTCTACCGGGTATTGGAAGGCCATGAAGATGCCTTCACAAGCGGCCTCCTCCGGTTTCATAGCAAGCAGATCCTTGCCGTTGTAAGACACCTCGCCCGTGGTGACCGTGTAGGTCTCGCGGCGGGCCAGCGCCTGCGCCAGCGTGCTTTTGCCCGAGCCGTTCGGGCCCATGATGGAGTGTACTTCGCCTGCGTTCACCCTCAGGTCAACGCCTTTGAGGATTTCGTGGTTATCCACTTTGACGTGCAGATTCTTAATTTCCAGCAAGCTCATTCGCTTTCCCCTCAATAGCTATGTCGTTGCAATTCTCCCCTCAGGTCTCAGCCTTACCCGACGCTGCCTTCCAGGCTCACGCCCAACAGTTTCTGCGCCTCCACCGCGAACTCCATGGGTAGCTCGCGAAAGACGCGCTTGCAGAAGCCGTTCACGATCATGGAAACGGCATCTTCCGCCTTCAGCCCGCGCTGCCGCAGGTAGAAGAGCTGGTCTTCACCGATCTTCGAGGTGGAAGCCTCGTGTTCCATGCGGGCGCTGGAGTTCCTCACCTCGATGTAAGGGAAGGTGTGGGCGCCGCACTCGGCGCCGATCAGGAGCGAGTCGCACTGCGTGTAGTTGCGCGCCCCGGTGGCACCCTTCATGATCTTCACCTGACCTCGATAGGTGTTCTGCCCGTGGCCAGCAGAGATGCCCTTGGCGACGATGGTGCTGCGCGTGTTCTTGCCGATGTGGATCATCTTCGTGCCAGTGTCGGCCTGCTGGTAGTTGTTGGTGAGGGCGACCGAGTAGAACTCGCCCACCGAGTTCTCACCCTGCAGGATGCAGCTCGGATACTTCCAGGTAATGGCTGAGCCGGTCTCCACTTGTGTCCAGGAGATCTTCGAGTTCACGCCCAGGCACTTGCCCCGCTTGGTCACGAAGTTGTAGATCCCGCCTTTGCCTTCTTTGTCGCCCGGGTACCAGTTCTGCACCGTCGAGTACTTGATCTGCGCATTGTCGAGCGCGATCAACTCGACCACCGCGGCGTGCAACTGGTTTTCGTCGCGGATGGGCGCAGTGCAGCCTTCGAGGTAACTGACGTAGGAGCCCTCGTCGGCGACGATCAACGTGCGTTCGAACTGGCCGGTGTTCGCCGCGTTAATACGGAAGTAGGTGGAAAGTTCCATCGGGCAGCGAACCCCTTTTGGCACATAGACGAAAGACCCGTCAGTGAACACAGCCGCGTTCAGGGTGGCGAAGAAGTTGTCGGTATAAGGCACCACTGAGCCAAGGTACTTCTGCACCAGGTCCGGATGCTTCTGCACAGCTTCCGAGAAAGAGCAGAAGACAATTCCCAGATCAGCCAGCCTCTCCTTGAACGTAGTAGCCACGGAAACGCTGTCGAACACTGCATCCACCGCCACCCCCGCAAGGTGCTTCTGCTCCTCGAGCGGAATGCCCAGTTTCTCGTAGGTCCGCAGGATCTCCGGATCCAGTTCTCCCAGGCTCGTCAGACCGGGTTTCTGTTTGGGAGCCGAGTAATACACGATTTCCTGGTAGTCAATCGGCCCGTACTTCACATTGGCCCACTTGGGTTCGGCCTGCGCCTTCTCCAGCGACACCCAGTGGCGATAAGCCCTGAGCCTCCACTGGAGCATGAACTCCGGCTCATTTTTCTTGGCCGAGATCACACGAATGATGTCTTCGTTCAACCCCTTGGGGACCCTTTCTTCCTCCACTTCGGTAACGAAGCCCCACTTGTACTCCCGGTCGGCAAGATCCTGGATGGTGTTCACGTTGGTGCTCATTGCATTCTCCCGGATACAAAACCAATAGCGGGCACTAGGTTTCCGCGCCCATTCCTGATGGTGGTCAGGTGTAGGGGTTGACTGAGATCGGAAAGCATCACCTTCTCCAGTGCTCCGCGCACCGCCTGGCTGATGATCCGCTGATTGTCCTTGATGGGACAACAGGGCTCCAAGTCGCACAGCCCGGAGATGTCAGTGCTGCATTCAGTGAGCGCGATAGGACCCTCGAGTACAGCAATGATTTCAGCCACTGAGATCTCTCGCGGCTTTCTGGCCAGACTGTACCCACCCTTGATGCCACGGTGCGAAACCAGTAGCCCACCCTGCAGAAGTTCCTTCAAGAGCTTGCTCACCGTGGGCAGCGGCAGCCGCGACTCTACAGAGAGGTCGCGCGCCGTGTGCAGCGACCGATCATGGTCGCGTGCAATGTAGGTCATCAGGACCAGCCCGTAATCCGTCAGTTTGCCTAGTCTGATCATCTCGTCCGATCCTCTTCTAGTGGTTCCTGCCGCATCTCTTTGCCTGGCGTGGATAAATAGTACTGCTTTGGTCCTGTTTAATTATAACCCCTGATTGCATAGCTTTCAAGGCTGGCCTAAAGCCCTCGGGGGGTAAGAAGAGGAGGTAGAATCCTAGCTGTTATCCAGGCCACTCCCGAGCATAGATCCGAAATGCCCAGCTAAGGCGATTAGGTCATGTTACTGACCAGGACAGCATGCTACGGGCTCATTGCCGTGAAGCATTTGGCGGAGGAGCCGCGCGAGAGTTCGTTCAGCGCCAAAGACCTTGCGGACTTTCATGGATTTCCTCAGGAAGCGCTGGCCAAGATCCTGCAGCGACTTGCCAGGACCGGCCTGCTACTGTCGCATCACGGAATCAAGGGTGGGTATTCACTGGCACGTGATCCTCACCAGATTTCCGTGCTCGACGTGATCAAGGCGATAGAAGGAGCGCCGCGGGATGGCATTCGCGGAAAACACTGGCAGCACTTGGAGTCCGTAGCGGGCTACCACCAACTGCACATGGTTAGCCAAATCGTCGAGGATGCGCTGCGCCGGGTTATGATCTCCGACATCAAGGAACAAGCCTCCAGCCCCACCGGCAGTTGCGATGCTCGGCGCTGCTGAAGCCAGCCCAGGATCACGACCTCCCACAAATGCCATGTTCCGAGCTTTAATCTAGTGGCCAGTGACCGCGCGAGATATGTCGTAAGACTTCTCTGATTCCGGCCGTGTACGTTTGTTATAATTTTGCGCTAGTAGGTTCTAAGGAGATACGAATGTCGACAACAACAACGACTCCGACGACTCCGACCCTGCCGGAAGTAAAAGCAGCACCCATTAGCCTGACCCCAAATGCCATTGCCAAGGTAAAGGGAATCATGGCGCAACAGAATCCCGCGCCGGCTGGCCTGCGCGTGGGTGTGGTGGGAGGCGGGTGCTCGGGCTTCTCCTACTCCCTGCAGTTCGACACCAGCGCGGGCATGATGGACAAAGTGTTCGATATGGACGGCCTTAAAGTGTTCGTGGACGCCACCTCGATCATGTACCTGAACGGCTGCCGCGTGGATTACGTCGAGACGCTGGAGGGTGCCGGTTTCAAGTTCGAGAATCCGAACGTGAAGAACACCTGCGGCTGCGGGTCGTCGTTCAACGTCTAATCGGATTAGCGCGAAAACTACGGAGGCCTCGTCGCACAGGACGAGGCTCTTTCTTTTGCTTGCGCTTCTTTCATTGACTGCTGGATCTTCGACATAAGGGAGACTCGATTGTCAGGCACCATAAAAGCGGGCACCATCATGATGAAGGCGGGCACCATCATTCCCCAATCCTTGCGAGTAGAAACGGAACTGTATTCACAGGGCTGGGAAATAATCAATAATTCCGACACCGACGCCGTTGATCGAGACATCCGACCAGCGGACTGGAACTTCTTTTTTCTGGCTGCCAGCATTCAGGCGACCGCCTTGGGTTATTGGGGGGAGAAAACCGTACGGAGAGCAATGGAGCGAGTACTGGCGAAAGCGGAACCGTCGAAATTTAATTGCTTGGAAATAACGGGAATCTCCGCAAAACAATTTCTGGGCCTTCCCTACGTGCATGTCTCGGCACACTCACGGCATATCCAGAAGAGCCCATTTCTACAAGAGCTAGCCGAACGGGCCGAGCCGTAGTGGCTGCCGCCTGGGCTCTAGAACGGCGTTCCGTGCGGTTCTGTAAATGAAACCATGTTTACCGCACGGCTGGGGCCGACGGTCGGTCCGGATCAGGCGACGAAGCAGGCCATAATAGCTAATATCGGTGGATATCTCATTTGACTTCGGCCGGTCAATGCAGTTGTCTTGCAGGTTGTCTCGGAAAGGCAGACTGAATACCGTGGTCGGCGCCGGTTTGAAATCGTCGAAGAGTTGGTTCTGGAAGCCGTCGAAGATGCGGATGAGAAAGTCTTGATCTTCGATCGGTTCGCGCGTGCCATCGTAGAGTGTCACGACCATCGTGGCTTTGTCGGCGGGGGCCACTGCAGCACGGGCTGCGGTCTTCTTCTTCGCCTTTTTGTTCGCCATATTTCCTTCCTATACGCTACTTTGCTGCTTGGTGTTTGGCGAACTCTGCGGGCGTGAATTTGCCGCCTTGGACGTAGCTTGCGTTGATCTCCGTAAATTGCTTCCACTTCTCGGGCAGGTCGTCTTCCACAAAAATGGCTGACACCGGGCAGACCGGCACACAGGCGCCACAGTCGATGCACTCGATGGGATCGATGTAGAGCTGCGAGACGTCTTCGAAGCTGGGACGGCCATCATCGTATGTCGTGCTTTTCTTGGGGTGGATGCAATCTACGGGGCAGGCATCGACGCAGGCGGTGTCCTTCACCCCGATGCAGGGCTCGGCAATGACGTACGTCATAGGCCACCTCCTTCTGCCACGCTATGCTTCTCGGAGCGGAGATTCAAGCGATGCCGAGCGTAAACTGCTGGGATTATGACCATGAGGGTGGAGAAAATTGCCGCGGTTACGTTACGGGTCGCGAACATGCGGCGGTCGGTGCGTTTCTACCGGGATGTTTTGGGCATGGAGATTGTCTTCGGAGGGGAGGATGCGTTTTTCTCTTCGCTTCGCGCCAAGGACGCCAACACCCCTATCCTTAATCTAGAGCAAGGTCGTTCGGTTCCTGGTTGGGGACGAATGATTTTCTACGTGGCGGATGTGGATGTGTTCTGGGAATACCTGCGGGGAAAGGGATTTAATCCAGAGAGTCCGCGAGACGCCTCCTGGGGCGAGCGGTATTTCCATATGCCAGATCCGGATGGTCATGAATTGTCGTTTGCGCGTCCGATCTAGCAGTCTTTCAACAACTGCATGAACTCATCCTGATCGAGGAGCAGTTTGCGAAGAGACATGCGCAACACTGGTGGACGCATGTTTTGTCCGGGGTGGGGTTCCCGGAATGAAACAACACTCGGGATACGTCCCGGGTTCATGAACGATCTTATTGAACCTTGCTTCGTCTTTTGGGCAGTGTAGCCCAGTTTCCGGAGCACGCAGACGAAACGTCTCCACGGGACCTGAGTGGGTAGCTCGGGCATCAGTTAGACTTTAGGCCGCTCGCGGTCTTCAACGCAAACGACGCGGAGGTGTCGTGAGTTCGTTGAAGGGGCCAAAACCACTTAAACGCATCGACGAGGATGGAGTGAAAATCGCGAAGAAGACTCCGACGCCGGGAAGGAGGTCCGATGGCGTACTACAAAGTTCGGATTGAGGTCTGGTGTGATTGGAATCCGGCGGAGAGCGACCTCGATGACATCTGCCCAGGCTATGGGCGTAGGTGAAGCGATTTGCACCATGCGCGAAGTCATTGCCGTCGTAGATCGCCCGAAAGACATTGAAGATGAGGAAGCCATGAGTTTCTTCGGCGGATCAGAGGGCGATGCGGACGAGAGTCAGAGGTAGGAAGGTGGTGGCAAAGGCAGACGGCGCGTGCCAGTGTAATTGGGGCAAGGGTTACGCCGCGCCGCTGAGGTCGGAATTTACGGACATGTTCCAGGCTTTGAGCAGCCATTCGGGGACGTAGAAATTGTTACGGTTCCTTTCGCACCAGGTGCGCAGCTCTGTCGACAAAACATAAGATTCGACCGTGAGTCGCAGCTCGCTGACCCGCATTTCGAAAGCAGTAGCGAGAGCTCGAGCGGGCGGCATCGGACGGCCCCAGTTGGGATTGCCGCGTTTACGCGGAGAGTTTGGCTCAGCCATGTTCCAGATGTTACTCCCCCTGACTCAAATCGGCGATTGAAATGATGGTAGAGCGTCGAGCTTACATGAGAAAAGGCCCCGGAGGGCCGGAGCCTTTATCGCTTCGCGCGCCCGGATCATCAGGCGGCGGTTTCTAACTTTCTTGCTTGTGATCTCCTCTTCGGCGCGGAGCCAGTCGTCCAGCTCGTGACCGTCCTCCCGGCCGCGTGCCTCGTAGAGCTCCTGCGCGCGCAGGCGGATCTGGTGTTCGAGCGCTTGTGGTTCGCCTGTCACGGTCGCTGGCGACTTCTTCGGGGGATTTGCATTCATGGGGAACCTCCTTCGGGCAAACGTACCCCTGAACACTTCTTCGGTCAATTCCCTAAAATTGGTGCAGTGAAATGTCTGTTTTCGGTGGAAGGGAAAAAGCCTCCGCTCGTGGGCGGGGGCTTTTGACGTTTTGGGCAGCTTACTCGGGGCTGCTGGTTTCGGGTGTGGCCTGCACCTGGGGCTCTGGTGCGGGCGGTTCTTGGACTTGCACAGGCTGAATGGGCGCGGCCTCTTTTTTGCGGGCGCGGGTTGCTGCTGCTTTTCTTGCAGCTCCCCGGCCCACGCGGGTTCTTGCGGCTTTTTGTCCGGCCGCTCGACGCTTACGCGTCGCCGCAGCCTTCTTGCCCGCAGCGCGCAACTTGCGAGTTGAAGCGGCTTTTTTCGCAGCTGCCTGGCGCTTTGTGGCATTGCGTTTCCGAGTTGCGGCTGCCTTCCGTCCTGCGGTCTTGCGAATGGGACTCATGTTTCCTCCGGCCAGTTCTTGTGGCACCGGATTAAACCTTAAATTCATCAGACATGCAAGCACCTTCGAGCGCCGCGAATACTGCCGCCGTTCGGTTATTTGGGACGGAGATTCTTACTGTGCAGATTGATTTGGATGGGTGATGACCGTGCGGACTCGGCGAAGCCGAGTTCGGAGCAGGATTTGGGCCCATGGTGGCGACAATGGAGATGTGGGAATACGGGAGATCCAGTGGCGCGGGCAGAAGTTGTCGCGGATGTTGTAACAGCGATGTATCGACCGTGGGGAATATTCTTAAACGTCCATTTCCTCGTCCAGGCTTAAAGATATTCCTTCAGACCTGAGAACCTTTGTCTTAAACCGGACGAAGCCTTTCTCGGGGGTTATTAGCGCGATGTCGATATCCCCCCCAACCCCAGTTATGCCTCCTGGCGCAAGAAGTGTACCATCAGAAAATCTCTGGATGCTTTCAGTGGTACGTGTTATTAGAACTCCAAAATCAATTGCATCCTGGAGAGTCATCGTGCTCCAATTAATTACATATTGCAGTTTATTGAGATCGGCTTGGATATTAGCGAAACCCTTTGCCTTTATTTCATCCTTAACAAAATCTAGAGTTGCAACCTCCCGGGAATACCCTCTAATTATCCTTTCAAGGACATCATACTGACCGATCCAGATAAAGCCGGATTGTTCAATGTCACCTTCGAATTGAATTCCAGCAGGAACTTTGACCGAATAGGCGCGAGCGATTTTATCGTTGTCAACGCCCGCGACTATGAACTCTATCGTATCAATTCTGCCGGCATCCTCAATCGTCTTGCCATCCCTATTGTTGTAGGAATATGGAACCAACTCAGTATCTCTAGCCTTGAATTCGAGCTCGCTGCCTCCCTGCCTGATTATCTCAGCCCTAATTTGATCCTCCAGCGCCTTCACAGCCTTTTCCACAAATATGCCAGAGAGATGTTTGTTTAGGCTCTCTGCAATTTGCTTTGTGCTTAGTTCGGGACTCAGATACTTTTGCTTAAACTCATTGATGTACCAGCCAGTGCTCTTAATTACTCCGCGATCGTCTGGCAAAAAGCCTCTACCAGCAATCACAACGGCTGCTCTTTTGTTCAGTTGAAAAAGCTTCGTTGCACTGTCAGATCCAATCCGGGTCATGCCGGCCGCATTCTGGTATGTTTGGCGGCTATCCGCCGTCAAAACAATGCCATACGAAGTCAAAGTTGCTAAAGAAAGCGTCATAACGTATGCCTTAATTGTAAATCATCATTTTTCTCAGATAGCGATCATCGTGTTTTGTCATTGGATTGCGTCCGCTTGTCCCCACCGTACCAGCTATACCCGCACAGTCAAGATTTGCAGGAGGCTGTTCGGAAAATGGAACACGGTGTCGTTTGAGAGTTGGCGGGTTCTGGGTCTCGGATTTTGCGTGGGTAGGGCGCGGGTTTCTCATGAGATCTGGGTCTCGGATTCTGCGTGGTACTTGAGGCGAAATGGCGCTTAGGAGGGCGGTTTTTTGACGGGGGCGAGGTGGACGGGGGCTGGTAGCCCTAGCGTTTGCCCGGCAGGGCCGACAAGGGTGTCGAGCATGCTCTCCCAGATTTGATCGGGTGGACGGTAGATTCCGGTGGAAGGTAGCGTGTACTCCTTGTGCGAGCGAAAGATTGCATTGATCTCTGGAAGAGCCGCCTCAATCTTTCGTATCTGGATGTCGAAGTCTTGCACGTGGGGGAAGCGACGTAGTTGAAATTTGCGTCGCGCGACGGCCCAGTCGGCGGCGAACCACCAAAGCATAACGCCGCCGTCGAAGAGCTTGCGGACCGTGTCGAGGCACTCCGGCGGAAAACCCCAGTCGATGGCTACCGGGCGCTTGAAGTTGTCCAGGGCCTGAACGAAGGGTGCCGCCGTTGCGCCCGCTTCGAATAGGGCGTCCCACGCGGATGCCAGTCCGTATCGGTCAAGCACCCCGACTTCCTCAACATCGAGGTGCAAGAATCCCTTCTTCTCTTCGAGCCACCTCGAGAAGGTGGATTTGCCCGAAGCTGGGATGCCGGAGATAAGGAAGTGCACATGGAGAGTCTACAACTCATCTCATGAATGACTTGCCTCAGTCTCCTTCGAAGCGCTCTGGCCAGATTTTCCCTGATGCATGCGCTTTCCCATTGTGACTATTACTCTTGCCGATGTCTTGCCCGTGGCCATTGTCGTTGCCGTACGGTCCGTCCATTACAAGGGCGTTGATGTACTGGCGAAGGTCAGCTGCGTCAAGAACGCGACTTCCACTGTTCATGTGCGCATACATCAGGTCTCCCCTGAGGCCTTCGAGTACGGATAACGCGATTTGTCTCTCGCTTATGTCCATGACAGCTCTACAGCGAACAGCGTTTTGGACAACGTTATGCTACTTCCTTGAAGCACGTGAATCTGTGCAATTCTGACCACGGAGGGGACAGGTATTCATAAGATGGGGTTCTAGCTTAGCGAAGAACGCCGCCGGGAGGCGCCTATATATAAGATACGGAAGCGGGGTAAGGAAAAGATAAAGAAAAGTTCAATTAATTATGAAGCGGAGTTCAAGGAAAGATCGATCACACTCGAAGAATTGCAACAGATGGCCTTACAGAACAACCCGACGTTCAGGCAATCGGCTGCGAACATCCAAGCGGCGGAAGGCAGGAAAAAGCAGTCGGGACTCTACCCGAACCCGACCGTCGGTTACCAGGGCGAGCAGATCCGAGGCGGGTCGTTTCACGGGGGCGAGCAAGGCTTTTTCATTCAGCAGGACATCGTGCTGGGTGGAAAGCTAGGCCTGAATAGAAAGATTTTTGACCAGGAGCTCAAACAGGCGGAAACGGAGGCCGAGGAGCAAAAAGTGCGGGTAGCCACAAACGTGCGGATGTCCATGATTTTCTTCTCTTTCGTATTCGGCGAGCGAGAGAGTCATTTCCAAGCGCTTGCCGCAAGCTTCGGATTCTGCGCCCTCACGGCGTCAAAAGCTGCAATTAGGATTCGCATCCGCCGGAAGTTCAGTGCGGAACGGTCCTCCAACGTAGGTGACTGCCACTGTAACGTCGCTGGCCGTGTTGGTAGGATCCTGGTTGATGCCGATGTGCCCGTTTCCAAAGTCAACAAAGCCCTGCCCCGCCTTATAGACATGGGGCGAGCACGTCGGATCAGCCAATTCGTAGAAGGTGAGCTCGCCTGACGTTACCGTGATGTACACGGGCCCGGGATGTTTGTGCCAGCCGGTCGACCCCAATGGATCGTAAGAGTGGGTATCCACTTCCATATCTATTGCGGGTTGCGCCTTGGCGATGTACTGGAATGGGACTTGGTTCGTATCGGTATTCACCATGAAGCGGTCGTACGTACCTCTCCCGATCAAGTGGCGGGTGACGCCGCTGGCTGGAGACGCCCAGACCTTAACTAGGTACCCGCCAAAGGCCAAGGCACAAACGAGCGCAATAGCCCCCGATACTCTTGCTATCCTTTTCATTTTCATTGTCCTTTTCTCCTAATTCTTGACTGGCCTGCGCCAGGTTATTTTCATCTTTATCTTGGCTATGCCGGGGTATTGGGCGGCACATCTCCATCCTCCACGGGTGGAGGTCTGAATGGTGGGCAACAACACTCCATGAACGAGCAGCGGCATCATGGCGATCAAAGTGCCCGGTTGTCCATAGCGAAGCGTGCGTCGGGCGTTAATCTTTGTGTCGCGCCAAGTCATAGAGCCAATTTGCACTTAACTCCGTGCTTCCGAGCTGGTGTAGAATCGTGGCCTCTGCAGTGGGGTGGTACCAATGGCTTCCGAGCCAATCAGGGTGCAGGAACCGATAAGATTCGGCGAAGACTTCGAGGTTGACGAGAGTGCCTGCAGGCTGCGCCGCGGCGGTCGCGCACTAAAGCTGGAGCGTATCCCCCTGGAGATACTAGTGTTGCTGCTCGATCGCCGGGGTGAAATCGTCACTCGCGATGAAATCGTCGCGAAGGTTTGGGGCAAGGGCGTTTTCCTCGACACCGATAACAGCACCAGGGGCGCCATCCGCAAGATTCGTCAGGTCTTGAAGGACGATCCCCAACAGCCGCGGTTTATACAGACAGTGACAGGGCAGGGATATCGCTTCATCGCACCCGTCATTAGTCACAGACATAAAGAAAGTCTTGAGGAAGAAAATCGCTCGGACGCTCTTAAGGGACAACCTTCGGCGGTCCTCGAGGGCATGCCGATTCACGAAGGTGACCACCGACTGAGGAGGTCTCCGCAGTCGCGTCGCTGGCTCGTTCTGGGCGGGGTCGCTGTACTCTCCCTGTTAACTGGGGCTTTAGTGCTGTATCGCGGCGGCCGTGCCAATGGCACGATGCAGCCAGTTATTAAGTCGCTTGCGGTATTGCCTTTGAAAAACCTGTCTGGCGATCCAACGCAGGAATACCTCGCTGACGGCATGACCGAGGCGCTCATCGGACGCCTCTCCGGGATCCACGATTTGCGCGTCATTTCCCGCACATCGGCGATGCAATTGAAGGATACAAGGTTCTCGGTGCCGGAGATCGCCCGAACCTTGCGGGTGGATGCCATTGTCGAAGGGTCGCTAGCACGAGAAGGTAGTCGGATTCGCGTCACCGCCCAGCTAATTCGTGGGGAGACTGACGAGCACTTCTGGTCGGAGACTTACGATCGCGAGCTGCGGGACGTGCTGGCACTCGAGAGTGAGGTGGCACAATCTATCGCCAGAAAGGTCGAAGTTACGGTCACTGGCAAGGAACGCAAGAGGCTTACCACAGTCGCTTCCGTCTCCCCTGAGGTTTATGAGAGTTATCTCAAAGGACGGTTCGCGAAGAGCAACAGCCGGGCTGACATCGAGGGGAGTATTGCTAACTTTGAGGAAGCGATTAAGAAGGACCCGAAGTTTGCGCCGGCATACATTGGCTTGGCAGGCGCGTACGATGAACTGGGCGCAATCCTTGTCGGCGCTCCCCCCAGTGAAGTACGCCCAAAAGTAATCGACGCAGCCCAGAAGGCCCTGGAGCTGGATCCGGAGCTGGCTGAAGCACATGTCCTACTTGCAGACATTTATCAGAAACGATGGCAGTGGGCCGAGGCCGAAGCTGAATACAAGCGCGCCCTCGAGTTGCAACCGAACAATGCCGATGCGCACCTCGGACTCGCTGACTGGCTGATGTGCCAAGGACGTATGGAAGAGGCGCTGGCCTGGTCCCGCCGTGCCCGTGAGCTTGACCCACTCGGGGTTTCCGGCACCAGCATAGGATGGATTCTGTTTCATGCCCGCCGTTATGACGAGGCTATTCGAGAACTGCGCAGCGTGCTGGCAGTGCACCCGGACGATGCCACCGCCTACTGGTTTCTCGGATTCGCGCTGATTGGCAAAGGTCAGCCCGAGGAGGCCATCCCCGAACTCGAGAAGACAGCTTCTATTATGCACCGTAGCCCTGGCTCTATCGAGTTGCTGGCAACTGCAAGCGCGCACGCGGGGCACCGCGGCGAAGCGCTCCGCTTAATTAATGAATTGAAACGACGCCGGCAGACAACCTATGTTCCGGCTGGTGCTTTTATTAACCCTTACTTGGCGCTCGGCGACTACGACCAGGCATTTGTCTGGTTTGAGCGGGCCTACCAGGAGCAGTCGAACATTCTGCAATTCCTTAAAGTACATCCCTTCTTCAATCCCGTGCGCGGCGACCCCCGCTTTGCGGATTTGCTCCACCGCGTCGGACTTGACTAGCGTTGCGAGGCATGTCTTCGGGGGTCAGTAAGCCACCGCGCCCCGAAACTGGGTCTCTCTTCGGCACTGCTGCATTGTGGCCTTTAGGCGATGGCAAACAGGAAGTTAACCAGTCTGCTGGAGTCAGGGCCGGCTACTACATTTCTTGCGCGTTCGGCTTGCGGAGCGTAGGATTTCGTCCGCGAAGGTAGCCCGCGCTGATTGAGGGCATTTCTTGGCCCAGACGCCCCAGGGCCAAAGTACATCGATTTCAAGTTACGAGGAGGAAGGAATGAAGAGATTCTGCCTGTTCCTGTGCGGTTTGTGTGTAGTGTCAGGTATCGCCTTGGCGCAAGGAAAATCAAACGTCCAGTGGAAGTGCGATAAGCCGGCAGTGCAGCACAACATCGACGTCGGCGATAAACCAGGCCATGCTTACGCGATCGACCAGATTAACTGTACGGCAATCAAGGGCGAAATCGCCGGGGTAAAAATGAAGTCGGGAACCGGAACCGAGTTTCTCGATGTCAATGGCGACAAGACAACCGGCCACGGCGAATTCGTGGAAAGCATGGAAAACGGTGACAAGAACTACTACAGGTACGAATTTACGGGCACATCAAAGAACGGCGCTTTCGAGTCCGGGAGCAACAAGTGGTCCATGACAGAAGGTGGCGGAAAGATGAAGGACGGGAAAGCCAGCGGTACTTGTACTGCAAAGGGCAATGCCGACGGGTCCACGTCGTTCGACTGCATGGGTACCTACACGCCCGCAGTGAAGTAATCTTGCAAAAGATATGAGTCGGTCCCCTTTCCGTTCTCAGGTAAGGGGTGTAGTTCGCCAAAACGTGGCGCACTACATTAAATAAAATTTCTTTCTCCTTGGCCTAAGCTCTTCGTTTGGGATTGCGGGCCGATCCGTCGGTCGGCGGAAAATGGTCGCGGAGAGTGTGGGACCGGACAAAGGCTGTGCCTTGATACAAGAATAAAGAGTTATAGACGCCTGAATAATAGCTCCGGCAGTTTACTCTGCAACCGTATAACGGTGGTGCAAGCCGCCGAGTCTCGGCAAGGCTTGAATCTTGCTTTCAGCCCCAGGGCGAATTGCTGTTGGCCGACCTGCTGGGGTGTCCTTCGCGAGACCCAGGTGCGTGCGATCATCGTGGTAATAGAGCACGTACTCGGACATCAGCCGTTTGAGATGTCGTTCATTCAGGACGATTACGTGGTCAAGCAAGTCTCGTCGGCAACTTCCAACCCAGCGCTCAGCGACACCGTTCTGCCACGGACTGCGAAAGGCAAGGCGGGTTGGCTGGCTTCCGATGTCTCTTACCGCCGAAACCACATCAGCTCCGAACTTTGAGTCTCGGTCGAACAGTAAGAATCGGTGCGGCTGTCTGAAGGCCCACGCTTCTCGCAATTGCTGCACAATCCAGAGAGCATTGGGATTTCGCGTCACATTGAAGTGCAGGATCTTACGCCGGTCGTGGCTGATAACGAAAAAGCAATACAGAACACCAAAGGTGAGCGTTGGGACGGTAAAGAAGTCCATTGCAGCAATGGCCTCGCGATGATTCCTGAGGAACGTCAGCCATCGCTTCGAGGGATCTGGATCTCTCGGAAATCGCCGAACCCATCGCGAGACACTCCTTTCCGAAAGATCGAAACCCAGTTTGACCAGTTCGCCGTGAATGCGCGGCGCTCCCCAGGTCGGATTCTCGGCAATCATACGGAAGATCAGGGCGCGAACCTCCTTGCTGACGTGCTTACGTCCAACTTGTCTGGCTCTTGAGACCCATGCCCAATACAAACGAAACCCAGCCCGATGCCAACTCACCACGGTTCGCGGAGTGACCAGGACGAGAGGCTTCGTCCATCCGGACCAGAACGTTCTCAATGCGACCCAAAACAGCTTGTGCAGGACAGTCAATCGACGGCGAGGTCGTTTGGCGTGCAGGGCTAGCAGTTGCTGACGGAGAGCCAAGTTTTCGAGGACGAGACCCTTCCGTGAACGGAATGCGCTGACCACCCACCCCAGGAGATATCGGAGCAACACGATCATGGCAAGAATCTTATCGGAACAAATCCGAATTCAGCTTTTGGCCAAGTCACTCATTTTGCGGGTGTACGATATTTTGGCGAGACACAGGGCGTTATACACAGGCGTTGGCATTGGTCGTATCGTGGGGAGGAATGGGGCGTAGATCCAAAGATATTTATGGCGAGCGCACGAGCGAGGAGATCGAGCAAATTGAGCGAACACTGCATGGCTGCGCACAGAGTATTAACCTAAAGCATTCCATCACGGAAGCGTGGAGTCTGCTCGCGGGATGGAAGGACGGTCAGTTGGGCTGGTCTGCTGTGATGACTTCCAAAAAACTTCACTTCCTCTGCCGATCCTTGGGCTTCGAGCAGGATCCACCCGTAGCAATCGACAACAAGGTTATTCGTGAGCGTGTCTGGCCAACTTTTCGTGATGCCATACCATTCGATCGCCGTCCGTCCGATTGGGAGGGAAATACTTTCGAGGCATACTGCAGATACATGACGGCAATCCTCACATGGGCATCTAAAAGACACTGGACGACGACTCAGTTAGAAAACACCCTCTTCGATCAGTACTTATGAATTTCCTGTTGTTTGAGGCTTTCTTGCACAAATGACTGAACTTAGGTTTGGCGGTTCGTAAACCGTTCCGGCTCGTTTGGACTCAACAGGTCAGTTCACTCCCAGATGGGAGTTGCAAGGGTTGGGCGTGTACCATTGCCCTGGAGCCACTTCGACGACGGCGGCTTTCGTATCCTCGGCGTTCCAGGCGTAGGCGCGCTCGATGGCAGTTTCGAGGTCGGCCACTTCTTCGAACCAGGAGCCATCCGGCAAGCACATCCAGTGCACGCGGGTCATCTTGTGACCTCCTGCAATGTAATTTTAACACCGAAAGCTTGACCAGCGCGGCATCCGTGGGTAGTGGTGCTTTAGCGTGGAGACGCCAGCAGCATTACTTTTGGCGGCACTGGGACAGTGATAAAAATCGCCTTCTGGCGGCGCATTAAGCACGCCTGGCTGTGTTACGGTCTTGGTCGCGCCCGCGATGGGATAGAACTTCACGGTAGATCGCCAAGAGTGGAATGGGGGATGCTGACGCCCTTTCGTATTTGTTCCTCAGTGTAAAAATAGTTGGCGTACGGATGGGTTGCGATTCGTGGATTGTCAACCTCACAGGTCACCCAGAACGGTTCTGGATGCTGGCCCGGAAGCGAAACCGGGTCGTAATAGGCTTCAGCCACCTTAGTGCAGTGCAAGTTCTTGCGCGCCAGCTTTACAGCCTGCTTCAAGAGCGGCAACTTAATCTTCGGGGCGTCGTAGTAAATCCCCATTTCCTCTTGTTCGGATACTAACCTGTCGGTTGCCGTGTGTGAAGGTGACGCAGTTGAAGCTGGCTGAACTTGGGCATGTTCCTGTTCATGCTCAGCCGTCACAATCGGAACTGCGCTCTGGCCAGACACCCCGTCAACAACCAGTTTGCCCACAAATGCGACTGCCATGCAGAAGATCACCGCTATCATCACGATTGGAATTGTTAAGCGCTTTTTGCTGCGTGATACTGCAATGACGGAAATGGCGCGACCGCAACCATTACAGAATTTGGCCCTGCTTTCGAGGTGTTTCCCACAGCCAGAGCAGTACATTCGCCCCTTCGACTACGTGTTAAGCATCCCACGTCTGACAAGACGCTGCATGTTACCTTTGTAAGGCGCGGAACGGAAGGGAGTCTGTAAGGCGCGGAACGGAAGGGAGTCGTAAGTTGGGACTCGCTTTGAACAGGCTTCCTTACGCAGAAATTCACTCTGTGGTAGTCGTAGCAAGGTTCACAGAATGAATCGCCGCAGCACTCCAGCTGGCAATCGGAGCAAATCGCAGCTCCACAGTCAGCACATCTAGTGACAGCACGCTTGCCGCATGGCATACCGATGTCGCTGTCACTGGATACGTGCTCGATTTGGCAGTAGATGTCCACGCCGATCTTCTCAAAGGTCATCAAACTAATTGCGGCATCCTTCGAAAATCGAGTAGATCAAGGCAACCAGGGTCAATCCCTACTCAGGGCTGGCTGACCCGTGCGCTAACTGGATTTGTTTCCAACCCACGGCCGCGCCGTTGCGCGCCAGAATTAGGACGGTGAAAAAGTTAAGGCGTCCAATTGAATCAGGCGCGATGATCATCCCGTTTTGATCGTCAACCCGACAGGTCGCCGGGCCAATTCCTTTTCCGTAACCCACGATCTGCGCCGCGTTCGGATCATCGGGTACACCACTGCCGAAGAACAGCGTGTAGTGCGTACCCGTGTCACGCCGTGTCACGTCACTGTGCTGAGGATCGTGGCGCAGCACGCGAAATGCAGCCCGTTGCCCCTCGACCAGTCGAACCGGTGTAGAACAGCACGTTGCGGTGGGCATGCCGATTACAGGCGGTGCATCGACATTGAAATCTAAGCTCGGTCCCGGCCCGTCAGCAAGAACGGAAAAGTTCAAGCTTCCATGCATCGTCCCATTGAAGGCAGTTACGACGCTCGACTCTCGAGCTTCGCCCCAGGTCCCCACGGCTGTCACCTTCCCATCGTGATCCACCGGAGTCATGCTTTCCCAGGTTGTTATGTACATAGTGCGCTCTGGATATGCTAACGGTTCAGTGCCCAACCAAGTTTTGCGGGCGACAGCCAACTGTACCGTCTCACCCATTCGCAAGGTTGTGCGGGGTGCCGACACGTCCAGTCCCGAGATCCAGAGCCTGAGCCGAAGGCATCCGACCAAGAACAGAGAAAATAGGACTAGCACGAAACCGGCTACCCACCAGAGATGTCGGCTCATAGGTTGGATCCAATTGCCTCAGTTGTGCTTACGGTCCGTTAACTTCTCGGAAGCCGTCCTTGCCATCAGTCATCAACAGCAAGACTCCGATGTGTTATTGGAGAGCAGGCCGTTGTGGAGTGTAATCAACGCGGAGGTTATCATATTTCAATTGGAAGATCCCTCGACACGCAGGGCTCTGTGCGACAACGGCATGGGCTGGAATGCCATTGATCGGCGGGAGAATAGCAGACCGAATGGCGAAAGATGGGGCGACCCGCCCCGCTTCGGTAGACGAATAAAAGCGAAGATATATCATGCCAAAATGGACGAGGGACGCAAACGGGTGATCGGAATAATGGCGGCGATTCTGGCGAGCCTTCACATGCGGACAGCAGACGACTTGTTTGGCGGCGCGGGGGCAGCCCACGGACGGACAAACTAATCGCCGCAAGCATTCAGTGGGCAGAGCGCATCATGGAGAAGATTGACAGCAACCTTGGTGCGAAACGAAGAATCGGTAGTGGGCCAGTTTGAACCGACAGTTCACGATGCTATCCTCGCCTGCGGAGAACCAAATCATGCCAAGAGACAAATTTCCGCCTGGAGTGACAGGTGAGCTAAATTGGTACGTCTATCGACTGATCGACCCTCGAAATGGCGAAACCTTCTACGTTGGCAAGGGGCAAGGCGATCGAATTTTTCAGCATGTAAAGGCGGCGTTGTCGGCAACTGAGGACGAAGATGCTGCCGATCTAAAATTCAGCCGCATCAAGGCGATTTGCTCGGCCGGGCTTGACGTTGGTCACGTGATACACCGTCACCATATAGAAACAGAGGACGTTGCCTTTCAGATCGAAGCCGCTTTGATTGATGCTTATGCGGGCCTGACCAATAAAGTTGGCGGGCATGGGTCTGGCGACTACGGATGCAGGCATATCGAGCAAATCATCGCAGAATATGCCGCCGAGCCATTCGAGCCCAGAGAACCACTAATTCTCATTTCCATTGCAAGGAGCTTTGAAGAAGAAGGAAAGAGTATCTACGACGCTGTGCGGGGCGTGTGGCGGGTTAGCGAAAGCAAAGCAAAGAATTTCAGGCTTGTTTTGGCGCATCGTAACGGCGTCGTGGTTGGCGCGTTCCGGCCCACAGAGTGGTTGTCTGCTACGAAGGATAACTTTCCCTGGCTGGCCGAGGACATCCTAGGCCGATTCGGGTTTGTCGGGCAGCCTGCAGAACCAGCGGTTTCGAACCTTTACGTTGGTGGACGAGTTCCCGATAAGTTCCGACGCAAAGGTGCCGCCAATCCCGTCCGTTTTATCTCGGAAACTGCTTCCACGAGAGGTCAAGATCGGGAGATTTCAAACTGACCCACTACCGAAGAATCCCGGTGGTGATTGACAGGGCGTAGGGCATTAAGGTTGATTCCCATTTTCAACGCTACACCTTGCGTTTTGGCCTCTTCCCCCTCTTATAGCGCCGTTCAAAAAAATGCGTTCCAGCTTCGTAATCGAGGAGACGCCCGGGGCTAATAGTGACCCTCTTTTGAGAAGCGCAAGAGCATGCGAACAGCAGCAGTCTGGCGCTGTACGCATAACTGTAGTGAACATTACCGTGAAAGATTTCTGGCTGACAAGCAGAGATCTCCCGTTCCTCGTCCTCTAGACTGCTGGTTTCCGAGTTGCTCGTAGATTGAAGCAAGCGTTCAAACATAGCTCGACGGTTCAGTCATATCCGAAGATGGTAGTCATCTAGTGTTTGTAGCGGCTCGTGGCTGGCAACTTTTCGATACAAGCCGCGGCCCCTTCGCTCAAGATATCGCCTTCTGCCAACGTCACGGTGGATCCGGATGGCGCGCGGCACGCCTTCATCAGTTCGACCTCCGATGTTGTGCATTCCGGATTCATTACCGAGGCACCGCAAGATCGTACTGGTCTGGCACAGGCACCGTTGAGCGCGACCCGCTTCCGCGTGACCTTCACAGGACCCGGAATTTACCCGTACATATGCGTGCTGCACGACGAGTTGGGAATGGTGGGAGAGATTGTGGTTCTGCCGTAGCCGAAGAACAATGGTCGGCAATCCGGACACTATCGCGGTAGTTGGTGAAACATCGCGATTCCGGGTTGTGAGTGTAAACGCCTGGTTACGCCACTTGAGGGCCCGACAAGTCGATGGAGGGATGGGTAAAGCTGGTACACTACCGCTGCGAAAAAGGAGATGCAGCATGAAGGCATCTGCATTTTATCGAATCGCGGCTATTCTCCTGCTGCTTTTTGACATCGGACATACACTTGGTTTTCGCCAATCCGATCCGAGATGGGGAGTGGACGCGCTTCTTGCCGCAATGCGGTCAACTCACTTTGATGTGCAAGGGTTTAGCCGGACTTATTGGGACCTCTTTGTTGGGGCCGGATTCTTTGTCTCCGTGTTTCTTCTATTCGCGGCGGAACTAGCGTGGCAGCTAGGCGGTCTTTCGGCAGAGACTTTGGGCCTAATGCGCCCCACTGCGTGGGCGCTTGCCCTTTGTTTTGTTGCCGTGACGATCTTGAGCTGGAGATACTTCTTCATCTTGCCTATCGTTTTCTTAACCCTGATTACGGTGTGTTTGGTTGCTGCGGCATGGCGTTCCGCGAAGCCAAGTTGATTTCATGATGCCGGCCGGTTTGGACAGCTGTCGTAACATCTCTATAGCACAAGTTGACCGTTGGTCAATACGCGCTATCGCCTGATAACGCCAGTTAACTCCGACGGGCTACAATCGCTGCTCGTGCCGGAGATGACCTGATGGAAGAACGCTTGCGCCGGTTTTTGGTTCGGGATGATGCTGAGTACGACAGACTGGTAAAGCAATATCAGGCCCAGACCATAGCGGGGAAATTCTTCTACCTCTTCATGCACTTGCTGCCGGGACTTCTGGCCTACAGCACGCATTGCGTCGATCCTGTGCGAAAGTTGTCCAGCAGCGTCTCCTGGTATTGCCACGCCAGCATAGGCAAAGAAATCCGAAGTTGCTGGATCGACGTTAGTCTCGTCTGTGTACAAAAGGTGCACGACGCAAAACTGCCTCGAACCTAGAGATCAGGGTAGAACACTCTAGCCATTGGCCGCGAATACGCCCGGCCCTCCAGAGAAAAACCGCCAAGTCTTCGCAGAGTATCTCGCGGATGAAGTGATTGCTCTGGGTGAAAAACAAGGACGCGGGCTGCCCGCGCTAGGGCGTACTGAGGCGTCCACCGTGCCTCTCGGCGCGTACCTCAGCCCCCTTAGCTCCGATAGCGCGAGGGCACGGGGCTCCGCAAGCGCACGGTGGGCGCAACTCGGCATCGCTAAGCCTCTGCCCTGCAATGCTTTGCAGATGCATCGGCCTGCTCGGGGCTCCCACAAAGCTGTATCCCGGATCGTAGAACCGTGCGTATGCTGGCGGATTCCTGGACGTACTCGGGTACGCCGCGATTGGTGGTCGGTCAGGGGCATCAGAGTGGTGAATGTGATGCAGATTTCGACAATCGATCCTTGGGCGATACCAACCGCGTGGCGTGAATTGACTCGTCTATACTTCCGCCATAGCACGCTTCGCATGATCGGCCAAACCATCTCGCACTACCGCATTATCGAGAAGGTAGGCGGCGGCGGTATGGGCGTCGTCTATAAAGCCGAAGACACGCGACTGCACCGCTTCGTGGCTCTCAAGTTCCTTCCCAATGAACTTGCCCAAGACTCTCAAGCTTTGCCTCGTTTCCAGCGGGAAGCCCAGGCTGCTTCCGCCCTGAACCATCCGAACATATGCACCATTTACGATGTCGGAGAGCAGGACGGCCAGTATTTCATTGCCATGGAGCTGCTTGAGGGGCAGACCCTGCAAGCCAAGATTGCTGGACGTCCGCTGCCGCTGGAAACGCTTCTCGATCTGGCTTTGCAGATCGCCGATGCTCTCGAAGCGGCGCACAAACGGTCTATTGTTCACCGGGACCTCAAGCCTTCGAACATATTTGTGACCAGCCGTGGTGACGCCAAGCTTCTGGATTTTGGATTGGCCAAGCACCTGCACCTGGAGAGTGCGCCCACGGCTGATACGCCTACTTTTTCCGGCCCGATAACGGTTCGGGGGCAGATCGTCGGGACCATCGCTTACATGTCCCCCGAACAAGTGCAGGATAAGGTGACAGATTCTCGGAGTGACATCTTTTCCTTTGGCGCGGTGCTACACGAAATGGCCACCGGGCGGTGCGCGTTCGCCGGCGACTCGACCGCCAGCGTGATCGCCGAGATTTTGCGCGGGGAGCCGAAGCCGGCAAAATTGTTGAATCCGTCGATACCAGACGAATTGCAGCGCATCATCGGCAAGGCGCTCGAAAAAGATCCCTCCGACAGATACCAGTCGGCAAATGATTTGCTGATCGACCTCCGGCGTCTAAGGCGGCAAACTGCCGGTTCTTCGCAGGCGGCAAATGCGACTGAGGTGGTATCCACGCGCTTCGGTTGGCCGCGCAGGAAAGCTCTCTGGATGTCGGCCCCTGCCTTTCTGGTTCTCCTCGCGGTAGTCATTATCTCCGTCAATGCTTCCTTGCCCGTTTTGGGCCCGTTAAATTCGGAACAAATTACTTTTTCTTCTGATTTAAAAAACGGACCGCTGGTCACGGATGGAACTCGGCTTTATTTTCAAAGTCAGCATGCGCCCGTAGAAATGTCGGTCAACGGCGGCTCGACTGCTCCGCTACGGGGGGCTGCTTCTGGAATGCAGATGCTGGACATTTCTCCTGATGCGTCGGCAATGTTGGCGCTGAAGCCAGATTTGAATAGCGAGGCCGGACAGGGTTCGATCTGGTTGGTTCCGGTTCTGGGAGGCTCTCCGAGGAAGCTGGGGATTCAGCTGGCTCAAGATGCGCACTGGTCCCCCGACGGGCGTTCGATTGTCTATGCCAACTTGAACTCTCTTTACGTGAGTGACGGAGGAGGGGCGAACGTTAGGAAGCTATGGGATGCTCCGTCCTACGTTATAGCGCCGTATTTTTCGCCCGATTCCCGTCGCATTCGCGTGACAGTGTTCGGAGATAAGGAAGGCAATAAGATCTGGGAATTGAACACCGACGGCAGCAATCCACATCGGATTGCATTGGTATGGCCGGACGATGCCGATCAGACACTTGGACAATGGACCCGGGACGGAAAGCATTTTGTCTTTGTGTCGAGCCGTGAAGGACTGAATAACCTTTACGAACTCATTCAGCCCGCTTGGTTCGAGTTATGGAAAAAAACGACGGCGGTGCGACTTACGGCGGGCCAGATTGATGTCGTGGCGGCAACGCCGAGCCGGGATAACGACGGACTGTTTGTCATCGGGCGGATCGCGCAGGGTGCGATGCAGGTCTACGATGGGAAACTGAAGCGTTTCGTTCCATTCCTGGATGGTTTGGCGGCTGCGGATTTCGTCATCTCTCCCGACAAGCAATGGATGGTTTATAGGGATTATCCCCGACGTCATCTTTGGCGCAGCAGATTGGACGGGAGTGAGAAGCTTCAGCTAACAGATTCGTTAGCCTGGATGCCGCGATGGTCGCCTGATAGCAAGTGGATTGCGTTTTCTGACTACAAGGAAATATACCGGGTTTCGGTAGATGGGGGCATCCTAGAACAGCTGACCGCCAAAGGTAAAACCGAAGTCGCTCCAACCTGGTGGCCGGACGGTAGATCGATTGCCTTCAACGACTTTCCGTATCCAGGGCGGATTCCAGGAATCAACATTGTGGATCTGGCAACGCGGAAGATTTCCATCATGCCCGGCTCGGAAGGTTTTTACGTACCCTCTTGGTCGCCGGACGGAAAATACATGGTCGCAATCGCCGAGAATCCATCGCGCATGGTGCTGTACTCGACGGCATCAAAGACGTGGAAGGACCTTAAAATATTCAAAGCTCCCTGGCCATACTGGGTTTGGGGTAACGACGGCAAATCTGTCTACTTCGCCATGAAAGAAGCGGGGCTTGACGGAGAACCCGGAATCTATCAGCTGACAATTGGGACTGGAGAGTGGGACCGCGTAGCCAGGTTCGACGGACTGGCCGTCAACCTCGATGGATTCGAAGGTTTTCCCAGCATCACTGCAACTGGACAGATCGCTATGATGAACGACACCAGCGTGGTCCAGATCTATTCCGTAAAGTGGGCGAAGGGTTCCGATTTGCATTGAGAGCTTTTGCTACATACCATCGCAATGCGATCAAATCCGCGGTGATCCGAGAAGCCGACTTGGCTAGAAGCGGACCCTATCACCAAGAGGTTTAGGTCATCAGCGAAAATTCGAGACAGAGTGAGTCGCACATATTTTCAGCTGAAACAGACGCCAGCATGCGGGCGGAAATACTCTCTTACTCTCGCGCCCGGGGACTCTTCGCTGGAGTATCGCTGGCGGAGTCAACTCTGCGTCCAGACAATGACGCCAACAAGAAACTGTACGGCAAGGAAGTGAGCGCGAAGGACGTTGTGTTCAACAAAGCCATGCCTGCGCCTCCCTCGGCGAAACTGTTGCTGAGTACCCTCACAAAGAGGTCCCCCAAGAACGTGTCGAAGTAACTAGCGGGGCTGCGGCCGACTCTATACGTAACTTTCAGTGAATGCGTGAAAACGCGCGCGGAGTGCCGATTGCGGACGCAACAGCCCCTGCCCCGCAGCGCAGGCGAGCGTAATCGGAAGTCGCCGTGACTTCAGCGCATCCAGCGGTGCGAGTGCTCGCCCGGGAACGAATCGATCAACTGCGGCGCAGGCACATGACGCGAGCGCAGGTTTGTTCCGGCTTAGTCACTAGGCTGCGTCGTCGGGCCAGACTCCAACTTACCGAATGAGGAATGAGCTCACCATAAAGATGATTCCGATGGCACTACTGATGAAAGAGATTCGCCAGTATGCGCGGGTTCCTGTCAGCAGCGTAATGGAACATAGAACGATTGCGATTTCGAGAAAGATCTCGGAAGTATCGAAACGGCCTGCACGACGAGTCGCAATTTCTACTTCTCTTTCGAAATCTTCGGCCTTGACGCGAATGGCCTCAGCACCCTGTTTCTGGTCCTCTGACTTCTTCCTAAAATCCTCCGCCGCAGAAGCGCCTTCCTTGATGAGTCCCGCCATTTCGGAATTTGCTTCGTACATGTGGGAACGGATGTTCTTGGCCTGGTGGTAGGCCCACTGGTCATTTGCCTTCGTCTGGATCAAGACTTCTTCCGTGTGCGTTCGATGTCCCATCGTAGTCGCAAACGCCAGCAGTACGGCTACTATCGCCATCGTAAGGCCGATTTCCTTCTCGCCAGACTTCTTGGCCTCTGACAATTCCTCGATTTCTTCTGATTCCATCTCGCTTCCTCTCGTTGAAGTTGACCCTTATTGTACGGGGAAAAGCCCAAACAAGAGCCGGTGGGCGCTCTTGCGTGACAGGTCGGGAGGCTTATTTCACGCGCTGCCGGTTTTCATCGGGATCGCGTAATTCAGGCGGAGAAGGCAGGAGGAAGACGCAACATCCCTCTCCTCCGCACAGTGAATCCTCACAAGGAAGCCCGCCGGCAAGCGCGGCGCAACGTGGATGCGGGGTACGTGCCGCTTGCCGAGCAGGATCCTGCGATTTGGAATGCGCAGATGATCGATGAGACTGAGGCGCTGCTCTTCCGGGCGAGCAATCTAGGATCCATTGGCCGCTATCAACTCGAAGCTGCAATACAGTCGGCGCATGTTTATCGTAGTCGCACAGGTCGCGCCAACTGGGCAGAGGTTGTGCAGGCTTCTGCCCCCTCGTAATTCACAACCATAGTCAGTTCCCAGAAAGGATTCCGCAATGAAGTTGAGCACGAACACCGAGTGATGTAGTGGCGATAGCCAACCAGGCACCCCGCCAGTTTTCGTCGCTTTGTCCTTACAAAAGTCAACCAAATCCCAGGCCTGTGATCGCATTGCATTCGCCTAGTGCTCTTCCCGAAACCGGACTGCCTAAGTGCCCTCCAGAGAAGGCCGGCCGATTGACGCTATTCGATCCCGAGTAGTCCGTTCTCTCCAGTCCGCTTTGCGGACGAAATATTACGAAATACGGGCATGTTTTGCGTATTTCGCGGCAAAAGGCGGGGCAGTTTCTCTGCAGTTTAGACTTGCTGGCGGAGAGAGTGGGATTCGAACCCACGTTACCCTTTCGAGTAAACACGCTTTCCAAGCGTGCGCCTTCAGCCACTCGGCCATCTCTCCGTAAACTCAAAGACTTACAGCAAGTTCCTTCAAATCAGGTCGCACGCCTGTGCGATTTCGCTTTAATGGAGGATTATGCTGCCCAGTCTAAAAGCACGACATAGCAGTCTATCAGGGAACGACAGTATCTTCACAACGTCAGCCCAGCAACCGTGCGTTCGGTTTGTCAGCGAATACCACAAGAAGCCAGACGAATTTCTTTTGTCCAACAAATTCAGGACGAAGGTGGGCAGGAATGTTGCTCTTCGTGATGTCAAACGTCTCTGCGCCCGGCTCGGCTTCAAACCAACTGCACGAATCCCAGACGCATTCCGTCACACATTCGGAGGGAACATGTACGACAGGGCGAGTCTGTCTTCCATCTCCAGAAGGCTTTAGGTCACACTTCGTTCGAGATGTCACGACGATACGCGAACCTTCAGATTGAAGACTGAGCGCGATTCATCAGAAGGTCAGTTTGCTGGCGTCGTAACGATGTCGAAAAACAGTGTCTATAGAATCGGTACGGCTGTACCGATGTACGCTCGGGGCCGCGAAACAACAAAAGAATCTGCTAGTCTTGTAGTCAAGCGAGCCCAACCGTGATTAATTCTGTTCCGAGTGCAAGGAATTCATTCCGGAGAAAAGTGCTTGCGTGCTCCTTTGTGTTGTCGGTCTTCACTAGCTCATGGACACGAGCCGAAAGCAACTCGGTGTCACTTCCGCAACGGCTTGAATCGCTGGTCAATACGCGATTCGACGGGACAAAGTGTCCCGGACTCTCGGTAGCGGTAGCCTTGAATAATGGAATCGTGTTCTCGAAAGCACTGGGGAAGGCTGATATTGAACAGGACGTACCGCTCACTACTGCTAGCGTTCACAGATTAGCCTCGCTCTCGAAGCCCATAACGGGCACCATCATTATGGATTTGGTGGAACAGGGAAAGTTGGAACTAGACGTTGCGGTTCGAAAATATTTACCCGAGCTTCCAGAGCCTTATCAGAAGATTACGTTGCGACATCTCCTGTCTCACCAATCGGGCGTCCGAGGATATGCGGACGAAGCAGCGGTGGCCTTCAGCACGACTCATTATGCAACCTCGCGGGAAGCCCTGAAAACGGTCATTAGGTACCCGCTGATGTTCGAGCCGGGAACGAAGGTCGAATACTCTTCCCTCAGCTTCACCGTGGTAGGTGCAGTCGCAGAAGCAGCGACGGGACGTTCGTTCCGGCAGCTTTCTGCGGATTTCTTCGCCAAGCATGGCATTAGCGGCTTCGCGCTGGATGACCCTCTCGCAATCGTGCCCAAGCGTGTGCGCGGATATTTAGCTGACCGGAACAGCAAGATTGAATTCAACGATGGCCGCGTAATGACGCGGGAATAACTTGAATGGAACGAGCGGTGAAGTCACGCTTGCTCGTTTCTACGACATTAGCAATCGCTATCCGGCAGGAGGTTTTGATGCTTCGACTGAAGACCTTCTCCGTTTCGTGGTCGCGGTTGCTTCCGGCAAAGTTCTCAAGCCCGAGACAGTGGAGAAGATGTGGACTGCCCAAAATACGTCAGACGGGACGAAGAGCGTCTTCGGACTTGGCTGGGGTGTTTCTCGATGGGAAGAGAAAGCAAAGATGGTAGGGATGAACGGACTGGAGCCGTCTACAACGGCGTTCTTAAGGTATCTCCCCGGCTCAGGCGTCGGAGTGGCGTTGGTGTGCAATGCAGAGGGTGCGCAAGGACTCTCCGAACTACTGAACGATATTCTCAAAGCAACAGCGCAATAAGCCTTGGCGCACCCAGTGCCTAATTTGGACGCGAATGCGCGAGCGACGGTCTCCTTGACCGTCTATTTTGTACTCCGTACTGAAACCCACTATTCGATGTTCCGACTATAGTTGTCATGACTCCGACAGTTGGCCGCCACAAATTGGCGGACATACTCGGCGGTCGGTCCTTCAAAACCGATGCCGTTCTGTGGTGAACTGAGCTACGGGGCCCACGCTTTTCGCGCTTGAGAGTTCTAGCGTTTGCGAATCCAGATAAAATAAGGACCGAAAATCAGGAAGGCTTTGTGACAGTTTCCGTGCTTGCGGGGACCAACTCCTGGGCGCTGCCATTTCCCGAGGACGGCGCCGGGGCGGCTGGCACTTTCACGCTTCCGTCCAGGACGCGGTTGTGCAGGCAGAACAACGCCAGTTCCAGGCGGTCGGCCACGCCCAGTTTGTCGTAGACCTTGCGCAGGTAATTCTTGACGACCTGTTCGGTGGTGCCGACGCGCAGCGCGATTTCCTTGTTCTTCATCCCCTGGGTTACGCAGGAGACGATGAGCGATTCTTTCGGAGTCAGCTGCACCTTGGGCCGCGGTGACGTCGGGCGTGAGCCCTGGGTGCGATAGGCCTCGAGCACCCATTGGGTGCCGCGGCTATCGAGCCAGGGATGGCCTTCCGAAACTTTGCGCAGGCAGTCGACCAGAAGTTCCGGCTCGACGTCGCGAGAAACAATTCCGTGTGCACCCCGACGAAACAGTTCGAGGGTAAGTTCCTGATTCGGCTCCGGGGTGACAACCACCAGGCGGAGATTCGGAGTTTGCCGGATCAGATCCGAAACCGCTTCCACGGGATTCGGCGCCAGGGCAGGCTTCGAAGATCAGGATGTCGGCGGTAAATTTCTTGGCGGCGGAAAGCGTCTGAGAAAGCGTCTCTGATTGTCCCACCACCCGGATATCGTCTTCCAGGGCGAAGATCTTGCGCAGCCCGGCACGGAAAATGGCTTGGGTGTCAGCCACGATTACGCGAATGAACTGGCCGTCGACTTCGTGCGGCTGTTCGACGTCAATCTCCATGCTGGCGGAAGTGCTTGCCATTCGGTTTCCTTGCCCTTCAGTTCCCTGGCCTCAACGGCGCTCAAAACGGTATTCGTCGATGACGACGCCGACGCCGCGGCGGCCATCCTCTTCAAAATTTCGCACTACGCGGCCGCGGCAATCGAGCTGCACATCGGCCTCGGATCCCACCACGTCCGCGGGCAGCGAGATGGTGAAGTCCACCATCGAACCAATCGGCATTTCCGAATCCACGTGGAAGAGCACGCCGTTGGCGGAAATATTTTCGGTCTCGGCTGCGTTGGCGCCAGATTTCGATTTCACCGAAATCGGCAACTTGATGGGAAATCGCACCGCGCTCTGCATGTCGGAGTAACGCGCGCGCGCGGCTTTCGTCGATGCGGTCTCGCGAGTCACGGCTGCAGGTGACACCGATGGCGAGTTTTCTTTCCGAACTGCTGCGCCGGCACCGCGATTCCCGTCCTCCGCAAATCGCCCATTGTTCGACATTACGTGGTGCAGATTACACCCCGGAACCAGCAGATAAAAGTTACGGAAGTCATGGAACTAGTAGGGGTAAAGCCTTGCGGATCATGGAATTGCAGTGAGATTGCGGTGTCAGGGTAACCGAGAATTGGCCCTCACAGATTGGTCTTTGGACGCGATTCAACCCGGTTACCACTACCTGCCAACTGTCAAGCTCATCAGAACTTCGTCACTTCCGTGAAGTTAAAGTCCTTCACCTTCATCGGCGGCGCGACCATGTCGAAGGATTCTTCGCCGCTGGCGCGGACCGGCGTACCCATCGCCTCCACATTCGAAAGCATGTGAATCAGGCTTTCGTTGAAGCGGAAATTCAGAATGCCATGCCGCACTTTGCCATCTTCCACGTAAAAAGTGCCGTCACGGGTCATGCCGGTGAGAATCTTTTCGTAGGGATCGACTTCGCGGATATACCAGAGACGCGTGACCAGGACGCCGCGTTCCGTGGATGCAATCATCTGCTCGACCGTCTTCGGGTCCGCCGGGGTGCCGAAGACGATGTTCATCGGAGCCTCTCCCATTTCGTTGGGAAGCGAGAAGCCGTGTCCGGTCGCCGCCACGCGGCCGACTTTGTCCTTGAATTCCGACTTCTTCATCTTTTCCGCCGTGGCCCGCGCGTAGACCAGGCGTTTGACGATGCCATTCTCCACCAATTGCACTCGCTGCCGGGGAACGCCCTCGCCATCGAATGGCGTGCCCGACTGCAGGGGGTGCGCCACGTCATCCCAGATGTTGATGTTCGCGCCGAAGATTTGAGTGCCGACACGATGGTTCAAAAACGAACGCTGGTCGAGGATGGACAGGCCGCCGAAATCCCAGAACATGAAGCCTGACATGTCGAGCACCGCCGCGGGTTCCAGAATGACGGTGTATTTGCCGGGCGGAATTTCGCGCGGACTGGCAGACTCGATCGCCTTGCGCGCCGAGATTTCCGCGAGAGCGGCGGGATCGAGCTGACTTACGTCGGGCGAGTTCGCCTTCTGCCATCCCGAAGAATCGGCCGCGAGCATGGTGATGGAAATTTCGGACGAGGTCTGGGCGTGCCAGTCGTTCAGTCCGCGCGAGTTGAAAATTCCTTCCACGGATTCCGAAGAAGAAAATATTCCGGCGGTGGTGAGCTTGTGCCGGGTCGCCACCCGCACAATCTTCTCGACCCCATCGGCGCGCAACTCGGGAGTGAGCGCCGGCAGTCTGCGCAAAATGCCGGCTGGGCCTGGCTTGTGTGGTCGCGGGCGACCTCGCCCGCGTCCGGCATCGGCAGCAAATCCGGATCAGGATGCTGAACCTTGGCCAGACTCTCCGAAGCCTGCACCACTCGCTTGAGACTGTCGTCGTCGAACTTGTTGGTGGTGGCCCGGGCGGTGCGTCCGTCGAACGCGGTCCGCACCGAGACCGAGTAGTTTTCCTCCGCCACGTTTTGATGGATGGTGTTGTTGGCAAAGCGGGTCAGCGCGAACTTGCCGCCATAGATCATGGCTTCGACCTCGTCTGCGGTCGAATGCTTTTTTATCTGCTCGAAGATCTCGGCGGCTTTGTCTTTGGTCAGCATTCAGCAGAAGACCCCGCGCTCTGTCTCTCCAAAAAGCGACAGAGACGAGGACGGGGCGACCGCTTTTGCTTCACGTTCCCCTTGTACGCCGTCCCACCTTCACATTGCGAAACCTCGCCGGGGCTGCGCCGTGGCCCGTGCCCATGACCTGTTGCGGCTGTCCTTTGCCGCAGTGCGGCGTGCCCCACAACGTCCATTCATCGCGGGAGCAGATGGCATCCATCGAGTTCCAGAACTCCGTAGTAATTCCGCTGTACGACGGGTTCTTCAGCATGCGGGTGCGCTTGCCGTTTTTGATTTCCCATCCGGCTTCGCAGCCGAACTGGAAGTTGTAACGCTTGTCGTCAATCGACCAGGAGCGGTTGGTTTCCATGTAAATGCCGTCATCGGTGGACGCGATCAGTTGGTCGCGCGTCAGCGGCTTCTCGCCGGGGAGAATGCTGATGTTGGTCATGCGAATGATGGGCAGGTGGTTCCAGCCGTCGGCGCGCAGAGTTCCACCCGAGCGCGTCGCGCCGATGGTGTGGGCGGTCTCGCGGGAACTCAGATATCCAGTGAACAGGCCGTTGGTGATGATGGGCGTGCATTGCGCCGGAACACCTTCGTCGTCGAAGGCAAAAGTGCCGAGGCCGGGGCCGTGCTCCTGGCGCGCATCCGCGACGATGTTCACCAGGTCGCTGCCGTAGCGCAGAGTGCGCAGCTTGTCGAGCGTGAGAAAAGATGTGCCGGCAAAATTCGCTTCCATGCCGAGGACGCGGTCGAGCTCGATGGGATGGCCGACCGACTCGTGGATCTGCAAGCCGAGCTGCGAACTGTCGAGGATGATGTTGAACACGCCCTCGGGACATTTGTCGGCAGTCAGCAAGCGACCGCTTCTTCGCCCACCCGGCGGGCGTTTTCGACCAGTTTCAGTTCTTCGATCAGTTCGTAACCTTTGTTCTGCCACTGCCCGCCGTAGGAATTGGGATACGATCGCTTCTGAATTTCGCTTCCGGCAAATGCGTAGCGCCGCGTAACCGGTTCCGGTGGTGTATTTCGTCTGATGAATGTCGGCGCCTTCGGAAGAGAAGAACCATTGCTCCTCGCGGCGGAAGTTCAGGTTGGTCTCGGCCAGCGTGACGCCCGGCACGGAGCGCAATTCGGAATCGATCTTCAGCAGCAGCTCAATGTTCTGCTCGACCGACGTGGTGAAGGGATCGATCTGGAATGGCGAAGTCCACTCGGCAGTGACCGGCTTTTCCGGGGCCATCTGGATGTCGTGCTGTTTTACCCGCGCAGACGCTTTGGCGATTTCAACGGCGCGAGCGGCGGTAGCTTCGACGCCGGCGCGGGAGAGATCATCCGAGGCGGCGATAACCCCAGGCGCCGTCGGCGATCACGCGCACGCCGAAACCGAACGACTCTGCTACCGACGCGCTGCCGACTTTGCCGTTCTTGGTGGAAAGACCGCGGTGACGATCGTCGGCCAGGCGAACATCAGCGTAGGATGCGCCGCGCAGCGCGGCCACGTTCAAGTGCCCAGGACGCAACGTCTTTCATGAGTATGTTTCGAATTTACCACATCGGAAAACGACGCGAGTGAGCGCAGGCAAAAGCCTGCCATCAGTCGCAAGGTACTTGCGGGCCGGCGCCGATGTTGGTGGGCCGTCCGCTTGACGGCACGCAGTCCTGCAAATGGCCGTTGTAGATCGTTGCCAGAACTTCTTCTCCGCCGTTGAGCAGGAACATCTTCCCTTTGCCCTCCAGCCGAACCTGGATATGGCGCCCAGCCTTCCAACCCGAAGGGTAATACCCAGTCATGCTTTCGTATCGCACTACATACTTCTTCTGATCGAGGACGAGGGTAATGTCATAGAAAGGATAGCCATCATAAATGGGAACCCTGCCCTCCCAGAATGCGATGCGGCCGCGATCGTAGGCTTTCACCGCGAGTACCTCAGCCGTTCTTACGTCGGACGCGGCATAAACCGGGGAGGTCAGCAGGAGCATAGTCGCAATCGGGATTAAGAATCGCGCATATCTGGTTAGATGCGCGCAATCGGAAGCCGCAACCAACCAATGAGAAGGGCGGCTTACGCCGCCCTCTCTATTGAGCCTGGAGATCGCGGGCGAGTCGCGCGCGACCACACAACCATAGTGCATGCAGCGTTATGTTCCTTCGCTCCAGCCCGCCAGATACTCTTCCTGCTCCGGCGTCAGCTTGTCGATCTTGATGCCGATCGACTCCAGCTTCAGCTTGGCGACTCGCTTGTCGAGATCGTCGGGAACTTTGTAGACCTTCTTCTCCAGCGTCTTGTAGTTCTTCACCATGTACTCGGCCGAGAGGGCCTGGTCGGCGAAGCTCATGTCCATCACGGACGGCGGATGGCCTTCGGCGGCGGCCAGGTTGATCAGGCGGCCTTCGCCCAGCAGGTTGATCTTGCGGCCGTCGCGCAGCGAATACTCTTCGACGGAGCTGCGGGTGGTGCGCTTCGACGATGACATCTTTTCCAGCGCCACGATGTCGATCTCGACGTTGAAGTGGCCGGAGTTGGAGATGATGGCGCCGTCTTTCATCACTTCGAAGTGCTCTTTCGTCAGCACGCTCTTGTTGCCGGTGACGGTGCAGAACACATCGCCGAGTTTGGCGGCTTCGGTCATGGACATCACGCGGAAGCCGTCCATGTGCGCTTCGAGCGCCTTCGTCGGATCGATCTCGGTGACGATGACTTCGGCGCCGGCGCCGCGAGCGCGGCTGGCCAGGCCTCGTCCGCACCAGCCGTAGCCGGCGACCACGAACTTCGATCCTGCCAGCAGGAAGTTGGTGGCGCGGATGATGCCGTCGATCGTGGACTGGCCGGTGCCGTAGCGGTTGTCGAACAGGTGCTTGGTGTCGGCGTCGTTGACCGCGATGATGGGGAAGCGCAGCACGCCTTCTTTGGCCATGGCGCGCAGGCGAATCACGCCGGTCGTGGTTTCTTCCGTGCCGCCGATCACGCCTTCGAGCGCGTCCTTGCGCTTGGTGTGCAGCAGGGTGACCAGGTCGGCGCCGTCGTCCATGGTGATGTGCGGCTTGTGGTCGATGGCCGCCAGAATGTGGCTGTAGTAAGTGTCGTTGTCCTCGCCCTTGATGGCGAAGACCGGAATGTTGTGGTCGCGCACCAGGCTGGCGGCCACGTCATCCTGCGTGGAAAGAGGATTCGAGGCGCACAGCACAACATCGGCGCCGCCATCGCGCAGGCAGATCGCCAGGTTCGCGGTTTCGGCGGTGACGTGCAGGCAGGCCGAAATGCGGATGCCCTTCAGCGGCTGGTTCTTGATGAATTCCTTGCGGATGATCTGCAGGACTTTCATCGACTGGTTGGCCCAGTCAATCCGCTTCTTGCCGAGATCGGCGAAGTCCAGGCTCTTCACATCGCAATTCAGTTGCGTCGGTGTGGTTGACATACTTCTCCTGTTCGAACTTTAGACTAAATCATTGAACCACTAATGACGCTAAGTAACACGAAGGAAATCAGTCCGGTTCCTTCGTGGACCTTAGTGTCCTTGGTGGTTAAAGCCTTACTTGCGGGCCGCCACGCGGGCTCGCGCAGACCGGCGTCGCTGGCCAGCTTGGCAGCCTTGTCCGTGGCTTCCCAGGTAAAGTCGGGATCGTTCCGGCCAAAGTGTCCGTACGCCGCAGTCTTGCGGTAGATCGGACGGCGCAGCTTCAGCGAATCGATAATGCCCTTCGGGGTCAGCTGGAAATTCGCCCGCACCAGATCGGGAATCGTGTCGGGATCCACTTTGCCGGTGCCGAACGTATCGACCAGAACGCTGACCGGATCGGCCACGCCGATGGCGTAGGCGAGCTGCACTTCGCAGCGGTCGGCCAGGCCGGCAGCCACGATGTTCTTCGCGATGTGCCGCGCCATGTAGGCGGCTGAGCGATCGACCTTGGTCGGATCCTTGCCGCTGAAAGCGCCGCCGCCGTGACGTCCCATGCCGCCGTAGGTGTCCACGATGATCTTGCGTCCGGTCAGACCGGTGTCGCCCATGGGGCCGCCGATCACGAAACGTCCGGTGGGATTGATGTGGTACTTGGTGTCTTCGTCGAGCAAGTTGCGCAGGAATCGTGGCCTGGATCACGTGCTTCAGAATGTCGCTGCGCAGTTCGTCGTTGCCGACGGTCTCCGCAGTGCTGGGTGGAAATCACGACCGCGTCCACGCGCATCGGCTTGTGGTTCTTGTCGTATTCGACCGTGACCTGCGATTTGCCATCGGGACGCAGATAAGGAAGGCGGCCATGCTTGCGAACTTCCGAAAGCCGCATGGTCAGCTTGTGCGCCAGCGAAATCGGCGTCGGCATCAGCTCGGAGTTTCGTTGCAGGCATAGCCGAACATCATTCCCTGGTCGCCGGCGCCGCCGGTGTCCACGCCCATGGCGATGTCGCCGGACTGTTTGTTGATGCTGGAGATCACGGCGCAGGTGTTGGAGTCGAAGCCGTAGAGCGCGTTGTTGTAGCCGATGGAGGCGATGGTGCCGCGCACCAGCGACTGGAAATCCACGTAAGCCTTGGTGGTGATTTCGCCGGCGATGACGACCAGGCCGGTGGCGGTCAGAGTTTCGCAGGCCACGCGGCTGGACGGATCTTCGGCCAGGCAGGCGTCGAGAATGGCGTCAGAAATCTGGTCGGCGATCTTGTCGGGATGGCCTTCGGTCACGGATTCGGAGGTAAAAAGATAACGATTCTTGGATGACAAGCGGCTTCTCCTTCAGCGATCTGGCTAACATCAGACTTTACAACCTGGCGGGAGGGTCAGAACGCAACAGCCTATAAATGAGCACTTTGCGGACTCTAATAAGCTACCAGAGAAGGCGGTCGGCACGCAACGATTTCGGAGCCTGAAAGGCCGCTAGCAGCAGCCACTGGGCGGCATTGGGCCTTGGGTGGTAGCTGGAGGAGAGGCGAATGGCAGAGGGTAAACAGGCCGCGAGTCTGACGCAGAATAAAACGTTACGCCTTCAGGGCTTGCAGGCCGTTGGGATCGAAGGTGAGAGTTTTTACCTGGTTGACGCGACCTTGCGACGCCAGCTTCTTTCCGTTGAACGAAATATCCAGGGCTCCGACATTGCCGGTCTTGATCACGATCTGGTTGCGGGCTTCGACGGATTTTTCCGCCGGAGCGGCGAGCGTGTCCTGGATGATCTGTTTTCCATCCGCGGTGATCGCGACCCAGGAATCCTCGCGCGCCTTGATCAGCACCGTGAAAGACGTCCGGCATTGTCCGCTGTGTCGCTGCGGCCGTGGAGGCTGGTAGCTTGCGGCGGGCGCAGCCGCCAGGTTGCGGTGGCGGCGGCTGCGAGGACGCGGCTGGCCGTTTCTGGCGCGGCAGGCTTCGCCGCCTCTGGGGTTCGTCCTGCTGATCGGAGCAGGCGCGAGGTGCAGCTGGCAGTGCCGGGTCGAAACTCGGGATCCGCGGGGACGGCTTCTCGCGCGAATGAAAGCCCCAGAGCGCGAATCCGAAGGCGACAGACCAGGAGCACAAGCGCGAACATCCCCCAGGGAATGCCGTCGTTACCGCGGCTCTTCTTTGATTCGGCTTTCCGGCACCCGATCCGCCATGGCGGCGAGGACTGGCGTTTCCTCCGGCGGGAGCTTCGGGCAGGCTGGGTGCGCTGGCGGCCACGAAATCGGCAATGGCCTGGTTTTCGTCGATGCCCAGATGGCGGGCGTAGGCGCGGACAAACCCTTTGTTGAAGATGCCGCCGGGAAGCTGATCGAAGTGGTCCTCCTCGAGGGCGACCAGGAAGCGGGTACCGATCTTGGTGGCGACAGAGATGTCGTCCAGCGTGATCTTGCGCTGTTCCCGCTCCCGTTTCAGCCGTGCCCCAAAGGATTCCACCTGGGCCGTCTCCTGCCGCCTTCGGCGGCCGCTGGCCGCATCCAAGATATAAGAGTAAGCTCAAGATAAATATATGTTAATCAAGGGCCTCCGGACCATGAATTTGGGGCGGGAGAGAACCGCAGTGTTAAACGAGCCGGCGGCGGCCGGCGCGTCCACCCATGTACTACTGGGACGTGGCTTCAGGGGTTCAGGTTACTAAGGTTGATTGCCGCCGCTTTCCGCGGCCGCATATAATTTCAACACTTCCTGCCCGCATCGAGGACCGCAGTTCATGACCAAGGCCGCCTCCGACCGTAAAGTGCAGGAACTGGGCATCTTCCATGATGTGGCCAAGGCCCTGACCTCGTCCCTCGATCTGGACTCCATCCTGCAGACCATCATGGAAAAAATGGCGGAATACTTCCGTCCGGACAACTGGTCGTTGCTGATGGTGGATGAAGAACGCGACGAACTCTATTTCGCCATCGCGGTGGGCAAGGCCTCCGAGGCCCTGAAGAATGTCCGGCTCAAAGTAGGCGAAGGCATCGCCGGATGGGTGGCGAAACATGGCGAGCGCGTGGTCGTGCCCGACGTGTACACCGATCCGCGCTTCGCCAAGCGCATTGACGAGATGACGCAGTGGGAGACGCGCTCCATCATCTGCGTTCCCCTGCGCTCCAAGCTGCGCGTGCTGGGCGTCATTCAACTGGTCAATGTGAGGATGGAACACTTCACCGACCAGGAATCATTTTTCCTGCAATCGATTTGTGATTACGCCGCCATCGCCATCGAAAACGCGCGCGCGGTGGAGAAGATTCAGGAACTCACCATCACCGACGACTGCACCGGCCTGTACAACGCGCGCCATCTTTACAAGACGCTGGAGACCGAGGTCTACCGCTCGGCGCGCTACGGCTACGAGTTCACCGTGGTGTTCATCGATCTCGACCACTTCAAGCAGGTCAACGACACGCACGGACACCTGGTCGGAAGCAAGCTGCTGATGGAGATCGGCTACCTGATCAAGGCGCAGCTGCGATTGATTGACTACGCCTTCCGCTATGGCGGAGACGAATTTGTAGTTCTGCTGCCGCAGACCGGAAAAGATGCGGCGCTGATCGTGGCGAAACGCCTGCGCGACAGCCTGCGCACCAGCATGTTCTGCCAGGAAGAAGGACTGAATCTGAACGTCCGCGCCTCGATGGGCGTGGCCACCTATCCGCACGACGCCAAGACGCCGCGCGAAATCATCCGCCAGGCCGATGAGATGATGTATCTGGTGAAGAACACTTCGCGCGACAATATTGGGATTGCCGCGCGCGGAGTGATGAAGTAGTCGCTCAGCTAATCAGCTTTCAGCAACCACAGTCCACGTGGGGGCAGATGGTGCTTCCAGGTTGAAACTTACTTTGCCGGGGCTGCTGGCTGGTCTGGCTGATGCTGAGCGGGCTGAGGTTTTCGCTCGGGGTCGGGTTGCTGCAGCCACTTTCGGATTTCAGGCAGAGCGGCGCGGGTCGCGGTTTCTCCGGAACGAATCAGCTCGGCGGAGCGTTCGAAGTCGTCGTACTTGAATCCGTTAACATCGGGATCGATGACCAGGTCGGCGGCCGCTTTCCAGACTCCGCAGTTCATCTCCTGGGCGATGGCGAAGCACTGGCCGATCACGTCGAACAGATGTCGCGGGCCGGTATCGCCGTTGGTCCAGGTTCCTCTGAGATGCACCGCCAGCACGCGTTGAGCACCCATCTCGCGCAACGGAACTGTGGGCACGGCGTGGGCCAGCATGCCATCCACCAGCAGGCGTCCGCGAATTTTTACCGGGAGAAACATTCCCGGGTAAGCGCAACTGGCGCGCACCGGATCGACCAGCGGTCCGGAGTGAAAGACGACTCCCGCGCCGGTGGAAAAATCCGTGGCGGTCACGGCCAGAGGAATCTGCAATTCTTCGAAGGTCTTGACCTTCAGAATGCTGCTGAGAAACTTGATCATGCGCTCGTTGCTGGCAAAGCCGTAGCGCGACAGTGTCCAGCGGGCAAAGTCCTTGAAGCGCACCCGGGTGGACATGTGTTCCAGTTCAGCGATGGTGACGCCGCTGCAGTAGGCTGCGCCGATGAGCGCGCCGACGCTGGTGCCGGCCACCAGGCTCACAGGAATATTTTCTTCTTCGAGAACTTTCAGGACGCCGATATGGGCGATGCCGCGGGCAAAACCGCCGCCCAGCGCCAGTCCAATGCCGGAAGGCTGCGCCTGCTCCGGCCCGGAGAGGCCTGACAGGCCGCGTCCGAAGGCCTGTACCGAACGAATGATCTTGCCCAGACTGCTTCACCGGAACCTCATTTCTCCCGGCTGCCCCGGTCTTCTACCTAGCAACTAAGATGCCAGCTCCCGGACAATAGTTCCAGGCACGTCGGTCAGCACCTGCGGGTTACCTGTCGAGGGAGCGGCACGGCGCAGCGCCGGTGACTAACTCCAGCAATCCTGTTAACTTGGGGGCCATGGTTCGGGAAATCTCAGCGGGCGGCGTGGTCGTGCAGCGGTCCGGCGAAGGTTGGGAAATGGCGGTCATTGAGCCCCAGACCGAGACTGCTTCGGCGCGTCCCGCGCAGAAAACTTCACGCAAAAGTGGTACTGGCGTTGCCCAAGGGTCTGGTGGATCCCGGCGAAAAGCCCGAGCAGACCGCCCTGCGCGAGGTCCGCGAGGAGACCGGACTCGATCGCGACTTCCGATCACCAAGCTGGCAGACATCAAGTACGTTTACGTGCGTTCCTGGGGAGACCGGCAACGGGTATTCAAGATCGTTTCGTTTTTCCTGCTGCGTTATCAGTCCGGCGAGATTGATGATGTGTCTCGCGAGATGCGGGTCGAGGTCAAGCGTGCGCTACTGGATTCCGCTCGAGGACGCTCCGCGCAAGCTGGCGTATCGAGGCGAACGAGACGTGGTCCGGCGGGCCCAGCAATATTTGAAATCTCATCCGGAGGTCTGATCATGCCGCATGAACATGTCGAAACCCATTTCATGGCCACCAATGTGGTGCGCGACGTCGTCATCGGCATGGCCGACGGCCTCACCGTGCCCTTCGCTCTGGCCGCCGGACTCTCGGGCGCGGTACAGAACACGCGGCTGATCGTGGTGGGCGGGCTGGCCGAGATTGCGGCCGGTTCGATCGCCATGGGCCTGGGCGGATACCTGGCGGCCCGCGGCGATGCCGAACACTACGAGCAGGAGCGGGAGCGCGAATATCGCGAGATCAAGGAAATTCCTGAAGAAGAGATGGCCGAAGTGGGACGCGTGTTTCAGTCCTATGGCATGACGGCAGCCGAAAGTACGCCCGGTGGTCGAAGCGCTCAGCCGGCGTCCCGACGCCTGGGTGGATTTCATGATGCGCTTCGAACTGGGCCTGGAAGAGCCCGACCCGCGCCGCGCGCTCACCAGCGCGGCCACCATCGCCGGCTCTTACATTGCGGGCGGCCTGATTCCGCTTTCGCCTTACATCCTTCTTTCGAGCGCGGTGCATGGACTGGCGTACTCGGCGGTCGTGACCCTGGCCGCGCTCGGACATCTTCGGATATCTGAAGGGGCGTTACACCGGAACCGGGCCGGGGCGCAGCGCGTTGCAAACCATGGTGATCGGCGGCGTGGCCGCAGCCGCGGCTTTCGCGCTGGCCAAACTGATTTCGTGAAAGGTCGACGTGTGGCGCGGGCGCCCTCGCCCGCGCGCAGTGAGACGGGCGGGACGCCCGTCCTCCATTGTTTCTCGTTCGTTTGAGCGCGCGCGGCAGAGAGAACCTCGGTGGTGCTTGGAGCATCTGGCAGCTTCCCGCATAATTTATGTGTGAATTCTGAATTGGTAGCGCCGGCGTCCTTCGCTCGCCGGCGGTCCGCCGGCTACGGGAAGACATCTTGCCTTCCCGCTTATAGCTCTTTCCCTGGCGTTCAGGCGTCCACCTCTGCCGTCGCCAAAGCAAACATTCGATTTCATCCCCTGCCGCTACCTGACCCCGGATACACTTCTGCCCTGGCCGCTGCCAATCGCTTTCTTCAGGCCTGGCAGAACCAGGACCACGAAACCGGCCTGCTCATGCTGACCGATGCCGCGAAACAGAACAGCTCCAGGATCGCGCTGGAAGTTTTCTTCTCTTCGGGGCACGACGCGGCCTACGAAATCGCGCGCGGAAAAAAACTGAAGGCCGGGTCGCTACGCATTCCCGGTCACGCTGTTCACATCGGTGGCCGGCATCGAGCGAGTCGGCGCTCGTCCGCAGAGATCGCAGATCGTGGTGGTTCGCGCCGGCAAAGACGAGTGGGCCATCGATAAACTGCCCTAGCCACATGATGGAGGACGGGAGTCTCCGCCCGTCTTCTGCAGAGACCCAGTACAGAGACCCAGCCCGACGAGCCGGACGCCCGTCCTCCAAACCAAACCATAACGGCTATTTCAGCGCGCCTTCGCTAAATCTAAAGATAGAATCGATGTCGTCCGTCGTTCCTCTGAGGTTTTCCATGAAGCGCATCCACAAAGTTGCCGTTCTCGGCGCCGGAACCATGGGCGCACGCATCGCCGCCCACTTCGCCAACGCCGGCGTGCCCAGCTACCTGCTCGACATCGTTCCGCCGGACGCCGATGGCCCTGCCCGTAACAAAATCGCCGCCGCCGGTCTGGAGGCGGCAAAGAAATCCAAGCCTGCCGCTTTCTTCGAACCTGCAGCTGGCGCGCCTGGTCACCATCGGAAACTTTGAAGACGATCTCAAGCGCCTGAGCGAGGTGGATTGGATCATCGAAGCCGTCGTCGAAAATCTCGAGATCAAGCGAGCGCTATTAAAGAAGGTGGAAGCCATCCGCAAGCCGGGGACGATCGTCACGCACCAACACCAGCGGCCTGCCCGTGGCAAAGATTGCCGAAGGCTTCTCCGACGATTTCCGCAAGTCGTGGCTGGGCACGCATTTTTTCAATCCGCCGCGCTACATGCGGCTGCTGGAAATTATCCCCACACCGGAAACGGACCGCAGCCGCGATCGAGGCCGTCGCCCACTTCAGCGACGTGAATCTCGGCAAGGGCGTGGTGTTCGCCAAGGACACGCCCAACTTCATCGCCAATCGCATCGGCACGTTTTCCGTGCTCAACGTGATGCGGCTGATGCAGGAGATGGACCTGAGCATCGAAGATGTGGACGCGCTGACCGGCGATGCGGTGGGATGGCCGAAGTCCGCCACATTCCGCACGATTGATCTGGTCGGACTCGACATTCTCGGGCACGTGGTCGGCAACATGGAGAAGTCCGGTGGGCAGGAGAGTCCCCCGCACCGAGCCCGTTGCCTGACTTCTACAAGCAGATGCTGGAGCGCAAATGGCTGGGCGACAAAACCAAGGGCGGCTTCTACAAGAAAAGTGGAGGGCGGGCGTCCTCGCCCGCCGATGCCGGCAAAGAAGAAGAACGCCTCGCGCTCGACTGGAAGACGCTCGAATATCGTCCTCGCCAGAAGCCCAAGTTCCCTGCCCTCGACATGGCGAAAAACATCGAGGATCCCGGGGCGCGGCTGCGCATGCTGCTCGGCCTCGAAGGCAGCCCGCAGAAGGCGACAAAGCGGGCGCATTCTTGTGGTCAGTCCTGTCCGATCTCTGGAACTACTCTGCCAACCGCATCCCCGAAATTTCCGATTCCATTGTCGAGATCGATCGCGCCATGCGCCTCGGCTTCAACTGGAAGCTGGGTCCCTTCGAACTGTGGGACGCAGCCGGAGTTGAAGCCACCGTCGCCCGCATGAAGAAAGAAGGGCAGCCGGTAGCGGCGAATGTCGAACAGTTACTCGCGGGCGGAAAGAAATCCTGGTACCTGGACGATCCCAAGGCCGCCTCGGGCCGCGTCTATTTCGATCTGCGGACGCGCGAAGTATGAAGCGGTGAAAGTCTCCGCGGGCGTGTGGTCGGTCGAGGTGGCGAAGAAATCCAACGGTGTGGTCAAGAAAAACTCGGGCGCGTCGCTGGTCGATCTCGGCGACGGCGTCGCCTGCATCGAGTTCCATTCCAAGATGAACTCGCTCGGCGGCGACATTGTCAGTCTTATCACTCAGACCCTGAAGCCTGGCGGCCCCGGCGACGGCTTCGACGCTTTCGTCATCACCAACGACGCCGACAACTTTTCGGTCGGCGCCAACGTCATGCTGCTGCTCATGTCCGTCCAGGAAGAAGAGTGGGACGAGGTTGACCTCGCCATCCGCCAGTTCCAGGGCATGACCCAGGCCATCAAGTTCTCGTCCAAAGCCGGTGGTGGTTGCGCCTTTCGGGCTGTGCCTGGGCGGCGGCACCGAAATCACGCTGCACGCCGCGGCCCGCCAGCCTCACGCCGAACTCTATGCCGGACTGGTGGAAGTCGGCGTCGGCCTGCTGCCGGGCGGAGGCGGCTGCAAAGAGATGCTGCTGCGCGCGGTGGACAGCGCGGCGACGATTCGTCCGGGGCGCGGCGAGTCCATCGAACTGATGGAAGCCATGAAGAAGGCCTTCGAGACCATCGCCACCGGCAAAGTTGCGACTTCCGCTCACGAAGCGCGCGGCCTGGGTTTCCTGCATGAGTCTGACAACATCACCATGAACCGCGAGCGCGTACTGGCCGACGCCAAGGCCCGCGCCCTGGAACTGGTTCGCGCCGGATACGAACCTCCGCAGCCCCGCACCGATATTCCCGCGCCCGGCGAGAACGTCCTGGCGGCGTTGCGGCTGGGAGTGCACATCATGCGGCAGGGCGAATACATCTCCGACCACGAAGTGAAGATCGCCACCAAAGTCGCGGAAGTATTGTGCGGCGGAAATGTGACCTCGGGCACGCCGGTGAGCGAGCAGTACATTCTGGATCTGGAGCGCGAGGCGTTTAAGTCGCTGTGCGGCGAGAGAGAAGACGCAGGAGCGCATTCAGTACACGCTGAAGACGGGGAAGACGCTGAGGAACTGAACGCACACGTAGGGGCAGGTGTCCTCACCTGCCCGGCGGACGCAGTGCCGCGAGTGGCGAGCTTCCGCGCGCCCGCCCAGACGAGGACGTCTGGGCCTACGTGGCCAGCGCAAGCATCTAATGTCGTGTGGATGGCTGAGTGCTAGACTTGTTCACATCAGCCTCTGGAAACTGCTATGAGAGAAGTCGTCATTGCCTCCTCCGTTCGCACTCCTGTGGGACGCGCGTTTAAAGGCACACTGCGCGCTACCCGTCCCGACGAACTGGCCGCCAGTCGCCATCAAGGGCGCGCTCGAGCGCGTGCCGCAGGTGGATACCAAAGAAATTGAAGACGTGATCCTCGGCTGTGCCACGCCCGAGGCCGAGCAAGGGATGAACGTTGCCCGCATTGCCGCGCTGCGGGCCGGGTTGCCGGTCGAGGTTTCGGCGATCACCATCAATCGCTTCTGCTCTTCCGGGCTGCAGGCGATTGCCATGGCGGCGGAGCGCATCATGAGCGGCGGCGCGGAGATCATTGTGGCCGGCGGAACGGAATCGATGTCCATGATTCCCATGGGCGGGCACAAGATTTCGCCGAATCCCTGGCTGATTGACCACTATCCCGACGCATATCTCACCATGGGCCTGACCGCCGAGCGATTGGCGCAGCGCTTCGGCATCACGCGGCAGGCAGCGGACGAATTTTCGCTGCGCAGCCATCAGAAGGCGCTGGCGGCGATCCAGGCGGGGAAGTTCGCCGATGAAACCGTGCCGGTGAACGTGAGCTTCACCACGCCGAACGGCTCGAAACCGAAGCGGCAGGAAATTGTGTTCAAAGTGGACGAAGGCCCGCGGGCCGACACTTCGCTCGAAGCTCTGCTCGCACTGAAGCCGGTCTTTCATGCCAAGGGAACGGTGACCGCAGGCAACTCCTCGCAAACCTCCGACGGAGCGGCGGCTGCGGTGGTCATGTCCGCCGAACGGGCCGCGGCGCTGGGAATCAAGCCGCTGGTGCGTTACGTTTCCTTTGCCACGGCCGGATACAAGCCGGAAGAAATGGGACTGGGCCCGGTGTTCGCGATTCCGAAGGCGCTGAAGATGGCGGGACTCAAGCTCTCTGACATCGACGTGATCGAACTGAACGAAGCTTTCGCGGCGCAGTCGCTGGCTGTGATCAAGGAAGGCGGGCTCGATCCGGAGCGGGTGAATCCGAATGGCGGAGCGATCGCTCTGGGACATCCGCTGGGATGCACCGGGGCGAAGCTGACGGCCACCATCATTCGCGAGATGAAGCGGCGCAACGCACGCTACGGGATGGTGACCATGTGCGTGGGCGGGGGCATGGGCGCTGCCGGCATATTTCGAAAATCTGAGTTAACCACAGAGCGCACAGAGGACACCGAGAATACAGGTAGAAAAACCCTATGACGCATCGTAGTTTCGGGCCTATCGTTGCGACCGATAACCGAATTAGAATTGAAGTCTGCGCGACTTCCCCCGTGCAGCTCTATGTTCCGCGAAGACCAAGTGAGGTAGTCATGGCAACGATTTCCGCAATTCCCAGCACCAAAATTTCCGGCGGCAGCTTTCTGCTCGAAGAGCGCAAGCTTGACGAGGTCTTCACTCCTGAAGATTTTACCGAGCAGCACCAGCTGATCGGGCAGACGGCCGAAGAGTTCGCGGTCAACGAAATTCTGCCCAACGCCGAGAAGATGGAGCACAAGGACTTCTCCATCACTCGCGATCTGCTGAAGAAGGCCGGAGACCTTGGGCTTGAGCGGCGTCGAAATCCCCGAAGCCTACGGCGGCCTCGAGATGGACAAAGTCACCGCCGCCGTGATCGCCGATCACATTGCCAAGTACGCCGGCTTCGCCACCACCTGGGGCGGACACACCGGCATCGGCACGCTGCCCATCGTTTACTTCGGCACCGAAGAGCAGAAGAAGAAATATCTGCCGCGGCTGGCGGCCGGAGAGATCGTCGGAGCTTACGCCTTGTCGGAAGCGTCCTCCGGTTCAGACGCGCTGAACTGCCGCGCTCGCGCCCAGCTCTCGCCCGACGGCAAGCACTACATCCTCAACGGCGAAAAGATGTGGATCACCAACGCCGGCTTTGCCGACCTCTTTACCGTGTTCGCTAAAGTGGATGGCGAAAAGTTCAGCGCGTTTCTGGTCGAAAAAACCTTCCCCGGATTTTCGATCGGCGCGGAAGAACACAAGATGGGCATCCGCGGATCGTCTACCTGCCCTCTGATCCTCAACGACTGCAAGGTTCCGGTGGAAAACCTGCTGGGTGAAATCGGCAAGGGCCACGTCATCGCTTTCAACATCCTCAACGTGGGACGCTTCAAGCTGGGCGCGATGTGTGTCGGCGGGCGCGCGGCTTTCGCTGGAGAACGCGATCGCTTATGCCAAGCAGCGCAAGGCGTTCAGCAAAGTGATCGCCGACTTCGGCCTGGTGCGCGAAAAGCTGGCCAACATGGCGACTCTGATCTACGTGGGCGAGGCGCTCGTCTATCGCACCGTGGGCATGATGGACGTCGCGCTCAACGAAGTGGACAAAACCGGCGCCGATGCGGCAAAAGAAACGCGCAAGGCGATCGAGGAGTACGCGGTCGAATGTTCGATCCTCAAAGTCTGGGGCTCGGAGATGATCGATTACGTGGTGGACGAAACCGTCCAGATTTACGGCGGCTACGGATTTGTCGAAGAATATCCGGCCGAGCGCGCTTATCGCGATGCGCGCATCAATCGCATCTTCGAAGGCACCAATGAAATCAACCGGCTGATCATCACCGGCTTTCTTACTGAAGCGCGCCATGTCGGGACAGTTGCCGCTGATGCCAGCGATCAAGAAACTGATGGACGAAGTGCTCGCCGGGCCCAGCCTGGGCGAAGAACTGGAAGGCCCGTTGGCGGAAGAACGCAAACTGGTTGCGCAAGCCAAGAAGCTGGGCCTGTTTGCCGCCGGCGCCGCCACCCAGAAATACATGCAGGCGATACAGGACCAGCAGGAAGTCATGGGAGCGATCGCCGACATGGTGATTGAGACCTATGCCATGGAGTCAGCCGTGCTGCGGTCGCAGAAGATGGTTCAACAGAAGGGCGAGGCCGCAGCGGCGACTGCAATCGCCATGACCCGGGTATATCTCTCGCAAGCCATGGACAAGATCGAATCGGCCGCGAAGAAGATCATTGCGGCAGTGGCCGAGGGCGACATGCTGCGCACGCAGCTGGCAATCCTGCGCCGGCTGGTTAAGCACGAACCGTTTAACACGATTGAATTGCGGCAGCAGATCGCACAAAAGGTGATTGAGCGAGGCAAGTACACGCTGGCGTAAACCAGGATTGACCACAAAGGACACGGAGCGCACAGAGGAAAATCGGAGCTACAACTCATCGCTCGGTGAGTCGCGCACCTCTATTTCGCTCCTTATATTTCGCTCCTTACCCCACTCTGTTACAAATGTCGGCATGAAATTCCTCAATTATTGTTACCTCGCGGCAGTCGGGTTTTCGCTTTGCTTGCCAGCAACCGCGCAGTCAACTTCAACGGCGGACTCCGCCAGCTTTGATCCCGACGGCACCGCACATGTGACCCGCGTCGTTCCCATGCCGTCCACCGTCAGCCCGGAGGCGCAGAAGTGGCTGGCTTCCCTGACCAAGAAGAAATCGCAGACGCAGACTTTGGCTGAGAGGCGCATCGCCACGGATGCCTGGCGCAAATGGGGGTCCGCCGAGGCGCGCAGGCTCTATCCGATCAATGTCGAGGAAACCAGCATCGCGGGGGTTCGCACCGATATCATCACCCCGCTGGCAATGCCGGAGGAGAACCGCGGCCGCGTGCTGATCAATCTCCATGGTGGAGGCTTTGTTTCGGACTCGGGATCGCTCATCGAGGGCGTGCCCATCGCGAACCTGATCAAGATCAAAGTCGTGTCGGTTTATTACCGGCTGGCGCCGGAGAATCCTTTTCCGGCGGCGGTCGATGACGTGGTCGCCGTCTACCGCGAATTGTTGAAAACCTACCACCCGAACCGGATCGGAATTTTCGGAACTTCAGCGGGAGCCATCCTGACTTGCGAGGTCACCGTCCGCCTCAAGCAGCTGGGACTGCCGCTCCCGGCAGCGCTAGGCGCTTTCTCCGTGCTGGCCGACTTCAGCCGTCCCAGTGACTCGCGGCAAATCTTCACTCTGGATGGGTTCCCTGGCCTGCTGGAGCCACTCGACCCCAAGCGCGCGCCCGACGATCCTTATCCGGGCGCCATCGATCGCCGTGATCCGGTGTTGTCTCCTCTATTCGCGGACCTCAAAGGAATGCCGCCGACGCTGCTGGTCACCAGCACTCGCGATCTTCTGTTAAGCGATACAGCCCTGTTCCATCGCGCGTTGCTCGGCGCCGGGAACGATGCGCAGCTGGTTGTGTTCGAGGCCTTGCCGCACGCATTCTGGTATCACTTCCAACTGCCTGAAACCAGGGAGTGTCTGGAACTGATGGCGAAATTTTTCGATCAGAAGCTGGGGCGCGGGAATTAGCGGATCGGATGGCGTCAGACGCTTTTTTGGGGCTGCTTGCTCAACTCGGCCATCACGCTCTGGATCAAATCTTTCGCGTCCGTAAGGCCTTTCATCACCAGTTGGATGTCCAGAACCGGCTTGCCCGGCCAGCGCTGGCTCTGGCAGTAGACACCATGTTGACCTACCAGCGCCATGGCGTCGGTGATCATATCCATGGTCACGGCCAGACGACCTCGTGGGACGCCCATCATGGTTTCGTAATGTTCCAGTTCTTCCTGCTTTTCGTCGAATACCGGCATGGCTTGATTGTATCGGGTGGGTTGCGTAGCGCATAATTGCGAACGTCCGGTATCCAAGTTTTCCGGGTTACGTCAAACACATAGCAATTGGCAATTAGCACTTGGCATCTAGCCACGCTTAGCGACCGATGCCTCTTGCCAAGTGCCAATTACTAAATGCTGCCTAAGGAGATCTCCGTGAAAATACGCATCGCACTCGTCACTCTCGTGCTTCCCGTGTTCGCCCTGCTGGCCTGTGCCCAGGACGCGAGCAAGCGTCCCAGCCCCGCAGCCCAGGCCCAATGCAAGTTCTCGGACGGCAAGACTGTTAAGTCGGACTACTCGAGTCCGCGCATGAAAGGCCGCAAGATATTTGGCGGGCTGGTGCCTTACGGTGAAGTGTGGCGGGCCGGAGCCAACGATGCCACCACGCTGGCCACGGACACGAACCTCACCATCGGAGGGAAGGATGTTCCCGCCGGGAAGCTACACGATTTTTGCCATCCCGAACGCCGACAAGTGGGTCCTGATCATCAGCAAGAAGACTGGCGAGTGGGGGATCCCTTACCCGGGCGAGGGAGATGACCTTGCTCGGGTGGACATGACTGTGTCGCCGTTGCCCTCGCCGGTGGAGAATTTCACGATCGGCTTCGATCAGACTGGCTCGACTTGTGCCATGCACCTGGACTGGGAGAAAACGCGGGCCTCAGTCAACATCAGCGAGAAGAAGTAGGCGCGCGGAGAATCGCAACGCGTGCGGCAGGTCAACGCGAATTTCCCGACAGCGCATCCACCGCACGCTGGGCCTCCGGCAGTTCGGGTGACAGCTTGAGGGCGGCCTGGTAAGCCACCAGTGCCTCCGGGCGGCGGCCCGCAGTCTCGAGAGCATGACCGAGCAGGAGAAATCCTGTATCGGTCGGTCGCAGTTCAACCGACTTTGAATAATTTCGGATGGCGTCATCCAACTGGTTTCGTTTTTCCAGCAACTCCCCCAGGCCCAGGTAGGCGTTGAACTGGTTAGGATTCAGCCGCAGGGCCTGGTCGTAACTATCGCGGGCTTTTTGGTCTTCTCCCAGCTTTCGATATGCAGTGCCCAGGTTCGAGTATGTCGCCGCCAGCAAACCGGCATCAGAAGTCAGACTGATGGTGCGATCGTATTGCTCCATTGCCTCCGGCAGTTTTCCATGTTCCTGAAGATAGGTGCCGAGGTTGGAGTGGCTCATGGGGTCGTTGGGATTAATCTCGGCTGCAGCCTGAAAGTGTGAATAGGCCTCGTCCGGCTTGCCGAGCAGCAGGAGTGCCCCGCCCAGGTTGTTCTGCGCGATGAAATTTCTGTCGGTCACGGCAAGCGCGTGCGTCCAAAGATCGTAGTTGCTCGACCAGTGACCCAGTTGCCGAGAGGTGACGAAAGAGAGAGCGAGCAGAACGCAGGCTGCTGGAACTATGCACGCACTCAGCCCAATCTGACGCGAATCCGCCAGCTCCGCCGCTCCCCATGCGATCATCACAAATATGCCCACGAGGGGTATATAGGCATAGCGATCAGCCATGGCCTGGTCGCCGACTTGCACCAGTCCGATGACCGGCACCAGAGTGCCGAGAAACCACAGCCACCCGGTCAGCAGATATCGCTTTCGACGGAACCTCAGCACGGCAGCGGTGACTGCCAGCAGCACCAGCGCGGATATCAGCACCCGCCACGCGGCCAGCGAATTTCCCGGATGAGGGTAGAGCGGCGACAGGTGCGACGGCCAGATCATCTTCCACAAATATGTCGCGTAAGCCACCACGGCATTTTCCAGACGAACGCTGAGAGAGAATTGAGCGGTGGAGCGCACGGCTCCGCCCGCTTTCTGGGCGTGCATTGTGACCACCGCGCTGGCGGCGGAGAGAGCGAGTAGCGGCAGTTTCTCGACGACCAACCGGGACAGCGGCGCTTGCGCAACTGGCGGCGTGCCAGCCGGACTTCGCTGAATCCTGCCCACTGGCCAGTAGTCCAGCAACAAGAGCACAAACGGAAGAGTAATAATCATGGGCTTCGACATCAGCCCGAAAGCAAACAGACCGCTAAACACCAGATAGCGTCGCCAGCCTGGTTTTCTGGCATACCAGCAGTATGCAATGAGCGCCGAAAAAAAGAAGAAGGTGCTGAGGACGTTCTTGCGCTCGGCCACCCAGGCCACCGATTCAACATTAATGGGATGAAGCGCAAACAGCGCTGCAACCAACAAACTCGGCCCGACGCGGCCAGTGGCGTAGATCAGCAATAAGAATAGAAGGACGGCATTCGCGGCGTGAATCAGCAGGCTGGTGAAGTGGTGTCCCGTGGCGTTCTGATGAAACAACTGATAGTCGAGCGCGTGCGACAGCCACGTGAGCGGATGCCAGTTCCCCTGCTCCATGGCGGCAAAGGCCCAGGTGATCGTGTCCCAGGTCACGCCGTTGTGGACGTGGGGATTCTCGGTGATGTAGCGGTCGTCGTCGTAATTGACGAAAGGGTGGCGATTGACTGGATTGTAGATGGCCAACGTGGCCACCACCAGAAGGAGGCATAGAACAACATTGCGTTTTTCAGGCGACGAGAAAATACTCGCTGGTTGTTTAGCCGGTTTTCGCGCGGGAGTCGGCAACTAAAGGATTTAACCACAGAGTACACGGAGGACACAGAGGTTCTGTTCTTTGGCATCTTTTTTGTCATGTGACGACTGTCACAGACTCTCTCCCGCATTTCTAGTAGAACCGCAGAGGACGCGGAGGACACAGAGTTTATGCACTTTAACGAAATCAGCGGTGCCGTGGTTGATTCTGCGATGAAGGTTCATACCGCTTGGGGGCCGGGACTACTGGAGAGTGTCTACGAGGCTTGCCTGGTGCACGAATTGAGAAAGCGCGGGATTCGAACTGCGTCGCAGCTCCTATGCCCGTGAACTATGACGGCGAGAAGATCGACCTTGGATTCAGAATCGACATTCTTGTGGAAAATACCTGATTGTCGAAATCAAGGCGGTGGATGCCGTTACTCCGGTCCATTTGGCACAACTGATTACTCTTCTTAAGCTGAGCGGGAAATTTGTTGACCTGCTGATCACTTTCACATGTGGCGCACCTGCGCCATAGGATTCGCCGCATGGTGCAAGGCGACTCCGTGTCCCCTGCGTCCTCAGTGGCTAAGACCCTGGTTTCCACCTAAGGACCGGCTTGCGTGCTGCTGCGGTTTCGTCCAGGCGGGAGACGCGCGTGGAGTGGGGTGCATCCAGCACCATTTGCGGATCTTCCTCAACTTCTTCGGCGATTGATTTCATGGCTTCGACGAACAGGTCGAGTTCTTCCTTGGGCTCGCTCTCGGTCGGTTCGATCATCAGCGCGCCAGGCACGATCAGCGGGAATGCAGTCGTATAGGGATGGAAGCCATAGTCAATCAGGCGCTTGGCGATGTCCATCGTCTTCACGCCTTTTTTGGCTTGCAGTTTATCGCTGAAAACCACCTCGTGCATGCTGGGCGTGGCATAAGGCAGATCGTAGACGTCTTCCAGTCCCTTGCGAATATAGTTGGCGTTCAGTACGGCGTCTTCAGTTGTCTGGCGCAGTCCGTCGGGACCGTTGGCCAGAATGTAGGCCAGCGCGCGGACAAACATTCCGAAATTGCCGTAGAAAGCGCGCACCCGGCCGACCGATTGCGGACGGTCATAGTCGAAGCCAAGTGTACCGTCGGGCTTGGTGATGGGCACGGGCGTGGGCAGGAATGATTCGAGTCTCCGTTTCACGGCCACCGGGCCAGAACCGGGACCACCACCGCCGTGAGGAGTGGAGAACGTCTTGTGCAGATTAAGGTGCATAACGTCGACACCAAAATCGCCGGGGCGGACTTTACCGACCAGGGCGTTCATATTGGCCCCGTCCATGTAAAGCAGGCCACCCTTGGCGTGCATGATCTCGGCGATCTTGTGGATCTCCTGCTCGAACACTCCCAGTGTGTTGGGATTGGTAAGCATCAGGGCGGCGACATCTTCATTCATTTGTGACGCTAGGGCGGCTACATCCACCATGCCCTGGGCATTCGATTTCAAATTCTCGACCGCGTAGCCGACCATGGCTGCTGTCGCCGGATTGGTGCCGTGCGCTGAATCAGGGATCAGAATCTTCTTGCGGGGATCGCCCTTCGACTCATGATAGGCGCGGACCATCAGCAGTCCCGTGAGCTCGCCGTGGGCGCCGGCGGCGGGTTGCAAGGTGATGGCGTCCATGCCGGTAATTTCGATGAGACACTCGCTCAAAGTCTTGATGATGCGCAGAGCGCCCTGGGAAATCCGCTCGGGCTGGTAGGGATGTCCGTTGGCCAGGCCTTCGAGGCGCACTACTAGCTCGTTGACTCGCGGGTTGTATTTCATCGTGCACGAGCCCAGCGGATACATGCCGAGATCGATGGCGTAATTCCAGGTAGAAAGCCGGGTGAAGTGGCGGATGATTTCGATTTCGCTGACCTCGGGCATGTTGCCCAGGTCTTTTCTTTCCGCCGTCCCGAGCAGCGCCGCCGTATCCACTTCGGGAACGTCAAGCGGGGGCAGTTTCCAGGCTGCCTTTCCTGACGACGACTTCTCGAATATCAGGCCCTCATTCTGGTTGACGTGGCGGGTGGCCTTGCGCGTCATGTGCTTCACCGTGCCACCTCCACTTCTTCTTTCGCAGATCGTACGGAGCGTTCGCTTTCTGCGGCCAGTCCCACCACGGTGTCGATCGCGCTGCGCGTCGTCAGTTCGGTACAGCACCACAGGGCGGCGTTACCTAGCTCGGGATAAAACTTCTTCAGCGGAAGGCCGCCCACGATCTTGTGTCCCAGGATACGGCTGTTGATGGCGTAGGGATTTTCGCTGGTCTGGACCACGAATTCGTTGAAACGCGGAGAGCCCGGGAAGAGGACTTTGGCATGCTTGCCGAACTGAGCCGCGGCGTATGCCGTCTTGGCCAGATTTTGCTTGGCCAATTCCTTTAGCCCGACTTTGCCGTAGATGGTCATGAAGATATTGACCATCAGGGCCACCAGAGCCTGGTTGGTGCAGATATTCGATGTCGCCTTCTCCCGGCGGATGTGCTGCTCGCGCGTCGCCAGGGTCAAGACGAAGCCCCGTTTGCCGTTGCGATCGGTGGTCTGTCCGGCCAGGCGTCCGGGCATCTGGCGGACGAACTTTTCGCGAGTGGCGATCACGCCGCAATAGGGACCGCCAAAGCCGAGAGGCACGCCAAAAGATTGCGCTTCCATCGCGATCACGTCGGCCTGGTGGGGAGGTTCGACGATGCCAAGCGAAACCGCTTCAGCGATCGACACCACCAGCATCGCGCCATTCTTGTGCACGATCTCGGCGATGGCAGCGGCATCTTCAATCGTTCCGAAGAAATTCGGCGATTGAATCAGGACGCAGGCCGTGTCCGCGGTGATGGATTTTTCTAGATCTTCCAGATTCAGGCGGCCGTTGTCTTTAAACGATGTCGTGGAGAGCGGCAGGTTCTGGTGATGCGCATAAGTGGCAAGCACCTCGCGATATTCTGGATGGACGCTGCGCGCAATGATCACCGAACGCCGGCCGGTCAGGCGCACCGCCATCATCACAGCCTCGGCGGCGGCGGTCGAACCGTCATACATGGAAGCGTTGGCAACTTCCATGCCGGTGAGCTCGCAAATCATGGTCTGGAATTCGAAGATCGCCTGCAACGTCCCCTGCGAGATCTCCGCTTGATAGGGCGTGTAGGCGGTCAAAAACTCACCGCGCGAGATGAGCGAATCAATGATGACCGGGCGGTAGTGGTAGTAGGCGCCGGCGCCCAGGAAAGTGGCGTAGCTGTCGCCGTTCTCGCGGGAGCGCTCGCGAAACCAGTCCACGATCTCGGACTCGGCCATCTGGCGGGGTACTTTGAGATCACGTTTCAGCCGGTATTCCGCGGGGATGGGCGAGAACAAGTCATCGATCGAGCGCGCACCCATGGCCTGCAGCATGGCTTTTCGGTCGGCGGGTGATTTGGGTAGATAACGCATAGAACTTTCTTAGATGTCCCTCAAGAGCAGTTCGATTGTTGAAATGCCGCGATGGATCACTTCCCGCCCTCTTCAGCCACGAACTTCCCATAATCGGCGGCGGAAAGCAGAGAATTCAGTTGAGCCGGATCTTTGAGAGTGATCTTGATCATCCAGGCGCTATGCGCGTCTTTATTAATCTTTTCCGGCGCCGTCGCCAGTTCGCCGTTCACTTCCGTGACCGTCCCGGAAACAGGCGCGTACAGATCTGAGACTGCCTTCACGGATTCGACGGAGCCAAAAGTCTTGCCGGAAGTAATCTCGGTGCCGGGTTTGGGCAGATCGACGAAAACGATGTCGCCCAGCGACTCCTGCGCATAGCTGGTGATGCCGACCGTGGCGTTGTTGCCGTCGGCTTTTATCCATTCGTGCTCTTTGGTGTACTTGTAGTCGGTTGGAAAGGGCATGGCAGCTTTTGGCTCCTGGCTTTCGGGGTTCCTCTGTGGTTCTCCGTGTCCTCTGTGGCTAATTCTTCTTCGGTCTCTGGTAAAACGGGGTCGGCACCACCTGCGCCTTCACTCCCTGTCCACGAATCTCAACTTTCAGTTCGGTGCCCAGGGCGGCGAATTCGGTGGGCACATACGAGAGCGCGATGTTCTTCTTCAGAAATGGTGCCGGCGATCCGCTGGTAACGTAGCCGATCTCGCGGCCGGACTGGTCGAGCACCTTGTAGCCATCACGGGCGATGCCGCGTTCCGTCATTTCCAGTCCCACCAAGGCGCGCTTTGTCCCTTGAGCCTTCGTCTTTTCGAGGGACGCCCGGCCGATGAAGTCCGGCTTTTCCATCTTGCAGAAGCGATCGAGGCCTGCCTCCCACACGTTGATCGTGTCGGAAATCTCATGGCCGTACAGCGGCAGTTTGGCTTCGAGACGCAGCGTGTTGCGGGCGCCGAGACCACAGGGCACGACTCCGAATTCTTTACCCGCTTCCAGAATCTCCTTCCACACCCGGGCACTGTTTGGTTCATCACTGGGGACGTAGATCTCGAATCCGTCTTCGCCGGTGTAACCGGTGCGAGCGATTAAGGTGTTTTTCAGTCCGCACACCGTCCCGCGAGTCACCCAATAGAACTTCACCGCTGACAGGTCCGCATCGGTCAACTTCTGCAGCAGACTGACAGCCTTCGGACCTTGAATCGCGATCTGGGTGAAGTCGTCGGACAGGTTCTCGACCTTGCAGTTGAACTGGCGAGTGTTGTCTTTTACCCAGCCGAAGTCTTTTTCGCGGGTGCCGGCATTAATCACCAGCAAATATTCATCTTCGCCGAGGCGGTGGACGACCACATCATCAACGAACGTCCCCTGGGGATAAAGCAGCGCCGAATATTGTGCCTGGCCAATCGCAAGCCGCGAGGCGTCGTTCATCGAGATGTGCTGGACCGCGGCCAGCGCTTGCGGCCCCGCCAGCCGGATATCGCCCATGTGGCTGACGTCGAAAATACCCACGCCAGTTCGCACCGCGTTGTGTTCGGCCATAATGCCGCCCACAGCCGGGTACTCGACGGGCATTTCCCAACCGTTGAATTCGACCATTTTCGCGCCCATCTGGCGATGCACGGGGTGGAGCGCGGTCTTGCGGATGGCTGGCGTGGTCGCCTCAACTGCGGGCAATGAGACCTCGATCAAAAGCAGTGGCTGGGCTGCTGAAATGGTGAGACTTATTACCCTAACATGCGCTTGGCGGTAGCTTCAACTTGAGGGCGGGGGCGCAATGGGCAGCCCACAACTGGCGGTTACCAACGGAACCTTCCACCTCCCCTGGACCCGCGCTAAAGTTTCGTTCATGGCCACCACGACCAAAACCAAGTATCACTGCATGCAGTGCGACATGACCGAAGACAAGTGCGACTGCGAAAAGTACTGTTGCTCGTGCCAGGCACAAGTTGACATTCGCTTGTGCAGCGACGGACTTTACTACTGCCCGCCTTGCCGGCAAGCTTGCGGCTACAGGGTTTCGGACTAGCGCCCAACCCGGCGATGAGAAGATAGGTTGACAGGTTCCGAAACGGCCACCCATCCACGCGCTAAACGTTCGAGAGGGCACGACTTCAGTCGTGCCGCTCCTGAGACCGGGGCTTTAGGCCCCTCGCAGGCTGAAGCAGCGTGCTCTTCGGGCTCGATTCCGTAGACGCTTATTGATCAGAGGTTGTGATGGTGTCTGTGACGAGTGAACACAAGGACTGATTGAACTCCAGCTAGATGACGACAGCTTCTTTGTACTCTCCAAACACTTTTCTCATTGTGTCCGAGATCTCGCCCACGGTGGCGTTGGCTTCGACTGCGGTCAAAATTCGCGGCATGAGATTTTCTCCGGAGCGGGCGGCAGCTTCGATTTGCTGGAGAGCGGATTGCCATGGGCCCGGATCGCGGCGGGCTCGCAGGGCGCGCAAGCGTTCCACCTGTTTGCGTTCCAGCGATTCGTCGATGCGTTGAGTGGGGATGGGTTTTTCTTCATCCACGGTAAAGCGGTTTACTCCGACGACCACTGCTTCCTCGCGATCAATCTGCTGCTGGTACTCGTACGCCGCATTCTGGATTTCCTGCTGCACGTAGCCGCGCTCGAGAGCCTTGATCATGCCGCCCAGAGCTTCAATCTTTCCCAGGTATTCATTCGCGCGGGTTTCGATCTCGTTAGTCAGTGCTTCGATGTAATAGGAACCGGCCAGCGGGTCGACGGTTTGTGGAACGCCGGATTCGTAGGCCACGATTTGCTGGGTGCGAAGCGCGATGCGCGCGGCTTGCTCTGTCGGCAGAGCAAGAGCTTCATCGTAGGAATTGGTGTGCAGCGACTGGGTGCCGCCGAGGACCGCGGCCATTGCCTGCAATGCTGTACGAACGATATTGTTTTCCGGTTGCTGCGCGGTCAAGGTCGATCCCGCGGTCTGGGTATGGAAGCGCAGCATCCACGAGCGCGGGTTCTTCGCCCCGAAAATGCTCCCGCATAATGCGGGCCCACATGCGGCGGGCGGCGCGGTATTTGGCAACCTCTTCCAGAAAATTGTTGTGGGCATTAAAGAAGAACGAAAGTCGCGGAGCAAACTTGTCGACGTCGAGATCGGCGTCGATGGCGCCCTGCACGTAGGCGATGCCGTTGGCCAGCGTGAATGCAACTTCCTGAACCGCCGTCGATCCGGCTTCGCGCATGTGGTAGCCGGAGATGGAAATCGTGTTCCACTCGGGAACATTCTGGTTGGTCCAGGCAAACAGGTCGGTGATGATGCGCATGGCCTGCGCCGGCGGATAGATGTACGTGCCGCGAGAGATATATTCCTTGAGCACATCGTTTTGTACTGTGCCCGACAATTGGCGAATGTCGGCGCCCTGGCGGCGAGCTACCGCGACATAAAGCGCCAGCAGGATCGATGCCGTAGCATTGATGGTCATCGAGGTGGAGATCTTGGTCAGGTCGATGCCATCGAACAAGCGCTGCATATCTTCGATCGAATCGATGGCCACGCCGACTTTGCCGACTTCGCCGACCGCCAGCGGGTGGTCGGAATCCAGGCCGATCTGGGTGGGAAGATCGAAGGCGACGGAGAGTCCGGTGGTGCCATTCGCCAGCAGGTACTTGTAGCGTTTATTCGACTCCTCGGCGTCGCCCATGCCGGCGTACTGGCGCATGGTCCAGAGCCGGCCGCGATACATGGTGGCTTGAACGCCGCGAGTGAAGGGATAGTCGCCGGGATATCCGACTTCACGTTCCTGGTCTCGGGCGTTCAGATCGGCGGGTGTGTACAGCGGGCGGATTGGGATGTGGGAGGAAGTCTTGGGATCGGCGGGCGGGCGATTTTCGGCTTTGGGCTTATCGGTCATGAAGAAGAGCAATAACCACTAAGGACACGAAGGAATCTCACGGTTCCACGGCCTCTTCACTCAAAACCTGACAGACAAAAATTCCGTCGTGGACCTTCGTGTCCTTCGTGGTTCAAGCTCTCAGCCTTTTTTCCATACTCTCCAGAATGAGCTGGCGCCGAACCAGGTGAAAGTCAGTGTGAAAATAATTGCGACTCCCACGCGGACCGCGGTAGTCTGGCCGGCCTGGTAAAGGGCATACTCACGAAAAAAGGCGCCCGCGCCGATGAATGCTAAAGCCAGGAAAACAAAGCCTGTGACCTCCAGCCAAAGCTGGCGCAGGACGCGTCCGAAGTGAACCGCCGTGGTGCGGGCGCCTTTCATGATCGCGCCCACGGTCCGGGTGCGCCCGGCGTGCTGGGCCGCGATGCGAGCCGCGATGCTCAGTTTACGGACTGTCGAGACGTTCACCATCGAGCGTCGATTTTAACAGTGTTCGGGGTTACAATGACGTTGAGCACGACGGTGGCGTCGCGAAACCGGGGAACCGCAATCCGGCATCTGAGTAACCGATTACTGCCGTTCTACAGGGGGCCACGTGGACCAGCAACTGAAGCAGTTGATGAAAGAACTGGGCGAGGCGATCAACGAATCGCTGGCGGACAGCGAGCAGATTGCCGAAGTGGTTTCCAAGATCAAAGACAGCGGATACGACATTTTCCTGGTGCTGGAAGCGACCATCGGAGTAAGCAAGCCGGGTGAGAAGTCCGATGACAAGACATCCCTGGTGACCACGCTGACCACGAATCCCGAGTTCAAGATCAGCGATCAGGACCTCAAGTTTCTGAAATCGCTGCGAATTAAGATCGAGAACGACGCGGCGTAGCAGTCGTCGGTCGTCAGTCTTCAGTCCTCAGCAAATCTCCCCTCCTGGTTCGTCGGGATCCCTGAACAGCCGCGCTTGGAGTCACTTCCCATTGCCCTGGAATGGCCTAGCACGAGCGGGACGCTCGCGCCCACATTTCTCCTCCCTGAAAGCTGACGGCTATAGCTGACGGCTGTGTCCTGTGATACAACCACGTCTTGCCCGGCAGCGAACAATCCGGACTGGTGCGCGCCATTGGACGATGGAGCCTGGCGGCGCTGGTGATCAACTCGATCATCGGCAGTGGAATTTTTGGATTGCCTTCCGACGTCGCCCGGCTCATTGGCCGGGCCAGTCCCTGGGCGGTCTTGCTGGCGGGGGCGGCGGCGGGCGTCATCATGGCCTGTTTCGCCGAGGTGGCTTCGCAATTCACCCAGGCCGGCGGTCCTTATCTGTACGCTCGCGCCGCATTCGGCCGTTTGGTTGGAATCGAAATGGGCTGGATGCTTTGGCTGGTGCGACTGGCTGCGCCCGCTGCCACCGCCAACCTGTTCGTCATCTATTGTGGCGAGTTCTGGCCGCACGCCAAGGAACCACTTCCGCGATTCCTTATCCTGACCTTTCTCTATGGCGTCTTGACGCTGATCAACTATCGCGGGGTGCGGGCGAGCACGCAGGTCAGCAACGTGTTCACGGTGGCGAAACTGGTGCCGCTGTTTCTGGTGGCGATTGCGGGTTCGTTCTATCTGCTCGCTGGCCACAGAGCTGCGCCCGGATTGCCCGGCGGCGCCGGAGCCGGCGCCTGGCTGAAAGCCTGCCTGCTTCTGGTCTTCGCCTATGGCGGCTTCGAAACTGCGCTCACTCCGTTGAGCGAGGCGAAGAATCCCCGGCGGGACGCTGCTTTCGCTTTGTTCACCGCGCTGATCACCTGCACCTTGCTGTACTCGGCGATCCAATGGGTGGTGGTGGGAATACTGCCCGATCCGGCGCACAGCGAACGTCCCCTGGCGGACGTGGCGCGACTCGTTTTCGGCAATGGCGGCGCCGCCTTCGTCTCGGTGGGCGCGCTGGTTTCAGTGGTATGGCTATCTCAGCGCCAACATGCTGGGCGTGCCTCGAATCACTTTCGCGCTGGCGGAGAACGGGGACTTCCCTTCCATCTTCGCGGCGATCCATCCTCGTTTCCGGACTCCCTATGTTTCGATTCTTGCGTTCGCCCTGTTGAGTTGGCTGCTGGCGCTGCTGGGCAGCTTCACCTGGAATGCCACTCTTTCCGCGGTGGCGCGACTTCTCTACTACGGCCTGGTTTGCGCGGCCTTGCCTGTATTTCGCCGCAAGCAGCCAGGAGCGGCAATGTTTCGCCTTCCCGCAGGAACTTTGTTCGCAGTGTTGGGCGCTGGAATTTGCGCGGTATTGATTACCGGGGTGAACCTGAGCGGATCGTTGATCCTGCTGGCTACCGCGCTGGTGGCAATGCTCAACTGGCTGCTGGTGCGTAAGCGGCGCGCGGGCGAAGCAGCTCGTCCCGTGATTCTTGTATTGAACGACGCGAAACTGCTAGGCTACGCCGTCCCATGAAATTCAATTTCCTTCTCCCGCTGCTTTGCGGCGTCAGTCTTCTCGCCCCGGCCCAGCAAGCCCCTTCTTCGGCGGGAGATTTTGTGATCGAGAAGGACGTCGCCGTGCCCATGCGCGACGGCGTAATCCTGCGCGCCGACGTGCTGCGGCCGCGCGGCGCGGGCGCGTTCCCTGTGCTGGTGTACCGCACGCCGTACGGCAAGGAACCTGCGCTGGAGGAATACACCACGTTTCGCCATGCGGTCGAGCACGGATACGCGGTCGTGGTGCAGGACGTTCGCGGACGCTACGCCTCCGCCGGCGAGTTCCGTCCTTATGAGAATGAAGGCCGCGACGGCTACGACACCATCGAGTGGGCAGCGCGCCAGCCCTGGTCGAACGGCGCGATTGGAACGTTTGGGCTTTCCTATCCGGGCGCGGTGCAGTGGCTGGCCGCGGTCGAGAATCCGCCGCACCTCAAGGCCATGGTTCCGGCCATGACTTTTTCATCGGCACAGAATTTCTTTTACGCCGGCGGTTTGTGGGACATGTCGTGGATCGAATGGATTTGGGACAACATCGCGCCCGACATTCGCGGCCAAGAGAAATCTGCCCGGACCGAAGACCCCGGACGAAGCGGTTGCCGCCTGGGCCGAGGCGGGTCCGAAGATGCTGAACACGCTGCCGCTCGACCAACTGCAGGAACTGCGCGGCATCGCTCCTTACTATTACGACTGGCTGGCGCATCCCTTCGACGATCCCTGGTGGGAGTGGTGCGATTTGCGCAACAAGTACGGCCGCGTGCACGCCGCCGTGCTCAATTTTTCGGGATGGTATGACGACAACTACGGCCCCGAGGGCGCGACCACGAACTTCGCGGGACTGCTGAAGGCGCGAGCCGGCGCTTCCGATCGCTCAAACCCACGTGCTGATCGGTCCGTGGGTCCATGGTGTTGCGTCTACGGCGAAGACAAAATCTGGAGAGCGCGAGTTTGGACCTGGCGGCGGCGATTGACTACGACGAAATTGTCCTGCGCTGGATGGATCACTACCTGCGAGGCAGCTGCGAATGGAGTAGAGAAGCGAAAAGCCCGTCCGCTACTTTGTGATGGGAGACAATCAGTGGCGCGACGCTGACGCGTGGCCGCCGGCCTCGACGCCGGCTTCCTACTATCTGGTCAGTCCGAAGCCGGGCGAGTTCCACGGAGAGCCTGTCCGCGAAGCGCCCAGGGAAAAGAAATCGTTCGATCATTTCGTTTCCGATCCTGCCAAGCCGGTCATCAATTCTTACAGCGCCTCGGGCGCTCACGATTACCGCGACTTGGCAGAACGGCAAGATGTTTTGACTTTCGATTCCGCCCCTCTGGAGCAAGACACCGAAGTGACCGGCCCGATTCGGGCGCAGATTTATCTGGCGTGCGACTGCCGCGATACCGATTTGTGGGTGCGCCTGCTCGATGTGGCTCCGGACGGCACGGCTTTCAATCTGATGAGCCCGGGGCTGGACGTGCTGCGTGCCAGCTATCGCAACCTGAAAAAGGGACGGCAACTGCTCGCGCCGAACCGGGTGTATGAGTTGCATCTCGACAACCTGATCACCAGCAACGTGTTTCGGAAGGACCATCGCATCCGGGTGCAGGTTTCGGCGACCTTCTTTCCGAATTTCTCGCGCAATCTGCAGTCCGGCGAACTCGAAAATTCATCCGCGAAAATGCAGAAGGCAAACATTTCGATCTACACTGACCGCCGTCGAGCCTTCACGCATTGTTTTGCCGATCGTTCCTCGGTAGTGCGCACGATCATGCGGAGACATCGGAGGAGATCCTTGCCCCAGCGAAACCGGATTAGCCTGCTGCTCCTGCTGGTCGTCGCTTGTCTGACGCTGCCGCTTCCCTGCCAGTCTCGGGCCCAACGCGAGCCCGTGCTCAAGCAGATCGACGAGCCGCATCCCTACTACTTCCGCGAAATGTATCTGCCGCAGCTCACGACCGGGCCGAGCGCGGTGGCGTGGGCTGCGGATTCCCGCAGCGTGGTCTACTCCATGGCGGGATCGCTGTGGCAGCAGAAGCTCGACTCCACGGTGGCCGAGCAACTGACCGCCGGACCCGGCTATGACTACCAACCCGATTGCTCGTCCCGACGGCCGCTGGGTGGTTTACGCGTCTTACGCCAAGGATGCGGTTGAACTCTGGGCCCTGAATCTCGAAACGAAACGCACGCAGCAACTCACGACTGGCGGCGCGGTCAACGTGGAGCCGCGCTTCTCGCCCGACGGCAAGCGGATCGCTTTCGTTTCGACTTCGTTCAACGGACACTTCCACATCTTCGTCGGGCAATTCAGCGACGGCGAACTGAAAGACGTCCAGCGCCTGACCGGCGAAAACCGCAGCACTCTGCCCCGCTACTACTACAGCCAGTTCGATCATGAAATCAGCCCGGCCTGGTCGCCGGACGGGAAGGAAATTCTCTTCGTTTCGAATCGCGGGCACATCTACGGCACCGGCGGTTTCTGGCGGATGAAAGCGGAGCCCGGCGCCGAGGCGCGCGAAATTCACTACGAAGAAACCGCCTGGAAGGCGCGTCCGGATTTTTCTCCCGACGGCAAGCGCATCGTCTACGCGTCGTATCTGGGACAGCAGTGGCACCAGCTCTGGGTGATGCCGTCCGAGGGCGGCGATGCTTTCCCGCTCTCCTATGGCGATTTCGACAACGTTGCGCCCCGCTGGTCGCCGGATGGAAAGCGGATCGCGTTCATTTCCAATCGCAGCGGCAATACTTCGTTGTGGACGCAGGCAGTTCCCGGCGGCGCGCAGACCCAGATCGTCGCGAAAGAGAAGCACTACCTGAAGCCGGTGGGCCAGCTCGAGCATTGCGGTGCTGGACCAGGCCGGGCATCCAACACCGGCGCGTGTCTTCGTGCGTGGGCGAAGACGGACGGGCCTACGCTCCCGATGACGCATGGATGAATGCTGACGACAATTTCGTGCGCTCCGAGCGTCCTTTCGAGGCGCACTACTTTCACACTTCGGGTAACGCGGAACTGACTCTGCCGGCAGGACGCGCGGAAGTCGAAGTCATGAAAGGCTTCGAATATCGTTTCGAGCGGCAGACGGTGACCGTCACTGCCGGGCGAAAATCCAGTCTGACGATTCACCTGCAGCCGCTCGACCTTCCCAAAGAGGCAGGCTCGCAATGGGTCAGCGGCGATGTTCACGTGCACATGAATTACGGAGGCGCGTATCGCAACACGCCCAGGCATCTGGTGACACAGGCCGCGGCCGAGAACCTGCAGATCGTCGAAGACCTGGTGGTCAACAAAGAGCAGCGCATTCCGGACATCGCATACTTCAGCACCAAGCCCGACCCGGCTTCGACGGCTACCAATCTCCTGCTGCATGGCCAGGAATTTCACACCAGCTATTGGGGGCACCTGGGCCTGCTGAATCTCACCCGGAATTTTCTTCTGCCGGGATATGCCGCCTATCCCGAACACTGCCGCGGCCAGCCTGTTTCCAGCCAACGCAAATGTGGCCGACATGGCGCACGCAGCAGCACGCGCTGGTGGGATACGTTCATCCTTATGATTCAGTGCCCGATCCGGCGAAAGACGCGTCGGTGACCCACGAACTGCCGGTGGACCTGGCGCTGGGCAAAGTGGACTACATCGAAGTGATCGGATTCGCGGAGCACAAATCGACCGCCACCGTCTGGTACCGGCTGCTGAACTGCGGATTCCGCTTGCCGACTGCGGCGGGCACCGATGCCATGGCCAACTTCGCGTCCCTGCGCGGACCGGTGGGACTGAATCGGGTCTACGTCAAAGTTCCAGCCGGTCCGCTCAATATCGGGGTCTGGCTGGATTCGCTCAAGCATGGCCGCACCTTCGCGACCAACGGACCTTTGCTGGGATTCTCGCTGGGCGGCAAGCAGCTCGGTGATGAACTGTCCTTGCCGGCCGGCGAGAACAAAGTGAAGTTCACGGCGTGGCTGCGATCGTTCGTGCCGATCGATCATCTGCAGGTAATTTGCAATGGCGAGGTGGTGCGCGACCTGAAACTGAATGGCGACCGCGAGACGGCTGACGTGGAAGACACAATTCCGATTTCACGCAGCGGATGGTGCTTGCTGCGGGCCTGGAGCGAAAAGGCCGAGCATCCGATTCTGGATATGTATCCTTACGCGACTACCAGTCCGATTTATGTGACGGTTGCCGGGTCGAATCCAAAGCCTGCCGAAGACGCCGCCTACTTCGTCGCCTGGATTGATCGCATGATCGACGCCGCGAAGTCGAATCAGGATTGGAATACGGAGGCGGAGAAGGCGGCGGTACTGGAGACGTTGTCCTCGGCGCGGAAAGTTTACTGGCAGATGGAGAAGTGAAACTCCGGGTAAGGTGTCAGGCTCGGAAAATCCCCGCCCGGTCTCTCCCAAAGAACGGGAGAGACGAGGACGGGGCACCCTTTATCTGGTGGCTGCGGTGCGTTCCATTTCCAACAGTGCTTCTTTGCGTTCTACTCCCCAGCGATAGCCTCCCATGTCTCCACCTTTCCGGACCACGCGGTGGCAGGGGATCGCCACCGCGACCGGATTGGTGGCGCAGGCGCGAGCCACGGCACGAGTAGCGGTCGGCTGGCCGATGGCTTTCGCGACCTGGCCGTAGGAGCGAGTGGCGCCGAACGGAATGGACTGCAGCTGTGTCCACACTCGGCGCTGGAAGGCTGTCGCCTGAATGTCGAGCGGCAGCGAAGAGCGCAGTTTGTGGCCGTGCATCTGGCGAAGCAGATTCTCTTTCCAGGTCTGCAAGGCAGCGTCATCGCGCCGCCGGACGGCGAAGGGAAACTCATGCCGCAGGCCGTGCTCGAGTTCATCGTCTGAGTCCGCGAACTGGATGGTGCAGATACCCTTTTCCGTGGCGGCGATCAGCATGCGCCCCAGCGGCGAATCGGTGCAGGTATAGCGGATCGGCGCTGCGATCGCGCCGCGACGATACTTGTCCGGCGTCATGCCCAGTTGCGAGGCGGTGCGCTCGTACAAACGGCTGCTGGAACTGTAGCCCGCGTCATACATCGCCCGGGTGACGGAGTGGCCGGCCTGCAGATTGCGCTTGAGCTGGTTCATGCGGCAGGAATCGGCATAAGCGCGCGGTGAGATGCCGAGCACGGCCTTGAACGAGCGCTGCAGATGGAACGGGCTCTGGTGGAATTCCGCTCCCAGCCGGCTCAGCGTGACCGGCTCATCCAGATGCCGCTCGATGTAACGGCAAACCGCCTTTACCATTTCCGATTGCTTGTTGCCGCCAATCGCTTTCGGACGGCAACGCAGACAGGCACGATAGCCGGCTTTCTCGGCTTCGTCGGGCTTGCGAAAGAAAGTTACGTTTTCCCTGCGCGGACGCCGCGACGGACACGATGGACGGCAATAGATTCCGGTTGAAGAGACGGCGAAGACGAAACTGCCGTCCTGATTGGCGTCGCGGGCCAGCACCGCCTGCCACTGGTTTTCGACTTCGTGATGGCCGACGCCCGAACTGGGGTTGCGCTGCGCCATATCGCTTGATCCGGTCAGGTTGAGTATCGCATTGGCTGTCATAATGCCCCAAGCTTAGCCTTGAGCCCACGCGTGGACTATCCGAATCTTGCGGTCAAACTGATTTTTCTGAGTTATGCTTATGCGCCCGATGAAACATATACTGCTTTTTCAGATTGTTATCCTGCTTTCGCCACTCTCTATGATGAGCCAGACTAAGCTCTCGTCGCAGTGCGCCACGGGCCCTTCCGAGATTGTCGCCTCCCACGTTGTCGATGAAATTATTCTCGACGCTCGGCATCCGGCGCCTCGAGTGGCAAAAGGCTCAGTCCATCGTCTTCTGTTCCGACTGGCAGGGGAAAAACCCTGACGAGGGACGAGAAACCGAAGTCCGCGTCTTGTGGTCCTCACAAGCCTTGTATTTGAGATTTGAATGCCGCTACCGCGAGCTGTTTCTCTTCGAGGACTCCGATAGCAACGGACGCCGCGACCACCTGTGGGACCGCGATGTGGCGGAAGCTTTTCTGCAGCCCGATCCCGCGCGGGAACGCTACTACCGGGAGTTTGAAGTGAGCCCCAACGGAATGTGGATCGATCTGGATATTTTTCCCGGCGGACTTGCCGATCTTAAGAGCGGAATGAAGAGATCTGTGTTTCTCGACGAGAAAGCGCGGCGCTGGGCGGCGGAGCTGGCGATTCCGCTGAAGGCCCTGACTCCGAATTTTGATCCGAAGGCGGTTTGGCGGGTCAATTTTTATCGGGTCGAGGGGAAGGAAGAACCGCGAGCCTATCTGGCCTGGCGGCCAACCGGTACGCCTCAACCAAACTTTCACGTGCCGGCTGCGTTTGGCACACTGCGCTTTGAGGATGCAAGGGAGAGCAGGTAGAACGCGAGTAGCCCACCCTCGCCTGTCCGTTTTTTGCAGAGACAGGGGTGAGACGCTGCCAGCTGAAAAGACTCCGCCCTGTCGTTCCCAAAGTGCGGAACGACGAGGACGGGGCACCCGCGGTTTTGATAAATGCTTAGTGTGCCAGGGGTTGAAGCGGTCCCAACACAGCCGAGATGCCGGCGCGCTTGCGTAATTCAGTGAGAACAGCGCCGGCGGCGTTTTGATAAGTCTTGCTGGGATCGGACGGGTCCGACCAGACCGCTTCGTAGACCACCCTGGTGGCTTCTACCAAGTCCATGTGCAAGGCAGCCTCGAGCAGGTCTACGCGCTGCTGCAGGCGCATGTAGCACTCCTGACACACCTCAGCCGGTTCGAACGCGTCGCGATGATTTCCTTCGATGCTGCAACCCAAACTTTTCTCTGAGTCGATCTGGGCCGGGTCAATTTGTGCCTGAGGCGTACGACTGGGACTTGAACTCGCGCAGGAAACGCTCGCGTTCTTCTTCCAGGGCGGCATCGTCTGGCGCTGGCAGTGCGGTTTCCGGAACATTCGGGATGGGGCTGCCGGCAGCATCCACGACCGGCGAAACTCGTTCTTCGCTCTTGCACACCGGGCACATCGACAGATCAGCGGCGTAATAGGTCTTGCACTTCACGCAGGGCAAGCCATATCCGATCCGCCGGGGGCCGAGCGCGGAGGGCAGATTTTCCATCGAAATCGAAGTTGTGGCGCGCTGAAAACCGGTTTCGCTGGGAAGAACGGCCGACGGAATCGAAGTGGGTTTCGACAGGCTGTGAGGGTGTTGCGGAGTTCATCAGATTGCTCCCGAGGCGAAATGTTTTCGCGCCCTGACTCCAAAAGATATTTTAGGTCTGGCTGGCCGGTTCGCCGACGCACGACAGTTCATGTGGGCCATTGCCCTATCGTGCGTACGACTATGGAACCAAAAACCAGTGACGAAGCCATGCAGATCAGGTTTTGATCGTTTCAGTTCCCTTTCTGGCACTTCGAGTCCAGCTGGTCAGCGCACACTCGAGGCCTGCATGAGCCTTAAAAGCTCTCGTTTGCGGGTGCGATAGAGGTCTTGCGCGGGTTCGAGTCGCGCCGCCGTATCCAGTTCGGCGAGAGCGGCGTCATAGTGCCGCATGCTCATCAGACAAGCTGCCAGGTAGTAGTGGTTGCTGGCCGTGGGCTGCAGGCGCACGGCCTGGCGAAATTCGGTTTCTGCCGCCGGGAAGTCCTCGCCGCTGAAAAGCGCGGTGCCCAGATAGTGATGGGCCAACGGGGAATCCGGATCCAACTGGACCGCCAATCGCAATTCGCGGACCGCCTCCGCTTGCCGATGGACCAGCATCAGGGCTCTGTCCGAGGTAGCGGTGCTCGTCAGGACCGGTAGGATTCTGCAAGATAGCGGCCCGTAGTTCCACAATCGCCGATTCGTACTCGCGCTTGGACATGAGCGCCCGAGCCAGGCAGCTGTGCCCGTCCTGCCAGCCGGAATCCATGCGAAAGAGTTCGCGGAACTCCGTGATGGCGGCCGTGTAGTCGCCTTTATCGCAATAGGTGTTGCCCAGATTGTTGCGCACCACGGACTCTTCCGGCGCCAAGCGCTTGGCTTCGAGATATTCAGCGATAGCGCCATCGAAGCTCTTCATGTCATGCAAGAGCAATCCCAGGTTGTTGTGCGCCTCCCAAAGCTGCGGGTTCAACGCGATCGCCTTGCGGTAAGCGGCTGCGGCAGCGTCAATGTCGCCTTTGTCGCGGAGAGTGATTCCCAGGTCGTAATACACGTCGGCGCTATTCGGGTCGCGGGCCAGGGACTCGGTGAAAGCATGGATTGCCGCGGGATACTTGGCGTTCGCGTACAGACCGAGTCCGAGAAAGCGATAGGCCTCGGCGTTCCGGGGATCGATGCTGAGCGCGGTGCGGGCTTCCGCGATGGCATTGTCGGCGTCGTCGTCGCGGTAGAACAGGTAGGCCAGCCGGCTGTGAACATCGGAGAGGCCGGGCATCTATCTGTTGTGAATCCTGGTAGGACTCGAAGCGCGTCGTCCCAATCTTCCTGCTGCTGGTGAACATAGCCCAGGGCGAAATACAAGGCCGCGTCGCCGGGATCGGCAGCGACCAACTTCTGCAGGACCGACTGCGCTTCCTGATACCTCTTCTGATGAATCAGCTCGCCAGCGATGGGCGAGCGGCGCGGGACAACCTCCGGTCATCGGACTTTCCCGAGGCCGAGTGGCTTGACGCCGCTTCGATAGTGTGCAAATTCTGCAGCAGTGCCGGCTCTACTCCCGCTGTCAACAAGGACTGAGTTGTGGCGGCATCCAGAAGGAAAGCAATTCCTCGTTGCTGAGCCAGTCGGATGAGCCGCGGGCTCGACATTCCGCCGGCCGTCCATGCCATGAACTGAGTGCAATTTATGGCGATGGGACCGTTCTGTTGGGCAGAGGCAAACGCCGCGAACAGGGTAAACAGCAGAAAAGCAAGGATCTGACGGCGCACTGCGACTCCTTCGCCGGAAACCGATTTCAACTCAGGCAGTTCGCAACATAGAGCCCAGCGCTGGGCCGGGATAGATCACCGAGGTAACTGGCCTTAGGCCCGAATCTGAGCTGACCTGCGGGAAAGTTGACGTAGCTAGCCGCTTTCGATAGTGTTGGGCTTGCTGCCAGCTACTGGCGGCGGAGGGGTTTTATGCTTGAAGGCCTGTTTCAACCGATGCATCTGCTGGTGATCTTCTTTATCGCGCTGTTGGTGTTCGGCCCCAAAAAGCTGCCGGAATTGGGCAAAGGGATTGGCGAAGGCATTCGCGCTTTGAAAGACAGCATGAAGGAAGGCGCGGCCGAGCCCCCGACCACCGCTGCGACAGACGTAAAGAGCACCGCGCCGGCCGATCTCTCGAACCGGCCCAGCTAATTCCCGGTTACCGCTGCGCAAGCGCTTACCGGGAAATGCCGGATGACGTGATGGGTATTTCCCCTAGCTCCCTTCGTTAGGTTTTGCTCTTGCCCCTTACGTCTCATATATAATCTTTCCCTTCTTCGCAACCCACGCGCAAAACTGTAAGAAGCAGGACGGTAAGTAAGAATGAGCGATTCACGCAGTCGGTAACTCCTACTGTTGATTCTCGTCTTCTTCTTCAGCGGTTAAGCAGCCTTTCGATCGCCATGAATTAATCCACGATTTCTGCGGTCCATATTTTTGGAGGAAACAGGTGTCGAAAATAAAAGTACTCGCACTCATTTTCGTTTTCTTGTGTCACGCGTTTTTGTTCGCCGACCAGATTGTATTGAAGAACGGTGATCGTCTGACGGGAACCATCGAGAAGTCTGACAACAAAACACTGCTGATCAAGACCGAATTTGCCGGCGAGGTCTCGGTGCAGTGGCCGGCGATCCAGGAGATCAACTCCACGCAAACTCTGCACGTTAGCCTGGGCGATGGCAAGACCGTCGTGGGGACGGTGACAACCTCGGACGGCAACCTGGCGGTGGTTACTTCAAATGCGGGGACAGTCACCGAGCCTATCGCCAACGTCACCACCGTGTTTGGCGAAGCGGAGCAGGCGGCGTATGAAAAATCGCTGCATCCGGGAATGCTGGAGGAATGGAAGGGCGGGGCGAACGTCGGATTTGGACTTACCCGCGGCAACAGCCAGACCAAGAGCCTGGATATCGCCTTCACCGCCGACCGCAAGACCCTGCACGATCACCTGGGCCTGTACACCAACAGCGTATACGCGACCAACGATGCGCCCGGCGCAACGCCGGCGACGACTGCCAATGCGGTACAGGGCGGAATTCGTTACGACCACGATCTCAACTCCCCGGATTTTCGCCTACGTGGGCGCCGATTTCCAGACCGATGCCCTCCAGACTCTGGATCTTCGCTCCGTCTTTGGCGGCGGCCTGGGTGTACACGTGATCCAGAACAATCGCACCACGCTCGACCTGCTGGGTGGCGTCAACTACACCCGTGAAAAATATTCTTTGCTTGCCAGCCGTAGTTTCGCCGCCGCATCGGTGGGCGAAGAACTCAGTCACAAGCTGGGGGCGAATACGCTGCTGACCGAAAAGCTGTACTTCTTCCCCAATTTGAATGAGGCGGGCGAATACCGTGCGACGTTCAATTTCGGCACCGTGACTAAGATCAGCAAATGGCTGGGATGGCAGAATGCGTTTGGAGATATCTACGTCACCAATCCGCCCGCGGGGGCCAAACAGAACGATATTCTGCTGACCACCGGCTTGAACTTCTCGTTCACGCATTGAGGCCGCCGGAGAAGCGGACTCGAAAACGGGAGCGGCTGGCTGCGCCGTGCCCCGTGGCGCGGTCAACTCGTCTACTTTCATTGACTTGTCGCGAGTCAGACCGTAAGATTCGCGCCAGTGCTCGGGCAGACCATCTCGCACTACCGCGTCATCGAAAAGCTCGGTGGCGGTGGGATGGGTGTGGTCTACAAAGCCGAAGACCTCGAACTCGGCCGCATGGTCGCTCTGAAGTTCCTGCCTGACGATGTCGCCAAAGATCCGCAAGTGCTGGAACGCTTCCGTCGCGAGGCGCGGGCGGCGTCGGCGCTGAACCATCCCAACATCTGCACCATCTACGAAATCGCGAAGAATGAAGGCCAGTCGTTCATCGTGATGGAGTATCTGGAAGGACTAACCCTCAACAACCGCATCGCCGGAAGACCGCTGGAGACCGGCACTCTGCTAGCACTCGGCATCGACATTGCGGATGCGCTTGAGGCGGCTCACGCCAAGGGCATTGTCCACCGTGACATCAAGCCCGGAAACATCTTCGTCACCCAGCGTGGACACGCCAAGATTCTCGATTTCGGATTGGCAAAAGTGGCTGCAGTGAGCGGCCCAGCGGAAGCTGGAATCATGAGCGCCGCCACGGCCGCAGCCGAGGAAAACCTGACGAGTCCGGGAGTCGCGTTGGGCACCGTGGCTTACATGTCGCCGGAACAGGTACGAGCCAAAGAGTTGGACGCCCGCACCGATCTGTTTTCCTTCGGGGCGGTGCTCTACGAGATGGCGACCGGCGCCATGCCCTTTCGCGGAGAAAGTTCCGGCGTGATTTTTAACGCAATTCTGGAACGTGACCCGATACCCCGCAGTGCGGATGAATCCTGAGCTGCCACTGAAGCTGGAAGACATCATCAATAAGGCCCTCGAAAAAGACCGCAATCTTCGCTATCAAGGGGCGGCAGAGATGCGAACTGACTTGCAGCGCCTGAAGCGGGACACGGAATCAGGGCGCTCGTCCGCTGCGGGCAGTCCAACCGGACAGCATCGAGGAATCCCAAATCGCACCCTCAAAAACTACCTCCGGGTCTCAGAGCACGTCAGCGGCAGAGCCCGAACGCCCAAAAAAGTGGTGGATTCGGGCGGTACCTGCGGCAATCGCCGTGGTTGGCTTTGCAATTCTGGCTCTCCGCTTCGCCTTTCCCTTGCCGCCTCTCAGAGTCTCGGGGATCGTCCAGCTCACGAACGATGGTACAGCCAAATTTTTTCCCGGATTCTTCGCCAGTTTGGCCACCGACGGCTCACGGCTGTACTACGTAGAATCGCCGTTTGTTTCGCCCGTGCTGATGCAAGTCTCCACTTTGGGTGGCGAAACATCGGCGATTCCTACACCCTTTTTGGTGAACCAAATCGGGGATATATCCCCGGACCGGTCTTCCCTTTTAGTCCCTGCATATGAGGGATTGCAGTATGAGGCGCCACTCTGGCTGTTGCCCCTTCCTGCAGGCACGCCCCACCGACTGGGGGAACTAGTTGGCCATGACGGAACCTGGTTTCCAGATGGACAGAGAATACTTTTTGCCAAGGACCACGACCTATACGTCGCCACGGCTAATGGAACGGAAGCCAAAAAATTCGCCTCTCTCCCAGGCTTCGCGATTTGGCCCCGCTGGTCGCCAGACGGTTCACGTTTGCGCATATCACTGCTTGACCTAATAAGCTGGGTCATCTTCGCTATGGGAAATTCAAGCCGACGGAAGTCATCCTCATCCCTTGCTGCCAGGCTGGAGTAATCCGGCCCAGGAATGTTGCGGCGATTGGACACCGGACGGGAAGTATTTCATCTTTCAATCCGATCACGACGGCAAGACACAGATCTGGGCCATCCCAGAGAAGGATGGCTTGTTCCGCAAAGCAACGCGGGAACCGACGCAGTTGACCACAGGACCACTGAGCTATTCCCGCGCCGTTCCAAGCGTGGATGGAAAGAGAATTTTTGCAATCGGCTCTCAGCCCCGCGGGGAACTTGCACGTTTCAACCAGAAAAGCCAACAGTTTGAGCCCTACCTTTCAGGTATCTCGGCAGACAGTGTGGACTTCTCCAGGGATGGGCAATGGGTGGCATACGTTACTTATCCGGAAGGTAATCTGTGGCGGAGCAAGGCGGACGGCAGCGAGCGACTCCAACTCACGTTTGCTCACATGCAAGTCTTATTGCCACGTTGGTCCCCTGACCAGAAACACATTGTGTTCACTGGATTCGTACCCGGTAAACCAGGCCGGAATTATATGATTTCAGCCAACGGGGGCACCCCACAGCCAGCGATTCCCGAAGAACAAACAACCGACGAGGAAGACCCCAACTGGTCTCCCGATGGTGCCTCGATCGTCTTCTGGTTTAATGGAACGATCAATATTTTGGACTTGCGAACTCACAAAGTATCGGTCGTCCCGGGATCAACCGGATTCTTCTCACCTCATTGGTCGCCCGACGGTCGCTATATCGTGGCGATGTCTGGCGATTCTCGAGAATTGAGGCTTTTTGATTTCAACACTCAAAAGTGGGTTGAATTGGCCAAAATGAATGCTGCCTACCCGAATTGGTCGCGAGATGGAATCTACGTTTACTTTCACTCCTTCGGAAGCGACCCTGCCCTCTATCGCGTGAGGATCACCGACCACAAGCTGGAGAGAATCGTCGGTCTGAAAGGAGTCCGTCTAACCATTGGCATTGCGGGAACCTGGTGCGGTCTGGCCCCGGACGATTCTCCCACGATATTGCGTGACGTCGGCAGCCAGGAAATTTACGCGCTTGATTTGCAGCTTCCGTGATTTGTGAAAAAATGCCACAGGTGATCATGACGAAGACCCTGTTGCCGCTTTGGTTGGGTATCGTGCTGATCACACTCGCGCCGCACTCAATCGCACAGGAATCGTACGATCAGCCGTGGCGGCCGCAGTACCACTTCACCCCTCCCAAGAACTTCATGAACGATCCCAACGGGACCGTCTTTTACAAAGGCGAGTATCACCTGTTCTACCAGTACAACCCGGAAGGCAACGTCTGGGGGCACATGAGCTGGGGACATGCCGTCAGCAGCGACATGGTGCACTGGCAGAATCTGCCTGTCGCGCTGCCCGAGGAGCCCGGCCGGTACATGGTGTACTCCGGGAGCGCGGTGGTTGATTGGAACAATACCAGCGGCTTGTGCAAGAACCCCGATCCGCAAGATCATTCATGTCTGATCGCGATCTACACCGCGGCCTACAAGGAACGACAGAAACAGCACATTGCCTTCAGCAACGACCGCGGTCGCACCTGGACGAACTACTCGGGCAATCCCGTGGCCGACCTTGATGCTCCAGACTTCCGCGATCCGAACGTCTTCTGGTACGCGCCGCAACACAAGTGGGTGATGGTTGCCGTGCTGGCCGATGAAAGAACACTGGTAGTTCTGGATTCGCCCGATCTCAAAAAATTTACCAAGCGCTCGACCTTCGGACCGGCCGGAGACACTGCGGGACAGTGGGAGTGTCCCGACCTGATCGATTTGCCTGTTGAGGGAACCAGCGGAAAGAAGTGGGTGCTGATCATCAATCGCAATCCCGGAGCGCCCGCGGGCGGAACCGGAGTTCGGTACCTGATCGGCAAGTTCGACGGCGCGACCTTCACCAGTGACGTTCCCGATACCCCGGCGCTCTGGGCCGATTGGGGCAAGGACTTCTACGCGACAAACACCTGGAATGACGCGCCATCAAGCGACGGGCGTGTGTGGATCGGCTGGTTCAGCAACTGGCAGTATGCGAATACCGAACCGACCGTGCTCTGGCGGGGAGCACAATCCATTCCACGCACGCTGATGCTGCGCCGCTATGCCGATGGGTTGCGGCTGGTGCAGCGACCAGTCCGGCAGCTTGAAGGGCTCCGGCGTGAGAAGCTCCGAATCGTGAATGCCAGTGTGGAGGAAGTTAACCGGACGATCCTTGAGAGCGGAATGAAGGCAGAAGTTTACGAGCTCGAGGCCGAGCTTCGCCCCGGGCAAGCCGAAGACATTGGATTTCGGCTGCGGAAGAACAAGGACGGCGAAACTCTGGTAGGGTTCGACGCCCTCCGCCGCGAGGTCTACGTTGATCGCACTCGCTCGGGGGAGGTTTCTTTCGCCAAAGACTTCCCCGGACGTCACGGTGCCAAGCTCGAGCAAAACGCGAGCATCAAGCTGCGTGTGTTCGTTGACCGCTCCAGTGTGGAGGTATTTGCCAACAATGGCGAACGCGTTCTCTCTGAGCGCATATATCCTCCGCCGGGCAGTAACGGTATCGAGCTTTACGCCCATGCGGCGGACAGCAAAATCGTCTCGCTGACGATCTGGGAATTGAATTCCACCTGGAAGTAAAAGGTGAACGCTGAGGTACAAGGTACGCTGCCGGCCGGTCCATCTTTCTGACTTGTAATTCCAGAATTAGACTTACGCATGGAAAATATTGCCCATGCTCGACTCCCGCGCGCGTCTAATGCCTGTAGTGGTCCTAACCTTTACGAAACTTTACGGTTGTTGACTGAGTTTTTACCTGTTGGGTGCGTGCTGCAGTGTTGAATATGTTAATGGTTCCCGCAATTCATCAGCATCGACGCGAATGAGCCGCCGCGCCAAATCCTTTTGCGGTGTGCCAAAGTCCATCGGTTTCAAGACTTGGGTCGTTGCCATGCGGCAGATCGCGCTCCTGCTGCTGCTCGCGGGCAGCTCTCTGGCGCAGGACGTGGCGGCCACTCCAAGCTTTTCCGTCACCGGTATCGTGAAATCAGGTAACACTCCTATTCCCGGAGCCACCGTTACCGCCACCAACGCTTCCACGCAAGAAAAGACCGCAACTTCTACGGACGTGAACGGCGTCTACACGCTTCAAGTGGCTCGGAGGTAAATACGAGCTGCGCGTCGAAATGCCGGCGTTTGCACCGATGACGCGGGAAATCGTCGTGGCCGACCCCACCACTCATGCCGACCTTGAATTGACCTTGCTCTCGCGCACGCAACAAGCCGTCCGCACCCAGCAACGGCCGGCAACGGCCGGAGCTGGGCGAGGATTTCAAAGTCTGGCCGTCATGCAAGGGCTGGCCAGCGCAGACATGCGGCAACGGCAGCGGAGCTGACCAGATTGTGCCGTCGGAATGCCGATGCCCGGCATTGCGCCTGACGTCGCCACGGAATCGGTATCATTTTCCGGCAGCACCTCGGGTGTCGGCATGTTCGGCATGAGCACGGACGAACTGGACCAGAGAATGCGCGAAGGCCGCGAACAGGGCGGGGGCTTCGGTGGAGGCGGAGGACCCGGCGGCGGTGGCCCGGGTGGAGGTGGCCCGGTGGCGGCGGTCCCGGTGGCGGCGGTCCCGCAGGTGGCGGCCTCCCCGGTGGTGGGTTTCGGCGGCTTCGGAGGCGGCGGCGGACGAGGCGGTCCCATGGTCCTGGGCGGCGGGCGCGGCAGATATGACATCAATCGTCCGCACGGTTCGGTCTACTATTCAGTCGGCGATTCTGCCCTCGATGCCGCGCCTTACGCTCTCACACGACAGTTCGAGGGGTTCGACAGAGAAAGCCAGCTACCTCCGGCAGCGCTTCGGCGTCTCCCTGGGTGGGCCGCTGAACATTCCCAAAATCTACAATGGCGGAAGCAAGACTTTTTTCTTTTTGAACTACAACGGCTCGCGCGGCAATTCGCCCTATGACGCTTTTTCCTTTGTGCCGACGGCGGACGAGCGCGACGGCAACTTTTCCGCATTGTCGGGAGTTCAGCTGGTCAATCCCAACAACGGACAACCGATCCCGAACAATATCCTGCAAAATGCCGGGCTGTCCATCGATCCCATCGCGCAAGGGTCTTTTGAAGTTCATCCCCGTGCCCAATGTCGCGGACGCGGCTCCCGATGCGCCGAATTTTCATTTTGTGACATCGACCCTCAACGACAGCGACGACTTGAACATCCGTCTGAACCAGACCCTGGGCGGCGCCAGAACGCCGGGCCGCGGCCAGCGCGGACAATGCGGGCCCGCGCAATAATCTGAGTTTCGGTTTCCATTACCACTCGGCCAGCGCGAACCTGACCAATCCTTTTCCCAGCGTGGGCGGCAATACCAATACCCGCAGCTTCGACGTTCCCATTGGATACGTGCGGACCTTTGGCAAGGTGGTCAACAACGCGCGCCTCGACTTCAATCGCTCCCGCACCAGCACGCAAAATCTTTACGCCTTTAACCAGGACATCACGGGAAGCCTCGGCATCACGGGCGTTTCGACCAACCCGTTTGACTGGGGCCTGCCCAACCTGTCGTTCACCCATTTCGGCAGCCTCAACGACATCAACTCCGCAATTGCTGCGCAACCAGACCTGGACGTTTTCCGACAACCTGATCTACCGGCGCGGCAAGCACACCTGGCGCTGGGGCGGAGATTTCCGGCGGATTGAAGTCAACCCCGAGACCGACAGCAACGCGCGCGGAACCTTTACCTTTACCGGCGTTGAACAGCGGCTACGACTTTTCCGACTTCCTGCTGGGGCTTCCGCAGCTGACCTCGGTGCAGTTTGGCAACAACAACTACCACTTTCGCGGCAATTCCTGGGACCTGTTCGTGCAGGATGAATGGCGCCTGCGCGGCAACCTGACGCTGAACCTGGGCGTGCGCTACGAATACATCTCTCCCTTCTCCGAAGAGAACGATCGCATCGTGAACCTGGATTTGCCGGCGGGCTTCACTTCGCCGCCGGTCCCGGTGCAGGTGGGCCAGACCGGACCGTACAACGGTCAGTTTCCCGTGACGCTGGTCCGTCCCGACCGCAATAATTTCGCTCCGCGTCTGGGCCTGGCCTGGAAACCGTTGCGCAACACGGTGGTCCGCGCCGGATACGGCATCAACTACAACACCAGCGCGTATCAAAGCATCGTGCAGAACATGGCGTTCCAGCCGCCGTTCTCGAACACGGCGACCAACACGCAATCGCCGACCACCATACTCACGTTGCAAAATGGATTTCCGCCGGTGCCTCCCGGTTCCATCACCAACAATTTCGGCGTGGATCCGAACTATCGCCTGGGCTACGTGCAGATCTGGAATGTGGACGTGCAGCAGCAGATTCGTCCCACGCTGATCATGAACCTCGACTACACCGGCACCAAGGGCACGCGCCTCGATATTCTGGAAGCGCCCAACCGCACCGCGACCGGAGTGCTCTTCCCCGGTGTGCAGCCGTTTTACTGGGAAGACTCGGTGGGAGATTCGACTGCCAACGCGCTTTCGGTGCGCGTCCGCAAGCGGCTGCAGGCGGGCTTTTCGATTGGCGGCCGCTACACGTTCTCGAAGTCTCTGGACAATGCCTCCACCATCGGAAGCGGCGAGCCCCTGGTGGCGCAGGGCGCGGGACGCGGTGCGAGTTTCCGGCGTGACCAACGTCGCCCAGAATGCATTCGACCTGTCGGCCGAGCGCGGCTTGTCCAGCTTCGATCAGCGTCACAGCTTCACGGCTGACTATTTGTGGGAGCTTCCCTTCGGCCATGAACGGCGCTGGCTCGTCGGGCAAGACTCCGCTGCGCGCCATCCTGGGAGACTGGAACTGGAGCGGCGACTGGACCATCGCGTCGGGATTGCCCTTCACTCCCCGAATTCTCGGCGACACCTTGAATGTGAGCCAGGGCGTTAACGGCACGCAGCGGGCGGATGTGGTGCCCGGCCAGCCGGTCACGGTGCCTGACCCGTCCATCGCGGAGTGGTTTAACACGGCCGCGTTCGTCGCCCCGTCCGGGGTGTTCGGCGATGCGCGCCGCAACAGTATTGAAGGACCGGGCAGCCGGTTGTTCGATATGTCATTCACCAAGATTTTTCCTCTCAGCGAAACGCGTTTCCTGGAATTCCGGGCGCAGTTCTCGAATGTCTTCAATACGCCTCAATATGTCGGGATCGATACTGTCGTAAATTCTCCCACCTACGGCCGGGTGATTTCGGTGGGACCGATGCGGTCTCTGCTGCTGACAGCGAGGTTCAGGTTCTGATGCGACGAGACATCCATCGCGCGCGACGGGTTCATCGCAGGACCGGCGAGGACGCCCGCTCCTCCATTGTTGCGTTTGTGCTTGTCATCGTGATGCTGTGCACCGGCGTGAATTCGCAGGAATCGTCGTCCACCGAATACACCTTCCGCTCCGGACCGAACTGGTGCTGGTGAACGTGACGGTGCGCGACAAGAACGGCAACCCGGTGCGCGACCTCAAGCGCGAAGACTTCACCCTTCTCGAAGACAACAAGCCGCAGCAGGTAATTTCTTTCGATCTGGAAAACACCGATGCCGTGCTCTCGACCGCCGCGACCGAAGCGGCATTGCTTCGCCCTGCTCCAACCAGCAAAGCCCCGACGCTGCATCGGCGCTCGCTACAACGGCCTTTAAAAGACCGCCGGCTCATCATTCTGTTCTTCGATCTCAGCTCCATGCAGCCGGATGAAATCGACCAGGCCACCACCGCGGCGCAGAACTATGTGGACAAGCAGATGGTGCCTGCCGACCTGGTCTCCGTGGTCTCGCTGGGGAGCACGTTGAGTGTGAACCAGGATTTCACCTCCGACCGGGCGTTGCTGAAGAAAGCGCTGCAAGCCTTCAGTGCCGGCGAAGGCGCGGGATTCGAAGAAGGCAGCACCGGCACTACCGAGGGCACATCCGAGACAGGTGGTTCTTTCACGGTGGATGACACCGAGTACAACATTTTCAATACCGACCGCCGCCTCCAGGCCCTGCGATCGATCGCGGACAAACTGGTTTCCATCGATGAGAAAAAGTCTCTGATCTACTTCTCGAGCGGCATGGATCGGACAGGGATTGAAAACCAGTCGCAGCTGCGCTCCGCTACCAACGCCGCGGTACGAGCCAACATGGCCATCTACACATTGGATATTCGCGGCCTGCAGGCTCTAGTGCCCGGCGGCGAAGCCCAGAATGCCAGCATGCGCGGGACTTCTCCCTACTCTGGAAAGTCGGTGGCCAGCGCGTTCGACTCGAACGCCACCACCCAGGAAACGCTCGTCACTCTGGCCGGGGACACCGGTGGGCGCGCCTTTCTTGACTCGAACGATTTCGGCCGCGTGTTCACCGGCGTGCAGCAGGACACCTCGGTCTACTATCTGCTCGGCTATCACAGCACGAATGCGGCGCGGGACGGGCGCTTCCGGCGGATCACGGTGCGAGTCAACCGGCCGGGCGTCAAAATCGACTTCCGCCGCGGCTACTACGCTCCCGCGGATTTCCAGCACTCTACGCGCGACGATCGTGAACGCCAGCTTGACGAAGAACTCGCTTCGGAACTCCCGACCACCGATCTGCCGGTGTACTTGTCCGCGGCCTACTTCCGCATCGCCGACCGCAAATTTTACGTGCCGGTGTCGGTGGTCGTGCCAGGCTCGCAGATTCCCTTCACCCACAACAACGATCAGGACCGCGCCACCCTCGATGTGCTGGGCATTGTGACCGACGCGGAAAAGCATCCCGTGGGACAGATACGAGACACGGTGAAGGTTGCACTCAACTCGTCGCAACTGGTGCAACGTAAGAACGTGCAATACAACAGCGGCTTCGTCTTGCCGCCCGGCGCCTATCATCTGAAGTTTGTCGTGCGCGAAAACCAGAGCGGACGCCTGGGTTCGTTCGAGACCGATATCACCGTTCCCGACCTGAAATCGGCGCCGGTAAAGATGAGTTCGATTGTGCTGGCAAACCAGCTGCAGGCAGCAAGCAAGCATAAGACCGAAAATCCGCTGATGCGCGACGGATCAGAGGTCATTCCCAGCGTCACCCACGTATTTTCCGCCGGACAGCACTTGTACTTTTACTACGAGGTGTATGACCCGGCTCGTGCGGTGGCACCTGCGAACGCCCAGGCCGATGATCGCAACCGCCAGGCCATCCACCTGCTGACGAATGTCGCTTTCTTTCGCGGGAAACACCAAAGCCTATGAGACACCGCTGGTCGAAAGCGACCAACTGAATACGCCGGACCGCAAGGCTGCAGTCTTCCAACTCGACGTGCCGCTCACCCAGCTGAAGCCCGGTTTCTACACCTGCCAGGTCAACGTGATCGACGATGCTGCCGGACAATTCCGCTTTCCGCGTCTGGCGTTACTGGTCCGCGAATAGACCAGATCCGTTCGCGGGGTAACTTCACCTCTGCATACCCTTTCGTAATCTCTATGCAGGGCGGGACAAGGACGATACTGTCAGCTTTAGTCAATGACTTGCCCGATCCCATCGCTCGCTCGTCGAGCCCCGCGCGTCCGAACGACCGAACGCACGCCAGCCGTGCTTCGCTTCCGGAGCGGGGACTGCGTGACAGGCAGGCTGGAGGTCTTTTCGTCTACCGGCGGTCTGCTCTGCCTGTCGAAACCTCTGATTCGGGGCACCCGCATCAAGGTAATGTTTCTGACCCAAACGGGGCCGGTGATGGGCTCGGCAGAGATGTTAACTCCTGTCTCCTGGACGCAGCAGCCTTTCCGCTTTGTAGCCTTGGCTGCCGGAGATCAACGCAGACTGCAGGCCATTACCGGGCTGCTCCCCAGGAGTAGAAATGCCCATTCCGGAGCCGACCAGCCGGACACTTAACCCAGAACCGGACTGGATCGACAAGTACCGGGCTGCCATAAGCTGCACCCCGCCACGCAGGCGACTCCTCGAGAGAATGCTTGAAGCACTTACGCCCGGCACAAAATAAGCGAATCAATTTGCACCCATCGAAATTGAAGTTTTTTCAGGATCAGGAGCTGGCGGGTTATAATGTTGCACCCAAGTTGCAATAAGGATCGGCCATGCCATTACCCGAAACCGAGATTCCCGGACGTCTGCAGGCTGAACTAATGTCGCGCGGCCTGCGCATGACGCGCCAGCGCCGCACCATCCTCAGCGTGGTGGAAACCGCCAAGCAGCACCTCGATGCCAGCCAGTTGCTGCGGCGTGCCCGCCGTCTTGACCCGCAGATCGACCGGGTCACGGTCTATCGCACCCTCGGACTGCTGAAGCGGCACGGATTGATTGACGAACTCGACCTGATGCATATGCAGGGCGAGAAGCACTTCTACGAACGCCGCCCGCAGCGCGATCACATTCACATGGCGTGTCTGCGCTGCGGCAAGATCACCGAATTCGAGAGCGACCTCTTCGATCGTCTAAAGGGCCAAATCCAGAGAGATTGCCGCTTCCACATTGTTGTCACCCGGCTTGAAGTCGGCGGTTACTGCGCGCAGTGCCGCACCACCGAGCAAGCCAAAGACTGAAGCTCCGCTTCGCCGCTCAAAACCTGTCGGCGTCGAGCCCGCCAGCGCCGCCGGCTCCTAGTGCGCCCGACGTCTCCACCGCCTTTACACTTTTTTCTCAGCGAGCGGGAATGGTTGCATGTAGTTGCAACTAGGATGCAACAGAGGCTTTTCGAACCCAGACCGCGCCCGTGGACACGAGGCCTTGGCTACCGCTGAGCCTACAGTGTTCCCCGTATTGACGCCGATCCGCAGACATATAACGCTATCGAACCTACTGTTCTCTCCCCAAGGCCTAGCACCGGCCAATCAGTCGGTTGCGCGAATCGGCTCCGAAACCGGCTCTCCGGTCAGCTGATTTCAGGCTTCCAAGTCGGCGCGAATGCGCGAAGCATCGGCGCGAAGGCCCGGCGCCTGACGGGATCGACCGGGAAATGTAAAGTCTTGTAAAAGCGGAAGATAAGTCGCAACCGAGATATAATTTCTGGAGTCAATATGGAAGCGTTTGTTGCGCCGCGAAGAGAGCAAGCGGCATTCGGGAGCGACTGAGTGAACATACCGACTGACGACCTCTGGCACGAGCCAGGCGCGGGGCTTCCCCGCCGACGACGAACCAGCAAGTCATCTCGCCAACAGCTTTTTGCGACCGTGATCCCTGACTGTGGCGGCCGTCATTCTGGCCGGCTGCAGTTCCGGCTCCAAGAGCGGCACGGCGCGGGCCTCGACCCAGATCGGTCGTGCCTGTGGCAGTCGCGACCGCCGAGCGTCGCGACGTGCCCGTATACCTGAAGGGTCTGGGCAGCGTGACCGCCTCCAACACGGTTACCGTAAAGAGCCGGGTGGACGGACAACTGGCGCAGGTCAATTTCAAAGAAGGCCAGCACGTAAATCAAGGCGACCTGCTGGCCGTCATCGATCCTCGGCCGTTCCAGGTGGCTCTCGATCAGGCGCAGGCAAGTCTGGTGCGCGATCAGGCACAACTTAAGGATGCGCGACTGAATTACGAGCGCTTCAAGAGTTTGCTGGACGACTCCGGAGCGATGTCGCAACAGCAGGTGGACACCCAGAAGGCTGCAGCCGATCAGTTGGAAGGGACCGTCCGCGCCGACCAGGCAGCAATCGACAACGCGAAGTTGAATCTCGTTTACTCGCACATCACCGCGCCCATCAGCGGCCGCGTCGGACTGAGGCTGGTGGATGTGGGCAACATGGTGCACGCCGCCGACACCACTGGTTTGTTAGTCATCACCCAACTACAGCCGATCGCTGTCGTCTTCACGCTGCCGGAAGACAATTTGCAAACTGTCTCCCAGCACATGCACCAGAGCACGCTGCCGGTCGAGGCCTACAGCCGGGACGATCTGACGAAGTTAGCCACCGGGAAGTTACTGACGATTGACAATCAGATTGACCAGACCACAGGCACAGGACGGCTGAAAGCGATGTTCGACAACCCGGACGACGCTCTCTGGCCCAACCAGTTCGTTAATGTTCGCCTGCTGCTGGAAACGCACAAGGGAAGCATCTGTGATTCCGTCGGTTGCGGTGCAGACCGGCCCGCAGGGAAGCTATGTATTTACGGTGAAACCCGACAAGACGGTCGCCGTCAGCCCGGTCACGGTTTCCTTCACTCAAAATAACGTGGCGTCAATCGCCAGCGGAGTGGCTCCCGGAGACGTAGTCGTGGTGGACGGACAGGACAAGCTGCAAGCCGGGAGCAAAGTGGACCCGCACGCGAGCGGCGCAGGTCCAAACCGGAATGCGCACTCTACTGCCGCGCAGCCGCAGCCGGCGCAGTCTGCCCCCACCGGAGCGCCATGAACCCGTCGCGACTTTTTATTCTTCGTCCGGTCGCGACAACTTTGTTGATGGTCGGACTTCTGCTGGTCGGCGTGGTCGCCTATACGCAGCTTCCCGTCTCCGCGCTTCCAGAAGTTGACTATCCCACCATTCAGGTCGTGACGTTTTATCCCGGAGCCGACCCCGACGTCATGGCGTCCTCGGTGACCGCGCCGCTGGAGCGCCAGTTTGGCCAGGTCCCGGGACTGAGCCAGATGACTTCGACCAGCTCGCTGGGCAGTTCCATCATTACCCTGCAATTCAATCTCAACGAGAACATCGACGTCGAGGAGCAGCAGGTTCAGGCCGCGATCAACGCCGCCACCACCTATCTGCCGCGCGACCTGCCGAATCCGCCGATCTACAGCAAGGTGAATCCCGCTGATTCCCCGATCATTACGCTGGCTCTCACCTCAGACACGTTGCCGCTCTCGAAAGTGGAAGACCTGGCGGACACGGCGCTGGCCCAGAAAATCTCGCAGCTTCCGGGCGTCGGCCTGGTTTCGATCAGCGGCGGGCAGAAGCCAGCGGTGCGGATCCAGGCCAATCCCACGGCACTGGCTTCTTACGGACTGAGTCTCGAAGATATACGGACCGCGCTGGCAGCCGCCAACGTCAACCAAGCCAAGGGCGTGCTGGATGGCCCGCGCCAGTCTTTCACCATCGGCGCCAATGATCAGCTCAGTACCAGTTCGCAATACAACAGCATTGTCGTGGCTTACAAAGACGGCGCGCCGGTTCGCCTCTCCGATATCGCCACCGCGGTTGACAGCGCCGAAAATGTGAAGCAGGCCGCCTGGATGAACACCACGCCGGCGGTGATCGTGAACATTCAGCGCCAGCCCGGCAGCAACATCATCAGCGTCGCCGACCGGGTGAAAGTTGCTTTTGAAGCAGCTGCAATCGTCGCTGCCCGCTGCGGTCAAAGTGCAGGTCCTGACCGATCGCACCGAAACCATTCGAGCGTCGGTGAAAGACGTCCAGTTTGAACTGATGCTCACCGTCGGACTGGTGGTGATGGTGATCTTCCTGTTCCTGCGGAACCTGTCGGCCACCGTCATTCCCAGCGTTGCCGTCCCGCTTTCGCTGGTGGGAACGTTCGGCGTCATGTACCTGCTCGGCTACAGCCTGAACAATCTGACCCTGATGGCGTTGACCATCTCCACCGGATTCGTGGTCGATGACGCGATCGTGATGATCGAAAACATCGAACGCTATCTGGAGGAAGGCGAAACGCCGCTGGAAGCGGCCTTGAAGGGCGCAGGGCAGATTGGTTTCACCATCGTTTCGCTGACGGTTTCGCTGATCGCGGTGCTGATTCCCCTGCTGTTCATGGGCGACATTGTGGGACGCCTGTTTCGCGAATTCGCCGTGACTCTGGCGGTCACGATTCTGGTCTCGGCCGTAGTGTCGCTTACCCTGACCCCGATGATGTGCGCCAAGCTGCTGAAGCGGCATGATCCCAAACATCAAAGCCGCTTTTATAAGTCCACGGAGAATTTCTACAACCGGGTCATCGAGTTTTACGGGCGCACGCTGAAATTCGTATTGCAGCACCAGACCATCACCTTGCTGGTCACCGCCGGCACTCTGGTGCTGACCCTGTTCCTGTACATTGTGGTGCCCAAGGGCTTTTTCCCGGTGCAGGATACGGGTGTGATTCTGGGCATTTCAGAAGGGCCGCAGAACGTTTCCTTCCCCGCGCTGGCCAAAAGCCAGCAGGCGCTGGCGCAGGTCATTCTGAAAGATCCGGACGTACAGAGTCTGTCGTCTTTTATCGGAATCGACGGCACCAACTCCACCCCGAACAGCGGACGTATTCAGATCAACCTGAAGCCGCGCGACCAGCGCAAATCAACCGCCACCGAGATTATCCGCAGGCTGCAGCCGGAACTGGCCAAGGTCCACGACATCACTTTGTATATGCAGCCGGTGCAGGACCTGACGGTGGAGGACCGCGTCAGCCGTACCCAGTATCAATACTCCATGGAAGATGCCGACTCGAAGGAGTTGTCGCTGTGGGCGCACCAAACTGGTGGACGAACTGCGCAAGTTGCCTTCCATGCGCGACGTCGCCACCGACCAGCAGAATGGCGGACTTGAAGCAGAACTGGTAATCGATCGCGACACCGCGTCGCGCTTGGGCATTCTGCCCCAGGCCATCGACGACGCCCTTTACGACGCCTTCGGGCAGCGCCAGGTTTCCACCATATTTACTCAGTTGAACCAGTACCACGTGGTGCTGGAAGTGGATCCCGCAGTTTTCGCAGAATCCGGATTCGCTCAGAAGCATTTACGTGCACGCCAACGCCGGCAGCCAGGTCCCGCTCGCTTCCTTCAGCCATTTCCAGACTTCGAACACCGCGCTGGCGGTCAATCACCAGGGACAGTTCCCGGTGGTCACACTGTCGTTCAACCTGGCGCCCGGAGTTTCGCTGGGTGAAGCCACGCAGGCCATTCAGCGGGCGGAACAGGACATTCATCTTCCGCCCAGCATTCACACCAGCTTCCAGGGAACGGCCGCGGCGTTTCAGAATTCACTTTCCTCCGAGCCTTACCTGATTCTGGCCGCGATCGTTACCGTGTACATCGTGCTGGGTGTGCTCTACGAGAGCTACATTCATCCGCTGACCATTCTGTCCACGCTGCCTTCGGCGGGCGTGGGCGCTATCCTCGCTCTGCTTTTGACTCGGAAACGATCTGGGCGTCGTGGCCCTGATCGGCATCATTCTTCTGATCGGCATCGTGAAGAAGAATGCCATCATGATGATCGACTTCGCGCTCGAAGCGGAGCGGGTGGAACACAAACCGCCGGAAGAAGCGATCTTCCAGGCCTGCCTGCTGCGTTTCCGCCCCATCATGATGACCACGATGGCGGCGCTGCTGGGCGGGCTGCCGCTGGCGCTCGGAAGCGGCACGGGATCGGAATTGCGCCATCCGCTGGGCATCACCATCGTCGGCGGCCTGCTGGTCAGCCAGTTGCTTACGCTCTACACCACACCGGTCGTTTATCTCTGGTTCGACCGCCTGGCGCAGCGTTTCTCGCACTTGAACATTGGCAACCCCATCGAGGAGCCGAGTGGGGCCTCGGCGGACTGAGCGTCTTTGGACTAAACAATGAATATTTCCGCCCCATTCATCAAGCGTCCCATCGGCACATCGCTGCTGGCGGCGGCGCTTGCTTATGGCGGGAGCGCTGGCCTTCAATTTTCTGCCGGTGGCGCCGCTGCCGCAGGTGGAGTTCCCGGTCATTTCGGTCGGGGCCGGACTTCCGGGCGCGAGTCCAGAGACCATGGCTTCAGCGGTGGCGACCCCGCTGGAACGGCAGTTTGGCCGCATCGCCGGCATCAACCAGATGACTTCTGTCAGCCAGTTGGGATCGACCGGAATCACTCTGCAATTCGACCTTGGTCGCAACATCGATGCCGCGGGACGGGACGTGCAGGCCGCGATCAACGCGGCGCGCAGCCAGCTTGCCGACCAACTTGCCGGGAAATCCAACGTACCGGAAGGTAAACCCGGCCGATGCGCCCATCATGATTCTGGGTCTCACCTCCGACATCATCAAGTTGCCGCAAATCTACGACGCCGCCGACTCGATCCTCTCGCAGAAGCTGGCGCAAATCGAAGGAGTCGGACAGGTGTTTGTGGGCGGCGGCGCACAGCCGGCGGTGCGCGCCGAATTGAATCCTACGTTGCTGAACAAACTGGGCGTTGGCCTGGACACGGTCCGCACCGCCCTGGGCAACGCCAACGCCAACGCAGCCGAAAGGTTCGATCGATGGTCCAGTCAACTCCTGGACTCTGGACGCCAACGACCAGATCTTTACCGCCGACCAGTACCGCCGGCTTGATTGTTTCCTACAACAATGGCGCGCCGGTGCGTCTGGGGGACGTAGGCACGGTAACCGATTCAGTCGCCGACATCCGCAATATCGGACTGTCCGGAGGCAAGCCCGCCGTCCTGATTATCGTGTTCCGGCAGCCGGGCGCGAACATCATCGCGACCGTGGATCGGGTGCGTGCCGCTCTGCCGCTGCTTAGGTCTTCCATTTCGCCGGCGATCGACGTGAATGTGGTTCTCGACCGCACCACTACAGTACGCGCCTCGGTCCACGACATAGAGTTCACCCTGCTGATTTCGGTCATACTGGTCATTCTGGTGGTTTTTGCGTTCCTTCGCACCTTCCGCGCCACCACTCATTCCCAGCGTTGCGGTTCCCTTGTCGCTGATCGGAACGTTCGGTGTGATGTATCTGCTGAACTACAGTCTGGACAATCTTTCCCTGATGGCTCTGGCCATTTCGACCGGCTTCGTGGTCGACGATGCCATCGTGGTGCTGGAAAATATCACTCGCCACATCGAGGAAGGAGTGCGGCCGGTCGATGCCGCGTTCCAGGGCGCCCGTGAGATTGGGTTTACCGTGCTCTCGATGAGCACGTCGCTGGTGGCGGTCTTCATTCCGATTCTGCTGATGGGCGGCATCGTAGGCCGTCTGTTCCGGGAGTTTGCGGTCACCCTGAGCGTCGCCATTGCGGTATCGCTGCTGGTATCTCTCACCGTCACCCCGATGATGTGCGCGAAATTTCTGCGCTCGGCGGACAAGGAGAAGCACGGTCGCATCTACCGTTTCAGCGAAAAGATATTCGATACCATGCTCAAGTCTCTATAGCCGAAGGCTGACAGTTGGTCCTGCGCCACCAGCCTCTGACCCTGTTGATCACGATTGGGACAGCGGCGCTGAGCATCTATCTCTACGTCATCGTCCCCAAGGGCTTCTTCCCGCAGCAGGACACCGGCCGCCTGCAGGGTTCGGTGCAGGCCGCACAGGATATTTCGTTCGCTGCCATGAAAGAGAAGATGACGCAATTTGTCGGCATCGTGATGAAAGACCCGGCGGTCCAGACCATTGTCGGCTTTGCCGGTGGTAACACTTCGGCCAACCAGGGCCGCATGTTCATTACTCTGAAGCCGCTCGCCGAGCGCAAGATCAGCGCCGACCAGGTGATCGGCAGGCTGCGCCGCAAACTGGCAGTGGTACCGGGCGCAACGCTCTTCATGCAATCGGCCCAGGACCTCACCATCGGTGGACGTCAGAGCCAGGCACAATTTCAGTACACCCTGCAAGGCGAAAACCTGAATGACCTGAACCACTGGTCGCCGCTTCTTCTGCAGAAGTTGCGCTCGCTGCCCGAACTGCGCGACGTCAACACCGACCAGCAGGACAAGGGCCTGGAAGCTACCGTGATCATCGACCGGGACACCGCGTCGCGGCTGGGAGTGGATGCCGCAGACATTGACAATGCCCTGTACGACGCCTTTGGCCAGCGCCAGGTTTCGATCATGTACAAGCCGCTTGAACCAATATCACGTGGTCATGGAAGTGGCTCCGGAGTTTTCCAACAGCACCGACGCGCTGCAGAATATTTACGTTCGCGCTAACAACGGCACGCCGGTCCCGTTGGCGGCGTTTGCTCACTTCGGCCCTTCCAATACGCCTTTGGCGGTGAGCCATCAGGGGCAATATCCGGCGGTGACGTTGTCGTTCAATCTCGCGCCCAACGTTTCTTTGGGCCAGGCAACGGACGCGATCAACAATGCGCAACGCGCCATCAACTTTCCTCCCACCATCGATGCCAGCTTCCAGGGAACGGCAGCGGCCTTCCAGACGTCGCTGGCCAGCGAGCCGTTTCTGATTCTGGCGGCACTGGTCACGGTGTACCTGGTTCTGGGCATGCTTTACGAAAGTTACATCCATCCCATCACCATTCTTTCCACGCTGCCTTCCGCCGGCGTGGGCGCGATCCTCGCCCTGTCTGTTGACGCACAGCGAACTCAACGTGATGGGACTGATCGGCATCATTCTGCTGATCGGCATCGTGAAAAAGAACGCAATCATGATGATTGATTTCGCGCTGGAGACGGAACGCGCAGGCAAGAGTCCGGCAGAATCGATCTACGAAGCGTGCGTTCGCCGCTTCCGCCCCATCATGATGACCACCATGGCCGCGCTGCTGGGCGGATTGCCCCTGGCCCTGGGCACCGGCACGGGATCGGAACTGAGACGGCCGCTGGGCATCACGATTGTCGGCGGACTGATCATGAGCCAGGCGCTCACGCTCTTCACCACGCCGGTTGTCTATCTCTATCTCGATCGCTTCCGCCTGATGCTGGGAAGCAAGCGTCACATAGACCCGAACCAGATGGCGCCGCTCTCTCCGCGGCCCAGTGGCGCCGACTGACGGCAGTTCAATCCTCACATCGCTGTCATCCTGAGCGGAGCAGCGATTCGCTTGCGAATCGGCCTGCGGAGTCGAAGGACCCCTTTTGCAACCACATACTCCTGCCTGAAGGGAGAGATTTTCGCCACGGACATCCGGCGTTCTGCAGCGTCACCAGCAAACACCAGGTCCCTCGACTGCGTGAACCATTCGCAAGCGAATGGTTTCAACTCCGCTCGGGATGACAGGCTTGTCAGTGTCGGTGACCGTGGCGGTGAGGATGGGAATGAAGGTCGCCGGGCGCATGTGCGTGACGATGGGCGTGGATGAGATTTGTGCTGAGCAGCAGCGCGTGGTCGTTCAAGATCTTCTGACGGCGTGCCCGCCGCGACAATGCGTCCGCGCTGAAACACATGGCAGGTATCCGCGATGTCCTCGACCAGGTCGAGGTCGTGAGTGGCGGTGACCACCGTCTTCCGGCCGCCGCTGCAACTCACCAGAAAATCGATCATCTGGCTCTCGCTCTTGGGATCAAGCGCCGCGGTGGGCTCGTCCAGCAGCAGGACTTCGGGATCGAGGATCAGCACCGAGGCCAGCGCTACCCGTTTTTTTTCCCCGGTCGAGAGGTGATGAGGGGAACGGTCCTTCAAGTGCGCAATCTCCATCTGCTCCAGCATCTCGTTGACGCGAAGCACGAATTCTGCTCCTTCGGCCAGTGCAACTGCAGCGGTCCGAAAGCTACTTCGTCAAACACGGTCGGGTTGAATAACTGGACGTCAGGGTTCTGAAACACCAGCGCCACCCGGCGCCGGAAGTCGAACTCAACTTCTCCGCTCAGGCGGTCCTCGGTCAGGGGCTCGCCCTGGAAGGCGACGCTTCCCTTCTCCGGAAAGCACAGACCGTCAAGCATACTGAGCAGAGTCGATTTGCCGGAACCGTTCGCTCCCAGCAGGGCAACTCTTTCGCCCGGCATGATCGTGAGATTCAGTCCGTCCAGCGCCGTCACTTCGTGATAGCGGTAGGTCACATCGCGCACTTCGAAGATGGGGACGGTCACAACATTTCCCTCGTCGCGACTTTGCTCTCGAATTTCCTGATGACGAAGGCATCTCTCATCGTCCAAACCAGAAAGCCAGAGCCGCTACCGTCACGAACACAGCCAGCATGGCCCAGTCGAACCAGCCGGTACGGAATTCGTCGAGCACGTAAACTTCACCTTGAAAGCCTCGCGAACGCATGGCCAGGTAGACATCTCCGCTGAGCTGCAGCGTTTTGGACATCAGCACTCCCGCGCTGGCCGTGGCCGCCCGCCGCTGCTCCCGTCCGTCGAGCCGGCCGACCATTCGGCTCTTGCGCGACGTGAACATGTCATGCGCGTTTCGCAGCAAAAGGAAAATGTAGCGATAGGTCATGCCCAGGATCACCACCAGCACGATCGGCAACCGGAGCACGCGCAGCGCCTTCAGCAAGTTGCTCCAGGGAGTGCACAGCACCAGCAAGACCGAAAAAGTCGCAGCCGTCTCCGCCCGCATGATGAGATACAGGGCGGCGCGAAGTCCTTGCGCAGTGACGGTCCAGCCAAGAAGCGGCAGAGTGTAGAGCGCCCGGCCGGGAGTCAGGAACAAGGCTGGAAGCGAGATGAACCCGGTGAAAGTGAGCACGCCCAACCAGACTCTTTTCGCCAGCGTGCGCCAGGGGAACGTTCGACAGCAGTCGCGACAACGACCGCGACGACAAAGAGCGCCACAATGACCCACAAGCGGCGCGCCAGGGCTGCGATCACGATCAGCGGCAAGATCGCCACAATCTTGACCCGGGGATCGATCCTTTGCAGGAGGCCGTTTTTCTTCGCCAGCTCCTCGGCATAGAAAGCGTGCTCCAGGGCGTCCACAAAAGAGGCCAGGCTGCGCTCAACCACTCCTCGCGAGTTTTTCGGCGTAGGGTCATGGAGAAGTCCTGGGCGCAGCTCCCTCCGCGTCGACCGGTCATCCATGCCATCGAGCAAGAAGAAACCAAGAATGAGGCCGCTGCCAAACACAGCCGACATCACATAGCCAAAAGCAGGATGGTGCACGAATGGAGGCGCGTACTGCGGAAACGGCGCACTCCATAAAGAAGAGAGCCGGGCCAGCCCCTGCGGCTGTTGCGATGGAGGCGCAATGTTGCCCGAGGCAGCCGCGATTTGCTGCCGCATCTGCGGATCGGAAAAATCTTTCGCCCCCCATTCTCCCCAGGCCGTTCCCGCCGCCAGAATTCCCAGAGGCGTCAGAAGCATGAGCAGCGCCAGGCGAATCCAGAGCGGGCGAGTCGTCCTCCAGCCGCTGGAGCCAACCGGCCGCGCCTCGTCAGTCCTGCGCTGACGGCTTTCTGGCCCAGCAGCGCCGGATTCGTACGCTGCAGATACGCCACCACTCCGCCCGACACAAATAGTTCCGCCAATCCGGCAAACGTCAGATGCCCGAGCATCATCGCCGGAATCGCGATGTGGAGCGCATAGGGAGCATACAAGGGAGCCCCGCTCGCGTCCTTGAAAAAGAGAGGCTGAATTCCCAACTCGCATGGCCGTAAAAAGTGCGGCAACATTGATAGCGGCATACCCCGCCAGCCCAGCCGCCAGTACCCGGCGCGAGGATGTGATCGCTGATCTGCCCGCCACTGACCCGGTAGACAAAATGCGCGGCCAGCGAGCCGACAATCGCCATGTTGAAACAGTTTGCGCCGAACGTGGTGATTCCGCCGTCGCCGAAGAAAACCGCCTGGATCAGCAACGCGATCGACACCGACGAGCATGGAGGCCCACGGGCCCAGCACCACGGTCGCAGCCCCCACTCCCACCGCGTGTCCGGTAGTCCCGCCCGGCAGGGGAACGTTAAACATCATGATGACAAAGCAGAATGCGCTGACCACCGCCAGCAGCGGCACCAGGCGCGTGTTCAGCAGCCGCTTGACGCGCGCGAACGCCACATACCAGAACGGTATCGCGGTGCCGTAGAGCACGGCGCAGGTCGAAGGGCTGAGATATCCATCGGGGATGTGCATGCGCCAGCAGGCCGCGTGACCCTGTCCATGAATCCGGCCCGGCCGTCAGAGTAGCACACTCGTACCCTTCGTGTTACTGCGGCCAAGGGCTGTTTCCGGGCGTGGTGATGACAGACAAGAACGAGGTGGTTCCGAACGTTTCTGTAATTGCCCAAGAACGATTCGGGGTACAAGTCAAGCGGTGACCGACGCCAACGGCAACTTCCATCTCCGAGCCTAGCAATGCAGGCTCAACACAAATCCTGGCTTCGAGCGCTGGTCCTAGAGAACGGTGTTCATGTGAACGAGGTTCATTTTAGATCGATAATCTGAAGTGGACATCACAGAACCGGACGGCTGTTCCTGGTCAGCCCTTCGGTTCCAAATGTGCAAACTTGGGCATCAGTTCCAGAACCAGTCTAAGAGTTTCCAATGGAGAAATGTTCATTGCGTTTGAGATCTGAATGACCGCGGTCAGTGTAGGCGTGTGCTTTCGTCTCTCAAGCGCGCCGATATATTTTTCCTCGTAACCGCTCTTTTCTCCGACCTGTTCTTGAGTTAACCCAGCCTTTTCACGCACGTCAGCCAGCACACGCGCAAATGCTGCTCGCACCACAGGTTCATTGGGGTTGCGTGGGACGTTGCCGCCTTTGCGTTTCATAGGCGGCTAGATAATTAATCGTTGTAGAGTATAGTTCCACCAAGTATACTATCCATCGTTTGGGCCTCCTTCCCGGGCGGAACATCAAATGCACTTCAAGGTAAGAACGTCAACGATTTGGACGCGTCTCCCGCCGTCTCTTTCGGGTCTTGGGAAGAAGACGCTCCACTCGGCCCACAATCTCGGCTCCGGAGACTTGGAGGACTTCGGCGAGTTCCAGGATTGTTGTGAGAGAAGGACTGTAGTGCGCGCGCTCCAAAAGGCTTATGTATTTCGGGTGATATCCACTTTCGAACGCGAGCGCTTCCTGCGTAAGGCGACGCTCTTGACGCAGTTCGTTCAGGGCCTGAGCAAACGCTCTTTTCTCTGGCGAACGATATTTTTCCCCAGCAGGCATTTGCACGCTGGAGTGTGCGATGTATCAATGAATACTTCCACAAAGTATAGTATCCGATCATCTGGTCGGCGAAATCACGGCCAAGACAGGTAAGACTGGGTTCGTCGTGGCAAAGGTAAATCGCGGCTGGCGTGTGATCGGTGATTTCCACTTGATGGCCGAAGTCCCTTCGCGTGTTGATTTTCATGCCACTGAAAAGCACAGCAGAGAAGGACGGGGGGACGGAGGCTCCCAAAGTGAGCTCGCCTTGCATTTTGAGAGAGCTATAGGACCCATGGACGCTTCAGCCACTTTTCGCCTTCCGGCCATGGCCGTATCCACGGACGACACCAAGACGACTGCGACCGACAGGCAGCGATCCGCAGAAACAGAGCCCTCAGACGAACGTCTTCTGGCGCAAATCTCCCTGGGTAGTAGCGAGGCGCTATCCATTCTCTTCCGCCGCTACGCTCGGTTAGTGCATACCGTTGCCAATCGGGTTCTGCATGCCCCGCCCGAAGCAGACGATCTGGTCCAGGAAGTCTTTCTCTTGATTTGCCGGTACTGCAAGACCTTTGATAGTTCGAAAGGTCCGGCACGGTTTTGGATTCTTCAAATGGCCTCCCGCCGCGCTATCTCCCGGCGCCGCTACCTGACTTCTCGCCACTTCTACACGGGCCTCGATATCGACGATGCGGCAGGCCGACCTCGCCGATTCGCGAGCAGCAGCTCGCACCGTTTGAGGACTCGATTGAGGGAAGGCTGGGAAGCGGAAGCCTTCAGAAGGTGTTTGAAGCACTGTCGGAGAATCAGCGTCAGACCCTGTGGCTGCACTTTATGGAGGGCTACACGCTCGATGAAATTGCCAGCGAAGCTTGGTCAATCCCGAGGGAATGTCAAGCACCACTACTTCCGGGGCCTGGAGAGACTGCGAAAGGAGATTTTTGGTGGCAAATTGCCGGGCCAGCGAGCAATATGACGACGGTTCTTGTCCAAACTAGGAGCGGGGGCGTTGTCGCTACTGAACCTCATAACGAGTTCCTAGAGCTCTGCGCCGTTTCGACCTCAGGCCAGCTGACCGAGGAGGAACAGAAGAAGCTGCAGGAGCATCTCGCCATTTGCGAGTCCTGCCGCGACACTCTTAAGCAGTACGAAGCCGTTGTTGACCAGGCAATCCCTGTCCTTGGTGGTGGCCGAAGAAGCCTCGAAGGATCCAGATGCACGTCCGGACTGGTCGGAAGAGCACGGCAGGGCAAGCCTTCTTCAAACGACTGGAACAAGAACAAAGAGGCGAGCCCAAGAAGTCCACAAACCAACGGAAGTAACTATTACCCCCCGTCTCCTTCCCCCATTTTCCAGTGAATCAGCCTGGCATCACGTCTGGATGCTATATGCCGCTGGCATTCTCCTCTTTGTTTCTCTCAGCTTCTACGCTTACCGGGTGGGATACATCGTGGAGCCGAAACCGTCAAGATCACGGTTCAGACCAGCGCAGCCCCGCGACCGCCAACGTCTCTCGAAGCCCAATTAAGCGATGCTGGGCGTGAGCGTCAAACGGCAGTGAACAGATCGAACAACGGGACAAAATCGATCGCCGAACTTCGCCAGCAATCGGCCCAACAGGTCGGCGACATCAATGGCCTGAAGGCCGCGAAAGATCGTTTGGAAAGTGATCTACGCATCGACGACAAGACAAGACAGAGACCTGGTACAGCAACGAGCGAACTGGCGCAAAAGCTCGATGCGGCCATGTCCAGTTCCCAGGCGCTCCAGCGAAAACTCGACTCTCTCGCAGAGCAGTCAGCCCAAGATGCCGTGCGTGCAGCAAAGTTCTTGGATGCTAAAGTCAACGATCTCAACCGGCTGCTTGCACGATCGAGACGTAGCGCTCGACCAAAAGGACGAGCTTCTCGCCCATGATCGCGACATCCGGGAATTGATGGGAGCGAGGGAGCTCTACATTGCCGAGGTACATGATGTCGCCCGCGAGGGACAGACACAGATAACTTTCGGTCGTGTCTTTTACACCAAGGGAAAGTCTTTGATCTTTTATGCCTACGATTTGGATCGGCAGACTGAGCTAAGGCGCGCCGGGACATTTCAGGCATGGGGGAAACGAGGGCCAGATCGAGAGCAAGCGGTCAACCTCGGCGTCTTCTACGAGGACAATGCCGCCAAGAAACGCTGGATCTTGAAGTGCGATGATCCAAAGGCGCTGGCCCAAATTGATGGAGTCTTCGTCACGGTGGAACCGGATGGCGGTAGCCAAAAGCCTAGCGGCAAGTCTCTTCTTTTCGCCTATCTCAGAGCTGACCCGAATCATCCGTGAAGGAGGAATTTCGTCCTAGGAGCGCTCCCCGAATCCTCGCGACTTGTCTCGTCAGCCCAATGACCAAGTCTTGTCTTCCGACCTAGCAAGAAGGGGTTATCCGACTGAACCATTGCCTTTGACTAGGTCGGTTGCAGAACCAGAAAATCGCACGCAGGCACGCGTGATGCGATTCCGGAAAATGCCGGTGCGGGTTCCGGTACGGGCGGAACTGGCGACGGCTCTGGCGTTGGATCAGGCTTGGGAGGCTTCGGGTCAGCCTCGGGTATTGGGTTGGGCAGAACGTCCGGCCCGCCAGAGGTTGGCATAGATTCCAGTGACATGAGTCCCTCCCCTCTGCAGTGTCTCCTGGCGCTCATGGCAGCAAGGCGAGTCGCGTGGCGGCAGCGACCGCGAAGTATTAACGTTACGACGATCAGCATTCCACTGCTCAGCAACACAACTTCGCTTATCAAATCCGGTTTCATCAGGTCATCCGGGCGCACTCGAGCCTCCTCGCGAGTCGAATTCCCAAACGACAGCGGTCGGAGGATAGTAGGGCTACTTTTGCAAAGCCTCAATGCCGCCGAACCTGTAATTCGTGACGCAATTTCCTGTAGTCCTAAGTGATTGACACACAACGTCTCGATGCTCGCACGCACCCCGGAGCCTATTTTTATGCCTTTATGAAACCACGGGTATGAAAAACTATGGGAGGTGGGCTACTCGATTCCCATCCCGACGACTTCCAAACGAAGTCTTTAGAAGTTCATCTCCGAGCGGGCAGAAAGCGTACCATTTGGACATGGGCAGAAGCCATCTAGAATTCCAATACTCGAGACCTTATGATCCTTCCGTGTCCACCGACGTTTTGCTTCGACAAGAGCCAGATGAAGAAGAGGACGAGGAAGACGATGACAAAGACGATGACAAAGATGACGACAAAGATGACGATGAAGAAGAAGATGATGGATACTCCGCGTGTCCTTGCTTACTGCATGAAGGTCAATTCGACGGACATCTCGTGACTTGACCGAGTCTAGGGCGTGTTCGTTTCTAGGCCACCGGGATGAGAGATAGAGCACTTCAGAGTGACACATCATGGTAACTACCTAGGAAAAAAGCTGACAGCTAGACACACTCTCATCCAAGAGATGACGCTGACACCGTGACGCGCTCTGGTGATGGGTTGCGTTGAGTTGACGCGCTCTGGCAAAAAAGATGCTGTTCTTGAGTTGAGCTGGTCTCGCCCAGTGACGCGAACGCGTTGTAATCGCCTTCCATGAGAAGGCCGGTCGGAGTCAAGGGGATTCGTTTTGGTATTTGTCGGTCACAATCCAACACCCCAGCATGTGGACGAACCGGCAGTCCGAACTTCGCGGCGAGCAGAAGGACCGCGAGATTTTCATTCACATCCGCGACGTCTCAAGCAAAACTTTCGGGCCGCGATGCTTTTCAGATTTCAACAACGCATCGACGAACAATTGTCTTCCCCAAGCCCAGTTCAGTGACCTCGCTCGAATTAAATTCAGATCTGAGCCTAGAGCTCGCAATGAACTACGCGGCACCTTCCTTTCCGGCCGCGGCGGCGGCGCCGGTCTTTACCGCATGCGGACCGGATACAGCCGTGCTCGAAAGGGCGTTGAGCAATTTTTCTCCGTCCGGACTACCCAATCCGGTGCACGCGTCCCATCCCGAGCCAGCATTGAACGCGCCATTGTTACCCTGGGTAATGTCATGAAGCACTCCCTTGGCGGCGGCTGTGTAAAGCACCGGGTTGAGGAACCCGCAGCGGGTTGCGAGTTTCTGATTCAGTCGACGTGACCAGGGCTGCCCACAGCGGCGCTGCGGCACTGGTGCCGCCGGTTGGTTCCAGATGCACTCTATCGACGTTCATCCGCACGACTCCGGTTTCGGGGTCAGCCACGGCCGCCCCATCGGGCACGTCGCGTCCCACCCGGTGAGGCGGGGTCACAGAAACAGGGACGCTCACGGAGTTCTGATATGCGGGCTTGGTAAAGATCGCGCCGATGCCTCCACCACCTGCCCCTTCTCCGATCAGTCCTCGTTCCAGACCGTCTCTTCCATTATGGTCGGATTGGCGCCGTCCGACGCGACCAATTTTGTCCCTCCCACTCCGAGCACAAATGGGCTGGAAGCCGGAAAGTCCATATGAGCGCCGCTCGGCACCTGATCGCTCGAGCCATCGTTGCCCGAGGCGCAGCAAATGGTGATGCCTCTGGCTGCGGCGGCCTGAAAAGCCTGGTTCACGAACTTGACACCCATCTTCGTCCATGTGCCTTGCGGGGCATCTTCCGGATTGCCGTAGCTGATCGAAATCACGGACAAATCCCGATCGCCCGCCACCGCTTCCTGGATCGCATCCACCCAGCCTTGCGTGGTGAACTCGCTGAAGAACATGAATATGTTTGCTCCCGGGTCTGAAGAATCCATGGCTCTCAGCTTTGCGGGGAATACCCCCGAGGGTGTGGCATTCGTGTCCAAACGCCCGCCACACCAATGAACCTGTGCGCATCTTGACCATGTACGACGGGCAATTGACGCCCCCCCGATACGGGACTAGTGTCCGGATTAGTTTTGTCTAATCTTCTGCGGCAGTCTAGGTAAGCATGACGGCCCGTCCTGGGCTGTGCCACTCCCAGGGCTGTTTTGCTCACACCCGGCCAATCGAGTTCTACCTTTGGCCCCGTGAGCCAGCCAGCGAGGAGATGCGCCCTTCCTCCCAGGAACAGAACTTGTTGCCTTGCCGTAATCCGTCCGGCAGATGGAGGTGTGTGTGAAACGTTGCAGAATGTTGATGGCATTTCTCTGTCTCAGTTTGCTGGTGTTTGTGCCAGGAAGCCTTCAGGCTCAGCATGACCCCGGGCCGCGTGGCGGGGCCGCAGGAGCGGGAGGGGTCCTACCCAATCTGAAACCCGAGGCCCAGGCTCTGTTCGACCAGGCGCTCATGCAGTTCCAGGAAGTACAGTCAGTCTCCGGTAATATAGAGGGTGAAGATAGCGGCGGACTGGGCCCGACTTTCAACGGGAACGGTTGCGCCATGTGTCACAAGCAGCCGGCCGTCGGCGGCACCAGCCCCAGTGTGAACCCGCAGGTGGCTTTGGCCAAACTTCACAATGCTTCTAATACTGTCCCTTCGTTCGTTACCGCCAACGGTCCAATCCGAGAAGCACGGTTTGTCAGGAATCGTGACGGCTCGCTGGATGGTGGGGTTCATGGTTTGTTCAGCATTGCCGGCCGCGACGATGCTCCGGGATGCAATCTCTTGCAACCGGACTTTGTCCGGCAGCTGGCCTTGAATAACGTCGTTTTCCGCATTCCGACTCCGGTTTTTGGCTTAGGCCTGGTGGAGAACACGACGGATGCCACGCTGCGGGCCAACCTGGCAGCTACACGAGATGCAAGATATCGCTTGGGTATTGGCGGGAGGTTTAACACCAGCGGCAACGACGGCACGATCACCCGCTTCGGCTGGAAATCCCAGAACAAGTCTCTGCTGATCTTCGCCGGCGAAGCTTACAACGTCGAGCAAGGCGTAACCAATGAAGCATTTCCCGACGAACGCGCCGGGGTGGAGGGCTGCGTATTCAATCCTTTGCCCGAGGACGTCAACGGGGTCAGCAACGAAGACAGGGAAAGCCCATTCTCCGATACAGTGAACTTCGCCATATTCATGCGCTTGGCAGCACCACCGGCGCCCGGTCCAGAGACAGACTCTACCCGTAACGGTTCCAGTTTGTTCAATAGCGTCGGTTGTGCCCTGTGCCACTCACCTTCGCTCACTTCCGGCCCATCTGTCTTCAGTGCCAGTACGGATGAAGTGACCTACCATCCGTTCTCGGATTTCGCTCTGCACCATATGGGCTCGGTGCTGGCGGACGGGATCAACCAGGGGGCGCGGGACCAGACGAGTTTCGCAGCGCTCCTCTATGGGGCATCGGTCAACGCCTATTCTTCCTGCATGACGGACGCACTTCAGATTTGCTCCAGGCGATCGAGTCGCACTCCGACTGTGGAGGGAAGGGCTGGGGGCGCGATGATGATCATGATCGCTTCCGCCACTCATACTGTGGCTCGGAAGCAAACGGGGTCCTCCGTAACTTCAATCGGTTGAACCCATCGCAGGCACAGGACATCTTGAACTTCCTGCGCTCGTTGTAGCTTACAATTCCCTGCTGACGGATCGCGGAGAGCCGTACTCTTTGCGATCCGCAAAAAAGCAATTCACAAATTGATGAAACCGCCTGTTTAGTTTGGGTCTGGCCTGGTATCTACCCGCAATGGTACCCGCATCTTTCGACGATGACAGCCGACTTTTCGCAACCAGACTTATGGCGCTTTGTTCGTTCGGATTGCCGAAAGACACTTCCCCCTAGGTATGCTGTCATGTATCCATTCGGCGGAAGTCGATTGCCCTGAACCATTTCGTACCTGGCGCCACGGTTGGATCAACTCTCCCCGCGGTGCCGCGCTGGTATGTAAATCCCAGCGAACGCCACGGCTTTAGCGAGAGAGAGAGACTGCGGCGAAGGTAAAAGGGTCTCGACCGGAGACGCCTTAGAGCTGCAAGACTTAAGGCCAGTCCTTAGGCAACAAGCAAGCCCCCAAAATACGGATTTCTCTCCTACGTAACCACTCCGGTGTCTGAGTAAGCAGGCTGCGAACCATTCTCCAACTATTACCAGCGAACCCCCGACATGGCATTTGTCGCAATGGATGTCGGCTGAAGCGGCACGCTAGTTTGAATCATAACCTTGACGGCATAATGGCCCATCGTCCGCAACGACGAAACTCAAGCAAGGCCCTCTTCTTCAAAACAGTTGGGGTGCAAGAGAAGGAGTATCATATCGATTTCCCTAGAGTGCCTACGGTTTGGCGTTTGGCGAAGGCGCAGGCACTTTTAGGCGAGGAAGTCATCGTAGCTGCGACGGTAGATATTTAAGGGAACATGCCAGCTGGTTGCAGTCGACCACGCATGGCCAACTGGCAGCATAACTTTCACTATGGCCTCCTCTACATCCGCGGATCTCAGGGGCGCGCGCAAGGCCAGCCAGCCCGCTTCCAGTGCCTTCATGGTCCGCTTCTTCGAGTGGTTTGGCGATCTGGGCTTCTTCTGCTTCCAGTTGATCCGAGCCCTCTTCCTGCCTCCGTATGAAGCCAGAGAATTCGCGCACCAACTGGACGAACTGGGCTCGAAATCGCTTCCGCTTGTGGCATTGGCGGGTGCGGCGACGGGCGTCGTTCTTTCTCTCGAAACACGCGACAGCCTTGTCAGCTTCGGCGCCAAATCCCTGCTCCCCGCACTCCTCGTGGTTTCCATCATCAAGGAGAGCGGCCCCATCATCACGGGATTGATCGTCAGCGGACGTGTGGCGGCAGGGATCGGCGCGGAATTGGGCGCCATGAAAGTCACCGAACAAATTGACGCAATGGAGGCCTCGGCTGTCGACCCCTACAAGTACTTGGGGGCGACGCGCGTCTTGGCCTGCGTCCTAATGCTGCCGCTGCTTACACTCGTTGCGGATTTCTGCGGCATCTTCTTTGGCTGGGTCACGAATACGTTGACGGAGCCGATCTCGCTTCAACTCTTCATCGAAAACGGCTTTAGGCACGTGACCTTCAACGACTTCTTGCCGCCGACGTTCAAGACCGCCATGTTCGGCCTGATCATCGGAACGGTCTCGTGTTTTCAGGGGATGCGCGCACAAGGAGGCACGGAAGGCGTCGAGAGGGCAGCCACCAGTTCCGTCGTCCTCTCTTCGCTTTTCATCATTCTCGCCGACGTGCTTCTGGTCCGGCTGATCCAGGTGTTCTTCCCATGACGGCAACGAAGGAAGGCGCGCCTCCGATTCAGGTGAAAACACTTCACAAGTCGTTCGGCAAGCAGAAAGTGCTGAACGGAATCGATCTGGAAGTGGCGCACGGCGAGACGATGTCGGTCCTTGGACAGAGTGGCACGGGCAAGAGCGTGCTGCTGAAAATCATCATCGGACTGCAACAGTCCGACTCGGGGTCCGTTCGCATTCACGGACAGGAAATCAGCGGCCTTGCGCGCCAGCAATTGAACGAAATCAGGAAGAAGATCGGATTCCTCTTCCAAAACTCTGCGCTGTACGACTCTCTGACCGTGGAACAAAACGTGGCCTTTCCCCTCGAACGCCACGGCAACCTATCCGTTCCCGAACGCCAGAAGCGCGTCCGCGAGCTGCTTTCGACCGTAGGGATGGAGAAAGACTTGGACAAAATGCCCGGACAGATTTCCGGAGGGATGCAGAAGCGGGTGGGACTGGCACGGGCCCTGGCGCTATCGCCCGACATTCTGCTCCTCGACGAACCCACAGCGGGACTCGATCCCATTACCGCCTCGGAGATCGACGCATTGATACTGAAGATGCAGAAGGAAGGGAATCTCACGTCGATCGTTGTCACCCATGACTTGCCGAGCGCACGGACGATCTCTGACCGCCTGGCGTTAATGCGCGATGGACAGATTGTGATCGAGGGATCGTTCAAGGACCTCCGGGCAAGCAAGGACGAGTTTGTCATCCAATTCCTGAACCGGAGTTCGTAGGTGGTGATCTAATGTCGCGTGCATTTCGACTGGGTATGTTCATCGTGGCTACGATTCTTATCCTCGCAGCGGGAGTGTTCCTTATCGGTGAGAAGCGGTTCCTGTTCCGGCGAACTTATCGGCTGGAGGCAGAGTTCCAAAACGTCGCCGGGCTCAACAACGGCGCCGACGTGCGCGTCGGGGGGATTCATCTGGGAACGGTGAAATACATCTCCCTGCCCGACGGCCCGAGCGGCAAACTCACTGTCGTGATGGACATGGCCAGTTCCACCAAGAACATTATCCGGCAAAATTCCGTCGCAACCATCAAGACCGAGGGTCTGCTGGGCGATAAATACGTGGAGATCTCATTCGGATCGGAGAAAGCTCCGGAAATCGAGGGCGGCGACACCATCAAAGGCGAAACTCCGGTGGACTTTTCCGATGCCGCGCTCGCCGCGATGAACCAGACCAAGACCGCAGCCACCGCGTTCGCGGAAGATGCGGATGCCCTGAAGCAGAATTTTCTGTTACGCGGCTTCTTCAAACAGCGCGGATACGAGGATCCGAGCGAACTCAGAAAGAACAAGATTTCTCAACTACCATCGCAACGCAGCAATAAGGAATTTGTGTACGACGTCACGGACATTTTCGACAAGTCCGATGGTGCGAAACTCAAGAATGAAAAGGCGTTCGACGAGGCCGGGAAATTCCTGGAACAGAATAAATTCCGACTGGCCGTCGTGGCCGCCTCCACCGACATCGGCGATACGGACAAGGATCGGGTCTTGACCCAGGCCCGCGCGAAGGTGGTCCGCGATTACCTGGTCCAGCACTTCAAGTTTGACGACACCCGATTGAAAATCATTGGCCTGGGAAAGTCCCCCAAGGCAGGCGAAACCAGCCAGGTCAAACTCCTCATCTACTACTAAGGTTTTGCAGGAACCTAAGAGAACTCTCGCGAGTCCCGTCATTTGCAGCACCTGATCGCAGAAGCTTCGCCTCGTCCTTCTGAGCAAGTCCCCTCTCAATACTCACTAATGGCGGGATTGCATGATGGCGGAATCTCTTTTTAAGGTTTCAAGCACTTCAGGTCCTGTCATTATTGGGGCAGCAATCAGTGCCGATACACTATCCCCTCACCCGAATATCAGTATTTTCCCGTATTGCCAGTAACCCGCGTTCGATGTCATCGTGCCCTCATCCGGAACGGGAGTGTCAAGATCATGTTGGTAGAGAACGTGCGGCTTCGCCTCGAATCTGGCGATGGTTCTACGGCTAAGGAATACCGCATTGAAGATGGAAAGGTTGAAGTTCGCACGCTTGATCCTGAGCGCGGATCCGTTCGAGGCACTGGGGGTGTCTGGTGGCAGCTTACGCCCGAGCAACTGAGCATTCACGTTAAAGGCAATAGCGTGGTCGCTCAGTGGCTAGAGCGTCGTCTCGGGTGGAGACGCTTGCTTCGAGCATGTGTGGGCCTGGAACCAAGTGTGTGGAAAGTTGGCGAAAACACGAGCCATCCACTCCTCTGAGCCGACTCGCACTAAACCCCATCTAACCGCCTACAGCGCGACCGGTCGTCCCTCGATCGAGGCGTAGATTACTTCTTACCGCTGGTGGGTTATCTCTACGGGATCGCCAGCGAACGCCGTTTGCCCGAAAAAAAGGGATGCATCTCGCCTACCGTGGTTTACGCGGCTGGACTCGGATCAAGAGGTACCCGACTACGGTCTTCTCCAAGAACTGACAGGGATGCGTGCGTGAGCTGCCAATTGGGAGCACGGTCGCCTGCGTGCAGATGTGCTGCCTGCCGCAAAAGGACCGTTCTCGCCGCGTCAATTCAATGGCACCTACTGATTTGGCGTCGGTACTGCAGGCTATGTGGAGGTGCTGTGATCAAGGCTTCGTGCATGGATGGAAGCGACGAAGGGCTTCGATTTGTCAATGCAGTCTGCCTGCAAAATGCCGTCTTATGCGCCGATTGCGATTGTGTCAGTGACAGTCCGCATGATAAGTGTCTGGTTTGCGGCAGTCGCTCCCTGTTCAACATTTCTCGTGTGCTGGGTGGGAACCTATCCAGGAACGGCGCAGTTTTTATCGATCGCAATACCGCGGAGCCGAAGGCGAAGCAGCCAGAAGTCGTGTTGACGTTTCCGAGGTTCCCCGGAGTGCGCGGGAAGATTGCCGTCTAGCGGGCCGATGTCACAGTGAAACCAGGGATGTGAACGTTGTTCACCCGCAACTGAGAAGCGGTTAGTCGACGCTCTGCTGTGACACATGATCCGAGGAAATCTCGGCAAGATATCTGATCACACCTTTCGGAGCGTGACAGAAGTGACCTCACCGTCCGGTCGAGGGTACTCGGCGCATTCGATTGACCGTTGGAAGACGCCGAACGGTTGGCCTCATTGATCGGTCTTTACCCGCTGGCATTTCCAGGCCAAGAACCTGGACAGGATCGCAACGCCCCAGTTTCGATCATGTTGGGCTGCGAACAAGTTTGAGAGTGGACAAAAATGAGGGGCTTTAGAACGTATAGCCGTGTCAGGACGACCTGGCATCTAAAGCACGCGTGAGGCCAGCAGACATAAAGAACGCGCTGATAGGCACATACGGTAACGTGGTTCGTAATCACACGCCGCAGATGGCTGCTGCGCTCGCCTACTATTTCGTCCTCTCTTTGTTTCCGGCCCTGATTTTCTTGTCTGCCGTGGTGGCGTATCTGCCTGTCCCTGATCTATTCAACCAAGCCTTAGCCTTACTGGCACGCTTCCTGCCAGCCGATGCAATGGGACTAGTGCAGAGAGTTTTGGCCGATGTCATCTCCCCGAACAAAGGAACATTTCTTTCCCTGGGGATTCTGGGCACGCTTTGGGCCGCATCGGGCGGTTTTGCTGCCATGATCGAGGCGCTAAATATCGCATACGATGTCAGAGATGATCGTCCGTTCTGGAAGACGCGGCCGTTGGCGGTGGGCTTGGCTTTTTTGACGGGAGCGTTGTTGCTGATCGCGTTGTCGGTCATGGTTGTGGGTCCCAGATTTGGACAATGGCTCGCTGGCAGAGTTCACCTTTCAGGGCTTTTCGTGCTGCTCTGGCCGTTCATTCACTGGACCATCGCCATCGGGTTCACAATCCTGGCGGTTGAGGCGCTTTACTTCCTCGCACCCAATGTCAAGCAGCGCTTACGGGCAACGCTGCCCGGCGCCGTGCTCTCCGTAGGTTGTTGGATCACCTTGTCTTACCTGCTCGGGCTGTATTTTCGCCATTTCGGAAACTTCAACAAAACCTACGGAACGCTGGGAGCGGCGGTTGCCCTGATGGTCTGGTTGTACTGGACCGGATTCGCCATGCTGGTGGGAGCAGAACTAAATGAAGAACTTGCAAAGATCAGCAAGGAGGGAAAACTGGAAGAAAAGCATGAACCGCCTTCCATCACAAAAATTGATTTCGCGGCTTGAGATTTTTATCTAGAGACAACTTCGCGCTGGTGGGCGAAAGGAGCAGGCAAAATGGCCAAGAAAATGCCCAAGAAAATGCCCAAGAATACCATCTGTCTATGGTTTGACCAGGACGCCGAGGCTGCGGCCCGCTTCTACGCCGAAACCTTCCCGGACAGCAGTGTTGGGAGTGTGCACCGCGCCCCTTCCGACTATCCCGGCGGCAAGGCGAACAACGTACTGACCGTCGAATTCATCGTGGCGGGCGTTCCTTGCATCGGCCTCAATGGCGGTCCCACTTTCAAGCACAGCGAGGCCTTCTCGTTCCAGATCGCGACCGACAATCAGGAAGAAACAGACCGCTACTGGAACGCCATTGTCGGCAACGGCGGGCAGGAAAGCCAGTGCGGCTGGTGCAAGGACAAATGGGGCATCTCGTGGCAGATTACGCCACGGGTACTGACCGAAGCCCTGGCGGCCGGTGGCGAAGTGGCCAAACGCGCCTTCGAGGCGATGATGCCGATGAAGAAGATCGACGTGGCGGCCATCGAAGCGGCGGTGCGGGACTGACCGTGGCGCTAGATCCTTGACGGCGACGGGCCTCTCCTGCAAGGAGCAGTCTGTGAGCCGCCTTCACGAACGCGAATTGCCCGCGTCTACGTGTCTGATCTGGTTTACGAAGTTCGCCTCTTGCGCACCCAGTGGTGTTGCTTTTACCATTTTGAGAAATGGCGCGCTCGACTCCGCCCCCTCAGTTTTGGGGAGCGCTCCTCTTTCGCTTTTCGTTTACAATTCTGGCCTTGCATTCGTGCGTTCCTCGTGCGCAGGCAACCGCAAACTCCGAGTATTCCCGTGCCGAAGTTCGTAACCTGAGACCTTGACCTGTTTTTGCAAAGGAGCATCATTTCAGCTCCTTTCACCAACAACCCCCATTTGTTCCGCACGAGTATTGAAACTCGTCCTAGTGTGTCTTGGGCTGCCGGCCTTGGCGTAGTTCGTCTCGTAGCAGCGCAATGTGACTGCGCAGCGTGTAGAGCGGATTGGCATATGCAAGAGGAACCGACAGTCGCCCGACGTTCGACTCCAAGCGGTCCAGTTCATCGAGTTTAGGATTAATATCAGCGTTCGGATCTCGGGTCTCAATCTCCTCCTCGATTGCCTGCAGGTCCTTATACCAGCGGTTGATCCGGGACCGCATGCGCCAATCATAGGTTGGCGGCACTAGCTTGAACAGCGGATAGACCAGGGTGATTAGCGGCAGCAGTATTATCTTTAGTCGATCGATCAAATCCGCGGCCCAAAACGGCAGATAACGCTGCAACAGCGGTGGGCCGGAGTTGAAAAAGCGTTTCGCGGCATCGCTGATAGGAAAATCCAGAAACTTGGGAGAGGGAAAGTCACCAGCTTGCTCGAACAGTCCGGGCTCACTGTGGATCTGACGTGCGAGGCTTAGGAGCAACTCCGCCAATGCAGGATGGAAGTTTTCGCCGGCAACCAGGGTCGTCGCCGGGGCCAGAAGCGCGGTTTCGCGAGGCGGAAGATTCGCTCGCAAGTCCATCGCTCCTTCCGGCAGGGTCAATACGGTGAGAAAGTGATGTTGCAGTGCGTACGCCGGAGCGCGCTCTATGCTCAGTAGGCGGACTCCATGGATAGCAAGAGCCTCTCGCACGATCGGAGCGCGCGGAGAGATAACGAAAAGTGCGGCATCAAGCTCTCCTGCGCGCAGGGCGCTCGCGGCTTGCTCTCCCCCGATCGGCAGAAGTTGTGCAGTTCTGGGATCGATCCCATTATCCGCCAGCAACAGAAGAGCGGCTGCGCGCGTTCCGCTGCCCTCTTGGTCAATTCCGATACGGCGTCCTTTGAGATCTGCCAGTCGATCGATGCCCGTATTTTTTCGCACCAAGACCCAGATGGGTTCGTAATAAAGGCTTGCCAAGGATCGCAGTCCGGGGGCATCGGCGCTTGCTCCCGTCCCGCCCTGAACAAAGGCGACGTCCGCTTTTCCTTTCTTGAGCAGATCGATGTTCTCAACCGAGCCTGAGGTTGGGCGCACGGTGACGTCAATGCCTTCGCGCGCGAGCAGCCCCTGATAACGCAGGCCGAAAAGATAATAGGCGCCGCCTTCCTGCCCTGTCGCGAAGACTATGTGGTGCGGAGGAGCGGGTTGAACAAAATGGTAGGTGACAACCAGGGCAAGAAGCGAGAGGAGAGCTGCTGGACCGAATATCCTCGCTCGCTCACGCCAAGTGCGAGCCCCACGTTCTCTGCGGAAGGACTTCGCGGACATAGGCTCGTTCCCTCCTCGACTCTGTGGTGTTGTCTCTTAAGAGTGTTACCAATGATTCAGAACGCGGGAATACGGGGTATCCTGTATTTGGAGTGTTTGAGGTTTCCAGTGAAGTAGGTCTTGTTCGGTCTCTATCAGTTTCGGCAGGAAAGCACCCTTCTTCTTCCTTCTTCGCCATTGTGGACTCTTACCTCTTCCGTGAGCCGCGCAATGTAATGCCCTCGCTCTCGACAATATAGGCGCGTGCAAATTCAGGTGTCGTGTCTCTCTATGCTGACTTTTTCTATGCTGACTTTTCCACTGGCAATCCGGCTTCCATCCACCCCTGCTTGCCTTCGGGATAGTGCACCACGTTGGAGTATCCCATCGCCGCCAATTCACGGGCAGCGTATTCGCTGGCGTGTCAATGCGTGTTCGCGCAATAGGTGACGATCTCAGCGTCCTTGCTAGGCAACAACTGTGGGGCAAGTTCTCTAATCTGTTCAGGTGGTATGTTCAACGCTCCGGGGAGATGGGCTTCTCGGTAGCGCTCAGGCGCGAGGGTCTCGACTGTCGTGATTCCTTGCCTCTTGTCGAGTTTCGACCTCAGATCTTTGGTCGAAATTGTGCTGTCCATTTTGATCTCCTCAATGCTCAACCTTAATCATGCAGGTCGCGAAAGCGTGGCTCGATAGTCAGCGACGAATCTCTCGATGCCTTTGCGCGTAAGCTGTTGCACTCTTGGCTTCGACTGCTTGGCTCCAGGCCCAACGTGGAGGCTGCGCAAAGCTCCTCGGCTGTAAATCCCATACTGCTAGTCAGGCCGCCATGTGTGGATGGAAGTGGATTTGCAGCGTGTGCTTCCATCGCAACGCGAGACGCAAGGCTCAGCTTCGCAGACGGCATCCCGCCGATCCTCGCCCCATTATTGCAGACCAGCTAGTCCGGCAATTCGATTCGGTCTGGGTGTTTCTTATCTCGCTCGTGCTCTTCGGCAAGAACCTTTTCCAGCCACTTTGCCTGTTTCTCTGCAACCCCCTTATCCACCCATGCGGGATTGTGGCCTATGAAGAACTCTTCGCCGCAAAGATCACACCTGAGAGTTCCCATCTCTTGGAAACCTGCTGTCTGCTCTCGGCTACTCTTCTTTATCGCCACCGCTATCATCTGCGTTCGTCCTGGCTCGGCATATTGAATCAGGGTACTCGTTTAACTCTCCGAAGTGGAGAGGCCTTTGACGTGATTTCTGCTGAATGTGGAGGCTCCTGTGGGAGAAATTTCTCCTCAGGACTATCCCAAAACTGCCCCTGCGAACGAATTGCGAGCTGGTGTATGTCGAAGCAAATTGGTTGGTTGCCACTGGCATCGCACGTGCTGAGAATACGGCTACCGGCAGCTTTCCAGGGGGAGGCTGTTAAAATAAGCGCCTCATGGCTTTTAACCGAGTCTGGGGCGCTTCCGCGTCGGGACAGATTCTAACTTGCCCCTCCACGGGGCGATACTCATGGGCATGACTAGAATTTGGGAGAGGTTATATCTTGGCAGCCTCAAAGATGCGGCACAGCTGGCGGCCGAGAATCCGTTCGGCATCACTGCTGTCCTCTCTCTCTGCTCTCGCAAAGTGCCAAAAAGGGCAAGCCGGATCAACTACACTCGTATCCCCATAGCTGAGTCTCGCCCGATCTCGGCACGGGAGTTCGAGGCTGTCATGGAAGCAATATCGCGAGGCGTCCGACACGGAACTCTACTCATCCACTGTGTCGCGGGAATAAATCGCTCACCAGTCATGACGGCTGCATGGCTCCACCGATGCGGATGCCTCAACCTCGTTGCAGCGCTAGTCGAAATCGACAGGCTTCGTCCGATGATCAATCCATCACCGGTGTTACTGCGAAGCGTAGCCGAGCATCTCCGCCGATGAAGGCCCTCTGTTCGCGCTACTCGTCTAGGGAGGAGCCGGGCAGCGGAACTTTCAGAACCAGGTCCCCAGTTTGGACTGCACCAGTCGATCGATCTTCTGGGACGGTCTGTCAAGGCTCGGCCGGACCAGGGGGCGATCACGCATCAGGAAAGAGAACAATTTTCGACGGGGTTTTGCTTTACCGGGATGGCGTTTCATCACCCGATCTACCAGGTCAAGCAGGCGATCGGAGGGGTCGGTCGGGGCGGGCAGGGGGCGTTTGATTCGCTGTTCCATGAGGGGGGCCGCACTTTTCTCAATATAAATCTTTACCAGAATCGCCAAAGCCGAAGATAGAACTGTTCAGAATTGACCACTATCGGGTATTTACTGTAAGAGCTGGATTACTAAAGTGCTGTGGCCCGATCACGAACAAACAATCTGAACAAGCTTCAGGCATCACTCGATAAGACCTGCCCCAACTGCGGATTCACCATGGATTCGCCTGCTTTGCTCGGAGCCTTGGGTTCAAGCAATTAACGTCGAATCGACCGCTGCTCCAATCGTGATTTGAGATTCGCTGTCATCACGATAGCCGTTGGACATCGCAACTTCGGGTATCCACTACGCCCGAAATCGCATCCAAGGAAAGCCAGAGAACTTGAACTTGTTGCGCGCGCTTCACAACCTGAGGAGTGACAAAAACAAAGTGGAAGGAGACGGTTCTATGAAAGCGCTTTTGACTGGAATCTTTGCAGGACTAGTGCTGTGCGGAGCCTCTGTCGCACAGGACGCGCCCCAACCACCAACCAATGGCACGATGCCACAGAGCCAACAGGGTCCATCAACCCTTCAATCTCCTCAACCTGAGTCAGGGCAGCAGAACGAGGCCCCCCGAATTGCGCCAGGGAGTGTGATCCCGGTCCAACTTACGAAGAGCATCGACGCCAAGAAAGTGAAGATCGGGGACGAAGTTGAAGCCAAGGTCACGGAGGATCTCAAAGCGGAGAATGGGGAGATTGTTATGCCCAAGAATACGCCAGTCGTCGGACACATTACTGTAGCGCAGATGCGGAACAAGGAGCAGAAAGAATCACAAGTCGGAATCGCTTTTGACCACGCCGTTATGAAAACTGGAGGCGAGATGCCGCTGCCGATGTCGATACAAGCGATCATCGCTTCGCCGACCTCAAATCCCGATAATAGCAATGCTGCTGGCGAAAGCGCGGAGCCACCAGCATACGGTCCGAGCGCACGGGGAACGACCCCGGGCAATAATAGCGGGCGGTCCGCGGGAATGGGAACACCGTCATCAATGCCCCGCCCGACCACACCCGTTGGCGAGGGTTCGACCACCTCTGACACAGGAAGGGATGTGCATCAGCCAGTTACTGGAAACACCCAAGGAGTGGTAGGAATCTCGAACCTGAAGTTGTCGATGGCGGAGAACACGAAAGAAGGTTCGATAGTGAGCTCGGAAAAGAGCAGTGTGAAGCTGCAGGGCGGGACGCTAATGCTTTTGCGGGTGAGCCCTTGAGGCTGCATTCCAGCTTCTCGAAATGCGCTTTTTCTTAAACACAAGAAGCCCGGTCGAGGGGGCTGGTCCTGGCGGGCACCCAATTTCGGAAGGTAACCGTTGCAGGAAACCAAGTCGCAGCGGCCGTCATGGATCACAGCGAGCGAGCGGAAGCCGTCATACTTAGCTCGAAGATCCCTTCGGGATGATCGAAGGGCGCGGGTCTGCGCGGTTGGCGTCTGATCAGATGTTGTGTCCGAGTTGCGGCCACAAGTTTTGACGCGAAGACCTGCGTTTCGACGCTGCCTTGGATGGTCGGGAACTCGGAGGTTATCCGCCCCATGTGAGTCGGCTCTGCCTGGTAATACCTGTTGTAACATCAATTACACGCAATATAAAAAGGCGCTCACTTTTGCGGTAGGTTGAGATTGTTTGCACCACCAACCTAGCGAAGAGGAGCGTCTTTGTGAATCAGGAAAAGTAATATCGGCATGGACGTTCATCAGGCCACTATTTCGGTTGCCGTGCTAGTGGCAAGCTGATTATGGAATGCCTACTGGAAACCGAGGCGGCCACAATTGTGGAGTTCATCCTAAGGGATGCATGGGACTCTCTGTCGCTGACCCTCGAGGAGGGAGCCTCGGCTGCCTGGCGGCACGATCTTCTGAAACCCCACGTGAACCGGCTGGTGGTCTGCGATCCGCGAAAGGCTGCGCTGTTGCAGGATCGCAACAAGAGTGACCGAATCGATGCACGAATGTTGGCAGGTTAAGATGACGGCGTTTTTGTACTTACTGTCTGCGATATTGTTCAGGCCTTCTGGCGTCGGCGAGATACACGACAGACGGGCTGGTGTTATCTCAAGTTCATAACGGGACGCTGGAAGAGCGGACGCCCTCGTCAACGCCACGAATGGTCTTAGGGTTCTGCGAAGGGATGCGGCTTCTTGGAGGGAAAGATAGACTCTCTCTGGTGGTTCGCAAGGTGGAGCGCAATGCCTAAGATGCCCGAGATTGCTGCGCTTGAGACTGTTGTCTAGCCCAGTCCAATACCTCTTCGACCAGTTCGCTCATAGGCTTGCCTGTCTCCTGAGACAGTGTGATGAGCTTCTGCAATAGGTCTTCTCGCACTTTCACTGTATGGGTCGCCATTGGCTCTCCTTTAATCTAGTTCGCTCCAGACTCCGCCACAAAAATAGCCAGCGGCGTCCCGCCCAGCAATACAGCAAATGCTTTAGCCGCCAGCGTACAATTGGCCACGGAGCGACCGAGAGCAAAGAACGAATCAGCAGAGAAATTGATTGTTAAATTGGCCTGGCAACGAAATTCAGATTGAAGTTGAATGCACACAGCCTACACGCGGGTAACGTTCCGGATTAGGCCCTTCCCTTAATCCCAACCCAGAAGACAGCAGCCGTACTCCTCGAGCGGAAAGCATTCGCTGAAATATGTGCGGCTCCAGAGTTTTGCGCTTCTGGGGCGGGGGCTGAGTCCTATACGTCTAAAACAACCCTCTTCGACCCTTCGACCCCCGCCACGCTGCTGCTGCGAAGTTGACGGGGACTTTGCGAGGTAAACTGGTTAAGCTGCGTCGGCTGGGCGGGTCGGCAATTCGGACGAAAACAAACGCTGAATGCTCCTAACGAGAGAAGTCGCGCCTTCTGCTTTTTCGACGAATGCGTCCAACCCCGCAACAAATGCTGCTTTCCTGAAACAAGGGTTGGTAAAGGCCGTAAACATGACAATCGAAGTGGCGGGAATAAGCTTTTTTAACATTCGGCTTGCAGAAATACCGTTTAGACGGGGCATTGCCAAATCTATTACGATTAAGTCAGGTCGAAGAATCTTGGCTTTATCAATGCCTTCGTAGCCATCTTCAGCTTCTCCGCAAACCGCCCAGTCGGGTTGCTGTTCGAATACAGTGCGCAAGCTGCGCCGGATTGACGGGCTATCATCGATAATGAGAATAGATTTCACATAAGCCAGATTTCCAGATTTAAGGTTGCACGACTTGTATTTTCACGTCCTTGCTCCGAGAGCGCAATCGGGTAAACTCTGTACGGTGACGTACAATTCGCCTGCCGCTTGGTACGGTACCGCTCGTATCATGGCGCAATCGGCGTAAGATATAAATAGTTTTACCAGCAACTTTCCGCCGTACCCAGAAGCTCAAATTGCACCGGCCGATCCAGGCCTAGGTGTCTTGCATGCCGATACGCGAAACCGCAGCAGCTTGGCATGCGATCTCATGGAACCAATTCGTGGGCACTGGGATGCCTATGTTGTGGGTCACGCGTGAGCCACTTAGAAGAGACTGCTTGTTCAGTGCCATAACCAGCAATTGAGTGTTCGACACGTTGCGCAGCGCCAATCAGCGCAGCGTCCATATGGGGATAGCTACCTTCAGGCCTCAAACTTCGTTCCGAGATCGCCTTGACCAGGGAGTGACTCGCCGGAAGGCTGTGCGGCCAGCGGGAGGGAAACGATTATTGCGGTCCCATGGGAATCTGACGCAATAACGAAACTGCCGCCCAAATCGGTGACACGCTCCCGCATCCCGCTAAGACCGACACCTACATGACTGCCATTTAGATCAAAACCCGGTCTTGACCGAGCGGGCATTCCACGCCCGAAATCTCGCACGCTCAGCAGCGCATTGTTTTCGGTTACGTTCAGGCCAATTTCAACTGAAGAGCTGCCAGAATGCCGGTGGACATTCGTGAGGCTCTCTTGCACGATGCGGAACAGCGCAATCTCTGTTAATTCTGGGAGTCGATCAATGCGGTCCGGTAAGTCGAGTTTGACTTCAATTCCGCTCCGTTTTGCAAATTCATCAGTGAACCAGCGGGCTGCGGATGCGCGAGCCATCGGGTCGCTCAATATGTACTTCCGCATCATGCGTCCCCGGTATCTTGCCACTCAGCACATCGCCCATCGGACATTGCTCGTGTGGCATAAAACTGCCGTCTGGGCGGTACAGCTTGAACGAGCCACAGAACCGCTCGTCTGTGTCTCCCGGTTTCGGTTTGCGGCCCCAAAGTTCCGCGGCTCGGTTGTTGTATTCCCGGATCACACCTGAGACATCGCAGGAATAGACGGCGACGGGGGCCAAAGCGAACAAGGTACGATAGGTCTTCGTTTTCACGCAGCGCGTCTTCGACTCGCTTGAGGTCAACCGCCCTTTTATCTTGAAACGTGAGATGGGGATTCATGGTCGATCCTCGATGGCGAAACAGAGATGTGGTGGCCCAATACATTGAAAGCGTACGGCATTCGACAAATCCTTCGTTCCGAAATCAACCAAGTGCTTTCGACTCGTCTTGGTAGTCACGCCCCTACCCCCTGTTTCCACTGTAATCAGCCTGCACGTCTCTCAAGTTTTGATCCCAAAGGCCCGGCGCTATTGAGTTTGCGATGTTGGGCAGAAGGGCTTTGAAAGTCGTTCTTCGTCAATCTTGGCAATGAGTTGCTCAACAAGTTTGAACATCTCTTTTGGATCGGGTTCCACTTGGACTCGCTGCGCAAGTTCGCGCCAGTCTTCAGGGGGCGACGTGCGGGGCTCTGGCATCGGAGACTCAGCGCTATTTGTGCGCAAGCCGCCGTCAGACTCATATGGTGTTTCCTGTAGCGGCTGCTGCCAGTTTCGGCGATGCAAACCTTCGCCCAGGTTTCCTGAGTCACTCATTTCAAACGCCCTTTCTGCAGGCAAATCCGCCCGTACGCGAGGCAGGCTCAATGTTCCCGTTGGGGTTTTTAAGACCTCTCTTGCGATTTCTCATCTCTCCCTCTTCTGTTTTTTCGGGAAGTTCATTAACCATCTTCTTCACCACTTCGACCGGAATTTGCTCGAAATATGTTTTCGATTTTTTCACTTTTTCCCCTTCTAACCCTCCCAACAGTAGCAGGCGGGGTTTCATACGGGTTGTATCTTTTGGAGATTGTTCCCTGCCGTTAGGGCCTCTAAGTTGCTCAAATATCGGCACTTGTTTATCCGGCCTTCGCGACGCCGCGCTCACGTTCGGTGAGCCTCATTTAACGCCTCAAGTTTATCCTTGTACGATGCGTCACGACTCGTTACGATTACGTTTCGTTTGTTTAACGCAGTGCCCGGACGGAGGATCCCGATGAAATCTCAACCCCAAAAGGCTCCGATGAACTTCAAGACAATGGCGCAGGTGGATGTTCCCCAAGGTCGAAACGGAAAGCACAAGCAGGTCGTGACTAAAATTCTGTCGGATCTCGATCAGGTACCAGAAGGAAATGCCCTCAAAGTACCCTTGGCAGCATTAGCCGAAAGCAAGGAAAAGGTGCGGTCCGCCCTTAACCGTGCCATTCACAAGGCGGGGCGGAATGTAGCCACCGCTAGCGACGCGGTCTTCCTATACGTATGGAATGAACGCCAGTAGCGGAATTGCTTTGTCCAGATGCGGTACTGTGTTCACTGTGTCTCCAGGATGAGACCTTGTTTCTCGGAGAAAGGCCGCGGATGACTGTCGCAAAAATCGCCGTTTCGCAAGGCAATCGGGACGTTGGGGGCTCCTGCAAGAAGCAGAGAAACTTGCCCTCAATTCGCCACCATTGTTGTCCTGGTCATCACGTACTTGTCCTTGGTGGTTGGCAAACTCGTGCCCGAACGCCTGGCACTACACAGTCCGGAGCGCGTCGCCAGCCGCGGAATACGGCACGCTAAGAATTTTTGACAGGACCGGAGAACATCGAAGTTCGCACTCTCCTGCGCCAACCAGTGGTGGTTCCAGAGCAAACTCCTGCTCTCAAAGTGCTGGAAAAGTTTCGCCAGACCACTGCCCACATTGCTCTTATCATCCATGAATACGGCGGTGTTCTGGCTTGGTCAGCTCAACAGACATTCTTGAAGCTCTAGTTGGTGATTTGCCCGATCGAGCGCCGCAGGATCAGAGCGTTGTGCAGCGACCCCATGGGTCCTGGCTCGTTGATGTCAGCGTTCCCATTGAGGACCTAAGAGCTCTCCCCGCAGGTCCCAGAGTTACGGGGCGAGCAAGATAGTCGGTTTCGGACCATGGCCGGTTTTGTCATCTACAATCTGCACAAGATACCGTCCGCGGGCGAGCAATTCGTCTGGGAGGGCAATCGATTTGAAGTCGTAGACATGGACGGGAACAGGATCCACAAGGTCTTGGTTGTACCCAATCACGCGAAAACCGTCCTGAGCGCATAGCACCGACCACTGAATAGTCATGCCGGATAGTTGAACCCTGCCCGATATATCTGTTATGAATATAACGTGCAGCAATGAGCGTTACCAAGCAGAACGAACCCAAACCCCCTTGGCTCCTCCTGGTGTTTAGTTTGGCGAGACAGGGAGCCAGTCTCAGAGTCACGGTTTGGCGGAAGCTGCAGCGGCATGGAGCATTGCCGCTTGGCAACTCCGGCTACTTTCTCCCGAATACTGAGGAGAACCGGGAACGGTTCGAATGGCTGGCAACGGCCGTCCGCACCGAGGGTGGTGAGGCTTCTGTCCTTGAGGTGCAGTCCATCGACAATTGCTCCTTTTCGCAGATGAAGCAGCGGTTTTCTGATGCGCGTGCCGCAGACTATCGGAAGTTGCTCAAGGATCTTCGAAATCCGGCTTCTGCAAACCGGTCGTCGCGGATCACACGTCTCCGGCAGCGCTTCCAAGACATCGTCTCCATCGACTTCTTCGCCAGTCCGCTTCGCAAACAGGTCGAGCACACGTTGAACGCCATGCAAACATCCAAAACAAAATCAGTCGCCGCAGAGATGAGCAAAGTGTCACCCGCCGAATATCGAAACCGAGTATGGGTCACGCGGCCGCGGCCGGGTGTCGATCGAGTGGCCTCCGCATGGTTGATCCGCAAGTTTATTGATCCCAAGGCCAGGTTTGCTTTCGCCCCCGAGGACAAGAAACCCGTTAAGGCCGTCCCATTCGACATGTACGAAGGCGGGTTTGGGCACCGTGGCGAGGACTGTACTTTCGAGACGCTGCTCAAGGCTTTTCACATTCGCGAAAAGAAGGTGCTGGTCATGGCGGAAGTGGTTCATGATGCGGACCTCTTCGATGAGAGATTTGGCCGGAAAGAAGGCTTCGGAATCGATGAAGTGATGAAGGGTTGGGCCCGAGAGGGTCTCAACGATCAAGAACTTCTAAAGCGAGGAATGCAACTGGCTGAGGGGCTCTACAAATCGCTCCGCTGATTTTTTATGGATGCAAAGCGCTTATTGTCGGAACGCAAAACCAAATAAGAAGGAAGGTTGCTTTTATGAAACTAAGAACTCTGATTCTTTCTCTTCTGCTGTCCTGTCCGGTAATGCTCGTGGCTCAGGGCCTGGATACGGCCAAGATTGACGAAGCCATGGGCCGCTCTGGCCAAAAAACTGGCGATGTTTACCGATTGGGATTCCCCCGCACGGATCTCCATGTCTCGATTGGCGGCGTCGAGATCAAGCCCGGACTGGCACTCGGCTCCTGGGCGGCGTTCGCCGGAAACGACAACGACGGCATGGTCATGGGCGACCTGGTGCTCTTGGAGAACGAACTCACGCCAGTCATGAGGAAGTTGCGAGCCGCAGGATTCGACATCACCGCTGTTCACAATCATGTCCTGAATGAAACTCCACGTGTCATTTACATGCATTACATGGGTCAGGGAAAGGCCGCTGATCTGGCGAAGTCCCTTCACGCTGCGCTGGCAGAGTCGAAGACGCCCCTCGACAAGCCAGCGCCACCGGCACCAGCTGCGGAACCTCCGGCATTTGTAAAAACAATCGAAGACACCTTGGGCACGAAAGGCCACTTTGCCGGAGGCGTGCTCTCCTTCGGCATCCCTCGTGCAGGGGCGATTACCGATCATGGAATGACCCTGACCGGCGCACTAGGCGTAGCCGAGGCTATCAACTTCCAGGAAGCCGGCACGGGCAAAGTTGCGACGACGGGTGATTTTGTATTGACCGCGGAGGAAGTCAATCCTGTAATCTCCGCACTCGAAGAACATGATGTAGCAGTTACAGCGCTGCACAGTCACATGCTTACTGAGCAACCTCGTCTGTTCTTCATGCACTTCTGGGCTGTGGGCAGCACGGAATCGGTCGCCGCGGGAATCAAAGCGGCACTGAGCCACGTAGCGGTGAAGTAGCCAAATGCGCTGCGAGATCAGGTGCAACCATGAAATGGATTACTCGCGAACACATCAAAGTGGATCGGGTCGCCTGTCCGTGGTTGATCCGTCGCTTCATCGACCCGCAGGCTCAATTCCTGTTCGTCGACGAAAGCAAACTGCTAGAAACGGCGGCGCGTGAACATGCGATTCCTTTCGACGCACCGCGACTCTCAGAAGTGAAATTGAATCATCGTGGGATGCGCTGTTCTTTCGAAGCAATTGTTCAAGACTATCACCTTCAGGCACCGGGACTAGAACGACTCGCGCTGATCGTCCGTGCCGCCGACATCAAAGGCCAGGAGCAAGTTGCTCTCGAAGGGATCGGCCTGCGGGCCATGGCGCAGGGCTTCGCGGCCTTGGGCTTGCCCGATCAAGAACGATTGGTGCGGCAATTCCCGGTCTACGACGCACTCTACGAATTCGCGCGTCAAGGGCTATGAGTGTGGCTTAGATGATTTTTACCGAGCCATTGAGTCGGCGACAACGCGCTGAGGAGACTGGAATGCACATATTCATATTTCTACTTGCGTCCGCTGCTCTAGCTTATGCGCAAGTAACTCAACCTCTGCGGCTGGAGAAGACCATCGAACTGCCAGATGTACAGGGACGAATTGATCACCTGGCAGTTGACTTAAAAGGCGAGAGACTATTCGTTGCAGCACTGGGCAACGACACGCTGGAAGTTATCGATATCAAAGCCGGAAGACGAGCAAGAACGATTGCTCAGCTTCAAGAGCCGCAGGGCGTCCTTTATGTAGCTGAAACCAACCGGCTGTACGTTGCGAGCGGAAAGGATGGCAGCGTTCGAGTATTCGATGCGAGTTCGTATGCGCCGCTGAAGACCTTGGACTACAACGATGACGCTGATAATCTGCGCTACGATTCAGGTCGCAAGCGGATCTTCGTGGGCTACGGTAGCGGCGCGCTTGGGGAAGTCGACAGTGAGGGCAATAAGACCGGTGATATTAAGCTCGATGCTCATCCAGAATCATTCCAGCTTGAGAAAGACAGTCCGCGGATTTACGTAAACCTTCCGAAGTCGCGGAAGGTCGTCGTTCTCGATCGGGAGAAGCGCACGATTACTGCGACGTGGAACACTGGAATGGCGTTCGCCAATTATCCCATGGCTCTCGACGAAAGCGATCACCGGTTGTTTGTAGTAACCCGCCTTCCTGCCAAACTGCTCGTGTTCGACACCAACACGGGAACGATCATCCAGAAACTCTCCGCGATCGGCGATTGCGACGACGTGTTCTACGACAAAACTCGAAAGCGAATTTATGCCAGTGGTGGCGACGGCGCAATCTCCGTCTTTGAACAAAAAGACGCCGATCACTACACGGAATCCGCACGCGTGACCACCGTGAAGGGGGCACGAACAAGTCTGTTTTCGCCAGAACTTGATCGCTTGTTTCTGGCTGTACGTCGCGAGGGTTCGCAGTCGGCTGCGATCCAGGTCTTTGTTCCCGTGCAATGAGTTGATTAAATATCGGGCTGATCATCGCAGCCGGGCTAGCCGGCGCAGCAGTTGCCACACTCGTTATCAGTCTGCGCGCAGATCGTCTGGGACGAAGGACTACTCTGCTCTTCCTTGCTCTCCTCAGCTCAATCGCAGGTATTGCTTTGGCGGTAATCCCTTCCCATTCTTCTGGTACTTGCCTTCGTCGGAATGCTTAATGGCATGGGAACCGAGAGGCCGGCAGCCTTCGCCCTCGAACAGGCAAGTGGTGAACGGGGCGCATCACTGCAAACCCGATTCGGACGGAGGAGAGCCATCGGATCGGCGAGAGGCTATCACTGCCAGCGCTAGGTAATTCGGCCTCTCCAAAAACCGGAAGGGTCAGTTAGAAAATGCTACGTGTTGGTAAGGGGGGAGCTCTATCGCTTGCACTGCAAAGCGCTTTCTGCAGGCATGGTTGACAGCCCCGCCGTCAAATCAAGAGAATTCCGTGTGCAATATCTCAAAGGCAACAACCTCGGGCGGTCTTGCATCCGGGCCCTTCCTGGCATGCTGGTTGTTGGAGGAGTAACTGCTGTCTGCTACGTGTTACGGTTGGATCTTACCGTTACTGCATTTTTGTATCTGATTATTGTGGTATTGCAATCTCTGATGGGGGATTTCGTATCGTCCGCAATTGTTTCCACCGTCGCCGACCTTTGCCTGAATTTTTTCTTTGCTCCTCCCCTGTTCTCGTTTCGAGTCTCCGACTCCTCGGATTTTTGGACGCTGGTAGCTTTCCTGATCACAGGGCTGGTCATTACCCGGCTCACGACGAAAGTCCGCCGCGCGGTGGAGACATCGGAACGGCAGCGCCACGAGATGAAGTTGTTATATGAACTCGCACAACGGCTCTTCGCTTTGGATCCACGAGAAGAAATCTTGCAGAGGTCGGTTACACTCTTTCGCACGGTGTTTGAACTGCAGGTGGTGTGCCTGTTCGACGGGATCAATGCGGAACTCTACAGCGACGGCGATTCTCCGAGCGGGCTCGCCGATAGAATTCGCGCGGCTTACATCTCTCGCCAGGACAACGATGATCCTGTCGCCGGAGTTTTCACTCGCGTTCTTCGCGCCTCAGGAAACGTCATGGGAGCGATTGGATTCGACGGCTTGCGCGATGCCGCGTTGACCGCCGGCCCGCTGGCCGAACTGGCAACCGCAGTGCTGGAAAGAGCGCGCGTTTTTCGGGCCGCTAGCCATGCCGATGCGGCGGCTCAGGCAGAAGTTTTTCGGGGAGCGATTCTGGATGCCCTGGCGCACGAATTCAAAACACCTCTGGCCACGATCGTAACCGCCGCCGGAGGTTTGCGTGAGACTGGTGGCTTACGTCCGGAACAGTTGGAGTTGGCCGAGATGGCAGAGATGGAGGCGTCACGGCTGGGTCTGCTGACGTCACGATTGCTCCGCATAGCGCGGCTCGACCGCGAGGAAGTCAAACCGCGACTGGAGCTGACTGATCTCGCCGAGTTGGTCACACATTTAGCCGAGCAGTATGCAGAACGCTGGACTGACCGCAAATTATCTTTGAGCAACGACGCAGTCTCCACGGATGTTCTCGCCGACGCCGAGTTGCTGCGGCTCGCTCTGCGCCAACTGTTGGACAATGCCTGCCAGTATTCGCAATCGGGGGCAGACATCAAGATTGGTATTGAAATGCAGAACGAGCTTGTGATCGTTCTGGTCTGGAACAGTGGAAGCCGCCTTCCGTCGAACGAGCGCACCCGGATTTTCGAGCGCTTCTACCGGGGTGCGGACGCGCGCCAGGTGGCGCCGGGATCTGGTCTTGGTTTATACGTCGCGCGAAAAATAGTGCAGGCGCACGGCGGAAACCTTGAGCTCGAGAACAACGGCTCGCCCGACCGAGAGGGCGTATCTTTCCGGCTCACCATGCCCATCGCAAAGAGCGATCCTGATCCTGTTAGCAAAACCCCTTAAACGGCAGGTGTGCGCAAGACATTTCATTGCGAGGGTTTCGCCCCTTCCATCCCATGGTTTTCGAATTTTTTATGAACTCTTTAGGGTTTCTTTATGCCTCCCACTCTATGCTGGGCGTAGATGGTTCTCCGCGATGTGCATGAATGCCGCGCTTTCGACGTTCTGTACGGAACTCGCCTCGGTGCCCGATGAAATCGCTTCGAAACTCGGCAGTACCCACAGGACATTTACGATCAGGATTCAGTGTGAGCGGGTCTTCCCGCCCGATTCATGTTCTGGTCGTCGATGACGAGCCTGCCCTGCGTAAGGTGTTTCGCACTTCTCTGGCTGCCAGCGGCTTTGTGATTGAGGAGGCGCGCAGCGGAGAGGAGGCGGTCGACATTCTGCCCCAACACCCTTTTGATCTGGTCCTGCTCGACATCAACATGCCGGGAATCGGTGGCGTGGAAGCTTGTCGCGAGATTCGCGCGCTTGCGCCCAGGATCGGGATTCTGATGGTGACAGTGCGAGACGCGGAGCACGATATGGTGCGGGCGCTGGAGGCTGGCGCTGACGACTATGCCACCAAGCCAGTTCGTTTTCGCGAACTCGTAGCCCGCATGCGAGCCGTACTTCGCAGGCTCGATGCCGGCAACGCAACCGAACCGACAGTCATCCGAATGGCCGATCTGGAAATGGATGTAGGACGTCACTGGGTGCGCAAAGCCGGAGATGTGGTTCATCTGACGCCGAAAGAGTTTGAATTGCTGGCGGTATTGATGAGGAATCCTGGAGCTCCGGTAACTCACGCCAAGCTGCTGCGCGCGGTCTGGGGACCAGAGTACGGAACCGAAATGGACTACTTACGATCGTTCGTCAGGGCACTGCGCAAGAAAATCGAGGACGATCCCGCCCGGCCCCGGTACATCCTGACCGAACCCTGGGTCGGTTACCGATTCTGTGATCCGGGTGACCCGGACGCGTCGTCCCTCCCAAGCGAGTCCTCCTGAACGATCCCGGCCCGCGATTAAATACTTAGCCGTGATCACCGTATTCGAAAAGACTTAGCTTGTGTAGTCGAGGCCGTGCTGGGAGGACTCCAAAATGAATCCGCTCAAGCCAAAACTTTTATGCAAATTTGCGAAAACCTTCACGGTTTCTCCATCCCTATCATTTTATGTTCGTCATGAGTGAGCAAGAGCCAGCAGGGCTCTTCAACTGTGAAGGAGTCGAACATGAGCGTATCGAAAAGAATGACAACTCTATGTCGAGGGACAGTGGAAGGCGGGTATTTGTTTCTGTTGCTAGGTATCAGCCTGGCGCTCGGGGGCAGCACCTACGCCCAGACGCAGGTCCAACCAGCCAGCGCCGGTTCCCCTCAGACGTCGGCGGCGTCGGAAGTGCCGCACGCGGTAGCGCAAGAACTGCAAGAGATGAAAGCCCGCATGGCGCAACTGGAATCACAACTGAAGGACCTCGCGGCATTTGTGACGCCTACGAATTTTGCGGCTCGTTCAACGCGGTCCGCCCCGACCGAAGTCACTCTCGCGGGGACTGTGAGTTGCGGCCACTGCCAAGGCATCCAGCCGATCCACAAGGGGTACACGCAATTTACTTGGGCTCTGAACTCGGTCAGCCAGGGGGACGACATCGTGCTGCTCAGCCAGGATCAGGTTTATAAGCTACAAGGCAATAAGGACGAAATCCTGAAATTCATGTCTGCGAAGGCGCGTGTCACCGGGCGTCTGGACGGAAGTACCCTTGCGGTCGAAACGATCGGCCGGCCTGTGAAGGGCGAATAGCGTGGGCACCGCACGCCGACGAGGATTCTGCCGCAGGACGCTCTTGGCATCTTGTCAGGCGATACTGGCAGCGCACAACTGAGGCCGTCGGTCCAAGCCGAACTCGGGATAGTTAACAGTTTTATGGCATGCAGCCAAAGTTTTGATGAAGACTCTTCACGGATTCTTCATGACCCACGGTCTAGAGTTCGAGCCTGAGACCGGCAAGCAGGCCACTAACACAGTGGCGGGCTCGCGAGCGGCAAGGCGGCTGCGATGGTGATGACGATTTACCAAAACGATCTAGAGTTCAGTTTGCTGCGTACTTTTCTGGCGATAGTCCGCTACGGAACTATGGGAAGAGCGGCAACCGCAGTTTGCAGAACTCAGCCGGCCGTGAGCCAACAGATGTTCAGGCTGGAGAAGATTATCGGCCAGAAGGTCTTTTCCAGAACCAAAGGTGGAGTGAAGTTGACTCACCACGGAGAGATGCTGGTGCCTTATGCGAATCGCGCTCTCGAACTCAACGACGAGGCCCTGGCCCGACTTCGTGAGGAACCGGCCTCGGGGCCGTTACATCTCGTACGATCCGAACCTGACTACCGCCGCTCTCGCATTGCTTCCAGTAATGCACTCGACGCAAGCTAAGTAAGTCTTATAGCTGCTTTCCATAATTACTTACCTACCTATCTAACATCTCATTCGTGAGTCAACAGCCTACCTCTGCCGTGGCGATCACTTAAGGCATCGGTTGGCACAACGGAAGAATCTATAGAGGTCAATCAAAGATTTAATAGCAAATCTTCATGGTTCTTTTATGTCACCCCCCTTATGTTCCTCAAACGCAGTCTGACGTCGGTGGGATCGTGTGTAGTTATCTTTACGAAAAACTTATTCCAATTTAACGGCATTCTTATAAATCTTTTGGTCGAATACCACTCGAGGAACAAAGGGGACGTGTAAATGAAGGTATTGTTTTCCATAAACGACTTGCAAATAGCGACAGGCTCGAGCCTCAGGAATAGCGCTCTCCCGGTATGTCCGGAAAGGAAACACACGGCGTTGACCATCCGATATGCGTGTCACAAGAGAATCGCGGTTGCAGGCATGGCCACCCTAGCCACGCTATGGCTGGCACTCACTGCAACTACGCCGTGCTACGCGCAGACCCAAAACCACCCCCAGACCCAGGTGGTAGCCCGGGCCAACGAGGCCGATACACCCGTACCCGCTGCGGCGAACACCGATACAGGCTCCACAGCACAATCCGCGCCACCACCGGCAGCGCCCGCGGACGCACAGATACCACCCTCGGTTGCGAAAGAACTCGAAATCCTCAAGCTTCGCATCGAGCAACTGGAATCGGAGCTTAAGGGCCACCCCGCGGCTGAAAGACCTGCCGCAGCCCAAGCGCCTGCGGTTTCTGGCATTAGCACACCGGCGACAGCGACAGCAAGCGTGGCCCCAGTGCCAGCGCAACCGCAAAACGAATCCACGAGCGCGCCGACCTCGGCCGCTCAGCCCGCTGCCCCCGCGGTGGACACAGTAACTCCATTTGCCTACGCCGACTGGACGTGGCTGAACGGCACACCGCGCAACAAAGATGCGGTGTGGGATTCCAAGTTCTTCACCCCAGAAATCAGATTCGACACCAACTTTGTAAGCAGCTTCAACCATCCCAAGGATGACACTCTCGGTGGGTCGACGGAGATCTTCCGGTCGAACGAAATCCAAGTAGAACAGATCAGCTTCGGCGGCGACTTCCACTGGCAAAACGTGCGCGGCAGAGTCCTGACGATGGGAGGAATGTTCGGAGTCACAACGCCGCGGAATGACGCCAGCGCTGGACGCGGCCAATGGGACCTGCGTGGGGCCTACGTACTTCTCTGAAGCCTACGGCGGCTATCACTTTAATGTGAACCATGGACTCAATGTGGACGCCGGAATCTTCGTGTCCTACATCGGCCTCTTCAGTTACTACAACTTCGATAACTGGGCTTATCAGCCGTCCTACGTGTCATCCAACACGCCATGGTTCTTCAATGGTTTACGCATTCAGTGGTTTCCTACCGAATAAGCTAAAGATTGAGCCCTGGATCATCAACGGATGGCAATCCTACGGCAGAATCGGCAGCAGGCCTGGCCTGGGCGGACAGATTTTGTATCGCCCAACGCCGTGGATTTCGCTGGTCTTCAACAACTACGGCATGGGCGAAGATACTCTCGGGCGCCGGCAATGGCAAACTTGGCCGCTCGCGCATTCACACCGACGACAGCGTCGAGATCAAGTACTACGACCATCCCGAGAGAACTCTCGACAAGATGGCATTCTCGCTCACCGGCGATCTTGGATGCGAATACGGCGGAGGCGTAAGTTGCTTTGGAGATAAGAAGGACGCGAGCGGCGCCATCACCTGCTCACAAGCAGGCATTCTTAGGCTGGATGCTCTACAACCGCTGGTGGTTCAAAAAAGACACTATATGGGCTTACGGTCGGCGGCGGGCGCGATGAACAATCCGGGGCGCTATCTGGTGTTGTTGCCGCCGATCAACGGAGCGGACGCGATCTCCGGAACGCCGTACTTCACGCAGAATCCCGGCGACCCCTTCAAAGCATGGGATGGCTCGGTCACCTTTGACTGGATGCCGAAACAGTACATCACCTTCCGCTGGGAGTACGGCTACCGCCACGCCAACGTACCATATTTTTCTGGTCGCGGCGGGATAACGCCCGGCGTCAATACCTTTCCTGGCACGATTCCCAACCCAGGGGCCGGGTCTTTAGTGGGGGGTACTACCTTCGTACCGGGGCCGTTCTTGTCCGCGACGCCGGGTCTCACGTGTGTTGCGGGAAGCGGGTTTTGCCCAGACCTGCGGAAGGATGAGGGCAGCCTGAGACTCGCCATCATGGTCAAGTTCTAGGGCGGGCTTCAATCGCATTGAAGAACAGCAGCAGCGTCGCGGACTTTGCACATGGTTCGCGACGCTGCTGCGCAATCCTCCCTCCCCCAGGGAAGATGCTCGCTGTCGAAGAGTGAACCGACTCATGAAAAGCAAAGGTCTGGAAATTGGTCTTCTTCTGATCTTCATTCCCGCCCTGCTGTTTCTCGGCGGATGTAACAGCGCGCACGGTGATCCGCGGGCGGAGGCGCCTCCCTCGGTCCACAGTGGTCGCCGATACCGACGTAAGCCTCTTCTCCGTGGATCACCCGGAGCAGTTTCCGCTGGCTGCGGCGGTCGCGTACTCCAGCCGCTCCGAAACTGGTGGTCACGGGCACGGTGAACCCCGACATCTCCCGCAACGTTCCCGTCATCTCGCTGGCCACTGGACGGGTGGTGGCGATTCACGCGCGGTTGGGTGACACCGTCAAGAAGGGACAGGTGTTGCTGAGCATTCGCAGCGACGATGTCGCCGGCGGCTTCTCCGACTACCGCAAGGCGGTAGCCGATGAAACCCTGGCGCGCACCCAGATGGAGCGAGCCAAGGAACTGTACGACCACGGCGCCATCTCGATGAACGATCTTCAGGTCGCTCAGGACACGGAAGACAAAGCCAAGGTGGATGTCGAAACCATCGGCGGAGCATCTTCGCTTGCTGGGCAATGACCCCGACAAGCCAAACGGTGTCGTCGAAGTTTATGCGCCCATCGCGGGTGTGATCACCGATCAGGAAGTCACCAACGCCGCAGGCGTGCAGGCCTTGGGTTCAAGCCCGTTCACGATTTCTGACCTGTCTTACGTCTGGGTCGTCTGCGACGTGTACGAAAACGATCTGACCAACGTGCGCGTCGGCGAAACCGCTGACATCAGGCTGAATGCGTATCCAGACATGGTGATTACGGGGCGAATCAGCAACATTGGCGCCATTCTCGATCCCGCATTCGGACCGCCAAAGTACGGGTCGAAGTGGCCGAATCCGGGCATCATGCGCCTGGGCATGTTTGCCACCGCCACTTTTACCGGGCTGAAAAAGCTGACGTACACAGAGGTCCCAGCCAGCGCGATTTTGCATATCCATGACCGCGACTGGGTGTATGTACCTGCCCCCGACCATAAATTCCGACGCGTGGAGGTGGTCAGCGGAGACACCCTGCCCAACAACATGCAGGAAATCAAGTCGGGGCTGGGGCCAGGTCAGCAAGTGGTTGCGAACGCGTTGATCCTGGAGCACACGATTGAGCAGTAGATAGACCGAATGATTCGCGCCCTTGTAGATTTTGCCCTCAACAACCGGTTCGTAGTGCTGGCGCTCGCGATCATGACGCTCGCCTGGGGAGCCGTCTCGTTTCATAACCTGCCCGTCGAGGCGTATCCCGACATTGCGGACAACTACGCAACCATCATCACGCAATGGCCGGGCAGAGCCGCCGAGGAGGTGGAGCAACAGGTCACGATTCCGATCGAAATCCAGATGAATGGAATTCCGCACCTCACGCATCTCCGGTCGGAATCCATTTTCGGTTTGTCTTTCGTCCTGATGATTTTCGACGACGCCTCGGACAATGACTGGAACCGGCAGAAGGTACTGGAGCGGATGGCTCAGGCTGATTTGCCTCCGGGCCTTCAGCCCTCGATGGGCACGGACTGGAGTACGACGGGACAGATCTATTGGTATGTGCTGAAAAGTACCAACCCTCAGATCGACGTCATGGACCTGAGGTCGATCCAGGATTGGACCGTGGTAAAGGAACTCAAGTCGGTTCCGGACATTGTTGACGTCAGCACCTTCGGGGGCACCACGCGGGAATACCAGGTGCGCGTGGACCCCAACAAGCTGGTGTCGTACGGACTGAGCATTGGCCAAGTGGAACAGCAGCTCGCCAATAACAATATCAACGCCGGCGGCAACTTTGTGGAAACCGGCTCACAACAGATGAATGTCCGCACACTCGGACTCTTCAGCCACGTGAAAGATATCGAACAGACGGTTATAACCACGAAGTCGGGGACGCCGCTTCGCGTCAAGGACATCGCGGAAGTCAGCCAGGGAGCGAAAGTCCGCCTGGGCCATGAGGGAAGGGCCATCCGCCGGGAAGATGGCAAGATCGTGGACAACGATGATGTCATTTTCGCCCAGGTGATGATGCGCAAAGGCGCTGACTCCGGGCCGACCCTGGAAAAGCTCCACGCCAAAGTGGAGCAATTGAACCGCGGCATTCTTCCTCCGGGCGTGACGCTGGAGCGAATGATCGACCGCAGCGATCTGCTTGCCTTGACCCTGGATACCGTGCTGCACAACTTGAGCGAAGGAATGATTCTCGTTACCATCATCCTCTTCCTGTTTCTGCTCGACGTTCGCGCCGCCCTCATCGTGTCGCTGACCATCCCGTTCGCGCTTTTCTTCGCTTCGATCCTGCTCGACTTGACCAAAGTTCCCGTCAACCTGCTCTCCCTGGGCGCGCTGGATTTTGGAATGGTGGTGGACGGCGCGGTTGTGATGGTGGAAAACATCGTGCGACACATGAGCCGCCATAAGAACGGCGCCTCCACGTCAGGGCGCCACGCAATGGCCCCCCAAACACCCGAACAGATGATTCGTGAGTCTGCTCACGAAGTACAGCGTCCGGTGTTCTACGCCATCCTCATCATTATTACGGCCTACATGCCTATCTTCACCCTGCAGCGCGTGGAAGGCCGGCTGTTCCGCCCCATGGCCTGGACGGTTGCTTTTGCGCTGCTGGGCGCGATGACCTTTTCGATCCTGGTTGCTCCGGTGCTGGCGAGCTTCTTGTTTCGCCGAGGGGTCAAGGAAACGCATAACCCAGTCCTTGCTTTTGTGACCGCGCAGTATCGACGGCGCTTGCGGTGGTGCGTGGGCCATCGCACCTTTACCGTCGGTGTCGGCGTGGCTTGTCTGGTGGTGACGCTGTTTCTGGGTTTCAGTGGAGTGATTGGCGCGGAATTCCTGCCTCACCTGGATGAAGGTTCGATCTGGGCCCGCGGGACCCTGGCGCAAAGCACAAGCCTCACTGAAGGCACGCGCTTTATGAACCAGGCGCGCCTGATTTTCGCGGCCTTCCCCGAGGCCAGGCAAGTCGTCTCCGAAATCGGCCGTCCTGATGACGGAACTGACACCGGTGGGTTCGGAAATACGGAATACTTCATCGATCTCAAGCCTAAGGCAGAATGGCGGCCAATATTCCGGGAAAACAAGGAGGAGCTTATCGCCGCCATGGATCGAGCCATATCAAAGTTACCAGGGGCGATCTGGAATTTTTCCCAACCCATTGAAGACAATGTTGGAGAAACGCTCACTGGCACCAAGGGACAGCTTGCCCTGAAGGTCTTCGGGAATGACTTGAGGACTATCGAGGAGAAGGGCGACGAGATCTCGGACCTCATGCAGAACGTGCCTGGTATCACCGACGTGAAGCTGTATCGTGATACTGGCCAGCCCAATCTCAACTTCACCATCAACCGGCAGCAGGCCGCGCGTTTCGGAATCAACGTCACCGACATACAGGATGTGGTCGAAACCGCCGTGGGTGGGAAAGCTGTAAGTGAAGTGCTACCGGCAGGGACTCCGGAACGCTACGACGTGGTGGTGCGGTACCAGGAGCCTTATCGCGAGGACGCTCGCGCCATCAGCAATATCCGTCTGCTCTCTCCTTCCGGGGAGCGCGTGTCGCTTGCCCAGCTCACCAGCATGGAAGTTCGCGATGGCGCTTACGATATCTACCGGGAAGGAAACAGCCGCTACATCAGCGTGACCTTCAATGTGCGTGGCCGAGATCTAAACAGCTCGGTTGAAGATGCAATGGCCCAGATCAGTGAGAAGGTCAAACTTCCACCGGGCTATCACCTGGAATGGTCGGGAGAATACGAGAGTTCGAAGCGGGCCTCGGCCCGCCTTGCGGTCATCGTGCCGCTGACCGTTCTCTTCATTTTCATTTTGCTTTACATCATGTTCCGTTCGGCGAAGTGGGCGCTGCTCATTCTTGCGGTTGTCACCATGGCGCCGCTTGGCGGGTTGCTGGCGCTGCTGCTGACCGGTACGCATTTCAGCGTGTCGTCCGGCATCGGCTTTCTGGCCCTTTTCGGTGTGTCAGTCCAGACCGGAGTCATCATGCTGGAGTACATCAACCAGCTTCGGGCTCGTGGCTACACCATCGTTGAGGCGGCCATCGAAGGGGCTGTGCTCAGACTTCGCCCCATCATGATGACCATGCTGGTGGCAACGTTCGGACTGGTGCCAGCAGCTTTGTCGCACGCCATTGGTTCTGATTCGCAACGACCCTTTGCCATCGTCATTGTGGGCGGCCTGATGGCTGCACTGGCGATGAGCCTGGTGCTATTGCCGACCCTGTATGTGTGGATCGCCAGGGACAACGACAAGCTCCCGGAAGCGGAGGAGTCGGTTGAGATTTAGATTGGCGAGTTCGCATCGGCGGAAATTGGCGGGGTATTTGCTCGTAGGGCTAGTCTTCGCAATGACGATGACGCCAAGCACTACCCTCGCACAAGGGCCGGTCAGGATTTCGCTCGACGAGGCCATTCAGCTGGCGCTGCGGCACAACCACACCCTTTTGGCGGCGCGCACTACGATCCTGCAGAGCCAGGCTGAGGAGATGACGGCGAATATGCGTCCGAACCCCACCTTGGTTGGTGACGCCGAATATCTCTCGCCCAGCCACCCAACCACTGACTACCTAAACACCGGGTCAGAATTCGATCTTGGCGTGAGCTACCTGTTCGAACGGGGAAGGAAACGGCAACGCCGGTTGCAGGCGGCGAAAGACATCACGGCACAGACACGCTCGCTGGTCGCCGACAACGAGCGCAGCCTAACGTTCAACGTGGCTGCTCAGTTCGTGAACGCGCAGCTGGCGCAATCATCTCTCGAACTCGCTGAACAGGACCTGAAAAGCTTTCAGCAGACCGTGGATGTCGGCGAGGTGCGCTTCAAAGCCGGCGCAATCAGTGAGGACGACTACCTAAAGATCAAGTTGCAGCTGCTGCTGTTCGAGACCGATTTTCAGCAAGCGCAACTGGCCAAGGTCCAGGCCCTGTCCGATCTGAGGCAGTTATTGGGATACGAATCCGTGTCCGAGACCTACGATGTCGCTGGCCAGCTTGACTATCAACCGGTCAAGGGCAACGTCGATGACATGCAGATGAAGGCTCTGAAGAACCGGCCCGATCTGCGCGCCGCGCAACAGGGCGTGAGTGCTGCGAAAAGCCAGTACGAACTGCAGAAGGCGATTGCAAAGGTTGATATCACGGGACAGGTTAACTACACCCATGTCAACGGGCTCAACACCGCCTCGTTCTTTGGAAGTTTTCCGCTGCAGATTTTCGATCGCAACCAGGGCGAGATCGCACGCGCCAACTACGCCATTGCGCAGGCGCAGGAACAGCAGAAGGCGGCCAGCGAGCAGGTCATGACGGACGTGCATGACGCCTACCAGGGCCTGCGGACGAACGACAAAGTGGTAACTCTTTATCGCTCTGGCTATCTCGACGTGGCGCAGAAAGGCCGCGATATCAGCGAGTACGCCTACAAGCGCGGCGCCGTCAGCTTACTGGACTTTTTGGACGCCGAGCGCAGTTACCGCTCCACGCAACTAGCATACCGGCAAGCGCTGGCCGCGTACTTGCTCGCGGTCGAACAACTTCGAGAAGCGGTGGGCGTAAGAGATCTGCCGTAGTGGGTTTAATCGGGATCGTGGAAGACGGGCATCACCACCCGTCGGGCAGGACTGTACATAACGGACGAGGACGCACGTCCTCCATCTGCAGCGGAAGGAGTTGGAGCCGTGAAAAAGGAAGAGGTGCGAAGCCAGATCGGAGAGATTGGAATCATTCCCTCGGTTCGTGTGTCTACCGCCGATGACGCCCTTTTCGCGGCGGAGGCAGTGTCTCGAGGGGGAATTCCGATCGTCGAGGTCACATTGACTGTGCCCGACGCGTACCACGTAATCTCCCATCTTGTGCAGAACGCTCCTGACGTGATCGTCGGCGCGGGGGGCGTCAACGATGTGAAGACAGCGCGGAGTTGCCTGGACGCCGGGGCCAGCTTCCTGACCAGCGACGGGCTCGACGCTGAATTAGTCGGCCTTGCGGTAGATGAAAACGCGGTCGTGATTCCCGGAACCCTCACTCCGAGCGAGGTGCTCAGAGCGTGGAAGCTGCGACCTGATTTCGTCAAGGTTGTTCCCTGTGCACAAGTGGGTGGGGAGGACTACGTCCGGGCATTGAAGGCGATGTTTCCAAACGTACCCCTGGTCGCGGCTGGCGGAGTAAATCAGCAGACTGCGTCCGGCTTCATTCTGGCAGGCGCAGTTGCGCTCGGCATCGGCACGGCACTGATTCCCAGGGAAGCAATCCTTCGCCGTCAGCCCGAGCGAATCGCGGAATTGGCGCGCCGCTTCATCGGCTTTGTCGGCGACGCCCGCAGTCGGTTGCATGGCGAATAGAGCTGCGCTTGGTGGGCCATGAGGCTGGGTTGGTAAGGACAGGGTGGTGCAGGTAACAGATCGGACGGTCAAGAGACTTCAGATGTAAGGAATACGAGGAGGTATCAAATGCAATCCGAATTAGGAAATGGACACTCGCAAGAAGGGCCGCACGATTTGGCCGACAATTCTCTGTTCGAAAGCGTGTCACGGGTCGTGCACGACGTGGACGACTTGATCGGCGCCCTGGCTTTGCTTGGCGTCAAGCGCTGCTCGCAGTGCAAGCAATTTTTTCGCAGCGCCGAGCCAGGAGCGCTCTTCGACTACGGACAGATCCTCTGCTACTCATGCATTCCGGGTTGGTGGTCTTCTTTCTCCACGCGAATGGCCGTCGCCGACCGGGAACGGATTGAGGGGAAACTGGCGTGGTGGTTGAAGAAATATCACCGCGCGGAAGTCGTGAAGGAAACCCCAGGTAAGCTGCCTGACACCGGCAATGTCGAATTCCAGATGATCGCAAAGTGTCTTGAGTGCGCGGGCTCAGGCAAGCTCATCGAAGGGGAGCGTTGCCGATTTTGCAATGGAACTGGGACGGTGCGGATCGCGGTTCCCCGATAGGGGCGACTCGGTCTCACTTTTTCCGACATCAAGCGAAAGCGCTGGGGATTGCGGGGAGGATGAGTTCGGTCATCAGTGTACTTGCGGCCAGCGTAACGACATTCGCTGCCACCAATCTTGACGACATCTTTCTGCTGACTGTGTTTTTCGCGCGGCGCGTACCAACACGGCGGATTGTGGCAGGTCAATACCTTGGTTTTGCCACGATTGTCGCGCTGAGCTTCGCCTTGGTTTGGGGCGTTTCCCTTGCGATTCCGCGAGTCTGGACCCGGCTTCTTGGAATCTTGCCGTTAGCCATTGGCATAAAGGAACTTGTTCGCATACGCAGATCGCACGCCATCCCCGCCGGCCGTGTTGATAGCTCTGTGAGCGTGCTTTCCATCGCGACGATCACGCTGGCAAACGGAACGGATAACGTCGGAGTCTATGTGCCATTCTTCGTAGCCCACCAAACGGACCTGCAGTTGGTCTTGGTTGTCTATGGGCTGTTGGTCCTCGTATGGTGTGCCGTCGGGAAGTGGTTTGGGCGTCATGCCCTCGCCTTGAAAGCACTCGCCGGCTGGGGTCATTGGATCGTGCCATTTGTGTTAATCGGACTGGGTGGCTACATTCTCCTTTGTGGCTGACCGGCGAGCCTTTGCTTGTGCACCCGAACGCCTGTATCAAGGTCCTCCTGCCCGGTGGGGCAGGACAATCACCGCCCCCAGGATGAGCATGTGAAGACGACGCTAGCAATTTACAGTCACGCCGTCGGTTCCGGGGTTCGCCCATAAGCCGAACGTCTTGTCCGCCACTAGTATGTCAAGGGCGACGTTCGACACGCGTTGATGTCTTTCGGCTTCTCACGCCCTTCTCGTGAACCTAGAAGCTGTAGAATGTCTCAATTCACGAGAGGGAATGTAATGAGCTCGGGTCGGCTGTGCTTGTTTTCATCGGTGTAGTGTCCAAAACGCACGCCATGTTTTTGGTGCGCACAAGGCTGGTTAGTCAGTTCGTTCCGACTTTAAGCGCTGCGAATCTTTCTCAATCAACCGCTCTTGTTTGGCATCGAGGAGCGCAGTGATCTGCTGAATCAGCGCCATCAGTTTCCGCGAATCTTGTTCGTTGGCTGCTTGTGCGCAGAGCTCCATCCACTGCTCTCTGTTTTCTCGCATGGCCCATTACCTCCTCGGCATGTGCCTGCTTCTGAATCCAAACGTGACATGTAGCACGAACCGTGCCATTGCTGTGCTTTGAGGGTTTTAGCTCTTAATCGGAAACAGTGTGAGAAGGAAATAATGCTACAGACGCGAAAATTTGTGATACAGCAAACACCTTACTTCGTGCTCCTTTTGTAGCTACGCAGGTTAGCTTGCGAGAACCAGTGACGTACGCCAGCGTACTTTCGTTTTCAATTGACCTGCCAATTGCCTTTCGTAATAATTTTACAAAAGTTCGTTGGGGCTGCGGGAGGTCACATGGATATCCAGACCAAGTATGGATGGCAAGTGCTTTATGCGACCGCGCTGCTCGAAACTGACCGGTCGAAAATGGACGCGAAGATCCAAGCAGCGGAGAATGGCCTTAGTACGAGGTTGCACGAATTCTCTATGAACCACGGTGGAACGCCCGAAGAAAACCAAGCCATACAGGATGCTCTGCACGGACTCGACATTCTGCGGAAAGAAGTTGCCGCGTGGCTGGGATCGGAGCGGGCTGGTTAGCTGTTTAAGTGAAAGCGACGTTGGTACGCTCCGGCAAAGCTGCTGTGGCTAAAATGCGCTGAGTGGAATGTAGTGGGCATAATAAAAGTTAGCTAGTCTCCATCCACTCTTGCCCCTTGTTCAGAAAAGTTGATGCTCGTTTCAGGCAGCGGGTTATTGAACCAGAGCGGGAAGTCTTTTCTGATCTCCTCCAGCCGTTACCTGCGTCTCTCGTGAAGTTCCTTTTCGAGCCTGTTATGCACCCTGCGAGTCCAATAAGCACGATTGGCGGCCCGGATCTCGGAGATTTCTCGTCCAACCGCGATGAGATGTTCGATCATAGCCAGTTCGTCCATGCAGCGCCCTCCCCTACTCCGAATATAATTAGGGCGCGACGGCTCCATTCCCATCCGGATTATCCCGTAAAAACGGAAAGAATTCCTGTAGGCCGGAGTCACGTATTCCCCACGGGACTGGTTGTGCCCTGACTGCGGATTCGCGATCTGTTCGGACTGTTGCGTGGAGTGCTGCGGGGATTCATTCTGTGGTCTGTGCTATGACTACCACCTGACGAATTCCTGTCTAAGAAAGCACCCGTCCAGAACGAACGCAATTCCTCTCGCCTCCTAGACGAATCATTGACATACAAACGGTCGTAGAAAACTGGCATCAAAGGGGAGGTTCGGATACGGGCCCCAATTCGGGAGGCACGTATGGACAGTTACCAAACTGATATCGTGTTTGTATTGGTGGCAATCGTCGTGTTTCTTCTTGCCCTTCGCCAAAAGCCCAAAGTCGAAAAGTGACTCATGGGCATGCGATTCGATGACTGGCTAAGGGCAGAAGCCGAGATTGTAGATGGCCACTCAACATCGGATTCCAATGTGCTGTAGCCTTTTCACTTAACTGCTGGCATTCACGCGAAAGGAAGCAATGCTAGTAATTGTCGTGATCTTGATCATCGCGGTCGTGCTGTTGATCTCGATAGATCGAGTCAGTGGTCGACACACACAACAGACTGGTCAAACTGCGAAAGCAGCCGATGATGAACTCCTGAACAGGTTCTTACACCGTCGGCCTCAACACCCTCGACCGAAGCCCTGACACCGGACTGCTGATTGCCACGCAGCGATCTGATAAACCGAACTTCGGGCTTTGCTGACCAAAATAGCCGCAGGCTGTGATTTGGAAACCCGTCTAATCGGGATTTCAGAACTGGGACTACAGGTTCAGACCGGCGTGAACCAAATCCAGGAGGCGCGCAGATGCCCGCCTAACACTTTCCATGCTTATCCTGACCATTTTTGGTTGAGATTTCTTCACAGGCCAGCTTGATGTGCTCGCGCTGCAGATCAGTCACGACCAGAAACTCAAAGCCGCAGTAGTATCCGCGCCGGTGGCAGACGCGAGCTCGTAATTCCAGAGCGTGCGATGCCAGAGAGAATTGCAGGAGGACAAATTCACCCTGTTCGAGTTCCCCGGAAACCACGGCTCCCATTCCTCCCTCACTGACATCCGATATACGTCCCCAGAAATCAAATTTCTCAGCCGAACGGAAAACTGTGATAGTGACTCGCCCATCAAGTCGATATCGGCACTGGCGACTGGGTGCGCTCATCTCTGCAGCCTCCGATTTCGGACACAGATAGAGATGCAATTTAGCAGGTACCAAAACTCATCCACCGATAAAGCTAAGCGGGGGCCCTTGCCAGGCGGTGGCTGGCCTCTTACTCTACTGGAGCCGTTTCCGCGGAAAGGAGCATACCACCGATTACTGCGCATGCTATTCCAAGTCCGTGAAGCGGTCTTATGCTCTCGTGCAATAGGGCAGGAGCAAGCAAGACGACAAAGACAGGATATAACGCAGTCAGGGGTTCGACGATCGAGGCTTTGCCGCCGTGACGCATCGCGGCCAGTAAACTTAAAAAACCCAGGCCATTGAGCACTCCATTAAGCAGAGCCCAGCCCAGACTCGTCGTTGAATACTCCCAAATCGAGGTACCTGGAAACAGCAATGGCTGCAAAAGCATGAATCCAGCAGACGCCCAAACTAGAGCGGCGGAGGCAGAAATGTGGTTCATGGCCAACTTTTGAAACAGCCCAAGAGTACCCCATGACACTAGCACCAGTGCGGATAGCCATAACCACGTCGGAATCATGAGACCACTCATGAAGAGAGAAGCAGAATGGCAGCCACGGCAAAGCACACGCCAAGTAGCTGCAGTTTATTGAGTTTTTCCTTCAAGAACGTGACTGCGAGAAGTACGGTGGCAACCGGGTAGAGCGACGTAGTTGCCGTGACGACGGAAGCATTGTCCCCAGCGCGGTACGCGCCGTATAACGCGATGCCACCCAGCCCCAGCAGTACGCCACTGATCAGAGCGTAACAGTTACCTCGCAGACTCTTCTTAAGCTGGGGCTTCTGCACTGCCATCATCACTAGCCCGACCAGCAGAAATCCGAATGCAGAGATGAACTGCATGGTTGTGGGAGGAATCTCTTGCGAACCGAGCCGGGCGGTAAATGCCCATGCGGTCCAGCATAGTGATGCGGCTATTGAATACCAAAACCATCTCCTTTTGAGAGTTTCTGACGCAGCTCCAAAGATCGTAAGGTGGCCTTGGGGAATAAGAATTGCGGTCGAATCTGCGCCTAGGACCTCAGGCGGTTGTTCACTTGCAGCAGTGTTGAACGGAAACGACGTTGACTCAGTGAAGTTGTCTTGCTCGCACACAGCAGAACGTCCAGCGTCGGTCGGTGGGTGGCTGTAACCGGACAGACTGGCAGACTGTCGTTTTTCTTCCGATGAGAGTGCGCCATCAAACATGAGGGTTCGGGGATGCTATACATTTCGCTCTGCGAACAATCCGCACTAAAATCGTAGCGCAGCGAGGTGGTAGCAGAAAGTGACGAAGGTCATGGGGAGACCAATTACTATCGGTTGAAACGAGAAGTCACTGCTGAAAACACCTGCGGAATGATCACGCAAATGCATGCCTCGAGCGAACTGGTTGTCCGTCAGTACAGCCGAGTAATGAATAGTCGTGAACCCACCGCCTAAGTACGTTTTCGTCCGCAGATGGCTGAAATCGTAATCCCACTAGGCTGCCCGAATACCAACGGGGAGATGCTTTAAGTGAAAACGAGACGGAATACGGCAGAGCAAAATTCACGACAATCTCCTGAGGGAGCGCTGCATTTCGGAAGAGGCGTACAGCCATCCCGCCGTAACCTACGTTCTTTGTAATGCCAGTCAATGTCCTCCCCTGCGCATCAATTCTTACAAGGGTTGCGACCGGTACGCGGCCACACTCTCCTACACCACGCGACAGTAGGGATTGAGTTGCCTCAACAGCCATGCGAATACTTGCATCGCTGCTGGTGCCCAGTAAGGCGTTAATCCCCAATGCTACGAACCGTGTGGCTTCCCTTGCGCCCCCGATTCCATAGACTACTGTCCGACGGGGCACAAACCAGGTTGATTTCTTCAGCCCAGCTACAGCGGTTTCGCTCAAAGGCAGCACACATGCGTTGATGTCACGATGGTCGGTGCTTTGACCAGATCGCAGATGCACAGTGAGAATGTTTGCATTGAACCTCTCGAACGAGTCCGCAAAGCCAACCAGCAACTTGGTGTCAACCTTGAATCCAGCTAGAGTGAACGGATGTTTTCTAAGCATAGTTGTCGTGGCTTGCTTCATGTTGCAAGAAACTGCATCCAGTCTTTGAATCAGGCCGTCAAAATGCCGGCCCTCTCTAGCAAAATACTCCCGTTGAGCTTCACGCAAGTTGATGACGTGCGTAATGGATACACCAACGTAACCTTAAGGGTCGAACCCATTTCGTGGATTTGGCCGCCACTCCACAATTCACGATAACCGCATTACCTCGGTTACTTGCCCTTGACACTTCGGTTCTCCTACCGTTTGACTGCGGAATATGTAACCAGGAGTCAACATCAATGAATCGCTCGGTAAGCAGACCGATCGCCCTTGCATGCTTTTTGTTCTTTTCTGCTGTCGGCTGGGGACAAAATACAGCCGAGCTGCAAGGAAGAGTTGTTGATCCCTCCGGGCACCCTGCGGTAAGTGCGTTTGTCATTATCACCAGCCCCGACACCTCGCTGATACGCGCGGCTACCACTGACGATTCTGGTAACTTCGAGTTCACTTCCTTGCCTGTTGGTAACTACAGCCTCGAGGTGAAAGCCGATGGCTTCCTCAATTCTCAGACTCGGGAGGTGCGCGCAAGCATCGGACAAGTTATTCGGATTGAAATTGCTCTTGGAAGCAACGATGCCCACTTCTCGCCGCGTAGTAGCACCAGCACTTCCGTGGTTGAGACGTCGAACACGCAACTCGGCGTTGTTATGGGCGATTTGGAAGTAGCCCAACTTCCAATAAAGTCCCGAGATACCTTCGAATTACTTCAGCTACAGCCTGGCGTTCAAAGCACCTTGGGAGCCGACCTCTTCTTTGGCGGTGATCAACCTGGCGTAATTTCGGTTAATGGCGGGCGGGCACGCTCGAACAATTACAACGTCAACGGCGGCAATTCAGGGGACCAATTCATAAACTCCCCTTCCATCCAGCCCTCTCCGGACTCAATCAGCGAGTTCCGCGTTATCTCGCACAACTATGACGCGGAGCTTGGACGCAATTCTGGATCCGTAATCAATGTAATAACCAAGTCTGGCAGCAATACTCTTCATGGAAGCGTTTACGAATATTTTCGTAACACGGTACTGAATGCCAAAGGATATTTCGACCCAGAGACGCCCGACTTCAAACAAAATGACTTCGGTGGCGTCCTCGGTGGACCTATATGGCGGGATAAGACTTTCTTCTTCGTATCCTACGAAGGCCGAAGGTTGCGGCAGGGAATTACATCCGACCCGGTAACGGTGCCTACACAGCTCGAAAGGGGCGGTGATTTTTCAGCAGGCTCGCCGTTCACGGGTGTACTGAGCGACGATGCTGTTGCGACGAGGCTTAGCAGCCGCCCAGGATGCGACTCGGCAGTCGCGGCAAGCGGAGGAGCCGGGATCGCAACGGGTACTCCTTACGCGAACATTTTTCCGGGCAACGTGATTCCATCCGAGTGCTTCGACCCTACGGCAGCCGATTTGATGGACAAATTTGTCCCGGCACCCAATTTAGGCGCACAAACATTCCTTTCTGTGCCTGAGGCCAAAGTTCGGCAGGATCAGGTCACGCTTCGTCTGGACCATAACCTGACGAGTCAGCAGCAGCTGAGTTTTTACTACTACGGAGCGGACGGACTTGACGGTGAGCCTTTCTCGCGATTCCAGGCGGCAGGATCGAACCTTCCTGAATTCGGCAATCTGACGAGAGACCGGTTCCAGCAGCTCAATCTGTCTCACAACTGGATGATCGACGGTAAGACGACCAATGAAGCCCGTTTCGTGTACTACCGGGGCGCGCAAGGACAATTCCTCTCACCCGAGCACACCGGGTTGGTAGAAGATTCATGCGCCACCGTGCCGGCAGACCAGTGTTTCTCCGATGCCGCCAACCCGCGCCTGGGTATCACTCCAGGATATGGGCCAAGCCACGAGGGCGTGCCGTTTGTTTCTCTGGCGGGGGGATTCGCCCTGGGCAACAATGCCAACGGGAGTTTCGCTCAGACCGGAGGCATTTTTCAGGTGTTCGACAGCGCCAGCCGACTCGTTGGTAAACATTCCCTGAAATTTGGCGCTGACGTTCGCAACCAACGCTTTCACCAGACTTACTTCTATAATATCAACGGAAACTTCGAATTCTCAGGTGGTGGTCCGAACGATGTGGGCTTCTCGGATTTGGTCCCTAATTATCTTCTGGGACTTCCGGATACCTACTCACAAGGTTCCGCGAATGGCGTGGACGTCCGTACCACCCAGTTAGGCGTATTTGCTCAGGACGCATGGAAGTTTAGGCCTAACCTCACTTTCTATTACGGGCTTCGCTGGGAATTGAACACACCGCAAGCGGACGCGGGCAAGCGCATTCAGGCCTTCCGCCCCGGTCAGGCCACCAGCATCTATCGGTGTGAACTAAGCCCGTCGGATCCCTTGGCAGCTAGTTTTGGTTCGAATGACTGCTCGCCCACCGGACCTGCCGCGTCTGTTTTCCCGCTGGGCTTGGTATTGCCGGGTGACAGGGGAGTTTCCGCAGGTCTCACCCACTACTACCTTAAGTCTCTGGCCCCGAGATTCGGTCTGGCGTGGTCGCCCAACTGGACGGACGGCTGGCCAGCGAAGCTCTCGGGCGGTCCGGGCAAATCAAGCGTGCGTATGGGTTGGGGGATTTTCTACGATAGCAATGAGGAATTGATGTTAGCGTCTTTTGCTGCCCAGCCTCCGTTTGGCGGCAGCACATTCATCAGCAATCCCTTTTTCAACACGCCGTTTCTAGGGCAAAGCGGGACTGTAACTCCGAATCCGTTTAACGGGTTTTCGAACCCAGTTCCGGGCTCCGCGGTAGATTTTGCGCTCTTCCGTCCCATTCTCTTGTTTGGGAACTTCCCCGATACCTTGCGAAGTCAATACGCCGAGCAGTATCACTTCACGATCCAGCGGCAACTCCCGCGAGATATGATGCTGCAGGTCGGGTACGTTGGCAGCCAGGGTCATCGGTTGCTCGCCAGCTTGGATCAGAACTTTGGTGACGCTCGGACTTGCCTCGACTTGAACCAGATCCCGGGAATCTCGTGTGGGCCATTTGGCGAAGACACCGCCTATTCGATTCCGGCCGGTGCCATTCCCCCCGGCGTCACGTTGCATTTGCCTTATGGTTCGGTGCCAAGCGTGACTGGCCCCAATGCTAACCCGATCACCTTGGTCGGGCTGCGCCGGTATTCCTCTCCCCTGTGCGAACCCACGACCGGGGTGGGTTGCCCACCTGATGGTGTCCCAGTTTTCAGCAGCCTGTTCGCCATGGCGCCAATTGCAAACTCGGCATACAACTCGCTGCAGACGCAACTGAACAAGCGCTTTTCACATGGATTGCAGCTCTTGGCCTCGTATACCTGGAGTAAGTCGATCGACACAGCCTCCAGTTTCGAGAACTCTATTAATCCCAACGACCCCCGCAGGTCTAGGGCGCTGTCTCTTTTCGACGCTCGTCATAGATTCGTGTTAAGCGGGTACTGGCGCCTCCCAGATTGGAAGGTGTCCAACTGGAGCCGGCATATCCTCAACGGGTGGGCGGTGTCGGCCATCTCTACATTGCAGTCCGGATTTCCAATCCGCATTACGTCTTCCGGGGATCAGGAACTGATGGGTAGCTTCGATTTCGAGGCGCCCGGCGAGCCTGACCAAGTCGCGCCTTTTCACCGACTGGATCCGCGTAGATCCGGTGGCTACTATTTCGATCCGTCGTCTTTCGTCGATGGTCCGCTAGGTCAAATCGGTAATGCGCCGCGCACGGTGTGCTGCGGTCCGGGCATTATCAACTTCGATTTTGCGGTCCACAAGACTGTAGCCCTAGGCGAGCGCACAAACCTGGAGTTTCGAACCGAGCTATTCAATCTGTTTAATCACACGCAATTTTTTAATCCCGACGGGGACATCACGGGAGGAACGACCTTTGGATTGGTGAACCGAGCTCGGGATCCCAGGATGATTCAAGTTGCATTGCGACTCGCTTTTTAGCAGTGCCGGACGAACACGAGGAATGACGAAACTAAAACACATTTTTTTGTGCATCGTGCTTTTCGCGGGCGGCGTGAGCGCTCAGACGGAGCGCAAGGTTACTCACCGTGAAGAGCCGGACTATCCCGAAATAGCGAAGAAGATGAATCTTCATGGAACAGTCAAACTCAAGGTCTGGATCAGTCCGGACGGTACGGTGCGTCGGTTGGAGTATGTAGGAGGCCATCCCGTATTGGCGGAGTCTGCACTGAAAGCGGTCAAAGGCTGGCACTACGAAGCGGCTACGAAGGAATCAAACGCGATCGTCGGGTTGAAGTTTTGAACATGAACATCGTTCGGCTATCCACCTCTTGAAATATCAGACCTTTGGGATGCTGGCCGCGAACAGAGGACCTGGTAATACTATTATGATCTATAGAATCCTATTGGTGGTTCTGGCCGCGTCCACATTGTGGTGGCTGTATCGCGTGAAAGATGGGGAACGAGAATTTAGGGAGTCTCAGCAGGCTTTACGACAGGTAACAAGTTGGCGGCAGGAGTCGCGAATCGGGTCCCAAGGCAAAGAACAGGCTGAAATTGTGTGCCCCGATCATGGACACTGGCTACGGCGTGCCACATCCCAGTCCGCCGGTGACCAAACGTTTGAATCCTTTGAACTCGGTACCAAATCTTACTCTCGGTCCCAAGAAAAGCCTTCCGAGTGGATTTCAGAATATGTTGCGCCGGTGATCTCAGCGTGCGAAAAACTCCGACATGGTGACTATCTTTACCCTCTTCCGGACTATGGCCACTTACTTGAGCACACCAGAATTTCTAAGGGAACCGTTGACACAGTCCAAGGGTTGAAGTGCCAGGAATGGACGACAACTCGCACAGTTTCTGGCCGTTTCGCTGCGGGACAGCCCCTTGACGACGCACAAATCTGTATCGGTCTTCACGATCACCTGCCCAGACGCATTAAGTACGAGAACGCCGAATATATTTTCTATGACTGGAACACACCCATTCAGATCGAAGGAAGCCACGTGCCGCGAGCACCGCTTCCCTAGCGTTCGCCTCTCCCCGCGCTGAAGATTGGATTCATGCAGTGGATTCTCTGGCCAGTTGTTGCAATCAGGCGTCTCTGACAAGCGGCGCGCATTTGCCGAAGAGAGTCATTCCGCTGTCCCGCCAACAACTTTCAACCCAGCCAGGTACGGACCGATCTTGTGCTAGATGACAACCGCCGCCTTGCCCAAGCCCTGCGGGTACTGTATCCAGGTAGCGATCTCCCGACTAGATTGCTGGGTCATTGAGTGCCAGACTTTGGCGACGTAACAGCTCTCGAGGGTGCCCCTCGGTAGATTACGAGTGGCCCCGATCCACCACCAATCGCTCGCAAACCTTCCGACAAGCCGACTTGGCAGGGCTAATCCGCATGTCCCGATTTTCGATTTATCTCCGGGTGGCCGACGATCCGCCCGGTAATCTCGTGTGTCACGTGCCAGACGCCTGTTTCCGAATAGCAGAATCATACTTCTGAAAAGCCAGACCAACGAGGGCTTGCTTGGATTTCTGATGCTGAAGCTTCGTCTATAGAAGACTTTACGCAGTGGGACAACGCGAGTAAAATCCCCGGCAAAAGGAAATACTTTTCCCCAACGGGCTCAAGAGTGGAGATAAACCATGAATGGGTTCCACCTCAAATTTTGTAGGCTTTTGTTATTTGCCACAGCTTTGACGACGCCAGTTGCGGCCCAACAGTGGAAAGCTCCCACGACGATGATGAAGTTGGCGAATGGCCTTGTCGTGGTGGTCTCCGAGGACCACTCCGCACCCACCTTTGGACTATGCGTCAGCTATGGAATCGGTTTCAGGCTGGAGCCAGAAGGACGCACTGGATTCGCGCATTTGTTCGAGCACATGATGTTTGAAGGAACGCCCAACGCACCCAAGGGAGTGCTGGACCGCGTCATCGAAGGCGGAGGAGGAAACCTTAACGGAGACACTCGCTACGACTACACAGAGTACATTGAGACAGCCCCCGTCTCAGCACTCGATTCAGTACTGTGGATTGAGGCTGACCGCATGAAGACTTTGGATTTCTCCCCGAAGAACCTCGAAAATCAACGTAACGTAGTTGAAGAAGAGGTCCGGGTAAACGTTCTCAATCGTCCGTATGGGCTCTTCTTCGCGATTGATCTCCCCGGAAAAGCCTTTGACACTTACCCCAATGCGCACAATTTCTATGGTGAGTTCAAAGATCTCGACGCTGCAAAAATCGGAGACGTCCAGACGTTCTACGAGCAATATTACTCCCCCAACAACGCGGTGCTAGCGATTGTGGGCGATGTGCAATCCGATGACGTCTTCGCGAAAGTAGAAAAGTATTTCGCCGCCGTCGCCCCTCGCAACAGTCCACCACGGCCGAAAGTGGACGAGCCGCCTCAAAAGTCAGAGCGACGCATTGCACAGACCGACAAGTTCTCCAAAGTTCCGGCGGTGGCCATTGGCTACCGTATGCCGCCGCGGCATTCGTCCGACGTGCTCACCGGCGCTGTAACCGGAGAGCTACTGCACAATGGCCAGGCCTCATCGCTCTATCAAGCTCTAGTCAAGGAGAAGCAAGTTGCGGTGTCGGTGGACGGTGGCGTGAATTGGCCGCTCGGCACGCCCTTTGAATACAATGGGCCGACGCTTATGACGTCTTTCATCGTCTATCCCTCCAACGTCACCGAAGATCAGCTATTGGCAGCTTACGATTCCACCGTTAAGGAACTTATTGACAAAGGACCAAGCCCGCAGGATCTGGATCGCATCGTCGCCAAGATGCGATCCGATTGGTACGATCAGCTCGAGATCCCGATCAGTCGCGCCTCGGCGCTCTCGCACGCCGTGCTTTTCGACGGCGGCTTCGATCTGGTTTACCAGATCCCCGAAGACTTGGCCAAGGTCACACCCGCCCAGGTTCGCACATTCGCGGCCAAGTATCTGGTGAGTGCCAACCGTACCATCATTAATCGAGTGCCGGCACAGGGCGAGGCAGTGTCGAAGAAGAAGCAAGGAGCGGAACAGCAATGATGAGAATCGCGATTGCAATCTTTTTCTTTGCCTCATTGAGTTTTGCGCAGAAGGAAGTTCGGATGCCCCAGGACCTTCCGCCTTATGGCGCTGAGAAGCCGTTCCCCGTACCTTCCGTAATGTCTGCCAAGCTCGAGAATGGACTGAGCGTGTGGCTCGTTTCTAAACCCGGGTTTCCGAAAATCGCATTCACCGTGGCCGTGCGTGGTGGTTTCGCCGCGGATCCGGTGGACCGGCCCGGCATTTCCGAGTTGCTGTCCAAGACCGTTGACCAGGGAACCAAAGCGCGCACGGCTAAGCAGATTGCGCAGGACCTTCAGACCGCGGGTGGGGACCTCAGCGCCGCATCCAGGAAGGATTTCATAGAAATCTCAACAGCGGTTCTAGCTTCGAAGCTGGATACGGGTGTCACTGTCTTGTCCGACATTCTGCAGAATGCCTCTTTCCCCGAGGCCGAGGTGACACTCGCCAAACGCAATTTGTCCGAGTCGCTCCAGCAGCGTGAGTCCCAGCCGGCCTTCCTCGCTACACGCGCCATGGCCAAGGTTCTGTTCGCAGACCACCCTTATTACGTGACCGCCCCTACGCAGGAATCCATCGCCGCGGCTACTTCCACCGATCTCCGCCGGATCTTCGCGCAACGCTTCCGCCCGGATCAGACGGTTCTGGTAGCGGTCGGCGACTTTGATAACGCCAAAATGATGGAAATCGCCAAGGCGGAGCTTGGCTCATGGAAAGCGGCGGGCGACACGCCGCCCGCTGCCCCTTCGCATCCCTCAGGAACACCGGAACATGCCGTCTTTGTTGTGTCCCGTCCCGGTTCGGTCCAGACCACGCTTGCCCTGGGAACTTTCGGGCCTTTGCGAGGCGATCCCGATTACGAAGCGGCCGATGTCGCCAATGCCATTTACGGCGGTAGTTTCAGTTCGCGGCTGGTGGCCAACATTCGCGAGGACAAAGGTTATACATACTCGCCATTCTCGAGCTTGAACACCTATCGGGTGGCGGGCACGTTGGTCACCAGGGCCGACGTTCGCAATGAAGTAACAGCACCGAGCTTGAACGAGATCGAATACGAACTGAACCGGGTGGCGACAACCACTCCTACCGGGGAAGAACTTTCCAAGGCCAAGCGTTACCTCGTGGGTAACGATGCGATCCAGTTGCAGGCGCGGACTTCCTTGTCCACCCAGCTGGCAGACATTTGGGTGGATGGCTTGCCCCCGGAAGAAATCGGAACCTACGGGCAGAAAGTTGCGAACACCACCAGCACCGAAGTGGATGCGGCTGCCAAGAGATATTTCCCGGCCTCTCGGACCGCAATTGTCGCCGTGGGTGAAGAGAAAGTAATACGAGAGGCATTGGCACCATTCGGCATCCCCATCAAGACTCTGCAGTAGGCGTCGACCGCCAGGATTTGTCGCTGCTAATGCAGCCCGCATTCGACGATTGTCACATGCCCCGTGCCGTTCAGTTTCTCAGTCGATTCTGGGGCATTGTCCGCGATGCCAGGCGAACGCACGTCTGCGCTGGCTGCAGGCGCGTGAACAGGAACTGCTGCCCACCCGCTATGTGCACATCGTCTTTACTCTGCCCCGTGAACTCGCGCCGCATTGCAGAACAAGCGCGTCCTCTATAACTTGCTCTTTCAAGCCAGTGCCGCAACGCTGCTCGAGATCGCTCGCGATCCTCGTCACCTCGGCGCAGAGATCGGCTTCTTCAGCGTGCTCCATACCTGGAATCAGCGACTGCAGCTGCCTTGCCACTGCTGGTGGCCTTGCTCCGGAGCACACGAGCTGGGTCTCATCGCAACGCTCGTTCTTCCTGCCAGTGAAGGTGCTCAGCCGTGTCTTCCGCGGCAAGTTCGTCACCCATGTCATCGAATGCTTCGCTGCGGCTCAACCTCTGCTTCGTTCACCGCCTCTCCACCATTACGCTGCATGAAAAGGAACCACAGCCTCGAATCATCTTCGTGCTTCCAGCGCGTACAAAGTCTCTGCATCTCATCTGGCCCAGAATCCCCTGCCAGCCTTCTCTCCGGCCTCTGCCGGCCGCCTCAACGCCTACGACCTCGCGCTGCAACTACCGCGCACAGCCACCAACAACAGCTTCGCAAATCATCAGGACCTGCTCAATGATTTACAAGAGCCATAGGCTCCCGTGAGGGGCGGCTTCCTTCAAGTCGCTGTATCTGAAGCGCCCGTTCACCGCACCTCAGGGGACGCCCTTCTCTTCGGGCGCTTCAGATACAGCACTAAGACTTGGCAGGACTAATCCGCATGTCCACCCACGATCTAATCGAAGGTACGGAATGCGCGTCCGGAAGCATTCGCGGTGGGTGCCGTCTCATTCCCAAGTCCCCGCCGCTGGTACGCGTCGGCACTACCGCTCGGCGTGTTTTGCATGCACAATGGCGTGTTTTGCATAGCAGAGCGGCTAAATGACGTCTAAATTAAGACCCATGCACAACGAGTGAGTCCATGAACAAGCACTTTCGCTTTTCCGGCAGCACTTTTCGTAGGTTGGAAGAACTGGGGGTCTCGGCCTCTGCGGTCCTTCGAAGGGCCGGGCTACCTCAGGGATACGTAGATAAGGCGCGCGTGTTGCTTAAGACCGAGGAACTATTCGCGTTTTGGCGTGCCGTTGGCGAGGTCAGCACTAGCCCCGCGATCGGCCTTCTGCTCGGTACCGAAAACAAGACCGAACGATTCCTTCTCACGGGGCTTGCTGCCCTCTCGTCCGAGAGCTTCGGCGCAGCCGTGGACCAAATGGCTCGCTATAAACAGCTCACCTGTCCGGAGAAGATTCTCCAGAAGAAGCACGAAGGCGAGTGGAGCATTCAGTTCCGCTGGCTTCTGGCGACCGAAGTCGAACCCCCAGTGCTCATTGAATGCGCCTTCTCCTGGATGCTCTCGATTGCGCGCCATGGCACGGGCACAAGACTTTCACCACTACGCGTGGAGTTCTTACAACCTCGCGCGCACGCCAAGGCCATTGAACGTCACTTCGGCTGCGAGGCTGTGTGTGGAACTCCTCGCAACGCGATGGTATTTCGGACCGTGGACGCAAATCGTCCCTTCGTAACGCGCAATGCCGAGCTTTTATCGGTGCTCGCGCCTCAGTTCGAGAAAGAGCTGAAGGAGGAAGACGGAGCAGACGAGAACTTCATCGAGCACGTCCGCATAGCCATACAGCAGAAGCTCACTGGCCGGCGGCCGACCATCGAAGATATTGCCGATTTGTTACACATGAGTTCCCGCACGCTGCAGCGGCGGTTGCAAGATGAAGGGGCTAACTTCCAGGGCCTCTTAGAAGAATCTCGCCACCAACTTGCTCGCCAATATCTCAACAATCCAGTCCTCGAGTTGAATGAGGCTGCCTACCTCCTCGGATATGTGGATGGAAATTCCTTTGTCCGGGCTTTTCGCACTTGGGAGGGAGTTCCCCCAGCGCGATGGCGGGAACAACAACGTGCACGGGCGGCATCGTAACTGGGCCAAATTTGATTTGTGAGGAGACGCAATGAAACGACGCAAACTAGGAAAGACTGATCTGGAAGTGTCAGCTATCGGACTCGGGTGCATGGGGCTGAGTTTTGGCTATGGCCCGGCCGTAGACCAGCAGCAAGGGATCTCGCTAATCAGAGCAGCCGTCGAACGCGGCGTAACTTTCTTCGATACGGCCGAAGTTTATGGTCCATTCATAAATGAAGAATTGGTGGGCGAAGCGCTGGCTCCATTTCGTGACCAAGTAGTGATCGCCACTAAGTTTGGGTTCAAGATTGAGAAGGGCAAACAGGCTGGCTTGGACAGTCGCCCCGAGCACATCAGAGAAGTGGCCGATGCATCGCTGAAGCGGCTCAAGACTGATCGGATTGACCTGTTGTATCAGCATCGCGTCGATCCCAATGTACCCATCGAAGATGTCGCCGGAGCTGTGAAGGACCTGATCCATCAAGGCAAGGTGAAGCATTTCGGACTCTCGGAAGCAGGAGTGAAAACGATCCGTCGCGCGCATGCGGTTCAGTCCGTAGCGGCACTTCAAAGCGAGTATTCGCTGTGGTGGAGAGAGCCTGAAGCGGAAGTACTTCCGACCCTCGAAGAACTCGGAATCGGGTTTGTTCCATTTAGCCCGCTGGGGAAGGGCTTCCTCACCGGCAAGATCAGCGAAGATACGCAATTCGATAAAAGCGATTTTCGCAATGTGGTGCCTCGCTTTACGCCCGAGAACCGAAGAGCAAATCAGGCCGTCGTAGATCTGATCGGCAGATTCGCCCAGCAGAAGAAGGCGACGCCTGCTCAGATCGCGCTTGCCTGGCTGCTTGCGCAGAAGCCGTGGATCGTTCCCATTCCGGGCACAACGAAGCTACATCGGCTGGAAGAGAACCTCGGAACAGTTAGCGTAGAACTCTCGCCTGACGATCTTCGGCAACTGGAAGCGGCTGCCGCAAAAATCCCGCTTCAAGGCGCTCGGTATCCCGAGGAACTGCAGAAATTAGTAGGCCGCTGAATAACCCGGTTTGGATTGAAGGCGTTCAGAAAATTTCATATATTTCATCCATGAATGGCTGAATCGGGAGGACGAGATGAAACTGCTCGCCGCAACAGTCACGGCGTTCTCTTTATCGTTCGCTTCGCAGGCCAGCTTCGCTCAAGCGGGAGGTCCGCCAGCCCCTGTCGCCCCCGAGGTGCAAAGCTCGCAGACGGTCGAAATCATACGGAGTGGCTCGCAGCCCTCTGCTAAGGGACCAGCGGAACACTTCACCGGTTCGGCGCGCATTGATCCTCTCTTCAGAGACAACCTGCCCTCGCACACGTCTGGGAGCCGCGTCACCTTCGAACCTGGAGCTCGCACAGCATGGCACAACCATCCTCGGGGTCAAACTTTGATCGTCACCGCGGGTACGGGTTGGATTCAGCAATGGGGCCGTCAGGTCGAGGAACTGCGGCAAGGTGACGTCGTCTGGATTCCTCCAGGCGTGAAACATTGGCACGGAGCTACGACAAGCGCGAGCATGACTCATATTGCTATTCAGGAAAGTCTCCATGGCAAAACTGTCGAATGGATGGAAAAGGTGAGCGACCAAGAGTACAGGAATTCTCAGTCGACATCAGGAGGAATTACAGGCATGACTAAGGAGCCTTCTGCAGCACAGAAACTGATCGGCGACTTCGATCCCAAGTTGGCCGAGTTAACAGACAACGTACTATTCGGCGATGTCTGGGAACGTCCAGGACTCTCGAAGCGAGATCGTAGCCTCATCACAGTCGCCGCCTTGATTGCTCTAAATCGGCCGGAGCAGCTGCGATCTCACCTTCAACGGGCACGCGAGAATGGCGTAACCAAAGATGAAGTGGTGGAGGTAATCACGCATTTGGCCTTTTACACAGGGTGGCCCAACGCGATAACCGCTGTCCCGATCGCCCGAGAAACGTTCAAGTAAGGACGTCCCCGATCCCGTGCAGCAGAATCTTACGAAGTTGTCAGAGCAAAAAGGATTGAGATCCTTTTCCGGCCTATACGCCAGGAGCTGTAAGCGCGGATATTTTTCGTAATCGGTCGTGAGCGTTGGCAGATTGGAGTAAGATTTGCAGCTGCTTTCACAATTTCATCCGCTTCTTGCCTTAACGGAGGTGTTCCGATGATTTCTTTCAACGTGAACCGACAGCGCGTAAACCTCGATGTCGATCCCTCAACTCCTCTGCTATGGGTCTTGCGGGATAACCTTGGTTTGACGGGAACCAAATACGGCTGTGGCATGGCGCAATGTGGTGCCTGTACCGTCCACCTAAACGGTCAGGCGGTGCGGTCCTGCGTCGCGCCGGTGTCACGCGCAGCCGGCATGGAAGTGACAACCATAGAAGGCCTATCGCCCGACGTGGGCCATCCCTTGCAGCGCGCCTGGATTGCCGAAGACGTACCACAGTGCGGCTATTGTCAATCGGGACAATTGATGAGCGCGGCGGTACTGCTTCGCGAAAAGCCACGACCAAACGATGACGATATCGATCAGGCAATGACGGGCAACATCTGTCGCTGCGGCACCTATCCCCGGATCCGAAAGGCGATTCATAGGGCTGCCGACATGATGTCCGTAGGAGGAACAAAATGAGCACTCTCCAGATGGAACGACGCGAATTCCTGAGATTTTCAGTTGCGGCCAGTGGAGGTTTGCTGATCGGTTGGTATCTTCCCGGTGCGAGTAGGTTGGCGGCCGCGGAAGAGCGACCAGGGAGTGTCTTCATGCCGAATGCCTTCCTGCGCATCGGCACCGATGAACGAGTCACCGTGATTGTGAACCACTCGGAGATGGGCCAGGGTGTTTATACGGCATTGCCAATGCTTCTTGCAGAAGAGTTGGATGCGGATTGGGACAAGATTGCCTATGAATCGGCGCCGGTCGATCCAAAGTACAACCACCCGGTCTTTGGGATGCAAATTACTGGCGGGAGTTCAAGCGTATGGTCTGGGTTTGAGCAATATCGCAATGCGGGAGCGGCCGCCCGCGCCATGCTAATCGCCGCCGCGGCGCAGCAATGGAATGCTGATCCGGCGACCCTGCGGACGGAGTCCGGCGCAGTACTCGACGGCACGAAACGGAAGTTAAGTTACGGTCAGCTCACCGAAGCCGCGGCAAAGATGACGCCACCTGCAAAGGTCACCCTGAAAGACCCAAAGGCGTTCAGGCTGATTGGAAAACCGATAAAGCGGCTCGATACTCCCGAAAAGATCGGTGGCAAAGCCGTCTTCGGGATCGATATTAAGAATCCGGGCATGCTTACCGCAGTCGTAGCCCGTGCTCCTGTCTTTGGGGCAAAAGTAAAGAGTTTCGATGACTCTCGCGCCCGCAATATGCAAGGCGTGCACAAGATCGTGGCAGTGCCGTCAGGCGTGGCTGTGGTTGCGGACACCTTTTGGCAAGCGAAAGTGGCGCGAGATGCGGTTCGTATCGAGTGGGACGAAGGCGAGATGGTTTCTTTCAGCACGAGCCAGATGATGCAGAAATTTCGAGAACAAGCCAACTCGCCGGGAACGAGTGTACGCCGCGATGGCGATCCGGATGCCGCGCTCGCGAAGGCTGCTCAAAAGATTGAAGCTGTTTACGAAGTACCTTACCTCTCCCATCTCATGATGGAGCCTCTGAACTGTGCCGTGGATCTGCGGGCAGACTCTTGCGAGATTTGGACTGGAACACAATTCCAGACGGTGGACCGTGCTGCCGCGGCCAAGGCCGCCGGCCTTCCGAATGAGAAAGTCCAAATCCACACCACATATCTGGGTGGTGGATTCGGCCGTCGAGCCACGCCGCAGTCCGACTTCGTGGTCGAAGCCGTTTATGTGGCCAAGGCTGCGGGAGTTCCAGTAAAGGCCGTCTGGACCCGCGAAGACGATATGCAAGGCGGCTGGTATCGCCCGGCGTTCCTCCATGCCATCGTCGGTGGTGTAGATGCGAGTGGCAACCCAGTCAGTTGGAGATCGCGGCTGGTAGGTCAATCGATCATGTCGGGGACAATGTTCGAGGCCATGATGATGAAGGGAAAGGCATACGATCCCGCATCGGTCGAGGGCGTTGACGATCTTCCTTATGAGATTCCGAACCTGTCGGTCGAATCTCACCAGGCCCAAGTCGGCGTGCCGGTTCAATGGTGGCGGTCGGTGGGACACTCGCACACTGGCTTCGCTACTGAGTGTTTCATTGACGAACTCGCCGCCCTCGGGAGCAAGGATCCGTACGAGTTCCGGCGCGCTTTGCTGATGAAGCATCCGCGGCATCTCGCGGTACTTGATCTCGCCGCTCAAAAAGCAGGATGGGGTAAGCCCTTGCCGAAAGGCCGTGGGCGGGGAATTGCAGTGCACTTTGCATTTGGGAGCTATAACGCACAAGTGGCTGAAGTCTCCGTCACGGACGGCAAGGTCCGGGTGCATCGGATAGTGAGCGTCGTCGATTGCGGCCATTATGTGAACCCAGGGATCATCGCAGCCCAGTTGGAGGGCGGCGCAATCTTCGGTGCCTCGGCCGCGCTCTATCAGGAGCTCACATTCGAGAACGGTCGCTTGCAGCAGACGAATTTCCACACCTTTCCCGTGATGCGTATGAATGAGTGTCCGGAAATTGAAACCCATATTGTGGAGAGCAATGAGAAATCAGGCGGCATTGGAGAGCCGGGGGTTCCGTGCACGGCCCCGGCTATCGCGAATGCAGTGTTCGGCGCAACCGGGAAGCGGGTCCGCAAGCTGCCGATCCGTTTGATGGAGGCGGTATGAAGCACTCGCAAACTGCAGTCCTCTTATCTGTCGCTGTTCTGTTCTTCGCCGTAAGGATGTCGGTCTCACGACCGATCGGCGCGGCGGAACGGCCTGCCGCTAAAGCTACGGCTCCCGCAACTCCGGCGGCAAGCGGCGGAGCCCTCTTTGCCGAATTTGTGTCAGTTTTGCGCCATCCGCGTTGCATGAACTGCCATTCGCAGGGTGACTTCCCCCGCCAAGGAGCCGATGGTCATCCACACAGCATGAACGTGCGACGGGGGCCCGAAGGTCATGGGGTGACCGCTGAAAAGTGCACCACCTGCCATCAGGACCACAATCCAGCGGGCGCACACATGCCCCCCGGCGCGCCGAACTGGGGTCTTCCCTCGCCGAACATGCCGATGATCTGGCAGGGCCTGACGGACGGACAGATTTGCCGTGCGATTAAGGACCGGAAACAAAATAAGAACCGTAATCTCGATCAACTCGTCGAGCACCTCACGGAAGACAAATTGGTGGCGTGGGGCTGGAATCCTGGTGAAGGCCGGGACCCTATTCCGATGTCGCACGACGAATTTGCAGCGAAGGTCAAAGAGTGGCAGGCGGCCGGCGCGCCCTGCCCCGCCGATGACGGTGAGAAGGCGGCAATCGTTACCTCTCGTACGGAGAGCGTGCAAAATGCCTTCGGCAACAGTAAACAAAGGGAGAAGACGTTGATCCATCACTAGCAAGCTTTCGAGGCCGGTGATGTGTCGGGTATGAGCAGGCGGCGCGTGCGGATGCCGACTTTTCCTTTACCAACTTGACAGCCAATCTTTTGCGTTTCACCTACTTTTTCACTGTACCAAGTCAGTTAGTTGTCGATGTGTGATGCAGTTCAGGCACATGTCGAAAAGATCGTCACACTCGCAATGTCATCGGAGCCAGTTTTCCGGTTTCCACTTCTGATCCTCGAGTGTCATCGTTGATGCGAAGTCCGCCAGAATCTGCTGTGCTAAACTTCGCCCCCACGGAGCAAGCCATGCTAAAGGTTTCGAAACTGCTCAAACTCGTTGGAGTTGGCCTTTTATTTGCCTCCCTAGGCGCTGCCCAACCCGCTCCCTCTTCGGACCTTCAAGCCAAGATCGACGCCATCGCTCGTAAAGCCCTCACCAGCACGGGCGTCCCCAGTGCCTCCATCGCCATCGTGCAGGATGGAAAGATTACCTACCTCCAAGCCTACGGTAAGGCCCGTCTAGACCCGTCCACGCCAGCGCAGCCCGAGATGCGGTACAGCATCGGCTCCATCAGCAAACAATTTACTGCTGCCGCTATCCTTCTTCTTGCTGAGCAAGGCAAACTCTCGCTCGATGATCCCGTCTCCCGGTTCGTTCCCAACCTCACGCGAGGCAACGAAGTAACGATTCGCCAGATCCTTTCTCATACCTCGGGCTATCAGGATTATTGGCCGCAGGACTATGTTCCACCTTTCATGCTGCAGCCGATCACTGCCGAGAAGATCCTCGATCGTTGGGCCCGCAAGCCGCTCGACTTCGACCCGAGCACACAATGGCAATACAGCAACACCAACTTCGTGATTGCCGGCCTCATCGTGGAGAAGGCCAGCGGCATGCCGCTGCTCGAATTCCTCAGCAGGTACATTTTCTCGCCTCTAAAGATGCAGGGTGTAATGAATATCGACCAGAACCGTCTTACAGAAACCGATCCCGCCGGCTACCTGCGCTACGCGCTGAGCCCGCCGCGAGTGGCTCCCAAGGAAGGCAAGGGGTGGCTCTTCGCGGCCGGTGAACTTGCGATGCCGGCGCAGGATCTCGCCGAATGGGACATAAGCATCATTAACCAGACCGTGCTGAAGCCCGCCTCCTATCGCGAAATGGAAACCGAGGTCGTGCTGAAGAACGGTCTGGGTACGCGTTATGGGCTGGGCGTCTCTGTTCGACAGGAATCGGGGCGCCGCGCCATTGAACATGGAGGAGAGGTCTCTGGTTTCACGGCTGACAATATGGTCTTTCCCGATGAGGGAGTTGCCGTGGTCGTGCTCACCAACCAGGACTCCGTGGATGCCTCCGCCGCCATCGCCCGCAAAATCGCGCCCTTGCTCTTCAAGCACGACGATGCCAGCAAAGAAGAACAGCAGTCCCGCGCCGTCTTCGAAGGGTTGCAACAGGGGAAGATCGACCGTTCGCTGCTTACCGACAACGCGAACAGTTACTTCACCGGGCAAGCGCTGCAAGACTTCGCCAGCAGCCTAGGCCCGCTCGGCGCACCGCAGGAGTACTCCCAAACCATACGCCAGGAACGCGGCGGCATGACCTTCCGGCTGTTCGAAGCGCACTTTCCGCAGAAGACCTTGGAAATCTGGGAACGCATCATGCCGGATGGAAAGATCGAGCAGTATCAGGTGGCGGCCAAGGACTAGTCTTCATCTGATTGGTGGTGCCAAAGACTTTTGGTCAGTGGAGCGGTCAGGCAAAGGCAGCCTACGATCCCGACGGATCGGCAGATGTGGCTACGCTGGTAGCAGAGGCCAACGACGACTTCGGGCAAGCTGAACCAGCCCGCTTCGCGGCCAGCGCCTTCGCAGCAAACGGTTCGCCCGTCTATCTCTACCGGTTCTCTTATGTTCAGGCGGCGATGCGGGAACGGATGCGGGCCGGTGCCCCGCACGGCGGCGAGATTGGCTTCGTTTTCGGAACTTTGGACACGGGAGGCTTTGGCCCGCCACTCCCGCCGGCGCCGGAGGATCTGAAAGTCTCCCGAATGGCGCAAAGCTACTGGGTCAACTTCGCTAAGAGCGGCGATCCGAATGGCGCGGGCTTGCCGCCTTGGCCGCGTTACGATCCGAGCAAGGATTTGATCTTCGATTTTCACCCCGATGGCTCGGCACGCGCCGTTCCGGATCCTTGAAAGCGCGACTGGATGTAATGCAATTAGCTACCGAATCGGGGATGCGCGCCGATTTCTGAGACGGCTCCAGCTTATTCAATTGGCCGTGTGCCATATGAAGCAAAAAGGAGAAAGTAAAGCATGAGAACAAGACTTCGCCTTATCGCTTTCGCAGTAAGCCTCTTATTCGCCTCTCGGTTCCAAGGACAAACGATGGAGCCGACTTTCCCAAAAGGTGAACTGTCCACCGCAAAAAATCACACGGGGAATATCTGGCTCAGTGAGCTTAATGTTGGAGACAGTACCTTCGATTCCAGTATCGCTCAAGCAGTTTATGGTGCCGGTGCAAAGCTGGATTGGCATGTCCATCCGGGAGGTCAGGTGCTGCTCATCACTGAAGGCACGGGCTATTACCAAGAAAAGGGAAAGCCGATACAGATCGTCCATAAGGGAGATGTGATCAAATGCCCTCCCGGTGTAGAGCACTGGCACGGAGCAGGGCCTAATAGCAGCTTTGCCTACATCGCGGTTACACCGACTCAAAAAGGAAAAACTGTTTGGTTGAAACCTGTTACCGACGAGGAATACAACGGCGTGAAGTAAAGGGCCTCCAATGCATGGTCCAATCGCGGAACGAAGTTGGTCTATGTGGCCAAGAAGAGAACCATCGAGTGTTTCTAGCCAAAATGAGATTAAATTTAGGGGGCGTGGGTCGCAATGGCGCCGACGTCTGCAATGTTGTCGCCTTTTTTGAGTGATGGGACCGCGTTGATGTGCAAGATGACACCGGAGACGGGAGCGCGAGCTTCGAGTATGAGCTTGCCGAAATAGTCGGTGACGAAGCCGATTTTCATGCCCTCTTGAACATAGGTACCACGCTTCACAAGCGGGTACCAAATGCCAGAGCCGTCGGACAAGACATCCACGACTCTGTCGAGCCAGACGGGGTTCTCGATGGACCGAGGGACGCCTGGAAGCATTTTGAGAGCGCGCATTGTGCTGATCGTTCCGTCGACGAGGAGGGCGACGTCATCCGCTTCGACGATCCCCGCATAACCAGCTTCGACGACGATGGAAGGTTTGCCGTGAGCAGTTGAAGTATTGTCGAGATAGCGAGTGGCACCTATGTCGGTCGGTCGGTCGCGCCAGATAATGATGTGGTCGAGTCCAAAGGCGAGGACCATCTCTTTGGATATACGGTCTTGGTTCTCTTTGCCAGTAGGTGCCCAGTACGCGTAAGGGCGGAGACTCTCGTCGAGATCACCGCCGTGGTAGTCGATAAGATAATCACATCGATCGACAACTTGTTGGGTGATAAGAAACGACGCACGTTCAGTTTGCGTCCCATGGGCTGTCCCAGGGTAGAAGCGGTTCATGCTCTTGTTATCGACGGGGTTAACATGGGGGACCTTTTGTTCGAAGGATTGAATGTTGACGAGTGGGACAAGGATAACGGTGCCGGCGATTTGAGAGGGATCAAGTAGGTTGATGAGTTTTTCAAGCGCAATGATGGAGGTGTATTCAGTACCGTGGGCGCCAGAGACAAGAGCTAGGACAGGACCACGCTTTTCGCCGTTGATGACGATGACGGGAATATTGGTAGCAGCGTCGACACCAGAAGGGACTTCCAAATAGCCCGTTGATGTTTGGCCCGGAGCGGCGGTGGCAGTGCCAACAGAAAAAGACAAAGCCTGTGCCTGAACGAACAGTGGGAATAGTAGAAAGATCCCGGACGAAGCAAAGGTACGAGCAAAAGACCTAAGCATAGATCCTCCGTGGGGTGGATGAGGATACCGCGAGGGGAATGATTTGAGCAATGCACAGAGACTCGCTGGCTTGCTGAATTGGCCAAACGATGTTTGTTGAGTCGCCCATACGCTAGGAGGCGCGGTGCGCGTGGCGGCGTAACTCGTGCTAGCATTTCCACCCGGAAACAATGCGCATATTAAGGAGAACGCGGATATGAAATCTCAACTGACAGTAGTTGGTCTGGGAGGATCACTGGCACAGCACTCCAGCAGTTTGGCTGCCCTCAAAATCGCATTAGAAGGCACGGCTGAGGCTGGTGCGAAAACGGATCTTCTTGATATTCGACAACTGTCTCTGCCGATGTATGACCCTGGCACTGAAAACAATCCACCCGAGTCCGTGCGTGGGATGTGCGACACAATCCATAAGGCGGACGGTCTTATATGGAGCAGTCCGATGTACAACGGAACGATAAGTGGCTCTTTCAAGAACGCGCTGGACTGGCTAAAGCTGCTGGGCGACCGAAATCCTCCTTACCTAACAGACAAGGTAGTTGGCCTCATCAGCACTGCTGGAGGTATGCAAGGGTTGCAAGCCGTAAACACGATGGAGTTTGTAGTTCGAGCGCTCAGAGGCTGGGCGGTTCCTCTGGTGATGCCGATTGCGCAAGCCTGGAAGGCGTTCGATAAACAGGGTGTCGCTCAAGACGCGCAATTGACCGAGCAACTGCATGCATTGGGGAGAGAAGTAGCCAGAGGTTCCTGTCAGTTTGCGCTCCAACCGCCGACCAAAGCAGACGCGGCAAAAGCGGAAACTGAAATTACACCTCTTAGTGACGAGGAAGCAAAGATCGCCTAACCCTCATTTGATTTGCCATGCACTCCGATTGGCAACCAATACAGAAAAAGAGTTAGAGCTGCGAAACTCGACCACTTCGTGACCCGTCTCATCGCAGATCTTGTCTCCGATATTGCACCGTCAACTCAGCACAATGGAGGCATGGGCCTGTGCTTCTACCGGTAGATTCATCATCTTCGCGACGGGCAATTTGAGATCGCCTGGAGTTCAGAAAAAACAATTCGACAAACTGTTGGCTCACGGCAGACGCGCAGGTTCGACCCCGTTGCTCCCGCATTCCTACCCCACTTGCAGTGCAAGCATCGAAACCGATCCGCCATCCACGCCTTCTACTGGAAATGCAACACGCTCCGAAGGCGTGCGCGTGCCGATCACATACAAGAGCGGCAGGTAGTGGTCTGGCGTAGGTACCGCCAGATCGGCTTCCGTGCCGAGTTGATTCTCGTAATTGATCAGCGGGGTGTGACTCCTCGGCGAAGAGCAGTTCGCGGATTCTGTTCTCAAACGAAATTGCCCAGTCATACGGCTCTGGGGCATGCCGTCCCCATGCATAGGCATGCAGGTTGTGCACGACATTGCCGCTACCAAGAATGAGAATGTTTTCTTCTCGTAGGACCGCCAGGCGCTTGCCAACTTCGTAGTGAAACGAGGGTGGTTGCGTTTCATCAATGCTGAGTTGAACCACTGGAATATCGGCCTGTGGATAGACGTGGCGCAGAACCGACCAAGTACCGTGGTCGAGACCCCAGCGGTCGTCGCGACGCACCGGCACAGGTGCAAGCAATCTCTGGACGCGCGCGGCGAGGTCGGGATCACCGGGCGCGGGATATTGCACCTGATATAGCTCGCGCGGAAAGCCCCCGAAATCGTGGATCGTCCTCGGCGCGGTGCTCACGGTGACGGCTGCGTCTTCGATGTACCAGTGGGCCGACACTGAAAGTATTGCCTTCGGCTTCGGTAGGGTCGCGCCGATCGCTGCCCACCGCTGCGTGTAAGGGTTCACCAGCAGCGCATTCATCGGATTCCCGTGCCCAATGAACAACGCTGGCATCCGCTCGGCCATCGTTGGATCGCTCGTCTTTACGCCGCCTTTTGCGCCTGACTCGGCATCAAGCCTATTTGCTTCAGCATGCCCATGAGATCGTAAAAAAGATTCTCTTCCACGATCTGGCCCTGTTCGTTCCAGCGCGCAACGGTACAGAAATCCACATGGAAACTCTTGTTCGTGGGCTGGATCACCGTTCCGCCTGGCATCGTCATCGGACCTGTCATCGTTCCCCTGAAATCGGCCACAGTGCACGTCCACTCGCCTTGGGCCAGCATGATCTTGTATGGATTGTTGATGAGATGCTGGTCAGGGAACGTCTTGAAGAATGCAATCGCCTCCTGTTCGTGGGCGTCTATGCCGTGTGTGGGCGGCTGATTCGGCCAGCGCACGATGCAATCCTTCGCGTGATATTTCCGAAATGTTTGTAAGTCCTGTGCGTTCCACGAATCATCCAGCTTCTTCATATTTTGCAGATTTGTTGCAGCATCCATAATGCACCTCGTGTACCTTCTCGTCGAAGTATACGCTCCAAATCTGATTCCAAAGTTCCTCAAGCGTGCCCTGTGCACGCGCGCTACTCGGCCAAAGAAATGAGACGCTCCGTTGCTCTGAGTTTCCAACGTGCATACGCTGCAGTAGTTGCGCCGACCGACAACAAAACGTGCTGGTCTATTCGGCTTGCCAGCCTAGAACGTGATATGCGTACCAAACCCAAGCACCATTCATTAAGATAGAGCGCAGCGCGGACAAGGCACGAAGCCAACTGTGAGTTGTCTAAGGGCGTCAAACCTTCATTCCGCCCTCCTGCCTCGCTCTTTCGCACAGAGGTGTCAAATGCCCTGTAAGTTTGTTGCCGTAGAGTTCCGCTCTGCCATAGCTGCAGTCGTGCTTGTTCTGGCCTCTGTTGTGCCGCCCCAGGTTCGAGCCCAAGCTGTGTCACTCGATCCAGCGAAGATGCCCCGCATTGGGACCGTGAATCAGCGATTTGCTTCGTACAACATCGAAATGGCGGAGGTGACCGGCGGGAATTTTTGGAAGCCATACCCCAGCAAGAACGCGGCAACGGCAGGAGCGACAGAGCCTGCACAGTCTGCTTCGACGCCGGCCGGCATGGATCCGAACATGTATCAGTATCGCCCGCCGATCGATCTCTCGAATCCCCGTCTGCGTAAACTCGCCTCAGCGCTTGGGCCTACCTATGTACGAGTAAGCGGAACGTGGGCGAACTCGATCTATTTCGCGAATTCAGACAATTCACAGGAGAAGGCACCCGCGGGGTTCAGCGGTGTGCTGACGCGAAAGGAATGGAAAGGTGTCATCGATTTCGTGCTCGCAGTGAATGGGAAACTCCTAACTTCATTCGCTACGAGCGTCGGCACTCGTGACGCACGAGGCAAATGGAATTCAAAACAAGCCAGCAACTGGCTTGCATTTACGCAATCTGTTGGAGGGCAGATCGCCGCAGCAGAGTTCATGAACGAGCCGACTTATGCTGCCATGGGCGGAGCGCCGAAAGGGTACAACGCTGCTGATTACGCTCGCGACATCGCTGTGTTCGGACCGTGGTTGAAACAACATTCTCCCGACACAATCTTGCTCGGTCCGGGGTCCGTGGGCGAAGGACCGTTCGCGATCGAAATGGGCGGAATGCTGCATAGTGAAGACCTGTTAAAAGCGACCGGCCCGGTATTTGGCACTTTTTCCTACCATTTGTATGCGGCTGCATCACAACGATGCGCAAGCATGGGCGACAAGGGCCAGACCACAGTGGCAGCCGCACTTTCACAGGAATGGCTTTCTCGCCCTGAGAAGATTGATGAATACTATGCGAGTCTTCGCGACCGCTTTGAACCTGAGAAGCCCCTGTGGATCACCGAAACAGCCGATGCAGCTTGTGGAGGGAATCCGTGGGCTTCAACGTTCCTCGATACCTTCCGTTATCTGATCGAGCATGCCAGTTTGGCACGTCAAGGCGTGAAGGTCATCATGCACAACACGCTGGCGGCGAGCGACTATGGTTTGCTCGATCAGAATACTTTCGAGCCGAGGCCAAATTACTGGGCGAGTCTTATTTGGCACAAGCTCATGGGCACGGCTGTGCTCGATCCACAAGTTTCAGTCGCGCCCAATACCTATGTATATGCCCAATGCCTCGAAGGGAAGGCGAGGGGCGTGACCCTCCTCGTTATTAACGCTGACCGGCAGCGTAGCTTCGATCTGAATTTGCCCACAGCCGGCGAACGCTATACGCTAACTGCAAAACAACTCGAAGACACCACAGTTGAGCTAAATGGACAACGGCTTCGGCTGACGAGCAGCGGCGATCTGCCGCAATTAGAGGGAGAACCGGTCAACGCTGGCCGTGTGGGCTTTGCACCTACCAGCATCACGTATTTGACGATTGCAAATGCTGGCAACGCGAACTGTCAGTAGCTATCGAGAGAGGTATTGAAGTTTGAGCGAAAAAGCACAACCAGCGCAGAACGTACTTGCCAATCTGGGAACGCTAATTCCCGATCTGGAATCCGTTTACAAAGATATCCACGCTCACCCCGAGCTGTCGATGGAAGAAAACCGGACGGCAGGTATTGCCGCGGACCGTCTCCGGGCAGCTGGTTACGAGGTAACGAGTGGTGTTGGCAAGACGGGAGTAGTAGGTGTACTGCGCAATGGCGACGGTCCAACGATCATGCTCCGAGCCGATATGGACGCCCTACCGGTTCGTGAGGCCACAGGTTTGTCCTACGCGAGCAACGTAACTAGCACCGATCATGACGGGAAATCTGTACCGGTGATGCATGCCTGCGGCCATGACATGCACGTAACATGGCTGATCGGAGCAGCCGCATTGCTGGCGCAGAGTCGAAACGCATGGCGAGGTACACTGATGCCTCTTTTTCAACCTGCGGAGGAAACAGGTGTTGGCGCGCAAGCAATGATTGACGATGGCTTGTTTAAGCGCTTTCCGAAACCGAGCACGATACTGGGACAGCACGTCATGGTCGGATCCTCAGGCGTAGTTAGCACTCGCTCGGGCGTGATCACCTCTGCGGGAGACAGCCTGCAAATCCGAATGTTCGGTCGAGGAGCTCACGGTTCGATGCCTCAATCGAGCATCGATCCGGTTGTTATGGCCGCTGCAACCGTGCTTCGCCTGCAGACAATTGTTTCTCGCGAAGTCGCTCCAACCGATGCTGTGGTTGTAACCGTCGGCTCGCTTCAGGCCGGTACAAAGGAGAATGTGATCCCCGATGAGGCAGTCATAAAGCTGAATGTGCGTACTTTCGATGAAGATGTCCGAAAACGTGTGCTTGCTGCAATCGAACGCATCGTCAATGCCGAAGCCGACGCCTCCAGAGCGCCTAAGAAGCCGGAGATCACTCCGCTCGACCGTTACGCACTCGTGAAGAATGATCCAGAGGCAACAAAACGTGCGGTTGATGCGTTTCGAAGCTACTTCCCAGCGGATCGAGTGAATTACACTCAACCAACTACTGCGAGCGAAGATTTTGGCTCTTTTGGAATTGAGTGGCAGGTGCCGTCGGTCTTCTGGTTTGTGGGCGGCACCGATCCTGAGACGTATGCTAAGGCCAAGAGGTCCGGCACAATTGCCGATCTCCCGACCAACCACAACCCGCGCTTCGCACCGGTGATTCATCCCACTTTAGAGGCAGGCGTAGAGACGCTGGTGGTCGCGGCTCATGCCTGGCTAGCTGCATGAGTCAAGTTGGAGTTGGAACTCACGATGTCGTAACTACATTACTTGCATCATTTGATATCGGCGGCACATTCGTGTTCGCTCTTAGCGGCGCAACAGCTGCAGTTAAGCACAGGCTCGATGTTTTTGGAGTCCTGGTCTTATGCTTCGCTGCTGGCAACGCGGGCGGAATCACGCGTGACGTGTTGATTGGGGCTGTTCCACCGGCCGCAATCAGTGACTCGCGTTATCTGGCCGTATCAATCTTGGCAGGACTAATCACCTTCTTTTGGTATCCAATTATCGACCGGGTGAGCAGCCCCGTACTACTGTTTGATGCAGCTGGACTTGGATTGTTTTGCGTGGCCGGCGCGGACAAAGCGCTCGCCTTTCATGCGGGGCCGCTAGCGGCGATGCTGCTCGGCATGGTGACAGGCATCGGTGGCGGAATCGTGCGCGACGTGCTCGTCATGGAAGTTCCCACAGTGCTGCGCACCGAACTTTACGCAGTTGCTGCATTGTTGGGTGCCGCTGTTCTCGTTGGTGGAAGGATGTTAGGTCTGTCGTCTCATGTGGCGGCGCCAGCAGGAGCGGCGCTCTGCATCGCTCTTCGTGTTATGGCGATCCATTTCGGCTGGCACTTGCCGGTTGCGCGCATAAAGGCACCATCGTCTTCACAGAGCAAGGATCACGTTGGACGAGCAGGAACGCAAAAGTGAGGCGTGGAAGCCTTCGATGAAGGAGGTCTGCGGTGACAAATACCTCTCGGATTACGGACAAAACCTCTGCCGGGGACCCGATTCCTCCCAAGTGCTCGGTCATCGAGGTGCATGTAGGCGAATTGAAGCAGTTATTCAACGCCATCGATCCTTCTCCGTTTCGCGACAAGGACCTGGACCCCAAGGCTGAGGAGTTCATTGTAGGTTGGGCCAAGGAGTTGCCAGGTGACGCAACCCTTGCTTTGGTGGTTGATCTCGACCGCGAGGCCGGATTCCCGGACGAGGCAGCTGTGCTACGCGACGCGATTCACGAGTTCTTCAGCCAGCGCGCTGAAGCATACCGACGGCGTCTGCGCGAATTGTTTCGTGTGGGGCGGACCAGCCTTGTGATCGGCCTCGTTGCTCTAACGTCGGCGATTGCACTGGGCGATTTTCTTGCTGCTTTGATGAAGGGCAACCGCATTGGTGAGATCGTTCGTGAAAGCCTTACGATCGGGGGCTGGGTTTCTATGTGGCGCCCTCTCGAGATTTTCTTGTACGACTGGTGGCCGATTCGCAGTGAAGTTCGACTTTCTGACCGACTTGGGGCGATGCCCATACGCATCAGATACCTGAACGCTACAGGTCCTGATGCGTGGAGAGCAGACTGGCCAGCCGTGTCGCCAAGAGGTGAACGTCCGAGCAGCGAAGCCCAACCGCGACCTATAAATCAGGCAAGTTGAGAGGGCCGGGGCGAGGCTTACCGCTGGCGATCCTCTGAAACGCGGCTTGTTTTTGATCGAATTTTTTGTGCGCCTTAATTGTTGGGACGTTAAGGGGACGATAACAAATGCTGTCCGGTATCATTTTGGACCAAACGACATCCGCCGAGACCGTTTGATATCAATCAGTTACATCTCGTTGTTGCCCTGTTGAGGTAGCATTCTTACTTGGCTTGAGGGCAGACCATGGTCGTTTACGATCTGGCCGGTGCGGTTCGCCTACCCTGCACACCGCCGCTCAAGCGGTGGAACGCAGTCATGGAATGGCAGGTGCGTGGTTGATCTAGCCACCGACCTTTGGGTTATGAGAATGCCGGAAGTTGTTAACTACATGACAGACAAGGCATAGACGATCTTGTTCAAACTCACAAAAACACCGTAAGGAACGTTCAGGAACGGAGAAGTGTGAGCGAGTGTGAGCCCGTTTTTGATTTACGCAGTTTTCATCTCCAATAGTTCGCCGTTCCCTTTGATACACCGATTGGGGGGTTCCCCGATGCCGCGGCTGAGTCTGGCCCGCCGTCCTACAGCGAAAACTGTATTTATCAAATCCCATGGCAGGTGCACGATAGTGACCTCCCCTTCCCCCAGCTACAACCTTCCAATGATGATTCCGCTGCCTGGTTGCATTTCCGCTGTCGTACACATCGCTGCAAGGCTGTGCCGCTTGGCGAAGCCTTAGAAGGCTTATGGACGCCATAGGGATACGTCACCGAGGCCCAGCGAACCACATGGCTTAAGATCAAGAATCGTAACTATTCCCAGATGCAGGGCCGCGAGGAATTATTCAACCGCGAGCGCCACAGGGAACCTGTCGCTGGCTAGCATTCCTGTGAGCTGGCCTGTGCGGAGGTTGCGTCGTGAACATACCTGACAAGATCATTACCCCGGCAGGTTCAATGGAGCTTGTTCGCTCGTCTGCCTCCATTGCCAGCGGCCTTCCCGTGTAACAGTAAGGTCGGCTCCTGCAATTGTTTTTCCGGGGCCTGCTTAGCGTTGTCGGGTCAGGAAATGGCGCCGATGGGACGTAGATCGAGCCTAGCCGGAGCTCTCCGTTTCCTCTGAGAGTGCCTCATTAGCTCCACCATATCCGGGTTTCCATTTCCTGCCACATCAAACCGTACGTGAGGTTTTCCCTCATACGGCTTACCGATTATCTTTCTTTCTTCCTGGAGCGTTCGAAATCGTTGCCGCATAACCCTGGCAGGTAGAAGTGCTCCACTCCACTGCGCGCAAACCAAGATGGGAAGAACGCGCTCTTCGAGCGGCCCCGAGTACCTTGATGATGCGCCAGAAACGACCGGCGGATTCGGAGCCAGAGATAGTGATCCAAGGCTTTCAGCTGCTTCGTCGAGTTGCCGACAGAGAAGTAGTTTTGCCATCCCCGGACTACTGGGTTTAGCTCGCCCACTATCCTCTCCATTGGAAGTCGCTTCCGGCTGTACCCTGTGATCTGCCGAATCTTGCTTCGAACCGCCTTCATCGCTTTCTGTCCTGGCCAGAAGTACGGCAGGAGCTTGCCCGTCTTCCGGACCATTCGCTTATGAAAGTGGAACCCCAGAAACTCGAAGCCTTCCCTGCCCAAGTCCACCAGATGAGTCTTGGTGGGGTGCAGGGTCAGCTTCAGCTTCCCCATGATCCACCGAACCATCTCCAGTGCTCGCTCTGCCTCCTTCTTGCTTCGGCAGACGATCACGAAGTCGTCGGCGTATCGGCAGAGAGTTCCTAGTTGCGAATACCGTTCTGTCCAGTACGTATCCAAAACGTGTAGATAGATGTTCGCCATCAACGGACTGATCACTCCTCCTTGCGGAGATCCGATCTCCGTTGCTCTCCATTGCCCTTCTTCCATCACCCCGACCTTCAACCATTGCCGCAGCAGCTTCAGCACCCGCCGGTCACTCACTCGCCGCCTCACCAGTGTGAGTAGGAGATCGTGATCGATCGCATCAAAATACCCTTGGATGTCGGCGTCTACTATCCACCAACCTCGCAACAGCACTCTGTCGACTGCGCGGACTGCTTGCGCCGCACTGCGCCTCGGTCGAAACCCGTACGACTGATTTTGGAAGTTCGCCTCGAAGACTGGCTCGATTACTATCCGACACGCCTGTTGGACGATTCGGTCTCGCACCGTCGGAATCCCCAGGGGCCGCTGACGGCCATCCGGCTTGGGAATGTATACCCGCAGCACCGGCTGGGGTTGGTACCTTCCTGCCTTCAGATCCGCCGCTATTACCTCAAGAAACGGTGCCACGCCTTGTCGCTCCACCTCTTCCAGGCTCACGCCATCGACGCCGGCACTGCCTCCGTTGGCTTTCACTTCTTGCCAAGCCCGCCACAGTACATCGGGCCGGAATATGCGGTCATAGAGTGCGTGGAACCTTCGCTCCCGACACTTCTTGGCCGCCAGGTATAGCTTGCGCTGGAGTTGTCGTGATTTATCGATCTGATGGAGTTGGCCGTTTCCGGCATGCATCATCACTTACCTCCCCGCTGAGCACGATAAAAGTAGAGGCCCTCTCCTCCGACCGAGTTGTGTTGTCTCGGCCCTCCACGGATATACGGCCTCCTCCGACTTCTCCAACGGCGTTGCCTCGCATTTCACCTTGCGGCTTATAGCTGGGCTCACGGTAGTTGTGGTCTACCGACCATCGGAGATCTCTCTTGTTTCTGTATCCGCTGTGATGACATTCCGCTCCCCATACGCCGTGGAGTTCTTCGAGGTTGCGCTCCAGATTCTTCCCCTCTTCCATGGCCTTCACCAGAAAGTAAGTGGTTCGGCTCTCCCTTTTCCGTATGTCGACGCTGCAGGATTTCCTTTATGGTACGGACTGCCATCTTGCACCTCCTCCTCGGAGGCATACTCCGCTTTCACACCTCCAGTTGCCCGGGGGCATGAGGAGCTTGCTACGTGGCTCTCTGGCGATTACCACGACCGGACTTTCACCGGCTAGTTGATACAGACTTTCAAGACACACCACTCACGTTACGGCCTGCACGCTCGCGGAGTCGCCTAGCGACCCTTTACACCGAGAGCTCCGACAGCTTCGTTGCCTCCGCTGCCGCCTCGATTGCTACCGGGTGGAGCGAACCAGTTCCCGGGCGGGAGTTGCACCCGCTGAAGTCCAGCGCCTTTCACGGCGCACTGCCACGCCAACCATCCATTCAAGTGCGGATCAACCGCTCTACTTTCATTGACTTGTCCCATTTCACCTCGTAAGATTCGCGCCAGTGATTGGGCAGACAATCTCGCACTATCGCATCGTTGAGAAACTCGGCGGCGGTGGCATGGGAGTGGTGTACAAGGCCGAGGACACCGACCTCGGTCGCTTTGTCGCCCTAAAATTCCTTCCCGGCGATGTGGCGCAAGAACCGCAGGCATTAGAACGGTTCCGGCGGGAAGCCCGTGCCGCCTCTGCCCTCAACCATCCCAACATATGCACCATTCACGAGATTGGAAAGAGCGAAGACCAGTCGTTCATCGCCATGGAGTTTCTAGATGGCGTGACGCTAAAACACCGCATAGCAGGAAAACCCATCGAGACCGATGTATTGCTAGGACTCGCCATCGAGATTGCTGACGCCCTCGATGCGGCCCACTCGAAGGGGATCGTCCATCGGGACATTAAGCCTGCAAATATTTTCGTGACTGAACGTGGGCACGCCAAAATTCTTGATTTCGGGTTGGCGAAGGTCGCGCCTGCTGGTGGTTCTTCGCGCCAGGTGGCCTCTGCCAGCACAGAGACGCGCACGATTGACGAACAACACCTCACCAGTCCCGGCTCTACGCTCGGCACCGTCGCCTACATGTCGCCCGAGCAGGCACGTGCGAAGGAGTTGGATGCCCGCACTGATCTGTTCTCGTTTGGTGCTGTGCTTTATGAGATGGCGACAGGAGCTTTGCCTTTCCGTGGCGAAAGTTCTGCGGTCATCTTCCGCGAGATTCTGGATCGCACTCCGGTTCCTGCGGTGCGGCTGAATCCTGACGTACCGCCCAAGCTTGAAGAGATCATCCAAAAAGCTCTGGAGAAAGACCGAAACCTGCGATACCAGCACGCCTCCGATATCCGCACCGACTTGCAACGGCTGAAGCGCAATACTGAATCCACGAAAATCGCTGCCACCCAAGCATCGCCTGGCGCTACGCACAAGCATCGCAAGTACTGGGTCGTCCTGGCCGTCTGCATCGCCGCCCTCGCACTGGTGGCAGTTGGCGCTTGGTACCTGCGGTCTGGCAGGACATCGCAGATTGATTCCATTGCCGTGCTGCCCTTCACCAATGGGGGTGGAGATGCCAATACCGACTATCTAGGCGACGGCATCACCGAATCATTGATCGGCAACCTCGCCCATGTGCCCGACCTGAAGGTGAAGTCGCGCAACTCGGTCTTCCGCTATAAGGGGAAGGACGTTGATGTGCAGAAGGCCGGCAACGAGCTAGGCGTACCCGCACTGGTGACCGGCCGAGTGTCGCCGCACGGGGACAGCGTCGAAGTGAGCGCTGAACTCACCAACGTTCGGGACAACACCGAAATCTGGGGGCAGCGCTACAGCGGCAAGAGTACAGACATCATCTCGTTGCAGCAGCGGATTGCAGGCGACATTGCGGAAAAGTTGCGTTCCAAGCTCAGCACTTCCGAAAAGCAGCAGGTCACCAAGCAGGGCACGCAGAATCCAGATGCCTATGAGTTGTATTTGAAGGGGCGTTACTACTGGAACAAACGAACCCCCTCCGACCTGAATACAGCAATTTCCTATTTCAATGAAGCTCTCGTCAGAGACCCCAACTACGCTTCGGCATATTCGGGTCTGGCCGATGCATACAGCAGCTTGCCGAACTACGGTGGCACTCCCAGCGAGAGCTATCCCAAGTCGAATGCCGCCGCCCGCAGAGCGCTGGAGTTGGATGCGACCCTGGCTCGTCCCCATGCTGTTTTGGGCAGCAACGAGACCGAGTACGACTGGGACTTTGCGGGAGGAGAGGCTGAGTTCAAGAAGGCTTTCGAACTCGATCCAAACGATGCCACTACACATCAGTGGTACGCGGAAGATATTAGCTTTATCGGAGGGAGAGAGGAGGAGGCGGTTGCGGAAATCAAACATGCTCACCAGCTCGACCCGGCATCAACCATCATCAGCGTGGAGGTCGGATATGTACAGGCACTGGTAGGACATTACGATGAGGCTATTGACGTTTGTAAGAAGCTGGCCAATGAGAATCCGGCTTTTGCCAGAGCGCACTTTTGTTTAGCCCGAGCTTATTTGGCGAAACGCATGTACCCGCAGGTGATTGAAGAATGGAAGGCCTACGGTCAGCTTTCGGGTGACCGGAACGCATCAGAATTTGCTTCTGCTCTGGAACAAGGATTTCGTTCAACGGGTTGGAAGGGCGCTCTCACCAAAGGCATCGAAACCCGGGAAGCACAACGCAATAGAGGTTATTCGTCTGCTTATGACATTGCCGCCCTATATGCGAACTTAGGAGACAAAGATCAGGCTTTCCAATGGCTCAACACTGCTTATCAGGGGCGTGAGCTAGGGCTGCTGGGTTTGAAGACTGACTTCTTACTCGATCCCGTGCGTTCCGACCCACGGTTTGCCGAGTTGGTGCGGAAGATGGGACTGCCGCAATAGCATCAGGTTCTCCCGCGCGGGAATCTGCTCGCGTCTAAGTCTTTAAGACCCTGTCGAATAAGAGCCAACTCTTATTTAATCCAGGAGCAACGCGTGTTCAGACGAATCTTGGTTTGCTTCTTTGCACTTCTTTGTGTGGATCGTCCGACCCTGGGCCAGACGGACAAAACACAACCCTCGGCGGCGGCATCAGCTATCGACGCGGAATACCGCAGGTTCGAGGAGGTGTCATCTTTCGTCCGAGCTCGCAATGCGCGAGACTACGCGTTTTCGGCCGCCAAGAGCATTGACGAGGCCAGCTACGTCAATATTGGCGGTATCGAGCAATGGATCACAATTCGCGGCGAGGACCGCAGCAGTCCCGTGCTGCTGTTTCTGCACGGCGGGCCGGGCGACGTCACCAATCCCTGGTCCTTCTTGTTTTTTGCTCCGTGGGAAAAGTACTTCGCGGTGGTGCAGTGGGACCAGAGGGGTGCCGGCAGAACTCTTAGAAAGCCAGGCCCATCAGTGACGTCCACAAAGACCGTTGATCGCATGACCACGGACGGGATTGAGGTGGCTGAGTATCTGCGGAAGCATCTGGGTAAAGACAAAATCATTGTCCTCGGTCATTCATTCGGCACGGCCCTTGAACTGGGAATGGATCGAGCCCGGCCCGATCTTTTCTATGCATACGTAGGCACGGGTCAGGTCGCGGACGAAGCCAAAGACTATTCGGCGGCCTACGACGCGCTGCTGAAGAAGGCGGAGGCGACCGGAAACCAGCAGGCCATCGAGGAGTTGAAGCGTGTTGGGCCTCCTCCCTACACTAACTACGAAGGGTACGGCATTCAGCGCAAGTGGTCGAACAAGTTTGAAGGCTCCTACGAGTTCCTTTACGGAACGACTGGGCTTGCATTGGTTGCTCCTGGGGGCTCACTACAGAACGTTAACGACTGGTTCCAAGGCCAGATCCTTGCAGATGTGCTCGTGCCGCAGACCAAATCTCTCGGAATGGCAGAGCTTGGCCTTGAGTTTTCAACTCCGATGTTTGTTTTTGAGGGCGAGGAAGATTTCACCACTCCCAAGGCGCTGGCCCAGCAGTACGTCGAGGCCATGAAGGCACCCCGCAAGGAGTTTGTGCTGATCCATGGAGGGCATTTTGCAATGTTCATGCACCGTGATGAATTTCTGCAACAACTGGTCGAGCGCGTACGCCCATTGGCTATTGCAAAGTGAGCGTCATTTTCGTAACTGCTGTTATCAGATGGCATGAGAAGGTCGATCCCCGATCACGGATGGCGTTAAGCTAGCGGTGATCAACGCACTCAACGTGCAATCACATGAAAAAGGAGATCGACCTTGAAGAAGCATAGCAAGTCTTTGCAGCGGAGTGAACCAACCTTGAAGCGGACGAAAGGGCGAGGTCCAGTGCAGCGAGATGTGAAAGCAGTACTCGCGGAAGTCCTGGGAAAGTTGACGGGAAAACTGGATGCGCCGGCGGTGTCGACGAGCGCAAAAGAAAATCGCAGGGGAAACACGGTTGGCCCCAATCGAGATCGTCTGACGGTGGGAGTGGATCTTGGGGACCGCTGGAGTCAGTACTGCATTCTTGGTTTGGAGGGAGAAACGCTGGCCGAAGGACAGTTGCGGACAACGCAGGAAGATGTAAGGGAGTTCTTCCAGGCATTGACCGTGGCGCGGGTAGTGATCGAAGTAGGAACTCACTCGGCTTGGGTGCAGGACGTGATCACCGAGTGGGGACACGAGGTGCTGGTGGCCAACCCGCGGTTGATGGAAGGGTCGAAGCGTCGTAAGCGGAAGAGCGATCGCATCGATGCCCACAAGTTGGCACGATTGGGGCGGGTGGATCCGCAGTCGTTGTACCCGATTCGGCATCGCAGTCGAGAAGTGCGCCAGGATCTGGTGGTGTTGCGAGCCCGGGACGCCTTGGTGTCGGTACGGACGGAGTTGATCAACACCACGCGAGGACTGGTGAAAAGTATGGGCACACGACTGCCGCGGTGTTCGAGTCCGAGCTTCGCAGACAAGGTAAAGGATGAGATTCCGGTTGAGGTACGGGAAGCACTGCTGCCCTTGGTGCAGTTGACAGAGACGGTGAATGATTGCATTGCGAGGTATGACCAAAAGATTGAAGAGCTGGGCCAGAAGAAGTATGGACACACGACATTGCTGCGACAAGTGAAAGGGGTGGGCCCGATCACCTCTCTGGCCTACGTATTAACCCTGGAGGATCCGCAACGATTTGCCAGCAGTCGTGAGGTGGGCCCCTATCTGGGGCTGGTGCCGAAGCAGGAGGACTCGGGGGACAGTCAACCCCAGTTGGGAATCAGTAAGGCCGGAGATCGAATGTTACGACGGTTGCTGGTGGGGAGTTCGCAATACATGTTGGGCGCCTTCGGACCGGACACCGACTTACGGCGGTACGGGTTGCGATTGTGTGAACGCGGAGGAAAGAATGCGAAGAAGCGAGCCGTGGTGGCGGTGGCACGAAAGCTGGCCGTCTTGCTGCATCACCTGTGGGTGACCGGGGATGTCTATGAACCGCTACATCACACGGGGGCCGAAACCAGGACAGCACAAGCAGCGGCTGCATAAGCCGGATCCAACAATGTTCCATAAAAGTTAACGACGCAATCGCGAAAAGACAGGAATCCAGTGAACAGAAGATCCTTTGATGACGCGTAGGCCGATTCGTTATCGGAAAGGTTTGCAGCAACGACATCCACTCGCCTTGTTCGGGTGACTGCGGGTAATCGCCAGATCCTTGGAGATCGCTAATCAGATGGCAGCGCCCAACCAGCCAGGCCCCGTCACGTTGTGATGGGGCCTGGTTTGAGATCGAACCCCAACGTGCACCGGGCCCCATGGGGCTCCTTGAGAGTGCGGATAGAAGCCGGGTAAGAGTGGTGGTTGCAAGCAAGACTTTGAGAAACGCAAGGGTACGAAGCGCCGATCAAGATGTACTTCTGTGAACGAACGGGAATGATAGAGGCAGACAGTTCGGAAGCATCGCGGAAGGCGTGCCCATACGAGCTGAAAACCGAATCCACTAAGGAACGAAGCTCAACTGAACTGCGTTGCGCTTCGTTCCCAGTTCGATTGTAAGTGACGTGGGGAGCTGTCAAGGGTCAAGATGAACGCCCCCTGTTCGGGGGCGCCCTTGACAGCTCCCCACGTCACCACCGGAGGGTTATGCAGATGAAAAGTTATGCAGATGAAAAGCAATTAATTAAGGAAGGCCGCCACGTCGGCCTTGACTTTTATGACCTTCTCATAGAAGGCGATTACACGTTTTGACCTCCTCGCGCGTTGGTCGCCCTACGAGCGGGCAGACGAATGCGTTCGCCCCTTACACGGGCTGTGGCTATTTCAGGAGGCCGTAGACTTCGACTTGGCTGCGCGTGCCGAAGTAGACGCGTCCGCTGACGACGACGGGGATGGCGAAACGGGCGGCCGCGGCGGCGCGGTCGCGGGCGGCGTTCTGCTCGGAGGTGTAGAGGGGCGGGCCGAGTTTGTTGGCGTCGTAGGCATAGAGTACGGCGGGCTTGTCGTCTGGGCCGTTCCAGACTTTGGTGAAGATGGCCCAGACGATGGCGTCTTTCCTTCCGTTCGCGGAGACGGAAGGAGTCGCGCCGGGTTCGAACTTGTTTGCAGACGAACCGTGTAGTTGGAGTTGTCCGTTCACGAGCGAATAGTCGCGCAGCAGGTCGTTGCTGGCGGCGAAGTAGACGTGGCCGTTCCAGTAAGCCATTGCACCGAATCCTTCGCCAGCCATGCGCATCCTTTGCGGGATGGCATCGCGGTCGGGATGAAATTTTCCCATCTGGTCGCGATCAATCACATAGAGCACGGAGTGTTTGGTGGGTTGGAGCAGAAGATGGCGATGCGGGCCGGGTTGATCGGGGAGCAGAGTGGGCCCGCAGGAGCCGACGTCGGAATCACCTGCGAGAATGTCGGCTTGATCGAACGGGGTAAAGTAGTCGCGGACGGCGAGAGATGAGCCGTCGAGCTTGACAACGGAATCGCCGTAGTCGCGGCCTCCACTGGTGGCGTCGAAGGTGCCGTTGCCGGTGGGCACGTAGAGATTGCCTTCGGAATCGACTGCGGGGCCGGTGTCGCTGAGCCAAATTCCTGCTTCGCTGCCGTCGGGATTGACGTTGAGCACGGCTTTTTGCGCGAGCGTTTGCGCATCGTACGCCATGACCCAGCCGTGATAGGGATCTACATCGCAGGAGGAAGCCCAGGTCAGATAGACGTTGTTATTGGCCAGGGTCAGCGCGGCGCGCGGATTTTCGTGGAGAGGATCGAAGTCGACCTGGCGGTTGGTTCTGCCAGCGCCCCGGCCGGGCACCGATGCCGTGATCAGTTTGGGGCCGCCGAATTTTTCCACGCCCGTAGTGATGGCCAGCGCATGGAGATGTTGAAAGTATTCGTTGTCGGCGGCCGCGTGGCGGATGGCAGTGCGGGCCAACACGTAGACTGTTCCGGTCTTAATGTCAATGACGGGCGTAGACGTGATGCCGATGTCCGGCCGAATAAACCCGCATTGCACCATGTCTTCTGATAGAGGAACCGTGCCGCGCGCCTTGTCGAGAAAGCTGACTTGCCACAGGGGAGAGCTGCCAGGGTGATCGGCGTCGAAGGCGTAGACGCTGTCGTGCTCGGTGGCGACGTAGAGCACGTTGTGCGTGTCCTGTCCAGGGATTTCGACGTTGGCTACGTAGAGCGGTTGGGCGTAAACCGGGCCGTCCACTTTGAACGCGCCGAGCTTGCCGAAGTGCTCGGGATTGACGTTTTGCGGCGTCAGGACTTTTTCGGAGATAGTGGCGCCGGTGCGGGCGTTGTCGTACTGGGAGGTAGTGACCTGCGAGAGCGCAAGTTTCGCCATCAACAGAGGGAGCAAAACGATCAGCTTGAGGCGGGTATGTTTCGTTTCCACGGACGCACTGTATTTTACACGCCCATTGGATTCTCGCTGCCCATGACTGACGAAATCAGGCCTGTTTTACAACATCAGTTAACTTGCATTTGAATGGTCAAGCACACAGAATGACTCAGAAATAAGTGATCGTAGGTATGTGCTGTCCGTTGCGTCCGCCGGGTCGCGAGAAATCGTGAAGCGTTCTCTGCGTCGAGTCCTCGCTGATTCCCACGTCGCAGCAGTTGCTATTGCGCTGCTTCTGTTTTGGGCATTCAATGGTGCGTTCTGGACTCTATGGGACCCGGTTTACCGCATGGGCCGTTTTCTGTTCACCGCGATCTCGATCTGGGACATCCCGTACGAGCTGTGTGCTCTTCATACCTGGCATTCGCTGTCGGAATCAGAAACCTCGACAATTATCTCGATCTCCACACAGGAGCCGAATGGGATCTGCGCCGCGCCAAACGCGCTGCGGGCATGCGCGCCGCGCTCGCCAAAGACTTCCAGAAAAAGTTCGGAGGCGCCATTGGCGACCTCGTGCGGTTCGGTAAAGCCGGGAGCGCTGTTCACCAGTACCAGCAGCCTGACGATACGTTTCACCCTATTCAGGTCGTGCAGGGCACCGTGCAACGTCGCGAGGAGTTCGATGGCGACATCACGCGCTGCCTGCCTGCCCTCCGCCGTTGTGATTTCTTGCCCCACTTTGCCGGAGAACGGCTTGCCGTCCTTCTTCGCCAGTCGCCCCGACAAATAAATAAGATTGCCGGTCCGCACAAAGGGCACAAACGACGGGACGTAGCCATCGACCACCGGCGGGGGAACTTCAGGCAAATTGATTTGCAGAGCCTGTAGCCGCTCATAGATACTTGTCATAACTTTTCTCCTGCATCAGTTGCGCCAGTCGCACACCACACTGACAAGGCGATCTATGTCCTGCTCCGAGTTGAATAGATAAGGTGAGACCCGAATCTTGCCGTCCCGCAGGCTCACTATGATGTTTTCCCGCCGCAGCTTCTGGTAAAGCTCGACGGTCTTCTCCGGCTGGCGCGCCGTAAAACATCCAAACGGCCCCCGCCTATCCGGATCCAGCGGACTTGCGGGAACGCACCGGTCTTCAGGGAGGCGAGAAAACATAAATTCAATCAAGTGCCGGTTGTGCTCGGTGACTACTTCCGGGCCGGCGCGCAACACGAAATCTACCGATTCAGCCATCGCGGAAAGATTGAAGTTGTAGTAAGTGGCCCATTCTGCGGCGTCCCAGCGTTTGGCGTCGCGGCACGGTTTGGGGTCGACAAAATTCAACTCTGAAAAATTGTCCGTGTTCTGGCCGGTCCAGTAGAAAGGCATAGGCCGGAGCCTGTCGAGGTGCTCGCTCTTGACCCAGAAAAACCCCGTACCGTAACAGCTCAGCAGCCATTTGTAGGCAGCACACACCATAAAATCGGCGCCGAGATCGTTAACGTTCATTGGCACGGCGCCGCAGGCTTGACTGACATCCAGCAGAAGCAACGCCCCCTGCGCATGACACGCGGCAGCCAATCGGGCAGCGTCCAGCAGGGAGCCGTCGTCATAGCGCACCAGGCTCACGGAGACGATTCTGGTTTTAGGCGCTAGCGCATCAATAAGGTCATCCGCAGTGATAAACCGGTCGCGCGGCGCAATGACTCTGAGCCTCACGCCCTCCCGTTCTTCCATGGGCTTCCAGGTGGCATACTGTAGCGGGAACTCTCGCTGCACGGTGATGATCTCGTCTCCTCGCTTCCACTCGAGGCCGTACGCCACGACCGCAGCGCCGGCGCTGGCTCCCGTGGTGACCGCGATTTCCTCGGGTTTAGCTCCAATCATTTTCGAAAGAGACTTTCGGATTCGCACGGGTGCCTCAAACCACACGGATTCGTCCACCCGATGTGGAAACTTCTTCGCTTCGAGCGCATGCTCGACCGCGCGAATAGATACGCGCGGCATCACCGTATGTGCTGCCGTGTTGAGGTAGGTTGCGTCTTCAATTTCGAACCATTCCTTCTTCCAGTTGGTTACAACCTGAGTTGTCATATGGAGAGGTCACTCCTTGCAGGCAGATGTCGATGGCGTTCCGGTCTTACATTTCACGAGTCGGTGCGAGCAAAGTATTTGCTCAACGGACAACCTGCGGTGGCAAAACCTCTTTCGCCATGTATAACAATTTCACTTAAAAATAATTTCACGAGTCACTTCAGTGCCCAGAACTTTTCTGATCTCATTCCGGTGCACTCTGGCCTGGTTCTGACACGCGCTGCTACAGATTACTTTTTCGGTCACTGCTTCAAACGCGTCCGCTTGATCGCCGATGTCCCCGGCATAAGCCGCCATGTTTTTATAAGTAATCTCGAGATACACATTGGGCTGATCCGGTGATTTTGGAGAGGCCTGGAAGACCTTGTACCCGATGATCAGCCCGGCTTTCTTCGCAGCTTCCATGGTCGGCACCCATGTCGAAGTCACCCATGCCATGTATTCATCAAAGTGCCCGTACTCAACGTGTACGTAGTCCACCTCAGTGACCGGACCGTAACTATACCCGCGCACATCCTGGGCACGTGCATTAAGCGAAAGTGCGGAAATTGCGAGACACATGGAAAAGATAGCGGCTTTGATCATTTTCTCTTCACCTCGTTTTTCATTGTTGTCCTTACTTAGACCAGGGCGGAACCACGCCGTTGGTGCGCGCGTACGCGATTGACTGCCCCAGGTGCTCGTGTTGATCATTGAGAATCAGCATCAGCGCGCCCTGCTTCGTCATGTCTCTTCCGAACAGTTTCACCGGCGCCTGCAGGTCGTTGTCGGAAAGTCCCGTAATCGCTTTTTGCAGATCGACGTAAGAAGCCTTTAGAGCTTCCTGCAATTTCTCCGGATCGGTGATGGGCGCGGGCTTTGCCCCCGTATTCGGTGTGCCCGAAAGCACGCCGACGAGCATGCGGTTCTCCGTAACGATCAGGTTGAAAACGTCGCCGACGGAGCGAACGCCCTGACCGGGCTTCCAGTCGTACTTGCCCGACATAACGCGCGCGAGTCCGGTGAATTTGTCGGAAAGCGTTCCGGCATCTTTTCCGAAGGCGGCCTGTATTCCTGCCGGCTGCGCCTGCGCCAACGGCACCATCAGAGCGACCGCAAGCGCGCACACTACGTACTGAGTCAGAATCTTCTTCATGTGGAACTCCTCTATGTCACTACCCCTGCTCCTGGACAATATGCCGCGAAGAACCAGGGTTTGCAGGAAAAGTGACATGCGGCGTCCGAAGTGAGACAAGCGGTCAGAGTTGGCCGTCAAATACCGTTGCCCCGGATCCATTCACAGGTTTGATCAGCTAGGTCGTTCATCCGTTCTCGTGTCGACTGGAGAACTCCACGTTCGATCCGGTGTACAAGGTCTGTAATTGTGGCGTTCATATGTACCGGCACTCCGGACGCGTGGCCTAACGTCACCACATAGCCGTTGATGAAGTCGATCTCAGTCTTCCGGCCACGCTCGAAGTCCTGGAGCATCGAGGGTTTGACATCTCCGTAGAAGGCAATTATTTCTTCAACCCACGACTCATAGCGTTGCTCTATCGCGACATTGCTCGCCCAGCCGGGCGGAATTGGGTCCATGGCCATACGTTCCAGCCGAGTGCCGATTGCAAGTGCCACGGACAACGCTTCCTCGTACGTCCGTCGGAAGACCTTCTTGCCTGCCTCCGTTTCCATGTACTGACGCATGGTTTGCGAACAGAGCGCGCCGAGGGTTGTAACCGAGCAATTGATTAGGAGTTTCGACCAGATGGCACCAGTCAGGTTTGAAGATACCTTAACCTCAATCGCTCGACCTAAGACGCGCGCAACCCGCTCGACGCGCTCACTGACACCACCAGCAAGTTCGCCTATCAGTAGATGCCCAGCATTCTTCTGCTCGTAGACGCCGGGTTCTACCATCGTGGCACCAAGATTTGAGAATCCACCAAGGATCTTATCTTCGCCTAGACGATCCGCAAGCACCCGTGCAACGCCGCCGTTCTGTATAGGCAATATAACCCCTTCGGGGGCAAGTAGGCCCACCACGTGGGGCGCGACTTCCAGCGCGTCCTGCGCTTTGGTGGCAAGCAGGATCAGGTCAAATTGGTCTCCCTTTCCGTAGTCCTCAATTGCGGCAACGTCGATAACGTCTGCCCTCACCTCTCCTCCGATGCCGGACACTCGCAGGCCCGATCTGCGCAGCACCTCCGCGGATTCGGTATTGCGAGCCGCAAGCCGGACGGGCAATCCAGCGCGGAGGGCGCGCGCGGCGATTGTTCCACCCAACGCGCCGATGCCCACTATCAGCATTTGCATTGTGAAGCCTCCAAGATGCCCGCGATGAGATTGAAGCCGACCAGTTGCCTCAAGAATCGAGCTCTTTCCCCACCACTTCCCGCAACTGGTGTCATCTTCGATCTATTTTGGAGGCGTGACGTACTGGGCCTCGCCGTTACCAAAGGACCAATTTTCCTTCGGGACTTCAACAAAGTTGATGAGGACATCTTCCTTGCGAATCTTTACTCCTTCGTGGAGATGGTCCGCCAGTGCTTTGTAGAAACGTTGCTTCAACTCAGTGGAACGGCCGCTATTCAATGTGATCTGAAAAAAGATGCAATCGTCCGACCGATGTATGCCGAGATACTCTCGATCGAATGGCAGGCTCGCCTTCGTGTGTTCCGTGATTACCTGAAATCGGTCATGTTCCGGAACATTGAGAACATCCACCAAGGTCTGGTAAGGGATATCGCCGACTTGAGCACGGTACTGTTCTGATTTTCCTCGAGTAGATCGATGCGGACTAAAGGCACTTCTCCTCCTTAAATGACGGATTATGGAACGCTATTGTCTGGAGCCCAGGCGGTATCGCGATGGACACGGATGAAGGCACGGGAGTCCTTCCGAAGGCAGCGTGCAGCCGGCATCCGGCGCTCGCGCCGTCGCAGTTCCAGCGAGCGCGCCTGCCAGAATCCTCGCTGAAAATAGTGTTCGCATTTGTTATCCCTCGCGATGAGCGGGCGATGCCCGCGAAGTTTTGATCGGTGACGTCGCTAAGCCCACACGTCTTGGTCACTCATTGCCGCCGGTTCCTACGCATCGGGCGCGCCTTCGACGTTTAAGACAGAAGCGCGGACGGTGTAGGCGCCCTCAGTATCCTGAGCGCGCGCATCAAACGAAAGTAGTGAGGAAGCCGCGAGACACATAAATAGGACAATAGTCTTAGTCATTTTCTCTTCACCTCTCGTGATATAGCGCGATTTCCGAGCGAAACTGCTCATTTGATCGCCTTCAACGGCTCCCGTGTGCCGATCGGACGGGCATTGAATCATTCAGTCGGCGGGAAGCTGCGAATCTGCCTCACCGCGTAATCGACCTTCATGTCGACTGCGCGCTTCCCCAGCTCCACCGTTGAGCGACGCGCGTCGCCCTGAATTCCGTTATACGGACTCTGCGGCCCGATCTGCACCTTGCCATCGACAACAGGATCTCCCATCGCAGACGAGACCATGTCTCTGCGCACCCATGTGTTGTCCTTGTCGAGATACATCATTTCCGACGTGTCAAATAGGTAACCGTGGAGCCCGGGTGGATAGCCGTGCTGCGCCAGGTACTGATCGAATGCATCATTGGCGGGCCTATAGACCTGGTCACAGTAGAACACACGGAGAGCTCCGTAGCGTGCGTTGAGCTTTTTGGCGACTTCCTCGTAAACCTCCGGCTGGCCGCCAGCGTGATCGCCCATCAAAATCACCCTGTGGAAACCGTTGAGGAACGCTTGCTCCGTCAGGCGCTCAAGCATGCCAGCGAGCAGCTCGTTCGTGATTCCGATGGTGCCGGGAATCGGTTCTGCATCGTTCGGAGTGTAGGGCAACACGGGCAGGAAGATTGCATTGCCGAGTTTTCTCGCGATCGCTTCGACCGTCGCATGCGCTATGAGATTATGGCCACCGTTCGCGTTCTGGGGGCCACGTTCCTCGACACCGCCGGTGTAGATGAGCGCAGTCGTCTTGCCCGCCGCGATCTCGCACTTCACTTCCACCCAGGTCATCTTCTCAAACTCCACGAGATCGGTCTGCGCACACGGCGCAGCGCACGCCGGTGCTGCAGTCAGTATCAGTGAGGCGGTGCCGCCAGCGATCAACATCAGCACGGAATTCAAAACCGAACCAATGCGCATGTCACTCTCCGTTTTCCGCGACAACATCAATTCCGCAATACTATGTCCGTCGCAATAGTGTGGGTTGGACAACTCGGCGCTTTGGAGAGGGCTGTCGAACTGTTGGAACACGGCATTCGGCATTTGTTTGAGGCAGCCAACACCACGAAGCCCGTAACGAGGAGCCGAAGGGGTGTGCCCGCGAATCGGTGGAAGTCGCAATCGCGCAAGTAGTCGCCGCGCACATCCGAAATCTCAAATGCGTACTTCATGAGATTGACCTCCATGCGCCGCCTCAGGCCTTGACAACGAGATCGATCTCGACGCAGGCCCCAAGTGGTAGCGCGGCAGCCGCGATCGTCGTGCGGGCGGGAAAGGGCTGACTGAAATATTTTGCGTAGATGCCATTCATCGCGGCGAAGTCAGTCATGTTCGTGAGAAACACACCGGCGCGCACGACATCATCAAAACTCTTGCTGGCCGCCTTCAGAACCGCCGATAGGTTTTGGAAGACGCGCTCCGTCTCGGACACAATGCCCCCCTCGACCACCTTGCCAGTGGCCGGGTCTTGGGCGACCTGTCCGCTGAAGAAGAGGAAACCATCGATTTTGACTGCCTGGGAAAATGGGCCGACCGGCGGCGCGAGTTCAGGCGAGGTAATTGCGGTCTTGCTCATAGCAAACTCCTGTGGATACTGGGTTAGCGAGTATGGAACATACGCCGCGAAGAACCAGCGTTTGCAGGAAAAGTGACATGCGGCGTCCGAAGTGAGACAAGCGGTCTGTCCTCAGTGATGTCTCCTTCGAAGGCTCAGCTATAATCCGTCCCGGAGAGGTCGACACACCCATTGCTCGCAGGCCACACCAGATATGGGACGGACGAGATGGATTTTGATCCTGTGTGCGTGGACGATTGTAGGACTGTTGTTCACGGTGCGGGAGATCGTGGTGGCGAAGGTTCACGGCGGGCACGTCAGCTGGGTGATCGTGGGTGCGATCGAACTCGTCTACTGGAACGTATGGGCGGCGTGCACACCGCTCGTGATTGCTCTGGCAAAACGGTTCCCGTTGACGGGGCCGAGGTTTGTACCTCATATAGCGATCCACACGGTCACGTCGTTTATGATGGCTCCCCTGGGATCGATCACCGCATACTTTCTGAGCCATGGACTTCTGCGGTTACTTCTTCGCATAACCGATCCTGGTGCGCCACCCCTTCCCCCGACGTTCACAGTCAGTGTTCTGTCGATGAGCTTCACCGGCGTGCTTACATACTGGTTAGTTGTGGGGCTGTATCAGTCGATCCACTTTTACCAGGCTGCTATGGAGCGTCAGACTCGAGCGGCGCAACTGGAGACGCAGCTCTCCCATGCCGAACTTGAGAACCTTAAGAGCCAGTTACATCCGCACTTTTTGTTCAACAGTCTCCACACCATTGGAGTCCTGATGCAGGAAGACGTCGAGGCTGCGAGCCATCTGCTGGTCAGCCTCGGCGACTTGCTGCGTATGGCCCTCGAACGGCGCGAGAACGAGATCACCTTGCAGAGCGAGCTCGAGTTTGTCGGCAAATATCTGGAGATCGAACAGACACGCTTTCATGATCGGTTGAAAGTCCACATGGACGTACCGACTGACCTTCTCGGAATCTATGTACCGAGCCTGGCGCTTCAGCCTCTGGTTGAGAATGCCATCAAGCACGGCATCAGCGTCGATTCCGCCGCAGGCCGGCTAGAGATCGCTGCGCAACGCAACAATGGCAGAGTTTCGCTCCGCGTCCGCGATGATGGCCCGGGTCCGGCACCGGGATCGCGTCTGCGATTCGGCGTCGGACTCAACAATGTCCAGTCACGCTTGAAACAGCTGTACGGGGACGAGTCGTCGCTGGAACTTACCAGGGGCGACGGTCGAGGCTGTGAGGCCATCATCACCATTCCACTGCGGAGTTCGCATGAAGACGCGAGTCCTCATCGTCGATGACGAACCGATCGCCCGGCGCGGTATCCGTCGCTATCTGGCCAAGACACAACGACATTGAAGTTGTAGGCGAGGCGGCGAACGGAATAAGTGCGGTGGAGCAGATCAATGAACTTCATCCCGACATCGTTTTTCTCGATGTGCAGATGCCTGATCTGGATGGTTTTGGAGTCATCGAAAATGTGGAGCCATCGACCGGCCCTGCTCCCGTTTATGTCTTCGTCACGGCTCACGATGCGCACGCCATTCGTGCATTCGAAGTGCACGCTGTTGACTATCTCCTGAAACCGTATGATAAGGAGCGATTTGCCAAGGCCCTGGTTCACGCACTCCAGGTCGTCGAACAGCGCGGGACAGCAAATCGAGGTCTCGAACCACTGCTCCAATCCCTCCGTAGTCTCCGCCCGTTGGAACGCTTTGTGGTGAAGGACAAGAAGCGGATTTTCTTTGTTCCCGTTTCCAACGTTTTGTGGATCGAAGCCACGGGAAACTATGCCTGCATACACACCGCCAGCGACAGTCACCTGTTGCGGGAAACTTTGGCACACCTCGAAGAGAAGCTTGCGCCACACCACTTCATCCGCGTGCGGAAATCGGCCATCGTGAACGGTGCCTGCATTAGCGAGATTCGTCCGATGTTCGATGGGGTTTACGACATCGTACTGGCAGAAGGAACGGTGGTCACGTCGAGCCGCAGATACGCTCACAAGTTACGGGCGCTGCTGGAAACCTAACCCTGGCAACTGGGATTTAAATTGGCGTGCCATCTTGGAATGCCAGCGGCGAAGATGATCCGGTTCCATAAAAGTGCGCAAGATGGCTGGTTACAAAAACAATTGTTTCTCCAATGCTCGTTCGCGGCAGCGCCCCGTCGACCAAATTTATCTGTGCGGCAAGGTTCAGTCGCATCGCATAGTCAGCCGCTTTACCGTGTTCGAGCCCGACTAAACCAGAGCCAAAATCAAATGTGTGATGTCGGCCTTGTTTTCACACGCGGTCCGTTGGGAATTTTGCGACCGAAATCCAATCTCGTCGGGAGTTCCTGTAGGCACGGGCGGCAGTCGGGGTCCCAGCATGGGTGTCCGTGCCAGCGCCAAACGCCAGAAAGCGCCACTGATTCTTTCATCGGAGGAGGTCAAACTTGGCCTCGCCGAACTGGGATTTCGGGACCAGCTCTTGGTTTTCTTGATCGGGGCGCTGGGCACTCGACGAGGAGAGGTAGGGGCGTTGCGCTGGATGGATTGCGACTTCAGGAACGAAGTCTTTTACATTCGACACTCCTATTACTGGAGAAGAGGAGGGCATCTCAAAGCGACGAAGACGGAGGCATCCGCGAAGCAATTGCCTATGCATCCGGCGTTGAAGAGCGCTCTGCTCGAGTGGAAGTCACAGAGCCTCTATGGAACAGAAACGGACTTTGTTTTTCCGTCACTGCGCAGGAATGGGCGAAAACCCCTGGACCTGGCCGCAGTACTGAACCGGAAAATCAAACCGGCGTTCGCGAAGCTTGGAATTGCGGGGGTGGGCTGGCATACGTTCCGGCACTCAGTCGGAAGTATTCTCGCCAGTATGGGAGAACACCAGCTGACGATCCGCGATTACCTGCGCCACAACAACCTCAACGTTACCAATCAATACTTGCAAGCGACTTCGAACACCAAGCGTCTCGCACAAGGGAAGCTGGTCGACGCGATCCTGCCCACGGGATTGTTGTCCGCAAGCAAGTCGACTCTGATTCAATAAACGCTGCAAGACTATCCACGCGCCGCTCGGTACCGAGCGGTGCAAAGTCAGTTTTGTTGGAGATGGAACGCTTAATGGACCCTAATGGACCCAGATTTTCCGGAAGGGTTTTCGTATGTGGTTGAAAGAAATGGTAGGCACGAGGAGACTCGAACTCCTGACCTCTACCGTGTCAAGGTAGCGCTCTAACCAACTGAGCTACGCGCCTACAACAACTTGTAAGTTTATCAGGGAACGTTTGGGAACGAAAGCTGCGAGCGCCCGATGGGTGCACGATCCAATGACGCTAATTCGCCTCCATGTTGTTTGCTGAAGTAGCCTGCACGGACGGCCCCATCGAGTCAGACTTTAGCGGCGACCCGATTCAGGTACACGCTTGATGGTTGCCTTGAATCGCTTTACCAGCTTGCTCTTCGCGTCGAGCCAGTCGTATGCCGGGGTTCCCCAAATGGTGGGAGTCTGCATCAATCGTTTCATGGTGCCGTGGATGGGAGTGTTGCTGAACTCCATGCCTCGAGTGAGAACCTTGTCCTCGTAGTTTTCCCAGACGTTCAGCCAGGGAAATTCCTCGCGGCGAAATTCATATTCCACTGCGAGACCGCGCCCTGCATGAGATGCGGTGAATCGCCCAAACTCCTCCGCCGGGTCCACCAGAAACGAGTTGACTAGTTGGCTGTGTTGGATTCGACTGCACACCGACAAATCACACGGAATCGTGCCTCGGCCTTCCGGCCAGAAAAAGGCAGCATGGGAATCTTCGCCGGTTCGGAAGCCGCGCGTGACCGACGCTTCGAACCGGGTGACGCCCGGCTCCAGAAATGGCTGGCCAAAGGTTACGTGCTCGCACCATGCAACCGGGCGGTCCCATGCGCTGAGGTTTTCGGCAACGGCTTCGCACAGCACGGACTGGCCGCTGCATTGAAGAGTTCTGGTAAAGCGCAACGACGATTCCGGTAGCAGCGCGGTGATGACCAGTGAATCATTTGAAGACCGAACTTCTTCCCAGCGGACGATGTTGGTCTCGCCGTGATAGGTCATGCCGGCATGGTGCTCTGCCCCGCTTGGATCGCCCCAATACGGAAAACAAAGATTGTGACCGAGCAAACCACTAAGCAGTCTTGCTTCAGGCCCGGTACCGTAGGTTGCGCCATGAATGGCTGGGTCATACTGATCCGAGTCGATGGTGGGGCGGTCCTGTACCCATAGCGGGTTCAGTTCCGCTCCGTCCTTCAGAACCAGGGCTGCGATATGCCCGCCGGATTTGATCACAGTAACGCGAATCTCGGTATTCTCTATGGTCCAACACGCGCGATTGTGAAACGACTTCTGCGCCATTGTCATTGAGCTACAGATTCGACAGCCCTGACCGCTGTTCTCATTATGATGATTGGATCTCCCGAAGGCTAGAAAAGGTCATCGTGCGCGATCGCAAAGGCCGTACTGCCTATGGGCGACTCCAGATTCTGCTCGAAGCCGTGCTTCGGGTTCCCGTCAGGCGCATAGTACTCCATGGTTGGGTCAGGGTTCGCCGCAAAAGCCTGGGTGAGCGCGGCCGCCAGGGCTGGGCTCTTCAGGTACAGCGCTTCCGACACCCAGCGGTTGCCAACCGACCAATAGGCGCTCTGGTACGATTTTGTCCCGAAAGGCGAGGCCCCGTAGGTCGATCCTTTGTCGGCTGAAATATAGCCGACGGTTTTCCATGTCGCGGGCGACTGGAGGACGTAACCCTGATAAGTGATTGCAGAATAATTCTTCACCAGCCAGGCACTGATCGCCGCCTGCTGGGCTGAACTGGGTAACCCGCAATACACGGCCAGAGTCGAGGCGAGAATATCGATTTGCCGGTTCTGGCGGCTGGCGGCATAGTACATTCCGGCGGAGGAATCCCAGAGAGCTGAGTCGCGCGATTGCAGGGATGACTGAATCAGATTAGCTTGATCAAGGAAGTATTTGGAATTTGCGTTGTCTCCCACGCGACGATAAAGAATCGCTACCGCCGACGCCGCCCTCCAGTACATGATGCAGCCAATCGCATCCAGTCCCGTCTTGCGCGGCTCTTCTTCAAATGCCCAGGCCACCCACTCGTCGCCGGGTACGACTTGCACGCAACCCGTCTTAGGATCGCGCGGGATGCCTTCCAGCGCAGCTTTAATTTTTGGCGCATCTTTTACAAACTGAGCTGTGGAGTTCGTCTTCCGCCAATAAAGTTCTTCCAGCAGCGGCAGGAAAAAGGCGCCATCGCCGGTGGGATGTGCGCAGCGCCGGTCCCATGCCGAACAGTAGACATATACGCTTCCATCTTTTTTCAGGGCCATCGGGATCCAGCCCGAACTGTTCGTGCGGAGGAGAAACTTATCAATGATGTTCTTGACCTGCTCGGCGCTAAACGCTTCTGGCAAACCGGTCATCGTAAGCCCTAGATCGGAGAGGTACACGTCCGGATATCCAGGCGCGGCGCGAAAGAAGTCGGTGTCGTCAGGAAAATTGGACCGATTGTCTGATATGTTCTTACGCGCAATGCTTTGAAGTTTGGCAACCGTTGCAGATTCAGCAGCGGCTCCGGGATTTCCCTGGGCCCAGGTTGCCGTAGTGAATACGGCAAGAGAGGCCGCGACGAACAACAGGCGCAGCAAGACTCGTACTAATGCCGCCATCAACCCATCCTTAAGCACGAAATGTTTACCCAGCAACGGTTGCCGTCGCCAAGACAGTTCAGTAGGCTGAAAACAAACGCCGGAAAGAATAATAATCTTGCCAGACTTATCCGTTAGAACCGGAGCCATCGCGATGAGCCGACAGCTGCGCGCCCCTTATCTTGCAGCATTGCTTATTCCTACTGTCTTGGCCGCGGCGGCGTCCTCGCCAAATGCCAACCCTGCCGACCGGGTCTATCGCAACGGCGTCATTTTCAGGTCTGATGCCGGGAATGGAACCGCCGAGGCGGTGGCGATTCGCGATGGACGAATTGTCTACGTGGGTGGCAATCAGGGACTGTCTCCCTTTGTCGGCCCGGCGACCGTATCAGTAGACCTTAAAGGACGGTTCTTGATGCCGGGCCTGGTTGACGGCCATATGCATCCGCTCGAAGCCGGGGCGCAGCTCTTGAAATGTAGTCTGAACTACGAATCGCTCACCGTCGCAGAACTGCAGCAACGGGTTCAGTCGTGTCTCGACCACGACGCTTCCAGAGATCCGGATGCCTGGCTCGAGGTGGTGAGCTGGTTTCAGGAGAGCATGCGCCCCGCCGGAGTAAGGACGAGCCGTGCCACGCTCGATGTGCTGAAAACGACTCGTCCGATTATCCTCCGCTCCTCGTTCGGGCACACGGTGTTGGCGAATACCCGCGCCTTGGCGCTGGCCAAGATCACGGCCAGCACTCCCGATCCGATCGGCGGAAAGATCTGGCACGAAGCCGATGGCGAACCCTCGGGCCTCCTCGAAGACGCCGCGTACGAAGTATTCTCGAGCCTGTTGCCGAAGCCGACGGCTGAACAAAATGAGGCGGGCGCGACGGCCGCGCTCAAGGCCATGCGCCGGCAAGGCGTCACCACCTTCCTCGACGCCGACGCGGCGGCTGAGGATATGGCGGCGTTCGCGGCCGTGCGCCGCTCCGGAGGCCTGACCGCGCGGGCGCACTTTGCGCCGGAAATCGCTCCGGCTGAAGCTGGCGATCCGGTCGGCGCGGTCGCGCGCGTGGTCGCGTTTGCGAAACAGTACGACGAAGGCACAATCGTACGCGTGCCGGGCATCACAGTCCGAAACGCAAAGCTCTTCCTCGACGGAGTGATCTCGGCTCCGGCGTTCACGGGCGCGATGAGGGAACCGTATCTCACGAACGCTGGAACGGCGGCGAACCCGCGCTGGCTGCCCGGTCCGAGCCGCGGGCCTGCGGTCTACTTTCCCGCCCAGCCGCTTGCCACCATACTTATCGCGCTCGGAAAGGCTGGCATCGATCCGCACATGCATGCCGATGGAGATGGCGCCGTTCGCGCCGGCCTCGACGGCGTCGAAGCGCTGAGGAAAGCGTTGCCCGCGGCCGATATCCGTCCGGCGATCGCACACGATGAAATCGTCGGGCCGGCGGATTTCCCGCGCTACAAGCTCCTGAATACGGTGCCGGTATTGTCGTTCCAGTGGGAGAAACCCGCGGGGGACACCCTGGGACTCAAAGACTACTTCGGCCCGGCGCGCATGAAGATTCTGGAACCAGCCGGCTTCCTCGCCGCGGCCGGCGCCCGCATCGCCTTTGGCAGCGACTGGCCGGTAGACCGGCTGGACGAATGGTTTGCCCTCAAAGTCGGGGTCACGCGCACTAACTCGCCCGACGCGCCGCCCGAGTACCGCGGCCGACTGGGCGACGATCCCGGCTTGTCGCGTGAGGCCGTGCTGCGGGCCGCGACCATTGACGCAGCCTATGAGCTTCACCAGGATGAGACGACTGGGTCGCTTGAGGTCGGCAAGTTCGCAGATCTCATCGTGCTCGACCGAAATCCGCTGCAGATTCCTGCGGAGGACATCGCAAACATCCAGGTGCTCGAAACTGTCGTCGGAGGCAATGTCGTCTACGACGCCTCCGCCGCCTTGCACTAAGGCCGGATAAATCTGCGGACCATGGTGTTTCAGGAACCATACGATCCGTGCAAGCCGTCGCCAGGTAATATAATTGCGCACGCATGGCGCTCACCTCTGGAACGAAGCTCGGGCCTTACGAAATTCAGTCGTCAATAGGCGCGGGCGGCATGGGAGAAGTCTATCGCGCGCGCGACACCCGTTTGGCACGCGAAGTCGCGATCAAGGTTTTGCCCGAAGCTTTCGCCCGCGATCCGGACCGTTTGGAGCGCTTCGAGCATGAAGCCCGCGTGCTGAGCACGGTCAACCATCCCAATATTCTCGCTATTCACGACGTAGGCGCACAGGGTGATCTCCACTATCTGGTTTCGGAGCTGCTTGAAGGCCAGACGCTGCGCGAAAAAATGAACGGCGGTCCGCTGGCTCAGCGCCGCGTGGCCGACTACGCGGTGGAGATGGCTCGCGGGCTTGCCGCGGCCCACGATAAAGGTATCGTGCATCGCGATTTGAAGCCCGACAACATCTTCATTACCAAAGATGGCCGGGTCAAAATTCTTGACTTCGGACTAGCCAAACAAGCCATCGGTGAAGCCGGACTCTCCGGACAAAGCGCGACCATGGCCGCACCCACGCCCACCCAACCGGGCACGGTGATGGGCACGGCGGGCTACATGTCTCCGGAGCAAGTGCGGGGGCAAACCGTTGACCACCACTCCGACATTTTCAGCCTGGGCGCGATTCTCTACGAAATGATTTCTGGCAAACGCGCGTTCAAAGGCGACACCGGCGTCGAGACCATGAGCGCCATCCTGAAGGAAGATCCTCCCGAGTTGAGCGAGAGTGGACTGAATGTGACGCCCGGCCTCGATCGCATAGTCCGGCACTGCCTGGAAAAGGAGCCGGGGCAACGCTTCCAGTCGGCGCGCGATCTGGCCTTCGATCTGGAGAACCTGTCGTCGCTCAGTGGCGCCACAAAACCAGTGACGGGGTCGCACCCGGCGAGTGCCACAAGGTTGAGAACTCCGTTGCTGATTGCGATTCCAGCTTTGCTGCTGGTGGTCGCGGCGGCGTTCTGGGCAGGGCATGCGACCAGGAAGTCTTCTGCTCCGGTCTTCAGCCGGCTGACGTTCCGTGGCGGCCATGTTGGGGCTGCGCGGTTTTCTCCCGACGGCCAGACCATCGTGTACAGCGCAGAGCTGGGCGATGAACCGCTGCAGCTCTACACCACGCGTCCCGACGCCCCCCAGTCGCGCGAACTCGGCCTGAGGAACAGCAGCATTCTCGCGGTCTCCAAGCAGGATGAGCTCGCCATTACCCTGAACCACATTCAGCCGACGGCGAATGCCGGGGGCGGAACCCTGGCCCGCGTGCCGCTCACCGGCGGATCACCGCGCGAAATTAGCGAAGCAGTGGGCACCGCCGACTGGTCGCCCGATGGACAGTTCCTTGCGCTCGGTACGCTGACCAACACCAGTTTTAATCTAGAGTATCCCCAGGGCAAGCGGTTGTACGAAACTCAAGGCTGGATTGGCGACTTGCGCGTTTCGCCCGACGGCAACATGGTGGCTTTCATCCATCATCCTATTCGCTGGGACAGTCTGGGTGCGATCATGGTCGTAGATCGGCAGGGCAAGAGCCGCGTGCTCACCGGTTCCTTCTCCGATGCTCGCGGACTCGCATGGGCGCCTTCCGGCAAGGAGATATGGTTCACCGGCTCCAATGTCCATCTCTCCAGCAATTTATTCGCGGTTGATCTCGAAGGACATCAGCGGCTGGTGTGGGCGGGTGCGGGCGGTGTCGTGCTCCAGGATATTTTCCCCGACGGCCGCGTGCTCTTCATCCGCGAGAACCGGCGGCGTGGAATTGCCGGATTATTTCCCGGCCACGACTCCGAAATTGACATGAGTTGGCAGGACTGGTCCCTGGTCACGCGTATTTCTCCCGACGGCAAGTGGATATTCTTCGCCGAGGAAGGCGATGGCGGAGGTCAAAAGTACTCCGCCTATATGCGCGCGACCGATGGCTCGCCCGCGATTCGCCTGGGAGATGGCACGCCGTATGGAGTATCTCCTGATCTCAAATGGGTGACATCGATCATTCCAGGACAACCGCAGCAGCTCTGGTTGCTGCCTACTCGCGCCGGGGCGCCAAAGAATCTCTCACAACCCAGCTTCGACTACGATTTCGCTCTCTGGTTTCCCGATGGCAAGCACTTGCTGGTTACTGGAAGGGAGCCCGGAAAGCAAGCACGATCTTATCTGACCACTATGGACGGCGGAGCACTCACTCCAATAACACCCGAGGGCGTGCAGGGCTTCCCGACCGAAGACGGGAAAGAAGTCGTGTCGCGGCAAGGCGACGTGATGAAGTTTTATCCCACTGACGGCGGACAGCCACGAAGTGTTCCTGCAAAGATTCCTGATGTCACGCTTCCGTGGAGCGGACAGAGCGGGCGCTATGTCATCGGAGCGGAGCAGCCGGCAGTGCCTCTGAAGTTGTACCGTTACGACACGGTGACGGGCGAGAGAATACCCTGGAGAGACCTGGTGCCGGCGGACCGTGCAGGCGTTTATGTCGCCAACATATTCGACATCACGCCCGATGCCCGTTGGTATGCGTACTCCTATGTGCGCGACCTCTCGGACCTCTATCTCGTCGACGGCTTGCGGTAGCGCCGGCGTCCCGCCGGCTGTCCCTGACTGGACCGAACCGCGCGGCGCGTTGCGTGAACACAGAATCTAACTCACCGCCTTCTTCTCGAACTGCCGCAGGCCCACGAACAGCAGCAGAACATCAAAGAAAAGCAGTGCGACGAGCACAGCCGCTATCGGCAAGTGCGGGAACTGTGGAACCAGGGTGGCACGCATCCCTTCGCTTGCGTAAACCAGCGGATTGACCAGCACAGCTTTTTGCAGGATAGGGAAAGTCTTCAGCGCGCTCCACGGATAGTACGTGCAACCAAAGAAAATCATGGGCGTAATCACCATGCCGAACATCAGCCCAATATGCTGTTGATTGATGCTGCATCCCAGGGCCAGCCCTCCCGCTGCTGAGAAGATCGCAATCAGCACCAGGATCACCACGAAGGTCAGCGGTGAGCCGATACTGATTTCAACTCCGGGTCGAAGTACGAGCCACGCCAGCGGGATCACAATCAGCCCAGCAACCAGCGCCTGCAACATTCCGGCAAAGACTTTCTCGATCGCGATCCAGGGGACCGCGATCGGGGCCAGCAGCCGGTCTTCGATTTCGCGGGTCCACTGAAACTCGGCGATGAGCGGCATGGCCACAGCCCAAATTCCAGTGAACACCATGCTGATCGCGATGATGCCGGGGAGTAGAAGGCTTTTGTACGTTGCCGGCAGAAAACCGCTGCCCACCATCACCCGGCCAAAAATGAAAACAAAGAGCAACGGCTGAAGGAAAGTCTGCAGCAGGAGCTGGATCGCGTTACGCCGTGCTACGTGAGCATCGCGCGCCAGCATCGCGGCAAGAGTCTTCCAGTTCAATCGCGCAAACTCCTTCCGGTATGGTGCAGGAAGAGGTTTTCCAGGCTCGGCTCAGAAATGTGAACGTCTGACAATTCCGCGCCTGCATTCGCAGCCAGGCTTGCAACTTCGGGAATGAGCGAGCCTCCGCGGTCTGCATAGACGTCGACCCCCGTGCTATCCGTAGCGCGCACTTCACGCACTCCCGCCAGCGCCTGTAAGCGCTGGAGCAGGTCTGCAGTCTGATTCCCGAAACGAAGGCGCAGCAGGTATCCTCCGGGAACCGATGCCTTCAACTCCACCGATGTGCCGAGGGCAATTACATGTCCGTGGTCGATGATGGCCAGGCGCTGGCACAACCCGTCGGCCTCTTCCATGTTATGAGTGGTCAGCAGAACGGTCCTTCCCGCCCGGTGGTATTCGCGAATGATTTCCCACAAGAGAATCCGGGTTTGAGGATCGAGTCCGGCGCTTGGTTCGTCGAGAAACAGCACCTGCGGATCGTGCATCATGGCGCGGGCAATGGAAAGCCGCTGCATCATGCCTCCGGAGAACCCGCGCACCATCTGGTTCGCGCGTTCGGTGAGCTTGAACTTCTCGAGCAACTTGTCGGCGCGCTCATTTCTTTGTCTTGATCCAATTCCAAAGTAGGCTGCATGAAAAACAAGGATCTCGCGGGCCGTCAAAGAAAAATCCAGATTTGGACGCTGCGGAACCACGCCGATGAGGTGCTTGACCTGGGTCTGCTCCTTCCACACGTCGTGCTCGCCAATCCAGGCTTGGCCGGACGTTGGGCGTACCCGAGTCGTCAGGACTCCGACCGTGGTGGATTTGCCGGCGCCGTTCGGGCCCAGAAGGCCGAAGATCTCTCCGGGAAGAATTTCAATGGAAACGCCGTCGAGAGCTGGAATCTGGGCTTTCGACTGCTTCCCGTCTTTGGCATCGGTGCGAACGCCACCGGCGCCCAACGGGGGAGAGGCGTTGTAGACTTTGCGTAGTTCTTGAGTGCGAACGCCAATCGCCATGCAGAGCAGCCCTCACCTGTAAGCGCTGAGGTGCCGAGAGTATATCTCAGGCAATAGCCCCAATCGAAACCCCTCTCGGTAGCGCCGTCATTTCTATTCTGACACCGACATCAGCATCGTGGACGCCTCGCTCGGCGCAAAGGTCCGGCTCGCGTCACGGTGACGGGAAACGTGCTGCTGAAGCTGAACGACAGCGGCTTGCGCGCAAAGTTGTGCCCCTGGCAGAGATTACCTATACCTTCTGATGGCGCTGCCCGAGTTATTTTCTTAGGGGCTCTCTAGGCATTCCCGCTACTCCATGTAAAACACTTCCTTCATCATTGCGAACCGCTCTCCCGGCTGGAGCCCAGGGACGGGCTCAAAATACTTGGCCATCTCCGCCTGCCAGCGCAGGTTTACGGGATCGTTGGCCAGTTCGTCCCACGCCGCGTCGAAATCTTTTACCCGCATGACCAGGATAAGATCCTGACCCCGGCGAAAGATTGAATAGTCCGATATGCCAACCTCCTTCAGCTTCGCCAGCAATTCCGGCCAAACCTGGGCATGGTCCTTTTCATAACCGGCGATGGCATCGGGCTTGATTCGTAAACGGAAGGCCACGCGTGGTATGCCTGAATCTGGATTTTGTGCTGTCATGTTCGGTCTTCTCCCTGGGGCTCCCTGACTCGGGGCACACTTCCGGCAGAAAAAATTGAGCTTAGAACTTCCTGCCATGGACTCGGCGCAATGTAGCGACCCCCAATCTGCTTGTCAAGGAATTACAGTGATTTATTTCTCTATTGAATTAACGGATTGATGCATAGCGAACACTCGGTGGTCTCCGCGAACTGGAGGGCACTTGCATGATCTTTACCATCTTCCGCATCTTCCACGAGATCCCACAACTAGGTGTGGGAAACCGGCGCGCCCGCCAACGTGGCTTACATGGTTGACCAGAGTCACAATCTCAAAGGCAAGATGGAAGCCATGATTAACACGGTATGCACCGCGCAGGAACTTTACGCCAAGGCAGCGATCGTAGACCATGCGCTCATGGCGACACTGCAGCAGAGCTGCTCGCTGGTGGAGGCTGAGGAAACTCTGCGAGGGGCATTCTGGTACGACGCGCGGCCGGCCATTCGCGAATGGAGGCACAGTCACGTCCGCCGGAAGATCCCATGCAAGCTTTCCGGGAAAGTGGATACCTGGAGCGAATCACGGCTGAACGCAAGGAGGGCAACGCGGTTTCAGTGACGACCTAGGCGTAATCGCGGAAGCCCCGGGCGTTGTCCCAAGACTACTGCGGCGCAGGGGGACTCTTCACCAGTTCCGCGTCGATGGTGATGGATATTTGATCGCTCACCATGCTGGGCGCCCCATTCACGCCGAAATCTTTGCGGTTGATCGTCGTGCTTGCGGAAGCACCCACGTGGAAGTTGCCTTTTGGGTCTTTCACCGGAGCACTAGGACCGTCGACGTCAAGCACTACTTCCTTGGTCACTCCATGAATCGTCAGATCGCCGGCGATCTTCATCTTGCCGGGACCGGCTGACTCAGCCCGCTTCGATTTGAAAGTAATGGTGGGATATTTCTGCACGTCTAGAAAGTTTGGACTGCGCAGGTCGTTGTCGCGCATATCCACCCGAGTATCGACCGTGGTCGCGTCAATCGTAGCTTCGAGCGAAGTCTTGCTGGGATCGGCTGGATCATAAGTCGCGGTGCCGCTGACTTTCCTGAACTCGCCCCGAATTGTAGAAATGCCCAAATGACGCACGGCGAACTGGGCCGACGAGTGTGCGGGATCAATCTTCCAGGTTTCAACCTGGGCAAAAGCCGGTGAGATGAATGATGAGACGAATAGTGAAACGAACAAAACGGCGTTCGAGCAAACAACACGCTTGCGGATCAATGAACCCTCCCGGCAATGGTAATCGCCATCTATGAATATTACCCAAACGCCAGCGATTTGTGACTCGGTGGAGAAGTACGATCACAGGGCCGGAGAGAAATCCGTCAATACCATAAACGTGGAATCGACTTTGTCCACCAGCTTTCCGTTTGCCTCCGACGCGTCGCGCACTTTCTGCCATTCCGGATCGTCGCCAAATGCTTTCCAGTTGCTGGCCGCCGCCTCCCGGCTGAGATGAGCAAGGATGTAGATGAGCGTCTTGCCCTTCAATGGATCGTCGAGCGGAATCCAGTAGGCCACGTTCTTCATGCCGTGTTTCTCGAACAGCCGCGTGGTGTGGTCCCGAAAACGCTTTAGCAGATCGTCGAGTTTGCCCTCGTTCGCATGGTAAACACGAAGTTCATAGACCATGGATGCCGATCCCGCGGCTCGGGCCGGCTCCGCGCCCATCCAGACAGCCGCCGGAATCAACGCAATGGTGGGTAAAGACTGCAATAAAGCTCTTCTGTCCATGTCAGCCTCCCATGTACGCAAGAACCGATTCATTCAAGACTGAACACATTAACGGGTTGCCCACCAAAAGGTCAAAAGAAGTGATCGACCGCCTGGCTCGGCCAGGCTAACCGCGCCGAGTTGCAAATTTGAGCCACTGGCGGCGACAATCGTTTGTGCAGCCTACCCCATCAGCCAGGACCCCGATCTCCCACGCCGAGGATCCGTTTCAACCCGGCGCAATGGTGCTTTTAACGTTGGGTAACCCGCGAGAGAAGTTCTGGGGTGCGGTTCTTGCTCTCAGCGTTCAAGGGATCAGTCTTTCCGGCATCGAATTGGGTTCGTTCGAAGATCTGGTATCGATGATAAAGGCGGGCGATTCGCCTTCTTTCGGTGTAGTCTTCTTTCCGATGCATCGCATTGAGCGCGTCGAGCTTGACTTGGCAGACAGCAATATCCCTTCCCTTTCTCAACGTTTCACCGCGAAGACAGGACTGGACCCAGCTACAGTTCTCACTCCGCAAATCTCCACCCGGGCGGATCACTAAAGATGAAGTTCTCCCAACTGCTCACTGCGCCCAACCAGCTGACCTTGCTGCGCATGATGTTCGTTCCGTTCATCGTGATTGACCTGGTTGCCGGCCACTACCGTTGGGCACTGATTTTGTTCGTGCTGGCGGGCTTCAGCGACGGCCTCGATGGACTGCTGGCCCGGACCCTCAAGCAGCAAACGGTGCTCGGCCAGTATCTCGATCCCATCGCCGACAAGCTCCTGCTCAGCACCATGTTCATGGTGCTTGCCATTTTGCATAAGATCGCGTGGAAGTACACCGTGCTGGTTTTCAGCCGCGATATCTCGATTCTCTTTGCCAGTGCGGTACTCTATGCCATCGCCGGACTACGCAACTTCCGTCCCAGCATCTTCGGCAAGGCCAACACCTTTGCCCAGGTAGCCGCGATTTTCTTCGTGCTGCTGTTTCAGATCAAGCATGACCGCTGGGTCTGGATCACGCAGACCACGTTTCTCCACGCCACGGTCGGTTTCACCGTGGTCTCGGCCGTGCACTACGTGTTTCTCGTAGGCCAACGACTGCGGGCCACGAACCACGTTTCATCGGAAGCTTCCAAACCGGTGGGCGGTTCGATTTGACCCTGTTTCCAGTGTCCCCCTAGAATTGACGATCCTGTGGCACATCTCTTCATCCTATGGCCCTGCGCTTGTACAACACGCTGCCCGGCAAGATAGAAGAATTTCATCCGCTGCAAGACAATGAAGTGCGGATGTACGCTTGCGGGCCCACGGTCTACGACTACGGTCACATCGGCAACTTCCGTACCTTCGTCGCGGTGGACATCCTGCGCCGCTTCCTGCGTCAGGGCGGCTTCAGCGTCCGCCACGTCATGAACATCACCGACGTGGACGACAAGATTATCCGCAACTCTGCCCAGGAAGGGTTGAGCGTCAAGGACTACACCGCCAAGTATGAGAAGGCTTTTTTGGAAGACAGCTCCACCCTGAACATCGAGCCGCCCATTCTTGTCCGCGCCACCCAACATATAGAAGAGATGGCGCGCTTCGTTGCCGAACTCGAGAAAAAAGGCTTCGCCTATCGCACGGAAGACGGCTCGTATTACTTTCGCATCGCCAAATTTCCTGGCTACGGCAAGCTTTCAAAGAAAGATTTCGCAGGAATGGAAGACGGTGCGCGGGTGGATGTAGACGAATACGAAAAAGACAACGCCCGCGATTTCGCCCTGTGGAAGGCACCTAAACCTGGAGAGGCATTCTGGGAGAGTCCGATTGGAAGAGGTCGACCGGGCTGGCATATCGAGTGCTCGGCGATGTCCATGCAGGAACTAGGGGAGACTTTCGACCTGCACGCCGGCGGCGAGGACCTGATTTTCCCGCATCATGAAAATGAAATCGCGCAATCCGAGGCGTTGACCGGGAAACCCTTCGTACACTTCTGGTTTCACGCCCGCTTTCTGCTGGTTGAAGGCGAGAAGATGTCGAAAAGCGCGGGCAATTTCTTCACTCTGCGTGACTTGGCACTCAAAGGATACAAGCCTTCTTCGATCCGGCTCCTGTTGGCGTCAGTTCCTTATCGCCACCAACTGAACTTCACCTTCGATGGCCTGAAGCAGATGGCCAGCAACGTCGACAAATTGCGGAACTTTCAGCTGCGCCTGAAGACCGGCCAATTCCCTGCCGGCACCTCCGATTCCACGCTGGCCGCAGAAACGGTAGCGCGCATGACGTCCGCGCTTGAAGACGACCTGAACACGGCGCAAGCACAGGCGGCCATTTTTGACATGGTGCGCAAAGTCAACGCCGCGATCGACAGCGGGCAGATAAGAAAAGGCGATGTTCCATCCCTGCTTGCGGCGCTCGACACATTTGACGAAATCTTCGCGGTTTTGCGCGATGACGATGCCCCCAAGATGAAGGCTATTCTGGACTGGGCAAAGACCGAAGGGCGCGACAATGATGTCAGTCAGGAACTAATTGACGCGGTCGGAACGCAAAGTCTGTCCGACGCTGAGATCGAAGCAAAGATCGCCGAAATGGAAGCCGCCCGCCGGTCGCGTAATTTTCAGGCTTCGGATGCAATCCGCAACGAACTCGTCGCCGCTGGCCTTCTGGTCGAAATCACCAAGGATGGTGTGCGCTGGCGCAGAAAGTAGCCGCAAAAATACGTGCCCGGTCACGAAATTACGCTGCCTTTTCGCTCGCCTGCGCAACCCGCAGGATCGTGCTTTCATCAAAATGGCGGCCCAGGATCTGCAACCCGATGGGCAGCTTTTCTTTCGTCTCGCCGCAGGGCACGGAGATTCCCGGAATCCCCGCCAGGTCCGCCGTTACGGTGTAGATGTCTGCCAGATACATGGCCAGCGGATCATCCACTTTCTCGCCCAGCTTGAATGCGGCCGTAGGACTGACCGGCGCCACAACGGCGTCAACTTTCTTGAACGCCTCCTCGAAATCCCGCGTCAGCAGGGTGCGCACTTTTTGCGCCTTCAGATAGTAGGCGTCGTAGTATCCCGCACTCAGGGCATACGTACCCAGCATGATGCGACGCTTTACTTCCGCACCAAAGCCCTGATCCCGGCTGCGGCGGTACATCTCGGAGAGCGTACGCGCATCCTTGGCGCGATACCCGTAGCGGACACCGTCAAAACGGGCCAGGTTCGATGAAGCCTCCGCCGTGGCCACAATGTAGTAGGCCGGAATCGCATACTTGGTATGCGGCAGTGAAATTTCAACGATCTCGCAACCCTGCTTGGCCAACTTCTGAATTGCCGCCTCGATCGCGCTACGAACTTTCTTGTCCAGGCCTTCGCCTAGATACTCCTTGGCCACGCCCAGCTTGAGCCCACGTACTGGCTTCTCTAGTTCCGCCACATAATCCGGCACGGGGACGTCCGCCGAAGTCGAATCCATGGGATCGCGGCCCGCAATCGTCCGCAGGACGATAGCGGTATCCTTCACCGTCTTTGTGAGCGGCCCGATGTGGTCGAGCGAAGAGGCAAACGCGATCAAGCCGTAGCGCGAAACGCGTCCGTAGGTTGGCACCATCCCAACCACTCCGCAGAACGAGGCGGGTTGGCGAATCGAACCGCCCGTGTCCGAGCCCAGCGCCGCCACCGCCATGTCCGCCGCCACGGCTGCCGCCGATCCTCCGGACGAACCACCCGGAACCCGCGTAAGATCACGCGGATTGTGCACCGGCTTCCATGCCGAGTTTTCGTTGGACGATCCCATGGCAAACTCGTCGCAGTTCACCTTACCCAAAACCACAGCGCCAGCCGCCTCGAGCCGAGCCACAGCGGTACAATCGTAGGGCGGAACATAGTTGCCCAGAATTTTCGAACCCGCCGTAGTGCGGACGCCTTTCGTGACCATCACGTCTTTGATGGCAACGGGCACGCCACCCAGCGGAGGGAGCTTTTCGCCTTTCGCAGCCAAAGCGTCCATCTCTAAAGCCTTGGCCAGTGCCCGATCTTTGCAAAGAGTCAGGAACGCGCCGATCTTCGGATCGTCACTCTGGATCTTGGCGTAAAACGACTCCGCCAGCGCAGCAGCGCTGGTCTTGCGCTCCTGCACAGCAGAGCGGGCGGCGTCAATTGTGAGCAACTCCAGATTCATGGGGCAGTCGTTCGTCGTTGGTCGTGGCCAAAGACCAACGACACGATTTTTTCTACCTTTCAATTACTTTCGGGACTTTGAAAAATGTTCCGTCCGCGTCTGGGGCATTTTCCAGCGCCACGTCATGCGGCAGCGACTTGCGCAATCCCTCGAGTACATCTTCGCGGGTGGCGTAAGCAAAGCGTTCACTGCCTTGCTTCGACTGATCCGCGCCATAGCGATCTGACACCTGTGCCATGGGCGGCACATTCGTCGTGTCCAACTCGTTCAGGCTGTCGATGTGACCAAGAATCGAGTTCAGGTCACGCACCATGCGGGTGCGCTCTTCCTCGGTCAACTCCAGATTGCCGAGGTCGGCCACGTAGGCCACGTCTTTTTCGGTAACTTTCATGTCCGTGTGGGGCGGGCGCCCTCGCCCGCCGCTTGGTCCGCAATCACAAATTCAATCCGTCTAACACTCTCGGCGACATAGCGATTGAGAACCGCCAGATACTGCGGAGCCAACGCCTGTAACTCGGCACGCCACCCAGCATCGGGCACTTCGACCCGAAGAATCCCCTGAGCGAATCCGACGGCCCGGGTGCGCGCCGCGACCGCCTGCCCGCAAGCCACGGCCCACGCCAGCAGCGGGCCCTGTCCCGCAGGAGAGCGCCGCAAACTGCCGGCTACAATCTTTTCCAGTCCTGCGCCGACTTGTTCCATGGCTCGGGTCATGAGATCAGATCTTGGTGGGGACGAAAATGATTTTACCATTCCCCGAGCTTTCGCCAGAGTCCGGCAAACCCACGACCTATATTTTTAGAATAGCAATCGGCCCAGAGGAAATGGGACACGCAGAGCAGCAATATGTTTTACCCTAAGCCGCTTGCGGGGAAACCCGCAGTGCATGGGCCCTGACAGTCTCGATACCGCAGTTCACTTCTGGCTGGAACTTTCCGCTTGCGGGGGAAATTCCCGTCTTACATATTCCATCGCACTGTCCCTCGACTGTAGTCTTCCCTCGAGTTGCGCATCCTCCACCAGGGAAAGAATCTCCTTAAAGCGTGGCCCCGGCGGATACCCGGCCGCAATCAGGTCATCGCCCCCAATGAGCGGAGCAGGACGAATGTTCTCCGGAGGAATCGCGGCGATCCTTGCGCGCGTGAAGTTGTAGGACGTCAGGTCGCGGTGACTGGCCTGGCAGTCCAGGCGATGCAGCTCGATGTGTTCTTCAAAGTGGGGCATGCGCACAAATTTCTTGAACGTGGAGTCTTTCATCTGGGGCACGTGCGCGAAGCGCATGTGCTTGTCAACCAGGGCCAGAATCTGCTCAGCCGCGTCGTTCGAAAAGCGCAGCCGCCGACAGATTTCCTCGGCCATCTTCACGCCCACATCCACGTGATTGTCAAAGCGAATACGATCGGGGGCCAGGCGAAACGTCGGAGGCTTCCCAACATCATGCAAGAGCGCTCCCCAGGCCAGCGTCGGCGGACAGGGATGCGGCAATTCCTCAAGCAGCAACAAAGTGTGTACAAAAACGTCGCCTTCAGGGTGGAACTCCGGCGGCTGCTGCACCCCTTTCATCGCAGAAATCTCTGGCAGGATCTCGCGTAGCAGACCGCTCTCGTCGAGCAGGAGAAAAGCCTGGCGGGCGTGGCCCTCGGTAAGCACCTTGGTCAACTCGTCGCGCACCCGCTCACGCGATACTTGATGGATTCCGCCGGCCAACTTCTGGATCGCGGCAAACGTTTCCGGCTCGATGGTGTATCCGAAGCGGGCGGCAAAGCGCACCGCGCGCAGCATGCGCAATTTGTCTTCGGCAAAGCGAAACTCGGACTGGCCAATGGTGCGAATGATCCCGGCATCGAGGTCTTTGCGACCGCCAACGAAATCCACCACTTCATCCCCAATGGGATCGAGCAGCAGGCCGTTGATGGTAAAATCACGGCGCTCGACATCTTCCTGCGCACTTTTGCTGAAGCGTACCTGGTCAGGATGGCGGCCATCACTGTAGCCGATATCGCTGCGGAAGGTGGCGACCTCGACGGTGTTCCCGCCAGCGTCTCTTGCCGGCACCAGCACCACGCCAAACTGCGCGCCCACCGCGTAGGTTTCAGGAAAGATCCGCATGACCTCATCGGGCGTGGCGTCGGTGGTAACATCGTAATCCGCGGGCTCGCGCCCGAGCAACAGGTCGCGAACGCATCCACCGACGAGGTAGGCCTCGTGGCCATGATTGCGCAGGGTGCGAATAATCTGTTTGGCGAATTCTTTAGTCTCAAGCATTTTTCTTGCAGTAAACCATAATCGCCTGCGGCGACCCGACAGCCGGGGGCCGCTCTCCCCAAGTGGTTAATGATGGATCAGGCGCCGGCATTCCATTCCGCCCGCAGGCTCTCGCGTTCCTCTTCACTCAATCCGAACCACGACTCAGCTACATCGCGGACGCGTTCGAGGGCGGATTGCATCTCTGCCTGCTTGCGCTCAAGTTCTTCCGCATCTGCATCGGGGGACACCAAAATCAGCGGGGCGCTTACGATCACCGCCCGCGAGAAGAGATGCGGAATCGCCATCAGGTCCCAGGCCTTTTCCAGCGTGTGCGCCTTTTGGACTCCGATATGAAATACGTAGATGGGACGGCCGGTCTTCCGGGCCAGCATCACCGGTCCAGGTTTGGCCACATACCGTGGACCGCGCGGGCCGTCGATGGTAAAGGCGGTATCCAGGCCTTCGTCCAGCCGCCGCGCCATGACCGCCAGTCCGCGCAGCCCTCCGCGAGTCGAGCTTCCTTGCGCGGTGCCGAAACCTAGGTGCTCAATTACCCGCCGTGTCCACTGGCCATCGAAATTGGTTGTATTCATTACCACCACACCCCGGTTACGCCAGTACCAGGTGGCGGGAATGATGCAACGATGCCAGAAGGCGGAAATCACCGGCTCCCCTCGGGCCCGGGATTCCCGGTAGTGATGCATTCCCAATTCTTCGAAACGCAGCGTGGGACAGAGTACGCGAATGACCGCGATAACCGCCGCCGCGATGACCGGGATTTGCATGCGCCGCCAGCGGGAAAGTTGGGGCAGTCGGGTATCGTAAAGGGAACTGGCCGGTTCGGTCGCGGGTGGCGCACTCGGGTTTCCGCTCGACATCACGGATATTGTAGTCGCCCAGCGGGTAGTCGGACACCCGGCACGGGATGGAGGACGGGTGTCATCGCCCGTCAGGTTCGCATGACGGGCGGGACGCCGGTCCTCCATCAACCCCGGTTCGTGCTTTAAACTAAAAACTATGGCCGGCGCCTACATTCTCGGCATCGAGAGCTCCTGCGACGAGACTGCGGCATCTGTCGTGTATGCGGGAGAGAAGGTCGTCTCGAATGTCATCTTCTCGCAGATTGCAGCCCACCAGCCTTATGGGGGCGTGGTGCCCGAGCTGGCTTCTCGCGAGCATTTGAAGGCGATTGTGCCAGTGGTCCGCAAAGCGCTGGCCGATGCCGGACACACCTACCAATCCATTGACGCGCTGGCCGTAACCCAGGGGCCAGGGTTGGCGGGAGCTCTCCTGGTGGGAATCGGCTATGCCAAAGCGCTGGCCTTCGCCCTCGAGAAACCCCTGATCGCCGTAAATCATCTCGAAGGACACATTCATGCCGTGCTGCTCGAGGAGCGTCAGAAAGCTAATCGCGAGATGAACTTCCCCGTACTGGCTTTGGTGGTTTCGGGCGGACACACTCATCTTTACCTGGCCGAGCAACGCGACGAGTATTGGTCGTACCGGAACATCGGTCACACCCGCGATGACGCCGCCGGTGAAGCCTTCGACAAGGTGGCAAAGCTGTTGGGATTGGGATATCCGGGCGGCCCCATCATCGACAAGCTTTCCACTCACGGAGACCCCACTGCGGTGAGTTTTCCTTTTGCACAACTAAAACATCGAGACCGGCGGGACGTGATAGAACGCGATGTGAAGGAGAAAGATCCAGGCGATCGGGCGGTGGAACCGCGGTTCGATTTTTCCTACAGCGGCATCAAGACTGCGGTCCTGCGCTACGTAGAAGTCCACGACATGAAGGCTTCGATTGAGGCGCGCCGGAAAGCACTGGCAGGCATGGCGAAGCCGAACCTCGATGACTATTTGCGCCATTGCGACCGCAAAACCCTCAATCTGGTGGCTTCCTTCCAGCGAGCTCTGATCGGGGATTTGGTGACAAAAACACTGGCCGCCGCGCGCGCGTGCAACACCGCCACCCTGTTCGTCACTGGAGGGGTGGCCGCGAACAATGAACTGCGCCAGCGTTTCGAGCACGACGCTGCCATGGATGGCCTGCCGGTATATTTCCCTTCCCGCCCACTTTCGACCGACAACGCGGCCATGATCGCAGCTGCGGCGTATCCCAAGTTTCTGGTCAGGAATTTTGCCGGCCTGGATTTCTCTGCGGAAGCAGGGATGGTGCTGGGTGGAGCAGCAATTGGCAATTAGCAATCGGCAAAAAGCCAAGACATTTGATTTCGACAGGAGTTGCCGAGAAGCACATTCAGGTTCTGCAAGGTTAAAGCTAGAGGCTAATTGCTAATTGCCAATTGCTGCCCTACTTTGCTGCAGCTTTAACTCTCGTAACGCGGCTTCCCAACAGCGCCTCGAGGGCTTTCGCGAGCTGCGCTTCAATATCAATGTCCTTGAAGATGGCGAAATTGGCCCGGTGTTCCTCGGCGTCGAACCCACTATTCTTTCCCGCCACGATCACGATCGGAATTTTAGCGGTCTCGGGTTGAGCCTTGAGGGCGGTGATGAGTTCCGTTCCGGTCATCTTGGGCATCTGCATATCGGTAATGATGATGTCGGGATGGATCCGGTTAACGATGGGAAGCGCTTCTTCGCCATTGGTCGCCGATTCCACGGTATAGCCACGCTCCTCGAGAAACCGGCACACGGTATGCCGGATGAGCATGGAATCGTCTACAACCAGGGCCACGAGCGGAGTTTGACTTTTTGCGGACAAGATATTCCCCGGTCGACATTAACAAACTGTTAGGGTCGCAACAAGCGCAAAGGCACAATCCGGGTTACTTCTGTCACCGCGGGGGTTGCATAGCGCCGGCGTCCCGCCGGCTGGCGCGTTTGGGCATCCTGCCCTCGCAGACCAAAGCTAAGCAGACCGCTGAACAGGATAAGTGGCGACGCTCAGAGAGGCTCCTTCCGAAGCTTCGTGTCTTCGATGATCATGTCCTTGAACTCGCTGGATTCGAAGATCTCACCGCATTCCTTGCATTCGACGAATTCGGAGTCTTCTTCGCGGGCGACGATCTGCACGCGCGGATGCTTGCACGGTGCCATGTCGCTTCTCTTCTCGGGGGTGGGAGACGGCGAGGATGGAGTCATAAATCCGGGCTTTGGGTTCCCTGTCGAACGGCGGGGATTTCGCCGGAATTTGGCGGTATTTTAGACCGCCTTCTCCAGTTGTCAAGTCCCTCGGTTGATCTTTATTTCGAAACGTTTCATCGAAATTTCAGCCGCCGGTCTCGACTCCCGAGCAATGAAATCGGACGGGGCCGGGTCCAGGGTCTCCCAAACGGTTAACTTCAATCCTGCGACCCCTCGCTGACGCTTTTCGACCGTTGCCTGTAACAGGTTGCATTAAAGCAGGTTGGCGTCTAATATATACATATCCGACTTAAAAGGTCGGACTTTGCCGACCATGCTCAAGCTGACCAAAAAGGCAGACTACGGATTGATGGCCATGAAGCATCTGGCCGAGCATGCCGAGCAGGGAGCGTGCAGCGCGAAGGACGTGGCCGACGCCTACCGCATACCCCAGGAAGCTCTGGCCAAGATCCTGCAACGCCTGGTCAAGGCCGGCCTGCTCCATTCGCAGCATGGGACGAACGGCGGCTACACCCTGGCTCGCGATCCGGGAATGATTTCGGCGTTCGAGGTGATCCGGGCCATCGATGGTCCACTTTTCATCACTTCATGCGTGACTGTGCGGGGCGAATGTGATCAAAGCGACCGCTGCAATATCCGGGAGCCCTTGCGGCGGGTCAGCCACGGAATCGAAGAGCTACTTCGGGGCATCACTATCCTGGAGATGAAAGAAGAGACCGCGCACACCAGCGGCAAGACCCGCGGCGACAAGGCAAAGACCGCGACGGAATTCGTAACGATTGGATAAGCAGTTTCTGAGGAGAGCAATTATGAGCACGGATGTAAAGACGATCCCCCAGGTTACAAACGGACACAGCGACGTGAAGACGCAAGAACAGCGCACCGCGGCCAACGGCGTCAGGCTGCCGGTCTACATGGACAACCATGCCACCACGCCCATGGATCCCCGGGTATTGGAAGAGATGCTTCCCTATTTCATGGAGAAGTTCGGCAATGCCGCCAGCCGCAACCACTCGTTCGGATGGGCCGGAGAAGAGGGCGTCGAAACCGCGCGTGAACGAGTGGCCAAACTGATTGGCGCGACTCCTAAAGAGATTATTTTCACTTCGGGCGCCACCGAGAGCGACAACCTCGCGATCAAGGGCGTAGCCGAGATGTACCGGGAAAAGGGCAACCACATCATCACCGCCGTGACCGAGCACAAGGCTGTGCTCGATACCTGCAAGCGCCTGGAAAAGTACGGTTACCGCGTCACCTACATGTCGGTGCAAAAAGACGGCCTGATTGACCTGGAAGAGCTAAAGCGGGTCATGGATGACAAGACCATCCTGGTGACGATCATGGCCGCCAACAACGAAATTGGCGTGGTGCAGCCCGTGTCGGAAATCGGGAAGCTCTGTCGCGAGCGTGGCGTCATTTTCCACACCGACGCCACCCAGGCGATCGGAAAGATCCCGATTGACGTGAACAGGATGAACATCGACCTGATGTCCATCTCCGCGCACAAGATGTATGGCCCTAAGGGCGTCGGCGCCTTGTACGTGCGGCGCAAGAATCCCCGGGTACAGATTTCCGCCATCATTGACGGCGGAGGACACGAGCGTGGCATGCGTTCGGGAACCTTGAACGTCCCCGGAATCGTCGGGCTGGGCAAGGCCTGCGCGATTGCCTCGGAAGAGATGGCCAAGGAAGCCTGCACGCTGGCGGGCCTGCGGAACCGGCTGCGCGACCGCATCATGGGCCGCTTGGACGAGGTCTACATCAACGGCTCCATGGAGCATCGGCTGCCCGGCAATCTGAATATCAGCTTTGCCTACGTGGAAGGCGAGTCGCTGCTGATGGGCATCAATGACATCGCAGTTTCGAGCGGATCGGCATGCACCTCGGCGACTCTGGAGCCATCTTATGTATTGAAGGCTCTGGGAACGGGCGACGATCTGGCCCACAGCTCGATCCGTTTCGGCATCGGGCGCTTCAATACCGAAGCTGAAGTCGATTACGTGGCCGACCGGGTCATCGAGACGGTGGAACGGTTGCGCGAGCTTTCGCCGCTGTACGAAATGGCGAAAGAGGGCGTGGATTTGAAAAGCGTCAAGTGGGCCGCCGAGTAAGTTTGGCGCGCCGCGAAGCGGCGCAAGAGTAAAGCCCAGGGCGCAAGCCCTGGGTACACTCAGGACGACACGAGTGTAATTTTTCAGGAGAGGGTCAAAAATGGCATATAGCGATAAGGTGCTCGATCATTACTCAAACCCGCGCAACGTGGGCTCGATGGACAAGAACAGCAACGAAGTCGGGACTGGCCTTGTGGGCGCGCCGGAGTGTGGCGACGTCATGAAGCTGCAGATCAAGGTCAATCCGCAGACCAATATCATCGAAGACGCGAAGTTCAAGACCTTTGGCTGCGGCTCCGCGATCGCATCGTCTTCGCTCGCCACCGAATGGGTGAAGGGCAAGACGGTGGACGAAGCGCTGCAGATCAAGAACACCGAGATCGTGAAGGAGCTCGCGCTGCCTCCGGTGAAGATTCACTGTTCGGTACTGGCGGAAGACGCCATCCGGGCGGCGATCCATGACTGGAAGGCAAAGCAGGGCGCGGCCAAGCCGGTAGCTGTCGAAGCGAAGTAGCTGTCAGCGGTCAGCTCTTAGTAAAACTGCGCGTATTTTGGGTCACCTATGGCAACAACAACTGAAGAACCAACTAAGCCGGCCGCTCCGGCCAAGGGCGGTGTCAAGGTCACGGACAAGGCCCTGGCGAAAGTGCGGACGGCCATCGTAAAGGAAGGCATCTCGCCCGAGCAGGGGGGACTGCGCCTCGGGCGTGCAGGGTGGCGGGTGTTCCGGACTGAGTTACAACATCCGGTTCGACACCCAACCGCGCGAGCGTGATCGGATCTTCCAGTTCGGTGATGTACGCGTGTTTGTGGATCCGAAGTCGTTCATCTACCTGAACGGCATGGTCCTGGATTATCAGGAGACCTTGATGCAGCAGGGATTCGTATTCGTCAATCCAAACGCATCGAAGTCATGCGGCTGTGGAACGTCATTCTCAGGGTAATGGTGTGGCTTGTGTGGTGGTGGGATTGTGTGGAGCGGGCGCCCTCGCCCGCTAAAGCCTGAAGCGGCATGGCCCTCCGCGCTCTGCTAAACACTTTGCGGACCAGTGATTGGAAATCCCTGAGAAATTTGCAGATGCATGCGCCGGTCGCGGGCGAGGGGCGCCACGCGCCGACCACATAATCAAGGCATGGCGATTGATACCTCCAAAACGATAGCAACGCCCGAAAGCGGCGATACCACGGCCAGTTGCTGGTCATGCGGTGACATGCGCGCTGCCCACTTCTGCCACGCTTGCGGCAAAGTGCAGCCACCCTTGCCGGTGAATTACTTTTCGTTCTTCGGACTGCCGCGGAAGTTGAACTTGGATGTGGCGCGCCTGGAGCGGGAGTTTTACGAGTTGAGCCGGAAGCTGCATCCCGATCTCAATGCCCGTGCCGACAAACGCGAGCAGGAGTGGAGCCTGGAGCAGAGTTCTCTGCTCAACGACGCCTACCGCACGTTGAAAGATCCCATCAAACGCACCCAGTATCTTTTGCGCCTGGAAGGCGTGGAACTCGAAGAGCAGTCGAAGACCGCCACCGAGAAGGCGCGCTCCAGCGGCGAAGTAAAGAAACAGATCGTACCTCCTGACTTGCTCGAGGAAGTGTTCGGACTGAATATGCAACTCGAAGAATTGCGCGCGAACAAGAAGACCGGCGAAGACGACTCCGCGCTGGTGAAAGATCTGGAAGCGCACAAGACCCAGTTCGAGAAGAAGTACGAAGAGTTGGCGGAAGAACTGAAGACTCACTGGAACCGCTGGGACGAGTCGGTTGACAACGAAAACGGCGCTAATCGCCGCAAAGCCCTGGACAGCATGGTAGATCTGCTGAACCGGCGCAGCTACATCAGGAATCTGGTACGGGACGTGAATGAGGCACTGGAAGGCAGCAATTAGTAATTGGCACTTGGCACTTAGCCACCAGATCAGCCGTTGAACCTAATTGCCAATGGCTGAGTGCCAATTGCCAAACGCTATGTCTAACGACCGCATCGTCGGCATCGATCTCGGAACCACCAACTCTCTGGTGGCTTTCATGCAGGGGGACCGGCCTGTCGTGATCCCGGGCGAGGACGGTGTGAACCTGGTGCCCTCCGTGGTGGCGCTGGATGAAAAAGATCAGATCATCGTCGGCAATACGGCGCGGAAGTATTTGATCGAAACTCCCGCACGCACCGTTTACTCCATCAAACGCTTGATGGGGCGAGGCATCGAAGATATCCAGCAGGAATTGAAGCTGTTTCCCTTTCGCTTGGCCGATGACCTCGAGGCCGTAGAAGTTCTGCGGATTCGGCTGGGCGAGAAGACCTTTACACCGCCTGAGATTTCAGCTTTTGTCCTGCGCCAACTCAAGCGCAATGCTGAACGATTCTTTAACGCGCCGGTGACAAAAGCAGTCATCACGGTACCTGCCTACTTCAACGACGCCCAACGCCAGGCCACGAAAGACGCAGGCCGCATCGCCGGCCTCGAAGTCCTTCGCCTGGTGAATGAGCCGACAGCGGCTTCCCTGGCCTACGGGCTCGACGAGAAAGAGAACGGTATTGTCGCGGTATATGACCTGGGCGGCGGAACCTTCGACGTATCGATCCTAAAGTTGCACGACGGAATCTTCGAGGTCGTCGCCACCAATGGCGACACACACCTCGGCGGCGATGACATCGACAACCTCCTGATCACCATCGCGCTCGATGACATTCGCGGCGACATGGGAATAGACGTCTCGCGTAATGGCGAAGCTGTGGCAACGATTCGCAAAGCCGTCATCGAGGCCAAGATTGCGCTCTCCTCGGAGCCCACCACTGCTCTCGAAGTCGAACTACCAGGCGGCAAACATTATCAAAGAACGATAACGAGGGAGCAGTTCGAGCAACTGACTCAGCCCATCATTGACCGCACCGTCGGCCCGTGCAGGCAGGCCCTGAAAGACGCAGGCCTGAGGCCCGAGCAGATCGATGAGGTGGTCCTGGTCGGCGGCTCCACGCGAATTCCCAAGGTGCGCGCGCTGGTCGAAGAAATGTTCCATCGCAAGCCACACACCGACCTGAATCCGGACGAAGTTGTGGCCCTGGGCGCGGCAGTGCAAGCCAATATTCTCTCCGGCGGTTCCGAAGCCACGGAGAACATGCTTCTGCTCGACGTGACGCCCTTATCGCTCGGCATCGAAGTAGCGGGCGGCGTGACCGACAAGATCATTCTGCGCAACTCGACGATTCCGGCATCGGCGACGCAGCACTACACGACCCAGGTGGACGGACAGACCAACGTCGCCATTCACGTACTGCAGGGAGAACGGGAACTGGCGAAAGATTGCCGATCCCTGGCGCGTTTCGAACTGAAGGGAATTCCGCCCATGCCGGGCGGAATCCCCCGCGTGGAAGTGAAGTTCCTGATTGACGCGAATGGCATTCTGCACGTCTCCGCGCGCGAGCAACGTAGCGGGAAAGAGGCCGAGATCGAGGTCCAGCCCAGTTATGGTCTGACCGATGAGCAAGTCGAGAGCATGATTCTCGATTCGTTTGACTCCGCCGAGGAAGATTTTCGCCAGCGCCAGGTGATCGAAGCGCGGAACGAAGCCGGTACCATTATCGCCGCGCTCGAAAAAGGAAAGAGAAGCCCAGCCTGGGGACAGCTCACCAACGATGAGAAGAAGCGCATCGCAAAACTGGAAAAGGCGTTGCACGAAGTGAAGGGCGAAGATGACTATCAAGCCATTCGCACCACGATTGACGCCCTCAACCAGGGCACGATGCGGCTCGCGGAGTTGATGATGGATAGCGCGGTGTCCACGGCCCTCAAGGGCAAAACGATGGACCAGGCGGACATGGGCGAAGGGCCGAATGCGCCGCACCCGGTAGCTAAAGCGGAGTTTGAATAAAACAGTTGTCAGTTTGTGGTTCTCAGTTGCCAGTTAAGTTCGATAGGAGCTGTGATGGCAGAACATGAAACACAGGGCGCGGGAGCAGCAACAGTCGACGCTCCGGGTGAAAACACGGTGCAGGTTACATTTTTGCCCGAGGGCAAGACGGTACAGTTCGAGCATGGCAAGCTGCCGTACAAAGACCACGGCAAAGAGGAATCGCTGCTCGACGTAGCCCTCAACCATGGCATCCGGCTGGACCATGCCTGTGGCGGCAATTGCGCCTGCACCACCTGCCACATCTGGGTAAAAGACGGCGCCGAAAATCTTTCCGAGATGGACGACGACGAAGCCGACCGGCTGGACATGGCCGCCGATTTGCAGTTAAACTCCCGTCTCGGCTGTCAGGCGGTGATTAACAAGCCGGGTAAAGTCGTAGTCGAGATTCCAGCCTGGAATCGGAACTACGTGTCGGAAGAACACTAAAGCAGTTTCTTGGTTTCCAGTTTCCAGTTTCTGGTTTTGAAACGACAAGCCAGAAACTGAAAACTGATTCAAGGAGTCATGCATGCCGAAAGAATTAACCTGGGAAGATGCAGAAGACCTCGGAATCCTGCTCTCCGAGCAGCATCCTGAAATGGATCCGCTGGCCGTGCGCTTCACCGATTTACACCGGCTGGTCACTGAGTTGCCGGGATTCAAGGATGATCCCAAGAAATCGAACGAGGGCAAGCTGGAAGCCATCCAGATGGCGTGGCACTCGGAGTTCCTGGACCGCACGCAAGCCTAACGCGCCGCTTGCCACCTATTTGGTGGAATCCAATTCCCGATAGTACTTCTGCAGCATATAAAACGCCTGCTTGTGTTGTCCTAGATTCGAAACCAATCCTTTGCGGTTGTAATAATCCTGTGTGCCGGGCAGCAAGCGGCGCGGTGAGTGGAAATCCATCAGGACCCAAGGTGACAGGCCCGCGAGCGATGGGATCTTTTTCAGCATGGTGATCTGGTGCTGGTAGAGGCTGGCCTGGTACTCCTCGGTCCAGCGTTCGTCGGCTGCGCCGTGCCTGCCGTAGGGATTTTCCGCGCCGAATTCGCTCATGATCAGGGGCTTGTTCCAAGCGGTCGTCCATTGCATGTTGTCGGCGTCCTCGGGGCGTCCCCAATACCAGCCGAGATATTCGTTCAATCCCAGCACGTCAAGAAATTCGCCCAGCGGATCGTGGAGGTCCCGGGCATTCGGGCCGGTCTCGTCGACGTGATTCATCGCTGAAGTGATCAGGCGTGTCGAGTCCTGCCTGCGGGCAGCGTCTGCAAGTTGCCGCAGAAAGGTGAGGCGCGCCGGCTTGACCGGAGTCTCGTTCGAGAGCGACCAGAAGACGACAGACGCACGATTGTGGTCACGGGCAATCATGTCGCGAAGCTGGTTCTCTGCATTTTCGAGCGTAGCGGGATTTTCCCAGTCAATGTCCCAGTAAACGGGGATTTCGGACCACACCATAATGCCCATGCGGTCGGCGAGGCGCGTCATGTTTTCGCCGTGAGGGTAATGCGTCAGACGTACGAAATTGCAGCCCAGCTCCCGGGCCCATCCGAGCAAGGTCTGAGCGTCTTTTTCACTAGACGCGCGCCCGCCACGGATCGGCGCCTCTTCGTGCATCGAGATGCCACGCAGGAAGATGGGCTTGCCGTTGAGCAGTATTTGAGTGCCGCGGGTTTCGACGGTACGAAAGCCGATCGCATCGTGTACTTTGTCAGATCCGCTTGTCAATTCGACGTCGTAGAGCTTGGGATGGCCGGGCGACCACAGTTCAAGCTTCGCAGGAAAGCGAAACTCCGCGCGGCCGGCTGCATCCGTGGTACCAGTCTGCTTGATTGCGGCTTCGGGGATTTCAACCGTGACCTGCTGCGCCGATGTCGAACCAGCGACCTGTACCCATCCTGAGATCTCACTGCTCGACCCCTTCTCGAGTTGCACAAAGTAATCCTGAATGAAGCTCTCGGGAACTTCGACCAGCACCACATCGCGCGTGAGGCCCCCGTAATTCCACCAGTCGGAATTCAGAGATGGGACGCCATCGCGCCGGCGTGCATTGTTGACCTCCGCGACCAGAAAGTTATCGCCCTCGCGAATCTTGTCGGTAATTTCAAAGTTGAAGGCTGTGAATCCACCTTCGTGTTCCCCCACCGCCTGCCCGTTGAGATAAACTCTGGTGAAGTAATTGGCTGCTCCGAAGTAGACGAAGACGCGGGTGTGCTCCCGCTTGCGGTAAGAAAATGATTTCTTGTACCACACCGGGCCTTCGTAGAAGAACAACTCCTTCTTCTGCGAGTTCCAATCTCCGGGAACGCTCAGGACATCCGATTTGTCGAAATCGTATTCGACCAGTTCATGCTTGTCTTTGGGCTTGGCGTTCACATAGAAGCGTGCATTGAGACCGGTTTCGTACGGATCAATGATGGCCTGCCATGCGCCATTCAGGCCGATGGTCGTGCGGTTGGGAAGGTTGTGAATGGCCGCGGGAGGATTGGTGGCGGCGTATCCGAACGACGAAAGAGTCAGCAGCAGCAAGAGCAGACGTCTCATAGAAGCCTCGCGGGTCGGGCAATCTTATTGAGGGTCTGCGATGGTGTCAAACGGCAGATTCATGACGATCGACCTCAGGTTATCCCGCTGCTGAGGTCGAGGTTTCCTCCACATTGGCTTCTCGCAGAAACTTTGCGGCTTCTTCCGGGGGTGTGGGATTTATATAAAAACCGGTCCCCCACTCGAACCCCGCGGTCTTGGTCAGCTTGGGCATGAATTCAATATGCCAGTGATAGTGGTCGTTGTTCGCGTCTTGCACCGGCGAAGTGTGAATGACCAGGTTGTAAGGCGGATTATCCAGCACACGCTCGGCCTTGGTGAGCAAGGTCTTCAGCGCCCTGGCCAGATTTTCAAACATGTGGGACGAAGAATTCTCGAATGCCGACTCGTGCTGTTTGGGCAGGATCCAGGTCTCAAATGGAAAACGCGGCGCGTACGGCGCGAGCGTAATGAAGTCGGCGTTCTCCGCGACCACGCGAGTGCCTGTCTCGATTTCCTGGCGAATCACGTCGCAGAAGACGCAACGCTCTTTATACATGTAGTACTGCCTCGCGCCTTCGATTTCTTCACTCACGTAAATCGGGAGAATGGGCAGCGCGATCAGCTGCGAGTGCGCGTGCTCGAGCGAGGCGCCGGCCGCTTCCCCGTGGTTCTTAAAAATCAGGATGTACTTAAAGCGCCGGTCTTTTTTGAGGTCAAGAATGCGATCGCGGAACGTCCAGAGCACATCCTCGATCCGCTTGGGAGGAAGGTTGGCCAGGCTGGCATTGTGGTCCGGAGTTTCAATGATGACCTCATGCGCCCCAATGCCATTCATGCGGTCGAACATGCCCTCGGCTTGGCGGTTCAAATTGCCCTCGATACCGAGCGCCGGAAACTTGTTCGGAACCACGCGCACCGTCCAGCCCGGAGAATCGCGCTGGGGAGGAGGCCCGCCATTCGGATTGGGGCGATACGCCTGGATCTCAGGTGGGGTCTTGGATTCGTTGCCGTAACAGAAGGGGCAGAAGCCGCCTCTGATTTTGACTGCCTCGCGGGCGAAGTCAGTCGGACGCTTGGCGCGGTCGGTCGAAATGATGACCCAGCGGCCAATGATCGGATCTTTCCTAAGCTCAGGCAATTGCCAAAAACCCTTTCTGTGACAGACCAATCTATGCGAGCGAAGCTATTTTACCCCTAGATAGGAGCGTTCCGGAACAGTTCGAGGCTGTGGCGGCTGTGGCGGCCTCGATGGCGGGTCGCATGTAGATGCTGATGACTTCGAGACGCCAAGGACAGGAAGGCGGCAAGTGGCGCAAGTATTCGCGGGCGACAGCAAGCAGGTCGCGGCGCTTCTCCCGGTCGACCGCGGCCTCGGCGGGTTTTACGTCGTGGGTGGTGCGAGTTTTGACCTCGACAAAGCACAGGACGTTGTTGTGCTACCTAATCAGGTCGATTTCGCCGCGACGGGTGGGCGAACGAAAATTACGGGCGACCATGGTGCATCCGCGCCTTCGAAGATAGAAATAGGCGTCTTCTTCACCGCGCCAGCCGATACGCAGGTACTAAGCGACGTTGTCGGCCGGCAGCCTCCGGCTTGCGGTCCAATCAAGGATGCGAACCGGGGCGTAAGTAAGACGACCGGAGAACATTGGATTTTGTTAGCGCCGGCGTCCCGCCGGCCCGATAGGCGGGCAGGATGCCCGCCAGACAGCGGCAAGGCGACGCCATTCGTTTACACAATCTAGATTTTAAGAATCGGCAAAGATGCGCCGCGCGTCACAAGGGGAAGTATTTTTCCGACCCAGTTATCAGTTCCAAGTCTCCGGTTCACAGTTCAGTCCGTGAAGAAAAAAGGGCCCATCCCCGAAGGGACAGGCCCGAGGTCAGTCCGTAACCAGAACGAAAAGCGCGCTACGAGGCGGGTTGAATGTCGCTGACTCGAATCATGCTGGTTGACTGATCGAGGGTGCCGCTAACCGTCACCTGCTTGCCGCTGAAGTGCTTGGCTTTCATCTGGTCATCCAGTTGGTATGTGGCGGTGTCGGTTTTGAGCACATATTGCTTCTGCATCTTAACCACCGTGCCCGAGAAAGACTTCTGGGTTTGTGCATCGGCTGAGGTGTCCGGAGCGGGAGTCGTTTGCGTCTGGGGATCGCTCGAACTGGGCTGTGCGGGCTGATCCTGCTGTGCAAAAGCTGCCGGGGACAGTGCCGCCGCAAGTGCGAGCGTGGCCAACCAGCCGAGATTCTTTTTCATGATGATTCCTCCTATTTCAATTGGGACCGAGCGGATCATGTCCGCAATTGGCTAGAGCACGGCTGAGGCCAGAGTAACGAGCACCCAATTTACCGTGACTTACGAGGGTGAGTCAGGAGACAGGCCGGAGTTTTTTGGATTCCTTAGGACAAATCTTCCCCCTAGGCCGGTCATACCAATAATCCTGTAGGGTTGGAACTTACCGTTCTTCGCGGACCCGCAACCAATCCAGAAACATCTGTTCGATGGGTTTGTCATACGTCATCAGGACATGACGGACAGTATGGCCACTGACGAAATGGCAAACTTCCTCGGCGAGGTTCTTGGCGTGATCGCCGGCCCGCTCGAGCGATTGGGTCATGAAGATGACCTGCAAACTGGCATGCCGCTGCTGGTTCTCCGGATTTTCGATGTGGCGAAGGAAGATGAGATTTCGCAGACGGTCAATCTCGGCATCGGCGCGCAGCACGTCCACAGCTTTTTTGACGTCGCGGGTGGAAAACGCAATGCCGGCGTCGGCCAGCATTTTCTCGAGCACGGTGGCCATGTGAGTAAGGTCGCGAATGTCTTGCGGATCGATGCGGGCACAAACCGCCTGCGCGCTGCCGGCAAAGCTCAGCAGAAGGTCGCCTATGCGCTCCAGGCTGATCATGAACTTCATACAAGCCAGAAGCTCGCGGGCTTCCGATTCAGTGACCTGGGTAATCACCTGGGTCACGCCTGCGTCTATTTCCATGTCCAGCCGGTCGAGTTCCTTCTCCCGCTCGCGAAGCGTGTTTAGCAGCGGACTGGAGGCGGTGGCAATACCTTCGGCGGCGGTTGCGGCGGCCTCTTTTGCGACTCGACAAGCTTCAATGGTGCGCTTCACCAGGTACGCGTAGGGAGATTCCGGTTCCGGACTTCTCAGAATAGCCGTACTCATGCGCAGATCCCTTCCGGAAGCGACCGGCACTGGCCGCAGCAGACTCTGACTTATCTTCCGATTCCTGTTATTAATGGTCAATACCGGAGCATAGGTTTTTTTTTCAAGGGTTTGGTTAACAGGACGTGAATTTATAGGGTCGCGGCAATCCCCACGGGCTGCGTGGGGACCCCCGCCCTCGGCTGTCGGGCGGGGCGAAGCCCTGCAATCGTGCGCGATTTTCTAGGCCAGGGGCAGAGTGAACAGGAAGATGGATCCGTGATTCAGCTCGCTCTGAGCGCGGATGATGCCGCGATGCGCGAGGACAATGTGCTTGGCAATCGCCAGTCCCAGGCCCGTGCCGCCAGATTCGCGAGACCGGGCCTTGTCTACCCGGTAGAAACGCTCGAACAGGCGAGGCAGGTGTTCGGAAGAAATGCCCGGACCAAAATCCTGTACATAAAATTCGACACCCTCGGGGACAGGACGCGCTCCCAGCACAATGCGGCCTCCTGACTGAGCATACTTCAGCGCATTGTCCACCAGGTTCGAGAAAACCTGATGGATCGCCTCGGGGTCCGCGCCCACCTGGGCGGGTGCGCTGTCCTCGACTTTCAATTCGACATTCTGCGTCCGCGCAATTTCGCGGAAGCTCTGCACCGCTTCCTGCAACAGGTCGGCCGGCGCGCTGGGCTGGATATCGAACCGTTGCTCGCCCGATTCCACCCTCGCCAGGGTAAGCAGGTCTTCAGTCAGGCGGGACATGCGCACCGCGCTCTTGCGAATGATTTCGAGAAAATCGCGGGAATGATCGTGGTCCGGCGCACTGTCGAGCAACGTCTCGGTGTAACCCTGAATGGAAGTCAGCGGCGTGCGCAGTTCGTGAGAAACGTTCGCGATAAAATCACGACGCGTCTTCTCGACTCGCTCCGTCTCGGTAAGATCGCGCAACACCGCAACAGCCCCGCCACCAGGCATGGGGGCGGCGGTCACATCGAACGTACGTCCGGGGACGATCGACGCCGCCCGGGCGGTAAACACTTTGCGCGCCTCACTCGCCCCTCGCACCGCGGCCAGGAAATCAGGATCGCGAACGGTCTCAACCAGGGGTGCGTTTTTGCGGGTCCGTTGCGGCACCAGTTTGTCCATGGTCTGGTTGGCCCACTGCACACGATCGTCCGAACTCACAGCAATGACGGCATCCTGCATGCTGTTGAGCAAGGTCTCGAGCTGATGCTGGTTGGTCTGCAACGCCGCAAAGCTTTCTTCCAGACGGCTGGCAGACTTGTCGAGCGCGGTGGCAACCTGCCCGATTTCGTCTTCCGAAGTTTCCTCGATGCGCGCTGCCAGTTCTCCGGCAGCCACCCTTTCGGCGAACCGAACGATGTGCTGCAAGCGCCTCGCCATGGACCGGGCGGCGATGCCGGAGATCACGAGCGCCACGACGAACGCCAGCAGGGCGCTTTTCCAGGCATGATGGACCGAGAAATCGAACATCACCGTGGCTACGGCGATCACCAAAGAAAATGCCGCCAACAATTTAATGAATAGTCGACTCCTCACTTCGGGGCCTCGAAACGGTAGCCGGCTCCCCGCACCGTCTTAAGATAGCGTGGGTTTTCCGGGTCGGGCTCGATTTTCTCGCGAATGCGGCGCACGTACACATCCACCGAACGCGGGGTCACGTAGGCTGTGTCGCGCCAGACAGAGTCGAGCAACTGGTCGCGGGTGAAGACCCGGCCGATGTGACGGGCGAAATAGTCGAGCAGACGGAACTCAGTGGCGGTCGTAGTCACCAGGCTTCCGCGCACCGCCAGAGTCATGGCGCTGGGATCGATCTCGATCTCACCAATCTTGACCGGCGCCTGGGACAGCGGCCGCTCGAAGCGCCGCAGCACAGCCTTGACCCGCGCCACCAGTTCGCGGGGGCTGAATGGCTTTGGGATGTAATCGTCGGCGCCCAGTTCCAGGCCGAGAATGCGGTCCGCTTCGCCGCTCTTCGCCGTCAGGAAAATCACCGGGGTTGCGGCGAGCGCCGGAATTTGCCGAATCTGGCGGCACAACTCGAGGCCGTCTTTCCCGGGAACCATGATGTCAAGAATGAAGAGCGCTGGCCGCTGCCGTTCAGACTCGGAGATGACGGTGTTTCCGGTGGCAAACACTTTCACCGCAAATCCGTCCGCCTCCAGATGGTGCCGTACCAGGCGGGAAATATCGGGATCGTCTTCAACCACAAAGATGCTGGGTTTCATGGGCGTATTGTAGCGGGCGGGCCTGTGGGAGACCTAGTCTTGGCGACCCAGCCCGCGATCCCCCACTGGCGTCATCCCGAGAGACTTTAGTCTCGAAGGATTCTGCGCTACGATCACTGGCCTTGAGATTTTCTTGCAGATACCCCAATTTCGATGATCAGATTTCCGGCTCTGTCCTTCTGGAAACCCACACCCGAAGGAATCACTGTAGTGGCGCTGTACTCCGTGACCACCGCCGGACCGGAATATTTTCTGCCAGCGACCAGTGAATCCCGGGAATGGATCGCGGCTTGCGAGTCTTTTTCCGGAGAACGACACCGGGGCACGATCCGGAGACACACTGCCGGGCTTTGCCCGGCCTGGACGGGCGGGGGCGCCCGTCCCCACGTGGCCTGGGGTGCTAACCATAGCCGATTGCTGCGACTTGATTGTGGCCCGCAGACGGAGCGTTACCAGTTCCACTTCGCGCGTCGGGATAATTGTAGCCGTAACGGCGCTGGTGCTCGCTGCGAAAATCCCGGAGCACATTGCGCGTGTACGGGACATTCAATTCGTATCCCTGGCCGCGGTAGCGGACATCCACGCTGCGCTGGTGGCTGGATCGTGCCTTTCCATTGCTCGTCGCGGAAATCCCTTTCGGCGTGGCGGCGCAGTGTGGCGAACTCGCGTTCCAGCTCGTGCGATGGGAACCTTCTCTCCCAACTCGCCACAGCACCGTACGCGAATAATCCTTCACCACATCACTGACGAGGATGCCAAAAGCAGAGAGTGCGCCGGGCAGCGCGGGAACGATCACTCGCGGGATGCTCGAGCGCCTCCGCCAGTTCGCAGGCATGGAGACCACCGGCGCCGCCAAAGGCCACCAGCGCGAACTCTCGCGGATCGTATCCGCGCTCGATGGAGACCACGCGTATGGCTTTCTCCATGGTGGCGTTGACGACCCGAATGATTCCGGCGGCGAATTGTTCCGGCGTAAGCTTCGATCCATTTCGCTTCAGCCACTCGGCAACCAGGCGGCGCGTGCGTTCGAGATCGAGAGTGAAGTCTCCACCCAGAAAGCGCTGCGGCTGCAATCGGCCGAGCAGCAGATTCGCATCCGTCACAGTGGGCTGCGTCGCCGCGACCGTAGCAGATCGGACCGGGATCGGCACCGGCGGATTCAGGACCGACCCGCAGAGCTCCGCCGGCGTCGAAGCGCGCGATGGAGCCTCCTCCGGCGCCTACAGTATGAATGTCGAGCATGGGCACGCCAATGGGGAACCCGGCGATCTCGGCCTGGTTGCTGGCACGGGCCTCGCCATCCACCAACGCAACATCGGTGGAGGTTCCGCCCATATCGAATGAGATGATTCTTTCGACGCCGCTGCGCCGCGCCATGGCAGCGGCACCGACCACTCCGCCCGCCGGTCCAGAGAGCACGGTGCGCACCGGTTCGCGGGCGGCAGAACTCAGGGCAGTGATCCCGCCGCTCGATTGCATGACGAAAATGCGGGACTGTGCCGCGCCTGAGCTTCGCGTCCGGCGATCGAGATTCTCGAGATAACGCTGCATCACCGGCTGCAGGTAAGCATTCACCACGACCGTGCTGGTGCGCTCGTACTCGCGGAACTCGGGAAAAATCTGATGAGAGAGGGACAGCGGCAGGCCGAGCTTTTCCAGGGCATGGGCTACCGCATTCTCATGTCTTCGGGTTGGCAAACGAAAACAGCAGCGAAATAGCGATCGCCTCGGGTTGCTGTCGCGTGAAGTCTGTCAGACAGAGACTGCAAGTCTTGTTCGTGAAGGCGCCTGAAGAACTTCGCCGTCGCTTGCGGTGCGCTCGTCCACGCCAAACCGCAAATCCGCTGAGACCAGCGGTTCCACGCGATCGAAGAAGAAATCGTAAAGCTTGGGCCGGGCCTGGCGGCCGATCTCGATGGCGTCTTCAAAACCGGCGGTCGTGACCAAAGCCACGCGCGCGCCCTTGCGCTGCAGCAAAGTGTTGGTGCCGACTGTGGTGCCATGCAGAAGGACGATTGAAGTGCGCCGTCCGATCTTTTCCAGCGCTTCGACAATCGCCTGCGAGGGGTCGGCCGGCGTGGAAAAAACCTTAAGCATGCGGACCTGCCCGCGCTCCACCCAGACGCAGTCGGTGAAGGTGCCGCCGGTGTCGATAGCGATGTGAAGCGGCTGAATTCGTGGGCGGCGTGGCATGGAAGTCAAAGCGGAAGGGTAACATCCCGGACCGAAAGAATGCAGGCGCGGTCGCATGCAGCCAGGCTCACGAACGCACGCTGGTCGCCGTCCATCGGGGAGCGGCACGGATCGTTATTCTTTTGATAGGCTGATTTAATGGCGAAAGAAGCAGCCAGCGAGGTATTGTCGGTCGAGGGACGTGAAGTTCAGATAACACATCCCGACAAACTGTACTTCTCGTCGCAGGCACGTATCTCGAAACTCGATCTTGTGCGCTACTATCTGTCCGTTGCGCCGGGCGCGCTCGCCGGAATCCGGGATCGTCCGATTGTTCTCAAGCGTTTCGTCAACGGCGCCGAGGCAGAGGCCTTTTATCAAAAACGTGCGCCGACCCAGCGGCCTTCCTGGCTGCGAACCGTCACGCTGTCATTCCCGTCGGGCCGGACCGCGGAGGAAATCGTCGTCGATGATGCGCCCGGGCTCGCCTGGATCGTCAATCTGGGTTGCATCGAACTGCATCCCCATCCAGTCCGCTCCGGCAATCTTGAGCACCCCGACGAATTGCGGATTGATCTCGATCCGGTCCCGGGTGTGAGTTGGGATGATGTGCGCCGCGTAGCTCTCGAAGTGCAAGCGCTGCTCAAAGACGTGGGGCTTCGCGGCTGGCCCAAAACCAGCGGTTCACGCGGCATGCATATCAATGTGCGTATCGAACCGCGCTGGACGTTTCCCGAAGTACGCCGCGCGGCCGTCGCATTGTCGCGTGCAGTGGAGCGGCGTGCGCCGACGCTGGCCAGTTCGAAATGGTGGAAAGAAGAACGTCATGGCGTGTTCCTGGACTACAACCAGAATGCGAAGGACCGCACCACGTGCTCGGCGTATTCGGTCCGCCCGCTTCCCGACGCCCGTGTTTCAACGCCGTTGCACTGGCACGAGGTCCCAGACTGTGAACCCGCTGACTTCACTATATTCACGGTACCGGAGCGCTTCGCGAAGATCGGCGATCCACACGCGGGCATCGATGGAGAACCTGGTTCGCTTGAAAGCTTACTTGAACTCGCGGACAAGGACGAAGCCGCCGGTCTCGGCGACGCACCATGGCCACCGCACTTTCGCAAGATGGAAGACAGAAGGACCGCGAGTCGCTCCGTCGCGTGCCAAATCATCTGTAAAGAAGCCGCCACGAGTGAAGATGCCGCTTATTGTTATTGCGAACTCTCCCGACAAAGGAGCCGCCCTTGCGGGTCTGGAGAGATGGAAAAGAAACATTCCGAGATAACCGCTCTCCTCGCCACGGACGACGTGCTGGTCGACTCCATGCGAGGCCGATCTTCGACCTGGACCCGCATTCGGGTCAATCTACGTCATGTTCCCGAAGCACTGCGGCCGCCGCAGGAAACTCCCGACCCCGATGACGATCCAACGCGTGAATGGCGGCAATGGCGTAAGAAAAAGACAGAGAGAAAGGAGAAAGAATAATCATGTGGCCGGCGCAGGCTTAACGGCCGTGCGGAAAAATCTCTTCGAGTTCCTGCGGTGGAACCACTTCGAGCTGCGCGTATGTGCAGTCGCTGGGCTTCTTGTCGGTTCGCCATCTGCGAAACTGCGGCTGTATGACGGAAGCGGCTTCCTTGCATGTGGTCGTAAGCGACTTCCACCACAAGTTCGGGTCGCAGCTGGCTCCCACGATAAGTCCTTGCCTTGACTCCAGCGGCTTTGAGCGCCCGGTCTACGTTTGACGGATTCGTCGGTCGCGTTTCCATGGTCCGCCCACGTCTTCCAAGGGTGACCGGCAAGCGCATCTTTACGGTACGGTCTGAGGAATTCTGCGAGTTCCTCGCGCTTCTTAGTGCTGAAGCTCGCACAAACCCCGACATGTTGCAACGCACCGGCATCATCAAAAAGGCCCAGCAGCAAGGACCCGACGAGAGTGCGATCACCTTTCTTGTGCCAACGAAATCCTGCAACCACACAGTCGCAGTCTCGCTCATGCTTGACCTTGAGCATCACGCGTTTGTTCGGCTCGTAAGTTCCTGAAGTCGGTTTGGCGATGACGCCGTCAAGACCCGCGCCCTCAAAGCGGCGAAACCAGTCGGAGGCGACGCTGCGGTCGGTGGTTGCCGGCGTCAGATGAATGGGTGGCGGTGCCGATGAGATCACCGATTCCAGCTCGCGGCGGCGGATTTCAAATGGCTCGCCCCGAAGATCCCGGTCCTCCCGGCAAAGCAGGTCGAAGAACACGACTGACGATGGAGTTTGTTGCGATAGAAGCTTCACCCGCGATGCGGCCGGATGAAGGCGCAGCTGGAGTGCGTCGAAGTCGAGGCCATCGTCCTTAACGATGACAATCTCTCCGTCGAGCACGCAGCGTGTAGGCAATGCCGAGCGTAACGGCTCCAGCAGCTCGGGAAAGTAGCGGTTCAGAGGTTTTTCGTCACGGCTCTGGATCAGGATCTCATCCCCATCGCGAAAGACGAGGGCGCGAAATCCATCCCACTTCGGTTCGAAAATCCAATCTCCATCGGCTGGTAATTCGCCTACTCGCTTGGCCAGCATCGGCAATAGCGGCGGGTTCACGGGAAGTTGCACACCTTATGGTATACCGCGCACGCGTCGTCTTGGGGTTGCTGGAACCCGAGTCTTCCCGCAATTTCTAGGTCTTATTGGTGAAGGCCAGCGTCAGCAGCGTCTTCTGTTCCACTTCGTGCGCTTTGGCCGATCCCGTGGCCGGGCTGGCGCTGGCGGAACGCTTTACCGACAGCACCGGACGCTCTCCCGCAATGCGGCGCAGGCGCGGCAGCACGTAGAACAACGCGCCCATGTTGGCCGGCTCTTCCTGCACCCAGACAATCTCGCGCGCTGAAGGAAATTGTCCAATCGCCGCTTCCAGCTCTTTTTCGGGGAAAGGATACAGCTGTTCGACCGAGACGATCGCGGTCGTCTTGTCATTCCTCTTCTTGCGTTCGGCGCGCAATTCGTGGACGATCTTTCCGGTGCAGATCAGAATGCGGCGTCGCGTCGCTGACCTCCGTATCCGGCAACACCGTGAGAAAGCGCTGGTGCGTGAAGTCTTCAATCGGAGAGGAGGCGTCGGGATGGCGCAGCATGCTCTTCGGGGTGAAGACGACCAGCGGCTTGCGCCAGTGGCGCAACGCCTGGCGCCGCAGCAAGTGAAAATATTGCACCGCATTCGACGGCTGGCAGATCTGGAAATTGTCTCGCGCCGCGAGTTGCAGAAAGCGTTCGATGCGGGCGCTCGAATGCTCCGGCCCCTGGCCTTCGTGGCCGTGCGGCAGAAGCAGCACCACTCCCGAGAGCAGTCCCCATTTGTCTTCGCCGGCGCTGACAAATTGATCGATCACCGCTTGCGCCACGTTGGCGAAGTCGCCGAACTGCGCCTCCCACATCACCAGCGTTTCGGGATAGTCCCGGCTGTAGCCATACTCGAATCCGAGCACGCCCGCCTCGGAGAGCGTGGAATTGTAAATTTCGCAGCGCGCCTGGCCCTCCGCGATGTGCTCGAGCGGAACGTACTCCTGCTCGTTTTCGATATCGAGCAACACGGAGTGGCGCTGGTTAAAAGTGCCGCGGCGGGTATCCTGCCCGGTCAGCCGGACGGGTACGCCGGCCTTCACCAGACCTCCGAGCGCCAGCGCTTCAGCCATGCCGTAGTCCACCAGCCGCTTGCCCGCGCCCATCTCGGCCCGCTGCTCCAGCAGCTTCTTGACCTTGGGATGGATGTGGAAGTCCGCGGGATAGGTCGTGAGCTTCGCGGTAATTTCGCTGAGTTCTTCCGCCGAGAGGCCGGTGTCCACTTCATACTCAGGCTTGTAGCGGCCGCCCTTGTAGTCATTCCAGTAGTTCGGCAACTCGCGCAGCAGCGGCTTCTTTCGGATGCTCTTGGCTTTTTTCTGCGCCGCTTCCAGCTCTTCCCGGACCTTTTCCACCTTTTGCTGAACGTTCTCCGCGCCGATGTCTTCGGCGTAAATCTCCCACAGCGGCGGATGGTCCTTGATCGCCTTATAGAGCAGCGGCTGGGTAACGGTCGGATCATCGACTTCGCTGTGCCCGTGGCGGCGATAGCCGATCAGGTCCACAACCACGTCGCCCTTCCAGGTATAGCGATAGTCGGCCGCCAGACGGCCCACTCGGACGACGGCGTCGACGTCTTCCGCATTCACGTGAAAGATCGGAATCGATTGCCGGCGGGCCAGCTGGGCAGAAAATCGTGACGAGTGCTCTTCCTTGTACAAGGTCGTGAAGCCAAGCAGATTGTTGGCGATGATGTGCACCGTGCCGCCCACGGTGAAGCCCTTCAGGTCGGACAAGTTCAAGGTCTCGGCCACGACGCCTTGACCCGCGAACGCAGCGTCGCCGTGGACCAGCAAGGGCACGAATTTCTGATCGCCATCTTGTCCTGCGCGGTCCTGCTTGGCCCGGGTGCGCCCCACGGTCACGGGATCCACGGCCTCCAGGTGGCTGGGATTCGAAACCAGGTGAATGTGAATTTTCGTCCCCGACCGGGTCACGTATTCGCCGGTCGCGCCCATGTGATACTTCACGTCGCCGCTGCCCAGAACGCTGCGCGGGTCCACGTCTTCGAATCCCGCGAAGATTTCTTCCGGAGAGCGCTTGGCCACCTGCACAATAATGTTCAGCCGCCCGCGGTGGCTCATGCCCATCACCAGTTCCACCGCGCCCTGCTGCCCGGCGGCATCCAGAATTTCATCCACCAGCGGGATCATCGCGGTCACGCCTTCGAGCGAGAAACGCTTGCTGCCGAGATAGCGCTGCTGCAGCACCTGCTCGAACAGGTCGGCCCGGATAAGCTGGTCGAGCACCCGCTCCTGGTCCACGGCGGGTTGGGGCCCTTCCATACGCTCCTGAATCCAGCGTCGTCGCTCCGGGTCGGTGATATGCATGAATTCCGCGCCCACGGTTCCGCAGTAAATGCGGCGGGCCTCCTCAGCCAGCTCGCCTTCGATACGCAGGCTGGGATGCGTCACTGGAGGCAGAAATCCGAGCGGGTCGAGATCGGCCTCCAGGTATCCCCAATGGCGAAAAGGGTCAAATATGCGCTCACGCTCGCCGTTGGGGGCTTCGAGTACACCGGTTGCGGCAGATTCACTTGCAGGTTTGGATCGGGTCGCCATATGTCTGTTACTAGAATAACGGATGCGACCGGGATGCGTGCTGGATTCGCCCCACAGGGAGCAACAGGGGCGGATTTTCGCCGGCCTAGCCTGCCGGCGCAGCCGTCCTTGTTCTTGGCAGCGCCTTCATTAACAGGCCATTCAGCAGGATCGTGATCACGGAAGCAGCCAGAGTCGCGTGATAGATATCGTCGGTGACCAGGTGGGCATCGCGGGCCACCCGCACCAGAACGTAGGAAAATTCGCCAATCTGCGTGAGTCCCAGGCCCACCATGAGGGCGGTTCGCGGAGGATAGCGAAACAGCCAAACGACCAACGTCCAAATCGCAAACTTCCCCAGCATGGTCATCAGCACGATCGCGCCCCAGAGCCCGGGCTTCGAAATCAGGATGCGGGGATCCACGAGGGCGCCAATGGTGACAAAAAACAGCGCCACAAAGGCATCGCGCAGGGGTGACAGTTTGTCCAGCATCTTGTGCGTCGTCCTGGACTCACTCACCATCAGGCCGGCCAGAAATGCTCCCAGGGCAAGCGACAAGCCGACCGCCTGCGTGACCGCAGCGGTGGCGAAACCCAGTGCCAGCACGACCAGCACATACAGTTCGTCGTTTCCGGTCCCTTCCACCCGTTTCATCAAGGGTGGCACCAGCTTCGCCGCCACAAACATGACAGGGATCAGGATCAGCAGGGCCTTGCCAAAAGCTATCAGCAGTGAAAGGAAGTGGCTTCCCGTGAGATTGCTCAGCGAGGGCAGCAGCACGGTCAAGACCACGACCGCAAGGTCTTCGACCAGCGTGATGCCAATCATCACGTGGCCATGGGGCGACCGCAATTCTCCACGCTCCGCCAGCAGTCGCGAGAGCACCATGGTGCTGGCGACGGAAACAATAGCGCCCACTGCAATTCCTTGAGTCGTACTCCAGCCCATCAACCCATCCTGCACCGATCCCCATGGCAAGCGATAACAGTATCCCCAGCGGCCCGCCGAAAATCGCCACCCACTTCACTTGCAGAAGCTCGTGGAATGAAAACTCCAGGCCAATCGAGTACATCAGCAGGACAACACCGACCTCGGCGAGAACTTCGAACTTTTGGACTTCTGAAAGAGTGGGGCCGGGCGTGAAGGGCCCAATGAGAAATCCACCAAGAACGTACCCCAGAATCAACGGCTGCCGCAGGGCCCTGGCCACACCACCGCCCACAACGGCGGCACCGAACACGTAGGCGAGGTCCCGAAAGAAGCTGGCTTCCATGATTATCGGCAATTCGGCGGACTTATCAGTCTAAATGCCATGCGCTGATTTTGGGGTGGAGCAGCGCTTTTAGCGCTGCGTGGAGGGCAGTGCCGCGCAGCTTCCTCGATATAATGGAGGACGGGCGGGGACGCTCGGCCTCCGTTACCAAAACCGTGGACGCGCCGCGTGTCCCATCGCAGCGGCGTCCCGCGGGACGGGTTGCATCATTCCCGCGCTGAAGGAATCTCGCATGAGCCTGCACGCCGCGCCCATTCACCACCCGAGGGAATTGGCGTGACCTACGTCCTGCTGGCTCTGCTGGCCGGTGCTATAGTTTATTCTCTGCTTTCGGTCGTAGCCGCTCTGCGCTATCTCTCGGTTCGGCCGCCTGAGTTGAATTCCCAAGAACCAATCAGCATCCTCAAACCGCTCGCTGGACTCGATCTCGGCCTCGAATCCAATCTGCGGACTTTCTTCGAGCAGGACTATCCCGCCTTCGAAATTCTGTTCGCGCTAAGAAGTCCGGATGATCCGGCGATACCAGTTGTTGAAAGTCTTCGCCGGGAGTACCCGAGAGTTCCTGCGCGCTTGCTGGTGACCGGCGAGTCTCCCTATCCCAATGCCAAGGTCTACAGCCTGCAACAGATGCTTGCCGCCGCCGCGAATGATCTGGTGGTGATGAGCGACAGCGATATCAGAGTTACTCCCACTTTGCTGAAAACAGTTGCCGCCGAGTTTCAGGACACCGCTCTCGGCGTGGCTACCTGTCCGTACCGCGCTGTGGCCGGTCCCAGTTTCTGGTCGGGGCTCGAAGCCCTCGGCATGAACACGGATTTCGCTGGCGGGATTCTGGTAGCGCGGATGCTCGAAGGCATGAAGTTTGCAGTCGGTCCAACCATCGCAGCGCGGTGCCGTGTACTGCAAGCCATCGGCGGCTTCGATCGGCTGAAAGATTACCTCGCGGAAGACTTTGTCATGGGGAAATTTGCGGCCGACGCCGGCCATGGCGTAATTCTTTCTTCCTATGTCATCGAGCATCACATTGGCAGTGCGGATCTTCGACACAACGCGGCCCACCGTCTGCGCTGGGCGCGCAGCACGCGGCGGTCCCGGCCCTTAGGTTATGTGGGACAGCTGTTCACCATGCCTCTGCCACTGGCGTTGTTGTTGTGCGTCGTGAACCCGGCATGGTGGCCCGCGCTGCTCTTAACGTTCGCTGTTCGCCTACTGGCTGCTTACATAATCTCGGCGCGCGTCTTGCACACAAAGATCAACTGGTTGCTGCTGCCGGTCGAGGACGTGAACGCCTTCTGCTTCTGGCTGGCTGGATTCTTTGGAAATACGATTTTGTGGCGGGGGCGGCGATATCGTCTTTATTCCGACGGCCGCTTCGAACTGCTGGCATCTCCGTCCGGTGAATAGAGCCGAGGCAGCATCGAGCAGTCCGACAGTGATGGGAACCACCCATGAACTCAGGGACAAAGCACTTACTAACATCAAGGCAACGCCGGAGCGGGAAAAGCGCGGTTGCGCAATTGCACCCAGAATCAGGAAGATGGGCACGAACGCCATCAACCAGGTAATACTCACGGAGGCGCCACCGCCGTGAAACATCCCGTCAAAACGGCCAGCCAGCGCGTCTTGTCGGAAACAATCCAGGCGAGGCTTTCGGTCCCGTTGATTCCCAAGGTTTCCTCCGAAGCGTTGTCACACCCGTTGGGGCGGGGCTTTTTCTACAAACGTTAAGAACCAATTCGAACCAGCCTGCCATCCTTTAACCTAAATGAATCACCTCGCCAGACCACCTTATGCCCCAGGAGGCTTGCAAACCAAACCAGCAACGCCACGAAATCGCGAAGCGGAAGCAACGGCAGCAAAGTGAACATATGGCGATCGCGCAACACGGACCATCCTACAGACAACGCCACGGCCAGCCTCAGACCCAAAGCCACGGCCAGCAGAATCCACGCCCCTGGAGCACCGCGAGTCAAGAGCACTGCGCACAAAGCCCATGGGACGCCAAAGGTCGCGGCCAGCCCGAGATATCCCCAGCGCCGAGAATCACGCACCGTACGACCCCAGCGAAGTTGGTGATCCACAAACTGGCGCAAGGTGTAAGCGGGAAGAAATGTTTCGACCACCACATTCGACAGCTGCACTTCCAGTCCTCGCTCCGCGAGACGCCTGCCCATTTCGTAGTCGTCAGCTAGATAATCCACCAGGGCCTCGAAACCTCCGCTCGCTTCGAGATCACTTCGCCGGAAAGCAAGCGTGGAGCCCAATCCAAATCTGATGCCGCCTTCAAGTTGACGCGCAGCCAATACTCCAGCGCTGAAATCCGTGCTGATGAACAAAGACTCCAGCCACGATCCCAGGCTTGTGCTGGCCACGCCGCGATAAAGGCAAGTCACTAACCCGACTTTCGGATCCGCCAGCGGGGCCGCGACACTCCGCAGGTAGTTGGTCTCGACTCGGATGTCACTGTCGTTCACAACAAAGTGTTCGTACTTCGCTTCCGTCGCCATCTGTGCCAGGTTGCTGACTTTGGTATTGGCGCCCAGACTTTTCAGACAAAGCACGAGCCGGATGGAAATCAGCGGAAACTCAGTCTTCAGGCGCTCCACGAATGCAATCGCAGGGTCGTCGGCCTCGCTGACCCCGAAAACAAGTTCGTATTCGGGATAATCCTGCAAGCAATGGCTGCGAAAGCTCTCATACATCTCAGGGTCAGTACCCTTGAGCGGCTTGAGAATGGAGACTGGCGGTAGGAAGGATGGTGTAGGCCGGGCGCCCTCGCCCGCCGCTTTTCTCTCACCCAGAAATCGAGCCGCACCGTACAAGCAAAGAACGTAGTAACCAATGCTCGCAAAAGCCCCGACGGCGGCAACAATGTCCAGGACAAAGAAAAGTTGGTGAATCATGCGGGAGCTAGTCTACTCGTACCGCAGCGACTCGATCGGATCCAGGTTCGCAGCCTTCCACGCCGGATAAATCCCAAACAACAGCCCCTCAGCCGCCGCTGAACCCAATCCAAAGGCGGCCCAGAAGAATGACATCCGCGCCGGCAGTGAGCTCCAGATCGCCGGGATCGTCCAGGTAATAATCGCCCCCACCAGCACGCCCAGCACGCCGCCCAATGCGGTCAGTGTGATGGCCTCGAGCGTGAACTGCAGCAGGATGTCCCGTTTGCGCGCGCCGATCGCTTTGCGCACGCCGATCTCGCGCGTCCGTTCGGTCACCGAAACCAGCATGATGTTCATCACGCCCACGCCGCCCACGATCAAACCCACGCTGGAAACCGCGAACATAAAGATGAAAACAGCGCCCGTGACCTGGTTCCACACATCGGAAAGCGAATCCTGCGTGAATACCGCGAAGTTGTCCGGCTTGTCCGCCGCGACCTTGCGGCGTCGGCGCAGCAGCTCGCGGATCTCGTCAATGGCCTTGGGCATGTCGTCGTGCGAAGTGGCTTTGACGCTGATCCAATATTGCTTCAGCTCAGGATGCAATTTGCGAAACGTGGCCAGCGGGAAATACACGATGTTGTCATCCGGATTCTTGCCGCCGGCAAACACACTCTTGCGCTTCGCCGCCACGCCGATCACGGTGAACAACTGGCCATCAATCGTGATTTCCTTGCCCAGGGGGTTTTCATTCGGGAACAGTTCCTCGGCAGTGTCCGAGCCCAGCACGATCACGGGAGAATGATGTTCTTCATCAATCTCATTCATCCATCGCCCGGACGCGATGTCCAGATCAAACACGTCTTTCCAGGTGCCGGTATCGCCCTCGAGAATTGTGTTTCTGACTTTCCGGCCGTTGTACTTGACCTCGTAAGTGCCGGTGCCGAATTCCTGACGGAAATAACGCAAGCCGGTGGTGGCGATCTTGACGTGAGGCAATTGTTGTATAGCTTCAAAATCTTCGAAGGTGAGTTCTTTGCGCGTACGTATTTCTTCCGTGGGCCGGCCGAAGGTCAAGGGTTGGTGGTAAGCAAAAATGATGTTAGATCCCAGGCTGCTGATGACCTGGCTGACGTTGTCATTGAGCCCGCGCACCACGGAAGAAATGCCGATCACGACGGCTACACCAATCACGATGCCGAGCACAGTCAGCGCCGACCGCATCTTGTTGGTGCGGATCGTGTCCAGCGCCATCTGGACCACTTCGCCGTAATCGCTCGTACGCAGCATGGGAATCTAGTTTCTCGTTTCCTGTTTCCAGTTTCTGGTTTTGAAACCGGAAAAAGGAAACTAGAAACTGGTACACGAAGGACTACTCAATCTTTCTAAAGTTCAAATCTCAACGCCGCGATCGGATCCAGCATCGCCGCCCGCCGCGCCGGATAAACGCCAAAGAACACGCCCACGCTGGCAGAAACCAGAAGGCCCGCTGCCACCGCCCACAGCTTGATTTCAGACGGCATGCCGATCACCGCCGTGATGCCCTTGGCAAAGACAATGCCAAACAGCACGCCCAGCAGACCGCCCACCAGCGCCATGGTTCCGGACTCGATCAGAAACTGCAGCAGCACGTCCTGGCGGCGCGCCCCCATCGCCTTTCGTATGCCGATCTCGCGCGTGCGCTCGGTCACCGACACCAGCATGATGTTCATGATCACGATGCCGCCCACGACCAGCGAAATCGCCGCAATTGCGATCATCGCAATGAAAAACGTTCCGCTCAAATTCGACCAGATACTCAGAAAGCTGGCATTGGTCTCCGCAGCAAAGCTGTCAGGCCGCCCGGGAAGATCGTGGCGCCGGGCCCGCAGGACGGCGCGAGCTTCGTCAATCGCTGCATCCAGCTCCGTACCCACTCCTGCCGCCTTGCCCGAAATGCGAATGCTGGTGTGCGATCCGAACTGTTTCAGGTAGGTAGTGATCGGAATCGCCACGTAATTGTCCCGGCTCTGCCCCAGCGTGGTTCCCTGCTTCTTCCCCACCCCGATCACCCGGTACACTTCACCCTCGACGCGAATCTCCTTGCCCAGAGGGTCCACCGTGGGAAAGAAGGTGTCCACCACGTCGGTACCGATCACGCCCACCTGGGAACGGTTCTCCTCATCGTTCTCGTTGACCATGCGGCCGGCGGTGAGATCGAGATCAAGAATCGGGGCCATCGACGGAGTCAATCCGCGGATCCAGGTATCGGCCAGAGCCTGCTCCTCGTACCGGACATGACCGGTGGTATTGGTGATGGATGCGCCAATCATGGCGCAATGCTTGCAGGCCTCCAGCACAGCCTGGTAGTCCTCCATGGTCAGGTCTTTGCGCTTCTGAGACCATCGAGCAGTTGGTCGACATTGGTCACGACGGGAGTGACTTTGCTGATGATGAAAACATCCGCGCCGAGATTGAAAATCTTCTCCGCCACGTAGCCATTGATTCCGTTCACGAAGGTGACCACGGCGATCACAGCAGCCACGCCGATCACCACGCCAAGCAGGGTCAGCGCGGAGCGCAGCTTGTTCGCCCAGAGGGAGAGTAGCGCGATGCGGATGGCCTCGAGGGTTGTCATGAGTCAGTTCGTCAGTCCTCGGTCGTCATTGGTCAGTAGAACCTTGGCCTGAATCAAGTCTAGCAGCTTGACTGGGAGACGGGCGCCACAAGGCATCTGCGAGCTGGCACATAACATTTCGGCGCTGTGATAAGGTTCCTACCGCAATTCTGCAGGAGGATTGCGATGATCAGGACTATCAGCTTTCTTCTTTGTCTTTCGGCGTTGGCTTTCGGACAACAGAACAGTCCTCTGGATGGATTGGCCAATCTGAGCGACGCGGTTTCAAAGCGAGCTTCGAGCGCCGACCGCTCCGGAGGCAATGCGGACTGGGTTGCAGTCAAGGCCGGCTCTACCGCCACACTGGCGGACATCAAAGGCGCGGGCTCTATCCGGCATATCTGGTTCACCATCAACTCGCCCAGTCCATTTCATTTGCGCGAGTTGGTGCTGCGGATGTACTGGGACGGCGAAACTGATCCCAGCGTCGAAGTGCCGATTGGCGACTTCTTCGGCACCGGCTTCGAGTATGAAGATGTTCCGGGCGGACATTTGGGACAGAAATATCAATCGTGGGTCTCTTTGCCGATCACGGTGCAGGACCGCGCCATGAACTGCTACTTCGCAATGCCGTTCGGCAACGGAGCGCGGATCACGCTGAGCAACGATGGAACGCAGGATGTGCCCAATCTATATTTTCACATCGACTACCAGGAATACGCGGATACCCGGAAAGTCGCTGCCGAAGGCCGCTTTCACGCGCAGTGGAGGCACGAACAGACCCGCGCCGTTCCCGAGTCGGAAACCGGCGGCAAGAACGTTGATGGCAAGAATAACTACGTGTTCATGGAAGCGAAGGGCAAAGGTCAGTATGTAGGGACGATCCTGAACGTCTTCGGGCTTTCGACGGGATGGTGGGGCGAAGGCGACGACATGTTTTTCATTGATGGCGACGCCGCACACGCCACCATCAACGGAACCGGCATGGAAGACTATTTCAACAACGCTTGGATGTTCCAGAAAGAGTTCAACTACCCATTCATCGGCTATTCGCAGCAGGGCAATCGGGACTGGACCGGCAGCCACACCATGTACCGATTCCATATCGAAGACCCGATCTATTTTCAGAAATCTCTTCGCGCCACCATCGAACACGGGCACGCCAACGACCGCGAGGACGACTACACCAGCGTAGCCTTCTGGTACCAGACCGAGCCCCACCAGAAGCTATCCCCGCTGCCCTCGGTCAAGGAACGCCTGCCTAACGCTTTCTGGAAGATGCAAAAGCTGGACAAGAACTTGCCGAACTGAAATTCACAAGAACCGGGCACGGATCTACACGGATCAGAAAGAAAAGGGTTTTGATCCGTGTAAATCCGCGAGAATCCGCGGCCCCGTTCTTGATGCCCGAGGCCCGACGCCCGCCGTCCGCTATAATGAACTAGGTTGGCAGCTGGACCGGACGGTCGCTCTCGCCGCGTCAAGTGGCGAGGGAGGAAAGTCCGAACTCCGCAGAGCAGTGTGCCGGATAACGTCCGGGAGGTCCGGGTTCAAGCCCGGTTGACGGAAAGTGCCACAGAAAACATACCGCCCTGGCGGCAACGCCGGGGTAAGGGTGAAAAGGTGCGGTAAGAGCGCACCGCCGTCGCAGTAATGCGGCGGGCAGGGCAAACCCCACACGGAGCAAGACCAAATAGGGAGGGAGTCTCGGGTTCGCCCGAGGCGCGTGCCGGCTCGGTGCGCCACAACCTCCGGGTAGGTCGCTTGAGCCGCGCAGTAATGCTCGGCCCAGAGGAATGACCGTCCTGCCGGAGCAATCCGGCGGACAGAATTCGGCTTACAGGTCCGGCTGCCACAAGTTCTTATTTTCAATCACTTACAGAACGCCGGATCCCATTGTGACGCCGGTGTGACGCAGTTGAACGGTATCGGACGGAAGCTCGGTCTTCGCTTGCTTGAGAATCGCCTTGCGCATGAGACCGGAAAAAGGGCCAACCACACTCCCCTGTAGGGAAACTTCCAGAACGCTGCACCGAAACACTTGATCCCAGTCTCGGTGGAAGAACGATGCTACCTTCGCGTAGCCTAACCCAGTGCGGAAAACCCGCGAACTCAGCGATATGCACCCCGCCGTTAGATACACCCACTGCAAGAAAAACTGACAATCCCCCGAAAAGGCGTTGTGTGTGGACTGCTTTCTCGCTTCGTCCGCGGACGCACAGGGACGTCCGCAAGGTGTGAGATTATTCTTTGATCGAGTTCTGGCAGTAGAAGGTGATGACGGCTTTACGTGAACGAATCTGATCCCAAACTCTTGGATCTGCAATCTGCTCCTGTTGAGGTGCAGCGCCTACGGGAAGAAAATGTTCGTCTGCGGCGTCTTTTGCAGGACCACGGCATACAGCTTCCGGTGGTTCAGTCCCCGAACGGTATTCCCGTCACAACGAGCGCCCTACCAACTCCGCACACCCCTGTCTTGAAAGCTGAACAACGCATTGCTTTGTTCCGGAGCCTCTTCCACGGGCGCGACGACGTTTATGCTGTTCGCTGGGAGAACGCCGATGGGCGGTCTGGATACATGCCCAAGGCGGATCGTGACTGGAAGGCCTATTTTAGCGCCAAAGACCACGACCGCAAGAAGGTTGATCGCCTGACTCGAAAATTCCGACCGCTAACCGACGAGGTAGTGCGTGGACACCTCGTCGGAGATCACACCATCGGTATTTATCCGCTTCTGCAGGACGAGACTTGCTGTTTCCTCGCGGTCGATTTCGATAAGAAAACATGGCAAAAGGATGCCACTGCGTTCTTGGCCGTATGCCGCGAACTGAGCGTGCCAGCGGCACTAGAGCGTTCACGGTCAGGCAACGGTGGCCACGTGTGGATCTTCTTCGACCGATCAATCCCCGCAAACACCGCGCGAAAACTGGGCTGTGTAATCCTGACTCGGGCCATGGAGTCCCGTCACCAACTTGGATTGGATTCATACGACCGCTTTTTCCCCAACCAAGACACCATGCCAAAGGGCGGACTTGGCAACCTGATCGCTCTGCCGCTGCAGAAGCTTCCGCGCGCGGATGGAAACAGCGTCTTCGTGGATGCGGAGTTTCGTCCATATGGGGACCAATGGGCGTTCCTGGCAAGCGTGAAACGGATGCCCCCTCCTGGTGCTGAGGCAGTCGTTCTGGAAGCTCAACGAAGGGGGGACCTTATCGGAGTGAGAATCAGCTCTGCGGAAGATGAGGGACAAGACCCTTGGACATTGCCACCATCCCGAAAGCGAGCAGAGCGTCCAATACCAGGCCACCTTCCGGTGCAGGTCCGAATTGTTCGCGCCAACCTTTTGTATATCGAAAAGAAGGATCTTCCTTCCGCGATGCTCAACCGGTTGCTTCGCCTTGGGGCATTCCAGAACCCCGAATTTTACAAGGCGCAAGCAATGAGGCTTCCTACTTTCAACAAGCCGCGAGTTATCGCCTGTGGCGAGGAACTCGCTAACCACATTGCCCTACCACGCGGTTGTCTTTTGGAGGTATTCGAGCTGTTGAAATCGCACCGCATCAAGCCAGAAGTCAGTGACGAACGGTTTGTCGGTCGTCCGATCGAGGTAGAATTCTCCGGCCGATTGCGCCCGTTACAGCAGGATGCCGTTGATGCGTTCGTGCAGCACGATGAAGGAATCCTCTGTGCTCCCACGGCTTTTGGCAAAACGGCTGTGGCAGCATGGCTGATCGCGGCACGAAAGGTGAACACTCTGATCTTGGTACATCGCCAACAATTATTAGACCAGTGGCATGCGAGATTGGTGATGTTCCTCAACCTTCCCGCCAAGTCAGTCGGACAAATCGGAGGAGGGACGACAAAACGCAGTGGTTGCGTGGATATTGCCATTCTTCAAAGTAGCCACGACAAGGAAGGCGTGAAAGACTTCGTGGCAGAGTATGGTCAAGTGATTGTTGACGAGTGCCACCATCTATCGGCGTTTACCTTTGAGCAGGTGATGAAGCAGGTGAAAGCGAAGTACATCGTCGGACTGACAGCAACTCCCGAGCGAGAAGATGGACACCATCCCATCATCTATATGCAGTGCGGTCCGATTCGATTCAAGCTCAGCGCCCGCTCGATGACGGCAGCTACCCCTTTCGAGCATGAGGTAGTTCCTCGGCTGACAGACTTTTGCTTGCCGCCCGAGCAAACCGATATGACGATTCAGGAAGTGTACGCCGCAATCGTAGATGATCGCGTCCGCAATGAATTGATCCTTGCCGATCTCATCCAGGCAACCACAGATGGGCGCTCACCGTTGCTGCTTACCGGCAGAACTGAGCACTTGAAATACTTCGAAACGGAGCTGGCTGGCAAGGTGAACAACGTGTTTACGCTGAAGGGTGGCATGGGCCAGAAACAACGACGATCGACAGCAGAGGCAATTGCGGCTGTGCCCGAGTGCGAGCCGAGAGTCATTCTGGCGACCGGCAGCTACATAGGCGAAGGGTTCGACGACGCTCGCTTGGATACGCTCTTTCTGGCGATGCCCATTTCCTGGAAGGGAACGCTACAGCAATACGTAGGGCGTCTCCACCGACTTCATGATGCCAAGCGTGTTGTGCGAGTCTACGATTACGTGGACTCCAACGTCCTCATGCTGGCGCGAATGTACGCGCGTCGCCTGAAAGGGTACAACCTGATCGGCTACACGATCCGGGACGCCAGCAACGAAACGTCGTTCTTTGAGCACGTTGAAAATCGATCTCCCAAAGAGCCTTTGATCAACGGAGAAACATGACGAAACGGAACAGTCGCCGCGCGGTTCTGCATCTGCGGAAGCTGAAAGGCGAGTCTAGGATAAATCTCCCTTCATTCAGCAAGGCGAGGCTGAAGGAACTGATCGAACAAGCGATCGTGGATGCTTACGGCGAAGAAGAACAAGCAGGCGGTTTTTTCACCATGATTGAGGAACACCTAGCATTGCCGTTCCCTGTGAAGGTCCTCGGCGTCGATGCAGAGGTAAAGAAAGTCGACATGACGCTAGATGGCCAAATTGTTGCCATTTGCCGTCGCGGCAAAACGCGCCAGAAGATCCCAATCCTGGACCTGCCTTTGCCAACGCCGGCACCGGCGGGCGTGGAATGGATTGTCGCTTATCGCCACTGGCGCCGAGGGTCCTGGTGAGCGAATACCAGTATTACGATTTCCGCGCAATCGACCGTCTGCTGACGAAAAAAGAGATGGGTTCGCTACGTTCCATCTCGACGCGGGCCTCAATCACCACAACGAGCTTCACGAACCACTACGAATGGGGAGACCTGAACGCTAATCCGAGCAAGCTGGAGCTCTCGTTGGGACAACACGCGCTGCAATTTTATTTCTTGTTTTCAGGCGTTCTCAGGAATCACGCTAGGACTGCTGCGGGACAAATGCGCGGCGGCGCGGTAGGAGAGGAGGCAAAGACTTACTGTCTCCATTACTCCGATGAACGCTGGGGTCGGCAAACGAGTTTTTGCCAAGCTCACCTCTTGTGCCCTTCGCAAGCATCCTGCGTGTACCGGAGGGTGAGGGCTGCGCCTTGCCCGGTATTAAGGCCGTCGGTATAGTGAGTGCCTGGTGGAAGCTGAGACCGGTCGTCCCTCTGTCGCACTCAACGCGTCGAACTCCTTGTCACCATGGCGAAGCTAAGCACAACTAAGTCGAAGGAATCAGAAAGCGGCAAATTGCGGATCGGCGATGATTGGAATGCGATCCGTATCATCGCTCTTTCGCAAAGCAATCCGCTCAAGGCCATCGCGGAGTTCGTCGAGAACTGCATCGATGCGCACGCCAAGACCATTGCCATCACACGTGGCCGCGAGCACGGAGAGCACTATCTGATGGTGAAAGACGATGGCGACGGCGTCCCCCGCGATCCGCACGGGCTGCCCGACTTCAAGTACGTCGCGACTCATATCTGCGACTCGATCAAGCGACGCATGAAGGCAGACGGCTCTGGAGGCGGTTTGCAAGGGGAATTTGGCATCGGACTGTTGAGCTTTTGGACCGTGGGCGAGAGACTCACGATGACTTCTGGCGGTGCCGATCAACGCCTCTATCAGATGGCTATGAACAAAGGGGATCCGCGCTACATCGTGAACCCGCGACGCGTGCTCTTTGCCGAACCAGGCACCGAACTCAAGATCAGCCCCTTGCTCGACGGCATCCGTAGCCTGAGCGGTGAGAAGATCCAGTGGTATCTGGCCTCGGAGTTGCGCGACCGGATCCGTGCTACCCAGGTTCGTGTAACGGTGGTCGATAAGCTTGCGCGCAAGCAGTACCAGGTCGAGCCGCGGCAGTTCGAAGGGCGCTTACTCCACCAACTGCCGGCAGTTCGATCCTCATTCGGCGAGGCGTATGCCGAACTGTATCTCACGGAACCGGCCGAGAACGGCCGGGTCTTCCTTACCCGAGGTGGCACGCGGGTGATCGAGGATATAGGTACGCTGCCCGGTTTGGAGCGCGGGCCCTGGAGTTCTCGTTACTTGCAGGGTCTGATCGACGTGCCCTATCTGAATCTCACACCCAGCACCCGTTCCGGGGTCGTTCACGATGAACGCTATGGAGCATTTGCAGAAGCTCTCCTACCACTCGAAGCACACCTCAATGGCCTCATCGACGCGCAGCGGCGCGCCGAGGAAGAACAGGCGAACCGGGAGTCCCTGCGTGCCATCCAGCGTGCGTTTCGCGAGGCCATGCTGGTCTTGGCCCCCGAGGAATACGATTGGTTTGACATCCAGTCACGCTCGCCGCAAGCAGTCGGTGGCGGCGAGCTGCCGGAGCGACGCCTGGAGGCATCTGCCGAGAAAGAGGGATCCGTGCCGGGTGTTCCGGAACCGAGTGGAAGCGAATCCGCCCAGCATCAATTCTTCGACTATGCTGGGCCTTTGCGCACTGTCGTGATTTCGCCAGCGGCGAGCACATTGACCGTGAACCAAAGTCGGCGGTTTCGCGCACTGCCCCGAGATCGCTCGCGCCGGCGAGTTGAGCAGGATTTGCTATTTAGCTGGGAGATCGGCGAAGGAGGTGGCATGCTCTCGTCCGCCTCCGATCAAGAAGTTAGCTTCCAAGCGCCGTCGTCGCCCGGTCTCGTGCGTTTGTCCGTCACCGTCTCACAGCGCGATGTGTGCTGCAGTGCGGAGGCACTGATTACGGTCACTGATTGCCTTGATGCTGCTGTGGGCCCTTCTCTCGTCAATGCGCGCGGCTTACCGGGCTACACGTTTGAACGAGCCGCTGGGGAACTGTGGCGCTCGCGATTCGATGCCGAGCGGAACCTGATCGTCGTGAATAACGGGCATCGCGATTTTGTCTTCGCCACGCGCAGCCGCGCCCTCCAGTTGCGGTATCTTGTGCGGCTCTACGTCAAGGAGTTGGTGCTCAAAAACTTTAGGGGACTGCCAGCGGAACAATTGATGGAGCGCATGATTGAGCTCTCACTCTATGTCGAGGAGAAATTGAAATCTGCCTGAAGAGTGGTAACGCACCTTTTCGATTGGATAGAGGCTTAGCCTCCGCCCAGAGCCTACTCTGACTCAGGCGCCACCGGTTCGGGGCGGCAGTTCCTGTTCCACCCACCGGACGTCAATACGACAACTTCGCCTCACGTCCCCGCCCCTTGTGGTTGCACTGTCAGCACCTCGGACCGCAGCGCCGCAGTATCGCGGACGTCGCTCACCGTGCTTCAGGTGCTATCCCTCACACGCTGCTGCCTGGCGGCACGTCTCGCTTCTCTTTGCTCCGCTTCGACTCGACATCGATCCTCGATAGACACGACGTTGTCGGGAGTAGTTTTGCCGAAACGCTCGAAATAGAGTTGCTCGATGAACTGGGGCAGTGGCCGTTTCCACGGCTCCCGCTTGTGGTTGTCGATCTTGCCCAGTTTCGCCGGGTTCAACCCAAGCTCCCGGGCCATCTGTACCTGGCTGTGAGACAAATGGCGGCGTCTTCGCGCATCGATCCATTCTTGCATTTGCTGATTTGTTTTGATTTTCTTCGCCATAGGCTATCGTATTCCTCGGGTAAAATCAGCTCATGAAACGGTCGAGCGAGGCAATCTGCTCTCTAGTTTCTGCCAAGTCCGATGGTGTTTGCAAGAATCAAAATGGGGAGAATCCAATCGAGTGGGCCCGGCAAACACGATCATCATTGATCTAACATTCCGATTGCGCTGATGTGCATTCACCCTTCATGAGAGAGGTTCTTCTTGGTAATCGAACAACAGATTTCTGCGCGTCGCGAAAGGGCTCACGGAAGCATCGTGCGCATTCTGACCCGGCCGGATGGGAACTTGTACGGAGATTATTCCGTACGCTCGGCCAGCAACAAAACTTACCGGGTAGCGATGCGAGGGCCGGGCCTGTTCGATAACTACTGTTCCTGTCCCGACTTTGCGGTCAACACCTTGGGAACATGCAAGCACATAGAGGCTCTGCTCGCTCGGTTGCGTAGGCACCGCGGCAAGGCACTTGACCGCGAGGTATTCAATCGCGCCAGGGCTTCGCTTTCGCTTCATTACGGTGACACTCTGAATGTGCGGCTTCGGCTCCCCCTCTCTCCCTCGGCGGCGCTGCAGGCGCTGGCTCAAGCATACTTTAACGATCGGGGCCTACTGAAATCCTCCCGCTTGCGGGATTTCGGGAAGCTCATGGATGAACTCCGTAAAGCTGACGATCAAGCCGTTATTTACAGTGACGTTCTGAACTACGTCGACAGAGAAAACGAAATTGCTGAAGGGCGGGAGACAGAGAAGAAGCTGCTGGCGAAACACGGGCGCGGCCGGGATCCGCTTGCTGGCTTGCTCAAGACTTCTCTGCTCTCCTATCAGGTGCGAGGGGCCATCTTTGCGGCATGCCGCGGCCGTGTAATCCTAGCCGACGACATGGGGTTGGGTAAGACCGTGCAAGCGCTCGCAGCCACCGAATTGCTGCGTCGCAGCCGCGGGATACAACGAGTGTTGATTGTGGCGCCGGCGTCGGTTAAGTACCAGTGGAAGAAGGAAATCGAAAAGTTCACCGGCCTGGACGCGCAGGTCATCGAGGGACTGGTGCCTCAACGGCACAAGCAGTACGCTTCCCCAAAGTTCTTCAATCTCACCAGCTACGAGCTGGTTCTGAAAGATATCAAGTACCTGCACGACCTCCAATCGGACATTATCATCCTGGACGAAGCGCAGCGCATCCGGAACTGGACAACGGCCACGGCACGGACCATCAAGCAGTTGAAAAGTCGCTATACCTTTGTGCTGACCGGTACCCCGTTGGAGAACAAATTGGAAGAGCTTTTTTCTGTGGTCGAATTCGTCGATGGGCGACGGCTGGGACCCGCCTTCCGCTTCCTTCAGGAACACCGGATGGAAGACGCGGAAGGGAAATTGCTGGGCTATCGAGGCCTTGACCAAATTCACCGCCAATTGGAACCCATCCTTCTTCGCCGCACTCGCGGGGAAGTATTAAAAGACCTTCCCCCTCGCACCGACCAGGTGTTTCATGTACCGCTGACCCCAGAGCAGGCAGAACCGTACTGGGAACAGAGCGAGATTCTGGGTCAGCTCATGCACAAGTGGCAACGCCAAAAGTGGCTTTCGGAAATTGACCTACGCCGCGTCCTGTGCTGCCTCCAAAACATGCGCATGCTCTGCAACTCTACGTTTCTGTTCGACAAGCGCACCCACCACTCGCCCAAGCTGGAAGAGTTCCGCGAAATCATTCGCGAACTGACCGTCGAGGAAAACCGCAAGGTTGTGGTCTTCAGCGAATACGAACGCATGACATCCTTGGCTGGAGAAGAACTGCGGAAAATGGGAATCGGATTCGTTTCGCTACATGGGGGCGTTCCCTCTCGGAAACGCGGTGCACTCATCGAAACATTTCAGAGCCAGCCTAACTGCCGGGTATTCCTCTCCACCGATGCGGGCGGAGTAGGACTCAACCTGCAGGCGGCCTCCGCTGTCATCAACTTCGAGCCGCCTTGGAATCCGGCGCGTCTGGAGCAGCGCATTGGGCGCGTTCATCGCCTGGGACAGGCCAATCCCGTTCAGGTCATCCATTTTATTACCGAAAAGACGATCGAAGAACGAGTGTGGGAAACACTGCAACTGAAAAAATCGCTGTTTGCCGGTGTGTTTGACTCGCCCGTTTCCGAAGTCAGCTTCGCAAAGCTCGGACGCAAGAGCGTCCTACAGCAGGTGAAAGAAATCTTTGCCAACCAACCCGGAAGACCGAAGCCCATCATCGATACGCCTCCGCCGCAAGCAATCCGGGTTGGCGAGACAACAACCTCGGCACCAGCGGTCCAGAGTACCGTGGAGCCCTCCAGTTCCAGCGTCCCAGCCAGCAGCGAGGATGGAGTTGGCGCCGTTGAACGAGCCGCGGTTAGCTTGGCCAAGGCCGGGTTGGCATTCCTCCAGTCCGTTGCCTCGGAATTTAAGAACTGCGAGACCGCGCCCGGCCAGCAATCGCACGCAGCAGTTTCTAGCCTGTTCTCGCGGGACCCGCAGACGAATCAGCCAATGCTGGCGCTTCCGCTGCCACAATCCTTTACGGCAGAGCGAATCGCGCGAGCGGTGGTCCGTTTCTTGAGCGCCCTCGAGGAGCAAGCTTAGTAAACCCGGGCGCAGTTGCGACGCCTCTACCCCAATCGTCTCGGACTGCCAAATTGTGATGCCGGTGTGACGCAAAACCTGCCATCACTGCCAAAGTTGACATCATTGACACTTCGCGGCGACTGATTTCAAATAAGTTGTCTGTTTGCAATGCAGCCCGGCGAATTCGGCTTACAGGTCCGGCTGCCACAAACATATTATTTTCATCAACTTATTGACTCGATAATCATTTAGTGTCCACTTTTCGGGGGAGTGGCACTGTGGCACGGGTCAATATCCTGCGGCGGGTCAAGACATCCAAGGGTTGGGCCAACGTCGCCCTCAAAAGAAACGTCAAGAGACGCATCCAGTGGCCCTCGGGCGGCCGCTTCCTTATTGAGTGGCGTGAGAACGGCAAGCGCCTTCGCGCCTCCGCCGGAGACACTCCCGCCGAGGCGCTGGAGGCCCAAAAACGCAAGCGCCTTGAACTGGGCGCGAAAGAAAGCGGCCTCGAACTCTCCGGCCTCAAAGAAGACGAAGAGTCGCTCCCGCTGAAAAAAGCGGTCGAGGCGTTCCTCAAAGACGTGAGGACCTTCCGCAAACCCCTCACCCATCAAAAATACGAATACGTCCTCCAACTCTTCGCCGAACACCTGGCACCCAAATCCGACGCAAGGGACATCGCTCCCGAGGACATCAAGAAGTTCCTCGCTTGGCGACGGTCGAAGGGTCTCGACCCTGGCACCACCCTCGATACGGACCGGGTGATTCTCCACAACTTCTTTAACAAGCTCGGGATCGACAACCCCGGTGAGACACGTGCCGCGCCTGCCCAAATTCCGCAAGCGACCCGTCGCCTATACCGATGCCGAACTCCAGAAATTCTTCGCCACGTGCGACGACTGGGAGCGGGCGTTCTTCTCCTTAGTGCTCGCGACGGGACTCCGCCGCGGCGAACTCCAGACGCTCCACTGGTCGGACCTGGACTTGGCGCACCGGCGCGTCCACGTCCGGGCAAAACCGCAATATGCGTTTTTGCCGAAAGATTGGGAAGAACGCACCGTCCCATTCTCCAAAGAACTGGCCGAGATCCTGAAGAAACATTCGCGGACCGAGAAATGTCCCGTGGTCTTTCCCTCAGTCCTCCTTCCTGGCCGCCTTTCGAGCCCGAGCTTTCTGCATGACCTCTGCAAGGCCGTCGCAAAAAGAGCCGGGCTAGACGAGACAGAATGGCACCTCCACCGCTTCCGTGATACCGCCGCCACCCGCTGGCTCCGCGCCGGGATAGATGTGAGAACCGTGCAAGAGTGGCTAGGCCACGAGTCGCTTGCGACAACGCAGAAATACCTCGAACCCTCCAAGGAAACAGAGAAACGGCTGGAAGAAATGAAGCTGCCGTTTTAAGGCCGCCCGCGGAGGCGGCTGGGTGTATTATTTTGCGCGGCCAGGAAGCCACAAATCCTGGCATACCTATCCCTTGGGCATCTCGCGGAAACCTATCCGCAGCAAAGTGAGGCTCTATGTCACTCCAATTTCTGCGTCACCCTCTCACCTTGAGTATCGCCACCGCCCTCCTGTTGGTTAACCCGTCGTTCGCTCAACCCGCCCCCGTTGTGGTCCCAGCCTCGGGTTATGAACTGTCTATTGGGCGCGACTGTGTGGTCAGCGGTGTACCTGCCACATGCGGCGCTACGTTCACCGGCTGGACAGGAGAGACGAACACGGGGGACTGGTTGAAATTCCCGGGAACCGGCCAAGGCACGTGGTTGGTTCTAATAAACTACACCGGACAACCGATGTTCAACGGGTCAGTGAACATTGTCGGTGGCAGCTGGCTGTTTTTCTTGAACGGCGGAGTCATTGGTGGAAGGGTCAATAGCGGTCTTGTGACGTGGCCGATGGCTGCGAACTTGGACAACGGTTGCGGCACTGGGGTGGCATCCATTACTGCCAATTTATCGCGGTTCAACGGAAAGCCCGCGACGCTAACCGGCTGTCTGCATGATTTGCCGAAAGGAACGGTGATTCCTCCCAAGGTGTGGGGTGCTTTTTCCTTCTGAGTACTTCACTCTGGCCGCATGCGCGAACCCTCGAAGGAAACAGAAAAGCAGCTGGAAGAGATGAAGCTGCCTTTTTAGGAGTGACGCGGGCAGCCCACTCCGCAGACGTGGCGGAGTGAGCCAGCACATCCCTCTATAACTTCTGGTGGCAATCCAGGAAATCACGCCGCCCGAACTTTTGCCGCAAGCTCGTACGTCCCTTCCCAGGTATTTCCGACTTCAGTCGGCGACGTCATCCGGCCATTGTCGGTGCCGCCTAGGGCCGATTCAGTTGACTAATCCGGTTAGAGGAGTAGTTTTAGTGGCAGGGGTAGCGATAGCATGGCCTTATTGTGTTATTGATTAAGCGATTCTGTAGACCTCTTACGGAGTTAAAGACTCGGGAAGGCCAAAGCCCAGGAAAGGAAACGACAGAGACGGCGGGCGAACCATAAGGCAGGCCAAAGGCAGGTCTCGCTTCTATATTATAGAAGCATTACCGAAAACCCATCCCCCGTCCACGCAAACCCAGACCCAGTTTCATTGCAGCTTCGCGTACTCCGCTTTGGCTTCCTTCAAAATGGGAATGTCCGGGTCGGCATCTTTCCAGAGGGCGAAGAAGTCCTGGTAGGCTTCGCGGCTCTTGGACTTCTCGCCCAGCGCGACGTAAGCACGGGCTTGGCCCAGGCGGGAGAGAGGGATGATAGGGTCGGCCGGGAGGTAGGAGTGCAGGTTGCGAATCCGCTCGAAATCCTGGAGGGCCTGCTGCACCTGTCCCGCGCGTAGGTAGGCAGTCGCGCGAGTATAGAATGTCAGAGTATCGGTGCCGGTGTAGGAATCGGCGGCACGGAGGAGTGCGACGGCATGGACTGCGTTGCCATGATTGAGTTCGAGCTGTGCCTGGACTAGTGGGCCGTAGAGTTTCTGCTGGAATGTGTCATCCGGACGCTCGCGAAAGAGGTCTTGGTTCAGGGAGTGTGCTTGTGCGTCCATCCCAGCCAGGGCGTACGCCATGGCGGCCTGGCTCCGGGTGGTAAAGGACTTGGTGATAGACAATGAAGCCGTTGCGGTCTGCACCGCCTGGGTACGGTTCTGACAAACTCCTTCCAGTACAGCGGCTTCGGCCATCCAGCCGGATGCAGTCTCTTTCAGTTCCGCCCGCAGCGCCGCATCCCTAGCATCGACATAATGCTCCCTTGCGTGTACAAGCTGGCCGCGCGAGGCCGCCAGGCGCGCATCCAGCCAAGCGAGGAAGATGCGTCCTTGCGAGTGGGCTTGAAGCTGAGTGCGGGCCTGCTCCGCGGTGGACTGGTCACCCTGTGCCCACGCCACAAGCAGGAGTTGGAAAGGCAAGGCCCAGCCCCCCGAACCGTGGCGCAACCCGGACTGAGCAGTGGCGTTCGCCTCGTCCAGACGGTTGAGCCCGCGGTAGGCTTCGATGACACGAGAGTAGCTTTGTGGCTCCTCGGGACTTAGCCTAAGCTGTTCCTGGGCAAACGCCAGCGCCTTGTCGAATTGTCCGAAGTTCTCGTATAACCCCACGAGATTGTCGAGAGCGTAGAGATCGCGGGGATAGGTTTGGTGATACAGCTGCCACGTGCTTATTCCCTTTTCCAATTGACCAGTGGAATCGTAGTAGTGGGCCTCAATGTAAAGGCGTTCGCGCTCACTGGCTCGCTCGCGGCGATCCATGGCCTGCTTCGAATAGCGCTCGGCCAGTTCAAGCTGATTCAAGTTGGAGTAAACGGGTACAAGGCGGCCGTAGGCAAGAGCAAAATTGGGGTCGAGTTCGATGGCGCGCTGGTAGAAGGGAATGGAGGCTAGATCTTCGCCTTGCGCGCTGTGCAGGGCATCGCCCTCGGTAAAGGCTTTAAGCGCCTCGAGCGAAGAAGTAGTGGCCTGTTCAAGCGGCTTATCGAACTTCTCGATCGACGTGAGCGATTCGCCCAGTCTCTGACGAATGCTGGACGTGGCCTTGCCCAAAGCGTTCAAGACCTGCTCCTTGCTCGAAGCCTGCGCCTGTTCCTGGCCGAGCGAGGCGCCGGTGGACGCGTTGATGGCGTCGAGAGTAACGACATACTGGCTGCCGAGGCTAGCGATCGAGCCCGTCAGCATCACCCTGATACCTTGGCGCTCGCAGATTTCACGACCAATGGCGGTCGAGATATGCTCCTCCGGTCCGCGCCCCATGAACTTGAGCGTCTCCTGGATCTTCTGGTCAGGTACCACGTTGAGAAAGGGTGATTGCTCGAGTCCGACGGTGAGGGCTTTTCGCAGTGTCCCTTCGAAAACGGCGTCGCCGGTCGTGTTAGTAAAGTCAGTGACCAAGATAGAGTCTCTTTCGCTCAGCTTCGGTGCTCGACGCAAGTACAGGAAAACACCGACGGCGACAAGTATCACAGCTATCGGGATCGCAGTTTTCCAGAGTTTCTTTGGCTGCCGCACCGTAATTTCGGCGGCCTTTACCGATGCAGATGAAGCCGGCCGGGCTGCAGTAGAAGGTCCAGACACCGGCTGGGACGCAGGATAGAAAGCTGAATCTTGTGCCGCCGCTACGGTCCCGGAACTGGCTGCCACCGCCCGCCCCGTGTCCGTGTCCCGCTTTAGCCGTTGCAGGTCGGCACGCATCTCCGCTGCGACCTGGTAACGCAGGTTCCGGTCTTTTTCGAGAGCCTTACTAATGATGTCTTCCAACTTGGGCGGAAGGTCAGGATTTAGCCGAATCGGAGGCGTCGGAGCACGATCTAGAATCGCTTGGAAAATTAATGCCGAAGTATCACCCCGAAAGGGCAGCATGCCTGTACTCATCTCATACAGCACAGCGCCAAATGAGAACAGGTCAGTGCGCGAATCGAGGCCTTTCCCTTTGGCTTGCTCGGGAGACATGTATGCGATCGTGCCCAGGGTCGAACCAGGGCTGGTCAGGTGCTCTTCACTCATGGCAGTCGCCTGCGAGAGCACTCCCGCTGCGTCCACAATCCCCGTGCTGGTTGCAGTAACCTTGGCTAGCCCAAAATCCAGAACCTTGGCGTGACCGCGCTCAGTGACGAAGATGTTGGCTGGCTTGATGTCCCGATGAACGATGCCCTTGGCATGCGCAGCGTCGAGCGCGTCGGCAATCTCGATGGAGAGCGCCAGCAGAGTGTCCAGTTCCAACGGACGCCCGGCGATCACGTGCTTCAGCGTCATACCGTCGAGGAATTCCATGGCTATGAAAGCCTGGCCGTCCTGCTCGCCGATGTCATAAATGGTACAGATGTTGGGATGATTCAGAGCAGAAGCAGCCTTGGCTTCACGGCGAAAACGTTCCAGTGCTTGGCGGTCTTGGGCCAGGTCCTCGGGCAGAAACTTCAGAGCCACAAAACGGTCGAGCCTGGTGTCCTCGGCCTTGTAGACGACGCCCATACCACCGCCGCCCAGCTTCTCGACGATGCGGTAGTGCGAAATGGTCTGGCCGATCACCTAAGCTGGACCTCATCCGTATGGAATGAGCATGTTAGGTCGCGGCCAGGAGCAAGTCAACGCGCAGGCTGTACAACCACAGGTCCCATCATGGCCCACCCTCCCCGAGTTCCATGGCTGAATTGATGCTAAAGGGAGATTCTACGTAACCTCAACAGACGTCTGCTGCGCCGCCTCTATCGGGGCTGCTGATCGGACGCATGTCTTAAGGGTGTCTAACAAAACCCTGCACGAAAGAACCTGACTTCAGGTCTATAATCGCTCGCTGTATTCTTCGAAGAACGCACATGGCAAGGATGATCAGTTTCTTCAGAGCTCATTCTCGTGGGTTGCTCTTTGCGCTTTCGTGCTCATCCCCAGTTGGCGCGAGGTGGACCCCTTCGGTTTTCTATTCCTCTCCGCCCTCTTCTTGACGCTGATTGCCAGCCAGGTTTTCTGGATTCCTCGCGTGGTCCGCTTTGGAGAACGATTCAACCAAGGGAGGCGGTGGCGCGTATGGGTAAGGGTCATCCTGGGCGTTCTCTATCTGTATCTGTTCTTCTTTGCTTACAACTTCGGCCCCTGGAACACCCCGCAGGGGGATTCGACACATTTGACGCTGCGCAGCGCGCTGTTTGTTGGGGCTTGGTCGGTGTGGCTGGTCGGATCGTGGGTGGGCTTTGGCCTGGTGATGGTTTTCTGGACGGCAGACCGAGCGGGGCGCGCCGCAGCGTGGGTTTACCGCAAGGCACGCAAGGCGTCGGCAGGCCACGCCGCCGCTCCCCTGCCTAATGTGACAGCTCTTGACCCGACCTCGCCCGCCCGCCGCCGATTGCTCGAGCAGACTGCTGTCGCGGTGAGCGCCGTGCCGTTTGTGGCCGCGGCCTACGGGCTTCTATACGGCCGGCTCGACGTGGAAGTCGCTCGCCCGCGCATTGCGCTCGCGCGCCTGCCCAAAGAATTTGAGGGGTTTCGCATCGTCCAGCTTTCCGACCTTCACATCAGCCCCTTCATGACCGCGGACGAGATTCGGCGTTGCGTCACAATCGCCAACGGGTTGAAAGCCGACCTGGTGGCGCTAACCGGCGACTACGTCGCCGACGATCCCGCGGCACAAGGAGAAGTGGTCCGGGCGCTCGCGGACCTTCGTGCGCCCTCCGGTGTTTTCGGCTGCCTCGGCAACCATGAGATCTATACCGAAACCGAGGATTCCATCACGCGACTCTTTGCCGCGGAGGGGATTCGCATCCTGCGTCAAGAGCGGGGACCCATTCAATCGCGCGGCGAAATGATGAACCTGATCGGTATTGACTACCAGAGTGGTCGCTTCTCCAAAGATCACCCCGGGCACCTTGTTGACCGGTATCTCGAGGGAACCGAAAAACTGGTGATGCCGGACATGGTCAACATCCTTCTGAGCCACAATCCCAACGTCTTCGATCGCGCTGCCCAGTTGGGCATCGACTTGACGCTGGCCGGGCACACCCACGGCGGCACGTTGCCGCTCCACCGGGGCCTTTCCCTCGCCCGCCTGGAGACTCCCTACGTCAGCGGATGGTACGAAAAACCTGGCGGGCAGCTGTACGTCAACCGCGGCATCGGAACCACTGGCCCCCCAATCCGCTTGGGTGCCAGCCCGGAGATTACGGTGCTTGAATTGGTGCGAGGAGTCTGACATGTGGGAAGTTGGAGTTCCAACTTCACTCGTCAGGCGTGTTCCTCAAACGACGGAACAGAGGCTTTGTTAGAGGCTCTTAGGAGATTCTACGGAGCCTCAGCAGAAGTCTGCCGCGCCTCCTCTATATATAGATATATATAGAATATAGATATATATAGAACGACCGCCCCGATCACATCCACAAAGAAGGATGCTTCCCCATTGCACAAAGAACGGGCACTCTCGGGCCATTGCCTACCTCTACCCGCGGGCGGGTGGCTGGCGCGCGAGGGCAAAGTTGTGCTTACCCCCAAGAAGCGCTCCTTCAGCATCCGCCTGAAATAACCCCGTTTCCCCTCACGCCCTAAACCCGAAAAGCCCGACCACATCGGGCTTTTTTTGCAGCACACCCACGCAAAATCTGGGACCGGGACCTCACGAGAAATCCGAGACCAAATCACGCCAAATTCGAGTCCTCGGTGGACACACTTGCGTCCGCAAGCGGTGTGGCTTATGGGCCTGCGTGCTGATTACTGAAGCGAGCTCGACACTGCAGAGAAGACGTTGTTGGCGTTCGAGCCGATGAGGCGTATCGAGCCCACCACGATCACGAGAATGACAGCAAGCATCACGGCATATTCCGCGATGTCCTGACCATGATCATCCAGCCACGCTCTGCGAAGAATTTCGACCATGTGCCCACCTCCCAAAATTTTCTCAGTGCCAAAAAACCGATGGTGAAGATCTCAGGGTGGGTAGCAGCGAAACGACGGGAAGGTCAACCTGGACGAAGTGGCTGGCGCTCACCCCAAAAGTGCACCAGATTTTGTGCCTCTCGGGGAAGCTTGTCAAGCAAGATTGGCAAGGAAAGATGAACAAATCGCGGCAGTTAGTCTCAATTTGATAAAAAACCGTGGGATGGCGAGGGCGCCCCCTCCTGTTGCGCCGACAAAGCCGCCTTAGCCTTCAGGAAGGCGAGCCACTCGGCTCGCCCCCGCCTCATTGGATCGAACTCGCGGCCGAAGAGAAGGCGGTATTGGCGTTGGAGCCGACCAATCGGATCGTGCCCACGACAAGGACAAGGATCACCGCCAACATCGCCGCGTACTCGGCAATGTCTTGGCCTTCCTCGTCACGGCATATGTTCCAAAACATATTGAACATGCTCCACCTCTTGCCAGCGAAGTGCGCGTCGCGAACTGTGAGTAATTGCGAGGAGGCTGGAGGACAACAGCAGAACGAGTCGATCATGAGCGAAGTGGCTGGCCTTCACCTCAGATACGCCGCGATTGTGCGCCCCGGGTATCAGCTTGTCAAGCAAAAGCCTTGCCCCACAGGCCTTTTGGCTCACCCAACCTCTCTTGAGCACCCGACTACCAATCACGCAAAATCCGTGACCCAGGTTGCGTCGGACGAGCACCGGAGACTAGAATCGCCCGGTCAAGATAGAAGCAGTGTCAGAGGAGATCAGATGGCAAAAACAGTAAGCTGTAGAGACGTGGGTATGGATTGCGACTTTGTCGCGAAGGGAGAAACGAACGAGGACATTCTGCAACAGTGTGCCGAGCACGCTCGCAAAGATCACAACATGACCGAAATTCCACCAGAGGTCGCAGACAAAGTTCGGGGTGCCATCCGCGACGAAGCTGCCTAGCCTCTCCGGGGCAGGCAAACTGTTCCCAGCTACCCACCAAACTAAAAGCCGCTCCCGTGCGGCTTTTCCACTCAAATCCATGCAAAATCCGCGACCCACACCTCCTGACAAATCCGAGTCCCAATCACGCAGAATCCGTGACCTCTGTCCTCGCCTTCTTTGCAGTGTAGCGAGCAGCCCACCCGCTCAAGGTCCGCAAACGGGCATAAGTCCTGGGCGAACGATCAGGACGAATTGAGTGATGGCGTCGCGGTAGAATTCAATCCGAACTCCGGGAACGTCTTCCTCGTGGACGAGGACTGTCGCGTGGCTATGGTGAATGACAATGGGAAGCTGGAGAATTGGGTGGATTGCTTCAACTGCGGCCGAGAAGGGTTTAGAGGTGAATTGCCACTAGACGGAGATGGCAACTGCGCTCTGTGCGCAGGCAAATAGCAAAAAAGAGAGCGGGAAACCTCCCGCTCTCTTTCTTTTTGCTCGGATGTACGACCGTTACGCTGCCTTCTTCTGCTGCCTCACCTTCGCCCAGCGAGCCCGCTGTGCGGCAGCAATCTTATTGCGTCCAGCTCGGCTCATCGTGTGCACCTTCGTCGGTGCCGCCGTCCGCCTTGTCTTGGCCCACCGTGCCTTCTGCGCGAGCGATATTTTCCGGCGCGCCGCTGCCGAGAGCGTCCGCTTCTGGCGTTTCGAATTCCGGGCACCTGCACCATTTCGCCCGACCAATCCGCCAATCGCCCGGATAGCCTGATCAATGCGACTGCGTTCCTGCTCTAGTTCCTTCAACACCCCGGCGAGATCCGCCATGGTATTCCCCCCTCACGTTTGTTTGAAATAACTGCGGCGTCCATACTACACGCTAGGCTCTGCCCATACTAGACACCGTTCGTCTTTACCCGAACTTATTCGGTCTAGTTACCCAGCGCGAAAAACCCTAATCTGAAAATAGTTCGTTACCAACCAATCCCTCCACTCTCTCTGACAACCCTCAACCCAAAAAAGGAGATATGCCGATGCAAAACGCCCAACTCATGTCCCACGTAGATACGGATCTCGTCACCCGCGAACAGTTAGCTCTCGTGGATACGCCGGACGCGACCCGTTCCTTCAAGCCGGTGTGACGCCCGTGCGACGCATTCATCTAACAGCTAGCCCGACCGAGTTTTCGAATGCATTGCAGAATTACACCGGTTGAGGACGCAAGTGCGGAAACCTGATTACCTGTGTTTCAAATTCAAGGGAAAGGAGCGGCTGCTTACCGTCTCGACCATCGAGCTTGCTTCAGTGCTTGGCGCAGAGTTCGTATATCGAGAAACATGCGCAGCGGGCCAGTTTCGGAGGTGCCTTCCAATGAAACAAAACCGTAGCGAGCATACCACTCGATCCGGTCTCGGTAGGCGTCTGTGATAATGCAACGGCATCCCACGTCGTCTGCGACGCGAAGTGCGATCTTGAAAGCTTCTGAAATGAGAGCGTGTCCGAGTCCTTTCCCCGAGAAGCGGCGATCGACAGCCAGACGCGCCAACAGAATCAGAGGCAAATCATAGGGTGGGAGCCCGCGAACATATTTCTTGGGCAATGCGTCGCGCGGCACGCTAGCCGTCGCCATGGTGAAGTATCCGAGAACGGTACGCGGAGCGCCTTCTTCAACGGCGACATAAGTGACGCCAATCGAGCTTTTCTGTTGATTCGCCCAAGCGTGTCGCTTGAGATAGTTGTTGAGCAGCTCGTCACCGCAGTCGAAAGCCTCGAACTGGTCTACTTCCTCGAGACGGCGAATAAGAACCGGCACTCAGCCTCGCATCGCCCGGATGAGCGTGTCCGTGGGAGAAGCAGGCTCTCTCGATGCGAGCTCGGCAAGGCTCTCCAACTCGCGAGGAGTCCAAGAAATTTCGACACGTGGAAGCGTGAGTGCCGGGGCCACGCGTTCGAGCCGGGGAAAGACCAGCTCCTTCCTCTCGCCGGTTTCGGTCTCGCTAAAAATCCGACGGCCGTGTTTCCTTTCCAAGACGGCCCAACGGAACAACGCCAGAGCATCCGAAAGAAAATCGGTATTGCTGCTGAGTTGCAGTTCCTCTTTTAAACCACGAACCATGCGGTCTTCGGCGGGAGCCAAATCTGCTTGGAACTTGGATTTGCGGATACCCCGGGGAACCTCAGATTGCCTCTTTGCCCGCTTCGCCCTTGGTGCCATATCAAGATCCTTTGCCCTATGGAATCACTCCAATAGTACTATAAATTCTATTAAATATCGAGTGTTACAGGATAATACGATCGTCTCATAGTCAGGGCTCTTTTCCCAGTAGACTTTTGGCGTTGGAAGTGGGCTTCGAGCGCTGCCCGCGGCGCTGCTTCTTTCGCTCTTGTTCCACTTCTATGCGTTGTTCTTCGGCGGCTACTGCGGAATGAGGGACAATGCCGATACGTGGCGGGAATCCCTGCTTTTTGCGTTCTTCCTCGCGGCATTGGACGTCGATATACACATCGTCAGGATCTTCACGCTTCTTTTCGTATGCGCGGCGCTGTTTGGAGAAGCGACCACCGTCGTCGAGTTCGCGGTCAGCCAGTTCTTCCATGAAATCAGCGTTCACTTCAGAGCGAACTTCCCGCGCGGGGATAGATGTGAGAACCGTACAAGAATGGCTAAGCCACGAATCGCTTGCGACCACGCAAAAATACCTCGAACCCTCGAAGGAAACAGAAAAGCAGCTCGAAGAAATGAATCTGCCGTTTTGAAGAACAGCTACAGACAAAAAAGGCCCACCCTCGACTCCCTAAGAGTGAGCCAGCACCTTCGAAGACTTCGCGCGATTCCCTAGGCCGCCCGAGCTTTCGCCGCAAGCTCGTAAGTCCCCTCCCAAGTATTTTCGACTTCAGTAGCCGACGTCATCCGTCCCTTGTATGAGCCCCCACCAGTGAGTCCCTGGAAATTTCCCGTACCGCCCGTATATTTCCACATGCCCTCGATCGTGACCTCCCCGCCGGTCGTAACGATCTTCCCTTCAAAGGTACCGAAGTCGCGGTCGCCGTCGGCATGCTCGTTGACGAAATAGCCGCGTTGCGGACCATTGCCAGCGATCAAGTCGGCCGTGCCCCAGTACGTGATCTTCGCATTGTCCCAATTGTGGTCGGCTGATTTCTGGACGCCTCTGACCTCGATCAGGCTCAGGTCGTGGTTGGAAACATCAGGCAAAGAAATGGTCGTCTGTGAGGTAGCTCTCCCAGTGAAAGAACCAGAACAATCCGGCATGGTTGCCTCCTTGTAATCTTGTTGGTTTTTACAAAACAACGCCGCGATAGGGGCCCAATTTTGCGCCCCAGTGTCTTCCCTCAAGGCGCTCCTGTCAACTAGAAGCCCATGACACTAGAAGCCCTGCACTAGAAGCCCCTGCCGCCATAGTCCACGTCTTTGCTTAGGCCGCGAGAATCCTGCAGAGCAATTATCCAAATACCGTCGTTGAGCTAGAATGCCTTATCAGCCGTGACAGAGTCGCGCTCGCCCGCAACCTCGTATCAAAATCATCCGCCTGAAAGGCGCGCAGCCTACTGAACGGCAGCAGAAGTCTGATACGTCCCCTTATATGTAGAGCGACCCCATTCACATCCACAAGCCTACACACTTCCCGATTGCGCAAAGAACAGGCACTCTCGTGCCATTGCCTACTCCTCTCTGCGGGCGGAGAATGCCGCCGTCAAGGAAGCATACTGAGGGGCGTCGCGGTCAACCAGCTAGGCAGCCCCCCTCGACAACATCACCGTCACTTCACCCGCGGCCGAATCAAATCGGCCGCTTTCTACATGACCAGAATCATTCAGGGCGCATAGTCGCTCCTCATCCCGCTTCCATATCTTATATATAGGCTCCGGAGAAGCTCGGATTCTAGGCAGTCTGCCGCGTCAGACGCCTGCCATAGGTCCGAGCCACGATCGCGACCACGACCCACAAGGAAATTCCATAAAGACCGTACCAGAGCGCTTCTTGCGCGGCGCCGACGCGCGGGGCGCTGAAAATGACCAGGGAACCTGTGGAACTCACATGCATGAACTGGGCCAAAAGCACGCTTTCGGTGTTGGCGTAGATCCAGCAGATCAGCACGCGCATGGCAGTCATGGCCACGGTAAACGCGAGGAAAAAGGCATACCAGTACGCAGCGTGCGGAGTCGCGGTCCCTAAGTAGTTGATGACGGGTAAATGCCACGAGGCCCACAAGAGACCCAATAGGATACTTGCGTCAAGCGCACCCTTTTGCGAACGCATCTTTGGGAACGCATAGCCCATCCAGCCGATTTCCTCCATGAGACCGGCGGGAACACCAAAAAAGATGCCCGCGAGAAAGCGATTGGGGGCATACACCGGAGAGACCAGTGCCTGCAAAAAGAAGAGGACTGCGAGCACCAGGACGGGAGGAATCAGAAGCGCGGCGTACCACTGCGCGGGAAGCCGCCACCGACTTATTCGGGAGAGAAGGTCCCATATACCTTCTTCACCATCTACGATCCTCACGAGAGTAAAGCCAGCAAGACATGGCCCGAGGAGCATAGCCGGAAACATCAAGATACCGGTCAACTTTGGCAAAGGCTCGTGGCGCATGAGGTGCGGTGCGGCCACCGCGAGAGCACCTATCCAAGAGATCGCGAATGTCAGCACAAAGTAGCTGGCGACAGGATGGCGTCCGATGATCCCACGGGCGTTCTGCACGGTCGAACTATAGCCGACCTGCGTGCATTTGGTTAATGTGTTGTGAACGCGAAAAAGGGGACGGCCAAAAACAGCCCCGCTCTAGGAGCGGGGCCGATTCACGGGGGTCTGTTTCCTGCTCGCGAGATCACTCGACGTGTATCGTCATTCGCATCCACGGGTGAATGCAGCATTCCCAGTTGGTCGTGCCCGTTGGAAGTTGGTCTGAGCCGGCCGTTGGTCCGGTCTCGGTGGTGCCGGCTTCCACGAATATGTTGGACGAATTTCCCGGCTGCAGGCACTCCGGAGCTGGAGTCGGGTTCCCTGACAGCTGGTTGAGTGGCGGAATCAACCCTCCACCAAAATGTTCGACCCGGGTGAAGGTGTGAGTTTCGCCGCCGGTGTTTTGCAGGGCGGTCGTCCGCCCCGAGGAAAGGTTGACCGTCACTAATTGAAATGTTCCGGCCGAGGCATTCAGCTGCGGATTGAATCGCCACGCGCCGGCGATCTGATCGGTTTGGAGTTCCGCAATGAAGAGCTTGAACTTAGTGGTTCCGTGCTGCCCAGGTTTGCAAGTACCCGGGCCGCCAGCATTGATGGGTGAACTAAAGGTCCCTGGATCGCAGGCATCACGCATGCCGATCGTAAAGGGTTGGGATTGCGCCAGGGCTGAAGCGGAAAGCAGAACGAAACAGGCAAACAGCAAGACCGCTACGCGGAGCGGAGTCATAGATCCTCCTTTTGCCCCATTAGCTTTTGCCCCATTAGCTCGCCGCCGGAAACCCCCGGCGGCGCGACCAAGCGGGATAAGTCTAGACTCAAAACGGCTTGTGTCAAGGCAAAGTCGCCAAGCTGCGGACGCTAAACGCCGCGTCAGATGGCGCTTTTGCGGGACACATGCGTCCACAGGCTATGGGTTGACGATCGCTAATCCGTACCACGTTCGGGTGTGCCCTCAGAGCATGTTCTTGGGTGTTTGACTGGTGCTCTAAACTCACGCCATGCACTTCCTCATCTCCGGCATCCCAGCTTCGGGGAAATCCGGGTCGAACTGGCGCGCGGTACCCGGCTCGTAATAGAAGGTGCCACAAATACTGGGTCTAACATTCCCGCCGAAGATGCCGCGGTGAATATACGTGCTGTTGCGGAAGACTTGAAACGCGGGAAGCGGTATGCGGAGTTGATTGGGGTACACGGTCAGGGGGGGAAATCATTTTGATGGAGGGCCACACTCGGGCCACCGCATATGCAGTAGCCCAATTACCAGATCGAACAGATTGCCTCGTCGTTCTTCACCCTCGATGAGCAGATGGGCAGCGATGGGACGGAAATCATGAACTCCGGACGGCCTCCACAAAACGGCGATTTCTGTCTGGGGGTATGGAAAAGACAGGAAGATCCAGATACAAGCTCAATCACTTTGCTTTGGGCAACGTTATCGATCCCACCAACCCGACCCAAATCGGGCCCCCGGGAGGACCCACCCAGATCACTGAAGATATCATCTTGAGTCGAGACGGAAACCACTATACCGGGATGTTTACCCTGGATGCATATGATACGAACCACGTCCTCCTCCCGGGGGGCCACATCATCGGTGTCATCACTGCAACACGCATCACCGTACATACCCCAGTGACAAGCGTATTTTAAAAAACAGTGGCACGCGAAAAACACCGCTGGGAAGGTTCTGCAGAGTGGTGGGCTGCAAGGCCTGCCACTCGAGCAGAACTAACAACCGAATCTGCCGATATACACCCTACCCCTGGCTTTCGTCCGCATCGCCCTCTGACCCCCCGAAGAAACTCATGGCTTCTTCGTCTTCAATATCTTGCGGGCGATCTACGACAGCAATAATCTCGCGCTGCGTGCAAATCGCCTCCCCGACCCCCATTGCCTGGGCAATGTCATCGAGGTCGCTCTCCGCCGGATTCCAGTCACACCAAACCTCAATCCGAACTTTGTAGTACGCCATCGCACACCCCAGCCATATACGCGGAAGTGTATCAAGAAACAAAAACAGCCCCGTAAGGGCTGCCCTTCCGAATATCAGCAATAGTTAGCTATCAGTTACATCTGTCACAAATACACTCTGGCCTACGCTCTTTCTGAACTAATTCAAGCAGCCCGAACAATATCCACGAAAGAACGAGGATGACTAAGTATATCGGCGCAAATATAACCATCGCCAGATAGAGGCCCCCAGCTTTCATCTTTTGGGCAATTGACATTTGCGCTCATATTGTCTTGCAACGAGTTATCCACTAGCCCCCCTACCCTTCATCATAACTACTCGCCGCCAGGCCTGAACCCTTAGGCATCGCAACCAATCCGACGTATGCGGCGGATATTCCGAATGACTACTGAACGTCGGCAGAAGTCTGATACGTCCCCTATATATAGAACGACCCCATTCACATCCACAAACCTAGACACTTCCCGATTGCACAAGAACAGGCACTTTCGTGCCATTGCCTACTCCTCTCTGCGGGCGGAGAATGCCGCCGTCAAGGAAGCCATACTGAGGGGCGTCGCGGTCAACCAGCCAGGCAGCCCCCCTCGACAACCTCAACGCCACTTCACCCGCGGCCGAATCAAATCGGCCGCTTTCTACTTGGCCAGAATCATTCAGGGCGCATAGTCGCTTCTCAGTACTGCAACTTGTCACGGACGCACCGGCGGCTGCCCCTCCGGTCTGGACATTAGGGCTACAATCCGCAGCAAGCGGGAACTTCCCTAAACGCAAGGGGGCAACAATGCACCTCGGCAGCTTCCGAATCGGAATCCTCTGCTCAATTGCACTGGTTCTGCTGCCGTCCTCGCGCTCGGCCATGGCAGAGTCTTATTGCCCTGGCTGCAAAGCGGGAGTTATTGGAACCGCCATCGGCGTTGGAGCCGGGATCGGCGCAGGAATCTATTTCATCCACCGTAGCCACACCTCGCTAACGGGCTGCGTGCGGCAGACGGAAAGCGGCCTCAGCGCGACTGCGAAGGATGGCAACAACTATCAGTTGGTGGATGCGCCGAGCCAGGTTAAGGCGGGTGAACGTTTTTCGCTCTGCGGCCATAGAAACACAGCCACTTCCGGGCATACCTTCCGGGTGAACCACGTTTCCCGCGACTACGGTGCGTGCAGTCAATGAGTCGCAACGCGGAACTAACGCAGAGCAAGTGAGATTCTACAAAGCGTCAGCAAGCGGCACCTGACTCGCCACCTCTATATAGAATGACCGCCCCAACCACATCGCCGCCAGGAGAAGCAATCCTCGTGATCTCAAAGCCATTCCTCCTCGCGCCACCAGGCAAAATCCGAGACCCACGCCTCTCGAGAGACTCGCGACCTACGCTTGCAAAGACCCGCGATCCATAAGCCGCTCCGACAAACCGAGTGAACCCCAGTGTCATGGCTGGCGGAGTATACCTTTGGCATTCCGGTCAGGCCTGGCCGTGGTACGCGTGTTACGAATTCCGAACAATCCAAATTCCAGGATTCTCGCCGTTCACGACCCTATGCAGGCGAGAAAAAGGGGTGGCGGATTTTCGAGAGATTCATATCGTTCGGGAATGGCGGGATAGAGCAGCGCCTAAAATGCAGTCCTTGAACTCTCACGTTCGGCTGGAGAGGCGGCGGGCGAACCGCGGCGGACTCTTAAGAGTTAATCTGTCATCCGGTAGCCGGTTCTTCCGTCCAGGAATGGAGTACTATAGGGCACGAAAGTTGGCTTCCTTAAATAAAGTTGGCTTCTTCCTAAATATAGCGAAGCATAAGGGCCACGAGCCGATACTTTGCTTTCTCATTTCCCCATCATTGGCTTCCGGCACCTTATTGCGAAGGGGGAGTCTTGCGTGATGGCATCGAATTCAGTGGCCCGCGTCGTTCCCGCCACATTGTTTTCCTGATCGTATTTGCCGCACTCGCTGTCGGGCCACCGGCCAGCGGCCAGAAAAAACAATCCGGCGGCACAAGCGGTCCAAAGTACGACCTCCAAACCGAGACCAAGATCAAAGGGGCGGTGGACGACGTCAAGCTGCCACCAAAAGGCAGCGAGAAAGAAATTGTCCACCTGCAGGTGAAGGATGGTGCGAACTCCATCGACGTCTATTTGTGCCCAAAGACTTTCCTGGATGAAATGGGCATGAGTTTTGCCAAAGGGGACGAAGTCGCCATGACCGGCTCGAAAGTGAAACCGGGCGACACCGAGGTTTTTCTGGTGCGGGAAATAGTCAAAGGGAACGACAGCTTCGTCCTGCGAGACGCAAAGGGAGAGCCCGTCTGGGACTGGCGCCACTGAAACGCCGCGACCTAAAGTTGATTGGCTTACGGGATTTGGGTCGCAAATTCCAAATCACTCCGCCTGCAGCGTGCCAGACCCCTCGCAGTGTCCGCCGCTCGGCACGGGCGCAGATAATATCGTAGACTTCCCAGAGTTATGGAAATCTTGCTGGCGTTTGCACCTTTCATAGCGAATCGCCGGCATCATGCCGGGCCTGTTTTCGGCAGCGGTGGTTTCTCCCGTGCTGCTGCGACATCATCAGCCCGAGCAACGTCAAGATTTTGGATATTGGCACCGCAATTCTGTGTGGATCTGGGCTATGCCAGGTTCACGGTGGCGACCTGGTCGATCGTCGCTGTGCGTCTGCGTGTGGATGCAGGGACGGCCAGACTTGAATGCGCTGAACGCCTTTGGCAAACCTTGGCAGGTTGAGCTCCTCGGCCCTCCGCTCTCACTGCAGGCTTGACTTCGGGTCACAGTGGCGGCTTTCAGCCGGCGAAACTCCATCTGAGATCTCCTGAAACTCAATCTTGCCCACGCCAAAATTGTAGGGGTGCAGGACCAGGGCACTCAGTACCTGCTTACACCGACATCGCCCGTCGCCAGCGGCACGAATTTTTCTCGACAGCTCCGGCCGGGCGACGGATGGTTTTACGCTACTCCCCCGCCAGTTGGTATGGAGGTGTACAAACTTGCCTGCCCCGTATTCGACGGCGTGGCCTGTCATTGAAACCGCTGCACTTTGACAGCCGTCTACGGCGGGTAACAGGTCAGTTTCGAAAAATCCATGAACCACGAAGTATCACGAAGGCTCTAACCTCAAGGGTTTCCTTCATGTCCCTTGGTGTCCTGTGTGGTTAACGGTTTCGCAAACTGATCCGCGACCCTTCGGCGCTACCGCTCTTTTCGGAACGGCCTGATGATATAGACTAGGGGTCGATCAGAAGAACGGGAGAAAACCTCAAATGTCCGCACCCAGCCGCCGGCCCGAAATTCGCCGCCGCCGCACCCGCAGTGAAAAGATTACCAAACTGAAGAAACGCCTCACTGCTGCTTCGACCGATGCCGATCGCACCCGCATCGCCGCCAAACTGCATCGTCTGGAGTTCAATTCTCCTGGACAGCCGCTGCTCAAGAATGCCTGAGACAGGCTAGGGGTTCGCCGCGTGGGAGATGACGCCCGGTTCGTCCGCCAACTGCGGCCGGGCTGGCGGTTTTTCCGACACTTCGTGGTACACGCGGAGAATCTGCCGCGCGGCGGCGTCCCAGGAAAATCGCTTGGCCTGCTCGTAGCCCCGCGCCTTGAGTTTGTCGCGCAGCGCCTGGTCCACCAGCACGCGATGCAGCGCGCGCATGATCTCAAAAACATTTTCCGGATTCACCAGCACCGCGGCGTTGCCCACCACCTCGGGCAGCGACGACGTGTTCGAAGTCACCACCGGCGTGCCATGCGCCATGGCTTCCAGCGGCGGCAGTCCGAATCCCTCGTAGAGCGACGGAAACACGAAGATCTTCGCCGCGTCGTAAAAAATGCGCAGCACTTCGATGGGCACGAACCCCATGAAGCGCACGTCGTTCTGCATCCGGCTGCGAATCACGGTGCGGCGCAGGTCGGGATGCTTCGACAGCTCGTCTCCGATGATGATCAGCTTCAGATCCGGGAAACAGACCTTCCTTCTCCAGTTCCGCTTTCAGCGCGGAAAAGGCCTCGATGATCCGCACCACGTTCTTGTGCGGGCTGATGCGGCCGGTGTAAAGCAGAAACGGATGGTTGACCAGATAGCGCTCCGCCAGGAGCTGCCGGTCGGCCTCGGTGGCGTGTCCGCGCAGAAAGCGTTCGTCGATCGCGTTGTACACCACTTCGATGCGGTCGGCGGGAATGGCGAACAGCTTCTCCACTTCGCTCTTGGTGAAGTTGGAGACGGCGAAAATTCGCGCCGCTCCCTTCAGCGCCCGGTGGGTCAGGTAAAAATGCAGCGAGCGCTTCAACCCTGACTGATCGCGGGCGCGGTACATGTGATCGAGCACGTCATGCACGGTCATCACGTAAGGACAGGGCAGATTTCGCGGCAGCCAGAACAGGTGCGGAATATGCACCAGGTCGCAATGCAGGCGCTTGAGGATGGCGCGATAGTCGAAATAGCTCTTGATGCGTGGCGTCGTTGCCCAGCAGAGGTACGGTGTGAAAATTGGGCGGAAGCGGACCGATCTCCGCCACTTTCTCCGGTGGTCCGATCAGGAAATATTTGCTTTCGCGATCCAGCCGGCCCAGCGCCCGGACAATATTGCGCGTGTAAGTGCCGACGCCGAATTCAGTCATGCGCCGGATGTCGATGGCGACTCTCACGGGGAGATTTAACCACAGAGAGTGGTCCACCGCTAGGCGCAGGCGGTATACGATGATGGAGGACGGGCGTCCCGCCCGTCCAATGTTGAAGCTGAAGAGCTTAGTCTTCGAAGATCGGAACCGCGGACGGGCGGGACGCCCGTCCTCCATTGCTACTTACGCCCTTACTTCCACCTGGGCTTTCGCCCTGCGCTCGGGATACAGCGGGAAAGCCTCCGCCAGACCCAAAACCTGCTTGCGGATCTTGCCCAGCACCGCCGCGTCGGTGCGATGATGCAGGGCTTCCGAGATCCAGCGTCCCACCTGCCTCATCTCTTCTTCCTTCATGCCGCGGGTGGTCAGCGCCGGCGTGCCGATGCGGATGCCGCTCGGCTTCATGGGCGGATTGGTGTCGAACGGAATGGCGTTCTTGTTGACCGTAATGGCGGCCTCGCCCAGCGCCTTCTCCGCTTCGCTGCCCAGTATGCCCTTGCGAGAACACATCCACCAGCATGAGGTGAGTGTCGGTGCCTCCGGAAATAATGCGGAAGCCTTCCGCCGCCAGGGTTTCGGCCAGCACTTTGGCGTTGGCCACGATCTGCCGCGCGTAGTCTCGGAATTCAGGCTGCATCGCTTCCAGGAAACTGACCGCCTTGGCCGCGATGATGTGCACCAGCGGGCCGCCCTGCATTCCGGGAAACACAACCTTGTCGATGGCAGCCGCGAATTCCTGCTTGCTCAGGATCATGCCGGCGCGAGGTCCGCGCAAGGTCTTGTGCGTGGTAGTGGTCACGATGTGCGCATGCGGCACCGGCGAAGGATGCACGCCGCCCGCCACCAGTCCGGCGAAATGCGCCATGTCCACCAGGTAGAGCGCGCCGACTTTGTCGGCAATCTGCCGCATGCGGGCAAAATCGATGATGCGAGGATACGCGCTGCCCCCGCCGATGATCAGCTTCGGCCGCTCCTTCTCCGCCAGCTTTTCCAGATCGTCGTAGTCGATGGTCTCGGTTTCCTTGGTCACGCCATAAGGAACGATGCGATAAGTCTTGCCGGAAAAATTCAGATGATGGCCGTGCGTCAGATGTCCGCCATGCGCCAGATTGAGTCCGAGAATGGTATCGCCGGGCTGCAGCACCGCCGCGTAGGCTTCCATGTTGGCCTGGGATCCGGCATGGGGCTGCACGTTGGCGTGTTCCGCCCCGAACAGCTTCTTGGCCCGCTCCCGCGCCAACTCTTCCACCACGTCGGCGAACTCGCAGCCGCCGTAGTAGCGCTTGCCGGGATATCCTTCGGCATACTTGTTGGTGAAGACCGAGCCCATGGCCTCGAGCACGGCTTCGCTGACAAAGTTCTCGGAAGCGATCAGCTCCAGCCCTTCGTGCTGGCGGCGAACTTCGTTGTCGATGGCAGCGGCGATCTGCGGATCGACTTCGTTGAGCGGGAGCGACATGCGGTCAGTTTTCATGGATGAACTCTCTTCAAGTGATGCTCGAGTCATTCTAACTTAGCTCTCTAGCCTTTGGCTCTTAGCTCTTAGCCAGAGAAAAAACTCAGGGGTTCACAGCCGGGCAGTGAAAGACGTAGGGATCCAAGCTAAAGCTAAGAGCTAAGAGCCAAAAGCTCTACACGCTTTCAAACGCCGTCCGCAAAAACGAAACCAGCTGCCAGCCATCCATGTATTTGTAGGGCGTCTCGCCGGTGGTGTAGTGGCCGCAAGGCAGCACGACGACTTTGTGGTCCAGTCCGTAGCGTTCAAACTCGGCCACCGCATCGCGGGAAAGCTCAGGCAGAAATGTCATGTCGTACTTCGCGTAAATGATCAGCGACTTCTTGGGCCAGCGGGCGAACTGCTCGAAGTACGAAATCGGACTGATGCCGCTCCACAGTGCGCGCAGCCGGTCGAGATCGATTTGCGTTTCGAGACCCTGGCGGATGTGGCGAGTGGACTGTCCGTGCCAGACCACGTCCGCGACATTGGTCGAGGCATGATTGAAGGCGGCCACGCGAATGCGCGGATCGTGCGCCGCGGCGAGAAACGAATAGCAGGAACCCAGGCTGGTGCCCAGGATGCCGAGCCGGCTGTAGCCCTGCTGCTCCAGCCAGTCCAGGCAGCAGCGCACGTCAACCACCGCCTGGCGGCAGGCATCGAGCGTGCGCCCGATGTTGGCGGAGACGGCATAGTCGGCGCGCCGCGTGTCCGCCGGCATGCGAATGTCGTGATACGGCATGCTCAGGCGCAGCACCGCGATGCCCATCAGGTTCAGCACGCGGCACAGTCCGGTGTAAGCGATGCGCATCGGAATTCCAATGCGGCAGCAGCACCACCGCGCGCCGTCCGCGAGCCGGAAACCAGCGCGCGTTCACCAGATTATTTTCCGGATACGGCGTGTGCACCGGCGAAGTAAAGCGCAGGAAATCAGCGTGCGTGCCGCGGACTTTCTCTTCCAGCTTCTGGATCCGGTACTTCCCGCGTGCTGAAGACCTGGACTTCGCGACGCTCCAGACGAAAATCCGAAGGCGTTGTCGTAGGAATAAAATTCGTCGCTCGACGCGACAATGCGCTGGTTGTACTCGCGCAGAAACTTTTCGGAATCGGCTTTCCCGGGAACATATCCCGGCGAGCGAAGCCGTTGCGGCACGGCCAATCCCGCGCCCACTCCACGCCCCACTCCAGCGGACGCACCACGCGGTTGTTGTCCACCGAGGTGAGCCGGGTCTCCCAGTCATACATCCACTGCTCGTAGCGGGAAGCCATTGATAAATCAGCATAACAAAGGGGAAGCGGGTAGGTCTGCGCGCCCGCAGCGAAGTGCGCTTACTGACCTTCAGCGGGTTCTTTTCAAGGGCGAATGTTCCAGGGTTCGGCGACAATCACCACACTCTATTGCTGAATGCGAAACGTGTGATCGCCGTACGGGCGGGTCGAAGCCCGGCCCCACACAGGCTGTGGGTTTGGCCAACGACCAACGACGAGCGACCAATGACTAGCTATACTTCCGCGGCACCCGCTTCGAAATAGCGCAAAGAATCTCGTACACATTCGTATTCGCTAGTTCGGCGTGCTCGCGAGCATCCACGCTCAAACCGTCCAGAGCGCCGAGCAGGATGACTTCATCGCCCACGGAAACACCCGGCAGGCCGGTCACATCCGCTAATGTCAAATCCATCGAAATGCGGCCCACGATGGGAGCGTAGTGCTCCCGCACAATCACCCGTCCGCGGGATGACAGCGCGCGATTCAATCCGTCGGCGTATCCGACGGGAAGCACCGCAATTCGCGCCGGGGCCTTGGTGACATAAGTGCCGCCGTATCCCAGGGCCTGGTTGGCGCGCACATCGCGCAGCGAGAGGATTCGCGTCTTCCAGGTCAGCACCGGTTTGACGCCGAGCCGCAGCTTGCTGCCGCTGACTTCTCTTCCCGCCCGCTCAAAGGGCAGGTGGTAGCCATACAGCGCGATTCCCGGCCGCACCATCGTGTTCCATGATTCTCGCTTTGAAATGACGGCGCCGGTGTTGGCCACGTGAACCAGCGGTGGATCGAATCCTTCGTTGCGCAGCAGGTTTCGCACCTGCTCGAACTTCTGCAACTGCTCGTTGACCGAAGGCGCGTCCAGCACTTCGGAAGAAGCCAGGTGAGTGGAGAGACCTTCCAGCAGCAGATGTGGCGACGACTTCAAGGCGGAGGCAACCTGGTACAAGTCTTCCGGATCGACTCCCAGCCGGCCCATGCCAGTGTCCACTTTCAGATGCACGGGAAGTCTCGGCAAACCCAGGCCGGCAGCGGCCTTTTCCAGCAACTCCACCTGCCCCGGTTCCCAAACCGTCGGCGTCAGTTGCAGACGAATGATTTCTTCTTCTTCGCCGCGCCAGAATCCGGTCATCAACAGGATGCGCGTGCGAATCCCGGCATCGCGCAGCGGGATCGCTTCATCGAGCGAGGTCACGCCCAGCCAGCGCGCTCCTTCTTCTTCGAGCGCGCGCGCGCATTCCACGGCACCGTGGCCGTACGCGTCCGCCTTCACCACCGCGCAAACGGTGATACCCGCTCCGATGTGGCGCTGCACCACGCCGAAGTTGTAGCGCAGGTTCTCCAGCGACACCTGGGCCCAGGTGGGACGGGTCGCGGTCCGTTTCAAAATTTCAGCGGTAGCCACTGCGGCCGATTATAGCGGGCGCAGCAGGCGGTCGCGAGGTTACGCCTGTGCTACTCCCGAGTTCGCGGAAAGCTAACCGCCCGACAAGACGAAGTTCACCTTCACCTCGGTCTCCACTTCGACCGGTTCGCCGTTGAGCACGTAGGGGCGGTATCGCCATTGCCGCACCGCCTCGACTGCGGCCTGCACCAGCATGGGATGGCCGCTCATACCTGCAGATCCTCGATCGTGCCTTCACGGCTGATCATCGCTCGCAAGCACCACCAGGCCCTGGACGCGGACCTGCCTTGCCAACGGTGGATAGTCCGGCTGAACGCGATGAACCAGATTCCCTTCCATCATGCGCGAGACCGGAGGGTGATGGACAGCGGGCGGAGGGGGAGGCAGTGCCAGGTCGGAGCCGAGCCCTGAATTGAGAACAGTGCCGCGCGCATTTGGATCGCCGGTTCCGTCGCGCACGCCGGCTGCGCTGGGATCGATCATCGGCGGAGGCGGCTCCGCGTCGGTGAGCATCGTTACCGTAGGCGGGATGTGTGCGGGACTCACCAGCCTGTCTCCCATCAAGTTGCTTTGCGGAGTCGCCGGCGAATTGGGACGTGGGGTTGGTGGGGCCGCCGGAGGCGGCGCAGGCGCAAGCAGCGGCGCGAGCATGGCCAGTCTCGGCAGTCCTTCGGTGTAGAACAGAGGCAACAGAAGCAGGCAGCCGACAGCGACCGCCTGCACAGCAAACGAGATCAGAGTTGTCCATGCGCGGTGAGAATGATTGGACCAGTCAGAATCCGGCGAGAAATCGGCAAACATGGTGTCCTCCTCGATGTAGCAGTGCCTATGGGTAAGGACACCGCAGCGCCCGTCTTCAGACGCGTTCGAGGGAAAGGAGGGAAAGAAAAAAGGCCGCGTTCTGCACGCGGCCTGTGGGAACTTCTTCACGACACGAGGTGTCGCGAACTATTTTGGTTGAGTGGCTGGCGCCTTGGGTGCGGTCGTCGCCGGCTTTGTTGGCGCAGGAGTCGCCGGCCTGGTCCCTGGCGCAGCTGGCTTCGCTCCGGCGGGTCTGGCCGCGGGCGCGGGCACTCCGGACTGTGCGTTGTAGAGCTCAACGATCGGCCGCGTGATGTCCACCGCAGGTCCAGACCAAAGCACCGGTCCGTTCGGCCAGGGCTGCGAAGTGTCGATGATCACGCCGAAACCGTTTTCCGCGGCGTACTTCACCAGCATCGGCCCCATCTTCTGCAGAATGCGCTGCGCGATTTCGTTCTGCTGGTTCTGGGCATCGTCGCGCGCGTCCTGTACCGACCGCTCCAGCGACTTCTGCTTCTGCTCAATCTGCTTGACCAGAGTCGCCCGGCTCTCATCGTTCAGCTTCTCGCCCTGGGTGTTGAGCTGTTTCTTCAGGCTCTCGACTTCGTCATTCTGACCCTTGAGCTCGGTCTGCTTGGGTTCAAGCTTCTTGCTCAAGGCTTCGAAATCACGCTGGCCTTCGTTGGTGGCGAAAATCGCCTGCTCGACATTGACCGTCCCCGTTCTGGTTCCCGTCGCGCTGACGGCGGCGGGGGGTGCGTCGGCATTGCTGGCTGCGGCGCTCGGGGCCGCAGGCAACCCGGCGGTCTGGGCCATGGCTGCGACCGATGCAGCGAACACGGTGGACATAAGAAATCGCGCAAACTTGCTTGTCATGTGGTTGATTTTGAACTCCTTGGAATTTATCCCGGGAAATCGCTTAGATTTTTATACAAGCCAATGCTGGCCGCGTCTCAGCACGAACCCGACCGTTTGCTGTCAACGGAAGAGGCTGGGCCGGAGTTCCCAGCTCCTCACGCCGAACCTGAAGCGGCGTGGTGACCACCCCGTTGGCTGCTTTTCTCAGGGCGTGGATACCATCATTATAGGTACAGCCTCCGCCCAAGGTCAAACAGTCATCAGTCGCCGGTCGTCAGGCGTCAGCTAATCACTAGCGAATCGTCCTCTTCCCGGTCGAGGGCAAGCCCGGCTGACGACCGAAGACCGACGACTGATGACTGCCTTTAGAACGTCGTCGCCACGCTGAACCGGAACGTCTTGCGCGGCTCGCGCAATTGATACTCGGGCGTCAGACTTCTGGCGGCCTGCTCGAATGTGAAGTCTCCCGCCGCTCCTGGTGGGAACATGTCGCGGGTGATCGGCACCGGGCCGCGGGTTATGTTGTCCAGCCGCAGCGGGTTGTAGGCCCAATAAACCCGGAACGGCGCATTGATGATGGGCAGAAACACCTGCACTTCCAGCCCTGTGGACATCCTCGGAACCCAGTTGGAATTGCTCACGATCTGCAGGTTCTGGGAGAATTGGGGATTCTGAAGGTGCCCACCCGTGCAGTTGAGCGCGATATCGAGCGCGGGGCATCCAAACACCGTGGTATTGATGTCGGCAAGTTGCCCGGGATTGATGCGCAACTGCGAGCCCCTGACAATGGGATTCATTCCGACGTCCATGAACGGCGCCAAGGCAACCGGCCCGGCGATCGTGATCCGGTATTCCAGGTTCGTCACCAGGCTGGCATCGCCGCCAGGAAACACGATCTGCTCGACGGGCACGGGAACGGTGTAGCTGCCGCGCAGCGGATTGGCCGGGTCCTTGGGAACTACGGTGCCGTCCGGGTTACGCAGGATGATGCTGGTCTTGCTCGGCAGAAACGCGACCGGAGACACAGAGCGGATATCAAAACCGCGTATATCATTTTCGCCGCCGAGGTAGAAGCGCTCAAACGGCGGCGCCACCACCCCGCCATAGCCGGTCAGGAAAGAACCCTGCACGTTGAATCCGATCGTATTGCGGCCCTTCTGCATCGGCTTGAAGTGCTTGTACTGAACAATGGGCCGCACCGACCGCACCGTCCCGCCCAGGCCGGCAATTTCCCCGCCCAGAAATACGCTGGTGCCCACGCTTCGGTGAGATCGGGCTGTCGATGGTGCTGAACGAAAAGCTGGGAAGGATCTTGCTGGTGATGATGCCCTCCAGCGAGTTGGGGCCGCTGATCCCGCGAAACGCCAGGTCGGTGAACAATATCTTCGAGGCATCGCTGACCGCGACAATGGAAGACCGGTCGAACGAATAAGTAATTCCGACGCGCTTGAACGAATGGTGCAACTGGTAGCTGAGTGAACCGGTGAAGCCCGTGCTGGACTGTGTGTAGTTCTGCAGGTTGTTCAGAAAAGCGTTCGGGCAGGTTCACCTGCTGGCCGGTAAGAATGGCCTCCTGCCGCGCCTGGTTGTAGTTGAATTTCTGCGCAAAAACCGAAAAGCCGCCCTGGATCGGGCGATCAAAAAGATAGGGCTCGGTAAAACTAAACGACAGAATGCGCTGCGCTGTTGCCGATACTGGTCTGGACCGCCAGCGTCTCGCCCTGTCCGAGGAAGTTGTTGGTGCTGTAGTTGATCCCGATGAAGGCCCCGGCCAGGCCGCTCACGCCGCCGTTCAGCCCAATGCTGTTCTTGCCTTTCTCATGGACCTTCAGCGTCAGGTCCACCGTGCCGTTCTTTTCGTCGAGGTGAGTTTCGGTGACGTTCGGGTCGTCCGGCTTCAGCGGATCGAAGTACCCCAGCTGATTCAGCCGCAGCAGGCTCAGCTTCCACAGCCGCTCGTCGTAAACCTGTCCTTCTTCCAGCGCGACCTCGCGGCGGATGACCTTGTCGCGGGTCGTGGTATTGCCGGAAAACTCGATGCGGCGGACATAAAACTTCTTGCCTTCGTCCAGATCAATGGAAAGATTCACCAGCTTCTTGTCTTCGTCGAAAGTGGTGTTGGGAATCGAAGTGAAGTTGATGTGGCCCAGCTCGCGATAGGCATTGCGCAGGTTGTCCAGGCCCTTGGCCACCTTTTCACGCGAGAAAATATCGCCGTCTTTCATGGGAAAGAGCGAGCGCAAGGCCTTGACGTTGGTGACCTCCTTGTTCCCGTTGAACGTGATTTCGCCCAGCCGGTACTGTTCGCCTTCATCGATCGGAATCGTGATGTCCACGGCCTTGCCCGGTCCCTTCATCAGCAGCGGAATATGAAAGCCCGGACGGCCGGTGTCATGAATCTCCGTCTTGGCGTCCTGCACCACGACTTTGAAGTAGCCGCGATTCTGGAATTCCGCTCGCACCCGTTCCGTGTCTTCGTCCAGCTTGGTGGCGTCGTAGGTCTTGGCAAAGATGTTTTCCAGGAAGATGGAGTGCGGAATCCCGATCGGCTTCAGGTTCTTCATGGCGCCGCGAAGAATGCGCGAGCTGACGTGCTTGTTGCCGATGAAAGTAATCTTGCCGACGGTGACCTTGGGGCCTTCCTTCACCACAAACGTGACGCTCACCTTGGCGGGCGGGATGGGCCGGACCTCGGTGCGCACGGTGGCGAACTGCCGGCCATGCTCGGACAGCAACTCCCGGATCGTGACCTCGGCCTTTCTTGACCTTGGTGGGATCGTATTGGCTCTCGGGCGAGAGTCCGACCTTGCGCTCCTTGAAACGGTCGAGCACGTCGCTCTTCGACACCGAATTCAGCCCCAGGTACTCAATCTCGCTGATGGTGGGACGCTCTTTGACGTAAACGTGGATGCGCCAGCCCTTGGGAGTCTGCTCGCGCTCGAAGCGGATGTCCTCGAAATATCCGGTGTTCCACAAGGAGTTAAAGTCGCGGTCCAGGGCGGCCTCGTCATAGACGTCGCCGGCGCGGGTAAAAATGCGTCCTCGGACGGTTTCCGCCGGAATACGCCGGTTTCCGTGGATTACGATCTCCGTAATCGATTTCCTGCTGTCCCCAACCCGTCGCGCACAGCACCAGAAAGACCAGGCAGAGGAAAGGCCAGCGTGCTTTACAAATCTTTATGATTGAAGAAGATGAAGGCGATGCACCCAGCCGGAGCAGGCCGCGCATGGCCCGACCTACTCCTCGTCACTACAGGGCTATCCTGATGAAAACGAAGAATCGTTACTACCTCGGATCCTGGGAGTATGGAAAGTGGCAATTATACGGTAGAGCCGTGGAGACCGTCCAAACCGCCCCCACGCCTCAGGAGACGGTTTAAAAAGCTCTACTTCAACCAAGACGGAATAAAACGTGGCGGAGTTGCCTAGGTCCGTAAGTTTTTCCGAAGTAAGGACATTTATGTTGCGGCTTCCCCGAACTCAACTTGGCCCAATGCAGCCTGGCCGAAACCACGCCCGCCTGCACCGCGCCATCCACCCGGGCTCGCAGCAGGATGTCTCCGCGACGGTTGAAGACGCGCACCACGTCGCCATCGACGATACTACGGGCCCGGGCATCGGCCGCGCTCATCTCCAGCAGGCCGGCTTCTTCCATCTCCTGGACCACCGGCACATTGCAAAACGTGCTATTCAGAAAGTTGTCCGCCTTGCGGGCCAGAAGCTCCAGAGGAAACCTGCCGCGCCTGCGAACCGTGCCGCGATTCCTCCGGAGGGGTGAAATGCCACCACCGGATCGAGTCCCTGGGCCTTGAGATCCTCGCTGTAGAGCTCAGCCTTGCCACTCGATCGTCCCGAAATTACCCTTCGCAAAGGCAAGAAATCTGAGAACTGAGAACTCGAATCTGACAACTGATTTTCAAAATTAAGCCTGACATGCCCTTCCCGCTGCAGTCGCTCCCGATCAATCCCCCGCAACCGGGGATTCTCCGAATGCTTAGCGCCACATCGATCATCTGGTCCACAGATTCACGAAAGCATTCCTCGTCAAATCCCATGCGCCCGGCCAGGGCGCGAAACACTTCGACGTTCGATCGGCACTCGCCCAAGGGCTCGATGGCCGCGTCCGACATCTGCAGGTAGTAGTGCCCGTAGGCGCCCTGCAGGTCTTTGTGCTCAAAGAAGGTGGTCGCCGGAAGAACAATGTCGGCATAGTCCACGGTATCGGTGAAGAACTGCTCGTGAACCACGGTGAATAAATCCGGACGCTGCAACCCCTGAATGACCAGATTGTGATTGGGACAAACTGCCGCCGGATTCGAGTTGTAAACGAAGAGCGCTTTGATCGGCGGATCTTCCAGCGTATTGAGCGCCGTGCCCAGTTCCACCATGTTGACGGTGCGCGCAGGCCGTCCCAGCGCCTTCTCCATCAGATCGGTCCGCTCCAGGGCGTCCCGGTTCAATCCAAAAGCGCCGCTGGTCGAAAGCTGAAGCCCGCCGCCAACTTCCTTCCACGACCCGATAACGCAAGGCAGCATGGTGACTGGCGCGCGTGGCCATACCGCCACCCTCGGAGCGCTGCACGCCATAGTTCACCCGGATCACCGCCGGATGCGTGGTCGCATACTCGCGGGCCAGTTTGACAATGTCGGAGGCCGCAATGCCTGTCCACTTCTCCACCCGCTCCGGCGAGTATTCCTGCACCTTTTCCCGCAGCTGATCGAATCCCACGGTGTAGCGGGCAAGATAATCGGCGTCGTGCAGCCCCTCGTTGATGATGACATGCATCATGCCCAGCGCCAGCGCCGCGTCGGTCCCAGGATTGATGGGCAGGTACCAGTCCGCGCAGGCCGCGGTGCGGGTGCGGTAAGGATCAATCACCACCAGCTTGGCGCCTTTGCGGCGCGCTTCCGAGATGAACGGCCACAAATGGACGTTGTTGCCGTGGATATTCGCGCCCCACGCGATGATGTAGCGCGAGTGCGTGAACTGCTCCGGATCGGTGCCCATCTTGATGCCGATAACGGAATTCAACCCCGCCTCGCCCGCCGCCGAGCAGATGTTGCGGGCCAGCTGCGAAGCTCCCAGGCGATGAAAGAAGCGCCGGTCCATGGATGCGCCATTGAGCGCGCCCAACGTGCCCCCGTAGGAGTACGGCAGAATCGCCTCACTGCCGAAATCTGAAACGATCTGCCGGAATCGCGAGGCAATCTCGTCAAGCGCCTCATCCCAGGAAATCCGCTCGAAATCCCCGCCGCATGCATCGGCGAGGGCTGTGTGGGGACGGGTCTTAGACCCGTCCGAACGGATCGAAGATCGGTCTCGCCGTTCGCGGCCAAACCCTTCGGCCGCACCCGCCGCATGGGATAAAGCACCCGATCCGGCGAGTACACCCGATCCAGATACTTGGCCACCTTCGCGCACAGAAAGCCGCGAGTCACCGGATGTGCCGGGTCACCCTGAATCCGCGTAGCACGCCCGTCTTCCACGGTGATCAAAACGCCGCAGGCATCAGGACAATCGTGCGGACAGGCGGCGTGCACAACCTTCTTCATGGTCACACGATTATAAGGCCAAAAATAAAACGGGCGGCTATTGGGGCCGCCCGCTGGAACTCTGACGCTCTGACCTATTGCGCGGTTTGCGCCTCCCGCACCCGATGCGCCCACAGCACGGGATCACCGCTGACCGAGTCTTTCAGGACCAACCCGCGCGCCACCACCGGTACCGAGACCGTAGCACTCGCGGTCTGCAGATCGCTGAGGGTCAGCGTGTTGCTGTTGCCCTGGAAGAAGACAGTTCCCGCCCCCGTATTCACGGTCAAGGGTCCGCCGAGCGAGAGGCCCAGCAGGCCGGTGTTCAGCAGTCTGGAAGTTGCCCGCATTGCCGCTGGTCACCGTCACGCTGCCCGGGACGACAAGCCCGTACACGCCCTGGCGTCGCAATGAGATGAAACTCGGGGTGATACGTGCCGCTGTTGAAGGTGCCCCCGATAAGGATTCGCTGGCCCACCAGCATCGAAGAATTGCCAAACAGGTTGTTCGGACTGAACCAGCTGTTGTTGAAGAAGCAGATGGCATAGTTCGAAACTGCCGCTGATATCCACGGTCTGTACCGTGTCCACCAGGCCCGAGGTCATCGCCACCGGTTTCACCCACCCACAGGGTCACGGTTTGCACCGGTCCCGAGGTCGGGTTCAGGGCCAGAACGCGGCCCGAGATGAACGCCAGGTCCGTGGTAATGAATTCCACGTCGCTGGCCAGGATGCTGCCGTCCATCTGCACCGTACCTTGCAGCGAGACAAATGCCGCCCGAGGTCGGCAATGTGGCCAGCGTGAAACCGCTGTTGTAGGCAGTGCTGCCATCCACATCAACCGTGAACTGGTGTCCGAACGGTCCCTGCATGAGGAATGAATTACCGGCAACATTCACGGAGACAATCGTGCCCGTGAGGTCGGTGATCTGGCCTTCAGGATTGGTCGCCGTTACCGCTTCGATGAACATGACGGGATTAATTACGCCGGTAATCTGACCCGTGCCGTCCACCGCCAGCGACTGACGAATGTCGAATTCGGTGTGCATTCCAGCCAAACCGCTCGCGCCCAACCACCATCGGCGTAGGAAAGGTCACTACGACGGATGTGGTTTGGGGACTGGTGCCGGTCGGATTGGTAAATGTGCCGTTCAGCGTGCTCACTTGCGGAGGATTGACCGCACTGATGGAAGTTGATTACCGGACTCGACAGCACAAAAGTCGCCTTGGTGTAAGTATCAGCCGGAACCGCATGGAACGCCAGCGGCGCGCGCAGACCCACCAAGCGGGCGAAATCGACGGTAATCGGTGACGAAACCAGTTGCGGAGAATTGCTCGCGCCGGTAAGCGTAATGGAATTGATCGTAAGGTTCAGGCTCACCACGGACGGAAGCGGCGCATCCTCTCCGGTGACGAAAACCGCTCCCGCTTGCGGATTGGTGGTAAAAGCTCAACCCATTTCCGCCGCCGCCGCAGCTGACCATACTCAAGAACAGACAACGCCAGAAGCGCTGACAGCGCCAGAAACCGTTTCATGACAAACTCCTGAATTCTGCAAAGTCGACAAATTCCTGGTACGGGGATGCAAACACTCCCATGGTAGAGAAGTTGCGTTACTTTTGGACAGAGTACCCAAGTCATTCCCGCTCTGGACGCGGGTTTTGGAGGCATTACGACCGAGGTAATCCGAGAAGGAGGGGGCCATTTCGAACCCCATGGGTGCCCCGTCTCCAAGCTCGGCTTGGGCGGGAGTTTTGGTCACTATTCGAATGATGAAGAAGAGCAGTCAAGCTCGAGTTACAGGAAAAAGCGCGAGGGACGTTCCCAAAAAACACCCGCCCAAGCAAAGTGTCAAAGGCTTGGACGGGGCATCCGGCTTAGGCAGTTCATGACTCTCTGACGGACTAACGACTAAATCTCCATCACTTCCTTCTCTTTCCCCTTGCTCATCTCTTCCATCTTCTTGATTTCGTCGTCGGTCAGCTTCTGGATTTCATCCATCGCGCGCTTCTCGTCGTCTTCGGCGATCTTCTTGTCCTTGGTGGCCTTCTTGATGGCATCGTTGCCGTCGCGACGAATATTGCGCACCGCGGTGCGATGCTCCTCCAGCATTCTTGTGCAGATGCTTGACCATGTCCTTGCGACGCTCTTCGGTCAGAGGCGGCACCGGCACGCGAATGATCTTGCCATCATTCATCGGATTCAAGCCCAGATCGGCGGTGCGTATGCCCTTCTCGATCGCCGCCAGCGATGTGGGATCGAAGGGCTGCACGGTAATAAGCTGCGGCTCGGGCGCGTGCACCTGGGCAATCTGGTTCAGCGGCATCTGCGAACCGTAGTAGTCCACGTTGACCGCATCCAGCATGTGCACCGAAGCTCGCCCGGTGCGGGTGGCAGCCATCGCCTTGCGAAAATCTTCCACTGCTTTGTCCATCCGCGTCTTAAGTTGAATGCGGATATCTCTAAGTGGACCAGCATCAGCCATGATCAACTCCGTTTATATTCAAGGTCAAAACGCTGAATTATAAACCTTCGAACCGTAAAAGCTCTTGTCATCCCGACCGGAGCGCAGCGCAGCAGCGAAGTGGAGCGACCTTGCGTTTGGGCAGCACCACTTGCGATCGAAGACCATCAACTTCATCAATAACCCCGGACGGGGCCGTACCGCGAGTGGCGGCACACAAGATCCCTCCACTGCGCTGCGCTCCGGTCGGGATGACAAGGTGGGGTGGGGCCGGGCTTTACGCGCTGACCAGCGACCCGATCTTCTCGCCGATGACGACTTTCCGGATATTCCCACGCTGATTGAGATTGAAAATGATGATAGGCAGGTTGTTGTCCTTGCACAGGGAGATGGCGGTTGAATCCATCACCTTGAGTCCCCGCTTCAGCACTTCCATGTAGCTGATCTCGGCAAATTTCTTGGCGTCTTTCACCAGCATGGGGTCGGCATCGTAAATGCCATCCACCTTTGTGGCTTTGAGAATTGCGTCCGCCTTGATTTCCATGGCGCGCAGGGATGCGGCCGTGTCGGTCGAGAAATAAGGGTTGCCGGTGCCGCCGGCAAAAATCACGATCCGGTCCTTCTCCATGTGACGAATGGCGCGGCGGCGGATGAAAGGTTCGGCCACCTGGTTCATTTCGATCGCCGACTGCACCCGGGTGTGAATGCCCTGTTTCTCCAGCGCGTCCTGCAGCGCCAGCGCGTTGATCACGGTGGCCAGCATGCCCATGTGGTCGGCGGAGACGCGATCCATCTCACGCGCCTGCTGGGCCACGCCGCGGAAGAAATTCCCGCCGCCGACGACGATCGCGATCTGGATGCCGAGAGAGTGGACGTCCGCCAGTTCGGCGGCGATTTCGTGAATGCGCAGAGGGTCCACGCCGAAGCCCTGGTTCGCGGCCAGGGCCTCGCCGGAGAGTTTGAGCAGAATGCGTTTGAACACCGGAGTCGGCATGATGGTTTGTAGCGCCGGCGTCCCGCCGGCTGTCCCGAGGGCATCCGCCCGCGGCGTCAACAGTGATCAAAACACGTCCCGTCAACGAAAGCTAGCGCAAGGCCTACTTCGCTACTGAGAGCAGCCTCGCCACCACTCTTCCGTGCTGGAAGTGGTAAACGCGACCGTCGCCCCCACCTCGCCAACCTTGAAGCGCGCGAAGCGGCGCACCGCGATGTTCTCGCCCAGCTTGCCAATCTTGGTGGCAACAAGCTGGCCGATGCTGACAGTCTGGTCGCGGATAAAAGGCTGCTCCATGAGACAGACTTCTTCGTAGAACTTGCTCATCTTGCCTTCCACGATCTTTTCCACGACCTGGGGCGGCTTGCCGGTCGCAGCGGCCTGGGCGCGGTAAATGTCCTTCTCGCGCTCGAAAGCTTCCGGCGTGACGTCTTCCTTGCGCACGAATTTCGGGTCGCTGGCCGCGATGTGCATCGCGATGTCGTGCACCAGTTCCTTGAAATCATCGGTGCGTGCCACAAAGTCACTCTCGCAATTCACTTCGACAAGAACGCCAATCTTGCCTCCGGCGTGAATGTAGCTGGCAACCGCGCCTTCCTTGGTCACCCGGCTGGCTTTCTTGCCGGCGACAGAAATGCCCTTCTTGCGCAGCAGGACGACCGCCTGCTCCAGATCTCCCTTGGCCTCGGTGAGAGCGTGCTTGCAGTCCATCATCGGCGCCCCGGTCTTTTCCCGGAGCTCTTTCACTTGATTAGCAGAAATATTCACAGTAGTTGTGCTCATAAATAAAGTTTCCAGTTTCTGGCTTCCGGTTTCTAGAAACTGGAAGCCAGAAACTGCCCCTCAAAACTGTGCTTACAAACTTTGACCCGCGCCGGACGACCGCGCGGGTCTGATTTCCCTCAGGGGGCCAAGATTTTGGCCAACGACCAACGACGAATGACCAACGACGGTTCTAATACGTCTGGGTTTCAACCTGGGGAACGTCTTCGTCCACGGTTTCCTTCGCAGGCGCAGGTTGCTTACGCACTCCCTTGCCCAGCACGTCTTCCATGCTGATGTCCTCAGCCCCGGCTTCGGCAGCGCCAGCGGCTGCAAGCTCTTCGGCAGCCTCTGCCGCTGGAACCGCCTCGGGCTCGGCATAGACGGCTGCGGCCAGATCGGCGGCCTGCTTGTCCGTCATCAGTTGCGCGCCCTCGGCGACCGAATCGGAAATCTTCGAGGCGAACAGGCGAATCGCGCGTAACGCGTCGTCGTTGCCCGGAATCACGTAATCCACTTCGCTGGGATCGCAGTTCGTATCCACCACGGCGACCACGGGGATGCCCAGCTTGCGGGCTTCCCGTACCGCGATCTGTTCCTTATTGGAGTCAATCACGAAGATCGCGTCCGGCAACCGGCTCATGTTCTTGATGCCCGCCAGGTTGGCTTGCAGATGCTTGCGCTCGCGCTCCAGCTTGATGACTTCTTTCTTGGGCAGCAACTCGTAGCGGCCATCCGTGGCCATCTCGTCGAGTTCCTTGAGCCGCTTGACCGACTTCTGCACCGTCACCCAGTTGGTGAGCAGTCCGCCCAGCCAGCGCTGGTTCACGTAGAAGCCGCCGCACTTCGTGGCCTCTTCAGCGATGGCATCCTGCGCCTGTCGCTTGGTGCCCACAAAAAGCACAATTTTGCCCGCCGCGGCCAGGTCGGCCACGAATTTCGACGCTTCCTTGAACATCTTCAGCGTCTTTTGCAGGTCGATGATGTAAATCCCGTTGCGCTCGCCGAAGATGTATTCCTTCATCTTGGGATTCCAGCGCTTCGTCTGATGCCCGAAGTGAACTCCCGCTTCGAGCAACTCCTTCATGGTGATGTTAGCCAATCAACCTCCTCATTTGGTCTGCATCCGGCCGAACATCAGTTTCCAGTTTCGTATTTCTGGTTTCGAAACCAGAAACTGGAAACCGGAAACTTGAAACTGACCTTCCGGATTGCCATTCCCGCCCCGCACCGCGAGGCGCAGGAAGAATTGAACACCTAAAAAACCAGTCGTTGGTCGTCGGTCGTTAGCTAAGACCCACCCAACCAACTTGTCATTCCGAGCGGAGCGAGAAATCTCGATCTGCTCGGACCCATCCTCCTACCGCTTGCTGTACTGGAACCGCTTCCGGGCGCCCTTCTGCCCGTACTTCTTGCGTTCCTTCGAACGCGAATCGCGGCTGACCATGCCTTCCGCCTTCAGCTTCTTGCGCAGCTCGATGTTGAACAGCATCAGGGCGCGGGCGATACCCAACTTCACCGCATCCGCCTGGCCGTTCACGCCGCCGCCGCTGACCCGGGCGAGAACATTGAACGTCGCCGCCGTCTCCGTCGAAAGCAATGGCTGTTTCGCGCTCGAGCGCTGCGACTCGGTCACGAAATACTGCTCAAAAGGACGTCCGTTGACTTTGAAATCGCCGCTGCCCGGACGCAAATAGACGCGCGCAATTGCCGACTTGCGGCGTCCCGTACCGTAATACTGAACTAACTCTGCCATGTTTTAGCTTCTAGCTCCTGGCTTCTAGCTCCCGGCCACTCAGGCTGGGAGAGAATCCGGCTATCTGACCTTTCAAAGAATTCCCAATCTTCCCGCTGCTCACGCTCGTACTCGAAACCAGAAACCGGCAACTGTCTTAGGCTCTCGTCTCCAGAACTCGTACCTCAGGTTTCTGCGCCTCGTGAGGATGCTTGTCGCCGCGATAAACCTGCAGCTTGCTGATCATGTGTCCACCCAGTTTCGTCTTGGGCAGCATGCGCTTGATCGCCTCTTCGATAATCAACTCCGGTTTGCGGTCAAAACGCTTGCGGAATTCTTCCGTGCGCAGCCCGCCCGGGTATCCGGTGTAGTGCTGATACACCTTCTGTTCGGATTTCATTCCCGTCGTCTTCACCTTCTCGGCGTTGATGACGATAACGTGATCTCCCGTATCGAGAAACGTTGTATAGCGCGGATTCTCTTTACCCATAAGGATGCGGGCGACCTGTGAAGCCAGTCGGCCGAGCGTCTGCCCTGAGGCATCCACGACGTACCACTTGCGCACAATTTCCCCCGCTTTGGGGAAATAGGTTGACATTACGAGTCTCCCAGAAATTAAAAAAGCTAAAGAAGACCGCTGAGTATCCACTTCAACGCCGAAGGCGCAGGGTACCAGGCGGGCAACCGCAGGACTGCTAAAGACTTAAAGATAACGTACGGTAGAGGATATTGTCAACGAAGACTGGGGAACGGCGGACCTCAAGTGTCAAACTTCGTGACCATTGACCTCTGTATTCATCTCCTGTTTTCAAAGCAGCCTCTGTCATGTCTTCTTAGCCCTGTCATGCCGAGCGGAGGACGAGCGGTCGCGCGCGACCGCTCATCCGCAGTCGAGTACGTTATAGGCACCACGAACCTAAACCCGCAGCTCCACCACCGTCGCCCCACCCCCACCCTCATTCTGCGGAGGCTCCGTCACCGATTCCACATGCGGATGCTTCTGCAAATACTGCCGCAAGGCCTTCCGTAGAATTCCCATGCCGCTTCCGTGCACCACGCGCACCCGCGGCAAACCAGCCAGAAATGCTCGATCCACGAATTTCTCCACCTCGCGCGTGGCATCGTCCACGGTACGACCAATCACGTTGATCTCTGACGCGACGCTCGCATTTTCTTTCTCCAGCGAAACCGAAATCCCCCGCGCCCGTGCCGCCTTGACGGGCGAGTCCGCCGCCCGCGACAGCACTTCCGCAATATCGTCGCGCGCGATCTTCATCTTCATGGCGCCAATTTCGACTTCAAAGTGATTTTCATCCACGCGCCGGCTGACCACCGCCGGGCGTCCCACCGACTTCAGTTTGACCGTGTCGCCTTCGGAGACATGCTTGACCACCTGGGGCTGCGCATCGGGATCGCCCTGGTCAGCCCCGGTCGCATGGGCCACCACGGAGGAATCGAACTGCCCGCGAAATTCCCGCCGCAATTTGGCAATGCGCCGCTCGGCGTCTTTTGAGAGCTTTTGCGACGACGCCCGATCCTGGACGGCATTCACCATCTCGCGCGCCTGATACTCGAAATCCCGTAGCAGGGTCTCGAGCTTTTTCTCCATCTCTTTGATCTTTGCCTGCTGCTGTTTCCGCCCCTCGGCGGCAAGGCTCGCCCGTTCCCGCTCCAGTTCCTGCTCGCGGGTCTTGAGCCGGAGCCGTTCCGTCGCAGTTTCGCGCAGGTCAGCATGCAGGCGGTCGAGAAATTGACCCACATCCCGCGTCTGCGTGCCCAGCTTCGACCGCGCCGCCTCAATGATCGTCGGGTTCAGCCCCAGCCGCTGCGCGATGTTGATGCCCGCCGACGCCCCCGGCACGCCGATCCTTAGCTCATAAGTCGGTTGCAGTGTGGCCTCGTCGAATCCAACCGAAGAGTTCACCACCCCCGGCGTATTGGCGCCGAATACTTTCAAAGAGGTGTGATGAGTGGAGATCACGGTAATACATCCAATCCGCCTGAAATGTTCGGCAATGGCCACGGCCAGGGCCGCTCCCTCCTCCGGATCAGTGGCCGATCCCAATTCATCCAGCAGCACCAGTGATTTTGCCGTGGCGGTCCGCGAGATGAAATCAATGTTGGTCACATGGGCCGAAAACGTCGAAAGATTCTGTTCGATGGATTGGTAGTCACCAATATCAGCCAGCACCGAATCAAATACAGGCAGCTCGGCGCGATCCGCAGGGACCGGAATTCCGGACTGCGCCATCAGGGCCAGCAAGCCCACGGTCTTCAAGGCAACCGTTTTCCCGCCGGTATTTGGACCGGTAATGACAAGCTCAAGATTTTCGCCCTCAAGTTCGATGCGGATGGGAACGACTTGCCCGCCCTTCGCTTTCAGGTTGCGTTCGAGTAACGGGTGGCGGGCGTTGATCAAGACCAGCCGGGAGTTTTCACCGAACCGATACCGGCACACAGTTGTACTCCTCAGCGAAACGTGCCTTGGCGAATTGCAGCTCCAGCTCCCCCAGCACCCCGACCGCCTGCAGAATCAGCTCCGAGTTCTCGCCGATCCGCCGCGTCATCTCGCACCAGGATGCGGTGGATCTCGGCCAATTCTTCATCCAGCAGCCGCACCAGTTCGTTGTTCTGTTCGATCGTCTCCAGCGGCTCGACAAACACAGTCTGCCCGCTCGAACTCGCGCCGTGGACCACGCCCTGCACGCGGCGCTTCTGCTCGATCTTGATCGGGATCACGAAGCGTTCGCCCCGGATCGTGATCAGCTCATCCTGCACCGCGCCACCCTCGGCCAGCCGCCGCAGATAGCCGCGCAATGACTCCTGGATCGCCCTCTTCTGCCGCTCGATCTCTCGCCGGATTCGGGCCAGCTCCGGCGAGGCGCGATCTTCGAGCGTGCCGTCGGGCTGGATCTTGTTGCGAAATGCCCGCAGAAACTCCGTGAAGTCGCTGATGCCGGATGAAAGCTCGCCCACCGCGGTCCACTCGACCTTCATGGCCGCCGGCGGGCTCAAAGCGATTTCCCGCCATTCAGCCGCTCGATCCACGACCAGCACCACGTCGCGAATCTCCGTGGTCTCGAGGACAGTGCCTTGAATGCGCGCCTTTTCAACCGTGGTTGAAATATCGATCAGTCCGGAGAATTCGAAGCGGTCGCCCACGCGGCGAAACTCCCGAATCTCAACGGTAAGCTGGTGCTGATTTTCAATCCACAGGCGATCGACGGATGGAGAAAGCTCTGCAATCCTCCCTTGCCCGAGCGGCGAAGGGGCATATCCGCGAACCAGGTCGCGCAGCGACTCGAATTCCAGCACCCGGGCGCTGGTGTGGGTGAGCGCAGATTGCATCAGGTGTCATGTTACAAGAAGCGCCCGAGCGCAGGGCCGGCACGCAGGCAGCGGCTCATGAGCTGTCTGGTCGAGCAAGCTACGAGGAGCGCTTTGCGATGTGAAATTAGCGGAGCTTGCTCCGCAGAATCTGAGGGCAGCAGTCCTCAAGACCTGAAACTTCGCACGAGCGAGGCGCTCGGCCAATTTACCTCTGGCGGCTTCGGCGATCTTCGGAGCGGACTGCTTGGCCACCGGAAACGAAGCTCGAAAACCGCGCCACCCTCAGGCCGGTTCTCACAGCTGATTTGTCCCTGGTGGTCCTGGACAACTCCATAAGTCACGCTCAACCCAAGTCCCATGCCCTTGCCGACTGCCTTGGTCGTATAGAAGGGATCGAAAATCCGTCGCGGATCGCGGATGCCGGGCCCAGAGTCCGAAAACTCCATCACCAGTTCATCCCCTTCCTGCAGGACGCTCACCGAAAATGTCCCACCGCCCACCTCTTCCAAAGCGTCGATCGCGTTCCCGATGATTTCCACGCAGCACTGAAAGAGCTGGTTGACGTTGCCCCATATTTGCGGCAGGTCGGGCTCAATCCGGTTCTCTAAATGAATGTTCTTGTTTTCCGTGCGCAGCATTTTCATCTGCAAGGCCCGCTGCACGATGGAACCCATATCCAGCAGCGTCTTTTCTCCGGGCGACTGCTGGGCAAAGCTGAGCAGGCTGGAAACCAGTTCCCGCGTGCGCCGTGCCTGCTGGCCGATCTTGCGCGCCATGCTGGCCTGGTTCGATTCCAGGTCCGCCTGGGCTGCCAGCAGCTCGGAGTATCCCAGAATCGCCGCCAGCGGATTGTTGATCTCGTGGGCCGCTCCCGACACCAGTTGCGCCAGCGATGCCAGCTTCTCTCGCTGCACCAGTTCGGTCTGCAGGCGCTTCATATTTTCCAGGCTGGAGCGCGACTCTTCGAGCAGCCGCACCAGCTCCCTGTCCATCAGCAATTGACGAAGAAATACGAACAGGCCCAGCACCAGCATCGCCGCCAGTGTAACCAGCAACCGGAACTGCCGCAGATGGAGTGGCGCGGTGTCGCGAAACCACGCCCAATATCCCATCACCGGAAGAGAAAGCATCGCCAGCATGGCCAGCCGGGGCGCCAGCATCTGCCAGCGCGAGAGCTCCTGACGGCGCAGGCTGAGAAGGCGGCTTCAAGTCGCGCGCCAGCAGCGTGGCCCAGATCATCCAGCCAACCGAAGCGATGAACGGGATGTCATAGAGGCTGCCGGTATGGTACTGGCCGCGAGCGATGGCCATGTTCAGCGCCAGCGAACTTATGGCGTAGAGTCCCGAAGCCACAAACAGGTTCAGGTAGATCTGTTTCCACGCTCCCCGCGTCTTCCACGCCAGCATGCCGAGCACGCCCAGGAAGGCCAGATTTTCCACCAGATAGAGCAGATCGTAGTGCGGACTGTAGACCGCAACATTGAGCACGACATACTCGTCCGGGAACACGATGAAGGCGTATAGAAACACCCACCACACCAGCAGCATCAGAAAGTTCAGAGTGCTGAAGTAGAGTTTCTGATCCTCCAATTGGTGGGGACGCAGCGCCACCGCCGCCATGAACGGCACCACGTGAACAAAGAGAACGACATCTCCGATAAACGGATCCGGAATGCGTCCGCCGCAGAATCACCTCATAGAGCGTCCACAGCGCCAGGTTGGCCGACCACAACAGGCAGCCCAGCGCCATCAGACCCCAAAACAACCGGATCTGGCCGCGGTTCGAGACCGCGTTCGCCGCCATCGAACACGAAGGCAAGAAACAGCAGTGAAAATTGGGCGATATCCCCGAAGGCGAGCAATCCGAACCCGGCAGACGTGCTCAACGACACGCAGGCATAGACCAGAGTTATGCCGACGACACCGGCGATCCGCCACTGGCGCCCGGAGATCATGAAGATTGACACGACATTCCGCATTTTAGTGGTTGCGCTTGCGCCCGTTGGGTTTCCGGAATAGACAAAGCATTACGAAAGTACTCCCGGCAGCAAAGATGGAACGATCTGTCACGATCCAGACGATGCGTCGCGACCCGTCGGAAGCCCGTCATCGCCGATGCGGCGTGCGCCTGCCCGCCGGAGGCTCTGCTAGAATCAGCCCATGACCTTCCCGGTCACACGCCTCCGCCGCCTCCGCCAGAATGACCAATTGCGGACGCTGGTTCGCGAGACCCGGCTCACGCCCGAGGCCTTTGTCTACCCGCTGTTTGTCTGTCCGGGCGAGGGTGTGCGCAAGGAAGTGCCGGTCCATGCCGGGTGTCTTCAATCTTTCGGTGGATGAAGCGGTGAAAAAGGCGCGCGAGACCGCCGCCCTGGGCGTTCCCGCCGTCATACTCTTCGGCTTGCCCGAGACCAAGGACGAGGTCGCCACCGGCGCCTGGGCGGAAAACGGAATCGTGCAGCAGGCCGCCCGCGCCATCAAGCGCGAAGTCCCCAAGCTCATCATCATGGGCGATGTTTGCCTGTGCGAATACACGTCTCACGGACATTGCGGCGTGGTGCGAAAGCCGCAAGCGCCGCAATCGCTGGGAGCGGCAGCCATCGCCGTAAGGCCTGAAGAGAAGATGAAGGCCATCGAGACGCTGGCGGCGGCCGTTGGCGCCGGCGGGGCCGACTACGAAATTCTCAACGACCCCACGCTCGAACTGCTGGCCCGCACGTCGGTTTCACTGGCCCGCGCCGGCGTAGACATCATCGCCCCGTCCGACATGATGGATGGCCGCGTAGCCGCCATCCGCAAGGCGCTCGACCAGGCCGGACTGACCAACACTCCTATCCTTTCTTATGCGGCCAAGTTCGCTTCCGGCTTCTATGGCCCGTTCCGCGAGGCTGCCGATTCCGCGCCCCAGTTCGGCGATCGCCGTTCCTACCAGATGGATGGCGCAAACCTGCGCGAAGCCATGCGCGAGATTGAAGCTGATATCGAGGAAGGCGCGGACATGATCATGGTCAAGCCCGCCATGCCGTATCTGGACGTGATCGCCGCCGCCCGCGACCGCTTCGACCTGCCTCTGGCCGCCTACCAGGTTTCCGGCGAGTACGCCATGATCGAAGCCGCCGCCCGCAATAACTGGATCGACCGCGAGCGCGTCATGATGGAGTCTCTGGTTTCAATTCGCCGCGCCGGCGCCAGCATCATCGTCACCTACTACGCCCAGGAAGCGGCCAAGCTGCTGGGCTAGCAATCGGCGCATCTCTGCGCGGACGGGTCTCCGTACCGCGAAGCGGTGGCCGAGCGAAGCTCGGCAGGGTTCCGGCGCGCGAAGGATAGTTTTCACGCGCGTCTAGTAGCGCTGCACATTCTGCACGTAGACCACTCGGTCATTCTTGCACGCCCAAACCAGCGCCACGATCCACCCAATCAAACTCCATCCTAAAAAGAAATTGAGCAGAAAGATGGAAAGCTTGTCGTATTTTTCGCGCACCAGCGCGACCAGCGTGGGCAGAAAATAGAGGACAAACCCAAACCCAAAGAACGGAAAAAGGAAGAACCCAAAGACGTGCATAGAGACCTCCTGCAGATATATTACGTCTAATCTGGCCTGGAAGTTCCCCGCTCAAGATGGAGGACGGGCGGACGCCTGTCCTCCATTGCGGGTAGTGGGCGACTTTCATTGCCCGGCATCATGCCCAGTCTCTGCCCGACGGGCGACGCCGCGGTGCGCTGCCACTACTTCGCGAGCCTGGCCCTATCGCAACTTTGCTTCTACCTGTTCTAGAATCAAACGTTTGCCATCCTGCATCTGTTCATAGTGAGGAAACTACTTGCCTGAAACCATTTATGACATCGCCATCATCGGCAGCGGTCCGGCTGGCTACACCGCTGCCATCCGCGCCGGCCAATACGGCCTGAAAACCGCCCTCATCGAAAAAGACAACGTGCTCGGCGGCACCTGCCTGCACGTGGGCTGCATCCCGACCAAGGCGCTGCTCTTCAACGCCGAGCTTTGGGACCACCTGAAAGAAGCAAAAGAATTCGGCATCGAAGGCGTGGACGCGCGCAAGCTGAATTGGGCCGCCATCCAGGAGCGCAAGTCGAAGATCGTGACCAAGCACACCAAGGGTCTCGACTTCCTGATGAAGAAGAACAAGGTGGAAACCATCCGCGGCTACGGCAAGCTGACCGGCCCGGCGCAAAACGGTGTGCTGACCGTCGAGGTCACCGCCGACGGCAAAACTACGCAGATCAAAGCGAAAAATGTAATCCTCTGCACCGGCTCGGAAGCTCGCATGCTTCCCGGCCTCGAACCCGGCGACCAGGTCCTGACCAACATCGAGATTCTCGTCGCTGAAGGAGATTCCCAAGTCGCTGGTGATCGTTGGCGCGGGCGCGGTGGGCGTCGAATTCGCCTCCATCTTCCGTTCCTTCGGCGCGGAAGTCACCATCATCGAAATGCTGCCCCGCCTGGTTCCGATCGAAGACGAAGAAGTCTCCAAGGAACTGGCGCGGGTCTACCGCAAGCGCGGCATCGCCTTCCACACCGGCGCCAAGGTGGACAAAATCGAAAAGAGCAAATCTGGAGTCACGGTGACCTTCAGCGTGGACGGCAAGCCGCAGAAAATCGAAGCCGAAAGAATCCTGATCGCGGTCGGCCGCAAGCCGCGCACCGAGAACATCGGCCTGGAGAAAACCAAGATCAAGCCCGACCGCGGCTTCATCAAGACCGACAGCTGGATGCAGACCGCCGAGCCCGGCGTCTACGCCATCGGCGACATCGTGCTCGGAACGCCGCAACTGGCCCACGTCGGCGCGATGGAAGGCATTGTCGCGGTGACCAAAATTGCCGGCAAGAAGGGCAAGCCGATCAACCCGGAGCATATTCCGAATGCAACCTACTGCCATCCCGAAATCGGCAGCGTCGGCTTGACCGAAGCCAAAGCCGAAGAGGCCGGCTACAACGTCAAGGTCGGCAAGTTCCCCTTCACCGCGAACTCGCGCGCCTCGATCGTGGGCCAGCACGAAGGCTTCATCAAGATCGTCTCCGACGCCGACTACGGCGAGATTCTGGGCGTACACATCATCGGCCCGCAGGCCACCGAACTGATCGCCGAAGCGGTCGTCGCCATCGAACTGGAAGCCACGGTCGAAGACCTGATGTGGACGATTCACGCCCACCCCACGCTGGCCGAGGCCATGCTCGATGCCTCCAACAGCGTGTATGGAATGGCAATCAACGCCTGAAAGGCAGGCCACGGATTCGCAGGGATATTCACAGATGAATCTTCGTTTTTCTGAGTCCGCGTTAATCCGTGAGAATCCATGGCCAAGAATTTCGTGATCTCCGTCCTCCAACTCGGCACCATCGACTACGCCACCGGCCTGCGCCTGCAACAGCGCCTGGTCGACCTGCGCAAAGAAGGCCGCATCGGCGACGTCCTGCTGCTGCTCGAACATTCGCCGGTCATCACTCTCGGCCGCAATGGAAAACAGACAAACATCGTGGCCTCGCCCGAACTGCTCGCCCAGCGCGGTGTGGAAGTATTCGAATCCGATCGCGGCGGCGACGTCACCTTCCACGGTCCCGGCCAGCTGGTCGGCTATCCCATCTTCGATCTGCGGGAAATCGCCACGCCGGACGGCAAGCGCAAGACTCTGGGCGCCGTCGATTATGTGCGCCGCCTGGAAGAAGTCCTGATCCGCACCTGCGCCGACTTCAGCATTCCCGCCAAGCGGATCTGCGGCCTCACCGGCGTCTGGACACACCCCCAAACCCTGTCATCCCGAGCGGAGTCGAGGGACGTTGCGCTCGAGCCGCGAGGCGAAAATCGCCGCCATCGGTGTCCACATCTCCCGCGCCGTAACCTCGCACGGTTTCGCCCTCAACGTGAACACCGACCTCGACTATTTCAACCTGATCATCCCCTGCGGCATCACCACCAAGCCGGTAACGTCGATGGCGAAAGAATTGAACAGAGAACTCTCGCTGCAGGAAGTCGCCCACTCCATCTCCCGCAACTTCGGCGTCGTCTTCGAAAGCCAGATGCTCTGGCTGGAGAGTCTGGATGCGCTGTTGGGACAATCCGTAGGAGTGCCGCTGAAGCCGCCGGAGCAACTGCGTCAGCTGCACAAAGAAGAAGATACGTTCCAGGCATGAGCAAGCCGAAGTCCAGGGACGCGACACAAGCCGAGCCCTCCGCGTTAGCATGGATGTCGCCGAGCCGCCCATGGCCAAGAAGCAAAACAAACGCCTCGCCGCCAAATCCCCGCGCAAAGCTATTAGCTCCGACCAACGCACCTACACCATCCCCGATCATCGCCTCGAAAAGCCAAGCTTCACGATCCGCCAGGTTCGCAAGAGCCGGCAAAGTCGTCTACGAAGTCACCGGCGATCTCAGCGCTCCAGTCCCACCCATCCGCGAATCGAAGTATCTGAACAAGAAGCAATGCATCGAGATCTACCGCTGGATGCTGCTCAACCGCAAGATGGAGATCGCGCTCGAAAATCTCTACAAGCAGGGAAAAGTAGTCGGCGGCGTCTACTTCGGGCTCGGCCAGGAAGCCTGCTCCTGCGCCTCCGCGTACGCCTTGCACAAAGAAGACTGGCTGGGCCCCATGATCCGCAATCAGGGCTCGACCCTGGTCCGCGGCTTCTCCCCGCGCGACATCATGATGCAGTACATGGCCAAGGCCGGTTCGCCGACCGGGGGCCGCGACGCATCTTCGCACTTCGGTGACATCAAAGACCGCAACGTGGTTTCTCCCATCTCGACGCTGGGCGACCTGCTTCCCGTTCTCGCCGGAGTGGCTCTGGGCGCGCGTCTGCAGGGACGCAACATTGCCGTCATGACCTACATCGGCGATGGCGGCCAGTCCACCGGAGTGACCTACGAAGGCCTGAACTTCGCCGCGGTGCAGGACCTCGGACTGGTGCTCTTCGTCGAAAACAATCTCTGGGCCTACTCCACGCCCGCCGACATGCAATTCCGCGTGAAAGATCTTGCCGAGCGCGCCATCGCCTACGGCATTCCCGGCGTGATCGTCGACGGCACCGATGCCTGCCAGGTCTACGACGCCGCCCACGAAGCCTGCGAACGCGCCCGCCGCGGCGAGGGCCCAACGCTCATCGAAGCCAAAATGATGCGCATGAAAGGCCACGCCATCCACGACGCCGCCGATTACGTCCCCAAACCGCTGTTCGAATACTGGCGCAAGCGCGATTGCATCACCCGCTTCGAAAATTACTTGTTAAACGTAAAAAAGTGGCTGACCGCAACTGAGAACCGAGAACTGATCGCTGGTGTTGATCAACAACTCGAAGCCGATCGCGAGTTCGCCGTCGCCAGCCCCATGCCGGAACCGGAATCCGCCGCCGGCGGTGTGTATTGCGAGAATGGCTGCCACGAAATCAAGCCGAAGTACGGCATACCGAAAGCCAGAAAGGGAATGGCTGCCGGCCCCAGAGGCACGGAAGCAGCGGTACATTTGAAGTGACGACACTCCGTGTCATCCCGAGCGGAGCAGCCCGCGGCGAAGCGGCCAGGCTGCGCAGTCGAGGGACCTTGTGTTTCTCGTGGAGTGACCCATGGGCTGCCCATATCACTTCGTGAAACAAGAGTCGAGCATGCCCCAACTAACCTATCTCGAAGCCATCCGCCAGGGCATCTGGGAGGAAATGGAGCGCGATCCTACCGTCTTCTGCCTCGGCGAGGACATCGGCATCTACGGCGGCGCTTTCAAAGTCACCGACGGCTTCATCGATCGCTTCGGCCCCGAGCGCGTCATCGACACGCCGATCGCGGAGTCCGCCATCGTAGGCGCGGCCTTCGGCGCCTCGCTCACCGGCATGCGTCCGGTGGCCGAGTTCCAGTTCATGGATTTCATCGGCTGCGCTTTCAACCAGATCGTCAACATGGTTGCCAAAGCTCACTATCGCTGGGGCGCACCCGCGCCGCTGGTCATTCGCGGACCGAGCGGCGGCAATGTGCACGGCGGCCCATTCCATTCGCAGAATCCGGAGATGTGGTTCGTACACGCACCCGGCCTGAAAGTGGTTTGTCCGGCCAGCGCTTACGACGCCAAAGGTCTGATCAAAGCGGCTATCCGCGACAACAATCCGGTCATCTTCTTCGAGCACAAATATCTTTATCGCCGCATCAAAGAAGAAGTGCCAGAGGAAGACTACATTGTGCCGCTGGGCAAGGCGCGTATCGCCCGTGAAGGTCGCGATCTGAGCATCATTACTTATGCCGCCATGGTGTACACCGCGCTGGAGGCCGCTGAGACGTTAAGCAAGGAAGGGATCGACATCGAAATTGTGGACTTGCGTACCGTCTCGCCGCTCGATCGCGAAGCGATTGCCGAGACCGTGCGCAAGACCAGCAAGGTCATCGTTCTGCACGAACACTCCCGCACCGGAGGCCTCGCCGGCGAAATCGCGGCCATCATCAACGAAGAAGCTTTCGACGCATCTCGACGGCCCCATCGTGCGCATCGCCGCCCAGGATTCTCCGGTACCGTTCTCACCGCCGCAGGAGGAATACTTCCTGCCCAAGGTAAGCGACGTGTTGCGAGAGGCCCGGCGGCTGAAAGCATATTGAAGTTTGGAGCCATCACAACCCGTGGGGACAGCCGCCGCGGCTGTCCAGCCGAGCGAAACTCGGCAGAGCAATCGAATGCACGAAACTCTCGTAACCATCGCCATCTTTCACAGTCAGCCGGAATTCCTGCTGGCCCGCACCCGCCTGGAGTCAGCCGATATCGAATGCTTCGCGTATGATGAAAACATGCTTCGCATCGGCGGCTGGCATTCCCATGTACTCGGCGGAATCAAGCTGCAGGTGAGAGAGTCGGAAGCGCAGGACGCCCGCGCCATTCTGCTCACACGGCTCCGCCGGACAATCCGTAGCCGTCATCTAAAAGCGTGAATGAGCATTACTTCAAGGAGGTAAGAATGCGTAATTTCATCCTCGGCGTCATCGTTACCTTGCTTCTCCTCTTCCTGGGAGGTCTGGCCATCGCCACGCTCGGCTTCTTGCCTACGAATGCCGACTCGACTCCGCCGAAGATGGAAAGTCACATCGCCATGTCCGCCCTGGATGCCTCCATGGAGCGTCACGCCCCGCGTGTGACCAGTCCCGTGCCCCCGACGGACGAGAATCTGATCGACGGAATGAAAATCTACACCATGAACTGCGCCGGATGTCATGGCAACCTCGACAACAAACCCAGCGCTTCGGGCGGTCCTTCTACCCTCCAGCTCCGCAACTGATCGTCCATCCCGTGGACGATCCCGAGTGGCACATCTACTACGCCGTTCGCACCGGCATCCGCTACACCGGGATGCCCGCCTGGAACAAGACTTTGAGTGAATCAGGACATGTGGAAAGTCACGGCCTTCCTGTCGCGCATCGAGAAACTGCCTCCTGCGGTGCAGGACTATTGGAAGAAATCCACCGGGGTCGCGCCGCCCGCAGTCGATCCCCAGGGGAACAGCACGGGCATCATGACTAGAGAACTGCGGCCGTCCACCGGATTTCTGGCTCGATATATATAATGAGGGTTGCGCGCCTCGACACAGAAGCGCATAGAAGGGATTTATGCCGACTGATATCGTCATGCCCCAGATGGGCGAATCGATCTTTGAAGGGACCATCACCAAATGGCTGAAGAAGCCGGGTGACAAGGTGCAGCGCGACGAACCGCTGTTCGAGATCTCAACCGACAAGGTGGACGCCGAAATTCCGGCCCCGGCGTCGGGCGTTCTTCAGGACATTAAGGTTGCCGAAGGCGCGACCGTCCAGGTCAACACGGTAGTAGGCACGATTTCCGCGGACGGCGAGAGTGCCGCCGCCAAGCCAGCCGCGGCCCCTCCAGCAAAAAAAGAATCCGCTCCCAGCAAAAGCGCCTGCCCCGGTATCTGAACCCAAAGCCGATGTCCCATCCGCGCCAACTCAAGCCGTGCAAGCCCAGGCCTCAGCATGAAGAAGAGGACCACGCTCGCTCATCTCCGCTGGTCCGCAAAATCGCTCGCGAACACAACATCAATCTCGCGCAAGTACCCGGAACCGGACTGGGCGGCCGCATCACCAAGCAGGACATCACTGCGTTTCTGGAGAAGAGCTCGGGCGCAGCCGTGCCGCCGACTCCCGCCGCGCCGTCCTCTCCGGCGAAGCCGATGCCGGCTCTCCGCCCCGGCGTCAATTCCCGGCGACCTGGTGCCCATGAACCATATACGCAAGATCATTGCGCAGCGCATGATCGAGTCGCGCCGCACCAGCGCCCACGTCCACTGCATGTTCGAAGTGGACCTGACTCGCATCGTTCAATTGCGCAACAAGAACAAGTCCGCCTTCGAAAAACGCAATGGCGCCCGTCTCACCTTCATGCCGTTTTTCTGTCGTGCGGCCATCATCACGCTGCAGCAGTTTCCCATCGTGAACGCATCGATCGAAGGCGAAAGCATCCGCTACCATCGCCACGTCAATCTTGGAATCGCCGTCGCGCTCGACTGGGGCCTGATCGTTCCGGTGCTGAAGAACGCCGACGACCTCAACTTCCTCGGCCTGCAGCGCGGCATCAGCGACCTGGGCGAGCGTGCCCGCACCAAGAAGCTCAAACCGGAAGAAGTCGAAGGCTCGACCTTCACCATCACCAACCCCGGCCAGTTCGGCGCTGTCTTCGGATTGCCCATCATCAACCAGCCCAACTCCGCCATCATGGGCGTCGGCGGAATTACCAAGGCGCCGATGGTGGTGACCGACGACGATGGCAACGACTCGATCGCGATCCGTTCCGTCGTCCATCTGACTCTTGGGCTACGACCACCGCTCATCGACGGCGCAGTCGCCGACCAGTTCATGGCCCAGGTCAAGAAAGACGCTGGAGAACTGGACGCGAAGAAATCGGATAATGAGGCAGACCTTTCCCAAGAGCCCGAACGGGAACGGACCTCACGAAAAATGTCTTGGCTTTACCAAGAAATTAACTGACAAATGGGAACCGGCAACAGAGGACCGGTTTCATTCCGTCGTTCTCACTTGCTGATCCAGAAACCGCTCCACGCTGCGCAAGTACACGTCTGCAAAATCCACCACTGGACGTTCTTTCTCGATCAGGTCCTGCGCCGCTCCCGGCTCCCACCCCAGGGAGCACAACACCGCCAGGGTCATCATCGGCGCCCGATGCACTCCAGCCGCACAATGGATGAACAGCTTCGTCTCCTCCCCTTCGAGAGCTTCGGTTGCGAACTCCACGCCGCGCTGAAATATCTCGGGAGGCTTGGGCTGAAAATCATCGTCAATCGGGTTCCACAGCACCTCGATCGCATGCGGCACGGCAAGTTGGGTGTCGTCAAATTCGATTTGCATGTCGATGATGTGGGTTACGCCCGACCGCGCCACCGCTGCCATGTTCTCTGCCGTCCAGATTCCGCCGCCGACCGCGATCCGACCCGTCACCCACGTCATGTCCATTCTGAAAGCCCCGTGCAGAAGAAAAAGGATACGCCACCGACTGTCGAATCCGCATCGCGGCAACTGTCGAAGCTCGCGGACAAGCGGTTGGCCGCGTGCGTCCCAACTGCTGGCTTTCATTTTAGAACATCCTCGGATTCGGCCGTGGCCGACGCGGAATCTTTGGTAACTCCTGATTGCGGCATTGGCTCGTCGCCAAAACCCAGCCTTCGCAGCAGCGTCGCGGTCGACGGAATCTTCCACAGGAACGTCCGCCGCTGCGATCGCCGGGGTAAAGACCGATCATCTCGAAAAGACACTTCATCCCCAGATAGTGGCCCTTTCCCACTTCTTCCATTGTGGTTTCGACCACTACCTCTTCAGCTCTCAGCTGTCAGCATCAGCCGCCAGAACACCCTGTGTGAGTCCGGCCCACGAATGTTTGGGTTGACCGCTGAGAGCTGATTGGTGAGAGCAAATAAAAAAGCCATGTGCCGATTTCTCGGCCACAGGGCTCGTTTTTCTTACGATGACCTGTTGGGATTATTTAGTTATGAGTGCCTGGTAGTGTTCGGATGGGGAACTTCGTAAACCTGACCTAGAAAACCGCCGGCCGGCGGAAATAGCTCTCCTCATAGCCGGACTTCAGAACGCGGCCATTCGGCAGCGCGACGCTGAGCCGGCCTGTGGGCTCCCGCAATAGCCGCTCCATGGCAGAGGAGAGCATCTCCGCGGCCCGCACTTGGCTTTGAAAATCAGCCGTCACTTTTCCGACGGCCAGTCGCGCAGGACTCCCTCCAACAATTGAACCGCCTCATCAAGAGTAGCCAGATCTCCGCGGTTCAGAGCGTCGAGGTGGCTTGCCAGATATTCGATTCTGCGCCGCCGGCCCTCATGCAGCAGGCGCTCGCCACTTGGGGTGGCACGAATCCGCACCCTGCGAGCATCCTTCGAATCCGTCAGGCGCTCCGCCAGGCGGCTCTCCTCCAAGCCGGTAACGATGCGGCTCATGGTTGGAGGCTTCACCTGCTCGGCCGCCGCCAGCTGGCCGAGCGTCATCGGGCCCCCGAAAACCAGCACCGACAATGCCGAGAGCCGGGCCGGGCCTTCGCCCGTGGCGGCATCCTGTTTGCGCACTCGACGCAGCAGATGAATGGCCGCCGAATGCAGCCGGTCGGCAATGGCGGACGCCTTCGGCACAGATGTTTTTTTGTGCTTGCGTTCGGTCATGAAATATAGTTAGCTATACTAACAATTCGATTTGGAGGCTGTACCGCCATGACTGCCGCAACCCTGCCCATTGGAATTTCGCGACTCGGCCAGATCGCAATCAACGTTCACGATCTCGACCGTGCCACCGCATTCTACCGGGACATTCTCGGACTCCCGCTGTTGTTCACCACCGGCGCCCTGACTTTCTTCGACTGTGGCGGCGTGCGCCTCATGCTCAGCCCTCCGGAGAAGCGCGAGTTCGACCATCCCAGCTCGGTTCTGTACTTTACTGTACCTGACATCAAGAGCGCGCACCGGCAGATGCTCAGCGGCGGCGTGCACTTTGAGGACGCGCCTCACCTGATTGCCAAAATGCCGACCCACGATCTGTGGATGACTTTCTTCCGCGACCCGGACCAGAACCTCCTGGCCCTCATGTGCGAGATGCCGCAGGCAAAATGAGGTCGGCGCGATTGCCGTCGGAACCAACGGAGGGCGACTTGATGCGCCTGGCACCCCCGGGCGCTACAATTTTGAGTGGAATGCGGCTCCCAGCGATTTTTCTCCTCCTGTCTTCCTGCCTGGGTCTCGCCCAGGCGCCGGATTCGGTTTTGGCGCGGGATGGCTTGCGTCTCCTTGAAGAGGGCCGAACGACATTGGAAGAAAAGCCTCTGACTGATGCCAAGATCTACTTTTCCCGCCTTGTGCAAACCAGCAAGAAGCCTGCCTACTTCTATCAATTGGCACGAGCGAACTCCTATCTCACGAACTCCTATGCGGCCCGTCACGAGAACACGCGCGCAGAGCAGGCGCTCGGGGACGCCATTGCCGCCGTGCAACACTGCCTTGAATGGGACGACAAATCAGCCGCTGCGCACAGCTTGCTCGCCGATCTCTACGGCCGCAAGATAAGCCTGGGAGCACTTCTTGGCGGTCCGCGATTCGGCCCCAAGATAGTTGCGGAGAACAAGAAAGCATTGGATCTTGCGCCCAATGACGCTGTTGCATATGCCAGTTTGGGACGGCAGTACCTTTATGCACCAAAGATGTTCGGCGGCGCCGTCGGTAAGGCCATCGAGAATTTTCTCAAGGCTACCCAGTTCGATCCCGGGTACGATGAGAATTTTGTCTGGCTTGCTATCGCTTATCGCAAGGGTGGAGACGCCGGAAAGTCCGAGAAGTGCACTGCGCCAGGCTCTGCAACTCAATCCGCGTAGCGCCTTCGCGAAAGCGACCGCGGCAGGCTCGATCAAATAAGACCACGTCAGAGTCGCCACAAAAAGGGAGCCCCTGAATCCGTCGACTCTTGCGGGCGACGCAAAAGAGTTGCCGAGCCCAGAGGCCTGGGAGAAAACTTGGTTTGGACGCCGCGCTACTGCTGCGGATCCGGAGTGCCACCGGAAGGCGGAGGCGGTGGAGGAGCGTTGTCGCCTCCCCTGCGCCACTGCTTCATCCGGTCTTGCTGTTCAGCACGCATCTTGTCGAAATTCTTCTGCTGTTCTTCGTTCAACACGCCCTTGATCTGGGTGTCGGAGCTTTGCCGCAGGCCCTGCATCTTGCTGAACCGGTCCTCGCGGGAAAGTGACGTATCGCTGTGGATCGCTTCCATCTGTTTGCGTTGATCTTCGAGGATGGGTTTCAGTTTCGCCTGCTGGTCATCGCTCAGGTTTAACTTCTTGCTCAAGTGCTTGACCTGATCGTCCACGCTCTCCATCGGACGATGGCCCATTCCCCGTCCCATGCCCTGTCCGTTCTGCTGACCGGACGGTGGCGGTGGCGGTGCATCCTGCGCATCTTGAGCAAATGCATTGCCGGCGCCCAAACCAAGGCTAAGCAACCCTGCCAGAAATGCGGTGGCAAACCACGATCTGCGTCCGCTCCGACCGAAATAAGATCCCTTCGGTGCTATTGAATTCCACATATTGGTACTCTCCAATTCATATTCGCGTAACTACTCGGAAGCTTTCGGCTCCCGGAAAAATGCATTCAGCTAGTTAGAACACTTCGCAATCCACAACAGAGTAAAGACTTGGTAAAGTCACGTAAAACTTCGTAAAGCAGTCGTCCGTCATCAGTCTTCGGTCGTCAGCCCATCCATAGTCGACTACCCATACTGACGACTGAAGACTGACGACAGACGACCGTTTTACAAGACTTTACCTGCCTTGACGCACTCTTTACGCATGCGTTGCAACTCCGTCTTTGACCCTCTGCATCAGTCGGTTTTTGCTGGCGCGTAATTCCAAACTTTCAAAACATAAGGGGTGAAACGGTGGGACGAATCTTACGATTGATGTCGTGGTGTGTCTGCATCCTGGGTCTGGGGACAATCCTTCTTCTGGTGGGATGCGGCTCGGGAGGAAACACTCGCTTCCGGTCTGATGAATGCAGTTCCGGACGAATCCAGTCTCAACGTACTGGTAGATAGCACCTCGCGTGTCGAGCAACCTTGCATACGGCACCAGCACCGGGATACCTGTCCGAGAAATCCGGCTCCCATCAGATTGGGATTGAGCCTTCAGGATCAAGCACCACGCTCGCTGCAGCAGTCCATCAGTTTCGCCTCCGGCTCCGACACAACCGTCATCTCTTACAACTTTTCCTCATCCATTGCGAACCTGGTCCTCACCGATAACAACTCGGCACCGGCTTCGGGTGATTTCAAGATTCGCCTGATCAACGCCTCGCCGAACCTGGGACCCACCGACGTCTACATCGTGACGCCGGGGACCGCACTGACGACTGTCAGCCCCACCTCAGCAATCTGGGCTTTGGCGTGACCGCCAGCCTATCAGTCTCTGGCCGCAGCCAACTACGAAATCGAACTCACCTCGGTAGGCCAGAAGTTCGCCGTCGTCGACACTGGCACGCTCACCTTCAGCTCCGGCCAGGTTCGGACATTCGTAGGCTTGAACAACCCGTCGGGCGGCTTCACCTACGCCATGCTTCAAGATGTAAACTGATCCCCCCGATGTGGGGCGACGCTCATGTCCGCCGCTTTTGAAGTGGATTTTGTATGTTGGTGCGGAATCGATGCCGCGCCGCTGTTGACGCAAAGCAGAAAGTCAAAGGAAGCGGACAAGAGTGTCCACCCCACACGGCGCGAGAAAAAATCAGAGGAGGGAGTGGATCGGAGATCCACTTCCTCAAATCCTCCCTACGGAGGATCGGCCAGGACAAATTCGCGGTTACTGTTTGTATCGGCAAACTGTCCAGATCCTTGAATGCCGCCTCTCTCGCCTCCGCCACCAAAGGCTTCTGTTATCATCGCTTTCTTAACGGATTTCTATTTTTCTCGGACAGACAAAAAACCAATTTTCAGTCACACGGGAGGCGTTTCATGGAGGAAGTACCTGGCGGGGGATCTGGATCGCGCCGCAACGAAGACATCGCGCTCGATCTCATGAAGTTTGTCGCCATGACCACTGGATACGGCCGAACCACTTCGTCCGGAGTCGGGTTCCAGGGCACCGGAGCGGCGGCCAAGCCGGAAGAGTATGCCGGACATCTGCTAGAGCTCTACGGCAAATGCCTGCAGGCGGTCGCGGGCAAGAAGTAACCCATCCGCGTGCAAACAATTGCACTCCGGGCGATTGCGCTGACCTCGCCAGCTGGCTGCAGAAAGTCCCGGAACCGCCACCACCGGAACTCCGACCAAAACCACTCCCTATCCGGCTTGCCAAAACCTTGTCCAGGGAGCAGAATGTGCCGTCCTGAAACTCGACCGAGGAGGCACATATGGTCGCACAATCAACCGAGTCGCTGTTAAAACAGGCTTCCGGGTGGTCCATTCTCTGGGGAGTCCTGCTTATCATGTTCGGGATCGTAGCCATCGGCTCGCCGCTGCTGGCGGCCGTGGCGGTCAATGCGCTGATCGCCTGGCTCATCATTCTCGCCGGCGTCGTTCACCTGGTGGTGGCGTTTCACGCTCACGGCGCTGGCAGCCTGATCTGGAAGCTGCTGGTGGGCTTGGCCTACATCGCCTTCGGCGGATACCTGCTCCTGCATCCGCTCCTGGGAGTGGCCTCGCTGACGCTGGTGCTGGCGTCGCTGTTTCTCATCGAAGGCGTGCTGGATGTGGTGCTCTACTTCAATCTGCGTCCCGCGCGCGGCGCCGGCTGGGTGCTGTTCGACGGGCTGGTGACCTTGCTGCTGGCCCTCTTCATCGGCCTCCACTGGCCGTCCAGTTCCGCCTGGGCGATTGGCACGCTGGTGGGCGTGAGCATGATCATGAGCGGAGTCGCGCGCGTGATGATGTCGGTAGGGATACGCAAGCTGACGCAAACGACGAGCTTGCCCAAGGCAGCATAGCAGCTAGCTGAGGCGCAGCTCCCGCTCTGTTTACCGACGAACCGTGTAGGGACAGCTGTCCTCAGCCGTCCAGTCGAGCAAGGCTCGACTCGTTGTTGCCGAAAGCGAAACCTCAGCCTGGATCTGCGCGGGACAGCCGGGTCGGCTGTCCCCACGCGGTTCGCAGCACTCTTACCGGCGGCCGCGTTTGCGCCTTGCGCTGGCAGGCTTCTTGCGTGCCGGCTTCTTCTTCGCGACCTTCTTCTTCGCCGCCTTGCGCGCTGGCTTCTTCTTCGCCGGCTTCTTCTTGGCGACTTTCTTGGCCGGCTTTTTCTTGGCAGGCTTTTTCGCTGCCGGCTTGCGCGGCGGCTTGGGCGAGCCTCCCCCACCGGAGGGTTTGGGCGGGGCTGGAGCTGGCGCGGCCGGCTCCGGTTGCGGCTCAATCACGCCCGCAACCTCGGCTTCCTCTTCCTCTTCTTCTTCCTCGTAATCTTCTTCCAGCGAATCGCCATAGGCGCCGCTGTCGCCAAATTCATCCATCTCGTCGTCACGTGCGTAGAGGGTCTCGTTAAAGGTCATTTTTCCTCCTGGATTTTGGGCCGCGCCGGGCGCGGGCCGCTGCGCAAGCGCTGCGGGTACTAAGGAAATAAAAAGACAACTGAAAGACTACTGTGCTGGTCGAACGGGGCGCGATTATAGCACAGCGTTTTCGCAAGATCGTATCGCAGAACCAGCGGTCGCAGGATGCATATTACACCGAGCGGGCAAAGTGGAATAGCAGAGGCCGCGAGTATTTCATTCTCAGAATTTTCGGTAGCAGGAATGGGCAGAAGCCAGCAGCAGCGCTGAAGCTGTTCTATCGGACGGCTTTGATCACCAGAACCATCCCCGGACGCAGCATCGCCAGGTTGCCATTGTCCCGCTTCAGGGCTTCGACCGTGGTGTGGTGCGTGCTGGCAATCGAGATCAGGGTCTCGCCGGGCTGCACTTTGTGACGTTGCACGGTTTTCGGAGGCGCCGGGTGTAACTCTTTACTGGATTTGGACTTAGAGGTTGCCGGCTTGTTCGCTCGTTCAGGGCGCTCGGGGTCACCGGCAGGTGGACATAAACGATGCGGCGGCCGCGCAAACTGTCTCCCCGCAGATGATTCCAGCGGCGGATCATGGTCGGCGGCAGACTGAAATTGTCGGCTACAGTCTGCACCGTGTCTCCGCGGCGCACCTTGTAACGGGTCGTGTGGCGGGCGTAGGTGGCGCCGTCTTCGGTGGCCGCATGCTTGCCCGGCGGGATCGGGATAATGAGCTTGCTGTCCGGTTTCAGCTCATCGCCGGCGACAAGATGGTTTTCCTTTTCGATGGCCGACGGGCTGGTGCGATAGGTGCGCGCAATCGAAGCCAGCGTGTCCCCTTCCGCCACTTCGTGGTAGCGCCACCACACCCGCATCGGAATCGGCACAGGTTCGATCGCCGCCAGGTAGCGGTCTCTGGTGCCGACCGGCAGACGAAGCTCAAAGGCTCTGGTCCTTGGGAGTGGACAAACGCAGCAGGCTCGGATTCAGGTCCTGCAAGGTGGCCGGCGAAACGTCGATGCACTGCGCCACCAGGCGAAGGTCGACCGAATAGTTGATCTTCACCGCATCGTAGGGAACCGGCTGCTCCGGAGAAATGTCGTCCAGCCCATACTGCGCTGGATTCTTGGCCATGATGGTAACGGCCAGAATGATCGGCACGTAGTTGCGCGTTTCCTTGGGCAGCACATTGCGCCGGTAGAGCTCCCAGAAATCGGCGTAGCCGGTGCGCTTGACCGCGCTCTGCACCGTGCCCGGTCCGGAATTGTAGGCGGCCATCGCCAGATACCAGTCGCCGAACTGGTTATACAGATCTTTCAGATGATGGGCGGCGGCGCGCGTGGACTTCTCCGGGTCCTGGCGCTCGTCCACCCACAAGTTGTGCTGCAAGCCATAGCCCCGCGCCGCGGCTGGCCATGAACTGCCACATGCCCCGTGCCCCGACCCGCGATAGCGCCAGCGGATGGAATCCCGACTCCGCCTGGGCCAGATAGATCAGTTCCTGAGGAACGCCTTCTTCTCGCAGCGTGCCCTCGATCATTTCGCGATAACGGCCGCCGCGCTCCAGCGCATGCTGCAGGATCGCGTGACCCTTCGGCAGTAGAAAAATAATTGATGAAGCCCGCCACCTGGTCGGTCAGCATGAGCGGCAGATCCGAATGCGTGGCCTTGATCTCGGCCTCGGCTCGCGCCTTCACGTTGGGGTCAACCGGAGGCGTCACGTCGTTGACTTCGTCAATCGGCGCCGGCTCGGCTTTCTGTTGCGGCGCCGGGTTGTCCGACTGCAAGGCCGCCATCTCCGGACGGTTCACACCTTCGAGAACCCGCTCCAGTTCATGCTGCACACGTTCATCCGACGCGGATCTCGGCCGGACTTTGCAGCAGCATGTCAACCGCGTGATCAAAATTCCGCTTGGCCGCTTCCAGGTCTCCGGCTTTGAACTTGTCCTCTCCCGCCTGATATTCCTTCTCGGCGTTCGCGATCAGATCGGCGACCGGATCCGGCTTGGGCTGAGGTGTGGTTTGAACCGGTTCGGACGAGGCTGGTTTTGGATCCGATTCTTTCTGAGGAACGAGCTGGGGTCGCTGGAACCGCGGCAGTCATCGCCGGAGCATTGGCTTGGGGTGCCGGCAGCTTCGCCTGGCGCTGCTCGGTATGGCAGGCCGTGCCCGCCAGAAGCAGTGCCGTCAACGGCGCGATGAAAAGCTTGAGCCTCTTAATCCCCATGTTTATCTATGACTTACATTCCTAATCCTATGCTGCCTCCCCGTGCCGGGAACTTTGGGCAGCGCAAACTCCTGAGATTATGAATCGTACTCTCCCTGAATTTGAAGGGTCAATCCGTAATGGGGCCCCCCTGTTACTTTAGGGACAGGGGCGGCATGATACTCGCAGCCTCTCGCGCCGCGCAATCAGGGTTGATCCGGAACCGGCAGGCTAGTACCAATGACGGTTTTCAATTAACGTCTGCGGGTTTATACTCGTCTCAAGTTACAGGGGGACTCGGTGGACACCTGCCCGCAGTTCTTTCGTTGTCATCCCAATCTCGACGATGAAGTGAATCGCAACATCGTCGAGTCGGAGATCGAAGGCGGCGCGTTTCTCGAGGACCTTCCTGCCCGGGCCATGCTGCAGATCCAGACCCAGCACCGCTGGTACACGGTGGTGCATCGCGGTCGCGGCGAGGCCTGGATATGGGGTCATCCCGCATTCTGTCCCGAGCCCGTGCTGGTAAGAATTGAAGGTTCATCCTGGGGCGGCTCCATGCTGAAGATAGGTTTTGTCGGCCGCGGCATGCACCTGGAATTCCGCCATCCCGAGTTATCGCACTCCCATCGTGACCTCGCGCATTTTGGAAATCCGCCAGTGCGAACAAAGCGAATCCGAACTGACAGCGCCAGAATATGAAACCCGCCCCACAAACTAATGTAATCGAGGACGGGCGTCCCGCCCGTCATGCTCCGCCTAGCGCGCCGCGCCGACGGGGTGAAGCACGCCCGATCTCCACAAACCTCTCTACAATTGTTATCTGTATACGTCCTCTTCCCTTGACCTGACCCGACGCCCTGTTTAACCTGACGGGTTTGCACACGTCTAACCCCTGCACTGATTTTCGCACCTATGTCTTCCCAACCTGAGGAGAACACTGATGAGTCGTAAGTTTGCCGGCCTGTTGTCTATCTTCCTGCTCGCAGGCGCGAGCCTTTTCGTCTACCGCTCAGGAGCCAATGCCGGCGCCGGGCGCTTCCAGATATCTGGCCGGCACCGCCGACTCCTTCCTGGCTTCCTGCCGCAGCGATCTGGATGACGCCAAAAAGCGCATCGCCGCCCTCAAAGCCAGCCAGCCGCCGCGCGACGCCATGGCCACGCTGCAAGCCTTCGACACCGCGGTACTCGTCGCCGTTGACGCCGAAAATCGCGCCGGCCTGGCCGAACAAGTGCATCCCGCCAAGCCTTTCCGCGATGCCGCCCAGGTCTGCGAACAGGAAGTCAGCCGCATGCTCACCGACATCTCTCTCGATAAAGAGATGTACAACGTGCTGGCGTCGCTCGACGGCGCCAAGCTCGATCCCGCCGGCTCCTATTACTTGAGGACCTCCCTGCGCGACTATCATCGCGCCGGCGTCGACCGCGACGACGCGACCCGGGACAAAATCCGGAAGCTGCAGGACGAACTGGTAAAAATCGGCCAGCAATTCGACGAAAACATCGCCGGCGACGTGCGCAAGCTCCAGGTCAACGCCTCCGACCTGGACGGACTTCCCGACGATTTCAAACGCTCCCATCCTCCCGACGCCTCCGGCAAGGTCACGCTCAGCACCGACAACACCGACTATTTTCCGTTCATGGACTATGCCAAGAGCGAGCCTGCGCGGAAAGCGTTCTTCGTGCTCTACCGGCAGCGCGCCTACCCCAAGAACATCGACGTGCATGGGACAGCTTCTGCAGAAGCGCCACGAACTCGCCAACGTTCTGGGATACCCGGACTGGGCCGCCTTCATCACGGAAGACAAGATGGTCGGCACCGAACAGAATGCCGCCGACTTTATCGAAAAAATCTCAGCCGCGGCGCAGGCCGGCGCAAAACAGGACTACGAGGAACTGCTGGCCTACAAGAAGAATGAAGACCCGAAGGCGGAGAGCGTCAACGCCTGGGACGTGGCCCATCTCAGGCGCGGGGCGCGATGATTGAAAAGTTCGGATACGACTCCCAGGTCATCCGTCCCTATTTCGAATACTCGCGCGTCCTGCAGGGCATTCTCGATATCACCAGCCGCATGTACGGCATCACCTACAAACCCGTGGCTTCGCCCCAGGTCTGGCATCCGGAAGTGACCGGCGTATGACGTCTACGACAAGAACAAACTGATCGGCCGGATTTACTTCGACATGTTTCCGCGGGAAAACAAGTACAAGCACTACGCCACGTTCACCCTGGCCACCGGCAAGCAGGGCTTTCGGCTTCCCGAATACGTCCTGGTCTGCAACTTTCCCAAGGCCACGGGCGGACCCGGCCTCATGGAGCGTGACGACGTCATCATTTTCTTCCACGAGTACGGACACCTCATCCACGGCATCATGAGGGGAAACACCAAGTGGGCGATGGGCGACCTGGAAAATGATTTCATCGAGGCCCCATCCCAGATGTTCGAAGAATGGCCGCAAGACCCCGCAATCCTGAAGCTCTTCGCGCGCCACTACAAAACCAACGAACCCATTCCGGCGGAACTGGCGGAGAAAGCCCGGGCCGCCGACGAATTCGGCCGCGCCCTGGACGTGCGCACGCAAATGTTCTACGCCGCCATCAGCCTCGACTTCTATAACCGCGATCCGCAGGGACTCGATACCGACAAACTGGTGGCGCAGTTGCAAGCGAGCGCTACACGCCCTTCCAGTTCGTCGAGGGCACCCACATGCAGACCGCCTTCGGCCACCTCAACGGCTACTCCGCGATCTACTACACCTACATGTGGTCGCTGGTCATCGCCAAAGACATGTTCACGGAATTCAAGAAAGATGGACTGCTGAATCCCCAGGTCGCGACGAAGTACCGCACACGGTCCTGGGCGCCAGCGGCACCAAACCCGCCGCCGAAATGGTGCGCGATTTTCTGGGACGCCCGTATTCGTTCCAGGCGTACGCCGACTGGCTGAACGCAAGATAGCGAAAGACGTCGTTGGTCCGTCTTGGTCGTTGGCCAAGATCAAACAGCAGCCACGGATCTTCGCGGATTTACACGGATCAAGATCTTTGTTCTTATTGAATTTATCCGTGTAAATCCGTGAAAATCCGTGGCTGGCTTTTGCCCAACGACCAACGACCAACGACGAACCGCCTATCTTTTGCGCGAATACTGCGCGCGCGTAAACCGGCACCGGCGTCTTCGGATCCAGCCGCGGATCGTTGATCGGCGCGCCCGGCGACCATCTCCAGCGGAATCACTCCCGCCCAGGTCGGGAACGCGTAGTCTTCTTCGTCGTCAATCGGCGGACCTTGCCGTACCTTCGCCGAGAATTCCTCGATCGGCAGCCGCATCACCAGCGTCTGCTTGAGTTCTTTCTCGTTGGGCTGGCGCGATTCCGCCCAGCGCCCGGGCAAGATATGCTCCGAGAGCAATTCCAGGGCTTCCAGTTTTTCTTTTGCATCCAGCACCGCCACCGCCGTGCCCAGCACAACCACCGAACGATAATTCATCGAGTGATTGAAAATCGATCGAGCCAGCACCAACCCATCGAGCAGCGTCACCGTAATGCACACCGGAACGCCCTTGTCGAGATTGCGCAGCATCCGGCTGGCCGCCGAGCCGTGGATGTAAAGATTGTCGCCCGACCGTCCGTAGGCGGTCGGAATCACGAACGGCTGCCCGTCCACCACAAAGCCGACGTGGCAGATAAAGCCTTCATCGAGAATTTCGTAAGCGGCAGCACGCTCGTAAACCCCACGATGGGCCTCGCGGACCACACGAGTCCGTGCCGTGGGTACATGGGTTTCAGACATGGAAAGGAATCTCCGGCAAGCGCCAAGAATAGAGACAGAAGGATAGACAGACGTCGGACGTCGGACGTCGGACCTCGGGTCAGACTGGCGACCTGGCGTCCGCGGTCGAGGTCTCGAAGTCCGAGGTCCGAGGTCTGACGTCCGAACGTCCGACGTCCGCCCTACCAGGTCAGCTTCAGCGCGAACTGCAATTGCCGCGGATCGAATGCCGCCGTGGCCGTCTGCCCGCTGTTCCACAGCGGGTTCACATCCGACACGTTGAAGCGGTTGATGAAGTTGAAGGCGTCCACAATGCCTTCCAGCGCGACGCGATCCCCGAAAGGAATGCGCTTGGAGATACGAATGTCGGTGAACAGGTTGTAGGGCCGGGTGCCGGCGTTGCGTCCCAGGTTGCCGTCGAGCGTGCCATTCAGAAAACAAGCCGGCATCAAGAATCCGGTGGGCGAGAACTTCGAAGGCGCCGCGGTATCGCCGCAGCCGTCGGTTGCACCTGCCGCCGCTGTGTTTGGCCGGTCGGTGGGCGTGCTGAAATCGAAGTTGCGATCGTCGCCCGATGATGATGTTGAACGGACGTCCCGAGGCCACTTCGAGAATGGGAGCAAGCGTCCAGCCGGAGAAAAACTTGCTGACGAAGCCGCTGCCGCTGAGCGCGCCGGCTCTGATACACGCCGCTCAACACAAAGCGATGCCGCTGGTCGAAGGCCGAATTGGAGCGCTCCGCCGCCAGGTTGTAGTTGTCCTGCGGCTCGAGCGGCGATTGCAGATCGGTGGAGTCGTCGATGGTATGCGACCAGGTGTAGGAGCCGAGAAATTCGTAATGCTGCCCGAAACGTTTACGCAGATTGGCGGTGAGGCCGTGGTAGACCGAACTCCCGTTGGAAAAATTGGCCGGCGTATCGCTGAAGGGTACGCAGCCGCTCAGCGTGGTGGGATCGCACGCCGCGCTAAGACCATCGGCCTGGATGATCTGCTGCGCCAGTCCCACGCAACCCGCCGCGGGTGACAGCAGCAAAGCCTGGCCCAGCGCGGGATTCAGGCCGGAAGGACGAAAGAAATTCGCCAGCGCCGCCGCCACCCAGGGCTGCCCGCTGCCATTGAATCCGCAAGGTGTCCCGGCCGCGCCCACTCCTTCCGGACCCAGCGTGGCAGCGCCCGAAGTGGGATCGCCCAGCGCCACTTGCCAGTTGGCCAGCAGTGGTCCTGTCTTCACCGCGTTGGAGTTGATCGGACGGTTCAGGTGGCGTCCGCCGTTGAAGTTGTAAGCCAGGCTGAACGAAAGATCGTGGCCAAGGTCCTGCTCAAACGTCAGATTGGCCTGGTGCGACACGGCGTATTGAAAGTTTTTCGCCGTGGGGAAGCTGAAAGGCAGGAATGACAGCGGCACGGGCGCGGCCGGATTCAGAAATGCCTGGCCCACAAAAATAGAAGGCGCGTTCGGCGCGGGATTGAAACGCTGCTGATTGGGCAGGTAGTTGAATGCCGCCGGCAGGCAGCCCAGCAATCCCTGAAAGGCGTTGGTGGCATTCAGGTTTGACAAGGCGTTGCGTTACAACCGCCCGGCGCTCCCGGCGTCAGACACCAGTTGCGGCGCCTGCGAGCCGTCGGCCACGTCGGAATCAAACGCCAGGCCAAGCAGCGGATGGTCGTAGAACATTCCGTACGAAGCGCGGACCACGCTCTTGCCATCTTTGTGCGGGTCCCAGGCCAGACCGATGCGCGGCGCAAAATTATTGAAGTCGCGCGGAATTCCCTGGGTGATGCCAAGCGAATTTTCCGCCGCCTGCGAAAGCGCATTGATCGCGCGGAACGTGGGTGTGAATTCCACGTCGTAGCGCACGCCATAGTTCATCGTCAGGTCGGACGTGATGCGCCAGCTGTCCTGCACGAAGCCAGCCGCGGTGGTATTGCTGAAAGAATCGTGCGGATTGCCCACGCCCTGTATGAAATTGGACGGAATTCCCGCGCCATAAGCCTGCATCGGACTGAACGCCGGGAACGGATTGCCCGCTGGAGGCGCGATGGCAGGATTGTCGAATCCCAGGCTCTGTTGCCCGAAGTTGTAAATTCCGCCAAAGTTCACCGTGAAATTGGCCTGCGATCGGGATGAAGTTGCTGTCTACGCCAAACTTGATGTTGTGCGTACCCTTCACCCAGGAGAAGTTGTCGGTGAACTGGTAGCGCTGCTCGGTGCGTTGGACGAAAGAGAAAGGTTCGCGGCCGAAAAACGCGAAGCCCGGAATGTTCACCGCCACGTTGCTGCCGCCCGCGGCCCGCGAGAAGTCGTAGAGCAAGCCCCGGCGGGCGTATTGGAAGCGCAGCTCATTGATCTTGTTCGTGCCGATGGTCCACTGGTCCTGCCCGGCGATGTTCCAGTCGTGATAGTTCTGCAGCTGAAGTCCGCGAAAACGAATTCTGCCCGAAATTCTGCGGACCCTGCGCCTGCACCTGAATGCCGGTCTGATCGCTGGGACTCACGCCGGCCCGCAGCGTGAGCCGGTTGTTGTTGGTCAGGTTGTGGTCCAGGCGAAGCGAGTAAAGATCGGTGTGCTCCGAGACCGGAAAGTTGCCGACCAGGCTGTTCAAGCGGCACGAAGGAAGCCGGCACAAAGCAATTCGGCGTCGGCGGCGGACACGAGGTGGGGAAACCGCTGAAGCCTCCCAAAGTCGCCGGCCACGCCCCTTTCAGCGCCATCCCGGAAGACGACGCGGCCAGCGCCGTGTACTGCCCCACTTCCTGTCCGAACAGCGGATTGAGGAACTCCTGCTGCAGGACCGCCGGATTGGTCAGGAATCCAACTCTGTTGTGGCGTGAGCAGCACCGTGCCGAACGGTTGACCGACTTGCGTGGTGTCAAACGGAACCAATCCGAAATTGTTGGCGCCGATCGAGGAAAATCCAGTCTCCTGCCGCCAGGTGCCTTCATAGGAGAAGTAGTAAAAAGTCTTGTCCTTCTTGATCGCCCCGCCGATCGCCGCTCCCGCCTGCACTCGCGTGTACGCCGGATCGGGGACCGTGCTGAAAGGATTGACCGCCTGGAAATTGCGATTCCGCAAATAGCCGAAGAGCGAACCGTGCAAGTCATTCGCGCCCGGAGCGCGTGATGATGTTCACCACCCCGCCGGAAGCGCGGCCGTACTCGGCCGCATATCCGTTGGTGATGATCTGAAATTCCTGCACGCCTTCCTGCGAAATCGTGGAGCGAATGCCGTTGGTGGAATTGTCCACCGCGTCGGCGCCATCCACGTTCACCAGGTTGGCCCGGGCCCGCTGCCCGCTCATGTTCAGTCCGGAGGTGGGTGCGGCTCCGATGCTGGGAGCGGTATCGCGCGCCAGTCGCGAATCGGTCAGCGCGAAGTTGATGTAGTTCCGTCCGTTGATCGGAAGATTGTCAATGCGCCGCTGGTCAATGGTGTCGGTGGAAGAGGTGCGTTGCGTCTCCACCAGCTCCGCCGCCGAACTCACGTTGATCACTTCCTGGGTTCCCGCCACCGACAAGACAATGGGAATTTCCGCCATGCTGTCCGACGGTGATCGACACGTTCTTCACCGTCGCCGTGGCGAAACCCGGTGCCTGCACCGTGACCGTGTACTGTCCCGGAGGCAGCAGCAGGATGTGGTACTGGCCATCGGTATTCTCGCTGGTGGCGCGCTCCAGTCCCTTGGTCTCGTCCCGCGCCGTGACGCTGGCGTTGGTCACCAGGCTCCACCCTTCGGGTCCCTGACGGTGATGTGCAGATCGCCGGTTGAAGCTCCCTGAGCAAAACCCAGAGCAGCGAGCATGACAATCAGACACGCAACTGAGACGAGCTTTCGCACCACCATAAGAAGTTATCTCCGTGGAAGGAAGGACCTTGGGTTCTCGCTGCCGGCAGCGATAACCCTTCGTAGGCAGGAATTGAACGAGCACGTTTTCAGGACACGCAAACGCCGCACGGTTTTTACATCAGGTCAGGCCGAGTGAAATCAAGCTAAATCACTGACGGGAATTGGCTTAGTTAGCACTGAAAACTCATTGGAACTGAGAACCGAGAACTGAAGTTATTTCTTCCGCTCGATCCCGTAACTCTCATGCTTTGATGTCTTAAGCGCCCAAGCCATGCGCGGCGTGTTGTGGGCGATACCAAAACGCCCGCGAGCGTCGAGCAGGATCATTCCGCCATGACCGTTGACCCGGTCTTTCAAATAATTGATGGCCTCGGCCGCCACCCACTCCGGCAGGCTGCCGGTCGCCACCCGGTCGGCGGCCCACTTGGCCAGCACCAGCTTCATGATCGGCTCGCCCCAACCAGTGGTCGACGCAGCCGCGGTCTGGTTGTCCGCGTAGCAGCCACATCCGATCAGCGACGAGTCGCCCAGCCGCCCGGGAGCTTTGTTGAGCGTGCCGCCGGTCGAAGTTGCGGCCGCGATGTTGCCATCGCCGTCGAGCGCCACCGCGCCCACCGTATCGTGAGAAATCGTGGGCGCAAACAGATCAACTTTCGCGTCCGCCGCCCGCGCCTGAAATTCCCGCAGACGCTCGACCTCGCGCGGAATGATCAGGTCTTCATTGCGACACAGCGGGATGCCATGCTCCGCCGCGAACCGCTCCGCGCCTTCGGCCACAAAGTACACATGCGGGCTGTCGCTCAGAATCTTGCGCGCCGCGCGAACGGGATTGGCGATGCGCTCCACGCAGCCCACGCCGCCGCCGCGCAGGGTGGCGCCGTCCATGATGAAGGCATCGAGCTGCACTTTGCCGTCGCGATTCAGAAAGCTGCCGCGGCCGGCGTCAAAGGTCTCGTCATCTTCCATGATGACGACAGCTTCCTCAACCGCGTCGAGCGCCGTCCCGCCGCGTTCCGAGCACGCGCCAGCCCGCAGCCATGGCATTGCGCACGCCATTGAGATGGGCTTCGACCATGTCATCGGGAATGGCCCAGGCACCGCCATGAACTACCAGAACAGGATCAGCCAAGAAGAATCCTCAAGAGAAAAGAGGAAAGTCAGGATAGCAGGAGAGGGCTGCGGCAAGAACTGTGTGGAGGACGGGTCAGACCTGCCCCGAGCGAAATCGAAGCGACCCGTCCATACCGAGCCGAAGCTCGGCGGTGGCTTTTGATGTAGGCGCGAGCGTCCCGTCGTAGGAACCCGGCACGAAACTCCGGGGACGTGGCAATTGGATGGCAGACTTACAAGGCGGTGACGCTAGCGCACGAGCGAGGACGCGTCGCGCCTGCATGGTTCAACTATGCAGCCTGCCCCGCCTTGTGTGGCACCGCGTCCACGCCTTCCGTCCGCGTCCAGGTGTAGCGGATGCGATGGATCACGGTGATCGTGGACAGCACCGCAATCAGCCACAGCACCGGTGCCATGCGGTTGAACAGCGCTCCGATGATCACCAGCACCAGCCGTTCGGGACGCTCCATAAAGCCCACGCGGCAGGAGCCGATGAGCGACTCGGCGCGGGCGCGGGTGTAGCTGACCATGATGGCGCTGACCATCACGAACGCCGTCAGCACCACGTAGAAGAAGCGATCGCCGCGGGCGTAAAACACCAGCAGTCCAAAGAATTGAGAAGCGTCGCTGTAGCGGTCAATGACCGAATCGAAGAAACCGCCGAAGCGGGTCACCTGGTTGCTGGCCCGGGCCACGCGCCCGTCCACCAGATCGAAGAAACCGGAGCCGATGATGACCAGACCGGCGTAGCGAAACATGCGCGCCTGGTTGTCGCCGTTGGCGTAGCCGAACAAGAAGGCGGCGATGGTGTTCACCACCAGCCCCAGGAAGGTGAGCACGTTGGGATTGATCCGCGCCAGGGCGAGCCAGCGGACGATGGCGTCGAGCAGCACGCCGCAAGCCCGGCCGAAGGCGCTAGTCCAGGTCATGCTCATCGAACCCTCGTCACTTGGCTTCGGTCTGGTCGTGGATCGTGGTCAGGTTCAGAATTTCCATCTCGCGATTGCCGTTGGGCGTGACCACCACGGCGCTGTCTCCCACTTTCTTGTTCAGCAGGGCGCGGCCGATCGGAGAGCTGGTCGAGATCTTGCCCGCGGCCACATCCGACTCTTCGCTGGTCACCAGCTTGTACTCGACTTCCGCATTCTTGGAATTGTCGTAAACCCGGACCGTCGAGCCCAAGCCCAACCTTATCCTTGGGGATATTCTCCATGTTGATAAGGGCGAGCTCGGCCATGCGCGCGCCCAGCTGCCGGAGCCGCGCCTTGACGAACTCCTGGCGCTGTTTCGCCATGTGATACTCGGCGTTCTCGCTGAGGTCGCCCAGGGCGGCGGCTTTCTTGATTTCCTTGGGAAGCTCATGGACCAGCTCGTGTTCGAGCACGTTCATCTCTTCCTGCAATTTCCTTTTGATCTGCTCAGTCATGTGCTTGAGGATTATAAACCCGGACGGCGGACGTCGGGCGTCGGACCTCGGACTTCGGACCTCGGACTTCAGACCTCAGATGTCGCGCCTTCACCGGGTCCAATCGAGGCCGATCCTGGGCACTCGGCCGATGCGATCCCAGAAAACCGCTTCGAGAGTCCGAGGCCGAGGTCCGACGTCCGACGTCCGCTTCTGCATTGCCTTTCCGGCTCCGCTTGGGATAGACTAAAAGAGTGCAGTTCCTCATTTGCCCTGCCCTCGTGGGTGTTCCCTCATGATCAGCGGCGACGGTAATTTCCACATAGGCGATAAGGTCGTCTATCCCAATCATGGCGTTGGAGTTATCGAACAAATCAGCAGCCGGACTATCGGCGAGACTGTGGAAAAGTTCTACCTCCTGAAGATCAAGGCCAGCAGCCTGAAAGTCATGGTTCCGTTCCATAACGTGAACACCGTCGGACTGCGGCGGGTGGTCAAGAACGGCGAAATCCAGAAAATCGTTGATTTTCTTACAGATGGCGAGTGTGACAACAACGCCGACTGGAAATACCGCTTCAAGGAAAACTCGGAACGGATGCGTACCGGTTCGCTGCTCGAAGTTTCCGCGGTGCTGAAGGGCCTGCTCCTGCTGAACCAGTCCAAGCCCCTGTCCTTCCGCGAAAAGAAGATGCTGGAACGCGCCCGCTACCTCCTGGTCAGCGAGCTGGCCATGGCCAAAAACTGCGAAGAAGTCCTGATCGAAGAAATGCTCTCCAAAGCCCTGGCCAAGAGCAAGCTACGCTTCCCGGAAGCCTCGGATTTTGTAGCGTAGGCTCAGTCGTCGGTCGTTAGTCTTCGGTCCGTCAGCCAATCCAAAATCTGATTCTTCATGCGACTTGTTTGCTCTTCCTCAGGCGCCTATTGCCTTGATGAGGCCGCTCAGCATCCGGGCCACTTCACCCGCGGAATTTCCCAGCTCGGAGGCTTCAGTTTCTCGGATGTAACCGAGCCGCCCGGCAATGGTGAGTTGGGTCTCGACGAGCACCCAGGCGTGGTGAAGAAACAGCAGGAATTCCTTGTGCGTGACGGCGACCTTTGCCTTCGAGCGATGTTGCTAGGAACTGAAACCACAGCGCGCCTCAGCTGACCTGCCAGGCCGTACATTTCCTCGTTGGGAAAGCTCCGAGTGCACGAATAGATGTCCATTACCAGCTCAATCGCTTTTTGCCAGACCCTTGATGTCCCGATACGAACCGCTCATGAGTCGCTCCCTGAAAAACCGAACGCTGGTAACAAGTCTTGGCATGTCTTGTCTGTGACGGATGAACAGAGTCGCGAAGTCCGACGTCTGAGCAAAGCGACGACTGACTGCTACTCCCCCATCCACGCCCCGTACGGCTTCAACGACTCAATATGGTCGAAGACGATTTTCATGGCCGCCGTGATGGGGATCGGCCAAGACCAGGCCCATTGCGCCCCAGAGCCATCCCCAGACCAGCAGCGCCATCGTCACCGCCAGCGGGTTTAACTGCAGGCGGTTGCCCAGGAACTTGGGATAAAGCACGTTGAGCGCGACCAGGTGCAGGCCCAGCACGATCATCACAATCACGACCGCGTTTCCGGAATTCGATGTGTCCCATGGCTTACGAAGATCGGCGGCGCCATGGCCAGCACAACTCCGAGGTAAGGAACCAGGCTCAGAAATCCGCTGATGAAACCAATGAAATAGAAAAACGGCAAATTCAGAATCGCCGAATGCGATGGTGCTGGCCGTCCCCAGAAAAAGGCCAATCAGAAGATTTCCCACCATGAAGCTGCGAATCATCGCGGAAATCAGGCCCAGCGTGACGTACGCCGTGTTGCGGTTCTCCAGGGAGAAAAGCATCACCGTCGCGGAGCGGACGTGATGCTGCCAGCTCAGCATGAAATACACCAGAAATGGCACGAACGAGGCAGCCAGCAGAGCCTGCGAGACCGACCCGAAGCCGCGGGTCAGGATGTCTTCCCAATTGGTGCTCGGAACGGGGTTCTGCCCTTTGGTCTGCTCCGCTCGGCTCCGTGCCGCCCAGCGACTCCGCCCGTTGCCGGACCTGCGTAATCTTCCTGGCGAATGGTCTGCGCGTATTTGGAAAGATCCTGCGACAAAACTGATGGCCTGGTTCGAGGAGTAGTACACCAGCCCGGCGATCAGAGTGAAGCAACAGAATCACGGCCACCGCCGCGGCCAAACCGCGGGGCAGACTGACAGCGGATAAAGAATTCCATCACCGGCGCCAGGATGAAGGCCAGCAAAACCGACACCAGCATCACCGCCAGCACCAGTTCTCCCCAATAGCAAAGGCCCAGAATCGTCGCGATTCCAATGGCGGTAAACGCCCAGTGAGGCTTCGGCGGCTTGGGCGGGGGCAAGTGTGACGAGCCGGACGCCGGACGCGCCATCGGTCGATCTCTGCCTCGATCAATGGCCATAGCGGTATCGTAGCCTAACTCGCAAAAATGTGTATGCGACATATAATCGCCAGGTGCCTTCTCACCAAACTGATGCCCCGCCGCGGGGCGTCCGCCACGAATTCTGGGCCTGGATGTTGGTTCGAGGCGGATCGGCCTCGCCATTTCCGACCCTCTGGGCATCACGGCGCAGGGACTGGAAACCCTCCACCGGCAAAACAAACGCTTTGATTTTTCCCAACTGGAGCAGGTCATCCGCGAGCACCAGGTGGCCGAGATCGTGATCGGCCTGCCCCTCCGCATGACCGGCGGCGAAGGGATCCAAGCCGAAAAGATGCAAGCCTTCGCGGAAGAAATCCGCCGCCGCTTTCGCCTGCCCGTCCACCTATGGGACGAACGCCTCACCTCCGCCCAAGCCAACCGCCTGCTGCGAGAAACCGATATGTCAATCAAACGCCGCGGAGAGGTAGTGGATCAAATGGCGGCAGTCCTGATACTGCAGTCCTGGATGGACGCGAGAAGCGGCAGCTAGTCTTCAGTCCTCAGGCGTCAGCCATTGGTCTTGAGCCGACGACCGACGACTGAAGACTGACGACTGCTTTCCAAAGGCCAACGACCAAAGGCCAACGACCAACGACCGTTCTTCATCTAAACTATTGCTGATTTGCGCAAGTTTTTCACACTCGTGCTGCTCGCCGTCCTCGGAGTAGGCGGCTGGCTGGCGTGGGCACTGATGACGCCCGTCACGCCCGACGGGGCAGAAATTCGTCATGTTGCGGCCGGGCTACTCCACTCGAAGGATCGCGGCAGAACTCGAAGCTGCCGGAGTGATCCGCAGCCGGCTTGGTTTCGTTCTCTGGCATCGCATTCATCGCAAGCAGTCGCTGAAAGCCGGCGAATACCTTTTCGACAAGACGGCGAGAACGCTGGATGTTCACGATCGCCTTGTCCGCGGCGACATTTACGTACACACCGTGGTGATCCCCGAAGGCTTCACCATGTTCGACATCGCGCAGGCGGTGCAGGACGCGGGCCTGGGCTCAAGCCAGGAATTTCTCGCGGTCGCGCAATCGAACACCGAATTGATTTCAGACCTGGCCCCCGAAGCGAAGACCCTGGAAGGCTACCTCTTCCCCAACACCTACGAATTCACCCGCACCCAGAGCATGAAGGACATCGCGGCTGCCATGGTGAAGCAGTTCCGCCAGGTCGCGGAGCAGATCGGCCTCACCGCCAAAGGCCAGAACACAGATGTGCAGAAGACGGTGACCATGGCCTCCATTATTGAAAAAGAAACGGCCATTCCCGAGGAGCGCACCATCGTGGCCAGCGTCTACTACAACCGTCTGGCGCGAAACATTGCGCTGCAAGCCGATCCCAGCGTGATCTATGCCGAACTGCTGAACGGGAATTACGCCGGAGCGCTGCATCATTCCGACATGCGGTTTCAGTCCGCTTACAACACCTACGCTCACCCCGGACTTCCACCCGGGCCGATCGGCAATCCCGGCCGCAACTCGCTCGAAGCTGCCTTGCATCCGGCCGCAAACCGACTACTTTTACTTTGTCAGCGACGGCAACGGCCACCATCGTTTTTCCCGCAGCCTCGAGGAACACAACCAGAATGTCGCCAAGCTACGGCAAGCGGTGCAGGGAAGATAGTTATTTTCTGATCTCTTCAAGGGCCTGCCAGATGCTAACCTGACAACCCCCCAAGCCGTCGGGCGGCCTATTATTCGCATATACTTACCTTATTGGTGAACCCAACTGCCTAGTTAAGGAATCCAATTCAGTCTCAATGCCTATTTTGTCCCGTCATCGCGCTCTGTTGCGTCCTATTGGTTGTCCTACCGCTGACTGGGTGCCTGTTCCGGTCCAGACGGGTTGAGCGGCAGCTCAGCACAGCCCCCCTCAAAACCGCCACCCAGGCAGAATTGATCGAGTACCTGAACTCCCAGGCCGCCAGGATCAAGAGTCTGCAGGCCACGGTGGATATTGACACGTCCGTGGGCGGGGTCAAAAAGGGCAAAGTCACCGACTATCAGCAGATCCGCGGCTACATACTTCTGCGCAAGCCCGCCATGCTGCGGATGATCGGGCTGCTGCCTATCGTCCGCAACAAAGCTTTTGACATGGTGAGCGACGGGCGCGACTTCAAACTGTGGATCCCGCCCAAGAACCGCTTCGTCATAGGCCGCAATGACATCGAAACCCACAATCCTGATCAGCCCATGGAAAACCTGCGCCCTCAACACATTTACGAGGCCCTGATTCTGCGCGAGGTTGATCCCAGCAACGAAATCGCAGTGATGCAGAACAACGTCGAAATCGTGACCGACGGCAAAAATCACCAGGTGCAGCAGGCCGACTATGAAATCGAAGTGATCCGCAGGGGAGATCGTGGCTGGTTTCTCTCCCGCAAGATCATTTTCAGTCGGACCGACCTCCTGCCTCATCGCCAATTCGTTTTCGATCAGGACGGAAACCTGGCCACCGATTCACGCTACGAAGGCTACAAGAACTACGATGGGTTGAATTTTCCGTCGCAGATCGAAATCTGGAGGCCGCAGGAAGAATACGACATCACCCTGACCATCGTGAAGCTGCAGCTGAACGAACCGCTCCCCGATGACAAGTTCGCGCTCGAACAGCCCCCCGGCGCCCAAATCGTGCACCTGGACCAGCCCCAGGCCAGTCGGGTAAACGGAACAGATCTGAAGTAGGGGGTTAGCAATTAGCAATTGGAACTGCAGGCCTGTCGATGGCTAACGCCTTGCTGCTGAATACCGAGGGCAATGCCTAGAGGCTAGAAGCTGCCCTCTGACGACCAAAGACCGACGACGGACGACTAGCACTCCATGATGAACAAAATGATCGTCGCCAACCTGGTGCACCGGCCCATTCGGTCGCTGATCAGCATTGTGGCCATCGCGCTCGAAGTGACGCTGATCCTGCTGATCGTGGGCCTGTCCGTCGGCATGCTGAATGACGCCCGGCAACGCCAGGCCGGCATCGGCGCTGATGTCATCGTGCAGCCCCCCAACACTTCTTTCATGGCGGGCGTAAGCAATGCCCCGATGTCCATCAAGATCGGCGGCGATAATTGAGAAATTGCCCCACGTCAGCGTGGTGGCGCCTGTCATCTGGCAGCTCACCACTACCAAAAACCTCGAAGTCATCTACGGAATCGATCTCAAAACGTTTGAGGAACTGGTCCCGTTTCACTACCTCCGCGGCGGACCCTTTCAGGGGCCGAACGATTGCCTGGTGGATGACTTTTTTGCCCAGTCGCAGCATGTGAAAGTGGGCTCCACCATCGAGATCCTCAATCATCCTTTCCGCGTCGCAGGCATCGTGGAGCATGGCCGGGGAGCGCGCAAGTTTTTGCCGATGAGCACGCTGCAGGATCTAATTGGCAGCGAAGGCAAGGCCTCGGTGTTCTACGTGAAGCTGGACGATCCGGCAAACGCAGATGCGGTGGTGCAAGAGGTAAAGAGCGTGCAGGGGCTGGAGAACTATTCGGCTCCGCTCCATGCGGGAATATCTCTCCATGATGACGGTGAACAGCTATCCCGGCCTGTCCACGTTCATCAATGTGGTCATCGGCATTTCCGTGGTCATCGGCTTTATCGTCATCTTCCAGGCGATGTACACCGCAGTCATGGAACGCACCCGTGAAATCGGTATCCTGAAATCCATCGGGGCCTCGAAGCTGTACATCGTAGACGTGATTCTGCGGGAAACGGTGCTGCTGGCCAGTCGGCGGCATTGTGGTCGGAGTCCTGGTCAGTCTGGCCGCGCGAGCAGCGATCCACTACCGTCTGCCCACGTTGCCGGTAGTTGTGACCGGCGGATGGATCCTGCGCTCCACTGGAATCGCCATCGTCGGCAGCATCCTGGGGGCACTGTACCCGGCTTATAAAGCGGCGCAGAAGGATCCCATCGACGCGTTGGCGTACGAGTAAGACGGCCGCCGGACCTCGGACATCGGACCCGATACGGAGAAGCGATGCGGATCGCAATCGTATCCGACATCCACGGCAACCGAACCGCATTTGAGGCCGTCCTCGCGGACCTGCGGAAAATTTCTCCCGACTTGATCTTCCACGGTGGCGATCTGGCTGACGCCGGAGCCAGCCCCGCCGAGATTGTGGATCGCGTTCGGGACCTGGGATGGCCGGGCGTCCTTGGCAATACCGACGAGATGCTGATTACGCCCGATTGCCTCACGAAGTTCTCTGAGCGATCACGCCAGCTACAGCCTTGGTTCGCGGTGATCGCCGAGATGGCGACCGCAACGCGCGAATCCCTTGGCGAAGAGAGACTTAACTGGCTGCGCGGTTTGCCGCAAAGCCAGATTCATGGCCCGATGGCTCTCGTCCATGGCAGTCCGGAAAGCTCCTGGCGCGCTCCCCTGCCGGAGTCGAGCGATGCCGAGTTGGAGTCGGTCTACGGACCACTCGGCCAGGCAATCGCCATCTACGCGCACATCCATCGCCCGCATATTAGGGCCCTCGGACGGATGACGGTGGCCAACACCGGCAGCGTGAGTCTTTCCTACGATGGCGATCGCCGCGCTGCATACCTCTTGCTGGACGGGTCCAAGCCAGAAATCCGGCGCGTGGACTACGACGTTGACAAGGAACTAAAAGCACTTGCCGCTTGCCGTCTCCCCCACGCCGACTGGGTGGCGAACATCCTCAATCGCGGAGCGTTCCAGATGCCGTAAGCATCTTGCTTTCTCCACGCGATCGGCAGAGTTTTCCTCGCCGGTCAACGGGATTAGAGTGACTTCCACAGCTTCTCCACAACAATCTCGTTCCGGTATATTCAAATCGAGCGGCTTTCAGCCTCACAATTCCTGCGGACAGCTGTGCCTCCATCCATGACCGAATCCAGCGACTTCAAGGAAACCGTCAAGCAGCAGGCGGACATCGTTCGCATCGTCGGCGACTACGTCAAGCTGAAGAAGGCTGGGGCGCAGAACTACTCCGGGCTCTGTCCTTTTCATAACGAGAAGACTCCGTCGTTCTCGGTCCATGCCACGCGGCAGTTTTATCACTGCTTCGGCTGCGGCGTCTCCGGCGACGTTTTCAGCTTTGTTCAGAAGGTCGAGAACATCACTTTCCCCGAAGCCGTGCGGACAGTGGCGCAGAAGCTGGGGATCGCGCTGCCCAAGATCAGCTACTCGAGTCCGGCTGAGGCCAGGGAAGCCAGGCTCCGCACTGTGCTGCTCGATGTCCATGAGCGTGCCTGCGCCTTGTTCCAGGAATATCTGAAGCGGCCGGAAGGAGCGCATGCGCGCGAATATCTGGTCGGGCGGGGATTGAACGAAGACGTGATCAAAGCCTTCCGCATCGGCTTTGCGCCGGATTCGGGGTTTATCCTGCGCGACCGTTTGAAGGGCGAGTTCGATGAAGAAGTGTTGCGGGAGAGCGGCGTGTTTTCGTGGAAGGACGGAAAGCGGACGTCAGACGTCGGACGTCAGCCCTCAGCAAAACACAAGGTCCCTCGACTCCGCTCGGGATGACGAAGCTGGGGCAGGGACGCAAGCTGATCTCGCGGATGTTAAGCCAACGACCAACGACCGGTTTCAGCCTGCCCTGAGCGGAGCCAGGGCCAGCGACTGTTGCCGCCATGTACTCCAAATTCCGCAACCGCGTCATGTTTCCCATCACCAACGAAGCCGGGCGCGTGATTGCCTTCACGGGCCGCACCCTTTCGGCCGATGAGAAGGCTGGACCCAAATATTTGAATTCGCCCGAGACCGCGATCTACTCCAAGTCGCGGGTGCTGTTCAATCTCGATCAGGCGAAAGAAGCGATTCGCAAGCTGGACTACGCCATCCTGGTCGAAGGGCAGATGGACTGCATTTCGGTCTTTGCCGCCGGCTTCCACAACGTGATCGCCAGCTCGGGTACCGCCTTCACCGAGCTGCAGGCCAGGCTGTTGGGACGCTTCACGAAAAACGTCGTGGTCAATTTCGATCCGGACACGGCTGGCGCCAAGGCCACCGAACGCACTCTCGGTCTGCTGGTCGAAGAAGAATTTCAAGTCAAGGTTCTTACCCTGGAATCGGGATTCGATCCCGACCTGTTTATTCGGCGCAAGGGGAAAGATGCCTACGCCGGCGCACTGCAGGAATTCGCAGAAGTATTTCGACTATCTGATCGAGCGGGCCCGCGCCCAGTTCCCGGTGCGCAGCGCCGAAGGCAAGGTGAAGGCGGTGAACTATCTGCTGCCTCACATCCAGCGCGTGCCCAGCCGCATCGTGCGCGACGAACTGGCGCGGGAGATGGCGCAGAAGCTGGGCATCGACTCGTCCGTCCTGCGCCAGGAGTTGAAACACGCCGCCGCCAACCGGTCCACCGCCAGCTCTGAAGGCCCCGGCGGAAACGCAAATCACGGATGCGGAAAAAATATTGATCCGGGCGCTGGTCTCGGCCACCGAGATGCAGACCTCCGAAGCGCATCTTTCCGGCCCGCGAGGGCGTCGAAGAGGAGTTCGATCCCGTGCCGCCAGGCCCAGTTTGCCCTCAAGAGCGAGGGTCTGCACCAAGGGGTGGCCGCCGAGTCGCTGATCGAAGTCTTGCTCAGGTCCGAGGCGACTCATGTCACCGACCTGCCCTTGCCGGAAGGCGACCGCAACCTGCTGGCCTCCATCCTCATGAAGGACGACGAAGAGCTTTCCGCCGAACGGCTGGAGGGCGCGGTGCGGGCCCTGCGGCGCATCCAACTCAGGAGGAAGCTGGAACGGGTGCAGCGGGAATTGCAAGCCACCCGAGGACAGGATGCCGGCCAGATTCAGGCCCTTTTAGAGGAAAAAATGCGGCTCAAGCGGGCCCTTATGGACCCCAGCCTGGCGGACGACGGTCCCGTGGCCCGCCCGGCATAGCCGCCAAAACACTATGAAACTAAATCGAGTTCGATAACATCTAAATTCAACAGTTGACGGGAACATGGACGGGGTGTGTCAAAAATCAGCCTATCGCTGATATCCACTAAACCCATCCGATGCTATAATTCGAAGGTTTGTGCCCGGCGCGCAGCTCGCCGCTTTCACGTTCCCACCGCTAAAAACGCTCTCTGTCCTTTCCGTAGGACGAAAAGAAGGTAATCCGTCTTGGCTCTTGACGACAAGTACGACGACATTAAAAAGCTGATCGACACAGGTAAAGAGAAGGGATATCTGACCTATGACCAGGTCAACGACCTTATCCCGCACGACGTGCACTCTCCCGAGGACCTGGACGATCTGCTGACCACCATTGGTACGCAGGGCATCGATGTGCTCGAGGGACCGAAGCTTCCCTCCTCCGCGCTCGATAAGAAGTTCGAAGAAGAAGGAGAAGCCGGCGAGGACGTCGAACTCGACCTCACGCCCGGCGCTCTGGAAAAAACCAACGATCCCGTCCGCATGTATCTGCGCGAGATGGGAACTGTTCCGCTGCTCACGCGCGAAGGCGAAGTTGAAATCGCCAAGCGCATCGAGCGCGGGCAACTGCGGGTGCTGAAAGCGCTCTCGCGCTCGCCGATCGTCATCAACGAACTGCTGGCGATGGGCGAGGACCTCAAGAAGGGCGTCCGCTCCATCAAGGAAGTGGTCACCTTCGACGAGGAGGAGATCACCGACGAGATCCTCCAGAACCGTCTGAAGGAATTCACCGGAAAGATCGACGACCTGGCCAAGGCCTACAAAAAGGCCAGCCAGTTGATCGAGAAGTTCGCCACGGTCTCCCAGAAGAAGCGCCCCAAGGACTACCGGCGCTACCGCCTGAACCTGGCGCGCGCCGTTGTGGCCGTTTCTCTGTGCGTCCGCAAGCTGGGCTTCACCAACGCCGAGCGCAAGCGCCTGATCGACCGGGTCAACAAGACGGTCGACACCATGCGGTCGCTCGACCGGCAATCCCAGAACCTGGAACGCAAGGCGGAAGCGACGCGCAGCGAAGACCAGAAAAAGGAATATCGCCGCCAGTCGCGTTCCGTCCGCTCTGAGCTGGAGAAACTGGAGGGCGAAGCTGGCGTTTCCTTTCAGGAACTCAAGCGGACCCAACGGGAAATCATCCAGGGGGACATGGATGCGGAGCAGGCCAAGCGAGAGCTGATCGAGGCCAACCTCCGCCTGGTAGTTTCCATCGCGAAAAAATACACCAACCGCGGTCTGCAATTCCTGGACCTGATCCAGGAAGGCAACATCGGTTTGATGAAAGCCGTCGACAAGTTCGAATACCGCCGCGGGTATAAGTTTTCGACTTATGCCACCTGGTGGATTCGGCAGGCGATTACTCGTGCCATTGCCGATCAGGCGCGTACGATTCGTATTCCGGTGCACATGATCGAGACGATCAACAAGCTGATCCGCACCTCGCGGCAGCTGGTGCAGGAACTGGGACGCGAACCGACGTCGGAAGAAATCGCCAAGCGCATGGACATTCCAGTCGCGAAAGTGCGCAAGGTGCTGAAGATCGCACAGGAACCTATCTCTCTCGAAACGCCGATCGGCGAAGAGGAAGATTCGCATCTGGGCGACTTCATCGAAGACCGCGCCGTCGTTTCGCCGGCCGAGGCCGTGATCAACGTCAACTTGAAAGACCAGACTTCGCAGGTGCTGCGCACGCTCACACCGCGCGAAGAGAAAGTCATCAAGATGCGCTTTGGTCTGGAAGACGGTTCGGAGCACACGCTCGAAGAAGTAGGCCAGTCGTTTGCGGTGACTCGCGAACGCATTCGCCAAATCGAGGCGAAGGCGCTGCGGAAATTGCGGCATCCATCACGCTCGCGTAAGTTGCGGGCGTTTCTGGATGGAGTTCGCGACTAGAACCAGCCACGGATTGGCGCGAATCTGCACGGATTTGAGGGCACGGCTTCGGTCGTGCCCTTCTTCTTTCCCGAATTAGCACCGATTCCAAGATAATTCTGGGCGGCTTGCATTCGATCTGCGAGAACCAGGAATATGATTGATGTAGCCGGACAGCATCTGGAAGGGTGTTGCCAGTGGGTACTGGCCGCTGCCTGCGAAGCCGTCGAGTGACCTAGTCAGGCACTAGTGTTCGAATCCCTCGCCCTCCGCGGTCACTCGCATTTGCTGCGAAAGCTTGACAAGCCCATCCGCAGGATCGTGATTCACATGCAGGCAGCGTTCCAGTATCACTGTTCATGCCCCGAGTGACTCTCGGGGCTTTTCGCTTTCTAGGGCAATATTTCTGATTCGTCGATAACGGTGTGCTCATCCGTGTAGACCTGGGGCCGAATTCTCTCCACTTTTCCTTCCCTTTCCACAAGGAAGTCTCATCCTCCACAGTTTCTGCACAAGCAAACATCAATTTTCCGTTGCGCGTGACTCCGATATTCGCGCACAGTGCTCACAGTGCAAGCGTGAGTTGCATTGAGTCTGCTCGCGACTGTAACAGAGCTGGCGGTGACCGGTGGTTCTCGAGGGTGAACCACCGGGAGGGTTTTCAGAAATGCGCTTCGGCGCGTTCCAGGGAACTCGGGCGTTGCGGCCTCCTCAGAGAGTCCTTCCCCAAAAAGGTGGACTGGCGCCGCCCGCTTACGCAATCGCCGCGGGCCAATGTCTGCGAATCTAGTATTCGCGGATAGATTGCCCGCAGGGTGTCTCAGTGAACGTGCGCTCCTTCGGGAGTGCGGTTTCCTGAGTTCACAATTTGCCGCTTAATGCGGTGAAACCTGTTGGCGTCGCACTCACGAGCAATGCGGCCCAGGTGGCTGGCCTGGGCCGCATTTATTTTTGAACTTTTTCTTGCCACGGAATTTTCGCGGATTCGCACGGATCAAGTGAAACTCCCATCTATACCGCGAGCCACCATATTTGCACTTGATCATTCGCTTTTTGTTCTCCTATACTGCCTTAGCACGTATGCCGCCGAAAATAATCGGTTTGTTCCCGGTTTTCCGAGGATGTTGCGGGCGTCCACAACCGTCGCGACGGCTAGTATCGCTTTCGCATTTCGAAGTTAATCTTCTTTACCGATAAAAAATCTTGGCAACCACCGACTACAGTCTCGCGCACAGCCTTCCGGCCAACGTTGAAGCCGAACGTTCCATTCTCGGCGCCATCCTGCTGGACAATTTTTCTTACAACCAGGCGGCCGAGCATCTCAAGCCGGAAGATTTTTCTCTCGACTCCCACCGCCGCATTTACACCCGCATGATGGACCTGGCCGAGTCGTCCCGGCCCATCGACATGATCACGCTGGTCGAAGAGTTCGACCGCCACAAGGAACTCGAGGCCATCGGCGACGTTGGTTACATCTCGGGCCTGGTGGACGGCGTCCCCGACCGCCCGAGCATCGAGCACTACATCAAGATTGTTCGCGACAAGGCGTTGTTGCGCGGACTGATCCACACCGCCAATTCCGCCATTGCCCGCGCCGCCGACCAGAGCGATCCCGCCGAAGAAGTTCTTAACGACGTCGAAGCCGCCATTCTTCAGCTCTCGGAAAAGCGTATCGGTCGCGGCTTCATGGGCGTGCAGGAAATCGTCAAGGAATCTTTCGGATCGGTTGACGCACTGCTGCAGCGCGGCCAGCGCATTACCGGACTGGCCACGCACTACACCGATCTCGACGAGATGACCAGCGGCCTGCAGCGCTCCGATCTCATCATCATCGCGGCCCGGCCCTCCATGGGGAAGACTGCTTTCGCCATGAACATTGCCGAAAACGCCTCCATCGAGGACCAGAAAGTGGTCGGCATGTTTTCCCTGGAAATGTCGCGAGAGGCGCTGCTGCTTCGCCTGCTTTGCTCGAAGGCGCGAGTAGACTCGCACAAGATGCGCACCGGTTCGCTGTGGCGCGACGATATGGACAAAGTCGTCCAGGCCATGGAGCAACTGGCGCATGCGCCTATTTTCATCGATGACACGCCGGGCATCAGCCTCAGCGAAATGCGCGCCAAGGCGCGTCGCCTGCAGCAGTCGCAGGGCAGACTCGATCTGATCATCGTGGATTACCTGCAGCTCATGTCGGGCGGCAGCCGGCGCTACGAAAACCGCACCCAGGAAGTGTCCGCCATCTCGCGGGGACTCAAGGGACTGGCCAAGGAACTCAAGGTTCCGGTGGTGGCGCTCTCCCAGCTAAGCCGCGCTCCCGAGAGTCGGGGCGGCGACCACCGCCCTCAACTCGCCGACCTGCGCGAATCGGGATCGATCGAGCAGGACGCCGACGTCGTGGCGTTCATCTTTCGGGAAGAGGTTTACAAGCCCGACGAACCCGAACTGGACGGCGTCGCCGAGATCATTATCGCCAAGCAACGCAACGGCCCCACCGGCCGGGTAAAGATGGCGTTCGTCAAGCGGTCCACCCGCTTTGAATCCATGGCCCAGGACGGCATGGGAGAAGCCGGAATAGGGCACTCCTCCATCTAAATTTTCACTACAACTCCGCTTCCACATCCTGTGGAAAGCTTGTGGAAGCGATGGTCAGTCCCATTTTGGGACGTGACCTGCAACGCACAGTCATGATTGCAGCGGAAGGCTAGACTCCTCGTAACCCACGTGGATGGTGTCACTTAGTACCGAATACAGCTCTGACTTCGAACGCACTCGGCGTGTCCGCGGAATTTGCTACCAGCTTTGGGATTTGCACATTCCGGCGTCAAGCCATCGCCGGCCTTCCCGGCCGGCCCGATGGGTCGGCGGCACGCCCATCAGACAGGCGGCGGGACGCCGGCGCTACTGACCCGCTCGTTCCCTAGGCGTAAAAACGAAAGCGCCCCAGACCCAGGTTTGAGTCTTGGGACGCCCGTCGAACAGCCCTCCCCCAGAACTGCTCAACCGCAGCCTAGATTTCTTTCTGATTCGGCGTAAATAGCTCGGTCGTGCCAGAGAACCGGCACCACCGGGCTACAAGCCGATGCCGAACTACAGCTGAGCTCAAAGGTTACAGAGAACCAGACGAAGCAGAAGTGAACCGCACAGGAACGATCCTAGGTGGCCTGAGGCCCCACATCTCCCAGCATCTTGCATGTAGAGCCTCAGGCCAGAACCACTGGCGAATTGTGTCATCGCCGGAATCTCGCAGTTAAAAGAATTGCTTAAAGTCGGTTTCCCGACGTCCCCAGACCCCGTAGAGATACTGTCAACGCCGACGTGCGTATAGTTGATCTATACCGCCTGACAAATCGCCGCCGGCGTGTCCCGACCATCACTAACGCTCCCGGCAAGAAATGCCGAAAAAGGCTGCATGGGGCAGGTACACCGCACCCGAGACGCTCCGACGGCCGGTCCTGCTCGAGGGGTCGAGCAAGAAGGTCAGGGCAGTGAACCTGTTAGGCCAGTGAACCTATGACACGAAGATCCGAAATCATTCGCGTACTGACCGTGCCCCCGGCGGATCTGGTACGCTCCCTGTTCAAGCGCCGGTAAAATGAGTGCCGCCTGCCGATCCGCGGCATTCCGACGTGCCGTTGCTGCGCGGCGCGGAAATCGCCGCTGTGTACCACAGCCAGCGCGTGGCCGGCGACTTCTACGAATTCCTGCGCGTCGGCCCGTCCCGGGTGCTGTTCGGCCTGTTCGACCTGGCCGGTCGCGAGAGGACACGCGAGAAATCCTGATCGCAGCTCAGAATACCTTTCGAACTCATCGCTCCCAAGCTTTTTGCGGGAAAGGACTTCAACGAGGCCGAAGCGATGGTGGGGCTTTGCCACGAAGTGAACCGTACCATCCTGGAAGTTGCCGGCGGCATTCGCAGCTGTCCCGCATTTATCGGTTGCTACAACGAGGACCTGGGAACGGTCTGCTACACCAACGCCGGGCACACGCCGGCTCTCCTACGCGACGACTCCGGGATCACCCAGCTGGAGGCAAGCGGCCTGCCGCTCGGCATCTTCTCCCATGCCACGCAGAGCGCCTCGACCTGCGCGCTGGAGCCGGGGGCGGCGCTTTTGCTGGTGTCCCGCGGAATTGTCGAAGCTGAGCACAACGACGAGGAATTTGGTCTGGAAGGCGCGAAGACAAAGTTTCCAGGGAGCGTCCGCCCTCACCGCACAGGACTTGTGCCTGGCGATTCTTCAGTCTGCTGAGAAATTCATGGAGGCGCCGCCCGCTCACAACGACGTCACTGCGCTGGTGCTGCTGCGCCATCGCGTCCCGACCGGCCGGGATGGCGCGTCATCCGAGCGCCAAAGCCGGGCGCCCTACTGGCCGCACCGGCAAAAGAAAATAAAACACCGAGCCACACCCCAGTTGGCTGGTAACCCCGATTTTGCCGCCGTGGGCTTCGACAATCGCGCGCGCGATGGCCAATCCCATGCCTGTGCCCTGCACCCGGTAGCGCTGATTCTTGCCGCGATAGAACTTGTCAAAAATCAGGACCTGTTCCATGTCATCAATCCCGGCGCCCTGGTCGGCGACACTGACTTCGAGGTTGGCGCCTTTCAACTCGGCCGTGATCCGGATGGGAGATTCGGGCGGCGAATACTTGGCGGCATTCTCCAGCAACTGGACGAGGACTTCCTTGATCCGGTCCGCGTCCAGACGCACCGTAATGTCTTGCGGCACCCTGATCTCCATGGGATGCTTGCCCAGAACTTGTTTGACCTCGCCCACGCGCGGCCTGCACCAGATCAAGCACACGACACTCCTGGAGGTCGAGCTGGAATTCGTGGGACTCGAGTTGCGCCACCTCCGCGGCCTCGCCCGACCAGCCGGTTCAGGCGATCGCTCTCTTCGTTGATCACCGTCATCAATTCCTGGCGATCGTCGGGACTCAGGCCGGTGGTGGAGAGCAGGCTGGTAATCGAGGCCTTGATCGAAGTCAGAGGAGTTCGAAACTCGTGGGTGACGGAATCGAGAATGGCGGAACGCAACCGTTCGCCTTCGCGCGCCGCCTTCAGAACGGGCCAGGGTCTCCACCGCATTGGCGCGCTCCACCGCGATGGCGATCAGGCTTCCCATGGCGGCCAGGGTTTGCCGGGAAAGATTTCCAGCCACGCCGATCGCGCCGACCGTCCTCACGCCCATCTTCAGCGGTGTGATAGCTCAGGTTGCGGGCGCTGTCCACCATCGGCTCGCCGCGCGCAATGATGGATTTGAGTTGGTCCACGTCCAGCTCGGGCACTTCGATTCCCGAGCGATAGATGTTGCCCTTGTCCGGAACATAGACCACGGCTGCGGATACGCCGAACGATTCGACCACGTGGTGGGGCACGGCATTCAGCAGTTGCAGAACGTTGTCAGCCGTCAGCAATTGCTGGCTGAAGCTGTAAAGCCGTTCGAGTTCACGCCGCCGGCCGACTGCCTCGTCCGTCTGCCTTCGTGCCCGGTCTGACAATTCACTGGCGATCACGGCGGTGGTCAGGAGGGCAAAGAGGGCGATCCAGTTTTGCGTGTCGGCGATGGTGAAGGTGCCGGTGGGCGGCAGGAAAGAAGTAGTTGAAGGCCGCCGCCGCGACGAACGCGGTGAACAACGCGTAACGCAAGACCCCACACCGCCGACACGATCAGGACCGAAATCAGAAACGTCAGCGCAACCGTAGTAGGGTTCACGTGAATGACCCGGGTGTAGAGACGCACCACCAGGAACAGCGCGGCTGCGCACGCAGCAAAACGAAGTCCCATCCTGAGCGCTGACTGATTCACGATCAGCGATTGTAGCCGATATCGACAAATCGAACGCCGTCTACGACAATAGGCGGCAATGGCCAAGACTCCAGAGCAATGGCTTGAAGAAGCCGCGCCGGAAAAAAAAGGCGGCACGCTCAAACTGTTTCTGGGATACGCGCCCGGCGTGGGAAAAACCTACAACATGCTGAGCGAGGCCATCCGGCGCAAGAGCCGCGGCGAAGATGTAGTCATCGGCATCGTCGAGACCCACGGACGCAAAGGCGTGGTTGAACTGGCCGAGAAGCTCGAAACCGTCCCCCGAAAAAAACTGGAATACAAAGGCACCGTCTTCGAGGAGATGGACCTCGACGCAATTCTGGCCCGCAAACCGGCGGTGGTACTGGTGGATGAACTGGCCCACACCAACATCGAAGGCAGCCGGCACCGCAAACGCTACGAAGATGTTCTGGAGTTGGTGGACGACGACATTTGCGTTCTGACCACCATGAATGTCCAGCACCTGGAGAGTGTCGCTCCCAGCGTGCAGCGAATCAGCGGCGTCACGGTGCGGGAGACTGTCCCCGACTGGGTCATGAAGCGAGTGCGGGAAGTGGTCATGGCCGACCTCACGCCGGAAGCGCTGCAGACCCGCATGCGGCGCGGCGATATTTATCCGCTCGACCGGGTTGAGAAGGCGCTCTCGAATTTTTTCCGCCCGGGAACCCTGATTGCGCTCCGCGAACTGGCGCTGCAGGAAGTGGCCCAGGAAGTTGACCGCAGTCTCGAAACCTATCTCGACAAGGAGGGCGGCGAGCGCAACCTGGGGATACGGGAAAGATTTGCGGTCGCGATCAGTTCCAATCCGGCGGCGCAGCAACTGATTGCCCGCGCGGCCCGCATGGCGAAGCGACTGGACGGAGAGTTGTACGTCGTCTACGTGGACATTGGAGTGGACGACAACGAAGCCAACCAGCGTTCCCTCGCGTCGAACATTCGCTTTGCCGAAGCGGTGGGCGCCCAGGTGGTCAAACTGAAGTCGCCGACAGTGGCGAAAGCGGTTGCCGGATTCGTGCGGGAGAAACACATCACCCAGGTCGTGTTCGGCCACTCTGCGGTGAAGGGCTGGAAGCGATACCTGTATCTGAATGCCATCCACAAATTTCTCCGGGACGCGCCGCCGGTGGACGTCCACATCGTCACACAGCAATCCTCTTGAACTCCTATGGCCGATAAGAAACGCATCCTGGTGGTGGATGACGAGCCGCAGATCACGCGCGTCCTGCGCACCGCTCTGACCGGCAGCGGCTACGAAGTCCGCACCGCCGATGACGGTCACAGCGGCCTTCGCGTCGGCGCGAGAGTGGCAGCCCGATCTGGTGATCACCGACATTTCCATGCCCAACATGAATGGCATCGAACTGTGCCGCCAGCTGCGCGCGGAGTCCGCCTTGCCCGATCATCGTGCTCTCCGTCAAGGGCGAGGAAAAGACCAAAGTCGAGGCGCTCGACGCCGGCGCCGACGACTATGTCACCAAGCCGATCGGCATGGACGAACTGCTGGCGCGGGTGCGCAGAAACCTGGCCCGGACGAAGCCGACCGAGGATGCGTCCCAGCGAACCATTGCCATCGGCGACTTCAAAATCGATGCGGACGCATTTCGGGTCATGGTGCGGAACAGCGAAGTCCGGCTTACTCCCAAGGAATTCGAACTTCTGCTTTATCTGGCCAGGCACGCCGGCCGGGTGGTCACGCATCGGACCCTGCTTCTTGCCATCTGGGGCCCCAACAGCCTGGAACAGCCGGAACACCTGCGCGTGCTGGTCGGACAGCTCCGCAAGAAAATAGACGCCGCCGACACGCCACATTACATCATCACCGAACCCTGGGTCGGATACCGCTTCGAACCTGCCGGCGAAGCCTGAAATTAGGCTCCTCGGCGGACGCGCTACGTTCACTTCCCGCCGCACTAAACCCTCAGGGCTGTTGCCGCTCGAGCGAGGACGCTTGCGGCTGCATACCTTCTCCTCTTAAGTCATTCTTATTCAGCCTAATGGCTCGCTTTACGAATTTTTTACGCACTTCTTATACAAACTTTATGTCCAAAACAATCCAATGCTAGTAAGAGATCACAATGCTTCACTTAGAGACAGTTACGAGTCCTGCCACCTTCGTCATGCTCCTGTTGTGTGTCCTGGGCGCAGCTTTCATGATCCGCTTTCTGGTCGCGCTGACCCTTGACGAGAAGAAAATGCAGGTGAAGTATGCGCGTCACTGTTCCGGACTACACTATCCGGCAGATACGGCCTGGGTTGACGCTGGATATCGCAAGACTGCGGTAAATTCTGCGGCCCATCTTGCCATTGGGGTTGTCAGAATCACGACCGCTCTCGCTTCCGATGGCGGCCTCCGCAGACGGCAGGCCGAAGTTGGCCCGCTTCAGGTGTTGAGGCTCGGCACGCCGACGCAAGAACTCGAATTCAGCACCGAACGCCGCTATCGCTCCGGCTGAATCCGGACACGAATCGGAGAATACAAGACATGCGAGACATTATTTTCGTCGCAGTATCGGTTGCCTTCTTTCTGATTTCTATTGCGTATGTGAAGTTCTGCGATCGGATTCGCTGAGGTGAAATACCATGGATGCTGAATCAATCATCATGCTGGTCGTGAGTGCAGGACTGATGGTCTATCTGCTGTACGCACTGCTCAGACCAGAGAGGTTCTAATTCCAATGACTGTAAATGGCTGGCTCCAGATCATCGCTTATCTCGCCGTTATATTGGCGCTCACCAAGCCGGTGGGAGTGTTCCTGGCGCGTGTGTTCAGCCGCGAGCGAACATTTCTAGACCCGGTGTTGCGTCCCGTTGAGCGACTCTTGTATCGCCTGACCCTGGTGGACGAAGGGCACGAGATGCGCTGGACGGAATACGCGTTCTCTGTGCTCTTGTTCAGCGGCGTTTCCATGCTGGTGCTGTACCTGATCGAACGCTCACAGCAACTCCTGCCCTGGAATCCGCAGAAATTTGCTGCGCTGGCTCCCGATCTCGCCTTTAATACCGCTGCCTCTTTCACCACCAACACCAACTGGCAGAACTATGGCGGCGAAGCCACCATGAGCTATCTCACCCAGATGGCTGGGCTGGCGTATCACAACTTCGCCTCCGCCGCAGTCGGAATCGCGCTTGCGATTGCATTCATTCGCGGCATCTCACGCCGGGAAAAACACACCATCGGTAATTTCTGGGTGGATCTTATCCGCACCACCCTGTGGGTTCTGCTGCCGGCCTGCATCGTCTTCGCGCTGGTGTTGGTTTCGCAAGGCGTGGTGCAGAACTTCAGACCGTATGACACGGTGAAACTGGTCGAACCACAGCAGGTGCAAAGAGTCGCTGATGGCAAGCCGGTTGTGGGCACCGACGGTAAGCCGGTGATGGACACGGTCACCGACCAGGTGATCGCGCAGGGACCGGTTGCGTCCCAGGAAGCGATCAAGATGCTGGGCACAAACGGCGGCGGTTTCTTCAACGCCAACAGCGCCCATCCCTTCGAGAATCCCACACCTCTCAGCAACTATTTGCAGATGCTTTCAATCTTCGTGATCCCGGCGGGGCTGACCTACACTCTGGGCCGCATGACGGGATCGCAGCGTCATGGCTGGGCGGTCTGGGCGGCCATGGCAATTCTTTTTGTGGTGGGTGCGACCACAGCGTACTGGGCGGAAGCCAAAGGCAATCCTTTGCTCAAGGGAGTGGACCAGCATGCCAGCCTGATGCAGTCGGGCGGCAACATGGAAGGCAAGGAAGTCCGCTTCGGCATTGCTGACTCCACGCTGTTTGCCACCATCACCACCGATGCGAGCTGCGGCGCCATCAACGGCTGGCACGATTCCTTCACTCCACTGGGAGGGATGGTGCCTCTGGCCAACATCATGCTCAGTGAAACCGTATTTGGAGGAGTGGGCGCCGGCCTGTACGGAATTCTGATCTACGTCGTGCTCTCCGTGTTCATCGCGGGCCTCATGGTGGGACGTACACCGGAGTACCTGGGAAAGAAAATCGAAGCCTACGACGTGAAGATGGCGATGTTGGTGACATTAGTCTTTCCACTGATCATCCTGGTGCTGACCGGTATTTCGTCCGTCAACGGATTCGGGACTTCCAGCATCAGCAATGCGGGGCCTCACGGCCTCACGCAGATGCTTTACGCCTTCACTTCGATGGCCGGCAATAACGGCTCCGCCTTCGGTGGACTGAGCGGAAACACGCCCTGGTACAACATCGCCGGCGGGATGACGATGCTGATCGGGCGGTTTTTCATGATTCTTCCCATGCTGGCCATTGCCGGGAACCTGGCCAAGAAGAAATACGTTCCGCCGTCGTTGGGCACGTTCCCGGTAACCACACCCTTGTTCAGCATTCTGCTGGTGGGCGTGATTGTGATTGTGGGTGCTCTGACGTTCTTTCCCGCGTTGAGTCTGGGACCGATTCTTGAACACCTGTTGATGCAAACCGGAAAGACGTTCTGAGGAAATATGGCAGAGAAAAAAGGCAAAGCGATTTGGGATTTGAAGATCGTGCAACGCGCGGTCTGGGACTCGGTGCTGAAACTGAATCCGCAGAACATGATGGGCAATCCCGTCATGTTCGTGGTGGAAGTTGGCAGTGTGTTGACCACCGTCCTGCTGGTGCGCGATGTAATGCGCCACCAGGGCGAGTTTGGCTTCAATCTCCAGATCACGCTCTGGCTGTGGTTTACGGTGCTGTTCGCCAATTTCGCGGAAGCCATGGCGGAAGGCCGCGGCAAAGCCCAGGCGGATGCTCTGCGAAAAGCCCGGTCTGAAACAGTTGCCAATCGAGTCCTGCCAGATGGCATGATCGAAAAGATCGCCAGCTCGAAGCTGCGCTCCGGTGACATGGTATCGGTCTCCGCGGGCGAGTTCATTCCGGGTGACGGTGAAATCACGGAAGGAGTCGCGTCAGTAGACGAGTCCGCAATCACAGGCGAATCTGCGCCCGTGATTCGCGAGGCCGGAGGAGACCGCTCCGCCGTGACCGGCGGCACGCGCGTGCTCTCCGACAACCTCAAGATCAAAATCACCTCCAATCCCGGAGAGACGTTCCTCGATCGCATGATCGCGCTGGTCGAGGGCGCCGAGCGCCAGAAGACGCCGAATGAGATCGCACTCAACATCTTGCTGGCTGGTTTGACGATTATTTTTCTGCTGGCCGTTGTCACGCTGCAACCCTTCGCCATCTATTCCGGATCGCCTCAAACGGTTTTCGTTCTGGTCTCGTTGCTGGTCTGCCTGATTCCGACTACGATCGGCGGATTGCTTTCCGCCATTGGCATTGCCGGCATGGACCGACTGGTGCAGCACAACGTCCTGGCCATGTCGGGGCGCGCCGTCGAAGCGGCCGGCGATGTCAATACTCTCCTGCTGGATAAGACCGGAACCATCACTTTGGGAAATCGGCAGGCGGCGGAGTTTGTCTGCGCGCCCGGCGTGACGGAAGCTCAACTCGCCGACGCCGCGCAGCTGTCATCGCTTCCGGATGAGACCCCGGAAGGCCGCTCGATTGTGGTCCTGGCAAAAGAAAGGTACGGCCTCCGTGGCCGCGACCTGGCCGCGCACCAGACGCATTTCGTACCATTTACCGCGCAGACCCGGATGTCAGGCGTCAATCTGGATGGGCGCGAGATCCGCAAGGGCGCTTCCGACGCGATTTCGAAATATATTTCCTCAGTCAACGGCAACGGCCTGCCCAAAGAAGTGCAGGCCACGGTCGAGCAAATCGCGCGCTCCGGCGGCACGCCGCTGGTGGTGTCGGAGAACAAACACGCCCTGGGCGTGATCTATCTCAAGGACATCGTGAAAGGCGGCATCAAGGAACGCTTCAGCCAGCTTCGCGCCATGGGCATTCGCACGGTCATGATCACAGGCGACAATCCGCTCACCGCCGCCGCCATTGCGCGCGAAGCCGGAGTGGATGACTTTCTCGCCCAGGCTACGCCCAAAGAGAAGATGGACCTGATCCGCCGGGAACAGGCTGACGGAAAGCTGGTAGCCATGACCGGAGACGGCACCAACGATGCTCCGGCCCTGGCCCAGGCCGACGTCGGCGTTGCCATGAACACCGGTACGCAGGCCGCGAAAGAAGCGGGAAACATGGTGGACCTGGATTCGAATCCTACCAAGTTGATTGAGATCGTCGAAATCGGCAAGCAGTTGCTAATGACGCGGGGCGCGCTGACTACATTCTCCATCGCCAACGACGTCGCCAAATATTTCGCCATCATCCCGGCGATGTTTGCCGGCACTTTCCCGGTGCTCAACGCGCTCAACATCATGCATCTCAAAACGCCGGGATCGGCAATACTATCCGCCGTCATCTTTAATGCACTGATCATCGTCGCCCTGATCCCGCTGGCTCTGCGCGGCGTGAAGTACCGCGCCATGGGTGCCGCCGCGCTCCTGCGAAACAACCTGCTGATCTATGGTGTGGGTGGCATCATCGTTCCGTTTATTGGAATCAAGCTGATTGACATGGTCATCACCCGCATCGGGATGGCCTGAGCAAAGAGAATCGCTATGAAAAAGAACCTCATAATTTCCGTTCTCATGACCATCGTCACCACCGTGCTGCTCGGCTTGGTCTATCCCCTGGTGGTCACCGCCCTCGCGCAGGTTTTCTTTCGCGATAAGGCCAACGGACAACTGGTCCAGCGCAACGGAACCGTTGTGGCTTCGCGTATCATCGCCCAACCCTTCGTGGGCGCAGGATATTTTCACCCGCGACCGTCCGCGGCGGGCAACGGCTATGATGCCACCAGTTCAGGCGGAACCAACTTTGGGCCTACCAATCAGAAACTCATCGATCGCGTGAACGGTGACGTCGCCAGCGCGCAAGCCGAGAACCCCGGCAGGCCCGTACCGGCCGACATGGTCACAACCTCTGCGTCGGGACTTGACCCCGACATCACGCCAGCCTCGGCGGAGTTCCAGGTCCCGCGCATCGCCAAAGCGCGCGGCATGAGCGAAGACGCGGTTCGAACTCTCGTCGCCCAACATATCCAGGGAAGACAATGGGGATTCTTTGGCGAGCCGCGCGTCAATGTACTGGAGCTGAACGTGAGCCTTGATTCGGCGTCCCGGTAGTGGTGAGATGGAAAAATCCACGATCACAATACAACGTCAGTCGCTAGACGAGCCGCGCCAGGAGCCGAGAAATGAACCGCCTCACGCTCTTCGGCCTATTTGCCGTGACCGCGATGCTGGTCACTTACGCCCTGGAAAACCGGAGCCGTTGGTTCATCCTGGCTTTTAGCGCGGCTTGCCTTATGGGCTCAGTTTACGGCTTCCTGCAAGGAGCCTGGCCCTTCGGAATCGTAGAGGGTATCTGGTCGCTGGTGGCTCTGCGGCGCTGGTGGCTGACGACGCCTCGATCCTGAACGATCCACCACGAACCACCTAGGGGCAGATGTCCTCATCTAGCCGGCGAAGCAAAGCTCCGCTGATTTCGCGGCTAATTTTCTCGGTACACAAGAAGGTGTCGACAAGCCGCGCAAGAGAGGGCTGGTCTTTTGTTCTTCCCGCGTCGCGGGGGGAGGGTTGGTCGAACAAGCGTCCCACGACTTAACCGAGTCTGGGACGTTTGCGTTTCTAAACTGACACCTCGCATGATTCGGGTGAGGAGTGTCAAGGCGCCGAATTCGTGTTAAATATGTCCGCGCTCAAGATCAGCCAATTCCTTGATGATTTCCCCTTGTCGTCGGTGGAGCCTTAGATGCTGATCAGCATCCTCTTGCGTCCATTCACGATGCTCTTCAACGCTTTGCGGTATCAAGAACGGTTTCATTTTGTCGTGAATTTCATTGAGTTCCCGGTAAAGTTCTTTGATCCTTTGGATTCTTTCCATGGTCAACCTGACGAATTGTTCGATTTTTGCTTGTTCTCTCTACACCGGGAATCAAAACCTTCCCCGCATCGTGCGCCAGCCGTTCGCTCCCATGGTTGAGTCAACGAGACATTTGCGACACCCCGTAAAGGCAGGGTGTTCACCAAAAGGTCAGTCCTCTGGCTGCGTAACTAGGCGTACATCAACGCGGCGTTCTTCAGCGGTGCTGTCGCCACGAACTCCGATTACCCTCCACTGGTCACCGTCGTGGTCTATGACATCCCCCGCCACGAATTGATGATTAGGGGCAACTTGGAACCAGTAAAACGCCTGCTTGCCAGTGTCCGCGTAGTAGGCGGTGAGATTATATGCTTTCTCGTCAGGCACCATTCCTCCAGATTAGGAAGCTAGAACCTCTGTTTCAGCAAACATGGAAGCGGCGCGTGCTCACACCATAGCGGTGTCGCCAAGTGTTTGTGAGAGGACTGGTAGCCGCTCAAGCCGCGTTCTGCCCGCGCAAATCGCGTGCCACATCAATCAGCATCGCAGGGTCAGCCTTGTCAACGATGGAACAAATGCCCGCAGAGAGCAACAATTCTAGTTTCTGAAGATTGCCGTGGGCAGTGAAGAGAATTATTGCAACAGAAGGCATGGCTCGGTTTATCTCACGGGCGGCGTCTAGTCCATTCATTACTGGCATCGACAAATCCATTATGATAAGACCGGGATGTAATTCGACAGCCTTTTCAATGCCTTCCAGTCCATTCTCAGCTTCGCCACATACACTGAAATCAGAGTCACATTCGAAAAGAGCACGCACTACGCTTCTTGCCGATGGGTTGTCGTCTACGATCAAGACATCCATGGTGCGCTCTCGAATAAATCCGAAATTGAGATGCGGATACCTGAAAGGCGTTGCCCCCCGACTCTACTTCGCCGCCAATTCTGACGCACAATCAGCGCACAATAACTGCCGACCAAGAAGAATCTGTGACGATTCCAACTTTGTACGACTGTAAGCGTTTGAATTGATTGAGTGCGAAAGGAAAGCAACTAGCCCACGGTTTCTAAGGTGGGGAGGCGTACCATTTGGACATGGGCAGAGAATATCCAGGATTCTCCTATTCAGGACTCTCTGATCCCTCTGATGTTCTCCTTCGACAAGAGCCGGAGGAAGAAGAGGACGAGGAAGAGGAGGACGACGACAAAGATGATGACGATGAAGAAAGATGAAAACAATGAATTTTCCGGTCCATCAAGCCTAACCCCTTTCGTTCCTGTTCAGGATACCGAACGGGAGCGCGGCGGGACCAGGGCTCTCTTCTAACAGCGGTGCACTAACTGCAATTCGGATTGGTGCCGGGAGGCTGCTTCACGTTGACGATTACCCGCCCGACGATAACGGAATCTGACTTAGGAGTATTCGTGTTGCTAGTGGCAGTGATTTCCAGGTTGGTGCCACAGCCCAGCCCCGAGGTCGCCACTCCATGCTGGTCCACAGTAATAATTTGCGGCGCACTCGACGCCCACGTGAGCTGATCGGTAATGTCCTTGGTGTTGGGGGGATGTGAGTAGTGCCCTAAAGCCGTGTAATGGATGTCCAGACCTGCACCAGTGATCGTCGCATTGTTAGGTTCGATGGTTATTGAGTCCAGGTGCTGGTCATGGCCGCAGCCGAAGAACGCCAAAAATGACGCTAGGGCAAGAACGAGGGCAAATCTTACTGAAGTCGCGCGTGGCAGGTAAGTCTCCTGAGCCTTGAAATCAGGCAGAAGAGGTAAATTTAGCGTACGAGAATCAGGAACGCAAGTTTTTGTTGCTGTTCGTCCGGTTCATCACGCGTTGTCGCAAGCATGAAACCCAAGAAGTTGTTGGTGCGAGATCCTGCAGGAGGGAAACGCGGCGCCTAAGCTTCAACGTCAGCGGTTTTTCTTCCTCATGGCGGCAGAATATCCCCACCAGAAAACTTGCACTCTGTTGAGCACCTGCGTAGACTTCCGCACGCGCAGTAGATGTCGCGAAAGTCTTTTGGTTTTAATTGGTCGGGGCGATAGGATTTGAACCTACGACCCCCTGCGCCCAAGGCAGGTGCGCTACCAGGCTGCGCTACGCCCCGACTGTGAAGGATTTACGCTATGATTCCAACCTGACTGAAGTCTAAGGCAGGTGCACTGCTTACGCAAGGTTTGCTCGCCGAGGTAGTGGTGCAGATCTTGAGGAGCTTCCAGGTCAGCGAGTCACCAAAATTCATCTTCAGCTGCTCTTTCGTGAAATTCGTAGTAGTCACAAACTGATGCCCCCTATCAGAATTTGGTCTGCCAATCCACAAAGCTCGTTGGCGAGGTAGTGGGTGCTCCCGCTGAGTTTATCCAAATCATCGAAGAAGATAACTCGGACCTCCGCGTCATCGCGAAGACCGTGTGCAGGGACACCGGGAATAGCGATTTGGCCCTGCGGGAGCCACATGTTCGGAATTCCATAATCCCCTTTTGCGTGGGCCAGCATGTCCCTACGCCATGTAGGCGTCGGTCCATTTTTTTCGCGGAAACATAGCTCAAACACCGCCCGCACGAGAGTAGTCTTCCCAATGCACGGTAGGCGCGGCGCGGCATCGCTAACTACCGTCTCTGCAGTGCTTTGCGGCCGCTCGGCGGGCTCGGGGCTGCCACCAAGCGGCACCCTGGATTCCATGATGTACTGCATGCGTTGGGCAGAGCGCGGGACCTGCCAAAGACGCCGCGATTGGTGGTCGGTCTGGGCATCAGAGTGGTGATGTGATGGAGATTTCGACAATCGATCCTTGGGCGATACCAACCGCATGGCATGAATTGACTCGTCTATACTTCCGCCATAGCACGCTTCGCATGATCGGCCAGACCATCTCGCACTACCGCGATCGCCGAGAATCCATCGCGCATGGTGCTGTACTCGGTGGCATCAAAGACGTGGAGGGACCTTAAAATATTCAAAGCTCCCTGGCCATACTGGGTTTGGGCGAACGACGGCAAATCTATCTACTTCGCCATGAAAGAAGCGGGGCTTGACGGAGAACCAGGAATCTATCAGCTGACAATTGGGACTGGAGAGTGGGACCGCGTAGCCAAGTTCGACAGACTGGCCGTCAACCTCAATGGATTCGAAGGTTTTCCCAGCATCACTGCAACTGGACAGATCGCCATGATGAACGACACCAGCGTGGTCCAGATCTATTCCGTAAAGTGGGCGAAGGGTTCCGATTTGCATTGAGAGCTCTTTGCTACACCATCGCAGTGCCATCAAATCCGCGGTGATCCGAGAAACCCATAATTCCAGACAGAGTGAATCGCACATAAACTCAATTGTGAGGCAAGGAAGAAGCGCTAGAGCAAAGATCCAGCTCAGAACGTCTCGCCGATGCGATAGGAGGGTTCGTAGGGAGCCTTCCCTTCTTAGTCAGACATTGAAGGATCGGCTGCCGGGGACGTGAGGTAGAGGGATCTAGCGCCCGGTATCTGCCGCGAGAGTCGGTACTGCCGGCAGAAATCGGCCACGAATTTGATCGCAGGCTGGACCGAGAGTGCAGTCCGCTTTCGCAAAGATCTGGCGGAACGGCGTCCGATAGTGTCTTTTGCGGCATATCTAGCCAGTGCCGCCCCCGTTGCCACATCGCTTCGACAGTCGTCAACTTGAGAATTTCGACATGCCTTTGCCCTCGGAAAACAAATGAAAGAATGTGTTGGTCTGTTCCTGAGTCATGATCCCTGCTAATGGATAAAATGGGTGCTCTAAAAGGGGAAAATATGATAGACCACGTTATTCTCACAGTCAGTGACTTCAACCGTTCAGTCACTTTCTATGCCAAGGCCCTGAAGCCACTTGGGATCACAACCTTTATAGACTACGAAGGCAAAGACGGACACCCAGACTTGAAAGGTTTTGGTGATGGCAAAAGACATTTTTTCTGGCTCAAAGAAGGGAAGCCCGATCCTCAGGCCGTTCACGTTGGATTTGTAGCGAAAGACCATTCCGAAGTGGATGCATTCTACAAGGCCGCCCTAGCAGCTGGAGGAAAGAGTAAGGAATCACCTCAAGTTCGTCTCGAATACTATCCTGGCTATTATGCGACCTGGGTGCTTGATCCTGACGGCCACGATATTGAGGTCGTCAATAAAAGCTAGCCGCCAACAGAATATTCTAAAAGGAAAAGCCCGGCACGATGAAATGGCGCAGCCGGGCAGTTTTTGAACTGTACCCACCCCGCTGAATCGGCGGGACCATTACTGTTGCTGACAATATCGTCGTCCAACTCAATTTTCCTCTTATAGGCATCGCCCTCTGGCTATGCCCCGCCCCTCACGTTCGTTCCAGCAGTCTGGCTTAGGTATTTATCGATGGCTCCGTGGCTGGTTTCGCCACCATGTTTTCCAACAGCCAATCCGGGCGAAGGAATTCTGCGGCAAGACGGCCAATGGGATGAAATCCCAGACAGGAATCGCTGATTTCGGGCACTGGGTCCCTCGCGGTAAAGCACACCTTCCACGGATATTCATCTTTGCCGCTGAGTGCCACGGTCATGGAGTGCGGGATCAAAACCTCGTTCACGCGCTCCAAATCTGCGATCACAAACATGACGAAATCACCGTATAAAAGCGGAACATCACGCTGGCCGCCACCGTCGGAAATCCCCTCCTGGAAATTACTAATGGGATGGTCCGCCGGTTTGCCCCTGGTTCACCGTTACGCTTACGAACTCAGATGGTCCGCACGTCGTTCGAAAGTATCCGTCGCTCGAAGCGCCTTATTTAGGACGTCGCAAGACACTGGTCTAGCCTTCTGGTTGCTAACTAGCCATCTGGCGGATGCGCCTTGCGTTCCTTTCCTCGATCCTGGTGTCAGAGTTCAGGAAAGGGTTACTAGACATGGCCAATTCAATACTAGAAACAATTTCAAGCGAATTTTCTTCTGCGGCGGAGAAGGTGGGCGGTAGCGTGGTTGCCGTCCAGGCCCGGCGCTGGCTGCCGACCAGTGGCATCGAATGGAAGAAGGGGGTGGTCGTAACGGTTCATCACGGCGTGCAGCGTGACGAAGACATCAAAGTGCTGCTCGATGGTGGTCACGCAATTTCTGCGAAACTAGTTGGACGGGATCCCCGTACTGACATAGCTGTCATAAGGATCGAGGAACGATCTTCGAGCGCGCCCCAACTCGGCGACTCGACAAGCCTGAGGCTCGGCCATCTTGTTCTCGCGCTTGGCCGCACGCGGCGCGGGGATTTAGTGGCGAGTAGCGGAATCATTGGCGGCATCAGCGGCGAGTGGAGGAACCGGCGTGGGGGACAACTCGATCAGCACATCCGGCTCGACCTCGCCCTGTACCCCGGATTTTCCGGCGGACCGCTCCTCAATGCCAGGGGCGAGGTTGTTGGCATCAATACGCGAGGCCTAGCCCATGGACGAGCCGTGACCGTGCCGGCGGCGACCGTCAATCGCGTTGTCGAAGAACTCCTGGAAAAAGGGCACATCGCCCGCCCCTATTTGGGTATCGCGATGCAACCGGTGGAGGTGCCGGAAAATCTGCGCTCGAAGCTGCCCAGTCAAACGCGAGTCGGGCTGCTTGTCGTACACGTCGAAAACGATGGGCCTGCCGAAAAGGCCGGAATGTTGCTGGGAGACGTTCTTTTCGAAGTGGACGGTGAGACAGTCGAACACGTGGATGCGATCCAGGATTCGCTTGCCACCGCGAAGGTCGGTGATGTTCTGCAGATCCGGGTGATTCGTGCCGGCGAGATCAAGCCGGTTTCAATCAAACTGGGCGAGAGGGCCCGATAACGAATGTCGAAGCGAACCGGTGGAGGCGCGATCCGAATTGCAGTGGCGGCGACCTCCGCCGTTCGCCGGGCTGGGCTCGAAAGCATCATCCGCAGCCACGCTGAGTTCCATCTTGCGGGAAGTTTTGGCGCGGTGGCGAGCCTGGTGGCATTTGCCCGTAGCACCGAACTGGATGTAATTGTCATGGACACCGATTCGATCCGCGATTTATTACTTGAGCCGACATCGGACGCCGCGATTGTTCTGCTCACGGAGGTCACCGAGGCGCGGTCGATCTCGCGCTTATTGCGGAGCGGGGTGCGCGCGATTCTTTCCAGAAAGAGCGACCCGGGCGACGTTGTCTCCGCCATTTATGCCTCCTATGATGGACTGGTGTTACTGAGCACAGCGACCGCAGAGAGCTTGGCTTCCGTCTACGGCGACCAGCCGCTGGAGGTTGAAGCTGAATTGTCCGAAGAGATCACCTCCCGCGAAACCGACGTACTTAGAATGTTGGCGCAGGGACTCGTCAACAAAGATATCGCGGCGCGTCTCGGTATCTCCGAGCATACGGTCAAGTTCCACATCAGCTCGATTCTCGACAAGCTAGGCGCTTCCACCCGCACCGAAGCGGTTACACTGGGAATCCGGCGTGGGCTAATTCCAATCTGAACTCTTTGGCCTTCAGGTGTGCTCCCCATCAGTAATTAATGGGATGGTCCGCCGGGTTGCCCGACTCGTAGGCACGGAATCGCAGAATCGCTTCCGCTATGCTGACCTATCAAGACTCACATTACTTCGCGAAGGGCGCGATTTGCTGGCGTGCGGGGGCGGTTACTTAGCGGGCAAATTCGTCGATGCAACGCCGCTGCTGCGAAGATATGCTTCAATCGTCTGATGCCAAGCGAAAACCGTAGCGTAGGAGTCCTGGTCTGTCGTGAATGCGCCGAGGTGCAACGATATGATTCACGTGTGGCGTTTGCGATCCATGGCGATCTGGAGCAAGGTTTGAGCATACTGGCGGTGAACAGCAGGTCGTAGAACAGCACGTGGGTTCTCCAAGGCCAGCACATTGAGTTCGTGAGGCACAGTGAACACGACAGTGGAAGTAGCTGGTGGTCAGGAGTTCGCGTTCGCGGGCCGTCAGCCAACGCGTGGACTCCGCTGTGTTGACCAGGAGTTGGGAATGGTCGGGGGAGATATCGTCGATCCACATGCTCTTGATCGGCGACGGAATGGACGACGTCTCGCCGCCAGTCGTCGAAGCCTGCTCCAATACCAGACCTTCGGGACGCCACTGAGTAACATAGATTCGGGCGCCATCGGTCAGCATATTTCCCATGGGGTACCCGTCGTGGCTGATCTGTGTGATGCCAAGGACCTTCAGCGGGCTAGCTGGAACGAAGAACCAGATGAGTGCTGCTGCCACTGCCAACCCCGCTGCCGCGACCCATGGCCAGCGCCGCTTGGGTTTTGCAGATAGCGTGGCAGCGGCGACCGCAACGCTCACTTTGCCCGAAGTGCTGTCGCGCTTCAGGCCCTTCAAATCTGCTCTGATTTCCGCGGCGCTCTGATAGCGAATCTCACGATCTCTTTCCAGGGCCTTGCGAATAATGCGTCCCAGCTCCGGCGGAAGATCGGGGTTGAGCTGCAGCAGTGGCGTGGGCTCCTTGTGCAGGATGGAATCGAAAATCGCGGCCGTGGTATCTCCGCGGAAGGCAGCGTTCCGGTTGCCATTTCGTACAGGACTGTCCCGAAGGAAAACACATCGGTACGGGCGTCGAGGTCCTTGCCCAGCGCCTGCTCGGGAGACATGTAGGCTACGGTTCCCAGAGTACTCCCCGGACTGGTGAGATGCGGATCGGCAGCGCTGGCCACTGTGGCCCCGTCCGGAGTTTCCGACACACGAGTTTTCGCCAGTCCGAGATCGAGAATCTTGACGTGACCGCGCTCGGGCACGAACAGGTTAGCCGGCTTGATGCCCGATGAACGATCCCTTTGGCGTGCGCGGCGTCCAGTGCGTCGGCAATCTCGATTCCCAAGTCCAGCAGTGCCTCCAGTTCCATCGGCTTCGTGCCAATGCGATGCTTCAGGGTTACCCCATCCAGAAACTCCATGGCAATGAACGAACAACCATTACGCTTGCCGCTCGTCGATTAGTGATTTGCTTTGCACAAGCATGGCAACCGTATAACCAGTTTCAGAAAAATGCCTGTGACGTTTTTCAATGCCTCATCGAAGGTTCTTGGATCATTAAGATCGATAAAGCGCGATGCTCCGAATTGATCTGCAAGCTGCTTCCAGATTCGCTTCCCTTCTCGACCCTACCGAAAATGCGGCGAAGGCGTCTGAACCCGAGACCTGTCATCAGCGATTCATTGTTGATTACCGGTGCTACCTCCTCTGGGAGCGCGGCCTCGCGGAAGCCACCGTGGTGTGCTTTGTCCGATTTGCTGAGCAGTTTTTGTCCGCCCGCTTCGGCAATGGAGACTTAAACCTTTCCGAACTTTGCGCCAAGGATGTAACGGATTTTGTCCAAAACCGCGCCCACCAGTTAAGCCCGGGGCGTGCGAAGTTGCTGGTGACCGCTCTTCGCTCTCTCCTACGATACATGCGACACCAGGGAGAGATTCCCATCGACCTTGCAAGATGCGTGCTGCCGGTAGCCATGTGGTCTCTTTCTACCCTCCCCAAGTTTCTACCGGCCGGCACAGTTCAACACCTTCTCGATCAGGGGCGAGCGGGAAACCCCACGGGGAAAGAGGACCTACGCCGTTCTCTTGCTGCTCGCTCGCCTGGGTCTGCGAGCCTGCGAGATTGTTGCGCTGGAATTGGATGATATCGATTGGGACAACGGTCGGATCACCATCCGTGGCAAAAGTGGACGCGTGGCCCAGATGCCGTTGCCGTGCGACATCGGCGAAGCCATCGCAAGCTATCTGCGCTTCGGCCGCCCATGCTGTACTTGTCGCCGAGTTTTCCTTCGACATCGAGCTCCGGTGCGTGGTTTTGCACACTCCATCACCGTCTCCAGCATCGTGAGGCGGGCGCTGATCGAGGCTGGCATCGATTCAGCGCGTAAGGGAGCGCATCTGTTCCGGCATACGCTGGCCACCGACCTGCTCCGGCAACAAGTTTCCCTCGACGAGATCGGCGAACTGCTCCGCCATCAAAGTCCAAACACAACCGCCCTCTATGCCAAGGTGGACTTGACCGCATTGCGCACCCTGGCCCTTCCCTGCCGGGAGGTGCTCGATGAAGACTGTACGCGAAGCCGTCGGAGACTATCTTACTTTGCGGCGTAGTCTGGGATTCAAACTAAAGAAGCATCAACGCTTTCTGAAAGAGTTCGCATCGTTTCTCGAACAGGAGAGCACGTCACGGATCACCTCTCGGCTTGCTTTGCTTTGGGCAACACAACCCAAGCACATACAGCCGGCAGAGTGGGCGTCCCGGTTAAGCGTTATTCGTGGATTCGCGCGCTACTGGAGCGCAACCGACGCAACGACTAAGGTCCCGCCTGACGGTTTGCTGCCGTATCGCCCCCGCCGCGCAAAACCCTATCTCTATTCTGAAGAACAGATTCACCAACTACTGGAAGCCGCTAAGAACATGCAAGCCACTCACAACCTGCAGCCATGGACGTACTACTGCCTGCTCGGTCTTCTGGCCGTCACAGGTCTACGTATCAGCGAGATACTTAATCTACGGTGCGCAGACATCGACTGGTCGGAAGGCGTGCGCACGATCCGCGATGCTAAGTTCAGAAAATCTCGACTGGTTCCTCTCCACGTTTCGAGCCTAAGGGTTCTCTCCGATTACGCAGTTCGCCGGAACCATCTGTTCGCGAGCCGGGATAGCGGTTACTTCTTTCCTTCTCGCCGTGGTGCTCGGCTCGATGAAGGGCAGGTTCGTCGCACCTTTTACAGACTATCGCGGCAGATCGGCATTCGCGGCACCGTAGCCAGCCTAGGGCCCCGCTTGCACGATTTTCGCCATCGCTTTGCAGTCCAGACATTGCTGCATTGGCATCGCACCGGAAGTGATGTCCGACGCCGTTTACCCGTTCTAACCACCTATCTCGGTCACGCCCATGTCACCGACACCTACTGGTACGTGAGCGGTACGCCGGAACTAATGGAGGCGGTTGCAGCACGACTGGAGAAACGCTGGGAGGCTCATCGATGAAAGATGCATCCAGCTTTCCCGTTCTCTTAGAGTCATTTTCCACAAAACGTCTGATTGCCCAGCGTAGAGCCAGTCCCCATACGATTGGCTCCTATCGAGATACGTTTCGTCTGCTGTTGCAGTTCGCAGAGAGGCGATTGGGCAAGGCACCGTCAAGGCTAACGCTGGATCGATAGCGATCCAGAAAGCGATCGCGCTGCACGCGAACGATGTCGCCACCTCGAAGGTTGGCCGAGTCATTTTTCGCTTTTCCGTTTAAAGCTGCGACTGATGTTCTGGGTGCTGGATAGAGCGAGGCTGTCCAGCGGATTCGTAACTGCCTGTAGGTGCTGCTGCGATCGATGCAGGTACTGGCGGTCGTTTCCAGATCACCATGTCCGAGCAGTACCTGCATCGTGCGCAGATCGGTGCCCGCCTCCGACAAGTGTGTCGCCCTCTGTGACGCAGGGAGTGCGAAGTGTCGAGTATCGGATGCCGGCCCGGATGCGACAGATCGTACAGGCCATCTATCGGCTCGGGGATCTGACACATCCCTTACGAGTCCGTGACAGTCCGGCTACGCCTAGGATCAAATAAAACATTGCTCCGCCATGCCAGTACTCGCGAAGCTCCCCTTTGAGACTCGTACTTTTCTACCGTTCTGGAAGCCAGTGGCGGCGCCATAAGTGAAAGCTCGCCACTCCAATGCTCTTCGCGGATTCCTTCACGATGCCAAACCGCCTTTACCGTCATCCCATCTCCCCATGTCCTGCCAACCTTGTTGACCCGGCGGAACAACCTTCCTCGATCAATTGTGGCGGCGTTGAGCCAGTCTTCCAGTTCCGATCTAAGCCAATCGGGAACCGGAACCGTCCGGATGTGGCCTCCCTTGCCAACCAGATCAACAATGGGCCAGTGTTCTTCGCACTGCTGGAGATGATCCAATGTCAAGGCCACAGCTTCATGCCGCCTCAATCCACAGCGAGTAGCAATGCGAGCAAGGCCCGGACACGTTTTCCTTTCAGTCGCTGACGATCGGGTACTTGCCGATCACGGATTTGGGCGCTACGAAGTTTCAGAAGAAAACGTAAATGATCAGAGTGCTGCGACTGCAAGGTCAGAGTTGCCCGTCACTCGCTCACAAATCAGGTTCGACCGGCTCGAGCTGTGCATAGGCATCACTGCTTCACATGCTGGTCGAGAAACTCAAATACGTCCGACTCCCACGCGGGGATATTTTCGTACAAGTTGTTGTGCCCGTCGTCAGGCGTTAGGCCGACTGGAGGATAGATTTTAAGAACGTAAGGTTTGTGCAATCGCGTGAGTTCTGCCGCCAAAGCACTCCCCGCGGTGGTGCCGAAGTCGTTTTCCGCATGGGTGAGCATGACAGCTGCATTCGTGTTGCGGATGGCACTTATCAATCGTTCGCGTAACTCCAGCGAGCGTTCCCATGAACCCGCAGCTGCGGCAAACGTGATGGCCGCGCGAACTGTCTTGTCGCGTTCTGCAGCCAGAAGTGTTAGTTGTCCTCCGAACGAATTGCCCGCTACCGCGATCCGATGAGAATCGATTTCTGGCATGGTCTTCAAGAAGGCCAATGCCGCCATTACGTCGTCGAGTTGGTCAGTGGTAAGCAGAACAAACTGTAAATGCTGACGAGCCTCTTTTCCCCTCGACTCCTCTTCGCGACGTAGCACATCCTGCATAAATGGTGCTTGGCTGGCAGATGGACCATGTCCACGGCGAAAAGGATATAGAAATGCATACCCGTGCTTGATGAAAAAAGGTGCCAATACATTGGCAGATTGGGTAATCGGCATCCCTGCCGTGTGGTCAGGGTCGGCACCGCCCGAACCGTGGTTGAACAACACCGCCGGAAAGGGGCCGCTGCCAGCTGGTTTCCACAAATAGGCCTTCAGGTGAACCTTTCCACTAGCAAACTCCACCGTTTGCGGAACCAACGACTGCATGACTTGGCCATGAGCGGATAGCGAGAGCAACAGAAAGGGCGCAAGCCAAGCCGGGAGTCTCATAGTGTTCGCACCGTCCGGTGCATAAATATACCGCGCCGTGGTAAGGCCGACCATCCAGAGGCGGTGAGTCTCCGGTCTCGGGTAGATTGTCGGCAACCCGGAAAATATGCCAGCGAATTGCGCTGACAACTGAACCAGCGGATAGTTTTCGAAAGATCTTCATTACACAACCTCGCAGGAGGCTGCCCTGGGAGAGGATCTCCGTCATGATTGGCGTAAACCCTGATTTACAACAATCATTAATCCACGTGTCCGGGAAGTGCACGTGAGGGTGTTTACGGCGGGACTTCGCCAGGCAGTTCGGGCGCCGAGGGGTCGGGCGTCACCGGTCGCCCATGAGGCAGGGTGACACCATCTTGCAGCAGCAAGGCTTCGTAGACGGGGACGCTCCGCCAATGCCGTGCCAACCCGTACGCGCTCATATTGGCAATCATTAGCGGAAGAATCAGGCCGTAACTGCCGGTCATTTCAAAGATGATCAATACGGAAGTCATGGGAGCGCGAATGATTCCTGCAAAGACTGCCCCCATGCCCACCAGCGCAAACGCGCCGATGGAATCACTTGAATGATGAAGGACGGTGACGTCTACATAGCCGACAGCGCCGCCCAACATTCCACCGATGAATAACGAAGGCGCAAAAATTCCGCCCACTCCGCCGCTGCTGTAGGAGCACACCGTCGCTGCCAGTTTCAGCAGGCAGAGCGCGATCATTACTTTCACTGAAAGCGACCCGGCCAGTGCCTGCGACAGCGTTTTGTACCCACCGCCAGTGATGCCGTTTTGTTTCAGTGAGAGGAGAGCCACCACGGCCAGCCCACCTGTCAGTGCGCCGCCTACCGCCGGATGCACCCACCTGGGCACTGAGCTGAAGTTCTTGAAGCGATTACGAAGTCCAAGCAGCGCGTCCGTGAAGGTCACGGCTGCCGTGGCCGAAAGTACTCCCAGCACGGCAAACCAAGCGAGGGAGCTGGCGTGTCCCGAAGAGTATTGGCGCTGGATCTCGAACACCGGATGCTGGCCCAGAATGCCGCGCTCCACGGCAGCGGCGATTGCAGCGGCCACGATCACGCCGGAAAGCATAGTTTGATCGAGGTCGCCGATGATCTCTTCCAGAGTAAAGGTGACGGCGGCAATGGGAGCATTGAATGCCGCGGCAATGCCGGCTGCGACGCCCACCGAAGCCATTCGGCGTTGGCTTTGACGTGAAAGGGAAAAGGCCCGGGCCAAGAGGCTTGAGATTCCGGCGCAAATCTGTACGGTCGGCCCTTCACGCCCCAGCGATCCGCCACTGCCGATCTGCACGATCCCGAGGACGAACTTGCCGACAGCGTCGCGAAAGGGCACGTGTCCAGCGTGCAGCGCATAGGCAACCTTCACTTGCGGAACGCCGCTGCCGACGGCACCCGGCACCCAATAGTGCAGGGCAAGGCCGACCAGCAAACCGCCGACAGCCGGCGTCAGAATAGCGAGATAGATCCAAGTAGGAAAAGGAGCGGCCAGCGCCCGGTTGATCAGTAGATCTTCTGCCTTACCGATACCGACGTGGAAGCAAACGGCCGCCAGGCCGCATACACCGCCGCTCAAGATGGTGAGCAGCAAAAGTCGCTGACGTTCGGTCGGGGTAAGACGAAGGAGAAGAAGATTAAGCTTTTCTCGAATGGAAGCGAGGCTGGCCTTTGCGGGTGGCGGCAAGCATTCTCTCCTTACAAAAAGCGCTGCTAACAATATAGCTGGAAAAATAGAGCCAGCATGGCGGAGTCGAAACCGTTGGCGACAAGCGGGAGATCGGAGGCCAGTAGTGTCGCCGACCGGACTTCCCGAGCAACGAACTGAGAGCGAGGTCATGAACTCTCTATCAGATGCTGTAGTTGAGCGTTTGAGATTTGATGACGGCTGCATCGTTGAAGAATTCCGTTTGGGGCAAAGCGCATGGGCACACCCCCTAAATGCCCGCCCTAGTCGCAGCGCGGGGCACGGTCGTGTGCAATTCTTTCCTGATTCCGCGCGAGACACGTCGGCGGTAAGTGCACAGCTAACTTCCGTCATAACCCTTGACACTGCTCTATATTTCTGCAAGTATCGAAATATGTCAGCGGCTCATTCTAAAAAATCCATCGAGCAAGTCGCCAAATATGCCGACATGTTCTCGGCGATGGGGACCGAACCTCGCCTTCGAATCATGCAACTCCTCCTGTCCGCCCATCCCGATGGGCTCGTTGTCGGGGAAATACAGGAAGAGCTCGACATTCCCAACTCAACGTTGTCGCACCATTTGGATAAGCTCAGGAACGAAGAGCTGGTGCAGGTACGCCGCGAGAGTACGTTCCTTCACTACACAGCCAACACTGAGGCGCTTCAGGAATTGCTCCAGTTCTTGTACGCCGAGTGTTGCACGCGCAATAAGGCTGTCAAGCCAGAGCAAATCGTTCAGATCTGTAGGTAAAGGGGAACAACATGAGCAGCGCGAACATTAAGGAAGTGGTCAAGGAAAAGTACGGAGAAGCGGCTCTTCGCGTGAAGAACGGTGGCCGTTCGTGCTGTGGGGCGGCTTCGAGCATTGGCAGTTGCGATCCAATTACCTCCAACCTCTACGACAGCTCACAAGCCGGGCAGATTCCTGAAGAAGCGCTGCTTGCATCGCTGGGGTGCGGCAATCCAACCTCGTTGGCAAAACTGAATACTGGTGAAATCGTCCTCGATCTCGGCTCGGGTGGCGGCATTGACGTCCTGCTCTCGGCCCAACGGGTTGGCCCCACGGGCAAGGCCTACGGCCTCGACATGACCGATGAAATGCTGGCCCTGGCTAATGAAAACAAGCGAAAAGCGGGAATTGAAAATGTCGAATTCCTGAAGGGAGAAATTGAGCACATTCCGCTGCCCGACAACTCGGTTGACGTGATTATTTCCAACTGCGTCATCAATCTCTCTGCAGACAAAGACCTAGTTGTGCGCGAGGCCTTCCGAGTCCTCAAGCCAGGAGGACGTTTTGCGGTGTCCGACGTTGTCACGCGCGGCGAGATGCTCCCGGCGATTCGGAAGAATGTGCTGCTGTGGGTTGGTTGCGTTGCGGGAGCACTCGAAGAGAATGACTATCGCAGCAAACTGGCGTCGGCTGGATTTGAACAAATTGATCTCGAACCGACGCGGGTTTACCACATCGAAGACGCCCGCGAATTTCTTGCAGGCCAAGACATTGATGTTGATGCAATTGCGCCGCAAGTGGACGGCAAGTTCATGAGCGCTTTCATACGCGCCGTGAAGCCGCAACAACCCTGCTGCGGGCCAACCTGTTGCGACTGAGAAGATGCCAATGCCAGAACACTTCAACGTGTTGTTCCTGTGCACTGGAAATTCGGCTCGTTCAATCATGGCCGAGGCAATCATGAACCACAAGGGGCGACCGAACTTCACTGCCTACAGTGCTGGCAGCCATCCATCCGGCGCGGTTCGACCGGAAGCACTGAGGCAGCTTGAAGCCGCCCGGCTTCCGACCAGCGGACTAAGAAGCAAGAATTGGGAAGAGTTTTCGAGGCCAAACGCTCCCAAGCTGGATTTCGTTTTTACGGTTTGTGACAACGCAGCCAAAGAAGTATGCCCGTTGTGGCCAGGTCAGCCGATGACCGCCCACTGGGGCGTTCCCGATCCCGCTGCGGTGCAGGGGGCGAGGGAACAAATAGAGAAGGCCTTTCGCGACGCTTTCTTCATGCTCGACCGTCGAATCAGTTTGTTCTTGTGCCTTCCCCTCACCAGTCTCGACCGCCTTGCGATCAAGAAAGAAATTGACAAGATCGGACACCAATGAAATTCAGCCTTCGATCCCGAGTCGTGGCCGAGTTCCTGGGAACAGGATTCCTCGTTGCCGCTGTGGTCGGCTCAGGCATCATGGGTGAACGCTTGGCAGGCGGCAATATCGCGGTCACATTGTTAGCCAACACTATCTCAACTGGAGCCGCACTGCTTGCGCTCATTCTGACGTTTGGACCAGTATCTGGCGCACATTTCAATCCGGCGGTGACTCTGGTCGATGCGGTAGAACACGGAATTCCTTGGCCGGAAGTCCCTCTCTATATTGCCGGACAGTGCTCGGGTGGAATTGTTGGAACGCTTGTCGCCCACTTGATGTTCGGCCTGCGCTGGTTTTCGCTGTCTACACACTCACGGCATGGCTGGGCCCTCGTGTTCAGCGAATTCGTGGCAACCTTCGGACTGTTGTCGGTGATCTGGGGATGCTCCCGATTGCGGTCAAATGTGACACCATTCGCTGTTGCGAGTTACATCACTGCGGCGTACTGGTTCACTTCGTCTACTTCCTTCGCAAATCCTGCCGTCACGATCGCCAGAACACTATCGGACACCTTCGCCGGGATTGCACCGGCCGGCGTTCTGCCTTTTGTCATTGCACAGCTAGTAGGTGCGTTCTGTGCAACTCTGCTGTTCCGTTGGCTAGTGCCGAACTTGCCTGCCTATGCTAGCCAAGTGGTCGTGCCCCACACTGAATGTGCAACCCCCTCGGCGCACCCCGAGGCGAATTCCTCACACTCCAGTACAATTTAGCAAGCATCGAGAGCGGGCCGGGCATGCCCCGGCTCCCCAACCGAGCGCAACGCGCCACGGTGGTACAGCCTACCCAGGCTGGATGCGGCCCCAATCCGGTGCCCCCGTTGACGTACACGGCGTATAATTCAGCACTGGATCATGATGACCCCGCGTTATGCCCTGGTGGCCTACGTAAGAAATCCTGTCGGGGAATTTGTCGAACGCCTCCGCCGTCAGTTGCATCCCGAACTGCCCCACCTGGCTGCTCATCTGACCGTGCTCCCGCCACGTCTGCTGCAAGGAACGGAAAGCTCGGCGGTGGAGACCCTGGCAGACGTGTGCAGCCAGGTTGCGCCCTTTACGGTCACCCTGGGGGATGTCGAGACTTTCTTCCCGCGCACGCCCACGGTTTTCATCCGTGTGGCCGAGGCGTCCTACCGGATGCGCGAACTTCACGACCGGCTCAACGCCAAGGCCCTGGTTGCCCAGGAAGAGTGGCCCTACATGCCTCACTTGACCATCGTGAAAATGAGCGACGAATCCCAGGCGCAGCGGGCTTATCGCGTGGCCCACGAACGTTGGGCCCACTTCGAAGGCAGTCGTGAAATTCTGGTGAGCGAGCTGACTTTCGTGCGTGAAGGAGAGACGAATTGCTGGGTGGATCTTGCCGGAGTCCCGCTCGGCGGCCAACTGGTTCCGTAGGGCGAGCGTCGAACAGACGGCGGGCGCCAAAAAAAGCAGCCATGGAATTCACCGATCTCCAAGGATCACATCTCTGATCTTGTCTTGCCCTATCCGTTTGAATCCGTAGAGATCCGTGGCCGCAGGTTTTGGAGTGTCCGCCTCACACTGGTTCGCGACCTCCGAGGGCCGAAGTCTGAGGTCCGGGGGCGGACTTTCTCCTCCGAAGTACATGGCCTTCCCGTCTATTGCCAACCTCTCTATTCTGGGCGTACATAAGATGTGGGGTTGCTGCGTAAAGCCGCTGCCCGCGCGGGTTTTCGGACACTCAGGCCAGGAGGCTTATGCAGACAGGAGTTTACGGGTCAGGCTATCTCGGGACGATCGTTTCAGCCTGTCTGGCGGACTTTGGAACTCCAGTAACCTGCTGCCATCCCGATAGTTCTCGCATGGTCGAAATGGCACAGGGCAACGTGCCCTTCTTCGAAAAGAACCTCACGGAAGTAATCAAGCGTAACGTGCGCTCCGGCCGCCTGGCCTACTCCACCGACATGGAATCTTTTGCTCGAAAAGCCCAGGTGATTTTTCTGGCGGAGGACACGCCGCAGCACCTGGCCGATCTGGCGGTTCGGATCGCTCGCCTGGCGCCGAAGCCTCCCATTCTTTCCATCATGACGCCGGTGTCGGTAGGAACCGCTACCAGCGTGGAGAAGCGGTTGAAGGACGCCGGCCTGAAGGCGACCATCGTTTCGCAACCTGTGTTTCTTACTCCGGGCTGCGCGGTGGAAGATTTCAACTGGCCCGACCGGATCATCCTGGGCACCTCCGCCAACGACGCCGTGCTGGCGCTGAAACAGATTCTTCATCCGCTGGTGATGCGGGGCGTTCCCGTGATCGTGACCAATCACGAAACCGCGGAACTGGTGCGGGAATCGGCCACCGCGTTCGTCGCCACCAAGATTTCTTTCATCAACGAGCTTTCAAGTTTGTGCGAGCACGTGAACGCCGACGCGGTCAGCCTGGCCATGGCGCTCGGGCTCGACAAGAAGATCGCTCCTCGCTGCCTGCAGCCGGGAGCCGGCATGGGCGGAATTTTCGCCGAGTCTGATATGGAATCGCTGGCCGAGCTGGCTCGCGCCAAGGGAGTCTCGCTCAAAGTACTGAGCGCGGCGCGGGAAGTGAATCTCAGTCTGGCCGACCGCATCGTCGACAAGATTTCGACCATCGTGAAATCAGTGCAGAACAAAGACGTTGGAATCCTCGGCCTGGCCTTCAAACCCAACACCAACTCGGTGGCCGGATCGTCCTCGCTGCGACTGGCGCAGAATCTGGTGGCGCGGGGCGCCCGCGTCCGCGCCTACGATCCGGTAGCCATCCCGGAAGCACGCATGGAACTGAATGGCACCGTGCACTATTGCGAAACGCCCTACGCGGCGTGCGAGGGCATGGACGCGCTGGTCGTCGGCACCGGCTGGCCCGAGTTCCGTGGCCTCGATTTCGATCGCATCAAGCACCTGCTGAAGCGCCCCGTGATCGTCGACACCAAGAACCTTCTCGACTCCACCCGCCTGCGCGCCATGGGATTCCAGTACGTAGGCGTAGGCCGCCACTAAATTCCGCTGCCACACGCCCTCCTCCGCACTTCTGACAGCTCTCACCCCAGTTGCTATAATCGCTTAGGAAACGGTGGGAGTAGCTCAATTGGTAGAGCACCGGACTGTGGCTCCGGACGTTGCGGGTTCAATCCCCGTCTCCCACCCCAAACGCTTCAATCCCTAGCTCCTCGGAAATTTCGAACTCCCGGTCAGGAGGTTTAGCTTTCGTCTATGGAAAGCACTCTTGATACAGTCCCAGCACCAGCCGTTCAGATCAGCGACCGGAATTTTCGCTTTGGCAACTCGGGGCGAGCGTAAAAACCTGCATGCTCGATCGGACCATCTCGCACTATCGTATTGTCGCCAAGATCGGCGCCGGTGGTATGGGCGTGGTGTACCGCGCTCATGACGAACAGCTGGAGCGCGATGTTGCGCTGAAAGTGTTGAATCCGGGAACCCTCGCGAATGAACCCTCGCGCCAGCGCTTTCGCCGCGAGGCGCTGGCGCTCGGCAAGCTGAACCATCCGAATATTGAGACAGTCTACGAGTTTGGCTGCGAAGACGGAATTGATTTCCTGGTGATGGAACTGATCACCGGCGTTGCGCTCCACTACAAACTGGCAGGCGGGGCCCTGCCCGAGAAAGAGGTCCTCCGCCTGGGCGCGCAGCTGGCCGATGGCCTCGAAGCAGCCCATGCGCAGGGGATCATTCATCGTGACCTCAAGCCGGGCAACCTGCACATCACGAAGGACGATCGCTTGAAGATCCTGGATTTTGGCCTGGCCCAGTGGATACCGACGGGCGACCAGGACAACCTGGCCCTCACCGTAAGCAAGGTACACGACGTCATGGGCACTCTGCCCTACATGGCTCCGGAGCAATTGCGCGGGCAGCGGGCCGACCGGCGTACCGACATCTATGCCGCGGGCGCGGTGCTTTATGAGATGGCCACCGGCAAGAGGCCGCACCTGCAAACCTCGGGGCCGCAGCTCATCTCAGCCATTCTGGAGCGCCCGCTGACCGCGCCCAGCTTGCACAACCCGCAGATCACGCCGGCCCTCGACAGCATCATTGTCAAAGCACTCGACAAAGATCCCAATCGCCGTTATCAATCGGCGCGTGAACTACAGATTGATCTGGACCGCTTGAGCAGTGGCCTGACCCCGGTCGTGCGGCGTCACAATCGAAGCCGCGGATTATTCGCGGCAATGGCGGCGGCTGTGGTGATCTCCGCTCTGATGCTGCTCGCCCTCGATGTGGGCGGCATTCGCACCCGGCTGTTCCATCCTGCAAAGCAGGGCCAATCAGTGGCAACCAGCGGTTCGACAATGGTGGCTCCAACAATCAAGGCGCGGCGTTCCGTGGCCGTTCTGGGTTTCAAAAACTTGTCGGGCAAGCCGGACGAAGCCTGGATTTCGACAGCGCTAGCAGAGATGTTGAGCACAGAACTGGCTGCTGGAGAACAAGTGCGGACGATCCCCGGAGAAAACGTCGCGCGCATGAAGGCCGACCTGGCGCTGGCGGACGCGGACAGCTTCGGCAAGGATTCGCTGGCGAAGATTCGTAATCATCTGGGCACCGACCTCGTGGTCGTAGGTTCCTACCTGTCGATGGGCAAGACCGGAGGGGGCAAGATCCGGCTCGATTTTCGCCTGCAAGACGCAGTCGCCGGCGAGACCATCGCTTCTGTGTCGGAGACCGGCACGGAAAACGAACTTCTCGATCTGGTTTCAAGCAGCGGAACTGAGATCCGGCGCAAACTGGGCATCGGACAAGTATCAGACTCTGATACTTCCGGAGTACGCGCTTCCCTGCCCAGCAATGGAGAGGCAGCACGGCTCTACTCCGAAGGATTGGCCCAGTTGCAGGTGCTGAACGCGCTCGCCGCCCGCGACCTGCTGCAAAATGCGGTGCAGGCCGATCCTAAACACGCCCCTACACACGCCGCCCTGGCCGAGGCGTGGTCAGCTCTTGGCTATGACAGCCGGGCGGCAGCTGAGGCCAAGCGAGCGCTCGACCTCTCGGAGAATCTTTCGCGCGAGGAACGGTTATTCGTGGAGGGACGGTATCACGAATTTTCTCGCGAGTGGCCCAAAGCAATTGAGATCTATCGCACGCTCACCGGGTTCTTTCCCGACAACCTCGAGTACGGATTGCGTCTGGCCGCAAGCCAGGCCGCAGGCGGTTCGGGAAAGGCCGCGCTGGCCACTCTTGAGGAACTACGAAGCCTGCCGGTTCCGACAAGAGACGATGCTCGGATAGATCTCGCCGAGGCCAACGCGGCCGCGGTGATCGGCGACTTCAAACGATCAGAAGCTGCCGCGGCACAGGCAGTCATGAAAGGACGCGCCCAGGGGACCCAACTGGTGGTCGCCCTGGCCCGCTCCAGACAGGGGTGGGCATTGGAACGCCTGGGGCAGTCGAGCGATGCCACGGCCGCTCTCGCCGAGGCCCAGGGGCTGTTCACGGCGGCGGGTGACCGCATGGGGGCGGCGTCCACCCTGCAATCAACCGGGCATCTGCTCTATGACCAAGGAAACTTTACGGAAGCCCGGAAGGCATATGAGGGTGCGCTTGCCGTGTTTCGCACCTTGGGCAACCAGGCTCGGGTCGCGGCTTCACTCAACAATATCGGCAACATTGATTACGACCACGGAGATCTGGCTCACGCGCGGCAATATTACGAGCAATCGATTGCTGCCTATGGCGAGATTGACGATAAATCCGGACTGGCTGGCGGTTTGGGAAATCTTGCCAACGTGCTCGACAGCATGGGCAATCTCCCGGAAGCGCTGAAAATGCAGCAAGCCGGGCTGGCCGCATTCCGCGAGATCGACGATCAGCGGGGCACCGCTTCCACGCTATCCAACCTCGGAAACCTGCTGGTCGAAATGGGGGACCTCGCGGTCGCGCAGGAGAAATACACAAAAGCGTTGGAGATGGACAATCAGATTGGATACAAACGCGGCGCCGCATTCGCCCTCTCCGGCCTCGCCGACGTGTTGACGCAGCGCGGAGATCTCGCTCAGGCACGGCAGAAGGCGCAAGAGGCGGCCAACATTCGCCGCGATCTGGGAGCGCAGCTCAACACCGCTTTGAGCCAGACCCAGCTCGCCATTATCGCGTTAGAGGAGGGCCGCGAGGAGGAATCAGAAGGCTTGATCCACGCCGCTGTTGCAGAGTTTGAAAAAGAGAAGCTTTTAGACAATCAGGTTGCAGCCCAGGCGTTCCTGACTCTGATCATGCTGAAACGAGGGAGGGTCGCCGATGCGCAGAAGGCCGCGGAACAGGCAACCGTTCTTTCCCGGCAAAGCGGGAATCGGCTGGCGCGTCTTGACGCGGAGTTGGCCAACGGAAGGGTACTCGCAGCTTCGGGCAAGAGCGCAGAAGCCCTGCCGCACCTCGAGGCGGTGCTGACCGAAGCGAGGAAATATGGCTATCTCATCTACGAATACCAGGCCCGACTCGCTTTTGGCGAAGTGGAAGTGAAGTCGGGAAAGGCGACTGCAGGACGGGCCCGACTCGCCGCCCTCGACAAGGACGCAACCAGAACCGGCTTCATTCTTATTGCGCGCAAAGCAGAGAAGGCCGCGGGTTGACTGCGGGCAGGTGGTCTTTTCCTGCCGCGCCCGATCATTGCTAGACTACGTTGCGACTTTTCAGCGCTGAGATCACTTTCAGGAGTTCCATGACGAACCCCAAATTCTCGCTGCTCGCCGAGTTGATTGCCGAGTTCCTCGGAACCTTCGTGCTGATCATGTTGGGAACGGGCGTGGTCGCCATGGTCGTACTGTTTCCGACCACGACACCGGGCGAGGTAATCCACGGAGGCTTCACCAACATCACTTTGGGATGGGGACTTGGAGTAACGATGGGAATTTACGTGGCCGGAAAAATTTCAGGAGCGCACCTGAATCCGGCCGTAACCCTGGCGCTGGCGATTTTCAGAGGATTTCCCTGGAAGAAAGTTCTGCCTTATTCGATCGCGCAAGTCGCCGGCGCATTCGTCGCGGCAGCACTGGTGTACCGAAACTATCTGCCCGCATTTCACCAGCTGGACCCGCGTCTGGAAAGAACGGCGGGCATTTTCACCACGTTCCCGGCATTTCCCAGCTTGCCGCAAGCGGGATTTCTGGACCAGGTGATCGGCACGGCATTGCTGCTGCTGTTCATTTTCGCTATCACGGATGAATTCAACATGCCTCCGGGAGCCAACATGACGCCGTTGATGATTGGGCTCGTGGTGGTCGCAATCGGCATGAGCTTTGGGGCGATGCACGGATACGCCATCAATCCGGCACGAGATCTCGGCCCACGGTTGTTCACGGTGCTGGCCGGATTTAGCAACAACGGAATCACGGACGGGAACCGAGTGTGGTGGGTACCGGTGCTGGCGCCGCTGATCGGCGGAGTGTTAGGCGCCGCAGTCTACGACTTCGGCATTCGCCGCTTCCTGCGGCGTTCTTCGTAGCCCGCTGTTTACACTTCCCCACCGAGGGTGCCCCACCCTCGGTTGAGTGATGTCGGCTCGGAATTTACTTCAGGCCTTCGACCAAGTAGAGATCGCCCAGGGTGCGGTGGAAGCCGTAGACGTACGTCTTTCCATCTGGTGTCGTCTGAATCGGTCCGATGGTGGAGACGCCGGTGGTGTCAACTGGGACAATCTGCTGCCGAACAGTTTTCTTGCCCGTGGCGAGGTCCAACTGGTAAACCTTCGCCGGCACTTCGCCGGTGCGATAGAGATAAATGGAACGGCCGTCCTTGTTCCAGATGATGGGGATGTCTCCCGGGTCCAGGCCGTTAACGACGCGCGGATCGCCGCCCGCGGTGGGATAGAAGTAGCCCTTCTCGTCGGGACCGGTTCCCACCACCAACTGGCCGTCCGGAGAAACCGCAAACGCCGTGGCATCGACCCCTTCTGGGGAAATCGGCTTCGGGGTTCCGCCTGAAAGATCCTGCGTATAGAGTCGCACGCCTTTTCCCGGTTCGTTGCCGGAGAAGACAAAGCGCTTGCCGTCCGGAAACCAGCGGGCCCACTGGTGATTAATCGAATCGTTGGTGAGCGGCTGGGTTTCGCCTGCCCCGGTGGGCAGCAGCCGAAGTTGCTCGGGCGAGCCCGGACTTTGAACGATGACCCACTTCTGGTCGGGAGAGAGTGCGTCGGCGACGCCCTCGCCCAATCGAATGGCTGGCGAACCATCCGTATTGCGAATGTAAACCGCGTAGGTCAGCTCTTTTGAGTTTCCGTACTGCACTCCGCCGCCGACTCCCTCCTCATCAAAAAGGACGATCTTGCCGTCGGCGGAAAGATCTGCGGGATAGGAGTAGTCGAGCCAGGAAAGATCTCGCTCTTTGGCCTCGCCCTCTCGCAGGGCCATGACTTCGCGTCGCCGGCCGACGCGGGCCAACAACACCCGCCCATCGTGCCAGATGTCGAACACCACCAGCGTGCCGGGTATCCGCGCTACCAGTCGTTCTTTACCCGCCAAGCTGACGGCGGAGAGATAGTGGTCCACGCCCAATTCGCTTGCCGTGAACCAGACTTCTTCGCCGGTGGGTGACCAGGCGAGGCCCCCGGTGCCGTACCAGTCGCGGGTCAGTTTTTTCTTGTTTCCATTCAGATCAACTACGGCCACCGAGCCGCCGTCGTCTCCCTGATTGGTGTGGTCAATGAACGCGACATAGTCGCCTTTCGGCGAAACTCGCGGATAGCTGATCCAGCCGCCGCTGGTCTCGTAGAGCACCTTTCCGATGGGATATTCCAGCCGCTCACGGCCGCTCACATTGCGCACCACCGCCAGGCTGGTTCCGTCCGGAGACCAGTCCGCCGACTCGACGTCCTCCAGAATCGGACGGGGTGCGCCACCCGCCAAGGGCGCTCGGGCCAGCGTGCCCACGTTCACCCAGGTCCCGATGGGATGGCTGCCCAACGAGAGCGCCATCTCACCCGTGGATGAAACTCCCATAAGCTCGGCGCGGCCCAGTCCCAGAGAACGCGATTCGACCGTGCCCTGGCGCGCGGCGAATATCTCCACCGGATTTCCTTGCCAGGAGGCGCTGTACAGGATGGTCTGCCCGTCGGGCGCGAAGCGGGCCGAACGGATTTCGCCGCGGCGGAAGGTGATCTCGTGATACAGCGGCGCACTGGCCTCGGAGGATCCCCACAGCCGCTTGCCGAGTAGTAGTCCGGCGGCAAGAGCGACCAGCAGGCCGAGGCCGACCACAGCGGGCAGAAGCCGCCTCTGCGCCGGGCTGGAGCCGGGATTTCCCTTTCAGCGCTCGCTTTCGGTTGTTCGCGACGGCCGTCGCTGAAGCCCCGCTGATCCCAGCGCGAGAGGAATCCGTGTCGCGCTTCAAGCGCTTCAGGTCGGCGCGAAGTTCCGCCGCGCTCTGGCAGCGCAACTCCCGGTCTTTCTCCAAAGCTTTGTTCAGGATGATTTCCAGTTGCGGCGGCAGTCCAGGATTCAACTGGACCGGCGACGTCGGCACTTTGTTCAGGATCGCTTCAAAGATGACCGCAGACGTCGTCCCCGAAAACGGCTGTCTGCCCGTCGCCATTTCGTACAGCATGACGCCGAAGGAGAACAGATCGGTGCGATGATCCAGCGCTTCACCGCGCGCCTGCTCGGGCGACATGTAGGAAATCGTTCCCATCGCGGTCCCCGGCGTGGTGAGCTGGTCCACGCTGATGGAAGTGCGGGTCGCGCCTGCCGTGCCCTCGACCACCCGATTGCTCTGCGGAGTGAGTTTCGCCAGGCCAAAATCGAGGATCTTGGTCTGCCCGCGTTGGGTGACAAAAACATTCGCCGGCTTGATGTCGCGGTGGACAATGCCGCTGGTAGTGCGCGGCATCGAGAGCATCGGCAATCTGGATTCCCATGTCCAGCAACTGTTCCAGCTTGAGCGGCCGGCCCTCGATCTTGTGTTTGAGAGTCGTGCCCTCCAGATACTCCATGGCGATGAAAGCCTGCCCGTCCTGCTCGCCGATGTCGTAGATGGTGCAGATGTTGGGATGGTTCAGGGCCGAAGCCGCCTGGGCCTCGCGCTGGAAGCGGGCCAGCGACTGGGGGTCTTGGGCGACGTCATCCGGCAGGAACTTGAGGGCGACAAAGCGATGCAGCCGGGTGTCTTCGGCCTTGTAGACGACGCCCATGCCGCCACCGCCGACCTGCTCAATAATGCGGTAGTGCGAGATGGTCCGGCCGATCACTGGCGCACGATGTTACTTGTTGTGAAAGCGCCAAGTCAACGAAAGCACGAAAGCACGAATTGAAAGCACGAAATTGACGGCCGTCGTGGGGGTGAGTCTCATCTGTTTTCGACAATGGGCCAGACGCTGGGGACGGCCTGCTAGCGAATGGCCCGCCTCATACGTCTATCTTCACACGTTTATCTCTGTGCGGGAGGAATGTGCGTTATGAAATCAATGGTTGCACTTCTGGTTCTGTCCCTGTCGTTTCACGCCTACGCGCAAAACCCAAAACCAGTAACGCTGCGGAGCGTACTGCTGGAACAGCTGCGCACTACCCATAGCGACAAAGACTGGTTCGTTCCGATCGACGTAGCCGTCGAAGGGCTGACGGCAGAGCAGGCCAGTTGGAAGGACGGCAGCGGGAACCACTCCGTCGGCCAACTGACCAATCATCTCCTGTTCTGGAACAGACAAGAACTGGCCAAGTTCAAAGGGGAACCCGAAGAGAAGTTCAGCGGCAACAACGACGAAACCTTCAATAACTTTGACGCCAAGAAATGGAGTGATACGGTCAAGCAACTCGACCAGGTGATGACCGAATTGGAAAAGCTTGTCGAGACCGCCGATGACAAAAAGCTGCAGGCTTGGGCCTCTGAAATCGCGCACATCGGAACCCATAACGCGTATCACGTGGGACAAATGATTTTTGTGCGCAAGTTGCAAGGCTCGTGGAATCCTGAAAAGGGCGTGAAGTAGATAGACCTGAAGGCCTGGGACACTGGGAAACAGTGGGTGCCCCACCCTCCCGAGAGGGTGGGAGAAAAGGGCGCGGGCAGCGATGTGGTTGGGGACCCGTCTGCGGAAAATCCACTTCGTTCGCATACGGTGCGCAGACTGCCTGCCTCCCGCCCTTCGCAAACTGCGCGAAGGATGGGGCACTCCCGGTTGGGTGATTTCGGCGGGATCAAAATCGCAACCGGTCTAGCTGGCCTTGCCTTCTTTCGCCAGGCGGGCTTGCGTGGTGTCATAGCTCTCGCCGTAGATCGACGGCACCTTGGCTCCCATGGGACGGAGGTACATGGAAAGCTGCCCGCGATGATGGATCGAGTGGTTCAGCGCAAGCTGTATGAAGCCGACGGCCGGAAGCTGGAACATGCCCCGGAAGTCCAGCATCTTCGCCAGAGTCTCACCGTCGATCCCTTCGAGTTTCTGAAGATTCGCCGCGAAAGTCTCGTCAAACCAGGCGGCAATGCCCGCGGAGTCTGTGATCGAGTCCGGCCGGTGAATCGGACTGAAATCAAGGGCGCCCGCGGGTATTCCGCTGAGGAAGCGCTTCTCCGCTGCCACAATGTGCCATGCCAACTCCAAGGCGCTTTTTGAAACTGCGTCAGGGCGGTAGTCGCCTTTGTCGAGAGGAATAGCTTCGATCACCCGCTTGGTAGTTTGGTGTTCACTCTTGAGCGTGGGCAGTGCCATAGCCAAAACGAATTTGGCCTGATCGGGTGTGAGCTGTGACATGAGGATCATCCTATCGAAAGATTTGCATCATTCTAATCGAGATGCGGGCACTGTGACTGTGGTGGAGTGCCCCACCCTCCTCGCGCACTTTGCGAGAGCGTGGGAGGCATGCAGCTGGGCAGCGAAGGGGGTGGAATCCGAGAAAACTAACACCGTTCGCCTACGATGGACGTTCACTGTCTGCCTCTCACTCTTCGCGGAGAAGGATGGGCACCGTCGGTTGGGTCGCCTCAGCGAAAACCCCCAGCCTTCAGAATCCAGGCGTGAACGAGTATCCCAGAGAGACGCCGAATCGTGTGGCCCGGGGAGAACTGAACTCCTGATTATTGTTGATCAGGTAAAGATCGGCTTCCGGTCGGACGAAGAAGTGTCCACGGAAGTAGTAGCGCAGGCCGGCGCCGAAGTGACCCATAAAGTGATTGCTGCTGACAAAGTCGGTACAGCTGATCGCACCACAACTGGTGAAGCCCTGGTAGAAGCGCAGGCTCTCCCATCCGATGCCTGCCGAAAGTTCGGCGGCCGCGCTCTTTCCCAGTTTGGGGGCGTATATTCCATTGAAATCATAGAAAAGTGGACGATAAGGCTGGAAACCGGCATAGAGATTCCGACTGCCTCTCCAGGCCAGTTCGCCACTCACGCCAAACCGCTGCTTTAAAAGAATGTCCGCGCTGAACACCGGGTAGGCTCCGCCGGTGAGTGACACCGGCTGGTGGTTCCCCGTAGCGCTCGACGCCGAGGGTGCCGTCAGCGTGCCTACTCCAAAAGCCACATCGAACTGCTGCGCATGAACCGTGCCCTGAATGAGGAAAGGAAGAACCAGCACCGCGATTAAACTGAGCTTTCTCAAGTGAACCTCCATGAGCGATATATGCTTTAGATGCAACGGGTCTGCCGGGAGAAAGCGAAAAGTTTTGTAAAGCGGGGAGCCCGCCTGCAGGAAGCGCGGCAAGCGTTCAAGGCTATAGCGTCGGGGCGGCCTCAGCCACCCGCCGGCAATCGTTTGCATCTATAATGCGGCACCGGGAATCAAGTTAACTTATTGCATCGGTTATGTTCAGCCTCGTTTCCATATGAAAGAACTCAACCCTGAAAAGGAGTCACCACAAAAGAAGGTTACCTCTCTGGCCGCCGTAACCCTCTGCTTGTTCACGCTTGGAGTAGGGCAAGCGCGAGCGCAAAGCAGCAGCGGATATACGAGCACCGGTTCGGATTCAACCCCGGCCCCAAGCATACAAATTACCTCGCCTTCCAATCAGAGCCCTTACAGCGGCAGCGTCGCCCAGGGGACGGCCAAGCCGGAGGTGGTCTCGCTCACTTTCCAGGATGCGATTGACCTCGGCGCTGAAGAACAACCTCGGCGTGCTGCTCCAGAGCTACAACACCATCGCCGCCCGCGGACAGAAGTGGAAAGAGCTCAGCGAACTTCTGCCCAACGTTACCGCGAGAGTCAGCGAAAATGTCGTGCAGGAGAACCTGGCGGCTCAAGGTCTTCGATTTCCCGGATTTCCGACCGTGGTCGGGCCTTTCGGATTCTCCGATGCGCGAGTCTATCTCAGCCAGTCCATCCTGAACCTTAAGGCGTTGAACCGCGAACGTGGAGCAAGAGAAGATGAACGAGCCGCGCAATTCAGCTACAAGGATGCCCGCGACCTTGGTGGTGCTGGCGACCGGCAATGCGTATCTTCAGGCACTGTGCGGAGGCGGCGCGAGTCGAGACCGCCGAAGCGCAATTGCAAACCGCGCAGGCGCTCTATGGCAAGGCCACCGACCAGCAGAATGCGGGCCTCAGCCCGGCCATCGATACGCTTCGCTCCCAGGTGGAATTCCAGAACCGGCAGCAACAGCTGATCGTCGCGCGCAATGACTATGCCAAACAGAAGCTGGCCCTGGTGCGCGCCATCGGATTGCCGGTCGGCCAGGAAATCGCGCTTACTTCGAAAGCGCCGTATGATGCCATCGCCACCCTCGGAATTGAAGCCAGCCTGCAACGCGCGTATGCTTCCCGCTCGGACTACCTGGCGGCCGCGCAACAGGTCAGGGCGGCCGAGTACTATCGCAAAGGCGCTTCCGCGGAATACTTTCCCACTCTCGACGTGACCGCCGACTACGGCGATCTGGGAATCAACTTCGGGAACTCACATGGCACGTTCACCGTCGGCCGGGCGGCTGAACATTCCGATTTTTCAGGGTGGCAAGGTCCACGCCGACGTCCTGCAATCCGAGGCCACCTTGCGCCAGGCCCGCGCCCAGCTGGACAATCTGCGTGGCCAGATTGAATACGAGATTCGCACCGCCCTGCTGGACATCGAGGCTGCCGACCAGCAGGTGCAGGTCGCGCGCAGTTCAGTCGATCTGGCGGAACAGACCCTCATGCAGGCCCGCGACCGATTTTCCGCCGGCGTTACCGACAACCTGGAAGTCGTTCAGGCACAACAGACGGTGGCGGGGGCCCATGAAAGTTATATTTCCAGCCTGTACGCTCACAACCTGGCCAAGATTGAACTGGTCCGCGCCATGGGATACGCGGAACAGGGCGTAATGCAATATTTAAAGAGTAAGTAATATGGAACAAACTACGACGACGACCGTGCCCGACACGCCTGAAGTTAAAACTCGCGAACATCCTCCCTTGCCGGCTTCGGAGAAAGATCTCCGCTGGAAGCAGGCTTCCCGCAATCCCCGCTTTCGCCTCGCCCTGATCGTGGGTGGGATTGTGTTGCTGGTGGCCGGCTTCTTTCTGTGGCGCTACCTGGGAAGTTACGAGTCCACCGACGACGCGCAGATCGATGGGCACCTGAACGCCATCAGCACGCGTGTCTCCGGACACGTCATCAAGCTTCTGGTCAACGACAATCAGTTTGTGGAGGCAGGTACGCCGCTGGTCGAGATTGATCCCAAGGACTACCAGGTGGCGGTAGCCAAGGCCAGGGCCGCCTATCAGGATGCTCAGGCGACGGCCGACTCCCTGCAGGTGAATGTTCCGATCACGTCGGTGAACACCGGCAGCCAGTTGTCGTCCTCCCAGGCGGAAGTGGAGAGCGGACGCGCCGGAGTCTCCATGGCGCGCCAGCAACTCGAGGCGTCGCGCGCCGAGCTGGAGCAGGCCATCGCCAATGACATCAAGGCGCAGAACGACGTCGGGCGCTACAAGCAGTTGGTGGACAAGCAGGAAATTTCGCACCAGCAATATGACCAGGCAGTTGCCGCGGCACGATCGAGCGCCGCTGGGGTTGCCGCTGCCCGAGCGAACGCCGCCGCCGCCGAGCAAATGGTTTCGCAGGCGCAATCCAAACAGGAGCAGGCGGAAGCCAACTTGCGCGCCGCGCAGACCGCTCCGCAACAGTTGTCCGCGACGCGTTCTCGCGCCCAGGCCGCGCAGGCCCAGGCCCAGCAAAAGAAAGCTGAACTGGAACAGGCCACTCTGGATCTGGGATACACGCGGCTGGTCGCTCCGGTGAGCGGTATCGTGAGCAACCGCACCGTCGAAGTCGGTCAGAATGTTCAGGTCGGCCAGGAACTGATGAAGATCATTAACCTGGACGACATCTGGGTGACCGCCAACTTCAAGGAAAGCCAGCTCCGCTATATGCGACCGGGGCAGCGGGCCACCATCTCAGTGGACGCATACGGAAAAAAATATAACGGACACGTGGAGAGCATCGCCGGGGCCAGCGGAGCGCTGTTCAGCGTGCTTCCCCCGGAAAACGCGACCGGCAACTATGTGAAAGTCGTGCAGCGCATTCCGGTGAAAATCACATTTGATCCGGGAGAAACCAAGGAACATATTCTGCGCCCGGGAATGTCCGTCGAGCCCAAGGTCTGGGTCAGATGAAAAAGCCCAGATGAGTGAAGTCCCGATGAGTAGGGTCAGATATGAGTAAGGTGCGATGAGTTCGGCCGCGCTGACCGCTGATGGCGCAGCCCTGCCGCGTCCAGCGGTCAATCCCTGGATCATCGCGATGGCCGTCACTCTGGCCACCTTCATGGAGGTGCTCGACACCAGCATCGCCAACGTTTCTCTGCCGCACATCGCCGGCAGCCTCTCCGCCGGAACCGACGAGAGCACCTGGGTGCTGACGTCCTACCTGGTTTCTAATGCCATCGTACTTCCACTGAGCGGGTGGATGTCCTCCATCATCGGACGCAAGCGCTTCTACATGAGCTGCGTTGCCATCTTCACCATCAGTTCGTTCCTGTGCGGGCTGGCGCCGAACCTGGGTATGCTGATTTTCTTTCGCATCCTGCAAGGCGCGGGCGGCGGCGGCTTGCAGCCCAGCGAGCAGGCCATCCTGGCCGACACTTTTCCTCCCGCCAAGCGCGGCATGGCCTTCGCCGTGTATGGTCTCGCAGTCGTTCTGGCACCGGCCATTGGTCCCACTCTGGGTGGCTGGATCACCGACAACTTCACCTGGCGTTGGATTTTTCTGCTGAATATTCCGGTCGGGATTCTCTCCCTGATATTGACCTCGCGCCTTATCCAGGACCCGCCCCACATGAAGCGCAAGAAGCTGTCCGAAACCAGAATCGATTACATCGGCCTGGGTCTGGTGGCGTTAGGCCTGGGGACGTTGCAGGTCGTCCTCGATAAGGGGCAGCGCGAAGACTGGTTCGAGTCGCACTTCATAGTCATCATGTCCGTCATCGCCGCTGCCTCGCTTTTGTTTCTCATCTACTGGGAGTGGACACGGGAAGATCCGGTGATCGACCTGCACCTGTTTACCAACCGGACGTTTGCCGCTTCGAACATGCTGATGTTCATGCTGGGTTTTGCGCTGCTGGGCAGCACGGTGCTGCTCCCGCTCTTCATGCAGACCTTGCTGGGCTACACCGCTCAACATGCCGGACTGGCGCTGTTACCCGGGGGCTTCAGCCTGATGCTGCTGATGCCGCTCGTGGGTTTCATGCTCTCCCGTTACGACGCGCGCAAGATGATGATGGGTGGGCTGCTGGTGCTTTCCTTCTCCCTGTTTCACATGACTAACTTCGACCTCAATGTTGATTTTCGGACGGTGGTGTTCGCCCGCATGATCCAGACAGCAGGGATGGCCTTCCTCTTCGTCCCTATCAACACAGCGGCCTATGCATTCCTGCCCAGAGAAAAGAACAATGCCGCCTCGGGACTGATGAACCTGGCCCGCAACATTGGCGGAAGCGTGGGCATCTCAATCGTGACCACCATGCTGGACCGCAGACAGCAATATCACTTGAGCCGCATGTCGAGTCATCTTTCCGCCGCAAGCCCACAAGTGCAGTCGATGATTCAGGGTACAACGCGTGCGCTCGCGGCCAGAGGGTTTTCTGCCACCGACGCCATGCACAAGGCCTATGCGTTGTTGCAGGCGAACCTCTTCCGGCAGGCGACCATGCTGGCCTACATTGACAACTTCTGGTTGTTGGGAGTAGCTATTCTAGTAATGGTTCCGCTTGTTTTTCTGATGAGGCGGCCAAAGACCGGCGGCGAAATAGCCGTCCATTAAGTCATGTGTAGGACCGGCCCTCGCCCGCCGCGTTTGAGTTGGTTTGGATTTTAGAGTTTTAGTAACGGAGTCACGGGGAAGCCCGGAGTACAAAAGATCCAAGTCAAAGGCGGCGGACAAGAGTGTCCACCACGCACGGCTAGAGGGAACATACTTTGTTTCGCGTCATCACGGTCGAACGGGAATTCGGAAGCGGCGCCGCCGAGATCGCACGCGTGCTTGCCAGCCGGCTGGGCTGGAAGCTCTGGGACCAGGCCCTGACCGAGGAGATCGCCAACGAAGCTCAGGTTGACCGGTCCGCAGTGATGTATTGCGATGAACGTCTGGACAGCACCTTTCACCGCCTGGCCAAGACTTTTTGGCGCGGCAGCTACGAGCGCAGCATGCCCACGAAGGGCTCCGAGCCTTTCGACGCCGATCGCTTTGTCGCGATTGGCCGGGAAGTGATGACCCGCGTGGCCGCGGCCGGAAACTGCGTGATCGTCGGACGAGGCGCTCCCTATTTTCTGCGCGAGCTCCCTGACGCGTTCCACGTCTTTCTCTACTCACCACGGTCTGAAAAACTGCGGCGCCTGCGGCTGATCGGGCACAACGAGAAAGAAGCCGAAGAATTGGTCGACACTGTGGATCGCGACCGCATCGAATTTGTAAAACACTACTTCGGGGCCGACTGGCCCACCCGCTGCCTTTACCACATGATGATCAACACCGCCGTCGGCGACGAAATCGTTGTTTCAACCGTCCTCGACACCATGCGCTTGCTGGAAAGGCCGTTACCGGCCGGAGGCGCACTCCCTCAGCTTGAAAAGTGCCCGTAACTCTTTGGTAATACAGGGTTGCACCTTTTTGGTTGCACTTTAACATTGCTGAAATATCTTCGGATTAGCATCAGAAGAAAGACAGCCTTGCGGAGGCTTCAGAAATGGGAGCGGCCCGGACTCCACAACACGCTCTTCCCTTGCAGGTAGCGGCTGTCTGCTACCGGCGTCGCGGCCCGTCAGTCGAATTCTTGCTGGTGAACACCAACGGCGGCAACAAGTGGACCTTTCCCAAGGGTGATCCCGAATTCTCTCTCTCTCATGGCAAGGCCGCGGAACGCGAGGCTTGGGAAGAAGCCGGCGTCCGCGGCACCATCGAGACACGGCATTTCTGCCTTTACATCCATTCGAAAGGCGTTTTCTGGAAGTCTCCGGGGGTGCAGGAGTATGTGATCAAGGCATTTCTGCTCGAGGTCGAGGCAATCGAGGAACCGCAGGAACTCTCCCGGAATCCCACCTGGTTTAGCCCCGAGGAAACCAAGAAGATCCTGGCCAAAGGCCGCGAAGTGAAATATGCGCGAGAGTTGCAGGCGGTGGTTGATCGGGCAATGGAAAAGATCAGCGCGGCGCAAACTCTAAAAGTGTAGCGCCGCCGTCCCGCCGGCTGTCGTGGGGGCGTCCCGCCCCCACACCCTGTTACGCTGAGAGTTTGTGACTTTTTTGATGTCGTCAAAAATCGAGGTTGCAAACAAAATAGTTACGACGACAAACTGGTCATAAATTCAAAAAAGTCACAAACTCTGAGCGCAGTCTGGACGGTCGCTTGCGATCGGGCGGACGGAGTCGAATTACCCCTATTCCTCTTCACTCACTTATTCGCAGCATCACCAGCTTCCCCGCCCCACAAGTTCAGTTGTGCAGTAGCGATCCGTCGACTCCGCAAGCTCGCACGCAGGCTTTCTGCCCTGGTCAGGATGACAGGGTTCTTCTTCAAACCAGCACTCTCATGAGACGATTGAACGAATGCTCCAGCTCTCCGCAGCCGGCAAACGCTATGGCCACAAGCTCCTCTTCGAAGGCGCGGACTGGATGATCACGCCTCGCGACCGTGTCGGTCTGGTGGGTGCAAACGGCACCGGCAAATCAACCCTGCTGAAGATTTTGGCGGGCACTGAGAGCCTGGACTACGGCTCTGTCAGCCGGGCCAAGGGCATCAGCGCGGGATATCTGCCGCAGGATGGGCTGGCACTCTCCGGGCGCACCGTGTTCGCCGAGTGCATGTCGGTGTTTTCGCAACTGCGGGCCATGGAACAGGAGATGGAAGAGCTGACCGGGCGCATGTCCGAGCTCGATCATGCGTCTCCGGAGTACACGCAGGTGGCGGAACGCTACCAGCGCATCGAGCACGAATTTACCACTCGCGACGGATACGCCATCGAGGCCCAAGTCGGCACCGTGCTTTCGGGGTTGGGTTTTCGAAAAGAAGACTGGACCCGGCAGACTGAAGAATTCTCCGGCGGCTGGCAGATGCGCATCGCGCTGGTCAAGCTGCTGCTTGCAGCAGCCCAACCTGTTGCTGCTGGATGAGCCCACCAACCATCTTGATCTCGAGGCCCGCAACTGGCTGGAGGAATATCTCGGCAACTATCCGCACGCTTTTGTGCTGATCTCGCACGACCGCTACTTTCTCGATGTGACCATCAACAAGATTGTCGACATCTGGAACAAGCGGATTCATCTTTACCATGGCAACTACGAAAAATATCTGGATGCGAAGACGCAACGCCTGGAGCAGATCGAGGCCGCTTACCGCAACCAACGCGACCGCATCGAGCAACTGGAAGTATTCATCAACCGCTTCCGCTATCAGGCCACCAAGGCCAAACAGGTGCAGAGCCGGATCAAGGAGCTGGAGAAGATCGAGCGCATTGAGTTACCCGAAGAAGAAAAGACCATCCACTTCTCCTTCCCGCAGCCGAAGCCTGCTGGCCGCATCGTTGCTGAGTTCATCGGGGTCGCGAAGTCCTACGGCGAAAAGGAAGTGTTTCGCGATGTCAATTTCATGATCGAGCGAGGCGACCGGATTGCGCTGGTGGGAGTGAACGGCGCCGGAAAATCCACGCTGATCAAGCTGCTGGCACAGACTGAGCCGCTGACCCGCGGCGAATACCGGCTGGGGCACAACGTCAACCCCGATTACTTCGCGCAGGACCAGTACAAGGAACTCGATCCGGATGCACGCATTCTCGACGATCTCGGCGAGATTTCTCCCCGCTCCACGCAAACCGAATTGCGCAGCCTGCTGGGATGCTTTCTGTTCTCCGCCGACGATGTTTTCAAGCGCATCGGCGTGCTCTCCGGCGGCGAGCGCAACCGATATGCGCTGCTGCGGATGCTGCTGCATCCGGCAAATTTTCTGCTCCTGGACGAGCCAACAAACCATCTCGACATGCGCGCGAAAGATGTCCTGCTGAAGGCGCTGACTGACTACAACGGCACGGTAGTCTTCGTTTCACACGACCGCTATTTCATCGACAAGCTGGCCACGCGGGTTCTAGAGGTGGGAGATGGCCGGGTCGAGGTCTATCCCGGCAACTATGAAGATTATCGCTGGCGGAAGGAGGGCGGCGCAGAGGTTTTGCAAAAGGCGGTTACGTCATCAGCAAATTCGCAGCCCACGAACGGCAATGTCAACGGTCAGCCGCCGAAATCCGAGGACGCTGCGGCCAAGCGCCTGAACCCCATCAAACGCAAGCAGATGGAGGATCGTGTCCACGAAGCTCGAATCGCAGATCAACCGACTGGAAGACACCATCGCAGAATGTGAGGCAGCGTTGCAGACGTTTCGTCAGCGCGGAGGAAACCCAGCGGGTTACGCAGGAACTGGCGGATAGAAAGGCCGAATTGCAAAAGCGGCTGGCGGAGTGGGAACATCTGGGCCAGGCGCTTGAAATGTAGGCGCGAGGCTATGTGGAGGCGGGGCGTCCCGCCCTCCAGTCGCTTGCGCTCACACCGCTGCAAATACAGCTGGTTACTCATTCCAGCCAGGCCGTTTATCCGGTCGTGTTCTTCCGTAACCTGCTTTATTTCTCGCTCCCATGCGATATTCAGCTTGGCCAATCGGCCAGAGTCAAGCAGACTCGCCGCATGCGGTAACGCCCAGAGTGCGCACCGCGCGGAACACTTAAGGAGCGCCGCAACCGATGCTGCAGCCACCAGATTCTCAAAAATCGCAGTCACCCTCGAATCCCTACACCCCCAGCAAGACTGTCAGCGTGCCCGTGGAACAGGCTACGATCGGCCGCTCTGTGGTCATCAAAGGGGAAGTCAGCGGCACCGAATCGCTCTATGTCGATGGGCGCATCGAGGGCACCGTCAATTTTGCCGAGCACCGTGTCACCGTCGGACGCAACGGCAGCGTCGCCGCCAACATCAGCGCCCGCGAAGTTGTGATCCTGGGCAAGGTGCAGGGCAACATTCAATGCTCCGACCGTCTGGACATCCGAAGCGAGGGAGCACTGACCGGCGACGTGGTCACCCAGCGCATCAGCGTTGAGGATGGAGCCATTCTGAAGGGCAGCGTGCAGGTGCGTGCGGTCGAGCACAACAAGTCTCAAGCTCAGAAGCATGCACAAGCTGAGCCCAAACCTGCCGTAACCGAACAGGCGAAGACGGCAGTCGCAGGCGCTTAATTCCGTGTGGGGCGGACAAGAGTGTCCGCCGCACACACCTACTTCTTCTCTTCCGGCTTCAAATCTTCTTTTTTCAAATCTAGGGCCGCCGAATTCATGCAGTAGCGCAGGCCCGTCGGGGCCGGCCCGTCTTCAAAGACGTGTCCCAGGTGGGCATTACAGCGCGCGCAACGGGTCTCGGTGCGGACCATGCCGTAAGTCTTGTCGGTATGGTTGACCACGGCGGCCTCGTCCACAGGCTTCCAGAAGCTGGGCCAGCCCGTGCCGGAGTCGAACTTGGTGTCTGAGGTAAACAGGGGTTGCCCACAACAGACGCAAGCATACGTGCCCGCATCTTTTGTCTTCCAGTATTTGCCGCTGAACGCGGGCTCAGTTCCCGCCTTGCGCGTTACGTAGTACTGCTCCGACGACAACTGCTTTTGCCATTCTGCTTCCGGCTTCTCAATTTTTTCCGCCATACCATTCTCCGAATCGTAATTGGTTGTTGATGTTTGCAAATTTCTTTGAGACGGTTGCCATCCTCAAATCTCGATCACCATATCCTCGAGGCGCGTGGGGTAGCTGTTCAAAACCTCGCCCTTGTCCTTGCGCACGACGACCGTGTCCGAATGACGGAAGCCGCCGAAGTCGGGATCGTACACCCCCGGCTCGCAGCTGAAAGTCATACCCGATTTCAACACTGTCTTGTCGCCCTCCGCGATCCAGGGAGCTTCATGGCCTTCGAGACCTATGCCGTGCCCCGTACGGTGTCGAAGGAATTTCTCAAATCCCGCCTTGCGAATCTGGTCCAGACTTTTCTTGTCCACTTCCTCGGCCACCGCGCCTTCCTTCATATTCTCGACACCGGCGTCGTGGGCGGCCAGCATGGCGTCGAACAGGCGCTTGGCATAGTCGGTCGGCTTGCCCACGCAGAACGAGCGCTCACACTCGACGTTGTAGCCTCCCACCTGCGCGCCGAAACTCAGGATCAAGGCATCTCCCGTTTTCAGCCGGTCTTTGCTGGGGACCGCATGGGGAAATGCGGAACGCTTGCCGAACGGAACTAATCCACCGAAGGGAGGCTCGATGCCCACGCCCACCACATCGTTCAATTCCTTTGACATCCTGTCGGCCACCGCGTCGGCCGTCACTTTCAGGATTTCGTCTTCGCTCACGCTGCCGTTACGCTGCACGAATTCGCGTCCCGCCTGCACCTTGAAATCGGCATAAGTCATCGCCCGGCGCATAATGCGTATTTCGTCTTCGTCCTTGACCAGGCGAAGGTCCTCAACCAGGTCCCCGGCGTCCACAATCTTGGCGTTCGGCGCACCCAGACTCATTTGATGCCGCCGGCTGGGCCGAGGCTCCTCCACTCCGATGCTCGCCCGGTCGAATCCTCGCTTGGCCACGTGCTCAAAGATCCAGCGCACCCGATTCGCCGGGCCGGGATAATCAAAATAAGCCTCGTAGTCCTTCACCCACCAGGTCTTTACTTGGTCAGTCTCCAGCCCAGGGACGAACATTACCGGATCTCCCGACTCCGGAATTAGCGTCGCCAGGGGGCGCTCGGTCGAAAGATGGAAATACCCCACGGTGTAGATGATGTTGGTCGCATCCAGGAGGAGCAGCGCGTTGAGCCTGCGATTTTTCATCTTCTCCTGGACTTGTGCAACCTTGCGCCGATACCACTCGGGTTGCAGGCGGTCGTGCGGACTTGTGTCAGGCATGGTGGTTGCCATGCGCAGAAAGCGCATCCGGCCCAACTCGCTCATGTCTGTGGTAATACTGAGCGCCGCCACTCCGGAAAGCGTGCGCATAAATTCTCTTCGGTTCGCCATTGGGCCTCCGCCCGGGAAAACATTTTGCCGCTTCAGAAGCGATCCATCTTAGCGTACCCGCACGTCTCGCGGCTCGCAGGCAGATTTTGATTCTGGGTGGAGCGGCGCTTCAGCCCTGCATAGAAGACATGGTCTCGTCGCGGCTTCAAGCCGCGTGGAATCTTGCGAAACCGCGTAATTTCCCGGGAGGGAGCTTACGGTCGCAAAGCCGTCGTCCTGGCCACCCAGGAAACCTTCCCGTAGTAGCCGTCTACGCGGGCGAGGGCGCCCGCGCCACACGAAAGCTCTACTTCCTGCGGGCTGGGGACGGCTTAGCTTCGGAACCTCCGATGGTCCGATATTCCCCGCGATGGTAGAGCAACGGATTGCCTCCGCGCACCACCACTTCCTCAACCTCAGCAATAAAAATTGTGTGGTCGCCGGCGTCCTGCGCGCTATGAAGCCGGCACTCGAGGTATGCCAGCGCGCCATTAAGCACCGGCGTGCCGTGGGCGGTGCGATCGAAGTGCGCGCCTGCCTCCCGCTCGGCATGGCGGTGATCCTGGGCGGGACGCGCGTAGTATTCAGAAATGACGCGCTGATTCTCGGCCAACACATTCACTCCAAAACGCTTCTTGGCATGCAGGTGAGCGTGGGTGCGGGCACGATGGTCCACGCAAACCAGAACCAGCGGCGGATCGAGCGAAACGGAGCTAAAGGCGTTGGCCGTCATGCCGTTTACTGCGCCTTCGTAGTCCACCGTAATTACCGTCACCCCGGTCGCAAAACTGCCCAACGCATCGCGGAATTCTTCCTGAGTGACGGCCATTTGAAGGTTGCAGCCCTACCGTTCCATGGAGTCTTCGGGCAAAGGAGGCAATCAGCCACGTTGCCCTTAAGAGTTTTACCACCAAACCCGGAGGGTTGGACAATTCGACGCTCTGTGAGCGGGTGGAGCAGATCTTCAGGCCTGCATACACGCTGGTGTCGTGTATCGTGTTTCGGCCCCTGAGGTACCTCTGGCGCTGAAGTCGCAGCGAAACGCCGCCTTCAATGCCGCGCAACAAGCGCTGCTCCACTCAAAATCAAAATCCGCCCACCATCAATGAGTCAAGGAAACGCTAACTCGGCGCTCCCAATCACTCTCATGTATCATTCTGATGTTCATCTGGTAATGCTGGTCTCTCTGCGACTCAGACCGAGAAGACATGCAAGTGCAGGAAAATTCGCTAACGACTTATCTCGACGAACTGCGGGACGGGCTTCCGCTCTCGCGCGAGGGGGCTTGCCAGCTGCTGCGTTGCTCGGACGATGAACTCCCCGCTCTCCTCGCCACCGCCCTCGAACTGAAGCAGGGCTTCAAGCCCGGCGTCGTCACCTATTCGCGCAAGGTCTTCATCCCGCTGACAAATCTGTGCCGCGACTATTGCGGATACTGCACGTTCCGCCGTGATCCAGGCGAACCCGGGGCGCACACCATGACGCCGGATGAGGTTTTGGAAGTGGCTACAGCGGGACAGAAGATGGGCTGCACCGAAGCCCTCTTCAGCCTGGGCGACAAGCCGGAGCTGACTTTCCCGGAAATGCGGGCGACCCTGCGCCACCTGGGGTACAAGTCGACGCTGCACTATCTCGAGGCCATGTGCGAACGGGTCCTGCGCGAGACCACGCTGTTGCCGCATCCCAACCCCGGGCTGTTGAGCGCGGAGTGGATCACTCGCCTGGCGGCGGTTTCGCCCAGCATGGGTCTGATGCTCGAGACTACGAACCCCGCGCTGCTTGCACCCGGCGCCGCGCATGACAACGCGCCTGACAAGGTACCCGCCAAACGCTTGCGCACGATTGAAGAGGCAGGCAAACAGTCGGTGCCTTTTACTACCGGCCTGTTGATCGGAATCGGCGAAACTTTGGAAGACCGGGTGGATACTCTGCTCGCGATCCGCGGACTGCACCGCCGCTACGGCCATATCCAGGAAGTGATCGTGCAGAACTTCCGGGTCAAGCCGGAGATTCCGATGCGCGCCTGGCCGGAACCGACGCGAGGCGAGATGTTGCGAACCGTCGCGGTGGCGCGCCTCCTCATGCCCGAGGTCAATCTGCAGGCGCCGCCGAATCTTTCCGCTCCTTATTACGACGAACTACTTGATGCGGGAATCAACGATTGGGGAGGGGTGTCGCCCCTGACGCCGGACTTCATCAATCCGGAAAAACCCTGGCCGCATCTGGACCAGCTCCAGGCGCGCACCGAATCAAGAGGATATATTTTGCGTCAGCGACTGCCGGTTTATCCTGAGTTCCTGACAACGATAACCTCGCGGCCCGGCCTGCTCGGCGGAAAAAGTTCAGGCCGCTGCCGATCGCGAAGGCTACGCCGGGAGGGACAAGGCCGCATGATTGTCGTACTCACCGGAGGAACCGGCGGCGCAAAGTTTGTGGACGGACTGCGCCAGGTTGTGCCATCGAAAGACCTCACCATCATCGTCAATACGGGGGACGATCTGGAGTGGTGGGGCCTCTACGTTTCGCCCGACCTCGATTCCATCACCTACGTGCTGGCCGGATTGCTGAGCAAGGAACGCGGCTGGGGCGTGAAGGGCGATACATTTTTTTGTCTGCAAGCCATGGGCGACCTCGGCGAGCCCATCTGGTTTCATACCGGCGACCGCGATCTTGCCGTCCACCTGTTGCGCACGAAACTGCTGAAGCAAGGCAAGACCCTATCCGAGATCTCGGCTGAAATCGCCACCAAGATGGGAGTCGAGGCCCGAATCCTTCCCATGAGCAACGCCCGCGTGGAAACCCGGGTGGACACGCCCATCGGCGAACTTAGCTTCGAAGAATATTTCGTGCAGCGCTGGTACCAGGACCCGGTCAACTCGGTCCGCTTCGCGGGCATTGAGAGTGCCGAGCCCGCCCCGGGCGTGATCGAAGCCATCATGTCGGCGACCGATAGTGCTGCTCGCGCCCAGCAATCCCGATCACCAGCATCGGCCCGATCCTGGCGGTGCCCGGCATCATGGAAGCGCTCAAGCAAACTCGCGCCCCGGTTGCAGCCGTAAGTCCGATCATCGGCAACACCGCAGTCTCGGGACCGGCCGGCATTTTGATGGCAGCCAAGGGTCTGCCGGTTTCGATCGCAGGCGTGGCCCAGGCGTACCGCGAATTTCTGGATATCCTGGTGGTGGACAACCGCGACGCCAAGGCAGCCGAAGAACTAAAAAAGTCCGGACTGCGGGTCCACTGCGCCAACACGATCATGAGCACGGCCGACGAAAAGGTTGACCTGGCCCGCCAAGTCCTTTCGCTGATGTCTGCGGAAGAGACGTCTGCGGAAAACGCGGCCCATGCAGGCTCGGACCTGTCATGATTCTGGTTCCGGTCAAGAATCTCTCCGGCGCCAAGCAACGCCTCGCGGCCCTGTTCGATCAGCCCACCCGCACCGAACTCGCGCAAGCCATGCTCTTCGATGTGCTCGAGACCCTGGGCACGTGGACAGATTGCCCCGAAGTCGGCATCGTGACCAGCGATCCTTTTGCGATTCAACTCGCGGATCATTTCACTTTTCCGTGATTCCCGACAACGCCAACCGAAGCGAGACCGACGCCATCGAAATGGCTACCCGCTTCTGCGAGGCCCAGGGCGTGGACAGCACGCTGGTGATTCCAGGCGACATTCCCCTGATCCAGAGCTGGGAACTGGAAAAGATTCTGCAATCCGCGCCGGCCGAGGGCTCGGTGCTGGTGCGCGCCGCTGACGGACGCGGCACAAACGCCATCTGGCGACGCCCCGCCGGACTATTTCCCGCCCGCTTCGGCAACGACAGTTTCGAACCTCACCATGCCGCCGCTCAGGCCACGGGGAAACCCTGCGTGGTACTTTCCCTGCCCGGCATCGCGCTCGACGTCGACACTCCCGCTGATCTGCGCGCCCTTGCCGCCGCGCCCGGCGAAACTCGCGCCCAGCGCCTGGTCCGGCAATGGCAACTGGCCGATCTTCCCGTAGCCGCGAATGAGTAAGCCGCAGGTCGCACAAAGCCCCGAAGCAAGAATGAGCCCCGGCGAAGCGTGGGCGAGCAAGGAAAGCCCCGCGAGACTCTTCGCTGGCCCGCGAACTCCGCATCATCCCGCTTCCCATGGAAGCCGAGGTCCAACCCGGCGATTCCGTTTCCCAACTACTTCTCGACGCTCTGAAACGTCACAAACCTGCGCCCGGGCGACATCCTGGTCATCAAACACAAAATCGTCTCCAAGGCCGAAGGTCAATTGGTGGAGCTGAACAAGATCAAACCCTCCGCTGCTTCCCGCCGCTGGGCCGAGCGCTATCGACCTCGACGCTCGCGTCATCGAACTCGCCATCCAGCAGAGCCGCCGCATCGTGCGGCGCAAACGCGGCGTCCTGATCACCGAAACTCGCCACGGCCTGATCTGCGCCAATAGCGCGGTGGACGTCTCCAACGTTGACGGAGGACGCCACGCGCTCCTGCTGCCCGACGATCCCGACCGTTCCGCGGCGCAAATCCATCGCGATCTGAAAAAGGCTCTGCACCTTTCCATCCCCGTGATCATCACAGATACTTTCGGCCGACCCTGGCGCGAAGGCCTGACCGAAGTTGCCATCGGAGTGGCCGGCATGCAGGCCCTTCACGACTACCGAGGCCAGCCTGACTCGCACGGATACAAGCTGCAGGCTAGTATTGAAGCAGACGCCGACCAGCTGGCTTGCGCGGCCGGCCTGGTCTGCGGCAAGCTAGCTCGTACGCCGGCGTGTATCATTCGAGGATTCGCCTATCGTCCCGGCCGGGGCAGCGCGCGTGACCTGATTCGCCCGGCCGCCAACGATCTGTTTCGCTGAACGTGTCTTTTCCGAGGAGGAGCCGTGACCCGAGTCCTACCCGATTCTGAACTGGAAGATTTTCCGGCTCTCGAATGGACAGAGATCGCCGAGCGCATGTCGTCGGAGTCGCGCAACGCGCTCGATCAGGTCCTGGCGTCGCTGGATGGCAGCGTCGCTCTCTCGCGAACAATGCCTGCTTCTGGCGAATGCCGAAGGCGACGACCTTCTCGGCCTGCTGGTGGCGGCCGACATGCTGCGCCGCGATCTGGTCGGTAATATCGTGACCTACGTGGTCAATCGCAATATCAATTTCACCAACGTCTGCTTTGTCGGATGCAAGTTCTGCGCCTTCAGCCGCGGCCCGCGCGAGGAGGACAGCTACTTCCACAGCCTCGAAACCATGGCGCAGAAGGCGGTCGAAGCCCGGGCGCTGGGCGCCACTGAAGTCTGCATCCAGGGCGGCCTGCCGCACGGACTGCCTCCGTTCTACTACCGCGACATACTGCGCGCGATCAAAGCGGCCGTGCCCGACATGCACATTCACGCCTTCTCCCCCATGGAGATCGTGTACGGCGTCGAACTCACCGGCATGCCGCTGCCCGACTACCTAACGATGCTGCGCGACAACGGCCTCGACACTCTTCCCGGAACCGCCGCGGAAATTCTCGACGACGACGTGCGCTTCGTGCTGTCGCGCAACAAGCTCTCCACCGAACAATGGAAGCAGGTGATCCGCACCGCGCACCAATGCGGCATTCGCAGCACCTCCACGCTGATGTACGGGCACGTCGAAACCACCGACGCACTGGGTCAACCAGCTTGAGCTTCTGCGCGACATCCAGCAGCAGACCGGCGGCTTCACCGAGTTTGTTCCGCTCGGCTTCGTGCATCAGAACACGCTGCTGTTTCATCAGGGAATCGCCCGGCCCGGTCCCACCCTGGCCGAGCATCTCAAGATTCACGCGCTGGCGCGGGTCATGCTGGCCGGCGCGATCAACAATATTCAGGTGTCGTGGGTAAAGCTGAACCGGCGCCTGTCGCAACTCTGCCTGCATGCCGGCGCCAACGACTACGGCGGCACATTGATGGAAGAAAACATCTCGCGCGAAGCCGGAGCTACGGCGGGACAGTACACCAGCGGCGAAGAATTCCAGTCGCTGATTCTTGAGACCGGACGCATTCCCGCCGAGCGCAACACCGCTCTACACGCGGATCAACCTCAAACTGCCACCTGACCACGTCGCGATCGAAGAAGCACTCGAACCGGAGTTTGCCTGATGGAGTCCCAGGCTAACCATAATGCCCCGCATCATCGCTGTCCTCGGCGGCACCGGTCCGGAGGGCTTTGGACTCGCCCTGCGCTGGGCCCGCGCCGGCGAGACCGTGATCATCGGATCGCGCGACGCAGCCGCGCTCGCGAGGCGGCAGCGAAAATCCGGGCAGCGGTCGGCAACAAAGCAAGAATTTCAGGCGAAGAAAACAGCGCCGCCTGTGCTGCCGCCGATCTGCTGGTGCTGACCATCCCGTTTGAAGGCCACTGCACCCTGCTCAAGCAAATCAAGCCGGCGATCCGTCCCGGCAGCATCGTGGTTGATGCCACGGTGCCTCTCGCCGCCAGCGTTGGCGGACGCGCCACCCGCACGCTCGGCATCTGGCAAGGTTCCGCGGCGCAGCAAGCCGCCGAACTCGTGCCCTCAGGGAGTGTCCGTGGTGGCCGCGTTCCACAACACCTCCGCAGAGATTCTGAATGGCGATGCTGCCGTAGACTGCGACGTCATCGTCTGCAGCGATGACGCCGACGCCTCGAAGACGGTGAGAACGCTGGCGGCAAAAATTCCCGGCGTCCGCGCCATTGACGGCGGCAAACTGGAAAACGCGCGCATCCTGGAGCAGATCACCGCGCTCCTGATTGGCCTCAACATTCGCCACAAAGGCCACTCCGGCATTCGCATCACCGGCCTGCCAGAAAAAGCATACGAGGTGTCATAAGTCGTAGTTTTTCGTAGCGCCGGCGTCCCGCCGGCTGTCGTGAGGGCATCTTGCCCTCACCGCTAGCGCGCTCCAGACTGGTGGCGAAAGTACAGCATGAACGATTCTCCCAACCCAGGCCCAGCCATCGAATTCCGCAATGTCGGCTATCGCCTGGACAACGGAACTACCCTGCTTCGCGATCTCAACCTTGAAATCCAGCGCGGCGAAACCCTGGTGCTCCTGGGTCGCAGCGGCTCTGGCAAGACTACAACGTCTAAAGCTCATCAACCGTCTGCACACGCAAAGCGCAGGCGCCATCTTCGTAGACGGCCGTTCCCTCGAGGAATGGGACGTAATTCGCCTGCGCCGCATGATCGGCTACGTCATTCAGGAAGTCGGCCTCTTTCCGCATTTCACGGTCGCCCGCAACATCGGAGTCGTGCCGCAGATCGAAGGATGGTCTGCCGATCGCATTCAGCACCGCGTCACAGAACTGCTGGAACTGGTGGGCCTTGAACCGCAACTCGCATCGCGCTACCCGCGCGAACTGTCCGGCGGACAGCGGCAGAGAGTCGGCGTGGCCCGCGCCCTGGCTGCCGACCCGGCATTCCTTCTCATGGACGAACCTTTCGGCGCGCTCGACCCCATCACTCGCGCCGAACTGCAGCGTGAATTCCTGGCCCTGCAGCAACGCCTGGGCAAGACAGTAGTCTTCGTCACCCACGATCTGCGCGAAGCGCTTCGCCTCGGCACCCGCATCGCGCTCATGGAATCCGGTCAACTTGTAGTCACGCTAACGCCTGATGAATTTGTGCACTCGACCAATCCTCTGGTCGCCGACTACGTAGACGCCTTCAAAACCGAAATCTCACCCCAAAAGGTGGAGAGCGATGAACCCGCAGAGTAGCGCCGGCGTCCCGAGGGCGTCTCGCCCTCGGAGATGCGAACGAGGTCCGCTCAAGGCAGTACCACGAGGTCAATCATGAACGTCCTTCAATTCATTTTGCAGAATCACATCGAAGTTATCGATCTTACCACCGAGCATCTCTGGCTGGTCGGAGCCTCCATCACCCTGGCGGTCCTCATCGGAATTCCGCTCGGCAGTCCCGATCACGCGCTGGCCGGTGCTTAGCAAACCCGTGCTCGGCGGCGCGAACATTATTCAAACCGTTCCCAGCCTGGCCTTATTCGGATTTCTCCTGCCTGCACCCTGGATCGGCGCCCGCGCCGACCGCATCGCCATACTCGCGCTGATGCTGTACGCGCTCCTGCCTCTCATTCGTAACACCTACACCGGCATCCGGGGCGTCGATCCGGCCGTGGTCGAAGCCGGACGCGGCATGGGCATGACGGACCGCCAGTTACTCTGGCAGGTCGAGCTCCCGCTGGCGCTGAGTGTGATCGTCGCGGGCGTTCGCGTGGCCACTGTGCTATCGATCGGTCTGGCCACCATCGCCGCCGCTATCGGCGCAGGCGGCCTGGGCGAATTCATTTTTCGTGGCTTGGCCATGGTCAACAATCAGGTCATCCTGGCGGGCGCAATTCCCGCCGCCGCGCTCGCAATACTCGCGGACACGAGCCTGGGATGGTTAGAAAAACGCCTCAGCCCCGCTAAGCTATAAAAGCTGTGGCAGAGCTGTCATCCTGAGTGGCCGTCAGGCCGCGAAGGACCCGTGCATTTAGCTCGCACCATACATCTGATTCGTGAAAACGGATCTGCTCGCACCATGATGCGCACCATCCTCACGCTCGCATTCGTCGCTCTCCTCACCGCTTGCGGACCGCCACGCGCCGACGTCATCGTAATCGGCTCCAAGAACTTCACCGAGCAGCTCGTCCTCGGTGAAATCATGGCGCAGCAGATCGAGAATAAGACTCACCTGCCGGTCGAACGCCGTTTCTACCTGGCCGGCACATATATTTGCCAACAGGCAATCCTCGGCGGCCGCATCGATATCTATCCCGAATACACCGGCACTGCCCTCACCGCGATTCTGAAGCAGCAACCGTCCAGCAATCCCGCCGAGGTTTACAACCGGGTCAAGACCGAATACGCGCGGCGGTTCAATCTCGAACTCGGCCAGCCTTTCGGATTCAATAACACTTTCGCCATCGAGATTCGCGGCGAAGACGCCCGCCGTCTCGGCTTGAAAACGATCTCGCAAGCCGCCGCCTACACTCCCAAATGGCGCGCCGGCTTTGGCTACGAATTCACGGGACGTCCCGACGGCTACAAGGGACTGGCGGCAACCTATGGGCTTCGCTTTGCCGAGACTCCCAGCGTCATGGACCTGGGCCTGCTTGCTCGCGCGCTCACGAACAAACAAATCGATCTGGCTGCAGGAAACATGACCGATGGCCTGATCCCGGTGCTGGATCTGTTCGTCCTCGAAGACGATCGCCACTACTTCCCGCCGTACGAGGCTGTCCCCATCATTCGGAAGGAGATGCTGGCTCGTCACCCTGAGGTGGAACAAGCGCTGGATGAACTGGCAGGAAAGATTTCCGACGACGACATGCGCCGGCTGAACTACGCGTTAGATGGCCAGCATCGTGACGTGAAGGAAGTAGTAAGAGAGTTTCTGCGCCTGAAGGGCCGAGCGATCCGAACACCACGGGAAAGTTACATCAACCACACCGCATCCACATCCACAATCACCTGCGAACGCGGAATCTTCTGTTGGGCGGCGTACGCCAGCATGGTCCGGAGCAACGTGTTCAGCTTCTCGCGGCTGGCGGACTTCACCACAAAGTGATAGCGGTAGTCGCGTTTCAAGCGCACGATCGGCGCGGCCGCCGGGCCCAGCACGCGAATGCCTTCATGCCGCGTTTTCTCAAACCACTTTCCCAAGATCCCGGACCAGCGCAGCGCCTCATCCAGTTTGTCGCTGCGCACCAGCACGTTGGCCAATGCGCTGTACGGCGGATAGTGCATCCAGCTGCGAAAGCGCAGCTCTTTTTCATAGAAGCCCGCAAAGTCGTGCTGCGCCGCGTACTGCACAGCGTAGTGATCGGGAAAATATGTTTGCAGCACGACTTTACCCGGAGTCTGTCCGCGACCCGCGCGCCCCTCAACCTGAGTCAGCAACTGGAAGGTGCGCTCGGCTGCTCGAAAATCCGGGAAACCCGAGCGCCATGTCGGCGCCGACAACGCCGACCAGCGTGACCCCGTGAATGTCGTGGCCCTTGGCGATCATCTGCGTGCCCACCAGCAGATCGAGTTCGCCTTCATCGAGGGCGTTCAGGGCGCGTTCGAAGTCTTCGCGGCCGCGCACCGTATCGCGATCCAGACGTCCGATGCGCGCCTGCGGAAACATTCCGTGCAGCAATTCTTCCAGTTTCTCCGAGCCGGTGCCGAGGAAATAGACATACTCGCTGCCGCAATGAATGCAGGCCTTGGGCACAGGCGCGGTGTACCCGCAATAGTGGCATTCCATGCGGCGAGAGCGCTTGTGATGGGTCATGGCGATGGCGCAGTTCTTGCACTCCAGCGTCTTGCCGCACGCGCGGCACAGCACCACCGGCGAATATCCCCGCCGGTTCAGCAACACCATGACCTGCTCCTTGCGCTCCAGCCGTTCTTTGATTTCTTCCGCCAGCTTGCGCGAGATGACCTGCTCGCTCCCGGTTTCCTGAAATTCCTGGCGCATGTCGATGATTTCGACTTCCGGCAGAGGACGCTGCTCCACCCGGTCGGGCAATTCGAGCAACTTGTATTTGCCTTTCTTGGCGTTGAAGTACGACTCCAGCGACGGCGTAGCCGATCCCAGCACCACGGCCGCATTCGCCATCTTGGCCCGCATCACCGCCACATCGCGGGCGTGATAGCGCGGCATCTCTTCCTGCTTGTAGGAGGGGTCCTGCTCCTCGTCCACGATCACCAGCGCCAGATCGGTGACAGGAGCGAACACCGCCGAACGCGTGCCCACCACCATGCGCGCCTCGCCACGCTTGATGCGATGCCACTGCTCGGCGCGTTCCTTGTCGGACAGCGCCGAATGCAGGATGGCAACTTCATCTCCGAACAATTGATGCAGGTCGGCAGCCACCGCCGGAGTCAGACCGATTTCAGGAACCAGCAAAATGGCCGAGCGCCCGGCCTCCAGCACCGCCCGCATCGCCGAAAGATAGATCGCCGTCTTGCCCGATCCGGTCACGCCGTGCAGCAGCATGCCGGCAAACTTGCGCGTGTTCACACTTTGCTGAATGGACTTGAGCGCCGCCTGTTGTGCCGCGCTGAACTGTGAGTCAAACAGGCTGGGACGGGCCTTCAACACCGACACCGTGAACTCGGCCGGCTCTTCGACAATTTCCACCAACCCGCGCTTCACCAGTGTGTCCAAAGTCGTGCGCGGGACGTCTAACGACTGCAGGGCATCGACCGGCGCTTTGCCTCCGGCAGCGGCGAGAGTGTCGATGAGAGTTTGCTGATTGGCGTTGAGCTTGCCTTCGACATTCTTTAGGACAGCGAACCTGACCGTGCGGGTCGCCTCGCGCGCTTCAGACAAATCTTCCCGCACGATCCACTTCTTCCGCACCATTCCAGCGAGCACCTCCTTGGACGCCCGGGTCGCGGCCCGCAAACTTTCTTCCCGCGTCATCTCACGTTCCGCAAGATAGTCGAGCACGCGAAACTCGATCAATTGATCTTCAGGAGTTTTCTGCGAGCGCGCGGAGGATCCCGACATCCCGGCCTGATGCAGCGCCAGGTGCCCTTCTTCGGTGATGCGGTAGCTAATCGCTCGTTTGAATTCCGCGCCCAGCGGCAGCATGGTGCGGAAAACTTCACCGATGGGAGCAAGATAGTAGTCGGCAATCCACTGGCCCAGGCGGATCAGTTGCTCATCGAGCACCGGCGCGGCATCAAGCACGCTGATGACGTTCTTGGTCTTAACTTTCGGCTTGTCGATCGTGCAGCGCGGTGACGATCCCCGACATGCGCTGCTGGCGGAAGGGCACGAGCACGCGCCCACCCACGACCGGCTGCATCCCCTCGGGAACAGCGTAGGTGAAGACGATGTCGAGCGGCACCGGCAGAGCGACGTCGCAGAATTCAGGCATGGTCAATGTAGGCGCGAGCGTCCTCGCTCGTGCTGCAGTGAGGAATCGTTGGCAGTTTACGCCGGGCTCTTTGTTTCTTCGAGGCTCTTAGGCGGAGCCACCAGCCCCAGGTCCTTCATCACCATCTGCAAATCTTTCCAGGCTTCCTTCTTCTGCCGGGGATCGCGCAACAGAAACGCAGGATGGTAAGTGACGGCCAGCTTGGTGCCGCGGAAGTCGTACCACTTGCCGCGCAGCTCCGTCATCGGCGCATTGATGGCCAGCAGTGTCTTGGCCGCAACCGCGCCCAGGGCCACGATAGCTTTAGGCTTGATGGTGGCGATCTGCCGCATCAGAAATGGCGAGCAGGTTTCGCACTCGTCGCGCTCCGGAGTGCGGTTGCCCGGCGGCCGGCACTTGATGATGTTCGCGATGTAGATATCTTCGCGCCGCAGGCCCATGGCCTTGATCATATTGTTGAGCAGCTGTCCGGCGCGGCCGACGAAGGGCTCGCCCTGCTGGTCTTCGTCAGCGCCCGGCGCTTCGCCGATGAACATCAACTCGGCCCGCGGATTGCCCACGCCGAAGACAATCTGCTTGCGTCCCTGCTTGGCCAGGCGGCAGCGAGTGCAGTCGCCGATGTCTTCGCGGATGACGCGCAGCCCCTGGGCTGGATCGGCAAGGCCGGACTCGGGCTTGGTGGAAATTTCGAACTAGCTCTTCTTTATCGGTTACGACGGGAGCTGCGACTGCGGCTTTGGCTCTGGGCAATGGTTCTCGCTCTTCTGGCTGGATTTGGACGGTGGTCTCGCGCCGGTAGAAATCATAGATGCCAAGTTCATTGTAGTAGCGGATGCGCTCGGCCAGGGCGCGCTTGAGTTGTGGGTCCAGGGTTGGGGCATGGGATTTCAATGCGATTGCAGATTTCAGATTGATGATCTCAGATTGAACGTCCTCATGCCGAGGGGCTGGTGTCCAATCATAAATCTAAAATCGACAGGCTGAAATCTCCTGATCCGGGTGCCTGCTACTTGGCCTGTGGTACTTTTCGCAGGCGGACTACCTGGTCGAGCACGCGCTGGGCGACTTCCCACTTGGTGGTCTCAGGCACTTCGATCACCTCGCTGTGGGTGATGATGGTGACTGCGTTGCGGTCGGAATCGAAGCCTACGCCTTCGCGCGACACGTCATTCACCACGATGGCGTCGAGCGATTTCGACATCAGCTTCTTGCGCGCGTTTTCCAGCACATTCTCGGTTTCTGCGGCGAAGCCGATGATGATTTGCGAGCTCTTGCTGCGTGCCAGTTCGGCAAGAATGTCGGTGGTCGGCTCCAGTTCCAGCGACATCGCACCCTTGCGCTTGATCTTCTGCTCGGCCGCGCTTTTGGGCGATAGTCGGCCACGGCAGCGGTCTTGATCACGATGGTCGCTTCGGGAAGCAGTTTCAGCACCGCCTGGCGCATCTGCTCGGCGGATTCGACTCGCGTGACTTCGGCGCCGCCCGGCGGCGTCAGGGCGGTAGGCCCGCTCACCAGCAGCACTCGCGCACCGCGGCGCAATGCGGCTTCGGCCAGCGCGTATCCCATGCGGCCGCTGGAGCGGTTGGTGAGATAGCGCACCGGATCGATCTTTTCGCGCGTGGGACCGGCGGTGATCAGAACGGTTTCGCCGGCCAGTTCCTGCGAAGCTCCCAAGGCTTCCATGCGCGGCCGCGACGATCAGTTCGTTCTCCGCCAGCCGCCCCGGGCCCGTCATGCCGCAGGCCAGATAGCCGTCGCCCGGTTCGACGATCCGCACGCCGCGCTGGCGCAGCAGTTCCAGATTCGCCTGGGTCGCGGGATGGTTCCACATGTTGACGTTCATGGCCGGCGCGACCACCACCGGCGCGGTCGTTGCCAGATAAAGCGTGGTCAGGAAATCGTTGGCGATGCCCTGCGCGAATTTGGCGAGAAGATCGGCGGTGGCGGGCACCACCAGCAGCGCATCAATCGATTGCGCCACCGCGATATGCTCGATGGCTGAGTCGATGTTGGGCTGGGCGTTCTCGTCGCCGCCCGCGGCGAACATGTCGGTAATAACTTTTTCGCCGGAGAGCGCGGCAAAGGTCAGCGGGCGAACGAACTGCTGCGCCCCCTGGGTCATGATGACCTGCACCCGGATGCCGCGGTCCTGCAGCAGGCGAACAACTTCCGCCGCCTTGTAGGCTGCGATCCCGCCGCTGACTCCGAGCGCAACTTTCATGGGTAGGTCACAGCGATTGCAGATTCCAGATTGAAGATTTCAGATTGGAACCACGGCAGCCAGCTCGCGCCGAGGTCTACAATCTGAAATCAAAAATCTGCAATCTGCAATTTAGACGTCCTTCGCCATCGCCTTCTCCAGCATTTCGCTGGCAACCTCAGCCGCGGAGCGCGGCATTTCGGGGATCACCCACTTCACCTTGCCCGCCTTGATTTCATCCTGCGCAATCCGGCAAGGTTTGCGGGAAGGCGTTTCGATGACCGGAGGCGCGCCACCCTGCAATTGCCGCGCACGCCGCGCGGCCACCAGGATGTACCGATAGTTGCTGTCAAACCCATCCATCAACTTCATCGTCTTCTCCCCTGCCGCTAGCGTCCACCCGGCGCCGCTACCTTTTCGAACGAAGCCAGAATCGGCTGCAACCGCTCCCGCACATTGTTCAGGCGGCAGCGCTCTGCTTTGGCCATCAGGTCGGTGTCGTCAGCGGATCGTTGTTTCTGTTCTTGGGCTCCTGGTCGCTTCAGTCGCTCCGCGAGCAGGATCGACTTCAGCGCGTCGATAGATTCTTCCAGGCGGTCGTTAACCAAAATATAGTCGTATTTCTCGTAATTCTCAATCTCACGAGAGGCCGTGACCAACCGGCGCTGGATCACCTCTTCCGCATCCAGACTGCGGGTGCGCAGCCGCTTCTCCAGTTCCTGACGGTTGGGAGGCAGAATGAAGATACTCACCGCCTCCGGAATTTTCCGCTTGATCTGCGCCGCGCCCTGCACATCGATGTCCAGCAGCAGGTCCTTTCCTTCTTCTTCGGCCTCGCGCAGAAAGCGGCGCGCCGTGCCGTAGTAGTTGCCGAACACATCGGCGTACTCGAGAAACTCATCCTGGCGGATCATTTCTTCAAATTCAGCGCGGGAGACAAAATAATATTCCCGGCCGTTCTGCTCGCCCGCCCGCGGCGCGCGCGTGGTGTAGGAAATGGAGAACTTCAGGCCGGGCACAATCAGGCGCACCCGATTCACCAGCGTGGATTTGCCCGAACCGGACGGCGCCGAAATGATGTACACGCCGCTCATTCGATGTTCTGCACCTGTTCGCGCGCCTTCTCGATTTCCGTCTTGATGGCCAGTCCCATCTCCGTGATCTTCAACGCTTCGCCGGCCAGGCCGGAGGTCTTCGAGAGCAGCGTGTTGGCCTCGCGATTCATCTCCTGCAGCAGGAAATCCAGCTTCTTGCCCACTTCGCCGCCCTGCTCGAGCAATCCGAGGAAGTGCTTCACGTGAGTATCCAGCCGGACCAGTTCCTCCTGGATATCGCTGCGATCGACCAGCAGCGCCGCCTCCTGCAGCAGGCGTTCCGGGTCCACCTGGCTGCCAATCAATTCCTGCATGCGCGTCTTCAGCTTTTCGACATAGGTCTGTAGCACCGCCTGGCGATGTTTCTCCACGCCGTCGCCGGCCTTCTGCACCTGGGCCATGCGCTGCCGCAACTCGCGTTCAATGCCGCGTCCTTCTTCTTCGCGCATCTGGTTGAGGTGATCGAGAAGCTCTTCCACCTTCGCCAGAACGGACGCCTCAAGCGCACCATCGGCGGGAAGGGCGGCGGCGTCCAGAGCGCCGGGCAGGCGCAGGACCGCATTCAAGTCCGGCTCGGCCGCCAGCCCGAACTCCGCCGCCGCCGCGCGAAATGCCTGAATGTAGCCGCCCGCGATCTGGCGGTTGAGCGCGAAGCTCTCGTTGCCGCCGCGCTCCAGATTGAGCGTCAACTCCACGTGGCCCCGGGCCAGTTTCTCCTTCAGCAGGCGGCGCAATTTCATTTCCAGCGAATCGCTGTCCGACGGCATGCGGAAGTGCACGTCGAGAAAGCGATGGTTCACCGACTTCAAAGACAGCGTGAAGCCCATCGGGCTCTTGCCGGGCACATTGCTTCGCGGGTCAGCAACCTGACCCTTCACCTGCGCAAACCCGGTCATGGAGCGAATAGGCATTAGTTTCGTAGCGCTGACAGTAGCGGGCAGGATCGCGAGGGCGTCTCACGCTCACCTACCGACCGCGTTCACCTTAGGCTGCTCTCCCTCCGCGAACTGAAGATCATACAACCGGCGATACGTCCCAGGTTTCTGCATCAGCTCTTCATGCGCGCCGATGTCCTCGATCGTCCCGTTCTCCAGCACCACAATCCGGTCGGCGCGCCGGACCGTCGAAAGCCGGTGCGCGATCACAAACACGGTCCGTCCGGTCATAAGATTCTGCAACGCCGACTGCACCAGCGCCTCCGACTCGCTGTCCAGCGCCGACGTGGCCTCGTCCAGAATCAGGATCGGCGCATTCTTCAGCAAGGCGCGCGCAATGGCAATGCGCTGCCGCTCGCCGCCGGAGAGCCGCACCCCGCGCTCGCCGATCATGGTGTCGTAGCCGTTCGGCAATTCCATAATAAAGTCATGCGCCAAGGCGGCGCGGGCGGCGGCCTCCACCTGCTTCTGCGAAATCGACGGCTGCCCGTACGCAATGTTGTTGCGCAGCGTGTCGTTGAACAGCACCGTCTCCTGCGTGACCACGCCGATCTGCGAGCGCAGCGAGGCCAGCGTGGTGTCGCGCACGTCGCGTCCATCGATGAGCAGGCGTCCGGCGGTCACGTCGAAAAAACGCGGAATCAGGTGCACCAGCGTGCTCTTGCCCGCGCCGCTCGATCCCACCACGGCCACCACTTCTCCGGCGCGCACTTCGAGATTGATGTCGCACAGAATTTCCCGCGACTCGTCGCCGTCCGTTTCGTAGGAGAAGCACACGTCTTCCAGGCGAATGCTCTTGGAAAAGGGCGGCATGGGCTTGCACCCCGGGCTTTTCCCTGACGTCGTCCTCGGTATCCATGAACTTGAAAATCTCCGAGGACGCGCCCAGCGCCTGCTGGAAATTGTTGTTGAAGAGCGCAAACTTCCGCACCGGATCGTAGAGCTTGAACACCGCGACGATGAAAGCGCAGAAATGTTCCCGCGGTAAACACGTGGTGCTTGATCTGGTCGCGGCCCAGCAACAGAAGCAGGGCGATGGCGATCGCGCCGAAAATATCCATCAGCGGAGAACTGATTGCCGCCGCCGCCACCGAGCGCAGGTTGGCGCGGAACAAGCGCTGCGCCGCTTTGGCGAAAGCGCGCAATCTCCCACGACTCCATGCTGAACGCCTTCACGATGCGGTTGCCGGTGATGGTTTCGTGCAGGATGTTCTGGATGTCGGCCAGTTTGTCCTGACCGCGGCGCGTGGTGTGCCGCACCCGGCGCCCGATTTTTCCCGCCGAATAAATGATGAAAGGGACAAACAGCAACAGCACCCAGGCCAGCTTTCCGCCCCAGCAGCACCACCACGAACGCGGTGAAGATCAAGGTAAAGAACTGCTGCAGGAACTCCGCCAGCACGCTCGACATGGCGAACTGCACCCGCTCGATGTCGTTCACGATGGTGGAAATCAGAGTCCCGGTGGTGTGCTTCTGGAAAAATGCCGCCGAGCGCCGCAGGATGGAGTTGTACAGATCGTTGCGCAGATCGGTGATCATGCCGAACCCGGCATAGTTCACCAGGTAAGTGCCGGCATAATCGAAAATTCCCTTCAGAATGGTCGCCGCCACCAGCGCGAAAGCCACCACCGTCCAGGGATTGTGAAAATGGGAGGGAACGAACTGCTGCAGGTCCACGGTGTTGCCGGTGATGGGCACTTTGAACAGCTGCATTTCGTCGCGAGGCGAGACCGGGATTGAGCACGCGGTCGAAAATGGGCCCGATGAGCAACACCCGGAAGGCGTCCAGCAGCCCGACCGCCGCCATCAGCAACACCGAAGACAGCAACTGCCACCAGTACGGAGCCACATACCGCAGAAGGCGGGTCAGTTGCCGCATCGGGGGCTCTCGCTGCGCAGCCAGTCGCGGCCCGCGCCTGATGGAATCAGCATATATTGCAAGATCTTATTCTACTGCAGTCGTCGAGTCTCGGTCGTCGGTCGTCAGCGCACCATTCTTATCTGGGCTGACAATTGACGACTGACCACTGACGACTGTTACTTCGGACTATCCCGATGCACCACCTTCACCCGGTATCCCGCCTTGCGCAAGCGCTTGCCGACGTCCTCCGCGATCATGACCGAACGGTGCTGGCCGCCGGTGCAACCGAAGGAGATGGTCAGGTAGCTCTTGCCTTCGCGGATGTAGTGCGGCAGCAGGTACACCAGCAACTCCGAAATTCGCTGGATGAATTCCCGGCTCTGCGGAAATGATCGGATGTATTTCGCGACTTTCGGATCGCGTCCGGTCAGCGGACGAAACTCGGGCACGAAGTGCGGATTGGGCAGGAAGCGAACGTCGAACAGCAGGTCGGCGTCGTCGGGCACGCCGTGCTTGAATCCGAAACTCACGCAGGACACCAGGATGTTCTTGTCCGACTCCCGCTTGTGAAAGCGCTCTGTGATATAGGCGCGCAGTTCATGGACATTGAACCTGGAAGTATCAATGACCAGGTCGGCCATGGCGCGTATGTAGCGAAGTGGCGGCGCTCGGCGGCCAGCGACGACTTTACCGGCGTGTGCTTGCCCAGGGGATGCGGCCGGCGAGTCTCGCTGAAACGGCGCAGCAGGATGGATTCCGCCGCTTCGAGGAAAATCACCTTGGTCGGCAGCATCCGCTTGACCGAGTTCACGATCGCCGGAAGCCCCTCCAGTTGCGTGCCTTCCCGAACGTCCACCACCAGGGCGGTGCGCTTGATCTCGGAGGACTGCCCGACCAACTCCGCGAAGCGCGGAATCAACTCGACCGGCAGGTTGTCCACGCAGTAGTAGCCCAGATCCTCGAAGGCTTTGAGCACGGACGCCTTGCCCGATCCGCTCATGCCGGTGATGATGACGAGTTCGCCCGGCGAGCGAACCGCGGCGTTCTTCCGGTGCCGGCCTTCTTGGCTCCGACTTTGGCTTTCTTTCTTGGGCTTGGAACGGGCCATCTGGTGCGATGTTAGCAGGCACGGCCCTGGCTCGCCAGTTGCATCCCGGTTGCCGGTAAGCCCGTGTCTCGTGAGCCTTCGGAACACAGCAAAAATAAAAAAGGGGCACCGGATGTGCCCCTTCTTATGCTTCGCTACGCAAGAAGTACGCCTTCCCCCGAGGGCGCCTCTAACGCAGCGTCGCGACTACGACAACACTCTGGGCCGGATAGTCCCGGGCAACTTCGCTTTCGAGCCCGCTCGCCGGCAATTCCTGTCCCCGGTCGTTTCCTGCCGTCCAGATCTCGGCCAGGAAGTACTGGGAGCCGTAGCGGTGGAAAACCAGCTTGCTAGTCTTTGGCGTCTCAGACGATTGTGCAGGCGTTCGGCAAGAACGCCTTGACGACTTTGCCGTCTGGGCTCTGAATCGACATCGCGCTGGCGGTGAGGCCCAGAGGCTGGATCCTGTATTCCCCAGCGGGCAAGCTCGGTCTTATTGACGATGAAGTTGAACGGAACATTCGCCTTCACCACGCCGGTCTGAGCGTAGGCTGATGCAGTGGCCAGCAGCAGACCCAGGCCGATAAGAGCAAACAGTTGGTTTTTCATAAAATCTCCTCGTGTCACGTCTCTGACTCTTCGCAATGGCTTTGAAAACCGTTGACGTTACGGTTGATTGCAGTTGGCGTGCCAGATCAAGGCGCGGTACGAGCTCCGAGTCACTCGGCGGTGCCCAATCGGTTGATGGACTTGAAGTTGTCGCTCAGGCGAGCAGGCCGAGGCGGATTCGAGGTTGCATCCAGGAAGCCGTTCCGCTAACCCAAATGTTAGGGCCAGCAATCCGTTAGGTTAATCTCCGGTCCGATGAAGGACAGGCGTCCCGCCCGTCGGGGCAGTGGCCTGTGCACGGGCGGGCGCCCTGTCCTCCATGCGAAAACAGACGCGCATGTACATAGCAGGCCGATCTGTGCTAAACAGCGGAGTATGGCGGAGACGAACCCCAGACTGGTCGGCATCGGCGGTCCCTTGAAAGGCACCGCTTTCTCTCTGCCCGCCGGCGAAGTATCCATCGGACGCGACTCATCGAACCATCTCTGGGCGCCCGATCCCGCTCTGTCGCGCCGGCACTGCCTGGTGATCGCGAGCGACGAACAGGTCTCCATCCGCGATCTGGGCAGCCGCAACGGAACGCTGGTCAATGGTGTTCCGGTCGAGCAGCAGCAGATGCGGCACGGCGACCAGATCTATATCGGCGATTCGATTCTCCTCTTCCTGTTGAACAAGGACGGCGAACACCCCGTAAGAAATCCGGTTGAATTTCAGGACACCGCCGCTCTCGATGGCTCGCCGCTTCTGCTTCGCGCCGAAGACTCGCTCTACCTGCAGCCAGAGAAGATCAGGCGCCAGCTTGCCTGCCTCGGAACGCCGCGCCCGTGACCTGAATTCCCTGCTCAAGGTCGCCACTGGGATCGGCGGCATTCGCGACCAGGACTCGCTGCAATGGCAGCTCCTGGGATTCATCTTCGACGTGGTCCCGGCCGAGCGCGGCGCTGTTCTGCTCTGCGATCATCCGGAAGAGTTCACTTCTACCGCTGCCTGGGACCGGCGTGCGCGGTCCCGGCCATCCGGTTCGAGTCAGCCGCACCGTCGTGCAGCGTGCCCTGGAAGAACGCATCGGTCTGGTCGTGAGCGATGTCCTGGGGAACGAAGCTCTCCGCCAGGTCAAGACTTTGTATGAATTGAAAGTAAGGTCGCTGCTTTGTGTTCCGTTGCTGGTTGCGGACAGAGTCCTGGGTGCCATCTATCTCGACACCTCCAGCCCGACCGTACAGTTCGACGAAGATCACTTGCACGTAATGACCGCAGTGGCCGGCATCGCCAGCCTGGCCTTTGACAACGTGCGTCACTGGGAGAAGTTGCAGCAGGAAAACCAGGCGCTGCGCGCTGAGATCGAGCTCGAACACAACATGGTGGGCGGAAGTCCCGCCATGCGCAAGGTATTCGATTTCATCCGCCGCGTGGCGCCCACCGACTCCACCGTCCTCATCCAGGGCGAAAGCGGGACGGGAAAAGAGCTGGTGGCTCGCGCCCTGCATCGCAACAGCTCCCGCGCGGAGCAACCCTTCGTGGCCATCAACTGCGCCGCCATCGCCGAAACCCTTTTGGAGAGCGAACTGTTCGGCCACGAAAAGGGCGCATTCACCGGCGCCGCTGCGCAGAAGAAAGGCAAAGTGGAAGTGGCCGAAGGCGGGACGCTGTTTCTGGACGAGATCGGCGAACTCGCGTCCGGCTTGCAGGCCAAGCTGTTGCGTGTCCTGCAGGAGCGCGAATTCGAACGCCTGGGCGGTACCAAGCCGATCAAGCTGAACATCCGCCTGATTGCCGCCACCAACCGAAGCCTGCCTGAAGCGGTCAAGGCGGGCACCTTCCGCAACGACCTTTACTACCGCCTTAACGTGGTCACTCTCAACGTGCCTGCGTTACGCGAGCGCCGCGAAGACATATCCGTACTGGCCGACCACTTCGCCGCCAAGGCCAGCCGGAAGTGCGGAATGCGAGCCAAGTCGCTCTCATCCGAAGCGCTGAGCTGTCTGATGCACTACGACTGGCCAGGCAACGTTCGAGAACTGGAAAATGCCCTAGAGCGGGCGCTGGTTCTGGGCTCGACAGATTCCATTCTCCCCGACGACTTGCCCGAGGCCGTCCTCGAGGCCGGTTCGACTAGCACCGCGTCAACCGACAAATACCACGGCAATATCAAAGAGACCAAGAAGCAACTCATCCTGCAAGCCCTGCAACAGGCGAAAGGCAACTACATAGAAGCCGCAACGGCGCTGGGGATGCACCCCAATTCGCTGCTGCGTCTGATTCGTAACCTGGATTTGAAAGCCGTGAAAGCGGGAATGCAAGAGCCGGGCAAGGTGTGAAGGGCAGCTTCCAGCTTCTAGCGTGAACCTAGATCCTGAACGGAGCACTCAGAAGCCGCGCCGGAAGCATAACCACGGCCCAAACCAGCGCAAGCGCTCCGTGGACCGCAATCCCGACCAGACGAAACGGCAGCAGCACGACCCACACAAACGGGTAGAGCACCAGCGCCAATAGTGCCAGGGGCCAGCACACCACAAAAAGAATGCACCAGAGAAGAAAAGCGATCATGCTTGATTTACGAAGAGAATACCCGAAAAGTTCCCCGGCAGCCACAGGTCATAGAAACTGAGAACTGACAACTCAAAACTGCCTACCGGGTTTTATCTTCAAGCCAGTCTCTCTCGCCTCGAACTTTCCGTTCTGATAGAACCTGTTAGCCAGCAGCCGCAGTCTCCGGCGCCAGCCTCCGCAGCGATTCCCCATACGGCGCCCGCGCAATCCCGCGCTCAGTCACAATTGCCGTAACATACTTCGCCGGCGTTACATCGAACGCCGGATTCTCCACCTCTACGCCATCAGGGCACCATCTGCCGTCCGGCGATATGCGTGACTTCTTTTCCGTCGCGCTGCTCGATGGGAATCCCGCTCCCATCGGGCGTCTCGAAATCCACGGTCGACAACGGCGCAGCCACATAAAACGGGATGCCGTGTTCCTTCGCCAGCACCGCCACCGAATAGGTTCCGATCTTGTTTGCGACATCGCCATTGGCGGCGATGCGGTCGGCGCCCACCACGATGGCGTTGATCTTCTTCTGTTTCATCATGGCGCCCGCCATGTTGTCGGAAATCACGGTGGTCGGAATGCCATCTTTCATCAGCTCCCACGCCGTCAATCGCGAGCCTTGCAGGAAAGGACGCGTCTCATCGGCGAAAACATGGATTTTCTTTCCCTGCTCGACGGCGGCGCGAATCACTCCCAATGCCGTGCCGTATCCGCAGGTCGCCAGGGCCCCGGCGTTGCAGTGGGTGAGCACGCCGCCGCTCGCCGGCATCAGGGTCGCGCCGTGCCTGCCCATGGCCTGGTTGGCGGCGATGTCTTCGGCGTGCATGCGCTGGGCTTCTTCAATCAGCGACTGCTTGATCTGCGCCAGCGGCCGCACCCGCAGCATTTCAAACTTCTCGCGCATGCGCCGGATCGCCCAGAAAAGATTTACCGCAGTCGGCCGGGTCTTTCCCGATCACATCGCAGATCTGATCGAACTCCTGCTTCAGATCGCCGCCATTTTCAGCCTTGGAAGTCTTCACCCCGAGCGCGATGCCCATGGCCGCAGCCACACCGATGGCCGGCGCGCCCCGCACCACCATGTTGCGGATCACGTCGGCGACCTGGGTATAGGTCTTGCAGGTAACGTAAGTCTCTTCGGTCGGCAGCTTGGTCTGATCAATGAAGCGCACGCCGGAATCGGTCCATTCGAGAGTTTGAATCATAGGGCAGTCGCCGGTCGTCAGTCGTCAGCAAAGCAGTCGTCCGCCTGGACCCGGCTGACGACTGAAGACCGACGACTGACGACGATTTTAATTTTTATGCGCTTCGCAACGGATGTCGCGGGTTATGCACCACTGCCGGCTTTCCGCAAATCTCACAGCCGGAACCTGCCGCGGGCATTCCCGGAGACGTCTCGTCGTTTTGCAGCAGATGCTCTTTCCGTACATCGCTGGCGGTAAACACGGAAACAAACGGGGCCGGCGCGGCCGCCTTCTCGACATTGGGACGCCCGCCCGCCTCCTCGCGTTCCACCAGGCACATCACGCCCACCACCTCAAAACCGAATTCCCGCGCCGCTTCAATCGCCTGCACGGTCGAGGACCCGGTGGTGCAAACGTCATCCACAATGACTACTCGAGCGCCTTTTTCCTGAAAGCCTTCAATGCGACGTCCGGTACCGTGCTGCTTCTCGGCCTTGCGCACCAGAAATCCATCCACCTCGCCGCTGGCTACAGAAACCGCGACCACGATCGGATCGGCGCCCATGGTCAGGCCGCCAATCGCTTTGGCCTTCCATAACCGATGCCGAATCTCATCGAGGACCACCTGCCCGGTCAAACGCGCGCCCTTGGCCGAGAGCGTGGTGGTGCGGCAGTCAATGTAATAGTCGCTGGTTCCCCCGGACGAGAGCTTGAACTGTCCCAGCCGGAACGACTTGGAAGCCAGCAAACGCAGCAATTCCTGACGAGGAGAAGCCATGAAAATCTACGATATCACGCTCAATGCCTGCTATTGCGTCATGCGCTCCAGATGGCGGAAATGATCTGTCCCGATATAGAGCACGCCGAAAAGCATCAGTGTTATAGCCCATGTGAATCAGAAGTCCGGGCGTCACCGATCGAGTCACCACTCGTGTGATGGTCAGGACCAGCCCCACCACGAACAGGACCAGCAGTGGTCCCCAGGCTTGTCCCAGTTGTTCGCCGTGCACCATGGCAAAAGCGAGACTGGTCGCCAGCACCGCCAGGATCCTGCCCCACCTGCCGGCAGCCGAAGTCTCCGGAGCTGGCGCCATGCTAAGCACTCCGAGCAGGCCACCCAGAACCAAAAGCACCGTGGTAGCGATTCCGAAGGCATGATTGGAAATCGCTCCCGCGGCCAGTCCCCAGGCCACAGTCGTGGAGGCCGGCAGCAAGCACCAGGCCCGAGGGTCGCTCTCCCGACTTCAAACTTCGCGCCACCACCAGCGCCCCGACCACCAGAAAAACTACAACCGCCAGCAGGACCGACCACGCCAGCGGAAGCCGGTGTTCGACGTATCCCCAGCCCGCCATGATCAGGATCCAGATGCAGCCGCGCCGAACCTGACGCGGCGTCATGAACAGCGTTTGCAGCCAGCGGTCCAGCACCGGGTACAGGAATCCGCGGAAAAGCATCTCCTCGGCCAGTGGCGCGACCGCCACTCCAAAAATCATCATCAGATACGCGCCCTCGCGGGTTCTGGAAAAACTGGTCCATGGGCAAGGACTTCGGAATCGGCAACAACCGCGAAAGCTCTCCCAGGGCCACAGCCAGAAAAGCGCCTGCCGCCAGAAACCCCAGCCAGCCCAGGTTCCCCGGCCACCGCCACCCCACCGTCTGCCAGAAAGGACGTTGCTGGTGACGCGTCACCAGGCCATACATCGCGACCAGCATGGCCACGTAGGCCAGCGTCATGCTCGGCACAATCACCAGCGGCCCGGGATTCTTGCCCAGCTCAGCGGCAGACATGCCGTGCGCGAGCGAGCTATGCAAGACGATGACGAAAGCGATCGAGCTGAAGAGGAACAGCGCCGCCACCAAAACCAGCCCGACGATCAGGAGATCAAGCCCGCTCCACGGCGGATTTTCGGCGCCCGGATTGATCACAACCGCCGACGGCGAGACGACCGGTTCCACCGGTGGCTCGATCTGCATCTCCGGGACAACATGATCTGAGGAAGACAATTGGCTTGTATACCTAGTGGGGCGGACACTCTTGTCCGCCGCCTTTGACTTTGTTAACGCTCACGCGTGACACTCTCGGCGCTGCAACCTCAAAATCAAAATCAACTGCAACAGCGGCGGGCGAGGGCGCTCGCCCCACACACCTACGCCGAGCTCTTCTCCCGCGGTCCGTTGGCAAAATATCCTGCCAGCGCCTGCCCGGTGTAAGACTTCTTGTTGCGCGCCACCTGCTCGGGCGTGCCCTGGGCAACGATGCGTCCGCCTTCTTCTCCGCCCTCCGGACCGAGATCAATGATCCAATCAGCGTTGCGGATCACATCCAGGTTGTGCTCGATGATCATAACTGTATTTCCCAGGTCGGTCAGCCGGTGCAGCACCTCGAGCAATTTCTTGACGTCATCAAAGTGCAGGCCGGTCGTCGGCTCATCCAGCAGATACATCGTCTTCCCGGTCTGCCGCTTGCTCAGTTCCCGCGCCAGCTTGATGCGCTGGGCCTCTCCGCCCGATAGCGTCACCGCCGATTGCCCCAGATGAATGTAGCCCAGGCCCACGTCCACCAGCGTCTGCAGCTTCTGCCGCACCTGCGGAATATTCTCCAGAATCGGCAAGGCATCCGAAACCGGCATTTCCAGAAGATCGGCGATGGACTGTCCTTTGTATTTCACCGCCAGGGTCTCGTGGTTGTAGCGGTGGCCGCCGCAGACTTCGCACAGCACGTACACATCGGGCAGAAAATTCATCTCGATACGCCGCTGTCCTTCACCCTGGCAGGCCTCGCAGCGTCCTCCCGAAACGTTGAAAGAGAACCGTCCCGGCTTGTAGCCTCGCTCGCGCGATTCCGGCAGCATGGCGTACAGATCGCGGATCTGGGCAAACACTCCGGTGTAGGTCGCGGGATTCGAGCGCGGCGTGCGCCCGATCGGCGACTGGTCGATGCGAATGACTTTGTCGATATTTTCCGTGCCGGAAATCGCTTTGTATGTGCCGGGCTCTTCCCGCGAACGGTAAAGCTTCTGGGCCAGAGCGCGGTAGAGAATGTCATTCACCAGCGTCGATTTGCCCGATCCCGAAACCCCGGTCACCACCGTCATCACGCCCAGCGGAAACACAACATCAAGGTTCTTGAGATTATTTTCCCGCGCACCCAGCAGCGTGATCGCCGCTCCGTTCGGCGCTCGCCGGTCAGGGCGCATTTCGATCTGCAGCCGGCCTGAAATGTACGCCCCGGTCAGCGACTCCGGCACGCGCTCGATCTCCTGCGGAGTTCCGTGCGCCACCAGGCCGCCGCCATGCCGGCCCGCTCCCGGACCAAGATCAATCACGTAGTCCGCCCGCCGGATGGTTTCTTCGTCGTGCTCCACCACCAGCACGGTGTTCCCCAGATCGCGCAATTCCTCGAGCGCCTTCAGCAAGCGGCCATTGTCGCGATGATGCAATCCGATGGAAGGCTCATCCAGCACGTAGAGCACGCCGCGCAGCTTGGATCCGATCTGCGTCGCCAGTCGGATGCGCTGTCCTTCGCCGCCGGAAAGCGTGGCCGCCGAACGCTCCAGCGAGATGTAGCCCAGTCCCACGGCATCCAGAAATTGCAGGCGCTCGACAATCTCGTGCACGATGCGCCCGGCGATGATCGCCTCGCGCCCGTTGAGCTTGATCTTGCGCGCCGTCTCCAGCGCCCGCGACACCGGCAACGCCGTGAAATCGGCGATGGACATGCCGTTCACCTTCACCGCCAGGCTCTCCGGCCGCAGTCGCTTGCCCTGACACGCCGGACATTTCGTGGCCGACATGTAGTCCAGCAGAAATTCCCGATAAGTGTCGGAGGTGGATTCGTCCACCGCCTGCTTGAGATATCCCAGAATTCCGCGGAAGCCGGTCTTCCTGTTCTTGCCCGTTTCGCTCCCGTTCTTGCCCGCCTCGCCGTACAGCAGCAGGTTCTGGATCTTCTCGGGAAACTTTTCGAACGGCGTTGCCAGATCGAAGCCGTGGGCCGCGGCGGTGATTTGCAGCTGATGAATCAGGTTCTGCGACGCTGACCCCGGCCCCAGTCCGCCGTCGAGCAGCGGCTTCGACCAGTCGGTGATCACCCGCGCCGGATCGAATTCGTAGCGGCTGCCCAAGCCGTGGCACTCCGGGCAGGCGCCGTAGGCGCTGTTAAATGAAAACGACCGCGGCTCCAGTTGCGGCACGCTGATGCCGCAATCCGGACACGCCAGCTTCGCCGAATAAAGCTGCTCGTCGCCGCCCACCACCGCAACCTGCACCAGTCCGCCGGCCAGCTTCATGGCCAGCCCCACCGACAATTCCAGCCGGTGCTCGATTCCTGGCTTCACCAGCAGCCGGTCGATCACGACTTCGATGGTGTGGTTTCGTCGCTTGTCCAGCGGAATGTCATCTTCGAGATTGACCAGCTCGCCGTCGATGCGCGCCCGGGTGAAGCCGTGCTGCACCAGCTTCTCCATTTCTTTCTTGAACTCGCCTTTGCGTCCGCGCACGATCGGCGCCAGCACCATCACCCGATCTTCCGGAGTCAGGCTCATCACCCGCTGCACAATCTGCTCCGCCGACTGCCGCGCAATCGCCCGCCCGCACTTGGGACAATGCGGAACCCCGATGGAAGCGAATAAAAGGCGAAGATAATCGTAGATTTCGGTGATCGTCCCGACCGTCGACCGCGGACTCCGGCTGGTGGTCTTCTGCTCAATCGAGATCGACGGGCTGAGACCGTCAATGGCGTCCACGTCCGGACGCTCCATCTGGTCCAGAAACTGGCGAGCGTAGGCCGACAGCGTCTCCACATAGCGCCGCTGACCCTCGGCATAGATGGTGTCAAAGGCCAGGGAAGACTTCCCCGACCCGCTGAGTCCGGTAATCACGGTGAGGGTATTACGGGGGATTTCGACGTTTATATTCTTGAGGTTATGCTGCCGCGCCCCGCGCACCGAAATCTTGGTAATAGGCATGAAATTGGCGAAAGTAAAACTGGCCTTCCGTAATATGGACGGCCCCACAGAAATGATGGAAAGTGGGTTTGCGCGGACTCTACTCACGTATCTTAGTTGCTAACAGCGGCAAGCGTCAACGCGGGTAAAGTCATGGATTGCGCCAAACGGGTCCGGAGCATCGAAGCCGGGACCTGACAGGAAAGTAGGCCGAACTTGGGCGGGTTAATCGTTGCTTTCGTCATGTCGTTCACAGCCATCACGTGTAGTGCTCGTGGGGATTCTCACGGCCTATGCCGTCGTAACCGGCATTCTGTACGCCTTCGCCTACAGCTCACGCCGACGCCCCAGCGCCACGTCCACCATCCTCGTCCCCAGCCAGAGCCAAGCCAGCGGCGACTAGACTCGGACTTCGGGGCGTCAGCCCTCGAAGTACCTTCCGACCTGAAATTCGTCTCACATTTTGATGATGGAGGACGGGCGTCCCGCCCGTCTTCCATACGCAGACCTCGCCAAAAATCTCGTAGTCTGCCGAATCTGGGGGTCCGACGCCCGAGGAGGTCTTTGAGCGCCGGCGTCCAGGCCTAGTTCGGCCCGCCCTGGGGCGGCGGCCCACCTGGTGGAGGCTGCTGTTGCTGCTGCTGCTGTTGTTGCTGCAGCTGCAACTCGCGCAACAATTGCTCCGGCGTCTTCACCTGCTGGGCATTGGGCTGCGGCTGTGGAGTTTCTGCGCTGGCAGAGTTATCAGCCGGGTCATCGACCGGCTGCTCCGAGATGTCCACGCCCTGCACTCCCTGTTCATCCACCTGAAACTGGTTGTTGTTCTGGGCCGCGGGCACCGGCGGCGCAGCGTCTGGCTCTCCGCCGGACTTTGAAGTCAAGATAAGCCGGTCCACGCTGTCGGGATGCGCCGACGAACCCAGCATCACGTAGTTGAAGTGGGTCCCATTCAGCAGCGCTGCCAGAACATCGCGCGCCGGCCCCGGTCCGAGGTGAGCCACAACCCGTTCGGTCGCGTTCGGCGGAACCTCTATCGCGGCCCCGGTCTGCGTCCGCACCGCCCGGAGAATGTCAGACAGGGTAGAGTTCTCGGCCACGATCGTCAGCTGTCCGCGGCTGTACCGGACCTGCGGCGGCAACGCCGGCATCTGCGCCAGAGTGGGAGGCGGCGGAGGCGGAGCCGGCGGAGGTGGTGGCTCGGGCGCAGTCTTCTTCACCGCCTTGGTCGCACGCTTCCGCGGCACTGATTGTTGGGTTATTGATGGCTGTGCTGAAGACTGCTGGGATCCAGACGGCTGAGCCGAAGGCTGCTGGGCCACTGACGCTATGTTCAACGTTAAGAGGGCAAACAGCATTGAGGCGAGAACCAACCAGATTCGCGAGCGACGGGGCTGACTTGAGGAAAACCACGATACCTGTTTCACGGCCTACATTAAGTTCGATGCCGATTGCGGCCTAAACGGAATTGTAGCATCGTAATTGGCTATCAGCCCGGTATCTCGGACCTCGACGTTAGGGTCGCAAAAGTCCCTGGTTTCATGTCGGTTTCAAGATTTGCGGTTCCATCGCAGGCGATTTATCGTTGTCCGGCGCCCAAGGAGACAACCATGTATAAAATCATGCCGAAGCGCGGGAACCTGCGATTCCTGCTCACCGCTTTCGGTACCCGCTATTGCTATCGTCGCTGCGCTCGGCGTGCGCTTTTCGGCCGCGCAATCCGCTGCAGGAGCGAGCCATCCTGCCGATTTCTCGCACACTCTGCCGCCGCTGGATGGCAGCCACCTGCGCGCCACCATCGTCGAAGTAAACTACGCGCCGGGCGAGGCGGACAAGCCGCACAGCCATCCCTGCACCGTGATCGGATACGTCGCCCAGGGTGCGATTCGCTTCCAGGTAAAGGGCGGCCCCGAGTCCGTCTTCAAGGCCGGGGAAAGCTTCTACGAGCCGCCGAACGGGGTGCATCAGGTATCGGCCAATGCGAGCGACAAGGAACCGGCGAAGCTGATCGCCTTCTTCATCTGCGACCATGAGACGCCACTGACCGTGCCTCCCATGGACGGGCGCTGACCATGGGTGGGCCGGGGCGGGCGAGGGCGCCCGCCTCACGCAACCTTCATCATCATGGGAGGGCACGGCTTCGCCGTGCCCCAAGACGCTCAAGGTTGGGGCTTCAGCCCTGAGGTTTGCTGTTTCGGGTGCGAGCAGCCTACCTCAGGCGCTAAAGCGCATTCAGCTCTGCCAGCAGTGGCACGAGTAAACTCCAGCCCTTTCGATTCATGGCGAGACAAATTCCTCGCGCCGCGAGGGCACACCCCACGCCAACCAACAATTTGGAGATTTATTTTTAGCTACTGCCGCGGCGCGTAGTAGCCCTTGCGGGCCCGCACCTGGAGGTCTTTCTTCAGCGCGGTGATTTCAATCGACCGGTAACGGCCATCGGCATCGAAGTCGGCTGGCTTGTAGGAAACCACGTACTGACTCCGCAATTCATCTTCAATCGCGGCAAACGAATTCTTGATGTCTTTCATCTTGAAGGGAAAGAAGGCGCGTCCGCCGGTGGCATCGGCAAGCTGTTGCAGGGCCTTGTCGCCGCGCAGAATCAGGCCGCTGTCGTCGGTCGAAATCGCGTAGATGATCACTTCGGCGCGCTGCGCCGTCTCGATCGCCAGCGCCTTGCTGACCTCGCTCTGATTATCCTCGCCGTCGCTGATCACGACGATGGCCCGTCGCACCGGATGGTCGCCGCGGTCCTTGCTCAACTTTTCGCGGCAGGCCTTGTAGATGGCGTCATACATCGCCGTGCCGCCGCCGTTGCGCAGACTTCTCACCCCGGTTTCGAGCAGTCGAACGTTGTCGGTGAACTCCTGCGTGACCTGGCTGTGAGTGCTGAAGCCCATGACAAAGGCTTTATCGAAATTTGCCCGCAGGGTGTGCTGCAAGAAGCTGACCGCGGCTTCCTGCTCGAAATCAAAGCGGCCGTGCACCGATCCGCTGGTATCGACCAGCAGCCCTAACTCCAGCGGCAGATCGGTCTCGCGGCGGAAGTTGATAATGGCCTGTGGCGGCTTGTGATCGTCCAGGATGCTGAAATCGCCCTGGTTCAGATTGCGGACGAACTTGCCATGATGGTCAGTGGCAATGAACAGCACATTGACTTCGTTTACCCGCGTCTTGATGGTAAGGATGGGATCCGACGAATCCGATCCCGGTGGAAGGAGAGGCCTCGGGCAGGGCCATGCTGGAGGCTGCCACATACGGCGACTGCGCCCGGGCGGGCAACCCAGCCGTGGCAAGCCCAACCGCAAGTACGACCAGCCACCGACACCACTTCGTGTAGTTCATGCCCGTTCAACCCAAAAATTTCACGCCAAACCGCCGCTAAAGGCCTCGTCTCTCAATTAGATGCACGTATCGGGCCGAAAGCCGCAGCTGTCACGAGTACTGTCTTGACTGTAGGGGAGTGCCGCGCCCAAGCCAAGTTACAAAAGGAGCACGCGCTTGGTCATTCCTGCAACTGCTTTTGTTTCTGTGGTTGTGTGGTTTTGTGTGGTCGCGGGCGACTCGCCCGCGAGGCCTTGAGGTCAAGATCAAGAGCCGCGGGCGAGCCCGCGACCACAGCAACACACAAGCACACGAATCTCGTAAACTACGGTTGCCGCCACCATGAAGTCCAAATCTTCAAACCTGATCCGCTGCACCTGGCCCAGCAACCCGCTGTCCATCCGCTATCACGACGAAGAATGGGGTCTGCCTCAGCACGACGACCGCGTTCTCTTCGAGTTCCTCATTCTCGAAGGCGCCCAGGCCGGTCTGAGTTGGGACACAGTTCTGCAGAAACGCGAGAACTACCGCGCCGCCTTCGACGGCTTCAACCCGCAACGCATCGCCCGCTACGATCGCCGCAAGCTGCGAGCCTGCTGCGTAATCCCGGCATCATTCGCAACCGGCTCAAGATCGCGTCCGCGGTAAGCAATGCGAAGGCCTTTCTCGACTGTCCAGAAAGAGTTTGGTTCTTTCGACGACTACATCTGGCAGTTCGTAGGCGGAAAGCCGCGGGTGAACGCCTGGCGCTCGGGGCAGCGAGTTCCGGCCAGCACTCCCGAGTCCGACGCCATGAGCAAGGATCTCAAGAAGCGCGGCTTCAACTTCGTGGGCTCGACGATCTGCTACGCCTTCATGCAGGCTGTCGGCATGGTGAACGACCACAGCGTAGAGTGCTTCCGCTACGCGCAAGTCAACCGCGCAGGCACGAAGCGGCGCTGACTCCCCGGCGCCCTATCCACATTCGTAGCCACGAACCACGTAGGCGCGGACACCCTCGCCCGGGTTTAATCAGGGATCGAACCAAGAGCTGCCGGACTTTGCCCCGTTCGGCGGGTGTGGGCACCCGCCCCTCCGAGGTTTGTACTGGTCCGCGGATTTTGATTTATATGACAAAGTCAAGTATATAATTGACATGTCACATAGGCATGCCATGGCCACACGCCTCGAGCAAAATATCCTCGCCGTCCGCGCCTTCAACCGCTTCTACACCCGCCAGATTGGCGTGCTGCGGGAAGGCCTGCTCAAGAGCCCGTTCTCGCTTGCCGAAGTGCGGGTGCTCTACGAAATCGCGCACCGCGACCAGCCCACCGCCACCGAACTCTGCGCAGCAACTGGGACTCGATCCCGGTTATCTCAGCCGCATCCTGCGCGGACTTGAAAAGCGCGGCCTGGTCCGCAAATCAGCGTCGCAGGCCGATGGCCGTCAAAGCCTGCTGGGACTGACGGCACGCGGCAAGGAAACCTTCGCTACCCTGGACGCCCGCCAGAGCGCAGGAAGTCGCGACCATGCTGAGCCGACTCCCGGCCGCCGAGCAGACTCGGCTGGTGCAGGCCATGCGGTGTCATCGAAACCGTGCTTGGGCGAACGACCCTGAACCCAAGACTCCGTATATCTTGCGCACCCATCAGCCTGGTGACATGGGCTGGGTAGTCCACCGCCACGGCGTGCTCTACGCCCAGGAGTACGGATACGATGAGACCTTCGAAGCCCTGGTAGCGGAAATCGCGGCCAAGTTCATTCAGCACTTCGATCCGAAACGTGAGCGTTGCTGGATCGCCGAAAAAGACGGCGAGATCGTTGGGTCGGTGTTTCTGGTCAAGAAATCACAGACCGTGGCCAAGTTGAGCCTGCTGCTCGTCGAACCGTCGGCCCGCGGACTGGGCATCGGCAAGCGCCTGGTCGGTGAGTGTCTGCGCTTCGCGCGGCAGGTGGGCTACAGGAAAATGGTTCTATGGACGCAAAGCGAGCTCCCGGCCGCCCGGCATATTTACCAGGAGGCTGGCTTCCGCCTGGTGCAGCAGAAGAAGCACCGCAGCTGGGGCCGCGACGATCTGGTATCGCAAATCTGGGAAGTCAAACTGTAAACTCCCCAGCTTTGAGCCCAGCGATGAACACAGGAGAATACCTACGCTCTCTTTTTCAGCTGTGGCGGCTGATACGTTCCCGGCGCCACCCGAAATGCGATGCTGATCCGGTTCCAGCCGTTGATCGCGGCGACCGCGAGCGTAAGATCGGCCAATTCCTGTTCGCTGAAGTATTGGCGCGCCTCCTCGAACAGTTCATCAGGCGCATGCCCGTCGCTGATATTGGTGACCGCCTCTGCCCAGGCCAGCGCGGTTCGTTCCCGATCGGTGTAGTAGGAAGTCTCGCGCCAGGCATCGAGAGAGTACATGCGCTGGTCGGTTTCGCCTTCCCCCTTTAGGTCTTTCCAGTGCATGTCCAGGCAAAAAGCGCACCCGTTTATCTGCGATACCCGCAACTTGACCAGGTGCAGTAGCTTCTTCTCCACTGGGCTCATGCTGAGGTAGCGTTCTAGTCCGAGCATGGCCTTGTATCCCTCGGGTGACAGTCGGGTAAAATCAATGCGCGGTTCCATAAGTCCTCCTGGGTAAGATTGGCTTTATCCATTTCGATTCGCAAGCCGGGCTGCGAGCTTAGCTTTTTCTGGGGGCAGTAGGGGGTTTTAATGTAGGCGCGGGCACCTCGCGCGTGCTCCTGCGCGCAGACAAAGCCGCAGCGGCAACGCAGGTTATCTCCGCAACAAGTTCCTGGCGATGAAGAACACATTCGCCGGCCGTTCCGCCAGGCGCCGCATGAAGTAGGGATACCACTCGCTGCCGAACGGAATGTAGACGCGCATGCGCCATTCCTCGCGCACCAGCCGCCGCTGCAGGTCGCGCCGGATGCCGTAGAGCATCTGAAACTCAAAGGCATCGCGCGGAATATTTTCCTGCGTGGCAAATACTTTGGCCTGATTGATGATCTTCTCGTCGTGCGTCGCCAGTCCGTGATAGACGCCGCTCTTCATCAGAATCTTCATCAGGCTGGACATAATTCGCGTCCACTTCTGATTTCTTCTGGAAGGCGATTTCGTCCGGCTCCTTGTAAGCCCCTTTGCACAGGCGGACACGAATGCGCTCGGCCAGCAGCTCTTCGATGTCCTTTTCGGCGCGCCGCATGTACGACTGGATCACCGCACCGACCGCGCCCGCATGACCCGGCATGCGATGCAGTTCATGCACAAAATCGAGCGTGCGCTGGGTGTAGGGCGAGCCTTCCATGTCCACCCGGACGAAATTGGGCGGCTTCATGGCCGCCGCTTTCGCCACCAGGCCGGTGACCAGATCGCGGGCCAGCTTCTCGTCCACGTCGAGACCCATGTGGGTCAGCTTCAGGCTGACATTGGCGTTGAGCTGGCGGCTCGAAATTTCGTCCAGCATCTGATGGTAGAGCTGGGCGCTGGCGCGGGCTTCCTCGGCGTTGGTGACGTTCTCGCCGAGGTTGTCGACCGAGACGCTCAGACCCTTCTGATTGACGGTTTGCGTGACGCGCAGAGCATCGTCCACCTGCGTGCCGGCCACGAAACGGCTGGACAATCGCTGCCCGATGGCGGACCGTTCAGCCATCCCGCGCAGCGAGCGGTTCTCGGAAAGAGAAATGAAAAGCGCCCTCAGCATGTTTCTTCCAGGCGGGCGTCGGGATGACGGGCGCTCTGCACGCGCATGAAGATCACAGAAATTTGTATCACAGTCGAAGAAATTGAGGCGGGTTGAACCAGCGTAAGTCGGGTTACGTCACTGGGGATCGAACCTGACTTCGATGGGTTCGCGGGTCTCGTGTGCGGACGGCTCCCATTTCCACCGGTAGATCGCGTCCTGCGCCGCCCGCACCAGCACCGGATGTCCGCCCTTCACGTCGACAGACTTGACCACGCCATTCGGCTTGACCAGCGCTTCGGCCTTCACGCTTCCTCGTAGGTTCATGGTGCGGGCCATCTCCGGATATTGGGGCATGACCCGGTTCACAATCTTGCGAGCACCTTCGACCTGCTCCTGCTGCGCCAACGAAGGCGGAACGTAGAGGAAGAGTCCGAACAGGACGAGGAGGACAGCTGCAAACGAGACGATTCATAGGGTCATCTGCAGCTTAGTTCGCCTCTGGGTTTGGCAAAAGATGACCTAGGTAACTGCGGGCGGGCGCTCAGACGTCGGGCGTCGGACTTCAGCCCTTGGATCTTGATGTAGACATTCAGAGAAGCGCGGTTGAAGTGAGGTGCCTAGCGTACTCAGCCGAAGGGCTGAAGGCCGAGGTCTGAGGTCTGCCTTTACTCCAGAAACACCTCGTCCACATAGCACCAGCGCCAGTCTTCGCCTGGTTCGAAGGATTGCACGATGGGATGTTTGGTCTGGTGGAAGTGTTTCGTGGCGTGTTTGTTCTTCGAGGAATCGCAGCAGCCGACATGACCGCAGCTGAGGCACTCCCGCAGATGGACCCAGGTATCGCCCATCTCCAGGCATTCCTTGCAGCCTTGGCCGCTCGGTTTCACTTGTCGGATTTCTCCCAGGTGGGAGCAGATTGTGGCCGGACGCGGCATTCGAATTACCTCCGAAAGAACTTGCTGGCTCTTACTCTCCCTCGTCTTCCAGAAACTTCTCCGCTTCGAGGGCGGCCATGCAGCCTGTGCCGGCGGCGGTGATGGCCTGGCGATAGCGCCGGTCCTGCACGTCACCGCAGGCGTAGACGCCCGGCACCCGCGTGAAAACGTTCTTCTCGGTCACCAGATAGCCGTCCTGATCGGTCTCGAGCTGGCCCTCGAACATCCGCGCATTCGGAATGTGGCCGATGCCGAGAAACATGGCGCTGGTGGGGAAGTCCCAGACCTTGTCGGTCTTCGAGTCGCGCAGTTTGAGAGCAGTCACTTCCTGCTTGGCAGGATCGAGCACATCCTCGACGATGGTGTTGGTGAGAAATTCGATTTTCTTGTTCTGCTGGGCGCGGTCGAGCATGATCTTCGAGGCCCGAAACTGATCGCGGCGATGAATCAGCGTCACCTTGGTGGCGAAGCGGGTGAGGAAGATCGCTTCCTCCATGGCCGAGTCGCCGCCGCCGATGACCGCGATTTCTTTTCCGGAAAAGAAGAAGCCATCGCAGGTGGCGCAGGAAGAAACGCCGTGTCCGATCAACGCCTTTTCGCCCGGCAATCCCAACCAGCGTGCCGAGGCCCCGCTGGCGATGATCAGAGTGCGGGCGTGAATCGTCTCCTTGCCAAAATTCACTGCGAAGGGACGCTTGCTGAGATCGACGCTGGACAACATGGCCCAGCTGATACTGCGCGCCAAAGCGTCCAGCCTGCTTGCGCATGTTCTCGATCAGTTCGGGTCCCTGAATACCTTCGGGAAACCCGGGAAAATTCTCCACCAGCGTGGTGAGCGAGAGCTGGCCTCCGGGCTCATGGCCTTCGATCACCAGAGGCTTGAGGTTGGCGCGAGCCGTGTAGAGCGCCGCCGTGTGGCCGGAGCAACCGGACCCGATGATGACAACGTTGCGAATGTTCTCCATATTTAGGTGCCAGGGAGGCGTGCAGCTCTTAGATTGCCAAATTCCGATTTGGATGCAAGTAGCGCCGACGTCCCTTCGACTTCGCACAGGACAGGCCCGCTGGCTGTCCCGAGGGCGCCCGCCCTCCGCGCCGTTTATTTCGTCTTGGCCGCGGGCTTCTTGCCTGAAGGCGATTTCGGCGCCTTGGGCTTCTCCGCCGTCCCGACGACCCGCTCCAATTCATCCGGCACCGTGCTGCGAGCGCCCAGCAGACCTCGATAGTTTGAAAGTATCGCCGACGCACTCTGAAACAAGGGCTCGTACGCGCTTTGATCCGGCGCCGGACCGGCCTCCGATCCCGTGCACCGGGCCAGCACCACCGACGACTTCCCGAAGCGCTCCAGCTTGATACGGCTGGCCGGCGTGCTGCTGGTCAGCATGGTGGCCGGCGTGGTCACGGCTGAAGCGCTGTCTTCGATCGAAACCTGCATCAGGTCTTTGGGATCGCGTACCCGGAAGACCAGCGTCTCCACCATATTCTTCGGGTCGACGCTGAACGAGTACTGCACCGTTGAAAACAGCGCCTGCACGGAAAACTCACGGCGGATGCGTACCCAGTTGGAGGTACCCGGATCGGAAGACATCTGCCCTCCCGATCCAGGTTGCAGAAACCCCGGCCCCACTTCGAGGCTGGTTCTTCCGCGATCGATCTCGAAATCCACGCCAAACAGAGGCTGTTTGGGAACCCGGGCCAGCGCAGCTGCGATCTCCTGCTGCTCCCCGGCCGAAGGTGAACACACGTTCAAGACATTTACTTTGACCTGCGGCTGCGACGATTGTTGCGCGATCGCCAGCGGACCCAGGTCGAGAGACATCATTACGATCAAAATGGTTCGGAGCACCAAGGGATTTTAGCAGGAGGGGTGTGGACTTCGGGCGTCGGACTTCCCTTCCGCTACCGCGAACCTGATCCGGGAGGCATCAAGAGAGTACATCCAATCCGCTGCCCATTCGGCCTATGATTTCCAGAGACAAACCCCCGGGAGGTATTTTCAAATGGCAGCGAGTCAGGTTGTTCTCTATTTCGATAAGCAGGAAGACGCGCTGCTGTTCACCTTGGCCGCCAGTTCAATGATTTCAGATGACGGTCCCACACGCGCCGACGAGGCGCTAGTGAAAGTTGCTGCCGAAATCCGCAAGGCCAGCCGGATCACCACCGAGGGTGTTCTGGAGCCATCCAACTAGCGCTCACGATTCACTGAGCCGCAAATCGTTTTGAAATTTCAGGAAAGTCCATTGCTCCAAAAATAGAACCGCCGGTAATGGAGGACGCGCCTCCCGCCCGGCTGGACGGGCGGGACGCCCGCCCTCGATTGCTCAGTCCAGCGCAGCACACCCCGAGCTACGTCGGAAAAGCGACCCTCGCGGGTTCTTTTCTTCGCCCGAAGTTTTTGCTGTAACAATTTCCTGCAAGTCATTCTCCCTTAAATATCGAGCCAGAAAATTTGCTTGGGATGAGCGGACGAAACTATCGAACCCGGAGTCGGAGGTGCATCTGTGGATCGGGATCTTAAAGTTGCAAAAAAGCCCTATAGCGCTCCAGCGTTTCAAGTCCTGGATGCCGGCGCCGCCAAGGCAGAACTTGAGGCCACTGTTTCGTCGGATGATGCGAATGTCCGGCAGATGCTGTCGGTGTTGAACCGACCGAGCGATGGAAAGCCGGCTCCGGCGCCCTCCACCCCGGCGACCGTATTACCGTAATCGCGACTACTGCTCTTGCGTAGAGCGAATCCGTCGGGCTCAAACGGTTTTTTGCTACCTCACTCGCGGTCCAGTCGCGTGTAGGCCTGCTCCGCCAGCACTAGGCCGCCCAGCACTCCAGCCCGGCCTCCAAGCTGCGGTGGAACTACATACTGGTCAACGTCACGTATCACCTCGGTTGCCTGGACATATCCGTTGAGCAGTTCCACCAGATCTCGCCGGATTCGACCGAAAAGATGCGACTGGCGCAACACTCCTCCGCCCAGCAGAATGCGCTGCGGTGACAGCGTCAGCACCCAGTTCGCCAACCCATGCGCCAGATAGTGCGCTTCCACCGTCCATGCCGGATGGTCCAGCGGAAGGTCCTGAGCGGCCTTGCCCCAGCGCGCTTGCATGGCCGGACCGGAGGCCAATCCTTCCAGGCAATCGCCGTGGTACGGACAGCCACCGGGGTAAGGGTCCTTTACCAGATCGTGCGGGACCCGAATGTGACCCATCTCGGGATGCACCAGCCCATGAAGAACGCGGCCGTTGATGATCGCGCCGCCGCCGATGCCGGTGCCAATGGTGAGATAAAGGAAGTCGGTAAGATTTTGCGCCGCGCCCCAGCGCGCCTCGCCCAGGGCGGCGGCGTCCACGTCGGTGTCAAAACCAACCGGCACGCCCAGAGCGTCCCGCACCGTGCCCGCCAGATTGTAATTCTGCCATCCCGCCTTCGGCGTGGAGGTGACGTAGCCAAAGGTAAGCGAAGTGCTGTGCAGATCGATTGGTCCAAACGAACCAATCCCCACCGCCTTCAGTTCGCCTTTTGATTCGTCACGCAGAAATTCAATGGCGATCGCCAGCGTGGCCGCGGGCGCGGTCGTGGGAAACTGCATCGTCTTCAGGTCGGCCGGCCCGGTGCCGACACCGCAAACGAATTTTGTTCCACCCGCTTCGATCGAACCGAACATAAGTTGGATAAAGTCCCATGGGAGTCTGCCACAGAACCACGCTAAGACAAAATTCAGCGGACAGCAAACTTCAATGCGGGCGCGAGCGTCCTCGCTCGTGCCACCCCGGAACCCCCCATCCGGGGCTGTTCAGGCTGCCCGAACTTCAGTTAAGCTTGAAGGAATGTCACTCAAAAACCTGTTGCCAGTGAGTTCCCTGTTACTGCTGGCGTTTCTCTTGCCCAGCTGCGGCGGCGGTAGCACGACTCCAACACCTACACCCACGCCAACCCCAGGCACCCTGACTCTGACCACCTTGGTGAGCGGTCTCAGCGCCCCCCTCGGTCTGGAAAGGCCGCCGGGCGACAATCGTTTTTTCGTGGCGCAACAAGGCGGGACCATCCGCATCATCGAGAATGGAGCCCTGCGGTCGGGAAATTTTCTGGACATTCAGAGCCTGGTGAACTTCGACGGAGAGGAACAAGGCTTGTTGGGTCTGAGTTTCCATCCCAACTACAGCACCAACCGTAAGTTCTATGTGAATTACACGCGCGACTCCCCTAGCCGGCAGACCGTCATTGCCGAGTTCCAGACTTCCGCCTCCGACCCCAACCAGGCCGACCCCAACAGCGAGCGCATCCTGCTGACGGTAAACCAGCCGTTCCCCAACCATAAGGGTGGCCAGCTGATGTTCGGCACCGATGGCTTTCTCTACATCGGACTGGGAGACGGCGGCGACTCTGGCGACCCCCTCAACAACGCACAAAACCTGTTCTCATTGCTGGGGAAGATACTTCGCATCGGGGTGGATCCACCTTTTACAGGAAGCCTCCAGTACGCGATTCCAGGCGACAATCCTTTCGTAGGCGGCAGCGGATCGCCTGAGATCTTTGCCTACGGTCTGCGCAACCCCTGGCGCTTTTCGCAGGAGCGCGACAGCAGCCGCATCTTCGTGGCCGACGTTGGACAGGCAAACTTCGAAGAAGTTGATATCCTCCAAAAAGGTGGCAACTACGGCTGGAGAGTGATGGAAGGCAATCACTGCTTCAACCCATCCTCGGGCTGCGACACCAGCAACAAGATCATGCCGATTAACGAATACGATCACTCGATTGGCATCGCCATTATCGGCGGATACGTCTACAAGGGCACCGCCATCCCCAACCTGGCCAACCAGTACATCTTCGGCGATCTCACCGGCAAAATATTCAGCCTGACGGAAGCGCCGGCGAACACCTTTAATCGCGCCGTCCTTCTCACCACCAATCGCACGATCTCGTCTCTCGGGCAGGACGCCGCTGGCGAAGTGTACGTAGTTGACTACGGTGCCGGCAACATCCTGAAACTGGTCTCCCCGTAAGGGAGACACATCGAGACAATGGGTTGTCCCATCCTTCGCGTTGCGAGGCGTGGGAGCATCTGCACAGACCACGTTGGGGACTTCTAAAACCCCGCGCGACCTTCCCGAATGCGCCGAGAAAAATCGGGATCGTCTCCCGCCGCCCTCGCCGCGGCATTGATGTGGGCCTGTTCCTTGAGTTGCGCGAAGGGAAGATTTCCCGTGGCCAGGTCCCCGCGCTCGTAAAGCATCTGGTCGGCGCGCCCGTTCAGCAGGACGCGCCAGTCCCATTGCGGCTCTCCTGCCAGCGCGGCGATGTTGGTAGTGCAGTTGTTGGTCAGCGCGTTGTACCACTCCGGCCGGTTGCGAATCCGGTTTATCTTTTTCAGATAGTTCAGGAAAGTAGCGCGCGCATGTTCGGGCGTGGCCAGCGTGTGAAACAGATAACGTCTCTTCACCCTTACGGTAATTGGTCCGCAGACGCACCACGTCGCGCTCGTCGCTCACCGTATAAATCAGTTCGTAGTAGCGGAAAAAACCACGGACGGCGGAGTACACCTCCCCAACTTCCTTCCGGGTCTCGATCGACATCGCGATGTAGTCATGATCGCCGAACTGGAAGCTGACGACTGGGATGCGCGATCCAGGGCGAACCCCAGTAGGTAAAGAAAATATCCATGCCGCGTATCTGCGAAAGATCGAAAGAGCGGGTCTCCCAACGCGGCGTGTAGTCGCCTTCGGTGCGGTAGTCGCAGTTGCGGACGTTGTGAATGGTGACGTGATCGCCATCTATTTCCGCCCAGGCGGTCTGGGCCACGTCGGGCTGCCAGGCCCGGTCATTCGACGGCTTCAGGGTAAGCCACCAGGCAACACGAGGACAAAGGCCGCCAAGCAAATCGCGATCCCTTTGCCGCGTCCCGCGGAAGACCAGCAGCGTCCCAACCATGGCGATCCCGTAGCCGGACGCCGCAATAGTTCGTACGAGAGGACCCGGGCAGCAGGTCGAAGTACAACGCTGCCACCGCCCAGCCGGATAGCAATATGACCAGCAGCAGCGGCGAGTCCGCGTCCCACGACACCCGCGACGCGCCGCCACAAAGGGTGTGGGTTCATCCACCGGTCCAGTTTTATGCGTAGATTCCGCGCTGCCGAAGCGTAAAGGCGACCCGGTCGATGGCCAGCATGTAGGCTGCAATGCGATTGCTGACGCCATGGGTCTCGGCGTACTTGATCACTTCCGCAAAGGCGGTCCGCATGGTGTGTTGCAGATAATCGTTGACCACCGCTTCCGTCCAGAAATATCCCTGGCGGTCCTGCACCCATTCGAAGTAGGAAACGGTGACCCCGCCCGAGTTGGCGAGGATATCCGGAATGACAAACACGCCTTTGTCCACCAGAATTTCATCGGCCTCGGCGGTAGTGGGACCATTCGCTCCCTCGCAGAGCACCTTGGCCTTCACCCGCTCGGCATTACGGGTGGTGATCTGGTTCTCGATCGCGGCGGGAATGAGAATGTCGCAGTCAGTGACCAGCAATTCGGCGGAACTGGTTTCTTCGCAGCCGGGAAAACCGCTTAGCGTGCGATTGTGCTGGTAATGCAGCGAGAGCGCCTCAATATCGATGCCGTTCTTGTTATACAACCCGCTCTTACTGGTGGAGACGCCAACGATCTTGTACCCCCGGCGGCGCATGAGACGGGCGGCATTCGAGCCCACATTGCCGAAGCCCTGAATCACCACACGGGTCTGGTCCGGGCTCATGCCGAGTTTCTTCGCCGCCTCGTCACAAACGATCATCAGGCCGCGCCCGGTGGCTTCAATGCGCCCGTGCGACCCTCCCAGCTCCAGCGGCTTGCCGGTCACAACCGCGGTGACGGTATGGCGCACATGCATGGAATACGTATCCATGATCCAGGCCATGATCTGCCCGTCGGTGTTGATGTCGGGACCGGGAACATCTTTCTCCGGCCCCAGCAACTCCATCAGCTCCGCCGTGTAACGCCGCGTGAGCCGCTCCAGTTCGCGCTTGGACATCTTGTCGGGATCGCAAATCACTCCACCGGCCGCGCCGCCGAACGGGATATCCACCACGGCGCATTTCCAGGTCATCCAACTGGCCAGCGCGCGAGTCTCGTCCAGGGTGACGTTGGGGGTGTAACGAATGCCGCCTTTGGCCGGGCCACGATCAATCGAATGCTGCACCCGGAACCCGGTGAACACCTCCAGGCGACCATCGTCCAGCTGCACCGGTATGTGCACGATTACTTCCCGGCTGGGTTCGCGCAGTATTCTCCATAAGCCCTCGTTGAGCTTGAGCTTCTGCGCGGCCACGTCAGACCGGGCAACCTGCGCTTCCCACGGATTGACTTCTTCCAGATATGCAGTTGGCATTCAGATGTCTTGGACGGAGCTTCGTCTTTGGCGAGCAGGCCCGCAGCAGAGTTTATCTCAAATCCCAGACTTCGCGCAGGCTCCCCGAGAATTTGGGATGGCGGAAAGAGGGAATCGCCGTAAAGACCTGCCTTAGAGAAGCCGCGGAGCGGCGCAAGATTGAAACCCGGCCGGGTCCCGTGCAGCAATGGAACGAGGCCTGAAAGAGCGAAAGAAACCGGATGAGTCCGCGCCCTACCCTTTCGCTCCCGACGCCATCTTCTGCGCCTTGACGCGAATAAACGCATAGTTCAGCGCGGGCAGCGAATTGAATCCGGCGGCCTCGGCGTAGAACTTCTGCGCCTTGTCCCTATCACCCTTGGCCTGATATGCCTGGCCCAGGCGATACAGATTGCGCGGGTCTTGCTGGTTGGCCTGCTCCAGCTCCGCAATCGCCGTATCATAATTTTTCTGGGCTAGCGCAATTCGCCCCGCCAATTCATGGGCTAGCTTCACCTGAGCTGGATTCTTTGAGGCCTCAGCCCCCTGACGGTACTCATCGGCGTGGGACTTCGCCGCCGAGTAGTCCTTTTTCCCGATCGCCAGCGCAGCCAGGTTGAAATGATGTAGAAGCTTGGAATTGTCCTTGATCTCTTGCGACAAGCTGGAGCCCTGCACCATCTCGAAAGAGCGATCGAACTGCTGCGCCGCCAGATCATACTTCGCCATTTCGGCGATGATGTTGCCCTTGGCCTGAAGGTCCGCCGCCATCGCAGCTACGTCGTTCTTCTTTTCCGCCACGGCAAATTCTTTGTCCATGGCCTGCACTGCCTTGTCCCACTTGCCGCCATCGGAAGCCACGACCGCCATCCCGAACAAAGCGGTACGGAGTTCTCCGTCATTGCGCGCCTGCTCCGTCATCTTCTGTAACTCGGCATTGGCCTCGTCCGGCTTGCCCATGTAAGTCAGATCAGCCGAGATTCCGAAGTGCGAGGGTACGAAGTGCGGATCAATCGTGAGCGCCTTGCGATATTGCTCAATTGATTCGGGAAACTTCCCCATCTTCAGCAATAGTTCCGCGTAAGAATCGTAAGGATTGGGATCGTTCGGAATCAGCTCAATGTATTTCTTGAAGGCCTGCTCTGCGTTTGCATAATCATTCGCCTGCCGATAGGAATAGCCCAGCATGTTGTAAGCCGGAGAGTAATCGGGCGCCAGCTCCGGAGCCTTCTTCAAGTGCTCGATGGCCTGAGCGTAGTCCTGCTGACCAAATTCGAATGCGCCCAGGTTAAAATGCGCTCGCTCATCATTGGGAAAAGCAGCCACCAGTTTCTCGAGGTAGTCCTTCTGCTTGACCGTCTCGCCATTTGCGCCGGCCTGGGTAGCAAGGATAATAAGTCTCTCACCTTCCGAGGTCTTGTCCGCCAAAGGCACCGCCTTGTTCAGATGCTCGAAGAATTCCTTGGCGGTCGCGCCGGCATTGGCGCGCGCCAGCTCCGCCGAGGCGAACTCTGGATCGAGCGCAAGGGCTTTGTCAAAGTGCTGGACCGAGTCCTGCGCCTGGAGCTTTTCGGAGAGGTCCCGTCCCACGAGGAATTCCTTTCTCGCGTCTTCGGACTTGGTCGTGATGGGGATTTTCCCGCCGCCGGCCGAAGTCGCAGACGCTCCCTCGCTGTTCGTCTTGTCGCAAGCACTCCACGTTGCCGTGCTCACGACCAGCACAGCCAAAACCCAGAAGTTAAAACTGTTTCGGCGCATTGGGTTACTCCTTCGAATTTTCTGATGAGGTGGACAGAGACTCGTCATGTGCGGGCAGTCAGACCGATCTTCCAAGTCGTGACATCGACCCTCCCGATCTCAACCTGATGCCTTGTTGTGGCTAGACGCCGACTGGGGGAGTTTGGATAGCAAAAGAGTGGATGTTTGTTGAGTCCGCCAGTATCTGAGCAACATAACAGCAGACAATTGCTGGACAGCGAACGCTCGCGAAAGCCCGGAACGGTCCGACGTGAGCCCACGCTGGCTGCGCTGGGATCTTCAGCTTATGTCATGTCGAACTGAGGACTGCATCTCTCAAGGGGTCGCAGCAGGTAATGGACGGTGCGAACCAGTTCGATCGGTGTACGCTTGTCCACCATTGTGCTGACCCCCAAAGAACGCAACTGCTCCCGCTCCGCATACGACGGGAGTCGATGATAAGTAACGACAACGATTGGTTGAATTCCGGCGCGCCGGAAGTGAGTCAGAACCTGAACACAGTGCTGGTCGGAGAGATAGTCGTCGAGCACGAGCAAATCGAAAGCGCCGGTAGAGAGAACCTGGAATGCCGCTTCGCGACTCACGGTGACCGCCGTATCGTAACCTTCGTCCTCGAGCACTCGCTCTAGTTCCATGAGAACGTCTTCGTCATTGTCCGCAATCAGGATTTTTCCTACCTCGTCTTGCCTCATCGCCGTTCCTCCTATTCGGTTAAGTTGGATTGCAATTCCAGCAGGGTCGCTGCAGCTCAGCTGGAAGCTGGGGCCAACTGTCCTTGGCGACCCTGATGGAGTCCAGGTGCGGGCGGGGTTGCGGCATCAGCTGCCTTCAGCAGCCGAAGTCGAGAGATCGAGGTCTAAGAGACGAATCCTGGCCCGTTCATAATCCAGAATCGTGTCCACCGTTTCGTGCAGTGAGGTGGCGTGGTTGTAAATATTGTTGACCGTATCCGAGTAGGGCGGCCAGTACACGCTCTTACGATCTTCAGACAGCAGGTCGATGGCCTCAGTCACCTCCCGCGCCACCCCGACCAGGTGAGGCCGCGCGTTCTCAATCGCCATCCGCTGCCCTTCATTGGCCTGCGGCTTGAGTGCCTCCAGATTGGTCAGGCTCCGGCCCAGTTGGTTGACCTGTTCTTTCAGAATCTCGAGATTGTGCGCATGACTGGTCCAGTCCGCCTGCCGGCTGGGTGTCAAGGCGTCCAGCTTTTCTGCCCGAACCCGCAGGTCATACGTATTCTGTTTGAACAGCGCAAGTTGATTGGCAACCTCAGGATGCCCCATGGCTTCGTTGGCCACGTCCGCGCGCGCCGGAAGCGGCGCGAGCATGCCCGTCAGCAATACGCTTAAGAAAGTAAAAACTGCGATCCACGATGAGTTTCGATTCACGTTCATTTGTTCTCCTCTCCGTATGAATTGCCGATCACTCCGGAGGTGCCCGAGCCTGGAGTAATCGAATCATGGTTGGTGTGATGCGACCGTTTCGGCCCGGGAAAGCTACAAAATATGAGCGCTATCGTTAGCTTTTTCTTAACGACGGAGTCTTCCAGGGTTGCTAGGACGCGGGAACAAATTCAGAGGTTCCCCCGGGGCAGCGCGCACAACGGAGGTCTGGACAGTTAACATAAGTTGTAGACCGATACTACTATTAGTAAGTTTTGCTTAATTTAGGAATCCCATGGAATGGCTCAATTACCATCACCTGCACTACTTCTGGACGGTGGCACTGACGGGAAGCATCAGCAAGGCCAGCAAGGAGCTGCATGTTTCTTCCCCCGCCATCAGCGCCCAGTTGCATAGCCTGGAGAATAGTCTCGGAGAGAAATTGTTTGTCCGCTCCGGTCGCAATCTGGCCTTGACCGAGGTCGGGCGCGTAGTCTTCAGCTACAGCGAGGAGATTTTTGCACTGGGGCGGGAACTCACGCAGACCGTAAAGAATCAGCCCACCGGGCGACCGTTGCGGCTGGTGGTCGGCGTCGTGGACGTGCTTCCCAAAATGATCGCGCAATGGCTGATCGCGCCGGCTCTAAAACTCCGCGAGCCGGTGCACATTGTCTGCCGCGAGGGAAGTTCCGATCACCTGACATCGCAACTCGCGGAGCACGAACTCGATGTGGTTTTGTCGGATGTGGCTTTCTCTCCCACCACCAAGGCGCGTGTCTACAACCATCTTCTCGGAGAGTGCGGCGTGACTTTTGTGGCCACCGCGAAAGTTGCGAAGAATCTCAAGAATAAATTCCCACGCTCACTGGACGGCGCGCCTATGCTTCTACCAATTGAGAACACCGAAGTACGGAGAAACTTGCACTACTGGTTCGACTCTCTGGGAATTCGTCCCCAGATTGCCGGAGAGTTTCAGGACCACGCCCTGCTCCGGGCCTTTGGACAGGCCGGCATCGGAGTGTTCCCCATTCCTTCAGTGTTCGAAAAGCAGATTGAGCAGCAGGGCAGCCTGCAGCGGATTGGTCGGACTGAAGAGGTCCGCAACCGTTTCTACGCTATATCCGTCGAAAGAAGACTGAAGCACCCGGCAGTGCTGGCCATTTGCGACACGGCGCGACAGCTATTTGCCTAGTGGCGGGCGTGTGGCCGTGGGCGATCACCCGCGAAAGCCTCGATTCAAAGTTAAAGGCCGCGGGCGAGTCGCCCGCGACCACACACCCGTCCTCCATTCCAGTTGATATAGTCAAGAGAACCGATGCCGGTCGAATCCCAAGCGGCCTCCCACATCCCACTGCGCGCAGATTTCCGCCTGACGCTGCGCCTCGCCCTGCCCCTGATCATCGCCGAGGTCGGCTGGATGAGCATGGGCATTGTGGACACCGTCATGGTGGGGCGCTTGCCCGACAGTGCAATCGCCATCGGCGCCACCGGCCTGGGCCAGAGCCTTTACCACAGCATCGCAATCTTCGGCGGCGGCCTGCTGCTCGGACTCGATACCTTCGTCTCGCAAGCTTACGGCCGCAAAGATCTAAACGACGCACGACTGTCGCTGGTCAACGGACTATTTCTCGCGTTCGCGCTGACTCCGGTTCTGATGCTCATCGCATCGTTCTGGCCTCCGCTGATGCAACGCTTCGGAATCAGCCCGGAGTTGGTCGACCCGATGCGTCCGTTTTTGCGCGCGCTCAACTGGGGCACATTGCCGCTGCTCACATACTTTGCCCTTCGCCGTTATCTGCAAGCGGAGAACGTCGTGTTCCCGATCATGTTCGCTCTTATTTCCGCCAACATCGTGAACCTGATCGGTGATTGGGCACTGATCTACGGACACCTCGGCCTTCCCGCCATGGGCATAACGGGTTCGGGCTGGGCGACTTGTTTTGCCCGCATCTACATGGCGGGCGTGCTCGTCGTCACTTTGCTCTGGGTGGAGTCGAAACGCTCGCTGCCCGGGTGGGGAGGTGCAGTCCGCGTTGATCTGCGCCGGGTCGCTGCTTTGCTGAGGCTGGGAGCGCCTGCGGCCACGCAGATCGTTCTGCGAGATCGGAGCGTTCTCAGCGGCCACGGCGCTGATCGCCAGGCTTGGGCCCGTGCCACTCTCTGGTCACGAAATCGCGTTGAACTGTGCCGCATTAAGCTTTCATGGTGCCGCTGGGCATCAGTTCCGCCGCCGCAGTTCGAGTGGGCCAACAATTAGGAAGAAAGGACCCGGAGGGAGCACGGCGCGCGGGGTGGTCCGCCATCATCCTCGGAGTCGGATTCATGGCCTGCTCCGGACTGTTGTTCGTTTCGTTTCCCACATGGATTGCCCGCTTGTTCTCTCCCGACCCGGTTGTCATTCGCACCGGCGCCAGGCTGCTGTTGGTCGCTGCCGCCTTTCAGTTGTTCGACGGCTTGCAGACGGTCGCGACCGGCGCGCTCCGCGGCTCGGGCGACACCAGAACGCCCATGCTGGCCAACTTCGTCGCCTACTGGCTGATCGGATTGCCAGTCGGCTATCTCCTATGCTTCAAATTAGGATGGGGCGCAGTCGGCATATGGATCGGCCTTTGCGGCGGCCTGATGATGATTGGGTCAGCTCTTCTGCTCGCCTGGCGCGGAAGAAAGCTTGCGGTGTAGTTCGCCTTCGGAACGGCATGATTTCCCAGGTTCGCGGAAAGACTAAACCTGTCATCCTGACCGCAGTCAGTCCATTCGGTTACGAATGGATTGGCGGAGTCGAAGGATCCTTAGCAGCTTGACGGTCTATTCGAAATGCAAGGCATGGTTTCGATGAGATTCTGCAGCGAGAGCGTGAAGCGGCTACTCCGCTCAGAGTTCGTGACTTTTTTGAATTTATGACCACTTTGTCGTCGTAACTATTTTGTTTGCAACCTCGATTTTTGACGACATCAAAAAAGTCACAAACTCTCAGGATGACACCCGAGTAATCCTGAGCCTAAGTCTTGCCCTCTGCGATCAAAGACTCGCGAATCCTGGCATATCCAGGTTTGATCACCGAATAAATTAAGTCGCAGCGCTGGCGGTAGGGCAGGAACGCGCTCTTCATCGCATTGATGGTAATTTTCTCGAAGTCATCGAGCGACAGCCCAAAGGTTTCCGCAGCAGCTTCGAACTCCCGGGTCATCGTGGTATCGCTCATCAGCCGGTTGTCGGTGTTGAGGGTGACCCGAAATTTCTCCTGGTAAAGAATCTTGAATGGATGCTCCGCCAGGCTGGGCGTCGCGCCGGTGTGAACGTTGCTGATCAGACAAATTTCCAGCGGAATTCGTTTGTCGAGAACGTACTGCGCCAGGTCGCCCAACTTCACGACCTTGCCATCCGAGACCGCGATGTCATCAATCAGCCGGGTTCCATGTCCGATGCGATGCGCTCCGCAATACTGAATGGCCTGCCAGATGGATTCCTTGCCGTAGCCTTCCCCGGCGTGAATCGTGATGTTGAAATTCTGGCGCTGAATGTAATGAAAGGCATCCACATGCTTCTTGGGCGGATATCCGCCTTCCTCGCCCGCCAAGTCGAAGCCGACCACGCCGCGCTCGCGAAAATCCACGGCCAGTTCCGCCATCTCGAGCGATACGTCCATGTTGCGCATGGCGCAAATGATCAATCCTGAAACCGTTCCAAAATCCTTTCGACCGCGTTCCAGCCCCTTCAAGCACCGCCGACACCACCTGCTGATGCGTCAATCCGTTGCGGGTGTGAAAGACCGGCGCGAAGCGCGTTTCAAAATAGACCACGCCATCGTGGCTCAAATCTTCGGCCTGCTCGTACGCGACCCGCTCCAGCGCGTCTTCCGTCTGCATCACGGCGATGGTGTGCGCAAATCCTTCCAGATATTTGGCGAGACTTCCCTTGTTCGCGCCCTGATGAAACCACTGGGCCAGCGCCGCCGGATCGCTGGTGGGAAGATCGGCGTATTTTGTCTCCTTGGCCAGGTCAATGACGGTTTGCGGCCGCAGCACGCCGTCCAGATGTTCGTGCAAAAGCACTTTAGGTAAGCTGGTCAGTCGGCTTTTATCAAGCTTCATGGAAGACTCCACATCGTAGTTTGGCAGCGCCGGCCTCCGGCCGGCCGATGGGAGGGCGACATGCCCGCAGACCACCGGCGGGACGCCGGCGCTATATTACGGCTGAACCCCATCGGCCCAATAGTTGCTTCGGAACAGCACCGTCTCCCTCCGCGCCGGGTCTTTCAACCGCACCCGAATCTGATGCAGCCCGGGATGAGGGCCCTTGGGTTCGAAACTCAACAGATAGCGATTGTGCACGTGATTGGCAAAGCTATTCATCTTGGTCTCAAAGCTCTTGCGCGAGGCGAACAGCTCGTACTCGCCGCCGCTCATCGACGCAATCGCCTCGGGCACGTTGTTTTTCATCGCCGCCAGCGCCATCAGAAGAGCACCTTGTATATCGGGTGTTGCGCCCCAGCCAGTCTCGTCCCGATTGCTGCCCCGTTCGGTATCGAGCACCTGTGAAAGCGAGGGAGAAAACGGAAGCGCATAAATCGCGACGTTGGCCACTCCGATCAGCTTGACCACCTCGTCGAGCTTCGCAAAGTGACTGCCATGATCGCGGGTTTCGCTGATCAGCAGCAGCACGCGCTGGCGCCCTTCCGGTTGCTGGTTGAGCAATTTTACCGAGTACGCGACAGCGTCGAGAATCGCGGCGCCATTATCGCCTGCCTCCAGGCTCTTGAGATCGGCCTCAATGAGGTCTGAATTGTGGGTGAAATCGCGCACCAGATTCAGTTTGCTGTCGAAGAAAACCAGGGCAGTTTCAGTGTCGGGCTGGCTCAGCACCGGCTCCAGCATGGAAGGCAGACCACGCATGCGATCAAACTCACGCCGTGCCCGGCGGCCACATTGGACCGCGATCATCAGCGAGACCGGTTCGGCCTCAGCCGCTTCATCCAGGTAAGGTTTCTGTTCGACGCCATCGTCTTCGATCACGAAATCCGTCGCTTGCAGCCCGTATACCACATTGCCGTTTGCGTCTCGCACCAGAGTGGGCACCAACACTACGTTGGATTGTGCGTTGAAAGTGGGCTCCTGAGGCGCCGCCGCGGTTCCAAAGACCACCATGAACATCGCAACACCCAGGCTGGCTTTGAAGAGCTTCATGGTTCTCGCAAACTACTCTTCCCCGATGTCCTCATTCCACACTTCGGGATTCGCCCGGATGTATTCGGCCAGCAGCGAAACGCACTCCTCGGAATCGAGATCGACCAGGTTCACGCCGAGCGAGCGGAGCCATTCGATCCCACCCTGAAAATTGCGGCTCTCGCCCACCACCAGCATGCCGAAACCGAACTGCCGCACCAGGCCGCTGCAATACCAGCACGGTGCCAGCGTCGTAACCATGATGAGTTTGCGATAACTGCGCTGCCGCCCGGCGTTGCGGAAGGCGTCGGTCTCGCCGTGCATGGAGGGATCTCCGTGCTGCACCCGGCGATTGTGGCCCGAACCAACAAGTTGGCCGCGCGCGTCGAAAATTGCCGCGCCGATGGGAATACCACCTTCCGCCAAGCCCTTGCGGGCTTCAGCGAGCGCGACGGCGAGCATCGCGGCGTAGTCGAGGCTCAGCTTCGTATCCTCCGGGCACCATTATGACATTCGTGCCGCACTCGCCGGGCGCGCGAATCTCGAGTTCATGGAGCGTGCAATTTCAGTTTTATGTTAACTTGGTGGCGCAATTTGGAAACGTTTACATTCAGAGGCAAGCGGCGCCGTCTTGCCCCGATCGCCGAACCCAAGAGGAGAACGTTCGATGAGATTTTCGTGCAAGAATCCAGCTTTCATCCTGGTCCTGCTGCTAAGCTTCGCCGGGACCGCCTTCGCACAAGCCAGCTACAGTCTGCTCTCTCCCGACAAGCGAATCGAAGTGAGGATCAGGACCAGCGACCGCTTCAGCTACGACGTTCTTTTCAAGGGGACCGTGCTGCTGCAGAATTCCACCTTATCCATCGATATTGATCACAACACCCTGGGCTTGCAACCCAAGGTCAAGGCGACAAAGGAACGTAGCTACGACGGCACTCTCGAGCCTCCGGTACGTCAGAAATTTGCCAAGGTTCGCGAGAACTACAACGAACTGCGCCTGACCATGGACGGCAACTATGCGGTCATCTTCCGCGCCTACAACGAGGGCGTGGCTTACCGTCTGGAAACGTCGCTGCCGCAAGCCGAAGTGAAAGTTTACAGCGAGGAATCCAGCTTCAACTTTCCCGACGATTACCGCGTTTACTACCCTCAGGAAGAGAGTTTCTTCTCGCACAACGAACGCCATTACCTGCCCGTGAATTTGAAGACGATCGCGCCCACCGCCATTGCCAGCCTGCCGGCGGTAGTCGAAGCCGCGAACGGCGTGAAAGTGGCGATTGCAGAATCGGACATTGAAGACTATCCCGGGCTCTGGCTGCACGGCACCAGCGGCAACGGACTGGCGGCGACCTTCCCTCCGTATCCGCTCAAGGAAACGCTGGAAAAAGACCGCGATTTCAAAGTCACCCAGGCCGCCGACTACATCGCGGTGACCCGCGGCACTCGCAGCTATCCCTGGCGGCTTGTTGGGGATCGCCGAAAAAGACGGCGACCTCATCACCAATCAACTGGTCTGGCTGCTGGCCAAGCCGTCGCAGGTAGAGGACACGTCATGGATCAAGCCCGGCAAAGTAGCATGGGACTGGTGGAACGCGCTCAACGTTGATGGCGTGAATTTCAAGTCCGGAGTCAACACCGAGACCTACAAGTACTTCGTGGATTTCGCAGCCAAGTACGGCCTGCAGTACATCATCCTCGATGAGGGCTGGTACAAGCTCGGCAACGTGCTCGAAGTCGTCCCCGAAGTCAACATGGAGGAGCTGACGGCATACGCCAAACAGAAAAACGTCGGCATCATCTTATGGATGGTCTGGAAGACGCTAGACGACCAGTTCGACCCGGCATTTGATGAGTTCACAGAAATGGGGCGTCAAGGGCCTCAAGATTGATTTCATGCAGCGCAACGATCAGAAGCTGATCAACTTTTACTACAAGACCTCCCGCGAGGCCGCCAAGCGCCACATGCTGGTCGACTTTCACGGCGGACAAAGTCAGATCACCATGACCCGCACCTGGCCCAACATGATCAGCGGCGAAGGCGTGCGCGGCCTGGAATGGAGCAAGTGGAGCGCTGAAACCGAACCGCAGCACAACATCACCCTGCCCTTCACCCGCATGTTTCTGGGGCCGATGGACTTCACTCCCGGCGCCATGTTGAACGCAACGAAGAAGGACTTCGCTCCCATCTTCGATCGCCCCATGAGCCTGGGCACGCGCTGCCACCAGTTGGGAATGTACGTGGTGTTTGAAAGCCCGCTGCAAATGCTGTCCGACAGCCCGTCGAACTATTTGCGCGAACCGGAGATGATGGAGTTCCTGGCGCCCGTCCCCTCGGTCTGGGACGACACGAAAGTGCTCGACGCGCGCATCGCCGAGTACGCTCTAGTCGCGCGAAGAAGCGGCAAAGACTGGTACGTCGGCGCCATGACCAACTGGACCGCACGCGACCTGGAAGTGGACTTCTCGTTCCTGCCTGCGGGAACCTTCTGGCTGGAAGCGTACCAGGACGGGGTCAACGCCGACCGCATGGCCAGCGACTACAAGAAAACGAAAACCAAGATCACGCGGGACACCAAGCTGAAAATATCCCTCGCACCCGGCGGCGGTTGGGCCGCGAGAATTCACCAGTAGATCTGCTTTCATGCAGGACGGGTGTCACTACGCCCGCGAGCTTCGCATGACGGGCGGCAACACCCGTCCTCCATTAGCATTCTGCCTACATGGAGATGCCCCGGCGACTACAGGCTTGCCCTGATTGTTGCAGAAATTGCCGCGCCATTAGCCTTGTCCAGCATTTGATTTGAAAAATACGAGGAGGACTTCCATGGGAACAATTTTGATCATACTTCTAGTGCTTCTCCTGCTGGGCGCGCTTCCGACCTGGCCCTACAGCGGCAGTTGGGGGTACTACCCGAGCGGCGGCCTGGGACTGGTTCTGCTGATCGTGGTGATCCTGGCGCTCACAGGCAGAGTCTAGCAGGCGAGGTTATTTCTTGCTCTCCTTGGAGTGAGTCTCAATCAGGCGCTTGGTCAAAATCACAAGCGCAAGAATCTGGGTCCATTCCGAGACGATGTTTCCGGCCACTTGTCCCCACTTCGAGTCTGGGTCGGCGTGCTTGTAGACGACGACCCAGCAGACGCCGGTGGCGAGCAGAAACAGCGTCAGCGAGTGATCGGTGATGGTCTCCCAAAAAGGACCGCGTAAATTCAGCGGCGGTTTCCGACTCTCCGCAGAGCCGAGCTCATAAAGATACTTGGTGGCCAGCACCGTGACCACCACGCCCGACCAGTCGGCAATAGCATTTCCGAAAAATGAGCCCCAGTGGGTCTTGGGATCTGAGACGGTGTAGAGAACGATCCAAAGAATCAGGACGCCGACACAAGCGACACTCAGAGAGTGGTGCGCCAGGAAGCCCCTTTTCTTTCCAGATTTCGTCTTCTTAGCTTTCTGCCCGATATCGCGATTCTCTGGCGGCACGGAAACCAGTTTAAACCCAGGGGCTGTGATCCTGAGGAAGCGGACGAAGGACCCTTGCATTCGTGCCGCTGTCGGCATACAACCCGCCTGGCTCTGTTCATGATTGTCGCGAGCAGACTAAAACCTGGCGGGGAATGCATGGGTCCTTTCGCAGTGATCCATCCCGCTACGCGGGACAGAAGGCTGCGCTTGATGACAGCCCTTGTCCGTTCGGACAAACAAAACAACGGCATCCCCTGCGGGATGCCGTTGTTCATCACCCGAGTTGAGAGGACGCACTAGCGCCGGCCAGACCCGCCGTGCGGACCTCCGCCTCCGTGGCTGCCGCCACCGCCCGATCCGCCCCGGTTCCCGCCTCCGCCTCCGCCGCCACCGCCCGATCCGCCCCGGTTCCCGCCTCCGCCTCCGCCGCCACCGCCACCGCCACTTCGTGATGGAGACGACTCTCGTGGCGCGCTTCCCCGTACCTCAGAGGATCGCGGCGTCACAATCGGCTGCCTCATTTCCAACGGCGGCCGCGAATATCCGCGCGGCGAGTCCTGGACCATGCTGCGCCCACCGCCCGCCGGTTCCATCTGGGGACGCGACATCTGGTTGCGCTGGAACTCTGGCCCCGAACCGCGTCCGCCATACATGCCGCCTCCGTTGTTCACCCGATCAGGCAGAGCTCTGGATGTTCCCGCCGGACTGTGGCGTGAAGTGCCGCCAGCTCTCCGTTGTTGGTCGAAGCGCCCGGCCCAGCCGAATTTCCCGGCCGCGGAACATTATTGGACGTCCCCGCCGGCGACATGCCTGAAGGACGATTCATCCCGCCATTGCGCTGTCGCCGAATTCGAATCGGAAAACCGTCGCCATCCTGAATCGTTGGAAGTCGAAGGCCTTCCCGTCCGCTCAGCCTGTCTGTGCGGCCGAACCGTTGTTCGGGCCCGCCGCTGGACGGAGTACGAACTCCTGGCGTGGGGCGGGCGACGGAATTCTGGTTGATATTCTCTCCTCTTGAGAATGACTGGCCCGCTCCCGCACCGTTGCGCTGCAGCGACTGCCGCATCTGCGTGACCTGCCGGTCGAACGACTGCGGCGCAGCTGCCGGCCGTGTTTGCGAGAAGAAGCGCTGTTGCACGCCTCCACGCGGCAACGTGGACGCCGCTGCCGGCCGGTTGCTTACCGACAACGCCGACCGCGTCGGAACCACGGGAAGATTTCCCGCGATCATATGTCCGCTGCGAAAGGTTTCGCCGTTGACTCCGACAGGAGTGGAACGTCCTGTACCGAACTGGCCGGTCGGAACGGTTGAGATGCCGCCTCGCACTCTGTCGTTCATCGAAGCCAGGCGCAAGTTGGAATATGCACCACCCGCACGAAGCGGCGCAATGCCTCCAAATCCCCGTCCCCGGCCGTTATAGATGTTGATGTTGGTGACGTTCACGACGTTGTAGCGCGAGCCGTAACGCCCATACCACGGATAGAATCGTGTCACACGGCCCAATCGGCAACCAGCCGACGGAACCAAATCCGAATCCGACGCCGACACCGACGCCGCCGCCGAAACCGAAGAAGGAAACATACGCGGGCGCCCACACCGGCCGATACCGCGGATATCCGTAGGCCGGACCGGGCCACCACACCCACGAACTGTTGTAAACGAACCAGCGCCCGTAGTGATAAGGAGCCCAACCCCAGGGTTCATACGAAACCCACGTCCAGCCCCAGCCCGGCTCCCACACCCAGCGTCCGCTGCGATAAGGCGCCCAACCCGGGCCCACTGCCGGCGTCCACACCGGACCGTAATCCGGCACCGTCACCCAGCGTCCGTAAGTATCAAGATCTTCTGAACCGGTGTAGTAGCGGTTGGTCTTTCCCCAGGACTGCGCGTCGTAGATCAACCGGTCACGTTCGTTGTTCCACGAATCCCAGCTGTCATTGGACGGCGCTTCCGCCAACTTGTACTGAGTGTCGTCGCCAGTGCCGCGCACGATCGCCATCTGGCCCTTCTCCACCTGGGTACTGCCCTGCGGCGTCGCAATTTCAGCCGATCCCTTGCGGACAATCACCGAGGTCTCGCCTTCCGCATTGATTTCGATGCGATAAATTCCGTCCTTCTGTGCCGGTCGAATCGCGGCGTTCGCGGTGTCAATTTCAACCTGCAGCTTCCGCCCCCTTGAAAACCGAGTAGTCGATCAATCCGCGCTCGAGTTGTACCTGGATCTGATTGCGCGAGAGGCCTGCAATGCTGGCCAGCGTGCTGTCGCCCAGCCGCAGAATGTTCGCGGAGTCAAGCTGCACTTCAGCCCGGGAGTTGACGCCGGTAGAAATCTTGTCGCTGCTCACCATGGGCTGGTTGAGCGCCGCCGTCGCCCAATCTCCGGAATCACCGCGCTGGGTGGAAACGTCTCCGTGCATCAAGCTGATGCGGGCTACGCTGGACGAAGGCTCGGCTTGAGCCTGCTCCTGTCCTTGTGGCTGCGCTGGTCCCTGGGCTTGTCCTGGACCCTGTTCCAGCCCCGGGATATCTTCTGACACCTGGGCGCCCGCCATCACACTCGCGCCTAGAATCAGTGTTCCGATAATGAATGCAAATCTGTTTTTCATGGCCCCACCTCGCGCGAGAAAGAGACTCGCGCACAATTCGACAATGCAGGTGCCGTGCCAAACGTCGCAGATGTGAGCGTGGAATAAGCCTCTTATTTTCATCGGATTAGGTAAGGCGGAGAGGTGGGCTTGAGCGGCACTCCGAATCCGCCTGGCTGAGTTCAACCGGAAGTGGTGGTTTTCAGCCACCGGTCTCCGATTCCCGGACCCGGATAGATTCAGGCCCGGGACAGGGATAAGATGATGGCAGCACGGTGGAAGCGCGGCCCTTTCAGGGCCGCGTTCTCGATGACATCGTGTGTCGGCCTTCAGGCCCGGTGGCTGCCACTGGGGCTGAAGCCCGACGTCTCAGATCGACGATAACGCGGCGCTTAAAGCGCCGGCTCTTCCACGGTGCTGCCAACGTCCTTGCCCCAACCGATGAATCCTTCAAGCCCCGCACGCGCCAGAAACTATTCCTCTTTTTCCGGGTCGTCGCCGATGCCGATTTTCGACAGCCGATAGCGCAGCGCATTGCGCGAGAGTCCCAGCATGCGTGCGGCCTGACTCTTGTTTCCGTGAGCGCGACGCAGAGCTTCCCGGATCATCTCGTCTTCCCACTGTTCGAGTGTCATGCCTTCGGGAAGAAAACTGGCGGAGAAATCAGCCGTCTTGCCGGCTCGCGAATCAATCTGAATGTCGCCGGCTTCGAGCAAGGGACCCGCCGCCAAAGCCGATGCCCGCTCCATAATGTTTTGCAGTTCGCGAACATTTCCCGGCCAGTGATAGTCCATCAGGATCTTCAAAGCTTGCGGTGAAACTCCAGTAATTTTCTTGCCGGAATCCTGGGCGAAGCGCGAGAGAAACAGATTCACCAGTTCGGGAATATCTTCTTTGTGCTCGCGCAGCGGAGGAATATCGATGGGCACAACATTCAGCCGGTAGTAAAGGTCCTCGCGAAACGTGCCGTCCTCGAGCGCGGCCCGCAAGTCGCGATTGGTGGCCGCCACCAGCCGCACATCCACCTTGATGGTCTTCGTGCCGCCCAGCCGTTCGAACTCGCGTTCCTGCAAAACCCGCAGCAGCTTCACCTGGGTCGCCGGCGGCACGTCGCCGATTTCATCGAGGAAGAGCGTTCCCTTGTCGGCCAGTTCAAACTTCCCCGGCTTGCTGCCGGTCGCGCCGGTGAACGCGCCTTTCTCGTAACCAAACAATTCGCTCTCCAGCAGGTTCTCCGGAATCGCGGCGCTGTTGATCTTGATGAACGGTCCGGACGCCCGCCGTGATTTCTCATGGATGGCGCGCGCCACCAGGTCTTTGCCCACGCCGCTTTCCCCGCCCAGCAGCACCGTCGAATTGGTCGGCGCCACTCGCTCCACCGTGGCCAGGACTTCCTGCATCTTCGCGCTGCGCGCCACCAGGTTGGGATGCTGATAGCGCTGCTGCAACGCTTCGCGCAGCGAACGGTTCTCCACCCGCAGGCGCTGCACGTCCAGCTCCTTGTGCACCACCATGCGCATTTCGTCGAGAGAAAAAGGCTTCAGCACATAGTCGCTGGCGCCCGCCTTCATGGCCTCGACTGCAGTTTCCACGGTGCCGAACGCGGTCATGACAACGACCGGCATGGCGGCCTGAAAGCGTTTCACCGCCTGCAGAAAATCCAGTCCATTCATGCCCGGCAACTTGAGATCGGTGATCACCAGGTCGACGGAACCATTCTGCAGCAGCTTCAACCCGGTCTCCGCATCCTCCGCGGACAAGGTTTGGAAACCGTCATCTCCCAGATCGAGTTCCAGGAGACGACGCATTTTCGCTTCGTCCTCGACAATCAGAATGGTCGCCTTCGATGTGGTCATGAGCCTCCCGCTCTCTGGCGGGCTTTTTCTTCTGCTGGAAAGAAGATCACGAAACTGGCCCCTTTTGTGTCGGTATTCTCCAGCCGGATGGTGCCGTGATGTTCATCCACAATCTTTGAAACGATCGAAAGCCCCAGCCCGACTCCGGTTTTCTTGGTAGTCACAAAAGGATTGAAAATCTGCTCGCGCATTTCCGCCGCGACACCGGGTCCAGTATCTTTCAGCCGCACCTGAACTCCCTCGCGCCCGTTCGAGCGCGCGCTGGAAGCTTCGACGCGAAAAGTTCCGCCCTCGCTCCCCATGGCTTCGTACGCATTCTGAACCAGATTCAAAAATACCTGCTCGCAAAGATTCTCGTCGAGCGGCACCAGCGGTAAATCCTTCTGATATTCCCGCTCCACGACAAGCGGTCCGCCTTTCCACTGTGCCGCCACGGATTTCAGGGCCTGATCAATCAATTCCGTCACTTGCAGCAGTCGCGTTTCGGTGCGCAGCGGCCGGGCAAAATCGAGAAAGCGGGTGACCAGCGCGCTCGCCCGGTTCACTTCGCTCGATATGTATCCCGCCAGCTCGCTGGCCAGAGGATTCGAGTTTTCCAGCTTTCGGTTGAGCGTCTCCGCCGATCCCTTGATCACGCCCAGAGGATTGCGAATCTCATGTGCCAAGCCTGCCGAAAGCTGCCCCAGGGCCGCCAGCCGCTCGGACCGCCGGGCATCGGCCTGGGCCCGCTCCAGCTGGCGATTGACTTCCGTCAACTCCTCCGCGACCTGCTGGTATTGCGTGGTCTTGCGCCGATTCTCGATGGTAAAGCGGTTCACCACGATGGCCGCCATGAAGAAGAACATGATCCGGATGGCGAGCTCGGCAGCGCCTGTAGGAGTAAGCGTGTATTCCTGCAGCGCGGGATAGAGATATGAGCAGTAGGCAGCCGAGGCCAGCGAGGTCCAGAGCAAGGTGCCCCAGGACCCGAAGTGGATCGCCGCAGTCACGATGGGAACGTAATAAATTGGATAGTAGCTGCTGTTAATCCCCAGTTCGCCCGTGTGGTTTATCAGCAGCGTGGCCAGCACAATCTTGACCAGCACCACCGCGGATGGCCCGGATCGGGGCCAGTTCGCGATGATTCGGCCCTCGGCCAACTGCACGATCCCAATGGCCAGCAGCGCCAGTTGCTTGTGTCGTTCCTGCACCGGCGGCAGCACCGCCAGACCCAGCAGGAAGACCAGCCAGAGCAGGTCCATCCACTTGATACCACTCTGCTTTTCCTCGTTCATGAGAGGCCGGCGCCAGCCTGGCATGGGTCCTTGCCTGCCCGATCCGCCACGAGTTCCCCTCGTAAGCAGTGTATCTCGCTTATCGTTCGGACCGTCAATGCAAGTCTTCCCGGCAGCGACTTCGGGGGTAGAACAGCGCTTTTAAGCGCTGCATTATTAAGGACGCTGTTCGCGGCGGCGTCGGCCGCTGAGGTAACTCCAGGGGTCAAAGCCCAGCGCGCAGCAGAAGTTGTAAGCAGGCCTGAGGGCCTGTGCCACCCTGTGACACCCCTATGCAAAGTTCCTTCTACTCAAGATTTCCACAGTAGCCCGAATGGGCCATTCACACGCCCTCTCTGCAACCCTTATCTTGAAATTGAGCAGACTTCGGGGGAGGGCTGTTCGACATACGTCCCATGACTTAACCAGGTCATGGGACGTTTTGTATTTGGTGGCATTTTGAGAAACTGGCGCGGGCATCCGTCCCACGTGTACCCTCTCTGGTTGAGATTAGTCGCAGGCCTTCCGGGACGCGCCTCGGCGAGAACCGCATGAACAAGATAGATCTAACTGGCCGTCACGCAATCGTAACCGGCGGAGCGCAGGGGATTGGCTTGTCCATCGCCCGGCGTTTTCTGGCGTCGGGGGCCTCTGTCACTCTGTGGGACCGCGATCGAGACCTCCTCGCCGCCACCCTGAAAGAACTTGGCAGCCTCGGCACCGTGGATGCCGTAACCGGAGACGTGACCGATGCCGAGGCTGTTACCCGCGCCGCGGCCTCGACGGCAGAAAAGTTCGGGAAGATCGACATCCTGGTGGCCAATGCGGGAATCTCCGGCCCCAATCTGAAAGCCTGGGAATATCCGGTGGAGACGTGGAAGCAGATTATCGACGTGGATTTGAACGGAGTGTTCTTATGCTGCCGTGCCGTCATACCCTTCATGCTCCAGCAAAAGTATGGGCGGATCGTCAACGTGTCGTCGATCGCAGGCAAGGAAGGAAATCCAAACGCCTCCGCCTACAGCGCTGCGAAAGCGGGCGTGATCGCGCTGACCAAGTCATTAGGGAAAGAGCTGGCCGATCGCAACATTGCGGTCAACTGCATTACGCCGGCGGCAGCGCGCACGCGAATCTTTGATCAGATGTCGCAGGAACATCTCGACTACATGCTGTCCAAGATTCCGCGTGGACGTTTTCTCGAACCCGATGAGATCGCAGCCATGGTGGCCTGGCTGGTATCCGAAGAAAATTCTTTTACCACGGGAGCCGTATTTGACCTGAGCGGCGGCCGCGCAACCTACTAGTACGAGCCCCGGGAATCGCAATCATTTTGGTCGAAAATCCTGACTAGCGCCGGGTTGACCGACGGCTCGGAAGTGATAGCTATGATGCTGCCATCCTGAGCAATATCTTCCGAAGAAGATTAGGAAAGAACATCCATGTCTCCCCTATCAACGCATCGGTACGCAGATTTCTAATGAGCGCGCTCGCACTCGGAGTTTTCGCAGCGCTCCGTTCTCTGCAACCGGCGAGGTGGTCATACAAGCTTTGGCCTCGACGCTAGGCAGCCAGAAGGTTGAGTCGGTGCTGCTAAGATCGGATGCCAAAATCCAGTCGCGCCAGGAGGCTGACGGTTTGCACCTGCAACTTCCAGCGCAAGCTCCCGACAAGTATGCTTACGTTTTCCGCATTCTGGCAGCGCAGCGCATTAGAACTCAATCCGCAAGCGAGATGGGAGTGAAATGAACCGACGATTCTGCCTCACCCTGGACCTGAAAAACGATCCCGCGCTGATCGCGGAGTACAAGCGCTATCACCAGAAAATCTGGCCGGAGATTACCAAAAGCATAAAAGACTCTGGCATCGAGGACCTGGAAATCTACCTCCTCGGCAGCCGCATGTTCATGATCATGGAAGTAAACGATCGCTTCTCTTTCGACGCCAAGGCCCAGGCCGATGGGAAAAATCAGAAAGTTCAGGAGTGGGAGAATCTGATGTGGAAATTCCAGCAATCGCTGCCCGAAGCCAAGCCCGGCGAGAAATGGCTGCGCATGGAGAGAGTATTCAAGCTGGAGGGCTAATGTTCGAGCCACCGGCCTGCCCCGCTCCCGCACGAGACAAGTTCCTCAAGCGCCAGCTTCTGGACTCCGCCCTAGAAGATATTTCGGAATCCCCAGAACTGGAAGCCCGCGAGAATCATCGAGGCCGGCAGCGTCAGCACCCAGGCCATGAGGAGATTGCGTACCGTCCCCCATTGCAGCCCGGTGTGATTCGCCGCCATCGTGCCGGCGATCCCGGATGAAAGCACGTGAGTCGTGCTCACCGGCAGGCCGAACCAATCGGCGGCGCCGATGGTCACCATCGCTGTAATTTCCGCGGCCGCGCCTTGTCCGTAGGTCAGATGATCTTTGCCGATCTTTTCTCCGACGGTCACGACGATGCGTTTCCAACCCACCATCGTCCCGAGCCCCAGGGCCATGGCGACTGCGACTTTCACCCAGAGAGGAATGAACTTGGTCGCGTTGTCTATGTGCTTCTTGTAGTTGCTCAGGATCTGCCAATCGCTGGCGGCGATTGACGGCTGGTGGGTCTTCTGCATCAGGCGGAGAGCTTCGATGACCAGGTACATGTCATTGCGAAAGTTGCGGACGCGGTCGCTTTGCTCAGCTCTCCAAACAGAACCGTTTCGTTGCCGATATCACTCACCAACTGGCGCAGGGCCAGCATGGTGTTGGGCGTGAATTCCTTGGTGCGGACGTAGGTAGTAACTTCGTCACGCGCATCGGCGATAACGGCGTTCGGGCTCACATACTTGTTCAAGGTGTTGCCGGCCTGTTCGGAAACCGCGACGAAGTCCTGAGACTGTTTCTTGGTGACCGCATGGTTCAGCGCGTAAGCGGTAGGAACGGTTCCGATCAGGATGAGCATGATCAGGCCCATACCTTTTTGCCCCTCGTTCGATCCGTGGGCGAAGCTCACGCCCGTGCACGTCAGCAGCAAGAGCGCGCGGATCCAGAACGGCGGCGGTTGCGTGCCTTCCGGCGCCTCGTAGAGCTTTCTGTTCTTGACTACAGCTTTCATCAACGAAAGCAGCAAGAAGGCGGCCGCGAAACCCACCAGCGGAGAAAGCAAAGGCGATTTTCCGATGTTCCACGCCTGGGCCAGTCCACGCCGCTGGTACCAGTCCTGGCGGACATCAGCTGATTGGCGATACCGACGCCAATGATCGAACCGATCAAGGTGTGGGAACTGGAGGCAGGCAATCCGAAATACCATGTGCTGAGGTTCCAGATAATGGCGGCGACCAGGAGCGCGAAGACCATGGCGAACCCGGCTTTGCTTCCGACTTGGAGAATGAGTTCGACGGGCAACAGCGAAATGATGCCGAATGCCACCAATCCTGAAGAAGTCACGACTCCGGCACCGCTACGGGTTTCAGCTTGGCTGAGGGCGGAGGAGGTAGTGTAGGTGCGGTCGCCATCGGCGGTCTCCTGATTCTGGGGCTCGAAGCCCCGGTGACAGATGACGGCCACTATACGGCTCGATCGTTACAGCAGTATTAAAGTTGAACGAAAAATCCGAGGGTCGGCAGCGTGGTTCCAAGATGCGCGTGCGGTCTTACGGCCGCCGGTCGTCCTGAATGCGGATGCCGTCCACGTAAACAAAGACTCTTGAGCTGATACGTAAACCGTCAGCCTAACAAGTTCAATACCGTGAACAGGAGGTTGCCGAGCCGCGTAGCGAAGTTTTGGCGGCGGGCGGTTCTAGCCGGTCACCGTAAAACTTTGTAAAGGCCCGGTTTGACCGGGTTTCGGGATGTAAATTATTAGTGACGGGGCGCGTGCGCACATGATCACGGCAAGAAAAAGCTTATTGATATTTGCATTGACTGTGGCCACTGCTGCCTCTCCGTGGTTGATTCCCGCCTGCCTCGCGATGCCCCCGAGCGCACCGCAGGCTGCGGAAGCGAGCGGGGGAAGTGCCACAGCGCGGCATATCGGTTCCATTAAAGCGATTGCCGGCAGCGTCATCACTCTTACTCCAGATTCCGGCCCCGAAATCGAAGTTACGGTGCAGGCGGGCGCGCATATCGTGCGCATCGCGCCCGGAGAAAAAACTCTGAAGAATGCGACCCCGATCGAGTTGCAGGAGCTGCAGGTCGGTGACCGGATTCTGGTGGCCGGCAAACCCTCCGACAATGCCAAGGCAATGACCGCCGCATCCATCGTCGTCATGAAACGCTCCGACGTTGAGGCCCGCAAGGAAGAAGATCGCCAGGATTGGCAGAAGCGCGGACTCGGAGGACTAGTGAAGGCAGTGGAACCCGCGGCGGGAACTGCCACGATCTCTGTCACCGGCTTCGGCGGCGCCAAGATCATTGTTGTTCATACGTCTAAGGACACCATAATTCGACGTTACGCTCCGGACTCGATGAAATTCGACGATGCGAAACCCAGCACTTTGCAAGAGATTCAGCTGGGCGACCAACTGCGTGCGCGCGGCAATCGCAGCGCCGATGGAACGGAATTGGCGGCGGATGAAATCGTTACCGGGAGCTTTCGCAACGTAGCAGGAATCGTCAATTCGGTGGATGCAAGTGCGGGCACGATGAACGTCCAGGATTTATTGAGCAAGAAGCCTGGTGCAAATAAAAGTCACACCGGACTCGCAACTTCACCAACTGCCGCCTGAGTTCGCACAACGAATCGCCATGCGGTTAAAGGCAGCGATGGCGGGTGCAACGGGCGGAGCTGCGGGCCCGGGCGGGCAATCCGGTGCAGCACCTTCCGCCGGAACAACTTCCGGAGCAGTGCCGGGCGGAGGCATGCGCTCCGGTGGAGCGCCGGACTTTCAGCAAATTCTTAACCGCATGCCCGCCGTCACCCTGACCGATCTGCACAAAGGCGACGCCGTGATGATCGTGGCTACGCAAGGTACGCCGTCGGGCGGCGCGACGGCGATTACCTTGCTGAGTGGCGTGGAGGCGATTCTGCAAGCGGCTCCCAGCGGAAGCCAGGCAATGATGTTGTCGCCCTGGAGTTTGGGCTCGCCCGGCGGGGGCGACGCTCTCGGTCAATAGCATCGGGATTAGCGCAAAGCATGGCCTCGAGTACCGCCAGAGATATCGGTTCGGGAAGTGGACCCTGGAATGAGAGTTCATAAATACGCGGGCCTGTTATTTACATTTTTTTCATTACTCCTGTTCGCGAATCTCTCGTTGGCCCAATCAGCATCGGGAGTTCTGCGGGGACAAGTCACCGACCCCTCCGGAGCAGCGATCACCAATGCCACCGTGGTGATGACGCCGCCGACAGGTTCTCCGTTGACGACCCAGACGAACTCGCAAGGGATGTATGAGTTCAAAGGGCTGCCGCCGGGAAAATACACGTTGAACGTCATCGCGCAAGGCTTCACCGTGTATGAAAACGACAACGCAGCCATTGCCGACCAGCCGCTCCGGCTGAATCTTCAGCTCACCATTGCGGTCGAGGAGCAGAAGATCCAGGTCTCCGACACCGCGCCGACTGTGGACGTGAATCCCGGCAACAATGCGGGCGCTATCGTCCTTTCAGGCAAGGAACTCGAGGCCCTGCCCGACGATCCGGACGAGTTGCAGTCCGATCTCGAAGCGCTCGCCGGACCATCGGCCGGCCCGAACGGTGGACAGATGTACATTGACGGCTTCACCGCCGGCCAGCTTCCGCCCAAGTCGTCCATTCGCGAGATCCGGATCAATCAGAATCCATTTTCCTCGGAATACGACAAGCTAGGCTATGGCCGCATTGAAATCTTTACCAAGCCGGGCACCGACAAATATCACGGCCAATTTTTCGTCGAGGGAAATGATTCTGCTTTCAACGCCGCCAATCCCTTCGCCGGTCCGGAGCCCGGTTACGATTCGACCCAGTACAACGGCAATATCGGCGGCCCGCTGGGCAAGAAGGCGTCTTTCTTCTTCAATATCGAGCGGCGGAATATCAATGATCTTGCTGCCATCAATGCCCTGATCCTCGATCCCACCGACCCCGACAGCGCCGTTCCCTTTACCGATGCGGTTCCCAACCCGCGGAAGCGCACCAACCTCAGCTCGCGTCTCGACTACCAGGTCAGCAAGAACAACACGCTGACGGCGCGCTACCAGTATTTCCGCGACGCTCAAAACAACAACGGCATCGGGCAGTTCAACCTTGCACCCCAAGCCTACAACTCGGAGTCCACCGAACACACCGTACAGATTGGCGATACTCAGGTCTTCGGATCGAAGATTGTTAATGAAACGCGCTTCCAGTATCTTCGCGAGCGCGACAGCCAGTTTCCGGTAACGGCCACGCCGGCGGTCAACGTTCTGGGAGCGTTCACCAGCGGCGGCAACAGCCGGGGCACGATCATCGATCATCAGGACCACTACGAACTGCAGAACTACACCTCGCTGGTCCACGGCACTCACATTTTCAAGTTCGGAGGACGTCTGCGCGCTCTCCGCGATGCCAGCTTCTCTCAATCCGGCTTCAACGGCACCTTCATTTTTTCTTCCCTGGATTCAGCGCAAGACACGCCGTCGAATCCCAATTGCGACATCGCCGCCAATCCCGCGACGCCCTGTCCCATCTCGTATCAATTCGCCGTGCAACAGCTGGCAACTCCGGGCGGAACGCCCTTCGCCACCCAGCTCTCTTTCACCAGCGGCCTGCCGAACGCCAACGTCACAACGTACGACGGAGGCCTGTACGCGCAAGACGACTGGCGCTTGCGGCCGAACATCACGCTCAGCGCGGGTCTGCGCTTTGAGACCCAGAACGACATTCACGATCACGGCGATTGGGCGCCGCGCCTGGGGATTGCGTGGGGAATTGGAGGCAAGAGCGCTCCGCCGAAAGTTGTGCTGCGCGGCGGCTTCGGAATTTTCTACGATCGCTTCCAGTCCGAACAGTTTTTGCAGGTGGAGAGGTTGAACGGCGTCACCCAGCAGCAGTTCGTCATCAACAATCCCACCTGCTTTCCGGGACTCGGTATTCCGGTAGACCTTTCGACCTGCGGCGCCATCAGCGCCACCACGCCGACGGTCTACCAGATCGATCCCGAATTGCACGCGCCCTACACTCTGCAGTCCGCCATCAGCGCTGAGCGCCAGCTCACCAAGTCGGCGACGCTTTCGGTCACCTACCTGAACTCTCGCGGCTTCGATCAGCTGCTCACCATCAACGCCAACGCCCCGTTTCCCGGAACCCCGGGCAGTACCGTACGTCCGCAGCCGGACGAAGGAAATATTTACCGGTACGTCTCCGAAGGAAATTTCAAGCAGAACCAGCTGATCGTCAACAGCAACATGCGTCTGGGAACAAAGGTCCAGGTCTTCGGCTTCTACACGCTGAACTACGCCAACAGCGATACTTCCGGAGTTTCGAGCTTTCCCTCAAATTCCTACAACATCAGTCAGGACTACGGCCGGGCATCATTCGACACGCGTCACCGCCTTTTTTTTGGCGGCACCATTGCCCTGCCCTATGCGTTTCGCCTGAGCCCGTTCATGATCGCGAGTTCCGGATCGCCCTTTAACATTACGTCGCCCAACGATCTGAACGGCGATTCGGTGTTCAACGATCGTCCCGGATTTGTCTCCACCGCGACGTGCGCAACAACCACGATCAGTCCGACTGACGCGAACGTCTACTGCACACCGGTGGGAACCTTCGATGCCCGGCCGGACCTGGCCGCGACCACGCAAAGAATTCTTCCCATCAACTACGCCACGGGCACCACTCACTTCGTGCTGAACCTGCGTTTGACCAAAACCTTCGGATTCGGCCCCAAAACAAAACGCGCCGCAACCGGTCAAGGCCTCGGGGGGCCGGGGGGAGGCCCGGGCGGCGGCATTCCGAGGGGCGGCGGAGGCGGAGGCCCTCGCGGCCCGCTGTTTGGCGGAGGTCCCACCGGGAATGTCTGCCAATTCAGACCGGCGCTATAGCCTGATCCTCGGCGTCTCTGTCCGCAACGTCTTCAACAACGTGAACCTGTCGAATCCCAGCGGGATTCTCGGGTCTCCATTTTTCGACACGGCGAACGCCCTGCAGGGAGGACCTTTCTCCAGCGGCGCTGCCAACCGCCGCCTCGATTTGCAGGCGACTTTCAGCATTCTGAGCGCACACCCGGAAGATTCCATTCGGTTGAGCGGAGAAAAACGGCGGATGAACCCGCTATGGGCGAGCCGAGGTATTCAGTTGGTGAGCCCAGCGCATGGCATCGTTATACGAGGCGGCTGCGTCAACCAAAGACAGGTTGAGCTGTTTCCCCAGCTTCGTGTAGCCATCTTCCAAACAATCTATCGCTTTCAATCTTTCGCCGAATCCGAGATACGCCTCAGGTTCGCCACGCTTGTCAAACTTGCCCGGTTTCGCCCGTTCCCTATCAACGAATGGTCCTTTGGCGTATGCACGAAGTGGTTGACCGCAGACGGACTAGGCGCAGCGTTTCATCATGTCCGACAATTCTTGCTTGATTCCCAACAGGCGTTCGTGCCGTAAAACGTGAGCTGACTTGTCCAGCGCGGTGTGCGAACTCTTGCTCCAATATCGAGCATTCGAGATTCCAAGATCGCTCATTTCCCGTCGCATACTTGCGAGGCGCTCCGAAATGTGGTTCGCATTCATCATGACTATGATCATACGCGCCCCGAGAAGTTTGACAACCGTGGTGCACGAGCCTACTATTGAGTGTGAGCAAGCTACCTCTTCTTACTCGTTCAGATTCCCTGAACTAAGTCAGCCCATCTGAAGTTTTTCCTCTTAGCTTTCCCCCAGGAGGAACTGCGTTATGACCCTATTGACCCGTTGGGAGCCTCTCCGTGAGTTTTCCAATATGCAAGACCGCATGAGACGCATGAATCGTCTCGTCCGTGAGTCGTATGGCCCGGAAGGGCCGGAAGACGCGTTGACAACCACCAGCTTCGCACCGCCGGTGGACGTTTACGAAGACGAGCACAATATTACCCTGAAGCTTGAAGTCCCCGGCATCGACGAGAAGGACATTGATGTCCGCATCGACAACAACACGCTCACTGTCCACGGTGAACGCAAGATTGAGAAGGACGAAAAAGAGGAGAACTTCCGTCGCGTCGAGCGGCAATACGGAAGCTTTGCCCGCTCGTTTACCCTCCCCAGCTCTGTTGATCCGGGGCAAGTGAGCGCCGACTACAACCAGGGTGTGCTTAAGATCATGCTCACGAAGAAGGCCGAAGCCAGAGCCAAGCAGATCCAAGTGAATGTAGGCGGCGAAAAGACCGTCGAAACCAAAGCGCCCAGCAAAGCCGCATAACATGGGCAGGGAGTGAGAGAAACGGGGGAGCAGATCAGATCGCTCCCCCATTCTGAAGAGGAGCACTTTGATTGACGCAACTGATATTTCTTTCGGTCTGCTCGTTGCGCTATTGGCGAGCCTGCTACTCAACAAGATCCGCAAGCCGAGGCCGCAGGTCGCCAGGTACGGATCGCAGAGGATGTGCCCGTTTTGCGGGTTGATCACGTCTCGACTTAAAACCCATTGCCTGGAGTGCGGCAAGTCCCTTGTTACGGTGAGTGTCACGCAGATTATCGAGAAATAGAACCCACGTCGCCACCGCAGTCAGCGAGGCGTTGATCATCAGAGGTCAGAAAGTTATGAGAGATGAAGGAGGTGTCAGATGCTAGTCGCAGAGAAACCGGTCGCCTTGTCATGGGTTTCCGTGAAAGACAGACTTCCATTTGATGGTCATGAGTGCGCTCTTATCTGCCGTAGCCGAAATTCCAACGACCTGAGAAGAACGGTTGGATGTCGGCTTCATGGGAATTGGGAAATACAGGATCAATCGATGGTGAGTTGCGAGGTCCTTGCATGGCTAAAACTTCCCTCAACCCCTGGCGACATCTGAGCCATTCTGCACAGTATTGCCAAAGCAATTGAGCGACACTCTTGATGTCTCAAGAGAGCAGTACCCCGCCAAACCAGACGGCCTGCTCTCTTGAGGGTGGTCCCCAGAACACATTGCGACACCGATTGACCCGCCGGAGAGGAAGACGCAGATGCACCGGGAAGATCTGATGAACGCTGATATGCTGAGCGAAATCGTGCTGCTGGTCAGCGGCTCGGTGATGTTTGTCACATTGTTGCTGATCCTGGTGGCCGCGCTTACGCAAACCGCTGCCCTACAATTAGCCCAGTAGCGCAAAGGGAAAGGCGATGAGACCTGTGACTATTCGACCTGACCGCACTTGAAGCGACGACAGTGACGATTCGGTGATCAAAAAACACAAATACACCCCGTGTTTCAATGGTTGCGGTTATTGCGATCCCGCTAGTCTGACGCCCTCAGAGATCGAAGCTATCGTGACCGGCCACGAGTAGTTGGAAAGAAAAGTGCGCTCGCTGGCGAGCTTTCTATGACACAAGAAGTCCAAGTCGGCACAATTCTGATGAAGGAATCACCGGTGATGACGCAGTTCTTTGGGCTGGAGAGTGAACCTTACTCGGGGAACTGGAGCCTGATCAAGGCGCTGGATGGCTTCGCCCTTAATCGCAAGATCCATGCCGCAGGATGGAACTTTTTTTTCATGGCGACAGAACTACGGGCCGTGTTTCTTGGTGCGCCTGGGGCAAAGACGATCCAGAACGCATTGAACCGAGTCCTGGGAAGAGTAAAGAGGCATAATTTCAATTGCCTCGAAGTTACTAAGATCGTTGCCAAACGCTTTCTTGGCGTGCCGTACACTACCGTCTCAGCACATTCACGCCACATTCAACAGAGCTGCCAATTGCCATCGAAGACCAATCAGCGTATTTGATACTGGCCGAGAACTTGAACGATATAGCGATACCCCCTGTTTCTTCCCCTGCTTCACCTTGGCCCATCTTGCCCGCTGGACCGCGGCGATCTTGCGCCGAGCCGAGGCTGACATCGTTCGTCTCTTTGGAAATTCTGCTCTCTGTGCGGCGGCAATACTAGCGCGGCCCTTGGCGGATGTCTTCCGGCGTCGGGTTGCCGTTTGTGCTCGCTACCCGCCAAAGATGCGCGACGGAACCGAGACCCTGCGGCGCCGGAATCTCTTCGCGGACGCATCGAAACAACAACTTGCACGGTTGACGCAGAGGGCCACTCAAATGCAATGGTAACGTGGAGCGAGCATCCTTGCTCCTCTTTCAGGTTCCCTGAACTAAGTCAGTCCATCTGGAGCTCTCCCAATCTTAGCGAATCACAACCTAAGGAGGTTGATATGTTTGCACGCAACGTCTCTTTTCATCTGAAATCCAATATGCTGGCCGATTACACCCGAACATTTGACAAGGACATTCTTCCGCTACTCCGCAAGCAGAACGGTTTCAAGGACGAAATTACGTTCTCCGGCCCCGGCGGAATCGATGTGACTGCCATCAGTCTGTGGGACAACAAAGCCAGTTCAGACACCTACAACACGAATACCTACCCTGAAGTGTTGAAGACCATGGCAAGATTCATCGAGGGCACGCCCAAGGTCCAGACCAGCGAGGTTGTCAACTCGACCTTCCATAAGATCGCCGCTGGAGTATCAGCGTAATCGTTGCAATCTTTCGAGAAGGCGGAGTAGAGCTCCGCCTTCCCGTTTTACTCGGTTGAAGCAACTGATCCTACCTGTCACTGAGATACGTTCCCTCTTGTCCTAGGCAACTTTGCGTGGTCCCCGTTTGTCTTGGTCGGCGTTCGCTTCTTTGGTGCTGACTTCGTCCGCGATGACGTCATTCATGCCGACCTCATTCGTGAAAGAAAGCTTTTTCTGCAACGAAGGTCCCTGAAGACCGAACTCCGGCAGGCTACTTCAGCTTCGCGTATTCCGCTTTGGCTTCAGTCAGATGGGGGTCACGGTCGTCAGCGCTGGAAGGCCAATCCGCCGGAACAAGCCTTGGAAACCTTGGTTTTCCCGCAAGCCGTCCATGCTCGGATCTATATGAAGATAGATAAGCCAGTGGGAATGCTCTTCATAGCATTTCTCCAAGTATTCAATCGCGCGGTCGTTTTCTCCTAAGCCGATGTAGATTCCGGCGAAGAAATAGGGCGCGACATACTTTTGCTTCGCTAATTTTGTCAGATCGTCGAGCATTTCTAATGCTTCCTTTGTCCTCCCAGCCGTGCCGAGCGTGTGCGCAAGTGCCGCGCGCATCAGAGGACTGCCGCCCGACAGCTTCACCCCCTTCTCACCCTCAGTGATAGCCAGTTCATAGCAACCCGTTTTCCTAAGCACTAGGCCGAGGATCCAGTAGGTGACGGGGTAGTTCGGGTCCAAATCGACAGTTCGCCGGAGTTGTTCGATGGCTTCGTCGTATCGGCGGGCAAAGTAGAGGGCCCATCCGACTGCGACGTTGATAATGAGCGACAAAGGATCTAGATCCAGACCCTTCTTCATCCTCGTTAAAGCTTCTCCGTGTCGGCCCATGGTCATCAAATACTCGGCGTACCAGTGGTTGGCAGTTGCGTAGTTGGGACCAAGTTCGAGGCTGCGATTGAATTCTGTCTGAGCCTCTTCCCACTGCCAATCGTGAAGCCATAACAGGGCCGCCAAAGGCGTGTGGGCTTCAGCGAGATCCAGATCGAGCTGCAGGGCAGTCTTTGCCGCCGCTTGGCCTTTCGGGAACGCTTCCTTCGGCGGTAGATAGCTGTTCCACCCTAGGAGCACGTAGCAATCGGCCAAACCAGCGTAGGCTATGGCGTAGCTAGGATCTTTCTCGACTGCCTGCCGAAAGTACTCGATCGCCTTATAGAAACCCTCTTCGGTCCACCGGTTCCAGTGGTGACGACCTTTTAGGTAGAGCTGGTATGCCTCTGCATTCTCCGTGGGGCGTTTTGTTAGTTGCTTCTTTTCTCCTCGGGTCAACTTTAACCGCAATTTCCCCGATATCTCGTTGGAAATTTCGTCTTGGACCACAAAGATGTCGCCAGGCTTGCGATCGTATTGCGCGCCCCACAGTAGAGAGCCTGTGGCTACATCGACTAATTCGGTCCCAATGCGCAAAGAGCCCCCGCTTTGCATCACTCTTCCTACGAGCACGGCGCGCACATTAAGCTCGCGACCGATGGCTTGAGGGTCAATTTCCCGGCCCTTATACCTAAAAACTGCACTCTGCGCCATCACTCGCAGTTTTGGTAGCGTCGCCAGAATATTGATGAGACTCCCCGTAATCCCGTCACTGAGGTATTCGTGCTCAGGATCGCCGCTCGCATTTTCGAAGGGCAAAACTGCAAGCGAGTCAATGATCTTGGAGACTCGCGGGGCCCTCTGCCTTCGCCGATCGAGGACAAACGACTTGCGGTTGGTGTCAGAACCGATTCGGCTTCTTCTGAAGACCTCCGGCCTGACCCCGCATCTCGCTTTAGCCGTTGCAGCTCAGCCCGCATGTCGGCAGCGTGCTGATAGCGCAAGTTTCTGTCCTTCTCCAAGGCTCTGTGGATTACCTCTTGGAGGCTCGGTGGGATGTCGGGATTGACTCGCATGGGAAGCACCGGATCGCGGTTGAGAATGGCCTCCGTGATGAGACCCGTACTGGCTCCTTGAAAGGGCAACTCCCCTGTAGCCATCTGGTAGAGAACGATACCGAAAGAGAACAGATCCGAGCGACCGTCCAACTCTTTGGCCTGCACTTGCTCTGGAGACATGTAGGCCGCGGTTCCCACAGAGATCCCCGGGCTGGTGAGCTGTTCTTCGGACTCGATGGTCGAGGCTCTCAGGGCGATGCTTTCAGGCGTGACGACGACCTTTGCCAGCCCAAAATCCAGAATCTTGGCGTGCCCGCGCTTGGTGACAAAAATATTGGCAGACTTGATGTCGCGGTGGATGATGCCCTCTGAGTGGGAAGCGTCCAGAGCATCGGCGATCTGGATTCCCAGATCGAGCACCGTCTCGATCTCCAGAGGCTTGCCACTGATCCGGCGCCGGAGTGTCTGCCCCTCCAGCAATTCCATGGCGATGAAGGTTCGTCCCTCGGCCTCGTCAATCTCGTGGATGGTGCAGATGTTCGGATGATTCAGAGCAGAGGCAGACTTGGCTTCGCGCTGAAAACGGCTGAGGGCCTGAGGATCATTGGCGAGTACGTCGGGAAGGAACTTCAGGGCGACGTGGCGACCAAGCTTGAGGTCTTCGGCCTCGTAGACCACACCCATTCCACCACCGCCGATCTTGCGGATGATGCAGTAATGGGAAACCGTCTGCCCAACGGGTTGGGAGGGCGTGGACACTGGCGGGAATGTTAGGTCGAATCGTGAGGAAGGTCAATCGCAACGCCTAGCCCAGGAAAGGAGCTATTGCAGCTTCGCGTACTCCGCCTTGGCTTCTTTCAGGATGGGGATGTCGGGGTCGGGGTCTTTTCAGATGCGGATAAATCGCCACCCTGCCTACACAGGGCTAGGGAAAGTCGAGGTCGAGGCGGTATATTTCCTGCGTGCTCTTGTCCCGCATCAGAAGAGGTGTGTCATCCGGCCCCAAGCCTACCCAGGATTCCCAGGGATCGAAACCGCGAGGCACTTCCTTGAGACTAAAAAGATGTTCTACTTTCCCATCCGCAATACTCACGCGAACAAAGTCGTCGCCTTTATCGAGATAGTTCTCCGCATAGAGATACTTTCCATCAACTGACCAGCTTTCAAAAGCAAACAAACCTTGGGCCAGTTGGGACCATTTCCGTGTCTTGAAATCGTAGAGCATGAGCCTCGTCGAGTCGGCGGAAAAGGCGGCGATATATCGCCCATCCCGAGAACAACGAGGGCTGAACAACCCCTCTGAACCCGTAACATCGGAAATGCTCGAGGTTTGCAAGTCGACAACTCTTATGCTCGGGGCCGACGACTTCCCATACTCCAACCAGGGCATGGCTCCAAAAATGATGGAATCGCCGTGAGGCATCCAGGTAGGATCACCCTCGTTGCGGCCTTCTGAGGTTAACTCCTGCGGTGTGCCTCCTTGGGTGGAGACTACAAAAATCTTCCACGGCCTTCCCGGCCGCAACCCCATGAACGCAATTCGTGTTCCATCTGGTGACCACCGTGGTAAGTGCGCTTCTAGAGGTGCAAACGTGAGTTGAATGCGCGAGCTTCCATTCAGCCTGCTGAGCCAGAGCGTATGCTCCGGATGCGCAACGTAAGTAATCCACTGTCCATCGCGAGAGATCTCTGCCTCACCTGCGGAAATCCCAGGCAGATAAGTCGAGAATTGTTGTGATTTTCCCGCATATCGGACCAGGTCAAAGCGACGCTGCCGGCCGATCACAAACAGCCGTCCATTTTCCCTACTGACGGGAGTGCCAAAAGCCAGCGGCCCGGCAGTGACCTGCAGGGGCACGGTATTGGCCCTACTCGCAATCGACTTGCGTTCTCGGATGGCCCAGATGTCCTGACCGTTGGCACGACCGGATTGAAAGAAGAAATACTTCCCGTCCACCGTCCAGGTTGGAGCGGATTCCTTGGGGGGCTTGTTCCAGTCCAACAGCAAAGGATGAAGCCCGTGTCCGTCCGCCGCAACCTCCCAAAGCGAGGAAGTATGTTGAGCCGGATCCTCTACACTGAATCGTAAGAGATTGCCATTGGGTGAAACCCGCAGCCCGAAGGGCACGCCCGCAACGGTCACCAGCTTGCGAGACTCAGTTCCGTCCACATTGCATAAGTACAACGTTGAACCGTTGCCGTAAATAATATGACGACCGTCGGGGGTCCAAGTGGCGGCGTGTGCTACGATGTCGCCCAATCGGCGCGGTGACCCTCCCGGAACCGGCAAAACCCAAAGTGCGGATTCGGGTTCCACGCCTTCTTCACCCGTTCGTACGAGAAGTTCAGAGCGGCTTGGTAAAATGTCGTAGATGTCGGCGCTCGGTAACGGGTTGGGAAGCGGTGCTGTATCTCCGCCAGACGTTGAGACTTGCATCAGCACAGAATGACCACCCGCATATTCCGAAAAGTAAAGACGCACGCCATCCGTGACAAGGGATCTTTTTGGCGAACCATCATTCGTAATTTGAACCGACGCAATAACCCTAGGAGGGGATGTCGGCGATTGGACGAACCGCGCCGCAGCAAGGATCGCAACGACCCCAACAATGATAAAAACTCCCCAGACTAGGGCTTTCCTTCTCGGCAGAAACGAAGCCCGGGCCCGCGCAGCAGCCGCCGTAGAGAAGGCGGAACGGATTCGCTCCTTCGAATCCGACGCGGGCCTCGCGGCGGACCCAGTAGCCAGGGCTTGCCCTGATTCTGTTTCCCGGCGGAGGTTTTGCAAATCGGTCCGCATGTCCGCTGCGCTCGAATAGCGCTGCGCTGGATCCTTCTCGAGAGCTTTCCGCACGATGCGCTCAAGCTCGGGAGGCGTGGACGGGTTAAATTGCACAGGCCAGTCGGGCACGGTGTGAATAAGCGAATCGAAGACCGCAGCCGTAGTCTGTCCTCGGAAGGGCAGTACTCCCGTCGCCATCTCATAGAGTACGATCCCGAAAGAGAACAGGTCCGAACGAGAGTCCAAGGGCTGGCCGAATGCCTGCTCTGGCGACATGTATGGGATGGTTCCCAGAGCGAATCCTGGGCGAGCAAGATCCATCGGAGATTGCGTGATGCCCCCGAAGGTGTTGCCACTGATGCTGGCTTCGTCCCCCACGTTGAGCTTCGCAAGACCGAAGTCCAGAATCTTGGCGTGGCCGCGCTGGGTGACAAAAATGTTTGCCGGCTTAATATCGCGGTGAATGATGCCGTGCATGTGGGCCGCATCGAGCGCGTCGGCGATCTCTATCCCCAAGCCCAGCAACTGGGACAATAGTAGAGGACTTTCAGCAATGCGCTGCCTGAGAGTCATGCCATCGAGATACTCCATCGCGATGAAGCGCCGGTGCTGCGCCAACCCGATTTCGTAGATTACGCAGATGTTGGGGTGATTCAGGGCGGAAGCGGCACGAGCTTCCCAACGGAACCGCTCCAACACCGTGGGATTTTGGGCGATCAGATCGGGCAGGAATTTGAGAGCCACCATCCGGCCCAACTCGATGTCCTCGGCCTTGTAAACCACACCCATGCCGCCACCGCCCAGCTTCTCGACGATGCGGTAGTGCGAGATCGTCTGGCCGATCATGCGCAAGCATGCTATGGCGGAAGTGTGGGCAAGTCAATCAAAGGCGTGGAGTTGACGTTATCTGAAAAAAGGTAGATGGCGTAATATCGCGGTTGACCAACAAGAAAATTCCGGTTAGGTCTCAGTCTTGACGAGGAGGTACGCCGTATGTCGCACTTCGTTACGCTGATCCGCTACACCCAACAAGGAGCCGCAAAAATCAAGGAGAGCCCGGCTCGGCTCGAGGCTGCCAAGAAAGCTGCAGAGAAAGCGGGAGGAAAGATTCATGCCTGGTACTTGACCATGGGGAAGTACGACGCCGTCATCACCTCGGAATTTCCCGATGATGAGGCGAGCGCGAAATTCATGATGGCCACGATAGCGCTGGGCAACGTGAGCACCCAAACCGCAAGTAGAGATCGTAGGCTACCTGATTGCTGGGTCGAGTGCTGGTCTCTAGGAAGCCGCCGGCCGCGCCCAGCACGGGCAACAAACCCTGGCGGACCTGCTTGGCAAGCTGCTCCTGCATGGTGATCAGGTCTTGAGTCGAACCGGTGAGGTTGGTTTGCCACAGCAGCTTGTCGCGATCCGTCTCGATCGCTTCGATCGTCACCATAAGATGATCTGACTGCTTCACAAAGTGTCCGGTCAAAACCGTATCCGCATGAAGCTCAAGGCCAACTTTCTGGGGATCCAGGTCTGAATTCGCGTATTTTCTAGTAATCGTGGAGGGACGAACATCCAGAGTGCGCGAGTAGGTGAGCACGTTGGCGATTTCATCCGCCAACGCGAAACGGAGATAGTCCGAACTGGGATCGCCGTTGAGGTTCTGCAGCGGCAACACCGCGATGGAGTTGAGCACTGCTCTTCCCGTACTTCCACTGCGATGGTTGGTCTGCCAAAGAAAAACAGCGATCACAAATGCGACGATGATGCCGCCTAACAACGCGAGTTTCCCATAAGCTCCTCGATATTCGGCAAAAGTTCGCGCCGTACTTCGGACTTCTGCTCTACCTGTGCCGTGAGAAACCGAATCCCGCTTTGTCCGAGTTAGGTCAGCTTTCATTTCCGAGGCGTGCTGATACCTCGTCCCCAGGTCCTTCTCAAGTGCCTTGGCAATGATCTGGTCCAGTTCGGTGGGTAATTCTCGATTCAAACGCGCGGGGGGAACTAACGGCACATGCAGGATGGCGTCAAAAACTGCTCCGGACGTTTCGCCTTTAAACGGCAGGACGCCGGTCCCCATCTCGTAGAGCGCAACTCCGAAGGAGAATAAGTCGGTGCGAAGGTCCAACGGTTTGCCAAGCACCTGTTCCGGCGACATGTACGCAATCGTGCCTAGAGCCGCGCCAGGGCTTGTGAGATCTTCCTCCGCAGAAATAGATCTAGTCTGAGTTTTCTGCTCTGCTATCTGACTGGCAGAACTGGGAGGAACCGTAACTTTCGCCAACCCAAAGTCCAGAATCTTGGCGTGCCCACGTTCCGTCACAAAGATGTTCGCCGGCTTAATATCCCGGTGGACGATACCTTTTGAATGGGCGACCTCGAGGGCATCAGCGATCTCGATGGCGAGATTGAGCAGCGTGTCAGTCTCGAGCGGATGGCCCCCAATCCGGTGCTTTGAGGGTCATCCCATCCAGAAACTCCATCACGATGAACGACTGGTCTGCGTACTTTCCGATCTCGTGGATGGTGCAGATATTGGGATGGTTCAAAGCGGAAGCAGCGCGCGCTTCCCGACGGAATCGTTCGAGGGACAGCGCGTCTTGGGCCACGTCATCAGGCAGGAACTTGAGGGCAACGAAGCGCCCCAATTCGGTGTCCTCGGCCTTGTAGACCACACCCATCCCACCACCGCCAAGCTTCTCAACGATGCGGTAGTGCGAGATGGTTTGGCCAATCACGGAGAAGACCCGCCCTGTGCGCGATTATCCTAGGGGCGAAGGTCTGGCAAGTCAATGTAGTGCGTAAGGATCAAACTCATGTGCGGTAACTCTAGCACCGGCTCCTACTTCACCTTCTCGTACTCCGTCTTGGCTTGCTTCAGGATGGGGATGTCGGGGTCGGCGTCTTTCCAGAGAGTGAAGAAGTCCTGGTACGCAGCCTTCGCTTTGGCGGCGTCACCCGCCATCGCGCAAGCACGTCCGATTTGAAGGTGTGCCAGCGATCCAGTCACAAAGTTTTTCACGATACCCCCGTGATCCAGCATTTTCTGGAACTCGGCGGCTGCGGCAGTTCCGTTATGCGCGAGCAGGTAGGCTTGGCCGCGCACGTACGCGGGGTACAAATTTGCTTCCCATTGGCCCAGTTCGTAGGGAGCGGCAGCTTCCAGATTCGTCAGTGATTGGGACGAATTACCCTTGCTGAGTTCGATAGCAGAGTTGATAGCCGGCAGCCAGTAGAGCTTCAGCGGCGTGTTCGATGGATAGTTTTTCTCCAGGGACTCAGCCAGCGCCTGGGCTTGGGGAGTATTGCCGGCGCGAGCCAATGTGAAGGCCGCGCAAACCTTCACTTCCCACCCGTCAGACAGCGCCATCCCCGAAGTGACTCCTTGTCTGGCGAGGACGGTGTTCCCCACCTCCGCTTCCCGCAGCGCGGCAAAAACCTGCCACAAGGCCGCTGCTTCTTTGGAGTCAGCGCGGACGGCCGAATCCACTGCACGGCTCGTTAAGTCCCGCGCCTTGCTCAGCCGCCCGTAGTAGGCCTCGGTATCGGATTGGGCCGAAAGCAAGCGGTCTTCAACTCCCGGCTTGCCCGCAGCCCAGGCCACCTGCTGCTCCATCCGAGCGGAATCCCCCCGGAGAAACGCGAGGTTGTAAATACTCAATCGGAGAAATCCGCCATCCAGATTGTGTGCCAGCGCCTGATCGAAGGTGGCCTTGGCGTCATCCAGCCGGTTCAAGCTGGCCTCCGTCACCCCCAGATTTGCGTAGTTGACGGCATCGTTGGGCGCAAGCCGCAACGCTTCCTGATATTCCGTTAGAGCTTTGTCATTCCGCCCTAAGTCGGCGTAGTTATTGCCCAAGGCGCGGTGCGGAACATCATCACGAGGATAGTTTGCTGTCCACAGCTCGTAGGTCTGCGCCTCCTTCTCGGCTTCTCCCGTGGTTTGAAAATAAATCGCAGTGATACGCAGTTTTTCTCGTTCGCTGACTCTGTTGCGCAGTTCGTATGCCTTGGTGGCATATTTCAGCGCCAGAGATGGTTCATCGAGGCTCGAGTACGAACTTGCCAGCGCGGCATATGCCGAGGGGAAATTGGGGTCGAGTTCAATCGCCCGCTGCAGAAACGGGACGCTAGATGCTTCTCCCTTTTCGCGGAGTATGGTAAGACCCATGCTGTAGCTCTTCAGGGCTTCGAGGGACGACGTCGTAGCTTCAATCGGAACCTCAAACTTTTGCACTGAAGGCAGCGATTCTCCCAGGTTGGCCCGCAGACTGGAAGAGGCTCGACTCAGAGCCTTCAGAACATCTTCTTTGCTGGTGGCCTCGCCTTGCTCTTTGGCCAGGGTGTCGCCCGCTCCGCACGCGACCGCAGTCAGATCAACCAGGTAATGGCTGCCCAAGCTGGAGATCGTCCCACCCAGCAGAGCCTTGCTTCCCGTGCGCTGGCAAAGCTCCTTGCCCACATCCATCGTAATACGTTGGTTCATAGGGCGGCCCATCATCCCCAAGGTTTCGCTGACTCTTCGATCGGAGAGTATGTTCAGGAATGGAGATTGCAAAAGTTCCACGGCCAGCGCCTGTTTAAGAGCGTCATCGAAGACAGCATCCCCGGTCCTATTGTCGAAGTCGGCCAGCACGATGGTGTCTTTCTCGGTCAGCCGCTGGGCCTGCCGTGAGCGCCAATAGAATCCACCTGCAAGTAAAGCCACGGTCAACGCCGCCACGGGAACTGCGAACTTCCAACGGCGGGTGGGCGCTTCCGTCCCAGCTGTTCGTTCGCTCTCCAATCCAGTGACCGGTGCAACGAACCTATAGCCGCGCCGGGGCAGGGTTTCGATAAAGCGCGGGCTTTCAGCCGAGTCACCCAACGCTTCGCGCAGTTTGTTGATCGAGGTATTCAGGCTGTTGTCGAAGTCGACGAAGGTGTCCGCCGACCAGAGTTGAGACCGCAGCTCTTCCCGAGTGACGATTTCACCCGGCCGTCCCAGCAGGACTTTCAGGACAAGAAAAGGCTGTTCCTGCAGCTTGATGCGCTGGCCCTGCCTGCGCAACTCACCGCTGCGGAAGTCAACTTCAAACACTCCGAAGCGCAGAATCGACAGGGGTGGAGCCTTTAGCGTCATTAACGGCCGTTCCAAGCGTTAGCGGGAGTTTAACTGCCCCCTGATGCGATAACAAGCCGCAAGACCAAAGGTCGCCTCCTTTTTCCCTAAAGCACCCTTTATCCACCCTTTATCCATTTTCTGGACGACCGAAAAACGGGGGAGAGTTCCAGCGGCTTCTCCGCAATACGGTGTCTAAACGTTACGCCATCGAGAAATTCCGTGACGATGAAAGTCTGGCTATCCTGCTCACTGATTCCATGGATCGTGCAGATGTTCGGATGATTGAGAGCGGAGGCGCCTGCGCCTCCCGCTGGAATCGGGCCAAGGCTTGGGAGTCTTTGGCGACGTCATCGGGAAGAAACTTCAAGGCGACGAACCGGTGCAGGGTTACGTCCTCGGCCTTGTAGACCACGCCCATCCCGCCGCCGCCGAGCTTCTCGACGATGCGGTAGTGCGAAATAGTTTGGCCGATCATCTTGCTGGATCTCACTCGTATACAGAGTGAGCATGTTAGGTCGTGGCTAGAAGCAAGTCCACGCAAAGCGGGGGATAGCGATAGAGGGTGGGGAAAATCCAGCCACCGATCGACGCATGTGTAAAGGGGCTGGGCTGGGCGACGAACATCAGACGGTAATCGGGCTTTCTTCCTGCCATAGGGTTTCTCCTTTCAATAGAACTCCTTTAACAATAGGAAATCCACGGGATGTTGCAAGTCTGGAAGAACGAGTCGTCGCGAGTTAGACTCTGTGGCGTGTTGAAGGAGAAAGGCGAAATGATATTGCCCGGTTGGGATTCCCTGGAGGCGGCTTCTAGGTGGCATAGGGTTTCGAGATTGCTGGCTTCTTTGCTTTGGGGCTACTTCTCTTGTTTGAAATCCTCGCCTATGTGTACGGGAACAGACGAGACACCCTGAATGTCGCTTCCGAACTCAATGCCGCCCAAACGCGAGTGCAGGAAGATCAAGCAGCAAATCAACGCCGTGATGCTGAAATAGCGGAAGCACGTCGACAAGCTAGTGAGGCTCGCCAAGGGCAAGAGGCAGCTCAACAAAAGATTAATCAGCTCACAGCAACAAGGCGATTGTCGGATGAACAAAAGACCGCGCTCATCAAATCGCTGGCGCCGCAAAAGGGGTCCGAAATTATTATTTTCAGTGCCAGCGGGAAGGAATGCCAAGATTATACAGATCAATTCAGGAAAGTATTTCAGGATGCTGGATGGATCTTATCTCGGGTTCCTTTTCGAATGGTGACGCGCGAGGGAGAAGATCTCAAGATCCTAGTTGCTGACGTCAATAAGCCGCCCCAACGGGCGCTCTTGATCCAACAATCGCTAAAGGCTGTTGGAATAGAAGCCGGTGCGGGAGTAGACAACACGATCAGCCCGGATGTGGTTGAGCTGTACGTTGGGTTTAGAGTTGACAAAAATGTCACAAAATAGCTACCCACAGCCACCACCGCCCCATCAACAAAATCACGCCCCGCGTATTCGAATTGAGGCAGATGGAAATCGTGGAAGAAGTAGCGAAGCGGAAATGCAGGGTTACGGGCAGGACGGCGATCGCCTGGAAAGCGGTGCCGATGCCATCAGCATTGTCCCCGAGCCAGCAAAAGGATCAAGGACAGACATTATTCGGTTGATCCATCGTTCTGAGCCTGCGTGGCTGCCGGCCGATGAATTTCTTCTTGCAGTTCTTTGAAGTCCCGGACAATCCATTTCGCAACATGCAATACGACCGCAATCAACACGCCAGCGGCCAGAACCCACAATGTCCAGTGATCAATTCTGTCCCTAGTCATGTTCGCCGCGAAGGAATAAAACCAATCGCCCCATCTCATATTCCTACCCTCTTTCGCCTGGAACACCCATGTACTTCTGTGTCACAAGGGTTTTAATACCCGTTTTACCGATAGTGAGCCACTTCGGGAATTGAAGCCAGTTATCAGAAGTACATACCCCGGTGCCAGAGGGGCAAGTTCCCAGAGTCGAGAAATCTTGGATGGTCTTCTCACTGCCAGATTAGATTCACGGAAGATCGGCAACGTTCCGCACACGTTTCTCTGAATCGCGTAAGTCTCAGTGCAGCAACGAAATGGGGGATTGGTTCTAGTGGATTCGTCTTTTATTCGCCTCAATGATAAACTGTCAAAACTAAAGAGGAATGACCCGGAAATTTGGGCTCAGACAACATGGCCAATCAGAGAGGGCAAAAGCAATCAGGAAGGTCGACACTGCGCTATCTCCGCTCATCCGCGCACGGGACCGTACCTGTATTACGTGCGGGCGGCGAAACGTACCTCTCGATGCCGGCCACTTCCGGCGGCGAGAATGTATGGCGACACGTTTTGACTGCCGGAACGTCGCTGTGCAATGCAAGAAAGAGAATCGCTTTGAAGGCGGGAGACCCTACGAATTCGGACTTGCGGTCGACGAGAGATTCGGAAAGGGCACGGCAGCAGAATTATTTAGACTTTCGAAAACAATCAGGCAGTTCGAGATTGGTCAACTAGAGCAGCTCAGTAGTGGTTTGAATAGTCCAGCAGAATGGTGTCTTTGTCTCGCGTCCAGCCCTCGGTGAAGAATATCTTCGCATCCTTCGAACACTTTGCCTGGAGATCATAGTCGGCCGTGGCTGACCTGGCAGCACGAATCTTCTCTATTTCCGCCTTTGTTTCCTGGTTCTCTTTTCCAAGCCGCGATACTCTATCCGGAACATCGCATCCGACGATCATGAGGATCAGACCTACGGCGCCGGCCAGCACAAATAACTTCATGCCGCGAGATTGTACTCCACTACCCTAACTTGTCTTTCTTGACCCCTTCACTTGGAGGCAGAAGGTAAACGGGCGAAAGGAGAATGCGGCCTTCACTTCCCCCTTTGTCCTAGCCTTCTATTTCGCGCGCGAATACGAACGAAGGAAGTCTTCGGCGAGTCGGTTCTCTTCGTCTCTCTCTAACCGGCCTTCGGCATGTTTGGCGCGGAGAGCGACGCAGAAGTCGCAAGGGCAGTCCGGTCGGGACGTGCAATTGGTTTTCATTGTTGCTATTAGTCTTGTCCGGTCTAGAAGTACCTGCCCTTCCGGGTTTGCAGAACCTAAGTGCGAGGGATTACGTTGGTCAGGTTCGCTATCGGGGCCACTGAGAACCAAGAACCCGCAGGGGGGACTTTGATTCTCAGTGACAGCCCCGACCAGCATTACCACGTTCCCACCGGCAGTTTCGCAAGCCGGTCTTCTCCCGGCGGCCTAGGCGTTGTCAACTTCCCAGATAATCACTTCACCGGTCACACGATTGACGAAGATCATGTGGTAATGAGTCTCAACGGCGAGATACCAGTTCACTTCGCCACCTCCGCCTCTAGCAGCTTCATACCGGCCCGCAAGTCCGCCGCTGGTATCTGCTTCTTATAGAACGTCAGCGTGGTGCTCATGTTCTTGTGACGGAGCAGAGCTTGCCCCACTGCCGCGTTGCCGTTCGTCAAGGCAATGATGGCCGTCCCTGCGCCACGCCGGCCAGCATACATTCCCTTCCAGACAAGCTCCTTGGCTTCGAGCGCAGGCCGGATCACGCGAGCAACGAGATTGTGCAAGTCGATGGGGGTATTGTTGACTGATGGGAACACCCACCCCGTAGTATCCGGACTCTTCTGCCGCCACAGCTCCAAGGGAATCCGCACCCGATCTATCAGTGGCAGACTGGCAATAGACTCCTTCGTCTTGGGAGTACCGACAATCCCGCGGACCACAGATCTCCGGATGTGTACGTTATCTTCGTCGAAGTCCTCCCACCGGAGCGCGGCAATCTCGCCGGGTCTGAGGCCGAGGAAGCAGGCAAGCGACATCACGAGCTGACAGTCCACACGATCAATCAGGGCCGTGATGATGTCCTCTGCTTCCTCCACGGTGTAGTGCTGCGTCGGGGCGGCTTCGATGGCATCATCCGGCATCTGCACATCGTGCCACGGATTCACCTTGATTCGTTGCTCGTTGACGGCTCGCTTGAATAGGGACGTGGCGCAAGCCTTGATGTGCCTCAGCGTGGCTTTCCCTTGCGTGCCGGTCATACTATCCAGGAATACCGTGCCCGTGTGGGGCGCATACTCTTGCAGTGTGAGATTGCCAAAGTGAGACTTGAGATGCTGGCGCCAGATTTGTTTATAGCCTCTCACCGTAGCCGGTGTCTTGCGGGGCTGGCCGGTGAGCTGGACAATCTCTTCGCAGTACGGCAGGTAACGCCGCTCCCAGAAGTCCGTCACGCGCATGTCGCGATCGGGCACCTGTTCCGCCTGCTGCGAGTTGACCGTCAGCATGTGCTCATCGCGTAGCAGCTTCACAGACCGGTCGGTTTTGGAGCGGTGCCGGTCGTCCTTTGCACACAAGAAGTGCGAGCGCTGCACGCGCTTGCCATTGACCACTACACGGTACTGCACATAGAATTTTCCAGATGCTTCGTAGATGCGGCCAAGTTGGCGTGTCCCCATGCAGGAATACTAGCAGTTGTGCAGCAATTGTGCAGCAAATATTTGGTAACCTTTTACAAGTCGTTTGTTTGCATTGTGGCGGCGTAGCTCAGGTGGCTAGAGCGACGGTCTCATAATCCGTAGGTCCGTGGTTCGAGTCCACGCGCCGCCACCAAATTTCCCTAACGTTTTCAATTGTTTGCATCTGGGCGCGCTCCAGACGCCCCGCCAGTCTGCCACCCACTGTAATGATTTTGTAATGTAAGTCATCGGATGATGGACACCGATAACGCACGCGGCTCCTGATCGAATCCAAGTCCCAGCCCCGATAGGGAGCACAGTGCTTCCGAGTGGTCGCTAGGCTTGATCGGAGATGTCTCGGGGCAGAGGCCGGAGTACGAAGTTGATGAACCCGATCCGAGACATCTTCGATAAGCAAGCTAGGAGGAAGCCGCTGGCGTTTGCGGCGGGCGCGGGGTATGCGGCTGGCTATGGAATTTGAATGGTCTTTTTTTCGCTTTTTGTTTGGGGCTAAGCGTCAGTGCAGGCACTCCTCAGGCTGCGGAGAAGAGAGGCAAATACCACCTCATTTGTGTCGGATTATCTCACGCGTAGCGTCCGCCGCGCCAGCGGCTTCGTCCTTGCCGGCTAGCCGGAAGTAAAAGGCGAGAAGCGCGTTTATCAACATCGATCCCGGGCAAACTCCCAGAAGCCGACTTGAACGAAGCCGCGTTGCGGCGGACGCATTCGCGTGTTGCTGAGCCGACGGTCGAGGTGATCTGAGCTAGTTTGTGTCGCAGAGGAGGAACTCTCTGTGACCCATCTACGTCAGATCATGCTGGAAGAACTGAGACGCCGCAACTACGCCGAGTCAACCATCCGCTCGTACCTTCACACGGTCGAGCACTTCAGTCGCACTTCCACCGCCCGCCCGATCAGCTTGGGCCCGAGCACATTCGCCAGTATCAGGCAGCGCTGTTCACTCAGCTGGAAGTTGGCCCCGAACACCGTAACGCAGCGGCTTGCTGCCTTGCGCTTCTTCTATATTCAGGTGTTGAAGCGAGGCTGGAGCGTTGCCGAGACGCCGTATCCGAAGAAGGTTCTGCACCTGCCCGAGATACTCAGCCAGGAAGAAGTCGCACGTCTGATCGACGCGGCGGAGTTTCCCTTTCATCGCATCCTGCTGATGACGCTCTATGCCACGGGCGCACGTCGCGCCGAAGTGGCGCACCTGAAGATCAGCGATATCGACAGCCAACGGATGGTCATTCACATCCGGGGCGGCAAGGGACGCAAGGACCGCGATGTCATGCTCAGCCCGAAGCTGCTCGAGGCACTGCGCGTCTACTGGCGCGGGCTGAGGCGCAAGCCCACCGACTGGCTGTTTCCCGGCAACCGATGGCATACGGCGAGTCATCCTGTCACCACCAAGGTTCTCTGGAACGCCTGTCAGCAGGCCGCCGAACGCGCCGGTCTTGAGCACAAGCACATCCATCCCCATACCCTGCGCCACTGCTTTGCCACGCATCTGCTCGAAGCTGGTGCCGACCTGCGCACCATTCAGATGCTGCTGGGGCATCGCGACCTGGAGGAAACGACGATCTATCTGCATCTCTCCCGGCGGCATCTCAGCGCCACCGGCAGTCCGCTGGATGCACTCACGATCCGAGGAGAAGGAGAACCGACACAGAGCGCATGAACCGGCCTCCTCTGGAGGTGGCCGACATCGTTCGCTGTGCAGGACAGTCCTTCATTGAGCGCAGTCGCAAGTGGATCAACGGACAACACGAAAAGGTGTTGCTGGCCATCACACGCTGCCGCACCGCCGCGCTGGGTGGACATCGCGATCAGTGCTCGGACTGCGGACATATCTGCCATCTCGTACAACTCGTGCCGCAACCGGCATTGCCCACGGTGCCAGGGCAACGCCCGCCTGCGCTGGCTCCAGGCACGGGAACGGGAACTGCTGCCCACCCACTATGTCCACGTCGTCTTCACACTGCCGCGGGAACTGGCTCCGCTCGCACTGCAGAACAAGCGACTGATCTACAACCTGCTGTTTCACGCCAGCGCCGAAACCCTGCTGGAGATCGCCCGCGATCCTCGTCACCTTGGCGCGGAGATCGGCTTCTTCAGCGTGCTCCATACCTGGGATCAGCGACTGCAGCATCATCCCCATGTTCACTGCGTAGTCGCCGCTGGCGGTCTCGCTCCGGACCACTCCCGCTGGATCTCCTCCCGCCGCTCCTTCTTTCTTCCCGTCAAAGTGCTCAGCCGTGTCTTCCGCGGCAAGTTTGTCGCCGCACTCAAGAATGCTTTTCACGGCCGGCGCACTCCAGTTCCACGGACATCTCGCTACCGCTTGCGGAACCACGAGCCTTCGCCTCCTGGCTCAGAGTACTGTTCCGTCACGACTGGGTCGTCTATTCCAAGCCTCCCTTCGGCGGACCAGAACACGTGTTGCGCTATCTCGGTGCCTACACCCACCGCGTCGCCATCTCCAACCACAGACTGGTTGCTCTCGCCGAGGGCAACGTCACCTTTCGCTGGCGAGACTCCGCTCACGGCAACAAGAAGCGGCTCATGACCCTGCCGGTCGAAGAGTTCCTACGCCGCTTCCTCCTGCACCTGCTGCCGCGCGGCTTCGTGCGCATCCGCAACTTCGGCTTCCTCGCCAACCGGCAGCGAGCTGTGCTCTTGCCGCTCTGCTTCCGCTTGCTCCAGCAATCCCATCAGACAGCAGCAGCTGCACCGCATCGCCGGCAGCTGCCCATCTCACTCACTCTGGAACTGTCCGCTCTGCGGCGGAACCATGCATGTCGTCGAACGCGCTCTCCGCCGCGCAACTCCTCCTCCGATCCCCGCCTCTCTCACGAGTACGCTGCATGAATCCACATCTCGCAGCCTCGAATCTCGCTCGTGCTCCGGCGCGCACACTGGTTCTGCGTCTCGCACTTGCTCAGAATGCAATATGGCTTGTGCGCTTCAGACCTCCGACGCGCCGCCCCACGCCCATTCTCTCTGCGACCTGCAACTGAAACCCAAGCGCTCTGACCGCAACGGCAACTCGCAAATCATCAAGACCTGCTCATCCAGATACAAATCCCATAGCTCCCGCGGGGGCGGCTTCCTTCAAGTCGCTGTATCTGAAGCGCCCCTTCACAGCGCATCGCAACGATAGATCTTCACTCGTGGGCGCTTCAGATACAGCACTAAGACTTCTCAGGACTAATCGTGCCGGGAAAGCCGGGTAGGAACTGAGAGAATGTCACTAAGGCCGTTGCGAACGTTCCGTATTGTTGCGCAAAAGCTCACCAGCGCGCCGCAGAATGGATCCGGCTGCTCCTGCTGCAGCCAATGACCGGCGCCATCAAGCAGAAGCGCATCCTGCATTCGCGTGGAGGCGCGAGATCTCATCACATCGATGGCGCCCGGAGTCATGTACACTGCCCAGTCACTTTTTCCACCAAGAAAGCCGATGGCACATCTATGGTGCGCCCGGCGAAGAGCCGAAACTGGGCAATCAATGAGGGGTCGACGAAGACTCGATAAAAGTTCAGGGCACCTTGAAATCCGGTCCGCCCCCACTCGCTTACATAAACGTCGAGCTCCGCTTCTGTGAGCCATGGAGTGGCCCCGATATCGACCGGCGAGGAGCTAGAGCGGCGGCAGTCTCCGCCATCCCCTTGCTTTGATCCATGATGTAGTAACTGGGTATCTGTGCCAACTCGGCAGCTGAAGCGTTTTTGAGCGGAATTGGCTTATTTCCCTTCCAGTCTGCACTCTTGAGATAAAATAACCCCACAGAAAATCGTGCAGGCCCTGCGTGGATGGCGCAGATTATCGTTGGGCTTCCCTTAACGCATAGTAGTGCTGGTAAAACTTGCGAGGCGGGTGGAGCGCAGCAAGCTGAGCACGCATATTGTTAGCAGAATCTTCTGCGGCTTCCTCGGCCTGTGATCGATTTGCGCTGTTGAAGGGCAACGCCGGAGGGCCGGTACAGGCTGAACGCTCCAAGATCAACATCATAGGCATCATCCCAGCCGCTGGTGCGGCCGTACCCCCGTTGATCGGGGCAACTACGCGATAGCCCGCCGCAGCTAAGTGCACCATGATCTTGCGCCAGCAGTAACACAGATCTGGGAATCCATGCAGAAGCAGTACGAGCGGTCGATCGGGCTCGTCGAATCCCGCATCAAGCACATGCATGGAAAGCCCGTTAATGTTGAACACCATGCGGGAGCGGATGCCAGGCGCTAACGTCCCATTGACATACGGAGGCAGGGTTACCGGATCAAACTCGCTCGCGTATGAGGGAAACGATTGTGCAGGACGCGAGTACGCGACATCAGTGCCCCTGCTCCGACTGCAAGAATTTGCGCCTCTAGACGCCGCTCGACGTAACAGTCCTAATTGGCATATGTCGGGTCCACGAGTGGTTGTTGAACCCTAGACGGCGTTGAAACTCCTGATTGCTGGATATTTGTGCCTTGGATGGTCACTCCGTATCAGCCAACCAGCCTTAAGCCTTCAGATACGACGTTTCTCTCGATCGCCGAGACTCTGCACTTCGGACGCACAGCGGAGTTGATTGAGCTCTTGAGGAGGAGGTCGGCGTACGACTTTTCGAGCGGAACCGACGCAAAACAACGCTTACCGCCGCTGGTGCGGCTTTTCGTGATGATGCCGCTGCAGCGCTATCGCAATTGGAACAAGCCATTCACAGGGCGAGGTTGGCTGCCAATGGGAAACTGGGACTATTGCGGATCGGCTTCATCTCAACTGCGGGAAGTGAGCTTGTGGCCGATATCGTTCGTCAGTTTAGAGAGTTGTATCCCGAAGTAGAGGTCTCTTTCTGCGGAATATTCTCACGGCGGAGCAGGTACAGATGCTGGAGACCGGGTCGCTCGACATTGGATTTCTTCGTCTGCCGATCGGAGGGCACTCGGCCCTCGATGTTGTCACAGTGCATCGCGAACCCTTCGTGCTCGTCGTACCCTCGTCCCATAAGCTAGCAAAAAAGGAAAAGGGTGCGCCTACGTGAAGTCTCCGGCGAGAACTTCGTGATGTATGAGCGCACCGGGCCCTGGATTCCACGATCTGATGTTCGGGATCCTTCGCGATGCCGGGATTGTTCCCAATGTCACTCAGACCGCAGGAGAGATCCCAACGCTGATCTCACTCGTCCATTCGCGCATGGGCATCACCATTGCGCCGTTATCTGTGGTCGAACATAGTGCCGCTTCGGTAGTGGCCTGTAACATTCTTAGACCGGATACCGATGTCTGAAATTGGTATCGCTGTCAGTAAACGATTTCGAGCGGCAGTCGTAGATAATTTTAGATTGTTCGCCCTAGAAAAGTTAGGTCGGGCTAGGAAATCTTTGCGCGCTGATGAGAGTTGACTCATCCCGTCGGATTAGTACCCGCAAACGCGCCAGTGTTGACCTAACCGATCTGGCGTGTTTCCCAGAAGCCCGTTTCTGGACCGTCGCGTTTGTTTCCCGGTCGGCGCCTTCGAAAGAGGCATCCACCACACCTCTCTTGCGCAGTGCTAGAAAATGAAAATGGGGTGCGCGGCAGTCAGATCGCCTGTCGAAATTTGCCGATTCTCAGCAGATCGACTTTCTGGCAACCACAGCCCGGACGGGAGGAATGGCCTCAGCCGCGATCGGCGCTCGGCTGACTTCGTGCGAGATGCTGGTGCACGGATCCAACCGCGACCGAGCCCTCGCCCACCGCTTCGGCGACGCGCTTGATGGAGCCGTGGCGCACGTCACCCACCGCGAACACGCCGGGCATGCTGGTTTCGAAGGGCAAGGGTGGCCGGTCGGTCGCCCACGCATCGGGCGGCAGGTCGCGACCCGTGAGCACGAAGCCATGATCGTCGCGACGGATCGACGGGCCGAGCCAGTCCGTGCGCGCTTCAGCTCCGATCATCACGAACACGGCGGTCGACGGGATGGTTTCACGTCGGCCCTCCGCATGCTCGAGCTCGAGCGCGGCGAGGCGCCCCGCTCCGTGGCCTTCGACGATCCGACTTCTCAGCCGCACCTCGACGTTCGGCGTCACCTGAATCTGACGCACGAGATAATCGGACATGCCCGCTTCGAGCGCCGCGCCGCGCACGATCAGCGTGACATGGCTCGCGAACTGCGACAGGTGGAGGGCCGCTTGCCCCGCGGAGTTGGCACCCCCGACCACGCAGACCCGTTCTCCTGCGAGAGCGGAGCCTGCGGCCCCGGCGGCCCCGTAGAACAGTCCCGCTCCGGTCCACCGATCGAGCGATGGAACGCCGAGTCTCCTGTACTCGACCCCTGACGCGAGGATCACCGCACGCCCGAGCACGTCATCTCCACCAGACAAGGTGACCGCGTTGAGACCATCCCGTGAGGCGAGTCCGATCGCGAGATGCGTGAAGACGAACTCGGCGCCGAAGAGCAGCGCCTGCTCCCACGCGCGGAACACGAGGTCGCCGCCGCTGATTCCGCGCGGGAATCCCAGGTAGTTGCGGATCATCGAGGTCGTCCCGGCCTGCCCGCCGATGGCGCGATCCTCGATAACCATCGTGCGAAGCCCCTCGGACGCACCGTACAAGGCGGCCGCCAAACCCGCCGGCCCGGCTCCCACGATGACCAGGTCGTGGACCTGCGACGAAGGTCGCGTGTTCACGCCAAGCGCCTGCGCGATGTCGCGGATGGTGGGCTGGTGGACCACGGAGCCGTCGTGGAGGATCACCGCGGGCAACCGAGCCACGTCGACACGATGTGCGGCGATCAGCTCGCGTCCGCGCTCGGAGTCCGACGGATAGAAGCCATGGGGGATCGTGTTGCGAGACATCGTCTCGCGGAGCGCATGGCTGTGCGGCGACCATTGATCGCCCACGATGCGCAACACCTCATGATGAGAACCATGGAGGCGGGTCCACGTGCTGAGCGCCTCCTGGACTCGAAGGTAAAGCCCTTCCTCGGGCGAGAAGCCTCCCTTCACGACCCAGAAGTCGATCCGGTTGAGCGCGGTGGCGCGCCGCAAGGCCGCGAGCGAGTCGAACGGGATGCGAGTGCCGTGCCGGTCCATCGCCACGAGCAGCACCCGGCTCGCATCGGGATGGATGACATGAGCGCGCTCGAGAAACGCGATGCCGCCCTCGTCGCCGGTCAAGGCAAGATCCACCGCGACCAGGGCGACGCGCACACCGTCGTTCCCAAGCTGCTCGAGCATCGCGAGCCCCTCGGCTTCAGTGCCCGCAGCGTGAACCTGGTAATCGGCTCCGAAGCGCCGCGTCAGCGCGGTGGCAATGCGTTCGCGAGCTTCAGCGTCGGCGTCGACGAGGAACAACACCGGCAACGCGCGTGACTCGCGGCCTGATTCTGACGCAGGTGACATGTCGGCCGATTATCGCCAACCGGCCCAGAATACCAAGGGAAATCACCACGGGCAGAGCATCTTGAGCATCCGCGCTGGGCTCTGGTGAGGGCTGCGAATTATCGCGGTGAAGTGGGACTCAGAAAGCAACTCCATCGTACGCGAGTTGCTAGGACATGTCGACGCTCAGGCTCGCGCGGCCTGCACGAATGGGTAAGCGAGCCCCCGCATGATACGCGCTGGGATCGATATCCCGTTCTGGAACGTCCCGAAGGCGTCAGCGGGCTACTCGGAAGCTGAGCCAAGCACAATCAGCGAGCCAGAAGTCCTAGTGTTGTATCAGAAGCGACCGCAGAGGAGAAATTAGTAGCCTCGTCAGAATCTTCGGCGGTCGCTTTTGATACAACGACTTGAAGGAAGCCGCCCTGTGGTGTG
>CAWBJB010000006.1:0-376664 GCA_963788945.1 Terriglobia bacterium | reverse complement strand
ATCACGTTCCCCGGAATATTTCCAATAATCGTTTCGTAGAACGCGCCATAGCCCGCGCGGACGACGGTCTTGCCGTTGCTGAACACGTCCCAAGCCAGGCCGAGACGAGGCGCGATGTTATTGTGATCAGGATCATAAATGCCATCCACCTCCCCTTGGGTGACAACCCCGGAGGCGCGCAGGGCGGCCAGATTCGTCTGGATGGTGGGATCGCTGGGGTCCAGGAAGGTAGTGAAATCTTGTGGACGGAATGTGCTCAAGCGGCCATGGGCCTCGCGCAGCACGGTGTTCAGCTCGTAACGCAAGCCGTAGTTCAGAGTCAAGTTCTTCCGCAGCTTGAAACTGTCCTGCCCGAAGAAACCATAACTAGTTGTGTGGAAGTTGCGGTGAGAGTCGCCGACGAACTGCAAAGCGCCGCTGGAGAGTCCCTCGGCAAAATCGACCAGCGCGTTGGGAATTCCCTCCGGGTTATTGGTGCCGCTGAAACTGACCTGGCCGCTAAAGGCCAGATCGTAAAGCCGGTTGAGTTGTGTATAGCGGATATCTGCCCCCACTTTGAACACATGTCGGGCCGTGGTGTGGGAAACGTTATCCACCACCTGGTAGGTGTTAATCGCGGTGCGGTTGGGTTGATCAATCGCCCCGCCCAGGTTGCTGACGGATGCGCTACCGGAGACGAATCCGCCGGAAAAACAAGGTTAGGAATATTTCCCAGCCCCAGCGGTGCCCCCGCTGGCCACCCGGTGTTGATGCCGAAATCCGCTGCTTGTGGTCCCGTCTGGGTTGCCAGCTGAACATTGGTCCGGGTGAATCCCAGGCGTGCTTCGTTCAGCGTCCTGGGAGAAATCACGCGCGTATAGGAGATGGCCACCAGGTGATTGGCGCCGTTGTCATTCACGCCATAACCCGGCACATTGGTCCCACTCTGTCCCGGCGTGAATGGAAAGAAAATGTCGGAGCGGGTCCGGCTGTAGCGCGCCGAAAGACTGTCCGAGCTGCGCAAGCGATGGTCAACCTTCACCAGGAACTGGTCGGTGGCGTCGCTCTGCTCCGGGGAAGAAATAAAGTTGCCGCTGGGATTGTTAAGGTTGGGATCCGGATATAACTTGAAAAGCTGCGCACTCACCGGATTCACAGCGATCGTAACCGGGTTTCCGCTGGCGTCAGTGAAGTTGCCGGCTCGCTGATCGAGCGTGGGCACATTAGTAATGCGGGTGATGCCTGCTTTCCGGCGGAAGCCTTCATAGTTCAGGAAAAAGAAAGTATTGTTCTTCACAATCGGGCCGCCCAGTGTGCCTCCGAACTGGTTCAAATGCAAACCGGATTTGGGGAACTGGTCCTGGTTAAAGAAGTTACGAGCATCGAAAACATCGTTGCGGAAGAATTCATACACCGATCCATGCAGCTGATTGGTGCCCGACTTGGTCACCAGGTTGATCACGGAGCCGGTGTTGCGCCCGTACTCAGCCGCAAAAGTATTAGTCTGGACTTCAAATTCCTGAATGGAATCGACTGAAGGCAACTGCGCCGCCTCACCCGCAAAATAATTATTGTTGTCGACTCCATCCACCAGGAAATTATTGGAAGTCGAGCGTTGACCGTTAGAAGAAAAACCCGAGACATTGCCTTCGCCGCCTTGCTGGCCACCTCCACCACCCGAGACTGCCACTCCAGGGTTCAGGCGGGCCAGTTGCGCGAAGTCGCGTCCATTCAAGGGCAGGTCTTCCACTTTGCGGTTGTCGATGATCTGGCCTAGCTTGGAGCTTTCCGTCTGGGTCAGGTCCGCATTCGCCTCCACGGTCACGGTCTCGGCGGTGGCCCCGACTTTCAGCATCAGATCCAGGGTACGCGTCTGGGCCACGCCGATTTCGATGTCCTTCTCCACCAGACTGGCAAAGCCTGGGGCCTCCGCCCTGACTTCGTACATGCCACTAGGAATCGCGATTACCCGGTAGATTCCATTATCCGCGGAACTGACATCTCTCTGCAGACCGGTCGCCGCACTAATCACCGTGATCTTTGCGCCTGCGACAGCGGCGCCTTTTTGATCCTGGACGGTGCCCACAATTCCGCCCTGGGTGGTCTGTGCCCAGGAAGCGGTAAGCAGAATATTGAGTAGAAGAACACTTGCTAAAGCTGTGAATCCTGATCGCCGCATGACGTGCCCCCTTCGCCATTCGTGTGTCTGAATGCTATCGATCGCTTGCACGTCGACTATCGGCCTCATTATGGCTTTGCCGTTGATGCCGTCGACGGCGATGAAATCTCGTCCTTGTAAACCATCCCGTCTTTCATTACGAATTCCACGTGCTGCAACAGGCGAACATTTGCGACCGGATTTCCCTTTACCGCAACGATGTCCGCAAATTTGCCCTGCGCGATGGAGCCAATGCGGTCCGACCAGCCCATGAGCTCGGCTGCATTCACGGTGCCTGCTTGCAAGGCTTTCACTGGCGCCAATCCCAATTCCACCATGGCCCAGAATTCGCCGCCGTTTTCTCCGTGCGGATACACTCCGGCATCGGTTCCCAGCGCCACTCGCACGCCGCTGCGAAAGGCCTTGGCCATGTTCTGCTTGGCGGCTGGAATGATGATGGCCGCCTTCTCCATTACCCATGGGGGCATATGCATTTGAGGCGCGTGTTCCTGAAACCAGAACAGGGGATACGACGTCGGAACCAGAAATGTGTTGTGCTCTTTCAGCAGCTGAATGCCTTCGTCGTCGAGAAAGATGCCGTGTTCGATCGAATCCACGCCGGCGCGGATCGCGTCCTTGATCGCCAGCGCGGAATGGGCGTGCGTGGCCACCTTGCGTCCCAGGTGATGGGCCTCGGTGATCAGCGCTTGCATCTCGGCCGGACTGTACTGTTCGAGCAGCGGGTTGTCGCCCTTGGAGAAGACTCCACCGGAGGCGCAGAACTTAATGACATCGGCGCCGTACTTCACGACCTCGCGCACTTTGTGCATGACCGCGTCCACGCCGTCGGCTGCGCCTTCCGCGGAGTAGTGGAATTCGGGAGCCAGCAGGTTGCTGTCGCAGTGTCCGCCGGTGATCCCGAGGGGCGGCCCGGAAGCCTGCATGCGAGGCCCGATCACGTCGCCGGCATTGATGGCATCGCGCAAGGCCACGTCGGCATAGCCCTCTGCTCCCACATTGCGCACGCTGGTGAATCCAGCCAGCAGGGTCAGGCGAGCATTCTTGGCCCCGATGAGGGCGGCGCGGGGACTGGAAATTCCCAGCGACTCATAGCCTGCATTCCCGGCGTCCGATGTCAGGTGGGTGTGCACATCAATAAATCCGGGCAGCACGGTTGCATCGCCCAAATCGATCACCCGGGCATGAGGAGGCACCGGGACTTTGCCACTGCCTACCGATGCGATCCGATTTCCGGTGATGACGATGACGGGCCGATCGGTAAACTGGCCCGACTCCGCATCGAATAGCTTGCCGGCACGAATTACGATGCTCTCGGCAACCGCAGGGGTTTGCGCGAAGAGCCCCGGAAGCCACAGGGCAAACAGTCCAATCATCAGCAGCGCCGAACTGAGCCGCCGCATCTCAGCATGTGCGAAACTCCGCATGGTTCGAATCCCGCTATGCCTGTACCCATCGATCATCGTGCCACCCTCGCCCTTTAACGCCCGCTAGCAACCGGTTCCGTTACCAGCCGGTCAAGGTTTTCTTCGAGTAACTGCAACACCGCCTGGACATCCTCCAGCGTGTTGTAAACATGAAACGAAATTCTCAGCCCGTCATGGCGGCTGGAGACAACCACATCGCGGGCGGCAAATTCCTGTACCAGCGCGTCGGCCTCTTTCGATTGCAGCACTACCAGAGGCCCAACGCTGTCTGGGGGCGTCTTGGCGTGAATCCCTAGTTCCCGGGCACCTTCCAGCAAGGTTTTGGTCAAATTCCCGACTTGAGTTGCCACCGTCTGCATGCCAATCTCCTGCAGCAACCGAACGCCCTCGCTCGCCCCGTAAACGCTGGGAATAGAGGGAGTACCAGACTCGAAACGCCGCGCGCCGGGCGCAGGATCGAACAATCTGACATTGAAAGCAAACGGATCGGCCTGGCCGAACCAACCGGTGACCGACGGCACCAGGGACGAAGCCAGCGACTTTCGAACGTACATGAAGGCCAGCCCCGGCGGTCCCAGCAGATATTTGAGAGTTCCGCTGACGTAGAAATCCAGGTCCATGGTTTTGACGTTGACGGGGCGAGTCCCACAATCCTGATAGTCGTCGAGCAACACCAGGGCTCCGCAATCGTGGGCCATCCGCGTAATCTCGGCTGTGGGCATGCGAAAGCCATTCATGAAGCAGATGTGAGTCAGGGGAACGATCAGGGTGTCGTGGTCAATCAGCGGTTCATAGCCTGCGACGGTTATCCGGTCGTTGGCCGCCTCCACGAAAGCCACGTCGGCGCCGCGCTTGCCCTGAGCCAGCCAGATGTGGCCCATGGTAGGAAACTCAAACTCCCCGAGCACTACTTTGCGCCGCTGCTCGAAGGAGAGCGCGCTGGCAATCGAGTTGACTCCGGCCGAGGCACTGGCCACCAGCGCCACTTCATCCGGCTCGGCGCCGATGAAGCGCGCAAACAGGCTCCGAGCCACTTCGTATTGCTCTACCCACAGATCCCACGGCGATCCCTGTTCGTGCCAACTACGCAGATACTGGAGAAATCCTGCCTCCACTCGTTCCGACAACGCTCCCTGGGAACAACTGTTGAGGTAGATCTTCTTTTTGAAGACCGGGAACTGGGACCGGATTGCGGCGACTGTCGTATTAGTCAAAATCGCTTCTCACTTCGAAGTATGGGGGGCACGAATCATCACCCGGTCCAGGCGCGTCCGTGGTTTCACGCTCAAAATCACCCCTCACCGGAGCCCGGACCGGGAGTGGGCCAAAAGCTATCCCAGGGGCTAGATGCATGTCAAGTGTATTCATATCGGTATGCATGTGGTATACCACTTGTAGCAGGACTGCGGCGGGATTGCGCGTTTCACGTCCCATGGTAGGCTAACAACGGGTAGGCGTTAACAACGCCGCGGCCGGGCATCCGGCGCGGAACTCTGGTTCGCCAGTGAGGTCATTTTGGCTAAGATGCCAAAAACAGCGCTGTTCCGCTCCGGCCACCTGAATCGGGCGCGTAGCCGGGCATCGCAATCGTCATCTGCTGTGGCGCCGCCGCGAAGCACGCTGGCGGAACAGGTCTATCAGCAGCTTCGACGCGACATTATTCACGGCGTCTTCCAGGCCGGCGAGGCCATCAACGAGAAGGTCCTGGCCAAGCGCTACCAGGGCAGCCGCACCCCGGTCCGCGAGGCGGTGATGCGACTGCAGCAGGAGAACCTGCTGCGCCTCGTGCCCAACAAGGGCTATTTTGTCGGCCACATCACCATTCACGAACTCAACGAGATGTACGAATACCGGGCGGAGCTCGAGGGGTTTTGCGCCGAACTTGCAGCCCGGCGTTGGGCCGACACCGCGCTGATGGAGCGCCTGGGCGGGTTAGTCGGTGTCCAGTATCGTACTGACGACCGGACCAGCTACGAGCACTTTATCGAAGCCGACACCGAATTTCATGTCGGCATCGCCCAACTGACCCGCAACCGGCTGGTGTTGCGCGCCATCCGCGAGGTCCGTTGCCAGATGGAACGCATCATGTTTGCCGCCATCGATATCGGCTACTACGGCGAAGTTCCGGCCCGGGAACACACCGAAATCCTCGCTGCCGTCCACCGTCGCGATCCCCTAGCAGCCCGGAAGCTCATGTATGAGCATATCGTCGGCTCCAAGGACAAGGTCCTGCAGCTGGCTGTCGGAAGACCTCTTGCGGAGAAGTCGCCGTAGCGACGAGAACCGGCTGTCACTACCGAGGAGAGAAGTTACCTGCCTTCAGTGCCTGACCCGCCTTTTCGGACTGGGATATTTTGGTTCAAGCGGAAAAAATTGTTGGGATCGTAGCGAGACTTCACGCCGATAAGGCGCTCCCACCGGTCACGGTATGCTTCCGGCACGCGATCATCTTCATCGCTGCTCATGAAGTTGATATAGACGCCCGGTGTCATGGCAGGGCGCAGCTCGCTGAAGAGAGAGCGCACCCACGCGATATTGGAGGCGTCGCCGGAACGGTCGGCCCAGTTTCCAAGCAAATTGGTCACGAACGGTGAATTGCGATCGCCAAAGGCCGTATCTTCCGCGGCCATGTGGGTGGTGGCTCCGCCGAGATAGGCGAGTTCGATCTGCGTGTCGGGGGACGGGATGTCCACCAACGAGGACGCCATGCGATCAATACTGTTGTCGTCGAGAGTCTTAAAGTAGCCGGATTTTGTATAGTAGCGGCGGCCGGGAGGGAACTCATGGTCTGCGATGGTTTGCAGCGCAACGTAGGACATCACTCTACTGGTAACTCCAACCGGGGAGCCGATGGAGAGAATGTGATCAAGATAGCGGAGACCTTTTTCGGAATCCCCTGCCCAAACCGCGGCGACGCTTGCCACAGGGCGGCCACGAATTTCGAGCGGCACGTTCTCTGTCTGCGGGGCGAGACGCAAGGCAACACTCCATCTCAAATTGTCCGGCACCTCCGGAAGCGAGTCTCTCCAACTGCGCAGGAAGCGCGGAATGTCGGGTTCACGGTAATACGCTTCGCCCAGAACGACAGAGGTCACCGGATGAATGCGTACTTCGAATTCCGTGACAACTCCAAAATTTCCACCGCCTCCGCGAAGGGCCCAAGAGAGGTCGGAGTTTTCGTTGGCATCGGCGCGCACTACTGTGCCGTCAGCGGTCACCAAAGTAAAGCTTTCCACGTTATCGCAGGAAAGCCCGTGAAGCCGAGTCAACCAGCCGAATCCACCTCCTAGAATCAGGCCGGAGGCGCCCGTGTGCGATACGACGCCGGCGGGAAAGGCCAGTCCGTAGTTCTGGGTGGCCGTGTCGATCGTACCAAGAAGACAGCCGCCCTCGAAGCGTGCCCGGCGGGCTGTAGGGTCCACGGTCACGTGGCGCATTTTGGAAAGGTCGATTACCAGTCCGCCGTCACAGGTGCTGAAGCCGGCAAGGCTGTGCCCCCCGCAGCGCAATGCGGCTAACACGCCGGTGGTGGCGCCGGCCCGGACTGCCGCTTGCACATCAGCGACGTCCGCGCATCGCGCAATCAGACCCGGCGAGCGAGCAACCATGCCATTCCAGATCACGCGTGCGTCCGCGTAGGCAGGGTCGGCGGGACCGAGCAGGTCTCCGTGAAATGTTCCTTTCAGCGAAGAGCGGACCTCTTCGATTGCAGTCGCCACTCTCTCATGCTCCTGATGCGCGCAGCGGCTCTTCATATAGTCGCATTGAGAGACCTTTCGAAAAAGTCTTCACCGCGGCCCGTAGGTGGACAACCCCAATACCGCTTTGTACACTTCTGGTGTTGCGTTCCCTGGTACCCAGTATGCGATTCATTACTCTTGACGATCCAGTGCGGCGATCCCGCATCGGTGCCCTTGCCCCCGACGGGCGGATCGTTGATCTGAACTCAGCATGCGCATTGTACTTGCGTTTTAATTCGTTGTTAAATCGAGCTCGGTCCAGCATTCGTAACCGATCGCTCCTGCATCCGCCTCAGCACCGTCCCGTCCATCAATAATTCTGATTGGCCCTGCGCAGCTCATTCGAACTCTCGTCGTGATCTCACTCAAGACAGCCTGAGACAGCCTGCAAACTGGTTGTAATTCGTTGGAGTTCTGCCTGTGTGTGCATGAATTTAGCAGGATTCCGACCATCCCAGAACCGAACAGAGCGCGTCCGAACTAGGCTGGCAACTGTTGGAAGAAAGAGTAACGCGCAGGGGAACGAATCCAATCCAAAGGGAACAAAGAGCCTGCTTCAGCGATCACATCTGCTTGGCATCGAAGCCGCTGAGTAGTGCCGCTTCCCTCAGCTTTTGATCGGCGGTCAGAAAAACCCGCCCTTGAGGAGCATCCTCGCACCACTCCAAAGCAGCCGCCAACTGAAATGAGTCAGCGGCGCGCAAATCGAAGCGATCCGCAAGCTGTCCTGACTTCGCACGTAAGGCGTCCGACGGTTGAATCACGGACCATGAATCGGTAAGCCTTTTGGCCAGTTTACGCGCCCTAGTCCAGTCGCTGGGGTTGAGTTGCTTCATCCGCACAAGTCGGGCAAGGGCGCTCGCAATCTCGACCGGCGTAGCCCACCAGACCACAGCGTCGTGGACCTTATACAGGGCAATAGCCCCAGGCGTGATGCCCTGCCGCACACAGAGAGGAACCAGCACACTGGTATCCCAGAAGGCCGGGATTCGCATTACCGGCTTTCCCGTTCTTCCCGCCGCACCTGCTCCATAACTTCGTCGGAAACACTGCCCGGCGGCACAGGCCATGAGACCGACGCAGGCCGCTTCTTCAAGGGTAGCGTGAGAACGCCACGAGCAACCAGTCGCTGCTCCTGCTCGGAGTGATCCGTGAGATGGCAGGGCACAATCCGAGCTACAGGCTTGTTACGGTCGCAGACCAATACCTCTTCGCCGTCCTTTACGAACTGGATGTGAGCGCTGAGCTGCGCCTTTAGATCGCTGATATTCACAGTTCTCATACTCTAATTATAGCTAATATGACCATGTTGGTCATCTTCTATTTATCGAGCCTGGAACGTAGGGTAAAGGGACGTCCTTCCGGCACAATTGAGGGGCATCTGTCACTGCATACTAGCGTGAAAAGCGCGAAAGCGCAGTGCGTATGACACCATTCCGGCTCCCTCCGCTGACACATAGCAGCGTCCGCAAATTGTGAGATTATTTCCTGAACGAGTAGCTGACATCAGAGGGGTGCTGATGGCTCCACATGAGAGAACCTGATCCCAAGCTGCTGAACCTCGAGTCTGCTCTTGCTGAGACGCGGCGCCTGCGGGAAGAAAATGCTCGCCTCCAGCGTCTCTTGCAAGAGCACGGCATACAGATTCCGGGAATTCCGTTCACTGACGGGATTCCTGCCGCAACGAGCGCGCCACCAAGTACTGGTACCCCTGTCTTGAAGGCAGAACAACGAATCGCATTGTTCCGGAACCTTTTTCACGGGCGTGACGATGTTTATGCTGTTCGCTGGAAGAACGCCGACGGGCGATCTGGGTATATGCCCAAGGCAGATCGTGACTGGAAAGCCTATCTTCGCGCCAAAGACGAGGACCGCAAGAAGGTTGACCGGCAGACTCGGAAGTTTAGACCGCTAACCGACGAGGTGGTGCGTGGGCACCTGGTCGGAGATCACACCATCGGCATTTATCCGCTGCTGCAGGATGAGACCTGCTGGTTCCTAGCGGTTGACTTCGATAAGAAAACATGGCAAAAAGATGCCACTGCGTTTCTGGCCGTATGCTGCGAACTGAACGTTCCAGCGGCACTAGTGGCCTGTCGCAGTGAATTCGTTACCGCGGACGCGGCGGGTGGGGTCGGAGTATTTCCACTGGATGGGTCGAGCGTTGGCGGAGTAGGCGTTGATGTAGCGGCGGAGTTTGCGAGCTAAGTCAGAGACCGACGTGAAAATGCCGCGGGCGATGACCTCGCGTTCGATCTTGGCGAACCAGATCTCGACCTGGTTGAGCCAGGACGAGTAGGTGGGGGTGAAGTGAAACCGGACTCGCGGATGTTGTTGCAGGAAGTCGCGGACCGCCTGAGTCTTGTGGGCGGAGAGATTGTCGAGGATGATGTGAATCCGTTGTCGAGGCGGGCACAGGGCAGACCACCTCGTGGAGAAAGGCGACGAACTCGCGGCTGGTATGGCGGGCGGCGGTTTTGCCGTGCACGCGGCCGGTGGCGGTATTCAGCGCCGCATACAAGGAGAGCGTGCCGTGGCGATAGTACTCGAAGCCGTGACGTTCGGCGCGTCCCGGCGAGAGAGGCAGAACGGGATCGAGACGATCCAAGGCCTGAATGGCGGTCTTCTCATCGACGCAGAACACGGCCGCGTGCTGCGGCGGGTGCAGATAAAGGCCGAGGATGTCAGCCGCTTTGGTTTCGAACTCAGGATCGTCGCTGGCCATGTAGCGTTCGAGGCGGTGCGGCTTCAGGCCCGCTTCTTGCCAAACGCGATGCACGGCGTCTTTGCTGACGCCCAGCGCGGAGGCCAGTTTGCGGCAACTCCAGTGGGTGGATCCGTCACTGGGTTTTCTCCGCGTGGCGGACAGGATGCGGGCGCGCAGAGCGGGAGTCAGCACACTGGGCTCTTGGCCGGGATGATAGGTGTCCAGTCCCTCGAGTCCGTTTTGCCGGAAGCGCTGCTTCCAGCGAACGATGGTGGGCGCCGTGGTCTGGAGCTGTCGCTTGATTGCGCTGAAGGACGCGCCTTCCGCCAGCATCAGAATCAACTTGGCGCGAAACACATATCCGGCGGGCAGAGAACGGGACTGAGCGATGCTGCTTAGATCGGACTGCTGTTGCTTGGATGAGTAAGATTTCGCTGCCAGTAGCCATGACAGCTTTGATGCTAACAGTCCTAGTAATGGTTACTCTGCGACAGTCCACTAGTTTGGACAAGACCTTTCTTCATAGTGCTCGCCAGCCCGGCAATTTGCTACCAAAAACCTCCTTTCGTAGCCTCTCCAGGCCCCGGAAGTAATGGTGCTTGATATTCCCTCGGGATTGACCAAGCTTCGCTGCAATTTCATCAAGTGTATAGCCCTCCATAAAGAAAAGGCGCAGGGTTTTCTGTTGGTCATCCGAGAGGGCCGTAAATACCCCATAAAGACGGTCATGTTCGAGGCCCGCATCAATCAAGTCATCGAGCTTCGCAGGGGTTGATCGAAGATCCGCAAGCTCACTCTCTGCATCGTCAAGATCAACCCTTGTGTAGAAGTGACGGGTTGTCAGATAACGGCGTCGCGAGATCGCCCGGCGATGGGCCATTTGGAGAATCCAAAACCGAGCCGGACCTTTGGACCTGTCGAATGATGTGCAGTCTCGATGAACCCAAACGAAGACATCCTGCACCATGTCATCTGCTTCAGAGGAGTCACGGAGCACCCGGAAAGATATCCCCCGGACGAGCCGGGCATAGCGAAGGAAAAGGGCTCCCAGCGCTTCCATGCTTCCCTCGCAGACCTGAAGCATAAGGGCTTCGTCCGAGATCTCGGGCATTACAACTGCGGAGGAGACCGAAGCCGCCCTTTGGGCGTCTTCGGCGGGCATCGCGAGCCTAGGCAAGCGAATTGTGATGGAAGGATTCATGGAATGCTTGGCCAGGATTCGGCGTCGAGAAGGTTCTACCACCGGGAAACATTTCGGCTGCCCCGAGTCGGGCCCGTCGATTTTCTTTGGCAGATTTTCGATAGCCTTTAACAAACCCAGGCGATTTCACACATGTCGCAAAACGTACCGCTTTTCATTAGCAATTACTTACAAAACTATCCTCCTCTTGGAGCGGACTCGGTCGTACTTACCAAGCATGGTTCCGAAAGAGCGAGGTTTGGAGCTGAACGCGTCGACGAGCTTGCGCGCACCGTCCCGGTACATATTGCACCTTGTGCATTTCGTTGTCCAGCTATTCTGCTCGTGGTGTTTTTGCACGTGTCGACCCTTAATGGAACTACGTGCTAGACGCGACCAAATTCTTCGGAGCCTTGGGCAGCAGGATTCGCTCTATCCGGGTGAGAAAACACTACACGCAAGAAGATATGATTTCCTTTGGATTCTCTGCGAGACACTGGCAACAAATTGAAAAAGGCCGACCGATTACGATGAAGACTCTTCTTCGAGTCACAGTTGCACTAGACGTTCCTGTGTCGATGCTGGTTCGCGGTCTTCCCCGTCCCGTGGTGGTGGAACAGTAATCGTTCCCGACAATTATCCGGACTTTCAATCAAACCCTAATCCAGCTAATCCGCTCGTGGTGATCGTGCCACGAATCGCCTAAAAGACAGGCTTGGTTGATGAGAAACAATTCTTTCGCGTTTTCGGTGAGCGAGTAAAGAAGCTGCGCACATCCAACGGTTTCACCCAAGAAGATATGATCGGGTTTGGCTTTTCCGCTCGCCATTGGCAACAAATTGAGGCGGGGAGGCCGATCACGATGACGACTATGCTCCGCATTTGTGACACCTTCGCTATCCGTGCTGCGCAGCTGCTTGAAGGGCTGGATCGCGGCATTTACCGAAAATAGGACTCCTAGGAGCCACGTCTCCTTATTCTTTTCTCTGCGAATTTGGGGCAGGAATTTGCGGGGATTAGGTGACAGGGCAGCGTTCTAACCAGAGAATGGGCCCGGTCTCGGTCGATGTGAACGGGCGTCCCCGCGCACGGCGGGCGTGATTATTTTGTGGAACTATCGTCCCTGACCCGGTGTCGCGCCTAGCTCTCTCTCCAGTGCTGCTACCGCTCTTTCCAGCGTTTCGTCTAGAACCCACTTCTGTCCGTCAGCGATGTTGTAAAAAGCATCCAGGGTCTCGCTGCGAACTTTGATGTTGGGCTGAACATTGCGCGCCCTGTTGTGTAACGGCGGCGCTCCTTTGTCGCCGCTGTTTTCGTCGGCGCCGGCGCAGGCTTCCTGCTGCGAAAATTGGATTTCTCGGGCAATGGCTACGCTAAATGCCGATGTCGACGGGACCTCCATCTGCGCGGTGTGCTGGGCTGCACTTCCGACCAGGGCGGGGGTCGGTGACGGGCTGCGATGGCAACGGTAGAAGGGTCGATTTGGGCAAGGCTGGCAATAGTTATGGCACGAAAACTAACAGTGGCTCGACATGAAAGACTAATTACGATACAACACAATAGACTAATATATACACAACACATTAAACTAATATGCGTAAGGCAGCAAAAACTAACGAGGAAAGACTCCCATGGCTTCACCTTCGGAAAAATTGGGCAAGTCCCTGGAAATCCTCCACGGCCTTCAGAATGCCAACGGCGCCGCCATACGGGCGAAAGACATGACGCGCACCCACCGGGAGCGCCTCCTGACAAACGGCTTTCTGCAGGGGGTGATAAAGGGATGGTACATTCCCAGCCGCCCGGACGAGGTAAAGGGGGAGAGCACCGCGTGGTACGCATTGTTCTGGCGGTTCGCTGCTGTTTATCTGGAAACGCGGTTTGGCCGGAACTGGTCTCTGTCGCCGGAGCAGTCGCTCTCCCTTCACGGCGGGAACTGGACAGTTCCCCGGCAGCTCGTCGTCCGATCTTCCAAAGGTAAGAACAACGTGACCAAATTGCCGCACGGAACGTCCCTACTGGACCTGCGGGCCGCTCTGCCGAAACAGGCTGACCGGGACGAAAAAGAAGGGCTGCGTCTTTTCTCGCTCGAATCGGCACTCATCGAGTGTTCGCCGCAATATTTTTCAAGTCATGCGACTGACGCGCGCGCGGCCATGGCCACGGTACGAGACGCATCCGGAATGCTGGCGAAATTGTTGAACGGCGGCCACAGCACGATTGCGGGCCGCCTTGCCGGTGCCTTCCGCAACGGCGGACGCGACCGCATGGCGGACGATATTACGAAGACCATGAGTGCTGCGGGGTACGATGTGCGTGAAACCGATCCCTTTACGGACAAGCCGTCACTCTCTTTGCCCGCCCGCGAAACCTCTCCTTATGTGAACCGCATACGGCTGTTGTGGCAGAAGATGCGTGAACCAACCATCGAACGGTTTCCGAAGGCGCCGGGGTTGCCCCGCAATATCAGCGCTTACATGAAACGCGTCGATGACGCTTACGTGACCGATGCCTATCATTCACTGTCGATCGAAGGCTATCGCGTCAGCCGTGAACTGATTGAACGCGTCCGGAGCAACACGTGGAATCCGGAGGCGAATGAAGAGGACCGGGGACAGCGGGATGCCATGGCCGCGCTCGGGTATTGGCAAGCCTATCAGGCTGTTCAAAAAAGCATGGGAAGGGTCCTGAACGGCGAGAATCCCGGCCTGGTCGCGGATGGAGATCACGGAACGTGGTATCGGGAAATGTTTGGCCCCAGCGTGGCGGCCGGTTTGTTAAAACCCGCCGACCTTGCCGGTTATCGCAACGGCCAGGTCTACATTCGCCGCTCCATGCACGTGCCACTGAACCGCGATGCCGTTAGAGATATCATGCCCGCATTGTTCGACCTGCTGCGCAGCGAAAAGGAACCGGCCGTACGCGTTGTACTGGGGCATTTTGTCTTCGTATACATCCATCCTTATATAGACGGGAACGGCCGCATGGGGCGCTTCCTGATGAATCTGATGATGGCATCGGGCGGGTATCCGTGGACCGTGATACCCGTCGGGGACCGCAAGATCTACATGGAGGCGCTCGAAAAAGCGAGCGCCGGCGAGGATATTGTTCCGTTCGCAGATTATCTGTCCGGCCTCGTCAAGAAAGGACTGGCCGGCGAACCGCTGCCTGCTGTGCCGAAAGAATGAAAGTGAAAACGAGAATTAATCGGCTGAGGGTGCGTTCATGTACGAACTACCCCGGATTATTCTTGACGTGCAGATGTTGATGGCACTGACGCCCGAAGAACTGGCGGAAAAGATGCTCTTCCTGTTGAAGAAGCGTAACGATCCGAAGTTCCGCACCGGTAACCTGCAAAAGAGAACTTTAGGGGTATTTCACTTCCGGTCAGCCGCAATACGCGCGGCACCGCAAAAACGAAATAAATCTGGCTCTGTCCGAAGCGGGGGGATGGCTTCATGCAGAGGGATTGATCGTGTCTGACATGGAGAACGGGTTCCCGTATCGATTCAGGCCTACTGGAACGCGAGACTAAGCGGCCCTGCCTGTGCGAGAAGCACAACGTTCTCCCACTCAGACCCGAGCGCAGGAGCGCTAAGTAACCCTGTGAATCTAACGTGATCGTCGTCGCGCTCGCTGTTGCCGGAAGCCTGCTCTCGCAACAAGCCCTTCGTTCCTGGAGGCGCGTCATCACGGAAGCCCGGCCCAGCAGAGGGTGGGATTTTAGGACAATAAAGAGAAAAGGAGTTGCTCCTACGGATTCTCAATTTTGATAACGGCGGGGAATGAGGGAGGAACAAATGGTAGGTGTCAAAAGGCACAAAGAACGCGGCCTTACCCGGGTAGGCCAATGCGGTGCAGGAGGTTTTGGAAACGCGAGTCAGAACGGAGAGGATCGAAGCCGGGACGCAACAGCACGCCCGGGTTAAATCGTTCTTCGTAGCCTTTTTCGAGCCAACTCATCGCTTGTTCCATATCTCCGAAAGATGCATAGATCATGGCAATCTCCGAAGCATTTGAATATCCGGGGCTGGCGCGCTTTTTCAACTCTTTCAGCAGTTTGACCGCTTCGCTCCTGTTGCCGGATGCGACAAAGGCACGAGCAAGATTAGCTATGCATGTCGGGCTACGCCCAGAAAGCTGGACGGCTTTTTGCAGTTCTGCGACCGCTTCATCGTACATGTGTATTTGCAGGTATGCTTGGGCGAGTTGATTGTGTGCGAGAGCGAAATTAGGATCCATTTCGATCGTCTTGCGGCTTTGTCGTATGGACTCGTCATAAACGTGCGCAAGGACCAGGAGCTCTGCCAAATCGGCGTTAATGATAAGAGATAGCGGATCCAGGTTTTCCGCTTTTCTCATCTCCACAATCGCTTCGTCATACCGACCCAATAGACTCAAGTGCCAAGCATACCAATGGTGAGCAGTTGCGTAGCCTGGGTTCAACTCAATGGCACGCTGGAATTCCTTCCCGCCAGAGTCCAAATCCCAGTCGAACCCATCCAAGATGAACGCTAGCGAGTTGTGAGCTTCCCCGAGGGTGCTATCTAAAGCCAGAGCTTTGGTCGCTGCCGCCTTCGCTTTGGGGAATGCCTCCTTGGGAGTCATCACTGCATACTGCCAGTCTCCCAACAAAGCGTACGTGTCAGCTAAGCCGGAGTAGGCCTGGGCGTAATTCGGATCCTCATCGATTGCCTGGTTGAAATAAGCCAGCGCGACCTTCAAACCTTCCGCCGTGCGCTTGTTCCAGAAGTAGCGTCCTTTGAGATAGGACTCGTAGGCCTCCGGATTGACGACCTTTACATTTTTCAGCGCCGCTTGTTCCTGCGGAGTCAAATTGATCCGAATTTGATCTGCAATGGCTCCAGCCACTCTGTTCTGGAGCGCTAGAGTGTCGCGCAACTCACCCTCGTAGCTTTGGGACCACAAATGTTCATCCGTAGAGGCATCGATCAACTGGGCCGTGATGCGGACTTTGTCGCCAGAACGGAGCACGGTGCCTTCGACCACGGCGTCCACATTCAGCTCACGAGCGATCTGCGGCAGAGGTTTACGAGCCCCTTTGTATAACATTACAGAAGTGCGGGAGATCACCCGCAAAGCGCTGATCTGCGACAGATCCGTTATCAGCTCGTCGGTCATCCCGTCGGCGAAGTAACCTTGCGAAGCATCGCCAGAGAGGTTCTCGAGGGGAAGCACCGCTAGGGATCGGATGCCCATCGGGGCACGGCCACGCGAACGAAATAGCCACGCTACCAGGATGGACAAAATCAGGACCAGCGCCAGAGCAACGATGACCCCACCCATCGGCCGCAGCCGGCGTTTGGGCGCAACGGTCATAGTGGTCAGCCCGTCGCGTTGAGTCTCACGCCCAGCCATTATCTTCTTTTCTTGTGAGCCAGGCAGTTCTCCGGCGCGAGACACCGATTTCTCGGGATGGGGGTCTGCATTGACAACCGACACGTCGGCAATAAAGCGATAGCCACGCTTCGGCAGAGTCTCGATGAAACGCGGATTCTCAGCCGAGTCCTCCAGCGCACTCCGAAGTTTTGCGATCGCGATGTTGAGAGCCTGGTCGAAATCACCGAAGGTCTCGTTCGTCCAGACCCGGCCGCGCAATTCCTCCCTGCTGACGACCTCACCCGGACGCTCCAGAAGGATCTCCAGCAGTTTCATAGGCTGCTGCTGCACTCGGATTCTCATCCCCGCCTTGCGCACTTCGCCCGACTGGAGAGAGACCTCATAGGTTCCGAATCGCACGACGGAGGTGGGCCGCAGGGGTTCCATGGCGCTTTAGGCTAAGCAGGGAAGTCTAGCACTCGCGCGCAGACTCCCGGTTCAGGATATATGCGAAGCTAATTCATTAGCCAGCAATTAGTTGCAGGGAAATGAAACGGGTATATGGAAAAAATTCTCAGTGAGTTGACGGCAGATGACGGGCACGTCAGATTGTCACGCAATGCTCGCGACTGGCAGTTCGAAATTCGGCAGCGAGCGGGAGAAGGCAAATGAAGAGTATTGGATCTGGACTGAAAGTGTTGGTCGGATTCGGGAGTTTATCCTCACACGAAAATCAATCATCGGGAGGGTTCGAGGAGTTGGCCATGCCCCTGTTTGACTCTCTTTACAACTTCGCGCGGTGGATTGCGCGCGATTCGTACGATGCCGAGGATCTTGTACAAGAGACCTATTTAAAGGCTTTGCGCAGTTTCTCATCGTTCCAGCCCGGCACCAATTTCCGGGCGTGGATATTTCGCATCCTGAGGAACACGTTTCTAAGCTCGCGCAAGACATTCGAGCGGCGCATGATCGACACCCTCGAGTTGGAAGAAAAAGTGCCTAAACTGGCAGTTGTTACCGAGACCCCCGAGACGATTCTGATGGATCGATCTAATATCCAACGAGTGCAACGCACTATCGACGAGCTGCCGGCGCACTACCGCGAGACCCTCCTTCTTTGTGAGGTGGAGGAGATGTCCTACGGAGAGATCGCGGAAATATTGTCGATCCCTATCGGAACTGTTATGTCACGCCTGGCGAGAGCCCGGAAGGTAGTTCGCCAGTCACTCCGCAGCGCTCCAGCATGCCAGTCGACTGACTGCCAATCAATCGAAGTCCGTCTCTAGGCTTCGTTTGAGTGCTTCCGGACTCGCTGATAATCCAGGGGTTACCCGTCAATGACTGCCCGCGCGTTAATCGGGACCCATCGAGAGGCATTTCGAGTTGCCCGTCATTCGCTCGCCAGCCCTAGAAACTCCTTGATCGAGCGTGAACATCCCATTGGACGCGATTCAATCCTAAGCTGCTGAAATTGCTGGTTTTCAGGAGTTGCGCGGGCCAGCTCAATCTCTCTAGACCGGATTCCTCAGCACCCCGAACGCGGACGCTAGCCCTCTGGTGGAACAGCAGCTTCATTCGATCATCGCACTCGCGCTTTCGGCGACGAATTTCTTGGCGTGCTGCAATTCTGGACGATCCGAATTTGTGCCCTGATCGCAATTATCGAGCAGCTGTTTGTAATAAGTGGCCGCGAGGGCTTCCTGATTAGTAAGCTCAGCAGAGCGGCCTGCCCCGTACAGTCCGTTAAAACGGTTAGGATCAGACTTCAACGAGAGGCGGTATTGTTCCAGAGCCTCGGCGGGGCGATTTAGTTCGAGCAACATGTCCGCGTACATTTCCCGTGCCGGTAGTTCTACTTCGCCTTTACCCACTTGGTCTTGGAACTGGATTACCGGTTTTATCAGTTCGAACGCAGCAGCACTGTCCTTTTCGGCAAAGGCAAGCCAGGCGTGTGCCTCATTCTTATTTGTATCTACGGGTGGGACTGGCGAATCGGGGTGGTTCTTCTTGTCGGCCTCAATCGCTCCATCCAAGCCATGAACCGCAACCCGGGCTACGGCGACATCACCCAAGTGGCCTGCGCCAACCGCCTGTGCCCAATAGGTAATTGCCTGGACTCGAGGCTCTGCACCGGCAATCGGCTGCAGTGATTCCGCCGCCTTCCAATCTTTCGTTTCTAATGTGAGCAGCGCGGGAAAATGAGTTTGCACGTAGAAATAATACGGTTCCAAGCCTCTGGTGAAGCCCTCGTTTCTCACGGCAATAGCTTCCGCTTCGATTGCTCGAGCCTTCTCTTGCTGACCAGTCTGCAAGTAGGCATATTCCAGAAAATCCATCGGATGAAGGCGCGCTTCGGTTCCCGAACGGCTGTGCTCTGCAGCGGCAACCGAGGCAAGATTGGAAGCGATATCGTCGCGCCACAGACCGAGCCGCGCGAAAATGTGCGACGGCATGTGAATTGCGTGTGGAGACGACGGAGCAATCTTCGCGTACCGTCTGGCCGCCGGCAGCCCTTCCTCCGCCATGTTGGGATTATCGCAAGCATGTGTTAGATAGTGCGCTACGCCTGGATGCTCGGGATCGTTTCTAAACACACCATTCAGAAGTCCCACTGCTTTTTTCGTGTACTGCAAAGATGTGTCATTTAGGGGCTCGGTTGCTAGCAACGAAAGCGCGTAGAAGACCGTCGCTTCCTCATCGGAGGGATAGTCCTCGTGAAGCCGCTTCATTCTCTTTGAGTAAGCCTCAGCCCTCTCGCCTGCGCTTTGCTTACCCGGTTTGTAGAATATTTCCATTGCCTCAACATAATCCTGCTCACGGCGACTCGTCTTGGCGCCCGCTCCTGCCTTCTGCACGAACTGCCAGCCTTCAGCTAGATCTTTCTCCGAAGGGACGTTCCAGAGCTGGTGGTACAGCGACATCGCTTCTCCCCAGTGAGCGATAGAGCAGTTTGGATCGTGCTGCAATGCCTTCTCAAAATGTCGCATGGCGTTGTCGTACTCAAACGAATGCAGCGACGCCACGCCAGTCTCCACTTCCGACTGCGCTTGCGATGAACATGATGTTGGAAACGAGACCTTGCCAAGCTTCACAGAGGGCGTTGCACGCGGTTCGTGCTCATGTTGTTGCGCGAACCCAATAATAGAGGAGACAAAGATGAATATCAGACAGAGAAATCCTCGTGCACAAGAATTTGCCATTATCTTCCAGATCACGGTCATACGATGCGAGAAGATTTTGTGTTAGATGCCTGCGACCAGCTCGCGGCTAAATTGAGCTGGTTGTAGGACCCGTTCGAACTTCCTTTTCGAACCAGCGTTGAGACTGGCTCAGCCTCGTAGAGTGCTCACTTGGGGTGAGGTGTCGGCAGTTTCAACTTTGCCCGTCCCGACTCAACACCTATTCCGTAAAAGCACGTCACTCATGCACAAGCTGCTGGCGATAAGTTCTCTGATTTCGAGACCGAATCCTGAAGATCGCCACAAGCCATCAGAATTACCCCGTTCAATCTATGACGCGCCTTTGAACAATCGTGCGAGACCATCGATGTCCGCCGCACTCGCGTCGCCGATTACGAAATAGCGCAGCCCTCCCTGACTCCATGTTTCCACGTTGAACGACACGTCCTTCGGCGCGAAAGAATTCTCGTTCAACCTGCCTGGCAATCTCAAAGACCGTTCCTGGAACACGAACACAGAAATGTGGTGCTTCCGCACATCGTAGATCAGATGCGCACCCGGCGCTTGATCAAGATAGGTCATCCGGCCTCCAAGCAGAGAAAACTCGGAGTCCTTAAGCTCGGGCAAATCGAACGCGAAGGGGATCTTTCCCTGGAACCAGGGCTTCACGGTGTGGCGATCCGTGGAGATCACGTCCACCAGCGACGAGCTGGCCAGCGTCGCCACGTGCAGGTCTGCGACCTCACTGTAGACCTGTTCTGTACGCACTCCCCCCCGTTCGTTGTACGCGGTCGTCAAACTGACGGCTACGAGAACAGCGATGGCCGTTGTTGCCGCGACCCAAGCAAAACCGAAGCTGTTCCGTCGCGCTTTTCCCGCAATCCGCTGGTGCATCCTCTTGCGGAACTCCGCACTGGAAGTAAAGCGTTTTCCAATCGCCTGAATATTGCGCTTCAGCTGCAGACGGGTAAGGGCATCTGCGGAGCAAGAAGGACAGTTGTGCACATGAACGTCGAAGGCGCGCATCTCCGCCGACGGAAGCTCACCGTCAAGGTAGGTATCTAGTGTCGCCTTCCAAGACTCACAAACCATGGTTCATCCTTTTGAAACTGAAATTTGCAGGCTATTACGTAATGTTTTTCTGGCTCGAGATAATCGCGACATCACCGTACCTACGGGAATGGAAAGCGTTTCTGCAATCTCCTGGTACGACATCTCTTCCAGGTCGCACAGGAGGAGAATTTCCCGGAAATACACCGGCAACTCATCGATCGCACGCCGCAGCAGTTCGAGGTTCGATCGCTCCATTAGGAGCGTTTCCGGTGTGTTGCCCTCAACTGGCAGTTCGGGCGGCTCTTCCTCTTCGGAATCAAGGGACAGAGTCATTTGGGCCTTCAATCCGGTGCGCGACGTCAAGAACGTGTTTCTCAAGATTCGGTACATCCATGCCCGGAAATTAGTCCCCAAGCGAAACGAAGGAAAGCCCTTCAAGGCCTTGGCATAGGTTTCCTGGACCAAGTCTTCAGCCTCCTCCCGATTCCGCGTTAGCCAGTTCGCGAAGTTGTATAGCTGATCAAAGAGCGGCATCGCCAGTTCTTCGAACGAATCGGATTGAGTTTCGAAGTGGGTCAAATACACAGTCTTAAACTAGCGGGGCAGCACTTTTATTCCTTCACAAAAAGAAAATAGTTGTTTGGTGGAGTAAAGCATCGTTTCGACGGTTTTCAGGCCAGTCATGAGTGCGGGGCGTAAACCAGGGGCCATGAATCTCGAGCACCAGCATCCAGCAAGCCCTTCTGACGGCGAGGAATAAAAGACTAGAAAGTCCGTTATTACCAGTGAGACTCATTTCGCGGGAGGCGACGATGAACAAAATCAGAACCATCAAATGTATTGAATTCAGTTCGCGCACATTGGCTCTTCTTCTGACTGTCGTGTTGGTTATGGCAGTCAGCAATGCATCGGCGAAGGAGCACAAGCCTAGAGGATATGACGCGGAGAGCCATGTGGTCGCTCACATCTCATTTAGCGGACTATCGGCGGTTGACATGGCAATGCAGAGAAAGGTTAACGACAAGTACTACCTCTATGTAGAGCATTCAAAAGACCAAGGCGTCTCGATTATCGATATCAGCAAGCCCACGCAACCGAAAGCGATTGCCGTAATCCCGTGGCCAGACCCAGAACTGTCTAGCAGGATGAGCCTGACTGGCAATTTGGCGGTCATTGCCGAAACCGAGGTTCTCCCGATGCATCGGAGTGCCTCCACTGACGACCTGGTACTTTGGGATTTGTCGAATCCAGTCGCTCCTCGAGTAGTGCAAAAGTTTTCGGGAGTGATCAAGTGGCTTCAGGACGAGCGAAATTTCATTTATGTCTTGAACGGCGACGGATTGTGGGTGGTTTCGGAGCCAGCAGATCGCCGGCCCGAACAAACTGAGTCCGCTTTGCCATTTGGAAATTGAAGAACAGCATTGATATAGCGGCGGAGGTTGCAGATGGGGCGTTCCCGGCAGCAACCTCCGCCCAAGTTTGGAGGAAGCAGAGTGATGGTAAATCCATTCGATCTCAAGACGGCACTGTTGGCCAAGCACGCACAACACGTTGTGTTGATCCATTTTCCAATCGCACTGTTCATCACGGCAGTGATGTTCGACTTCATAGCGCAGTGGACGAGACGCCGGGGACTGGCGGATGCGGCCTATTACAACCTGTTATGGGCAGCGATTTCGACTGTACCGGTCGTCGCTACGGGTATCCTCGCCTGGCAGTTCCAGCTGGAGGGGCAGAAACTGAAGGGCGTCCTGCTGCTGCACTTAGTGCTTGCGGGGGCTTCGAGCGTGCTGATCTGGCTGGTCTGGTGGTTACATTTCCGCGCAAGGCGAGACAAGGAAGCCTTCCCGAAGTACCGACTCTCGATTGAGTTTATAGGCATCCTTGTCGTCGCCCTGACAGGCCATTTGGGTGGATTTTTGAGCGGTGTGAACGGACCAGGATAGACGCCAGGCCGGCTCTTCCAGCTGGTTCTCGTTAGAAGGTTGATCGCAACGGTATCCGAGCTTTCTGGGACTGCAACAAAGCTGCCGTAGTTGGTCCGGAAAAGAGAAAAGAATCATGAAGGTTCTATGCGGATTGATCGCCCTGACGTGCGCGTCGTTGGCTCTGGCAAGAAACAATGCGGCCTATCCCATGCAAAAGGTGGCCGAGTTTCTGGTAGAGAAGCTGGACATAACAACGCTTCCGCCCGAGATCCAGCCAAAGCCGGAAGGAGGAAAGAAGACATTTGGGACTATGGGTATGTGACGCGGAAATTGGACGAAAAGAGAGTACTCCTCGAGGCGCCACATAAGGGATCGCAAATTGCGATCAGGGTCTTAGAGCAAACCGCGCATGGAATTTACGTTTGCGTCGATGCTCAGGGTCTGAATAGACGCAACGGCCGTTTCCAGCGAATGCGCCTGCTTGAGTGGAAAAATGCAAGTGAACTTCTGCAGGGCCGGGAGTCTTGGAAGGAAATCGATGGATGCCCGGCTATTGGTGGCTTAGACGCCGACTCTCAATACTAACCGGCTGGTATTGTCCTCGCCTCTCTATCGCCTGGAGGGGGAAAAGCTGAGGGGCATCCCACTGCTGCATTTGGCGCTGGTGGTTACTCCGGGCGTGCTGGTCGAGCTCGGATGGTTTCCCCCACGGTGTAAGTGGGACCCAAATATATACCTGAATCAGGACCCCAAATTAGGAGCCGACTGGCGCCTCAACTTCGCCGGGAATAAAAGCGACTTGAGCCAGTTATTACATCAGAACGTTACAAACCACGGAGGGCAAGTGACGGACAAAAAGCAACAATCTTATCGACGAGAAATTGCAAGACCTCAACAACGATGGCATTGACCGTCGCGGTTTTCTGAAATGCATGGCCTGGGCCGGCACAGGACTGGTCTGGACCATGAGCGGCGGCATCCCGGTGTCTCGGGCATTCGCCAAAGGCGGTGACAAAGGTGCCGGCAAAGGCGGGGACTTCAGCTTTGTCCAGATCAGCGACAGTCATATCGGTTTTAGCAAGCCAGCCAATCCGGACGTCACTGCCACTTTGCAGACGGCGATCAACAAAATCAATGCCATGCCCCACACACCGGATTTCATCATCCACACCGGTGATCTGAGCCAGCTCTCGAAGCCAAGTGAATTCGATACGCTTGACCAGGTATTAAAAGGAGCTTCCGCGAAAGACATCCACTTTGTGCCGGGCGAGCACGACATGCTCAGTGACAACGGCGAGCAATTTCTCCAGCGCTATGGGAAAGGCACAAAGGGTAGTGGCTGGTCCAGCTTCGATCACAAGGGCGTGCACTTCGTTGGTCTGGTGAATGTCGCAAACTTGAAAGCTGGAGGCATGGGGTCGCTCGGCAACGAACAGCTGGAGTGGCTCGAGGACGATCTCAAGGGCCGCTCTGCCAGCACTCCGATTGTGCTCTACGCGCACATTCCGCTGTGGACCATCTATCCAGATTGGGGCTGGGGAACCGATGACAGCGAGCGGGCCCTGTCTTACGTCAAGCGTTTCGGTTCCGTAACGGTGTTAAACGGCCATATTCACCAGATCATGCAGAAGATCGAAGGCAAGGTTTCGTTCCACACTGCGATGTCGACGGCTTTTCCTCAACCTGCCCCGGGATCAGCTCCCTCGGCCGGACCCATGAAGGTGCCAGCTGACCAGTTGCAACGGGTGTTGGGTATCACAGATGTGAACTATCTGGTCAGCGGTCGTAGCCTTGCTGTCGTCGATTCGCCGCTCGGAGACTCGGGGTCTTCGGCTTCAGGCAATGGCGGCGGCCCCGGTGGCAGTTAACGCAATCCGCGGATAACGCCATGGGTCCGGTCTAAACAAGGAATCAAGCAAAGAAGTCAAACTTGGAAAGGAAATAGAAAAATGACAAGGAAAAATGTGTTGATTGCGGGTTTGGCCGCGCCGGTGATGATTGCGATGCTGCTGCTGTTGGCGGGGTCACCGAGCGTCACAGCGAATGATCAGCCCTCACGCGGCAAATGCAGAGGTCAAAATCGACAATTTCGTATTTGGGCCGGAGACGATCACGATACCCGTCGGAGCGACGGTCACATGGACAAACAAAGATGACATTCCCCATACCTCGGTCAGCACAGATGGTGTGTTCAAGTCCAAGGTGCTGGATACGGATGAAAAATTCTCCCACACGTTTGACAAGGCGGGAACGTATCCCTACTACTGCACGATCCACCCGAAGATGACGGGCAAGGTCGTGGTGCAGTAAGGCACGAACCTACAGTCGGCGTTGCGTTGGAATCGGCTTTCCATTCTTGGCAGGGCCAAGCGTTTCGGCAAGGCTGATGTTCTCCGAAGCGCCTTGAGCCAATTATGACTGCAGACTCGGCACAACTCGCGGTGACAACAGTGGCAAGCGATGACCTGGATCTCGTCCACGCCAGCAAGAACGGGGATGTTGCTGCTTTCGAGCAACTGGTAAAGCGATACGATCGCAAACTCTTTCGGATCGCCCAACACATCACCCATAACCGGGAGGATTCGGAAGACGCGGTCCAGGAGGCCTTCTTGAAGGCATTCCAACACTTGGGCGAATTCAGAGAGGATTCCAAGTTTTCAACATGGCTGATTCGCATCACTCTGAACCAAGCGCTTATGAAGCTGCGAAAGCAGCGACGTGCGGCAAAAGAGGTGTCTCTGGAGGAGAATTATCAGGCAGGCGAAGAAGTGCTCCCAATAGAAGTCGCCGATTGGGCTCCTGATCCTGAGCAACTCTACAGGGCGTCTGAATTACGAGGCATTCTAACAAAGACCCTAAGTGAGCTGCGACCGGTCTTGCGAGCTGTCTTCGTGTTGCGGGACATTGAAGGCCTTTCAACAGCTCAGACAGCAGAAGTTTTGAACTTGAGCCAGGTCGCGGTGAAGGCGCGGTTATGGCGAGGTCGGCTCCAGCTTCGTGAACTCCTGAATACTTACTTCAGAAAGGAAAGGGATGAAGTGGTGTTGAACCCAGAAGTTCACACCGCTGAGGAACTGAGGTTGGAAGAAGCGATATCTACGTAAACTGCGAGTCCAGCCTCTGCGATCTCCATCCAAAGATAATGGGAACCAGAGGGTTGGTCCTTCCCCCAGCAACGGACAGGCGTCAGCAAGGACGACGATTCTCGAACGCTGTCGAACCGCGGTGATGTCCTGTCCGCCTCCCCGCCCAAATGTTTGAGATTTTGAGCGTCTGGATCGCTCGATTTCAGGCATGCTCGATTTGCTTTATCAGTCGCAATAGATAAACACTCCCCAGGCTACGCAGTGCTCTTCGTTCGAACCTCCCCGGACATTATGCCAGTGCGTGTTTGCAAGACTAGCGCGCGCCGAAGATTTGACAATCAAGTGACATCTCGTCCGCATCTCGGCGTTGGTCCCTGCGTCTAATCCCATATACGTTGTGAAACGTATTTGACGACCGAAGCTCTGCACGGACGGAATAAAGTTTCATGAGTGCAGTTATTCAATAAAAGAGATTCACAACAATTCAAAAGGAGAAATTATGAAGAAATCATTATTGACCGTTGTACTTACTCTGACTTGCCTACTTGGGCTGGGCATAAGTGCCCGTGCCCAGGACATAGACAAACTCTCTGTAAATGTCCCGTTCGACTTTGTGGCCGGGGGTGAAACCCTTCCCGCAGGCACGTACAGCGTTAGTCGTGTATCGCCTGAGATAAACCGTAGTCTCGCGATCCGCAACAACGAAAACAGCGTGTTTGTAATGCCTATGTTTTTCGATGGCAGCCCTGCGTCTGTCAATGGAGTTTCTGCTGACCACGCAGAGCTTAGCTTCGAGCATGTAGGCGACAAGTACTTTCTCAGCAAGGTTCAAACCCTGGGGGGCGTCTATGCCATCAGGACACCACGAGCGATGACCCAGGTGGCCCAGATGAAAGATCACGGCACCGCGTCTTCCTCTGGCGCTAACTAGGTCGAGTACAACATCAGGTTGCCACGCGGTGGCGGGAGGGTGTTCAGAATCTAAAAGTCCAGATCTGAATTCCTTCCCCTTCCGGCGAGCAGGCTACGTGGCGGCAGGGAAGTAGCAGCGTTCATCGGCAAGCAAACATGAAAAGTAAGGTTATGGGAGGACAAGATGAAAAAAGCAGTCTTATCATTCGCACTACTACTCGTGACGCTAGCCATTCCTTCGGGAATGTGGGCCCAGCAAGCCGGCTATTCCCAGACCAACCTGGTTTCCAATACTGCCGGCGTGGCCAATACTACAGACACTCAACTGTTGAATCCGTGGGGAATCTCAATTTTCCCCGGACAAGATTTCTGGATTGCTAACAACAACGGTGGCACTTCCACCCTCTATGACGCACAGGGCAACAAAGATGCTGCGCTAGTAGTGACCATACCCGGAGCTGCCCACAATCCAAACGGTAATTGTAGCCCGGGCTGCCCGACGGGAAACGTGGCCAACGGCAACGGCTCCTCCTTCGGCGGCGGACAGTTTATTTTCGACACCGAAGACGGCATCGTCGCCATCTGGACCGGCGCCAGCAACACAGCAACCGTGGCCTTCGATAACTCGGCCAGCGGCGCAGTTTACAAGGGCCTCGCCTTGCTCAACGGCACCTCCCTTTTGGCAGCGAACTTCAACAGCGGCAGAGTTGACGTCCTCGATCGCAACTTCAACCTTACTTCATTGGGCGGCTCGTTCACCGATCCAACCCTTCCTGCGGGTCTCGCTCCCCATGGCATCCACGTCATCGGTAATCAAGTCTACGTCGCTTATGCGATGCAGGATGGCGCCAAGCACGATGCAACGCCCGGAGTTGGTCTGGGGCAGGTGGATATCTTCGACTTAAACGGCAATTTCGTGAAGACTTTCGCTGCCGGCGGCATGCTCAATGCGCCTTGGGGCGTGGTGGCAACTCCAGCCACATTCGGAACCTTTCCGAACGCAATCCTGGTGGGCAATTTTGGCGATGGCACCATCAACGCGTACGACACAACCGGGAAGTTTCTCGGCCAGCTCACCGACTCTTCGAACAAGACGCTGGTGAATCCCGGCTTGTGGGATATGGTGTTTGGCGGAGGCGGTCCGTCTGGTGATCCAAATACTCTCTATCTTACGGCTGGAGGCGGCAACCAACCCAATTTCCCGGCTGGAGGCAGCACCACCAGTGTGTTCGCAAGCCTTGTCCCCGCGACGGCGGTGAGCGGCCCAGGTTTTTCTCTGAATCTCTCGGCCCAAAGTGTAACTGTCATGCCGGGCGGTTCGGCTAGCCTTATGATCGGCGCTAGCGCAGTGGGAGGATTCAACGGTCAGATTATGCTTTCCTGTGCTGCGCCCGCTGGCGTGAGCTGTGCTTTCAGTCCCACGACGATCTCTCCCGGGTCGAGCGCGTCATCCTCCACCTTGACCATCTCTGCTACCTCGACTCCGCCGGCTTCCGGCTATAGCATGCCCGGCCTAGCGACCCTGCTGCCGGGTCTAGGGCTGTTCGGAACCGTTCTCGCCACTCGCAAGCGGAAACCGCTGACACGCAAGAGCATTCTGTGGACGAGCGTACTGGGTGTGCTGCTTCTCGTCTCAATGTTCGCCCTGGGATGCGGCAGCAGTTCAAAAGGCCAGACGTCCGCAACGCAGGTCACCATGACGGTGACGGGTACAGCCGGCTCGCTAAACCATTCCACCCCCGTAACCATCAACATCAACTAAAGCAAACAGCCCAGCAAGGGCACACTCCGGTGTCCCCTTGCATGGGTCCTTCGTACGTGGCATCAGGTGGTGTTCGCAGACACGTTAGCGAGAAAGGGAATCTGCGCGCGTAGTTGGGTCCCGCGAGAGACACCTCGGAAGAAACGGAAGTTGGGGACAAATAAGGCTGTGCACTTAATCGCGCATTTGTCCCAAATTTCTGAGATTCCTGGAATAAAGGGCGGCCCGGCTCGTTATCAATGTCGAGAGAAGATGATGCGAGGCACGCGGCAGAGCCAAGCTTGCCGTCCGGCATCAAGTCATGGATTCTCTTCGGGATCGATCAACGAACGAGGGATGATAGCGATGATTGACTATCAAAGCGCGCTATTAGGTCGAACTGTGGTTGCTGAAGGCACAATGGCATTTCAGTTTGAAAAGCCAAAGCACTTTGTATTCAAGGCCGGGCAGTATATTGACCTGACACTATCGGGTTCCCAGCCGGGACTGCCAAACGGACTGACTCACACCTTCTCTATCGCAAGTTCCCCGTCCGACGAAAAGCTTGTAGTCACGACCCGCATGCGAAATACAGCTTTCAAGCAGGCCATGTCCATGCTGCCGATCGGGAGCCGGGCCAGGATTGAAGGTCCCATGGGATCTTTTAGCCTCCACAAAAACACGGCCAGGCCAGCTGTTTTCCTTGCCGGCGGGATCGGGATCGCGCCGTTCCTCAGCATGATCTCTTACGCAACAGCAGAGAAGCTGCGCCATCCCATTGTCTTGTTCTACGCAAACCGCTATGTGGAAGACGCCGCGTTTATCGACGAGCTCTGGGAGTTAGAGCATGCAAATCCAAGGTTCCTCTTCGTTCCGATCCTCACACGCACGGATAAGAATTACCGAGGTTGGAAGGGGGAGACGGGACACTTCAGCTCGGAGATGCTGCTCGCACGAGTGGGAATCCTGCGAGGCCCGATCTATTACATAGCTGGGCCGCCAACGATGGTGGCAACGGCGCGCCAAACGCTCAACTGAGGTGGGCGTAGATGAAGACGACATTCGGACGGAAGAGTTTGCCGGCTACTGAGAATCATGAATCCGTGAGAGGCGGACGAGCGTGCTGGTTTTCATTCCAGTGAAAGGTTTTCTCGGGACCGGCGCCACCTTCGGGGCAGATCTCAACCTCGTCGTGCAGCTCATCATGGGAGTAGCGTTGATCGCAGGTGCGCTTCTTGCCAGACACAAACGCTACACAGCTCACGGCATTTGCCAGACGACCGTGCTGCTCTTGAACTTAGTGATGATCGGATCGGTGATGTGGCCATCGTTCCAGCAACAGGTAAAGCCAGCGCTCACTAAGGTTCTCCATAAGAGGTACTACGCCGTCGCGACCATCCATGCGGTTCTGGGAATAACGGCAGAGCTCTTGGGGCTCTATATCGTTATCGTGGCGGGCACGAACGTTCTTCCGCACTGGCTGCGGTTCAAACAGTGGAAATTGTGGATGCGTACGGAGTTGGCGCTTTGGGCCATTGTTCTAGCAAGTGGCGTGGGAACATACTGCGCATGGTATGTGGCGCCATTTCGGTAGTACAGCGCCAGAGGCAGCGATCCTTAACCACATGTCGGAACGGCCGACCGTCGACGAGAGCGAAGGAGATGTACGGCAAAATAAGAATGCTGGAACTAACCATTTACGGGCTCATGGGATTGGCCGCCATACTGGTTGTAGCCTTCTATTACGCATATGATGATTAATTTCTATCGGCAGGAGAGACGTCCTTATTCAATCTAATCACGATTGGATCGTACCCAAATCGATCAGCTGCTCAATGACCTGAAAATACTTGACCCGCCGAAAAGCTCTCTATATCGATGATGTCGCGATACGTGACGATCTCCATACAGTAGGGGTCGTACTTAGCCCCTGTGATTCAATCGACAACTCCTTGATAGTCCGCTATCGGTAAGCAGGTAAGCAATCTATTCGACCCGTTTTTCGGAAGGTCCAGAGACCGGGCTTCCGCGTTATTCATGCGGCCTGCCGGCGACGAATCTGTTTGCGCGCTGCTTGAACTGTCGACCTCGATCGCTCTGTATCTCTCGCTGATTTCCCCATTGCCGCTGTAATGCCCCCACAGATAAGGCCAAGACGCCACCGATTGACGGAGCAAGGTTCTGGAGATTCGTTTCATCAGGAGAAATATTTTGTGGAATTCGGGAATAACGGTTGATTAGGGATGTTTTATAGATAGCGGAACAAGCTCATAGGTAGGGAAAGTGAAAATAGGAGTGTCTCGTGTTACTTGTCAACTTCGTAGCGACGTTGTCACCGCGAGTCTCCAAAGAGTTGACAATCAAATGACATCTTTTGGGGCATCTCGTCGTTTGGTTGTTGGGTCTAAGGCACAGTACCACTAGAACAAAAATTCTAAGTAAAGGGAGTGCAACGCAACCATGAAAGAAAAGAATTCTCCATCTGCGGTGGTGTCCGAGACAAACTCATCCGAAGCAATTGTTGCGTCGACTGAAGAAGACGTTCAACGTCACTGGCAGGGTGTGGTCAAGCGACGTTCGTTTCTGAAGGGACTCGGAATAGCCGGGGCAGCGCTGTCAGCCGGTGCACTGTTGGCGACTGAAGGTGCAGCGCAGACCTCGTCCAGCACGGCCAAGCTTTCAAAAGGCGATATTGCGCTCCTGCAGTTCGCGCTGTGGGCCGAAATTGTGGAGAGTGATCTGTGGACCCAATACGCGGAACTCGGCGGAGTCGGGCCTTCCGGCGGAGGAGCCGCACAAGCGAGCGAAGAATTCCAGAAATTCATAGGAGGAAATCCAGCCTACAGTCTGGCGCTTCAAAACTTGGACGGCGACATGCCGCAGTACATCACCGACAATACTGATGACGAGCTGAGCCATGCAGCCTTCCTTAAGGCTTTCTTAAAGTCCAGGGGCGTCGTACCAGTTGACCTTGAGCCATTTCGCAAACTGCCGAGCAGTAAGGCGACCGGGGCAAGGCAAATCAAACGGATTACCAACCTGATGAACCTCAATGTGGACCTCAGTTGGTATACCCGGTATCGCAGTGGAAAGAACCCGGACTTAGGGGAGGTGTTCAAGGGACCTTTCGTTATCGCGAACCAACCGGCTATTCCCTTAAACGATACTGATACTCCTCCGTCGACCAATCCGACGGTTCCCATCACAGGCCGCGATGCCGCGCGCATACAAGCGATCGCCAACACGGCGGGATTTCATTTTGCGTTTATCGAGCAGGGCGGTGCGAGCCTCTATCCCACGCTGGCCTTCAAGGCAACCGACCCGACAGTCCTGCGGATCCTGGTGAGCATCGGCGGAGTCGAAATTGACCACTTTGGGTTGTGGCACGACAAGGGCGGCAACGCGGTGGCTCAACCTTTGGCCGGTGTGGTCGATCCTGTGACCGGGCTAACCTTTCCGGATCTCAACAACCCTGCAACAGAGCTCACCCAGACCAACAAGATCCTGCCTGAGCCCTGCGATTTCATCAGCAAGAATCTGCCTCGGTGCTCGGTGATCCGACCGACTTCGACGCAGAATGGAGGCGCAGTGGCCACTGTGAAGGCTTTCACGGACGATGGGCTTTTCATCGGTCAACCGGACGAGTTTCTTGATTTATCCATGGATCTGGCCGTCGCAGCGGACTCGGTTAAGCGCGGGTTTTGATTTTTGCGTGTTCTCTCCCGCTGTGCTGGCAGGCGCTGTGGCGAGCAACTGGTCACGGCGCCTGCATTTTTAATACTGGCCGCTCTGAGCTCGGTCGGCCTCATTGCCCTAACTTAAGGAGTGCCTATGTTTGAAGGACTGTTTCAACCAATGCACCTGCTAGTCATTTTCGGAATTGCTCTGCTCGTATTCGGACCTAAAAAGCTCCCGGAACTTGGCAAGGGAATCGGAGAGGGCATCCGCGGCTTCAAGTCAGCCATGAAAGATGAAGAGAAGCCAGTCAGCACCACAACCGCCATTGCCAACGACCAAGACTTGGCCAAGAGGTGAATCGTGGGTCTTGGAACGGAGATCCTGTTCGTGCTTATGCTCGGACTGCTGGTATTGGGTCCAAAGCAGCTGCACACATTGTTGGGACGCGTGGCACGGGCTAAGGCTCAGTTCGAAGAGGCAAGCCGCAGCTTCAAGTCTCAACTTGGGGCGGAATTCGATGCTGCGCAACACGAGGGCAAGACGAAGACCTCGCATGAATTGATGGGGGACCGGTGAACCATCCTCGTGATCATGGGTATCGGAACAGCAAACCCGCCGGATAGGCTTACCCAGGAGCAAACCTTTCATGCTGCGGGCTATCAGAGTGAGCGCATTCGGAAGATTTTTCTGAATAGCGACATTGATTATCGTCATTTTTATCTGGAAGGTGCTCCGAATCGCGAGGAAAGCTCTGATCAGCTGAATCAGCGTTATCTGCGCGGCGCCATGAAAACAGGTTGTCAGGCGATTCTGAACTGTGTGAAGGCAGCCGGAACGACCGTTCAGGATGTCGATTTCCTTGCAGTCTGCACGTGCACTGGCTACGTGTGTCCGGATGTGGGCAGTCGCCTCATCGCCCATATGGGATTCAGCAACAGAATACAAAGGGCGTCCATCCTTGGGCTTGGATGTGCAGGGGCCCTTCCTTCACTGCAGCAGACAGTCGATTTCGTTCGCGCAAACCCGGGCCGCAAGGCATTAATGCTAGCCGTCGAGATTTGCTCAGCTTGCTACTACGTCGATAACACCCTCGAAACCGTTGTCGGTAATGCGATCTGCGCGGATGGCGCCGCAGCCTTGCTGCTGGCCGCTGGGCCGCAAGCTAATCGCCGCTATCCACAGATCATCGACTTCGAGACTTTTATCGATACGGACCAGATCGATGAGGTTGGGCTCCAACATCGCGGAGGGAGGCTGCGAATCGTGCTGGGGGCGTCGGTTCAACATCTGGCTGGTCCCATGATTGAAAGGGCACTCGATCGGTTGCTGCAGCGACACAGACTTTCAAGATCTGACGTTGGCTTCTGGGTTGTACATCCTGGTGGCCGCAAGGTGATTGACAACGTTCAAAAGCATTTCGGCATGACGGACGAGCAGCTGCGTTTCTCCAGAACCGTCTTGCGGAATTACGGAAATATGTCCTCTCCCACCGTCATGTTTGTTTTGGACGAGGTCGTACGGAACGGCGATCCCCGGCCAGGAGACTGGGGAGTAATGATCGCGCTAGGACCGGGAATGGCTGCGGAGGTCGCACTACTCAGATGGTAGCTCGACGATGGGCGTTGTGGCCGCTCCTGCGGGTTTTACGGCGGGCCAGGAAGATGGGCTTGTGGGCGGAGATGAAACCACTGGTGAAAGATCGATTATTTCCAGTGAAAAGTGCGACAACGAAAGAACAGAATCCGTCCCCGCCCGACTTGTTCCAGATGACAACCGGTTACTGGATTTCCCAGGCAATCTACGTGGCGGCCAAGCTCGGCATTGCCGACTTACTGAAAGACGGGCCGCAGTCGTATGTTGAATTAGCCGCTGCCACGGGTGCTGACGCCGCTTCGCTCTTCCGCCTAATGCGAGCCCTGGCAAGCGTGGGTGTCTTTTCGCATGTCGGCACAGATCGCTTTGCTCTTTCCCGTCTTGCGGAGAATCTTCAGACCGAAGTGCGTGGATCTCTCAGGGCAATCGTAATCACGCTCGGTGAAATTCACTACCAGGCGTGCGGCAGCCTGCTTCGTAGCGTTCAGACCGGATCTCCGGCCTTTAGCCATGTGTACGGAGCAAGCCTATTCGACTACCTGCGACAAAACATCGACGCCGCGGATGCATTTAATCAGGGTATGGCGAACGTCGCATCCATATTGGCCTACGCAGTTCTGATGGCCTACGACTTTGCGGGAATTTCTTCCATCGTCGACATTGGAGGAGGCCAAGGCGCGCTCCTGGAAACGATTTTGCAGTTCAATCCGGACATCGGAGGTACGGTTTTCGACACGGCTTCGACGATCCAGAGCGCATGGCGACGATGCAACAACAACGCATGGGGCAGGCGATGCTCGTACGTTACCGGGGATTTCTTTACCTCGGTTCCACCAGGAGCTGACGCTTACCTTTTGTGTGGGGTGATCCATGATTGGGACGATAGTCATGCCGTTGCGATCCTTAGAAATTGCCGGAAAGCGATGGCGAAGAATAGCAGGGTGTTGCTGGTTGACATGATTGTGCCGGAAGCCGCTTCGGCGTCTTTCAGTAAGCTCCTAGATCTGAACATGCTAGTGATGAATGGAGGGCGTGAACGGACCATCGCTGAGGTCCGTGCTCTGCTCAATGCCGCGGATTACAAAATCGCGAGAATCGTTCCAACCATGGCTCCGCAGAGCGTAATCGAAGCTGTTGCCTACTGACATGACTCACAAACTCCAAATTGGCGTGCGGCTTCGACTCACGGTACGGAGCAAGCGGCAGGCGAAAAAGCCGATCTCCAAAACAGCGGAGCGACAAATACGATCTGACATGAATTACATTTCATTACAAAACTTTTCGAAATGAACCGCTTTTGTCTGCGTCTGTTCGAACATAAACCGCATCGAATCGGGTAAAGAGGATGGCATGATCTCACTAAGATTGGTACGACTGATTGAATGCCATTCCGACGAACTCGTGACCGAGTTGGTCACCAAACTCGACACTTCCTCGCGCACCTCCGACCTGCACAAAGTTCCGGTCGAGGAATTGCGGCGACGAATTCACGAGATCCTGAGGCACTTGAGCGAATGGCTGCTCATCAAGACGGGCCGCGATGTCGAGCAGCGTTATTTTGAGATTGGTGAGCGTCGGGCCTCGCAGGGGGTCGCGCTGTCCGACTTCTGCTGGGCAATTGTCATGACCAAGGAACATCTCTGGGAATTCCTGCAGCGCGAGGGCCTCATCCGCGGCCCAGTCGAAATCTATGGCGAGATGGAATTATTGCGCCTGCTGGACCAGTTTTTCGATCGCGCTTTGTGTTTTGCGACCGAAGGCTATGAGCAGTACATCCGGCAGCACGTAACCCGGTAGTGCGGGCTTGTCGCCGACGGAAAGACGAGCATGGCGCTGACTGCACTCAAGGAGCCCATGATCGCGCCGCTGTCTCTGTGCGAATGAATTCATTTAATTCTTAACCGTGTTTTGAAAACCGTCTATTGAGCCCTTTTCTTGAGATACGTGAAAGTGAAGCGAGAGCGTCGACTTACTCGCTGCCCATGCGAGTGTTGATATCAGAACCCGACGCCAGTGAGTCGCAGGCTCATTTGCTCACTGCTTGAGTGTGAAGCAGGGATGACGGTAACTTGCGTGGACGACTCGAGGTTGGTGTCCTCAATTCAGGAGAGTGCCCCGGACCTCGTAATCGTGGACGTACATACACCAGCGATTGCACGAGCCCCGAGCTGGAAGACTGTAGGAATCAAGCGTGCGCCAGCAACCATCGTCACCGCCTACGATCCGTCGGCAGTGTCCGCATTTGCATCTTCCGCCATCGACTTTGTTGTAAAACCGTTTGATGCCGAGCGCTTCGAAGCCGCTCTGGATCTGGCAAGATTGCGAATTGCTGCTGCTCGCATGGAGGTCGATGCTTGGGAGAGGTCGAGTGCCCAGGAGCAACAACGACCGGCGCGGCGCTTTCTGCAGCGCCTGGCAGTTGAAGCGAATGAAAAGATTGTGCTGGTAAGAGTCGACGATATCCGATGGATGCAATCGTCAGGGAATCATATTCGACTGCATGTGGGGAAGACGTCCTATTTGATTCGGCAAAGCATGAAAAACCTCCAGGCACTGCTCGACCCGAATCGTTTTCTGCGCGTGCATCGCAATGCGATCGTGAATCTCGACCATGTCGAGGAATTCCATTTGCCTCCAAATGGCAATATGTTCGTAAAGCTGAACGATGGACTCTGCCTGCCCCTTCGAAAAACCAATCGAGCGCTGCTGCGAAAACTGTTGAAAGACATTTGGTAGTTCAGCTTTGCGCTGGATGATCCTTTGCGCCATCCATTTCCTTGGGTCGTCCTCTCCTTCATGAATCCCAAGCAATCGTTGAAAACAGTTCATGGCTGAAGGATTTATTCACTATCCTCCAACAAATCATATCTCTATCCCGCTCGCTTTCAATTTTGGTAGCCCTCGATCTTGGCCATCGCCGACCAGGGGTTCACCCCATTTCCTCGGCAGTTCATCACATCATCGTTGGTTATGGCCGTGCTCTTAGGAGGAAAGTCTTTCTAGAAGGAGAACCACTGTGAAACTCGGTAGAGTATCGACCCCTCGCGAAAATGGAAACAAAACTTTACAGAGACCATGGAAGATCGACAATCACCAGATTGCCGGAGTACAGGTGAATGGGGCGCCCAAACATCTGCTCCTATTCTCGGTGCTCCTGGGTGCGATCCTGGCCTTGCCTGTGGTGATGAATGCACAGCTGACAACAGCGGATGTAGTGGGAACCGTAACCGATACTACCGGAGCGGTGGTGCCGAACGCCAATGTAACTCTCACGAACCAGAAGACGAACGAGACTCGAAACACGCAAAGCAGCGGCGGCGGCCAATACGCGTTCACCCTTCTGCTGCCCGGAAACTACTTGGTGCGGATCGAAGCGCCGGGTTTTACGACCTTCACATCCAACGTCATCGTCTCCGCCGGCGATCGCGCCCGGGTAGACGCCTTGATGAATGTAGGCCAGAGTTCGGAAAGCATAGAGGTGACGTCACCTAGTCCTCTGCTTCAAACGGAGACTTCCACGGTCGCGAATACCGTGCCCGAACAGCATGTGGAGAATCTGCCCCTTAATACGCGCAACTTGACGACCTTGGTAACGCTCGTGCCGGGGGCCAACGAAGGTGCCAGTGTTGATTCACTGAGTAGCGGCCAGCGCCCCGACGATCGCCGCCAGACCAGTTCATTTTCGGTGAACGGGCAAGACGTTGAGCTCAACAACGCCCAAATTGATGGCACGGACAACAACGAACGTATCATCGGAACCATCGGCGTCAAACCCTCGATCGATGCCATTCAGGAAGTGACGGTAGAAACGAACAACTACACTGCCGAGAGTGGACGAACGCCGGGTGGCCTGGTCAGCGTCATCACGAAGAGCGGTAGCAACGCCTTTCACGGTTCGCTGTACGAGTATTTTCAAAACAACGCCTTCAACGCCAGAAATCCTTTTAACCCGTCGCCTCAATTTCCTCAGTCCGAGTTTCGCCAGAACGACTTCGGTGGCAGCGTTGGTGGCCCCATCATTAAGAACCGGACTTTTTTCTTTTTTGCTTACGAAGGCTTCCGCCAGATTGCAGGCGTCCAAAATCCGATCACCAGCACGGTACCCACCGCTGCCGAGCAGGCCCTCGGTCCGGCGGGAATTGTCGCTGCCGATCCGGCGACCAACGGACTGGCGGTTGATCCGATTGCGGCGACCCTATTTAAATTGTATCCGTTGCCTAACTTTGGAGCGCCCGGACAAGAAACGAACAACTTTCTCTTCGACCCAAACAGAACCCAGTTCAGTACCACGTTTGACGCGCGCGTCGACCATCGCTTCAGCAACAGCGACCTTTTTTACGCGCGGTTCACCTCCAACAATGTCAGCTCGGTGATTCCGACGAACTTGCCCAATGTCACCATCAATGGGGTCAGCATCAACCCCGGAAATGGCCAGTTCGGTTTTGCTGGACCGGCGAAAGATGTGGCGTATAACGGTCAACTCAACTACACCCATATCTTCAGCTCTAATCTTTTGCTCGAATTGAAGGCCGCATATACACGAATCGACAATACCTCCAACTCTCCGAACTCCGGTACGAATGCTGCCACCGCAGTGGGCTTTCCGAGCAACATTAACTTCGGCCCTTTGGCGAGCTCAGGGCTGCCCCTTATCAATGTGGCTGGCTTTGCGCCACTTGGCGATAGCAATTTTGTTCCGATCGTGGATATCAGCAACACCTTCGAATACAGCGGAGCAATAACTTATAACCGCGGAACACACAGCCTGAAATTTGGGGCCGCTTTAATCCGCCGGCAGGCGCAAAACCAACAAAGCAGCAATGGAGTTGGCAACATCAATTTTGGACTACCGGAGGATGGCGGATCGGCGTCGCTCAACAATCTAGCCACTTTCCTGGTCGGCGCATTTACCGCAGAAGGCCGCAACACCGATCTGTTTACTCCCAACTATCGCTCGTGGGAGCCTGGATTCTACGCTCAAGACAGCTGGAAAGTGAAGCCGTGGCTGACCCTCAACTATGGCCTTCGCTACGACATTTACACTCCGTTCACGGAAGCCGATGGGCGGATCTCCAATTTTGATCCGGCAACCAACACACTGCTGGTGCCGGCACATGAGCTTGCCGTCCTCAACACCCAGGGCGTTGACACCACTGGGATCGTCGGCTCATCCAATACGGCTGGCCTCAAAACCACGTATTCCAATTTCGAACCGCGCGTTGGCTTCGCCGCTTCACTGGGTCATGAGACGGTGCTTCGCGGCGGTTTCGGTATCGCCGCCTTCCCCGGAAACTACACCTCAAACGCGTCCCTGAAGAACGCACCCTTCAACGGCGTCTATGCTCCCAGCATCAACGGCCAAGGCTGCCAATCTAACCTCGCTACACAGATTGAAACTTCCTCGACAGGTTCCTCCACCTTGCCAAGCTGTCAATCTAGCTTGGGGCAGACCACGGCTTTGGCCCAAGGTATTCCGATACCGGTTCCCCAGGCCTTAAACAGTCCCAGCTTGTCTCTTCCCGATAACGTGGCGCTGAACTTCAGGACGTCGTACGTAGAGCAGTTTAATCTTCTGCTGCAGAAACAATTTGGACAGAACGTCATCACCGTTGGGTATGTAGGCTCAGTGGGACGACATTTGCCAGTCGTAATCAATGACATCAACGTCCCCGATCCACTTACCGCCGCCGCTTCCCTGCGCGGTCCGGACGGGCGCTTTGATACCCGCCCAACCGCCGCTATCCTGCCCGGTCTCGGAGGTGTCGGCGAGTACGAGAGTATAGGCAGTTCCAGCTACCACTCCTTGCAAACATCGTTCCAGCGCCGCTACAACAACGGACTCACAGTATCCGTCAACTACACCTACTCTCACTCCATCGACGATGCCACGACTCTAAGCTACGAGGGCCAGGAGGGCTTTGGAAATGCAGATCCCTTCGCCATCCATCGGTTTGAAACCGGCAACAGCGACCTCGATCTTCGCCATCGCTTTGTGGGAGCTGTCACATATGAGTTGCCCTTTGGCAAGAACTTCGCCGGAGCCAAAAAATTGGCGCTCGCGGGATGGCAAGCTAATACGGTTTTGATTTGGAACTCGGGTAGCCCGTTCACCATAACCGACAACTTCACCGGCTTTGCCAATTCTGTCTTTAATGGAATCGGCGGCGGACCAACGCGTCCAAATCAGATCGCTACGGCGACCCTTTCAAATCCCAGCATCAACGAGTGGTTTAACCCAGGCGCTTTTGTCATTCCGCCTCTCGGTACAATTGGAAACACGGCGCGTAACAGCCTGTATGGTCCGTCGTTCCGGCACTTTGATCTTTCTCTCTTCAAGGATTTCACTCTGACGGAACGCGTTAAGCTGCAATTTCGCGCGGAAGCCTTCAACTTGACGAATACACCGAGCTATTTTGTCGCTAACAATCAGAATGATGCCCCCACAACCAACGCGGTGCAAGGTGCAGGATTCGGCAAAATCGTTACAACGAACCCGAACTACACGCCGCGTGCACTCCAGTTCGCGCTGAAGCTTGTTTTCTAGTTGCGTTGAGCAAAACTGGGCATCCCAATTGGCTGTCCGGTTTGCGTAACTATACGGCAGATGAGGGAAGGTCCGTCGAACCGGCTTGCACGGAGCTGGACTCAAACCAGCTACCGCTGCTGGGCTCTAAGGGACGTGGTGGTGAACGGAGTAGGAAAAGGCCGGGAAGCGAAATTCGGGTCAGCTGACTTCTAGGGAGAGGAACGCAAGTGAACCACTGCCGTGTCGAAAAGAGCGAGACGATGTCAAAACCAGGGTAGTTGGAAGATTCCTGGGGTTAGTTCCGCCGGTACCTGCTTACGGACGGAGCGCGTGAAGTTGCTATGAAGTTCGACCATCGTGTGCCCGGGGGAGCCGAGTCATATCCGTACACTTGGGTTTCGTAGTTGTCTTGAGCAGATGTATAGACCGGAGAGAAAATCAGGGCAGCATCGCCAACGCCAAAAGCCACCCGTACACAAGGTCATGCTCGAAAACACCGCTCATAAATAGGCTCTTGTTCTGGCCAGGTACGACCTCACGACCCGAACAGGATTACCTGGGTTGCTGCCAGGCGAACTGGCAGAAAATCAGCCACTCAGTTTCTACATCGGCTCACACACCACACCACCGTGACAAATGAATAGGACATGTCGGGAGATTACAAGTTGTTCATGTTTCCGCACGCGCGCGATCCGGTTGCATCAAATGCATTGCGTGGGCAATCTCGGCGAGGTCCTCTTGAAAATATCCAAAGTCACAATCGTAATCTGCTTGTTGGTCTTCGCACTCGCTGCATGCTTCGGCCAGGCCCCTGCGTCTGATACGTCACTGTCCAAGAACACTATCTTCCAGAAAAACTGTGCGAAATGTCACGGCAAGACCGCAGAAGGCCGCCACTTCGGCGGACCATCGCTGATCTCCGACAAAGTCTCCTCCGCCGACGAGCTGCGACGCATCATCACTAACGGCAAAGGCCGGATGCCCAGATACGCCAGCAAACTAACCTCGGAAGAAATCGACACATTGGCTCTCGAGATCGAGACCTTGAACAAGAGATGAGCCGGCGGATGCAACGCGTGCGGTGTGAACGTTGGTCTGAAGAATTGCACCACGGCGGATTGCTGACGTAGAAGCTAGCCAGTATCCAAAAGCGGCCAGGCGATCCCATAAATAGTCATGCTGTCGCACATGGATAAGTTCGCGGCCCAGGACATCATCTAGTTGATCACTGTCGAGATCTGAAACCAGGTCTTCGGACATGTTCGTGGGATCGGCTGTCGGCTTAGCGGTAGGGACACACATTTTTCACTCACGTTGCGCCCCTGGCCTAAGTTCTTCTTGCCACCGCCACACCAGAAAGAAAGACCAACCATAGTTCTTAAAAAAGCAAGCCGGAGGAATGCCATCTACGAACTGGAGATCCAGCAAGTCCCGAAACTCCACCCGGATACCGGGCCATACCAGTATTTCTCATGATCAATAAATTAATTACGACTAACGGGAAGGATCTCTCTCCGAACCATCCTTCGTTTTCACGAGCCCGCCGGATACTACTTCTTCTAGCCATTTCCTTCTTCTCGATTCTGGTTCACGGTTACCACATGGGCACGGACGACGCAGCGATCTACGCTCCCGGAATCGAGAGAGCGGCTGATCCATCATTATTTCCGTTTGGCTCCGAATTTTTCATGCACCACGCGGGACTCTCCGTGTTTCCCCATTTAGTGGCGGCGTTAACATGGGTCACCCGTTTGCCCATTGAGTGGAGCATGCTGCTCTGGTTCGGTCTTGCGCAATTTCTGCTGCTCTGGGCGGCTTACGAGGTAGCGCGGCAATGCTTTCGAAATGAACGAGCGCGCTGGGCCAGCGTGGGACTGCTTGCCGCACTGCTCAACGTCCCGGTAGCCGGGACCGCTCTGATTATCGCGGACCCTTACCTGACGGCGAGGTCGCTCTCGACACCACTCGTGTTAATGTCAACCGCCTGCTTCCTGGACAAACGGAGTCGCGCTGCCTGCTTTTGGCTGATGGCCGCGTTGCTAGTTCATCCCCAAATGGCGATCTACGGAGCGGGAGTTGGTATGCTGGTTGTGTTCGAATCCCGATCTTCTGGGCGGGCAAGGCTATCGGAATCCGCCCCGGTGCTCCCGGCACTGCTATTACCTTTCCTGATCGGTGTCCCTTTACACCCCGCTCGAGGCGCCTACCGGGAAGTGCTGGCATCCCGAGCATACTTTCTGGTGACCACGTGGCACTGGTGGGAATGGTGCGGTGCGTTGGCACCGCTCATCATCTTGGCGGCGTGCGCCCGCCCGGCGCTCAAATCGACTTTGCCAGCCTTTTCCCGGCTGGCCAAGATTTTGGTTGGCCTGGGCCTGATCTCCATGGTCGCGGCGCTGCTCCTGGCCAGCGATGCAGATTTCGCGTACCTGTTGCGATTGCAACCCATGAGAAGTTTCCATCTGATTTATGTTGCCCTCTTTATTCTATTAGGAGGCCTGCTCGGCGAGTATGTGTTGTCTACGCGCACCCGGCGGTGGGTTCTTTTCTTCGGTGTGCTTTCAGCAGGAATGTTCGCGCTCGATGTTGCCGGCTATCCGGCGAGCCCGCACATCGAGTGGCCAGGAGTGCAGTATCAAGGTGAATGGCTCTTCAGTTTTCTCTGGATTCGGAACCACACGCCGAAGGACGCAATCTTCGCGCTCGATCCTGAATATCTGATAAAGACAGGCGTTGATCTTCACGGATTTCGCGCGCTCACAGAACGCAGCATGCTGGCCGACCAGGAAAAAGACAGCGGAGCGGCTTCGGTGTTCCCTGAACTGGCTGAATCCTGGAAAGAGCAGAGCTCGGCACAATCAGATTGGGCGCACGTTTCCGCGGATCGGTTGCAGCGGCTTCGAACGCAATACGGCGTGAGTTGGGTGTTGTTGGACCATCCGAGCGGGTTGAGCGGCCTGGTGTGTCCTTACAGTCACGGAGAGTTGCGGGTCTGCAAGATTGTAGATTCAGGGCCCTGATGAAAAGTTTTCTTCGCACTCGACATCGTCCTCAGCGATCTGGAGTTGTCGACGAGCGGGGCCATTCGGCGGAATCACTCAATTGTTTACGGTGGCTCTTGACTTCCCGCAACGCGTAGATTCGCTTATTTTGCGATTCGTAGTAAGTGCGCGCCATGATTTCGCCCAGCAATCCGATCGAAACGAACTGCATGCCGCTCACGAAAAGAGCCACAGCCAAAAGCATCAGGGGACCGTGCTCCGTCATCACCGGAACGTGGCGATTGAGTTTTTCGTACACCAGAAAGGCAGCGACGACAAATCCAAGTCCGGTGCCGCCCATGCCGAGCAATCCAAAGAACTGCAGCGGACGCGTGGAATAGTCGAGCAAAAACTTCACCATGATGAGATCGAGAAATACGCGAACCGTGCGCCCGATGCCGTAGTTGGATTTTCCGCTCTTACGCTCCAGATTGGAGATCGGTACTTCGGCGATCTTTGCCCCAATGGAGCCGGCAAGGGCGGGAATGAAGCGGTGTAGTTCGCCGTAGAGTTGGATCTCCTGAATAATTTCGTGGCGGTAGGCTTTGAACGTGGTGCCAAAGTCGTGCAACTCGATGCCAGACAGCTTGGCCATCATCCAATTCGCGACACGGCTGGGAATCCGCCGCATGAGCCAGTGATCGCGGCGCTCGTACCGCCATCCGCTCACTAAGTCGTACCCCTCTTCCATTTTTTCTAGGAAGCGCGGAATCTCTTCCGGGTCGTGTTGCAAATCTCCGTCCATGGAGATGATGATGTCGCCGCAGGCGAAATCGAATCCCGCCGCAAGCCCGGCGGTCTGCCCGAAATTTCTGCGCAGCCGCACCAGGTTTACGCTGGAATCATGCTGGTAGATGTCACTAAGAATTGTGAATGTGTCATCGCGGCTGCCATCGTCGACGAAAACCAACTCATAGGGCTGGCCGAGCGCATCCATCACTTCTGTCAATTTCATATACAGGGGGGTTATGTTTTCCTGTTCATTGAAGAACGGGACAACAACAGAATAGCGAACGGGTAAATTCTGTCTGATGCCACTTTCCATATTGGCCTGTTGACGGACAATCTCGGCGCGATCCGCAGGCGAGGCCAATTCTGCTCCTCAGTCGGAATGGTCGCCGGGGCTCGCTGCGTTCGGTCAAACCGGAGGACCCTGGAATTCGAGCCTGCGGCAGATCCCGGCATGCGATCCAAGCACTAAACAGTACCTAGTCTTAATCACTTAAGACTATTCTGTCAAGGTCGGAGAAGATGCCATGACAGGGAGTCTTAGCAATATAAGAAACGGCAGGCGGCAACCATCTTTCAAAGTGTGCGCATCAAACACAGCAGGCCAAACCCTGAGCATTTTGGTTGATCAACCTTCAGGACGTCTAAGCTAACTCCGATACATTGATCACGATGCGTCTCGCGGAGCCAATCTCGACCGATTGTCAGTACTTCCAACACGTGAACCCGCAATGGGTCAAATTGCTCAACGTGCTCGAACTCTCCGTAAGTTACGAACGGTGCATCGGAGCGGAGCTATTCACCCGCGACGGGCGCCGCGTCCTTGATTTTCTCTCCGGATACTGCGTGCACAATGTGGGGCACAATCATCCCGATGTGTTGGCGGCCGTCAGGGATGAACTGGAAAAGCGCGGTCCGGTCATGCTGCAAAGCCATGTCCCCGAACAGGCGGGCGAACTGGCTGAACGCCTTTGTAACCGCGCCGGAGGGCGGCTGGCCAAGGTATTTTTCGCCAGCTCGGGGAGCGAAGGCATCGAAGCCGCCATCAAGTTCTCGCGCGCCCACACTGGGCGCACGGGTCTGCTCTACACGGACCGCGCTTTTCACGGTCTGACCTGTGGCGCGTTGTCTCTTATGAATGGCGAGTACTGGCGCGGTGGATTTGGCCCGCTCCTTCCCGAGACCGACCCGGTACCGTTCGGGGAGCTCAAAGCTCTGGAACGGAAGCTCGCCACCCGGCGCTACGCCGCATTCTTTGTCGAGCCCGTGCAGTCCGAGGGCGGCATACGGATTCCGGATTCCAACTACCTATCGGCCGCGCAGGCGCTGTGCCGACAGCACGGATCGCTCTTTGTTCTCGACGAAGTGCAGACCGGCATGTATCGCACCGGATCGTTTCTGGCGGCGCACCATTTTGGTCTCGATCCCGATATTGTCGTTCTGGCGAAGGCACTGAGTGGCGGGCTGATTCCGGTCAGTGCAACCTTGATGTCCGACGCCGTCTATCGCTCGGTCTTCAGCTCGATGGAGCGAGCCATCGTTCACGCATCCACCTTCAGCGAAAACAGCCTGGCGATGCGTGCTGGCCTGGCTACATTGGATGTGCTGGAGCGCGAGCAACTGGGAAACTGCGCCATCCGTATGGGACGCGAGTTGCAGCGTCGTCTGACAGACGAGCTTTCCTCTTACGAGATGGTAAATGCCGTGCGCGGCTTGGGACTGTTGCTGGGTATTGAATTCGCCGCTCCCCGCCGCTTGAGCCTGCGGGTTCCCTTCGAAACATTCGCGCAGATTCATCCTGCCATGTTTGGGCAGATTCTGGTCATGCGTCTGTTTCGCGACCACGGCATTCTTACCCAGATTTGCGGAAATGATTTCATGGTCTTGAAAGTTGCGCCTCCTCTGGTGGTCACGGAAACCCAAGTGGGCGAATTCGTTTCCGCGATTCGTAGAGTCGTGGAACTCGCCCATTCTTCCACCAGCTTCTGGTCCGAGGCTCTTGGATTGGCACGGCGGGCTGTCGACTTTTAGCGCGTGCAAGCAGGCCGATGTACTCGCCGACGAAGCCTTACCGGAGCCAACGAAACAATCATGCAAATCCTAAGCGCAGCCAGCGCCTTTCCCAAGTATTACTACCCTCAGGATGTACTGTGCCGGGCGTTGGAGGAATATTGGGGAGACAAGCTCGAGAATCCCGCGCTGCTGCGGCGGCTGCAGCGCCACACCGGGGTTGTAGGGCGCTATCTCTCACTGCCTCTGCAGGCCTATACCAAGCTGGCGACGTGGGGAGAAACCAACAACCTGTGGATCCAAACCGCGATCGAACTGGGCAAGCAGGCCGTCTGCCGCGCTCTCAATCAGGCTGGTCTGGCGCCGCGCGATCTGGGAGCTTTCTTTTTTACGTCCGTAACCGGCATCTCGAGTCCATCAATCGATGCGCTGTTGATCAACCGGATGGGGCTCTCCGCGAATATTCGCCGCATTCCAATGTTCGGGCTGGGTTGTGTCGCGGGAGCCGCGGGCATTTCGCGGGCGGCTGACTACGTGAAGGCGCATCCTTCGCAGGTGGCAGTGTTGCTATCGGTCGAACTGTGCTCGCTTACCCTGCAGCGCGAAGATCTGTCGGTAGCGAACCTGATCTCGGCCGGATTATTTGGAGATGGGGCCGCCGCCGTGATCGTGGCGGGGGCGGAATGCGATCTGCCGTCGGAGGTCGCATCCGCGGGACTCGAACTCGCCGGGCCAAGAATTCTGGCCACACGCTCGGTGCTTTATCCCGAGACGGAACACATGATGGGGTGGGCGATTTCCGAGAAAGGCTTTCGCATTGTTCTCTCTCGTGACGTGCCAAACCTGGTACGTCAGCGCCTGGGCGGAGACCTAGACGCCTTTCTCGCCGACATGGGTTACGCACGTGGAGAGGTCGGAAGCTGGGTATTGCACACCGGCGGTCCAAAGGTGCTCGAAGCCACCCAGTCAGCGCTCGGTCTCAAAAAGGAACAACTCGCTGCCTCCTGGGACTGCCTTCGCAAGACCGGAAACTTGTCTTCTGCCTCGGTGCTAGTAGTGCTGGAAGAAGTGATGAAGCGGCGTCGTCCCGAGCCGGGCACGCTGGGATTGCTGGCTGCGATGGGCCCAGGATTCTGCTCAGAATTGGTCTTGCTGCGATGGTAAATTCACCTCATAGGCGGGACACGGATGTTTTCATTGTCGGCGGAGGACCGGCAGGCCTAGCCGCCGCAATCGCCGCTCGCCAGCGTGGCTTCGAGGTAGTGGTCGCCGATGGCGCGATTCCTCCCATCGACAAACCTTGTGGGGAAGGCCTCATGCCGGATGGCCTACGCGCCCTGGCCGATCTCGGCGTCACCATTCCGCCGGAAGAGTCCTATCCTTTCCGCGGTATTCGCTTTCTCAGTTCCGGAGTGAAGGTCGACGCCAGTTTTCCCGCCGGGCGCGGCCTGGGCATACGCAGGACGAAACTGCATCGCCTTTTGATCGACCGGGCGGCTGCGGCCGGAGTCCATCTGCTCTGGCAAACTGTTGTCACCGGACTGCATCCGGATGGTGTTTGGCTGGGGACAAATCTGGTGCGCTCGCGCTGGATTGTCGGAGCGGACGGCGCTCATTCCCGTGTGCGCCACTGGGCGGGGCTTCATGAAAATGTTCATCACCAACAACGCTTCGCGTTCCGCCGCCACTACCGCATTTCCCCATGGACGAACTGCATGGAACTTCATTGGGGAAGCAACTGCCAGCTTTATGTCACGCCGGTAGCGCCCGACGAAATCTGCGTAGCCGCCATCTCGCGGGACCCGCAACTGCGGCTTGACGGGGCTCTGGCAATGTTCCCTGCCGTTGCTGCCCGCCTCGCCGGACTGGAGCGGAGTTCGACGGAGAGAGGAGCAGTCTCGGCGACGCGAAAGTTGCGACAGGTGTATAGCGGACGGACCGCCCTCATTGGCGATGCGTCTGGCGGCGTGGACGCGATTACCGGCGAAGGTCTCTGCCTCGCATTCCGCCAGGCGATCCTCTTGTCCGAGTGCTTCGCCGGCGGAGTCCTGAATCCCTATCAGACCGGGCACCGGAATCTGGGGAGACACCCGGCTTTGATGTCCCGGCTCATGCTCACGCTCGAAACCCGCGATTCCCTCCGGCAGCGCGTGATGCAGGTCTTCGCTACTCAACCTCGGACTTTCGCCAGAATGCTGTCGCTGCACGTCGGCGCGGCCACTCCGCTTACCTTGGCGGGGATTGGACTCTCTCTGGGATGGAATTTGCTAACTTTATGAAACCTGCGATCCATTATGGACTCTGCGCAATCGCCATTGTCTGGCTGACCGGCGCGACTATCGCCCAAATCCAGCCGCGCGAAATCAGCCTGAATGTCGTCCCGGCGAAAACTTCGGTCAGTTTCGCCTTGGGCGATGTGCTCCATACCGTGCACGGATCATTCAACGTGAAGAGTGGCAACGTTCACTTCGATCCGGCCAGCAACAAGATCAGCGGAGACATCCTGGTGGATGCTGCCAGCGGCCACAGCGGAAGCGACGGCCGTGACAAGAAAATGCACGGCGAAGTGCTGGAAAGCGCCCGCTATCCAGAGATCGCATTCAGGCCCGATCGGATCGAGGGACGGGTTGCGGACCTGGGAGCCTCAACCATTCTGGTGCATGGGATGTTCAGCATCCATGGTGCGGAACACGAGATGACGATTCCCGTCCAGGTGAAGATGGGGCAGGGCTGGTGGACCGCAGTCTTGAACTTCGAGGTTCCATATGTAAAGTGGGGGATGAAGAACCCGAGTACATTTCTGTTGCGAGTGGATCAATCGGTTGATATCAAAATTCAGGCTTCGGGCGAGACTCACTGAGGTTGAGGAAGCGCAATTGATTCCCGAGAGATCGGTTCTACACCGCATGAACGTTCGTAAGGTGCTCATGACATCGCGATTGTCGCAGATCTGCTTCTGCCTCGCGAATGTCCGGTCGTCGCGCCCGGTTTCTATTTTTCATTCGTTCGATATTTCATTTCAACTTCATTTCTTTCGTCTGTGCAGCCGTGTCGGTCGGGTCGTCGGGGCTTTCGGCCTACACTTGTGCAAAGCCTCCGTCCACAAACAATTCTGCTCCTGTGACGAAGCTTGCGTCATCGGAGGCAAGAAACGCGACCGCCTTGGCGATCTCATCGGGCGTGCCCAGCCTGCCGAGCGGAACGTTGTTGGAGATATTCTTTAAGCGTTGCTGGCCCGTTTCTGAAGAGCCCAGGAGCCCACTCAGTCCGGGCGTATCAATGGAGCCCGGGCTCACTGCGTTCACGCGAATGCGGCGGTTCTTCAGGTCGGTTGTCCAGGTCCGCGCGAACGAGCGAATGGCGGCTTTGGTGGCGCTGTAAACGCTATTGATTGGCAGCCCTTTGCTTCCGACGACGGATGAATTCAGGATAATAGAAGCGCCGTCCGGCAGGAGGGGCAGCGCCTTCTGCACCGTGAAAAGCAGGCCTTTCACATTGATGTCGAAAGTCCAGTCATAGAGTTCCTCGGTGATCGTGCCGAGGGCAGCAAACTTCGCGACCCCGGCATTGGCGAACACAATGTCGAGTCGACCCTTTTCTTGCTTGATTTGTGCAAAGAGACGATCCAGGTCGCCAAGATTCGACACGTCTCCTTGTATGCCCGTTACATTTTTGCCGATCTCCTTTACCGCCGCAGCCAACTCCGTCTCACGTCGGCCCGTGATGAAGGTATAGGCGCCTTCGTTGACAAACGCTTTTGCCGTGCGAGACCAATCCCACTAGTCCCACCAGTAATGAGTGCCGTTTTTCCTTCAAGCTTGTTCATGTACTTCACCTCCTTAATTCTGAGAGTCCTTATTTATTGCCCTGTGACCAGCACCATGCGGAAGCGCGCCTTGCCCTGCATCATGCGAGCGTACGCATCAGCAGCCTGTTCGAGCGGAAATGTCTCGATCATGGGTCGGATATTCTCCAGGACGCTGAAGGCAAGTGTGTCCTCGCTATCAATCGGCGTACCCGTCAGTGTCCCGTAAATCGAGCGCCCTCCAAAGACAAGCGGGAAGGCATTCAGCCGAATTTCGTCGTTTGGAACCCCGATTATGATCAGCTTGCCTCGTGCTGCAAGACCGGCCACCAGTGGCCCCATGGCATCGCCATTGGTTCCTGTTGCCAGAATCGCTCTGGCCCCGCCCATACGCTGCAGCACCGCTGCGGCATCCTCGCTGGTACTATCGATGTAGACGTGCGCGCCTAAATCTTTCGCAAGCTTCTCCTTCTCGCGTCCGCGTCCGATCGCAACAGTATGGAATCCCATCTGCCGCGCAAATTGGACACCCAGATGCCCAAGGCCGCCAATGCCCTGCACAGCGACCAGGTCGCCACCACGCAAGCCGGCGTTGCGAAGAGCGTTGTAAGTCGTGACACCCGCGCACAGCAGAGGAGCGGCTTCTGCTGATGTGAGCTCATCCGGAACAGAAGAGAGGGCGCGTGCTTCCGCGATCATCACTTCCGCATATCCTCCGTCCGCGGTCACTCCCGATGCGACCGGGTTCTGACAATTCACAGTGTCTCCACGTCGGCACGGCTCGCACACCCCATCTTCGCCGGCAATAAGGCCGACACCAATGCGTTGACCGATTTTCCATCTGGATACTCCGCTGCCCAAGGCTTCGATGCGGCCCACTACTTCATGCCCAGGAACGCGCGGCAGCTTCAATCCCGGGTAAATGCCAGTGACGGTGGCTGCGTCGGTGTGACAGATTCCGCATGCTTCCACCCGAATCCGAACCTGTCCCGTTCCAGGCTCGGAGACTTGGCGTTCCACTAGTCGAAGCGTGCCCGGTGCGGAGACTTCCACTGCTTTGTATGTGCTTGTCATTTGAATCCTCTATTCTTTTTGAACATTCTGCTCTGCGACAAAGATTTGTTCTCGCTCCTGTTGCCGCTCCGATCCTGGTCCGGCTAACAGATTACGTCATGTGTTCCCCTGCTCTTGTGAAATCACGTCAGATTGTGACGACAACCCTATCGAAGGGGCGGCCCTCAACCAGGTAACGCAGCTTCGGCCGCTTCGGCCAGCGGGAGGGTTTTAGCCACGATCGGTCTGATCAGTAGCCCCAAACTGGAACAGGATCTTGCCACTGCGATTCGATTTCAAGGACTGCCTGAACGCTTCCTTGAACTGTGCGAGCGGGTACACATGCTCCACTGCGGCGGAGAGCGATCCATCAGCTACCAGGTCTCCTAGCTTCTGGTAAATCTCCTCGATCTCTATGCGGGGCGCGTTGCGTATCCAATTGATGAGCCAGAATCCGTGGAGGCTAAGACCACGGTAGATGAGGTCTCCAGGCGAGATGGCCGGGAACTGCCCACTTTGAAGTCCGTAGACGACAATCGAGCCGCCAGGTTTAAGCGATTTCGCCAACTCGCCCACGGGAGTTCCACCCACTGTGTCGAGGACGAGGCTAAGTTTTTTTCCGTCGAGAGCCTCCTCAATATCCTTGTGAAGGTTGTCGCCTTGGAGGACTACGCGGTCACCTCCCCACTGCCGCACCTGTTCGGCAGCTTCTTCCCGCCGGACCAGATTCAGCGTCTTGACTCCTGCAAGCTTCGCGAGCGCAATGATGTACTGCCCCATGGCCGCGTTGGCTGCGGTTTGACCGATCCAGTCGCCGGGCATCAGGGAAACGTATCGGTTCAGCAAGAGATAGGCGGTAGCCGGGTTAATCCCTATCATCGAGAGTTGCAGGGGATCCGCTTCGTTGCTCATCGGCACGAGGTTGCGCACCGGGATGACAACTTCATCTGCCCAGGTGCCCTGCTCGTAGGTGGGAAGAATCAAGACTCTCTTGCCCCGTAGGGCAACATCAACCTTCGGTCCGATCTTGGCGACTCGGCCAACGCCCTCCGCCCCTACCGAGGATGGGAAGGCCGGCCGGATGCCGTACATGCCACGAACGAACAAAAAGTCCGACGGATTCATCGGGGCCGCTTCCATCGAGATGAGAACATCCTCATGGCCAAGAGCCGGTTCGGAGACCGTGTTGAGTTCGATGACCTCTGAAGGTTCGCCGTGAGCTATAAGTTGCAACTGCCGCATAAGCAAACTCCTTTCGTTCGAAACAGGTTACGGTTTGACCGCGCGGCCGAAAGCCGGCAGTCGAGATCGCGGATGTATCTATCCGGGGAATGAACTGCCGAACATCGGATTCCCGCTCTTAGACTGCGCACGTGTTGCTTCGTCTTCAATGACATCCCAGTGCTCGATCAAAACCCCTTCCTCCATGACGAGGATGTCGGCCGCGATCCAACTGGCTGGAGCGCCGAAATCGGAAAAGCGTCCGTGAACGATCACGAGATTGCCCTCGGCCACGATCATGTCGTGCTCGTATTTCAGCGTGTCAGGCAGACTCTTGACGAGTCCGAAGAGTCCGTCGCGTCCCGGAGCAATGTGGGCACTGTGTTGAATGTAATTCGGTGACCAGAACCTTTCCGCCGCCGCGTAATCGCGCTTATTGAACAGGGTGTCGAACGCTTCTAGAACGATGGCCTTATTCTTTGCGGCTATTGATTTGCTCATTTTGCCCCCTCTTCTGCGAATCCGGCCGTAGCCAAGCGAGCAATCTGGATTAGTGTTATGATCCATTAACAGGATTAGATTCGTAATCCTGAATTAGTTGCAGTTTATTTTTCGGGGGGATGCATTGGGCCATTCCAGGGCTGAAAAGGCAAAGACTCATAAGCGCATCGTTTCGATCGCTTCCAAGAAGTTTCGCGAGGAAGGCCTTGCCGGGGTCGGAATCGCAGAACTGATGAAGAAGGCAGGTCTTACGGTAGGCGGGTTCTACAAGCACTTCGATTCGCGCGACGATCTGGTTGCCGAGGCAGTTAGCTCGGCCTTCGGCGGCTGGAAGCGTCGCGTGGACGCTGCCGAATCCGGCGGGCCCCCGGTATCCCTCGCAAAGTTGATTGAGGACTATCTGAACGCAGCGCACCGCGACGATCCAGGCACGGGTTGTGCCTTCAGTGCACTGGCGCCGGAGATCGCTCGCAGCGACAAGCGCACTCGTGCCCTCGCGACCGAGCAGGTCCGAAACGACATTCAATTGATTGCGGGTCTAATTCCACGCAGAGACGCGCATACGGCCAGATCGCAAGCGATCTTAACTTTCAGTGCGCTCGTGGGCGCTATGTCCTTGGCACGCACCGTATCGGATGAAGCGCTTTCGCGCGAAATACTAAAGACCGTGGCAGAACTCCTGAAGAATCTCGGCCTCGCCGCAGCGGGTGGTTAACAGTCGGTAAAAGCTTCCGCTCTGTTGCAAATGGTTGGACAAGTCCTGGGGTTCGGCACGAGAAGGTAGAAGCAGCGATTCCGAACTGCAGATGCCTCCCTTTCGCAACAACAGTGCACGAGGGGCAAAATGTTTCAGTTGTGCCCGCGTGGACTTGTTCCTAACTGAGCCCACACGGGCGCGCCGTCCATATCGTGTCCGAATGGAGAGTTCTTAGTTCCTGAGGCGTTGAGTTTCATGCGGCTTCGCCCAGATCGGCGGACCCGCAATCAGTTCACGCTGTTACGCGACTTTCAGGACCGTCTTGCCTCGCGCGTGTCCCGTCTCGTTGAGTTCGTGGCTGCGTCGGGCGTCGGAGAGCGGCAGCACGGTTTCGACCACTGGTTTCAGTTTCCGTGCATCGACGAGTGGTGCGATTTCACACAACTGTGCAGAACTAGGGGTGCCCAGACAAGAAAGCCGAGCGCACACTATGTTTGGCAGCTTCCTCGGCCGACGGCGGAGCAACAATCGAGACCAGAATCCCGCTCTTTTTCAGCACCTTCCACGAGCGGTTCTGGGTATCGCCTCCCAGCGGGTCGAGCATCACGTCCACATCGTGGACAACGTCTTCAAAACGGGTCTTTTCGTAGTCTATCGGCTCGTCAACTCCCAATTCCCGTAGAAGACCCTGATTCCTCCCCGACGCAGTACCGATGACATGCGCTCCCTTTCTGAAACCGACTCTTCCAGACTAGAGCTTCTTTAGGTTTTTGTCGGGTTGGCTTCATTTGGCTAGACAAGGGCCAGAGTGGCCACGGCTGACACACGGAACACGGCATTTTGCCTATATTCAGGTACTGAGCCAAACTTTGCAAAGTACAGATCTTGCCTCGGGCGGTGTGGTAAAAGGAAGCTCGGGATCGCCCTCCGATGATTCGACGACCCCGAGCGAGTCACGCAGTCCGACGACTTGGGGCGTGCACTTTGAAGGACTGCGCTCTTAACGTTATAAGACTTGTATATCACAAGACGAGTCGCACATCCACGGACATTTGAAAAAGGGGTCTTACCGCTGGCTGCAAGGGCGGACAAGGGTGGGGACACGTACCGAATCCGACGGAGGTGAGCGTGTGCGAAAAGCCGCCTCAGAACGAATTCGCACGGCCTGGGGGAACTATCGTCCGGCGCCGTTCTAGCCAACACGAAACTTGCAAGCTGGTCCGGCAAGATAAACGCGCCATCACTAGCCGCGCAAGTACACGGGAGCTGAAATAGTCTGCGCCGGAGACGAGCGTTTGACGCTTACACGTCAGCTCTTTGATACCTGCACTCTTGGCCGCCCGCTCTAACTTAGAGATAGCGGCTTGCCTACGGAATTGGCAGAGATCGGGTTATTTAGCGGCCACGCCTGTGGGGGCCGTCTACGTCGATGTCAATGCCACCGGCGGCGACAGCCACCCCACTAGTGATGGCGCGGACAATAAGGTTCCGCCACTTCGGAGGGCGCGCTAGAGCCATAGGAGTTTCGTCCCAGACAGTATTCGAAGGACGTAATCGAGCATCATCGTCAGTCACCTCGGAGTATACAGAGCGCGTCTCGGCGGGACTCTCGGCCACAATCGACGAGTTTGTCAGAACCGGCATAGATGTCGATTGAGAGTCTAAAAGCAAATCGACTGCCGGTAGAGGTTCAGATTGGGGAACCATCGCGGCTGGCGGCGTAGCGACCCCTTTGTCCAACGAAGCGTGGTGGGCCTTCCGTCTCGCCGTTTTCATGGAATCGTCATGAAGGTCGCGAGTTGGACGTGACCAAGGAGAAAGCGGAGCCGGCGAATATAGAATCAAACCCAAACCAGGCACCAAGCATAATGCGGCGGTTGCAGTGATCGCTACGACCGCTACCCGGACCGCTTTTCCAAAGTTTGAATAAGCCGATGGCTCCTGCAAGAGGGCACGAACTCTCACCGCTAGTAATGACTCCGAAGAGGAAAAGCCAATTCCTTCTGAACGGATACTCTCTTCCGCAAGCCAGCGCGCAAGCCTAGTGAGGCATTCGGCATACGCTAAGCGCGATTCCTCGCGTTTCCCCACGACTGCGTGGTCGCAGGCCAGTTCTCGCTCCCATCGCAGACGGCGGTAGGCCAGCCACACAAATGGATGAAAGAAAACCAGCCGGCAGCCCAACGCCGCCAGGCGGTCCCACAGATAATCATGATGTCTAACATGGGTCAGCTCATGCCGCAGAACATCAGCCAGTTGATCGCTATCGAGATGGGAAATCAGTTCCGTGGGCAGCAGAACGTGACTCCGCAGCCAGTAGCAGGTAGCGGGAGAACGCAGCTCCGATACAAGACCGAGTTCACTGTGTCGAATACCCAACTGGAGACGAAGCCTTCGAAAGAGTAGTTCCAGGTGGGGTGAAGGCTGTTTCGTGCGCCGCAGGACAGATCGAAGCTGCATTGACTTGAGCAGCAAGTGCAGCAGCAATGCCAGCAACACAACGGCATATACTCGCCAAGCGGCTGGCGCAAGTTTGGCAATGTAGGAAGCCCACCCGGTTTTCACCGGCAGGGCCAAATGAAGGTTCGACGTACGCGGTAACGACGTTGAGCGCAGAACGAGATGAGCCGGCTCCGCTGCCCGGGAGGGTACCCACAAAAGCAGCCAAGCCGCGATCGTCAGGAACAAGAAGCAGCCCCACATGCGTACGCGAGCGCGAGGGTTTTGGATGAAACTGCAAATGCATAGCATCGTCAGATAGGCGAAGACGACCTGCACACAGTATGTGATCCAGATGCTTAAACCAGCGAGGGAGCCGTCGAACCACATAAAGTTTCCGACCTGCAACGACTATTTTTTACTGCCAGAGCCGCTTGCTTTGCGATAACTGCGAATGAGACGTTCGAGTTCCTGCAACTCAGTGGGGTCGATACGCTCGTTTTCCAGCAGATTAACCAGAAGCTCAGAGCGGGAGCCCCGAAAATACCTGTCCAACAAGGAGCGTAAAGAGCTGCGGCGCACTTCGCTACGCTTCACCCGAGGTCGATATACAAAAGCGCGCCCGCGCAGCGAATGACTGACGAATCGCTTGTTTTCCATGATCCGCAAAACGGTTTGGACCGTCTTGTAGTGAAGCGGACTATCTTTCCCCGAAGCTCGCAAGAAATCCTCGATGGTGCCCTCTCCCAGGCGCCAGAGAATTTCGAGCAAGCGGAACTCCGCAGCAGTCGGTATCGCTTTCGATCTAGGCAAACGTGGCCTTCTTTTGCCTTGAAGACAGACCAGCCTATGCCGAGTCTACTCTTCAAAGCATTCGCCGAAGTTTCATTCGGAGATTAACAGCTTAATTCACGACGAGCAACAATCAAGCCGTTTGGGCAATTTCCTGGTTGATGTCGATCTACAGCCTCCTGAAGGTCGATTCAAGAATGATCGAATGCTACTCCATACGAAGTGCATCGATGGGGTTCAAATTTGCCGCCTCGCTAGCGGGACGGTATCCGAACAGTACCCCGACGCCACTGGAAACCACGAGCGCAACTACGACTGCCATCCAGGAAATACCGAGCGGAACAACGCCCTCAGTCAGGTGTCTGACCAACCAAACGAGTCCAAGTGCGGTCATCACTCCGACCAACGACCCAGCAAAGCTGATAAAGAACGCCTCCAACAAAAATTGGATCCGGATCTCATCCGGGCGCGCGCCCAGTGCCTTCCGGACTCCGATTTCATGGGTTCGCTGGGAGACATTGACGAGCATGATATTCATGATACCCGTTCCGGCTGTGACGAGAGTCAGGGTGGCAATCGCGAGGAGTACGGCGCTCATAGCGACCGAAATGTTATTTGCCGTCTCAATAAGGGAGGACAAGTTCTCGACGGTGTAATGGGCTTCCTTCCTGTGACGGCTCTGCAACAACCGGTTCATCCGCCGAGTCAGATCGGGTACTTCGCCCGAGGATGCCGCCTGCGCGTAGAGCACCTGAAAGAAATTGTCGCCGGTAATGGATTTGACCAGTGGGAACGGGATGAGCAACGTGTCCTCTTGTATCTCGGACTGTCCGAAGGTGGGCACACCCTCTTTGAAGGTTCCAATGATGGTGCAACCAAACTGCCCGAGGCGAAGGTTGTTGCCCACCGCGGGATCGAGGCCAAAGGCGGTCTGAGCCATGTGGTCCGTGATCAGACAAACCTTGAAGTGGGCCAGATAGTCTTCTCCGTCGAAGTATCTGCCTGAGGTAATCTGCAGGTTGCGGATCTTCTCAAAGTCTTGGGTGATACCAACCATTCGAGGATGGACCTCTCTGCCGTGAAGTTGAACGCTGACCGGGAATGTCGTAAGTACCGGCAACGGCGCTGACTGCCGGCAGGTTCTGGCGTACGGCCATGAGGTCCTCTGGTTTCAACTCGTCTTCTAGAGTGGCCGAGACTCCATTGCGGTCAAGCGTCGCATAGGCAAGGTCGGCGCCGATCCCCTCGATCTGGGCGATCATATAGGCTTTGCCGGTCGAAGAGATCGTGACGACAAGCACGATCGCGGCACTGCCGATCACAACTCCCAGCATCGTAAGAGAAGCCTTCAGCTTGTCGCCGGCTAGCGCCCACCCGGCGAAGCGGACGCTCTCCTCCCAGCGAACCATGCGCGCGGAGGTCGTCTCAGGGGATCGCATAGTTGGTCAGCAAATAGTTGCCGGCATTCTCGGTTACCACGCGCAGATGGGATTGCCCGACGAGCTTGCTCCAGACGCGGCATTTCCGTGCCATAGGCAAGAAGGTAGCAGCGGCCAGCCCCTGTCCATATTGATACGAACGCGCGGTCGTCAATGAATACAGGGGGAGCATCCGGTGCGTAAGAGCCGTACTCGAGGTTGTTGTTGCGGCCGTTGAGCAGCAGTGCCGTGCGACCGGTATAGAAGAAAACAGATGAAAAAGCGTAGTAAGAGTCTGCTTCGATCAGTTGGCCCGGAGGACTCTGCTCCAGGCTCTGAGCCAGCGGATACGACCCCAGATACGAGTCAAATCGGACAAGCGCAATTCGGGCGGCCTGATCGAACAGGACCATGCCGGCAGCGATAACGAGAACGACTTTCTTGACGTTACCTTTCGATCTGAAGATACCAACGGCGGTCACTCCAGAACGCGAAAGCCGCGATCGCGAGCGACAGCCTTAGGTAGGCAAAGGCGCTAAGCGTCAGGTCTCGAATGTGACCCATCGACAACGTGTACAGTTCGGGATGTTGGGTCAGGGCCGTGGAAATGTTACCGACCGCCGGCAGGCGCCAAACCAATGCGATCAAGACCGTGAGCGCGACACACAGCAGCGTAGAAATCACAAGAAGGACGCCCGTAGCCATGCGCACCCTTCGACCTCCGGCACTGATCGCCGATCCAATCAGGAGCGCCAAAGCGGGGTAGATCGGCATCGAGTAGTACTCCTGGGTCGTGGAGAAAGTGAAAAACAACATCACTACGCCGATCCAGCAGAGCACCATCAAACGTGCTCTTTCTGCTCGCGAATCTGGGCGGAATGAAAACCCTGGAATGGCCGACAAATAAACCGACCACGGGAAGATCCAGACCAGGTTCAGTAGCCAGAACCACAGCCTGGGCACAGTGTTGTAATCACGCGGGTATCGCAGGTTCAGAAAACGCAACAGGTGTTCGTTGAAGAAGTAGAACCAGAAGAACCCGCGGTATTTGCCTGCCTCACTTTGCATCGAAAATGCAAAGTAGGGAGGATTGTGCAGGGTTGCGAGCACGTGCCAAGGCACGGCAATCGCCAAAGCGATAACAATCGCCGTGCCGAGTGTCAGTCGACGCCACGACTTGAGAGATAGCAGTTGTCGCGTGAGGGCCATGTAGGCAATACCCGCCAGCACGGGAAAAACCACCGCAATCAGGCCCTTCAGCAATAACCCGGTTCCCAGGCACGCTCCCAGCATGACCGACCAGCGAAGGGGACGTCGCTCTTCCGGTTCGAGCAGTGACAACCATGCCCAGATGGCGCCTGTGATAGTCGCCGTGAGTGTGGCATCCGGGATCAAGATCCGGGTGAACAGGAACAAGCCGGCTGAAGTGGCGAGTGCGACGCCGGCGTACAGGCCTGCTTCCTCGCCAAACGCCCAGCGTCCGAAACGGTAGGTTATCCAACACAAAGCCACGGTTGAGAAGGCAAGCGGTAAACGCGCGGCCCAATCGTGAACGCCGAGGATTTTGTACGACACCGCCATCATCCAGTAGATGAGTGGCGCCTTTTCCAAATAAGCGACACCGTCAAGTCGAGCGGTGACCCAGTCTTTCGAGGTCAGCATGTTGCGGGCGATCTGCGCCTGTACCGCGTCCACATCGTCCATGAGCCGAGGCGGGCTGGCGATGTTGAGGAGGAAAACGAGCGAGGCCACCAGAACTACTATCCAGCCCCGTCTAGGACCTCGACGATTTGCATCGTCAGTCGGCATTTCGCGGGACGCCAACTCGATCTTCCATCGCTTCATCCAGATTAATAAGACCATCAGACCCCATAAGTGATACCCGTGGTTTGCTTTCCGCTCCAAGTGTGCATTCACAAGCAGTTTCACGGCAGGCCAATGGAACAGCCCACTAGCCAAGACGGCTTCCTGCGACAACGTATCCAGCAGTAAAGGCCGAAGGACGCCTCGGAGCCACTCGTGGATCGGGACATCAAAACCAATTTTCGGTCGCTGCAGTACCGCGCGCGGTAACTTGTCCTTCATCAGGCGGCGAAGTACGTATTTGGAAGTCGATCCTCGCAGCTTCAAGCCTTCGGGCAAACCAGCAGCGAAGTGAACGATTCGCTCGTCCAGAAAAGGAGGCCGTACCTCCAATGAATGTGCCATGCTAATGCGGTCTACTTTGTAAAGGATGTCATCGGGCAAGTAGTAGCGCTGATCGAAGTCCAGATAGCGTTGCAGACCCCCGCCTTCACCCATTTCAGCAAGCACTTCGGCGAGGGGTCCAGCTTCGGCGAACAAGAATAGGCGTTGCTTCTCAGCCTCCGAAAATGTTCCGTTCCAGAACACGTGCGCCATCTCAGGCGATAGCAAAGTGCCTTGCAAAAACCGTTTGAGCCTGTATTCGAAGCTGATCTTTTCGTCGGACACCGGCAGATGCATCGCAAACGCCAATGCTGCCTGCCGTAGCCGAGCGGGAATCCGGCGGGCCAGAGCGCTGTAGCGATCGGCCTTATAGGTTAAGTAGCCCCCGAATAGTTCGTCCGCGCCCTCGCCTGTCAGTACCACCGTGACATCTCTGCTCGTCATCTCAGCCAGGAACCAGAGTGGCAAGGCTCCTGCATCCGCGCCAGGCTCGTCGGAATAGTAGGCAATCCGCTCGATCGCGTGGACGAGGTCCACGCTGGCGGTCAGGTCGAACTCCGTGTGCCGCGTGCCGAAGTGGTTGCTGACCTCACTGATGTATCGACTCTCGTCAAACGTGCGTCCCCGGAAGGTAACGGAATAGGTTTGAAGCGGACCGTGATGAGCATTCGCGGCATAGTGCAGGATGGTTGAAGAATCAAGGCCTCCGCTGAGCCAAATACCCACGGGCAGGTCCGAGACCAACTGCTCCTTCAACGACTGCCCCAACAGGCCGTCTAGTTCCTCGCAGGCGCTCTCCAGCGAGCCAGGACCGCTTGGCGCGGCCACGCGGTGAACATATGACCAGCTACTCCACTCGCCGTTCTGCCACTCCAGAAGATGCCCCGGCATGAGCTTGATGATGCCCTCAACTAAAGTGAGGGGACCAGGAACATAGTTCAGGCTCAGAAAACAGTTCAAACTCGAAAGGCAAATGTGGCGGCGGACCGCGGGGTGCAGGAGGATGCACTTCAGCTCAGAACCGAAATATATTTCACCGTCCTGGAGACAGTAGTACAGGGGCTTAATGCCCATTCGATCGCGAGCGAGGATAAGGCGGCGTTCGGAGCTCACCCAGATGGCAATAGCAAACATCCCGCGGAACCGGGAGAAGCATGGGCTACCCCAGCACAGGAAGGCATTGAGGACGATCTCCGTATCGCACTGCGTCTCGAAGATATATCCTTTCGCCTCCAGCTGAGTGCGCAGTTCGACGCAATTGAAAATCTCACCGTTGAAGACAACGACAACATCGCGATCAAGACTGAAAAGTGGCTGATCTCCGCCCTCGAGATCAATGATGCGCAGGCGAGTCGCGCCCAGAGAGATGTGCTCCGAGCAAAAAGATCCTCGATGGTCAGGCCCCCTGTGGGCAAGGGCCTCCAAAGCTGCCGTCAGTAGCCCGGCGGGTAGATCCTTTGCAAGATGTGAGTACCCCAGAATGCCGCACATGTGCGGTGCCCCATTTGCGCACGAGAGCAATCTGACCCAAGCATTGCACTCTCCAATTCAACTACTTGCCGAGTGTCCGATAGTATAAGTCTTATTTTATTAAGAGTAAATTGTCAATTCAATATGCCGAATCAGGGTCGGTCTGTGCCCGGCAGCAGCCTATTTCCAGGCTTCGCGCCCAACCCGCTAAACGGTTTGCTCTTGACACGATAAGTCTTAAGCAATTAAGAAATAGGAACTGTGCTTTTTAACGGACGAGGAGGCGGTTCTAGCAAGTCAGCGGTGAACGCGGTGACTGAGCTCGATTGCTTGGGCCTCGCCTCACAAGCTGTTTGCGAAATGTGCCACGGGAGTATAGCTCTGTTTCGCTATGACTTGTTCTCAGCCCGCGGTTCCCTGACCGGCAATTGCTGTCTCACCTGCTTTCCGAGTCTGCTCAGGGCAGCAGGAGATGGCGAGCGCGGCGCGAAGGGTCAACCGGATGGACCATGAAGAATCTTGCCAGGCCTTTCCCAGAAATCATCACTCACGGACTAATTCCCTGGGTCTCGCAAAACCGCAAACTTATTATTATCGTCTTAAGCATGTAAGACGACTAACTTGTCAAGGGGTCAGGGCGACTGTGAGAAAGATCCGGCATTAATATCGGTGGCGAGCGTGGCTCCCTATCGCTATTGGCCTTGTATTGCTGCCTTAGCAGGCAGAGCCGAAATCGCGACCGAGTCAGGTTGCGTCCACACAGCGGTACCGCTCGTTATGTCCAGACGGTGCATGGTGATCTTGAGGTTGCCACGATCGACCTCCACCAGCAGGTAGTGGTAGTTGACGCTCTTTCCGTTAAGCGGGTCGTCGGGCGTTCGCTCGATTGGGTAAGGCCGCGCACCACCCCCGCCGGTCACAAAATAGGTCACACCGTTGTGTTCCTGATGCTCGTAGTTATGCACATGTCCCGAGAACACCACGAAGCGAGCACGAGTGCGGCCCTGGCGCTCCTCCAGGACCTGAGCTAGCAAGTGCTCAGGACTACGAACTGAATGCCCACCGCCGAGAGCCCCGTCGGACGAGGCGGTATAAGGTGGGTGATGAAGAACCAAGAAGACGAAATCCACATCCGAAGGAATGCTGTCGAGCTTTTTTGCCAGCCACTCGCCTTGCGGACCTGAAGTCTCGTCGAGCGCACTGTCGAGCACCAGCATCAGGGTATTCGCGGTGCGGACCGAATAATAGCGATTGTTCTCAAGCGCAGGGAAGCGTTGGAAATAGTTCGCCAGGGCAACCGTCCGGTCGCCATGAAGATCGTGGTTTCCGAGTGCCGGATACACCGTGATGCGACGTTGCCGCCAGATTTCTGTTTCGCTGTCCCAGACTTTCCAGTCGTTTGCGTCGTCTCCGTTATATGCGATGTCGCCACCAACCGAGATGAAGGCAGGGTCGGCCTCGGCAATGGCTTGAACCAGTGCCCGACGCACCGGAGGACTGGCGGCCTTGGCGTTTGCCGGATCGGTGAAGCGCGTGTCGCCGTAGACGATGAAACGGAATGGGCTACCGGCTTGCGCATGCAATTCGACTGGCTGCCTCTGGGCGCACAATAACGGAGCGAGCGATATCAAAAGTACAAACACCAGAGATTTGGAAAGCGACACCGTGAACTCCTTAGTACATCTTTGCCCATCCAGCCGGTTTGCGTGGCACGAACTTGTGCCATGGGTATGGATCCCTCATCGTAGCTCAATTGCTTCCCGGAGCATCCACTTGGACATCGAGCCTCTTGCCCTTCGTGAGGACCGCGGCTTCATAGGCCACCAGTTTGTCGTGTTTGGTGATCGATTCGACGGTAACAATCTTCCCTTTCCCGGCCTTGGCGTGCAACGCATCTTGAACGTCAGTTGGTAATGAGTCCATCACGACTTGCTCTTCTACTTCGACGATTACACCGCCAGCGTCCGTCAGAACATCCTTGCCGTGACCGTGGACCGTCATTTCAACCTCGTAGAAAGTCTGCCCGTTCTCCTTTTCTTCTGAAAAGCCTCGAATGGTAGCGCCCACACCTTGTGCCGCAATCGTTTTCTCGACCGCTGACGGCAGGTCTGAACGTTTGATCTTCTTTTCCGCTGCCAGGACTGAGAGGGCGAAAAACAAACTGGTAGCTGCTGCGAGTCCAACGATTTGTAAAATGCGCATCGGTCTATCCTATGAACTGAGAATACGCTGTCAATATGAACAGAAGCTGAAAGCGGCTCAAGGACATAAGTCCAGACCGATTCGCGTCAGCCGGAGGTCGTCCTTAATGCTGAAGCCCGGTTGCCGCCCCGACGCGTTGCATCGGTAGGTTCACGGCTCCCGCATTTCACCGCCGGCCTGGTGACGCATCAAACATCATTGGCAAATTAGCATGGCTGTACCCGCCACGGTAGCTGATGTGTTCTGCACTCCATTATTAACAGTGAACTGCAAGTTTTGAGGAGCGCTGGCAGTAATGGTGACAGTGCCCGGCGCCGAGCAAGTTACTTCGCCAGTAGAACCAATAGTAGCCGCGACGCCTCCTGTGCTGGTGGGCGAGGTCTTCCAGGAGAGACCGTCGACCTGCGACAATTCCCGGCTCTTCCCGTTTTGAAAGTTTCCCATCGCAGTGTAGCCGACCTGGCCCTGCGGACTGCTCGTGGTGGTAGCCGACTGTGGGCTAACAGTAATACTTGTGAGGTTGGAGTGACCGGCACCGCAACCAACTACGAATATGACCGCCAACAAAATAAACAATGCCTGCTTCATAAATACCTCAGCGCGATGAGATGCGGTCTTCCTCACCCAGGTCTTGTTCCTGCGGTGTTCTCTCGGCAGAAGTGTCGATTTAGAGCTCTTATGCTTATAAGACGTTACTGGGCTAAGAATGAAATAGCCCCCGGGACTGCCCTGCCTTAAGGTTCGCTTAATACTTCGTGGCCGCTGTGTTTTGCAGATATTCCTTCTTCGTGATGGGCAACAGTGCTTTTGTTGGCTGGGAAGGGAAGGGCACCTCTAGTTTTGACGGCTACCTTGGTGTGTCGGCCGGCGCAAGCGGAACCAAGTTTTCTCGATTCTCCGCCCGCCGCCGACGTCCGATTCCAATCTCCATCAAGGTATTCTTCGGGAATACCACTTCGTGTCCCCGAGCAATGAAGTTCGAATACACCGACATCCCGGCGCCGTATGCGCCCATCGCGTAGCCGAGGGCTCGCGACTGCACGGCTAGACCGAGCACGATACCAACCAGCTTGAAACCGTTTGCACCTCCGGCAATCCGGGGCCCGGTGTCATCTCCGGCACGAGCCACGCCGTGGTCGACGTCGCTGTCGCTTCTCACGGAGGCTGCGGCCAAGGTGAGCGACAGGGCAGTTGCCAGGTAGCGGGTCTTCGGCGTGGTGGCCTCGGCGCCGCCTTCGGGGTCGAGCTTTACGTTGGCGTCTTTGGCCGATTGCACGGCTTCCAGGGTCGCTTCTACCTTGCCCTGAATCCCATCCGGTTGGGTCAGTTCCTGGAAGCGGATGCGCAGTTGCCCGTTTTTCTTCATACGGCGAGCGGGCTGGGCTTGGCTAACTGTGCCCGTGAGTCGGCTGCCTTGAGGAAGGATCACCTCGTGATCGCCGTTCAGGAGAGGCTCAGATACGACTGCCTCCACCGTTTCGCCCTTCTGCGAGCTTGCCGATGATAGAGGTGTAACCAGCCGCGCGTGTACCACGCTGTCCGGCGGCAGTGGCCCGCCAATTGACGAAGCCATTGCGGGCGTCATCATCTCGGTCCCGAAATCTAAAGGCACATTGAGCTCCGCGAAGTAAACCGTCCCAGCGGGAATGTATTGCGCATGAAGCGGCAGCTGTGCCTCGATATATCGTTTCAGTCGATGCATGCGGCCCGGTGTCTTGAGCTGCTTCATCGCTTTGCCCCACTCCTGCCTGGCTTGTTCCTTGGCCTGTCTGGTTCTTTCGGAAGCCGCATCCTTAATGCCTGTCCTCTTTTTGTTCTCCGCAGTCACGACGAACCGGATCACCTGGCCCGAACCGGGACTTACGCTCGTGTGCAATTGGAAATGCCTCCCGTCCGGCAACGCCAGTTCGGTGAAGCTCACTTCTACTTTCCGTCCTGGGCTAAAGTCTGCGTCCAGTGCAGCGATTGTGCGCCTGCCGCTGGAGATCGCCTCGATGTTGGCGACCTGGCCGGTCACCTGCGATCCCACGGGGACGACAAGGCGGTCGAACGCGTATGCCGGCGCCACCACGACTGCGCAAATCGGCTGCCCCACCTTTTTCACTCGCGTCTCCTCCACCAGAGCTACCTGCAATGGTGTGCCCTCGGGCACAGAGAGCTTAACGGACTGGGGAGAAGAGGGCGCATAGGGAAACATGACCGCCGGCGCCGGAGCCGGCTTGCGCACCCAGCCCGGCGAAAGCTGGGGAATAGGAGCCTCTTGAGCTTTCGTCGAGCTCAAATATCCAAAAGCGAAGAAGACAATGTAGAAGAGGCGCCGTAACGTCATGGAGTTTCTCCCGGGTCAGTCATGGTCCGTCATTCGACACGGATACCCTAACGATTGTGGTTTTGTGACAGATAAAGCATTCGCCTGAGATCACCGAGTCCACCCGGAGCGTGGCAATCAGTTCCGGTTGTTTTTCTGGCGGATCAGGCATGTAAGTCGCTCATTGCAGCGGTGGGATGGGAAGGATCTGAACCACCCGCGAACTAAGCAGACATTCGCCGTGGCCTAAGGCTACTGCCGTAAAACAGGCTGTTCCAGCGAGATCTGCTTGAAGTCTTACTACTATAAGACTGGCCTGTCAAGGCTAACAAGTGTTGCGGGAAAAATGTGTGCAAGGCGTCGGCCCCAAGGACTAGCTTGTGGGAGTTCAGGGCTCTGTGGAATAACGACTTGAAGTTCAGTGGCCAGCGGCTGGGTTCAGAGATCGCTTGGTGTCGTATTTGTTTTGCGGAAGCTATAACGTCTACGCCTCAACCCCAGGACGTTGTGGGAAACATTTTCGGTCGTGTTCTTGCTCCGACTTGTGAGGTGTCACGGCTGCATGCACCGTCCCTTGCTCACCCCGTCATCGCGCAGTCAGACTACGAAGGTGCAGCAAACAGGGTTCCCAAACCTTCCGTTAACCGAAAATTAACTTCTTCTTCAGGGAAATGTAACACTCAGGGTTTCTACTCACTCGTTAGTCGTGAATCCAATCGGGTAGGAGACCTTTGTGATTCGAAGAAGTCTTATGTTCTACCTGTTCCTGCTGATGCCCTTGGTAGCACTCGCGAACGACGGTTCGGAAAAGAAATTTCGCCACGTGCTGCTGATTAGTGTCGACGGTCTGCACGCACTGGACGTGGCGAATTTTGTTGAGAGCCACCAGGGCTCGGCACTGGCCGAACTGTCGCGTCACGGGATCACCTATTCCAACGCCCGCACGCCGGCAAACTCCGACTCCTTTCCCGGGCTCCTGGCCTTGGTGACGGGCGGATCGCCCATCAGCCACGGGCTGTTCTATGACGTCAGCTACGACCGCACCATTTTCGATCCCACCAATACTGCTTGCGCGGGTCCACCGGGCAATAACATGGTGTTTGACGAAAGCATTGATCTCTACAACTCTGCCAACGTTTCGCAAAACGTGATTGATCCGTCCAAGCTGCCGCGACGCCTGGATTCCCGCGGTCACTGTGTGCCGATGTTTCCCCACGACGCGATCAGGACCAATACCATCTTCGAGGTGGTCAAAGCCGCCGGCGGCGTTACAGCATGGGCGGACAAGCATCCTGCCTATGACCTCGTGAATGGTCCTTCCGGGAAGGGAGTGGATGACCTCTACACCCCGGAAATTACCAATGTCGGAGGGCTCGATAACACCGTAAGCGTGGTCTGTACCGCCGAGAATGATGAGAAAAAGGTAAAGGCAATCATCAACGAGATTCATGGTCTGAGGCATGATGGGAAGCCTGGACTTGGAATTCCTACGGTATTCGGCATGAACTTCCAGGCGGTGAGCGTGGGTCAGAAGCTGGCCAAGGACAACTCTGACGGCAGCTGCACTGACGACACCGGCTCTTTGAACGGCCAACCGGGTGGATACAAGGATGGTGCCGGAACCCCCACTGACGTTCTCGCCTACGCTTTGCAGCAGACTGACGAAGCTTTGGACGACATAATTCAGGCGCTCAAGAGCCAGGGCATCTACGAATCAACACTGTTCATTGTTACTTCCAAACATGGGCAGTCGCCGATCAATCCGGTGAAGGTCAATAAACCCGGCCACTTCGCGGATCTGGTGGCAGGCCTGAAAGATTCGACGATCGATCCCGGCGGAATTGCCATTGGCGCCGCCGCTGCTTGTAGTACCGGCTCGTGCGGTTTCGTTCAGGACGACGATATTGCGCTGATCTGGCTAAAGGACCAGAGCCAAACCTCCGAGGCTGCAGCCTACCTGAACGAAAATGCCGAAGCGTTGTTCATCGATGAGGTACTTGCTGGAGATGAAATAAGCTCAGGTTTAACAATCCCGCGACCGACAGCCGCACGCCTGACATCCTGGTGCAACCGGTGTACGGGACTATTTACACAACATCGAAAACGAAGAACGCGGAGCACGGCGGTTTCAGCTTCGGCGACACCAATGTCGGGTTGATCGTCTCGAACCCGAACTTTCATCCCCACGTTGTGAAAACACCGGTCGTCACATCGCAGGTTGCGCCGACTATCCTGGAGTTGTTGGGAATCGATCCCAATTCGCTGAAGTCTGTTCGGGTCGAACTCACGCCAGTATTGCCTGGCCTTCCCGACTAGTTATGCGCTTCGGCTCAGCTGAGTAATGGCGGGCCTACGCCGAGTAGACGGTTCGCTGCTTTTCTCATTCAGATCAGTCGCGGCCACTGGGGGGACGTTTAGGCTGTATTAAGGCTTCACGAAAGCGGGATCGATGGCATTCTCGATGGTGTGTTGAAATGCCTGCCACGGGCAAGTCATCTTCTGATCCGCAGTGCTGCAACCGGGAATAAAGATAGGAGAGATCAGGGGTGGCGAGTCCAGCCTCAACGGGGCCAACTTGCGCATTTGGTCCGTGCTCTGCGCCACGTAGTAGGTGCTGACCGCCATCTCTCCCTGAGCTTGCTGCCAGAGTTCAAAAACCAGCGCACCTCCGGGCGGCGTGTCATTAGGCGGATAACCATCGAGTAGCCAGGAAAGCCCCAATAGTCCTGCGATGTTGGAAATGTTCGTATCGTGCCCGACGACGGTGAGAACTCGATCCCCAACCTCACCCAGTGAACCCGGGACCGCGTTGTTTCTAACCGCTTGTTCCATGGATCGCAGAACATGGCTGAGCAAGTTCGAGCTCTGGAGGCGAGCAACATACGGTGTCTGACGTGCCAGGTCAGTATATGCGGCGTGGAGCTTCAGGATTTCCAGCAGCTTCCCGGCGTCCAGTCGACCCCAGCCGAGATCTTTGCCGTCCATCCCGTTCACGTACTCGAGCAAGAAATCCTCCGACAAAGTTGAACCAATTCGGAGCGGACCTCGCAGATCAGCGGCATGATCACCTTCGCCGCCTTCAACCGAGGAAGGCTGTTTTAGTACAGATTGTTTACCGGGTACTTGCTCCGCAGGACACGTTGCATCCGGAGCACAACCGAATAGCACTTCACGTAGCGTGCCGAATGCTCGCCGATAAGTACCAATCAGTGCGTTCGGATTGCCGCCGATCCGACCCGAGATCGAAGCGGCCGCCAGAGCGTGATCTGGATTGGCGACGCCGGCGCTCAGCGGACTGAATAACGGATCTTTCTTGTCGCGAACGCTATGTACCGTAACGCTGCATCCCGGCATCATGCCAGCGGCCATGGCACTGGCCGTCTCACGGGTACGCGATTCAGCATCCGCCAGGAAATAGACATAAACGGCATCCTCGCAACCGGAGGAGTGCAGCAAACCGGCGTCGGCAAAATAGAGCCGGTAGTAGGAGCCGAACAGTGTCATCAGCTTGCTCCCCCGCGGTGTCAGGTTTCCGGGGGGAACTCCCCAGTTCGGCCATGGTTCGCTTGAATACGCATTCAGGTCCTGCAGAGTCCAAGTGGGAGATCGAACACCGTGGCGAGTCAGGATGACGGCGAACCGAAGCTTTGGAGCGGGCGCTGCGTCTAGAGCGCCGGCGATCGTTGCCGACAACGCAAGAAAGATCGTGATCGCAGAAAACAATCCGACCGGAATTTTCGTTCTTATGCTGCAGAGAAAGAGCACTGTGCGACCCGTTTCTCGCTTTTGTAACCGCTCGTGGTTCTCACCTCCATCCGTCAAATCAATCGGCCTTTCCCACGACTAAGACCTCAAACTGGCCTGCCTCTGCCGTGGGCAAGAAGAGTCGGTGAGTTTTCGCATCAAGTGCCATCGTCTTTGCCCGGGGCAGAGTTTTTATCGTTTGCACGGAAGAATACTTGTCCGGCGTTTCCTGACGAATTACCGAGACGGTGCCTTCCCCATTCGAATTGAAAATCAACCGGGTCTCCGGGTCGAAGGCGGTCGCATCCACGTGGTCACCAATGGGAAGCGTCATAATAACCTCACCTGTGTCGGCATTCATCACCGCCATCACATGGCTGCGGCAACCAATGAACAAGCGGCGATTTGCCTTGTCCATGGCCATGCTTGACGGTGATTGGCAGGGACCTGTAGGCCAGCGTTTCTGCACCGTCAGCTTGTGAGAATCGATCTTCAGCACCTGGCTTTCGTCCTCCAGATTGTTAAACACAAAACCGTTGCCGTCGGCCACCGCAAACTCCGGCCCTCCCCCCAGATCAATTTTGCCCACAACCTTGGCGTCCGCAGCATCAATCACGCTGGCGCTGTTGTCGCCTCCGTTGAAGGCAAACACGCGGGAAGTTGTCGGGTCGTAAATGATTGCGTCCGGCTTCTTGCCGACCGTCACTTCGCTAATCGGTTTCAGGGTTTTCAGATCGAAGACCGTCACGGTGGAAGACTGCCCATTGCTGACGAATCCGCGGCTCTGCTCAGGCGCGATTGCAATTCCATGCACGCCCAAGGTATTGGGAATCTTGCCGACAATCGCGCCTGAATCCACGTCCAGCACCTCGACTTGGGTGCCGTGGGAAACATACAGACGGCGGGCCGCGTCATCCACGATCAGATAGTCCCAGCCGCCCTGACCGGGAATCTCAATCTTCCTGGTGACTTCGTAGACGTCACTCGAAGGATGCGGAGCGGCAAAAAGAGGCAAGCACAACGCCAGCAGAGCGAATCGTCTCAAGTACACGGTTGAAGGCACAGCCGCCTTAGTTCGCATATTGTCGGGTCCTTTCAAGACGTGTGACGGTAAATGATTTCAATGGCAGATCGTCGCAACTGGCAACGTCCCCCGTTGACTAACGCCGGGTCACTAGCCGGAGAAGTCGCAGCCCCAACTGCTGGCGAAGGCGCAAAGGAGGACCTCTTGTTGTAAGCGAGCGAAACAAGGATTGCTATCTTGACAGTCACAAGAATTAAGAGTGCACGAAACGGACGCTGCTCAATCTTAGGCATTGGTTCTCAGCGCGTAGTCTACCCGCGGAATCTGAAATTCCTCTGAACGTCCGGTAGCACCGTGCAAGGCGCGACACTCGGCCCGGTGCCATGACGACCCTCTGATCCCGAACTAGAACTCGAAACGAACCATGAATTGAATCTGTCGTGGTAGGCCCGTGCCCGTGTTCGGCGACGCGTCGTTGTCGTTGTTGTTGTTGAAGTTAACGGTTGAGCTGATCAGACCGAAGTCACCTGGAACCTGCAGATGTGTCCCTGGGACTGTGGGATCGTAAACCAGAGTCAGGTTGCCGGGGTCTCCAAGCTGCACGTGGTTAAAGATGTTGAACGTCTGCACCCCGAACTCCATGGAGACCCGCTCGGTAAGCTTCGTTTTCTTCGTAAGTGCGAGGTCCACTTGCCAACTGTCGAACGCGCGGATAAGACCGTTCCCAGCATTGCCAAAATGTGTGAAGTTCCCGTTTGCATCTACCGGCGGTGCCTGGAACGCGGCGGCGTTGATCAAGGGTGTGCCATTGCGCCCGCCTCCTGGCAAAGTGAGCGGCACACCGGGAACAAGGTCGGGCCGTTGGTCGGTCACATCATTGCCATCAGGCAGGAGGTAGGTGAAGGAAAGACCGTCGAACGCCCCTCCGCTAATGCTACCGCCGAGGTCCATTTTTGTGGTTAGCGGATGCCCGGTATGCCAAAGGCCGATACTGCTTAAACTCCAGCCTCCGATGACTTTTCCCAGTGCCCCGGAATCGTTCAAGTAGGCCTTGCCGGGTCCAAACGGGAGTTCATAGACGGCGTTCACGGCAACATTGTGGCGAACGTCGAACACGCTCGGCCCTTTGTCACAAGACAGGCAGCTCACATTTTCCGGTCCACTCGACTCGCCGCCGCCAACCGATCCGTCGTTGATCGAATGCGACCAGGTGTAGCGCGACTGAAACGATAGACCTTTGCTAAAACGGCGCTCAAGTGAAACCCCGAGTGCATTATAGGTGCTGGAGCCAATATCCCTCTTTATGTCAACGGAACCAAAAGGATCCGGGTTGTTGGGGTCTGGATAAAACTGGTCAAGAGGCCGGACACAGTCGCCGTCGACGGGATTGAACGTAACGGGAGTAGTACACAGATTTACCCCGCCACGGGAGAACAGGCGCACGCCACGGCTGCCGAGATACTGCGCGGAGAACAGGAAATTCGGCTGGTAATTCGTGATCGACCGTCAGTCCCCAGGTTTCAGACATACAAGTCCCGGCGGTCTTCCCGCTGCAAGGCGCGGGGGTGCGACGCCTGCTTCTGAACAGTCACATTAGAAAGATCCGGGGTCGTTTGCTCAAAGGCAGGCGATAGAGGAACCGACTGATTAACCTTCACCCGGAAAGTATCGCTCTCCAGCCCCGCATTCAGATCGTCGTTCTGAGCCGCGCCGTGGTAGATGCCAAAGCCCGCGCGGAACACGGTCTTTCCGTTGAGTGCGCCGGCGCCCAAGCCAGAGCTCACTCGGGGATCGATGTTCTTGTAGTTGGGATCGTACAAGGCTGGATCCTTGGGGCAGGGGGCCGTATTGACCGGACCGGAGCTTGGTGGCACCGGCAAGGTGTTAATTGAACGGATCCCAGGCAGACACCGTGAAACTGATTCAGGTCAAACACCGTGGTCCGATTGGTCGCCTCGTGGGCAACTCCGTAATATTCCCAGCGGAGTCCCGCAGTGAAGGTCAGCGTCGGGGTAATTTTCCATTCATCCTGGAAGTAGGGCATGTAAAACGTTCGGCGCAATCCATGACAACACCACGGAGCGATAAAGCTAATACCGAAAGCGTGGCTGTAGTCATATCGGTTTCGCTGCCGAAGCTCAGAACGTTGTCCGCAGTCTGGCCCTGATTGAGGCGCACACGGCGAATCTCCATCCCGGTCTTGAAGGCGTGCCGGCCGTGGGTCCAGGTTAAGTTGTCGATCACTCCAAAAGTTGTGCCGACTTCAATGTCGGCAGTGTTGTCATTGAGCCCGACAAAGTCGGCTGCGTTGACCGCGAACGTAAGTGCGCTGGACTGAGGGTTGTGGAAGGGAGCGCGATTGATGTAGCCCTTGACTTCATTGAACACGTTCGGCGTAAAGGTCTGCTGCAATGCTACTAGGTAGTTGGCTGGATGGTTGATCGTTTGCAGCTTGTCGGCTGGAAGACTACTGCCGTTTGGAGCATTTACCTGGCTGATGTCCCGCTGGGCGCGTCCGTAAAGCAAAGTCTTCTGGCTGATTCTGTGGTCAATCCGCACCAGCCAAGTGTCCTCATGGATGGTCGTTGGGGTTGCAGCCGTCAGCAAGTCCGCGTTGGCGTCGGATGTAGTTTGAAAAGCGCCATCTGGATAGACGAAGCGTGGTGAGCAGCCATTGATAGCCCCGACAGATGCCCGCCAAGGATACGCCTGCATGATGCCACACATCTGCGGCGATGTATTCAATACGAGTTGCTGGAATGTGAGACCAGCCCCCCCAGGCAGGTCGCTGCAACACACACCTGAGGGTATCGTGAATTGCTGGGTCGTAGACTGTAACTGTCGAAGCCCCTCGTAACTTAGAAAGAAGAACGTCTTGTTTTTCTTGATCGGCCCGCCGACCGTCATTCCATACTGTCCCATGCGAAAGGGCGGAACGGCCGGATTCCCGTTGCGGTCGAAGTCGTTGAAGTTCCGCGCATCGAAAATCGAATTGCGTATGTAGCCGAAAACCGTGCCATGCCAGTCGTTCGTCCCCGACTTGGTGACCACGTCGATCTGCCCACCCGCCTGGGTGCCGTATTCTGCATCGTATAAGGCGCTGTTGACGCGGTACTCCTCAACTGCATCCTGGGATATCTGTAGACGGGTTTGCGATTTCTGGGCCTGCTCTTGAATGCCGCCCGCGTCCACGCCGTCAAACTGAAAGTTATTGTCGTCTCGCGCACGGCCTGCGAAGCGAATCGTTCGCTGATCCCCGCCCCCGTCATCCTGAGCGAAGGGGGCGAGCAAAGTAAAACTGGTCCAATCGCGCCCGTTGTTGGGGAGATTTGCGATTTGAGTCGTGTCAATCACTGTGGACGCCTCGGCGGAACTGCGCTCTGCCGGTTCGGCGGAGGCGTCGACCTCTACTTTCTCGGCGACTGCGCCAACTTGGAGTTGGATATTCAAAGTGCGTGTCTGACCTACTTGGAGTGCGACTTCGTCGATGACTTTGGTTGTAAATTTGGGGCTAGTCACCGTGACCGTGTACCGCCCAACCGCCAAGCCTGGGAAGCGGTAATACCCGTTCGAATTGGCTTGCTGTTCTTCGCTAATGCCACTGTCCACTGCCAGGACGCGTACCCGCGCGCCCCGCATTACAGCACCAGTTGGATCCGTCACCGTGCCTTCGAGGACTGCACGATCGACTTGCGCCACCGCTGACGCCGCGGGGATCAACATAAGGAGAACAATCAGGAAGATCCATTCAAGAAGAGCGAAGAGGCGTGTTGGGTGAGATGAACACCTTAGCCACATAAGAGTTCTCCGTCCTTTGCACTCACAGAAGTGAGCCCGAATCAGGTTGAGGATGCAAAACGCAGGGCACATCGAAGATCGCATTCTTGGAAGTCATGAAACTGTCTTTACGGCACCGATTTGGCGCCTGGGATATTTGTGAAATATAGAAAGGGCATGTGAACGGGGAGTGAAGTTACGGTTAATTTTTTTTCAGATTGCACTTGATTTTGCAGAGGATCGCTTTTTAACCGAATATTCACAATTCTCCACTACGATGACTGAGTACGAAATCCCCACATCTTGCACGGTGTCCCGATGAAGCTCCTGGTCGTCGAAGATGAAAAGCGAATGAGCGAACTGCTCCACAAGGGACTTACGGAAGAGGGACATACGGTAGCGTCCGCCACAGACGGAAGGGCCGGACTGGAACTGGCTGCGAACTACGACTTCGACGTCATCATCCTCGACGTCATGATGCCGAAAATGGATGGTTATCAACTGGCGAAACGGTTGCGTTCCGAGAAGATCGCGACGCCCGTCCTTATGCTGACGGCGAAAGACTCGGTGCCAGACATCGTTCATGGTCTTGATGTCGGCGCCGACGACTACATGACAAAGCCCTTTTCTTTCAATGAACTGCTGGCCCGTCTGAGATCGGTGAAACGGCGGGCGCACGTGCCACAACCGCTCATGCTCCAGGTTGGCGATCTTGTACTCGACCCCGCCACCCGTGAAGTCTCCCGCGGCGGAACGAAGATTTCACTCACGCGGACTGAATACAGTTTGTTGGAACAACTAATCTACCGCGCGGGAACCGTGGTGCGTCGTCAGTCCCTAATCGAGGCAGTCTGGGGGTTCGATCGGGATATTGAGGACAACACGCTTGACGCCTTTGTGCGCCTGCTGCGCAGCAAGGTTCAAGCCGACACGCGCCAGAAGCTGATCCACACGGTGCGCGGGGTAGGCTACGTGCTGCGCGCAGAATCCTTACCATGAAAAGATTGTCAATTGGTCTGCGGCTTACGCTCTCCTATTTTGTCGTCTTTGCTGCTGCTCAGTTCCTCTTCGGATTCGGCATGTGGTTCCTTTTGCGCCACAGTCTCTACGAAATTGCCGATGACGAACTGAAGAACCAGATGGAAGACCTGCAGCATTTCCTGGAAGCTCAGAAGAAAGACGCTTCAATCGCCAAGCTTCAGGAGGAGGTCACCGAAGCCTACGTCCTCGAGCACTCGGGCGACTACTTACAAATCTCCGTGCCTCCGGCAGACTGGATTTACCGTGCGCCGATTATGCGGGACACGTCTTTTCCTCCTACTGTCGGGAATCGATTACTTCAGCCGATCTATCTAGATCGCGAGCTCGGCGGCAAGCCTTTTCGATTTCTCAGTCAGAACATAGTGGTGCGCGGACGCAGCTTCACCGTTCAAACTGGCGTCGCCGTCGACGAAGTATCACGCACTCTGACTCTGTTTCGACGTTATCTGGTGATGTTCGCTCCACTCATGCTTCTGGCGGCGTCCATCCTCGGATATTGGGTCAGTGTCAGGGCGTTATCCCCCGTCGACGCCCTCACTCGTACAGCCCGCACCATCAGTGGATCAGACCTCAGTCGGCGCCTGGAGCCATTGCATACCGGAGACGAGCTGCAGCGGCTCTCCGATACGTTGAACGAGATGCTGAGCCGTATTGAAACTGCCTTTTTGCGCGTCACCCAATTCACTGCGGACGCCTCACACGAGCTTCGCACTCCCATTTCGCTGATTCGCGCCGAAGCTGAAATAGCCCTTCGGAAATCACGGACCGATAAGGAGTACCGCGACTCGCTCTCTCACATCCTGACCGAGACGGAAACAACATCGTCGATGGTCGAAAAGCTCCTGTCGCTGGCGCGCGCGGACTCGGGCGGTCAGGCGCTAGAAATCCGGCCCGTCGACCTTCGGGAAATAGTAATGCGGACTGCCGGAGAGTGGCGCACCGTCGCCAGATTTAGGACGTTGGGATTTACCGAAACTGTTGCCAGCGGGGACTTGCAAGTAGCCGGCGACAAGACCGCACTGCAACAGTTGTTGAATATTCTGCTCGACAACGCGGTCAAGTACACACCCGCTCCAGGAAGTGTCAGTCTTTCTCTAGAGAAACGAGGCAACAGAGCCGTGTTTAAAGTAATCGACTCCGGCATCGGCATTGCTCCAGAGGATCAAAACAGAGTCTTCGAGCGTTTTTATCGCGCCGACAAGGCCAGAAGCCGGGAATTGGGAGGAGCAGGACTGGGTCTCGCCATTGCCCTCTGGATCGTGCAGCAGCATCACGGCACAATCGCAGTCGAGAGCACCCTCGGTAAGGGATCGACTTTCGAAGTGCACCTCCCACTTCAACGTGGAGCGAATCCTCAAGTACGGCCACGACTTCGAGCACCGGGAGCCGACGCCGAAAATAGGAGATTGGCATAGGGTAAACGGCTCAGAGGTCTTGAGCAGGCGGGCGTCATTCACCCGGAACAGAACATTGGCCGTAATCAACAGCTTTCCCACCGGATTGAGTCCATTGCGACAGCCGTAGCTGCGCTGCTGCCGATCTTCCGGCGGATAGGCCGAACAATGCCGCTAGGGAAATCCAATTCAACTGAATTGTGACAGACCATTCCCCAGACACATTTTGATTGAGGTCTTCAAAATTTCCATACACAGCAAACTGGTGCTTCGCCATGTCAGTTCGATGATGTGGCCGCCCCGAGTCCAGCCATGACCTTCAGCGGATAGGCCAATATCCAAAATGTCGTTCTCTTGAGTCGTCTTGATCTGCGTGTCCGACCATCGACCTTGGCTTGAATGGATTCGAACGAGACCGGCTTGGGGCGTTCCCGGCTAGCTGGTTTGAGGCTTAATCGGCGGTGGAAACCGTTGTCGAAGAGGTCATCGTCATTCGCAACCTTCGATTGTTTCTTTCACGTCCAAGTGGCATCGTGATGGCGTTCCATCAATGAGACGACCGGGCGCTTCTTGCTCTCAGGCCACAGGCATACCGGGACGCCCTTTCTCTTTCGGGCCAAATATACCTCGTCTACTTCCACAACCCCTCGCAGTTTGCCGATCATTCCATGTTGAGCCACCATAGGACACATAGGACACCACCCACTTGACAATGAACTCTCAGTAGGAGTATTAAAGGCACAATAGTAGTCGTAGGTTGCACTCACCCTCAGCCTCCAATCCCTGTCGGCCTTCTCCCCCTTATCGGCTCTTATCTCCCTCGCGGCTCTTGCATGTTCGGCCCCTATCCCCCTCGGCCTTCCTCCCCCTGTTTTCCGCGGAGGATCTATGCTAAGAAGAATCGTTAAAAAAGGACTACGAGTGGCAAAGGACTGGCTGCGTGGCGACGACGACACGCGAGTCGCAGATGATACGCCGTTCGCGTATCCTTCGATAAATGCTCTGCACGTACAGATCACCCGGGAAGCTCCTCTAATAGTTCGTCCCGGCTACCTCTGGGGTTCGCTTCACGGAGCTTACCTGGCTAAAACGTTGGGATTCGGTTCGGCATCGTTGATCGAGTTTGGTGTTGCGGGTGGCAACGGCCTTGTAGCGCTAGAGCTGATTGCGGATCGCATTGAGCACCATCTCGGCGTCAAGATCTCAGTATTCGGCTTCGATACTGGAAAGGGTTTACCCCGACCTCAGGACGTGCGGGATTGTCCGAACCTTTTCGCTGAAGGAACGTATCCGATGGATGTTGACAAGCTGCGCCGCCGTCTTCGACGGGCTCAGCTCATCCTTGGGATGGTGGATGAGACGGTTCCGCTCTTCGTATCCACGTATAAGCCGGCGCCGGTGGCGTTTGTTTCGGTCGACCTTGATCTCTACACCTCGACCAAGCAAGCCCTTCGTCTCTTTGAATCCGATCCCAGTATTCTTCTGCCGAGGGTGCATTGTTACTTCGATGATATCAACGGCTTCACCTTTGCAGAACACAACGGGGAGCGCCTAGCAATAGCCGAGTTTAACCAGGAACACCAGCTGCGGAAGATATCTCCCATGTATCACCTCAGGCATTACGTACCGACGCGGTGCGCCGATGACGCCTGGGTCAACAGATTCTATATGGCCCATATCCTCGATCATGAGTCGTATGGTCGTAACGACGGCCTAACGAAGGTGCCCCGGTTTGACCTTATAGATGCTCCTGGCGATCCTGCGCATTCAACCGCAGGCAAGACGCAGCTGAAATCCGTGCCCACAGGCATGCGTTGATGGCGGCCATTCTGTTGAGGATGGCCAGGCTTGATGCGCTCGATGCTAATGCCCAAGCGAAGCCACCAGACGGCGAGTTTGCTTAGGTTGAACAAAGCGTGCGCGGAGGCGTTGCACCCGCGCAGCCGCTCGCCATAGGACTTGGCCAATGCGCGGGCCGTGCTCACCAGGGTCGTTCGTGCGAGCACCAACCCGGCCCGCACCCGGATCACGGTCAGATCCGCTTGCGCCCGCGCACTGCGATGATGGGCACACCTCAACAGAAGCGACGGGTAATGACACGGGTCTCAGCCCCTCATGCCTTCGACGGCACTGGCATCGGGACAAGAAAGTTGCTGGCGAGCAGATAAGCGAATAGATGTCCGAAAGGCGGCGCGTGGCGGAGCTGGCTGGCAGAAACCCATCCATTCGTCTCAGTCCACTCCCAACCGCTGCTGGAAGTACTCTTCAGCCATTCCCGCAGATCCGTGGCGGTCATCGGATAAACGTAGATGCGGACATTCTGGGCGAAGAGACGCGCGAGGGCCTCCAGGCGTCTGCCTTCGAGATTGCCGTACGCGTCTTCAGACGCTCGAATCATCAGGGAAAGACCGACGACAAAACGTACGGGCGCCTTCGTATGGCGGTTTACTAGAGCTGTCATGTGGTAGAGCTCGGGTTGACGAAAAAGCAGCACGTCGCCGCGAGCGGCGAGAAGCGCATCGATGCGACGAAGCAAGTCCGGAATTTCGGGCGCTGGCTCGTTTGGCATGAACGGAGCAACTGTCAGGCAAAAAAAGCCAGCGGGCGCCGACTTCGCTTCGCCTAGTTCCTCCTGTAGCTGCTGAATGCCCGAAGCCAACAGTCGCAAATGAACTTGCGAGTGAACTGCATCTGTGTGGCCAAAATATCCAGGTGCAAGCACTACGGCCTTATTGTGGAGGACCTCGGTAGGGGGAACGTTAGAGCCGTTAGAGGAAAAAAAGACAGCTTCCGCGAGTCCCGCACGCACCAAGTGGACTTGCAGCGCACGGTGATCCCAACTCTCGAATGCTGGTCCGCGCAGATCCACGTAGTCGATCTCGATTCGTGCCGCGACGACGTCTTGCGCCAACCCTTCCAGAAATGATTCCTGGGTTCCCACTTCATAGAATGCGGCGTAGATGAGGTTGACACCAAGAATGCCGATTGCTTGCTGCTGGAGGACATTCGAAGCATCGCGCATATTGATATGCAGTAGGACGTTGCTGGGAGGGCCGCCGGGCTGCAACTGGAACCGGAGACCGATCCATCCATGTGCGTCGTTGGTTCCGGCGAAGTTACGGGCGGAGACGGTATCGACAAAGCAGAAGAACCGAGTTTGCTGTCCACGAGTTTTGCTTAGTTGCGTGAGAAGTTGGGTCCATTCGCTGTCCAGCATCGCATCGAGTCGTTGTTTGGATACGTAGCGCGATCCGGAACCGTAGAGATCGTCGCTGACTTCCTTGTCGTAAGCGGAAATCGTTTTGGCGACTGTGCCGGACGCCCCTCCTACTAGCAGGAACCAACGCGCGACTTCCTGCCCAGCACCGATTTCGGCGAAAGAGCCGAAGGTGGAAGGATCGAGATTCAGTGTGAGCGCTTTGTGGTGAGTGTCGAGTTTTTGAGCAGAAGGCATAGTCAAGATTCAGTTGATCACGAACTCGCAATGCGATTAACCGCAGGGACGATCCGATAGTCCGCTTGATAAACCAAATTGTGCAGATCGCTGGATGCGATGGCCCGAAGTATGGATAGCTGGGCCGCGGCGTCCTCGTCGCTGAACACGTTCAGCGGCCAGTCATGAACTGTTGTTCCTCGAAGATGAGGGTGGTGGAAGCTGCCTCCGAAATAGGCTTGGAGCGAGATCGGCTCGACCCCGGCTGCCTGCTGTTCAGGCCAGCTCAAAGCCCAGGACGCGGTCAACCCTCCATCGGTTATACGTCTTAGCCCCGTCTCGGTGAGTTGCCCGGTGTCGAGCAGCAAGCTCGTGTTCATTTCGTTGAGAACCTGGCGGGCGACGGGAGCCAGCAGTTGCACTGCATTCTCGAAATGGGCTTCCTTTTCCCTGCGACTTGTGGAGCCGCCGTGCGTACCATCCCGAAGATCCTCGAAATGGCGGATTAGGCTGGTAATATATGCGGGTGTCGCGACTTCCGGCATTCCCTGCCTCCCAAGAATAGTAATGCTGCTTCTACGCTTCGTATCAAGCCAATCGACTACGTTCACCTCGTATTAGAGAATGGCCCTCACGACACCGCCATCTACTCGCAGTGCTGCCCCGTTCGTCGCTGAAGAGACCTCGCCAGCCAGGTAGACCGCCATCGCTGCGACTTCATCCACGGTGGCAAAGCGCTTGAGCAGGGACGATGGCCGCACATGCTCAAAGAACTGCTTCTCTACTACTGCCTTCGATTTGTTTTCCTGCTTCGCCATCGCCTCAACAAAGGCTCCCACACCTTCCGACTCGGTCGGTCCAGCAAGAATGCTGTTCACCGTCACGCCGGTTCCGGCTACCGACTCTGCGATCCCGCGCGCAACGGCAATCTGCGCTGTCTTGGTCATTCCGTAGTGCACCATTTCCGCCGGAATCTGAACCCCCGATTCGCTCGAAATGAAAAGGATACGGCCCCAGTTTCGTTTCGCCATCCCTGTGACATAGTGTCGCGAGAGCCGCACTCCGCTCATTACATTTATCTCATCGGGAACGCTATGGACTGCCACATTCGGGTCCGTTTTTCGACGACCAGGCATGTCGAGGCACGTGCATGCCCCCGTCGTGCAGGTCCTGAAGATCCTAGAAAATCCGGGTCTAACTAACTAGGGTCCACTAGTAGTTCCTGAGAGTTCCTCACAACGCCAAAGGTGGCTGCCAATGCCGTGAATGTCAATCACAGTTACCGCTAAATGATCTGGGTAAAGCTGCGAGAGTGGCCCGGGCAGGAAGATGCATCCACGAAGTTGCGCGTACAACCCGTGAAATCGCGCTAAGATCGCGCACAGTCGTCGTCTGTAGTGTACCCGCCGAGAAAACGACGACCGCTACTGCAAAGAACGGGCAGTCGGTACCCATGTCAGGGTACGTGTCGTCTAAATACCTAACGCGACAAATCAATCGGCGCTTTTTAGTGTTCAATACCAAGAACAGTGGGCATGAATCGTTGTTGAACGCGTGAAGGCGTGTTAAGTGTTGATGTATAGGAGAGTCAAAGACTCGTTCCTCTGAAAAGTTCAACCCATCGAACGTACTTGACAACCCATTCGGGTAACGGCAGTGTCGCCAACACGAGAGGTACGGATGGTAGAGACTCGGCGAAGTCTGCTGAAGAAGCTCGGCATCGGAGCTATAGGTTTGTGGTCTGGCTCGAAGCGTGCCCTGGCATCGTATTTCAGCGAAAACTCCAACCCCACACGCGGCGCCGCTGACTTCTACATCGCGCCTAACGGGAAAGATTCCCATCCCGGTACGGCAGCGGCGCCCTTTGCCACGCTGGCCAAGGCGCGCGACGCTGTCCGGAAAAAGGTGGCCTCCGGCCTTACAGGCAACGTCCTGGTCCTGATTCATGCCGGAATCTATCAACAAACCGAGACCGTGACATTTGGGCCAGAAGATTCGGGCACTGATAAGTTCTCCATCACCTACGCCGCCAATGGGGGTGAGAAAGTTATCTTAAGCGGCGGCCGGAAGATCACCGGCTGGAAGAAAGGCCCGAGCGCGATATGGACAGCTGAAGTGCCCGAGTCTAAGGCGGGGGGCTGGTATTTCCGGCAGCTGTTCGTCAATGGCAAGCGCGGCGTCAGGGCCAGAACGCCAAACGCCGATGACAAGACCCCATGGTGGGCGATAAAAACTTCCACGGCGACGAGAGAGGCTCCACCGCCCGAAGATGTCCCCATTCCTGTGAGCCTGACTGGTCCGGTCAAGGCGTACAGCAATCCTACCGATGTTGAGCTGGTCTACATCCGCAACAACGAAGAAGGGCGAAAACGTCTGGGCGCGATCAACGTGACGGACCAGACGCTCACGCTTGCCCCGCCCCATCGCTGGAACTCAAGGGTTTTTACCAACGATTGGTCACTCAGCCTCCCAGCCTCCGGGAAGGCCTGCTATCTGGAGAATGCGCTGGAGATGCTAGATCAACCGGGCGAATGGTACCTGGACCGAAATTCCGGCGTCCTGTCCTACTGGCCCAGAGATAGTGAGGATCTGACTCGCGACGAGGTTGTCGCGCCGGTCCTACAAAAAACGATGTTAGCGGTGATTGGAACGCCCGAACGCCCAGTCTTGAACCTCCACTTCAAAGGGATCCATGTGGAACACGTGGACTGGCCTCTGCCGGCGTGGGGATACATGGCGTTGTTCTGCTGCAACCTGCAAACGGGGAACGATCCCAGGCCGGGCCATCGCCCGATGGATGCAGCAGTCGAGTATGAGTTCGCCCGCTTTTGCAGCTTTACCGATGGAGGAATTGCTCATGTCGGCGGCATGGGTATATGCCTGCGAAATGGCACTGCATTCGATGTCATTGAAGGAAACGAAATTTCCGATCTCGGAGGCGGGGGCATTTTTGCCGGGTACGCTAACGTAGCAGGACTCTACCTGTACGCGGCACCTCCGCCTGAGAAAGACGAGTACAAGGGCTACAGAATCGCCAATAACTATGTTCATCATTGCGGCACCGACTACTACGGCGCAGTTGGGATCCTCCTGTTTTCCTGTCAGGACACCGTTGTGTCTCATAACCTGGTCCACGACACCGCCTACATCGGTATGTGCGTCGCCGGCAGCCAGGATCCGAAGCTGCCGTTCGCTCGAAACAACGTGATCGAGCACAATCATGTTCACGATGCCATGAAAGTGACGACCGACGGGGCGGGGCTGTACGTCACCTTCGCACAGTTGGACCGGGGGTGCATCGTCCGGAGCAATCTGATTCATGACACTCGCGGAAGTCCCGTAGGTCGCCTGGACCAAAACCTGGGCGAGCATCCACCGAGCGGTGGGCTTTATCTGGATGGAGACAGTTCGGGCGGTCACTATGAAAACAATGTTCTCTACCGGAATTTCGCGGCCGGCCCAATCATCTGCTCTGCCACGGCGGAGCAGGACAATACCTGGCTCGACAATCTCTTCCAAAGGGAAGGGACGCTGCCACGGGAATTCATCGAAGCCATGGAAGCGCACGCCGGGCTGGAGCCCGCCTACCAGGAGTCGGTCTTGAGGAAAGAGTCGAATCCCTGCAAGTACTTTTCTCTGATTGATTCTGACGCAAACAAAGGCGTGGCCGCCTATCAATTCGATCTTCCCAGCAGAAGACGGGGCGTCATCGAGATCATCTGCCGGCAAGACGGCAGTGGCGCCTCCGAAATTCTGAAATTGCGCGGCCTGGATGGTTCGGCAAAATATGAACTGAAAAGTTATGCCAGTGCTTTGGCGCGCAAACCCGTCTGGGGAAGCCATGACATGTTGGGGCCTGAGACCATGGTTATGTTGTCGGATGCCGCCGCAGTGCCATTGTCCGACGCTGGGCTGTCCGTAGCGGATGGCAAAACAATCAGCGGTCGCCAGCTTACGAAGCAGGGACTGACGATGAAACTCGCCGAATCGCCGCAGGTCATGTGGATCGCCTACCAGCGAATGTAGGCCCGCTCGCCCGCCGCCCGCCGCTCCTCCGTGCGTAAGGTCGCGAGATTCACACGCCGATCTGCGCACGCACTCAGCTAGAACACCCAGCGCGAATACTACGGCACTCGATCGTTTTAGGATTCTCATTTGTAGCCGAGAGACGAATTGCCAAAAGCACTACTCTCGCGTGTCTCGCCCCTTGGCCCATTGCGCGTTGGCGTTCGGCGCGAAGGTGCGATTTGGTTCCATCGGTGCCTATTCCTGCCTCAAACTGCCTACTGCAACCGCCCGGAAGTCGCTGAAACAAATGAGTTCAGGCGATTGACGGTTGAACAGTAGGTTGAAGGTTCGATTCCTTCCGCGCTCACCATCGTTTCAATCATTTACCGCCACTACAACTGCATCACTTTCGAGACTTTGACCAAGATTTTGACCAAAGCTCGCTTCCGTCGGAGGTGACGGCTTGATCACGCTCGCTTGATTCTCCTTGTTACGGAGATTGATCGCGCCCTGTCAAGGTGGAGCGCCGGGGGCAGAAACTATTGAATTTGTAAAATACGGACCCTGAGCGGGTGGGGTGCTCGCTACTCTGCGGATAAGGAGAGGAGAGAGGTTGTTTCAGGTCAGGCGTAGAAATGCGCACTCCTTTATTGGGTCTATGGTTGGGTATATGATTGTGTCGCCTAGGAGGGCTATCATGCGGACCCTGATGCCCTGGAGAACAGAGCGAGGCCGCTACTTCCATGCGCACCCGCAGCAAGCGATGTTTTCGCTGATATCGAGCATGCTGCTCGCCGCGTTAGTTGTATTGGCGCTTGCCTTGTCAGCAAGGTGAAGGACCATTCCGGTTCCGGTCTGGTTTAAAAAGTGGCTAGGTTATGACTCGCTGCTTCCGACATGCGGCGTGGACGGGAACGCCGCGTCGCTGGAAGAGTGACTGTCAGGAGATTTGGCCTCGGATTTTGCGTGGATAGGTCGCGGGTTTTTCGTGGGGTGTGGGTCATGGATTTTGCGTGGGGGTGTTGCCAAAAAGCCCGATGTGGTGGGGCTTTTTGGCCGTTTGTGAATGCCGTTTCCCGGAACTCTAGCTCTGGCCGCCGTGGAGTCGTACGCATTGGAGTAGAATCCAGTTGTCCCCAATTGTTTCCTGGAGATCGCGCTGATGGAAACGTCGAAAGCGCCGGACGCTGCTCGCGGGGAAATGATCATCATCGGCCAGTCGGTTGTGATCAAAGGGGAACTTTCGTGCGGCGAGGACCTTTATATAGATGGCCAGGTGGAAGGCACCATCGACCCGAAAGGAAACCGTCTGACCATTGGGCCGAACGGCCGCGTTAAAGCCAATGTCACTGCCCGCGTCGTGGTCGTACAGGGTAAGCTGGAAGGCAATATTCGAGCGAGCGACCGGGTCGACCTAAGGCAGTCGGCCGTTGTCACGGGCGACATCGCGACCCACCGCATCTCCATTGATGAAGGCGCGTACTTCAAGGGAAGTCTCAACATCCAGAAAGAGGCGACCACGACGGAAGTACTGGGTGGGACTGCTCGTTCCTCGAAATGAGGCTGCTCTGCTGTAGATTATCTCAGGCGGATGCTGGGGGAGCGCTTCTTGGGGGTTAGCACAACCATGCCCTCGCGCGCGAGCCACCCGATGGCCCATTCGAAAATGGGCCTTTGCCCTCGACCAGCTTCTTGAGCTGGGCGAGCGAGACCTCGCCGTGAGTATTGAGAGCGTACCAAATGCCACCCGCCATCTGGCCTATGTCTTCCTCGACGGTAAAGCCCATCCTTAATTAATTATGGTACCTCAGTTGAGCCCTGACGACCGTCTTGACCCAGGCGATGTTTGTCTCCGGTACGCGTTCCACGCAAATATTTAACGAGAGGTCGCGAATTCTGCGTCAGGTCTCGGATTTCTCCTGAGGTTTGGGTCGCAGATTTTGCGTGCTGGTGTTGCCAAAAAGCCCGACGTGGTCGGGCTTTTTGTCTGGAAGCAGTCGTGGGAGTTCCTCAGCCAGATACACAAAGACCTGGGTAGCACAATGAGGCGCGTGTAACGTGCCGAAGCACAGGTACGCTGCAGGCCTTTCATCCTCTAGAGCCCGCTATTCCCTTCGTGCTTACCCAGGGCGGCAAAATCTTACGCCTGAGACTCTGTGCGCGTCAAGACGCTTTCAAAAAAAGATGTCAACCGACATTAGAAATGTCCCCATCTTTACGACATTAGAAATGTCCCCTTTTCGTAGCAAATGAAATGTCCGGTTTTAGTGAATCTCCCGCAGTCGTCGGGGCTGTGGGAAAGTGGGAATCCCGCGGGGTTTGCGGGATTTCCAAGCTGGGTGGGAAAGTCGTCTTTTGACTTTTCCATCCAGCGTCTTTTCCACAGCCCGTCGCGCCGCCATTTTTCTGCTGCCTGCCATCCCGTGATCTTTTTCGCCTTCGCCCGCGAATTGACTTCCTGTACTTTCGTTGCTCGCTCCATCGCGGTCTTCGAGTAAGACAACCTACGGTCCACGCTCTCCTACTTTCACCGCCGCAAAGCGGACATTTCATGGATCAATGACACTGGCGGTGTCTCTGGCTTGCTCCAGGGACGCATCGCGCGATAGTCCTGCCGCCAAGGGTGATCCGCTTGGGGAGTGGGCGGCTTCTGTTTCTTGGCCGTGGCCTCCCTGGGTCTTACTGCCGGAACTGGAACCGGGCCTGGAATCTCCTCCCAAACCACCGCCCTACCGCGATAGCGAATCTGTAATCGCCCGTCCTCCCATTCGCACACCGTGACTTTGCCCTTGGCCGGCGCATAGTGCCGGGCTTGAGCTTTCACCTGGAAATATCGGTTGTCGTGCCGCACCACCCAGTCGTTGCCGATGACTCGACCGGTTTCCAGATGAAACACTTCCTCCAACTCCGCTGCCCGCGGGGCCGCTCGGTGATAGTCCTCGGGCTGCGCCGGGGTACGCCGAAACCGCCGATTGTGCTCGGGCAGATATTCCTTCTCCAGAAATCCATTCGCCTCGGCATGCGTTTGGATTTTCTTCAGTCGCATTTTCTTGACCAAGCGATCCTGGTGCGTGCCGTGGTTTCTCTCCACTCGCCCTTTCGCCTGCGGCGAATTGGCTGCGAGGATGCCAATCCCCAGGCGCTGGCACATCTGACCAAATTGCGTCACCGGCACCACCCCCTGTAATTGCTCTTTCCTGCTCGCCTCACGTACATACACGTTCTTCCAATCCGTATACAGCGCCACCGGTATGCCGTATTTCTTGACCCAGGCTCGCAACACTCCCGCCGCCGCCCAGATCGTCTCCTCACTCCCCATGCGTGCCAGCGTGTCTCCGCTGGCGTCGTCCACCATGTTCATCAAGCAGCCACGCGGCCCTCGTCCTTCCAACCAGTCGTGGAAACTTCCGTCCATCTGGACCAGTTCACCCACATGGGCTTTCCGTTCTCGCCGCTTGCGATGCATGCGCCGTTTGCGCGCCCGACTCCATAGCCCTTCTGACAACATCCAGCGCCGCAGGGTCTGCGCATTCACTTCCACATGATCGTCGCTCGCCAAGTGTTCGGCTGCTAACGTCGGCCCGAACCGCTCTCCTTCCTCCCCGGAATACTTCTTGCCCACTAACCGCAACACTCGTTCCCGGAATTTCCGCGGCTTCTTTCGGTTCGACTCCCGCCCCGCGCTCGCGTGCTTCAGCCCTTTGGCTCCCACTTCTCGATAGCGCTTTGCCAACCGCTTCGTCTGGCGATAGCTCAGCCCCATCATCACCGCGGCGTTTCCCAGTTTTAGTTCACCGCTTTTCACCCGCTCCAATACCCCAGCTCGTCGCAATTCCTTGCAGCTCATCGCTGTCCTTCCCAATCTGGCCTCCTGTGGAGACCTCCAGATTAGGGGACATTTCTATTGTCGTAACCTCGCCAAAAGGGGACATTTCTAATGTCGCCGCATGGGGACATTATCAAAGTCGCGCGACAGACGCTTTCAAAAAAAGACCGCGGGTTAGCGGTCTTGCTGGGGCACGAGTTTTGCCTGAGTCGGTCACGGATTTTGCGTGTGGTTTGAAGGGAAAACGGGTTATTTCAGGCGAATGCTGAGGGAGCGCTCCAGTGGATCGCACGTGCTTACCCGCAATACGTTGCTGTGTTCACAACAGTTGACGACGCCATTGTCGTGTGTGTGGGCTTACGGACGAACAGACGCGCGGAAGGACCCAACGGCTGCGGCCTCGTCGTCCTTGACGTCGAAGAGGCTGTACACCTTGGTGATCTGGAGCAGGTCGTGGATCCTCTTGCTGAGGTTCACCAGCTTTAGTTCGCCGCCCTGGCTGCGAACGGTGGAAAAACTACTGACCAGCACGCCGATGCCTGAGCTGTCGATGTAATTGACCCCAACAAGATTTAGCAGGATTTTCTTATTGCCCCTGCCCATGAGGTCGTTGATGACGTCACGCACCACAACGCTCGCTTCGCCCAGCGTGATCCGGCCGCTGAGGTCCACGACGGTAACACCCTCTACCTGTCGGGTGCTGGTCTTCAGCTTCTCCAGGGGTCTTCCTCCAAAATCGGCAGGTAGTATAGCACTCGGGCGAGGGCAGAAGTTGAAGCTCGCTTCAGGAGGTTGCTTGATAAAAAAAAGACCGGGGTTAGCGTAAGAGGAGTGTGGACCGAGGGTCTTTGCAACCGTGGCTCCGGGCGTTGAGGGGATCATCCGCGAGAGTGGAGCAACCATGAGAAAGAAACGGACGAGATTCCAAGCGTGTGGATGGTGGTCCTTCATGTCCTTGAAACAATGAGATTGATGGATCCAGCCAGGCCCAACCGAGACCGGGAACGCGCGCGGTCCGTTTGGGGACAGTGAACAACTTCCTTGCGACCCAATGTCACTCGCTGATCCACCGGTAGGCTTCGGGCTGACGTCGGTCTCCTAGATGAGGTGGATTCGTGATAAAGTCGGCAACTATTTTAGATGGCTTCAAACATCTGTTCGCCGAATCTTGATTCTACGAAACTGCCTTTCGTGCTGTGCGAGAGCCAGTCAAAGGGAACCCTGTTGCAGGAGCGACAGCCTGATTGCAATTGGGCCATTGTTCCGCGCGGAGCTGAAAGGATGGATAACGCGGTGGTCTCAGGCATTGCCCACGGTTCTCGCGCTCAAACCGACGCTCGGGACTTGGCGAGCCTGGGTTACAAGCAGGAGTTTCAGCGAGATTTCGGCGGTTTTTCGAATTTCGCGCTTTCATTCTCGGTCATTTCGATTCTGACCGGCGCCATCACCCTCTACGATTACGGGCTCTCGATGGGTGGGCCGCGAGAGATGACGCTGGGATGGCCTCTGGCCACGGTGGGAACACTTCTCATCGCCCTGAGCATGGCAGAACTCTGTTCCGCGTTTCCCACTTCGGGGGGAATGATGCACTGGTCTGCCACACTGGGTGGACCCACCTGGGCTTGGTTTACCGCTTGGCTCAACATTGTAGGACTGGTGACTGTGATCGCCGGCATCGACTATGGCTGCGCTCGATTCCTCTTGCCTATGCTCGGGCTTCCCTCTGAATCGCCCTATCTGCTGATTACTTACGCTCTACTGCTGCTGTCGCAAACGCTGATCAATCACTACTCCACCCGTTCGGTCGCATGGTTGAATGATGCCAGCGCGCCTGTCCACATGGTCGGCGTTGTGGTACTGATTGGCGCCCTTCTGATTTTTGTTCCCAAGCAGCCGCTTCACTTTCTTCTCCAGGCAAGTTCTTCCAGCGACATTCACGCCCCCTATGCCTGGCTTTTTCTGCTCGGCCTTCTGCAAGCGCAGTGGACCTACACGGGATTTGACGCCTCCGCGCACGTTGCGGAAGAAACCCTTGATCCTCGACAGCGTGCCCCGTGGGGCATGGTAATGGCTGTCGTTATCTCTGGTCTCTTCGGCTATATGCTCATTCTTTCCTTGACCTTGGTGATTCCGAGCGTTTCCCAGGTGCTCTCCGCAAAAGGTGCCGACGGCAGTCCGCTTCCCGCAGTCTTGGCAATCGTGCAGTCGGGACTGGGCAGTCGGGCAGTGATCGCTGTACTCGGGCTCACGGTCGTGGCCATGTGGTTCTGCGGCCTCGCTTCCTTGACTTCTCTCTCGCGCACGATTTATGCGTTCGCTCGCGATGGGGGGATGCCGCTCTCAAACGTATGGAGCCGAGTTAGTTTCAGACACAAAACACCGGCGGCGGCACTCTGGCTTTCGACCACTCTAGCGTGCGCAGCAATGATCTACAGCGGGGCGTATTCGGTTGTTACCTCTATCAGCGTGGTTGGTTTCTACCTATCCTATGGCATCCCCGTGTATCTGGGCTGGCGAAAGAAATCGCGCTGGATTGAAAATCGCGGCCCCTGGCACCTTGGGAACCTGAGCAGTCTCATCAATGTCTTGGCCCTTCTCTGGACCGGGTTCATCTGTATCATCATGGTCATGCCCCCAAACACGCGTGCGGGCTGGGGAATCCTGGTGGTGATGGGCGTGTTGTTCGTTTTGCATCGGTGGAGCGGAAAGCACAAGGTTCGTCAACCGTCTGCGGGTGACGAAGCAACCCAGTAATCGGTGTGACGGCAAACGGACCATAAACAGGACTTTAAGAAGAATTCGCATGACCACCTGCTGCGGCGGGCCCTCACTGTCATTGATCTGACCGAACAGTACGTCGACAGCGCGGGCACCCATGACACCATTTTGCGGAATTCCTGTCTTTGGTTGCTTCAGAATTATGCTGCTCGGTCAGCTTCAGGGTCAATTATCCAAAAATCGTGCAACGACTCCGGTGATAGTAGATCTCTAACACGTTACTTGAAGGATCGCATTAGTGTCTTTGGGGTTGTGATTTAACATCTCGATTGCTTTGATGGTGGGCAGAACCAGCAATTTTATTTTGTGACGCTCGGCCTCGCGTCGCACTTCTTGCATCACCGGCAGTCGGCCGTATGCACCAGTGCCAATGACGAGTTGGCGGCATTTCCAAGGTATGTCTTCTTCAACGGAAAGTGGCGTGTGGTCAGGCGCTCTTCCTCGAAGTGATGGCGGAAAACGTGGACCAGCGCTGCTCAACGTCATGGCTGTCACAGTGTGGGCAGACAACCCCGCCTTCCTCATAGTCGACGAGGGTTAAGATCTTCGCGAATGTTTTCTTGCAGGTGTGGCAGAAGAACTCGTAGTGGGGCATAGAGCCTCCCCATTTTTGGAAAGTAGTAGCGTTTAAATTTTAGACTTTTGAGTCGGGGGTTTCAACATGGTTGGGACTCGAATTCTGCCTGATTGGGTCTTGAATGTCTCCTGAGGTTTGGGGTCGCGGATTTTGCGTGACGACGTTGCCAAAAGCCGGATGTAGTCGGTTTTTTGGGGCCGTTTGAAGACTCTAGGTCAGCCCGCAAATCGCGAGGTGTGGGAATGTCCAAGTAATTCTTGCTAGGAGTCTCGGGAGTCTCAAGCCTGGATGGAGGTAATTTTCGGGGGATATAATGCTCATGTCAATATGATTCCTCCAACCTACAAACCTAAGAAAAAATTCATGCAGCTTGCGATCGCGGAGGCAAAGCGCGCCCGCGACCGGGGCGACTACGCCATCGGTGCCGTCGTCACGCGTCTTATTGGAGAGCGGGAAGTGGTTATCGCATCTGCCGGCAACCGGGTAAAAACTTCAGGTTCATCCATCAAGCATGTGGAGCTTGAAACCTTGAAATATGTTTCCTCCGGCTACGGCCGGTATCTACCTGATTTCGTGTTGTATTCCACGCACGAACCTTGTGCTATGTGCGCGGGTGCCTGCGTCTGGTCGAAAATAGGAGCCGTGGTGTATGGCGTTTCCCAGGAAGATATCACCGCCTACGGCAAAAAACACGGTACCGAGGAATTCAAATGGCGTGCCTGTCTCATTTCGTGCAAATTCGTGCTTGAAAAGGGCGGCCTTCATATTCCCGTCTTCGCTAATTTTTCAAGACCGGAGTGCCAAAAGTTATTCGGATATCGAGCCTCCTAAACGAACACGTCCATAGCACGCGGGCCTCCCCACCCCCAGGAAGGGTGGGGTACGTTTAGAGGCAACTTGAGGCGGGTCTCTGTGTGTTGGTGCGTCGCTTCATTACTTGGGTGAGCGGGATCGCCGACAAGGATGCAGCATTGTGCTGATTTGCTGGTCTGAGAGAATCACGATTCCGAGTTGTGTGCGCAGGCGTGCTTCTCGAAGCTCTCCTGAGCGACCCGGTTAAATGCAAGCGCGGCAAGGGTGCTCTCAAGGCGAGGGGCGATAAGACCCCAACTGCAGTGAGAGCAGCACCAGCCTGTCAGTCTTTCATCTTCAGCCCAAATCATGCGTCTCGACATGAATGTACCTCTTGATTGTTTGGAGCAGGCACTTCCGCCCGGAGGCGAGGGTAGCAACTGGGGAGATGGAGCGCGGAAAGTGAATCGATGCCCTTCGCAATAATTTTGTCACAATTTCCACGAAATCCTCAAGAGGCCAAGTAACCAAGTAACCAAGTAACCAAGGTGGGACGGCCCCAACGGAGGTTTTGCCCTCGCCGAGCACTCATTAACATTCACTCTGCAAACTTGGGATGAGGGGTTGCAAGCGTGTCCAAAAGAACTGAGCAATACGCCTTCGCACTCTCCTCAGTCAACGAAGTCTCGTCTTTTACCCATGGCAGCAGATGCTCGATCGCCTCAGTGCTAATCTCGAAATTCGGTTCGCTTCGTTCTGCAATCCTGGAAATATTCCAATTCGGGTACGCAGCAAAAATGCGGTCAGATTCCCGTCGAAGGGTCGCAACGATCTGCCGCAGAGCTTTGTAGATGCCAGCCAGGAGAAACAAGGCAAAGCAGGCGAACAGTCCTGCACTGATGCTGTCCCACCAGAATCCAAATGCGACGGCTCCCCCAATTACCGCGACGGGTGGAATTGCGTCGTGAATCCGCTTGGCAGACAGATTAGCAACCATGTCCTTCTTGACTTTCTTAACCAAAGAGGCAATACACCGTTGCATCTTGGTCGCGAACGGGCTTATCCGACTTTGAACGCTGGTGGCTAACGAGCCAACCGACGACGGTATCCCTATGTTCGTATGCATGTTCCACCCCCCATTTTATTGGCCTTCGCCGGGGTATCGACACGTCGATTTTAGGGCAGATTTTGCGGTACTCCGACGTAACGAAAGGACATTGGCAAACTCGACCCGAGCACCTGTCTGTTACTGGCGCCTATGGTGTGAACATCTGGTGAAAATCTCCTGCGAATTGGTAGTCCGGATGTGGCGGCGAATGTGGGATGAAACTATTGTCTCGTTGCGTGGCAAGAAGTAGACATACCCTCTCCAGACCTTACCGAAGTAAACCAAGAGTTCTACAGGTCCGGCCTATAATTTCGCGCTGCTCAGGTGTCAAATCCACGAACTCAAATCCATAGCGGTAGCTTGCGCGATTGCGTATGACCGCTCTGACGCGCACTGGGTCTGTTGCAATTGGCACCGAGAACTGTAAACCGACAGAAGTCCCAACCTCCCAACCGGCCGTAAACACTCCGCCGATTCCTCCCTCGTTTATGTTTAGAGAACGCCCTCGCATCAACTCACGACGTTTTACTCCGGGAATATTTGCTGTTAGCTCGGTTTCGAGTTCGTATCGTTGATATCGTCGGGTGTTTGTCGGGGGTTCATATTGTTCGTCGCAATTCATCGGACCGCCTTTATTGTTTCTCAGTCCGAGCTACGCTTATGGTTTTCGTTAACAGGTGGTCGGAATTCCGACATGTTATTTTGGAATGTGGGCGAGAGAGCCGTGAGGGCACTTGCGTCTATGGATCAGTCGGTTTCATGGACATATTCACGCACGACTCTTCGCGAAGGTGAGTGGTCGGAGCTCGACCGCAGGGATTTTCCATTCCTCCCCCCATTTTTCATCCTTGGTTTCTTCGTCTGTAGACACCCTGGAGCGGGAAGAAATCAAAATAGTCTCTCTCATCGAACCAGCCGCACTTGAAGAATTTCAGCGGCAGGCTGGTTCTCCGGGCCAGTGCGAGCGCATAAATCGTTAGTTGCACGTGGGCGTGCGTTTCTTTGCGTGCATCTGGTTTGTAGTCGAGGATGTGAATGTGCCCGTTGCGGATCTGCAGTAAGTCGATATGGCCGGTGATAACGGCGCTCTCGAAGTCTAGGTCGAATCCGCGGCTACGGTAGTAGCGGATGTCCTCCTGGGCGAGAAACACCGGCACTTCCGCCGCCACGGTGACCGAGTCGTTCACGATCATGAATCGTTGCAGGGTTTCATGCCGCTTTTTGTTATTCGGCGAGGTGGGGAGTACCAGAGCCGCAAGGCGCGTGGCATGATTCTCCTTACGGGAGATCGCCGGCTGAAGTTTGGCGGGAAATGGAGCGGTCTCCCCATGAAGACATTATTGACATCATCGGCGAATTGCCAAAGGAAATGGAAGAAATTGCGTTCGGTCGGCGCTTCCGGCTATCGCCGGACCGAATCTTCGTCATCGGAGGAAGCTTCGGGGGAACGGCAGCAATTCTTGCATCCCTTGACCCACGGGTGAGCCGGGTAATCGCAAACTGTCCCGTGGTGGACTGGGAGATTCTGGACCGATCCGAAAAAGTCGAAACCCGCAAAGAGAATTACGCCGACTATATCCGCGAAGCGTTTGGGAACGGGTATCGCCGCTCTGATGCCAACTGGGAAAAGCTGCGAAGCGGGACTTTTTATGATCCGTGGTACCACAGAAATGAAATCACTGCCTCGAAAGTAATGATCTTCCACGCCAAGGATATCCTCATGTGCCTTATCAAGGAAGTGAGCAATTTGCCGAACTCACCGGAGTCACACTCAAGTCGCTCAAGCGTGGCGGGCATATCAGCACGGACTACATTGTTCGAAGGTATTGGACGCAGGTCAAGAAGTTCTTCGATTCTAAGCCTTAGCTGAATTCTGAAAACATGAAGCTGGTACCCATGCCCTTAAAGATCAAAGCTGTTTTGCACAACCGGGCGGCAGCGGAGACCGTTGCAGTTCGGTTGAGTGACGCTCGCCCGGAGACGATCTGTCAGGAAGACATCTTTTTCCGCTGCGCCGGAGCGCGGTTGAAGCTTCGTATTCTTGGATCGGAACATGGGGAACTGATCAGATACGAAAGGCCTGATGTCGCCGCCGCCCGGTGCTCGCGGTACTTGATCGCCCGAACGACTGACCCTCAAATCGTGCAACAAATTCTGACCAAGAACGTTAGGTGTAATGGGAGTCGTCAAGAAAACGCGAACTCTTTACCTTATCGCCAAACCCGCGTCCACATCGATGAAGTCGAGGGGCTGGGAAGCTTTCTGGAACTGGAAGTCGTCCTCCAGCCAGAGCAAAGTGATATCGAAGGAAAGGCCGTTGCGGAACGATTGATGTCGGAATTCGGGATCGACAAGCAGCAACTCATCCCGGAAGCCTATATCGACCTTTTATCTCGGCAGTTACGTTCGACCGAGAGACCCAACATCGTGTCTGTTTCTCCCTGATCCGGGCTCAAGATATGCATGTTTGGACTCGCAAGAGGTGACTTATGCGCCAGATTGCCGAATTCGTCGCGGTCCTGTCGGGCAGCCTGTTCACGGGCGCCTCCGTCTACATCAATCTTGTCGAACATCCAGCAAGAATGGAATGCGGAGTGGCGATAGCCGCAACCGAGTTCGCACCCAGCTATCGCCGAGCCACTGTCATGCAGGCGACCTTGGCAGCAGCGGGTCTGCTGTCCTCCATTGCAGCATGGCTCGCTGGGGCGACCTTCTGGTGGCTTGTCGGCGGAATCGTGCTCGGCGCTGTTATCCCATTCACGCTCATGGTAATCCTGCCGACCAACAAACAGTTACTCAATCCTGCGCTGGACAAGCATTCGGGACAGACGGGTCAGCTACTTGTTCGCTGGGGCAGATTGCATGCCGTGAGAAGCATCCTCAGTGCACTCGCGCTGCTGCTGTTCTTGTACTTGGCGATCTTCAGGGAAGCCCTTTAACCGGGGAAGGTCTCACAGCGGTTTCAATCCGGCTGACGCTTCGTTTAAAGTAGCAACGCGATGAGGCTCACATTTTGGGCTGTCTTTCTCCTTCTTGCCGCGAACGCTGCGAGTGCTCAGACGACCGCTATGCCCTCCGGGTTTGACCTTAACGCTGCTAAGCGGTTCGCCAATCTCGCACTCGCGTGCGTCCACAAAGAATACCCAAATCACATCAGTCACACGTTGAACAGCGATGCGGATGTGCAGCCTCGCCGCGAAAACTGACTCCCGCTTTCTACGGCTGCTACGACTGGCATTCCTCGGTGCACGGACATTGGCTGCTGGTTCGGTTGGTCCGGACTTTCCCGAAGGCCGCATTCGTGCCCTCTGCACGCGAAGCCCTGCGACAGAGCCTCACGGCGGACAACATCGCGCAGGAGGCTGCATATCTCCGAGGAGAGGGACGAGCCAGTTTTGAGCGCCCGTATGGGCTCTCATGGCTGCTTCAACTGGTCGCGGAACTACGCGAGTGGGATGATCCTGCAAGCACGCGAGATGGCGGCTAATCTGCATCCGCTTGAGAAGGTTGTGCTGGAACGGCTGAACGACTGGTTGCCGAAGCTCTCCCATCCTGTGCGGATCGGCGAACACGACCAGACTGCTTTCGCGCTCGGCCTGATGTTCGATTATGCGCACGGCAATGGCGATCAGAAATTCGCCGAGTTAGTGGTGTCCAAAGCCAAACAGTTCTACCTCAATGACAAGGACTGCCCGCTTGCGTATGAGCCTTCGGGCGAGGACTTCCTGTCACCCTGTCTCGGCGAAGCGGACTTTATGCGTCGTGTGCTGCTGAGCCAAGAGTTTGCAGGGTGGCTCCGAACATTCATGCCCCAAATCTCCGCGTCGGGCACGGATAAGTGGTTGCAGCCCGTTGTATCGCCTGATCCAAGCGATCCAAAGCTGGCGCACTTAGATGGGCTCAATCTCAGCCGAGCATGGATGTTGGAGGGAATCGCTGCTGGTTTACCGATGAGCGACAAGCGGCTGCCGTCGATCATAGCGACTGCCGAGGCGCATAGGCGGGCTGGACTAGCTGCGGTGACAGGCGAGCATTACGAGGGCGGTCATTGGCTGGGAAGCTTTGCGGTTTATCTGGTCACAAAACGAGGGATTTCAGGCCAGTTGCCGCTTCAGGTTGACCGCTCCGCGCCTTCTCTTAGATGATTGTGACGCATGGACGTTGAACGCATCATTGACGAGATTGAGCAGCTACAGGAAATGTTCGAAGCGCCGGATATTAGGCCACTCAGCGCAAGCGACATCTCTGCTGCCAATCGCAGGCACGACGAAATGCTCGCGCATAGCCCGTGGTTCCGGCTCTGGAAGCAATTCGGGGTTTGCTGCCGAGGTGAAGCCGAAGGCGGGCTTCGGATTCAAAGCTAGTGCCGCCTTCCCGGCGAATGCCAGTATCGGCAAGTCACTTCGTATACCAGTCAGAGTGCGGCGACCAGCGGTTGCAAGAGAGGCACTGGGTTGAAGTCCAGTGGTGGAGGCATGCCGGGCACACTCCTCCCGTATCAAAAGTGTTCCACTGATGGCCGCACGAGCAAGACCATCGGTCGTGCTTGCGGGGCGAATAGCCGCAGAGCGGGCATCGGATGCGAGGGCCGGAGGGGTCGAGGCTTTTCTCCTGATCAGGCTCGCGATCCAAGACCACCGACGATTTGGCGGCGATCCGGGAGGGCACACAGGCCACGGTATTATGACCCAGTTCGGATTCACAGTGGCGTGTGCGGAGTTCTGGGCTTGAAACCAACCAGTCTATTTATGCTCTATGCGCCGGAAGGTCACGTTGATGCGCGACCGAGTCACGCCCGGTTCCTTGGGGACCTCGTGCTTGAAGTTCTTCTGTGTATCGCCGGCCATGATCAGTAGGCTGCCATGAGGCAGCCGCTCCGAAAACGCGACGGAGCCGTCTTTTCGCCGGAGCCGGAATAGTCGTTCCGCGCCCAGACTGACAGAGGCGATGACGGGGCCCATTTCCGGCTCGTCGTCCGCATGGAGCCCGACGCTGCCGTTTCCGTCCCGATAAAGATTGCAGAGCACGGCGTTGTAGCCAGTCCTCGGCAAAGACAAATTGGCATAGGCCAAGGCGGGAGTGGCTTCTTCGACGCGGACTTTTAGCGAGCGCAGTTCCGGCATCCAAGGCAGCGGTTGGTACTCGCGCCGTGAGTAGCTATAGTGCGTTCCGGGATCGCCGTAGTAGGCTTCGTCGCGGGGGACGGCGTGTCCAAAGGAAGCCGTTCGCCGCTCCCAAGCGCACTTGCTAAGCAGTGTGTTGAACAATTGGGTCGCTTCCTCGGGTGAAAGGAAGTGGTCGTCGTAGTAGAGTTCCGCCCCGGAAATCGGGATCAAGTCCATTGCTTTTCTCTCAAGGTGAAGTTGTCACCCGAAGGGCTGCGGGTTTTCCCGAATGGATCAGCCACATTTTCTTGATACTCGGCCTCTTGCGATTTGATCAATTTTCATGTCCCCGATAAAACCCTTTAAAAATGTCGTGGGAAACGACCAAAAGGCTGAACACTGGATCATTCTCCTATTCCGGAAGGGGACAGCCATGCCTGTCAGGGCTGGGCCCTACGTGCCCCGCGAAATCTCATGAAAATGATTTCTTGGAGCACATCGCCCATGGTGCGCTCGTCACGGCCGTCGCCGGATCGCTAACAATCGGTTGGCGCACCAGAGGGTATAGTAGCGGCCACGGGAGTGAATCTGCTTATGGACGACCAATCGCCGTTACTCGCATTATTCAGAGGCAAGCCCGGTGAACTGGTGCCCCAAGTTGATCCGGAAGATGTCAAAGCCGCTTGGAAAGAGAATGCGCGGAGCCCCGCCTAATCGACGAAAGGCCTTCTCGTGGAGCTCCGCCCAGATGCGCGTACTGGAACGGAACACCAGGAGCCGTATCGTTTTGCGGCTATATAGCCCAGCGTAAGCACGAACAAACGGGTGCGCCGGTACTTGCTGCTGTGCGGCTCGCGCACCATCGGCCCGCCGCCGTAATCGACTTGGCCTTTTTCTCCCGGGGCGGTGAGGATCACCGCCCGCGCTTGTGGTACCTGGGCTCCGCACAACTTGTAAGCGAAGCGCCGAACGCTTTGATAGCCACCCTGGAATCCGTAGTCGGAAACCAGATCCTGCCAGATTGCCATGGCCATTGCGATCCCGACTCAGACCCAGCTCGATGATTTCCCGGTAGGGTTCACAGGCGCTCGCCGAGCACGCGCCCTTCGAGTTTTCCGATGCCTTACCGCTCAACCCCACGCCAAAGTCGGTGGTCACTTGTATGGCCGGTTTTGAAGTTGCTTTTGCTTTTCCCTTCGTAGAAAGGTTTTCGGGGTTGGAGTTGGGGTTGGGGTTGAGGCGACCGGCAAACCCCGGAAGGGCCGGTTTGCTTCCGAACCGGTGATCACCTCTATGGCCGGTTTTGCCTTACGTTCGCGCCTCCATCTTCCCGGCGGCCATATTTCCACACCCGCGCCTTTCAGGTAGGCGCTGATGGTCTCTCGACGTTCTCGCGTGGCCTCTTGGATCTTTCGCAGAGACCATCCCAGTCGTCCCAAGGCTATGATTTGCTGTTTCTTTTCGTCCTTCAAGACATTCGCCATGTCGCGAGAGGCTACTTACCCTCCCGCTGCTGTCAATGTCCTGGACGCTTCTTCTGAAAGTATGCCGCTTTTCAGGCGTTCTTTTATGGCCGCTTTTGGGTGTTCACTGAGGCTCTGTGGGCGCCGTCTCTGGGAAATAGAGGCGGTTGACGGCTTCGCGGCGGAGTTCCTAGTTTCTAAAACGGCAACCTCATTTCTTCCAGCTGATTTTCCGTTTCCTTCGAGGGTTTGAGGCCGCATTTGCGGTTAAATCGCGATGCGGCTTCCCGCGCGAGCTGGCTTCCCCGGGCCAATAAGCGAAGAGAAATCCTGATTGACGGCTCGTAGGCGCGGGAGATGCGCATCTCCCGCGCTTCTTTGCCTCGCCCTGGAAAGAGCGAAATTACGGCTGCGCTTGCGGTTGCGCTTGGACGCGGAGGTCTGGGTTCAAGTGCAAGGTCTTGCCGGCAGCGACGTACACTTTCTTATCGAATTGCGTGCGTCCCGGCGCTCGCACCTCGATGTCGTAGCTGCCGGGCCGGAGATTCATGGTTTTCAGTTTTCCGACCGTGCCAGCGTAAGCGCCATCGATGTATACCTCTGCGTCTTTAACCGTGGTATCGAACTTCACTGCGCCAGCCGCAGCAGCGTAACCGTAATAGCCGTTTGGATACGGATAGGCCCCCCAGTACGGGGAGTACCCCCACCCGAAACCCGGCCCGACGAACACCCGACCCGGACGTGCGTAAGCCGCAAGTGGCGCCATCATCACCGCAGCCGTTATGCATATCATTATTAACTTCTTCATAACTTCTCCTAAGCAATTGGATGCCGGGTTTGCAGGTTTCTATCGTAAAGAATAGTAAAGGCGACGAACCCCCTGGCGTGGTCCCGATGCGAAGGGGCCAATTAGGCTCTGCCGCTTCTTGATCTGAATTTGATCTTTAGCGGATCGAAATGGTGAATCACATTCGTTGAACAGCGTGAAAACGAAAGCCTTAAAGCGCCTTTACCTGCCCGAGCATGTCCCTGGGAGCGGGATCGCTATCCGATTGCAAAAAGCTTTTTCGAGTGCTGCCGAGCATTCCGCCTCGCGTTCATTAATTGAATCCAGCGCCGACGACAGTTCAGGGTCGCGATCAATTTTCGCCTTCGCTTTTTGCACGATGTTTTCGCGGGCTAGATTATCCGCCGAGCGCATGATTGCGAAATTGGTCAGATTTGCAAACATTGAGGTCTCGGGCGCGCTCGCCGAGTTTGCCTTGATGCGTGCAGCCTCATGGGCATCCTTAGCCGGTCCCGTCAGACTCCCGGTCCCTGTGAAATTTTCGATCGCCAACAGGGCCTTAAGGCACGCCTTGGTAAACGATTCGCTGAGATTGGGTTTTTCCGGGCTTATTTTCTTTGGCGCCTGGGCGACGGACAAGCCAACGATCGCGATCAGGACGATAGTCATCTTGATGTGATTCATCGCTGCAATACCCCAACGATGAACATAGCCTCAGCTTTTCCATATCTCTAGATACCTATGGTAATCACCTGCCTTAGGCATCTGTGACTTTCTCCATTGTGGGTGCTCGCGAAGACGGGAAGTTATTTCTGGACTCACTTGGGACGGGGAAGCATCCTGCTTTGAGAATGTGATTGAGGCGGTCATTAGGCATCTTGGGGTGTAAGGAACGGCTGTTGGGGTGTTTGAAAAAGAAAAGCCCTCGAAGACAACGGTTCGGTATACATCATCCCTCAACCAAATATCGGGATTTTGCTGTATTGCCAGCAAGCCGGTTTAATGCCATTCGTATATCCTGGTCAGAAATGGGAGTGTCAACACCATGTCATTCGGAAGCATGCGGCTTCGCCTCGAATCTGGCAACGGTTCTCCGGCGAAAGAATATCGCATTGAAGACGGAAATGTTGAAGTTCGAATGCTCGATCCAGACGATGGATCTGATCGATGCACCGGAGGGGTCTGGTCGCGCCTTACGCCCGAGCAACTGACTATTCACGTTGAGCGCAATACCGTGGTCGCTCAATGGCTAGAGCGTCGCCTCGGCTGGAGACCTTTGTTGCAGGCATGTGTGGGCGAAGAACCGAGTATGTGGAAAGTTGCCGAAAACACAAACCATCCAGCTCTCTAAGCAGATAGCACTAACCACATCTACCTTGCTGCACTCCGAAAGTTCTCCGTTCGCCCAAAGTGTGCCGAAAGGAAATCGTTCCAGCTCCTTAAACTGTCGCGCCCTAGGAACTTGTTTGAACTTGGTAAAACAGAAATTGCCGAAAGCAAGACTGCTACGGAACTATTTGCATGTCTTTCAGCAACGCTTGCCCGGCTGGTGTTTTTACAAATAGGCTTCTTGCCCTTGAAGCAGGCACCAAACGGAAACTATTCCGCTAACGAAGGAATGTTGGACCCTGAACTCGGTCAGAGCCGTTCAATATGTCCAGAACAATAAGCAACGCCACACCGCGCGGGTGCTACGGAACAAGAGAATAAGACCCTAGCCGAGTCTTGGTGTCCATCTGTCCATGGATCATGGCGTTTGTTGGATACGCAGTTTGTTTAAAGCGGGCAATGAATTTGCTACGATGTAACCTGCCTGTAAACGGGTGGGGCTACAAATCAACTTCTGGATAGTCGAAGATTCAGGAGTCAGGGAAGCAACTAAGCTTCGCGGGTAGTTGGTCATTCGAATGAAAATGCGATTCAGAACTCATTGATCTCAGAACTTCGTACAGGGCGATCACACGTCGGAACTGCGCCCGAAAGGTGCTAAACTTCGGCCACCTGGACGTTCCCGTGTCGACCAATTCATCATCCCGAATTATCCGTTTCAGTACTTTCGAGGTCAATCTCCACACCGGGGAACTGCGCCAGCGAGGCAAGAAGGTAAAGCTGCAGGAACAGCCGTTGCAAGTTCTGGCGGCGCTGCTTGAACGACCGGGGGAAATGGTTACCCGAGAGGAATTGCGCAGCAAGCTCTGGCCGGTGGACACCTTCGTTGATTTCGATCATAGTCTGAATGCCGCCATCAAGAGGTTGCGCGATGCGCTGGGCGAATCGGCAGAGGCGCCCATCTTCGTTGAGACAGTCGCTCGACGAGGATATCGCTTCATTGCTCCGGTCGTGCAGGATGGGGCCCCGCAATCTGAGGCACATCAACGAGTGCCAACATCGGGTTCGGTCTCTGCTGTTCCGCCAACATCATCGACTGTTGTACAGGTCGCCGAACCTCGTGCAGCTAGCGGGAGAAAGCTCTGGAAGACTATAGTTCCTGCGGCAGTGCTGGTGATCGCTCTTGTGGGAATATTGACCTGGCTCGATCGGCGTCTTCCTCCACCTAGAGTCCTCCAAACGACGCAAATCACTCACGACGGGGTTCCTAAACAAAACGGCGCTCTGACCGACGGTTCACGGCTTTACCTCGTGGAGACTAACGGAGGGACCACGTTCCTGGTTGAGGTATCGGTAACCGGCGGAGAGACATCGACTATCCCAATCCCCTTCGCCAATATAGGCATCTCGGATATCTCTCCCGATTATTCCCAACTCTTGTCGGAAAGTCACGTAGGCACTGAGGAGGACGCGCAATTATGGACTGTCCCCATCCCCTCCGGAGCTCCCCGCCGTCTGCATGATGTTGTCGGTCATTTCGGAGTCTGGTCGCGAGATGGTCGACGGCTCGCTTTTGCCAAAGGGTCTGATATTTACATGGCCAACGGGGATGGCACCGATGCTCGGAATTTGATTACCATCTCCGGTTGGGCGCACTCGATACGCTTCTCGCCCGACGGTACTCGCCTGCGATTCACTCTCGACGAGCAACAGGCCAACTCGACCTCAATTTGGGAAGTCCGTGTAGACGGGGCCGATTTGCACCCAGTGCTGCCGGGCTGGCGCAGCCCGCCCTCGGAGTGTTGCGGCGTTTGGAGTGCCGATGGCCGCTATTACTTGTTCGTCAGCCACGTTTCCGGCGGCAGCTCTAATATTTGGGCGCTACGTGAACCGGCCAGAGTCTTCCACAGACGGCCGTCGGCGCCGTTCCAACTGACAACCGGCCCTATGTCTCTAGGTTTTCCGGTGCCCAGTCCTGATGGCAAGAGAGTGTTCGCGGAGGGTCGGCTGTCTCGCGGTGAACTCGTCCGTTATGACAGTAAATCCCGCCAGTTCGCGCCATTTCTTTCCGGAATCTCGGCAGGCGAACTCGACTTCTCCCGTGATGGCAAGTGGGTTGCTTACGTGTCCTACCCCCAGCGTACCCTCTGGCGCAGTCGGGTTGATGGTAGCGAAGGCCTGCAGCTTACATATGCGCCGGTTGCCGCTTTCTTGCCGCGCTGGTCGCCCGACGGTACGCAGATCGCATACGTCGACGCCCAGAGCCGGCCTTGGAAGATCTTCCTGATATCTGAACAGGGCGGAACGCCGGAGGAAGTGCTCTCAGAAAAGGCGTATCAAATGGATCCGACCTGGTCTCCCGACGGCAAACAAATCACCGTTGGTGGAGCTCCATTGGCAAGCAGTGGCAAAATAGTGCTTCGCATCTTCGATCTCAATTCAAGGCAGATTTCCACAATTCCCGGCTCGGAGAACTTGTATTCTCCCCGCTGGTCACCAGAAGGTCGGCATCTGGCCGCTCTCTCCGCTGATTCCAAGAAGCTTCTGCTCCTCGATTTCAAGACACAGAAATGGACAGACTGGATCAACGAACCCGGCGCCATTGGCTTTCCTACTTGGTCACGGGACGGCAGGTATGTTTATTACGACACTTGGTCCACGAAAAATACCGCCTTTCGCCGTGTCAAGGTAGGAGAGACTCATTCTGAATTCCTTTTTGATTTGAAGAACCTACGCCGATATGGTGGCCACGGGTGGGGCTGGAGTGGCCTTGCTCCCGACGACTCGGCCCTCTTGGTGCGTGATGTGAGTACTGACGAGATCTACTCGCTTGAGGTGGAATTACCCTAGCCCCAATTTCCGAGATTCCCATCGTGTAGTCCCATGTGTGTTCGAATCGAATGCTCTTCCCCGATGTCGAAGGATCATGGTGTTTGTGTGGTTTCTGCTTAATTCACCGATACTGTGGCTAGCCTGAGAGCCGCGGTCGTAGGAACCGTGGATCCGGCCTCCGTCAACGGATCGGGCAGTAGCCGGTTCGGATCCTGAGGTCCATACCAGTCACAATTCTAGTTTAGGATCGATGGATCTAGAGGGGTCATATTGCTATGAAGGTGATATTTTTTCAAAATAAGTTTTTCCCAAAAGGAAAACAAGGTGCGAGCTTCGATCAAGAGTTTCCCTTTCCCCATGAACGCGGGGTTGCTTTTGAAGGTCAAACAGCTTTCTTCGTTTCGAGTATCAATCAGGGCGGAGATATTCATTTTTCAAAACTACCTGGAAGTACGTTTACCAGATCTCAAGGACTGGGTCGCAAAAAGCTTTGGTGATTCAGCACCAACTGAATCAAATTATCAATTAGGTACTTTTTATCCACGAATATGGAGGCCGCTTACGATTGCGCGCAACAGCGGCAAGTCGGTTCCCGCGGGGTGCATCGTGGACTCGGAGGGCCGCCCCAGCACCAACCCGGCTGATTTCGTGGGTCCGCCGGAGGGCGCGCTGCTTCCGTTTGGCGGACATAAGGGGTTCGCCCTGGGTCTGGCCACTGACATCCTAGCCGGAGCAATTTCCGGCGCGAGTTGCAGCCGGCCCAGCGGGAAGCGGTTGGGGAATAGCTTTAGGGCGACTCTGCTTGACCCTGCCGTGTTTCGAGGACAAGGGGAATTCGACCTGGATGTTAACCAGTTGGTGGACTACGTCAAGAGTAGCAAATTGGCCGAAGGCTTTAACGAAATTCTTATTCCCGGTGAGCCGGAGCGTCGAGAACGCGTAAGGCGTGAACGCGATGGAATCTCTGTTGATGATGAAACCTGGCGCCAGATTCGGGACACGGGTGAGCGCTACGGTGTGAAAATGATGTGAATTCCAACAAGAATCAAAGTGTCTCGGTCGGAAAGAAGCCGTTTCCATTCAGAGAGAGAAGATCATGGAACCACTAGATCCTGCGGTCCTCGACCGCTTGCGGGCCTACAACACACCCACGGTGTCAAACGCTATCGAAGTGTTCGATGTTCGCCCCCGCAGCGAAGGCTTTATGCGTCCGGAGATTCGCTGCATATTTCCCAGCATGGGCGTGATGGTGGGCTACGCTGTGACTCTCAAAATTCAATCCGTAACCCCCGGCGCGAAGGGCGCGACCGTCTACCCCAGCGAGCATTGGAAGGACATTATGAGGGTGCCCGCGCCGCGGGTGATCGTGGTGGAAGACCTTGACGAGCCCTCCGGACTCGGCTCCCTGTGGGGAGAAGTGAATGCCAACATGCACAAGGCAATGGGCTGCGTGGGCTGTGTCACCAATGGGTCGGTGCGCGATCTTGATGAAGTTGAGCCAATGGGATTCCACTTCTTCGCCAGCCACGTGGCGGTTTCGCACGCCTACGTGCACATGGTAGAGGTGGGATCGCCGGTGCGCATCGGCGGGCTCACGGTGCGGCCCGGCGATCTGTTGCATGGCGACCGGCATGGCGTGACCAACATCCCTCTTGACCTGGCCGCGAAGATTCCCGAGGGGGTAAGAACCGTTGATGTCATGGAGCGGCAGATCATTAACTATTCGCAGTCGCCCGGATTCACCGTCGACGGGCTCATCGCGCTGTTTAACCGCTTGAAGAAATAAACGCGCCGCGGCGCATTCTCCGAAGTGCGCACAGGCAATCGCACTCGTCGATATCCGCCCTCGCCTCGATAACCGCATCTCCAACGACGATTCATTTTCCTTGGTTGTTGCGTACTTTCTCGGTGTTGCCCAGTCTGGAAGCGCGTTCAAAAATCTCCACACCGATTCCAACATTCACACCCGGATGATCCTCCTTTAGCTCTTGGCCCAACTTCCAAACGGCTCTGACATCCTCGGGGTCCACTTGAGGCAGGGGCGTGCCGGGTCCGCCACCGAACATTTTCTGCAATTGCGCTTGGTCCATCGGTCCTCGGCGGTCCGAAACTATACGCGCCGGGTGCGGAGTGGGCGAGGTGATTTTGATAACCGAGTCTCACGCAAGATCAATTGGGATGGTACGATTATTTATTGAAGGATCCCCAAAGTGAACGAACCAGCATGCGGAAATACCCATGCTGTAGAGAAAAGCGGTGTTTATGGGCCGCGCACCCCTAAGAACCGGATTGTGATTGTAATGCCGACTTTTCATCAGTAATCCGGCTCACCGAATGAGCGGACAGGCCATCGTTATCACACGTTCCTGTTAAGCGGCTGTCCTGTTGAGCAACGTATTGCCAAGCTTAGTGAAGCGATAAGCGAAAGCCACATGGGACATGTCTCCTGATTCCGTCTCATCGGATCCTCGTGTGCTACTCTCAATGACCGAGAAGTGGACGTAATCGTAGACGTCAATGTCTTCTACTCTGACCAGCAAGCCCGTTGGGTCTTCGCAGATATCACCTATTGCGAGTTGAAGATCATACACCATTGTCTTAAACCCCCAGTTGTCGGGATGCAAACACCCTTCACGACCGACGACCGCTAGCTGAAAAAGGCTGGAACCCCGTAATTCTTGGGGCTCCAGCACATTTAGTCAGGATAGTATCCCTACGCTGACATCGCTCGACGCTGCGCACGATTCTCGCGGATCGAGGCAACACCCCGGCGGATGTTTAGCCAACCGTTTTCCTGAAAGAGATGGAAAAGGTCATAGCTGTAGGGAACCTCGCCGGTGATGATCTCTTCTTTGCCCTGATCATCGGTGACGGAGAAGGCAACCTGCACCGGTTCATCGGGCGAGTTTTGCTTGGTAAAGTGGACGAGTTTTACGTTGAGGGTTGCTTGCTCTTGAGTTGGAGTTTGCATCGGCATTGTTTTGTCCCTCGTCCCTAGTTGGGCACTGAGTTGTTCACCCTAAAAAACAATGAAGTGCAAGTCAAGCCCACAACGGCACATTTTTGTAAAACTCTTTCCACCGGGCACAATTTGCATAGCGACGCACTGAGATTAGAACCAAAACGCACGAAGATCCTTTCCTTTCACCTGTTGCCGCGCTTCTTCTCGCGAATCCGTTGACTGAGTTGTTGTGTGTCGTTACAAAGCAAAGACGAAGTGAGCCACTGGGATTCCGCGTCACTTGTCAGTTGCACCACCAGGCGATATTGAGGAAGAAAGCAGATCGCAGCATACAGTTTTCTGTGTAGTTCTACCAGAGAGTGAGAGAGATCATCGATCGTGCAATCCACGCTGTATCCATGGCATACTCACGGCATCAAACGCTGGACGAGCAGCTGGAGTTGTTCGGGAGCCAGGGGATTGCGTGCTGAATGGTCGCACCTGTCGATCAGATATTCGCGCTAGCAATGATCGACTGGTTGATCAATTCAAAATATTTATGGTAGGTATGGACAACATTGGAAAGGAAGCCCTTTCCGATCACGATTTCATCGTCACCACTCATCGTCCTTTGTATGTTTCCCGAAGGGGATCTTTGCCAGGAAATCTAGCGTGCCACCATGGACAACCACCTTATTATTATTCTGTTCGTCATTATTCTGTTCGTCCCTCATTGTCTCAACCCAGGCATTCATGAGTCGCCAGGTGCGTTAGTCTCTTCATCCGTCTGTTCATTGACTTCCAACCCCCGATTTATCAGGATTGTAAAAGAAACAAACACGCATGGCGACAAACTCGCCCTCGAATTTCGACGGCAACGGAGGGAATGGGGTCGACGAGGTGAATCCTGTCCAAGCCGCCCGATCCAGTGAGACATCTCCCGAACCAGCGACTATCTGTGTCCGCTTCACCTGGCCGTCTTTCTCGATGGCAAATTCTACGGCGACTACGCCTTTCTTTGAAGCTGGTGGACGGGCCGCTTCGGGAATCACTTTGTACCAATGCTTCTGTACGCTTTTCACAATTTGCTTTGTGTAATCCGTGAAGTCAACCCCCATCGGGTTACTGAGAAGTTGTATCGCATCACGGCATTTACTCTGTGCAGGGGTTAACTCGGTTGTCTTTGCAGCCGCCGCGTTAACCTCTCGTGCGTAGACAGGAGCACAGAAGAACATCAAAGCAGCGGTAACGAGTTGCCGGTGGCGTCTCATCGGAGCGGAAACAGTTTACAATACACCCCGAGGCGGAACTCAATGGGAAACGTGTCTTCAATAATAGGGCAGTTGAAGAAGGAACGTGATCGAGTAGAGCGGCAACATCAAGATTGAACGCGGCGCTTGCGGCGTTCGCTGGTGTCTATAGCGGGAACAAGTCAGCCAAGAGAGCGCAGGAAAATGAGCGTAGCTGGTCGCAAGAGAATAGCTGCTGCGCAGCGGATAAGGTGGGCCAAGTTCAGGAAGTCTAAAGCTTAGTCAACAGATTTGCACAAATCACTGTCCATTTAGCACTGCCATGGTGATCGGCTTCATGGCTCATATCGTCGAGGCTCAAGGGGCGGTGCTGCCGTGCTCCGGGAAGCCCTGGTCGCAGGTATGGGGACACCCATTGGCACTTCAATGTGCGATTCGCGACAATCCTGACCCTTGTATTTTCCGACAGTCTTCGTTTTCACACTGCCGTTCTTTGTCGGAATGATGCACGCGACGTGTTTGGGCGTAACTGGTGAGCCAACTGTGAACGCATCAATTTGCACCACGGGCTTGTGAAGTATCCGGCACTCGCTTGCCAACAGAGAACCCGTTGGCAGCACCTTGCCCTCCTCGATCTCAATTTCACATTGCTGCAATTTGTCATTTGTTCCGAACCAAAACTTTCCGCCTCTATACTTAAACGTCACATCCGAGAACAAAAAGCCATCAAACATATACCGTCGAGCGCGACATCAACATCGTGAACAGCGCCACTCACAAAAACCTGCGTATATTGCTCCGTCACTGGAGCCCAAGCATATGTTTATGGCGAATAAAGCACGAAGCTGCTAAATTGCCTCCGTGGACGAAGGACGCAAGCGCGTGATCCTGATTGCGGCCTCAATCCTTGCAGCACGGAGACTGGCTAATTACGATGCGGACAGGGTGCCCGCCGGGTTAGGATTTGACTACTGCCTGTGCTGCCATGCTCCGCAAGCGCAAAATCATCGTCTACATCGCCACCAGCGCCGACGGCTTTATTGCTCGGACTGACGGCTCCGTTGACTGGCTCGATCGTCCGAGTCCGAAGGGCAACTACGGCATGGGTGCCTTCTATAAATCGATCGACACGATCTTGTGGGGCAGGAAGACATGCGATATGGCGCTCGACTTTCAAAAGAAAGGCGTGTCCGGGTCGGCCTTCGATACAAACGTTAAGAACTATGTCTTCACACGCCGTCCGGTGCCATCGGCAGTGCCCGTGGGCGTGGAGTTCGTAAACGAACCAATCAAAGCGTTCACGAACCGTCTTCGAAAGCAAAAGGGGAAAAACATCTGGATGATGGGTGGGGCTGGCGTCATTGCGTCGTTTCTCGATGAAGGAGAGATCGACGATTTTATGATTCACGTGATTCCCACGTTTATAGGCGAAGGCATCCCATTGATCGCGCCCGGTCGCCGCACTGTGCCGCTAAAACTGATCTCCTGTACGAAGTTCCCAGACGGCGTGGTCAAGCTGCACTATACCGTCCGTGAGTAATCTTCAGATCTGGCGGCGGATTCGAGGCGAGCATGGAAAAGAGTTGTTGCGGCGACGCGGGGAATTGCTGGAACGCAGCTTCGCGCACGCCTGTGAATGAGCCCAGAAAACTGCTAACAACCTTGGTAATAACCGTGCCTAAATCTGCCTAAAATCGCCTAACCATGCACTGCTAAATCATTGGGAACTCGTTGAGATCATTCATTTTCAGCGTTTGACCGCCGAACAGTAGGTTGAAGGTTCGATTTCTTCCGCGCCCACCATCTTTTCAATCACTTACCGGGATTGATATTTTTTGGGCGTGCCGTCACTCAATCCGGCTACGCCCGATTCTCGATTCCTGTGTCTTGATCCAGCGCTGCGCGCAGACTCTGCACGTCAGGCCGCGGGCTTCCATGTGGATAGGCGCCTCTGGCGGGTGGCGGATCAAGCCGGAGAGATGTTTTGGGCGAACTTGCCACAAGAGACCTCGGAACGGCGTTTTCGCACTTTGTGGTTTTGCTAGCCGGTGAACCGTGGGGCCGGCATCGTGCCGATGGTCACGGCGCCGCCGATCGCGGGGACGATCACCACGTCGGCACAGCCCCGACCACCGCTTGCGGCCCTTCCTCCTGCCACAGCGCTTCGCCCGGGCCTTTCTTCTTGGGTTTCCTGGGATCGATGTTCGATCTCAGAATCCGGTTGCTGGGCTGTCGAAGAAACGTTTTGCCCATCCGCACGTAGTCACGGCGGGGTTCTCACTTAATCCCAAAATCACTAACTCCGTCTGTGGATCGTGCGCGTAGGCCGCTGTTTTGGCTTCGGCCATGGTTTGTGCGGTGATTATCTTGCGAGAGGGCGGGGTTTGTAGGTCGGCCATGAAGCCAAGAATATTCTTTGGGAACATGGGCGGTCAGGTTACGTAAGGGTGGGGTGCTGGTGGCCGAAAATCGGCGGCATCTCACCTGCCGTTAAGACTGCCTTGCGTTGCGTTACATCTCTAAAAGCTGCCATCCATTGCTCCGTATGTTTTGGACTTATGTTTCTTGGTGTTTTCGATTCCTTCTGCCAAGCGTCGAAATCGGTGTGCGTCGCGATTTTGCGGCGCTGAGGCGTTATGTGCCCGGCTAGAGTTGACCATCTTCGATCAACTCGGGCCAGGCACGATCACGAGTCGCAAGCTTCTAACGAAGCGGCTGCAGATTAAGGATCAGCGATAAGACATTTCCCAGAACGCCATACGAGCCGTTCGAGTTGTAGCCATACTCATATCTGTCGTTGTAGCCATCTTCATAGCCACGCTGAAAACCTTCGCGGAAGTAGTATCGGTAGTCTTCCGGATCCACGTAGTAACCGCTGTAGCCGTAGTTCGCGTCCTGATAGGCGTAGCTGTTGCGGTAGTCGGGACGCCAGTTGTCCTCACGGTCAGCCGCTCCAGCGCGGAAGCCCTCTTCGTATCCGGAATTCACCGCCTGCCTTAGCAGATCAGCGCCGTACTGGTTGGTCTCGTAGTACGCGCCGCCGCGATTGTAGCGGTAAATAGGAGCGGTGTAGAAGTAGGGATCGTTGTTGTAGTCGTGGCGTTCGTCGCGCAGACGCCTGTCCTGGTCGCGCAGGCGCTCCAGGTACTGTTCCTGAAAGCGGTATTGCGCCATGCGCCGCTGTTGCTGCAAGGACGCCGTCTGTTGCTGCAGCCGACGCTGCTGCTCATCTAGACGCTGGCGATACTCCGCCATGCGCTGTTGCTGTTGCTGGATCAATTGCTGCTGCCGCTGCTGTGAAAGGCGCTCCTGCTGCGCGTGCTGCTGTTGCTGCTGCTGCCATTGCTGCTGGGCGCGCTCCTGTTGCTGGCGATTCAGCTGCTGCTGGCGCTCCTGCTCGGCTTGGTTCCGCTGATTCTGCGGCTGCCCTTGCTGCTGCATATGATCTTGCTGCTGGTTCTGCTGATTTTGCTGTTCCTGCCGTATGCGATCTTGTTGCTGCTGGCTTAACTGTTGTTGCTGTTGCTGCTGCATACGTTGCTGCTGTTGTTGGTTCTGTTGTTCCAAACGCAGCCGTTCTTGTTGCTGCTGGTTTACCTGTTGCTCCTGTTGTTGTTGCCGTTGCTGCTGGACCCGCTCTTGCTGCTGTTGTTGATTCTGCTGTTTCTGCTGCTCCTGTCGCACCCGTTCTTGCTGCTGTTGGCTTAACTGCTGCTGCCGTTTCTGCTCCATCTGCTGCTGTTGTTGATTCTGCTCTCTCTGGCGCTCCTGTTGGACGCGCTCTTGCTGCTGGTTTCTGCTGCTCGCGCTGCTGTTGCTGCATCCGCTCCTGCTGCTGCTCTCTCTGATGCTGTTGTTGGACCTGCTCTTGCCGTTGTTGATTTTGCTGCTGTTGTGATTCGGGTTTGGGATGTTGTTCCGGCTTGCCCTGCTTTTCAGGCTTCGTTTGTTTCTCGTCCTGCTGATCCTGTCGTGCGTAGGCCTGAACACCGGCTCCAAGAACTAAAAACAAGAGGGCCATTGTGACAGCTCTGACGCGTTTCATGGTTGTTGCCTCCACTCCCATGCTTAGATGCCGTAGCGCAGTTCGCGGCGTGGACCTTGGTGGGCTGCGGCAGTCAGGACTGCGGTGTGACACCACCGAACTAAGCTTATTTAAAGGGTTGAGACTGCCGGAGGGCCAAAGAGTAAGAATCGGCATACCGACTAAAATGAGGGATTCTACTGGAAACTAGGGACTGCTTGGCGCCCCCGGCGGAGGATATTTTGGTAGGACGAAGATCGAGGAAAGGCTATGGAATACACATGGAAGCATGGAATCCAGCTTGTTTCTGGTCAAACCTTCCAGACCGACGACCCTTTGGAAGTCGGAAAGATCCTGGTGGACCTGTGCACGGGCGACAAGTACAAGATTCTTTCTGTTGCGAAGCCCAGAGACAGAACGAGGCTTCCAATTCTGCAAACATGGCCGGCTGGGAGATGCACAGACGAGGAGATCGTTCAACTACGCCAAGACGGCGGCTACACGCTCACGGCCGGGTGTAAACCCTTCAGGGATGTTCGATGGGCACGGACTGTGTGCTGAAGCTCCGGATGTTCACCCTATAGGCCCTCAATCGGGGACCCTGGGAGCGGGTATCGCCCTCATGGTGTGGTTGTACCGGACGGGATTTGCGATGTTGGTAGGGGCGGAGCCTAATGCCGAACTGGCGAAGCGAACTAAAGCAGACGCAATAGAGCAGCAAGAAGATCCACCCGCGCCCATGAAGCGGATTGCTTGAACAGCAATTCAAAAGCCCGCTGATTTGAGATACATGTTTTCCACATCGATGTCGCTAGCTTCAGCCCTCGGATCTGCCTGGAATTCTCGGCTGTGCTTTTTAGTCGTCTGATGGAGATAGGGGATGGATGGTATTGACTTCCGCCGGACGACCAGAAACCCTATCCACAATCATCGAATGGTGCCGTCGGTCCGGATAGAAACCGGAGAGCTTTGTAGGAGGTTGTATGCGTAAAGTCGGAATCGTAATCGGAACGATCATTCTCGTGCTCATTGCGGCCCTCGTGGTGTTTGTCGCAACGTTTAATGTGAATCAGTATCGGGGAACAATTCAGTCAGAATTGGAAAAACGCCTCGATCGGAAAGTCGCATTGGGTGATATGCATCTGGGCATATTCCCGCCGCGCTTGCAAGTACAAAACTTGTCGATCGCCGATGATCCGAAATTCAATGACACGAAACCGTTCGTGGAAGCGCAGGAATTGGATGTCTCCGTCAAGCTGCTGCCCTTGCTCAGTAAATCGGTCGAGATAAGCTCGCTGAGCTTGCAACGGCCGAGCGTTGAACTGATCAAAGACGCGCAAGGGAAGTGGAACTTTTCCTCGATCGCAGCGACTCAGAAGCCTGCTCCTTCCCAAAGCAAGCAGCAACTGTCGCTTGGACAGCTGGCAGTTCAAGATGGACAAGTGGCGATCACAGATGAACAGGCTCGCAAGCCGCGCGTGGTGTACGACCACATCAGTCTCACCTTGACGGATTTTGTTCCGGATAGCCCATTCTCGGTCGAGGCCTCCGTCCACTTTCCCGGACAGGGCGCCCAGGAGATCCGACTGCAAGGAAAGGGCGGGCCCGTGCGTCAAAATGATCCGGCCGCAACACCCTTCCGTGGCAGCCTGGATTTGAAGGATGTTAGTCTTGCGGGTTTCCAAAAGTTCCTGCAAACACCTGCACTTACCGACTCAGATGGCGTGCTGTCTGGGCATACGAATATCGCCAGTGAATCGGGAAGCCTTTCGGCTGTGGGACAGATGACTGTGGAACAGCTTCGAGTTCGCGGCTTGGAAGTCGGCTATCCCATCAACGCGGATTACGAAGTGAATGACGATGTCGCAAGTGATCTGCTGAGGATCAACAAAGGAGCGGTAAAACTTGGGCAGACACCACTGTTTGCGACCGGCACGGTGAATATGAAATCGACTCCAGCGGAGCTGGATATAAATCTAAAGGCTAGCAATGTCTCTATCGCCGAAATTGCCCGGCTCGCGGCGGCTGCCGGGGTAGCTTTGGCGCCCGGGACAACGGTGAACGGCATTGTGAATGCCGACATTCACGCTCGGGGCCCTGCGGACAGACTTTCCTTAAATGGAACTGTCGCAGGCCGCGATATTCAGGCCTCGGGGAAAGACATTCCTCAGCCGGTGCAGATCAAAGCTGTAAATCTTGCTCTCACGCCAGACGAGATTCGTTCCGACAATTTTCCCGTAATCTCAGGAGGAACCACCGTAAATACGCAATTCTCGCTACGAAGTTACACATCAAAGACTCCGCTGGTTGATGCTACGCTGAAAGCCCCGCAGGCTGAGCTTCCAGCGATCTTGGCGATGGCCAAAGCCTACGGTGTAACTGGTCTGGACAAACTCAACGGAGCGGGGACGCTCGCTCTTGATATGCACGCCGCCGGGCCGCTGCAGTCCATCACCTCGGACGAAATCATCAGAGCGCTGAACGGCAACTTGAATCTGAACTTCAACAATGTTCGCTACTCAGGCGTTGACGTCGGCCATCAGTTGGCTAGCATCGGGCAGTTTCTGAACACGGCGCAATCGCTGCAAAAAGACCAGGGCTTTACCAATATTCTCAAAATGACGGGCAGTGTGGTCGTGCGAAATGGCATAGCACAAACCAACAATCTGCAGGCATTGCTCGACATGGCGAATGTGGGTATTACCGGTAATGCGAACCTGGTAAGTCAGGCACTCAATCTTGACGTGACGGCGGTGCTGGCAAAGAGCTTTAGCCAGCAAGTCGGCGGAACCGGCATCGGAGGTTACATGAACACGGCGCTCGCCAATAATCAGGGCGAGATCGTTATACCCGCAACGGTCACCGGTACTCTCCAGCACCCGATTTTTGGGCCCAATGTCCAGAAGATCGCCCAAATGAAATTGAAGGGTTTAATGCCGAGTGCGGACAATCCGCTGGGTGGCGCCTCGGGCATTCTTGGGAACTTGTTGGGGCAAAAGAATGCGACTCCCAACCAAGGCCAACAGTCGAACACGCAACAGCAGCCGAACCCGGTAGACCAGATTCTCAACATTTTCGGCAAGAAGAAACAAAATCCGAATCAGCAGCCGCCGAAGTAGATAGGTGAGTCTCGAAAATGAAGAGGAGTAATTTGAGGACCGTTTGCGTCTGCTCTTCGCCACTGGAAGCGGCCTCCGCTGCCGCGGCGAAAAGCGTGATCCTGTCCGCGATCAGCTAACCAGTAGCGCGTTCAGCGATACTAATCTTCCGAAAGGAAGTGTTAGCCACGATTACCAACCCATTTGGCGCATCCGCTCAAGGATAATCGCGCTGTAGTTATTCATGCGCTCGGGTCGTCGCTTCAGGGGAGCCGGCAGAATGGCAGCGAGCCGTGCCGCATCTTGCCGGCCGACATTTCGGGCGCCCGTTTCATCGTAGTAACGACACGCCGACTCTGCACCATAAATACCAGGGCCCCATTCGACCACGTTGAGGTAGATCTCCAGAATGCGCTGTTTGCCGAGGACGAATTCTGCCACCGGTACCAGTGTGGCCTCTGCGCCCTTGCGGAGGATAGAGCGGCCCGTTCCGAAGAATAGATTTTTTACGAGTTGCTGCGTAATCGTGGACGCTCCGCGAGTGCGATCGCCTTCCAAATCGTCTTCGGCAGCGATCTGGATCTCGTGCCAATCGAATCCATGGTGCTGGTAGAAGTCCGCGTCCTCCGCGGCGATTACAGCGTGCTGGAGATCGGGCGAGATTTGGCGGAGCGGGATGAATTTGTAGCGTTCGCGATACGGCCTACGGTAAATCCAGGCCTGCAAGCGGCGCTGGAGGTGCACCACGGTTGTCGGTGGGTCGATCCACCGGGCGGCCAAGAGGATCAGCGCGGCAAGCGACCAGAGAAGCACCACGCCGATGACAAGCCATCGAATAAAGGATCGGAGGAAGCTCTTCCGAAGCGGGGTCTTGGAGTCCGTGTCCGGCGTTACAGTCACACTTCAGAATAATAGCCTGGCCCGGGTTGCCGCTATGGATGTTCTTGTGCGCGCAAACACAGAGTGCTGCATTCTACTCAGGCCACTCGGGACAAGTTGGTGCTGAATCACATTGAACCCCGGTACAAAGGTGGGATCGGTCCCAGGGGTCGGCTTCTAGGAAGCCAACATTCCCTAAAGGGATACGCGTTCATGGGACTTCACAAGAAGCGATGGCGATCGACTTGGATCACCTAAGAGACCCTTCACCGTCACACTTTACCGGCGGGGTATGGATAAAATTCGTGCGGGCATCACAATTCACCAATTCCAGACGAGATGGATCAATTGAGGCGAGATGTTCCGAAGTGATTGCCTGATGGACAGATAATAGAAAAGCGTGCCCCGCTCACGAAGACTGAATCTTGAAAAGGTCGGCGCCACCTGGTTTAGTTCCGCCTAACCCGCCCGTCGCTGGAGAACTTGTCAAGCCGGACAATGGCAACTTTGGCCGGTCCACACATTCATGGAGCCGCGGGGTTTCACCGTTCGGTTCCGGCAGGGATCCGGTTCATGGCGCAGGCTCATGACCGCGGGAGTACCCCACCCTGTGGCTTAGCTGACCAAAGCCCAAAACGTAACCAAGATAACCACCACCCGGAAGAGTCGGGTGTTCTAGGGCGAATGGGTGCGTTGTCTTGCAGATTTGACTGCTCCGCGCTCACCGTATACCCGTCGCAATCCGTGGGTTCGCGTGGCCTGAAGCGCGCACGCGTGCGAACGCCCGGGGGTGTCAACTGTCGCGCTATACTCCGCCTATGTCTTTGGCTCCTCGCGTGCCTGGTAGCTCAGCGCTCAGACCCATTCTTCTCGCCGTTCTGGTTGCAACGATCGTCGTGCATGGGTGGATGTTTTTCAGGCTTCGGCGAGAGATCGCCGCTGGCTACCCGGACTTCACAATCTTTTACACTGCGGGAAAAGTTGTTAATGAAGGTCGTGGCCGACAACTTTATGATTTGGAAACGCAATTCGCATTGCAGCGTAGTTTCGCGCCCGAGGTAAAGCACCGCGAGAATGCTCTCCCATTTAATCATCCTCCGTTCGAGGCTTTGCTGTTCGTGCCACTGGCGGGCCTACGCTATGTTACGGCGTACCTTGTTTGGGCGGCATTCAACATCGCGCTGATTCTGGGCTTCTGGACTCTCCTTCGCCCGCGCCTGCCCTGCTTGCACAATTTGCTGCCGGGCCTGCCGCTGCTGACAATGTTCGCTTTTTTCCCCGTAACCATGGCATTGCTGCAGGGCCAGGACTCGATCCTGTTGCTTTTTCTCTATGGTCTCGCCTTCTCGGCACTGTCGACGGGACGGGCTTTTGTCGCGGGAGTGTGTCTTGCTCTTGCGCTTTTCAAGTTTCAGTTGGTTCTGCCCTTTGTGGTTGTGCTGTTGGTCAGACGGCAATGGAAAGCGGTTGCGGGATTCAGTCTTGCTGCTCTCGTGTTGCTCCTGGTCTCGGCGGCGGTGGTCGGATGGAACGGAGTGATGGCATATCCTCGATTTGTACTCCATCTGAACCGGAGCGCCGCTCAAGCCGGAATTGATCCTCGGGGGATGCCAAACCTACGTGGCCTGGTTGCTGGATCACTGCACCTAGCGGGCCTGCCAGCAATTCTGCTCATCGTCACCCTTTCTATTGTGCTCGTGGCGCTGTCCGTGCGGTGGTGGCGCGTCGAACCAGGGCAGAAGTTCGAGCTTGGTTTCTCGCTATGCCTGGCGGTCACGACCATGATCAGTTATCACTTGCTTGTTCACGACCTAAGCGTACTGATGCTTCCAATACTGCTGATCGCGGAGCTACTTGTTGCTGGTCAAATCGTTGGGGAGGCGCGCCGCCTTTTGGTGGCCGCTCTCGCGGTCCTGTTTTTGACGCCGGTTTACGCGGTTCTTCAGTTTTGGTTGCAGGAGATGAATCTGATGGCGCTTGTTGTCGCCATGTTTGCCGCAGGCACTGCAATCGCGCTGACCTCAAGAAGCGATTCAGCTTCTGTCAGCAATCCTTCGGCACAAAGCGCGATGTAGATTTTTGGTTTAGCGGCTCAATTCTAATTTCCCTTTTTTCGTGTCCCAATCGAGCCTTGATCCCGGCGAACAGCGCAATGCTCATCGAAGCAGGAGATAATACGCGAGTGTTCGGATATTGCCGGCAAAAGCTGAACATCCTGCTGCGAAGGCGCACGCTCACGGTGGTCCTGGTTGGCGTGCTTGCGCTCGTCATCCGAGCATGTTTTCTGCCTCTTCTGCCGATACCGAAGCCACATTTCCAGGACGAGTTCAGCTATTTGCTGGCAGGCGATACTTTTGCGTCCGGCCGCCTGACCAATCCTCCCCACCCCATGTGGGTGCACTTCGAAAGCGAACACATCCTGCAGCAACCCAGTTACATGTCCATGTATCCGCCCGCGCAAGGTCTCGCCCTGGCTGCTGGCCAGGTCATTGGGGGCAACCCCTGGCTCGGAGTCTGGCTGAGCGTGGGCGCGATGTGCGCGGCGGTTACCTGGATGTTGCAGGTGTGGTTCCCTGCGGGATGGGCGTTGTTTGGAGGGCTGCTGTGCGTGATGGGGCAGGGCATCGCGGGCTACTGGATGAATTCGTATTGGGGCGGTGCGGTGGCGGCGACCGCGGGAGCCCTGGTTTTGGGTGCCTATGCGCGCATCCTGCGATGCCAAAGAGCGCGCGACGCATTGCTCCTGGGATTCGGCCTGACCGTCCTGGCCAATAGCCGACCCTTCGAAGGCTTGCTATTCAGCCTTCCCATGGGATTTTCGCTCGCGGTCTGGTTGTGGCGGCATCGAAGCCGATCTTGCCTGACGCGGATTGTTTTGCCCCTGGGGCTGGTTCTTGGCCTGGCTGCGGTCGCGACTGGCTACTACAACTGGCGCGTAACCGGCGATGCGTTGGAGATGCCGGAGGTGCTCAATCGCAGGACGTATGCCGTTGCCCCGCTCTTTCTCGGCCAACAACTACGCTCCGAACCGGAGTATCGAAACGTCGAGATGCGCAGGTTTTATGCGGACTGGGAACTGTCGAGGTATTTGAAAACTCAAACAGTGCGAGGATTGGCACGGGAGGAATGGGCCAAGCTGGTAACTTTGTGGTGGTTCTTTCTTGGCCCTGTGCTGCCGCTTTCGCTCCTCGCTTTGCCTCGTGTTGTTCGCGATGGCCGCATGAAGCTCCTTCTGATCGCCGCGGTCGTTACCATTGCTGGGTTGGCCCTCGAGGCCTGGCACCAACCCCACTACTTTGCTCCCATGACCTGCGTCATTTATGCCATCGTGATTCAAGGACTGCGCCATCTTCGGCAGTGGCGGCGAAACGGCACTGAGCTCGGACGAGCACTCGTCCCGATGGTTGGCATCGCTTGTCTTGCCGTATGCATCTTTAATATCCGCGCCGAATATCTCGCGGTGCCGCGGAATCCCGCTACGTATCCCTGGCATTGGCAACGTGCGGAGATCCTTGAAGGTATCGAGCGGGCAGGGGGCCAGCATCTCATTTTTGTTCGCTACAGGTCGGGTCACGATCCGATTCACGAATGGGTCTACAACCGGGCTGACGTTGACGCGGCCAAGGTCATCTGGGCGCAAGACATGGGGGATCGAAATCAGGAATTGATCGGCTATTTTAACGGGCGGCGAGCGTGGTTGCTCGAGCCGAGCGAACCAGGAATGGCGAGACTATCACCTTACGCTGAAAGCAACCAGCGGTAGGACCGTGGCCTGCAAATCATTCCTCCAGAAGAGATAGTGCGCGATCAGCGCATCGCTGACTTGGTGGCGATCTGCGCGAAATGCTCTACTATGGGCCGCGAGTCTCCTGCGACCCGCGCCAGTTCGATATCGCTGACGACCTTTGCGCCTCGCAGCGGGAGGCACACCACTTCCGGCGAAGCAATTCGCCGCACGCATGCCGGCGCCACCGACACTCCAAGCCCGGCTCCGACCAGCCGCAGAATAGTCAGCCAGTTAGAAGCCTCCTGCACGATCTGCGGTCGAAACCCGTGCTGCTCGAAAAGGGTCAGCGGTTTCTCAAACGCGCGCCCGCCCGCACTTCGCGGATAGTAGACAAATGGGTCATCGCGCAACACTCCGGGCGAAATGCTCTTTTGTTCGGCACAGGCATGGGTCACCGGGAGCACCGCAACATACGGCTCGGAGAAGAGAGTCGTCACTTTAAACGTCTCCGCGGCGTCGCCGTCGCGCAATATGCCTGCGTCAAGTGTTCCGTTCTCCAGGCCCTCAGCTACTCGCGCCGTAAACGATTCATGCAGATGTAAATGCACCCGAGGAAAGGCCTCGCGATAGGCTTTGAAGATTCCCGGCAGGGTCGCCAACATGGCGGATCCGACAAAGCCTACGTGCAATGATCCAACTTCCCCTTGACCAATGCTTCGGGTTTCGTCGACATCGCGTTGTACGTTCCGCAGTGTCCGGCGCGCCCTGTCCAGGAAAACCTCTCCGGCGTTGGTCAACTTCACAGAGCGTGAAGTACGCATAAACAACGGATATCCAAGAATGTTCTCCAGGTTGCGGATCTGCTGGGAGAGCGGTGGTTGCGACAAATGCAACCGTAGCGCCGCACGACCAAAATGTAACTCCTCAGCCACCGCGACAAAGTATCGAAGGTGCCGGAGTTCCAAATTTTGATTCATATCCATGCAATCATAATCAAGTTGAACAAGATATTGGACGTCATAAACGAAAACAGTCACAATATTCTTCAGAGGTCGCCCCCCATGTCCAGCGATGCCGCAGGGTCCATGGCTAACGTACAGCCAATTTTCACGGCGCCGGCGATTGATATTCGTCCGCTCCTTCCGGGCGACGATGCCACTGCGTTCCGTACCCTCAATGAAGAATGGATTACCCGCCATTTCACGCTTGAGGCCAAAGACCTAGAGACGCTGGGCGACCCTACAAACTCGATTCTGCACAAGGGCGGTTACATCTTCATGGTTTACGCGGATGCCGAACCTGTCGGCTGTGTGGCACTTATTCCCGTCGGCAGCGGCGCTTATGAACTTTCAAAGATGGCCATTTCCCCGCATCTGCGTGGTCATGGATTGGGACGCCGCCTGCTCCAGCACACCATTGCCCATGCCAGGCGAATTGGCGCGAAATCCTTGTTCCTGGGCAGCAGCACCAAATTGCCAGACGCCGTTCACCTCTACGAATCGGTGGGCTTCCGCCACGTGCCGCCCGAGACCCTGCCACCAATGCACTACACTCGGGCGAGCGTTTTTATGGAAATGGTGCTGTAAGACATAGCTCTCAAACTGGTTAGTGAGCGGATGCGTTTTAGTGAGCGGATGCGTTAAGGACGCGAATCTCATTTTGCTGATTCTTCCAGACAAGAACTTTTCAGCCTATTGAACACCCTTGAAATTCTGGGGAGAGTTGATAGAAAAAAGGAAGATGAAGCGAATATTTCTTGCCTCACCGGCGCTCGTACTTTCCGCGGGCATGTTGTTGGTCCAGGGCACGCCATCCCGGGCGGCCACTAAGATTATGCCGGGGACCATTATTCCGGTTGAGCTGGCGAAGACGCTTGATGCCAAGAAGGTCAAAGCCGGCGACAAGATCGAGGCCAAGATCGTCGTGGATCTGCTCTCCGACGGGCAAGTCATCATTCCTAAAGGCGCGAAAATAACCGGGCATATCAGCGACGCCAAGGCGCGGAGCAAGGACTCCAAGGATTCCATGATCGGGATTGTTTTTGACCAGTTGTCCACGAAGGACGGAGGCGACCTCGCCATCCAAGCCGCGATTCAGGCGATAGGACCACCCGTGGAGAGCGGCCCAAGCTCTTCATCCGTGGCTGGAGGCCCGATCGGGAGTTCCGGGGCCTCGATGCCGGGGGGCGGCGTAGGGCAATCCTCGGGAGGTTCCGGGCATTCCCTGAATCCGAGCAGCCAGGGGGTGGTTGGGATGAGAGGGCTATCGCTGAGTACTTCGGGTCCGGTTTCCGTGGTCAGTTCGAGCAACGAAAATGTGCACCTGGACAGCGGGACCCAGATCCTTCTGCGAATTCAGTAACTCTGCAACCGCCCTGCGTCGAGCGCGGACTTAGCCCGGGCCGTTACCTGCTCGGGCTGGAAGTTCTCCGTCATCCACATGCTGCCTACTCTCCCGCCGGGATGGGCGGCCCGAAGGATGTCTTACCTTCCGTGTAGTACAGCTCAAATTCGCTGATGGTGAACGGTTTTCCTTTGGGCAAGTAGAGTCTTACATAGCGAGCGCGAAAAGCTGGCACATTTCGCGCGACCTTGGTCATCGGGATGCCGTAGTAGTGGTCCAGTTGGTCGGTGTTGCTGGACGGCGGGTCAACGTCGGTCCAGCTGAATCCGTCGTCGCTGCGTTGCAGGTTGAAAGTGGCGGGGCGATAAGCGGGATGAGGGGTTTGAGAGGCGACGACATAGCGATCGATCATGCAGGGTCTCTCCAGATCAACCTGGATCCAGTCGTCACCGGACGACAGTGTGTCGTCTGCATGAATGGTGAAAGCAGTGTTCAGGTCGCCATCCAGCGCGTCGAAGGGACGGTAGCTCGAGACCAATATTTTCGATCGAGAATACCGGTTCAGAGCCAGATTCTGGGCGCTGGGCGGGTTCGGTTGCCAGACTGCCGGGACGCTTTGTGTGTAGGTGATGATGGGGTCCCAGAGGATTTTCGGGGATGCGGTTTTACTGGCGGCATCTTTTTTGGCGACAGTGAACGCGATCGCATCACCTTGTATGACGGTGAGCTTCAGATCGTGAGTTGCGATTTCTCCACTGGCGTTCTTGTCGGGCCAAATCCTTTCTGAGTTCAGCCAGATGCTTGCCAGGGCGCCGTTGTCGCTCGATTCGTATCCGGTCACCGTTCCTTCGACGCGGACGATGCCGCCGTGTGGGGCCAGCCATTTGCGGACTGCGGCGCTATCCCCCGGAGCCTGATAATTGGGCCCGACGGCGCAGTTTCCGCTTCCAAACCAATACGTTTTGGGATGGGCTTCATCGGAAATGAATGAGAGGTCGGCGTAGTTTGCACCGTTCAACTGCTGATAGTACCAATTGTTCTTTCCCATCAGGCTGCAGAATCCCGCCGAAGCTTTGTAGCTTTCCGCAGAGTATTCAAAAGCGATGTGGCTGATTGCCGCTCCCGCTGACTTTGGATTCTTCCTGCCGGTGACGACAACCTTGACCGTGTGTCGCGCGTTGGGAGAAAGTCCGGTATTGATGTAGAGAAATTGTTCGTAGCTGGTGCTGCGCGGGCTGTAGCAGTCGACAGTTTTGCGCAGGGCACCATCAATGTAGACATCCGCCCGGCCGCTCTGCGGCGAGTGAACGGCCCGCCAGTAGACCGCCGTGCCTTCGAACGAAAACTCAACGCTGCTGTTGGGAGTGGCGCAGTCTTTGGTTTTTCCCTCGTAAGAGTCTGGATTCTTCTGATCGCTCCAGCCTCCGGAGTACTTCATTTCAGAACTTCCAGAGCCGACAATTTTGGTTACGCGGCCGTGCACAGGATCGGACGACTCGGGGTGAGGCTCGAACAGATATCGCGGCTGCAAGTCGGGGGTCACGGTCTGTCCGTGCGCCAGCTTGATGTCCAGGCGCTGGAAATCGTTCGGTCCGAAATATGAATAGAAACGGAAGCTATCGTTGCAGGTGCTGGCCACGTCGGTGCCTTCGGCGTTCAGCAGGTTCATGAATCCAAACATGGCCTCCGGGCAATGACCCCAGACCCAGTCCTGTTTGCCCAGGTCGCTGCAGGACCCGATGTAGACGCCGTCAATGTTGGTTTGATTGGGCGGGTCCTGGTTGCCGAGAAACATGCAGACATATCGGTTGAGAAAAGTGCTGTAAACCACGCCCCACAAGTGGCTGGGAGCTACCGTGGAAGATTTTCCGCCGAGCGCCGACTCGTCCCATTTTCCATTGTAGAAATTCTTCCATTTGCCGGGGGCCATTCTGTCGCTGATGGCACAGCGGGCGGCGCGGGAGTTCCAACGCATGCCGCGGGTGGCGGTGGGCGCCCATCCCTCATCCGGGAAGATGTAGAAGTAGCCGCCGCGTTTGTCCACATAGAATCCAAAATCTGCCAAACCAATGCCATAACTCGAGCCCGAGAACTTGAAGAAATCGTGCGTGTAGTAGTAAGTCTCGGAGGTGATGATGTCGCCTTCGTAGCGCCATGTCCTTCCTTTATCCATACTGGTGGCCAGGGCGATCTTGCGGGAAAAAGGATAGGACCGGCGAATGCCGTCATGTTCGATGTGCATGGGGGCATACAACTTCTTCTCGGACTCGTCGTACCACATTCCTCCGAGAAACCAGCACGAGGTCATACCATCGGGATACGTGCCATCTTCCACGCGAGTCATGTGGTCGATGTCGGGCCCTTTGTAGCGGGCGGTGGTGCCGAGATTAACCACCCACTGGCTGCGGAACTCCCAGAGTTCATCGTCGATGCGGATGAAGACTTCGCAGTTATCCGGACTCACTTGGTGGGAGAAATCGAGATTGTCCGGCTTAGGCGCAGGTGAGCGAGTGGCGGAATAGGAAAATGGCAGGACCACATCTCCGGCGGCATATTCATATCCACCTTCTTGCGAGCGAGGCGTCTCTGTGCCAAAGGCTAAGGAGCGAGCGGCAGCGGGCGACGCCATGGCGGCGATTCCCAACTGGCCGGTCCTCAGCAGAAAATCTCGACGTGACAGCTCGTTCTCCCAGGTGGGCTTCAACGGCGATTCTTCCGGCATCGTGTTCCCTCGCAAAGTTATTCAGCTCAGAGTCGGAAAACTGGTGAAGGTTTCATCCTGTATGTGAACGTAGGGCACATATTTGAAAGAGGGATAGCCCGCGATGTTGAAGTGGAGCGGGCCGCCGGGGGCTGGCGACAGACTGCCGATCAGACTGCCCGGGGCAAGATTCAGATGAGTGCCACCGACCAGCGACATGAGCAGTGGGCCGTACTCCAACCCGTAACGCTCGTGATCGGGATCACGGTCGAAGCCTGTGTACTTGGTTAGCCGGAAACCTACGGGCACGTCGAAGCTGATGGTGTCGCCGGTGGACCACGTCCTGTCCAACGTTACATAAGTTCCCGGTCTGCCGGCGGCGGCGTTGTTTCCGTTGACCAGCACCGCGACGTTCCCGCTGGCCCATGACGGTATGCGCAGCCGTATCTTTAACGGAATCGGATTGCCCGCGGAGAGTTTCAGGGAGACATTCGTGTCCTCAGGAAATTGAGTTGACGTGTTTAGCGTCACTTGGCTGCTGCCGTGGCTCCAAGCAATTCGGGATGGCGAGTACATGTTCACGTAGATGCCATCACTGGCGATGGAATAGAGGAACTCGGGAAGGCGGGCCAACACGACAGTGTTGGTCACTTCGCAGCATGTTCCAATCGCCTTGGCCGAATCCTTGATTTCCAAGAGATTAGTGTGGTAGCGGATGTTGCCCGAGGCATCCTGGTTCGCGAGGGTTACGTTGTAAAGCGTGCGTTCGATTTCCGCGGCGAATCTCTCCTGGTCGGGATAGAGCTGCAAGAGGCGGTGATTGAAGTCAATCCACAATGCGCCGCCGCAGTTTTCGCCCGTGTGTTTATGCAGGTAATACGATTTCGCCGGATAGGCGTTATCGCAATCTTCGCAGATGGCTGCACTTCCGCCCAGGTGGACGAAATTATCGCGGTAGGTTTGCCACGCCGCCAGCATGGCGTCAATACATTGCCGGTCGCCGGTAGCGCGGTACGCATCGCAGTAGGTGGACCAGGGCGCAGCCGCATAAGAGTGGGCGCGATTCAAGGGGAATCGCGAGATCGCAACGGGCTGCTGGTCTTTGAGTTGGGCCAACCACCAATCCTGGCGCCAGTAGCGCTCTCGCACGATCACGTCGTCATCTTTTCCAGTCGGCGAAAAGTACATGGACAGGTTGGGCTGGTCTCCCATAATTCCGAGAGCCCCGTCCAGCATGGTGTTCACATAAGGAGAGGAATACAGCCAGTCCTGAAATGCTCTTGCGACGCGAAGCGCAGACGGATTGATTTGGCCGGCCGCTATGAGGCCCAGCGTGAAGTTGCGGCGATCGTAGGGCATGCGCTCGTTGTTGGCGCCGTAAACGGCTTTGGCCATGTCGCTGTCGGGATAGGGCAACGCGTAACCGTCCGCCCGTTGACGGGAGGCGATTGCACTGACCAGGCTGTCGAGGTTGGTGCGGAGAGTTGGATGATCAAGCCAGCGGAGGATGTTCCCCGCTGCCGACATCCTGCGGCCGTCGTTGGCACCCGGCAGCCATCGGGTCCAACTGCTGTCCATGTTCCAATTGGTCACTTGATAATTGATGTTTCTATCGAAAGCGGAGGAGAGCAGTCCGCCTTGGAGGGTTACGTCGCCGGTCGGAGCTGTGGCTGCATAGCGCACCGGATGCCATTCGCTGGGCGCAAGGTAAGGCTTCTTCTTTGCCTCAATGATGGCTATTTCTTTGAACGCGGAATCGGCGTCGTGGTCGGCCGCGTCGAAAGCCTCCTGACATTCGAGAGCGGCGACATCCTGGTAAGACCCGGTGGAATTGCGATGCTTGTCTTTCGTGACCAGGATTCTGAATGTGTGGTAACCAGTTTCGCTCAGACCGCGCTTTTCGTAGAGCACCTGATTGTGCGTCGGAGTTGAGGAGTAGCTGTCAATGGTCTGTTGCAGAATGCCATCCACGTAGACTTCCGCAATGCCGTGATTGGAACTCTTCGAGGCCATCCACCTGATGGTCGGGCCTTTGAAGGTAAAGTCCAGTGCGCTGCCTGAGATGTTTGACACATGCGCGTTGTTTGCGACCGCCCAGGCGCCGTAGTAGGAAATCATCAAATCGTCATGATTCGTGCGCATCAGACGGCCTGCGGCAGGCTTGGCCTTCGCCGCGGCGTTCGGTGGCATCCTGGTGGAGGTCTGCACTACTTCGATTGCGTTGATGATGCAGGCGTCGTTGATGCTTCTGAAGGTGATATCAATTTGGCCGTCGGCGACTGGAGTATCGTCAAATTGCTGCATTAACCCGGTAGAGACTGGGAATGGCCGGAAATTCGCCAGCACAAGACTTCCATTTAGAACGACGTCAAAAGTCCTCGGCCCGTAAAGCTCGTTCGGGCTGGCAAAGTACATCTTCACCCGGTAATAGCCGTTGGGCACATCGAACTTGTACTGGAACGGTGCCCCACAGGCATACCGGAGAGTCTTGATGGCGGTGGGAATGCCATAGTCGTTGGAGACTGAATCGCACGCGAACAATTGACCGCCGCGAGAGTATCCCCAACTTCCGCGACGGTAGGGTTGATCTGCGGAAAAACCATCGGCTGCCGGACCGGCACAGTTCACCTTCACCTGGTATCGCTGCTTGAGGTCGTCGGCCGTATTCGGCTCGTTGCTCAAGTACGATGAAAGAGTGTGGACTGGGCTGGATAGAAGGGCTAGCGATCCGATGGTCGCTTTCTTAAGTAAGCCTCGTCTGGTTTCCATTGATGGCCTCTCGCACAGATATCATTTCGGCCGCTCATCAATCCTTTGTGATTCGCGTCAACGCTATCCCACCTTCTTATAGGTAAATACAGCTGCGCCGGGTTTGGTGAGAAATTTCACCTGCAACCCCTCCTGCATCAAGCGGCTTCCAGAAATCGTGTTTGGCGGGGCCGCTTCGAGATCGGTGACTAGGTACATTGCGGCGGGATCGAGTCCGCGCAAGCGCAGGTTCCTGGGGGACTCGACCTGGTTATTGTTTTCGTCGCGGAGGAAAGCCTGCACCACTCCGTCGCCCTGCTCGGGGCGGTTGAACTGCCATGCCATCCAGTTGTCGGTGCTGGAGGGGAACGCTGTGAGCGGATAGTAGTCGCCAACAAAATAAGAGGCGGTGCGCCAGAACAGCGCGGTCAGGGCGCGCAGATTGTTGTAATCGTACTTCTTGTCGCGCAAATCCCACGAGGCGACCAGCGACGAGCCCAGCACGCTGCGAAAAGCATAGGAGTCGGTGCGTGTGATGCCCGAACCGAAATACGGGACCCACAATGCCAATCCATAGGTGTGATTCTGCTCGACGACGGGGTTGCCGCTGTCGTCGCTGCGCCAGAGGGGCACGGAGCGGCGCAAGGTTTCGATGTCGTCGCGGCGGCCGCCGCTGGCACAATTGTCGATCAGCAAATTAGGATCGCGCTCCAGCAATCCGTCCCAGAACGCGAGATAACCCTGGATGTAGAGATTCTCAGTGATGCCCTGGCGATCCACAGCGTCGCTGTTGCGCCAAAAGACCAGCGGCTCGATGTTGAAATCCTGCCGGTATACGTTGATCTGTTCCTTTCTGAGAGTTTGAGAAAAGTGTTCGATCAGCCAATTCACGGCATCCGGGTTGCCGAGGTTCAGGACTCTTCGATATCCCACCGGCATTCCTTGATTGATCGTTTTTTTGCTGGCCGGATCTGAGGGCACCGACAGCAGCCAGTCGGGATGTTCCTTGAAAAATAGGTAACCGGGCCAGACGTGCTCGGGCTCGTACCAGACGATCAGTCCCATGCCTTTCGCATGCGCATGCTCGCTGACTGCTCGAAGACCATTGGGATAGTTCTTCGGGTCGGCGTCCCACGAGCCCGCAAGATATTGTCCCGAGGAGCCGTAGATGGGGTCGCTCATCCAGAAGTTGGTGGAAGAGTTGTAGATGTCCATCCACCAGTAGTTGAGCTTCAGCTGTTCGTCGGCATATTTTCGCATCAGGAGATTCTGATCGTTCTCATTGTCGAGTTCGATCGAATAATTGGGTCCACCAAAACCAGCCGTACCGGCGGCGAGAATAGGGACGACATCCTTCCCGCCCGGCCGGGGCGAGTTGTGCGCCCGCATCCAGCGCCTCCACAGGTTCTGGGCATCGATCCAGTCGCCGCCCTTCCAGAAGAGTTGGACGATCATGGGACTTCGTATCTGTTCGCCGGGATGTAGCTTGAGATGCGTCAACTCCTGTCCGGCCCGGATGCGAAGGGTGCCTGCCTCGTCGCGTGCGAAGGACGAAGCCCATTGACCCGTCCAGCCCACCGCGAGGATCATGCCCTGGCCGGAGCATTCCAGGTTGTAGTAGGGGAAAGACCCGCTGGTCGGCCGCCCGCCAATCGGGGAAAATTGCAGCGCAGCGCCCGGCTCGAGTGATTTCAATCTCGGCGAGAAGCCCGTAGGTATTCCATCGCCATCGATGTAATGCAGGCTCAAACCTTGTCTGATGGGATATTGCAATGCGATGTCGAGGGCCTGGATGTTGGCAAGAATCGGAGTGTCAGCGCGCCCTCGGTTCTTGAAGTAAACCGTCCATTCGACGACGGGAAAATCTGTGTATTCGACCGCGACATATCGTATTTCCAGACCGGTTGGGGGATCATGCCAGGTGACTGTGCTCTCTTTGCGAGTCTTGTCCAGTTGACGGGTCTGCGAAGTTCTTGACCACGTTTCCAGAGACGCTGGTTTCCCGTCGTACTCAAAGGAGAACGGAACGGCTTTCGGTCCGGAACCGGTGACCCAGTTTTTCACCCACTGTTCTTTCGAGTGCGTGTCCTGATTGCTCGTCACTTGTCCCGTGAGCGAGATGGACACCAGCATGACCGCTAACAGAACCCCGCACGCGATTTTCGCAGGATGCCGAATCATGCTCCGTAAGTCTGCCTCAGCCCGACGCAAGGCGCCAGACTGTGTTCAATAGGCTGAAAAACGTTGACTCGGGTCGTTGCAGTCCCTAGAAACGGTGGGTTGGCCTTGCCTGGAGAAGACAAATTCATGAGCTTTCGCAGCTTGTTCGACCTGACGGGGAAGCATGTGCTCGCGACCGGCGCGGGCGGTGGCATTGGGACCACGGTGTGCCGTGGTTTCAGCGACTTTGGCGCGGAGGTGGCGTGCCTCGATATCAGCGAGGAAATTGCCACCAGAATTGCGAACGATCTGGTGAAGTCCGGTGGGAAGGCCATTCCGGTTGTATGCGACGTGAGGGATCCGGAGCAGGTGAAACAGGCGGTTGACTATGTCATCAAGAAATTCGGCAAGATTGATGTCCTGATGAACCTGGCTGGGGCAGGAAAGCCGATAGCGGCGACCGATGTCACGGTCGAGCAATGGGAGGGAATTTTTAACGTCTTCTTGCGCAGCACGTTTCTATTTTGCCAGGCCGTCGGACGGCACATGCTGGAGCGCGGTAAGGGCAGCATTATTAATGTTTCGTCGGTCGCGTCCGTGATCGCGCTGGGATATGGCACCGCCGGCTATTCCGCCGCGAAGGCGGGCGTGAATGGGCTGACTCGTGAACTGGCCATCGAGTGGGCGAAAAACGGAATTCGCGTCAACGCCATCGCACCCTGCCAGATCGATACTCCCGGCCTTAGAGACACGCTGGCCGATCCCGTGTACGGCGGCGAAAAATTGCTGAAGTCCTTCCTTGAGATCATCCCACGCGGGGCGTTAGGGCGGCCGGATGAACTGGTCGGGCCTTGCGTATTCCTCGCCTCCGACGCTTCCAGCATCGTTACCGGACACGTGTTGATGGTGGATGCCGGAGTATCGATCAAGTAATGCAGTCCCGTTGGAGAAGCCATCTGGAGGTTGTGGAGTGGACCGAGTCAAAGGGAAAGTAGCCATTGTCACCGGCGCTGCTGGTGGAATCGGCAGGGCGGTTTGCAAGTTGCTGGCGCAGGAGGGCGCGAAGATTGCGCTTACCGATCTGCGAGATGAAAACGGCAAGAAAGTCGTTCAGGACATCAAGGACAGCGGTGGAGTCGCCGAATACTGGCACCTGGATGTTTCGAACGAAAAAGAAGTAGAGCAGGTTATTTCTGAGGTCAACGCCCGCCTGGGCGGGATCAATGTGCTGGTCAACAATGCGGGCATCGCAGGGGTCAACAAACCCACTCACGAAATGTCCGAAGGCGAGTGGGACACGGTCATGAAAGTAAATGTGAAAGGCGTGTTTTTCTGTAGCAAACATACCATCCCATTTATGCAGAAAGGTGGCGGAGGCAGCATTATCAATATGTCCTCGGTGTACGGACTGGTTGGCAACGGCGCGCTTCCGCCTTACAACGCTTCCAAGGGAGCGGTGAGACTTATGAGCAAAACGGATGCCCTGCTTTATGCCAAGGACAAGATCAGAGTCAACTCGGTGCATCCCGGGTGGATCTGGCATGAAGAGTTGGAGAGATTCGCCTCGCAGGCGCCGCAGGGCCTGGAAGCGTTCATGAAGGAAGTGAATGGTTTCCACCCGATCGGCCACGTCGGACTTCCCGAAGACGTTGCTTACGCCATCCTCTATCTGGCGTCGGATGAATCCAAATTCATGACAGGCAGCGAGTTCGTCATTGATGGAGGCTATTCGTGCCGGTAGTGAGCCAGGAGAAGCTCCTGTGGGCCTACGAGCGGATGGTGCTGATACGGGCCTTTGAAGACAAACTGCACCAACTGATTCCGCAGCACCGCTTGCCGGGATTTGCGCACCTTTCCGCGGGCCAGGAAGCCGTGGCTGTCGGACTGTGTGCCCACCTCGGCGATAAGGACTTCGTTACCAGCACCCATCGAGGGCACGGACATTGCATTGCCAAGGGCCTGGACGTCGGCGCGATGATGGCGGAACTCTACGGCAAGAGCACCGGCAGCAGTAAAGGCAAGGGGGGATCGTTTCACATTGCCGACTTGGACCGCGGCATGCTCGGCACCAACGGAATTGTGGGAGCGGGATTGCCGTTAGCTTGCGGACCTGCGCTGGTCGCGAAAGTAAAAGGGACGCGGCAGGTGGCTGCCAGCTTTTTCGGCGAGGGAGCCACGAACCAGGGAGCTTTCCACGAATCGCTCAATCTTGCCGCTGTTTGGAAACTGCCCGTTCTCTTCGTTTGCGAGAACAATTTGTATTCCGAAGCGACTCCGGTGGAGTACGCGATAAAAATCAAAAACATCGCTGACCGGGCTGATGCCTACGGTATTCCGGGTGTGATCGTTGATGGAATGGACTTCTTCGATGTCTACGACAAAGTGCTTCAGGCAGTGGAGCGCGCTCGCAACGGTGAAGGGCCCACACTTCTCGAGGCGAAAACCTATCGATATTTCGGGCACTATGAAGGGGATGCAATGAAGTACCGGGCCAGGGAAGAGGAACAGTCGTATCGGGCTCGAGACCCGATTACAACCTTCAAGCGCAAGGTACTTTCTGAAGGTCTTCTCGCGGCTGCCGAATGCGAAGCGATTGAGAAGAAGGCAATCGCGGCGGTCGAGGCGGCTGTGAAGGCAGCGGAGGAAGCTCCCTTGCCCCACCCCGAGGAGTGTCTCACTGACGTCTACGTCACCTACCCGTAGGAGCGCCTGAGAACCGCGAAAACAATCATGGCGAGCCGAGAGATTACCTACCGGGAAGCGATCAATGAAGCTCTCCGTCAGGAGATGGAGCGAGACCCTGACGTAATTGTGATTGGCGAGGATGTGGCTGGCGGCGCCGGTCTTCCCCCCGATATGCAGGACGCATTTGGTGGTGTGTTCGGAGTGACGAAAGGTCTGCTGGGGAAGTTCGGTCCGACGCGAGTGTGGGATACGCCGATTTCCGAAGCGGGATATATGGGCGCGGCGGTCGGTGCCGCGGCGACGGGATTGCGTCCGGTGGCGGAGTTAATGTTTGTCAGTTTCATGGGAGTGTGCCTGGACCAGTTGTCCAATCAGGGGGCCAAGCTCCGCTACATGTTTGGCGGGAAGGCAAAGGTTCCGCTTACGGTGAGAACGGTCATCGGTGGCGGGGTCAGAGCGGCTGGGCAACATTCGACCATTGACTATTCCATGCTGACCCATATTCCCGGTCTTAAGTGCGTCGCACCTTCCAACCCTTATGATGCCAAAGGTCTGCTCGTGTCTGCGATCCGCGACGACGATCCGGTGATTTTCTGCGAGCACATTCAGCTCTACAACATGAAAGGACCCGTGCCCGAGGAGAATTACGCCATTCCTCTCGGCAAGGCCCACGTCATGCGCCCGGGCACGGACGTCACGGTCGTGGCGTTCTCCAGGCTCGCGCTGGTTGCACTAAAAGCGGCGGAGCAGTTGGGCAAAGAGGGAGTCAGCGTGGAGGTCATTGACGGGCGTTCATTGTCACCCCTCGATGAAGAGACGATCCTCGCGTCTGTCAGCCGGACTCATCGCCTAGTGGTGGTTGACGAGGATACGCCGCGCTGCAGCATGGCCAGCGATGTTGTTGCGCTCGTTGCCCGGAAGGTATTTCTTGCTTTGCACGCGGCACCGCAGATGGTCACTCCTCCGCATACGCCTGTGCCTTACAGCCCTCCCATGGAAGATTTCTACATTCCGTCCGCGCAAAAGATAGCCGAAGCGATTCGGGCAACTCTTGAAGCCCGCGTCTGAAAGTTTACGTCGGCGCGGACGTCCTCGTCCGCGCGGCGGGAGCAGGACTCCGCACGATTTCTGTTCGCACACCGGCGAGCTTCGCTCGCCAGCCCGGACGAGGGTGTACGGGCCTACGTGGTTTGGGGACCATGCCAAGCTTCGGGATTGACGAGATTTGGAGGTCGCTCGCCGCGCAGCGCAGCCAGCAGATTTTCCGAGGCGAGCAACGCCATCCGCAGACGGGTCTCCGCGGTTGCGCTTCCAACATGAGGCGACAGGGTCACGTTTTCCATTCCCATCAGCGCGGGATGTACTTGGGGCTCGTTTTCGAACACATCGAGGCCAGCACCTGCCAGTCGGCCCACCCGCAGCGCCTGAACCAGGGCCTCTTCGTCAACGATGGGTCCGCGCGCGGCATTGATGATGAAGGCGCTGGGCTTCATCAAAGCTAACTCCCGCGCGCCGATGGCGTGGCGGGTCTCAGGAGTTAGAGGAACATGCAGGCTGAGGAAATCGGACTGTCGCAACAAAGTTTCACGGTCCACAAATTCCGCAGCGAATTCTTTTTCGACGCTGGCAGAGGCACGATGGCGGGCGTGATACAGAATGCGCATGGAGAAGCCACGCGCGCGACGCGCGGTCGCCTGGGCGATCCGGCCGAAACCGTAGAGTCCCAGCATCTTGCCGTGCATCTCTGTGCCCCATAGGCAATTCCATTCCCACTGCTTCCAATGCCCGTTGCGAACGTAGCGGTCGCCTTCTGCAACTCGTCGGCCCACAGCCAACAACAGCGCGAAGGCAAGGTCAGCGGTGGCCTCGGTAAGTACGCCGGCGGTATTGGTAACCAGGATGTGCTTGCGGTTGCAGGCTTCGACGTCAATATTGTCGTAACCGACGGCTATGTTCGATACGACGCGTAATCGAGGGGCTGCGTCGATGATCTCTTTGCTGATCCGTACTCCAGCGGGCATTACGCCGTCCACGTCGCGCATGGATGACGCCAGAAGTTCGGGGGGCATCGGCTCATCTACGCGGTGGACCTGAACATCGCAGTGCCGGGAGATCTGGTCGATCACCGATTGCTGGATAGGCCGCGTTATCAGAACCTTCGGTTGCTGTAGGTCACGGGACGAGTTTCGATCCATTCAGGCCTCTAGTCAAAGATTTTCCCCGCCAGCAGACCGCCGTCTACGACGAGTCCGCTGCCGAAAACGTACTTGGCTTCATCGGACGCTAGATAAAGGGCGGCGTAGGCGACGTCTTCGGGCGTACCGAGAGTTCCGGAGAGCTGGCGCTTTCTGAGATTGTTAGTTGCGGCCTCGATATTGTCGGCGAAGTGGCGGCGCAAAAATCCCTCGACAAAGGGTGTGTAGATTGTGCCGGGCAAGAGAGAGTTCACGCGGATATTGTAGCGGCAGTAGTCGGCCTGCATGGCCCGGGTCAGGGAGTAGACCGCGCCTTTGGATGCAATGTACGCCGCGCGTTTCGCCAATGCCATCCTGGCGCCGCAGGCTGACATGTTAATGATGCTGCCGGATTTCTGATGGATCATGATGGGCACCACGTGCTTGCTGGCGAGATAGATGCCCTTGACGTTGACCGCCATCACCCGGTCCCACTCGGCCTCGGAGGTCTCGTGCAAATCGCCCACGCAAGCGATCCCGGCATTGTTGAAGAGAATATCAATGCGGCCGAAGCGCTCGGCCACGGTGCGGCTCATCGCTTCCATGTCGCTCGCGCTGGTGACGTCGGCGGCAAGGAAGAAACTCGATGGACCGATTTCGTCCGCGACTCTGTTGCCTCCCACGGCGTCCCGGTCCACAATTGCGACGCGCGCTCCCTGAGCGGCGAACAGCCTGGCGGTGGCTTCTCCGATGCCCGATCCGGCGCCGGTGATGATCGCCGTCTTGCCTTGCAACCGCATGCTCGACCTCCTCGGTCAATTTGAATGTTTGGGGTTCAGGTAGGAACCGTCCAGCGCTGCAACCGATGGGCATCCCAGAAGGCGAAGAGTGCGCTCCACATCCGCACGCAATATTTCCAGCGCGCGGGCCACACCGGCCGTGCCCGCGGCGGAGAGGCCATAAGCATAAGCGCGGCCGATCAGAACTGCGCGGGCGCCGAGGCAGATGGCTTTGACCACATCGGCACCGCGGCGAATGCCTCCGTCCATGAGAACCTCGACTTGATTTCCGACTACCTCTACCACTTCCGGCAGAACATCGAGAGATGCGGGAACGCTGTCGAGTTGCCGTCCACCGTGGTTCGAGACCACGACGGCGGCTGCACCGTGATCAACTGCTCGTCGGGCATCGTCGCCGGTGAGAACACCCTTCACGATGATAGGCCCATGCCAAACCTGGCGGATCCAACTGAAGTCGTCCCAGGTAACGGCCGATCGCGCCAAGGCAGCGCCGACATCGAGCAGGGGTACGGGGCCTCGGCCGGGGATGATGATGTTGGGCAGTGTCGGTGCGCCGCCGTCGAGAAAGAAATGGGCGAGCCAGCCGGGGTGCGCAAGCAGCTGCGGCAGGAAAGGAATTTTTGCCAGCGGATTGCTGCTGGCCAACTCTTTCAGGCCATTCCGGAAATCGCGCTCGCGCATACCGGCCACTGGCGTATCAATGGTCACCACCAGGCCGGAGAAACCGACCTTCTCGGCGCGCACCAACACTGCTTCGGCAGCTTCACGCCCACCGATCAGGTAAAGCTGATACCAGAGCGGGCCGGAGGCGGCGGCCATGACATCTTCCAGCAGATGTCCCGATGCAGTGGGAAGGATATATGTGGTGCCTGCGGCGCCCGCGGCCCGCGCGATGCCAACTTCGCCTTCATGATGCATGACCCGTGTGCACCCCACCGGGGCAAGGAGGACGGGAAAAGAAATTTCAGATCCTAGCACCGCGGTTCGCAAGTCGCACTGTGCCATGGAGACGGCGTGGCGCGGCCGGAAGGTGTAGGCATCGAATGCCGACCGGTTCGCCGCCAGGGTCATCTCGTCTTCGGCAGCGCCATCAAGAAATTCGTAGACGACTCGTGGTAGTCGCTTGTGAGCGAGGCGCCGCAAGTCTTCGATGTTGATGACCCGAGGAGATGCGATTCTGCGTGCTGATCTGCTCATTTCGTTATTCGTCCTGACCTATGGGCTCGGAACCAACGTCTTTATGCTCGCGCAAGCTTTACCGGTTGCCATCATGAGAACCTGATGCGCGAGCGAAATGGAAGCGTCCCGCGTATGCCAGGCACCCGCGCGCGGTAGAGGCCGCCGCCGCGCGCCGCCTTTGGATCACATGCCGCAGGCCGCAGGGAATCGGCGGTCGTCGACGATGTCGTGGTGATGTACATGTCGGTCAGCTCCCCCCCGCCGAATGTAACTGACGAAACCTGCACTACCGGTAGAAATACGTTGCGGTCCCAACGTCCATCGCGAGCATATCTCTTCAAGCGTCCGCCGAACCAGATGGCGCTCCAGACGTAGCCTTCCGCGTCTACTGTCATGCCGTCGGGCAATCCCTCATCCGGGGGAATTTCCGCAAATGTGCGGCGATTGCTCAGACTTCCGGTCTTCCTGTCGTAGTCGAAATGGTAGATTCTTCGGGCCGGAGAATCGGTGAAGTACAGGCCGCGAAGGTCCGGCGTGAAGCCCATGCCATTCGGACCCTGGAACCCGTCCGCGATCTCGGTAACGGTGCCGTCGAGGTCGAAGCGCAGAATTCGGCCATCCCCGCCCATGGTACCGGCGAAGACCCTTCCTTCGGGATCGGCAATGACATCATTAAAACGTTCGTTGCCGGGGCACTGATCGCTGGCGACCTGGCACAATATTCCATCGAGGCGGAGCGTGGCGATTCGGCCGTCCTGGAACAGCAACAACGAGCCGTCCTGCTGCAGCGTGAAGCCGCCGGTGATGCGCGTGCGTTTTAAAATGCTGCAATCCTGTCTCGCGGGATCGTAGGTGTGAATCGTTCCCGCGGGGATGTCAACAAAGAAGAGTCTCGCCATGTCCCGGTGCCACAGGGGATTTTCGCCGATCTCGCATCCTGATGAAGCCACAAGCTCGACGGTGTCGAGAGGGGTTTGCATTGTTTGCTCGAAGCGCGATGCGCTTAAACGACTCCAGCTTTTTGCAGCGCCGCCAGTTCGCTCTCGCCGATATCGAGCCAATCGCGAAATACTTCGGCGTTGCTTTCTCCCAACCTGCCGCCCAGGTGTTGAATTGTTCCCGGCGTTTCGGACAAGCGCGGAATGACCCCTGGGACCGCGAGATCGCCAACGCCCTCGTGCGCGACCCGAGTCAACGTGTCCCGCACCCAAAACTGTTCTTCGGCAAAGATTTCGGCGATGCTGTTGACCGGCCCGCAGGGGACGTCTCCGTCACAGCAGAGCCTGATCACCTCATCGCGGTTGAACTTCGATGTCCAATCCGAGACGAGCTGGTTGATGCGGTAGCGCGCTTCCAGCCTTTTTGGCTTCAAGCCATATTGATCATCTCGCGCCAGGTCAGGCTGGGCCATGACGTCGGCGAGACGCTCAAACATCTTGTCATTGGTGCAGGCGATCGCGACCCACTTCCCATCCCGGGTGGGATAGTGGCTGTGTGGAGTTGAACTGGGCGTCTCCGTACCCATGCGTTCGCGAACTTCTCCCGTTTTGTCATAGACGGAAGCAATCTCGTCCAGAAATCGAAAGATTCCGTCGTGCAGACCGATGTCAATGTACTGCCCTTGTCCGGTTTGGTCGCGCACCCGCAGTGCGATGAGAATACCAAAGGCGCCGTAAAGCCCGCTGATGTAATCAGCAAGAGTCGTTGATCCGGCGATCAGAGGGGGCGTATCCGGGCGTCCGACGAGATAAGTCAGCCCGGCATAGGCTTGGGCGATGCGCGCGAAGCCCGGCAGGTGGCTCTTGGGTCCTTTTTCGCCGTAAGCCGATACCCGCAACATGACCAGGGCAGGATTGATCGCGAGCAGATCGGCGAAGCCAATACCCCATTTTTCCAGAGTGCCAGGGCGAAAGTTTTCTATGACGACATCGGCCTTCTTGACCATGCGCCGGAAAAGCTCGGCGCCCTGCGGTTTGCGCAAGTCGAGGGTTATGCATTTCTTGTTGCGGGCTTCGCTGAGCCAAAAATACGAGTCTCCGGTTGGGCTGGGAGTCCCCAGCTGCCGCAGGGAATCACCGGTGCCGGGTTTTTCGATCTTGAGGACTTCGGCTCCGAACTCCGCCAGACAGGCCGCTGCGAACGGAGCACTCACAAAGGTAGAGATATCGAGCACTCTGAGACTCGCCAATGCCGGATTCGAGGTCATGAAGGCTGGGTCCCAATTTCCGTTTGCTTCTGCTTCGCACTTTTGTGTTCTTCCAGAATGCCCCGGGCAAGTTTGATGTGCGCCTCATCCACCATCTCGCCTTTCAGGGCCACTGCGCCGTCGCCCGCTCTTGCCGCCCGCTCCAGTTCCCGCAGCACATTTTCGGCCCATGCGACCTCCTCTGGGCTCGGCGAAAATACCTCGTTGCATATCGAAACCTGTGACGGGTGTATCGCCGACTTCCCTTCGAATCCGAGGGCGCGAGCCCGCATGGCGGCGGCACGAAAGCCCTCCGGATTCTTAAAGTCAGCATATGCACTGTCCCGTGCGCGCAAGCCGTAAGCGTGCGAAGCATTTGCAACGCGGGCCATGGCATAGTGCCACTTGTCGGCAAACTGATCGGCGCTGCCAGATTCGCCAAACTCCGCGCCGGGACGGATTCGATAAGACGAATCCGGCGCCCCCACAATATGGTTCTTCATGTGCATCGCGGCAGCGTAGTCGCCGGCTCCGAAGCTCAGGGCCTCCAGCCGTGGAGAGACTTGGGCAATCTCCCGCAGATTTTCTAGCCCCAGGGGAGTCTCAATGATGGCCTCGATGGCGATGGTCCGCGGGTGTCCCGTGGACCGCTGAACCTGATCGAGAAGAGTCGCGACACATTGCACGTGCCAGGCGTGCTCGACCATGGGTTGCACAATCAGATCAAGGCGAGGGCATTGCTCTGCCAGGGCGATCACGTCTTTGTACATCTGGGTGGTGGCAATTCCGTTGATCCGCACCGCCACGGTTTTGGCGCCAAAGGCGAGGTCATTGAGCGCGGATGCCAGGAGTTTACGGGCCGATTCTTTTTGTCCCTCGGCGACTGCGTCTTCCAAATCGAAAATAATGCCGTCGGCATCGCTAGCAAGGGCCTTCGAAAAGAAGCGCTCCGATGTGGCGGGCACGAAGAGCATGGAACGCAGCAATCGTACCGGATGCCGGCTTGCCAGTCCGCTAGTCTCCCCGTTGAACGTCATCGGCTGGGATACTCCATCATGATGCCGGAGGAAGTCTTTATGGAATTGATGAACAAAAAATCGCGGTGCATCAAAAATGCGCGTGCCCTTATGAGATAGGTTCTAGTACTAATTATGTTTAACAACTCGCAACCTGCCAGCTACCGCTTCCGAGGCCAACTCCATGGCGACCAAAACGATCCCCGAATACGAAGTCTTCGCAATCAAATACGCCCGGCGTGAGAGCACGCGTAACCAGAATTTTCTTTTCTCCGATCCCCACGACGGTCCCATGCCCATCGACTACTACGTTTGGGCGATCGTAAACAATGAGCGAAGTATCGTTGTGGATATCGGCTTCGACGCGGCTGAAGCCCAGGCCCGAGGGCGGCAACACTTGCGCTGTCCGGCCGAAGCCCTGGTCCAGATCGGCGTCCAGCCCAAGGACGTCAAAGACGTGATCCTTACTCACCTTCACTACGACCACTGCGGGAACCTTGACCTCTTTCCGCAGGCGCGGTTCTTTTTGCAGGACCGCGAGATGACTTTCGCGACCGGTCGAAACATGCTGCACGACATTCTTCGGCATGCCTACACGGTCAGCCACGTGCAAGCTCTGATTGGCGCCGTCTACGACAAGCGCGTTGTGTTCGTGGACCACAGCACCGAGGTTGCGCCGGGTGTTACCGTGCACCACGTCGGCGGTCACACGGATGGCTTGCAAATTGTGCGCGTCCGGACCCGCCGGGGCTGGATCGTGCTCGTCTCCGACGCGGCTCACTTTTACGCCAACATGGACATTCCCAACCCTTATCCGGTGCTCTACAGCGTCGGCGACATGTTGCGAGGTTTTGAAACCGTCCGCGCTCTTGCCGACTCGGCCACGCATATCATTCCTGGCCACGACCCTCTGGTGATGGAACGATTTCCCGCCCCGTCCGCAAGCTCCCAAGGTGTGATCGCGCGTCTGGACGCCGAACCGATCCACTGGCCGGACAGACCTATCCCTGCTTCCACACTTACTACTTGACTAACCTTTTCTAGGGACTGGGTTAGGGGAGTGTCAATGGGTTTCAGCCTATTGAACACAGACTGAGCGTCCAGGCCGAAATACGCAAAGGAACCCAGCAGTGTAATTAAGAGACCACCGCAAACCAGACTGGCGATGCTCGTGGGCCTAGATTCGATCCGACGACATCCGCTGTGACATCTCGCGCGCCACCAGAATCATTTCCTGCCCCAGCTTGGCAATGAGATGGGTCGGAATCAAGCGAGTGGTTCCGCGAACGGTCACGGAAGCGATAACGGCGCCTAGCGAGTCCACCACCGGGGCAGCGACGGCGCGAACTCCCGAGACCATTTCTTCATCATTCACGGCGAAGCCCCTGGCTCTCACCTCCACCAGGTGCGCTTTCAAGGCGGACACGGTGCAGATCGTTTTGGTGGTGAACCGGGCCAATTCGCGGCCGGCAAACAGTTTGCTCAGTTCTTCATCCGAGAGGTTGACGATGAGCGCTTTGCCCTGGGCGGTGCAGTGCAAATCCACATGACGGCCGACCCATGCCCCGCCTCCTGCATCGTGCCGGGACTCGACTCGGGCGACGAGAACCGCCTCGGCGGAGCGTCGCACTGCCAGAGTTGCGGTCAGATCGAGCCTGGCTACGATCTGGCGCAGGTAGGGGACCGCCAGAGTCCGTAAGCTTAACTCCGCATTGTCTCCGCGGGCCACGTCGGCGAAGCGCAAGCCGAGCGAGTAATGACGTCCGTCACTGCTCCGTTGCACGTATCCGCGCGTGCACAAGGTATGGAGAAGGTAATGGGCTGTGCTCTTTGGAATGTCCAGTTTTCGGCTGAGTTGGGAGAGGGTCAAACCCGTCTGACATTCGGCCAGCAGTTCAAACAGGCTCATCGCCCGGTCGACGGCGGGCAACCGGAAATCATGATGTTCTTGTGCCGCGTCAGTCACCAAGTCACGCATACTCGCCACCTCGGGCTGGACCACTTCAGGCATTCCACAAGCACGCAACCCTTGTGATGCACAGGATTTATCACATCAGGGTAGCAGGGTCAACGAATCCTGGCGCTCCTGCTGAGTCTCTGTTCAATAGGCTGAAATACGTTGACACACTCCAAAGCCACTCTCTAAAAGGGGGGTAGCCGGACAGCAACCCGAACCGCACTTATTTCAATATCGACAACAAGATGGCTACGAAACGGAGAGTTTTAGTCATGAGTTTGGCCGTGGTTTACGAGGGAATGGAATTCCCGAAGAGGGCGGAAGTATGACGGGGGCCAGCAAGGTACCAGTTTCGCATCCCACCCTGGCGAGAGAAGGCGAGCCCGGGCACCCGTTGCCGTTTGTCGTAGAAGCTCGCCCGGAGGCGGCCAACATACCGCTGGACGAACTGCTGGATTGGATGACGGAAAACAGCACCTGGCGGGAAGAACAATTGCATCGCGCCGGAGCGATCCTGTTCCGAGGCTTCTCCGCGCTTCGCACCGCCGAGGACTTTTCCGAGGTCGCGCAGCGCATGGCGCCCGAGATGTTGGACTATGCCGCTGGCACCACGCCGCGCAGCGCGGTGACCGGGAAAATCGTTACCTCGACCGATGCTCCACGGCACGTTGTGATCGGGCTTCACCAGGAAATGAGCTACCTGGCGCCGTCCGCCGCCTTTCCCGATCCTACGCCGGATAAGGTCATGTTCTTCTGCGAGACCGCTCCCGGCGGAGGCGGTCAGACGCCCATCGCCGACATGCGTGCGGTCTACCGCAAGCTGCCGCGCGAATTGATTGATCGCTTCGTGAGCCGGGGCGGGTTGGTGCTGCACCGCAAATTGCCTACCGAGAAACGATACGGCTTCGAAGTGACCTGGAGCACTGCCTTCGGGACTTCGGACCGGGGGGAGATGGAAAGAATCGCCAAGCAGAACGGCTGGTACATGACCTGGGCCGAGGACGGCGGACTTCAAATTACCCACGGGCCGTCGCCCGTGGTACTCAATCATCGGGTGACAGGCGAAAAGGTTTGGTTCAACCAGGCGCATCTGTTGCACAAGTCGGTAGCGCCGTGGACGACGGCATGGCTGGGCCCGAGTCTGCCACAACGGCTCCGAGCCAGAATGCTCCAGCCATTCATCCGGAATCGATTTTTCTATCACGCCACGCATGCCGATGGCTCCGAAATTTCTCTCTCGGACTTGGATTGTATTCGGCGCGTAATCACGGAAGAGATGGTGCTGTTCGATTGGCAGCGCGGAGACGTCCTCTTGATTGACAACAAATTGGTTGCGCACGGGCGACAGCCCTACGAGCCGCCCAGAAAGATATTTGCAGCCCTGCTGGCCGATATCCCCAGAAAGCCGCGGCCGGTGATTCCGTCCGGAAGCAGTTCCAACTGACGCGTGCGTTCGCCGAGTCCATACCGGAAACCTGGAAGGATAGAATTGCAGAATGAAAGTTGATCTGGCAGGAAAATTCGCGTTGGTCACCGGCGCGGCACGCGGCATTGGCCGTTCGATCGCGGACACACTCGTTGCCAACGGCGCGACCGTAGCTTACGCAGACATTGACTTCGCTACCGCCAAGCAGAGTGCCGCTACCGCTCCGGGCTCGCTGGCAGTCGAGATCGACATCAGCAATGAACAAAGCGTCGAGTCGGCGCTGGCGAAAGTGCTGAAGCAATTCGGCCGACTCGACATCCTGGTTAACAATGCCGGTGTAAACACGGCCAAACATCGAGTTAACATTGACGAATTCCCGCTGGAAGAGTGGGACCGAATCGTAAAGATTGATTTGACCGGAACGTTTCTCGTCAGCCGGTCGGCTGCCCGCATCATGCTGAAGCAGAAAGACGGGCGCATCATCAACATCTCGTCCGTTCTCGGGGTTATACCCGCCCGCCTGCAATGTGCGTTTACCGCGGCCAAGGCTGGCGTGGTCCATCTCACCCGTACCCTGGCGATCGAACTCGGCGAACACGGAATTCTAGTGAACTGCGTCGCTCCGGGATCGACTCTGACCGAAGGGACAAAGCAGCTTTTCTACAGCGAGCAAGCGGCGGAAAAAGACCGCGCCAAAAGAGTGCTCAGCCACATACCGCTGGGCCGGGCGGGCACGGTCGAAGAAATGGCCCACGCTGTGCTCTTTTTTGCTGCGCCCGAGAGTGGATACATCACGGGGCAGACGCTGTGCGTCGATGGTGGCTGGAGCGCGGGGGGATTCTTCCGCGATTTCTAGGCGGATACATTCTCTAGTTTCTTACCTTGAGCTGACATGCCCAAAAACTTCGAAGCTTATTCCGATGAATTCCGGCGGATCCTTGGCCCCTCCCCCGAGTTGAAACTTCTCTCTTCCGACCTGAAGTTCGCTGAAGGCGTGTGCTGGGTGGAGCGTTCGGGATTCCTGATCGTCAGCGACTTTCTAAACGACCGTATCGTGAAGTGGTCGGAGCGCGATGGCCTGAGCATCTTCCGGCAGCCGGCGGCGACGGCCAATGGTAATACCGTGGACCTTGAAGGGCGAGTGGTCTCCTGCCTGACCCGCGGCCGTTCTGTAGTGCGCCAGGAGCACGATGGATACCTGACCACGATAGCGGACCGCTACGGAAAGGGCCGCCTGACTTCTCCTAACGACGTGGTGGCGAAATCCGACGGAACCATCTGGTTCACCGATCCCGACTACGGATTTCTGTGTCCCGATGACTTCGGGCACGGCGACAAACCGGAGCAGGACCGAAACCGGGTGTACCGCGTAGTGCCGGAGACTGGAGAGATCACGTCGGTGTCCGAAGATTTCGACAAGCCCAATGGCTTGGCATTCTCTCCCGACGAGTCGGTGCTCTACGTGGGAGATACGGGGCGGACGCACGGCGAGTTTCGACCGCATCAGCTGATGGCATTCGATGTGATCAAGAATGGAACCGCGCTGGCCAATCCGCGGGTGTTTACGGTAATCGAGCCCTGGGTTCCTGACGGCTTCCGCTTGGACGTGGACGGAAATCTCTACGTGACGGCGGGAGACGGAGTGCAAGTGTTCAATCCCAGAGGCGAGATGCTGGGGAAGATTCTCACGCCGCAGACGGCGGCGAACTGCTCATTCGGGATGTCCGACAATCAGACTCTCTTTATCGGGGCGACCACTTCAATCTGGAGCATCAGGCTGAATACGGCCGGCGCTGTCCAGAGACCAGGGAAGCGATAGGGGCGAAGTCGGTGGCGGGCTTTGCCCAAGTAGCCCAGATTTGAAACAAAGAACCCCATTAGACAAACCAGTAGACCGCCTCTTGTTGGTACGAACGCTCCAATTTTGCCTCCACAAAAAAAGGTGCTTACGCGATTGGGATCAGGGTCACCCATCTCTACACAGCCTCCAAAACCAGCAACTCGGACGTCAGCGCGCCTTCAAGTCGCACCGTGATGCCCTGCTCCATCAGTAGAAAGCCATCCACTACGCTGGTCTGGCCTGAGTTGTCGAAAGTCACTCTATAGCGGCGCGACACGTCGAGGCCGCGCAGGCGCAACTCATATTCCGGCTGTGTGGGTGCGGAGAGCTGGAACAGCCCGCAGATCCCCTTGGTGCGGTCCTGCGATGCCAGTTCGATCACTCCCCACCCGTGCGGGTCGAGTCCGGATATCTCCGGCGTGTGATGGTAGATCCGACTGGTATCGATATAGGGCCGGACGAAGTTTTTGTAAAGCTCGATCCAGTGCTTGGTTCGCTTCATGAAAATCGGGTTGGGCTGAGAGCCAATGGGATACAGGAAGCCGAACTTCGGCTGCATAAAGAGAAGTGTGCGCGCCTGAAAGTCGAACTCGGCCGTGCTCTGTCCGGTCTGACCGCCCAGTAGCCGGTCCACATACTCCGGCGGAAGGGCCATCGTCATGCCGTTGGTGATGCTGAACGACCGCGGGGCGATCTGCCAGTCAGTGACATCGGTGTGACCAAATCGTCGCACCATGCCGATATCGGTGCGACCGCCACCACCCGCGCAATTCTCGAAGATGACGTTGGGGAAGCGCGCGCGCAGACGGTCATAGATTCCGTAATGCGCGTCGTAGTAGCGCCAGTAGCCGTTCTCGACGAAGCCGTCATGGAGGGTTCTTATACCGCGTCCCTGATCGGTGTTGTAGTCGAGACGGAAGAACTCGAGCTGGTTCTCTTCGATGACGCGGATGATTTGCTGTTCCATCCACTTCGCGGTATCAGGATTGGTCAGGTCGAGCTGTCCGCCCATCTTTCTCTCGCCCGTGTAATTCATCGCCAGCCAATCGGGATGCTCTTTGGCGACGCGGCTGTCTTCTCCCACCCGGTCGGCATCCATCCACAATCCCCACAACATACCGCCGGCGTGGACCCGGTCGCGGAAGGGTTTCAGACCCTGCGGAAAGCGCTGAAGACTCACGTCCCAATCACCGACTGTCTTCCACCAGCTCGATTCGGGCGCAGCATACCAGCTTGCGTCGATGAAGAAGACCTCGGCACCGGCCTCAATCGCCGAGTCAATGGCGTGGTTCAGCCGGTCAGCCGTGATCTCGAGCTCGGGACCGATTCCCGACTCAACCCATGCGGCACGACCGCGGGCTTGTGGCATGAACACGCTTCGCCGCAGGTGGGTATGCATGGCCTGAACGGCGTTGTCGAGATCGCCAAAAACAAGTCCCAAATGCATTTCAGGGGTAGTGACCGTCTCGCCGGGCGCGATCACTCGCAGCGGAGCTGGACCGTCGGGGCCCGCACTGAAGGTCAAGCCGGCCGCTGCGTCGAGGCCAGGGAACTTTTCCATTTCCGGATCGAGATCGAAGTCGAAGCTGTAACCCCCCGTCCACGCCAGTTGACCGATGAAGAGCTCTCCCAGGGCGTTATTGCGCAGCATGAACATGGGCTGACGATAGCGGCCCCGGCGATAGCGTCCATCAATCCGGTATCCCGCTGTCGGCATGTCGTGCCAATGGAAGTCGCCTTCCTCGCCCCAGTTTGCGGTATCGAAGTAGCCGAGGGAATACAAGGGCAGCTTGGTGTCGTTGAGATGCGAACGCCAGCGCTCGGTCTTGCGTAGGACGCCGCTCCAGGGGCATGCGACCGCCAGTGCGGCCGGTTGCTTGCCAGTATTCGTGACCTCAAGCCACCGAGTCAGGATCGCGGTGCCGTCGAGCTTAGTGTGAACTTTGACGGAGACCGGCCGAACCGCGTGATGCAGAGTTATGGTGGCGCGCGAGTGGCCATTGTCCGCGGGCGTTTTCTCGAGGCCGCCCCACTTCCAATCGGCCACCAGTGCCTGACCGTCAATTTCGAGACGGAAAGCCTGGGGCACGTGATATTCGGCGGGATCGAGTCGCCCATCGTAAAAGTTGATATATCCGGCGCCGTTCCAACCGCGACCGACGAACTGTCCCTGGGTGAGCGATTCCTCGTACACCACCCATCCTGTGCGATAGCTGATAATCGGTTCCGCGCCGTCTGCCAGCAGGACATCGGACCAGTAAGATTCGGCTGCTTCACTCTTGCGCTTCGAGGCGTCAATCGCGACGCTCTCCTTGGAAGCGCCCGATTTTGCGGGAGGCTGCTGCTTTCCACTTTGAGCGCGAGTCTCGGCAGGCGCCGAGCTGCTGCTCAGCGCTCCCAGGGCATTCTGCGCTCCAAGAGCTAGGCCTGTGGAACCCGCTACCAGGATCTTGCCCACATCACGGCGAGAAAGCAGAGTCATTTGGTCGCTCCTGAAATTTTTAGTGGCCAGACCTAGCCGCGACTGCTGCCGGCCCCCAGCCGTTTTTCCCAGCCCTTTTTGGAAGTGTCGAAATAAGCGTTCGGATCGTAAGGATGTGCGCGCACGACGTCCATGTTCAGGTCCAGCCCCAGGCCGGGCGCGCTGGGAATCGGAAGATGTCCAGTCTCCGGGTCGATGGCGGGACTCCACGTGACCAGTTCTTTGGTCCAGGCTTCGTTGAAGGGATCGAAGTGCTCCTGGATCAGAAAGTTCGGAACGATCGCTGCCAGCTGCAGGCACACCGCGGTTGCAACCGGACCGCCGCTCTGGTGGGGAGCGATCCAGGCGCCGTTCGCGTGGGCTATATTCGCGGCGGCGATGGTGTTGGTGATGCCGCCGAGAGACATCGGTTCGGGCTGATAGATGCTGACATGGCCTCCGCGAGCCAGCGTTTCAAAGTGTCCCACCTTGTCGAACTGCTCGCCCGTGGCGACAGGTATGGGCGACTGGAGCGCAATCTCGTTGGTCAGTTCGATGCGCTCGATGGTGGTCGGTTCCTCCCACCAATACAGATCGAGTTCGGCCAGCTTCTTGGCGATGCGCACAGATTCGCTGGGCGCGAAACGGCAGTGCACGTCTATAAGAATTTTCAGATCCGGACCGAAGGTCTCTCGCAAGGCGTGCAGGATGTCGTAGGCCAGGTTCAAGTCGGCATTGCTGCTGAACCATTTCGCGGTGCCAAACGGGTCGAGCTTCACCGCCTTGAATCCGCTGGCCACAACCGTTTTGGCGATTTGGACGAAGTGCTCTGGCGTGCGCTCGGTACGGTACCAGCCGTTGGCGTAGGCCAGAATCGAATCCCGGTGCTTTCCGCCCAGCAGTTGCCAGATCGGAACCCCCAGCGTCTTGCCCAGAATGTCCCAGCAGGCAACTTCGATCGCGCCCATGACCATGCGATGAATGTGGCCGACATCGGCGATTGTGGTGATGATGTGGTTGGCGACGGCGTTGATCTGGCGAGGGTCTTTGCCGACCACGAAGTGGGCCAATTCGTGTACAGCCGTTTCGGTGGTCGCGATAAATCCGTTGATGGTAGCTTCGCTGATACCGTACACATCACTGTCAGTGAGGACTTTCACAAACAGCCAGTTCTTCCATCCGGCGCTGACAGTATAGGTTTCGAGCTTGGTGATCTTCACGCGCTCTGCCCTCTGGCCTGCATTTTTGCTGCACGGTTCGGGATGACTTGCTTTCGCACCCAGTTCTCCCCGCCTGTTCGCGAAGTGTCACGAACCCGGACGGATGTGAACGGATAATTGAGCCATCGAAGGTGAGTTATATCACTGAGTCTGCTGGCCGTCAGGCTGTGTTCAATAGGCTGAAATAGGTTGACTCCAACTTTGTACCTCCTACTATCCGAGCATTGCGCATCCATACGGCGCATCTTGGTCCTGACAAAAGGGGAAGGCAATTTGGACAGACGAATCATTTCACGGATTATGACCGTAGGCTGCTGCGCGCTGCTTGCCGGTTGGGCCACGCCGCTGTCTGCCCAGGCACAACCTAAGAACGCGGATGGCAGCACGACCTCGTCGTACGAAGCCTACGTTCCGGAGACGATCTCGCCGGAAGCGCAACAGGTTCTGCGCATGATGACAGGGCCACAAGGTCTGCCATTGCCGGGGCCGAATGACATTGAGGGCTGGAAAAAGATCCGCAACTACGTGCCGCCGCAGTTGAAAGCCATAGCGAAGAATCCGGAAATATCGAGGCGAACCTCCGATGCCATGAAGCGTTACCCTTCGACCAGCAAGAAGGGAAATTTGGGTGACGTAGCGGTAGTTGAGATCGCCTCCGAAAAATGGCAGGACAACGGAAAGTTGCTGGTTTATGTGCACGGAGGCGGATATGTCACGGGCGGCCCCGATTTTGGCCTGGGAGGCTGGGTGTCAGGTGAAACCGGCCTGCGCATCGTTTCTATCGGCTACACGCTGGCGCCCGAAGCAAAGTGGAATCAGGCTACCGATCAGGTGGTCTCCGTGCTGCGCGCTCTCGAGCAGCAAGGCTATGCTCCGAAAAATATCGCAGTCCTCGGAGATTCGGCCGGAGGCGGTTTGGCGGCCGGAGCCGTACTAAAAATGCGGGACGAGGGGCTCGGCATACCGGGCGCACTTGTGCTGTGGTCGCCCTGGTCCGACATCACTGAGACGGGCGACACTTACGTGACTCTCAAACGAGCTGATCCGCTCTTGAACTACAAACTCCTGCTCAAGCAGGCCGCCGACGCATACGCGGATCCTAAAGACCAGAAGAATCCCTACGTTTCCCCCGTGTATGGCGACTATTCGAAAGGTTTCCCGCCGACGCTGATCCAGGGCGGCACCAAAGACATTTTTCTGAGCAATTGTGTCCGCGAATATCGCGCCATCGACAGCGCGGGCGGGACGGCCGTGCTGGATCTCTACGAAGGCATGCCACACGTCTTTCAGGGTATTGTCTTCGGCGCGCCCGAGGCGCAGCAGTCGATGGTGAAGATGAAGCAATTTCTGGCGACCTACCTGGGCAAGTGACCACCCAGTAGGTTCAGTTCGGACTCGGCTCCGCCGCTGGGCGCGGCTCAACCGGTGTTTTGGCGCTGCGAGTGATCACCGGCGGGACTGCGACGCTCACTACGGAAGGATTGTCCCTGAGCTTCACATACAACTGCGTTCCGCTGGGATGCGGGACAATGATTTCGGAATTGACAAATCCCAGTGGCACCGAAACGCTGTTCGAAAAACTTTCATCCGACGCCACCGAGTCAATCAGGAAAAGGTTCGAGCCAGTGAGGGTGCATTCCTTGGTGGCGCCAGCGGGGCAGCGCACGGCGGTAAGCGAGGGGACTCGCACCAGAGTCGCCAAAGGTTTCCAGTCGCCCTTCAGTTCACCTTGAACCGCGCGGAAACGCAGCGGGCCGAAGGCCGAATGTCCGAAGTTGTGCGGGTCGAATTCCGCAATCACGTTTTGAGAGTCTTCAAGGACGAGAGTTCCATCATTCAAGCTCAATACCACCCTGAAGGATCCATCTTCCGCCTCCACTTCAATCTGCTGGTCGCGGGGGAATGTGGGTGGGACTTCCGCTTTCAGAATGAAGGAAAGTCTTCCGTCCTGCGGCAGTTGGTCGTCGCCCCCGAGTCGAATTGATTCCCCGCTCGGCCCTGGGTCGATCGTCTTTCCAATGAGTGCGACCTGGGGACGTGGCTGCGCGACTACCGTCGGCAGGTTCAGAGATCGTCCGTCCTTGAGAGTGATGTGGGCGATCTTGTCGCCCGCTCGACGCGTGATCGCTTTCGAGTCCCCGGCGGAAAGGCGCAACTGGTCCCTGTCCTGGACGCGGGAGAGGCCAGCCGGGGTGAAGTTTGCGCCATCGAGTTCGAGAGCGGCCACTTGGTCGAGGCGCGTTCCTTTGAGTTTGCCTTCGCGATCTCCCTCGTGGATTTCGAACTCATCCAGGCGGCCGGCTTCGGAATAGGCTTGCAGGTGAACCGTGTCGGGCTGGGCCAGTCCGTACTGTCGTACCAGAACCGTGATTGGACCGGCACTGCTGTCCTTGAGCGGAAGCTGTACTGCCATACGGCCGGGCTTTGGAATCTTCCAGTCGATGTTGATTTCGCTGCCGTCCCGGTCCTTCATCGTGACTGACTGCACGCAAGTGGCATCGTCGGATTGCAGGCGGAGGGTATCCTCACGGCCGACGATGAGAGCAGTCTGGTCGGAGGGAGCAACCGTCCAGTTCGTCGGGTGGGAATTGCGCAGCTGAAAGCTTGGACCGTCAAAGGGCTGGAAACCCCAGTACGCGCGCAGTGTCCCAGTGGTGGCCGCATCCAGAGTGTCGGAGCGAAGTTTTCGCGTGTCCACGACATATCCCCCGCGAGCGGGATTTGGCGTAATTGGAAGATCCATGCTGGCGCCAGCTTTGCCTTTTATGCGCAACACCGGATCATGGACGAGGTCGGTCACGTACGCCAACGGAGAGCCCTCGACTGGCAACACCAGCGAGGGTTGCTGTAAACAGAACGTGCTCGATGGATTCGCGGGGCGCAGCGGAGGGAATGCGTTCGGCTCGATCGCAGGCAGACTGAAGACCAGCACCGACATCGGTTTTTTGAAAGAAGGGGGATTGTTGAGCTTCAGGTTCAACTCGCTCTGCCGCGGTAGAGCGAGGGCCGGAATGTACTGGTATCTCGCCGTGCGGAAGCCCTCCAGCAGGCGAGCCAGGTCAACGAAAGCGCCGACGTAGGGGCTGTAGGCGCCGCCGCCCGCGATCCTGGTCGTGCTGAGTTGTCCGATCAAATCAGAGCCCGCGCCTGAGGTCAACGTAGAGACCATCGACTGGCTGTGCCCGTCCTCCATGACCAGTTGATCGGTGTTTTGCATCAGGCAGGGGGCCTGTTGTTCGCTCGGCTTGTCGAAGCACTGTTCGTCCAGCTTGATGTTCAGGCTTCGAGCCAAAAGGACGGAGCGATCGTGCAGGACCGCGGGATCGCTGTCAGAAGTTTCCCGGATGGCGTTCAAATACCCGTCCAGCCGTGAGCGAGCCAGGCTCGCCCGGTTCAAATCCTGCGAAGCTCTCACGAAGGCCCCAGGCTTTCCCAGCACGGCGGAGCGCAGCGTAGCGAAATCCCCGCCGGTCTCGGGAGCTAGAAAGAGCAGGAGTTGCTGTGCGTCTTTTGGAACGGTGAGAACGATGCCTTCCTCGCGCACCTGTTTGTTCCAAGTTTCGGCCTTGGTAAACCAGGATTCAGGTGGAGGATTCGTGGCGCCGCGAAGAAATGCCGCGACCAGTACGTAACGCACCGATTGCTCGTCAGGCAGATTGGGGTGAACCCAGATTCGGTCTCCGGCCTGCAGGTTTGGTACCTGTGCGATCGGCAGAGTCTTTCCGGCCCGGGTTACGCGCACCTCGACTTGAGGCCCAGGCAGGTCGAAGGCCACCGTTCCCGGTGGCGCACTTGCCGGTGCAAAGAACAAGAGCAAGGCCGAACACAAACTCTCCCACCGAAGCGCCATAACGATAGTCTTAGGACGAACCCCTGAATATTTTGTATCAGAACTGCACGGGCACAGTCCGCAACATTCGAGCGTTGGACTGGTGCGCCCTGGGGCTCTGTTCAATAGGCTGAAATGCTTTGACACCACTCAAGCTCCCTGCTAGAAGCGATGGTGGGCGAGGCGAATGGAGTTCGCAGTTAGTCGCAAGTCTGGTAAGCATAGCGTCGATCCAGTTTCTCGAGAGACGACCGACGGCCCGCCCCCGCCTCGTTTCATCCAGAGTCCTTCCAAACCCTGAACATGCCCGCCAGCGATGCGAATTTCGAAGAACTGCTCGTGTCACCAGAGTTCGTAGCGAATCCTTACCCGTTACTGGCACGCCTGCGCGAGAAAGAACCGGTGTATTGGAGCGACGGAATCGGCGGCTGGCTGCTGACCCGGTATGACGATATCCTCATATCGTTCAAACAGACTACGCATTATTCGAATGAGAACCGCCTGGGGAAGGCGGTGGAGTATCTACCGCCGGAAAGGCGGGCGAAGTTCAAACCATTCGAGGACCACTACGCAACCAAAGGTCTGCTGCATTCTGATCCGCCGGACCACACTCGGTTGCGCGCCTTGGTCACCAGAGAATTCACCGTGATGATTGTCGAGAAGATGCGTCCTCGTATCCAGGAAGTGGTGGATGGCCTGCTTGACGCCGCCGAAAAGAACGGCCGAATGGATGTCGTTCCGGACCTGGCTGCCGCTTTGCCCGTGCAAGTGATCGCCGAAATTCTGGGAGTGCCGCCTCCAGATCGGTACCTGATTAGAAAATGGACCGATCACATCTTGCGCTTCCAGGGTGTCAACAAGCCAAGTGAAGCAGATTTATCGCGGGCTCAGGACGCGCTTATGGAAATGCGCGCCTATATAAAAAGCATGATCAACGAACGCCGCCGCCAACCACGCGGGGACTTGATGGGCAAGTTCGTAGCCGCGGAATCAGAGGGCCAACGCCTTTCAGAGGCGGAGCTGATCAATACCTGCGTCACGCTTTTTACGGCAGGTCACGAAACTACCCTCTCGCTCATCTCCAACACGATCTATACACTTCTGGCCAACTCAGACCAATACCAGTTGCTGCGGCATGATCCCGGGTTGCTCGAGTCGGCGATCGAAGAGTCGCTTCGGTACGAGAGCCCAGTCTCCCGGCAGTCACGGCTGATGAAAGACAACACCGAGCTCGCAGGCAAGAAACTGAAAAAAGGCGAGATCGTGTTCCAAATGCTGAATGCCGCAAATCGGGACCCTGCCTACTTTACCGACCCGGACAAGTTTGATATCCAACGCCAGAAGAATCGGCACATCGCGTTCGGCCAGGGAATTCATTTTTGCGTAGGTGCAGCACTCTCGCGGACCGAATCTACCATCGCGGTGGGGACTGCGTTGAAGCGCTTCCCCAATCTCCGGCTGGTGGATGACAAACCTGACTGGGATGTTTCGAAGCGTAATTCCCGCGTGTTGAGAAGTCTTCCGGTGCAACTCTAATCTTTGTCATGAGGTGCTGCCCTTGGCTTTTGCGTCACGGTCACTGTCGGTCGAATTGCCGCCGACCCGACAGCAAACTAGATCTTGGTCAGTGTATTGCCGTAGGCCATCACCAGCGCCGCTGCGATCAGCACACCGATTGCGAGATACATCTGATGGCGGGGTGTTCCGGTAATGCCGCGCCACTCGCCGCTCGCGAAGCCCACGGTCTGGCCTCCAAGCATCTGCATGGCCTGTTGGATCCCAAACCCGATCGACGCCCCCAGCGGTCCCAGCAGGAGCATGCCTTTCCCCATCAACGAGACGCCAATAATGAAATTGATACCAATCGCCACTGACAGGGCCAGCTCCCACCACGAATCCAACAGCACGCCCCAGGATTTGTTTTTGGTCATAAGGTACGCAGGGTAGGTGACGTTGATCAGCGCTCCGCCCATCAGTCCGATGGCCCAGACCGCAAAATTTGCGGGAATGTCGCCGGCGCCGTGGGCCTTCATGGCAGAGACGATCGGCCCCTGGCTGTACACGAACGCAAAGCTGATGCCGGCAGAGAGCGCGCCTGCGATGACAACCATGACCAGGCCCCCGACGAAGCTGCCGGTTCGGGGTTGATCGGTGCTTCTAAGAATTCTGTCCCGGCCAAAACCAGCGAACGCGGCCAGCACAACTCCCACCAGCATGATCGCCACCCCGACCAGCACCGCCTTTCCCGCGGGAGATCCCAGGTTCGGCGCCTCGCTGAATAGACCGGAACCTTTGATGATCATAGGCAACGTCACGCCCACGGAGACTCCCAGCCCGGTCAGAATTCCGCCGGTGAGTGCGACACCGATGCGAACAAAGCAAAGCCCGCACAGAATATTGGCGACGCCCCAGGCGAGAGCAAACAGGTTGGCTTTCACCAGCGTGGAAGTTTCAATCTCGTGATAGGCCTTCCAGGGTTCGGGACACAAGGTAAGGGTGATGACCCATGGAGCAATGACCAGTCCGATCAGCATGGCCAGGAACCACCAGTGTTCGAACTTGTATTTCCGCAAAAACTTCATCGGCCACACGCCGCTGCCTTGTACCAGCCCTGCCAGCACGACGGTCAAAGCGCCCCAGATTGTAGCCATTGAATTGTTGTCCTCTCTGATAGACCTTGATTGCTCTCTCGCGCTCTGCGCGGAATTCTTCCGGTTTCACCGATCTTCAACCGATCGGAAGAATCATGGCGTCGAGAAAAACCAGCGGATCGTCTCCAAGCTGTGTAAGAGTACACGCCAAACCGGCGGGGACACCAAAATGATCGTGTTCGCCCACCTCCGTCTGTGCGGCGCCGATACGAACCCGGCCCTTGCCTGACTGCACCGAAACTATTCTGTAATAGGCCGAAGAAAGGTCAGTCTCGCCATGGGCGCGGTTTATGGCGAGTTCCAGGCCGCCAATTTCATGGGATCCGGCGCGCTCTGCGGGTATGAGAGCCTCGCGCGTGACGGTTGCTTGGGTCCGCGCGCGCTGGATGGCTCGCTCCAGGAAGATCGAATGATTCATCGCGGCAGAATCCAGCGGGTGTTCACGCCGCTCAATACTAGGGTTGGAGCGAGGTTCGACGTCGAAGAAAATGCCCCAACCGGTCATGGTCAACGAGCCGAATACGAAGGGCACGATGTGATCGTGTCCCGAAGTATTGAAAAACCCGTGGTCGGTCATCGGAGGGATCGCCATGGCATAGCCTTCCGAGACCTCGGCAAAATTGTCCCCAAGAATCGTGCGACCCTTCACGGGAGAAAATCCCAGGTGGATCTCCGCTCCCTTGTGGTGACGGTGCACCGAAACTCCAACCTGGTCGGCGGTCAGAAAGGCTGCGTTCCAGGAATGGTTATCGCCGTAGATGACGGGCACGATGGAGATTCCAAGATTGGGCACAATGAACGCGCCCTGTTCCGGCAGAACCAGGTCGCGCGCCACATAGATGCCGTTGCCGGAGCCGATGGTTTCAATATTTTGAACGAAGCGCCGGCGAATGATCTCCAACTTCGAATTCGTACCGCGCACCGACGCCTTCTCGAGAACGTCAGCTACCTGATTGACCCATTGATCGTAGTAGTACAGGGTCGAGATGAGCGCGCGGAAGTCTCGTGGCACGGCTTCGCCGGCCTTGGCTTCGAGTTGGTCCAGCAGAGTGCGGGCCTGCGACAGGCAGGTCTTCACGTACGGACCGGTAGTCCCGTTCTCTTCGGCGTCGATGGCTACGCGCGTGGCGTGGAACGTGCCTATGGCTTGTGAACGATAGCCGTAGCTGAAGAGCCGGGCCGCGTCGACATCAGTTTGAAGAATGTGAAAAACGTTGCGCCCGTTTGCATGGCTCCAGCGAGCTTTGTCGAGGAGTTGGGCATACAGCTCACTTGCTGGCAAGCTCATGCCTCAACACCTCGATGACTTCGTCTGTGGTCCGCTCCAGGTTCCAGGTGGAATCCCATCCCCAATCCTTGCGCGCCCCGGAATCGTCAATTCGATCGGGCCAGCTCTCCACGATCGCGCATTTCAACGGATCAGGGCGGTAGGTGAACTGAACCTTGGGCACCAGCGTCCGGATGGCTTGTGCGAGCTCCTCTGCGGAGGGAGCAATGCCCGCGATGTTGTAGACCCGACGGGTCAAGTCCTTCGCCGGCGCATCATGCAGGTCAAGAAAGCCGCGAACCGCGTCGGCGATGTACAACATGGGCGCACGAGTGGTCGGGTTCACATAGAATTCATAGGCACCCTTGAAGACGCTCTGCTCGAACGCGGCGGAGACGTAAGCGCTGGCGCCACCGGATGAGCCGCGAGCGGCAATGACTGCCGGGAGCCGGATGGCCCTGAAATCCAGACCGAACTGGTGATGGTAGTAAACGCCCAGGCGCTCGCCTGCGACTTTTGTCACTCCGTACAGGCTGACCGGCCACTGTGGCGCATCCTCGGTCAACTGTTCCGCGATGTGGGAGCCGTAGGTAGCGATGGTGCTAGAAAAGACTACCCGCCGAGCGCCGCCGAAACGGGCCGCATCCAGGACGTTGACCATGCCGTCCATGTTGGCGCGCCAGGCATCATAGGGATTTTCCTCGGCCGAGGAGGAAAGCACTGCGCCGAGATGAAAAATAGTTTCAATCTTGTGCTCGCGCACAGTACCGAGGACGCGGTGGCGGTCTGCCAGGTCTCCGACAACCACCTGGGCCTTGCGAAACTCCGCGCTGTCAAAATGGGGTTCGGCGCGAATATCGAACGCCACCACCCGATCGCCACGCTGCACCAGAGGAATCGCCAGGCGCGACCCAAGATTTCCAGTGCCTCCGGTAATCAAGACATTCATTGATCTTCCTTTCTACTGCGCGGCGTCACGCGCGAAGCAAATGAAATCGCGGCATGGCGCGAAATTCGAACGAACGCCCTGAAACTTCCACAACGGAGAAATTACTCCGAGGCCGGACAGATTCCGGAGAGATAAAACGGGTGAAGCGAAACCGCCTCACACCGTGGGTTTTCGTGGCGGATAGCCCCTTCCAGAAATTATGCGCACTGGCCCGCATCGCACTCGGCGGCGGCGCACGTTGGTACTTTGGAACACTTAACACGCCGCCTGCACGCGTTCAACAACTACAAGCCAATGCGCGCTTTTAGTGTTCAATACCAAGAACTAAGGGGCATGAATGGGACCCCTGGAATTGCGCGGCTTGGAGGCCCCGGCGCGCTACGCGATGAAGGTTCATGCCGGCAATTTGGGACTCTCAGCCGTTTGAGGGCCCGGATCGACGGCGATACTGTCGAATGTCGTCCCGCTACCGCTCTCCCACCTGGGCTTGGTACTCGGGGAAGGCAACACGACTTAGAGCGGCGCAAATTCATGGAGCAGAAACTGCCGATGACCCCCCCAAGCTATGAAGGTTGTGTGGATCACCTCCGACCTCATGGAGGCGTGAGCGTCTCGCTCGTGCTGCGGCGCCATCAACCGACTCCGCACGCAGCGGGGATGCTCGCGCCTGCACTTAGTGTTCAATACCACGAACCGGCAGCTTCAATGTTCAACATATCGAACATACTTGACAATGCTGAGCTCAACAGTGTGTAAGGATTCGGGTGCACGATTTTGCTTCGCGCAGAGCGCCCAAGTCCGCGGACAACTTATCCGCCTGACCACATTCATCACAGCCAGTCCCCAGAGCAGGGCCGGGTCGTGGCCTCGTAACTGGAACGGCCGCACCGACACATAGGAGATAGAGTTGCCAACCGTTCTCATCACGGACCACGTTTTCCCTGCGATCGGTCTGCAGCGAAAAGTCATAGAGGCTGCGGGCTTCACCCTCGAAGAAATCAAACCGAATTGCAAGGCTGAATACGAGGTGATTCAGAAGTGCGGCCGCGCGGACGTCCTCCTTGTGCAATGGGCCCCCATTACCCGCCGCGTTCTGGAGGCGCTCCCCAACGTCAAGGGCGTAGTTCGTTACGGCATCGGCGTTGACAACATTGACGTTCAGGGTGCGAAGGAACTCGGTCGCATGGTGTCGAATGTCCCCAACTACTGCCAGGAAGAAGTATCCGACCACGCGGTCTCAATGATTTTGAGCCTGGCCCGTCGCATACCGCACGATGACAATCAGATCAAGCACGGCGGCTGGGGCATTGGGCCGTTCCTTCCCATTCCCGCTTTTGCCGATCTCACCTTCGGCATGGTTGGTTTTGGGTCGATTGCGAGAAAAGTCAGCGAGAAGGCGAAGCCTTTCCGCTTTCGCCAGATCGCGTCCGATCCTGTGGCGCCGCCGGAAGTTTTCGCCAAACACGGCGTCGAACGCGTAGAGCTAGACACGTTGCTGCGTACCGCGGACATCATCTCGCTGCATTGCCCGCTGCTCCCTCAAACCCGGCACATGATCAATGCAGAGTCGATCGCTCGCATGAAACCCGGCACGATATTGGTCAATACGGCGCGCGGTCCGCTGGTAAATGAGGGGGATCTGATCGCGGCCCTGAAAGCGAGCAAGATCGTCGGGGCTGGACTGGATGTTTTCGAAAAAGAGCCATTGGCCGTGGACAGTCCGCTGCGCTCTCTTCCGAACGTGATTCTGACCAGCCATGCTGCGTCGGTTTCGGCGAGAGCCGTGGACTTGCTGCAGATTCAGGCAGCGGAAGCCGCCCGCGACATCTTGCTGGGTAAACGTCCGGCGGGTGCGCTGGTCTAGGCAGACCATGCGGAGAAAAGAATCTCCGCCGGCCAGCGGTTCTAATTTTTTCTGAGTTAGTGGCAAAAGGTATCTCACCTTGAACGCTCTGGGTTCACACGAATGAAAAGATTCCGTGGTCTCTTCTCGCTCAGCCTGCTTCTGATAGTTTCCAGTCTCTGTCTAGCCGCTACAGAACCATCGTCAGCCGAGAAAGCGGAGGCGCGTAGGTGGGCGTCAGCCAAGTTCGAAGGAAAAGCACAGTCCGCGCCCGACCTCGGCTACCTGTTGCCCCAACTCAAACGCGGATCGCTGGAGAAGAATTCACGGCAAAATCACGGACTTAAAATTGGCGACAAGTCGTTCGAGCGGGGCATTCATTGTCCGTCCGTAGGGACGGTCAAGGTGCATCTTCCGGCACCGGGCAAACGCTTCAGCGTCGCGATTGGAGTGGACAGCAACGACATCACCTACTACTCGAGCCTGGGACGCGGCAACGTGACAGTGTGGGTAGATGTCAACGGCAAGGAAGCTTACCGTTCTACGGTCATGCGTGAAGGCATGGCCGCGATTCCGGTCAACGTCGATCTGAACGGTGCGACCGACTTCACCTTGCACATTGAAGGCACAAACGCTCCGATCGATTGGGACCAGGCCGACTTTGCGGACGCAAAGGTCGTGCTGGCGGACGGAAAGGAACTCGAGCTCAACGATCTCCCGGTCGGTCCGGTGCGCGCCAACTACACTCCGGAGCCGCCTTTCTCATTTGTGTATGGCGGCACGAAATCGTCCGAACTGTTGAAGACGTTGGACTTCGCAGCGTAGCTCCCGCGACCTTGACCCTGAGCGCACCGAGTTCACGCAGCTCTATCGGGATCCAAAGACCGGTCTGGAAGCGCGCTTTGTCGGAGTCGAGTACCACGACTTTCCTACCGTCGAGTGGACCGTCTTCTTCAAGAATACAGGCACTGCAGATTCGCCGATTCTCGAAAACATTCAGATGCTCGATGCGCGCCTGGAGAGAAATGGCGACGGCGAATTTCTGCTTCATCACAACAAGGGCGCTCCAGCGACAGCCAATGACTACGAACCGTATGAGACTCCGCTGCCCAAAAAAGCGGAGCGTCACTTGGTGGCGCATGGCGGACGTCCGTCAAACGGAGACTTCCCTTATTTAAATCTGGCGTGGCCGGGAGAAGGCGTAATTATTGTAGTGGGTTGGCCGGGCCAGTGGGCGGGCCAGCTTACCCGTGATAGCGGCAACGGTCTGCAAGTAACCATTGGACAGGAACTCACTCACTTCAAGCTGCTGCCGGGCGAGGAAGTCCGCTCGCCGCGCATCGTCATGCAATTCTGGAAGGGCGAGTGGCGGCGTTCGCAAAATATATGGCGCCGCTGGATGCAGGCTCACAACATGCCACATCCCGGAGGCAAGCTGCCGCCCCCGCAAATGGCGGGCAACACTTCGCGCGAGTATGTGGAAATGACCGAGGCAACCGCAGCCGATGAAAACATGTTCATCGACCGCTACGTTGCCGAAAAGTTGCATCCCGACTACTTCTGGATGGACGCCGGGTGGTATCCAAACAACGGCAGTTGGGTGAATGTAGGGACGTGGGAAGTAGACACCAAGCGGTTCCCCAATGGACTGCGTGAGGTCAGCGATCACGCGCACGCCAACGGAATAAAAATCATTGTCTGGTTCGAGCCTGAGCGGGTCACCAAAGGCACGTGGCTGTATGAGCACCATCCGGAGTGGCTGCTCACGGCGCCGCCCAATCCGGGCGACCAGCTCTATGATCCGGAATGGCGCCTCTTCAACTTCGGCAATCCTGATGCCCTGAAGTGGATGACCGACCACGTTGATCAGCTCATCACCCAGCAGGGCATCGATTTATATCGCCAGGATTTCAACATGGACCCGCTGAACTACTGGCGCGCCAATGATGCGCCAGACCGGCAGGGGATCTCGGAAATCCGCTATGTCACCGGATATCTCGCCTACTGGGACGAACTTCGGCGGCGCCATCCCAACATGTTGCTGGATTCGTGCGCCAGTGGCGGCCGACGCAACGACATCGACACCCTTCGTCGCGCCGTCCCTCTCACCCGCAGCGATTATCTAATGGAGCCGGGCGAGCCCATCAGCCAGCAGATGCAAACCTTGGGAATGGCACAGTGGATTCCTTATTTCGGGACTGGCACGAGCGGCATCGATCCCTATGTGTTCCGAAGTCAGATGACGCCCGGGGTCATCACAACATGGGATCTGCGCAGAAAAGATAGCGACACCGACGCTATGCGAAAGCTGATCGACCAGTGGCGCACTGTCTCTGTCAACTATTACGGCGACTTCTATCCTCTGACTTCGTACAGCTTGGCGAATGACGTCTGGGGTGCGATGCAGTTTGATCGGCCGGAAGTGGGTGAGGGCTTCGTGGAGGTCTTTCGCCGCTCGCGCAGTTCCTACGAGACAGCGCGATTCAAGCTCCAGGGTCTGAATCCAGCGGCCCATTACACCGTGACCAATCTCGATGTTTCCGGGAGCCGCGAGATCTCAGGGCAAGAATTGATGGACCAAGGCCTTGAGATTCAGTTGAAGCGAGCGCCGGAATCAGCCTTGGTGACCTACAAGCGGGTTGGCACAACATCGAATTGACTTGGTTGCGAGAGGAAGCGAAATGAAGCAGCGCTCAAAAATAAAATCCCTTGGCTGCTTGTTTCTGTTGCACACCACTTTAATTTCGACGGCGCTGGCGGTGGAAGTTAACCGTGAGGAGCAAGCTGAGGCGAAGCGCTGGGTCGAGGCCAAATTCACTGGAAAGATCGAACCTGTTCCCGTCGGCAGCTACTTGACCCTGGTGGGCGAGCGGGGCTCCATTGAGCGCAACGTCCGACCCGATCACGAAATCGGCGAAGGTTTCTACAGTTCCGGTGAAGGCCGGCCGCTGCGAATTTTTAACACTTTGTACGAGCGTGGACTGTACACCAACGGTGCCCAGGGTATTGCGGTTCACCTGACGTCTCCGGCGAAGACCTTTGAGACTGTGGTTGGATTGGACAGCAGTTATGCCGGCTGTGGCTACACCAATGGCAGCCAGGAATTTTCAGTCAAGGCCGGCGACAAAGTCGTATTCCCACCCACGGTGGTGAAAGTTGCTGCTGCCGGAGTGGCAGTGAAGGCCGATCTAGGTGGCGCTACAGAGCTCACTCTGCAGAATGGACAAGACCGGCAGAAAGAATGGTGCGGAGAAGCGGTCTGGGCGGATGCCAAAGTCACGCTCGAAAACGGCAGCACCGTATGGTTGGGCGACATGCCGGTGGGGGCGCCGGTCGAGCCGTTCACTGCAGCTCTCCCTTTTTCCTTCATCTACGGCGGCAAATCTTCCGCGGAACTGTTGCCGGGTTGGTCCAGGCAACGCACCGTGGCTGAGCTCGACCGAAACCGCACCCAGTACGTAACCACCTTCAAAGATCCCTCGACCGGACTGGTCGTGCGCTGGACGGGAGTGGAGTACCACGATTTTCCGGTCGTCGAGTGGGCAGTCTTTTTCGAGAACACCGGTTCCGCCGAAACGCCCATACTCGAAAACATTCAGGCGGTTGATACCTGGTTTCAGAGAAGCGCGGGTGGCGAGTTCACGCTGCACCACTTTCGCGGGAGTCCGGCGCAGGCCGTTGACTTCCAGCCCTACGAGCTGAAACTGACGCCCAAGATTGAAAAGCATATTGCGACGTCGGGCGGGCGCCCGACCGACAATGCTCTCTGCTACTTCAACATCGATCAGACAGACAAGGGAGTGATCGTCGGACTGGGCTGGCCGGGGCAGTGGGCCGCGAACTTCAGCCGCGATGATAGTCGCAGCGTACGCATCCAGGCCGGTCAGGAGTTGACACACTTCAAACTTCTACCCGGCGAGAAAGTGCGCTCGCCTATGACGGCGCTGTTGTTCTGGACCGGCGATTGGGTCCGCGGCCAAAACGTTTGGCGGAAATGGATGCTTGCTCATAACCTGCCGCATCCTGGAGGGCAATCTCTTGTACCCAAGCTCGCGGCGTCCAGTGCGCCCTGGTACGCGGAAATGTCCCGGGCGGATGAGGCCAGCCAGAAACTCTTTCTCGATCGCTATCACCAGGAAAAAATCAAAATCGATTATTGGTGGATGGACGCCGGCTGGTATGTCAGCAACGGAACCTGGCCCAACACAGGAACCTGGGAGGTCGATCCCAAACGCTTCCCCAACGGGCTGCGGCCGGTTGATGACTATGCGCACTCCATGGGAATCCAGTCGATCGTCTGGTTCGAACTGGAGCGGGTCACTCGCGGAAGCTGGCTCTGGGAGAAGCATCCCGATTGGCTGTTGAAAAGTGATCAGGAAGAGCGGCACGGTCAGCGGTTACTCAATCTGGGCAATCCGGAGGTTGTTAGGTGGGTGGTTTCTTATCTGGACAAATTCATCACCCAGGAAGCCATAGATGTTTATCGGATCGATTTCAATATTGCGCCGCTGCCGTTTTGGCGCGAGACCGATGCTCCCGACCGGCAAGGAATTACCGAGAACAAGTATGCGATGGGATTCCTGGAATACCTTGACCAGCTGCAAAAACTTCATCCCAACATTCTGATTGATACGTGCGCCTCCGGCGGCCGGCGCGACGATCTGGAAACGCTTCGCCGGGCTGTACCCATGCATCGCAGCGATTATTCCTACGAACCGGTTGGTCAGCAGAGCATCACATACGGGATGTCGTTTTGGATTCCTTATTTTGGCTCTCCGAACGGTGCTCGCGATAACTATGTGTTCCGTAGTTCCTGGGGACCTCAGATCAACGTTGTCTGGGATCTCCGGCGCAACGATCTCGACTATGACTGGATTCGCAAAGCTACTAGTCAGTGGCGTGCCGCGGCGGACAATTATCTGGGCGACTACTATCCGCTGACCCCGTACGACCCTTCCGATCATGCCTGGATGGCCTGGCAGTTCGATCGCCCGGAGCGCGGCGAAGGTCTGGTGCAGGCGTTCCGCCGGTCAAACAGCCCTTTGAACTCCGCCGAGTTTGAACTTCATGGCTTGCAAGCCGACGCTCGCTACGAAATCACGAACGCGGACGAATTCGGTACGCAAACATTGACCGGACGCGAACTGATGCAGAAGGGCTTGAAGGTTTCACTGAAGGACAAGATGGGCGCCGCCGTGCTGACCTACAAGCTTGCTAGCCAGAAGTAGCGCCATAGGAATTTGCTGCAGCGAAATTTTGCTCCTGGAGGATGAACCATGACCACCGTTCTGCCACGAATTGACCCGGAGATACTCTCCGGATTGCAAACCAGGATTCTTATCAATAACGAGTGGGTCAACAGCCTGTCGGGAAAAGCTTTCCCGACATTCAATCCTGCGACCGGAGAAGAAATCTGCCAGGTGGCTGAAGCCGATGCGGCCGACGTCGACAAGGCGGTAAAGGCCGCCCGCAGCGCTTTTGAAGGTCCCTGGAGGAAGATGTCGGCTGCCGATCGTGGCCGCCTGTTGAACCGGTTTGCGGACCTGATCGAGGCGAATGCCGAACCGTTGGCCCGCCTGGAAACTCTGGATAACGGCAAGCCTTACCATGTGGCGTTGGCCGCGGACCTTCCGCTCACCATCGCTTGCTATCGCTACTATGCGGGCTGGGCCGACAAGGTCGAGGGGAAGACTATTCCCATCGCGGGCGAATATTTCTGTTACACCCGCCACGAACCCGTGGGTGTGGTCGGCCAGATCATCCCTTGGAACTTTCCGCTGCTGATGCAGGCGTGGAAACTGGCGCCCGCGCTTGCGACCGGAAATACGGTCGTGCTGAAGCCCGCCGAACAGACACCGCTTAGTGCGCTGCGGATTGGCGAGCTCGCGGTTGAAGCCGGATTTCCGCCCGGAGTCATCAACATCCTGCCGGGATATGGTCCGACCGCGGGCGCTGCGATCGCGCGGCACATGGACATCGATAAAGTTGCCTTCACCGGCTCGACCGAAGTTGGTCACATCATTATGGAAGCAGCGGCTAAATCAAACCTGAAGCGAGTCTCGCTTGAACTAGGCGGCAAAAGCCCCAACATCGTGTTCGCCGACGCCGATCTGGAAGAAGCGATCGAAGGCGCACACTTTGCCTTATTCTTCAACCACGGTCAATGTTGTACCGCCGGCTCACGACTTTTTGTAGAAGAGAAATGCTACGACGAATTTGTCGAGCGCAGCGTTGCCCGCGCCGGCAAGCGCGTCGTGGGTGATCCCTTCAACAGCAAGACGGACCAGGGGCCGCAAGTGGACCAGGCACAGATGGAAAAGATCCTCTCCTACATCGACTCAGGAAAGAAAGAGGGCGCCTCGCTACTGGCGGGCGGAAAACGAGTAGGGGACAAGGGATTCTTCGTCGAGCCCACCGTTTTTGCCAACGTTCAGGACAATATGAAAATCGCCCGGGAAGAAATTTTTGGACCGGTGATGAGCATCATCAAGTTTAAGAGCGTCGACGAGGTGGTCAAGCGCGCCAATGCCACCGTCTACGGCCTTGCGGCCGCAGTTTGGACACGTGACATCGGCAAGGCCTACGCCATCGCTAACAACGTAAGGGCGGGCACGGTTTGGGTGAATTGCTACAACGTGTTTGATGCCGGCGCCCCCTTCGGCGGCTTCAAGCAGTCCGGCATCGGCCGCGAACTGGGCGAATACGGGCTGCAACAATATACGGAAGTGAAGACGGTGACGGTGAAGCTGTCATCTCCCAAGTAGTCTGTGCGCCGCGCGGTTGGCGCAGCCGCTCTACTAAACGACGAGAACGGCTGTGCCGGGGGAAGTTGCGATCGGCATCCCACCCCCGCTTGCTCGCAGGCACGGAAGGCGCTACCATCCGGCTACGGGCGCCGCAATCGGATGAATTGGACATCTTCGATCGTAGGATTCTTGTTGTTGTGTGCGGCAACTCTTCCCGCCCAGACTTTGCCAAAAAGCGCGCCCTTACCGGACTCGCCGGGGAGAGTTGCAAATCCCAACGTCAGTATTTCTGATCTTGCCCGTTCCGGGCGGTGGAAAGAAGTAGCAGCGTTGGCGGACCGGAACCGTCGCCAGAATCCTTCTGATCCCACTGCCCTCTACTGGCTGGGCATATCCCGCCTCAAACTGCATGAACCTGTCGCTTCGGTGCAGGCGTTTCGCGCCGGCGAAAAGCTGGGCTTGAACAGCGCGCTTTCACACGAAGGATTAGGCCTGGCCTACTACGATCTCAACCAGTTTTTTCTGTTCGAAGCGCAAATGAAGAAGGCAGCCGCTTTGGACCCCCAAGATTCGACACCCTATTTTTATCTCGGCTTGTATCGCTGGTCCATCCGATCAGACGCCGCTGGCGCTTTGGAGTTTTTTGATAAGGCTTTACAACTGCACCCCGACGACTGGAAGAGCCTCTATCAGGCTGGCAATTGTCTTGAGCAGGTGGGGAAGCTGCCTGAAGCACGCGATCGTTACACCAAAGCCATCGTTCTGGTGGAAAAGAATAAAGATCCGTTCGGCTGGCCTTACCAGGGCATGGCGCGACTGCTGCTCGATGAGAAACCCGAAGCTGCGTTGGATTTCGCGAAAAAAGCAGTGACACTGCAACCCGACGAATATTCCAATCACGTAATTCTCGCGAAGGTGTATGAGCGGTTGGGAAAGTTGCCAGATGCGATTCGCGAGGCAGAGATCGCCTCGACTCGGAATCCGAATGATTCCACGGCTCGCTATGCGCTATACAAACTTTATCGCGAGGCGGGAGATCCTCGGGCCGCGCAGACGCTGAAAGCGTTTCAAGAGGTCAAGACGCTCTATGACCACGACTAACCGCCTTCGTCTCGTGGTGGTTTTTTGCCTGGCGTTGGTCGAGGCGCCCGTGCGTGTCGAAGCGCAATTTGGCCCTCTCGCCAGTCCGGGGCAGGCGGCCCAGGCCAGATCGCAGGACGAGTTGGATTCCTACCTGGAGATTGTGAGTGCGACCGCTCCTAGCGTGGTAGTCCAGAGGGTGAAGATCTTCGTTTCGGCGTTCCCCAAGTCCGAGCTGCTGGGTGCGGCTTATCAGTATCAGCTTCAGGCCTTCGAGCGTCTCAACGATTTCGACGGAATGCTAACAGCAGGAGGGAAGGCGCTGGCCGCGGACCCTGATAGCTTGAATACTCTGTTAGCTCTCGCCCCGGCCATGGCCAACCGCGCCGCCGCCAGGCCCGACCGGGCGCAGTTGCTCTCGCAGGCTGAGTCGTATGCCCGTCGGGCTTTGGATGGGATCGATGAGATTAAAATTCCGCGAGAACTCTCGATCGAACAGTGGAATATTCGCAAACACGAGATGCAGTCTGACGCCCATGGAGTGCTCGGCGTGGTCGCTTTTCAGCGCGGCCAATTTCCGCCGGCCATCAGCGAACTGGAGATAGCGATAGCCCTCGCTCCCAAACCAGAGGGGGTGCAGTTTCTCCGGCTAGGGCTGGCGCTGGCTGCAGCCGGGAAAAGAGATGACGCGGAACAAAAGCTGCGTCGCGCCGCCGAGTTGGGTCCGGAACCGGTTCACAACGTGGCGCTGGATCAGTTGAAAAAGTTGAAAGAGGGTCCGCGAACGCTCCGGTAGGGTCTGCCCAAAGATATTCAGTTCATCCCTTCGATACTTACCCCTTGGATCGCGCGGACCGGATTGCTTCCATAAAACGGCGTGCATTGACGGTAATACCGGCGACATTTCCGGCTTCAATGGCTTCGCGTTCCAGGATGATTTCGCCCACGCCAACCGCCGCCACGCCTGCGGCGAGATATTGCGCTACATTTTCCAGATTGACGCCGCCGGTGACCACGATCTCGATTTGCGGAAAGGGTCCCTTGAGCGACCGTATATACGATGGGCCTCCGACGGAGTTGCAGGGAAATATTTTTACCAAGTCAGCGCCCGCCTGCCAGGCCACGAGCGCCTCGGTCGGGGTCAAAGCGCCGGGCATGCAGATCTTGCCGTAGGTTCGGGCCACCTCGAGCACGCGGGCATCGAAGGCGGGACTCACAATAAACTCCGCGCCAGCCAGCAGTGCCAGGCGGCAGGTCTCGGCGTCCAGCACGGTGCCGGCGCCGACCAACAGCTTCTGTCCATATTTTGTCACTAGGTCTTCAATGATCTGAATGGCACCCGGAACCGTTAGCGTGATTTCGACAACGGTGATGCCCGCCGCGATGATTCCATCCACGGCGCAGATCGCCTGCTCGCGCGTGGAAACCCGGACCACGGGGATCACTGCGACTTCGAGAATCAGGGCAAGAGCTTTTTCTTTGGACCAGGAAATGGCAATACCCTCCTTCCGGGGACCAACCAACTTACTATTCTTCGGTACTAAGTTCGGCGTCAGGTTTCGCGGCGTAGTGGAGCCTGAAGTCGTGCATTGCCTGCTGCACGGACCCGGCGCGATGACTGAACACGCGGGCCAATGCCATGAGACCCAATAGTGTGTCTTCTTCCAGTGGGCACAACCTGGAGCTCGTCTGAAAACGTTGTTCGATGATTTTTCGCAGCAGCTTGAGTTTTCGTGCCAGCCCACCCGAAAAGACGATGTTTTTCCAGGAACGATCCGGCCAGATACGCAAGGCGCAGTCATAATAGTTTTGTGCCATGTTTTCGAATGAAGCACGGAACAAGGCTCCCACAGTCAGGTTCTGTTCCCGAATGTTGGCAATCGAACCCTTGTCGCCGCAAGGCCCGGGGAAGAAACTGAGCCTCACTTCAAGGTCGGTATGCCCAACCGCCGCGGCGGCCCGAGCGATGTACTGCCACGGGTCTGTTATTGCGGTCCCCGAATGTTGCGCGAATTCGCCAAGCAGATCTACCAGGACATTCAGAGATCTGCCAGCGGGAAGATGAGAGAACGTGTTGGTGAACTTCGCATCGAAAAAGGGACGGGTCTGGTAATCCCCCAGAACGAGTTGATTGGTCATCCGGCTGACTTGAGATCCGGTGGATATGTTGAGGGAAAGCTCGTCCGCGGCCAGCAGGGACCCGGCAAGAGCACATTGGTAGTCACCGACCGGGGTGTAGCACGGAACAGTATTCGCCCCGACCTTCATGCGGCCAACCACTTCGCCGTGCTGGCGGATCGGCGGCCAGTGGAGTTTGCCCAGCCCCAATTCCTTGATTACTTCCTCGTGCCAGCCCAAAGTCTCGAGCTGCAACGATCCGCAGGCCATGGCATTCGTACTCTCGACGCTTGGCGGTGAGCCGCACAGCGCGCTCAGTACAAAATCCGCTAACGAAACCGGCGCGAGCCCCGGCTCCAGCTTACCTTGATCGACCATCCAGAAAAGAAAACAGATTGGCGCCCCGGGAGGCAACTCATTGCCCAGTTCGCGCTTCTGTTTCGCGGTCAGCCGCTGCTTCAGAACATCGTAATAGGAACCCGAACCTGACGGATGAGGCTCAAGCGCGCGCTGGTCGCGCCATCCAATGCAGTTGGACCGTGCCTTTTCTTTTTCGTCCATCAGCACCAGGCAGGACATCTGGGTGCACATGACGACGCCTTCGTAGGGCACGGAGGAATCCGCAAGCTCGTCAATGAGTTTTTTGACTGTGGCTACGATGCTGTCCGGATCAAACTCAACTCGAAGCTGATTAGGAAGGCTTATCGGTTCGGGGAAGGGCATACGCCGAACCTGTTGCAACTCGGAGGCGTCGAGATCCAGAACCGCAGCCTTAATAAAGGATGTGCCGAGGTCAATCCCTATGAATGCCAAAACGAACTCCTGCGCCTCGCCGGCCGGCCGGACGTTTTAATCCGCATATCCGATATCCTTGAGCCGTGCCTGGAAGTCCGCCGGCAGAGCGACCGCGGGGCCAGTGGTAAAGCTGGCGGCGTAATTGGCCAGATTCAGCAGCAGGCGGTCGGCGACAGGATGCTTGTCCACATGCTCGATGATGGGGAATGAATTGACGATGAACTGACCGGCGCCGAATTTGTAGGAGCCAAGCAGAACCCCGGATGCGTAACCGCCGGCAGTGGAATAGCCGGCAGCAAACGATGCGGCGACGACCCCGGCGGGCGTGTCCTGCCCTTCAAAGACATGGTGCGGCCACATGGGTCCGTAGTAATACCAGTCGAGCATTCCCTTGCCTTGCAGCCCTTCAAATATCGGGTGTGGCTTGGCTACGCACTCTTTGTGGTAAAGCCAGTCGTTGAAATTATGAATGCGACCCTTATTGGAGAGAGGCAGCCAGGCTGCTTCCTGTGTGTCGCGCTTGAATGCATCCTGAGAGAGGAAGATAACTGTGCTGCCCGTCGCCATGAATTCCGCCAAAGTGCGCCATTCAACTGCGGCCGCGGGCTTTGCGGAGATGTCTCCGACGAGGATCAGTTCGCGGTTTCCCGAAGTGACGCTGCGGAAGGGCGCGATGGTTGCGCCATGCGCTGTCAGCCACGACTCGACATTTGCCGGGACGCCCCACGTCATGATTTTCCCGCTAAGTCTCGGAAACAAGGCTGGATTCGTAACGTTAAATTGCCACGACGTTTCCGGCGGGGATATTCCGCGTTCGATATACGGGACGAGTTCGTAGGCGCCTTCCGGCCCATGCAGAACGATCTCTTCTTTCATGACCGGAATTGCGAGCGGCTCATCTTGACCCGCGGTAGAGCTCGGAATACGAACCGGGCTCTGATGTTCCCAAGCCAGTCCCTTCGGACCCCATACCCGGAATTGCGCGCGATACTCGCCGGGGCGCACCGCGTCCTCATTCGCCAACACGGCTTCGACCGTGAACGGCCGACCGACATAAACATTATTGGGTTCGACGAATAGGCACCATCGCACCGGCGCCCAACCGTCCTGCATCGCGTCGAAGGCGCCCGGCTTCCAGTCGCGCCAGAATCGCCACACACCTTCTCCAGTGAAGGCGTGATCCAACATGCCGGTGAGATTGAATCCACAGATTTTCGGATTCGAGCGAATCAGATTGAATCCCAGCAGACGATGCCGCGCCATGGCTGCCTGGCTCTCGCGCAGCAGCGTTTCCGGGAAGGGATAAACGACGTCCATGCCGAAGCGCGACCAGTCGGCTACAAAGTGGTCCGCCATAGATTGCATCAGGATGAAATCTTCAGCCTCAGCTGGTATGCCTGCCTGCTCGTACATTCTCAGTTCGTGAATCACATTCATCATGCTGCCGATGCCATATTCGGAGAGGAACACAGGCTTACTATCTTTACCGAGATTGCGGGTGAGGGCGTTGACCTCCGGCGTCTGCGGGACCTTGGGATACAAATGAAAATCTCCGGTGCCCATCGCGGAAGGCAGTTCCATCTTTACCTGGGCGCCCCCGGGAGCTTCTATACCCCACGTATATTCCCACTCCGTTCCGCCCGGGTTGCTCACCGACCCCAGTCCGAGATGCCCGTCGAAACGTCCGCTCGAAAGGATGATCAGCCTGGAGTCGTCGAAGGTCCGTACGTAGGGAAGGCTTGATTCGCCCGCCCTGTGAACCGGGCCGTCTTCGGTTTCGTTCAACATACCCCACATGACCAGGCAGGGATGGTTGCGGTCGCGCAAAATCATTTCCCGCATGGAATTCTGATAGCGGGTCTTCGCCTGGGGCGAGTCCTTCAAGAGCCAGCTGCCTGACGACTCCTCGTACATCATCAACCCCAGTTCATCGCACATATCCAGTTCCCAGGGATGGGCAGTGCCGGAGATGAAACGTACCATGTTGAAGCCCGATGCCTTGGCGTAGATCAGGTCTTTGCGCAGCATGTCGGGATAGCCTTGCGGCGGCGAAATCACCCGGTAGGGACAATGATTCCCCGTGTGTGTGCTTCGAACGAAAATGCGCCGGCCATTCAGTCGGAAGTATCCGTTCACCACGCGAAAATCCCGGAAGCCGAAACTGGTGGAGGTACCGTGCGCACCGTCCACATCGCTGGCTTCGATGGTGACATGCAGCCGGTATAAATAAGGATCGTTGATGTCCCACAACCGGTGGTTGCCGATTGCGATCTCGTGGTTGACAGCGGTTTCGCCGTCGGCAACGTCAATGTTTGTCGAATCCGTCAGCACAATCTGCGGTACTGAGGTAGTAGTCACAACAAAGTGCACACGGGCATGGTTGGCTTTGTTGAGCGCGTTGTGCAGGGTTATGGATATCGGCACCTTGCCACTCTTCCAGTCCGGGCGCAGAAAGACGTTGGTCATGCGCACCGCCGGTGTTAGCAACAGTTCGACGGACTCGATGATCCCGCCGTAGTCAGGCAGAGCGCCGTTTCGCAAACCAGTGAACTTGTTGCGGTGAGGCGTCTCCGGGAGCACGATTCCATCGATAGCTTCGTCGGCAGGGTTTAGAACGCGCAGCGCGATGCTATTACTCTGGCCGGGACGAATCGCACTGGTCGCTTCCAACACAAACGGCGTTTCGCCACCCTCGTGAGTGCCGAGGTGGACGCCGTTCAGCCAGACATCGGCCAGGTAGTCCACGGCGTTGAAGCGCAGAAGGTAACGTCCGGCCGTATAAGGATGAGCCGGGGCATCAAACTTTCGCCAGTACCACACCACCCCGTGATACGCGGGAAAGGCCTCCTGAATGATCGAGGGTACGGGCGTGGTCTTGGCGTCGGGGCGGGGAGTGAGAAACCATTTCTGATCGCGGCCCGCGTTGGCGGGATCGGTGGCAATCAGCCAATCTCCGTCGAGCAAGCTAGCCAGACTTGGCGCCGCCTGACGGTCCTTATTATATGTTCCAGATTTTTGCTGGTCCGCCAGCGGGAAAGCCGCCAGTGCCTCGGGCCCCAGCAGCGGCCCTGCGATCCCCAACCCGGTTCCAACGCGACCTGCAATTTCCAAGAATTGGCGACGCTGCATATGCGCTCCTTCGCCTGGGCTAGTCTGTGTAACCAATATTCCGCAGTTGAGTTTCGAAATCCGCGGGGAGGGCAGCCAAGGGTGCAGTCACAGAATAGAAACCGTGCTGGATGAGATTCAGCAACAAGCGGTCAGCCACGGGATGTTTGTCGATAAAGTCGAGAATTGGAAAGCTGTTGACGATGAACTGGCCGGCCCCAAATTTATAGGATCCCAACAGAACTCCTGAGGCGTAGCCGCCGGGCGTCGAATAACCAGAGGCGAAGGCTGCGGCGATCACTTCCGCCGGCGTGTCTTGTCCGTCGAAAAGGTAGTGAGGCCACATCGGTCCGTAGTAATACATATCGAGGACGCCTTTGCCCTGCAGCCCTTCGAACACCCGATGCGGCTTGGCTACACATTCTTTGTGATAGAGCATGTCCGAGAAAGCGTAGACGCGGCCCTTCTTAGCCAGTGGCAGACGCGCGGCGCCGTCCTTCTCACGTTTGAACGCTTGGGGAGAAAGAAATACCACGGTGCTCCCTCGCGCCATGCGCGCTGCTAATTCCTTCCATTCGGCGACGCTCGATTCACCAGAAACGTCTCCCACCAGGATCAACTCTCGATTCCCCGGAGCCGTGCCTGTAAAAAGACCGACCGTGGCTCCGCGTGATGTAAGCCAGGAGCCGACACTGACCGGAACGCCCCACGTCGTAATTTTCGAGCTGAGATGCGGAAGGGAAGCCGGGTCGGTAAGATGAAACTCCCACGACGTCTCTGGTGGCGAGATCCCCGTTTGGATCTCGGGGACAAATTGGTAGGCGCCTGCCGGTCCGGTGAGAGCGACTTCTTCTTTTATTACGGGTACGACCAGTGGGCCGTCCTGCCCGGCAGTGACGGTAGGAATGCGAACATCAGCCTTTCGCTCCCACGCAACGCCGCCCGGACCCCAGGCCCGGAATTGCGCCGGATAATTTCCCGAACGCAGAGTGTCTTCATTGGCCAGCACGGCTTCGAGCGTGATGGGGCGCCCAACGTAGGTGTGCGTCGGTTCCACGAACAGACACCAGCGAACCGGCGCCCAGCCGTCCTGTACGGCGTCGAAGGCTCCCGGCTTCCAGTCGCGCCAGAATCGCCAGATACCCTCTCCGGTCATGCCATGGTCCAACATCCCGGTGAGGTTGAAGCCGCAGAACTTTGGATTGGACCGAATCATGTTGAAACCCAGCAGCCGGTGGCGCGCCATCTGCGCCTGGCTGACGCGAAGCAAAGTCTCCGCAAAGGGATACACAACTTCCATGCCGAGCCGCGCCCAGTCGGCAGTGAGCCGGTCGGCCATGGATTTCATCAGGACGTAGTCTTCTGCGTCAGCGCGAATCCCGGCCTGCTCGTACATCCGGGCTTCGTGAATCACGTTCATCATGCTGCCGATGCCATACTCGGAGAGAAATATGGGCTTGCTGTCGTGTCCCAGGGTGCGCATCAGCTCATTTGCTTCCGGAGTCTGCGGAACCGTTGGATAAAAATGGAAGTCGCCCGAACCAATACCGGACGGATACTTCATCGCGACACGGCCGCCGTCGAGAGCCTCTTTCCCCCAGGTCGGCTCCCATGCAGTACTGCCCGGGTTGCTGGCCGATCCGATTTCCAGATGACCATCGAAACGGCCGCTGGAAAGCAGGACGAGCCGGGTGTCGTCCAGGGAACGCACTAGCGCCAGCGCGGATACGGCTTCGCGAAATACTGGTCCGTCTTCCGTCTCGTTCAGCATTCCCCACATCGCCACGCTAGGATGATTGCGGTCGCGCAACACCATCTCCCGCACCGAGATTTCGTAGCGCTCTTTCATTTGCGGCGAATCTTTCAGCAGCCAACCGCCCAGGGGTTCCTGGTAGACAAGCAGGCCCAACTCGTCGCACTGGTCCATCTGATAACTGTGGGCGCCGCCGGCAATGAAGCGGATCATGTTGTAGCCCGACGCTTTCGCGTAAAGCAGGTCCTTCTTCAGCATATCCGGATAGCCTTCCGGCGGCAGAGTCTGGCTGAAGGGCGTGTGGTTGCCGGTGTGAGTGCATTTCACGAAAATGCGGCGATTATTCAGCCGGAAGTATCCATTGACGATGCGAAAGTCGCGGAATCCAAAATTGGAGATTGTCTGGTGAGAGCCCTCGACGCCGGTGGCTTCGACGGTCACGCTCAGCCGGTACACATAGGGATCGTCAATGTCCCAGAACCGGTGATTCTCGATCTGGATTTCATGGTCGATCAGGGTCTCGTTGGCCGTGAGTTGTACTTCGACGGTGTCGGTGAGTACACTCTGGCCTACGGCAGTCCCGGTAACCGCGAACCGCATACGGCCGTTAGTGGCCTTGCCCGAGGTGTTCTGCGCCGTGGTGCGGACCCTGACCAGCCCAGTCTTCCAGTCAGGGCGAATGTGTACATCCGTGATGCGGACGGCGGGAGTCAGCAGCAACTCGACCGATTCGATGATGCCGCCGTAGTCGTAGAGATTCCCGTTCGAGTAATTCACAGCCTTGTCGAGGTGCGGCGTTTCAACCAGCACCATACCGTCGATGCGGTCATCACCCGGATTGAGCACACGCACCGCAAGATGATTGGTCTGACCGGGACGCACCGCCTTGGTTACGTCAAGAACGAAGGGTGTATTGCCCCCTTCATGCTCGCCGACGCGCTCTCCGTTCAGCCAGACGACGGCTGTGTAGTCCACGGCATTGAAGCGCAGCAAATACCGGCCGCCGGTGTAGGGGTGCACCTCAGGTTCGAATTGGCGCCAGAACCACACCACCCCGTGATACGCAGGAAATGTTTCCTGGATAATCGAGGGCACGCGAGTGGTCTTGGCATCAGCCTGAGGCTTGCTAAACCAATTCTGTTCGCGACCGACGTTGCGCGGATCGGTCGCGATCAGCCACTCACCATCGAGCGAGAAAGCCAATGTCGGCGCTTTCTGCGCCGGCTTGCCAGTTCTCTTGCCCGCAGGCCTCGTGTCCGCGCCCGGGAGAGCCTGAAGCGTTTCGGCCCCAAACAGTGGAACTGCGACACCCAAACCGGCGCCGAGGCGGCCGGCAAACTCCAGAAATCGACGACGCTGCATATGGCTCCCCTGTTCTGACTCCAACTCGAGATGTGAGTACAAGCTGGACAGCAGAAACCGCGGACTGCATGTCTGCGAACCAGTCCGGTTCGCCGTTCTAAGGTCGAAACGTTCCGAATGAAAATTGAAAACTGATCTGCGTCACTCCAAGAGTTGCGTATCCAGGCCGAGCTGATTGCCTGCGCGATGGAGAGAGCTCAAAATCCGTTCGGGAAGCGGGATGCCATTCTTAAGGGCGTCATCTCTTTTCCCCCACTCGATTTCGCCGGGAACATAGACGCGGTCCGAGCCCTTGGCCTTGGGTGACTGGCGAAGCTCGCGGATAATTTGGTCTATCCGCTGCTTGAAATCGTCAATTGGAATAATTGCGCCCACATTGATGACGATGAAAGCCTGTCCCAGGTGGGAAACTTCCTTGGACTGCAGAATCCAGCTTTTCACTGCACTCAACATTCCAGCGCCGGTCAAAGCACCCGCCAGAACTTCAATCAGCAGGGCGATGCCGTATCCTTTGTGACCGGCCATGGGCAGCATTGAGCCTGAGTTCGGCCAGTCTCCCACTTCCGATGTAGGCAGTCCTTCGGCGTCGGTGAGCCAACTGTTGGGGATGGCTTGCCCCAGCGCCTTCATGCCGAGGATCTTGCCGGCAGCTACGGCGCTCAACGCAATATCAAGAAGGATGGGATGCTCTTCGCCGGCCGGGACCGCGTAGGCCACAGGATTGTTGCCGATGATGTGGCCGCGAGCGCCGGGCACCACCATGTTCGGGTCTGCGTTGCTCATCGCAATCCCAACCATGTTCTGGCGCGCAGCCATATTGGCGTAGTAGCCGGCCGCTCCGAAGTGGCTGCTGTCGCGAACTCCAACCCATGAGATCGTGTTCTCGCGCGCCTTCTCAATCGCCAGGTTCATCGCCATCGAACTGCCCAGCATTCCCATGGACGAGTGACCGTCAACGATCGCCCATCCGGTGCCTCCGGCAACCACTTCCGGAGTGGCGGAAGGCTTTATGCCGCCGGTTTTCATGGTGTTCACATAGTTCGCGAGCGCTCCGGTGCCATGGGAAAATGTTCCCCACGTATCTGTCATGACCAGAACGTCGGCTACGATTTGAGCGTTCTGCGGCGCGAGCCCAGCTTTGCTGAGCACACTCACGCAGAACTTCGTCAGCTTTTCGGGAAAGACCCGTTTCGACGACGACCTCAAACGTTGTTCCTCCCGTGGATCAGTTTTTTTTCGGCCCCAAAATGTAATCCTCGCCAAACTTTGACGTCGACTCCGTGCGAAAGTCGGAGATAAGGGACATCAGCGACACAGTGCCACCATCCAGCACAACCGTTTGTCCCACCAGAAACGATGCGTCGTCACCGCACAGAAATGTGGCCAGGCGCGCCACGTCGATCGGCAACCCGTAACGTGCCACGGGTACGGCGTTCTCTGCGTCCTTTTTCGCTGCCTCCTCGGTGAAGCCGGGAATCGCCTTGAAATAATTTTCCACCGTGATCCATCCCGGCGCGATTGCGTTGATCCGTATTCCGCGGTGTGCAAGTTCTACGGCGAGGGCGCGGGTATGAGCAATGATGGCTCCCTTGGTGGCTGCATAAGCCGAGTGCTCGGGGGCACCCTGGAGACCGTGAATCGACGCCAGATTGCAGATCGTGCCCCCCCCGTGCTCCAGCATGTTCTTTACGACGGTCTGCGTAATAAAGTAGTGAGCCAGAAAGTTGATATTGAACAGCTTCTTAACGTGGTCAGGTTCCATCTTCAGGAACGGGCGATTGAAACTGACGCCGGCGTTATTCACCAGGCAGTTGATTGAGCCCAGCGCCTTGATGGCATGATTCGCCAGCGCAAGAGCCTGATCGAGATCGTTAAAATCGGCGCCAAACACCTCGGCACGCCGTCCCATGGATTTGATCTCTGCCGCAGCGCTGCTTGCTCCATCCTTGTGATGGCTGTAATGCAGGACCACGTCTGCGCCTTGCCGCGCAAATTCGAGCGCGATTTCGCGTCCGATACCGGTGTCGGCTCCGGTCACAAGCGCTTTCCTGCCCGGTAGTTTTAACCCATCGGTCATAGAGTTAGCCTCCTGGCGTTTGTCGCCCTTACGATCTGTCGTCAACGCGCCGAGTAGTTTGCTGCCGCCATCATTATGGTTGCGACCAAAAGAACCGCCACGCCGGCCACGTTCACGTTAAAAATTCGACGGGCGATGGATTTCCACTCTCCGGTCAACAGTCCTGCCAGATTTCCTGAGAGGATCAGGGTGATGTTGAAAAGCGCCCATCCCACTGACACACCCAAGATGCCCAGGTACACGGTCCCACTGCTGTAGATCGCAATCGCAATCATCCAGATGGAGCCGCCGAGGGTAGCCGGCCACATCTCTGCGGGCTTCGCCGCAAAATTTCCCCAGGTCTTGTTGCGGGTCAGCAGGTAGACGCTATATCCCAGGTTCACTACCAGTCCGCCGAGCAACGCGATCGGCCAAACCGCGAAGACCGCCCACTGTGCCGGGGCGCCCTGAGCCTTCGCCAGTGTGACGATGTCACCTCCAAATGCGAGGGCTATGTTGAGCAGGGCCGCAAGAAACCCCGAGACAACGCATAGGATCATTACCAGCAAGTAGGTTTTTCCCGAACGTACAGCGCCTGGTGGCAGGGGCTGCGTCTTTTCCCTCTGGTAGCCGGCCCATCCGCAGAGCGCGACTCCCAGCAGCATGACTGCGGTTCCCGCTAGAAGCAGCTGTCCGCTGGGCTTCGAAACCAGTTCAAAGTGCAGCAACAGGAGCGGGGTGAGCGTTCCCAGGGCAGCGCAGAGGCCGTTCAAAATCGAACCGGTAAGAGCCAGGCCGATTTTGTCCACGGAAATCCCGGCCCCGAGTTGAGCAACTCCCCAGAGGACGCCGTAGGCGAATGGTTTTGCCATCGTGCTGAGTGGGATTGAGGCGTAAACCGCCGCGAGATGCGGAACAAACAGAAACGCGATGCAGATCGGCACGACCAGCAAAGACATGATCGAGTAGACGAACCAGAAGTTCTCCCACTTCCATACGCGGATCCACTTCAACGGGACCAGATTCGTTCCCATGATGGACCCGGCGAAAAACACAATGACAAAGCCCGCGAGAATGACCATCCGTTTCCTCCTACTGCGATCGAACGATTAAGGTCTTTTAATTCCCGTCCCCGAGGACTGTCCTCGCGTGGTTACCTGGCGCTCACTACCGGAAATGACTCGCGCCACTCTCGGCTGGTTGGCGGCAAAGCGCGCGAGCTTGGCGCGAAATCCGGGCTGCCGCAGCACTTCCGGATTGACCACATTCTGCGGCACCAATCCCTGCGCCACGCGAAGCACGTTCCGGACCATCAGGTCGCGAGTGGCACGCGCCGCACGGTGGGTGCTGGGCAACCAGTGTGGCGTCAGAATTACGTTGTCCAGTTTGAGAAAAGGGCTGCTGACCGGTAGCGGCTCGGTTTCGAATACATCCAGACCGGCGCCCGCGATCTTCTTTTCGCGCAGGATTCGTATCAGCTCATCTTCACGAACCAGTTCGCCGCGCGCGACGTTGATGAAATAGGCATTTGGCTTGAGCAGGCCTAGTTCTCGCGCTCCGAGCATGCCTCGAGTTCGCTCCTCGAGCCGGCAGTGCAGGCTTACGAAGTCGCTGGTGCGCAGCAGGGTATCGAGGTCCACCAGTTCCACTCCCAACGCCTCCGCCTGAAGCGGATCCGCGCTGGGCGAGTACGCCAGCAAGTTCATGTGGAAGGGGGCCACCAGCCGGGCCAGCTCTACTCCGGTTTTGCCCAGGCCGATGATGCCCAGTGTCTTGCCGATCAGGTCGTCGCCCAGGAATTCAGCTTGAAGGTCCCACCTTCCAGTTCGTACCAGATTCTCTTGCTGCGGCAGTTTCTTGGCCAACGCGATCATCAGCGTGAACGCCGCCGAAGCGGTCGAGTGGGTGAGCGTGTCCGGCGCATTAAACAGCGCGACGTTATTTTCTGTGCACGCCGAAATGTCGATCTTGTCGTACCCGGCGCCTGCCCTGGCGAAAACCACCAGATTCTCAGCGCCATTAACGAAAGCCGAGGCCTTCACCCAGGGACGAAAAATCACGATTCCATTGGCCTTTGCAACATGCTCGGGCGTGATCTGAAGCGAATAGATTCGGTCCAGATAGGTGCTGTCGCCTGGGGATGGCGCCTGATCCAACAAGAATCCCGTTTCTACATAGCCGGACTTGGCTAATGACTCGAGACCGATGTCGCCGTACTTCACCGCCCCCGTTTCATCCAGATAGTCGCCGGTGAAGAACAGTTTGAAGGGAGGCATACGCTACCAACCCCTCACTTTTTCTTCATTGGTGATTTCGACATGGACGCCGGGCCGTGTGGTAAAGTCCGCCCTTAGCGCGGCGCCCAGGCCAGGTTTGCCGTTGAGGCGAAGCTGTCCGTCGGTGATGGTCAGAGGCTCGTTCAGCACATCGTTGTACCAACCATCCACGTAACCCCGCACGATCTCCTGGATCATCGCGTTGGGGATATGCAGCATCAGGTGCGCCGCGGCCCACAAGGCGACCGGGCCGATGGTGTCGTGCAGCGTGACCGGCAAATAGTACGTGTCTGCCAGGCTGCAAATTTTCCGCGTCTCGGTGAAACCGCCGCCCCAAGAGAGATCCGGCATAATGATGTCGGCGGCAGGCTTCTCGATGAATTCACGGAACCGGAAGCGGGTGAACGCCCGTTCGCTTTGGCAAATCGGAACCCGGGTGCTCGCCTTGAGGCGGACAAAGGCCTCGACGTTGTCCGGCGGCATGATTTCTTCCAGCCACATCACGTTGTAAGGCTCGAGCGCGTGCGCAATCCGGGTGGCGGTGGGCAAGTCCCAGCGCGCATGACCCTCAATCGCGACTGTCATCTTCCCGTCAGTGGCCCGTGCAATATCTTCCAGGATCGCAAGGCCAGCTTTAAGTTGCTCATTGCCGATGACGTGTCCCAACGTACCAGCGGCAGTTTCCTGTCCCCAGAGGTGTACCTTGCCATGCGGATTCGAAGGCCCGGCAAGAGTTGTGCCGAACTGATCGAACGGCCAGATCTTCATGGCATTGATGCCTTGCTTCAGCAGATCCTGCGCCAGTTCGCCGGCGCGTCCCTCGGTCCACTGGTTGTAGTCGGGATATTTTCCGTAACCCACGCATGTGTTGTAGACGGCTACACTCTCGCGGCTGCGGCCGCCCAGCAGGTTGTAGATGGGTTGTCCCGTGTGCTGGCCCAGCAAGTCCCACAAGGCAACATCAATGGCGGAGATGGCGCGCATTTCCGCGCCCGCGAAGCCGCAGAAATTCACCAGTGAAAACAGATTGTTCCAGTGGTTTTCGATGTCAACCGCATCGCGACCGATCAGAAGGGGCGCGAAGAGATCATGAATGACTGAACTGACGGCGCGCGGCAGGTAGTATGTTTCACCGAGGCCCACCAGTCCATCATCCGTGTAGATGCGCACCCAAAGATTGTTGGGCAAGGCCTGGCGAGAATTAGGGGATCGTTGACGCCATACGGCATCGGGTACTGCCTCGAACCAGATGGTTTCAAGCTTTGTGATTTTCATGAAACTGATCTGTCGCCTGGTCGCGCAATCTGAAGCTTGTCCCGATTTTTCTGACTACGCCTTCACCGGATTGGTAAGCCGGCCTATGCCATCGATTTCCACCACGACTTCATCTCCCGCTTTCAGGAAGATGGGGGGCTTACGCGCAAAGCCCACCCCGTGTGGCGTCCCGGTGCTGATCACGTCGCCGGGTTCGAGCGTGATTCCGCGCGAGATGAAGGCGATGAGTTCTCGCACCCCGAAGATCATTTTGTCGGTGTTGGAGTCCTGCAATGTTGTTCCGTTGACGACGCACCGGATCGGAAGAGTCTGGGGATCCGGAATGTCCTCGCTGGTGACGAGATACGGTCCCATCGGTCCGAAGGTGTCCTGGCTCTTGGCGCGCACCCACTGGCCATCGCCCCGCTGGAAGTCACGTGCGCTCACGTCATTGAGGCAGGTATATCCGGCGACATAATCCAACGCGTCGGCGGTCGAAACGCCACGGCACTTGCGGCCTATGACGACGGCAAGCTCCGCTTCGTAGTCCACTTCTTTGGTGTCCGGAGGCAACACGATAGGCGCGCCCGGGCCGGTGATGCAGCCGGTCAGTTTCGCGAATACCACTGGCTTCTCCGGCAGAGGGACTCCGCCTTCGGCGGCATGGTCCTTGTAGTTCAGGCCAATGCAAAGCACATTGCGCGGGCGGAAGAGTGGGCCGAGACGGATTTTCTTTTCCGGTGTCGCCAGCTTGTTCAACACGGAGGCGTCTTTAAGATTCTCGCGAACAAAACGGCGAACACGATCGAGCCCGCGCGGCACAAACAGCGCTTCTTCGAGCGTCAGCGGGATCTCCGCCTTCTTTTTTTGAGCGTCTTCGAAAACCACAATTCCCGCGGATGTCTTGATCGCTAGACGTGGCCCGGATGATGTGATCGCGGTCAACAGAATCATGAACAACCCTCGTTCTCAGTAGTAGTGCTACAAGTAGCGTCGGCGGTGGCACGTGATCAATCAAAAATCTTTCCGGCCGCAAAACCGCCGTCCACCATCAGGCCGCTGCCATACACGTACTTGGCTTCATCGGATGCCAGATAGAGGGCGGCATAGGCAACGTCCTCAGGAGTGCCAAGAGTTCCGGAAAGCTGGCGCTTCTTGAGATTCTCGACCGCCTTCTCGGGATCGTCAGCGTAATGCTTCTTCAGATAGCCTTCGACAAACGGGGTGTAGATGGTGCCGGGAACCAGCGAATTCACGCGTATGCCGGAGCGGCAGTAGTCGGCCTGCATGGCCCGGGTCAGCGAGTACACCGCCCCTTTCGAGGCAGTGTAGGCGGCACGTTGCGCCAACCCCAGCACCGCTGCCCCCGAGGCCATGTTGATGATGCAACCCGATTTTTGTTTGAGCATGATTGGCACGACGTATTTGCAGGCGAGATAAATGCCCTTGATGTTTATCGCCATCACCCGGTCCCATTCCTCTTCCGAAGTTTCGTGCAGTGCGCCGACGCACGAAACCCCGGCATTGTTGAAGAGGATGTCGATGCGACCGAACTTTTCCAGTACAGTCCGGCTCATGGCTTCCATATCCACGGCACTGGCGACGTCGGCGCTGAGAAAGAAACTCGACGCTCCAATCTCCTCCGCCACTTTCTTCCCGCCTTCTTGGTCCCGATCGACAACCGCGACCTGTGCTCCTTCCGCGGCAAAGATCCTGGCCGATGCTTCTCCGATCCCAGACCCTGCGCCGGTTATGATCGCTGTCTTACCCTGCAACCGCATTCCTTGCTCCTGTGGAAGTTTGTCAGTTATTAAATTTCTGCTGCGAGTAGCCGTCTCGCAATCGATCGGATGGCTGCCTCAGGTCCGCGGAATGCCCACAATTGCGACTGATCTTCCGACCGCGAACCACCCTCCGGCGGTCCGACCGCAGGCACGTGATATTCCAGCTCGCTAAACGCACCCAGTCCGCTGTTCACGTTGCAAGCCTGAAAGGCGAAGCCGAAGTTCTGGGTCTCGGCCCAGGGCACGTCAACGTACTCTCCCGAAGGATTTACGCTGAAATTCCTTACCACGAGCGAGGCTTCGTTGCCCACGTTGTAAAGATAGCCAACTCGTCCAGTCGCTGCCGCGGCGCGCACGCCGAGCTTGTGCTCGCCGGCGGCCCGCATTTTATAACGGACCAGGTGCTCGTCCACAATAAGGTCATCTCTGCCTATAGTGCCCATGTATATCTTAGGCTGACTGCGGAAGAACGTCGGCACCAGCATGTCTCCACCGTGCGGCAACTGCGTGAGGTGCCACAGGCCGACTTGTGGTGCCGGGCCGGAACCTCCCAGCTGTAACGCGCCGTGCAGCGTGTAACCCGCGTACTTCACCGTCGCGTCCGCCGGTTCACGGTCGTAACGGAGGGGATTCAAAGCCGACGTCAGCGATTTGGTAATCTCGATCTCGACTCTCTGTTTGCTACGCGACAGCGTCAGAGTCGCGCGGTTGGTCCAACTGAACCCGCCATTCTTTTTCGAGACTTGGTAACGTCCAGGATCAAGTTCGCGCTGCTGCCAGTACGTCTTTAGATCGGGAAACTCCGGAAAGAAGAAGTCCACTTCCGGGGCCAGCCATGTGCGCTCGCCTCCCGAGTTGTGCCATTGCTTCCCCTCGTAAAAATCCCGGGCGGTTGCGGCATCGCCAAGAGCGGTGTGGGTCCAAAAGAAACTTTCGTCGTCGCCCGGGGCGAACAATCCGAGGATTCGTCCGCCGTAGGGCAGCACCAGCGCCTTCGTGCCGTCGCTGCTTTCCCAGGTTTCGGTCGGCTTGCCTATGGCGTCGAGGGTTTCTATGAGCTCTGAGCGCTTCATGGCTTTTTGAACAGGAGTTCCTCGCCGGGCTTCATCAGAACGGCCTGGCTTTGTGGGGCGAGTTCTTTGCAGCGATTGAGAAAAACCGCGGGCTGCCCGTTTTGCTCGACGAACATCCAGAAGTGGCTGGGGATCACAGCCTGCGGATTCACCAGGCGGGTCAGTTGGGCCGCTTCCTCCGCGTCCATGTTACCGAAAGCTCCGTTGATGCAGGGAATCAAAACATCGGGCCGCATCTTGATGGCGGGAGCGAATTCTTCCGGACGATACGCCGTGTCCCCGGTGTGATAGACCTTGATGCCGCCGAAATTCAGCACGATACCCAAGGCATCCGGAGCGAGTTCGCCATGGTCGGCATATACGGCGTTGATCTCGACGCCGCCCAGGGTGAGGCTGTCTCCTTCATCCAGCAGATGGCATCGCGCCGCCGGAATCCTCTGCTTGCTGAATTCCTTAATACATTCGATGGGCCCCACAAACTGGGTTCGAGGATTTCGTGCCAACACCGGCAATGCATCGGTGTCCATGTGGTCGAGGTGTTCGTGGGTGCAAACGATGAGGTCAGCGTTGGCTTCCTCTGCCGGCACAGGGCAAGCCATCATGCGCTTGAACCCGATCAGGCGCTCGACCACATCGGAGAAGTACGGGTCGATGTACACCAATTCGCCTGAGCTGCTCTTGAACGCAAACCCTGCCTGGCAAAGCCAGTAAATCGCCAGCTCTCCGGCATTTACTTTGCGCTGGGCAATTCTCTCTGCGACGCTAGGCATTCGATCTCCGGCCTGCGCCATCGCCAGGAGAGACGGTGGGTTGCCAGGAGAAACCTTGCGGATTCTCGATCAGCTCAACCATCTTGCTTAGAAACGCCGCGCCGATTGCGCCATCCGCGACACGGTGGTCCACTGTGAGGTTCAGCATCACAGTCGGCTTCACACTCAAAGTTTCGGCGACCCACGGCCGCTTGCGGATTTGGCCCACGGCAAGAATGGAGCTCTGACCCGGCGTAATGATCGCCTGAAAATGGTCGACTCGGTACATGCCGAGGTTGCTCAAGGTCCCAACCCCGCCTTCCAGATCAGCCAGCGACAGTCGGCCCGCGCGAGCTTTCTCCACGAGTTCGATGCGGCGCGCCACCAAAGTTTGAAGATTTGTTGAGCCCAGGTTCCGAATCACCGGCGCCACCACTCCTTTTGGGGTAGCCACGGCCAAGCCAAGGTCCACGGAGGTCCGACGGGAAACCGCGTTGCTCTCCCATGTGGCATTCAGTTCCGAATTACTTTTGAGGGTTTGAGCGAACACGGTCAGCAGCAGATCCGTGATAGTCAGTTTGGCTCCGCCAGCTTGAGCCATTGATTGCTTCAGACTCTCGTGGAGAGCAACAAAGTTTTCGGCGTTCACTTCGGCTGCGACGGAGAATGTCGGGATAGTCTGAACGCTCTGAGTCAGCCGCTCGGCGATCAGTTGGCGGCGAGCACCATCGGAAGAAGCGACCTTCTCCCGAGGGACCGCGGATGCGCCGCGAATGTCCTTTTCTGTAACCTGTCCATCGAGACCGTTCCCGCGTACCGCTGCCAGATCTACTCCCAACTCCTTCGCCAGTCTCCTGGCCCGCGGCGACACCGACTGTCGACTTCCAGCGCGGTCGGAACTTTGCTCTACGGCGCTCCGCGCCGGCGACTTCTGCTGAATCGAGACTTCCTGCGACGCCGAGCTTTCCTCGAAGTCCTCGGACGACGGCTGCTCACTGCCGATGGCGGTGATGTCTTCTCCGTCACCGCCATTAACATATGCCAGTACGGTTCCCACCTTCACCGTTACGCCCACGGGAACGATGATCTTGCCCAGAGTACCGTCAACTGCGGACTCCACATCCATCTCCACCTTGTCAGTCGAGACGCTGAAAAGCGGTTCATTCTTCTTTACCACGTCGCCCGGCTTCTTTAGCCATCCGCTGACGGTGCCTTCTTCCATCGTCAGTCCGAGCTGAGGCATCACGATCGCAAAACTCATACGACTGTTCTCCTGAAAATCCGTTCCCGATCGTGCCCAGGGGGAATCGGGAATCTAGAGTTTCTTCCCGACGAGGGCCGCCACTTCGCTCACGATTCGGTCAACCGAGGGAACCAAGTAGTTGTCCAGGGACGGGCTAAAGGCATGCGGCGCCGGCAGAGTGCAGATTCTGAGTATCGGGGCGTCGAGTTCGTATAAGGCTTCACTCGCGACAGTCGCGGCGATCTCGGCGGAGACACCGCAGGCCGCGTAGGCTTCGTCTACGATCACCAGGCGGCCTGTCTTCGCAACGGAAGTCAGAATGGTGTCCTTGTCGAACGGAGCCAGCGTGCGCGGGTCGACGATCTCAACCGAGATGCCTTCCTGTTCCAGACGCACTGCCGCTTGCATGGCCCGGTGCACCATCTGACCCATCGCGACCAGAGTGATTTGATCTCCCGGCTTTCGCACCGCCGCTTGCCCAAAGGGAATCAGGTACTCTTCTTCGGGCACATGGCCTTTGATGTTGTAGAGAGCTTTGTGCTCGATGAAGATGACGGGATTATCGTCGCGCAGAGTGGTCTTCATCAGACCTTTGACGTCGTAGGGCGTGGACGGAAGCGCGACCTTCAACCCAGGGATGTGCATGAAGAAAGAATAGAAGGTGTGGGAGTGATGCGGGCCGGTGCTTCGTATGCCGCCTCCTGCGGCGCGCACCACCACCGGAACTTTGAATTTTCCATCCGAGATGTAATGGATGGTCGAAGCCTGCTGGATGATCTCGCAAATGGCTTCGAGGACGAAATCGAGGAAGACGATGTCGACAATGGGATGGCTGCCGGCGAGCGCAGCTCCAATGCCCAGACCGGTTTGGCCACGTTCGGCGATTGGCGTATCACGGACCCGCTCTCCGCCGAATTCAGCCCACAAGCCACGGCTCTGCTGGAAGTTTCCCCCGCGCGGACCGATGCCCTGTCCCATGTAGAAAATGCTAGGGTCCCGCCGCATTTCTTCGCGAACGGCTTCCACTCCCGCTTCCGCGTACGTGATCAACCGCTGTTGGTCGGCTGGTTGCCCGGCTTCAGCTTGGGACGCAGTCTTTACTCCACCCATTTTTCCCTGTCCGGTCTCTAGTTAGAAAAAACGTGGTCCAGAGCGGTGCCTACGGCGGGCTGGGGATTGCCTACCGCGAACGTGGCCGCGTCCTGAATCACTCGCCTTACTTCATTGTCAATTTCGTTAAATTCCGCCGCCGTTGCCCAGGATTCAGCGACAGCCTTTTCGCGCAACCTTTGGATGGGATCTTTCTTTTTCCAGGCCGCAACTTCTTCCTTGGTGCGATACGACGTGCCCGGATCCCCTTCGTGGTGCCCAAACCAGCGATAGGTCAGACACTCAAGCAACGTCGGACCTTCGCCTCGCCGCGCGCGTTCTACTGCTTCGCCGGCTTTGGCATACACCTCTAGAACGTCATTGCCATCCACGGTCACGCCAGGAATCTTGTAAGCCGCGGCACGGCTCGCGACGCTTGTGTTCTTAGTGGCCTGCTCGAAAGGCATTTCGGTAGCGTAGAGGTTGTTCTCGCAGACAAACAGCACCGGCAGGTTCCAGGTTGCGGCTAAGTTGAGGCCTTCGTGGAAGGCGCCGTTGTTGACCGCACCGTCGCCGAAGAAGGCCACGGCCACCTGGTCGCTACCACGCACCTTGGCACTCAGTGCGGCGCCCGCGCCGATCAAGATACCCGGTGGAACCACGCCATTCGATCCCAGAAAGCCCACCGAGGGTTCATAGAGATGCATGGTTCCGCCCCGGCCTCCGGAACATCCATCCACCGCGCCCATGAGCTCCGCCATGGCTGACCGGGCAGAGATTCCTTTCGCCAGTGCGTGGCCATGCCCGCGATGCGTGCTGGCAACGTAGTCGTCAGTGCGCAAATTTGCGCACACACCTACCGCGATCGCTTCTTCTCCTACATAGACATGAATGAAACCTGGCATCTTGCCAGATCGGAAGATTTCCTTCGCCTTAAGCTCGAATTCGCGAATCTCCACCATGCCGCGATAAAGCGACGTCGCAAGTCCATTTGGAGGCTTCACTGCGATCTCCCATCTTGGCACGCCGGTGGTGTGGTAGCTTGCGGTCGAACGCGGCTCAGGGGTTCTAGCGCCAAGCAAACCTTTTAGAGGCTTATTATCAGGGTGTCAACTCATTTCAGCCTATTGAACAGAGACTGCCTAGGTGCAATTCTGATCATTGACCAACCGTCCGCCTTGTGAGAAATTGTGATCGTCAGTATTACCTTGGCACAGGTGTGGACGCTCCACAGCTCCTAGTTTGAGGGTGTCCCACGAGCACTTGAGCCAAGCAGGGGCGTGGGGCCCGAGGGGGTACTGCAATGAGCAAACAGGATGTATGCATTCCAGCGGCTGAGACGCTGCTTGAAAGTCAGGATTTCCGGCTGCCGGCCGTGGACCGCGCCATGAGTCTGTTTGAACTCCTGGCCAACTCACAGCAAGGCTTGACGCTTTCCGAGTTAAGTCGAAAGCTGAGTATTCCTAAAAGTACGACCCACTATCTTATTCACACGCTGGTCACTCGCGGCTATGTGCAGCGCGGCACTGATGGACGGCACTATCTGCTCGGCTTGCGTCTTGCGGATGTTGCCAGCGCGAGTCCAGCGGAATTGAATTTGAGAACGCAGGTTACGCCGTATCTGCGACAAATTGCTGCGCGCTTCAATCTCACCGCGACGGCCACGGTGCAGCGCGGTGCCGAAGCAGTGATCATTGCCAAGGTCGAGTCTTTCGGGGATGCCGGCGGCGGCGCCTGGATCGGACGCCATATTGACCTGCACTGTACTGCGCAGGGAAAAGCGCTCATCTCCACGCTCTCCGATAAGGAACTGGACAAACTGTTCGGAGGCAGGGAAATGGCCCGCTTCACGCCGAAAACAATTTCTTCGCTCACCGCTCTCAAGGCGCATCTGGCGCTGGTAAGAGCGAACGGCTTCGCTGTGAATGACGAAGAACAAGTTCCCGGCATCAGGGCCATCGCCGTTCCCGTGATTGATCCGATTGGCGCGGTTGTCGCTTCGGTTTCAGTCCGCGGATCAACCGGCCAGATTCCGAGCCCTCGCGTGTCTCTGCTGGCTCGCGAGATGATTTGCCTGGCTCGAGGTTTCGCGGCGACGATTCGGGGACACGTTCCGGCGTAGCCAGTAGTTCGTCCTACGCGGTGGGGAAACGTTCCTGGAAGGCCAGCTTCTTGCGGTGACGTTCCTGCTGCTCTTGTGTGAGTTGATCGAGGGTAACCGCGATCACCAGCGCAGCACCCTTCACCACCTGCGCGTAGTGGGGATCGATACCTGTCGAAATCAGCCCGCTGTTGATCACACCCAGAAGAATCACGGCAAGCACTACGCCGGTGATTGATCCCTCTCCTCCAGTGAAAGCGACTCCGCCGAGGATCACTGCGGCTATGACGTCGAGTTCAAAGCCATTTCCGAACGTGGGAGCCGCGGTCCCAAAGCGGCTGGCCGCCAACACCGCGGATGTTCCCACCAGCGCGCCATTCAAAGCAAAGCTGGCCAGAACCAGTCGTCTGCCATTAATTCCTGCAGCTTCCGCCGCTTGCTTGTTCCCGCCGAAGGCAAACAGATGCCGCCCCTGCGTCGTGTAGTGCAGGATCAAATGCGCGATGAGCGCAAACGCGACCAGGATCCAGATGGGCAAAGGAATACCCAGAAACTTCGCCTGCCCAAACCATGAAAACGATTTTGGCACTCCCCGCACTCCGAATCCGTTGGTGATTCGCAGCGCAATGCCCCGGTAAATTGTGAGCGTTCCAAGCGTGATGATGATGGGAGAGATATTGATGCGCCAGACCATCAGCCCATTGATCAATCCCAACGTCGCGCCCAGCAGAATTCCAGCAATCCATGCCAGCGGGACGGGCAAGTCCTTGGCCAGCATTGCCGCTGACACCGCGCACAACGCATATTGCGAACCGATGGATAGATCTACATTTCCGCCGATGATCAGCGATGCCGTGCCCAGGCTGGCAATTCCGACGAACGAAATCTGCAGGGCCACGACCAGCGCATTGTCGAGACTCAGGTATTGAGGACTGAACAGCGAGATCAGCAGCAGGCCCAAAACCAGCGTCACCAGCAGGCCGACGTTGCGTCCGCCGCCCGGCATCCATTTGGACAAGGTACTGACCGAAGGCAGGCTCAAGAGGCTTCCTTCCCGAACGACACTCCCGTCATGCACGCTACAACTTGCTCGCGCGTCGTCTGATCGACCGGAGTGTTGAGGCTGATGCGGCCGAGTCGTAGGGCGACAATGCGATGAGCAACCGCGAACACATCATCGAGATTGTGGCTGATCATGATGACTGCGACCCCGCGGGCGGCAACGCGTTGAATCAGGTCCAGCGTGGCGCGCGTCTGTCGAACGCCGAGCGCCGCGGTCGGCTCATCGAACTGAATAAGACGATGCGCGTTTACGGTGGAGCGGGCGATGGCAATTGCCTGGCGTTGTCCGCCGGACAGGCGTCGTACCGGTGCGATCATATTGTCCAGCTCAATGCCCAGTTCCGCGATGTGCTTGCGCGCTTCGTTCACAGAGCGCTTGTTGTCGATGAAGCGGAGAGGTCCGAAGCGCGCGCGTACCGGTTCCCGTCCCAGCATCACGTTGGCGGCGGCTCCCAGGTTGTCGCAAAGAAAAAGTTGCTGGTAAACGGTCTCGATGCCGAATTCGCGGGCGCGCCCGGGGTCGAGTTGCCGGACCTCTGTCTCGCCGAGCCAGATGTTGCCCTCATCGGGCTGATAGATCCCGCTGAGGATCTTTACCAGTGTGCTCTTGCCCGCGCCATTGTCGCCTACGAGAGCGACGATCTCGCCCGGTATAAAATCCAGCGAAACATTTTCCAGCGCCCTTACTCCGCCGAAATACTTGGTGACACCGACGGCCCGAACTACAGGCTGCGCATCGCTACGGGTTCGGGCTGGATCGCTCACGTTGAGGGTTGCCTACTCAGGCGTGGTCAGTGGCACGTCGCTATACCGCATGACCTCGGGATCGGTATAAAAGTGAGCCCACTCCGGCGCTCGCGGATTATGCGAGATGCGGTCGAACTCCTCGACATTTTCTTTCGTGACTAGTTTGCTGCCCATGATCCTTGTGGGGGCAACCTTTTCTCCGCGAAGGCAGCGATCCAGATCGCGAATCGCCTGGGTTGCGCTGAAAGAAAAGAAAAAGAACGCGCAGCACTGATAGATGCCGCCTTCCGCGACTTTCTCCATGCCCAGCCGGGTACCGTCCGCGCTGCCCACAAAGAAGCGATTGCGGTCCTTTCGGCCGGCTTCCAGGGCGGCCGTGTAAGCCCCGACGCCCGGATCATCGCTGAACGCGAGTATCACAGCGATGTTGGGATGAGCCTGCAGCAGATTCGCACCGGCCGCGGCGCCGGTATCAACCGTGTTAGCCTCCACCTCTCCTACCAGGACCGCGCCGGGACAGTTTTGTCGAAGACCATCCTTTAGTCCCTGGGTGCGGACGATCAACTGCGAGTCCGTCAGATTGGCCAATATCCCTACTTCGGCCTTGCCGCCGAGTCTTTCGTTGATCCACTGTGCGGCATACTTCCCCACGTTGTACCCAGCAATGTGCTGGTCGAGCACGATATTCTGCGTGCACCCGGTAATCGGCGTCGCGCTGTGATTGAAAATGCAGACTCCCTTCTCCCGCGCGTGAGCGACGATATGATCCATGCCATCGGGCAGCACAAACATGAAGACGCCGCCAAATCCCTGTGCGATAAACAACTCGATGGCAATGGTCTGCTTGAAAAAGTCTCCCTCGGCGTCGACCAGGACGAGACGGAGTTCCTTGTCAAGATGATCGGCTTCTCTTTTCATGTCGCTGTAGAACTCGTTGAGAATTTCCGCTTCGTACGGGATGGAGACACCCACGCGACGATGAAAGGAAGGGCGAGTGCAGGCTGTGCTTCCGGAAACTGCCAGGGCGCCACACATCCCAGCCAAGCCCACTAGAAAGCCGCGTCGATTGACCTCCCGGTCCGCTGCCGAGGAGCGGTGTATTTTTCGGCCGATACCCAGCAGAGCAGCAGGGGTGGGTGGCGTCATGGCTCCAACTGGTTTTAGAAGGGTTTCACAGGAGTGTCAACCGCGTTCAATAGACTGAACAGCGCTGTCATGCTCGGTCGGAGAAGAATAACTGAGAATGGAGAACTTGAAGACTGGGCCCTGGATTCCCCGATCGCAGTCAATTCCCGTGCGCTCGACTTCGCTCAGGATGAAAGTGCTTGTGGAGTCGCATTGTCGACTTCGCGCTGCCGCTGAATATCTGTTGCCAGGTAGCGGAACGTCGTCATCGCCGTGACGCCTAGTGCGACAAACAACAGGGCCGACATCGCCGACAGCGTGTACCCGATTCCCCAGGTAGCCTTTTGCAGGCCGACGAGAAAAATTCCCAGGCTGCCCGCGAGCGTTCCGGCGGTGTTGTAGAGTCCGTAGGCCATCGACCAGCGATTCGGTGGCAGGACAGAGCAAAACAGCGGCATCGAATTTCCTTCCAGCATTCCTCGTGCAACAGAATAGACCAGCAAGACGCCAGCCACGGTCGTCGCCGAGGGCATGAATCCGATCGCGAGCATGGTCGGAGCCATGATGCTGAAACCGATCACCTGAACTGCCATCCGTCCGCGGACGTCATGCCTGGACCACCGGTCAGCCAGGACTCCACCCGCGATTCCGCCTAGCAGCGCCGGAAGCGCCGCGAAGAGTGTAACGATTGAGCCCGCCCGGGTGAGGCTCAACTTGAAGTTCTCAAAAATATAAGTGGGTAGCCAGGAGTGTGTGGGCCAGCTAGTAAGCGACAACGCGAAAGCAAGAAAGATCAGTGAAACCGCAGTCGGCGTTTTTATGATGGCGAGAATTTTCTGTCCCGGCGGCTCGCTGGCCAACTCCGTAGTGCGCGCAGTGGTTACGGGTGCGTCGGGACGGAGGACCAGCGTCGAGATTACGGCGACTAGCATTCCGACTCCGCCGAGCAAAAAGAATCCTATGCGCCACGAATAGTGTTCCGTCATGAAGCCGCCATACCAGCTACCCAGGCCGGCGCCCGCCGTTAGGCCGCTCAAAGCGATGCTATTGGCCAGCGACCGTGTGCTGTCGAAGTGGTAGCTGGCGATGTACGCCAGTGCGGGCGGCAGGAACACCGCTTCCGAAACGCCCAAAAGACATCGCAGTGCCACCAACTCGTTGCCGCTTCGCGCCAGCCCGGTGGCAAACGTCACCAGGCTGAAAAGCACGAGGCTCCCGATAATGACCCGGCGCCGCGGAAAGCGATCGCCAAGATACCCGCCTACGGGGGAGAAGACGGCATAGACCCACAAGAAAGATGAACCGATCAGCGCCAGCCCTATGTTAGAGAGGCCCATCTGCTTCTGCAGGACGGGGAACACCGAGAAGATGGTCATTCGGTCGGTGTAGTTGAGGCAGGCGATCAGCCACATCACGCCCACCACGACCCACTTGTAGTAGGGGGTGGGATCGGTGTCCAGTTGTTGCGCTCTTGCGATCACGGGCTGACCGCCCGAATTCCTAGGCTTTCGAGAAAAGCACGAGTGGTCTCGAATGCGAGCAAGTCCTGCTCAACAGTCAGCCATCCGTGTCCAGCACCGGGAATTGTCAGCAACTGGTTACGTACTCCCACCTTGGTCAGCGCTTCGTGCAAACGTACCGCGTGCGAGTAAGGCACAACTTTATCCGCGTCGCCGTGGATGGTCAGTACGGGAGGCAGTCCCGGCCGCACGTAGGTGAGCGGCGAAATACGCCGGGCCAAGTCTTCGCGTCCCGGTGCGCTGCCCATCCAAGACACGGCATAGGTTCGCAGGTTTGGCCCTTGCAGCAGATCGGTCACATCGGTAATGCCGAACAAGTTTATGATCGCCGCAACTTTCGGATCAGGATTCTTGGGATCGGCCTGGTAGGCGCACTCATTAGCGAATCCAGCAGAGCCAGGAATCATGCCGGTAGTGAGCGCCAGGTGGCCCCCAGCCGACGGCCCGGTCAGAATTACTTTTTCGAGATCGAAGTTGTAATCCTTGGCATGCCGGGCAATCCATCGCAGGGCGCATTGACAATCTTCCACCGCTGCAGGGGCGAGTGAAATCTTGCCTAGCCGGTATTCCACGTTTACGACTGCGAAGCCCATGACCAGATATGGCACCGCGGTCAGAACATAATCGTCCTTGTTGCTGACCAGCCAGCCGCCTCCGTGAATCATCATCACCACCGGCGTGGGACCTTTCGCCTCGCGCGAGTGGTACACGTCAAGCTTCAGATCGACGTTGTTCGCGACTTTGTACGTGATGTTGGAATTTACGTCGTAGGCGTGATTGATGAGCACAGCCGCCCGCAGCGCTTCCGGCGACTGGGCCGAACTGGACACGCTGCAAACCGTGGCGGCCAGGATCACTATCACGCAGCGCAACATCCGCACGAAATCCTCCTGCTGATTAGCAGCGAACGGCGAGTTCGGAAACAGGCCGCTAGGTTAACTGATCGGGAAGCGCAGCCGGTTGACTTTGTTGGCAGAGCGAACGAAGAAAGCTTTCAACCTATTGAACACGCTTGAAATTCAACCGGGCCTGTTAGAGAAAGCTACCGGGGGTTTGCCATTGCTTAAGTCCATGATCATGACTTTCGCGTCGACGGTCTCTTTCAATCTCCTCCAACATAGGACCAGAAATCTTGCCCTGTTGGCGATGGGACTTCTCGTGACTCTCCCGGCTCTCGGGCAAGCGGCGGGAAACAACGTCGTGAAACACACCGCCGACGTAATTTACGGGCGCAAGGCAGGTATGGCGCTGACGCTTGATGTGTTTACCCCATCGCAAAAAAATGGCGCCGGCGTCATCTTCCTGGTCAGCGGGGGTTGGGCCTCGAGCTACGACGATCCCACGATGGTCCACGTCGCTGTCGAAAACTACGAGACCTACCTGCGTCGCGGATACACAGTGTTTGCGGTGGTGCACGGCTCGATGCCGCGCTTCAACGTTCCGGACATCATCCTCGATGTGCAACGCTCGGTGCGCTTCATTCGCCACAACGCGGCGGAATTCGGCGTCGATCCCAATCGCCTAGGCGTCCTGGGTTCCAGTTCGGGTGGACATCTCGCCCTGATGATCGCCACGCAAGGTGGTCCCGGCCCGGCCTCGGCTACCGATCCCGTCGATCATGAGAGCTGCGCGGTCCAGGCGGCAGCAGTTTTCTTCCCGCCGACTGACTTCCTGAACTGGGGAGCTCCGGGCGTGGATGGTGTCGGCCGCGGCCCGCTCTCTCCGCTGTTTGCCGCCTTCGGGTCGCTGTCCGATACCGATCTGGGACGGCAAATCGTCGGCAAGATGATCTCTCCCATCTACTACGTCACCTCCAGCCTTCCCCCCGTCCTGATTGTTCACGGTGACGCCGACGTAGTCGTGCCGCTTCAGCAATCGGAAAGCTTCGCCGCGAAGGCCAAGGAGGTCGGAGCGCCCATGGTCAAGATCATTGTGCGCAAAGGCAAAGGCCACGGTTGGCCTGATTTCTGGAAATCCAAAGAAGACATCGACGCATTTGCCGACTGGTTCGACAAGTACCTGGGCGGCTCGGCCAAGTAGCAGCCGATCGAAATTTGATGTGGCGGCTCGGTGGTTCGGTCCGGGCGCAGTCGTGTTCCGGGAGCGACAAAATCCAGAAAGCCTGAGGCATCGAATATGCGGCGTTATCTGCTGCTTCCCCTTCTCGTGATTCTTCTATCAGTCGCCGCTTTCGCGACCAGGAGTGGAGACGGCTACATCTCCAGAACCGGTAATACGTGGACCCTGGGCACCGCCAAAATCGAAAGAAAAATTGCCCTTTCGAAGGGCCGCTACTACACCACCAGCCTCAAAAACAAAATCAGCGGTCGGAACATGGTGCCGCCCGGGACCATGTCGGAAGAGTTGCGGCTGGTGGTTGACGGGCAGGAAGTCTCCGGCACGGGAGGCGGATGGAAGCTGGTGGAAGCGCGTGACCATCTCCTGGCACAAGGCGAGATCCAGTTCGATGTGACGCTGCGCAAAGGCAGCTTGCAGGCGACCAAAACTTATGTCGTCTACCCGGGATCATCCATCATCCGGGAGTGGGCGAATTTCAAAAACGTTGGCAGCGCCGCGCTGACTATCACTGATCCCCGATTTCTAAATCTAACCGCAAAGCTCGGCGCGACCGACTCCGTGGACTTTAACTGGATGGCGGGAGGCGACAACCGTCCCGGCTCGTGGGTGCTGAGAACCGAGAAGTTCATTCCCGGCCAGGCGCGAAGCTTCGATTCGTACGATCCTCTGAACGGCACCGCCGCCGGCAACTTTGCCGGAGACGGAGTAATTGCCAGGGTTCTGGTGAACAACCAGCAAATTTGGCCAGTGAAGACTTGGCGGACCATGAAGTGGGGCTACGCCCCCAATGCAGATGTTGCGCTTCCCATTGACGCACAATCCAAAGTCTGGCCCGGAGACAAGGTTGTCTTTGTGTTGAATCGTTTTGGCACGATGGATCTGGATACGACAGCATTTGATCCCACTATCGCCTATGACGACGGCGAACAGCACACGGCTTCCAAAGAATTCAGCAACCAACAGAAGAAGAACGGATGGCGATATCAACATCGCGCGGAGAGCACGTTTGGCAATGCGGACCTCGCGCGCTTCTACGAGTCTCGCCCGCTTTCGCATCAGTCCCACGAGCCGCTTCAGTTGCTTGACCTGACGTATGACGCAGCCTCGAATCAGTGGCGCATTCCTGGTGAGAACCAGGCCGACGACTTATTTATTGCGTCCGGCACCATGCATCCTGGCTTGCTCGAAGATGCCGTGCTGGTTTGGGTTGCCCCCAAAGCTGGGAAGGTTCACGTCACTGCCAACGTCCTGAACACTGCGAACCGTGCAGTTCCGGGATCTGGCCGCGAGCCCCACATGGGCTCGGCAATCTACGCGCCCTGGAATGCGCTGATGAACCGCGAGAATGGCGACGGCTTCTTCCTGGGCTGGGATTATTTCGGGCATTGGGCTTCCGACTTCACAGCCACGCCGGACGGTGCAGTGAGTGTGGACTTTAAAGTGGCACGCCACAAACAGACGCTGGCTGCGGGAGAGTCGCTCACCACACCCATGGCGTTCGTCGGAACATTCCAAACTGACCTGGACAACGCCGGCAACGAATCTCTCGACTGGCAGTACCGCTACCTTTGGGACTACACGCGCGAGGGATGGTTCCCCGGCGTGCGGCAAGCAGGATGGTGGGCGAAAGGCACGGCGTGGCCTGATCCCAACAATTCCAGAGTTCTGGGAAAAGGGCCTCTCACTCTCTTACACATTGATGACGCGGACCGCGGCTCTACTTATCGAAAGATATTCCGCCTCGCCGACCTGCTGAGTGAAATGGGCGCGGACGTCTACCACCGCGATTGTTGCTGGTGGGATAGCGGCGACAACGGCGGCGGTCCCGATTTCCGGACCACCGGAATTTATCTGCGCAAGCACAGCATGGGCCAGCTGATTTATCGGCCCATCAATCTCGACATCTCGAAACCTGATGCGGTTGCGACCCTGGAACAGTTTGTGGACAAGCTTCACGAACGCTATGGCACTATGGAGTGGCGCACCGACGGACCGCCGATTGCTTATCCGAAGAACGGCGACGACACCCCGCTGCTTGGCGAGGACCAGGGCTTCCGGGAAATTCTCCGCCATTATCTCGACAAACATTCCGAGGATGCCTTTCAGGCCTGCAACGGAGGCGGCAACGAAGTCGGCTACGACTACGCACGCTATTCGTCCTCCATTTCTTTCAGCGATGGCGCGGTAGGGATGGTACGCAACCACTGGGCATCGCTCATCCTGCCTCCCGACAAGACCGCGGAGAACGGAGACTTCTGGGAAATCGACAAGTTCGACAAATCAATCTACCGCGGCCTGCTGACCATGGGCTTCGACAACGCCGGCGATACATGGGAACCGGACAAGGTCGAGGGCATGCGGGAACTCATCGACATCTATCATTTCCTTGGCAGTCAGGGTGTGGTCGGGCGTTGGGTGCATGTCTACCGGCCCCTTGTGACCGGCGATGATCCTACGATGTATTTTCAACGGCTGAGCCGCGATGGCAAGCGCGGGATCATTATTCCCAACCGGCCTGCGCCGGGCCAAGTCACGATCAAGCCCAAGGGTTTGCTGTCGGGGGAGGATTACCTCGTTTCCTATCAGGAATCTTCGGAGAATCAGACGCGCAGCGGTTCCGATCTCATGCAGAACGGAATTCAAATGCAAAGCATGCTTCCGGGCGAGCTCATCTATCTGAACCTCCCGTATCATCCCGGCAATAAACTCGACAAAACACCGCCAGCATCACCGAGTGGTGCGCATCTCCAGGCAGCGACCAATATGGGATACCCGGGCGTGGAGCTGACTTGGAACGCGGGAAAAGACGACCAGTGGCTCTCCTACTACGAGGTGCTCCGTGACGGCACGCTGCTGGATCGAGTAGCAAAGGGAACCTACTACTTCGATCATTCTGCGGGAGCGGATCTGGCGGCGAAGTACGAAGTGCGCACCGTGGATGGCGCCGGGTTGCGCTCGGGTTTGATCGCCGCGGAAGCTTCCGGAGGGAAACGCGCGCTTGTGCTGGACGATACGACGACAGACGTCCACTTCGTCGGCGCCTGGCGCAAGCAGAGCGGCCTCCAACCCGCCTATCTCGGTACGATTAGCGGGAGCAACGAGCAGGGCGCGAGCTTCGAGTTTGAATTCGAGGGAACAAAATTCACCTGGTTCACCAAGCTGGGTGACGACGGCGGCAAGGCGGGAGTTGCAATCGACGGCGAACCCGACACCGTGGTGGACACGTTTTCCGCCGACGATATCTGGGGAGTGGGAATCTTCAGCAAGACATTTGTTTCTCCCGGCAAGCACAAAGTGAAAATTTCCGTCCTGGGCCAGCCGCCCGATGCTTACGGCACGGGAACGTCCGTCTACCTTGATGGCATACAGGTCGAACCCTGATGGCTGAGCTGATCTCGATCGCTCCTCGCTGCAAGATGATATGAAAATCCTTCTTGCGATTACCCGGCTATTGCTGTTGATTCCCCTCCCATTATCTGCGCAATCCATGTCAGGATCCCCGGAAGAGTTCGCCAACGCAGCGCGCTGGGCTGCGGCCAGGTTCGGAGGAAAAGCGGAAACGCAACTCGCGGCGGGCTATCTGACCGTGCATCTGAAGTCAGGAGAAATCGGAAAAAACCTGGTCAGCACTCGGGGATACGGAATCTATGCCACGGGGCGCTCGCCACTACTAATCGTCGACAAGGAATACCGGCAAGGTTTGTACTGTCCATCCGAGGGTGAAATTGTCGTGCACCTGCCGGCACCCGGGAAGAGCTTCGAAGCGGTGGTTGGCGTAGATAGCAACCAGGTGAAGGGCTTTTACTCGAACGCGGGCCGAGGCAGCGTGATTGCGACGGTTGAAGTGGAAGGAAAAGAGGCCTTCCGCTCCGGCGTGATGCGCGAAGGCCTGCCGGGCGCGCCGGTGAAGGTGGACTTAAATGGCGCAATGTCCTTCGCACTCAAGTTAAGCGATGCGGGAGGGGGAACAGTTCAAGGAGTCGACTTCAATCAAGCAGACTGGGCAGATGCCCGAGTCGCTTTGACCAACGGAAATACGGTGAGGCTAGGCGAGTTGCCGGTTGGGCCGATGCCAGCGTCGTATACGACCGAGCCGCCGTTCTCTTTCCGTTATGGAAATCGGCCGTCGAACGAGCTTCTCAAGGAATGGAAACTGGAGCGCAGCGAGCGGGAGCTGGACGACAGCCGGATCGAACGCGCGCTCGTCTACACCGATCCGGCCACAGGATTGCAACTGCGTTGTGTGGCTGTGCTGTACCAGGACTCGCCCGCCCTCGAGTGGACGCTTTACTTCAAAAACACCAGCGACCGGGCAACCCCCATTCTCGAAAACATTCTCGCGTTGGATACTCGGCTGGAGCGAAACGGAGAGGGAGAATTCCTACTGCATCACGGCAAAGGCAGCCCCCACTCAGGCCTCACTGCGCCCACTCCCACGGAATACGAACCTCTGGAAACCCGGCTTACACCGGGAATGGAGAAACGGATGGCTGCCATGGAGGGCCTGCCGGCTGGCGGCGACCTCCCCTATTTCAACGTCGAATCGCCCGGCGAAGGTCACATCATATCGGTGGGTTGGCCCGGACAGTGGGAGGCACGCTTCACTCGCGACACCGCGAACGGACTGCAAGTGCAGGCAGGGCAGGAATTGACCCATCTGAAATTGCTGCCCGGCGAAGAAATACGGACCCCAATGATCGCGATGATGTTCTGGAAGGGAGAGTGGATTCGTTCGCAAAACCTGTGGCGGCGATGGATGATCGCTCACAACCTGCCCCGGCCCGGCGGAAAATTGCCACCCCCGCAACTGGAGTCGGGCAGCTCGGCTCAATACATCGAGATGTCCGAGGCCACGGAACAGAACCAGATCGCGTTCATTGATCGCTACCGCGAGGAGCACATCAAGTTCGACTACTGGTGGATGGATGCGGGCTGGCACGTCTTCAAGGGACACTGGCTGAATCTTGGCACCTGGGAGCCCGACCCGAAACGTTTTCCGCACGGGCTGCGTGCAGTTTCAGATCACCTGCATGCCGACGGCCAAAAGCTGATTGTGTGGTTTGTGCCGGAACGCGCCAGTCCAGGGACGTGGTTGTACGAGAACCACCCCGAATGGCTTTTGGGCCGCGACGGAGAACGGAAACTTCTGAACTTCGGCAACCCGGAGGCTTGGACGTGGATGACGAATCACGTGGACAAGCTTATTTCGGAGCAGGGAATTGATCTGTATCGCAACGATGGCGACCCGGTCCTGCCTTTCTGGCGCGCCAACGACGCGGAAGATCGCCAGGGCATTACCGAGATTCATCACGTCCAGGGGTTCTTAGCCTACTGGGATGAACTGCGCCGGCGGCACCCCAGTATGTTCACCGACATCTGTGCCGGTGGCGGGAGCCGGAACGAGTTGGAGACGCTCCGTCGTGCCGTGCCCCTATGGCGCAGCGACTACGCCTACGAAACCACGGGAATGCAAAACATCACGTACGGAATGTCTCTCTGGATTCCCTACTTCGGAACGGGCACCAACGCGTTCGACTGGTACACCTTCCGCAGCCAGATGGCGCCTGCGGTTTCGACCATTTGGGATTTGCGCCGCAAGGATATTGACTACAGCCTGTTGCGCCGGTTCGTTGCCCAGTGGCGGCAAGTGGCCGACAACTACTACGGCGATTTCTATCCTCTCACTCCGTACCGGACGGAAAACGATGTCTGGATGGCGTGGCAGTTCGACCGCCCCGAAGCCGGCGAGGGCATGGTGCAAGTCTTTCGCCGCCCGGAGAGCCCAATGGTCTCCGCGACCTTCAAGCTGCACGGATTGGAGGCCACCGGTCATTACTCGGTGACCAATCTGGATCTCCCGGGCAGCGCCGAGATGATCGGGCAAGACTTGATGGAGAATGGTCTTCCGGTCTCTTTGAAGAAACGACCGGACTCTGCCCTGATCACTTATCGCAGAGTAAAGTGAGTTCCGACTAACTGGGAGCCGAAATATGGACCTGAATCTATCCCATCAGACCGACTACGTTTTCAAGAGTGCCAATCCGATCCTCGGTTTCTCGGCGGACGAGAAAGACACCGTCTGGATTCCCGTACGAACCCGGGACGGCGAACCGCTTTCTCATGTTCGACCTGAATACCAATAGCTTTGCAGTCGTTCTACGCTGTGCGCCCGGGTCCGGCATCGACCGTCACTATCACACCGGTTCCGTCGCGGGCTATTGTCTGCAGGGTTCGTGGAAGTACAAAGAGTCCGACTGGATCGCCCGGCCCGGAACGTTTGTCTACGAGCGTCCCGGCGAAGCCCACACCCTGCAAATTCTGGGCAGCGAGACCATGGTGTCATTTTTCCATGTAATGGGTCCGCACATCACATTGGACGCCGACGGCCGCGAAATCGGATACGTCGATGCCTTCCGGCTGCTCGAGTACTGCCGCCGCTACTATAAGGAGAATGGTCTGGACCCTTCCTATCTGGACAAGATCACCCGTTGAAGTAGGGGAGACATTGCCGCAAGAACTTGACTTCGAAAGAGCCGCAAAGCTTATGATCGAACCGGAATGAAAGTCGTTTTCACATCCCGGAGTCGGGGAAGTGTCCTGTGGCTGTTGCTGGCCGCAATCTTAACCACTTCCAGCCTTGCGTACGGACAGCATTCCCTCGATCTTGATGGTCACGCAGTGAATCCTCTTCAAGGGAATCGCGAAAAAGTTGTGGTCCTCGTGTTTGTGCGGCGGGACTGCCCGATTTCCAGTCGCTACGCCCCAACCATTCAACGGATCAGCGCGCTATACGCCGACACCGCCAGTTTCTGGCTGGTCTTTCCGGACAAGACCGAGTCGGCCCAGACGATTCAGAAATATCTTCAGGACTACGGATATCGCCTGCCAGCGCTGCGCGATCCCGAACACGAACTCGTCAAGTTCAGCCGGGTGCAGGTTACTCCCGAGGCCGCCGTCTTTGACCGCAACCGGCAATTGATTTACAACGGTCGGATCGACGACTGGTATCGCTATCCTGGCGGGTCGCGGCCGGCGCCCACGACACACGATCTTGACGATGCCGTTCGTGCAGCGATCGCCGGCAAATCGGTGGACAAAAATGAAGTCAGGGGAGTGGGATGCTACATATCGGACCTAGAATGATCTCGACGTTGGCAACGACTCAGGCGGAGAAACTCTAGACGGGCGTCATCCTAAAGGACTTCAATCCTGAAGAATCTGGCGAGCACCGGATATGCGCCCTTGCGCCAATTGTGCCGCTGCGCGCCGGATCCTTCGCAAGCTCAGGATGTCCCGTCATGGAGCGGGTGAGCTCAAGCAACCCGACCGCCTCCAGAATGGACAACCGCCGCTGTGAACTGCTATACGTACGTGATGTGCGATGAATACCGGATTCTGGTCTAGGCTTTCTCTCACCTGTCTTGGGCTGATAACACTCGGTGTTGCGGGCTCGCTTGCGGGTTCCCACTCTGGCGTAGCGGATACCGCAAAACCCGACTTCCAAAGCTGAAGTAACGTTCGATAAGGACGTTGCCCCTATCATCTTCAACAATTGCGCGGTCTGCCACCACACCGGTGGCTCCGGACCTTTTAGTCTGCTCAACTATCAGGATGTGCGAAGTCACGCCAAGCAAATCGCGGTTGTCACCGCGAGCCGCTACATGCCCCCATGGTTGCCCGAACCCGGCTACGGCAAATTTGTCGGAGAGCGCCGGCTCACCGACGAGCAGATCCAGACGATCCAACGATGGGTAGCAGGAGGAATGCAAGAAGGCGTCGCCGCAGATCTGCCCCCCATCCCGACATTCTCTGATGACTGGGAGCTGGGGAAGCCTGATCTGGTGGTGCAACTTCCGCAGCCCTATGTCCTTCTTGCCGGAGCGAACACGGACTCGTGGCCTCGCTTCGTGTTGCCGGTTCCCGTCTCCGGAACTCGTTACGTGAGAGGAGTCGAGATCCGGCCGGGAAATCCCAAAATTGTTCACCACTGCTATATCGCCGTCGATCGCACCCAAACCCTGCACATCGCGAATGGCCAGATCTACGAAGTCGGCACGGGCGGCATGGATGGCCAGTTTGCCAGCGGCAACGCCGAGCTCGACAGCCGCTTTCTTACCTGGAGGCCGGGCAGTCCGCCTTATCTCGAGCCCGAAGGAATGACGTGGCGCCTGGACAAAGATACGGACCTCATCCTGATCATGCATTTGCTTACCTCCGGCAAATCGGAACCGATTCAGCCCAGCGTCGGATTTTATTTTTCCGACAAGCCGCCGACGAAGACGCCCATGATTGTGCGCCTTGAGCAGGACGGGAACATTGATATACCTGCGGGCGCGAAAGATTTTGAAATCTCGGATGATCTCGAACTGCCCGCGAATGTGAAGGTGCTCTCGATTCTTCCCCACGCACATTATCTGTGTAAGGAGATGCGCGTTTTCGCCACGCTCCCTGACGGGACGCGCAAATGGTTGATTTGGGTCAAGCGATGGGATTTCGATTGGCAAGGCGTGTTTCGCTACGAAGAGCCAGTGGATCTGCCGAAGGGCACGGTCTTGTCAATGCGCTACACCTATGACAATTCATCCGACAATGCGCGCAATCCCAATACGCCTCCCCGGCGCGTGGTCGGCGGCCAGAAATCGACCGAGGAGATGGCCGACGCCTGGCTGGAGGTTTTGCCGGAACGTCGCGAGGATCTTTTCGCGCTCGAAATCGCGATGATGCGCCACAAGCTGGCGAAATATCCGCACGAGCCGAGTGGATACGCCGATCTGGGCGCGGCTTTGCGAGCCATGGGCAGAAATCAGGAAGCGATCGGCCCCCTGCGCGAAGCTGCGCAACTGAACCCGAACAACGTTCAAGTGCAAAACAATCTTGGTGCGGTATTGGGTTCACTCGGCAATTTCGACGAGGCGATCAGCCACTTCCGTGAAGCCTTGAATCTTCGGCCGGACTATTTCATGGCGTGCTTCAATCTGGCTAACGCCCTCCGGTTGCACGGCAACCTGCCCGAAGCCACCCGATACCTGCAACAAGCCGTCGAACTCAAACCTGACAGTGTAGAGGCGCACAACCAGCTGGGCTTGATCCAGGCGCAGCAAGGAAAACTGGCGGAAGCAATCTCGCAGTTTCAGGAAGCGCTCCGCCTCAGGCCAAACGATCCTCTCGCTCAACAGAGTTTAAAGCGGGCGCAGACCGCACTGGAAGCGGCACGATGACTGGGAACTTCGACGCAAACGATCCGCAATCGCCGCGCTGAGCATCGCCCTGTTGGTTGCGGTCTCGTACTCTCCCGTTCGCCGTGGCGAGGACAGGCCAGGGTTCCGCACCTCAATCCGCGGGTCAGAATGGTCCCGCTCCGAGCGCGAGAATCACCAGGAAAAATCCTCAGGATGGGATGCAGTACGTGTGGATACCGCCTGGCAGTTTCATGATGGGTTGCTCGACGGGCGATGATCAATGTTTCAGCGAAGAAAAGCCCGCTCATCAGGTGAGCATCAGCAAGGGATTTTGGATCGGGCAGACGGAGGTGATCGTCGAAGCCTACAAGAAATTTGCGGGAATCACTGACAATCCGGCGGCGTCGTCCGGTAGCGCTCTGTCTTTGGGCGGCGATCCACACGATGGACAAGCCATGCCCGTCGTCAATGTTACGTGGGACGAAGCCAACGATTTCTGCAAGTGGGCCGGTGGTCGTCTGCCTACCGAGGCGGAATGGGAGTATGCCGCTCGCGCGGGCAGTTCGGCATCCCGCTATGGTGAGCTCGACGAGATTGCGTGGTACGAGACGAACAGCGGGAATGCAACCCATCGAGCCGGGCAAAAGCGGGCAAATCAGTTTGGACTGTTCGATATGTTGGGCAACGCCTGGGAGTGGGTCAATGATTGGTACGACGGAAAATATTATGCGAGGAGCCCGGAATTGGACCCCGTCGGACCTGAAACCGGACAAATGCACGGGCTGCGCGGCGGCTCGTGGCTCAACAATGCCAAACTCTTGCGCGTTTCGGATCGCGGCAGATCTCTGCCTGATCTCCGTTTCAACTACTTCGGCCTTCGTTGTGTGTTGACCGCGGATGCTCGTTGAGAGAATCTCTCGCACGGGCTTCACGCTCTCGACATCCGGCCGCTATTCGCGTCAAGCAGGTTCAATATCGTGAACGAAAAGCCAAGAGAACGCACTCCGTCGTTCTTGCGCCGCCGGGGTCGTTCTGTTTGAATGCTTCTCGGGACAAAGAAATTTCCTCATGCGCTTTGGGAGACTAGGTCGCATCGCTCTTGGCCTGGCCGCAGCTGAGTTCCTCATCATCGGTGTCCCCCTTCGTCAGGTCGGTGCTCAACAGGATCGCCTGCCGAATTCAATTTCACTCAGCGTGATCGTGGTCGATTCGGCAGGCACCGCGGATCAGGTTCTGGCCCGGCTGAAAAACGGCGAAGATTTTGGCGCGATTGCAAAAGAGCAGTCCATCGACCCGACCGCAAATGATAGCGGCCTCATTGGAGCGCTGGATCCCAACCGGCTTCGTATCGAATTGAGGAACGCCTTGCGTGGCGTTGCTCCCGGGCGAGTTACCGGGGTGGTCCAAATCCCGGAAGGTTTTGCCATTCTGAAAGTTCTGCCCGACGCCGCAGTTCCCGGCAACACAGCCCCAAACCCCATGCGGATCCTGCCTTTACTCGCGACCGGGGCCGTGAAGTACACCCTCGCCGTCTCCGGCAGGGATGAAGCTGAATCGATCTTTCAGGCGTTGCCACGGACCGAAGATCTGGTTCAGGACTTGCCCGCGATCTGCAAATCCCGTAAAGATTCACTCGCCAGAGTCATGGGACAGCTGGAAGAGAAGCTGAATCCGGCCGACCCGCAAGAGGCTGCAAAGCAGCCCCCTTCCGAGCGAATAAAAATGAACTACACGTCGGCACAGCTCTACGCCTACAAAGGAGAAATGGAAAAGGCGATCGAACGCTGGCAGACCGCATATCGGATTGTTCAACTCAGCTCGCCTCGTCTGGTCCTCCCCATGCAAGAGACACTCGGCATCGCGTACCTGCACGAATCTGAAATGGAGAACGGTATTTATAGCGCTCCGGGCGAGCACTGCATTTTGTCCTCGCGTGCATCCCTGCCTTATAAGGCAACTCAGGATTCCGAGAAAGCCGTCCAGTACTTCCTTGACTATCTGGAACAGAAGCCCGACGAGTTGGAGGTCAAGTGGCTGCTCGATCTGGCTTACATGACGCTGGGAAAATATCCCGCCGGCGTTCCGCAGAAGTACCTGATTCCGATGTCGGCATTTGAGTCGAAAGAAACTTCGAGTCGCTTCGTGGACGTTGCGCCAGCGGTGGGACTCTCGCTTAGCTCCCTTGCGGGCGGAGTGATCGTCGATGATTTCGACAATGATGGCCTGCTGGATGTGGTCATCTCCAGCATGGATACCTGCGAGCCCTTGCATTTCTTTCACAACAACGGAGACGGTACCTTTACAGACCGCACCGTTCAAGCCGGCCTCAGCGAGGAGATCGGGGGTCTGAACATCATCCAGGCGGATTACAACAACGATGGATGTATGGACATCCTGGTGCTGCGCGGGGGGTGGGAGTACCCGATGCGCCGTTCGTTGTTGAAGAACAATTGCGACGGCACCTTCACCGATGTAACGCGCGCCAGCGGTCTCGCCGTGCCGGCTACCGCCACGCAGTCCGCGGTGTGGGCCGACATTGACAATGACGGTTATCTCGATCTGTTCATCGCGAACGAGCGCGGCCCCAACCAACTCTTCCGCAATAACGGCGACGGGACTTTTGAGGACATTTCACACGCCGCAGGCGTAGATCGCTCCGCTTTTACCAAAGGAGTCGTGGCCGCGGACTATGACAACGACGGATACGTAGACCTGTACGTCTCAAATTTCAGCGGTGGGAATTTCCTCTATCACAACAACCACGATCGTACATTCACCGAAGTTTCCCGTGAGGCGGGAGTGCAAGCGCCCTTCGGAAGTTTTGCCACCTGGTTCTTCGACTATGACAACGATGGTTGGCCTGATCTTCTGGTCAACAGCTACTATCAGAGTAATGACGACGTTATGCGCACCTACCTCGGCCTCCCGCACAACGCCGAGGCCATGAAGCTGTACAAGAATATGCGCAACGGGACCTTCAAAGACGTAACAGCGGAAGTCGGACTCGACAAAGTGTTCATGCCGATGGGGGCCAACTTCGGCGACATCGACAACGACGGTTTTCTCGACGTCTATCTGGGGAACGGAAATCCTTCCTACGGATCATTGATCCCGCATGTGTTGCTCCGTAATCACGAAGGAAAATATTTTACCGACGTCACGGCTGCGTCCGGCACCGGGGAACTGCACAAGGGACACGGCATCGCTTTCGCCGACATCGATCGTCGCGGCTATGAAGATATCTTTGCCGAGATCGGCGGCGCCGTGCCCGGAGACAGACACGCCTTCCGGCTTTTTGAAAACCCGGGCAACGGCAACGACTGGATCAACCTACGGCTGGTCGGAGTGAAAACCAATCGCGCAGGCGTGGGCGCGCAAATCAAGGTGACAGTAGAAACAGAAGATCACAGCAGGCGGACCATTTACCGCACCGTTGGCAGCGGTGGATCTTTCGGCGCCAATCCCATGGAGCAGCATATCGGGCTGGGCAAGTCGGCGCGGATCGTGGACCTCGAGCTCTGGTGGCCCACCAGCAAGACGCGGCAGAGATTTTCCCAGGTGGGAAAGAACCAGTTCATCGAAATCAAGGAATTTGCTCCGACCTTTAGCCGCCTGGAGCGTAAGCCGTTCCGGTTGGGAGGAGTGAAAAGAGAGGCGGCACTGTTGCCCTAGAACATGAAACGAGGAACTTCACTTGCGATTGCACTCGTGTTGCTTGCGATCCTGCTGCCAGCGAGTTGGAGCTGGGCGGCACGACAGTACACAGTCAGCGGCCTGGTTTTGAAAGTGGACCGGCCGCATCGCGTCTTTGTTGTCTCCTGCAATCGCATCCCTGGTTACATGGACGCCATGGTCATGAGCTTCTCCGTCCGGAAGCCCGAAGGCTTGGATGGTGTAGAACCCAGCGCGATGGTTGAGTTTGTACTTCACGTCGACGGCAACTCCTCCTACGCCGACGATCTTCGAATCCGGAGTTTCGAGAGTGCGGAGCAAGAGCCGCAGGAAGCTCAAAGGTTGAAGGTCTTGCAAAGTATTGCCAACCCTGGCGCTCAGGTCACGCCGCTGGCGATGGGTGAATTTGTGCCCGACTTCGAGTTCACCGACCAGAATCAGCAGCGGGTAGCCATCTCTCAGTTTGCCGGCGAGGTTGTGGTGGTTACGTTCATCTACACGCGCTGCCCCAATCCGAACTATTGTTTTCGCTTGAACAATAATCTGGGACGATTGCAGAAGCGTTTCCCCCAGCGCCTGGGACGTGACCTGGTATTACTAAGCATTGTGGTTGATCCCGAGCACGATCAGGGAAAGACCTTGAGCAACTATGCCAGTATTTGGCACGCTAACCCGCAAGGCTGGCATTTTTTGACCGGCCCGCTGCCCGACGTTCAGAGAGTGACGCGGATGTTTGGGATAGATTTTTGGAATGGCGAGGGCGTCGTCACCCACTCTTTTCACACCATTGTGGTTGATCAACGAAGAAAGCTCGCCGCCAACATCGAGGGAAATCAGTTTACCGCGCAACAACTGGGTGATCTGGTGGAGGCGATGCTGCCGCAGAAGTAGTCTGTCCGTAATCCCTGCGGAATTCCGTGGTGCTGTGATCTAAAATCCCAAGAAACTGTCATTCCGAAGCGCGGCTGTCGCGCGAAAAATCTGCTGCTTCGCTGTTGGCAGCGAGCAGATTCCTCGCCGATAGTGCCGCCTTTGGAATGACAGGGGCTGGGCTCGTTTTTTCGCAAACTGCCACGTGGATTCCTACAGTGTCAGAGCAGTTCCGCCGATCAGTGACTGTGGGGGTACATCGCGAACCTAAGGTCCGACCATGAGGCGGATCGTCGGTTCGTCGAAACCCCGCAGCTTCGACACTCGGAAGATGGCTCAATGAGCTTGTTTCTCTCGACCCAAGAGTCGGCTTCCATGATTCGCAAGTTGCGAGGAAACTGGCGTTTACCATCGATTCAGCTCACTTTCGTGAGCTTCTGTTCATGGTATTGAACTCTCTTGACAGTCGATTATCCGCTTGTCTAAGACTGAGGCTGCCTCGAAGTGCGCACCTGCGTGCGTGAGGCGAATCTGAATTTCGACCAGTGGCTTATCAATCGCTCAGGAGGACGTATGGGGAATGGTGGGGGATGGTTTCGAGAGGTTCGAACAGCGGCATCAGTTCTCGTGCTGCTTGCGATGGTTGTTCTCGCACAGCAGGTCGTCCTGGCGCAGGGGAGCGCTGACGGTTCGATACGCGGAACGATCACCGATCCTTCCGGCGCCAGCGTAGCCGGAGTGACTGTCACGATCACAAACAACGCGAATGGTGTCGCTAAGACGCAGACGACCGGGGATGACGGCACTTTCAACGGCCTGAACCTGGCCCCCGGCTCGTACACGATCAAAGCGGAGAAGGCTGGTTTCGGAACCCGGGTGACCCAAAATGTGCAAGTCAGCGTCGGCAAGGCCACGACCTCTGACATACAGCTGGCGGTGGGCAGCGTCACCGATACCGTGAATGTCGAAGCGAACGTCGCTCCTATCACGGAAGACAAGGGAGACCGGGGCGTTGTGCTGGGTGCGCAGACACTCGAAAATCTGCCCTTGCAGGTTAGCGGCAACATCCGCCTGGTGGATACCTTCTTGACCTTGTCCCCCGGCGTCACTGGCGACACATTCTCGGCTCGCATTAATGGCGCCCCTGACTTCAGTCAGGATTTCTACTACGACGGCATCCCCTACATGAATGCCGACGGTGGCGGAAGACAGGAAGCTCTGGGAGCTCCTTTCGAGTCGGTCGACGAATACGCCATCATCACGAATGCTTACAACGCCCAGTACGGCCGTGGCGCTGGACTGTTGAACTTCCACATTCGCAGTGGCTCCAATCGCTTGCATGGCGGCGCATGGGAGTATCTGCGGAACAATGTGCTGGACGCTAAGGGATTCTTTGCCACGGAAGCGCCGACCGAGAAGCAAAACGAGTTCGGATTTAAAGTCGGCGGTCCCGTCTACATTCCGAAAATCTATAACGGAAAAGACAAGACTTTCTTCTTCACCAACTTCAACTGGTTCAGGTTCCGTGGTGGAAACAGCAACTCACTGACCACCCTGCCTACGGCCGCGATGAAGACTGGCGATTTTTCCAGCCTTCTGAACACCGGCATCAATCTCGGTACCAATCCCTGCGACGGCTCGACGGTTTTCGCTGGTCAGATATTTGATCCGAACACGACCCAGGTCGTGGGGGGACAAACCTGCCGCACTGCTTTCGCCGGCAACGTCATTCCGATCGGTCGGCTGAGTCCTCTCAGTGCACAGTTTCTGGCGCTGATGCCCACTGCGACCACCAACGCTCCCATCAACAACACGTTGGTCGCCGTGCCCTCTGCTCCACAGAACAACCTGGTTTACCTGTTCAAGGCAGATCACAGCTTCAATCATGCTGTAACTTTCCACGGGTCTTACTACAAAGGCAGATACAACACTCCCACCTCGCCGGTGATTTCGGGACCGCTCGGCACCGGAAATAACTTCAACGTTCTGGGCTGGCAGCCGCGGGTTTCGGTCGATTGGACCATCAGCCCACGCCTCCTCAACCAGACGTTGTACAGCGTGCAGTACACCGAAGGCGTGCGCATCTTCTTCCCGCTCGTTCCGGACGGGTTCACCAGCGCGATCTCGACCCCAGGTCAGCCCTTCCCTGCAATTGTTGTCCAGGGCATGCCGACCTTCGGTACAGGCGCGGACAACGGCCAAAACAGCGGCGGTTGCTGGCCTTGCACCTACTTTGCTGACAACCTCAAGTGGGCCAAGGGCCGGCATTCTCTGGCCTTCGGCACGGAGATGCGGTGGGAAGACGAGAAGGACTCGTTTGCCACCAACATCGGTACCTTTAGCTTCGGCAGCGGAATTACTTCTTTGCCCAGTTCCGCAACCCCGGGGCAATTGGGATTCGGCTTTGCCGGCTTCTTCCTCGGCGCTCCCAACAACGTAAGCAAGACCGGATCTACGCCTGCCCGTCTGGTAAAGACCGGTTATCGCGCACTTTACGTACAGGACGACTTCCGGGCCACCAAGAATCTGACGCTTAACATGGGTTTGCGCTGGGATGTCTCACTGCCGGCGTGGAACTCGTCAGGCTATTTCTCAACCTTTGATCCGACCGTGCCCAATCCGGGCGCGGGCGGCCTTCTCGGTTCGCTCGTGTACGCGGGCAACAGCGGTGTGGGCGGTTGCATCTCGGCCGGCGGATCTTCACTCTGCCGCGCCAAGATTGCCGACACCTTCTGGAACAACTGGCAACCCCGGCTGGGCTTCGCCTATCGCCTGGGAGAGAAGACAGTCCTGCGCGGAGGTTTCGGAATCAGCACGATCCGTGGTGGCGCCAGCACGCTCATGGGGCCAGAAATTGCCGCCAACTTCCTGACCGGCTATCAATTCCAGCAGACTCTGATCAGTCCGGACAACGGCTTCTCGGTACCCACTCAAATTGCCCCAAGCTGGGACGTAGGCATTCCTCCAGTTGGAAACCCGCCGCCACGCACGCTTGATGCTGCCAATGGACAGGGCGTCGCCTTGATGCGCCGCGTGGACGGCAAGTCCGGCTACGTGCAGATGTGGAACATGACGGTCGAGCGCCAGTTGCCCTTCAAGATCGGCTTTGAGGGCAGCTACGTGGGTAGCGCCAGTGTCCGGGTTGGAGCAAACTTGCTCAACCCGAACCAGGTGCCTTCCCGCTTTCTGAGTCTGGGAACCGTGCTCAACGACGACATCAACTCTCCGGAAGCCATCGCTGCCGGCATTCCGCTTCCGTTCCCGGGGTTCACTGGGTCGGTCGCGCAGGCCCTGCGTCCGTTCCCACAGTTCCAATACATCAGTCCCAATACCCAGAACACCGGGCACATCCACTACAACTCACTTCAAATGCGGGCTCAGAAGTATTTCTCTGACGGCCTGACGTTCCTGGTGAGCTACACCTACTCGCAAACCATTTCGGATGCGGTTGATCAGTTCTCTACCTTCGGCGCACCCGCGCTGGATACGGGGAACCAGAAGGCCGAGAAGCGCATACTGGGAGGCACAACCTTCGGCAACACGTATCCTCGCTATTTGACTGCGGCCGCGACTTACGAACTGCCGATCGGCCCCGGAAAGCGGTTCCTGCCGGTTCACGGTGTTGCTGGCAAGATCATCGGCGGATGGAACGTGTCGTTCGTCGGCGCCTACGATGCTGGGACGGTTCTTCCCATCAGCGGTGGCAGCCAACAGCCTCTGTTTAACGGCCCGGCCCGCCCGAACATCGTGGCCGGTGCTAAACAGAAAGCTTTCGGCGGAGGGAAGTTCAATCCCTTCACCGACGTCTACTTGAACCCCGCTGCCTTCAGCGACCCGGGTCAATTCGCCATCGGCGATGCGCCCCCGACTCTGCCTGATGTCAGAGGGTTCCCGTACTACAACGAGAACATCTCGATCATCAAAAACACAAAGGTCGCCGAAGCAGCCACGGTGCAATTCCGCGCTGAGTTCTTCAACGCCTTCAACCGGGTCGTGTTCAGTAATCCGGATTCCAACTTCAACGATGTGGTCACCGGAGGATTCGGCAAGGTTACTGGCCAATTCAACGCGCCACGTGTAATCCAATTCGCTCTACGACTGGATTTTTAAACCGCAAGGACGACTCACCCCCGTCGCGGTTCTTCCTCCGCACGCAGTTTCGAGGCGTGCGGAGTTTTTATTTGTAGTGGAGGACGGGCGTCCCGCCCGTCCCACCACAAACCTCTGCCAGCCTTCCCATGGCAGAACGCTTACAATAGGGTTTTTGCGGAAGCCGCGGAGGGATTGTGAAGGCCGGGTCAAGAACTGGGACTCTCATCTTTATATTGCTTCTGGCCTTCGCCACGCGGTCTTTTTCCCAGCAGCCGACCGATCAAGTCCAGCAACTCTACGAGCAAGCCAGACGGGATGAGAAATCTGGGCACCCCGATGAGGCCATCCGGAAGTACGAACAAATCATAGGGCTCGATCCCAAATTGGCCGCTGCCTACAACAACCTCGGCCGTCTCTACTACCAGCAGGGCCGCCTCGATGAGGCCGTCAAACCTTTACGCCAGGCCAGCCAGCTCGAACCAAAACTCGAGCCTCCACGGGCTCTTCTGGGATTTGTTCTGTTCCAGCGCCAGGATTACGAAGGAGCGCGCCGCGAACTCAAGGTAGCGTCGCAGTTGAATCCGGCGGACTTCAGCGTGAGATTGTTTCTGGCGCGAAGCCTGGTGGAACTCAAGGATTTTGACGGCGCCCGCGAAATATTGAACAAGCTTCTGCGTGACGATCCCAACAACACCGAAGCCCTCTACACATTGGGCGGTGTTTATTCCAGCCTGGCCGAAATCACCATCGGAAAGATCCAGACGGTGGACCCGAACTCCTATCTGCTGGAATTGCTTCTCGGAAAAGTCGCGGAGATCAAGCAGCTTTATCCCGACGCCGCCGAACATTACAAGCGGGCCATAGATCGCGCTCCGGACGTCCCCGACCTTTATTACAGATACGCCCACGCCTTGTGGGCGGCGGGGAACTCAGAGGCTGCGGTCAAAGCCTACAAGACTTCGCTCGAACACAACCCTTATGATTACCGCGCGGAATGGGAGTTGGCACGCATCTTGCTTGCTGACAACCCCGAGGAGGCCTTGCGGCTCGCCAATCACGCCCTTGAGCTCAAGCCCGATCTTGCCGACGCACTAACCATTCGTGGCCGCGCGCTCGTTTCTTTGCAGAAGCCCCAAGAAGCCATCGCAGACTTCCGTAAAGCCATCACACTTAGCCCGGATGATGCAGCGATCCATTTCCAGTTGGCCCGGGCCTATCGCCTGACCGGTCAGGCGCAGGAAGCGCAGAACGAAAATGCGATCTATGAGCGCCTGGATAAAGAAGCCCACGCGGCGCGCGTTCAGCCAAATCCTCCCCAGTAAGTCACAACAGTCCCCTACGCCATCCGTGATCAGATTTATTTCTCAACGACTCCCTGGTTCCCTCCACCAGTTTGACCAAGCGATCGACACCCGGAACCGAAAATGTTTCTTTGGCTCCGCTGGGCCAATAGACTTCTACTTTGTCGATCGCCGTGCTCGCTCCCAATCCAAAATGCAGACGCGGATCGGAGTTGGAACCGTAACTCCCGCCGCTGTACATATCCCCGCGCTGCCGAACTCCCCCCGCCGTAACGAAAACTTTCGCTCCGATTGCATCACGCGGACTTTTCGCCCCTCCCACCAGCTGGAACGCAATCCAGTGGTTAGAGTTCTTGACCGCATTACGCAGCAGCGTGGGAGTGGAGTCCATATTATTGATGACGACATCCATGTGCCCGTCGTTGAACAGATCGCCAAAAGCCGCGCCCCGCGCGGAAATCACGTCTGCCAGCCCGCTTCCGGTGGCGGGTGGGACCTCCTGGAACTTGTTGCCGTCCAGATTGCGGAAAAGTTGCGGCCGCTGCAGGTAGGTGATGCCCCATTCCTGTTGGTCAACGGTCGGATAAACGTGCCCGTTGGCTACAAAAATGTCCAGCAATCCATCATTGTCGAAATCCAGAAACCCGGTTGCCCACGCCAGGAAAGGAAGAGTAGGAGTTCCCAATCCCGCGCGGTAGGCCACGTCAGAAAAATTTCCGCTGCCGTCGTTGCGATAGAGCGCATTGTAATCGTCGGAGAAAGCGGTCAGGTAGAAATCAACTCTTCCGTCGCGATTGTAATCACCCACGGCGATGCCCATCGAAGCTTGCGCATGTCCATCGTCGGCCAGGGCAAATCCGGACGCCAGACCGATGTCCTCAAACGTGCCGTCGTGCCGGTTTCGATAAAGGTAGTTGGGCACGGAATCATTCGCGACCGCCAGGTCCACCCAGCCGTCGTCATCTACATCCACAAACACGGATGCGAGCCCGTAAAGTCCGGCAGGATCCGACACGCCAGCCTTCACGCTCGACGTCGCTAAAAGTCCCGTCGCCATTATTGTGAAACAGATGATCGCTCTCCCCCGGCAGTCCCTGCGGACCGCAGAACACGTTCATTCCTCGAAACTGGCAGAGCTTGCCGCCGCGAGGTGGATGGTCCACGTCGAACCTCACATAGCCGGGAACGAACAGATCCAGCAAGCCGTCATGATCGTAATCTCCCCACGTGGGTCCGGTTGACCATCCTCCCAAAGCCACGCCGGCTTTCTCCGCGACATCGGTGAAGGTTCCGTCGTGATTGTTGTGATAGAGCCGGTTCTTGCCATAGTTGGCGACATAAATATCGGGCCAGCCATCATTGTCGTAGTCGCCGACAGCGACGCCGAAACCCCATCGCTCATTGGCCACGCCCGCCTTGGCGGTGACATCGCTAAAGGTTCCATCATGATTATTGCGAAACAGCATGGCGCGAGGCGGCGCCTCTGTACCCTTCAGGGCAGGCACGGTTGACCCGTTCAATAAATAAATGTCGAGCCAGCCATCGTTATCGAAGTCCACAAGCGCCACACCAGAACCGGGGGATTCGATGATCGTTGTTTTCTCGGGAGTCCCTGAACGGTGATGAAATTTGTCCAGGCCGGCTTGCTGCGTGATATCAACGAAAACGACGGGAGCGCCGTCCACAAATCCGCCGGCGGTGATTGGCCTCTTCTGTATATCCATCACCGGCGCGTGGGCTGGCCCGCTGGCTTCGCCCGCATCGGAGGGTGTCTGGCCCATGCCGCCAGGATTCTGTGCGGATACTACAGAGTGCCAGAGCAACCCGTACACAAGGACACCCGCGGCACGAGAGAAGAAGCTCGTCGCCAATTTTCGATATGAAGTGCTGCAACGCATAGCGCACTCTAGACCACGCGAGGTAGCGCGCCGCTACTTCGCTGGCTCGTCCACCTGCAAAATCTGATCGCCGGGCACATTGCTCAACGTCTGCAAAATCCCGCTGGGCCAATGAATTTTGACCGTTTGTGAAGCCTTATCCGTTCCCAACCCAAAATGTACCCGCTTGTCGCTGGAAGAAAGATAACTGCTCGCGGTCGTGACGATGGCGAATTGGCTGCCTTTCGCAGTCACTACTTCAATCTCGGCCCCAATCGCATCCCGATTGCTCTTGTGTCCGACAAGTCGCAAGGTCAGCCAATGGTTAGCGGTGGAAGTGTCGTTGTGCAAAATATGGGCCTGACCATCGTTAGTCGTAACCACTGCATCCATTCGCCCATCATTATCAATGTCGCCAGTCGCCAGTCCGCGTGCAACCCAGGGGTAAGAAAAAACACTCCCCGCACTGGCGGAGACATCAACAAACCGGCGCCCCGAATTTCGCGCCAGCAACATTGGTTCGCGATAGCGAAATTGCGGCGACTGCAGTTCGATTGTGTCGAGATCATGTCCCTGAGCAATAATAAGGTCCTTCCACCCATCGTTGTCATAGTCGAAGAACCGGATACCCCAGCCGGAATGCATCTGCGTCATTCTTCCGAGACCGGAAGCATCGGTCGCGTAGGAAAAATTGCCATTGCCGTTATTGTGATAAAGCGCGTATTTCTGATTCGCAAGGTCGGTCACAACCAGGTCGGGAAAGCCGTCGTTGTCATAGTCCGCGAAGTCCACTCCCATGCCGGCGTAGGTGTGGCCGTCGCCATCAACCGCGACTTCTGAAGCGAGTCCGACTTCCTCAAACGTTCCATTCTTCTTGTTGTGATACAGGAACTCCGACATCGAGTCATTGGCCACGAAGAGATCAACATGTCCATCGCGATCGTAGTCCGCCATTGCGATTCCCAGGCCTTTGCCGGGTTTGGACAACCCAGCCGCTGCCGAAACCTCGGAGAATTTGCCATTTCCATCATTGTGATAAACCAGAGGCGATATGGGATGGAACAAATCGGGATGGCAGTAGGCGCGGTATCCTTCTCGATGCTCGCCGCAGAAGATGTCTTTGAAATCCCACTTCAGATAACGAAGCACGACTAAATCCAACAGGCCGTCGTTATCCAGATCCACCCAGGCCGCGCTGGTAGACCAGCCACTGCCTGCCACGCCCGCCTTTTCGGTCACATCAGAAAATGTGCCGTTGCCATTGTTGTGATAAAGACGGTTGCTACCGTAAGCCGTCACGTACAAATCTTCGTATCCATCGTTGTCGTAGTCACCGACCGCAACGCCCATGCCATATCCCATGCCCTGCAGCCCGGCTTTTTCCGTGACGTCTTCAAACGTGCCATCGCTCTTCTGGTGGTAGAGGCGATTCCAGTATGCCGGTCCATTCTTTTGTGGGATCGCATCGGTAGCCATGGAGTCGGTGAGGGGCGCGGCGTTGATCAGAAAGAGATCGAGGCGGCCGTCATTGTCGTAGTCAAATAGAGCGACCCCCGAGCCCATTGTTTCCAGCAGATATTTCTTGGACGTATGCGAGGCCAGGTACTGAAAATTCACTCCGAGCGCCGAAGTCACATCGCTGAACTTCCCCGGACTCGGGATTGAAGTATCAGAAGGCGTCGAATTCTGGGAAAGACTTAGCGGGCACAGGAAAGTTAAGAGGGCAAGCCCGAAGGAAACTGCATTTGGAAGGGCCCAGCTTCGGTTCACAAACCATGCCCGGCGATTCCGATCAAAAGACGATAGCAAGCTGGGGCCTCACAACCACCCGCGGAGCCGACCCACGCATTCTGAGGACTACCGGCAGCCTGATCAACTCGTTCAATAGGTTGAACAGATGCTCTCGCAGTGTCGCGCCCGCTAGATTATACGGCTCCATAAGCTGCGCGCCTTGCCTCTTTCCTCACGGAGCGGCGCAAGTCTCCTGGCCCGACTGGATCGCCCGAAGCTTTCGGCGGGCGATTGGCTGATCGGGGCTGTAAACCAATACGCGCTGCAACACCTGTCGCGCGGCATCTTTGTCGCCCAGCATGCATTCCACCAGGGCAAGATTGATGCCGGGCTCATCCACATCTTCGTTCAGATCGAAGGTCTTCTTCCAGAGGGTCTGTGCATCTTTCAGCTGTCCCGATTTTGCCAACAGGATGGCTAGATTATTGGTTGCTGTCAGATCAATCGGGTCCAGCTTCAATACCTCCCGGTAGAGGTCCATGGCTTGGGAATTATTTCCCCTGAGCTGAGCCAGATACCCGAGGGCGTTCAGCACCGGAAGATCATTCGGAAAAGAATTCCGCGACGCCAGAAGCAAGCTCCATGCACGTTCTTTCTCTGAAGCCTTGCCGCCAAGCACCAGATCGTAGTACGCCAGCGCAAGATCGCGAGGGTTGGCATTCTGACGAGAAAACGAAACCAGTTCGCGGGCGGACGATGAATCGGTGGCCCCAAATTGATCGGGATTCTGTCGAATGCGATGATCGGTCCAGGCAATGTGCGGGACCTTTTCCACTTTGCCCTTCGGCATGTGACAGCTGATGCAGTCCGGATTCATGCTGAAGTGGGTCGTCGTATACTTCGGCGCTGTGTGACACGCCAGGCACTTCTTGCGATAGAACGTCGCCTGCTCTTCGAGAGGCGGAGAATAGTGCGGGTCGTGGCAGTTCATACACGACATGCGGTCGCCGCTGACTCTCTTGCACTTGCTCAGGCCAAATTCTTCAACTTCGCTCACGCCGCGGCTCACCATGCTGTCGTCGGCGTAGACAAAATAAGAAAGGTAGTCGGCGATGCGCTCCCCCGGTTTGTAGTCATCGACCGAGCGGCCGGCGTGTTCGATTCGCGTGTCGCCCTCCAGGTGGCAGCTGATGCAGACCGAGTCCCGCCTTTCGGCGTCTAGCTTTATCGGGTTGATCACTTGAGCTTTGCCGGAAGTCGAAACATGCAGGGTGCTGTCCCCATGACAGCTCTCGCAAGTTACCCCGCCATGGAGAAACGGCAGGCCCTTAAAGTGATTCCGCGTCCCGGGGTCTTCCCGCTGCACGCCACTCATGTGACAACGCATGCACCCACGCGTCATGGGCAATGCCGAGGGCATGGTAGGGAAGCTGCCGAGTCCGGGTTTCATGTCGTACGCTTTCGACTCGGCGTAGTAGGCCACGGGCGACTCGAGAAAATAACCTTTCACGGAATAAAGATATGTAATGCCGAGATGCCCGGAACCGAGAAAGTAATCGAGTTTCTGGCTGCCCTGCAGGCCGGGATCTCCGGGACGCGAATAGTTGAGCCAGAGTTCCCCATCCTTATTCGATACCTGATAGTCAATTCCTGACGCTGCGTGATGGAGGCTTCCAGTAAATTTCCGATCTGAAGCCAGGCCGCTGGCGTTTGCCATGGGTGTTCGCAGATATTTGCGAAATATTTCCTGATGGCATTTGCCGCAGACGGCGTCGGCGTCGCGAACCGGCGTGGCGGTGCGGAGAACGGGCGACGCGTCCTGCGCCGGCATGCGTGCCGGGTAGGCAGCCAAGATCAGCAGCAGGATCGGTTTTCGCAGTGATGGCGCGGAAGAACTCATCGTGGCCCAATCAGCCGGGTGATCTCCGCCTGGATGGCAAACCAGAATCAGCCTTTCAATCGAGCAATGCCTTCCTTGTATCCGGACAGGAGAATCGAATAATCGCTACTGTAGATAATGAACCTTGCGCCCATTTCGCGCGCCCGCGTCAGCAGAGTCATATCTTTCGACTGCAGGCCGACCGCGATCCCGGTGTTGGCCCCTGCTTTGATCACCTTCTCCAGCGCCGTCAAGAACAGCGGACTGTCGAACTGCTCCAGAATGCCCAGTGCCAGCGACAAGTCATAAGGTCCAACAAATAGCGCGTCAACTTCAGGGACCGCCGCGATCTCCTCGACCGCCCGCACGCCCTCCTGGCTTTCGATCATCATCACTGCCATGGTTTCCCGGTTTGCCGAGTTGACTTCTTCTTGCGCAGAATTGCCTTTGAGATCAGTCACGATAGTTCCCAGTCCATATCCCCGATGTCCCAGCGGCGGGAATTTCAATGCATCCATGGCAGCACGCGCCTCGGCCGCGGAATGGACACGCGGGACAATGATTCCCATGGCTCCGACGTCGAGCGCGCGTGATATCAGCGAAGGTTCGTTTTGCGTAACCCTGACTAGCGGAATGAGGCCCGCTCCGCGCGCGGTTCGGCACAAACCCTGAATCTGCGGATAGGTGGTCGTGGAATGCTCTGTATCGATAAAAAAGAATTCCACACCCGCCGCCGCGAGCACGATTGAAGTCTCGGGCTCGAGACATCCTCCCAGAGAAGTTCCGTACACCACGCCGCCCGTCTTAAGCCGCTCCTTCACCGTGTTTTTCTGCAAAAGGCCTCTCTATTATTCAGATGTCGAAATCAAGATGCCCAACCGCGAATCGTCGCCTTTATCCTACTGATCAGGACACGAGTAAGTTAACGGCGACGTGGTTGGCCAGCAGAGTTTCTTCTCCGCCAGGTCCACCGAGGCCTGGGTGCGCTCCCAACTCAGAGTGAGAGAGCAAGTCGCGTCCTTCTTATGGTAGGCAATCGTGAAGTTCTCCACGAGTGATTCCGTCTGCGAGACCTTCATGTCCACTCGCAGCAAATCTTCGCCTTCTCGATACGGGGTGCCGGGCTCGCCCGTTTTCTTACTGATAATGAGCACCCACTTGTCGGCGGCGGGGAGAGTAAACAGGGTGTAGCTTCCCGCCGGGATTTCCTTGCCGCCCACGCTCAAGTCGGTATCGGTCACAAAGGTCGTCGCTTCGTTTGCGCCCGTACGCCATACCTGGCCGTAGGGAACAAGTCCCCCAAAAATCGTGCGGCCTTTCATGCGGGGACTGGAGTAGTCAGTGTTGATGGTCTTGCCGTCGTCAAACTTGCAACTGGCCGAGGCCGGCGGACTGGGACGCTGGGTCTTTTCCTGTTGCCCCGACGACAGCGTGACCGGCGCGACAATCAACACGAGGACGGCGATTGCTGTTTGCACGACTTCCACACCCCAAGGATTCCGATTGTAACCTCGAAAAAACGATATCGCCGATATCCTCTGAACGCCTTCTCGCGGATACTGTTCAGCCTAATGAACGCACAATCCTATCGCCCAAGGTTGTTATAGATCTCAAGAATGTTGGTGTTCACGCCGTCTTGCAGCGGTGCCATCTTGCCAAAGTGGGGATTGAAGCGCTCGTTGTTCCGGATCAAAAGTTCCGCGTACCCATTCGACTGCAGCGATTTAAGCGAAGCGACCGTGATGGTTTTCTGCAGCTCCACGACCGGCTTTCCCGCGTTCTTGCCGTCCTCTACCTTCCCCCTCAGTTCCTCGATATAGTTTCGGATACTCAGCATTACCGCTCGACCCGTCTGCAGAGCAGTATGTCCGGGCAAAATGTGGTCGAACTCGTCTCGGCCGATTGCATCAATCGTTCCCGGCCACGCCTTGGGGAAACCGTCTGCGATGAAAGGAAGGAAACCGTGGATCACATCACCGGTGGCGATGGCCCTCTTCTGTGGGCAGAAGACGACCAGATCTCCAGCGGTGTGCGCGTGCCCATGGAAGCTGATATTAAGATCGTGGGCCTTGTCCTGGATGACATACGATTGGTCGAACGTGATCGTCGGCAGTTCCGGCGTGTAGTTCTGGAGTTCATCCCGGTAACCCTCGATCTGAGCGATCTGGTCAGCGCAAAAGGCCTTTTCCTCCGCCGAAGTCGAAGCCGCTGCCCGGGTTCGAAGCTGCTCAACCTGCGCTGATGTCTGCTCCAAAGACGCCTTCACTCGCGACACGGCCAGGTCCGACATGAGTTGCTTGGTCGTACCGGTGGCGATGAAATCGATTTTTTCTTCGGCCATGCGATAGGCATGATTGCCCTGAGTATGGTCCCAGTGAAAGTGACTGTTGATGACATAGCGGACTGGCTTCTCCGTGATCTCGCGCTTGATCTGTCGAATCAACGAAGCTGCGGCCGATGGCTTCGAGTGGCTATCCACGACCACCACGTCTTTAGACCCCACGAAGATAGCGGAGTTCGAGTTGATCATGGTCTGGGGCCGGGCTTGCGCCAGGTAGACGCCCTCCGCGACTTTCTCCAGGTCGAAGAGGCTGGGGCCCACATCCGGCAAGGCTGCACGCGCCCAGGCGGCGCGATGATAGGCGAGTTCGATCACAGAGACTCCAGCGAGTGCACCTCCCATCAGGACCCGCAAAAAGTCGCGGCGCGAGGAGACTCGGGAAGGGTCGGTGTGGGAGTGACCGTGTGACTGTCCGTGACGCGAGTGATGGTGGTTTTGCACGTCTGCGTGATTGTGCACGAAGCATCCTCCGAATAGGACATCCCAGCCAGGCTACGCGGCTGCGGCCGTCCCAGAGATTCGACTTCTGAATCCAGATCGCGTGCCACCTTCAGCACTTCTTCGTTTCTATAGGGGTCAAAAAAACTGGCCATTCGGTCATAAGAGAGATCTACGCCATCGGTGCGTTCGCCAATCAGGATCGTTACCGGGGCATAAGAGCCAGCGTCGGGCACATGTTCGACCATGCGTTTCATGATGAGCGGACTGCCGGCAACGAGACGCACGCTGTTCCGCGCCGTTCCTTTTTCTTTCCGCAGGATTGCGCCATATCAAAGCGGGCGAACTCCATGAGCTCTGAACGGCCCCAGACTTTGTGAACGATCTCTTCCGGTTCCGAGTACGTTTTGGCGCAGCAACGTCACTCGAAAATGCTTTCATATCGGGATGGCCGATCGCCGCATCAACTTTTGCCAACACCGCGGCAAATGGTTTGGAAGACGTTACGCGCTGAACCTTTGTGCGTGAATCTGTCTCGTTGCCACCGTCCGCTCCTCGTGAGTACGGCCAATTAAGCACGGCCAAAGTCTAGCTGATCGCATCAGGCGGCTCAAATGGCGGCTCTGTGATCTAGGGTGGAGCAGCGCGTCAGCGCGGCACTTAAGCGAGCGCGATGATGCGGCTTCACCGCTGTGGTAACTCAGGGGCTGAAGCCCGGTGCTGGACCGTATTTGTATGCAGGCCTGAAGGCCCGCTCCACCCTTGACTGCTCCACCACCCTTGACCGCTCCACCTGCCTGAGAATTGCCGCCCGACTCTGGTCCGCTGGACATCTACGGTGCGTATTCGCTAGCTTCTAGCACAGCGGCCTGCTTTCTCTGATCACGGGCGTCATGCTGAGCTTGCGAAGCATCTGGCGTGAAGCGCGGATGTGCTGCTGGTCGACAGTGGTGCCACCGCACGCTAGATGCTCGGGACCGCAGACCCTCCGGATGACGCCGAGAAGGGGAAGGTGTTGAAAACCTGAGCCACTAAACTGTTAAGAGCAAGGGCAGGAGTCAAAGGTTGAGCGTTGCCAGCCACGATACGAAGGACGCACCCACCCTGTGGCGACCCCTGCGCGCGCCCGCGTTCCGCAATCTTCTGATTGCCGACGTCGTTTCTGACATGGGTACATTCATGCAGAGTGTGGGCGCGGCGTGGCTCATGATATCGCTGCACGCCGGACCGCTCTATGTCGCCCTCACGCAGACCGCAAGTGCTCTGCCATTTTTTGTTTTCGCCCTGCCGGCGGGATCGATCGGCGACATTGTGGATCGCCGGAAGCTGATCTTGTTCACCGAAGTGTGGATGGTTAGCGTTGCGATTGTCCTGACCGCTACCACCATCGGCGGACTCATGACTCCGTTGTTGCTCCTCATCCTTACTTTTGCTCTCTCCGCCGGCGACGCGTTCGAGAGTCCGAGCTGGCGCGCAGTTTTGCCCGAACTGGTTGCCAAGGAGGATCTCGCATCGGCCTCTGCGCTCAATGGCATCGAATTTAATTTTGCCCGGGCCCTCGGGCCGGCGCTGGCCGGTCTTGTCATCGCCGCGTCAGGAGTGGGCACGGCATTCGCTATCAACGTAGTGTCCTTTCTCGGCGTCATCGTGGTCATCGCCCGCTGGAAGCGTCACCCGCGCAAACGATCCACGCCACCGGAGACCTTGGGCGGCGCGACCGCCGCGGCCATCCGCTATGTGCGCTACTCGCCGGCAGTTCGCATCGTGTTGCTGCGGTCGGGCGTAGGCATGTTCTTTGCCAGCGCGCTTCTCGCGCTGCTGCCCTCCGTGGCCCACAGCGTTAATCGCAGTTCATTGGGTTATGGGCTGCTGCTCGGTTGCTTCGGTCTGGGAGCCGTGCTGGGTGCGCTGGCCATGCAAAGAGCTCGCTCCCGATGGTCTGCCGAGACAGTCGCGTCGAGCGGAGTCTTCGTTTTCGGACTCGGCACCATCGCCGCAGGGATGTTGCAGGGTTTGCCCGCACTCGGCGCGAGTATGCTCATCGCCGGTGCCGCGTGGATCGTTTTTATCTCACTTTTCAATGTAATCATTCTGAATCTTGCTCCCGACTGGGTGCGTGCTCGCGTCCTTGCCGTCTCGATGCTGGTGTTTCAGGGAGCGATGGCCGGAGGCAGCGCCGCGTGGGGCGCGCTGGCGGGAAAAATTGGGATACGCGCTGCACTGATGTGGGTCGGCACCGGAACCATTGCCACTACGGCATTAGGATTGTTCTTCAAGCTGCCCGATCCCACCGCTGACCTCACGCCATGGGCCCATTGGCGGACGCCCAACATGCTGGACCAGAATTCGGCTATCGCCGATTCCGGCCCGATTCTGGTCACGGTCGAGTACGACGTAGAGCCGCAGCGGGAAGAGGATTTTCTGCGGGCCATGCACGGCTATGAGCGCATCCGCCGTCGGGACGGCGCCTATCAGTGGGGAATCTTCCGGGACGTCGAAAGTCCGAGCCGTTTCCTGGAAGAGTTTCTCGTAGATTCCTGGGCCGAACACCTACGCCAGCACGAACGCCTCACTCGCGCCGACAGCGAAGTGACCGAGAGAGTCCAAAGCCTGATTCGCGGCACACCGACTGTCCGGCATCTGGCATATCCAGTCTCCACACAACCAAAGCAAATCCCACTGTAAGCTATTGGAATAGCAGGGGATAGAACTCGAGGCATATTTCCCTGAATCTATTCGTTATAACGATCATCTGTATGACAGGAGGATTCAATATGACCACCGCAACTGCACCTGAAGTTACCTCTGCCACAATCTGGAACGTCGATCCTGTCCACTCCCATGCCGAGTTCAAAGTCCGGCACATGATGATCTCGAACGTAAAGGGCGAGTTCAAAGGCGTTACCGGCACATTGAAGCTCGACAGCGCGGACCTGGCAAAGTCAGTCGTCGAGGTGGCGCTCGATTCCGCAACGATCAACACCGGCGACACGCAACGCGACGGACATCTGAAGAGCGCGGACTTCTTCGACGTAGAGAAATTCCCCACTCTAACTTTCAAATCGAATCGCGTCTCTAAGAAAAATGGAGTGCTGACGGTCGGGGGCGACCTGAACATCCATGGCGTGACTCGAAACGTTGTATTTGAAGTCGAAGGGCCGAGCGCTCCGACGAAGGACCCGTGGGGCAACACGCGCATCGGACTCGAGGCTACGGCTCGCATCAACCGGAAGGACTTCGGGCTGACCTGGAACGCCGGGCTCGAAACCGGCGGAATCCTGGTGGGCGACGACGTGAATATCACGCTGGATATTCAGTTCATCAAGGGCTAAGCGTCGAGGGTCGTGCTCTGGGTTGGTAGTCGGAACGCTAGATTGGCGGAGTGGACTATCTCGAGCGCTTGTCCACTCGGACATTGAGCGAAAAACCATCGACCCGGTTGCGGCCGGCTTTCTTGGCCCGGTAAAGGGCCGCGTCGGCACTCTGCAGCACGGACTCGAGGGTTGAATCCGAATCGACGCGGGTGGCGGTTACGCCCATGCTTACGGTAACGGAGACTGATCCCGCCGGCGTCACGATGGGTCCGCGGGCGACCAGGCGGCGAATCTCGTCGGCGCGGCGGGCGGTGGTGTGCAGGTCGCAGCCGGGCAGCACCAGGATGAACTCTTCGCCGCCGTAGCGCCCGGCTACATCGTAGAGCCTTAAATCCGACTTCAAACGGCGGGCAACTTCCGCCAGCACCGCATCTCCCGCGGGATGGCCCAGGGTGTCGTTGATCTGCTTGAAGCCGTCCACGTCGGCCATGATCACTCCCGCCGCCCGGCCTTCCCGCTGGGTCCGGACCAGTTCGCGCTCGAGCGACGCAAGAATTTCCGCGCGGCTCAGCAAATTGGTAAGGAAATCGTGGGTAGCGGAAAACCTGAGGCACTGCTGCAGGTCAAGAATTCTTTTGCCCACCAGGATGCGGGCCCGCAATTCGCAAGGATCGACTGGCTTGGCCAGATAGTCGTCCGCTCCGGCGTCCATGGCGGTGAGGAGATTTTGCTTTCGGTCCTTGGCCGTCAGCATGACGGTGTAGATATAGTTTCCGCTTGACCCGAGCGCGCGTATACGGCGGCACAGTTCGATGCCGTCAATTCCAGGCATCACCCAGTCCAGCAACGCAAAGGTCGGAGCGTCGGGCGCCTGAAGAATTTCCCACGCGTCAATTCCGTTTTCCGCGACGACATACTCGAAGCCGGACTCCTCCAGACAGTCGCTCACGCGCCGCCGGTCCAGTTTCGAATCGTCTACCACCAGTATTTTCACGGTAGTAACGCTCCCCCGCCTGATTCTGGGCACATACATCGGCATCCGCAAGATATCGGCGGGAAACGGATGGTGTTGTACTTCCGCGGCAGCAGCCGAGGTTGTTTGGAATCCGTGGCGCTTTTGAGCGGCATTCCTGTGTAGCTCGGAATGCGCAGGATTCAAGTGCCAGAGGGTGGAAATTGTCAGAGGCGGGAGTTGTCTAAGGGTGGAGCAGGCCTTCAGGCCTGCATATTGCCGCTTCTCACTTGCTGGCTCTCAGCCCCTGAGGTACCTCAGCGGCTGAAGCTGCAGCGCAACAGATGTCGTCCATGCAGCGCTAAAGCGAAGGTTTCGGCCATGCTCTCTAGTCGCCAGCTGGTTGTGTCTCGGCCAGAGACTGGTGGCCTGCGTCCGGCGGTGTCACCAGTCGTCCTGTGCGACGCATGGTGGAACAGTCGTAGGAATATACCGCGCCGCACAACAGGCACGCCTGGTAGGCGGTGCCGTGAATGCCGGCGTGCGGCCAGGTGAATTCGTGCCGGCAGCACATTTCGATAAGGCGTTGCAGGAGAGAATTTGTCATGGCTGCTTAGGATTCCTTCGCGGTAAATGATGCTGTACTCAACCTAACCCGAGAAGCCCTCCGCGCGGGTGAGTTTCTTGGCCATCGCCGGCGCGAATAAGGACAGTGTCCGGTCAAACTACTCAGTTACCGAGGGAGGAGTAACGTAACTGCCCCCTTGGAAGCGCAGGGAGGAACTACTGGAATCCCTTTGCAGGCGCGGCTTGCGTTACCGTAGGGGTGCAGAGATTTCATCCGCGAGCGTCTACTAGCGGAGCAGTTCTTCAAAAGAGCACCGTGAGAGCGGGTCACATGAAAGAGGGCCACCATGCATAGTGCGAATGTTCCGGAGACAATGCGGCGCAGCTCGAGAGTGCCGATCACCCTTCCCATCGCCGTCACCAGCCTGGAGCCGAGCGCTCCCTTTTCAGAAATCTGCGAAACGCTGGTGGTCAGCGCGCATGGCTGCGCCATATTTTCTCCCACGCGTCTGGAAGCCGGAATTCCGGTGCAGTTTCGCCGAAAGGGAGGCGGTGCGACCAAGGCCCACGTGGTGGACTGCAAGCCGATGGGCGCGGGTCAGAATGGCTGGCAGGTGGCCGCGAAACTGGACCAGCCGGAAAATTTCTGGGGACTGGAAGTTTGTCCGGAGGATTGGGGACGGCTGATGGAGATTCATTCGGACGATCCGCAGCCAACACGGAAAATTGCGGCGAACAAAGGCCAACCGGGCGCGCCCGGCCTGAAGATCGTATCTGACAAGAACCAGCCTCAACTTACCGAGCGCGATCTGCGCGCCATCGTGGCCGAGTTCGTCCAGCCTTTGCATGCGGAAGTCGTGGCGCTCAGGGAAAAGGCGGCCCAGGGAGACGCCAAGCGCAGCCGCTTCGATATATCGCTGTCGCATATTCCACCCGAGGTGGAAGAGAAATTGTGGGTACGCCTGCGCGAAGATCTGGGGACACAAGTTCTGAAGCAGACCCAGGAGCAATCGGCGCAGGTTCTGGGATCGGCCAAGAGCTTGATCGAACAGAAAATCGGACAGGCGCTTGAGGGATTCCGGCAGCACGCGGCGGAGCAGCTGCAAACCGTCGAACAGAATGCGCGTGGATTGTCCGATGAGATCGCCGAGGCGGTAGGGCAGCACTTCAACTCTGGAGCACAAAAGTTTCAGCAGCAGGTGGCGGATGCCGGCGTTCGAGCCGATCAGCAAAATGAAGAGCACTTCCGCGGCTTGCAGCAACGGCTGGGCAAAGAGCACGAGGTTTACCGGCGGGAAATGGAGAAGCTGCAATCCACAGTGGCCGCAGAGGTCTCCCGGTTGCAGGCGCAAGCTACCTCTCTCAGCAGCCGCATTGCGCAGCTGGACGATACCGCAACCCGGCTGGAATCCGGAATGGACACCCGGCTGTCGCAAATGGCCAGCGACCAGATATCCGCGGCGCGGGTGCAACTCGAAGGCGCGGTCGACGTGGTGCTGAAAGAGTTGGGCACACGCAACGCCAAGGAACTTGACCATCAATTGGATGAAGCCCGCGGAAAATTGAAGATCGTCCAGAAGGGAATCGAGACTTCTGTGAGCGATCTGGTCAAGACCGAGGTCGCGGCCAGTCTGTTGTCCTTCGGCCAGACCATGGAAGAGCTGGCGCAGGATTCCGTGGGACGGTGGCGTAGCGCGCTGAGCAAAGACTTAACTTCCGTGGCCAAGATTCTGGGCGGCGGATTTCAGCGCGAGACGGCGTCTGGTCGTGGCGAGGAGTCTTCGGATGAGTAACCGTTTCACAGCCTAAGTTTGGACGGCCTTCGGCTACGCGTTCTGGGTATGGGCAGTAATTCGATTTTTCCGACGCCCCGTGCTACGTCGAGCCGAAGGGTCACGGGCGATTTGCCGTACATCTCATTTGCGTATTCGTCGCCCTCGCGTTTCAGTCCGCTGGCGCTGATCGAACCGATTCCTCCCGTAGCGTGGACGCGCACCGCTCCGGCCAAAGGGCTGCGACGAGTTCCCGGTATTGAACCAGATCCCAGCGTTTCCGCTAGTCTCGATGGAATTCCGCCACCGCTATTTCTTGAAGAGCGCGTCGAGCGCCGCCTGTGAGATGGCCTCGTCAATCTCGGACTTGGCGCCGCTGGCCGCAATTCCGCCCAGGGTCTGGCCGTCCACCTGGATAGGGCAGTCCACCCTGGTTGGGGAAAAAATCGGGAAAAGCGAGCACCTCGGTATCGCCTTTTTTCATCGCATCAGCACCACTTTTTGAGGGGGCCCTGTAAAACGCGGCGTGCCGGGCTTTTCTCTGTGCGAATTGAATCGTGTTGAGCGAGGCGCCATCTGCCTTCTGGAGAAAAAGCAGGTTGCCGCTTTCGTCTACGATGCAGATCGTGACTTCAACATTTTGCTTTTTGGCTTCCGCTTCCGCGGCGGCGACCATGGTCTTGATCGCGGCCAGATTCAAATACTTCCGGGTGGGAAGATCGGCGGACGACCGGGCCGCGACCGAGGACGCTGTCGCGATCAGGCTAAGCATCACAACCAGTAGTTTGAACATGCGCAGGATGCTACCACAAGGGGGAAACCCAGTTTCCGGTTCCTTGTTTCCAGTTTTCAGAAGAGATTCCCAGGGGGGAGGAGCGCCGAAACTGTTACTGGAAACTGGAAACTGTCCTATGAACTTTTGCGGTTGAACCGGCAGAGAGCCTGCGTCGCGCGTATCTTGCCGCAGGCCAGGGCCATAGTTTCAAATGCCCGTTCGTAGCGGAACTCGGGCTTGAGATATGGCTTCTTCGCGGCCCGGCGTCCATCGCCCGCGCCATTCTCCTCGGTCGTCTTCTTTTCAGTCATGACTGGTTGTCGCCCTTCATTAGGCAAACCAAGGATGTTCGCTGTCGTCCGCGGTATTTCCCGCTATATTTATGAGCTAGCCTAACACCAATCCGAGCCGGCATTGTTGCCTTTTGTGATGACTTTCCCAGGTCAAATCGCAGCTGGATTGCCCTGGGTTGACCGACTGGCGCTTTCTCTTCATTTAGCATCGGTCATTTAGCATGGGTCTTTAGCATGAGAAGCGTGGCCAGCGCGAATCGCTCCCGGAACGTAGGTTTGGCGCGGGCCCTTTCGAAGCTCGGCCATTGCTCTCGTTCTGAGGCATTTGATCTGATCCTCGCCGGGCGGGTGCGGCTGAATGGCACAGTCCGTCGCGATCCCGAGGCGCGTGTCCATGCGGAGAACGATCGGATCGAAGTAGATGGCCAACCGGTCGCCGCCACCGCCAAGGTTTATCTCATGCTCAACAAGCCTCGCGGGGCGGTCACGACAGCTTCCGACGAGAGGGGTCGCCAAACCGTGTACGCGTTCCTGGATGCGGCCCTGCCTTGGGTCGCACCGGTCGGTCGCCTCGATAAGGCAAGCGAAGGCCTGCTCCTCCTCACCAATGATTCCGAATGGGCGGCCCAAATAACTTCGCCGGCGTCGCACCTCGACAAGACGTATCACGTACAGATCAACAAAGTCGCCGACGCAACACTGCTCGAATCGCTCGGCAAAGGAGTCAGGACAGACGACGGCGACTTCCTGGGCGTCGTCAGTGTTCGTGCTCTGCGCGGTGGTAAGAAAAATACCTGGCTTGAAATCGTTCTGGACGAAGGCCGGAACCGTCACATCCGGCGCATGCTGGCTTCGCTGGGCGTTACGGTGCTGAGACTGGTACGGGTTGCCATCGGCCCGTTGCCGCTCGGGCAACTTCCCAAAGGAAGCGTTCGCCCTCTGACTTCCGAACAGAAACAGGCCTTCGACGAGGCTCTGCGGGCCCGCTAGTGGAATTCTCGAAGAGATCAAACCGTGACCATCACCCTGCCGCACCGGTTCTTCCGCACGCGAAGATGATCGGTTCCAATTTGCCGCTGATCACGTATAGGAATTCCACGCCGGATGCTGGTCGGGGCCGACCTTGTCCTCCGGCACCGGCTCAAATTCCGGGTAGAACGCGTTCAATTTCGCTCGTTGGTTTTGAAGTCGAGGCTTTCGAAGTTGTTTGCAATCACGCTCGATCCCGCCGCCGGTTGCCGCCGAAGTGAGGATCTAGGAACTGGCCTGCATGAACTCACACTTGCTCAGGGCCTTGGCAGCCACTTCGAGCTGCTGAAGATCGTCGAGAGTGAAGTCGGGTCCGGCCGATACCAGATCGAAGCCCTTGTGGCAGACCTGGATGACGCCCAGCACCTTGTCCGATTTGTCGAGGACCGGCGCTGACATCAACTTATGAATCGTCGCGGGTCGAAGCTCGCCCTCGTCCCCCTCACCCTTTTCTCCGCCCGGCTTGATGCTCTCGAAGATGCTGGCGTGTTTCACGCGGGTGAAGTTGTTGAACAACTCGATTTTCTTGGTGACTGCAGTATGCGCTGCCACGGCGGATGAACTCGAAATCGGAATTGATCCCGCCGTGCTCAGTTCAAAGGGACAGAGAAACTTCAGTAAGCCATTCTCCAGCCGCAGCAGGGCGACTTCGTTGGGCCGCACGCCAAAAATTTTGGAAAGCTCAACACAGCATTGATCAGGAGTGCCTGCCTGCGCGAGCTGACGTTCTAACGTAACGCGATCACGCGCCGGTGCCGCTGCCGCCCCTGACGCACTCTTCCCCGAAGCTTGGTTGTCTGACGGCATCACGCCCCAAATGCGGTGAACGTCCTTTCCGCCACTCCATGCTGACGCGATCGAGAGCCAGTATCAAGTTACGGAAGTACTTTGTTTTCGCAGCCGGGATACGAATCTGGGTGAAACGTAAGCTGGCCTCACGACGTCAAAGGAAAATGTTTCTCGCGCCAGCCTCGAATGCCGCCGTCCATGGAGAGCACGTTGGTGTAGCCCATTCTTTGCAGATTATCGGCAGCCAGCGCGGATCGATATCCGCCGCCGCAGTAGAGCACGATGGGCGTGTTCAGCTCCGGCACCCGCTCTTCAATATCGCGTTCGATGATGCCCTTGCCCAGGTGAATCGCGCCCGGCAAATGGTCGTTGGCGTACTCGCTTTCCTCGCGGACATCCACCAGAACAAATTTGTCGCCGCGGTCGAGTCTGGATTTGATGTCGTCAATGCTCACTTCTCGAACCCGCTTTTTGGCATCTTCGACGATCTGTAGAAAACGAGCTGAATGCTGGTGCGCCATAGGACTCCGTCCAATCAGAGTTTGCAAAGGACTAGTTTAGCGAAAATTGCGGATCTGGAAGATTGAGAATCAGGAAGGACGGAATCAGGCGATCGCGACCGGCCAAAGCGAGCAGAAGCATCGGCTGTTGCAGCCAAACAACAATGGCTGATTGCCAATTGCTAATTGCCAAGTGCTGAATTCCAACTATTCTCCCGAACCCGCGGCTGCTTCGGAAGCTTGCTCTTCCTCGTCCGTGCCAGCGTCGGGAGAAAACAAGAGCTTTTCCAGGTCAGCTTTGAGTTTCAGACGGTCATCTTCACCGAGGTCGGCGAATTCAAAGGGCTGCAGACAGCCCTGGGTGGCCCACATGGGAAAAAGCACAGCGACCTTGCTACGTATCGTGCTGCCGCCTACGTGAAACATCACTTCTGCCTTGATGCCTTCATCCAGAGGAGCGTCGAGGTGGAGCAATCCTCCGGTGAAGGAAAGCTGGTGCAGTCGGGCCCTTATCTGTCGTCCGCTCTCCAGCCGGACCAGAGCCAAGACGGTTCCGGCCAACTTGACCCGAGGGGCGCGCCGCTCGTCATTTGCCTGTTTGGAATGAGGCATACGTCATTGACTACTATGACATTGCCTGCCTAGCCGCGGCAGATTACGAAAGAGAACGGCCTTCCTGCGAGAAAAGACATTCGTCTTATATTCGCTTTGGCCAAAAAGTGCTCTCCGCTCCTCCTTTTCGGCCCGAAATAACCATTTCCGGTAAGCAGCGGGCGATTACCGGGGTTACTTTACCTCGGGCCCTCGCCACCGTAAGCTGCGAGCTTATGGCGTTTAATGCCCTGCTGATGTGCCGCGAGGAAAAGCACCTGCGAGTCCTGGGGAAGGCGCTGGACGACGTGGGCATGGAACAGGAAGTCTGCCTGTCGGCGCCCGAGGCGCTGGACCTGACGGTGCAAAGGCACTACTCGGCGCTGGTCATTGACTTCGATTTGCCGGGTGCGGCCACGGTGGCCCGGATGGCGCGCCTGGCACCGTCGCGGCACCGCCCGGTGATCTTCGGGATGATCGGGGCACGGACTGAAATCGCCGAAACCTTTCAAGCTGGAGCCAACTTCATCTTCTATAAGCCGCTCGGGGTCGAGCAAATGGTTCGCTGCCTGCGCGCCGGGCGGGGCTTCATGCGTCCGGACCGCAGGAAGTCTCCACGGCAGAGTTTGGAATCGCTGGTCTACCTCCAGTTCGGCATCGCGTCGCTGCCGGCGATGGTGGTCGATTTGAACCAGAACGGTATGGCACTGCAAGCTCCCGAACCCTTGCCACCGGTACAGCAGGTCCCGCTGCGCTTCGTTTTGCCCGGCACTGCTCACATGGTCGAGGGGATGGGCGAGATCATCTGGGCCGACGATGGCGGACGCGCCGGCATGCTCTTCTCCCGCCTGACGCCGGCTTCGCGAAAATATCTGAAACACTGGTTTGGCAAGCGGGACTCCAAAAAGAAGGCAGTCTCACGCCCCGTCGTACGGGTTGCGAGAGCTCGCCGCGCAGCCGCAGGTTCCTCCTAACCCTTTTCTTCTGATCTGTACCCTGCATTGGTCCTTCACCCGCATGCTAGACTCGATTTTCTCCTCATTGAGATCGCATGCCCGACCTAACTTTCCTTTCTGCTGTCTCCATGGCCCAGCAAATCCGGGAGAAAAAACTGTCACCGGTTGAGCTGGTCGAAGCGCATCTCACCCACATCCAGGAGTTGAATCCGAAGCTAAACGCTTTTGTTCACGTTGCTGCCGAAAGCGCGCGGCGGCAAGCCCGGGTGGCGGAAACCGCAGTTCGTAGCGGGGAAGAACTCGGCGTGTTGCACGGCGTCCCGCTCAGCATTAAGAGTTCGATCGAAGTCGCGGGCCTGCGTTGGGAAGCCGGAACTAAATTGCGCGCCGGAATCGTGGGTCAGCGGGACGCCCCGCTGGTCGCCCGTCTGCGCCAGGCCGGCGCCGTCATTCTCGGCGTCACCAATGCGCCGGAACTGCTCATGGCCTGGGAGACCGACAATCTTCTTTATGGACAAACCAACAATCCCTGGGACCTCACCCGCACGCCCGGCGGATCGAGCGGCGGGGAAGCGGCGGCGATTGCAGCGGGTATGTCCGCCGGCGGAGTGGGAAGCGATGGCGGTGGTTCGATTCGTGAGCCGGCCCACTTCAGTGGAATCTGCGGTCTGAAACCCACTCCCGGCCGCATTCCCGCGACCGGACATTTTCCCGGGTCAGTCGGGCCCTTCGCTCTGCTGGGCGTCGTCGGACCGATGGCCCGCAACATGGATGACCTGAGGGTCCTGTTTGAGGTCATCCAGGGTCCGGATGATGGCGATCCCTCAGCCGCGCCGGTGCCGCTACATTGGCCCGCCGACGATGATCTCAAGCGCTTCCGCATCGGCTATTTCGAAGAGGACGGCCGCACGCCGGTCACGCCGGAAACGCGCGCGGCCGTGAGAACTGCCGCCGAGGCCCTGCGATGTGCGGGCTTTCAGGTAGAACCTTTCCGGCCGGAAGGACTCGACCTCGCCCGTAAGCTATGGTGGAACTTGTTTGGCATCGCCGGCGGAATGGTGCTCGGTCCGATGACTCGGGACCGTGAAGATGACCTGAGCCCGCTGCTCAAAGAGTTTTGCAGAAGAGTGGCGGCCCAGCCGTCTCATACCGGCCAGTCTTTGCTCGATACCTGGATCCAGCGCGACGAGCTACGCATAAAGATGTTTGCTCAGATGCGGGATTATCCTGTCCTGCTCTGTCCAGTGGCTTCGATTCCAGCGTTCCGGCATGGCGAGCGCAGCTGGCAGGTTGATCGAAAGACTGTTCGCTATCTCGACGCCTGGAGCTACACCGAATGGTTCAATCTCCTAGGCACTCCCGCTGTCTCAGTACCGGTAGGGAAGTCGCCGGAAGGACTGCCCATCGGAGTGCAATTGATAGCGCGCCCCTGGCAAGAGGAAGTGGTCATTTCAGTAGCAGCGGCTTTGGAACACCAGTGCGGTCGTTACGCGCATCCGAATATCTGATTGGGTTTCGACCGTAGCGCCGGCGTCCGGCCGGCTGTCGGGAGGGCGTCCCGCTCTCCTATTGGGCGGCCAGAGGTCGGCCCTACTTTCCGTATCTGCTTTGTGGTTTACTTATTTCTGGCATGAATAAGCGAAGTCTGTTGCTCTGCGCCTGCGTCGCCCTGGCCGCAGCCACAATTATTGCGGCCGCACCCCAAGACTCACATTCCAAATCGGACCCTTCCGAAGCCGCGCGCCTCAACAATCTGGGCGCAGCGTACATGAACCAGCAGCTTTTCGAAAAAGGTCTCAAGGCCTTTCAGGACGCCTCGGCTCTCGACCCCAAACTCCAGATCGCGTCGCTAAACCAGGGGATCGCCCTGCTGAACCTGGCCCGCATCGATCCCGCGAAAGTGTTGTTGGAGGCCGCCCGCAAGAATGTGCCCGACGACCCCCACGCGTGGTTCAGCCTGGGCTTGTTATACAAGAATTCGGACAATCCGCAGGGCTCGGTTGACGCCTTTCGCCGCGTCACCGAAATCGATCCCAACGACGCCGACAGCTGGTACTTTCTCGGCGCAGCATCGGCGCAGCTCAAGCGGTACCCGCAGGCCATTGACGCGTTCCAGCATGCGCTGAAGTTGAATCCACTGCACGCTTCGGCCGAATTCGGCGTTGCGCGCGCCTACCAGCAGTCCGGTGATGCCGCCCAGGCCCGCGAACACTTGGTGCGCTTCCAGCACATCACGCAGAGCAAACTGGGATCGCCGATCGGACTGGCTTACGGAGATCAGGGAAAATATTCGCTGGTGGAAGAAGCGGTGGGGGCCGCGGAGAAGGCATTGCCGCCGATTGCGGTGCGCTTCGTGCCTGTGACCGAGAGGGCGGGGCTGGCGTCGAAGCCCTCGTCTGGAACAGCCAGTGACCTGGCTTCTTTCCTCGGGCCGGGTGCATGTTTTCTTGACTATGACGGCGACGGCAAGCCTGACATTTTTCTCCCCGACAACGGTCCGCAAGGCGGCCTGGCGCTTTATCACAACGCAGGCAATGGCAAGTTTGAAGACGTCACGAAGAAAGCCGGACTCGATCCTTCCGTTCACGCGATTGGATGCACCGCGGGAGACTATGACAACGACGGTGCGACCGATCTCGCCGTCAGCCTTAACGGTCGCGTGCTATTACTGCACAATGAGAAGAACGGCACGTTCAGGGACGTGACGGACGCAGCAGGCATCAAGAGCGATGGATTGAACATGGGCCTTACTTTCATCGACTACGATCACGACGGTGATCTTGACCTCTACGTCACCCGTTTCGATAACCAATATGATCCGCGTAAATTTGTGATTTCAACGGCAAGCGACAACGTCGGACGGAATGTCGTATTGCGGAACAACGGCAATGGAACGTTCACCGACGCTACAGAAGAGACGGGCCTTAAAGGTACGATGCCCAGCATTGCGGCGGTCGGAACGGACTATAACAACGATCGCGCCATCGATCTTGTTCTAACCGAGGCGTTCGTGCCGTCCCTGATCTTCGAGAATCCGCGAGAAGGTAAATTCCCACTTAAGCAGCCTTGGGCCGGATCGATGCCTCCTTCCTCGCCGGGTGCCGTTGCGGTACTCGATTTCAACCATGACGGTTGGATGGATCTCGCCTTCCCCCAGTGGAGTGCGCGAGGCATCACGCTTTGGCAGAACAATCAGGGAAAGAGCTTCGATTCAGTTGATTTTCCAACGACGAACTGGACTCGCGCCTGGGGCGTGGCCGCCTTCGATTACGACAACGATGGCTGGATCGACCTGGTCGCGGTAGGAGAAACTGCCGATGGCAAAGGCGAAGTCCGCCTCTTCCGTAATCTCGGGCCAGACGGCTTCAAAGACGTCTCCGCCGATGTCGGTCTCGACAAGATTCAGCTGAAAGACCCCCGCGCCATCATCACCGGCGACTACGACGGCGACGGCGCCACCGACTTGCTCATCACGCAGAGTCACGCGCCAGTGGTGCTGCTCCGCAACGAAGGCGGCAACAAGAACAACTGGCTGCGGCTTTCGTTCAAGGGCTTGGCTGACAACAAGAGCGCGATTGGCACAAAAGTTGAGGTCTTTTCTGGGGCGAATCGCCAGAAATTCGAGATCGCAGGATCGTCTGGCTACCTGGGACAGAACTCAACCGACTTCATCGTCGGACTCGGTCAAGCCAAAGAGGCCGACGTGGTGCGCATGCTGTGGCCTTCCGGAGTGATCCAAGACGAAATTCAGATCGCCGGAATGAAAGACCACAGCTTTATCGAAATGGATCGCCGCGGCAGTTCCTGTCCCACGCTTTTCGCCTGGGACGGCACGCACTACAGACTGGTGGGGGACATGTTGGGCGCGGGCGTGGTCGGTCACTGGACTGGGCCCGGCCAGCGCGACATCCCACGGGCGACGGAATATATCAAGGTGGCCCGCAACTCCATTCGTGAAAAAGAAGGCAGACTCAGTTTCCGCTTCATGGAGCCGCTGGAAGAAGCCGTATATCTCGACCAGGTGCGGTTGCTGGCCGTGGATCATCCCGGCGCGGTGGATGTATTTCCCAACGAATATTTCGCCAGCAACCCACCGTATCCGCCGTTCAAGGTTGTCTATAGCCGCGGCGCCGTGGCGCCTGCCGCAGCCCGGGATGAGCATGGCCACAATGTTTTGCCCGAGTTGCTGGCGCATCGTTACTTTGGCGACTTCGACGTCCTGCCCTTTCAGGGTTTCACTAAAACGCACACGCTCGAGCTAGATTTCGGCGAAGCCTATCGCGGCGGCCCGCTCTGGCTGATGATGCACGGCGAGGTTGAGTACTTCAGCGCTACGAGTATGTACGCCGCGTACCAGTCCGGGATCGAACCAGTCGCGCCTTACGTCGAGGCGCAAGACGCCAGCGGAAAGTGGGTGCGCGTAATTGACGACCTAGGTTTCCCCGCCGGTGGCCCGCGCACCATGACCGCCGATCTGACGGACAAGTTGCCGCTGGGCACGCGGCGCATCCGCATCACTACGAACCTGCAGATTTATTGGGACAGCATTCTGATCAATCGGACGGAGCAGAACGGCAATGCGCGCCTAACGCCGGTTCCACTGGCGCGCGCCGATCTGCGTTACCGTGGCTTCCCACTGAAAGTTGAAAACCAGCCCCCCGGCAACGTGCTGTACGTCTACGAGAAAACCAGTCCGACTGGACCGTATGCGAGACCGGCGGGAGAATACACGCGTTACGGCGACGTGCGTCCTCTGCTTACGGGATTTGACGACCGGCTGGCCGTCTTCGGATCTGGGGATGAAGTAGCCCTCGACTTCGATTCGGCGAAGCTTCCGGCGTTGCCCCAAGGTTGGGTGCGGGATTATTTCTTCGTCGCCAACGGTTACGAAAAAGATATGGACTTCTACGCCGCTGAGGCCAACACGGTCCATCCATTGCCCTTCAAAACCATGGGCACATATCCTTATCCCAAGGGCAGGTCGTTCCCGCTGGATGACGCGCACGTCGCATACTTCCTCGACTACAACACGCGCCATCTCTCCGGAAACGAGCCCAAGGGATATCGCTTCGACTATCCCCATTGACCCGGCGGTTTGCGGACTGGAAGGGCGCGCAGCATGGATGACCTGCGAAAACCGATTCTGCCCGGCAAAGGCGCGTCGGACTACGAACGCTACCTGCGTACCGATGAACTATTGTCGCTACAGAAAAGTCCGGAAGAATTCCTGCACCCCGACGAGATGACCTTCCAGGTCGTCCACCAGGCCTCCGAGTTGCTGCTGAAAGGCGTTGCGTGGGAACTCGAACGGGCCCGCGCCTTGATCGCCGAAGGAGATTTCTTCAACTCCGCCCGGCTGCTCCGCCGCGGCAATCACATGCTGGAGTATCCCATCTCCATGCTGCACGAACTGGAGACCATCACGCCCTATGACTATCATCTGATTCGCGCCGGCCTGGGACACGGCAGCGGCCTCGATTCCCCCGGCTTCCTCGGACTGCTGCATATCGGCCCGCGTCTGGGCGAGGCCTTCCAGTCCCAGTTAAGCAAGCTCAATCTGACCGTGGACGACCTCTACCGCCGCCACGCGGAATTTTTTGCCCTGCATGACGTGGCGGAGCGTCTCCTCGACTTTGACGAACGCGTCCACCTGTTCCGCTTTCACCACCTCAAGCTGGCGCAGCGCATCATTGGCGGCGGAGTAGTCGGCACCATGGGCACCCCGGTAGAAGTCCTGCACCAGCGCATGGAGCACCTTTTCTACAAGGACCTATGGGACGTCCGCAACCGCATCACCGCCGAATCCATGAAAATGTAGGCGCGAGCGCCCCCGCTCATGCGTAAAACGGCACAGACAGCACCGTGCATTGCTGCAATCTCGCCACCTGTTTATAATCAAACACGCCGAGCGGGAGTAGCTCAGTGGTAGAGCGCGACCTTGCCAAGGTCGATGTCGCGGGTTCGACCCCCGTCTCCCGCTCCAGATTTTTGATTGAGAAGCCCCGCGCTAGCGAGGGCTTTTTCAATGTTGAGGGGCGCGGTACCCAAGTGGTAAGGGAGAGGTCTGCAAAACCTTTATACGTCGGTTCGATTCCGACCCGCGCCTCCAATTTCTCAATAACTTAGGCATACCGCGGTCAGAGACTGAAACGCTACTGTAGCGGAAATTGTAGCGAGCCCCGTCGTTTCTCACTGAATCATCCCTGCTGGTCCTCCCTGCTCCGGCAGTACAGACTCCATCTGCCGGGCAGCCACAAACCGCTCTAAGCGTTCCACAGCCTGTGTCTGATGCTGTGGGGTGGGATGAGAATAGCGGAGTACCATCTGAACCTTTGAATGGCCCAAGAGGCTGCCAGCGTCACAAGGTCGATGCCCGCCTCTGCCGCCCGAGTCGCCCAAGTATGGCGAAGATCATACAGCCTGAAGGGAGCCACCTTGCTACCCCTCACAGCGCGGTCGTGGGCATGGTTTACCTTGGGCACGGGTCGGGCGTAGTCACGCACGGGAAGAGGAAGGAAGTCTTCGGTACGCCCCAAGCAGCCGCCTAAAGCCTTGCGGGACAATGATTTCAAAAATTCTAATGTGTGCGAGGGAGCTATGAGAACACAGCGGGGGCAACTGATCGAGACGGATACGAGCTTCAGTGTGCGTTATTACGTTGACGGAAAGCAGAAGAGCACACTGCTTTGCAAGAAGAGCACCGTCTACCGAACGAAAGAAGACGTAGCTGGACTAATGGCGCGTGTGATGGACGGTGTAAATCGTGATGTGGTTCTCGCCACCGGGCAGACCACGCTGGAGGAGTTCTTCGCGGATTGCTATCTGCCGTGGACACGCACCACGAAGGCTGCATCCACCAGTGATTGCTACAGAAAACTCTTCAAGAAGATCGAGCCAGGCATCGCTAGGACCGCCCTGGCTGATCTGGACACACCGGCGTTCACCAAATTTCTGACTCGTTTGGCGAACAGTGGCCTTGGGGCGTGCTCCCTGGGTCACGTCAAGTGGTTCCTCTCCGGCATCTTCAACCACGCCGTTGCGCTCGGTGTTGTCGGTGCAAATCCTGTACCGAAGGCAAAGGCCCTCGTGAAGGCTGAGAGGCGAGATCCACCAGCGGTGTACGATCTGCCCACTGTGCTGCGTATGATCGCCGTGCTACAGCCCGTGAGCCTACAGGCTGCAGTTGCCGTCGCCTTATCCTTCTTTGCTGGTCTTCGGCCGTCAGAGTCGCGTGGACTGCTGTGGTCGGATTGGACAGGCGCCACGCTGACGATTCGCCGTGCCATCTGAGAGGAATGTTGAAGGTCGGACAAAGACCCCGGAGAGTGCGGCGACTATTCCTTGCATCGAGCCTTTGCGATCGCTTCTCACAAAGCTGCACGGTAAGCATCAGTTCGATGGCTACATTCTTCGCAGCTCGGTCGGTACTTCCCTGAATCTCGATACCCTGAAGCAAAGAGTGATCGCGCCGACGATGAAGGCTCACGGTATCCCGTGGTCTGGTCTGTATCCGTGCCGGCGGGGAATATCGTCTTTGCTGACGTCTTCCTCTAAGGATGCGCTAAATTCCACCGGACTGCTACGGCACTCCAACCCGATGACAGCGTTGCAGCATTACACGCGCCCCAATAAGGACAACATCGCAACCGCTATGCGCGAAATAGAAAGGATGGCGACGGAATGAACTGGTTCCTGGCTCGTGAGACTCCGATGCATCTGGTGTTCTTCAATCGTCGGACAAGGGAAATTTTCATGTGAAGGCTCGAAAATCTTGCGCCAGGATGACCCAGGAGCCACAATTCCGGATGCCAAGGTATCTGTGTAATGCCCCGAAACGCATGGAAGACCGGCTTGCGAAACTGCCCGAGAACATGGGAGGGTGCAACGAAATGAAACCGACGGCAGATCTCGAAGCCCGCATCATGAATCGGCTGCAAACGATGAACCACGGACAGACGATTGAACAAACGTATCTCGGCGAACCGCAAAGCAAGATCCTCACCGTGCTCATGCCTCTTCAAAGGGTGGGGTACGTCACGGAGGGCTGTGAAGCCTCCCAGAAGTAGCTGAGAGCCGAGCAAGACGGATCGACGTTTGCAAATCTGCTTCTACGGTTCGCTGGCGTGCCGACGCCGCCCCTGCCTCGGTTGTACATTGTGTAATCATGGCCAAAGCGAAACGCCCCCCTAACTCACCGGAAGAAACTCTCGAAGAGCTACTGGATATAGTCGCGAACGCCCGAGAAGAATTGGTGTCCGTTGAGAGGCGACTCGAAGATCTACGAGCCGACATCGCTAGAGCTCAAGAGAAGAAAGACGGCCGCCGCAAGATTGACTGATTACAGCGTATCGACGATTCCAGTTGACCTGCGATCTGCCGACATCCACCATCGTCGGTACTCGCTGGGTCTTGCGCTGCCCAAGTCGGGGCTGTGCAACACGCCAGCACCAGTAGCAGCCTGCCGACTATGCGGAATTGCATATCTTTACGTCCAATCAGCGTCACTCAATCAGTCTGCGGCATCCCCCGGAAATCGAGATGCGCGCGCGTTCTGCTTGTGAGGCTGCTTATCGTCCCGGTCACTCAAGTCAAGTCCGAACGAAGGATGCTCGTAGGTGCCTGTGATCTTGACGGGCATTATGTAGCCAGCATGCTTTTTCTTGAAGAACGGGTCCAGTACTTTCAACATCAGGGCCTTCATCCCGTGCGTCGTATTCGACGGTTCCGAATCGGTTTTTAGCGTCCCGCGCAGATCAATTTTTTCGGTGATCAGGTTGTAGGTTCCTTGCAGTTGGGCCAGGGCACCAGGAACACTAAATGAAAGATTGGAGAATCTAGCCGTACCGTCTCTCAGCAGAACGTGTCCCTTCAAGTCGGAGAGCACCGTCTCAGGATCATCCACTTCCGTTCCAGTCTTGTGACGATCTTCTTCACTGAGGGCGCCCTGGCTGAGGTGGTTCACTCCCTCTTGCGTGTCGGATTTTGTAAAGCTCCCGGCGTCTATTCCGAAATCCCCGTCCAACTCAACTTTCTCGAGGAATGGCCGTCTTCCTGGTGGGATGAGGATTTTAGCGTGGAAGCTGACTGTCCCAGACATTGGCGCTCGCTCCGACCGTGCGAAGAGCAACAGAACGTCTTGGATTCGCCCATCCTTCGCCACGAGTTCGACAGCACCGGTTTTGCCTGGCTGCCCGGCTTTTCCCGCCACACTGCCTTCCGACCACACCGTCGTTTTCCAGAAAGTTGCTATTACTTTCTGCAGAAATGTGTCTCCATTCTCGCCGTTTACCAACGCAGAGAACTGAGTTCGCAATTGCACTTGATGGGAGCTGGAACTGACCGTGAAGCGCGGCGTGTCGGTCAGGCCGTGAACCTCAATGCGATTGAGAACGCCTGAGAACTTACCGGAAGAAGAAAGCAGCCCAGCGATGCCGCGGAACACACCCAAATCCGCCTGCTGGAACTGATAATCTCCCGACACTGCGGTTCTGCCCACATCGCCTACGCTCCAGGGACCAAATTTGCCCGTGGTTGTTATTTCTCCCGGCGGCTCCGGGCTTGAAAGCGTGGCTTGAAACGACGCCGGGCCATTACTGCCAACGTCGCTGAGGACAAAGTTATGAAAGGGAAACTTCAGTGGTTGCTTGCCTGCCTCGTTCGATGCGACTTCGAGAATTGCTCCGTCCGCGATCAAGTCGTTGATCACGAAAGGCGACCTCTTGGGCGTTTGAAAATGTTCATCCGACCCCCGAGGAGCTATCAGAATGCGCATGCCTTCCGCGCGAATGCGCCTGACGCGCTTTGTGAAAAGGCCGAAAAAGCTACCCTCAATTCTTAGCCTTTGAACGGTAATTAGCGGTGGCGACCCGGCTTTCCGGTTGTGCTGGAACGTGACGTGTTCGAGTACGCAGCCCGGGCGCGGAAAGTACGTGCCGTGAAAGGCACCAACCTCCACTCTGCTCTGGCTCTCGTCCTCCAATTCTTTCAAGACCGCTTGGCGGCTCAATGGCCAGCGCAATACCAGGACGACAATGGCCGTTAGTAAAATGCCTAACATTGCCAAGGCAGCCCACATAAATTTTCGCGTTTTTTTTGACGATGTGGGAACGATCACCTGCTGCATTTGTCCGCCCGCCTGGAACTGCAAATCTTTGATGCGAAATTGAGTCGCGGTTGCTAACGGTCAGATGACGCAGGAGCCAGGAGGCTGACACCAGAGACCTCCTGGTTGCGCGGGTGCCCCGTTACTTCTGGCAGGAGTCACCGACCATGGTTAAATCCGTGACTGTCATATGACCGTGCTCGGTGGCATGTTTATCCATGTCGTGCTCTTTCATCTCCGCCTTCGCGTCTTCCTTCATCCCGTGTGCTGTGGCATTTGCCACTACGCCGGTAATCTTGACTGTATGCCCGACATGTTCGTCAAGTTTGACGCTGTCGCTCTTGATCTCCCAGGTGCCGCCGCCCTTCGCGGTGAAATTGTACTCATTGGCATCCTCGCCTTTCTGAAGACAGCCAGTGAGCGTCCGCGTTTTCTTGTGGGTGGTCTTGGTTGTGTCCTGCGCCGTAGCCATCCCAGCCGCGCCCGCAAACATGAACAATGCAATAAGTCCTGTCACAATCTTGAGATTCATCATTTAGCCTCCAAAGTTTAAGACTCGCTTCACAGATCAGAATGGTACGACTCGCGCAAATTGCGCGACTGGTCAAACTTGCACACTTTTGAAAATTATCTAGGGAGCAAGAAGCTGACTCGCCTCTAACAGGCTGGGATCACAGGAAACCGCGCGGAAATCCGACCTGGTCTCGTATTCTTGCTTGCTGATTGTCTTGAACAGCACTAGATGTCCTGACAATTGAATATTGATCACGGCAGTCTTCCATTGTGCAGGTCCGACCTGTACACGACCAATTTCGATTCTGCTGCCGTTGTCGATGTGTCCAAGAGCCCATACCCACATTCCACACGGTTTATGAGTTGACCCGACAGCTTTGCTAGACGTTTCTGCTGTGAATCGATCAGAATAGTTCCGGCCAGGCTATGCACCACCCGGGCTTCATGCGTCGGGGGATTGTAGTTGGAGTTGGGGCGGAATTTGAGCCTGACGAGATTTCCCTCGACGCCGTCGTAGTCGTAAAGAAAAGCTTCTGGCATCAGGCGCATCAGCTTCTCCAGCTTCTGCTCGTCTTCGTCGTGTCCTTGCTTCGACTTCAACTGCTCGCTCGGGTCATGCAGAATACGATCCACGCGCGCGTTGTCCTGCTGCCGCTGGTCCGGTTAAGGCGGTCCACTCTATCGTGTCCTGGCAATTGACGGCACACCCCATTACTTTTTCATGGATAGCCTCATTTCTGTACCTCTGCACCGCCTCCCTGGGTTCGTGTTGTGTCGCATTCGCACATAGATTCGTGGCATACATGCCGGCGCATTAGGTCGATTCCTCCCGTAGCAAATCAGGATTCAAGAGGTCTGAGCAATAAAGCTCACGCTTGCACACACGTCATCGCCGAGGAATTGTTGTGAAGAAATCTATCCCGTCCTGTTCTGCACGAGTTCCGGCGTGAACTCTCGTGGGACCTCAGATCTTCCATAAGACAACTGAGATGTCAGGTTTTTCGTTTTCAGCCTGTTGTTGGTTAGCGCCGTTTCCACGTTTGCCTCGGTACCAGTAGCCTTAAGATTTGCTTCCGCAGGAGGCCAGCAGTTCATCCAAAGGCGTGGGTGAGGGCGGTGATGCCATCGGCCAGCGATCTCTCTGTGATTTTTCCCAGGTCGATGCCAGCTTGGCCAGGCGAGCTAAACCTTGTTGAGCCACCGTTGGTGGAGTCTCATGCGACCGTCATCATCCCACTTGACTACCGCGTCATCTTCGTTAACTTGCTCAACGGTGCCGAATTCTCCGGTCGGCTTTCCGAAGTCGCCCAAACCCTCCACGCGATCTCCGGGATTCAGTTCCTGGTCGGTGGCAGAAGGTTCGGCAAGCGATGGCTTCCTGGCACGGTCCGAATCAGGGGTCGCTCCCGGGTATGACAGGGGCGGTTGGGGAGCTCTATGCAGTTTGGCTATTGGCTTATTGGTGAAATGCGTCATATTTCCATTGTTTCTTCCCAAGATGCCAGAGCAGCGCCCTTCGCTGCGCCTGTCCATCTCCTCGATAAATAGAGCATAGGCTTGGAAAGAATGGCTCGCCTGGTCCAAACTGCACAGTTGTGACAATTAATTTGGCTAAATGCGATAGCTCATGTTGTGGGGTTGATGCAAACAGCCCTAGGAGGTCCGGAACGCTAGGCGTAGGAGCATGTGCCCGATTTTGCCCATCGCTGTGTGGGAACTTTGTTTGTGGAATTGGGCGCGGAAGCTAGTCGTGGAGAACGACATTTAGAAGTGAACTATGAACTTGCATCCCGCTCCCGCCATAGTCAACGAAGCCCATCTTTCTGAACCGATTCATGAAAAAACTGACCCGCGACCGGGTTGTGCCTATCATTTCCGCCAACATCTCCTGACTGATCTTGGGGATTACGGTCTGGGGCACGCCTTCCTTGCCGAAATGTGCAAGCAACAGCAAAATCCGCGCTAGCCTCTTTTCGCTGGAATTGAAGAGTTGGTCAACTAAATCCTCTTCGTATCGGATGTTCCGTGCCAGGAGATACGCTACGAACAGATCCGAGAACGCGTGTTCTCGATGGAGCGCAAGCATCATTGCCTTCTTGTCAATTTGTAGAAGCTCGCAGTCCGTCATTGCGGCTGCAGACCCCATACGTAAAGGCTGTCCAGCCAGGGCACCTTCTCCGAAAAACTCTCCCTCGCTCAATATTCCCAGGGTTGCTTCCTTGCCAATCTGGGATACGACAGTGAGTCTAACCTTGCCTTCCTGGATGTAGAAGATTGCATCAGCCGCGTCCCCCTGCGCGAAGACTGTTTGTTTCTGGGCGAAGGACACGACCTTCCTGCCCTCGCCGATAGTGGCAAGGAATTTCCTGGGGTCGAAGTCGAATTTTTTCTTGCCTGGCACGGTTGGTGCCATCAAGGCTTCTCCGGGCGTGGAGCTGCATGTATATCGATTATATCAGAATGGTCGTTATCACAGTGTTCACTATTGATCACAATGATGAGAACTGCATTGAAAATGAGCAATATTTCAGCTCGGATCGTTGCATTATATGGCGGTGAAAACCAAGGAACTCGGCCGGAAACAGATACTCTTCGTGGCTTGTCCCAATTGCGCTGCAGCGGCCGAGGAAGCCTGTGAACTGCATACGGGTGCGCACCGACGCCCCACCGAGACCGGAAACCTTCCGCAGCCGAGGCCGTGGACATGGAGCCAAGCAAAACGATAGGAGGCGGTGGGGACCAGGGGGCTGTTTTGCGCACGAAGATTATCCCGCCCCATTGACGGGCGGAAACTGGGTCCGCAGAACGCCAGCTAACGGTCGTGTCTTGATTGTCGGGAAAAACTCAAGCGACCCATGCAGTGGTCTGTATTGAACATACTCGACAAGGTTAGAAGCGTACAGTCGCAGCTAGCCGGGACTCCAGTTTATGGAGATCTCGAGCTGAGGAAAACGACATGCAGCGTATGCACAGATATCTAGGCTCACTTCTCCTGGGTGTGGCACTTATTGCTCCGGCGGGGATCCAGGCCAGCAACAATTTTCGAGACGATCGCCGTCAAGATGCCCGAGAGCGGAACGAAAGAAACCAGAGGCGGTACTACGACCGCGACCACCGGGACTACCATCAATGGGATGACCGCGAAGACGGCAGGTACCGGCACTGGGGGGAGGAACGGCATGAGGCTTATCGTCCCTTCTACGAGGTACGACGTGCGCAGCAGAGAGCATACTGGAAGTATCGCCACGAACATCCGGATCGTGACGATCGCCGCTAGCTCGCCAGTTCTTTTGCGGTGGTATGGCCAGCCGAGGGACGTCTCTGTCTTCCGGGACGAACAGACGAATGCCACGTGGGGTGCTAACGTCGAGGCGTGCTTCCAACCCGAATCGCCGAGAGCACAGTCGCTTGCCTCTATGCAGGACCGAGCGCGAATTGCATCAATCCGGGTCACTTCCTTTTTACTGTTGGCTGCTTGCGGGGCATTATGCCAGAGCGACCGTCCTTCCGCTGATTTGCGTCAGGGGTCACAGCTTGACGGCTTACACTCACCCGAAGTGCAGCGCCAGGAGATGCGCACGTGGAGATCACTTCCCGACGCTCCGTCGGTCCGTCCTCCAACACAAGCAGAGAAGTTTCACACGTTCGTCAATGAAGCACGCTCGCCTTTGACACTTGGCGCGGTTGCGGTCGACGCGGGAGTAATGCGTGAAACAGAACTGTCACAGGTCCCTCCCGGCCCGCAGCCGAGCTTAACCGCTCGCTATAAAGTGGCGCTTATTCAAAAAGAGTCCAGTGCCTTTTTGGCGAAGTATCTGTATCCGTCGTTGCTCAGGCAGGACCCACGCTATTACCCCTCGACCAGCAGCACCTTTCTGGGCCGGGCCACCTACGCAGCTTCGCGCATTTTAATCACGCGTAACGACTCCGGAAATAGGACACTGAACTCGTCATATTTCCTCGGAGTGCTGACTTCAGTCGCTATCGCCACTGCTTACCGTCCATATTGGGCACGATCCAGTTCGGCGACGTTCAAAACTTTTGGTTCGACGATTGGCAGCGACATCGGGATCGACCTTTTCCACGAGTTTGGGCTTGGCATCCGGCAAAGGTTGAAGGGCCATGCGCCGAAGTTCGTGTCTAGGATCGCAGAACGCATCACGCACGACCAGACCCCGAGGGACCTCGTCTCCGCCCCGGCAAGACCCTAGGCCGCCGACCAGGCGGACCCGGGCCGGGGTTCCCAGCTAAACATAGCCTGTTTCAATTGCGAATCCACTTCGTCTGCAATGGTGATAACGTCCAGGAGTACCTTGCTGAAATCCACTCTGCACAGATTGTTTTGTAGGGTGTTAAAGATACTGACCTGCAGGATTCGCGACTCCTCCACCACCATCGCAGCGGTGTAGCCTTGTTTACGTCGCAGATCTCCGTGCTCTCGCGCAGCGATCGAGATGCTCGCTTTCGCGGCGGGAGGAAGGCGTAAGCGATTGACCAAGTCCGCGATGAGATTGGGAAGATGGCCGGTGCGATCCTCAAAGCTGAGCGGGATACATGTCAGCTCTTCGTCGTGCTCCACCAGTACCATCCAATCCTGAATGGTAGCATCGAGGTCATGCTCGAGTATGGTCGCCACGCTCTCTGTGGGCAGCGGCCTGCACCCTACAGGATGCTCGAGCTTTTCGCGAATGAGTTTTCTGAGTGAGTTGATTTCGATCGGTTTCAAAAGAATTTCGTCAGCCTGCACGCGGATGGCAGACAAGGCTTCTTCCAGCGCCGGGTAGCCAGTGAGCACCAGTGTCACGGCGTGGGGGTGGGTGTGGCGCATGGCGCTCACGACGGTAAAACCGTCACCAGCTTGCGGCATGTGTAGGTCAGATAACAGGACGTCAAAGTTTTCTTCAGCGATGCGACTGAGCGCGTCCTTTACCCCCGCTACTGCGACTACCTCAAACCCGTCGCGTTCCAGCGCCACCTGCAACATCGAGCGTACTGCCTCGTCGTCGTCGGCTAGTAAAACTCTTGGTACCAAGGTTCGCCTCCTTCCCGATCAGTCTTGCATCTGTGATTTACCGGACAATAAACGGACTACCCTCACTCTGGCTGGTCACAATTGCACAGTTGTAGGTGCAACGAGCTGTTTACTTAACAGGTTCCTCGGCCCGCTCGGGTCATAGAGAATAGCTTCTGAGTGGAACCTTCTCGCGCTGCCGATTTCGGCACAGCGTTGAGATCTAATCTGGGCGCCGATTGCGGAGTTGTTGATCAACCGGGTGTGCCTTTTTGCTCAGACGTGGTTGCTGAATCGAGATTAGGTTGTTGAAATATGGCCACGCAACGACCTAACACCACCCTTGCCAGGAATCGTCGAAACGATTATTGAGTCTCCACATCCGAACGAGCCGGAAAAAGCACAAATTGCAATAAAAGGCGCCGATGATCGGTATCGAGAGATCCGCATCGAGAACGCGCTGAAGGACGAAAATGGTGACGAGGTAAGCCTCAACGCAGGCGCGCCGGTGAAGGTTACTATTAAAGCGAAACGACCAGCCGGAATGGCAAAGCGTTAAAAATAGGCTTCTATTACTCGCTCCTTTCGCCAAGGAGCGCATTCCAGAAACCGTGGCCCAAAATCAGTCAGGAGACCCTGGCCGAGATGGTCGGATCCACTCGTTAGCGAATCAGCTCGCTGCTCAATGTCGTTCTGCACGATTAGGACTTCTGCACCGCTGACTCCACTCTAGACCAAGAAATCAAGGAACGTTTAACGGGGTTCTTTGCAAATTCGTGCGGCGGCACAGTCCACTGCATGTGAGCACTTTTGCACAGACCGTATCGCATTTGCCCTGATAAGTTCGCTCTCACTGTGAAGGAGGTTCTATGAATGCCTTTCGTATCTTGGTGGCTGACGATCATCCAGTATTCCGTTTCGGTCTGTGCTCGCTGCTTGGATCTCACGAAGGATGGGAAGTCTGTGGCGAGGCCGCTGACGGACGGGATGCGGTAGAGAAGTGCGCGCAGTTGAAACCGGATCTTCTTATTTTGGACATTTGCATGCCAAAACTAAATGGCGTGGACGCGGCACGGCAGATCCTGAAAGGCAATCCGGTTCAGAGAATACTGGTCCTTACCGACGTGAACTCCGACCAAGTTGTCCGAGATTGTTTGGAGGCGGGTGTTCGCGGGTGGGTTTTCAAGTCCGAGGGAACCGATGACCTGACGGCAGCAGTGGAGGCACTGCAACGGCACAAGTCCATCTTCAGCCCGCGAGTGTCCAGTCTAATTATGGACGGTTACCTGCAGCAGCATCGCACTGGTCCAGCCGCGGCCAAGATACCGAGATTGTCGCCTCGGGAGCGCGAGGTCGTGCAGCTTCTGGGTGAGGGCAAGACTACCAAGGACGTCGCCGTGATGCTGAATGTAACAGCGAAAACGGCAGAAACACATCGAAGCAATATCATGTTCAAGCTCAAGGTTCATTCGATCGCCGAGTTGGTGCTGTACGCGGTGAGGAATGAAATCGTCCACGTACAACTTCCAGCTGTGCTGCGCTTCCCCAGCCCGGGAATGGCCGAGCGGACGTTACCCCTCAAGCCCTTAACCGAGAGTTTCGTTTGCCTCGATTCGGCTGGACAATGACAGGGCCCTTATTGTGTTGGCGGCAAAAGCAGCGTCAGCCCTAAACCATCCGAATATCTGGACGATTTATAAAATATTCCCGGGCGGGGAAATTCAGAAAAGGCTCCGCATGACTCGTCATAATGTCACTCGCCGCAAACTGCTGGGACTTGGCGCGGCCGCGGTAGCGGCGGAGTTCGGGGCGATACTCTTGCCTGGTTGTGGTGGTGGACTTGCTCCTAGTCCCTCCCCGGGTCCTTCCTCCTGCAGCAAATTGACTGATATCGGGCACGTTGTCATCCTCATCCAGGAGAATCGATCCTTCGATCACTACTTTGGAAGTTATCGCGCCGTTCGTGGCTTCTCCGACCCAAGTCCTGCGTTCCAGCAGCCCGATCCCGCAAATACCACCAACTCACCGGCGGGACTGTTGTTACCCTTCCATCTCGACACTTTCAAGACGAATGCAGCCTGCACTCATGACATCACTCACGCCTGGTTGCCACAGCATCAAAGCTGGAACAATGGTGCCATGGATGGCTTTGTTTCGTCGCGTCTTCTGATCAATACCGATGACGCGATACTGACCATGGGGTACTGCACTCGGGCCGACCTTCCTTTTTATTATGGCGTGGCTGACGCCTTCACCATCTGCGACAACTATTTCTGCTCCGTAATCGGCCCCAGTGATCCGAACCGCCTGTATACCATGGCGGCTTCGATTGACCCCGACGGAAAAAATGGGGGCCCTTTACTACAAACCCTTGGGCTGGAGCGGTCCTCATTCTTCGGGCGCTTGACATACACTACAATGCCAGAGCAGCTTCAGGCGCGCGGTATTTCCTGGAAGGTTTATTCGTCCCCTGACTCCAACCTCAGCGGCATTCTCGCAGACAATGTTCTATCGTACTTCCAGAATTTTCAGGACTCCGCGTCGCCGCTCCATCAAAACGCGTTCGGGCCACAGTTTCCTGGTGATTTCCTCGCGGATGTATCGTCCGGTAACCTGCCACAGGTTTCCTGGGTGCTACCCTCGCTAATTGTCTCCGACCATCCTCCAGCACCCTCACTTTTTGGGGAAGGCACCCTATCCGTAATTCTGGCCGCTTTGACCGCCAATCCTGCGCAATGGGCAAAGACCGCCCTCTTTGTCGCTTATGACGAAAATGGCGGCTTTTTTGACCACGTGCCCCCGGTTACGGCCCCGTCCGGCACGCCAGGTGAATACGTCACTGCGCCGGCGGTGCCTGATCCCACACAGGTCGGCAATCCTCCCATCTTGGGTCCCATTGGATTGGGCTTTCGTGTACCGATGCTCGTCATCTCTCCGTTCAGCCGCGGTGGCTTTGTGTCATCGGATCTGTTCGATCACACCTCGATACTGCGATTTCTGGAGGCACGATTTGGGGCTGAAGTGCCGAATTTGAGCGCGTGGCGTCGTACGATGGTCGGCGATCTCACCAGCTCATTTAACTTTGCAGTGCCTGACTACTCAGTTCCGAATTTGCCGTCCACGGCTCCGGGAATTCCAGAGATCTTCCAGCAATGTGCAGCAAATCTGGCCGGCACCGCGTCCTATCCGGTGCCGAATCCACAAAGCCTGCCGTCGCAAGAAGCTGGCATACCGCATAGACCGAGTGGTCGCTGCTGAGAGTTTCGCTGAATCTCACCTTCCGTTACAATCCGCAGCCGAAGGGAATTCAGGTTTATGTATTGCTTTGGCGCTAGTCGGTGACAGGCGATGCACGTGGTAGTCCGGAACCATTCGGTCCCGGCTCCAGATTTCATCTGCTGTACCGGTCTGAAGCTTTCCGCCGAGCCTCACAAGCGGTAAAATTGGGAAAGCAGCATGGGATGAAAAGCTCTGAGGTGATTCGGTGCTCACGTTGGGTGTGAAAGCAGCGTGGCTAACGATTAAACGGTCGTTGATAACCATCTACAACGATGTTTATGACGAGCATCTCTTCGTATTTGCCGCCGGGCTGTCGTATTATTTCGTCCTCTCACTGTTTCCGCTGCTGGTTTCGATGGCATCGCTGCTTGGGTATGTGCCCATCCCTCACCTGTTCGAGGGCCTTCTGAGCTTAATGGCCAGGCTCGTCCCAGGAGATGGAATGAACTTGGTGCGCAGCATCGTCTCTGACGTCATCAATCACAAACACACGCACTTCCTTACGCTCGGGTTAGTTTTTACGATCTGGACAGCTTCCAGTGGATTTGCTGCGATAATCGACGGCCTTGATGTCGTTTACCGAGTCCGCGAAACTCGCCCGGTCTGGAAAACTCGGCCCATTGCGCTGGGACTGACGTTGCTCGCGGGATCTCTGTTACTCGTCGCTGTCGGATTGATGGTTGAGGGGACATACCTTGGTATCTGGTTTGCAGGCAGGTTTGATCTGGGTCCCGCCATACCTGCGGCTTGGCGTTACCTCCGGTGGGGCGTAGCCATAGTCTTAGCGGTGCTCGCGGTGGAACTACTCTACCATTTTGGTCCGAATGTAAGGCAGCGCTTCCGGGATAGCCTAGCCGGGGCAATTGTTGCAGTCGTAACCTGGATTGGCTTGTCATACCTGCTGCGGAGTTACTTCCGACGCTTCGATAACCTTGATAGGGCTTATGGACCGCTAGGTGCCGCCATCGGCTTATACGTGTGGTTTTACCTTTCCGGTTTTGCCATCCTGGTCGGCGGAGAAATTAACTTTCTGCTTGGCGAACTAAGAGACCACAGAACGCCGCAATCGTCCACTCCTGCGCGTACTCAGATCAACAATCTGAATGCCGCTGCGTGAATTCACCAGTGCGGGTGCGGGGAGGATAGAAATGACCGGACCCCGCCGGATAGCCGGCGTCTCTCTGTGTCACAATTGCATAACTTTTCGGATTCATGCCTTTGACGAATCCAAGGAGGTAAAAGCGGAATTGCGTGATGAATGCTCACATACTCATTTTTGAGTGTCCGAATTGCGGTCGGCCAATGCCCTTCATTCGACTGGATGAGGGAGCTGGGTATCCGAATTTAGAACAGGAAGTTGAGCGTGTTGACCTTGGTTGTTTCGGGGCCGACTGCGGATGGAGGGGAACGTTTGCGACTGGAGCAGCGCGGCAGAGTAAGACGGTTGAGTGGCCGCACCTTAAATCTGCAGGCTCCTACGAGAAATGCAAGTCACCCACCGCCACCTAACCTAGAGAAGCAAGAGTAGTAACAAAACCTCGGCCTTGCAGCTCTCGTAAGCGTGGCGACACGCAGCAGGTCTCACCCGGGCAAATCAGCGTCAGCGTTCTTCAACTCTACATCCTCATCACGGTGCCCCAATTGACCTTGCATACTAGTGTTACCGGCTTGATTCTGCTGGTCCTGCTCCATCGCGCCCTTACCCCGGTCTTGATCTTTCGATTTGTCCAGGATGCTTTCTCCTGCTCAACTATGGCCCTCAACACGGCTAGACTAGTGGAGTCTCCGCCCTTTTGCACTCTGAAGGACTGTCGCTGGAATCCGCAGTACGCGAATGCTTGAGTCATTCTTTGTGGTCACGTGAACTGCAATACCGTCAGCTTCAGGAAATGGGTCTGAAACCATTTCAAACTCCTCGCCATACAGCCGAATACGTCGGGATATCGCATAGCCAACATGTTTGACGTGTGCGCAGATGTCCGAAACCGATGGTAGGTCCCTACTGCGACTGGTCATAACACCTTCTGGACTGGATGTTCAGCATAATGTACCCGGTCCGCAGTTGAGTGTCTGAGCTACAAGACTCACATCAGTCGGCCGGGCCCCTCGCATTGACGGGCCGGAACCTGTGGCTGATGGGATCATGCCGCCAGATTCCGCCTGGCGTACCCGCTAGCCTCGCTCGTCCGACCCGCACCTTTCGCAGTGAGTGGTATTCCATCGAATGTGAGCGGTTGTGAACAGACACGCAAATCCATACCAGATAGGGTTTGTCCTGTTCCACTCCGGATGCTCCAGGTTCCCAGGCCGGAACTCAACCCGGTGCACAACGCGCGAGCGTTCTGCGTAAGGACCAACAGCAAAATCAAATCCCAAGTGAAACCTCAGACCGCCGCAAGGCGGGAATCTTAGGAGGATTCCATGAAACCAGTATTCCTACTGATCGCTGTATCGGCCCTGTTGGTGACGTTGGGGTTTGCGCAGACTCCCGAGGCTGGCAGTAACGCCGACCCGGCCAACGTCAAAGGTTGCCTGGGTGGATCTGACGGAAACTACACCGTCGTGGAAGATGGCTCACGTCAGATTTTCAAGATCACCACCAGCAGTGTTGATCTCAAGCCGCATCTTGGCCATGACGTAAAACTCACAGGACACAAAGCAAGTGGGGCCGCGAGTTCCGGCGCTGCTGACAACAGCTTTGCCGTGACCGAACTGAGCATGATTTCCGAACACTGTGCCGCGGCCGCCGCTGCCAGCGTTGGAGCTGTTGTTCCCTATTCGCAAACTGTCATCGAACCTACCGCCACGCCTGCACCAGCGCCGAGCGCGCCCGCAGTGGACGCCGCGGCACCGGCTGCCACGGTGAGCCCGTCTGCGGTTCCTCCCAGCACACCTGCGGTGGAAGCTGCGGCGCCGACTGCGACTGTGAGTCCGTCTTCAGCGACTGTCAGCACGCCTGTTGCGGAAGCTGCGGCACCGGCTGCGACGGTGAGTCCATCTGCGGCGCCCGTAAGCACACCCGCTGCGGAAGCTGCTGCGCCTGCGGTGACGGTCAGCACGCCCACTGAGAAAGCTGCTCACTCAGCGCGACCGTCAACCCATGCTCGCAGATCAGCAACCCAGTCTCCAGCTGCACCGGCCGCGACGGTCAGCCCGACCGCTGAGGGTGCCGCGCCGGCCAGTCCGGCCTCGGAGACGGTCAGCCCGGCGTCCGCGGACGCCGCAACCGCCAACCCATCCTCGGAGAATGCCAGCGCACCTGCTGTAGCCGCCACTACACCCACCGTGACTCATAGAGCTGGGTCTCTGTCGCTTTTGATTTCGTTTGTCGTGCTGGTAATCGTCTTAGGCACGCTGGCCCCACACCTCCTCCGATGGAGAAAGCGGAAAATACTGGAGCGGACTGGTACGCCAAATCTTTCTTTTACGAATGAAGTGAGCACGAAAGAGGCGAGCTCCGAGCGAGACAAGCCAGAACCACGCAAGGTTGCCTAGGCTGAGTGAGAGTAAATTCGGTGGTGCACGTTCAGGACTGAGAAAACCGGGAAGGCGGAGTCAACTCCGCCCTCTCGCCACTGAAAGGCTTACAACCCCTACGCTGCTACTCCAGCCTTGATCTTGTGGAAGGTCGAGTTGACAACCTCGCCGTTCTGAATCTTGGGTGTCCCCTCGATAAATCTTGCCATGGTCTTCAACACTTCTGGGTAGGTACTGGTGTTGTAAGTGTCAGCGCTGGCTTTAGTGTCCCACAGGCTGATGGCCGTCACATCGATTCCGCCGGGACCGGAGAATGTAATTTCGTCCTTGAACCCGTTCTGCCGGCGAAGTAACGGAAGGATGTCCTTGTCGAATGTGCGGGTGTAATCGGAGAGCATATTGGATTTCAGATGAAACGAGACGTTGCGTGCAAACATGTCAACCTCCTTAAGGTTGTCATTCGCTAAGTGGGGGAGAAACTTCAGATGGGCTGACTTAGTTCAGGGAACCTGAAAGAGGAGCAAGGATGCTCACTCCGGATTACTCTTGCATTTAGATGGCTCTCTGCATTAAACCGCGCATCTCGTTGTTTCGATACGCCACCGAGCAGACCCGGCACCGGGGAGTCCGGGTTCCTTATCGTGTACCTTTGGCAGAAGCGAGCACAAACGGCAACTTTCAGGCACTCCCGTTGCCGCCCGGGGCAATCCCGACTAAACCAGTCTCCCCCTCCACTGATTTGGATCGGTGCCATGGAATCGGGAAAGCACAAACTTATGCCCTCGCCGATGGTTGCGAAGGGAGAGTCACGAGGAATGAAGCAAAAGGCCGCGGGAAAGAAATCGTTGCTAATTATGACACCGAGTCAAGCCATTACGAACCTCGACAACTTGGCTGTGCGGATGGTAATAGGGCCTCGTCCCTCGTAGGCAACGAAGCCCAGCTTTCGGAAGCGATTCATAAAAAAACTCACTCGGGCTCGGGTTGTGCCAACCACTTCCGCCAGTTCCTCCTGAGGGATTGTCGGAATGACCAGCTCCGGTCTGCCTCCGTCGCCGAAGTTACCTAGTAACAGAAGAGTTCGGGCCAGCCGTTTTTCGCTGGAGTTGAGAAGCTGATCCATTATGACTTCTTGGTATCGAGTGATGCGAGCCAGCAAGTAGTCGAGAAAAAATGCCGCAAACGTCTTTTCATTTTGGATCACATGCAACATCTCTTTTCGCTCAATCCTGAGTATTGTGCAATTTGTGAGCGTCCGGGCTGACGCCGTGCTCCGGGGCCGAACTGCGGCGGTACATTCCTTGCCTGCGAAGTTTCCCGGTCCGAGCAGGGCAACTGTGCTTTCTTTGCCCTGAGAATCTACAGTGAGCTTAACCGCACCCGCCAAGATATAGAAGACAACATTACCCCGTTTGCCTTGCTCAAACAGGATCTGTCTTGCCGGGACGTATACAATTGTCCTGCCCGGGCCCGCTTTTGAGAGAAAACTCTTGAGATGAAAGACCGGCCTTTTCTTATGTGCCTGGCGCAACGGCTGCTCCGTCTGGGGCGGCTCACCGGCGTCCATGAGGCAGCCGTGAATCTCGGCCAGCTCACCTCGCTCGTCGAACGTTCCGGCGGCATTCTCCACAGCGTGGACCAAGCTGCCGTCCTTGCGGCGGAGTTCCGCCTTGTTGCGTTCGAGCCGTCCCTTCTCCTTGAGGCGCCCCAGAAATGCCTCTCGCGACGCGCGGTCGGGATAGACTGAAACCAGATCAACTTTCATCACCTCTTCGACTGAGGCAAAGCCGAGCATGCGCGCGAAGGCTGAATTGCATGTTATCAACCTTCCATCGGGGCTTGCCACGTAGCTGCCCGCCGGATTCGCTTCAAAAAAGCGCCGGGTTTCCTCGTCGCTTCGGTGCCGCACATCCTCCGCTTGCTTGCGCCTGGTGATGTCACGAATGTTGCATTGAATAACCCTCGTCCCACCACTCAATCCATAGACATTGCTGACAAACTCCACGGCAATGGACCGGCCGTCTTTGGTTTCAAGCGGGAGAGATTCATAGCGGATATATTCTTTTTCTTGCAACTCTAGAAAGGCCAGCTTGCATTCCTTGATGTCTTTGAACGGCCCAATCTCCCAGAGTGGAGTCCCAATAAACTCGTCATAAGAGTAGCCCAACAAATTAACCAGGAACGGGTTAACGTCGGTTATCTGTCCTGTATGCGCGTTGAGAATTAGGATTCCGTCTTTGGCGGTTTCGAAGAGCCGCCGATATCTCAGCTCCGAAGCACGTAGCGCGTCTTCCGAGTGCTTGGATTGCGTTTCTTCCTGCATGGCTTGCCTCGTGTAGGCTTCCAAGCTCGAGCCCGCCCAACGATTCGACGATCAGTATCAAGCGTCGCTGTCTTGAACACTGGTCAAAATTGACCAGAAATCTCGATTCTTGTGAGTGTTCTCGATTCTCGCGGCGTGGAAGATATGCGCGACCACTTGCGTCCGCAAGGCCATTGCCGAACTGATAGGCGATGTACGCTGTCCCCTTTGACTTGTTTCACTGGACAGTCACCGGAACCCGCATAGATCTACCACGACGGCGGTTTGTTCCTAACTAGTGACTGGAGATCGTGGGACTGTTGGTTACGGGCCGCCGTAGCAGGTTAACTCTCTTCCCCGATTCAGAAAGGCGATCCTATCCGTCAGCAAGCGGCCTTCACAGGCCGGCTTCCGTACTGAGCACTTTTGCCTAAGAAGTGTTCACTCTTGCTCAGACACCCTTTCCCTCAAAGTCTAGACTCCTCTCTGAAAGGGAAGGCGATGCCAAACCAGTCTGCCAAGAAGCCACCAGAGTCCGAGGCACGGACCAAAGAAAATCTCGATCGTCCTGAGTGGAAGGTCCCCTCGCTCGCTGACCTGCTTCAGCGGTTATCGACTGGTTCTGCGAACCCTTCCCCAAGGCGTTAATCATTACCACCCTTGTGATGGGAGATCATTAGTATGGAGAACAAGCGGGAGCATCCCCAGTCGCACAAAGACCGCGAGGCTCAGACGCTCGTGAACCGCATTGAGAACAGGCAAACCTCTCAAGAAGCCGCCAGAGAAGCTGACATGAAGAGAACACTTGACGACTACGGAAAAAAAGTAGGCAGCTAACCTGTCACAGCAAAGACGCCCACGCCCGGGGGTTTTCTGTTGCGCACGATGCTCTTAACGATAATGAATCCGCGGATCGCGGCTCAAAGTGATTTGGCGTAGCTCAAGTAGGGCGTAACGCGGAACATTTACCGGGCGCCTTCTTCCCGAGGACGAGAGCCTTTCCGCACGAAACGGCCGAAGTTTGCGCCAAACTAGCTCGCGATTTGTCTTCGGTAGGCAACGACACTTGCGGAGAGCGCGGCCAGCGGGACTGGCAAAGACTGCAAAGTTTCTGATTCTGGTGAGCTCGCGAGCCTCTGGAATCTAATTTCGCCAGGAATCGAGCCAAGACCCTCGGTTTCCAAATCAATCTTCGATGCAGAAGAAGAAGCTTCCTCGCGACTGGTCGCTGATTCCTTGGCCACAGTCCTGAGTCTATTCCAGATTGCAGCCTGCGATTCGAGATGCGCATTCATGTTCGAGGGTGGAGGTACACCCTCCGGCTCCTCGCTCGTCTCGGCTGCGTGCCCGGCTCTCGGTGTCACATTCGCCGGTCGCAGATTGGCGAGAACAGCCTCAGATGTCATCACCAGTAAACACTCGTCTGCCGTGATCTCGCCCGAGGCGAAGGACTTGACCTGGAGACCGGCGGATTGTAGACCCTTCGCCAGTTCCTCAAAAGAACGGGTGATTTGGACGGTGTAGATTAAAAAGGGCATTAGGAGGTGCTTTCGAGCTATCGGTGCAATGTCGGTTATTTGTACAAAACAAAACTGAGCCAAAGACTGTTCAAAGTTGGTCACAATTCCTGACTCAGATAAACTTTGCCGTCCCCGATTTCGTGGATCAGGATCTCTCGCCTCGTGGAATGTGCTCATTTCGGGAAGGAAGGCGTCCCCGAGACCGTAATCCCCAAGATCAGTCAGGAAACTCTCGCGGAGATGGTTGGCACAACGCGGTCGCGTGTGAGTTTTTTTATGAACAGGTTCAGAAAGTTAGGCTTCGTTGACTATGGCGAAAGCCAGTTGCAAGTTCATAGTTCACTCCTAAACATCGTTCTTCACGACTAGCTTTCATCTCCGATCCCACCACAACACGGCCCGGAGGGCAAATCAGGCACTTACCGTCCCACAGAATCGATGGACGGGCTGTCAGGCAATTGGCAATCCGTGAGCAAAACTGACCAGCTAAAGGTCATCGCCTTTTGCCATACTTGGTTTCATCCAAAGTTTTGTACTAGGAGGTTCTATGTTAGGTTACGGTTTGCTAGGAACGATTGTTGTAATTCTGGTAGTCGTGTATATCGTGCGTGCTTTGTAAAACCCCAACTCTGGGCTCGCTTCCCCACACGCGCCCACCGAATAAGCGTACCCAACTTATCTCAGAAATCTCCTGCCGGTCGCTCTTGCCAGATTTTTTCTTCTGGGTGCGCTTTCCCGTTGTGACCATTATTCTTGCTGATGTTTTCCGCGTGGCCGTGGTCGTCGCCGTACAGTCCATCCATTACGAAGGCGTTTGTTCTTATCCGGCCCATCTGTTCATAGATGTACTGGCGAAGGTCGGCTACGTCAAGAATGCGACTGCCATTGTTGAGGTGTGCATAAATCAGGTCTTCCCTAAGGCCTTCGAGCAAGGATAGCGCGATTTGTCTTTGGTTCATGTTCATGACAGCTCCACTGCGAACAACGTTTCACCAACAATATGGTGAATCCTCAGTGAAACTTAATCTGTGCATTTTTGACCACTGGGAGAGGACTAACCAGGTTCCAGTGTTGCGGCGCGGCTTAAGAAGTTACCAGGGTATATTTTGTCTTGAAATCCGATGATAAAAAACGGATCCGAACAATTCACAATGATTTTAGATAGTGAATCTGTTTCTGCTCTAAATAAACAATAATGACTAGAAAATCCGGAAATTCTAAATAGGGCAAGCCCTACATGGGAGGCCAACCACGCAGTCAGACATCATTTGAAGAAACCGTAAAGGCAATGAAGTTGACCCCAAAAGCGGACTCCAAAGGACCGGTTATCCACAGGTACACCGGAGTAATGTGGTGGCCCGTAAGGACTTATGGCTCAACATCTGCTTGGAAAATCTTCGATCCATCCATACGCCTGTGCAGGACTCCACAGGCAGCGGTGGTCAGCGGAACCCGCCGACGGGCGGCCTGTGTCTTGCCGAAGGGATTGAAGAGGTAGCCTCCCGTCAGGTTCACGTTCTCCGGCTGAATCCGATACACTTCGTCGGGCCGCATTCCGGTTTCCAGCATAAGCGGGCACCGTAATCTGTGCTTCTGCTCGCGTTTTTTGATTTTTTGAATCGAAAAGGGAGGAAATCCGTCGCCGCGTTCAGTGCGCCCCTAACCCCTGGTCCCGGAGAACGACGAACCGCCGCCGTCTGCGGGTAATTTCCCGGGTGCAGGTACGATAGTCATCTTTATCCTGCTTCGTCCCATCGATAAGCTGCAAATACCGGTGCTCATTGAGGCGCGGCCGCACTCGCGACCATCGTTCGGCTTGAATTTCTAAACGTTCGACGCTGCGCCGCCGGAAAGTGGAGCTAAAAGGTAGAGGGAGTCATGTCAGATTTAAACGAGGTTCAAAACCCCACATTCTACCGAGTCCGAATCAAAGACGGCCACAACGCTGTCGGGTTGGTGATTAGTGCGGCGGGCAAACGCTGCATCCCATCAACCCAGTTTTGGCTTACCGTCGATGCATGTGCTGCCTATCGCTTCCCGCATAGTGCAGCGCTGCACGTGCAGGTCCGGCTTGGGAATATGGGGTTCACGACGGTGTTAGAGGAAATTCAGGATCAGTCCGCCAAGGACTGACTTGCCTGCCGATGCGGCTTAGCGACTAGGTCTTGCTGAACTCTCTTCACCGTCACAAACAGTCTGTTGTCGACACAATCCGCGTTGAGTCACGGGTCGTTTTTCTGATCGGCTAATCGGTGGACAACTCCACTGATGGCCGAGACTCTGTGTTGGGCGCCGAGTCGGACGAGGATCGGAACCGTGCAGGCAGTTCCTTGATCGCGTATCCGGCGAGCGCGGAAATGATGGACCCAGTAATCGTGAGGAAGAGCGAGCCAGCGTACTGTGAAAGCCACCCAAAATTGGCTGAGGCTTCGACCGGAGCCGTGCCTGTGCCTTGCCAAGAGATTGAGAGGCCGCTATGCCTAGCGGAGACGGTAAGGTCACGCTCAGTGTGATTGAAAAAGTCCCCGCTGATGCGATCTTCCTGCATCGCGGCGTCATCCGGCTCAATCCGGAGACGAATATTATGCTGGCCAGAACGCACGGGTATTATCTGCGACAGGTTGCCTTGTGCTAAGTCAGTGGGAATCAAGCCGAATTTCTTTTTCGTGGAGCCGGTGATCCTACCGGAGTAAGCCAGGTCGTCGTCTACCCACACCCAGACCTCCGCATTACGGAAGTCGTGTTGTAGCCTCAGGTGCAGGCTGGCATTCTTAGCTGTAATCGCGGTGTGTATCGCCATGAACAGAGCGGCGATCAAGAACAATCCGAGTAGGATCCGAACCTTAACCGGTACACCGGCAGCGAACTGGCGGGCGTGCCGGAAGAACAGCAACCGTATTGTTTCCTCCCGGTCCATGTGGATAGCCTATTTTCGCCCGGCGAAGCATCGCGCTCCAGTTACCAAGGTGCACGATTAACACATTTGCGACGGAAGTAAAGCCCTTCGTCCGTTCACCAACGAATCATCGCTCCTTGCCCCAGAAGCTGTGTCTGCTTATGGCCTGCCCGAATCCATCTGAACGCAGCGTCGCCCGGCGGCGATATGCGTGGACATGGCCTTCCGATACATGCCCGCGCCGATGTCTCCGCCTAGCATAAGAATCGAAGGAAGAGTCCAAAGGAGTGGGCAGCTGATGACTAGTTATTTCAGATCGACTTTTGCCATTGCGCTGTGCGCGATGTTAACGACCTGGGCCATGGCAGCGGCGAATGTCAAGATTCCGGCGGGGACTTCGGTTCAAGTGCGAATCACCGAGAAACTCAGCAGCGAAACGGCGAATGTTGGCGAGGTATTCCATGGAAGCCTCGCGGCCCCGGTCGTTGCGAACGGGAGAACATTGTTTCCCAAGGGCGCCATCGTTAGCGGAGAAGTGGTGAACCTGGAGCGGTCAGGACGCCTCAGCACGCCTGGAGAATTACACCTGAACTTGCGGACCATCCGGACTGGTGGCCGCACCTATCCCGTGTCGGTGCAAACCGTGGTCATCAAGGGTGAGTCACACACTAAGGCAAATGTAACCAAGATCGGTGGCGGTACTGCATTCGGTGCCCTGATCGGCGCCATCGCGGGAGGCGGAAAGGGAGCGGCCATCGGCGCCGGGGTTGGAGCCGCGGCTGGGACAGGAGTGGCTGCGGGCACGGGCAAAAAGCCTGCGGAAGTGCAATCGGAAATGGTCCTAGCGTTCGTAGCAGAGGGGCCTCCAGCGGTAGTATCCACGCCGGGGCAAGATTCGCGGCAGTACAGAGGCGAATCTGAAACCGATGCAGAAGAGCATCAGGGCAATAGGCGATATTCCCGAGATGACGATCGAGATGAAGATTATGACGGTCGAGAACCGAGCGGCTTTTCAGATCATGATCGGCAGATCATCGGCGACTGTTTTGTGAATGATCGCGCCGGCCTGCCACCCGGTCTGGCGAAGAAGGAACATCTGCCTCCCGGGCTGGAACGACAGTTACAGCGCAACGGAACCCTGCCTCCGGGATTGCAGAAGCGGGTGCAGCCCTTGCCCGGGTCGTGCGTTGCTCGGTTGCCGCGACTACCCCCGTACTGGGCACGAGTGGCGCTGAGCGGTCGGATCATTCTGCTCGATCCGGAACAGAGAATCGTCGACTTATTCTGGTTGGAAAGAGACTAGCTGATAAGACCCGTGTCTTCCGCGCCGCGGCCTGCTCATTTTGGGCTTTCTGAAGGCGCTATCTGAACCTGAATGGCGTGGATGTTGTCGGACCTTTTGGTGTCCACTGAGGCTAGTCCAAAACTGCCGTTGGCGTCGCGAACTTGGATAGTTCGGGTGGCCTGTGCTCCGGACGGAGGTTTGCTCGTCCTTGCTCACATCACCCACAAAAAGATTGGGGCGGCAAGAAGCAAGCCAACTAAAAAGAAACCGCAGGTTCGCCCGGTCTGGGGCAGTCCCAACGACAGATAGGATCCCATTCAACGGTCTGCGCGCTTGCGATTCAGCTTACTGGTTCTTGGTTTCATCACAGGGTTTTGAGGTTCTCTTTTCTGGCTCCCCAATCTCGGCTTGTTGGTAATATACTTTTGCTCGGCAAAGACGGGCCGTCACCATGCCGAGTGGAATAGGTACGCGGAGCATAACGGTCTGCCTTTCTTTAGCCGCCCTATTTCTCACCCCGTCGCCTCAAACTTTGAGTCATCACATTCGGAGGCTTACTTCAACGGAAAGTCTGCAAGGCGGTAACGAGGGTACGACGGCAAGAAAACAGGCCAAAATTGCTGATCGCCCTTTAACCTGGGCCCAAGTCCCCGGCCTGCCCGGAGTGGCACTAGCGACTGACGACCGTTTGCAATATCCCGGGTGGTGGCCAACAAAGGGTATGGCCGCCCAAAGTGAATACGTTGGGCCAGCCGCTTGCGCGGGATGTCATGCCGCCAAGGGCGCGACGCAAAAAGATACTCCCATGGCGCGTGCGTCTGCCCGGGCAGCGAACTCCGATGCCTTGCGCGCACATGATCGGCTGACCTTCGAAGTTCCGCCGTATACCTACCAAATCGCACGAACCGAAACGGGTCCTGTCTATTCCGTCACCGACGGGACTCATTCGATTTCAGAACCTCTACTTTGGGCATTTGGCCTCGGTGAGTCCGGAGAAACCTACATTTTCAAGCGAAACGGGATCTTCTACGAGTCTCGCCTCAGTTACTTCAGCGCTCTTCAACGCCTAGATTTCACCCCCGGTGCGTCGCGCACGGCATCCGCCAATGTGGAAGATGCTCTGGGTCGCCGAATGCTGGATTCTTCGGAACCCCGCCATTGTTTCGGCTGCCACAGTACAGCTGCCACAACAAGCGGTCGATTCGATCCTGACCAAGAGATTCCCGGCGTGACGTGCGAAGCCTGTCATGGCCCCGGAAGAAATCACGTAAGCTCTATGATGGCGGGACAGATTCAGGAAGGAACGCGATGGATTCTCAATCCCAGTAGGCTCGGCCCCGTCGATTCAGTAGACTTTTGCGGCGCTTGCCATCGCACTACCATGGATGTTGGCCTAAGTGGCAAACATGGAATCCTTAATCTCCGTTTCCAACCATACCGTCTTCAGGCGAGCCGGTGTTGGGACAAAGGTGATACGCGCATCACTTGCATCGCCTGTCACGATCCGCACCAGCCCCGCGTGCGCAATTCGGAGTGGTACGATGAGCGCTGTCTCCGTTGTCACCAATTGACCGCAACCGCGCCGGAGACGAAGGCCGATCATTTTGGCTCAGCCTGCCCGGTCGGCACCACTAATTGTGTTACGTGTCATATGCCAAAGTACGAAATGCCGGGCATGCATTTTAAATTCACCGATCATTACATTCGTGTCGTTAGAAAAGGCGATTCTTACGTGGATTGATCGTTCTCATCTTTAGCCAAACAAATGCCGAGCAGGTGGGAGAAAACTTGCCATCAATTCGCACCACCGCCATTGAGGACGACGATTACAATCGCTTTCTTGTGCACGTCCATGCCGATATACTTGAGGTCGCGACTCATTCAGTTGCCTCCTTGGGGGAAAGATCATTCGCGCTCAACGGAGTCTTTCCCTCAAGGTAAAGTGTCATTCTTCAGCCGACTTGCCTATCTTCTCTTCTGGTTCTTGCCCACATCCTGTTTAGTCCTCTGAACGGGCCGCTCTCTCTCATAATGCATTGATCGGGTCGTGAGTGTAACACGCGATTTATCGCCAGCTAAAGCCGCCAGCATCCTTCCCACGCTGTGCCTCCGTATTTTTTTAGGGCATCGCGGAGGGAGTGCGCTTGCGTAACTCTCTCAGCAGAACCAATTCTTTCCGAAGCGCTTTCTGGCCTGCCAACATCGACTTCTTCATATCGTCCGACCAGTTCGAGTCAGCAGAAGGCCTCGTTCCCACCCCCGCATCAAGGGGCTCTGTTCGGCTACAGGCATGAATTTCGATGGCCGAACCGCCAGAAATTGATTCTGCATAGATGAGATAATCACGGCCTTTGTCCATCTTGCCGTAGGAGCAGTCGCCTCCACCCGAGCCGTTATCTGACACTGCGTAAGAGGCAGCCATCCCTTTGAAGGATTCCCTAACGGCGAATTGAATGTGATAGTTGACGCCTCGGACAGTCCGGTTTCCGAATTTGAATTCACGAAGTTGTACATCGACCTCTATGGGTGTACCAACGAAAACTGCGGCTGAATATTTGAATGATTCCTTAATGCAATCGGACTCTGACTTGCATGCGTTAACACAGGAACAGGCTTGCGCAGGAGTCGGTCTTCCCGCACTCAATACTATTGCGAATGTCGAAACCGCTATCAAGAATCGTGGAGCTCTCAGATTCATGAGACTGCAACTATACCGCGCTACGCACTAAGTTCAAGGATTCGGAATAGTTGCTGTAAACAGGGTGTGATGTCGCGCTCCCTTAACCACTGGAGGAACTCTCCGTTGCCGTAGGTAGGCGTTTGCACCAACCACGACCATGAAGCAATTTGGCGTCCCGAGCAGTGTCCCGAAACTGAACAATGAGGTAACACTGCGTGATGTTTGGTGCGCGAGCGCGACGGTAAGTGATTGGCATCGCGTGCGTGCTATCGGTGCGGACAACTGCAAAACCTTTATACGTTGGTTCGATTCCGACCCGCGCCTCCAATTGTTATCCCGCCTGATTTGAACGACCCTCAATTCCGTGTTGTTGACCGGCGCTAGGACTGTTTTCGTGCGCAAGACTTTGCGCACTGAAACCGTCTGCGCAGTTTGTAAATCGCCTTGATTTTCGAGTCTCGTGTGCTAGAGTGTTGCTCCCTCCCCGATACGATTTCTCCATTTTTTCCCGGAGCGTGGACCTGGCGATACCTGTGTGCCCAGGCTGATGTGAGGACCCAAAGGAGCAGGTTGCAATGAGTCGAAACCGGGTTTTGTCGGTTGTTGGCGGATTGTTGTTGGCCGGATTTACGCTGAGTGCTTTCGCGGGGTTTCGTCTTCCGAACCTGATGCCATTCCGCGATCCCAGCGGCATTTTTCGGACGCTCGCATTGGGGCCGGTTGATCTCGGGAATCCGTTTTTCAAGAAGTTGGGAACCAACGACCGGAGTTGCGCCACCTGTCATGATGCCGGCGAGGGCTGGAGCATCAGTCCGCCGCAACTTCAGCATCGCTTTGATATCAGCCAGGGCATGGATGCCGTGTTTCGTCCGGTAGACGGCGCGAACTGTCCCAGCGCCGACGTGTCCTCGCTGAAAGCCCGCTTCATCAATTACAGCCTGCTGCTGAACAAGGGACTGATTCGCATATCGTTGCCGGTGCCGACGCACGCCGATTTCAGCATCGTATCCATCAACGATCCATACAGCTGCCCGGAAACTACCACCACCCGGCCCGCGCTCTACCGGCGTCCGCTGCCTTCCACCAACCTGCGTTTTCTTAACGGGATTATGTGGGACGGCCGCGAGCCCAACTTGAAGAGCCAGGCCAACAATGCGACGCTGGTGCATGCTCAGCCCAAACATCCGCCGATGAATTCGGAACTGCGGCAGATTGTGGACCTCGAGACGTCGCTCTTCACCGCACAGTCGGAAGACAATCAGGCGGGAAGTCTGATTGCGCAGGGCGCGCGCGGCGGTCCGCTGTTCCTCGCGTTGCAGCCCTTTCGCCCCGGAATCAACTCGGGATCGAAGTTCAATCCCAACGTCTTCTCTCTTTTTTCCAGATGGACCAACGCGGGCGGACCGAACGCCGCGGCGCGACAATCCATCGCGCGCGGAGAAGTGTTGTTCAACAATCGTCCCATAAACATCTCCGTCGTGCCCGGGTTCAACGATGTTCGGGGCCAGGACCTGATCACGGGCACATGCACCAGTTGCCACAATACGCCGAACGTGGGCAGCGACTCGTCGTTCGCCATGATGAATATCGGAACCGTCTCTCCCAGCGATGACCTGCCTTCCTATAGGCTTCAATGCAACGATGGTTCGGGAGTGACAGTCAGTGATCCGGGACGGGCGCTGGTCACCGGTAAATGCGCCGATATCGGCAAGTTCAAAGTCCCGGGCATGCGAGATTTGGCGGCGCGGGCGCCGTACTTCCACAATGGCTCGGCCGCGAGCTTGCTGGACGTGGTCGACTTCTACGATCAGCGCTTCAACATGGGGCTAACTGACCAGGAGAAAGCTGACCTGGTGGCCTTCATGAACACGCTGTAGGTCGCATAGAAGAAGTAGGATGGGCGTCCTTGCCCGTCATGCAATGGCCTGTGGGCGATGATGCCCATCCTCCATTGTTGTCGTTGGGTGCGCCGCTTGGTATAGTGTTGGCCTCGGCGCAACCTGCGCCTCCATTCTGCACTATGAAAAACTTACTCTCGTATCTGACCATTCTGCTGGTACTCCTGATCTCGGGCCGCGCGCAACAGCCGGCTACCACGACACCGCATGGCGCGCACGCCCCAGCCACACCCCAGCTATCTCCGGACGCAATCTGGGCCAATCTCATGGCGGGCAATCAGCGCTTCGTTGCCGGCAAACCTCAGTCTCGCGCTTTGCTGGCGCTTCGCAAAAGACTCGCTTCGGGACAGCAGCCCCATACCATCGTCTTAGCGTGCTCCGACAGCCGGGTTTCTCCCGAGCTGGTCTTTGACCAGAGCCTCGGCGATCTCTTCGTAATACGCTCGGCGGGAAACATTGCCGACCCCGTTGGTCTTGGAAGCATCGAGTACGCCGTGGACCATCTTCACAGCACAATGCTGGTTGTGCTCGGGCATCAGAAGTGTGGCGCCGTGGCCGCCGCCTGTTCGGGCGACAAGATGCCCAGCCGCAACCTGGACGCGATCGTGGACAAGATCAATCCCGCCGTCATTCAGGCCAAGACCTACGCCAAGCCTGATGATCTGCTCGAATCCGCAATAAAAGAGAATGTGCACCAAAGCGCGAAAGACGTGCTCGCCAACAGCGAAATCCTGCGCGACGCGGTGAAAGCCGGCAAGCTTACGGTCATCGAGGCCGAATATCAGTTCGATAGCGGTGCCGTGGTTCGCCTCAACCCGCCCTCGAGCGGTCAGAACTAGCAAGCCAATTCCGGAAAAAGCAGCGGACAAAAAAATCAGGGGCTGACCGAAGTCAGCCCCTCTTCGTGTGTGCCGAGCATGTTCGACAGCCTGAGGGTGAGAGTCCCTTTGACAACTTGATGGAAGTGAAGTCATGGCGAAGCGCAAGGGTGAAACAACACCCGCCGCGAGGCGGGGCCTGAAAGAAGCGTGGAGCAAAGACGCGAGCCGATGAACAAGAACCGGATACGAGACCTACGGTGGCGGGCGAGCGAGCACGTGATCGCGAAGCCCATATCCATCAAGCTCACTGGTGGTAAATCCGGCGGCTGTGCGTTGAAGGCGGTCGAACTTACCTCGGGAGATCTGCGGCATGTCACACAACGTGACTGAGGGTGAAGAGATTCATCCTGACCGTGCCACAGAAGTCAGCAGAGGGCAAAGTAGGTCCGAAAGGCGGAGCAACAGATAGGCCACGCCGGGAACGGTGATCGAAGGCCCGAACGGTACCCCGCAAGGGGAATAAAGGGAAGGGTAAGTAAGTGGCGCGACTCAGGGGCCATCGCTCGCTTTAAGGAGAGGATTCGGGAACAGGCACGTCGAACCGGTAGCATTAGCCTCCCGCATATGGTCCAGGAGATTACGACCTACCTGCGCGGCTGGCTTGGGTACTTCAGCGACTGTCAAACGCCTTCGGTGTTGCAACGCCTTGAAACGTGGCTACGCCGTCGACTCCGGTCTGCGGTGTGGAAGCAATGGAAGCAGGGACGAACGCGATTTCGCGAACTTCGCAAACGGGGTGTGGGCCAAGACCTGGCGGCGCAAACCGCCGGGAGTCATCACGGCCCCTGGCGGATCGCGAACTCGCCCGCTCTGAGCCTTGCTTTGTCTAATGCTCACTTTGCAGGGCTCGGGCTTCCCTCGATGGTCGTCCGCTCTTAGCTTAATCCGCCGAACCGCCGGATGCGGACCCGCTTGTCCGGTGGTGTGGCCGGTTGTGTCAAGAAGACGCAAAAGCGTCATGCTGTACGAAAGATGAAGGCGGGCCCTTCGGAGCCACCCTGTAGGGGGAGACTTCAAACAGCCGTGAGCTGCTACAGTCAAAAGCTGCGGTGGTGAACGTCACGGTTAAAAGGCGTGACATCGGATCACGTCATGTAGGGATTAGAGAGACGAATGCAAATGAACCTCCGACGACGCATCGAAACACCACTCGGACGACATCAGAACCGGAACTGCCTGCCAGGGCCGGGAGGAGCGCGGAAGCTACCTCCTTACTGGCCGTGCGATGTCCGGTGTACAGGGGGCGTGACTCTAGTCTGGGCTTTCGTACGGAACTTGAGAACTTGGTTTGCGATGGTAAGGGAAAAGGCGCAAGCGGCAACCCCGTGAGGCCGAAAGTACCAATGCGCAATCCAGGGGCGGACTGCTCCATAGGAGCGTTGATCCGGGGTAATTCCCGAGGAGCAAAGGGAGCAGGTCACCCGTACTGATCCGAGTCAACGGGCAACCGGAGGAACTCGATATCGGGGGAAGACGGCAGTCTTCCGTGGGTGGCACGAGCCGGATAAGCCGAGAGGCTTAAGTCCGGTTCAGTGAGAGGCTCGGGGTGAAATTCCCCGGGCCTACTCGGCGGAGGAGAGGCGACTCTCCCCCCTATGCCGATTGTTGGACTAGACCTCGGCCTTAGTCTTCGTCCGAAGGCATGGGCTCCCCCACAATGTTGTAGTAAACGTTTTTCGCCTTTTTCGGCTTGGCCGGCTCGGCCTTTGGCGCGGGCGGCGCGGGTTTCGAGACCATCGGTTTCAGGGTGGCCGGCACAACTGGAGCAATTGCTGCCGGCGTTGCCTCCGGAACTGCCGCAACCGGGGCAGCTGGCTCAGCTGAAGCAGCGGGGATAAGAATGGACGGAATCACCGGATACATTCTTACATCCTGCGCTGAGGCAGCCATCCCCGACTCGGCTGTAGTGATTCCAAATTGCGGCGGAGCCGCATCGTCTTGCGCGGATGACGACGTGGCTTGAGAAATCACTCGTACGGGCCCGGGGGGCGAAGTCGGAACACTCTTCACCGCCTTGACTCTTCTCGGGGCCGGCCGCTGAAAGGAGTAATTGATGACCGCCGCCACCAGCCCCGCAATGCAAAACTCGAATACGGAAACGAACAGTTCTGGATAGTTATAGGGCCGCTGGGTGAAAGAGGTCGGCAATCCCGAAGACGGGCCCATGACATCTCCCAGCCAGGGCACGAACACATTGTTCATGACCGAGACAATCAGGCCCCAGAGAGCCTCTCCGAGGATGACTGCAATAATGATCCGTCCAAACCACCGGCGGGTATCTCCGCCATCGGAGGTAAAGGGTTTCGCTGGTTGGTCCATAGTTTCTTCCGCCTAAGGAGATTGTTACACACCGACGAGTGGCGCGAAAACCAGGCGGCCGCGCCTCAGTTCGCACTTCGCTGGGGAGACTGCTTATGTGGGGTTTGTAGCTCGAAGCATTGCCAACCTCGAAGCTATCGCAAAATTCCGCTGAAGGTTCCGCGACAGCGGGCCCGCCAGTCTGGCCGCGATCTTCCGCGGCCGGGAAAAGGCGAACAGGTCATACCAGATCTCGTCTTCGTCGCGCTTCCATTCCACCATGAATCGCTCTTCTCCGCTCTCAGCATGTTCCGACAGGGTGCCGTAAGCAAACCCAAACCGCTTGGCGGGGCCATCCTCATCGAGGACGTAAACCATGCGGCAGGCGTTGAGCGAGTAGAACCCGAAATGACGCACAGAAACTGCAACGTCGGTCCCCAGCCGTATCGGAGCACCAGGCCAATACAGATGCACCCATGGGGTATCAAACATTCGCCATCCGCTGATCGCCGCGACTGCCCGGCGCCAGGTAACCTCACCTTTTCCAAGCAGGATTCGATTGTGGTCCACGTTGTACCGATTCGGGATGTCACCGGCCGACGCGCCGACTTCCGGATACGAGAAGCAAGAGCCTCTCTGCCCGGCAATGAAGCGCCGGACCTCGGCTTCCGATGGCGCCGTCAGACGGAACAATACGAGCCTTACTCTCTCCCCGACATACGTACTTCGTAAACAGTTGGAAGCGGGTTTGAGCTGTTGCGGACAAAACTCCGAACCAGTTCGGTACGAGAGAAGTGCCCCAAACTGAGGAGCCGGATGCATTCGTCAGTGGCGCAACTCTCCCACGAAGTTCGCTTTCCCCAGGGAAAACAGCTTGCCTCGATCACACCCACCGGCAACTGCTCTTGGAATCCGGATTCAATCTGCTTCCGCAGCCAGCGCATGTAGTCTAACTTTTCTGCAATCGCGATTTTGGGGTCTTGCCGGATCACCACTCCGGGAAAGTCAGGAACGTCGGCTCTCCGGGTGTGAATGTGTCCGTGTCCTTCAACCAGAATCTCAATGTCGAGTTTCATCAGACGTTCGAGGCTGACGAGCCACTTGTGGCTGTCTACATCGGGGTTCGGGGTGGCGAAGTAGCTTCCCATGAAGGCATCGCCTGCCAGCAGTACCTTTTCCTTGGGGTCGTACAACACGATGTGGTCGTCGCAGTGGCCGGGAGTAGCTACAACCTGTAGGTCTCCCGCCTCCGTATCTACGGTTTCGCCCAAAAGCTCGAATGGAGGCTTCAGGTCTGGGGGCTGGCCGATTATCGTTCTGCGTACCCATGGAAGCTTTTTAAATGGTGTCAGAAACCGGGCGGTCATCTCCGAAACGTAGATCGGCGCACCCGTAATATCCGATATCCAATTCAGGTTGCCGACGTGCTCCTCATGGGCGTGGGTAGCGACGATCTTTGTGATTTTCGTGTTCACCCGGCGAAGGTGCTGCGTCAACGAAGACCGCATTTTCGGCGAGCCCGGATCAATTGCGATTCCATCGTAGACCACTGTGGTGAACAGTTCCCCAAAGAGCAACGGAACTGAGTTGGGGAGCACTCCGTTCAGAAAAAGAACTGTGAGCTTGCCGTTGAGCAAGTCCAGCCGCTTGTGGTACGTCCGGGCGAAGATGCTCGTTCTTTGCGCCGCGGCGGTAATCGCGGCCCAGAGCACAAGCGGCAGGCGAATGAAGAAGCCGAGCGTATAACAGGCCCAGAACGCACCCAATCGGGCTTGCCGGCGCACCGTTTCTGGTTTTGCGACGCGACAGGCGCCACCGCGACATTTACTGAGCGAATATCTGTTGGTAGCGACCAACTTGTAAAGCAGCCGTCCCACGCCGCGGAAGGGGAACCACTGACCGAGGGCGCCTATAAACCATGTGGACGGAAACTGACGTGCCAGGCAGGTGACCGCGTCCCATCCTACGTGAATTTCGCCTTCCTCAGTAACTACGTGCAACTGCCGCAGACACTCGTCCAACTTGAGCCGAGAGTCTACTGTGCTTATGGCCTCAGAGCTGATGGGCAGGCAGGTCGTCTTGTTCTCGCGGTCGAGGGTTTTGAGCCACGAGACGCAAGCCTGACAGATCTCACACTGCTCGTCGTAAAGCACGGTGTATACGGAGGTAGCGCTGCTCTTCCCAAACCTTTCCGCAATTCCGGCGTTTGACTGGCGCATGGATGATAAAGACGTCTGTTGCTGCCGCCATGTTAGGACATATTTGCGTCCGGCAAGATAAAAAAAGGGCTGACCGAGTCAGCCCTATCTTGTTCAACCATGATGGGAGTCTTAGTCCTGCGCGCTGACCAGCGGCATATTCACCAAATGCTCGCTCAGGAACCACACCTGCAACTCGTTGAGCCGCAGGGCGTCGCTGACGGCCAGGTCGTTGGTCCCGTCGTCGCCTAACTTATCCGCTCGCTCGGCTAGCTCGCGGCACTCGCCGATGATGATCTTGTGGGCGTCTAGCAAGCGCGAGAGCTGTACCGGCACTTCTTCCCGTCCGCGCGGGGGACGCTCGATCCGTGTGGTCTCGGCGATGTCGGCTGCCATGGCGAGGCTCACGCCTCCCAGCAACTGTATGCGCTCGGCGATGGTGTCAACCAGTTCGGACTGCTCGCCGTAATGCTTATCGAACAGAAGATGAAGCTGGTAAAAGGTGGGTCCGGCGACCTGCCAATGCGACTTCTTGTAAAGATCGCGCAGGGTCATGGTATCGGCCAGAAGCTGGTTGAGATGCTCGGTCATTTCCAGGCGGACTGGTTCTTCCAGTTCCAACGGCAAGGCGTGGCTTACAGTGCCGTACTTCTGGATTTCAGGAGCTCGTTGGCTAAAGTGGGGCTGGGCGGTTATGCCACCGTTGTGGCCGGCGGTTTTCTTCGACATCGGGATTCTCCTCTTCAAGATTCCTGGTACGTCTTTAGATGGTCTGACGGACGAAAGGGTCTAGGTTGCTGGTAAGATTCATCCAACAGAGAGCGCAGCGATTCCTTATTATAGTCCTCGCCAAATCGGTACGGCCGCTCAAAATATCCGCTTCGATTTTGCGCCGGCCCCCTGGGTCCAGCAAAATTCCGCGCAATTGTCTATCATGAAAGGTTAAGCGTTTATTGATGGAGAAAACCAGACGTGGCTGAGACGCAGACCAACGGTGTGGAAGTTCTTGAGACCCGAGAGTGGCTGGATTCGCTGGACTATGTGCTGTCCCAGGGTGGCCCGGAGCGGGCCGGACGTTTGTTGCAGCAACTCTCGCTGCACGCCCGGCGCGCCGCCGGCGTAAACCTTCCCTTTACCGCTACAACTCCCTATCAGAACACGATCGCCTCCCGGCAGCAGCCGCCTTTTCCCGGCAGCCAGGAAATGGAGCGTCGCATCAAGAGCCTGGTGCGCTGGAATGCCCTGGCCATGGTAGTGAGGGCCAACAAGATCGAGAGCGGCATTGGCGGACACATTTCCACGTTTGCCTCCGCGGCCACGCTGTATGAAGTCGCGTTCAACCATTTCCTGCAGGCGCAAACCGAGTCCGGAGACCGAGATCTGGTTTACTTTCAGGGTCACGCCGCGCCCGGCATGTATGCGCGCGCCTATCTTGAGGGCCGCATACCGAAAGAGAAGCTGCAGAACTTCCGGCGCGAGCTCAAAGCCGGTGGTGGCCTTTCCTCTTATCCCCATCCCTGGCTGATGCCGGACTTCTGGGAATTTCCCACGGTCTCGATGGGACTGGGCCCGATTCAGGCGATCTACCAGGCGCGTTTTATTCGCTATCTGGAAAATCGCGGTTTGAAGAAAGCCACGGGCGGCAGGGTCTGGGCTTTCATGGGCGACGGTGAGATGGACGAACCAGAATCTCTGGGATCGATCACCCTGGCTTCACGCGAGCGTCTCGACAACCTTATTTTTGTGGTGAACTGCAATCTGCAGCGTCTGGACGGACCGGTGCGCGGCAACGGCAAGATCATCCAGGAACTGGAAGCGATCTTCCGCGGCGCCGGCTGGAACGTCATCAAGGTCATTTGGGGAACCGATTGGGACAACCTGATGATCAATGATCGTGATGGAATCCTGGTCAAGCGCATGGGCGAGATCACCGACGGCCAGTATCAGAAATATTTTGTCGAGAGCGGGGCCTACTTCCGCCACAACCTCTTTGGCAGCGATCCGCGCCTGCTGAAGATGGTCGAGCATCTCTCCGACGAACAGCTCTCCCGCATGCGGTTGGGTGGCCATGATCCCATCAAAGTGCACGCCGCCTTCAAGGCTGCCACCGAGCATGAGGGAGCGCCGACCGTGGTCCTCGCCAAGACCATCAAGGGTTACGGATTGGGCGAGGCCGGCGAAGGCAAGAACATTACGCACCAGCAGAAAAAGCTGAACGAAGACGAGTTGCGCGTGTTCCGCTCGCGCTTCGGGATCCCCATTGCCGACGAGGAACTGCACGACGCTCCTTTCCATCGTCCCGCGGATGACAGTCCGGAGATTCGCTACATGCAGGAACGCCGCAAGCAGCTGGGCGGCTACCTGCCGGAGCGCAAAGTGCGCTCGAAGCCCATTGCTCCAGTTTCAGGGTTGCACTTCGAAGAATTTCACAAAGGCACGGACGGCCGCGAAGTTTCGACCACCATGGTCTTCGTGCGGCTGCTGGGAAAATTGTTGCGTGATCCGGAAATCGGCAAGCTTATCGTGCCGATCATCCCGGACGAAGCCCGAACCTTCGGCATGGAAGCACTCTTCCGGCAGGTGGGAATCTACTCCAGCGTGGGCCAGCTCTACGAGCCGGTGGACATGGATACGCTTCTTTATTACAAGGAAGCCAAAGACGGGCAGATTCTTGAGGAAGGCATCACCGAAGCCGGCTCGATCTGCTCCTTTATCGCCGCCGGAACTGCCTACGCTAATCACGGGATCAACACGATCCCGTTTTTTATTTATTACTCGATGTTTGGCTTCCAGCGGATTGGCGATCTCATCTGGGCCGCGGCCGACATGCGCACTCGCGGCTTCCTGATTGGCGGCACGGCCGGCCGCACCACTCTTGCCGGCGAGGGGCTGCAGCATCAGGACGGTCACAGCCACTTGCTGGCTCTGCCCGTTCCCAACTTGCTCGCGTATGACCCGGCGTTCGCCTACGAAATCGGAGTCATTATTCAGGACGGCATCAAGCGCATGTATGTGGATCAGGAATCGATCTTCTATTACCTGACCGTCACCAACGAGCCTTTGCCCATGCCGGCAATGCCGGAAGGGAAGGATGTTGCCGAGGGCATTCTGAAAGGTATCTACTGCTTCCGGACTTCGACCAAGAAGGATGCGAAACTGCGCGCGCAGCTCTTCGGCAGCGGCACCATCATGTACGAAGTTCTCAAGGCCCAGCAGATTCTGGAAGAAAAATACGGCGTCGCGGCGGATGTCTGGAGCGTGACCAGCTACAAGCAACTCTATCGCGATGGCAACGATTGCGATCGCTGGAACATGTTGCACCCCGGCGAGACTCCGCGCGTTCCGTTTGTCCGTCAGGTGCTCAAAGATGCACCGGGAGTGCTGGTGGCGGCATCGGACTACATGAAAGTGCTGCCGGAATCGATTGCCCAATGGCTGCCGCGGCCGCTGGTGGCTTTGGGCACGGATGGTTTCGGCCGGAGCGAAAGCCGGACGTCGCTGCGCGACTTCTTTGAGGTGGACGCAAAGCATATCGTGCTGGCCACGCTGACTGCGCTGCTGCGCGACAAGCAGATCAAGCTGGATGTACTGCAGAAGGCTGTGAAAGATTTGGGAATCAATCCGGAAAAAGCGAATCCGGCAAATACTTAAGATCGAATGTAGGCGCGAGCCCACATTGAAGTGCCAGGAGTGGATACTCAGTGACAGAATTCAAGCTTCCGGAACTCGGCGAAAACATTGACCAGGGTGACTTGGTCCGGCTGATGGTCTCGCTCGGCGCGAGCGTCGCCGAAGGCCAGCCGGTCATGGAATTGGAAACTGACAAGGCGGTCGTCGAAGTTCCATCTTCAGTGAGCGGCACGGTCAATGAGATTCGCGTCAAGGAAGGCCAGAAGGTAAAAGTCGGCCAAGTGATCTTCACCGTCGAAAATGGTGCGGGCGCAAAAGTGAAGACAGTCGAGTCCAAAGTGCCGGTCGCAAGAGCGTCGGCTGAACCGCCAGTCCCGGTTTCAAAGCCTGCTGCCCAGACTGAAGCCCCGCCGGCGGCTCCCGCTCCGCCTGCTCCTGCCGGAAAGGGCGCGACCGAGTTCAAGCTGCCCGAACTGGGTGAGAACATCGATCAGGGAGACCTGGTGAGGCTGATGATTTCCCCCGGCTCCAAAGTTTCCGAAGGCCAGCCCGTCATGGAACTGGAGACCGATAAGGCCGTCGTAGAAGTGCCGTCTTCGGTGAGCGGCACAGTTAAACAGATTCAGGTCAAGGAAGGCCAGAAAGTAAAGGTCGGCCAGGTGATTTTCACGCTCGAGGGCGGCGCGTCGGCGCAACCCGAGAAGGCGAAGCATGCTCCGGTCGAGCACATTTCCGAACAGCACGAAGCCCGGCTGTCGGTTCAAGCGGCCATTCAGGCCGAGGGAAAGACTCCCGCCCAGGTTTTTCTGCCGGATCAGCCTCAGCCTTCAGCGCCCAAAGCCTTTGCGATGCCGGAGCAGCTGGGCAAGGTGGCGGGAACCGAGCATCGCGCGCCGGCGCCGGCTGCGCCTCATGTCCGTCGCCTGGCGCGTGAAGTTGGGGTAGATATCTATGAAGTAAAAGGCAGTGGACCGGGCGGGCGCATCAGCGAAGATGACGTAAAAGCGCACGCCAAGGCGTTGCTGATTTCGGTTGCTGCCGCTCAATCGTCGCAAGGGCGCCAATTTGCACAGCCCGAGTTGCCCGACTTTACCAAGTTTGGAAGAGTCGAGCGCGTCTCCATGCGCGGAGTGCGGCGCAAGACGGCGCAACATCTGTGGGAAGCCTGGACTACCATTCCCCACGTAACGCAACAGGACAAAGCCGACATCACGGAGCTCGAACATTTGCGCGCCCGCTTCGCGCCCAAAGCGCAGGAAGCCGGCGGCAAGATGACGGTGACGGCCATCGGGTTGAAGGTCTGCGCCTCGGCATTGAAAGTTTTTCCTCAGTTCAATGCCAGCATCGACATGGCGAAGGAAGAGATCATATACAAACAGTACGTCAATATTGGCGTGGCGGTGGACACCGATCGCGGCCTGCTGGTTCCGGTAATACACGACGTGGACAAGAAAAACATCGTCGAACTGGCCGCCGAATTGACCCAGCTTTCGAAGAAGGCCCGCGACAAGAAGCTCACTCCCGCAGAGATGGAGGGCGGAACTTTCACGATTACCAATCTCGGTGGGGTGGGTGGCACGGGATTTTCACCCATCGTGAATTATCCCGAAGTCGCGATTCTCGGCCTGTCGCGCGCCAGCATGGAGCCGGTCTGGATGAATGCCAAATTCGAACCCCGGCAAGTGCTGCCGCTTTCACTCTCCTACGACCATCGATTGATTGACGGCGCCGACGCAGCACGATTCCTGCGCTGGATTGCGGAAGCCTTTGAGCAGCCTTTCCTGCTGTCGGTGCAGGGGTAGAATCTGAAAAAACTTAGACCACAAAGGACACAAGGTACACGAAGGAATTCCCTTGGTTTTTCCTGGTGTACCTTGGTGTCCTTCGTGGTCGAAGCCTTTTCGACTCAATGACTGGAACTTCAAATTTGCACATTGCAGTGGTAGGCGGCGGGCCGGGTGGCTATGCCGCCGCATTTCTCGCCGCTGATCTCGGACTGAAGGTCACGCTGATCGACCCGGAAGCCAATCCGGGCGGTGTCTGTCTCTATCGCGGCTGTATTCCTTCGAAAGCTTTGCTACACGTGGCCAAGCTTATCGACGAATCGCGGCACGCCAAAAATTGGGGGATCGAGTACGCCGATCCCAAGATTGATCTGGCTCGCCTGCGCTCGTGGAAAGAGGGCGTGGTCAAGAAGTTGACCGGCGGCCTGGGGCTGCTTTCGAAGCAACGCAAGGTCGAATACGTTCAAGGTCGCGCAGCCTTCGAAAATTCGAACACCTTGCGAGTTTCGAAGGCCGGCGGCAGTGAAGAGAGTCTGACCTTCGACCGCATCATCCTCGCGACGGGATCCCGTCCCGCGATTGTTCCCAGTCTCAAACTCGACACGCCGCGCGTCATGGACTCCACCTCCGCACTGGATTTGAGCGAGGTGCCAGGAACGCTGCTGGTTGTGGGTGGCGGATACATCGGCCTCGAGTTGGGCACGGTATACGCCGCACTGGGCTCCAAAGTGTCTGTGGTCGAGATGCTTTCCGGACTGCTTCCCGGCGCCGATCGGGACCTGGTGCTTCCTCTGCACAAGCGCCTCGAAAAAAGCTTCGCTTCCATTCTCTTGAATACGACGGTTGCCGCCGTGAAAGAGGAATCCAGCGGCATCCGCGTGACCTTCGCAGACCCTGAGGTAAAGGAGCGCGAGCAAGTTTTCGACAAAGTTCTAGTGTCGGTCGGGCGCAAGCCGAATTCCGAGATACCCGGCCTGGACAAAACACAGGTTCAACTTGGCGCGCGCGGATTCATTCAGGTGAACAAGCAGTTGCAGACCAACGACCCCTCGATTTATGCCATCGGCGACGTGGTTGGCGAACCCATGCTTGCCCACAAGGCCTCGCACGAGGGACGCACCGCGGTCGAAGCCATCGCCGGACATAAAGTAGCCTTCGAGCCCGCCGCCATTCCCGCTGTCGTATTCACTGATCCCGAGATCGCATGGTGCGGTCTCACTGAAACCCAAGCACAGAAGGAAAATCGCGACATCAAAGTTGCGAAGTTTCCCTGGGCCGCATCGGGCCGCGCCATGACCGTGGACCGTACGGAGGGCATGACCAAGCTGATCCTCGATCCTCAGACCGAACGTGTGCTGGGCGTCGGCATTGTGGGCGCCGGCGCGGGAGAGCTCATCGCAGAGGGCGTGCTGGCGGTCGAAATGGCGGCTCTTGCCAAGGACATCGCCATGACGATTCATCCGCATCCCACGCTCTCTGAGACCGTGATGCAGGCGGCCGAAGTTTTCTTCGGCACCAGCACCGATCTATACCGGCCAAAAAAGAATTGATCGCTCACCAGCGATAGAAGTCTTCGGTTTTTTGGTAGTGCCGCCGGCGCTGCAAGTTTCGGCGCCTACATTACAATCCTTGAAGGAATCATGTACTGGTCACTGAAACTAACGCGATGGCTGCTTTTCTGCCTGGCCATCGCCACGCCGACGCTGGCTTATCAACTGCTGCCCGGGCAGCCGGCCAAGACCGCAGTCACCACGAATGGCGCTACCGCCGATCCCCTCGGCCGCGATACTCCAAGTGGCACGCTCTATGGATTTCTTCAAGCCGCGCAGTCGGGCAATTATTCCACCGCCGCCGAGTATCTGCAGATGTCAGCCGCCCGGCGGCAGTCCCAGGGAGAGGATCTCGCCAGCAAGCTGAAAGTCGTCATTGACCGCTGCTTCAACGGCGACTTGCGACACATCAGCAATCAGCCCGAGGGGACGCCGCAGGAGGGGATGCCGCTCGACAAGCAGCGAGTCGGTAGCCTGACCGCCGGGGACCTCGAGGCCGATCTGGTCCTCGTCCGCGTCTCCGACGCCGGCAGCGGACGCATCTGGCTCATCTCCGCCGACACTCTGGCCCGGCTCGCTGATCTCTATGACCAGGCCGCCGTGCATCAGGTGGAAACTCATCTGCCGCATTTTCTGGTGAGCCACGAGTTTCTCGGCATGCCTCTATGGCAGTGGCTGGCGATCCTGATTGCGGTTCCCGTCGCTGCGGGTCTGGGATGGCTGGCAGTCCAGTTTCTCCGACTGCCCTGGTATCTGTGGGCGCGTTATCGCAAGCATGAGGTCGCCGCCGCGTGGAGTTCATTGGTGCGGCCGCTGTGGCTGGTGCTCGGAGTGCTCGCGCACGGGGTCTTGGTGTCTTACCTGCGCATTCCCGTTCTGCAAAGACACCACTACCAGCAGGTGGCCGGGGTGGTGGCGGTCATCGGTTCCAACTGGCTGCTGTGGCGGATCCTTCGACAAGTTCTGAGGAGCGTGCGGCAGCGGGCTTTGCTCTCCGGACGCATGGGCACGGAATCGCTTATCATCCTGGGCGAGCGCATGCTCAAGGTCGCGATCGTCGTTCTGGCGATTTTCACCGTGATGGGCACGCTCGGCTTCAACCTGAGCGCGCCGCTCGCCGGACTGGGCATCGGCGGTATCGCTATCGCGTTCGCCGCGCAAAAGACGCTGGAGAATCTCTTCGGCGGCGTTTCGATTCTCGGCGACGAAGTCATCCGCATCGGAGACACCTGCCGCTTCGGCGACCGGGTGGGAACTGTTTCGGACATCAGCCTGCGCTCCACCCGGATCCGCACTCCGGAACGGACCGAGCTTTCCATTCCCAATGGCGCTCTGGCCACGATGAATGTGGAGAACCTGAGCCGTCGCGACAAAATATTGTTCAACGCCAAGATCGGGCTGCGCTACGAGACCTCGCCCGACCAGATGCGCTATGTGCTGGTGCAGGTCCGTCGTCTGCTGTACGAACACCCGAAGGTGGAAACTGAAGGCGCCCGCAGCCGCTTCGTTTCTTTCGACATGAGCGCGCTCACCATCGAAATCTTTTGTTACATTCTCACCTACGACGACAGGGAGTTCCTGGCAATTCGCGAGGACATTCTGCTGCGCATTATGGATATTGTGGATGCAGCCGGCAGCGGTTTTGCTTTCCCGTCGCAGACCGTCTACCTGGGTCGCGATAGTGGAATCAACAAGCAGAAAGCGGAAGAGGCCGCGCGCGAGGTGCAGAAGTGGCGCGACGAACACCAGTTGCCCTTCCCCGACTTCACGCCTGACGATATTTCCGAGATCAGCAATTCGCTGCCCTATCCCCAGCCGGGTTCGGCGGTCGGAAGAAAGCAGTCAACGCCTGAGCAGGATTAACCGGCCGGCGGTCTCGACGCCGTGGAGGCATTTCATGCGATCAGCAATGTATCCGGCTCTACTCATTGCTGCGGTTGCAGTCTTCGTGCCGCAAGTTCATTCCCTGGAGGTTCCCATGCCGAGTTCGACGGCGACGCCGACGGTAAGTCCTTCGCCCGCCGCGGAAGGCACTCCTTCGTGGGTGAAGGATTCCGCTGCAAAACTGGAAAGGGAACTGGTTACGAAGTATGGCGAATCGCAGCGTGCCCGGGTGCAACGCGCGTTGCAGCAGGTGGCTGAGTTCTGGCGCGCCGAAGATGGCGACGCCGCAACGTTCGAGGATTTTGTCCGCACCAACTTCGCCGGAGACCAGGCCACGCTGGATACGATGTTCAACCGCCTGGAAAGTTTGCTGGAACAACTTGGCGGCCACATGCACGAGATCAACCGGGAGTTCCGCCAGCAATCAGACCTCGATCTCGGCCCCGTGCTTCCATTCGACGAAATTATTGGCGGCTACGATCCTTCCGCCCACATTCTCGACGATTTCTTTCAGAACAAACTCGCCTTCGTGGTGCTGCTCAATTTTCCTCTTACTACGCTCGAACAGCGTCTCAAGGAAGGCCCGTCGTGGACGCGCCGGCAGTGGGCCGAAGCACGCCTGGCGGAAGGCTTCTCCAAAAGAATTCCAGCAGATGTCAATCTGAGTATCGCGCAGGCGGGAGCGCAAGCCAGCCAGTACATCGCGGATTACAACATCTGGATGTACCACCTGGTGGATGCCCAGGGACAGCGCCTGTTTCCGCCGAAGATGCGGCTGCTCAGTCACTGGAACCTGCGTGATGAAATCAAAGCGGACTACGCCGACTCTTCCAGTGGTCTGGCCAAGCAGCGCATGATCCAGCAGGTGATGGAGCGCATCGTCACCCAAACGATTCCCGCAGTAGTCGTTAACAATCCCGCATTCGACTGGAATCCGCTCACCAACGACGTGACCACGGCCGCTGTAAAGGATTCGGAGGATGCGACTGCGCCGGCGGCGAAGCCCAGCAACGCGCGCGAACCCGATACCCGTTACTCGACCCTGCAAAATATATTCTTCGCGTCGAAAAAAGCCGACCCGTACTCTCCGACCGCGCCCACACTGATCGCTCGCCGCTTTGACGAAGATCGCGAAATTCCTGAAGCTCGAGTCCGGGCCATGCTCGAACAAGTGCTGACGTCGCCGCTCGTGCCTCAAGTTGCGAAGCTGATCGAAGCGCGCCTGAAGCGTCCGCTGGAGCCGTTTGACGTCTGGTACAGCGGCTTTCGCCCAGGCAGCCAGTACACCGAGGCCCAACTGGATGAGATGGTCGCGAAGAAATATCCGACTGCCCAGGCCTACCAGCAAGACATTCCCAACCTGCTGATCAAACTCGGCTTCTCTCCCGACCGGGCGAAATATGTTGCCAGCAATATCGTGGTGGATCCGGCGCGCGGCTCCGGTCACGCCATGGGGGCCGAGATGCGCGCCGAAAAGGCGCACCTGCGAACTCGCGTGGAAAAGGGCGGCATGAATTACAAAGGCTATAACATCGCCGTCCACGAAATGGGACACAACGTCGAGCAAACATTTTCTCTCAACGATGTTGACCACACCCTGCTGAAAGGCGTGCCCAATACCGCCTTTACTGAGGCGCTCGCCTTCGTGTTCCAGGGCCACGATCTCGAACTGCTCGGTCTGCCCGCGCCCGACGCCCGCAGCCAGGCGGAAAAGACGCTGAACGATTTCTGGGGCACGTTACGAAATTGCCGGAGTCGCGCTGGTGGATATGGCGGTCTGGCACTGGATGTACGACCATCCTCAAGCCACGCCGAAGGAATTGAACGATGCCACGGTGCAGATTTCAAAAAATATCTGGAACCAGTACTACGCTCCGGTCTTTCACAAGAAAGATGTCGTGCTGCTCGGAATTTATTCCCACATGATTGATTCGTTCCTCTACCTGCCCGACTATCCCATCGGACATATGATTGCATTTCAGATTGAAGAGCAGATGAAGAAAGCAGGATGCCATCGGGCCGGAGTTTGAACGCATGGCGAAGATGGGCGACGTCACGCCGGATCTCTGGATGGTGCATGCGACCGGGCGACCTGTAGGGCCGGAAGCTCTCGCTCGAGGCGACGCAAGTCGCGTTAGCTGCGGTTGGGAGTCATTAAGCGTCACTCTCGCTGCGAGCGCTTTCATTGTCATCTTGAGCGGAGGGAACGGACTCGCTTGCGAGTGCATTCTCGCAGTCGAAAGTTCTGCGGTTAGCCTGGGTCAGTCATCCGGCTGCTTTCGGAATTCCCATCTCGACTTCCAACACAAGGTCCCTCGACTTCGCTCGGGATGACAGTGCGGCGAAGGGGGCACGATGGTCTAGAGACTTTAGAACATGGGTCGAATGACCGCTGATCTTCGAAACAGTACGGTTTTCCCTGCGCCAAACCAACTCTGAGCACGCCAAAAATCGCCAAGTAACAGGAATACCGCCATTTCGAAGCACCGCGTTGCTGGCAATTGCAGCGCCCTTGCATCGCTGGTCCGTTCGTCCGCCAAAGTTGGCGGCGAAATGAACACGCGTGAGGCCGCTTGTGTGCCTCCCAATTACCACCGTAACTTGCCGCTCCCGAGTGCCCTACCTACCATTAAACGCTATGAGTTACCAAGCCCTCTTATTCTGCCCGGATGAGAAAACGGCACGCGTTGTGAGCCAGGTTTTAAGTGAACTCGAGTTCGCCGTCGAACCCTGCCACGAGCCTTTTCGCGCAGTCAAAAAATTGATGGTCCAGCACTTCGATGCTCTGGTGGTGGACTGCGACAACGAGCAGAATGCAGCTCTGCTGTTCAAGAGTGCGCGCAACTCAGGTTCGAACCAGGCATCGCTGGCCGTGGCAGTGGTCGAAGGACAGGCGGGAGTAGCCAAGGCTTTTCGCCTCGGCGCCAATCTGGTTCTCACCAAACCTATTCACGTCGAGCAGTCCAAAGGCACCCTGCGTGTTGCCCGAGGCCTTGTTACGCAAGGGACAGGCCGCCAAGGCCGCCGCAGCGGCTCCGGGGGCGGCTGCTCCCACGATGTTCGTGCAACCGTCCGTGCCCGCGCCTTTTTCGCCGCCACAAAAAAACGCAGCGCCACCATCGCTCAGCGCTTCTGCCTTCGAGCTCGATGCGGAACCAATGCCAGTACCCGATGCAGCCGACGCCGCGCTGCTCGAGTACATGCCGGACTCTCCGGTCTCCAGCACCGAGAATTCGACGCAGCCTGCGGCAGAGTCCGATCCTTCGAAACAGTATCCCTGGCAGCCGCGCAAGCCTCTGGCTGAGCCCATGGCGACTGCCCTGCGCCGAGCCGCGGAAGCTGCGGGAAAATCTGAGTTTGACGCTGCTGCTCCGCGTCCCACGGCTGCTTCGCAGCCCGCCGCTCCACCAGCCGGGATGCCGCAAACCACGATTTCGCAAAATGGAATGGCTCCAGCTGGGTTTGCTCAGACAAGAAGCGGCGCGGCCGCCGCGCCGGCCCGGGCCAAGGAGATTCCGGCTCCCGATGCCAAAAAGTTGGGCCTGGAGCCGACCGCGAGTGCAATCACAGCGTCTTCCACGGAAGAGACAGAAATTAAGAGGATCGAAGATCCGTCCGCGAGCGACGGCTGGGATTCGCACTCAGCGTCGGTGCCCGCCGAAGCACCTAGTTTCACCTCGCTCCATGATGATCCACAGACTTCCGACTCTGGCGGCAGCAAGAAAACCGTGCTGATCGCGGTGTTGGTGCTCGGACTCGCAGCTGCCGCTTATTTCGGCTGGACCAAGATGCAGTCTGCACATCCTCAGCCAGCAGCGCCGCAGTCGGCCGTTCCTGCCGGTCCGGAGACGCCTATCCTGACGCCGCAGGCAACCGCTTCGAACCCGGAGACGCAACCCGCGACGGGCGATGTGGTGGCCCCGCAGACCGAACCAGGTTTGAGTGGTACCACTGTCGTTCCTTCTGGATCCAAGCCTTCGGCTGCTGTGATCGCGGAGGGTCCGGGGGCGAAGACACCTGGACCGGCCAAAGCGACGCCCGCGACCGATGACGCGACAGTCGTCAAAGCGCCCGCGACTGAGAAGACCGAAGCTGCACCGGTCCTGATGGTCCAGAATGGATCCTCAACCCAGCCGAAGCCCGAGGCTGAGGCGCAGGAGCCCGAGCAAGCGCCGGCGGCAACCAGCATCGCGACCGGCACCAGCACCAGCGCGCTGTCTGGCATCGTGAACACCAATGCGATCAATGCCCAGAAAGCGCCCCAGCAGACGCTAAGAATTTCGCAGGGTGTTTCGCAGGGACTGATCGTCAAGAGGGTCCAACCTCTCTATCCTTCGCAAGCCCGGCAGATACGTCTGGAAGGCAAGGTCGAACTGCAGGCGAACATCTCGAAGTCGGGCAGCATTTCCGAGCGTCAAACAGCTGAGTGGTGACCCGGTCTTGGGGCGCGCGGCCATGGACGCGGTTAGGCAGTGGAAATACAAACCGTACTTCCTGAATGGTGAGCCGGTCGAAGTCGAAACGCAGATTACGGTTAACTTCAAACTTCCGTAAAGTACGGTAGCAGCGGAAAAATCTGACGGCGCAAGGATGCTCTATCCCCTTGCGCCGTTGCTTCTTGCGGCGGAGCAGTCAATGCCGCGGCTCTCCTCCTTAACCCACGAGTTATAATCAAGAGATGCCCACTCGCCGAAATTGCCTTCTGTGAAGGGCTAGAACCGATTTTATGGACTTCAAGTTAGTCAGCGACTACAAACCGCGCGGCGATCAGGCCACCGCCCTCGAGGCGTTGGTTCGAGGTGTGTTCGACCGCGAGCAGCACCAGGTGTTGCTGGGGGTGACCGGATCGGGTAAGACCTACACCATGGCCAAGGTGATTGAGCAGGCCAACCGGCCCGCGATTGTGATGGCGCACAACAAGACCCTGGCGGCCCAGCTCTATCACGAATTCAAGAGCTTCTTCCCGCATAATGCGGTTGAATACTTTGTTTCCTACTACGATTATTATCAGCCGGAAGCCTACGTGCCCGCCGCCGATCTTTATATCGAAAAGGAAGCCACCATCAATGATGAATTGGACAAGCTGCGGCTCTCCGCGACTCGCTCGCTTTTTGAGCGACGCGATTGCCTGATCGTGGCCTCAGTGAGCTGCATCTACGGCCTGGGCTCCCCCGAAGCGTATTACGGAATGCTGCTTTTCTTGGAAAAGGGCCAGAAGATCAAGCGTGAGGACATCACCCGCAAGCTGGTCGAGATTCTCTACGAGCGCACCGATGGCGACTTCCGGCGCGGTACGTTTCGCGTGCGCGGCGACGTCATCGAAATTTTTCCCACCTATGACGACATGGCGTACCGCATTGAGTTGTGGGGAGACGAAGTCGAATCGCTGTCGCAGATCGATCCGCTGTTCGGCACGGTGAAGCAGAAATATGTACGCCTGCCCATCTATCCCAAGACCCACTACGTGATGAAGCCGGAGACCCGCTCCAAGGCGGTGCAGTCCATTCGGGAAGAGCTGGCATGGTGGGAAGCGGAGCAGGAGAAGCAGGGGCACCTGGTCGAGGCGCAGCGGGTTCACCAGCGCACCATGTATGACCTGGAGATGATCAAGGCCATGGGCTATTGCCATGGCATCGAGAACTACTCTCGCCACTTCACCGGACGGCTGCCGGGCGAACCGCCGCCGACGCTGCTCGACTACTTTCCGCGCGACTACCTGATGTTCATTGACGAATCGCACCAGACCGTTCCACAGCTGCACGGTATGTATCACGGCGACCGTTCACGCAAGGAAACCCTGGTGGAATACGGCTTCCGCCTGCCTTCGGCGCTGGACAACCGTCCCTTGACGTTCGAAGAATTCGAGCACCGCATGAATCAGATCATCTACGTCTCCGCCACCCCTGGTCCCTACGAGCTGACCAAATCGGCAGGCGTCGTGGTGGAGCAGATTATTCGTCCCACCGGACTGGTCGATCCCCCGGTTGAAATCCGTCCGGTAAAAGGACAGATTGACGATCTGCTGCACGAAATCCGCGAACGCGTGGCCCGCGGCGAACGGGTGCTGGTGACGACGCTCACCAAGCGCATGGCAGAAGATCTGGCCGAGTATTACAGCGAAGTAGGCGTGAAGTGCCGCTACATGCACTCCGAAATCGAGACGCTCGAGCGTGTGAAGATCCTGCGCGATCTGCGTAAAGGTGAGTTTGATGTGCTGATCGGCATCAACCTGTTACGTGAAGGACTCGATCTGCCCGAGGTTTCACTCGTAGCCATTCTCGACGCTGACAAGGAAGGTTTCCTGCGCTCAGCCGGATCGCTGATTCAGACCATCGGCCGCTGCGCCCGCAACCTGAATGGCCGCGCCATTCTCTACGCCGACCGCATGACCGACTCGATGAAGAAAGCTCTGAGCGAGACCGATCGCCGCCGCGCCATCCAGGTGGCATACAATGAGGTCAACGGAATCACGCCAGAGTCGATCGTGCGGCCGCTCGAGATGTCCCTGGCCAAGATCATCGAAGCCGACTACGCCGATCTCACCGACGTCGAAACGGAAGGTTTACCCGAGTTCAAATCCCAGGATGAGCTTGACGCGTACGTCAAGAAACTGGAAAGCGATATGCGCGAGGCCGCCAAGCGATTCGAATTCGAGAAGGCAGCCAAGTTACGGGATGCGCTCAAGGAACTGAGGACAAAGGAGTTCTTGTTTGCCTAGAGTGTTCTGTTCCGGCATGGACATTTCTGGGAACGGAGAACTCAGAACTAACCCGGCTTCACTACTACTCAGGAATTCGTGGTGGCGACCCGAACCCGGGTCCGGGCTTCGTTTTCCGCCTGCTCTTCTACGGCGTTGAATTCTTTTTCGATTGACGAGAAGCGCTGCAGGATTTCGTGCATGCGCACCGCCATGTTCCGGACGGTTTCAATCTGTGAGCGTGATGCCACCGAAAGCGATCCCGGTTCGAGCAACAGCAACTCGGAGTTTCCCAGGACTGAGGTCAGCGCATTGTTCAGGGTGTGCCGAACATCCAGCATGTAACGGCCCAGCGCAGCCTGCCGCTCCAGCGATTTGACGGACTCCTCGGCGCGCTGCGCGCGTGCCAGTGTTTGTCCGTGGCGCAAGATTTCCGCAGAGATCAGCAGCAACGCATCCAGCCAGCCGTCCTGCTTTCGCAGAAAGCTCACGCGAGGCTGTATCTGGCGTGCCTTGGGCGCGGGTTGCTTTCCGTCGCCCACAAACAGGACAGGGTTGCCAGCAAGATCGAGGGCTTTGAAGACGGCGGGAAGGACGTCAGGACGCACCGCGCCCACGATGGCCAGATCGAAACCGTCGGCATCAAGATCGCGGCAGATGTCACCACTCATCAGGGTAAATGCGGGGGCGTTCCGTTCGCCTTGCCAACGATCCATGAGGACGCGGGAGAAGTCAGCGTCGTCTGAAATTATTAATACCGTGGACTGATCCAAGCTCTGCTCTCCATTCCCGATTCTTCGAAGCGACGACCGAAGCACGTGTGTGGTCGCGCCGGGACGATCTCTTCCTAAACTTTGTCGTCGTCTCCCGGGCCCTGGTCGGTAGCAGACGGATCCTGGTCCCAGTCGGGAGCGGCGGCGACTTCGAACTCTGCTCCTTCCGAGTCGGAAGTGGCAAAGCCGGAAGTCGAAAACTGGGCGCCCGCCGCGGCTGCCTTGGCTTGAAGGACCGCCGGTTCAGATGCCGGCTTGGATACCTTCTCTGCCTTCTTGCCGGTGCGAGACAGGGCCGCATCCACTACGTTGCGCAGATCCACGAGCATGCGCAACGGGCTGCCGGACGAGTACTCGGCGTGGAACATCACCTTCCAGGACTGGCAGATCATGCGCAGCCGGGTCACTGGCTCGTCCGCCGAAAATTGGGCGGACCGGCAATCCAGAGTGGCGACCCCGCGAGCTTCCAGTTCGCGCAATCCATCCAGAATGGTATTCAGGTCATGGTGCATAAGGCGGAAGAAGACCCGGCGCATCAGGAAGCTGAAGCGGGTGAACGCCACCATGGCGATAGGTTCGAAGTAATCTTCTCCAGCAGAAATCTTGAGCTTTCTACCTTTTTCCAGAATGCCGCTGGTCAGCAGTTCGTTCAGACTGCGGCATCCGTTGGCTGACTGAATGAAATCGTCAATGGGTTCGAGCCACGAAGGGACTTTCAACTCAATGTTTCCCAGAACCGGTTCCAGCGTCTGGGCCACGTAACCGAGGTCCACGTCGGCGTCTTCCAGGCGTGAGGGAGCGCAATGGGAGAAGAACTGGACCAGCAGGAAATCGATCTTGTCGCGGTCCGAGTCCACTCGGGTGGCGCGGTTGAGATGATGCTGGAGCAGGGTTTGCAGGGCTTCTTCGCTGGTCAGGCTCGTGGTCTGCAGGAACTGGCGCAGTTGATGGACCTGAATCTTCTGGTCCATTTCGAGCAGCCACTGGCGGGCCTGCTCGACCGATTCCTGCGGCGGGCCTTCCAGACCGGATTCCAGGTCGGGGCAAGAAGAGGGCAGTTCGATCACGAACTCGCGCCCCAAAGCGCTGTACAGAGGATGGAGCAGGCGCGCCTCGCGCCACTCCGCGGCCAAGTCCTGCGATTTCGGTTTCAGAGTCATGGTTTCACGATCCAGTTAGAGACTTCCTGGATAAAGCGGGCAGCGACCGCGGTGCGTCCGCTGGTGTATTGCAGCGCCACCACCGAGGCTTCGGCGTTCAGTGTGCCGTCCGAATTCTCCAGGCGTAGCCGGTCGGCGAACTCGAGCGGCAGGGTGGAAGAGAACAACACTTCACGCGGCGTACCGAACTCAATCACCGTGCTTTCGGTACAGACGTTTCCTTCCCCCATTACTCGCGTCAGGCGCACAGGAATGCGTACCGGACTAGCCTCCGGAAAGAACTTTGCCAGTTTGGCGGTGCAGCTTTCCTGCCGGACGCGCGCTCGGCCCGTGGCCTGTGTGGACACTGCGAATACCTCGGTTTTCCAGGGTCGACGCGGCCTGGGTCCCCAGGCTGCCGGTTAGCATGGCAAGGGCACCCGGGCCGCATCGCAGGTAGGGATGCACTCTCGCAACCAAAGTCGTTGGGCGCGGATAATTTCATGTAAGTTTATGATTAATATGAATTTGGATTGGATTGATGCGGCGGTGGAAGAGGGTTGGCGGCTCGCGCCAGTCTCAGAATGAAACACTGTCTCATGGACAATGGGTGGGGCCGGTTGAGATGATTTTTCAACCTCGTCATCTTGAGGGGAGGGAATGGGCTCGCTTGCGAGTCCCTTCCTGGAGTCGAAAGACCTTGTGTTTGCTTGCGCCTTGCCGCCGCGAATCCAACACCAGGTCCCTCGACTTCGCTCGGGTTGACAGTGTGGGCTAGGTAGCGCCGGCCCTACCAAAACTACTGCAGTGCCTGCATTGGCGCCGCTACTTCCCGGCCTCCGATGTTGTATCGCTTCAGCTTGCGATAAAGCGTGGCCCGGCTGATGCCTAGCATCTTGCCGGCAAGTGCCTTATCACCCTTTACCTGCTCAAAGACGCGCTCGATGGTGGCGCGTTCAATGTCCTCGAGGTCAGTCGTCGTCAGGCCTGATGACGGAGCTTCAATTCCCTGATCAACCGGAACACCGGAGGTGATGGCCGGTGGCAGATCGTTGAAGTCGATTGTCCGGCGGTCGCCCAAGGCCACGGCGCGCTCGATACAATTCTCCAGCTCGCGAACGTTTCCCGGCCAGTCGTATTGCAGTAACGACTTCATGGCTGCGCTGGTGATCTGAATCGATCCGCCTCGGGCGTAGCGTTCCAGGAACCAGTGCGCCAGCATGGGAATATCGGAACGGCGGTCGCGCAGCGACGGCAGGTGTACAGTCACGACGTTGAGGCGGAAGTAAAGATCCTTGCGGAAAGTGCCGTTGCGATACTCGGCTTCAAGATCGCGATTGGTGGCGGCGATAACCCGCACGTCCACCTTGATCTTCTGATTGCTGCCCACTGGACGAACTTCTTTTTCCTGCAGCACGCGCAGCAGCTTGGCCTGCATTTCCGGCGGCAGTTCGCCGATCTCATCCAGAAAGATGGTCCCGCCGTTGGCCGATTGAAACAGCCCCGTCCGGGCTTTGACCGCGCCGGTAAAGGCGCCTCGCTCGTATCCGAACAGTTCGCTCTCGATCAAAGTAGGAACCAGCGACCCGCAGTCCACTGCGACGAAGGGACGCTTGGCCAATGAGCCGCGGAAGTGGATGGCTCGCGCCACCAGTTCCTTGCCGGTACCGCTTTCTCCGGTGATCAGGACTGGCGTGTGCGTGTCTTTCAGGCGCGAGATCATGCGCAGCACGTCCTGGATTTTGGCGGACGCGCCCACAATGCCGTGCAGCTCCGTCTCCGTGTCCACGCGCTCGCGCAGGAACTCGTTCTCTTCCACCAGGCGAACTTTTTCCGCCATGCGGCGGAGGAAAAGACGCAGTTCCTCCAGCGGGGAAAAGGGCTTGCTGATGTAATCGTAGGCCCCCAGCTTCATGGCCTGGACCGCGGTTTCGACCGATCCGTGACCGGTCATGACCGCGACCTCGGTGCGGGGCAGCATCTTCTTTACCTTTTCCAGAAATGTCAGCCCCGACATGTTGGGCATCACCATGTCGGTAAGAATGATGTGCGCGGGTTGTTCTTCCAGCAGGGCCAGGGCCGACTCTCCGCCGTCGGCTTCCATGCAGATGAACCCCAGGCCTTCGCCCACGGTCATGCACAGCTGGCGGATACTCTGCTCATCGTCAACGATCAGGAGGCGGATTCGTAAGTCTTCGTTCACACTGCCCTCCCCATGGTTTTTTCGACTACTGAAATGAACTGCTGCACCCGGAATGGTTTCTCGACGCAGGGTGCGCCGGTCTCGCGCAGCGTAGCCACGGTTTCTTCGTTGGCGATGTCGCCGGTGATGAAGACGATCCGGGCTGCCAGTTCGGGGCGGTACTGCGCGACCCAGGCGTGGACATCGGCTCCGTTCACGCCGCCTGGCGTGCGCATGTCGGAGACGACACCCAGAAATTCTCCCGACTCCAGCAGCCGCAAACCATCGGCCCCAGACTCGCTGCACACCACGGAGTAGCCGTTGCGCTCGAGCGCGGCTCGGACATAGGCCATGACGGCGGGCTCATCCTCGATGAGCAACACCGGTAAAATTGCGGGCTTAGTGACAGGCTGTGTGGTCATCGTTGTATGACTCCGGCAGCGGCCCCGACTGAGGCCGTCTCTGGGGTTGCGGGTAGGCGTACGACGAATGTCGCGCCCGGCCCTCCGCTGTTGTTTTGGCAAAGAATCTCGCCGCCATGCTCGTGCACAATGCCGTAGCAAATGCTCAAGCCCAGGCCGGTCCCTTTGCCCACTTCCTTGGTGGTAAAGAACGGATCAAAGATGCGATCGGGATGTGAAATTCCAGGCCCATTGTCGCGAAACAAAATCTCAACCGAGTTGCCCTTGTGGGTAGTCGTAATCTCAATCTTCGCCGAGCGTCCGGTTTCACCGACTGCGTCGTAGGCGTTGTTCAAGATATTCAGGAACACCTGCTGCAACTGGTGCGAGTCCCCGATCACGCTCGGCAGTTCCTGGTCGAGGTGCTCGATGACTTCCACACCGTGGCTCTGGAAGTCGTAAGAGCGCAGTTGCACCGTCCGCCGCAGAATGGGGTTCAACTGCAGGGCCTTTCTCTGCGGCGGCATCTGGCGGGCAAAGCTGAGCAGGTTCTGAACGATCTGCTTGGTGCGCTGCGCCTCTTGAAGAATCACGCGCATGTCTTTGCGGGCGCTCTCGGGCAATTCGGGGTTTTCCATCAACAGGTCGGCAAACCCGAGGATGGCGGTCAGCGGGTTGTTCACCTCGTGGGCCACGCCAGAGACCAACTGACCCACCGCGGCCATCTTTTCCGCGTGCATCAGTTTCGATTGCAGGCTGGCGGCATCGGTCACATCCGTCATGACCACTACCAGGCTGATCACGTGTGACTGCTCGTCGCGCATGGGGCTCAGATTGACTGAAAAGTGGCCGATCCGGCCGTCCCCGCGCAGGATTTGCAGTTCAAGGTTGTCGACCTGCCGTCCGGCCAACGTCGCGCTGAGCGCCTCAGTCAAAATCGTGCGCCGAGCCGGCGCCACCAGGTGCTCCAGTGGCCGACCCAGCAACTGCTTTTGCTCGTAGCCCATGTCTTGCCAGCGGCGGTTGGCGTAACTGATCAGTCCGGCAGTGTCGGCCACCAGGATCAGGCTTTGGGTGTTGTTTAGAATCTTTCCCGAGAAGTCCCGCTCCCGCTGCAACTCCGCCTGGAAGTTTTTCAGCCCGCTTATATCAAGCATCAGGCCGCGGAACTGCGTCACCCGCCCCTGGGCATCCCGCACCGCGAAGGCATTGATGAGTACGTAGACTGTCGATCCATCGCGACGGCGGAGCGTCTCCTCATGGTTTCGCACCACGCCGTGCTCCTCCATCTCCAGGGCCAGTTCCTGGTGGCCCTCGGATGAGAAGTAAACCTGGGTGCGGACGTCAACCTGAAGCAAGTCTTCCCGGCTGGCGTAGCCCAGCATGCGAACCAGCGCGTCGTTGACCTCGATGAAGCGGCCGTCGGGCGTGGAGAAGAACAGACCTTCCTGAATGTTGTCGAACAGTTCCCGGTAGCGCTGCTCCACTTCGAGGCGATCGCTGATGTCCTTCAGCACATGGATGGTCTGCATGCCCTCGCTGCTGGCGCCATGGACACGCGACGTGGAAACCAGATAGGTGCGTTCCAGCACAGGATGGACATATTCGTCATCGCCGTCGGTGATGCTGCGGCAGAACGGGCAGGACCGCGGTGCAGGGGCATTGCCCATGGTCAGCAGGGCAGACATGTTGACCCCAATGAGCGACTGGGGCTGCACCCCAATGAACTCCGCCAGCGAGCGGTTCACGCGCAGCACGTTGCCGGCTTCGTCGTGGGCCACGATGAAATCGCTGATGGCATCGAAGATCTCGACCCAGTGCCGGTTGGCCTGGTCCATGCGGGTGAAAAGGCGGGCGTTCTCCAATGCTACTGCGGCGTGCCCCGCGATGGCTTGCAGAATCTGGTTGTCTTCGTCCAAGCGCCGTTCGCGGTCACCGAGGAACAGAACGCCGACCAGTTCTCCCGACGCGCCGAGCAGGCGCACCAGGGTCCCGTGGCTCTCGCCTAGCTCGGAGGCCAGCGCGGCACCGAACAACTCCGTCACGCTGGACGAGACAATCGTGCCCTCGTGTCGCGCCAGTGCTTCTTCAATGGCATGGCTGAATCGTCGCAGCAATGAGCGTTCCTGAATCTCACGGTCGTCGGCGCCCCGTATGACCAGGGTCTCCATGCCGCTCTCTTGCTTGACCACGAGCGCCGCCTGATGCGCCCCTAGGATGTTCGCCGCCCGGCCGACAAAGCTCCGGGCAAAGTCGGGAAGCCTTAAGTGGCCGTTGAGTTCGAGGGCCAATCCCATCAACGACTCGGCCCGGCGGCGGTGCTGTTCGGATTGATGGAGATTGCGAGTCGCCTCGAGCGCCACCGCAACTTGCGCTGCCAGGGCCTGGGCCCGGCGAATCTCCTCCTGCGAGATGCCGGCCTGATCGATCCGGTCGAGCACCCCGAACATTCCCAGCACTTCGCCCTCGGTATCGAGCAGAGGGACAGTCAATAATTGCTTTACATCGAAAGTGGTCAGGATGTCCTGATTCGCCCCGGGAACTTTGCTGGGCTCGTCCGACCAGAAAACTTCCTTGTTGAGCAGAGCTCGGCTGGCGGGTCCAGGAGGAAGCAGGAAATCCACCTGCTTTTTCTGGCCGTTTTCTGCTGCCCAGCGCACGTGGAACGAGCCGTTTTCGAGAAGTCCGATGAAGCCGCGTCCGAAGCCGAGAAAATCAGCCGCACGCAGCGCAAACTGTTGCAGGAACTCGTCCAACTGCCCGATGGAGCTGAGTTCGGCCGAGATATCCAGCAACTGGTGCAGTTCGTAGGCCCGGGCCCGGGCCGTGTTGTAGAGTTCTGCGTTGGCGATGGCGACCGATGCAAATCCGGTGACCACCGAAATCAGCGATTTTTCCTCCGCGCTGAAAATCCCTTCTTGCCGGGGATAGATCAGAACTGCGCCCTGTGTAAGGGAAGTGCGAAATGGAGCGGCAATCAACATCCCCGGCGGCACCAGTTCGCCCAAAGCGTGGGTCGCCGGATCAATCGCAACGCTGATGAGCTCGCCCGCCGAGACCGCGCGGCTGGCCAAATCCGCGGCGAATTGCAATCCCCGGCGATCGTGCCGGGCCCGCACCGAGGCCGCCAGATGCGAGGACTCGGCGGCGACCGCATTCAAACTAAATCCGGCCCCCTCCCGCACCATCATACAGACCAGGCGGGTGCGCAAAAGCACCCGAAGCCTGTCAGCCACGGCTTCGACGACCGCTGCAGACTGCGGTGCGGAATGGATCGCCTGGGCGACTTCAGCCAGGATCTTGGTTCGGCGGTGCTCTTCCCGCGAAATCTGGGTAAGACGACTGGCTTCGAGCAGACTGCCTAGCTGCCCCGCCAGGATGGTGGCCTTGGCCGCCAAGTCCGGGGTGAAAAAGTCGGGGTCCGAGCAGTGCAGAAAGACCGCCGCCCCGATTGCGTCATGGCTAACCACGAGAGGGGCGGCCATAATCGAGCGGGCGTGGTACTCGGCGGCCATGAGATAGCGGGTGGAATCCAGCTGATTTTCGTAGACAGTCTTCTGCTGCCGGATGGCTTCGGCTGCGATTGCCACCGAACTCTGGCTGGCATTCACCCGCGTCCCCGGAAAGCGGTCCGCCATCACCCCATCGGCCTCTGCTCCCACCAACTCGTCGGCGGAAACCCGTTGCCAGAAATAGGCGCCATCCACTTGAAAGAATTCGCGAGTCGCGCGACAGAAGAGGCGGATCAATTCCTGCGCTGGGGTACCTTCAGCCGCAGCATCGGAGAATTTGAGTAGCAGGCGCTGAAAGGCGACGTCCGAGCGGGGATTATTGTGTTGCACCGCCGCGTCCTCAGCCGACATGGTCAAGGAGTCACCGCCAGCCCTCTGTCAATCCAAGTAGTTGATATACAGCAAATTAGACCGCAATCTCAATTTGAGTCAAGGGAATAAGCGGTTAGGTGCCGAGATGGTGACAACTGAAATGACCCGATGCCGACGCGTCTCACACTGAGATAACAGGGGAGTGATGAGACGGTTCTTATCCTCGTGGAGGCACCTGATGCAAACAACAGAAGCCAATTAAACGACACAAAGAGAATGACTTAACTCTTCCAGTTACCTCTGGAGGCCGATCTCAACGGGCTGGCATCGGCATTGCAATTAAGCCCATGGGGAATTTCCCTTCGCCCAGGAGAAGCCTTGTGCGCTTGACGAGGATGAAGCACCGGGTAACCAGCATGGTTCTGGCACTTTGCCTGGCAACAGGTGGACTTGGGCTGATTTCACGCTCACAGGCTCAGGCCCAGGACCAGGCGAAGGGGGATGAACTATTGCGCAAGGCCAAGGTCAAGGTCGCGCCGGTCTACCCCGACGTTGCGCGCCGCATGAGCATTGTCGGGACGGTACGACTGGCCGTCGTCGTCGAGCGTAACGGAACCGTGAAGAGTTCGAAGCCGATCGGTGGGCACCCGCTTTTGGTCAGTGCCGCCATGGACGCCATGAAGCGCTGGAAATTCGAGCCCGCCGCGACCGAGAGCAGCGGAATTGTGGAATTCAAGTTTCAGCCTCAAAACTAGTTCGAAACCGGAGCGGTTCGCGCCGCGTCAACAGGCGCGGCAGCAGAGAGCGGAGGAAATGGCATGACGATCGGCAGAAAACTTTACGTGAGCTTCGGCGCGGTGCTCATCATGGTCGTGGTGCTGTTCGCCGTAAACCTAGCCGCCGTATACCGCGAGCATAGCGCCAAAGCCTCCGCCTCCCAGGCCTTACAACTCGCAGATGCCACCGACAAGATCAGATTCCAGATGATGCAGAATCGCCTTTATCTGACCAACTACCTGCTGAGCGGAGACAGCCGCGAAGCCGACCATGTCAATGAAGGCGTCCGCCTGCTGGGTGACCGGATGCAAGGCGCCACAACTCTGGCCACATCCGAGCAGCAGCGCACAGCCTTCGCCAAAGTGCAACAGACGGAACAGAGCTGGGCCCGGGACTTCGCCGAACCGCTGATGCAAAAGCGGAAAGAGGTAGACCAGGGAAACTCCACCGTCGCCGAACTGCAGATCTTCTATCTCCAGAAAGATGCCGGTTCATGGGTAAAGAGTTCGACCGAATATCTTGACCTGGCGGACCAGGAAAGCAAGCGGGTGCTGGAAGAGCGGCGCCAAAGTGATGACTCCGCGAGCAACTGGACCGTCGGAATCGCTCTCCTGGGCACACTGGCAGCCCTGGTTCTCGGCACCGTCATTGCCCTTCGTACGGCCAAGTCCATCACCGAACCGCTGGGCGACCTCATAAAGATCACCAAACTGATCGGCACGGCCGGTGATCTGGATCACGAAATCGACATCAAGCGCGAGGACGAGATTGGTGAACTGAGTCGAACCTTCAACAGCATGGTGGGTTACTTAAAAGAGATGGCATCGGTCTCCGAGGCCATTGCCGGGGGCAACCTTTCGGTTGACGTCAAACCCCGCTCCAAGGACGACACGCTAGGGAACGCTTTTGTTCGCATGGTGGACGGCTTGAGGAACCTGGTGCGAAACGTACGCGACGCCGCTTCCCAGGTGGCCAGCGCATCCAGCCAGGTGGCCGGCGCGTCCGACGACTCCGCTAAAGTCAGTCTGCAGACTGCCTCTGCCATTGATGAAGTGACCAGCACCATGCATGAGATGAGCGTCAACGTGCAGAACATGGTGAAGAACACACAGACCCAGGCCTCGAGCGTAAGCGAGACCTCAGCCTCTATTGATCAGATGGTGGCCTCCATCCAACGCGTCGCTGATACCGCCAAAGTTCTGCTCGACATTTCCAACCGCTCGCGCGAAGAGGTGCACAGCGGGATCAACACCATGGAGAAGGCCACCGACGGTTTGAACAAGATCAACATCACGATTCGTTCTTCCGGCGAAATCATTGATGTGCTGGGACAGCGGGCGGATGACATCGGCAAGATCATCGAGGTCATCGACGATCTGGCGGAGCAGACCAACCTGCTGGCGCTGAACGCGGCCATCGAAGCGGCCCGAGCCGGAGAACACGGCCTGGGATTCGCCGTGGTTGCCGACGAAGTCCGCAAGCTGGCGGAAAAATCGGCGCAGTCCACCAAGGAAATTTCCGAGCTGATCCAGAGTATCCAGAAAGAAGCCCGCAAAGCGGTTGAGAACATGGACCGCAGCACCGGCATCGTGAACGACGGTCTGGGCCTGGGACAGGAGCTCAACGCCGCCCTGCGCAAGATTTCCAACGTCGTCACGGAGGTCTACAAGTTTGCCCAGGAGATCGGTGCCGCCACCAACGAGCAGTCGCATGGCTCTTCGCAGATCGCACGTGCTACGACTCGCTTGAACGAGATCACCCACGAGATCAACTCTGCGGTTGAGGAACAGGCTTCCGGAGCCCAGGCCGTGGTCAAGGCCATGGAACGCATGCGCGAACTGGTGCAGCAGACCACTTCCGGTTCGACCGAACTGGCTGCCTCGGCGGAGCAAATGTCGAAGATGTCCCGCGAGTTGCTGGACGCGATGCACCGCTTTGCTCTCGAGCAGACGGAACGGGTTCCCTCGCGCTACGAAGAACAAACGGCGGCTGCCCACTCCAAGCGCGCTGCTGCAGGCGCCCGGGCCTAGTATCCCCATGAACCCAGAATTGCAGATTGTCGGATTCCGAGTGGGGCGCGAGACCTACGGCGTTCCCATCACCTCACTGCACGAAATCGTGCGTGTGCCTGAGATCACGGCCGTCCCTGACGCTCCTGACTATATGGAAGGCGTAATCAATCTTCGGGGCAAGATTGTCTCGGTCATTGATTTGCGCAAGCGCTTCGGCGTACCCCAGACGCCGCTCAACCGCCGCAATCGCATTCTGGTGGTGGAACACGGCGGGCGTCTTTCGGGACTGATCGTCGACTCCGCATCGGAGGTCATCAAGATTCCGGCGTCTGAGATCGAACCCTCTCCCGCGACCCTGCACGATGGCGGACTCAACTGTCTCACCGGGCTCGGCAAATACAAGGGCCGCCTGATCGTGCTGCTGGACATGGCGAAGCTGCTCGACAGCAGCGCCCGAAAAGAAGCTATAGCGCCGGCAAACGGTGACGCACGCAGCGCTGCCGCAGCCAAGTAAAAGTTCTTCGACGAAGGGATGGGGGCGAACCGGAACTCATGGGTACATCGAGCCTACCTGCGCAGTTTTCCGAAGCCGAACTAAAGCTTCTGCAGGTGCTCGTCTACCAGGAGTGCGGCATGCACTTCGACGAGCGGCGTACCCATTTTCTTCAGGACCGCGTGCAGCGCCGTCTGAAGGAATGCCGCCTCGATTCTTTCTACAGTTATTACCGCCTGCTGATCAGCAAAGAAGGCAAAGCCGAACTGGCGCGGCTGCTGGAAAATCTGACAGTCAACGAGACCAGCTTCTTCCGCAACAAGGCCCAATTGGATTTGTTTCACAAGCACGTTCTCGACGACCTAATTCGCCGTAAGCAGGCGCAACGCGACTACTCCGTGCGCATCTGGAGTGCGGGTTGTTCCACCGGCCAGGAGCCCTACACCCTGGCCATGCTGGTCGCTGACAGCCTGGCTTACTACTACCTGCGTAATCCGCAGGTAGCCATGCCTTCGCCGAAGCCCCTGATTCCGCCGCCCTGGAAAGTCGAGATCATCGCCAGCGACATCAGCTACTCCGTTCTGCGGACGGCCCAGGAAGGTCTCTACTCCGAGACCCAAATGGCGAGCGTGGACTACAGCTACCGCTTGCGTTATTTCGACAAAACCGGCGACCGCTACGCCATCAAGAAAGCACTGAAGGAAGTCGTTCACTTCGACTTCCATAACTTGAAAACCGAATACCTGCCGCAGCGAAATGACGTGATCTTCTGCCGCAACGTCATGATGTATTTCGACGAACCCGAACAGAAACGCCTGCTGGAAAAATTTGCGCGCTGTCTCAATCTTCAGGGCTATCTGTTCGTCGGCCACGCGGAAAGCCTGCTGGCCCTGACCAACAAGTTCGCCATGGTCCATCGCAACAGTGGGACTGCCTACCAGAAGGTCGAGGTGACGACGTGACCCAGTTTACCGATGAGCGCGGCGCCGAAATGCGGGAACTCTTCTTCGAGACGGCGCAGGAACTGCTGCAGTCGCTGAACGAAGAGGCGCTGAAGCTCGAACGGAACCCCGCCGACGCGGAGCTGGTGCGCAGCATCCGTCGCATCGTCCACACTATCAAGGGCGACGCCGCGGCTTGCGGCTTTCGCGAGCTGAGCAACGCCGCACACGAACTGGAAGATGCTCTGGCCCTGGAATCCGGATCCTCTTTCGGCAGCCTGGCGGAGGTCGCCTTCACCGCCGCCGACACCTTCGGCGCCATGCTGGCTGCCTACCGTCGCAAAGGCAAGCTGCCCTCGTCCGCGGCTTTGGCCAAGATGATTCGTGAGCTGGCAGAGCCGCGCAAAGGTAAAGGGAAGAAGGGGCCGAAGAAGACGAAGGCGGTCAAAGCGGCAGTCGCCCCCGCTACGTGGACCGAATACGAGAAGCTCGCGATCCAGAATGCCGTGTCCCGGGGCAAAAACGTTTACCACATCACGACCGCAATCGACTCCGCACTGCGCCATGCCGATCGCGGCCCGGCAACTGGTGCTGAATGGGCTGGCGTCGTCCGCTGAAGTCTTGGGCGCACGCCCGGAGGCCAGCTCGCCGGCCAGTACCCAGCGCCTGGAGTTGCTGGTGGCCAGCGAAAAATCGGCTGACCAGTTGACCACGCTGTGCCGTATTCCCACCGTCATATCGAGCGTTGTAGTGGAGGTCGTACAAGCCGCGGAGCCTAAGGCTAAGCCAACCGCATCGCCGGCGCCATCGCAGAGCGCGCCTTCGCCGGAGTCTGGAGAAGAACTGATGGCGGCCGGCAAGCCCAATCATCCAGTACTCGCGGAAAACATTTTGCGCGTGGACGCCGAGCGCATTGACAGCGTGCTCAACCTGGTTGGCGAATTGATTATCGGCAGGTCCATGCTGCAGCAGGCATTCACTGAATTCGCCCGTCACGTTCCCAAGGAGGCCTTGCGCGGCCGCTTCAGCGATGCCATGGCCTTTCAATCTCGCGTACTCAGCGAGTTGCAACATTCGGTCATGAAAATCCGCATGGTGCCGGTCGAGCAGTTGTTCCGGCGCTTTCCCCGGATGGTGCGCGACGTGGCCAAACAGTGTGGCAAGGAAGTGGCCCTGGTGATGAAGGGCCAGGAAACCGATCTGGACAAGGGCCTTCTCGATGTCATCGCCGAACCGATGACCCACCTGGTCCGCAATGCCGTCAGTCATGGCATCGAGAGCGCCGAGGAACGGGTGCGAAAGGGAAAGCCGGCGCGCGGAACCATCCATCTCACTTCGTATCACCAGGGCAATCAGGTTATCGTTGAAATCACCGACGACGGCGCCGGCATTGACACGAACAAGGTCAAAGCCAAGGCCGTCGAGAGAGGTCTTGTCACCTCGGACGAGGCGGACAGACTGGGAGAAACTGAAATTCTTGCACTGGTGTTCCGGCCCGGGTTCAGCACGGCTGTCGAGATTACCGAGATCTCTGGCCGCGGCGTCGGCCTGGACGTGGTGCAGACCGTGATGCACCGCCTGAAAGGCTCGGTCGAAGTTGAGACTCGGGTGGGGCAAAGAACAACCTTCCGCCTGAAGTTGCCACTCACGCTCGCAATTATCAAGGCCCTGCTGTTCCGGGTGGAGCAGCGCCTGTACGCCGTTCCCTTGAACGCGGTGGCGGAAATCGCCCGCGCCCGGGAGTCCGATGTACACCAGGTGCAAAACTACGAAGTCCTGCAGTTGCGCGATCGCGTCCTGCCCATGGTCCGCCTGGGGTGCGCCCCTGGCGAGGGCGAGAAGGCCGGGTCCGGAAAGATCTTTGTACTCGTGATTGCGATGGGCGAACGCAAGCTGGGGATGATTGTGGACCGCCTCGAGGGAGAAGAAGAGCTGGTGATTAAGGCGCTCGACGACCAGACCGTGGCGACGGACCTGATCAGCGGAGCTTCCATCCTGGGCGATGGCCGGGTAGTGCTGATCGTTAATCTTCCCGCCATTGTGGATCGCCACAGCAGGGTTCGTACTGAAGACCGGGACGGCATCTTCTCCGGAATCCTGCTTTCGCACGCCGATCGCAAGAGTCTGCGCGATGCCGCGGCGGAGGCACACTCATGAACCCGGTGCGCGTACTGGTGGTGGACGATTCCGCGCTCATGCGGAAGTTGATTCCACAGATTCTTCAGACCGACAGTTCAATCGAGGTCGTGGGCACCGCGATGGACGGAAATTTCGGCCTGAGGAAAATCGAAGATCTGAAGCCTCAGGTGGTGACCCTTGACCTTGAAATGCCGGGCATGGGCGGCATCGACATGCTCAAGGAAATCATGCGGCGCCACCGCATGCCCGTTATTGTGGTGAGCTCCCACAGCACGCAGGGAGCTTCCATCACTCTGCAAGCCCTGTCGCTGGGAGCGTTTGATTTCGTAGCCAAGCCGAGTGATGTTTCTGCCCGCATGCCGCAGATCGCGGCGGAATTGATCGGCAAGATTAAGGCAGCGGCGCAGAGCCGCGGAGTAACCATCCGGCCGGTAGGCGTAACCCCGCGTCCAGGAAAGAAAGCTCCGCTCGATGCCAAAAAAATTCCGACCAAAGTAATTGCCATCGGCGTTTCCACCGGAGGACCGCAGGCCTTGCAGTATGTCTTCTCGCAATTGCCCGCGGATTTCCCCGGCTCCATCGTCGTGGTACAGCACATGCCGGAAGGCTTCACCGAAATGTTTGCCCGTCGCCTGGATGACATTTGCGCCGTCGGGGTCAAGGAGGCGCAGTCGGGAGATGTCCTGCTGGCTGGAAGGGTACTGATCTGCCCGGGCAGCCGGCACATGAAGGTGAAACGGCTGCCGCTCGGAGACGTCGTCGTTCTGAGCGATGAGCCGCGCGTCAACGGCCACCGCCCCTCGGCCGACGTGTTGTTCAAGAGCCTGGCCGATGAATACGGATCCAAAGGTGTGGCTGTTCTGATGACTGGAATGGGGGACGACGGTGCATCGGGCATGGGCGCGGTCAAGGCCGTGGGTGGAATGACGATCGCCCAGAGTGAAGAGTCTTGCGTGGTCTACGGCATGCCCAAAGCAGCCATTGATCGAGGTTTCGCGGTCCGAGTGGTCGGGTTGGACGTCCTGGCCAACACGTTACAGGCCCAGGCTATGGCAGATCGCAAAAACGTGTTTGGGAACGAGCCCGGCGACGGCGGCAAAGCCGCGGGCGCCGGACGTGAGTAGTTCGTTTTGACGGTTCGTTTCGATTTCTACAGATAAAAGGCAGGAGGAAGTTATGGAGCAGTTTGCATCGATAAAACGAAGCAAGGACGGTCAACCGATCCGCTACCTGGTGGTGGACGACTCCGTCTTCGCCCGCAAAAACCTGGCGCGCATCGTCGAGACTTTTGGCGGCCAGGTGGCTGGCGAAGCGGGCGACGGCATGACCGCCATCACCGAATACGACCGCACCAATCCCGACATCGTGCTCATGGACATCACCATGCCGCAGATGGAAGGCATTGAGGCGGCCGAAAAGATCGTGGCCCAGCATCCGGAGGCCCGCATCGTCATGGTGTCTTCTGTGGGCTATCAGGAAAACATCGTGGCCGCGCTGCAGCGCGGAGCTCGCCACTTCGTGCAGAAGCCGGTCAAGCCGGAAGTTCTGTATGAAGTGATCAAGTACGTGCTGGGCGAGGATGGCGCCGTAGCCAATGCCGCAGGCGCGGGAGCCTGATCTATGAAGATGGAGTTGATCCAGCCGTTCATCAACGCGGCGGACGCCGTCCTCGCCCAGGGCCTGCAGTCTCCCATGTCAATCGGGAACCTGAGCATGGAGCAGGAGGCTTACCGGCGCAAAGGGGTGGCCGCGCTGGTTGCGATCACCGGTGACATCGAAGGCCGAATTGTATTCGACCTCGATCCCGAGACCGCCCTGCGTGTAGCCAGCCATTTTGCCGGCGCCGAACTGCCCGAGTCCGACGACCTGATACGGGAAACGGTTTGTGAATTGGCCAACCAGGTGACAGGAAATGCCGTCACTACCTTGAACGACCAGGGTTTCCATTTCCGCGTGCATCCCCCGGTTCTGCACACCTCCGAACACGGTCCCACCACCACCGAAGACACCGAAGCACTGGTCATCTGCTGCGAAACTGCCCGGGGAAACGTGTTCATGAACATCGCCCTGCGCTACAACGAGCAATTGCCGAACGCCCAGACAGCGGCAGCGGCGAAGTAGTCTCACCTCGGACGCCGGACTTCAGCCCTCAAACCTCGGACTTCGGACCTTCAGCAATAGTTTCGAGCTTCCGGTTGTTTGTTTAGAAATCCAAAACCAGAGACGTGAGACTGTTCTAGAAACCAGAAACCCGAAACTGTTTCTAAAAACTGGAAAGCAGAAAACTCGAAACTAGCAGATTTGGCCTGGCCGAGGTCTGAAATCCGGGGTTCCGGCGCCGCCTTATGGTCCTGCCAGAACGAAAACGGGATTTTGCGGCAAGGCGTTGCCGCCGTTGGGTGGGGTGACAGTGCTCAGCGGGGCCGGCATGTCGAGCACCGGGGTGTCATCAGAAGTGCGGAGGATGGTGGTGCTTCCCGCGTCGCACTTTCCTACAACTACTTTTGTACTGTCGGCTGAAGCGGCAGCGGAAAAGCGGAAGCGCACGCCGCCCAGGACGCCGCCCGGCGCGCCCAGGCCGCTGACGTCGCAACCGGTTGGGTTTGTCGTCGAGACCTCGACCACAACCGTTCCAGTCCCGCTCTGACTCGCGGCCGTCGCTCCGGCGGCGTTAACCACGGTGAACGTTCCGGCATTTACCGCTGCCAGGGTGAATGTTCCGTTGTTGCCTGCATCGGCCATGCCCGAGACCACCATTTCCATTCCTGGGCGGAGGGCGGGACCGCTCGCGGGCGTGTAGGTATAGCTCGTGCTGGAGCCGGTTTGCGTCGCCGCCGTAATACCAACCGTGGGCTCAAGCGGAATCGTGTTCCGCACACTGCCGTCGCTGGCGTTGATCACGGTAGTGACGGCGCTGAGGCAAGCTTGGGTATCCAGGGGATCGGGAGTGCAAGGTGGAGTCTTGGTGAAACTCACCGCGTAGGCACGGCTGCCATCAGGCAGCACAGCTAAGTTGACCGGGCCGGCGGCAACTGGAGTCGCAAACAATACCGTCGGTGGATCGGATGAAACACTGAGAGCAGTCACGGTGCTGGCGGTCGGATTGTTGACATAGAGGCGGTTCAGCTTGCCGTCATAAGCCATGTAATTCGCACCCGCGCCCACGGGCACGGAGCTCAGCAATGTATCGGTTATGGTGTCAATCGTGGAGATCGTGCCGCTGCCGCTGTTGAGGACGTAAATCCTCGCACTGTCGGAGCGTGCCACCGCCCAGACCGGAGTGGTTCCGGTGGCGATGGCTGGGCTTACGGTTCGGTCCACCAGGCTGATCGGGGTCACGCTGCCGTCGCCTTGGTTGACCGCGTAAAGCTTCTTCTGGTCGGGAGTTTCCGCCAGAGCGACCGGGTGCGTGCCGACGGTAATCAGCGGAGTCAGCACGACATTGCTTGAAGTCGAGATCGCTGCCACCGTGCCAGCCCCAAAGTTTGCGACGTAAACCGTGCCGCCTTCCGTAGTAGTGGCGAATATCGGGTTTGAACCCACCGGCAGTGATGTCGTGGTCACGACCGTGGCGGTCGATCCGGGAGTCGGGGAGTAGGAAGATACGGAGTCTTCGCGGGTGTTCACGGCGTACACTCGAGCACCGTTCGGGATCAGGGTAGCATGGGCGGGTCCCAGCCCGAGTTGGGCGACGCCGATGTTGGTGTCACCGGAAATATCCACACGGCTGCTGGCGCCCGGATCAATCGCACCGTTGACGCTGAACACCAGCACGAAGTGAACCGCCTGGGGATCGGGCGGTGGTGGCACAATCGGAATGGCCACGGGACGGTATTGATCTCCGCAGCTAACGCAAATCAGGCCAAGAATCGAAACGCCCAGCACACGGGCCCAACGCCAAAATTTCATCCCCACCCCAGCAGAACCGTCCATGAAAGAGTTCCCATTTTAATGGTTGGTAGGAATATGCGCCAGCGGAGCTCGGAACTTAGAATTAGCAATTAGCAATTAGCAATTGGCCTTTGCAGTCTGATGCCCGTTGGACGGTGAAAGGCTGCTCTCGACAATTGACAGGGTTTGTCTTTCGGGCAGAGATGGAAAGCACCGATTGCTAGTTGCTAGCTTATGAGGGGGGTGCCGCGTCCCGAAGGGACGGCTGAAAAGCTCCAGGAGGCGAAGGGCTCCGTTTCAGGCGTGCCTACGGTGCGCGCATCTTGTTCTCAGCGCACCCGCCCCTGAAGTGGCACGGGCTACTATCGGAGGTCCCTTCGGGACCGCACGTTCGTCGTCCTGCCTGGTTGCCAATTCGCAGCGTACCAATTGCTAATTGCTAATTGCTAATTGCTATTGCCAACTACGCCTTGCCCCTGGATCGCTTGCCCTCTGCTTCCCGGGCGGGCGCTGCGGGCTTCTTTTTTCCTTCCATCTCCGCCAGGCTTTGTTTCAGGGCAGCCATCAGGTCTACGACTGGGGCCAGCTTTTTCGGCTTTTCTACTTCAGTGATCTTGCCGCCTTCCAGTTTCGTCTCGATGAGTTTTTTCACATTCTCCTGGAAAGTGTCCTGATATTTCTCCGGGTTCCATTCCGCAGCCAATGCCTCGATCAACTGGTGAGCAACTTTGACCTCTGCGGCTTTCAGTTCGACATCGGGTGCGCCGAAGCCTTCCACCTGGCGAACCTCGTCCGCGTAATACATGGTGTGAAGCATGAGTCCGCCGGCGTGCGGACGCAGAAACACAGTGTACTCGCGGTTGTGCATGGTCAGCTTGGCGATGGCGACGTATTCACTTTCTTCCAGGGCCTTGGTCAGAAGCCCGTACGGCCTGCGTCCGGCTTCTTCCGGCAGCATGTAGTATGACGATTCGAAAAACACTGGATCGACTTCGCTCGTTTTCACGAACTCGAGAATCTCCATGGTCTTCGCGGTCTGGGGCTCGATCTTCTTGATCTCTTCGGGCTCGATCACCACGTATTCGTCCTTGCGGAACTCGTAGCCCTTTACGATTTCACTGCGATCGACCACGCGATTGTCGGCGGGACAGTAATATTGCTGCTTGACCCGCTGTAGGTCGTCGCGATGCAACATGTTGAAGGAGATGCTGTTGCTGCGCGCGCCGGAGAAAAGACGCACCGGCATGGAGATCAAGCCGAAGGTAAGATATCCCGACCAAACAGAGGCTGCCATAAGTTCACCTCAAAGCGGAAAAGGCGCAAGCGTAGTGCAGTTTAGACTACACAGGAGACTTTGATGCACTTCGTAAGGGCCGGTAATCTGAAAACTAAGCCCTATCTGTAGCACGGCGAGCAGACCTACGCTATACCTTGTGCGTGGCCTGGATCCAGCTATGAACTGGCATCATTTTATCGTGACCGATGTGTCCGACCTCCCCCAACTTGCCGAAGTGGCCGCCCTCCCGGGACAGTGGGCCGTTGCGGTTCTCCTCACCATGGCTTTCACCCTCCTCGCCCGCTGGATGCGCGGTGTCACGAACTCGGGCGCCCTCGTCGGAGCGGTCAGCTGCTTCGTACTCTTCGTGGGCGGCGGGCCGGGGGCTTTTGCCGCGCTGATTGCGGTCTTCGTGCTCGCCTGGATCACGACCCGGCTGGGCTATCAAAGAAAACAGAAATTAGGAGTCGCCGAACGGCGGGAAGGACGGAAGGCGTCCCAGGTGCTGGCCAATCTTGGTGTCGCGACGGTCTGCGCTGTCTTTTCCGTCCTCGTTCCTCAGAACCGGGCGCTCTTCCTGCTTGCCATGGCGGCGGCGCTCTCGGAGGCCGCGGCTGACACAGTGTCCAGCGAACTCGGCCAGGCTTTCGGCGAGAAAGCTCGTCTGATCACGACCTGGGGTTCCGTCCCTACGGGGACCGATGGAGCGGTCAGCCTGGTCGGAACCCTGGCCGGAGTCGTGGCTGCCGGGATGGTTAGTTCCGTATGCGTCGTTGGCGGCCTGTTGCCGCGAAAGTGGCTCGGCAATCTCGGCGGGCGCCGCCGTCCTGGGTATGGTCGCGGACAGTTTCCTGGGGGCCTGGCTGGAGAGGCGTCATCTGGTTAATAACGACTCGGTAAACTTCCTAAGCACCATGGTGGCGGCCCTGGCTGCGTTCTGGCTGGCCTAACTTACCCGCTTATTCCGTCATTTACCCCGGTAGGTCATGTACTTATGGACCTTGCTGGAGATGGCCGTCCGCGCGAAAATCCTAAAAGAGCATCTTCGCGCGATGGTGCTCGCATCTCACTGCTTAATGGTTTCCAGAGTTCCGCGGGCCTGAAAAGCGACGAAAGACGTTTAGAAGTAATGAAGATCCATACGTTTGTCATCGGTTCCGTGCTGGCCGTGGCCCTATTCCTGTTCGCCCAGACAGCGGCCGGGGACGACCCAGCCGGGTAGCTTCCGCGAGGTTGTGGACCTCACTCATTCCCTGCCTGCGAGAAGTTTCGGAAGGCCGCAGAAGTCCGGCTATCGGCTCGAGACTGTGGCTTTAACTGAACGAAATGCCGCTGTCCCATGCCTCAGCAGTCCGGGGCCTCGGAATCGCAAGCTCAGAACAGTTTGCTACCCGCATTGATGCTCCTGCCGGTTTGAGTCGTGGCATGTGGACCGTCGATCAGATTCCAGCCGGCCGGCTGATCGGGCCGCTGGTGGTGCTCGATGTCAGCGCCAGCGCAAAGAGCAATCCGGACTATGAGATTTCCGTGCAGGACATCGCACGCTGGGAACAAGCCAACGGACAGATTCCCCTGGGCGCAGTCGTAATGGCGCGCACGGGATGGGGCTCGCGCTGGAGTTCCGCTCAGAAGCTACCGCAACGCCGACGCCAAAGGCAGCATGCACTTCCCTGGATACTCCGAGGACGCCGCCCGCTTCCTGGCTGAAGGACGCAATGCTCTCGGGCTGGGCATCGACACTGCCGATCTCGATCGCGGCTCGGACAGAAAATCTGCCGTCGCTCAATACGCCGCGGAGCACGGGATCTATCTTCTGACCAACGTGGCCAACCTCGACCGCATGCCCGCCAACGGCGCCGTCGCCATGGTGGCTCCCGCGAAATTGGCAGGCGGATCCACCGCTCCAGTGCGCATTCTGGCGCTGGTGCGATAGCCGGATCGAGAGCATTCAAATCCTTTCTGATAGCTGAAGTCAGTTCAAAGGCAGCCCGATGCGACGCAGCAAATCCCGAAGCCGACTATCGGCGTGCAGTTGCTCAAACACTGGGTCTGATTCCAAAGACCGGAGAAGAGAGGAATGGAGACGATAGTCCTCTTGGAGCAAGTCTAGTGCTTTGCCTTTGTTCTCCTTGCCGACCCAGACCATTGCAATCCGGCCTGGCTCGTCCCGACAGATCTTCCGCTTCGACTACCGTCGCAAGGAGCTAGTTCTCCAGCAATGCCTCCTTTGCCAGGATCGATCCCATTTGAAACCCGAAAGAAAGCCGGCGGAACCTACGTCCTTATAACCCTTCAGAGTAACGCCGAGCGACTTCAGATGTTGTTGGACACCGGAACCAACGACATCATGCTGTTCAAGCCACGCCTGCGCGGCGGGCTGCAGCAGCTCCCCGCACAGGACAAAGATTCGCGCGCTTCCCCCGGGATTCGAACGACCCTATAGCGCTACCGTGCGCGGAAATCGATTTCGACCGCCGCGCGGTTTCATTGGAAATTCCCAGATGGAGTCGGGCGGGCTGAACACTCCGAAACATCAACTGTCTGGAAATTTCTTGTCCACGGTAGTTTCTTCATTGCGCACTTCCGGTTGATCACGCAATAGTGGTTGTGTGGCGCGGGCGCCCTCGCCCGCGAACATACAAGGACGCCAATCCACTAGACGAAGACCCGGAGACGAAGATGAGCGATCCGCGTTATCCCATCGGCAAATTTACCTACGACGGTCCGCCGGACGAGCAACAGCGTCAGAAATTGATCAACGAGATCGAACAGACTCCGGCTGCCTTGCGAGCCGCAGTCAAAGGACTTTCGCCGCAGCAAATCGAAACTCCTTACCGTGACGGCGGATGGACCGTGCGTCAAGTCACCCACCATGTGCCGGAGAGCCACATGAACGCGTTCATCCGCTTCAAGCTGGCGCTGACCGAAGAGGCGCCTACCATCAAGCCCTACATGGAGGATCGTTGGGCGAACCTGCCGGATGTGCAGTCCACTCCCTTGGAGGTTTCGCTGTCACTGCTCGACTCGTTGCACAACCGCTGGGTACGTTTGTTGCGGTCGCTCACCCCGCAGGACTGGAAGCGCGTCTTCAATCATCCGGAGCTCGGGACTATGCCGCTCGAAAAGAACCTGGCCTTGTATTCGTGGCACGGACGGCACCACGTCGCCCACATCACGGAGCTGAGGAGAAAGATGGGATGGTCGTCATCCTGAGCGGAGACGTTGCTTCGCGACGCGAAACAGTGTCCCAGTGGAAGGACTCATATGAGCTTGTGGGTCGCGAGAGAGCGATTGGCCTTTCTAAAGATTGATTGAAGATTGCAGGCGAATTCCAAGCCTGCGCTCATGATGACAATTACCCTGGGATATTCAGCTTCCACACCAGATAACTGGCGGCTTCGCGCAGCACTGCCACGCCGCGTTGCCATACCGACCGGGGGCGAGAGTCCGGTCGAGGCGCTACGTAGACCTGCACTCCTTCGTGCTCCAGCAACTTGCGAATGCGGAATACATGGTATTCGTCGCTAACCGCCACGCAACTGTGCATCCGGTTGGCGCTCATGATTACGGCGACGCGTTCCGCGGACGATGCGGTGTCAGAGCCCTGGGTCTCGGCGATCAGCTTGGATTCGGGAATGCCGCGACGCATCAGGTAGTCGTGGCCCACTCCGCCTTCGCTGAACGTGGGATCGGCGCCTGATCCTCCGGTGGTGATGACTACGGGCGCGGCGCCGCGTCGAAACAGATCGTAGGCGTGATCCAGCCGGGCGCGGAAGACAGGAGATGGGCGTCCGGCATATTCAGCCGCGCCGAAGACGACGATTGCGTCGGCGGGATGAACTTGTTGCAAACCGGCTTCGTGCATGATGCGGACGCTGGTGATCCCGAGAAAGGCCGCGACCGTCGCCGCCGCCAGCGCCACCACCCATAAGGGCCATGGGTTGGGCCGCCGCTTTCGCTGCTGGGTTCATCCTTGCGCGAAAAACTCGGAAATCTCCTGGGCCGGGATAGCGCCTTCCCGCATGATGCGCCAGCGCGCCTCTTCGTCGGTGAGATCAATGATCGTCGAGGCCACTTCGCGGGGGGAGGTGCCGCCATCGACGATGATTGCGATGCGGTCCTGAAGCTGATCGCGAACCGCCAGCGCCGTCGTGCACTCGGATTCGCCGCTGAGGTTGGCGGACGTGGCGGTAATCGGAATCTGCGCCGCCTGCACGACTGCCAGCGGAATCGGAGCTTTAGGCACCCGCAGCGCGACGTTGCCGGTGTTGGCTGTTACTTTCAGCGGAAGCCGCGAAGAAGCTTTCACGATGATGGTGAGGGGTCCCGGCCAAAAGCGCCGCGCCAACGCGTAGAACTCTTCCGGCAGTGGCTGCGCCAGCTGTTCAGCCTGGTCCACGTCGGCGATCAGCAGGGACAGCGGCTTGTGCCGTGAGCGCGACTTGATGTCATAGACGCGGTCCACCGCGCGCAGGTTAAAAGGATCGGCTGCCAGACCGTAAAATGTGTCGGTGGGCATGCCGAGAACTTCGCCGGCGCGGATCTGGTCCGCCGCATAGCGGATCAGTGAAGGTTCCGGGTTATCGCAGTTAATCTTGACAATCTCTACACGCACTCCAGGTTGTCCCTTCCCGTCCCAAGTGTTGAAATCGCGAAAGCTAACATAACATGGGAAAGCGCAGAAAGCCGAGAGGAACCAGGTATGATTCTCGGCGAACGCGCGCGCACATGAAGGAAACCACAGGCACTGGCGGCCGCAAGGCGAATGCCCGATTGCGCCGCATCGAGGGACGGCACAACGCGCTGGTGAAAGAACTGCGCCAGGCCTTTTCCCGCGGTGAACTGACCTCCGACGGCTATTGTGCCATTGAAGGCTTCCGCATCCTGGACGAAGCTATTCGCAGCGGCCTGCGATTTCGTGCCGTCTTCTTCAGCCAGTCGGCTGCGGCGCGAGCGGAAAAGCTGCTCTCCCAGCTCGGCTCTCAGGTCGAGACGCTCCTGTTGCCGGACAAGCTGTTTGCCAGCGTTGTCCCCAGCGACGCGCCTCAGGGCGTTGCAGCGTTGGCGCGTTGGAAGAGATTCTCGCTCGAAGACGTTCTGGCAAGATCCAAAGCCGGACCCTTGCTGGCCATTGCCGGGGTGCAGGACCCGGGAAATCTGGGGACGATCCTGCGATCGGCGGAGGCCTTTGGCGCCGGCGGAGTGCTACTGGGAGAAGGCACGGTCAGCCCGTTCAATCCCAAGGTTGTGCGGGCTTCGGCAGGTTCGCTTTTCCGGCTGCCGGTGGCGCGAGCAAGGCTATCTGATGTTCTGGGCCCCATGAAAGAGCTCGGCGTACGCTTGGTGGCGACGGCATCGCACAAGGGGACGCCGCTTGACCAGGCTGATCTGAGCGGGCCGCTGGCCATCTTTATCGGCAGCGAAGGCGCCGGATTGTCCTGCGATCTCATCAAAGAAGTGGATGAAGCGGTGGCCATTCCGCAAGCGTCGCAGGTGGAATCGCTGAACGTGGGCGTGGCGACGAGTATCGTGTTGTACGAAGTAATGAGGCAAAAGCAATGAGGCTTATCGCCATAAAGACACAGAGACGCAGAGACACAGAGAAAATCAGAGTTTTTAGAAATCCAGGGTTTCCTCTGTGCCTCCGTGTCTCGGTGGTGAATTGGTTTGTATGAGTCTGTTCCAAACCATCCCGAGCGGCGATAACCCGGGTGATCGCACACGCCCGCTTGCCGACCGCATGCGTCCGCGCACGCTGGACGAATTTGTCGGACAGGAACACCTGGTCGGTTCCGGCAAACCGCTGCGAACCCAGATTGAACGTGATGACATCGGCTCGCTCATTTTCTGGGGACCGCCGGGCACCGGCAAAACTACCCTGGCGCAAATCATCGCACGGCTGACCAAGGCCGAGTTCGTCGAGTTCTCCGCTGTGCTTACCGGCATCAAGGAAATCAAGCAGGTCATGGCTGACGCCGAGCGGGCCAAGCAATACGGCACGCGGACGATCGTCTTCATTGATGAAATCCATCGCTTCAACAAGGCCCAGCAGGATGCGTTTCTTCCCCATGTGGAGAAGGGCAACATCCGACTGATTGGCGCGACCACGGAGAATCCCTCCTTCGAAATCATCTCGGCGCTGCTTTCGCGCAGCCGGGTGTACGTACTCAAGCCGCTCATGCAGGAACAGATTGTCGAGCTGCTGAAGCGCGCGCTGACCGACGAAGAACGCGGTCTGGGAACGATGAAGCTGCGGGCTTCTGATGACGTTCTCAAAAAGATCGGGGCATATTCCAGCGGCGATGCCCGCAGCGCTTACAACGTGCTGGAAGTCGCCGCCTCCCTCGCGCTCGGCCGAGTAGACAAGAAAGGCGGCAACGAAGCCGGTGCGGAAATTTCCGACGACCTGGTGCAGGACGCCCTGCAGAAGCGGGTGTTGCGCTATGACAAAGCCGGAGAAGAGCACTATAACCTTATTTCCGCGCTGCACAAATCGGTGCGCAACAGCGATCCTGACGCCGCGCTCTACTGGTTGGGCCGCATGCTCGAAGCCGGAGAAGATCCGCTTTACATTGCACGCCGCGTGGTACGGATGGCGGTGGAAGACATCGGCCTGGCCGATCCCGGCGCACTCCCGCAATGCATGGCCGCACGCGACGCGGTGGATTTTCTCGGCATGCCGGAAGGGAACCTGGCGCTGGCGCAGGCCGTAGTCTATTTATCCGTGGCGCCCAAATCGAACGCGCTCTACACGGCCTACAGCGAAATTCAGGGCGATGTGGAACGCACCGCTGCCGAACCCGTCCCCTTGCACCTGCGCAACGCGCCCACGGGTCTGATGAAGGGGCTGGGATACGGCCAGGGTTACCAGTACGCTCACGATCTCGAAGACAAAGTGGCAGACATGCAGTGTCTGCCCGACAACCTGACCGACCGCGTCTACTACCGGCCCACCAGCGAAGGAGTGGAAAAGCGCATTCAGGAGCGGCTGGAGGAGATCAAGCGGCGGCGGTCCAGGAAGGGCGCTTCCCGGGCATCGAAAACAGAATCCGGCGCCTAGGTCCAGGCATCCAACAGAAGGTAAGTCTCTTTCCCTCTCCCTAAGTCACTCAAGGAGGTTGGATCAACATGGCCGCAAGCCCAAGACCTCTAGTTTCGGACACGACAGCCGTCCGCCCCGTGCAACTCGATCAGGTCGAACACCTCCTCAAATTGCAGAAATGGTCGCAGAAGATTACCTCCATTCTCGACCTTGATGAGCTGATCACCAAGATTGTGGACGACGTGGCTGCGGCGTTCTGTTGCGTGGAAGCAACCATCTATCTGCATGACGAAGAGCGGGGCGAGTTGGAAATGGCCGGCGTCCACGGATGCACGCTGCACGGCAAGGGATCGCGGTTGAAAGTAGGCAAGGAAGGCATGGTGGGTTACGTTGCGTCCACCGGGCAGATGCGCTACGCGCCCGATGTGCGGAATGACCCCTACTACATCGCCTGCGAGGAAGCCGCGCTCTCCGAAGTGGCCATTCCTCTGCTGGTGGACGGCCGGCTGGTAGGCGTTTTCGCGGCTTCACATCACGAACTGGATGCCTTTACGCGCGAGCATCTGCGATGGTTGCAGGGACTGTGTGAACACGTGGCGGTCGCGGTGCACAACGCGCGCCGCTTTCAGCATGAACGGCACCAACGTCAGAAGATGAGCCAGGAGGCCAGCGAAGCGCGGGCCATCCAGGAAGCGTTGTTGCCCAAGAGTTCTCCTTATATTCCGGGCTTCGCGGTTTCCGGTCTTTCGATTCCGGCCGGGGCCGTCGGCGGCGACTGGTACGACTTCATTTCGTTCGACGACGGCTGCTGGGGACTGGTGCTGGCCGATGTTTCGGGAAAGGGAACGGCTGCCGCTCTCCTGATGTCGGCCACCCGCGGCATGCTGCGCTCTCTGGCGCAGACCTGTAGCGGTCCGGGAGAAGTGCTGACGCGCCTGAATCGCCTGCTGGTGGAAGACTTTCCCTCCGGCAAATTTGTCACCATGCTGTTGGCGGTGCTCAATCCGTCAACCCGGGAGTTGACCTTTTCCAGCGCTGGCCATCTGCGGCCGCTGCTGGTGGATGAGTCCGGCGCGCGCTTTCTGGACAGCGAACGCGGAATGCCGCTGGGCCTCGGCACAGGAGAATTTTCGGAGAGCCGGGTGCAGCTTTCCAAAGGTTCGCGGCTAGTTTTCTACAGTGACGGAATTACCGAAGCGACCGACGGCTCCGACGAAGAGTACGGCGCGGACCGCATGCGCGACCACGTCCTGCAACCGGGAGCTTGCGCCGAGAGCATCCTGGCGGATGTTCGGGCGTTCGCGAACGGCGAAGGCTTGCATGACGACGCGACGGTCATTTTCGTGAGCGCGTAAGAGCATTAACCACGAAGCGTACCAAGTACCACGAAGGAATCCCATGCGCGCTTTTCCCTCGTGGTACTTCGGGTGTACGCCTGGGTGAGGGCGAGACTTACCCGAAGCGGGCGCGGTGTTCTTTCAGGATGCAGCGGTCCATGACCACGAAGATGCCGGCCGCGCGGGCCTTCTGCGCCGCGTTCTCGTGAACCACTCCCTCTTGCATCCAGATCACAGGTACCTTCAGCCGGATGGCCTGGTCGACAGCTTCTTCCACGAACTCGGGCCGCCGGAAGATATTGACGATGTCGATTTTTTCCGGCACTTCGAGCAACGACGCATATGCTTTCTCTCCCAGAGAGCCATGGATCTTCGGATTAACCGGAATGATGCGATAACCGTGCGTCTGCATGTAGGCAGACACTCCGTGGCTGGGACGCAGCGGGCTGTTGGAGAGCCCCACGACCGCGATGGTGCGGGAGCGCTTGAGCAAGTCCGTGATGGGATCAGACTCCGGCAGGGAAGCCATGCAGGGATTGTAGTGTGTCAGTCGCGGCGAAAGCCAGCAGAGGCGCAGGGGACAGCGCCCCGGCCGTCCGGCGGTGCAAAAGCCGAGGGCGCTGCCCTAACGTGCTCCGTGGCTTTTCAGCGCTTGCTGTTGCTCTCCATCTTTTGCTTGAACATCTTGGTGGCCAGCTTGCGGACCGTGTCCGAAATTTCTTTGTTGCCGGAAAGGTTGCGAAGGTCGCCGACCAGCATGTTCTTCATGAGCGTCGAGCGAAAGGTCCAGCGGGGTGCGCGGGTTGAACACCAGATTGCGGACGACCGCGTAATTCTTGGCGAATCGCCGCTTCATCGGGATGCCGCGAAGCACCGCTTCCAGCACGTTCTTCTGGGTGGCAAATCTCTCCACTTCGCCGTCGCTGACCTTGGGCGATTCCAGGACCGCCAGGGCGACGATCTTGGTGCCATCGCGGATGAGCAGGGACCGTTCTTCCTTGGAGCCTTTCATGGCCAGCTGAATTCGCCCTTTGATGTCCAGCTTGGCAATCTTCTGCAACGCGCTTCCCCGTTCCTCCTTGGGGGATTCAAGTTGGTTCTTCTTGGACGGCGCCTTCTTGGCGGCTGCTCCGGTCGCCGTCGCCGGTGGATGCGGTGACGGCGGTTGCCGGCGCTGCCAGCGGGCTCGTCAGGCCGGGAATTCTTCGTGAATGCCGCCGATTGGCTGATAACGCTGATCAGCCTGGGCCGCGATCTCGTTCGCGTGCTCGGCCAGATAGGCCAGAACGCCTTCGTCGAGCACATCTTCTCCTTCCGGACTTCGTCGCGGGTGCTGCCTGAAAGACTTCCTCCGGTGCTCCCTCTGCGCCTTCCCCGGCGCGGGTCTGCCGTCGGGTGCTTTCGACCTCGGGAACACTCGAAGCGGACGTCGCCGGCTCGATCTTGCTTCGGATGTTCTCCGACTGGATTCCGCTCAGATTCGGATTCGAGAGCAGCGCACTTGAGAATGCCGAGAGACTGATTGACCCGCTCGCTCTTCAACATGATCTCGACCACATCGCGTCCGGCGCCCGGCGCCATTTCAAGCAACGACTCCTCCGACACCGACGGGTTCGCCAGCAGCGCCGGCAGCAGCGCCGGCCGCAGGTTTTTCGGAGAAATCAGATAGTCGAGAACTTCCTTGGGCGTCGTGGGATCGCTGGCCGCAGCCCGCGATGCTGCTTCATCCCAACCGGCGAGCGTGAGTTGTGCCTGCTCGCTGAAGATCTTGTTGTGGACGGCCAGATAGACCAGGATTTCGATCATCTCCCGGGGAGGAACCGAGAGCGATCCCTTGGCGGCAGACTGCATCAGGTTCGCCGGCACCGCCGAGGCGCGGATTAGATCGATCATGCGGGCCATAATGCTCGAACTCCTCCTAAGCTTACGCCTTGTTCACGTTCTGCTTTTCCCCCCGCCGCATGCGCAAATAGGCGCGGATAAAGGGATCGAGGTCGCCATCGAGCACCCGATCCACGTCGCCCACTTCCATCTTCGTGCGGTGGTCCTTGATCATGCGATAGGGCTGCAGGACGTAGGAACGGATCTGCGAACCGAAGTCGATGTCGAGCTTGGAGTCTTCAATCTTGCGGGTGACTTCGCGCTTTTTCTCCAGCTCGAATTCGTACAGCTTGGATTTCAGCATGCTCATGGCCCGTTCCCGGTTCTTGTGCTGCGAACGCTCGTTCTGGCAACTGGCGACCAGGCCGGTGGGAATATGCGTGATGCGCACCGCGGAGTCGGTGGTGTTCACGTGCTGCCCGCCCTTGCCGCTGGAACGGTAGGTGTCCACGCGCAACTCTTCCGGCTTGATCACGATTTCAATGCTGTCGTCGATTTCAGGCGAGACGTACACGCTGGCAAACGAAGTATGGCGGCGCTTGGCCTGATCGAAGGGCGAAATGCGCACCAGGCGGTGGACGCCGATTTCGCTGGTCAGCAGGCCGAAGGCATACTCGCCATTCACCGCGAAAGTCGCGGACTTCAGTCCGGCTTCTTCACCCGGCTGGTAGTCGTAGAGAACGGTCGGGAAGCCGCGCCGTTCCGCCCAGCGAAGATACATACGCAGCAGCATGTCGGCCCAGTCCTGCGATTCGGTTCCGCCGGCGCCGGGATGAATGGTCACGATGGCGTTGCGGCCGTCATTTTCGCCGGACAGCAGGCTCTCGGTTTCGAGGCGGTCAACCAGATTGCGCAGCGCGTCAATCTCGCGGCGCAGGTCGGCCTCGACGTTTTCCCCTTCGCGGCCCAGATCGAAGTAAGCGGATATGTCGTCGCCGCGCCGCACCAGGTCGACCTCGGTCGCCAGCACATTTTCCAGGCGCTTTTTCTGACGCATGACCTGCTGGGACTTTTGCGGATTCGACCAAAGACCTGGGTCAGCAGCCTGCTTGTCGATTTCGGCTAGCTGTTCACGAAGATTGCCGGCGTCAAAGGTACTCCCGGAGATCACGGACTTGGTCCTTCAGGCCGGTGTATTCGTGTTCAAGCTCTTCATTCATGATTAAGTTTCTGTCCTGGCGCGGAACCGGAAATTCAGCAGCAGTCCCGCTACAGAAATTATCGCACACAGGTAAGCGAACCAGTCGCCGTGACGGGTGTAGAACGTGGTTACGTTGGTGAGGGCGTAGGGGCATCGAGGGCGGCGCGGACCTTGCGGGGGATGCTGGAGACAACTCTCCCGTAAGGGTCGATCGACGCGGTGACGCCGGTGTTGGTGTCGCGCAGCAGCCAGCGGTCATTTTCGACGGCGCGCATGCGGGCCTGCTTCAGGTGCTGGGCGTAGGCCCCGCTGTCGCCGTACCAGCCGTCGTTCGAAATATTCACGAACACCTCGGCGCCGTTGGCAGCCAGTTGACGGATTTCATCGGGGAAGATGGATTCATAGCAGATGAAGACGCCGAGCTTGCTGCCGGCCTGAAGCGGCGCCCGCGAAGTGCCCGGCGAGAAATCGCCCGACCTCCTTGGTCAGGCCGCCGGCAAAACCGAACACACGCTTGAACGGGCACATACTCGCCGAATGGGACCAGGTGCATCTTGTTGTAGCGCTCCACCCACTCGCCCGCCGGGCTGACCAGGCTTCCGGAGTTGTAGAGCTGGGTGGCGTGTTCCGGGGTCTCCGCCGGCGTTGCGGATGCCCAGGCTTCCCACCAGCATCCAGGTTTGGGCCTCGCGGGCGATATTGCTGACGGTCTCCCGGAAGACGGGATCGCTGGTATAGAACGGCGCGGGCGACTCCGGCCAGACAATCAGATCGGGACGCACCGACGGAGCCGGCGGTTGATCCCGGCCAGCTGAGTTCGGGCTGGGAGCGTTCAAGCTGATTCGGCTCAAATCCCGCAGCGTGCCCTCGAAATATTCCTTGGTCCAGTCGCCTCCCTGCAGTACCGGAATGTTCTGCTGCACCAGGCGGGCGGTGTGGTCGGTGGGCAGAGCTGGCGGGCTGATCAGTCTTCCGGCTTGCAGCACAATGATGGCGGCGGCGGTGGCCAGCAGGAGCGGTTTGCGTTTGCTGCGCTGGCCTCTCTCGGTGCGAATCACGAAAGCGGCGGCCAGGGCGGTATTGACCACCATGATTTCGAAAGACAGCCCGTACACGCCGGTGACCGTCGCAATGTGGGAGAGCGGAATGTTGTCCACCTGGGTGATGCCCAGCAGGTCCCAGGGAAATCCGGTGATGCGGGTGCGGGCCAGTTCCACCGCGACCCAGGCGAACGGGGCCAGAAGCAGCGCCCGGCGGCTGAAGGGATTGGTGCCCTCGCCACGCCCGCTCGCCAGCAGGCTGATCAGCAAGCCGAAGACGCCGTGATAGAGAGCAAGATAGAGGCAGAAAAGAAAGAGCAGTCCGAGCGCGGCGAGCGTGCCCACGCCGCCGTACTGGCGCATGGTGTTGTAGATCCAGTAGCAGGTGCCGGCGTACCAGAGAATGCCGCAGACGTAAGCCAGAAGAAAAGCCTGGCCCGGCTTTGCCGGCAGCAGTTTGACTCCGGCCTGAAGCTGCAGGGTGTCCGGTTCGCGGGCCCGCAAAAGCGCGATCAGCAGGGGAGCAACCGCCACCCAGCCCAGAAAGTACAGATTGGGCAAGGGAAAAATCAGAATCTGCAGGCCGGCCGAAAGCAGGACCAGCAGCCACGCGCTTTTATGCATTCGCAACACGCTGGCAAGCATAACAAACGTCGGACTTCGGACCTCGGACCTCAGACCTCGGACGACAGATCCCCGGACTGTCCTGCTGACAGCGTTCGATCAGGTGAGTCTAGCAGTCGCTCGGGCCTGACGCCGAGGTCTGAAGTCCGAAGCCCGAGCGTCTGCTTCCACCGATTGGGCATATTCGATTTTTCGATCCATGCCACCGCTGCCGCTTGGGCTAACATGTAGCGCGTATGGGGCCTCTCCTCCAGGATAGAATTCTTCTGCTACAGTTCTTATGCACCATCGGAATTCCGGCCCGGGACTGCGCCGGTCCGGGACGTGGAACGACGAGATTCGCCGCTGTTCCGTACCGCTTCGGACATCAGCTAGCCCGCCTCGCAATGGCATCTCCTCTACAACCCGCAGACTCAACCAGTAGCCGCGTTCGCATTGTGGTCGCGACCTCGGTGATGCTGACGTTCATCTCGTATTGGCGAGCGGCTGCCATCGTGTTGAACGACCTCGGGTCGTCCGCTTTCTATGCCGCCGGTATCGCCGAGCAGGCCATCGGGAAATCGGCCCCCTGGTTCATCGTGGCGGTGATGCTGTTCTCGTTCGCGGTGCGCGCGGTTTACGTGGAGAGTTGCTCCATGTTCGTCCGCGGGGGCGTCTACCGCGTCGTCAAAGAGGCGCTGGGCGGCACCCTGGCCAAGATCAGCGTGTCGGCCCTGATGTTCGATTACATCCTGACCGGCCCGATTTCGGGGGTTTCGGCCGGACAATACATCGCCGGACTGATCAATGACACCTTTGCCACCGCCGAGGCCCACGGCTGGATCCCGCGGGCCCTGCACAACATGTTTCACGGGACGCCGCACGTCGACGTCAACTGGACTTCCGTCGTCTTTGCCCTGATCGTGACCGTCTACTTCTGGTGGCAGAACACCAAGGGGATTCAGGAATCCAGCGAGAAGGCGCTGCGGGTGATGCAGATCACCACGGTGATGGTGGTCATCCTTCTGGGCTGGTCGGCCCTTACCCTGATGAAGCAGGGATACCAGTCGGTGCCGCTGCCCACCGCCGACAGTCTGAAGTTCAGCGACGAAGCGCTGGGCTTTCTGAAGCACACCGACCTGGCGCACGGGCTGGCCTCCAAGTTCGCCATTCTCGGCATCCTGATCGCCTTCGGCCACTCCGTGCTGGCCATGAGCGGCGAGGAATCGCTGGCCCAGGTCAACCGCGAGCTGGCCCATCCCAAGCTGAAGAACCTGAAGCGGGCAGCCATCATCATCGCGGTTTACAGTTTCGTTTTTACCGGGCTCACCGCGCTGCTGTTCGTGATGATTATTCCGGACTCGGTGCGGGTCCCGGTCTACAAGGACAACCTGATCGCCGGGCTGGCCATGTATCAGTACGGGCCCCTGCTGCTGCGGCTGGCTTTCCGTGCGTTCGTGGTGGTGGTGGGTTTCCTGATCCTTTCGGGCGCGGTCAATACCGCGATCATCGGTTCCAACGGCGTCCTCAACCGCATTTCGGAAGACGGCGTTCTCACGGACTGGTTCCGGCAGCCGCATCCGCGCTTCGGCACCACCTACCGGATCGTCAACCTGGTGGTGATACTGCAGATCTTCACCATCCTGGTGAGCCGCGGCAATGTGTATCTGCTGGGCGAGGCCTACGCCTTCGGCGTGATCTGGAGTTTCACCTTCAACAGCCTGGCCATGCTGGTGCTGCGCATCAAGTACAAAGGCGAGCGCGGCTGGAAGGTTCCGCCCAACATCACCATTGCCGGCCACGAGTTGCCGGTGGGACTGTTCTCGGTCTTTCTGGTGCTGCTCTGCACCGCCATCCTGAACCTGTTCACCAAGTCGATTGCCACGGTTGCCGGCCTCGGCTTTTGCCGGCGCGTTCTTCCTGATTTTTACCGTTTCCGAGCGCCTGAACCGGAGCAAGCACGCCCTGGCCGAGCAGCACATGAAGGAACACTTCCAGTTGCTGCAAAGCGATACGGTGGAGCGCACCGGACTGGGGATCCGCGCCGGGAATGTGATGGTGACGGTGCGCGATTACAACACGCTGAACCACCTGAAGTGGGCGCTGGAGCGCATCGACACCAAGGAGCAGGACATCGTGGTCATGTCAGCGCGGGTGAGCCAGTTCGGCTCCGCGGCCTACGATCTCTCCACGGAGCAGATCTTCAGCGACTACGAGCAGCAGCTGTTTACGCGCGCGGTGTCGGTGGCGGAAAATTTCGGCAAACATGTGTCGCTGCTGGTGGTGCCCGCGCGCGATCCCTGGTCGGCGATTGTGCAGACCGCCAACAATCTGGAAGCTTCCGCCGTGGTCTCAGGCACTATCGAGCAAGATGAGCGCCCAGGAGCAGGCCTTCTATCTGGGTCATGCCTGGGAAGCCATGCCCGAGCCCAAGCGGCAATTCATTTTCCAGGTCGTTTATCCCGATCTCAAAGTTGATACCTTCCACATCGGTCCGCACACGCCGTCGCTGAAAACCGAAGACGTCCATCTGGTCCATCGGTTGTGGCTGAACATCACGCGCGAGCCGGGCCTGGAGACGCTGCATCACCACGATATTCTGACCGAGGCCCTTACCCGCTTTGCCCGCGAGTATGCCGGCCACGACCGGCAGGACATTCTGCGAGAGTTGCGCAAGCAGTCAGGAGTCACGGTGACGACTCGCGCTTTGGGCGACGACGGCGGCGGACTCACCAAGGCCAACGTCCTTCCTCCTCGGCGCACCTGAGCCCGAGGCTGAAAAGACCGACGACGGTCCGCCCAGCCCGCCAGTAGTCGGACCATAAGGTCCATGTGCGGAGCGGGCGCTCCGTCGCCGCGTCAGGCTAGATTGCGTGGGCACAGACTGACACGCACAGCTGTCCTCCACCCATGAGTCCTGGGATTCGTGAGCGTCTGCCCCACGCAGGTACGTTGGTACCTTGCCCGCCGCACAGCCCTCTTCTATGATCGAAGCAGGCAGGGTCCTCATGCCCGATAAGAAGCCTTCCAAGCCGCCAGTCGCGGAAAACCCGATTGCCGATGTGTTCGACGGGCGCCATCCCTCCCCAGGCGAAAAAGAGTGGGCGGAAAAAACGCTTCTCCTGACGCTGGAAAAAGCGCCGGAGAAGCCGATCGGCGCAAACACCGGAATCAATCGCGACGAGCACGGCCACGCCCGCTTCACCACAATCTCTGGCACTCCGGTTCGCCGCCTCTACACCCAAGCCGATCTGCCCGAAGACTGGAGCGCGGAAAAATATCTGGGCTATCCCGGGCAGCCGCCGTTCACCCGCGGCATTCATGCCAGCGGATACCGCGGCAAGCTTTTCACCATGCGGCAATTCTCCGGCTTCGCCTCGCCGGAAGAAACCAACCAGCGCTACAAATACCTGCTGGAAAGCGGCGGCAGCGGACTGTCGGTGGCCTTCGATCTCCCGACGCTTATGGGATACGACTCCGACCATCCGGCGAGCGAAGGTGAAGTGGGCAAGTGCGGCGTCGCCATCGATTCGCTCGAAGACATGGAGATTCTGTTCGGCGGCATCGATCTGGAAAAAACATCGGTCTCGATGACCATCAACTCGCCCGCGTCGGTGCTGTGGGCGATGTACCTGGTGGTGGCCGAAAAGCAAGGCGCGGACTGGAAGAAAATTTCCGGAACGCTGCAGAACGACATCCTGAAGGAATACATCGCACAGAAGGAATACATCTATCCGCCGGCGCCTTCGATGCGCCTGGTGGTGGACACCTTCGAGTTCGGCTCCAGGTTCACGCCTAAGTTCAACACCATTTCGATCAGCGGATATCACATCCGCGAAGCCGGTTCGACCGCGCTGCAGGAGCTGGCGTTCACTCTGTACGACGGCGTCGAGTACGTGGAGTGGGCACAGCGACGTGGCCTCGACGTGGACGACTTCGGTCCGCGCCTCAGCTTTTTCTTCAACGCCCACAACGATTTCTTCGAAGAGATCGCAAAATATCGCGCCGCTCGCAAGATCTGGTACCAGGTGATGAAAGACCGCTTCAAGGCCAAGAACCAGCGCAGCTCGCTGCTTGCGCTTTCACACCCAGACCGCGGGAGTATCGCTGCCGGCGCAGCAGCCCATGAACAACATCGCTCGCGTGGCCCTGCAGGCCATGGCAGCGGTGCTGGGCGGAACCCAATCTCTCCACACGGATTCCTACGATGAAGCCCTGGCGCTGCCCACGGAAGAAGCGGCGCGCATTGCGCTGCGCACCCAGCAGATCATCGCCTACGAATCGGGAGTGACGCAGACCGTCGATCCTCTCGGCGGATCATATTTTCTTGAAGCCTTAACGCTCGAAATGGAAAAAGGCGCCTTCGACTACTTCGGCAAGCTCGACGCCATGGGAGGCATGGTCAAAGCCATCGAGCGCGGATATCCCCAGAAGGAAGTCGCCGAGGCCTCGTATCAATACCAGCGCGCCGCCGAAGCCAAAGAAAAGGTCATCGTGGGTGCCAACGAATTTGTGATCGAGGAAGAACCACCGCACACCCTTTACATTGATGAAAGCGTGGCCCGTCAGCAATCGGCAAAGCTGAAAGCCCTGCGTGCGCGGCGGTCGAATGAGGAAGTCCAACGACGCCTCGATGCGTTGAAAAAAGTTGCGGCGCAGAAGCCGAGATCGTCCTCAAACGAAGATATCTCTCCGGCCAACACCATGCCGTACATCGTGGACGCAGTGCGAGCCTATGCTACGATCGGCGAAATCTGCGGAGCCCTGCGCGAAGTGTTCGGAACCTACACCGAAGTAAGCATCACTTAGCCAGCCTGCGTGGGGCGGGCGCCTCGCCCGCCCGCTTCCAGCTCACCCAATGGTTGAGGTCACAAATTGTGACATCAAACAGGGCCCTATGAATCTTGAGGTCGCAAATTGTGACCTCAAACCAGGCGCTATACTTTGCCTTAGTCCTATGCCCAAACGCCAGTCCCAACTCGCCATATCGGTAGAGTCGCGAATCCTGATCCTTCGCCACCAGAGGGTCATTCTCGATAGCGACCTTGCTGAGCTCTATGGCGTCAGCGCCAAGCAGCTGAACCAGCAGGTAAAACGCAACCGCGACCGGTTCCCAACGGATTTCGTGTTCCAGCTTACGGCCAAAGAGGATCGAATCTTGAGGTCACAAATTGTGACCTCAAGTAAGAAACACGGTGGCCGCCGCTACCCACCTTATGCCTTCACTGAACACGGCGCGATCATGGCGGCAACCGTGCTTAATTCGAAGCAGGCCATCGAGATGAGCGTGTTCGTCGTCCGCGCCTTCGTCCGCATGCGCGAGATAGTGGCCAAGAACCGCCAACTGGCAGCGAAGATAAATGAGCTGGATCGCCGGCTGGAGACCCACGACACCGCGATTCAGGAAATCATTGAAGCCATCAAGGAACTCATGGTTCCGGAGGGACCGTCGAAGCGTAAGATTGGTTTTCAGTTGCCACCCGGCAAGACTTGAGGCTCTCGCGGCGAGTCACCCAGCGGGCACACTGTGCACGAATGACTACTTGCGGCGCTGCCGGTACAGAGTCCCGTCTACCTGCTTTGCCATGGCCTCGACGTCCAGCGGGACTTCCAAAAACTTCACAATGGTCTCCGCCGTCTTGTTGGGTTCGCGTAGCACGGCGTGATATTGCATCCGGCTCACTTTTACGTGGGGTTTGCCGTTGAGCCAGCCATAAACGTCCGACAGGTGGTCCTGAAACGCCCGCGCCACAACGGAATTGTCCTCGCCCGGATCAAAAGTTCCGCGCCGCCGGAGCATTTCGTCCTGCGACGCCATCACTTCCGGCAAAGGACGTTGCATGAAGATGACCCGATACTCATGCTGTGCAGGGAGCGAAAGCAGGAGCTGCGAGATCACTTTCACTGCCTTGCCTTCGGCTTCTGCAATGCAGCCCGGGTCCTTGGGTAACTGCTTGATACGCTCCCACTCCAGATAGCCTCGCGGGTTGTCAACGTCAGCCCGGCGTTCACCGTCCGAGAGGATGGTCATGCCGCCCGCAGCCAGCATCTGCATCATGAGCGAAGTGCCCGAGCGCGGCAGTCCAGAAACAATGGTGATCATGACTTCCATAGTAAACGGTGAGGCATCCGTGTGGGGCGGGCACCCTGCCGCGTGCAAGCCATCGCCAGAAGTGGGTAGACAACGCTGTCGCCATCGGGTCGCCGAGCGTTCGCACCAATCTCCCTGAAGCAAAAGACTCGAAGCCGGACAACTGTCGGCATCATGAAACAGCACGGCTACAAAGGTTATCGCTCGATGGAGTGGGAGGATGCCGGCGATCCCAATCAGGGAACGGCTGAGTTGATCCGGCAAACCGTAAAGTATCTTTCCTGAGATTTCGAAAAATGCCTTCTGCTATCCTCCTGGCGCCGATCAGCGTCAAATTATGGACATGAGTAAAGCGGTCAACCATCTGAAGAAATCAGATCCCATACTCGCTGCCATCATCAAGCGCGTGGGCGCCTGCCGCATGGAGTTTGGCCCGCCGGAATTTCATAGTCTGGCGGAAGCCATCGTCTATCAGCAGTTAAATGGCAAAGCGGCAGTAACCATCTTTAAACGCTTCGCTGCTCTGACGGGGGAGCCGGTCACGCCGGACGGCATTCTCAAGCTGACTGACGCCCAGTTGCGCTCCGTGGGATTGTCCAAGCAGAAATCGTCTTACCTTAAAGACATGGCCGGACGCGCATCCCGAGGGGAACTCGACTTCACCCGCCTCCCCGAAATGACCGATGAAGAGGTCATCAAACACCTGACCCAGGTCAAAGGCGTGGGTGTATGGACCGCACAAATGTTTTTGATGTTCACCCTGCAGCGTCCGAATGTGCTGCCCACCGGGGATTACGGCATCCAGATGGCGATCAAAAAACATTACAAGAAGCGCAAGATGCCAAAGCCAGAAGTGATGACGAAGATCGCAAAGCCGTGGGTGCCGTATCGTTCGGTGGCCTGCTGGTATCTGTGGCGAAGTCTGGATATCAAGACCATGTAGATGCAACGACCTCAGATTGAAGATTTTAGATTGCAGTTTAAAAACCGAGCTTCGGGGAGGGTGGTTTTCGATCTGAAAACTGAGATCTCAAATCCGCAATCTAAAGTCAGCAATCCCCAGTAACTGTGCACCTCCGCACCCTATGTGGTTAAATGGAGTCGATGGCCGACCTGAAGATCCGCGTGCTGGTGGCGAAGCCCGGCCTCGACGGGCACGATCGCGGAGCCAAAGTGATAGCCCGCGCTTTGCGCGATGCCGGCATGGAGGTCATTTACACCGGCCTGCGTCAGACACCGGAGATGATCGTGAACGCGGCGCTGCAGGAAGACGTTCACGTCATCGGACTCTCGATTCTCTCCGGCGCGCACAATGTCATCGTCCCCCGGGTGATGGACCTGCTCAAGCAGAACAAGATGGATGACGTGCTGGTGGTGGTCGGCGGCATCATCCCCAACCAGGACGTGGAAAATCTCAAAAAGATTGGTGTGGCTGCCATTTTCCAGCCGGGCACTTCAATGGACGACATCGTCCAGTTCATCCGCGGCAACGTCAAGCCCCGCGGCGTTCCCACGGCCACGTGATATTGATGGCCGAAATCAGCACCTCACGCCTCAAAGATATTCTCCAGCGAACGGTCGGGCCCACGCCCTGGTACTGGAGGACTTTTCCTGCATTCAATTCTGTTTCCGGCCAGCGCTTCACGTGGACCCATCACGGCAGCGAGGGACCGCTGGGCTACGTGGTCACTCTGGCATTGCAGCAGGAACCGGACAAGCCTCGTCTTGCGTTGAATACGTATTGCCGCCCGTTCTTTCGTGCCGCCGGCTCACCTTGGAATCTGGTGCCCGGAAGGTCGCAGTCATTCGCATCACTTGTTTCGATCCCGATCAACTCAAGGCTTTCGACCTGATCGAAATTGCGGGCTGGTTCAAGCCATCGAGTGAGCGCATCTATTCAGCGGCGGCGCCCATTGCGGAGTTTGAAATCTCACTCGGCCTTGCCGCCGGGATGAACAAGATTGAAGTGCCGTCCGAATTGCAGACCGTGGACGAATTGATAGTTCCTACCAGCTATCCTGCCAAAGGCCCGGACGACCCGGCTTTCGCGCTTTACGTCGTTTATCCCAACGCCGGGTTGGTCGAGGTCCTGCCGCAGAAATGGTTCACGGCCTCCCAGTACCAGGTGGGAAAGCAATGGATTACACGCGCAGCCCGCGATCCAGAGTCGCACCGCATTTTCGGCGAGTGTTTTGGAAGCGGCAGTTTTTTGCTGGAGGAAGATGGATGCCGCTTGGAACGATGGCTGGAGAGGGCTCAGAACTGAGAATGCAGCAAGCGGATAGCAATGATCGCATAGAGCAGAACATAGCTGACGAAGTTTGCCCTTCGGACTGCACGGTTGATGGCCGCGGGACTTGCTTTTTCACTAACCTTTGTGAATCGTTGATTGTCTTTCTTTTGACGATCCGGTATTCGATCTGCCAAGAAATCAGGTACGCCGGCACCAGAATTGTCAGCAACGCCGCCGGGAACAACCAACGCGCTTCTACGACATAAGCGCTGATATAAACGGAATTAAGGATTGCCGTCAACACTACCAAGCGGACTCTGCCAGCGCTCTCTCTCGAATAGGTGCTGAGTCCACGGGCTAACTGCCCAGACACTAGAAAATGCGGGCGGGGAGACAAGCGGTACACTCGCTAACGTTGAAATAGCATTTGATACTGCGCTCACCTTCAGGGCCTTCCAGGTCGACGTTGGGAGCCAGATCCCGAGCAAGACACCCTCCAGAAGGATGACTGGAACCAGCATTAAGATGACCGCAGACAGAGTGAAATAAATTAGGGGCAGTGCGGCGTCAGCTACGAGGACATGCATTGATTGTGGGTCAGACTTTGCACCGCAGAAGATCGATTAAAAGGTGTGCCCAAGGAAAGGGAATTTGTCCAAACTTAGCACAGCGACTGGACCAAGTGAACCGTGTTTGCCTCAGCCCGCTTGAGTGTTATACGGTAACCTCTTTCAGATTCTTCGACTCATGAACGAACGCATTGATCCCGGAACGCCTTCGAGTTCCACCATTCTCGAGTCGCACATCGATCCCACCTCGGCGCGCTTTGAAGCCAATATGCGCTTCCTGGCCGACCTGGTTTCGCAGGTGCGCAATGAAGAAGAGAAGATCCGCGAAGGTGGCGGGCCCAAAGCAATCGAGAGCCAGCATAGCAAGGGACGCCTTACCGCTCGCGAGCGCATCAATCTGCTGGTCGATCCCGGAACATTTTTCGAATTGGGCGCTTACAGCGCTCACGGAATGTATGAAGAGTGGGGCGGGGCTCCGGCTGCGGGGGTGATTACCGGGCTGGCGCGCATTCAAACCCGGCTGGTGATGATCATCGCCAACGATGCGACGGTGAAAGCCGGCGCGTTCTTTCCCATGACCGCGAAGAAGGTCATTCGCGCCCAGAACATCTCGATCGAGAACCGTGTGCCGACGGTTTATCTGGTGGACTCGGCAGGAGTTTTCCTGCCGCTGCAGGAAGACGTCTTTCCCGACACCGACGATTTCGGCCGCGTCTTCCGCAACAACGCCGTGATGTCGGCCATGGGAATTCCGCAGATCGCAGCCATCATGGGCATGTGCGTCGCGGGCGGCGGCTACCTGCCGGTGATGTGCGATCACGTGCTCATGACCGACGGCAGCGGCCTTTTCCTTGCCGGGCCCGCGCTGGTGCAGGCCGCCATCGGCCAGAAGGTTTCCGCCGACGAACTGGGCGGCGCCGCCATGCATTCGGCCATCAGCGGCACCGTGGATTTCCGCGAGCCCAACGACGAGGCCTGCCTCACCCGTATTCGCGCCATCATCGAGAAATGGGGATACCGACGGCAGTCTCCGTGGGACCGCCGCAAGCCGCAGCCGCCCGCGCTGGCCTCGGAGGAAATTTACGGCATCTACGATTCTTCGCCGGCGCGCCCATATGACACAAAGGAAATCCTGGCCCGCATCGTGGACGGCAGCCGCTTCGACGAGTACAAGGCGGAATATGGCAAGACCATCATCTGCGGCTACGCGCGCATCGGCGGTTTCGCGGTGGGAATCGTGGCCAATCAGAAGCTGCACGCGCAGCAGACCGACCATGAAGGCCACAAGCGGCTCGAGTTCGGCGGCGTCATCTACACCGAATCGGCGGAGAAGGCGGCCCGCTTCATCATGGACTGCAACCAGAACCTCGTCCCTCTGGTTTTCTTCCACGACGTAAACGGATTCATGGTGGGGCGCGATGCGGAGTGGAGCGGCATCATCAAGGCCGGGGCGAAGCTGGTGAACGCGGTTTCGAACTCGGTTGTCCCCAAGATTACGGTGATCGTCGGGGGCTCGTTCGGCGCCGGACACTATGCCATGTGCGGCAAGGCCTATGATCCGCGCTTCGTGTTTGCCTGGCCGACAGCGCGCTACGCGGTCATGAGCGGCGATTCCGCGGCCGGCACGCTGGTCGAAATCAAAATCAAGCAACTCGAACGCAGCGGGAAAAAGTTGAGCGAGGAAGAGCGTAAAGAATTGTTCGAGTCCGTGAAGAAAACCTATGACGAGCAGACCGACCCGCGTTACGGCGCCGCCAGGCTGTGGATCGACAAGATCATCGATCCGGTCGAAACGCGCGATGCCATCATGCTGGCCCTCGAAGCCGCCGCCCTGAATCCCGATGTGCCGGAGTTCAAAGTAGGAGTGCTGCAAACTTGAAAACCAAGACGCCACGGATTACATGGATCGTCACGGATCCAGACAGGAATTAGAATATCCGTGTAAATCCGTGGAGATCCACGGCTGATTTTCGGCATGTCGAATTCCGTAAAACTCGTTGAGTGTCCGCGCGATGCCTGGCAGGGGCTGCAAGGGCAGATTCCTGCTTACATCAAGACTGACTATCTGAAAGCGCTGATCAGCGCTGGGTTCAAGCACATTGATGCGGTGTCATTCGTCTCACCCAAGGCCGTGCCCCAGATGGCCGATTCGGAAGAAGTCTTGAAAGAACTCGATCCGCCCGACGATGTTGAAATTATCGGGATCGTGGTCAACGAGAAAGGTGCCGAGCGGGCGATTGCCACCGAGGCGGTGCGTACTCTCGGCTTCCCCTATTCGGTTTCGCCGACATTTTTGCAAAACAACCAGCACCAGACGTTGGAAGACGCGATTGACGAACTGGAGAAAATTACGAACAAGGGGGAGCCAGCCGGGCTTGGCACAGTGGTTTACATTTCGATGGCGTTTGGCAATCCTTACGGGGATCCCTGGAATATCGGCGAAGTAGTGGACGCTGTGGACCTGCTCGAATCCCTCGGGGTTCGCACGATTTCTTTGGCGGATACCGTGGGGCTGGCTGGCCCGGCGCAGATTCGCGAATTGTTTTCTGCCGTGAATTCGAAGTTTGACTATCTCGAGATTGGGGTGCATTTGCATAGCCATCCAGATCAAGCCGCGGAGAAGTTTCTGGCCGCGTATGATGCGGGCTGCCGTCGCTTCGATTCTGCATTGGGCGGACTGGGCGGATGCCCGTTCGCGCAAGACGCGTTGGTGGGGAATATTGCGACTGAGAGAGTGGTGGAAGTGCTGCAGCAAAGAGGAGCGGAGTTGCCGGCGTTGAAATCATTGGATGTCCTGCTGCGGATTACGGCTGAGTTGGGGGCCCGTTACACCGAATCTGCCGCCGCCGATTGAGTTGTGACAACATGGAATACAAAACAATTCAGCTTGTGCATGATTCCGGCGTAGCCACGATTACGCTCAACCGTCCGGAAAAGCGCAACGCAATCAGTCACGCCCTGGTGGACGAGCTGCTCGTCGCTTTCGATGAAATCGAGCAAGCGCCCGCGCAAGTTGTCATCCTGACTGGCGCAGGCAAAGCTTTTTGCGCCGGCATGGATCTCGACGAACTGAAGGCACTGCTGGGACGTACGCACGATGACAACGTGCAGGACTCATCTCGCATGGCCCGGATTTTTCGCCGCATTTACGATTTTCCTCTGCCCACGATCGCCGCAGTGAACGGCGCTGCTATCGCCGGAGGCACGGGATTCGCCACCATGTGCGATTTCACGCTGGCTGTGCCCGAAGCCAAGTTCGGTTACACCGAGGTTCGCATCGGGTTCGTGCCGGCCATCGTTTCCTCCATGCTGGTCTGGCAGGTGGGACACAAGATCGCGCGCGACCTTCTGCTGACCGGACGGTTGATCGACGCGGCTGAAGCTCACGCCTTCGGCCTGGTCAACGAAGTGGTCGAGCCATCACGACTGATGGTCCGAGCACGCGAACTGGCGGCGCAGCTTATGGAGAACAGCCCGTCGTCGGTGCGGGCGACGAAGCGCCTCATCAACGGATTCATCGCCGGACAACTTGACGATCAGATCTCTCAAGCGGTTGAAGACAACGCCCGCATCCGCACCACGGCCGATTTTCGCGAAGGCATCACGTCGTTTCTGACGAAGCGCAAGCCACGCTGGAGTACCAAGTGAACGCCCGACGAGTGAACGACAAGCAAGTGAGCGCCCAACCAGGGAGCCCACGAGGGGACCGCTACGGCGTAGTCTCAGAGAGCCGGGTCCGGGTGCGCTACGCGGAGACCGATCAGATGGGAGTGGTCTACCACGCCAATCACTTCATCTGGTTTGAAATCGGCCGCGTCGACTTGATGCGGCAGCTCGGGTTTAACTATCGCGACCTGGAACGGGACCACGGATGCTTCATCCCGGTGGTGGATGCGCGCTGCCGCTACAAGGCGCCGGCACGTTATGACGACGAGATCATTGTTCGCACCCATCTGCGGAACGTCCGCGAATCCCTCATTCATTTTGGCTACGAGTTGCGGCGAGCCGACGACAACGAGACTCTGGCAGAAGGCGAGACGATGCATATGATCCTCGACTCGAATATGAAGCCCGCGCTGCTGCCGGAAAATTATCTGAAGGCATTCCGCAGCGCGATAGGAAGGTAGGATTTTGAAACCAGAAGCCGGAAACCGGAAACTGCCTTGAAAGCCTTGCACATCAGCGGGAAGGACCTCACTCTCGAGGCGGTCCGTGAAGTCGCGATCGAGCGCCGTCCCGTCCTTCTTGATCCCGACGCCCGCGAGGCGGTTGACCGCGCCCGCGCCGTGGTGGACGCCCTAGTTGCGGAAAATCGCGTGTCTTACGCCATCACCACCGGGGTTGGGAAACTCGCTGACGTCCGCATTGCCGGTGACCAGATTCGAGAGCTGCAACTTAATCTGGTGCGCTCCCATGCCGGGGGGATAGGCGAACCCCTATCCGCCGGGGAAACTCGCGCCATGATGTTGTTGCGCGCCAATTCTCTCTCCAAAGGACACTCCGGAGTGCGCGGGGATGTGATCGACACGATTTGCGAAATGCTGAACCGCGGCGTCACTCCGATGGTGCCCTCGCAAGGCAGCGTGGGAGCCAGTGGCGATCTCGCTCCACTGGCCCACCTGGCGCTGGCGCTTATCGGCGAGGGCGAATGTTTGGATGAGAAAGGCCTGCGCGTGCCCGCCGCCGACGCCATGCGGCGCGCTCAAATCAAGCCACTGGTACTTGAAGCCAAGGAGGCCGTCTCCCTGATCAACGGCACGCAGGCGATGCTGGCAGTTGGGATTCTGGCGCTGCTCGCGGCCGAGATCCTGGCCGATACGGCGGATGTAATCGGCGCGCTCTCGCTCGACGCGTTGCGGGGCACGGACGTGGCGTTCGATGAACGCATCCATAGGGCGCGTCCACACCCGGGTCAGCTCCGGACCGCGGCAAATTTGCGCAAGATGCTGGAAGGCAGTTCGCTACGCCAGTCGCATGTCGACTGCGACCGCGTTCAGGACGCGTACTCTCTGCGCTGCATGCCGCAGGTCCACGGCGCGGTTCGCGACACGCTCACTCACTGTCGCGAAGTCATGGAAATTGAAGTCAACTCGGCGGTAGACAATCCGTTGGTATTCATGAAAACCGTCCCAACTCACGTCGGGGCGGACGCCCTCGTCCGCCCCGCGGAGCGCAGTACCGCCAGCCTGGAAGCAGACGTCATATCCGGCGGCAATTTTCACGGCCAACCGCTGGCCTTCGCTCTGGATTTTCTCGGCATTGCCCTCAGCGTGCTGGCCGGCATCTCCGAGCGCAGGCTGGAGCGACTGGTAAACCCAGCCCTGAGTGAGGGTTTGCCGCCATTTCTGGCTGCGGGTGCCGGCCTGAATTCCGGGTTCATGATGGCGCAGGTCGCCGCCGCATCGCTGGTCAGCGAAAACAAAGTCCTGGCGCATCCCGCTTCGGTGGATTCGATCACGACTTCAGGCAACAAGGAAGACTACGTGTCCATGGGAATGACGGCTGCCCTCAAGCTCAAACGAATTGTGGAGAATTCACGACATGCGATGGCGATCGAAGCCATGGCCGCAGCCCAGGCACTGGATTTCCTGGTCCCGCTCAAAACTTCGAAGCGCGGACAAGCGGCGCATGCAGCGATTCGTTCCGTATGTGCCACCATGGATAAAGACCGGGTGATGTATCAGGATTTCGCCAGAGTCGCGGATCTGATTGCCAGCGGGGTGGTGGCGGCGGCCCTCCGGTAAGGTTTAACCGACCGTGTCGGGCCGGGTCTTCGACTCGGCCGGGCCCAGCGCAGCTCGGCAAGATTTTTGTCGCCGGGCGAGGAAGGCGAACTTAGTGCCACTGACCAACAAAACCTAGCCGAGCTTTGCTCGGCCTGGACGGATCAGAGACCCGTCCCCACACGGCCGGTGGTTATGCCAACTGCGCCGCGCTGCCATCCAGCCCCAGCTTGTCCGCGATTCCTCTCAACGCTTCCACACAGAACGCGATGTGCTCTTCGAGATCCACACCCAGATCCGCAGCGCCGTTTATGACATCTTCACGTTTTACGCCGCGGGCGAAGGCTTTGTCCTTCATTTTTCTTCGGACTGACGTGGCGTCAACTTCCGCCAGCGATTTTCTTGGCTTGACCAGCGCGCAGGCAGTGATGAATCCCGCCAGTTCGTCGCAGGCGAAAAGGGCCTTTTCCATCCGGGAGTCCCGGGTCACGCCGGAATACTCGGCGTGCGACATGATGGCTCGGCGTATTTCATCCGAATAGCCACGCTCTTTCAATATTTCGTTGCCCTTGTAGGGATGATCGTCAAGGCTGGGATACTTTTCGTAATCGAAGTCGTGGAGCAGGCCAACTACGCCCCACAATTCTTCGTCAGGGGCCGAGCCGGGGTGAAATTTCCGCGCATAAGCGCGCATGCAGGCCTCGACGGCCATTCCGTGCTTGCGCAAACTTTCCGACTGGGTGAACTCAGTTAGTAAACCCCACGCCTGCTCTCGATCATTCATGTTTTCTTACCTGTTTTCTCCGGTTTTTCTCCAGCTGGTTTTGCTTTTACCACGACACGTTTTGTGTTTGACCCCGGAATGTTCTTGACATCCACAGGTGTTGTACCTCAGATTACGCTCCAGGTTGGAATGAAGAAATTTTCCACGCTTATTTCTTCGTTCCGGAGAAGCCCCCGCTCTGGCCCTCCCACACCTAGATGGCCACTACCCTTGCACCCGTAGATTCAAGGGAAGTAGTTCGTTGCGATCACTGCCTGTTGGTCCAGTTCCGTACCACCAACGATCTTTGCCGCCGCTGCCATGCCTCGTTAGATGAGGAAGAGCCGGAAGTCGTAATGGCTCCGCCACCGCCGCAGATGATGCCGGCGAACGGCAATGGCCGTGGACATCTGAACCTGGCGACTTCGATCCGTTCGCTTCGGTTGCGGAGCGGACTCAGCCAGCGCCAACTGGCGGCCCGCATGTCGGTCCCCCGGACCTACGTATCGAAGATCGAGAACGAAAAGGCTACCCCGACCCTTTCCTCACTGGAACGGCTGGCCCGCGCGCTGGAAGTCACCGTGCCCGATCTGCTTTCTGGCGGCGAACGTAACCGCCAGGAAGAAATCGGTGAACTGATGAAGGATCAGTTTATCGCGGAACTGATGCCGTTCGTGGCGCACCTGAACGGGATGCAGTTATCGAGTGTACTGGCGCAGGTTCGTGACCTGACCCTGCGTCCGCGCCGCAGCGCCTAAGCAGCTAAGGGGGAGCGCCCCGCCCGTGCGGAGCTGTTTGTGACGCTGCCGCACGAGCGAGGGCGCTCGCGTCCACATTGAAGACGATTTTTATCCGGGCAACCACCAACTGAAACCGGGGCCGCAAGGCCCCGGTTTTTTCGCGCCGCTACTTTTCCCGCAGATAGGAGTCCTTGTACTCCAGATAATTTCTGGCGTAGCGCATGATCGTTTCCTGATCTTTGTCCTCCAGCTTGCGGCGAAACTTTCCCGGAGATCCCATCCACAGCGACCCCGGCTCGACGATCGTCTTCTCGGGAATCAGGGTGCCGGCAGCAATAATCGAGCCGAGCCCAATGTGCGCCCCATTGAGGATAATTGATCCCATGCCGACCAGGCAGCGGTCTTCAATGGTGCAGCCGTGCAGCGTCACGGTGTGACCCACGGTGACGTACTCGCCGAGGAAAACTCCGTACTGCTGTTTCATGCCGTGCAGCACGCTGCCATCCTGTACGTTCGAGTGCGCGCCTACGCGAATGGAGTGAACGTCGCCGCGCAACACGGCATTCATCCAGATGCTGGTGTGCTCGCCGAGAATCACATCGCCGATAATCTGCGCCGAATCGTCGACGTAGCAGGACTGGGGAATTGTGGGGGTTGTTCCTTTGTAAGAACGAATCATGTTGAGCTTGGAAAGAAATTGAACATAACACGAGTGCCGCTTTGGACGTAAGAGTCCCGCTCGGTGCGCACCAGGAGCGGCAGACGAACTACGTGCCAGCAGTGAGACTTCGGCGCTCCAGCAGCACCACGTCACGCCACTGCCCATGCATGCATCCGAGTCGTGAACGAGTACCGACGATCCGGAATCCGGCGTCGGTGTGGAGTTTTATGCTAGCTGTGTTTTCCGGGAAGATGCCAGCCTGCAGAGTCCAGATGCCCTCGGCTTCCGACTCGACGATCAGTCTTGCCATCAGGCTTGCCCCAACGCCGCAACCTCGCACCGCCTCCGCAACGTAGATACTGACTTCCGCCACGCCGCGATACACCGCCCGGCTGGACACCTGACTGAGCGCGGCCCATCCGACGACTTCCCCTTCCGCCCGCGCGACCAGGCGGCATCCGTGCAGATGGGCCGCGTTCCATTCTTCCCAGTCAGGAGCGGTCTGCTGGAAGGTAGCATTTCCAGTTGCGATGCCCTGCGAATAGATAGAGCGCACCGCGTCCCAGTGTCCGGTGACCAGTGGTTCGATTGCGATCGGTCGATCGGTTGACTGTCGATTCATTGACTCATTGTAGAGAAGTTCCTTGCTGGATCGAGGGGTCCGTGAAGAGTGTAGGGTCGGGGTCAAACGCGGCGGACAAGGATGTCCACCCACACTTGAAGTTGATTTCCTGAACTACTCTAGTTTTCCGTAGGCACCGGAACCTTGGGCACGTGTGGCACGGCAGGTATCTTGGGCACTCTTGGCATCGCTGGCGCTTCCGCTACCGTCGATCCCTTGCGGAGTTCGATGCCGCCGTGTTCATTGTTGATGACCACGTGGGGGCCGCCTTCGCCGACGGTGCCGGTGGCGGTTGCCTGGTCGTTGCCGTTCTCAATCTTCAGCGCGCTGAAGTCAGATTCGATTTCGCCGCCGCGAGAGTGGGCATCCAGCTGGAAGCCGGCCTTGTCGGGAATGTAAATCTGGACATCACTGTTACGGTTGCTCAACTGCATGTTGCCCAGCTTGCTCATGTGAATTTCGACAGCGCCGTTTTCATTCTCCAACCGGACGTTTCCATCGACTCCGTCCAGACGGACATCCTTCGAACGCGTGAGCAGGCGGAAGGGGCCGACCAGGTCGCTGGCCCGCAGGTCGCCCGAATCCATGTCGAGGTCGCCGTTCAACCGGGAAAACTCCATGTCGGTGCGGGCGGATTTGAAGCCGATCACTCCGGTGATTTTCCCCAGCTTGATGGAGTCAAACTCGCCGGTCAGCTGGGCCGCGCCCTTTACGTCGGCTACGGAAATATCATCGGCTCGTCCCTGGATTGAAACATCCCCCGAAATATTCGAAATCCGCGCCGAGCCGCCATTCAGATTGACACTCACCTTGCCGGTGACGTCGGAGGCAGCGGCATCGCCGTGCTGGCTCGCGATTTCAACGTCCCCCTCGCGGCCGAGCACGCTGACATCGCCGCGGCGGCTCGAGATCACGGTCGAAGCTTTCCGAGGCAGGCTGACATCGAGATCGGTTGTGACCGTCCGGTCGCCGGCGCCCCGCGTATTAGCGTTCAAGGTGATGACGTTGCCGCTGGCATTGATTTGTGGCTTGGTGCCAGGATTGAACTTGTCGGCTTCCTGCTGGTTGTCCGCATTGATGCGCTTGTGCGCGGTTACATGAATCTGGTTGTCGTCCGAGGCTGTCACGTTGACTGCACCTCGCTCATTCGTGATGCGCAAGCTGCTGCCGGCGGGGAAGTCCTGCTGGAGTTGATCCTCGTAACTGTATTTGTGTCCGAACAGGGCCAGATCGTCGTCGCCCAGGTTGATGTGGTCGCGGACCTCATCCCAGTTGAAGCGCGAGGCTTGAGTCGCCGACAATCCAAAAACGATTAGGAAGACCAGCAGCACGACTCCCCCGGCGCCAATTCCCTGGGGGCGCGTTCCTTCTCTCTGGGCTTGCTGATACTCGACCAGTTTGATCACACCCCAGAGAATGATCAAGGCGGGCCAGTAGGTGCCGAACCAGTGCAGAAGTGGCTGCGGATGCAGCACCCGCATGGTCGTGAGCAGCAGCAGTACGCCCAACAAGATCAGCACTACCGGACCGGCTAAGGAACGCCGTTGTCTTGGTGGTTGAATGGGTTGAAACGAGGGCGGTGTTTGTACCGGGTTAGCCATTTTTCACCTCCGGCTTTACCTCCGGATATGGCGGCTGTCCTTCGGGGCTGGCAAATCCGGACGGTGGCGTTCCACCTGGGATCGCTGAAGGCGGTCCCGCGAGCGGGCCGGGGCCGGCCGTGCTCTGGAAAATCTTGACCAGTCCAATGACCACCAGCAGCAGAGGCAGGGTGCGGCCGAACCGGATTACGCCCATGCTGTCGAGCAGGAACTGAAATCCCAGAGTCAGCAGGACGGCGGGGCCCATCAAGCCGCGCTTGCAACTGCGTATGCGGTCAAATCCGGGCGGAACATCGCCCACCAGACCCAACCGACGGACCAGCAGCCATCCACCGATGCCGATGAGGACCAGTGGCCAGATGCGGTGAGCGCTGAAGTCCCAGATGTCGAGTGTGTGTAGCAGGAAAATTACGCCCAGGCCGATGAGGACCAGCGCTCCCACCGGGACTTTGCTTACGTCCACCCGCTCGCCGGCGCTAAAAGTCGTTGCCAATCCAAACGGGTCGGGGGCCGGTTGTCCCATTTGCAGGGCGCGGGCGCTTCGCACCGCATCGATGATCTGGTAGAAGTAGAAACCCGCGATGGCCAGTCCGAAGACCGTGCCCATGGCTTCGCTTCCGCTGCTTGCCCCCAGGACGAGCAGGGTGAAGATCACCAGGTGGGCGAGGCCCTTGGCATATTGTCCGGTGTAAACGGCGCCCACGCCAAAGGGAAAGAAGCCGGCCAGAACACCGGCCAAAGCAGGATTCGGTCCCCCGACTGGCACGGGCACGCCCCCTGGGGTTGCCGCCACGAAACCGGCGACCGGCGGTGCGATGTTGGGCTGCACGCCTTCCAGTCTCGCTGCCAGGCAGCTCTCGCAATAAATCACTCCGTGCACCGCACGGGTACAGTTGGCACAGAGCGGTTTTCCGCAGGTGCGGCAGAATGCCACCTTCTCAACATCGGGATGGTTGGCACAGTTCATAAAATCCTCCTGTAAGTGGTCACGGTTTCTACAGGCGGATCATTCGGGATGGAGGCCAGCACGGGCTGGTTCTCTCCCTGGCTGTAGTTGCGTTCCTGTCTTGGTTCAGGTTGTCCACTGGTATTGTTGTCCTTCTTTTCCTTTTCCTTCTTGTTGTTCTGCTCCTTGGGGCTCGGTTCCGGCGGGGCCGTGACTCGCTTGAATTCCCGCACCCGCGACTCGATTTCGTACACGAAGCGAATATTTTCGTAATACTTGACTACCCGGCCGGTGGTCTCGTAGTAGGCACGCTTGATCGCACTGGGCCGCATGTCTACTCGGCGCACGTCGCTCACTTTGACGCCCGCCAGGCTGAGCGAAATGGATAGAGAGAAGAACGCCATCCCGAATGACATGGCGAAACGGGGTTGGCGGCCCATGGACATTACCGGACCGAACACCGGACGCAGCCACCCGGTGATTGCGTCGGCCCACGGAGCTTTCGCTTTGTCGGCGGACGGTTACGTGCTTGCTCTCGTATCCGGTAGTGGCCACCAGGATGTTGTGAACCAGGTTGGCCGGCGGTTCCACCTCAGCCAGCGATTTCAGCCAGCGACGTCCCCCGTCGGCTTCCGCGAACACCGGGCCGCACACGGCACAGACCCGGGCATGGGCCTGAAAGCTTTCCAGCCTGGGCCCCGCCAGAGTCCCATCGAGGGCGTCAATTAGCAGCGCGTCAAACTCTGCGCACTGCATGCCGTTTTTGGTTTCGCCTGACATCACATCACCTGCCTATATGTACGTTGGAGCAGACGCGCAAGTTCCGCACGCCCGCGATTTATCCTCGATTTCACTGTGCCCTCCGGAACCTTTAGTACCGTGGCAATGTCTTTGTAATCCATATCCTGCAGGTCGCGCAGGATGACCGCTTCGCGCAATTCGGGCGAAAGTTTCTGCAAGGCGTTGTGGACCAGTTCCCGGGTCTCGCGGCTCTGCACACTCAAGTCCGCCGCCGGCGCCTTGTCCTCGATCTTCTCGCTGAGCGGCATCGCATCTTCGTGCTCCGAAGGCGTCGTGTCCAGCGATTCGGTCACTCTGTCTTGCTTGCTTTTGCGGAAATGGTCCACCAGCAGGTTGCGCGTGATGGTCGTGACCCAGGTCATGAACGCTCCCCGCTCGACATCGTAGGTATTCAGGGTGCGGAACATCTTGATGAAGACCTCTTGGGTGAGGTCCTGGGCATCGTCGCCGGACCCGGCGAAGCGATAGCAGATGTTGTAGATGCGGCGATTGTAGCGCTGCACGATTTCCTCCCAGGCCACTACGTCGCCGGCTACGCAGCGACGGACGAGCATGGCTACGACCTGGGCGTCTTCCAACCCGCACTCCCTGGAACTCCTGGTCTGTTACCCGTCCGGAAAACCCCGGACTTTAACACCACAATAGAGATACGTCTTTGTGGGCCCAAAAGTTCGGCACTTCTATAAGGCAAGGCATTGTAGCAGGGGAGGCAAGCGCAAGGAGAATAAAAGGCGAAAATCACTGAGAACAGAGAACTACGGGCTAAGAACTGAGCTCCTAAGAACCAGCGGTGGCAAGTACCTTGACGCGCCGCCCCTTCCAGGCCAAGAAACGTCGCATTCCCAGCGAGAGCCCGGTAAATACCAGCAAAGCGGCGCCTGCAGATGCCATGACAGCGATTGTCTGCCCCAGCAACCCTCCAGCCTCCCCGGTATGAGTGAAGCGGGCCCACGCTCGCAGCTGCCGTCCGCGGTTATAGCCAGAGAAGGCTTCCCACCGGACGATTTCTCCCGTGGCACGATCAAGAGTGAGCTGCGATCGCAAATCCGGCCGCCCGCCGTTTCCGCGATCGATGAAAGAGAAGGTGAGTGTGTTCGCAGGAGGATTCGGCAGGCGCAGGCTGATGGTGGTGAAGTCCGGGACTTGCTGCCGGGCGCGTGCAAACAATTTCTCCACTCCGTCGAAGCGGCGCGCACCATGCTCGGCACCGGTTCGCTGGCCGGAATTGGGGTTGCGTCCAGCAGGACTCTGAACTGCGGGTTGGCTCTGAGATGGTGGCGCATTCCCCGTCATGCGATAGAGCAGATTGTTCGCCCACGCATAAGACATGATCACGCCCGTGATCACAATCAGGAATAGCGGTACGACGCACCAGAACCCGAGGACGTTGTGCCAGTTCCAGTCGCGCGCGCGAACCCACGCTCCGCCCCGAAACAGAGTGATCTTTCTTAGGTTGTCTCGACTCCATTGTTTCGGCCACCACAGGAAAGGCCCGGTCGTCACAAGGATGAGGAAAATGAGGTTGCACGCTCCCGTAACCGCGCGTCCCGAAGACCGTCCCTCGCCGCCGACCCCCAGCCGGCGATGCACATCCTCGACGGCGGAGAAAAATCTCCGCAGCCCGGGTGATCCTTCGCCCAGAATTTTTCCGGTGTAGGGATCTACGAAGACAGTACGTTCCCGGCCAAAGTCGAACGACACCGGAGCGGCGGAATCCGCCCGCACCGTAATGTTCGAGGGTGGTCGTCCTTGTGCCTCTTGCATCGTAGCCAGCAGGTCTTCCAAAGGCAGGTGCTGAGCTCCGGGTGCGGGTTGCGCCTGAAAGCCGCGATCCGACCAGGTGATGATCTGCCGCCGGTGGGCGAGCAGGATTCCCGTCACCGACATGACAAGAATGACCAGCCCGGTCACGCAGCCGGCAGTGAGGTGGATCCAGAACAGAAATCTGCGGGGCGTCATAAGGGGGCTATCGAGTTCAAATTTCCGCCCAGCGCCGCAGCAGGTTGTGGTAAACCCCCGTCAGTTGGACCACTGCGGAATCGTCAGGCTTGGAGGGATTCAGCCGCTGGATGGCGGTGTCGAGATCGAACAGCAATGTGCGCTGTCCATCATCGCGCACCATGCTTTGGATCCAGAAAAATGATGACAGCCGCGACCCTCGCGTCACGGGCGTGACGTGGTGCAGGCTGGTCGAGGGATACAGAATCATATGACCGGCGGGAAGTTTAACGTGATGCAGACCGTAGGTGTCCTCGACGATCAGCTCGCCGCCATCGTACTCGTCGGGCTGCGAGAAAAATAAGGTTGCCGAGAGATCGGTGCGAATCCGGTGTCCGGTTGCGCTGATCTGCCTGATGGCATTGTCCACGTGGGTGCCAAAAGACTGCCCGCCCTGATAACGGTTGAACAGCGGAGGAAAGACTCGCGCCGGCAATGCTGCGGAAACGAACAGGGGATTCTGCCCGAGCGCAGTGAGAATGGTCTCACCCAGCTGGCGGGCAGCGGGATGATTTTCCGGAAGTTGCATGTTGTCCTTGGTGCGCGCGGATTGGTGGCCGGCCGTGACCCGGCCATCCACCCATTCCGCCGCATCCAGGATTCGCCGCGCCTCCGCCACCTGCTCGGAGGTCAACACCTCGGGGATTGGCAGTAACAATTGGTTTTGTATCCTTCCCGACTAGAATTTGAAAGTGATGCCCAGTAACGCCGAACGCGCTGCCCCGGGTACGATATGCGCGGGATGGATCTGGTCGTAATAGTACTTGTCGGCCAGGTTGTACGCGTTGGCCCGAACGTCGACGTGCTCGTTCACTTGATACTTCGCCATCGCGTTGAAGACCCAATATCCCGGGACGGTGGCGCCTAGTTGCAAACCAGTTGCAATTATTGGCGTCTATTTTTAGTTGCAAATGAGTTGCATCTACGCTGTTTAGTCTTAATCCTGCACCGCGCTGTGCGCCCCTGTCAAGGAAGGGCGATAGATTTTGTTGCAAACAAGGTGCAACTAGATGACACAAGCGTATCCTGTCAGCGAGATAGCCGCTATCGCTGTGGATTGAAAGGTCCCGGAGCGATCAGTGACAGCAGCCCGCCGCCTTAGTGGCGGGTGGGTTATCCGGACGATGCGCATGCCGTCGGCACGCTTGAAATGGATCTCCGACACAGGGGCCGTCCCGGGACGGGCATCCCGGCGTGTCGGCCACCCGGCGTTGACGCGCCGGGCTACTTTCAGGCGCCCCTCCGGGACGCACTCTCGGCGGAATCAATATGGAAGAGGGCTACTCGCTGGTGAAGTAGTCCACGGTCACGGGATTCTCGAACAGGGAATAGTCGCGGGTCACGACTGTAATTCCGCTCTCGGTCACAAAATAGCGCTGCCGATCGGCCTCGGTGTCATATCCGATAGTGGTGCCTTCCGGAATATGCACATCGCGATCAATGATGGCCTTGCGAATGCGGCAATGCCGCCCCACGTTCACATGGGAGAAGAGAATGCTGCTTTCCACTTCGCTATAGGAGTTCACCCGCACATCAGGCGAGACCACGCTGCCCTTCACCATGCTGCCGGAAACGATGCAGCCTGCCGAAACAATGGAATCCACCGCGGTTCCGGTACGACCGGCTTCGGCGAACACAAATTTTGCCGGCGGATACTGGCGCTGGTGCGTGCGAATGGGCCAGTCAGAGTCATACAGGTTGAACACCGGCGACACCGCCACGATGTCCATATTGGCTTCGTAATAGGCTTCGAGCGTCCCCACATCCCGCCAATACAAGGCTTCTTTCTTGTTTTCGTCGACGAAGTCGTAGGTGTAAACCCGATATTCATCCGCCATCTTGGGCAGGATGTCTTTGCCAAAATCATGGCTGGAAGCGGGGTCCTCTGCATCTTTCAAGAGCACGGGGATGAGTACGTCGGTATTGAACAGATAAATGCCCATCGAGGCGCAAACCTTGTCGGGATTTGAAGGCGAGCGCAGCTTCGTATTTTTGGGCTTCTCCTCGAACCCCAGCACCCGGTGATCGCGGTCCACGTCCACAACGCCGAAACGCGAGACCTCGCCGGGATCAATCTGGATGGTCGCCAGGGTCACGTCCGCACCCGAGTCATTGTGCCGTTCCAGCATCAGGCCGTAATTCATCTTGTAAATATGATCCCCGGAGAGGATCAGCACATGCCTGGGCTGCTCCGAGCCGATCGAGTAAATATTCTGATACACCGCATCGGCCGTGCCCTGGTACCACTGATCGCTCACCCGCTTCATCGGCGGCAGCACTTCGATGAACTCACCCATCTCGCTGCCCATGATGTTCCAGCCTTCGCGGACATGCCGGTTCAACGACAACGCCTTGTACTGGGTGAGGATGTAGACCCGGCGCAAGTCGGAGTTGACGCAGTTGGAAAGAGTGACGTCAATGATGCGGTAGATTCCGCCAAAGGTAACGGCAGGCTTGGCGCGGTCGCGAGTGAGCGGATACAGGCGCTCGCCCGCGCCTCCAGCTAGTAAGACTCCCAGCGTGTCTTTCATAGCGCTTCCGCCTCGATGGGGCTGCTTGGCCCGGGGAAGGTCTGCAGTACCTTCGGTTCCGGAGGCTGCAGAACGCGACAGTGTACCAGAACAGTCCCGCACTTGCCCCGGCCCGGCAAGTTCGGGGACAATCCACCGGTCGCTCATCCGCGTATTACTTCAGGGCAAGGAACCTCATGGATACGCAAGTCCATCGCGTCTTCGTCACCGGCGGCACGGGATACGTCGGTCGTCCCCTGATCACCCAGTTGCTGGAGCGCGGCCACGAGGTCCGTGCGCTGGTCAGGCCGGGCTCGGAGCGGAAGCTTCCGGCGGGATGTGAGGCAATTCTCGGTGACGCTCTGGACGGCAAGTCCTTCGCCTCAAAGATCGCTCCGGCCGATACGTTCGTACAACTGGTCGGGGTCTCACATCCCAGTCCGGCGAAAGCCGCCGAGTTCCGCAGCATCGATCTGGCCTCCGGCCGCAGCGCCGTCGAGTCGGCAAAGGGCGCTGGCGTCGAGCATTTTGTTTACGTCAGCGTAGCCCACCCCGCGCCCGTCATGAAGACCTACATCGAAGTAAGGTCGCAATGCGAGGACATGATCAGCCAGAGCGGAATGAACGCCACAATTCTGCGTCCCTGGTACGTCCTGGGGCCGGGGCACCGATGGCCGTACCTGTTATTACCGATCTACAAGCTGATGGAATTGTTGCCGTCCACTCGCGAAGGCGCCACCCGCCTGGGACTGGTTATGCTGGACCAGATGGTTCGGGCCCTGGTCGAGGCTGTTGAAACTCCAGCTAGAGGAGTTCGAATCATCGAGGTCCCGCAAATCCGCGCTGCCTCTTTGTCATCCTGAGAGTTTGTGACTTTTTTGATGTCGTCAAAAATCGAGGTTGCAAACAAAATAGTTACGACGACAAACTGGTCATAAATTCAAAAACGTCACAAACTCTGAGCGGAGTGGCTGCTTCGCTCCACGAAAGCGGCCGCGCAGTCAAGAGCCTGCCTCGATCGAAGTCGAAGGGACCCCTATGAGCTCATCAGTCTGTGGAAGAGTAGGAGTCCCTCGACTTGCTCTCATTGCGCCAGCGCGGATCGAGACATCGCTAGGGACGACAGGGTGGGCGGCAGTTCGCGTGAGATCTTCGCTCGGTATGACACATTTTGTCGTTAGAAGATCGCCTCAGACCAAAGTAATGGCATGAATTACGAAAGCGCATGCACATGGGACATCTGTTCGCTGTCAGTCGTGAATGAGATGGTGAGCTTGTCGTTATCTCAAACAAGCCGGGGCCCATGGGAAGAGAAGATTACCTCGACGAAATTCACGTCCGCATCCTGCGCGTGACTGAAGACCTGCGCTCGATCCAACGCCAGCTCAACTGTGCTGCCATGGAAGCGCCCAGCGACCCGGAACTGATGGAAGCCCTCAGCCAGCTGCCCGAGATGGACGCGCTCCAGATGCTGAAATCGTCCCTCGACCAGATGCGCCACTTTCTCTGGTTCTACATGCAGGTGATGACCAACGAAACCGAGTCCGGCGAGAGGCTGCGACAGAGCATACGCCAGAAGGCCTCAGCGGATGCGGTGCTCAGCCCAGAAGCGTCGTTTGTGGAGAAATTCAAGAACGCGTCAGACACGGCGCTGTTGCGCTATCTCTCCGACAGCAAACACCGGAAACCGAACTAGAGGGGACGTCGGCCAGACTTTAAACCGAAGTAGTTTTCGTTCGGGTTCCTACTCCCTCACGTCAAAAAGCACTCAGCGTTCGATTCCCCGTCTCCTCGAGCCGCGGACAATATCCATTTCGGCCTTCTCGCCCTCGGATGTTGCCAACTCTTGTTTGTCCCAGTAATATCGATTAAACGATTCGTTAAACAACTATATGAGTCTAATACTATGCATGCAGGCGCTGGGCAACAAACGACGGCTGCAGATACTGGAGTGGTTGAAGGATCCCGAAAAGCATTTTCCACCTCAAGTCGACGGAGACCTGGTCAAGGACGGCGTCTGCGGACTCTTGATTTCGCGCAAGTTGCGCGTGAGCCAACCGGCGGTAACCGACCATCTCAAAATCCTCCTGCAGGCCGGATTTGTTACCAGCAAACGGATCAAGAAGTGGACATTTTACAAACGCGACGAGAAGGCAATCCGGGCGATCAAACAGGCGATGGCCCGGCAAGTCTAATTGGTTACGACGAGAAGAGCGCGAGACCATGACCAACCCAACAGAATTTCCATACGACACGCGATTGAACATCCTGCACAAACCACTCGAACTGATCGACGAGAAGGCGCTCGCGGATGCGGCTCCGCCCCCGTGGTACAACCAGACACTTTGCCAGGTAAACTCGTCGGTCGTGCGCATCGGCGTGGTTGAGGGCGAGTATCACTGGCACAAGCATGATCACGACGACGAGTTTTTCTATGTCGTAGAGGGCAACTTGCTGATCGACCTCGAAGGCAGAACTGTGGCCCTTGCACCCAGGCAGGGGTTTGTTGTCCCCAAAGGCGTGCTCCATCGGACTCGTGCCCCGCAGCGTACGGTGATTCTCATGTTCGAGAACGCTGGAATTATTCCGACCGGAGACGAATGATGGCGTATCGGGCGAAATAATCAGCCGGGGGGTGATACCGTGCCTAAAAAGTGGCACTCAGAGGTGAATCGTTGATGAGCCACATCGTGCGAAGAATCAGCGCTCGCGATGAGCAGCGCTGGCGCGAGTTATGGGATGCGTATACCCGCTTCTACGAGCGGGAGCCGTCGGAAGCCATTACCCGCCGCACCTGGGCGCGCATCCTCGACCCTTCATTTCCTGTTCACGCTATCGTTGCCGAGGAAAACGGCAGCGATGTCGTGGGAATTGCCAACTACATTATTCACGAAAATACATCGGCGCTGACTCCAGCGTGCTATCTGCAAGACCTTTTTGTCCAGCCCGATCATCGCGCGACGGGTGTCGGCAAACTCCTTATCGATTGGCTTATCGAAGAGATGAAAGTCGAGGGCTGGTCGCGCCTTTATTGGAATACGAAAGAAAACAATTATCGCGCTCGTGGCCTTTATGACAAATACACATCGCACAGCGGCTTCTTGCGATATGTGATCCAGGGTCGATCGTGGAGTCCCACGGAGTAGAAGCAGGATGTTGGCAGGTCCAAAGGTCCGGGTCTGACATCGCCTTACACGCAAGTCGTGATGATCGTTGTAAAACCTACTCCAGCGTCACCGACTTCACCAGATTGCGCGGCCGATCCACGTCCAGACCTTTTTTCACCGTCATGTAATAGGCGAACAACTGCAGCGGCACGATCTCCAGAATCGGCAACAGCAAGCTCCGGCGCCTGCGGAACAAAGATGGTGTGGTCGGCCAGGCGGGGAAGTTCTTCGTCGCCTTCTGATGCAATCGCGATCACGCGCGCCGACTGCTGCTTGAATCCCCGGATGTTGGCGAGGTTCTTCTCGTAGCGCAGCACCGATCCCGAATCGTTGCGGTCGCAGGTGGCGATGATCACCACCGGCAGGTTCTCGTCGATCATCGCGTTGGGGCCGTGCTTGGTTTCGCCGGTGGGATAGCCCTCGGCGTGAATGTAGGAAACTTCCTTGAGCTTGAGCGCGCCGTCCATGGCGACGGGATAGTGGATGGCGCGGCCCATGAAGAGAAAATCCTGCACCTTGTAATATTTTTCGGCCAGCTGCTCGCAGGCCGCGGGCGCGGACTTCAGCAGGGCTTCCATCTTGCCCGGCAGGTCGAGCAGTTCGCGGATGTACTGCCGCCGCTGTTCCTTGGCAAACTTGCCGCGCACCTGTCCCAGGTAGAGCGCAAACAAATAGAGCACCGCCATCTGCGCGGTGAAAGCCTTGGTGGACGCGATGCTGATCTCCGGTCCGGCGTGGGTGTAGAGCACGCCGTCGGCCTCGCGCGCGATGGTGGAATCGACCACGTTCGAAATGGCAATGGTGCGCGAGCCTTTGGCCTTGGCTTCGCGCTGGGCGGCGGTGGTGTCGGCGGTTTCGCCGGACTGCGTAATAACGATCGTGAGTTCGCCGGGGCCGATCAGGGGATTGCGATATTCGAACTCGCTGGCGTAGTCGACATCCACGGGAATGTTGACCAGATCCTGAATCATGTACTGCCCGGCCATGCCCGCGTGCCGGCTGGTGCCCGAGGCCACGATGTTGATGCGGCGCAGCGCGCGCAGTTCTTCCGTGCTGATGCGGACATCGTCGAGCCGCACCACCGCCTCCTCGAGCGACACCCGGGGCTCAATCGTGTCGCGCAAGCCCTGCGGCTGCTCGAAGATCTCCTTCAGCATGTAATGGGGGAATCCGCCTTTGTCAGCCATTCCGTTCTCCTGAGAGCTTGAAGTAGCGCCGTCGGCGCCGTCCGGGGGCGTCCTCGCCCGCCGCGCTGAGGGCGAGACGCCCTCAGGACAGCCGGCAGATGCCGGCGCTACGTCATAGATCCCTGCTCCGCGAATGATCGTCTTTCTCACTTCGCCGCTCGGACTCAAGACCACCAGATCGGCGGGCGCGCCCGCCTCGAGCGACGCCTCCGTTCTTTACTCCCGCCACCCGCGCCGGATTCAGGGTCGCGAGGCGCACCGCCTGCTGCAACTCCCATTGCGCGAACTGCATGACGTTGCGGACCGCGCGGTCCATGGTGAGGACGCTGCCCGCCAGTGTTTCCTCCCACCATGCACCTGCCATCTTTCACTTCCACTTCGAGCGACCCCAGGCGATAACGGCCGTCGGGCATGCCGGTGGCGGCGGTGGCGTCGGTGATCAGGACCGCGGCGTCCGGCCCTTTGGCCTTCAGGAACAAGCTGCACGATCGCGGGATCGAGATGAATCCCGTCCGCGATGATGTCGGCGGAGAGCCGCGAATCGGTCAGCACTTCGCCCAGAATTCCGGGATCGCGATGATCCAGCGGCCGCATGGCGTTGAAGGTGTGAGTGGCATGGCGAGCGCCCGCGGCGATGCCGGCGCGAGCCGCGTCCAGGTCAGCGTCGGAGTGCCCCAGGCTCACGCAAACTCCGCGCGCGGCGGCCTCCGCGATGACCTCGAGCGCGCCCGGCAATTCAGGCGCAATCGTGAGCACGCGAATGTGTCCTCGCGCCGCCTGCCAGAAGCGATCAAAAGCGGCCAGAGACGGAGTCAACAGATTTTCCGGAGGATGCACTCCGCGCCGCTTGTGGCTGATGAATGGTCCTTCCAGATGAATCCCCAGCGGCCGCGCCCGCAGATTGCCGTTTCGAGCCGACGTGGATCTTGTTCCGCGGCGTCGATCGCGTCCGCCAACCGCGCCAGAGCGGAAAGTGTCGCATCCAGCGGTGCCGTAACCGTGGTGGGGAAATAACTGCTGACGCCGTGCGCTGCCAGCAAGCCGCTCGACTGGCGGCAGCGCATCGGCGCCGGCTTCCATCACATCGTGCCCGGCGCCGCCGTGAATGTGGATGTCAATAAAACCGGGCGCCAGTATGCCGTCGCCAAAATCCACCAAGCGGCAATTGCCGGGAACTTCGCGCCGCGCCCGCGAGGTCACTTCCGACGATGGACCCGGTCCTCCACCAGGAGCAGCGGCTGCTCGATGCGCTCCAGCGGCGTGAACAACGTGCTGAGCAGTAATCGCGATCATGAATGATTTCGATGCTGTGAGCGAAGCAACATTCTATAGGAAAAATCCTGAACAGCTTGCCGGCGCCGCAATGGGTAGCGCCGGCTGTCCGGTGGGCGTCCCGCGCCACTGCGCCGCCAGTGCCTGCGCCACACGATCTGTGCCGGAACGAACCAGAACTTCAGAAGCGAAGGCAACTACCGTAGAGTGCTATACTTTTTAGCGGGAATCAAACGCTGGTCCCGAGTTCCTTCGGCCTGCGTGGTTCCGACTCTTTCGTTCAACCTAGTCGGGGCGTGGCTCAGCCTGGTAGAGCACCTGGTTCGGGACCAGGGGGTCGGAGGTTCAAATCCTCTCGCCCCGACCAATTTTCTCAAGCAGTTGCAGCCAATTCAGGTGAGTACATTTTTCGTGCAATTCGTGCAGCTGGCAATTGGTGTTCCAAAGATGTGTGGAAACCAAGGCCAGCTTGCTCTGCCGTGGCCTTCCGATAAGCAACATCCCTCTTGAGCGTTTCAACGGTGTATTTGTCGGTGATGCCTTCGGTTGAGTGTCCCACCCAAATTCTAAGCAGCACTTCCATCACACGTTGTTTTCTCAGGTGAGTGATGCGGAAACGTCGAAAGGCGTGAAACCCACACTTCTCCCGTCCCATCTTTTGCAGGATTTTGTGCAGGCTGCGACGTAACACGTTGGAACGTGCCAATGGGGTGCCTTTGGAACTCTCGAAAAGGTATCCCGATGTGCGAGTGCCAATGTGCTCACGAAGCATTGCGGCCAACGATGGGTGAAGATCAACTTCACGGATTCCGGCCTCAGTCTTTGGTGTGTACAAATCGCCATTCCAATGGCTGTACCGGACGTGCAGGACCGTGCCCTTCAAATCTTGCACCTGAAGGGCGATTGCTTCCTCGATGCGAAGTCCTGAACCTGCCAGCAACGCATAGAGCACACGGAAACCCCCATCGGCTTTGGCGATGATGGATGTCACCTCTGCCTCTGTGAATGCTGGCTTCCTTTGCTCCCCAATGACAGGCATGTCCATGAAGTCGTGATTCCACTTCACCGGATAGATTGCTTCGCCTTTGTCGTTCAGTGCAGAGCCAACCACCATCTGAATCAACTGCACGTAGTTGGCAATGGACTTCGGAGCAAAGCGAGGCTTGCCGTTCTTCTCTTCGGCTGCCATCTTCGCAATGAACTCTTTCACCGCGAGATTGTTTACCTCAGACAACGGCATCTCTCCAATTTGCACGTTAATGTACTTGAGATAGCCCAACCAAGCATCAGCAGTTCGCGGTTTGATTGGATTCCGCTTCCGCTTCTGTACTTGTTGCAACCATCTCTCAGCTTGTTGTTTGAACGTTGTTCCAAGGTTCACTGTTTCAGTTTCACGTAGTGTGGCCTCAGAGTTTGCGCCGAACTCAGCGATTATCTCTTTCAACCGTCGCTTCAGTTCGAACTTGTTGAGTGATCCCGGCCCGTCCACCGGGCAAATGCGAACGGATTTGTAAACCCGCTTCGCTTCACCGGGAACGTCCAACCAAAACCGGGCGTAGTACACATTTCCTTTTTTCTCAATACGTCCATTCTGACCAGACCTTCGTGACATGCATCTCCGTTTCCGGTCTGGAATCGCGGACGGTATTATCCCATCAATTGGGATGGTTGGTAAAAGTTCAACCGAAAGATAATCCAGCATGGCCCACTTCTCCCCAAGGATTTGTGATTGTGTTTTCCTTGGGCGTCCGCCGAAGATGTGAGGCGGCCAGCTTGCTTAGGATCACGGCGGGGAGCCGCGTTGCCTGGCCGCACCCATCGGGTGAGTGCGGGTTTGAAAGCGGTGTTCGTTAACTGCGAGGTGCTTCCTGAAGAAGCTTCTCAACACATACACGCCAACCTTTGATTTGCTGATACATCGTCCAAAAACTTCCTTGCGTACGCGCGATAAAATGATGCCTGGTTGCTTCATCCAGATGGATGTCTAGAACGTTGACAGCCAAGAATCGTGCCTCAACTGATGAATCGTCCAGATATTTTGCTGCGCGTGCTACCCTGCTTTTGATTTTTACAATGCGCAGATTAACTGCGTCGAGGCACGCGGATTGCCGCTCGCAAGCAGCAAACCCGCAATGTTTTCGCGGCCGGCACCTGCCTCAATTTGCCGGAACAGAGGTTGTTTTCGGGCAGGCGATAAGCTCCTGGTTTTCTTCAAGTGTTCTCGTCCTCCAGCTGGTGAACCGGGTCGCCATGTCGATATTCCAGATTCAGCTTTGCTGCTGGAAAAGTGATATCGGGCGGGGTCAGGGATTTTCGCCCTGAATGCTTGAGCGAGCCTAGTGAATGCAGCACCAGGCCATGGGCAAACCAGCGCCGGCAGGGCTTTGCATTGCAGCGGATCCGCCAGCTGGTTCTGTCGACCCGGCAACGGTTTAGGTACCCACACCAGGGGCATGACCAATTTAGTGTTCCGCAGAAGCGGGCCCGCAGCGTGTAGCGCGGCTTCATTCCCGCATCCTACCGCGAGTTAGATCGGCAGAGGGAGGAAAGGCCAGTCATTTTTCAGCGCGGTCGCACCGAGTGGCACGGAGTGATACCGAGCATCTAGACAACCGCCTAAAACAACTTGGACGGACAGTCTTGTGTGGCTGCGCCGAGCTTTGCTACCTTCTCAGGAAAGATCAGAGGGAGATCGTATGCACTCCTTCATCGCTACCACGATTCTTGCTTTATACGGTCTTCTTGCGAGCCAACTCACGGCTGCCGCGCAGGTCGGCGAGATATCTGAGACAAGAACCGATGCTCCCACGAACAAACCTGTGCTAGACGTACTTCGGCCCGGATTGCGCCAAGAAGTCCTAGTCGCCAAAATAAAATCATCCGGTCGCAGCCTTGCCACTTCGCCCACCGAACTGAAGGAACTCAAGATGCCAAAGTTGCCCGAAGAAGGAATTGTGGCGATGGCCCAGGCGGCTGCGGTTGCTTCTCGAAGTAGCGCCCCGGGAGTATCGAACGCTCCTGCGAACACTGAGTCGAGGCGAATTCAAAACATTGCGCCGGAGGAGATGTGGAAGCGCGTAACTCAGTGTGTTTTTCCTAAATATCCCGCGCTTGCCCTCGACTCTCATATAACGGGCACAATAGATATTGGCCTCGGCGTTTCGCCGGAGGGTGATGTAGGCAACAATTCTCGCGTGCTTGATGGTCCTCCATTGTTCGTTCGGTCCGCGATGGATGCAATCCGTCGATGGAAGTTTCGGCCAAATATGGTGCAAGGAGAGGTGACTTGGTCTCGCGTACGAGTGTTGGTACGTTTCAATACTGATGGGACGACAGCCGTCGACTTGGCCCCCGCAATCCTGGCGGACGATTTTGGCGACCCAGGCACGCCGAAATTAACGGCCGCGGCGGTTCCGAGGCCGGCGAGTTCACCCGAGTGCGAGCCCATGAATGAGCCTGCCCAAGCGCCGATATTCGTAAATGGCGCTTATGAAGTAGGCATCGGCGGCATTGGCTTCCCTAGGTGCATCGAGTGTCCTGATCCGTCTTATTCGGACCAAGCGCGGTCCGCGAAGGTCTCCGGAATTGTCGTGCTCCACCTGATCATCACAGCAGAAGGTCATACCGCGAATATCCAGGTTCAACGTTCGCTCGGTTACGGCTTGGACGAAGAGGCGGTCAAGGCAGTAGGAAACTGGCGGTTTAGGCCAGCCATTGGCCTGGACGGCACGCCAGTGCCGGTATGGACCGATATCGAGGCCAATTTTAGAATTAAATAGCCGTTGCGCTATGCAAGAGCGCTCGTGGAGCGCTGCACTTAAGCGAGGCACACTTATCCTGGGGGCGTTCTCACTCGCACCGCCGCTCCAGGCGGTGTGCGCGAGCGCCGAGCGACCCTCGATCCGCGCAGCGGAGCGGATGGGAGCGAACTCCTATCGAGCAGGTGGATTGGCATCGTCGAAGTCAACCGTGACGCCAGTCTCTCCCTTGAACGCCGCATAGTCCTTGCGCATCCTCGCAATTGCTCTTTTTGTTGCTGGAATCTGTCGAATTGCTCGGTCAGGCCGGCTTGAAGTTTGGGCCAATCATCTGCTTTTCCGAGGGCGATCCGCTGGGCAAACACGCCGCGCACATTTCCCTTCATATCGATGACGTCCTGCAGTAGGCTCTGCCGCACCTCCTTGCAGGTGTGAAGGCGGCTCGCCAACTTATCTGCTGTGTCTACCAGCGAACTTGCATCGGACTCAACCTTGCCCGCATATTCTGGCCGGGAACCGACAGGGAGACGGTGCACCGCCTCGATGACAGCCAGACCAGCGTCCTTGAGTTTTTCTAGATGATCGTCCATCTCCTCTGCTGCCTGTTTCAAGACGCCGTTGTAGGTGGCAAGCACGCTCACGGCAAAGTCCAGTCTCTGCCCGTTGGAAAGTGAATTTGTAACATTTGTGAGCTTGTTCTCTGTCTGCATGCATCCATCGGGACCCGGATCGACTACCAGTACGTAAGCCCTTACTTCGAAGTCTTGCAAGGTTCTCCGATAAGCCACGTATTTGGCACCCACCAGTTCGCTTGCGCTCTTGTCACGCCGTTCGCAGCGCGGAAGTGCAACCAGCAAGGACATGGTGAGTACGATCGACACGACGCGAAGTGAACCGGTCATGGTGACTGTCCTTGGGCACGCGGGCAATATCGTGCCTCCAGAGGTCTCACTCGTCAATACTAATGTGACTCATCGGCTGTGTACGCATCGGCTGCATGCCTCCAAGATGGCAACCGATGCCTCTCGATATCCGCGTCCGCTTTGGCCGGGCCATCCGCCGCATCCGGGAGGAGCAGGGGATCAACCAGGAGGAGGCAGCGGACCGCTGTGGCCTGCACCGGACGTATTACAGTGGCATCGAGCGGGGAGTGAGGAACGTGTCGCTCGTGAATATCGAGAAGGTTGGAAAGGGTCTCAGAACCAACCTGCCGAGGCTGTTTGAGCGCGTCTGATAGAGTCTGCGATAATCGAGCGACTTGTGGGGGAGGTATATATCACGTCAATTTCCTAAAGGCTCCGCCATTCCGCTACCGCACCACGATTCTCTCCTCCACTACTGACCAAGCCGTGCGGGACAAATCGGCAAACACTTCCAAGTCTGCCGTAGCAGTCTGACCCTCGGGACTGGCCCAAGCGGCCTCCATTGCTTCCCGGTTGTCAAAGTAAAGTTCAACCACGCAGTCCCATGCCGGGCGCTCACGTTTCGGATCGGGCAAGACGAAATTCTGTTTGTATCGTCGGACACCAGGGATTTTTTGAGCAAGTAGCTGGTGAACCTTGATGAAATAAGTTCGAAACTGCTCCGGGGTCAATCCTTTTTTTCGATGCAGCACAACAATGAATTTGAGCATGAGCCCCGTTCCCGTCAGCTAACTAGGGAACACATTATCAATTTTTCCGCACAGCCTGCTACGGACTCAGTCCACGACGGAGCGAGCCCGCCGAGTTCATTCTCGTCCGTCGAAGTGCCCCAGATGCGGAATCGTCTGGGCTCAGCGCCACTTCCGTATCTGTTTCCACGCCTGTACGAGTTCCTGGATCGCCCTCGCGCTCGGAAAGTGTCCCGGTCCAATCCGACAAACCATGTGTGCGCTGCTGTAGAAATCCTGCACTGCAGTGACTCTCATCATCGAGAGGCGGCGCTGCAGTTCTGCCAGATCCTTTCGGCTGAGCCTGTCCGGAGGTCGGGGCGCCGGGCCATGATCGGGGCATAGTATCACGCTAGGAGAACAAAAGGCGAATATCCTTCGCCTCAGGCGAACGTGATGAGTGTAACCGCGATTTTCGCCAACGATCATTTTGAGATACCACCAACTTCCCGGCTTTCATTGACTTGCCTACGCTTCCGCCATAACATGCTTGCGCATGATTGGCCAAACCATCTCGCACTACCGCATCATCGAGAAGCTGGGTGGCGGCGGGATGGGCGTGGTCTACAAGGCGGAAGACACCCGTCTCGACCGTTTTGTGGCTCTGAAATTCCTGCCCGAAGAAATGTCCCGAGATCGCCAGTCACTGGAGCGTTTTCGCCGTGAGGCCAAAGCAGCCTCCGCTCTTAATCACGCGAATATCTGCACCATTCACGACATCGGTGAGGAGAATGGCCAAGCGTTCATTGCCATGGAGTTTTTGGACGGCGTAACGCTGAAGCGCATGATCGGTGACCGGCCACTGGAGATGGAAACCCTGCTGTCGCTCGCTATCGAGATTGCCGACGCTCTCGACGCCGCTCACTCGCTAGGCATAGTCCACCGCGATATTAAGCCCGCCAACATCTTCGTGACCAAGCGTGGCCACGCTAAGATTCTGGATTTTGGGCTGGCCAAGGTGACCACATCCGGGGCGACGCTCGGATCCGACACTAACGAAGAAAATACGGCGGGGCTACACCTGACGAGTCCAGGTACGGCGGTGGGCACCGTTGCCTACATGTCGCCGGAGCAGGCGCGGGCGAAAGAGTTGGACGCCCGTACTGATTTGTTCTCGTTTGGAGCCGTCCTCTACGAGATGGCCACGGGGCAGTTGCCTTTCCGCGGTGAGAGTTCTGCAGTCATCTTCCGCGAGATTCTGGATCGTGACCCGGTTCCCGTAGTAAGGCTGAATCCTGACCTTCCGCCGAGGCTGGAAGACATCATCAACAAGGCTTTGGAGAAAGACCGGGAAATGCGTTATCAGCACGCTGCGGATATGCGGGCCGACCTAAAGCGGCTGAAGCGGGAAACGGAATCGCGGCGGGGCGTACCAGTTAGTTCGGGGTCGGTCGCGGTCGCACGGGAAAGCGGCTCTCAGATCGCACCTCAGCCGTCACCTGCATCCGGTTCCTCCCCTGCGCTTGCTACATCTCTGTCATCGAGCGCGGCGAAGGTGATCGAAGTTCCCGTCGCGCGTGGCAAGAAACTTGGAAAGGTTCTGGTTCCCGCAGCCGTGATACTGCTCGCCGCTGCAATCGGCGGAGTGTTCTACTTCCGCTCGCGCCAGACTGCACACCGCCTGACCGAAAAGGACACTATCGTTGTCGCCGATTTTGCCAACAACACAGGTGATCCAGTGTTCGATGACACACTGAAGACGGCGCTCACCGTCTCCCTGCGGCAATCGCCTTTCTTGAATGTGCTCTCCGACGGCGAAATCGCCAAGACCTTGCAACAGATGTCCCGTCCGGCAGGCACGAAACTCACGCCCGAGATAGGCCGCGAGCTTTGCCAGCGTGCGGGCAGCAAAGCTTACCTTTTTGGAACAGTTGGCGGTCTGGGCAGCGAATTTGTGCTGGGATTGAAGGCGGTGAATTGCCAGAGCGGCGACATGCTGGCGCAGGAGCAGGTGACCGCGGCGTCCAAGGAAAAGGTGCTGGACGCGCTGGGCGAAGCGGCATCCAAGCTGCGGGGCGAATTGGGCGAATCGCTGGCAACGGTCCAGAAGTTTGATGTTCCGCTGGAACAGGCCACCACGTCTTCGCTTGAAGCCTTGAAAGCGTACAGCCTTGGCGAAAAGGCCCGAAACGAGAAAGGCTCCGCCGCGGCCCTTCCTTACCATCAACGTGCCATCGAGCTTGATCCGAATTTTGCCACGGGCTACAGGACAGTGGGCATTGACTACAACAATCTCAGCGAGCCGGGGCGGGCCAGCGAGTACTTCACCAAAGCATTCCAGTTGCGGGAACATGCCAGCGAACGGGAAAAGCTGCTGATCGCCGCCAACTACTATTCGTATGCAACCGGGGAACTGGATAAAGCGGCCCAGACTTATCAGGAGCAGATTGAGAGCTATCCACGAGAATACAGAGCGCACAACAGTTTGGGCATAGTGTACGGCGATCAAGGGCAGTATGAAAAAGCCACGGAGATCACGAAGCAAGGCATGCGGCTTGCGCCGGAGCAAATCGTTTTTTATCCGAATCTTGCCAACTACACCCTTGCCTTGCAACGCTTCGACGAAGCGCGGCAGATCATCCACGAGGCGCAGGCGCGAAAAATGGATGATTTTACTCTTCACAATGCTCTTTATGCTCTTGCCTTTATCGGCTCGGACTCCCCGGCGATAGTGGAACAGCAACAGTGGTTTGCGGGCAAGCCCGAAGAGAACTTTGGACTGGCACTCGCATCAGACACCGAGGCTTACGCTGGTCATGTGGCCAAGGCGCGAGAGTCCAGCAAGCTGGCAGTGGAATCCGCAGTACGAGCGGACAGCAGGGAAACTGGGGCGATCTGGCAGGCGATAGCCGCTCAGCGAGAAGCCGCCTACGGCAATATTACAGAGGCCCGGCAGTCAGCGGCAGAGGCTGTGAAGCTGGCTCCCACGAGTCAGGGCGTCGAGAGTGAAGCTGCGCTTGCGTTTGCCATGGCGGGCGATACGGCGCGCGCCGAGTCCCTGGCGCAAGACTTGGGCAAACGCTTCCCGCTAGACACGCAGATGCAGTCGCTTTGGCTGCCTGCGATTCAGGCGCAAGTGGCACTGGGCAAAAAGAACCCGCCTGCGGCCCTGACCACACTGCAAGCTGCTTCACCCGTCGAGTTGGCGGAAATTGGGTTCGTCGCTAACATTTCCTGCCTCTATCCGACCTATGTACGCGGAGAGGCATACTTGGCAGCCGGACAGGGCAGTGCTGCCGCCGCTGAGTTTCAGAAGATTCTCGACCACAACGGCATCGTCTGGAACTGCTGGACGGGAGCGTTAGCGCATCTGGGAGTGGCTCGTGCCAATGCCTTGCAGGCGAGAACCTCGCAAGGCGCGGATGCCGATGCCGCACGCGTCCGGGCACTCGCTGCTTACAAAGATTTTCTCGCCCTCTGGAGAGATGCCGACCCCGACATTCCCATCCTGAAGGAGGCCAAGGCCGAGTACGCGAAGCTGCAATAGGGGGTCGGTTACTCCCACTGACCCAGCTCCTCACGGCTCGGGATTATTACTTTTCCATTGCTCTAACATTCGCTCAGCTTCAGAAACCTGGGCGGGAGTCATCTGATCTTTGGCAAGGGACAGATTCGGATTCGGGTCGGAGTTGGTTAAGCTGAACCAGATGTACGCTTGGATATAGTCGTTGGGGACACCAAGACCCTCCATGTATAGCAACCCTAGATTGTTCCGTCCTCAAAACCGCGATCCCACGAATACCGTGGTGGCGTGCGAGCGTCAGAAACTGAAGAATTGAGGGGGGATCTTCGACCGGCTGATCAGTATTGCCAGCGGACTGATGTTTGCAAATGTCTACACCTCATTGGTAGACGCAAAGTCATGGGGCAGCGATATTCCGGGGTCCATCGCAGCCGCGAGGGAATACTTCAAGACGGTAAGTCCGGCGAATTTCTTTCGGATATTGTCTCCTTTGAATCAAGTGCTGGCACTCGCTGTGCTGGTCTTGTTTTGGAAATCATCGTCTCCCATCCGCATGTGCCTGGCCGCGGCTCTCGTCCTGTACGTCTTGACGGATGTAATGACCTTCGCGTACTTCTACCCGCGGAACGAGATCATGTTCAGGGCGGCACAGCTCAACGATGTAACACTTCTCAGGGAAACTTGGGCATCGTAGAGCGCGATGAATTGGGTGCGCTCTTCGATCCTGCTTGCGGGAGTGATTCTATCTTGTGTGTCGTTGCACAAGATCTATTCGATAGACGGATAGTCCTGTCAGTTGGCGAGAAGGGCGATCTCTTCTAGGCTCCAAACATGATCGGAAAGACCGTTCGTGAGTGGCTGTCGATAAATCTTAGTACCCTATCGACAAGTGCGCCGGCGCGGGAGATTGGGGTGGACCCAAGTGCATCCCGCCGGGGCACTTGCGATAGGGTACTAAGATTTATCGACAGTTATCCCTTCGTGCAGTCAAACCTGTTCAAAATTGACCAGTCCTCTACACCATCAGGGAACTACACTTGTGCCCATCTCATCAAATCTAAGGAGGAGACATGGCAACCGCAAGAATGCCCCAACCAACCGCCGAAGACCCAGTGAAAGTTGATCCTGGGCATTACAAAGTCGAGTTCGAGAACGAGCGTCTCCGTGTGCTGCGTATCAAGTATGGGCCGGGCGAAAAATCGGTGATGCACAGCCACCCAGAATCCATTGCCGTTTTCCTGACAGACGCCCATCACAAGTTCACCTACCCAGACGGGCGGACGGAAGACATCAAGGCGAATGCCGGGACGGTGCAGCACATGGACGCCTTTACCCACCTGCCGGAAAACCTCAGCAAGACGCCATTCGAGGTCATCGCCGTAGAGTTAAAACGCTAGGTTCGGTCTGTTCCACGAGAGCGGGCCCTGCTCCCGCTCTCTTTTTGCCGAGTGCGGTATGCAAACTCCAAACAACCATCAGACTACTCCCCCACCCGCCTGGACATTCTGCCCAGTCACCCAGCCCGCTTCGGGACCGGCCAAAAAAGCCACGACATCCGCGACCTCCTGTGCTGTACCGACGCGCTTGAATGGCGATGAGGCGGCAGCGAAATCGCGAAACTGGTCGGGCAGCATGTCCGTTTCGGTATATCCAGGAGACACCGTGTTGACCGTGATCTGGCGCTGGGCCAGTTCGTAAGCGAGAGTGCGGACAAACTGCTCCACTGCGCCCTTGCTGCCCAAATAGGCCGCTGCTCCCGCCATGAACAGCTTGGTGCCACCGGTGGAGATGGCCACGATGCGGCCTCCGTCCTGCACCTGGCGCGCCGCTTCGCGCAGCGTGAAAAAGGCTCCCCTGGCGTTTATGTTGAAAATATTGTCGAAATCCTCGTCGGTGGAGTCGGCTACCGCCTTTTGCGCGAACACTCCGGCGTTGGCCACCACGATGGCCGGTTTCCCAAACGCTTTCTCGGTTTCCGCAAACAGGCGCTTGACATCTGCCGCCTTGGACACATCCGCCTGAACCGCGATGGCCTTCCCTCCAGCTTTGGTGATGGCCTGCGCGACTTCCTCAGCCGCCGCCGAACTAAGTGTGTAATTGACTACCACCGCCGCGCCTCGTTCGGCCAGCTTCTCCGCGATAGCGCGCCCAATGCCACGCGAACCTCCAGTAACGACTGCGGTTTTTCCCTTTAGCGACATGCTCTCCTCCATGAGGGCCGCCGTACACGCGGCACTCATTCGTGATGCTTTGATGAATGTCTATCTGATGAAGCTCAACGCGGCCGGATTCAGTTTTGCCACGAATTTCTCCTCAGGGAACGCGTGATCAAGGAGAGGAGGAACTCGGGCTCTACCGTTTTGACCGCTGGTCGAGCGTTATCGCGATTTTTCGCCAACAACTCCTTGAGATTACCGCCAACTCCTCGGCCTTCATTGACTTGGGCATGCTTCCGCCATAGCATTCCTGCGTATGATCGGCCAGACCATCTCGCACTACCGCATCATCGAGAAGCTCGGCGGCGGCGGAATGGGAGTCGTCTACAAAGCAGAAGACATCTCTCTCGGACGATTCGTCGCTCTAAAATTCCTTCCCGACGATGTTGCACAAGACCCGCAAGCATTAGAGCGTTTCCGCCGTGAAGCCCGCGCTGCTTCCGCTTTGAACCATCCCAATATCTGCACCATCTATGAAATCGGTGAGCATGACGGCAAACGCTTCATCGCCATGGAGTTTCTGGACGGCGCGACCCTGAAGCACCGCATCGCTGGGCGTCCGCTGGAAACCGAAGTTCTTCTCCCCATCGCTATCGACATCGCCGATGCGCTCGACGCCGCTCACGCTGCTGGCGTCGTCCACCGCGACATCAAGCCCGCGAATATCTTCGTGACGAAGCGTGGCCACGCCAAGATTTTAGACTTTGGATTGGCGAAAGTTACTTCGACCAGTGGGGCGGTAGATACAGCAGGGGTACTCTCGCAGGCGACCGCCATGAGCGAAGACCATCTCACCAGCCCCGGTTCCACGCTCGGCACCGTCGCCTATATGTCGCCGGAGCAAGTGAGAGCGAAAGAACTGGATGCGCGGACGGATTTGTATTCGTTCGGCGCAGTGTTGTACGAGATGGCGACCGGCCAGGTGCCTTTCCGCGGCGAGAGTACGGCGGTGATCTTTAATGCCATACTGGAGCGCGCTCCGCTGGCTCCTGTGCGGTTGAACCCCGATCTTCCGCCCAAACTGGAAGATGTCATCAACAAGGCCCTGGAGAAAAACCGCAACCTGCGTTATCAAAGCGCGGCGGAGATGCGAGCCGATCTGCTGCGGTTGAAGCGAGACACGGAGACCGGGCGACCGGGGCTTGCCAGCTCTGGATCAGTGGCGGTGACGCAGGACTCCGGTGCTCAGACTGTAGTCCATGTGCCCACACCGGCATCCGGTTCGACCCCTGCTGTGCATCAGTCTGGCCTCGCGGCGGCTTCCGATTCGGAAATCGCCGTTGGTCTTCTGGCTCGCCACAAGAAAGTATTTCTCACAGCGATCGCTGTCGCGCTCCTGGCGGCCGCCGCTTTGGGATTCGGCGCGTACCGCTGGCTCGCGCCTCGCTCCGGTTCCTCGATTGACTCGCTGGCGGTGCTACCCTTTGCCAACGTCACCGCCAATCCGGATTCGGACTACCTGAGCGATGGATTGACGGAAAGCCTCATCAGCAGCCTTTCGCAGCTCCCGAATCTGACGGTGCGCCCGCGTAGTGCGGTTTTCCGCTACAAGTCCAAGGACGTAGACCCGCAGAAAGCCGCGAGCGAGTTGAAAGTCGGCGCGGTCGTGACGGGGCGGGTCACGCAGCGCGGGGATTCGCTGCTCGTGAGCGCCGAGCTCACCGACATTCGCACGAACCGTAGCCTGTGGAGCGAACAATATGACCGGAAGCTCTCCGACGCACTCTCGGTGCAACGCGAGGTCGCGGGAGAAATCTCCGCGCGTCTCCGCGAGCGCCTCAGCGGCGAGCAGAAGGTGAAACTGAACACCGGAGGGACCTCCGATCCCGAGGCTTACCAACTGTATCTCAAGGGCCGATACTACTGGGACAAGCGCACACCTGAGGCGTTGAATAAAGGTCGGGACTATTTTCAGCAAGCGGTCGAGAGAGATCCCAACTATGCGCTGGCCTACGTGGGGTTGGCAGAGTATTACGCCGTCATCTCGGACTACAGCTACATTCCCTACAGCGAAACCATCCCAAAGGCGAAGACCTACGCCACACGGGCACTAGCCATTGACGACACGCACGCGGAGGCGCATGCGGTACTCGCGGTCGCGCATGACAGTGACTGGGACTGGGCCGCTGCGGCGCGTGAATATGAACGTGCCCTCGAACTCGATCCGCTCAACGCTCGCACCCATGTCTTGTACGGTTTGCACTTCGGCAGTCTCGGAAATCACGCGCAGGCCCTTGCCCAATTCCAGCGAGCCGTCGAACTCGAGCCTCTTAACCAGAATGCGATTGATAATTTGGCGGATGAGTACAATTGCTCAAAAGAGTACGACCAAGTTATCGAGTATTCGAAAAAGAATCTGGAAATCGATCCTGCCTATGCCAAGGCTCATCAGAGTCTGGCGTTCGCCTATCGCATGAAGGGGAACTATGATCTCTGGCTGGAGGAATGGGGCAAGGCCGCGACCTTAAACAACGATGCGGAAGACCTGGCTATCGTCAAGGCGGTTAAACAGGAGTACGTCAAGACGGGCGTTCGTGGTGCTATGCAACGCCGCGTTGTGCTCGAGGAGGAAGAAGCGAAACGAATCTATGTTGATCCGGCATGGATCGCATCCGGCTATGCCTTTCTCGGAGATAAAGACCGCGCGTTTGCCTTGCTCGAAAAGGCCTATGCCGAGAAGAGCGGCTTTTTGCCGAACATCAAGTGTGCTGTCGATTTTGATTCACTGCGGACCGATCCCCGCTACGCCGGCCTGCTGAAACGCATGGGCCTGCCGCAGTGACGGCTTCCTTCGGGCTCTGGAGAGACGCGACCCCTACATCCCCATCCTTGAAGGAAGCTACCCCGGGTACGCGAAGTTGTACTAAACGCTGGTAGCTCTAACTGTTTACTGATGATTGTTGTAATCAGGGTCGAAAATCGCGCTCCTCATGCCGGATCGCTTAGAGGTTCGACTCGGTAGCCAAGCTTCCGAAGGGTTCGGATCATTCGGGAAGTTCTGGTTCGTTTAGAGTTTTCAGAAACCGCCGGGCCTCGTTCTTCATAGCGAACGCCTTTATTCAGAATCATCCAGATCAGCTGACAGATGCGATGCGCAATTGCCCCGATGGTTTTGTTGTGGCCGAGGCGGGGAACGAGACGACGGTAGACGATCTCGAAGATGCTTCCTTTGCGCTTAGCTGCAGCATGGCGCTCTTGTACGAGCGCATGCGGTACTGTGCTCAAAACTGCTTGACACCCCCGTCATTGTCAGAGAGGCGATATTACGTCAGGTTGGTGTCACGCAGCATTTAAGGACGAGAAAGAAAATGGAGCAATGCTTCATTGAATTCCTCCGGGTCTTGTAGATGAGCGAAGTGGCTTACGTTTGGAAGAATCAGTTCGCCTGCACCGGGAATCAGCGCGGCCATGTGATCCGTGTCCTCACGCTTGATGATTTCGTCGCGGTCGCCGTCGACGATCCAAGTTGGCACCTTGATTCCGCGCAACTCGTCATCTGAGAAATGAGGCTCGGTATCCTCCATCTTGTCGAACTGTTCAGAGAACGCCTTCAGCTGGTCCGGCACGGGTGAGAGCTTTTGGTATTCATCTTTCACCCGGCGGAAGTATCCCGAAAAAGCCGCCTTCTGTTGGGCGCCATCTTTGAGGCCGGAGGGATCAGAATTGGCGGCAAACGCAAATAACTTCGTCAGGCGTTCGGGATGATGGATTGCAATGTCGAGGCCGATGATTGCGCCATCACTCCAGCCCACGAGGGCGGCTTTGGGAATGTGCAATGCATCCAGAACGGCCAGAACGTCTGACGCCATCAAGTGAAAGCTTATCGGCGGCTCGCTATTCCAAGTGCTGCGGCCCTGACCGCGACTATCGAGCACGATTACCTGGTAATGGCGTGCCACCGCAGGAACCTGGAGTCCCCAATAATTTGAACTTCCCTTTCCGCCGTGGATAAAAATGACGGGTTCGCCCTGACCAAAAACGGCATACCAGATTCGAATTCCATTCACCGCGGCTATTCCGCTCCGGCCCGGCTTGGGTAGTTCGGGTGTCGGCGGAAGCTGCTCCCACTGCGGCGTCTGCGCCGACAGAGTCGCACCGAGAACAAGCAGAAAACTGAGGACGAGAAAGCTTGAGATGAAGGGTTTTGCCATCGAATTCTCCCGAGCACGGTTTGGCATCTTATCCAGCCGTCCAGCGAAACTGCAAGCAGTCACCGACCGCTCGTCGGTCCCACTGCGGTTCGCCGATTGACGAAATCGCATTATAAAAGGGCGCCCCTCTTGGAGTAGGTTGTGATTGTCACACCACCACCTAGGAAAAGGAGCACCCTTGTGAACAGTGAAAAGTATATTGGGCTCGACGTTCATCAAGCAACGATCTGCGTAGCGGTGATGGATCCTAAGGGCAAGGTAGTCATGGAATCCATCCTGGAAACCAAAGCCACAACCATTCTGGAGTTCTTGGCGGGACTGCGCTCCTCCCCGGCAGTCATGTCGCGCGACTTTGATAATGTCCCCATGCGGCGACATTAGAAATGTCCCCTTTTGGCGAGGTTACGACAATAGAAATGTCCCCTAATCTGGAGGTCTCCACAGGAGGCCAGATTGGGAAGGACAGCGATGAGCTGCAAGGAATTGCGACGAGCTGGGGTATTGGAGCGGGTGAAAAGCGGTGAACTAAAACTGGGAAACGCCGCGGTGATGATGGGGCTGAGCTATCGCCAGACGAAGCGGTTGGCAAAGCGCTATCGAGAAGTGGGAGCCAAAGGGCTGAAGCACGCGAGCGCGGGGCGGGAGTCGAACCGAAAGAAGCCGCGGAAATTCCGGGAACGAGTGTTGCGGTTAGTGGGCAAGAAGTATTCCGGGGAGGAAGGAGAGCGGTTCGGGCCGACGTTAGCGGCCGAACACTTGGCGAGCGACGATCATGTGGAAGTGAATGCGCAGACCCTGCGGCGCTGGATGTTGTCAGAAGGGCTATGGAGTCGGGCGCGCAAACGGCGCATGCATCGCAAGCGGCGAGAACGGAAAGCCCATGTGGGTGAACTGGTCCAGATGGACGGAAGTTTCCACGACTGGTTGGAGGACGAGGGCCGCGTGGCTGCTTGATGAACATGGTGGACGACGCCAGCGGAGACACGCTGGCACGCATGGGGAGTGAGGAGACGATCTGGGCGGCGGCGGGAGTGTTGCGAGCCTGGGTCAAGAAATACGGCATACCGGTGGCGCTGTATACGGATTGGAAGAACGTGTATGTACGTGAGGCGAGCAGGAAAGAGCAATTACAGGGGGTGGTGCCGGTGACGCAATTTGGTCAGATGTGCCAGCGCCTGGGGATTGGCATCCTCGCAGCCAATTCGCCGCAGGCGAAAGGGCGAGTGGAGAGAAACCACGGCACGCACCAGGATCGCTTGGTCAAGAAAATGCGACTGAAGAAAATCCAAACGCATGCCGAGGCGAATGGAGTTTCTGGAGAAGGAATATCTGCCCGAGCACAATCGGCGGTTTCGGCGTACCCCGGCGCAGCCTGAGGACTATCACCGAGCGGCCCCGCGGGCAGCGGAGTTGGAGGAAGTGTTTCATCTGGAAACCGGTCGAGTCATCGGCAACGACTGGGTGGTGCGGCACGACAACCGATATTTCCAGGTGAAAGCTCAAGCCCGGCACTATGCGCCGGCCAAGGGCAAAGTCACGGTGTGCGAATGGGAGGACGGGCGATTACAGATTCGCTATCGCGGTAGGGCGGTGGTTTGGGAGGAGATTCCAGGCCCGGTTCCAGTTCCGGCAGTAAGACCCAAGGAGGCCACGGCCAAGAAACAGAAGCCGCCCACTCCCCAAGCGGATCACCCTTGGCGGCAGGACTATCGCGCGATGCGTCCCTGGAGCAAGCCAGGGACACCGCCAGTGTCGTTGATCCATGAAATGTCCGCTTTGCGGCGGTAGAAAGTTAGGAGAGCGTGGACCGTAGGTCTGTCTTACTCGAAGACCGCGATGGAGCGAGCAACGAAAGTACAGGAAGTCAATTCGCGGGCAAAGGCGAAAAAGATCACGGGGTGGCAAGCAGCAGAAAAATGTCGGCACGACGGGCTGTGGAAAAGACGCGGGATGGAAAAGTCAAAAAACGACTTTCCCACCCCGCTTGGAAATCCCGCAAACCCCGCGGGATTCCCACTTTCCCACAGCCCCGACGACTGCGGGAGATTCACTAAAACCGGACATTTCATTTGCTACGAAAAGGGGACATTTCTAATGTCGTAAAGATGGGGACACTTCTAATGTCGGTTGACACTCCTCCCCGGCAGTCATTGACTTGCACTCGCATCCCGCCTAACATACTTCGACTCATGATCGGCCAAAGCATCTCTCACTACCGAATCGTCGAGAAACTCGGCGGCGGCGGCATGGGCGTGGTTTACAAGGCCGAGGACACTTCCCTAGGAAGGTTTGTCGCCCTGAAGTTCCTTCCAGACGAGGTCTCCCAAGATCCTCAGACTCTGGAGCGCTTCCGTCGCGAGGCTCGTGCTGCCTCGTCATTGAACCATCCCAACATCTGCACCATTCACGAAATTGGCGAGCATGAGGGCAAGCGTTTCATCGCCATGGAGTTCCTAGATGGCCAGACCCTGAAACACATGATCGGCAACCGTCCGCTGGAGTTGGAAACTCTGCTGTTGCTCGCCATCGAGATCGCGGACGCGCTCGATGCAGCACACTCGAAAGGCATCGTCCATCGTGACATTAAGCCCGCGAACATCTTCGTATCGGAGCGAGGCCACGCCAAGATTCTGGATTTCGGGTTGGCTAAGGTCACGACATCGGGCGCAAGAGAGCAGAATGAGGACACGCGAACCGACGCGGCTAAAGCACAACTGACCAGCGCGGGTTCTACGGTCGGCACCGTTGCCTATATGTCGCCGGAGCAGGCGCGGGCGAAAGAGTTGGATGCGCGGACAGATCTATTCTCGTTTGGAGCAGTGTTGTACGAGATGGCGACGGGCACACTGCCTTTCCGCGGCGAGAGTTCTGCGGTCATCTTCCGCGAGATTCTGGATCGTGACCCGGTTCCTGCAGTAAGGCTGAATCCTGACCTTCCGCCCAAGCTGGAAGACATCATCAACAAGGCTTTGGAGAAAGATCGCGAGCTGCGCTACCAGCACGCTGCGGATATGCGAGCCGACCTAAAGCGGCTGAAGCGGGAGACGGAATCGCGGCGGGGCGTACCAGCTAGTTCGGGTTCGGTCGCGGTCGCACGGGAAAGCGGCTCTCAGGTCACGCCTCAGCCGTTACCAGCATCTGGTTCCTCCCCTGCGCCTGCTCAATCTCCGTCATCGAGCGCGGTGAAAGTCGCCGAAGTTCCTGTACCGGGCAGTAAACTCCGGAAGATTTTGGTTCCCGCAGCCGTGATACTGGTCGCGGTGGCAATCGCAGGAGCGTTCTATTTCCGCTCGCGCCAGACTGCACACCGCCTGACCGAGAAGGACACCATCGTCCTCGCCGAGTTCACTAACACCACCGGCGATCCGGTCTTCGACGGTACGCTGCGGCAGGGGCTGTCAGCGCAACTGGAGCAGTCGCCGTTTCTGAGCTTGCTTTCTGACCAGCGTGTGGCGCAGACGCTGGCGCTGATGGCCCAGCCCAAAGACGCGCGGCTTACACGCGAGTTGGCCCACGAGGTCTGCCAGCGCACGGCTAGCGCTGCCAGCATCGAAGGCTCGATTTCCAGTCTGGGCAGCCAGTATGTCCTGGGGCTAAAAGCGGTGAACTGCCGTAGCGGCGATGTACTGGCGAACGAGCAGGCCACGGCTAGCGGCAAGGAGCAGGTGCTGAAGGCGGTGGGCGAGGCAGCGACGAAAATACGCCAGAAGCTGGGCGAGTCGCTGGCTTCAGTGCAAAAGTATGACGCGCCAGCCGAGAACGTGACCACGCCATCGCTGGAGGCGCTGCAGGCCTACGGCCTGGGCTGCCAGGCGATGACAGTGAAAAACGATTATGCTACTGCCGCTTCATTGTTCCAGCGGGCCGTCAGCCTGGATCCCAACTTTGCCATGGCTTATGGACGGCTGGGAACCAGCTATAGCAACCTGGGCCAAACTGCCCGTGCCGCCGAGAATACCCGCAAGGCTTACGATCTGCGCGAACGGGTAAGCGAGCTCGAAAAGCTCTACATCGCCACACACTATGAAAATTTCGTCACCGGGAACCTGGAAGCAGCGCGCAAGTCCTATGAGTTGTGGGCGCAGACCTACCCGCGCGATTTCGTTCCACCCGGCAACCTGGGCGCCATCTACGGCAATCTGGGCGATTACGACAAGGCCCTCGCTAGGGCACAGGAGTCGCTGAAACTCGCTCCCGGAAGCGGGCTGTCTTACGCGAACCTCGTCAGCTCGTACTTGCAGGTCAATCGTCTGGACGAAGCCAGAGCCACGGCGCAGGAGGCGCAAGCCCACAGTCTGGATAGTCCTCAAATTCACTCTAGCCTTTACGCCATTGATTTCATGCAGCACGATGCGGCTGGAATGGAGCGTGAGGCCGCAGCGCTCATAGGAAAGCCCGGATTCGAAGACAGTATGCTCGGCAGCGAATCCGACACGGCTGCTTATGGTGGGCAGTTCTCCAAGGCGCGGGAGCTGACGCGGCGTGCGTCCGATTCAGCCCAACGCGCAGATGAAAAAGAGACAGCGGCGGGCTACGAGGCCGAAGCTGCCGTGCGCGAGGCGCTGGTGGGCAACATGAGTCAGGCAAAGCAGCAAGCGCAGGCCGCACTCGCTCTCTCAACTGGCAGAGACGTTGAGGCTGTGTCGGCCATCGCGCTGGGGCTGGCCGGCGATTCCGCCCAAGCCACGCGGCTGGCCGCCGACTTGGCCAAAGGCTTCCCCGAAGACACGATCGTGCGGTTCGACTACCTGCCCATGATCCAAGCCGCCGTTGCTCTCCAAAGCGGCAGCGCCGCCAAGGCAACCGAGGCGCTTGCCCCGGCTACTCCTTATGAACTCGGTTCTCCCGCTCAGACCTTGAGTTTTGCCCTCTACTCTGTCTATCTGCGTGGTGAGGCTTATGCAGCAGCGCACCAAGGCAGCGCAGCCGTAGCCGAGTTTCAGAAAATTATCGACCACCCCGGTGTCGTCCTAAACGAGCCAATCGGCGCACTGGCGCACTTGGGTCTGGCCCGCGCCTATGGCCTCTCTAGCGACACCGCCAAAGCGAAGAGTGCATACCAGGATTTCTTCGCCCTCTGGAAAGACGCCGACCCCGACATCCCCATCCTGAAGGAAGCCAAGGCAGAGTACGCGAAGCTGAAGTAGGGCGTTGGTCACTCCCCGCTAAACCATCTTCCAGTTCGTCTGGCTGAGTAATTCTCAACCTGTTGTAACCAGCGTTAGCACAAGGATGCG
>CAWBJB010000005.1:0-1164835 GCA_963788945.1 Terriglobia bacterium | reverse complement strand
GCTAATTTTTTTCGGCGACTGTGCGCCGAAAAACTGGCCCTGCGGGCAGTTGCCGGCTAAGCGAGGTGGCGAGTATCTTCATCCATGCCCTGCGACGAACTCACCAGTTACTACACAGATCTGCTCGATGGCAGCTACACCTGTCTCGACCGCCTTGTCTTGAATGCTAACTTCGCGCCATGTTATTCAGCCGGTGGCTTCCGTTGGTGGTGGCGACAACTGCACAATGGTTCCGATGAAGAACTGGACGATGCTCACCTGATGCGAATGGCCGGGCACTTTGGTCGTCGCATGCGGGGCTGGGCCAAAGCCAACCAGGTTCCAGTCATCGATTGCCGCCGCGAAGAAGACAAGCATGAGATTGCAGAGGAATATCTCAAGACCCATCCCAGTATCCGTGGGCTGTTTCTAATTCTGGTGGGCCGAGCGGTGGCCACCGTGTGGACCGTCCACAGATCCCGCGGCGGCGTAATTCTGAATCTGGAAGCCAAGCCACGCTATATCAATCACTACTCCTTTCACATCTTGGACCCGGACTGGGGTCACATCACCATCAAGATGTCAGGCCATCCCCCATTTAGCGCACAGATCATGCTCAACGGTCATGAGTATGTCGCCTGCCGAGCCAGGAAGGTCGGCATCCCCTTTACAAAGGAGGGAAACTGTTTCACCATCGTCTCTAAGCTCGCAGATTTGGCCAAAGTCGCAGACACCTTGTCCGAAGCTCGGACTACAGGGCGCTTGCGCCAAGTCTGCGAGCGTTGGATCTACACTTCATGTCTCTGTTTCGCGCTGGATCTCAAAGACCAGCAAAGCAGCGGATTTCGTTACCAATACTCGATCTACCAAGTGGAATACAGCCGGAATCTAATCTTCCATCTGGGTGGACAGATGGAGCAGGTCTTTCAGGGACTGATTGATCGAACGCGGGCCCGCTTAGACGTAAAAAAACTGAAAACCATCTTTGGCTTCAAGGGCCGTCCCCATCGTGACCGCAAAGGCAAGCCACCTCGGTTAGAAGTTGTGGTCGAGACACCTAGTTATGACCTGACGATCTTCAAGCTACACTTTGGCAAGCTGACTCTGAAGGCATACACCAAAGGCGAACACGTACTTCGTTTCGAGGCCATTGCTCACAACACCAAGGAGCTGCGCTGCGGCCGGCTCTTGGATCGGTTCCCTCAGATCGTCCTCCGGCTCCGTCAGATCCTCCAGCAGTTCCTCGACAACTTGTACTACATGGATGCCGCCTTCGTCAGCGATGAAACCCTCGATCAACTTCCTACTCCCTCGCAAGTCGGCAAGACCCGAGTCGGTGGCATCGATCTCAACAAACCCAGAACCCGAGCCGTACTCAGTGCCATCCTCTCCCTGGCTTGTTGCCCGGATGGATTCACTGCCGGGCAGTTGGCGGGCAGAGTTCGATCCACATCGGGGATAGCGGATTCCACCTATGACGCTCGTCGCGCCGCTTACGATATCAAGAAACTTCGCGGCAAAGACCTGCTAAGCAAAGTTCCCCAATCCCGCCGATACTCGCTTCCCCAGCAAGCCCTCCCCACAATCGCCGCGCTGGTAATCATCCGGGAAAAACTCCTCCGCCCGATCCTTGCTGGCGTCCGCAAACCCACGATAGGCCACAAGCCAAGGAACTGTACCCCAATCGACCAGCACTACGAGAACATGCGCCAAGACATGCTCACCCTTATGCAAGACCTGAGGATTGCCGCCTAGCGGCAACATTTTGTCGATCTTGATCCCCCAAGCGCCTAGGAGCCATGAGCTAGAAGCTTTTTACACAAACTCCACTCTTGCTTCGCGCGGAATAATTCCTGCTTTGCATCCCATGTCCAGAAGCCGCCGCACCGCTTCGCGCCCATCGGGCCCGTAGTCCAGGGTGCGCTCGTTTACATACATACCCACAAACTTGTCGGCGAGCTGGGAATCCACGTCGCGGGCGAATTGCATGGCGTATGCGAGGGCCTCGTCGCGATGGTCAAGGGCATACTGAATGCTGTCCCGCAGAGCTCCTGTAACTTTTGCCGTCAACTCCGGCCCGAGACTGCGGCGTATGGCATTTCCGCCGAGCGGTAAAGGCAAGCCGCTGATTTTCAGCCACCACTTGCCCAGGTCCAGAATGCGCTGCAGGCCGGCTTTGGAGTAGGTCAACTGGCCTTCGTGGATGATGAGTCCCGCCTCGTATTTGCCCTCCAGAATCGCCGGAATAATTTGATCGAACGGCACGACCTCGGTCTCGATTCCCGGCGCGAAAAGCCGCAGTGCCAGATAGGCGGTTGTGAGTGTGCCGGGGATCGCAATCTTCTTGTGTTTGACTTCGCTCGGAGAAAATCCCTGGGTGGCGACAATCATCGGGCCATAGCCGTCGCCCACGCTGCCTCCGCAGGGCATCAGCGCATAGTTGTCCTGAATATAGGGATAGGCGTGGAACGAAATGGCGGTGACATCGTACACGCCCTCGCCCTCCCGCGCCTTCTGGTTCAGAGTCTCGATGTCGCAAAGCGTGTGCGCGAAGCGCAAGCCGGAGACTCTCACCTTGTTGGTGGCCAGCGCATAGAACATGAATGCATCATCGGAGTCGGGACTGTGCGCGATGCTGATCTCACGTGTTGACGCGCCCCCGTGTAATGCATCCTTGGTTTCGGGGATGACCGCTGCGGTAGCCGTATTTCCGGACCGGGTTTCGACAGAACTCATGCCTGCTCCTTGCGGATTCGCTGCCATCCGGCCGAGACTCCGGCCGCCAACATGACCTTGATTACTTCCGCGAACACAAACCAGTAAAGCCCGAAGCGTAGTGCTTGAGCGAAAGAGTGCGTCAGCACCGCCAGCCACGAAAGGCCGCCGCTGAACAACACCAATTCGGCCAGCACGCCCGCTGCTACTGCACGAGCGAAGCTCGCCTCGCCACGGTCCATGATCCAACCGGCAAGCCCTGCGACGAAGGGATAAGCCAGCAGGAAGCCGCCAGTCGCGCCCAAAAGCTGGGCTACGCCGCCCGGCCCTGCGGAGCTAAACACCGGTATTCCCACGGCTCCCTCGACCAGGTAAAGCGCCAATGCTGCAAATCCGCGACGGCTTCCCAACGTAAGGCCTACCAGAAGCACGCCAAGATTCTGCAACGTCAGAGGCACGGGAGTAAACGGCAGAGGCACTGTAATCCGGGCGCACAGCGCGACAAACAGGCTGGCGCTTACCACAATCGCCGCTTGTTCGGCCCAGTGCAGAGTTCGACTAGCTGGGCCGACGGCTAGAGTCGCGGGTTTCGCCATGTTGAAGATTCTCCGTGTCAGGATCTGAATTGCGTTGGTGTAGCTCGGGATTAATCCTTGCCGTGGTTTTCTCTGGAGGAACCATCCTTCATGTGGCTCCGCACCCGAAGGTAGGCTGCCAATCCGACCAGGGAGACGGCTACGGTGCTCAAGGCCAGGATCAGGAACAACCAGATCATCCGCACGATGTCCTAGGATATCAAAAGGAGCTGGAACGTGCGTGGGAAGCGTCAGACCGCCGCGGTGCCTCGGTGCTGCTTCGCGGCTCGCATCTCGGTCTACTTGGCGCCCATAGCACGTTCGACATCGTCGGCCGTGTGCGGCAAATTGCCGGTCAGGTTGACCAGCTTGCCGTCGTTGTCCACGTAAAGAATGTCTTCGATTCGTACCCCCAGCTTTTCTTCCGGGATGTAGATTCCTGGCTCGAGGGTAAATACGGCCCCCGGTCCCAGCGGAGCGTCATAATCGCCGGGATCGTGGACATTCAATCCCACGTAGTGGCCAAGCCCGTGAATGAAGTATTTTCCCAGCGGCTCACCGTGTAGGTCTTTGCCGTGAGTGTTGATGTAGTTGTAGGCAATATCATGGAGAGAATCGGGCCGGTCTCGCCGTAAATACGACTTGCCCGACCGAAATGCGGCAGCGGCGGCCTGTTGCGCGCCGAGGACAATGTCGTAAATCTCCCGCTGCCGGGTGGTGAACTTGCCCGACACCGGCAAAGTACGAGTAATGTCCGAGGCGTACATGGAATATTCTCCCGCCGCATCAATCACCACGACGTCTCCAGACTGCATGGTGCCTGAATCCTCGGAATAGTGCAGCACTGTGGAATAGAAGCCCGAGCCCACGATGGGCGCGTAAGAGGGACGCTCACAGCCGCGTTTGCCCCACTCGTACTGCATCAACGCGGACACTTCGCGCTCGGTGACACCCGGCTTCACGGTGTGCATCGCGGCGAAATGCGCGGCAATCGAGGCGTCGGTCGCGTGACGGATGCGCTCGATTTCCCCTGAGTCCTTGTACGTTCTGAGTGACGCCAGCATCGGCCGCACATCCTGGAAGGACACGCCGACGGGGAACGCGTTGGCCCTCTTCAGCCAATCGAGCGGAGCGGTTGAATTCGAGACCTCATCATCGGCCACGATGTCCGTGAGGATTGTTGCCTTCTTCAGGGGCAGCAAACGGACCAACTCGGAGCGCAGATTATCCAGGACCTCGACGCGGTCGAACCCGGTAACTTTGCTCACGTCAGGACTGTCCGCGCCAAGCTTCGGGCCCGTCCACTTTTCCTGTGAGGGATTGTGGTTGGGGAGAAACAAGATCTCCGTGTAGGCATGATCGCTGGAGTTCGCTCCGCCAACGATCAGCAGCGCGGCTCCCGGCTCGCTCCAGCCGGAGAGGTAGAAAAAGTTGTCGTCCGGACGGTAGCCGTAAAGATCGTTCGGCCCTTCCGCTTCGTTCGAGGCAAAGAGCAGCACCGCGCCGCCATTGGCCTTGCTGGCCAGCGATTGGCGTCGCTGCCGGAACTCCGAGTTAAGTTGTCGGTCCAGCGCCCATGTGAGTTGGAAAAGAAGAAAGAAAACCAGCAACACCTTGCGCATTCAGAGTCCCTTTGTTCGTGGTCAGAAATTTACCTGGTAGTGCTGGTTACCGATTTGCTCGCCGCAATCGTAGCATCCACGTTGGTTTTGTCCACCAGAGACGATCCCGTGTCCACAAACGCCGGAATGGGGGCGAAGCTGTCTTTGGCCCAGTCATTGCTCAGCGTGGACAACTTGTGATGGTAGAGGTCATCCAGCATTTTTACTCCGACGAAGCTCATGGTGTAGGGCTTCTGCGAAATTGTGGCCACGATTACACCCTTTTGGATCCACGAGAGAGTGTCCTCGTCGGTGTCCATCGCCAGGATGACCTTGTCTTTGACCCCATGTTGGCTCAGCACGGTGGCCACCTCTTTGCCCGCGAGCGCTTCCAGGCACGCGAAAGCATCGGTGTGCTCCTTCTTGTCGTTGCCCAGAACTTCGGTAGCGGTATCGAAAGCGAGGCGCGAATCGCCCTTCATGTCTACTACGCGGGTGATCTTTATCTGCGGTGTGGCCTCGAGCGCATCTCGATATCCCCGCAGACGCTCCTTCAGATTGGCTTGCTCGGGAATGGTAAACACGACCACGTTCCCTTTGCCGTTCAATTCTTTCGCCAGCCGCTGGCCTCCAATCTGGCCGGCGTGGTAGTTGTCGGTGCCGATGAACAGAAGTCTCTTACTTGCGGGCGCGTCGGAGTCTACCGTGATTACGGGAATGCCGGCGGCGATGGCACGATCAATATCGTCTTTCAGCAATGCCGGGTCCGCCACTGAGATCAAAATCCCGCTGGCTTTGTTTTGCACCGCTTCCTGCAATGTTTTCTGCTCAGCCTTGGGATCGTAGGTGTCCGGACCCGCGAATTCAGAACGCACTTTGAGTTGTTGTGCCGCCTGGAACAAACCGGCCGAACCGGCCTGCCAGTAGGGAATTTTCACATTAGTTGAGATCAAAAAATATTTTTCGTCGGAATCGTGACTGGTTCCACAGCTGACCAGGAAAACCAGCAGAACGCCGAAGACGACTCGTGAAGGTACCGTGAGGTGGCGCATCGGATCCTCCTTGCGAACAGACGCGACCGCGCCCAACCGGGCGCGAAACGGTACGAATTCTAAACCCATGCGCAAGGAAAGGGAAGAAAGGGAACTAAATGGAGGACGGGCGTCCCGCCCGTCCTCCACCAGCTAGACCCCCACGGGAAACGGCTTGGTATGTGTCTCCGCACTCAGGGACAAGCCGGAGAAGCGGCCTTGCAACAAAGACATCAATCCCGTGTACCAGTAGCCGAGCACAAACAAGACCAGAAAAGGCACCGTGATGTAGTTCTCATTGGCGATGGCGTAGTACACCGTCAGCGCGAAATAACCGCCAATCAAAAGCTCGACCCACGGTACCCACCCCAGGCGGCGCCGGTACTTGAGGGCGTTGATCCGGTCTTTCTTCGATTCCACCCTGTACTTGGGGGTGCGCGCGAACGCTGACTTCTGTCCCAACAGCGCCTCCAGCACGGCGCGCGTGTTGGTGATGGTCAGGCCAATGCCGAGCGCCATCAGGAAGGGAAGATACAGCAGGGCCCGCGGCCAGCTCCGGGGAAACAGCTCCCGCTGCGAGACCAGGTAGAAGCTGGAAATTGAAAAAGTCGACGCCATAAACAGCGGCAGATCGATGTACAGCATCTGGAACCATCCCTGATAGAAGCGGATGATCATAGCCGGCAGCAACAGCACGGAAAGCACGACCATCAAGGGATAGCTGAGATTTGCCGTCAGGTGATACCAGGCTTCCAGCTTGACTCGAAAGGGCTGATCGCTCTTCATCACGCTGGGCAGAATCTTCTTTGCGGTCTGGATCAGCCCCTTTGCCCAACGTGCCTGCTGGGTCTTGAACGCGGTCATTTCCACGGGCAGTTCAGCCGGACACTCCACATCCTGCAGGTAAATGAATTTCCATCCTTTAAGTTGCGCCCGATAGGAGAGGTCGGTGTCTTCCGTGAGCGTATCATGCTGCCAGCCTCCAGCTTCCTCGATAGCACTCCGGCGCCAAATTCCCGCCGTGCCGTTGAAGTTGAAAAAGACGTTGCTGCGGGCGCGTCCGGAATGCTCCAGCACGAAATGCCCGTCCAGCAGAATGGCTTCGACCTCGGTAAGAAATGAGTAGTTGCGATTGATGTGAGTCCAGCGGGTTTGCACCATGCCGATTTTTGGATCAGTCAAATGGTGAATGGTCTGCAGCAGAAAATCTTCGGGCGGAACAAAGTCGGCGTCGAATATCGCAATGAACTCACCCTTCGCGGTCTTCATGCCTTCCGCCAGGGCCCCCGCCTTGAAGCCCTCGCGATTGGCGCGGTGGTGATAAGTGACGGGAAAGGCGCGTGCCGCGTACTCCTCGACCAGGCCTTGCGCGACGGCCTGGGTCTCGTCGGTCGAATCGTCAAGCACCTGCACATCGAGCTTTTCGAGGGGATAGTGCAGGCGGAAAACCGCATCCAGCAGGCGCTCAATCACAAACTGCTCGTTGAAGATGGGGAGTTGGACGGTCACTCGCGGCAAATCCGAAAAATGCCCGGCGGGCTCCAGCGTGCGATTCTTTCTGTGCTTGTAATAGAGATACACCAGCACATAGCGGTGTAAGCCATACGAAGCCAGCAGGATGAGCACGATGAAGTAGGGGACCAGCAACGCCATATCAAACGCGTTGGCGTGATATAGGCCTCTGAATGTGGTGTCGAGAAAATGCTGGCGAATGTACTGGCCGATGCCCCGCGAGGCCACGAAAGCAGCCATGAAAGCAGGTGAAATGGAGGCAACGCCCAGGGAAAGTCCTTATCCGGTATCGTAATTTAGCCAAACCGAAAATGTCATTGTACCGGAAAGGCCGCACCGGCCAAGAGAAACCACAAACCACGTAGGCCCGGGCGCCCGTCCCCACACGGCCTAGTTGAGGAAATACGTGCGGTAGAGCGTATCGCGTTGGGCCGGCTTGAATCCCGCGTCACGGATGATGCGGCGCAGCTCTTCCTCGGTGGTGCAATTGGTGACGCCCGCGGCACGCACCACATTTTCTTCCAGCATGACCGATCCCACGTCGTTGCCGCCGAAACGCAAACCCATCTGGCAGACCTTCAATCCCTGGGTTACCCAGCTCGATTGCACATTCAGAAAGTTCGAGAGATACAGCCGCGAAATTGCCAGGACCTTCAAGTATTCGACGGCGGTGGCCTCGTCCCAGCGACGGCCGCCGAGTGCGGTGTTCTGCGGCTGGAAGCTCCATGGGATAAACGCCGTGAAGCCGCCGGTCTCTTCCTGCAACTCGTAGAGCCGCTGCAAGTGGTTGACCCGATTTTCGATGTTTTCGCCCACGCCGAACATCATCGTGGCGGTGGTGCGCATGCCCAACTGGTGCGCCGTGCGATGCACGTTGATCCAGTCCTCGGTCAGACACTTGAGGCGGGCGATCTTGTACCGGACTTCATCGTCGAGGATTTCCGCGCCGCCGCCGGGAATGGAATCAAGTCCAGCGTCGCGCAGGCGAATGATGGTCTCGCGAATACTCAATTCGCTGTATTCCGCGATGGCGATGACTTCCGACGCCGAGTAGCAATGCAGATGAACCTTGGGGAAGCGTTGCTTGATGCCACTCAGCATTTTCTCGTGCCAGTCGATTTTGAGATCGGGATGCAATCCGCCCTGCATCAGCACGCCCGTACCGCCGAGCTCAACGGTCTCTCGAATCTTGTCGTAGATGGTGTCGAACTCGAGAATGTATCCCTCTTTGGCAGCGGGGCCTTTCAAAGGCCGGTAAAAAGCGCAGAAGGTGCAGTACTCGGTGCAGAAATTGGTGTAATTAATGTTGCGGTCGATGACGTAGGTCGCAACCCCTTCGGGATGAAGCCTGCGACGGACCGCGTCAGCTTCCATGCCGATTCCGATAAGGTCGTCGGAGCGGAACAGGTCGAGGGCTTGCTCTTTGGTAAGGGGCATGGTTTACGAACGGCTGCAGAGATTCTAACGGACGTGGAGGGCTATCTCCAAACCGGCTACGCCCAGTAGGGAAACGAGTTCACAGAAAAGCCACACACCATCTAAGCCGTGGCGATCCTGCTTTTGTGGCGGTAATACTGGACGACAGAAATAATTCCGGCGATCACCGCCAACCCGATAAGCGTAAATAGTGCTGGCTTGTAATATCTGGAGAAGAATCTGAGGATGTGCCTGCCGTAAATCGCTCCCAGCCCAGCCACGATGGTGAAGCGAACTCCCCGTCCCAACGCCAGCGCGGCCACAAATTTCTGGCGGGAGTATTGCATGGCGCCAGCGGCCAGCAGAAAGGGAACAATCGGAAAAGGAGGCGGCAACACGGCGGGTACCGCCACGGCAAAGAACCCCCAGCGCTCGAATCGCTGGAAGACTTTCGCGGCTGTTTTCTTCGACAGCTTGCGCTCGAAGGCTTCTTTGCCGCCCTTCCGGGCCAGTCCGTATGTAATGTACCCGCCGACGACTGCGCCCACGGTGGCCATAAAGGCGTAATACCACCACAACTGGCTGTGGCGAGCGGCCAGAAGAATGGTCAGAACGTCCATGCTCCCCGGCAAGGGGACGACTGAGTTGTCTGCCAGTCCCAACAGGACCAGCCCCACGCCACCCAGGTGCCGAAGCCAGCTCCACACCGACGCGGCGATCAAAAAATGAAGCTGGGTTAGCATTTCCACCTTAGAGCAGCATTTTAAGTTACGAGTCGTACGGCCAGAATGGATGAGCTGCTAACTGGCGGCAATTTTGGCGACATCGAGAAACTGCAATTCGGGCGCTGCCGGCAGAACTCCACACTCGCTGGCATAACGGTAGAAGAGCTGCAACCCGTCCAGACACGCGGGATCAAGATCATAGTAGATATTCTCAGTCAGATAGACTCTGATCTCGGCCTCGCTCAAACCCAGGCGTGGCGCCCATTCCCGAGCGATCCGGTCCAGGCTGGCGGGCTGCAGGCCATGGTCACGCGACTCCTGAAATATGGCAGCCAGGTCGAGGGCCGGTGGAGCATTCCTTAACGCCACCTGCCGTACTGCCCACAGCGCGAAGACAAAAGGTTTGCCGGTCAGGCGAATCCATTCTTCGGCCAGGTCGTAGGTCCGGTACCGGGAGCGATCCACCTTAAGCGCAGGATCGCCGATCACCAGGCCCGCGTCGTGCTCCGCCATCATCTTCTCTATATCAGGCGCCATGGGAGTGAAGCTCCTGCCTGTGCCCCACCGTTTCGCGAACAATACCTTGGTCAGCGCCACGGAAGTAAGGGAAGAAGTATCGAGGGCGACAGACCGAATTTGGTCCAGAGGGACCTTGCTTACCAGAAGGATGGAGCGGACCGGCCTTCTTGAGGCGATCGCCACACGGGGCAGGATAGCCAGCCCCGGAATGCTGGCATAAGCGGCCGCCGGAATGATGCCAATATCCGCCGATCCCGCAGCCAGGTCAGCGGCACATCGCGAAGGCACTGTATAGGAGATATCGAAGGCGGCGCCCGCGTCTCCATGCTCGAAGTCCCACATCAGCGGGGCAGTATTAAGGTAGGAAATCGCGGAAATACGAAGGCGTTTCATGCAGCCATTGTTCTACTTGAATGTTTGATTTTAACAGACGCTTTTTGCGGTTGTAAGAGTCCGCGAGTCGTCCGGCGATGTGGAGGTGGTGACACGCCCGAAGCCCTGGCCGTGTGTCCCAGACCGAGCGAAAGTCCCTGCAGTGGCTGGCCCTTGTCCTAACCCCGCGCCTCGGTCCACCCGGGCGCGGCGGCTGGTCGAACCCTTCGGCGGCGTCCAGAACATCTTGAAGGCGTCGCTGACCGAACTCGAAGCGACCGGCATCCAACCGTCTCCGCACCAATCGCTCGGTACTGGCCAATCGATGGAACTGGCCCATGACGAGATGAGACGCGTAGCGGCCGGAGGTGTTTCCGTCGTCTGTCAGGATGATTCCACCTATCGGGCGCCGCTCAAGCAGATCTACGATCCGCCGTTTATCCTTTATGTACGCGGGAATATCGAGGCGATTGCCCACCCGGGGATCGCGGGTCGTGGGCACGCGTCATCCCACACCTAATAGGCTGGGGATGGCCGGGCGGATGGCCTGCGATCTCGCGCACCGGGGCCTGGCAATTTTCAGCGGCTTGGCCCGGGCGTTGACGCTGCCGCGCATCGCGGCGCCATTCACGCCAAGGGGCAAACGGTCGCGGTTTTCGGCACCGGCGTGGACATTATTTATCCCAAGGAAAACAGCCGGATCACGGAGCAGATGCTGGCCCTGGGCGGCGCCTTGATCTCCGAATTTCCCTTGAACACGTTCGCCCCTCCGCAAAACTTCCCCCTTCGCAAATCGCTTCATCAGCGGAATTTCAATCGGCGTACTGACGGTGGAGGCCGCGGAATACAGTGGCACCCGGATCACCTCGCGCGGTGCGCTGGAGCAGAATCGCGAGGTCTTCGCCGTCCCCGGCAACGTGACTAACAAGAATTCGTGGGCCCCGAACACACTGATCAAACAGGGCGCGAAGCTGATTGCGACGTGAGAAGACGTTTGGGAAGAACTCCCTACAGCAGTACGACTTGCGCTGACCCCCGCCACCGGCGATGAATCGCAGGCGGGCAGGACTGCATCTCTATTCGGGGAAAGCGAGCCGCTCCACACCAAAGAAAGATGCTGAAACTCCTGAAAGCCGACGGAGCCACCCGCATCGACAAGATTGTGGCGTTGCTGGAACTGGACATGCCTTTGTCCGAAATATTCGCCGCATTGTTCGATCTGGAGTTGGCGGGAAAGTTAAAGCAGATGCCGGGGAAGAATTTTGTAAAAGCTTCTAGCTGCTAGCTTCTAGCTCTGTAGAGGAGGCTTTGCATATGGCGTCAAAGACTTGTGCGTGTGGGAAAAGGCTTACGCGTTGACTCTGAGCGTATACAAGATGACTCGTGGCTTCCCGAAAGAAGAAATGTACGGATTGACCAGTCAGCTTCACCGAGCCGCCTCCTCTGTTGGGGCAAGCATCGCTCAGGGCTGCGGGAGCAGGTCAGACCCGGAAATGAGGCGTTTGCTGCAAATCGCGCGAGGCTCAGCAAATGAAGTGGAGTGCCACTTGCTTCTCGCCAGGATTTGCAGTTTTTGTCGGCAGATGACTTCAAGGATTTAGAAACGATGGTGCTAGAAATTCAGAGCATGCTGGCCTCTTTCGTGCAGCCTCTGTCGGCCGACGTTTGAGCTGGGAGCCAGTAGCCAGAAGCCAGGAAGCTAATTCACAAAACTTGTTGCCACCACGGCATTCATGCTAGCTTCAAAACCAGTAATCATGATCAGAGGACACATTGTCTAAAGGTTTAGTCATTATCGAATCACCCGGCAAGGCGAAGGCCATTCAGAAGTATCTGGGCAAAGGCTTCGTTGTCGAAGCATCGTTTGGCCACGTGAAAGACCTGCCCAAGAGCACGCTGGGTGTCGACATCGACAACGAATTCGAAACGGAATACATCGTCATTCCCGGCAAGGAGAAAGTTCTCGCCAAGCTGAAGAAGCTGGCCTTGTCCGCGGACAACATCTACCTGGCGCCCGACCCAGATCGCGAAGGCGAAGCCATCGCCTGGCATCTGGCCGAAGAACTGGGCCAGGAGAACAAAGGCAAGAAGAAAAAGAAGAAGAAGGAAGGCGACGAACCCGATCGCATCCGCCGCGTGACCTTTAACGAGATCACCAAGCGCGCCGTGCAAGAGGCTTTCGAGCATCCCCGCGACATCGATCAGAACCTGGTAAATGCGCAGCAGGCACGTCGTGTCCTCGACCGCCTGGTGGGTTACCAGGTCTCACCTTTGTTGTGGGACAAGGTGCGACGCGGGTTGTCCGCTGGCCGGGTCCAGACTGTTGCGCTGCGGCTGATTGTTGAACGCGAGCGAGAAATCAAGGCTTTCCAGAAGGTTGAATACTGGACCATAGACGCTCATCTGGCCGGACCCAGGCCTCCGGCGTTCGATGCCCGCTTCGTCGGCAAAGGTGAAGAGAAGGTCGAAGTCAACAACGGCGAGGATGCGGAGAAAATACGCGCTGCGCTCGAAAAAGCCGACTGGCTGGTCCGCACCGTCGATCGCAAAGAGCGGAGGCGCAACGCAACTCCGCCGTTTACCACCAGCAAGCTGCAACAGGATTCCTCGCGCAAACTGCGTTTCAGCGTGAAGCGCACCATGATGATCGCGCAGCGTTTGTATGAAGGCGTGGAACTGGGGGAGGAAGGTTCGGTCGGTCTTATTACTTATATGCGTACCGATTCCACCCGCGTTTCCAATGAAGCGCTGGCGGAAGTGCGCGAGTACATCACAACGCAGTACGGCAAAGACTACCTGCCTGAGCCGGCGAACGTCTACAAAGAGAAGAAGGCGGCGCAGGCGGCGCACGAAGCGATTCGTCCGACCTCCGCGATGCGCCATCCCGACCAGATCAAACAGTATTTGAAGGAAGACGAATTCAAGGTCTACAAGCTGATCTGGCAGCGCTTCGTAGCCTCGCAGATCACCCCCGCGGTCTTCGACCAGACCACTGTGGATATTGATGCCAAATCCGGCGCCGACACTTTCTGGTTCCGTGTGACGGGATCGGTCCTCAAATTCGACGGCTTCCTGAAAGTCTACGAAGAAGCGAAGGACGCCAAGGACGAAGAAGAGGAAGAGCTCAAGCATAAGCTGCCGCCGCTCGAGCCTGGACAGAAGCTCACGCTACGGGAACTGAAGCCGGAGCAGCACTTCACCGAGCCGCCGCCACGCTACAACGAAGCGTCGCTGGTCAAAGAACTGGAAGAGCGCGGTATTGGCCGTCCTTCGACTTACTCCGCGATTCTCAGCACGATTCAGGAGCGGCAGTATGTGCAGAAGCTGGGCGGCAAATTCTCCCCCACCGAAATCGGATTGGTGGTGACCGATCTGCTGGTGGAGAATTTCCGCGACATCTTCGACGTCGAGTACACCGCGCGCCTCGAAGAAGAGCTTGACGAGATTGAAGAAGGCAAGGAAACGTGGACTGACGCACTGGCCGGCTTCTACAAGAGGTTCGCCAAAGACCTCCGCTATGCCGAAAAGCATATGGAGAACATCAAGCGGATGGAGAAGCCGACGGACGAGAAGTGCGAGCGCTGCGGCTCTCCGCTGGTGATCAAGTGGGGCAAGCACGGATCGTTTTACGCCTGTAGCTCGTACGACAAGGAGAATCCGGAAAGCTGCACCTTCACCAAGGAAAATCCGATCAACCTGCCCGACCTGGATTCAGCGGACATTCAAGAAACCACACAGGAAGAATATTGCGAGAACTGCGGGCGGGTGATGGTCCTGAAGCGGGGCCGCTTCGGCCAGTTCATGGCGTGCACCGGATATCCCGATTGCAAGACCACTCGCCGGCTCGATCAAGGCAAGAAAGTTCCCGACATTCCGATTGACGAACTTTGCCCCAAATGCGGCCGCAACATGATGATCCGTCACGGCCGTTTCGGCGAGTTCACCGCCTGCAGCGGATATCCCGAGTGCAAGTATGTGAAGCAGAACTTCATCGGGGTGAAGTGTCCGCTCTGCAAAGATGGCGACCTCGTGGAAAAAAAGGCGCGCAAGGGCAACACTTTCTACGGTTGCGGAAATTATCCTAAGTGCAAGTTCACGTCCGCCGGCAAACCGCTGGCGGAAAAGTGTCCGAGTTGCGGCAGCGAATATCTGGTGGAGAAAATGCTGAAGGCGGGTCCGGTGATCGCGTGTCTGAACAAGGAATGCGACTTCGAGCGCGAGGTACCGGTGGAAGCGGCTTCGGCATCATCCACAACTTAAGTTGAAATATCCAGCCGGGCCAGACTCTGCCCGGGCATACCTGCGAGGATTGAATGGCAAAACCGACTGCTGCCGATGCACAACTGATTCTGAAACTGTACGATCTCCGCCGCGAACCTGAGCTGCGCAAAGCGCGTCATTGGTGGGTAGTGACATTCTCTCCTCAGTCTGCGGACGACTTCATGAAAGTCTCAGGTGCGTTTGGGACTCCGGAGAACAACTGGCTGCGGCAGGTGATGGGGTACTGGGGTATTGCTTCCTCCCTGGTGAACCACGGCGCATTGAACCGGGAACTGTTCCTCGAACCCAGCTTTTGCGGAGAGATGGTCCTGATCTACGCCAAGGTAAGGCCGTTTGTGAAAGAGATTCGAGAGAAGATGAAGAACCAGCAATTCCTGGTTGGTATCGAATCTTTGATTATGAGTACGAAGAAGAGCCGCGAGTTTCTGAAGCGCATGGAAACTAACCTAGCTGCTCGCCGCCAGTCGCCAGTAGAGGACGCCAAAGCCAGCTAGCCTGCTTCGATCAATTCTCAATGACAGGTAGGTAGAAGCCAGGAGCTAGAAGCCCCTATGCAATGTACTCGCGAATGTACTCGTCCCGCGTGCGCGCCAACTCATCCACGTCGCCATCGAAGATGACTTTCCCGTCCCGCAGAATAAGAAAAGCCATGGGCACTTCGCAGTGGACTCCCTTAGGCAGCGGCATCATCTTGTTCGACTGGCGGTCGAAGTAGTGCGTGGCCATGATGAACGCGTCCTGCAGGCGATGCGTGACCATCAGCGCGCTGGTCTTGTACACGTCGCGCTGTTTCACGATGAGTTCCACGATGGTGGTGGACGTCACTGGGTCCAGCCCGCCGGTGGGCGAATCGTAGAGCAGGATTTCGGGTTGCGTGACGATAGCGCGCGCGATGGCCACCCGGCGGCGCATTCCGCCGGAAAGTTCCGAGGGGAACATGTCCACGGTCCGCTCCAGTTCGACGAAGCTTAGTGCCTCGCGCACCCGGCGCTCGATCTCATCTTCAGAGACACTGCCTTCCTCCATCAAACGGAAGGCGACATTCTCCCGCACGGTGCGCGAATCAAACAGCGCGCTCTCCTGAAACACCATCCCGATTTGTCGCCGCAAGTCGAACAAGGCCTCTTCGGTCATCTCCGTCACTTCTTCGCCAAGCACGTAGATGCGGCCTGAGTCGGGTTTTATCAACCCCAGGGCCAGCTTGAGAATGGTGCTCTTGCCTGATCCTGCGACTCCGAAAATGGCCTTCGTTTCCCCGTGCGGGAGCCGGAAAGAAATGTTGTCGAGGACCACCTTGTCGTCAAATGCGAGAGTCACGTTCTCGAAGTGGATCGCTTCGCTGCCCTTCTGCTTGGCTGGAGGAGTGGGTGTGTCGAGCGGAAGTGTCGGCGCAGACATCGTTATCGGTACCCCAACAGAGTAATGAGCAGCTTAGTGACAAAGAAATCGACAACCAGAATCAATACTGAGGCGACCACGACAGCCTGGGTGGTTGAGCGACCCACACCTTGCGTACCACCGCGGGTCGACATGCCGAAATAGCAGCCGACGGTGGAGATAACGAATCCGAAGAGGACAGGCTTGATGAGTCCAGTGGTTACGTCGCGCCACACCAGTGACTGCCAGGCGGAGGTCCAATACTGCCGCGAATCCAAGCCCAGCAGGAGGCTCGAAACCATGTTTCCGCCCACCAGGCCGAGCAGGTCGGAGATGATGGTCAGAAAAAACAGCATGACCACCGTGGCCACCACGCGCGGCGTCACCAGTTTTTTCGTGGGATCGGTGCCCAGCGCGCGCATGGCATCAATCTGCTCAGTCACGGTCATGGAGCCCAGTTCGCTGGCCATACCGGACGAGTTACGGCCCGCAACCATGAGCCCGGTGATGACCGGCCCCAGTTCGGTGACCATTCCGACCGATACCAGTTGGGCGATAAGGGTAAGGGAGCCGAAGCGCGAAAGCGTGCTGGCGCTATTGAGCGCGAGAACCGCACCGGTGAAGCCACCGGTCAGGATCACGATGGGCAGCGAACCGACGCCGATGAGGTCGGCCTGCTGAATCATGTCGGTGACGTACAACGGTCGGCGGAAAAGATTGGCCAGGGACTGCCCGACGAGCAAGGCGTAGTCCTGGAGCGCCTTGACCTTCTCCTTGGCGAATTCAGCGGGCGATCTGAGCGGGATCTGTATGTCCCCAGCTGCCATGCGGTGTGGCCTCTATCTGGAGGAACTATAGCAGACCTCGGACCTCAGACCTCAGACCTGGGATTTAGACGGTTTCAGAGATTGCCTGGAGACAATACGGCGCGGACTGTCTCTTACTAGACTGCAATGGAGGGGAATAACCGAGGTCCGCCGTCTGACGCCCGCTTTCTACTCTCGAACCTTCTTCTTGATCTCAATATTCAGACGCTTGATTTTCTGGTTCAGGGTGGAGAGCGGCACGTGGAAGCGTTCGGCGGCCTCGGTCTGGTTCCAGTTACATTTCTCCAGCATGTCGAGGATAATGTGGCGTTCGCAGTCTTCCACGATGTCGAACAGGGAAGCATCGCCGCGATGTTCCATCATCGGCACTGGAGTGCCACGGCCCACGATCACGTCGGGGAGAAGATCCGCACCGACGTCCTGGCTGGAGGAGAGAACGACTGCCCTCTCAATTACATTTTCCAGTTCGCGAACGTTTCCCGGCCACGAATAGGAGAGCAGCGGGCGCAGCCCTTCCGGCGTCATTCTCCGGCGCGGACGTTCGTTTTCTTCCGAATACCTCGTCAGGAAGAAATCCACCAGCAGAGGGATGTCTTCTCTTCGTTGTCGTAGCGGCGGAAGGTCAACCGTAATGACGTTCAGGCGATAGAACAGATCATCACGGAACCTGCCTTCGCGAACCAGTTGTTTCAGGTCGACATTAGTGGCCGCGATGATGCGCACATCGGCCTGAATTTCGTGAACGCCGCCCAGATGCATGAATTTTCTGTCTTGCAGCACGCGCAGAATCTTGCTCTGCGTGTCCATACCCATGGTGCCGATTTCGTCGAGGAACAGAGTTCCCCGGTCAGCAATCTCGAACAGGCCCTTTTTCGACGCGATGGCGCTGGTGAATGCGCCCTTGACGTGTCCGAACAGTGTGGATTCGAGCAGGTCCGGCGGCATCGAACCGGTATTTACAGGGACAAACGCCCGGTCGCGCCGCGGCGAGTTCAAATGGATGGCTTTGGCGATCAGCTCTTTGCCGGTTCCACTCTCACCCTGCAAAAGTATAGTGGAGCGGCTGGGGGCCACCTGCGCCACCAGATCGAAGATCTTCAGCATGGGCTCGCTCTTGCCCACGATGTTTTCAAAGTTGTAACGCTGCTTGAGGGCGCGCTTGAGTTGAACGTTCTCCGCTTCCGTCCGATGGCGAGCTACGGCGGTGCGAATGTCGGCCAGCAGTTTTTCGTTGTCCCACGGCTTCTGGACGAAATTTGTGGCCCCGGCCTGCATCGCCTTGACCGCATTTTCGACTGTGCCGTAGGCGGTGATCATGATGACAGCCAGCTGCGGGTCATGAACGTGAAGCTCCGCCAGCAGATCAATGCCATTGCGGTCGGGGAGCGCCAGGTCGAGCAGGACGAGGTCGTAGGGGCGGTTTCCGATGCGAGTCAGACCTTCGTCAGCGGTGGCGGCCGACTGCACGTCGTAGCCTTCCATCTCCAGCAGAGTCTCCAGCGACTCGCGGATGGCGGCCTCGTCGTCAATGATCAGCACGGAACCCGCGGACGCGCTCTCACCCACGCTATGTCGCGGCATCGTGGCCAGTTCAGACATTGACAGCCTTCCTCGTCAGCGGGAAATCCAGGTAGAAAGTTGTGCCTTGGCCGGGCGAGCTTTCCACGCGAATCTTTCCGGCATGCTCCTGAATAATTCCGTAGGTCACCGACAGGCCCAGTCCTGTGCCTTTGCCCTGGCCCTCGCGCGGCGAAGACTTGGTAGTGAAAAACGGATCGTAGATGCGCTGGATGTGTTCCTGCGCAATGCCGGTCCCCGTGTCGGACACGACTACGCTCACGCCATCGCCATTCGATGTGGCCACCCGAAGGGTCCCACCTTCGGGCATGGCATCCCGAGCATTCAAGAACAGATTCAGAAAGACTTGCTGCAGGCGTCCAGAATTGCCATTGATCAGAGGCAGATGGTCGGCCAGTTCGTCCTCGACCCTGATCTTGGTGATCTTGAACTGGTGCTCCAGCAGCGCCATGGTGTCGCCGATAATCTTGTTGATGTTCACATCGGTGAATTCCGTGCCGCTCGTGCGCGAGAAATTCAGCAGATTGTTCACAATCTCCGAGGCCCGGAAGGTCTGCCGGGTAATTTTTTCGAGCAGCCCGCCCTTGTGCGGATCGTCCTGCAACTGCTTGGAAAGCATCTGGGCGTAGGAGGAAATGACGGCCAGCGGCGTGTTCACTTCGTGCGCCACCCCGGCGGCGAGCAGACCGATCGAGGAAAGCTTGTCAGCCTGTGAGAGTTGCGATTCCAGGTCAATGCGTTCCGTGATGTCGTCCACAATGATCAGTCGCCCGATCACGTTGAACTTCCGCGTAACCAGCGGCGCGATGGCAACGTTCACCATGCGGCTCTCGCCGGTTGGCGTCGCCAGGCGGAACTTGTACAGGTTGTTGATCCCGGGATTCTGCCGTACGCGGTAGAACTCTCGCACGAACTCCGCGGGAAATACCTCGCTCAAGGGCCGGGTCAGCGCCTGCCAGCGGGGCAGGGCGTACATGACTTCCATCTGCGAGTTCCAGGATTCGATGCGGTCCGCCAGGTCAACCGCCATGACGCCTACGTTGATCGACTCAACGATATTTTCGTTGAAGTCCTTGAGGCGTTCGTACTCGGCCACTTTCTGTTCGAGTGACGCGTACAACCGGGCATTCTGGATGGCGATGCCGATGTAGCCGGCAAGGGTTTCCAGCAACTCGATGTCTTCGCTGGTCAGGAAATCGCCTTCCACTGTCTTGCCCAGGCCAAGAAATGCAATCGTGCGTTGCTGCGCGCGACAGGGAATGTAGTAATTCAAGTCAAGCTTGGCGATGGTCTGCTGCGCGCTGGCGGTCTCGCGCGGGACCTGGTGTACGTTCTCGAGGAAAAGATGTCCCGCCTCGGTCTCGGGGCGCGGAGCGCTCAGGAAGTTCAAGTCCAGCCCGCTGGTCTGGGTCATGCCGAACGACGTCGCCAGCAGGAACTGGGGTGGCTCGCCGGCCGACAGGAAAATAGCCATGCGATCCACCAGCAAGGTCCGCGACAGGCGATCGACCACCGAACTCAGCATCCGGTCCAGATCGGTTTCCGCGCTGAGCTCGCGTCCAAATTCAATCAACGTCTTGCGATAGTCGTAGCGGGTGCGATAAAAGAACTGGTCGATGCGCTCCTGGATCCATTTGCGCACCGGATCGAACAGCAAGGCCGTGACCACCATGGCCAGAACCAGACCGACCGGTCCCGAACTCGGCACCTGGGTGTGGACCAGTTCAGCCACGCCCGCAACCACCGCGAAGTAAACTCCGACAATTGCGGCTGCCGCCAGCGTGTACACCATGCCGCGCTTGAAAATCAGGTCAACGTCCATCAGACGGTAGCGGAAGATGGCGTATCCGAACGTCAGCGGCAGCAGACCTAGCGAGAGAACCGAAACTTTCATTGCCGAACTCGGCATTGCGCCGGTCAGATAAGGGACCACGTAGAACAGCGTGAAGGGCGCGATCGCGAGAATGGTGCCCCGCGTCACCCACTTCAGTTGCTGACGGAGAATCGGCGTACCGGCCCGGCGGTAGCTGTCCCACAACACGGCCGCCGCGATTACGAAGAACAGGGCCAGGTAGCCCATCTGTATCCGGTCGAGGTTCCAGCGCACTCGCTCGCTGGCTTTCAGCACCCGGAGTGCGAATATGTGCATTCCGAGCAGCAGTATTCCGGGGACATAAATTGCAGAAATGATCCGCGGATGTTTGCGGACAAACCCGCGCTTCTCCGGGAAGGTCAAGACGAAGTGCAGGAACAGCGCCGGCTGCAGCAACCACGCCGTAACGTTGCCCCAGTAGATGATCCAGTCAAACTGGTTCAGTTTCCCGGTGAACTTGAAGGCGTAAAAAATGAACGACACCAGGCAGAAGATGTAGAAGTGGGTGGAACTCGGCGCCGTCCACCGCCGCAGCAGAACATAGAGCCCGATGCCGAGATAGATCAGGGCAATGAAGCGCAGCCAGAAATTCAGCGAGCGTTCGGCGGGTATCAGGATAACGGTCGTGTCGAGCGGGACCGACTGTCGCACCAGTGAATAAGTCGCCTTCGACCATGCTCCTACCCGGTATACTTGCCGCATCCGGGCTGTGGTGTCCTTCACGTCATGCTGGTTGATCGCGGTCAGCCGGTCGCCGGTTCGAATCCCGGCCTTGTCGCCCGGGCCGTTCGGCTCCACGCGGTTGGCGACCAGGCCGCCGTCGTTTCCCGCCTGTTCCATCCACCAGACGCCGTCAGAAGGAATCTGGAACTCAGCTTCTTTTTGGAAATTGATCCAGGCCAAAACTACTGCGGCCGTGGTCAAAAGAATCAGCAGGCCGGCTGTAAAGCGGATTTGGAAGTCCCGGTTCATCGACCGCAACGGCTCCTGGTTGAGGGCGGGGGAAAGACCCGAAAGATGGTTAAGCACGTCGGGGGCCACGCCAGGGCGCAAGGGAGAACCTCTAACTCGTTTTAACCAAAAGACTTTACTGATTATAGAAGCGCTGTGGAAGTAAAGCTATGTTTTTTGGAAGGCTTCTGTGAGGTTTGGTAACTCCATGCGCACCAGAAGCTTAAGGGTAAGCCGCAGACCTGTACGAATGGCGTCGAAAGAACGGATTTTGTTCGACGCAAAGAGAGTCCCATAGCAGGCCGAGTCCGACTAGAATTGCTGCTTCCCATGACTAAAACCGACGACATCATCGAGCGCGAGCGTCGCTTCCTCTTGCCGACCTATAACCGCTACCCCATCGCTCTTGACCGGGGCAAGGGAGTTTTTCTGTATGACTGCGAAGGCAACCGTTACCTCGATTTCGTGGCCGGCCTCGGGGTGAACGCCCTCGGCCATGCCCATCCCCGCGTGGTGAAGGTTATTCGCGAGCAGGCGGCTCGGGCGATACATTTTTCCAATCTCTACTACAACGAGTACCAGGGACGCCTGGCCGAGAAACTCTGCCAGCTCTCGGGCTTGAATCGCGCATTCTTCTCCAACAGCGGCACCGAGGCCATCGAGGGCTCGATCAAGCTGGCCCGGTTGGCCGGGCACCGCGCCGGGGGAGAAGCCAAGAGCCGACTGGTCGCCCTCGAAGGTTCGTATCACGGACGAACTTTCGGCGCCATGTCGCTCACCGGGCAGGACAAATATCGCAAGGGGTTCGAACCGCTGCTCGAAGACGTCAAGTTTGTCCCACGCGACAATCTCGAAGCGTTGCGCGCCGCCATCAACGACCAGACTTGCGCCATTGTCCTTGAGCCGATCTTCGGCGAAGGCGGCATCTACGAATGTTCGACCGAATTTCTACGAGAGTGCCGAGCGTTGGCCGACCGTCATGGCGCGGCCCTGATCTTCGATGAGATCCAATGCGGCCTCGGCCGTACCGGAACCATCTTTGCTTATCGGGCATTCGGGGTGACGCCGGACATCGTCGCGATAGCCAAACCCATCGCCGCGGGCCTGCCGCTGGGTGCATTTCTGGCCAAGGAAGAATTTGCCTCTGCGATTTCGGCCGGACAGCACGGAACAACTTTCGGAGGAGGTCCTCTGGCCTGTCGCGTCGCGCTCGAATACCTGGCAATCGTCGAAGAGGAAAAGCTGCTGGAGAATGTGATGCGAGTGGGAACGTATTTGCAAGAGCAATTGAAGGCTTTGGCCGGGCGTCACGCTGCGGTCAAGGAAGTTCGGGGGCGAGGCCTCATCCAAGGTCTGCAACTCGCCGTTCCGGCGCGTCCGATCGTCGAAGAGGCGTTCGCTGAAGGCGTGCTCTTCAACAGCACGCAGGACTCGGTCCTGCGTTTTCTGCCGCCCTTCCTGCTGCAGGAAAAGCACGTGGACAAAGGCATACGTGTACTCAAGAAAGTATTGCGGAAGAAACGGCCGGCGTAGCCGAAACAAAAATGCGGAGAGCCAAAGCTCCCCGCGAAAAAAGGCAATAGAGGCGATATCACTTATATAGAGGATTGCCGCGGTTACAGAGTTGTCCGGAGAGAAAAGAAAACAAAACCCAGATGACTCAGGGAACAGAAATCCAAACCAGGCTCCACGACGCAACACCGGCTGACGAATGCTGGTCCGAGCTCGATGGCTACCGCATGCGCTACCTTCGCGGCGGCTCCGGTCCGCCGTTACTTCTGTTGCATGGATTGCTGGGATACTCTTTCTCCTGGCGATTCGCCCTGCCCGCACTAGCGGAGAAAGCCACGGTATACGCGGTGGATATGCCGGGCGCCGGTTTTTCCGACCGGCCAGCCAACCCAACTGGTGGCTTCCGCGCTCACGCTGAACGTCTGCTGCGCTTTCTGGACAATGTTGGGGTCGAGTCCTGCGATCTGTTGGGAACATCGCATGGCGGTGCGATCGCCATGAGGACGGCGGCTCTGGCACCGGAGCGGGTGCGGAGTCTGATCCTGGTTGCTCCCGTGAACCCGTGGTCGGCCCACGGCCGGCGCCTCGCCCCTTTCCTCAGTAGCGCGCCCGTTTCGTGGATGCTCCTGCGCTGCGAACCGTGCCTGGGAATCATCCACGACACGTTGCTGCGTCGTCTTTACGGCGACCCTGGGCGTATCTCGCCCGGCACGCTCGCTGGCTATTCGGCTGCTTTCAAGATTCCCGGGACCCTTAACTATGGGCTGGGCGTAGTGAAGTCATGGAACCGAGATCTTGCGGATTTGGAATCGGCGCTGCCCCGCATTTCAAATATCCCAACGCTGATTCTCTGGGGCAGCAAGGACACAGCGGTCAGTCCTGATTCGGCGGAGCGGTTGCGCCAGCAATTCAAGCATAGCGAGGTCGAGACCTTTGACAGCGTCGGGCATTTGCCGTACGAAGAGGCTCCAGAGCGATTCAACTCATCGGTGATCGGATTCCTGTCCAGAAATTCGTGGGAAGACCGCTGACTACATCCTGTGTCCCAAACGTATTTCCGCCACAATCGCAGCCCGCCTGATACTTTGAGGAGAGAACTTAAGAGAGAGATTTTTGCCGTGAAAGCCTATACCAAGCGAATCCTGGTCCTGATTGTGGGCTGGGCATTCATCGTGTTGGGAATCGTGGGCCTGTTTCTGCCCGTCCTGCAGGGCGTGCTGTTTCTGCTGGTTGGCCTGATCATCCTGTCGTCCGAATATGTTTGGGCCCATCGCCTCCTGACCAGATTGCGCGAGCGTTTTCCGAAGATCAGCCGCACCGCGGACCTGGCGACCGAAAAGGCGACAGCATGGTTACGGCGCATTATTGGTCAACCCAAAACGGATTGATGCTCCGTCGGGGCGGTGCTAACCTCGAAACAGCAAATCGCGCACATGGCTGATCCCGCAATCTCCGCAACGCCGGCTCCGGCGGACACTATCGGTTCGCGCGCCCGTTCCCTGCATTTTGACATCCCCGAGATCTGGAAGCGTTTCCTATTCGCCCTGCTGGGACTGGTTCTGGCTTTCGCGGCCGCGCTCTTCTCCACCGTGGCACGCGAATCGGGCAGCCTATGGACCACGGTCATCCTGGCTTCGATCGCACTGACGCTGGCCGTTGTGGTGGGACTAACCACAGTTCCGTACCTGGCGCGCCGGGTTGCAGGCGGCCGCGTTCGTGACGCTCTCAACTACGACGTGACCGGAGTCGGCATCATCTACGTCGTAACCGTCCTTCTGATCGGGGTTGCGGCCCTGAATACCGGCAACAACCTGCTATACGTGATTGTGGCGGCGATGCTCGCGGCCATTTTGGTGTCGGGCGTGGCCTCGGCGATCGTGCTGCGTGATCTGGAGCTGGATGTCCGTTCGCCCGGGCAAGTCTTCGCGGGGCGGCCTATGCTGGGAAAGATCGTAATCCGGAACCGCCGCCGGTGGCTGCCTTCATTCTCCATCAGCGTGGTGCCGCTCAAGCAAAAACGCCAGGCGAAGTGGCGATCGGTGCCCACGACTTTCGGCTTCCCGCCGGGGCGACCCGTGGATAAACAGTGGGTGAGACTGCCGGACCGCCAGTTTCGCCGCGTCGCCGACAGCGGCGCGACTCCGCCCGGAATCTTCACCGGGTCGGCTTATTTTCCGTACATTCCGGCGGCCGCTGAACTCACGGCCGAGTTGGAACTGTGCTTTCCACGCCGCGGACGGTATCAACAGAACAGCTTTGGCCTCGCCACCCGTTTTCCCTTCGCCTTTCTCACCAAGACGCGGCGGGTGGCTCTGGCGCGGGAGATTCTGGTTTATCCTCCGGTGGAGACGGCCGACGAATTCTTTGCAGTGATCCCGCTGATCACCGGTGAATCTGAAAGCTTTGCCCGCGGCCGCGGCGACGATCTGTATCTCATTCGCGAGTACATGCCGGAAGATTCGGCCCGCCACGTGGACTGGAAAGCCACCGCCAAGTCCGGATCGCTGAAGGTACGCGAGTTCAGCCGCGAGGATGAACGCAAGCTGCGCGTGGTTTTCGACAATCCCGGACCGGGGAGCGTTTCCGAGGAGGCATACGAAAATGCTGTGACAGTCGCGGCATCGCTAGGTTGGCATTTCGCAGAGGCGAATGCTGAACTGTCTTTTGTAGCGCAGAACTATCGGGGAGGAGCGGAAATTCACGACTTCCTCGAGTATCTCGCCACCGTAGCTCCTCAAGCCTCGTCGTCGGTGCTCGACGATCTGGATATTTCCGGAGACTACAATATCATTCTCACCACTCGGCCGCGCGAGACGATTCCCGCCAATCTTCGGGCATGCTCGTACTTTATTTTCATCGGGACTCAGAGTTGATGTGCAGATTGCCAAAATTCTCCGTGCAGCCACGCGTCATAGGGCTGCATCCCAAGAAGCAGACGCCGCTTTGCCTGGCCTACCGAAACTTCAACGAGGTGAAAAGGACATGAATCGCAAGCATTTCTCGCTCGTGGGTGCTGGGCTGACATTTCTTCTGCTGGCAATTTCCCCGCCGTCCGTGCGGGGGCAGAAGTCTCTGGAAATTCCCTCTGGTACTTCGCTCCGGGTCCGCATGATTGACAACCTCAGCAGTGAAAAGACCCAGGTGGGAGACACATTCCGCGGCACCCTGGACGAAGCGATTCAAGTGAATGGCAAGGAACTTTATCCCAAGGGCGCCGACGTCATCGGCCGAGTTACCGACGTGCATCCCACGGGTCGGCTCAGTGAACCCGGTGAACTCGACCTGGTTCTGAATACCGTGAGCTCGGGAACGGTAGCGACGTCGATCAACGTGGAGCCGCTGGTGATCAAAGGCGAATCGCACGCGAAGAGCAATGCCACCAAGATCGGCGGTGGTGCGGTCCTGGGCGCCGTGATCGGAGCTATTGCGGGTGGAGGCAAAGGTGCCGCAATCGGTACCGTGGCAGGCGGGGCCGCCGGCACGGGCGCGGCCGCGGCCACCGGCAAGAAGCCGGCGGTAGTCGAATCGGAAGCGGTCCTGACTTTTGTGACTACCTCGGCATCCGTGCCGACGCCTCCATCGTCGTCCAGCCCTTCGTCTAATGACGCCCGCCCGATGCCTGCACCTGCTCCTCCGTCCCCCGATACTCCTCCAACTTCGGATTCGGAGGCGTCGGCGGACGACAATACGCCGTTGTTTACTCTGCGCGATCGTCGGACGATCCGAAGCTGTGTCAACGAACATGCCTCCGACCTTCCGCCGGCGCAACCGAGCGTCCTGAACTGCCATCCGGCGTCAGAACGCCAAATACGCCGCGGCGGAACCCTGCCTTCCGAGGTTCAGAACCAGGCTCAGTCCCTGCCTTTGGCCTGTGAAGAGCAACTGCCCCGGCTACCCAGCGATCTGGAACGAGTCGTCTACGGCGGGCGGGTGTTGCTGATCGACAGCAAGGGTCACGTGCTGGACATGTTCTATCTCGATCAAAATCAGTAGGTTCAGATGACCATGTGGGGACAGCCGCCCCCTGGTCGAGCGCTGCTCGACGACTTAGGCAGGAAAACTCGTCGAGCCTTGCTCGATCAGAGCAGCCTAGGGCGGCTGTCCCCACACAGCTGCCGTGAGTTGTTCCGGTAACCATTACTTTCGATTACCTTGGTACATTGACCCTCGGAGCCGACCTGCTAAGGTTTATGCATAAGAGAAGTCTAATCGCAGACACTCCGTCAACCGTGGCGCCCCCGGCTGGCAGAAAAAACTGGTTGATGACCGCTGATCACCAAACCGCGCTCTGGATCGCCCACCCCATACTTCAACTGGCGGTGGCGACGGCGATGTTTCGCTACAAACTGCATCGCGCTCTTTCCGGTTTTCTTCGCATACATCTGCTTCCAGATTCTCGCGTTTTGCTTCCTGTTCCCGATGTCGTCGCAGTGGGTCAGTGCCAGCTACACAGTGTTTTTCTGGTCTTACTGGGCATGCGCCGCGGTTAATCTCGTCCTGGGGTTCATGGTCATTTACGAAATTTTCCTAGACGTGTTCCGCCCTTACTACACTCTGAAAGATCTCGGGTCGGTACTTTTCAAGTGGGCCGCTTTGGTCATGTCGCTGGTGGCCTTCGTGGTTGCGGCATCGAGTCCCACAGGGGACCAGGGGCCGATCGTGCAGGCGGTGATAACCGTGACCCGTTGCGTGCGCGTAGCGCAGGTTGGACTCGTTTTGTTTCTACTGGTTTTTTCCCGGTACCTCGGGGTGTCGTGGAAGCAACATAGTTTCGGACTTTCGATGGGCCTGGGTTTATCCGCGGGAGTCGAACTGGGCACCCTGGCATTCCATGTGAGTGGCCATGCGTCGGACAATTCGGTCCATGTAATCAATCTCGTGGCCTACAACATTACCATCCTGGTCTGGCTAGGTTATTCCCTGATGAAGAGCGCAGCGCGAGCGCCGGAAGCAGAGCTGTTTACGCTCGCACCGTTGGGAGAGAGGCCTTTCCGATATTCAGAGTCCGGCGCAAGCTGATTCGCTCATACCCATGTTTGAGAGCATGGTTGATCGCGCCTTCTCCCGCACGCAGGCAGACTATTCGCCCAAGAAAGGCCGCGCCCGATTCCGCGGCGGAACCGGCCCTCGCGGTCCGAAGCGGCATCCATTCTGTTCCAGTCCAGAGTCGTCGGGTTCACTAAACGTTTCACTGTCGCTGCCGATTTTGTTTCAACCCTGCCTGCGCACGCCGATTCACTCCGTCCACACCTCATCTAATACTTGAACAAAAATAGCGATCCACCGCCAGATATCAGGGCAAATCTCGCCAGTAGAACGTCGCGGCGCTTATGCTCGACGAGCTTTCGCATGTAAGATCCATCGTCTCAAATCGCGAATCCGCGAGCGGCGCGATGCGGCGCTGGAGAAAAGACTGGACGGGCGGTCGCGTCTTCTGTATAATTCCGCCACCGTGAGGTTTCCTCCCAGGAGTCTCGCAGCGTAAGGAGAACACCATGAAACGTGCGGTCAGGATGTTGATCCTGATGGTAGGTTTGGCTTGCACGTACGTGGCAATCGCGACCCCGATACTCAATGCAGAACTGGGCCCGATGCCACTGTGCAATCCTGCCAATCCCAATTGCTCGAAACGATAGGCAAGTGGGATTAGTAAAAGGCTGTTAACTGAGCCGCGCAAGTGGCTTTTGGACCTGACTGGGCTGACCGATTGCGAATCGCATGGTCAGCCCTCTTTTTTGTCCGTAGCAAGACGAGTGTTCGGCTAGCTTTTTGCGTCAGTTCTTCAGCGCGATGTCGAGGGTTCGGCGGAGTTGTTCAGGATCCGTCGATCGGAGGCTGACAACTGAATCCGGAGCAGACAACTGCCACCGACTTCCCGTCCTTGACTGCGGGCAGCTGAGGTATGGTCTCCGCCAGTGCGGGCGGCAGATTTTGCGGAACCACTTTGTTCGGCTGCCAGCTTGAGCACCGTCTTGTTAAATGCAAAGAAGCCGGAGGCGACGGCGCGCAACTGCTCCGCCAGATCGTCTTCTCCAACGACCACGACCTGGGTATGAGGACTGCAGGAGATGCACCGCTGCAATGCCGTAGGTCGCGGCAAAGATCCCGAACTTCCCCGCCAGTCGCAGCCGGCAACTCCAGAGTCTGCTCCGCCTTTCTCGCGATAGCTCTTGCTGGTTGGTGAAAGCGTACAACCGGAGCAGAGCGATGGCAGCCACGGAATTTCCGGCGGGAGTCGGGAGAATCCTGAAACGGTTTCCGCCGCGTCCCCAGCACTCCCAAAACTTTCTCGGTTCCGCCTGCGGCGGTGTCGAAAAATCCGCCAGATACGGGGTCAAAGAAGCGCTCCACCATCTTGTCGATGATGCGCTGTGCGAAATTGAAATAGCTCAGGTCAGCGGTGGCCTCATAGGCATCGAGGCAGGCGACTGCGGTGAAGGCATAATCGTCGAGCAGGCCAGGAACCAGCCGCCGCTCAGCGGCCGGGTCGGAATAGGCGAGCACATGCTGCAGACCCTGCTCCGGTTGCCAGGCTTCGGCGAGGACGCGGTCCAGCGAACGCAGCGCGAAGTGTTTGGCCGCCTCGAGCTCGAGCACCTTCGCGGCCTCCAGGTAGGCCGAAACGCAAAGTGAGTTCCATCCCACGTAGATGGTCTTGTCGACGTAAGGCGTCGGCCGCTTCAGACGGGCGGCATACATCTTCTGCCGGGCGGATTCCAGCAGTGCACGCACAGCTTCCACGGTCAGCTTCAGGCGCTTTGCAATTTCATCGAGCGAAGCCCGCACATACAGAACATTTTTCTCCGGATTGTGGTGCATCTCGCCGACTTCGTTGACGTCGTAGTGCAAACCCGCGACCGCCGACTTCCTCCTCGGTCAGGACAGCCTGCATCTCCGCCCGCGTCCAGGTGAAATAGTCGCCGTCGTCGTCCATCGAGTAGTCGGCGTCCTGCGAGGCGTAGAAACCCGCCACGTTCGCGGTCGCTGAGCCATTCATCCATCCAGCGGACAATGTCGCGAGCCACCGCGGCGAAGAATTCCGATCCGGTCACCTGGTAGGCGTGGACATAGTTCTTCAGCAATTCGGAATTGTCGTAGCACATCTTTTCGAAGTGAGGCACGATCCAGTGCTCGTCCACCGAGTAGCGGTGAAAACCGCCGGCGAGCTGGTCATAGACGCCGCCGCGCGCCATTTTCTCCAGCGTAGGGACGAAAACTTCGCGCAGCTTCTCGTCTCCCGAGCGTGCGTACTGGTCCATCAGGAGATCGAGGACGGCGGGATGGGGAAACTTGGGCGCGCTGCCGAAGCCGCCATTCTGCGGATCAAACATCTTGAGCGCCGATTCCACGATCGCATCAATCACCTTGGGAGAGAACTCGCCGCTGCCGCCGGCGAAAGACTCGGCCCGGGAGATCGCAATTTCCACCATCTGCGCCTGGTCCACCACTTCGGTATTTTTCTGGTGATAGGCGTCTGCGATGGACTGCAGCACCCGCTTGAAACTGGGACGTCCATAATTTTCGTCGGGAGGAAAGTAAGTGCCGCCGTAAAACGGCTTGCCGTCGGGAGTAAGAAAAGCCGTCAGCGGCCAGCCGCCCTGTCCGCTGATGGCGCTCACGGCCACCTGATAGCGGCTGTCAATGTCGGGACGCTCATCGCGATCCACCTTCACCGCCACGAAGCGTTCATTCACGATCCGCGCCACTTCGGGATCGTCGTAGGATTCGCGGTCCATCACATGACACCAGTGGCACCAGACCGCGCCAATATCGAGCAGGATCGGCTTGTTTTCGCGCTGCGCGGTGGCAAAGGCCTCCTCGCCCCACTCATTCCACTGGATGGGCTGGTGCATGGCGGAGCGCAAATAGGCGGAAGATGCCTTGGAGAGCGAGTTCAGGGTCTGGGTGGTCATCGTTCAAGTGTAAACGTTGCAAGAGTCCCCGCGCCGAAGCTACCGCTTATAAATTACTTTGCCGTGGAGATCGGAAAGTCCCGGCCGGCGAAGCCGCCGATGATGGCTCCTCCCCCCCAACAAGAAGGCCGCCCCGCCACCGCTGAGTGTCCTGACCGGGAGAGTGCCTGCCTTCTGCATCTCGACCGCTACGATTCGCCTGAGTTCTTGGGCGGGCTCGATGAGCAGGAAGTGATCGGGCGGCTGCAAGTCCAGCCATCGCCGCAGGCGGGCCCGCACGCTGGACAAAGGAGCCCCGGCTTTGCCCGCGCAACGAAACCGGTTCGCAATCAATTGGTCGAGCGCGAGCGCAGACGACAGTGAGCCTTCGGGTTTACTTTCACGGACAAAGACGCCGCTGCCACGGCGAAGTCCCACCATTGCTCTCGCTCCAGTTGCCGGTAGCCGGAACTCACTGTGTTTGGGAGGAAGATGAAACCGCACCGCCAGTTCGCGTGTTCTGGGCAGACGCTGGCCGGGAGCGAGATCGTCGCTCGGAGTGCGCAGAACAATCTGGTCACGAGCTGTTCGCGGATGCTGACTTCACTGGTGACGGGCAAACCAGAGTAGCGTGGTGCGGTCTTCAAATCACGAAATCGAAATCGAAATCATGCGGAGAGCTGCCGGGCGATCGAGCAATACAAATCCACGGCATCCTGCAATTGTTTCTTCTCGACGAATTCGCCATTGGTGTGGGCGACATGAATCGAGCCTGGGCCGACCAGCAGCGGCTGTCCCCAATTGCTGAGTGCGGGAATGTCGGTGGTGAACGCGGCGACCATGGTGGGAAGGCCATCCAAAGTGCGCAGGCGGACAAATGGAATTTCCAGCACAAACTCAACCTTCGCCAGATCGCCGACGGCGGCAACGATCTCCTGCTTCAATTGCTCGGATGAGCCGACCAAACGGTAGAGCAATTGCGCCCGCGCTTTGTCCGGGATCACATTGGGGGCGCGGCCGCCTTCGATCACTCCGATATTGAGCGTGCACGGTCCGATGCCCTCCTCCACCGGCAGCTTCATCGCGCGCAGGCGAGTGAGCGCGACCAGCAGTTTGTCAATCGCCGACTCGCCCAGCTCCGGATAAGCCGAATGCGCCATGCGTCCCTCCGCGATCACCTCGACGCGCAACGTTCCTTTGGACGCGACGGCGACCCGGTTCTCCGTGGGTTCGCCATTCACCAGAAACTTGCAGCCCGGCGGCTTCTGGTTTGCCACTTTGGCGCCCAGGCTGTCGCGCTCTTCGCCTACGACAAAAAGCAGCCCCACATGAATGCCTTCCTGACGCAATCGTTCAGCCGCCTCCACCTGGATTGCGATGATTCCCTTGGCATCGCAGGAGCCCCGTCCGTACACACGCGAAGCATCTTCGGACGAAGGGATGAATGGCGGGACTGTATCCATGTGGGTGGAGAAAACGACCGTCGGCCGCGGCTGTTCGGGGAACACGGCAAATACATTGCAGCGTGTGCCTTCGACGGGAATCTTCTCCGCCTGAAAGCCTCGCCGGAGCAATTCGGCGTGAAGGAAATCGCCCACCGGGCCCTCGTTGCCGGTGATGGACTCGATGTCCACGAGTTGACGGGTGAAGGGCGACCGACATTCATGCGCGACAGGATACATCAGTCCGAGTGATGCCGGAGCGTCCTCCGTGTCCTCGTGTGTCCTCCGTGATTGATTTCTTTTAAGCCACGCAGGACACAGAGGACACGGAGGTGTTTCCCAATGGGCTGCTATGCTTAGCTGAACGCAATGAACACGCAAGCCAGCGCAATCCGCTCCCTGTTTCTGGATGGCCCTGCCGGCCGCCTGGAAGCTCTGCTCAACGCCGGAACTGCCGATGCCGCATACGCCGCTGTCGTCTGCCATCCGCATCCCCTCTATGGCGGCACGCTGCACAACAAGGTGGTTTTTCACGCCATGAAGGCGTTGAACGGTTTTGGCTTTCCGGTGCTGCGCTTCAATTTTCGCGGGACCGGCCTGAGCCAGGGCGAGCACGATCACGGTATTGGCGAACTGGATGACGTTCGAACCGCGCTGGATTGGGTTGACCACGAGTTTCATTTGCCTCTGATCTTTGCCGGGATTTTCCTTTGGCGCGGCGGTAGGTCTGCATGCCGCCTGTCCAGATGCGCGGGTGAAGGCGGCGATCGGACTGGGTCTGCCGGTAGTCGCCGATCGATGATCGCACCTACGACTTCAGCTTTCTCGCAGTCCTGCTCGAAGCCGAAGCTGTTCGTGAGCGGCGATCGCGATCAGTTCGGAACGCCTGCCCAGTTGGAAAGCGCTGGTTCGTACTGTCTCAGATCCGAAGAAACTGATTTTGATTTCGGGTGGCGATCATTTTTTCGAAGGACGGCTGCGCGAGATGCGAGAGGCTATCGAGCAGTGGGTTGGGGAAACAGTGAATTTATAGATTTCGCTGCAGAACCACCTTTGCCCGGTCTGTTCGGCGATTTCTCCCTGCGAGGGCGGGACGCCCTCGCGACAGCCGGCGGGACGCCGGCGCTACAAGATACGGATGTCTTTTATAATCCTTGCACATGCCTTCATCCGCCGCCGATCGCGAAAAGCTTGCCCTGGACATGCGAGTCACCGCGCGTCATTTGTTTGAGCATGCCCTCGCGGAAGCCAGCATCGACCGGGCGTTTCAGCGCCACGTGGATTGCGATCGCGGAGTGCTGCGCATCTGCGAGGACCTGCACGATCTCGATTCCTACAACCGCGTGCTGGTGATCTCCATCGGCAAAGCGGCGCAGGCCATGGTCAATTCGCTTCGAAATGCAGGCGGGCAATCGCTTCGAAGGCATTGTGGCCGTCTCTGTCGATCCGGTTTCGCAGGTGCGTGGCTTTCGCTATTTTCGCGGAGGCCATCCTCTGCCGAACCAGGAATCGATCCGTGCCGCCGAGGCCATGCTGAAATCGCTAAGCGCTCAGAACGCGTCGTCTCTGGTGATTTTCATGCTCAGCGGCGGTGGGTCATCAATCGCAGAAAAACCGATTGACGACGAAATTTCGCTGCGAAGATCTGGTCGCCACCTACCGGGCCCTGGTGCACTCCGGCGCGCCCATCGCCGAGATCAATACCATCCGCAAGCATCTCTCCGCCATCAAGGGCGGAAGGATGGCCGTCGCCGCCCCGGCGGCCCAGCAGGTATCGCTGCTGGTCTCCGATGTCCCTGACAACACCCCTAATGCGCTGGCCTCGGGTCCGACCATGCCCGATTCCACCACGGTCGAAGACTGCTACACCATCGCCGAGAAGTACGGCATGCTGGAGCAGTTCCCCGCGTCAGTGCGCGAGCTGTTTCAACGCCACGCGCTCGAAGAAACTCCCAAATCCGACGATCTGGCTTTCCACCGTTCGCGCTGGTGGCCCTTGCTGTCGAATTCTTCATTGCTCGATGCGGCCGAAGCCGAGGCCCAGCGCCACGGCTTCAGCGTCGAAATAGACAACAGCTGCGACGACTGGGATTACGCTCGTGCCGCGGACTATCTTCTCGAACGATTGCGGCGATTACGCCAGAAATCCGAACGCGTCTGCCTGCTTTCCGGCGGAGAAGTCACGGTAAAGTTGGAAAATGGCGGCACCGGCGGACGCAACCAGCAATTTGCCCTGGCCTGTGCGGCGAAAATTTCCGGCGAAGCCATTACCGTGCTGAGCGCGGGAACAGACGGCATTGACGGCAACAGCCCCGCCGCGGGAGCGATGGTGGACGGCACTACTCTCGAACGCGCCAAGTCCCGCGGACTGGACCCGGTTGCCCACCTGACTGGCTTCAATGCCTACCCGTTTTTTGAGTCGCTGGGTGATGCAATTGTGACCGGACCGACGGGGAACAATCTGCGAGATCTACGAATTCTGCTGGCGTACTAGGGAACTGCGGGTTTGTCTGTGTGGCAGCGGGCGACTCCGCGTGGTCGGGACAGGCGCGGGCGAGTCGCGCGCGACCACACGGACCACACAACGCCACATTTCATACATTGCCTTGACCGCGAATGCGCCGTCAGTTCTAATCGCTGCTGGTCATCGTTGATGTTCAGGAGAGTCTCAGGATGCGCGTTGCCTTTTTAGGTTTGGGAATCATGGGACGGCCGATGGCGTCCAATCTGGTCAAGGCCGGTCATGAAGTTTCCGTATGGAGCCGCACCCCGGGCAAGGGCGTAGAAGGTGCCCGCACCGCGACCTCACCAGCCGACGCAGCTCGGGGAGCCGAAGTCGTATGGATGTGCGTTTCCGACACGAATGCGGTCGAGAGCGTCCTGTTCGGGCCGCAGGGGGTTGAGGAATCGCTGGCCGAAGGCATGACCATCGTGGATTCCAGCACCATTTCGCCTTCGGCGACACGGAAGTTCGCCGAGCGGGTGGGAGCACGCGGAGTGCGCTACGTGGATGCGCCCATGACGGGATCGAAGGTGGCAGCCGAAGCGGGGACCCTTATTTTCATCGTGGGCGGAGATGAAGCCGTAATCGAATCGCTGAAGCCGCTGTTTGCCGCCATGGGCAAAGTGTTTTTCCGCATCGGTGAAACCGGCAAGGGACAATCCGCCAAGCTGGTCATGAATCTTCAGATTGCGCTCATCTATGAAGGCTTCGCCGAAGGCATTACGCTGGCCACCAAGCTGGGAGTGGATGTCGAAAAACTGATGCCGGTGATTCAGGCGTCCATGGTTCGCTCCGGAGTTGTGGACTACAAAGCGCCGTTTGTCCTGAAACGCGACTTCACGCCCAATTTCCCGCTACGCCTCATGCACAAAGACATTCGACTGACGCTCGAGGCCGCCAAAGAAGTTCGCGTCAAACTGCCGGCGCTCGAAACCGTGGAAGAAATCTACGAAATGGCCACCGAAGATGGACACCAAGATCTCGACTACGCCGCGACCTTGACCCTGCTCGAAAAATGGGCGGGAGTCGAAGTAAAAGGCGCGTCGGCCTGAGGCGAGATTGGTTGTGTGGCCGCGGGCGACTCGCCCGCGGCCTGCTGAGATCATCCCAGAAGTAGCAAGTCTAAATTGAAAAACTGCTGACTCTTCGAGTCGGCCAGACAACCGAGGGCGGCTGTCCCCACGTCGTTCGAAACGATGCTGGCAGTTCGCGGGCGAGTCGTCCGCGGCCACACAGTCACACAACCAGACAGCCGGGGTATTACCGTGCTAGTACCTCCGTAACGCGTGGATTTCTTCTATTACAGAAGTTTTACACGCACTAATTTCCCACCCTGCTAACTTAAGTCTTGGAAGCTCAATACCGGGCACAGGGAAAAGCACATGGCAATGGACCTCGAAGTCTTGGATCGCAAAGCAGCCGCAGACGACGAAGTCAACTGGGTAACCGCGATTTTCATGGGCCTGTTCCACGTGGGCGCCATCGCGGCCCTGTTCTTTTTTACCTGGAAAGCTTTCCTGGTTTCGATGTTCCTGTGGTGGGTTTCCGGAAGCCTGGGCATCGGCATGGGCTACCACCGGCTGCTCACCCATCGCGGATACAAGACTCCCAAGTGGGTCGAGTACGTTCTGACCACATGCGCCACGCTGGCGCTCGAAGGCGGACCGATTTTCTGGGTGGCCACGCACCGCATCCATCACCAGCATTCCGATCAGGAAGGCGATCCGCATTCGCCCCGCGACGGCAAGTGGTGGGCGCACATGGGCTGGATCCTGACCGGCAAGTCGATGCATCACGACACGACCACGCTGGCGCGTTACGTCCCCGATCTTGCCAAAGATAAATTTCATGTCTGGATCACGAAGTATCACTACGTGCCCATGATCGTCCTCGGCGTCGTGTTGTTCGCGATCGGCGGCCTGCCGTTTCTGCTGTGGGGAGTTTTCTTCCGCACCGTGATCGGGCTGCACACCACCTGGCTGGTAAATTCGGCCACGCACAGCTGGGGCACGCGGCGTTTTGTTACCCGCGACCTTTCCACCAACAGCTGGTGGGTGGCATTGCTCACTTTCGGCGAGGGCTGGCACAACAACCATCACGCCCATCCGGTTTCCGCGCGTCACGGTTTGAGGTGGTACGAGATTGATTTCAACTGGTACGGCATCTGGGCGCTGACCAAGTTGGGCCTGGCACGCCAGGTCTACCGGGTAAAGCTCTCCGAACTGCGCCAGCAGGAAGAAGAACAGGGAGCGCCGGCGGAAGCACGCGCCGAACTGGTCTCAGCCTAGTACGTACCTGTTGTGTGGGGCGGGCGCCCTCGCCCGCCGCCTTTGACGTTGACGTTCGCCAGAAACAACAATCCTCATAGAACCAGACTTCAGAACTCAGCTTCAAAAGCGGCGGGCGAGGGCGCCCGCCCCACACGCTCCCTCATCTACGCGGTAGAATCCTGCCATGCGCATCAGCAGCCGCCGCAGGGCCATCGCCTTTTTCGTCGTTCTGGGCGTTTGCCTGGTGCTGCTGGCGGTCGGACTGAACGTCGGCTGGATCATCCTCAACTGGCGCGAAGGCGTCCTGCTCTTTCTCGGCGTCGTTTTCTTCGCCCTGCTGATCGCCGGGATGATCGTGAATACCAGCTTCCTGGTCCGCGAAATTCGCCGCAACGAACAGCATGACAGCTTCATCAATGCTGTCACCCACGAACTGAAAACGCCCATCGCTTCCATCCGGCTTTATCTGCAAACCTTGCAGCGTCGCGACGTGGATGAAGCCCAGCGCCGCGAGTTCTATCGACTGATGCTGGACGATACCGATCGCCTGATGGGCACCGTGGACCAGGTGCTCAAGGCCGGAGAAGCCGGCCACAAGCGGCAGGACCGGCGCGTCCCCGTGGACTTCAGCGGACTGGTTCGCGAGTGCGTGGAGGTGGCTCGCACCAGCCATCACCTGCCGCCCGAATCTCTGCGCTATGAACAGTCGGTCAACCACGGCGCCGCTGCCGGCGTCTTGGGCGATTCCGAAGAGCTGCGCGCGGCGGTTTCGAACGTGCTCGACAACGCGGTCAAGTATTCCGGCGATCAGGTGGAAATCTCGGTGCGGCTCGACACTCCGGACGAGAAACGGGTCACGCTGAGCGTCCGCGACCGGGGTGTGGGAATTCCGGCGGAAGAGTTGAAACGCATCTTCAAACGCTTTTACCGCGTCTCCAATCGCTCGCTGAGCCATGTGAAGGGAACTGGCCTCGGTCTTTTCATCGTGCGCGCCATTGCCCGCAAGCACGGCGGCCGGGTGTTTGCCGAGAGCGAGGGCGAAGGCCGGGGCACGAGGGTAGTTCTGGAGCTGCCGCGGGTGAACTTGTGACAGTCGGTAGCTGTCTCCAGACGTGGGTGTCATCCTGAGCGCGGTCTTCCGACCTGCGAAGCAGGACGGCAGCAAGCGAAGGACACTAATGATAGGCCGAGAACTAAATGCAGAGGTCTTCGTCGGGAACCCTTCGCTTCGCGAAGGACTCCACTTCCTCAGGATGACACGAGTTCCGGATACACTCAGAGAATTCTGCATGAGTCACGTTCTGATTGTCGAAGACGAAGCCCACCTGGCCAAGGGTTTGCAGTTCAACCTGGAGGCCGAAGGGCACTCGGTCGCCGTCGTGGGCGATGGCGAGCGGGCGCTGGATTTGCTTCTAGGGCAATCCGGCGAGCCCGCCGAATTCGACGCCGTCGTGCTCGACGTCATGCTTCCCGGCAAAGATGGCTTCACCGTGGCCACGGAACTGCGCGCTGCCAAACAATATGTCCCGGTGCTCATGCTCACCGCGCGCGGACGGCCGGAAGACGTGCTCAAGGGCTTTGCCTCGGGCGCCGACGACTATCTTCCCAAGCCTTTCGAACTCCCCATCCTGCTGGCCCGATTGCAGGGACTGTTGCGGCGCCGGGAATGGATGCGCCAGAGTCCGGCCGCCAAAGCCGCCAGCAGCCGTGGAGTACGAGTCATTCTCGTTCCACGGCCGGACCATCGATTTCGGAAAGCTGGAATTGCGGGTGAACGGAAACACCATCCAGTTGACGCTGATGGAGGCGGAACTGCTCCGCCATCTCATCCGGAATCAGGGACGGATCGTCTCCCGCAAATCGATTCTCGAAGAAGTGTGGGGTCTGCACGAGGACACCGACACCCGCGCCATCGATAATTTCATCGTTCGCCTGCGCCGCTACATTGAAGACAATCCCGCCGAACCGCGACATCTGCTCACGGTTCGCGGCGTGGGGTATCGCTTCGTGGCGGAGCCGGATAGAGATGTAAGGGTCAGGCGAGAGGGTCTACGTGGCGGCGGCCGAGATTGGAAATGAGATTTTCCCTGTGTTTCAGGGCCATCCCATCCACTCGCTCCAGGGCGAAAACGTAAGTCGCGAAGGCGAAAGCCGCCGGCAGCAAAAAGACCAGCGGTTCGATCCATGAATCCCCATATCCGCGCGAAAGCCAGAGCATGAGGGCGCCCACGCCGAACGAGCACTCCTCGAATGGCAAAGCTTGCCAGCACGGTGGTCAGCGAGGCCCGCTGTCTGCCCAAATACTCCTGCCTCGATCCGGCTGGGAGAATAAATCGAGAACAAGTTTCCGGCGGCGAGATCAATCGGCAGGACAAACAGAATGCCCGCCAACGTGGCCAGGGTCACGCCGAGGGATGGCGGCCGGTAGAGCAAACACGTCCCCAGCCACACCAGCAGGACTTCCACGGCGAAGACGGCTGTGTGCGCCAGATTTTTTCCCAGCATGATTTGCCGGAAGCGCACCGGTGAAGCGAAGAAGAACTGGGTACCGCTACCATCAGCTCCAAAATTGTTGTAAGAAAGATTGGTCAGCAAGAGCAGCGAGTAGGCGGCGCCCAGCGGAAAGGTAAGCTCCGGCGCGTGCGCAAACAGGCCTTCGTTTTTTCCGGAACTTCGAAACACCGCCAGCATGAACAGGGGCACGATCAGAGTGAAAAGCATCGGCCCGCTGCGACTGAGATAGCGCAACTCTTTTTCGAAGACAGCGACCACCGGTCCGGGAAGTCCCGGCAAATTCCAACCCGGGCGGATCGCTGGAAGCCCGCCGGACAAGGCTTTGCGTCCCGCCGACTCGCCGAGGTTCTCGCCGCGATACTCCGCCCGCAAACGAAAATTCAACAGCCAGAGGAATGCAATTCCATAGCACACCAGGAGCAGGAAGGGCACCACGCTGGCCGTGACGACACTGGACCCAGGCTGCCTCTGCGCCGCTCCCGCGATCGCGGCGGCAGCCAGGCCCGGCGGCAGCGGGCGCTGCGCGCTGGAGAGTTCCTGCCCCAGAATTCTGGTTTCGGGTATGGATCGATGTTCGTAGGCTGCGATCAACGGACCGATCAAGCTGAAAACTCAGGACAAAGAGAAAGAAAAGAATGCCCATGATTTCGCGTGTGCGCCGCTGGGCCAGCCAGCGTTCCAGCCAGGCGAAGAGCATGCGGGCGAGAACGAGATTCACCAGGGCAAAGGTCAGGAGCACAATCGTGGCCCACGGAAGCAGACTCGGCCGGGCGACTCCGATGCCGATGTCGATTCCGAGCAGCCACAGGCTGGCCACGGCCGTTGCCGGGTCCAGCGAGCCGTAGGCCAGGCGGATCAGAAAGTACGACCGGTAGCTCAGGGGGAAACGCAGAAGATTCGAAGACTCGACATTCTGGGTGAACGCCGTCGCCATCAGAGGAAACAGCTGCCAGAAAAGAAATACGGGCCAGAGCAGACCTCCGAGCCACTCCGGATTTTTTTGCGAAATCACAAACCAGGCAGCCCCGCCCAGGCCCACAGCGCCGCCGATTCCGCCCGCCACAAAAGCCAGGCCGATAAAAATGCGAGAGGCCAGTTCCAACCGGCCGCGAAAAGTTCGTAGAGAGTTGGCAAAGATTCGCCAACGCAGTTCGGCGACTGCCGCCAGTTGCTGACGTGCGTGCGGCGCCGACTCGGGCGTCCTTATCATCTCTGTCATCCTCGCTTAGCTTCCCTACGGAGGGCGGGCGTCCTTGCCGTCTGGCACGGGCCCGTGCATGACGGGCGGAACGCCCGTCCTCTATCTAACCCAACCACGACAATTCCTGGCCGTTGCTTCGCGATCCGCCCACGATGAGCAGGAAGATCTGTTCCAGGGTCAGCTTCTCGCCCGGGAGAGCCGCCCGCGACTGGCAGGTCCGCCGACTCGCGCTTCCACTCCCGCTCGCAATTCTTCTAACGAACCCTGAGCCACCAGCCGCCCGCGATGAATGATGCCGACGTGAGTGCACAGCCGTTCCACGATCTCCAGCACGTGCGAGGTCAGGAACACAGTCGCGCCGCGCGCAATCATCCGTTGCAGCATGGCTTTCAGAGTGCCGGCGGCGATGGCGTCCACGCCTTCGAAGGGCTCGTCCAGAAACAGAACTCTCGGGCCCGTGGATTACGGCCGCGGCCAGTGCCAGCTTCTTCTGCATGCCGTGCGAGTAGTCCGTGACCAGGGCCTTGGGCTGGTCGGTGAGCTGCATGAAGTCGAGCAGCTCGGCGGTTCGCTTGGCCGCAGTCTCGCGGTCCAGACCATACATGCGGCCGACGAAATTTAAATACTCCGACCCAGTCAATCTTCCAAACAACGCCATGCCTTCCGGCACGACTCCGATCTGCCGTTTCACCTCGACCATGTTGCTGACCAGATCGAGGCCGAGAATCTCTATTCGCCCCGCGGTGGGCGCGAGCAGGCCAGTAAGCATCTTGATGGTGGTGGATTTTCCCGCGCCATTCGGTCCCAGAAAACCAAAAAACTGGCCTGGCGCCACTCTTAAGATTCACGTCTTCGACGGCGACGAGGTCTCCGAAGCGCCGCGTCAGGTTTTCGGTAGAAATCGTAGGAGAAACCATGAAATTCCCGACTGTAGCACAACTCGAGACCGCTGGAAGAGGCTCCGGAAACGGAAAGCGGTGTTGATTGCGATGGTGATCTCGCCTGCCGCCGACCGGACGGGAACAATAGATGTCTCGCCGGACTCTCAGTTAAAGTGCGCCAAAGGAACTCGCGGTCGTCGGGCTTGATCAGCAACATAGACGCCAGCGCTCTCGCCGTCGTTATGTTCGTACTGGTTTTCGCGTTCATTTTCCTGACTGTAGCTCCACATTACGGAGTGTCAGCCGACCTGCCGAAGGTCTGGCATCCGATCCCCCTGCGAGGCGCCAACCAAGAAGATGTTCTGCCATCTCGATCCTGCGCGACGGCCGCATCTATTTCGGTACGGGCCGGAGTAATTCCCGGCGACTTGCCCGTACAAATTCGGGAGGGTGCGGAACGTGGGGCCGGGAAGAAGATCCAATCCGAGCCGACGCTCGGGTCCGGTACCGAACTGTTCTTGAAGTGCTGGATGCGATTCGCTCCGCAAGAGTAGAAAAGATCGCGTTTCTGGCTTATCAGCGCAGCGCTACGTCATCGGGCTGCGTAAGCGTCCCCAGCTTGCCGTGCCAGACCGTTGTGCTCTCCGACGCGGCTATAATGTGGCCGCCATGAGATTGCTCATCAAATTCAATCTGGTCTTGATCCTCGTTTTTGGCTCTGGAGTTGCGATCGCCGGATATTTGTCCCATCGCTTCCTGGAGCAAAGTGCGCGCCAGCAAGTATTGGAACAGGCGCGCCTGATGATGGGTGCGGCGGGTGGCATGCGCACCTACACTTCCAAGCAAGTGGGTCCTTTGCTCAAGGAGCATCAGGAGCGCATCGATCGTTTTTTACCGCAGACGGTGCCGGCTTACTCCGCCACCGAGGTCTTCACCTATCTGCGCACAACTTACCCAGACTACAGTTATAAAGAAGCGTCACTGAATCCTACGAATCTGCGCAATCGCGCCGTGGACTGGGAAACCGATGTCATACAGATTTTTCGCAATCGTCCAGACCTGAAAGAGTTCTCTTCGGAGCGCGAAACCCCTGCCGGCCGCGTACTTTTCCTGGCCAGGCCGCTGGTGGTAGACATGCCTTGCCTGCAATGTCATAGCACGCCCGACCAGGCCCCGCCGGCCATGATCAAAATTTACGGTGCAGATCACGGGTTTGGCTGGAATGTTGGCGAGCCCATCGCCGCGCAAGTTGTCTCGGTACCCATGACCGTGCCTCTGAACATTGCGGATCAGGCCTTCAAGACCCTGATGTTGTCTCTGGGTGGGATTTCCTCGATCACTCTCCTCTTGCTTGATCTGGCCATTGTTTTGGTCGTGATCCGTCCGGTGACCCGTCTTGCCAGAACGGCAGACCAGATCAGCAACGGCGACTTGAATGTGCCGGAAATCGCAGTCAAAGGTTCGGATGAGATCGCCGATCTCGCGCGCTCATTCAACCGGATGTACCTGAGCTTGGTAAAGGCGATCCGGATGCTGGAATCGCAGTGAAGCAGCCAGGTCCAGTTGGGCTACAGTTTTAAAGCGGCTTGGAACGCAGGAATTTCTCGCGGTCTTTGGGGGAAGAAATTTCTGTTGCCAGTGCCTGGTAGAGGTCCTCGACCGACCGGGCATGGGTTACGGCACGGCCTACGATGACCTTGGCCATGGGCCCGATAAAGATCGCGAGGTTTTTCCTGGCGGTTTCGAGCACCAGCGGGTCCCACGACTTGGAGCCTCGAGAAGAAGGCGTTTTCGTACGCTGCAGGATGGCTTGGGACATCCAAGGTCGCGGTAGGGATGGAATCGGAGTCCGATGTCTTTGGTAGATCCAGGCCCTGCAGGGCTTCCCGAAATTCCTCCGCCGTCTGAAAGCGGGCTGACGGCTGCTTCTCCAGCGCCTTCTCGATAATGTCGGAAAGCTCCGCGGGTATTCCTGGAACCAGATCCATGGGAGGTACCGGAATGCTCTCCAGGTGAGCTTTGAGGATGGCGTAGTAGCTGTCACCTTTGAATGGAATCTGGCCCGTCACCATTTCGTACAGGGTCACCCCGACCGAGTAGAGGTCTGCCCGGCCATCGAGAGGTAGAGCTTTCATCTGCTCCGGCGACATGTAGTAAAGAGTTCCCACCGTTCCCCCGGTGATGGTCAGCCCGGGATCAGCGGTCAGGCTGGCGATTCCGAAGTCGGTTAGCTTCACGCGGTCGTCCGCGCTGATGAGAATATTCGACGGCTTCACGTCGCGGTGAAGAACTCCGGAGTGGTGAGCATGGCTCAGAGCGCTCAGCACCTGCGAGGCATAGTCCACTGCCCGCCACAGCTCAAGTCGGTGATGACCAAGTTTCCGGGAGAGAGAACTCCCCTCGACGTACTCCATGATCATCAGGACTCTCTTCGTTCGCGCGAAAAGCGGTGCGAAATGACGTGATGTTGGGATGCTCCAGCTTGGCCAGCACCTTGATTTCGCGGATGAACCGTTCCGCCGCCTCCGATTCGCCATTGCCATAGGACAGCAGACTCTTCATGGCGTCGACGCGATCGGAGATGACGTTGCGGACCTTGAAGACCTTGCCCATGCCGCCTTGTCCCAGCAGAGCGATGATCTCGTAGTCGCCTACGCTTTTTCCGATCTCAAGGTTTGTTTCGGACAACGGAATACCTCGAACTCGGGAGCATTATACGGCTGAATCGTGAGGATTATTGTCGCGAGGCTGATGCCCCGGCGGCCAATTCGCGAAGCACGCTGAGGAATCCTGCGGCGGCCTGCTCGTCGGAGAGAGCTTCCAGCGGTACCGTGGCGGCGATGTGGGGCGATTCGGAACGGAACCGCACGCTGATCAGGTTATGTCCGCGAGCGGTCATCAAGGTGTTGACCACGGGCGAAAGTTCCTGGGTCCAACGGGTGCGGGTGGTAAGAACAACCGGACCCGGGCGAGAGACCGACCATTCCCGGGGCTGGGACGACAACTGGCTGTGCCGTTGAGACAGCCAGCGATGACGGAACACATCGAGATGAAAGCTGGGGGTGCTGTCCAGGTCAGCCTCGAAAGTAAGAGTCTCTTTCTGCTTGTGCCAGATGCTGACAAACCACTTGAACGGGATAGGGCGAGGGCGCAAGCGGATGGTCACTCGGGCGTTGTCGAACCAGTGCGCCGGAAAGCCGAAGCGGGCCTGCAGAAGCGTCTGGCTCAGCCAGCGGGAGTCGAGCATTTGGCCTTTGTTGGAACAGGCAGCTTCGACCCAATGCAGTGCCGCTGCACCCTTGCGGCGGTTGTAGCGCGCAAAATAAAAAAACCACGCCGCCAGCACAACGACCGCACTCAGAACGTCAATGAGCACCAGGCGTCCCACAAGGACCTCTTTGCAAATACTACGACTTGTGACGCAAGTACCGCAACAGGTTCCTCCTCCTTTTCGTGGACGCGGCCTCGACCCCCGGCAGCCAGGCAGCAATCAGGTCAGATACCTGGCTTCCCGACTACAATGAATCCGTGGAATTCGCCTTACGAGACTTCCGACACGACGAATTCGAAACTCTGTGGCGCATTGATCAGCAATGCTTTGCGCCGGGGATTTCGTACAGCCGCCTGGAACTAGCCACCTACTTGCAGCGCCCGGGCGCGTTTGCCCTGGTGGCGGATGGGTCTGAAGTCAGCCAGACTGGCGATTTTGGGTAGGACCGTGAACCAAGTCCGACCCGCGACCGCGCCTGTGGGATTCATCGTTGCCGAAACGGGAAGCCGCGGCTCTGGACATATCATCACCATCGACGTTCTGCCCAGCGCTCGCGGAGCGGGGATTGGATCGCAGCTGCTTCGGGCGGCCGAAGAGCGGTTGCGTGACTCTTCGCTGCCAGTCCGTGATTCTTGAAACCGCCGTGGACAACAAGCCGGCATTGTCTTTCTACAAACGGCATTCCTACGCGGTCATCAAGACCCTGCCGCGGTACTATTCGAATCGGCGTAGACGCCTTCGTGCTAAAGAAAGATTTGCTTTCGCCGCCGGAGCCGAGCTAAGTTGCCTCGACAACAGAGAGCCCAATGACCAAGAGTCCCACAACGAAGAAAACCAGAATTGCGATCCAGGGAGAAGCGGGCTCGTTCAGCCACGAAGCCGCCCGGCGCATGGTTCCGGGCTGCGAGATTGTGTCCTGTGCGCGGTCGGTCGAGGTCTTTGATCGCGTGCAGCGCGGTTCGGTGGCTGCTGCGGTCATCCCGATCGAGAATTCGCTGGCTGGCTCCGTAACCGAACATTTTGACTTGCTGCTGGCACGCCAGGTTTTCATCGAAAAGGAATTTCTCTTGCGCATCGTTCACAACCTGATCGCGGCGCCGGGAGTCAGGCGCGGCGATCTGCGCCGCGCGTACTCGCATCCCGTGGCGTTGGAGCAATGCCGCGACTTCTTCGCCAGAAATCCGAAGATTCAGCCGACGCCGTTCTACGACACGGCCGGAAGCGTCAAGCACGTGATCGAAGACAATCTGCGCGATGCTGCCGGAATCGCCGGCGCCCAGGCGGCGAAGGCGTACAAAGGCCACATCCTGGCGGCCGGCATCGAAGACGACAAACGCAACTTCACGCGGTTCTTTCTGATTCGCAAGACGCGGCGCGTCCTTGCCGGGCGCCAACAAGACTTCGATTGCATTCAGCGTAAAGAACATTCCAGGCGCGCTATTCAAGGCGCTGGCAGTTTTCGCTCTACGCGACATCAGCCTGACCAAGATCGAGTCGCGGCCCTTGCGCGGGCGGCCCTGGGAGTATGTGTTCTACGCGGACTTTCTCCGCGGAGACGACGAACCCGCCCGAAACGCTTTGCGCCATCTGGGCGAAGTCGCCGACCTGGTAAAAGTCCTGGGTATTTATCCGGCTGCCTGAGACGTGCACGGCACGGCGACAACACCCATTTTGGGGCGTCCAATGGTCACCAATCGGTCTCAGCACCTTCGATTAGGTACAAACCCGTCGTTTAGGGTTTAGAATTCAAATACTTTCAAGTGGATAGAGGACCCTGCATCCTTCAGGGTCTCTATGTCATCAAAACTTGAGCACAAGACACTCAAGGTGAAAAATGGCAGAAAAAACGCGCACTGAGCGCACTACCAAGCCAAAAGAAGAAGAAACTGGGATTCTGCCCATCCTGCCGGTGCGGGACACGGTACTTTTCCCCCATGCCGTGCTGCCCCTGACCGTAGGTCGGGAGAGCTCGGTTCAGCTCATTAATTCCCTGGGCGAAGACAAGACCATCGTGGTGGTGGCGCAACGCGAAGCCCGCGTCGATGCCCCCCAAGCCAGCGATCTGTACACCGTTGGGACCCTGGCCGTCGTCCACAAAGTAGTAAAAATGCCCAACCAGAGCCTGTTCGTTTTTGCCGAAGGCCTGGAGCGGGTGCGACTCACCGAATTCTCGCAGCTGACGCCGTTCATGCGTGGGCGCGTGGATTCCGTGCCCGAAGTCAATTCCGCCGAAGAGTTCCGAGGTGGAAGCCCTGCAGCGGAACGTTCTTACCTTGTTCCAGCAAATCGTGGCCGGCTCACCGACCTTGTCGGACGAGCTTTCGACCGTGGCCATGAACATCGACGAGCCGGGACGCCTGGTGGATTTCATTGCCTCCTCGCTGCCTTCGCTCTCGACGGCCGACAAGCAGGACACGCTCGAAACCACCGATGTCCGCGTGCGTCTGGAAAAGATCAACCAGCATCTGGCGAAAGAGCTGGAAGTCCAGCAGCTGCGCAACAAGATCCAGTCCGAAGTTCAGGACCGGGTACAGCAGACGCAGCGCGAGTACTACCTGCGCGAGCAGATGAAAGCCATCCAGAAGGAACTGGGTGAGCAGGATGAAGGCGCGCGCGACACCGAAGAACTTAGGCAGAAAATTGACAACGCGGGCATGCCCGATGAAGTCAAAAAAGAAGCCCTGAAAGAATTGGGCCGGCTCGCCCGCATGTCACCCATGGCGGCGGATTACTCCGTGACCCGCAACTATGTGGAGTGGCTGGCGGCGCTGCCCTGGGCGAAGACGTCCGGCGGCGAAGTTGACATTTTGAAAGCCAAGGAAATCCTGGACACCGATCACTATGACCTCAAGAAGGTCAAAGACCGCATCCTGGATTATCTTTCGGTACGGCGTCTGAAGCCAGGAATGAAAGGCCCCATCCTATGCTTCGTCGGACCTCCGGGCGTGGGCAAGACCTCGCTGGGCAAGTCCATTGCGCGAGCCCTGGGACGGAAATTCGTCCGCATCTCGCTGGGCGGCGTGCACGACGAAGCCGAGATTCGCGGTCACCGGCGCACTTACATCGGCGCGTTGCCGGGACAAATCATTCAGGGCATCCGCCGGGCCGAAACCAAAGATCCGGTCTTCATGCTCGACGAAATCGACAAGGTCGGTCGCGACTTCCGCGGCGATCCTGCTTCAGCTTTGCTCGAAGCTTTGGATCCCGAACAGAACTCCACCTTCCGGGACAACTACCTGGATGTGACCTTCGATCTTTCGAAGGTGCTGTTCATCACCACCGCGAACATGCTCGATCCCATCGCCGAGCCATTGCGCGACCGCATGGAGATCATCGAACTCCAGGGTTACACCGAAGAAGAAAAAGTCCACATCGCATTCCAGTACCTGATTCCGAGGCAGATTGAAGAAAACGGGGTGACCGCGGAGCAGATTGAGTTTCCGGAAGATGGCGTTGGCTACCTGATCCGGCACTACACGCGGGAAGCCGGCGTCCGCAACCTCGAGCGCAACATCGGCACCATCTGCCGCAAGCAGGCGCGTCGCCTGGCGGAAGGCAAGACCGACAAGCTGATCGTGACCAAGGAAGTCATCCAGGAATTTCTGGGCGGAATCAAGGTCCGCAGCGAAGGCGAAATTGCCGAACGCACCAAGCGCGCGGGCGTTGTTGTAGGTCTGGCCTGGACGCCTTCAGGCGGCGACGTGCTCTTTGTCGAAGCCAACACCATGAAGGGCAAAGGCGGCTTCACCATGACCGGACAGATCGGCCAGGTGATGCAGGAATCCATGCAGGCAGCCCTGACCTGGGTGCGGTCGAACGCGGCCATACTCGGAATTCCGGAGAATTTCTTCGCCGAGCACGACATTCACATTCACGTGCCGGCGGGAGCGATTCCGAAAGACGGTCCTTCTGCGGGAGTCACCATGGCCACTGCCTCTGGTGTCGCTGCTGACGGGTCGACCCGTGCGTCCGTTGACCGCTATGACCGGTGAAATCACGCTAAGCGGAGACGTTCTGCCTATCGGCGGTGTCAAGGAGAAGGTTCTGGCAGCCAAACGTGCGGGTGTCCAGGACGTGATTCTCCCGGCGGAAAACAAGACGAACGTGGAAGAAGATCTGACCCCGGAGCAGCTCGAGAACATCCGGGTGCACTACGTGAAGACGATTCACGAGGTCCTCGCACTGGCCTTGCCCGCCACGCCGAGCGAGGAGAAACAGGACGAAGAGGAGCGGGAAAAGGTGCTCAGCGCCCAGGGCGCTTCGTAACCTCTACCACCAACTTTCTTGAGCCCATCGATGCCAGTTCTCATTTGACCGAGAACTGGCATTTTTGTTTGATCCCGTAAGTGCTTGTGTGTCAGCACGATGGTACATGTTCGACCGTATAAAACTAATGCCGCTCGGGAGTGTTTAATTCATATGAGAGCGGTGCCGTTAGTGGCCGCAGCGAGGCAACAATATGCCAAAGACGAAGACATACCGCGGGTGGTTAGTCGGAGTTGTGCTGTTGGGCGTATTGCTGATGCTGCGAAGCCCCGCGATATCGGTGGCGCAAGATCAGGACCAGGATCAAGTAGCGCAGGATCGAGTTGCGCAAGGCCCTGAGGCACAAGACCAAAGCGATCAGGATCCGCCCAGCCGTGTGGCGCGAATGAACTACACACAGGGGTCAGTGAGCTTTCAGCCTGGCGGAGAAGGCGACTGGGTGACCGCTGTACCCAACCGGCCGCTGACCACCGGCGACAATCTTTGGACTGACCAGGGCTCGCGCGCCGAAATGCATGTCGGCTCGACCGCGATCCGACTGGCGCCGGAAACCAGCGTGACCTTGCTTGACCTCGATGACCGCACCACTGCAGCTGCGCTTGTCGGCAGGCACGCTTATCCTGCGGGTCCGTCATCTCGACGACGGCGATCTGGTCGAAGTGGACACTCCCAACCTGGCGTTCAACCTGCAGCACCCCGGCGAATACCGGATTGACGTTGACAGCAATGGGGACATAACCAATGTCAGCGTCTTTAGCGGCCGCGGCGAAGTCACCGGCGGCGGATATTCCTACACCGTTGTGGCCGGCCAGTCGGCGCGCTTCTCCGGCACCGACCAGTTGAACTACGACATCGCACAACTGCCGCGCGCCGATGATTTCGACAACTGGGCGTTCGAGCGCGACCATCGTGAAGATGGCGCCGAATCCGCCAACTATGTTTCGCCGGAGATGACCGGCTACGAGGACCTCGACGACTACGGCCGCTGGCAATATGTTGGCGGCTACGGAACCGTCTGGGTTCCGTGCGGGCGTTGCCTCCGATTGGGCGCCGTACCGCAACGGCCACTGGGCGTACATCGATCCCTGGGGATGGACCTGGGTTGAAGATGAGCCCTGGGGCTTCGCGCCGTTCCACTACGGACGCTGGGCCTATGCCGGAAACCGCTGGTGCTGGGTGCCGGGACCGGTTGCCGTCAGGCCGGTGTATGCGCCGGCGCTGGTGGCATTTGTCGGCGGCGTTGGAATCTCGATCGGCGGAGGCCCGGGCGTGGGCTGGTTCCCGCTGGCCCCTGGCGAAGTGTACGTGCCCTACTATCGGGGCAGCCGCGGCTACGTGGAGCGGGTCAACGTAACCAACACGGTGGTGAACGTCACCCGGGTGACAACACGTCTACAACCAGACGCAACGTCACGAACATCACCTACGTGAACCAACGGGTGAACAACGGTGTGACTCTGGTTTCGCGCGACACGTTCGTGAATGCGCGTCCAGTAGCGCGGAATCTGGGACGCTTCGACGCGAGGCAGTTGGCGGATGCGCGGGTCGAGCGCCGCATCGACGTGCAGCCGATCCGGGCCAGCGTATTGGGCTCGGGTGCTCCTGCCCGGTTCAGGCCGCCGCAGGCAATTGTGAACCGCCAGGTGGTCGCGACCCAGAGGCCGGCTCCTCCCCGCCAGCCTTTCGATCAGCGGCAGGCGGCAATCAATATACGCACCGAGCGGCCGAGTGAGCAGCCACGGCAACTGGCACTCCTGTATTGCGCAATCCAAGCACAGATCGTCCGCTGGCGCGTCCACAACAGCCTGTGAGTCCGCCTGAGAATGCGCGTCCGCCCACAAATGCCGCGGCCCGATGCCCGTCCGCAGCGGCCGATTGTGGCCCCGCGGGTGGTCGAGCCGGTGCGTCCTGAAGGGCAGATGGCTCCGCGTCCGCCGCAAGGCGCGGTAAATCAGAACGACAACAACCGCGTCGCAAGGCTGGTCGCATCCGCAGGCCAAGCCGGCGCCGCCGGTGCAGGAACGAAACCCGGCCCAGGCCCGGGACGATGAGAACAAGTTCCGCAACTGGCAGCAACAGCGCCAGCAGGCCGCGCCGGCGCAGAATCGCGCACCGCAGGAGCAGCACCAGGCTCCGCATCAGGCGCCGCGGGATCAGGACAGACGGCCAAAATCGCAAGGTTGAGTTCGTCCGCAACGCTGTTCGCTTGAATTGCCAGTTTCCAAACCAGGGACTGGCAATTTTTTTATACGGCCGACAGAATCGCCGCCCGCACGATAGACTACTGAGAACCGGGAACTGGAAACTGGAAACCGGTTTTTTATGCAAGTCCGCGTCCTATTCTTCGGCGTCCTCAAAGACCTCGCCGGCAAGGCGAGCGACTCGATCAGCCTTCCCGAGAACGCCACGTTGGGAGATGTTCTCAGTCACTACGAGGAAGTCATCCCGCGGCTGAAAGAGACGGCATCGTCACTCGCCATGTCGGTCAATCAGGAATACGCGGGTCCCGCCACGAGGCTGAGGCCGGGAGATGAAGTCGCGCTTCTGCCGCCGGTGAGCGGAGGAGTGGAGGCTGACGCCGCAAGACGCAGCCAGCATGCGGCGATCGTCCGTGAGGCGATCGAGACCGCCTCGATTCTGCGAGGGCATCAAGCGGCCCGAGGACGGTGCCGTCGTCGTCTTCGAGGGCATCGTTCGCAACCACACTCGCGGCCGCCGCACTCTCTATCCTGGATTACGAAGCATACGAAGAGATGGCCCTCAAGCAGATGGAGGAGCTGGCCGCGCGGGCGCTGGCTGAGTTCAAGATTCGCGATGTCGCCATCGTCCATCGCCTGGGACGGCTCGAAATTGGCGAGACCAGCGTGCTGATTGTGGTGGCCTCGGCCCACCGCGCGGCCGCCTTTGACGCCTGCCGCTGGCTCATCGATACCCTGAAACGCACGGTGCCCATCTGGAAGAAGGAGCACTTCGAAGATGGCGCGGTCTGGGCCGATGGCGAGCCCTTCCCGGATGAGATTCCCAGCCGCTCAAGGCACCCATTCCGAGGAGGCGTGCATCTAAGTGACCAGCCGGTTTGGCTGCATTCTCCGCGGTTTCTGTCTGCGATTTGTATTCCGCTCGCTAGGGACGGGCTTTCTGTCGCAGAGATTCCGTTCAGCGGCGCGAGGAGAACGCAGGCGAAGTGCCCTAACTTTCCAGATGAAACCAGTGGCAACTGCAGGTCTTCTGCTGGCTCTGTGCCTTGTCTCCGTTGCCCAGGAGTCCGATACCACTTTCAAAGTTGACGTCAAGCTGGTGAACGTGTTCGTCACCGTGACCGACGAACATGGGGCGCCCGATTGCCGCCCTGAAGAAAGACAACTTCCAGTTGCGGGAAGACGGCCAGGAGCAAAAGATCGCTGTCTTCGACAAGGAATCGGCCTTGCCGCTTTCGATTGTGCTGGCCATTGACACCAGCCTGAGCACGCGCAAGGACCTTCCGCTCGAACTGGCTTCGGCCCGCCGTTTCGCGCATGCCATCCTGCGTCCCGTGGACGCCCTGTCGCTCTACCAGTTCAGCGAGACGGTGAGCGAATTGACCTCCTTCACTTCAGATCTCAGGGTGATCGATCGCGGCATCGACCGCATTCGCATGGGTTCGGCCACCGCCCTGTACGATGCTCTGTTTCTGGGTTCGCAGGCGCTGGAGCCGCGAGTGGGCCGCAAAGTGATGGTGGTGATCACCGACGGCGGCGACACCATGAGCAAGGTGGATTACCAGGAGGCGGTGCGCGCCGCCGAGACCGCCGAAGCGATTCTGTACAGCATCATCATCGTGCCGATCGAGGCCAGCGCGGGACGCGACACCGGCGGCGAGCATGCCCTGATCCAGCTTTCTGCCGACACCGGCGGCAAGTATTTCTACGCGTCGTCACTGTCGCAACTGGACGAAGCCTTTCGCCAGATCAGCGATGAACTGCGCACCCAGTACTTGCTGGCGTACTATCCGTCGCAGCGGCTTTCTGATTCAGATTTCCGCCGCATTCAGGTAACGGTCTCAGGGCTGCCGGCGGATTCCGGGTTCAAGGTGCGTCATCGGACGGGATACTACACGTCCAAGTCGCATTGAGGATGTGTGTGGGGCGGGCGCCCTCGCCCGCCGCCTTTGAAGTTGATTTTGATCTTGAAAGTTGATCGTTGTCAGCTAAACAGCCGCAAAAGTCCAAGTCAAAGGCGGCGGGCGAGGGCGCCCGCCCTACACAGGCGGTTGACGGGACAAATTCTGTTGTGAAAGTCTTGTAGGATTGCCAGCGCGATCTTTGCAAGGAAGGTAAGCGAGACGAATGTCGAGCAATACTGGTTGTGCCCGTTCCGTCTTCAGGCGGTCAAGTCTGTGGGCCGGAGCGATAGCGGTCCTTCTCGTTATTTCAGTCGCTGGCCTACGCCCAGGATTCCTCCACCGGCAATGTTTCCGGAACGATCACCGGGCCGCGAGGCGCCTCGGTCAGCGGAGCTGACCTTACCATCACCAACAAAATAACCGGACAAGCCTCCCGCACCACAACCAGTCCGGCCGGCACCTACGCGGTCCGCGACCTGCCTCCCGGAGAATATGTTTTGCACGTGGAGGCCAAGGGGTTTCAGCCCGCCGACATTCTGATCAGAATTCAGGCGGCAGCAACCGCCACCGGCGACGTCAGGCTGCAGCGCGTGGTCGCTCCTGTCGCCAAACTGGTGGACACCGAGAATCCGCGGAAGTGCGCGGCGCGGTCATTAGCGCGCAGATGGAACAGATTCCCACCGACCGCGAGTTCCTGGATCTGACCCGGCTTGAGCCCGGAGTGCAGGAGCTCGACGGCGAGGTGCTGGCGCCCTCCAAGAGCGGACTTACGGCGGCCTCCATCGTTGGCCGCAATGGCCGCACCACGCGGATGCATGGTGGACGGTATGGACATCACCGACGAAGCCGTGGGCGCCACCACGACGAATATTCCGGTGGGCGCCATCCAGCAGGTCGGGGTCGAGCAATCGTTGCTTCCGCTTTCTTCCGGGCTGGCTTCCGCGGGACAGGTGAATGTGATCACGAAGTCCGCCACCAATGACCTGCACGGCCAGCTCTTCGGCAACTTTCGCGACAAGGCTGCCGGCGGGGCCAGCTCTTCCCGGAGGCAGGACAATTCGGCTACTCCCGCGAAGTTTTCGGCGGAAACGTCGGCGGCGCCTGGAAGAAAGACAAACTGTTCTACTTTCTGTCCGGAGAATATTTCAAGCAGGACCTCGACGCTCCGGCCGTTTTCAATGCTCCCTTCGATCTTCTGGATGGAAGCTATAAAGCTCCCTTCCACGAGACCGAAGTCGCAGCCCGGCTCGATTACAAACTCTCTTCGCGATCGCAGCTTTTCTACCGGTTCACCTACGACAACGGCAGCGACGTCAATTCATTCGGCGGCAGCAACTACCAGCCGCTGAAGAGTCATGACGATACGTTCGGGAATGCTGTCGGCTTCGATTTCACCCGCGGACCGTATGCTCCACAGCCTTCGCTTTGCCTACGACCGCTACTCCAACAACATCGTGGACGCCGTCGGCGGAAGCGAGCATTTTCAATCCTGCCCCTGGAGTCAGTCTGAATTTCACGGGCGGCTCCGGATTCGCCAGCGGACCCAATCCGCAGGCCCCGCAGCAGACGAAGCAGGACAACAAAGAGGCTCGCTACGACGGCACCCGGACCTGGGGAAGCCACACCATTCCGCTTCGGCGTGGCGGTGAACAAGATCGACAATCTGATTTCCGCCGATCTTTTCGGTCTAGCTCCGCAGATCGGTTCGGACACGGACGCAGCCTCGGTGCTGTTTGCGGCCAGTGGGCCTTTTGCGGGCGGCGCCGGCAATCCGCTGAACTATCCGGTGGACAGCATCACGCTGGGAAACGGCTTCGAGTTGTTTCAGCGAAAAGTCAGGGTTCGGCTCTTCCTGCGGCGGCTTCGGCGACACTCGCATGCAGGCGTACCTGGGCGACACCTGGAAATTCCGTCCCAACCTGACCGTGACCATCGGAGTGCAGTACGTTCGCGATACGGGACGTAGCGATTCCGATTTGCCCGCCATTCCGTGTTCGGCGGTCGCAGCTTCTTACGGAAGCCAGGCGCCTTGCACCGGCAGTGACGACCTGCTGAATCATTTCGGAGGAAATTCCCGTACTGGGCGGCCGCGATCCGCCAGCCCAACCTGAATTTCGCTCCGCAGTTTGGCCTGGCGTGGGACCCGGGGAAGCATGGACGGACCGTGATCCGGGCCGGCATCGGCATGTACTACGACAACAACGTATTTCGCAACCTGCTGGCGGATCGCGCTGCCCGTCTGGCGAACGGGCAGTTCAACGCCCAGGCCAACGATCCGTGCGCCAGTCACGGCGTGGTCATTTTCCCCGGCAACCTTGCTCAGAGCGCCTGCGGGCCTCTGCGGACAGCCCATCGGAAACGTGGCGACCGCGAGTCGCGGATTTGCAAACCGCTTTCCAGGCGGCCAATGCCGCGCTTACTTCCAGCTCTCCGAATCCCAGCTTCCTGGGACAGGCGCTGAACAGCCAGCAGGGCCTGCTGGCGCCCACCTACCAGACTCCGCGCTCGTTGCAGATGAACATCGGTCTGCAGAAACAGTTCTGGCAGTCCACCCTGTTCAGCGTGGACTACGTGCGCAACGTAGGGCACGCACTATCTGATCGGGTATGACACCAACCACGTGGGGGACGCGACGCACCTGAACACGAATGCGGCGTTGAATGCGATCAACAACACGCTGGGCTCGAACCCGCTGAGCCTGGGTTGCGCGCCGGCCGCCAGCGCCGGCGCCAGTTCGCAGACCGCCGTCAACTGCTACCTGGCTTCGGTGCCCGGCGCCAGCATTGCCGATTTCGCCAGTCATGGCCTGGATTCCGGCGGTCAGTTTCTGGCCGGAGCTCCGGCATCTCTGTTTGGTCTGACTCCGGATACGGGCGCGGCCTTTCCCGGAATCAATCCGCTGGTGGGACGCAACACCATGTTCTTTCCCGCCGGGCGCTCGCTCTACAGCGGCGTACAGGTTTCGCTGCGCACTCATCTCACCAATCCGGTGCGTGGAGTCCTCGGCGGAAGCCTGCAGTTTTCCTACACGCACTCCAGCTTCCGCAGCAACCTTGCGGGAGGGATCGGCGACCAGGACCTGCTGCCCCTGGCGGCGGATTTCAACCACCCGACCGCGTTTTTCGGCTCGGCATCGCAGGACCGCAAGAACCAGTTTTCCCTGGGCTCGATTCTGGATTTGCCCCGGGGCATCCGCCTGGGCCTGGTCGCGCAGGTAGCTTCGCCTTTGCCGCAGACCCTCTTTATTCCAGCCAGTGGCGGAGTCCCGGGAGAGATTTTCCGTACCGACGTGACCGGCGACGGGTCGTTCGGCGGACAGAGCCAGACCGGCGCCAGTTCCTACGGCGATATTCTGCCGGGAACCAACATCGGAGCCTTCGGACGCGCCGTCAAGGCCAGCACCTGAACACAGATCATCCAAAACTATAACACCAACTTTCGCCGATCAGCTGACTCCCGCCGGCCTGGCGCTGGTCAATGCCGGTTTGCTTTCGCGATCGCAACTGCGTGCAACTGGGTGCGGACGCGCCCAACCATCGCAGCTCCTCCGCCGGAAGCGTAGGCCTGGCGTGGATGCGGACCTTGGACGTGACCCTGGCCCGGCCCTTCAAGTTGGGAGACCGACTTTGTGGTGGAGCCCAGCGTGTCGGCATTCAATGTCCTCAACTTTGCCAACTTCGACGGTCCCGGCAACCGGCTCAGTGGAGTGCTGAACGGAACGCTCGGATCCGTGAACGGCACCGTCGGCGTCCGATCGCATCACCAACCGCATTGGACCCGGTTCAGGGTTGTTTTCGCTGGGTGCTCCGCGCCAGATCCAGTTCGGAGTAAGGCTTACTTTCTAGGGCAGGCTTCCTCCCGGCTGCGGCGCGTGTAAGATAACGGTTATGCCTTTTCATGGACAAGGACCCGGCGCTCCCCGCAAGGGACGGCCTGCCCCTCCCGAGCAGACCTCGGAGGAGGCGGCCTACCTGAAGTCTCTGGGAGAAAAACAGAAGCCGGTCAGCATCAAGCTGGCGGACGGCGAAGTGGTCCGCGGCTGGATCGAATACTACGACAAGAATATGGTCCGGCTGACCCGCGAAGACCAGCCCAATCTGTTTATCTTCAAACACGAGATCATGTACATCGCGGAAGACGGCGGAAAGCGCAAGTAGCCTCGCCGATCTCCTTGGCGTGCTTTGCCGAAGTCGACTTCTAGCGTCTTTGCCGGTTCAACGAGATTCAAGCTAGAGGCTATAACCGCAAGACGCAGACTTCCGCAAAGCACGCAAGGGAGACCGAGAAAATGTCTTCATGACTCAATCGAATCACAATGACTTTGTTCCCGCGCATGTCCGAGATCGCCCGCGAGGCGGGCGCCTTGCTGATGGGATACTTCCAGCAGCACGTGAAGGTCGAGTACAAGGGCGATGCCGACCTGGTCACGATCGCCGACCGCAAGTCCGAGATTCTGATCCGGGAACGCATCAAAGCGCGTTGGCCCAGCCACGATATTCTCGGCGAAGAGCAGGGCCTGGTCGATACCGGCAGCGACTATCGCTGGTACGTCGACCCGCTCGACGGCACCACCAACTTCGCACACGGATTTCCGGTGTTCTGCGTTTCCCTGGGGCTGGAGCACAAGAACCGGCTGAGTTGCCGGCGTGGTTTACGATCCCACGCGCGACGAGCTGTTCGCCGCCGAGCAGGGAAGCGGCGCCTATCTGAACCAGCAGCGACATCCAGGTTTCGAAGATTGCGAACCTGTCCGAGAGCCTGGTGGCCACCGGTTTTCCCAGCCACAAGCGGCACAAGAATCCGAATATTCACTTCTATCACCAGATCACTTTGCGCACCCACGGCGTGCGGCGAGCGGGTTCGGCGGCGCTCGATCTGTGCTGCGTGGCCAGCGGACGCTTCGATGGCATTCTGGGAGTTCAATCTCAATCCCTGGGACACGGCCGCGGGCGTGCTGATTGTCGAAGAGGCCGGCGGCAAAGTGACGGATTTCAAAGGCGGACCCTTTCAGCTGAACAGCCGTGAAACCCTGGCGTCGAATGGTCTGCTGCACGCCGCGCTGCTCCACGAATTTGCGCAGATTTTCGCAGGACGAGGCCTGGAACCGCTGCCCGACATTCAAGAGTACCGAAAATAGGAATATGAAGCGCGAAGATCGGGAGTGATGTTGGTTAGCTGTCTGCGCTCCTGTGCGGAATTGCATCCGCGGCGGACAAGGCGAATTCCGCCGTCGTCGATCCTGCCTACCAGCAGTCATTCGAGAAATGGAAAGCGAACTGGTCGACGATCTCAAGCAGGAATGGTTGCCGCTGGCCGGACTGTTCTGGCTCAAGCCCGGCGAAAACAGCTTTGGCACTGATCTGAAAAATGCCATCGTCTTTCCCAAAGGCCCGGCCCACGCCGGATCGTTCGCTTCTGCAAGGCAAGACTGTCACAGCGCAGTTTGCTCCGGGCGCCAACGCAATCATTGCGGGCAAACCCGCCACCACGGCCGAGCTTCAGCCCGACACCGCGGGCGATCCCACGGTGGTCGAACTGGGCAACCTGCGGCTTCATGTGATCGTGCGCGGCGAGCGAGTGGGCATCCGGCTGAAGGACCTCGAAAGCGACGCGGTGCGGCAATACCACGGACCACAATTCTTCCCGCTGGATTTGTCGTATCGAGTGACCGCGACCTGGCTGCCCTCTGACGGCAAACAGACGGTCGATGTTCCCAACGTGCTGGGCGACGTCTCCCCGACGCCGATCGCAGGCACCGCGGTTTTCAAAATCAACGGTCAGGAACTTGAGGCTGACCGATCTGGGCGGCGATGCCGCCAAAGGCCTGTTTTTCGTCTTCAGCGATCCCACCAGCAAGACCGAGACTTACCCCGGTGGCCGCTTTCTGAAGACCGGCCCGGTAACCAACGGCACCGTGGTACTCGACTTCAACCGTGCCTACAACCCGCCGTGCGCGGTCACGCCCTACGCCACCTGTCCCCTGGCGCCGAAAGAAAACCGGTTGAGCGTGGCGATTCCGGCGGGGGAAGAGTACGACCACAAACACGGCCATCACTAAGCTTTACGTCCAAGGAACTTGGTTGAAGCCTTTTGGAGGAGCGGCATTTGCGCGCTAGCAGTCGCAGCGGTAGAATGAGAGAGTGATCGACTCGCTGCTGGATCGAAAGATCGAAAAACGTCCCGACAAAGTCCGCCTGCAAGGGCGCATTCTTTTCCTCACCGAAGACCCCGAACTGATCAAGCGCCAGCTGGCCGGCGAAGACCTGCCCTGGGACACAAAGAATCCAGCCAACAATCCCAAGCTCCGCGACGACATCTCGACCGACGAGATCACTCCCGCGCACTACTGTTTCTATTTCGATGAAACCCTGGGCGAGATCCCGTACCTGGGCCTGAAATGCGGCGACGTGCATGCCCATCGGACGCAGCGACGTAAAAAAAGGCGGCTTCGTCTGCGCCGTCAGCGGCAAGCGGCGAGGCAAAGGTTCGAGCCGCGAGCAGTCGCCCTACGCCGAGATGTGCGCCGGAATCCAGTTGGTGATCGCGGAGAACATTGAACGCATTTACAAACAGAACTGCCAGAACCTGGGCCTGCTGACCTCGACCAATTTCTCGCTGATCGAAAAGGTTCGCGCGGGAGAAGAAATTCCGCTCACCGAATTCACCGCCGGTGAAGACGAAATCACGCGGCAGGTGATCGAGTACGGCGGCTTGTTTCCCTTCAACGTGGCGCGCATGCAGAAGAAAGTATTTCTTCCGCCGATCAAGACGCGAAGCATCCATGACGGATGCGCAGAAAATCTTCGCCCGCCACATGCTCGCCGCAAATGACCATAGCGGAAAAGATCTTCGCCCGCCACATGCTCAGCGAAGCAAGGAGACGTGGGAGTCGCCAGTCCGTAAAGCCCGGCGACACCGGCTTTGCCCGCGCCGACCTGCGCTTCAGCCACGAATACGTCACGCCCATGGCAGCCATCTTCTTCGAGCGCTACGTCGGCAAGGACGCCAAGGTCAACGATCCTGTCGAGCATTCTGTTCTTCCGCGACCACCTGACCTTCCTCGATGAAGTGATCTCGGAAGAAAAAAAGAAACTTGGCCTGCTCGATCTGGCCACGCAACTCAAACTGAAGCAGCAGGATTTCGCCGCGAAGCAGGGAATCAAGCTGCATGGAGAGTTGAAGGACCGCAAAGGCTCGGAAGGAATCTGCCACTCCATCGTGCTGGAGAGCTACGCGCTGCCGGGACAGTTGAACATCGGTTCCGATTCGCACACTCCGCACGTAGGCGCGATCGGATGCGTGGCCTTCGGCATCGGCACCACTGACGTTTTCAACTCATGGATCACGAAAGATGTGCGGGTCAAGGTGCCGGAATCGGTGAAGATCATCATTCGCGGCAAGAAGCATCCGAATGTGACCGCCAAGGATTTCATTCTGAAGATTCTCAGCCTCGATTACGTGCGCAGCGGCAAGGCCCTGGCCAAAGTGATGGAATACGCAGGTGAGGCCATCGAAGAACTGAGCGTGGACGAGCGCGCCACCATGACCAACATGGCGGCGGAAATCGGCGGCTTCACCGGCATCGTCGCGCCCGATCGGAAAGCGGTTGATTTCCTGGTCGAGCGACGCGGCATGGACCGCAAGCAAGCTGAGTCGATGATCGAGGGCCTGTACAGCGATCCCGACGCTCAGTACGCGCACACCATCGAACTCGATGCCGCCGAAATCACGCCCATGGTGGCGACGCCGGGCGATCCCGGCAACGGCAAATACGTCCGCGAACTGAATACGCCAGTCCCGGTCGAGTTGGCTTACGGCGGCACCTGCACGGCGGGCAAGAACGAAGACATGGACATGTATGCCCGCGTGCTGGCCGATGCACTGAAGCAAGGCAAGCGCGTGGCCGATTCGGTGAAGTTCTATATTCAGTTCGGATCGCAGGAGACGCGCGACTACTGCATTCGCAAAGGCTACCTGGAGATTTTTCAGAAGGCGGGCGCGCACGTGATCGAGCCCAGTTGTGGCGCCTGCATCAACGCCGGGCCGGGAGTGACCACGCGTCCCGAGCAGGTGGTGATCAGCGCGCAAAACCGCAATTTCCCCGGCCGCAGCGGGCCCGGACAGATGTATCTGGCCAGTCCGCTCACCGTTGCGGCCAGCGCCGTCGCGGGATACATCGTGGAGTACGAACCGAGCACGGAGAGGGAATTGGCGGCAGCCGCGCTGCGTTAAAACCTGTCATCCTGAGCCGAGATAACCCATGCGCACGCGAATGGGCTGGTCGGAGTCGAACGACTCTTAGCAGCTTGACGCCGCGTCCAGAGTGGGCAGGCGGTTTCATTCCACGCGGAACCCGTGGAGCACGAAGGCGGTCCGCCCTGCGCAGCAGCCACTCCGCTCAGGATGACAACACTCAGCCCGTATTGTGCAGGCCCGCCGCAATACCGTTGATTGTAGCGCCCAGCGCGTAGTCCACGCCGTCCTGATTTCCACCCGCGCGTTTGCGCCGCAAAAGTTCGACCTGCACCAGGCTCATCGGGTCCACGTAAGGATTGCGCAAGCGGATCGAGCGGGCCAGCACTGGATTCCCCTTCAGCAGTTCCCCTTGGTCGCGTGATGCTCAGCAGCATGCGGCGAGTGCGTTCAAATTCATCCACCAGCATGTCCCAGACACGTTCCCGCAGGCCGGCGTCAGGGACAAGTTCGGCGTAGAGTCGCGCAATGGTCAAGTCAGCTTTGGACATGGCCAGTTCCACGTTGCGGATCAAGTCGGAAAATAGCGGGAAGCCTCGCATCATCTCGCAGAGCAGAGACTCATTGGCGCAGTCCTGGATGCACAAAACGCTCGAGAGCATGACCGACTCCGAACCACGCGGGGACGGCGTGGCGGCTCTGCATCCAGCCGAAGACCCAGGGGATGGCGCGCAGATCTTCGAGACGGCGGCCCTGGCCGCGGCGCGGAGGACGTGAGCCGATGCGCGCGTGCTCCAGTTCGTTCACCGGCGTGGCCTGTTCGAAGTATTCGATCACTTCGGAATTCTCGGCGATGTTGCTGGCGGTAAAAGGCGAAGGCGTCGGCGGACATCTGCTCCATCGCGGGGGTCCAGCGCTGGTCGGCGCCGGGCGCCGGTCCCCGAGTGCGCGTGAGCGCTTCCAGGCAGGAGGCGATCATGATCTCGAGGTTCCACTCCGCCAGCACCGGGTCGGCATACTTCCAGTTGAGGACTTCGCCCTGCTCGGTGATGCGAATCTCGCCGGAAAAATCGCCGACCGGCTGGGCGAGAATCGCGGTGTGAGTGGGACCGCCGCCGCGTCCGACTGTGCCGCCGCGGCCGTGAAACAGGCGCAGCTTCACGTTGCACTCGCGCGCTGCGCGGTGCAGGTCGCGATGCGCCTTGTACAGCTCCCAGATGCTGGTCAGCATGCCGCCGTCTTTGTTGGAATCGGAATAGCCCAGCATGACTTCCTGCCAGCGTCCCCAGGAATCGAGTGGCAGCTGATAGTCGGGGGCGCGCCAGATGCGTTCCATGACCGAGGCGGAAGCGCGCAGGGCCTCGATCGATTCGAAAAGAGGCACCGGCATCAGTCCCGGGATCATCTCCGGAGGCGGCGACTTGCACCCCGCAGGAGGCGGCCAATTTCGTTACCGCGAAGACGTCGGCTTCCGCCTGCGCTCCGCTGATGATGTAGCTGCGAATCGCGCACGCGGGATAAGCCTTCTTCAACTCGGCGATCTCGCGGAGGGTGTCGAGAACGTCCTGAGTCGGAGCGGAAATTCCACGTGACTGATCCGATCTCGGCCAGCGCCTGGGTGTGCAGGCGCGCGTGCTGGCGGATGTCGAGAGTCGAAAGATGAAATCCAAAGGTGCGCACCTGGCGCAGCAGCGGATCGATCACCAGCTCGGCCAGCCGCTGCCCGCGGTTCGCCGCCAGGCTCTCGCGGATCAGCGAGAGATCGCTTTCGAAGTCTCTGGCAGACGTGATACGACTTGGGGTCGCCAAGCTCTTCGCGGCTGTGCCGCAGGCGAACGACCATCAGGTTCAGCAATCGGCGATAGAGTTCAGAGCTCGAAATCCGCGACTGGCGAGCATATTCGTCGCCCATCTGAGTGCTATAGTCCGCCAGCCGAGCGCGGACTGCATCGGAAACTCCGACCTGGCGAACCGAGGCGCTGAGCTGGTCGGTAGCGCGTTCCAGTTCCGCGATGTAGTGGCCGATGATCGCATTCCGGGCCCGCTGCAACGCTTCACGAGTGGAGCCGGGCGTGACAAAGGGATTGCCGTCGCGGTCGCCGCCGATCCAGGAGCCAAAAAAAAGCAGATCGGGGACCTCGCAGTCCTCCAAATCAATTTCATAGATCGCGCGCAGGGAATCGACCAACTCGTCGTAGAGACGCGGCAAGGCGGCGAACAGCGAAAAAGGATAGTGGTCGAGCCCCATGCGAATCTCGTCCGTGACCAGAGGCTTTTCCAGGCGCACTTCATCGGTCTGCCACAGCGAAGTCACATCCGCAAAGATCAGAGCTTCGAAACGGCTGGCATCGGCCTCGGTCAGAGGCAGACGGTCCAGTCGTTCGAGTTGCTTGCCAATGCGGCGGCGTTTGAGCAGCACCGTCCGGCGCGCGACTTCGGTGGGATGCGCGGTGAAAACTGGAACAACTTTTATTTTGCGCAGGACCTCGAGCGCCTGTCCGGCCTCGATTCCAGCGGCGCGCATGCGCCGGAACGTGCCGCGGAACGAGCCTTCCAGCGCAGGCTGCTCGGCATGCAGCTTGGCGGCACGCCGCCGCCGCTTGCGATGGTTGGTTTCGGCAAGGTTGGTGAGTTCGAAATAAATCGCGAATGCCTTGGTGACACGATGGGCCTCATCAACCGTGAGGCCGGAGATAATCTGGCGCGCCTGGTTTAGCAGAGGGTCTTCGAAATCCGACGCGGCAGTTTGGGAGCGCGGCTGTTCCCGATGCTGAATGAAGATCCGCCGCAACTCCTCGACCACACCCAGCAGCGACTCACCCACTTGTTCGACCAGGACGCGTCCCAGCAAGATTCCGAGCAAGCGCACATCACGGCGGAGAGGAAGATCCTTGGCGGGATTCGTGGTGCCGGCAGTCAGCTCGTCGAGACGGCCGCGCTGGTCGCCAGTACCCCAAAGTGAGGGCTCACCCATATCCAATCATAATTGAAGTCCGCTGGATTGTGCTTACGGGCGCGTTGCTCAGTTGCCGTAGAATTTCCTGCGGCTCCGGCCGCTGGGTGTAATCTTCGTCGGCGGATGCATAGAGAATCGTGCCATCGCGGTCGATGATGAAGGTCGCCGGGATGGGCAGTTCCCAACTGTTGTCGCCATTGGCGAAGGGCAGATTGACGAAGGAGCGCCGGTAGATGGCTTGCTGGTCGTCCGGCACACGATAGACCAGCCCAAACTGTCGCGCGACCTGGTTCCCGGCATCGCTGAGCAAAGGGACGCGCAATTTGTGCTGGTCCGCCATGAAGAATGACTGCTGGACCGTCTGTGGTGAGATTGCGACCAGAGATGCTCCCGCCTGTTCGATCCGCGGGAGAAGTAGGTTCATCGCTTCCAGCTGCCCCACGCAAAACGGGCACCAGCGGCCGCGGAAAAAGCAGATCACGAGGCGGCCTCTGGCAAGCAGCTCAGTCGATGAAAGAGGCGTTCCGTTGTGATCTATTGAGTTCGAAAACAGGGGCCTTGGCGCCCGCTGACAGAATACTTTCTGCCAGGCGCTTTTCTTTCAGCTCCGCGATCACTCGGGCGTGGACACCCTGAATGTCCGGCGGGACATACTTGGCGATGAGCGCTTTGCGCTCGGCGAAAATGTAGTGTAGAGAACGAGTATCCGTGGCGGGCGTGGATTCCTCGAGGGAGCGCCACTTCATAAGTCGAACCTCGGACGTCGGCCCTCAGACCTAAACTTCAAACCCAACGAAGATCTCATGCGATGCCAGACATCTGATAGTCGAAGGTCTTGAAGTCCGAGGTCCGATGCCCGCCTTCACATTCCCGGCATCTTCATTCCGGCCAGTTTGCGGGCGAAGCTGGGCTTGCCGATTTGCTTGAACATTTTTCGCATCTGGGCGTACTGGCGCAGCAGGTTGTTGACTTCCTGCACGCTGGTACCGGAGCCGCGAGCGATGCGTTTACGGCGGCTGCCGTTCATGACTTCGTGGTGCAGGCGTTCGTGCTGGGTCATCGAATTGATGATCGCTTCCACCCGGCTCGAGCTGCTTTTCGTCCACCTTGTCGGCATGCTTCTGAATCCCCGCGAAGGGCCCGACGCTGGGCAGCATGCCCATCAGGTTCTGGATCGATCCCATTTTCTTCAGCTGGCGTAACTGGTCGCGAAAGTCCTCCAGCGAAAAGCCGTCGCCGGTGAGGGCCCGGCTGGCCATTTCCTGGGCTTTTTTCTTGTCAACATTCTGTTCGGCCTTTTCGATCAGCGAGAGAATGTCGCCCATGCCCAGAATGCGGGAGACGATGCGATCCGGATGAAAGGGCTCAAGCGCGTCGTACTTTTCACCCACGCCGATGAACTTGATGGGCTGCCCGGTGACCTGGCGGATCGAAAGCGCCGCGCCGCCGCGAGCATCGCCGTCCATTTTGGTGAGGACGACGCCGGTGAGCGCAAGCTTCTTGTGGAACTCGTCGGCGGAGTTGACTGCGTCCTGTCCGGTCATGGCGTCGGCCACGAACAGGATTTCCTGCGGGTTGAGCATCCGCTTGAGCGACTGCATCTCGTCCATCAGTTGATCGTCGATGTGCAGGCGGCCGGCGGTGTCCACGATCAGCACGTCCGAGCCGGTGTTGATGGCCTCGCGGCGCGCTTCCTTGGCCAGGCGTTCGACCGTTGCGCGTGTTGGCTTCGCCGACTTCGCCTTCGTAGATGTTGGCCTTGATTGCCTGGGCCACGACTTTCAGCTGCTCGCGGGCAGCGGGACGGTACACGTCGACCGAAACCAGCAGCGGCCGATGGCCGCCTTGCTTCAGCCAGTTCGCCAGCTTGCCGGACGTGGTGGTCTTGCCGGAACCCTGCAGGCCGGCCATGAGCACGACCGTCGGTGGCTGCGAAGCGAACTTCACCTTGGCAGTATCGCGGCCCAGGATCTCGATCAATTCATCGCGCAGAATCTTGATGACTTGCTCGGCGGGCGAGAGCGCCGTCGCCACCTGCTGCCCGACAGCCTTTTCCTGGATGTGGTCGATGAGCTGCTTTACGACCTTGAAGTTGACGTCGGCTTCGAGCAGCGCCAGCCGGATGGCGCGCAGCGCCTCCTGAATGTTTTCTTCATTGAGGGTGGCCTCGCCCCGCAGGGTCTTGAACGCGCGCTGAAGCTTTTCTGAAAGATTCTCAAACATAGACAATTCTTATTCTATCAGTGTGGATAAGGATGCCCCGTCCTCGTGGTTCCGTTCTTTGGAACGACAGGTCCGATGTAGAGGCGCTAGATCAACCGCTCCCAAAAACGGAGAGACGAGCGGGGTACCCGCTAACTGAACACTTCTTTTGCGGCGACTACCGTGTTGCAGTGAATGGTTACTGTGTCCTCCACTTTTCGGGCGTAGCCGCCGGCGTACGTCACCATGACGGGAATATTACGCGCCTTGGCCACGCGAAACACCAGTTCATCGCGCCGCTTCAAACCCTCTAATGTAAGCGCTAGCCCGCCTAACTGGTCTTCGCGATACGGGTCGGCGCCCGCGACGTAGCAGATCAGTTCGGGATCGAACTGCCGCAGTCCGGAACTGAGCGCGTTGTCGAGCCAGGCCAGATAGTCGTCGTCGCCAATCCCATCGGGCAGATCCACATCAATCGAGGAAGGCGGCTTCGACGCCGGGTAGTTGTTGTGCTGGTGCAGGGAAATGGTGAACACATCGCCGGCGTGCGCGTGCCGTATCGTTCCTGCGGGGGCGCGATTCAGCGCAGCAGAAGTGGAAGGCAGCGGGTCGGTGGGAGTGCGCGTGCCGGCAAAGATGGCGGCTGTGCCGTTGCCGTGGTGAACGTCGCAGTCAACCGTCATCGCGGTGCGGATCTTTCCATCTCGCTGCAGGCGGCGGATAGCTACCGCCACGTCATGGATCATGCAGAAGCCCTCGCCGTGATCGGGGAAAGCATGGTGGAAGCCGCCTCCGATGTTAAATCCAATGCGATCCCTCACAGCGTGCTCGGTGGCGAGAATCGATCCGCCCGCGGCCAGCCAGAATGCCCGCACCAGTTCCGGAGAGTAGGGCACCTCCATTTCCTGTTCTTCGCGTCGCGAAAGCGTTCCGGTCTTGAGCTTCTTTACATACTCCGGCGTGTGGACCAATAGGATGTCCCGGTCCGGCGCCGGTTGTGGAGTGACGAAGTCGGACGGCTCGGCTACGCCGTCGCGGATCAACTGGTCATGCACACGGCGATATTTTTCGGCCGGGAAGACGTGAGCGCCAATGGGAAGGAAGTAGTCGTTGCTGTAGATGAGCTTGAAGGGGAGCATAGAGCCAGTTGTCGGTTGTCAGTTCTGAGACTATCGTTTTCTGACTGGTGGTACCGGTGCCACCAGGTGTCGCCGCACCGGCACGATCGCGCCCTTCGAGGGATCAGTGGCGGCCGTCGCCCGCGACAAAACTTCCTCCTGGATGTACTTCACGAAGTCATGAATCTGGACTTGCATTTCTTCCATGCGCTCGCGCATCTGAAGAATAATTGCGATGCCGCTGATGTTTACGCCCAGGTCACGGGCCAGAGAGAGGATGAACTCTAGGCGCTGCAGGTCTTCGTCGGTGTATAGCCGGGTATTGCCTTCGGTGCGGGATGGCTTAAGTAGTCCCTCACGTTCGTACAGGCGCAGGGTCTGGGGATGGATGCCATACATCTCCGCCACCGACGAAATCATGTAGGCGCCCTTGGATTTGCGCTTGGTCATCGCTAATACTTTACCCCAAAAGACAAAAGCCACCGATCATCACGGCCCTCACGAATAAATCCGTGAAAATCCGTTTTGATCCGTGGCTGAATCTTTGGCTCTAAACCACAGGCTCGGGCTTCCCTGCGGCCTCGCCCCAACCCGACGGCTTAAGCGTTACATTCACGAAATAAGCGACCACCCCTGCCGCTATGAGCAACAGTCCAAAAGCCAGCGCGCTCATGCCCAGAACTTGCGCGCTCTCGCCCCGGACAACGGAGAAGCCGAGCAGCAGCATGGGAGGGACTCCCACGGCCACGGCTCCGAACATTCCCCCAGGTACGCGAAAGGGACGCGGCAGCTCGGGTTCACGGATCCGCAGCATGATCAACGCCACGAACTCCAGGCTAAGGCTCACTCCGTACAGCAGAATATCGATGATGACCAAACGCTCGAAGCCCAGCCCCAGACACATGGCCCATCCGGTGGCGCAAACCAGAATGGTCACCCACGGGGCCCGCGAGCGGGGATGAAGCTTGGCAAAAACCTTCGGCAGCATACCATCCTGCGCCATGGCGAGAGGCAGGCGGGAATAGCTCATAACCAGGGCGTTGAACATGCCAAAGCCGCTGATCATGCCTCCCAGGGCAAGGCCGACGCGCAGCAACGGTCCGCCGAGCATGCCGGCGATGTCGGCCCACGAACCGGTCTCCCATGCGCTCGAAGACAGGCCGGTCATCCACATGGCTCCGACGGGGACGATGTAGCTCAACGCGACGATGACCACCGCGGCCAGCATGGCGCGAGGATAGGTCCGCTGCGGGCGTTCCACCTCGGTGGCGATGGTCGAGGCATTGTCCCATCCCATGTAGTTCCACATGCAGATAAGCAGGCCGCCCAAGATGTCAACCGTGGACGTAGTCGGCCGAGTCGCGGCATTGGCGAGGGCTCCGAACTTGAACGGAGCGATGGCTACGATCAGAATGAATGGAGCCGACAGCGCGAAGAACAGCCACAACGAGGTCGTCGAAACCACTCGAACCCCGGCAATATTCAGTAGTGCGCAAACAAGGACCACTGCCAAAGCCACCATGGTGCTGCGATGCCCTTCGGCAAACCAGGGGAACAGGCGATCGAGATAAAGCACAAAGAGGGTCGGGTAGATCGCCATGTCGAAAATCGAGGCCACCAGCGACAGCCAGGCTTCCTGAAAGCCCCAGAAGTTGCCCATGGCGCGGCGCACCCAGGCGTAGTAGCCGCCTTCGAAGGGCAGTGCGCTCGAAAGCTCGCCGATCATGAAGGCGGTGGGCAGACTCCAAAGAATCGGCGTCAGGAGCAGGATAAGGATGGCTTTACCGTAGCCGGCGCCGTGCACGATGTCTTCGGTGCCATAGGTGCCGCCCGACACCATAAAGAAGGTGGCAGCGACCAAAGGCCAAAGAGTGAGGCGGACCGATTTTTTCCGGCTGGGGATGACGGGGGGTGACTGGAGATTCTGACGCAGCGCGCTATCTGTTGCCAATTTCGACGGCTTCCTCCCCGGGGCGATCCTTGCGCTTTCAGAATTCGGCTGGAGCAAGCTCGCAGTGATGAGATTACGGCAAATTTCCACAGATGCAAGAAATTTTTGCAAAACCTTGGTAAGCGAACCCGGTTGCTGGGAGTCGCTCAGACTCCCCGACCACAGCGTCATCCTGAGGGACTTCTGGTCCCGAAGAGCCTGCCCCGAGCGCCGTCGAAGGGATCTTGCGCGCATAGTCGCCGTGGCAGGCCCAGCACATATTGGGTCCACGCGAGATGCTTCGCGAGCTCAGCCTGAGGTCCCTCAAAAATGTGGGAATTTGAAACTGGCCCGGCCGGCCAGGGGAAGAAGAAACAGATAGAGCGCGCTTACTGCTTTTGATATAAATGGCGGTCAAAATCCGTTTCTTGCAGGAGGTAGCATCCATGAAATACGCCCTGGCAGTCGCATCGATGTTTTGCGCGGCGATTCTGGTGGCCCAATCGGGTACGCCACAACACGCGTTCACCTCGGACCAGATCAAGTGGGGGCCGGCTCCGCCCTTTGTTCCACCCGGCGCACAAATTGCCGTTCTGGAAGGCGACCCCGCCGCCAGCTCCGGCGACTTCACCATCCGGTTCAAGATTCCGAATGGCTATAAAGTCGCCCCGCATTGGCACCCCAACCGCGAAAATGTCACGGTGCTGGCAGGAACTCTCAAGGTGGGGATGGGCGACACCTTTGATGCAAGCAAGATGATGGCTTTTCCGGCAGGGAGCTTCGCCTATCTCGATCCCGATATGCACCACTATGTAATGGCATCGGGAGAGACGATCTTGCAGATTCACGGCACGTCGCCGGTGCAGTTTAACTACATTAATCCGGCGGATGACCCAAGCAAGAAGTGAAACCGGTTAAAGGTCGCGTTCATGAGGGTCGAAGACGCGAGGCTCAAATCTGTTTCCAGATCTCCGCGCGAGGGTCCTCCGGATTTAGCTTCGCCAGTTCGCGAAGGATTTCTTTCGATCGCTCGTCTCGGGGCATGGGTACAGTGAGCTTGACCTCGACGATCTCATCCCCACGGGTGCCCTCTTTGGTGGCCGACGGCACACCTTTTTCGCGCAGGCGAAGCTTTTGTCCGGACTGGGTTCCGGGCGGAATCTTGAGCAGCGTGCGGCCGTCAATGGTCGGAACCTCAATCTTGGCGCCCAAAGCCGCCTCGGTTGCAGTTACCGGAACGGTAATGCGAATATCGTCGCCCTCTCGGTGGAAGACTGGATGGTCTGCAGTCCGGATGATCACGTAGAGATCGCCGCCCGGACCCCCGTGCGTGCCGGCATTGCCTTTGCCGGGAACGCGGATGCGCTGACCATCCCGGGTTCCGGCTTTGATCCGGACTTCAAGCGGCTCGGTGCGTTCAACCGTCCCTTCCCCATGACAATTGGGGCAGACAGAGATGTTTTTTCCGGTCCCGTGGCATCTCGGACATGGGACATTAAACTTCATCCGCCCGCCGGTCTGCGTGACCTGGCCCTTGCCGCCGCATTCGGGGCAAGTCCCGCCGGCCTCAATAAAGCCCTGACCATGGCAGTTGGGACAGGCATCGCGCCGGGTAATATTCAGGCGCATCACACCCCCGCGGATGGCCGTCCAGAAAGGCACGTTGACCTGATACTCAAGGTCGGATCCCGGCTCGGGACCCTCCCGCGCTGCTCCGCCTCGACCGCCAAATATTCCGGAAAAAATATCGCGGAAGCTGCCCGTGCCAGAGGTGCTAGCCTTCCTGCCCTTGGCGCCTTCAAACATGTCATTGAAGTCGAAGCCGCCGAAATCGAAGTTCGAGCCCGGCGCGCCGCCGCCGGATTGGGCGCCCGGGAAACCTTCGCTGGGGCCACCCCCACCACCGCCCGCCCGGGCGTAGGCCTCGGCCGTAGCGGCGTCGATGTTGTCGGAATAAAATCCGACCTGATCGTAGATCTTCCGTTTCTTGGGATCGCTAAGGACTTCGTTGGCTTCGGAGAGGACCTTGAACTTCTCTTCCGCAGCCTTGTCACCCGGATTGACGTCGGGATGATACTTACGCGCAAGCTTGCGAAACGCTTTGCGGATATCGTCCGCCGAGGCGGACTTCTTCACGCCCAGAATCTCGTAGTAGTTCTTTTTTGGGGTGGTGGCCATTCTTGCTTATGAGCGCTGCTCAACTGCGAACGGATGATGGCAGTTCAATTCTGAATATTCCGACTGTTTTTTCCCAGGATGCCGAAGCGCTCGTAGGACGGCGAATCCACATACACGGGAATGCGCTGGACACCCGTCAGCGAGGGAACGAGCACATACCAATAGGCTTCGTCCTCCGCGAAGTTCAAAAAATAATCCTGACCATTGACTTCAAATTGCAATTTCTCTTCTCCCTTAAATCTGTAGCGCCGGCGTCTGGACGGCTGGTTCGAGGAAATCCTGCCCTTGGCGGGCGAGACGCCCCACGACAGCCGCCGAGACGGCGGCGCTACCAAAAAACCCGCGGGCGAGTCGCCCGCGTCCGCACAAAACCTGCCGACCTGCGGTCGGCCTGAGCGGGTCGGAGACCCGCCCCCCATATCGCCTTTCCCAAGAGCTAAGAGCTAAAAGCTTATTTCTTGTCTTCTACGTCTACGTACTCGGCATCGATCACGCCTTCGTCTTTCTTGGGCTGACCGTTGGCACCCGGTTCCGGGCCCGCACCAGCTTCCGGCGTTGGCCCGCCTGCTGGGGCCGACGACTGGGCCGCCTTGTACATCTGCTCCGCCAGCTTGTGCGACGCCTGCGTCAGGGTCTCACGCGCCTTGTCCATGCTGGCTTTATCGTTAGACTCCAGAGCCTTCTTGGCGTCTGCAATCGCGTTCTCCACGTCACCACGGTCAGAGCCGGAGATCTTGTCGCCCTGTTCACGCAGCATCTTTTCCACGCTGTAGACCATGGAGTCGAGCTGGTTCTTGGAGTCAATCTCTTCGCGCTTGGCCTTGTCCTCGGCTGAATGCGAATCGGCTTCCTTCGCCATGCGCTCGACTTCGTCCTTGCTCAGACCCGAAGAAGACGTAATCGTGATCTTCTGGTCCTTGCCCGTGGCCGTGTCCTTCGCGGTCACGTTGAGGATGCCGTTGGCATCGATGTCGAACGTCACCTCAATCTGGGGCACGCCACGCGGTGCCGGTGGAATCCCGGTCAGGTGGAACTTGCCCAGAGTGCGATTCTGTGCCGCCAGAGGACGCTCGCCCTGCAGCACGTGCACTTCAACCGAAGTCTGACTGTCGGCTGCAGTCGAGAACGTTTCCGTCTTCTTGGTCGGAATCGTCGTGTTCCGCGGAATCATCGGCGTCGCCACGCCGCCCAGCGTTTCAATCGCCAGCGACAGCGGAGTCACGTCCAGCAGAAGCAGGTCTTTGACCTCGCCTTTGAGCACGCCACCCTGGATGGCCGCGCCGATCGCGACGACTTCATCCGGGTTAACGCCCTTGTGGCCTTCCTTGCCGAACAGCTCCTTCACCAGCTGCTGAATGCGTGGCATGCGGGTCTGTCCGCCGACCAGCACGACTTCATTGATCTTGCTGGCATCCACTCCCGCGTCCTTCATGCACTGCTTGCAGGGACCGACCGAACGCTGAACGATGTCTTCGACCATCGACTCCAGCTTCGCCCGGGTCATCTTCTTGACCAGGTGCTTCGGCCCGCCGGCATCGGCGGTGATGAAGGGCAGGTTGATCTCGGTCTCCATGGTGGTGGAGAGTTCGATCTTCGCGCGCTCCGCCGCGTCACGCAGACGCTGCAGCGCCATCTCGTTGCCCTTGCCCCGCAGGTCGAGGCCTTCGTCCTTCTTGAACTCGTCGATGAGCCAATCCACGATGCGCTGGTCGAGGTTGTCGCCGCCCAGGTGAGTGTCACCGTTGGTGGCTTTGACTTCGATCACGCCTTCGCCGACTTCCAGAACCGAGATGTCAAAAGTCCCGCCGCCGAAATCGTATACGGCGATGGTTTCATCCTTCTTCTTGTCGAGACCGTAGGCGAGCGCCGCCGCCGTGGGCTCGTTGATGATGCGCTTCACTTCGAGGCCGGCGATCTGGCCGGCATCTTTCGTGGCCTGTCGCTGGGCGTCGTTGAAGTACGCTGGCACTGTGATGACCGCCTCGGTCACTTTCTCGCCGAGATAGTCTTCCGCCGCCTTCTTCAGCTTCTGCAGAATCATCGCGGAAACCTGCGGGGGCGTGTACTCCTTGCCTTGCGCCAGAACCGCGACGTGGTCGCCCGACTGCACGACCTTGTAAGGCACCATCTTGATTTCTTCGGTCACTTCGTCGAAGCGGCGTCCCATAAACCGCTTGATCGAGTAAACCGTGTTTTCCGGATTGGTGATGGCCTGGCGCTTTGCCACCTGCCCCACCAGCCGTTCGCCGGTCTTGGTAAAGCCGACGACCGAGGGCGTCGTTCGCCCTCCTTCTTCATTAGGGATCACCTTGGGCTCGCCACCCTCCATGACAGCTACGCAGGAGTTGGTGGTTCCGAGGTCAATTCCGATAATCTTGGCCATATTTGGCCCTCCTTAAGAACTATAAGTGCTTTATAATCAATGCTTATTATGTCTTGCAATGTTCGACATGATAAGACTTGAGTGAATCGTTGTCAAGGTTTAGATGCAGGCGAAGAGGTTGAAGATGCGCGTCTTTCACTAGGCGGCGGGATCACCTTGAAGGGCTAACAATTTGCAGCCGAAACGGTTGCAAGCCGGGCCCCCCATCGGCTGAAGTTTGTGGCGGATGCCGTATTGGTTGCCTACGACTATTTCTCCATCTTGTACGTGGTCGTCGTGCCTCGCTCCTTAATTCTTGTATTCGACGTTTATCCACCTTCCGTCTGGAGAAACCGTCATCTTGAACACGCCCACAACTTTGCCGTCGCGCTTGTCGCTTTCCTCGATGGCATCGTTTCCGATCCGCTTCAACGAAGCCATGGTGTGGCCGGGGTCGCCTTGAACTGGATAGTCCTTGCCGTCAACTTGGCGTCGTAGCATTGACCGTTCGGATCGGACATCTGGAGGGTAACCGTAAGGCCATCGTCGGAAATGCTGTTTACCTTGGCCTTACGCCACGATCCCGAAACCGCGTGGGAGCCGGCCGGACCTTTACTTACGGGTCGAGTCACCGCGCCGGTGATGGGCTTGTCGGCTTTCTCATTAAATTTTGGAACGCAACTTGAGCACTCGTACATACCTTTATTCAGCAGATAGCGGTTGGGCTTCTTGGGAAAATGTGCAGTATCCAGTTTGGTCATCCAGGTCCCCTCGAACGGACTCTGGGCAAAGAGCAAGCGCGGGCGAAAGCAGCAGCAGTGCAAGCACCTTCTTCATGAAAAAACCTCCGAGTTGAATTGTCGCATCCCAGGGAACCTTGGGCCGCGGGGGTCAATGCCCGAAGAGCTGCCGTTTGAACCGCCACATCCAACGCCTGGCTAATCGTATTTCTCGTAAAGGATCGATTTCCGGTCCCAACCCAGGCCCTTCAGCAATTCGCGATTGGCCTTGATCATCTTGTCCAGACCGCAAATGTAGGCGTGCATAGTCGGTGCGGCCTTGGACGATTTCAGGCACGTGCTCCTGGACATATCCGCGCAGACCCTGCCAGTCGGTAGCGCCGCGGCTCAGCGTGGGAAGATAGTGGAAATTCGAATGTTGGGTGGCAAGTTCCAGAAACTCTTGGTGATAGTAAATGTCTTCTGTCGGTGCGGTTTCCAAACAACAGCCAGAGCTGCTTGTCCTGATGACGAGCCGGGTCGGCCAGCAACCAGTGCAGCATCGAACGGAAAGGCGCGATTCCGGTGCCGGTGGCGATGAACAAGGTATCGCGCAAAGGCGGCCGCAGGATAAAGTCGCCGAATGGTCCCTGGCAGCTGATTTCTTCATCCTCTTTCATGTCGCAAAGAAAATTCGACATGAAGCCGTCCTGCACCCGGTTCAGACAGAGAGCCAATCGGTTGTCCTCTCCGGGCGGGGAAGCGATGGAATAAGCGCGGGTAATCTCTTCGCCGTCGGGCTTGTTGGTCTTAAAGGAGAGCCACTGGCCGGCGACGAAGCCGAAACGCGTCTTGCCGCAGATACCTCGAATTCCAGGTGGCTGGTCAGCGGAGATAGAGAAATGGAGCGCGCGAGCCTGGTCGCGAAGGTTTGAAAGGGAGACATCATCTATGTAGATGATGCTGGGGCGCTCCCGGACGCTAGTCCTGACATGCTGAGCGAGAGAGTCGTTCGCTTCGCGAACAGCGAAGGATTCGAAGCACCCCTATACCCTACGTCCGGCTGCGGTGGTAGCTTTAGGGGTCCTTCGACTTCGCAACTGCTTCGTGAAGCGAAGCAGTTGCTGCGCAGAATGACAGGGCTGATGGCGGACAGCTGAAAGCTGACGGCTGCCTTACTCCACCGTCACCGACTTCGCCAGGTTCCGTCGGCTGATCCACGTCGCAACCGCGGCGTACTGCAATGTGATACGCCAGCAACTGCAGCGGTACGATCTCCAGAATAGGCAGCAGCTCTTCCGGTGCCGGCGGAACGTAGATCACGTGGTCGGCGGCTTCCTTGATATCCTCGTCGCCTTCGGTGGCCAGTGCGATGATCATTCCGGAGCGGGCTTTCACCTCTTTGAGATTGGAACAGGTTTTTTCGTAGCGCGTCATCGACAAGCGCGTCCTTGGGATCGCGAGTCGCGATGATCACTACCGGAAGGTTCTCGTCAATCAGCGCGTTGGGGCCGTGTTTCATTTCGCCGGCGGGATAGCCTTCCGCGTGAATGTAGGAAACTTCCTTCAGCTTGAGCGCGCCCTCGAGCGCGATCGGATAGTGGATGCCGCGTCCCAGGAACAGGAAGTCCTGGGAGCGCGAGTACTCCTTGGCCAGGTCTTCGCATTCTTCCTCGCGGGTTAGCAGGTGTTCGAGTTTGCCGGGAATGCGAGTGAGTTCCTGGATCGCCTCTTTGGCCTGATCGGCGGTCATGGTGCCGCGCTGCTGGGCCAGGTAGAGAGCGAACAGGTACAGGGCTGTAAGTTGCGCGGTAAACGCCTTGGTCGAAGCGACGCCGATCTCCGGGCCGGCGTGAGTGTAGATGGTGCCGGCAGCTTCGCGCGTAATCATCGAACCCACCACGTTGCAGATGGCCAGGGTCTTCGAGCCTTTGGCCTTGGCTTCGCGCTGGGCCGCGATCGTGTCCGCGGTTTCGCCCGACTGCGTGATCAGCATGGTGAGAGTGTCGGGAGTGATGATGGGATCGCGATAGCGCCACTCGCTGGCGTAATCCACTTCGACCGGAATTCGCGCCAGGCGTTCGATCATGAACTTGCCGGCCTGGGCAGCGTGCCAGCTGGTTCCGCAGGCGGCGATGTTGATTTTCTTCGCGGCCTTGAACTCGGCTTCGGTGATCTCCATCTCATCGAGGAAGACGTGGCCGGTTTCCTGCGAAACCCGTCCCAGCGTGGTGTCACGCACCGAGCGCGGCTGCTCGTAGATTTCCTTGAGCATGAAGTGCTTGAAGCCGCCCTTTTCCGCCATGATCGGGTCCCAGGTCACGTGCTGGACCTGGCGGACGACCGGCTGTCCGTTGAAGTCGGTGAGCTGCACGCCTTCCGGCGTAATCACGGCCAGGTCGCCGTCGCCCAGGAAGAACAGGTCGCGGGTGTGATAGAGAATCGCGGGAACGTCGGAGGCGACGAAATATTCATCTTTGCCCAGGCCGATAACGGCAGGCGGGCCGTTGCGGGCGGCCACGATCTTGTTTGGTTCATCTACCGCAATCACTGCCAGCGCGAACACGCCGGTCAGTTGGCCCACCGTCTTGCGGACGCACTCTTCGAGCGAAGGGCGATGACCATTCGCGGTCTTCAGGAAATATTTCTCGACCAGGTGAGCGATCACTTCGGTGTCGGTCTCGGTGGTGAACTTGTGGCCCTCTTCAATCAGCTTGCGTTTCAGGGAAACGTAGTTCTCGATAATCCCGTTGTGCACGACCACGATTCGTCCCGTGCAATCGCGATGCGGGTGGGCGTTTTCTTCCGTGGGACGGCCATGCGTGGCCCAGCGGGTGTGGCCGATGCCGTAGGTGCCGTCGAGCGGCTTGAGGCGGATCACCTCTTCCAGGTTGCGCAGCTTGCCCTCAGCCCGGCGAATCTGCAGACCTTCGCCATTGCCGCACACTGCGATTCCGGCGGAATCGTAGCCGCGATATTCCAGGCGTCGAAGTCCTTCGATGATGACCGGTACGACCCGTTTCTTGCCAACATATCCCACTATGCCGCACATGCGAATGCTCCTATTTTCGGCCCAGGGAAAACCGAAGACTGTCTTTGTGAGTTAGAAGTCCGGCCACTACTTCGGAACGCTTGCCTCACGTTCCGTAACCAGCCTGCCGCAGCAGGAAAACCTTGCACTACCGCCGAACCGGGGAAGTCGGCTAGTACGTCACTAATCTTCGAGGGAGAAACGAAACTCTTCAATCACCGGATTGGTCAGGACGTCGCGGGCGATGCGGGTAACTTCCGCCTCAACCTCGCTTCGATTCAGGCCGCCATCGAGCGTGAGCTCGAAATACTTGCCCTGGCGCACCTCTTCCAATCCCTTGCATCCCATCTTCTTCAGCGCGCCCTGGATCGTCTTTCCTTGCGGATCCAGAACGCTCTTCTTGAGCGACACGTATACGTAAGCTTTCATGGGGGATTGCAACCATTATACGTCAGAAATATTCAAACTCAACCAAACCATAGACTTAGCCCAGGCGTGCCAGCCGCTGGTCCAACTCCGAAAGCGCGGTTTCAAGCATTTGCCGGTGACGAGGATTCTGCACCTCCTGGAGTTGCTGAAGGACGCGCCGGCGCGACAGTTCAATTGCCTCCCGCTCCTGTTTCTGGGCCGCTTGCTGCGGCGTAAGTCGTTGTTTCGATTCGACCTGTGTGCTGGCAGCCGACTGCTGCTCCTCCACCGACTTGCTCTCCCATCCCCGGGCCATGAGGGTCGATTATAGACGCCGAGCGCCGCAAAAGATGCCGGCACAATTGCCGTCAGAGGATCATTCACCGGATAGAACTGCGCGATAACCTCAATCATATCGATCCGGCAGATCGCAATTTTGAGCTGGGATAAAAGTTCTTTGCAAGCCGGTAAACTTTAGTTTATTGTTCGCTGCCATGCGGAGTTCTGCGGGGAAAGCTTGACCGGGAGATCCAAGCGGATCGCGAGCGCGATCGCACATCCACTCCTATACTGGGGATTCGTCAGCAGCGAAGTATAGCCTCGAGTCGAAGCAGAGGAACGCTGCAGACCCGGAGCATTCTGTGATGCAGCCTCCTGAAAGTAGGATCGCCATCCTGTCCGCTGGCTTGAACCTGCGCGGCCTGCGCGAGCGTCTCGGCCTGACCATGCGGGAGGTGGAAAGCGCCAGCGTCCGAATCGCCGAACGGCACGGAAACGACGAATTCGAAATTTGTCCCAGCCGCTTGTCCGACATTGAAACCAAGGGATTGGTCCCCAGCATCTTCCGCCTTTACTCACTCTCCATAATTTATCGCTGTGATCTCCGTGAAATTTTGGCGTGGTATGGCATCGACCTCAGTCTGTCTGCAGCGGATTTGCAGCTTAGTCTTCCCCCCAAGTCACACGTCGAAGAGAGTCTGCAGAGCACAGCGAAGGTGGCGATACCAACGAGGCTCGATCCCTCGTTCGATCCTCGTCGCAGCAGCCAACCTGAGCCGCATGGTCGAGCAGTGGGGATTGGTGCCGCTGGCGCACCTGGCGAACCTGAGCAATGACAAGTACATGTACGGCTACCTGGGCAGCGAAGATTTCACCATGTTTCCATTGCTACCGCCGGGCACTTTCTTGCAGGTGGATGAAAGCAGAAACAAAATTGTTCAAGGGATGTGGCGCACCGAACTTGAGCGTCCGATTTACTTCGTGGAGACGCGCGAAGGGTACACCTGCTGCTGGTGCAGTCTGAGAGGGGAGCAGATCGTGTTGCAACCGCATCCGCTGTCGCCCGTACCCGTGAAGATGTTGCGCCACCCGCAGGAAGCGGAAGTGATCGGCCAGGTAGTGGGCGTTGCCCTCAAGTTGGGGGAGTGGATTCCGACGGATTCTTTGGCGGCATCGAAACCAGAATCGAAAGTGCCTGCAACACTGAACTGAAATGCCGGGCGGACCCACCGCCCAGGTCTGCCGGCAGCAACGCCGGCGCGCGGCTTCGCAGACGTTCCACATACTCAACCGCGCTCATCTCTAACGCCCCGCTCGAAACCACTAGGTCATCGCGCAACGCGCGCAGCGGTGTGCGCAGCAGTCTGAGAAACAGCAGACGATGCGCTTCCGCGAGCGCGTGCTGCGTTGCGGACTCTCCGTAAGCACGGGTCAGACCCCAATGCAAATAGGCGCCCGACGCCGTATCGCGCAAGCCCGCAACATATTCGATCTTTGCGGCAATTCCCGCGATACCCGCAAGCGTCGTTCCTAACAGGTCCTCGAGAGCTGATTTCAGCATCATTTTTCCAGTTTCAGAAAACCGTATCACTTTCGGTTTTGTGCAGAAAACCCCGAATTAAGGCCGACGTTACCACGGTTGAACCTCCCAATTCACTCGAAAAAGGAGCTCCACCGTGAAAAGATTCTTGCTGTTTCTCGTCGGCGGTCTGTTGCTCGCAGGCGCACTTTCAAACTCAACCCAGGTACACGCGGACGGAGGCCCCGACCCGTCGTGTCCTCCGCACAAAATATGTAAACCTTGACCATGCACGACGACGTGTACTGATCGAGGCGTCAGAACGCTATGAGACTGGACCGCAGGGCGGGGGGGCGCCCACTGGAATGGGGTTTGCGGGTGGCCGGAAAACGGGATATAGTTCCCGCCATCGGCCATGCGCGCGCACTCATTCCTGTGGCACTATCTGTGGATCGCACCCCACGCCCTTCAGTTCATCGTCGCTAGCGTTATGCTCCGGCGCGGCTTGTGGCGCGAGTTTCCCGTGTTCTTCGCCTATACGCTGTTCACCATGGTCGAGCAAGGGACGCTTTTCATTCAGGATCACAGAGCAGTTGTGACTCCTGAGGCGTACTGGCATGATCGTTGGGTGTTCCTGGCGTTTGAGGTCCCGCTGCGGTTCGCCATTGTCTTCGAGATTTTCTCGAGCGTTTTCCGCGATTACCCCGGGCTCAAACAACTTACTCGCATTCTGTTTCGGGTGGCGACCGTGGTCCTGCTGTTCGCTGCAATTGTCGTGATAGCCCAGGCGCCCGACGACGGAACTCCACCCATTTTGTCTCGAGTTCAGCTTTTAGATCTTGGCGTGAGCGTGCTGCAAGGTGGCGTACTCCTCCTCCTGGTAGGATTCGCTTCCTATTTTGCATTGTCCTGGCGCAGCCCTGCGTACGGCTTCGCCTTTGGCCTGGGAATTTTCGCCAGCGTTCGCGTGGCGAACGACGCCGTACGCCTTTGGAACGCTTCCGTGGCCGGTTCCGCTTTCGACTTTGTGACCATGGCGACCTATCATTGTTGCGTCGTAATCTGGCTGGTCTACTCGCTGGCCCCTGAGACCGCACGCCGCGGGGTGAAGGAATTGCCGGAAAACAATCTGGAGCAGTGGAACGCGGAATTGCAACGTCTGCTACTGCAATGATTATTTCCTTCACGTTGGTCTTCGTGGCATTGGCGATTCTGCTGTTGCTCCTGTATCTCGAGGGCGGCCGCAACTCCTCCCTGAATCGGTTGGAAGACATGGCGGGACGCACCCGGCCGGTGGACCTCGAGGCTTTCCGAAATCTCGTGGATCCCGGGGAAGAGGATTTCCTGCGCTCCAGCTTGCTGCCGCGGCAGTTTCGTGCGGTCCAGAGGGAACGCATGCGAGCGGCCCTGGAGTATGTCCAGAACGCGGCGCACAATGCGGCTCTCCTGCTGCGCATGGGGGAGGCTGCCACGCAGAATGCTGACCCGCGAATTTCGCAAGCCGGCAAAGAGTTGATAGACAGCGCATTGCGCCTGCGCGTCTACGCGCTGCTCTACGCCGCCAAGCTCTACGTGCGCATGGTATTTCCGGGGGCCCGGATCTCCTACGGCCGGTTGGCCGACAGCTACCAGCATCTCAGCGCATTGGCCAGTCAACTCACCCTAATGCAGCATCCCGCCCAGGTGGCTCGCCTTTCGACCCTGCTTTAACGATTCCAGGCACCCAGTCACCTTTGTTCTGGAAACCTGAATTCCACAGACTGCCAGACGGAAAGGCCGAATCCACGATTTTTTCCAGAAATGGAACAACATAGCAGCTCGCGAGCGAGTCGCCTGCGACCACACTAAATCCCACACCTTACATTCTTAGAGGCCGAAGAGTTCTCGCAGGCGTTTGGTTTGGGCGCGGCTGACGGGAATTTCAGTCTGCTTCTTATCGTCCATCCGCAGTTGATAAGAGCTCTTGAACCACGGGACGACTTCCTTGATGCGGTTGATGTTCACCAGGTAAGAGCGGTGGGCGCGCCAGAAAAGATTGGGATCGAGACTGTCCAGCAGTTCCTCGAGAGTACGGCAATTGGATTGGCCCTCGATGCCGTTGGCCCCGCTGGTCACAACCGTGATCACGCCCTCCTCGATGGAGGCGAAGCCGATATCTTTCTGATTGACCAGGAAAAGACGGCCAGCGGCCTTGATCAGGATCTTGGAGGCCTGCGGCTTCTGTGACTCCAGCATGCGGACCAGGGTTTCCAGTTTGTCCGACGAAGTGTTCCCCGATTCCATCTTGGCACGCACCTTCTGCACCGATTGCGCCACGCGCCTCTTGTCGAAAGGCTTCAGCAGGTAATCCACGGCGTTCACCTCGAACGCCTTCACCGCGTACTGATCAAAAGCGGTGGCAAAAACAATCTTGGGCAGGACGACTTTCTTGTCGAGCAGTTTCTTGATAACGCCAAAGCCATCGAGGCCAGGCATTTGCACGTCGAGGAAGACCAAGTCGGGATTGTGTTCGCGAATGAGACTGACGCCTTCGAGCCCATTTTTGCCCTGGGCCACGACGTCCACGTCGCCGACATCTTTCAGCAGAAAGGCGAGTTCGTCACGGGCAAGCTGTTCGTCGTCCACGATGACTGCGGACAGAGACATTCCAACTCCTAACGGGCGCAATAAAAGTATACATCGGGCGTCGGCCTCAAACCTCAGACCTCGAGACCTGGGACCTGGACCTGAGACCTCAGTCCAGCGTCCGGGGTCTGACCCCCGCGTCCCGATGTCGAGTAAACTTACATCTCGATGAATTACATCTACGGGATCAATGCTGTCGCCGAAGCGCTGAAGGCACGCGGGCGGTCGTTTGAGTGGGTCGGCGTGTTGAAAGAGCGTCATGACCTCCGCCTGCAACGGCTGGTCGAGGAATGCCGCCGCAATGGGGTAGCGGTGCGTTTTCTGGGCCGCCCCGAGCTCGACAGCATGGCTGGAAACAATGCTCACCAGGGCGTGGTCGCGATTACTTCAGGCAAGCGGTACAACCATCTGGATGACGTGGTCGCAGCCAAGCGCGGGCAATATTCGCTGGTCGTGGTGTTGGACGGAATCGAGGATCCTCACAACCTGGGCGCGATTCTTCGCACCGCCGATGCTTCGGGTGCCGACGGTGTGGTGATCCCGGAACGTCGCGCAGCGGGAGTGACCGCGACCGTGACCAAGGCGTCCGCCGGCGCCAGCGAGCATCTTCCCATCGCCAAGGTGACAAACATCGCCCGCACTTTAGTGGAGTTGAAAGATAAGAATTTGTGGATCGTCGGGCTGGACGAGCGCGGTACCCAGAGTTACGACGCGCTCGACTACAACATGGATTGCGCCATCGTGCTGGGATCCGAGGGCAAGGGTGTCCACGATCTGGTGGCGAAAAAGTGCGACTTCCTGGTTTCGATCCCCATGCTGGGGAAGGTGCCGTCGCTGAACGTGTCAGTTGCCGCGGGAGTCATGTTGTACGAAATCGTGCGCCAGCGCAGGATAAAAGCTGCGGATGCAAAATGAAGTACCTCCGTATCCTCTGTGTTCTGTGTGGTGTGCTGGTTCAGGCTCACGCTATCGATCGGGAAGCCTTCACCTTCACCAACTACAACCTGGATATCCGCATCGAGCCTGAGCAACAGCGCCTCGCGGTGCGGGGCAAGATCACTTTGCGGAACGACTCAGCATCGCCGCAGAAAAACCTGACACTACAGATTTCCTCCAGTCTGGATTGGAGGTCTATTCAACTCGAGGGCAAACCGGCACAGTTCGTGTCCCAGCCCTATACCTCTGACATTGACCACACCGGTGCGCTTTCGGAAGCGCTCGTGACTTTGCCCCAAGCAGTCGCGCCAAAAGGCGAGGTGGAATTTGAAATCGGATACGAGGGCGTCATTGTTCTTGATGCGACCCGGTTGACGCGAATCGGCGTGCCCGCGGAAGTAGCCCGCCATAGTGACTGGGACAAGATCGACAAGTCTTTCACCGCGGTGCGAGGCGTGGGATATGTGGCCTGGTATCCGATCGCAACCGAGTCGGCAAACTTGTCGGATGGGAATAGCGTCGCCGAAACCGTCGCGAGATGGAAGGCGCGCGAGCCGCAAGCCCAGCTTAAAATCAACCTGAGTCATTCCGGCGAAGGTACGCCAACGATCCTGCTGTGTAACGGCAAAGACGGAGGCGCCAAGTTATACGAACAGCTGGGTCGCGCATACCTAAGCAAGACCGAATGCGTCTTCGAGGGCCTGGGCGAGACTGTGCCGCTGTTTGTCATTGGTCCTTTTGAAGGGCTGGATCAATCGCCGGTGAATATTTCTTACCTGCCGGATCACAAGCCGGCCGCCGAGACCTATGCGCTGGCGGCGCGGCTGGCGATTCCATTTGTGACCGAGTGGTTTGGTGCTCCGAAAACATCACCCGAAGCGAGAGCGGAAGTTGTAGAGTTAAGTGATCCCGAGGCCGCGCCATACGAGAGCGGAAGCATGCTGCTCACGCCTTTCAGCGGCGATTCGAAACTGGCCCAACTAACCGCGGTCCACCAACTCACGCATGCTGCCTTCTTCTCAGCGCGCCCGTGGATCTACGAAGGGCTGGCCCATTTTGCCCAGGCAGTCTATCGCGAGCAAGACAGCGGCCGCCAGTCGGCGCTTGACTTCATGGGCTCGCACCGCACCGCGCTGGCGGAAGCGGAAAAAGCGTTGGATCGAAGGCGCACCCAGAACGCGGAAGCCGGTGAATCGCTGGTCAACACCAACATCGAAGACCTTTACCGCAGCAAGGCGCTGTACGTTTGGTGGATGCTGCGCGACATGATTGGCGACGACGCGCTGAAGAAGGCGCTTGCGGCGTATCGTCCAGATGCCGACACCACGCCGTCGTACATGCAACATTTGATCGAAGCGCAAACCAAGAGCGACCTGGGATGGTTTTTCGATGACTGGGTCTATCGCGACCGTGGTCTGCCGGACTTCAGGGTTGCAGCGGTCTATCCGTGGGAGCCTTCGAGGAATGCCTACGTCGTTACCGTCACTGTCGAGAACTTGGGCAATGCCGCAGCCGAGGTACCAGTGACGCTCAAGATGGAACAAGGACAAATCACGAAACGCCTCCTGGTGCGCGGAAAATCGAAAGCCATCATCCGCATTGAGGCCAGTTCTGCGCCTCGGGAAATTGTGGTGAATGATGGCAGCGTGCCGGAAAGCGACATGAGCAACAATGTGTACAAGATAGAAGCTCCGGCGAAAAGAGAATTGATGATTTCAGATTGTAGATTGCAGGTTCTAAGGCGGGCACGCGCGGGTGACGCCGGCTTTTACAATCTGCAATCTGAAATCGACAATCTAAAATCGTTTTTCTAGAGGAGGAAGTCTCTTGGCCTACATCCAGTTTCTCGGTGCGGCTGGCACCGTCACGGGTTCCAAGCACCTGGTCAACACAAGTTCTGACGCCGACGGAAAAGCCGGCTTTCAGGTGCTCATCGATTGCGGCATGTTCCAGGGCGCCAAGGAATGGCGGGAGCGCAACTGGCAGCCCATCGCCGATGCCGGCGGCCGGCATTGACGCAGTCATACTGACCCACGCACACCTCGACCACTGCGGCTGGATTCCGCGGCTGGTCCGGGAAGGTTTCCGCGGCCCAGTTTATGCGACGCCCTCCACCATTGATTTGTGCGGCATCATTCTTCCCGATTCCGGCCATCTGCAGGAAGAAGACGCGAGATTCTACAACCGGCACAAAAAGTCGAAGCACGATCCGGCCTTGCCGCTCTACACGCTCGCGGAGGCGGAGGAGTCCTTGCAGCATTTTCGTCCGGTGCAGTTTGAAGAGACCAGGCAGCTCTCGCCCGAAGTTTCATTTCGCTTCGTCCCGGCGGCCCACATCCTGGGTTCGGCGATGGTGGAGCTCACGCTGAACCTGAATGGTCAAGTGAAGAAGCTGTTGTTCAGTGGAGACATTGGCCGCGTCCGCGACCAGAACAGTCGCGCCCGGAAAAGTGGTGCGCGTCGGGACCCACTGAAGGCGAGACTGCCGACGTCCTGGTGATGGAATCAACCTACGGCAACCGCGCAGCACCCCACGGACGATCCCAGGCCGAAATTGGCCGCGATCATCCGCCAGACGGTGCAGCGTGGCGGCAGCGTGATCGTGCCCGCATTTGCCGTCGAACGTACCCAGAAATTTCTCTTCATGATCAAAGAGCTGATGGAGTCCGGGCAGATTCCGCGCATGCCGGTGTACTGCGACAGCCCCATGGCGATCAAAGCAGTGCGAAGTCTTCCTCAAGCACTCGGAAGAGTGTACCGACGAAACCTGCCGTTTGATCGAGCAATACGGCTCGCCTCTGCAGTGGCCGGGTTTTACCTTCGCGCAGACGACTGAGGACTCGAAGAAAATCAATAGCACAAACTTTCCCGCGATCATTGTTTCCTCGAGCGGCATGGTGACCGGTGGGCGCATCCTGCACCACCTGATGCAGCGGCTTCCCGATCCGAGAAATACGGTGATCTTTATTGGATTCCAGGCGCCGGGAACGCGGGGAGCGACGATCAAGAGCGGCGCTCCGCGAAGTGCGCATCTTCAGCGAGACCGTTCCCATCCGGGCAGAAATCGAGACCCTCGAACAATTCAGCGATCATGCCGATACGCCCGAGCTGCTGGAATGGCTGCGTACCTTTACTCAAAAGCCGGCGACTACCTACCTGGTACACGGCGAGCCCACAGCCTCATCCCTGCTTCGCGACGCCGTGACAAAGGAGTTGGGCTGGAACGTCCAGGTGGCGGAGTGGATGGAGAAAGTCATAGTGTAATTGCGGAAGCGAGTAATTTGGCAATTGAGAGCGGGAGTTTTTCATGACGGATGGCGAACTGAAAAAATATCTTGAGGCCGCGGAGAAAAACCCAAAGCAGATTGCGGCGGCGGTGTCCGGTCTGCCGGAGAAGGTGTTGCGCTACAAGCCGGCGTCCGGACAAGTGGTGTATCCAGGAGATACTTGGGCATCTGGCTGACATCGAGATCGTGTATGCCTACCGTCTGCGCCAGATGCTCGCGGACAAGAAGCCGGTGATTGCGCCGATGGACCAGAACGAATGGGCCCGGAACCTCGGCTAGCTGGAGACTCCGCCAGCCGAACTGATCGCGCTCTACGGACTGAATCGCCATGGGAACCTGCGATTGCTGCAGCGTCTCAAACCGGCGGACCTTGGCTAAGTCGGCCTATCATCCCGAGACCAAGCAGGACTTTACCGTGGCCCAGTTGATCGAAAGAATGGGGACGCACGGGGCGAGCCATCTGGAGCAGATTGAAAGATTGAAGAAGGAAGCGGCGAAGAAGTAGCTAACATTGTCATCCTGAGTGCGGTTACCGTTTCGCTTGCGAAACGGCAACAAGCGAAGGACCGATGTATTGACGTCCTCCGACGCCAGAAGAATATATAGGTCTTCCGGGGCGCATTTCCTTTCGCGTTAGGAGAGCAAATGCTTCCTCAGGATGACAATGGCTAAGTGTGAGTGGTTGTAAACCGCACCAATGCAGTCCAGCTTGGCAGTCGCCGCGCCGGAATCGATGGACTGAGCTGCCAGCGGCAACGCCATCTGCCAAGTGTTCGGCTCTGCCGGCTGCGACCAGGGCGGCGGCAGCGTTCAGCAGCACGACGTCCCGGCGAGGGGATTTCTTTCCCGCGAGAATGTCGCGGATGATGGCGGCGTTGGCCGCGGCGTCCCCACCCGAAATGTCTTCAGAGCAGGCTCGCTTGATTCCGAACTCTTCCGGCGTGACCTCGTAGGTGCGGACGTTTCCCTCGCGAACTTCGGCGATGCGGGTTGGTCCCGTAATCGTGATTTCGTCCAGGCCGTCCAGCCCGTGGACCACCAGAGCGCGATGGACGCCCAACATGCTGAGCGCCTCAGCTACTTTTTCCACCAGATCGAGGGAATAGACGCCGACGACCTGCGCCGAAGCTCGCGCCGGATTGGTGAGCGGTCCGAGCAGGTTGAAGATTGTCCGCAGGCGAAGCTCGCGGCGGGCGGGCTGCACATACTTCATGGCGGAGTGCATGGCTGGCGCGAACAGGAACACGATGCCGACTTCTTCGAGACATGTGGCCAGAACAGCGGTGGGCAGACTGATCTTGACGCCCAGGGCTTCCATGACGTCGGCCGAGCCGCATTTGGAGCTCAGACCTGCGATTGCCGTGCTTGGCCACGCGCACGCCGGCTCCGGCGACGACGAACGCGGTGGCGGTGGAAATATTGAAGGTGCCGCGGGCGTCTCCGCCGGTGCCGCAGGTGTCCACCAGCGCTCCCGCCCCGTACTGCTGACGGACAGCGTGGACTCCCGATGAAGGGGCAACGGCTCGGCTGCCGCACGAATGGCCTCGGCGAAGCCCACGATCTCTTCGACCGTCTCGCCCTTCATGTGCAGCGCGACCAGCAGGGCCGCAATCTGAGCGTCGGTGGCGCTCCCGGAGAAGACTTCCGTCATGACCGCGCGCGCTTCTTCGCGCGTCAGCGATTCGCGCTGGTTGGCAATGCGCTGCAGGGCGTCGGTGATCATGGAGTCGGCTACAAGAGTAGCATCGTTTCCGACAGTCAGCAATTCGCGCGGTTCCGAGTCCCAGACCGTGCAGCAAGGCAATCAGCGGCGACGATTCACGCCGCAACGAACGGCGGCGTTTGCCCTATCGGTGACCCTTCTATAAAATTGAACGTTGCGAAACTGCTGCCCTAAGCTGCAAGCCAGGTTGTGCCGATAGGTCTAGTCGGAATCATTATGAAAATTCATGAGTACCAGGCGAAGAATATCCTGAAGAAGTATGGGGTCGCGGTGCCGCGCGGAGAGATGGTCGAGACCCGGGAAGCGGCGGAAGCCGCCGCCAAAAAGCTTTTCGACGCTGGGGCCACGGGCGTGGTGGTGAAAGCCCAGATCCATGCCGGCGGACGCGGTAAGGGCGGTGGCGTCAAGATCGCCAAGTCAGTCGCGGAGGCTGCCGAGCTGGCGGGCAAGATCCTCGGCATGACGCTGGTCACGCATCAGACCGGGCCTGAGGGCCGGGTGGTTCGCCGGCTGCTGATCGAAGAAACGCTGCCGATTGAGAAAGAACTGTATCTGGGAATCGTGATTGATCGCGCCCAGGCGCGGCCGGTGTTCATGGCGTCGGCCGCGGGTGGAATGGAAATTGAACAGGTGGCGGCGGAGAATCCCGCGGCCATCCTCAAGGAATATATCGATCCGGGCATGGGTCTGGAAGCATTTCAGGCGCGCAAGCTGGCATTCGCACTGGGACTGAAGGCGCAGCAGATCAATCAGGCTGTCCAGTTCATGACCGGCTTGTACAAGGCGTTTCGAGGAAACCGATTCCTCGCTGATGGAGATCAATCCGTTTGTCACCTGCACCGATGGCCGCCTGTTCGCGCTCGATGCCAAGATGAATTTCGACGACAACACGATGTTCCGGCATCCTGAGCTGCGCGAACTGCGCGACGTCACCGAGGAAGATCCGCTCGAAGTCGAGGCTTCGAAATACAGCTTGAACTACATCAAGCTCGACGGAAACGTGGGCTGCATGGTCAACGGCGCCGGCCTGGCCATGGCGACCATGGACATCATCAAGTACGCCGGCGGCATGCCCGCCAACTTTCTCGATGTGGGCGGAGGCGCCAACGCCGAACAAGTCACGCACGCGTTTGAGATCCTGCTCAGTGACAAGAATGTGAAGGCGGTGCTGATCAATATTTTTGGCGGCATTCTGCGCGTGGATACGCTGGCCACCGGCGTGGTCGAGGCGGCGCGGAAGACCCATATTCAGCTTCCGATCGTGCTGCGCCTGGAAGGCACGAACGTTGAGGCGGGGCGGGAGATTCTGAAGCAGTCGGGATTGAATTTTATTGTGGCTGAGACCATGAAGGACGCGGCCGAGAAGGTAGTGGCGGCGGCGAGAGCGTAGCTTAGGCATCGACTGCTACTGGCGGGAGTAGGGGTCCTTCGACTCCGCATGTCATTCGCGAGCGAATGACTTGGCTGCCGCTCAGGATGACAACGGGATTGAAAGCAGAGACGAATCATGAGCATTCTGGTAAATAAATCGACGCGGGTGATCGTGCAGGGACTGACCGGGCGGGAAGGCACATTCCACGCCAAGGCGTGCGCGGAGTATGGAACGCAGATTGTCGGCGGAGTGACTCCGGGCAAGGGAGGCACGACGCACGAGGGCTGGCCGATCTTCAATACCGTGCAGGAAGCTGTGGAACCAGACTGCGGCGGATACCTCGGTGATCTTTGTGCCGCCGCCGTTTGCGGCGGACGCGATCATGGAGGCGGCCGACGCCGAGCTGGAATTGATCGTCTGCATCACCGAAGGCATTCCGACGCTGGACATGGTCCGCGCCTGGGAGTTCCTGCAAAACCGGCGCTCACGGCTGATTGGGCCCAACTGTCCGGGAATCATTTCGCCCGGCCACTGCAAGATTGGCATCATGCCGGCCCGGATCCATAAAGAAGGGTCGGTGGGAATCGTCTCGCGCTCCGGCACGCTGACCTACGAGGCCGTGTATCAGCTCACCACCCGTGGGATTGGGCAATCCACCGCCATCGGGATCGGCGGCGATCCCATCATCGGCACCAACTTCCTGGACGCGCTCGAGTTGTTCAATCGCGATCCGCAGACCGAAGCCGTGGTGATGATCGGAGAAATCGGCGGCAATGCCGAAGAGACCGCGGCGGAGTACGTAAAGACGCACATGAAGAAGCCTGTCGTCGGATTCATCGCGGGACAGACGGCGCCTCCGGGACGCCGCATGGGCCACGCCGGCGCGATCATTTCCGGAGGCAAGGGAACCGCGGCGGAGAAGATCAAAGCCATGGAAGCGGCGGGAATTCGGGTGGCGAAATCGCCGGCTGAGATTGGCGAGACTGTGGCCGCGGTGATGGGAGTGAAAGCTTAGGACCCAGTTGCCAGATATCAGTTCCCGGTTCTCAGTCAATCAGCCTGATTAAGGAATAGCGACCAACGACAAATGAAAACACTGCAACGCACTCTGACCATCGTTAAGCCGGACGCTGTACGCAAGCACGCGATCGGCGACATCATCGAGCAATTTGAGAAGAATGGCTTTCAGATTCTGTGCATGAAGATGCTCGAAATCTCCAAGCATCAGGCGGAGCAGTTCTACGCCGTGCACGCCAGCAGGCCGTTCTTCAGTTCGCTGACGGACTTCATGTCCAGCGGTCCGATTGTCGTGCTGGCGCTGGAGAAAGAAAACGCCATCGCCGATTTGCGCAAGCTGATGGGCGCCACCAACCCGGCGAACGCCGAGGAAGGCACCATTCGCAAGAAGTGGGCGACCAGCATCGAGAACAACGCCATTCACGGCTCCGATGCGGATGACACCGCCCGCTTCGAACTGAGTTTCTTTTTTGCGGGATACGAACTGGCGCAGTAGTCGTGAGCCAGAGAGCCAGGAGCGATTTTCTATGCCATTAGTCCAAGTCACAATGCTGACCGGCCGCACGGCCGATCAAAAGCGTAAGCTGGCGCAGCGCATCACCGACGCCATGGTGGAAGAAGCGGGAGCGCGCCGCGAGGCGGTCGTGGTGACTTTCAATGAAGTGTCGAAGGAGAGCTACGCTTCGGGCGGGGTGCTGATGGCGGACAAGGGGAAGTGACGAAAGCGCGGGCGAGTCGCCCGCGTCCACACAAGCTTCTTATCCTAGCGGTTCGTACAGATGTCCTTCCACCCGGTCGCCAATTTTGGGGAGTTCTTTCTTGGCGTATTGCAGAAAGTGGGGGGCGGCGCGGTGGGCCTCGAGCGCGGCGTCGTCCTTGTACTGCTCGTAGATGAAAAAGCGGCGCGGTTCGGTCTTGTGCCGGTGCACCAGGTACATCACGCAGCCGGGTTCTTTGCGGGACTCTTCGGTCAGCTTGGAAAAAATTCCGGCCACTTCAGCTTCGCGGCCAACTTTCGCCATCCACGTCACAGCCAGGACAACCATCATTCGCTCCGTTCGTCAGATTGTTGCTGAAGCCCCGGTTTTTTGTCCAGTCAATCCCTTCAGTGCAGCGGTAAAGCTGTCCACAAACATGGTCTGCTCGCGTCCCGGGCCCGGTCGAAACCATGCCGATGCGGGCGCCACTCTCCTTCTCCAGAAAGGTCAGATACTCGCGCGCCGCCTTCGGCAACTTCTCCAGCTGCGTGATGCCCTGAGTGGAAGTGCGCCAGCCCGGCATGGTCTGGTACACGCACTCGATTCCGTCGATAGCCGCTGGCGTGGGCCGGAATTTCCGCCGTCACCTTGCCATTGATCTTGTAGCCGACGCAAACCGGAATCTCGGCCAGTTCGTCGAGCACATCGAGCTTGGTCACCACCAGCCAGGAGATGCCGTTAATCATGCCAGCGTAGCGCAAGAGTGGCAAATCGAGCCAGCCGCAGCGCCGGGGACGTCCGGTCACCGCGCCATACTCATTGCCCCGCGCCCGCAACAGGTCGCCGCTGGCATCCAGAGCTTCGGAGGGAAACGGTCCGCCGCCCACGCGCGTGCAATAGGCCTTGGTGACGCCGATCACGGTGTCGATCGCGGTGGGAGCGACGCCGGTTCCGATGACCGCTCCGCCGGAGGTGGCGCTGGAAGAGGTCACGAAGGGGTAGGTGCCATGGTCGATGTCGAGCATGGTGCCCTGCGCGCCTTCGAACAGGACGGACTCGCCGTCAGCCAGGGCCTGATTCAGCAGCGCGGCGGTGTCGCACACGAACGGAGCGACTTTGGCCGAGGCCTCGGCATATTCCTGATACATCTTGTCGGGATCGAGCGGCTCGGAGTTGAACAACGCATGCGCGATCATGTTCTTCTCGCGGCAGGCGTTTTCGATGTGCGTCCGCAGCAGCTTCAGGTCGAGCAGGTCCGCCACGCGCAGGCCGCGGCGGCCCATTTTGTCTTCGTAAGTCGGACCGATGCCGCGGGAAGTGGTGCCGATCTTCACGCGTCCCGGAGCATTTTCCGAAGCCAGTTCGATCATGCGATGGTAAGGCAGGATCACGTGGGCGCGGTTGCTGACGAACAGGCTGCCATCCACCTTCACGCCGGTCTCGCGCAGCGCAGCGACTTCCTTGAGAAAGGCGATGGGATCGAGCACCACGCCATTGCCGATCACGCTGCGGCAGCCCGGACCGCAGGACGCCGCAAGGCACCAGTTGAAGAATGAATTTTTTGCCGTTGATGATGACGGTGTGCCCGGCATTGTGTCCGCCGGCGTAGCGGGCCACGACCGAGAAATTCTTCGGAGAGAACGTCGACGATCTTGCCCTTACCCTCGTCGCCCCACTGCGCACCGACGATGACCGCAGTCTTACCCTTCTTCAAAGCCAGCTCCGTGGTCACAAGATGGCGGCCGCCCCGGCCGCATTGCAGGGTCGCACACACTCCATGCCCAGGTGAACTGCTTTACATTGAATTACAAGGATTTACAGGGCTGATGTGTACCGGCAATGATAACCTGCCGGGCTGTGGATGAGCAATGCAGTCGTCGGTCGTCAGTCTTCAGTCGTCAGGATGGGGCTGGGCTGACGACTGAAGACCGACGACTGTAGACTGTCTTCCATGCCTGAACTTCCTGAAGTCGAAACCATTGCGCGCGGCCTGGCCAGCCGGGTCACCGGAGACGTCATCGAGTCGGTCTGGCTGGGATCGAAACCTGAGCCCCTGAAATCTCCCGCTGCGGAGATCGTTGCCACGCTGGAGTCGCAGCGCATCGCAGGCGTGCGACGGGTAGGGAAGCACATCGTATTCGATCTGGAACCTGCCGATCGTGTGGGGCGGGCGCCCTCGCCCGCCAAGAGGTCGGAACCAGCCTTCGCAGGCCGCCACCACGGAAAAAGACGGCGGGCGAGGGCGCCCGCCCTACACAGGAATCAAACGCGCAGTGGATCGTTCACCTGGGGATGACCGGGCGCATGGTGGTTTGCCCGCCGGACAGCGAAATGGCAAAACACACCCACCTGGTCGCGAAGCTGGCGTCGGGCAGGGAACTGCGCTTTGTCGATCCGCGGCGCTTCGGGCGGCTGAGCGTGGCGCATGGCTTCGAAGCCGGCGGTTCCGAGCCGCTGGAAGTCCAACTCGATCATTTTGTCAGCCTCTTCCACGGCCGCAAGACGCCCATCAAGAGCGCCCTGCTGAACCAGAAGCTTCTGCGCGGCGTGGGCAACATCTACGCCGACGAGTCGCTGTTTCGCGCCGGGATTCGGCCGCGACGGCGGGCATGCGTCCCTTACGCGCGAAGACCTGCGACGGCTCTATCCCGGCGGTCCAGGAAGTGTTGCGGGAGGCCATCGCGCTGGGCGGCTCTTCGGTTTCCGACTACGTTGACGCGGATGGCGAAGAAGGATTCTTTCAACTGCAGCACCGGGTCTACGGCCGCGAAGGCGAACCGTGCCTGGTGTGCAAGACTCCGATCAAGCGCGTGGTGATCGCGGGCCGCAGCAGCCACTATTGTCCGAAGTGTCAAAAGTAGCGCCGGCGTCGCCGCTGTCCGAGGCATCTGCCCTCGCCGTGCGAGAGACGTCGGCGATGCCGTGAAATTTGATACGCTACTCACCTATGCCCAACTTTTCGATCGGCGTCGATCTCGGCGGAACCAATCTGCGCATCGCGGCCGTCAACCAGCAAGGCGACTTGATGGAAAAAGTCACGCTGGGCACGCGGGTAGCGTTGGGCAAAGACCACGTCATCCGCGAGATGTGCGATGCCATCCGGCTGCTTGCCGCCAAGTATCGCGAGCAGCGCTGCGCTGCAGGGGATCGGCATCGGCGTGCCTGGCATCATCGACATGAAGACGGGCATGCTGCGCGAGTCTCCGAATCTGCCGGGATGGGCGGAGTCTCCCGTGCAGGCGCGAAATCGAGCGGCTGCTGGGCACGCGGGTGATCCTGGAGAACGACGCCAATGTCGCTGCGCTGGGCGAGAAGTGGCTGGGCGCGGCGCGAGACGTGGACGACATGGCGATGCTGACTCTCGGGACCGGCGTCGGCGGCGGAATCGTGCTCCAGGGCCGCATCTGGCACGGCATGACCGGAATGGCCGGCGAGTTTGGCCACATGACGGTGGAACCCGAGGGACCTCCGTGCGGCTGCGGTAATCGCGGATGCCTGGAACAATACGCCTCGGCCACGGCAGTAGTTCGAATGGCGAAGGAGGCGATTGCCTCCGGCCGCGCGCCTGGACTGGCGAAGGCCGCCAGCTCCGATCCGGAATTCAACGCCAAGGCGATCTACAACCTGGCGATTCAGGGAGACGAAGAAGCCAAGAAAATCTTTGGCCGAGTGGGACGCGCTCTGGGCATCTGCATTGCGAACCTGGTCAACGCCTTCAATCTCAATATGTATGTGATTGGCGGAGGAGTGTCGAGCGCATGGGAAGCATTTTCCCCATTCATCTTTGAAGAACTGCGGCAGCGCTCTCTGGTCTATGCCGCCACCGCTCCCGCGTCTCGCTTTCGGGCGGGGACGGGTGCTTCAGGGCATGTGGGTCCGGAAGGCTCGACCAAGACCATCATCACTCGGGCGCTGCTGGGCAGCGATGCCGGACTGTACGGCGCGGCGCAACTGCCGATGACGACCAACTAAGGTGTCGAATGTGGGCGCGAGCGCGCACGCTCGTGCGGCAGTCGTTCGTGGCGCCGCAGCGCGAGCGAGGCGCTCGCGCCTACATTGCCGCGTCTCACTTAACCGCAGATTTCAAGCGAGTAACTTCCTGCGCGTGTCAAATGACGAAATTTCCCCGGAAGAACATCAAGCTGCAGCGGTCCATAACGTACCCGTTTTATTTTCTCCACATGATGTCCGACGGTCTCGAACATCTGCCGGATCTGCCGGTTCTTGCCTTCGATCAGCGTAACTTCGTACCAGGGATTGTCGGCTTCGCGAATCGGCTTGATCTTGGCCGGTGCAGTCTTTTGCCGTCGGCCGCCCTTGCCCTGGATGTAAACACCGGACCTCAACTTGGCCAGGCCATCCGCCGATGGCGTGCCCGCCACCTTGACCAGGTAAGTCTTGGGAACGTGAGACGAAGCCTTCATCAGCGCGGCCGCGAGTTCGCCATCGTTGCTGAGCAGGAGCAGGCCTTCGCTGGCGTAATCCAGCCGTCCGACCGGATACACGCGCACGCCCACGCCTCGAAGCAGGTCCATCACCGTCGGACGCTTTTCGGGATCGGTCACCGCGGTGATATATCCCTTGGGCTTGTTCATCAGCAGATAGACGTATTTCTGCGCGCCGTGCAGCAGCTTGCCGTTTACCCGGATGTGATCGTGCTCGGGATCGGCCTTGGTGCCAGGCTCGGTCACCACCTGCCCGTTGAGCGACACCAGGCCGCCGGCAATCAGCTGCTCCGCCTTGCGGCGCGATGCGATTCCGGCAGCGGCGATAATTTTTTGCAGACGTTGGGCGGGCATTGGAATTCTTCAACACGCGAAGATGAAAGTTCTGGATGGAAGATCGGCCAGCCCAGGTCTAAGCGGCTGGATCATTTTCGCCGGCGGCGTGCGGTTCGGCGGAACCAGCTTCTCCACTCGGCTTCGGTCAGCCTCGGACTCGGACTCGACTTGCGCATCGCTCGGCGGTCGGCGGAAACGCCGCTTCCGCGCCGTTGTCCGACACGGGCAGCAATTCGTTCTGGAACGACTCTGCCACCAGCTTTTCGAACTCCTCCATGCTGGGCAGTTCGCCGACATCCTTCAGTCCAAAGCGCAGCAGGAATTCCTTTGTGGACTTGTAGAGAATCGGCCGTCCGATGACGGCCTTGCGGCCGGCGGTGGTGATCAGCTTGCGATCCAGCAGGGTGGCGATGACGCCGCTCGAATCCACGCCGCGAATTTCGCTGATCTCGGGCACCGTGACCGGCTGCTTGTACGCGATCACGGCCAGAGTTTCGAGCGCCGGGCAGAGAGAGCCGAATCGGCGGCTTCAGACTCTTGGCAAAATCGCGGACCACGTCATGCTGCTCGGGCTTGGTGGACATGCGATATCCGCCCGCGATCTGGCGGATCTCGATGCCGCGGTGGGCAGCAGCGTAGTCGTCGATCAGTTCCTCAAGCGCGACGCGGACGTGCGACTTGACCTCTTCTTCGGTCGCGCCTTCGGCAATCGCAGACTCATTCAGCAACTCGACGATGTGATCGAGCGTGATCGGCGTCTCCGCCGCGTAAATAATGGCTTCAAGTTTCGCTTTAAGACTCATGGTTAAGTGCCCTGTAAAGTCTAACTGACTGACGACTGACGACTGACGACCGACGACTGCTTCCTATCGCCAATCGTCGCGCACTGCTGCCTGTTCCGCGATGATGGCTTCAAATCCAGTATGCTTGCGCAGCAGGATTTCGCCAAAAATGCGGTCCTGCCGCAACTGGATCGCCTGCAGCCGGACCATCTCCAGCAGCGCCAGAAACATGCAGACCAGCGCCTGGTGCGAATTCACATTGCGCAGGATTTGCTTCAGGCGAAGCGGCTTGTCTTCGAGCGCCAGGCGCCGCTGCAGATAGTCAATCATCTGCCCGACGGTGACTGTCTCTTCGTCCACCTGAAGCATGGGACGGGAGCGGGCGCGCTCCAGAATCTGCTGGAAGGTCTTCACCAGGTCAATCACGTCGGCCGCGATCTCGGGCTCGGTGCCCTCGGCGTCCATGAATTCCCGGATGGCCGGGTTCGACCGGACGGCATCTTCGATCTGCTGCTTCTGCATCAGCATCTGCGCCGCAGACTTGAACTTCTCGTGCTCGATCAGGCGATTGACCAGTTCCGCGCGCGGATCATCCTGCGCGTCCGAGGCTGCCGCGGGATCGCGCGGCAGCAGCATCTTCGACTTGATGTGAATCAGCACCGCCGCCATGTAGATGAATTCGGCCGCAACGTTCACATCCAGTTCCCGCAGCTTTTCCACGTAGGCCAGGTACTGCGCCGTGATGCGCGCGATCGGGATGTCGTAAATGTCGATGTCCTGCTTGCGGATCAGGTCGAGCAGCAGATCGAGCGGTCCTTCGTAGACATCGCCGACGGTGACGGAGAAAGGGAAGTCGCTTTCCGGCTTCGGCTTCTGCGCGGCCGGCATCTGCACGACCGGCGCCAGCGTGGTTCCGGCGTCCGGTCGCCGGGTTTCACGGACGCGATTTTTAGATTCTCAGCCATGCTTTCTCATTCGTAATCGAGCGACATGCCCATCGCCTCGCGGACTTCGTCCATGGTCGCCCCGGCCACCTTGCTGGCGCGGGACGAGCCTGCCTCCAGAATATCCCAGGCGAGGCGTGGATTGTCCTCATATTTCTTTCGCCGCTCCTGCATGGGATTGAGGATGCTGACCAGGGCATCGGCGGCCCAGCCCTTGCACTCGATGCAGCCGATGCCGGCCGAACGGCAGCCTTCGTCCACCTTCAGGATGGTTGGCCGGTCGCTGAAGATCTTGTGCAGGTCGCCCACCGGACAAACGTCGGGATTGCCGGGATCGGTGCGGCGCACGCGCGCCGGGTCGGTCACCATGGTCTTCAGCTTCTGCCGCACCACCGGCTCGGGATCGGTCAGCAGGATGGTGTTGCCGTACGACTTCGACATCTTGCGGCCGTCGGTGCCGGGCAGCTTGGCGGCCGGGGTCAGCAGCGGCTGCGGCTCGGGAAAAACGTACATGCCTTTGCGGGTATAGAACATGTTGAAGCGGCGCGCGATTTCGCGAGTCAGCTCGACGTGCGGCACCTGGTCTTCGCCCACCGGAACGAAATCGCCTTTGTAAATCAGGATGTCGGCCGCCTGCAGCACCGGATAGCCGAGAAATCCGTAGGTGCTGAGATCTTTCTCCGCAATGTTCTCGCGCTGCTCCTTGTAGGTGGGGACGCGCTCCAGCCAGCCCAGCGGCGTGATCATGGAAAACAGCAGATGCAATTCGGCATGCTGCGGAACGTGCGACTGGATGAACATGGTGCAGCGCTCGGGATCGAGTCCGGCGGCCAGCCAGTCGAGCAGGACTTCCAGCGAGTTTTCCTTGATCTTCGAAGTGTCGGCGTAGTCGGTGGTGAGCGCGTGCCAGTCGGCGACGAAGAAAAAGCAATCGTACTGGTCCTGCATGCGCACCCAGTTGTCCAGCGCGCCGACGAAGTTGCCCAGATGCAGCTTGCCGGTGGAGCGCATACCGCTGAGCACGCGTTTGCGTTGGTTTGGAGCGAGAGGTCATCAGATTCTCAGGAGGATGTAGTTAAAAAATCCGATCGCGGGTGAGATCAGCATGCTCAGAAATCCGCCACCCCAAAACACCAGAATAAACAGGCCAAACATGCCCACCGTGTCGTAGATCGCGAAGAGCGCCGGCGGGCAGAAGATGACGCACGACGTGGCTGCCATCCAGCGGCGGAACCGGAATGAGATTGAAAACGCCGAGCACGACGTTGATGATCATCAATTCGTAGAGCAGCAAGCACAACGGCACCAGAAATGAATCGGTGTCGGTGGCAATGAGCCCTGCAGAGTCCGAAGACGATCTGCTCGTCCCACAGGGGAAGACCAGTTTCACCAGGGCCAGAACGAGGACGGCGCCGATCGCGACCACAAAGTTGCTGATCGGTCCCACCACCGAAGTGAGAATGTCGTCCAGCACGGGATTCTTGAAGTTTCGCGGATCGACCGGAGTAGGCTTGGCCCAGCCGATCACCGGGAGCGTGAAAAAACATCGCAACCGCGGGCAACAGCAGGGTCCCGACCGGATCAATGTGCTTGATGGGATTGAGCGTAATCCGCCCCAGCATGCGCGCGGTCGGATCGCCGCGCAGATTGGCCATCCAGGCGTGCGCCGATTCGTGAACGCTGATCGCAAACAGAAACGCGATCAACTGGAACACTATGTCGATGTGTTGCAGGGTCATGCGAGATTGGTTTCGATACTAACATGCGGAGCCGCGATTCCGCGCGGCTCCTCGGAGCTTGCGAGGCGGTCAAGCCGTGGCTAGCGCTTTTCGAAAGCGCTTCCGCAGTTCTTCCGGCGCGATCGATTTTATCTTGATCGGCTTGGCGGGAATGCCGCCCACTACGGTGAACGGCTCAACATCTTTCGAAGCGACTCCCATCGAGCCCACCATTCCATGCTCGCCAACCTTCACTCCGCTCAACACAGTCGCATGATAGGTGATGCGCGCCTTGGGGCCGATCTCCGTTTTGTGATTGCTGACGATCATGCCGTCGTTGAGATCGTGCGCGTGCGAGTAGATGTTGGCGTAATCGGAGACCGAAGATCCTTCGTGAATGATGATCTCTCCGCGGTCGTCGAGCAGAACGTATTTGTGAATGGTGCAATTGTCTTCGACCGTCAGGTTGTAGCCGAAGGAAAATTCCACGCCGTGAAAAATCTTGACGTTATTGCCGCAATGCTTGAAGACGTGGCGGGCCAGCATGGCGCGCACCTTGTGTCCCAGCCAGTGATTCAGGCCGACGGGAGAGCGGTCGTACATCATCCAGAACCAGATCAGCGGCTTGCGTTCGCCATACTTGGCGGCATCGGCGTCGCCGTAAGTCTCGGGCTCCAGCGTGGCGTTGCGCGGATCAAGCGAGTGGACCAGAGTTTGCATCGCCAGCGGCGCGGCCGGATCGGGCGCCGCGTAAGGACGTCCCAGATAAAGCTGGTGCAGTTCCTCGCGGACGACATTGCTGCGATGCTCGGGGTCACGATTCGCGAACTCGCGATCGAGCCCGTCGATCCATTCCAGAAATGCCTTTTCCGCGGCCGGAACGGGCTTCAGGACTCGATATTCGTATCGGGGCATAGTCGCCTCACTGGTTCATCCGAGAACGCTAAAACATAACACACTGACTCGTGAAGAATGGATCGAGTCCTTTGCGAACTTTGCGACTCCTTTGCGCCTTTGCGGTTAAAGATTTTGACCGCAAAGGTCGCAAAGTTTACCGCAAAGGACGCAAAGAAGATCCCCATTTAACGGGCCGTGAGACTCGGCTCCATGTTCTATAATGCGCGCGCCTATGAAATCGAAGAAAACCGCAAAGCCGCATCCCATGCCGGTGGACGCGCTGGTCTATCCACGCTTCTCCGGCGTGCCCACGTTCATGCGGCTGCCCCACATTCCGCGAGCCGAGGATCTCGACCTGGCGTTGATTGGCATTCCGTTCGACGGAGGAACAACTTACCGTCCGGGCGCGCGCTTCGGACCGCGCAATATTCGCGTGCAATCGGCCATGATTCGTCCCTGGAATCCGGTGCTGAAGGTCAATCCGTTCGAAAAATGGCGGATCGGTGATTTTGGCGATCTCTCGATCAACCCGCTGTCGATTGAAGACACCTACCGGCGAATCACCGAGCAACTGGGCGACGTGTTTCGCGGCGGCGCGCGATCGGTCTGCGTCGGTGGCGATCATTCCATTCTCTTGCCCATCCTTCGCGCCATTCACCGGCACTTCGGTCCGGTTGCGTTTGTTCAGCTCGATGCCCACGGAGACACCTGGAGCGGATACTTCGGCAGTCCGCATTCGCACGGCACGCCGGTGAAGTATGCCATCGAGGAAGGACTGATTGAAGAAGGCTACGCGCTGCAAGTCGGCCTGCGCGGCCAGGTTTATTCCGAAGGCGACTTTGATTTCGCCCACAAGCACGGCATCAAGATCGTGACCTCGGAAGAATTTCACGAGAGCGGAGTCGAACTGGTCAAGCGTCACCTGAAAAAGTTGCGCGGCCGCCCGGTGTACCTCACGCTGGACATCGACGTCGTGGACCCAGCATTCGCTCCCGGCACGGGCACGCCGCAGGTGGGCGGGCTTTCCAGCGCGCAAATTCTGGATCTGGTGCGCTGCCTCAAAGGTCTGAAGCTGGTGGGATGCGATCTGGTCGAGGTCTCGCCGCCCTACGACAACGGTGAGATCACTTCGCTGCTGGCGGCGAATTTGCTTTTCGAGTTGCTGTGTCTGTTCTAGGACGACGGCATAGGAGTCCGACTTCGCTCCGGTCAATTAGTGATTGTTGCATTTAGACCAGTTGCCGTAACTATTGTTTGCAATCGATTTGACGACATCAGCTAAGTCCAACTGCTCAGGATGACACTCACCGTCTCATGATCACTCTTGCCCGCAAACTTCGCGTCGTCGATTACTTCACCCTGGGCTGGGGCACCATGGTGGGCGTCGGCTGGCTGGTCGTCATGGACGACTGGCTGCTGCGCGGAGGAGCCGCTGGGCGGCGTTCTCGGGTTCGCCATCGGCGGCGCGCTACTGCTGCCCATCGGCTACGTCTACGGCCAACTGGTAACGGCCATGCCCGACGCCGCCGGCGAGGTCGCCTACACCGCGAAAGTTTTTCCCCGATCGGTCAGCTTTGCCACCGGCTGGATGATGGTGCTGGCGTACTTCATCGTCTGTCCGTGGGAAGCGGTGGCCGTGGGGAAGATTGCGGGCTACATTTTTCCCGGACTGGATTCGATGGAGCTCTATCGCATCGCCGGCCGGCCCGTTTATCTGCCCCATGTGATCATCGGGCTGGGGCTCACCGGCCTTCTGACCTGGCTCAACTATCGCGGCATCCGCCTGAGCGCGATCTTTCAGAACTGGACAACTTTCGGGACCCTTGGCCTGTTCGTGGTGTTCGTCGCGGTCGGGAGTCAGCAAAGGTTCGCCGCAGAATTTTCCGCCCTTGTTCACCCACAGCGGATTCGTCTCCGTCCTGCTGGTCATTCAGATTGTGCCGTATTACATGACGGGTTTCGAGTCGGTGGTGAAGGGAGCGGAAGAATCCAGCCCGGAATTCCGCGCCGGCGGGATTTTTCAAGGCGATCTGGATGGCCATCCTGGTGGGCATTCTCTTCTACACCATCGTGATCGCCGCCGTGGGCTACGTGGCTCCGTGGCGAGAACTCACCGGCGAAAGATTCATGACCGCGGTTGCCTTCGAGCACGCGGTGGGTTCGCGCTGGATCGTCAGCGTGATTCTGGCGGCGGCTTTGCTTTCGCTTTTCAAAGTGTTCAACGGAAACCTGGTCGCAGCCAGCCGGCTGGTATTTGCCATGGGGCGGCGCGGGCTTGCTGGATGCCCGTGTCGCCCAGGTGCACCCGCAGAATCAGACCCCGTCCGTCGCCGTGATTTGCGTAGGATTGAGTACCGCCGCGTGCATGTTTCTCGGCGACGCGATCCTGGTGCCGATCTCGGATGTCGGCTCGCTGGCGTCCGCGGCGGGATGGCTGGCAGCCTGCGCCGCGTATTATCAAATGGCGCCAACTCGACGCCAACGCCTGGTTGCCGCCGTCGGCGCGCTGGTCGGACTGGCTGATGATCCTGATGAAAGTGGTTCCGTTCGTGCCCGGACACTTCAGCGCCTACGAATGGCTGGCCCTGGGAATCTGGATCGCGCTGGGCGCGATCGTCAGCCCGAGCGAGCAACAGCGTAGCGCCGGCGTCTCGCCGGCTGTCGGGTGGGCGTCTCGCCCACCCAGAACGTGTAAAGAAGTTGTTGTTGCAGGAAGTAAAAAGCAAGAACGGAGAAACCATGGGAAGCAGCAAGCTAATGAAACAGTTTCTGATCATCGCCATCTTTCTTCTGACAGTCGTTCACCTGTCACGGGCACAAGCCCCAAACCCAGCCTTCGATCTCGTCATCACCAACGGCCACATCATCGACGGCACCGGCTCGCCGTGGTACTCGGGCGACGTCGGCATTCGCGACGGCAAAATCGCCGCCATCGGAAATCTGAGCGACGCGCAACGCACGCGCACGATTGATGTCCACGGCATGGTCGTCGCTCCCGGCTTTATCGACATGCTGGGCCAGTCGGAACTGACCATCCTGGTGGATCCGCGCCTGCCCTCGAAGATCTACCAGGGCATCACGACCGAGATCACCGGCGAAGGCGGTTCGATCGCGCCGCTGAATGACGCCATCATCCAGGCCGACCGCCACAGCTACGATCACTATCACATCACGCCCGACTGGCGCAGCTTTCAGCAATACTTTGCCCGTCTGGAAAAACAGGGCATGGGAATCAATCTGGCCAGCTACGTCGGCGCCACCCAGGTCCGGCGCATGGTGCTGGGCGATGACGACAAACAGCCGACCCCCGCGCAACTGGACCAGATGCGAGAACTGGTCCGGCAGGCCATGCGCGAAGGCGCCGTCGGAGTCTCGACTTCGCTCGAGTACGCGCCCGCTCCCTACGCGAAGACCGAAGAGTTGATCGCGCTGGCTTCGGAGGCGTCGAAATTCGGCGGCATCTATGCCACCCACATGCGCAACGAGAGCAATGGCGTCCTGTCTGCGATCGACGAAGCTTTGCGCATCGGACGCGAAGGCCACATTCCGGTCGAAATCTGGCACCTCAAGGTTGCAGGCAAAGCCAACTGGGGACGCATGCCGGAAGTCGTGGCAAAAATCAATGCCGCACGCGCCGCAGGGCATGGACGTCACCGCCGACACCTATGCCTACACCGCATGGTTCAACGACTTCTCGGCATTCATTCCTGCCTGGGCGCACGACGGTGGCAATGCCAAGTTGATCGAACGTCTGAAGGATCCGGCGATGCGCGCCCGCATTCGCAAGGACATGATGACTCCGTCGAACGACTGGGACAACGAATGGCAGGAGATCAGCGGCCCTCAGGATATCCTGATCGGCGTGGTGCAAAATCCCAAGCTGCTTCCGCTGCAGGGCAAGACGCTGGCCGAAGTGGCGAAGCTGCAAAACAAAGATCCCATGGACGCGCTGTTCGACCTGCTGATCGAAGACAACGCGTCGACCGAAGTCGCTGTCTTCGGCATGTCCGAACCGGATGTTGTCCTCGCTCTGCAGCAGCCCTGGGTGGCCTTCGACAACGATTCTTCCGGCGCGTCGCCGGAAGGAATTCTGGGCCAGGAACATCCTCACCCGCGCGCCTACGGCACCTTCCCGCGCATCCTGCGCAAATATGTTCGAGAAGAAAAGAAGCTCACGCTGGAAGATGCCATTCGAAAATTCTCCGCATTGCCGGCGCAGCGCATGCGCCTGACCGACCGCGGCGTGCTGAAAGCAGGAATGTGGGCCGATGTTGTGGTCTTCGATCCCGCCACGATTCGTGACCTGGCCACGTTCGAAAATCCGAACCAGTTGTCGCAAGGAATGGAGTACGTGCTGGTGAACGGCGTTGCGGTGATCGATCAGGGCAAGCAAACTGGGGCGCTGCCGGGAAAGGTTCTGCGAGGAGCAGGCTATGCCCGGTAAAGGTCTAAACGGGCGACTGGGAGGAATAGGAGATGCCTGCTTTGGATTGTTGAGCCTGCGAAGCATGTTGCGGGAAGCGGATCTCTCAGAATAACGCCAGCGTGGAGGTCTCCCGAAACTGAGCCACTCCTCGGGACGACAGCGGATCACTTCTGGGTAATTGTCACCCTATGCAACCCGACGGTCGCCGCGTCCACGCGGGCCGGCAAGGCAAATCGCGAGTCGAGGCCGATATTCGGGTACTTCGGTTTGAGGTATTTCTCCACGAACAATTCCAGAACGAATTGCGGGACCTCGACACCATCGAGTGAAACCGAATCCACGTGAACCAATCCTTCTCCCTTGGCGCCGTAGGCGTGGGCTGTAACTACCACGTCATGCAATCCGCTGAAAATGGAGAGCAGGGGGTTGTAGGAATTCTTGCCGGCCTTCAACTGATCGAAATCAACCCGTGAAGTCCCAACTGACTATCCCGGGCTGTTCCTGAAAAACCACTGACTTCACTCCCGCAGGAAGAGCGACGTTGCCTGACGCGAAGTACGCATTAATCTCCTGCTCGGAGAACTCCGTGGGCGACGGATCCGGGTGCGGCTGCGCTCCATTGCTCTGCACATGTTGCAGCTTGCGCTCGAAGCTCGCCAGCGGCGCGGAAGTCGGAGCGGAAGGGGTTTGAGCCAGGGCATGCAACGCAAGAAGAGAACAAGCCGTGACTGCGAAAAGAAAGGCGCAACCGGCCTTCATGGTTTGAGGGCGGCCTGAGTCTCCGGAGTCGTGCTGACGGCCACGTGAGGCTGGTCGACAGTGCCGGTGATGTTGAATCCGCGGGCGCCGTCGCGCGCCAGTTTGAAATCCAGAACTCGACCCAGAGATGCTGTGCCGCTCACTTGATAGATGCCGCCGGGAGTCTGTAGTTTGCCTTGATCGATCTCGAACTTCCCGGCACGCAGCAGCAATCGTCCCGCGAAGCGGTTGACCCGCAGCGGGCCGCTTTCGCCCGCCAGCGTGAGATGGGGCAGCGAACCATCGCGGGCTTCGACCTGGAAACCGGCGTCGGCGTTGGAAAGCAACTCGGCCTTCGTCCAACCGGCGTGTCGGCGCGATACTCCACATTTGCGGTTCCCGTGATCCATGCGTCGTGCATCGCTTCCGCGATTTGCCCTAACGCAACTTTTTCCAGGGAGCCGTTGCCGCGATAGGTCGGGGGATTGACCGTGAAATCCACCTGCCAGTCGCCGGTGTGCCGTCCGCCCAGCACCTCAGCGCGCAGGTTCGAAAGCTGAAGGCGGCCCTGCTCGAGTTCGACCTCGGCCGAGACCCGGTTCGCGACCAGGTTGTGAATCACGATGCGACTTGCGGTGAGCTTTCCGATCGCGTGTACGGATGCCAGATAGGGTTTGGGTTGCGCTGGCGACGACAGAAAGCGATACCACGGTTCTTTTCCGGGCAACTCATTCACCAGGCCGCTCAGTTCATCGGTTACAAACTCGTCAGCATGAAGATCGAACCAGAATCGGACAAGCCTGCGTCTTCTCGCATTGTCTGGGAACGGTCAGCGAGCCGCGCCACGTATTGCCGCCGATCGAAGCCGTCAGCTTCCGGACCTCAGCGGCCGTGGGCGTCAGTTCGATACTTGCGGAGGCGATTTCCACGGGCTCATTCAAGCCGCGTACCCGGGCACGGACCGAATGCAGTTGCGCCGTCCCGGTCACTGCGGCAGCAGCAAATCCAGCCCAGCCTCCGCCCACACGAAGACTGATCCGTGCTTCTCCACTGGCGGCGGGCTGAGGCACCGGCAATCCGATGGTGCGCGCCACCTCCAGCAGGCGCTGCACTTCGGCATCTCCCTGCACTAGGAAGTTGTAGCCGGAGCGCGAAAACTGGCCGCGCACGGTAGCGCTGGCGGGTCCTGCCCAGAGCCAGACTGAACGGACCGACGTCTACCCGGGGATCCATCCTGGCCGGGATGCCCGTGCCGCGACCGCGCTTCGGCGCTTGACTCCGTCTCGCGATCGTCACTCGAAGATGAAGAGATGGTGAAAGGAATCTTGTCGAGCGCGAGCCTGGTATTGGTGAGCGGAGACCGCACACTCAACGCCAGCACTTCGCCGCCGCCCTGCCAGACTGGTCCTGTGTCAGTCGAAGTAGGTGGGCGCCGTAGTGTGATGCTCGCGTCCACCTTGCCGGCCGCGACAATGTCGGTCGGCATATTCTTCTTCACGCGACGCGCAAATTCCACCATTGGCTGCAGAGGTAGGCTTCTCGACTACCATGGTCAAATCGTAGGCGCGAGAACCAGGCATGGGGGCAATGCTGCCGTTCAGAGTGATGGCGCCGTCACCGACCGGGGCGCGGCAGGCCAGCTCGGAGAGAACGTGGTCCGTCGAACTGTAATGGCCGCTGCATCGCGCCGCCAGACGCAACGCTGGATTGCCGGAAATGTCATAGCGGCGGAAGTCTTCGATGGAACCCTCCGTCTCAACCCTCAGATTCTTGGGGGTGCCCGTGAGCTTGGCGGACAGCCGGACACCGCCTCTCCATCCCTTGTCCTGTCCCAGGGTCAGCTTTGTCACCTGGCCCAGTTGGGCGCCTTCCCATTGCAGGGTAAATTGCACGGGCGTCTCGTGCAGATTTGCCGAGCGTTGCCACGACCCGTCCATTGCGAGAACCCCAGTGTCGCTGAGGTTGAAATCGGTCCGCATCGGTTGGGCCTTTAACCGCATGCCCCAGGTGTTTTCGGAATCCTGCCACAAAGCGAAATTGGCTTCGGTCAGGGCGTAAGGTTTCTTCTCCTGTCCGAACTTGAAGTTGATGCGGCCGTGGTCGGCCTCAATGTAGGGGAAACCCGGGCGTGCTTCGCTGCGCGTCTTCGACGTAGGCGCAACCGGAGTGCTGGCGGCGCGCTCGACCAGTTTTTCCAGATTCCACCGGCCTTCGCTGTTGCGCACCAGGTTGATGCTGGGCTCGGTAAGGCTGAGGCGGGCGATCTCCAGCCGTCCTCGCAACAGGGAACTCACGCGCACGGTGGCCACAACATCGGAGGACTGCAAAACCGGCTCGGCGCCGAACTCCGGGTCTTCGTGAACCACAAAATTTTCCAGATCGAAGCCGGGCTGGGGCAGCAGGCGCAGAGTGACTGACCCCACATCCACCGGGCGTCCCAGCGCCAGGCTGATCGACCGCACAATCCGCGTGCGCAGCCGTTGCGCCCCGGGGCGCACCAGAAACAGCGCCAGCACCAGAACGATGCCCGCGAACACCCTGCCGCGACTGGAACGAAAAAATTTCAACGAACCACCTTCAACGTCCGCCGCCAACGGGTCAGATCGAAGAAATGAATGACCACGTGCGCCAGAAATCCCACCCGCTCGCTAATCCCGGTATGCAGATACTGGTTCGGCGGTGTCTCGAACGACCAGTAGATGAACATGGGTCTCCCGATCACATTTTCCTTCGGGATAAATCCCCAGTAGCGGCTGTCATAGCTTACGTCGCGATTGTCTCCCATTGCGAAATAGCTGTCGGGAGGCACGACGATGTCGTCGCCCTGGATGTATTGCGGCAAATTCTGCTGCCAGTCCGGAAACAGGCGGTTGTAATCGGATGGGGGCACGGCGGGGAAATTGTCGCGATACTCGTTCGGACCTTCATCGCTGTTGTGGATGACGTAAGGCTCGTCCAGTTTTTCCCCGTTGCGAAACACCACGCCATTGCGCAAATGGATGCGGTCTCCGGGAACTCCGATGACCCGCTTGACCACGTAAAGGCCCGGCTCCGCAGGCGAAAGAAAGACCACGATATCCTGGCGCTGTATCTCCCGATAAGGCAGCAGCGGGCCCATCCAGCGCGTGGGCGGGGCGAACTGGACCCGGTTCACGAAGACATGGTCGCCGATCAGCAGCGTGTTCTCCATGGAACTGGAGGGAATTTCAAAGGCCTGCAGGACAAACGTGATGATGAACAGTCCAGTCACCAGCACCGCCGCCAGCGAGGCCAGAAACTCGACGGTAGTCTCGCGCGGTTTTTCTTCCGGCTTGTTTTCTTTTTTAGACACTTGCTTGGGCACTCGACCTCTCTTGCCGTGGCGCTATTCCCGGCCTATCGAACCACTCGAAACGTGCGGTCCCACCGGGTCATTTGGAACAAATGGGTCGCCGCGTAAGCGAAGTGAACGAGTTTATCACCGGGACTGGGCGAAGTCGGCATGTCCTGGTCCGCGTTTCGAACCGACCAGTAGATCAGCAAAGGACGTCCGATGACGTTCTCCTGCGGCACAAATCCCCAATAGCGGCTGTCCAGACTCTCATCCCGGTTATCGCCCAGCACAAAATAATTTCCCTGCGGAATGATCAGTTCGCCGTCCTCGACCAGTTTCTTCATCTCCAGCCACCAGCCTCCTTCGAGGCCGGGAACGGGAAGGTCCAGGCGCGGGAACTCGTCGCGAAAGGTGTCGTGCATACCGGCGCTGTAGCGGACGTAAGGTTCCTGCAAAGGATGGCCGTTGACATACACCTGCCGGTTAATCAGGCGGACCCGGTCTCCGGGCACGCCGACCACCCGCTTCACAAAATGCTGGGTGGGATGGATGGGATAGCGAAAGACAATCACGTCTCCCCGTCGCACTTGTTTGTACGGCATGAAGACGTCCCAGAAGCCGCCTCCGCCGTAGCGCAGTTTGTCGACCAGGAGGTAGTCCCCGATCAGCAGAGTGTTCTCCATGGATTCGGAGGGAATCTGGAACGCCTGCACGACGAAGGTGATGACAAAAACGGCGATGACCACGGTCGCCAGCAAGGACTGCAGCGAACTGAGCGTGTCCGCCTGCTGGCGTTTTTCCTTTACTTCTACTTCTTCCATGACAGTCACTGAGGCGTGCTCGCTGCGCTTTTTCGCGCCGTTGGCTTCGACGGATACTGTGCCGAGATATTCCAGCACCTGCCGAGCGGCATCCTGCTCGGCATTCTTCTTGGTGGAACCGTCTGCCCGGCCGACAAATTCCGCTTTGCCGCCATTGTCCAGCGGTTGCAGGCGTGCCTCTACGGTAAAAGTCTTGCTATGCTCCGGGCCGCGCTCTTTCACCAGCGTGTACGTGGGTTGCGGTCTTCCGCTGGCCTGCAACTTTTCCTGCAGCGCCGACTTGTAGTCGGTCACCGGCAGACTGCTGCCCTGAGAGGCAATCCGCTCCAGCTCGGGGACAACGATGGTCCGCAATATTAGCTCGCGTGCAGCATCCAGCCCGCCATCCAGGTAAATGGCTGCCAGTACGGCCTCGAGAGCATCCACCAGCAGAGCAGTCTTGTTGCGGCCGCCGCTCTTCTCCTCCCCCCGTCCCAGGTTCAAGTAATGCCCTAACTCCAGCTCCTGGGCCACACGAATCAGATGCTTTTCGCTGACCAGGTGGGCCCGGAGTTTAGAGAGTTCTCCCTCACGAAAGCTGGGAAACCGGTTGACAGAGTTCCTCCGTGGTGACAAATCCCAGGACGGCGTCGCCCAAAAATTCCATCTGCTCGTTGTCGCCCACCCGGGGACCGCCCGCCGCCTGCAGCGCCTCCAGCTCGCGCGCCTGGGAACTGTGGGTCAAGGCCTGTTCCAGCAGCTCTATCCGCTGGAAGCGGTAGCCCAGAGTTGTCTGCAACAGCGCAATGTCACGCGGCTTCATGATTTGGTGAGAGGCGTCGGACCTCGGACTTCGGCAAATCCCGGAGGGCTGGAATCCGAGGTCTGATGTCCGAGGTCAGAGGTCTGGTCTTCGTACTAACTAATTCTTGGGCGCTGGGTTCTGCGCGCTCGCAGGCGGCTTCCCGGCAGGGGCGCCCCCGGTCAGCTGAACCAGGCGATCACGTTCGTTGCGCGACAGAGTGGCCAGTGTCGAGCCCTGGCTGGATTCCGTCATCTGTACAGCCTGGTTGGCATACTTCAACGCTTCGGGATACTTTTCCTGCTTGTCCAGCGAGAGCGCCAGGCGCAGCACCGCCAGTGGATCGAGCTGAGAAGGGAAGGCATCCATGGATTTGCGGAAGTAGCCTTCCGCATCCGAATACTTTTCCCGCGTGTATTGGATTGTGCCGAGCACGTAGTAGGCGTTGGAGCGCAGGAATCCTTTGTAGGCGTCGATTTTGTCCTGTGGGGTCCCCGGCGGGACGGCGATGTCGGTGTCAGCGGTTTCCAGCGCGTGCTGGGCCAGCTTCGTGCCTTCATCCAGGCGTTGATCTTTGTCCAGATCGCTCTCCCGCGTGCGCTCCGCCAGGACCTGGGCCACACCCACCAGAGCCTCGGGATCATCGGGATCGATCTTGAGCACTTTGCGTCCCATGTCCATCATCTTGTCGGAATTGTTCGTGGTCTGATAGACGTGCATCGCGTTCCGGTAAAGCAGGATTCGCAGCTCGCTGTCGGGGAACTTGGCAGCGAAGTCATCCGCCGCTTTTTCCAGGGCTAGGGCCATCGGTATTGGCGGCCGCCACCTTGTAGGCGTCAAATTCGGCCTGGGTCTTGGCCTGGGGCGGGCGCTTGCCCTGAGGCGGAGGGGTTGTGGCCGCTGCACCCGTCGGCGCGGGAGGCGTCTGGGTTTGCGCCGATACGAATGTAGCCAGCGCCAGTATCACGACTAGCATCGCTGCTTGCTTCATGCTCTCTCCTTGGGCAAAGTGCAATTCGTCCTGTTCGATGACGGCTGCAGTACTCTACTGCGAACGGCGGGTGGGCTCATAGGGTTTCTGCAATCCCAATTCGGCCGCGGCTTTAGCTTCGGGCAGTCCGGAGCCCGCAGTCACCGCCGCCCGGTATTGGTCAATCGCCGCCTCCCGATCTTCCTGCAAGTCGAAAATTCTTCCCAGATAAATATGGGACCAGGCCAACACCTTCGGTTCGTGCGCCACTTCCAGCGCGCGTTCGAAATATGTTCGCGCCCCCTGCATGTCCGACTTGCGAGCGGCGACTTCCGCCAGAATGAAAAGTGCCCGGCCCTGGTCTTCGTTTTTTTCATCCAGCGCCTGCTGTGCCAGCTTTTGCGCGCTCTCCGCATCCCCTGTCGAGAGCTTTTGTTCGGCAGCGACCAGCAACTTGCTCTGTTGCGGGCGCGAAAGATGCAACAGCTCGGTGTCGGAGGTGGAAGCGAACGTGACCTGGGCTGCACGTTTCCGTTCTTTCCCCACATCGATGCCGCTCACCAGATCGCCATACGCATTGCTGAGGCTGGCTGGGTCCTTCTCAAACTTTAGCAGCGCTTCGTAAAAATATGTCGTCAGGATGAAGCCCTGCCGCGATGAATTCTGGACCGCCTGCAAGCGCTCTGCTTCGGGCGCTTTCTTCGATCCCGCGGTGCGGGCTTCGATCGCCCGGATAAGGCACTCGGTCACCAGCAGGGACGCATCGCTCTTGAAGCTCTGGTCCATGGGCGCCGTCTTGACGGTTTCTAGCAGTGGCTCCAGACGCTTCATGGTTGCCGGATACTTCATCGCCATCGGATCCAGCAAATAGTGCAGATAGGTGTGCCGGATCTGGTCCATCTTGAGCCCTGCCGCGGGGCCCGGAGAAATCACCACATAATAATCTGATCCGTAATTGCGGGCGTTGGTTTGCCCGGGCGCGCCCATGGGATCCACGTACACCGTGAAGTCTCGGCCCAGGCGGGATGACGACGGCAGCTTCAGATAAATCTCGGTGTCAAACAACATCTTGGCCAGCGCTTCGTGATAACGCACGGTCAAGGCGGCGTAGGCCTCGCGATTGCTTTCCCAGATAGCATGCAGTCCCGCCGTCTCGGAGAATTTCTGCAGGAGGGGAAGAATCCCCAGCACAAGCGCGGCATCGGGAGGCAATATCCGCATCCTTGACCTTGGCCGTCAGAGCGGGCGGAGGGTTCAGGTACAGCGCCAGGGACACGTACTGGGCAAGTGCCTTCGATGCTTCCGGCTGCTGGTGCTCCTGATAGTACTGGCACATGGCCTGGGTCGCAGTCCTCGGCTTCCTGTGACGCCTCGCCGGCGCGAGCCACTTCGGCGCGCACCCGTGACCGCAACGGGTCCGAGACGCCCAAGTCCTGGTCATATCCACAGGTATTGATTGCCGTAAGCACGGTGAACAGAGTCTCGTTGGTGTCCAGAGCTACAGGGCTCTGATTCTGTGCCGGCGACACCTCTGCCAGCAGGGCAAACAAGGCCGCGTAAAGCGAGCATTTAAACCTACGACTCAGGGAAACCTCCTGCAGGCTGGCCGGTATGCGGGCTACGATCTTCTATTAAGTGTAAGGGGTGCCCGCCGCAGAATCAATGGACGCTGTTGCAGCTTTTTATTCGGAGCGTCTGGAGTGGTCGCGGGCGACTCGCCCGCGATGCAGTGCCATTAGACTATCCTAGGGCACGATACCCAAGTGGGACCGACGCCGCCAACCACTCCTACCCCTTCACGCTCACCTTGGAGAAAGACAATATCGCCCGTCCCGTCGTCGGCCGGCCCATGGAAAGTGCTGGACGGAACGTTGTGAAGGTAGTGAAGATCAGCATGTTTTTCTTTACTTGCGGCAGCAATGTGGCGTCTTCCTTGGAATCGGAAAGAATGCGGTAATCCTGCACCCGTCCCTGCGAGTCCACATAGGCTTCAATCACCAGCGAGTCGTCGTTGATGGAATCGAGGGTCGATCCGAACGCCGACTGTTGCAGCTGCGGTCCGGTATGAAGCATCAAGGGGACGTCGGAATTGTCTGCCTGCAAGGGGGCCAGAAATCCCATTAAGACCACGAAGATGACTACGGCGGCGGCCAGGCCTGCGGTGGCCGGCACCATGAAGAGGTCAAGCGCGTTGTCGAACCGAACCCGCACGCCCTCGAAATAGCGGCGCCGGGATAGCGCGGTCTGCTGCGAAATTGCCACCCGAAGCTTCAATGGCAGGTCAGCCGGCGCTTTGCGGGGACCCACGCGGGCCAGCAGGTGCTGCGTCTGCCGCAGCGAAACGTACTGGCGGCTGCAGCGTTCGCAGGACTCGATGTGCTGACTCAGTGCGTGCATCTGCTTGCCAGTAACCGCCCCATCGAGGTACGGAGAAAACAACGGTCTGGCTTGGGCGCACGTCATCGTGTCACCTCAATGGCAGAAGTCGCGCAATGGCTTATGCCCTGTTCGGCTTCCCGGGGAGCCTGCAAACCGAGTTGTTCCGCATGTTCCACTACGTATCCTGTCAGACGCTTTCGCAATGCTTCGCGGCCGCGCGTCAGTCGTGACTTCACCGTTCCCAGCGAAACCTCTGTAATCTCTGCTATCTCTTCGTACGACATGTCTTCCAGATCGCGCAAGATGACCGTGGTGCGGTAGGGCTCCGAGATTTGCCTCAGTTCCTCTTCCACCCGCGCCCGGACTTCCTCGTGCTCCACCATGTCGAACGGCGATTCGCTTTCATCCACCAGCGTATCGCGCATGCACGATGCGCCTGCCCCGTTATCGTCCTGGTTCGGCTCAATCGAAGTTTCCTTCGCCTTATGCCGGAACCACCAGCGTCTCCGGTTGGAAGCCTCATGCACTGCAATGCGGTAAATCCAGGTCTTCAGACTGGACTCGCCGTGAAAATGCTTCATCCCGCGAAACACTTTCAGGAAGACTTCCTGGGTCGTATCGGCCGCGTCCGCCGGATCGGTGACGATGCGATACACCAGGCTGTAGATCGGCTGGTGAAATTCGGCGATGAGCCAGGCGTAGGCGTCTTCCGAGCCTGCCTTCAATTCGGCCACAATCGCTGACTGCTGGGTTCGGATTCCTATCGAGACTGCAAGATCACCCAAGGTGGTTGCTCCCGCCACTAAAGCCATGGCGTCACCTCCCATTATAGGTTCTTTCCGCCCGCGGGCCCAACGTTAAACGTGTTCTATCGTCAGCCGAAATACGTCAACCTTGATATGTATAGACCCCGGCGTGGCAGGCAGAGTTCCACCCTCACAACTGTAGCTATTTCAATATGTTACAGATTTCCAGCAGATGGATTTGGCCGCCTGAAGTCTTTTCTGGCCAAAGTTACGCGGTTTCGAGCAGCGTCTATTTCGGTTGGGCTGCGGCGGGATGGGGGGCCGTGGTGGCGGGCACCGCCTTAGGGGCGGATTTCTTCTTGACCGGCTTCTTCGCCGGAGCTTCATCGTCCACGACAATTTTCTTGGGGGGTGCCGACGGCGTGTTGGCCTGTGCGCTCTGCAGTGCCGCCCGCAGGCGAGTCACCTCGACTTCTTTGGCTGCCAGCCAGAGTCTCCATGCGCTCGGCCACCGAACGCCGCAATCTCTCGAAGGCGCTGACATCGTTTTCCAGCGACTGGAACTCGTCCTTCGAACCGAAGGCCCCCGCCGACTCGGCCACCGATTCGAACACGTCGTAAAGCGCGTCCAGATTGCGATAGAGCTTGAAGGTGGAAGTAAGGCTCTCGGGCGACGCCTTCAGCTCCGCGATAATCTCCGGCAAGCGCAGTTTGCAGATTGCGCTGGATGGATTCCGCATTACCCTCGGCCTGCCGCTTGCTGCCCGAGTCGGTCTTCCATTTTTCGATGCGCATCTTGGCCAAATCCACTTGCGCCGCCTGCGATGCCTCTTCCAGCTGCGAGAGCAGAGCGTTCAGCTGACTGGCGGAAGAATACGAAACCGGGCCCTGGGGCGCGGGCTGGTTGGAGGAAATGACCTGGGCGCTCACCGCCAGACAGAGCGGCAACAGGGACAAGCATCGAAAACGCAAAATAGAGTTTCGTGTCATTAAGGTTGCCGCAGACTGTCACTCAGAATACTAAGTTTCCCGGCTTTCGCAAAATCTGCGGCCCACTAGAGATGCGGAGAGTCGCCGCAGGGTTTGACTATCGATAGCCAGTAGGCGAGAATTGAATTGCTTTAAGTCCCCTCGACATTGTTTCTCATGTGGGCCTGTGGCGCAGCTGGGAGCGCGCTTCCATGGCATGGAAGAGGTCGTCGGTTCGATCCCGACCAGGTCCACCAAATCTCCCAACAACTTAGACGGGGCGAGTGCGTACAGCGACGGCGTTTGTGTCATGGTTTGTGTCATAACCCGCCGTTTTGGTGCTCACGGCAAGGGCTTCCATCGCAGTGCGCTTGGCTTCCATGCGGACGTGGCTGTACCGCTCCAACATGCGACGGCTGACGTGTCCAGCAATCGCCATGATCGTTGAATCGGACGTGCCGTTCTCCGCAAGCTGAGTGATGGCGCAGTGCCGCAGATCGTGGAACCGGAACCCCGGCAGGCCCGCTTTCTTCGTCAGCGTCCTCCAAGCCGTCCGCCAGCTTTTCACGTGCCGCGTCGGGTCAAAGCCAGTGACGTTGTAGTCCGACTACTCGTCTTGCCGCTGAAGGTGAACTTGGGAACGAAGGCAGCAAAGACATAGTGAGACGGCTCGACCGTGCCAAAGCCCTCCGCCCTTCGGCGGAGCCTCGCAAGAGCGGAGATAGCTACGTCGGTGAGAGGAACCACCCTTTCGCCCGCAGCCGTCTTGGACGTGCGAATCGTGAGAGTGCGGGCGAACAGGTCCACGTCGCACCATTGCAGTCCTTTCAACTCGCAGCCTCTTGCGGTGGTATTCAGGCAAAGAATCGCAGCAAGGTATGCTGTTTCCCATTCAGGTCGCATTACAGCCGTTTTGAGAAGCCGCTGCTTTTCTTCCTCAGTGATTGCCCGCCCGATGGTGCTCGGCTCCTTGAGTGGCCTTATATCGTCAGCAACACGCGCCCAGAGCTTCGCTCGCTTCAGGATGCGCCGCAGGATGCCCAACTCTGCGTTGAGTGTGGCAGGGCCGACTTTCTGTTCCGCCCTCCATGTCCGATAATCGGTGATCCGCTTCACGGTGATGGCCTTGAGCGGTTCCTGCTTGAAGTAGGCCCGCAGTTGCACCAATAGCTGCTTTTCCTTCGCTTGACTGGCGGACGCCAACTCCAGTTTCCGGGCGCTCACGTACTCATCCGCTGCCTGTGCGAACGGCAGGCGAGCGAGAGCAGTGGAGTTGTGCGTCAGCTTCCCTTCGGACGCCTCCGCGATGAGTTGTTTTTCCTTGGCCTGTGCTTCTCTCCAGTCCTTCGTGTCTAGCGACTGTCGGAAGCGCTGCCCGTTCACAACGAAGTGGCAGTGCCATGTCTTACCGCGTTTTACGAGTGACATTCCTACCCCCTTTCTCTCTTGGTGGTTTTACTTTTGCCGCCCTCCATCGCGCTACGCGGTGGGCTTCACGGTGGGCAATCGAACAATAGTCTTGGTCCGGGCGCTTCTGAACAAATGGTTTGCTGCAGTGCGGGCAAATGCGAAGTCCCTTCCCTCCAACGGCGCTTAATAGAGCGCGAACATAGAAGGCGGTCTTCATGTCATAGCACCAAATGGCCGGAGTGAAGCGAACACCTGTCCACCACAGCACTAACTGTGACGAAATACCTAGACCTTCGGACACTGCATAGGACAGCATCCACCGTGGATCTGAGGCTGCGCGTGGGCCAGGGCGCTTGCGGTCGTAAATTTCGGCTGCTTCTTGAGGCGGTGCACCGATAGCTCGCCCGAGAGCGATTGCGAAGTCTTCGCCTAATTTCGCGAAAGTGGTCGGCTCGGCCCGACGAAGCCTATATGCCTCATCAAAGGCAGCATTCGCTTTCCGCAAAGCAATCGTGTCAGACGGATCTTGAAGTGCGTGGGCTAATGCAATCACCGCATGGAAATGCCGCGCCTCGGCTTCCGTCATATGATTTGCCGCGTCCTTCAGATCGGAATCCTTAAAGCGGCGTACCGGAATGGGGGCGCCTAACTCCGGTTCGAAAGTCGCCACTCCTTCTTGCTGCCCAGCCGTGGCACGGATCAGTACCGGCAAGCTAGATTGTTTTGTTACGTGATCGTACACACCACGTTGCATAACTGGTACTGTAAGCAGTAGCATCACCATTGTCAAGGAGCAACGGCAATGGAAAACGAAATTGAACTCACCGCGATTGAAGCAGCACGCAGGCTTGGAGTGGGACTGGATTACCTGTATTCGCTGCTATGGACCGGCAAGTTGCAAGGACGCAAGGCTGGCTCGGGGGGACGACGCAACGACGCGAGCGAAACCTCATAGCGATCTCGCGCTCCGGATCTGATGAAAAAGCGAGTCGAGTACGCCATGCTCCCCGGCGGATGGCGAGATCGGGATTTCATCCACAGATTACTCGGACTGCTCTGATTTTTTCGGAATTAGGCCTTTAAAAAAGTGACGGTTCCAACTATTCGGCGGACACTCCGAGATTTTCCAGCGATTGCCGTACCGAAGTATTCGACAAACCTACAGCAACGCTATAGAGGCTGGGAATCTTTAGCGCGTATACCTTCCCATCCGAAGCCCGCTGCTCGACCGTGATCGGGATAAATCTAGAAGCAACAGCATGCACCTGACCCGTGGTGGTGGAAACCATTGGGCCTCCACTATTGCCCCAGTTCAAGGCTTTGTCCAAAACATAAAGGTGGGTCGGGTCGTCGCCATGCGCCATTTCGGTCTTCTCAATGTTCGAGGAGACAATCGCAGACGTTATGCGGGGAACCAGCACCGAGTCACCGTACATGACTTCGCCAAAATCAAAATGTTCGGCCTGCGATAGAGGATATCCGAACGAATAGACTGGCTCACCCTCCTCAAGTTCCGCAAACGAAACTGGAACAAACGGGAAACCGCCCTCTTCCATCCAAGTCTTGTCGCGATTCTTGGCTAGATCAGCCTTCAAGATAGCGATGTCGTGCTCCGGATCGACAGAAACCAAGGACAGGCCGAGGCACATTCTCCGCGCCCACTCGCCGGGTTGTGGTTCGGTCATCAACCAACCGTCCCCAATATCTTCCCTTGGAGGGCCGTCAGATTTGTAATTCTGCGTCACGACGTGAGCAGCAGTGACGAACACGCCATCGTGAGTTACAAAGAATCCGGTTCCCACAGGGCAGGGCATTCGTCCTTTAAATGGGTTCGGAAGAAGAACAGCAAAGGTGCCGCGCTTTGTTCGAGCCAAAGATTGTCGGATCACAACAGCGATATATTAAATCCTTCCTAGAGTGCCAGAAACCCGTTCTATCGGGATCGTCTGCGCCTTCCTGAACCGAACCCATGGCAGACTACACTCAGGACCGGTCCCTGAGCGTAATTTGGGCTTCTGCTCGCATTTTTTAATTTTGTCCAAATCGAAGAGACGGAAATCGGTCGCTGCCTTTGGCGCACCCCGGGGGCTGGACAACCTACCGTTATTGCCCGGCCTCGAAAAGTGTCTAATCAGTTCACTGACGAGCCGTGGAACGAAAGTAGTCAAACGGCGAATTGTTGGCTACCGTGACTACCGACTCCGGACCACTTCCCGTCGCAAATGGCGAGCCCGCTACTGCCGCAAGTGCGCCGCTTGTGCTATTTATTCGGAGCACCGAAACGTTGCTGGACCCGTTGTTTGCGGTGACTAGGAAACTGCCAGCAGGGTCGGTGTCGACTGAGACAGGCCCGGTCCCGCCGCTTGCGAAGGGCGACCCGCTGACAGCGGTAAGGGCGCCCGTGCTCCCGTTTACGTTGTAAGCGGAGATGGTGTTCGCCGCTGTGTTAGACACAAACAAAAATTTTCCCGCCGGATCTAGCACGACAGACGAAGGATCAGAACCGGTTGGGAAGGGTGAGCCAGTCATTGGGCTGAGACCTCCAGTGCCTGGGTTGATAACAAAGCCGATGACAGTGTTAGTACCGCCCGCGTTCGTCACATACAGGAAATCCGCCACAGGGTTCGTGGCAGCCGACGTGATCGCAACAGCGGCGGCGAACGGAGACCCCGGCACAGCCTGCAAGACACCACTGCTGGTATTGATAGAGTATGCGGAAATCGTACCCGCACCCGTCACCGCATAAAGGTATTTGCCGGAACGGTCCACCACGACGGAGCGAGGAGTAGTATCGGCAGCAAAAGGGGAGCCCGCAACCGCTGTCAGTGCGCCGGTGACGCCGATCGTAAAGGCAGACACGTCGTTAGAGTTCTGATTTCCCACGTAGGCAAACTTGCCCGAAGGGTCCACGGTTACTGAGATTGGCCCGCTGTCCGCTGCGAAGGGAGCACCAGCCACCGGGGTTAGCGCGGCGCCACTGGTCGAGCCGATCGTATAGGCAGAGACATCTCCTGAGATCAAATTCGTAACGTAAAGAAAGTTGCCGACGGGGTCTACCGCTGCAGAGGTTGGATTGCCGCCCGCGGCAAAAGGCGATCCTGCAACCGCCGTTAAAGCGCCGGAAGTACCATTTGCAAGAAACGCGGAAGTATTGCCACCGCCTCCGTTGGCGGTAAACAGAAAAAAATCGGGTGTTCCACCAACGCCGCCGCCACCCCCGCCGCCACCTCCCCCCCCACCGCCGCCTTTTGGGGCTGAATAACCACCACAGCTGGGCAGTGCAAGAACCGCGAAGAGAGCGACTACCCACAAACAGAAACAAGGGGCCAAGGCGTTCCATGGTTTGTACCGATCCATGTCAATCCTCCTACACCTGACGTTCCCTGGAGTCGAGAATTGTATCTAACTTTGCACGATTCGGTTTGACCGACTTTTTCCAAATCGAGGAGGCGAAATCGGTCGCTGCCTTTGGGACGCCTGGGGGTGGGACAACCTCGGTCGGTCGCCAACCTTCAATAGGACAGAAAGGCCCAGACAGTCTCTTCCGAGAAAGTCTGGGCCTCTTGTCGTTTACAAACGGGTTGCTTTGTCGGCCTTGTCCTCATCGTTACACTTGCACAGGATGTGCCCGCGTTCGTGTCTAAGCACCTCCTGCCCGTTGCGCTGACGCGTCCCTGTCCAGTCGAAGAACGGTGAATACACAGCACCGTTAATGACCGTGAAATGATTGGCTTGACTGGTGATCGCAGCGTTCGTCCGACCACGCGTGTCCAATTGCTGACCGGTATCGTCCCATGCACCCATGGTGCACACGACGTATATCGTCCAGCCATCAGGAAACGGCACAGCCTTCAGGTCAGTGACCAGCGGCGTGAGTGCTGGACACTCGGCGGGCGTCTTCACTCCCACCGTTACGACTTTCACTGCTCCTTGCACTTGCGTGAACGCAAAGCACAAAAATAGAATCAGAATAGCTAAGGGACTTTTCACAGGGTTCTCCTTGGTCAGGAAGTCAGCGGGATTGGCGTCCTGCTGGCTTCCGTTATCTCTTCACAATGTTGGTGATGTACTCCGGTGGAATGTCACTCGGTGACATTGCCCCGAAGTCCGCGTGTCAGCCCCCATCAAACTGTGGTGTTAGACGCAGGCAAACGCGCACAGTTTTGTAAACATTTGGGGGGCGGCTGGATGATGGCCAAACGGGAAACAATCCCCACGATGCAGCGGGCGAATCGCTATGAGGTGGATAGTTGACGAAAACAATTACACCATCAACAAACCGGTTTTTGGTGTTACGGCGGATTTACAGCTATCCCGTATTCCCGCCTAGGGTGACTCTTGTAACGCCTCGGTTCGCGAAAAAAACCCTAGCCGGGTGGCAATCCAGGCCGCGAGTGTATTTCGATGCAACAACACCTATTGACTGATGTGTACGGGCTAGTCTTCCTCCTCTTGATCGTGGGGGTACTTGTCCGCTGGTTTCGGCGGCAGTCGAAGCGCACCAGCACACAGGCGCAAGCGCTCGCGGGAGCCACGCCACCGCCACTCTGGAGGCGGACCGTGCGGAAAACACTGACACTGACAGCCGGGACGTTTGTTTTTATTGTGGGCATGGCGATCGTGATGATCCTGTGCCTCGGCTACTACGCGAGACAAGCCAAGGCAGAGCGCGACAAGGTGCATATCGGTATGACAGTGGACCAGGTTCTGCCGCTGGTGCATGGTGCTCTCGATACGGACGCACGCGGTGCTGCCAGACAATGTGTCCGACGAGGAAGGCGTCCACTACGCCAGCCTCGCAGAGCATGGGGATGGCACGTTCGCCTGCTCCACTGGACCCGATTATCGGTCGGAGCAACTCACCGATACCGAAGCGGCAGCGCTGATGAAGCAAAAGATGTCGGACGGGTACGAGTGGCGCTGGCGATACACCTTCATCAATGACACCCCACAGCACTTCTCCTTTACCGTAACCTTCGGGCGCGATGGGCGAGTCAAGGACGTCACCGACGTTTGGGGCTGGGACTAAGGCGGGCCAGTCTGGCTGCCTGCCACGGGTGTGCAACCCAACGCTCTGGCGCCGGCTGAGGGCTTATACAACCGGTCGCTGAGCGTAATTTGCACTTCTGGCGCACTTTTTTTTAATTTTTCCCAAATCGAAGAGACCGAAATCGGTCGGTGCCTTTGGCGCACCCCGGCGGGCTGGACAACGTCGATATGCCTCGAAGCGTTGCATTGCCGAACTGCGATCGATTGTGTCGTGCTTTGTGTCGTAACCCCCGCATCCCTGCCTGTATCGGTCGCTGTCGGTCGCTGGCGTTCGGGTACAGGTAAGGGGCAGGGAACAGCGGCCAAAGCCGCATGAACACTACCCCTCAGTAACACTCACGGTTGGTCCGTGTTGCGCCGCTGCAGTCGAAGATGAGAAATGGCATGGAAGAGGTCGTCGGTTCGATCCCGACCAGGTCCACCAAATCCCACGATGTTCCCGGATCTTAGTCGTTCCACTGCCACCTGCCGGAAGTGGTCGGAATACCGTTTCTTTGCCACTTGCAGCTGCTCTCTGCAAAGTTTGTCTTGTTCACTGTCTCATTTTTGGGGTTCATTCCAGCTCACAGCGAGGGCTTCCATCGCGCTTCGCTTTGCTTCCATGCGGACGCGGCTGTACCGCTCCAGCATTCGGCGGCTGACGTGAACGCTATAGCCATGATCGTTAAATCCGAAGTGCGGTTCTCCGCAAGCAGAGTGATGGCCCAGGGCCGCAGATCGTGAAACCGCGGAATCGAGCGCGGAGTGAGGAACGTGTCGCTGGTGAATATCGAGAAGGTTGGGAAGGGTCTCAGGACCAGCCTGGCCAGACTGTTGGAGCGACCTGAACCTATTTTGCACTGAACACCAGAAAATAGTCCATTCCGTCTTTGACGAAGTCATATTGTTGCAGTAGTCGATAGCCTCCTTCGTTTGCCTCGCGAATTACAACCTCTCTCGAAACGCCATGATTCTCGCCATTCCCGTTGCGGTCGATCACTCCGATCCGGGCTCCTGCTGCTAGAGAGGACCTCAGATTTCGCAACAACGTGATTGGCTGGGCGACCTCGTGATAGGTCTTTAGCAGTAGCACGGCGTCAACTTTCGCGGGCAAGAGAGGATCGTCAGGCTTGCCCAGGACCGGTTTGACATTGTGCAGGTTCTCTTTCCGGATTCGAGCTTCTATGTAGCGGATGGCCTCGGGGTTGATGTCGACGGCATATACGGCTCCGGTATCGCCCACCCGCTTCGCCGCCCGGACTGTGAACCACCCGGATCCTGCTCCAATGTCAGCGACGGTCTTCCCGGGAACAATCGCGAGAATATCCATGACGCGATTGATCTGCAGCCGTTCGTCCCGCCCAGGCGAGTCAAAGATGGAAAGGTCACCTGTGTATGGCGTACTGGTCTTGCGGTTTTCAGTCTGCTGCGCATCCCCAACCTGGGCGTGGGCGGTTAGACCTTCGACCTGCAGGAACAATACAACAAGCAGGACTACACGCTTGACCATAATGCCCTCGATCTTAATGCATGCCGAGCCTTGGAAGGGTAGACCGATACACACAGTCTGTGATAATCCACCCCATGTGCGGAAGGTACCCGACTTTCGACGGGGAACATTGGCCAATTTTCGGATCGTCAAACGCTGGTCGTCAGCCTTTCAGGCTCGGATGCGGGGAAAGTGGGGCACGATTCCTATCCTCTTTCGATACACCCTGCATCAGCTCAACGATCATCGCGAACAAATGATTCCGGGACTCAACTCTCACCCCGGCACGAGTGATGTAGCGAATCACGATGTCGACGACACCAGCTCCCGCCGGCCTGAGATTGACGGACGGCATGGCGCTAAACTGTGGCGATCCTTCTTCGTGCGTCACCCTCTTCCACTCCGCTTCCGCCATTTTCGCATCCGCTTCGGTTGTCTTCACCGTCGCTTCGTAGATCCCCTTGATAAGAGGAGGAATACCCGTGCCAGGAGGAACACTAACCTTAATCTCATCCCACATCCACTGTCCCACGGTGGAGAAGTTGAAATACTTGCCCTTTATGGCGTAGCCGTTTAAAAACGAGACTCGTCTTCCCGTAGGATGTCCATTGGCAGTCCAGTTTCCCGTCTCCAGTAACCAGGTGCGGAACAGACCGAGCTTTACCACCTCGCCGCCGACACCATCGATCTCTACCCAATCCCTAACCCTGACTCCATTTGGTCCCATCAAAACAAACCAACCGCAGAATGCCAGGATGAAATCCTGGAAGACCACGGTCAGTCCTGCGGTCGCCAAACCGAGGATCGTTGGCATCTGCTGTGGGACACCGAAAATGGCGAGCAGGATTAGTAAGAGGCCGACCAGTTGCGTACCCAGATTTAGAACTGTTTTCAACGTCTGCTTTTGGCGAGGATCGCGAACCATCTTCTCTAATGCCAGCTGGAGAGCCCAGCTCGCCAGGATGGCCAACATGCAGATCGCTGAAATCAAAGCCAGAGACCGCAATGTCAGGTGAACTACGATCCTTCGCTGTATCTCAACTTGCTCTCCCCATCGCCCGTAGAGTGCCACAAGCTGCTGTTGCGCTCCCAGACGATCGTTGAGGATGCTCTGAATATTTTGCTGAGCGCTCAACTGTTGCAGCCGGTCGATTCGTTCGGAACTTGATTCTGCACCGGCCTTATGGCCAAGGCGAGCGGCTTCTGACTTCAGCGCTGCCTGATCGCCTGTCAGTGCAGCAACGTCGGCCTTGGCCAACTGCTCAGCCTGGGCAATCAGTTGTTTCCTGTCGCGGAGGGATCGCCATGTTGATAGCTGCTGTGCCAGCGTCCGGTACTGTTCGGCTGAGGCGACCGCAGTTTGCCCATCGTCCTTGGAGGCACTGTCCCTGTACTGCTTCACGGCGGCTTGCCGTGCCGCTAGTTCCTGCTGAAGCTTGACTCGCTGATCGCCGCTTTCGCGGGCGAGGTCGTCGATCGAATCGGTCAGCTCGTTTTGGTCGAGGCCAAGTTGCGCCTTCGCAATCTCCAAATCACTGCCGTTGGACACTGTACCCGCTGGTCTCGTGCCCGTGGAGGCACTGAGTGATGCGATCCGAGCCTGGTCGTTCTTGATGGTCTCCTGAAGCTCGGCGACTCTTTGCTGCAATGCCAATGCTTTACCGCTTAGATTTGGTTTTTCAAGGCTCGCCTGCCTCAGTGACTGCGAGAACGCCTGGTCGACCTCGTGATCCGCAACGCGCTCGGCCTCCCGGGCGAGCTCCCTCTCCTCGGCCGACTGTGCCAAGGCCGCCAGAGTTGCCGCTGTCTGCCATGGCCGTTGATCCACAACTCCGTGCGGTACATAGGCTCCCGTCCAGTCCCCCTTCCTGGCCTGCAAAAACGGAAGATATGCCATCACCCCGCGAGTCAGAAACGCACCAGCCAGAGTGCCGGCCAGCACAATGAGCATGATTAGCACAATCACCATGCGAGCCCGATTCATACGTACACTCCTTCGTTAAGCGTCTGGTTGACTGTAGCGCAAACGGAGAACAAATTTAATGCTCAACTGCAGATGGCAGGCCATCGAACCGGGGAAAATCACGGCCTGGGAAGCAACCCACTCAGCAGAAAGAAGTCTCGTCAGCGGCGAAATCGCATTATTAAAAGGGCGCCCCCTCAGGATGGCTTCGGGAAGTGATCCCTATTGCACGCGCAGAGTCAATTGCGTGCCGGCGTCCAGATGCAGGTTTCCGGTGCTTGAACTCAACAAGGAAATCGGACCTGACGTGCTCAGAGATAGCCCTTTCATCCCAACTACCCCCCGGCTCGTAGATCCGAGCGGGTATACTATCGAACTGCTCGGCCCACCAGCATTGATGGAAGGCGGCGCGGGAATGTTATCCGGATAGTTGGGGGTGAGCGAAGATGATCCGGCGGCCGGGGCCTGTGCACCAACCGGGGGTAGCCCGAGCGGCGTCGTGGGCTTATCAGCGAGACTATCAGGCCCGCTCCCATAACCAAGTACGTGCAAGGGTCGCGCGATTGCCTGTATCATCATTACCAGCGGGACTTCACGCCCGCCTTTCAGTAGCATGCGATCAAGAGCGATTCCCACCGTTGAACCCGGAGACGCTTTGCTGGATGCCTTGACTTCAGTTACGTGGCCAATGATTTTCGTGTTTCGGTGAACCACGACTTGGCCGTGCACTAAGAGGTCTGTCACGACCCTAGCCTCTACCTTATCGTTCACCTTGTATTTCTTGGCGTCTACCTGCTTCGACAGTTCAGCCGAAAGAACCGCTCCCGCCGCCAGCGAATCGGTAGTGGTGGTAGAGTCCTGGGCTGGCGAAGCCGCAGCCAGGTCGTGGGAGTTCACGGAATCGCAGGGGGCCCGCGACCACGACATCACGCTGCAGGCAAGTACGGCGGGCAGCAATAAAAGCAATCCCTTCATGTTGCCCCGCTTTCTGCCAGAAATGATACGTCATGCCAGAGGCGCGTCCCTACTGATATTTTCCGCTTTGTTTCCCCGCAATCGGCTCTGATCAGAGTAGGCAAATACCTTCGATGGTACTTGCTGCGTTTGATGACCGACGAATTCTCCTCTTATCGTTGGCTCAAGAAGGGCTGGATAGGAACACACGACACGGTCTGTCATCGAACGTTCGAATATGCGCGTCACGATGTCCACGTTAACACTGCGGAATGCAGGCACGCGCTTATCCGTCGCGTCCTCATCGGTATTAGCCAAACGTGAACGCAAATGCCTGTACATCTGGATCGAGAAATTCGATTTCGAATGTCCGGTCCTCGACGGCTCCCTTTTGCCGGATGAGTTGATACAGACGGTGTTCGTCGACACTTGCCAGCGCCGGTCGCATCAGTGTCGCTGCCGTGATCGGCTCCCGGAGGAGTTCCATCGAGTGTGACCCGGAAGCGCACGGCTTTGCCATCCTTCGACGACCCAACACCAGGTGCAGGTCGCGGGCATGAAAGCGAAACACAACCTTTCCCGGAGCTGCCTGAAGGACAGCGCTTTCCGGACTCACCTTCCAGCTTCCGCCCAGGGTCCACTGATTCAGCGAAAGTCTGGGAAGCGGAGTGTAGACCTTGCGTGAATCCTGCAGCTATCGGCTCGGCGGAAGCAAAATTCTCGGCGCGTTCATAACCGATATAGGTTTCGGGCGATCGGACATTCTCACCGTCGGGAGCGGCTTCGACGCCGGGGGCAGACACACTGATCGTGCTCCGCGAAAGCGAAGTCGCGCCGTTCTCCTTGAGCAGCTGCTGAATTACTCGCTCGGATTCGTCGTATTCGCCCTCGCCGAAGTGGTGATATCGAATGCGTCCTTTGCCGTCGATGAAGTAGTGGGCCGGCCAGTACTCATTGTTGAAAGCCTGCCAAATTTTGTAGTTGCTGTCAATGGCGACTGGATAGTTCACCTTCAAGTCGCGAACCGCCTTCTCCACGTTGGTGCGCTCTTTCTCGAAGGCGAATTCCGGCGTGTGCACGCCGATGACGACCAGGCCCGCGTCTTTGTATTTCGTTGCCCATGCTTCGATGTAAGGCAAGGCGCGCAGGCAGTTGATGCAGGAATACGTCCAGAAATCGATCAGCACAACTTTGCCGCGCAGGGATTCGCGAGTCAGCGGCGCGGAGTTGAGCCAGGCAACCGCACCGCTCAACTCGGGCAATGGCCCTTCGTCAGCCAGAACGGGCTGAGAGCCGGCGGCGCTTACGGGACGAGCGGCGGGCTTCTCCGCACCCAGGGCGTTGATCAAATGCGCTTCGGCTTTGGAAGTGTTCACGAAAGAAAACTTGGTGAGCAGGTTGGTGTCCCAGCCGAGCGCGATGGCAATCACACCGATAATTACGGCGACACCCAGGGCGCGCCGGATCCAGACTTCAAAAGATAGCGATCGCTTCATTGCGGAGAACGCCTTGTTGCCGGCGAAAAGCGCAAACGTTTCTCGATTCCAACGATCGCCGCTTTCACTGGTCTCCTTTCCAGTACTTTACTTTGTTCAGCTGGCCGACGTTGGGCCACGTCGTGACATCCGCTGGAGAGGCGGGAAACTTTATTCGCCTTCACTGCCGGAAGCAGGTCCGGACGGCAGTGTGAACCGCTCCCTCTTCGAACGACCGGGCCCCCAGGTGGCAGTGGAGGCATTCCCGGTTGTTGTAGGGCTCGTAAAGAAGAATAGGGTTGTCGGCCTTGCCGAAATACTGAATGAAGACGTGGCGCAATCCGTTCAACCTGGCACGGATGCTGCCGAACATCGCATAGTTAGTGTGACCGGTATAGCAGGCTTCGCCTGCCGGGACGCGATGGTTCTGAAAGTGCGCGGGCGGCGAGGTAGGTCGGGTCGTCTACATACAAACTGCGGCAGGTTGCCGCGAAAGTTCTGCGGCGCAACGGTTAGGTGGATCGCGGCAGATTCAGAAACCAACGGAAGAGTTACGGCAGGAAAGTTTGTTGCTCCAGGTCTCGAGCGGCGTGCCGTAAATCGTCCAGCTTGCCCAAATCGCGCCAATAATATTCGTCGGCACGAAACCCGAGGATGTTCTCTCCCTGGCCAGCCAGTCGCAGATAGGTTTTGATGATGGAGAAAACTCCTTCTTCCTCCATCTTCGGAATGAGGCCAGGCGAAATCACGTGTATGCCAGCGAAGGCCAGAGCCTGCATCTGCGGCGAAGATCGCGCCAGCTCAAGTTTTCCGTCGCGCCCGGACCGGCGGCCGCAAAGCCGAAGCTGTTCATCGAACAGCAGGTAGCGGGAAGTCTCGCGATCCTGCACCGCCAGCGTGGCGAGAGCGTGATTTTCGCTGTGAAACTGCACCATGCGGCGGAAATCGATGGTGCTGATGACATCGACGTTGTGCAGAATGAACGGCTCGTCCGGCTGGCCGGAGTCCTCGCGAAAAAACCAGCCCGGCCTTTTTCAGTCCGCCGCCGGTGTCGAGCAAAACATCTTCGCGAGAGATTTCAATTCGCATGCCGAAATTGTCATTGGCTTTCAGATACTCCACAACCATGTCGGCAAAGTGATGCACGTTGATGATCACTTCGCGAATCCCAAAGCTGCGCAGACGGGACAAGCGTAATCTCAAGCAGTGTGCGGCCGGCGACTTCCACCAGCGCCTTGGGGCGGTCGTCGGTGAGCGGCCGCAGGCGGGTACCCAGGCCGGCAGCCAGGACCATCGCCTTCATGGGCCGAGCGTCTCCAGTTCACGATGCCGCAATACCACCTCGACTCCACTTCGGCTGCGCAAACGCTTCGCCAGTTGCTCCGCCAGATAGACCGAGCGATGCTGCCCGCCGGTGCAGCCGAACGACACCATCAGGTTCTTGAAAGCCGCGCCGCTGATACTCGCTCACGCTGGCATCCACCAGCGACAGGACGCTGGCCAGAAACTGGTGCACGCTCTCCTGCTGATTCAGATAGTCGATGACCGGAGCGTCTCTGCCCGTGAGGGCCTTGAAGCGTTCCTCGCGGCCGGGATTGGGCAGGCTGCGGCCGTCGAAGACAAATCCGCCGCCATTCCCGGTCTCGTCCTTCGGCCAGCCGCGGTGAAATGAAAAGCTGAAAATTCGGACTGCAAGATTCTCGGCGTCGGTGGCCAGGTTCTGCAGCTTCTCCGATCCCAGCATGCTGTTGAAGGCGTCCATCAGCGTGGGCAGCGCGATCGGCAAAGTTGACGTTGTGCAGCAGCCAGCGCAGATTCTTCAACGCGTACGGGACGCTCTGCAGAAAATGGGCCTTGCGTTCGTAGAATCCGCGAAAGCCATACGCCCCCAGGGCCTGCATGATGCGGACGTAAACGTAGGCGTAGTAGTACTGCATGAACTCGTCGCGATCGAGCTTGATGAAACCGGCGACGCGTGTCGAGATAGTGATCGAGCAACTGCTGGCGCAGCTCCGGCGGCAAATCGGCCTTGGCGTCGTACAAGAGCGAAGCGATGTCGTATTGCAGCGCCCCCTTGCGGCCGCCCTGGTAGTCCAGAAAGAATGGCTGGCCGTCGCGCAACATGATGTTGCGCGACTGGAAATCGCGGTAAAGAAAATAATCGTGCGGAGCGCTCAACAGGAATTCGGTCAAGCGATCGAAATCGTCTTCCAGCGCCTGTTCGTTGAAGGGAATGCCGGCCAGGCGAAGAAAGTAATACTTGAAATAGTTCAAGTCCCAGGCAATGGACTGGCGATCGAAGCTGGCGCGCGGATAGCAGACGTTGTAATTCAAATCGCGTCCCGCCTCGACCTGGAACCGGGGCAACACCGCGATCACCTTGCGATAGGCCTCGACCGCCTGCGGAGCGATGTTTTCGTCCGTACGATGTTTCGAGAGAAACTCGAAAAGGGTGGTGTCGCCCAGGTCTTCTTCGAGATAGGCGCCGTGATCCAAATCTTCGCCGTAGATTTCCGGCACCGGCAGACCATGCCGGCGGAAATGCCGGGAAAATTCGAGGAAAGCAACGTTCTCTTCACGTACGTCGTACAGAATGCCAATCGCGCTGAACCTCCCACCGCTCAGCCGGATGATCTTGCGGCCCGAACCGCCGAGCTTGCCCTGCAGCGGCTGCACCTGCTCGGCCGGCGTGTGGAAGTGCTGCTCAAAAAGCTGTTGGAGAATGTCCATGAATATGCCACAAAGATAACATCGAACCGGGATGCGAAAACGGAAAGGACGACAGGGGCACTTCAGTGAGCAAGAGCCGAAGTTGCTGCCTTAAAAACGATCGGGCGTGCCGAGACAATGCCCTTTCCTTCCTGCACCGTAATGAATTGGTTGGGCTCGACGTTCGCCACGGAGTCCTTTTGCCCGCTGGTCCACACGATGGTCAGGCTTACCGTCTTGCCCGCCTCCGGCTTGCCTAATCCGAAAGTCAGCGGCAACTCGCTCTGGGACAAGTAGCTCGAACCGGTCTTCACCATGCCGAACAGTCGCATGCCCTTGCTGGTTTTTACCGTTACCTTCGCACCGATGCCGTCCCGATTCGAGCGTGTTCCTACGGTCTTCACTCGCAGCATGTCGTTCTGATTACCATTGTCGTTACGCAGCAATCGGGCCGGCCCGTTGTTGGCGGTGATGAGCAGATCGAGGTCACCGTCATTGTCGAAGTCGGCGTAGGCCGCTCCGCGGCCAACGATCGGCCGAGGCAATGCGGATCCCACTCTGGCGGTGACCTCCTCGAACTTCTTCTTGCCCAGGTTGCGGAACAGATGCGGCGGCTGAGCATACTTCAGGGTGGGCTGCACCACGCGACGTCGTCGGAAACGTGGCCGTTGACCGCGAGAAGATCGGGCAGGCCGTCCAGATCGTAGTCAAAGAAAAATGTGCCGAAGGTCAGCGACTTGGTCGAAATCCGGGCAATGCCGGTCGCGGGAGCTTCGTCCGTAAACAGGCCCGATCCATCGCTGTGGTAAAGCGCCATGCCCTCATTGGTGAAATTTCCGATCACCAGGCTCTGCCAGCCGGAATTGTCGTAGTCGGCGGCGTCCGTTCCCATGCCCGCGCGCACCGTGCCGGCATCGCCGTACGCAACGCCGGCGGCGATGGCGACGTCGGTGAAAGTTCCGTCGTGATTATTGTGATAGAGCTTGTTGGGCTCGGTATCGTTCGTGACGAAAAGATCCATCCAGCCGTCGTTGTCGTAGTCGAGCATTGCGACACCGAGCGACTTGCTGGTGGGATCGTAAAGTCCGGCGCGCCGCGTCACATTCTCAAAGGTCCCGTTACCCTTGTTGTGAAACAGCGTCGCGCTCTGGCCCTTATACCTTTGCGGCGTGCAGTAGGACTTGTTCTTGTTGTCGAGTGTGCAGTACTGGTCGGTCTCGATCGACCATTCGATGTAGTGGGCGACGAACAGATCGAGCTTGCCGTCATTGTCATAGTCGAACCACAGCGCGCTCGAGGAGAATCCCGGATCGGCCACGCCCGGCTTTCGCGGTGACGTCGGCAAACTTGCCGTTACCGAGGTTGCGGAAAAGATGGTTTGATCCGACGGTGGTGATGTAAATGTCCTCGTTGCCGTCGTTGTCATAGTCACCGACAGCGCAGCCCTGGCCGTACACTTCAATCGCTAGCCCAGCCTGTTTGGTTACATCCGTGAATGTCCCGTTCTGATTGTTGTGATAGAGCGCCGGGATAAGACTTCCCGGTCTGATGACCGGGCCAGTCCATGGAGTTGATCAGCAGGATGTCTTGCCAACCGTCGTTGTCGTAGTCGAGAAAGCAGGCGCCGCTGCCCATGGTCTCCGGCAGATATTTTTTTCCAAACGCACCATTGTTGTGTTTGAAGCGGATGCCGGCCTGGGCGGTCACGTCGGTAAACTCGATCGGTCCCGAAGGGCGGGGGACGGTACTCGAAGCTATTGCTGGCGGCGCCGACACCGGAACTATCGCCGGTGGCGGGAAGCTCGCCGCTGGTTGCGGTGAAGAAGTTTTCCGCGGGTTCGAGGCTTCCTGCTCTGCAGCCAGCCAATACCAGGAGGGCAAGCAGCGTTAGACAACCAATGACCCGGATTGTCGGCATCGGTCAGTTCTCCCAAGATCAGCGGGCCACCGCCAGTTTTTCCGCACTCGCGCGCCGCGAATCCAGCCAAATTTCGATCAGCATGGCCGTTGGTCCGACGATGAATAGCGCATAGAACGGAGCGTAAACGATCTGGTACATGCGCATGATCATCTCAACCACAGCCACCAGAAAAACGACAATGCATTGCCATTTCTTCGTTCGCACTGTGGTTTTCGGGTCGGTAATCATGAAGAAAATGAAAAGCTGGTACATCGGTCCGGTGATTGGTGCAATCTCGGACTGCCAGGGGCTTCCCGTCAACCAGCTGCGCATGAAACCGAAAGCGATGAATGACGCCACATACGTGAAGGTGATATGAAAGCGCCGCAAGCGCCAGATTATGACCGAGCCCAGCACCCAGATCACCAGCATCGGCAATAGATAGTTGCCCCACTGAATGCTCAAACCGGCCACGGTCTCAGGGACGAGAAAAAGCATGGCCGAGATGCCGAAATTCGATGGGTTCCAGATATGGCGCCCCTTAATGCGCAACACATATTTGGACATGATGGAAATTGCCGCGCACAGGGCGTAGGGCCAGAACGCAGGCGAGCGCAGCAGAATTCCCACGCTGATTCCGCTGATGTACGCGCTCGCCGGATGCACCCACTTGTGAAAGAAAATCCGGCCCAGCGTCAGCTCGGTCGCGATGCTGACGACGATCGCCAGCAGCGTCCTCTGGTAGCTTTCGAGAATGCCGAACGACAGGTGTCCCACCAGCAGGATGCAGGTAATGAAAATCGGAGCGATGTAGCGATTGTCGAGGCTGATGAATTGCTTCCACCTCGCAGGCGAGGACGGCAGCGGGCTCGACGGCACAGTCATCGGCTGGCTCATGCAGGCTCCTTGATCTTGTAGAGTTGGCCGGCAGCAGGCTTGTCGATGGTCTGCAGCTTGCCGGAAGGCCAGCGAATCACGGCCTTCTCCAGTTGCGGATATTTTCCTAGTCCAAAATGCAGCCGGCGCTGATTCTGTGCGGCGAAACCACTGCCGCCTGAAACCTCCTGCACCTGCTGCTGTCCGTTCCAGAACAATGTGACCCGGGCGCCGATCGCGCTGCGGTTGCTCGCGGTGCCTTCCAGCTCAAATTCGATCCACTCATTTTCCGGGGTCACGGTGTTCTTGTAAACCAGCAGCGGACCCTTTTGGTTGGCCACCACGACGTCGAGCACGCCGCGATTCCACAAGTCTGCCAGCGCGACGGCGCGACCGTCGTAAGTGTCGCGACACCGACCGCCTGGGCCACGTCGACAAACTTTCCGGCGCCATCGTTCAACCACAGCCGCTTCGATTGATAGCCCGACAAACTGCGGCCTTCAAACGCCGGCCAGTTCTTGGCGTCGCCGATGATCGTGCTGTTGCCGCCAGCGACTTTGGAAAAGTCATACCAGTAGCTGCGGTTACGGTCGAGCGAGATGTAGCCGTTCGTGAGGTAGAGGTCGAGAGTCCCATCGTTGTTCAAATCGCCGAACTGCGCGCCGAAACTCCAGCCGCCGAGTTCGACTCCGAAATCCCGCGCCAGGTTCTCGTACTTGATGGCGTCCCCGGCAGTTCCTTGCTTTGGCACCCACAGATTATTTCCCTGGATGAGAATGCCGTCCTCGGAAATATTTGAAACGTAAACAGCGTATCGGCCCTGGTTCAGGATGTCGCCGAACGCGGCGTTCATTCCGCTCTTGGGCGCAAAGCCCACGCCGGTCTGCTTGCCCTACTTCATGAAACTTCTTTCCGTCATTGAAATAGAGCTCGGAAACTCCGTAGTCGTTGGCGATGAACAGATCAGGATGCCCGGTGCCGCGCAGGTCGGCCGCGGCCGCGGCCAGCGCCCAGCGCCGGCTGTTGATGCCACTTTTCTCCGCGACTTCTTCAAACTTTCCGTGGCCCAGATTGTGAAACAGATATTTTCGTCCGCCATTCTTGGCATACTCAAAACTCTCGGGCATGATCCGCGTGGTGGCGATATGCCAGAGGTCAATGTCTTCGGCATAGTAACCGCCGACAAAGAGGTCGAGCAGCCCATCGCCGTCGTAATCAAACCAGATGGCGGTGTTGGCATTGATCCAGGGCGGCAGTCCGGCTTGCTCGCTCACCCGGGTGAAGCCGTGGCCCTGGTCGTTGTGGTAGAGCTCAGGGCGTCCCCACTTGATCAGGAACAGGTCTTCGTAGCCATCGTTGTCGTAGTCGCCCCACACCGCGCCGGTGGAAACTCCGGTGCCCGGCTGATTGACATCGGCAATGCCGAGTTCGGAGGCTACGTCCTTGAAAGTGCCGTCGCCCAGATTGCGGTACGAGAGCATTCTTGCTGCCGATGGCGCTGTTGACCACGTAGATGTCCGACCAGCCGTCGCGATCGAAATCGACGATGGAGACCGACGCGCCCATCGAAGCGACCTCCGGCATGATGGGGCTGCAGTTTGGGATCGAGCTCCGGCGCCTGGTGAACAAACTGAATGCCCGCAGCCTGGGAAACTTCCTGCAGATAGAAGCCGTGCCGAGCCAGCGTTGTTTTAGCATCGGCGCTTGACTTCTCGGCGGTGCGCCGCGCTGACAATCGCTTGAGCACAAGCGGAGCCACGAGCAGCGCGACGAAAATGATACCGAGAATGGCCCTTGCGACGCGGTTGCTGGTCATTGGGACAGTCCGCTCCGCAATGCATTCTTGAAGACCTGGGGAGTCACGTAGCGTGTGTGATAGTTCTGCCAGTCTTCGGGATGCTGGCGATAGACCCACTCATCCTCGAGCGCGCCCGGCCGCGTCGTGTATTCGTTCTTGGCGTGGTAGGGCAGCGGCAGCACGGTCTTGGAGAACGTTGAATTGAAATCTCCGTCCTTGATCCAGCCGTCTCCCTTGATGACGAAGTCGCGCACCCAGCCTGCCGGCGGCGGCGGTTGTTCGGGAAAACGCAGCGACATTTCGTCTCCCGAATTCACGATGACGTAGCGGTCATCAATGGTGGTGAGCAGTTCGCGAACGTCGCCGTAGCGCGTGTAATAGCCGATCAGGTCGCGCCAGTGCTGCTTGGTTCCTTCGATCCGGTTGTAGTCCGGGACTTCCGGCGCGCCCGCGCCTACCGGCATTTGCATCACCGAGTAGCCGCGATAGTGAAGATCGGCCACCGACGGATCCAGAGTGGTTTCTTTGAGGGGCGCGTCCGGCGCTCCCTTCGCCCAGTGGATCGCGTCCCAGTAGATTTCGAGATTCGTGCGCAGTCGCACCTTGCGTGGCGTCCCGGGACGAAACACATTCGTCAGATTAAACAGGACCGTTTTCTTGCGGCCGGCGGGAAAGCCCAGGTTGTCCTGCGCTGTGACCCAGCCGCCGCGAGCCGTCAGGCACTTCAACGCTTAGGCCGTGGGCACGCCAACGGCTGCCCTGCGTGATGGCGACGTTCACCGATGACTCGGTATCGTGGATCGAACCCTGCGCGATCAGGTAAAGCGGGCCGCTCCTCGGCGCGTCATCGCCGAGATCGACTTCAAGGTAATGATCGCGAGTCACACCCTGGAACTGGCCGCGACCGAAACTGCCCACGGCTTTTCCGTCGAGCGTGCTGACCAGGTCGGTAACATCCTGGCCGGTGTCGTCCATCGCGCGCGCAATCTCGTGAGGAGTGGCGACCGTGGTGATGCCAAGTTTCGCCGGCGGAATCACGAAGCGCTCATCCACAAAGATCTCCGTGCCGGCCGGATGGTCAACCGTCATCAGCGCCAGATAGTCGTAGTAGTAGACCTCCCACAATTCCGCTGTGACACGGATATCGTAGAAGCCGTCGTGAGGCACGAGCTGGTCACGCCCGATTTTGTACCACTCGCCCGTGGCAGCGATTTGCGCCGAGCCCAGCGTGTTGATGCGCAATCCGATCGCCGAACCCCAGGGTACCGCGTCCTTCACAAACTCCATTTCCTTTCCGTTGTACGCGAAGAGGAATGGACACGAAGCCTTGAGGCGCTGTTCGGTCACGACGTCCTGGTCAGCTTTTACCCCAAACTCGGCGCGCACCGTGCCATTCGGCCAGATGACCCGCACCACTTCGGTCTCGGTCTGCTCTCCCAGTCCGAAATGAAGTTGTGGCCCGGTGATCGGCTGCTTCTGCAAAAGCAAGCCGGAACGAATTTCGATTTCGCCGCCAACCCCGAACGGATTGATGCGCTGATCGCCAACCGCCTGCACCGCATGCGGCCGTACGATCTGCCAGTGATAGTTCTTTGGGCTCTGATTGATTGCTCTGTACCGCTTGTCCATCGGCGCCGAGCTCCAGAAGATCGAGATGGCCATCACTGCCAAGGTCCGCGGCGTCGAAGACCAACGCTGGTCTCACTGGATGAGTCGGTAGTGTAAAACTGCCATTTGCGTCGCCGAGCCAGACTAACGCCTGTCGGCGGGCTGCCGCCCTTAGTGCGTGTCGTGGGCGAGAGAAACAGATCGAGCGCTCCGTTGTTGTCCAAATCAGCGACGTGCAAACGCACCTCGCCCGCGAGATTGCTGCCGGCGTTCGGAACCCTGGCAATCTCTGCGGTTTCCCAGCTTTGTCCTTCGTTCTTGTCCGAAATCCGAAGGATGGCGCCGTCGGCCTGCACCGCGAGGAGGTCGAGAATTCCGTCATTGTTGGCGTCCGCCACAGCCACCGCTTTGACGGACGACAAACCAGACGGCAGCGAACGCTCCTGGAACTGTCCCTGGCGAAGATTCATGAAGACGTGAAGCTTGCTGGCGCCATCGATGATCGCGGCGTCAGGATTTCCGTCACCGTCGAGATCCGCCCAGGCAAAGCCGGTCACGCCTGAAATTCCGGCAAAGGGATGAATGGGCAGGAAGGTGCCGTCCCCATTATTTCTCAAGACCGTCGGGATGCCGTCTTTTGCGCCGAGCACGAGGTCGAGATCGCCGTCCGCTTCGATATCCACCGCCCACGCGCCGGTGTAGTGGGCATTGGCGACCAGCTTGGGCAATTTGGCCTGCGCGCGTTACATCGGTGAATGTGTTGGGATTGTCCTGTCGCAACAGACGCACGCCGCCAGCCCCGGCCAGCACGAGGTCGGTCTTGAAATCGTAATTGAAATCGACCGGCACGATGCCCTCGGGCTGTGGTGCTAATCCGGATGGCCCGCCGGGAAAGGGAATTTTTGCGCCGGTGGACAAGCGCACCTCGCGGCCATTGGCTACGGCCACAACCGGCGCGCCCGTGCTGCCCAGCGGAATTGCTCCAATCCAACTCCATTTACCGGAATTGCTAGCGCCCAGATCGGAGAGCGGTTGGATATTGAAGGTCAGAGCGGTGTCGGCCGGAGCTGGGCGGAAGACGGGTGACTCGAGCCGCAGGAAGCGGGTGAAGGGCTCGGCCTCATCGCCGGGAGGCGCCTTGATCGCCGTCAGACTCTGACGATACTCGGGCACGCGCATCATCACATTGCGCAAAAACGTGGTCTGCGTAGCGGCAGGATGCAGGTCCGCTCCGGATGCGGCAGACTGCACTGCCGCAAGCTGATGTTGCACCTCCGGTGGCCATGCCGACGAATGGGCGCTGATCTGTGCGACTGCCGATTTCAAAGTGGCAGCATCGCCGCGCTTCGCCGCAACTCGGCTCAACTCAAGCAGCGCGGCCAGATTGTCCGGTTGAGCAGTCAGAATCTTTTGCAGCAGCTGTTGAACTTCGACCGCGCCGTTTTCATCGCCTTGACGTTCCGTTTCTTCCGCCAGCCGATAGATCGCCCGCAAGTTCTGGGGATTCAGCTCGGCCGCCTTCCGCAAGTCGGCAATCGCCTCGGCAGAATGGCCGCGCTGGCTTTCCAAAATTCCAAGCAGGTCGTAGATATGGTCGTTCTTTGGGGCAAGATCGCGTGCCCGGTCAAGTCTTTGCGCCGCGGTGTCGTAGTTTCTTTGCCGCAGCGCGAGTATTCCCCAGTTGGCCCATCCCGCAGGCTCGCTTGGGACCAGTTGTGTCACCTCGGAGAGCTTGCTTTCAGCGTGAACGTCATCGCCCACCTGCAGCGCCGCGAGACCGACGTAGAAGACCGAAACCACATCCGCATAGACCTTGGAATTTTTGTCAGGCAACTTGGGTGCCGAACGGCATCCCGAGACCGCGACCAGGGCGGCCAAGGTAAGAGGCAGAAGGGAACATTGAACACTCATGGATCGCCGGGTATGCCCATCCGGGCACGCTCGCCATCGACGCGACGGATTGATCCGCGTGGAGCTGGTTACCGTCAAGACTCTCTCCTCCTGATCAACACGCAACCTGCAGCTTCTTCCTGCGGTTACGTGTGCGCGTCATTCCTCGAAACCACAAAAACGCGACCGCAAGAAACGGTAAAAGGTACAACAGAAGATCCCATCGTCCAAAGCCCGGAGGCGTGGCTTCCACTCTCGACAGAATCTCGCCGCTGCCCTGAACGCTTAGCAGGACCAGGCGGACGCGCCAGAATTCATCCCGGTCGAACTGGGTGAGGGCTTTGTATTCTACCTGTCCTCGGTTGTTCTCGCGTGTGGCGGCGTAAACCACTTCGGAAAGCCTCCCGCTTTCCGGCTGGATCCCGATTTCGATCTTCAAATCATCAGGAATCTTGCCGCCGGGCAGCGGATCTATCAGCACGAAGAAAGTTCCGGTGCCGACATCCGGATGGGTCCAGAGAGAAATGATGCATGGTCCAACTTTCTGGTTCTCGATGATGGGAAAGGGCGGGCCATTGTGGGCTTCGGCCGACAACAAGGATCCGAGCACAATCGCAAACCCAGCCGATACTTTCCCGACCGTACTTATTTTCATGTTCGAACGCTATGCCAAGGCCCGCAAAACCAAGATCAACTTGAAACGCGGCGGGCGAGGGCGCCCGCCCTACACCAGCACTATCCGCTCATCAGGGTGGCGCGCATTTCCATGGGCTGGAACACCAGCCACGTCGACGCCATCCACAGGATGAGGCAGACGGCCGCCCAGGGAACGAACGCGCGCAGCGGCTTAGCCGGCGAATCCTCCTCTGCGAGGCCGTGCGTTACCACCAGCGACCCTGCAAATCCCAGTATGAGGAATCCAATCTCGATGACCTGCACGATGTTCGACGGCAGTCCTGTCAAAGTCCAGCGCGGCGCTCCCAAGATCGGCCATCCCAGATGCGCCAGCGCGCTTTGTGTGACGGGAATCACGGTGTACAGTCCGGTCAGAAAGTGAAAACCGTAGTGAGCCAGCCACATGCCGAAGCCGATGGGGGCCAGCCCATAACTGTATCTGACCGCCAGCGGCAGCAGCGCGCTCTGGTTGCCGGCCCACATACGCGCGCACCACGCTGCCAATCCCAGCAGGACGACAGGTTCAAGAATCAGAAAGAAAGTGAAAATGAGGCCGAGCACCGGGGCTTCATGGCTTATGTGTAGCAGTCTTCCCAGCCAGCTCTCCACAGCATAAACCGGACTGACCATGCCAAAAGCATTCAGCAGCGCTCCGAAGGTAAAAACAATTGCGAGCGCGGCAAAATCCTTGCGGCGTGAAAAATAACCGATGCCCGATCGCAGCCGATCGGTAAGTAGTTCGTCGCCGGGCATCCGGCTCAGTATTCCGATGTTGTCATGCGGGCAGGCATGGACGCAATCCAGACAGAATGTGCAGTCCATATTGCCCACCTTGCTGGGCTGAAAGAGGGCCAGTTCGCAGCCGCGGATCGTGATCAGGTCCGAGACTGGCTCTCGCCGCCCGCGGATGCAGTCTTTGGTATGGCAGGTTACGCACACATCCAGCTTCCGCACCTTCACCTCGAAAGGAGAAAGTGTGGATGCCACAAAGTTGAATTGTCCGATGGGGCAAACGAACTTGCAGAAGGAAGCGTGCTTGAAAAAGCCATCCAACACGAGCACGGTGAGAAAGTAGGCGACGATCAACCAAGCCGTCCACCAGGGCGAGGACCACAGATCGAACAACTCGTAAGTGAATAGGATCAGGACGAAGAGCGCGATCGAAATCCATTTATTGCGGAGCGGCCGTGGCCAGTTGAATCGTGGCTTGAAAAATCGCCGCGCCATCTGGCGCACCAGCATGAACGGGCAGGCCAGACAGAAAAAATTCCCTGCACACAGCAAAACCAGAACCAGTACACCGCGAAAGTGAAGCCAGCTGAGAGTCGTCGCCAGATTCTTGGGCGCTAGCGTGGGCCCGAACAATCCATGCAGGATCATCACGAAGCTGACGATAAGCAGCGGCAATTGCAGTAGGGGACGCACATAGCGCCAGCGAAACAGGCGTCCCAGTCCGGGGACTCGCATCAAGTCAAAAGGTTGGGCATCGGCTGCGTCCAAGGCCGGGATGGATGATGGATTCAACAGCTAACCTAGTTGGGGCGAACGCCAGATACATTGAACTGCCGGTCCAGCGTTTGCCCGCCGGGCAGCCGGACGTGCAGGAGAACGACCCAATCTCCCGCCATGGCAAACTTGAGATGGGCCCGGTACTCGCCCGGCCCGGTTTCCGACGCTTCCTCAAACACGGGCGCCATGCCCGCGTGCGACATGTCTGCTTCCACGGTGATCCGCGCTCCAGGGACAGGCCTAGCAGCGGCGTCGGCCAATTTGAGGATGACCGTAGCCGGACCGACCCTGGGCGGTTCGGGCGAGATTGCATGCTCAACCGTGACTACAGGAGACGCATCGCCTGGCCTGGAACACTCGGTCACGAACAAAGCGGCCACGCCGAAGAGCAGCAGAACGCTTAGACGGACGTAAGCCAATCTCCGCACGATGGGACCGCACAGCCAACCAGGCAGAATCACAGGCAGTCGCTTAACAGTCAATAGCTGATTCATACTAGGTGCGCGGCGTCTGACCACCGACGCCGTATGTGCATGTAACTAGCCGTATGTGTATGTAATGGCATTCCAGCCGATGCCGCTGTCGCAGCGTAATGAATTGCCAAATCGAGGATAATCCTGATGAACAGTATGATCCTACCGCGAATGCCTACGTATGCGGCTGATATCGGCAGATGGTTAATCGTACCGGCACTCGCAGGGCTGGCCATTTCTGGAGTGTTGGAAGCATATTTCTATCGTAGAGAAATATTTTTGGTGATCCTGCTCTGGGTCGCAGCCTTGGCAGACTTATGGAAATACTGGATCGTACCCCTCGTGTTGATGGCGGCGTACATGTATTACAGGAAGACCAATAGGAAGTGAAGGCAGGCTCCCATGCCATATTCATTCTGTCAGATCGAACACGGAGCAAGTGACAGCGACGTAGGTACGCCGTGCGGCAAGCCCAAAAGTGTCGTTACAGGTCGGCTCTGTGGTGTCAATGTCAGTCTGAAGAGTGTTGGCGACAAGCATTAAGGCGAACTTCCTCTGCCTCAATTTCCACGCTCAGAATCCCGCCGCAATGTATGGAAGCCGATTTTTTGCAGAGCCAGCTAATTCAGAAAGGTTGACAGCTTCGGAACGAACAGCGTTCGTTTGAAAAACCGATTGTTCGTGATGACGCTGGGGTACAGCCGCAAGGCGGTACGCTTTTTGACCTTCCGCTCCAGCTCACGGATCTGGGCCGCGCTGCATGAGAGAGCCTTCCGTCGACTGGGCGGCAGTACCCGCATCGCCGTGCTCGACAACTTGCGGGAAGGCGTGCTCATCCCGACCTCTATGATCCCGCTCTGAATCCACTCTATCGCGACGTGCTGGCGCACTACGGGACGGTGGCTCTGCCTTGCCGGATTAAAGATCCCGATCGCAAAGGGGTCTTGTTCATCGGCAGCTTGGTCGCAGAGTTCCCTCCACTTCTTCTTATTTTCCATGACCCCTCCCGTCGAATCAGCCTGACCGATTTATTCCGAACACAATCAATAAGCACGAACCCTGCCATCTCTGTATTTTGTGTGCGATGAGGGCGCTCGGCGCGCGGACGAGGAGGAAATTCCACCGCGGCTAGCATATTTGCGATACAGGAAATGCCGTACCCTTTCGCGTTGTCCCGCAGAGGTGCCTATAAAGCAACATCGCTAAGACTACAGGATTTTTCGTCAACTTCGGCGGGACACCTGAAGAGGGTTGTTCCTTTAAGAGGGTTGTTCCTTTCGATTATGTTGAGACTTTGAATGGGTTCGCTAGGGGTGCGTGAGTCGACGGAATGCTTGACAGCCTGAACCAGTCTCAGGAGAAAAGACGGACGCTTTTCATAGGCGTGGGTAAAGAGTGCACGAAGCACCTCAATCTGATCGTCGTCTGGCATAGCACGTTGCTCCGATCATTGGATGTCGCATCTATCCACGACGTTGCCATGCGCCATCGCAGCTCTATGTGCGCCAGCGTACGGTATTCACCCGATTGCACAATCGCCCAAAACGAATAGACACTTCTCACCTTGAAATCTGGTCGATGTGAAATCGGTTCTCATTGTCGACGACAGCCCGCTGATACGCCGCCTCTTGAGGGCGGCATTGACCGAATCGGAATGGATCATCTGCGGGGAGGCGGAAAATGGCCGCGAGGGAATTGTGAAGGCCCAGGAACTCCGTCCCGACGTGATCATCCTCGATCTCGCAATGCCCGAAATGAACGGGCTTCAGACTGCCCGCGTGCTCAAGCGAATCATGCCTACGACGCCGCTCTTGATGTTCACTTCGCACCTTGTCCCTAATCTTGAGGAGGAAGCAACTTCGGCTGGCATCAGGAGAGTAGTCTCTAAGTCGGACGGTGCCCCTGCGGTTATCAGCGCAATTCGTAGTCTCTTAGCCTCGTAGACAAGTCTGTGAAACGTGGTTGGCCAGTGTCAAATTCACACTGCGCTCCTGGCCAAGCGCCACAGTTCGGATTAGGACGCCAGGTTCGATCACTGTCTTGAAGGCTCTTACTGATGTTCGTGGGTTTTCTTTTTTCGTCCAGAAGGCGGACAATTTCGTTAGTCAACGAGATCAATCGATTCGGATCAGGTTCTTTGGCTGCAAGTTCGCAGAGTTCCATCCGCCGATTGTTCTCGATGTTCTCGATGCTCTCCCCTCACTGTTGCCCGTCAGTTCTTGAGAGTCCGAGCTTGCGCCTCTGCAATTCTGCGTTTAGCTGTGCCAACTTCTTAGGGTCGTTGACGATTGTGACACGTGGAAGAAGTTCCTTCCAAGAAATCTGCCGCGGGGTCAAACGACGGCACATTTGTTTTCTTGCGTGTGTCCCTGGTTCCATGCCTGGAGCCTACCCCAACCACTGAAAAAAGGTGGGAATACTGAAGCCGATCCTGCGTCCTATAGGCAGGCATGCCACAGAGAAACAGAGAAGAAGAGGTGGTCAACCGTACGCTAGCGTACGTTAAAATATAGTTGTCGTAAAACTAAAGTTCTACTATTATCTCCCTAAAAGGGAGGCTAAACGATGGCAAAAGATTCAAGAGCTAAGGAGAAGCCACCTGATTTGAAATATCGGCAAGTCAAGATTGAGGGTCTCGACAGGGGCCGACGCGGGAAGCACCACGATCTCATTCTCGGTGTTCTTCAACAGTTAAAAACGTTGCCACCTGGTTCGGCTATGGAAATTCCCCTGGCAGACGTGGGTGGGATTGGACTGGCCAACCTTCGCTCCGCTGTTCATCGAGCGTCAACCTCACATGGACTTGAAATTGAGACTCTGGCGGACGAAAAGAGTTTCTATGTGTGGAGAAAGAAGGTCGAGAAAGAGTCAGACAAGTGAGGGAGATTAGATGTTTACATGCTCTCAGGGGAGGTCATGATGACTGCGACATACAAATGGTATGAGCCTTACAAAGCGGCCCTTCTTGAAACGGATTGGGCGAAGATGCCAGAGCGCATTCAAACTGCGGAGGCTGCTTTGCGCCAAAGGATGCGCGAGTTCGAGCTGAATCATGGTGGTACACCAGAAGAAAATCAAGCGATCGCGGATGCTATGAGGGGGCTGACCGTCTTGCGCAGCGATGCAGTTAAGTGGTCTGAAAAGCAATCGCCAAAGAGCGAGGCCGTTTAGCTCGCTGCCGCATCGATTTTGAGATTCTCTTTGGCTCGCGGGCTTTGCGATTTGTCTCGATCCGCCTCAGCAGTTTCGCTACGCGTCTCGCGTCGTCAGCTTGCTTCTTAACCGAAGGGACACTGAGCTCCATTACAAACCTGATTTCTCGGCTGCAATCAATCGGCGGTCACGGTGTGGCTCTTTACGTGGCTGGCCAGTACTGAGTTCACAACGCACTCCAGGCGCCGAAGCTTAAGCGAATGGTCGTGCCGCTGCCACAAGCCCCGTACAGCCACGTTATTTCCTCGGCCCAAATAGCAACCACCACCGCCAATAAAACAAAGAAGCCGAGACTTAGATGGCGCTGAGAAGTGGTATTCCGTAACCGCCATCGCTGCGAAGTGGTCATGCTCAACCGATAGGGTTTTTCGGACAGTCGAGCGCTATCGCGGGCGAAAGGGTTTTATGGACATGGGCACCAGGGACGATCTGAGACGACACACCCGCCGTTCATCCTTCGTTCGCATCAGCCCTGAATTGCTGGCGATAATCGAAGCCGATGCGCAGGGAAAATTGTCCTAAGTTTTGTCCTACATTGTCGCCTTTAGGGCACGCTGCCGCGTCTCCAGCGTGCTTAAAATCTGTAACTTACGGTAGTCACATTACTGTCCAAACGTCCATCCGTAACTTGTATGTGCGTGACTAATTTCCTAATCTCGCAGTATCGCGTTTCGCGTTCAGTAGCAGGATTTGAATCTTCGTGGATCAATCGAAAACATCGTGGTCTAAGCGCGGTGCACGCCAAACCAGCGTCGCGTTCTGCGTCATTGTGCTGGGCTTCCTTTCGATCGCATTCGTGGAAGCTCAAAATACTCCGAGCCTGCGTAAGCTGGTCTACAAGGTGGCTCCCAAGTACCCCCGCGAATTGAAGCAGAACGCAATCGGTGGAGTCGTTCGCTTGTCAATCTCGATCAGTCCCAATGGCTCGGTAGGAAGAATCTCAGCCATCGGAGGCAATCCCATTCTTGTGGATGCAGCTACCTTGGCGGTCCGGCAATGGAAATATGTGCCGGCCGATCACCCGACCACCACCGAAGTCCAGTTGGATTTCATTCCGAGTCAGTAGCCGTTTCAACGGCTGCTTTTTGGCATTCGATGGAGGACGGGCGTCCTCGCCCGTCTGTTCCGGGTGTCTGCAAAGACGTGTGGGATGCCCATCCTCCATCAGATCGAGAATGCCGTTTCACTAGAGGGTCATTCGCCGCGGATTGGGATTCGCGGACTCTCCCGAGAATGCTAGGCTGTAATGGAGTCTTCCAAATTGTCTCTCTCGACTATGTACCGCTGCTGCCTGCTGCTTGCCATCGTGACGTTTGCTGCCCCACCGCGCGCCGTCGGCGAAACTAAGCACGCAGCTACCAAGGTTGCGGCTACCCACTCCTGGACCATTCGGCGGCAACCCGCACAGCTGGTGAACGGAGCTCCCGTGGTGATCGAAGTTGTGCCGCCGGTTCGACTGACGGCTCTTTCCGCAAAGTGGCTCGAACATCAAGTCCTTTTCAGCTACGACGCCGCCACAAAAGCCTGGTACGGGATTGCGGGAGTGAGTCTGGAGACTCGTCCGGGGACCTACACTCTGGATCTGAAAGGAACAACCTCCCGCTCAACAGAAATCGCGTTCTCCCAAAATATTACGGTCCGGGCCGCGAAATATCCCAGCATCGCCGTGAGCGTGGCCAAGCGATTTACCGAACCCAGCAAGGAACAGCTGGAACGCATTCACCAGGACAAAACGGTCAAGCAAGACGTGTTTCAGCACACAGATCCAGAGCGGGAGTGGTCGGGGAAGTTCCGGGCACCGGTGGATGTGCCAATTTCCGACGTCTTCGGTACCCGTCGTACTTTTAACGGCAAAGTGCAAAGCATGCACCAGGGACTGGATTACGCAGCTCCAACCGGCACGCCTGTTTCCGCCGTCAATTCCGGAACCGTCCTGCTAGCCGGTCCCTTGTATTTCGAAGGGAACTGCGTCGTGCTCGATCACGGGCAGGGATTGCTGACGCTTTATCTTCACCTTTCGGAAATCAAAGTAAAGCAGGGAGAGCAGATCGAGCGCGGACAAGAGCTCGGTCTCAGCGGGGGCACGGGTCGGGCCACGGGACCTCATCTCCACCTGGCCGTACGCTGGCAGGGTGTCTATCTGAACCCCGCCACCCTGTTGACCCTCAAGCTGCCTTGACGGCAAGGATTCGCCTAAGTTGCTACAACCTGCCATCCATCAGTCTTCCTGCCCCGTTGCCCCCACGGAAAATCGGAGAGGAACGGACTGAAGTTCGCAAGTCCAGGTTTCTGACCAGCCGGTGCAGGTAGTTGGCGTGCACTCCGAGGATTCGGGCCGCCTCCGTATAGCTGCCCTTGGCTTCTTCCATGGCAGTTAGAATGAGATGTTTTTTCAATTGCGTGACCGCCAGGTGATACTTCGCCTCGCGCACACCGGGCGCGCGGTCCTTCTCCGCGACGGAGTCGGGTAAGTCTTCGGGGCGGATAGAATCGGAGACGCCCAGCACCAGCGCCCGCTCGATGGCATTTTCAAGTTCGCGCACGTTGCCGGGCCAGTTGTAGTTCATTAGTCCAGACATGGCTTCAGGAGAAATTTTCTTGGCCTTCACTTTGCACTTGGTGGCAAACTTGGCGACAAAATACTCCGCCAGAACGGGAATGTCTTCGCGACGCTCGCGCAAGCTGGGCAGGACCACCGAAACCACGTTCAACCGGTAGAAGAGGTCCTCGCGAAAGTTTCTGGCTTTTACTGCCGCTCGCCAGATCCTTGTTGGTGGCGGCGATCAGGCGTATGTCGACTGAAATCGGACGGGAACCACCCAGGCGCTCGAATTCGCGCTCCTGCAAAACGCGCAGCATCTTGACCTGCAGCGCCGGCGCCAGTTCGCCGATCTCGTCCAGAAACACTACGCCGCCATCGGCCATTTCCAGACGGCCTTTTTTTTGGCTCGCGGCACCGGTAAACGCGCCCCTTTCATAGCCGAAGAGTTCGCTTTCCAGCAAGCCTTCCGGAATTGCCGCGCAATTGATGGCGACAAAGGGCCGGGCCGCGCGCGGACTGTTGCGATGTATGGCCCGTGCTACCAAGTTCCTTTCCAGTCCCGCTTTCGCCGCCTACCAGCACCGTCGATTCGGTCGGAGCTACCCGCGACAGGAAATGGTAGACCTCTTTCATCGCAGCGCTTTCACCGACCATGTTGTGCTGGAGATTGATTTCTGCCGCCAGCCGCTGGTTTTCCTGTTCCAGCCACAGCAGACGCCGCGCATTATCCAATGCCACTGCGGAGATGCCGGCAATGCTGGCTACAAGTTCCAGATGGTCCCGATCAAAACGGGTCGCCTGGACTGGTGGTGTCGAGGTAGATGCAGCCCAACACCCTTCGAAACACGGTCAGCGGAACGCACAGCAATGAGCGCACTTTAAAGCTGAGCAGGCTGTCCACTCCGCTCAGGCCTCCGCTGCTCGGCACGTCCGCTCCCAGGATCGCCACTCCCTGGTCCATCACCTGGCGCGTGATGGTGCGGCTTACGCGCACCGGCTCCGCCCCCTTGGCTGGTCCGGGATGGGCGAAGAGAGAAGAAAACTTCTCGTTGCCCTTGCCATCCAGCAAGATTGCGCCGCGCTCGGCCGGCACCACTTCAAAAATCAATTCCAGGATTTGCTGCCTGCAATTGGTCCAGGTCGGAAATAGAGTGAACCACGCGGCTGATTTTCAGCAGCGCGTTGAGATTCCTTCCCAGCCGCGAAGCTGCCGGCAATTCTCTCAAAATTCGTTCCGGCTGAAGATAGAGAACATCCTGCGGGCGTATTTGTGCGGTGGCCTGGGTCAGGCGGTCGTCGAACTCGACGCTCGTGAACGGCCGCTTCCTCCGGGTCTTCCTTCAGTCAGGAACACGAAAACAGATTCGCCCACCGAAATCTGATCGCCGTGGTTCAACTGTTTTTCCGATATGACCCTGCCGTTTACGAATGTTCCATTGCGGCTGTCCAGATCGCGAAGGGTGTATCCATCGCTTTCGCGGGTGAGTACGCAGTGCCGCCGCGAAAGGGAGAGATCGCTAATTGCCAACGAATTGGAGGGATCTCGTCCGATTCGGACTTCTGGTTCGGTCAAGAAATAAGTGGAGTCTGCCAAGGGTGCCCGCTGCTACCTGAATTCTGGGTTTCACCGTTTTCGTCCCTCGTTCGAGCTAAACGGTTTAGCACACTTTCCGCCTTTAGGGATAGCGGCCAACGGTCTTGTTCCACTATCCGAACAGATAGAGCTCTATCCGGATGGATAGTGATCACCCCCTTGTCACACCCTCAGTGGCTTCCCAAAATGCTAGTAAAACCAATAAAATCATTATGATACAGGGTATTTTGATGATTCGATGGAGTGCTTCCACGATGGCTGGATACGTGCTGAGAGCGGTGCAGCGTTGGCTCGGCAAAAAGCGACGGGGGAAGCGCTTTCAGAGTTTCTGCCGGGATGCGCTGGTCGGGAATCCGGGGGACCCCCTCATCGGATTCCCGATCATTGTTTATCGCCGAGAACTCCAAACTGAGAACCGAGAACTGCTTTTAAATACAATCGTGTCGCGCCGCGAAACGCCGCTACCTCGCCCATCGCGGTCAATCGTTGCGAATCCGCTGCCACAGTTTCCTGCACTGCGACTCCATCACGGAAGGTGACAGTCCTGCCCGAGATGGCCGGGACGCGCTCCCCGGCAGTAGAATTCCCACCAGGTTCAGCGGATCGGCGGCGGACAAAACAATCGTCTCTCCGGTGAGCGGCATTTTGCGCGTTGCCCGCAACGACTCCACCGCCACCGGCAAGGCAAACTGTTCGCCGAGAAACCCATCCACAAAGCGTCCGCCTCGAATCTCGCCGCGATCTTCGAGTCGCCGGAAAGCCATTTGCAGTTCGCGCCACTTGGGAAGATTGGTCTCGCGCGCCAGCAAGTCACGGAAGACGATGCCGTAGCGCTTCAGCAGCATCCAGCAGGTCGCTTCGACGGCGCGATTACGGTCTGCGGCCTGGTCGGTGTACAACAGTGCCCAGCGTCCGGTGCTGTGCCGGGGACGTGCCGTCCGCCCATTGCCTTGCCCGGCGCGGCGCTTGGGATCAATCAGAGAGCGCAGGTTGTCGAAGCCATCGGCAGTAATGAGCCCACCCGCGACCAGTTCCCACAGGGAAGTCTCGACCTCGGCTTTCAGCCGCCCGGTGCCGCGCACGATGTCGGCGAAGAACGACGCTCCGCGCTGCCGCAGGAAATCCAGAACCTGGCGCGCGCTCTCGCTCAGACCGCGGGTCTCGGGCTGCGTCAGATGTCAGGACGATGTGGAGTCATCCAATCGGCCTCTTCGCGGACGAAGAAGGTAATTGGAGCCACGCTGGTCGGAATCACGCGCCGCTTGCCGGCCGCGGTGTCATCGAGGGTTGCGGGATGAGGCGACAGACGTCCCCAGCCGACGGCACCGGTAAGACAAAGCTGGTCGAGCCATTTGGGATCATAGTTGGCGATACGCCGGCCCAGAACCTGCCGTTCCCAGGCATTGGCGGGAATCTCAAATCCCTGCAACTGGCGCAGCACATCCAGCGTGGCGCGTTCACCCTGAACCTGCGCTCCCGCCGCGACATGCTGCCAGCGCAGAAGCCAGCGCATGAATTGCGCCGCAGTGACCGGCTCAATCTGCTTGCGCAAAGTGGCGACAGTCAACCGGTGAATGCGAGCCAGCAACCGCCGCTCACACCACTCCAGCTCAGGTTCGTGTATGTGGCGCGGGCGCCCCCGCCCGCGAGGCAGTGCCGGTGAACTGTCCTCGCAGCACGGCGCCGGAGGCTTCCATCCGAAGCAAAGCCTTTTCGATCTCAGAAGCCGGAAGTCCAACCAGACCTCCAAGCTGCGAAGCCGTAGCCGGACCTAAATGCGACATCCAACCGGTGACGAGCGCCAGCAGTGCATCGTCGGAGGACGGCAGAGTCGCCTGTATCTCGGGGACAGGACGATCAAACTCAGCGCCTGGGAACAGCAGAGAAAATGTCTTCGCCCGCTCCGCCGCCACCCAGTAATTCGCTCCGGCGTGCTCAGCTCGAACAGCGCGTCCATGTTCGAGCAGTCTGTCGAAATAGTCTCTGCCACTCGCTGGCGCTACGACTCACGTGGGGACAGCCGCCCTCGGCTGTCCGGTCGAGCGCAGCTCGACGTCGGGCGAACCGTCAGAGTGAAATCCGAGCGCAAGCTGGGGCAGTGTCCGGCGAAACCCGCTCAGCTTCGCTGAGCTGGACAGCCGAGAGCGGCTGTCCCCACGTGGTCTGGGGAAACGCAATCAGTGTGTGCAGCACATCGTGCAATTCATCCGCGTCGCGCACATCGGGCCAGGCTTCTTCCCGTACCTGCGCGATCGCCGCGGGATCGAGCTTGCCCACTTCCTCCAGCACCGATTCCGGCAGGATGCGGCGCATCTCCACCGCGCGCGCCCGCCGTTCCTCGAGCGGCGCGTCATCGAGATACGCGTAGGGATTCGCATTCAGAATCTCATGCGAGAATTGCGACGGCACCGGCGTATCCACTGCCAGGCAACGGATACGCCCCTGCTGGATGCCGCTCAGCAGCGCCTTCAGTCCGTCAATATCCATGGCCTCGGTGAGGACGTCTTTCATCACTTCCTTGACGAGGGGATGATCGGGAATCTGAATATCGCCCACGATATTTTCCTGGCAGGCGGCCACATCGGGGAACACCGACGCCAGCAGATCGTCCGAGCGCATGCGCTGAATCTGCGGCGGAACTTTCTTGCCGCCCTGAAAGCGCAGCAACGCCAGCGCGCGATTGGCATCCCAGCGCCAGCGCGTGCCAAAGATCGGCGAAGCGAGCGCCGCCTGCTCCAGAACGGGTTGCACGGTTTCGGCGTTGAGGAAATGAAAAACGTCCGCCAGCGGAAAGCTGTGCTGCTCGGCCAGCGCGATGTTGAGGCCGTTGTCGGTGGCCGCGGCCTGCAACTCAAAGTTGAAGCTGCGGCAGAAACGCTTGCGCAGCGCCAGTCCCCAGGCCTTGTTGATGCGCCCGCCGTACGGTGCGTGGATGATCAGTTGCATCCCGCCGCCTTCGTCGAAGAAGCGCTCGGCGATAATCGTGTCCTGCGTGGGGACATCGCCCAGCACGGCGCGTCCCTGCAGGATGTACTCGATCGCCTGCTCGGCGCCGGAATCGTCCAGCCCGCATTCTTCTTTCAACCAGGCGACGGTTTCGGCGACAGCAGGCTGGCTCTGCGAAATTCCGATCGGAGAAGTGTCGTGCAGACGGTCGCTGATTTCCTTGCGCAGACCAGCCACATGCGCCGAAAGCTCCTGCGTCCGCGCCGGGGCCTCGCCGCGCCAGAAGGGAACGCTGGGCGGGGCGCCGTGGGCATCTTCGACCAGCACGCGTCCCGACTTGCCTTCCACGCGGCGGATGCGCCACGAGGTGTTGCCCAGCAGCATGATGTCGCCGGCGTTGCTCTCCACCGCAAAGTCTTCGTCAAGCGTGCCGACCACAATGCCATCCGGTTCGGCGACCACGGTGAAGAGCGCAGTCTCCGGAATCGCGCCGCCGCTGGTGATGGCCGCCAGCCGGCTGCCGCGCCGCGGCCGCAGCTTGCGGTTCACTTTGTCATGATGGATGTAGGCGCCGTAGCGTCCGCGTCGCGAAGCAATCCCCTCGGAAAGCATTTCGAGGATCGAGTTGTAAGTTTCGCGAGAAAGATTGCGATAGGGATAGGCCCGCGTGACCAGCGCGAAGAGTTCATCTTCGTCCCATCCGCCATCATCGTCGTTGGTCTGCGTGGCGCGGGCGCCCCGCCCGCGTTTCGAGAGCGGCACCAGTTCTGCGGTTTGCACCGGCCGATGCCGTATCGCTTGCCCAAAGCCCTGCGTTCGAATCCTCAGCTTCTGCTACGCCCTCCGGCGTTCGCGGGCGGGGCGCCCGCGCCACACGTCCGCTAACACTTTCCGCCGCGCAGGCAGCCACGATCTGCTGCGCCAGAATGTCCAGCGGCGCATCGGGAATGATCAGACGGTCGAGATCTCCCTGCCGGATTGCGCGTACCAGCGCGGCACATTCCAGCAGATCGTCGCGAGTGCCGGCGAAGAAGCGTCCTTTGGGCACGGCGCCGCGCCAGTGGCCGGAGCGTCCTACTCGTTGCAGCGCGACCGCGATGGCCCGCGGCGAACTGATCTGCACGACCAGGTCGACCGTGCCGATATCGATTCCCAGTTCCAGCGATGCCGTCGCCACCAGCACCTTGACTTTGCCTTCTTTTAGTTTCTGCTCCGCGGAGAGCCGCAGCTTGCGCGACAGGCTGCCATGATGCGCGGCGACATTGTCTTCGCCCAATCGTTCGCCCAGGTGGTGAGCAATGCGCTCCGCCAACCGCCGGGTGTTGACGAACACCAGCGTGGAACGATGCTGCTCAATCAGTTCCACCAGCCGGTTGTAAATCTCGTCCCACATTTCGTTGGTGGTGATCGGCCCCAGGGCCGAGCCCGGCACTTCCACCGCGAGATCGAGCTTCCGCTTGTGTCCGACGTCCACGATCACCGGCGCCGGCCGGCCGTTTCCGGTCAGGAAGTGAGCAACTTCCTCGATCGGCTTCTGGGTCGCCGAAAGTCCGATGCGCACCGGCGGACGATACGTCAGAGCCTCCAGCCGCTCCAGCGAGAGCGTCAGATGCGCGCCGCGCTTGTCGTCCGCGACGGCGTGGATTTCGTCCACGATGACGGTTTCGACATCGCGCAGAATGGCGCGACTCTTTTCCGCGGTCAGCAGAATGTAGAGCGACTCCGGCGTGGTGACCAGAATGTGCGGCGGCCGCTTCAGCATGGCGCGGCGCTCATGCATCAGCGTGTCGCCGGTGCGGACCGCGGTGCGAATCTCCGGCATCAGCAAGCCGCGCTCGCCCGCCATCTGAAGAATTTCGCTCAATGGGACTTCGAGGTTCTTCTGGATATCGTTGCCCAGCGCCTTCAGCGGCGAGACATACAGAACTTCAGTGCGGTCGTTGAGATCGCCGGCCAGCGCCTTGCGCACCAGTCGATCGATGCAGGCAAGAAACGCAGCCAGAGTTTTGCCCGAACCGGTCGGCGCGGAGATGAGGGTGGTTCGTCCGGCCAGAATATGAGGCCAGCCCTGCTCCTGAGGCTCGGTCGGCGTACCGAACTTCCGGACAAACCACTCCGCGACCAGAGGGTGCGCCCAGGCGAGAGAGGAGGGATGGGAGAACATCGGCAATATTCTAACACGTGACTTTCGTAAAACATTCGCCTATGCATGGGCCCCCTAAACCCGGACGCCCCATTGGGCACGCGAGCAAGCTCGCCAGAGAGCAAGAGGCTCTTCAAACCCAGTCGGAAACCACCACATGCGCGCCTCGGGAGCAAGATTCCTGGCTTGAACTGCGGCGCTGCGCTCCGTTGGGCGGGTGGTGGCACCGCCACTATCCAGCGTGAAAACAATCATCTCGTCCATGCAGCCGATCACTAACGAATTTATCCACAGTCTCCGAGGTCGATTAAAGGGCAAGACTTCGCTGGTCGAAGCGCGAGAGCGCGAACACCGGATTGAGATGGACCGGACGGCAAAATGAGCAAGAGCTATGTCCTCGACGCCAGCGCAGTTCTGGATTTTGCGGAAGACGGCCCCGGAGGCAAGCGCGTCGAACAGCTATTCAAAGACGCTCTCCTACGGCGCACCCGGGTGCTGATGTCGGTTCTGAAACTGGGGGCGAAATGTTCAACACTCGTGGCAACAGCAGGGTGAAGACTCAGCAAGACGACGCTGGCAGACCTATCGCGCCTTCCCCTGGAATTGGTTCCCGTAGATCTCTCGCAATCGCTGCAGGCCGGCGAAATCAGGGCTCGTCACAAAATCCCATCTGTCGATTGCATCGCGGCGGGGTTGGCGATCCTGCACCAAGCTGTTCTGGTGACCTCAGACCGCGATTTTGAAAAGCTTGGCCGGCGGATTGAGGTCCTGTGGACCAGCTAGCCATTGCCATTAGCAATTAGCCAAATCGGGGTTCTCCGGATTCAGAGCGATTTGGCCCCGCAAAACTCTTCGCCAGGTTTCGCTAAGTGCCACTTGTTGATTGGTCCCTGCCCACAAAACAAAAACCCACCGGTCGTCTGCTTGGGGCGTGCTCGGGTCGACGACCGATGGGCTACCGTTTCTCCTTACTCACCCTGTTGTTTTCAGGAGTAATTGAACCTATTAAACCCCACTCTGACAGAAAGTTTCGTCCTTTTTTGTAAATATTTGTAATGCAAAACTTTACTCCGGAATTGCCACCGGCCGCGCTGCCATCAGCTCGGTGAATCGGGGATCCTTGCGTAGTCCGGCGAACTCCGCGTCTTTGTACACGTCATCGATGCCCTTATAGCCTTCTTCCATGGCCCGGCGCAGGTATTGCAGCGAGCGGTCGGTGATCCCGCTCTGGGCATAGAGCCTGGCCAGCACATAGTAGAAATGGGCCCGGTCGCCCGGGGACGACATCTGGGCCAATACGCCGGAGTGCGACGTCCGCTCGAAGATCTCCGGATCCAGTTGCAGCGCCTGGTTGTAGCTGACGCTGGCCTTCACGTAGTCCTTTTTGGAGAAGTAGGCGGCGCCCAGATTGCTGTAGAAGGATGCGGAATCCTCGCGCAGCTTGATGGCGTCCTCGTAGCGTTTGATGGCGGCGCCGTACTTCTTCTGCAGATAGAAAATCACGCCCAGATTGTTGTGAGCGTCGGCCAACTGCCGGTCCGTCTTGATGGCGCGCTCGAAGTCCTTGCGCGCGTCGCTGAAGCGCCCCATCTGCAGTTCGTTGATGCCAATCTTGTTGTAGAGCGCGGCGCTGTTGGGTTTCTTGGCCAGCGCCGCGCGGTAGTAGTCGAGTGCGTCCAGGTAGGACTTTTCCGCTCGCAGGACGTCGCCGCGCTCTTCCAGGTCTGGCAGGCGCGGCGTCTGCCGGAGGAGCTTCGGCTCGCCGGACCGCGGGCGAGCTGACCTCTACCTGCTCGGTTGAACGAGTCTGATCGAAGTGATGAATCTGAGCCAGCAGGGAAGGGGTGGGGAAAATCGCTGCCAGCAGGACGTAAAACAGATATTGACGACCCATAAGTCCGCTCCTGAAGACAGAGCCAACTCGGTGCGGGCCCGTCTACTGAGGACTCTTACCGTTACCGCCTGTGTCCGCCGGTTTGGCCGGCGGATCATTAGACGGTTTGTCATCCTTAAAGATACCCGCAATTTTGCCGAAAAATCCTTTTTTCTTTTTGTTGGGGTCTTCGGCCGCCGCGCTGCTGGGGTCACGGGCGTACCGGGTTGCGCACCCGGAGGCGGAGGCGGAAGGGCCTTGTCGCCGCCTAAACCGAAGACCCGGCTGAAGAATCCGCGCATTCCCGTGCTCTGGTCGCAGGTCTCGCTGGGTTCCGTACCGGCGATGAAGGCCGCACTGTAGTCCTCCGGACAGGCAGGCGTAGCCAGCAGATTGGTGGTCTTGTCGAGTTGCACGTCCACCACGCCTGAGGGCTGGGAGAACGCACGTGCATCGGCGTACGGAGGCAGGGTCACCGCCTTCTTCATGAACTCCGCCCAGATGGGGGCGGCAGTCTGAGCTCCGCTCAAGCGGATATCGCTGTAATCGTCGTAGCCCACCCACACGATGCACAACAGGTTGCTGGTATAGCCGGCGAACCAGCCATCATGCGAACTTCCGGTCTTGCCCGCTGCTGGTGCCGTGAACCCACGCAGGCGCACCGGGTACGCTGTGCCGAAATTCATGACCCCTTCCATCATGTTGGTCATGAGGTAAGCCACGCGAGGATCGAGCACCGGGTGAGTTTCCGGTTTGAAATCGAGGACGATATCGCCGTTCGCATTTCGCACCGAGTTGACCAGGGTCGGCGATATGCGCACCCCGGCGTTGGCGAAGACGGTGTAGGCCGCCGCCATGTCCATGGGAGTGGCATCGTAAGCGCCCAATGCCATGGCGGGCGTGGCTTTCACGGATGCGATTCCAGCCGCTTTCGCCAGATCGGCCACTTTGTCGTAGCCCACTTCTTCCGCCAGTTTGACGGTCGCGTTGTTCAACGACAAGGCCAGCGCATAGCGCGCGGTCACGTCGCCGTGGTACTCCTCTTTGTAGTTGCGCGGCTCGTAGATCTGGTCGCCGTAGGCAAAGGAGCCGGGTGCGTCCTGCACCATCGAAGCCGGCGTGAATACCGGATTGGAGCCGTCCAGTGCCGTGTTCATGGCGGCGGCGTAGACAAAGGGTTTGAAAATCGATCCGGTGGGACGCTTCGCCACGGCATGGTTCAACTGGCTGACGCCATAGTTTCGTCCTCCCACCAGGGCCAGAACTTCGCCGGTGTGCGGATCCATCACCACCATCGCCACCTGGGCCTGAGGTCCGGGCAGAACTTTGGTCTCGTACTTGTTCTTTCCGATCTTCGTCCGTTTGGTGCGCAGCTTGGTGACCTGGTCGTCCACCAGTTTCATTCCGGTTTCGACCGCAGCCGCCGCGGCTTTCTGCAGATCGGGATCGATCGTCGAGTAAATTCGATAGCCCTGGTCGTTCATCTGGCGTTCGTCGAGTTTGCTGATCAAGGTTTCGCGCAGCAGATCGACGAAGTAGGGCGCGTCGCTGGCTTCGACGTTGGGCGGCGCCAGCTTCAGCGGCGTGGCCTTGGCCTTCTCGGCATCCGCCTTGGTGAGGGTGTGGGTTTCCACCATGGTGTCGAGCACCAGGTTGCGGCGTTCGAGGGCGCGCTCGGGATGGCGGTAGGGCGAAAGATAGCTGGGCGCCTGAATAATTCCCGCGATCAGCGCAGCTTCCGCCGGGGTGAGGTCTTTCAGATCTTTGTTGAAGTACGCCCGCGCCGCCTGGGCAAAGCCGCTGATGGTGAACGAACCGCGCTGGCCCAGATCGACGCGATTGGCATAGAACTCGAAAATCTGCTGTTTGCTGAGCTTCTGTTCCATCTCGAGCGCAATCAGCATCTCCGACAATTTGCGCTTGACCGTCTTCTCCGGAGTCAGGAAGAACGCCCGGGAAAGCTGCATGGTGATGGTCGAACCGCCCTGCTCATGCCGTCCGTGGGTGACGTCGATCCAGGTGGCTTCCGCCAGGCGCAGGAAGTTCACGCCGCCGTGCTGAAAGAAGCGCCGGTCTTCGATGGCCAGCACAGCGTCCACCATCAACTTCGGAATCTCGTCGTAGGTAACCAGTTCCCGCTTGGACCGCTGCCCGGCGTCGAACAGGGACGTGATCATCTGCGGTTCGAGTTCGTAGGCTGCCAGATCGCCGGATTTGCTGGTGATGCTTTCGACCTTGCCGCCCTGAAACCGGATGATGGCGGACTCCGGGCTGTGATAGGAGTCGGGACCGGGCTTGATCTCGATTCCGCCTTCGAACAGGCGATAACTGCCCATCGGCGATTTGCCGTCTTTGTCGGAATAGCCGGCGCGACGCAGCTGGATCGCAATCTCTTTGGGTTCGATCTTTTCGCCTACCTGGACGGGGTGGGAAATGGCATAAATCCTGGCGGAGTTGCCGAAGACCGGACCCTTGAAGCGCTGGTCGATCATCCGGCCAAACTTGACGTAGTAATACGTGAAGAACGCGCCGCCCAGCGTTCCCAGGACGAGAAAAACCACCAGAGCCGCCCGCAGTAGCGGATCGTGGGAGAACCATCCCTTGCCGGGCTTGCCGGTCTGGTTGCCAGTCGGGATCTTGAGTTTTATGGCCACAATTCGATGCTTTCCTTCGTGTACCTTCGTATTCTGGCTCTAAGGCATCAACCACCAAGGACACGAAGGTACACGCAGGGTTGATGCGCCCCAGGCTTAGACGACGGACTTTAGCGCTTCCGTTATCCGAGACAAGCAAATCTCTTCCCGGCGAACGAACCCTGCACAACCCTCGATTGATTTCGGATAGAGATAAGCCATTTTAACCTGCCGGCGCGTGTTTTTAACCTATCGGCAGTTGGCAGTCGAATACTGTCCAAAGGTGCGAGACTTTAGTCTGTGGGCGCGAACGGAACCGCATTGCTCGGGACGGTCAAATCCGTCACCGTGTGCGTAAGGGCGCCGGTGGAAGTGTTGGTGTCCAGAATCGAGAACGCGCTGGTTGCCGCATTGGCGCAGAACGCCTCTGCGCCTCCCTGGTCCCACTTGCAGACGGCCACGATGGGCGGGGCGGTGAACGGCGAACCCGCCAGAGCGGTCAAGGCCCCGGTGGTGGGATCAATGGCGAAACCTTCGATGGCGGTATACACGCTGTTGCTATCAAGTCCGAAGCTGTAGACGAATTGGCTGCTGGGATGAATCTGCAGGTTCAGCGGGGTCGAAGCCACAGTCGTGAAAGGAGAATTGTTGACGGCTGCCAACGCTCCGGTCGTGGGATCAATGGCGAAAACGTACAAGTGATTGTCCCCGGTGTTGCCGGTGATACCGACCGCGAACTTGCCCAGGAAATCGGTTCGAACGCCTGCCACGTTCAAGCCGAAAGGACTTCCCACTACCGGTGAAAGAGCGCCGGTATTCTGATCAATGGAGAAGGCATAAATCGGCAGGGGAGGCAAGTCTTGGCCCACGTACAGAAATTTTCCCGTTCCATCCACCGCCAACAGCGCGGCAAAGTCGAGATTGAAAGCGAAGAAGGGAGAACCTGGAGCCGCTACCAGGGCTCCGGTGGTGGCGTTGATCTGAAAAACGGAAATCGATCCCGCATTTCGATTCCCAACAAACAGGAAGCGACCGGCGGGATCGCTGGCGACGGAGTCCGCGCCCGCGGTGGCGAATGGACTTCCGGTGATCGCGGTCAAAGCGCCAGCGCTGTGATCAATGGTGAACGCCTTGAATGGTCAGGGAATCGCTCTGCGGCAGGTACAGAAATTTCTTGTTCACGATGACCATGTCATTGCCCACACTGCTCGGAAGCGTCGGCGGTGTAAAGCGATGTGAGTGGGGCAAAGGTCCCGGTGGTGCTGAGGCTGGCGCCCAGAATATTGCTGGTGCCGAGGTAGTACAGCAAGGCTGCAGTACTTGCTCCTCCGCCCGGGTTGGTCCCCGGCCCGCAAGCCGTGCCTTTGGTTGAGTTCCCGCCGCCGGTTGCACCGGAACCGGAGCCGGTCTGTGGGGTAGCCGGCGGGACAGCCTCCGCCACACCCGGCCCAGCCCAACATCGCGACCGCGGCGAGCACCAGAAAAAGGACCCTATTCCCACTTCATACATCCTCCATACCATCCCGAACCCTGGCGGACTGTTACACTCCGGTGCACCAGGGTTGCCGACCCTGGCGAAAAAGTGCGCCAGCCGCCCAATTGGGCGCTTTCCGCAGTATTCCTGAATGGTAGGTAGTTACCGGATTGGGAAACAAGAGTACGGAAGTAAGAGGGGTTGTCGTTCCAGGTTCCTATGCGGCCTGCGCCTATTCCCGGCGCTGGCGCTCTACATAATTCCCTTGTTTCTGGTGCTCGGATCGAAGTTCAAGTCCACAGGATAGCCTGGCAGACTGATGTGCACGATGTAGGGGGCCTCGATGCTGATCGAGCCGGTGCCGGTTACCCCGCTGCGCTGAACCTTGATCTGTTCCCGGGTGACCGGGACATCCATCTCCTGCGCTTTCTTGAAGACGGCATCGCGGATCTGGTCTTCGGTCTTGGTGTTGTAGGTGTCCATCTGGGCTTCGGTCCTGATGGCGTCCTCAAACTGGTAGTTGGAGAAGAAGGGTGGAGCCAGGGCGGCGATCAGATAGACCGCGCCCACAATGACGACAATGCCAGAAACCATTTTCATCGAGCCCATGCGCACTCCGCTTCCGGTCGCGCGCTAGACAGGTTCAGCGCGCAGACCGTAGATTTTTTTCGAAATAATCCGGTTATTGCGGAGATGCTAGCATCCTCCATTTCGCCGAGTCGAGCGCCGAACCACTTCCACAGTACCTTCGGTAACCTTCTTTCCGACAGTGATACGAAAGGGGATACCGACCAAGTCGGCGTCCTTGAACTTGACCCCGGGCCGTTCGTCCCGGTCGTCGAGCAGACACTTCGAATCCGGCGGCCTCCAGGCGCTGGGCGATGTCCACGGCAGTGCTCAGGAGTTTCTCGTCGCCCACGTTGGTGGGCGTCACCACGATCTCGAAGGGCGCAATCTGTGGCGGCAGCCAGAAACCGTTTTCATCGTTGTCCTGCTCCACCGCCGCGGTCAGGATGCGCTCGATGCCGATGCCATAGCTGCCCATGATGGGCGTGACTTCTTTGCCATTCTTGTCGAGCACGCGTGCGCCCATCGACTCCGAATACTTGTAGCCCAGTTTGAAGATGTGGCCGATCTCGACCGCAGTGTCAATGCGCAGCGTTCCGCCACAATTCGGACAGTCTTCTCCCGCCGTCACGCTGCGCAGATCGACGTAGGCGGTCGGCTGGAAGTCGCGGCCCGGCGTGATGTTCTTGAAGTGATAGTCCTCCTTGTTCGCTCCGCCAATCAGGTTGGTGCGGCCTTCGAGCGCCTTGTCCACCAGCAGCACCGGGCGTTCGACGTCTTTCATGTCCTTCGCCCACGCGATGCCGATGGGTCCCAGGAATCCGGCCGGAGAATTGAAGAGCTGCCGGATTTCATCTTCCTGCATGGGGCGCGTTTCCTTGCCCCCCAGCGCGGCCGACAGCTTGGCTTCGTTCATCTGATGATCGCCGCGCATCAGCAACACAACGGCGCGCGCAGACGCTTTGCCGGTCTTGGGATCGACGTCTTCCATCATCAGCGCCAGCGTCTTCATCTTGTTCTTCGGCGACACGCCCAGGAATTTCGCGACATCTTCGATCGTCTTCATGCCCGGGGTGTGGACTTCGAGCGGCTTGCCGTCGCCCTCCGCCTTGAGGTCTTCGACCGCTGCCAGCTTCGATGTTGCCTTGTCCAGGTTGGCGGCGTACTTGCACTTTTCGCAGCTCACGATCCGGTCTTCGCCCGCCGGCGTCCGCACCATGAACTCGTGCGACTGCGATCCGCCCATCGCGCCTGAGTCCGCTTCGACCACCATGTACTTCAATCCGCAGCGATCGAAAATGCGGCAGTAGGCGTCGTAATGTTTCTGATAGGAAACGTCGAGGCCGGCGGCATCGATGTCGAAAGAGTACGAATCTTTCATGATGAACTGCCGCACCCGCAACAGGCCGGACTTGGGACGGGCTTCATCGCGGAATTTGCTTTGAATCTGGTACCAGATTTGGGGAAGCTGCTTGTAGCTGCGCAACTCCTTGCGCGCAATCTCGGTCATGACTTCTTCATGCGTCATGCTTAGACAGAGATCGGCGCCCTTGCGGTCTTTCAGCCGGAACATGTTGTCGCCCATGACGGCCCAGCGCCCGCTGGCCTCCCACAACTCCCGCGGATGAATCGCCGGCAGATAGAATTCCTGTCCGATTTTGTCCATCTCCTCGCGGACGATGCCCATGATCTTGTTGAAGGAGCGCTGCCCCATGAAGAGATAGGAGTAAATCCCGGCGGCCAGCTGACGGATGTATCCGGCGCGCACCAGAAATTTGTGGCTGGCGACTTCAGCGTCCGCCGGCGCCTCGCGCAGAGTAGGAATAAAGAGTTGAGACCAACGATGCATAGTTAGGAGTCCTGGGCAGCAGGGAATTGATTATTGTAAATGATGAGTAATGTCCAGGTAGGCCGGGACGCCCGACCGGGCGGGCGAGCAAAGCTCGCCGGAGCTGCGGAGCTTTGCTCGGCTGGGTGGGGCACCCGCCCGACTTGTGCATCGCCAGAAAACTACGAGAGACGAGATTGATCGCTTTTTAACCGGCCAACTGCTTCAATATCTCTTTCCCCAGCTTCTGCGCCTCGCCGAAAAACTTCTGATATTCGACGAACAGACGGTTCAGCTCGAGCGACTTGTCCGGCCCGAGTTTTTTCCGCAAAATCATGTCGCGCACGTGTACGGGGTTGGGCAGCGTAGCGTCTTCGGTGAGTTCTTCCAGCGCGGTCGTCGGATCGTAGTGGTACATGGTTTTATTGTAGCGCCGGCGTCCCGCCGGCTGTGCGGCGGGCGTCTCGCCCGCCCATCGAGCCGGCCGGAGGCCGGCGCTACATCATCTCCGTTCCCCACAAATCGTGCAGGTGGACGATTCCCAAAAGAGTGTTCGCGCCATCGACCACCACCAACGAGGTGATTTTCTTTTCTTCCATCAACGCCAGCGCCGTAGCCGCGAATTCGTTCGCCCCGATAGTTCTGGGCTTGGCGGTCATGCACTCGCCCGCGGTCAGATCCAGCACATCCTTGCCGCGCTTTTCCAGCAGCCGCCGCAAATCGCCATCGCTGATCACGCCCACCAGCTTCTTGCCATCAACTACAGCGGTCACACCCAGTTTCTTGCGCGACATTTCGTAGATCACATCCGGCATTTTGGTCTGCGGCGTGACCTCGCGGCACAGCCTCTCCGGTGTGCATCAGCGATTCGACCTTGGCCAGACGCTTGCCCAGCTTTCCGCCGGGATGCAGATTGGCAAAATCTTCTTCCTTGAAGCCGCGCTTCTCGGCGAGAGCCATAGCCAGCGCGTCGCCCAGCGCCAGCATGGCCGTGGTCGAAGCAGTCGGCGCCAACCCAAGTCCGCAAGCTTCCTGGGCCACGGAGCAATCCAGTGCAACATCCGCCGCCGCCGCCAGCGTAGATATCTTGTGATGTAGATTGTGTGGTCGCGGGCGACCTCGCCCGTGGCTTTTTCCCGTCCTTCAAAGACCGCATCCCCGGTCATGCTGATCAGCGGCACCTGCAGTCGCTTGAGAGTCGCCAGCAACCGCAGAATTTCTTCCGTCTCGCCGCTGGCCGAAAGAGCCAGCACCACATCCCCGCGTACCACCATGCCAAGGTCTCCATGCACCGCGTCAACCGGATGCATGAACAGCGCAGGAGTCCCAGTCGAACTCAGTGTGGCCGCGATCTTGCGCGCAATGATGCCGCTCTTGCCCATGCCCGTGACCACCACCCGGCCAGCGCAGGCATAGATCAACTCGACCGCGTCGATCGAACGCCGCAGCCATGGGTCCCGCGATGCGATCCGCGAGCGCGCGCAAGGCCTCAGCCTCGATGCGGACTACGTTTTCGCCAATATGCTTCATGGAAGAAAACAGATGTTAGCAGAACGCGGCAGACGGCACTTGGCAATTGGCAAGTTTCCACAAACGTGACGCATTCCAGCGGTCCCGGAGAGACCATTGATAGTAGCCCACCACCTCAATGGCAGGTCGCGTGGGCAGGCGCGAGGATGCCCGTGCCGCAGGCACGGCTGAACCGAACCTCTGGCATTTGTGGAAAAGTTTTAGCCGTCCCTACGGACCGGAGCATCTTGGGCGCCACCGCAGCGTTGAAACGCCGGGGTACTATCCGGCGTCCCTCCGGCACTCTTTTGCTCCAAACGGTACTCGTCATTGACCATACAGCCGAATACAAGATGCAAGACCGAAAGGAAAGCTAAAGGCTAGAACTCATAGCTGAGAGCTGACAGCTTCTTCAGAAATGATCATCCATGCTCTGTACCCGTCCCGCCAGGCCTCTGGCTTGAATGGCCCGGTCCCAGGGACCGGCCTGCCAGTTGTCTTTCTGTCTCTCGGGATGAATCCATGGCGGCAAGTCAATCGACAGATTGAGCGCAATTGCCACCGCGTAGGGTTCATATTGCGAACGAAGATGGTCGAGCTTCTCCTCAAACGCGGCACCCTCGCGCCAGCTTCACTCCGCGCTCTGCCAGTTTTTGGCGCAGCCGATTCAGTTGCAGCTCTGGCAACCGGTCCGCGGCGTTCGGGTTGTAGCGCGCATTCACGACCTGCGCCAGGTCAACCACCGCGTGCCGCGCCATGGCGAAGGTAATCTTGGCCTGCTCGTTGCGCAGGCCGTCTACGCCGGCGATCACCAGCGCGCTGGCATCCAGAATCGTGATCAGCGCTCCCAGCCAGGACTGATTGTTGTGCTGCGAACGAAAAAAGCTGAGCGCGGGATATGACAGATGACTCTCCAGCACCTCCGCCGCCCAGCGTTCCCAGTCCTTGAAAATCTGGTCGAGCACCGCCTGTTGCGGACAGTTTCCGAACCGCGACAAGAGTTCGGCAGCCGACGGAGGCGAACCCGCCCGCGCATCGAGCAGGGAGATTTCGATCTCGCGACGGGAAAATGACGAATAAATCGTCGGCAAATAACCGATCACCACGCCCAGAAAGCCGAAGCCCAGTCCGGATTCCACTACCGCCAAGGCGCGAGCCAGACCGGAGCTCGGGGATGATGTCGCCGTAGCCCAGGGTGAAAAAAGTCTCGCCGCTGTGATAGACCAGCAGGCCAAAAGTAAGCGGCTCTCCGCTTAGACGGAAGTGCTCACCCACTCCGTATTGCAGCAGGGCGAAGCCAAAGATCAGTCCGGCCGCCCACAAAATCAGCAGGAAGATCAGCGACAGCGGTCCGAAGTAGCTTAGAAAATTTTCCCGCCGCGCCCGTGATGGAATGCGCCTGGCGATCGCTCGATACGGAATCCAGGTGCGGCGATAGAACCAGCTGGTCAGGCGGAAACTGCGCTGCACGCGCCGCGGCAGCACGACCGTCTCGAAGGCATCCAGCAGGATGCCCAGGATGGAAACAATTCCGGCAATGGTGCAGAAGATGTGCATCAGGCGATGAGATAAAAACGTAGGCGCGAGTGTCACGCTCGTGCGAGAGAACCAATGAACTGGCGTTCCAAAGGCTTTTCGCAGGGCGGCGCTTCAACGCTGCCGCCGAGCGGGACGCTCGCGCCCACATTACACGCGAACTTCAATCTCCCGCGAGTCGGACAGATTTCCCGGAAGCCGCCGAACGCCGGGCTGCGTCCAGAATTTCGGCAACAATAACATTAGTTTCGAGAGACGAAGGCGCGCCGGGCGCGACTCCGTCCAGAACCACCGCCCGGAACAGCGACAACGAATCATCGTAAGGAGCCGCAACCGGCTTGGCCGGCAGCAGTTGCTCCTCTCCTCCTTTGAGCCGCACACGCACATCGTCATGGCGAACCGTGATCACGTAGCCGGTCTGGCCGTACACTTCCATATCCTTGCGGTCGAAAGGCCAGTTCCACGAAGGCTGCAAGATCGCCACTGCCTTGGGATACGTCAGGATGATGTTCGCCTCATCATCCACTCGCGGATAAATGTCAGGCTTGATCTGCTGAGTCGTTGCGATCACGGATATTGGTCGCTGCCCATCCATCAGCCAGGTCATCAAATCGGCGCCATAGCAGCCGAAATCGTAGAGCGCTCCGGCGCCGTTCAGCTTGGGATCGTTGAGCCATGCGAAGAACTCAGGAGCCACATTGATTTCCTTCGGGCCCTGATGCCCATCGTGGACGACGACCTTGCGAATGTCGCCAATCGATTTGTCGTGGACCATGTCATAGGCCGCGTGGTTGCTGCGATACCAGGAGGTCTCGTAGTTCACCAGCACCTTGATCTTTCCCTTACGCGCGGCATCGGCGATGGCGTGTGCATCCTCGGCGCTGACCGCCAGCGGCTTTTCCATCATGACGTGAATTTCGTGGCGGGCGCATATCTCCACCACTTTTCGGTGGTCAAAAGTATTGGTGTACGCCAGTACGGCTTGCGGATGGGTCTTTTGCAGCATGTCTTCGAGATCGGTAAAGATCAAACTGCGGTCGAGGTTGAACTGCGTCGCATAACGCGCCGCGACTTTCGTGTCAGGTTCGGAGATTCCGACAATCTGGATATCGGGCCGGTGCAGCGAGCGCTGGAAAAAGCCTTCGACGTGACCGTGAACCATGCCGGCGATCGCGACTCGAAGCGGGCGCGGAGGCGGTTTGCGCGCTAGACGTCGTAAACGTTGTGAATAAACCCGCGGTGAGGATTGCCAACCAAAAATATTTCATGCGACCTCTCCCGTAAGGCCGCCATGGTAACAGATTCACAAGACCAGCCTGCTCACGGTTTAGCATGCGCCGCGGGTAGCGCATTCTGTATCGCCTGCAATTCTTTCAAGACTCCGCGCAGCTTGGTTGACTCCAGCGCGTTCGCCCCGTCGGACTTGGCTTCCTTGGGATTGTCGTGGACTTCCATGAATATTCCATCCACGCCCGCCGCCACTGCCGCGCGCGCCAGCACCGGAATGAACTCGGGCTGTCCTCCGCTCACGGCGTGATCTCCGTCGGCGGCAGATGACGGCAGCTGCACCGAATGGGTGGCGTCGAAGACCACCGGAACGAATTTGCGCATGATGGCGAGCGCACGCATGTCCACCACGAGATTGTTGTAGCCGAAGCTCGATCCGCGCTCGGTCACGAAGACTTTGTCGTTGCCCGCGGTGCGGCATTTCTCCACGATGTGCCGCATATCGGCGGGCGAGACGAACTGGCCCTTCTTGATGTTGACGACGCGCTCCGTCATGGCCGCGGCTACGACCAGATCGGTCTGACGGCAGAGGAACGCTGGAATCTGCAAAATGTCTGCGACCTCCGCGACCTTGGCCACGTCGGCGGTTTCGTGCACGTCAGTCAGAATGGGTACGTGCACTTCATCTTTCACTTTTTTCAGGATGCGCAGACCCTCCGCCAGCCCCGGACCGCGATAGCTGCGAATGGAAGTGCGGTTGGCCTTGTCGTAAGAGGCCTTGAAGATGAAAGGAAAATTCAGCGAGCGTGTGACGCCCTTGATCACTTCCGCCATGAACAGGGCGTGCTTCTCGCTCTCGATCACGCAAGGGCCGGCGATCAGAAAAAGATTGCCTGCGCCGATGCGGACATTGTCGATTTGAAAGGAAGTGGTCATGTTTGAACCACGGAGGGCACTGAGAAAGAAATCTCACCGGTTCTTAGGAGTTTCCTCGGTGTCCTCTGTGTACTCGGTGGTTAATTATCTTTTTCCAACCTTCTCGGGCCGGTGGAACATCTCCACTTCGGAAGCTGCCTTCTCCGCCCGCCGCTTCAGTCCATGCTCGTACGCGGCGCCGACGAATGTCTTGAACAGCGGATGCGGCTCCAGCGGCTTCGACTTGAACTCGGGATGGAACTGGCAACCGATGAAGTGCGGATGATCGGGCAACTCCACCATCTCCACGTAGGTGCCGTCCGGCGTTGATCCGGAAATACGCAATCCGCCCGCGGTCAGCGTTTCCTCGTATTCGCGGTTGAATTCGTAGCGATGGCGATGACGCTCGCTGATTTCGAGCTTGCCGTAGATTTTGTGCGCCAGCGTGCCGGGCTCGATCTTGCAGGGCCACGCGCCCAGCCGCATGGTTCCGCCCAGTTCCTCCACGCCGCGCAGTTCGCGCAGCTTGTAGATCACGCGGTGCGGCGTTGCAGGATCGAATTCGCTGGAGTTGGCGTCGGCCAGTCCGCACACGTTGCGGGCAAATTCGATACATGCCGTCTGCATGCCGAGGCAAATGCCAAAATATGGGACTTTGTTTTCACGGGCGTAACGGATCGCAATCAGCATGCCCTCGATGCCGCGCTTGCCAAAGCCGCCCGGCACCAGCAGTCCGTCATAGTCGGCAAGCTGTTCTTCGTAGGTGCGGTCTCCGTTTTCCAGCCCCTCGGCTTCAATCCAGTTCAGATTCAGTTTCAGGTTGTGAGCCAGCGCGCCGTGGACCAGAGCCTCTTTCAATGACTTGTAGGAGTCTTCGTACTCTACGTATTTGCCCACGATTCCGATCGTGACTTCAGCCTTCGGGTTATAGACGCGATGCACGATTTCTTCCCAGTTCTTGAGGTCGCGGTCCCTGGCTTCCAGGCGCAGGTAGCGGAGCACCAGCGAATCCACCCCTTCATGCGAAAACACCAGCGGCACTTCGTAAATGGAAGCCACGTCCTTGGCGGTGATGACCGCCTCTTCTTCCACGTTGCAGAAGAGCGCGATTTTCGACTTGATCTCCTTGGACAGGAAACGGTCGGTGCGGCAAAGCAGAATGTCGGGCTGGATCCCAATGCTGAGAAGTTCTTTCACCGAGTGCTGCGTCGGCTTGGTCTTGAGTTCCTGCGCGGCCGCGATAAACGGCACCAGGGTCACGTGCATGAACAAGGTGTGATCGCGGCCCAGTTCCTGCCGCATCTGCCGGATCGCTTCCATGAAGGGCAGCGACTCGATGTCGCCCACCGTGCCTCCGATTTCGACGATGGCGACATCCACATCCTGCGCCACCTTCTTCATGGCAGCCTTGATTTCGTTGGTGACGTGAGGAATCACCTGCACGGTCTTGCCCAGGTAATCGCCGCGGCGCTCCTTGGCGATGATCTGTTCGTAGATCCGTCCCGTGGTCCAATTGTTGTCGCGGGAAAGTTTGGCGTGAGTGAAGCGTTCGTAGTGGCCCAGGTCGAGATCGGTCTCAGCCCCGTCGTCGGTGACAAATACCTCGCCATGCTGAAAAGGCGACATGGTGCCCGGATCGACGTTGAGATAAGGATCAAACTTCATCAGGTTGACTTTGAGCCCGCGACTTTCGAGCAGGCAACCCATCGAGGCCGCCGCCAGTCCCTTGCCCAACGACGACACCACGCCTCCGGTCACAAAGATGTACTTTGCCGACATCGATTCCTCACCTTAAATTGTCTTTGAGATTTTGTGCAGGATGGGTGCACGACCAATTATGCCAGAAATGTTTTCGGGTGACTAGGAAGAAAAAGCTTTTACCACGAAGGACACGATGGTACGCGAAGTAGACCCTTCAAACTAAAGCCTTCGCGGTACTTCGTATCTCTTGTGATTCATGATGTTCGCCACCTGAACCGACTTCCGCATGTGAAGGACGCGCTCTCGCGGAGTACACTGGGCGTCTGAGGCTGCATCTAACTTACTAATCCCTATGCGTCAGGTTTCTCGTCTCGCAATCGGCCTGCTGGTTTTCTTCCTGGTGTCGGCTACGCCTATGCCTGCGCAGGAGCTCGCCAAGCGCCTGATCCTGACCGACGGCACCTACCAGCTAGCCACCAAGTGGGAGATCAGGGGCGAGCGCGTGCGTTACCTGAGCGCCGAACGCAATGAGTGGGAAGAAGTCCCCAAGTCAATGGTGGATTGGGCCGCGACGGACAAGTACGAAAAAGACCGTGCCGCGGGCAAGCCCGCCCCGGAAGCCGTGGCGCTCGATAAAGAATTAGAAGCTGAGCGCCAGGCCGACGAAGCCAGGTCGCCGCATGTGGCTCCCGGGCTGCGCTTGCCGGACGACGGCGGCATCATTCTGCTCGATACCTTCCAGACCCAACCCCAGTTGGTCGAATTGCAGCAGAGCAGCGGCGAGCTCAACCGGAACATGAAGGGCAACATCCTGCGCGCGACAATCAACCCTATTGCCAAAAACAAACAGATCATTGAGCTGCCCGGGTTGCATGCCAAGATTCAGGCACACGTCTCCGTGCCCGCGATTTACGTCAACCTGGACCAGCAAGACCAGCTCGACAAAGTAACTCAGATTGCCGAGAAGACTAAAGAAGAACAGCTACCCTGGGATCGTTTCCGTATCGTTCGCCTGCAAAATAACAACAAGGACAAGCGTATTGTCGGCGACATCAAGATCGCGATCTACGGCAAGGTAACCCAGGAGCAGAAACTTGTCCCGACCACTGCCACTAAACTAACTGGCGGCTGGGTGAAGGTAACGCCATCGAGCGATCTTGATCCCGGGGAGTACGCGCTAATCGAGCTGTTGGGGAAAGATGGAATGAATCTTTACGTGTGGGATTTCGGTGTAAATCCATCCGCCGGCGCCAATCCCACAGCCTGGAGACCCGACGCCTCCGCCCATCCCATACCGGACAAGCCCAAGGAATTGGAGAAGAGGTAGGAGCGGGGGAACTAGCAACTAGCACTTGGCAATAGCACCTAGCAATCGTCACTTTCGCCCCCGGACGAAGCCAATTGCTAACTGCCAAGTGGTGCTCCCAAAACCGTTGACCCTCCCTCCGCCCGCAGTTAAACTGGCCTCGATTTTTCTTGCCTCCAGGACTCGCCCTTGAAAGTTTATCGTCCCACGCGCCAGCTTCTGGCTGACGTCGAATGCTTGCTCGCCTCCAGCCGGCCGTCCGCGCATCATTCTCCGCTGGACGATGTGATCGACCTGCTTTGTCGAGGCCGGCACTATGCCTGGGTCGGAATCTTCCTGGCAGTCGGGGAAGATGCGCCTCAACAATCGTTAGGCGCGGGCGGCGATTCACCTGATAAAGTTGCGCTTCCAGAGACTCGATCCAAGATACTCATCTCGATGAAGTTGGCGTCGCGGGAGCTGGGGGTGCTAAGCGTTGAGAGCGATCGGGAAAATGGCTTTGGCGCGGAAGACCGCGTGTTGCTCGAAGCAGTGGCGGACATGCTGGCTCGATTCCTGACGGGCCGAGGAAAGTATCTCGCCCGCAGGGCTCGTCTGCGATGCGTCCGGGATGGGAGGGGCGGGGACGCCCGTCGCTCCATTCGCTCGGATGTAGGCGCGAGCGTCCGGCTCGTGCTTGTGTCACCGTGAAGCGGACTATTGTTGGACCCTAACCTGAACTCAGTTTCGCAGCCTCCTCCTGAATCCGCTTCCAAACCTTCTCCACATGCCGCGCCGTCGTATTTGTCTGGCCCACGCACAGCCGCAATGTCAGGCGATCATTCAACCGTGTATGCGTAAGATAAAGGTCCCCGCTGCGATTGAGGCGGTCCATCAAAGTTTGATTGCCACTATCTCCGTCTTTGTGGCGGAAGCACACCAGGTTCAAGGGCACGGGCGCTGCCAACTCGAAGCGGTCGTCACACTTGACCCAAGCGGCGAAGTTCTGCGCCAACTCGACGTGCTGCCGAATGTGGTATTGCAGCCCTTCGACCCCGTAGTGCCGGATCACGAACCACAATTTGAGCGCCCGAAAGCGTCGGCCCGAGCGGAATCTGCCAGTCGCGATAGTCAATCACAGCGCCGGTTTCGCTGGCCTTGTTGCGCAGATATTCCGGCAGCACACTCAGGGTCTGGATGAGCGCCTTGCGGTCTGCGACATAAAAGCAATCGCAGTCGAAATTGGTGAACATCCATTTGTGCGGGTTGAAGCAGTAGCTGTCGGCAAATTCCAGGCCGGCATGAGTGTGGCGAAATTCCGGACAGAGCGCGGCGGTGCCGGACATGGCGGCGTCCACGTGTAACCAGAGTTTGTGTTCGCGACAGATGCGGCCAATTTCAGGGACGGGATCAATCGCGTTCGAAGAAGTCGTACCGACGGTGGCGCAGACAAAAAACGGTATCAGCCCTGCCTGACGGTCCTGTTCGATCTGCCGCGCCAGCGCCTCGGGGCGCATGGCAAAATTTTCGTCGACTTCGATCAGACGCAAATTGTCGCGGCCGATGCCGGCGACCTGCGCGCCCTTCTCCAGCGAAGAATGCGCCTGCGACGATGTGTAGCCCACCAGCTTGCCATCGCAGCCGTAGCGATTGCTGGCGAAGTTCGTCGCCCGCTCCCGCGCTGCCAGCAGTGCGCACAGCGAGGCGCTCGAAGCCGTGTCCTGGATGACGCCTCCTCCGCTGTCTGGTCGAAAGAAACTTCTGCGGCAAATCCAGCATATGAACCAGCCAGTCCAGCACATGTGTCTCCAGTTCGGTGCACGCAGGACTGGTGGCCCACAACATCCCCTGCACGTCCAGGCCGGAAGAAAGCAAGTCGCCAAGAATCGCCGGCCCGGAAGCATTCGAAGGGAAGTAGGCGTAGAAATTCGGCGATTGCCAGTGCGTAATGCCGGGAAGGATCAGCTTTTCAATGTCAGCAAGGATGGCCGGAAAAGCCTCGCCCTTGCACGGGTGGATCGGCAGGCAGCGACGCCCGAATCTGTCCCGGCTCAACCTGCGAGAGCACAGGGAACGACTCGATGCGGGTGTAGTAGTCGGCGATCCAGTCCACCATGGCGTGTCCGTGGCGCCGGAAGTCGTCGGGGGTCATGTGAAACGTCTTCTCGCTGGCCATGCATTCTCCCTGCTGAACGAGATCTTAGTCGGTGGGATTTCCTTCGCGTACCTTGATGTCCCTCGTGGTCGATGGTTTAAGCCAGAAGCTCAACTGAGCTGTCCGTAGTAAACCCGCGTGTCGTACTCGAACGTCACCCGATCACGCACCCGATGCGCGTCAAATATCGTTCGCAACTCGCGCAGCATCGGCGCATTCCTTGCATCGCCGGCCTGCGGGGTGTACGAAGACGACAGCAATCGCCCTTCGAGTCCCGGATAGTCGACCTCCTGCTTGTAGTCAAAGATGCGCAACCGAAATGGCGAGGGCGCGAAAAACGTTTCAATCTGCTGGATGGTACGCTCGTAGCGCACCTCCTGATAATCAGTGCCGTACTCCAGCAACAACTGCTCGTACTGGCGCAGAAATGACGTCGATCCGGTGCGCCGCTCGTTCCACAGCAATACAATCCAACCGCCGGGCCGGCAGATGCGAATGAATTCGCGTCGCGCTCTCTCGCGATCAAACCAGTGGGCCGCCTGGGCGGCGGTGATCAAGTCAACGCTGTGCCCGGCGAGAGTCGAGTCTTCCGCTGTTCCCGCCACGCTGCTGAATTGAGAATACGCGCGCAGAAATTCCTCTCCGGCGCGGCGCATGTCAGCATTGGGCTCCACACCGAATACCCGGTTGCCACTCTCTAGCAGCATGCGGGTGAAGATGCCGGTGCCGGAAGCGATATCTGCGATGACAGAAGCGGCGTTTAGGCCGCACTCTTTCTGCAGCAGATCGAGAACCGCAGAAGGATAGGCAGGCCGATAGAGAACGTAGTTTCCGACACGAGACGAAAAGCGCTGGGTCGAATCCTTGACCACCATGAAAACAGTTTAACGCGAGAAATGTGGGCGCGAGCATCCTCGCTCGTGCCGAGTCACCTGTGGCGCTGCCGCACGAGCGGGACGCTCGCGCCTACATTCGCCCAAATCCGTCTTAATTGCTAAATTAGAAGTCCTATATGCGCCTCGTCGTCAAAGTCGGCACCAGTCTGATCGCCCCCGGCGGTCGCATCGATACCGTGCGCATGCGGGCTCTGGTGGATCAGTTGGCTCTTTCCCGCCACGAGTATCTGATCGTTAGCTCCGGAGCCATTGCGTCCGGTATGACGCACCTGGGACTTCGCCAAAGGCCGTCCACCGTGCCTCTGATGCAGGCCTGCGCCGCGGTCGGACAAAGCCTTTTGATGCATACTTACGAACAACTTTTTTTCGGCAAGAAAGTTGTTGCCCAGCTTCTGCTCTCGAGCGATGACTTCACTTCGCCCATCCGCTACCGCAACCTGCAGAATGCGTTGCATGAGCTGCTGAAGCTTGGTGTGGTGCCGGTAGTGAACGAAAATGACAGCGTCTCGGTTCGCGAACTGGTGGGAGCCTTCGGCGACAACGACGAACTGAGCGCATTGCTGGCGACCGCCGTCAAGGCCGACTGGCTGCTGCTGCTCACCGACGTTGACGGATTTTATTTTCCCAACGGCAAGCGTCCCCGCCTGCTGCGCACCATTCGCAAGCTGACCGAGCCCATGGAAGCCGTCTGCAACGGCCAGGGCAAGCTGGGCACGGGAGGCATGCGCTCCAAGCTGCGCGCCGCCAAGCTGGCCAGCGAAGCTGGCGCCAAGGTCGCCATCGCGAACGGACGCCACGCCCACGCCATTCCCTGGGCCCTGGAGCGCAAGATCGGAACTTATTTTCCGCCGCAGCGCAGAAAGTCTTCCGATGGCAACTAGCGTCCGCACTCCGAGCTCGACTCGCGACAAGCTTGCTGCGGGCGCAAGGCGCCGCGGCGCAAATGGCGCAGCTCATGACAGCGGAAAAGAACGCGATTCTGCTAGTCGATGGCCGATGCGATTGCAGCCAACGCCGCTTAGCATTATGGAAGCGAATCAGGCCGACCTGGAAGAGTCCGGCCTCGCCGGCGCAATGCGCGACCGCCTCCTCCTCACTCCGGAACGCATCGCGACCATGGTTGCGGGCGTGCGCGAAGTGGCCAGTCTTCGCGATCCGGTCGGTGAAACGATTGCCGAGTGGACCCGGCCCAACGGTTTGCGCATCCGCAAAGTGCGCGTGCCACTGGGTGTGGTCGGCGTTGTCTACGAGTCGCGGCCGAATGTGACTGTGGATTGCGCATCTTTGGTGCTCAAGACCGGCAACGCTATCGTGTTGCGAGGCGGGAAGGAAGCAGTGCACAGCAATCAGAAGCTGGTCGAAATCATGAAGCAGGTGGACGGAGTTCCCGAGGGCGCAATCGAGTTGCTGGATTCAAGCACTCGCGATTCGGTGCACGAACTGATCAAGGCGCGCGGCCTGGTGGACGTGCTGATTCCCCGCGGCGGCCCGGGTCTGATTTCCTTCGTCGCTGACAACGCCACCGTGCCCGTGATCGAGACCGGAGCAGGGAACTGCCACATCTTTGTGGACGAGTCTGCAGATTTCGAAATGGCGGACGACATCGTGATCAATGCCAAGACGCAGCGTCCGTCGGTGTGCAATTCCGCGGAAAAGCTGCTGGTGCACCAGCAGCATCGCGGCAGAATATATTCCGCGCATCGTAAAGAAGCTGCTTGATGGCGGCGTCGAAGTGCGCGGTGACGATGAAACTCGCCGACTGGCCGCGGGGATGGGCGTCCGCGCCGCCGAAGCTCAGGATTGGGAGCGAAGAATACTTGCGGCTGTGTATCGCGATCCGAGTCGTGCCGAGCATCGAAGACGCGATTGCCCACATCAACCGCTATTCCACAAAAAATTCCGAAGCGATTGTGACCAACGACGAAGCGCAGGCGCGCCTGTTTCTGCGCCTGGTCGATTCGGCGGTGGTGTACTGGAACGCCTCGACCCGCTTCTCCGACGGAGGAGAATTCGGCTTCGGCGCGGAGATGGGCATCAGCACCCAAAAATTGCACTGCCGCGGGCCCTTCGCCCTGGCGGAATTGACCTCGGCAAAGTACGAAGTGACCGGCAGCGGACAAGTAGAGGTTTTGATATGTTGTCGGCCGGACACTCCGTTGCACCCACATCTGGATGAGGTGAACGACGTTGTTGCAGGTCGGCGACATGGCGCCTGATTTCGATCTTCCCGTTCTGATCGGTGGCGTGAGAAAACAGTTCCGCCTCTCGGAGCATCGCGGCAAGCGCAACCTGGTGCTGGCCTTTTACCCGGCGAACCGGGAGCCGGTCAGCACGCAGCAGATGGTCACATACCAGGTGGAACGGGAAAAATTTCTGGCCCGCCAGGCCGAAGTGCTCGGCATCAATGTGGATTCGATCATGAATACCACTTCCTGGGAGCGCGAGATTGGTCCCTTCGATTTCCTGCTGGGCAGTGATTTCTGGCCGCACGGAGAAGTCAGCCGCCAGCTACGGCGTGTTGCGGGAGGTCGATCCGTTCAAGGGAGCCAGTGAGCGCGCCAGTTTTCGTAGTCGACAAAGCGGGCAGGATCCGGTTCAGCAGGATCTATCCCGTGGACCAGCTTCCCGATCTCGAGGAAACACTCGAAGCGCTGCGCGAGTTGGCAAGAACTTGAAGTCGTGAGTGCGCCACAGTTCTCGGTTCAGGAGCCCGATGAAATTTATTTCCGCAGTGGTTCTCCCGTCCGTTCTTCTTTTCTCATTCTTTTCCTCGCCAGCATGTAAGCGGGACCTCGCAAGCGGCCTTGCCGACGAAGGACGCGTCTGCGGCTACGCTCTTCGGGTTCCGGAACTCGGCTGACGAGATCGCGCTGGAAAGCCGTTTCCTGGCCGTGCCCGATCCGAAACTTGCCGAAGAGCACCTGCGCATCCTGACCCAGGCGCCGCACATGGCGGGCACTCCCGAAGACAAGGCAACCGCCGACTACGTCGCGCAGAAATTCCGCGAGGCCGGCCTCGAAACCGAAATCGTCGAATACCGCGTCTGGATGAACTATCCCGCCGAAATCAGCGTGGACGTGACCGCGCCCGCCGGGGTCACCATGCACGGGCCGACGCGCGAGCGGGTCAACGGCGATCCTTATCAGGATGATCCCCGCGTGGTGACGCCGTTCAACAGCATGTCGCCGTCGGGTGACGTCGAAGCCGACGTGGTTTACGCGAACTACGGATCGCCCGACGACTTTCAGAAGCTGGAGCAGATGAAGATCGATGTCCGCGGCAAGATCGTGCTGGTGCGCTACGGGCAAAACTTTCGCGGAGTGAAAGCGTTCGTGGCGCAGGAACACGGCGCCGCGGGCGTGCTGATCTATTCCGATCCGGCCGACGACGGCTGGCGGCACGGAGACAAATATCCGCAGGGCCCGTGGCGTCCCGATACCGGCGTGCAGCGCGGCTCGATCGGCTACATGTTTCAGTTTCCCGGCGACCCCACCACGCCGGGAATCGCGTCGGTGCCTTCGCTTCCGGATTCCAAACGCACGCCGCCCGAACAGTCGGCGCAGTTGCCAAAAATTCCCATGACGCCGCTTTCCTACGCCGACGCCTGGCCGATCCTCGAGCATCTAGGTGGACCCGATTCGCCGCGCGAGTGGCAAGGCTCGCTGCCCTTCACCTATCACGTCGGACCGGGGCCGGCCAAGGTGAAGATGCATCTCAAGCAGGACTACCAGTTCCGCACCATCTGGGACGTGATCGGCCGCATACGCGGCAGCGAGCTGCCGGACGAATGGGTGGTGGCCGGCAATCATCGCGATGCCTGGGTGTATGGCGCGGTCGATCCCAACAGCGGCACCGCGGCCATGCTGGAATCGGTCCACGGCATCGGCGAACTGCTGAAGTCAGGATGGAAGCCGAAGCGGACGCATCGTGATCGGCAGCTGGGACGCCGAAGAAGAAGGACTGATCGGCTCCACCGAATGGGGCGAGCAGCACGAAACCGAACTGGCCAACGCGGTCGCCTACTTCAACGTGGACGTGGCGGTGTCAGGCTCGAAGTTCGGCGCCTCGTCGGTGCCCACGCTCAAGCAATTTATCCGCGACGTGACCAAAGTCGTGCCCAGCCCCAAGGGCGGCATGGTCTACGACGACTGGCGAAAGACCAGCCAGGCTGGAGCCGATAGCGAGCGCAGGCCTACGCAGGATATCGGTGGCACGCAACGCGCTCCCGGCCGCGGCCGGTCAACTCCGATGTGCCGGTCGGAGACCTGGGCAGCGGCTCGGACTATACCGTCTTCCTGCAGCATCTGGGCGTGCCTTCGTCGGACGTGAGTTCGAGCGGATCGTATGGCGTGTACCACTCCGTCTTCGACAACTTCAACTGGTTCAAGAAATTCGGCGATCCCGATTTTGTCTACGAGCAGGAAATGGCGCGCGTCTTTGGACTGGAAGCCATGCGCATGTCCGACGCCGACGTGCTGCCCTATGACTACGAGGAGTATGGCAAGGAAATCGCCGCTTACGTCGACGCCGCGCGCAAGAAATCAGACGCGATATTCGGCGAGCCAGCCGCCGAACTTTGCCGAGGCGATTCGCGCCGCCCATCAATTTCGAGCAGGCCGGAGCCAAAATCCGCCGCAAGCAGGAAAATCCCGGGAGCGGCGCTGCGCGGCTCAATCAGGCGCTGCGCCAGGCGGAACGCGCCCTGCTGATTCCGGACGGGCTGCCCAACCGTCCCTGGTTCCGTCACGTCATTTATGCTCCCGGCCAGTACACTGGCTACGCCGCGGTGGTGATTCCGGGCGTGAACGAGGCCATCGACAAACACGATCTGGAACGCACCCGGCAGCAGATCGCGGTCCTGGCTGCGGCGCTGAATCGCGCGGCCAAGGTGTTGGAGGACTATCGCTGATGTCGCCGGGGAATACTGTCGAACAAATCCTGAAGACCCTGCCTTCGGCGGCGGGCGCGACTTTTCTTGCGCTGTTTCCGATCGTGAATCCCTTTGGCGGGGTGCCGCTGTTTTTTGCCCTGACCGCCGATTTCTCCGACGCGCGAGCGCAACCGGACCGCGCTGAAGACGGCGCTGTATGTCTTCGGCATCCTGGTCGTCTTCATGTTTTTCGGACGCTTCGTGCTCAACTTCTTTGGAATTTCGCTGCCGGTCCTGCAGATTGCCGGCGGGCTAATCGTGGCCCACACCGCCTGGGGCATGGTGACTGCCTCTACCCGCATCACTCCGGCGGAGAGCGACGAGGCCGCCGAGAAGACCGACATTTCCCTGACTCCGATGGCGATGCCGATGCTTTCCGGACCCGGCTCGATCGGCGTGGTCATGGGCCTGGCCGCCAACGCCGACAGCATGACGACTTACCTGGGCATGGTGATCGGGATCACAGCCCTGGCCCTCAGCGTTTACTTGTTCCTGCGCCTGGGAGGTCCGCTGGTGGCGAGGTTGGGGCCGGGGGCGGTCGCCGGCATCACCAGAATTTTCGGCTTCCTGATCTTTGCGGTGGCCGTACAGTTGGTCTGGGACGGCGCAGCCGAATTCGGGAAGTAGGCAGTAGATGGTTGCGTGGAGCGGGCGCCCTCGCCCGCTGGTTTCCCTGATCCTGATACGTCAGATCGGAGTTCTGTGGCGAATGCTGACAAAAAGCAGCGGGCGAGTGCGCCCGCCTCAACCCACCGCACGACCTACTTCAGGCTGACCAGCTTGTCCACCAGTTCCGAGTAGTCTTTCTTCTCCAGCCCGTGTACCTGCTTGTTGTACTCATCCACCTTGCTGGAGTAATTCATCGAGCAGAATTTCGGGCCGCACATGGAGCAGAAAGCTGCCTCTTTGTAGTAGTCGTCGGGCAGAGTCTCGTCGTGCATCGAGCGCGCCGTCTCGGGATCGAGTGACAGCGCAAACTGTTTTTCCCAATCGAACGTGTAGCGGGCATAGCTGAGCGCGTCGTCGCGATCCTGCGCGCCGGGGCGATGCCGCGCCAGGTCAGCGGCGTGCGCCGCGATCTTGTACGCAATGATGCCGTCTTTCACGTCTTTTTCGTTGGGCAGCCCGAGGTGCTCCTTGGGCGTGACGTAGCACAGCATGGCGGCGCCGTGCCATCCGATCATGGCGGCGCCGATCGCCGAGGTGATGTGGTCGTAGCCGGGAGCGATGTCCGTGACCAGCGGGCCCAGGGTGTAGAACGGCGCTTCGTAGCAGAGCTCTTTTTCCTTGTCCACCTGCTCTTTGATCTTGTCCAGCGGCACGTGGCCGGGACCTTCGATCATGACCTGCACGTCGTACTCCCAGGCTTTCTTGGTGAGCTCGCCCAGAGTCTTGAGTTCGGCGAACTGGGCTTCGTCGCTGGCATCGGCGATGCAGCCGGGCCGCAGGCCGTCGCCCAGGGAGAACGAAACATCGTGCTTGGCGAAAATCTTGCAGATATCGTCAAAGCACTCGTACAGAAAATTCTGCTTGTGATGATGCGCCATCCACTGCGCCAGAATCGCGCCGCCGCGGCTGACGATGCCGGTGATGCGCTTCGAAACCATCGGCAGATATTGAATCAGCACGCCGGCGTGGATGGTCATGTAGTCCACGCCCTGCTCCGCCTGCTCTTCGATCACTTCGAGCATCACGTTCTTGTTGAGATCTTCAATCCGCTTGACCCGCGAGATGGCCTCGTAAATCGGCACGGTTCCGATGGGCACCGGCGAGTGCCGCAGAATGGCTTCGCGAATCTCGTGGATGTTGCCGCCGGTCGAGAGGTCCATCACCGTGTCGGCGCCGAAGTGCACCGAGGTGTGCAGCTTCTTGAGTTCTTCGTCGATGTTCGAGGTCACGGCCGAGTTGCCGATGTTGGAATTGATCTTGCACAGCGAGGCCACGCCGATGCACATGGGCTCGAGTTCGGGATGATTGATGTTGGCGGGAATGATCATCCGCCCGCGGGCGACTTCGTCGCGAACCAGTTCGGGCGCAAGCTTCTCGCGGTGGGCGACGTAGGCCATCTCGTCCGTGATTTCTCCCTGGCGGGCGTAGCGCATCTGGGAGAAATTGCCGTCGGTATTGTTGGACTTGCGGCTGGCGATCCACTCTGCCCGGGGTTGGGGAACACTGTGTCCGTTGCTGCCGTTGGTGGGGGTCATTGTGCCTGATTGTCCTTTTGAGCTCTGGCAAAGATTATACGCCGCGATAGGAGAGATGATTCGAAGGGCGAAAGAAATCATAACCGCTAAAGAGCGCAGAAGATCCGCAAAGAAAAGCGTACAGAACGTCTTCCTTTGCGTCCTTTGCGGTTCTCTTTGCGAACTTTGCGGTAAGCTCTTTGCTTTGACCGTCACATAACATTTTCCCGGCTTGCCGTCTAAGCTGGGACTCTAGAGTCAACGGTCAATACTCGCGAGGTCTTCTATGCGCTTATTTTGCTCGCTGCTGGCAATTCTTTTGCTCCTGGCGGTTTCCGGTTTCGCCCAATCCCAACCAGCCATCAATCTCGACACCATCGACAAGACCGTCGATCCCTGCGTCGATTTCTACCAGTACGCCTGCGGCAACTGGCTGAAGACCACGGAAATTCCCGCCGACCAGACGTCCTGGGGAAGCTTTGTCGAGATTCGAGAAAGAAATGCCGGAGTCATGCGCGAGATTCTGGAGAAAGCTGCCGCCGGCGGTGCGGGACGCGATGCCATCACCCAGAAAATCGGCGACTACTACGGCTCGTGCATTGACGAGAGCGCCGCGAATGCCCACGGGGTAGAACCGCTGAAGCCGGAACTCAAGCGCATCGCGAACACGAAAGACAAGGTCGGGCTGATCGAAGCTGTCGCCCGGGTGCAGATGCTTGGGCCCAATCCGCTGTTCAATTTTTATTCGTCGCCCGACCTGCACAGCGCCAACGACGTCATCGCCTACATTGACCAGGGCGGTTTGTCGCTGCCCGATCGCGACTACTACCTCAAAGACGATCCCAAGATGGCAGCTGCGCGCAAGAGCCTGGTGGAGTACGCCACGCAACTGTTCACGCTGATCGGGCAATCTCCGAAGCAGGCCGAGGAATCGGCGCAGACGGTCTTGCGCATCGAGACCTGCACTGGCCAAGGCTTCCATGGACCGCACGGCGCGCCGCGATCCCAAGACGCGCGATCACAAGATGACCCGCGCAGAGGCCGCCGCCCTGGCGCCCAATTTCTATCTGGATCGTTACTTTGCCGCCATGGGCACGCCGCAGTTTTCCACTCTGAACGTTGCCAATCCGGATTTCTTCAAGCAGGTGAATGGCGTCCTCGAATCGGAGTCGCTCGACTCGCTGCGAACCTACGTGACCTGGCACCTCCTGGACGGGGCCGCTCCCTGGCTCTCCCAACCCTTCGTGGACGCCAATTTCAATATGCAGAAGGCGCTGACCGGACAATCCGAGATCAAGCCGCGCTGGAAGCGCTGTGTGAGTTCCACCGATGCCGAACTGGGCGAGGCGCTGGGCCAGCGTTACGTGGAGCAAGCCTTCGGCGCCGAGGGCAAGCAGCGCATGTTGAAGATGGTGGACGCGCTGGAAAAGAGTCTGGATCAGGACATCCGCAACCTGCCCTGGATGACCGAAGAAACGAAGAAGCAAGCCAAGCTGAAGCTGGACGCGATTCGCAACAAGATCGGATATCCCGACGTCTGGCGCGATTACAGTTCGCTGAAAATTGTGCGCGGCGATCTCGTGGGAAATTTCCTGCGAGCCAACGAATTTGAAGCCCGCCGCCAGATTGCCAAGATCGGCAAGCCGGTGGACCGCAACGAATGGCAGATGACGCCACCCACGGTCAATGCCTATTACAGTTCGGCGAAGAATGAAATTGTGTTTCCCGCGGGCATTCTGCAATCGCCTTTTTTCGACAAGCAGGTTGACGATGCCATGAACTTCGGCGGCATCGGAATTGTCATCGGCCACGAACTGACCCACGGTTTTGACGATCAGGGGCGCAAGTTCGATCCGCAAGGCAATCTGCGCGACTGGTGGACGGCGCAGGACGGCACGGAATTCGAAAAGCGCGCCAGCTGCGTCGCCGACGAGTACAGCAGTTTCGTTGCCGTGGACGATCTCAAACTCAATGGCCGCCTCACGCTCGGCGAAAACACCGCCGACAACGGCGGCGCGCGCATCGCCCTGATGGCCCTGGAGCAGATGATGGCCGACGGCAACGCCGGCCCCGCGGCACAGACCATCGACGGCTACACGCCGCAGCAGCGCTTCTTCCTGGGCTTCGGCCGCGCCTGGTGCGAAAAGCGGCGTCCCGAGTTCTCGCGGATGCTGGTCAGCGTCGATCCACATTCTCCGGGAAAATACCGGGTGACGGGCGTGGTGCAGAACATGCCCGAGTTCCAGAAGGCGTTCAACTGCAAGGCCGGCCAAGCCATGGTGCGGGAGAATGCCTGCCGCGTGTGGTAGCACGGACTTCGTGGAGATAGCCACCCATCAGAGCCGCGATCGTTGTGCATTGACAAGGCACCGCGGATCCAGCCCTACGCCTAGTTGCGGGTGTGAACGTTGCTGATAATTTTGCCGTCGACTATTGGGAGGTGCCAGTGCTAGCAGGTTTCTCGGATCGTTGATGCCGAAATTTCTGCGGAGTGATCCCGTTCCAGCGTTTGAATGCGCGGTGGAACGCGGAAGGTTCGGAGTATCCCAGTAGATATGCGACTTCGCCGACGGAGAGTTCGCGGTCGTGCAAATACCGCGAGGCGGCCTCGCACCGCGTGGAGTCGAGCAGTTCTTGATAACTAGTACCTGCGGCGGACAGCCGACGCTGCAGCGATCGAGCAGATGTGGCCAGACAGCGCGCCACACTCTGAATTTCCGTCTCTCCTCGAGGAATGCGGGACATGATTACGCGGCGAGTTTCTAAGATCACGTTATCGGCCGCCGGTAAGCAGGCAATGATTTCTTTGGCGTGGCGTTCAAGTACTCCGCGTAGGACCGAATCGCGCCGCCGCATAGGAAGATGCCATGCATCGCGGGAGAGAGCGAGTCCGTTCCACGCTTCCCCGCTTCGGACTGGGCAGCCGAGAACTCGCTGCATCTCAACAACATCTTCCGGGCAATGAGTGAAACTTACGAACTCGGCATTTAGCCGGTTTTCTGTCTCTTTGCGCAAATGGAGAACGACGAGAGAAACCCCGAATTCAAAAGTGAGAGAATCGCGAGAGCTGTGGAAGATGATACAGATGGGATCTTCGTTCACTCGAATCTCCAGCGTATAAGGCGCATCGTTCAAACGGAAATAGCGGGCAAGCTGGTTAACGCCCTGGGCAACATTCTCGCAAGTGACAATCAGATAATCGAGAAGCGGAAATGCGCCGATCGGCGTCTCCGCCGCCAGTCTCATCCCCAGGTTTTTCAAGGGCCGGGTCCGCATGGCGTATTCAAACATACCTCCAATCGCCTGGCACGGAACACGGGCATCGGGATCTTCCGAATTCGACAACTCGACGCCCGCTGCCGCCAATAGCGCCCGCTTGTCATAGCCGAGTCGGACCAGGGCTTCTAAGAAAACGCGGGCGGTGTGATCGGGATCAGTAAATGAACTATTCGCTCCGCCGCTCGAAAAGTTGGCGCTTTTTGTCAATTCTTTGGCAGCTGCGGTCATTGTGTGAGCGGATCTTCTGCTGCATTCTGCCACCGAGATGAGCCACTCTCAAGTAGCAATTCTCGTATTTGGGTGGCGCACCAAATGAACCGAAGAAGAGGAGGCTGAGATGAACAGCATCGTTACCACATTTTTCTTCTTGAGTGCTTTCTTCCCGTCTGCGCTGAGGATGGAGGTGGTATCAACAGCAGCGGTCGCTCCAGCACAAGTGGATCCGTCGGTTGTGGAGGGGGCGGACCAGTATCTCAAGTCCGTGTTGGCAGGCGACGTATCCGCAATTGCTGCTATGTTCCGCGAGGATGCAGTCTTGATGCCCGCTGACTGCCCTTTGTTGCGGGGTCGCACCGCGATTGACCAGTACTATCGCCAATGGTTCCAGAGTCCAGCCAAAATCACTGCGTTCACCTTCAGTCACCTGGAGTCCCCGGTTCTAGGCGACACGGCCTTCGATGTCGGCACCTACAAACAAACTTTGTCGCTGGGTAATGGCACAGTGAATGCCTCGGGCAAATACACGGTCATACTGAAGAGGTCAGTCGGAGACTGGAAGATCGCATACCTAATCTTCAATGATGATTCTCCGTCGAAGATGCCGCCTACCGCCTCGGGGAGCCGGTAAGCCCAGGGCACCGGTGTTTGGGCCGCTGAGACCAAAAATGGCCACGCTTCAAAAGGCGAAGGTGGCCACTATTTAGTGCGGCAACCTTCGGGACAAGTCTCACCTAACAGTCCCGCGTTGACTTTATTTCCGCCCCGCCCCTAAGATGTGTCACCCGAATTGTGGCTTCGGACGCTGCAGGGCGACCTCTCCATGGGCGAAATGATCGGCCAAAACATCTCTTACTACCGGGTGATCGAGAAGCTCGGCGGGGGCGGGATGGGGGTGGTTTACAAAGCCGAAGACACCCGCCTCCACCGCTTTGTCGCACTAAAATTTCTTCCTGAAGATGTCACCCGCGACACTACGGCCCTCAGCCGGTTCCGCCGCGAGGCTCAGGCAGCATCGGCGCTCAATCACCCTAACATCTGCACCATTTACGACATCGGCGAGGAAGGCGACCAGGCCTACATCGTCATGGAGTATCTGGAAGGCGAGACGCTGAAACATCTGATCGACAATCGGCCGCTGGAGATGGAGAAGCTGCTCTCGATCGGCATTGATGTAGCCGAAGCCCTCGATGCGGCGCATGCCAAAGGCATCGTGCACCGTGACATCAAGCCGGCGAACATCTTCGTGACCTCGCGCGGAGCGGCCAAGATCCTCGACTTCGGTCTGGCCAAGGTGGCGGACGACGCGAGCCGGACTCTCGACCCGTCGGACGTGACCAAGACCGAGGGAGCGAACGCGCAGCAACATCTGACCAGTCCGGGATCGGCGCTGGGCACGGTGGCTTACATGTCGCCGGAGCAGGTGCGGGGAAAGACTCTGGATTCGCGCACCGACCTGTTTTCGTTTGGCATCGTCCTCTACGAGATGGCGACTGGCTCCGTGCCATTTCGCGGCGAAACATCAGGAGTGATCTTTGACGCGATCATGAACCGTGCGCCGCTGGCGCCGATCCGGTTTAACCCGAACCTGCCGCCCAAACTGGAAGACATCATCAATCGCGCTCTGGAAAAAGATCGTGAGCTGCGCTACCAGCACGCGGTGGATATCAAGTCGGAGCTGCGGCGTCTGAAGCGGGATTTGGAGTCCGGTCGAAGCTCGTCGGTGAGTTCGTCGTCGGATGCAGCATACGGCGTTGGCCCGGCGACGGTGGAATCGACATCTGCCTCAGCGCACAAAACAAGTGGTTCGGCGCGAGCCGTTGCTTCGGCTTCGTCAGGTGCAGTAGCAAGCGTCCCTGCGGCAACCGGAACCGCAGCGGCGCGGGCGCAAGTTCATGATTCCCGCCGCAGTGATCCTTCTGCTGGCGGTGATTGCGGGCGGACTCTACTGGCGCAAGCGTCAGACCGTGCAACTGACCGACAAAGACCAGCTGATTCTTGCCGACTTCACCAATCAGACGGGCGACGCGGTTTTCGATTCGACTCTGAAAGAAGCTCTGGCCATTCAACTCGAGCAGTCTCCGCTGCTGCAATTGGTGAGCGATGCGGAACTGCACAACAACCTGCAATATCTGGGACAGACGCGCGAGCAAAGGATTACGCCAGAACTGGCGCAACAACTGGGCCAGCGGCTGGGCGTGAAAGCCTACCTCGCGGGAACCATCGCCAGCCTGGGACCGTCCTACGTCATTTCGATCAACGCGGTGAATTGCGCCACAGGAGAAGTTTTTGCGCGGGAGCAGGAGACCGCATCGGACAAGACGACGGTCCTGGCAGCAGTTGCGAAAGCGGCCACGGCGATGCGAGCGCGGCTGGGCGAGTCGATGGCATCGATCCAGAAGCTCTCCACGCCTTACACCAACGTGACCACGACTTCGCTGCAGGCCTTCCATGCATTTTCGCTGGGCGAAGAAGAGCATCGCATGGGACGGGATTTTCCCCAGGCTTCGTCCTTCTACCAGGAGGCGCTGCGGCTCGATCCCAGTTTCGCCATGGCCTACGCGCGGCTGGGCGTGGCCTACGGGAACCAGGGTGCAATCACCAAGGCGATCGAGCATCTTGAAAAAGGCCTACGACCTGCGCGAGCGCGTGACCGAGCGGGAGACGGATGTACATCGAGTCGCAGTACGCACTGCAGCAGTTCGATCTGCCCAAGGCTCTGCAAGTCGTACAAGCTCTTCGTGGCGACCTATCCGCGGGACGCAGCCGCGTGGAACAACCTGGCCAACGCCTACGGACTCGTCGGTGACCTCGAACAGGCGGCTCGCCGGTTTCCAGAAGACCTGGGAAATTGCCAAGTGGAACAACGTTGCGGCCAACAATGCGGCGGGCACTCTAATCGGCATGGACCGCCTGCAGGAAGGCGAGCGCTACCTGAAAGAAGCGGTGGACCAGGGCGGCAGCGACGACACCAACTATCACGCAATGCCATGACGGACGATTTTCTGTCTGGTCGCCCGGACTGGGAAAAGCATGTGCAATGGGCGGTCGCCCGTCCTGACGGTTTTACTGTAGAAGCGAGTGCGGCCACGATTTACTTTTCCATGGGCAAGATGCATGACGCCGACCGGCTATGGGAACATGCCGGGCAAAGAGCCGAGCAGCAGCACCTGCCCGATGCGGCAGGTGGAATCTACTCGGTCAAGGCAGCTGCACGACGCCCTGGTCTCGAATTGTTCGGCGGCGCGCGAATTCGCCAATCGTGGCCTGGCACTCGACCATTCGGTGGCCACCGTGCCCGATGCCGCGCTGGCCTTGGCACTGTGCGGCGAGACCGGCCCCGCTCTCAAGGAAATGGGACGTTTGGCCGCGGAAGCACCCAACAATACGCTGGCCAACGAAATCTACCTGCCCGAAGTAAAGGCCGCCACAGCCCTTCTGCAACACCATCCGGAACAAGTTGCGGGTCTGGTGTCGCCAGCGGCTCCCTATTTACTGGTGTCCAAAGTTCCCCACCTTCTCGGTCGAGCCTCGTTAGAGATGAAGAATGCGCAGCAGGCCTTGACCGACTTCGAGCCGGGGATTCGGTATCGGGCTCTGTCGTTGGGCGAAGGTGCGAACGGGTGCGGCACAGGTTCCCGACTACGCTCTGTGCCTGCTGGGAACGGCCCGCGCTCAGAGCAAGACCGATCCCGCCGCAGCCGCGCGGACCTACGAACAGCTGCTCCTGCTCTGGAAGAATGCCGACGCAGATTTCATCCCCGCGCAGGAAGCCCGGCGCGAGCAGACCGCCCTGGCTGCTCAAAAGAACTGAGAAAAACGAGACGTCGCCGATCTTGGCAGCGCCGGCGTCCCGCCGGCTGTCCCGAGGGCATCTTGCCCTCGGAGTGCTGACACCAAGAACAAGCCGGGATCTGTCGCCGAACGACAAGCAGCCGAATCGTCAGTGGGCCCCGCCAAATCCCTTGAAGCCTTTGCGCCGCTGCTCGCTGTAGCGCTCGCAGAGCATCGGTGATGATGGGATAGGCTTTCGCCGCCGGCTGGATCTCATCCACCTCGACCGCTTTGCCTTCCAGCTGTTTGTAGTCCTGAAAGAAGCGACGCAGCATGAGCGACCGGTGGGCAGGCATGTCCTTCGGCTTCGCGATAGGTATTGAATTCCGGGTCCTGGGTGGCGACTGCGATGATCTTGTGGTCTTGCTTCCCGGTGTCGATCATGGTCATCAGCCCGATGGTGCGGGCGTGAATCAGGGTGAGCGGAACCACCGTCTCCTGGCATAGCACCAGCACGTCGAGAGGATCGTCGTCCTCGGCCAGCGTCTGCGGAATGAACCCGTAGTTGGCGGGATAGTAAACGGCCGAGTAGAGAACGCGGTCCAGCTTGATCATGCCGCTGGTCTTGTCGAGTTCGTACTTCACGCTGGACCCGAAGGGGATCTCGACAATGCTGTAAAACTCTTGCGGCAGCTTGTCGCCGGGTGTCACGTCGTGCCAGGGATGCATCATTGGGCCTCGATGGGATTATGAGAACAGCACACATTATATCGGCCATTCGGACATCTTGACCTCGGCGGGGAGCGGGAATAGAGTTTATTCGGGCTAGGCTTATGGCGAGTGACGCTCGGAAGTACCTCAAATTCGGCGGAGCCGTGGTGCTGATCCTGTTATCGCTGGGTTATCTCGCTTACACCGGCGTGCAGGAGAGCAAGAGCTACTACGTCACCATCAAAGAGTTGCGCGGCATGGGCGACGGCGCTTACACCAAACATTTGCGCGTGGCCGGGAATGTCCAGCCTGGTTCGATCAAGCGAAGTGGGACGCGCGTCGAATTTGCCCTGATAGAAAACGATCAGCTCCTGCCTGTGGTGTACAGCGGAACCGAAGCGCCGCCCGACACTTTCAAAGACAACTCCCAGGCCCTGGCGGATGGCAGCTTTGGACGCGACGGCGTCTTTCCACGCCAAACAGCTGCAGGCGAAATGCGCTTCGAAATATGCGCCCCAGCAACCGGGCCAGACGGCCACGGCTGCTCCCGCCATGTCGAACTAATCCCTCGCACGGCCTAGGAGGCGCGGGCGCCCCTGCCCGCGGCTTTTGACGTTGCAATGGCGGCGTTTCGCGGGCGAGGGCTCCCGCGATATACAAGCTTGAGCAAAGCTCGCCGGTGAAGCACTCGACTTCAATCCTTCCTTCGGCTATCTTCCAAGCACGTGGACGCCCCTCCCATAATCACGCTCACCGCCGTGGTCAAACAGTTCGGCCGCTTCGCCGCCCTGCGCGGCGTCAGCGCTGAATTCGCGGCGGGACGGCTCTACGCGATCCTCGGCGACAACGGAGCAGGGAAGACCACGCTCTTGCGCGTGCTGGCCGGCCTGGCGCAGCCGACTCGCGGCAGCGTATCGATTCTGGGGACGACGGAGCTGCGATCGGTGTGCCACGAGCTGGGTTACATGGCCCATCCGTCGCTGCTGTACGACGAGATGAGCGGCATGGAGAACCTGCGCTACTTTGGCCGCCTGTACGGGATCATGCAATTCGACGGCTGCCAACATGACCGCGGTAGGTCTCGATCCCGACCTGGCGCGTCCGGTGGCGCAGTATTCGCAAGGCATGCGCCAAAGATTGTCGCTGGCGCGGGCGCTGCTCAACGATCCCAAAATCCTGCTTGCTGGACGAGCCTTTTTCCAACGTAGATATCCGTTCGGCGCGTGCGATGGTCACGCTGCTGGCGCAGATGCGCAGCGCGGGCAAGACAATCTTCGTCGTCACCCACCAGGCATCGCTTGCTGGAAGGCGCCGCCGACGAATTCGTCTGGATGGAAGCCGGGCAGATCACCAATCGCACTCGCGAGCTGCGGCCGGTGGAGACGCGATGAGCAAGTCATCCGCTGTCCCGTCAGGCGTAACCGGAGCCACGCTAGCCAAAGACCTGCGCCTGGAGTGGCGATCGAAAGACGCCCTCAACTCCATGCTGTTTTTCTCACTGCTGGTAGTCGTGGTTTTCAGTTTTTCATTCGACCCGAATGCCGAAGAATCGCGCCAGATCGCCGGCGGACTGGTGTGGGTGGCATTTCTCTTTGCCGCAGTGGTGGCGCTCAATCAGACCTGGGCGCGCGAACTGCGCAATCAGGTTCTCGATGCCTATCGCGTTTCGCCCGCTCCGGCCAATTCGCTGTTCATGGCCAAGGCGCTGGGCAACTTTATTTTTGTCGCGGTGCTGGAAATCCTGATGACGCCGCTGTTCATCATGTTCTACAAGCTGCGGGCGCTGGGCCCGGCCTGGCAGCTGATTCCGGTCGCCGCTCTGGGGACATGGGCGCTGGTGGTGAACGGCACGTTCTTCGCCGCCATCTCGCTGCGCACGCGCAGCCGCGAGATCATGCTGCCGCTGCTGTTGTTTCCGGTCTCGATCCCCGCGCTGCTGGCCATGGTGAACGCCACCACCGCGATTTTGACCGGCGAGCTTTCGGCCAAGTTCTGGATTGTGTTGCTTACCACTTACGACGTGGTGTTTACTATCGCTTGTCTGCTGTTGTTCGAACTGGTGCTGAACGCCGAATAGAGCCGACGCGAAATGAAGCCTGAATGACAGACTGAATGAAAATGAAACGAGTATTCCCCATCCTCGGCCTGTTGACGGCGGTCCTGCTGAGCTATGCGCTCTATGAGGCGCTGGTGGTTGCCCCCACCGAGCAGACCATGGGCAACGTGCAGCGCATTTTCTATTACCACGTCCCCTCCGCGTGGACCGCGTTTCTGCTCTTCTTCATTAACTTTGTCTGCTCCATCCAGTATCTGGTGCGTTCCAACCCGGTTGCCGACAAGCTGACGAACTGGACCGTCATTGCGATCGCGATCGCAGCCTGCATCGCTGCATTCGTGATTCGTCCCCTGCCCGAGGGCATAGAGCCGTCGTCCGTTGCCACCACCGGGCTGGCCATCGCCGGCCTGTATTTCCTGATCAAGAAGTGCTTCTCGCGGACCAGGACGGATGCGCTGGCCGTGGTCACCGCCGAAGTCGGAGTCGTGTTCTGCACCGTGGTATTGGTGACCGGGCCGCTGTGGGCGCGTCCGGTGTGGGGCATCTGGTGGACCTGGGACGTGCGCCTGACCTCCACCCTGGTGCTCTGGCTCATTTACATCAGCTACCTGATGCTGCGCCGGTTTTCGACCAGCGGGCAGACCCCGGTGCTGGCCGCTGCCCTGGCGATCTTCGGCGCGCTCGACGTCCCGCTGGTGTACTTCTCGATATGGATATTCCGCACCCAGCATCCGCAGCCAGTGATCGGCGGCGGCGGCTCGATTGATCCCCGCATGCTGCATGTATTGCTGATCAACTGGCTGGCCTTCCTGTGCTTTGCCGGACTGGTTTGCTGGTCGCGCTATCGTCTGGAGATTCTGCAGAGGGAAGTGGAAGAAACTCAGGCGCTCGAAGCCATGCTCGAACCCCGGAGCTCACGATGAATTTCCTCTACGCCGCCTATGCCGCCACCTGGATCATCCACATCGTTTACCTGAGCACACTGGTGCGGCGCTACCAGCGGCTGAGCCGTGAGATTGAAGAGTTGAAGAAGAAGTAGGTGGGAACCAGCACCTTGCAACTAGCAATTGGCACTTAGCCGACACCTACGGCGACCAGTTTTTGGCAATTGCCAATTGCTGCTTTATCTCATCTCGTTGCTGAATTCCGTGGCCGCGTTGGACCTCAGGAACTCGTACTCTTCGATCATGGCGGCCACGCCGATGCTCGAAGCGGAGTGCGAATTCTCCACCCGAACGACGCGTGCGGTGAAACGCACCCGTACCGGTTCGGTGAGGGTTACGTGCGGCGGGAACGTCATGGTCACCTCAATGCGGGCGCCCTCGGCCAGAGGACGATCAAGATAGAAAAAGACGCCGCGAGCACTTACATTCTGGGTTTCCGTCATCAGGTCACGGTGACCGTTGCCTGCAATCCGGACCGAAGCCGGCAGCCGCATGTCGAAGCGACGCATGGTGCGGCGCTCCGGAGCGGGAGGTTGCATCGAATTTTCTCTGCGCAGATGCATGAACCCAAATCCGGCCAAATTTCACCCCAAATGGCGGGCACCACCCATTGACTGGAAGACGTGGTGCCAGATTTACTGATTCAGCAACAGTTTGCAAGCGCAAAAGAGAGCGGGGAACAGACTAGGTTAACGCGTGACAGCGGGGAGGGCCTCGGGGTAGGGATCCTTAAAACACAAACTTGGGCCGAAGCCAAGGTGCAATGCAAGCGCATTGCCATCGAGCCGCAGACAATCCGCAGCCTCTTGGTCATAAAACCTAATGAGTTGCGCCGCAGGGTCGCAGCTTTCTCATAAGGATACAAGTGAAAAAATTTGCAGACGAACGGTGTTCTCCCCGGCACCGTTTCCCAATTTTCCTCTGCCCGTGCCGAGTTTTGCGTTTGCAATCGGCATCTTAAGTGGTTGCTGGCTGCATCTGACCTTCGCAGGGCGTGGGAATGGTGCGCGGCTTGACAGGCTATCCGTCAGATGTTTAAGTAGTTACTTATTTTTTTTGCCCTTATTCTGGTGACAAGTACGCATGCCGCTCGGCGGACGCGATGCTGTCTGTGTGCCGTTTTTCTTCCTCTCCATTGAATCGGGATATTCGGAGGAGCGAGTGAAATTGAATTTCCGGGAGTTGGGAACAGGATATTGCCCTGTCCTGCTGTCGTTTGCGTCGCTGCTGCTGTTGGGTGGTCTGGCTCTTCACTCAGGTGTTCCGGCGTCGAAGTTGGCCGTCTTCCGGAGGCAACCAGTCAAACTTGGAGGCCTTTGCCGCCCCCATCACTGCGAACCGCCCCGGCGTTCGAGTCGATCTCGGCCAGCTTCCTCTGAGCTTCGAGCCGAATCAGGGGCAAACCGATCCTCAAGTCAAGTTTCTGGCACGTGGCGCCGGCTACGGAGTGTTCCTGACCGCGGACCAGGCCGTTCTGACCCTGCACTCGTCGGCCAAGACTTCGTCAGTGGTGCGCATGCAGTTGGCGGGTGCCAACTCGACCGCAGCGGCTTCGGGAACGAGTCCACTTCCCGGCAAGAGCAACTACTTCATCGGCAACGACCCTGCGAAATGGCGTGGCGGCGTTCCCCAATTCGCGAGAGTGCGCTATCAGAATATTTATTCCGGAATTGACCTGGTGTACTACGGCAACCAGGGACAGCTGGAGTACGACTTCGAAGTTGCTCCCGGTGCGGATCCGGGCCAGATTGCGATGCGGTTCCAGGGCCAGGAGACTGCAAACCTGGATGCCAGCGGCAATCTGATATCTGGCCAGCGGCGGCCATGAGGTCCAGCTGAAAGCTCCACGCATTTACCAGGAGTTTGGGGCTGAGCAACGACCAGTGGCGGGACGCTTCGTGTTGCAGCAAGACGGCAAGGTTGGTTTTGAGCTCGCGGCCTATGATCGCCGCCGAGCGCTGGTGATTGATCCGGAATTGAACTATTCGACCTACTTCGGCGGCAGCGGCGCCGAATCCTGCTCCGCTATCTTAGTAGTCGCATCGCCGCCTTCCGGATGTCCCGCGATAGCGATCGACCCATCGTCCAACATTTACATCGCGGGTTCGACCACTTCCGCGGATTTACCGGTGGTTCCGCCGGTCGCTACTCCGCCTTCGGCGTTTCAGACTGCCATTGCCGCGGCTCCCGATGTTTTCGTCACCAAGCTGAACGCAGCCGGCTCCGCGATTTTGTTCTCCACTTACCTGGGCGGCAACAATGTGGACTATCACCGCCGGTGTGGCGGTGGATACCGCTTTTAACGTAGTGGTGGCGGGTACTACGGCTTCCACGAATTTTCCCACCAGTGCCGGGACGGCTTTCCAGGCCTACTGCCGCTAATGCGAACCAGCACGCGTTTGTCAGCGTTCTGAGTCCGACGGGCGAAAATCTCCTGTACTCCACATATCTTTCGGGTGGCGGGGCAGAAACTGCCCGCGGGCTGGCGCTCGACCCGAGAAACAAGATCTACGTCATCGGTACCACCACCTCAAAGGACCAGCCCGACGCAACCCATTCCTTTCCCGCCACGCTGGGCGCGATTCAGGTGTCTTCGCTGGGTAACAGCCAGTTCTTTGTCAGCAAGATTGACCCTACGCTGATTGGATTTCCCAGCCTGGTGTACTCCACCTACTTTGGCGGAGGCAATCCCATCGACGGACTGACGTTGGGCGGCGCTATCGCGGTGGATGCGAATTCGAATGTGTACATCACTGGCGGCACTAACTTTCAGCACACCGGAAGCCCGGCCACGGATTTTCCCATCCTGAACGCCTTCCAGGGTTGCCTGGATACGCCGCCCCCGGCGACTGCTCCGACGACGCCACCGACAACCAATTGCGCCACCAACGTGACGGCGACCGACGCCTTTGTGGCCAAGCTTAATCCCGCCGCCGCTGCGGGAGCACAACTGCTTTACTCCAGTTACCTGGGCGGCACGGGAAATGATGTGGGATTCGGCATCGCCGTGGATTCCGGGCTGAGCGCTTATATCACCGGGTCGACTGCCTCGACGGATGTGACGATCCCCACCGGTACCACGCCTTTCCAACGATGCCTGGATAATCCTGCGAATCCTTCTCCGTGTCCGGCCGCCACCGCCAGCGACGCTTTCGTCGGCAAGGTCGGAACTCCGTGCACCGGGTCCACTTGCACGAACACAGCCGTGCCCTATACCTACTTCTCGTATCTGGGAGGTTCCGGCACCGACGTCGGCCTGGGCATCGCGGTCGATACCCTTCAGGGTGCGCGCATCGCCGGCTGGACCAATTCGCCTAACTTTCCGACCACCCCAAACAATCACGTCCAACCGGCGTTGAGCGGGGGGGTGGACGCATTTGTGTCGCGCATTGACACCACGGCGAGTTCGACGGTCTCGCTGGGACACTACAGCACCTACCTGGGAGGAGCGGGCAACGATTTCGGAACCAGCATCGCGACCGACGCGCAGGGCAACAGCTATGTTGCGGGCGAGACTGCGTCCGGCAACTTTCCGACGGCGAATCCGATCCAGGCCAATCCAAACGGGACCAGCGACGCATTTGTGACCAAGCTGGGCCCTACCCTGAGCTTGGCCCTCACCGAGACCGTGACCCCGCTTACGGTAGGAGTGGGCAACAACGTCACCTTTACCTACACCATCACCAACAACGGGGACCTGACCACCGGCATCATCTTTACCGACGTGTTACCGTCCACCGCCACTTTTGTCTCCGCCAACAGCTCCCCTGGCGCAGGCAACTGTCCGACTCCGGCGAGCAGCGTGCTGACCTGTACGGTCGGAATGTTAAACGGTGGACAGGTTGGAACCGTAACCGTCGTGCTGGCTCCTACCCTGCCTGCTCTCCCGCTCCAACCCGGTTCCGTGAGTGATGGCGGGAAAGTCAGTATTTTCGGTACGTCCACAGGTGTTCACGCCTGCCGCCCCGGCCGTCGCAGTGGTCAATAATTTCGGCGTCAGCGTTTCTCCCAACACCGCAACCGTGGCCGCTGGCATCCCCGCGAGCTTCACCGTCACGGTCACGCCCACCGGGAACATTCCGAATACGGTCACGCTATCCGTGTCAGGCGCGCCCACCGGCGGCACCACGACATTTCCTAACGGCACTTCGTTTACCAACCTTGAGCAGCGGGCCGCAAAGCCGCCAGTTGGTGGTCAACACCACGGCGCGCGTGACCACTCCGGCCAGCCTTTTCCCCGTCGGCAGACCTTTTTATGCGGCGTTATTGCCGGTCTCAGGATTGGCGCTGCTGGGCGCCGGCATCGGTGGGCAGAGAAGTCGCGACGGCGGCGTGTGCTGATGGCGGCGCTGCTGGGCTGCTTCTTCACGCTCGTCATGTTCCAGATGGCCTGTGGCTCCAGCAGCACGACCACGACGACCACGGGGACACCGGCCGGCACCTACAATCTCACGGTCACCGCAACCTCCGGCGCAGCCACTCGGACGCAGCAGATCGTGCTGGTGGTGCAGTAAGAGATCAGTTTCTGGTTTCCGGCCTTCCCGTTTCAAAAAAGCTGGTCAGGGATTCACTCCTGACCAGCCCACTCGGTCTGCAGACTCGGCGGCCGCAGTAAGGTCTGCATCACCACGCAATACTGTTCCGTCTTCTCTCGCAATCCGCGCAGTTGTTCCGGTGTTGCCTGGGGCGCGACCACATCAAAATGAAGACGGATGCTCTCAAAGCCGACGGGCACGTCTTTTGATATGCCGAGAGTGCCTCGAAGATCCAGGTCTCCTTCGACCGTGACCTCAATGCGTTCGGTGGGAATGCCCATGGCCGCAGCCACCATCTGACAGGTGATCTGCGCGCAAGCCGCCAGCGCCCCCAGCAACAGATCACCGGAACAGGCGCCGGCGCCGGCGCCGCCGACTCCCTTGTGGGCCTCGGCCTGGTAGATGGCGCGTCCGATATCGACCGAGCACGACACCGGAACATCCGTCTGCCCGCCTTTCGCCCGAAGCGTGATGTGCGAAGCGCTGGGGTCGCTGCGGTATTGCTCTTTCAGCGGCTTCTGAAGCGATCGAAGATCCATGGCAACCTCTTCTTGTTCTTTGTAATGCTTGCGAGTCGACAGCCTCGTCAGCACTCTTGAAGCCCCTTCATCTGCTTGCTAGGATATAAGCTGCATCAGAGGAGACACTCTCAATGCCCAAATTCGTCATCGAACGCGAAATCCCGGGAGCCGGAAATCTTATCCGACGCCCAATTGCGGGAAGTCTCCCAGAAGTCGGTCAACGTTCTGAAGGGAATGGGTCCCGAAATCCAGTGGCTTCATAGCTACGTCACCGGCGACAAGGTGTACTGCGTCTACCTCGCCCCCGATGAGGCGATCATTCAGGAACACGCCCGGCGCGTAGGCCTTCCTGCCAATCGCGTCTCCGCGGTGCGCCGACTGCTTGATCGCGTCAAGCGCGGAGTAAGCGATCCAATCTCCGCTAGCATCTCAATTTCCATCACCGACACCTCAGCTTGCACGCCCTGTGCGACCTGAAGAAGACGCCTCGGGCATCAGCACTTCCTCAATCGCTTTCTCGACCGGCAAAGCCCAACCTTCCAGCCAGGCCGTCACGCCGACCGTGTTGGTCAATGCCTGCCGTGCCTGGCTGCAGACTTGCTTCCAGTTTGGCTTGTTCCGCCGGCGTGAGCGGAGCGCCAATATTCTGGCGCAGCGCAGCCGCCGCGCCCGCCAGCCGCAGCGAACGCTCGGCTTCGAGTTGGGCGGCCGCTGCGCATGCGAAACACTCCAGCAGGCGGGCGATTCCGCGTTTATGGTCCAGTTCCTGGAAAAGTCTTATGCTTTCCCGGTACAGCGAGCGCGCTGCGGAATAATCTCCCTGCTCTCTCGCCAAGTTTCCCAGATCAGCGAGCGTGCCGGCAATGCCCCAGCGGTCGCCGAGTTCCCGAAAAATTGCCAGGCCCTGTTCGTACAATGTCCGCGCGGCCGCGGAGTCACCCTGATCGCGAGCGACATCTCCCTGGTAGTTCATCGACCAGGCGACGCCCATCCGATCTCCCAGCCCCTGGAAGATGGAGAGACACTCCGCATAGAGCGAGCTGCGCGCGGGCATTGTCGCCCTGCAATTTGACGATATTCGCCAGGTTACTGAGAGAACGAGCAACGGCCTTCTGGTCGCCCGATTCTCTCCACAGCGCCAGGCTTTCTTCGAACAGAGAGCGCGCAACTGGGAGGTCGCCCCGGTCGCGAGCATTGACCGCCAGCGCGTTCAGAGAGACGGCAACGCCCTGCTTGTCCCCCAACTGGCGCGCGATCTCCAGACTCTCCCGGATGAGCGCATCCGCCGAGGCGTAATCTCCCTGCTCAGCTCGCGAGCACGCCTGCGGCAAAAAGCGCGCGCGCACGCGCCTTGGTGGGAGCCGCCGCTCCCGGGAGTTTCAGCAGCTTGCCCAGCCGGTCCTGGCCTTCGGCGAGATACTCGCGCATCTCCCAAAAACGAAACAGGGCGGTGCCGAGACGCAGGCCCCACTCCGCATCTCCGGTTTCTGTCAGCCACTCCAGGGCCGCGCGAAAATTGTCATGTTCCAGGGCGAAGCGTTCCAGCCATTCTGGTCCTTCGGCGCCGCTCTGCTCCGTAGCCTGCTCTTCCGCCAGCACCAGGCAGTAGGCGGCATGGGCGCGCTTGGTCAAGGCCTTCTTCCCCGCTTGCTTCCAGTTTTTCCAGAGCGTACTCGCGAATCGTTTCCAGCATCACGAAGCGCGATTCGCCCTTGCCTGGCTCGACCTGCTGCGCCAGGCTCTTGTCCACCATGGATGCCATGCCGTCGAGCAGGTCCAAATCGAGATCGCCTTTGGTGTCGCACACGGCTTCCGCGCCTTCCAGAGTGCATCCGCCCACGAACACCGACAAGTCTTCGGAAAAGCTTCTGCTCGGCGGGGCTCAGCAGATCGTAGCTCCAATCCATGGCGGCGCGAAGCGTCTGCTGCCGCTGCGGCAGGTCGCGCGCGCCGCCGGTCAACAGCTGCAACCGGCTCGTCAGGCGTGTCCGCATGGAAGAGGGCGAAAGAACTTTGACCCGGGCGGCTGCGAGCTCGATCGCGAGAGGCAGACCATCCAGGCGGGCGCAAATCTCGGCGACGGCGGATGCGTTTTCTCGAGTTAAGTTCAAAATCCGGCTTGGCGGCGATGGCGCGCTGCACGAACAGCGCGACCGCGGGATACTGCGACAGGACCTCGACCGATGGCAGTGGCCTGCGAATCCGGCAGGGCCAGCGGCGGCACCGGAAATTCATGCTCTCCGTACACGTGCAGCGCCGCGCGACTGGTCACCAGGATTTTAAGATTGGGGCCCATGGCCAGCAGCTCCGCCACCATCGGGCGCCGCCTGGATCAGGTGCTCGAAATTGTCCAGCAGAAGCAGCATTGGAGCGCGCAAAGGATCCTGCAGATTCTCATTGAGTATTTCCAGCGGCGACTGGCCTCCCGCCTCCCGAATCCCCATTGCCTGCACGATCGCGGAAGCGATCAAGGCCGGATCGCTCAGCGAGGAGAGTGGAACAAAATGAGTGCCGCCCGGAAAGTGCTCGACCAGATCACTCGCCACCTGCACCGCGAGACGCGTTTTGCCGATCCCGCCGGGACCGGTGACCGTGACCAGGCGCACATCCTGACGCAGCAGGAGTTCTTTGGCGGCAGCTACTTCCTTCTCGCGTCCCACAAACCCGGTCCGCTGCACCGGAAGATTGGCCGGCCGGGTCTCCACCTGCCTGGCCGGCTTCTCCGAGAAGCGGTCGCGTATGGCCGCGAGCTCCCGTGCCAGCTCCCGGGTCGAGATGTAGCGTTTTTCGGGCTCTTTGGCCAGACACCTTTCGATGACCCAACACAGCGGAGCCGGGGCGTCGGAGTTCTGCACTCCGATCGGTTCGGCGTGTTCCCGAAGAATCGCCACCAGTGTCTCCGCGGTTGTGTCTCTGCAAAGGCGCGCTTTCCGGTCACCATCTCGTAGAGCACCAGGCCGAAGGAGAACTGGTCTGAGCGGAAATCCAGCCGGCCGCCGCTGACCTGCTCCGGCGACATGTATTGCATCGTTCCCATGACCATGCCCGGTCGAGTCTGCCACGCGGCCGTAGGACTCATGTCCGATAGCTTCACCGCTGGGCGGTAACGTGAGCTTGGCCAGGCCAAAATCGAGGATCTTGACGAATCCGTCGTTCGAGACCATCAGGTTCTCGGGCTTCAAGTCCCGGTGTGCGATGCCCGCTTCGTGCGCTTTGGTCAGACCGTCCGCCACCTGCGCCGCGATTTCAATTGCCTTTCGGATGGGCAGTAGGCCGGAGACAATCAGCTCGCGCACGGTCTTTCCTTCGACCAGCTCCATCGCGATGTAGTGCGTGGAACCGTCCCGTCCGAGCTCGTAGATGGTGATGATGTTGGGATGATTGAGGGCGGACGCCGAGCGTGCTTCCTGCTCGAAGCGCTGCAAGCGATCGTTGTCCGCGGAGAATGTGGGAGAGAGAATCTTGATCGCAACACTGCGGTCCAGGCGCGTATCCTGCGCCCGATACACTTCGCCCATCCCGCCCGCGCCAATGGGGGCGATGATCTCGTAGGGCCCGAGCTTGGTGCCAGGAGAGAGAACCATTCCGCATACAATTATATTCCCGGCTGTTCCGGACGGCGCGCTTGGGCGTAGAGTAGTACCCGTAAAGAGCAGAATCGTTCGGCACATTCTGCTGCGGTTGTCCCTGTAATCACTGACCGTGAAATCTAAAGACCTGAGCCAGGAGTCTCCCTTTCTCCTTACGAAGTGGTATCTGGACTGCGTCGCGGAAAACGGCGACGCAGCGGTCGCGTATGTGGCCGAGCTGCGCTGGAACAGGTTGTCCATGCACTACGGGAGTTTGTTGACTGTCATGGGAGGGCGCGTTCAGAGCGCTTCCTCGCTTCGGGAGGTTTCCTTTCCACAGCTCGGCCGCGAGACTACAACTCTCTCGCTGGCCAACCTCGGCATCGAGGGAACCTGGCGAGCGCTTCGTGAACCGGTGGAGCGAACTGTTTTTGAGAGCCAACCCAGTTCCGTTGTTTGGCGGTGCCATCAGCCGATGGCGCAAGCTGATCTGAAACTGCAAGGCAAGACGCGAATGACGGGGCTGGGCTACGTCGAGTGCTTGACCCTCTCAGTCCTCCCCTGGAAATTGCCTCTGGAAGAGTTGCATTGGGGACGATTTCTTTCAGAGCAGGACGCGCTGGTATGGATCGACTGGCGCGGTCCGCAGCAGTGGCAAACCGTGCTTCACAACGGCGAAGAACGGAAAGTGCAGTCGCTGACGGAAAGGGGAATCATCTCCACGAACACAGAAATGAGGCTCGAGCTTGATCGTGGAATGGTGCTGCGTACTGGCCGGCTGGGAGAGACGGTGTTCGCAGGAATCTCGCGCCTGGCGAAACTGCTTCCTCACGTCATGTTGTCTGTCGACGAATGCAAGTGGCGCAGCCGGGGAGTATTGCAGGCCGGGGATCGGGCAACGTCGGGGTGGGCGATCCACGAGGTCGTCAAATGGAAATAATGAAGATCACGTTGGGCAAACTGCTGTATGGGGCGCTCTTCACAGTTGCCCTGCCGATTCTGCTCGTGGTCTGGGCAATCAAAACCCACGACTTGGTGGATTTGCCGGTAGTCCACTCCCTACCTTGGGGGATTGGTGCTGTCGGACTGGGAGCGTTGCTCATGGCGCTGGGAATGGCTTCGCTCTGGTTTGTAGGCGGCGGTCTTCCAATGAATGCATTCCCTCCGCCGCGTTATGTCTCCGGTGGAGTCTACGGTTTGATTTCCCATCCGATTTATCTCGGCTTTTCGCTGGCGTGCGTCGGCACGGCGATCGCCGCAGGTTCCGGCAGCGGCTTGTGGCTGGTGTCCACCACCGTAATTCTGGCGAGTGCCTCGCTAGTGCTGGGATACGAACTGCCGGACTTGCAAGCGCGCTTCGGCCATGGACAACGTCTTTTACCCGCCGATGCGCAGTCTGCGCCATCCCGGATGGAGCGCATTCGCTGCTATCTGACCGTGCTGTCGCCATGGTTCTTTATTTATGAGGCTTTCGTCGTCATCGGTATCCCGTCCCGACGCGAAAATCGCCTTTCTTACACCTGAAAACCATTTACCCGTGTTGCCATGGACCGGAATTTTCTATGGCAGCGTTTACGTGATGGTATTGCTGGTTCCGTTGATCATGCGGACGCGCCACGATCTTCGCTTGTTCTCAACTCGAGCCTTAATCTCGATGGTGACCGTTTTTCCCCTATATCTTGCCGTGCCGCTGATTGCACCGCCTCGTGCGTTCGCCGCGACGGGACCGTTAGCAGAGTGGCTGCTTCTGGAGCGCTCGATGGACGGTGCCGCCGCCGCATTTCCTTCCTATCATGTGATCTGGGCGTTCCTCGCCGCCGAGGCCCTGGGCCGCTCTGCTTGGCAAAAGCGGGTATGGCGCACCTGGGCAGTTCTGGTGTCGGTCAGTTGCGTGACGACGGGCATGCACGCGATGGTGGACGTAATTGCCGGTGTTCTTGTAAGTTTCGCGATCATCCGGTTTGATTCAGTTTGGTCTTTCCTGCGCAACTCTTCGGAAATCATCGCCAACTCGTGGAAAGAATGGCGCTTGGGATCGGCGCGCGTGATCAACCACGGAGCCTATGCAGCCGGCAGTGTCTTCATCGGGATTTGGGTCATCGACACTCTGCTGGGCCCGGGCAAGAGTGCGATCCCAGTCGCGATTTTTCTTGGGGGCTCGATCGGAGCGGCGCTATGGGCGCAAGTCATCGAAGGCTCCCCGGCGCTGTTGCGACCACTCGGTTTCTACGGTGGAATGCTGGGCACGTCCGCGGCTGGAATCGCCGCGGCATGGGTCAAGCGGACCAGCATCTGGCCCGTTCTGGCGGTGCTGGTTGTGTCCGCACCCTGGATTCAAGGCATTGGACGTTTGCGTTGCCTGGTGCAAGGCTGCTGTCACGGACGCCCCGCCTCAGATGACATTGGCATCCGCTACATGCATCCTCGTTCTCGGGTTTGGCGGGTCGTTTCTCTGCGCGGCGTTCCCGTGCATGCCACTCCGCTGTACTCCCTGCTATGGAATGTCCTCGTCGCTCTGGTGGTAACTCGGGTCTATCTTCTGCAGGCTTCCGCAGCAATGGTTGGCGGAATCTATCTGATACTTTCCGGTGCGGGACGATTTGTGGAAGAAGCCTATCGTGGAGAACCGCAAACTCCGGTACTCTGGGACCTGCGCTTATACCAATGGGTCGCTGTGGCCACCGTCTTGGTAGGTGTGCTCATTACAACCGTTAGCAACAGCCCGCCTACGCTACGACCCGCACTTCACCCTTCCTCGATTCTTGTGGCGCTCGCCTGCGGCATCGGGGCGTGGTTCCTCACCGGCGTTGACTTCCCCGCATCGAATCGCAGATTTGCCCGTTTGACTTGAGGTAGGTGCTATGCGCGTCCAGCCTAGGCGCCCGCAGTCAGTTTGTGGCTCTTCGTCTGCGCGATGCCGTACTGGCGAATCTTGTAGAGCAGAGCTTTGTAGCTGATCTGAAGCAGTGCGGCAGCTTGCTTGCGGTTCCAATTCGTCTGGTCGAGTGCCTGCCGGATGGCTTCCGCTTCAGCTTCGTCCTTGGCGCTGCGCGCGACAGACTTGAGTCCGCCACCGCCGCTCGGCGGGACTGTGCGCCGCTTCAGGTCGCACGTCGTGTCCGTCGTCGCGCGGCTGTAGTTCCTGGATCGCCAGTTTCTCGTCTCCCAGCACCAGGTATCGCTTGATGAAGTTATTGAGTTCGCGCAGATTGCCGGGCCAGGAATAATCCTGACACGCCTGCAGCATGTTGGCTGAAAGCGGCAGCGGGGGCCGAGCGTACTGCTCCGCCATGCGAGACATGAAATGCTTCAGCAGGATGGGAATTTCTTCCTTGCGCTCCCGCAGCGGCGGCAACTGCATGGTGAAGGCATTCAGCCGGTAGTAAAGATCCTCGCGCAGACGCTTGCTGGCCAGGGCTTCAGGAATGTTGATATTGGTGGCTGCCAGGATGCGGACATCCACTTTGATCACGGACCGGCTGCCCAGGCGGGAGAAAGTCTGGTCCTGCAGGACGTGCAGCAGCTTGGCTTGCAACAGAGCCGGCATCTCGCCGATTTCGTCGAGCAGGATTGTGCCCTTGTTGCAGAGCTCGAACTTGCCCGGCTTGGCATGAGTAGCGCCAGTGAATGCACCGGCCTCATGACCGAACAACTCGCTTTCCAGCAAGTCGCCGGGAACGGCGGCACAATTCACCTTCAGAAATGTTCGATGAGCGCGCGGAGACAGCTTGTGAATCAGCCGCGCTACTACTTCCTTGCCGGTGCCGCTCTCTCCCAGCATGAGGACCGGAATATCCACGTTGGCCACGAGTGCAGCCTGGGAGCGGATCTTGCGCATGGCCGGACTGGCCGCCACGAAAAATACGTCGTCGTAAAGTTCTTCCACTTCGCCCGGCAAATTCTGCTGGTTCTTTCCCAAGCACTGATCGATGACCGTGGTCAGCTCGGCCTTCTGAAAAGGCTTGGTCAGATAATCCTGCGCTCCCAGGCGGATGGCCTGCACCACCTTGCGGGTATCGCTCACGCAGGAGAGCATCACTACTTTCAGTCCCGGCACTAATCCGCGCAACTGCTCGAGCGTCTGCAAGCCGTCAATTCCCGGCATCAGCAGGTCCAGAAGGACCAGGTCGGGGCGCAAACCCTTCTCTACCTGCTGCAGGGCCTCTTCGCCGGTGGATGCGGTCTGCACGCTGTAGTCATCCACTTCGAGCAGGGTGCGGATGTAGCGCAGCATTCCGGGTTCGTCATCAACCAATAAAATGTTGACCGCTTCGGTCATTTATTCTTTCCTTTGCCGGGTACCGTCGGCGACTGGCTTAAGCGGAATGATGAATGAAAATTTCGCGCCCGCCCCAAGTTCGCTCTCCACCCAGATCTTCCCGCCCATGGCGCTCACCAGCCGGCGTGCGATGGCGAGTCCCAGTCCCATGCCCTCAGTTTGCGCTTCGTTCTGCGGCAAACGAAAAAAATCGTCGAAAACTTCGATGTGATACTCGGCCGGAATTCCCGGTCCGGTGTCGGACACGCTGACCTTTACCGAGTTGGGCAGGGGATTGTTCTGCCGCCGCCGTTCGCTCGGAATCCCCGAACTGTTAGGATTGCGGCGCTCCCACATGTAAGGCTCGGCGTGCAGCCAGACCGTGCCCCCGGCGGGCGTAAACTTCGAGGCATTCTCCAGCAGATTCGAGATCACCCGCTGCAGTTTGGCCGAATCAAACGCCAGCTCGGGCAGTTTCTCGTTGGCCAGAAAGTAGAGCGCCAGACCCCTTTCCTGGAAGCGATGCGACCACAGGCGGCAGACCTCGGACAGGCAGGGGTTTACGTTGCCCGTCTCGTAACGCATCTTCATCTCGCCCGTTTCGAGAACGCTGTAGCTCAGGAAATCCTGTATAAAGCTTTGCAGGCGCTGCCCGCTGGCGCTGCATATCGCCGAGGATCTCCCGCTGTCGCTCGTTGAGCGAGCCTAACTTCTCATTCTGCAGCAGTTCGATGTAGCCGTTCAGGATCGCGAGCGGCGTCTTGAGGTCGTGTGCGGCCGATGCCAGGGCGTTGGTGGTGCGTCTGGAGCGCTCCCGCAGCTGGTTGTACTCGCGGAGCAAGTCGTCGTAGGTGAGGGGATCTCCGGCAGGTCGTTGGGCCGGGGAGGACGCTGTTCCAGCCTCCCCAGGCTCCGCCTCCCGAGACACAAGCGCTTTTTCTGGCACCACTCCCATATGTGGAAAACTCAATGCTTTGGCTTGTACGGGGAGGGGACGAAAATAGCCCAGCGTATTAATTTAGGTGCTGTCAAATCGTATGACAGAGCTTTGCCTCTGTCAACGGAAAATGCAACTCGATGGTACTGGATGAGCAAAACCTTGCACTCCTAAGCGCTTCATTGCTCGTCAGTAAATGCCATTTGTGGGGCGAACACAGAGAGAAAACAACTTAGGGCCGGATAGGGCTGTAATGGCGGAGTTACAGAGGAATCGCCGCGAATTCTCCGGGTTTCTTAGGGCCAATGACAACCCTCGACCGGCTGGTTTGGCCCCCAAGGTGCGGTAGGTAGGTTTATCTCGAGTACAAAGGGGTCCGTTTGAAGCGTCGGAATCTCGAAGCAGAGCGCCGTAAGTGGCCGCGTCTCCCTATCGCCATACCGGTATTCGTGCGCAGCCGGGATGAAAAGGGCAAGGAGATTCTAGAGTTCGCCACTGCGCTCAACATCTCCGCGGGTGGCGCGCTGGTCGCTGTGCGCCGCTCTTTGCCGCTCTCCACGCAGGTTTTGCTGGAGATCCCCAGTGCTCCCCTGGCCGTCGCGAACTCGTTGCCCAAAGCAGCTCGCAATTTGCGGGCGCGAACTCTGCGGGTAGACCATGCCGATGGCTATCATCTGGTTGGCCTCAAATTCTCCCGTCCTCTTGTCGAGCCGCCCTGCCTCCCGTACCTCCGGCCCAAGGAAAGCCGCTTCCGCGCTGTGAAAACATTTTCCCATAGATCTGTCGGCCGCCGCGGCTAATCAGTAGGCTTTAGCGAGGCCCATCGAACCGCCAACTGGCGTTGTCGAGACCTCACAAACCCATTAATATAAGCAGGATTACATGACATCCGGATGATCCAAAGCCCGGCTTGGCGGGTTTGGCTCTCGGGGTGCACATCCCAAGCCCGGTACGAACAGGCCCTGGGGCCACAAGATTACTCATGACAACTATTCCTTCAGTCACTTCGCTGGCTACTTCACTTGGGGAGTTTCCTCCCGAGGCGGTAATATTCGGCCGCTCAGAGGTCATGCAGTCGCTTCGCGACCGCATGGACAAGGTCGCAAGCGCCAACGTTCCCGTCCTGATCCAGGGCGAAAGCGGTACCGGCAAAGACATCATTGCCCGCATGATTCACGGCCTATCCCCGTGGCGGAGCGGCCCCTTCGTCAAGGTCAACTGTCCGGCCATTCCGGGCACGCTGCTGGAGAGCGAACTCTTCGGATACGAAAAAGGGGCTTTCACTGGCGCCTACGGATCGAAACCAGGGCGGGTGGAAATGGCCCATCGCGGCACCCTCTTTCTCGACGAAATCTCGGAACTCGACCTGGGTCTGCAGTCCAAGCTGCTGCAGTTGCTGCAAGACGGCCAGTTCTGCCGGATCGGCGCCCAGGAAGACAAGAAAGTCGAAGTGCGCGTGGTCTGCGCCACCAACCGGGTGCTGGAAGCGGAAATCGAAAGCGGCACCTTCCGCCAGGACCTGTTCTATCGCATCAACGTAGTCAATCTGCAGATGCCGCCGCTGCGGGAGCGCAAAGGCGATATTCCTGACCTGGTCACATATTTCCTGGAGTACTACAACCGCAAATACAACTGCCGCGCCCGCACTCTTTCGGGAGACCTGATGTCGGCGTTGCAGAAGCATCACTGGCCGGGCAACATTCGCGAACTGGAGAACCTGATCAAGCGCTACGTGATCCTGGGCAATGAAGAAGTCATCAGCAGCGACCTGATGGCGCACCAGCAGGAATTTCCGACGCTCGACCTGAACTTCGATGGGCCGATCGCGCTGAAGACGATTACCCGCCAGGCCACTCGCGAGCTGGAGCGTAAGGTCATCCTGAAAGTTCTGCAGGCCCACCACTGGAATCGCAAGCAGGCGGCCCGCGCCCTGAGCATCAGCTACCGCGCGCTGCTGTACAAGATTCGCGATGCCGGTCTGCCTCCCAACCGCTCCTCCCGCCGTCGCGTAGAACCACTTCCCACGCAGGACATCGCCGCCGACTGAAGTCGAAGGCAATGTGGGGCGGACATCCGTGTCCGCCCCGCTCTTCACTTTGCCTCTAGCATCCGAACCAATTCGGCCCGGTACTCCAACCAAAATCCAAGTCAAAGCCCGGCGCACAAGAGCGTCCGCCCCACACGGGCTTGGTCTCCTCGCTCAAGTGCTATAGTCTTTTCTTGAATTTAGTACTCCTGCTTCTCATTCTCATCCCGCGAGGCGAACTGTGAAAGGTGATCCCAAAGTTATTGCAGTCTTGAGCGAAGTTCTCAAGGCGGAATTGACGGCAATCAACCAATATTTCCTGCATGCGGAAATGTGCGAAAACTGGGGTTATGAAAAGCTGGCCAAGCATACCCGGGTCGAATCCATTGAAGAAATGCAGCACGCGGAAAAGCTGATCGAACATATCCTGTATCTCGACGGCACGCCGAACATGAGTGACTATTTCAAGATCAATATCGGACAGAATGTGAAACAGCAGCTCGAGTTCGATCTCCAGGTCGAGTACGATGCCGTGAAACGTCTTAACACCGGCATCGAAACCTGCGTGAAGGCGGCAGACAATGGTTCGCGAGTCCTTCTGAAACGGAATCCTGACCGACGAGGAAGCGCACATTGACTGGCTGGAAGGACAACTGCACGCGATCAGCGAAATGGGATTGCAGAATTATCTAGCCCAGCAATTGCACGAAACCGAGAAGTAAAAAGAAAATGTCGGAGTGAACGTCCCGTTCATGCGGGGCTGTCCCAGGTCACCCGCGGCGCTCGCGCCCAAATTGCTCTTACACTCTCCAGTAATCCGGCCGCCACTGGGTGACCGCCTTTTTAATTTCTGCTCTCGGACAATTTTTCTGACAGGGCTCTCGCGGTCAGGGCGGGAAGCTCCGCATCGGAAGCGAAGCGCAGCCCTATGAGCTGTGATTCCGAGAGCTCGACAATGTGGGCGCGCAAAGGCTTGTCCACCAGAATCGCCAGCCGCAGCCGCTCCTCCAGCCGAATGACCCGGTCCTGCACTTTGAGAGCGTAGATCCGAATCTTGAACACCGCTGTCATCGCGGCGACCATGAATACAACCAGCCAGGCCGAGATGCAGGCTGGGATGTCTGAACAGATTGCACGATCGCGACGATCACGGTAATGGCAAATACCGGCAGAACGAAGAAGTGGAACGGCGGATCAAAGCGGGCGTGATTGGCCAAACTTTGAGGCACTTTCTCAGCCATGAAATCGCTCCTTAAGAAACGCGATGTGGGCGCTCGCGCCCACATGTGCAACGCCCGGTCGCTCCGCACGAGCTGGCGCTGCGCCTACATTTCAGCCGCTACTGCTTTTTCTTTTTCCCGAACAGGCCACCCAGCGCGTCCACGGGAGAAGGAGAGTTTCCGGAAGAATTCTTTCCTCCCATCAATCCACCCAGCGCGCCGCCCAGGCCGCCTTTCAGCTGACCACCCACCATGTCCTTCACGTCGGGCATGAATTTCGGATCTGAAGTTGTGCCCTGGATGAAGAAGGGAATGCCGCTGCTCTTGCCGCCTTCGCCGCCGATGCCCGCCAGTTGGGTAAGCCCGGTCACCGCGCCGCCCGAAAGGCTCGCGTTCATCTTGTAGTCGAGCGCTCCAGCCGGGCTGATGGTTCCATTTCCCGTGACCGTTCCGAGCGCAGGAATCGTCAGGTTGATGTTCTGCGTGCGCACGCCCTCGGGGGCCACACGCGCATCCGTGCTCAGATTCTGGATCGAGGTGTCCGATCCACTCTGCGCTCCGGACAACGCCGAAATCGCGGACATCTTGGAGGAGAGATTGAAGCCCGCGAGCTTGGTTTGCGACAGGCGAATCGGGCCGACGATCACCAACTTGTCAACCGGGCCCGTAATTCCCACATTGACGGAAAGCGTTCCCGCCCTGCAGCTTCGATCCGGAAGGCAGAATGATGCCGAGTGCGGGCAGCATGGTCTGGAGGTCGTCCACCGGCATGCCGTCGGCGTTGAGCTTCATGTTCAATATCGTGGACTCGCCCTGGCTCTGATAAGTGCCGGTGAGCTTGGCCAAAGCCTTGCCCAGCGTGACGTCGCCCTGGGTCAGAGTTCCGCCCTGCTTTTTCAGGTCGTAGTCGGTGGCGTATTTCACCGTCACCGGCTCGGGTGGCGGGCGTGCCCTTCACCGCCAGCTTGAGCTTGTCGGCCTTCAGCGTTCCGCTGGTGCGCAGTACGCTTTCCGTCGGAGTTGAGCGTGCCGTCAAAGTCGGCGACGCCCGCAATTCCGGTGGACGGCTCAACGAATCCCGAGGCCGTCAGGTCGAGGCCCTTGACGTTGATTTGCGCCTCGATCGGACTTGCCGAAACATCGCGGAGTTGATCGGGCCCGCCTTGCCCTCAAGTTTTGCGGTGCCGCCAGCGGGAAGATTGGCGGTGATGGTGAAAGGGAACTGCGACGTGGGTGAGAAATCGCGCACGCTGATGTCCACGTTGTCATACACGTGAGGTTTGATCGAAGAGTTCGCGCGGTTGACCGACAGGCGGCCGTCCTTCACGTCGAGCTTGCTGACCGAGAGATCTGGGGTGGACGACGGTCCGCTGGCGGGAGCCGGTTTCGCCGCCTCGGACTTGTTTCCCAGGCTGGAAAAGTTCCATTTCCCGGAGGCGTCACGCAGCAGGGCGATCTCGGGCTTGTCCAGCGTGATGTCGGTGACGTGCAAAGTCTTGGAGAAGATCAGCGGCATCACTTCCACGCCCACCTTCAGCGACTTGGCGCGGATGAAGGGGTCCTTGCTGAACGCCGGGTCGTCGGCGATCGAAAGGTCCTCCGCCGAAACGCTTCCGGAAAGGATGGAAAGACTCAGATTGCCGACTTTGACCTCCCGGCCGAGTGCCTCGGTAAGCGCCGACTCAAGCTTGGGGCGGAAGCTGTTTACATTGATCAGGAAGGGAAGAGCAATGGCGACGAGCAGGAGGAGCGACAACGACGATCCCGATAATTTTCAGTGCTTTCATGACAGGAACTCCTTCACCAACATTCCATCCTTGAGAGAGCCGACGAGACGGTGGAGTAAGCCGCGAGTGGCCCTCAGTCTACCAAAAAGCAGGACTACTGTGGTTCCTGCGTGAGCTCGGGATTGGGCGCGGGCCCGCCATAAAGTTCTTTCTGTCGCTTGTCGCGCTGCTGGTTCATCATCTTCGTGGTGGCGTCCATTTCGGCGCGGGCTTCCTGGGTCCGGCCGAGGCGTTGCAGCAGTTGCCCGCGCAAGTAGTGGACGCTGGAACTGGCGGGATCGAGTTTGAGCGCCGCATCGATCTCGGCCAGGGCCTGAGCGTATTTGCCTTCATGCTGATAGATTTGAGCCAACTGGTAGCGGGAGCTGGCCAGCGAAGGATCAAGCCGCAATGCTTTGCGCAGATTGCGTCACCGCTTCCTGGGTGTTTCCCAAGAGCGAGTTGACCAGTCCAAGCTGATCGTAGTTGTAAGCCACGTCGGGTTCGAGGGCTGCGTCCTTCGAGAATTCCTCTTTGGCGCGCGCCAGTTCTTGTTTCTTGTAGTAAGCAATTCCCAGATTGAAGTGAACGAAGGGAAGTTTTGGATTGGCCTGGGCGGCGAGTTCGAGCTCTTTGATGGCATCGTCATACTCTTCGCGGTTGATGTGCGCCTTACCTTGAAGAAGATGCAACTCGGCGGAATCCTGTCCGCTTTCGACGAGCTTTCCCAGGGCGCGCTGCTCTAACTCGGGACGGGCGGACTTGCCGGCGGCAATCCCCAGGACGTATAGATAGTTCAGCTGATTCGAAGCCTGAGGCCAGAGCGGCTCGAGCATGCTGATAGCATCGGCATAGCGTTCGGTGAAGAAGTAGCAAAGTCCGAGCAGGTAACGCGCCTGGTAGGAATCCGGGGCGTCGTGTACCACCGATTCAAAAGGAGCGATGGCGGCGCGAAAGTTGTTTTGCCGGTAGTAGGCCAGCCCGACGTTGAGACGAATTCCGGGGATTTGCGGCGCCAGGTGTTTCGGCCTTGTGCAGCATCTCGAGCGCCTGCGGCCATTGCTTGCGCCGCATGTAAATCACGCCCAGGTTGGCGTATGCGCCGGCAGCCTGCGGGTCCTGGGCCAGCACCGCACGAAAAGAATGCTCGGCCAAATCGAGATTATTTTTTTTCAAGGCGGCTTCGCCCTGCTGAAATAATTGCTGGGGGCCTACAGTAAGCGCCTGCGCGGATGCAGTCTGAGTCTTCACGCTGGACGAGAACGCGAACAGGACGAACAAAACCGGGGCGAGGAGCCTTGACAGTGATTTCACTCTGCTGTAGTGTCCGCCAGCGACGGCCTGAAATTCAAGCGGACAAGTGGAACTAGCACTTGGCAATGAGCTAAGTGAAAATCGCCAGCTAATTGCTAATGTGCTAATTGCTAATTGCTAATTGCAGTATTCCTTATGGTCAAGACTTCGGTGATCACTATTCGTGACGTGGCCAAGGAGAGTGGCTTTTCCTCGACCACCGTGTCTATCGTCCTCAACGACGCTCCTTTGGCGCGCTACATTCCGCCGGCGACGAAGAAACGAATTGAAAAGGCGGCCAAAAAACTCGGCTATCGTCCCAACCTGTTTGCCCGTTCGCTGCGCAGCAAACGCAGTCACACCGTCGGCGTGATGGTGTTCGACATGACCGATCCGTACTGCACCCTGATCCTGCGGGGCATTGAAAACTCTCTTTATCAATCTTCCTTTCTACCCATCCTGACCGATGTGCACAATGAGCGCAGCCGGTTCGAGCGCTATCTGGAGATGCTGCTGGATCGCCGCGTGGAAGCTTTGATCGTCCTGGCCAACTGGTTGTTTGTGGATATCGATGTTTTGGCGGATCTCGAAAAGAGCAGCATTCCCAGCGTGATGATCGCGCGCGAGCTGCAGACCGATTCCGTCAGCTCGGTGATCGTAGACAACGAGCTGGGAGGGTACTCGGCGGTCGAACACCTGCACTCGCTGGGACACCGCAAAATTGCGTTCATCCGCGGGCCCAAGACTTTGGGAGACAGTGCGCCTCGCTGGCAGGGGGTCCGGTCATTCGCCAAGAACGCGGGTCTCGAACTCGATCCGCGGCTGATCGTGGACCTTCCGGAATCGGGTGATCCAATTTCAAGTTTTGAAGCGGGCTACAAATTAACGGAGGAACTGATCAAACGGAAGCGGCCCTTTACTGCGTTGATGGCCTTTGACGACATGACGGCGTTTGGTGCGATACGTGCAATGGCGAAGGCCGGTCTGCGTGTCCCGGAAAATTGCTCGGTGATTGGGTTTGACGATGTCGCGGCTTGCAGTCTGTATACTCCGCCGCTCACCACCATTCGCCAACCCATGGAAGCGATGGGGGCGATGGCGGCGAATCTGGCGATCGAACGGATCAATGCCGTACTGGAGAAACGGGAAATAACGGCAGTACACCGCAAGATGGCACCGGAATTAGCGGTGCGAGAGTCCACCCGAAGCCTGCTCTAGGCAGAAACCCGGTCAAAAATCGGGGTTCGCCGGTCATTTAAAGAGCCGGTCGGTATTATTTTCCGCCTTTTTTCCTTGACACTGGCTGTCGAACTAACGCAATATTCGAGCCATTGATTCGTTTTAATAAACCCTTTCATGCAAATTGCCCCCCGGCGGAGGCAACGCAGGGTTACCGGACGGATGCGGACGTCATTTGTTTCCGCGTGAAGGAAAGAACACAAGTAGGATTCTGGTTGAAACTGTTTTCAGCAACCTTCGTGGGTTGAAAAAATATTGGCTTGAAAAATATTCGGGGGTATCTATGAAGTCCCGCGCGCTTTGGCTGGTTGTTTGTCTTTGCCTCTCTCTTTCGCTGGCGGCCTGGGGTCAGGACACCGCTTCCATCACGGGTACGGTCACCGATCCGAGCGGCGCTGCGGTCCCTAACGCGCAGGTCACGGTAAGCAGTCCGGAGCGTGGTATCAGCCGAGTGACAAGCACGAACGGCGAAGGCGAGTACCTGGCCGGGGGCTTGCCGCCGGGCCCTTACAAATTGTCGATTTCCGCGGCCGGCTTTAAGAAGTATGAGGCCGGTGGAATCATTCTGCGGGTGGCGCAAAAGGCGCGGGCTGATGCAGCATTGCAAATAGGTACGGAGGGGGCAGAAATTACGGTGGAAGGAACGCCCGTCGCCGCCGTCGAGACGCAGACTAATGAACTGGGCGGAACGGTAACAGGGAAGGAGATCAGCCAGTTGCAACTGAATGGGCGCGTTTTCACCCAACTCATTACCCTCACCCCTGGGGTCAGCAATCAGACGGGTTCCTCCGAGGGGCAGTACGGCATCACCGCAAACACAAACTACAGCGTGAACGGCGGCCGGTTGGAATACAACAACTGGGAACTGGACGGCGGTGACAACATGGACAACGGCAGCAATGCCACCCTGAACGTCACTCCGAGTGTCGACGCCATTGCCGAAGTGCGCGTGCTCACGTCCAACTATGGTGCGCAGTATGGCCGCAACGGCTCTGGCACCATCGAAACCGAGACCAAATCAGGAACCAGTTCGTTCCACGGCGACGTGTATGAATTCGTGCGCAATGATATGTTCAACGCTGCGCCTCACTTCCAGCCCACAGTACCCGAATACAAGAAAAACGATTGGGGCTATACCATCGGTGGTCCGGTTTATATTCCAGGCCTCTACAACCAAAAAAAGGACAAGACTTTCTTCTTCTGGTCCGAGGAATGGCGGCGGGATCGCGTCCCCGGACAGAATTTCAACCAGATCGTCCCTTCGGTGGCGGAACGAGGCGGGGATTTCACTGATGTTTGCCCGGGAGCGGACTGTCCCACTGATCCGAGGACGGGTGCTGCATTTGATGGAAGCCTGGGACCGATCCCCGTGGATCCCAGTGCGGCGCCCCTCCTGGGTATGATTCCTCTCCCCACGTCGGGATCGAATCTCTTTGTAGCCGCACCCGCGCAGCCTACCAATTGGCGCGAGGAACTGATTCGCGTGGACCACAATCTCAATTCCAAGATGCGTGTGATGTTCCGCTACGCGCATGATTCGTGGGATACCGTAACCGCCGTTCCTTTGTGGACAAATGCCGGATCGTTCCCCACGGTCCAGACAAACTTTGTCGGACCGGCGAAGTCGATGGTGGCGCGCCTGACAGCCACCGCCTCGCCCACGTTGCTGAACGAGTTTGTTTTCAGCTACACCACCGATCACATCGTGCTGACGAGCACTGGTACTCCGAACCCTGATGCGTGGAAGCGGCCTGCCGGCCTCGGTATCGGAAGCCTGTTCCCCGCGACTGATAACGGGGGCAAACTGCCAGGTTTCCAGATTACTGGCGGCGCGGGCGGTGCTTATGGGAGCGACGGCTTTGGGCAAGACCCGGGCTACATTCCCAACGGTCCCTATAACTCGAATCCTACCTACTCGTACCGAGATAACGTGACCAAGATCATTGGCCGGCACAACCTGCAATTCGGAGCTTATTTCGTCGCAGCACAAAAAAACGAGCTTAGCGCCACGGAACCGTCAGTGGGTGGATTTCTTAATTTCGATAATTCCTCTCCGGTCTCCAGTGGCAACCCTTTTGCCGACTTGTTATTGGGCAACGTTGCCAGCTTTGGACAAGCCAGCACGCAGCCCAAGTATTACAACCGTTACAAGATACTGGAACCCTACTTCCAGGATGACTTCCACGTCACCAAGCGACTCACATTGAACCTCGGCCTTCGGTTGAGTCTTTTTGGCACCTACCGCGAACGCTACCATCAGGCCTTCAACTTTGATCCGGCGGCATGGAAAGCGGCGAACGCCCCTCAGGTCGACGATGCCAATGGCACTCTCACGGGGCAACCGGGAGCCATTGTGCCGGGAACGGGAGATCCCTTTAACGGCATGGTGCAATGTGGAGTTGCCGGAGTCCCGGCGGGCTGCATGAAGGGACATCTATTCAATCCGGCACCCCGCATTGGCTTTGCCTTCGATCCCAAAGGCGATGGAAAAACCGCCATTCGCGGCGGATATGGAATATTTTTCGAGCATACCAATGGAAATGAAGCCAATACGGAAGCGCTGGAAGGATCGCCACCGTTGGTCCAGGCTCCCACGCAGTTCAACGTTGTCGGATACGGCAACATCGGGAGTGCATCGGGACTTCTGTTTCCACTCAATGTGATTTCGGTTCCCGATAAGGCAGTCTGGCCGTACGTCCAGCAATGGCACCTCGATATTCAGCACGAGATCCTGCGGAATACTGTCGCTACAATTTCTTATGTGGCCAGCAAGGGGACACATTTGGGACGGAAGTACGAACTCAACCAGTTGCATCCGGTGCCCTTGAGCCAGAATCCCTACGCGCTTGGCGAACCAATTGATAGCGATCCGACGTCGCCGACCTTTAACACCGACTGCGACGCCTTGACCGTGAATGGAACTCCGGTAACTGCCCAGGTGACACCCAATTTGTTGGTGGCTTGCGGTAACGATGCGAATCCTTTCCGGCCGTTCCGCGGGTTTGGTGACATCAGTCGCCTGGATGATGGCTCCTCATCAAACTACAATGCGCTACAAGCCTCCCTGCGGCGGAGCGTTGGGGCGCTACAGCTGAACGCCTCCTACACTTACAGCCATTCGATTGACGATGCGTCCGACGGCGGATTGTTCGGCGACGGCGGCATTTTGAATGCATACGACCCCAGGGCCTTCCGGGCCTCCTCCAACTTCGACGAGCGTCATATGTTTAGCGTCAGCTATGTCTATGATCTGCCGTTCCTGAAGGGATCAGGGCTGATGAACCGACTGCTGGGTGGCTGGGAACTCTCCGGTATCGCCAATTGGCAAACGGGAACGCCCTTCAGCGTGTACAACGGGGCGCAGAATCCGGACAATGCTGGACTGGGCAACGGCGTAGCGTCGAACGCGGGCGCCGGTCAGTCCTACGCCGATGTTGTTTCGGATCCGCATCAGAATGTGCCTCAATTTGCACCTGAATCGGGATTTGGGCCGTTCATTGCAAATCCGGATGCTTTTGTTGCCCCGCGCGGCCTGACGCTGGGGGACACGGGACGAAACTTCCTGCGCAACCCGAGCCGTTGGAACTTCGATATGGCTTTGTTCAAGCACTTTGCAATTAAGGAGAGCATGGCCTTCGAGTTCCGGGTGGAAGCCTTCAACCTGTTCAACCACACGGAGTGGGGGCCGTTGGCGGGCGACGCGGGTGGAGCTGGCACAGCTTTCTCCTCTGGCACGGGCACGTTTGTGGGGCCAGGATCCAACTTCCTGCAAACGGGCGTAGCCTACAGCCCACGCATCTTGCAACTCGGAGCGAAGTTTATTTTCTAGCTGTCATCCTGAGAGTTTGTGACTTTTTTGATGTCGTCAAAAATCGAGGTTGCAAACAAAATAGTTACGACGACAAACTGGTCATAAATTCAAAAAAGTCATAAACTCTGAGCGGAGTGTGTGCTTCGCGAAAGCGAAGCACACACGCACTCGAAGCACTCCTACCAGCGCAACTGACCCCTGCGTATCGGGGGACTTTGTTCCCAGTAAGCACAGCCGTGGTGATATCGCGCCTCTAACGCTATCGCACCCACAACACGATGGGGTCCTTCGGACTCCGTGGCGGCTTCGCTGCGCGAAGCACTCCGCTCACGATGACAGCGCGTGCTGGCGGCTTCCGGCCACGACAGTCAGGGCCTGTTCCAGATCGGCGATCAGGTCGTCAGCATTTTCGATTCCTACCGATAACCGGATCAGTTGGTCTGTCACTCCCATCTTCTGACGATGCTCGGCTGAGATCATCGCGTGCGATGTGAGCACGGGCAGGCTGACCAGTGAATCCACCCCCCCCAGGCTGGGCGCAAGCGTGAACAAGCGCAGCGCTTCTGATAGATGCCGCGCATCTTCTCCGCTGCCGTCCACTTCAAAACTCAGGACGCCGCCGCCGCCGTGCATCTGCTCCATGGCCAGGGCACGCTGGGGATGGCCTTCGACGAAGGGATAGTGCACGCGCGCCACCTTGGAATGTTGCGCCAGAAATCGGGCGACGCGCAGGCTATTGTCATTCTGGCGCTGCACTCGCACCGCCAGCGTCTTGATGCCACGCAGCAGCAGCCAGGCGGCATGCGGGATCCATAACTCCGCCCAGCGTGGTGCGAGTTTCATGGATCTTCTGAATGAGATCCTGGCGTCCCGCGACGATGCCGCAGATCAGGTCGGCATGGCCGGCGAAATATTTGGTGCCGGAGTGCATGATCAGATCAATGCCGAAGTCCGCCGGGCGCTGGTTGATGGGCGTGGCAAAAGTGCTGTCAATAAAGGTGATGAGATTGTGCTGTTTTGCCAGGGCAGTCACTTTTTGCAGATCAACCACGCGCAGCAATGGATTGGTCGGCGATTCCAGATAGAGCAATTTCGTGTGGGGACGAATGGCGCGGGCATGCTGATCGTATTCGGTAGTGTCCACGAATGTAGTTTCGATGCCGAGTTTGGGCAGCCACTGGCTGAAGAATTTTGTAGCGCCGCCGTAAATGTCCCGCTGGGCGACAACATGATCGCCACCTTTCAATAGGGCCAGGATCGATGTCGTGATGGCGTTCATGCCAGAAGCGAAGAGCAGCGCGGCGTCGGCGCCGTCCAGTTCCGCAACCGATTTTTCCGCCACCGTGCTCGTGGGGTTGCCGTAGCGCGTGTAAAACATGTCGCTGGAGGTGGCGCGCAGCTGCTCATCGCTGTCCCTGACTTCAAAAGTAGAAGTCTGGTAGATCGGCGTAGTGACCGGTCCATTTTTCTTGTGCAGATCGGTGCCGGCGCGAACCGCTTCCGTTTCCGGATGGTGCTTGTGCTTTTTCATGCCTACTCCTTCACCTGCCGAACGTTCCAAGGGTAACGTTCACGAAGAAACGGGGCAAGGCCTTCCTTTGCCGCCTGTACGGGCAAGATCTTCTAACCGCCAAGGTCGCAAAGGACACCGCGAAGGGAGCAAAAGAAACTGGTACGATTGTGGCCGCGTCTCGAAGATTTCCAGGGAAAGGTGTGCTGAAATGGCAAAAGTAAAATCCGTCGCGACAAAACGGAAGCAGGCGGGATCAGTCGGGCGCAGGACCGGCGGATCTCGAAGCGGTCGTCGTAGCGCAACGAAAAAGAGCGGTGCCAGCAAGGTGGACTTGAAACACGTTCCCTGGCATACCGTCGACCTGGAAGACCTGAACCCGCTGCTGCAGCGGCAATTTGTTGTCGGTCAGGCCATCATGGTGGCGCGCGTGCTGATGAAGAAAGGCTGCATCATCCCATTGCACAGCCATCACAATGAGCAGTTCACCTATATTCTGGAAGGCGCACTAAAGTTCTGGATTGACGGCAAAGAGATTGTGGTAAATGCCGGCGAGGTCTTGACCATCCCTTCGCACATGCCGCATAAGGCGGAAGCCCTGGAGGACACGGTTGATCTCGATATCTTTAATCCGCCGCGCGCCGACTGGATTAACAAGACAGATCAATACCTGCGTGGAGACAAGTGATTCATCCATCCCGTATGCTTAGAAGTGAATGACTGACCAGGCCGCATTGGCATCCAACTTGGAGACCGGCGTATCGCAATTGCGTTGCATTGCGTGCGCAGCCGTGGGCGAAGAGGGCGCCAAGAGCGTCCGCTGCGCTCAGTGCGGCGACCTGCTGGAAGTGGATTTTCCGGGCTGGAAGACGAGCGCCGGCATGCGTGCCGCAGGCCTGGACGCAGCCGGCCTCAAGAAACTCTGGCTGCAGCGCCGCATTTCATGGAATCCCCTTGATGAAAGCGGCGTCTGGCGTTTTCGTGAAATCCTTCCCGCTTTGCAGGACTGGAAGTACGTCATCACCCTGCGCGAAGGGAACACGCCGGTTTACGAACTGCCTTCTTGTGGACGCGCTGCCGGAGTTGAACAGCTCTTCGCCAAACATCAGGGCATGAATCCTACGGGATCGTTCAAGGACACCGGCATGACTGCGGCCGCGTCCTTCGCCCGGCAGGGAGGCTTTCGCTGGGTGGCCTGCGCCTCAACGGGCAACACCTCGGCTTCGATGGCGGCCTATGCGGCGCGTGCGGGAATGCGCAGCCTGGTCCTGATTCCGCAAGGCCAGATCACCTGGGGAAAACTTTCACAAGCGTTGGACTATGGCGCCGTGACCTGCCAATTGAAGACTGACTTCGATGGCTGCATGCGCGTGCTGGATGAAGTGGTGCAGCGCATGCCGGTGTATCTGCTGAACTCGGTGAACCCGTATCGTGTTGAAGGCCAGAAAACCGTTGCCGTCGAGTTGATGGAGCGCTTCGAGTGGCAGCCGCCCGACCACATTGTTGTTCCGGGAGGGAACCTGGGGAATTCTTCCGCCATCGGTAAGGCGCTGCTGGAGATGAAGCATCTTGGTCTCATCACCAGGCTCCCCAAGCTTTCGGTGATCCAGGCCGAGGGCGCCAACGCGCTGGTGCGAACCATGCGCGAGACGGGCGGGAAGGGACTCATCTCGGTCCATGCTGAGACGATGGCAACTGCTATCAAGATTGGAAGTCCAGCTTCGTGGAAAAAAGCCGTGCGCGTGATCGACGGCGACCGGCGGCACGGTGGAGCAAGTCAGCGAAGTTGAAATGGCATTGGCCAAGGCGGAGATTGGGGCGGATGGCATCGGCTGCGAGCCCGCATCGGCGGTCACCCTTGCCGGATTGAAGAAGCTGGTCAAACAGGGGTTCGTGAAGAAGAACGAGTCCGTGGTGCTGATCCTGACCGGCAACCTGCTCAAGGATCCCGATTTCACGCTCAAGTTCCATCGCGGAGACCTGTTTGCAGGCACCGAGCACGAAGAGGAAGCGGCCGAGGTCCTGGCTCCTCGGCAGCGCGCTCCCATGGTGCTCGACGCCACCGCGAATGCTGTGGTGAAGGTGCTGGAGTACGCGGAGCAGACTGATCCGAGAAGTGAAGTTAGGTCGTCAGCCATTTCTCAGGCTCGGCGTCATCCTGAGGGACTTCAATCCCGAAGGATCTAGCGCGCATCTGCACGGATGCCGAACATGACCTCTCGCGATCAGCAGATTTGCAAGCTCAGCTTACCCTCGATTGGCGGCGCTGAAATCCCGACGAATGAAAACCGCAAAGAAGAATCGTGCTAGCTCTTCACTCGAACTGGTGCTGCCTGCAACGTCCGCCAATCTGGGCCCGGCATTTGACGCCGCGGCTCTTGCCTTCGGATTGTTCCTGAAAATCCGCGCCGCGGGCGCGCGATGAATTTTCCATCACTGCGCGAGGTCGCGACGCTGATATCTGCGGCCGGGTGGAAAATCATCTCATCCTGACGACCTATCGTGAAGTCTTGCAAGACGCTGGCAAGCCGGTGCAACCGCTCTTCCTGAAGATCGACAACCAGATCCCGATCGGCAAGGGATGCGGCTCGTCGGCCGCCGCTCGACTAGCCGGGATTGTCGCTGGCCGTGCACTTCGGCAAAGTTGCGCTGGACGGACAGCCGAATCGTCGGCGAAGCATCGCGGCGGGAACATCATCCCGATAACGCGGCGGCCTGCTGGATGGGCGGACTGGCGGTGGCGAGAATGTCCGCCGAGAGCGAAGCTCAAGTCGCCTGCGTAATTCCGAAAGGGAAGTGGCCGCTGCTGCTGGCGGTTCCGGACGAGGCGCTAGCGACCGAAGAAGCTCGCCGCGTGCTTCCATCGGAATATTCGCGGGCAGACGCTGTCACCAACGTTCAGAATTCCATGTTGCTGCTGGCGGCGTTCGTGCAGGGCCGTCGCGACCTTCTGGCCTCGGCGCTCGACGACCGTATGCATCAGCCTTATCGTGCTCCCTTGTGTCCGCTGTTGCCGGCGCTGCAGACGCTGGCGGCCGGCACTCCTGGCATCCTGGGCGCGGCCCTGAGCGGAGCTGGGCCGTCGGTACTGATTTTTCTGGATGACAAGAGTCGGCGCAGAACGCGCCAAGGCGCAAGTGCGTAGGCAGCTTCAAGCGCACGGACTCAAAGCGGAACTAATCGCTACTGCGATCACCAAACAAGGAGCTGGCCGGGGCAAAGCCTGGACCCGGCGACGCTGCCTAACTACGGCGCCGCTCTTCTCCTTCCGCCAGCCGGCTTGTGGCCGCGAGGCGGAAGAAATGCTGTTCAAAACTCAGATGGGGTTCGCTGGCAAAGCGATCCGCATAAGAATTAAGAGCTCTCTTGAAGTGCTCGATCTCGCGCCGGGCATCGCGCCCGAAGGCGGCGCTCGATGACGACGGCGTGATCCGACGATGTTTCCTGGTTTTCATTTCCACCACTCCTGGGACTCTTTTCCCGGACCGCTTCGCCCATCGACACGGGCGCTCACGGTAGCATCCTGTGGAAGTACCAATACTTGTCAGGCAAGCTTCTCTACAGAATCACGGGAAGCCAGTAAACTACGGTCGGCGCCCGGAACTGTAAATGGCACTCTCGTGCCATAGGGGAAAGAGGGGTCGGCTGAGGGACAAATACGCCTCTCTCCTCAACCGGCCAGGTTTGTTTACGAGCGGCTGGCGGGCGGAATAATGCCGTTCAGACGCAGGTATTCGACCATCTGTCCGTAGTGGTCGAAGCAGTGGCCCACGGCCCCGGTGGCCAGCGCCAGGCGGGTCGCAGTGCCTTCGCCGAAGGGGTTCTTAATGGGGGCAACCAGGTTCTTTTCGTTGACGCTTAATGTCGCTTTATGAAGGTATGCGAAGGAATCCTTCAAGTATTTGATGATGTCAGCTTTGCTCGTCACCGAGTCCGGGCCGTTTTCTCCGCCCGTGTCCACCGGTGATTTCTCTTCCAGAATAGCGGCGGCCAATATGTAGTTGACTGCGGCCACGTGCTTGACCTGTTGGGCGAAGGTGCGGACGCCCTTGAACTCGCCGGTCGTCGGAACGAAGGAGTACTTGTCCTCGGGCATGGCGTCGGCTGCGGGGACGAACTCGTTCTCCACGTTGGTGACGGAGCGGTCGAGAACCTGGCTCACGGTTTTGGGTTCCGCAGGTTTGGCGGCTTGAGCGAGAGCGATGCCGCTGAGCAAGAGCAAACAGGCGCATACGGTGTGAAACTTCTTCATTGAGTTTCTCCTTGAAGTGCGGTCGATTTTTGAAGATCTGAATGTAAGCGCGGACAGCCGCCCTCGGCGTCCGTAGCGAGCAGCTCGACAAAGCGACTGACCGCAGCCGAGCACTGTACGCTCGCCGGCACGAGCGGGACGCTCGCGCCCACACTTAATCTCGGACGACTGACGGCGTTAGCTCCAATTGCTGCGACGTCAGGCGATGGCGGCGGACTGCCAGCAGTCCCACGACCATCGCCACCGCTGAACACAACAGAGCTGTCGGGACGCCGACTCGGGTCGCCAGAGCTCCCCAGACCGTGCTGCCCAATGCCATGCCTCCCTGCAAAACCAGCAGGTACATCGACAGCGCGCGCGCCCGCAGAAACGACGGACACATGGTCTGCGCCGCGATGTTCAGGCAGGCCAGGATTCCGATCCAGGCCGTGCCGCTGGCAAACAATACCAGACAGAGCAGAGAAAATGTCTGGACGCGTCCGGCGGCAAAGGTCATGGCGGCGAAGAGCAGGATGTCGAAGGCGACCAGCCCATCCACGGAGAAGCGATTGCGCACGCGCGGCAGAACGGCCGCGCCGGCCAGAGCGCCGAGGCCGAAGAATCCCAGCAGCAGGCCGTATCCAGTCGCGCCATGCGGACGAGCCAGAATCGGCAGCAGCGCGGGCAGGGAACTGGCGGCCAGGCTGAAAGCCCCCGTCCGGATCAGGATGGACCGCACCTGCGGCGCGCCGCGAACATAACGCAGACCCGCGACCAGAGCATCGCGCACCCGTCCGGTGGCGACGTGTTCGTAGTGCGGACGCTTCCAGCGGTACAGAAAGAAGATCACGCCGAAAAATGATGCCGCATTGAGCAGGAACGCAACCCCCGAGCCCGCCGCTGCAATCACCAGTCCGCCGAGCGCCGGACCGAAGGCGCGGGCGAGATTGAAGCCCACAGAATTCAGGGCCACCGCGGGGGCATGATTTTCCGGGCGAACGACCTCCGGTGTGATGGCCTGCCAGGCGGGGTCGTTCATGACCGCGCCCAGTCCGAGGATGAAAGTGAAAAGCAAAAGCATCCACGGCGTGACATGGTGGTAGAGCGTGAGCACGCCCAGCACTCCGGCGGCTACGACCATCCAGCTCTGGGTGATGAGCAGAAATCGCCGGCGGTCAACCATGTCCGCCAGAGCGCCCGCCGGCAGGATCACCAGAAATACCGGCAGCGTAGTGGCGGCCGTGACCAGGCTGACCATCAATGGAGACATGGTGAGCTGCGTCATCAGCCAGCCCGCGCCGACGTTCTGCATCCAGGTTCCGGTGTAGGAAATTACGGCAGCGATCCAAAGCGAGCGGAAGAGCGGCTCGCCCAGAGGAGCCCAGGCCGAATTTGCCCGCTGCGGAGGCAGGCTCGCGGGCGCCGGAGTTTTGATCGCTTCCGACATTGTAGTCAGTGGCTCGCCGTCCCGTCCGCCGCGACCGGACTGAGTGTCAAACGGCCATTCCCGATTGCGCCACGCCCGCACCAGGTAAATGGCGATGCCGGTAATCAGGATGACCAGCGCGTAGCGCACCTGCTTCAGCGAGTTGGTGCGCGAGACCAGCACAAAGATAAATCCGATTGAGGCCAGCAAGGCCGGCAGAGGATACAGCCACATGCGAAAAGGACGAGGCAAATCAGGTCGCCGGATGCGCAACACGATCACGCCGATGGCCTGCACCAGGAACTGCAGCGTGATGCGAATCACCACCAGCGCGGCGATCACGTCGGCCAGCGAAAAGAAGCAAAACAGCACCGCCACTCCACCCAGAGCCAGCAACGAAACGTAAGGGAAGCGGTGCTGCGGATGCACCCGGGCGAAGGCCTGGAAATAATTGCCGTCAAGCGCCGCCGCGTAAGGCACGCGGGAGTAGCCCAGCAGCAGCGAGAAGACCGAAGCAAATGCCGTCCACATCACCAGGGCGGTGACCAGATTTGCCGCCCAGGTCCCGTAAATCTTCTGCATGAAAATCGAAACCACATACAAACCGCGATTGGAGTGGCCGGTGTATGTGATTTCCTGCCAGGGCACCACCCCCAGGATGCTGATGTTCATCAACACGTATAGACATCCCACCAAAAGAATGGATAGCAGCAGCGCCCGCGGGATGGTCTTGCCCGGATCCTTTACTTCATCGCCCAGAAAGCAAACATTGTAGTAGCCCCAATAGTCGTAAGTGGCGATGAGCATGGCCGAGCCCAGCCCCAGGAAAAAATTGTGCGACAGAGTGAAAGCGCCCGGCCGGAAAGCTGAAGGCGCGCGCGGCATTGAAGTGAGTGAATCCCGCAATGATGATCCAGCCGATGGTGACCAGCACCCCGGCCAGAAGCAGCTTCGACATCCAGCCGATGCTGGTGATTTTGCGGTAGAGCAGGATCACGGCCAGCACGACAATACCAGATTGCAACGAACGTGGCTCCCGACATCAGCCAGCGCACTTGCAACGGTCCCAGCAATGGAACGTGCAATTCCCACAGATAGTCCGCGTATTGACGTTCGAGCCCAGGCCAGAAGTAGGACGCGTAACCAGCCAGCCCAATCGCTCCCGACGCCATCGAAAGCGGCGCGCTGAACGAAAGCTGCCAGATAAAGAGAAACGAAATCAACCGTCCCAGACGGCGCGGGCCATAAATCTCGCGCAGGTAGTTGTACGATCCACCCGACTTGGGCATGGCCGCGCCCAGTTCCGCCCACACCAGCCCGTCGCACATGGCGAAGATCGCGCCCAGGATCCAGCCCAGCATGGCCTGCGGTCCGCCCATCGCGCCCACGATCAGCGGGATGGTGATGAACGGCCCCACCCCGATCATGTCGATCATGTTCAGCGCCGTGGCGCTGCTCACGCCAATTCCGCGAATGAGAGGGGGAGAGTCGTCAGTTGTCGGTTGTCGGTCGTCGGCCTGGAAACCGTCGTTGGTCCTTGGTCGTTGGTCGTTCCCCTTAGCCATAGGGTGCATTTCCAAATGCGCGAGCTTGTCTCATGCGGAAGCCATCTTGCCGATGGCTTCCAATACGTACTGAGCGACCGGAGGCCAACGACCAACGGCCAACGACCAACGACGGATCTACTCGTGTCCTGCGCCCAGCAGGTTCACATACAACCGAATTGCTCCCGGTACTCCGGCGGGCAGTTGGCGAAAGAAAGCGTATCCGGTGTAGATGTATGTGCCTTTGCCGTACCGCGCCCGCAGCAGGCCGCCTTTGAGTGGCGGCTCGCCTGGATCGTGAGATGACAGCAGAGGCCGGAAATGACTGTCCCACTGGTCTGCGAAATACAAACCTCGCTCCTGCACCCAGCCGTCGAAATCGTGCGGCGTGATCTGGTTGGGGTAGTGGAAGACGCTGTCCTCGGGAGCCAGAATCTCTAGCGGGGCTTCCTCGACTGAGACGCGGCCCCGGCTCAGAGTCACGGGGAACGGAGTGAAGTGGCCGCTGTTGAAGTCGCCGGTGCTGGCGTTGTATTGCACGATCAGGGTGCCGCCTCCCGAAACGTAATCCAGCAACTTCTTGTTGTTGGTTGCGACATCCTTCTGGGTGTCGTATGCACGAATGCCGAGAACAATGGTTCCGTATTGCGCCAGGTTTTCGCCGGCAAGTTTCTCCGCCGGGAGCAGCGAGACATCAATCCCGATCTGCTGGAGCACCGTCGGAATTTCATCCCCGGCACCGGGGATGTACGCAACCTTGAGACCTTTTGGGACTTTCACATCCACGATGCTGACGCGCTGCAGCGCAGGTTGGTAGTAGTACGCACTGGCCAGGTCTTCGCGAGTCACCAAGTTGTAGCCTTCGCTGTAATTCTTTCCACCTGTGGTCAGCACCGCGCGAATCTGCGCTGTGACCTTCTTTCAAGCTTCCCGGAGCGACCTTGAATTCGAAATGTTTCTTGTCCCCGCGCTCGCGCAACTCCACGGGAATCTGTTTAGGCTCGATCCGCCAGCCGGCGGGGCGCCTCCAGACGGAGACTGCCGCTGGAAACGCCGGTCAGATTCGAACTCACCCCCACCTTCACGCTGCGTTCCGAGCCATTCGCGATGGGAACGATCTGCTCGCCCGGCTCCAGTTCGACGGAGAACGCCGGCGCCACAGCCAGCGGACGCTTCTGCTCTGCTCCCTGCTCGTCGGTAAACGCCACCAGCACGGGCGCCGAAATTTCGGGCAGAGAATTAGTGGTAGGGGCCTGGGTGTCGAGGCCGCGAGTTCGAAGAGCCGAGGTCGGGGACGTCATAGTGAGCGCTTACTCGAAACGGCGGTGGGGGGAACGGCAACGTCTGGTATTGCGACTGGTCCACGGTATAGACGCCGTCGCGCTCCGGATCGTTTCGGTGCAACGCGGGCCGCGTAGGAGGAGTATTCGGCGGCAACTCCAACTGGAAATCCGTCTCGTAATCTTTCCCCGGCTGCAAAGGAGGAACGTGCTCCTTGGCCGCGCTGTCGTTTACCTGGCCTTCCAGAAACAGGGAGCGCAGTTGCACCGGGTATGTCGACCCGTTGTGCAGTTTCACCCTGACCGTGATTTTCTGGCCGGGAGAAATCGCGGCCAGCGGGTCTTCTCCAGGAGCCGGTGGCGAGCTTGAGCCCGGCGGCGAAACCAGCGAGGCCTGAAGCGAAAGATTGAGCGCGAGGTTCAGCGCGATCCGGGCCTGCGACTTTTTCTCTCGCAAACGCGCCAGCACATCCTGCTTCTGCTCACCGGGGCGGGCCCTATTTTCAAGAGCGCTGATCGATTCGATTGCGGACAGCAATGGGGCCGCCGCACGAGCTGGATCTTTTTCCGCAGCTTTCGCCGCCTCAGTTACGTTGTTCTGGATGTTCGCCAGCTGTTTGGCTCCAGCCGCATCGAATCCGGAACTCAGGCTCTGCAGACTCGTATCAATTCCGTCGAAGAAATCTGTTTCGTGACCGTCTTTGTCCGTAGCGGGCGGAAGAACTGAGTCCACCAGTTTGTAGTAGGTGTAACGATCGCCGGGTTCAACTGACCAGCCGCCCGCACCCTGCGAAAGCTGGTGTCGCAATCCTTCCATCGCGAACTGGACATACGACATGCCCAGCAGAGCATTTACGTGTCCGGTATTCAGCCGGATCGTGTAGTTCTCCGCGGGGCATGTGCTCGCCCCAAAACCGCAGACGTTGCCGATGTAAATCTTTTTGGCCTGCCAGGGTTGCAAGCCTTCTTTGGTCTGCTCGGGGAACCGCTTCGGATCTGCTGCCGCGTGGAACGCTTCTTTGGTAAGAATCGCGGAAGCCTGGTGATGCCCGTGTCCATCGCGGTCTGTCCCGGAGAAACGCGCCAGCAGCACATCGGGCCGAAAGGTTCGGATCACTCGCACCATGTCGCTGAGCGGGATGTCGTGCCCTCCCCACTTCTGGAAAGTTTCGTCCGGATTCTTGGAGTAGCCGAAGTCCGCCACCCGGCTGAAACGCTGTTCCACTCCGTAGTACCGATCAGAGGCGGTGAGTTCCAGCGCACGCAGCACGCCCAGCACATCGAACAGATTGCTTCCCACTTTATTCTGGCCGCCTTCGCCCCGGGTCAGAGTCATGAGCAGCGTCGTCACTCCCTTGCCGCGAGACTCGAGAGTCAGCATGCCTCCGTCCTCGTCGTCGGGGTGCGCGACGGTCTGCATCAGGCGAGCCGTGGTTTGGAGGCGGATCAGCATCTGCTTTAGACCTGCTGTGCCGGTGTCCGGAGGCAGAGGATCGACGGGACCGGACTGGGTTGCGGGAGCCTGAGCCCTGGTCGGCGTTGCCAGCATGCCCAAGGCCGCCAGCAGGACGACACCCATGGTCCGAATCGAATGTTTCTGCGGGCGCCCCTGAAAATGCATGCCCCGGGCACGCAAGGGGAGAAATCGGAGGCCCAAAACTCGTGGGTTCAGAAACCCATGACCAGCATTTTTCATAATGGGATTATGGTGATCGGAGATGAGCGGCAAGATTTTTCCTGGTGTTCCTCTTCTATATGGATATGGACTGCGCGGGCAACGAAGAGTTAGCCGCCGACTGCTTGCCTAATCCTACCCGAGTCAGTGGCTTTGGCGGCATGGCGGCTGCCTGCACAGCGTGCTGGCAGTCATGTGCAGCGGTGAGCAGTTCATCGAACCTGCGATCGCTGTGCAGGCCGCGCAACAGAGGGTCAGAGAGCAGATTGGAGTAGGCGCAGTAGTTCGACTCAATCGCAGTCTTGAGCATGTGGAGGGCGGCATCTTTTTTGTTGCAGTAGGCGTAAATCGCCCCCTGATAGTAAGAGGCTTCGGGGTCCGGGTCTGAAGGCTGGCTGGTCTCGGCATCGTGCGCCATGCGGTCCAATTCGGAGGACGGACGGAGCCCCACGCAGGCTTCCAAGAGATCGCGGTGGTGCTGAGGAACATCGGTCATGTGCTTGACCGCCTCGCGAGCTTCCGCCAGCCTGCCTTCGCGCAGCAACAGTGAAGGATTAGCGTCTTTGGCCCACTCGGAGCCCGCATCCACCTGGATGAAATCTCTGGCCCGGTCGAACTTGCCCAGTTCCATGAAGGCCCAGGCGCAGGAGCGGAACTGATAATTTCCCGGGGCCAGGGTGAGGGCCGTGTCGCATTGGCGCGTCGATTCCTCGAGCATCCCGGCATAGCGCTGCACATAGCCGAGCGTGAAATGGGCTACGGCATTTTCCGGACGACGTTGGGCCAGTGCTGAAGCAGCCTGGTAGGCTTTTCCCAACTCGCCCCGGTCCACCCGGTTGACGATCAGTTGCGAGGCGGCTGCGATCAGGTTCGCATCAAGTGCCAGCGCCCGTTCCAGGGCGGCATTGGATTCCTGGAAGCTCTGCTCGCCGCCATTCGAGTAGTTCGCGTCGTAGTAATAGCGTTGTCCTAGTTCCGCCCAGGCTGGGGCGTAGTTGGGATCCAGCTCGACAGCACGCTCCAGACTCTTGATCGCGTCTCGAGTGGGGGCGGAGTCGTGGGACGCGGCCATGCTGCGCAAATAAAGATCGTAGGCTTCCTGATTGTTGGGCCGGGTGCCTGTCTCCAAAAAGCCGCTGGCAGCGCCCAGCATGGGCAGCAATCCTTGACGAACGTCCTTGGCCAGCTTCTCCTGCATGCCGATCAGGTCTTGAGTTGAACCCGTAAGATTGGTCTGCCACACCAGCCGTTCCGTTCCGGTCTCGATCGCCTCCACCGCGACCAGCAGGCTCGTGCCCTGCTTCTGGAAGTGACCGGTGAGCACCGTGGCTACATGGAGCTCGCGTCCCACTTGCTTGAGATCGAGGTCGGCGCCCACGTACTTTCTGGTAACGGTGGAAGGACGAACGTCGAGGGTGCGGGAATAGGTGAGCGTAGTGGCAATTTCATCGGCCAGCGCATAGCGGAGATAGTCCACGCTGAAGTCTCCGTTGAGATTCTGCAGTGGCAGTACGGCGATCGAATTCTTGGCTGCCTCGATACTTGAGGCGCGGTGTTTGATAAACCAGGTTCCAACCGCCGCCAGGACCGTGAGCAGCAAAGCACTCACCGCGATCAACAGGTAGCTTTGCGGCTTGCTGGAGCTCTGGAACGTCTTGCTGGCTAACCGCATGGGAGAGGTCTCACGCCCGCTGGTCCGGGTCAGTCCGGATTCCGTCTCTTTCTTCAGGTGCTGCAGGTCGGCTTTCATCTCCGCGGCATTGGCGTACCGCTTGCTGCGGTCTTTCTCCATCGCCTTCCCGATAATGGCCTCCAGCTCTTTGGGAAGCGTGGGATTCAGAGTTTGGGGCGACGGCGGCTTGGTGTGCAGCACCGCGTCCAGCGTCATGATCACGTTGTTGCCGGTGAACGGCTTCTTGCCTGTTGCCATTTCGTAGAGCACAACGCCGAAAGAAAACAGATCGGTCCGCGGGTCAAGCTCCTCGCTGCGCGCCTGCTCAGGAGACATGTAAACCGCGGTCCCGGGAATCACGCCCACCGCCGTCAGGGAATCTTCGATGGGCGTCTCTTCGCTGGTTGCCATCCGCTCATTTCGTAGCAGTTTCGCAAGGCCAAAATCGAGGACCTTGGTCTGCCCGCTCGAGGTAATGAAGATGTTGGCCGGCTTGATGTCGCGATGAATGATGCCTTTGGCGTGGGAAGCGGAAAGGGCGTCAGCTACCTGAACGGCGACATCGAGCAATTGGTCAATGTCCATGGCCTTGCCGCGGATGTGCTGCTTCAAGCTCTCGCCTTCCAGCTTCTCCATGACGATGAAGGGATGGCCGTTATGGTCCTCGACTTCGTGAATGGTACAGATGCTGGGATGGTTTAACAGGGAAGCGGCGCGGGCCTCGCGTTCGAAGCGCTCCATGGCTTTGCTGTCGCCGGTGAGGTTGTCGGGGAGAAACTTGATGGCAACGTGGCGCCCCAGTCGGGTGTCTTCAGCTTCATAGACAACACCCATTCCGCCGCCGCCCAGCTTACCCAGAATGCGGTAATGGGAGACCGTCTGGCCGATCATGGTCGTACTGCTCGAACTTTGGCCAGCCGTTTCGCTGTCCATGGCGAAGCTCAGCCCCTTTAGGCAGCTAATGTTAGGCCGTGGGTCGTATCTGGTCAACTACTTGGAGCGGATATGTCGTAGGACGGAGAAAGTCCAGCCGGGGTCCGGACGCAGCGCGCCCCATCCTTGAATTCTTTGCAAGCGTGGGATTCCACGGACTCGTCGCGAGTAGGCGTTTTTCGCGGTCCCTTGCGGGTGATCAGCGCATGCCGAAAGACCCACCCTTTCGCAAAAGGCGTGTCCAAAAGGCGCGAAGGATGGGGCATCCTCAAGTTTTGAGCTGCTGTCTGTGACCTTGCCAAGCAAATAACGCTATAATTCTGGCCACTCATGGCACTTTCCTCAGGAACGAAGCTGGGCCCTTACGAGATTCAGTCTCTGGTCGGCGCCGGCGGCATGGGCGAAGTGTATCGCGCAAAAGATGCCCGCCTGGACCGCACCGTGGCCATCAAGATTCTCCCCCCGTCCTTCTCGGCGGACTCTGACCGCATGCAGCGCTTTGCGCAAGAGGCCCGAGCTGCGGCGGCGCTCAATCACCCCAACATTCTTTCGATCTTCGACATCGGGGACGAGAAGGGCTCGCCTTACGTGGTCTCCGAACTGCTGGAAGGGGAGACGCTGCGCGAGCGTCTGCGGAATGGCGCGCTCTCCATCCGGAAAGCGATTGAATATGGGCTGCAAGTGTCGCGGGGGCTGGCAGCGGCGCACGAGAAGGGCATTGTGCATCGCGACTTGAAGCCGGAAAATCTTTTCATCACCAGTGACGGCCGAGTGAAGATTCTGGACTTCGGCCTGGCCAAGCTGACTCGTCCGGAAGCCGTGAGCGGAGCCGATGCGCCGACCGTCCACGGCGTGACCGAACCGGGCCTGATCATGGGCACGGCCGGTTACATGTCGCCGGAACAGGTACGAGGCCAGGCGGCCGATCCGCGATCCGACATCTTTGCCTTCGGCGCAATCCTATACGAGATGCTCTCCGGAAAGCGGGCCTTTCACGGCGAAACCTCGGCTGACACCATGAGCGCGATCCTGAAAGAAGAGGTGCCCGAGCTTTCGGAAACAGCCCGCAACGTTCCGGCCGGCCTCGAACGCATTGTGCGGCACTGCCTTGAAAAACATCCTTCGCAGCGTTTCCATTCAGCCGGAGACCTGGCCTTCGACCTGGAATCACTGACCGAGATTTCCGCCACTAGCAGCAAATCGGGCGCGCAAGCGGCGGTGACGCAAGTCCGGGGCGAGGAGTCTCGGCGCAAGCTGTTTAGTGTGCTGGGCATGATCGCGCTAGCGGCGGCGATGATCGGTTTGGGCTGGTGGTTGGGTCGGGGCAGGGGTGCCACTGCGGCGCCCGAGTATCAGCAAATTACGTTCCGCACTGGATCGATTGGCAATGCCCGCTTCACTCCCGACGGCAGCGTTGTCTACGACGCGTCCTGGGAAGGTGGTCCGCACCAACTATATCTGGCTCGTACCGACGATCAATGGCTCGCGCGAATTAGGTATGAAGAATGCGGCCCTGCTTTCCATCTCGAAGAGCGGCGAACTGGCAATTCGGCTCAACACCGTTTATTTCGGGGGGTACGCCCGCGCCGGGACGCTGGCCAAGGTCCCTCTGAGCGGCGGAACGCCACGCGAAGTGTTGGACAACGTCCAGGATGCCGATTGGGCCGCGGACGGCGAGAACATGGCGGTGGTGCGATTCGTCCCGGAGACCGGCCACTGGCGGCTGGAATATCCGATCGGCAAAGTGTTGTTGGACAGCATTAACTGGATCAGCCATCCGAAGATTTCGCCGGACGGCAAACGCGTGGCATTCGAAGACCACGAAAACACCGGCGGCGACGACGAAGGATCGGTCGCGCTGATCGAACCAGACGGGCACGAGCGGAAACTCGCCTCGGGCTGGTCGTCGGTCGAGGGAATCCTGTGGTCACCGGCAGGCGATGAAATCTGGTTTACCGCCTCCGATAGCGGCAGCGCCGAGAATCTGCGCGGAGTGACTCTGGCCGGCAAGGTGCGGACGATCATTAACGTGCCGGGAGGTATGTGGCTGCAGGACGCACGCGGCGGATTGACCCTGATGACTACACACCAGTTCCGTCTCGGTATTCGCGCCTTGGGGCCGGGTGCAAAAGAAGAAGTCGAACTGGGATGGTTCGGGTGGTCCCTGCCGCGAGATATAAGCCGCGACGGCAAGAAAGTTTTGTTTGAGGAAGAGGCGGAAGGGGGCGGGCCGAACTACACGGTGTTTCTGCGCGATACAGACGGGTCGCCGCCGGTTCGGATCGGCGAGGGTACGGGCGAGGCAATTTCGCCGGACAATAAGTGGGTGATCACTGAACCCGCAAAGGGCGGACCGCTCAGCGTAGTGCCAACCGGTGCCGGCGAAGCCAGGCAGTTGACCCACGACAACATCAGCTACGGGGCGGTGCGTTACTTGCCCGATGGCAAACAGTTGGTGGCCTCCGGAATCGAGGCTGGGCATGGAGTCCGCGACTATCTGATTGATCTGAGCAACGGCAATGCCAAGCCGATCACGCCGGAAGGCACGGCCGGCGCACGCTTGTCTCCCGACGGCCGCAGTGTCGCCGTGATTGGGCCGGACGGGAAGTGGGGCATCTGGCCGCTCGACGGCAGCGGTCAGCGTTCGGTTCCGGGACTCGACTCGAAGTACTACGTCTCCGACTGGTCGCCGGATGGGAGGTCGTTGTACGCGCTCTCGAGCCAGGAGCGCGAGGGCGCTGCTAAGGTCTATCGAGTGAATGTCGTGACCGGCAAAATGGAACTCTGGAAAATCTTCGGGGCGAATCTCCCCGCGGGAGTGGCGAGCGTCGGCGGGCCACGCTTCTCGATCGACGGAAGCGCCTATGCGTATGTCTACTCCCAAGTCCTGTCGCAGGCCTACGTGGTGAAGGGATTGCAGTAAAAGCTCCCCAAATCCAGAGGGTGCCCCATCCTTAGTCTCTCCGTTTTTGGAGAAACAGGCGCTGGTTTTGATGTTCTTATGGCTTCAATGGAAGTCCAAGAAAAATGCGGGCGCAAGCGAGCTTGGACGGGGCACCCTCGAGATTAGTTAAGAATAGAAGCCCGATGAAGAGCCCACCCATTCCATATTGCGATTGTGGTCCACGCCCATCATCAGCCCGCGGCCCATGCGGATGATGGTCATCACCGGCAGCAGTTCATCCAGCCAGATATACATGATGCGCACTTCCGCTCTTATTGCCGCCGAAGGGCGTTTCCACCACCGGCTCGAAATTCATTCGCTCCTGAAGGATGTACTGCGAACGCTGTTCCCTGGGGATGGCCGCCAGGTCCTGTGGCGTGAGGTTAATGATGACGCCCAGTCCGGCGAAAGAGAACAGCGGTTTGACCACGTAGTGCTCCAGGTCCTTCGGCATCTGCTCCACGCGATCCAGAAACCAGGTCCTGGGCACGCACTCGTGTTTCAGATACGGCAGTGAGAACTTGCTCATGCGGAAAAACCAGTTGGGATGGCCCGCCCATTCCACTTCCAGATCATCGGTGAGTTGGAAGGCAAGCTTGAGATCCTTGCGGACCATTTCGTCCACGATGGCGCGGTTGTAGATGCGCATGATCGGGATCCGCTTGCCCGCGTTCTCGTAGAACAGAAACTTGCCCACCTTGCTGGACGTCGGTGATCGCGACCGTCTTTATTCCCAATAGTTTCTCGGTCAACAGAAAATCGGGAAGGGTCTTCTGATGCAGCGGGTCAATCTCCATCAGAATGACGTGATTGGGATCGTGGTCGGCGACAATGGCCCGCCGCAATAATTTCTTGTAGCTCTCCCAATCGAGCCCGCCCAACAGATATTTCAGGTTCTGGATCGAGACCAAAGACCTCTCGATAGGATTGCGAGAGCATCGCCTGGTAGGCGTAGAGAGAAGGGAAGCCCTGCAGTTCAACCAGTTTGGGCTGCAGTTTGCCGGACTGGTCGCGCACCAGTCCAAAATCCACCTGCACGAACAGAGGCTGAGTCGTTTCGCGCGGAACTCTGAACTGATCTGGAATCGCCGCCGAGGAAGCCTTGCGATACTCGATGCTGTTCAGTTGCTGAATCAGTTCCTTGCCGTACTCGCGACATCTGGTCGAGCAGAGGTTTGGGCAAAAAACACGGCGTCTCGCAGACGCGAAACTTCACCGGGCGTCCCGCAGCGTTCTTCCAGGAGCTTGAGTAGCCGCTGATACTTTTCCGGAGTGTAGTTCGCGTTGAACTGCTGTCGAAGGGCGGGAATCATAAGCTCTACAGACGAGAAGCCAAGGGAGCCTGGCACTGCCACACGTGCCTACGCTTCCAGCAGAAACTGCCCATTCCGCATAATCTGCGCCTCGTCCACCCAGATGTCGAAATTCCTGCCCACGACATCAATATGGGTAGAACAATCCCACTTGGCGCCGGTGTGCGCGCCGTAAGGATTGCCAAAGGCGATATGTATGCCGGGATATTTCTCATCCTGCAGGATCTGTCCGATCACGTCTTTCAGCTCAATGTTCGTGCCGATGGCAAACTCGCCCACGCGATCGCTGTTCTCGTCGGTGTGCGTGTAACGCCAGAAGTCATCTTCCAGTTCGCGGTTCGTGGAATGGGCGTCGGTCAGGCGATTGCCCTTACCTGAATGGTCAGCGGATTCTCCCGCAGGCTGCCAAACTTCGCGCACAGCCAGTCGCCCACGACGCCATCAATCACAAACGTTCCGTTGACTTCGCCGGGAGTGGTAAACACTTCGCCGCCGGGCAGGTTGCCCCATTTGTCGGGACTGATAATGCCGCTGGTCTTGAGCCAGTGATAATTCGGATTCAGATCGGCGGTGAGATCGGTCCCGGCGGAAGTCTTGGCCCGCACCTGCTTCGCCCGCCGCACCGTTTCGACAACCTTGGTGCTGATGCGATCCACCTTGAGGAAGTCGGCGCGCATGCCTTCCAGCATGATCTGGTGGTTGATGTTGACCATGTGGGCGTGCCGGATCTTGCGGCGATTCACCACGTCGGTCATCTGCATCCGCGAGCGCAGTTCGTTGGTCTGTGCCTGCACCGCGAAGATGCTGACCTGGCTGGTCTCGAGGTCGTCCACAATTTCCCGCGGCAGATCGGTCAGCGGCCGGGGTGCGAGTTCTTCCAGGATCCAGGCTTGATAGGGCGCGCCTAACCTTTCCAGTTCGCGCACCAGGCTGGCGGCGATTTCTCTGGTCGCGTCGTCGGTAATGACGGTGACCTTCTCGCTGGGCTGAATGCGCAGACACACGTTGACCGCATTGCGTGCGCCGGGAGTGAGTTCTGGATCGAAAGGGAGCGTGCTGAGCTCGCGGTTGGCTTGACTGGCAGGAAAATTCATTACCCTACTTTTCTCAGCGGGAGCCTGGGCCTCCGTTTCGGTCAGCCCGACTTCCGTTTCTTCGATGATGTAGTCCACGACTTTTTTCAGATCGCCGGTCTCGCGAAACACCCGCAACTGGCGGTCGGCGCCGGTGCCGTTGTTCAGGATCTCATGAATGTAGTTTAGCTCTTCGCGGGAATCGAGTTCGTCCACCACATCGTCGATGAACTCAAGATATTCCAGCACCAGCTCGCGGGCGGGAACTTCCGTCTGCTTGCCGAAATCGATCAGCTTTCCTTCGAGTGCCGTAGCGCGAGGCCCGCCACTTGTTTTCCATGATCAGGGCGCGGCGATAGAGCCGGAATCCCTGGTTCGCGGTGTAGAGCTTGTACAGCTTGGCGACGGTGGCCTGGATCAGCGCCGCGAGCGCGATCGTCTCGTCCACCCGCATGGGAATGTCGCATACCCGGAATTCCAGCGTGTTAAAGAATGGATGCGGGCGAATGTCCCACCAGATTTTCTTGGCGTTGTCGATGCAGTTGGTCTTGATCAGCAGCTTGATGAAATTCTCGTACTCGCCCTAGCTGGGAAAGTAGTCCGGAATATTGGTGCGCGGAAACTTGTCGAAGACTTTGCAGCGATAGGATTTCAGCCCGGTGTTCATCCCCAGCCAGAACGGGGAGTTGGTCGAAAGCGCCAGGATGTGCGGCAGAAAATAGCGGGCGTGGTTCATCAACTGGATCGCGGTCTCGCGGTCTTCCACGCCGATGTGCACGTGCAGGCCGAAGATCAGGTTGGCCCGCGCCACCAGTTGCAGATCTTCAACAATGTTCTTGTAACGGATGTCTTCCGTGATCTCCTGTACGCGCCAGTCGGCAAAAGGATGAGTGGCCGCGGAAGCCAGCCGGAGGCCGTTTTCTTTCGCCAGCGCGATCATGTCGCGGCGAAGCTTCTTGACCTCTTCCTTCGCCTCTTTAATATTACTGCAGACCGAGGTCCCGACCTCGACCACCGACTGATGCATCTCAGCCTTGACGCGTTCCTGCAGCAGCAGCTTGCCCTTCTCGATAATCTCGGCGTGGATGTGGGAGCGCAGATCGCGCGTGACCGGATCAACGGTCTGGTATTCCTCTTCGATCCCGATGGTGAAATTCGGAAGCATGGGCCAGCCTTCCTGAAGCGGGGACTAGTATAGCAATCCTCCACGGCAAATTTCGCGAAGAATGGAGGACGGGCGTGCTCGTCCGTCTTTGCTGCGGGACGGGCGGGACGCCCGTCCTCCGATGGCGTTACAGCTTTGATTTCTTTTTCGCTGCGGCTTTCGCAGTGGCAACCTCCGGTACGTTTCCTCCTGCCAGAAACGATGCCCAGCGCAACTCCTTGGCCGGATTCTCATCGCTAAGCGCTTTGGCTACAGCCATTTCCGCGACTGCATTCACGATCCAATCGAAATTCTCCCGCCCCACGGAATGAATATCGGCGTCGGGCGCCGGGTTGAGGAAGTCAATGGCGTACGGGACGCCATCTTCTACCGCGAACTCGACGGTGTTGAGGTCGTAACCCAGAGCCCGGCACAGCGTCTGCGAATCCTTTACTACTCGGTCGAGCAACTTGGGATCGGTGGGTGCAGGATTTTTCACATAACGCTCGTGATGCGGCGCCTTCGGATCGTAGTGCATGATGTGCACCTTTTCCTGCCCGACTACATAGCAGCGAAAATACTCTTTGAACTCGACGCCATGCTGCAGGGTCATGCAGAGATCACCAGTCTGGTTGTAGTGATGGAAAAACTCCTCCGGCGAGTGGACCTTGTACACATGCTTCCATCCTCCGCCCGAATACGGTTTGAGGAAAGCAGGGAAGCCCACGTAGTCAAAAATTTCCTCCCAGTTCAGAGGGTAAATCAAATTGCGCATGGACTGATCGGTCGTGCCCTCGGGATGCTTGTGATGAGGAAGAATCACCGTGGGCGGAATGGCGACGCCCAGCTTGGACGCCAGCGCGTAGTTAAAGAATTTGTCATCAGCACTCCACCAGAACGGATTGTTGATGACGATCGTTCCGCTGAGCGCAGCATTCTTCAGGTAGGCGCGGTAGAAAGGGATGTCCTGCGAGATGCGGTCGATGATGACGCGGTAGCCGCTGGGATCGGCCATCTTGACGCCGCCCAGTTTGACGAACTCCGCCTTCACGTCCTTAACCTTCATGGCGTTGATCTTGTCCACCAGCGCGGGAGGAAAGGTATTTTCCATGCCGAACATGATGCCGATTTTCTTCACGATCACCTCCGCTTCATCCTGAGCGAAACAGCTACGCAGTCGAAGGACCCCTATGGTTATCACGAAGCGCGCATCTTGCGGTATTCACAAAAATCTCAATCACGAAAAATATTTCACTGCCATCCTCTGCCACAACGGCCAGTCGTGCTTCGAGTTGTCCGCCCACACATCCAGCCAGTGCGGAATTCCCCTGGCGTTCAAAATGGCTGAAAACTTGATGTTCTGATCGAGACAGATGTCCCAGTCGGCCGATCCCAGGACGATGTTCATTTTCCGGTAGCGGCTCAGAAACCAATCGTCACTCATATGCGGCAGAAAATCGGGCGGACAGTTGAAGTAGCAGTCGTCATCGTAGTACCCATCCAGAAATTGGTGGATATCGAACGCTCCGCTCATGCTGACGCAGTACGTCACCACATCGGGATGCTTGAGCGAGAAATTCATCGCATGATAGCCGCCGAAGCTGCGAACCCGTAACCGCCAGGGATGCGTTGTTCTTCGAGCGCAAGAAAGGCAGCAATTCGTGCAGGATGTAGCGTTCGTATTGCAAATGGCGCAGCACCCGCACCCGGGGATGAACACTCTTGTTGTACCAGCTTTCGCTATCGACCGAATCGGGACAGAAGAGCTGCACCTCCCCCGCGTCGATCTTCGGCGCCAGCACCCCGATCATTCCCCGGTCTTCATATTCGAAAAACCTGCCCTGGGAGGTGGGGAACACCAACAAGGGCGTGCCCGCATGTCCGAAGATCAGAAGTTCCATGTCGCGATGCAGTTCGGAACTGTAACCCTTGTGATATTCGCGGTTCATGATGGCGAGACCGTAGCGGGGACGGCGCGAAGTATCTTACCTGAATCGCGTTGTCGCGGGCCACGTCCGTGCCACATATTGCGGTATCCTGCCACCGCATGCAGGTTTTGACAGAAGGCGAGGTTCGAGACAGGCTCAACCCTGATCGGGTGATTGCCGCTATCGAGTCGGCCTTTCGCGATCGTTATCCCTCCACCGTCATTCCGGCGAGGTCCGATCTGCAAATGTCCGGAGGCGTATTTCTGGCTATGCCCTGTTATGACGGCGCAGGACATGCCCTGGGCATGAAACTGGTGGTGGTGCAGGAAACCCCGCAGCGCTCTGGAGACCGGATTCAGGCCACCTACTTGTTGCTTGACCCACAGACCGGCCGGCCGTCGGCCATAGCGGCGGCGAACTATCTCACCGATCTGCGCACCGCCGCAACCTCTGCGGTCGCGACAAAATTCCTGGCCCGCGAAAAGGTAGAGGTCTTGGGAGTGTTCGGAACCGGCCGGCAGGCGCGGGCGCATATAGAGGTCATCCCTCGGGTCCGCCGCTTTGAGCAGATTTTCGTTTGCGGCAGGAATGCCGGCGCGAGCCGAGACTTTGCAGAGAGAATGTCCGCAGAAACAGGATTTCGAGCCGCAGCTGCAGACGCGAGAACCTGCGCTGCTGAATCCGATGTGCTGTGCACTTGCACTTCGTCCCAGGCGCCTCTGTTCGACGGCAATCTGCTGCGGGCCGGCGTCCACCTGAATCTGGTGGGCACTTTTCAACCTCACACGCGCGAGGTGGACTCCGCTACCGTGCAGCGCGCGCGTGTTTTCGTCGAAAGCCACCAAGGCCCTTCTGTGGGGGCCGGTGACCTGCTGATTCCGATGCAGGAAGGGGTGATCGGGCCCACTCATGTGGCTGGCGACCTTCATGAACTCACCAGCGGGAAGAAGCGCGGAAGAACGAGTGTCGAGGACATCACGCTGTTCAAGAGTGTGGGCTGCGCTTTGGAAGATCTGGTGACCGCCGAACTGCTCGCGTGGGATGCAGGAACCACGTAAGGGCGTACGCCGTCGTCCGCCAGTTGAGCGCAGCTTGACTTTGCTTGAACCGTCAAGAAATAGCGTTCCGCATCCGAAATACGTGGCGCGTAAGGATCTACCTGCAAGACCAGGCGAGCGGTCTTCGCGGCATTTCTGCGCGCGCCTATGGCTCCCGCACTCATGGTGCTGGAAGTGAGCGGCAACGATTCCATTATCGTTCAAATCAAGATAGTACCCGTTCCTTTTCAATACTTTACACGCCATCCAATGCTCGATTCATCCGCTAGACCCCCATTTTTCCCCTTTCGTTGACATCTGCTCGTGCTTCTCCCATGCCTTCAATAACATAAGGTTGAGTTAATCCATCAGGCGGAAGACGCTAAACAGCGCTTCTCGGGTGATAGCGCACGAGAACCGGGCAATTGCCGGTGCAGTCAGAGTTCAAATCGGGAATACGCGGTCAAGCCGGAGTTTGCTGCGGCATACCAGTACGGGAAAGCGAGAACGCATGCACAAGCCAGTGAAATACGTGGAGAAAGCAGTCACCGTCGCCGCCAGAGGCGCGTGGGTGGTGTTCAACAGCCTGAATAAGATCAAGCAGAACCCATCGCCGACGCCCAAATGGTCGGAGAAGCCGCTGCTGAAGTCCTACGAAAAGACCAAGCCACCTCTGGGCTGGCCGCGTTCCACGGACTCTCTGTGCCCCAAGTGTGTGCCTGAAATCCGTCAGCAGATTCTCGACGGCAAACTGCCTTACGAAGTGCTGATGAACGAAAAGGTCGGCGAGATCAAGGCCGAGATCGTCGAGCGCGACGGCAAGATTCTGATGGTGAAAGACTGCGCCATCCACGGCCACTTCGAAGACGTGATGTCAATCGACACCGAATTCTCGAAGCACCTGGAAGATGTGTTCCCCGGCCGCGATATCCGCGCCCACAATGATGAGAAGCTGCATCACCACGGGTCGTCCACTGTGAAATATGGTCGCGGATCGGTGCTTACCATCGACCTGACAAACCGCTGCAATATGATGTGCGATCCCTGCTTCATGGACGCCAACCAGGTAGGCTTCGTCCACGAGTTGAGCTGGGAAGACATCAAGACCATGCTGGACAACGCCATCACCATCAAGCCGCGCCGCCAGATGTCGGTGCAGTTCTCCGGTGGCGAGCCCACGCTGTCGCCTTACTTCCTCGACGCTGTCCGCTATGCCCGCAAGGTTGGATACAACTCAGTGCAGGCCGCGACGAATGGAATCGAATTCGCGAAGAGTTTTGAATTCGCCCAGCAGGCCGCCGAAGCCGGCATGCGCTATGCCTATCTACAGTTTGACGGAATCGGCAACGCCGCCAACGCTCACCGCAAGGTTGGCAACCTGTTCGATGTGAAACTGAAGGCGATTGAAAACATGCACAAGGCCGGTATCGAGATCGTTCCGGTCGTCACCATTGTCAACGGCATCAATAACGAGCAGGTAGGACGCATCATCAAGTTCGCGCTGGACAATCCGAAAACGATTGGGTTCCTGTCGTTCCAGCCGGTTTCGTTCACCGGACGTGACGAAGCTGTGACCGACGATCGTCGCGAAGCGCAGCGCTATACGCTGTCTCATCTGGCACACGATGTGAAAAATCAGACCGGCCTCGGCGAGCCCGCTCGTGACTGGTTCCCGATTTCGTTCATGGGGACGTTCTCTGACTGGGCCGACCTGATGCACGTCAATGACGTCAGCAATGATTGGGGCCAATTGAGCTGTGGCTGCCATCCGAATTGCGGTACCGGCATGGCGCTCATGATCGACAAGGAAACCAAGGAAGCGGTTCCGGTCACCGCATTTCTGAAGGGTGATCAGCTGGCCAAGGACATTGCCAAAGTCAACGATGCCGCTCGCGGCAAGTTCCTCACAGTCGTCGGAATGGCTCTGTGTCTGATGAAGAACTACGATCCGTTCCAGTCGCCGACGCACTTCAAGATGATGGACCTGCTGAAGAAGTTCGATAAAAACTTCAACGCCACCGGCAAGAACTACGGCAAGGTCGGTCCGGACCGCACTATTGACGACGTGATGAAGCGCCGTCAGGACCGGTGGAACTTCCTGTTCATCGCCGGAATGTGGTTCCAGGACCTGTTCAACTACGACTTCCGGCGCACCGAGCAGTGCATCATTCCTTACGCCACCCAGGAAGGCGAGATTTCCTTCTGCGCCTACAATACGGGCGTGGGCTGGCGCAACATCATCGAGAAGATGCACATGACGGCCACGCTCACCAAGTGGTACGAAGAGCATGGACGTCACGAGATCTTCGCGGGTGGCAAGAACGTGAAGATGGACTCGGTCGAGCACGCGCTGGTTCTTAAAGAAGAACTGGTTACCAACGAAGAGCAGCACGATCTCGATAAGCTGGGCATCGCGAAGAACTCTCGCGAAGAGAAGATGCGGGCCCGTGATGCTAAGCAGAAGGAAGATCCGGCATACAACGCCCGCATGGCCTCGCTTTATCGCGAAGTAGTGCTTAAGGAAAAGCCGGTGGTGGCAGAGAACGGCTTCATTCCGCTAGGCGCGCTGTCCAACCCGGCGATTGGCGGCAATGCTCCGGCCCCGACGAAGTCGGAAGCGGAGCCGGTGCTGGGAGACTAGCAGCAGTTTCCAGTTACCGGTTTCTAGCTTCAAAGGCCGCCTGCGCAGGCGGCCTTTTTTCCATTCCTGTCTCCGTACCAGCTTGACTTTCCCGATAGCTCTCCGATAGTCTCCGCCCAACTTCGGGTTGTTCTTTTCGTTGCTTGGTGTCAGGCCCTTCCGAAATCTCAATTACAAATCTGCTTCGCGACCGGGGAGGTCAGTTTTCATGAACATTAAAAAAATCACAGGGTTGCTGTTGGGGTCGTACCTTCTGCTAGGCGGACTGGCAACGGCTGCCGCGGAGGAGCCACCGCCGCCTCCTAAAGTGCTAACCATTGCTCGCGAGTTCGTGAAACCGGGTAAGGAGTGGCGCGTTACATGAGAAGGCGGAGAGCGCTTTCGTGCAAGCCATGGCACGCGCGAAATGGCCGACGCACTACCTGGCGGTGACTGCTCTTACTGGCAAGCCACGAGTGCTATTTTTGACGGGCTACGATTCATTCGAGGCCTGGGAGAAAGACCAGAAGGCGACGCAGACTAACGCAACGCTTTCGGCCGCGCTCGACCGTGCCGCGGTGGCCGATGGCGATCTGTCTGAGCGATATCGACGCCAGCGCGTTGGTTTTTCGCGAGGAATACAGCCTGCGTTCGCATGTCGATATCCCACACATGCGCTATTTCGACATAGCCCTATACCGCGTGCGCCCTGGGCACGAGGCAGACTGGGACACCATCGTCAAGATGGTCAAGGCCGCGTATGAAAAGATTCCTGACGTCAGCTTTGGCCACGTTTCTCGCTGTGTACGGACAGGAGGGCTCCACCTATGTCGTCTTCTCGCCCATGAAGTCCGCGTCAGAGATCGACCAAGGGTTCGACCAGGACAAGCAGTTCATGGCCAACATGGGTGAAGACGGTATGAAGAAATTCAACGAGTTGCTGGCCGCGAGCCATTGAGTTCAGTCAGCACAATCTGTTCTCCTTCACTCCGTCGATGAGCTATCCCTCAGACGAATGGATCAAGGCCGATCCGGACTTCTGGAAGCCGAAGACCAACGCCGCGGCCCCCAAGAAGGCGGAAGAAAAGCCAGCGCAGTAATCACAACAACCGCATACGGTGACAGAGAGGCCGCCCTCGCCGGCGGCCTTCTTGTTTCCCAAGCTGGAGCACGGGCGTCTCGCCCGTATTTGCTGCGACGGGCGGGACGCCGTCCTCCATTAGCAAACCCGTGACAAATCTGCGTCTCGATTTGCGCTATATTCGGCATGTAGGGTACCGCACTTATCATGGAGTTCAGTCATGACTGATGTTCATGTTGCACTGTGGGTTCGTCTGGACGCGAAGCCCGGCAAGGAGAAGGAAGTCGCGGATTTTCTGCGGAGCGGTCTGGCGATGGTACAGGAGGAGCCGGCGACCACGGCGTGGTTTGCCATCCAAATGGGGCCGTCGACGTTTGGCATCTTCGATGCCTTCCCCAACGATGCGGGACGGCAGGCTCATCTCTCAGGGCGAGTGGCTGCGGCGCTGATGGCGAAAGCGACCGATTTGCTGGCCAAGCCTCCGGCCATCGAAAAAATCGATGTACTGGCCGCAAAGCTGCCGGGATAGATGTCGCTAAGTGAATATTAAGAATGAACTTGGCCGATCGAGCCCGATAGGTAACATAGGATAGGGATTCTTGTACCGCAATTGAAGATTTTGGCATCTAATTGGCCTATGGACAACAATGCGATATTCGGAGAAAGATACAGAGTTATCGCCATTGACGATCAGAACCTCATTCTCCGGGGGATCCGCAGCGGAGACGTCCTGACTATAAAAAACGCGGATCCGGAAAATCCCCTTACGGAAGCGGACTATCCGCCGGGGAAACTGATCGCGCTCAACGATCCGTCAACCGAAACTCAAAGCTAATATTGGCCCATTTGGGGCAGACACTTCATGTTCTGCCGCTTTTGAAGTTGATTTGTGTCTCCAGGCTTAGAATCAAGGTCAAAAGCGGTGGACAAGAGTGTCCCCGCCACACCAGGGCTTCTCTCCGCAGGACTGTGGCCTTACAATACCCATCGAAGCGATTTCAGGGATCACCATCTCGGGTGGGGCTGGAGGGCACATGGGGCCGCGAAGAATCTATGTTCGTCCTGGCGGCATTAGCTTTTAGTGGTTTGTTCCTGGGAGCGAGCAACGACAGCCCCACCCCTCCTAAAGACGTCACCTTCAACCGCGACGTGGCCCCGATTTTCTTCAAGAACTGCGTGGTCTGCCACCGCCCCAACGACATCGCTCCCATGTCGCTGATGACCTACAAGGACAGCCGTCTCTGGGCGCGGCCGATTCGTGATTCAGTGGTCAGTCGCAAGATGCCGCCCTGGCATGCCGACCCTAAGGTCGGCGACTTCATCAACGATCCGCGGCTGTCCGACGCGGAGATCGCCACCATTGATGCCTGGGTACGAAGCGGCGCCAAAGAAGGCGACCCCAAAGATCTGCCGCCCGCTCCCGCCTTCGCGGAAGGCTGGCACATCAAGCCCGACGTGGTATTGACCATTCCCGAATTTCTTGTCAGCTGCTTCTACCATGGACGACTACGAATACATTTACGTTCCCACCAACTTCACCGAAGATAAATGGGTCCAGGCGGCCGAAGTGCTTCCCGGAGACCGGCGGGTGGTGCATCACGCGACCGTCTCAGTGATCGCAGCCGACAAAGTGGCAAAGAAAGAAGAAGAAAACGCCAAGTCCAACGCGGGAGAAGACAAGTACCACTACCGCACCGGCAAGGTCCTGCACATCAGGAAGGACGCCCCGGTCCTTGACGATGGATGCTCGTCGCCCGATGGCGGCGGAGTTCCGGGCGAGTCGTCCGGCTATTTGAATATCGTGCCCGGCATCTACCTGCCGGGGCACCTGGCGGAGACTCGGCCTCCGGGATTCGCGTTGAGAATTCCCGCAGGATCGTACCTGCAATTTCAAGTGCACTACAGCAACCATAGCGGCGAGGACGTGAAGGACCGCACCAGCATCGGCCTGGTGTTTGCCCGGGAACCGGTGAAGCACGAAATCGCGCAGTACGAAATCTGGAACAACCTCTTCCTGATTCCGCCGAATGCTGACAACCACAAAGTGACCTCGTGTTTCACCCTGCCCAAGGACGTGACGGTCGTGGCCTACACCGCCCACATGCACTTCCGCGGGAAGAGCATGAAGACGGAAGCCTTCTATCCCGATGGCCGGCACGAAGTGATTCTCAACGTGCCGCAACTACGACTTCCGCTGGCAGGAGACCTACTTCCTGAAGCACCAGTTCCTGCTGCCTAAAGGGACGGAGCTGGTGACCACGGCCTACTTCGACAATTCGTTGAACAATCCGCAGAATCCCGATCCTTCGAAGGCGATTCGCTGGGGCGAACCCAGCGACGAGGAGATGATGGGCTTCTGGCTGCAGTTTGCCGATCCTAAACCGGTAGACGCCAAAGCGGCGGTGGCGCAGGCGAAGTAAGCGGCATTCCGGAAGCAGCAAATAATTCCAGGAGCGTCATCTGATGAACGTTACGCGGCGGGATTTTGTCGTTACAGCGGGCGCAGCAGTGGTGGCCCCGGTTTTACTGGGCGCTACGGACAAAGCGGGCAGTAAGGCGCCCATCCTTGGAGACGGAAAGCACAAGTACGAAGCGCTCCATGACTGGGGCGAGCTGCCGCGCACGATCCGATACGGCAACACTCATGGCGTCTGCGAGGATTCACAAGGCCACATCTATGTCCATCACACGGTCAACGCAACCAGCCAGAGTCTGGACACGGTGGTGGTCTTCGATCAGAAGGGTAAGTTCGTCCGTTCGTGGGGACGGCAGTTCAAAGGCGGAGCGCACGGGCTGACCCTCCGTAAAGAAGGGAATGAGGAGTTTCTCTACCTCTGCGATTTCCAGCACGGCATCGTAACCAAGCGGACTTTGAAGGGCGAAGAAGTATTCACGCTGGGATACCCGGCGGAATCGCCGGCCTACAAGCAGAAAAGCGATGGCTCCGCTGTTGTCTACCGGCCGACGAACGTGGCCATCGCTCCCAACGGTGACATCTACGTTGGCGATGGCTACGGTTCGAGTTTTATCAATCAGTACAACCAGAAGGCTGAATTCATTCGCACCTTCGCCGGACTCGGCAAGGGGGACGACCAGATAGATTGTCCGCACGGCCTTTGGGTGGACACGCGCGCAGAGACGCCAGTGCTGGTCGTGACCGACCGCGGCAATAGCCGCCTGCAGCGCTTTACGTTGGAAGGGAAGCGCATCGATTCCATCGAGGGCACATCGAAGATGCCGTGTTTCCTGGACGAGCGCAACGGCGACGTTGTGATCGCAGACCTGCTGAGTAAGGTGATCATTCTCGATCGGCAAAATAAAGTTGTGGCAACCCTGGGAGAAGGCGAATATTCGAAGACGGATTGGGGCGCAGTCCGAACTCAGGCGTCGGGGACGTTTGTGCCCGGGCGGTTTGTTTGTCCCCACGGCGCTTGCTTCGATCATGAAGGCAACATCTTTGTGGTGGAGTGGGTTGAGGCGGGCCGAGTCACTAAGCTTCGTAACGTTGCTTAACCCTGTCATCCCGAGCGCGGGTCGGGCCGCGCTGGCGCGGTGAGAGCGAGTCGAGGCACCTACCATGGCCACGGACTGATCAGCTCAGGGTCCCCTCGGCTTCGCTCGCGGCAGGCTCCTCGCTCCGCTCACGATGACAAGGCGTATACCCCAAATCTCCCGATCCCAAATCGTCAAATCGGTGATAAAAGATCTAAGCATGCATGTTGGCTTGTCGGGCGCACTCCTGTGATCGTGGTGGTGATGGGCGTAACTGGCTCGGGGAAGACGACCATCGGCGTTCTGCTGGCCCAAGCGGCTCGGCTGGGAGTTCGTGGACGCCGACAGTTTTCACTCAGCGGCGAATGTTGAAAAGATCAGGCAGGGAATTGCGTTGGACGATGCCGATCGCGCGCCCTGGCTCAAGGCTCTGCGCGACGCCATGGACGGATGGGTCGGCGGAACACAAGAATGTGGTGCTGGCGTGTTCGGCGCTGAAGAGGAGTTATCGCGATGAGCTTTGCATCGCTGGGGAGACCAAGTTTGTTTATCTGAAGGGAAGCTACGACCTGATCTACGCAGCGGCTGCGGCAACGGCATGGTCATTTCGCGTCAGAAACCATATTGGCCAGTCAATTTGTCGCCCTGGAAGAGCCCGACGACGCGATCACTGTGGACATTGATCATTCGGAAGACGAGATTGTCGCCGAGATCATGCGACAACTCGGGGTCGGCCTAAGCGGTCTTAGATCCGTGAGCGGTCGGTGAGCCTGATGACTCGAACCAGTGCATTTCCTATGCAATCGCTAACTGGAATTGACCTCGGCGCGAAAATCGTCGCCAAGCTTACCCGGCGGTTGCTGCCCTTTCTGTTTGTTCTTTACATCGTCGCCTACCTGGATCGAATCAACGTCGGATTTGCCGCCCTGCAGATGAAAGGGCAGCTGGGATTCAGCGACGAAGTCTACGGTCTGGGCGCGGGAATCTTCTTCGCCGGATACTTCTTTTTCCAGGTGCCCAGCAATCTCGCGCTGGCCCGCTTTGGCGCGCGCAAGGTGGATTGCCGTGATCATGGTGGTGTGGGGCATCATTTCGGCGTCGATGATTTTTGTCGCCAGCCCGCGCGGCTTTTACCTGCTGCGCTTTCTGCTGGGCGCTGCCGAAGCCGGATTCTTTCCCGGCATGATCCTCTACCTGCGGCAGTGGTTTCCGTCCGCGGCGCGGGCGCGCGCCATCGCATTGTTCATGACGGCTGCACCCCTGGCCGGGGTGATCGGAGGTCCGCATCTCCGGCCTGCTGCTGGGAGTGCATCGGCGGCCATCTCGATGGGATGGCAGTGGTTGTTTCTGATCGAGGGTCTGCCGGCGGTGCTGCTGGGCGGGGTTGCGCTCGCCTATCTCACCGACCGGCCAGAAATCGCGACCTGGCTTACCGACGAAGAACGCAGCTGGCTGGTGGAACAACTGGCGCGCGAGGAGAAGCCGAATCCCCGGGCCTCGGGCGGCGTCTTCGCCGCACTCACCCAGGTCCAGAGTCTGGATGCTGGTGGTGGTGTATCTGGGCGTGACCACTGCCGCCTATGGAATCGGTCTGTGGCTGCCCAGCCTGTTGCGCAATGTCTCGGGCACCAGCAACATTGTCGTCGGATTGCTTTCCGCCATTCCGTACCTGGCCACGATTGTGGCGATGGTGCTGGTGGGCATCAGCTCCGATCGCACGCGGGATAGAAAGTGGCATCTCGCCGGATCGGCATTTGCGTGCGCGATCGCGTTAGGCTGCGCGGCCTACTCGACTTCGACCACCGCGGACGTCATCTTTCTCAGCGTGACCTTGATGGGCGCGTTCTCCATGAATGGGCCATTCTGGGCCACCACCACCGAAATGCTGACCGAGACCTCGGCGGCCGCCGGCATCGCAGTGATCAATTCTCTGGGCAATCTGGGCGGATTTCTCGGACCGTACACCATCGGATTGATCCGCACCTGGACGGGAAGTTTTCGCGGCGGTCTGCTGGCGGTCGGGGCGCTGCTGGCGGTGAGTGGGGTGCTGGCGCTGCTGGCGTACGGCAAGCGATCCGCGCAAGTCGCACAGCCCGACACCGTAACCATGCGGGATATGCACGGGGCGCTTACCTTCTTCGTCCTTTTGACTGCGATTGTTTACAATAGGCTTCGGCCCTGCAGCCAGGGACGGCCCCTAAGTATCAGGACGAAAACGATTTGGAACAGTCCAACCACAATTCAAGCTCCGCCGCCCGGGTGTACTGGCGAGTAGAAGGCAGCCTCGCGGACCTGACCACCGTCCGCCCCGTTGCTTTCTTCACCTGGAACGCCCAGACGTTTTTGGAGCGCTGGGTGCGTCGCGGGCTGGTCCTGCTGATGGCGATATTGCGGCCGTTTCTTTATGCCGCGCACCGCGTCTTTGCCACCCGGGTGGTGCACACCGTGCTGCGCGGCATCAGCCGCGACCGGCTCGATCTGCTGGGCGAAGAATACTTCAAGTACAAGTTGCAACCTTACCTGAAAATTGATGGCATGGAGCTACTTAAATCTCACATCGCAGGCGGGCGATGAAGTCGTCCTGGTGAGCCAGGGCCTGGAGCACGTGATGCGTCCCCTGGCGCAGCACCTGGGCGTGAAGTGGATGATCGCCAATCGCCTCGAATTCCGCGACGGCATTGCTACCGGAAGACTGTTGGAACCGGTGGTGCGGCCGCGCGGACTTTTTGCCGGCATCAACGGCTCCGGGCCCGACGGCAGGCGTGCCGAGGAGCGATTGGTTCGCGACCTGGGTCTGCGCGAACGCGGAAGCTCTGCGAAGCCGCCGTGGTTCCGGCTTCGCGTCAAATCCCGGTCCCGGATCGGCCGATTGTTTATTTCGACGGCGTTCGTCATACCGGCCCGCTTTCGGTTCGCCGGGCGCTTGCCGGGAAGCACGTCATGCTGATTGGCGTGACCGGCTTCATCGGCAAAGTCTGGCTGGTGAACACGCTGATGGAGCTGCCTGAGATCGGGCGAATTTATCTGCTCATCCGGCGGCAGAAATCCAATCCGGCGGTGCGGCGTTTCGAAAAACTGGTGGAGGAGTCTCCGGTCTTCGATCCGTTGTACGCGCGCTACGGCGCAGAGCTTGTCCCGATTTCTTGCGGGAGCGGGTCGAAGTGATCGAGGGCGACGTTTGCCAGCCGCGGCCTGGGGCTTGCGCCCGAAGTCAGCCAGTCGTTGCAGAAAAATCTCGACCTCATCATTAACAGTTCAGGACTGACTGACTTCAATCCCGATCTGCGGGATGCTTTGGCCACCAACGTGGATGCGGCGGTGAACGTCACGGAATTTGTGCGCCAGTCGGACCATGCCGGGCTTCTGCATCTTTCCACCTGCTACGTGGCGGGTGCGCGCGACGGCCGGGTGGGCGAGACCATGCGCCCGGATTACACTCCGGCGGGAGTTCCGGCTTCGACGCGGAAGAACGAATGGCGCGCGCTGCATGCCTTCGTCAAGCAGGCCGAACAACTGGCGGAGAGCGCCGAGGTGACCGAAGAGCTGCGCCAGCAGGCCCTAAGCAAAGAGCACGCGGCCAAAGATCTGGGCGGGGCTGCGCTGGACAATCAGATCCGAAAAAATCGCTTCCGCTGGCTGCGCGAGTATTTGACCGAAGCCGGCATGAAGCGCGCGGCTGAACTGGGCTGGCCCAACACTTATACCTTGACCAAGAGTCTGGCCGAGTCGCTGATTGCGAAATACGGCGCCGGTCTGCCCATCGCCGTGGTGCGTCCCGCCATCGTGGAAACATCGGTGCAGGAGCCGTTTGTGGGCTGGAATGAGGGCATCAATACTTCGGCTTCGCTCTCGTATCTGCTGGGGACCTCGTTCCGCCAGCTTCCGACCAACGAGAAAAAGCGGCTCGACATTATTCCGGTGGACTCGGTCTGCCGCGGCATGACGCTGATCGGCGCCGCCATCGTGCGAGCGGCGGCACGAGCCGCTCTATCAGCTGGCCACGTCGGTGACCAATCCCTGCGACATGCGGCGTTCCATCGAGCTGACTTCGCTGGCGCACCGCAAACATTACCGCGCCCAGGAAGGCCTGGAATACTGGCTGCGGCTGCGGCTGGATGCCATTCCCGTCTCCAAGGAACGCTACAACCGCATGTCGGCGCCGGCGCAGAAAGCGATCGTGAAATCCATTCAGCGCATCATGTCGCCTCTGCCGCTGAAGAAGACTCCGCTGGTGCGCGCCGAACGCAACCTGGAAAAGGTGGAGAAGCTGATCAAGCTGTTCGAACCGTTCATCCTGCACAACGAGCACGATTTCGCCGCCGACAATGTGGAAAGGCTCTCCTACGCGCTGGCCGAAGACGAGAAGGCCGCATTCGGATACAACACGCGATCGATTGACTGGTGGGATTACTGGATCAATATCCACATTCCGGCGCTGCGCAAGTGGACTTATCCTCTGATTGAAGGACGTCCGCTGGAAGCGCGTCCCGTCGCGCAGCCTTGCAGCCTGCGGCCGTCCCGGAAAACGGGGAAGTGGTCAAAACCGGCACTAACGGAGCAACGTGGCGATATTCCTGACTGGTTCCACCGGATACATCGGCGCGCACGTGGCCGCCAACCTGCTGGAGCAACACGGCGCTTCGCTGAACCTGCTGGTCCGCGCCCGCGATCCGCAGGAAGCCGCGGGCCGCCTGTGGCAGGCCCTGCAACTGCATCTGGATTTCCCGCGCTTCTACGAACACTTTCAGACGCGCATGCGGATCTTTTGCGGCGATCTGACGGCGCCGCACTTTGGCCTTTCCGACGACGACTACGATCGCCTGATCCACACCACCGATTCGGTGATTCATTGCGCCGCCTCGCTGAATCGCAAATCGGAAAAAAGCTGCCTCAACGTGAACCTGCGGGGCACGCTCGAAGTGCTGCTGCTGGCGCAGAAGTCGAACTACTATCACGGCCTGCGCCGTTTCAGCCAGGTGAGCACGGTGGCGGTGGCAGGGAAGCGGCAGGACGAAGTGGTGACCGAAGATCACTCCATCGATTGGGACCGCTCGGACTACGATCCCTACGCCCGCACCAAGAAATTTACCGAGCACATGATGCGGCAGCTTCTTCCCGAGGTGCCGATCACGATTTTTCGTCCCAGCATCGTTCTGGGCGACAGCCGCCATCCCGAGACCACGCAGTTCGACATGGTGAAGGCGTTCGTATTTCTGGCTGGCCTGCCGGTGCTGCCGTTCCGCGCGAAAGACAAGATTGACATCGTGAACGTGGACTTTGTCGCGGACGCGATTGCCACCCTGCACCAGAAAGAAAATCCGCTGCATGACACCTATCACCTTTCATCCGGCGTGGATTCGCAGACCTTCCGCCAGTTGACCAGCGCGCTGGCGGCGGCGCAGAACAAGCGCGGCCCCATCTTTCTGCCGTTTCTGGAACGACCCTTCGATTCGAGCGTGAATTTTCTGGCGAACCGGCAGCGGATCGATGGCCTACGGCGCCTCGCTGATGAAAGTGTTCATGCCCTACCTGGTGTGGAACACGGTGTTCGACAACACGCGCGTCACGCAGGAACTTGGACGCAAGCCGGTGCCGTTCTCGCAGTACAGCTATCCGCTGCTCAAATTCAGCCGCGAGACGCAACTTCACCTATCCCTACCGGGACTGGCCCAGCACCAAGGCCGGAGGGTCCGCCGCATGATGGATCTGGTCCTTGAAGCCTGGGTCAGCAGCAGCATCGAAGCCGCCAAGCTGGGCTGGATGATGGGCAAAGGCAAACCCTGGCAGCCCGGCGAAAAACTGAAGCTGCTGTTTGCCGGATATAACGGCACGCGCAACATGGGTTCGGACGTGCGAGTCGTCGGAAATGTTGCGCCAGATCCGTCACATTCTTGGAGCGGAAAACACCGCCTTCAGCGTGATGACGCAAAACTTCAAGCTTCACCGCACGGATATTTCGAAGGCACGCGGCAGGTGCATCTGCCCGATATCTTTCCTCCGTTTCTTTCGGACGAAGTTCCCAAACATCACGGCGTGGTGGCCTGCGAAGGCTCGATGTTCAAGAGCAAATTCGCCAACGCGCTTACCACCATGATGATCGGATCTTTGGGCATTGCCGCCGCCCAGAACAAGCTCTCCGTGGGCTACGGCGCGGAAGCGGGACACATGGACCCGCTGATCGCGAAAATGTGCGCGCGCTATTGCCAGAATTCGCTGGTGATCACGCGCAACGAAGAATCGCGGACCCTGCTGCGCGAGCTGGGAGTGCCGACCGAGTTGGGCACCGACACGGCGTGGACATTCGAACCCGCTCCGGCTGAATACGGCCAGGCGGTGCTTGCGGAAAATTGGCTGGGACGGCAGCACGCCGGTGCTGGTGGTGTGTCCGATCAATCCTTTCGAGTGGCCGGTCAAGGCGTCGGTCGCCAAATTCGCGGCGCGCACCCTGACCGGCGCATACAAAGACAGCCACTACCGTTCGGTGTACTTCCACAATTCCGGTCCGGCAGCCGATCGCGCGCTGGAACACTACCTGACTGCAATCGCCAACGCGGTCGACGCATTCCGCAAGCAGCGCAAAGTCTTCGTGGTGCTGGCCGCGACCGAGCGCCTGGACGCGCGCCCGGCCGGCCGCATCTCGGAAAAGCTCGGAGGCGTGCCCGTGCTGAGTTCCGAAGATTACAAGATGCATGAACTGGTCAGCATTCTGCGGGCCTGCCACATGATGGTTTCGTCGCGCTATCACGGCATCGTGACTTCGATGCCGGGACTGGTGCCGTCGGCGGGAATCACCATGGACGAACGCATCCGCAACCTGATGCGCGAGCGTGGACACCAGGACCTGCTGATGAACGTGGACGATCCCGACCTCGAGCCGAGACTGATGGCGGCCCTCGAAAAGCTGGCCACGCAAGGAGAAGCCATCTCGGTAGGAATCGGACAGACCGTGGTAAAGAATCTGAAAGTGATGGCCCGCATGGGCGTGTACTTCGAAGAAGAAGTGCAGCGGCGCTATCCCGAGTTCCCCACCCGCAAAGGAGAATGGAGCTGGGAAGATTACCTGCCGCCGATCAGCAAGGGGTTGAGGCAGCTGGTAGAAGCATTCGGCTAGCCAGCACCACGTAGGGGCAGATGTCCCACCTGCCCAGCCGAGCAGAGCTCGGCAAATTTGGACGAGCAAAATCCGCGGAGCTCCGCTCCGCCGGGCGGGTGAGGCGACCCGCTCCCTGCGCAAGCACATGAACTTTCTCGAAAACATTTTCGCCCAGCTCGACGCCGCCAACGACACTCCCGTGCTCTGAGGAGCTTCGCGATGACACAGTCAGTCCGAGTCACGGCGGCGCGAGCTCCTGAATCTGGTAGCGACAGGCCCGGGCATTCTGTTGTCGACGCGCGGTCTGAAAAAAGGCGACCGCTGCGCCCTGCTGGCGCACAACAGCATCCACTGGGTCGCGCTCGATCTGGCCATCATGGCGGAAGGTCTGATCGTAGTTCCGCTCTACGCGCGCCAGGCGGCCGCGGAACTGGTCGCCATGATGAAGGACTGCTCTCCGGCACTGATCTGCTGCGGCGATGCTGCATTGCGCGATGGCATTCTGCAAGACTGGCCGGAGGCGCCTCCGCAATATCTGTTCGACGAGATATTTTCCCATCGCCGGCGCCAGCGTCAACGGAAACCCGAAGCTCGCAGAATCCGATCCCGTCACCATCATCTACACGTCGGGGACGTCGGGCGAGGCCAAGGGTGTCATCCTGACCGCCGGCAACGTCGGCCACATGCTGGGCTGCACCTCGGACGCCTGGATCTGCTGATGGAGAGCAAGCCCGGACAGGACCGCGTGTTCCACTATCTGCCATTCTGTTTTGCCGGCTCCTGGATCATGCTGCTGACTTGCCTGCTGCGGCGCAGCCTGCTCACGCTGAATACCGACCTGAGCAAGCTGGCGGGTGAAATGCGCATCGCCGCGCCGGATTATTTCCTCAATGTTCCGGCCCTGCTGGAACGCATGCGCAAAGCAGTGGACGAGCAACTCTGGAAAACCGGCGGCCTCGCGCTGGATAATTTACAGTCGCGCCAAGGCGGCATGGATGCGCAAGCGGGAAGGGCAAGTCCGCGGCTCTTCGACAAGACCTGGCTGGCCTTGGCGGATGCGATGATCTTTCCCACCATCCGCAAGAAAATGATTGGCGACAATCTGAAAGCCCTGATCTGCGGCTCGGCGCCGCTCAATGTGGACACACAGCTCTACTTCAACATGCTGGGTATTCCCGTGCTGCAGGTCTACGGTCTGACCGAGACCACCGCCATCTGCACCATGGACGATCCTCGTCACGTCGAACCCGGACGCGTGGGGCCAGCCATCAGCGGCATCGAGATGAAGCTCGGCGAAAACGACGAGATCATGGTGCGCGGCCCGAATATTTTTCCCGGCTACTGGAACCGCCCGCAGGAAACCGCCAAGGTGCTGCGCGACGGCTGGTTTCATACCGGCGACCAGGGAGAAGTCGACGCGGCAGGGAACTGGCGTATCATCGGGCGCATCAAGAATCTGATCATTCTGGGGTCGGGCCACAACATTGCGCCCGAGCCCATCGAAGACGAACTGCTGAAGACATCTGCCCGGCGCGCAGCAGGCAGTGCTGGTGGGCAACGGACGCGGATATCTTTCGGTGATCGTGACCGGAAGCGTCACCCGGGAACAGGCACAGGCAGCGGTGGACGAGGTCAATTCGCGCCTGCCGCACTACAAGCAGATTCGAGCTCTTCACGTTCACGCCGAGCCGTTCTCGATCGACAACGGATTGCTGACGGCGAACGGCAAGCTCAAGCGGGACCTGATTGCAGCGCGCCTGCAGAATGAAATCGAAGAAATGTACGCAGTCAAGCAGGCGTCATGAAAGTAGCGCCGGCGTCCCGTCGGCTGTTTCGAGGGCGTCTCGCCCATCGAAACGCGTAGCGTCGATTCAATGCTGCGAGTTTGATTGATAGAAGATGAACCAATTCAAAGGACAAGCGCTCTCCTGGGAGCTTAAAGACGGCGTCATCGAACTGGCGCTGCATCGCGATCCCTGCAACGAGATCGGTTCGCTCACGCTCGAGGAGTTGGAGAAGTTTGTGTCCGCGCTCGAGTCGCATGCAAAGCGACGCCCACGCCCTGATTCTGTACAGCACCTTGAAATCGGGATTCTGCGCCGGCGCCGACTTGCGCGAGCTCTACCACGGCGCTCAAGGGATGGAGAAACAAGCGGCAACCCGTGGCGTCCGGGAATTTCTGGAACGCATTCACACAGTGATGAATACGATCGACGCCGTACCGCTGACCACCATCGCCGCCCTCAACGGCGTAACCTTCGGCGGCGGCTTCGAGCTGGCCCTGGTGTGCGACCTGATCATCGCCGACAAAATGGCGCGCTTCTGCTTTCCCGAGTTGCGCTTGGGCTTGATTCCCGGATTCGGCGGCATCCCGCGACTGAAGCGCGATCTGGGGAACGCGCGTGGTGCGCGACCTGTTGCTGACCGGCCGCAGCTTCAACGCCACCAAAGCGCAGCAGGTCGGACTGGTGAGTCAGGTGGTCGGGCGAAGGCGAGTCGCTGAAGGCGGCTCGCAGCACAGCCGCTCAACTGGGGAAATTCGACCGCCGCACGGCAATCGCGGCAAAGAAATTCATCAAGCCGATTCCTTACGAGGAGTTGCAGCGGGAAATTGACATCTTCTGCGATCTGTTCACTCAGCCCGCGGTCGAAGCTGGACTGAAGAAGTTCGTGGAAAGCAAAGACGCGCAGCCTTACTTGCCCTGACACCTTTCGACTAAAATGAGAATAGAGCAATGACAGACAGCAAAAAAACTCTGGACGAGATCCTCAACCTCGCGGCCGCGCAGTTCAAAGTGCCGCGCGAGAAACTGACTCCCGACGACGATTTCTTCAAGACGCTCGGGATCGACAGCCTGCAGGCGCTGGATCTGCTCACCCGGCTCGAGCACCATTTCAACGTCGAGCTGCCCGACTACGAATTGCAGGGGGTCTCCGACTTCAGGACCCTGGCCAACCGGATCCAGGCGCGGCTGTGAATCGCATCCAGCATCGAGCTTCTGAGAGACATTCGAATACCCGCGAGAAGGGCAAACCGCGAAGACCAGTTATCAGTTTATGGTTCTCTGTTCTCAGTCTTTCTGGCAATCTGTGGTGAAATAAAGCATTAATGCTTAACCTCGACCAATACACCTGCCTGGGCGCAGCGCTGCGCGAGGCGCTCGACCGTTGGCCGAATGAGACTTGCCTGATCGAGTCCGATCGCGACAAGGAAAAGACCCGCCTTACCTATTCTGACTTCAAAGAAATGGCGATGCCGCTGGCGCGTGCGCTCGAGGATGCCGAGTTCAGTCCTGGCGACCGGGCCGCGATCATCATGACCAACCAGTCGAAGTGGCTGATTTCCGCCTATGCCATTTTTCACGAGGGTGGCGTGCTGGTGCCGCTCGATTACAAGCTGACCGCGGCCGAGCATCTGCAATTGCTGGCGCATAGCAAAGCGAAGATTCCTGGTGATCGAATATTACCTGTGGCGCGCCATCATGCAAGCGCCGGAGTTCAAAGACCACAAAGTGCAAACCGTTCTGGTCACCGAAGCGCCGCCGGGAGCGGATCTGGCGGGCGCGTTTCGCTGGGAAGAGTTTCGCCGCAAGGGCGATCCGGTGTTTGTTCCCCGCCAGCGTCAGGATGTGGCCTGCATCGTCTATTCCTCGGGAACCGGCGGACGCCCCAAGGGATGCGTGCTCACCCATGAGAACTATCTGGAGCAGTGCAAGGCGCTGATCGCGCTTGTATCCGTTCTGGCCGGGCGTTCGCTACCTGAGTATTCTGCCCACCAACCACGCCATCGATTTCATGGTCGGCTTTATCGGGCCATTCGTTTGCGGCGCGTGCGTCGTGCACTTGCGCACCCTGCGGCCGGAGTTTGTGCGCGACGCCTTCGTCCGCTACAAGATCACCTATGTCAGCCTGGTTCCCATGGTGCTCAAGAACCTGGAGCGCGGACTCAAAGCCAAGTTTGAGGCACTGTCCAAGCCCAAGCGCTTCGTTTTGGACCGATCGATTGCGGTGAACAAATTTTTTACCGGATGGCGTCCCGATGTGCGTTTGAGCCGGGTGATGCTGCGCCAGGTGCACAAGGCTTTTGGCGGGGAATTGCGGGCCATGTTTACCGGCGGCGCGTTCATGGAGCCGTCAACCCTGCAATTCTTCTACGATCTGGGCGTTCCGGTTGCCAACGGATATGGTCTGACCGAAGCCGGCACCGTGCTCACGCTCAACGATCTGAAACCGTTCCGCGCCGACACCGTGGGCAAGCCGCTGCCCGGCGTTGAACTGCGCGTACTGAATCCGGACCCGGAAGGCATCGGCGAAGTGGCGGCGACAGGCAAGACCGTGATGTCGCACTATCTGGACGATCCCGAACTGACGGCAGAGACCATCGTGGATGGCTGGCTGCTGACCGGCGACCTGGGTCGCTTTGACAACAGCGGGCATCTGCAACTCTTCGGCCGCAAGAAGAACATGATCGTCACCGACGGCGGGAAAAATATTTATCCGGAGGACATTGAAACCGCCTTCGACGGTCTTCCGGTCAAGGAGTACTGCGTCTTCGCGGCCAACTACATCTGGCCGGCAAAAAGTCTCGGTCCATGAGATGCTGATTCTTGTTCTCCGGCTGGAACAGGGACAGGAAGGACAAGTTCAGGAATTCGGCGAGCAGCTGAAACAGGAGATCATCGCCCGCAACCGCCGTCTGCCAGATTTCAAGCGCGTGGGCGGATGCCTGGTCTGGGAGAAAGATTTTCCCCGCACCGCCGCCATGAAAATCAAGCGCCTGGTTCTCGCCGAAGAGATTCGCAAAACCCTAAGCCGCGCCGCCGTAGTTGAACTATAAAAACACTATGAGCGACCAACCGTGAAAGACTCCGGAGCCTTTCTTGCAGTGGTGAATCCCGCAGCGGGCGGTGGGCGCTGCCGCAAACTGGTTGGGCCGGCGCTCGATCGTTTGCGAGCGGGTGGAATTGACTTCGAAGTGGTCGAAACCAGCGCTCCGGGCCAGGCAACCGCGCTGGTTCGCGACGCTTACGCTCAGGGTTATCGGAAGTTTATTGCGGTCGGCGGAGACGGAACTTCCTACGAAGTCGTCAACGGGCTCTTTCCTTCGGAGACGGGCGAACCGGCGACGCTGGCATTTCTTCCCCTCGGAACCGGCAACTCATTCCTGCGTGATTTCAGCGACCGCGGCGTGGAGTTTGCCATCGAGGCGTTGCTTGCCCGGCGCTCAGTTCCCTGCGATGTTCTCCGGCTGACACACCAAACCGGAGTGCTGCACTACATCAATCTTGCTGAGCATGGGATTCTCCGCCGACGTAGCCACCTTGCGTGCCCGCCGTTTCAGCGGCTGGGGAGAGATGGGCTACCAGTCCTCCATTTTCATCAGCCTGGCGCGTTTTCGGCGGCGTCCTTTTCCCTTGCGGGTCGATGGAGACGCGGAAGTCGACCGGCGGCCGTGTCTGTTTCTCACTTTCAGCAACAGCAAATTTACCGGCGGCACCATGATGATCGCTCCCAAAGCCGAAGTGAATGACGGGCTGATCGAGTTCGTGCGCTGGGGCCCGATCGGGCGCCTGGGACTGATCCGCAATCTGCCGACGCTCTATGACGGCACGCACATTCAACCATCCGCTGGCGGAACGGCGGCCGGCCAAGCGCATTGATTTCGATCTCGACGCGCCGGTGGATGTCATGGTGGATGGCGAAGTGCTTACCTTGCACTGCCAGAGCCTCGACGTGCTGCCTTCGGCGCTGAACGTCGTGGTATAAAAAGATTCCATGTCGAACGACAGCAAGAATCGCGGGGGAAAGTCACAGCCCGGATCATCGTCGGCGCGCAAGATCGTTACCGCGGTGCTGATCGTCGCCGCCTTTGCCGTAGTGATCTACCTGGGATTGCGCAAGCGCGGCAGCCGCCTCGATGCGTTCGCGAAGTGTCTGGCTGCAAAGCCGGCGAAGATGTACGGGGCTTACTGGTGCCCGCATTGTGCCGACCAGAAGGAAATGTTTGAGTCTTCCTTCCAGTACGTTCCATATGTCGAGTGTGGCGTGCCGGGCTCGCGCGATGAGGCTCAAGTCTGCAAAGATGCCGGCATAAAACATTTTCCCACCTGGGAGTTTGTCGGCGGCGAGCGTCAGGAAGGCACCTTGGCTCTCCAGGCCCTGGGCACCAAGACCGGATGCAGCCTGCCATGATGTCAGCCGCGACATCGCCCTTGGCCCGGCGCATTTTTCTTGTGATTGCTGTGCTGGCTTTGGGCGGCGCACTGGTCTCGTCGGTGTCGCTCTATCATCACTACGGCACGTCGGCCACTTCCTATTGCGACATCGGAGAGAATTTCAATTGTGACATCGTGAACCGCAGCACCTACTCGACAGTCGCCGGCATTCCGGTGGCGCTGATTGGCAGTGGCCGGATATCTGGCTGTCCTGACGCTGGCGACCTTCTATCGCAACCAGGCCCAGGCTCCGGCCATGTTGGCGATCGGTTCTCTGGCGGGGCTGGGGTTCGCGCTCTACCTTACTTACATCGAAGGTTTCGTTCTGGCGGCGTGGTGCATTTTGTGCCTGTCGTCGCTGGCCTTGATTTTCGGCATCGCGGTGCTTTCATCGCTGCTATGGGTGCGGGGTGTCCGGCAGGCCGACTGATACTCATGGAAGAAACTACTTCATCCCCAGCATCAGGCAAGGAAGGCTCTCCGGAACTGCCGGGAGAGTTGCGGCTGCATGAATTTCAAAGCCAGATTTTCCGCAACACGCGCCTGCTGCGAGTCTGGTTGCCGCCGGGATACAGCGCACCCGAAAACCAGCGCCGGCATTATCCTGTGTTCTATCTCAACGACGGACAGAATCTGTTTGATCCGGCGACCGCATACATTGGAGTGGACTGGCAAGCCGATGAAGCGGCGGATCGCCTGATTCGCGAAAACCGAATTCCTCCACTCATTCTCGTGGGTATTGACAACGCCCAGAAGGACCGGGCCCGGGAGTATATGCCCTACCGGTCTTTCAATCCTCCGGTCATGCGGCCGCAGGGCAAACGATATCCGGATTTTCTGTTGAACGAGGTGATGCCGTTTCTCTATCAGCGATACCGCATCGCGCGAGGCCCGGAGAATACAGGATTGGGCGGATCATCTCTGGGCGCGATCATCTCGTTGTTTACCGCGATGGACCGGCCGGGAATTTTCGGCCGTTTGCTGCTGGAGAGCCCTTCTTTATTTGTCTTCAATCGGCAGCTCTTAAAGTCCAGCCGTGCCTTCCGGCAGTGGCCGGACAAGATTTTCATGGCGATAGGAACCAACGAAGCGGGAAGTGTAGAGACGCAACCGACAGGTCGTGGAAGACGTTCGCGCGCTGGAACGCGTTCTCAGGAGCGCCGGGCTGAGAGAAGACCGATTGCTGGTCAGGATTGACGAAGGCGCGACCCACAATGAGAGAGAATGGGCCAAGCGGTTTCCGGAAGCGCTGACGTTTCTCTTCGGGCCGTCGACCTGAGCTCAGTAACTGCTCTGCGAAGCGAGCAGATTCGCAGTCGAAGAGCCTGCTCCCGAACGAAATCGAGGGGACCCTTACCCGCATTACGGACTGTAAAGCTTAGGGGATTGCTGATCGGTCATCGAAAACACACCCAGGCTCAAGCTGGTTTGCAGATCATAGGGGTCCTTCGACTCCGCCTTTCCATTCGCAAGCGAATGGGAAGACTGCGCTCAGAGTTTGTGACTTTTTTGAATTTATGACCAGTTTCTCGTCGTAACTATTTTGTTTGCAACCTCGATTTTTGACGACATCAAAAAAGTCACAAACTCTCAGGGTGACACTGCCAGGGTTGGTGCTGAAGAAACGCCGCGAGATGAAATCCGCCATGTGATCCACAACAGCGCAGTCATGGCCAGTACTGAAAGCTGCAGGCGGGTCATCCTGGTTAACGGTCCCACCAGGAACAAGGGATAGCACAGATACAGAAGCTGCCGAATTCGAAGTGCGAACCGCTGCTCGTGGTGTGCCACTGCCCAATCACCGAGCAGCAGGAACGCCGGCGCCAGGATTATCAGGTCATACACGGTCAAATGGGGCGACACCAGCACCGTGGCCAACAACAGCGCCGAGAAGCGAACTGACAGCGTAGATCTGCTTCTCCAAACGCGAACTGTCAGCACCAGAATCGCCGCGGCACTCACCGCATACAACCCGAGCGCGAGGCGCGGCCACGGGAGAAGCAGGGACCAGAGAAAGCGGAGCGAGTGGGTCTGATACAACCTCGGTTCAAGTAGCGGCAAGACCTCTTGAACATGGGTCAGCGCATGGAGGTAGGTACGCATGACCATAGTGCCGTAGTGGATCCAGGCCGCTGCGAGTTGGATGGATGCAGCCACCGCGGCGCCAGCGATCACCTTCCATTCGCGCGCACACACGAAGATAACCGCCGCGGCCAGTCCCAACTGCGGTTTGAAGATGAGCGAGCCTATGGCTAATCCTGCGAGGAGCGTGTGATCCCGTCGCAGGGCGAGATACGCCAGGGTGAAGCACAGAAGCGCAAGGCCCGAAGTCTGTCCCCAAGCCAGCAGATGAAAAAATCCCGGAAAAGCAATTGCCAGAATCAGAACCGTCCCGCGATACTTCTGAAGACCGGGACAGGTCTTCCACACCGCAAAGCAACAGAAAGCGTAAATCAGTACGTTCACGGCCAGCCACGCGGCAAGCGCGTAACCGTAAGGCAAACGGGCGAGGGGTATGAAGAACAGAGAAACCTGCGGCCCGTAGAGCGGGACGTACAAGCTGTTTGGAGCGTTGGCTACAAATTCCCGCGCCAACTCAGCCTGTGCCCGCATGTCGTACAGCAGATCTCCGCGATCGTCAAGCGCGAGGCGTCCCAGCGTGTAGAAGTATAGAAAGTCCGTCCCTTTAACCAGACTGTTACGGTCTAGCAACCCTGGCGTGGACATATCCACGGCATAGACGGTCCAGAGAGATACGGCCAGCAACAGACCATGAACCCGGATTCGTTTGGCACTGAGCCATGATTTATCGCTCATGGTTCCAGCCGCGCTGGGGACTCGTCTCCGTTCAAGTGCCACACCTTTCGATCGTGAAAATACCGGAGCAATTCCTCGTCTTCCTGAGGGCTCATGGCGCGCGCCCAGACGATCTTGGCGTTGTCGATGTCGGCTGCGTTGTAAACCCATTCCCAATCCACATCATGATGTGGACCATAGCTTACGATCACCAAATGGCGTCCCGGAGCAGCCTCCAACTGGTGGGTAATGGCCAGCCGGTCTAAATTGCCGCGCGGCCATGCGGGCTCGATCTGTGCGTGACCTGCTGTCGCGGCGACGCGCAACAGGACCATGGCGCAGGCGATGATCGGGATGGCCCGCACCAGCGGCAACTCCCATCGCTCGTCCTTGCCAGCGCCACAGCCGCAAGTGGCGCATACACTGCAGGAGTAAGAGATAGATCAGGCCTGTGGCGGGGGCTACGTAGTGAGGCAGCGTCCAAGTTTCCACCGCCAAGCCGAGCAGAAAAAATGCGCCCGCGACCAGGGGAAGACGCATCTTCCGGTCGCGCAGAATCCACGGGAACGCCAGCAGGGGAATCGTAAGCAGAGGTCCGCAATAGAACTTCCACGCACCCACCAGCTTGTCCCATGTGCGGTAGGCAGCGCCGCCGAGAGTGCGGTACCCCTCGAACTGCTCTAGCTCCCAGCGATAGAAATCGCGAATCACCGCGTGGTTGTATTTTGGTTCGGGCCTCGGAAACTCCCACAGAAAATATGGCGCCATCGCATAGGTGCTGCGATTCACCTGATACGTCATGCGGAAAGGACTGCCCGTGACTCGCGAGTAGTAGTAGCCCATCCCTGCTCCCGTCACGGCCAGAACGAGAATAATCGGTGCGACCGATGCGGCCGAGGGAGATGGAAATTGCGGGGCGACTCTTGCCCGTCATCCAAATCGCCATCGCTGCCGCTATAGGGATGCTAAATATCAATCCTTCATACGGCCGGCTGTTGGCCAAAATAGCGAGACCGATGGCCAGAACGACGGCGTCCATCGGGCGTGAATATTTCTTCACGCGAGGCAGCGCACCCAGTGCCAGAGCGCCGCCCAGAGCGACGACAGACGCGCTCCAGTAGCCATTCATCCAGTAGCTGAGAATTCCGAGGCGCAGCATCGCCAGCATCCCGCCCAGCAGAGCCCATGCCGGAGGCAGCCACCCTTGCAGCATCCAGGTGAGGGCCGAGCACATGAGCGCAGTGACGAGCAACTGGCCGATCCAGGGATGGCCGAGCCGCTCGCCGACGGCCAGAACAAGTCCCTGCGCGGGAGGGTACATCGACATGTAGGTCGGTTGCTGAATGATGTGGAAACTCTCGAAGTGCACCCACATGGGATGGGGAGGATTGGTCACGCGTCCGTGAGCGAAGGTGTCGGCCGCGAGCAGATAACTGAATTCATCATTCCAGCGCGGCGCGGGAATTCCAAGGATGGGGATCAGGGAAACGCGAATGGAAACCACCAGCAGCCCGACCACGACAACGGACAGCGTCTTTCTCCGTGCCAGCCGTCGAAAGCCATCTTTCCACATGGCCGAAGCCGGCCGGCCGAGCAGTCGCTCGATCCGGCACGGCGTGAGACGAAGAAAATTATCGCGAAGGCGGCGCGACCAGAATCAGCTCGATGAACTGGAGCAGCGACGGCGCGAGGCGGGCCATGTTCATCGAGACGTCGGACCTCGGACCGTCAGACCTCGGACTCGAGCCTTTCGCTGACGGACTTGGGCATTTCGCTGACGCCCGGGGTCCGACGCCCAGGCCGCTTTTTACTTTCCGACCGCTACCTTGTCCGAGGTCAGTTTGTCGAGGATGCCGGATGCAACGTCAATCGTTTCCTGGTCAACCGTGCGATTCTTGGCGATGGCGTCGGCCAGGGGCACGGAAACGATCTTGTTGCCGCGCAGGGCCGCCATGCAGCCAAACTCGCCGCGATGGACCATGTCGATCGCTCCCAGACCGTAGCGGGTGGCCAGCATGCGATCGAAGGCGCTGGGAGAGCCACCGCGCTGCACATGTCCCAGGACGACGGTGCGAGTCTCGAAACCTGTGCGCCGCTCGATCTCGCGGGCCAGAATGGCGGCGATTCCGCCCAGCCGGGCGTGACCAAATTCGTCTTTGCCCATGTCCACCACGATCGGCGCACCGTGCTTGGGATCAACGTCAGTGGAGAATTTTGCGCCCTCGGCGACTACCACAATGCTGAAGTAGCGGCCGCGCGCGTGCCGCAGGCGGATGGTTTCCGCGACCTTGTCAACGTCGAAAGGAATTTCAGGAATAAGGATTACATCCGCGCCGCCGGCGATGCCGCTGTACATTGCGATCCAGCCGGCATCGCGGCCCATGACTTCGACCACCATCACCCGATTGTGGGCCTCAGCGGTGGTGTGGACCCGGTCGATGGCCTCGGTGGCGATATTGACCGCAGTATCGAATCCGAAAGTGAAGTCGGTGCCGGCCAGGTCGTTGTCGATGGTCTTGGGGACGCCGACCACGTCAACGCCTTTTTCGTGCAGCTTCTGGGCGACCGAAAGCGTGTCATCGCCGCCGATGGCGATCAGGGCCTCGACCTTATGCTGCTTCAGGGTGGCCACGCATTTTTCCAGTCCATCGGCTTTCTTCGCCGGGGTTGGTGCGCGAAGTGCGGAGAATGGTGCCGCCGCGGGGAAGAATTCCGCCCACGCTGGAGAGATCGAGCGGCATGCGTCTTGTCTTCCACCAGGCCGCGCCAGCCTTCGAGAAAGCCCACAAATTCGTCTTCGTAGTGGAAGCAACCTTTGCGCACCACGGCGCGTATCACTGCGTTCAACCCTGGGCAGTCGCCTCCGCCGGTGAGTATGCCAACTTTCATCGCCTGCTCCTCAATGCGTGTAGAAATCGTTAACCCGGATCCCTGCGGCCGAGCCGAACCCGCTGTTACTGCTGGATACACTTCTGCTGTAATGGCTTGCCGCGGAAGTTAAAGATTACCATTAAATAGTCCATTATTGTGTCAGTCCGGAGGTAGGACACGAGCGGCGACGCTCGCGCGCTACATTGACCGTGGAGCCTGCTCCCTTGCCGAGTGGTGCGCGCTTGAGCCTACCGGAATCTCGCCTGCCAATTGCGCCTGGCGAGGATTCGCCACGAATTGAACCTCATGCCGAAAACCTTGCGCATTCTAGATCTGGATTGCAGTCGCCCTGCTGGGCGCCCTGGCCCTCGCGACGGTCGCTTTGCATCGCGGCGAGCAAATCAATGCCATGTGGCTGGTGGTCGCAGCCGTTTGCACCTACGCGCTGGGCTACCGCTTCTACAGCAAATTCATCGCGGCCAAAGTTCTGACCCTCGACGCCCTGCGCGCCACTCCCGCCGAACGCCTGGAAAACGGCCGCGACTTTGTTCCCACCAACAAGTGGGTGGTCTTCGGACATCACTTCGCCGCCATCGCCGGGCCCGGACCTCTGGTCGGTCCGGTGCTGGCGGCGCAATTCGGATATCTTCCCGGAACCTTGTGGATACTGGCCGGCGCGGTCTTCGGCGGCTGCGTGCAGGATTTCGTGATTCTGCTGTTCTCGGTGCGGCGCGACGGCAAGTCGCTCACCGAAATGGCGCGCGACGAAATTGGACGCCTCGGCGGACTGGTGGCCTACGTCGCCGTGATCAGCATCATCGTGATCCTGCTCGCGGTTTGCGCCCTGGTCGTGGTGAACGCGCTCAAGGCCAGTCCGTGGGGCACGTTCACCATCGCGATGACGATTCCCATCGCGCTGCTGATGGGCGTGTATCTGCGCACCCTGCGGCCCGGCAAAGTGCTGGAGACATCGGTGCTCGGATTTGTCCTGGTGATGCTCGCGATCTGGGGCGGACAGTGGGTCTCGCAGACCGAGTCGGTGGCGCGCTGGTTCACCTTCTCGGGCCCGGCGCTGGCGATTCTGATCATCATCTACGGATTCGCCGCTTCGGCGCTGCCGGTCTGGCTGCTGCTGGCGCCGCGCGACTACCTGAGCACGTTCGTGAAGCTGGGAACCATCTCACTGCTGGCGCTCGGAATCGTCGCGCTCCGTCCCACCCTGCACATGCCGCCGCTCACTCGCTTCATTGACGGCTCGGGCCCGGTGTTCGCCGGGAAATGTTTTTCCTTTTGCCTTCATCACCATCGCATGCGGCGCCATCAGCGGCTTTCATGCGCTGATCTCGAGCGGCACGACTCCCAAGCTGATCCGGCGCGAGACCGAAGCCCGCATGGTGGGATACGGCGCCATGCTGGCCGAATCCATGGTGGCCATCATGGCGATGATCGCCGCCTGCGTGCTGCAGCCGGGAATCTACTTCGCGATCAACAGTCCGGCGGGAATCGTTGGCCAGGCGCCGGAAGCCGCCGCCGCGACCATCAGCAACTGGGGATTCCCCATTACTGCCGCCGAGATGCATGCGCTGGCGCAGTCGGTCGGCGAGCAGACGCTCTACAACCGCACCGGCGGCGCGCCCGCCTTTGCCGTCGGCATGGCGCACATCTTCTCCAACAGCCTGGGCGGACAGGCCCTGATGGCGATCTGGTACCACTTCGCCATCATGTTTGAAGCCCTGTTCATTCTCACCGTGCTCGATGCCGGCACGCGCGTGGGCCGCTTCATGGTGCAGGATGCCCTGGGACACATCTGGAAGCCGATGGGCCGCACCAGTTGGTATCCGTCCATTCTCGCCACCAGCGCGCTGATCGTAGCCGGCTGGGGATATTTTCTGTGGCAGGGCGTCAAAGATCCGCTAGGCGGAATCAACTCCCTGTGGCCGCTGTTCGGCATTGCCAACCAGTTGCTGGCCACCGTCGCGCTGTGCGTGGCGACCACCATCGTCATCAAGATGGGGAAAGCGCGCTATGCCGCGGTCACGCTGGGTCCGCTGCTGTGGCTGGTCGCGGTAACCTTCACCGCCTCGTGGCACAAGATTTTTGATCCCAATCCGCGCATCGGATTTCTGTCGCACGCGGCGCAGCTGGCTGCCGGTCCCGCCGCAAATGTGCGACTGATCTTCAACGATCGTCTCGACGCCGTGGTGACCGGGGCCCTGATCGTGATGGTCACGCTGATCCTGATCGAGTCGGCGGTGGAATGGGTGCGAGTGCTTTCCGGCCGCAAGCAGGCAAGGGTAAAAGAATCGCCGTTCGTGGCTACACGTTTCGCAGAGGAGCAAGGATGAAATCAGTTCCGATCGCTGGCCACGTGGACAGCCGCCCCGCTGTCCAGTCGAGCGCAGCTCGACGGTTTTCCGTGTGCTATCCTGATCGCCTGAAGTCTTTCTCTAGATTTTTCGCCACGCTGCGCGAAATTTTCGACGAGTCGCCTATGCGCGCTTCCTGAATGAGAGGCAACTGGCATCGTCCCGCGCGGCCTACGCCTCTTTTCGGCAGGAATATGAAGTCACAAAGGCCCGTCGCCCCAGGTGCTGCTGAGTTGAGTGGAGGACGGCATCCCGCGATGTGACGGGCATGACCCGCCCGTCTGCAGGCTCCGTTGCTCCTTGATCCAATGCAAAGCATCGCGAGCGCGCTGCCGACGTCGAACCCGTCCTCCACCCGCTTCACGCAATTTCATTGACGAAACGTCGAATGCCAACAGGATTCCCAAGTGACCTGAAATTGAGATAAACTCTTCTCCCATGCGCGTGCTGGGCGTTGATTGCGGCACCGAGTACACCGGTTTCGGAGTGGTCGAACTGGGCCACGACGACAGCCTGGTTTGCCTGACTTGCGGAGCCATCAAGCTTTCGCCGCGGGAGTCCATGCCCCGGCGGTTGGCGACTATCTTTGACCGCCTTGGCGCCATCATCGAAGAACACAGGCCCGACAACGTCGCCATCGAAGACGTGTTTTACGCGCTCAACGTAAAGTCCGCGCTCAAGCTGGGACAGGTGCGCGGGGTGGCCATGCTGGCCGCATCTTCGGCCGGACTCGAAGTGTCCGAGTATTCGCCTCTGTCCATCAAGTCCGCCGTCGTGGGCTACGGCCGGGCGGAGAAGCCGCAAGTGCAATACATGGTGACCCGTCTGCTCAACCTCAGCGAGGTGCCTGAACCGGCCGATGCCGCGGACGCTTTGGCCATTGCCATCTGCCATCTGCACACTTCCTCCACGCTGGTTCGCCAGCGCGCCGTGAGCGGATGACCATCCGCCCGTTTTTTTGGCATAATCTTTTCTGTCATGGGTACGACTAGAAATGTGGGCGCGAGCGTCCGCGCTCGTGCTGCCGCGCCACGAGGCTGTCGCACGAGCGGGACGCTCGCGCCTACATTGGATCTTCTGTCTTCTCTTGCTGTGTCTTCCGGCCGTGGCGCCAAGCCCAACAGCGGGCAGTCGTTACCTTCACTCTGGATTTCCCCGGCTCCGAGCCCTCGCACTATGCGATTTCGGTGTCCTCCGACGGCCACGCCACCTACGATTCCGACGGCAAGCTGAGTCCCGAGTCCGACGGCGATCCCTTCCACCTGGACTTTTCCATGTCCACCGAAACCAGCCGGCGGATCTTCGATCTGGCCGAGCGCGCGAACTACTTTCAGGGAGAGGTAGATTCCCACAAGAAGAATCTGGCCTCCACCGGCGTCAAGACGCTGACCTACAAGGACTCCGCGCGCAGCACGACCGCCACCTACAACTACTCCCCGGTGGCCTGCGGTGCAGCAGATTACTCAGCTGTTCCAGAGCCTTTCCACCACTCTGGAATTTGGCCGTCGCCTGGAGTATTTCCATCGCTACCAGAAGCTGGCCCTGGACGAGGAACTGAAGCGCATGGACGATGCGGACAGCCGGAGTGATCTCGAGGAGATGGCCGCGGTTGTGCCGATTCTGCAGCGCATCGTGACTGACACATCCGTGATCAACCCCGTCCGGGCCCGCGCACAGCGGATGATTGAGCGGGCTGGGTCCGCCAAAGCGATGATTCGGCTGGGATCGCGATTTCCCGTCCCTATTATCGATTTGTTGACAACCAAGATGCCGGAAAAGTGTTCTAATCACGTAACGGGGTCGTCTCGGGAGGTCCCACATGTCCATTCGCAGATTGGCCGCTCTCTCGCACTCTGGTAGTTCTGTCGTGCTCGCTGGCGGTTCCCGTCCTTTGCCGACTCTCAAGCTCGCATCGTGCGGCTCAGCCAGGTGGATGGGGATGTTCAGATTGACCGCAACCTGGGACAGGGCTACGAAAAAGCCTTCATCAACCTGCCGGTCACCCAGGGCGCCAAATTGCGCACCGGACAGGACGCGCGGGCTGAAATCGAGTTCGAAGACGGCAGCAGCCTGCGTCTTACTCCGGGCTCGGTCGTGGAGTTCCCCGAGCTGGCGCTGCGCGACTCCGGCGCCCGGACGTCGAGCGTGGTACTTCAGCAGGGAACTGCCTATCTGAATTTCAAAGGCGACAAAGGGGAAGAGTTTGTTCTTGGTTTTGGACAGGAAAGCTTGACCCTCAAGAAGCCTTCGCACCTTCGCCTCGGACTCAGAGACGTCAAGCGCCACCGTGGCTGTGTTCAATGGTGCGGTCGAAGTCAACAGCGCCATCGGGCAAGGTGGACGTCGAAAAGAAGCACAGCGCAACCTTCGACCTGGCCGGGATCAGCTCCTACACCCTCGCCAATAATCTCGAGCCGGACCCCTACGACGATTGGGACAAGCAGCAGGACAAGTATCACCAGCAGTACCGTGCCAACAGCTACTCGCCCTACGGCTACGGGGCCAGCGACCTGAACTACTACGGCAGCTTCTACAACATTCCCGGCTACGGGATGATGTGGCAGCCCTATCTGGTCGGCGCGGGCTGGGACCCATTCATGAACGGCGCCTGGACGTGGTATCCCGGGGCGGGATATGCCTGGGTCTCAAGCTATCCCTGGGGGTGGACGCCGTATCGCTATGGCTCCTGGACGTACGTCAATTCCTATGGATGGTTCTGGCAGCCGGGGAGGACTTGGACGGGATGGAACACTGTGCCTCGCATCGTGAACCCTCCGCAGCACTTTAACGCGCCCAGAATGCCCACCACGCCGGGACAAACCTTGATGGTCAACCGTGGTGCGCCTGTCGGGCGCGAGCGCTGTCGATCCAGGGCAGGTCCGGAATACGCAGCGATTCCGCAGGTCTCGGAGTGGCGCGAGGCAGTGTCCGCAATTTGGGACAGGATCTCGCAGCAGATGGAGCGGCCAGCATCCGCGTCCGCATCCGGACCCAGCAGTGGGACGATGCGTACCCCGTCTGCGGCGTCCGCGGCACGATTGCCAGCGGGAGGCTCTTCCAGGGTCTCTGCGCCCTGCGTCGCAGCACGGCCGGTCCGCGAATGAGCACCGGGTCAGGGTCTTCGTCGCTCCGAGTTCGCGCGGGCCTTCCCATAAATAGCGGACTTGGCATCAGAAGATACTGCGGAGGTAGGCCCTAGTTTGTTTTCGCCCACTTCTCTTTGGTTTCCCGCTCAAGGGGGTTGGGAATGGCTAATGCGAGGAATTGGGTTCGGCTCGGCCTGATTGCCGCCGCACTGGTCATTTTCAGCCCACGAAGCTCGGCCCAGACCATTTCCTGTTCTTCCGACGATGGCCATCGCCACTACTGTCCCGCGGATACGCGGGGCGGAGTGCGGCTGTTGAAGAAACGTAGCGACGCGGCTTGCAATCAGGGCTACAGCTGGGGCTTTGACCGCGGAGGCGTCTGGGTGGATCGCGGATGCCGCGCCGACTTTGCCATCGATTCCTACCAATACCGAGGCCCGGCCCCGGGCAGCGTCGGAACCATCTCGTGCTCGTCCGACGACGGCCGTCGGCATTATTGCAGCGTTGAATCGGGTGGCCGCGTCCGCTTACAGCAGCAGCGCAGTGACTCGCCCTGCCGGGAAGGCTACAGCTGGGGCTCTGACGGCAAGGTCATCTGGGTAGATCATGGTTGCCGGGCTGACTTCGCCGTCGAAGGAGGTCGAGCAGGCGTGGAAAGAGAACCCGATCAAGACCTCCCGTGGGGCCGCAACTCCTATGCGGGGAGGACAAAACCAGGTGGTGTCGTGCTCGTCGGATGACATGCACCGGCACTACTGTCCGGCCGACACCCGGGGCGGCGTGCAGTTGTTAAAGCAGCGCAGCGAATCGGCCTGCCGTCAGGGCCGTAGCTGGGGCTTTGACCGCAGCGGCATTTGGGTGGATCATGGCTGCCGCGCCGACTTCCAGGTCTTTCGATAAGCCGCGCAGCGGAAATAGGGAAGTTTTAATCCTCCACCGGCCAGGTGGGGACAGCCGCCTCGGCTGTCCCCGGATTTGTGCCAATTACCAGAGAAGTTATGACACTTCCAATTACCACAGTCACTTGAGGCTGCGGTAACCGGCACGTAGGCTATAGAAACACCCAAACAACACTTGGAGGTTTCATGGCTACACCGGGCCGGGCGCCCCTTCCCAACGCCGCTCCTGTTCCACCTACGCCAGCCCTGTTATTGGCCATGCTGCAGGTCTCGAGCCACGTCAGCGATCTTATTTTCTCTCCCGGAAGCCATCCTCACGTTGAGGTAAGTGGCCAGTTGGTCCCGGTCAAGATGGCAGGTGTGCCGGTGCTGAGCCCGGCAGACACGCACCGCATCGCGCATGAACTGATTGGAGACAACAAGCAGGCTTCTACGAGCCTGCAGAACCTAGGGATCTTGCGACATTTCCTACAGCTTGCCGGGCACAGCGCGCTTCCGGGTGAACATCTTCGTTCAGCGGGGCAGCCACGCCATCGTGATGCGCGTGATCCCTAAGAGCATTCCCAGTTTTGACGAACTGAAACTGCCACAGGAACTTGCACGCATTGCCGACATCAAGAACGGCATCGTGCTGGTCACCGGCCCGACGGGCTCGGGAAAGTCGTCCACCCTGGCGGCCATTCTCGACCGGATCAACGAGACCAAGGCGTACCACATCCTCACCATTGAAGATCCCGTGGAATTCATGCACCGCCACAAGAAGTTCCATTGTTCACCAGAGGGAGTTGCACAGCGACACCCCCAGCTTTGCCCTGGCATTGCGAGCGGCCCTGCGGCAAGCGCCCAAGGTGATTCTGGTCGGCGAAATGCGCGACAAGGAGACGATTGAAATCGCGCTGGAAGCGGCGGAGACCGGCCACCTCGTGCTCTCCACTCTGCACACCACTGATGCCTCGAAGACCGTGGAACGAATCATCGGAGTATTTCCCCTGGCCGAGCAGCAGACCATTCGCAACCGCTTCGCAAAAAGTTTCCGCTACATAGTTTCGCAACGACTCCTCCCGCGCAAAGAGGGACCCGGACGCGTGGCCGCGATAGAAATCCTCAAATCGACGCTGCGCACCCGCGAGTATCTGGACAAGGGCGAGGTCGAAGGAAAAAGCCTGCTGGACGCCATGCGCGACGGAGATACCGAGGGCATGCAGCACTTTGATGGCGAAATCGAAAAATTGATTCGCGCCGGCATGATTGACTACGACACTGCCATGGCCTACGCCACCAACCCGGGCAACCTGCGGCTGCAGCTCTCCGACCTTCTCGGAGAGGCACCGCCGGTGCAACAGGTAAAGGCCCCGGCCAAAAGGCAAACAGGAAACGGAAATCGAGCTTGAATAGGATCGATCGTGACCTATTCGGAGAGATTGCGCGGAAACTCCTCATCTTCAAGAGAAGCCGCAGAGCGGCGCAAAGAATGTAGCCCAGAGCGCAAGCCCTGGGTGTAAAGCCGAGATGAAGCCAGCCCCAACGGGGCGAAAGAGCCGTTAACGCATGACCCCACTCAAGAACCTACCGAACGACCGAGAACATTCTTTGCACCGCTCTGCGGCTTCTCTTGAAGATGAGGAGCTAACTTCGATGCTTCGCTCTTGCCCTAGCGCACGAGAATGCCCGCGTATCCCACCACGCGTTCGCGGTCGCCTGAAACATCTCCTGAAGTCGCATACCTGACCAGCTCCGTGTCGGTTGCGCCAAGTCGCCTGGCGGCGGTGAGCATCACGACGGTTGGCCCGAATCCGCACATGCTGATGTCTTCGTTCATCACCACGTCGTACAGGCCGTGCGCGTCCATGACCAGAATCCGTTCGATGGCTTTGTAGTCTTTCACCCGCGTAATCGTGTCGTTCTCGTAGTGGTTCATGTCGCTGGAGGCGATCAGCAGCACCGGTTCGGCCAGCGCCTTCACTACGTCCGCTATCACTATGCCCAAAGCCTGCAGTACCTCGTAGCGGGAGGTGCCCAGAGCGATAGGGACGAACGTGCAGTCCGGATTCTTAGCTTGCAGAAACGGCAATTGCACTTCGGCGCCATGCTCGGCGCGATGCGCCTCCGCATCTTCTCCCAGGAGTGGGAAACGTTGCTTTAGATCGGCTGCCGAGCGCCGCGTCGATGGATACCTGGCCCAGCGGCGTTTCCCAGGCCCCCGTGCTCATGATGGCCAGTGGATGTCCCATGCCGGTGTGATTTGGGCACATCAGAATGCAGCGGCGGGGCAGATCGAGCCGGGCATAGACTGCGCCCGCGACATGTCCGGAGTAGATGTATCCGGCGTGGGGCACCACGCAGCCGAGCGCCGAAACCGTTTCTAACGGCGGTGACAGATAGGATTGCACCTCGGTCCGCAAGTCGTCGCGGATCGCGCGGATAAAAACGACCAGCTACAGCGGGATGGCGAGTTGGCGAAGCCACTGCTGCTTTCTCCCCCCGTGTCATCCTGAGCGGACGGCACGCTTCGCCTTGGCAAAGCGTGCCTGCGCAGTCGAAGGTCGCCTATGAGCTAAGCGGCAGCGGGTGGCTCTGAGCTTCTGACCGGCGTGGCCGGGTCACGAACAATTCCCGCCGCGAGAAGAACATGCCACCTACAGGGGTCCTTCGACTCCGCTTTCCGTTCGCGAGCGAATGGAGTGCTCCGCTCAGAGTTTGTGACTTTTTTGAATTTATGACCAGTTTGTCGTCGTAACTATTTTGTTTGCAACCTCGATTTTTGACGACATCAAAAAAGTCACAAACTATCAGGATGACCGTGCACCTGGCAGAGCGCGAAACAGGGCCGCAGACTTTTCCAGACTCAACGCTTCCGCCCGCACCGTCGGCTTGACTCCGGCTTTTTCGAAGGCTGCCCGTAAAGCTTTCGGCTCGTACTGCGCTTTGAGGTTGTTCGAAAGAGTCTTTCGCTTCTGTCCGAAAGACAATTTGAGAAAGTTGATAAAGGCGGCTTCGGGCACACGTAAACTTTCGAGTTTCGGGGTCAGCCGGAGGCGCACTACTGTGGATTCCACTTTTGGCGGCGGTGAAAACGCCGAGGGCGGAAGCGTGAACAATTCCTCCACGCGGGCGTAAAGCTGCGCCGTAGCGGAAAGTAAGCCGTAGTCGCTCCCTCCCGGCGCGGCCGCCAGCCGTTCCGCCACCTCGCGTTGCACCATGAGCACGATGGTTTCGAAGTATTGCCGGAATTCAAACAGCCGCAACAGGATGTCGGAAGTAATGAAGTAGGGAAGATTGCCCACCACGCGCACCGGTTCAGGCTGATGATTCATGCCCGGACGCGTGCTTCCCGGCTTCGGTCCGAACAGGGTATGGAAGTCGATGGCCAGCACGTCGCCCTCGATGATTTCCACGTTCGGCTCCTGGGAGAAATTCATCCGCAACTGGGCCGCCAGCACGCGATCGATTTCGATGGCGATCAGTCGCCGCGCCCGTCTTGCCAGCATGGCGGTGAGGGCGCCGCGTCCCGGGCCGATTTCGAGGACTGTGCTCTCTGAGATATCTCCCAGGGCTTCCACAATGCGGGCGGTGGCGGCGGAATCTACCAGGAAGTGCTGTCCCAGTTTGGGTCGGCTGTGGGGCTTCTCCGCGGCCGCGATTTTTGTCACGTTGACCCGCTTTCCTGCCGGCGTACCGGCGTTTAAACTGGCGAGTTCACTCTGCCAGTTCGCTCCGACAGCAGCGTATGCTGAGAGCAGCACCCTATGATAGCGTGTGCTGGCGCGTCGGGGCTGGCAGTTTATAAGGAGTGGCCTGATGCACATCGTTTTTGCGGCCTCGGAGTGTGTGCCATTTTCCAAAACGGGCGGTCTGGCCGACGTTGTAGGTGCGCTGCCGCGGGCCCTGGTCGCGGCCGGACACCAGGTGAGCGTCTACCTTCCCCGCTACCGCCAGACCCTGCTCAAGGACGCTCGCACCGTGGTCAAAAGCGTCACCGTGCCCTTCGATGACCGCTACCGTTTCTGTTCGATCGTCAGCGGCGGCGAGCGCTCCGGAGTGAACTTCTACTTTGTCGAGTACCCGCCGTTTTTTGATCGCGATGCGCTTTACGGAACCTCCGCCGGCGATTATCCCGATAACGCCGAGCGCTTCGCTTTATTTTCCCGCGCCGTGCTGGAAGGCTCGAAGATTCTGGGCGTGCCCCAGATTTTTCACTGTCACGACTGGCAATCCGCGCTCGTGCCCGTGCTGCTGCGAACCCAATATGCCGAAGACCCGGCCTTCCGCGACGTCTCCACAGTCTTCACCATCCACAACATGGGATATCAGGGGATCTTCCCGCCGGATACTTTGCCATTGCTGACCCTGCCCTGGGATCTGTTCACCATCTCCAGGATGGAATTTTTCGGCAACGTGAACTTTCTGAAGGGAGCCTTGATATTTTCTGACTTCATTACCACGGTGAGCAAGAAGTACAGTCAGGAAATCCAGACCACGGAGTTCGGCTTTGGCCTGGAAGGAGTGCTGCGCACCCGGTCTTCGACCGTGACCGGCATCCTGAACGGGGTGGACTACGACGAGTGGAGTCCTGAGACCGACAAGTTCATCACAGCACGCTACTCGCCCCAGGATCTCTCCGGCAAGGCCAAGTGCAAGCAAGACTTGCTCAAGACCTTTGGCATAGCCGATGCCGATTTGCGCCTGCCGGTGATCGGCATCGTTTCCCGGTTCGCGGCCCAGAAAGGCTTTGACCTCATCTCCCAGATCATGGAACGCCTGGCGCGCGAGGAGATGATCATCGTCGCGCTGGGCAGTGGCGACAAGACCTACGAAGAGATGTTCCTTCGCCTGAGCAAACAATTTCCGCAGAAAGATTGCGGTCAAAGTGGCCTACGACAACGCCATCGCACACAAGATCGAAGCCGGGAGCGATATGTTTCTGATGCCCTCCCGATACGAGCCTTGCGGCCTCAACCAGATCTACAGCCTGAAGTACGGCACAGTCCCCATCGTCCGCGCCACCGGCGGCCTCGACGACACCATCGAACATTGGGACCCGCGCACCGGCAAGGGAACCGGCTTCAAGTTCACCGACTACAACGGCGAAGCTCTGCTGCTGACGATTAAGGAAGCGCTGCGGGCCTTCCGCGATCAGAATTCCTGGCAGCAGCTGATGCGCAACGGGATGAGCAAGGATTTTTCCTGGAACGCTTCGGCCAAGGAATATATTCGCGTCTACGAACGGGTCCGGCAGGGACGAGGAGCATCTGCAGAAATGAAGGCCACCAGCGGAAATCCAAGCGTGGCTTTGGTCTAGCTCTAAAGACAGGAGCGCATTATTGCCGTTTGCCCGCCGGGTTCGTCGGCAGCGTGGATCCATCCCGCAACAAATCAACTTCGATTAGCTCTCCCGGCTTGAGTTTTACTTCGCGTCCCTTTTGCAGCAGAAGGAAAGTGGTGCTCGCCGCCAGTCCATACCAGCGTGCGCTCCCCGCAGTGGTCGCCAGTGCCTCTTCTGAGAGATCATCGGCCAGCTTCGCCACCAGCGCTGTGCCGCCCAACTGAAGTGCTAACCGTTTCTTGCTCACGGTGGGATGGACAGTACCCTCGCTGTCCGTCGTAGCGGAATCGCTCTCGGTTGAGGAGAGCTCGAGGCGGGCGGGTTGCACGGTGCCGTCGGGCAGCTTGATGCGATCGAAAATCATGCGCAGAGCGCCCCGGCGCATCATACGGCGCGCCGGAATTGTTTCGAGGTGACCCTCCACCAACGTCCCCTTTGGCAGCACGGGTTGGCCCTCGACCTCGACCGGGTCTTCCAGCTTCGCCATGAACGAGGAACCGCTGGGAGACTTAGAGCTGATTTGCGAAAGCAGCGCAAGCCGGGCTTTTCTTTTGTCCAATGAGGGCTGCGGGCCATCGGGCGGCGGAATTGCGCGCTCCTGTGCGTACGAGACAGCCGCAAACATGATGCACAGCGCAATCAGACAGCAACGGATCAAAGTCATGAAGGTTTCGACCTGGGAAACGCGCTCAAGAGACTATAAACGATAATTCGCTGGGGATGGCCAGCCGACACTCTCCACGATCGCACCCGTTTCCATCTTGGTAAAATGGGTCGCACCATTGTCCCTATTCCTATGACCAGTTTTACCAGGACGATCTTCCACGTCGATATGGACGCCTTTTTCGTGTCCGTGGAAGAACTGTTCAATCCTGAGCTGAAGGGGAAAGCGGTCGTCGTGGGAGGACAACGCGACGAGCGCGGCGTGGTTTCTGCCGCGTCGTACGAAGCCCGCAAGTTTGGCGTGCACTCCGCCATGCCGCTGCGCACCGCGGCCAAGCTTTGTCCGCAGGCCATCTTCGTAAACGGCCATCCCGACCGCTATCGTGAATGTTCTGAAAAAGTGCACCACGTGCTGACCTCGTTCTCGCCCCAGGTCGAAATGGCCTCGATCGATGAAGCCTATCTCGACATGACCGGCACCGAACGGCTGCACGGCCCGCCGCTGCGCGCCGCTCACTTGCTTCATCAGAAGATGAAGACCGAAACCCGGCTCAACTGCTCGATCGGGATCGGCATCTCGCGGCTCATCGCCAAAGTTTCGTCGGCCCGTGCCAAGCCTAACGGCGTGCTCTGGATTGTGCCCGGGCAGGAGGCGAATTTCCTGGCGCCGCTGGACGTGCGCGAGATTCCCGGCGTCGGCAAAGTCACGGAACAAAACCTGCACGGTCTGGGCATTCACAAAGTCGGAGACCTTAGCCGCTTCGACGAAACTTTCCTCCAGGAAAAATTCGGCAAATGGGGACTGGCGCTGGCGGGGAAAGCCCGGGGTGAAGATGCCGGCGGCTGGTTCGATAGCGAAGTCGGTGCCGACAGCGATCCCAAGTCGATCAGTCACGAACACACTTACAACGAAGATACGGCCAGCCCAGAGCAGCTGGAATCGACGTTGATGCGTCTGTCAGAAATGGTGGGCCGCCGCCTGCGCGAGGGCGGGCTGCACGCCCGCACGCTCCAACTCAAGCTGCGCTACAACGATTTCACCACCATTACACGAGCGCACACTTTGCCTTCTCCCACCCAACTCGACAACGAAATCTTCGAGCAAATCCGGCTGCTGTTTCGCAAGAACTGGCGCAAAGGCGCTCTGGTGCGGCTGCTCGGAGTGCAGGCGTCGTCTTTCGAAGCCCAGGCCGGGCAGGGAGACTTGCTCGAAGACGGACGCCGCCAGCGCTGGCAGCAGGCGTTATCGGCCGCCGATAAGCTGCGCGACAAGTTTGGCGAGTCCAGCGTGTCGCTGGCCAGCGGGCTGCGGGGCGGGTTCCGTGAGCGTACGCAAGAGAATCCCGTGGGGTTGCCGGGGAAGGGGAAGAGTAGGGAGTGAAGGGTTCTTACGCGGCGCAAAGGACGCGGGCGCGAATGTGAGGCTTGCGCCCGTCCTCCACAATCTAGTGCGCAGCTGCCAGTAGTGATCCCACTCCCGGTTTGTATCCGTAAAAGTCGGCTACTGAATGTAAATGCTCGATGATCTGCTGCGCATATTCTTCCTGCAATGGTTTGGTCAGCAGATTGTGCTCCGCATTCGGGTCCTGGCTCAGGTCAAACAAAAAACTCTCCGCAGGGAAGTCGTACGTCGTGTACAGGAACCTTCCGTTGTCTGCCAGTAGGCCGTAAACCGCGCGTTCGTCTGATGCCAAAAAGAGCTCGGTCCTGCGGTAAGCTTCGAGTTCTTGCCTGGTTTCCGCGAAAAGAGGGCGCCCGAAAAGAGGGTTCGATCGAATCGGGCGGTGTCCCAGCAGATAGTAGAGCGATGGCGTGATGTCGGTCAGCGCGGAAAGGCGGTTGTCATCGTGCAGGAGCTTGCCGCGCATGGTTGCGGGCAAGTGCACGATCAGGGGTACACGCACGACTTCGGGAAAAATCGAAATCGAATGGCCGCGCCGGCCAAATTCGCCGGTGGCGTCTCCGTGGTCGGACGTCACAACGATAATGCTCTCGTCGAACAGACCGCGCGCCTTGAGATACGCCAAGAAGCTGCCCAGGCATCCATCCACCTGGTGGACTTCGTGGGCGATGCGGTCATTGAAGCCCGGCCGCACATGCCAATCGGGATCGTCGCCCATCGGCAGATCATTCCTGGCAAACTGGTGCACGTTCATGGGCTGTGCGTAAAACAGCACGGGACGGCTGCGGTCGGTACGGGCGTCCAGCGTCTTGGCCAGCTGTGCCAGCGTGGAGCACGCTTCAAACCGGTTCCACAGTGCCTTGTCGGTATCGAGCTTGGTCAAATTGTCGGATGGCGAGAGGATCTGGCTCAGCACAGTGTCGTAGCTGACCACTATCTGATAGCCGTCTGTGTTGGCCAGCTTTTCCAGACCGTTGACCCGGGAAAATGGCTGCATGTAGTGGGCGTGCAGCAGCATGGCGCCTGACCAGATCGCCGGCTCGGAGAGTGTGGTGCCGGCGTATTGCGTGAACACGTTGCGCAGCGCAATGCTTTCGCGCTGCAAATGCGTCCAGGTTGGGAGTGAAGTCCACTTTGGGGTTGTAGGCGCCCACGTAGTCCGGGCGCATGGAGTCGATGACCAGGATAAAAATATTCGGACGCTGCGCTGTGGTCGCGACCAGGTCGTCCACCAGGATTACATCCGTCTTGGCCTCGGCGTCACGGATATTGGTGTACTGCCGCAGGATGCGGCACAGGTCTCCGCAGGGCATTTCGCGTGCGTTGCCGAGGATGTGGTGGGCCAACTGGAAAGAAGTGTCCTGCCCCGCGTAGGTTTCCATAGCACGCGCAACGTCATCGTCAGTGGAACCCAAAGCCCGAGCCCAGAAAATGTTGGTGGCCTGTAGGGCCTTGTAGGTGAATCCGGCCAGCAGCAGCACCGCCAGGATCGTGGCGACGGAATACCGTTTGCGCCGCGGCCGGAGGGTGTAAACGCAGAAGCTCAGAACGATCCAGAACAGTAGGGTGAAGGTGCTTTGCTGTACTCCGTTCCAGTCGCCTCCGCCCACCAAGGTCGGCATGGCAACCGCCAGGGCTGATAGAACGACTGCAACCGGCAGAAGCTTTGAGCGAAAAAAAGGATTTAGGTCGGATCGGCGCGGTCCTGCAGCAAGAGGAAGGGTGAGACCAGATAACCGAAGAAAAGCGTCAGCGTCACAGCGAGAAGACCCGCGTACAGGTGCGCCGCCCAGCCCTCGAAGCTGAGAGCGCTGCCCAGAAAATGGTCGAGGACAGCGCCAATTACAAGTGCAATCGCGAGTCCGTTCAGAGCCAGGCGCAAGCTGGTGGGACGGCGCGCGTGCCGAGTGAGCAGCCGGATCAGGTTCAGGACCGAGATCACGACGATGGCGACCAAAAATGCGAGAGCAAACTCCATCCTATGATCTCGAGCCGGGCCAGTCCGAAATTGAGCGGCACCTTCTCGGCCTGGTTGCGCACAGCAGCGCCCGCCACGTAGATCAAGGCCACGGCGATCGCCACCAGGATTCCGCTCGAATACTCCAGCAGGGAAATATCTTTGTGCTCGTTGTCCGCCCCTGGCCAATGGTGGTGCAGCTCGGACGCCGCCGTGGCCATCAGCGGCAGCAGGGCAATCAAACTCCACCAGTAGGCGGCCCAATTGTTTTGCAGGGTCGGCATGAAGGGCCGAGCGGCGAGGTAGATTCCCGCCTAGAGCCAGCGTTCCAAACAACAAGGCGTCTGTGCGTGTCTTCTTTCCCGCATGACTTGCGGCCGCGGCAGCGAGCAGGGCGAGCCAGTACAGGGGCCTGTGATGGTGTGCAAACCATGGCATCCATGAGTAGGCTGGAGCTTTGATCAGAGCGAAGTAGGTATAAGGGAGGAACGCCAGCAGGCAATAGATCGAGGTCAGGACCAGGTAAATTCCCCAAACTAGATTCAGGAAGGTAGCGGTCCACCTTCGCACGACGAAGTCCTCGGTTCTTAACAGCCAAATTTTTCGGTTGAGTCTCAATTGTGTCTGAATGACGAAGCTGCAGCAAGGTGCCGGCAGTCCCATAGCGGAATTCTGAAGTGACGAAAGTACCCTTTTTCGGCAACCGAAGTACGGTTAAAAATGTACGATTTCGAAAGCCGTCCAGTGTATGTTGGAGTTAGCCGCAGAAACCGAAGACAAAGGGTGATCAGGATGTCAAAATCGCAAACTGCCGTGCTCCGCACTCCTGCTTCATCCCGACGGTTTCTGTTCGCGCTCAATTTCTTCAAGTCGCCCGCCATGCTGGGTTCGCTGATTCCCAGCTCCCGATTTCTGGTGAATGACGTTCTGAACCAGGTGGACTGGGACAAAGCCCGGGTGATCGTCGAGTACGGGCCCGGCGTCGGAACCATTACGCAGGAGATTCTCAAGCGGATGCGTCCGGACGCAGTTCTGCTGGCGCTGGAATTGAACGAAGAGTTCGTTACGTTCCTGCGTGAAGAAATTGTGGATCCCCGCTTCCATGCGGTCCATGCTTCCGCTTCAGACGTCCGCAAGGTCTTGGCGAAACTGGGATTGCCGTGCGCCGACTACATCATCTCCGGCATTCCCTACAGCACCATGCCGCACGCGGTGCGCCGGAAAGTGATGCAGGAGTCGCGGCAGGTGCTTCATCCCGAGGGGGCGCTGCTGGTTTATCAATTTACCAACACTGTGCTGCCGTATTTGAAGTCGAGCTTCGGAAGCGTGCGGCAAAACTTCCAATTCCTGAACATACTTCCGGCGCGAATCTTCTACTGCACGCCCTAGCGGCGTCCCGCAGAAACCACAGGCATTTTCCGCGATTTAGTCGGGAAGGCGGTTCCTAGGTTGCGCCCGTAGTCGGCTGCCAACTGAGGCACGATTCTGAAGTCTGCTACTTGACCAAAACACGAAAGCCGGAACCCGGAATTGCTTCCGGTTCCGGCCGTGCTTTCGTCGACGTTCTGTATGGAGACTAAGGCAGACGGGCGAGACGCCTGTCCTCCACTCTTACTGTGAGTTGCTGGGTGTCGCGTTGGCTGTGCTGGTCGGCGACCCCGGATTTGCGCCGCTTCCGTAGCGGGTGAGCCGCGGGAAGAATGGCGTCACTTCAAACGGCATCTTGTCGCGGGCCGAGGTGATCGCCACCGGCGCAGTCTTGATCAGCTCCACGTGGTCATCCCAGGCATTCAGCTTGACGCGTCCGCCCAGCGGTAACGCCGGAATCTGGTCCAGCTTGTTCGGATCGAGGGCCGGAGCTGAACGTCATCAGCGCTGCCATCCGTTCGACGCCGCCCCTGGGGATCGGTGAGGCTGTTGCCCAAATGCGGTGTCAGCAGCGCGGAAAGCGCTGGACCTCTATCGGCCAGTTCTCGCAGGAACAAACCAGCGGTATCCAGCTTCTGCGCGTAGGGCGAGTTCTTCAGCAGGTCGATCGCTTTCTTGTCGGCCGCAGCTTCTTCTTCCGGAACGTGCCTGAATCCCAGGTTCTGGTAGGTCGATTCGTCGGAGAAGAGCATGCGGTCGTTGAAGGCGTACCGGCTGCCCAGGTTGTGTCCCAGAACGATGTGCGCCAGTTCGTGCGAAAGCACCATGGCCAGGCTGGCCTCGTCGGGAAGCACGTCGATCAGACCGCGGCTGACGATGATGGTGTTGCCCACGCTGAAAGTCTCCAGCGGAGAAGTCAGCATCACCCGGGTGCGAACCGGACGGGGCAGCTCAATATTGTTCGTGACTTCGATATTGGTGACCACCGTCATCAGGATCTTGTCCACTTCGCCCTGAGGGGCCAGCAAGCCGGCATTCTGCAGGCGTTCGATCACGTTGTCTTCCGCCTGCTGCTGCCATTCGCGCTGGGCCTGCAGCGGGGAAGCATCCTGCGCCGTGGGACTCTCGTCCTTCACGCTCGAATCCACCAGCACCTGCGTGAGTTCGTCTTCCTTGTTGTTCTTTTTCAGGTCATAACCCCAGATTCGGGTCTGCGCCTTGAAGGCCATCTTGTCCTTCGAGCCGGAGCTGAAGTCGCCTTCTTCGCTGTAGATGTAGGTCGGCACCCAGTAGCCCGGAATCAGATTCAGGCGCCAGCTGTCCATGTGGAAGAACTGCGCGTTGCGGGGCCGCGGCGCATACGTGCCGTTCAGCCGGACGATGTTGAAATCCTGGTCTTCCACCCAGATGCGGCCCAGGAAGCGGCCTTTGCCGGCGTCTTTCTTGGGGGTCACGTCGAACACGATGCAGCGCACGTCGCCCTGAAACTCGCGGTGCACATACTTGAAATCGTAGTGGGCGCGGTCAAAGTCGTCGCGGTCGGCGAAGATCATCCAGGAAAACCCGATGGGCTTGTACTCGAATTTGAACAGCTTGGTCACTCCGCCCAGCATGCGGTTCTGGAAGCTCGAATCCTTCGAAAGATAGTCTTGCCGGTCGACCGAATCGCTCAGGTCCAGGCGGCCGAAGAAATAGTGGTCCTCGCGCGGCGACGGCCCCATCTGCTGATCCAGCTTCAGGTTCTGCAGATAGGTCTCAACCAGCGGCGTACGCGTCTGCAGGAAAGTGATCAGCGCATGCTCGCGCACAATGGCGCGGTCGACCACCTGGTCCATGGTGGTGGGCGCGGGTGGCAGGGCTGGGCGGCGCGGGCGGCTGGCGCGACTGCACCTGAGACGGGCTCGGTGCCGGCTGCGCCGACGGCATCGGGTGCCGGCGGATGACGGATGCCGGTGCAGCCGTCTGCTGTGCCATCGCGCTGAACCCGATCAGCAGGGAAGCGGTGATCATCCATTTCCAAGTACGCATAACTAAAATCCTCTCTGTTCGTGCTTAGTACGCCAGCTGGAAAACCACATGTACGATCGCCGTCGAGTCTATCGGCTGATTGAGGTGCTGGGCAGGCTTGAATCGCATCTTGTTGGCAGCCGAGATCGCGGCCTCGTCCAGGCCGTGACCCAAACCGCGCACCACGCGATTCACGTGTAACTGCCCATTAGCTCCGAATGATACTTCCAATAATACTTCACCTTGCAGCCTGAGCTGTCGAGCTTCCTCAGTGTAGACCGGATTGGGCTTGGAGATGATTTCCACAGGTGTCGTGGCAGGTCCATTATCGAGCCTGCTGCGGCCGGGCAGAGCCCTGACTGAATTGCTGGGTCGAGAATCCTGCCGTCTGGACCGTGGCTCCGCGTCCGTTGCTGCGGCCATCGCCCTGTCCGGCTTGTGCAATACCGTTGCCGAAACCGGCGCTGGCGATGGTGCCCTTAATACCTTTGGCTCCGCCAGATCCGTTGCCGTTTCCCGGTCCGGGCGGCAGATCGAACGCACCCGTGCTGGCAGCCACCAGGTGAGCGTTGGGCTTGCCCTCTCCCTTGATTCCGTCTGGGTCGCCAAAGCCGCCCGTCTGCACTTTCTGAATAGGAGCATTCACGGTCGGAGTCGCCGAACTGCCAAACTCGCCGGTATGGACGATCAGCGTCGGGCGGGCTCCGCCGGTGACCTGCTTCACCACCGCAGGCGTGAAATTGTTCACTTCGATCTTCGGGGGTGCAATGTCCGGCTGTTGCGGACGTGGCGCGCGAACCTCGCGCGGTACAGTCAGCTTGGGAGCGTCAAAAACCGGAGCCTTGGGCAACAACTTGGCCCGCAAGGTACGCGGAGGAGTCTTCACCTCCAACGGCTTGGGCTGCAGGCTCGGCAGCGGGATCAGTTCCGTGACGTGATACTGCCGAGTGATATTCAGACTGTCCGGCCAGATCCAGCCGATGTTGATCATCACAATGATGAGAAATATCAACAGGCCGTAACTGGCGGCCAGAGCGCGCCGGTCCATCTTGCGCTCGGGCAGAATCCCTAGTTGAAATCCTACAGACGTAGCCATGCAATGAACTCCAAAATTGGGACCCGAGCCTGGGGGAGATGCACCGGGTGGAGTCTTTAAGCTACGGGAGAACGGACGAAGGGTAAACGTGCCCTGCGTGGGTGTCCTTCAGTAACCTTCGTAATGGCGAGGCGGAACGTGCTGAAAAATCGGCATCCTGAACGGCAGAATTCAGGCGTCTGACGGACGTCGCCGGGCGAAACCATAGAAGACAGGTATGCCGGCCAGAATCACCAGGCAGCCGATAGCGGAATTGGGGTAGTTGTCCGTGAAGGTGAAGTAGAGCAGGACCGCCGAAGCCAGAACGAACAGGATCGGAACCACTGGATATCCCCAGACCCGGTAGGGCCGGTCGGCCTCCGGGTCGCGCCTGCGAAACACGAACACCGTGCTGCCGGCGATCATGTAGAAGAGCCACTCGGCGAAAATCGCCAGCGAGAAGAACTGGCGGAAACTGCCCCCCAACAGCAGAAGAATAATCGCCAGTACAGCCTGTACAACAATGGCCACCGACGGCGTGTGAAAGCGGGGATGCACCTCCGCCAGCGCGGAAAAGAAATAGCGGTCCCGGGCCACGGCGTAAGGCACGCGCGCGCCGCTCATGATCGTGCCATTCATGGCCACCAGCATGGAGAGCGCCATGCCGGCGAAACCATCCCTGCGCCCAAACTTCCCAGCACCACTGCCATGGCATCCGAGGCCGGCCTCGGCGAAACCGCGATGGCCGCCGCCGGCAACACATACTGCACCGCCGCATTCACCAGCATGTAGAGGACGCCCACCAGGGCGACACCGAAGATCAAGCCGCGGGAATGTTGCGTTCCGGATTGCGAATTTCTCCCGAGACCATGTTCAGATCATTCCAGCCATCGTAGGCCCACAGCGCCGCCACCAGCGCAGCCATGAATCCGGCCATTCCACCTTTCGCGCCGGTAAAACTGCCCGCAAAATTCTGCCAATTCCCGCCGCTGTAACTGAAGCCGATCACCACGATGCTGAGGATGATGGCGACTTTCAGGAAGGTGAACACCAGTTGAAAGTCTCCGGCCTTCTTGATCCCGATGTAGTTGAGGATGAAATCAAGGTGGCGGCGGCAACCGCCACCAGCTGTCCATAGGTGATTGGAAACGGGCCGGAAATAAAGTTATGCGCGAAGAAGCTCAGGGCAGGAAAGTTTCCCAGAACGCGCACGAAACCGGTGGCCAGGGTGGCAATCGAAGCCGGCTTGGCGATCAGAAACCAGGTCCAGGCATAAAGAAATCCGGCCAGAGGCCCGTAGCCGTCGCGGATATAAACGTACTCGCCGCCCGCCTGCGGCTTCATGGCGCCAAGTTCGGCGTAGGTCAGCGCTCCGAAAAAAGAAAGCAGTCCGCCCACCAGCCATGCCAGGTAAACCAGCTTGGCCGAGCCGGCGGCCTGCATCATCTCGGCCGGAACCAGAAAAATTCCGCTGCCGATGATGGTGCCCACCACAATCGCGCTGGCATGGCTTAAACGGAGATCGCGGGCGAGCTCGGTGGGCTGGGCCATGCGAGGATGGGAAAGTATATACGGGGACGAAAAACGTTGCGGCCACAGTGTGGGTCGGACACTCTTGTCCGACGCATTTGACCTTGATCTTGTTTGCGGCAACGTCTTGCAACGCTTGACCCAGGGCCGGGTGCGCTCGGAAAAATCAAGTCAAAAGAGGCGGACAGGAGTGTCCGACCTGCGCTACTTTGCGGTTAAAAGCTTTTCTTTCGCTATCAAACTGACCGCATACCCCACCGCAAACGTCACGACAGTCCCAATCGCCACATACCAGGTCCACGGCACTTTCGTGTCCAGCCAGATGTACAGCTCAGTCACAGAATCCGAACAGCATTCCCACCATCGCGCCCGATCTGATTGGCCCGCCGGGTCAGCACGCCGAGCAGAAAGACTCCGAGCAACGCGCCGTAAGCCACGGACGCGATCTGCAATCCCACTTCGATGACGCGTCCGACCTTGTGCAGCGACAGCACCGCCAGCCCGAACAGCAGCAGCGCCCAGAACAAAGTTGCAATCCGCGAAAGCCGAATCTTGCGGCGTTCGTCAGTCTGGGGATGCCGTTGCAGGTAGAAATCGATGATCGAAGTGGAAGAAAGCGAGTTGAGCGCGGCGCTCAGGTTCGACATGGCCGCCGCCAGAATCGCGGCGATCAGCAATCCCGAAATCCCGTGCGGCATCTGGCTGACGATGAATGTCGGATAGATCCTGTCCGCCTTGCCCAAAATTCGCCGAGGGCACGTGATAAAACGCGAACAGCATGACCCCGACGATGAGGAACAAGGCAAACTGGAAGAGAATCGCCGCTCCGCTCGAAAGCAGCGCGGCCACAGACTGCCGCTGGTTTCGCGCCGCCAACAGACGCTGCACAATCAACTGATCGGTTCCGTGACTGGCCGTGGTCAAGAAAGTCCCGCCGATCAATCCCGCCCAGAACGTGTAAGGCTTCCAGAAGTCGGGCGTGAAATCGAAAACCTGCAGCTTGCCCGCGCTCGCCGCCAGGTGATGAATCGCCGGCCAGCCTCCCGGGCACCAGATGCAAAATCGTGAACAGACCCACCAGCGTTCCGCCGACATAAATCACGGTCTGCACCACGTCGGTCCAGATCACCGCCGCCAGTCCGCCTTCGAAGGTATAGATGAGCGTCAGCGCGGTGATGATTGCGATGGAGGCGACCTCGCCTGTCCCCAGAGCGATGGCCACCACGATAGAAACCGCGTAAACCCGCACTCCTTCCGCCGCCGCCCGCGTCACCAGAAAAAGTCCGGCAGTCAGCGAGCGCAGTCTTCTTGCCGAAGCGGCGTTCGATCAGTTCGTACGCGGTGTACAGATCGCCGCGGAAATAATGAGGCAGCAGGACAAAGCTGATGATGAAACGCCCCACCACGTATCCCAGCACCACCTGCAGAAACGTCAGATTGGTGTCGTAAGCCAGACCGGGAATACTGATGATGGTGAGCGTGCTGGTTTCCGCCGCGACGATCGAAAGCGCAATCGCCCACCAGGGAATGTTCCGGTCGGCCAGAAAATAGTCGCGCAAGGTGCGCTGCTTCTTGCGAAAGCGCAATCCAAACAGAGTGATCCCAGCCAGGTAAAGCGCGATGATGGCGAGATCAAGCTTGTCCAGAACCATAAATGACCAGTGTGGCCGCGGGCGACCTCGCCCGCCTGCCGGCGAGGGTAAACCGTAGCGCCGGCGTCCCGCCGGCTGTCGCGAGGGCGTCTCGCCCTCGCCGCCGTATGCCATCCCAGAGTAGCGGGCTTTCGAGACAAAGCTCCGCCGATCTGCCGCGAGGTACCTACCTCGTCAAGCTCACTTGCCTTCGAAGAGCGCACGACGAATCGCAGGTACTTCGGTGTCGGGATGCAGAACCAAACTCTTATGGTAGAACTACGCTCGTGGCCATCTACCTCGGCATCGACGGCGGCGGCAGCAAGACTTCCTGCCTGATCGGCGACGAAACTTCGGTCCTGGGCACGGGGACAGGCGCGGCCAGCAACGTGGTCCGGGTGGGCGAAGCGCAAGCGCGCGAGTCGCTGGCTAGCGCCATCCGTCAGGCCTGCACGGTCGCCAATCTCGAGCCATCCGAGATCGGCAGCGTCTGTGTCGGCCTCGCGGGCGCAGCGCGGCCGGAGATCAGCGAACTGGTAAGAGCGCATCGTCTCGGAAGCTCGTTCCCGGCCAAATCAAGCGCTGAAATCGAAGTCGTTGGAGACATGGTGATCGCTCTCGAAGCCGCCTTCGGAGAGCGGCCCGGGCGTGATCGTGATCGCCGGCACCGGCTCGATCGCCTATGGACGCAACTGCGAAGGTCAGACTGCGCGCGCCGGCGGTTGGGGATTCGCCATCTCCGACGAGGGATCCGGCCACTGGATCGGCCGCACCGCCGTGGCCGCCGCGCTCGGCGCATGGGACGAGAATCCGGAACAGGACGTGCGCCTGATCGAGATTCTGATGAAATCCTGGCGCCTGCGAAACCATCGAGCAACTGGTGCCGGCCGCCAACGCCACGCCGCCGCCGGATTTTGCGGCGCTTTTTCCCGCCGTGCTTTCGCTCGGCGGATTCCGGCGATCGCATCGCGCGCGATGTTCTGACTCAAGCCGGCACTCATCTCGCCAACCTGGCGGGGATCCTGCTCAGGCGCCTGTTTCCGAATTCCGAAGCAGTCCCGGTGGCCATGTCCGGCGGTGTCTTCGGTAGTTCCGCGCTGGTGCGCCAGGTTTTTTACAATAGTCTTCGTTCCGGGCATCCCGATGCGGTCCTCAATCCCAACGTGATTGAGCCGGTTCGGGGAGCACTCGAGCTGGCGCGCAAGGGCGCGGCGAAGTAGTCGTGGTCTGGAGCAGGGCAGGACCTTGGTCGTGCCATTCGACAGGTAAGCAGAGTCAGCGCTTTAGCGCTGCAGTTTGCCGTTCAGCCTCCGGAACGGCTTTACCGTCGCAGGTGGCGGGACAAACCTGGTCTCTGCCACATGAAGCCAGGTCTGGCGGATCGCGGGAGAAGAGTGGCACCGGCTTCTTCCGCTCCTTCGGAGCTGCGGTCATGGTTCGGCTCCTACCCAGGGCTTGCGCTCTGGGCTACATTCTGGCACCGCTTCGCGGTCAGCAAAGGATGCGATTTGCTGCTCTGGCTAGAAGACTCATGTCTTCTCGACGATTCAATCGGCTGGCCCGCGCAGCTCCGGAAGCCTCCACTGCTTCTCTGCCGGAGGCTGTCCGCAGCACGTCTCACGAAGATGCTGGCTGAAGCCGCATCCGATCCCGCGCTCACCGAAGACCTGGCCCTGGCACTTCTGAAGCAAAGCGATTTGCCCACCCAGGTGCTCGATCGCCTGAGCCGGAACAGCGGCGTCATGAAAAGCCGCAAGGTAAAGTTGGCGCTGGTCGAGCATCCCCGCACGCCGCGACACATCTCCATCCCCATGGTGAGGCACCTGTTCACCTTCGACCTCATGCAGGTCGCGCTCACTCCAGTCGTTCCCGCCGACATCAAAATGGCGGCCGAAGAATCTCTCATCAACCGGCTGGAAAGACTCTCGCAAGGCGAACGGCTCACGCTGGCGCATCGGGCCTCGGGACGGGTTGCCGCGGCCCTGCTGCTCGATCCGGAGCCGCGCGTGATTCATGCCGCGCTGGAAAATTCCCGCCTGACTGAATCGGCGGTCATCAAGGCGCTGATGCGCCGCGACGCGCCCGGCGGCATTCGTCAGCGCGGTCTGCCATCATTCCAAGTGGTCGCCGCGGCGGGAGATACGCATTGCCCTGCTGCGCAACGAAAAGACGCCGCTGAGCCGGGCGCTCGAATTCTCGCGATCGCTGCCGCCTGCCGCTGGTGCGCGAGATCCTGCACGGCTCGCACCTGCCGGCCGCGACAAAAAAGGTCTGTTGAAGGATGTAGCGGAAAGAAGCGGTAGTTCTGAGAAGTCCGGTTTCTAGCGCGCAGCCTTTGCGCTGGCCGCCGCTGCCGGATCGCCCTGCCGCCCGTGCAGCAACTCCACCAGGGCCTGGTACAAACGGGTTTTCATCGCGTGCCGCTCGCCCGCCCGCGTGATGTAGCGCACGTGCACTTCGATTCCGGAACTGGTAGGACGCAGACTGACGGCCGGGGCCGCTGAAACCGGCTGTGCCCGGTAGCGACTGGCGGAACGCTGCCATTCCTGTTCGGCCGCGAGCCACGTTGGCCTGGGTCTGCTCGGTGACCATTTTCTGGATGGCATCAATGATCGGATAGGGATTCTGGCTTGCCGGCACAAGAATTTCGACTTCGTCCCAGAGCCACTGCCCGGTGGTCGAGAAGTTAAAGAAGTGACCCTCGATCGCGAAACTGTTCACGAACGCGACTTTGCGGCCGGTGGGATGTCCGCTGTCCGTCCAGTTTCCGGTTTCGAGCAGCACCGTGCGCAGCAGGCCGATTTCGACCACCTCGCCGACGACTCCATCGATCTCCACCCAGTCGCCCACCCGGAGCCCGTTGCGGCCCATCAGCAGGAACCAGCCGATAAATCCCATGATGAAGTCTTTGCACGCCACCGTAAGCCCGGCGCCGGCCAGCCCGAGAATCGTGGACATCTGGTTGGGCAGGCCAAACAGTATGAACAGAATCAAAGCCAGGCCCAGCGCCTGCACCGCGAAGCGAATCACTCCGCGCAAGGTATGCAGACGGGTGCGCTCCACCGCCAGTCCGACGAAGAAATGATCCACCAGGCGATTGGCCAGATACACGCCGAACACCACCAGCAAGATCAGCATCGCGGACTGCAGCATTTCGTGCTCAACCGCGCGCTGGCGAACTTTGACCACATCGATCCAGCTGCTGTAGGCGGTTGCCAGATCATCCTGGTCCTGGACGCGCTTGTCGAGATCGCTCAGATCCTTCTGGTCGACCGAAATCTGGTGCAGGGAAGTGATCGCCGAGGCCGTGCTGCTGGCGGAACTGCCGCCGCTCGCCCGACGTAGCTTCGAACTGGCTCTTCGGCCTGCTGCGCAATCGCCTCCTTGTTGGAGACTTCCATCGCCACCTGGGACTGCAGCGTCTCGTGGCTTTGCTTGAGGGTATTGCCGGTCTGCTTGGCTTCGTCCAATGCCTGCTGCAATTGCGTCGTTTTGCCGCGCAAGCTGTTCCAGGCGGAAAACTGCGACGATCGCGGCAGACGAACCAGTTTGAGGGTTGCTGTTGGTGTTGCCGGCGCCGGTCTGAGGATTATTGGTCTCGTACTCCTTCTGTGTGGCCTCATGCCGGTTGAACTGGCGTTGAATTCGGCTGAGGCGGTCAGCCCCGGAGCGGATCAGGTCTGCTTTTACATCCTCCAGTTCATCCTGATCGAGTTCCAGTTGCGCCTTGGTCAAGTCGATCTGCTGCTGCAGGCTGTCTCGTCCGTGATCGTCTTTCGCGCTGGCGAGTCTGCTTCTGCAGCTGCGTCGATCCTGTCCTGGTCGACTTTGACGGCCGCCTCGGCCTGATTGGCCTGCGCATACAGTTTCTTGCTCTCGGGCGTCGGCGCAGCCGGATGCTCGGTGGCCTGGCGCATCTCGTAACTGAAAGCGACATCCACGGAGTGGTCGGCCAGTTTGAGCGCCTGCCGCGAATATCGCTGCTCTTCCCAGTCGGAGGCCAGGGCCGCCATGGCGCGGGCGGTGGTCAACGGTTGCTCATCTACGATCGGAGGCCGGCGTGTGCGCGAGGCGGCGGAGTTCGACTGCGCCGATTGACGAGTCAAAATCAGGCCCACGGCAGCCGCCAACACCAGGGCCAGCAGCCCCAGCGTCACGATCCATTGATGAGCTTTCATCCACATATTGCTTCGGATACGCTGATTCGCCTGCCGTGATTATACGTCTCGAATGTCCGGGTCGAATCTACTCAGTAGTGCATCACGGCGCTCCGACGCAGGAGCACCGCCGTAACCTGTCTCGCGGAGTGCGATCCCGCTACAATCCGGCGGATGGGCGAGTACTTGCAGAACGTCTTTGCCCAGTACTGGCGGCACAGGACTGGCGGCCCACCTCGCGCTACAGCGTCGCCGCCTGGCTCGTCTTCTATGTAGGATTCCTGATCTACGCCTTCAGCAAGCACGGCGCCTTTCTCTTCATCGATCTGGCCAATCTGGTGGTCCACGAAGGCGGACATCTTCTATTCGGCTGGTTTGGTCCCACGCTCGGACTCTGGGGAGGCACCATTCTGCAATGGCTGGTGCCGCTGCTCCTGGCCGCCTACTTCTTCAGCCAGACGACAGACCGACGGCCTTCGCTTTCTGCTCATTCTTCTTCTTCGAAAACTGGCTCTACACCGCAACCTACATGGCCGACGCGCGCGCCATGCTTTTGCCGCTGGTCACCGCCGGCGATTCCGATTACATCGAGCACGACTGGCACACCATTTTCTCCAGCCTGGGCGTACTGCAGTACGACACCAAGATCGCCGCGGTCGTGAGTTTCCTGGGCTGGCTCGGAATGCTGGCAACAGTGGTCTGGCTGGTGCGGAGAAGCCTGAAGGATGTTCCCGCGTGCAAAGCCTAGGCGAAACACGGATGTTTTCACCACGAACCACGTAGGGACAGCTGTCCTCAGCTGTCCAGTCGAGCGAAGCTCGACCCGGTTTCTGCGGAAACCGAAGACAAGCGAAGCGTTGCTCCGCCGGACAGCCGGGGCGGCTGTCCCCACGTGGCTTGTGGCAGCAGCGATCCCTACGGGGATTGCGATCTTGACCGCCCATATCGAGGATGTTAGCTTCGGTTTCACACCGGAATGTCCAAGGGGCATCAGTCTGAGTCGGGCAGGGAAGAAGCGGCGTCCAGTCGATCTTCTCGCGGTATGATCCGGCGGACTCCAGCCGCCGCGATTTTCTGATCCGGTGCTGCCAGGGAGCCTCCGCGGCGTTCATCCCTGCGGGTTTGCGCGGTCTGGCATTTCCTTTCGCCTACGCTTCCGATTCGCCGAACCTGCCTTCGTCCGGTAGCGACTTCCATCTGCATCCGCACTATCGCGCCCAGTTGCCGCTCGAGGCCACGCTGCTCAAGACGCAGGCGGGCCTGGACGACTTCGTCACCGAGAAATATCACGACCAGATTGCAGCCATTCTGTCGGAGTGGAGTGCGGGCTTCATGGGGTCTCCGCAGGATGTGCGCGCGGTGGAGAAAATTCTCGCTCCGGATTTTTCGGGAGCTTCATTTCGCCCGGTTGAATCGCGGCTGGTGCGCCCCGGCCCGGCGGTCGAAATCCGTCAAAACAAATTTGCCGCGAGCCTGCTCTGCGCGAGGGACGCGTTTCTGCGGGACTTGCGCGTCCGCGATGGATTCCTTTTCGGCAGTCATCACCGCTGAATTTCAGGTGACCAGCATTGACACCGGACTCGTCACTCGCTGCGGCATCCAGTCTTCCTAGCCGGTTGCGCACGCGTGTGCGATATGAACTGGTGGGCTCCGGCAGGGATTTCTACCGCGAACAACGCGTGGGATATTGGGAACTGGAATGGGAATCGTCGGCCGCGGGCGAGTTTCGTCTGCGCAGCTGGCGCCTGTCCGATGAAACCCAGAGCCGCTCTGCCGCTCCTGTCTTTGCCGACATCACGGCGGCGGCTTTCGCCGGCAATGCGTCCTATTCATCCCAACTGCTGCGCGGAGCCGACTACTGGCGAACCGTTCTCGATGTCGCGTGCGGCATTGATATTTACGGACACAACGGAGTCTCAGTCGGCGACATCGACGACGACGGATTTGACGACCTCTACGTTTGCCAGCCCGCCGGCCTTCCCAACCGGCTCTATCGCAACCGGGGCGACGGGACGTTCGAGGACATCACGGAAGCCTCCGGCGTGGGCCTCCTCGAAAATACTGCATGCGCGCTTTTTGCCGACTTCGACAACGACGGCCGCCAGGATCTGATCGTGGTGCGCACCAGCGGGCCGCTGTTGTTTGTGAATCAGGGTGGCGGCAAGTTTCGCCAGAAGCCAGACGCTTTTCGTTTCGCCCAGCCTCCGCAGGGAACCTTCACGGGCGCGGCCGTGGCCGACTATGACCGCGACGGCTGGCTGGACATCTATTTCTGTCTCTATCTTTATTACCAGGGCACCGACCAGTACAAGTATCCCTCTCCTTATTACGACGCGGAAAACGGCCCGCCCAACTTCATGATGCGCAACCAGCGGGACGGAACTTTCCGCGACGTCACCGCCGAGACCGGCCTCGACAAGAACAACACCCGCTACAGTTTTTGCTGCGGCTGGAGCGACTACAACCGCGACGGCTGGCCCGATCTTTACGTGGTGAACGATTTCGGCCGCAAGAATCTTTATCGCAACAATGGCGACGGGACTTTTACCGATGTCGCGCCGCAGGCGGGAGTGGAAGACGTCGGCGCGGGCATGGGCGTCTGCTGGTTCGACTACGACAATGACGGGGCTGAGGACCTCTACGTCGCCGACATGTGGACCGCCGCGGGCATGCGCATCTCGACCCAGGAAATCTTTCAGAAAAATGCGCCCGAAAAAGTGCGCGCGCTCTACCGGAAACATGCCATGGGGAACTCGCTGTTTCGTGACGCGGCGGCGACGCTTTTCAGGACAACGGCGCGTCCGCCGGAGTTGAAATGGGGCGCTGGGCGTGGTCAAGCGACGCCTGGGATTTTGACCACGATGGTTTTCCCGACCTGTACGTGGCCAACGGAATGGTGTCGGGCCCTTCCCGCGATGACCTGAACAGTTTTTTCTGGCGGCAGGTGGTTGCGAATTCTCCGGTTGAGGCCAAGTCCTCGCACGACTACGAACAAGGCTGGAACGCGATCAACGAACTCATCCGCTCGGATGGCACCTGGAGCGGATACGAACGCAATGTCTTCTACGCGAACAATCGGGATGGAACGTTCTCCGACGTTTCCGGCGCGGTGGGCCTGGATTTTGTCGAGGATGGCAGGGCATTCGCGCTCGCCGATTTCGATCACGACGGCCGGCTGGAAGTGTTTCTGAAAAATCGCAACGGTCCGCAGTTGCGGCTTTTGCAGAACGTGATGAAGGAACTGCCGCCGTCGATCGCTTTCCGTCTGCGCGGCAGCAAGAGCAATCGGGACGCGATCGGCGCGGCGATCACGGTGGAAACCGGGGCGGGGCGGCAGACCCGCATGCTTCAGGCCGGATCGGGATTTCTTTCCCAGCACAGCAAGGAAGTGTTCTTCGGGCTGGGAGAGGCCAAAGGCCCGGTGCGGGCGTCGATTCGCTGGCCCAGTGGGTTGGTGCAGGAACTTCGCGACCTTCCGCTCAACCACAGAGTCTGGGTTGAAGAAGGCGCCGAGCCATCGCGCATCGAAGCGTTCAAAGCAAACCCTCAGGGGCTGAAGCCCGCATCTTTCGCGGCTCGGGGCGGCACGGCTGAAGCCGTGCCCTCCCGCAAGTCAGCGTCGATGAATCCGAACAGTTTCCCAGCGTCGTTGAAACCTGGCTGCTCGCGCCCGTGGCTGCGCCGGATTTTTCTCTTCCCGACTTGAACGGGAAGACTCGAACTCTTGCCGCATTTCGCGGCAAGCCGGTGCTGCTCAATTTCTGGGCGCGTAGGGTCGGCGAGCTGCCAGGAAGACTTGAAGCTTTTCAATCGGCTGCACACGCGTTGGGCCGCGCAGGGTCTTCAGCTTCTGACGGTGAATGTCGATGATGCCACTGATGCCGACAAAGTCCGGGCATTCGCGCGCGACAGTCATCTTTCATTTCCCATCCTGCTAGGGATCGGACGATCTGGCCGGCATTTACAACATTCTCTATCGCTATCTTTTTGACCGGCATCGCGACCTGAGTCTTCCAACCTCATTTCTGATTAACGCCGGCGGAGAAATCGTCAAGGTCTATCAGGGGCCGGTGAATCCGGAGCATGTCGAGCACGACTTCCAGCACATTCCTCAAACCGCGTGCCGAGAGACTGGCGAAAGCGCTGCCGTTTCCCGGCGTGATCGACACTCTGGAATTTCGGCGCAACTATCTCAACTACGGTTCGGTCTACTTTCAGCGGGGATATCTCGAGCAAGCCGAGGCGTCGTTTCAGCAGGCCCTGCGCGACGATCCCTGCGAGCGCCGAGGCGCTCTACGGGCTGGGCAGCGTTTATCTGAAACAAGAGAAGACCCGCGAGGCGCGCGAAAGCTTCGAGCGCGCGACCAAGCTGCAAGCCAGCTATCCCGACACTCTGGCCAACGCCTGGAACAACCTCGGCCTTCTGGCTACGCGCGAAGGGCGCACCGCCGAGGCGATTCCGTATTTTCAGGAGGCGCTCAAACTCAATCCCGATCACCTGATCGCGCTCGAGAACCTGGGCAACGCTTATCGCCAGCAGAAAAATTGGGACGAAGCCCGCAAAGCTGCTGGAGCGGGCGGTGGCGGTCGGTCCCGCAGGATCCCGGAGGCGAACTACAGCCTGGGGATGGTCTTCGCGCAGCTCAACGACAATGACCGGGCTTATGAATATCTGCAGCGAGCGTTGAAGTCGCGTCCGGGCTATCCCGAAGCGCTGAACAACCTCGGCGTGCTCTACCTGCGCACCGGACGGCGGGATGAAGCCGTGGCCAGCTTCGAGGAGTGCATCCGGGTGGCGCCCGCTTTCGATCAGTCCTACCTGAACCTGGCCCGGGTGTACGCGCTGGAGGGCACGCCAGACAAGGCGAGGAGCGTGCTGCTTGATCTGCTCAAGCAGCATCCGGGGCATGTGCAAGCGCAGCAGGCGCTCCAGCAATTGGCGCAGTAGGTGGCGACTGATGGAGGACGGGCGTCTCGCCCGTCCAGCCGGGCGGGGACGCCCGGCCTCCATTGTTTGTCGCGGCTAGCGCTTCGGTGGAGTGGGCGCAGTCAGCAGGTCGACGAACATTTTGTAAAACTTTTCGGTGTTCAGATCGACCTGTATCTCAACCGGCTGGACGATCGATTTTCGGCTTGTCCTGATCGTTCCAGCTGAGGATGCTGCCGTAGCCGGCGCCGCGGTCCAGGTCCACATCCAGGAAGCGGGTTTCCGTCTTCGTGATCAGGCTGGGATCAAGCCATGCGGCCGACGCCAGTTCATCCCACAGATAGTTGTATTCGCCCAACAGGCGCGCATACTTGCCGATATACTGCGCCGCCGGCGAGTTGCCGGCTTTGATGCGGTTGATCAGCTCAGTCGTCATTCTGGTCTTCACTGAAATGTCCACCGTCGTGCAGATCATTTTTTTCCACGGCGCACGCAACACAATGTGGGCCGCTTCCGGATCGAACCAGATGTTGAATTCGCGCCGCGGAGTGTTGATGAACTCAGGGTCGGTGGTCTGCGGATTCAAACTGGCGCCCATGAAGACCAGTTCTTTGGCCAACTTGCGGAAATTCGGGATCAATGGAGATGGCCAGCGCCAGGTTGGTCATGGGGCCGCCGGCGTAAATCGTGACCTCATGCGGATACTTGCGGACCATGCGCATCAGAAAATGCGCCGCGTCTTCGTCAAGCGGCTTGGCGGTGGGCTTGCCTTCCGGCATATCTCCCAGCTGATCGGGCGGATGATAAAACCGCGGAGTCCAGGCGCCCAGCCAGGTGTAGTAGCCGTAGCGCTGCTCCCAGAGTTCGGTCTCTTCCTTTCGTGCGGACCAGCGGATACTCCGCTCCCGCCACCACTGGAATATCGGTTCGACCGATGAGTTCGAGCATGCGCAGAGTGTGCGCCACCTCGGACTTGAGCCACGCGTCGCCGGTCACGACGGTGATGCCGAGAACATCCGTCTGCGGAGACTGGATCAGCAGCAGCATCGACTGCTGGTCGGTTCCGCCGGGGCCGGCGGCGTCCTGATCGATGATGATCTTGCGTTTTTCCTGTGCCCAGCACGTGAGGCATGTCGATCAGCAGTGCTGCCACAACCCAGACTCGGCCGAATTTCATCATTCACCTCGGAGTTTAAAAGCGCTTCTCCGAAACCTCGTCAACACTTCGGCGGCTCTGCCGCTATGCGGACCCGGACAAACGGCCAATCAGCAATTGAAAAACTTCGCAGAATCCACGTCCACCGCCACCTTTGCGTTGGGTACCCATTGATCCCGCAGTACCGGAGATGTTCTGGTGCTCGCAAGAGTTGGCGCCGATCCACGAATCGACATGTTCATCGTGCTGCCTGCTTTTCCATCTCCGGCTTCCGCCGCAAATCGCCGGCGCTTGGGCTGTAGCCCAGAGTCTCTCCCGCAGTCAGTTCGCCGTATGTTTCTACATCGACGTAATAATCTTTGAACGTCAGGATGGACGGGTCGAGAAATGCGGCGACCGCGAGCGAATCGTGCATATTCGGCCCCACCAGAAAGCCTTGCTCGCGATTGTGGTTGATGGCATTGCGGCCAATCTTCGCCGCGGCCTGACTGACCGGATTCTGGGCCGCTTCGAGCGTGCGCACGTGCTCTTCGGTGAGCGAAGTCTTGCGGGTCGCATCCAGGCCGACCATGGTGATCGGAATGCCGGATTGAAACACAATTCGCGCCGCTTCTGGATCGACGTAAATATTGAACTCCGCCGCGGGCGTGATGTTTCCGCCGGACAGCGATCCTCCCATCAGCACGATGCCTCTCACCATGCCCGCAAGTTCTGTATCGAGCATTGAGTGCGGTCGCGATGTTGGTCAGAGGGCCGATCGGGATCAGGGTCACTTCTCCTGGATATTTTCGAACGATGCGGCGGATAAATTCGGCCGCGGGCTCGGCGATGGGTTGCGTCTTTGGCTCGGGAAAAACAGCTCCTCCCAGTCCGTTCTCGCCGTGCGCGTACGTCGCCGTGACCAGTCGTCGCAGCAGAGGCGCCTTGGCGCCGGCAGCAACCGGAATGTCGGTGCGACCCGCGATTTCCACCATGCGCAAGGCGTTCGGAAGGCCCAGTTCGAGCGGGACATTTCCGGCGACGGGAGTAATGCCTTCAATCTTCAGCTCCGGCGACCGCATGGCGAGCAGCAAGGCCAGCGCATCGTCTACGCCTGGGTCGGTATCAATGATCACGCGGAAAGATCCGCGATCGGTTCGCTGACCTGACTGTCCCTGTTCCGATGCTCCGGCAGCCTGGGAGGGACGACCGAAACTGGCCGTGACGCTACCCGCGGCCATTGCCGCGGCCGAAGTGGTTACGAACTGGCGCCGCGTCACACGAAAAGGTGGCTTCGAATCCATGTCGTTGGCTCCAGAAACTATGGCTATTGGGCCTGGCGCGTCAGTCGCGTCATTCTAATTTGCTGTAGAGATCGTATAGCTTTGCGGCACACATCGAACGGCACAGCTTGGAAGACCTTGCATTGTACCGCCACTCGGAGGAAATGTGCCATGCAACTCACTATTCGATAGTGGGTCAGTTTGCGACAAGCACGCCGCATGGCTGTCATCCTGAGCGCAGTCTTTCGCGAAGCGGGGCGAAAGCAAGCGAAGGACCTGTGCATTCCGTGCGGCAGCTTCCCATGACATCCATCTTACGGATCCAAGCTGAGGGGACATGAGCATAGTTCTGGTGCAACCATCGCTATGGAATGCATGGGTCCTTCGTCGGGAGCCCTTCGCGCAGCGATGGACTCCGCTTCCTCAAGTGACACCCTGTGAGTCGCTGCCCACTCACAAGTATTTGCGACACTTGGCGGCGTGCCGATTGCAGATGAACATGACCGCGACTAAAATGATGGCCTGGATCGCGATCAAAGCATGAGTTGTGACCTTTCCATCGTCTTGTTTCCAATATGCGTCGTCTCTATTTGACCCTAGCGCGATCTCGATTTCTTGCGAGTCACCTTGCGACCTGTCTTCTGGCTGCGATTGCGCTTTGCGTTCCGAGCATGATCCATGGTCAATCTCAGGCCTCTGCCGATTCAGCTACGTTAGAAGGATCAGTGCGAGATTCGGGCGGTCGTCCCGTTGCTGGTGCGACCGTATATCTACAGCTCAAGAATGGTCCGCAGACTATTTCGGCTCACTCGGACGCAACCGGGATTTATCGCTTTTCCGGGGTGCGCGTGGGAATTTATCTTTTGCGAGTAGAAAAGACGGGATACACCCAGGTCGCAATCAGCCCTTGCGTGCTTGGACCGAAGGAGGCAAAGAGAGTTGACCTGACGCTCGAAGCTTCGAAAATTCCCCCGACGCAAGGCTCTCCGTCGGCCCAATCGGACCAGGGACCTCCGGAATTTTTCGATGAACCTCAATTCACCGTCGCTGGAGTCACAGACGGCACCAATCTCGGCGGGCACGGTTCGAATACGATCGTCAGAACAAAGGAATCGCTGGCGAAGGACGTCGCGACTCTGAGCGCTTCGGCCGGGAAGCCGCCAATCACCGGCCCGCCGCCAGCGCCTGGTTCTTCCGGCGATACCGCTCAGCAGGGTCCTGCTCTTCAAGATCAAGCTCTTCAAGATCAAGCCGGGCAGCATCACTTGCGGGGCGACATCGCGGAAAAATCCGGCGATTCTCTCGAAGCAGTGCGCGAATACCAGAAAGCAGCCGAACTGAATCCCAGCGAAGCCTAATCTCTTCGATTGGGGCGCCGAACTGCTGCTGCATCGAGCGGCTGAACCTGCGATCGAAGTTTTCAGCAAGGGCATTCGTCTGTTCCCGCACTCTGCCCGGATGCTGGTGGCACTCGGAGTGGCCTGGTACAGCAACGGTTCGTACGATCAAGCCGCAGAGCGGCTCTGCGAAGCCTCCGACCTGAATCCCGATGACCCCGAGCCGTACTCTTTTTCTAGGCAAGATACAGAGTGTCGAGACCAACCAATCAGAATGCTCGGTCGAAAGGCTGAAGCGATTTGTGAAGTTGCAGCCTGAGAATGCGCTGGCCAACTATTACTACGGGGTCAACCTCTGGAAGCGGCGCAAGGGACCGGACGACGCCGAAACCGTGGCGCAGGCGGAGTCTCTATCTGATGCGCGCTGTCCAACTCGATCCGAAGCTCGGGGTTGGGTATCTGCAGCTGGGGGTTCTGTACTCGGAGCGAGAGGACTTTTCCCGCGCGATCTCCAGCTATCAGAGTGCGATCCAGGCCAGTCCTCAGCTGGAAGAGGCGCACTACCGTTTGGCCCAGGCTTACAAGCGGACGGGGGAAAGAGAAAAGGCCGAAGTGGAACTTCGGGCTTACAACCGGATATCGAAAAGCAAAGACGAGGAAGTGGAGCGCGAGCGCCGGGAGAGTCGGCAGTTTGTATACACGCTGCGGAGTGCGGGGGCGGGGACGCAGTCTCGTTAGAGGCTAACCGCAAAGTACGCAAAGGGCACCTTAAAGAGCGGCGAAAAGATCCCTTGCGATCTCTGCGGCTCCTCTTGTGTCCTTTGCGGTCAAGATCTTTGTGGGTCATTGCGACCCTGTAGGCGCGCTCATCAAGGCAATAAACATCCGGTAGAACTTTTCCTTGTCCAGATCGAACTGGATTTCCACCGGCTGCAGCAGCGATTTTCGGCTTGTCTTTCTCCGACCCAGGTCAGCGTATTGCCATAGCCGGCGCCACGCTCAAGATCAACCGACATGTATCGGGTCTCGCGCTGTGTGATCAGGGAGGGGTCGATCCATGCTGCTGCCGCCAGCTCGTCCCACATGTACTCGCCGCCCTGGCCGGTCTGGTAGAAACGGGCGACGTAGTGTCCCAATGGCGTGCCGCTGGCGTCGATCTGCTTGATCATGGCCGGCGTCAGGCGGGTCTTGACTGAAATGTCGGTCGGGGTGCAGACGATCTTCTTCCAGGGGGCGCGCAGCACGATCTGCGCCGCCTCGGGATCAAACCAGAAATTGAACTCGTGGCGGGGATTGCTGACGAATTCAGGATCGTCAGTCTGGGGGGCGATGCTCCCTCCCATGAAGACCAGTTGTTGTGCCAGCTCGGCGAACTTCGGATCGACCGAAACGGCGACCGCCAGATTGGTCATCGGGCCGCCCTCGTAGATTGTCACTTCATGTGGGAACTGGTGTACCTTGCGAAGCAGGAAGTGAACCGCATCCTCGTCTGCGGGCTTGGTCGTGGGCTGACCCTCGGGCAATGGTGGAACCACAAAGGGCCCGTGCCACCACCTCTCGTCCCACGCGCCCGCGAAAGCTACCCTGCCGAACCGATGCTCCCAAATTTGGGTTTCTTCACGACGCCGCACCAGGGGAAAGACGGCCCCCGGCACCACCGGGATATCCTTGCGGCCCATAATCTCGAGCAGGCGCAGCGTGTGCGCCACTTCTTCGTCGCGCCACTGATTTCCGCTGACCACAGTAATTCCGAGGACTTCAACCTGTGGCGACTGAATCAGCAACGCGAGCGTCTGCATATTGCTGCCGCCGGGCCCGGAGCCGTCCTGATCGATGATTACCTTGTGTCGCTGCTGGGCCCAGCCCATGGAACTGGCCAGCAGCAGGGTGATTGTGAATGCCAGGTAGAAATTGCGGCGCTTCGTCATTGAGCCTCTGACGATGCTCATTCTTATTGCCCGGTTCCAATTGGCAAATCGAGCCGATTCCGTGTGGCGATTCACTCTAAGCCTCCGGGGTTACTGGTCAGCCGTTCGGCTTTTTCATGCTCAGCCCTAGCCTGCGCAGGATGGCTGGTAAGCGTGTAGATTTCAGCCATGCGCCGGTGCGGTTCAGGCTCCTGGGGCCGCAGCGAGGACGCTTCTTCCAGGTAGCGTAACGAATCGGAGTATCGTAATGCGTTCTTGCTCTCCTGGGAGAGTCCCAAGGTCAGGGCATAGACCAAGTTCGTAGTCTCGGGATCCTGCGGATTGAGTTCGTGCGCATGATGCAGCACCTGGTAGGCCTGAAGGTTCTCGCCCAGCTTTACCAGGACGGCTCCGTAAAGAGCGTTTAGTTGAAACAAGTCCGGCCAGCGCTGAAGTGAGCTGGCCAGCGGGCCGCGGGCCTGTTCGAACTGGTTCAGCTGGTAGTAAGTGAGGGCAAGGTTGTATTGCATCTGCGGCGAATGCGGCGCTAACTCCGCCGCCCGGCGCAAGGGCTTCAACGCCGCTTCTGGATCCCCGTGCTGACCGTAGATAGTTCCAAGTTCTGTAAGTTTGTCGGCATTGTCAGGATCATAGAGTTGCTCGCAGACAGTGCGGGCCTCCTGACGCAGACCCTGGTCGAGCTTCTGCCTGCATTCCAGCCTCAACTTGCTCTCGTCGGAATCACGGCGGCGCAATTCCTCCGACCGCGATATGGCCTTGGTGGCTTCAGGTTCGCGCCCCAGTTTGCGATATACCAATCCGAGTTGATAGGGAACTCGGGCATCGCGCGGAGTCAGCCGGGAAGCTTCCCTCAGCCACTTTTCGGCGGCCGGCAAATCGCCCTGCTTGAAATAGGCGAAGCCGAGAAAGTAGGCAGTGTCGGGAAAGGGAGGCTTGGCCGCCGCCAACTTCAGATTCCGTACCGCACTGGCGTACTTGTGATCGTCCAGGTCGAGTCGTCCCAGGTAATAGAAGACATTGGGATGGTCCCCCACTTCGCGGCGCACGAGTTCCAGTTGGCGACGGGCCTCATCGGATTGATGCAGTTCGAAAAGCGCGACAGCCAGAGGAAATCGCGCCCGCAGACTAAGTGCGGGGTCGGCCGTCAGAGCGGCTCGGAATTCTCTTACGGCTACGTCATATCGGTCTAGCTTCAGGGCGTCATAGCCCATACTCAGGTGCGCTTCTGGAGTGGCATTTGCGGGGAGGTCAGCCGGCGGTGTTTCCTGGGTTGCACCGTCGATGACTCCCAGCGAGAGCAGAGCGAACGTGGCTAGCAATCGCAGGCCTGATCGCAGGAAGGTTCGAGCACGGATGCCATTTCGACTGAGAGTCTTCACAGGAGCAGGATCATTGTATACAGAGAAACGTCGTCGGTCTTCGGTCGTCAGTCTTCAGGAAAACCAGATTCCGCTGACGATCGACGACTGATGCAAGAGCGAGCTGCGGATGGAACCCTTTCCGGGCCTGGTTTGCGACACATGGATTTGTCCCGCAAATCTGAGGGCAGGCTGAGGTCGGTTCCGGATCGACCCGGGTTACCTCAGCCTGCCCAAGAGGCGCGCCTTTTTCGACGGCCTTTAGAACGTGATTTTTAAAGCAAACTGGGTCAACCGAGGATTGTTGACCGTGTATGTAATCGTTCCAAGAGTAGTGTTTAGCGGTTTCCCGAATCCGGAAGCAAGGTCGGCATTCGGCAATCCAAACTGAGGATGGTTGAACAGATTGAAGAACTCTGCCCGGAACTCTGCTCCCGCGCGCTCGGTGACGCGGAAGTGCTTGATCAGCGAGAAATCAGTGTTCACGAAACCTGGACCAGAAAGAGGCGTGCGCGAGGCTGTTCCCAACTCTCCGACCGGCGCCTGAGTAAAGCACGCTGGGTTAAACCATCGCTGAATACTTTGGTTAATCGCGGTGGGGTTGCAAACCTGGATGGGCCGGTTGTCCGTGGCGAAGTTATCTTCAAAGTTCACCCCCGAGTCGTTAACGCTGTTGACGATAAAGACCGGGAACCCAGTGGTGACTTTTTCGATCACCGTGGTCTGCCAGCCGCCTAAAATGGCGTCTACTGGTCGGCTCCAATTGCCGCCGATGGCCTTGCCTTTGCCAATGGGCAGGTCATAGATAATGCTGGCGGTGAATTGCTGGTTGAGGTTTATCTGCGACAGACCCCAGTCGGCCCTCTCAGTCCCCGGCAGAGGCCAGTAGGTCGCGCCGCTGGAGGTACCCAGACCGTCCGGGTAACCCGAGTCGAAAGTGTGAGACCAGGTATACCCGAGCAGGGCGTAAAGGCCATGTCTGGCGCTTTTGGTCTCGGCCTTAACCTGGAGAGAGTCATAGCGCGCCGAACCGGTGTCGCTGATGTTGGCGACGTAGAAGATTGGGTAGGGGGCAGAAAAGGCCGCACCGCCGGTGCCGCATCCCAGAGTGTAGCCAGGGTGCGCCGGATCGCCGCATGCCGAAGGCGAGCCCACGTTCAGGTTCAAGCCGTTAACCAGGATGTGGGTGCTGTGCGAACCTGCGTACCCCATCGTGAATACCATGCTGCCGGGCAGTTGCTGTTCAATGTTGAGGTTGTACTGCTGAACAATCCCCTGCTTGAAGTCGGGATTTTGCGACCACACCGTCCCGCCGAACGTACTCACCGTCGGAGGGGTGGTAAAAATCGGAAAGCCTGCCGAGATGTTGCATATGTTTGGACCTGCACCCGGTACGACGGTTGGTGCGGCACAGAAGAACGGACCCTGAGCGGATTCTGCGAAAAATGGAGGGTTCTCCCATAGTCCCTGGGCGCCCTGATTCCAGGACGAATCGTGGAAGATGGCGTAGCCGGCGCGAAGGGCCGTGTTCTGCCTTCCAAAGACTTTCCAGGCCAGACCGATGCGAGGCTCGACGGCGGTTTTGTCGAAATCAATGCCAACCCGTCCGTCCGAGTTGACCCCCGGAATCTGCTGATTGCAGTCTGGCTGGGGCGTGCAGTTACTGACAAAGAGGAAGTTGGCCTGGCGATTCTGGGCCTCAGTGATCGGCGGCACCAGGGCCCATGCAACTCCGAGATTCAACGTCAGGTTCGGGGTGACACGCCAATCATCCTGGACGTAAGGCCGGAACATTTTCCAACGGCGTCCCGTGGTTGCGCCTTTGAACGTCTGATCGTGGAGAGCGAAGGTGTAAAGACCCATGACGAGGTCCGCCATGGCGTCCCCGGATTGTCCAGTAACGCTGAAGGAACCGTCCTGGAATGCGTTCGTCATCACGTTCATCTGGTTGGCACGGAAACCCATTCCGACGCGGACGTCGTGCTTGCCACGAATCATGTCGAAGGAATCGGAAATGGAGAAGACGTTGGTTCCACCCTGGAAGGGAGCAAACCCGCGATCGCCCAGACCCCAGTACCCGCCATTCAGAGACACCGCCGACAGTCCACAGCTGACGCAAAATTTGGATGATTGTGACAGTCCCGGCGGGGCGCCGGCAAAACACTTGCTGTTAATGTTTGCTCCCGGAATGCCCGGGCCGATGTCGGCCGAAGCGCAGGAGCCATCGCCTTGGGATTTGATCACGTTGAAAATGCGATTGTAGCCGGCGTTGAATTGATTGATGTTGTGATCGGAGAAAATGTGAGTTTCAGAAATCGCCACATTTCGCCCGTGGTTGGAAATATTCTGATTGCTGGCGAAGGTGCTAGGTTCCGCGAATCCGTCGGAACCGCCCGGGACAAAACTAACCGCCTGGTCGTAACTGAAACGGGCGAATAGGGAGTCCTTGTTGGAGAAATTGTGGTCCAGGCGGGCATCGAACTCCTTCTCATCCAGCTTCCGCACCGGGACACTGGCAAAGTTGAAGCCGGCTGCCGCGGCGCCGGCGCCGGAAAATATGGCGCCAGGATAAAGCTTCACCAGTTCCGTGCCCACCGGATCCTTAAGAGAGTTCGGAATCACGCTGCAGGGCGTGCCCGCGGCTTGGCTGCCATCTGGATTGGTCGCCAGCGGCGTAACACCGTCTGCCAGACATTGGAAAGGTGTCAAAGGTGTTCCCGGTGGCGCAGAGTACGGGTTCAGCAAGGGCGTGGTGCGGGGGACTCCGAATGCGTCGTCATTGAAATTGCCCGTCAAATCCGCTGCTGTGGGAACCAATCCGTTGAAGGGAACCCCCTTCCGCTGATTGCGCCCCTGGTAGTCAATGAAGAAGAACGTCTTATCTTTGCGCAGGGGTCCGCCGAACGCCCCACCATACTGGTTGAGGTTGAATTTCTCGCGCGAGGTGGCGAAAAAGCTGCGGGCGTCGAGCGAAGTATTGCGGAAGAATTCGAACAGTGACCCGTGGAACTGGTTCGACCCCGATTTTGTAGTGACGAGCACAGTGGGACCCGAACGGGTGCCGTATTCGGCCGAGTAGTTGTAAGTCAGAACCTTGAATTCCTGGATGGCGTCAATCGAAGGCAGAATGGAGATGCCGCCGGCGGTGAGCTCGTTATTGTCATTGCCATCGAGCAGCCAATCCGTGCTCTGGGCGCGCGATCCGCCGACCGACAATGAGTATGAGCCGCGGGTGGAAACCTCGCTACTGGGCCCGCCGTTGAAGAAGCTGTTAGGGTTGGTTTCCTGGGTCACGCCCGGCGTTAGAGTAGCCAGTTGCACAAAGTCGCGGCCGTTCAGCGGGAGATCGGAGACCTGCTGGGAGGTAATTACCTGTCCCAGTGTTGGATTCGAGGTCTCAACCACTACCTCGCTCCCACTTACTTCCACGGCCTCCGTGACCGTGCCGGGCACGAGGGTGAAATTTACTTCACGCTGTTCATTGACCTGCAGCCGAATGTCCGTTTGCTCTGCCGCTTTAAACCCCGGCGAAGTCACGCGAATGGTGTAATTCCCCAAGGACAGCAACGGCATGACGTAATGCCCGGTTTCGTCCGTTCGTGACTCGCGCAAGACACCTGTATCCTGTGCCGTTGCCTTTACTTCCGCCCCAGTCACGACCGACCCGGTTTTGTCCGTAACGGTCCCGGAAAAGCTTCCGTTAGCCTGGCCATAGAGAAGCGGGCAGATGGGAAATACAAGCGAACAGAAAACTACAAGCAGAGCCTTCTTAATGAGCATCAAAATCTCCCCGTGCGGTCCGTCGAGTGGCGATCGGAACGCGGCCTTACCCCACGCAATCTCCTAAGGTTCTGATTACGTGACCATATCCGGACACGGAGTCTACATTCAAGACTTTTCGTGTCCATTGTTCACAAACTTCGTGGTTGGTTGTTGTCGTCACGGACAACGGATCAGTAGATGCAGATCTTGACCCAAAATCTAGTGCGCAAAACGATACTGCCATTCAACCGCAAGTGTCAACCGAGAGTTCTCGAATCGCCGCGCGGCCACACAGAGGCCTCAGGGTCACTTTGCGATGTTAAGCCGTGTGAGTGCCTGTTCCGTGGTAATGAGGTTTGCTCCAAGGGCCTGAAGTTCCGCTATGGTCCGGTTCCCATCCTTGGAATTCAGGGTCTCGATCGCATCCCGCACCACCGAGACGCGCCGCCCGCGCTCGAGCAAACCCTTGGCGGCGAAACCCACACAGTATTCCGTGACTACGCCAAACACGACAAATTCGACTTCCGGACCAAAGCGCTTTACCAGCTCGTCGGCGTGTGCGCTCTTGAAGATGTCGAGCGTCTGCTTCTCCAACAGGATTTGCTGATAGCGCGAAAGGTCGTCCGGCAGGGCAGTCGCGGCCTCGTTCGTGACGGTAACCACCTGCTCGGTCAGCGCTTCGGGGAGCAAGCTGGCGCCGGGCGTGCCTTTGACACAATGCTGCGGGAAAATGGTGAACTCAGGATCATCCGGGGTGTGAAAGCAACCATGCGAAATCAGAAAAACACGGCCCTCGCGGGCGGCATTGGTCAGGCGGCGGATGTTGGGCAGCAATTTTTCGGCGCCGGGCACGTAGAGCTTGCCGCCAGGCAACATGAAATCGGCCTGGACATCCACTTCCCAGAAAACAAGATTGAGAGATACCATACGCGTTCCGCCAGGTCCCTTCAGAGAAGTCGTCGGTCTTCAAGTATTCGGCCGGGCGATCAGACAGCTTATAACATTGTTTGTGGACAACGGAATTCCGTCAAATTCTCGGAGGTGACCTAATTTCACTCCCGGGTTTCTTTGCGTTCTTTGCAGAATCCTTTTGCGAACTTTGCGGTTAGATTCCGCAAAGGACGCAGAGACTCTGGCGTTTAGGACACTACCAAAATTATCCGCATAGCGAGGTGCGCGCGATGACCCACGATGAGCCAGCCAAGAAAACTCCAGCCCGACTTCTCATCCGGAATATCGGTCTGCTGCTGAGCGGCAATTTGGAACAGCCGATTCTCGACGCCGACACCGTGGTGGCGGTTGACGGAAAGATCGCCGCGGTGGGCAAGGCAAAAGACGTCGATGCTGAAGGCGCGACCCTGATTATTGACGCCAAGGGCACTACCCTGGCCCCCGGATTGATTGACAGCCACGTGCATCCCGTGGCGGGGGACTGGACGCCGCGCCAGAACCAGATCGGCTGGATTGACAGCTACCTGCACGGCGGAGTCACGACGATGATCTCCGCGGGTGAAGTGCACACCCCCGGCCGTCCGAAGGATGTAGTCGGGCTAAAAGCCATGGCCATCTTTGCGCAGCGGGCATTCTCGGCATTTCGACCGGGGGGCGTGAGAATCCACGCCGGCGCTCCCGTGATCGAGCACGGGATGGTCGAGGAGGATTTCAAAGATCTGGCCGCAGCCGGCGTCACCATGCTGGGAGAGGTTGGGCTGGGCAGTGTGAAAGACGGAGCCACTGCGCGCCAGATGGTGGCCTGGGCGCGCAAGTTCGGGATTCAGAGCACCATCCACACCGGCGGACCTTCCATTCCCGGTTCCAGTCTCATTGACAAAGATATTGTGCTGGCTGCCGACGCCGACGTCATCGGCCATATCAACGGCGGCCACACCGCGTTGCCCGACGATCAGATCGTTACCCTGTGCGAGAAATCTTCACGGGCATTGGAGGTTGTCCACAATGGAAACGAACGCGCCGCACTGCTCACGCTGCGGACGGCAACAGAGCTGAAGCAATTGGATCGCGTGATCGTGGGCACGGACTCCCCCGCCGGTTCGGGGGTGCAGCCGCTGGGCATTCTGCGGATGATCTCGATGCTGGCGTCGCTCGGAGAGATTTCCGCCGAGGTCGCGTTCTGTTTTGCCACAGGCAACACGGCGAAGATCCGACAGCTCGGCTGCGGAGAGATTGCGCCGGATCGCGACGCTACCTTTGTGCTGATCGACAAAGCCCAGCATTCGGCGGGGAACACCGTGCTGGAGAGCATTCAGCGCGGCGACCTGCCAGGAATCGGGATGGTGATCGTTGACGGCGTGGTGAGCGCTCAGCGCAGCCGCAATACGCCTCCGGCCACGACATCGCCAGAGATCGTGCCGGGCCGATAATTTCCAGGAGGGTCACCCCGGCGTGGTTACCTAAGTGCGCCAGGTGACTCTAAGATAAATTTAATTTTGGAGAAGTCTCATACACTGGATGTCAAGGGAGAAGTGCTTGCACGATTAAACAGTTCGAACAGCGGGTGATGTCGCTGAACGCGGGAGGTCTGGTGCGGACTGTTTGGGCATTGGTATTTGATGCATGCATAAGGTCCGCCTGATCATTCGCCATGCGATTTTTTCCATAGCCTTCGTACTGCTGTATCTCGCTCTGAGTCAGCCTCCGGTTATTCTCATCTCTCAGCTGGGCTCCGTGGCGTGGTATCCGGCCTCGGGCCTGGTTCTGGCCGTCCTGTTGGGCGTCAGCCCCTGGTACGCCGTCCTAGTCTGTTTTGCTGATGCTCTTGCGGGCGCACTGATCTATCACCAGCCTCTTTTATCTTTCGGCGAAACGATCGGGGCTCTCGGTGTGGCCTCCTGTTACTGCGCGGCCGCCTATGTTCTGCGGGGCCCGTTGCAAATCGATTTGGGACTGAGACGCCGTCGGGATGTCGTGCGTTACGTCTTTGTGACCATGACCGCCGCGATGGTGGCGACGGTGATCGGCGTATCGTGCCTGGTCGCAGACAAGTCAATTGCGTGGAGCGAGTTTTGGAATGCCTCGTGGAGCTGGTTCGCCGGCGACGGAATTGGATTGCTGGGGATCGCACCGTTTTTCCTGGTCCACGTATGTCCATGGGTCAGGAAGCAGCTCTCGCCACAAACGGCTGAGGCTAGTGGGGAAAGCGAGCGCACCCCCAACGAGGCCCGTTTCGATCCCGAGACCTTAGCGGAAGCCGTGGGGCAGGCAGCCTTGATGGTGGCGACTCTCTGGGTCATGTTCGGACCACGCCTGGGTCCTCGCCAACAATTTTTCTTAAGCTTTGTCCCCATCATCTGGATCGCCATGCGGCAGGGAATTCGCCGGGTGGTCACGGGAGTGCTGGCCCTCAATTTCGGCATAGTGGTTGCCCTGCACATTTTCCCGGCGATAACGGGTGTGCCTGCCAAGATCGGACTCCTCATGCTGGTAGTCTCCGGTGTCGGACTGATTGTTGGATCGGCCGTGAGCGAGCGGCATCGCATTGCGATTGACCTGCAGGAACAGACCATCCATCTGAATTCGTTGATCGACAATAGCCCGTTCGGAATCGTTGTCTTGGACCAGGAGGGCCGCGTCGAGTCGACGAATGCCGCGTTCGATGAGCTGTTTCGCTTTGCTCACGGAGAGCTTTCCGGCCGTGATCTCGCCCCCATATTCGCGCCTGATGAGGCGTGGAGTGGGTCCACTCTTTCAATCGAGAAGGTCATTGCGGGAGAAACGTTACATACCACCGCCAGGCGACGGCGCAAGGACGGACAGATCCTCGATCTGGAGGTGCATGCTGTTCCGCTGGTGGTGGCAGGCCGGGTGCGGGGCTCTTACATGATCTACAAAGACGTTTCGGAGCAGATCCGAGCATCCGCGGCCGAACGCCAGCACGCGGAAGTCTTGAATCAGCTGGTGGCAGAGTTACAACTGCGAACCCAGCAGATGACGTTGTTGAGCGAAATGGGCGATCTGCTCGAGTGTTGCGGAACAACTCAGGAAGCCTGCGCAGTAGTGGCCCAGTCGGTCCAGAAGCTTTTGCCCGAGGCGCTTTCCGGAACGTTGTATCTGTTCAGATCATCCCGGAACCTGGTGGAGGCGGCCGTGCGTTGGGGCGATGACAGCGTCTCCGAACCACTGTTCGCTCCCGTGGCGTGCTGGGGCCTTCGCCGAGGCTTGCCGCAGTGGAGCGACCGCGCGCGGGGCATCAAGTGCTCACATCTCGCCGAGGGTTCAAGCAACAAATGCTTATGTGTGCCGATGGTTGGGCAGGGAGATACGCTGGGCATTCTGCATCTCGAGTTCGCGGCTGATGCAGAGACGGAAATCGAGACAGGGTTAGGGATGATAAAGACCGATACCGGTTCCGGGAGTCTGCAGGATTCTCAACAGCGGTTGGCGGCCACGGTATCGGGCCAAATCGCTCTTTCACTGGCCAGCCTGCGGCTTCGCGAGACCCTGCGCGATCAGTCCATTCGCGATCCGCTGACCGGGCTCTTCAATCGCCGTTTCATGGAGGAATCACTGGAGCGGGAGATGCGGCGTGGCATTCGCAAGAACCATCCCGTATCAGTCCTGTTCATCGATCTCGATCACTTCAAGCGCTTCAATGATACTTTCGGCCATGACGCCGGTGATCTCGTCTTGCGATCTGTTGCAGACCTGTTTCGCAAACTCTTCCGGGTGGACGATGTGATTTGCCGATATGGAGGCGAAGAGTTCGGCATCATCCTGCCCGAATCATCAGCCGAGAACGCCGCTATACGGGCCAACTCGCTGCGCGAAGAGACAAAGAAAATGGCTATACAGTACAAGAACCACGCTCTGGGGAGAATCACTCTGTCCATCGGTGTGGCTTGCTTTCCTGACCATGGGCAAACGTCCGAAGAACTGCTGAAAGCGGCGGACCTTTGCCTCTATGAGTCCAAGTCGGCGGGACGGGACAAGGTAAGCGTAGCCACTCGCGGCAGCGGCGATCGCGAGATGACTGACAAGCCAGGATAGCGCCGGCGGTCTGGCGCGCGTCTCGCTCGCCGATTGGGCCAGCCGGAGGCCGGCGCTACCTCATGCCGAGCGACGCGGCGATGGATTTCTTATACTCACGTGCCTTAGCCATAGCGTCCTCTTCGTTCACTGTCAGCAATTTTCGATCGCGCATCACGATGCGCCCGCCGATCACCACCGTCTCGACATCGCTGCCCTTGAGCGCGTAGGCAATCTGGGCGTAGATGTCGTACATAGGCACAGCGTTGGGTTTGTCCAAACTGATAACGATCAGATCAGCTTTCTTTCCCGGCTCGAGGGAACCGATCTCTTTCTCCATGTGCAGAGCCCGGGCACCGTCGATTGTGGCCATTTCGACCACAGCTTTCGCGTTCAGCGCCAGCGGATCCAGCTTCGTGATCTTTGCCAGCTTCGCCGCGAGATCGATTTCTTCCATCAGATCGAGATCGTTGTTGCTGCCGGCCGGGCCGTCGGTGCCTAGTCCGACGGCAACTCCCGCGGCGCGCATCTCGGCGACCGGGGAAACTCCGCTGGCAATCATCATGTTGCTTGACGGGTTGTGCACGCAGCCCACCTGCTTGTGCGCCAGCGTCTTCCGGTCGGCCTCATCCACGAAGATGCAGTGCGCGGATACGACGTCCGGGCCGAGCAGGCCGATCTTGTCCAGATACTGCACCGGCGACATTCCGTTCTGTTTCTGGCTGTCCTCCCACTCCTTTTTCATTTCGGCAGTGTGAATCAGGATTGGCGCATGATATTTCCGCGCCAAGGCAGCTGAATCCTGCAGCGTCTTCTGCGAGCAGGTGTAGATCGAATGCGGCGCCACGGCAGCGTGGATCAGCGGATCGCCCTGCCATTTTTTCAAGAATCTCTCGGTATAAGCGAGCATTTCAGCTTCGCTTTTGTTGTCGGGCGCGGGAAAATCAATAAAGGTTTCACCCAGCACTCCGCGCATACCCGCCGCTTTGGTTTCCTCAGCGACGGCATCTTCGAAGTAGTACATGTCGGCGAAGGTCGTGACGCCCCCGCGAATCTGCTCCGCTGCCGCGAGCCGTGTGCCCCAGCGCACGAACTCCTCGTTTACGTTCTTCGCTTCCGCCGGGAAAATATATTTATAGAGCCAGTCGTTGAGAGTCACATCATCGTGCAGGCCACGGAACAAGGTCATTGGGACGTGAGTGTGGCCGTTGATGAATCCGGGCAGGACCAGCTTGCCTTTGGCGTCGATCGTCTGCGTGGCGGCGTACCTCGCGTCAATTTCGCCGCGCGGGCCGACGGCGACGATCGTGTCGCCCTTTACCACGATAGCCCCGTCGTCGATGATGGCGTGGGAGTGCGTCCATGGTGACGACTGTACCTCCCGCCACGAGCAGATCGGCTCTTTCCTTGTGTGTTTGGGACGCGAGGAGTCCGGAAAAGAGAAATAAACATGTGAAAGCAAAAATAGCAGAGCGGCGAACCATCATGCGTGACCCCAGCGGCAAATGCCGAGAGTATTGTACGCGGGGCGTCAGGCCGTGTTGCTGAGGCGGTCGCGCGGAACTAGAATGGCCCGCAGCAATCAGGACGTGTGCTCGGCAATCAGGAGGAAACATGAAAACAAGAACTATTTTACTGACTCTGGCGCTGTGCCTTGTCGGAATCTCGGTGGCGGTCGCGGAAGATGCGAATATGGGTACTTGGAAACTCAACGAGGCCAAATCCACGTTCCCCGCTGGAGCCACGAAGAACTCAACCGTTGTCTATGAGGCCGCGGGTGATGACGTTAAAGTCACCGTGGATGGAACCGACAAAGACGGGAAAGCCGCTCACAACGAGTGGACGGGCAAGTTTGACGGAAAGGACTATCCAGTGACGGGTGATCCGAACATGAACGCGCGGTCGTACGAGAGAATTGACGCCCGCACGTTGAAGTTGGCCGGCAAGAAGGATGGCAAAGTCATCTCCGAAGGTCGAATTGCGGTATCGGCTGATGGTAAAACCCGCACCGTCAAGCTGACCGCAAGCGATTCGACAGGCAAGAAAGTCAAAAGCACTGCGGTGTACGACAAGCAGTAACGCGAAATCCGCCGCAGGCCATAGTCACGCAAACCATGGCCATTAAGACGCCCTCCCGCTCGGTTCTGAACGGGAGGGCTTTCCTAGAATACAGATAGCCTCGAGCAGAAGCTGGCGCCTCCACGGTTGGTGGTTACCGCAAGCCGTCCTCGCCCTTGATCTCGGCCTTGGTCAATCCTCCGACGCGCGGCAACGGCCGGCCGCTGTCCGTGACTGCGACAGCCACCATGATTTCGTTGGCGCGCGGGAGCGTCATTGATTCGCACTTCCATGCCATCGAAGTGGCTGCGGACGAAAGCAGCGTCTTTGTGGCCCAGAGGAATGTCGAGAGCCACGCCCAGTCCGCCGCGCTTCTTCGAAGACGGAATCAGCGCCGCGCCTTTGCCCAGGACTTTTCGTACCGGCGCGCCCAGCTTGGGGTGAAGAATTGCGGCGGCGTGCTCGAGTTCGCCGTTTTCGCCGACGGCCGCAGCCTTGCCGTAGCTTTCGACACGTGGTCGCCGGAATGCCCAGGGCCGCGACAGCGCGCAGCGTGAGCAGTTCTCCCAGTTCCTCGCCGATCGTCATCAGTTCGGACAAGTCTTCAACATATTTTCCCGCGCATGGATTCTCAATCACCGCGACGGCGGCGGCGCGTCGAGTCGGAGGATTGACGGCGCGTCCCATCTCGGTGCGCGTTTCTTCCACGAATGTCGCAATCTTGCGGATGCTGGCTTTCATTATTTCGGCCATCAGCGCAATCCGTCCTCTCCTTTGATCTCCGAGGCTTTGAGGCCGCCGACGCGGGCGTGAACGCGTGGGCCTGTCGTCATCACCAGCGCGAGCAGAATCTCGTCGGCGCGTGGGGAATCGGCCAGACCGACTTCCATGGCATCGAAATGGCTTCTTACATACGAAGCATTGATGTGCGTGATGGGCACATCGAGCCGGGTGCCGGGGCCGCCGACCTTTTTGGTAGACGCCACGATGGCTTTCGCGTCGCCCAGAATCTCGCGCATGGCGTAGCCGCCGGGCACATGCCACAGGGCGCCGTGCTCGAGTTCGCCGGCGGAGCCGATGATGGCGCCCTTGCCGTAGCCTTCGACAACTTTGGGATCTCCGCCCAGCGCAGCGACCAGGGAGCGCGCCATCTCCAGGCCCAGCGGTTTGAGGTCGTCCATGAAACCGGCAATCTCTTTCACGTATGCGCCTGCGAAGGGATTGCGGATGACCGCCAGCGCCGCCGCACGGCGCAGCGGCGTGGACGAGACCGGGCCGCCTTCGTGGAAGATTTCTTCGACCGCCGTGAATTTCTTGCGAACCTGAACCTCAGGCATGAATGAGACTCCTGACCCTTTGAGTTTCGCCGACCGACAAAAGTCTGTAATTTGGGTGGAGCAGGGCCCCGAAATAAACGCTCCCAATATTGAGGCTTCCGTCCCTGGGGTACCTGCCACTGAACAGCCTGCGGAAAGTGCAGTGTAAAGCACCACGGCGGCTGAAGCCGCGATCCACGCCAATCTCTAACGCAGCGTTGAAGCGCTGCTCCACCCTGACCGTAAAATCTCCGGCTCACCGAGAGTTGGGAACTGCTGTTTACCGACGATGCGAGTGTCACCCCGCAGATGCAGTGCCGCCGAGCGGATCAGTCCGCTTGGCAAGAAGCGAGCGGGCAACCGCAGCACCGGCGTCGAGTGCCGCCGTGAGTCTCGATCGGACGAAAGCTCGCCAACTCCCTGGGTCACAAGACGGTCGCCAAGATCGCTATCGGGCGCGAGAGCTGCGGGCGGGCACGCGGACGACATGCGGGATGTCCCGGCAAGTCCACTGCGTTGGCGATGATGGTGGCGGCGGCGTCGGCCATCGCCGCACGGTCGGCAAGAACCGTCACCGCGTCGGCGATGCCGAGTGAGAAACTGCGGCCGCGCCAGCCGCTGGTCGCAATGCCGCGCACTGGCTGCGCTGAGTCCAGCGTTGCGGTCCCGAAAAGCGATGGACGATCCGGCCGCTCTACCATGCCTACGACAAAATGCTCTCCGGGCGCGAGATGCAGCGCGATGTCTCCGCCATTGTTGACGTAAGCCCGCGAGAGCCTGGCCGCCGCCGTCATGGCGTCCAGAATTTCCTCGGCGACTGCGCCTGCCACCGCTGCCATGGGTGTGATGAAAGTCCGCTCGCAGTAGGGCGCAACTGCTGCCACCATGCGTCTTGCGATAACGCCGGATGGGAGCGGGCCGTCTGTTCGCGTGGCCTGTCGCAGAAACGTGAGCTCGCCGCAGAGTTCATCGAGCACAGTGACGAAGCGCTCGGCCGCTGCGCGATAAGCGGCGTTGATCTCATTCGTTTCGCCGAAGGCTTCGACGATCAGATCAATGGGGCCATCGTGAAGATGGAGACGCCGGCCATCTTCCAGCAGTCGTATTTGGGCCCGTGTTCTTCATTCGATCCGACCTCGGCGATTTTCCCGGCGCCAACGGCCAGGGATTGTCCGGATTGGCAGAAAGCCTGTCGGCGGCCTTTTGCGTCCATGATGGAATCGAGCGAACGAACGTGATCCATGTAGCCGCCCAGAGCGGCGTAGTCCTTAACCTTCAAGGTGAACTCTATCGGCGCAACCAGCGCTGGCGTAGGCACATAGCCAAAGGCATGCTCCGGCATGCGGCTGACGTCGACCATGAACGTGATGCCGCCGCCGGGCCAGACGTAAACCGGCGCGCCGCCACAGGTGACGCGGGTCAGCGCGTCGCGCACCGAGTGGGTGAGCCGCACCGGATTTTCCGTGACGCCCGCCCGCAGCGATCCTCCAGCGCCTCCCATGAAGAGGACGGTGCAGAGCGCGGGTTCGCAATTTTCCTTGATGCGGGCGACGGATTCGCTCGAGCACGGCGGGCAATTCTTTTTCCACCGGCCGCAGAGCTTCATCCAGTTCGAAATAAGCGTAGTGCTCGCCGGTGGTGCTGACCATCAGCAACCGGAGTTTCGGCCAGGCAAACTTGGGATTGAAATTCTGCAGAATAGAAAGAGGATCTGCGATATTCGTGCCGCCCCAGGCGGTGCCCGGTTCCGCCACCCGGAAGTAGCGGCCCGGAGTGGAGCGGTGGCCCTTCATCTTGATGCCGGTTTCCCGCACGCCCAACAATTTTCCCGCCTGATGCTCGGAGAGAACGCCGGTGATGTGGTCATCGACCACGACCACTTCATCCACCTTGCCGAACCATTGCTTGGCAAACATGCCGATGGTGGCCGAGCCGCAGCCGACGCGCATGCGCTCTTCCTGTGCGCCGTCAACCACCGGCGGCTTGCCGGCCTGCACGATCACGGTGGCGCCGTCGTCAATGGTGAGTTCCACCGGCTTGCGGTCGCACAGGTTCAGCAGCGTCTCGCAGGTGACCGTGCCTTCCTTGCGGCTGCCGCCGGTCAGGTGGCGCACGCCGCCGAGCGAAAGCATCTGCGAACCATATTCGCTGGTGGTGACGTGTCCGACCGGTTCTCCCTGGGCGCGCACCAGATTTGTCTCCGGGCCGAGATGGCGGTCGGTGTCGATCTTCACCTTCACGCCGCAGTAGCTGAAGATCCCTTCGGTGACCACCGTGACCATGTCCACGCCTTGCACGGTGGAAGAGATGATGAACGGCGCCGGCTTGTAGTCGGGATAGGTAGTGCCGGCGCCGATGGCGGTGACGAAGTTCTCCGGGCCGGTCACGATGCTGCCATCCCATTCGCGGTCGCGATCCAGGAAGGGAACCACGGAATCGCCGCGCGACACGGCGCGATCGAGCACGACGTGAGGATCGATGCGGACGAGCTGTCCATTGTCGTTGGCGTAGCGATCGCACGCGCCGGTTCTTCCCGGCTTGATGTAGCAGAGCACCGGGCAGGCATCGCAGCGGATGGCGTCGTCTTCAAGCATGCTTCGGTTCCGTTTGGGCATCCGTAGCGCCGGCGTTCCGCCGGCTGTCCGGCGGGCATCCTGCCCGCCCTTCGGGCCGACGGGACGCCGGCGCTACAATCGCAGCGCGTATGCGGTCGGGCGTTGCCGGCAGGCGGCGAATGCGCACGCCAATGGCATCGTGAATCGCGTTGAGAATCGCGGGCGCGGTCGGAATCACCGCCTGCTCGCCGATTCCTTTGGCGCCGAACGGGCCGATCGGAGAAGGATCTTCGATGAGAATCGATTCGACCGGCGGCATGTCGCCGGCCGACGGAATCAGATAGTCGTGAAGGTTCTCGCCTTTGCCGGGAAAAAATTCTTCCATCAGCGCCATCCCTAAGTCCTTGGGCGGCGCCGCCTTCGATCTGTCCTTCGATGAGCGTTGGATTGATGGCGCGGCCGACGTCGTGCGCGGCGGTGATCTTCAGCACGCGCACCGTGCCCAGTTCGGTGTCGACTGCAATCTCCGCCAGGTGGGCGCCGAATCCATAAACGGCATAGGGATTGCCTTGGCCATTTTCGTCGAGCGGGCTGGTGGGCGGATCGAAAGTGGCCTCGCCGGTGAGCACGTAGCCGTGCTTATCCAGAGGCAGGTCGCGCAGGCTGATGGTGCGCTGCTTGCCATCTTCTTTAATCGTGACAGCGCCGTTCTCGAAATCGATGACCGCGCATTCGCAGGCGTCCGCCAGGCGCAGAATGGCGCGGCGCAGTTCCTTGCGCCGCCATGTATGCCGCTTTGCCGGTGACAAAAGTCTGGCGGGACGCAGAAGTCTTGCCGCAGTCGGGCGTGATCGAGGTATCGCCCGAGACCAGATCGAAGCGATCGATGGGAGCGCCGAGCGCGTCGGCGCAGATCTGGGTGACGATGGTGTTGGAGCCCTGTCCGATATCCACCGCGCCCTGGTGAAGCGCGATGCGGCCGTCGGCTTTCAATCCGACGCGAATGGTGGAAGGATTGGGCAGCGAAGTGTTGCCGCATCCGTACCACATGCCGGCGACGCCAACGCCGCGCCGAACCGGGCCGCTGGCTTGTGCGTTGAATGCCGCAGCTTCGGCGCGCGCGGCTGTCCACCGGGGCCGCAGCGCTTCGAAGCAGGCGCGAATTCCCACTCCTTCGCCGAGAACCTGGCCGGTGACGGTGGGAGTCTCGTTGTCCAGCGCATTCAGGATGCGGAATTCCAGGCGGTCGATACCCAGCCGGTCAGCGAGATCGTCGTAAAGCTGTTCCTGCGCGATCGCCGTTTGCGGCACGCCGAAACCGCGGAAAGCTCCGGCGGGCACCAGATGCGTGTGCACCGCCCGGGTGAGCGCGCGATAGTGCGGCACGTAGTAAGGTCCCGAGGCGTGGACCGGCACGCGCGCCGCGACCGTCGGTCCCCAGGAAGAGTAGGCGCCGGTGTTGAAATCGGCGGCGAAGTCCATCGCGGTCAGCTTGCCGTCGCGAGTCGCACCCGCGCGCAGCGCGATGTGCGACGGATGACGCTTGGTGGTCGAGATAATCGATTCCGATGCGCGAATAAACCATGCGCACCGGTTGGCGCAGATGCCATGCGGCCAGCGCGACGAAGGGCTGAACAGAAAGATCAAGCTTGGCGCCAAAGCCGCCGCCGACGGCGGTCGGAATAATGCGCACGGCTTCGGGAGCGATCCCGAGAATCTGCGCGATGTCGGCGCGGTCCATGTACGGGGCCTGGGTGCAGGCCTGAATCTCGATCTGGTCGTTGACCCGGCGGGCAAAGCCGGCCTCCGGTTCGATGTAGGCGTGCTCGATAAAGCCGGTCTCGTATTCGTCTTCGACCACAACGTCCGCTTCCGCCAGAGCCTTCTCCACATCGCCGCGAACCACGCGGCCTCGGACCAGCACATTATTCTCGCGGCTGGGATGGATGCGTTCGGCGTCAGGTGCGAGCGCGGCGGCAATTGTAGTCAGCGCCGGCAACTCTTCCCAGGTGACCGGAAAATTTGCGAGTCGAGAGCTTCGATGGCCTCAGCCTCACCCACGACTGCGGCGACGGCTTCACCTCGAAACCGGGCTTCAACTTCGGCGAACACCGGCTGGTCGGCGAAACGCGGAATCACGCCGTAACGATTCTCTCCGGGGATATCCTTCGCGGTCAGAACGCGATGGATTCCCGGATGCGCGGCAACGAAAGCATCGAGGTCGCCGAAACTGAAGCGCGCCCGCTGGTAAGGACTGCGGATGGCGCGGACCACCAGCGCTCCGGCTGGAATTTCGTCGGCTCCAAAAATCTCCGTGCCATCCACCTTGCTCTGACCGTCGAGACGGACCAGCCTCGAGCCCACCGCATTGCCGGCCAGGGGCGACGGTTCAGCGATCTTGCCGGAGCAGGCATCCTGTATCGCCGTGATGATCTTGCGATAGCCGGTGCAGCGGCAGAGCACGCCGCCGATCGCATCCATGACTTCGCTTTCGGCTGGGTGCGGCAGTCGCGTTCCAGAAGAGCCGTGGCCGACACCAGCATGCCGGGCGTGCACGCGCCGCATTGCGCGGCCCCGTGGCGAAGAAAGGATTTCTGCAACTGGTCATGAATCGGCGCGCGGGCCGCGAGTCCTTCCACCGTCGTGACTTCATGTCCCTCGATCTGACCGGCTGCGACCAGGCAGGAACAGACAGGTTCACCATCAAGCAGAACGGTGCAGGCGCCGCAATCGCCGGCGTCACAGCCGACCTTGGTTCCCGTCAGTCCGAGACGCTCACGAAGCACTTTGGAGAGCCGTTCCGTCGGCGAGACCGCAGCGGTCACGCTCTTTCCATTGACCGAAAATGCAATGGAGGTCTGAGAGCTGGAGGGAGGAGAAGTCGTCGTGACCATCAGCGACTCCCCACGCAGGCGTCGAGCGCGCGCCCGACCAGAGTCAGCGCGGCATCGTTCCGGTAGCTCGCGGTCGCGCGCACGTCATCGATGGGCGAGAGCTGCGCCAGATGTTCCGCCAGAGCAATTGCGCCCAATCCGGTGCGCGCCGGGAGCGCCGACCAGAGCGCGCTCGAGCGCGGTGAGCCTTTGCGCGGCAGCCGAGCACGACCCGACCGCGATGCGGGCCTCGGCGACGCAGCCGGCGTTGTCGGTCTTCACCACCGCTGCCACCATGGCGATTGAAATCACCAGGTAGCGCCGGGCGCCGAGTTTTAGAAATGCCGATGCGGCGTCGTCGAGTGTGCGGGGAACAATCACGTTGGCCAGAATCTCATCGGGACGGCGAACCGTCTTTCGATTTCCCACGATGAAGTCTGCCAGAGGCATGCGGCGCGTTCCGGCTTCGGAGACAAGTTCCACTTCCGCATCGAGCGCCAGCAAAGGAGGCACGCTGTCGGCGGCCGGCGACGCGTTGCAGAGATTGCCGGCCACCGTGCCGCGATTCTGTATCTGAATTCCGCCGATTTCGCGGGCCGCGCTCTTCAGAGCGTCGAAGCATCGGGGCAGAGGAGTTGCGACCAGTTCACTCCAGGTCGTAAGCCCGCCGATCCGGATGTGGTCGGCTTCGACTGCGATGCCTTTGATTTCGGTGAGGCCGGAGATGTCAATCACCCGATCAGGAGCGGGCCGATCGCCCAGCGCCGGGAAGAAGTCCGTGCCGCCCGACAGAATTTGCCCGCCGTCCTGGGCCAGCACATGAAGCGCCGCGTCGAGCGTCTTGGGCCTGGAATACACGTTGGCTCCCCACCGCAATTCGCATTTCTATACGAACGATCGGGCTTTGTACAGCGGCACGGCAAACCGTAGCGCCGCGTCACGCTGGCTGTCTCGAGGGCATCTTGTCGGCGGGTGGGGGCGGGACGCCCCCACGACGGCCACCGGCACGGCGCTACAAGAACCTTTGGGCTACGGCAGGGGCACAAACGTCACGCAAGCGGGAGAACTAATCTGAAGCACTTGCCCGGTGGGAGTAAGGCGTCCGGTCTTGCGGTTGATGCGAAAAACTACCACCTTGTCCGATTCCTGATCCCCCACCAACAACCAGGAGCCCGTCGGATCAATGGCAAAGTTGCGGGGCGTTTTTCCACTCACCGGAACGAATTCAACATGGCTCAGCGTTCCCTCAGCGGCGATGGAAAAAACGGCGATGCTGTCAGGGCCGCGATTCGAAGCGTAAAGAAATTTGCCGGAAGGATGCAGCGCGATTTCCGCTGCGGCACTGTGGCCGGAAAATCCATCTGGCAGCGTAGAAATCGTACTTAGTTCGCGTAACCCGCCATTCGCCGTATCGTAAGCATAGGTCGTGACCGAAGACTGCAATTCGTTGATCACGTACAGCAACTTTCCGCTCAAATTAAATACCAGGTGACGTGGACCCGCACCGGGATTGGCCTTAGTGATGTGAGGGTCTTGTCCCAGGGTGCCTTTGGCGGAGTCGAACGAATACGCGAATACCTGATCGAGACCGAGATCAGCGACCAGAGCGAAACGATTGTCGGACGACATGGCAACCGCGTGGGCATGAGGCTGCTCTTGCCGTTCCTTGTCCACGCCCGCGCCATGGTGCTGCACAAAGGCCGACGCTTCGCCCAGGCGGCCATCTTTTTGCACCGGAAGAACCGCCACGCTGCCCCGCGTGTAGTTCGACACCAAGGCATACTTGCCAGTCCGATCGAGCGCGATGTGGGCCGGCCCACCATCGCGCGATGACACTTGGTTCAACAAAGACAGCTTGCCGCTCGCGGAATCAATGGCGAAGGCACTCACGGCGCCGGTGGGCTGCCCTTCGTAACTCTCAATCTCATTGACCGCATAGAGAAAGTGTCCACTCGCGTCGACGGTTAAGAAAGACGGTTGCGTGGATTCGGCGGCCAGTCCCAGCGGGGTTGACTGGCCCGTCTTGGCATCAAAGCGGTAAGCGTAGATGCCTTTGCTGCCGTGGTCGGTGTATGTACCGACGTAGACGAGAAACTTGCCTTGGCTGGCCGCGTCGGCGGAACTTGGCCGGAGCCCACATAGAACGACTACAACCAGAAACAACGCACCAGGAAGATAGTGAGCAGACGTTGAATCGTCGGGGTCATAAAATTCCCTCGTCAGGAGCTATGAAAACGCAGCCAAGCTATTGCGCATCAACGACACAGCGGAAGCCGATAGTTCCGGCGCGGTCGCGCCCCGGCGACATCAACAAATATTTTTCGTGCTCGTCCAACCGGTAAGTTTGCGGGAAATACCAGATCGAGCCCGTGGGCTGATACGACGCGCCACCTCGTACGATTGCAGCGCGCGTATGAGGATCGCGATATTCGTCAGTCCACTGCGAGACGTTTCCCTCAAGGTCGAGCACGCCCCGCGGACTCGCACCCTTGCGGAAATGCATCCACATTCGCCGGAGGCCGCATGATGCGTCCTCGATCTGACGCGGGAACCAACTGAGAATTCCACTCGTTTCCCCAGGGATAAAGACGTCCATCACCGGATTGCGCAGCCAACTGCCATTCCCATTCGTGGGGCAGGCGCTTGCCCGCCCATTTGGCATAGGCACGGGCATCTTCGATCGAGACCCAGGTTACCGGCTTTTTCTCCCAACCTTCGGGATAGCTGTCATTTTTCCAGTCGCGCAGAAAATTGTGATCGTCTTTCGGATGGTAGCTGGTGGCATCCAGGAATTTCTTGAACTCCGCATTCGTTACCGGAGTGCGGTCTACATAGAAGCTCGCGACATGCACCCGGTGGCGATGGGAGCGCCGCGGAGCATCTTCCCAAGGATACTGCACGTCGACGCCGGGATCGTTGCCGCCTTCAATCTCGATGCCACGGACTCGGAAGTCGTAGTCGCTTTCAGGGATGCGAACCATGCCCGGGAGGCGCCGACTGCGCCCTCGCAGTGGCTGGAATTTCGACCATGGTCTGCGGAACGGCCTTCCACTCGCGCGAGTAAGTTGAGAGCGGTCGCTTGGAGCGCTCGGCCATGAACGTCAGCAGATCCTTCAACGCACCGGTGGCCGGGTATTGCTCGGTTGCCAGAACCGCACCGAAGCCCAAGCCTTCGATGGTGAAGCTGAGAGTTGCGTCGTTGCCACGCAATACGGGCGTCAAGCTCGACGCCATGCCACAGATCGTAGTAGTGCATTCCTGCTTTGTGCGACGTCGGAGCTGCTCGCCTGCGGTGTCGTACTCATTGCGATTGACGATGGTCCAAAGTGTATTCGTCGCGGTTGGAAACTTGCTGGCAAAAACTCCGGTTTGCAGAGTCTGGGTATGCGGCTCCCAGTCCTGGCTGCGCAAGTTCTCCGTCAGGGCGCGTTCGATTCGGGTGAAGCGGAGGATGGCTTCCGCGTCATGCGGAATCGTGCCGTACCAGAAGCCCCAAAGATTATCGAGCGTGGCGTAGCCCTGTCCGTTGAAGAAGGCGTGCTGCAAGCTGTCGGTTTTGTCGCGGGTGAAGCGATCGGTGACGCTCACCATGTGCCGCGGCTCGAACCACTTGGTCTTGCTCACCATCGGCACGAAGGGATATTCCTTGCCTTCCCATGTGACCCAGTCATTCCATCCGATGTTCGACCAGGCTACGGTTTCATCGCGAATTTCAAATTGCGGCTCGAGGGCCAGGGGATGGCCGGTTGCGTCGGATGCCTGTCGGAAGGGCGCGGGAATGCTTTCGAGCGTGTCGAAATTGATGCCGTCGGCGCCAATGTCGGCGAGCAGCTGAGAAATTGCGACCCAGGGAAATGTGCCTTCGTCGCGAGTGCCGCTGTCCCAGGCGAGGATTGGAAAGAACACTTTCACACTTCGACTGTGAAACTTGTCGACCATTTGACGGAGCGCGGGAGTGCCACCGGGCAGATCGCGCAACAGGTCGAACTGGTTGCGGTCGTCCACGCCCAGGTTGGGATAGACGGGCCAGATCAAGACCGCATCGATGGGGCCGATGCGGCCCTCTGTCTCGGAGAGAAATTTATCCACGGTGTATTCGCCGGTTTCCGGATCGTAAAAATTCCGGTCCCAGGCGAGCAGTTGAACCTGGGAGACGACCTGCTGCGTCCAGACCAGTTCGGGCCGGTCATATTGCGAGCCGTTGTAACGCAGGCGGATCAGGCGCTCGGTCCGCCACGCTTTGAGGCCCGCGCGCCATGCTTCGGCATCGGCCGGATCCTGCGGTCCGGAGAAGAAGATCTCATCCGCCAACGGAGGCTCGGACAGGTTCATGACTCCGGTCGGCGAAATGAGGGGGTGGCGTGCCTTCCACTCGTCGGAAAAGGCAAAACACGCCGCGAGCGCCATGAACACGACTGCGGCCGATCGTAAGAGGCGAAAGAGAAAAGAATATTGCACGCGGCCCCCGGGTCTAGCGATCAGTACATGATCGTCTTGGTCAGATGATGCGGCCACCACGTGGTGTGATAGTGGGTCCACAAGCGGGCGTCGATCTGCGGAATGATGATCTGCTGGTCCTTGGGACGAATGTTATTGATCTCTTCGCACAGCAGGGCGGTGGCGTAGATGCAGTGCGCCCGGATTTCAACTTCCTGCCGGCTGTCGCGCGGAATCATCTGGTAGGTGTTGATGGCATGCTCAAGTTCGGTCGAGTAACTCACGATACCCAGCAGCCGCAATGCAACGGGAACGATGTAGTCGGCGAAGGCCGTCATCTTGCTCGGTGTCTTCGAGAGGGAACTGGTTGTTCTTTCTTAACGCCGAGTAAACCAGCCAGATTCCCAGTTGCGGCAGCTTGTAGAACTTGATGGTGGCGCCGTCGTACGGGCTGACATCGTTGAAGCGGGGAAACTCCTTCACCATGCGGTCGATGATTCCGGCGCCGTTGTCATACAGGCGAGGCGGGCACGACTTGACGAAATTGTGGAAGCGGCCGTTGTATTTGTCGGCCAACACTGCGCCCACCTGGTGCCAGACCTGCATCTTTTCGTCGAGCATGGGCAGTTCGATGTTGCCGGCGAAAATGCGTTCGAGGTCGGGCCGGGTCACCTGGGCAAGATACTTGCCGTCGAGAATAGGAATGCCATTGTCCATGGCCCGCTTCATGCAGGCGAAAAGCGCATCGGAATCGGACCAGTGCCGCCCCGCATAGTCCACCTGAAACTTCACGTGGGTGGAAAAATCGGTGAAGGCGGTGTCCACGCAGTCGGCGGTGAGGATGAAGTCGATCACGTCGTCGGCGCTGTCCTTCTCCCACGCCGAACGGCAGTCTGATAGTCCGGCATGGCCAGCTCTTCGTAGGCCATCCATTGCGCGACTTCGACGATCTTCTCGACGTGGGTGCGCACATCGCGGGAGTGCTCAATCACCGGATGAAGGCTGTCGAGCACCGGGCTGCCGGTGAGTTTGGGCCAGCGCATCGCCGGAGGACCGGGAGGCTGCGCTGATGCTTCCAGAGAAAGTGGTCATCGCTCCGACAGTTGCAATCGCTTCCAGAAATTGACGTCGATCCGGGCGTCCCAAAGGCATCCTCATTTAACAAGTTGAGTCGGGTTGGAACCTATCCGTTTGCGTTGGCCACCAGCAGAATCGCCAGGGCATAGAAAACGAACATGAAAACCAGAAATATTTTAGCCCGGCTGCCCGAACCGTTGAACTCTTTCCAGGCCAGCACACCCCACAACGCTGCGACCATGGGAGCCGATTGCCCGATGGCGTACGAAATCGCCACTCCGGTAAAGCTGGCCGCGACCAGATTGAAAACCATGCCCAGACCCCAGATAAATCCGCCGAGCAGACCGAGAACGTGTCCGGATGGCGGTCCGCTGAAGTAGCCGCTGAAACTGACAGGCTCGCCGACCAGCGGCTTCTTCATGAAGTAGACATTCCAGATCGAGCAGGAAAGCAGCGCGCCCAGGGTGAGGAACACGGCCACGCTGTAAGGCCCGAGCGGGTTTCCGTGAGTCATGGCGCGAGTCACGAAGGGAGCCCAGAGTCCCATGAGAACTCCGGAGACGATGCAGGTGACGATGCTTTTCTTCGAAACTGAACGCCCTGCGCTGGCCAGACTGCCATACGCCTTGCCGTCCAGAATCACAGCGACCACGGCGCAAGCGACACCCGCCGCCAGCAAGCCCAGGTTGCCCCTGGGTTGTAGCGCGTAGCTGGAAACGACTCCGACCACCAGTGCAATCCCGATCGAGACCGGAAAGGCGACCGCGAGTCCGGCCATGTCAATTCCCGCGACCAGCAGCAGGTTGGCCAGGTTGAAGATGGCGCCGGCGATCAACATGTAAACAATGTTCGAGCTGTCGGCGGAGTGAACATTATTCAGAAAGCTTGCCGGATCGCTCGCCGAGGTGTTGCCCATGGTGAAGGCGAGGATGAGCGAGACCAGAAAAATTCCCAGAGCGTAGTCCCAGTAGAAGAGCTCAAAGCGATAATTCTTCACGCCCTTGAAGGTGTTGGCCCAGGAGCCCCAGCAGATGGCGCTCGTGATCATCATCAACAGCGCAATTTCCAGACTGTGTGGGGTGTACATGGGTTCTCCTTGGCACTGCCGGGCTACTTGCCTTTGATTCTGGAAACAAAAAGCTGCAGGAAACGGTCGGCGTCGACATCGACACAAACCTTGGCGTTGGGCGTCACTTTGTCCACAGCCTCAATCACATAGTGATCGCCGTGAAGCACGTTTCGCTCGACCATGTCCGTGACGATTGTCGACGGTTTCGCCCCGAGTAAATTCGCCGCGGGTTTCGACGTCAACATGCATTTCCGGGGCTTTTACCAGCGTCGCGTCGATCGCCACACCGACGGCGAGAGGATCATACATCGGCGAGCCGGGCGATCCGAACTGCGCGGAAAGGTCGATCAGGATATTTGGCGACTGTGTAGATGAAGTCATTGACCGGACCGTGAGTCTGGCCCAACTGGTCGAGATACTTCTTGGACAGAAGAGTCTTGTCGCCGACATCCAGTCCAACCATCGTCAACGGCCAGCCGGCCTGGAAAACAATCTGGGCGGCTTCGGGATCGTTATAAATATTGGCTTCCGCGGCGGCGTTCACATTGCCGCCGGTGATCGAGCCTCCCATGATGATCACTTCCTTGACCAGGGGAACAATGGACGGATCCTTCGAGAACGGCCAGGGCGATGTTGGTCAGAGGCCCAACCGGAACCAGAGTGATCTCGTGAGGCGCGGCGTGCACCATCTGGATGATGAGGTCAGGTCCGAAGTGCGAATCCACTTTGCATTTGCTGGCCGGCAGTTCGACATTCGCCAGACCATTCTTGCCATGCCAGAACTCAGCGGTGATGAGCTTCTGAAAAAGCGGATGCTGCGCGCCCGCCGCGACCGGAATGTCGCAACGGTTGGCCAGCGAAACCATCCGCAACGCATTCTCCAGGCCCTGACTTGCAGTCACGTTTCCCGGGACCACGGTGATGGCGCGCACGTCCAGTTCCGGCGAATTCAGCGCCAGCATCAAGGCCAGAGCGTCGTCAGTTCCGGGGTCAGTGTCGAAGATGATCTTCTTCGCTGCAGCCGAAGCAGGAGTTGCTCCGGCTAGCCAAATCAGGAGCAGAGCAATAAAAAATGAGAGTCGAAAAATCGAAACTCTTCACACGTTTCAGGATGGTTTTCTCCGCACACAAAGCAGCGTCGTAGCCTAGCTTTCGGACGGAAATGATGTCAAGGCAAATGTAGGCGCCAGCGTGCCGCTGGTGCGATTTTGGAACCACCACAGACCGCGTGGAGACAGCCGCCCGCGGCTGTCGCGGTTGCAGCAAGTCGTCGTCGAGCTGCGCTCGACCGGACGGCCGGGGGTGGCTGTCCCCACGTGGTCCGTGGTGACTTCGGCACGAGCGGGGACGCTCGCGCCTACATGGCGCAGTGCCGTACAATTGCAATCGCCAGCATGTCAGTCGAGAGCAAAACACGTCACGGAGTGGCAGGCGACGTGAGCGATCGTGGGGACACCATCGCCACGCTTGCCGGGCGTCCGCTGATATCGAACCGCGGCATCCCTCTCAATCTCGATTGGGTGCAGCAGGTTCGCGTCAACACCAGTGCGGTCGAACGCCGGGCGCAAAGCCACGTTGCCCGCCGCACGGTGAAGAAAGATTGGCAGGCGGCATGGCTGCTGCGCGCCGTCTCCTGCATGGACCTCACCACTCTCTCGGGCGATGACACCGAAGAGCGGGTGCGCCGCCTGTGTGCCAAGGCCCGGCATCCGATTCAGGATGATCTGGTCAAGCGGCTTGGAATTGAAGAGCTGAATATCAAAGTTGCCGCGGTTTGCGTGTATCACACGTTTGTGGAAACGGCGGTGCGCGCGCTTGAAGGCAGCGGCGTGCGCGTGGCCGCGGTCTCCACCGGATTTCCCGCAGGGCTCTCTCCGCTGACCGAGCGCGTAGCGGAGATTCGCCGTTCGGTCGAAGCAGGAGCCAACGACATCGATGTGGTCATCACCCGCGCCCATGTGTTCGGCGGCAAGTGGCAGGCGCTCTACGACGAGATCGCAGCGTTCAAACAGGCGAGCGGTTCGGCGCACATGAAAGTGATTCTCGGCACCGGCGATCTGCTGACGCTGCGAAACGTGGCCCGAGCCAGCTTCGTCGCCATGATGGCGGGCGCAGACTTCATCAAAACTTCGACCGGGAAAGAACCGACGAATGCGACGCTGCCTGTCGGCTTCGTCATGACGCGATGCATTCGCGAATATGCGCAGGAAACCGGAATGGCAGTCGGCTTCAAGCCGGCCGGCGGAATTCGCACGGCGAAGCAATCCATCGAATGGCTGGCGCTGATGAAAGAAGAACTCGGCCCGTCCTGGATGAGATCGGAGTTGTTCCGCTTTGGAGCCAGCGGCCTGCTGAACGACATCGAACGGCAACTGGAACACTACGTGACCGGGCGCTATTCGGCGGACTATCGCCATCCGCTGGCGTAGCAAAGATCCGTGTGGGGCGGACACTCTTGTCCGCCGCTTTTGACTTTGATCTTCGTGTTCGACGTACACAGCCATATGAGCATCGCCGAAAAGTTCGTCGCCATGGAATACGGTCCCGCGCCCGAGGACCCGAAAGAGGCCCTGGCCTGGCTCGATCTTCATGACCGCCGCTTCGGACATTTCATCGACGGCGCATGGCGACAACCGGCGGAAGGCGGATACTTCGAAACCACCGATCCCTCCACCGGCGAAAAGCTAGCCACAGTTGCCCAGGGATCGGCGGCAGACATTGACGCCGCAGTCCGAGCCGCGAGCGCCGCTCTGCCAAAATGGCAGGCGCTCACTCCGCACGCGCGAGCTCGCTATCTCTACGCGCTGGCGCGGACCGTGCAGAAGCACTCCCGCCGCCTCGCCGTGCTCGAGACCATGGACAACGGCAAGCCGATTCGCGAGAGCCGCGACATCGATATTCCGCTGGTCGTCCGCCACTTCTATCACCACGCCGGCTGGGCGCAATTGCTGCATCAGGAATTTCCCGGATACGCGGCGTGCGGCGTCGTTGGCCAGATCATTCCCTGGAATTTTCCGCTGCTGATGCTGGCCTGGAAGATTGCGCCGGCGCTGGCCACGGGCAACACCGTCGTGCTCAAGCCGGCGGAGTTCACGCCGCTGACCGCGCTGGCCTTCGCCGAAATCTGCTCGGAAATTGGACTGCCGCCAGGAGTCGTCAACATTGTCACCGGCGACGGCTCGACCGGCGAAGCGCTGGTGAAGCATCCCGACGTGGCCAAGATCGCCTTCACCGGCTCGACCGAAGTGGGACGCGCCATCCGCAGCGCGACCGCGTCCAGCCACAAGCGGCTCTCGCTCGAACTGGGAGGCAAATCGCCTTTCATCATCTTCGAAGACGCCGACCTCGACAGCGCGGTCGAAGGCCTGGTCGATGGCATCTGGTTCAATCAGGGACAAGTCTGCTGCGCCGGTTCGCGCCTGCTGATGCAGGAGAGCATCGCCGAGCCGCTCATCGCGAAGGTGCGCGATCGCATGAGCACGCTGCGTGCCGGGGTCTCCGCTCGACAAGTCCATCGACATTGGCGCAATCGTTGCGCGAGTGCAGCTGGACCGGATCAAGCGGCTGGTGGACCAGGGAGTCGCGGAGGGCGCCACCTGCTGGCAACCGCAAATCGAGTTGCCGTCGCGCGGACTCTACTATCCGCCGACGCTGCTCAGCAATGTGCATCCCACGTCGATCGTGGCCCAGCAGGAAATTTTCGGCCCGGTGCTGGCCACCATGACGTTCCGCACGCCGAGCGAAGCCGTCGAACTGGCGAACAACACCGTCTATGGTCTGGCCGCGTGCGTCTGGAGCGAGAGCATCAACGTCGCGCTGCACGTGGCCTCGCAACTCAAAGCCGGAGTGGTCTGGGTCAACTGCACGAATCTGTTCGACGCCTCCTGCGGATTTGGCGGCTACCGCGAAAGCGGCTACGGACGCGAAGGCGGCAGGGAAGGCCTGCTCGAGTATCTCGAGCCGGACTGGTTCAAGAATGCTCCGGCGCTGCCCGCCGCGAAGCCGCCAGCCGAGCAGAAATCAACCGAAGATTCCGATCCGGCAACGCCGGCGATTGATCGAACAGTAAAGCTCTACATCGGAGGCAAGCAGGCGCGCCCCGACTCCGGCTACAGCATGGAAGTGCGCGCCGCCGATGGCCGGCTTCTGGGCGAGGCGCCGCTGGGCAATCGCAAAGATATTCGCAACGCGGTCGAAGCGGCACACAAGGCCTCGGGATGGGCGAAGACCACGGCGCACAACCGGGCGCAGGTCCTTTATTACATCGCGGAAAATCTTTCGCAGCGCGGCGAAGAGATCGCGCGCCGGCTGGCCGCAGTGGTCGGAGAAACTCAGGCCGCTGCCGAAGTAAGTCTCGGCATCGAGCGCATCTTCTCCTACGCGGCGTGGGCGGACAAGTTTGATGGCGCGGTGCACAATCCTCCGTTCCGCAACGTCGCGCTGGCCATGAATGAACCGCTCGGCACAGTCGGAATCATTTGTCCGAATCAGGCGCCGCTGCTCGGATTTCTGTCGCTGGTCATGCCGGTGCTTGCGGCCGGCAATGTGGCCGTCGTCGTTCCTTCCGAGACGTATCCTTTAATCACTGCCGATTTGTACCAGCTTTTCGACACCAGCGATCTGCCGGGCGGAGCTGTCAACATCGTCACCGGCTACACATCCCAACTGTTGAAGACTCTCGCCGAGCACGACGACGTGGACGCCGTCTGGTGTTTCGCCGATGAAGCCAGCGCCGCTGCGGCCAAGACTTACTCGATTGGGAATCTCAAGCAGGTGTTTACCAACGAAGGCCGCTCCATCGACTGGTTCGATGTGAAGCAGGGCGAAGGCCGCTGGTTCCTGCAGCATGCCACCCAGGTGAAGAATATTTGGGTTCCGTACGGCGAGTGAGCTGCCGCGCACCTGCTAATCGTTGACACAATCCGAGCCGCTGAATAGACTCGGCCTTCTTCATCTTTCGATGTTTCGTGACTGGCATCAAATCTATCTGCAAGGTCTCCTGAATCATGGCGAAAATTCCTCGAATTGCGGTGGTGGGCAGCGCGAATATTGACCTGACCACTTTCACCGACCGCTTTCCCAAGCCCGGCGAAACCATCTTCGGCCAGAAATTCGACCTCGGATTCGGGGGCAAGGGCGCCAATCAGGCGACCGCGTCCCGGCTGTGCGGAGCCAATCGGTCTTCATGGTGGCGCGAGTGGGCAGCGACCTCTTTGGTCCGGCCACGATTGAAAATTTCAAAAAGCTGGGCATCGACGCGACCCATGTGAAGCAGGTGGAAGGCGTGTCCAGCGGCGTGGCGCCGATCTTTGTCGAGCCCAACGGGCAAAACCGAATTTTCGTGGTGAAAGGCGCGAACGACGAATTGAAACCGGCCGACGTCGATGCCGCCGCTGACCTGCTGAAGGCCGTCGATTGCATCGTTCTCCAGTTCGAGATTCCGGTCGAGACCGTCTACCACACCATCGCGTTCGCGCGAAAGAACGGCATTCGCTGCATTCTCAATCCCGCGCCGGCTCAGCCGATCGATTTCAAGTTCGTGGAAGGCCTGGACTACTTCGTTCCCAACGAAAGCGAAGCCGAGACCATCACCGGAATGCCGGTCAAAGAATGTCGACGACGCGAAGAAATGCGCGGAGAAACTGCTGGGCTACGGCATCAAGCGCGTCATTATTACGCTCGGCGCCAACGGCTCGCTGCTGGCAGGAAAAGAAGGCATGGAGCATCTGCCGGCGTTTCCGGTGAAGAGCATCGACAGCACCGGAGCGGGCGACGCTTTTATCGGCAGCTTTGCCGTCTTCCTCGGAGAAGGCCTTCCCGAGCGGGAGGCTGTACGACGCGCCAACCTGTACGCCGGACTCTCAACCACCGGCGATCGGGACGCAGAAATCGTTCTATGACCGCGCCCGTTTCGATGCGGAGTGGGCGGCGCGAAGCAAGTCCTAGCGCTCTCGCGGGCCCGAACCCTATTCTGTTTCTGACTCGATATGAAAACACGAAGCAGCACGATCGTTATTCTCTGCTCTGTTTCTCGGCGTCCATCGCACTTGGCCAGGCGCACTACGACCCCACCGCCGAAACGCAAACGATTCTGTTGTGGGAGAACGGCGCTCCCGGAGCATTGGGGCAAGGCGGCGACGACACGCCCACTCTCACGCTGTATCGCCCCTGGCAGCCTGAACGTCTCGGGTACGGCAGTCATCGTTGCTCCAGGCGGCGGATATGGAGGTCTCGCCGCCAACCACGAAGGCCGGCAAGTGGCGAACTGGTTCAACGCCATGGGTGTGACCGCTTTCGTCCTCAAGTACCGCCTGGGCCCGCGTTATCATCACCCCATCGAACTGGGAGATGCGCAACGGGCGATCCGTTTGGTGCGCAGCCGGGCCAAAGAATTCGACGTCTCGCCGGATCGGATCGGAATGATGGGCTTCTCGGCAGGCGGGCATCTCGCTTCGACCGCTGCCACCCACTTCGACGGCGGGAAACTCCGGGGCAGCGGACCCGATCGATCACGCCGGTAGCCGGCCCGATTTTGTCATCCTGGGATATCCGGTCATAACGCTTCGAACCGCCCTACGGCCATGTCGGGTCGGCCAAGAACCTGCTGGGCGACAATCCGGATCCGAAGCTGGTTCAGGAACTTTCGAACGAACTTCATGTCACCGCGCAGACTCCGCCTACATTCCTGTTCACCACCAGCGAAGACACTGTGGTGCCGCCGGAGAACAGCGTGAGCTTTTACCTGGCGCTGCACAAAGCGGGTGTCCCGGCGGAAATGCATGTGTTCGAGAAGGGTCCGCACGGAGTTGGTCTTGCTCTGGGCGATCCGGCCCTGGCCGAGTGGCCGGTCTTGCTGGCGAACTGGCTGCGCCAGAGAGGGCTATTGACCAAGCCGAACGACGGGACGGCAAAGTAGCCAGCGTTCAGCGTCCCCGGTGTCGGGTCTTTCTTTACACGTTGTGCGTCGGCTGACACAGGTTCGATCTTCCCCGTCCTCCTAAGTCTAGTTTCATCAATCAAAATGAGTTTGGCCGCTTCGCTGCAATGGGATTACGCTGTTGGCCCTCGGGTTTATATCTCATCTTCTTGGCGGTTCGGGGATTTATGGGCTGGAGCTTAAGAAGGTCGTGGCGGGCGATTGCAGCAGGCGCGTTGTGCCTGCTTATCTTGCTGGCCGGGGTTGTGGAGTGGAGAGCTTCGCGCGCGTTACGCACCGCCACACAGGAAGTGCGCTCGGAGGGTGAGATACGGTTTCTCTCACAGCCGCTTCCCGAGCCGCAGGAACAAGACTTCGAATCGATCAGCACGCCGGCGGTATTCTTCCAGGCCGCCCGCTTCTTCGGCGACCTCTACATCGCAGGCCCGGCCGGGCTGTCGCACTACAATGCCAGCGGAACACTGCTCAGACATTACGCGGTAGGACGAGAGTTGCCCTCGTCTCCGCTGGTGGCGATGGCTCCGGCGGTCTTGTCGGAGTCGCGCGAACCGGAGCTGGTGATCGCCACCGCACAAGACGGCCTGATTGTGTTCAGTGGACGTGCCTTCCGGCAAATTTTTCCCCAGGATGCAAGTGCGCGCACCATTACCTCGGTCTTGCCCGCTGCTTCCGGACATCTTTTGATTGGAACCCGGAAGCGCGGAGTGCTCCTCTATGACGGAAAGAAAATCACAGTCCTCCACCCGACGTTGAGCAATCTTTACGTCACAACACTGGCGGGCACTGAATCGGATCTCTGGGTTGGAACCCTCAATCAGGGCGTACTCCACTGGCACGCCGGCGAGTCAGACTCCTTCGGCGAAGAGCAGGGACTGCCTGACCGCCAGGTGCAGTCCATCGCAGTCTCTGGAGACACCACATTCGTCGGCACCGTGCTCGGCGTCGCGGTGTTTGAGAGTGGACGTTTTTCTCGCACGTTAGCTGACGGGATTCTTACCACTTCGCTGCTGCCCAACGCCGGACAACTCTTTGTCGGCTCCGAGGATGACGGTGTGATCGCCATCCCGCTAGCGGGAAAACATCGCCTCAATTCTGCGCCGTCGGACGCCACAAAATTGGCGGAAGTTCACCAGTTATTGGCGTTGGATGATGCTGTTTTTGCGCTGACCCGCAGCGGCCTGTATCGCATGGCGCCTCATGGCTTCAACTGGCAGGCAGTCTTGCGGCCCGGTGCCGCGGTGTTGACCGATCGCAACGTGTCCGCGTTGGCTGCCGACAGCAAGGGGCGGCTCTGGGTTGGATATTTCGACCGCGGCCTCGACCGTTTGGAGTCCGATCACGGGCCCGCTACGCACATCGAAAACGAGCACGTGTTCTGCGTGAATCGAATTCTACCCAACTCTAAAGATGGGACTACCGATGCCGCCACCGCCAACGGACTGGTTCGGTTCGACTCTGCCGGCGGCCAGGAGCAGGTTCTCACTCGCGCCGACGGCCTCATCGCCGACCATGTGACCGACGTCGCTTTCTATCAGGACGGTCTCGCCCTGGCGACGCCGGCAGGCCTGACGTTTCTCGACGCTACCGGAGCGCGCAGTATGTACGCGTTCCAGGGACTGGTCAACAACCACGTATACGCCCTCGGTGTGTCGGGCGATGAATTGATGGCGGGCACGCTGGGTGGCCTTTCGCAGCTCGAGAAAGGCGAGGTCCAAGTCAATTACACCACGGCCACGCCCGGACTCAAGCACAACTGGATCACGGCAGTCGTCCCGGTTGGCGGCGAATGGATGGTTGGAACTTACGGAGCGGGCGTATTCGGACTCGACCGGTCCGGCCGCTTCCACTCCTTCGAAACTGCCACCGGGCCATTCGAGATCAATCCCAACGCCATGCTGGTCACGCCCAGTCATGTGTTTGCGGGCACCCTGGGCAATGGCTTGTATGTGTATGACCGCGCATCCGACCACTGGTTCGCAGTCGAACGGGGATTGCCTTCCTCCAATGTGACCGCACTTGCCCTCGCCAATGGATATCTCTATGTCGGCACAGACAACGGTCTGGTTCGTGTGCAGGAGCAGAAGCTGCACCCATGAAGAAAACCATGCTCATGCTCTTCGCGTTGCTGTTTGCCTCGGCTCTGTTGCGGGCCGATGCAGGCATCCTGATTCCGCGCGACAAGACGCAGCCCGACCCGGCAATCCTCTCTCTCGAAGAGATGGAAATCACCGTTCGCATCGACAACGGCGACGCACGTGTCTTCGTGCGGCAGATTTTCGCCAACCACACCGGAAAGATTGAAGAAGGAAACTACATCTTCGCGCTGCCCAGCCAGGCCACGGTTTCGGATTTCGCGGTGTGGGATGGGCCCACACGCATTCCGGCGGTCGTGCTGGAGCGCAAACGAGCAGAAGACATTTACACCCAGCTCAAACAGCAGGCTATTGATCCCGGACTCCTGCAGATGGGAGAACACGGCTCGGAAGAGGCCAAGCGCAGCTCGGTGTTCAGCGCCCGTATCGTCCCCATTCAACCGCATGGAACCAAGCGTCTGGAGATCGAGTATCACCAATCCATTCCGGTCGAGAACCTGAAATCGTATTTCGCGATTCCGCTTCGCCCGGACGCATACTCGTTCCAGGTTGCGCGTCACCTTCGCATCAACTTCGAATTGCAGTCGGAGCACGCGGTCTCAAACTTTCAGGCCGCCACAAAAGTGTTTCCGCTGAAACTCGACGAAAATACAGCGCATTCGGTGAAAGCACGCTTCGAAGGCGAAAACGTAAATCTTTCCGAGGACTTTGTCGCGACCTATGACCTTGACGCTGCCGGGCCTGACACTCTGAACGTACTGGCCTACAGAAATCCGGTGAGTGCACGGCCCGCGCCGACGGAGATCTCGCCAGTCCGCAGCACGAACGAGCCCGGGTTCTTCGAGGCCGAAGCGTTGCTTGGGTACGGCAAGAGCTCGACCTCAGGCGCAAGTGGAAATCCCGCTTCTGGTGCGCCGAAAACGCTGGTGATCGTCTTCGATACGTCGCTCTCCATGCAGTGGGAAAAGCTGGAGCGCAGCTATCAGGCTTTGGAAAGTCTGCTGCACACGTTGCGGCCTCCCGACCGTTTCAATCTGCTGTTGTTCAATAACCAGGTCCAGACCTTTCAGCCTGCTCTTGTAGCGGCGGAACCTCCCACGGTGCAGCGTGCCCTTGAATTTCGTCCGTACGAGCAAGCTCCGCGGCGGCACTGATTTACAAAAAGCGCTTCAGACCGGACTGCAGCAGTGTTCGGCGTCCGGAGCGGACACCCCTTATCTGATATTGCTGAGCGACGGTGGCGCCACCCGCGGGCCCATTCAGAATGGCAAGCTCGCCAGTTGGTACGCAGAGAGTTGGAAACATTTACCAGAGAACCAACGTCCCCGCACCTACATTTTCGGAGTGGGCGACGATGCCAACCTGCCGCTGCTTACAGTGCTAGCCCGGCAGGACGGGTTGCTGGAACATGTGCTCTCTACCGAGCCCGCCGAGTTCAAGCTGAATTCCTTCCTCTCGAAGATCGGACGCAGCTCCTATCGGAGAATTGAAGTTGGCCGTAGCCCCGGAGTCGGCGGTGGACACGGTTTACCCGCTGCAGGATTCCATCTTCGCGGGGTCGCTTGCTTCCTGGATCGGACGGTATCAGGCGGCGAAAGAAAACGTAACGTTCACTGTCCACGGTGTGCGCGCCGGAGCGTCGCTCGAGATGTCGGCGAAGGGCAACTTGCCGCGCGAAGCTCTCGACCATGCGCAGCTTCCGCGCCTCTGGGCCAGGGCCCGAGTGGATGCGCTGCTGGAAAAGATCCAGCGTGATGGTGAAGACCAGGCCACCATTGATGAAATCATCCGCCTGGCTCGGCAGTACAAATTTGTCACTCCCTACACCTCGTTTCTCGCCGTGCCGCGCGCGTTGCTGCGGCCCCGCGTCATTCGTCCCGGAGATCCCGTGCTGCGGGTCAAGACAGACGAATCCATCTCTTCGGTCACCGCGCTGTTTCCTTTTGGCTTGGTGCAGAAGCTGCGCTACCTTCCCGGGGAGGACGTGTGGCAGACGCGATTTCTTGCGCCCGGCGATATGCAGGATGGAACCTACACCGTCCGCCTGGTTTTGCGGGACCGCGCGGGACACACCTATCGTGAGTGCAAGACGTTTGTCATCGCCAGCAAGCCGCCGGTGGTTCAGATCAAACTCACTACCAGGCGCTATCACCCTGGCCAGACCGTGGATCTGAGAGCCAGCGCTTCGCAGAGTACGCGTACCCTGGTCGCAAGACTTGAAGGCGCCGCGCCGGTGGCGCTGAATTGGGATGCACGCGCAGGCGTCAATGCCGGACAGTTGGTCGTGCCCGAGCAGACCGTGCCCGGGACGTACAAGTTGACTGTGACCGCTGAAGACATCGCCCACAACATTGGAACACAGGAGGTGCAGATTGAAGTGCTTCCGTGATTGTTCCCGCAGCCACTTCCTGCGCACCTGCGGAATCGCGGCGTTCGTTACTCTGGCGGGATGGCTGGCCTCCGCGCGGGGCGAGCTGCCCGCGTGGATGAGGAACGTCGAAGCTGGGACGGCAATTGAAGCGGCGCTCTTTCGAGCCATGTCCTTGCCCGGCGGCGCGGTGCTGTTTCGCCGGCCTCCGGCAGAGACGCGCCCGGCCTTAGCCGAGCTGATCAAGGCTCAGCCCAGGAATGCCGATCTTTATTCGCTGCGTGCTCTTGAAGACGAACAGCAACTGGATTTCAATGCGGCGGAGTCGGATTGGAAAAAGTATGTTGAGAATGCCCCCGGCAAAACCGACGCGCAAATTGCCCTGGCTGATTTCTATCATCGCCGGGTTCGGCCGCTCGATGAGATCAAGGCTTTGTCCGTCGTGGCCAACGCCCCTGCCGATTCTTCGGACGCCTTGACGGCGCCGGCCGAGCAGCGCTCGTGGCAGGCATTTGAACGCATCTTCACCGTTATTCACGATCAAGCCTTGCCCGCGGATTACTCAGTGGGACAGTATCGCGCCTGGCTGGCCTGCTATCCGCAAGAGCAGTCGCTCTATGCCCGCTTTCTGGATTATCTGGTCGCGCAAAAAGAGTATGCCGCCGCGCAGCAATTGGTCGCCGACTATCACAAGCAATTTCCGACGGACGAGATCTTTCCGATAAAAGCCAAGGCGATGGTCGAGTACCGTCGAGGTTCAGTCCAGCAGAGCTTGGCCGTTTACGAACAGAGTTTCCAGCCGCTGTGGGCGCCGGAACTGGTCAAGAGTTACTTCGACCTGCTCACGCAGACCCAAAGCCTGCGCAAGTTTCTGGATCAAGCGCGCGCCGCCCTGAATGCCAATCCCGAAGATCTGAGCGCGATGGCGCGCCTCTTCTATTACTACCAGCAGCAGGGCAAGCTCGATGCCGCGCAGCAAACGGTTACGGAGTTTCGGTTGCACAAAGAAGCCCGCAAGGCAGAGTGGATGGGTCAGGAACTCTACGTCTGCGCTCGTCTGCTGGAAGACATTCACGCCTATCCCGAGTCGGCCCGCTACTACTTTGCCCTGTACAGCAGCAAGGGCATGAATGATGCCCAGGAGCGGTCACTCGCCGGGCTCACCAACCTGCTGCTCACGGCCCCGGAAACTTCCATCCGGCTCGGTGGCGGGGAACTTTCCATGTATCGCGACATCGCGACCATGGACCAGGGTCCTGGCTACCTGAACGGCATTCTTTCCGTGATTCTGAACACGACTGCCTCGGCGGCGAAGTTCTCGGAAGAAGAGCAGCGTGCCATCCCATATTTCCATCGGTCGCGCGCGGCGGAATTGCTGGCTCTGCTCGACGCGAAGTTTCCCAACTCAGCCAAACGCCCGGAACTGCACGCCAAGTTTCTGGAGTTTTACGCCAGCTCCGGCGAAAGCGAAGCTGTGATTCGTGCCGGAAGTAAATTCCTGGCGACTTTCCCCCACGCTCCACAACGGACGTCCGTGGCCCTGCTGATGGCAGACGCCTACGCGCGCACCGGTAAACCACAGGACGAATTCAGCATCTACGATTCCGTCCTGCAGGAACTCGCGCTCAAGGCAGAGAAGATACCGTTAGGTAAAAGTGGAGACAGCCCGAACCACTCGCAGTTCGCCGATCAGGTAATGTCATATCGCGAATCCGAGAACACGCCCACAGACGCCAGCGGCAACTTTGCTCCGCGACAAGGAAACCAGGCATTTCAGGCGCGCATGGCTTCAGCTCCCGACCAGCTTGGAGCCCGCTCGCCGGAATATTCGCGCGTGCTGGAACGCTATCTGGCCCGCTTGGTGCAGTTGAAACAGATTCCTGAAGCACTGGCCGTGCTGCGGCGCGAGATTGATCGTAACCCTGACGATCCCGGCCTTTATGAACGCGTGGCGGTGTTTCTGGACCAGAACAGGCTGGGCTCGGAGCAGGAAGAGATCTACCGGCGAGCGCTGATCCGGTTTCCCGATCCCTCGTGGTACGACAAGCTGGCACGCTTCTACTTGCGTTACAAGAGAGACGCTGATTTCGAGAAACTCACCCAGGAAGCGGTCAAGACCTTTAGCGGCACTGACCTTGAAAAATATTTCGGGAATGTAGGCTACGGAGGAACGCCGACGCTATACCTGCGGCTCAACCAGTACGCGAACCAGCGCTTTCCGCACAACCCGGCCTTTGTGCGCAATCTGCTGAGCGCGTATCACGATTCCCACACCTATGACGATGTCGCCTGGCAATCACTGTTGCGGCAGCACTGGTTCGAAGAGCTCGACCTCCGCCGCGAGTTTTTCGAATATCTGTCGGCGAAAGGAGAGTTGGAGTCCGAATTGAACTCCTTGCGACCTGTTGTAAGCCAAAGCCCGGGCCCGAGCGGCTGGGACAACGTTGTCCGCACCAATCCTGCGGCGGGAGAATTCGTCGCCCAGGCCGAGCTGTGGCGATCGCATTTCGAAGACGGCGCGCCTGTGCTCCGAGCACTGGCTGCACAATATCCGGCTGATCCTGAGACTACCCAGGCGGCCTCGGCCGTATTTCGCTCACTGGCCTATTTTGAAGTTGCCGACACAGAAATTGCGACGAAGATCGAAGACAATCTGCTGCAAGCGAATCCCGGCAACAGCGAAATTATGTCGCAGATCGGTGACATCTACGCCGACCGTGATCTGTTCGCTAAAGCCGCGCCCTACTGGAATCGAATTCCCACGATCGCTCCGGGACAGTCTGTCGGCTATCTGGAGGCGGCCAGCATCTACTGGGATTATTTCGACTTCGACAACGCTCTCCGTTTGCTGGACGAGGGCAGGAAGAAGCTCGGCGACGATAATCTTTACAGCTATGAAGCCGGAGCAATCTACGAAAATCAACGAGACTATGCCCGCGCCATCGGCGAATACGTAAAGGGCGCTCTGACGGGAGGAGAAAAGTCACCCGCCGACCTAAGACTGTTGGAGTTGGTTCGCAGGCCAAAGCTGCGCGATCAGGTCGACCAGCAAACTGCAAACCTGATCACCTTGCCCAATCCAGCGATGCCAGCGGTTTATCTGCGCGTCCGTGTGCTGGAGGCACAGAGCCGCAAGCCCGAAATGCAGACCCTTCTCGACTCGATCACCAACAGCACCACTTCGATCGAGCAAGCCGAGGAGGTTGAAGTCCTGGCCGAGCAGAAATCGCTGGAGGCGGTTCGCCAGCACGCACTAGAAAAGCAGGCAGTGCTTACTGCCGATCCGATCAACCGCTTGCAGTTGCGCTACCGGTTGGTTCAGTTGTACGAGAGCCGAAATGACTTCACATCGGCGCAACCCGTGGTTGAGGCCCTATACCGCGAGAACCCGAAAATCCTGGGAGTGGTGCGCTCGACCGTGGATTTCTACTGGCGCATCAAGAGTTACCCGCAGGCCATCGCGGTCCTATTGCAGGCTTCGAAAGACGCATATCCGGAACTGAGCAAGCAGTTCACTTTCGAAGCGGCGCGCAAGGCGACTGAAGCAAGCCAATACCCGCAGGCGCGAGAGTTATTGACCACTCTTCTGAATGCCTCGCCATACGACGGCCAGTACCTCGCGGCGATGGCAGATACATACGCACAGGCCGGCGATGATCGAGGCTTACGTCAATTCTATCTGGACAAAATCGCGCTCTTCCACAACGCGCCGTTTTCGGGTGATGAGCGCAAGACAAGGATTGCCACGCTGCGCCGCGGATTGGTTCCCGCCCTGATTCGCCGGAAGGACTATGCCGGCGCGATTGATCAGTACATCGAGCTTATCAACAATTTTCCCGAAGATGCAGGCCAGGTGAGCGAAGCCGCCCTTTATGCTCAGCGTTACCAGCGCCAGCAGCAACTCCTGGAGTTTTACAGCAAGTCCATTACACAGTCGCCGCGGGATTATCGTTGGCCGATGGTTTTGGCCCAAATCCAAACCAGCCTCGAACTGTATCCGGCAGCAATCGAGAGTTACGGCAAGGCGGTTACTGTCCGGCCCGATCGCATTGATTTACGCGTGGCGCGCGCCGGTCTTGAAGAACGACTCATGCGCTTCGATGACGCGGCCGCCGACTACGAGCGCGTGTATCAACTGGCCTTCAAAGACCCGAGGTGGATGGAAAAAGTCGCGGAGATCCGGGCCCGCCAGGGACGCGCCGACGACGTAGTTGCTGCTCTGAAGATCGCGCTCATCGATGTAGGCCCGGATAATGCCGGAAAGTATTTCGAAGTCGCGCGTCGTTTGGAAGCGTGGGGCATGCTGACCCAGGCGCGCAGCTTTGCTGAACAGGGAGTCAGCTCCGCCGGAGCTGATTTGCTGGTCACCCCCGAGCACCAATCGGGGGCCAGAGTTTACGCGCGCATCATGACCCGCCTCCGCCAGCAGGAAAAAGCTTGCGCCAGGTTGCAAAGCGCTCTGGCCGATGCATCGGCGTTATTGCCTGTCCTTAAGGAACAGTTGGCCCGGCAAGGTATCGCCGCGATCACAGACAGGGAATGGCGCGATCGCACTCAGGAAATCCGCGTCCGGAGTGCCCGCGATGGCATGCGCTCAGCTCTGAGCGAAATGGGAACCGCGGTCTCTAACTACTTTACGCCGGAAGAAAAAGTTGCTTTCGCGAAGTTTGCCGAGACTAGGTGGGTCGGCATGAGCCCGGCGGACGTGGACGCTTTCGCGGTCCCGCTGGCGCAGAGCGCGGGTCTGGCGGAGCTTGAAGCCCGATGGCGTTACGAGTTGATGATGGACCGGAGTAAGGGCGTGAATTCTTCGCTTCTGCTCTCGCGCATGCAGCCCTTGGTCGAATTGCAACGGCGGCGTTTGAAATTCGCGGAGTTAGGCGCGCAGCTAGAACAATTCGCACCCCGGATTGAGCCACAGCAGCGCTATGTAGTCTGGGTCGCGGCCCAGCAAGCTTACCAGTCGGCCGCCGATCCCGAGGGTGAGCTCCGCGCTTTCTCAAGAATGCTGTCTGGCAATGGCGGGCGTGAGCAGCAGACCCGTCTATTCCAGTTGCTGTTGACTCGCAAGCCGGTTGAGTTGGTGCAGCGGGCTTCTTACTGGACTTCTCCGGGACAAGACGCCGCCGACTATCTCGTGGCAAACGGGGACGCGGCGCAGGCGCATGCACTAGTTTCGTCGCGTGGCCGGACGCAAACGCCGGTCTGGGCGAGGGCATACAACGCGCTCGTCGGACTCTATTTTTCGGAAAGAACACCTGAAGTGAACGGCGCGTTCGTCTCTGCCTTGGGAGATGACACCATCGCTGAGCGGTTAGCCAAGCCGGTCGATCGAGCACAGCAGCTTGCGGGCAATGTCTGGTTCTACTATGGCTCGCGCTACGGCGAATATACTGGCATGAACAAACAAGGCAATCCTGAGGACTTTCTTCCTGCAATGCTGGAACAAAGTCCCGCAACCGCCTCCGGATACCTAACTGTGGCGGACTACTACCTCGACAGTGGCGACACTGCCCGCGCCATTGCCGACTACGAGCACACGCTGGAGTTGGCTCCAGGGAGAGCCGACGTGCAGGACAGTCTCGCTATGGCTTATTACAAGCGGGGCGCCCGCGCCGAGGCCATCGCGGAGTGGAAGCAGGTTTTTTCCACGCTCGGGCAACAGGTCAACAGTGGGCGTATGCCGGAGACTTTCTGGGCGGATTTCTCTCGAACCTGCGAGCACCTACGCAGCAGAAAGCTGTTCAACGATCTGAAATCAGATGTGGATGCGCTTCTACGGGTCTACCTCCGCCACAACGGCAACTACCGCTCTAACGCGCTGCTGCACAGCACGTATGCCGCGATGGCGGATCCGGCGTCAGCCACCAACTGGCTGCTTGATGTGACTTCAATCGCGGACGATCCCGCCACGGTTCTGGCCGATGTCGTCGAGGCCTCGTGGATCCCGTTGGCGCAACGCGCACCCATATATCAACGAATCCTGCAAGCAAAACAGGACGCCGTTTCGAGGGCGGAGGGGTTGCAGAAAGAGAGTGCGCAACAGGCCTTGCGCGGGTGGCAGGTGAAATGGATAAAGTACCTCGTCGCGACGAAACAGTATGCGATGGCCGGCGACGCGATCGCCGTGCTCTCGACAGGAGACCGCACAGCGGAAGCGGGGGCCATGGTCCCCCTGGAACTGCAGGTCGCGGCGTACACGGGGACGTTGGATTCCAAGATAGAGAATTATCGCGCCGATCCGCAGACCACGCCTGCCTCGGAAATCTTGCGGGCCGCGGCGCGGCAGCTGTTGGACTCCGGAGACAGGCAGTCAGCCCGCAAAGTACTGGAGTTTGTTTTCGCGCATGAAATCGAAGAACACAAGCTCGACGCCGTGAATTTCCTCGGTCTGGCCGAAATTCGAATTGCTGCGGGCGACACGCCCGGTGCAGTCGAGTTGCTGCGACGGCTGGTGGTGGTCGTGGGCAATCCCTTCGAGAACCTGGATCCCGCGGCCGCCCTGCTGGAGAAGACAGGACACAACGCCGAGGCAATCGAATTTCTTGAACAACTGGTAAAAGCATCGCCCTGGGAGTCGGGGTATCGCCTGCGGATGGCGAGAGCAAAAATCGCAGCGGGCCAGGATCTGGTTTCGTTACAGAACGCTCTTACGGCGGTTGCATCGGGGCCAGACGTTTCCTACAGCGTGCGAACCCAAGCGGCGCTGGCCTTGGCAGGCATGGGTGGCCCCGTCGAACTCGGAAGCGCGGAATTGCATCTGCTGGCAGGTGGCACCACCCGATTAGCGATTCCGCGGCGGACCGGCCGTTTTTCTACGATGCGCGGTTGAAAGCGGCCCAGAGATCCGCTGACGCGCAAGTAAAGGTCCAATTGCTGGGGAGCGCGCTGGCAGATACTCCCGCCCGCGACGACGCGCGCATCCCGTTGTTCCTGGCAGCGGCTGGCTTGCACTCTGATGAATTCGCCTGCGGCGTGATCGAGCCGCTGATTCGCCAACAGTTCCTCAGATCAGGGTCTACCTGTGGCTAGTCGGGAAAACGAGATCATTCGTGAAACTGACAACAATAGCGGTGAACAGAACGTGCCCGGACAGCTGGACAGTCCCTTCAAGCCGCTAGTCGCACAGCAGGCGGAGGTTGCCAGAACCCTGGGCGACCTGATGATCAGACTCAACCGCCTGGACGACGCCTTGCGTTACCTGCGGGTCGCGCAAAAACTGGAAACGGCGCCCGCTCCCGGCAAGGAAATCAGCAGCGCGATCACGGAAGTAAGCGTCCGCCTGCGTCGCCAACGGCTTAATGCAGCACGACAACCAATCCTGCACGAAGCGCTGGAGCAAGATCGCCTGGTTCGTCCGCGCTTGTTGGCCCGTTCCGCGCCTCCGGCGAAAGCGTCGGCGAAAGGAGGAACAAAAGAATGAAAAAAATAACCACTGCGATCATCCTCCTGATCGGCACCGTCAGCATGGGTCTGGGGTGGGCCGCATATCAGGCGACCGCAATGTCGGAGGCACCGCTGTCCAGTTACGTTCCGTCCGGAGCGCTGCTCTACCTGCAAGCCAAGGATTTCTCCGCCCTGCTGGAGGACTGGAACAGATCGCCACAAAAGCAAGCCTGGCTGGGCAGCAGCAACTACGAGGTCTTTTCCCGCTCCCGGCTGCTCCTGCGCTTGAACGATGTCGGCAAACAATTTGCCGCGGCCGCCGGGCTTCCCCCCGATATGAACTTCATTTCCCAGGTGGCGGGGAGCGAGAGTGCGCTGGCTGCTCTACGACATCGGAAAGCTGCAGTTTATTTACGTCACCCGGTTGCCCTCAGCGAATGCGATGCAAAACCAGCTGTGGCAGACGCGTGCGAAGTTCGAAACCCGCAGTGCGGGCGGTCTGACGTTCTACCTGCGACGCGATCCCGAATCACAGCGGGAGGTCGAGTTCTGCCGTCCACGATAATTATCTGTTGCTTGCAACCCGGGAAGATTTGATGGCGAGCGCATTGCAGTTGATGGCGGGAGGCAAGGACCGCACGATCGGCGCCGAGCCCTGGTTTGCCCGGTCCGTGGCTGCGGCCGGACCGGTCGGGGACTTGCGCATGGTCCTCAACCTGGAAAAAATTGTGCCCAGCCCTTATTTTCGCTCGTATTGGGTGCAACAGAATATTTCTGACATGAAATCGTATGCCGCGGCGGTTTCCGATCTGTTTCGCTCCGGAAAAGAATACCGCGAAGAGCGCGTCCTGCTGAAGAAGACAGGCGACGCCCCCTCAACCAATGAGCAGGGCGAAGAAGTGTCTGATCTCGTCCGCCTGGTGCCAGCCGAAGCAGGTATCTACGAAGCTCGGCTCTGCCCATCGATCGACCAGTGTCTCGATGCGCTTAAAACCAAGATCCTGGCCCCGCACTCGGGACCAATTCCTCCAGAGCAGCTCGCGCCGGAGGCTCAACTGACAGTCGGGCGAAACGGGATCGAGTTCCGATCTGGAGACGCGAATCGACCAGGCTCGGGCATCGCGCAAATCCGACGATGACGGGACAGTCGCGCTGAAGAATCTTCTGCAGAAAAGTCAGGTCAATGCAGTGCTTCACATGCAGTCCACCGAGCGCGACCCGGCTGGCGTGTTCGTGAAGATTCACTCTGCGGTTGCGCTTTCCGGAAGCTCCGAGTGGGATGAGACCGCCGCCCGCAGTGCCCTGACCACTTTCATACGGCCGAGTCTGACTGCCAGCCAGTTGGGCATGGCCTGGAAACAGGCCAGTGGCTACTACGAACTCGACGGCCTGCACCCGCTCCTGGCCGCAGTACGAGGCAAGTACCTGATCGTCTCCGACGATCCTGCTCTGATCAGCGGCGTCCTGGCGAACCTGAATCGGAAATCCGATTTGAAGCCTGCGGTATTTGTGGCGGAGTTCGACCACAAGCGTGAGCGAGACAACTTTGCCCGCCTGGTCACGATGGTCGATCGCCCGGACATGAATCCGTCGGGCATTCCGGGCAGCGAGCGACAACCCCAATTCCTTTCGGAGAACATCGCCAGCCTCAGCACCACCCTGGCGGCTGTTTCGTCGGAGAAAATTGTGGTTCGCGATGCAGGCGACAAGGTGCTGCAGACGGTCACTTACCAATGGTCGCAGTAAAAATGGCCGCAAAAAACAAGATCGAGCTGTTGTTGTTGATCGGAGTCCTAGCCATGACTCCCGCGGCCACTCCGTTCTCCGCGGAGGCGTTCGCAGAAAATACAGCCAGCGCGAAATTCGCTCTTCGCACAGTCTGCTGCCCAAGATTCTGCAGCGAGAGTTTACCGGCAGGGATGTCTCTTTTCTCCTTCTCGATGTCCAAACCGGGGCCGTTGCTCGCATCTCGTTGGGACAATGCCGACCAGCTCGATTCCGCTGGGTTCACTGGTGAAGCCATTCATCGCGCTGGCCTACGGCGAAGAGCATCAGTTTCGCTATCCGATTCATTCGTGTCGCGGAGACGCAAGCGGCTGCTGGCTGCCCCACGGGCACGGAGAGATCGGCATCACCGCAGCCATCGCTGACTCCTGCAATTCGTATTTTCGAATGCTCACCGCGGGCATGACCAGCGCGGACGTCATCCCTTTGGCAACAAGACTCGGATTGGACCCACCGGCTCCGGATTTATCTGGCGCGGATTTGATCGGTGTAGGAAATCGTTGGCTGATTTCGCCTCTGCACATGGCGCATGCTTACCTGGAACTCAATCGGCGTCGCGACCAGTCCGGAGCGCGCGAAGTGATAGCCGGAATGGCACAGTCCGCCCGGCAGGGCACGGGAGCGGAAGTTGATCGCGCACTGAAGCACTCCAGCGCGCTGGTGAAAACCGGAACGGCCGCCTGCACTCATCGAGTCCACGCCCCGGGCGACGGTTTTGTGGTCGCACTGGTGCCAGCCGAGCAACCGGAGTTGTTGCTGATGGTTCGCGTGCACGGAGTTCCAGGCGCCAAAGCAGCGCTGACCGCGGGGCGCATGTTGAGCCGGATCGAGGAGTAATCCCGAGTGTCGCTAAGAATGAAGAATGGCTCGCGTCGTGCTGCTTGCGACTCAAGCGGCCTGTGCTCAGGAGGTCCGCATCGGAGTGCTCGGGCTTTTCCGGCCTCACGAGATCACGCGTGAAAACCGCGCCCGGGCAAGCCTTGATCATTCAGACGAATATTGCCCAGGAAGGAGAGAAGACCCTCGCACTGGAGCGGAGTTCTGGAAGGGACAGCGCAGAAATAGCCGTTTCCGATGACGGTCTCATGCTCCAGACTGGCAACCAGTCGCTCCGAATATCCGAACTCCACGCGTCCAGTCGCAGCAACGGTGCGGCCGATTTCGTACTCGCGATTCCGGGAAAAATCAGCCGCCAATACCGCGGTGTGCTCGAGGTCAAAGCCATTGCCGGCATTCTGGTTCCGGTCGTTCGGATGGACCTGGAGACGGCGGTGGCATCGGTAGTTCAAGCCGAGAGTGCGCCCGACACGCCTCTCGAAGCACTGCAGGCGCAGGCCGTGGCGACGCGTTCATACTTCGTCGCGGCTCGGGGACGTCATCGTGATTTCGATTTCTGCGACACCACTCATTGCCAGTTTCTCCGCGAGCCGCCGCCTCTCGAAAGCAACGCGTCCCGCGCCACCGTCGACAACTCGCGGCCTGGTGCTGGCCTATCAGGACCACACCGTGGCAGCCATGTTCACTCGCAGCTGCGGCGGGCGCACGCGCACTCCGCAGGAGGTGGGGTTGTCGAGTCACGGATACCCGTACTTTTCCGCAGTCTGCGAGTACTGCGTTCGCCATCCATCGCACTGGGTCCGCCGTCTGCCGCAGGCCGATGCGACTGGTGCTGATCTGCGCGAGCACAGAGAGAATACCCGACTGGACATCGATCGCCGTCTCGGCTGGGACGCCGTGCCCAGCAACAACTTCATCGCCCACAGGGACGCGAAGGGCGTCGTTCTTGACGGAACGGGCGAGGGACACGGCATCGGACTCTGCCAGGCGGGAGCGAAAGCCATGGCGCAGTCTGGGGCCACGTTCCGTGAGATTCTCGACCACTACTATCCGAACACCACGCTGGCGAATCTATCAACAAAGTGAGATTGCTAGGCGCGCGCAAAATCGACAAACCCACGCTGCACATCGGTTCGCACCAGCTTTACCCGTACCCTGTCGCCAACATCCACTCCTTGTGCCTGCGTCAACAACCCTTCGATGTGCGGCTGCAGCACGCGAACAAAAGTTCCACGCGGCGTAACGCCGGTAACGACGGCGTCAAACGTTGCTCCGATTCTATTACTCATCGCGAGGGCAGCAATCCGTTTCGACATCTCGCGCTCCACCTTGCGCGCGGCGTCTTCTTTCAGGGTGCAGTTGCTGGCGATGGCCGCCAGTTCGTCGTCGGAATAAGGAGTCGACCGGCCCGAAAGCAGCGCTTTGATCAACCGCTGCGTGACGATATCGGCAAAGCGCCGGTTCGGGGCCGTGGAGTGGGTGTAATCCTGGACTGCCAGGCCAAAGTGGCCTTGTTCCGGATCCCCGGGACGTTCCAGCACATATTCGCCGGGTCCAATGAGTTTGATCACTGCCAGCGACAGATCTGCGAAGTGATCGGGATCGGCGGCTTTGCGCCTGAGCAGAAAATCGTTGAGCGCCTTGGAGTCGGGCTGCGGCGGTAGGTTTTCATTGTACGTAGCCGCAAGTTGCACGATCCGGCTCCAGCGCTTGGGCGTCTTTACGATGCGACGCAGAGATGAAACTTTGTCGAGCAATCGCGCTACAACTCCGTTGGCCGCGATCATGAAGTCCTCAATCAGTTCGGTGGCGTGGTTTCTCTGCTGGTTCACAACGTCCACCACTTGCTGATTGAGAACCACGGGACGCACCTCGGCGGTGTCTATGTTCAGGGCCCCGTTCTGGTAGCGTTGCCTCCTCAGTATTTGCGCCGCTTCGCTCTGCAACTTAAGTTGTGCTTGCAGCGCGCTTGAAGCCGCCACTTCCGCAGGAGCAGGGCCTGTGCCTTCGAGCCACGCGCCCACAGAGTCGTAGGCCAGCTGCGCCTGATTGCGCACGATGGCGCGATAAACGTCGCTTGATGTCACGCCGCCATCCGCTGTGACCATAAACTCAATTACTACGCTAAGCTTGTCACCGTTTTCCAGCAGGGAAGAGGTGCCGGTGCTGAGGTCTTCGGGCAGCATGGGAAAATTTCCGATGCCGGTGTAGACCGTGGTTGTTTCTTTCGCCGCGTGTTCATCGATCGGCGACTGCTTGCTCGACAAAGGCGTCCACGTCAGCGATTCCCACCAGTACCCTGATCTCTCCAGAGGACAGACGTTCGGCGACTTCGATCTGGTCGAGATCGCGGGAGGTGTCGTTGTCGATCGATGACCACAGCAGTTGCCGTAGGTCCCGGATATCGGAGTCCGGCGTGGCTTGTGGTGGATGCGTCTTCAGCTCCGCAAGCTGCTGGGGAACTCCCGGAGGAAAGTCAGGTTCGAATCCGTGCTCCAGCATGATTTGTTTCGCGATTGCCTGCAGGTCGAAATGCGCTGGACGACTGTCGTTCAATGGGCCTCCACTACTGCGAAACCAGCTCCAGAAGCCTACCATGCGTGGATGTTTTCCAAGACTCGTTTGCTCTCCACTTCGGCCATGAATTACTCAAGCGTTATGGTAAGGTGATCGAGGTCAGGTCTGTGGGCCGATCCGGTCTTGAGCTGCACAACGACTTTCTTGGGCTGATTCTTGGACCCCGTCAAACCTCGGCAACTGCTCGGAGTATTCGACGCCACCATGATCGTCATGGGCGGCATTGTCGGCTCCGGCATTTTCATCAATCCCTACGTGGTTGCGCTGCGCGTGCACACTCCATTTCTGATCCTGGGAGTGTGGCTTCTCGGCGGAGGGCTTGCCCTGCTCGGCGCGTTCATCTGGGCCGAACTTGCATCACGTTTGCCGGGCGCGGGCGGGCAATATCTTTATCTGCGCGAGGCCTACCATCCTTCTGTCGCGTTCATCTACGGATGGGTCCTTCTTCTGGTAACGCAGACCGGCGGGATGGCAGCCGTAGCAGTCACATTCAGCCGCTACTACCGCGAAATTACCGGCCTCTCCGCCGGCGATGGCCTGATCGCGGCCGTGACCCTGCTGGGTTTGACGGCGATCAATTGCGTTCGGAGTGCGCGCCGGCAGCAATGTGCAAAGCGCTCTCATGCTGCTCAAGGCCGGTGCCATCGCCGCCATGGTTGTGGCGGGAATCTTGTGGGGTGGCGGCACGGTTCGGGCCTTGCCCTTGCTCGATCATCCGGTTTCCCTAGGACTTGGGAGCGCGATCGGCGCGGCCATGATTCCGGTGGCCTTTGCTTACGGCGGATGGCAGACTGCAAGTTTCGTCGCCGGCGAAATGCGCGATCCCCGGCGCGATCTTTCCCGCGGACTGGTGATCGGCGTGATCGGGGTCGTGGCGCTTTATCTCGCGGTCAATTTTGTTTGCCTGCGCGTGCTTGGTCCCGACGGACTGGCTGCTACCCGCATTCCCGCGTCCGCCGTGATGCGCGCCGCTCTGGGCGAGCGAGGCGCGCAGTGGATTGCATTTGGCATCGCTATTTCCACGTTGGGTTTTCTAAGCCAGGGAATTCTGACCGCGCCGCGCGTCTACTACGCCATGGCGCGGGACGGACTTTTCTTCAAGAGTGTAGGCTGGCTTTCTCCCCGCACCGGAGTTCCGGTCGTGGCCATCGTCCTGCAAGGCGTGACCGCGACCGTCATTGCCCTCTCCGGACGCTACGAGCAGATATTGAACTACGTGATCTCCGTCGACTTCATTTCCTTCGGGCTGACCGCGGCGTCCCTGTTTGTCTTCCGGCGGAGAAAAGTGGATGCACCTCAGTCGCTGTATCTCACGCCGGGTCATCCCTACACCACGGCTCTCTTTGTATTGGCCTGCGCCGCCATCGTGATTACCACCACCGCGACCTTTCCCGTCGAACTCCGCCATCGGACTGATTATTCTGCTGGCTGGCATCCCGGTATATTTGTATTGGAGCCGCGCCAGACGAAGAAGCGCGCTACCGTCGAACCCGAACCCGAATCTATGAGACACCGCCATTCCGATTACATGCTGTGGGCGAAGACCCAGGGCCGCGCGCGATTCAATCTCGCGACCAGCGGCGTTGGATCGTTTCCCCTGCATGAGCTTCCAGTCACCATCGATCAATTGGAGATCAACGGCGACAGCACCTACGGCTACGCTCCCCTGCAGCACGCCATTGCGAAGAAATGCGGAGTCGATCCCGACTGCGTGGTCGCAGCTGCCGGCACCTCGATGGCCAACCATCTGGCGATGGCAACGCTGATCGACCCGGGCGACGAAGTTCTCATCGAACAACCGACTTACGAGTTGCTCACTTCCACGCTTTTGTATCTGGGTGCTGCGGTAAAGCATTTTGCCCGCACCGAGGAGAGCGGGTATGCGCTCGATCCAGCCCAGGTTCGGCGTGTCATCACACGCAAGACAAAGCTGATCGTTCTCACCAACCTGCACAACCCGAGCAGCGTCCTGGCCTCAGAAACGGCGTTGCGCGAAATTGGCGGGCTGGCGCGCAGCGTGGGCGCGCGCGTGCTGGTTGACGAAGTCTACCTCGACGCCGTTTACACCAACACGCCGAAGCCCTCCTATCATCTGGGCCCGGAGTTCGTCGTCACCAGCAGTTTGACCAAGGTATACGGTCTGAGCGGCCTGCGTTGTGGATGGATCCTGGCCGAGCCTGAGTCTGGCGCGCGCCATGTGGCGTCTGAACGACTTGTTTGCGTCCATCCCGGCACATCCCGCGGAGTTGCTGAGCGTTGTGGCGCTGGAGAATCTTGACACTATTCGGGATCGCTCAAGAAAAATCGTTGAAGCGGATCGCGCGCTGCTACATGAGTTTCTGGCTAGGCAGGAAGCGGTCTCCGCTCCCCGCACCGAATTTGGTACGACCGCCATCCTGCATCTGGAGAATGGGAACATTGACGATTTCCTGACCCGGCTTCGAACGAAGTACGAAACCTCAGTCGTCCCCGGAAGTTTCTTCGGTCTGCCCAATCATTTCCGCATTGGCATGGGAGTGGACCACGAAATGTTCCGCGAAGGCTTGCAGAGAATTGGCCAGGCGCTGAAGGTTTGATGTGGACGCTCGCGCCTATTAGTAGCCTCTACTAGCTTGCGATGAAATGGGTCAATCTAGTGCCCGGGGACGGAATCGAACCGTCACGACTCTTTCGAGTCTCGGGATTTTAAGTCCCGTGCGTCTGCCAGTTTCGCCACCCGGGCGTTCCTTGCAACCTACTGAATATACAAGTGCTTAGTTGCTTCTGTCGAGTTGTGATCAAACTCTCGCTGATACTTGTGGCAGTTGTAGTGGCACTTGGGTCTGCCTTTGCTTTTTCCCGCCCGTTCTCAATTTTTAAAGCAGCCTCTTCGATGTCCGACTCGTTCACGATATTGTACCGATCGAAGACAGATCGAGTCTTGTGCCCCGAGATCTTCATCGCAACTTTTTCGGAGACTCCGCTCCTGATCATGTTTCGCACTGCGGAACGCCGAAGATCGTGGAATATCAGACCTTCCCATCGCTTCTTATTTTCGTCGTCTTTAACGAACCTTCCGAGACCCGACCGTTCGCAGAGCGCGCACCAGGCTCTGCGAAATCTCGTACCGGCTCACCATTCTTGCGAGTGAATACGTAACTGGCGATCGACGGAGTCGTACGACTTGTTCTTGTTGACACGGTAGTCTCTTAGCAGAGCTGGTGCGAGATCGGAAACTCGGACGATCGACCGAAGAGTCTCCGGTAGTTTCCGGCCTTGAATCGAGGCGCTGCGGCTGGTTGTCGTTTGCCGATTGTTTAGCCGAGTCGGTCGCGAGGATACTGGTAAGCCGCGGTGTGCCAATTGCCAGGGTTGATTTAGGATGAAGAGCTCGCCGGGCTGACGAAATGGATGCAAAACTTCCTGACTGGCCGAATTCTTTCCCTGACCTGTCGGACGGCGAGCCTAAAAGCGGGCATGGGCAAAGAGACGTAATCTGTGTCCCAAGAGTGTGCCACTCAGATCGTTGGGTTACAAACCCAACGATCCGAAGCCAACCATCTTAACGGAACGGAGAAAGCCGATGGCAGCTGGCGAAAAGCACGCCGTAGTCTAAACTGGCAGCGGCGTTAGGAGAGATTCTGTTATGCGAATTATTCCCATATCCCAACAGGAATGCAGTGAGCTCTTGCAGCGGGTATCGATCGGCAGGCTGGCTTGTTCGTTGAACGATCAACCGTATGTGGTGCCAGTTGCGTTTTCGTACGAGCCTGATTGCATCTTCATCTTTTCGACCTTCGGTAAAAAGATTGAGTGGATGCGGAAAAATCCAAAGGTTTGTCTGCAAGCCGATGAAATCGACAACCGGTCAAACTGGTCCAGTGTAGTCGTGACTGGAACCTACTTGGAACTGAATGTGCCTCAATATCACACCTCTCAGCGGGAACATGCGCGGGAACGACTGGCGGCGCAGTGCTCCGAATGGTGGCGAATCCCTCTGTCGGAAGCACGCGACAGAGCGCTGGTTTCTTCGATGGAGACTGTGTTTTTTCGCATCGACATCAAGGCGATCAGCGGACTTCGTGCGATCCCAGAAGCCGAGGAGCCTGTTCATCAGGGAACCGGTTATTAAGGGGCTTTTGGGGGTTACGGGTCGCAGTCTGAACAGAACCTCGCCGCTTTTTCGTTTCAAGCGACAACAATGGTCTAGCTGTTTTTCCCGCCAATTAATCCCCACATTTTGAACAGTAATCCTGTCATTGGTCGTTTTATTACAAACGACTGGCTCGGGATCGGGAGCGAATCGCGGTCCCGCCATGCACATCGCTAAACTTGCAGGCCGAAAGTGCCGATCTATATGACACGTCGGAGTCGCATTTCGTCCGACTGCATTTGCGGTGTCCCGCCTGTGAGGTTTCGTGAGCTCGCACGGATTCACGCAACTAATATTCTGCCCGTGAATATGAAGAAGGCTGAAAGAAGACCACAGACCGTCGAAAGTGCCCGGAGGCGCCTCATATCCACTTTTTGAACGACGGGGAGCGGGATGCGTTTGCCAGGTAAATCCAAAAACACTCGATGTCCAGTGTCGTAGACCTTGGCGACTTTGTCGGAATCGTAGGTCCGGTACTTCGTTTTGTTGCTCGTACGTTCTTTTTGCATCAGGGCTTGATCGCAACTTTGATGACGCCCTCACGACGTTCTCCAAAGAGCTGATAGGCCTCCGTAATCCGGTCAAGTGAGAACGTATGGGTCAGAAGTGAAGTCAAATCAAGGCGTCGCTGGCGGACCAGTTCCATCAATCTGCGCATGCGCTCTTTCCCACCGGGACAAAGAGTGGTGACGATCTTGTGGTCACCTAGACCAGCGGCGAAGGCTTCCATCGGAATGGAAAGCTTCCCCGAGTACACGCCCAGACTCGAGAGTGTCCCTCCCGGCCGCAGCACGCGTAATGCGCTCTCAAAAGTCTCCTGAGTGCCGAGTGCCTCGATCGCGACGTCCACGCCGCGGCCGCTAGTGAGGCGTTTGATTTCCTCGACTACGTCGTGTTGTTTGAAGTCAAACACTGCATCGGCGCCCATCTGCTTTGCCATCTTCATGCGAACAGGATCCGATTCGACGGCGATAATCAGGCTTGCGCCCTTGAGCTTCGATCCGGCGGTTGCGCACAGACCGATCGGTCCTTGCGCGAAAACGGCGACTGTGTCCCCGATTTGTAGGTCGGCGCTTTCGGCTGCCGAGATACCGGTGGAAGCGATATCCGCGAGTAGTACCACCTGCTCATCCGTCAACTCGTCCGGGATCTTGGCCAGGTTGGCTTGGGCGTAGGGAACCCGTAGATACTCTGCCTGGGCGCCGTCGATGGTATTGCCGAACTTCCAGCCTCCGATCGTACCACCGCACTGCGACCAGTCTCCGCTTAAGCAGAAATTGCATTGCCCGCATGGTGTAATAGCTCCGACCAGTACTCGATCTCCGACTTCATATCCAGTCACGCCGTCGCCAATCTCGTGAATGACTCCCACGGGTTCGTGACCGATGATCAGACCCGGCTTGACCGCGTATTCGCCTTTCAGGATGTGGAGATCGGTACCGCAGATAGTGGTGAGGGTAACGCGGATGACCACTTCACCCGCTTGGGCTTTGGGGACGGGCACGGTTTCCAAACTGATTTGTCCTGGTCCATGAAACACCAGGGCCTTCATGGTCGCGGTTTCGCGATTCTGTTCCATGACCAGGGCGCAAGAGCTGTGTGACATTGGAGTTTCTCCTTTGTCCCCTTTATAGTTCTCGATGTCGGACAGGCCTATGCCGGCGGTTACCTGAGATTGTGATCGAAATCACATCCGTACTTGGATGATTTAGAGGTCGAGGATCGCTCGCATCGAGGTTGGATCGGTTAATGTCGACGTACGGAAGCCAAGGTGTTTGGCAATCTTCTTCATTGGAAGGTTATCCGGCAAGATTTCCGCTTCTACCCGGGCCAGTTTCTCATCCTTCGCGACCTGTACAACCCACCGGAACAGCTCGGTTCCCAGGCCCTGATTCTGGCACGCATCCGATATCAACACAGCAACTTCTCCTTCGTTCTTGGCATGGGACTTCACCAGCCTGCCGACTCCCAGGATGCGATGCTCCCCCGTCGCGTCGCGGTGCTCGGCGACGATTGCCATCTCGCGGTCGTAGTCGACAAAGCAAATGCGCACCAGGCGATCATGTGACACCCGCGAACTTAAGCTAAGCGAGTAAAAGTAGCGCAAATACACACTGCGGTCCGAGAGTGTTTGGTGGAATTTCACCATCAGAGGTTCATCTTCGGGGCGAATGGGCCGCAGCAATACCCTGGTGCCGTTCTTCATCACCCACGACGAAACATATTGCGAAGGGTAAGGCCGAACCGCCGGCCTGGGGAGACAATCAGGATCGGTCCCGGGCGGGTGCAATACCACGCGGGCGTCAAGGGCGAGGAATTGCCCGGGTGAAGCCAGCAAGGGGTTGATATCGATTTCTGAAACCCAGGGCTGTTCGATCACCAGCTGACTGAAGCGGACGAGCAGACTCTCCAAGGCCGGCAAGTCGACCGGCTTGCGCCCGCGCACGCCCTTGAGGGCGATGAAAATCCGAGTTTGCTCCATCATCCTTTGGGCAAGCGTAGTGTTCAGGGGCGGCAGCGCCAGGGCACGATCTCGATACACCTCAACCAGCGGACCACCGGAGCCAAACAGGATTACGGGGCCAAATTGTGGGTCAATGCTACTACCGAGAATCAACTCGTAGCCTTCAAGGCGCACCATGGGCTGCACGGTAACGCCAGAGAAATGATCAGGTCCAATTTTCTTTGCCACAGAGATCTTGATCGCTTGAAACGCGGAGCGGACGGATGGTTCATCTTCCAGATCGAGTTTCACGCCACCAACGTCGGTCTTGTGCGTAATCGTTTCGGAAAAAATCTTCAGCACAACTGGGTATCCCAGCGCATCAGCGCAAGACACTGCTTGATCTTCGGTGCGAGCGATCTGGGTCTCGACCGTAGGAATGCCATAGTGCGAGAGGACCTGTTTGGATTCGAATTCGTTCAGCAAAATGCGGCCCTGGCTGCGGGTGGTCTCGATGATATGCTCCGCCTGATGTCGAGAATCTGGATCGAGCTCTCCGCCTTCCGCCAGGGCCGGAGTCTCGTAGAGGCCGCGCAGGTTGTAGCTGTAACGCCACATGTAGGTGAACGCCCGGGCAGCCGTGTCGGGATAGGGGAATGTGGGGACGCCGGCGGCATTGAGGATGGTCTCGCCTGAGGCGACACTGGCGCCTCCCATCCAACTGCTGAGCACAGGTTTCCCGGACGATCGGGCGTATGGTTTTAAACGTTCCGCCACGGCTGCTGGGTCAGTCATGCCTTGCGGTGCGAGGACCACCAGCAGGCCGTCGCTATTCGGATCATTGGAGGCGATTTCAATCGCTTTGGCATAGCGTTCTGAGTCCGCGTCGCCCAGAATGTCAATCGGATTGTTGTGGCTCCAGTGCTGCGGCAGAAATCCGTCCAGGGCCTGTACCGACTCTTCGGAGAGAATGGCCAGCTCTCCGCCATTTGCGACGAGAGCGTCCGTAGCCAGAACTGCGGGCCCGCCGGCGTTGGTGAGAATCGTAAGCCGTGGTCCTTTCGGACGTGGCTGCTTGCTGAGAACTTCTGCCATGTAAAACAGGTCCGCGATGGCGCCAACCCGCAACACGCCCGAGCGACGGAAGGCGGCATCAAGAACTTCATCACTTCCAGTTAACGCACCAGTGTGAGAAGCCGCAGCCCGGGAGGCAGCTTCCGAACGGCCCGCTTTTATAACAATGATAGGTTTTTGCAGCGCGACTTCGCGTGCCGCGGAAAGAAATGACCTGGCGTCGCCGACCGACTCCATATAAATGAGAATGCTGTGGGTGTTCGGATCGTCGCCAAAGTGGTAAATCAGGTCCCCCCAACCCACGTCCAGCATAGAGCCGGTCGAAACAATCGCGCTGAATCCCACTTGTTCGAGCTGGCCCCAATCCAGAATCGCGGTGAGCAGCGCTCCACTCTGGCTCAAGAAGGCTACGTTGCCGGGCCGAGGCGCATCCTTGGCGAAGGTGGCGTTCAGGCCGATCGTCGGACTCATGACCCCCAGACAGTTGGGACCGATCAGGCGCATCGCGCCGCGACGGAGTTGTTCCTGAATTTGACGCTCAAGTTCGACGCCCTGCGGCCCTCTCTCCTTGAATCCCGCTGAGATCACGATTGCGGATTTCACACCTGCATCGACGCATTCGCCGATAATCTGTGGAACCGTAGGCGCGGGGGTGGCTACGACCGCCAAGTCAACCTTCTCAGGAACCTCGCAAATGCTCGGGTATGCCGTGAGCCCACAGATTTCGGAATGACGCGAATTGACGGCATACACATGCTCCTTAAAGGAGGGGTGTTGGAGATTTTCGAGAATAGTTCGGCCAACCGTGCCGGTTCGTTCGGTGGCCCCAATCAGGGCCACGGAATTCGGAAGAAACAACGCATCCAGACCGGTCTTCGAGCTGTATTTTGCGTCTCTGTTCACGCTGGTGGAGGCCCAATTCTCGATGGTGTCGTCGTCGACTCGGATTATCGGTCCGGTTTTGCCTCGCTGGCGGATACCAGCGAATAGAGATACACCACAATCCCGCAACAACATAGCAGGCCGCCGACCACGACAAGAAGAATGAAGGCAATGGGTCGGGCCCACTGCAGACAGATGGCTTCAACCAGCAGTCCAACAATCAGCAGCAATCCTGCAAGCCGGAGTCGTTTCTCGATTCCCACGATCACCGCCGTCATTGGTTCCCCTTCCAGAACTTAACTTTATCTAGCTGACCGACGTTGTGTACGACGTCATGACATCCGCTGGAGAGGCAAGAGATTTTATTCGCTTTCACTGCCGGAAGCAGGTCGGGGTCCGCGGTATGGACAGCTCCTTCTTCGAAGGAGCGGGCGCCCAGATGGCAGTGCAGGCATTCCCGGTTGTTATACGGTTCATAGAGACGAATGGGATCGTGGGGCTTGCCGAGATATTGGATGTAGACGTGGTGCAACCCATTCAGCTTAGCCCGGAATCCGCCGAACATCGCATAGTTGGTGTGGCAAGTGTAACAGGCCTGATCCGCCGGGACGCGATGGTTCTGAAAGTGCGCGGCGGCGAGGTAAGTCGAGTCATCCACATACAGGCTGCGACCGTGAGGCTCCATGATGTGGCAGGAGAGACAGAACGAGGTGCTCTTGGATCGTTCTAATTCCGAAGAAACGCCCATGGCCATGCACAGCAACGGCAGCAAGAACAGGACCAGGAATGCCAGGATTTTTCCTCTGCGGGTTGCTGTCAGCCCGGGCCACGCGGCCAGGACGGCAATCAGAGCCGCACTAAAGGCGATCAGTGACAGCAATAGCGCCGTAGGAAAATGCATATCAGTTCTTAGTGTAGGCGCGAGGCCCATGCTCGTGCTGCGGCGCTGGTGAAGTCTCCGCACGAGCGTGGACGCTCGCGCCTACGTTCTTATTTCTTGGCCAACGAGCGGATATATGCCACAAGTTCCTTTATCTCGTCAGGTTTCAGGCTCTTCTTGTAGCTCGGCATCTTGTCCTTGCCGTCGGCAATGACTGCTGTCAGCTCGGCGTCGCTCATCTTCTGCACTTCCGGCGAGGCCAGGTCCTTGATTCCCATCTTCTTCCCCACCGGAGTCTCACCCTTGGCGTCCGCTCCGTGGCAGGCCGAACACTTGGCTTTGTAGTTGGCGGCTGCGTCTTGCGCGACCAGCGCCGTTCCCCACAGCATGATTACCATCACGAAAGCTGCGAGTAGCACGCTCCTGCGAAAAGTCTTCACGTTTGCCACAGTTCCTCCGGAGAAATCGGCCAGCTATTCTTCAGTCGATCTAGAACGCGTAGCGCATCGACAGCGTTACCAGGGTGCCGCGGAAGTTCCGCGGCGCAGCTAGATCCTGCGGGACCAAGCTCGGATCCTCGTGATAACCGTAATAGCCCCAATATGCCTTCCCAGTCCAGCCTTTGGCAATTGCGTAGTCGAAGCCTCCATAAGGGCGATGGTAATTCGAGTCCAGTGGCCCGGTGGGAGCGTTGGGGTTCAGAAACAGCGCGCTGCCAGTAGTGCTGGTGATGTTGTATCCAAGATGGGTGGTCAGCCGGTGGATGGGCTTCCACATCACGTCGAAATAACCGTAGTGCGACTTGTTGGTGTAGACCGATAGCTCCTCACTCAGCACGGTCGAGCCCGGACATTTGGCGATACCCGCCGGCGCCACCGTGCTGACAAAGCAGACCAGGATCTGGGAGAAATCGTCGCTGTAGTCATAGCCCAGTTCGACCGCGATGCGGTCGTTGGGTTCGAACATCGCAGTCCCTCCGTAGAGTCGGTTGTGCTGCAGATTGTTGATCTCGGAAACATTGTTACGCTTCTCCAGTATGTTGACCGATCCGCTCAGATTCACCCAACTCGCCACTTTATAGGTGGTGCGCAGGCGGTACTCCTGCCACTGCCGGGGGCTGATGCGAGTGAAAGAATTGTCGGCGCCGGCCAGTTCCATATCAAAGTTAACGCGCCATGCATCGACCGGCCGCGCCCAGACGCCTAACAGGCCGGAATGCTCGTTGATCAGGGTTTCGCCGGTATCGGTCTCGATGGGCAAGGGAGTCTGGAATGTAAACGAGCCGTCTCCGTTGACCGTACATCCCGCTGGCAGTACCCCGGCCACCAGGGCGCAGTCGCCGCGATTCGCATTCGAAGGATAGAAAAGCTCCGCGATTTGCTCGAAGTCGGAATCGGCGATGGCGCGATGCCGAAAACGGTAGCCCACCCGCACACCATACATCCGCGAGACGTCATATTCGAGCTGGAACAGGTTGGTCTTCTGGTCCTGTTTCAAAAGCAGGCTGGAGATGGCCTGCGAAACGTCCGGCCCGGAAGAGGCGCTGTGCGCCGGCGTTCCCGCCACGCCGCCGGCCGGTATTGTGCAGGCGATTGCAGGTGCGGCAGCAGGATTGAAAACATTAGGAGCCGTTGTGAGACTGGGGCTGAAGAACTGGCAATTTGAGGAATCAAACTGGGCCGGATTCCGGAAACTGGAAAAAGTAAAAGTATCCAGCAGGCGTAACCTGTCGGTGACGTGCCAGGTCGCTCCGAAGTCGACGGTAGTGGCCACGTGGCGGCCGAATGCCGGACCAGAGACGTCGTTGTTCCTGAGGTTGGTGCGACTCTCGCGGCCGGTCAGCAGCTCCTGATATCCGCCCACATTCATATCGCCCCCGGTGTAGCTGGCGCGGCCGGAGAGGTCCACCTTCTTGAAGTAGTTTGACTGAAAACTGAGTTGCTCGGTGGGCATGCTGGTTCGCACGCGGCCGTTGCGGCTGTAGCTGAGGAACCCGTTGCACACGGGGTTCACAGCCCCGGTCGCCAAAAATGTTGCGGCACAAGGCTGATTGGCCGCTGAGTTGAGCGAAATACCAATATCCACGGGCGCACCATTGGCCAGTTGGAAGTTCTGGTTTTGGTCCGTCAGCCCAGTGTCGCCCTTGTAGTAGTTAAAGATCTGATCGTAGCTGATATTCGTTTTGGGCAGGAACTTGAAATCGATGCCAAACCGGTAGGCGTTCACCGTATTTCTGTAGTTCTGGAGCAGGAGCGCCTCCGTCCCTTGATGAAGCGTGCTGAACGACGGGCCTTCATTCACGTTGCGTGAATAACCCAGGCGCAGCCGGACCTTCGATTGTGGCAGCAGTGTCAGGTTGTAATCACCCATGCGGCGACGGGTGTTGAACAGGTGGGGTGACGTACTGATAATGGGATTGAAGCCGGCGGGAGAATTAGTAAACGTGCTCGCCGGGTTCAGAGGATTGGCCAGCAGCGAATAGTCCCATACATTCTCGTCGCGGCGAAAGATTGCGTCGAAGTCGTACCACTTATTCTTACTCATCCGCAGGCGAGAGACGTTGTTGGGATCGCCGCCATATCCAAAGTTGCTCAGGTAGAGCCGGTCGAAGACCAGACCCTGATGATTGAGCGACCGCATCTCCAGGGTCATATCCAGCAGGCGCGGGCCCTGTTGCAGGTTTACGAAGGTGCCGTAGGTCGCCTGACTTCCGGTGAAGTCGGTAAAGCGGTAGCCGAATTCGAACGACTGCTTGATGTTGTAGTTGCCCGAGTCGATGCCAGCGCCTTCGGCCGGCTGCTGGCTCCATGCCGCGACTACTACCACGAAAAGCATCAGGGCAAGCTCGCCCATGAAAATCCAGCTCGGTTGCTGAATCCGAAGCGATTGTCCTGGTTTGCTTTCGTTGTCCATACTTCACCTATTTGAAGAAGAACGGATCGAAGTTCGATCCGTGAATTGCAACATGACACAACGTACATGCCTGATACTTTTGCGCCTGGTTATGGAAAGTCGGGGTGGCCGGAGCGCCGGGATCGATGGTGAGCGAGTGGCACTCCAGGCACATCAGGTTCACCTGGCTGCGCTTCAGCAGGCGAGGGTTCGCCGAGCCATGGGGGGTGTGGCAGGAAACGCATCCTTCGGTTTTGACCGGAGGATGTTCGTGCACAAAGGGCCCAGCCTTTTCCGAGTGGCACTTGAAACAGACGGCATCACTGGAAGCCGTGGCCCGCAACTGCCGGGTCTCAAACCCGCCGTGGGGATTGTGACAATCACTGCACTGCACCATGCCTTCATTGACCCGGTGATGGAAGGGGCGATTGAACTGCTGCTTGGCCTCCAGATGGCAACCGTAGCAAAGCTGCGGCTGCTTCTCTTTCATCAGGAATTGGCTCTCCTTGGCGTGGTGAGGCGAATGACAGTCGATGCAGCCCACGTTATTCTGCAGGTGTGCCGACCGGGCGAAGTTGCTGTGCTCTTCTCCGTAGGAATGACAGTCGAGGCAGCGTGCGCTTGACGCCTCTGCGGAAACGCCCTGGAAAGTAAATATCTTGGCCTTGTCCCCACCGCTCTCTACGTGTTCCTTGCCCGGGCCGTGGCAAGCTTCGCAGCCCTGCCATTCCGGGCCACGCTTGTTCTCGAGCGTAGTCACGAAGTGCGGCGTGTTCTCGAAGTTCTTGAAGATGTCTTCGTGGCAGGTCTTGCAGGTTTCCGCACCCACGTAGAGGGACGGATCGGTGGGGCGCTCATAGCGTTTGGCCAGCGAGTCCGAGCCAGACTTGGGCTTGTCTGCCGCGCAGAGATCACCGGCAAGACCGAAAATCACCGCACAAATTGCGATCAGAGGGACCGCCACTTGCTTTGGCATCTTTGGCTGCATCATCCGACTCTTCTCCGCAGATAGGAAAGGGGGTGAGACAGTAACCCTCGCCCGAAAAACTCCAACTTGGTGCAAATAAGTACAGATTGTGAAAATTGCACCGAATTATACAGTGACGCATAGCCCAGCTACCGCGAACCCTCCACGTCTGCCTTGGCCGAGAAATAAGTAACTGTCCCTATGGGCATCGGTGTAAGCGAAAAGCTCTTCACAACTGTTTGGGCAGTCAAGTAGCAAAAAAGCGTGCAAATAACCACCTCGATCCTGAAAAGGGTAGCCGGATCAAGCCGGATGTAGAGTACCCGCGATCACGCTCGTCAGTGGTCGCCAAAACCTCCTCTAAGCTGACGTTGGTGTCCCTTTTCGTCCGAGTATCTCTGCTTCCGCTTGCGCCCAGTCCTTCGTTCCCAGCGTCGTCCCGAATCGGAACTTTGAGCATTTTCATGGAAGTATTTCTCCAAATTCATAAAATCCCTCTGGAACTTCTTTGGGGTGGAGGGTTGTGTTGTGTGGAATCGTAAGCACCGGGCAGCGGGCCCGGGCAATTACCTTGTGCGCTGTTGCCCATGGCAGATGCGTGGCTGCGCCCAGGTTGCCGGACGCGGCCCGCACTCCGAGCACGATAAGATCTGCCCTGGTGTCCAGAGCTTCCTGCAATATGCAATCAGCGGGTGGGCCAATTTGGACCGTAGGTCTAGGTGAGCACCACAAACTAGCTTCTTCCGGAACCAACTTCTCCAGTCTTTGCAGCGCGAGATCGATCGGTCCCGACTGGCGGTCCATGTCCGTGTGCTTCTCGATCACGTTAAGCAGAGTCAGCTTAGCTTGAAATTCCTCTGCCAGGCAGGTCGCAAAGGGGGCTGCGGCGAGGGACTCGGGGCTGAAATCGGTGGCGTAAACGATCTGTCGAAGTGAGATCTTAACTGGCGTGAGATTTTCTCCTTCATCCTCGATCGCGGTCAACTTGGCCCTGCCGGTGGCCTTCGGGCCAACGGTAAGAACTGGACAGGGAGCCAGACGCAATATCTCTTCGGCCTTGGATCCGAGTAGCAACTTCTGCACGCCCGTACGCCCGTGCGTTCCCACAACCAGCAAGTCAATTCCGTGGGCCAGGATGATGTCAGACAGACTCTCCCAGACTTCACCTTCGCGAACATATGTGTGGTGAGGAATAGTTTCTAGGTGTGACGCCAGAGTCTGCATCCGTTCACGGACATCCGCCAGCGCAGCCTCGTGGATGGAGTCGACAGTGATTGGATCGCCAGGCTGGGAGGGAATTATGTAGCTGGCTGGCGACACTATATGAGCAATGTGCAATTGACTATCGTAGCGGCGGGCGATAGCTGCCGCATACGGCAGAGCCGCCTGGGAGGCCTCAGAAAAATCCGTAGCGAAAAGGATGTTCTTCAGAGAAATACCCGCGTGACTGGTGACTTCCATGGTCTTCATAAGGCATCTCCTTTGAATAGTTCTTTACCGGTTCAAGTTCGCACTTCTTTCGCTGGGACGCTGTGCCCCGTGTCACTACGTGTTGTGACTACGCTCACTCTGGCCGCCCGTTGGGCCGCCACTCGTGGGCGATGCTATAGGATGGGTGCGCGTCTGGCCCATGCCAGCTAGCTTGTCGAAATGATCCTTGAACATACGAACGTGGGTGGAATCGCCATAGCAGCCCTGGGTGGCGCCGCGGTTGGTTTGGAACGCGAATGGTCGGGTCACGCGGACGGCGCAGAGGGCCACTTTGCGGGCATCCGAACCTTTACGCTCCTAGGTGGAATGGCGGGTGTAGCTGGTTGGCTTTTGACTTCCGGATTGCAGACCGTGGCGATTGTTCTGCTGGCCGGTGCGACCGCGCTGGTGGTGGCTGCGTATGTTGCTGCTAGCCGCCGCGACGTCGATGGCACCACAGAAGTCGCCGCGCTGGTTGTGCTATCAGCTGGCATTGTGGCAGGAACTGGTCACCTCGTACTAGCCAGTGCCATTGTGGCGATCACTACGCTTCTTCTGGTTGAGAAGTCGTGGCTGCATGCCATGATAGCCCGGATCGACGACGCGGGTTTGCGAGCTGGTGTCCGCTTCGCGGTGATGGCGGTTGTCATCCTTCCTCTGTTGCCCGATGGCCCATACGGTCCTTTTGGCGGGGTCCGGCCGCGCCAACTGTGGCTCTTTGTACTGTTGTTTTCCGGGTTGAGCTTTATCGGCTACGTGGCGCGACGCTTCGTAGGCTCTGAGCGTGGCTTCCTAGTCTCGGGCTTGCTGGGCGGATTTGTTTCTTCTACCGCGGTTGCGTTTACTTTTGCACGCATAAGCCGCGAGGAGCCGGAATCGTCCTTTCCGCTCTCAGTCGGGGTCGCAGCTGCGTGCACCATCATGAATTTGAGGGTTTTGGCTGCCACTGCGATCCTTAGGCCCGCGCTGGCCCTGGCCTTGATCCCCTATCTGGGGGCCCCGTTTCTCGTGGGCACGATCATAGTTTTGATCGGACTAAAGCGCCGAGAAGCGAAAGTTTCGGTACAACCGCCCTCCAACCCTCTCCAGATCATGTCGGCACTACAGATGGGAGTGCTGTTTCAGGTTGTGTTATTTGCCGTCCATGCGGTTCGCTCGCACTGGGGAGAAACTGGCCTGCTATTCTCGGGTGCTGTTCTCGGATTTACCGATGTGGATGTTCTCACCATCTCCATGGCGAAGAGTGCGGAAGGACAGATTCCGATTCCGGTCGCAGCCGAGGCAATTGCCATCGGCATACTGTCGAACACAATTCTGAAGTTGCTACTAGGGGCTGCCGTCGGAAGGGGCAGATTTCGAAGACTAACGCCAGCATGGCTAGCCATCATGGCCATCGCCTCGGCTGCTTCCATTGCCGACTTGCGCTGATGCCTCAGGATGGGCGCCGGCAATCTCACTGCGACAGATGGAGGAGTTTCGTTACCGGATCGGGTTGCTCCTCATTTCCTTGCGCAGCAAGGATAGGTAGACCACAAAAGAAACGGTCGAAACCACAATTGTATAAGCAAGTAGGGTGCTCACTTCAGCGAGGTTGCGAAAGTAAATGTGACTTCGACTGAGTAGTGCGAAGATCACGAGCAAAGCGATCGGGCCTGAAATAGCGCCCAAAATCAGCGCTCGCAGCCAGGACAGGCGTGCGATCGAGCCCGGAGGGAACATCAGTGTTCCAGGCAGCCCGACAAACATCCAACCCACAAATGAGAAGATTGTATAGAGGCTGAACGTCTGAACTGTATCTGCAATCGTGCGAGCAGGTTCTCCTGCGAGTATCGTGGCATGGAGTGCGTGTTGGAGAAGAAAAAAGAGCAGTATCAAATTACCCGCCAAAAGTCCCACCAAGGCGTAGAGAAGCCGTTTGGAGGGGCTGATGCGAGGAATCTCTGTGTTCTTCATGTCGCCACCTCTGTCGCCTTGAACGTTGACAACTCAACGTGCCGCTTTGTCCGCCGACGCGGTCTTCTTCGCGAGTGATCGGACATAGTTCACCAGATCCCAGAGTTCATCAGTTTTCACGCGAGCACCTTCGGGCGGCATATCGGCTTTTCCGAACTTGATAATGAAAAAGAGCTCTCCGTCGGTCCGTTCCTTTAGGGTCGTAGGGTCAGTGAAGGCACTAACTTTCAACTTCAGGTCGGCTCCTACGTCGCCCTTGCCGTCGCCATCCTTGCCGTGGCACATGGCGCAGTCGTAGCCATACCACTTCTTGCCGTGAGCGATCGACTCAGGAGTGGCCTTGACTGGATTGGCCTGATGGACCGCCTCTTCAGGAATTGTGTAAGGCGCAACCGGCGCCTTCGGAGGCTGTTTCGTCTCTTGTGCCTGGGCGCAAAAGCCAACCACGAATAAGAGAGAAACAATCAGCAGGATTTTCACCAGGCAACTCCTGGAACTCGTGCTATGACTACCGGCCAACCCCCTGTAGCTCTTCCGACTCAGTTTTCCTCGATCCATCTTCTCCCCGTCGCAGAATCGCGGATACCGCTTGCTGATCCTTGCCTATCCGTGCCACGAGTGAGAGCCCATCCTCGCTGGCCGCAACTTTCTGGGCCGCCTCAAGTGCGCGGCAATACAGTCCATTCGCCACCACGTAGTCATAGAGGTCACGATGGCGGTTAGCCAGCAAGTACAGATTGTCGGCAAAAGCCAACCACTGTTTCCGGTGGAGTTCATCCAACCCCTTTGAGCTGGCGGTCGCTGGCTCCGCCTTGGAGGCCTGCTCGCGCTGTTCTTCGATTTGGCTGATTTGATCTCGTAGCCAGCCAGCGAGCGCTTCTTCCAACTCCAGTTGGGTCCCGCAGCGATAGAAATAATCGGCTGTCTCGCCCTTCGGAGTCAGAGGAATGAACCGGCACGGCGAAACCTGGTCCTTCAGCTCCGCAGGGACAAATTCCATCAGCAGGCATTCGCTGCAAGGATGAGTGTGGGCAGGGTCGCCAAAGTTAAGGCAGGTTAGCGAATCCTCGAACACAAGGGGGCGGCGCCACGGGGTGTGGGGAGAACGACCGTAGCCTCCATCTTCTAGGAATTTCAGTTCGAACTTAAGAAGGTCCAGCAGGCTCCGATCGTCTTTCGCCATAAGGCACCTCGCAGGATCAGAATCGCAGGAAGGCCACCTGGCTTGCGATAGCATGGATCACATGTCATCGTGATTGAAATCACAGGGACTGAAGCCAAGTTGATCGCGCCGTCATCGCTGATTGGAACGTTGTGTGCCATTTTTGTGACACGCGCTCCTCAATCGAACTAGAAAAAAGATGGCTACATTCGGCTATGCCGCCTGTGGGCTACAGGGGTGAGTGATCACGATCACCGTTAGGAGCTCCAGAGAGCTAATAGCTCTCCCCAACATGTCAAGTAGTTTAGACTGATTGGTTGTCAAAAGCGGCGTGTCTAGGAGAGAAGCCGTCATGCGAATCATCCCAATATCCCAACAAGAATGCAGTGAGCTGTTGAAACGCGTATCCATCGGAAGGCTGGCATGTTCGTTGGATAATCAACCTTATGTAGTGCCGGTTGCCTTTTCGTATGAGCCTGAGTGGATCTACATCTTTTCGACTCTCGGGAAAAAGATTAAGTGGATGCGGCAAAATCCCAAGGTTTGTCTGCAGTTCGACGAAATAGGAAACCTGTCAAACTGGGTTAGCGTAATAGTGACCGGAACGTACTTGGAACTGCGTGAGCCGCAATACACTGCTGAGCGGGAACATGCGCTGGAACAACTCGCGCAGTATTCTGGATGGTGGCGGAACCCTCTGGCAGAGAGGCGCGAACAAACTAGCGATCTGTCAATTGAGCCTGTGTTCTTTCGCATCGACATTGGGGCAATGAGCGGTCTCCGCGCTATGCCTGAGGCCCAGTAAAAGTTTGAAAAGGGAAGAAAAACTGCGTCACGTTGCCGTCAGTAGCCACTATTTGTTTTGTCGCCTTACCAGCTTAAGCACCTCAAACCATGTGATGCTGATCGACCCTAATACTATGGCAACCGCCAGATCATTCAGGTGCAGAACTGAGAACTGGAAAAGCATTCTCAGGTAGGGCACATACAGGATCACAAAAAGTGTTGCAGTTGATCCGAACGTGACCAGCCAGAGTGCTGGGTTTCGATCTTCTCGCGACTCCAGAACGGTCTTCCTGACCGAGCGGTTGGCCCAGATCAGCACTACGTTTCCAACTACCAGAGTGGCGAATGCAATCGTACGTACATCCTCGGCCGTGTGTCCTGAACGCATTGAGAATACAAATGTGAGGAGCACAGCCAATAAAACGCCAACTCCCTGAAGCAAGCCGATAAATACAGTTGAACGATCGAAAAGCCTCGCGTCTTTGGCTCGTGGTTTTCTTTGCATGATGCCCGGCTCTGCGGGTTCAGCCTCGAAGGCCACGGAGCATGCCGGGTCGATAATCAATTCGATGAACACAATGTGCAACGGCATGAGCAGGATCGGCCAATTGAAGATCACAGGCAAAACAGCCAAGCCTGCGATGGGGACGTGGGCGGCGAAGACAAAGCGGACAGCTTTCGTAAGATTGTCATGGATCCGTCTGCCCAGGCTAACTGCGGAGACGATCGCGGGAAAGTCGTCATCCGCGAGAACAAGGGCTGCGGCCTCACGTGCCACATCGGATCCCCTTGCACCCATGGCAATACCAATGTGCGCCGCTTTCAGCGCGGGGGCATCATTGACGCCATCGCCAGTCATGGCCACGACTTCGCCGTTTGACTTAAGTGCCTCGACCAAACGCAGCTTCTGGTCTGGCCGCACCCGCGCGAAGACGTTGCAGTCGCGAACCGCTGACCGCAGCGCGTTCTCATCCATCTGTTCCAACGTCTGGCCGGTGATTGCCTCATCGGACTTGCCCAATCCTGCTTGGCCTGCGATTGCCCGTGCGGTTCCAGAATAGTCCCCGGTGATCATCACAACTCGAACGCCGGCCTGCGCAAGCTGGGCGATGGCATTGGGGACGGTCGGACGGATAGGATCGGCCAGGCCGATCAGCCCGACAAGCTCCAATCGTAGCAGTCGTTTGTCCGCTGGCAGAATTTCAGCTGAAGAGATTCGTTCTGATGCGACCGCGATGACCCGCATGCCGGCATCGGTCATGCTCTTGAGCGCTGAATCAACTTCTCTGCGCGCGGATGCCGGCATGGAAGAGAGTTTAAAAATCTCTTCCGGCGCACCCTTCGCTGCCAGCACGATGAACTGATTAGAATCTGAATAGGCCTTTGCAATCAGCATGCAGTCTGAGGAAAGGGGATATTCCCTAATGCATCTCCCAGGAGTCTCGTGCACATTCGCGGCCGCATGGATGGCCTTGTCCACTGGATCCAGGGTATTCTGATCGGATGCCAGCGCGCCCATGCAAAGCACGTTATCGCGACTCCTATTTTCCTGTTGCGAGGCATTAGCAAAAACCTCTTGCACGGCCATGCGGTTCTCGGTCAATGTGCCGGTCTTGTCAACGCAGATGACCGTAGCCGAGCCGAGCATTTCGATGGCCGGGAGCCGTCGGGTTAGCACTTTCTTGCGGGAGATTCGCCAAGCGCCGAGTGCCATGAAAATGGTGAGAACGACCGGAAACTCTTCCGGCAACATCGCGATGGCAAGCGCCAGGGCGGAAAGCATTCCCTTCACCCAATTACCACGCAACAATCCATAAGCGACCGCGACCAGCACGCAAACCAGAATGCTGACGAGGCCGAAGAGACGAACCACCTTCGTAGTTTCCTTTTCGAGGTTGCTTGATTCTGTTACGAGGCGGCCCAGATGACGGCCGATCTTTCCGATCTCAGTTTGCGCTCCGGTGTTGGTAACCCTGGCAACCCCGCGTCCGCGGATGACTAGTGATCCCGAGTAGACCTTCGAGTTGGTGGTGTCGCCTTCGCCGATCGAATTCTCACCGAGAGCAGCCAACTTTTGTACCGGCAGACTCTCACCTGTGAGCAAGGATTCGTCCAGAGCAAGCAGAACGCTTTCGACGACCTGTGCATCGGCAGGGACGCGGTCACCTTCGTTAAGAACGACAATATCCTCGGGCACCACTTCACGAGCAGGAATCCGGCGAGTGCTTTCCGCTCTGACCACAAGCGCGCGCGGACTGGTGAGGTCGCAGAGCGCTTCCAGGGTGCGCTCGGTTCTTTGTTGTTGCACTACGGAGATTCCAATTACTAGGCAGATGCTGGCAAGAATCGCGATCGCTTCTCGCAAATCCCCAATCAGTAGATAGACCACACCAGTGCTGAGCAAGAGCACGAGCATGGGTTCTTTCAGGGTAGCGAACGCTATCGAGAAAAGAGTTGCCTTGTGAGCTGCGGGAAGAGTATTCGGGCCGATTTCGCGCAGTCGCCTCTGTGCTTCGGAATCGGTCAATCCTCGCCACAACTTCGAGGCGGACTCTCCCGGCAACGTTTGTGCCACATCAGCCTCGGATGGTCAGAACCGGACACCTAGCGTCCGCAATCACTCTATGCGCGAATGCCCAGGGAATGTGTGTTGTCGCTCGATCCCATTCGCCGCCACCGCGAATACCCATGACAATCGCGTCAGCTTTGTTGACACTCGCGAAATTCGTAATGACCTTCAGCGGATGCCCGAATGCGACCTGTATCTTACTTATTCGCTTGCGGAGGGCGGAATCGGCTGCCGCACTTATCTTCAGTTCGGTCTCTCGTTGAATCCTGTCTCGCTCGCTGCGAGAGCGGATGTCCGGATGAACGGCGCGGATCACGGATATTGTCGAGTCAAAGTGCCGAGCCAGTCTAGAAAGACGAGCGAGGACAGTAAGGGAATGAGGCTCGAGGGCCGTCGCAAATACCAAGTGCTTTAACTGCCGGCGATGACGCGGTTGCGCCTTTGGTCCGAGCACAAGGACAAGACAATTGGCCTTCCGAAAGATCTCTTCTGCCACCGATCCGAGGAGCAACCGAGCAGCGTGGCTGCGCGCCGAGGTGCCCAGTACCGTCAGGTCGATGCCTCGCTGGTCGATGAATGTCGCAATTGCAGGTCCGGCTTCACCTTCAACCACTTTGGTTGTGCAATCGGAGAACTTGTTTGTCTGCAACCACCGAGCCATTGCCTCCTGCGCTCGCGTCCATAATTCTTGCTTTTTTTGATCCCGCAAATCTTTTGGTCCAAAACGGTACTCAAAAGGGTCGACCGCATAGACGGCAACGACCCGGCCTTTTCCGGTTGCAGCGAGAGCGAGCGCGCACGCCATTGCGGACGTCGAGCCGGGGAGGAAATCCGTAGGGACCACAATGGTGTGGAGCGGTGTTCGGCCCTTTTTCACAGGAGTCTTCATGGCCGCACCCATTCGAGTCCACTCTCAACCAACACTTGCAATAGTGGAGCGTTTGCCCTGCCGCAAGATGTGATTTTAATCACCGAGGGGAGTGAATTCTCTCACTGCGTACGCATTTCACCCGCCGTCGGTTCGCACTTCGCTTTGAGCGTAAGCGGGAAGCTAGTCCGATTCCATCATTATCCGAATAGAAATGGAAGCAGACACCGTCCTAAGATCCCTCACAATTGTGGATCACAAATCTGATCTTCGAATCACGAGGAACGGCATGAGAGCAAAGACTATAAGCATTACAATGTACACGGTTCCCGCCACAGGATCCCGGCTTGCAAAATCCTCGGCAATCATTAACCCGCGGAGGCAAAGTACAACGGCGAATTCGGCAAGAAGCAAGAGGCCAAGCCCGACCAAGCCGACCGGAAGGCGCCGGGCGAAAGAAGGTGGTACGGCGAGACGGCGAGCGACCCAACGCGCGGAGAGAACGATTACCACGAACATGATGGGCGCCTCCATCAGTTCGGCCCTCCTTGTACCAAAACGCGGGAGTATCCACAGGGTGCGGACGGTCCCAAGCAGGAAGCCGGCACCAAACACGAGAGCGAAATAGAGTGCGCCAGCTTTCAGAATCTTTTGTATCGGATCTCGCTCATCCAGTTGTCTCTCACTCATTGGTGGATGGCTTGATGAATCGGTTCGTCTTTCAAGGCAGCCCTGCGCACGGTTGCCTGACGACGCCGTATCCGGCATTCGGCTTCCTTTTTTACGAGTCGAAGGGACACCCATCGAATCACTTCTACCCCTGGCGAAACCAACGACCAGTACCGCCGGAAGGCTTTGCGCGCGGCCTGGTCGGTTGTCGCGACGCGAGTTTCGGTGCGGGCGATAGAGTCGGTGGCGCTGATCGGATCGGCGCGCAAGGTCCACACGATCTTTGCGTAACCGGGTTCGTGAAAGCCGGCAAACTCCTGGGGCGGCAGGGGACGGAATACGGGGTTAGCGTCCCATGGACGCGTGACAGCGCCAAGGACGACCTCGCGGGCAGGAATCTCCGCGAGCACAGCCCATCCTAATTCCTTCGCCCAGGCCAGTAGCGTCCGCGGGCTGCGCACCTTGTTTGGCTGGGCGCCGAGGATCAGCTCCCGACCTCTGAAGATGCCGCGGATGATCGCTGATTGCGCGAGATCCATGTCGCAGGCCGCCGCTAGCGCAATCGCGGCTGGCGCGGCCACACGCACATGATGACGTTCTACCACTTCGTATGCAGAAATGAACTCATCAAGCAACCGGTCGGCTTCGTCCGTGTCCGGGCCAGGGGGATGTCCGTATTGCAACCAGGTGAGACCGGCGCGAGTGGCATAGAAAGCAGTGGCAAGTCCAGCGCCGGCCGCCAACCAGCGGAGGGCCGGTGAACTATGGTGGGTTGGGTTCATGACCAGCGCTCCTTTCGACGAACTAGACTCGCCACTGGAAAAGCAGATTCGCGGAGCTTACTGACCGCGAACCGTCAGCACCGGGCACCGGGCTTGCGCAACTACCTGGGAGGCGATTGGCCAAGGCAGATGTTCGGGTACAGCGCTCTCTCCCGATTTTCTCACCCCCATTACGATCAAGTTCACATTCCGTTCCTTGGCGAAGGCCAGAATGCCCTCAGCGGGGAACTCGAAGCGCGTCACGAACTCAGGTTTACACCAGTCCTGGGCCTCTAAAGGCACCATGAGCCGCATCGCTTCCCGGGCACTGGCCTCGTCAGATTCCCGATACTGGGTGGGAGCCATCGGCATCAGCTGTAAGAAAATCAAGTTAGCCTGGTTCTCTTCTGCCAGAGACAACGCATACGGAAGAGCTTTCAGGGAATTCTCCGAGCCGTCAGTGGGGAAGAGGATGGTCTCGAGCTTCCAGTTCGTGCCTCTCAGTGGAGGGACTTGGGGGCCGACGGTCAATACGGGACAGGTTGCTCTCCTGTAAATCTTCTCCGCCTCCGATCCCAACACCAGCTTTTTCAGCCCCTGGCGCCCGTGCGTGCCCGTAACCACAAGGTCGATCTTGTTCTTCTTGATGAGGTCGGAGGTCACATCCCAAACGTTCCCTCGCTCTAACAGCGCCTTGTCGGGTCTCACACCTCGAGAGTGACAGAGAATAAATTCCGCAAGCTTCGTCTCCGCTTCTAGCCACGTCGGATCGGCTTCAACAGGCAGGCGGTCCAGAGGCACGCTGAAATGCGGCTCCGGGCTAACCGCGTGCGCCACAATAATCTTTGCCTCGTATTGGCGGGCTAGAGCGGCCGCAAACGGCAGAGCATTCTTTGAGGTCTGTGAGAAATCGGTCGTTACCAGGATGTTGTTGATCGATATGCGCGCGTTCGTCTGAAGTGCTTCCATGGTATTGCCTCCTCTTAGGATGGCGGTGCTCCTACACAGGCACCATTTAGAGGCATCTCGCACAAACCCGCAGTGACGCTGATCACCTCCCCCGGTGACCTCAACCACTGTAGTTCGGACCCGCGCTTGGTAAAGATGATTGTTGATAAGAGCGGGAGAGAAATATGACCGAGAACACAGCCATTCTGGACGGAAATGAAGCTGCCGCCTCGGTAGCGTATCGGCTTAATGAAGTGATTGCCATCTACCCCATCACGCCCGCGTCGCCGATGGGGGAGTGGGCGGACCAGTGGAAAGAAGAAGGGCGCAAGAATATCTGGGGCGCAGTACCCACGGTCATCGAAATGCAAAGTGAAGGAGGCGCGGCAGGCGCTCTACATGGGGCGCTTCAGGCTGGAGCGCTGGGAACAACGTTCACGGCCTCCCAGGGGCTCCTTCTCATGATTCCCAATATGTACAAAATCGCGGGTGAACTGACGCCGACCGTGATTCATGTGGCCGCCCGTGCCCTGGCTACGCATGCGCTCTCGATTTTCGGCGATCACAGCGACGTGATGGCCGCGCGCGCAACCGGCTTTGCTTTGCTCTGTTCGAATTCTGTGCAAGAGGCTGCAGATTTTGCGCTGATTGCCCAAGCAGCCGCACTTGAATCGCGCATCCCCTTCCTGCATTTCTTTGACGGCTTCCGTACTTCCCATGAAGTTAATAAGATCGCGCTGCTGGATGATAGCGACCTGCGTGAGTTGATTGATGACACCTTGGTCCGGCAACATCGGGAGCGGGCATTATCGCCCGATCATCCTTTACTGCGCGGCACAGCGCAAAATCCCGACGTATTCTTTCAGGCCCGCGAAGCGACCAATCCGTACTACCGGGCGTGTCCGACAATTGTGCAGGATGTAATGGACCGCTTTGCCCAGCGTACTGGCCGACGCTATCGGCAGTTCGACTACATCGGAGCTCCCCGATGCCGAACGGATGATTGTGATGATGGGTTCGGGGGCTGAGGCGGTGGAAGAGACCACAGAACATTTACTGCAGCAAGGTGAGAAAGTTGGGCTGTTGAAGGTGCGGCTTTATCGGCCTTTCGCGGCCGAAGCGTTTGTTTCGGCACTTCCGAAAACAGTGCAAAGCATCGCCGTGCTGGATCGCACTAAGGAACCGGGGAGCCTGGGCGAGCCGCTCTACCTGGATGTGGTGACCGCGCTAAGCGAATCGACGCTGGCAAATGACACGAGCTCACACCCTCCGCGGATCATCGGGGGACGCTACGGTCTGGCATCGAAGGAATTTACCCCAGCGATGGCGAAAGCTGTCTTCGATGAAATCAAGAAATCCGTTCCCAAGAATCACTTTACGGTCGGGATTCGCGACGATGTTACGCACACCAGCCTCGAGTACGATTTCCGAGTTCTCTACCGAGGACCCCGGCACGGTCCGCGCCCTGTTTTATGGACTCGGTTCGGACGGAACAGTAGGGGCAAACAAGAACTCGATTAAGATTATTGGAAAAAATACAGATAACTATGCTCAGGGCTATTTCGTGTATGACTCGAAGAAGGCGGGGTCGGTCACGGTTTCACATCTACGTTTCGGTCCCCGTCCGATTCGTTCCTCCTACCTGATCACCAGGGCCAGCTTTGTTGCCTGTCACCAGTTTCAATTTATCGAGCGCATGAGTGTTTTGGATTGTGCCGAGCCCGGTGCCACGTTTCTGCTCAATGCCCCCTTCGGACCGGACGAGACATGGGAACACCTGCCGCAGTCGGTGCAGGAAACCATTATCCAGAAGAAGCTCAAGTTTTACCTGATCGATGCGTACAAGGTGGCGCGCGAGACAGAGATGGGCAACCGCATCAATACCATTATGCAGACTTGCTTCTTCGCGATCAGCGGCGTTCTGCCGCGCGAACAGGCGATTGAAGCCATCAAGAACGCCATTCGCGAGACCTACGGAAAACGTGGTGAGGCTGTTGTAGCCAAGAATTTTGTTGCCGTGGACCAGACTCTGAGCCATCTCCACGAGGTTGCCGTTCCCTCCGTGGCGACCAGCAGTTTGAGAGTTCTGCCTCCTGTTCCCGAGCGTGCACCGGGGTTTGTGCGAGACGTGATTGGCCCCATGATCGCGGGTCGCGGAGACAATCTTCCCGTCAGCGCCATGCCTGTCGACGGTACGTTCCCGACGGGCACAGCCGTGTGGGAAAAGCGAAATATCGCGCAACGAATTCCAGTCTGGGACGAACCGCTTTGCATTCAGTGTGGCAAATGCGTGTCTGGTCTGTCCCCACGCGGTCATTCGGGCGAAAGTCTATGACTCCTCGCTACTGGGCGGTGCGCCCGCTGGGTTCAAGTCGGAAAAGCCGCGCTGGCGTGAATTCGACAATCTCCGCTACACGCTTCAGGTTTCTCCGGAGGATTGCACCGGATGCGAACTGTGCGTCGAGGTCTGCCCCGTAAAGAGCAAAAGCGAGTCAAAACACAAAGCCATCAATATGCAGCCGCAAGCGCCGCTTCGCGAGGCTGAGAGCGCCAATTGGGATTTCTTCACCAAACTTCCAGACCCGGACCGGAGCCAGCTCTCCCACGGTCAGGTGAAAGACGTCCAGCTTCTGGAGCCGCTCTTCGAGTTTTCCGGGGCGTGCGCGGGCTGCGGTGAAACGCCCTACATCAAGTTGCTCACTCAACTCTTTGGCGATCGCCTGATGATTGCGAATGCAACCGGCTGCTCGTCCATCTACGGGGGCAATCTGCCAACAACTCCGTACACGACCAATTCACTGGGGCGCGGTCCAGCATGGTCCAATTCGCTTTTCGAAGACAACGCCGAGTTTGGTCTGGGCATGCGGTTGGCCGTGGATAAACAGGCAGACTATGCACGTCAACTGGTGACGCAGCTGGCCTCGCAGCTCGGCGATTCTCTTGTGAACGCGCTGCTGAATGCAGACCAGTCGAACGAGGCCGGAATCGAAGCTCAGCGGAAACGCGTAGCCGAGCTTATGCAGAAGATCGGCTCGCTGGATACGCCGGCATCGCACGACCTGCAGGCGATCGCCGAGACGCTGGTGCGCAAGAGCGTCTGGCTGGTCGGCGGCGACGGATGGGCCTATGACATCGGCGCCGGTGGACTCGATCACGTTCTGGGCTCGGGCATGAACGTCAATGTCCTGGTGCTCGACACCGAGGTTTATTCGAATACCGGCGGGCAGATGTCCAAGGCAACGCCGCGAGGAGCGGTGGCGAAATTCGCCGCCGGAGGAAAACAAGCCGGCAAGAAGGACCTCGCGATGGAGGCCATCAGCTACGGATCGGTTTACGTTGCCCGTGTAGCCATGGGAGGCAACGACACGCATACAGTCAAGGCATTCCTCGAAGCGGAGGCCTTTGACGGGCCCTCACTGATCATCGCTTACAGCCACTGCATTGCCCACGGTTATGACATGAGCCAGGGTATGGCGCAGCAAAAAGCCGCCGTGCTCTCAGGTTACTGGCCATTGATGCGCTACAACCCTGAGCTACGCCTGGAAGGGAAAAATCCTTTTCAGCTTGATTCCCGGGCGCCCAGTATTCCATTCAAGCAATACGCGTATCAGGAAGCCCGCTACACCATGCTGGCACGAAGCAATCCGGAAACGGCGCGTGAACTGCTCCACCTCGCCCAGGAGGATGTTCACCGGCAGTGGGGTGTCTACGCAAACCGCGCCGCCATGCCCGGGGATGCAGAAGCTCCTGGCAGTGTTACCTCCGAGCCAGCCTCATCGAGGCCTCAACCCGTCACCGCAGGAGAAGAGAAATGATCGACATCACAACCACGTATCTCGGCTTGCCGATGAAGTCTCCGATTGTGGCCTCGGCATCTCCGCTGTGTGAGTCGCTGGAAAACATACGGCATCTGGAAGACGCCGGAGTAGGCGCTGTGGTGCTGCCCTCGCTTTTTGAAGAACAGCTCGATCTGGAGAGCCGCGCGGTCGACTCCGATCTTTCGCGGGGCAGCGAAAGCTTTGCGGAATCGCTCAACTACCTGCCGGACCTGCATACCTACAATCTCGGCGCCGATGGCTATCTCGAGCTCATACGAAAGGCGAGGGAACGAGTCTCCATTCCGGTGATCGCCAGCTTGAACGGAGTTTCTCCCGGAGGCTGGGCCCGGTATGCCGGCCTGATGGAGCAAGCGGGAGCGGACGCGATCGAGCTGAACATCTACGCGATCATTACCGATCCCAATATCATCGGCGCCGACGTCGAGCAGAACTACTGCGATCTGGTACGACAGGTCAAAGCGAATGTCAGTATTCCGGTCGCGGTGAAGTTTTCGCACTTCTTCAGCGCGATCGCGAACATGGGTAAACAACTGGACGCGGCAGGCGCGAACGGGCTGGTCCTCTTTAATCGCTTTTACCAGCCTGATTTCGACATTGAATCTCTCGAAGTCGTGCCCAGCCTGACGCTGAGCCGTCCGCAAGAACTGCTGCTGCGGCTGCACTGGGTCGCCATTCTCTACGGCTGGGTTCGCGCCAACCTGGCGGTCACGGGCGGTGTGCACAGTGCGGAGGACGTCCTGAAATCCATGATGGCGGGAGCGCATGTGGCGATGATGACCTCCGCGCTTCTACAACATGGAATTGATCACGTGGCTTCTGTGCTCAAGGACCTGAGTTATTGGATGGAAGAGCACGAATACGAGTCGATCCGGCAAATGCGCGGCAGTATGAGCCAACGTTCCGTATCTGATCCGGCTGCTTTCGAGCGCGGCAACTATATGCGCGTGCTCAGCTCCTACGTTGCACGATCGTGAGACTAAAACGGAACGATCACCGCGAGCTGTGAGGGCGGTCACAGACGGGTCGGCGCAGCAAGGCGAAAATGTACAAGACTGGTATTACAAAGGAGAGCGTATGGCAGACACGGGAGAACGGCGAGAGATAAAGTCACGCACTGACGCAAAGGAAGCAGAGGTCGTGGCGGAATCAACGAAGTTGTTGCAAGAGTCAGTGACAACAACGGACCAGACGTTGCGGAGACGCGGTCGCGTCAACAAGAAGGAAACTCTGCCAACGAGCCGATAGCAGGATGGCTCCGGATGACTCGCGTCAGCGGTCTTCCGCCATTCTCAATGTCAGAACGGAAGGTATCTTACTATGGCTGAATCACGGAACAAACGGGTCCTCATCGTCGATAACAACGAAGAAGAATCCGGCAGACTTGGAGTGATGTTACAGCGGGCAGGGTTCGATTCGATCGCCACGTGGAGCGGACTTGAAGCCCTGGAACTCCTGAAATCCGGGGAATACGACATCCTGCTGGTGAGCAGTTACCTTCCGGATGTGTATGTGGGAGATTTCTTTGAGCGCGTGAATCGGATTGCCGGTCCGGCCGTGCTCGATCGTCATGCAGGAGGGCTGCACTCCTGCGGCCACTCTGCTGGAAGTGAAGAACGTGGTCGTAGAGGACAAGTGTCAGGCAAATGAAAGCTGCGATTGTCTGCGCTCGCGGCTGAAATCGATCTCTGCCCAGAGTGACAGCCTTGCCCCTCGATTTGGCCGCTCCCCAATGGTTCCTCCCCGAGAGTCATTCGCGTTTTGACTTGCAGGTGAGCCTGACCACGCGGCCGAGTGATGTGGCTCACAGCCATTGGAACCGATTCGGGAACAGACTGGGAATCGTTAGTTGGGAGGATGCATATGGCAAGCAAAAAGCGCGATCTCCTCGAAGTCTTGAAGCTGGAACTGGAGTTCCTCAAGGGTGGAGGCTACCGCAAGGAGTCCTCATGGCGCCCCCAATTCATCTTCGAGGATTCTCCGACCTGCTTGAATTATGGCGATCCGGAACGCAAGAGACCTTGCTCTGAATGTGTCCTGATGTCGCTGGTGCCGGCGGAATTTCGTGAAGGAAAACCCCCGTGTCACCACATTTCCCTGAACGAACGAAACGATACCATCCAGTCGTTGCAACAATGGAGCACCCCGGAGGAACTGGAGGACGCCGTGAGCGAGTGGCTCATGAACACGATTCAGAAGCTGGAGCTCGAGCGAACTCAACGCCAGTCCGACCTCGCCACGGGGAAGACGGTGGGCCAGGCCTAGAAGAACCGATGGAGCGGCAAGGCAATGTCCTTCGAATGTTCAAATCCGGATTGCACGAAAGCTTTCGACTATCGTCGGGGACGGTTGTTTCGTTTTCACAACAATCGGCCGGACGCTGAAACGCCTGGGGTCGTCGGCTGCTGCGTAAGACATTTTTGGCTTTGCGACGGGTGCTCTCGAACTCACGTGCTTGAATATCACCTCGGCCTGGGAGTAGTGATCCGGCCGCGACACGGAAACTTGCCGGACGGCGAGGCCGTCCGGACTGTCTGTTCTTGTCCGATATCCCGGCTAAGTGCGTGTCTCGCGGAGTGATAGTTACCTGCTGAAGGCCCGGTTTCGCGCCGGCAACCAGGAACCAACTACAATAAAGGCGTGAGCCACGGGGACGAAAAATTTCGCCGTCTGCTGGAAGCAGCGCCCGACGCCATGGTCATTGTGGATCGCAACGGGCGGATGCTGCTGGTCAACTCGCAGACCGAAAGCATGTTCGGCTATAGCCGAGAAGAACTGCTCAACCAGCCAGTCGAGATTCTGATTCCCGAAAGCTTTCGCCAAAAACATCCGCAGCACAGGGACGCCTATTACAGCGTACCTCACCCCCGTCCTATGGGCACCGGTCTCGAACTGCTCGGACGCCGTAAAGATGGCACCACATTTCCAGTCGAGATCAGCCTGAGCCCCCTGGAGGAACCGGACGGTGTTCTGGTGACGGCTGCGATTCGTGATGTGACCGAACGCAAGCGAGCGGAAGAAGCCTTGAGGCTAAGCCAGGAACGTTTCAGTCTGCTGGTGGAAGAAGTCAAGGACTATGCCATTTTCATGCTCGACCCCACTGGGAAAATCCTGAGCTGGAACGAGGGCGCGCGGAAAATCAAGGGCTATACCGCCGACGAAATCATTGGGCAGCACTTTTCATCGTTTCTACACCTCCGAGGATCTTGACCGTGGCAAGCCGAACGAGGAGCTTAGTTCAGCCGCCGCGGAAGGCCGTTGGGAAGAGGAAGGCTGGCGACTCCGGAAGGATGGTTCGCGCTTCTGGGCGGATGTAGTGATCACGGCTCTGCATGACAAAGACGGCAACCTGTTGGGCTTCACCAAAGTCACGCGAGACATCACCGAAGGAAAGCGCGCCCGCGAAGCCTTTCTGCTGGAAGTGACGAACGCACTGGTCTCGAATCTCGACATCCGGCAGTTACTGTCTGCGGTTGCCACCTGTGTCCGACAGGTCAAGCCGTTCGACTATGCCGCGCTGGCGCTTTACGATGCGCCAACTAGGATGCTGCGCATGCATGTGCTTGAGGCGTCGGCTGGCCCTGAAGTATGTTCGTTCAGGGGAAGAGCCTTTGGTTTCTCTGGGCAACTCGCCGGCGGGCTGGGCGTACACGACCCGGAAGCCTCTGCTGCTCAAGGGGCAGGCTGACGAAAAATGGCCTTTCGAAATACCGCCTCAATTCGCCCATCAGTCGCTGAAGTCCGGCTGCTGGATTCCCCTGATCGGGCGGGAAGGTGTGTTGGGGACGTTGAACGTGTTCAGCCGGCATCCGGGAAACTTTACCGATGACGACGTGAACATACTCACCCAGATCGCAGGGCAGGTGGCCATAGCGTTCGGCAATGCATTGGCGTTCCGGCGCATTTCGGAACTGAAGGACCAACTCGAAGAGCAGAAGCAATATCTCGAAGACGAGCTGAAAACCGAGTTTAACTTTGAGGAAATCATCGGCCACAGCAAGCCGATCAGACGGGTCTTGAAACAAATCGAAACGGTTGCGTCGACAGACTCTACGGTATTGATTCTGGGAGAAACAGGCACCGGAAAAGAATTGCTCGCACGCGCGGTCCACAATCTGAGCCCGCGCCACGACCACACCTTCGTTCGCGTCAATTGCGCCTCTATCCCAGCTGGCCTGCTTGAAAGCGAGCTGTTCGGTCACGAAAAAGGAGCTTTCACCGGCGCTATCGCAGCCCGGGTGGGACGGCTGGAATTAGCTCATCAGGGAACGATTTTTCTGGATGAGGTTGGGGATATCCCGCTTGAGTTGCAGCCGAAATTGTTGCGCGCATTGCAGGAAAAAGAGTTCGAACGGCTGGGCAGCACGCGCACGATTACAACTGACGTTCGTATTGTCGCCGCCACCAACCGCGACCTGGGGAAACTGGTAGCTTCGGGGCAATTCCGTAGTGACCTGTTTTATCGGCTGAATGTTTTTCCCATCATGGTGCCGCCGCTGCGCGAGCGGCGCGAGGACATCCCGCTGCTGGTCCAATATTTCCTGTCGAAGTTCTCCCACCGGATGAAGAAGAACATCGAAACCGTACCGCCGGAGGGGATGCAGGCACTGTGCCGATATTCGTGGCCAGGCAATATTCGCGAACTGGAACACGTCATCGAGCGCGCGGTTATTCTATCCAGCGGTTCCGTCTTGAAGATTCCTGCTTTTGAGCCCGTAGCCGGCAGACGCTGGTTCGCCCTCCACTTCTTCGGCCCTGGAGGACATTGAGCGGGAACACATCATCCGTGTCCTCAAAGAAACGAAAGGCAAGATCGGTGGACCGGGCGGCGCGGCCGAGCGCCTGGGCATGAATCGCACAACCTTAAACTCGCGCATGCAGAAGCTGAAAATCCTTCGTCAACAAGTGTGATCCAGTCTGACTCGGTTCTGGTAGTGACAAATCACCGCAATCCGTGATCTCCATCACTGCGTCATCGCACGCCCTCTGCGATTCTGTGTTTGCCAGCACCGGCTACGTTGGTTCCCTGAAATGTCAGGAACGGGCCCGCAGGAGCCGGCACTGACTACCCCAGGAAAATGAGGAAATGAGTCATGGCAACATCCGTTGCAGTACAGCGAGCTGAGGAAAAACCGATCACATTAACTCCGGTCGAGAATCTGATGGATCGGATTAACAAGATGTCCCAAGCAATTACGCAGAGGGCGTACGAAATCTTCGAAGGAAACGGTCGGAGATTCGGTCATGACCTCGAAGACTGGTTCAAGGCTGAAATGGATATGCTTCATCCGGTTCACGTGAACATCGCTGAGGCGGAAGATAGCCTTGAGGTCAAGGTTGAGGTGCCTGGTTTCAGCGAGAAAGAGATCGAAGTCAGCGTCGAACCGCGCCGCTTGACCATCACCGGCAAGCGCGAAACCGAGACAAGAGAAGAAGAGAAGAAAAGCAAGACGGTCTATTCCGAATTTTGCTCGAACCAGATCCTGCGAACTGTCGATCTGCCGGCGAGTGTGGATGCGGAGAAAACCACCGCAACTTTGAAGAATGGCGTCCTGCAGTTGACCATGCCAAAAGCTGCCAAGGCGAAAGCGATTGAGATCAAGGCTAAGGCAACGTAGTTTCTAGGATCGGCGACGGAGGGGCAACCCCGGAAAGGATTCCGCCTTTGCCCCGACATATAAGTAAGTCAACTCCGGGTAGCAGTCCGCTAGGAACTGACGGAATGCCGCCGCTGACGATATGTCGTCTCGTCACCAGGTCTTCTATTACATCCATTCAAGCCGCTTCTTTGCCTTGGGACCAACCCTATCTCATTCATATTTAATAAGTTAAATGCCTAGGGCGATGATCGCGCTTGTTGGCAACGGCCGTGCTCCTTATCAGAGCGTGCTCAGGATCACCATTCAGAGAGACTTCCGATGTCCGTCTTCCTAAAGCTGGAGGGCGCCGTTAAGGGGCCGTGGGTGGATGAATTGCGAAAGGCTTGGCTTACATCGGTAAAGATGACAGGCGGAGAGCCAATTAGTATCGACCTGGACGCAGTGAGTTTCATTGACGCAAGAGGGCGGGACTTGCTCCTGCGAATGCAGAGAGAAGGTGTTGCTCTCAATGGTGCTTCGGGTTTCCTCCGGCAGGTCTTGGAGGGCACGAACACAAACTCTGAACAGTTTCAGGGAAAGAGGAGCTAATAAATGGCGATACACGCACCTTACGGGATGGAAATGACAGATGATTGCGCAACCTGCCCTATGCGACAAGACGGATTCTTCTGCCAGATGAACTCGGAAACTCTGGCAGATTTCCAGAAGATGAAATTTACCAGCACGTATCCCGCCGGGGCTGTCTTGTTTGTCGAAAGCCAGGTACCGCGTGGAGTGTACATGCTTTGCAAGGGTCGCGTGAAACTGAGCATGGCGTCGCCTGGCGGAAAAACCGTAATCGTGCGCGTGGTTGAAGCGGGTGAACTGCTGGGTCTGCACTCCGCCGTCTCCGGAGATCCCCACGAAGTTACCGCCGAGACCCTTCAACCCTGCCAAGTTGATTTCATCCGGCGCGACGATTTTATGAAGTTGTTACATGAACATGGCGATGCCTCGATCAACGCGATGCAGCAATTCACCAAGTATTACCGGGGAGCCTGCCATCAGATTCGTTATCTGGGCCTGACTCCTTCGGCGACGGAAAAAATGGCGTGCTTCCTGCTGGAATCGGCTGTCCATGGACAGGAAACGCCGAAAGGCATCCGCTTCAATTTGACCTTGACCCATGAAGAGATTGCCCAGGTCGTCGGAGTGACCCGCGAGACCGTTACCCGGGCCCTGACCGAATTGCGGACCAAGATGCTGATCTCTACCAAAGGTCCGAGCGTGCTGATCAGGAACAAGCCGGCGCTAGAAGCTATGGTGCTGTGCTAACTCGAGGCGCCGTTGAGTCAAGCGAGTGTGCCGTCCGCCTCGTTGGGTTATGCAAACATTCTTGGGCCTAATTTCCGACCGGTGATCGGTCACAGTTGCGACTTCCCAAGACGATGATGTCATTCGTTGGGTCAGGCCTACTGTGGCGACCATTGTAGTACTCTCCGAACTGCTCCAAAAGATAGAGGCCACGATCTGAAATGTGTCGGTTTGTGGTGGCACTTGGAGGGCGAAAATCGTGCGGGGCCCTACGAAATGTTGCGAGCTACCGGAGCGCCGTACCCTTCGACTATCCTGTGTAGAATCAACCATGGTTCGCTTGTCTGCGAGCCAATGCGGCTTACTGCAAATTACTGCGCGAGTGTTAGTTCTCGGATTTTAAGTCCTGTGCGTCTGCCAGTTTCGCCACCCGGGCGGGCAAGAGAGTGATTGAAAATACTATATCAGTTGAGCTTTGCGAGCTCGGGTCGGCGGCACATCGCGAACGAGTCGGATACAACTTCGAAGTGGTCGCATCGCATAGATCCGCACGTAGACCGCCAACGCGATTGGGTTGAAACCGATGTGCTCTTCGTTGGAACTGCCGAAGCTTATGCAGAAGTGGACCGTCCGAACGCGCTGCGAACGTTATCGAAGGCTACCGGGGACCAAATCGTGACTCACGGAAAGATTTCGGTCGTACAGCTGGCGACTTCGAAAAGGCCGGCGGATGGTTCAATCGTTCTGAAGCCGCAATGAGCCAAGTTTTCACAAGTTACGAAAGCAGACCCTGGATGGTCTAGTGCGCAGCAGTGTAGGAAAATGACGAGACGTAAAGGTAACTGGTGGCTCCATGAGTCGCCACTCCACCAAACGAAGCGGAATTCGTTCCCCAAAGATTGATCAGTACCGCGGCGGGCGCGGAAGGAATGTGTTCCGTGTGGGTCGACACCAGCGTCCCATCAACGTAGAACTCGATCTTCGCCGGCATTCCAGACAAACTTGTACTCGTGAAAGCTGTTGTCGGCGCCGGGGACGGGAGTCGAGCTGCTCTGGCTGTGCGACACCGTCGAATAATTGGTCATTTCGAGCGTCGCCGGAGATTGTCCCTGATACTCGAAATCAATTTCCGTCTCGCTGTCGTTGATGAAGTTAAATACATCGAAGACCGTGCCTGAAACCGCGGAACCGGCGCCGCGAGGCGTGGCCGAGGTCGAAGCTGCCCGTGCCACCCACACGTAAGTCCCATATCCGAATAACTGTTTCGAGCGGATCTCCGCTCCGGTCGAGGTAGCCAGAGGGCCAGCAACGTTCTGGGTCAGCTTGAGCCGCAGCATGCCCGGTAGAAAGGTCGACGTGGTCTGCGCTAAGCGTGCCGTGGTTCACCCCGTGCAATATTTCCTGGAGCCTGTCCGGTGTCGATGAACCATTTGGTTTGATCCAGAGTTCCGCCGGAAAAAGTTTCGTGGAATGTGGGCAGAGCGCATTCTGCGAATTGCCGGCTCGGCTGGAGCGTCCTGCGCCAGTGTGGCAGCGCCGACAAACAACGCAACCGCGAGTACGCGTCGCAATATATTCATGGTATGGATCGTCCACTTGAGGCGCAAAGACGGGCTTCCGGAGGTCACAAAACAAAACGTCCCAGACTCGTTTGAGTCGTGGGACGCTCGTCGAACAAGCCCTCCCCCGAAAGATTGTTCAAGAACATCCTACGTGCAGGGGAGGGGTGCGGGAATGGCCCGAATGGGCTATCTCGCCGCCCGTTGGTAACCTGGCCTGGTGGTTACTTCAGCGAAATAACTTTCTTTGCAACGTTATAGCCCTCGACTCGCAGGGCCGGCCCAGAGGCCGCCCGGCGCGGATCCACCCGCGCACGTCGCAAATCTCGCGACGATCGTCCGGATCTCATGCGGAAAGACCGTGATGTAATTATCGTCGTAGGTAATCGGCAGAATCTCGTTTCCATCGGCTCCCTGGGTGACTTCCGCGCGCACAAAAAACGCCACCCGGTTGCAGGGATTCGTAAGCGTGATGATCACCTGCTTTTCCCCGTTCGAGTCGGAGACCTGGGCGGAAACATCCAGATCGCTCCGGGGCATGGTATTCAGGGCTGACATGTCCGCCCACTTGGCCAGGTCGGTCTTGAATTGTTCGTCATTCTTGGCGTTGCCCAGATCGTCGTCCGTGGTGGATTCCCAATACACATTCTCCGCCAGCACCTCACGCGTCGCGGTCATCAACGCGGCGCGCACCAGGTGAGTAGAAGCCAGCTTCGGAACCCGAAGCACCGTCATAGCTTCGCGGGAAGTGTTCGCCGCGATGCTGAAGCCGCCGATCTTCCGAGAAATACTGCCGGGTTCCCTCCAGGTTGAAGAACTCCACCGCCACGCTCAGATTGTTGCGGGCCTCGGAAGTCTGGTTGACCACGTACAGCTTGGCCTGGCTGCGGTCTCCGGTCGCGTAGTAATCCCAAACCACGTTGAGCGGGCGCAGACCTTTCTTGGCGCCGAAATATCCGCCACCTTGTTTGAAGTAGTCATCGAACAGATGTCCGAAAAATGATGGCCAGGGATTATTCATCATCCAGTGGATCATCATCTTTCGATCGGACCAGTGACTGGCGTAGGTCTCATACTGCGCGCGCACGTCCTCGTAGTGAGCCAGCTGCGCCTTGCGAGAAAATTCCTCTGCGCTGGTGGAGGGCCCGTACCGTTTGTCAATGACACGCCGGATATTTTCCAGCGTATTGTTTCCTTCGTTTGCTCCAGAGTGAAAGTACCAGTACTCGTTGATCGGCCACAACTTGTCCGACGGAATGAATTTCTTCAGACTCTCGAGTGGCGGAATGGTTTCGTTGTCCCCCTCTTCCGCCGACGAACCCCGCGCCGGACCGTACTGGTCGCTGAACCAGTAATAAGGAGGCCGCCACACATATGGCCCCGCCATGTGAATGCCGCTCCAGTCTCGGTTCACATGCGAGACGGTATCGACCACGGCATTCTGCCAGTGTTCCTCTCTCAGAATCTGGTGATAGTCGTTCAACACCGGATCCGGCGGCAGTCCATCGCTGCCGTTGGCCCAGATCACGACCGAAGGATGTGATCGCAACTCGCGAATGCGCGCCCGCAGGCTGGCCCGGGCCACCCACTGATCCTCGGCATTCCACAGGTCCCAGTGCTCCCATTGCGCGCAGCACATGAATCCCAGCATGACCGGCATACCTTCGCGATCAGCCCGTTCAATCATGGTGTCGTCGGCAATCTTCAGCTCCCAGCGCAGCAGGTTCAGGCCAAGATCTTTGGCGTAGTGCATGATGTTCGCGTCCCGCGTCGGATCGTTCCGGAAGAGCAGATCGGGCGAGTACACGCCACCGCGAATCAGGTAGTCGCGCCCATTGATCTGCAGGTAGAAGTTGCCGCCGGTGCCGATGTCGGGAAAACTGTTGTCCGAATCGCGGGACTGAGTAATCTTGCGAATGCCAAAGTCGATCGCCTGCGAGTCGGAAATCTCAGCCTTGTCGTCGGCTTTGAATCCCAACTTCAAGTGATAGAGTTTTGCTTCTCCCCACTGTAAGGCCACCACAGATCGGGATCCGCACCGTAAGCTGAGCATAATCGGTCGGCGTGAATGCGATCTCTTTCGTTTGGTTTCGCAATAGCCGCACATGTCTGTTTGGAACTTGATGTTTCTTTGCCTGGACGTGAGATTTCTCCGGACAAGGTGCCGGACACCGGCTTGGCCGTGTTGTTACTCAAGTCGCAGTAGACGGTCAAAGCCACCGGGGTGGTCGCCGGAAGTGGCAGGTCGGTGGCGACGTAAGGATTTCGAATCGTCACCGCGCCTGTGCTGCTGAGAAATACCCGCTTCCATACTGCCCGCGTTTCTGTCGGGCACGAATGGGATATCCAGATGCTTTCTGAGGATCGTGGTAGCCCAGATATTTCCAGTTGATCCAGTCCAGCCAGCTGTCGCCCAGTTCGATGCCGTTCGCTCCTTCGAGGCTCTGCTCGGGAGTGACTTTCACCGCCAGAACGTTGGAGCCGCCGGGCACGATAAATTCGGTGACGTTGAATTCGAACTCATCGTACATACCGACAACCGTCGCGCGATTCGCCACCTTGTGCCCGTTCAGCCAGATATCAGCCCGGTAATTGATCCCTTTGAAAATGAGAGAGTAGACCTCGCGGCCGGGCGGCGCGATGAACGTGGTTCGATACCACCAATCCTGTTTCCAGAGATCTCCCGGAGCGGCCAGGTTCATGCCGAAATACAGGTCCTTGTAGACTCCGTTTTCCTGCAGGATCTGCAAAACCGTGGCGGGCATGTGCTGCGCTGCATACCAATGAGAAGTGTCAAATGTAGTTTGCGAGACCAAGGCATCGTCGACAGTGACGTTCTTCGCCGACGTCATCCTCCATCCACTGCCGAGTTCAGTGAGGTTGGGAGATTGCTGTGCGGTTGCTGTGGAAAGAAGACACTGGGAAGAGCAGACACACCACCAGCAGAACGCGCGACAGATGGCATCTCATGAGCAGACCACCATTCTATAGAACGCCGTTTTTCTAGAACGACAATTTCAGCGCCAACTGGATCTGGCGCGGATCGCGGGCCCCGGTCAGGAATCCGAACTGCGGCGTGCCAAATGTAGTCGTATTGATCGAGTTTTGCGGCCCCGATTTGGCGAACTGAAGATTGGGATGATTGAACACGTTGAAAAACTCAGCGCGAAATTCCAGCTTGGTGCGCTCGGTGATCGCAAAGTTCTTGAAAACCGAGAAATCCCAGATCTGGTAACCCGGCCCTTGCACGCTGTTGCGGCTGACGTTGCCGAACGATCCTGACGGGGGATCGGCAAACGCGCAGGTGTTGAAGAAGGTATTGGGCACGCAAGGCGTGCCGCGCGGATCGCCGATCAGGTCGGGCCGTTGCTGGCCGTCTGAGTTTGCCACGCCGTTGTCGTCCAGTATGGTGAACCAGTTTCCGCTTGAGACCGAAGTAATCCCGCCAACCTGCCAACCGCCGACGATCTGGTTCAGTACTCCGCTGGCATCGCCCAGCATTCGTTTCCCGTGACCGATCGGCAGTTCGTACAGGTAGCTGAAAACGAAACGATGGCGGATGTCGAAATCAGAGTTGCCGTATTCCTGCGAGGGGTTCCTGAAATCGCGGAAGTCGCCGCCGTTCTGTGCACCGAGATCGGCATTCGACGCGATGTCCAGAGCATGGGCCCAGGTGTAGGACGCCAGGAACGTGAGCCCGTGCGAGAAACGCTTCTCGACCCGGGTTTGCAGCGAGTTGTAATTCGAAAAGCCTGCCGAGCGGAACCAGCCGATGAAACCGTCGAGCTGGGGCAGGGGGCGCCGGTCCGCAAAAGGCAAATTGGGATCGGGATTGGGCTCAGCCTGGTTGCCGTTCAGATAGATGTACTGCTTTAAGCCACGCGATCCCGCATAGGTGACTTCAAACACAGTGTTCGACGGTAATTCGTACTGCGTGGACAGGTGCCACTGCTGCATGTACGGCGTGACCAGCTTGGGATCGAGCGAAAAGAAGAGCGGCGGCGGCTCTGGATCGGTCAGAGAATTCGCCGGGAAGCCGCTGGACAGTGTTGGTATGCCGGGCAGGGAACAGTCCACGGTCGCCGGGATTGGCCGAAGCCGCACCGCAGGGTTGGTTGAAATTCTTGCTGACGAAGAACGGCGGATTGAATCCCATGCTCGGATTCGAGTATGGTCCGGCCTCGTCTCCGCCGTAAAAGATGCCGTAACCCGCGCGCACTACAAACTTCGGGCTCACCTTATACGCCAGGCCGATGCGGGGAGCGAAATTGTTGGTGTCAGGAGAAATCAGCCCCGGAGTGGCAGTGGCTTGCACGGGAACGATCGCGGCCAGCTGGGGCGTCAGCTGCGCGGTCACGCCTTTGGGTACGATCAGGGCACCGGTTGAAAGATCAAACGTGCCGAGCTCGTTGTTCCGTTCCTTGATGGTGGTAAACAGTTCGTAGCGGAGCCCCAGATTGAGAGTGAGATTCGGCGTGACCTTCCAGTCGTCCTGTCGCGTAAAAGGCATAAACCTGGTGGTGATAGTCAATGTTGTGCAGATTGTTGATGCTGCCGCCATCGCTTAATCCGACCAGGAAGGACGCGAATCCGGAGCCGCCGCTGAATGGCACCGCAGGGTTATCGGTGAACCCCGGGCCAAAGTCGAGCGTGCCGCGAGGCGCTGCCGGCTGGAAAATCGTGAACTCTTCAGATCGGATGTCGGTCCCGAACTTGAAGGAGTGACTGCCATGTACCCAGGTCAGATTTTCCGAGAGGCCGTAAGTGTTCTGCACTTCGTGCGACGGCAAAAATGTCGGGCTGCCAATCTGGTTGATGTCGTTAAACGTCAACTGCGGCAAACCGCCGTTTCCGGGCACGTTCGGGATTCCGGGGAAACCGCCGGGGAAGTTCAGCAACTCTTCACTGGTTTTATCCGCATTGATCTGCTGGCGCTGTGAATTGACTCGGTTATAGCCGAGCCGAAATTCGTTAGTCAGGTTGTTGCGGAACAGGTGCGTCCAGCTGGTGGCGAAGCTGCGATAGGCGTTGTCTTCCACGCCGCTGAAAAACCCGCCGCCATCGCCTCCCGTCGTGTCGAAGGGACCTGGAATCAGACTGGGCTGGTCTTCATAGCTGAAACGGAAGAAGGCGTAGTCCTTCTCGGTATATTTCTGGTCGATGCGAACGTCAAAATTGTTGCGGGTTTCGCTGCGCACTGGATTCGAGAGAAAGTTAAATCCGTTTCCGTTGACATTGGGGGAGGGATAAAGTTTGGCAATCGCCAACGAGAGCGGATCAATCTGGCCTTGCGGAATGATATTCGTCGGGTTGCCACTGGCGTCATACGGTCCAAAGGGAACTCCGCACAGCCCGCTGGCATAAATCCCGCTGTTCTGGGTCTGACGCGCGTTGAAGATTTCTCCCGCAAACGTTGGATGCCCGGCGCAATCCAGCGCGGGAATCATGGTCACCTGGTCGGCCGCCAAAGCCTGTTGCGGGCTGGTCAAATCCAGTTGGTCGGAAAAATCGCCGGACTGCTGCGCCGCCGTGGGGACAAAAGAAGTCAGCGTCTGCGCCTGCCGGATCCGCAACCCTTCGTAGTCCGCGAAGAAAAATGTGCGGTTGCGAACGATCGGTCCGCCAATGGTAAAGCCAAACTGGTTTTGCTTGTAAGGGGCAGATCGGGCTGTTGGGATCGTCGAAGAAATTCTTGGCATCGAGCTTCTCGTTGCGCAGAAATTCGTAGGCGCTGCCATGAAACTGGTTGGTGCCGGACTTGATCGTGGCGTTGATGATGGCGCCATTTCCCCGGCCGAATTCGGCGCTGTAGGCGTTGGTCTGGACTTTGAATTCCTCGATCGCCTCCACCGACGGTTGGATCACGTAATTCGTTTCGTTCAGCAAGTCAGGCAGGTTGGAATTATTGTCCACGCCATCGAGTAGAAAATTATTCTGCAACGACCGGGCTCCATTGGCGGAAAATCCGAATCCGCCTTCATCGCGCGCGCCGGGTTCGCTGGGCGCCGTGCCCGCCGTCAGCAGCGCAAGCTGGGCGAAGTTGCGGCCGTTGAGTGGCAAGTTGGCCATGCGCTTGTTGTCCACCACCTGGCCCAACTCAGACGTTTCAGTTTCGAGCAGAGGAGTCGCGGCGGTGACTTCGATGGATTCCGATATCTGGCCAACCTGCAGCGCGACATTCAAAGCGATCCGCTGCTGCACATCCAGGTCCACGGGCGGCGTGACTGACTTCTTGAATCCCGGATGCTCGACCGTAACCGTGTAGCGCCCCACGCGCAGCGGGCCGGCGACGTACTCGCCCGATTCGTTGGTCGTTGTTTCTAGGCGAATGCCGCGCTCCACATCACTCACCGTAACCTTGGCGTTCGGCACCGTCGCGCCGGTCTGGTCCTTGATAGTTCCGACAATGCTGCCCGCATCTTTTTGCGCCCACATTGGGACCGAGGAGGCACAGCAGACCACGGCAAGAAAAAGAACTGGAAGTCGGAAGCTGGCCAGGTGCGGCATGACAATCCTCCTGAAATTCGTTCGCCGGCGTTCCGCTGTAGAGTTGAGCGGTCCGCCGGGATGTTCGGAATTCACTTGTACTGAATTGTTACGAACGCTTACTTTTACTTTCGTTCTGTGCTCATTGTCAAGACAAAAGCGGGCTGCCGTCCCCGCAAAACGCGAATACGGCCAATTTAAAGCTTTGCTGCAAGAGGACGGAGCGCAGGAGCCAGACGCCCCAGCCGAGGGCGGGGAAAAGGGAAAGCAATCGAAAGCTCCAGGCGAGGAAGGACTGCTTCGGTTGACGATTGGGTAGGCTCGGTTTTAATCAGTGGCCGCTTCTTCGTCGAGCACGACCACCCGGCTCAAATGCCGCGGATGGTCGGGGTCAAGACCCTTTTTCAGTCCGGTGTAAAGACCGGTCAGTTGACCGGCAAAAACGTACGGCGCCAGCCGTACCAGTTCCGGCAACTCGAAATCAAACTCAATCAGAAGATCGGACGCCGCCCGAGCTCGCTTGTCCGCCCGATTGGTGACCGCCAGCGTCGTTCCGCCCAAGCCCCTTGACCTCCTGCAGGACTTCACACTCGGCATCGTAACCCTGCTCGGACAGCAGAAATATTACGAGCGTTTCGGGCCCGACAATCGACTTGGGTCCGTGGCGAAATTCCAGGGTGTGAAAGTTCTGCGCGTAAGACACCGACATCTCGTTGACCTTGAGCGCGGTCTCGCAGGCCAGACCGTAGAGAGGGCCCTGGCCCAGGCACACATAATCGGCAAACTGCCGCGCGCGCAACAAATTCGCGGACTCGCGGGTGCAGGCTGTCCATGGCCTTCTGCGCTAACCCCGGCAATCTGCTGAATGAGTGCAAGAGCGCCGAATTGTTAGCCTCGCAGGCGGCCAGATACTGCAGACCAATCAGCATGGAGGTAAATGAGCGTGTCATCACCGTGCTTTGCTCGTCGCAGGGAAGCAGCGGCAGGGTAGCTGTAGCGGTCTGCTCGAGTGGTTGATCGGGAGTGCCGGTCACTGCCAGAACGCGAATGTTCTTCTCGCGTTCCAGCACTTGCGCCGCTCGAACCGCTTCAGACGTGCGGCCTGAACGCGAAATCACCACCGCCGCAATATGCGCCGAGCCAGCCAGCACAATTTCAGGAAAGAGCAACAACTCGGAAGCCGGAATCGCTCGCGCCCGCACGCCCGTAATGCTGCTCCATGCCGCCGCCGCTGACAGTGCGATGTAGTAACTGGAACCGCAGCCGACAAACAACCATTCCCTGGCGGAGCGAAAAGGCTGTCGCACCTCTGCCAGCGATCCTTCGCGCTCCAGCGCCTCCAGACAACGGCCCCAGAATTGGGGCTGGGACAGGATTTCAGCCAGAGAATGGCCGCCCGGAACTGCTTTCGTGGAGGGCTCAATCGTTCGCGTGTCAGACAAGCGTCACCTCAACCCCGAGTTTCTTCAGAGCCCGCAGGTCGGACTTGGGAATACCGTGGTCCGTAATAACTTCCTGCAAAGCCGCGGGGGGGACGATCATGGACAAACTCCTTCGGCCAAACTTGCTGGAATCGCACACCGCCACCGTGCGCTTCGTGACTTCCACCATCACGCGGTTCACCTTGGCTTCCAGAAGATTGGGAGTGCTCAGGCCATAGTGCACATCAAAACCGTCCACCCCCAGAAAGAGAATGTCGGCGTTCAATCTGCGCAGGGTTTCCTCCGCAATCGGGCCCACCAGTGAAAACGAATTCTTGCGAAGAGTGCCGCCGGTCAGGATCACTTCGACCGGAGCTCCGGTGAGCTCCGCCGCGATGTTTAAGGCATTGGTGATAATCGTAATGTTATGAAAGTTGCGTAACGCCCGCGCGATGGCGGTGGTGGTGGTGCCGGAATCGAGAATCACCACCTGGCCTTCCTTCACCTGGGCCGCCGCGGCGGCCGCAATCCGCAGCTTCTCCTTGCGGTGAAGCTTTTCTTTTTCCCGCAGGGTCGGGTCTTCGAGCGCGCCCTCACGGGCCGGCAAGGCGCCGCCGTGGGTGCGATGCACCAGTCCGTGAGCGTGCAGGACCTCAAGATCTTTGCGGATCGTGACCTGGGAAGTGTCGAACTTCCGCGCCATGTCCGCGACCAGCACACGGCCGTCCCGTTCCAGAATCTCGATCATGGCCCGTCGGCGTTCTTCGTTGAGCACGTTTTCTCCCGAAACCCGAGCTTATGATTGCGCTTTCTTTTTATATCGTTTGCTTTCGGTTGTCCAGTCGAAAAGGAAAAGGATGGGAGGCGCCGTGGAGAAATACGTGGCGGCAGGACGTCAAAGCGATTCCGCGGACGCTAGAATTCGATTCCCAGGCGAACGTCGTAACTGCGGGGAGGCGCAATGCCGGTGCCCGAGAACAGGCCGGCAAAATTGATAACGTTCAGGCGATTGTTGAAGTTTTGCACATCGGCTTGCAGGCGCATGAGCAAGTGTTCTTTCCGCACCAACTCGGTCCCTACCGAAACCCCCAGGGAAAGAGAAGGCTTCACCCGTCCCCGGTCAAAGTTCACGCGATCGACAATCTGCTGCCCGAACTGTTGAACGGCATCCTGTATGGTGCCGTCGAACTCGGTAGGCAATCCGCTGCCGTAGGATCCTCCAAGCGCCACCCAGGCGCGCGGCACAACCTGATAGCGAAAGCGGGCGCTGACGGTATTACGCTGGTCCTGCGAGACTGGAAAGCGGCCGGTATTTGCAAGCGCATCGGAAGCATCATCGCCAAGAAACAGCCCGCCGGTCACAGGCGTGTAGCCGAAGCCCACCATGTTGGAGTAGCTGACCTGGCCGGAGAGACGTCTCCAGTTTGGCAGGTCCAGTTTGGCCTCGGTGCCGTAGATAGCTTCCGCGGCGGAAAGCGATGGGAAAACTCACTCCGGTATCGAACAGGACATCGTCGTCGGCATAGTTGTCAAAAGTGCGATCAAAGTAATTCACGTCCAGCTTCATTTTTCCAAAGAAGCCCTTGGTGAAACCCGCCTCATAAAAATCCCCGTGCGAAGGTTCAACGGGAAGGCGCAATACTTCCGGATCGAGGGCAACGACGGCTGTCGAACTGGCAAGCAGAATGTTTTCCGACGCTGGCGTCTGGAAAATCCGGTCATAAGAGGCATGGAACACCAAATCGGCCCGCGGCCAATACCAGGCAATTCCAAGCCGGGGGCTGAGCGCGTTGCGATCGACCACCAGGTGGTAGTGGTCCCAGCGCAAGCCGGCGCTTATGGTAAAACGGCCGAGGCGCATCAGGTCCTGGACATACAAAGCCTGTTCGCGATCCAGTCCGTGACCGCTGAAATTAAATGTCGGCCGTGTGTCCGGGTCGAACTGGCTGAAATCAGTGATGGCGTAGTTGAATTGCTCATGGATGGAACCGTAGTCCATGTCAGCGCCAGCTTTGATTTCGTGAATGCCATGATGAATCGAGATATTGCCCTTGACGTAAACCTCGCGAAAGCTGCGCTGCTGCCCTGCGATGATGGGAGTGGATTGAAGGTTCGACGAGAGGCCGGAGGAATCGTCTCTCGACATCAGCCGGAAATCGCCCAGGACGTTGGACGAAAAAACATGCTGGTAGGAGAGAATGCCGATGGTCTCATTGCTGCTGCGATCCTGGCGTTGTCCGGCGGCCTGCTGCAAAAATTCGTTGGGGACCTGAAACACCGTCTGCTCGTGGCGAACAATAAAGCCGAGACGGTCACGCTCCGTGAGGTCGCGTTCGTAATGCGCTGCAAAACTGCCGGTAGTGGCGCGATTGGTGAAGTTGTCGAGTACGGGCGGATCGAGGTAGCGGTCGGTAAGTGCACCTTCCGCGCTGACCCCGAGAGTGTTCCTACCCCAACCCTGCTGCACCATCAGATAGCCGTCCGCCGTACCGAAGCTGCCGCCGGATGCGACAACCTTACCGTGCAGGCCCTGCCGCGAATCGCGAGCGGTCGAAATCTCAACCACGCCGCCGAGCTTTCTCCCGTATTCAGCGGGAAAATTGGCCGTGAGTACGGTCACCGACTCGGCATCGTCGGCCTCGATCTCGGGCGCGAACGATGGTGAACGGTTGTCGGTCAGCGGAATTCCATCCACGACGTATTGCGTCTGGTACTCCGAGCCTCGCGGGTGCAGAACGCCATTTGATTCCAGAAGCCAGCCGGGCTGCGAGTTCACCAGATCAATGATCGAGCGCCCCGGCAGGGCTGTGCTGCGATGTTCGAGCGTTTCGCTTCCCAACCGATTCACTGTGCCGGTACGATGGGGATCAACCAGGGTGTCGGAATCGCTCACTTCAACCGCGGTCTGGGTGGGCGCGACCGACAACTGAATCCGCAATTCGACTGAAATCGCAGACCGAATTTCTACGACGCTTGAGTAAGGAGCAAAACCGAGGCGTTTCAGCTCAATGCGATACAGGCCGAATGGCAGATTTCTGACTGCTAGAGTGCCCGCTTGGTCGGTGACATAGCGCTGGCGGAACTGATTTGCCTCCGAAACGAGCTCCGCCGAGGCTTGCAGACCCAGCCCAGTGGGGTCCACAACCTTGAGCCGCACCACTCCCGAATTACTCTGTCCGAAGAGTTGCCCCACGAACAGGCAAAACAGCAGGCACTTCCTCATTGTTGTCGGTCCTACAGAACGATTCTATCCCGAGTTGCACTTGTTCCGGTGCGCTAACCGGTGCAATAAGGCGATTCAGGTGCTCATCCCGGATGGCACAGAATTGCGAGGATGCCAAATCAGGCGCGCTATTCCAGTTGCTTCCCCTTGGTCTCAGGCAACTGCGTCGCCACCAGACACGCCAGCAAGAACGACACGCCGCACAAATAGAAAGCCCAATTCAAACCCTTCGTCTGTCCCACGTGCCCGATGACAAACGGCGCGATCGAACTCATGGTGCGTGCGCCGTTGTAGGTAAAACCCAGGGCCCGGGCCCTTACTTCAGTAGGAAAAATTTCGCTTCCCATAATTCCCGAGCCGGAGAAGAACCCCGTGCCGAAAAACGCCAGCACAGTGCCCAGCACCATCACGGCCCATGGCGCTCTCGCCATGGCATAAACCGGCACAATCAGGGCTGCCATGAATGTATAGATAAGAAAGGACTTGCGGCGGCCCAGCCAGTCCGCGACCCAGCCAAAGCTGGCGTATCCGGGAAACATTCCCACCAGATTCAGCACTACCAGTAAAGTGGTGGTTCCCATGATTCCGAAGCCGCGTCCGCCTTGCTCGACGGTCAACGACAGATAAGGTGGAATCCACGTAAACAGTCCCCACCAGGCAAACATTCCAAAGAAATTCATGAACAGCAGCGCCAAAGTATGTTTCACGTATGGAGGTTTGAAGAGACCGGCGAACCCGGTTTGTGATCCGGTCGTAGCTGAGTTGCGGACTACTGTGTCCTCGCGCCTGCCATGACGTTCCTGCCACATCTCCGATTCGGGCACACCGCGGCGAATCCACAAAACGACAAACGCGGGAAGGATGCCGACGAAGAATGCTATTCGCCAATCGGCGTAGTGCAGCACGATTCCTACCGCTAGTGCGGCCAGCGCGTAACCAATCGCCCACGAACTTTGAACAATAGAGATGGCTTTGGCCCGCAACTCGGTGGGCCAGGTCTCAGCTACCAGGGTGGCACCAGTATTCCATTCTCCTCCCATCCCCAGGCCGAGGATGAAGCGGAAGATGGCCAGCATCAGGACCGAGGTCGCAAGGCCGGAGGCGAAAGAACAAACTGAGTAGGTAAGGATGCTCAGCATCAGGGCGCGTTTACGGCCGAGGCGATCGGCAATGAATCCGAAGGCAACGCCGCCGATCCCGGACGCCAGCAGGGTCAGACTGTTAAGGAATCCCGCAGTGCCTTTGGTCATACCCAGGTCGCGCATGACGTGCGCCAGCACCAGGGCGTACAGCATGGCGTCGAAAGCGTCGAGCATCCAGCCCAGGGCAGCGGCCAACAGCGTCCGGCGTTGAGCAGAGGTGGCCTGCGCGAAGGGGAAGCCCAAGCTAGGGAGCATGGGACGGATTGTCAATGGTGGGGAGCCGATTGGCAAATTGAAAAAGTCCGTGTGTCCTCCGTGGCTTCCTACTTTCGAACCACGGAGGACACCAAGGACACGAAGCTTTTTCTACGCGGCTTTCAAAAGATGGAAGTATCGGCGTGCCTTGCGCACATCGCGTGCGATCTGTTCACGCAGCGCATCCACTGAAGGAAACTTAATCTCATCCCGTAGTCGTTGTAAGAAATAAATCTCCACTTCCGTGTCAGGCGCCAGTCCGATGGGATGGAAATTCAACAGGTGGCTTTCGATCGCAAATGATTCCGCCCCAAAGGTGGGACGACCGCCGACGTTGGTGACAGAGTCGAAGCATTCCTCACCCACGCGGGTACGCGTGATATAAACGCCATCCCTGGGCACGAATTCCTCATAACGACTCAGGTTGATGGTGGGCACGGTGTATTTGGAGCCGTATCCTCGCCCCCGCCCCGGAGTGGAAAGCATGCTGAAGGGATGCCCCAACAAATGCCGCGCCCGGTTAACCCGTCCCTCGCTGAGAAGCTTGCGCACATGGCTGCTCGAGACTGGCTCCCCACGCAGCTTCATCTCCGGATAGACTTTGACTTCGAAGCCCATCTCGCGCCCGAACTCGGCAAGCATTTCCACATTGCCCTCAGCCTTGTGGCCAAAGTGAAAGTTGTAACCTTCATGCACTTCGCGGGCGTGCAATTGCTTTTTGAGGATCTCTTCAGCAAACTGCCGCGGAGTCATCAGCGAAAGATCGCGCCCGAAAGGCAGGAGCAGCACGGCGTCCAAGCCGCTGGCTTCGAGCAGGCGCAGTTTTTCTGGAGTCGGGGTGATCAGCTTAAGCCCGGAGTCAGGCCTCAAGATGCGCACAGGGTGGGGCTCGAAGGTCACCGCCATCGCCTTGGCACCCTGCTGCCGCGCCCGCTCAACGATCTGCCTGAGCACGCAGCTATGGGCCCGGTGGACACCGTCAAAGTTCCCGATGCTTACCAGCGTCGGGCCGAAGCCCGTGGGGACGTCCTCGAGTTTGTGGAAGACATGCATCAAGGCAGCCTCTAGCTATTAGCTTCTAGCCTCTAGCTCACTCCAAACCCTTTGCAACGCACAGGGCGCGGAATCATCCCGGACCCCTGTGCGCCCTTTGCGGCTAAAGATTATGCTTCCTGCCTAAATCTCAAATTCAAGTTTCATCCCATCGTACGAGAGCCGCACATGCGCCGGCAGGGACGCATTGGTCTCTTCGTGCGGCAGATCGTGGCAGATGTGAGTAAAGAACGCGCGTCGAGGCTTGACGCGCTCCACGATGCGCAGCGAATTCTCCACCGTCGAATGCGTGGGATGCGGCTTGTGTCGCAGGGCGTCGAGAAACAGGATGTCGAGATCCCGCAGCTGTTCGAACGAGGCCTCGGGTACAACGCTGTGATCAGTCAGGTACGCAGCCGAACCGAAGCGATAGCCGTAGATCTCGGTTTCGCCGTGGATCACGGTCACAGCCTCGAAGCGCGCGCCGAACAATGCCAACGGGGTATGCAGCGGTATGAGTTCCACCTGCGGTAGTCCGCCAAATTTATACTCCGCGTCGAAGATATAGCGAAACATGTTGCGTATGAACTCGGCCACATCAGCACGGGCATAGAGCGGCAGCTTGCCCGGCTTGTGCCGAAAACTCAACGGCCGCAGATCATCAATGCCCAGAATATGGTCGGCATGGGCGTGGGTATAGAGCACGGCGTCCAGGCTGCGTATATTTTCGCGGATCGCCTGCTGCCGGAAATCTGGGGTGGTATCGATGAGCACATTCTTTCCGCCATACTCAATCAGCACCGATGGCCGGGTGCGCCGGTCGCGCGGATCGGAAGATCGGCACACGGCGCAGTCACAGCCAATGGTGGGTACGCCCATGGACGTACCGCTACCCAGAACCGTCAGCGTGGCTTTCATCGTTTCGCAGGATTCGTGCCCGTCGCCTGCGGAGGCCGGGCCAGGGCGTTGGTTACTTCCACGTAGGCCATGCGGAGTTCGTAGAGACAATTCTGTAAAAAGTTTTCTTCCGCGGGCGTGAGGTTGCCCTTGGTCTTTTCCGCGAGCAGGCCGAGCGTGTCGACGGTCTGGCGCGCCCCCAGCAGATCAATCCGCGGCTGACCCCTTTCTTCTTGCATCAACCCGAGCTGCAGCATGGCGGTCATGTACAGCGAGGCCATGAAGCGCTCGAAAGTCATTGCCATTTCTTTCGCGGAGTGGCCGGTGATTTCGACGCGGGCATCGAGTTCCTTCGCGGACTTGTGATAGGCATCGGCCTGTTCCTTTTGCTCAGCCGAGGTGGGAGGCGGCGGAACCGACGGATCGAGTTCCGGCGGCGCCGACTGATCCAGCGCGGAAGGCTCGGTTGCAATCGGGGTAACGTTGGCCTCCGCTGCGGCAGGTGGAACTGGTTTCGAGGTAGATACTTCTTCTTCGCTGACTTCGCGGCGCAATTCACCTTCGGATGTGAACAGCCGCCGGTCGGTTACGGTAAAGCTTTCCTGTTTTTTCTCAGACATAATTCTTTTTCCTCGACTACTTAAACATTTCCGCAAACGGCAGGTTCGCCACGGTGGCGGCGCTGCCGCCGGCCTCTACTTGTTTGCCCGGCATGGCGACTTCGCGGCGGATATATCCGAGCGCCACACGGCGTTCGCCACCAGCAAGCGGCAGGGAAGCGGCGCTCGTGATTTCGCCGAAGTCCTTGCCATCTACCTGAATCTTGCTGCCAGCCGCGGGCAGTTGACCATCGATATTAAAGCCGGTGAATTTGCGGCGAACCTGCCCGCGTGACCGGATGCGCTCCACAATTTCCTGGCCGACGTAGCAGCCCTTGGAAAAATTCAAAGCGCGATTCTGCTCGGTCTCCTGGGGCAAGTCGCGCTCGCGGATGTCAACACCGCAGCGGGGAATCCCGGCCGCGATGCGCAAAAGTTCGAGCGCCGCAGTCCCCACCGGCTTCGCTCCTGCTCTCATAAGCGCTTCGGAAACTCTCGCAGTGTCGCCGGGGGTCAGCAATAATTCGAGAGACTCCACTTGCGGGTTATCTCCCCGGACCACGGTCACAGCCTTCTGCTGCCACGTGATCTCGACAAATTGCAGAGCCGCGAGCTCGGGTACTTCGAATCCCGCTGTCTGCAGCGTGGCTCGGGACTTCGGTCCCGCGAGTCCGACCGCGCTCAGCTGCTTGCTGACGTTCGTGACCTCGACGTCGTCCATGATGATGTACTTGTCGAAGACAGCAAGGATCGTCTCTACCTGCGACTGGTCGGTATTAACCAGTAACGACTCTCCCAGATTGTAGGCGTTCAAGTCACCCAGAATATGTCCCTGCGGGTTGAGCAGAAACGCGTATACACCGCGTCCGGCCTTGAGATCGCGGATGTTGTTGGTGACCATGCCGTTCAGCCACCTCACCCGGTCTCCGCCGGTGAGCGAAAGATTCGATCGCGAACTCAGATCGTAGACGCCAGATCCGGAAACGAGGGCTTGAAATTCGGCGCGTACATCACCATGGTCGGCCCTCGGCACAGCTGACCGTGCCATAGGTGCGTCCACGCGATTATTCTGTGCGATCACGCTCATTATTCTCTTGAGTTGATTATAGCGGACTGATGAGGGGCGTCCCGCCCGTCAGGCAATGGCCGTGCATGACGGGCGGGACGCCCGTCCTCCACGAAGCACCGGAATGACAATCGCCGATCGAGTTGATAACCTTCCAAACCGTGAGCCAAAAGAAGCGAATCGCTGTTATTCCCGGGGACGGCATCGGCCCCGAGGTCATCGCACAGGCCGTGAACGTCATTCAGGCCTCGGGGGCCGATGTCGAGTTGACCCATTTCGACTGGAGCGCGAATCGCTACCTGGCTGACGGCGTCACCGTCCCGCCCGATGGCTTCGCCATGCTCGAGCGAGATTTTGCCACCATTCTGCTGGGCGCTTTCGGCGATCCTCGCGTGGCCTCGAATATTCATGCCAAAGAAATCCTGCTGGGCATGCGCTTCAAGATGGACTTGTATGCCAACGTGCGTCCGGTGCGTCTGCTCGATGCATCACTATGCCCGCTGAAGGGAGTCCAGCCCGAAGACGTTGACTTCGTCGTGGTGCGCGAGAATACCGAGGGCGCTTACGTTGACGCCGGCGGCGTGTTCAAGCAAGGCACACCGGACGAGGTCGCGGTACAGGAAGACATCAATACTCGCAAAGGCGTGGAGCGGGTGATCCGCTATGCCTTCGATTATTGCGAGCGCCATCAGAAGCAGGATGGCGCGAGGCGCAAGAGCGTCCTCATGTGCGATAAGTCGAATGCCATGACCTACGCGGGAGGATTGTGGCAACGAGTGTTCAAGGAGGTAAGCCGCGAGTATCCGCAGATCACGCCCCAGCACATGTACGTGGACGCCCTCTGCACCCAGATGGTGCGCGATCCAAGGCAGTTCGACGTGATCGTGACCAACAACATGTTTGGCGACATCGTCACCGACTTGGCCGCCGGTCTGCAGGGTGGGCTCGGTATGGCCGCAAGTGGGAATATTCATCCGGGAAAGACGTCAATGTTCGAGCCGGTACACGGCTCCGCGCCGCCGCTTGCGGGAAAGAACATAGCCAATCCGTTGGGCGCGATCCTGACAGCGGCGATGATGCTGGCGCACTTGGGGATGACGCCGGAGGCTGAAAAGATCGAAGCCGCAGTGCTCGAAGCGGTGAGACAAAAGAAGACGACGCAGGATATCGGTGGGGGCTTCGGGACTCGGGAAGCGGGGGCGTGGGTGACGAAGAGAGTGGGAAGCTGACTCGATTCCGACAAGAACGCGCCACTGCGGCTAAAGCCGCCTCCTGTCGCGACGCTTGTCGCACGGCTGGAAGCCGTGCTCTTCCACCGTACCGTAAACGTCGGACTTTGCGCCTGATCGCGGGGCTGAACCAGATCCGACCTTGCTCCCAAGGGATACTAATCGCGACCGATTTCCAAAAAGTTCCAGCATCCAGATAAGCATGAAGTCGCCGCGGGCGGCCGCGGCGCCGTGGAAGGGCACGCCTTTCACTGGTGCCGACAGAAAGCTTCAAGCGACCGGCGTTAGCCGTGGTGGCGCCTCATCGACCACGAATTCAGGATGGGCGGACGAATATCGCCCATCTGCTGTTCGTAGCACTTCTGAAAGAACACAGCCGCGGATTGGCGGGGGCGGTGTCCGACATAAGCAGGTCAACTCCGGCGGCCGGTCAGCAGGGCCAGTTCACGCCATTTCCAGTGGCAATCCACGTCCCGGAAGCCAATCTCGCGCAGCCATCGCAGTTGGATTTGCAGATCCAGCAGTTTGTTCGAAGGGTCTTCAGTGTCCAATGTGCACCCGATGCAGCTCAAGAATTCCTTGTGAAGCTCTGGCGTCACGGACGCTACATGCTCGAGATTGCAAAATACGCCACCCGGGGCGAGGCATGCATAAATCTCAGCGTAAAGGGCGCGCTTGCGTTCGTGGATGAGATGATGAATAGCGAAGCTCGAAACCACGACGTCAAAACTGCCCAGGTCGGGAAGCGCGTCTTCAAGATTGTGGGCCAAAACCGTGACCGAGCGATTGTCGGCAAAACGCCGGCGTGCCGCTTCCAGCATGGCGGGCGAGAAATCCACGGCGATGGAAATGGCGTCCGGACGCTTGATTTTGACCAGGGCGAGAAGCCGCCCGTCTCCGGTGCCAAGATCGAGAATCCGCCTTGCGGTTGGCGGAATAAATTCGAGAAGCGTCGACTCGCCTTCGACCCGGTGCGGGATCGAGTCGGCGCGGCCCAGATAGTCGAGTGCGTGTTCAGTTGAGGCCCATAGATTGACGCTCATGCGGAAAGTATAAACTCATCTCAATGGCCAATTTAAAAATTGCTGGCAAGCGACGTCAGACGGCGATTGTGATATTGCTTCTGCTCGTTTTGCTGCTTGCTGTTTATGGGCAGGCACAGGCGGGGCTGTCCGAAGAGAAACAGAAAGCTGCGGGCGAGTCGCCCGCGACCGCACAAGCCAAGTCACAAACAACTGAGTCGGCCGCCCCCGAGCAACAAAAGATTTCGCCGCAGGAGGCGGAGAAACTCTTCCGCTCGGTGGACGAGATTCTGCGTTTTGCCAGCAAAGACACGCTCTATCCCATCAAGCGTGAGGTCAAGCGCCAACTTGTCAGCCGCGACCAAGTCGAATCGTATGTCAGCAAGCACACCAGAGAAGACGAAGATGCCAAGCGCCTGCGCCGCTCCGAGTTGGTGCTCAAGAAGTTTGGATTGCTGCCGCGAGACTTCGACCTCGGGAAGTTTCTGATCGTGCTCCTGAAAGAGCAGGTCGCGGGGTACTACGATCCCAAGACCAGGACGGTGAATCTCCTCGACTGGCTGGGCGCAGACCAGCAGAAGCCGGTCCTGGCGCACGAATTGACGCATGCGCTGCAGGACCAGTCTTTCAATCTCGAAAAATATATGAAGCCGGTCGACGCCGACCTCGCCAAGAAGAAGGTAATAACGGTTCAGGACATCGAGAACGACGAGGTCAGCACCACGCGTCAAGCCGTCGTCGAAGGCCAGGCCATGGTTGTGCTCGTGGATTATATGCTGGAGCCGATGGGCCTCTCGCTGAAGGACTCGCCGCAAGTGGTCCAGGCCCTGAAGGATGGCATGCTGGTCGGTACCGCCGACGCCGTGCAATTCCGTAATGCGCCCATCTATATGAAGGAGGCGCTGACCTTCCCGTATCGCTACGGCATCGACTTTATCGCCGACCTGTTGATTAAGGGTGGGAAAGACAAGGCCTTCGCAGAACTCTTCCGGAATCCTCCGCGGACCACGCGGCAGATCATGGAACCACAGACTTATCTTTCCGGCGAACATCTGGAGTCGATGACTGTCCCCGACTTCCGGCAGGTGTTCGAGAACTACGAGCGTTTCGATGTGGGCGCTGTCGGAGAGTTTGATGTGGCCGTGCTGGTTGACGAATATGCCGGCGCTCAGGTTTCGAACAGGCTGTACCCTCACTGGCGAGGCGGCTACTACTATGCGGTGCGTTCCAAGGGCGATCCGGCCGCCCCGCTGGGTCTGCTGTACGCCTCGCGTTGGTCGAGTCCAGAGAAGGCGTCCAGTTTTGCCGCGATCTATGCCTCGGCACTAGGCAAACGATACCTGCATGTTCACGACGTCGTGCAAGAGGCCGGGATCAAGACCGACCCGTTAGATCATCTGACCGGCAAGCGCGCCTGGCTCACGGAGGACGGACCTGTCGTCATCGACGTGCGGGGGGACACTGTAGTGATTACCGAGAGCTTGGATCAGACCACAACCGACAGTTTGGAAGCGGAAGTATTCGCAGCGGTTGCCGCGGCGGCCAAGTAGCTTTGCGATTGTGTGGGACCGACCGGTCAGGCGGCCTGAGGGCCACAGACCTTTCCGGTGATCCAGGGCTTACAGCGGTGCCTCGCACCGCCCGATCGGGTCAGAGACCTGGTCCCACACAGTCAAGTTTTGCTCCTCCTTCTGTATAATCACCACTTTGTCTGTAGATAGCGAAACTGCTGAGGAGACCTGTTGGCACAAGCGGAAATCGGAATCATTGGCGGCAGCGGGCTGTACTCTATGCCCGGCCTTACCAAAGTCAAAGAGGTGCGCCTCAAAACGCCGTTTGGCAAGCCTTCGGACAGCTATGTTCTGGGCACGCTGGAGGGCCGCAGAGTTGCATTCCTGGCGCGCCACGGACGGGGACACCGCATTCTTCCCACCGAACTGAATTTCCGCGGCAATATTTACGGTTTCAAGCAGCTGGGCGTCGACCGGATAGTTTCGATCTCCGCCGTCGGGTCGCTGAAAGAAGAGCACAAGCCGCTCGAGTTCGTAATCCCGGACCAGTTTTTCGACCGTACCCGCCATCGCGTAGACACGTTTTTCGGAAACGGCATCGTGGCCCACATTGCGTTCGCCGATCCCATCTGTCCTCAACTCGCCCAAGCCGTGGAAGGCGCGTGCAAGAAAGCCGGAGTGACCGGCAAGCGGGGCGGAACTTATGTCTGCATGGAAGGTCCGCAGTTTTCGACCAAGGCCGAATCCAACGTCTATCGCAGCTGGGGCATGGACGTGATCGGCATGACCAATCTGCAGGAAGCCAAGCTGGCGCGCGAGGCGGAAATCTGCTACGTCACGGTTGCCATGGTCACCGACTACGACTGCTGGCATCCGCGCCATGACTCGGTGACCGTGGACCAGATCGTGGCGGTGCTTCTGAAAAATGCCGAGAACGCCACCCGAGTCGTGCGCGAGACGGTATCTTCCATGCCGAAAGATCGTGCCTGCAAGTGCGGGTCATCTTTGGCGCATGCCATTCTCACCGACCGCAGCAAGATTCCCACGGCCACCCGTCAAAGGTTGAAACTCATTTTGGATAAATATCTGAAGGCCAAAAAGGCATGAGCATCGTCGCAGTCGGTTCCGTGGCGTTCGATACGATTGCCAGCCCCTCCGGGAAAGTGGAAGGCGTTCTCGGCGGCGCGGCCACATACTTCGCTTTGGCCGCCAGCTACTTCACCGATGTCCGCGTAGTCGCAATTGTGGGCGAGGACTTTACCGCCGAGCATGAAAATGTTCTGAAGAAGCGCGGCGTGGACACGCGCGGCATTGAACACGCCAAAGGGAAAACCTTTTGCTGGGGCGGGCAGTATCTCGATAACCTGAATGAGGCCAAGACCGATTTCACCGACCTCAATGTGTTCCAGAACTTTCGGCCTCACATTCCGGCCCATTATCAGGATTCGGAATTTCTGTTTCTGGCGAATATTCAACCTGAGTTGCAGGCGACAGTTCGTCGAGAAATGAAAACGGTGCGCCTGACGGGCGGCGACACCATGAACTACTGGATCAACAGCGCCCGCAAGCAGTTGACCGAAACCCTGAAGCTGGTTGACGTGCTCTTGATCAACGATACCGAGGCCAAAAGCCTGGCGGGAGAGACGAACCTGCCGCGGGCCGCGCTGAGAGTGCTGGCGATGGGTCCGCAGGCGCTGGTGATCAAACACGGCGAATACGGTGCAACCATTTTCTTCCGTGAATCCGCATTCGGCATCGGCCGCCATCCTTTTCGTGCGCCGGCGCTGCCCATCGAAGAGGTCAAAGATCCCACCGGTGCCGGAGATTCCTTTGCCGGCGGCTTCATGGGATACCTCGCCTCGCAGGGAGAGCTGACCCGCGAAGTTCTGAAGCGCGCTCTGTTCTACGGCGGCGTAATGGGATCGTTTGCGGTGGAGCGCTTCGGCACCGAGCGTCTGCAGTCGCTCAGCCGCGAAGAAATTGACGCCCGCTTTCAAATCTTCCGCGAGCTGACGCACCTGGAATGAGCGCCCAGCCGAGCTGGCGATGGGATCGCGAGATTGCCCTGCTGGCATGGTTTACCACATGCGTTTCAATGCTTTCCTTCCTGTTTTATTTCCGGCGGGGCGAAATACTGCTCTACGGCGACGCGGTCGCGCACATCAATATCGCGCGCCGCGTGTTTGATTCCCGGACGCCGGGCCTACTGCAGTTGGGCACCGTCTGGCTGCCGCTGCCGCACTTGCTGATGATTCCGTTTCTGCTTTCAAACTGGATGTGGAAGACAGGAGTGGGCGGGTCGATTCCGTCGATGGCCGCTTACGTGTTGGGGACGATTGGAATTTTTCGCCTCGTGCGTGACGGGCTCCGGTCAGATGCTCAATCGGCTCTGATGGTCAAATCTGCCGCCTGGCTGGCCGCGATCATCTATGCCGCCAATCCGAACCTGATCTATCTGCAAGCGACGGCCATGACCGAAGCGCTCTACCTGGCGCTGTTCATCTGGGCAATGGTTTACTTCAACGAATTTGTGCGAGAGTCCGCGAAGGCCGAAGAAAATACCCACCCGTTGGTCGCCTCCTCTTCACTGGTTAAGTGCGGTTTCTGCCTGTTAGCTGCGTGCTTGACGCGCTACGACGCGTGGCTTCTAGCTGCCGCCACGTCTGTGGCCGCACTCGTGGTTGCGCTACACACGAAGAGGAGAGCACACCGTAGGGGACTGGCAAAATTCATTCTGATAGCCGCAGCCGCTCCGACGCTTTGGCTGGCCTACAACGCCATTGTCTATCGCAACCCGCTGGAATTTGCCAACGGCCCATATTCGGCCAAGGCCATCGAGCAGAGAAGCCCAGGTGCATCTCATCCCGGCACGCATGATCTTCAAACCGCTTTCAGCTACTTCCTGAAGTCGGCGGAGTTGAACCTCGCGGCAGGGAATTGGCAGAAACTCTGGCTGCTGTTTGCTGTGGCGGGAGTGATCGCGGCCCTCACCTGGAAACAGACGCGAAGCCACCTGTGGCCGCTGGTCCTGCTTTGGATTCCTCTGTCGTTCTACTCTCTTTCCGTCGCCTACAGCGGTGTGCCGATCTTTATGCCAGTGTGGTGGCCGTTTTCCTATTACAACGTGCGTTACGGATTGGAACTGCTTCCCGCATTCGCGGTATTTGTAACTCTAGCCTTCTACTTTTCTGCGCAGATGGTGCAACATCGCGCTTTCAAGTTTGGTGCAGCGGCCGCAGTCCTGATCTTCGTCGCAACCAGCTTCGCCTCGACCTGGTCGGCTCCCGTCTGCTTTACCGAAGCCGTGGTCAACTCCCGGGACCGCATCTCCCTAGAGCGTGAACTGGCTGATTTTGTAAAGGTGTTGCCTCCTGACTCCACGGTCCTCATGTACCTGGGCGATCATGTCGGGGCACTGCAGCAGGCCGGCATTCCGCTGCGCCGAGTCATCAATGAAGGTAACCATCGCACCTGGAAGCAGCCGGTTGACCTCGACGGACTCTGGGAACGGGCGCTGGCTAGTCCGGCGAAATACGCGGACTTTGTCATCGTCTTCGAAGGCGACCCGGTTTCCGCCGCTTTGCTGAAAGATGTACAGAAACAGGACCTCGTTCCCCTGGCCGTGATTCACACTTCGGGCCAGGCCAAGGCGACGATCTACCGGACCTATGCTTCGGCCCGGTAATCATCTGCGTTAACTTGCGACGCTGGAACCCGCCAAGAGCGAAGATTTCCGGTGATAAAATCCAGCCACCGAAGGTCCCATGCCAGTCATGCAACACATATACGACGTCCTGCAGAGCGAGATGTCCTCGGCGGGAATATTCCTGTTGCGGCTGACGCTGGCGGCGCTGTTGGGAGGCGCTATCGGATTGGAGCGGGAATTCAAGCACCGTCCCGCCGGGCTGCGCACGAATCTCTTTATCTGCGTCGGTGCCGCGATGTATACCCTGCTCTCGGATGCGCTGGCGATCAAGTTCCTGGGCGACCACACACGCATCGCGGCGCAGATCATTCCCGGCATCGGCTTCATCGGAGCCGGCTCCATCCTTCACAATCGGAATAATCTGGTCACCGGGATCACCTCGGCCGCGACTCTGTTCGTAGTGGCCTCGGTCGGCATGGCGGTAGGCGGCGGATTGTATGTTACAGCCGTCTTTGGCACCGCCCTTATTCTGGTTTGCCTGTTCCTGCTGGGAAACGCCGAGCAGAGACTCAATCTCAAACTCACCGTGCACACCTACGAGGTCACCGGTAAGTCCGTGGACGATATCAAGGCGGAAGTGAATCGTGCGTTGGAGTGTATCCACGCCATGATGGACAACGTTCTCGTTGCCGAAACCCGGCAGCATATACGCCTCCAGTTTGATCTGGCGGGGACAAACAAGGAGCAGAAACAGGTGCAGCAGGCCTTGAAGCAATCTTCTGTGCTCGAGAGCGTTACTCCCCTGGGCCCGGTGCAGCCGGAATGACGTCGTCCTCTCGAGTCATTCCTTTTGTAAAGGCAAACGCCTGCGGCAATGACTTCCTGATTATTGATGGCGTGGATGTGCCTGCAGGAATCGCGGATTTCAGCAGGCGCATCTGCGACCGGCATTCTGGGGTTGGGGCTGACGGAGTAGAGTGGTTGTCTTCCACGCCGGATGCGGATGTCGCAGGCGCGGCTGTTCAACGCCGACGGGTCGGAAGCTGAGATTTCCGGCAACGGCACTCGCTGCGTGGCTGCCTATCTGTGCTCGGAGCAGGCGAAAGAAAGTTTTGCGATCCGCACCGGCGCCGGGGTCAAGATTTGCGCGCTGATCAGTCGCAACGAATCCAGCTACAAGTTCGAAACCGCCATGGGCCAGCCGCAGGTTGGAGATGAACTCCCCGTCAAGCTGGCGTTTGCGGAAGTGCGAGGCATTCCGGTCTCCATGGGCAATCCGCACTATGTGGTGTTTGTGAAAGAATTCAGTCCAACCTGGCAGGCCGAAGCGGCAGAAATCGGGCGCCAACCTCGCTTTAAGCAGGGAACTAATGTTGAACTGGTAATCGTTAAAGATAAGAGTAATGTCGAGGTCAGATTTTTCGAGCGCGGAGTCGGCGAAACCCAGTCGTCCGGGACTGGTTCGTGTGCTTCCGCAGTTGCTGCGATTGCGGCAAGGCGCGCCCGGTCGCCAGTCCGGGTGCACGCGCCCGGCGGAGTTCAGACCGTACGATGGGAAGATGGGCAAGTCTTCCTTGGCGGGCCCGCGCAATTGGTCTGTCGCGGTGAGTTTTTCATTTAATCTGGTAGCTAAGGCATAGGTTCAAGGTTCCGGTATAGATGGCTTCGTCTCCAAAAGTTCCGCGCATCAAGGCGCCGGTGCTTCAAGCTGGCGACACCGTGGGCATCGTGGCTCCCGCCAGCAACGTCAAACCTGACGACCTGGAAGCAGGCTGCGCGACGTTGCGCGATCTGGGATACAAGCCCTTCTACTTCGAATCAATCCTCGAGCGCGACCTCTACTTCGCGGGTTCGGCTGCGCGGCGTGCGCGCGAACTGGAAGAGATGTTCACTCGCGACGACGTTCGAGCGATCATCTGCGCTCGGGGTGGGTACGGTTCAAACTATCTTCTGGATATTCTGGATCTCACCAAGATCAAAGCGCACCCCAAGATTTTTGTTGGCTACAGCGATCTCACCTCTCTACTGACTTACTTCGCGGACTCGGCCGGACTGATTACTTTTCACGGTCCCATGGTGGCCAAGGATTTCGCGCATGCGGCCGGCGTCGATCCGAATTCCTGGGAGCGAGCGCTGAATGGATCGTCAGAGTGGGCTTTGGAACTGGATTCGGACGTAAAATCGCTGGTCGAGGGGTTCGCAGAAGGAATTCTCTACGGTGGATGCCTCTCCATTCTGGTGGCTTCCTTGGGCACGCGCTATGAAATCCGCACAGCCGGCACAATCCTTTTTCTCGAAGATATCGCGGCCAAGCCTTTCCAGATTGACCGCATGCTCATGCAGTTGAAGCTGGCAGGGAAATTGGCCGATGTGCAGGGCATCATCTTTGGTGAGATGCTAGATTGCAGACAGAACACCGAGACCAATAAAGACCAAGGCTATACGCTGGAAGAAGTCGTGCTGCGCGTGGTGGGCAACCTCGGTGTGCCTGTCGCTTACGGGCTGCGTTCCGGGCATGTTTCGCGGCGCAACATCACGCTGCCTTTCGGCGTTCGCGCCGCACTGAATGTCGCGCTCGGCGAAGTAAGCCTAAAAATCATGGAAGCAGCCACGACAGCGGCCGTTTCCTCACGGTCTGCAGGATGAGAGGAATTCCTCTGGGTCCTCCGCCTCCTCTGTGGTTATTGGTTTTCGATTCGAGAGCCCGGACATGAACTATGAGCGATAAACGACACATTCATCTGATCGGTATCTGCGGCACTGCCATGGCATCACTGGCCGGCATGCTCAAGCAGCGCGGTTTTCACGTGACCGGCTCCGATGCCGCGGCCTATCCGCCCATGTCGGATTTCCTGGCTTCGCTAGAAATTCCGCTTGCCCAACCCTTCACCGCCGCCAACCTCGAGCCCCGCCCCGATATGGTCGTGGTGGGGAACGCCATCTCGCGAGGCAACGTCGAGCTGGAACACATTCTCGACCAGCGCATCCCGTTCTGTTCGCTACCGCAAATTCTGCACGAAGAATTCCTGCGTGGCAAAGAAGTCCTCGTAGTGGCGGGAACCCATGGCAAGACTACGACCACTTCAATGCTGGCGTGGATCTTCCACAGCGCCGGCCTTCAGCCGTCCTTCCTGATCGGCGGAATTGCGGAAAATTTCGGGAGCAGTTTTCAGTTGGGTCAGGGAAAGCACTTCATCCTCGAGGGCGACGAATACGACACAGCATTCTTCGACAAGGGCCCCAAATTTCTGCACTATTTTCCTGACGCCATCATCCTGACCTCCGTCGAGTTCGACCACGCCGACATCTACAAAGATCTGGATGCCGTAGAGACCGTTTTCAAGCGCCTGGTGAACCTGGTACCAGGCCGCGGCCGGATCGTCGCGCTCGACACGGGAGAGAGCATCGAACGCTGTCTGGCGAAGGCGTTCTGCCCGGTAGAACGTTACGGGAGCAGCCAGTCCGCCACGTGGAAGGTGACCAATCTGCGACTCGATCCGGCGCGCACTTCATGGACGGTAATGCGCAATGGCGCACTGTGGTCTGATCTTGAATTTGCCCTCGCCGGCGAATACAACGTGCTGAACGCGACCGCAGCCGCAGCCCTGGCGTCGGGATGCGGAATTCCGAAAGAGCAAATCGACTCCGCCTTGAAGACGTTCAAAAGCGTAAAGCGCCGCTTGGAAGTTCGGGCACAGGTGAACGGGATCACCATCATTGATGATTTCGCGCACCATCCCACTGCGATAGCGGGCACCCTCAAGGCGCTCCATGCGAGGTATCCCGGGTCCCGGCTGTGGGCAATTCTGGAGCCGCGGTCCAACACTCTGCGCCGCAACGTTTTTCAGAATGAGCTAGCCCGGAGTTTGGCGGTAGCCGATGAAATTGTGGTCGCTAATGTATTCAAATCGGAATCCATTCCGGAGCGCGAGCGCATGGACGTTGCCGTACTCGTGGCCGACGTGCAAAAGCAGGGACGTCGCGCGCGCCTCGCCGCTGACGCCGAGGCGATCGTGCAGACGGTGGCTCCCGAAATGCGTCCGGGTGACGTCGTGGCAATACTCTCGAATGGCGGCTTCGGCGGAATCTATGAAAAGCTGCCGCAACGCCTGAAGTCGCTGGCTGGAGGGGCATCGGCCGATCATCCGCTAAAGGCGTCCGCCAAAGCGTGAAGCATTCGCCCAGAGCGGGACTTTCAGCCATCGTCTGGGTCGCTGTGCTGTTGGCGATGCCGGCGGTGGCACAGACTCCTGCTTCCACCTCGCCGCTCGGCCCGGTTCGATACATTGTTTCTCTGGCCAGGCGGCCGGAACATCTGGTCAGAGTAAAAATTCTTCTAGGCGCCGGCGCATCCCAACGCGATGTGCAACTGCCGGTTTGGAATGCGCTGTACCAGGTGAGGGACTTTTCCCAGTACGTAACCTGGATCAAAGCCAAAACTGCTGCGGGACAGCCCATCGCCGTGCGGAAATTGGATAAGACAACCTGGCACTTAAGGGGTACAGCAAACGGCGCCGAGATTGAATACGAAATCTTTGCTGACCAGTCCGGGCCCTTCGGCGCGCAGCTCAGCTCGCAACACGCATTTTTCAATCTGGCCGAGATCCTGATGTACCCGGTGGACGGTCGTAACTCACCCGCCGAAATCTCGTTCATCGACCTGCCTGCGGGTTGGCGGACCGCGACTGCCCTCCCGCCGTCGGGCGACTGCTTTTCGGCACAAGACTATGATCGCCTGGTTGATTCTCCAGTCGAACTCGGTGTGTTTCAGGAATCCGACTTCGACCAGGGCAGTGGTCACTACCGTGTGGTTGTGGACGCAGATCGCAGCGACTACGACATGCATAGAATCGTAGCCACGCTCCGCAGCCTGGTTTCAGCAGCCACTACCTGGATGGATGACCAACCGTTTCAAACTTACTTGTTCCTTTATCATTTTCCGCGCGGGCCCGCAGGCGGCGGCATGGAGCACGCCTACTCCACTGCCATTGACATCAGCGCCGGCCGGTTGGCGGAGAATGCCCTAGCGCTGGGCGACGTGACGGCTCACGAATTCTTTCACCTGTGGAACGTGAAGCGCATCCGGCCGCAGCCACTCGAACCGGTTGACTACACCAGGGAGAACTACACGCGAGCGCTGTGGTTCAGCGAGGGCGCGACCACCACGGCGGGAAATATCATCAGGATGCGGGCTGGCCTCCTGGATGAGGCCCGCTACTTAAAGAGTTTGGCCGACGAAATCGCTGAGCTGCAGCGGCGGCCGGCCCACCTGACTCAATCGGCCGAAGAGTCCAGCCTCGATGCGTGGTTTGAAAAGTACGACTACTACCGGCTGCCCACTCGCAGCGTCTCCTATTACAACAAGGGATACCTGCTCGGCGTCCTGCTCGACCTGCAGGTGCGCGAGGATTCGCACGGCTCCGCCTCGATTCGCGAGGTCTTTCATTGGATGAATGACAACTACGCACGCAAGGGGCAGTTCTTTCCCGACAGCGAGGGAGTGCGTCATGCCGCCGAGGCGGTCAGCCACTCCGATCTGGGATGGTTTTTTCAAAAGTATGTCGCGGGCACTGATGAAATTCCGTGGGATGACTTCTTCCGGACCGTAGGATTGCATTTGGTGCAGCGGGTGATCTCGATTGCCGATCCGGGATTCGTCGCCACCCAGAACTTCGATGCCCCGCCGCTTGTGTCCGCGATTTCAGTCGGAAGCGCCGCCGAGCGTGCCGGTTTGTCCGTAGGAGATACGATTCTCGAGATCAACGGCCAGAAATTGAAGGACAGCGTCGCCCGGCATCTTGCGGCGTTGCTTCCTGGCGATACGATTCACTTGCGTGTCCGCAACTCTACCGCCGAGCGTGAGCTGCATTGGACGTTGGAAACACGGCAAGAAATCGAGTTGGAGCTGACGGATTTGGGCAAAGTCACGTCCGCGCAGAAGGCCCGCCGCGCGGCGTGGCTAAAAGGTGAAGCCCAACCCGTGGGAGAAACTCGGCCATGATTCGCACCGTCGTGATGCTCGCGTTCTGGAGCGTCGCGCTTCCGCTGGCAGCCGTGCTGTGCTTTCCCTGGACTTTCCTGACTGGCGACATTCACTTCCTTTACCGTGTCGCCATGGGGGCAGCATGGACTGGAGCACGTCTCGCCGGCATACGGGTCGAAACCATCGGACTCGATAAGCTCGATCCCAAACGCACGTATGTTTTCATGTCGAACCACGTGTCCAACATTGATCCGCCAGTCATGCTGCCTCTGATTCCTCGCCGCACCTCAGTGATGGCGAAGAAGGAGCTGTTTGACTATCCGCTATTGGGCAAAACGATGAGGTTAGGTTCGCTGGTTCCCGTAGACCGCGGAAATCGGGACGCAGGTATTTCGGCAGTGCGCGCCGCTGTCGCGGTCCTGCGGCAAGGGATCAACATGACCATCTATGTCGAAGGACATCGTTCGTTTGACGGCAAATTACTGCCCTTCAAGAAAGGACCTTTCTATTTAGCGATGGAGTGCGGCGTGCCGGTCGTGCCCGTGACAATTTCAGGTTCGCATTACGTCATGCCCAAAGGGAGATTCGCCATCAAGCCGGGGATCGTCACCCTGAATTTCCATCCTCCCATTGAACCCGAGGACTTTGGCAGCCGCGAGGAACTTATGGAGAAAGTAAGGCGAGCCATCGATAGCGGTCTACCGGAAGAAATGCAGGAAGGACGGATTTCCTCGGTGCCCTCTGCGTCCTCCGTGGTTAATCCTTCGACGCCTTAGCCCGCACGGCTCGCGCGATCTCCGGCAATCTGCTCAGCAACGCCGAATACTTCAGCCACAACTTGTGATCCACCGCCGGCGCTCCGCTGACAATCGCTCCAGCTTCGATGTCCCCTGCCACGCCACTCTGGGGAGTCACGATCGCTCCATCGCCGATCTTGCAATGCCCGACCACGCCGACCTGCCCGGTCAGGATGACGTTGTTGCCGACGTCGGTTGAGCCGGCGAGCCCTACCTGGGAGGCCAGCAGCGAGTGCTCCCCAATGCGTGAGCCGTGACCGACCTGCACCAGATTGTCGATTTTGGTGCCGCGCCCGATCCGGGTTTTCTCAACGCTAGCGCGGTCGACGCAAGAGTTAGCCTGGACTTCGACATCGTCTTCAATGACTACCGGTTCGGGCTGCATGATCTTGTACCAGTGCCCTGAGTCATCTTTGGCAAAGCCGAAGCCATCGGCTCCGATGACCGCGCCATTCTGCAGCAGAACACGGGTGCCCAGCCGGCAGCCTTCGCGCACCACAGCATGTGAGTGGGCAAAGAAATTGTCGCCGATCTTGACGTCGCGATAGATCACCACGTGTGCCAGCAACACAGCGTCGCGGCCAATTTCGACATTCTGCTCGACGACCACATAAGGGCCGATATGCGTGCCTGCACCGATCCTGGCGGAAGGGTGTACCACAGCTGTTGGGTGTACGCCCGGCTGATAGCGAGGCGCCCTATAGAAGAGTTCCAAAGCGTGTGCAAATGCCAGATAAGGATTCTTGCTGCGCAGCAGGGCGGTCGGAATGGCAGGGAACTCCTCGGTCACGATGATGGCCGAAGCCTTAGTGGTCCGCACCGCTCCGGCGTACTTGGGATTGGCCAGGAAGGTAAGCTGTCCGGGGCCTGCGTCCTTGATGCCGGCAACCCCGGTTATTTCGACGTCAGGCGAACCATTTTCCAGGCGAGCCTTAAGAGCAGCAGCAATCTGAGCGAGTTTCATAGGCGTTGTCCCGAGAGCGCGGGAGGAACCGTGATTGTAATGGAGGCAGAGGCGCGGGTGCTTTCCGACCCGGTGCCACTGTCATCCTGAACGGAGTCAGCCCATTCGTTCACGAATGGGCTGACGAAGTCGAAGGATCCCTGGCAGCGTAACGAACTCGCGCGCAGCTAACGAGATAACCAACGCCGACTTCGCACGCGGGAGTGGAAAGCTCGTACGCCTTCGCGAAGCGAAGTCGCGCTCAGGATGACAACGCGGCAGGAATCAGACCAGACCGAGAAGCGAACCCACCAGGTACACTGCTTCCAGAACGGCGAGGGAAATCAGCAGGGTCTCGCGCAGCTTAGAACGCGAAAGCGCGGTCTTCAATTTACCCGGGTTAGCATGGGTTGGCGCTCCCTCGAACAGGCCTGCCGGCATTCCCGCAAACCCGGTGAATGGCGCCACGGGTCCGATGCGAGGTGTGCTCGGTCTTGCCGGCGCCGCAGTAAAGTACTTCCGCTCAGCCAGCGGGACCTTGGGCAGAGTAATTAGTGAAGACCAGCGCGCCAACTGCATGGATCCGGATTTCAAGTCGGATTCCACTGGCGCGGAAGTCAGCTGCAGCGGGGGCAAGCGTTCCGGCGCAACGCGATCGGCCAGGTTGCGCAGCAGGGAAGTCCACCACATGTGTCCCATTTGATCGCTGACCAGTTCGCCGACATCCATCGGACGCGACTCCAGTTCGAGCGGCGGCAATACCTCTGGGTTGATTACGTTGCCCAGGTTGGTGAACACAGTGCGATACCAAGGCAAGCTGACGGCATCGCCGATCAACATGCCGGTATTTACCGGGCGGGAAGTGAGCTGCAGCGGTGGAAGCTTTTCCGGAAAGAAGCTGTCGCGAAGATTACGCAGCAGGGACTTCCAAAGCGGACCGGTGACGCTCGACGGGAGCAGAAGATCCAGTTCCTGATTGTCTTCGGGAGGGTTCATAGATCTTCCCCTAATGTTACACCGATTGAATGCCCGGAAGAATAGCGAGGGCCCAACTTGTCAGCAGTATGGAACGGCGGCAATTGAAGCGGGCCCGCCGGCGTACCCTCGAACTGTGGGGGACAACCCATCAGGTCATTTGCTACTATGTGCAGCCTGGAAAAAGAAGTCGTCTTTCCTGCCGACATCGATTCAATATAAGGAGAAGTGAAATGAAGCTACGACCTTTACTTGTCACCTGCGTGGTGCTGGCCCTGGCATCGGCCGCACTAGGCCGTCAAGCCGCCGCACCCTCTGCGGCCGCCACCGCACGAATTACCAAAGAGGTCAGGCACGAGTTGTTGATGCTGCCCTACTTCAGCGTGTTCGACAATCTCTCCTACAAGGTGGACGGATACAACGTGACTCTCATAGGACAGGTCACGCGGCCGACCTTGAAGTCCGACGCCGAGAACGTAGTGAAGAGAATTGAAGGCGTGGAACACGTCGACAACCAGATCGAAGTCCTGCCCGTCTCTCCGAATGACGACCGCATACGCCGCGCGGTTTATCGCGCCATATATGGCTACCCGGCGTTACAGAAATACGCTCTCGGGGTTCAACAACCGATCCGGATCATTGTGAAGAACGGAAACGTAACCCTTGAAGGCGTCGTGGACAATGAGGCTGACAAGAACATTGCCAACATTCGGGCCAACGGAGTGTCGGGAGTGTTCTCCGTAAAAAACAATCTGCAGGTGGTTAAGCCCTGACCTTGGGCGTCGGGCGTCAGACCTCGGCAAGGGTATTGAGTCCGAGGTCTGAAGTCCGACGCCTGCCCTCCTTTTACTCGCCAAACATCGGCACCTGCCGGGTGTCCGTGTGAGACCCCTTGCGTCGGCGATGAGTTGCCCCGATCACGGCCAGCACCGTCAGCGATTCCAGGGCACTGCGGGGCACGAAAATCCTCTGTATGTTCGAGCGCAAGTCGGGAGGATTGATCAGGAAGCCTTCCGCTGTGGTCAGGCTGAGGTCATTAGGCATCATGCCTTCGAGGACTTCGTTGTCTTTGAATTTGAGCCGGATCCAGAGCCCTTCGGTGCGCGGCCGGCTGGTGAAGGTCTTGCGGCTTAGGGCCTCGGTATCCCCGAATTCGCGAACAAAATAGACTGCCTTGATGCCCTTAAGGTCGATCGCGACTACGTTGCCCGAGGTGTTGAGCAGCTCGAGTTTGCCTTCGCGGACGAAGTTCGACGGGGCAACGTGTCCGTTGATCGAATCCCGGTCCATTTTTCGGACCACGACTTTCTTGTGGGTAGAGGGCATTTCGGTCGTCAGTCTTCGGTCGTCGGTCGTCAGCGGCTCGTGAAGATCAAGTTTTTCCAGTCGGCCGTTCAAGGTCAAATTCTTTCCCGATGTCGGCCTGGTCGATCCGGGATTTGTCGATCTCGGCTTTCAGGTCCCGGAGGGACCTCTGATAGCGACCTGATAATACCGTTTGCGTGCCGTAGGCACGCCTTAAATGGCCCCGACCGCGTCCAGGCGTTTCTGCCGTCCTACAGGACGGGCGCTGTCCGTGCGGCCTACCAAGCGTTGAAACGCCGAGCTACTATCGGGCGTCCCTACGGGCTTCCCGCTGCACAACCGGGGTCGACTCCTAGGTCTCGACGGTCGACATTGACGCCGCGACCGCTAACATCCGGCGACCAACGCTCAACGACCACGGACTGCCGCCTGACGACCGAAGACTAACGACTAGTTTTCACGCCTTTCCGCCACAATCTCATCCAGATTCTCGCACTTTTCCCGTAAAAAACGGATTCCTTGTACGTTCCTTGTAGCCAAACCGTTAACCTTGTGTTATTTTCTGTAGCTTGCGGCGTCCCATCTCGTATACTCTAAGCCTATTGGATAGAGCGACTTACGTAAAAGCGACCGGAGCGGTCTGTTTTCTCGGGGCAAGGCCTGTGGAAAACTCACGCTGTGCTGTCACGAACCGAGTCGGGGGCCCGCGTCCGTAAGTAAGCAAGCATGGCCGATTACATATACACCATGGAAATCCGGTTGACGCCGGACCAGCAGCGCGGCGTCACCCTGGTACAAGACATCGCGCGGGCCGCCGGTATGAATATTTACCTCACCGGAGGGGCGGTCCGCGACATCATCAGCGGTTTTCCCATTCGCGATCTGGACTTCTCGGTCCAGGGCAATCCCCTCAAACTGCAAAAGGACCTCGAGAAGGCTGGCGTAAGAATTGCCGGCATTGATGACGATTTCAAGACCTTGTACCTCGGCCTACCCGGCAATGTTCGCGCGGAAATCAGTATGGCGCGTATCGAACACTACGAAAAAGCCGGCAAACCGCCGGTCATTTCTCCCGCCACCCTCATCGAAGATCTGCGCCGCCGGGATTTCACTGTCAATGCCATGGCGCTGTCGTTGAACCCGGGCTCGCGCGGGTTGCTGATGGATCCGTTCAACGGCGCCGCCGATATCGAAGCAAAGGTTCTCCGCGTCCTGCATAACTATGCTTTTGTCGAAGACCCCTCGCGGCTGATCCGGGCGACTCGCTTTGCCGCGCGCTTTCACTGGCCGCTGGAGGAGCGCACTCAGGCCCGCTTCGAGTCCGCGAAAGAAAATAATTACATCGAGTACATCACCAACAAGGCCACCGGATACGAAATTGAGCAGTTGGCCTACGAAGAAGACCCGCTGCACATCGTGCGCGTGCTGGAAAAAGAAGGCTGGCTCAAGGTACTGAATCCGCACTGGACCAGCGCCAAAGTGGATACGGCCCAGCTCGGCCAACTCCTGAAGACCCGCCAGCAGATGAATGAGCTGGGATACGCTCCCGATCCGGCGCCCGCAGTCATGTATTTCCTCACCGCCCGCCTCGGCGATAAAGATATCGCCGATATGCGGAAACAGATTCCGCGCAAAGACCTGGTCGAGGCCTGGCGAGACCTTGAGGACCATGCCAAGGAGTTGGCGAAGCGTTTGGTCGGGAAGGAAGCGGCGACGCCCTCTCGCGCCTGGAAACTGCTTTCCGAGGCGCGTCCGGAGATGATCCTGTTCCTGTCGCTCACCGCGCGCCAGCAAACTGTGACCCAGAAGATCAAGAATTTCTTCACCAAATGGCGGCAGGTGCAGCAGAAAATTCCGTTGCCGGAGATGACAGAGCTGCACATCACGCCGCCGCTGCTCGAGTATCCCAAGATTGCGCATGACGTGTTCATGCTTTTGCTCGATGGCAAGCTGCGTTCGCGAACCGAGACTTTGAAATATCTGAAGCCTTTGGCGCCGCCGCCACCGCCCCCTCCACCCCCACCGCCGCCCAAGCGGGGAAGGGCAGCCAAAGCCGCCGCTGCCGAAGCGGCCGCTGCTGCAGCCGCAACCGCTGCGGTTGCTGCTACATCGGCTGCGGCCAAGAAGAAGGGAAAAGGCAACGTCGCAGCTCCCGTGGCTCCGGCTCCCGGTAAGGTGGAGTCACCGAAGCCCGCCGTTGCATCCAAGGGCGAGAAAACTAAAGCTTTAAAAAAAGCGACAACCGCTACCAGTGCGAAAAGCAAAGGCAAGCAGAAGCGCTGAGTATCCTGCATTTTCCATTTCAATTTTCTTGACAGGAATGCTCGGGGCATTCCGCAAATCCTTCGCTTGGGGTGAGGGGTGAAAAAACTCGGAACGATTCTGCTTATTGTTTGCCTGCTGGTTGCAGCAGCCATTTCGTTCACCATCGGCTGGCGCCCGTTTATCGGCCCCAGGGCAAGGGCAACCACCAACCGGCAGTTCGAACGTACTCCGGAACGCATGGCCCGCGGCCGCTACCTGGTGGTCGGACTCGTGGGCTGCGAAACCTGCCACTCTCCAAAAGATTGGAAGACGCACGGCGCTCCCAACTTGCCGGGTATGGAGCTGGCCGGGCAAGTGATTCCTATCGACAATTTGCCCGGGGTGATTGTCGCTACGAACCTCACACCTGATCCGGAAACGGGCGGGGCAAATTGGACTGACGATGAAATTGCGCGCGCCATCCGAGAGGGCATTGGTCACGACGGCCGCACGCTTTTTCCCATGATGCCTTACGAGGCTTACCGCGCCCTCTCGGACGAAGATCTGGCTTCCATCTTGGTCTATCTGCGCTCCATCGCGCCGGTGCGAAATCCGTTGCCGCCGACCGGGGTCAACTTCCCGGTCAACTATCTGATCCGCGGCGTTCCACAACCGGTGACCAGTCCGGTCAGCGGGCCGGGTCCGCAATCAAGTGCGGTGGAACGAGGAAAATATTTGGTGACCGTCGGCTGCGGGTGCCATGTTCCGACGAACCAGAAGGGCCCGATCCCCGGCCTGACATATGGCGGCGGCGAGGTCTTGAAGGGACCATGGGGAGAGGTCACCAGCGCCAATATCACGCAGGACGCCTCCGGCATCAGCTACTACGACGATGCCATGTTCCTGCAAGCGATGCGAACGGGATACGTGAAGGCAAGAAAGCTATCGTCCATCATGCCCTTCGGCGAATTCGCCAACCTTAACGACGACGACTTGAAGGCCATCTTCGCTTATCTACACACTCTGCCACACGTGAAACACACAGTGGACAACAGCCTGCCGCCAACCTATTGCAAGCGGTGCCGCCACAAACATGGCGGCGGAGACCAGAATTAATACACAGCGTGACATCCTGAGCGGAGTGGCCGCTTCGCGACGCGAAGCAGCTACGCAGTCGAAGATCCTGCCCCGAGGCAGTCGGGGAATCCCGTACCTGGCAACGGACTCATCAGCTTATAGGGGTCCTTCGACTTCGCGGAACGTTTCGCAAGAGAAACCGTCCGCTCCGCTCAGAGTTTGTGACTTTTTTGAATTTATGACCAGTTTGTCGTCGTAACTATTTTGTTTGCAACCTCGATTTTTGACGACATCAAAAAAGTCACAAACTCTCCGGATGACAAGGACAGGGGCTGCTAAAGATTTGACAAACCGCCGCCGCCAGCAGCGCTATAATTCGCTATATGCGGCACCAGTGGGCCATTGTGGCGGTATGCGCAGCAGCGCTGGTGGCGTCTTCCTCAGCCCAGATGCATGGCGGCGGCTCTCGCAGCGGAGGGTCCATGGGACGCGGCGGATTTTCTTCAGCCGGCTCCCGTGGCGGATTCTCCTCATCTGGTTTCCACGGTAGGAGGGAGCGTAGGTGTCGGGTCACGCTTCGGAGCAAGTTTCGGTACCGGCATACACCAGGCCGTTCCGCTCCCGCCGATCCTTCGGAGGATTTCGCCGTCCTGGTTTCGGCCCTCGCCGTTTCGGTCATCGCGTTTTCTTCTCGACATTTTCGCCGGGCTTCTTTGGATACTACGGATACCCGGCCTACTATGGCGACGACTTCTACTCCGCAGCGGATTACTACCCGTCGTACGACTATTACGGCTCCTCGTATTACTCCGCGCAAAACGACATCGTGCAGCAGCAACAGGACATTGATCGCCTGGAAGATGAAGTAGCAAGTTTGCGGGAGCAGCGGGAATCGCAACAGCGCGAAGCGCGCGACGTCTCGACAAATCGAGCGGACAGCAGGTCCGCGGTCTCCACTCCCACCCTGCTGGTCTTCCGCGACAAGCACACCCAGGAAGTGCAGAACTACGCCATTGTCGGCGGCACGCTCTGGATTTTCAGCGAACAGCGGGCGACCAAGCTCCCCCTGTCCTGGCTCGACATCGAAGCGACTACCAAAGCCAACGAAGACCGCGGCGTAAATTTCCAAATCCCCAAATAGCCTAACGATCCAGTGTGGCGCGGGGACTCCCGCCCACGTGCTTGAGCTGTGGATAAACTCGCGTTACGCCCCTGCAATTTCCCGTTAGAATAAGAGGAACACAACCACCCATGTCCCAATTCGTCCACCTGCACCTCCATACCGACTATTCCATGCTCGACGGCGCCTGCGACGTGGAGAAGCTCGTCCAGCGCGTGAAAGAGCTCGGCATGCCCGCGGTCGCCATGACCGACCACGGCAACATCTTTGGCGCGGTGCATTTCGTGAATGCGGCCCACAAGGCCGGGGTGAAGCCGATCGTCGGCTGCGAGCTTTACGTCTGCAAGAAAGACGACCACAACATCGAGCGCACTCCTCCCGACGGCGACACCTATAACCATCTTCTGGTCCTGGCCGAAAACGAAGAAGGCTACCGCAACCTGGCCAAGATCACGTCGGAAGCCTCGTTGCGCGGTTTCTACTACAAGCCGCGCGTCAGCAAAAAGTTTCTAGCCGAACACTCCAAGGGACTGATCGGACTTTCCGGCTGCCTGAAAGGCGAAGTCGCCGAGCGCCTGATGGAAGAGAACTACGACGCCGCCCGGAACGCCGCCGCCACCTACAGCGACATTCTTCGGCCCGAACAACTTCTTTCTCGAGATTCAGGACCAGGGCCTGGAGCAGGAACATCGCATCCACTCCAACCTGTTCCGCCTGGAAAAAGATCTCGGCCTTCCCCTGGTGGCGACCAACGACAGCCACTATCTCTGCGAGGACGACGCTCACGCTCAGGACGTGATGCTCTGCATTCAGACCGGCAAGTCCATCCAGGACACCAATCGCATGAAGTTCCAGGGCACAGACTTTTTCGTCAAGAGTCATGACGAAATGCATCGTGTCTTCAAAGACGCGCCCGACGTGCTGTCCCGCACCCTGGCATCGCCGAACGCTGCAACATGAGGCTGGAAAAAATCAGCAATCCGTTCCCGCACTTCGACGTGCCCGACGGATTCACCCTCGACAGCTACTTCGAGCACGTCTCTCGCGAAGGATTCGCGCGTCGCCTGGAAACGCTGCGCCCTCTCGATGCGCAGGGACGTCTGAAGCACAATCTCGCGGAATACGAACAGCGCCTGGCCCGCGAACTGGCCATCATTCAGCAGATGAAGTTTTCCGGATACTTCCTCATCGTCTGGGATTTCATCCGCTACGCCCGCGAACACGACATTCCGGTGGGGCCGGGTCGCGGCTCAGCGGCCGGTTCGCTGGTCTCGTACGCGCTGGGCATCACCGATCTCGATCCGCTGCAGCACGAGCTGATCTTCGAGCGCTTCCTGAATCCCGAGCGCATTTCGCTGCCCGATATTGATATCGATTTCTGCATGAACCGCCGCGGCGAGGTCATCAACTACGTGACCGCCAAGTACGGCCGCGAAAACGTCGCGCAGATCATCACCTTCGGCACCATGGCGGCCAAGGCGGCAATCAAAGACGTCGGCCGTGCCATGGACGTGCCGTACGCCGACGTCGACCGCATCGCCAAGATGGTCCCGACCACGCTGAACATCAAGCTGGAAGATGCGATCAAGGAATCGCCGGCGTTGCAACAGGCCTACGACAGCGATCCGCAAATACGCGAGTTGCTGGACACCGCGAAGAAGCTTGAAGGCATGGTGCGCAACGCCGGAGTGCACGCCGCCGGAGTAGTGATCTCGCCGCGGCCGCTCAACGAACTGGTCCCGCTGTACAAGACCAAGAACGACGAAATCGTCACCGCCTTCGACATGGTAGCCATCGAAAAGCTGGGCCTGCTGAAGATGGACTTCCTCGGCCTGACCACGCTCACCATTCTCGATGACGCGGTGAAGCTGATCGCGCAAACCCGGGGCGAGCGCATCGCTCTCGAAGGCCTCCTGCTCGACGATCAGGAGACTTACCAAAAGGTATTTCACAAAGGACTCACCTCCGGCGTCTTCCAGTTTGAATCGCGCGGCATGCGCGACGTGCTGCGGCGCTACCAGCCCAATTCCATCGAAGATCTCACCGCCCTGAACGCGCTCTACCGTCCCGGCCCGATCCAGGGCGGCATGATCGACGACTTCATCGATCGCAAACACGGCCGCAAGAAGATCGAATACGAACTGCCGGAACTGCAGGAGATCCTGCAGGAAACGCTGGGCGTCATCGTCTATCAGGAACAGGTGATGCAGATCGCCAACCGGCTGGCCGGCTACTCCCTCGGCGAAGCCGATCTGCTGCGCCGCGCCATGGGCAAGAAGATCGCATCGGAAATGGCGGCACAGCGCGAGCGTTTCGTCACCGGGCGCGAAGCAGCGCGGCTATCCTCCAAAGAAGATTGAAAAGATTTTCGACCTGATGGCACAGTTCGCCGGCTACGGCTTCAACAAGTCGCACTCCGCCGCCTACGCCCTGCTGGCCTACCAGACGGCATACCTGAAGACGCGCTATCCCGTCGAGTTCATGGCTGCGCTGCTGACTTCGGTGACCGGCAGCACCGACGACGTAGTCAAGTACATCAACGAGTGCCGCGAAATGGGCATTGCCGTCGAAGCTCCCGACATCAACGTGAGCGACGCGAACTTCACGCCGCACGGCAGCGCGATTCGTTTCGGCCTGGCCGCGGTAAAGAATGTCGGCCACAACGCCATCGAGTCCATCGTCGCCGGACGCAAAGAGCTTGGCCGCTATCACTTCCATCTACGAATTCTGCGAGAAGGTGGATCTGCGCCTGCTCAACAAACGCGTTCTCGAGTCACTGATCAAAAGCGGCGCCATGGACGGACTGGGCCGCCGCGCCCAGCTCATGGCCGTTCTCGACCGAGCCATCGAAGGCGCGCAGAAAACTCAGCGCGACGCCGAAAGCGGACAGCACGGCCTGTTCGGCGTCTTCCAACAGGAAGAAGTTTCGTCGTCGCATAACAAACTGCCGGACACTCCGGACTGGGACGAACACACGCGCCTGGCCAATGAAAAAGAAATTCTCGGCTTCTTCATCAGCGGACATCCGCTGGAAAAATATCGCGACAAGCTGCGAAGACCTGCGCGCTCTGAGCACGGAAGAAATCAGCGCCTTGACCAAGTCCACGGGCAAGGACGAGAACATCACCACCGCCGGCATCATCACCAACCTTCACGTGCTCAAATCCAAGCGCGGCGATTTCTACGCCCAGGGCGCGCTCGAAGACATGGCTGGCTCGGTCGAGATGCTGGTGTTCCCCGAGGCCTACCGCAAACTGCAGGAGAAGGTGAAGCTGGAAGTGCCGGTGTTGATCCGCGGCGGTGTGCGCATCGAAGAAGGCGCGAATCCGAAGTTGACGGTGAATGACATCAGTCCGCTGGAAGAGGCGAAAGTCCCGCTGCCCAATTCGCTTCGCATTCGCGTCCCGCTCGAGACCGCGAATGAGTCCACAGTGGATGCATTGCACACGCTGTGCGCCCGGCAAAAGGGGGCGGCCAAGGTGTTGTTTGACGTGGAACGCCAGGGCGATTTCATGGTCGTGATGGAGGCGGAAGGCTATAATGTGATGCCAGACCGCAACTTTATTGCCCGGGTCGAAGAGTTGTGCGGCCGGGGCGCCGTGCGGGTCATTGACTGAAGCACTGAAGCAACGACGACTGAAGCAACGACCTTGAGGGAGGCCGCGTTACAGCGCTCTCGCTCCTGAATCTGGTGAAGCAGGCTCTTCAGGCTTCACGCAGGCTCCAAGAAGAGCCGTACTGAAATCTGCGGCAGATAAGAGTTTCCATTCAAAAGAATCCCAAGCTGGGAGCGAAGATTGCACCATCGGTGCCGGATGAAGCGCTGGTGATGGCGGGGACCGAGCTTCTCCTGTCCATGGTGGAAGCACGCCTGGCGCGCAACGGCAACGGAAATGGCAACGGCAGCAACATGGAGTCGGGAGAAAAGACGCAGCAGGAGCTGGAGAAAATCGAGCAGCAGATTGCCCGCTTGCAGGTGGCCGCAGGACCCGACGAGAACACGCAGCGCGAAATCCAGCTATTGAACGACCGCATTCAGGCCTTACGCAAAGACATGGAATCTTCGCACTCCAAAGCCTGGGAAAAAACCGAACTGGCGCGGCATCCCCAGCGCCCCTATCTGCTCGATTACATCGAGCGCATCTTCACCGACTGGAGCGAAATTCACGGCGACCGCGGCTATGCCGACGATCCCGCGATCATCGGCGGCATGGCCCGCTTCCACGGCGAAGAGGTGATGATCGTCGGACATCAGAAGGCGCGCGACACCAAGCAAAAGGTCTATCGCAACTTCGGCATGCCCAACCCGGAGGGCTACCGCAAGGCCATGCGCGTGATGAAGATTGCGGAAAAATTTGGCCGTCCGTTGTTCACTTTCGTGGACACGCCGGGCGCATATCCCGGCCTGGGCGCGGAAGAACGAGGACAGGCGGAAGCCATCGCCCACAACCTGCGCGAGATGGCCCGCCTGCAGATTCCCATCATCACCACGATCACAGGCGAAGGTGGAAGCGGCGGAGCGCTGGCCATCGCCATCGCCGACCGTGTCCTGATGATGGAGAACTCGATTTATTCGGTAATCTCACCGGAAGGCTGCGCTTCCATCATGTGGCGCGATCCCACCAAAAAAGCGCTCGCCGCCGAAGCCATGCGCATCACCCCCGAAGACTTGAAAGAACTCGGCTGCATTGACGGCATCGTCCCCGAACCCGAGGGCGGCGCCCACGTTGACCACGAAGCTGCCGCTGCGTTACTTGACGAAACTCTGCAGAAAAATCTCGCCGAGTTGAAGAAGAGTCCAGTCAAAGAGCTCGTCGACATCGCGCTATACAAAATTCCGCAAGATGGCGCAATTCTTTACTGGCGACGAGTAGAAATCTAACCCCACCACTCTGCCAGCCACGTCGACCAGGGGCGCATTTCTTCGTTGGTGGTCGCGTGCGCCGCTTTAGCTCTCGGACCGTTATTCCATCGACGGGCACGAATTGCATGAACTTCAACCACATCACCAGCCAGGGTGAGGAGCCCCGAACCGTCCAAGCCATGGTCTGGGGTGCGGTGCGGCACCCGGCGCTCGAACTCGTTCTCGAACTTGAGGGTGAAAGCCACCAGCGCGTGCGACAGGCGGCCTTCCATGGCATGCAATGGTAGAGCCCTATGCGCTTGATCGCGAGTTTCGATCGCCTCGTTCTTAGTCTGGTACGGGGAACGATCTCCGCTTCCCCCGGCTGTTCCCTGAGGTTTGCCTGCCGTATAATAAAAAGTTCTGCTTCAGTCGTATTGCGGGCGGAGAAACTCCGCTCAGGGACAAGGAAGGACGTGAATGGCCACCACGGATGTACCTCTCCACGCTGAGAGCCGCCCACCGGAACAAAAACCTGTTGTAAACAACATGAGTATTCAGGTCGCGACCGTCAACGGCTCCGGCTCACAGAGTTCCAACACCGTCCTGTTGCGCAGCATTTTTCAAATGGGAGTTCCGGTCTCAGGCAAGAACCTGTTCCCCTCGAACATCGCCGGCCTGCCCACTTGGTACACAATTCGCGCCAACAAAGACGGCTACATCGCGCGCAAGAAGGAAATTGATTTCGTCGTCGCCATGAATTCGGAGACTGCACACGAGGACGTGATGTCGGTCGCTGCGGGCGCAGTCGTCGTGTACGACGAGCCCTTGAACCTCAGCAACCTGCGCTCCGATCTCGTGTTTTACGCAGTTCCTTACGACAAGCTGGTCGCCCCTGTCTGTCCCGAGGCCAAGCTGCGCAAGCTGGTCAAGAACATGATCTATGTGGGCGTGGTGGCCCAGTTGCTGCAAATCGATTTTGCGGAAGTCGAGAAGGCGATCCGCAAGCAATTTTCCAAGAAGGTGAAAGCGGCCAACCTTAACCTCGCGGCGGTGAAAGCTGGATACGATTACGCCGCCGTCAACCTCACCAAGCGCGATCCGTATTTCATCCAGCGCATGGACAAGACCGCCGGCAAGATCATTATCGACGGAAACTCGGCGGCGGCCTTGGGCTGCATGTTCGCCGGCACGACCATGGTTGCCTGGTATCCGATCACGCCTTCGTCATCGCTTCCGGAGAGCATGATTGAATACATGAAGCGCTTCCGCATCGGCGCCGACGGCAAAGCCACATTTGCTATTGTGCAGGCGGAAGATGAACTGGCTGCGATCGGCATGGTGGTGGGCGCGGGTTGGGCGGGCGCGCGCGCCATGACCGCAACTGCCGGCCCGGGTATTTCGCTCATGGCCGAATTTGCCGGCCTTGCCTATTACGCCGAAGTTCCGGGAGTGATCTGGGACATCCAGCGCGTCGGTCCTTCCACCGGTTTGCCCACCCGTACCTCGCAGGGCGACATTCTTTCCACCGCGTTCCTGTCCCATGGAGACACCAAGCACATCCTGCTGCTCCCATGTTCCGCGGAAGAGTGTTTCACCATGGCTGGTGACGCCTTCGATCTGGCCGAGCAATTCCAGACTCTGGTCTTCGTCATGTCCGATCTTGATCTGGGAATGAACAACTGGATGGCCGATCCCTTCAAGTATCCGGAAAAGCCCATCGGCCGCGGCAAAGTTTTGAGCAAAGCAGATCTCGACCGCCTCGGCGGCTTTGCCCGCTATCAGGATGTTGACGGAGACGGCGTGGGCTATCGCACCCTGCCCGGCACCGATCATCCCGCTGCCGCTTACTTTGCCCGGGGCAGCGGACACAACGAGAAAGCTCAATACAGCGAACGCCCCGACGACTTCGAGCGCAACATGGAGCGGCTCAACCGCAAATTCGAGACTGCCCGCTCCTTCGTCCCGAGGCCAGAAGTTGATACCGGCAAATCAAAGATCGGAATCATCGGATATGGCACCTCGCACTGGGGTCTGATCGAGGCCCGCGACCAGTTGCGCCAGGAGTACAACATCGAGACTGACTACCTCCGCCTCCGCGCCTATCCGTTCACCCGCGAGGTCCACGATTTTGTGAAGCAGCACGAGGTGGTGTACGTGGTCGAACAGAACCGCGACGCCCAGATGCTCACCCTGCTGAAGATGGATCTCGAAGCCGCGCTGCATACCCGCTTGCGCAGCATCGCTCACATTCACGGCCTGCCGCTCGATGCACGTTCGGTAACCGACGAACTCATGACCATGGAGGGTAAGTAAATGGCGACTTCAACGCCCGACAAGCCGGCTCCGGCGCCAAAAACCAACCGCATCGGCTTGTCCGTGCTGGATTATCGCGGCGGCAAGACAACTTTGTGCGCCGGCTGTGGCCACAACGCTATTTCCGAGCGCATCATTGACGCCATGTACGAGATGGGAGTCTCGCCGGAACGCGTGATTAAGCCCAGCGGCATCGGCTGCTCTTCGAAGAGTCCGGCGTACTTCATGGGACGGTCGCACAGTTTCAACGCCGTCCACGGACGGATGCCGTCAGTAGCCACCGGCGCTGTTCTCGCCAACCGCCACCTGATCGCGCTCGGCGTCAGCGGCGACGGCGACACGGCTTCGATCGGCGTGGGTCAGTTTGTTCACCTCATGCGGCGCAATCTGCCCATCATCTACATCATCGAAGACAACGGAGTTTACGGACTGACCAAGGGCCAATTCTCCGCCACCGCCGATCTGGGCTCAACGCTGAAGACGGGCGTGATCAACGATCTACCTCCTATCGATACCTGCGCCATGGCCATCACGCTAGGCGCCACTTTCGTGGGCCGGTCGTTTTCCGGCGACAAGAAGCAACTCCACGCCATGATGAAAGCAGCCGTTGCCCACAAAGGCACCGTCATGCTCGACGTGGTTTCGCCTTGCGTAACCTTCAACGATCACGAGGGCTCCACCAAGTCTTACAAATATATGAAGGACCACGAAGAGCCGCTCCAGGAAGTTAGCTTCGTGCCAGCGTTCGAGGACATCGCCGTTGACTACGACCCAGGTACCACGGTCGAAGTTACGATGCACGATGGTTCGCGCCTTCGCTTGCGGAAACTCGAGGAAGAGTACGACCCCACCAACCGAATCCACGCCATCACTCGTCTGAATGAAGCGCACGAAAAGGGCGAAGTTCTAACCGGCGTGTTCTACGTCAACTCGAAAACTCCAACTTTCGTTGACTTGTTGAACATGACGGAAGAGCCGCTGGCTACGCTGCCAGAGTCAGCCGTGAGGCCAGGCAGGGAAGTGCTTGAACAGGTGATGGAAGAGCTGCGATAAGTTTGCTACTTATGCGAGGCGTCACGCTGAGCTTGCGTGGAGTGCGTATGCAGACTGGCGGCGATTGGAAACGATCGCTTTGCGGCGGGCGCACCCACCCCCGGCCAATCGTGGAGATTTTTTAGACATCCCGACGGGACGTAAATTTCGTTCCGCCTACCGGCGTTGAAACGCGGGGCTACCATCAGGCGTCCTTCCGACACGCAGCTATTGGAAAGAATGTGGGCGGCGCCTGAGCCCGACGGCGGGGAGCTAGATCAACTCAGGGTCGCGCCGTTTCTGAATCGCTACCTTCCTTCGGAACCATAAGCCACGTTACTGCAGCACTGGCGAGAGACAGGCACGCACAAATCCACATAGCGATTCGGAATCCGAACACGAATGCTTGCCCGATCGATTCCCTGATAGCAGCCTGCGTACGAGGATCGAGACCCGCTGGCACCTGCAAGCCGGCGAGTTTGAGCTCATTTGCGCGGAGCTCGTGCAGAATGGGAGGAGGCAGCGACAAGTAAGCCAGGCTGCTGCCCAATCGGTAACTAAAGGCCTTCACCAACAAGATTCCAAGGACTGCGATCGAAAGGACGCCCGCTACGCGCGACACGGCGTTGTTGATACCAGACGCCGTGCCGACCCGGTCTCCATTCACGGAATTCATGACGACGGTGGTGAGAGGAGCAACTGTGACCGCCATCCCGAACCCCAGGACAAGCATCGCCGGGAAGAACCCGCTCCAATAGCCGCTTCCGACTGAGAGCACGGAAAATAGAGCGAAACCCAAAGCGGCAATGAGAGGGCCGATAATGAGCGGGCTTTTGGGGCCGTAACGAGCCACAAGTCCACCAGACCAGCGGGAGAGAAAAAACATAAGCAGAATCAATGGAAGTATGGCAGCGCCGGTCGCAGTCGTAGAGTATCCCTGGATCTGGACCAAGTTCAACGGCAACAGGAAAAAGAAGATTCCGATCGCAGCATATAGGAACAGGGTGAGCAGATTTGCGCCACTGAAGCTTCGAGATTCGAACAGCCGAAGGGGGAGCATCGGCATGGCGACCTCGTCCTCGACCAACACGAACCCGATCAGGCATCCGAAGCCAACGATCAAACTCCCGAAGACCAACGGATCTCTCCAGCCCAGATTAACCGATTCGATAAAACCATTAACCAGACCACCCAATCCAATGGTGGCAAGAATCGCCCCTATCCAATCAATGTGTCTGCCATTGGCGCTGCGGCTTTCTGGAATTCGCCAGACCGAAATCGCTATCACCGCCGCGGCAAGCGGGAGATTGATGAAGAAAACCCATCGCCAGGAAGCATGCTCAACCAGCCAGCCGCCAAGCAGAGGCCCGACCGCAGTCGTGATCGCCGTAAAGCCCGACCACGTTCCTATCGCCTGGCCGCGATTCTTCTCGTCAAAGGAGCTGCTGATAATGGCAAGACTCCCGGGCACGAGGAGCGCAGCCCCCGCGCCCTGGATGCTTCTCGCAAGGATCAATTGATGAATGCTTGCGGCGAAGCCGCACCCCGCGGAAGCCAGCGCGAAAAGCGCCACTCCCGCCAGGAACATCAAACGTCGGCCGAACAGATCGCCGAGCGAGCCGCCCACCAGAATCAGGGCGCCTAGAAACAATCCGTAAGACTCGACCACCCATTGCACGTCCACCACCGTCGCGTGAAAGCTGGTCTGGAGCGCAGGGAGAGCGACGTTGACGACCGTGCTGTCGATGAACGCCATACTGGAGCCGAGAATGGTCGCCGCGAGTACCCAGGATTCCACTCTTCCATACGGAACCGCCGCACCAGTGGATCGCATTGCGGCTTCATCGCCAGGTGTTCTCATTGAGGCTATGGATGCCATTCAGGAGACCTAGGGATGTGAGGATCGGCGCGCAGACTCCGTCAGTCGGCGAGACTTATCCTTAAGGTCGCCATAACGTTGGCCGGAACAAGTTCGCTAAGTTTACCAGCATTTCGCTGCCAACCATTTATTCCGAAACAGCGTCAGAGGCCTGATGCAAATGGCTGAGACAAAGACCAGGCCGGCAAGCAAGACTTTGCTAATCGTGATATCACTGGTCGTGATCACGGTTGTGGGCGCTATTGTGGCCGGAATCCATTTCTCCAATCCGTACCTGCACAAGAGGGTCGTGGAGATGCTTAAGGAGAAATTCCACGCCGAGGTAGAGCTCAAAGACTTTCACGTCTATCTGTTTCCAGGGGTACGGATCGAAGGTTCAGGGCTTGTGCTTCGTCACGAAGGCCGCACTGATATTCCGGCGCTTATTTCAATTCGCGAGTTCTCTGCCGAGGCCGGCATTCTGGGACTGCCCTGGAAACCGTGGAAGGTAGACCAGGTCACGCTCAAGGGGTTGGTGATACAGATTCCGCCCAAGGGAGATAGAGGGAAACAGAATTGGCCAAAGGCGAAGAATCTCCCGGTGTTAATCGGAGAAATCGTTTCTGACGATGCGGAACTTCGAATGCTGCCTAAGTCTGCTGACAAAGATCCCCACGTGTTTGCCATTCACCATCTGGTGATGCATTCAGTCGGTCTCGACCGTCCCGCCAAGTTTACGGCGCAGCTTACCAACGCTATTCCTCCGGGGGAAATCGAAACCAAGGGAACCTTTGGCCCATGGAGCCCCGACGACCCGGGCCAGACGCCGCTGGCGGCCGAATACACCTTCGACAAAGCCGACCTGGGAGTCTTCAAAGGCATCAGCGGCATACTGTCTTCGACCGGCAAGTTTGGCGGCGTGCTGGAGAAAATTGAAGTCGAAGGCAAGACCTCGACTCCCGATTTTACGGTCACCATTGGCGGGCACGCTCTCGATCTCGAGACCGTCTTCAGTGCCACGGTGGACGGCACCAACGGCGACACGCTCCTGCACCCTGTGACCGCGCACCTTTTGAATACCGTCATCGTGGCGCAGGGCGGGGTAGTGCGATCTCCCGACAAACAAGGAATGGAGATCACACTCGACGTGACCGTGGACAAGGGCAGGCTTGAGGACTTGTTGCGTCTGGCGGTGAAAGGAGATCAGCCTGCCCTGACTGGAGCAATAAACTTTCGCACCAAATTTGATTTACCGCATGGCAAGGGCGATCTCGCCGATCGTTTGAATCTGAACGGAAAGTTCGACGTCCAGCATGCCCAATTCACCAGCCCGGAAGTGACGGCCAAAATCGAAAGTCTGAGCCGAAAGGGCCAGGGCCAGCCTGAGAACAAAAATGCTGGGAGCAGCGTGTCTCAGCTCAAAGGCAATTTCGTGCTGGACAACGGTGTGATCACGTTTCGGGGCCTGACTTTCACCGTCACCGGCGCGCAGGTCGCCCTCGACGGCAAGTACGGTCTGGAGAGGGAAGACCTCGACTTTTACGGCAAGCTGCGGATGCAGGCCAAGATTTCACAGACGACCACTGGTGTGAAATCCTTCGTCCTGAAAGCCGTCGATCCCTTTTTCCGCAAAAATGGCCAAACCGAGCTGCCGATCAAGATTACAGGCCAGCGTGACCACCCATCCTTCGGCCTCGACCTTCACCACAAGGTTAAAGACAAGGACAAGGGAGAGTAAGCCAGCAAGGGAAAGAATGGAAATGGCTAAGCCACGTCTTTCTTTTTCTTGTTGTCTGTCGGTTCTTCCGTTGGCTCTTGAGAGTGTTCGGGGTTTCCGCCGGGCTCGGGAAAATCAGTATCCGAGGATTTGAGCAAGGCGTTCTGGTCGCGATGCCCTAGCTGGCCTTGCAGGGAAGTATTGCCCGACGGCTCCTGGGGCCGGTCCTGCTCTACTGCGCCTTTACCACGGTCCTGGTCATCAGCGAGAGCCGGATCCAGGTCGTTCTTAAAATCAGTCATGGAGTGTCCTCGTTCCGGGATAGGAAACGCACCAACCCAGTACAGTACCCTATCCCGAAACTTTTGCCAGTGGGAAGGGTTAATCGTGTAGATTGGGATGGAAATACACCGAGGATAGTATGAAGAGTCTCATATTTGCTCTTTCGGGAATTCTGCTCTTGACCTCAACCGGTTGGGGAGAACAACTCAAGCCGGGCGAACAGGCACATGCCAGCGTTGCCGCCCACCGGCAGGAAGCCAAGGATTACGCGCGCCACCGTCACCATCGCCGCGGTCGCCGCCATCATCGCCGTCATCAGGCAGCCTAGCCGGCTCCCACCGCGAGGCTTACTGCGGTCGTCGCGCCTCGGCGCCCGTGGTGGCTACTCCTAGCTTGCGTAGCCGGTCCCGGGCCTGCAGGGCTTCATTCGACTTGGGGTAGCGTTGGATTACATGGCGCAGTGAGGCGATTCCAGCCTCCTGTTGCCCCAGCTCAATGAGGGCCAATCCTTTTTTAAGCTCGGCGGCCGCCGCCTTGTTTCCGTCAGGAAAACTTTGCAGGACCTGATCGTAGCTCTTGGCCGCCGCCGCGTAATTCCCCTGCTTGAACTGAATGTCCGCCAGATAGAAGTTCGAATTTCCCGCCAGGTCCGTATTGGGATAGAACTTCACGTAATCGCCGAACTCCTGCGCCGCCAGATCGTTCTTCCCCGCCTGGTAGTCGCGTAGCGCATTGTTGTAAAGAACGTCGGGCGGTGGAGCCGCTGCCGCCTGCTGTTGTTGCTGGGTCTGCTGGATGGCAATGCTCTGCTGCGCCGCTTGCATGTCCTCCAGTTGCTTGCTCACCTTTCCCAGACGCGCCTTAAGCTCGTCCAGAGTGTCGTTCAACGCCTGGATCTGGCCCGAAAGCTGGTCGGCATGGGCGCCACTGTCGCCTTGTTGCTTCTGCAGCGTAGTCTGAAGGTCGGTGATGGAAGTCGCAACCTTGTTGGCGCGGTCGGTGCTTTGTTCAACCAGGTGCTGGAGCACACCCATGCGCTCGTCGAAAGACTGCTGCATGTGGGCAATTCGGTCCTGCAGGTCCTGCACCTGAGTCTGCAGTTGCACCATGTCTTTGTTCACGCCCCATGCGGGCGTCACCCCTGCACAAAGCAGGGCCAGGATGGCAAGTAAAACGGGATATCGCTGGTTTTTCATTGTCCAATACCTACGATGGAAGAGTATGTATAGCGTCCCGGCCAGAGGACTAAGTAGTGTAGCGCCGGCGTCCCGCCGGCTGTCGCGAGGCCGTCCCCGCCCTCGCATACTCAGGCGCATGCAAGCACGCCCGCCAGCCGCCGCGACACCGGCACCACTAACCCTACTTCCCGTAGACGAAATGACCACGCCGGTTCTGCTGCCAGCACTGCTCGGTTGATTCCGTGCAGAACGGCTTTTCCTTGCCGTAGCTGATGGTCTTCACGTGGTCGGCGGCAACGCCGCCCTGTACCAGCGCGTTACGGACCGAATTGGCGCGGCTGTCGCCCAACGCCAGGTTGTATTCCGTCGAGCCCCGTTCGTCGCAGTGACCCTCCACCGTGAAGCTGATGTTGGGATGCTGCTTCAGGAACTCAACGTCGCCCTGCATGGACGACTGCTGGTCCGCATTGATATCGCTCTTGTCGTAATCGAAGTAGATGTCCTTCACGGTTTGAGAGAACAGTTCTTCTTCCGTGGCCGACGCCTGCGGCGGCGGCGGGGGTGGGGCAGTTACGGTGACCCGCGCCGTGGCCGTCTGTGTCCCGCCCGCTCCCTTCGCAGTGAGGGTGTAGGTGGTGGAATCGGCCGGGGTGACGCTCTGCGACCCACTAGCTTGCACGGCGCCCACGCCGTCAATGCTGACGTCAGTCGCATTACTGGTCTGCCAGGTCAACGTCGTGGATCCGCCTTTATCAACCGTACTCGGGTTGGCCGAGAGCGAAGCTGTAGGCGCGGCTGGCGCTGGGGGGGGCGGAGGTGGGGGTGGCGCTACTTTCTTCTTGCACGCACCCAAGGTCATGATCGCCATGAGGGCGAACACTAACATCATCCATCTAACGTTTCGTTGCTTCACTCTGCTCCTCCGTGCTCTTGGTGCGCATTGATTGGTGCACTTCATTACGATCATTGCGCCCGGCTCAAGCCCGGAGAGGGGAAATCGTGCTCCGCCTCGTCCGGGAATTAACTGCGAAACAACAAATATGATTCCTGGTTTAATTCCTCTTTAAGTCTTATTTCTAAAGATCAATTCCAAACGTTCACTTCCAACTCCAGTTGGGTTGACTGTTAGCGCCCGCAAAGGTCAGCTGCTTCTGATTGGTACCATCGGCCAGCATGGTCCATATCTGCAAGCTGCCGGCGCGGCTGGATTGGAAAATGATGTGTCTCCCGTCCGGCGACCAATACGGGAAATCGTTGCGTCCGCCATCATGGGTCAGCTGCACCCACTGTTTGCTGGCGATGTCCATGATGTAGATGTCCTGCGCTCCCGGCGCTCCCGGGCCATACTTGCGCATCCACGAGACCACCAGAAACTGCCCGTTGGGCGACCACGCCGGAGAGACCGCGTAGCCCTGATCGGTGAGGCGCTGCACATTGGTGCCGTCGGCTTCCATGGTGTAAACCTGTGGCAATCCCGTGCGTCCGCTTACCCAGGCAATTTGCCCGCCTGTCTTGCGATTCCATGCCGGCGATACGTCCGGGCCTTTAAAGGACGTAATCCGCTTCAGATTCGCTCCGGCAGAATCCACCGTGTAAATTTCGGGATCTCCGCTGCGCGAGGACGAGAATGCGATCCTGGTTCCGTCCGGAGCCCAGGCTGGAGAAAGATTGGTTCCACCGAAACGGGGAAATGAAACCAGGCGGTCCAGTTCGAGGGAATACATCAGAATTTCCCAACCAGATTTGGTCATCGAACTGAAGGCGATGCGCGACCCGTCGGGCGAGACCCGCGGCGATAACGAAATCGAACCCATGCGGGTCACGGCATGCTGGTTGGCGCCGTCATAGTCCATCACCCATATTTCTTTGTGCCCGCTGCGGCTGCTCACAAAGTAGATCTTGCTTTCCGCGATCCCGGCAATGCCGCCACCCAGGCGGAAGATAATCTCGTCGGCAAATTTGTGGGCCGTGGTGCGGGCTGCGTCGTTGGTCGCCGCGTCCTGATACTGTTTGCCCAACACTTGCGGCGAGGTCACATTTTTCACGTCGTAGAGCCAACCCTGCACGGTCATGCCATTGCCCGACACGCCCAGGTTGCCAAAGGCCAGCATGGCCGCATTCGGCGGCGGCCCACTCCATCCCTCGAACTTCACATCCGCAGGAGTTCCTACCTGACCCAGCGGATAAAAGCTCTTCGAAACCATGTCGAAGATGCCGGCATTGTCCAGATCGTTCCACAGGGTTTCGTTGAATGCCTTGAGCAGGTCGGCATTCTTCGGATCCTGAGTGGACGCATTGAAATCCGGAACCGCGAGGCGCACTTTCTCGACGCCCAACCCAGTGCCGGTTTTGATCCAGTCCTGGGCGAAGCTCGAGGTCAGCAACAACAGAGGTAAGAATAGTGTGAAAAATCGCTTCATTAATGATCGCTTCCTAACTATGAAGTACGAAGTGGCAATTTCTGTTGGTCGGCGTCATCCTGAGGGACTTTAGTCCCGAAGGATCTCGCGCCTCTACTGTTACAGGCCAGCCGACCCATCCGCTCCACGCCAGATCCTCCCCCAGCATGACGTAGTTACTAAAAAAGGAATGACACCAAACCTGCGCCAGCAACCAAAAGGCCTAAAAGCACTGTATCTATCTTTTGTAATCGAACCAGAACTCTACCGACACCTTATTCGCGGCATAATCGGAGGGCAAGGGACCAAAAGTGTCAATGCGCTGGATGGCCCGCGTGGCCGATTGGTCCAGCGATGGGACACCGCTCGATTGCTCCACTTGAACGTTCGCGGGATGGCCGTCGCGCATTACGTCGAAAGTGATGTACACCCGTTGCGCGTGTTGAAATGCTCGGGTCCACTTCATACTTGAGCCAGTTTTCCGAAACCTTTTGCTGCACCACGCGCACATACCAGGCATAACGCGAGCCGAAATCGCCGCCGCCGCCGGTAAAGCCGAAGCCACCTTTGGCGCCGTTGGCGCTGAAGGTGCCGTAAGGTCCGCTGACTGGCCCGCCCTGGCCATAGGGAACCACATTGTCGGCCTCGATTTCAGGCGCAGGTTGCGGTTTCTGATGCGTGGCAGTCTTCGGCGTCGGAACGGGTTTGACCGTCGTGGCCTTGTCCGGAATCGGGATCGCGTCGGGCTCTTTCTCTACCGGCTTGGGTTGAGACTGCGTGAGCCCCTTCGAATCATTGGCCAAGACATTCTCCGTCTTCACCGGGTTGGCCGGCAGTGGAACCGTACTTACCAGGCTCACTCCCATGGCGTCCCCCCCGCCACCCGCACCCCAACTGTCGCCATGGCTGTTTGGGGCGACCACGGCGTAGAGCACAATGGCGCCCGCAATCGCAATGTGCAATCCGAGCGACCACGTGAGGTTGCGGCCCCAGCGGTCGTGTTCAAAAAAGATCTCAGCGTTGGCTGCCATGTGCGTCCAGCGGTTGAGTGACGATGCTCACATTGGTGATGCCAGATGATTTGACCGCGTCCATGACGGTGGCGAAGGCGCCGAAGGGCACATCTTCGTCGGCGCGCACGAAAATGGCCTGGTGCTGCGGGTCGCGTATTTTCTGTTTGATCCGGGCTGCGATCTCGTTGATGTTGACCGGTTCATTGCCCAGGAATACCCGCTGCTGTTTGTTGATGCTGACTACCAGGCGTTCTTCGGTGATCTCTTTGACCGTCCGGGTCTTGGGGACATTGAGCTCGATGCCGGACTGCAGCACCGGGGCCGTGACCATGAAGATGATCAGAAGCACCAGTACAACGTCCACCAGCGGCGTGATGTTGATGTCGGAGAGGGAAGTTTGAGTTCGTCCGTTGGAAGCCGTAAAGGCCATTACCGCTGCACCCCCGGAGCTTCAGCCGTACGGTAGGCAGGCGCCTGTTGACGATCAACTGCGTTCAACACTTCCATGGCAAAGTCGTCACCCCGGGCCGCCAGGTCGCGAATTGACCCACCAATCAAGTTATAAGCAATGACAGCCGGGATGGCAGCTGCCAGTCCGGCGGCCGTCGTAATCAGGGCCTCGGAAATTCCAGGCGCGACTGCGCGCAAGGTTGCCGCTCCAGCTGTACCGAGGCCGTGAAACGCGTCAATGATGCCCCAGACGGTTCCAAACAGGCCGACGAACGGGGTGACCGCCCCGGTAATTGCCAGCCACGGCATGTTGCGCTCAAAGCGACTCAGTTCTTCCGAGTTCGCTATCTGCATGGCGCGCTGTATGGCCAGGGGACTGCGAATGACGCCATTGGCCGCGGCGCCCTGTCGGCGGTACTCTTCAAATCCGCCCTCAAACACCCCGACCAGCGGGCTGGGACGAAATTGTTCCGCCACGGCGCCCACGTCCTGCAGGCGCTGGGCCTTGCGGAAGGCGCGCACAAAACGGCCGCTTTGCACCCGCGCCCGCCGCAACACGCTCCACTTGGAGAGAATAATCGCCCAGGAAACCAGGCTGAAGATCAGAAGAATAAGTAAAACCACCTTGGCGACGGGGCCGGTTTCACCCACCAAGTCAATAATTTCGCCGCCGACCACTGCTGCCAGCAAGGGATACAGATTCATTGTTTTTAGGAGGATTCCTACTTCGATTATAGACCATGGTGACGGCCTAATTCGGGAATGAACACTATCTATTAACCCCGGTTGCTGTGCAAAAGAGTTGGCTTTCGATGCCTTTCCGACAACCGGGAACTGCGAACCGAAAACTGTTTTCATGCTATGCTGCGCTCAACTTCGTCATCTCAAATTTCTCGTATCAGGACGCCGGTGCTCATCGAACTGCGGCTGGAAAACTACGCGGTCGTAGACAACCTGGTGGTAGAGTTCGCGCCCGGCTTGAATCTGCTGACCGGTGAAACCGGTGCTGGAAAATCCATCCTCATCGATGCCCTGGCGCTTCTGCTGGGCGACAAGGCCTCTGCCGACGTGATTCGTTCCGGAGCCGACAAGGCCACGATTTCCGCTGTGTTTGAAGTCGAAGGCGGAGCCGAAAAAACGGTCGCTCAAATTCTCGAAAACAATGGCATCGACCAGGAGGACGAATCCATCATCCTGCGCCGCGAAATCGCGGCCGGCGGCAAGGGGCGGGTTTTCGTCAACAACCAACCTGCCACCGTAGCCGTCTTGCGTCAACTGGCGCCGTACCTTGCAACCATCCACGCCCAAAACGAATCCCTCCTATCCTTCGACGCCTCCACCCGGCTGCGCCTGCTCGACAACTTCGCCAACATTCAGATCGATGCAACTTCCGAGGCATTCTCCACGTGGAAAGGGATCCATAGTCGCATCGAAGAACTCCAGCGCGACGAGCAAGACCGCTTGCGCCTGCTCGACTTGTGGACATTCCAGGCGCACGAAATTGAAGAGGCCAGGTTGCAAGCAGGCGAAGACGAGTGCCTCGAGACCGAGAAACGCGTCCTCGCCAATGCAGAAAAAATCCACAGCGCGGCCATGAATGCCTTCGATCTGCTCTACGAAGGCAATGCTTCCACCTCCGCCTCGTTGCGGACGGCGCAAAAACATATCGAAGAGCTGGCCCGCTACGAGCCGAAATTTCAAGAAACCATGGCCACGCTCGAAACCGCCCGCATCAGCGTGGAAGACGTCGGCGCCAGCTTGCGCGACTATGCCGGCGGCATCGAGGCTTCGCCCGAGCACCTGGCGGAAGTGGAAGACCGCCTCGCGGCCATGGATCGTCTCAAACGCAAGTATGGCCCGAGGCTCGAAGACGTGATCAATCATGGCGCCGAAGTCAGCCGCAAGCTTTCCGAGATGGAGAACAAAGACGAGATCCTCCGCCAGCTGCAGGCCGAGTTGGCAAAGGCGGCCGAGACGTACCTGGGTGCGGCCCAGGCCATTTCCAAAAAGCGATACGAAGCGGCCCGAAAGCTGGAGAAACTGGTCGAGGTCGAAATCAACGACCTGGCTATGAAATCAAGTTTCCGGATTGAAATCAGCGGCAGCGACGAGGAAGGGAACTGGACGGCCACTGGCTTCGACCAGGTTCTCTACATGATTGCGACTAATCCCGGCGAGCCCCTGCGACAGATGGAACACATCGCTTCCGGCGGGGAACTGTCCCGCGTGATGCTCGCCCTCAAGGCGAGTGTCGAGGCCGCATCGAGTAAGAAGCGTAGTTCTGGAGCTCAACGCACCCTGGTCTTCGACGAAATCGACACTGGAATCGGCGGCCGGGCGGCCGAGGCCGTAGGCAAGAAACTCAAGAGCCTGTCCCGCTCGAATCAAGTCCTATGCGTGACCCATCTGCCCCAGATTGCCACCTTCGCCGACCATCACCATCTGATCGAAAAGAAGGCCGTCGGCGGCCGGACGCGGACCAGCGTCCATCTCATTACCGGGGAAGAGCGTACCGAAGAAGTGGCCCGAATGCTAAGCGGTGCCAAGCTCACCGAAACCTCGCGCAAACACGCCGAACAGATGCTGAAGACCAACGCCTAGGGAACACTACCGTTCGCTGTCCAGAAACAGCCAATCGCTGCTAATCCTAAGCCTTTCTACGGCTTACGTTGACCAACTGGGTACTTCTCCGATAGTCTAATAGCCAACTACCCATAGGGAACGTGTACCCTAAAGAAGGCAGATTATGGCCCCATACGAGGACGAAAAGACGTTGCTTTTGCTAAAGCCGCGCGGTTTCTGCGCGGGCGTGGTGCGGGCCATTGATATTGTGCGTATCGCCCTCGAAGCCTTCGGCCCGCCGATCTATGTCCGCAAGGAGATCGTTCACAACCGCTTCGTGGTTGAGGAATTGCAAGGCAAGGGCGCCATTTTCGTCGACAGCGTCGAAGAAGTCCCAAATGGGGAACGCGTGATCTACAGCGCGCATGGGGTCTCTCCCGAGGTGCGCGAAGCCAGTGAGCACCGTGGATTGCGCGTGATTGACGCAACCTGTCCGCTGGTCACGAAAGTCCACGTGGAAGCGGTGAAGTTTGCCAAAGAAGGCTATTCGCTGATCCTGATCGGCCACCGCGACCATGACGAGGTCATTGGGACACTCGGCGAAGCGCCAGTCGTGACCCAGGTAGTGGGATCGCCGGAAGAAGTGGCATCGCTGACCGTGGCCGACCCTAACCGTGTGGCCTATCTGACCCAGACTACCCTGAGTCTGGACGAGACCCGGGACATCATCGCTGCCCTGCGCCAGCGCTTCCCCAACATCAAGGGCCCGGCGGCACAAGATATCTGCTATGCCACCGAGAACCGGCAGGTGGCAGTGAAGCATGTAGCGTCCGACGCTGACCTGCTGCTGGTGGTTGGCTCCGACAACAGTTCCAATTCCAATCGCCTGGTGGAAGTGGCGCGTAATTTAGGCACTGGCTCGCATCTCATTGACAGCTTCCGCAACATCCGGCCGGAATGGCTGCAGGGTGTGAAGACGATCGCGCTGACCGCGGGCGCCTCCGCTCCGGAATGCCTGGTCGAAGAAGTCGTAAAGTTCCTGGGTTCGAAAGGTTTCTCTAACGTGCAGGAAGTCGAGGTCATGCCGGAGAACGTAAGGTTCGGCTTGCCGCCTGAAATCGTGGAAGCCATTGCTGCCGCTCCCAGCGGAGCGGCTGTGGAGTAGCGACAGCAAATTATGGAAGACACCTCCTCCCTATCCCCCGCTTCTGCTGTGCCCCAGATGCGCTTCGGAAAAATTGATGATCTGATCAGCCGGGTGGCTGCAGCCATTGATGGTGCGCGCAGCAGCCTGTTTTCCGAGCAGCACGAAGAAGGCTACTGGTGTGGCGAGTTGGAAGCCGATGCCACCCTCGAAGCCGATTACATCGTTTTGCATGTTTTGCTGGGGACGGGCTACCCTGAGCGCTTGGCCAAAGCGGCACGCTACATTCTGCAACACCAGAACGAGGACGGCGGATGGGGGATCTATCACCAGGGGCCGTCCAATATCAGCGCGTCGGTGAAATGCTATTTCGGGCTGAAACTGGCTGGCTACGCCGCCGATCATCCTGATCTGGCGCGCGCCCGCAAGAAGATTCTGGAAATGGGTGGAGTGACCGAGGTCAACACCTTTACCAAGATCTATCTCTGCTTCTTCGGTCAGTACGATTACGACGCGGTGCCTGCGATTCCTCCGGAAATCGTGCTGTTCCCCAGGTGGTTCTGGTTCAACATTTACGAGATTTCGTCGTGGTCGCGGGCCATTCTGGTGCCGCTGTCCATTTGCTACGCCAAGAAACCCTTCAAAAAGATTCCTGATGAGCTGGGCGTCGAAGAGTTGTACGTGGGTGGGCGCGACAAGTCGCGCATGCGCCTGCGCTGGGACAAGAAGCTGTTCTCATGGCGCAATTTCTTCCTTTCTCTTGACCGTCTCACCCATTGGTTCGAGCGGGTGCACATCCGGCCACTGCGCTCGGTTGCGCTGAAGGTGGCTGAGAAGTGGATGCTGGAACGCTTCGAGATGAGCGACGGGTTGGGCGCAATCTTTCCTTCCATGATGAATTCCGTCATTGCCCTGCGCTGCCTGGGGTACTCCGTGGACGATCCCCAGGTGATTCGTGCCATGGATGAGTTTGAAAAGCTGGGTATCGAAGACCAGGACACGTTCCGCATGCAGCCCTGCAAATCGCCAGTGTGGGACACCGCCTATGCGATGTTTGCGCTGGGTGAGAGCGGAGTTCCAGCCAGCGATCCCCGCATGGTGAAGTGTGCCGACTGGATCCTGCAGAAGCAGGTGCGCATTGGCGGCGATTGGAAAGTGAAGAACAAACAGGGTCAGCCCGGGGGCTGGTACTTCGAATTCAACAACGAGTTTTATCCTGACGTGGACGATAGCGCCATGGTTTGTCTCGGCCTAGGCCATGTGGAGCATCCCAACGGACGCTACCAGCGCGAGTCGGTGCAGCGCGCCATTGACTGGATTCTCTCCATGCAATGCCGCAACGGCGGCTGGGCCTCGTTCGACAAGAACAACGACCGCATGGTGTTCCAGCACGTGCCTTTCGCCGACCACAACGCCATGCTCGATCCGGCGACGGTTGACATCACGGGACGCATCCTCGAGATGCTGGCCAACTACGGGTACGACAAGAACCACCCCGCGGTGAAGAAGGCGCTCACGTTTATTCGCGACCAGCAGGAACCCGACGGTTCCTGGTTCGGACGCTGGGGCGTCAACTACATCTACGGCACCATGCTGGTGCTGCGCGGCCTGGAGGCCATGGAGATCGATCACCACGAACCGTCTGTGCAGCAGGCCGCCGAGTGGTTGCGCATGGTACAGAACCCCGATGGCGGATGGGGCGAGACGTGCGGCTCCTATGATGATCCCAATACCAAGGGAGTCGGCCCCAGCACCCCGTCGCAGACGGCATGGGCCGTCCTGGGATTGTTGGCGGCCAAGGACACGCGCAGCGACTGCGTGGTTCGAGGCATTGCCTACTTGTTACGCACGCAAAAGAAGGACGGGTCCTGGGAGGAGCCCCACTACACCGGCACCGGTTTCCCGCGCGTGTTTTACCTCAAATACCACATGTACCGGCAATACTTCCCGCTGATCGCGCTGACTACGTACAAGAAGGTAATGGCGGAGAGAAGCGGCGTTTAGCTATTGGCAATTAGCATTTGGCTTCTCGCCCGTTTGGCTAAGCGCTAATTGCCAAGTGCTGATTTCTAAATGTTGGTTTTTCTCACCGGTGCGACGGGATTTGTAGGCAGTCACGTCGCTCGCTCGCTTGCCGCTCAGGGGGCCGATCTCCGGCTGTTGGTCCGGCCCGCCAGCGACCTCAGGAATATTCAGGAGCTCCAGGCCGAGCGGGTGATTGGGGACCTGCGCGATACAGCGTCCCTGAAGAAAGCGGTCGCGGGATGCGATGTGGTATTTCACGTCGCCGCAGACTATCGGCTGTGGGTACGCGATCCGGAGCAGATGTATCGCTCCAATGTCGAAGGTACAAGGGCGATTCTGGAAGCGGCGCGCGAGAACAAGGTACGGCGCGTGGTTTACACCTCGAGCGTTGCGACCATGGGATTCCAATCGAACGGCCATCTGGCCGACGAGGACTCGCCGGTTTCCCTGGCCAATATGATTGGACCCTACAAGCGTTCGAAATTTATGGCGGAAGAAATCGCCGTCGAGGCCGGCAGATCGGGAATGGATGTGGTCGTGGTGAATCCGACGACTCCGGTAGGCGAGCGCGACATCAAGCCCACCCCGACGGGAAGAATTGTGGTCGATTTTCTGAAGAAGAAATTTCCGGCGTACGTGGACACGGGTCTGAACCTGGTAGACGTAGCCGAGTGCGCCCGAGGGCATGTCGCGGCATTGGAGAAGGGAAAAAGCGGGGAACGTTACATACTGGGCGGTGAGAACCTGACGTTGAAGCAGATTCTGGACAAACTTGCGGTCATCACCGGGCTGCCTTCGCCCAGCATAAAAGTTCCACACGTGGTCGCCCTTGCGACAGGAGTGGTGGATCAAGTATTCACAGGTTACATACGGAATCGTGAACCTCGTGCCACCATCGACGCGGTCCGCATGGGCAGAAAAAAGATGTTCGTGTCATCGAGCAAAGCCGAGCGCGATCTGGGATGGAAAATCGTCCCGGTAGATGGCGCCTTGCGCCGCGCGGTCGAGTGGTTCCAGGCCAATGGCTATGCATAGTCGATGCGTTGTCACGAACCGTGTGGGACCGAGTCTCCGACCCGGTCAGGCCGAGCCAGGCTCGGCAAGGTTTTAACATTGCCCAATCGAGCCAAAGTCGCCATCGTAGCCGCCCTTGAGCGTGAGGTGCGCCCGCTAATCAAGCAGTGGCGCCGAGTCGAGCGCGAACACGACGGCCGGAAGTACAAGTTCTTCGAGAACGACCGCGCCGTGCTGGTCTGCAGCGGGATCGGCCCGGAAGCGGCGCGACGGGCCACCGAGGCCATCATCAGTCTGTATGCACCAGTTTTGGTGCAATCCGCCGGCTTTGCCGGAGCTCTCGATCCCACCCTGAAAGTAGGCACGGTGCTGACCCCCATTTGCGTCATTGACGCGAAGGATGGAAGCCGCATCGAGGCCGGCGTTGGGTACTGGGTCCTGGTCAGCGTTGACCGGCCAGCCAGCGTCAAGCAAAAAGCCAAGCTGGCAGAAGCCTATTGGGCGCAAGCGGTGGATATGGAAGCCGCAGCCGTCGCCCGTGCTGCCCAGGCCCACGACATCACCTTCGTCGGGCTCAAGGCCATCTCGGACGAAGCCGATTTTGAAATGCCGCCGATCGAGCGATACATCGCCGGCGATGGCCAGCTTCGAACCGCGGCCTTTGCCGCCTATGTTGCGGTTCGACCTTGGCTTTGGCTGCGAGTCCTTCAACTGGCGAGAAACAGTTCTACTGCAGCCGCAGCGCTTTGCGAATGGCTGGAGCAATACAACGACGAACCGGAAGACGTGGCAGATCCGGAGCCGGATCTCCAAGCAGGCTCTGGAGGCCGCACCTAGCTTATGCCGGGAATGAGATCGACGACGAGACCGAGGACAGCGCCACCGACAACGTGTGCTCTTTTAGGTGTGCTCACGCTCGCCGCGCACTCCTGGGCGCAGGCCATACCCAAACCGGTTTATGTCGAAAGTTTCCGGAAGGGCTCGACCCGGCTCGCCGAGCTGTTGCTGGTCGCTAACCTGACTTCGCAGAACGCGGACTATAAGGCGACGGTCAAGGATTCCAAGGGCAACGATCGCTATCAACTTTCTCTTGAGCCGGTCCGCGAGGAGGGAGGCGCGGAGAGAATTGCCTCCTGGCGGGTGCTCCTGATCGCCCCCCATCGGCGCTATCTGGGAAACTATCTGATCGCGGACAAACCTCCCGAGGCGCTTTCAGACCGGCCGCAGGACCGTGCCTGGTGGCTGGATCCGAGTCCTTACGCCATAGTCCCGTTGCCCGCCAGACGCGTGTTCAAGGTGGAAGATTTCTATTGCGTCATCCAGGTGAAGGACTATCACGTACTACCAGAAAACCACCTACCGGACTCGATGACGGTGGAAATACGATTTACGGGGACGGATCCCCGGCAGAATTGAAGCATCAGACCTATTCAACCATGGCAATCGCCGGACAATACGCGATCGAAGATAAGCAGCAGACAATTCCCGCCACCATGCTGGCAGCGGTGTATCGCGGCGTGAACGACGTTCGTATGGAGACGGTTCCAGTCCCCAGGATTGGCCCCGGGGAATTGCTGGTGCGCGTGCACACCTGCGGAGTCTGCGGCACCGATCTGAAGAAAATTGCGACCGGATCGCACTCTGCGCCGCGCATTTTTGGACACGAGACTGCGGGCATGGTTGCCGCTGTGGGCGCGGGTGTACGCGATTTTCAACCCGGCGACAGGGTCGTCGTCTTCCACCACATCCCTTGCGGAGACTGCTATTACTGCCGCAACAAAACCTTTGCCCAGTGCGAGACTTACAAGAAAGTCGGATGCACTGCCGGTTTCGAACCATCGGGCGGCGGCTTCGCGGAATATGTCCGCGCCATGGACTGGATTGCGCAGCGAGGCACCGTTCGGATCCCGAAAAATGTTTCTTACGAGCAGGCGTGTTTTGTCGAGCCCATCAACACCTGCATGAAGGGAATCGAAAGATTGGGATTACACACTGGAGAGATGGTTGTAGTAATAGGTCAAGGTCCCATCGGTATCATGTTGAGCGTATTGGCTAAACGGGCAGGCTCCACCGTAGTCACTTCCGATTTGTATCCCCAAAGGCTTACAATATCTACAAGTTACGGCTTGGGGAACAGCATTGATGCCTCGCGTACCGATGTCGTAAAAGCGGTGCGTGAGTTGACCGAAGGACGTGGTGCAGACGCGGCCATCCTGGCGGTCGGCGGTAATGGTTTGATCCGGACTGCGATGGATGCGGTACGTCCTGGAGGCCGGATTTTGCTGTTCGCGCAGACGGTACACGGGGACGCCACTTTTGATCCCGGTGCAGTTTGTGTAGATGAAAAAACGCTGTTGGGGTCGTATAGCGCTTCGGTCGATCTGCAAGAGGCCTCGGTGCAGTTTGTGATGAACCGCGAAATGGATTTGGAACGGTTGATTACGCATCGATTCTCGCTGGATCGCAGCGTCGAAGCTCTGAACCTGGCTGCCCATCCCCAACCCGAGTCGATGAAAGTAGCGATTCAACCGGGCAGCTCGTGGGAAGGAAGTCGAGCGTGAACGGAAAGATGACAGCGGCAGTCCTCTATGGCAAAGAGGACGTGAAGATTGAAAGAGTGCCCATCCCGCGGGTTGGCGATGGGGAAGTACTGGTCAAAGTGCAGGTCGCACTGACGTGCGGCACCGACCTGAAGGTCTACCAGCGCGGCTATCACGCGCGCATGATCGTCCCGCCGGCGCTCTTCGGACACGAACTGGCCGGAGTGATTGAAGAAGTCGGGCACGGAGTGCGCGGCTTCAAAAAAGGCATGCGGGTCGTGGCGTTGAATTCCGCGCCCTGCCAGATGTGCTTCTACTGCTCCAAGCATCAGGAAAATCTCTGCGAAGACCTGCTGTTCAATAACGGCGCCTACGCCGAATACATTCGCATTCCTCGCCGCATTGTTGAAACCAACATGCTGGCCGTTCCCGCTGACGTTACCTACGAAGAAGCGGCTATGGTTGAACCGCTGGCTTGCGTACTGCGTGGGTTGCACGAAACCGGGGTGGAGATCGGAGACACCGTCACCGTCATCGGCGGCGGACCCATCGGCTTGATGTTCGTGCAGGTCGCCAAGGCGACCGGATGCAATGTTATTTCCGTGGTCAAACGCGATTCGCAAGTGGCGGCTGCAAAGCGCATGGGCGCGCACGAAGTCGTCCAGATCACGAAAGTAAAGGACGCGGTCGAGGCGGTCCGCATGATTTCGCCCGAAAAGCGCGGCAGCGATGTTGTGGTCGAAGCCGTTGGGCGCGCCGAAGCCTGGGAGTGGGCCATTGACATGGTCCGCAAGGGCGGCACGGTCAACTTCTTCGGCGGATGCGCCAGCGGTACGAAAGTCCAGCTGGACACCAACCGCCTGCACTATTCCGAAGTTACGCTGAAGGCCACATTCCACCACACGCCGGAGACGGTGCGCAAGGCTTTTGCCCTGATCGCGGAAAAGAAAATTCGCTCGACTGACTACATCACCGGAGAAGCGCCACTATCGCGGCTGCAGCAGGTCCTCCGCCACATGCTGAACCGTAACGGTGATATCAAAACGGCAATCATTCCCGGTCACTGAGGCCCGACTTCCGCGGCCCGGTCACCGGGGTTACGTTTGACACTTGGAGAGGTAGCAAGACATAGCCGGCTACATCTCTGCAACTTTTTGTGGAATGGTTGCTGCCATCGTCCGCGATTGACGATCAGGACTTTTCACGCAACCGGGGGACGAAACTGACTATGTCAACCATCGCCCGCAACGACTTCCGCACTGCGACCATCTCTTCGGGCTGGAACCGCCTACCTCCGGAATATGCTATTCCCGAGCACGCGCCTTCGATAAAAGAAGCCCAGGAGTATTGCCGCCGTCTGGCCCGCAGTCACTACGAGAATTTTTCCGTGGCCACGTGGTTTCTGCCCGAGCGCCTGCGCCAGCACTTTTTCAATATCTACGCCTACTGCCGGATCGCAGACGATCTGGGTGATGAAGTCGGCGACCCGCACGCCTCTCTCGAGATGCTCGACCAATGGCAGGCCGAACTCGACGCCTGCTATGCCGGCAATCCTCGGCACGCTGTTTTTGTCGCGCTTGAAGAGACCGTCCACAAGTTTGATATTCCGAAGCAGCCATTCGACGATCTGCTGAAAGCGTTTCGCCAGGACCAGACGGTCACTCGCTTTGAGCAATTTGAAGATCTGCTGGGCTACTGCCGCTACTCCGCGAATCCGGTGGGTCATCTCGTTCTTTATCTCTGCGGACATCGCGATGCCGAACGCCAGGCGCTCTCCGATGCCACCTGCACCGCGTTGCAACTGGCCAATTTCTGGCAAGACGTGAGCGACGACTATTTCAAGGGACGAATTTATCTTCCGCTCGAGGACCTTCACCGCTACGGCGTAAGCGAAGAGGATATTTCGGCTGCCCGCAACACGCCGGCATTCTGCGAGATGCTGCGGTTCGAAGTGGAACGCGCCCGCCGGTGGTTTCAGCAAGGCCTGCCCTTGGCAGGGAAGGTAGATCGGGAACTCGCGGTCGACATCGAATTATTCAGCCGTGGCGGACAGGAAATTCTGAACGCCATCGAGCGCCAAGGATATGCCGTGCTGGGCCGGCGCCCCGCTATCTCTAAAACCCGCAAACTGGCCTTGGTGGCTCGATCCGCGCTGGGTAAGCTGTTGGGGAGCCGGGTATGAGCGCCGCCGCGCAGCCCATGCCCTCTGCCTACTCGCCGACGCCGTCGCAAATCGCGGTTGCGTATTCCGTATGCCGCAGCATTACCCGCGCGGAGGCTAAGAATTTTTATTATGCGTTTCTGGTCCTGCCCACGGCCAAGCGCCAGGCGTTGTGCGCGGTGTATGCCTACATGCGGCGCTGCGATGACATTGCCGACGACGCCAAGCTTCCGGCTCAGGAAAGACGGCAACGGCTCGACGCCTGGCTGGATGCCTTTCATCGTTCGGAAGCAGGTCATCCCACCGACGATCCGGTACTGTTGGCCCTGACCGATACGCAGCGGCGCTACAAGATTCCGCTTGAATTGCTCGACCAGTTGGCCTACGGCACTGGAATGGATATCCAGGACAACGAGAGTGCCCCGTCGGGAAGCACAGAACTCCAAGTGCTATATCGGACTTTCAGCGATCTTCGCCAGTATTGCTACCGCGTGGCCTCAGTGGTTGGCCTGGTTTGCATCCGGATATTTGGTTATCGCGATCCCGCGGCAGAAGCGCTGGCAGAGAACCTGGGACTTGCGTTCCAGCTGACCAATATCATTCGCGACATTCAGGAAGACGCCAACATGGGGAGGATTTATCTTCCCGCCGAAGATCTCGAACGTTTCAAGATTGGCCCGGAGGACTTCCGCCAGGCGACCATTTCCGAGCGCCTGCGCTGGCTGCTGGCGGCCGAGGCCGACCGCGCGCGCGAATACTATGTCTCTGCCCGCCATTTGATGACGCTCATCGACGAGGACAGCCAACCCGCGCTCTGGGTCCTGGTGACGATTTACCGCCGGCTGCTGGAAAAAATCTCAGACCGCAAGTATGACGTCTTCGGCAAGAAGATCAGCCTCACCGTTCGCGAGAAAGTCGTCATCCTGGGAAAGGGTTTGGTAAGACGCCTGGCTTGATGACGGAGCGCTGGACACAATCTCCAAAAGTTGCCGTACTAGGGGGCGGACTCGCGGGACTGGCCGCCGGTAGTGTGCTGGCGGAAAATGGTTTTCGCGTCACCCTCTTCGAGCGTCGCCCGTATCTGGGCGGCCGTGCATCTTCCTATCAACATCCCGGCACCGGCGAAGTCGTGGACAACTGCCAGCACGTTCTGCTCGGCTGCTGCACCAACCTGATCGAGTTCTACCGGCGCATTGGAGTCGAAGACAAGATTCGCTGGTATGAGCGGATGACCTTTCTCGAGCCCGGAGGCCGCGCCTCGGTCATCCAGCCTTCAACACTGCCCGCGCCGCTGCACACCGCGCCATCGTTTCTGCGGGCTTCGTGCCTCAGCCTGACCGATAAGTTTTCGATTGCGGCCGGTCTTGCCGCGCTTACGCCCATCGCTCCACGCGACACCGGCGAATCTTTCCTGCAGTGGTTACGCCGGCATGGACAAACCGAGCGGGCCATTGACCGTTTCTGGAAGACCGTACTGGTCAGCGCGCTGAACGAAGAAATTGATCTGATCTCGGTCCCTTACGCCGCCCAGGTCATGCGCGAGTCGTTTCTGAAGTCGCGCGCGGCGGGACGGATGGGCGTGCCCACAGTCCCCCTGACCGAGCTTGTACAACCGGGCCGGCGACTACATCACCGCCCGTGGGGGAGAGGTACGTTTCCGTGCCAATGTGGAATCATTCCGCGCCGAGTTTGCCGAAGTGAAGCTGCTTCTGGCCGGAGGAGGCGGGGAAGAGAGCTTTGATTTCGTGATTCCCGCCGTGCCCTTCGACGTGTTGTCGCGCCTGCTGCCGCAAACCACGGCAGCCGAGCCTTTGCGGCAGACTCTCAGCCGCTTCGAGACATCGCCGATCACGGGCATCCACCTCTGGTTCGATCGCCAGATTACCGACCTCGACCATGCGGTGCTGCTCGACCGCACCATTCAATGGATGTTCCACAAGTCGCGGCTGCTGGTCGCGGGCGCGCACCAAGGCTCGAACGGAAACGCCGAGGCCGCGGAGAACAACAGCTACGTCGAGCTGGTGGTCAGCTCCTCGAAGACTCTGGTCGAGAAATCTCGTCAGGAAATTATTGATCTGGCGCTGTCGGAACTGCGTGAGTTTTTCCCCGGCGCGCGTGCGGCCAACCTGGTGAAATCCACGGTCATCAAGGAAGTCCACGCCACCTACTCGCCACGCCCCGGCATCGAATCGCACCGCCCCAGTCCGGAGACCGTGTGGCCGCGCATTTTTTTAGCTGGCGATTGGACCGCCACCGGATGGCCGGCCACGATGGAAGGCGCGGTCCGCAGCGGCTACGCCGCCGCTCAATGCGTCGCCCGGGTCGCAGGGAGACGCGATGCCGCGTTCCTGGTCCCAGACCTGCAAGCCTCAGGATTCATGCGCCTGTTCGGCTAGCCGCAAAGCGACGTCAGGAGTTTAGCCACGGCGGGAGCGTCGGGTTGAAGATAGCCGCGAAGCGGCCCAAGGATTGTAGTCCACGGCGCAAGCCGTGGGTGATTTGCCAAGAGTTGATCCTAACCCCGAAGGGCGAAAGAAACGGACGAGGTATGAGACACGGACGGTCGCGCGAGACAACTCTTTCGCCCCGTCGGGGCTCACTCGTGTTGCTCCTTCAACCCACGGCATACGCCGTGGGCTACGTTTTGTGCCGCTTCGCGGCTCAAACCCGGTCTCGGCACGGGCGTGGGCACGGCGGGCGGTTGGAAATGCTCGGCGTGCAAAACAATGGCTTGAATGATTATCGCGTTGCGGTGGTGTGCGCTTCGGGCGACAATTTCTTGTAGATCAACGATTCCACCTGGCTCCAGACCTTCGGATCGCACTCGATTTCCGTGTGCGCCTTCACCAGGAACCGATCGAACCACGGATATCCCTCGCAACTGATGGGATTCGCCCGGTAGTCGTAGCGAAAATTTCCCAGGATTTCCGTGCGTACAGGATCGGCAGCCCGAATCTGGGGCCGCCCGTGCACGATTCCATCCGGCTGGTAAAAATTGATCTGCCTGTCCGACGTTGGCGGGAATCACGGCATCGTTCTGGCCGATCTTGGCGACGCTATCTACCTGAATGGTGAGCAGCACCGGAATACCGTCTCGCTCCAACTTGCGTGCCAGAGTCACCGTTTCCGAAGCGCCCCAGCTGTGCCCGAAGATGACGATGCGGGCCTTGTGTTTTTCTTCCGCGGACAGCGTTCCATCGTTGTCCCCGTCCAGGCGCCGCACAATTTCCTTGTAAGCCTGACCACGGTGGCGGTTGGCGAAGCTCTGCACGTATACGCCCTCGCGATATTCGTTGCGGAGGTGCTCGACCACCTGCACCGTACTGTGCGCGCGCGCGTCGTGCTTGACGAAGCCGCCGACGAACCCGATGACCATGACCGGAGGCATTACTCGATTCTCGACGGGAGTGACGGGTCCCGGGCGCTCCTGCTTCTCCGAAGGCGAGGACAAATGAGGCGAAGAAGAGGACAAGCCGGACGAAGCTACGCGTACAGCGCATGACGAGAATTAGATGATAGCAAGAAAGGCTGGCTACGGCGGGCTAAATTTCGCAAGTCAAGCTGTGATGACTGTGAATAAGTTTGCGGGAGATGAGAATTATTTTGCGCTCTGGTAAATAGAAGAGGGCGCCGGCTTATTCGTCGCCGGAGAAAACGCTGCCGCCTCGTTCTGCCGACGGCGGTGCGGCTTTCGCCACTGCGCTGGCCCGATTGGCGCGAACCGATTCCAGCAGCTTCCAATCTTTTCTGAATTCCACCATGCTCTCGCGGCTATGTTTGGGGCTCTTCAAAACATGCCCGACGCGGGCCAGAACCAACTGGTACGCCAGGTCAGTATCGGTGCCCGAACTCAAGACGTTGTTGGCGCTCAAGCCTATCCGGGACAATTCGTCTCCATCGGAGAACTCCATCCAGAGCGCGCCATTGTGGTCCGCAACCGGGGTTCCTGCGTCGTCCAACTGGCGGAAGAATTGTCTTCAGAGAGCCATTTGTTTTCAGAGACCCAGTCAGAGACCCGGTTGGGCTTTGCTTGCCGGCGGACTCCGCGAGAATGTAGGCGAACGAAAGCGCGATATTGTTTCCATTCTTCGGGGGTGCCCACCATCCTGTCTCGCTCCTGATCTTTGTCGGATTGCAGCTCTTCGGCTCGAGCGTCGTTATTCTCAGCCTTGGCGAGTTTGATCTGATGTTCCGCTTGCGTCGCCTCGATGGTCGGGTGTTCTTCCAGCTCGCGTTGCGGATTGAAGCGTCCGGTCAAGATATAGGATGCCGCCACAAAGGGCAGCGCGTGGTCCGCGAAGATCAGCATGGGAACCAGCAGTTTCTTCGAACGAACCAGCTGCTCCGTTCCGCCGCGGCACTCGCTGCTGCGTTTGATGGTGCCGGGAACCTGCGCAAAGTGCAGCACTCGAAAACCCGAGTCGGGATGCCGGTGCGCGTAGCGCGTGAACGAACGCGCAATCGCCTTCGGACTGGTCATACCGAAGTCGTTAATGTAATCGGGCCCGGTGGCGTTCGGAAAATAGGTGTTGATGATGCGCCGGGTGAAATCGGCGCAATTGCGGGTCATGCCGTTGAAGTGGTTCTCGTTGTCTTCCGCATTGAATTGTTCGATTAGGGCAAGGTCCTGCTCGACCGTGGTATTCACCACGAACATGTACATACTTCGCTCGATGGTGGCTGCGACCATTTCCCGCCATTCCGCCTTGTGGCTGGTCTTGCAGGACTCACTGGCGCAGTATTCGGACAGATAATTCTCGCGGTATCTCTCTTCCAGAACGTGCTTGATCCTCTCCGACCCGACGATCGGACGGTACCGCGGATTTTCCACTCCATACAGGTATACGTTGACGGGAACGATATTCCACTCGAAGGGCTGATCTTCGCCCAGACTGATGTAGTTGCTGATGACGGAACCCTGCTCGCCGGGCTGGCAAAGCCGCAACTTTACAGGGGACGCGGGACAGATGCGCGAAAAGTAGACCGCTGTGTGACCTGAACCAGTAATCCTGGCTACGCTGGTATCGAGCGACTCGTTGAGAACGACGCCCACATCTGCGCTTGCCCTGGAACTGAGCAGGCACACCAGGAGGAGAGCAAGCCAAAGTGAAAAGACTGCACCACCGGGGACCCTGATGAGACCTTTCCCCGGGAGCGCCTGCGAAAATGAACTACGAACCAAAATTCTCTCCTCGCGCCGCCCCGGGGCCGATACTCAACCTACTTGGTAGGATTGTTCCAAGCCATTGCGGGGTTGTAACGGATCGCCTTGAGACCAGCCTCCGCAACCCTGTAGCTATTTCCTGAGCGGCCTTGTTATCAATACTTTAGGCCGTGCTTCTCCCTCCTATTTTCCACACTCCACGGCTTGCGCAAAGGTAACTTTGGTTATGGACTTTAGTAACCCGGAAGCAATATGGCGGGACTGGTCTTCTATTCATGCATGGAGGGATGTCAAACTCTGGTTATGGGAACAAGGGGATGTTCTAGGCGGCCAGAAGCACTACGCCACCGGCCACCAGCAGGGCAGCTATCCAGCGACGATGATCGACATGTTCGTGCAGGAATATCTTCGCAGCCACGGCATTGGCCACGAAGGTGAGGGACGCGGATGCCGGAGCCACCAGGCTTACGTCGCCCCAGGACAAGGCAAACAGCAGGCTGAAGAACGAGACCGCCATCATGAAAATACCCAGCACAAAGCTGGGACGCCGCAGGATTCGCCCTGCCACCGTTAGCAGGCCGGCGCTCCGCCACAAGGCCCCCACGTCACCCACTTTCTTCATGGCCCGCGATAGCAGCACATCTCCCGCTGTCGATGCCAGCACCACCGCCAGAATCGCGCCCCAGGTGTAAGCATGTTTCATGGTTCAGCCCTCGTACCCACAGGTTCGGGCTCCGGGGCCTGCTGGTTGTGGTGGGATGGGTGACGAGTCAAAGCCGGGCCTTGGGTGACGAAGCCAACTCCCGCCGAGATGAGACCAACTCCCAGCCAGCGCATGGTTGTTACCTGCTCGTGCAGGAAAAATTTGGCGATCAGGGTGAGCAGTACGTATCCCAGGGAAGTAGCCGGGAGCACATACGTGAGATCAGCCCATGAAAGGGCCGTCATGTAGGCAGCGAAGAAGCCCAGCAAAAAGAAAATCCCCAGGGCGACCCAGGGATTCAGAACGCTGAAGACAATGTCAGGCAGGCCGTGTAACGAAACATTGCCCACCTGTTTCATGCCGCGAGCCAGGAAAGTGTCGCCGATAGCAGCGAACAACGTGACCCCAGCCAGCACCAGATACTTACGAAACGTCACACAGTCTTTCTTAGGCCTTGGCGGGCTCGGCCACGGTTGCGGAGTCGCCTCGCTCGCGCTTGTCTTTGACCCATTTGTTCCGCGAAGCGCGCAGCTTGAGGAAGCTCTTGGCATCTTTGTAAAGCCGTACCCGCTCCCCGCTGTTGAATGCCGCCTTCTTCAAAATGCGATAAATGGCCTTGGGCCGGAAATAGTATTCGTCATAGAAGCGGTGCACCGATTCCATGATCTCATCCGCGGGCAACCCCGGATATTGGATTTGAGCCAGCTGGTGCCCGAGCTCGTCCACCATCTTCGTGTCCGCCACCATGAAGCCATTCTTTACCGCGTAATCGTAGAGTTCGGTGCCGGGATAGGCATGTGCCACCGAAACCTGGATCGTCTCTACATCCAGTTCCTTGGCAAAATTAATGGTGTTGTTTATGGTTTCGCGGGTCTCGCCGGGCAGACCAAGAATAAAGTCGCCGTGGACGACCAGGCCCAGCTTGTGACAATCCTTGGTGAACTGGCGCGCGCGCTCGATGGTTGCGCCCTTCTTAATGTTTTTCAGGATCTGCTGGTCGCCCGATTCATAGCCCACAATCAGCAGTCGGCATCCCGCTTCCTTCATCGCCTTCAGAGTCTCGTAGTCGGTGGTGACGCGGGAAGTGCATGACCAGGTCAGATTCAACGGTTTCAGCTTGGCGCACAGCTCGACTGTACGCGCCTTTTGAATGTTGAAGGTGTCATCGTCAAAAAAGAATTCCTTCACCCATGGCCAGTATTCCTTGGCCTTCGCCATTTCGCGGGCAACATCGTCAGAGGAGCGCTTGCGCCAGGCATGACCGCTGGTGGTTTGCGGCCACAGGCAGAACGTACATTGCGCTGGGCATCCCCGCGTGGTGTAGAGCGACACATAGGGGTAAAGCAGAAAGGGCACCGTGTAACGCCGCGGATCCAGATCGCGATTGTAAACATCGGTCACATGGGGCAGGGCGTCGAGGTCCTGAATCTGCGGCCGGTCAGGATTGTGGACGACCGCTCCATCCTTCCGGTAGGAAATCCCAAGGATCTCCTCCAGCGGTTTGCCATTGGCAAATTCGTAGACCGAGTAATCGAATTCCTTGCGGCAAATAAAATCGATGGCAGGGCAATCCTTCAACGTCCGGTCTGGCAGGACGGTGACGTGGGGGCCTACGAAAGCAATCTTGATGTTGGGATTGGCGCTCTTGATCGCCTGAGCCAACCCGATGTCCCCGGGGAAACCCGGGGTGCTGGTGTAAAGAACCAGAAACTCGTAGTCCTTCGCCGTCCGGATGGTTTCCTCAGCCGAGATGTGGTGGGAGGGGGCATCAATCAACCGCGCTCCTTCCAGCATGCCGGCGGGATAGGCCAGCCAAACCGGGTACCAGTAAGACTCAATCTCGCGTGTAGCAGGCCAGCGCGAGCCGGCGCCACCATCAAAATTCTCGAAGGATGGCGGATTCAAGAAAAGTGTTTTTAAAGGCATAATTGTGAGTAACTTATATTAACATTTTGGCGCGAATTTTACCCGGAATCTAGGTACATCCGAGGTACATGAGCCAGTATGTAGGCGCGAGCGCCCTCGCTCGTCCTCTATCGCCGGCCGATTGGCCCCGCGTGGCTCGTGGCACGACGTTACGAGCGGGACGCTCGCGCCCACAATCTACTTGCCGGCGTTCACCCAGGCCTCCAGCTCGCCGGTGGCCCGCAGTAGGGTGATGCCCGCCCGCTCCAGCTCGAAAGTCGCGTCCTGTAAAGAATTGTAACGCTCGTTGAGCTGCTCGCGCGCGTCCTGAACGTCGTGCCAGGCAATGCTTCCGGCGTCCAGGCGCACTTTCAGCGACTCCAGGTTGGATTGCGCGACCTGGTACTCGAGATCGGCCACCTCCCTGGCTGCCGCCATCTGTTCCACCGAGCGCTGCAGTCTGAGAGTCTCTTCCGAGACCTGATTCTTGACGGTTTCTGCGTCCTTCTTTGCCTTTAACGCGGTGGCGTCGGCGGCCTCCGCGCGGGCACGCTGCGTCGCACTGAACAGCGGAAACTTTATGACGACTCCGAGCGTGGCGTTGTGACGCTGAAAACTGCCGGGTTGGAAAAACTGCTGGTAGTTGTTGTAGGCGGCCAGCAATCCATACTGAGCCGCGAAATCCAGCGACGGCAAATTGGCGCGGTGTTCCCCGCGGGCCCGTAGACTCTCGGCTTCGGCCCGGCTTTCTGCCGCCTGCACGCCGGGACTCGCCTGCACAGCCGTTCCGGACAGATCGTCCTCCTGCTTCACTTCCGGTAAGGGCGGCATCGATTCGGATTCCGTTTCGATAGCAGCCGCCGGGAGCCCAGTCAGGTGCGCCAGCCGGTTGCGGATGACGTCAATTGCGCCTTGGGTTTCAGCCAGCCGCAAGCGCAGGCGCGCTGTAACAAGAAGCGCCTTGTTCTGCATCAGGGGGCTGTCCACGCCCTCCTTGATCCGTTGGCTGACCAGTTGTTCGGTCTGGATTGCCGCCGCGTGCTCTTCCTGCAAATGCCCCAACAACGTTTCCCACTTGCTCAATTCCGCATAACTCAACACCGTGTCCTGAATTACTTGGTTGCGCTGGTCTTTGGACTGCAACGTGGCCGCGTTCCAATCCGTCTTGGCTGCGCGGACAAATTCTCGCAGCGCGGGATTGTAGAGACTGGATTGGCTATTGAAGTTGACGATCGAGGGCGCCGAACCCTCGAGGCTCAACGGATATCCCCAAGATTTTCCCAGTCCCGAGCCGAGTATGAACTGCGGAATATATTGGCTCCGTGCCTCGCGGTAGGAAGCGAAGACGCGTTGCTGATCGGCGTTGGCCGCGGCCGCGGTGCTGCTGTGGGCCAAAGCCAATTCGACAGCGCGCTTCAATGGCAAAGGCTCGGCTGAGAGCCGGGGTACGGCGAAAATCGCCAGTAGAAAAAAGGCGCCAATACGCGGAGCACAGCGAGGAGCTGAGTTCATCTCTTCACCTTCACGAGAAATTCAACGGGGCAGAAAATGGGATTGTAAACGACGGGGCGAGGCCAAACGCTCAACGGTTGAGCCGGTCCAGGGCTTCCTGGGCTCGTGAGAAATTCTTGGCCAGAGAAAGAGCGGCGCGATACTCCTGGGCGGCTCCCTGCTTGTCACCTTGCTTTTCGAGGGCTGTGCCCAGGAGGTAGTGAGCTTTGAATGCTGGCGCTTCTTCGACCTTGGAATTCAACGCCAGATAGCGGCGCAAGTATTGCACCGCAGCCGGGACATTGCGTCCGCTCCGCAGCAGTACTTCTCCCGACTCCATAATGATTTCCGGTCGATCCAGTTGTGCCGAGACAGCGTGCTGGATGGCGTCTTCCATATCATTCCAGCGCTGCTGATGCCGGAAGAACAGCGCCAGATTAAACCAGGTCAACGCGCTGCCGTGGCTGGCTTCAATCGCGGCGCGGTATTCCTTTTCGGCGGTCGCGAAATCCTTTTTCTTCTCAGCCAATCGGCCCTTGAGGTAGTCAGCTTTGGCGGGGTCGAGGGCAGCCAGGGCCTGAACTTGGGCCTCTGCCTTGTCGCGTCCGCCACCGACGATTCCGGGCGCCTCCAGATAGAATTCGCCCAGATCGCTGCGGGCGTCAACGTTGTTCGGATCCAATCGAACCGCGGTCTCGAATTCGGTTCGGACTTTTCCGGCAAGCGATGCTGCGCTGAAAAAATTGGAGCCGTCCGCCTTCTCACCGTAAAGCCTGCCCAGCCACAAGTGATAGCGGCTGTTGTTGGGAGCGAGCGCAACCGCTTTTTCGCAAGCCGAAATACCGCGATCCCAATCGCTCATCGAAAAATAGACGCGGCAAAGAAAGTGATAGGCTTCGGCGTCGTTGGGAGAGGAGTTGATCTTGGAGTGCAGCGTGGTGATGGCATCGTCCGCCCGTCCCGCAGCCAGTAGCGCGGGAGCGGACTCGGCCGCTGCCGCCAGGGCCGCGGCGGAGGACAACGCCAAAACCAGAATTAGGGATCTTATTTTCATGTTGAGTGAACTGACCTAGCGAACCACTCTCACGGTCGTGCCTTCGCGCAACGGTTTCGAATTGGTCGAAGCCAGTGCCACCAGCGCCTTATCTGTGATGCCGCTTGCGATCTCCACCTGGGTCAGGTTCGAGATGGACGTCTGAATGTCCCGCCGTTGCAGTTGATCATTCACAATCTGGTAGACGAAAGTCTTGCCATTATCCAGTCGAACGGATTCACGGGGCACGGTAAGCACATTCTGGTGTTCCGCCGTGACGATCGTGACCCCTACGTTGATGTTAGGGAGAAGTTTGAAATCCTGGTTATCCACGACGCATGTGGTTTCGCCTACGTTCCGTGTACCCAGCAACTTCACGGTGGACGGAATGCTGCTCACCGAGCCCTGCCAGGTTCGTCCCGGGATTGCGTCCCAGGTGAGATCAATTCTCTGTCCTCGCGCCAATCGCCCCACATCGGGTTCGTCCACGTAGGCGCGCACCAGAACGTGCGAAAGATCGGCCTCTTGTAACACTAGGTCTCCGGCATTGACGTAGGCGCCCTGATGGACAGGCAGGGAATACACGACTCCATCGAACGGAGCACGGATATTTAGCTGGCGCAGAATATTTTCAGCCGCAGCATACGCGCTCTGCGCCTCAGCCGTCTGGGCTTCCACGCGCGCGATCTCGGGCTGTGAATAGCGTTCTTTTTGTTTCTGCTGGACCAGCGTAAGGTCCGCTTCCGCCGCGGCAAGCTGGTCCTCCGCCTGTTTTACTTCGCCTGGCGAAGCCGCGCCCTGCTGCTGCAGGCGCTTCAAAGCTTCAAGTTTGCGTCGCGCCGTGTCGCGTTCATTCCTGGATTTCACCAACTGAGCTTCAAGGGTCAAAACTTCTTCGCGATTGCCACCGCTTCGCTGAGCGCTCAAGTCAGCCTGCGAACCCCGCACCTGGGTCAGTGCGTGCGCCGCCTGGCTGCTGGCGTCGGCGGCGTCCAGTTGCGCCAGGAGCTGGCCGCGCTTCACGCGATCGCCTTCTTTGACGAGTAATCTCTTTACCGTGGTGCCGACCGGCGCGTGGGCCTCGAAGCTCTGCACCGGTTCCACCTTTCCGTTCGTCGAGATCACGCTGCGAATCGTGCTGCGCTCGACCGTAGCGACGCGGACCGGAATCGCATCGTCGCGTGACATGAACGACGCCAGCAGCAACACGGCGACAATAAGGCCCCCTGCCCACACCAGCCAGCGATGCCGGCTGAAAAACCCGTTACTAGTTGGCGTCAATGCCATCTTGCGCTAGATAATGTACCACCGCATGCCTGAGCTGTACCTTAACGTCCTTCAACTATAGATGCACAATTTCCAGTCAGGAAGCGGGTATTCCCGCAGCGCCGTGGTCCCGCCGCCTGTCCGGATGGCGTCCCGCCCTCCGCTTTGATCCCGACCGAGGCTATTTCTTTCCCGAGACTGAGCCGTGTTCTGTCGCATCGGTTGGGCGTTGCCGAATCGGGGGCAGGGGGCCCGCGGGCAGTCGGCGGGACGCCAGCGTTACCTGTTTACAATAGGATTATGCCCAAACCACGCTACACCGAAACCCACGCTCAGGCTGGCCTGGACCACAAATTTCCCGCCATCGAAACCTGGCCGAACCAGTTCCCCGGCTACGAAATCGTCGTGGACGACCCCGAGTTCACATCTGTGTGCCCCAAGACCTGCCTGCCCGATTTCGGCACTGTGACTATCCGCTACATGCCGGACAAACATTGTCTGGAGCTGAAATCCCTGAAGGAATATTTGCAGAGCTATCGCAACCTAGGAATCTTTCAGGAGAACATCGTGAATCGCGTATTGGAAGACGTGGTGCGATGGGCAAAACCAGTGTGGGCCGAGGTGAAGGGAGATTTCCGTCCCCGTGGCGGAATCTCGACAGTCGTTGTGGCCCGATGGCCACGCTCGAAACATAATACGTAGGGGCTGGTATCCCAGGTACCCGGCGGAGCGAAGCTCCGCAAGGCTCAGCATGTTATATTCCTTCCCCAAGTGACCCAACCCAAACTCTATCCCTGGACCGCGCTGGTCTTACTGACCACGCTGAACTTCCTCAACTACATTGATCGCTCTGTGTTGTTCGCAGTCCAGCCGCTGGTGCAGACCGAATTCAAGCTCACCAACACGCAAGTTGGATATCTCACCAGCGCTTTTCTGCTTTTCTACATGGTCGCGGCGCCTTTTGTCGGTCCTCTTGCTGACCGCTACTCGCGCAAGCTGATCATCATTCTGGGCGCGGTGTTCTGGAGTGGGTTGACTTTGATGACGGCGGTCACCCACAACTACGAAGAGTTGCTGCTGCGTCATACTCTGGTAGGCGTTGGCGAGGCAACGTTTGTAACCATTGCGCCCACCTTTGTTGCCGACCTCTTTCCGGAAAACAAACGCGGCCGGATTTTCGGAATTTTCTACCTCGCCATCCCTTGCGGTACGGCGGCTGGCTATCTGCTGGGCGGTTGGCTGGGGCCCGAGCATGGATGGCGCTTTCCTTTTTACATCGCCGCCTTTCCCGGCTTCCTGCTGGCGCTGGCAGTCGGTTTTCTTCCCGAACCGCCGCGAGGCCAGTTCGACTCCCTGAAAGAAACTCCTGAGCGGGGAACACTGCGCGGCCTGGCGCGCAATCCGGCCTTCTGGATGGTCACGCTGGGCATGGCCGCCGGGACGTTTTCGCTGGGCGGAATACAAGTGTGGATGCCAACCTTCCTGTCGCGCGCTCGGGGCTACAGCCTCGAAGCAGCGAACCTGATCTTTGGCAAGATCGTTGTGGTCGATGGCATCCTGGCATCGCTCGCCGGAGGCTGGCTCGGTGACAAGCTGCTGCCGCGGATGAAAGGTTCGTACTACTTCGTCTCCGCAGTCAGCATGGGCCTGGGCGTGCCGGTCATGTTCTTCGCGTTGTTCAACAAGGGGCCATGGATGGTGCCCGCCATCGCCGTGGCGGCATTTCTGCTGTTGTTGAACACTTCACCTCTGAACACCGCACTGGTCAACTCCGTCGGCTCTCACATTCGCGCCACTGCTATCGCGGTGAACATTTTCCTGTTTCATCTTCTCGGAGACGTTCCTTCGCCAACGCTCATGGGGTATGTTGCCGACCGGCATTCGCTGCAGGCTGCGTTCATCCTTCCCGTCATCGCGATGGCGATCTCGTCTGCCGTACTCTTTTATGGCATGCGCTTCGCTCCCGTGGTTCGAACCCAAGACGAGCCCGGTGGCGCCGGGGCCCCGGCAGGATGAGTTATTTCCACTGGATTGCTGGATGCGTTCTGGGGCTGGCCTGGCTCTGGCGTCTCGTCGATGCGGCCGTAGGAGTGCCGAAAATCGCCGACATTTCCGGTCCGGAGTGGGATCGCAGGCCGCCAGGAGATCCCAGGGTCAGTAATCCCAAGGTCAGCATCATCGTTCCCGCCTGCAACGAAGCTGCCGACATCGAGGCCACTCTCGCTCGCCTGCTCGCCCTCGAATACGACAACTACGAAGTGATCGCTGTCGACGATCGCTCGACGGATCAAACCGGCGAGATCATGGAAAGAATTGCGTCCGCCGCGTCTCCCGGCCGGCTCAAAGTCATTCGCATCACCGATCTGCCAGCCGGCTGGATGGGTAAGCCCCACGCCATGTGGAGTGCGAGCAACCGGGCCAGTGGCGACTGGTTGCTGTTCACTGACGCCGACGTACTGTTCAAGCCGGACGCTCTGCGCCGCGCTTTGGCGTATGCCGAATCTGAACGCGCCGATCACCTCGTCCTCTTTCCCCGCATGATCATGAAGCGTCCCGGCGAAAAGATGATGATCGCTTTCTTCCAGACGCTGTTTGTTTTCGGACACCGTCCCTGGAAGGTAGCCGATCCAAAAACCAAAGACCACATCGGCGTCGGTGCTTTCAACATGATTCGCCGGACGGTTTACGAAGCCCTGGGCACATATCAGGCATTGCGCTTCGATGTGCTCGACGATATGAAGCTGGGCAAGGTGGTGAAGAACGCCGGCTACGCGCAACGCAATGTTTTCGGCGACGAATCTGATTTCCATCCGCTGGGCGAAAGGCGCGTGGGGCGTGGTGGATAATCTCACCAAGAATTTCTTCGCCATCATGTCATTCCAGTGGCCGCGGGCACTGGCCTCCTGCTTCGCACTCGCATTTCTGAACCTGATGCCGTTTGCAGGAATCTTGCTCGCGCACGGCTGGGCGCGACTGGGGTACGGAGTCGCCCTGTTCTCGATGTTTTCCATTTATGTAGGAATGTCGACGCAAGTCAGATATTCCGCCTTACTACTTCATTCTGCATCCCGTGAGCACGGCGTTGTTTGTTTACACCATGCTGCGTTCGACGTTCCTGACCCTGGGACGCGGCGGCGTGGTGTGGCGGGGAACTTTCTATCCATTGGACGAGCTGAGAAAGGGGATGGTGTAGAGGGCAATTCGAATCGATGGGCGCTCGTGAAATCATCGTCGAGGTATGCGTCGACTCGCTGGAGTCTGCGGTTGCAGCCGAACGTGGCGGAGCCAAGAGGGTGGAATTGTGCGGCAGCCTCGTGGAGGGTGGCGTCACCCCCAGTGCGGGTCTGATTGCCACCACCCGGCAAAAAATATCAATCGGTCTGCACGTGATGATTCGCCCCCGAGCCGGCGACTTCTGTCACACCTCCGACGAATTCGAAGTTATGCGCCGCGATGTGCTGATGGCTAAACAACTCGGGGCAGATGGCGTCGTTCTCGGGATTCTCGGCGAGGATGCGAATGTAGATATTGAGCGGACGCGTTCGCTGGTCGATCTCGCGAAACCCCTCCAGACTACCTATCATCGGGCATTCGATATGTCTGCCGACCTGCTCTTATCGTTGGAGCGGTGGCCGAAACTGGCGCTGACCGAATTCTCACCTCCGGCGGCGCAACCGACCGCGATCGAGGGCACAGCCACGCTGCGAAATCTGGTGGAGGCCGCGAGAGGACGCACGATCATCATGGCTTGCGGCGGCATCGATCACCAGAACGTCCAGGATGTGCTTGAGAAAACCTCGGTCCGCGAGATCCACGTCGGATTGAGAACGCCGATTGCCAGTCCGATGCGCTATCGCAACAACGTTATCTCGATGGGGCCATTTCGCGGCAGCGAGTACCAAAGATTCGTTGTGCTGGAAGAGAACGTTGCGCAGCTTGTACGGGCGCTGCGGCACTCGACATCTAGATCGAGCGGCTGGCCCACCAGGGATTTCTGAAGCCGACGCCAACTTCCGCGATCCTCGGGCGCCTCGCATTTGACCTCGCCGACATGTTTCCTGGCCTCGTCAAAGGGGACAATCGGACCGGCAACGCTGGTCAGGAGCACGGTGCTGAGTAACCGCGAGTATTGTTGACCGACGACATCAGCCCAAGCTCAACGCGAGCGTTGAAAGAATTGTAAGCGGAGAAGCTTCAGGAGGGTGACCGGCGGCAAAAGAAATCTGGAAATTTCCCGAAATAGAAACAGCTCGGGGCCGGACAGATACCGGCCCTCGTCAGAATTAAATATAAGGGAAGTTTAGCTGAACGACTTGACTGCGCTCGCTTCGTCGTCTTTCACGTCGAAGACGGTGTACAGCTTGGTGATCTGCAGCAGGTCGTGAACTTTCTTGGTCAGGTTGAGCAGCTTGAGTTCGCCGCCCTGGTTGCGCACGGTGGTGAAGGCGCTGACCAGCTCGCCGATGCCCGAGCTGTCGATGTAGTTCACGTCTCCGAGGTTGAGCAGGATCTTCTTCTGCCCCTTGGAAAGCAGTTCGCGCACCACATCCTTCAGTATCACGCTGCCTTCGCCGAGAGTGATGCGGCCGCTGCAATCCACGATGGTGACGCCGTCAACCTGGCGCGTACTGGTCTTCATGCTCACTGGGAAGCCTCCTTGACGCCCTCGGATGGACCGTGGACGTGCTTCACGAGTTTAATTTCGGTGCCCGTCTGGGAGGCGTTGATCTCGCACCTCGTCCATGAACGAGCGTATAAGAAAAATGCCCCGGCCCGACGTCTTCAAAAGATTTTCCGGCGCCAGGGGATCGGGAATCTTGTCCGGATCCAGCCCTTTGCCCTGGTCCCGAATCGTGATCACCAGGTTCCCGCCGGTCTGCTCAAATTCCAGACTGACTTTCTTGCCGGGATCGTAAGCATTGCCATGAAGCACGGCGTTGACCGCAGCCTCCCGCACCGCCATGGCGATCCGCATGACCTCGTCATCGTCGAAGCCCGCTTCGGTTGCAATCCGGCTGGCTGCCTGCTCGGCGCTGTCGACGGTCTCCAGCGTCGAATCCAACGTGTAGGAGACCCGCTGTTCGGTCATGGCAAGAGATTTTAGAGTACAAGCTTGTGAATCCCGGAATCTTCGCTGCCCCGCGTTTCCGGCCTGTGGCGCTTACGTAGCCATGGCCGGGAAACGTCGGTTGCCAGCGAATGCGGTAGTTTGCCCTTACGCCCCGGAAATGTCAACGCGGAGCTGGATTTGGGTGCCGGCGGCTCCGACAGCATCGGCGTCTCCTTGGCGTGCTTTGCGGACACTCCTTTGCGACCTCGTTTGCGGTCGAAGCTTTCTCGGAGATCTAGCGAAGCTCCTAAACCAACTTCACAGCGGCAGACGGAGTGTTCCGCCCAGACCGGGCCGCAAAGGCACGCAGGAACCGGGACCACGATCGCACTCGAAAGCTCCTGTGATTCTTGCCGGTCAGTTGAGTATTCTCGGAGGCATGCCGACCTTCGCGCTTACCGAACTGCTGGGCACTCCGGTGTTCGACACCGCCGGAAGCCGCTGCGGCAGGGTGCGCGAAGTGGCGCTGATCCCGCAGGAAGACCGGGCCCGGGTTGCGATACTGATCGTCAAGACCAGCACCGGCGACCGCCTGCTGCCATTCGGTTCCGTGACCTCGATCAATGGCGGCATTCGCACCGACGTTCCCTACAGCCGACTGGGCCAAGCGCGAGGGCGCAGAAGGCATGCTTCTGCTGGGACGCGACCTGCTCGATCAGCAGGTCATCGACGTCTTCGGGCGGAAAGTCGTCCGGGTCAACGATCTCGATCTTCTTCAGGAATCCGTCGCCAACCGCCTGGTTCTGAAAGTGGGCTCGGTTGACGTCGGGCCGCGCGGTGCCGTCCGGCGCTTGCTGAAGGGCGTGGTTCCGCTGGTGGCGTTGCGAGCTCTGCTGCGGCAAATCCCTCCGCGAAGCTATTCCCTGGGACTTCGTCGACCTCATCGAAACCGACCCGGCCCGCCGGGTAAAGCTCAAAATCTCGCACGAGCGCCTGGCCAAGCTGCATCCTGCCGACATCGCCGATATCGTCGAAGACCTGGCTCCCGACGAGCGCGAAGCTGTGTTCGAGACCCTCGAGCGAGGACGTAGCCGCCGGAGCCCTGGAGGAAGTCGAGCCCAAGGTCCAGAAGGCGATCCTCGAGTCCCTCGACTCGGAACGCGCGGCCGAGATTGTCGAGGAGATGGAACCGGACGCGGCCGCCGACCTGCTGGCCGATCTGCCGGAAGAGCGCACCTCGGAAATTCTGCTGGAAATGGAGCCCCAGGAACGCAAGGAAATGGTCGAACTCCTGGAGTTCAAGGAAAACACCGCCGCCGGCCGGATGAACACCGAGTACCTGGCGGTGGACGTGACCGCCACGGTGCACGATGCCATAGAGGCCCTGCGTCGCTTCGAGGGCGGAGTTGAAACCGTGAGCACGATCTATCTGGTCGACTCGCACGGCACCCTGGCGGGCGCCGTGCCCCTGGCCAAGATCGTGCTGGCCACTCCCGACACTCCCATGCTTTCGCTGACCCAGGAGCCGCTGATCTCCACCCATGCCGGCGCCAAGGAAAAAGAAGTCGCGGAACTGTTCGACAAGTACAATCTCTGACCCTGCCGGTGGTCGACGACAACAAGAAACTGACCGGAGTCATCACCTCCGACGACATCATCAGCCTGCTGCGCGCCAATCTGTAAGGAGCGGTCGCTTCGCCGTCGTTTGCTTGACCCTTCGCGTTAGCTGGATCGGCACGATGATTCGACCAACGACCAATGACCGACGCACGACTCCTCCGATTTCACCTATCCAGATTTCCTGTCTGCATTTATGCTGATCGGTCGCTTGCAGCGATTTCTGAGCGCACGCATGACCTTCCTGAAACGCTGGAAAATCCGGCTTCTGATCTTCTTTGCCGTCGTCGGTCCGGGTTTCATTACCGCGAACGTGGACAACGATGCCGGCGGCATCTGGACCTATTCCGCGGCCGGGGCCCAGTTCGGACACATGCTGCTGTGGACCATGATCCCGATCACGGTGGCGCTGATCGTGGTGCAGGAAATCGCCGCCCGCATGGGCGCGGTCACCGGCAAGGGCCTGAGCGACCTGATTCGCGAGGAATTCGGATTTCGCATCACGTTTTTCATGATGATCGGCCTGATCATCGTCAACTTCGGCAACGTGGTCACGGAATTTGCCGGCATCGCCGGCAGCCTCGAACTGTTCGGCCTCAACAAGTACTACACCGTCCCGATTTGCGCCGTCATTGTCTGGCTGATCGTGGTCAAGGGCCAGTACAAGACGGTGGAGAAGGTGTTTCTGGCCGCGTCGTTTTTTTACCTCACCTACATTGTCGCCGGAGTTCTCGCCAAGCCGGCATGGCTCGAGGCGCTCGAAGCCACCATTGTGCCGCCGCACAAGGAAATGTTTCTGCGCCAGGATTACCTGTATATGGTGATCGGCGTCGTGGGCACGACCATCGCGCCCTGGATGCAGTTCTACCTGCAGGCGTCCATCGTGGAGAAGGGTGTGACCAGGCGGCAGTACAACGCATCGCGGCTCGACGTGGTCACCGGCTGCATCTTCACCGACATTGTGGCCTGGTTCATCATCGTGGCCTGCGCGTCCACGCTTTACGTGCACGGCTACCACAACATCAGCGATGCGAAAGATGCGGCCCAGGCCCTGCATCCCTCTGGCCGGGGACTACGCCTACATCCTTTTCGCCATGGGATTGTTCAACGCATCGCTGTTTGCGGCGTCGATTCTGCCGCTCTCCACGGCCTACGCGGTTTGTGAGGGCCTGGGATTCGAGTCAGGAGTGGGCAAACGTTTCGGCGAAGCTCCAGTGTTCTACTGGCTGTACACCATCCTGATCGTGGCGGGAGCGGGCGTAATCCTGCTGCCGAATATTCCGCTGGTGAAGATTTCCATTCTGTCCCAGGTGGTGAACGGCGTCGTGCTGCCCTTTGTGCTGGTCTTCATGCTGCTGCTGGTGAACAAGAAGGAATTGATGGGAGAGTATGTGAACTCCCCGCTCTACAACGTCATCGCCTGGGCGACCACGGTGATCATGGTGGGACTGACGCTGGCCTGGTTCTGGACGCTGCGGGGCGGCTCCGGTTAGGCTTTGGCGTTTGAGGCGATTTTTCCTTCGGCAAGTCCTCTCACCAGTTGCAGATCGGCTTCCAGAAAATCAAAGGATGGCAGCTCGGCGCGAACGGCCCAGCGCATGTCCTTGAAAATCCTGTTCTCGATTTCGCCTTTGTACTCGCGCACCGCGTAGAAGCGCAATTCCACTGCTGATCCATTCTTGTATTCGTGCCGGATGCGCGCCACTTCCTCGCCGATGGTGGCATCAATGCCGAGTTCTTCATTCAATTCCCGGCGCAGGGCGTCGCGCGGCTGCTCGCCCTCTTCGATCTTGCCGCCGGGGAATTCCCATTTGAGCGGCATGGTCTGATGCCGGGTTCGCTGGCACACCAGAATCTGGTCGTCCTTGAAGATCAACGCCGCAACCACTCGCTTCACGGAAGGCAGAAGGACGCTGAGAACCGCTGTCGGGGTTGCGCGAGTCTGGTCTTTTTCACTGCTCATCCCGGGAGCTTTTCCAACTGTTTACCCACCAGGGAAGCGCAATACTCCACCAGTTTGCGGTCTTCGTCGCCGAACGCGGCAGGGAAGTGGCTGTCGACGTCCAGTTCGCCCACGACCTTGCTGCGGACGAACACTGGCACCACGATTTCAGATTTGGTTTCGGTGGAGCATGCCAGGTAACGATTGTCGAGGGTGACGTCGTCCACCACGATGGTCTTGCCCGTGGTCGCAGCCGCCCCGCAAATTCCCTGGTTCAGAGGAATGCGTGTATGCGGCGTCATGGCTCCCTGAAATGGTCCCAGAGCCAGCATGCGGGGTTGTGAATCGGGGGACTTGTCCTCCAGCATGTAGAAACCGACCCAATTGTATTTCAGCATGCGATCGTGCAGCAGCTTCACGGTTTCCCACATGAAATCTTCAACCGACCCTGCGGCTTGGTTTATACGGTCGATTTCTTCTTTGATGTCCGCGAATTTCGAGCCAGAAGGCATAGGACGGCTGGATCACATCCGATTGACGCGTGTCAGTTCGAACCCGCGCATCGTTGATACATCTTAGCCCTTCGGGTTGTGGAAAAGCATCGGGATGAATCGCCGCTGCCAACGCGTGCAAGCCGCTGACCAGAGTTGGCGCAGGAGTATTCAGAAGCTCATCGCTGATACAGTACACTCGCCCTTCACGCACCGCAGACATCTGTTGCCATTTTCGGTCGCGGACAATCTTCTCCAGCGGTACCCGATCACCGGCTCCGCACCAGGCGGCCACGACGACATCGGGGTCCATCGCCAGAACCGATTCTGCCGACGAGTGTGTCCCCGGGTCACCCAGAAACTCGCCACCCGCAGCGTCGACCAGTTCTGCCACCCAGCGCTGTGACGAAATCACCGGCTTGCCCCACTCCTCGCAAAAGACGCGAAGACGCTTCTTCCCGTTTACGCGCCGCTTCGCCGTCTCGATCTCCCGCTGCATGTTCGCAATCACGGCCTGCCCCCGTTCGTTCAGCGCCCACGACCCCCGCGATGGTCGCGATGTCGGTATACATGTCTGCCAACGTCTTCGGCGCCAAGCCGAGAAAGCGAACCCCGCTTTCAGGATTTCCACCACCGCTCTCTCCTGGTAAGGAACTGCGGCGATCACCAGGTCAGGACGGGCGGCCAGAATCTCACGGCTCTGCGCCGTCCACGAATCGGCGATGATGCTCCGGCCGCCACTCTTAACTTCGGGACAGACATCGGCGCAATACCGAGTGCAGGCCACCACCCGGTCCAGTTCGCCGATCGCCGACAGGATGACGGTAGCGCTAGGCTGGAGGCACACCACGCGTTGCGAAGTGTAGTCGGAAGGCATACGTTCTATCGTACAGTCCCAACCGGGTGCCCTGTCCTCGTCTCTCCCGTTCTTTGGGAGAGACGAGGGTGGGTCTTTTGCGGTTCGTCAGTTTCAGGTTTTTCCAGCGGCATACTATTACCAACCGCTACAATCTCGCGGGAGGTTTCAGACCGTCATGTTCATCCACATGTTCGCGTTTCGCTGGAAGCCGGGCGTCAGCGACGATCAAAAACAATGCGTGGTCAGTGAAATCCGAAAGTTGCAGGGGCAAATTCCCGGGCCTGGTCGAAACATCCGTTGGAATCAACATTTCACCCCGAGGACAGGGCTACGAACTGGGGGGCGTGATGAAGTTCGCAGACCAGTCTGCTTTGGATAAGCTATGGGGCCCATCCGGTGCACCAGAAGTTGCTGAGCTGGCTGATTCCGCTCATTGACCCGATCGAAGTGGACTTCGACGACAGCATCTAAGCCGCGTCACGCTACAATCTTTCTGCGATGTACTCGCCCCAGATCCTCGATCACTTTCAGCACCCGCGCAACCCCGGCCAGGTGGCGAACCCAGACGCTTCTGCCCAGATCGAGAACCCGGCCTGCGGCGATATTCTGAAGCTGACCCTGCGAGTCACTGACGGCCGCATCGAGGAAATACGATTTCTGGCTCAAGGCTGCGTTCCCGCGATGGCTTGCGCCTCGCTGCTCACCGAACTGGTGCAGGGAAGAACTGTGGTGGAAGCCCGCCACTTGCGCCGGGAAGATCTGGTACGGGCCCTGGGCGGCCTCCCCCAGGCTTCCACCCATGCCGGTCATCTGGCGATAGACACGCTTGCGGCCGCCCTCCAGAACCTGAGTACGGAGAACTAGGAACTGGAAACTGCTTCAGGAAAATAAACCGGCCATTTGCGCTCACTCGAGATAGTCAACAGTTCCGGCGTCGGATTAATCACAAATGGATGACGCGCGATTTCGAGCATATCGGCATCCCAGACAGAATTTCCAAAGACAGCATCAGGCGTCCGCGCAATCACTTCGCGGATTGCCAGCGGCTTGCCCTTTCCGCTGGGCACGCGGATCACCTTGTCCGTGACTTTGCCGTCCTCAACCGCGACTGCTGCTGCCAGGATGCGGCTAGCGGAAATTCCAAAATGCTTCATCCCGGTCTGAATGACCCATTCGCTGGTGGAGGAGACTGCCCAGATTTCGCTGCCGATATCGTGTAGTCGAGACACCAGGTCTTTCATCTCGGGGAAAAATCCGTCCAGCATTTTTTCCTCGAAGAACTCTTCGGCCGCGCGCATCACGTCGGCCACACGCAAGCCGCGATTGATGGTCACCATCTCGGCGCACATGTCGTCTTCGCTCACCTTGCCAGCCATGTATTCGTCGTAGCGGGCACGGGCCCAGCGGACTACGTCGTCGGAAACCAGGCCCTGGGTCAGCTCCCAGTCGAAAAAGCCAAATCCGGCGTCTCCTGCCCAGAGTGTGCCGTCACAATCAAAGACAGCGAGTTGGGGTTTCAGTCGCAATACGCTTTGGATGAATTCAGCGGTCCGGGACGGATAGTTCAATGTTCGGTTCTCTGGGTTCATTTCGGATGGAAGGGCGTCAACTCACTTGAGGATTTAACAACGCTGCGTAGTCCTCGGGAGTGTTCACATTCATGGCGACATGCGGATCATTCACGGGAACATACAGCAGATGCTGCTGATGCTGATGCTCAACTTCTCTTGCCGTGGCCGCGGCTGGCGCCTTGAGGAAGGCCTCGATCATTTCGCGACCGGCGAGAAATGGATGCCCATGTCGTCCATTGTACTCGGGCACCACTGCCCAGACGTCAGAAGCAGCGGCTTCAAATGCCGTCCGCAGACTGGCCAACACTGCGGCGCCGACTGGGGGACGATCCACCAGCGTGATCATGACGGCATCACGGCCTAGGTTCAACACCTCCTGTAACCCCACGCGGAGAGAGCTGAACTGACCGTTTTCCGGGGCTGGGTTTCGCACCAGTGAGCCTCCCGCCGCATACACCACGGTCGCTAGTAGAGTTTCGTTGTTGCCAACGACCACGACCACCTGGTCCGTAGCGGAACTCAGGGTACGAATCGCAGCCGACAAGAAAGTCTCACCGGAAAATGGAACGCGGTTCGCCACCGGAGGCCATGGCAAGAGCGCTTTGTCCGATCCCATGCGCGACGACTCGCCAGCCGCGAGAATCACTCCGCACCAACTGGGCGCCCGACTCATGTAGGGAAGATAACATTGACACTCAGGGACGGGCGAATCGTTGGGGGATCGGGAGAACGGTTCTTTCGCCTCGCTGGGGCTCGCTCAATTTCCGCTTTTTACCCAGGGCTTCCGCCGTGGGCTCTATTCTTGCGCCACTTCGCGGCTATTCCGATTCTTCCAATACTTCGCTTGTGGAATCAGCGGCCGTCCGCTTGCGCGAATGGAACCAGCTCATATGCCGAAGATCGCGCTCCACACGCCGGCGGGCCGCGATCAACTCAGCCGTAATCGCTACGGCAATCTCCTCCGGCGTGATGGCTCCGATATCGAGGCCAACCGGGGCATGCACGCGCTCGAAGAGTTCAGGCGCGAGTCCTTCTTTTGTAAGTTCCTTGAAAATGGTGATGGTCTTGCGCTTGGAGCCGATCATTCCGATATACCGGGCCGGTGTCTGTACCGCCCAGCGCAACACCCGCATGTCATCCCGATGCCCGCGAGTGACGATTACCAAGTAAGCGGTCTCACCAGGCGCGAGGCGCGCCATGGCCCGGTCGAAATCTTCAGCGATGATCTCCTTGGCCTCGGGAAACCGGTCGCGGTTGGCGTAGGCTGCGCGGTCATCCACGACTGTGACATCGAAGCCTGCGCTTCTCGCCACCTTGTAAAGGTTTACCGAAATGTGACCTGCGCCAAAAATGTAAAGTAATGCTGGAGGCAGAACCGGCTCAACGAAGATGTCGAGCGTGCCGCCGCAGACCAACCCCGTATCGTACTTGGGGTCCTGATTGAGATTGAACGTCAGGGTACGGGGCTTCTCGCTTTCCATCACTTCGCGTGCCGCCTGCCAAATATCAGCCTCGACGCAGCCGCCGCCAATTGTGCCTACGATTGAGCCATCATCCCGCACCAGCATCTTGGCGGTTTCAAAAGAGGGAATCGAACCGCGCACGTTGACGATGGTTGCCACCGCCCCCCGCCGCCCCTCCTGCCGCAACTTGACGATCTCCTCGTAGATATCCACTTCAGGCTGATTATCAGTCGGTTAACAGGGTAAGTCAATCATGGCTGAGGACTCGCCGGAACAAACCGAGTAGGTACAACGTTGAATACATAGCGAGGCCCTCAAATGCGGCGTGCTGGCCCCGGGTTATCACTCCGGGTCTCCTGGCGCTTGACCAGCGGTGACTAAGACACGGCCTGCCAAACCGTCTTCATGATCGACCGGGCAGGACTCGCTCTCAACCCTGTGGTAGCTTGATCCTCGGAGGACCGATGAAAGCCGTCCGCATCCACGAATTCGGTGGTCCCGAAGTTCTGCGCTACGAGGACGTCCCCGATCCCAAGCCGCGCCAGGACCAGGTTCTCGTCCGCATCAAAGCCTGCGCCCTGAACCATGTTGACCTGTGGATCCGCAAGGGTCTGCCGGGTGTGACGCTGCCGCGCATCCTCGGCGCCGACATTGCCGGAGAGATCGTTGAAATCGGCGAGTACGTCACTGGATTCAAGTCCGGGCAGAGGGTTCTGCTCGCGCCGATGCATTTCTGCAATCACTGCGCCAAGTGTGCCGCCGGACTTCAGAACCTGTGCCCGGAGTTCACGGTCCTGGGCAATCGCGTTGACGGCGGCAATTGTGAGCTGATCGCCGTGCCCGCGGTGAATGTGATTCCGATTCCAAACAACCTGCACTTCACCCAGGCGGCGAGCCTGCCTCTGGTGTTCACCACTGCATGGCACATGCTGGTCGGCCGGGCCGGCATTCGTCAGGGACAGACCGTCCTCGTACTGGGAGCCAGTTCAGGTGTGGGCATCGCTGCCATCCAGATCGCGAAGCTGTTTCATGCTCGCGTGATCACCACCGCGGGCGATGAGACAAAAGTGGAGAAGGCCCGGGCGCTGGGCGCGGACCACGGCATCAACCACTACCAGCTGAAGATTTCAGAAGAAGTGCGCAAGTTGACCAACAAGGAAGGCGTGGACATCGTCATCGAGCACGTAGGCTCCGCTACCTGGGACGAGAGTGTGAAGTGCCTCAAGCCCGGCGGTACGCTGGTCACCTGCGGTGCGACCAGCGGCTTCAACGCGAGCATCGATTTGCGTTTTTTATTTTCGCGCCAGCTCTCGCTGCTGGGCTCCTACATGGGCACGATGAGCGAACTGCGCGAGGTGCTGGGCCACGTTTTCGCCGGGCGTCTGAAGCCGGCGGTAGACCGCGTGTTTCCTTTGCAGGAGATCCGCGCCGCGCACGACTACTTGGAGAAAAGTCAGATGTTCGGCAAAGTTGTGCTAAATCCCTAGCAGTTTGCTGAAAAGGCATGGTTTGTATTTAGGGAACCCAACTAGCGTGTGCTAGCTGGTGCGCACTAACTGCCCCTTTCGGCGCTGAGGTCCGCCCAACATGGGTTTGCAACAAACTGTTTAGGCGCTAAATTCTCATCGCCCGTAAACTAAAAAGTCATCCGTGCGCCGACTCACAGAATCAATAACAGGAAGCAACTTCTCCTTCGAGGTGCTCGCATGCAACTCAAGCCCTTCCTGCTCGATGCCTGGCTCGACCAGTACGAACACGGCATAGAATTCAATCTCGCTGCGAGCACCGGACCGACCTGGACCGTAAACGACATCCTCGCCCTCGCCGACGACGAAACGCGCCACCGCTTCCTGAACCACAAGCTGGTCTACAGCCGCCCCGCCGGCGCCGACAGTCTGCGTGAGGCGATCGCTGAAATGCAGCATGTCCCGGTAGAGGCCGTCCAAATCGTGACCGGCGCCTCGGAGGCGCTCGTTGCGCTGATGTGGCTGGCCGCCGAGCCCGGCGCGAACGTAATCCTCCCGCTACCTGGATTCACTACGTTCTCGGCGCTTCCGGAATCTCTTGGACTGGAAACCCGCTTCTATCGCGTGCGCCGCGAGAACGGCTTCCGCATCGACCTCGACGAAATCAAGCGGCTCGCCGACTCCAAGACCAAACTCATCCTGGTCAACAGCCCGCACAACCCCACGGGTGCGACCATCGGCGACGGCGAAATGGAGGCGCTGCACGACTTCACCGCCGAGCGCGGAATCCAGCTGGTGAGTGACGAGGTCTACCATCCCATCTACCACGGAAGGCAAACGAAATCGGCGGCGCGTCTGCCGCACGCCACCGTGATCGCCGACCTGTCGAAGGCGTTTTCGATTGCCGGCGTGCGCACGGGATGGATGATCGAGCACGACGCCCAGCGCCGCCAGCAATACTGGACCGCGCGCGCCTACTTCTCGATCTGCAACACCACCACCGGAGAGATTCTTTCGGAAATCGCAATCCGCAAACGTGACGTCGTGCTCGGCAAGACCCAGGAAGCCGCCACCCGAAACCTCAAGCTCCTGGAGCGCTTCATGGTGGACCATCGCGACGTACTCGGCTGGATTCCGCCGCAAGGCGGCATGACCGCGTTCCCCTGGCTGGTGAGCGGAGAGAACGACCGCCCGTTCTGCCAGGCCGCCACCGAGCGCGGAATCCTGCTGGCTCCCGGCGATTGTTTCGATGCGCCCTCGCATTTTCGCCTGGGCTTTGCCGCCGCCGGAGACAATTTCTCCGAAGGCGCTCGACCGCTTCGGAGCATTCGTAAAGAGCTGGTCGGCGAAGATGGTCACAGCGTGACGGGAACTCGCTGCGACACCGACGCCCATGGGGTCAGTGTCAACACGTGCTGCAACAGCCACCACCAGATTGCTACCGTAGGTACGGTGTTGCTGGGTTTGAATGAAATTTAGGAGATCAGGGTGTCCATGTGGGCCGCTTTTGCCACTCTGGCTACATGAATAAGCGCGATACGAATACCGCGAGTGTTGCGGAGCTTACGACCGCCCGAAGTCTTGCACGGCCTTGCCCCGACCTGCCCCGCAAAATGGGCACTTCAAGCTCTGGGGTTGTATGGGCGGCACAGCTGTGGGGTCTTTCATGGGTGAAGACTACTAACAGCGGGTGGGGTAGTCGGTACGCTGTCGTACCCTGCGAATCAAATAATCCTATTCCCACTGAGGCCAAGGAAGAATATGCCCCTGAGGGCATTTCAGGTCTCCCTCAGCCCAACGCCAAGTTGCCCTTGCTTTTATCAACTGTTCGACGGTGGTATCGGACTTCATCGATGAGTAGATGCCGTTAGTACATGAGCAAAATTGACCACCGAAATCCCGAGAAATATGCCAGCATTTCTCATGGGGAAAATAATCGAATACGATCTGCACATCATCGAATTTCCGATTGAGAAACCGAAGCACGTTCCCTCTGCGGACGGCACATATTCTATGGACACGCTTCGCGGAGAGATGGGACTGCAGCCGCGTCACTGGATCGCGCCGATGCGAAAAATATCGAGGCGCGAGCGGGTTCATTGACTTGGGTTCAGCAGGCAGCACGAAGACGCACGTCAGGAAATATGCAATTATTCGAATCAGCCGCGAATTGCTCCAACGAATCGAGTCCGATATGCGCGGTAAAAGCTAGGGTATGGGATTCCGACACCAAGCTTTTTGTCCTAGATTTTGTCCTACAACCCTGAATTTCCCTGCTATTGCTGAACAATCGTGAACATGTAGAGTCTGCAACTTACACTAGTAACGTGACCCCAAATCGTCCTCCCGTAACTTTCGCGAATAACCACAGTGGAATACTTTCGAGACTGGCTAGCCACAGGGAGAAGTGTTCTTCGCCGAGGGACACACTCTCAGCCAAATAAAGTACGGGAAGTTGGGATGTAATGGAGCAACCGGTAAATCGGCGCCGCTGGCAGCGTTTTCCTTTTGACGCCTCGGTGCGGGTCGTAGTGGATCATTCAGCTGAAATAACGGTCGTTGACGGCCGTGGTGTGCGCTTCAGCGAAGGCGGAATCTGTCTTTTCGCCGCTGCCAACCTGCCCGTCGGAAGTCAGGTTAAGGTCGAATTCAGGACTCCTCACACCGACGAGCCGGTCCGGGTTCGCGGCAAAGTCCGCAATCGTAGCGTCTACTTGTATGGAGTGGAGTTTCTTTCCGATAAATCCGAAGACCGCCAACAACTGGCGCGCATGAGCGCTGAGTTCCGCGGCGGCAGTGTCCCCTCCGCGTAGAATTCAAGCGTCACGACCTCTGCCACGCGCGTCGCACCCGAGTTATCGGCGCTTGCCGCGCGCTCCCCTTCCAACGTCCGGAACTTCTTGCCCCAGGGCAGTGGCAAGGTCAATCTGATGGTCCTGTTCATCCACCAGGATCTGCCGAATCTGTTCCGCCAAAGCAAACTCTCCAAGAGCTTCGCATTGCCCGATGCGCTCACGATAGTTTCGAATCGTGTCATTCTCATTGGCCAGATCGAAGCGTAGCATCTCCTTCGCATCCTCTGAGGTCTTGACCGGCAGCGGAGTCACCGTCGGCATTTTGCCGAGGTAGTCGATCTGACGCGAAATGATCAACGCATGGTCTAGTTCCTGCTTGGCGTGTATCGCGAGTTGATCGGCGATATTCATAAACTCGGCGCCCTTGAGCACCTGGGAGTAGACGACGTAACCGATGATCGCCTGGTACTCGCGGGAAAGATCTTCGTTTAAAAGATCGGCCAGGCGATCGCGTGAAACTTCTTTTCCGTTGTCAGCAGACCTCGATTCAGCCATTTGCTTTCTCCTGTCAGGTGAAGAATATTATTGCCGCACTATCCTACAACTTTTTGCAGCAGAGGCCCGATCGCGGCGATATTCTTGAGCAATTCGTCTGGAATATCGTGCCTTTGTTTGAGATATTCCGGCGTGTTGTAGGATATCCAGACTTTGCCGCCGCTGTCCTCCCCAATCAACGCCTTCAGCGGCAGATCAATCGCCACAGTAGGAGATGCAATCATGAGCGGCGTCCCGCCCTTGGGACTTCCGAAGACGATCACTTGGGTTGGATGCATTTTCAAACCGGCTTCTTCCGCCGCGCCGCTGTGGTCAATGCGGCAAAATATTGTCAGGCCATGGGCCTGCAGCAAGGATTCCAGGCGTTTGATGGTTTCTGCAAACGAATAGGGACTGCGCAGATGAGCCATTCCGTTTTCGGGCATGGAGGACACGCGGATTCTCCTCAAGATTCCTGGAGCCTGATCTCGCCGTCAATTTCTAAACCGGCGTTATCTTGACGCCGCTCCGCGGCTAGTCGGAAACCCGCATGAATTCCGAAGCGCGCAGGTCTGGCACCAGGAAACATTCTCCTCCCCCGAGGTTCTCCCGGCTGGTTTACAATAAAGCTGCCATGACAGACGGACTCAGTTTTGGCCCTTACACAACCACCGAGAAGGGCAAGAAGGTAGTCAAGGAATTAACCTTCGGCAACCCCACGCCCGAAGGCGTCGTCCTGACCACTCTCGATTCGGCTGTGAATTGGATGCGCAAGAATTCTATTTGGCCGCTAACTTTTGGCTTGGCCTGCTGTGCCATCGAAATGATGTCCATGGGTGCGTCCCGCTTCGACATTGCCCGCTTCGGGGCCGAAGTATTTCGCCCGTCGCCGCGACAGTCCGACCTGATCATCATCGCCGGCCGAGTTTCCAACAAAATGGCGCCGGTCATCCGCCAGCTGTGGGAGCAGATGCCGGAACCCAAATGGGTGATTTCGATGGGAGCATGCGCTACCTCCGGCGGAGTGTTCAACAATTACGCCCTGGTCCAGAGCGTCAATCAGGTGATTCCCGTGGATGTTTACGTTCCCGGCTGCCCGCCCCGCCCGGAGCAGTTGATCTACGCCATCACCCTGCTGCAGGAAAAAATTCAGCAGGAACGCGGCTCGGTGCGGCGCGCGTTGAATCTCACCTAGGCTTGAATTTCAGGTTTTGAATTTACTGCGGCGCGATAAAGCTGATCGTGATCCGTGTTTCCTTGGCAATGGGTTGGCCGTTCAAGGAGTAGGGTGTGTAGCGCCATCTACGAACTGCATCCATCGCAGCCTGCGCCAGCAGGGGATCCCCGCTCACCAGTTTTAACCCGTCAATCTGCCCCTGCGCCGTAACTGTCGCGTTGATCACCACACTGCCTTGCACATGCATTCGCCGCGCTTCCGCGGGATAGACAGGTTGCACCTTGTGCACCAGAACGCCTCCCGCTATGCCCTGCGAGACTCGGACGCCCAGCTGGGGGAGGGCCGGAGAGGTCGCAAGCGCCTTCCCCAGATCGGCTGGGTCTGCGTTCGAGGCTGCAAGCCGGGGAATTTCCTCGCCGCCAGGAAGCGGATTGGATGTCAGTCCGCCATTCGCCGCCCGCGCAGGTCGCCGTGACCGTCGCACCCGGCGTTTTCCAGGCCGTGAGGATGGACGCATGATGTCCGCCGTCGAGGCTACTCCAGGCGTGGCACTCGCACCCTCCCGTGAACCTGCTGGGGAGGCGACGACGGATCGTCTGGCAGTGGACGCGACACTCGATCGGTACCAAGCTCTCCAGCCATAAATCGACAGCAGGATCACCGCCAGCAGGGCCACAGCGGCCAGGATGATGTAACTCCACTTTTTGGCGAGACGTCTCTCTTGCCGCTGCGCCGGGGCGAGTATCGCTCGCACCTCGACCAGGGGAATCTCGGCGGGGATGGGAGAAGGCTCTTCCAGGGGAGCTTCGACGACGGTAGTCAGCGGACTCGTGGCCACGATCGCTTCTTCGAGCGGGACTTCCGGAGGCGCGACTTCCATGATTGCGCCGCGCGCCCAGGCTGCTTCGGCCAATCCGGCAAGCCGTCCCAGAACTTCCATCTTGTCTTCGGTGAAGGCGTAGGACTCAGTCGAGAAGGCTTCCAGGACGCCCACCCTGCCATGCTGCCCGCGCAAAGGCACTACGGCGATGGACTGCAGCCCCAGCTGACGGCAGACCTCGGCATTCACGTGAAAGTCACGACTGGCGTCGTCGCAGCGCATGATCACGCCGGTACGCAGGCACTCGCCCGAGATTCCAGAATCCACGTTAAGCCGGGCGCCGAGTTCCGGCGCAGATTCGCCGCTTCTACCGACGCAAACCACGGCTCCGTCCTGCGGCATGGCCACAGCCGCCCCGGTAGCGCCTGTAAGCGAATGCGCCGCCACGGCAATGGCGCTCAGGATAGTGTCGGTGGCCTGGGTATCGGACGCGATCATCTTCCGCAGCTTTGCAAAGATTAGGCTGGCACTCGACTGCCGGATGGTTTCGTCGGAGATTTCAGCGCGATTTCGCGCAGGAACCCGAGCTCCCGTAGATTCGGGAGGAGGTGGGGTAAGGGGAGGGATAGGAGCCATCTTTACAGCCTGTTGCGAGCCGAAACTGGCCGTTCACTTCGACTACACAGGCCGAGTGTGCGGCAAACCAACTAGCTTGTCAACGAAGGATTTGGTACTCGGAATGGAGGACGGGCATCCCGCCCGTCCTCCATTCCGCCCGGCTCGTGGTAAAACCACTGCATGACAAAAACCACCTACGCCGCGAGCGGACCCACCATCATCGCTCAGGCCCCCTGCCGCGCTGACCTGGCTGGAGGCACCATTGACTTGTGGCCGCTGTACCTGTTCCATCCGGGCGCGCTGACGGTGAATTTTGGGGTCAACATCCTGACCACGTGCCGGATCACGCCGCTGAAGGGTAAGCGCATTCACGTCCGCTCCGTCGACACCCGGCGTGAGGAGGAGTTTTCCAGCTTCGAGGCTCTGCGTACCATGAGCCGTTTTCGTCTACCCTTGGGAGCCCGTCTGCTGCAGTTTTTTGCTCCCAAGGAAGGTCTCCTGATGGAGACGGATTCCGAGTCCCCCGCTGGTGCCGGCATTTCCGGATCGTCCGCGCTCATGATCGCCAGCACCGCCGCTCTGGCCCGTTTCACTGGCCGCAACCTTACCCTCGAGCAGATGCGGGTGATTGCCCAAAACGTAGAGGCCCAGATCATCCAGGTGCCGACCGGTTGCCAGGACTACTATCCCGCACTATATGGAGGAGCGAGCGCAATTCATCTTGATGCCGACGGCATCCACCGCGAGGCGGTCGCGGTCGCTCCGGAGGAGATCGAGTCCCGCTTTGTCCTGGCTTACACGGGTGCGCCGCGCAAGTCGGGCATCAACAATTGGGAGGTGTTCAAGGCGCATATCAACGGCGACAAGCGCGTGTTCCGCAATTTCGAGCGCATCGTTGAAATCGCCCGCGCCATGCACCAGGCGCTGGCCGATGCGAAATGGGATGAGGTTGCCCGACTGCTCCGCGAAGAGTGGAAACTGCGCCGCACCAACGCCCCGGGGATCACGACGCCGCTGATCGACAAGCTGATCAAAGCGGCGGCGCGGCATGGCGGACGCGCCGCCAAAGCCTGTGGGGCAGGGGGCGGAGGTTGCGTAATTTTCCTGGTCGAGCAAGGCGCGGCCAGCCGGGTTGCAACCGCCATCGGGGACAACGGGGGACACGTTCTGCCGTTGCAGGTTGCTCGCAACGGATTGCACGTTTGGTCCGCCTGAGTGAGGCTGTCCCTAGGAGATTTATTTTCCAAAGAGGCGTTTCGTTCCCACTACAGACGGCGCTATAATCAGGGTAGTCACCGGGTCGGGGTGTCGTATGCACGCCCAAAGCCCTAGCAGAATCTGCAAGTTACATAAAATAAAGCCCACCAAGTACACCAAACTCTCGCAAATTCTACCCCTCTAGCACACTTTCAAACCCACCTGTCTTGATATTCATGCTGTCCCTGTGCGCCTAAGGTGGATGAGATTTTTGTGTAGCTGGCTGCCCGGGGGAAGGTCGGAGATCTTAGGGGCACGCGACTTGTCGGACTACCAGATGGCGAGACATTTCTACAGTATCTTCCGCCCAGGTGCCGTCCCACGAAATCTCAACGCACAAGGGGGCGGACTCCGTTTCGTCAGAGATCGCCAATACTTCGACGACCATTCTTTGTCCGGCTTGCAGCGTGACATTCAAGTCATTTGGAACGAACAAGGTAGTAAGTCGAAACTCCCCGCCAGTGACCATTCCTAGATCGGCGTTCAAGGGAGGCCCAATCGTAGGGTATTGTGGTACGAAGGCCCCGTTCTGCCAACCAAGTTGAACCGGGCCAGAAAGCGGCGTGGGCCGAATCTGTGCGTCGGCTGCTGGACGCGATACCTTGACGAGTACGACGCGAACATTCTTCGCCGGCGCAGATCGGCGCTGGTTGGTAACGCGCAAGTGGTACCAACGCGAAGGAATTCCATTAGGGCCGCCAAGCCCGATTCTTTGTCCTTGGGGGTCTAGCAAGTCAAGACTCAACTTTGTTCCGACCCACCGAGACCGCAGCCAATCACCCCAAATCGCGAGCACACCAAGGATGAGAGTGGCGACAACGCTGGCGATTTGAACCCACGTTTGTGTCCAGAATTGACAGCTATTCACAGTGCGCCCCCACCAGGCGGCAATGACATTCTACTGAGTCGGCCATCTCTCCGGTCGATCTCATTCAAAATCTCCGCGGCCCATCGAACCGCATCATCAATCGCACAGATCGTAGCCGGCACTCGCTTGTCAGGACTGTAAGAGGCCAGCTTCCGCGCCGACAGGATGGCCGCCGCAATCAAAATCACGCGTTTGCGGCCTTCGTCCACGGATGGCAATTATATTCGCCTTTTGTTCGTATGCAAAATGGCCGCTCTTTCCCAGCGATCTGGGAGGCAGGAGGCATGATCCCAGGCCCGACTGCCCCTGCGACTTTTGCGTTCGCGTCCGTGCCAAGCACGCCGGAGGCCGCTCGGAAAAAGACGAAGAAAAACGACTCGCCGAAGATTTCCTCCGCTCGTATTTGCAGACCAGCAAATGAAAGCGACCCGAGCTAAAACGTATCCTCAATACATCACGCGGCCCGACTAGACGCCGCTATTGCCCTGTTCGAATGACGCCGCCCGCTAAAGACAGGTGAAGAGATGGCAACGAAGCCGTAGGAGACGATTCAATGACCTGGATTTCGAACCCTTCGCCCGTTGCAGAGCCGGACATGTGGCATCTGCGACAGGAGGCCGATGGCAACGCGGAGTTCGTCCACCGCCGAACCGGAGAAGTCCTCATTTTTCGGAGCGCCCATACCCGCATCGAAATGTACAAGTAGGCCCGCCTGTCCCTGCGAATTTTGAATCCAGACCGGCGCGGAGCTCTCCGAGGAATGCTCCGAACGAGATGCACAAGACCGGTTAGCGTGCGAGTTTATTGATGCCTATCTGCGACAGTCGACTTCTATACGCGGCCATGATTCCCACTTCCTCGACCCGACGCTCCGAAGAACTTGTCGCAGGCGGACCGATTAGTTGGTATTGGCCGGCAAACTACCGAGTGCAATTACATGTTGAACAAAGTCGCTGACGCGACGGACGCTTCGCGTGAGGCGGGGGGCAGCAGTTGTAAAGGGTATTGAGAGATTGAGATAAGTGGGTCACAGAACTTAAGGAGGTCACCGTGACCCAACTACGAAAACGGATGCTGGAGGAACTCCAGCGTCGTGATTATTCACAGTCTACAGCAAGAATCTACCTTCACGTCATCAGCGATTTCGCCAAGCATTTTCGGCGATCACCGGATACCCTCGGTCCGGAACAGATCCGACAGTATCAGCTTCACTTGTTTCACAAGAAGTTGTCCCCGTACACCATCCGGCAACACACCGCCGCGCTACGTTTTTTCTACTTCAAGACTCTCCACCGGAACTTCCGCGCTGAATATATTCCATTCCCCAAGTTCCGCAAACGACTCCCGACCATACTCAGCCCCGAGGAAGTAGGTCGCTTGATTGACTCCGCCAGTAACCTCTTTCACCGCACCTTGATCATGACTCTGTATTCCACCGCCATGCGGCGGGCGGAACTGTGCCGGCTCAAAGTCAGCGACATCGACAGTCAGCGCATGATGATTCGCATTGCCCAAGGCAAAGGCGGCCGCGACCGCGAGGTGCCTCTCAGTCCAACCTTGCACCACACCCTGCGAATCTACTGGCGCTGGATGAAGCCAAAAACCTATTTGTTCCCGGGAACCGTGAAGGGATGGCGCGCTGACGTGCCCATCAGTGTCAACACCGTCTGGTTAGCCTGTCACCAGGCGGCTCTAGCCGCCGGCATCACCAAACGCTTTTCTCCGCACAGCCTGAGGCACAGCTGCGCCACTCACTGGCTGGAAGCCGGAACCGACCTCCGTACCATCCAGCTTTTACTCGGTCATTCCACCCTCGAACACACCCTCGTCTATTTGCATCTGTCGCACAAGCATCTGCAGACCGTTCCCAATCCACTCGACCAACTGCAGATCTCGAACCTGGATGACGTTCAACTGTCTCGGAGGCTACAGAAAAAATGAATCGGCCACCCCTGGAGGTGGCCGACATTGTACGGGCACAAGGCGAACAATTTGTCGCCAACAATCGGAGCTGGATCCACTGGGTGCACCGGAAGGTGCTCCGCGCCATCGCCCACTGCCGTACCGCAGTCCTGGGTGGACATCTCCATCAATGCCCCAGTTGTGGCCATCGGGTCATCGTTTTCCACTCCTGTCGCAATCGGCACTGCCCCAAGTGTCAGGTCGCGGCTCGTCGGCGCTGGCTCGCGGCTCGCCAAAAAGAACTGCTCGCCGTCAGCTACTTCCACGTAGTGTTTACCTTGCCCCACCAACTCTGTCCACTCATGCTGCAGAACAAAAAGCTCCTCTACGATCTGTTGTTCCGGGCCAGCGCCGAAACTTTTCTGGAGATTGCCCTCGACCCCAAGCATCTCGGAGCCGAGATCGGTTTCCTATCTGTGCTCCATACCTGGGGTCAAAACTTACGACATCACCCGCACGTTCATTGCGTAATCCCAGCCGGAGGACTTTCTCCCGATCACCTCCGCTGGATTCACCCGCGCTACCACTTCTTCCTGCCACACCACGTGCTCAGCCGCGTCTTCCGCGGCAAGTTCGTCGACGCTTTGGAAAAAAGCCATCCCCAACTTACTCTCTCGGGAGCACTCCAGCCCCTCCGTCAGCTTCCAGCCTTCGCCTCCTTCTTGCGCACCCTGTTCCGACAAAACTGGGTGGTCTACCTCAAACCGCCCTTCGCTGGCCCCCAGCATGTCTTGCGCTACCTGGCCGGCTACACCCACCGGGTCGCCATTTCCAATCATCGCTTAGTCGCCTTCGAGGACGACAAAGTGACCTTTCGCTACAAGGACTACGCCCATGGCAATAAGAAACGCCTAATGACTCTGTCCTCGCAAGAGTTCCTACGTCGTTTCCTGCTGCACGTTCTTCCCCGGGGATTCGTCCGTATTCGTTTCTACGGATTCCTCGCCAATCGACGTAGAGCCAACTTACTACCTCTATGTCAACAGCTCCTGCTTCATCACCCCAAGCCAGTATCATCCCCAGCAGCCGAGTCCCCAGCCCTTCCCACGGGCTTGCCCTGCCCCCACTGCGCCACCCTCATGCAAATCATAGAAACATTCTCCGCCTCGACATTCGCGCCCATCGCCCCCAGGAGCAAACCCCTTGATTCTTCCTAACCGAAAAACCTACCTGCCCTACCCAACGCGAACTTCGGCTCGCACCGCCCTCGTGTCTCTACTCACCTCTTCGCTCACTCACCAGCCCCTTCTGACTCAGAAAAACCTGCCACCTCACGCCCAACTTCCAAATCCATCTTCGCCATCCAGTCCGTTTTCTCAGACCCTCTCTCTGCTCTCTACCCCCAACCATCGAACAATCTCAATCGAATACCCATAGCCCACCGCATCCGTCGCAAACGCCAGCGACTTCGTTCAACAGACTTTATCGCAAGTCCCGCCACTGGCCTCGATCTGCGCCGCCCTCCTGCTCGGCGGGACCTGCGATAAAGTGCTAACTGTTTGCGACGGCTTGGAAATACAACTGTTTGACCGCAATCTGGATCAGAGATAGGCGGGCGTGAAGCTCTGGTTACGCTCACCTCCCAACAAGGTGACGTATGCTTTGGACAAGTTTTGTGTTTCTGCTGGTTTTGTGGTTGCCCGGATTGGTGAGTTTGTACGCGCTGGGCGGATAAATTCACATCCTATTGGTGATAGCGGTCATGGTGCTGCTGATCAATCTGATCTCGGACCACCAGCGCATGAGTCGAAGCATGGCCAAGGGTATCGGGCCGCACGCTATGAAAACCGAATTTCCAGGAGGGAAAGATGAAAAGACTTCCGTTTGCAGTTTTGCTCAGTTTGGTCACGTTGCTTGGCAGCATGGCTTGGGCCACTGCCAAAGAGGATTCGGTCGAGCGTCTGCAGAAATCTGCCGACGTGCTCAAGGAAATCATGGACGCCCCTGATAAAGGCATCCCAGAAGAAGTGCTGGACGACGCCAAATGCATCGTCGTGGTTCCGCACCTGATCAAGGCCGGCTTCATCATCGGTGGCAAGCATGGACGCGGCGTGGCCAGTTGCCGCACCGCCAAGGGCTGGAGCGCTCCTGCGTTCATTTCCGTGGGGGGCGGAAGCGGGGGTCTCCAGATCGGCGCCGAAGGCGTGGACCTGGTCATGCTGGTTATGAATGACAAGGGGCTGCAACATTTGCTCTCTAGCAAATTTCAGCTCAGCGGGGAAGGCTCCGCAGCGGCCGGTCCGGTCGGACGTCACGCCTCAGCGGGGACCGACTGGAAACTGAATACTGAGCTGCTTACTTATTCTCGCTCCAAGGGTGCGTTTGCCGGCCTGACGCTGGAGGGAGCAGTGGTGGAACAGGACGCAGATTCGACGGAGGCCATCTACGGCAAGGACATACCATTCCGCAGAGTGCTGAACGGGAATGTCACTCCGCCACCAGCGGCGGCGCCATTCATGGCTGCGATTAAGAGGGCTGGGCATAAAGCAGCCACACACGAAGCCAAGGAACATCGGAACGACAAGAAATGACCCTGAAGTATTTGTTTGGAATCCTCGCCGTCACTGCCCCGCTTTCCCGCGGGGCTTTCTTTTGATCCCGCAGAGTAGAAACGCGCGGCGCTCGGCCGGGGCTCGATGGAATCGACAAAAAACTTCCACCCCGTCCGCTTAATAGGTTACGAGGGTGTTTTTTGCCTTCAAATCCGATGGAAAACGCATCCGAGCACATCACAATCGCTCTAGCCTGTGAATCTCTCCTGAGCTAATAACGCCAATGATGACTAGAAAACCCGGAAACTTGAACTGGGGCAAGCCCGACACAGGACGCCAACCACTTCCCAGTCAGACGTCATTTGACGAAGCCGTAAAGGCCATGAAGTTGTCACCGCGAGAATACGCGAGTTGCGCGGCGTTGAAAGAATGGGTACGTAAAAACAAGGATCACAAGTATGTCCCGTTGAATCTGCTGAGAATCTGGGGTTTCGAGGCCAAAGGCGAAGTGTAACGTCGGCTTCTGATTCTCGTCAGGCAACCCTCTTTTCGCTCTTCCTGGAATGCTTTCGCAGGATACTCTCGATGTGCGCCTGTAGTGCTGCTTCCATGTTCCTCTTCGCATCCTCAAAACTGCTCCCGCGAACAGTGAGCGACAGCTCCTCGCAAACTCCGTTCCAGCTATCGTCCTCCGGCCAGAAACTGCAATCTTTCGGGACGTTGGCTGATACCTTTAGCGTAACTGCATGGGCAGTCATGGTCGCTACTCCCTTCGGGGACTTTCACTTGATCAGTACGTGAGAAGCCTTCAACAATCCCATTCTAGCTCTGAGTGCCGTCCGGCGTTGACTTGCCTGTTCATCCACCCTAAGATTGCGGCCGCAGGGCTGGGAGTTCTCGTGAAGTGATCGGCCAAACTATCTCGCATTACCGCATCGTTGAGAAGCTTGGTGGCGGCGGGATGGGTGTTGTCTACAAGGCCGAGGATACGCGGCTGCATCGATTTGTCGCCCTCAAGTTTCTCCCCGATGAACTTGCTCAAGACCCCCAGGCCCTACCTCGCTTCCAGAGGGAAGCCCAGGCTGCTTCCGCCCTGAACCATCCGAATATATGCACCATCTACGACGTCGGGGAACAGGATGGCCAATATTTCATTGCAATGGAGCTGCTGGAGGGCCAGACCCTGCAAGTCAAGATTGCTGGACGTCCGTTGCCGCTGGAAACGTTTCTCGATCTCGCTTTGCAAATCGCCGATGCTCTTGAAGCGGCGCACAGACGAAACATTGTCCATCGCGACCTCAAGCCTTCGAACATTTCTGTGAACAGCCGTGGTGACGCTAAGCTTCTGGATTTTGGATTGGCCAAACACCTGCACCTGGAGAGTGCGCCCAGCGCCGATACGCCTACTCTTTCCGGCCCGATTACGGTTCGTGGGCAGATTGTCGGGACCATCGCTTACATGTCCCCGGAACAAGTACAGGACAAGGCGACAGATTCTCGCAGCGACATCTTCTCCTTTGGCGCGGTTTTATACGAAATGGCTACGGGGCGGTGCGCATTCGCCGGTGAGTCCACCGCCAGCGTGATCGCCGAGATCTTGCGCGGGGAGCCAAGATCGGCAAAAGTGTTGAATCCTTCGATCCCAGATGAGCTGCAGCGGGTCATCGCCAAGGCCCTCGAAAAAGACCCCTCCGACAGATACCAGTCGGCGAATGACTTGATGATCGACCTCCGGCGGCTAAAGCGGCAGACCACCGGTTCTTCGCACGCGACAAAGGCGACCTATACGTTTGCCACGCGCTACAGTTGGCTGCACAGGAAATCGTTCTGGATATTGGCCACTGGTGCCCTGGCTCTCCTCGCGTCTCTGATCGTCGTAAATGCACCCTCGCGCGTTTCAGGCCCGCTGAATTCGGCACAAATTACTTTTTCTTCCGAGCTAAAAGACGGACCGCTGGTCACGGATGGAACTCGGCTTTATTTTCAAAGTCAGCATGCGCCCGTAGAAATGTCGGTCACCGGCGGCTCGACTGCTCCGCTACGGGGGACTGCTTCTGGAATGCAGATGCTAGACATTTCTCCTGATGCGTCGGCAATGTTGGCGTTGAAGCCAGATTTGAATAGCGAGGCCGGACAAGGTTCGATCTGGTTGGTTCCGGTTCTGGGAGGCTCTCCGAGGAAGCTGGGGATTCAGCTCGCTCAAGATGCGCACTGGTCCCCCGACGGGCGTTCGATTGTCTATGCCAACTTGAACTCTCTTGACGTGAGTGACGGAGGAGGCGCGAACCTAAGGAAGCTATGGGATGCTCCGGCCTATTACATCATTGCGCCGTATTTTTCGCCCGACTCCCGTCGCATTCGCGTGACAGTGTTCGGAAGATAAGGAAGGCAGTTCGGCTAAGATCTGGGAATTGAACGCCGACGGCAGCAATCCACATCGGCTTGCACTGGTATGGCCGGACGATGCCGATCAGACTCATGGACAATGGACCCGGGATGGAAAGCATTTTGTCTTTGTGTCGAGCCGTGAAGGACTGAATAACCTTTACGAACTCATTCAGCCCCCTTGGTTCGAATTCTGGAGAAAAGCAACCACCGTGCGGCTTACGGCGGGCCAGATCGAGGTCTTGGCGGCGACGCCGAGTCGAGACAACGACGGGCTGTTTGTCATCGGGCGGATCGCGCAGGGCGCGATGCAGGTCTACGATTCGGGACTGAAACGTTTCGTCCCGTTCCTGGATGGTTTGGCTGCTGCGGATTTCGGCATCTCTCCCGACAAGCAATGGATGGTTTATAGGGACTATCCCCGACGTCATCTTTGGCGCAGCAGATTGGATGGGAGTGAGAAGCTGCAGCTGACAGATTCGTTAGCCTGGATGCCGCAATGGTCACCGGACAGCAAGTGGATTGTGTTTTCTGACTACAAGGAAATATACCGAGTTTCGGTTGATGGGGGCACTCTAGAAAAGCTGACCGCCAAAGGTAAAACCGAAGTCGCTCCAACCTGGTGGCCGGACGGTAGATCGATTGCCTTCAACGACTTTCCATATCCAGGGCGGATTCCAGGAATCAACATTGTGGATCTGGCGACACGGAAGATTTCCATCATGCCCGGCTCGGAGGGTTTTTACGTTCCCTCGTGGTCGCCGGATGGAAAATACATGGTCGCAATCGCCGAGAATCCATCGCGCATGGTGCTGTACTCGACGGCATCAAAGACGTGGAAGGACCTTAAAATATTCAAAGCTCCCTGGCCATACTGGGTTTGGGCGAACGACGGCAAATCTGTCTACTTCGCCATGAAAGAAGCGGGGCTTGACGGAGAACCTGGAATCTATCAGCTGACAATTGGGACTGGAGAGTGGGACCAGCGTAGCTAAGTTCGACGGACTGACCGTCAACCTCGATGGATTCGAAGGCTTTCCCAGCATCACTGCGGATGGACAGATCGCTATGATGAACGACACCAGCGTGGTCCAGATCTATTCGGTAAAGTGGCCCGATTTGCATTGAAGCGGTATGGATAGACCTGGCAAAGACGCTGCCCTGTTGACGAAGTTTGACGACTCCCAGCACGGGGGTGAACTGCCACAAGCTTTGCCAGTAGAGGTCTTGGGTATGGCTTTTGAAGACTTTGACCACAACCGTGACTCACCACAGGTGAAAATGATTTGGGAACTCCACCCCGCGATTGTGACTATACCTTGAAGATAATAATGCAGGTCAAACAGCCCGTCGTAACCAAACTCCTCGTACCGCTCTCGCCACCGCCGCATGCTGCGATCCGAGACGCCGATGATCTGTAGCGGTGAGGACGTAGCTAGCGTTATTCAATGCTAAACGGACTCAATCGGGCGCGGTCAACCGTACAACCACGCGGCGGTGACCAGATCGGATTAGCGTTTTTAAAGAATATGTATACAGTTTCGTACTGCTGTCTACGCATACCGCATCGTTGGGCCGGAAGCGGTCGTCCCAATAGAGGGCGAGAGTTTGAGCGGTGTCGGTTAGCTGCGATTAGCTGCGATAAACGTTGTCGTTGTGCCATCTCAGATAATCGGCAGATGGCCTCCGATCACCGTACTCAGGCAATCTCATATTCTGGCCATGAAGTGCGTAATACTCTTTTCCGTTGTGGAACTCTTCCTTGATGCGGGAACTGACTTCAATTTGATGGCTCGGTGTCACCGTCATGTAGCCACGATCATAGAGGGTGTGCAGATCTTGGCGGAGTAGGATGCCATTAGAAGGCGCGTGTGTGCCACCCGAGGAGTACGGTCTGATGTGGGCGGCTTCCAGCACATGCAGCACAGGGGAGTTCGTGAAAGCACAACGTCTTTCGTATGAATCCGTCACAATTAGCCGAAACGAACCCTGCCCGAGACGGGGGAACACTGTCACGGGATCGCCATAGCGGGGTTGCGATTCATCGATTCGTTGTACTTCCTGACTGGAGGCCCGCATCAACGGTTCGACTCGGTGCCAAATCTCCCGCCCGTCCCTCGGAATCGTAACCACGGCCTCGGACGATCTCCCGTTTCCAGTCAGGCAGCGGAATCCAGTTCGCTTGATCGAAGAAGAATGGTGACTCCAAAAGAATACAGCCGATCCGATAATCGTCCACTGCGCTCGGATTCGGTGCTCGTCGATATCGGGCGATTCTTGACCGCATTTCCTCTTCAGTCTGCGCTCCATTCTTTTCCCCGAATGCCTGCCAAACAATACTCGCGGGCAGGATTGTGAAGTGGCTGAAGAATCCCCCGCCGACAATGTAGTCGTCAGGGCTGTGGAGTTTGAAAAGGAAGGGTTCACCGATCTGAAGCGCTCGGAACTGCTGTTGCCCACTAGGTTGCCAAAAGTTGACTTCGTCGACCCCATTCAAGCTACACAAGAAGTCGAACCAATCACGATCCGTGATTCCGACGAAGAAGCGCACACCGTCTCCTGATGGCAAATCAAATGACGGGCCGAATTATATGCTGAACCAATCTCCCGAGATAAAGCGGCATAAAGCGCGACACGCGCCCTCCGTCCGATACGGGAACTGGGTCGAGAGTTAAGGCCGAGAGCACTCGCGACCCTCGTGAATCCCCCTACATTCGCTCACCAGTCGATGTCCCGTCCGCGTAACTTTAGAATGGCTGAGGAATGGGTTCCTTAACGTTTGACTTTCTGACCGAAAGCTTCTTTGTTCAGTGAGGATTTGATCGCTGAGCAGTTCGCCTCCATCCCAGACCATGATCTCGGTGCAGTGAGCCCGTACATTGACATACCTGACCGCACGCCATAGCATTCCCGCAAATGATCGGCCAAACCATCTCGCACTATCGCATCGTCGAGAAGCTCGGTGGCGGGGGCATGGGAGTTGTGTATAAGGCCGAGGACACATCTCTCGGTCGCTTTGTCGCTCTTAAATTCCTTCCCGAAGATGTGGCGCAAGATCCTCAGAGTCTGGAGCGCTTCCGTCGCGAGGCGCGTGCTGCCTCGTCACTAAACCATCCCAACATCTGCACCATTCACGAAATTGGCGAGCATGAGGGCAAGCGTTTTATCGCCATGGAGTTCTTAGATGGCCAGACCCTGAAACACATGATCGGCAACCATCCGCTGGAGTTGGAAACTCTGCTGTTGCTCGCCATCGAGATCGCGGACGCGCTCGATGCCGCACACTCGAAGGGCATCGTCCACCGTGACATTAAGCCTGCAAACATTTTCGTAACGGAGCGGGGCCACGCCAAGATTCTGGATTTCGGGTTAGCGAAGGTGACAACAGCGAGAGGCTCGGCTAGTCAGGTAGCTGTCCTGAACACGAACTCGGGCACAATGGGCGACGAGAATCTGACCAGCCCTGGCGCAGCGATCGGAACTGTAGCGTACATGTCGCCGGAGCAGGTGCGGGCAAAGGAATTGGACGCCCGAACCGACTTGTTTTCATTCGGAGCGGTGCTCTACGAGATGGCGACCGGGGCGTTGCCATTCCGAGGGGAAAGCTCTGGTGTGATCTTCCACGCGATTCTGGAACGGGTCCCGGTTCATCCGGTGCGGTTGAATCCTGACCTGCCGCCGAAGCTGGAAGATATCATCGACAAGGCTCTCGAAAAAGACCGGAACCTGCGTTACCAGGTCGCAGCGGAGATGCGTGCCGACCTGCAACGACTAAAGCGTGACTCCGATTCCGGCCGTTCCGTTATAAGCAGCACGGAGCTGGCTGCAGAAGTTGGTTCGGCTGCAACAGCAACAAAGAGGGCTGCGTTTGGTAACGAGTCCATGCTCGCGGCACCGTCAAAGGAGCCGGCAACTCCCACAAGCATGATGCCACTGAAGTGGGGAATTGCTGCGACAGCTGTCCTGGTTTTAGCCGGAGTTCTGGCTTGGGTGTTTAGGCCGACACTCCCGCCGCCAAAGGTGGCGGGTTCGGTTCAGATCACCAATGATCAGCTGCCGAAATATAGTTTCGTAACCGACGGTGCTCGCCTCTACGTGGCAGAAACCCTGGCCGGCCGTGGTGTTCTAAGCCAAGTGTCGACCGAAGGCGGGGAAACCTCCCAAATTCCCACACCATTTCCCAATATTTCAGTCTTCGATATTGCGCCAAATCATTCCGAACTTCTGGTGGGCAGCTTTGTTACCGGGACCCAAACAGAACTGCCGGTGTGGCTGCTGCCGATACCTTCAGGCTCCCCACGGCGGCTGGGTGAGGTGAATGCCCACGATGCCGGTTGGTCGCCGGATGGACAGCAGATTGTCTACGCGAATGGGTCCAACTTGTACTTAGCCAAGAGCGATGGAAGCGACGCGCGCAAGCTGGCAACGGTATTCGGAGTACCTTTCCGACCGGTATTTTCGCCCGACGGCAAGCGCTTGCGATTTACCGTCAATGATCTTAAGACAGCCTCTCTGTCGCTCTGGGAAGTTGCGGTGGATGGAACTGGCCTTCATCCCCTCTTGGAAGGTTGGAACAAACCATCACGTGAATGTTGCGGCAGCTGGACTTCTAATGGGCAATACTTCGCGTTCCAGAGCGCGCGCCAGAATATCTCCAGCATCTGGGTTCGACTAGAAAGAGCCGATCTCTTCCGAAAAATTTCGCCTGAACCGATCCAGCTTACAACCGGTCCGTTGTCGTTTTCGGATCCGGTGCCAAGCAAAGACGGAAAGAAGCTGTTTGTCATCGGGCAACAGACTCGTGGTGAGTTAGTGCGCTATGACGCTAGTTCTCGACAGTTCGTACCCTATCTCGCGGGGATCTCCGCCGCTCAGGTGGATTTTTCACGGGACGGACAATGGGTCACGTACGTTACTTTTCCGGAAAATGTTCTGTGGCGGAGCAAGGTGGATGGAACTGAACGGCTGCAACTCAGCTATTCTCCGCTACAAGCCAGCCTGCCGCGTTGGTCACCTGATGGGAGCCGAATTGCGTTTACGGCCTCGCGGCCTGGGAAGCCCCAGAAAGTCTTTCTGGTTTCATCCGCAGGGGGTAACGCCCAGGAGCTATTGCCAGAGGAGCGCATCGAAACTGATCCTACGTGGTCGCCGGACGGGAACTCGCTATGCTTCGGACGCGAGCCGTTTCAGGAGTTTGGATCTTCCGGGCCAGTGGCAATACAGGTGCTGGATTTGAAAACCAGCCAGATCTCGACCTTGCCAGGTTCCGACGGATTGTACAGTCCCCGATGGTCGCCGGAGGGCCGCTACCTCGCCGCGATGCCTCCCGACTCAAACCAACTGATGCTTTTCGACTTTACGACAAAAAAATGGTCGGAATTGGCAAAAGGAGGCTTTGCTTTTCCCAACTGGTCGCATGATGGGAAATATCTCTATTTTGAAGATTTTACCCACGGTGAGATACGCCGGATAGAGATCCCCGGACAGAAATTCGAACGGATAGCCGACCTGAAAGAACTTCGCCGTCCGAATGACATGTCCGGGTACTGGAGCGCGCCGGCCTACGATGGGTCGCCTCTGGTGATGCGCGACGCAGGAATCCAGGAAATCTACGCCTTCGAAACCCAGTTCCCCTGAGGCACTCTCTTTTTAACTCGGGTTGCCGCCGGACGTTCCCACCCTGAAGGAAGCCAAGGTGGAGTACGCCAAGCTGCATTGAGCTCGTACATTGACATGCCTAACCGCGCGCCATAGCATTCCCGCAAATGATCGGCCAAACCATCTCGCACTACCGCATCGTCGAGAAGCTGGGCGGTGGCGGGATGGGTGTGGTGTACAAGGCTGAGGACACCGAACTGGGGCGCTTCGTGGCTCTCAAGTTCCTTCCCGCCGACGTCGCCCAAGACCCGCAGTCCCTCGAACGATTCCGCCGGGAGGCTCGTGCCGCTTCCGCTCTGAACCATCCCAATATCTGTACCATCCACGAGATCGGAAAGTACGCAGACCAGTCGTTCATCGTGATGGAGTTTCTGGATGGGGTGACCCTCAAGCATCGGATTGGGGGCCGTCCGCTGGAAACCGAGACGCTGCTCAATCTCGCGATCGAGATCGCTGATGCCCTCGACGTTGCGCATTCAAAGGGTATCGTCCACCGGGATATTAAGCCGGCTAACATTTTTGTGACGGAACGTGGGCACGCCAAGATTCTGGACTTTGGGTTGGCGAAAGTTACGATTCCTCCCAGTTCTGCCAGTCAGATAGCAGAGCAGAAAACTCAGACTGGATCTATTTCTGCGGAGGAAGATCTCACAAGCCCTGGCGCGGCTCTAGGCACGATTGCGTACATGTCGCCGGAACAGGTGCTTGGCAAACCGTTGGACCTTCGCACCGACTTATTCTCCTTCGGAGTTGCGCTCTACGAGATGGGGACCGGCGTCCTGCCGTTCAAAGGCGAAACGTCCGGAGCAGTTTTTGACGCCATCCTGCATGTGCCGTCAGTTCCCCCCGCACGTTTGAATCGAGAATTACCCACCGAACTGGACCAGATCATTGCCAAGGCACTTGAGAAGGACCTGGGCGACGAGGTATCAGCACGCCTCGGAAATGAAAGCTGACCTAACTCGGACAAAGCGGGATTCGGTTTCTCACGGCACAGGTAGAGCAGAAGTCCGAAGTACGGCGCGAACTTTTGCCGAATATCGAGGAGCTTATGGGAAACTCGCGTTGTTAGGCGGCATCATCGTCGCATTTGTGATCGCTGTTTTTCTTTGGCAGACCAACCATCGCAGTGGAAGTACGGGAAGAGCAGTGCTCAACTCCATCGCGGTGTTGCCGCTGCAGAACCTCAACGGCGATCCCAGTTCGGACTATCTCCGTTTCGCGTTGGCGGATGAAATCGCCAACGTGCTCACCTACTCGCGCACTCTGGATGTTCGTCCCTCCACGATTACTAGAAAATACGCGAATTCAGACCTGGATCCCCAGAAAGTTGGCCTTGAGCTTCATGCGGATACGGTTTTGACCGGACACTTTGTGAAGCAGTCAGATCATCTTATGGTGACGATCGAAGCGATCGAGACGGATCGCGACAAGCTGCTGTGGCAAACCAACCTCACCGGTTCGACTCAAGACCTGATCACCATGCAGGAGCAGCTTGCCAAGCAGGTCCGCCAGGGTTTGCTGCCCGTGCTGGGCGCAGCCGGAGGCTTCCTGGAAACCAGCACTCGACCCAGCAATCAGGTAGCCTACGACCTGTACTTGCGCAGTGTCGCTGCGCCCCACGATCCAGCTCCCAATCGGGAGGCACTCAAAGCACTGGAAAGTGCTGTGGAAATTGATCCGAGGTATGCTCCGGCCTGGGCGGAGTTGGGCCAGCGCTATTACTACGATGCCAGCTACTCGGCAGGTGGAGAGCAAACGTTCCAGAGGTCGAATGAGGCGTTAGAACGTGCCCTGACTCTGGATCCAAACCTGATCGCTGCAGCCTCGCAGCTCATGGTCAACCGAGTGGACAGGGGCGAGCTAGCCAAAGCCTATGAGGAGGCCACGGCACTGGTGAAACGTCGTCCGGAGAGCGCCCCGGCCCACTTTACTTTGGGCTACGTCCAGCGCTACGCCGGCATGCTCGAAGAATCCGCGCGTCAGTGCGAAACCGCGCTCACGCTGGCGCCGGGTAATTTCCAGTTCCGTTCCTGCGCCTGGGCTTTTATGGAGCTGGGCCAATTCGACAAGGCTCGTGAGTTCATTCAGTTGGATGCCGGTTCGGAATGGGCCAATTGGGCGACACCTTCACTTCTGCTGCGGGAAGGCAAGATAGCGGAGGCCCGCGAAGCTGTCAAGTTGATGTCGAGCAGCCCACCCTATCATCGCGATCTAATGGAGGCAGTTATAGGGCTCCGGCCTCCGTCCGAACTCGATCGCATGGCTCAGGATGCCAAAACCAACGGACCTAACGACCCCGATCCCGAGCACTCATACCTCCAGGGTACGATGTTCGCCTATGGCGGCAAGAAGGACGCTGCCTTTCGCATGCTCAAAGCTGCGATCGAACAGAATTACTGCGCCTACTCCAATCTGCTCTCAGACCCGCTGTTGAGAGCGCTTCACCCTGACCAGAAATTTGACGATTTGCTCACCGCAGCGCACGAATGCCAGCATTTCCTCGGCCCGCACGCTCGGGAAGACGCCGACCCCGACATCCCCATCCTGAAGGAAGCGAAGACGGAGTACGCGAAGCTGCAATAGCTCCTTTCCTGCTCTAGGCGTTGCGATTGACCTTCCTCACGATCCGACCTAACATTCCCGCCAGTGTCCACGCCGTCCCAACCCGTGGGGCAGACGGTTTCTCATTACCGCATACTCGGCAAGATCGGCGGTGGAGGCATGGGCGTGGTGTACGAGGCAGAAGACCTCAAGCTCGGTCGCCACGTCGCCCTGAAATTCCTTCCCGACGAACTTGCCAACGACGTGCAAGCCCTCAGCCGTTTCCAGCGGGAGGCCAAGGCTGCGTCCTCTCTGAACCACCCGAACATATGCACGATCTACGAAATTGACGAGGCCGATGGACGATCCTTCATCGCCATGGAATTGCTCGAAGGTCAGACGCTCCGACACCGGATTAGTGGCAAACCGCTGGAGATCGAAACGGTGCTCGATCTGGGCATCCAGATTGCCGACGCTCTCGACGCGGCACATTCGAAGGGTATCGTCCATCGCGACATCAAGCCCGCCAACATCTTCGTCACGAACAGAGGTCAGGCAAAGATTCTCGATTTCGGGCTGGCCAAAGTCTCCCTCAAGCCTGAGAGCGTTGCTATGAGCGCCCCGACCGTCGAATCGGAGGAGCATCTAACAAGTCCGGGTTCAACGCTAGGCACTGTGGCTTATATGTCTCCCGAACAGGTTAAGGGCAAAGAACTCGATGCCCGCACCGACTTGTTCTCGTTCGGGGCTGTACTCTACGAAATGGCGACAGCAGTGTTGCCTTTCCGGGGTGAAACCTCAGGTCTTATCTTCAAAGCCATTCTGGATGGGAGGCCAACGTCAGCGGTGCGCCTGAATCCTGACCTGCCCGTGGAATTGGAGCGGATCATCAATCGCGCTTTGGAAAAAGACCGCGACTTGCGCTATCAGCACTCGTCGGATGTGCGGGCGGAACTCCAACGTCTGAAACGCCAGACCGACTCCACCAAGTTCGTTGCAGCGCAAGCATCGTCTGACCGGACCCTCAAGCGTCGCAAGCTCTGGGCCGTCCTAGCCGCCTGCATCGCCGCCATCGGGCTGGCGGCAATGGGCGCTTGGTACCTACACTCTGGCAGTAGATCCCAGATTGATTCCATTGCTGTTCTTCCCTTCACCAATGGAGGTGAGGATGCCAATAACGAATATCTCAGCGACGGCATCACCGAATCGTTGATTAACAACCTCGCCCATGTACCGCAGCTCAGGGTGAAGTCTCGCAACTTGGTTTTCCACTACAAAGGGAAGGATGTTGATGCGCAAAAGGTCGGCAGAGAGCTAGGAGTGTCCGCTCTGGTGAACGGGCGAGTGGTGCCCCGGGGCGACAAAGTCGAAGTGAGTGCCGAGCTTACCGATGTTCTTGACAACACCATAATCTGGGGGCAGCACTACAGCGGCAAGGTCGCAGACATCATCTCCCTCCAGCAGCAAATCGCGGGCGATCTCGCAGCGAAGCTGCGTTCCAATCTGAACAGTGCCGAGAAACAGCAGGTCACCAAACAAGGCACGCAAAATCCAGAAGCCTACGAGCTTTACTTAAAGGGTCGCTATTCATGGAGCAAACGGACGGCTGCAGACCTTGAGACGGCAATCTCCTATTTCAATCAAGCCATCGCCAAAGACCCCAGCTATGCTTTGGCATATTCCGGACTGGCCGAGACTTATTCCATATTGCCTAACTACGGTGCTAAACCTAGCGAGACCTATCCGAAGTCGAATGCCACCGCCCGCAGGGCGCTAGAGTTGGATGCGACATTGGCCCGTCCTCATGCCGTTCTTGGCGTCAACGAGATGGAGTACGACTGGGATTTTGCCGGAGGAGAGGCCGAGTTCAAAAAGCGCTCGAACTCGATCCCAACGATGCCACGGTACACCACTGGTACGCGAAAGATATTGGATGGATTGGCAAAGAACAAGAGGCTATTTCCGAAGCCAAACGCGCCTTTCAGATCGATCCTCTGTCACCGGTCATCAGCAAGCAACTCGGAGACGTTCACATCTGGGCACGCCAGTACGACGAAGCCATTTCCGTGTGCAAGCAGGTGGCGAGTGAGAACCGGACATTCGCGCCAGCGCACTATTGTTTAGCCGAAGCGTATTGGGGGAAACGGATGTACCCGCAGGTCATTGAAGAATGGAAGGTCTTTGGCCAGCTTTCCGGTCGCCGGAACGAATCTGAATTTGCTTCTGCCGTCGAGCAAGGTTTTCGTTCAGCGGGCTGGAAGGGTGCTCTGGGTAAAGGCATTGCAGTTCGGCAAGTACAGCGCAAGGTGAGCTACTCGTCTGCGTACTGGATCGCAATCCTCTATGCCGACTTGGACGACAAAGATCGGGCCTTCGAATGGCTCAACACTGCGTATCAGGAGCGTGATTTCAATCTGCTGAGTTTGAAGACTGATTTCCAGCTCGACCCCTTGCACTCCGACCCACGGTTTGCCGAACTGGTGCGCAAGGTGGGGCTGCCGCAGTGACTCCGATCTCTGCCCGAATCGCCCCGCAACCGCAAAGGCTCCCAGTCCAGCTACAGAACCTTTTGTCCGCTGTTGTTGACATCCATGCCTGAAGGGCTAACCAACCTTGTCAGGCGAATCAAATTCAGGGTAGGGACTGCGTTCGTTCTGAACAGGTTTCCTCACACAAGAATGAGTGACGTGGTAGTCGTAGCAGAGTTCGCAGAAGGAATCCCCGCAGCACTCCGTACGGCAGTCGGAACAAATCGCCGCTCCGCAGTCAGCACATTTCGCCACGGCAGTCTTGCCGCAGGGCATACCGATGTCACTATCACTGGATACAACTTCGATTTGGCAGCAGGCATTCATTCGATTCAGCGATGGCAGGAATAATTAAGAGGGCCGCATTTGCGTGACGGCCCTCTGGATTCTTCCGTCTACTGCCTTCTGGCCTCAGCACTTATGGTCTCGCCTGATCCTACGGTATTGCTGAGGATGAAATACCCCTTGCCTTCATCGACGATCACCGACACGTGCGTGCTATTGATGGGTGGGCCCCAAGTGTCCGTCACTGTGCAGTCGGGGCTTACCGAGTAGGTTCCCGTGAATGCGGGAGGCTCGATGTTGTTTCCCGCGACTCTTACGAAAAGCTTTCCAGTGAGATTGCCCTTTCCGTCGAAGGTGAAGCGTCCCACCGCAGCGAAATCCCCCGATGGGGTGGTTCCCGTGGCATGCAATCCGTAGCTGCCGTAGAACAAGGCTTCAGAGCGGTCGTGTTGCCCCATCATGATCAGCAGACCTCCGACGATCAGAATCAAACAGAGCATGGGCAGATGCTTTCTTCTAGCATGCTTCCGCTGAATCTCATCCCGCTAATCGACGTGACTTTTTCAACACCCACGCCTGATTTCAACAGTGATTTCAACAGTGAGCAGATTTCGGGGCCCGTGTTATGCGTCAGCGGTGTGGCAAGTGCGAGTGGAGCTTGATTGCCCTATACAGGCGTAGCCGATTGTATCTCTGGAGAACGACAGGCCAAAGTCCAAGGAACAGGTTCAAGCCTAGTGCAACCACCAGGCCCAGCGCTGTAAGCGAACCCGATGCAAACTTATTCACGGCAAGGACAGTGAAGCCAATGAAGCCGACCAGGTGAATCGATTCATTAAGACGCGTTCTTTGCTCGTAACGGCGAAGGGACTGGATGCTTGGAGTTACCCACCGCCTTCCGGGTTGATGGCGGCGGAGGCGCTGCATAGCGAGGTCACCGCCAGTCGGCACGTAACGCTTGATCAGCAATGCACCTAATCGCTCGTAGAGGCGTTCAGACTCGAAGCCCTTCGGACGGAACCAGATATCGAACGCGCTAAAGAGACGCATCACATTCGCATCTAAAATTTTCCTCAGCTTAGACACACGATCTCAGAAGTTGGACCCGTTTCATTCGACCCTGCACAAACAATAAAGAAACTGCTGGACTGTGCCGAACGGCGTGCGATGCAGTTCCTCAGAGTGGTCGAGCAAGCGGAAATGCACGCCAAACTCTTTGTGCAAGGACTCCGCGTCGTAGCGAACAACGTCAAGGCCGCTGCACTTGGTTGGACCTTTCGGCCCAAAGGTGCTGACTATCACATGCCCCCCGGGCTTGACCGCCCGTGCCACCTGACGAACATAAGCTGTGCGTTCATCTATCGCGGTTAAGAAATGGAATACTGCGCGATCGTGCCATACATCGTAAGCGCGGGGCGGCAACTCGGCTTTTCTAATATCGGCGACAAGCCACTTGACGTGTTTCGAGGCTTCCCCTAATCGCTTCTCGCTCACGTCGATGGCAGTCTGGGAAACATCAAGTACGGTGACGTTCTGGTATCCGCGAGCAAGCAGATCGTCCACCAGGCTAGATTCGCCGCCGCCAACGTCAATGATAGAGGCCGAACGTGCGGGGGAGGCTCGTTCTATGAGTTTAAGGGATGTCTCGAGGTGCGGACGATACCAGCTGACGGCGTCTGGCGCGTTCTTCGCGTAAATCTTTTCCCAATGAGCCTGCACATTCATAACGAACAAAGCCCTTGGATTTGAGACTCTCCCATATCATAAGCCAGTCGCAAATGCAGTGGCGGTGAGGCTTGTTTGGCCAACCTCAAGGAATTGGAGTAACGGCAGCGTTGCGGTCGATTGGTATTAGTCCTTCGCGCATGTAAGAGGCTTGACTATAGAACGAACGTACCATATAAATAGTACGGTCGTCCTATGAAACCCGCCGTTCTCTACCACACCGATCAGGCCACCGAGACCCGCCGCGAGATCTTGCAGGTCGCGGTTGACATTGCATCTGCGGAAGGGCTGGAAGGCCTTTCCATCGGCCGCCTTGCGGCCGAATTGCACATGAGCAAGACCGGCATATTTGCTCACTTTGGTTCTAAGGAACAACTGCAGCTGGCCACGGTCGAGACGGCCAAGCAGATCTTCCTGGAGCAGGTGGTGCAACCTGCCCTTCAGAGCCCGCGAGGCATCCCCCGTTTTAAAGCCATGCTGGAAAACTGGCTTGGGTACGTAGAAAGAATCGTGTTTCGCGGAGGCTGCTTCTTTGCAGCTGCGTCTGCCGAGTTTGACAGTCGGCCGGGCGCGGTCCGTGATCAGATCGCCGAAGTGACTAAAGCCTGGATGGTCGGGCTGCGGGATGAAATTGCGTTTGCGCAATCACAGAACGAAATACAGGCCTCCGTGAAGCCCGCGCAGCTTGCTTTTGAGCTCCACGCCTACGTACAAGAGGCCAACTGGGCCTTCAAGCTGTTCAGTGACAAATCCGCATTCCTACTTGCCCGGCGGGCAATTGCTGATGGCATCGCTGCCGCGTCAAGTGAGCAAGTCCTCAACCATTCCAGGCGATTAAGGAGAAATGTATGAACCAATCCGTCGAAGAACGTCAAGAATTCTTGAAAAAGGCACTGACCGGCAACGCAGTGTTCTCAGTGGTCTCGGGTGTGGCGATCCTGTTTGCCAATCGCTGGCTGGTAAAGTTCCTTGGCCTTCCAGAAAAGGTCAGTTTGGCCATCCTGGGGGTAAGCTTGATCGGGTACGCCGCGCTTTTGTGGTTCAATGCCCACAGGCCGAAAATAAAAATCACCGACGCCTGGGTTGCTGTCATTATGGACGTTATCTGGGTCGTGGGCAGCTACGCCCTAATCTTTGCCGTGCCGCTTAGTGTTGGTGGAAAGTGGGTCGTGGCCCTGGTGGCCGAACTGGTGCTGTCTTTCGCCGTCTTGCAATGGCTGGGCATCCGGAGGATCCGAAAGGGCGAGCAATATGCTTAGGTCTAATTGGATGGCGCGTGACATGCCCACTTCAAGTCGACGACGCCACCCAGTTTCTCGCTAACCAAATAGTTTGGAGTTGTCTCGATGAATCAGCGCCGATGGAACTGGCACCTGTGGGCGGGGTTTCTGCTCTGTCTGGTCGCGTTTGCCAGCTACTTTTTCGTATTTGCCAGGTTTCCAGTTACCCGGGACGTTCCCTGGGTGAACTTCCTGCTTTTCGGGACAGGCGTCGCGTTTCTGTTCGTCAGCCTGAAACGCGCCTTCGGCCAACCGCAGCAATATCGCGGAAAGATCGCAGGCCCAATTCTGGGTACACTAAGCCTTCTCGTTGTGGGCAGTTTCTGTTTCCTTGTCTTTTATCAGACCAGGCATTTACCGGCCTCCACCGGAGCGCCGCGTGTCGGGCAGAAGGCCCCGGAATTCGTGCTGCCAGATACCAACAATCAGCCGGTTTCCCTCTCCACCCTACTTTCCAGTCCAATGTCGCACACACAAACGCCGCCCAAAGGAGTGGTGCTCGTCTTCTATAGGGGTTACTGGTGACCATTCTGCAACTCCGAGTTACGGGGTATCGAAAAGCACCTGGCGGAAATTGAAAAGCTCGGCGTGCGCCCGGTGGCGATCAGCGTGGACACACCCGAAATGTCACGCGACCTATGCAAGAAGGCGGGATACACGTACACGTTTCTCTCCGACCCGAAACTGGAGGTCATTCGCCGCTATGACCTTCTCCATCCCGGGGCAGGAGTCAACGGACAAGACATAGCTCGGCCGGCTGAGTTCCTACTGGATTCCTCAGGGGTAATCCGCTGGGTGAATCTGACGGAAGACTTCGCGTGCGGGCGCGGCCCGCACAGATCATAGAGGAGGCAAAAAAGCTGAACTAGAACTGTGGCGCACCGTCATCACAGATATTGTACTTTGCCGTCGTCCCACACCAGTACGGCAATAAACAAACACCAGGACCCGAGCGACCACGATCACACCCACCTTCTGAATAACGGGAAGCTGCTGTCGCCCTTCGTACGTTTCCCGAAGAGGGTCCTTGATAGGGAAATCTAGCGGATTCGGCGGTTCACTACTTTGCGGGACAAGCTCTTCACGCTGTTCGTCGGTCATTTTCTCAACTTATATCAGAAGACAGTTTACAATCCCGTCCCGAGGGGAAACTAATGCCAAACGTTTTTTCAATAATGAAGCAGTTGAAAAAGGAACGTGATCGCGTAGAGAGGCAGTTGTCTGGTTTGAATGCGGCGCTTACGGCGTTTGCTGGCGTGTACAGCGGGAGTGCTATAAGCGGGAAACGCCGAATCAGTGCGGCGGGTAGGAAAAGGATCGCCGCCGCACAGAGAGCACGCTGGGCGAAAGTTAGGGGCAAGGCTAAGGTCGCAACACCGACCCGAACGATGTCAGCAAAGAGTCGGGCCAAGATAGCGGCTGCGCAACGACGACGTTGGGCTAAGGTAAGGAAGTCGGCCAAGAAGTAAGAGTCTCCGTCACACCGAGGCAGCCCCATGAATCACGAATCAGCAGTGATGGCGGCAAGCGATTGACCTTCCTCACGATCCGACCTAACATTCCCGCCAGTGTCCACGCCCTCCCAACCCGTGGGGCAGACGGTTTCTCATTACCGCATACTCGGCAAGATCGGCGGTGGAGGCATGGGCGTGGTGTACGAGGCAGAAGACCTCAAGCTCGGTCGCCACGTCGCCCTGAAATTCCTTCCCGACGAACTTGCCAACGACGTGCAAGCCCTCAGCCGTTTCCAGCGGGAGGCCAAGGCTGCGTCCTCTCTGAACCACCCGAACATATGCACGATCTACGAAATTGACGAGGCCGATGGACGATCCTTCATCGCCATGGAACTGCTGGAGGGGCAGACACTCCGGCACCGGATAAATGGCAAGCCTTTGGAGATCGAGGCGGTGCTCGATCTGGGCATTCAGATCGCCGATGCACTGGATGCGGCACACACTAAGGGTATCGTCCACCGTGACATCAAGCCCGCCAACATCTTCGTCACGAACAGAGGTCAGGCAAAGATTCTGGACTTCGGGCTCGCGAAAGTCACTCTCAAGCCGGAAAGTATCGCCCTGAGCGCCCCAACCGTAGACATAGAGGAGCATCTCACCAGCCCCGGCACTGCGTTAGGCACCATCTCCTACATGTCCCCGGAGCAGGTGCGCGGGAAGGAACTGGACGCCCGAAGCGACCTATTCTCGTTCGGCGCGGTGCTGTACGAAATGTGCACTGGCATCCTGCCGTTTCGGGGCGACACCAGCGGTGTGATCTTCGATTCCATTCTCAATCGAGCGCCAGCACCCGCAATCCGGCTGAATCCTGACATTCCAGCGGGGCTGGAGCACGTCATCGACAAGGCGCTGGAGAAAGACCGCGACGTTCGCTGTCAATCCGCCGCAGAAATAAGAGCTGACCTCAAGCGGCTGAAGCGGGACGCGGAAAGCGGCAAGAGTGCAGGTACCCCGGCAGAAGTGGGTACGCGGCCACATTCGCGCCGATTAATTTGGAGCGTAGTCGCGGGTGCGGCAGCAGTCATACTCGTCGGTGCTGCGTTTCTGGCATGGCGTTCCGTGCCCAGTCGAAGCCCCGTCGTGGTTGAGGAAAATGCGCAAAATCGTCAATCGGCACGACGCCTAGAATTCTGGACGCCATTCTCGGATTTTTCTCGCCAAATCCTTTTTTGCCGGAGGCGGCATAAGCCCATGCTAGCCAGAGGCGACCGCCAGCAGAGTAGAAGCCTTCTCCTCCGCCAGGGAGAATAATCGCCCGCCTAATTTCTGTGATGCCTTGTTCATACCGTGCGGTCTTCACGTAGGCAATTCCGAGATCGAGGTGTACGGGAACCCCAATTCGGATCGAGTTCCATAGCCTTCTGAAACCATTCGATGGCCTTGTCATACTGCTGCTGCCATTCGAAAGCCACTCCCATCTCATCGTTGAAGAAAAGCGAAAGTGGGTCTAGATCCCGGGCCCTCTTCATCTCTTCGACGGCTGCCTCAGGCTTACCCATGATCCAAAGGCAGTAGGCGTAATGATGATGCGCTGTTGGATCATTGGGATTGATCTCAATGGCGTTTTGGAGTTCCCAATCGGGTGATAACTAGGTGGTAGTAACCAGCCAAATGATTGACGGCCAACTGAATATAGGTGACTTTGGGGGAGGAGATTCAGGTCACAAATTAGAACGTATTCGTGTCAATTGAACTTATCCGGGGAAGATAAGTTCCACACATGGGAAAACTGCCAGATATAGTTACAGAACTTTATCTGCCAGATATAGTTACCTCAAGCCGGACAAGGCCCGCCGACAAACTCCTCCTTGAATTTCCTACCAAACTCTCGTCGGTACTTTCGCTAAGCGCTCTTCCATTCGCTTACTCAACAAATCGGCGTAGTGGCTTTCAACAACAGTCACGGTGTCACCGAGCATCCCGGCGATTTCGTTAAGACCTGTGCCTTGTCCCAAGTGCCAATCGACGAAGGTGTCGCGGAACCGGTGAGAGAGATTCCCTTTGAAATAGCACCCGGCGGCCTTCATCAGTTTTCTCAGGTCGGTCTGCCAGCAACCTACTTCGCTGTTCGGAAGGTTTGTACCGCTGAAGAAAACGTAGCGGGGATTGCCGTTCAACACGCCGAGCAATTCCTGGTGCAACGCCGGATCCAATTTCTGCTTGACCGGCTTTGTCGTCTTTTGCCGTTTGATATTGAGCCATCCGTTTGCCAGACTCTCCCGCTCCAATTGGACGGCGTCCCGAATGGCGAGGCCCGTAGATGCCATGCAATGGATAAGCGCCGTTAAGCGTGAGGCCTTGTTGGCGTCGGGGAAGACCTTGGGGACATGGGCCAGCAAAGACTTCAGCTCTGCCTCTGAGAACGGCCGCGGCGCCTTTCTTGTGTGGTCTTCCGGAGTGAGTTTGATGGCCTTGAACGGCTTCAGCAATTCATCCGCAACGGCCTTGGGGCAACAGAAGTGAATAAAGCCTTTGAGGTTTACTTGGCCCCGTTGCTTAGTCACGTTCGATTTCCAGGTGGACCACGTTGCCCGGTATTCGATCAGGTCCTTGCTGGTGATTTCGGTCGGGTAAAACTTTGACCGGGAGGCCATGAACTTCTCGAACATGCCCAACTGAAATTTCAGCTTGCGGACAGTTTCGTTACTGCGGTTCTCTCCGACCTTGCTCAACACATAGGTTTGGATGTAGGCTTCGATTGTGGGCTGAACGGCCGTCGCAATAGGCGTTCCCGACTGGCCGGCATCTAACTGAGCCTGTCGCTCCGCGGCCTTCTCTTCCGCGACGGCCCAGGATCTAGTGCCAGCCGCCAGGCGATGTTGCTTGCCGGCCACGGAGTAGCGAAGATACTTGGGGCAGAGACAACCCCGGTAGAACTCCTTGCCCTCATATTGGCAGGTCCCGGCATGCCTGACGAACACGCTAACAATCGGCTTACGATGCAGCATTCGGTTGCCTCCGACTGTATGCATACTAACCCAGCCGATAACCCACGGTCAAGCGAAAACCGCATATTTATTGACTTTTATGCCTGTTTTTGGGGTGTCGTATGAACCCACGTTACGCTCCAGTTCTGTTGCCCATCGTGCTCTGCTGTTTGGTCGGGGTCAGTGCCGACGATCAAAAGACCCCCCGCATCTCCAAGCAAACCCGGATGGACCTAATCCGCACATTCAATACCGAACTGGTCTATATTCGCTCGCCTTTTCCCATGGGAAAGACAGGCTTGACCCTGAAGGACGGAAATCTATCGCCCAGTGGGGAAGAGTTGCAAAACAAACTTGCCATTTGGGGTCCCGCGGCGAAGCCCGGCGATCAGGCCCGCATCAGCGAAATATTGGTAAAGAACGATCGTATTCACTTCGAGATCAACGGCGGCCCGGTCAAGAAGCAGAAGTGGTACCAGCACATTCAGGTCGGCGGCACTGCGGGCATGGCCCCGGTCGGCGGCAACGACGCCAGCGCCAATCCGCGCGGTTCGTACGTGGACCTGGTCTTCAACGGCTATGTGCCCGATCTGAACCCGCAGGAGTTGAAAGATTTGCTGCGGCCCGTATTTGATTTCAATGCCAAATCCTCTGCGGAAGCCTACCTCGAAACTCTTCCGCCCAAGACCCGGGACGCAGTCAAGGCGCACCAGGTTTTGGTTGGCATGAACCGGGAAATGGTGATCGCTTCGAAAGGCCGTCCGCCCAAGAAAATTCGGGAAAAAGACGGCGAAACCGAATTCGAGGAGTGGATCTACGGCGAACCGCCGCAGGACGTGGATTTTGTCCGCCTCGTCGGCGATGAGGTCGTGCGCCTCGAGAGCATGAAGGTGGATGGCGAGAAAATCATTCACACAGAGCGGGAAGTCGATCTTCCTCCCACCGTAGCCAAGAGTTCGTCCGGACCCGATGTTCGTCCGCCCAACGCGCCTTCGCTGCGCCGCCCAGGCGAGGAAGTAGATACAGCCTCACCCGCAGGCGGGAGAGCTCCCACGTCTGGCCCACCCCCTGACCCGCTGGGGCAGGACGGCCCGCCCCGGCCCCAGTAAAAATGTAGGCGCGATCGCTCGTGCTCGTCCGGTATGGCGAGATTTCCATCCATAATAGCCATTGCAGTTCTGTGTCTATGCGGGGCGTGCCGTAACCGGCACAGTCAGGGGACAGGCATGCAACCCCCAGAGCAGGAACAGGCGATCAGCGGCCTGCGCGCCGCTTATGAGGCATTCAATCGAGGAGACATCGCAGCGGCTGTGGAGTTGTTCGATCCCCAGATTGAATGGACCGAGCCGGCAGAATTCCCGGGTGGCGGCACCTACCATGGAGTGGCAGGCGCAAAGACTTATCTGATCCAGTCTAAGGAGTCTGCTGCGGAAGTGCACAGCGAGCCGGAAAAATTCATTCCTGTGGGCGATCGAATCGTCGTCTTTGTGCACGCCCGGGTTCGGGCCCACAATAGCGACGTCTGGCAGGACGTGCGCCTCGCGGATGTCTTCACATTCCGCAATGGCAAAGCAGTGCAAATGCGAGCATTTGCCGACCGCCAGGAGGCCCTGCGTTGGGTCGGAGTGTAGGCGCGAGCGCCATCCCTCGTGCGCAAGCCAATCCGGTCCTTGCGACTGTCGTGCGAGCGATGACGCTCGCGCCTAGATGCTGACTTGGCTGTCGCGTACCGTCCCTTTACACTGGAAGCGTGAAGATCGCGCTGGGACAAATCAATCCCACGGTTGGAGATTTCCCCGGTAACGCTGCCAAGATAGTTGACTTCGCCCAACAAGCCCGCGCGGCGGGCGCAGGCCTTATCCTGTTTCCCGAGCTTTCTGTCTGTGGCTACCCGCCCCGAGACCTGGTGGAACGCCCCTCGTTTGTGGCCCGCAATCGTGAGACGGCGGAGCGTATTGCCGCCGAGACGCGCGGCATCGCCGTGATCTGCGGCCTGGTCACCCCAGCCCTGGCCGAAACTGGCAAGTCGGTCATGAACTCCGCCGCCCTGCTCAACGACGGCGCCATATCCTTTCTACAGTCGAAGATGCTTCTGCCTACCTACGACGTTTTCGACGAGATGCGCAACTTCGCGCCTGCGCGAAGCCAGGCGCTGTTTCCTTTCGGCGGCAAGCAAATGGCGCTCACCATCTGTGAGGACGCCTGGAACGACAAACATTTCTGGAACAAGCGTCTGTACACGGTCGATCCGGTCGAGTCACTGGTCCAGGCCGGCGGCAACTTCGTGCTCAACATTTCCGCTTCGCCATTCTGGATGGGCAAGCGCGAACTGCGCCGCGAAATGCTGGCCACCATCGCCCGTCACGACAAAGTGCCGGTGCTCATGGTCAATCAGGTTGGCGGCAACGACAGCCTGGTTTTTGACGGCTCCAGCCTCGTGTTGAATGACGCCGGTGAAGTCATCGCGCAGGGCAAATCGTTCGAAGAAGACTTGATCTACTTCGACTCGGACCAACTGACCGGAGAAATGCACCAGCAGATACCGGGAGAAGAGGCCAGTGCCTATGCCGCCCTGGTACTGGGCACACGCGACTATGTCCGCAAGTGCGGCTTCCAGCGCGTGATCATCGGATTGAGCGGCGGTATCGATTCGGCCCTCACTGCGTGCATCGCCAGCGACGCCGTCGGACCGGAAAACGTGATCGGCGTTGGCATGCCCGGACCCTATTCATCCTCTGGCTCGATTGACGACGCCCGGGTGCTCGCCAGCAATCTCGGCATTCGATTCGAACTGCTCTGCATTACCGAGCATCTTCGAGAGTTACCGAAAGACTCTGCAAAAAGTTTTCGCCGGCTGCAAGGAAGACACGACGGAAGAAAACATACAGGCCCGCACTCGCGGCGCTTTACTGATGGCCCTCTCCAACAAATTCGGGGCCATCGTCCTCAGCACCGGAAACAAGAGCGAACTGGGCGTGGGATACTGCACCCTGTACGGCGACATGGTCGGCGGCCTGGCCGTGATCTCGGACGTGCCCAAGACGCTGGTCTATCGCCTGAGCCATTACGTGAATTCGCGCTGTCCCGTGATCCCGCAGACCACATTGGAAAAGCCGCCCTCGGCCGAATTGCGTCCCGATCAGAAGGACATTGATTCGCTTCCTCCTTATGATGTTCTGGACAGGATCCTGGAAGAATACGTCGAAGACCTGCATACCGCAGAACAAATTGCCGCCGATCACAACTATGATCTGGCGCTGGTGCGGAATGTCGTTCGCATGGTTGACGGCGCCGAGTATAAGCGCCAGCAGGCCGCTCCCGGACTTAAGATTTCTCTCAAGGCCTTCGGCTCGGGCCGCCGCTTTCCCATCGCGGCCAAAACCAGCGGATGAGGAAGGCGTTGACGGGTTTAAGAAATTAAGGTTCTTGAAAGGAACTCATGCGTCGTTTGTTGCTGTGCTGCTCCCTGGTGTGGTTGCTGGTCTCGTCTGGTGTCGCCCAACAGAAGTCTTCCGCCAAATCGAAAGACGCGCTTCCCCCGGTCCCCACCTTCAGCACCCGGCTTCCCTCGGAAGAAACGGTGAACGCTTTCATGAAGCAAATGTTCGGCTACGATCCGTCGGTATCGTGGAAGATCGCAGCCATCCGTCCTTCTGCGGCCGAAGGGCTCACCGAAGTGGTGGTTGTCCTCAGCAACCCTCAGGGCCAGCAGAACAGCCGGCTCTACGTCACCACCGACGGCAAGCATGCCGTGATCGGCGACATCATACCGTTCGGAGATCATCCCTTCGTGCCCGCGCAAGAGGCGCTCGCTAAGGGGATGAACGGCCCTTCCCGCGGCCCGGCGGATGCTCCCGTGACGGTGGTTGAGTTCAGCGATCTGCAGTGCCCCCATTGCAAGGAGGCCCAACCCACCATTGATAAGTTGATGTCGGAGGAGAAAAATACCCGCCTGGTATTCCAGAATTACCCGCTGCCCTCGCACGACTGGGCTGCCAAAGCTGCTTACTACGGCGACTGCATCGGGCGCACTTCGCCCGACGCGTTCTGGAAGTATGTTGCCAGTGTCTACGACACGCAAAAAGACATAACCGCCAGCAACGCGGATGAGAAACTGACCGCCATCGCCGAACAGTCCGGCGCGAAAGGCCCAGATACCGCCGCCTGCGCCGCCAAACCCGAAACCGCCACCCGGGTCCAACATTCCATCGCATTAGGTGCGGCGCTTGAAGTCACGGGAACGCCAACGCTGTTTGTGAACGGAAGAAAGATCAGCAACGTGAGTGGATTGCCTTACGAAATACTGAAAGGCCTAACGGAGTTTGCCGCCCGCGAAGGAAACTAGGCCGGAATTCGGGAATGATGGAGGACGGGCAACCCGCCCGTCCGGCCGGGGACGCACGGCCTCCACCAGAAACCCTGCCCTACTTCTGCATCCAGACTTCCGCGTTTTCCTTCTGTTCGTGGCTGACTACTCGCGGCGTAATCACGATCAGCAATTCATCTTCGTCATTTTCTTTGCTGTTGCTGGTCATGACCTGGTTCAGACCCGGTACCGATCCCAGTCCCGGAATGCCGTTCAGGCTGCGCTGCTCGGAGTGCGTAACAGCTCCGGCCACCACCGCTGGCTCTCCGTTCTTCAGGCTGATGCTGCCTTTGTACTCCCGGTTCGAAATCACCGGCACCCCGTTGAACGACTGCGACTGCAGGGCACGAAATTGCAATTCCAGGTCCAGGCTGACATCAGAATTTCCGTTCACCAACGGCTTGGCCTTAATGGCCAACCCAACGTCTTCGTAATTGAAGGAAGGAAATGGAGTTTGAAACGAGTTGTTCTGGATGACGGACGCAATGGCTGGCGTGTTGAAAACCGGCGCGAAGCTGGCATTCAGAATCGGAACCCGCGTGCCTACACGAAATGTCCCATCCCCCCCCTGGGAGATTCGCAGCGTGGCATGCTCCAGGGTTTTTACCGTGCTCTCGTTCAGCGACAGCTGCGCCACGGCGGTTCCCAGGCTTAGTCCTTCGAGCGTCAGGCCGCCGCCGAAGGTGGCCAGGGGATTACTGAAGATTGAGCTTTGCTGTCCCGTCAGTTGCGCCAGAAGTCCCGAAAGGGCCTGCGAGCTGGCTTGGTTGATGCCGCCGCTCGATATGAGCTGATTGATCAGGTCCTGAATGTTTTGTCCGGCTAGCGCCGCCAGCGCGCCTGCCGGAATGTTGAACAACTGAAAATTGTTGGGAATCTGCAGTCCCATATTGCGGGTCAGGCTGTTGGTAATTTCGTAGACATGCACGTCGAGCATGACCTGCGGACGTGAATCTCCCAACCGTGCGAGCAGGCGGGTGGCGGCGTCCAGAGTATTCCGCTGCGCACGGACTACAAGCGTGCTGCCCCCTGGCTGTGGCGTCACCAGCCGGATTTCAAAAAGATTGCGCAACACGTTCGCGATGTCATTCAGTTCCTGCGGCGAGCTCAGGCCGGGCAGGTAGAAAGTCCGCAACGCCATGCGATCGAACTGCCGGTGATTTTGCGCCGACTCCGCTGCCAGCAGAATTTGCCGGCTATCGAGCGACGTCCAGAAGGTGTGGGTCATCTGGCAAGCCACGGACATGGCGGTGTAAAAGTCCGCGCCGCCTATGTCGAAGCGGACCTGGCGCGAGATCACGGAGTCATCAAAGCTAGCGGTGACGCCGAACGCCGCTGCTACCTGCGTAAGCAGTCCGCGGCTATCGCCGCGATAGTGAAAATCAGCCTTGGCCGCGCTCGGCTCTACGCGAAGCTCTTCCGCCTCCGCCACCACCTGCGGCGCGTAGGCAGTTCTAGGGGCCCATTCCCCCAGCGCGTCGGTCAAACGCTGCTGGGCAAATTCGTTCTGCGGATCCAGATGCAGCGCGCTGCGGAACTCCGCCAGCGCTTCGATCTGACGCCCGCCGCGCATTTCCGCATTGCCCCGAGTCAGATGATCGAAAACCAGTTGTTGGCGGGTCATTTCCCGCGCGGTCACGTACTCCACATCCTTGGGAGCCAACCGCGCCGCCGTTTCGAACGCTTCGAAGGCTTGGTCCTGTCGCTTTTCCCGCTGCAGCTTCAACCCCCTGGCAAACGCTTGGCCAGCTTCTTTTATTTCTTTTTTCGATGGAATGCAGGAGGCAGTGCCAGGAGAACCTTCAGTACAAGGTACGAGGGGTCCGTTGACAGGCTGGTCGTCAGCAGACGCGGCCAATCCCAATGTCATCAGCACAAGAGCCAGCCGAATGAAGTCTCCCCAGCGCACGTCCCGATTGTAACTGGGAAGGCGAGGCGGAACCGAGAGTTTCGCGCCGTGCAGTGTACCTTCGTGTATTCGCCCGTGCATGTGGGCGCGAGCGTCCCGCCCGTGCGGGAGTGGCACAGGCGACGGATTCCGGCCACAAGACAGCCCACGGCCAAAGCCAGTTCGTGGGTCCGTTTGAATATCGACAGCCTCGATTTGGATCCGAGAGTGTAGCATCATTGCCCATGAGCCCAACCGGCAAGACGATCCTCATCGCCGTAGTTTCATTTGTCCTAGGTCATCTCAGCTGCGCCATTATGCATCACATGCACCACTTCTCAAGGTGAGCCATGAGCAATGGCCCGGTAGGGGCTGAATCTCAGATTCAGCCACTACCCTTCGAAGCAAAACGAAACTGACCCACCACCAAAGGCGCGGTGGGTAGTGAGCTACTTTCTGGAGGGCTTGACAGCGTGCGTCCGAATTCATGCGCCTGCACATCAACCGTAGTAGCCCACTACGCGCGCGGTGGTAGTGACAAGGTTGATTAAGATTTGATTTTGGAAGCGAGAATCGGCGCAAAAAAGCGGAGAGAGAGCGAATGGAACAAAGCATGAAAGTTCTTTTCAGTAACGCTGGCCCCGATCCTGAGATTGAAGCTCATGACGAGCGACTTGCCGCCGAGCGCAGGGATAAGCCCGAATCCGGGGAAAAAGTGAAGATTTCTGCCAAAGAAAGAACCGACTGGCAGGCAGGCCAGACGGTTCGGAAAGGTGACTCTATGTGCGGACCGTAACAATTGCGGTTCGGATCTCGAAGGTGATTATTACCGTGACTAGCGGAGATGACACCCCAGTGATCGAAATCCCAATGTAGCGTACACGAAAGCGACGCTATGGGGGCATAGGAGACGATCACTCCCGTAACCACACCTATTCACCCTTTTTTACCTTAGCCCAGCGGGCTTGCGCTGCCTGTTGGGCTATTTCTTCCCGCCGTGATGGAGTGAGAGCCTTGGCCCTGGCCTTACCGCCTTTCAGTCCGCCCTTCCGCCCCAGAGCCACAGCTGCCGGGTTCTTCCCTAGCGACGAATCGATGGCTTCTTCCACCACTCGCAAAGCATTTTGAAAGTCATCCCGCTTGGCTATCCTGCTTGACCGTTTAGGCATGGCTACATCATGCCACAAGTCAGATGCTAACCAAAATGGCCCTTTTTGCTGAGTACGCCAGCGTGCCGACGCGGCTCGTGTGTGACGAGTACGCTTGTGCCCAAATGGCCAAATCGAAGCAGCCCATCTCTCCCGACAAGACTCTCGAAGAACTGCTAGATAGAGTCTCGAATGCACGCGAAGAACTGGTCGCCGTTGAGAGAACACTTGAACGCCTACGGGCTGACATTGCTAAAGTCAAAAAGGCGAAAATTTAGGCAACCGCACGACGCATCTCCATTCGACGATCCCCTACCCTTCAAACCTTGTCACCATCGCCACCTTGGAAAGTTAACTCTTTAGGCGTATAAAAGTTAGTTGCGACAGCACGCGCCATTTTCCTTCCCCGTGCAGCCTCAACGCAGGTTCAAAATTCCGAGCGAGGGAACATGTCCAGCCTGACCGCCACGCACGCCCCCAAGGGCCTGGAAGGAATAGTCGCCACAAATTCCAGCATTTGCTATATCGACGGAGACCAGGGGATCCTCGCCTATCGCGGTATCGACATTCATGAACTTGCCGACCATTCCAACTTCGAAGAGACCTGCTACCTGTTGTGGTACGGCAAGCTGCCGATACAGAACGAACTGAAGGACTTTCGCCGCCAGCTGGCGGAAGAACGCAAGCTGGATCCCGCTATCATCGAGCTGCTGCGCACCGCTCCCAAACAAACTCAACCCATGGACGTGCTGCGCACCGCCGTCTCGGCGCTTTCTTTTTACGATCCCGAGGACAAGAAGAACGACCACGACGCCAACCTGCACAAAGCCTTCCGGCTAACGTCGCAGATTGCAATGATCGTGGCGGCCTATGATCGAGTTCGCAAGGGGAAGAAAGTAGTTGAGCCGGATCTGTCGCTTTCGCACGCGGCCAATTTTCTGCTGCTGCTGAATGGCACGAAACCCTCTGAGACCGCCGAGCGCGCCCTCGATATCGCCCTCATCCTGCACGCCGATCACGAACTCAATGCTTCCACTTTCGCTGCCCGGGTGGTGGCGGCGACGCTTTCCGATATGCATTCTGCCGTGACCGCCGCCATCGGCGCCCTGAAAGGACCTCTGCACGGCGGCGCGAATGAAGCCGTGTTCCACATTCTCCAGGCCATCGACAAGGCCGGAGTTGATCCGCTAGACCACATCAAGGGAATGCTGGCGCAGAAGAAGAAAGTTCCAGGCTTCGGCCATCGCGTCTATCACACTGAAGATCCGCGCGCCACACACCTGCGAAAGATGTCCAGCGACCTGGGTAAGAGCAGCGGCCAGAGCAAGTGGTTCGAGATGTCGCGCAAGATCGAAGAATTTGTAAAGGCCGAGAAGAAACTCAACGCCAACGTGGACTTCTACTCCGCATCCACCTACCACACGCTGGGGATCGACGTAGATCTGTTCACCCCGGTTTTTGCCGTGTCCCGAATCAGCGGTTGGGCCGCCCATGTGATCGAGCAACTCGATGACAACCGGCTGATCCGCCCCCGCGCCGATTATGTTGGGCCTGCGTATCCGCAGACACTACGTTCCCATCGGACAGCGGTAAGAGGCAGCAGCCTCCTGATTCGTTCCACTTTCCCAAACAGGCCTCATGCTGAGCTTTGCCAAGCATCGGGTCGCGGGGCGCATATTCAGTTGGCTTGCGCCATCGAATTGTCCACGCGAGATCCCTGCGATTCCGCTCAGGGCAGGCGCTTCGGGACTAAAGTCCCTCGGGATGACGCCGGGACGAGAACGCCGTGCTTGGAACAATTGCACGACTTCGTGCCTATCCCAGCATACGCATACGGCGTAAAATAGCAAAGTAGCCATGCGCCGCGTCTACCTCGACAATAACGCCACCACACCCGTGCTGCCCGCGGTCTTTGAGGCCATGCAGGCCTACTTCGGGGAGCACTTCGGGAACGCGTCGTCCATCCATCATCATGGACAGGAGACGCGGGCGGCCGTCGAGCGCGCGCGCGAATCGGTGGCCGCGCTGCTGGGATGCCGCGCCTCGGAGATCGTCTTTACCAGCGGCGGCACGGAAGCCGACAACCTGGCGATCTTTGGCCTGGCGAAGCCCGGGCAGCATGTCATCAGCTCAACCATCGAACATCATGCGGTGCTGAATTCGTGCAAGCATCTGGAAGCATCCGGCTGCGAAGTCACCTACGTTCCGGTGGACGGCCGGGGCCAGGTCGATCCCGACGACGTGCGCCGGGCATTGCGGCCGAATACCCGGCTCATCACCATCATGATGGCCAACAACGAAACCGGTGTGCTGCAGCCGGTCGAAGAGATCGGCAAAGTCGCCGCCGAAGCCGATGTTTACTTCCATACCGACGCGGTACAGGCGGCGGGCAAGGTCGCGATCGACGTAAAGCGTATCGGCTGCGATCTGCTTTCCATCTCCGGGCACAAGATGAATGCTCCGCAGGGCGTGGGAGCGCTATACGTGCGCAAGGGAACGAGTCTGCGCCCGATGGTCCACGGCGGAAGCCACGAGCGTTCGCGCCGCGCGGGCACGGAGAACGTCCCCGGCATCGTCGCGCTGGGCAAGGCCGCAGAACTGGCCCGTGAGGCGATTGCTCGCGGCGATCTCGAGACTATGTCCCACCTGCGTGATCGTCTGGAGCAAACCATCCTGCGCGAAGTCGAATCCACCGGAGTGAATGGCCAGGGCGCGCCGCGGGTGCCGAATACCAGCAGCATCTATTTCGATTGCATCGAAGGTGAAGCTCTGGTGATTGCTCTCGACCTGAAAGGTCTGGCGGTCTCGACCGGAGCCGCATGTTCTTCCGGAGCGATTGAGCCCTCGCACGTTCTGACCGCGATGGGCATGCCGCCGGAGCGGGCGCGAGGCAGCCTGCGTTTCAGCCTGGGCAAGCAAAACACCGCCGAAGACGTCGAATTTGCCTTGACCTGATTCCGCAGACCGTAGCCAGGCTGCGAGAGCTGTCTCCCATATACAATAAAAAAGCTACTAGCTATTAGCTCTTCGCTTCTGGCCAAATCCAAGAATGGACGAGCTAGAAGCCAGGAGCTAGAAGCTTGCAGCTGCTCCACGAACGCTTGAACTCAATGTCTCAGACCAGAACCATCGCCGTCGCCATGTCGGGAGGAGTCGACTCTTCGACCGTCGCGGCCATGCTGCGTGCCGAAGGCCACAACGTCGTCGGCCTGACCATGCAGCTCTGGAACCAGCGCCGCCTGGCCGGGCACGAGGGCATGCCTGAGGCGGTGCAGGGACGCTGCTGCTCCCTCGACGACGTGTACGACGCGCGCCGGGTCGCCGAGACCATCGGCATCCCGTATTACGTGGTCAATCACGAGGAGCGCTTCGAGCGCGATGTGGTGCGGCCGTTTGTCGAGCAGTACCTTTCGGGACGTACGCCCATCCCCTGCAGCTTGTGCAACAATCACTTGAAGTTTGATCAGTTACTGATTGTGGCCCAACAGATTGGCGCCGACGCGCTCGCGACCGGCCACTACGCCCGCGTCGAGTTTGACGACCAGCTGGGCCGCTGGCTGCTTAAGCGTCCCACCGACCGGTCCAAGGACCAGACATATTTCCTGTTTGGATTGACCCAGGCCCAGCTCAGCCGCACCCTGTTTCCGCTGGGCGGGATGATGAAGCCTGAGGTTCGCCAGCTGGCCGAGCAGCATGGACTGGCACTGGCCCAGAAGCCCGACTCCCAGGAAATCTGCTTTGTCCCCGGCGGTGACTACAAGAAGTTTCTCGACGCCTATCTGGCAGAGCAGGGCGAATCCCTACCCGACACGGCCGGCGAATTGGTCACGACGGACGGCGAAGTCGTAGGCGAGCACGGTGGCATTCACAACTTCACCGTAGGCCAGCGCAAGGGACTCGGCGTAGCGACTGGTTCGCCGCTCTACGTCATTCAGATCAAGGGAGACGATCGTCAGGTTGTGGTCGGCAATCAGGAAGAACTCTACTCTCGCACCCTTCGAGTGCACCGGACGAATCTCATCTCAGTCGAGGAGTTGCGCGAGCCCATGCGAGTCACGGTAAAGATTCGCCATCGCCACGAAGGGGCCGCAGCGCTGATTGAAAAGTCAGGACGACGACGAGATTCTGGTTTCATTCGATCAGCCGCAGCGGGCTGTCACTCCCGGCCAGGCCGCCGTGTTCTACGCTAACGATGTAGTGGTGGGTGGAGGCTGGATCGCCTAAGACTGAGAACCGCGAACTGACTGAAAACGGTTTTCTGAACAGACCTGTCCGCAATCCTAGATAAACATCTCGTCCTGCGGTACGGAAACGTCGTGCCGGCGGCGCCTTTCACCACCCAGCAGGAATTCCAGACCCGCAGTCAGACCCTGAATGACGCCGGAAAGCTGGCGAACCGGCGAAATGACGGTGCGGTGGACCGCGTCGCTGGTCTCCTCGATTCGATCCATGGTGCGATTGAGCAACTCATCCGCGCGAATCACCTGCAGGCGGGTGCGGTCGACAATATCTGTAACGGTCGCATCCAGGCGCTCGACCTGGCCACGAACCACGGTTGTGGTCTCGGCTGACGTTGCTGGCGATCGTGTCGATCTTCGGCCGCCACTCCACCAGCATAGATTGTGCGGTGTCAACCGTGGGCATGACCTTGGTTTTCACTTCGGTGGCGAGAGCTTCCATGCGCGAAGTGCTCTTTTTCACGGCCACAAAAAGCGCCACCAGGATGCCCGCCTGGATGACGACTGCCGCCGCCGTTACACCGACAAAAATCGGTAGATAGTCCATAGAATTTTCCGCGTTAATGCGCCGCCCGATCCAGCGCTGCGGAGAGGCGCGAAATTTACAGGTTCTTCGATGCGCCACCATCGGCTGCGGTGGCCTCGTGATAGGCCTGACGCCCGGCTTCATAAGCAGACTTGAACTGCTCTTTCTGCTGCTTGGCTACTTCGCGTCCCTTGTCCACCAGATCGGAAGCCTGCTCACGTGCCTTGCGGGCGCGTTCGGAGACGAACTCACGGCCCTTCACCCGCCTTGGAACGCAGGGTCTCGCGCATCTCGCTGCCGGAACGTGGCGCATACAGCACTCCCACCGCCGCTCCTACGCCCAGTCCTGCAAGAAACCAAAGGAAGCTATTGTTATCGTCTGACATTGATCAGAACCTCCAGCAACAAGTGCCAACTCATAAGATCGTAGCACCCGCTGTTGCGAAATACAATTCACGCCCGGCATTCAATGGGATCTTCTTTGCGGCCTCTGCGGATTTCTTCGCGACCTTTGCGGTCCAAGTTTTTTTCTGATAGTTGCGGCAGGGTCCAACCCTTTACCACAAAGGACGCAAAGGAATCCGCAAAGGTCGCAAAGGAATCGACCCAAACTGGACGCCGTCCTCCCTCCCCACTTGTCGCCGGTGCGCCGAAGCGAGACAATGTTCCCGCAGCAGCAAGGAGGGACACGCCTTGAAGTACCGGCAACACGGTTACCAGGATCGCGGACAAGAAACCCGGAAGAAGGAATCGACGCGAGAGACCGGTCAAGAAAGATACCTTTGGTCCGCGTCCCATCCAGATGCCGGGCACGCGCAGCGTCTCCCGTTGCTCGCAGTGCGGTTCGCTTTTGCAATCGCTCAGCGATCCCGTCGGGCAATGCCCCAAGTGCGGTTTCGAACTGCACTCCTGCAAGCAGTGCACCTACTTCGATCCCTCGAGCCGGTTCGAGTGCACTCAACCCATTCCGGAACGTATCCCGCGCAAGGACCAGCGCAACGAGTGCACGTTCTACTCCATACGCGTGATGGTGGAGAAGGAGACTTCCACCCCCGCTGCCCTGCGTCCCAACGACGCCCGCCAGGCTTTTGAGAATCTGTTCAAGAAGTAAGTGCGATCGCGTGGACCGGCAAGGTTTTTAAGCCGCGAAGCGGCGCAGGAATGCAACCCAGGGCGCAAGCCCTGGGTGAAGCCGAAAATTGTTGAGAGCCCCAAAAGGGGAGAGAGGCGCGCCGACACTACAAATTTTTCTTCGTCCATTCGTCAATCTGCAGCAGCGCCTGGTTCAGATTCTCCAGGGAATTGGCGACGCTGAAACGCAAATAGCCTTCCCCAAAATCTCCGAACGAAGATCCCGAAAGACAAGCCACTCCGGCCTCTTCCAGCAATGCCTCCGACAGCTTCTTCGATGTCCATCCCGTCTTTGTGATGTTGGGAAAGGCGTAGAAAGCGCCTTTTGGCATGCGGCACGAGAAGCCCTTGATCCGGTTCAGCCCGGCCACAAAAGCGTCGCGCCGCCGCTGAAACTCCGCTCGCATCCGGTCCACCGACGTCTGGTCTCCGCGGAGGGCTTCGATGCCCGCGATCTGGGTAAAGCTCGCAGTGCAGGAATTTGAATTCGTCATCAGCCGCCCGACGTGGTTCGCCAGGTCTGCCCGCATGACGCCATAACCCAGACGCCATCCCGTCATGGCATATGTCTTGGAAAAACCATCGAGCAGAATTGTGCGTTCCTGAAAGCCCGGCACCGACATGATCGAATGATGCTCGCCCTCGAACACCAGCCGGCTGTAAATCTCGTCCGACAGCACCATGATATTGCGATCGCCAATGACCTCGGCGATGTCGCGGATGTCCTGCTGGCTGAGTACTCCGCCGGTGGGATTCTGCGGCGAATTCAGAATGATGAGCCGGGTGCGATCGCTGATCAATGAGGCCAGCTCGTCCACATCAAAACTGAAGTCTTTCTCTTCCCGCAGACGGATGGGCACCGCCCGCGCCCCGACATAGTCAATCATCGATTCGTAAATAGGAAAGCCAGGATTGGGGAAGATGACTTCGTCTCCGACGTCGGCCAGGGCAAGCAGGGCGAAAAAAATAATCGGCTTGCCGCCCGGAACCACCACCACCTCGTCGCTGGTGACTTTCACTCCGCGGGAACGGCTGACATCCTCGGCGATGGCCTGCCGCAACTCCAGCAAGTCCAGCCGAGGGTCCGTAGTGGGTCCAACCCGCGCGCAAAGCGCCGATTCCAGCCTCGACCACATTGGCCGGCGTGTCGAAGTCGGGTTCGCCAATTTCCAGATGAATGATTTTCTTGCCCTGACGCTCCAGGGCGCGCGCCTTGTTAAGAACTTCAAAGGCAGTCTCGGTGCCGAGCCGCGACATGCGCTCAGCCAGTCGAAGCTCGTGCTGTGTGGCTTTTTCCATAGAGGCAAAACAAGGCATTATACAGGGCTGGATTGATGCAGGCGCGAGCGCCTACATTGAACTCCCCGCGTATCATGGTCGCTGCATGTTCTCCAAGCGCACCGACTGGAAACTCACTCCTAATCGCTTTACCGAAGTCCAGCGCGAGCTGCACGCCGCGGGCAGGGAAGTACTCGACCTGACCGTCTCCAATCCTACCCGGGCCGGCCTGCGCTACGACGTCGAGGCCATCCTCAATGCGCTATCCAATCGGGAAGCGATGGACTACGATCCTCAGCCCAAGGGCTTGGCCAGCGCTCGTGAAGCCGTTGCTGCTTACTATCGCGAGCAGCACCGCGAATCCGAGATTGATCCCGAATCGCTCATCCTGACCACCAGCACCAGCGAAGGCTACTCTTACGTTTTTCGCCTGCTTGTGCAATCCCGATGATGAGGTGCTCGTTCCCAAGCCGAGCTATCCCTTGTTCGAGTTTCTCGCCGACCTGCAGGATGTGAAGCTGGCGCCCTACCCGCTGCTCTACGATCACGGCTGGCAGATTGATTTTCCGTCGCTGTCCCGGGCGGTGAACCCTCGCACGCGCGCGGTGGTAGTGGTGCATCCCAATAATCCTACCGGCTCGTATGTAAGCACCGACGAACGGGCCCAGTTGAATTCCTTCTGCCGCGAGCATGGCCTCGCGCTGATCGTGGACGAAGTGTTTTTGGACTATCCGCACGACGGCGCTCCGCGGCCGAGCTTCGTGTGCAACCCGGATGTGCTGACCTTCACCCTCAGCGGCGTCTCGAAAATCTCCGGCTTGCCGCAGATGAAGCTGGCCTGGGTCGCAGTCAGCGGCCCGGCGCCAGTGGTAGCTGCGGCCATGGACCGCCTGGAGGTGATTGCCGACACCTATTTGTCGATGAATGCTCCCATCCAGCTGGCGGCAGCGACGCTCCTGGATCAGAGGAAGAATATCCAGCCCTCACTGCTCGACCGGGTGCGAATGAATCTCGTCGAGCTCGATCGTCAACTGGCGGAGCAGAAGGCCTCCCAGCGCTTGCAGGTTGAAGGAGGATGGTATGCCGTGTTGCGCGTGCCCGTGACCCGATCCGACGAGGATCTTGCCATTGATCTGCTTCGCCAGAGCTTCGGTGCTGGTCCACCCCGGCCACTTCTACGATTTCCCCAGCGACGGATACCTGATCCTCAGCCTGTTGACCCCATCCGCCGAATTTCGCGAAGGCGCAAGGCGAGTACTTGAACTTCTGAACCGAGCGCGGAGTGACGGCCAGCTTCCTTGAACAAAACAGTTCTCGGATCTCAGTTCATAGTTCGCAGTTCTGGTCATGGCGCCGGTTTGCCGAGTTCTTCGAGCCAATGTGACAATAGCTGTATGCACAAATCTTTCACTTCGGCGGTAAACATATTGGCGGCTGGGATCGTGCTGCTGGGGAGTCACTACTTCCCAGGGCCAGCAGACTCCGGCAGCAAAACCTCCAGCGGCTCCTGCAGCTAAGAGCCGGCGAGCAGCCCTGCCGCAAAAACCCCGACCGCCTCCGGCGCTCACCACCCAGAAAGACAAATTCAGCTACGCCCTCGGGATGAACCTGGGAACGAGCCTGCAGAAGCAGTCCGTGCCCGTGGACCCGAACATCCTGGCGCGCGGATTGAAAGATGCGCTGGCCGGCGGCAAGACGGCGCTGACCGAAGATCAGGCGCGGGCCACGCTCATGGAAGTGCAGACCGAAATGCGCAAGAAACAACAAGAGGAGATGCAGGCGGCCGGAGAGGCCAGCAAGAAAGAAGGAGACGCGTTTCTCGCCGCCAACAAGAGCAAAGACGGCGTCGTCACCCTGCCCAGCGGTCTGCAATACAAGATTCTGACCCAGGGCACCGGACCGAAGCCGACGGCCAGCGACTCGGTCGTCTGCAACTACCGGGGCACGCTGATCAACGGCACGGAATTTGACAGCTCCTACAAGCGAGGCGAGCCGGCAACCTTTCCGGTAAGCGGCGTGATCAAGGGATGGACCGAGGCCCTGCAACTCATGCCCGTGGGATCGAAGTGGCAACTGTTCGTTCCCTCGGACCTGGCCTACGGCGAGCGCTCGCCCGCCCCTGAAATTGGCCCCGACTCCACTCTGATTTTTGAAGTGGAACTGCTCTCCATCCAAAACAAGAGTGCCGACCAGACCCATCCGGCTCCGGACAAGAAGTAGCCGCGAAGTCGAGCGCAAGAATGTAGCCCAGGGCGCAAGCCCTGGGTACGGTTCAGATGCAAAAGAGTCCCAACGGGGCGAAAGAACGCCGGCGGAATCTCTAACTCTTCACCAGAAACGGATTGCTCTCGCGCTCTTCCCCAATTGTGGTGAGCGGACCATGGCCGGGCACGACCACGGTCTCATCGGGCAGAGTCAGCACTTTTTCGTGCAGCGAATGGATGATCTTCTGCATCGATCCTCCCGGCAGATCGGTGCGGCCGATGCTTCCCGCAAACAGCGTGTCCCCGGCAATCAGTTTCCTCTCCGCGGGAAAGTAGAGGCAAACGCTGCCCTCGGTGTGTCCCGGAGTATGAATCACGTTCGCGGTCAGCGGGCCCGCCTGGATCGTATCCGCCTTGTCCGATGCTCTGATCGATCTCAACCTTGCCGGGATTTTCCACTCCGATCCAGGCCGCCTGCACATCCAGCATTTTCAGCAGGGCATAGTCGTTCTGGTTGAGCAGGATGGGCGCGCCGGTGGCGGCCCGCAGCTTCATGGCTCCGCCCACATGATCGATGTGAGCATGAGTAATGACGATCTGCTTTACCGTGAGATTGTGCTTTTGAATGAGGGCGAGAACATCTTCGATGTCGTCGCCGGGATCGATCACCATGGCTTCGCGAGTAGTCTCGTCCCCGATGACGGAGCAGTTGCACTGCAGCGGCCCGACGGGAAAGATTTCGTGAATCATGGAAAGGTGTTGGTCGTCAGTCGTCGGTCAATAGTCGCGAGTCGTTACTGAGCTCATCGACCAACGGCCAACGACCAACGACTATTAGCGACTACTTCTGTGGCGCTGGCGCCGGAGCCGGCGTGGCCGGTTGCGTCTTGGTCTGTGACGGATTGAGTCCCTTGCAGTGACGGAGTTCGTAGCCGCTGCCTCCGCGCGAGGCCATGATCGAGAGCGTGATCGAGGTGACCATAAAGATGACGGTTGACCAGGTGGTCGCCTTGGAGAGCGCGGTCGCGGCGCCGCGCGGGCCAAAAGCCGTCTGGCTTCCCATCCCGCCAAACGCAGCCGCAATATCACCGCTCTTGCCGCTCTGCAGCAGCACCACGATGATCAGAAAGAAACAAACAATCACGTGAATGGTCGTAATCAGAATAAGTCATGCAGCCCAACTGTCCTCAGTCGAGTAAATAATCGCTCGCAATATCGCGGAGAAATACATGGTGCGGAAGGGGGGATTTGAACCCCCACGCCTTTCGGCGCCACCCCCTCAAGATGGTGTGTCTGCCAGTTCCACCACTTCCGCAGGTCGAGGCAAGTCGATTATAGCAAAGGGGTTTCAGTACTTTACGATGGCCGCGAAGGATTTCGGATCCAGGCTGGCGCCGCCGACCAGGGCTCCGTCGATTTCCTCTTCGGCCATCAGGGCCTTGACGTTTTCCGGCTTGACCGAGCCGCCGTACAGGATGCGGAGATTGCCGGCGAAATCTTCGCCGAAGGCCTTGGCGGCCTCGCCTCGAATCAGCAGATGAGCGTCGGAAGCGAGTTGCGGCGTGGCGGTCTTTCCCGTTCCGATGGCCCACACCGGTTCGTAGGCGACCACCAGTTTGGCTGCTTTCTTGGCCGAGATGGCGTGGAAGGCGCGCAGGCACTGGCGGCGCAGCACGTCTTCGGTGAGGTTGGCCTCGCGCTCTTCCAGAACTTCGCCCACGCAGACGATGGGAGTGAGCCCGGCCTTCGAGCGCAGCCTTCAGCTTGAAGTTCACCATGTCGTCGGTTTCGCCGAAATACTGGCGGCGCTCGGAGTGGCCGATGATGACGTGGGTGCAGCCGATATCGAGCAGCATGGCGGGACAGATTTCGCCGGTGTATGCGCCTTCTTTTTCCCAGTACAGGTCTTGCGCGCCGATGGCGACGTTCGAGCCCTTGGCAGCTTCGATCGCGAACATAGAGATCGATGTAGGGCGGGCAGACAACGATTTCGTCGCGGGTGTGGCCGGCCACCAGGGGCAGGAAATCGTGGAAGAATGCCTGGGTCTGCTCGGGGTTCTTGTACATCTTCCAGTTGGCGGCCATCAACTTCTTTCGGCATGGATTCCTCTCTGGAAACTTTGGCACGAAGCGCTCGAGTCTGTGAAACGCAGATATACATGGGTCGTTCGCGGCCTACGGCCACGCAAGATGACAAGCGGTTGGCTTACTTCTTGTCCGTTAGCGCCTCTACGCCGGGAAGTTTTTTGCCTTCCAGAAATTCCAGCGAGGCTCCGCCGCCGGTGGAGATGTGCGTGATCTTGTCGGCCACCCCGGCCGCGTTGACCGCGGAGACCGAATCTCCGCCGCCGACGATCGAGGTGGCGCCGACATTTTCGGCCACGGCGTGGGCGATTTTGAACGTGCCCTTGGCGAAGGGCGCGACCTCGAAGACGCCCATGGGGCCGTTCCACACGATGGTGACGGCGCGGGCGATTTCGTCGGAAAAGGCCTCGATGGTCTTGGGTCCGATATCCAGAGCCATCAGGTTGGCGGGAATATGCCCGCTGGCTACGGTCTGCACGATTGCGTTGGGATCAATCTTTTCCGCCACAACGTGGTCTGTCGGCAACAGGAATTTCACTTTGTGGCTTTTTGCTTCTTTCAACAGCTCGCGCGCCAGTTCGATCTTGTCTTCCTCCACCAGCGATTTGCCCACCTGCTCTCCCTGGGCCTTGAGGAAGGTGTAGGCCATGCCGCCGCCGATGATGAGGGCGTCGACTTTGTCGAGAAGATTGCGGATGACGCCGATCTTGTCGCTGACCTTGGCGCCGCCGAGAATGGCGATGAACGGCCGCTCGGGGTGGCGCACAACTTTGCCCAGGTACTGAAGCTCTTTCTCCATGAGCAGGCCGGCGGCGGACTTCTGCACGAACCGGGTGACGCCAACCGTCGAAGCATGGGCGCGATGCGCGGTCCCGAAAGCATCGTTCACGTAGTAGTCCGCCAGGCCGGCAAGTTGCTTGGCGAACTTGGCGTCGTTGGCTTCCTCTTCGGGATGAAAGCGCAGATTTTCCAGCAGCAGGGTCTGGCCCTGCTCCAGCTTTCCGGCCATCTCCTCGGCTTCCGGGCCGATGCACTCGGGACAGAATCCCACGTTCTCCCCGCGCGCCAGTTCCTTGTCGAGCAGCATGCGCAGGCGTTCGGCCGCCGGCTTCAGGCTCATCGCCAGATTGGGCTTTCCCTTGGGCCGGCCGAGATGGGACACGAGAACCAGCCGTGCCCCGTGACGAAGGGCATACTCGATCGTGGGTAGAGTCTCGCGGATACGAGTGTCGTCGATGACCCGGCCATCCTCGAGCGGAACATTGAAATCGACCCGCATGAGGACGCGGTGATTGTTGAGAGCCAGATCGCGGATGGAAAGCTTTGACATGACTTCCTCTGGGGCGGCGCTTTTGCCGCCCCCAGGCTTGTGTGGTCGCGGGCGACTCGCCCGCGCAGTGAGCTTACAGGCCCTTGCTTCCCAGGTAATTGATCAGGTCGCGGACGCGGGACGAATATCCCCATTCGTTGTCGTACCACGAGATCACTTTTACGCAGTTGCCGCCGACCACCAGGGTCGAGGGCGCATCGACGATCGAAGAACGGCCGTCTCCCTTGAAGTCAGAAGACACCAATTCCTGTTCTTCGTAGCCCAGATAGCCCTTCAGCGGGCCGCTCTCGGAGGCCTTCTTGAGCGCGGCATTCACTTCTTCTTTCGTGGTCTTCTTTTCCACGAAAACCACCAGGTCCACGACCGAAACATTGGGCGTGGGCACGCGCATGGAGAAACCGTCGAGTTTGCCGGCCAGGTCGGGAATCACCAGCTTCAAGGCCTTGGCCGCGCCGGTCGAGGTCGGAATCATGTTGATGGCGGCGGCGCGGGCCCGGCGCAGATCTTTGTGCGGGAAATCGAGGATCACCTGGTCGTTGGTGTAAGAGTGGATCGTGGTCATGGTGCCGCTGACGATCTTGAAATTGTCATTGACCACTTTGGCGATCGGCGCCAGGCAATTCGTGGTGCAGGATGCGTTCGAAATAATGTGATGCTTGGCGGCATCGTAGACGCCTTCATTCACGCCGAGGACGACCGTGACATCTTCGTTCTTGGCCGGCGCCGAAATGATTACTTTCTTGACCGGCCCGCGCATGTGCTTCTTGGCATCATTGGCGTCGGTGAAGTGGCCGGTGGATTCGACCACAACCTGCGCGCCGACTGACTCCCAGGGAAGTTTTCCCGGGTCTCGTTCCTTGAATACCTTGATGGTCTTGTTGCCGATCGTAATGCTGTCCTCGCCGGCGGTGATTTTGTGCGGCAGATTGCCCAGGATGGAATCGTATTTCAGCAGATGGGCCAGAGTCTTGGGGTCGGTGAGATCGTTGACCGCCACGAATTCGATATTGCTGTCATTGAGCGAAGCTCGGAGCACGTTCCGCCCGATGCGTCCGAATCCGTTGATGCCTACCTTAATTGCCATTTCGCCTCCGAAAATTTGGTGTGGAAAATTGCCTGACCTGTAAGTGGAAAGAAAATGTTAACAGGGAAGCGAAGAATGCGGCAAATTGCGCCAGCGTAAGAAATGCGCTATGTCGCGACGTCGATTTCCAGATAAACGTTCTGCTTGCTCCAGAAGAACGGGATACGAGCCAGCCAATATTTTCGCTTGATGGTTTTGCTGGCCCGCGGCCAGTCTTCCGGCGGAAGTATCCGAACCGCGGCCGCAAACTCGGGGCCGGTGAGTTTTCCGCGCATGGTGCAGGGAGCGATACGAACTTTGGGGTTGTTCCTGATTCGCTTGTATTTGCCGGAGTCGCTGCGGGTCATTACGTAAAGCTTGTCATCTTTCTCGCCAAACCAGACTGGGGTGTAGACAGGATTGCCGTTCTTCCGGAAGCTGGCAAGCGATACGTATTTCTGACCCTTGATTTCAGGCGGAATCGGCATAAAAGACATTGTACGGCGTTTGAATGTGTGGCGCGGGTTCCCTCGCCCGCGTGGCGTATAGAGTGCCTAGTGAATTCCAGAAAACCACACGGCTTTAGCCATTCAATCCCTCGAGTTGGCCCAGTACAAGCTTGCGGCATTCGCGGGCGAGGGCGCCCGCGCCACACTCGACTGTTTTCTTGACAGCTCTTGGACTTGAGTCGAGAATGTGCGCGGCAACAGGAGGTCTACTTTGACATCTCCGACCCGGCGTGAATTTATCGGCGGCGCTTTTGCATTGATGAGCGCGGAGAGCATGCGGCTTCCCTTGTGGGCCCGCGCCGTCCCCAATGTCGCCAGCGCACCCTCCGCCGGCCAGATCTTGCTAGGTGTGGACTACTACCCCGACCAGACGCCCGAGGCTCTCTGGGAAGAAGACTCGCGGATGATGTCGGACATGGGCTTCACCAACGCACGCATCGCCGAATTTGCCTGGGGCCTGATGGAACCTTCAGAAGGCAAGTTTGAGTTTGGCTGGCTGCATCGAGCCGTCGAGATCCTGCACAAGCACAACATCGGCGTGATTCTCGGCACGCCATCGGCAGCGCCGCCGCCGTGGCTGAGTGCGAAGTATCCCGACATCTTCGAAGTAAATGCGCAGGGACAACGGTTGCGTCCCGGAGGGCGGCGATTTACCTGTCCCACCAACCCGGTCTATCGCAAGCTGTCGTTGGCGATCGCCACCCAGATGGCCAAGAAGTTCACTGACAACACTGGAGTGATCGGCTGGCAGATTGACAACGAGTTGACGCTGGGATCGTCACTGCGCTGCTACTGCAACTTCTGCCAGGCGGGATTTCAGAACTGGCTTCGCACCAGATACAACACGCTGGACAACTTGAACCAGAGTTGGGGAACGGTTTTCTGGAGCCAGACCTATACCGATTTTTCGCAGATTCCAGTGCCGCTGCTGTCCGGCGGCGATCCGAATCCGGGGCTGGCGCTGGACTACGATCGCTACCAGTCCTACGCCAACGTTTCTTTCACGGAAGAGCAGTTGACGATGCTGCGCCAGATGTGTCCCACGCATTTTGTTACGACCAACAATGTCGGACTGCCACTGGACACGATCGACTTACGCAGTCTTTTCGCGAAGCTTGATTTCGCAGCGATCGACAACTACCCCGGCTTTTTCGACATGCTGATGGCTCAGCAAGGAAAGTCTCCCTCGTACGACGGCATAGCAACCGGCATCTCGCTGGGACATGACTTCGCGCGCAGCGTGAAGGGTGGCGAGCCCTTCATGATCATGGAAGAGCAGTCGGGAAAGGCGGGGCAGAGCACTTTCGCTCCACAGCCGGAGACCGGCCAAGTCAGGCTCTGGACTTACCAGGGCGTCGCGCACGGAGCGATGGGAATCAACTACTTCCGTTGGGACACGGCCACCTTCGGAGCCGAAGAATATTGGCACGGTATCCTAAACCACGATCGCTCGAAGAGCCCGGCCTACGAGGAAATCCGGCAGACGGTAAAAGAGTTGAAGGCACTGGGGCAGGAAGTCTTGTATTCGCAGTACGCGGCCCAGTCAGCGCTGGTCTTTGATTACGACTGCAGCTGGGCGGTCAAAATTCAGCCGGGCCACTACGCGCTGGACTACATGACTCAGGTCACGTCCTGGTACGGAGCTATTAGCGCGAGCCGCACGGGCATTGATGTGATTGCTCCCGAGGCTGATCTGTCCCCGTACAAGATTGTGTTCGCGCCACTGGCCTACGTGATGTCAGACAAGCAAGCCGCGAAGATCAAGAGCTTTGTACAAGGTGGCGGGATGTTTGTGACTAGCTTCAGGCTCGGCGTGAAAACGGTGAGCAGCCAGATCGTCCGCACCCCGTTGCCCGGATTGCTTCGAGATGTCATGGGAGTGACAGTCGCCGATTACATACCGATTTACTCGGCAAAGAATGCTGTAAAGTTCGCGCCCGCGCTGGCCGGGCCGGACGGAGAGTGCGGCCTATGGACGGACATTCTTCAACCCACGGGTGCTGAGGTGCTGGCCTCGTACACCAAGGGCTCACACGCGGGGGAGGCAGCCATCACCATTAACACTCTGGGCTCGGGAAAAGCTGTGTATATTGGCGCCGACCTGGATGCGGCGAGCCTGGCCCGAGTGCTTCGAACTCTTTGCGGATTGGCCGGAATCAAGCAACCGCTTGAGGTTCCGCCGGGCGTCGAGGTAACGATGCGCCGGGCAGGCGACAAACAGTGGATATTTCTTCTCAACCATACTGCCGTTTCGCAAAGCGTGAGTATCCCCAAAACCTTTACCGATCTGTTGACCGGCAAGACGCATACGGGAAAAATTGATATAAGCGGATACGGAGTGCAAGTATTGACTTAGGTTTGTGTGAGGCGGGCGCCATCGCCCGCCAACGCCGGCGCATCGAAGTTTCTCTCAGACTGCTGGACGCTGCATGCGTCGCGCGGGTGGGGCCCGCGCCACACCACCGCAGGCTGGCAGCTTTGGTACGTTTTCGGCGGCCTCGATTGCCTGAGCTATGTAGCTGTGTTACAAACCAAAGATGCGCAAGTGGATGCGCGATCGTCTCAAGCGCCCTAAAAAGAATACGGAAGCCGGTAAGAGCGAGCCTGCACAGGCCCCTCTGCAGCCCGCGTATTACGATACCCCTGAGGCCCCGGTCCCAGGGGCTCCAAGAATACTAGCCGAACCCGAAGCCGCTGAACCGGAGATTGAAGCGCGGTCCGCGCCCGACCTTCAGCCTGATCGGAACGACGCTGCGGAAGCGCGCGCCATCCCAGCACGAACCCCGCGTCCGGATGGCAGCACCGACCCGCGTCGCAGACGGCGGCGGGGAAGAGGTGGACGAGGCAGAGGCGGGGCGCAGGCAGACAAACCTGTGCTGTCCGGCGGAGAAGTTGGGAATGGCCAAGTGACCGCGGCTCCAGCGAGCGAAACATCGGGCGCTGCAACCGCGACGCCCGCAGCGGCGCCGCGCGCTTCGAAGGGTACCGTAATTCTCGCTATCGGGTTGCCGGGATCAGGGAAGAGCTCGTGGTTCAATCGGCACAACATCACACCGCTTTCGAGCGACATGCTGCGTGCGCTTCTGTTCGATGATCCCACGGAACAACGCTTTCAGGACCTGATTTTTTCCAACCTGCGTTCCATGTTGAAAGCGCGCCTGATCGCGCGGCGTCCCCTGAATTACGTGGACGCGACCAACCTGACTCCGCACGAGCGGCAAAGCTGGATCAAGCTGGGCCACGACTACGGCTACGAAGTGCAAGCCGTGTTCTTTGACGTTCCCCTGGACGTTTGCCTGGAGCGCAATCACAAGAGGGAGCGAGTCGTCGCCGACGACGTGATGCGGCGCATGAGTGCCAAACTGAAGGCACCAACCTTCGAGGAAGGCTTTTCCAAGATAACGGTCGTAAGAGTGAAGCGGAAGCCTGAGTAGTTCCTCACTGCGAATCGGACATCGGTGCTTCACCGGGTTGCCGCTGATATTGACCACAGGGGCTCGCGCCCATAGAATCAAGAGCAGCGGATCCTTCCGCGTTCTCGCCGTGAGTTGCCCCCTCGTTCAATGGTAGGACAGCAGATTCTGGATCTGCTTATCGGGGTTCGAATCCCTGGGGGGCAACCAACAAAAAAGGTCTAAGGTATAGCGTTGACAGAAACCCAATCTCCGCGCCGCATCGGTCGAAGCATTGGCGCCCTGTTGGCCGGCATGCTTGCCGTCGTCATCCTCTCACTCGGCACCGACCTGGCGCTGCACGCGGCGGGAATCTTTCCGGCGTTGGGCGACCGGATGTCCGACAACCTCTTTGTACTCGCGACCGTCTACCGCACAATTTACGCCGTGCTGGGCGGCTACATCACCGCGCGGCTGGCGCCCAACCGGCCCATGCAGCATGCCCTGCTGAACGGTCTGATTGGCGTTGCGTTGAGTACGCTGGGTGCCGTTGTAACCTGGAATCGAGCGCTCGGGCCCCATTGGTATCCGCTCGCACTCGTGGTCACTGCTCTGCCAACCGCGTGGCTGGGCGGCAAACTCCGCCTCATGCAGCTGGGCTCCAACCAACCCTAGTCGAATACCACTGTCTTGTTTCCGTAAGTCAGTACGCGGTGGCAGAGGTGCAGGCGTACGGCGCGGCCGAGCACGGTGCGCTCCAGGTCGCGTCCCTTGCGGATCATGTCTTCGATGGAATCGCGGTGAGAGACGCGAGCTACTTCCTGCTCGATGATTGGACCTTCATCGAGATTCATGGTCACGTAGTGACCCGTGGCCCCGATCAGCTTGACCCCGCGCAGGAAAGCCTGATGGTATGGCTTGGCTCCGACGAAGGCGGGGAGAAACGAATGATGGATATTGATAATGCGATTGGGATAGTTGGCAATAAAGTCTTCACTCAGCACCTGCATGTAGCGGGCCAGCACGATCAACTCGATGCCGCGTGAGCGCAGCTCACGCAGTTCCTCGGTTTCCTGCTTCTTCTTGGTTTCCGGAGTGATAGGGAAATGCAGGAAAGGAACCCCGTAGCGCCCCGCAATTTCGCCCGCGTCGGGATGATTGCTGACCACTACTCCGATTTCCGCCTTGAATTCGCCGACCTGCCGGCGCTGCAGAAGATCTTCGAGGCAATGCGGCAGGCGCGAGGCGAACAGGGCGACCTTGGGTATGTGGTCGCTGAAGTGGATCTCAAACTTCATGCTGAATTCATTGCGCCAGCGCGCGGAAACGTTCAGCAATCTGATCGGCGCGAATCTGGAATCCATCGAGGTGAAATTCGAAGCGGGCGAGGAAGATGCCGGCTTCCACGTCGGTGTACTGGTCCGACTGGAGGATGTTTCCGCCATTGCGGAAAATAAAGTTGGAAATTCCGGAAACGAGACCCTTCTGATCGGGACAAGTGACAAGCAGCGTGGCGGTTTCAGACATGGGCTAGGTAGGTTGCGAACGTGAAAGTTAGCAGAGGCAAGGAGGAGGGTGCAAGCCGACGCTGCCCGGCGAGCTACGCCGGGTCGCAGCCGGGCTCGCCCGGCCGGGCGAGCGAGGGCGCCCGCTCCTACGTGGATCGTGGTGGCGCCGGCGTTCTCGATGAGATCTGGTCGCGGACTGCGGAATTGGCCAGGTGATTGGCCTCGGCATTGCGTTCACGGGGGACGTGGGTGATGGAAAATTTGAAAGAGCGCGCCAGCTTGCAGCAGATCCAGTGCAGGGAATAGAGTCGTGGGCTGCGGCAGGCGTACTCGCCTTGCATCTGGCGGACAACCACCTGGGAGTCGGAATAAACGTGCAGAGCCGTCGCTTTGAGGGTTCGAGCGCATTGCAGGGCCTCCAGGAGGGCTACGTATTCGGCCACATTGTTGTCCTGGCGCCCTATCCAGCGGGCGATGCGGATGGTGCCGCTGTCGGAACCCTCGATTACGACGCCAATACCGGACGGCCCTGGGTTCCCCAGCGATCCGCCATCCACGTAGGCTACGAGGTCTGACATCCAGCGTTTTCCGTTGTCATCAACATGCGTCAGAACGACTCTCTGCGTCAAGTTCTTTATTCCGAGTGCTTGCAACGCTGAGCGGCCACTGTGGAATAGTTTGTGGAAAACCGGAATCGCGAGGACGCGAAAACAGATAAGCTTCGCTGATTCAAGCAACTACAATTTTCGATTTGCACAGGATTGAAAGTTGTGATTGCACACAAAAACGGCGTTGACATTTACTGTCATTGCATTTAACTTCGCGAACGTCGACGGCCGAAAGGGTTGGCTCAAATTAAAACTTAGCCAGTCCGAAGTAGGCCGGGTGATCCGCCGGAAGGGGCAACCTGGAAGGCGACCGAACCCGAAAAAACCGACGGCCCTGCGAGGGGCAGTTGGGGTTAGGGACTGCGAAAGCAGCGATCACATCAAGGGCCGTGATGGTGCATGCGTCCACGCCGTTAAGCTTCCTCGCAGGAGCTGACGGCTAGAGCATAACCAATGTCACGGCCTTTTCCTTTTTCTCCGCGAAGTTCCTGCCGGGTTGCTTCCTGGTCAGAGTTCAAAGCCTTTCTCAAGACAGTTATTGGTTTCTAGTTCCCGGTTCTCCGATACTTGGATTTACTATTGCTCTCCATGGGCGAAACCTTGGGTGCGAGCTGCTGCATCGCAGGAGGCGGTCCTGCCGGCATCATGCTGGGTTTTCTCTTGGCCCGCATGGGTGTGGATGTGGTGGTGCTGGAAAAGCACGCTGACTTTCTGCGCGATTTCCGCGGCGATACCATCCATCCTTCGACGCTTGAAATCATGTACGAACTAGGCCTTCTGGACGAATTTCTCAAGCGTCCGCATCAGGAGGTGCGCCAGCTCGCGGGACAGATCGGGACCGAAACAGTCGCCATAGCGGATTTCAGCCACCTTCCGACCCACTGCAAATTTCTCGGGCTGATGCCGCAGTGGGATTTCCTGAATTTTATTGCCGAGCACGCCCGGCGGTATCCGTCGTTTCATTTGAGGATGAAGGCCGAGGTTACCGAGATCGTCGAGAACGCCGGAAAAGTTGTCGGCGTTAAGGCGAAAACCCCAGCCGGAGAGTTGCAGGTTCTCGCCGACCTGACCGTAGGGGCGGACGGGCGCCATTCCTTGGTGCGCGAGCGGGCCGGTTTCTCCGTGCTCAATCTCGGCGCGCCCATGGATGTTCTGTGGATGCGCATGAGCCGCCATCCCAACGATCCGGAGCAAACCTTTGGCCGCTTCGACAGCGGAAGAATCCTGGTTTTTCTCAACCGGGAAGACTACTGGCAAACCGCCTACGTCATACCCAAAGGCAAAGCTGATGAGCTTCGCCAACAAGGGCTTCCGGCATTTCGCCAGGAGTTGGTCCGGCTGGCTCCGTTTCTGCAAGACCGCGTGGCTGAGTTAGCGCGAGTGGGACGACATCAAGCTGCTCACGGTTGCGGTGGATCGCCTAAACCGGTGGTTTCGCCCTGGACTGTTGTGCATCGGAGATGCCGCGCACGCCATGTCTCCGATCGGTGGCGTGGGGATTAACCTGGCGATTCAGGATGCAGTCGCGACTGCGAACATTCTCGGCGAGAGACTCCGGCAGGGAACCGTAAGCCTCGGCGATTTGCAGGCGGTGCAGCGGCGAAGAACATTTCCCACTCGCGCTACCCAGCGCATGCAAGTGATCGTGCAGAACAATGTGATCCGAAGAGTGTTGGACAGCACGAAGCCGATCACCCCTCCCTGGCCAGTGAAGCTGCTCGGGCGCTGGAAATTCCTGCAGCGGATTCCGGCGCGCGTGGTCGGGATGGGATTTCGTCCGGAGCACGTGAAGACGCCCGAAGTGCCGGCGGTCGAGTCGAGCGTCAAGAAGCAGCTGTGACTAACCGTTTTTCCATGCGCACGATCGGCAGTGATTCTCCATTCGCCAGCGGGACTTCGAGATTTTCCAGCGCGACATAGCCGCGTGCTTGGTATAGCAGAACCCCGGTGAGGGTTGCTCCCATTTCGAAACGGGTAAAGCCGGCGGCAACAGCGGCATTTTCGCAAGCCTCGAGAATCATGGTGCCAATACCACGCCGGGTCCATGAGGGATGGATGAAGAAGGCGCGAATTTTGGCGGCATCGTCTTGGGGAACGAGCAGGGCAGCCTCGCGGCCGGTCCATTGGTCGCCGCCGTAAAGAGTCTTCCGTTTGCTCCAGCCGCCGCACCCTACGATGATCGGGGTAAATGTGGGCGCGGCCGCCTCGGCCGTGCAGCCACCCTGCTCAGCCCCAGCCTCTGCCACGAAATAGGTTCCATCCGCAAGGAGCTGAGTGTCTACGCCATACACCGTTGCCAGCGCGCTTTCAATCTGGGATGGAGTGTAGTCCCGGGTCTGTAATCCGCGGACGGAGGCATCAATCAGCGTTCGCAGCACTGGAATGTCTGCGGAAACAGCCAGGCGTATACGGATCGTCATAGTCCCGGGTACTTAATCTCGTAAATCCAGACAGAAGTTTACGACTTTTGTCCGTAAAGTTGTGTGCCGCGGCCACCCGCCGTGGCTTGGCCGCATCTAGGAGACGACGTTTGTGGAATAGACCGCCCGAAGATGAACAGCGTCAGGGACGCTTGCAGGGGCTGTAAGGCGGGGAAGCCAATCTTTTTGCTGTTTCGATTGGTGGAGTCGATGCTGGGACGGCCACCGGGCCGATTCCGGTCAGTCATGCAAGCGTCACGGTCTTTTGCGGGTCGAGAAAGTCTTCGTTCTGAAAGTAACTGGAGGACGGGCGTCCCACCCGTCCAGCCGGGCGGGACGCCCGTCCTCCATCTCCACACCCACCTTTAGGGTTGCGGCTTGTCTGGCGGAGGTCCACCGTCGCGTCCTACGCCTGGTCCATGCATGGGGCCGTGCCTGGGTGGGCGTTCCGCTTTCAGTTTGAGCCATTGTTCGTGGGTCAGCTGGCTGCGGGTGCCCAGAAGCATGCGGGCGTTCGCCTTTTCGAGTTCGGCCCGAGCCTGGGCGACGCGATCGATTTGTGGCAGAAGTTTGTTCTCATCCGGCGGATCGGCAGCCACCAGGGGCTCCATGATCGCCTCTTCCCTTTGGACCGCAGCGAATAGGTCAATCAGGTTGAGGCGCGCGCTGTTGAAAATATCGTCCATCTTCTTTTGCTGGTCGTCGGACAAGCCAAGTTTCTTGATGAACTGGGGATCGTCCCACCAGCGCCCCGGGGGGCCCAGGCGCAACGCGCCCGCCGGACCTCCAGATCCTCCCATACCGTGGCGGCCCGGCCGGCCCGGGCCTCGTTGCGGAGGACCGTCAGGACCGCCGGGGGGGCTGCTGTCCAAAACACATCACTCCGAGCAAGAGCGTTAGAAATAAATATCCGCCAATGATCGAGAATTTCTGCTCCCAGCTATGAGACGAAAACATGCATTGCTTCTCCTGTGAATTCCGCAACCTACTTGTTCGTGGTAGTGCTTGACCTGCTTGCTTCCGAGACCAGCAAAGGCTGCATAGGCGCCGGCACCGCTTCCGAAAGCTCGACACTCACTTGAGACAGCAACTGGTTATCCTGATCAAGCTGCGCCTGCGATAAGCCAGTGCCTATCGTGGATGTCGAGACTACGACGGGATGGGCCTGGCATTGCGTTCGACCTACGACTCCACGAGCAATGGGGGTACGAATACCACTCAGCTGTTCTTTCCCCAGGACGCCATCAACACCATCAACACCACCATCAGCCCGTACAGCGCGGAGGGCACGAATCCCACCACGAATGCCAGCGATCACGTTTATTCGGGAGAAACGGATGGCGCGAATTTGCTCACACTGAGTGGCGACAGCACCAACGGCTATACAGCCACTTGCAAAATCAATCTGCCCATTACGTCGCAATAAGCCGAGGGCAATTGGAATTCACGCCGCCGGCTTCGTGCCGGGAGGCTCGATGGCCAGAAATTCCTCGGCGAAACGGCGGCGGTAATTTTTCAGCAGGGCTTGAATTCGTGCTGGATCGGACGAACGCAGCACAAGGCCGGCGTGATGACGTCGCTTGAGGCGTAAGGCAATTTCGGGGTCGCTGTAGGTTGAAGTGTCCGGATCTTCCTGTCGGGCGAGCGACAGGATCAAACCGGCATAATCGCCGCGCACGGCAGGCAGCTCGTAAGGCTCCTTGCCGCCCCCGATTTCGATGCGGGCCCATTCGCGCCACAGATTGATCCCAGTGGCGATTTCGACCATTTCGCTGATGTACGCGCCGCCCACCCGGGCCGCGCATTCCAGAAAATAGAAGTGTCTGTCACGGCGGGCGCTGATGAACTCGGCATGGGACACGCCCCTCACCAGCCCCAGTGCCTCGATCAGTTCGCGATTCAGGCTACGCAGCGCACCGGATTCCTTAGAGTCTCTGGGCAGAAGATACGTGGTAAAGATGCCGCCGTTCTGTGCCACCGCCATGGGCGGCTGGCCGTAGCGGCTGATACTTGAGAACACCACTTCCTGTTCGGAGACCACCGAATCCACGTGATAGACATCCCCGGGGAGGAATTTTTCCAGCAGGAAAGAAGATTGCTGATCCCCCAGAGAGTCAAGGATCGGCCACAAAGCTTCGGGCGCATCAATCAGCTTGATGCCAATGGCGGAAGCCTCCGATCGAGGCTTAAGCACCCAGGGACCGGGCACGTGGCTCAGGTAGTAGCGAATGTCCTCGTGACTGAGGACGGGGATGAAATCGGGTACCCGAATGCCGTGTTCAAGCGCTTGCATCCTCATGGCGAGCTTGTCGCGGAAGTAGCGCATGGTGGTCAGGCCCATGCCCGGTATGCGCATGTGTTCGCGCAGCGTGGCGGCGGTTTCCATATCGAACTCGTCAAGCGCAACAATGCGGTCAATCTTCTTTTCGCGCGCCAAGTAGGTTACCGCTTTCACGATTTCCGGCAGCGGAAGGTCAGCAGGAATATAAAAAATGTCGTCAAGGCTTTCACGCGGCCAGTCGGCTTTGCGCAGGCTCTCTGCCGTCAACAGGAATACGCGGCAGCCCTGACGCCTGCATTCGCGCATGAATTCCTGTCCTTTTTCGTAGGTGGTGATGCAGAGAAAGGTGAGCGGCGCGCATTCCGCCATGGGGCCTCCCCAATAGGCAAGAGAATATACCATTGAATCCGGGACGGATGCCAAGGCGAAGTGACGAAGCTTGGCCATCGAGGCTAGCTCTCCGCGCGGGGGATCGCGGCGGATAGCTTTTCAAGGGTGATCATACAGATCGAGCGTGACCGGCTCTTGCCCGGGTACTACGTGTCTTTCGATCAGTCGAAAGTGTTGATCGAGAGTTGAATCAACCATAGCTAGGCCCGCAGTGACCAGATTTACTTCTTCGGAGGTCAAGGGCCGCCCTTGAGCCGGAGGATACAAAGTGTCTGGCGCCGTGGTCACATGATGTTCATCTTCGGCGCGGCGAACGTAATAGCGATAGCAATAATTGTTCGGTATGTAAAAGATGACGCCGTCCCCGGGTTCTTGATGTGCGAGCACGTAGGCGACAGCGGAACGCCAATCCGCGCGCGGCACATATTCGTAATTCACGGGCCGCCGCATCGCCACCACAGACAGAGCAATCTCCAGGACGCACGCGGCCGCTCCAGCCAGGCGTTGGGCCCGAGACGCATTCAGCAGGTTCGCAATTCCGCGCGCGGCGAGGATAGTTAATCCGGGAACGCACATTACGAGCATGTAGGGAGCGAAGAGCGGTTTGATGGGTGTCGCCGCCAGTGTCAACAGCGGCGGCAGCGCCAGCCATAGCCCCAAGGTTCGCAGCGCCCAGCTTTCCTTTTCGGATCGACCACCTGGCGGCACGAAGGCGAAAACGCAAAGGGTCAGGTACATGACCGTCAAGAAGGTGCCCCCTTCTCCGGTCACCAGGTGCAGGAATCCACTGAAGTCGGTCCACGTCGGCCTCAGAAAGTGGAGTTGGTCCGAATGGTGCAGCAACACGAACAGCGCCATCGGAGCGACGAGATGTTCAAACACCAGGGCGACCAGGAGAATGCTTCGGCCTGCGACATGGAACGGCTTGGCGAAAATGATGGCCACCGCGAAAGCAGAGAGCATGAGGACGGCAAAAATGTGGGCGTAAACACATAATGCCGCCGCGATCGCAAATAGCGTCCAATCCCGCGTACTCTGCGATTCCATTGCGGAAACCAGCAGGTACATCGTCAGCAGCAGCAGGAATAGCAGCAGGCTGTAGGAGCGGGCCATCTGGGAGAAGGCGATGTGAAAGCCGTGGACACTCAACAAGGCGGCGGCTACCAGTCCGGTCAATCGGCCGAAGAGCCGGGCTGCCAGAGCATAAGTTGCCGCAACCGTCAATACTCCGAGGATCATTGAGGGCAGACGCAGCATAAATTCGCTGTCGCCGATGTGGACCCAAGCCCGCAGCATGAAGTAATAGAGCGTCATGTTGCCCTGGTAGTGCCACAGGGTGTGCAGAAACTCGCTGAATGGCATGGTGGCGAAGAGGTCGCTGGCAGCTTCATCAATCAGCAGGCTGGCTGCGCCCAGGGAGTGCACTCGCAACATCGCGCTGATCACCACAATGCCGCCCAAGACCAGCGCCGTGCGCGCTGGCGAAAGATTGAGGGCCTCGCCTCGAGCGGGTGTCACTTACAGCCTCACAGACTGGTACGAATCAGAACTCGCGCCGAGTAAATTTGGCCGTTGGGAAAGATCTGTGGAACATGCGCCGAAGGAAAACCTGGGGCCGGAGGGGGAACCTAGGATGGGGAACTTGTGTTACTGGGAAATTTTACCCCCGCGAGCTGTGGAAATTGTCAACGATATGAGCGAAGTCGTCAGGCTATTGCTTTGCCGCCCACCCTCCGCCGTGGAGGCGAAGGGTGGGACACCGCGGCTGGCGCCGCGTCAATGAGAAGCTCTTACCGCCGCCAGTACGGACGGCGTTCTACGAACTCGCGATGCTCGAAGCGCGGAGCGAAATGCGGGTTCGCATAAAAGCCGGGCCGATAGCCCCAACCGGGTCGAACATACGTCGGAGAGTAAAAGTAAGGAGCCGGCCTGTAGGCCACAAACGGTAAAGGCGCAACATACCGGTACGGGCGAACGTAAACCGGGCGCGGATAGACTGCTCCGAACGAAACCACCACGCCGGCGTGAGCCTGCGGGGGATTGAAACAGATCAGCATCACCACTAATCCAAACAGTGAAAGTGCGGCTTTCTTTAGCATTTGAGCACCCTCCATTCCTCATATGGATTAAACCCCTCGGGCCGGAAAAGTTGTTTTCTTAAGCCAACCTTAAATCCGTGCTTTGAAGGGGTTACGAGGGCAAATCGGGGTCGGATATGGCCCTTCATCTATAATTCCCCAGCCTGGAGCTACGAGGGTGAGACCGCGCATATGAGACTGCCAATATCCTTGCTCATCATTATCATTATCATTCTGTCTTATTTTTTTCTCGGCGCCGTGGTACCTCTGTGGGCGCAGGATCGTTCCTATGGGCGGTCAATGGTCATCAATGACGGGGGCATCGTCGCCACCAGCCACACTTTAGCTTCACAGGCCGGGGCCCAGATTCTGGCGCGGGGCGGTTCCGCGATTGACGCGGCGATAGCGGCGAACGCGGTGCTCGGCGTCACCGAGCCCATGATGAACGGAATTGGCGGCGATCTGTTCCTCCTTTATTGGGACGCCAAGACCGACAAACTCTATGGCTTGAATGCCAGCGGATGGGCGCCACGCGGACTCTCGATTGAATATCTGAAACAGAAGGGCACCTTGCAGATGCCGCAGGCCGGCATTGACAGCGTCACCGTGCCCGGGGCCGTGGATGGCTGGGCCAAAGCCCACGCCCGCTTTGGAAAGCTTCCCTGGAAAGATCTTTTAACCCCGGCCATTTATTACGCCGAACACGGATATCCCGTGCCCGAGCTCATTCATGATTTCTGGGCCGGCGATGAGCAGACCTTGAAACAGACACCCGAGGCGGAGCGAGTCTTTCTTCCCGGCGGCAAGGCTCCGGAGGTAGGCGAGATGTTCGCCAATCCCGACCTGGGCAAAACCCTGCGGCTGCTGGCAGAGGGTGGGCGCGACGTCTTTTATCGCGGGGAAATTGCGCAGTCGATTGTAAGTACGTCAGCGGCCCTCGGCGGAACCATGCAGGCCGACGATCTGGCGGATTTTTCAGCGGAGTGGGTAGAACCCATTTCGATTACCTACCGCGGCTGGAAGGTCTACGAGCTGCCTCCCAACGGACAGGGCATGGCGGCGCTTGAAATGCTGAATATCATGAGCACCCTGCAACCCGACAAGGCCGGTCCGCTGGCGACGATTGAACTGCATGACCGCATTGAAGCAATGAAGCTGGCGTACACCGATCTGTTTCGCTACAACGCTGACCCGCGCTTCGCAAAAGTGCCGGTCAAGGGATTGCTGGCAGAAGACTATGCCAAACAGCGCGCGACCATGATTGATCCCGCGAAGGCGAACTGCACTCCCTCCAGTGGCTCTCCCGCCAGGAGCGACACGACTTACCTGGCCGCCGTGGACAAAGACGGAAATATAGCCTCGCTCATTCAGAGCCTGTACGACGCCTTCGGTTCCGGCATCGCGGTAAAAGGCAGGGGCTTCATCTTGCAGGATCGTGGCGGATTGTTCCTGCTTGATCCCAGCCACCCCAATGCGCTGGCGCCCCGCAAGCGGCCCTTTCACACCATCATTCCCGCCTTCATGGAACAGGGAGATACGCATATCGGATTCGGCATCATGGGCGGAGCGAATCAGCCGTTGGCGCACGCCCAGTTTGTTTCGAATATCGTGGATTACGGCATGAACATCCAGGCGGCGCTCTCCGAGCCGCGGTTCACTGTGCAGCCTGTGGAACAGGAAATCGGATGCAACATTCTGATTGAATCGCGAGTGCCGCAGCAGACTCTGAAAGAACTCGAGCAAAAGGGGCACAACTTCAAGGTGCGGAAAGAATATTCGACCGCGATGGGCCGCGGGCAAGCAGTGCTGCACAACTCCAAAAGCAATGTGAACTTTGCCGCCTCAGACCCGCGGGCAGATGGCTCGGCGGAGCCGGAGCCGGTGCCGCAACGTTAGGGACATTGCTTCTTAGGGCTTGTTGAAGCTGTAATATGTTCGGGTGAACTTCGTCTCCCAGGAAAATGTCATCCTGAGCTTGCGACGGATCTGGTGGGGGCGATGCGCATCTTGGGTTCGGCACGTGCGCCGGTGCGTCGGTTCCGCTGACCGCAGGCACAAGGTCCCTCGACTTGGGCTCACCGCGCAAGCGCGGCTGGGCTCGGCGCTCAGGATGACAAGTTGATTAAGATATCTCAAAACTATGAACAACGGCAAAAAGGCTCCTCTCCGTTCCACTCATTGGTTTGGCCTGCAGGATAAAGATGGATTCATTCATCGTTCGTGGATGAAGAACCAGGGCTTTCCCTCCAACTTGTTCGATGGCAGGCCGGTGATCGGAATTTGCAACACCTGGTCGGAACTGGTCCCGTGCAATGCTCACTTCCGGCTGATTGCCGACCGAGTCAAGCGCGGCGTGTACGAGGCCGGCGGGTTCCCGCTGGAGTTTCCGGTGATGTCGCTGGGGGAGACGAACCTGCGGCCGACCGCCATGCTCTTCCGCAACCTGGTGAGCATGGACGTGGAGGAATCGATCCGTGGAAATCCAATTGACGGAGTAGTTCTGCTTTGCGGCTGCGACAAGACCACGCCTTCGCTGCTGATGGGAGCGGCCAGTTGCGATCTGCCGGCGCTCGTGGTTTCGGGCGGCGCTATGCTCAATGGACACTTCCGCGGCGAAACCATCGGGTCAGGCACCAGCGTGTGGCAGATGAGTGAAGATGTGCGCGCCGGCAAGATGAGTTGCGCCGACTTCATGGACGCCGAATCCTGTATGTCGCGCTCGGCGGGCCACTGCATGACCATGGGAACGGCATCGACGATGGCTTGCATGGTGGAGGCGCTGGGCATGGGGATGCCGCAGAATGCGACGATCCCCGCCGTTGATTCGCGACGCTACGTGCTGGCGCAAGAAGCGGGCAGACGCATTGTCGAGATGGTGCACGACGATGTGAAGATGTCGCAGATCCTGACGCGGAAGGCCTTCGAGAACGCCATTCGGGTGAATGCGGCGATTGGCGGATCAACCAACGCCGTTTTGCATTTGCTGGCGCTGGCGGGCCGGGTTGGCGTCAAGCTTGAGCTCGACGATTTTGATCGCCTCGGACACGCCCTTCCACTCCTGGTGAACCTGATGCCTTCCGGCAAGTTCCTCATGGAAGATTTCTACTACGCTGGCGGCGTCCCCGCCGTGGTTCGCGCTCTGGGCGACCTGATCAACCGCGACGCGCTGACCGTAAACGGCAAGACGATGGGCGAGAACACTGCCGATGCCCCGTGCTGGAACGCAGAAGTAATTCATAGCCGCAAAAGACCGATCAAGGAGCGGGCCGGCATCGCCGTCCTCCGCGGCAATCTGGCTCCGGGAGGTGCGGTAGTCAAGCCTTCCGCCGCGAGTCCTCATTTACTAAAGCATCGCGGTCGGGCGGTGGTATTCAGCGACATCGAAGATTTCAAGAAGCGGGTAGATGATCCTGCGCTTGATGTTGATGAGAACTCGGTGATGGTCCTGCAGGGCGCCGGACCGAAGGGCTATCCGGGTATGCCCGAAGTTGGAAACATGCCGATACCAAAAAAACTGCTGGAACGCGGAATCACCGATGTGGTCCGCGTTTCCGATGCGCGCATGAGTGGAACTGCCTACGGTACCGTGGTGCTGCACGTAACGCCGGAATCGGCGAGTGGCGGGCCTTTGGCCCTGGTGCGCGATGGCGATGAAATCGAGCTGGATGTGGAAGCACGCAAGCTGGAGCTTTGCGTGTCGCCTGAAGAACTGGTCCGCAGGCGAACCGCGTGGACGCCGGCGCCCCCACTGGCAACCGGCGGATATCAAAAGCTCTACATTGATCATGTCCTGCAAGCAGACCGCGGTGCGGATCTGGATTTTCTAGTCGGCTCCCGTGGCGCCGGAATACCGAGAGAGAGTCATTAAGGCAGCTTCTGGCTTCTAGCTTCTGGCTACACAAGCTTGGAAGGAATAGCCAGGAGCTAGAAGCTAGAGCTGGATGCTAAAAGCCAAAGAGAGAATCTTGCATGAAGGAATTTGACGGGAAAGTTGCGATTGTCACCGGCACCACCGGCATCGGACGCGCGATTGCCAAGCGCTTTGCCGCGGGCGGAGCCAACGTTCTGGGTTGCGGGATCGAAGCGGCCGCGAATCAGGAACTGGCACTCGAAGCCAAGGCCAGCGGATTGAGTTTGCACGTGGAGCAGTGCGATGTCACTCGCGCGGATGCTGTGCAGGCGAGCGGTGGCGAAAGCCGTGAAAGAATTTGGCGGCCTGGACATCATCGTCAACGGGGCTGCGTTTCATCCGTTTGGCACTGTGGTGGAAACCGATCTGGAAACCTGGAACCGGTGCCTGATGGTAAATGTAGGTAGCATTTATCTTCTGGCGCACTATGGAGTCCCGGAGATGAAAAAGCGGGGCGGGGGAGTGATCATCAACCTGGCGTCGGTGCAGGGTCACGCTTGCCAGCGTGGGGTCGCCGCGTATGCGACATCCAAAGGCGCCGTGCACAGCCTCACGCGCGCCCTGGCTCTCGATCACGCTGCAGACAACATACGAGTGAATTCGATCAGCCCAGGATCAATACGAACTCCGATGCTCGAACGCTCGGCGGGAAATTTCGCGCCCGGAGTTCCGCTCGCAGAGGTGTTCCAACGTTGGGGCCAGGCGCATCCCCTCGGGCGCATTGGGACGCCGGAGGAAGTGGCGGAGCTGGCGGCATTCCTGGCCTCGGACCGGGCGTCGTTTTGCACCGGCGGCGATTACCTGGTGGACGGCGGCCTCCTCGCCGGGATCGGGGTGCAGTAATTTCACGGCCCATTGCATCGCAACCAGTTTGTGTCGCACCCACCGGCGACCGGTGCGGCGAAGGTGCGGTCTGGCATGCGGTGCATTCCGCGGTCTACTGGACTGACATCAATCGCTTCCTTATTCATCGCTTCACATTGGCGGACCAGTGCGTACGGACCTGGTTTTTCGATGTGCCAGTCACGGCGATCACGTTGACCGACCGCCATGACGTGCTGGCAGTGGTTCTCGGCTCCGGCGTGATCTTATGGGAGCCGGCTACGGATCTTTGCCATGAACCCATTTACAACCTGGAGGGATGGCCGGCCGTCCGTTTCAATGACGCGCGCGTTGATCCGCGCGGTTCGTTGTGGGTGGGCTCGATGCGCAACAACGTGAACCCGGACGGATCGTCGGCTGAAGCTGGCGGAAAGGATGGCATCCTTTATCGAATCGATCCGGGCGCCGCCGTGACTGTTCGCCGGCGAGATGTTGGCATCTCCAACACGCTGGCCTGGACTCCCGACCGGCGCCGTTTTTATTTTGGAGATTCGCTGGCGAATACGATTTGGTCTTACGATTACGATCGCGCCACCGGCGCGATTGCAAATGAACGCGTTTTCTTCGCGAACTTCGAACGCGGATTGCCGGACGGCTCAACCATGGATGCCGAGGGCTATCTGTGGAACTGCCGATACTACGGCGGATGTATCGTTCGCGTCGCTCCGGATGGCAAGATTGATCGCGTCATCGACATGCCGGTAAAAAATATTACGACGTGCACATTTGGTGGTGCCGATCTCAGAACGCTTTTCGTCACCACTGCATCGGCCGATGCGCCGCCCGGCGACCGGTTGGCCGGCGGACTGTATGCGATCAAGTGCGAAGTCGGCGGGTTGGCGGAAAACAATTTCCGCGTATTTGGCGCTTAACCGTCGTGGAGAGGTGGAGCCAGACACCTAATCAAAGCAGTTAGGTTTGATGAAATCGAGTAACTGTTTATTCGTAAACGGTTTCAGCAGGATGGGCCAACCCGTGACCATTCGCACATCCTGTTTTCGAGTTTTCTTGTGAATGGCATGGATCAGTTTGACTCCGTTCATGCCTTTGTGTTCGATCTCAGTTAGCAAAAGATCGAGCGGGCCTTCCTCAGAGTAGCGACGGAGAGCTCTGTTCCCGTTCGTTTCGGTTACAACGACGTGGCCAGCCTTTCTCAAGCACGGATACGATCATTTCTTGGTACTGCTGACTCGTTGTCCACCAACAAAACTCTCATGGAACGTCCATCCCGCCCCGGCAACCGGTGCGATGGCGATGCCTACCCACAACCTTATCGATCTGCGGGCAGATGAACCGAAGAAGGTGAGGCATTACGCTGAGTGTAGTCGTTGGAATGTCTCCAGACATCTCTTTGCGGTGTCGAACTCGGAGAATCTGCTGCCTTCCTGTTCGACCAGATAATACTCGACGCCACCAACGCGTTCAGCTGCCGCGAAGATGCCCTTCCAGTCCGCCGCGCCTTCACCAAACAGAACGCTGTAGCCCTTATCAGGACCGGGCGCCCAATCTTTGCAGTGAATGGATCTAATTCGCCCCGGGTTGGCGCGGATCCACGCTACCGGGTCGGAACCCGCTTTCAGACACGTCCCTATGTCAAATTGCAGCGCGACCGATGGCTTCGTGTTCTTCGCTAGGATTTCAATGGGACGTTTGCCATCGACCGGAGTAAATTCCAGTTCGTGATTGTGGTAGCCCGTCTTGAGGCCTGTTGGCGCGAGCTGGTCGGCGGCGGAATTGAGGGTATCCGCGACTTCCTTCCATCCGTCCAGACCCGGCTTGGGCTGCGAACTCGACATGATCACATACTTGCTCCCCAGGGTCAGATTCATGTCGGCGGCGCGCTTGAGCTTTTCCGGAGTGAAATACGAACTGTCGTTGTGGGTGGAGAAGCAGCGAACGCCTAGATCGTCGAGAAGCTTTCTCATCTCTTTGGTCTGCGGCTCGGTCCAATCGAAATAAGGAGCATAGAACTCGACGCACTGGTATCCCATTTTCGCGACGGTGCGCACTGTGCCCGTGAGATCGTCCTTCAATGCATTGCGGACGGAATACAGTTCGAGACCTACCGGAATCGAGGTCGCCGCAAATGCGCGCAACGACAACGGCAGCATGGCGGACATTGCGAGAAAGGAACGTCGCGAGAGAGAGTGCGTCGACATAGAGCGCATCCTAACTCAGAATCTCGCTAACGTCATAGGGATTTGAGTGAACAGTCGTGGTCAGTCTGGAATTGTGACGCTGGGAGGGCTTCGATTCGGGTGGAGCAGCGCATTTAGCGCTGCATTAAGTCGCTATTACGGCGCGGCTTCAGCCGCTGAGGTACCTCAGAGGCTGAAGCCCTTTGCGTCAGGGCAGCCTGTCTGCAGGCCTGCTCCACCCTTCGAAGCCCCACCGGTCACTCCGAACCATTTGCGCGCCGCTTGCAGCTAGCCGAGCTTTGCTCGGCCCGACGGCTGAGGACAGCCGCCTCCACGCGGGCTATGACTATTACGAGCCCTGTGCCTGCCGCCGACTAACCTAACTGATCGCCAGCTTCTTCTGCATCTCTTCAAGAGACAAGCCCTTGGTTTCCGGATAGACGAACAGCACGACGAAGAACTGCAGCACCATCATTACGGCAAAGAACACGAACGGATAAGCGCCCGATGACGCGGCCATGAGCGGGAAAATCAGGGAGATGGCAGCATTCATAAACCAATGCGAGAAGCTCCCCAAGCTCTGGCCCTGGGCGCGGACCGAATTAGGGAAAACTTCGGAAAGGTAGACCCAGATCACCGCGCCTTGGGAGAAAGCGAAAAATGCAATGTAGCCTACCAGAAGCCAAACCAGAAGGCTCTGGTGCTGGCCCGTGAAGAAAATCACCGACACCCCGGCCAGGCACGCGGCAGTCCCAACCGAACCGACCAGCAGAAGAGTCTTGCGGCCGAGTCGGTCAATCACCGACATCGCGATCATGGTGAAAAGCAGGTTGGTGGCGCCGATTGCGACCGCCTGCAGGTTGCCGGAGACTTTGCTGAAACCGGCGTGGGCGAAAATATCATTCAGGTAGTAGAGGATCGCGTTGATGCCGGAAAGCTGGTTAAACATTCCGATACTGACCGCGAGAAAAATCGGGAATGCGAATTTTCGGGAGAAAAGTTTCTCGGTGGCCTGATTTTGCTCGGCGCCGATGGAGGCGACGATCTCCTGTAGGTCATGCTCGTAGTTCTCGTCTCCCGTCGCCTGCAGGACTTCTCGGGCTTCAGCCACTCGCCCCTTTTTGACCAGCCAGCGCGGGCTGCGCGGAATGGTGAACAACATCACGAAGAACAGCGCAGCGGGAATTGCAGTCACGCCCGAGTTCCCAACGCCATTCCGCGGCGCCGAAGTGCTGCAGACTGATGACGTAGTTTGAGAAGTATGCGACCAGAATTCCGAACACGACGTTGAACTGAAAGACCCCAACCAGGCGGCCACGCAATTTGGCCGGCGCAATTTCCGCGATGTACATGGGCCCGAGCACCGAAGAGCCGCCCACGCCCAATCCGCCGATGAAGCGAAAGAAGACCAGGGCGTACCAGTTCCAGGCGAAGGCGCAGCCCAGACCTGATATCAGATACAGAACGGCCATCAACCGCAGGCTGTCGCGCCGTCCGAAACGTTCACCTGGAAACCCGGCGAGCATCGCGCCCAGAACCGTTCCGAAGAGCGCGCTGAAGACGGTTACTCCCAAAAGAAATGGCGTGAGGCCGTAGGTCTGGGTCAGTGCACCGGTGGTGCCGGAGATGACCGCCGTGTCGAATCCGAAAAGAAGGCCACCCAGAGCGGCCACTACCGTACTCTTCAGCAAGGTTGCATTGAGCTTCATGCGGACTCCAACCCCTCAGAAATGTGGCCCGGTGAACTTCTCCGACATCGCAAGCCGCCCACAAGTTATCACAGGGCAAACTTCAATTCATTGGACTCAATTCCTGTCACGCGAGAATATGGATGGGGAGGCTGAATGGATCGCTCAAACCCCTCGAAGATAAAAGCCGTGATTTTGGACTACGGCGAAGTTCTCTGCTACCCGCCCTCCACGGAAGAAATGAGACGCATGGCAGCCCCGTTTGGGATGGATCCTGTCCCTTTCCGCAAACTTTGGGACCGCGACCGGCTCCGCTACGACCGCGGAGATCTTTCTCCCGAGGCTTACTGGTCTGGGTTGACAAAGGACGCCGGCACGCAACTCACACCGGAGCAAATCGGCCAACTTCGCCAATGGGACCTTGAAATGTGGGGTCACGACAATCCGACAATGGTGGAATGGCTGAGGCAGATGCATATGTCGGGAGTCAAAACTGGATTGCTCTCCAATATGCCCCATGAAATGGTCGGTTATGTGCGGCAGAAGTTCGCGTGGCTGGATCAGTTCAATCATCTGACCTTCTCGGCCGAGGTGAGCCTGATCAAACCCGAAGCGGCGATTTACGAGCATAGTCTGCGCGGAGTTGGCGTGGCGGCGTCAGAAGCGCTTTTTCTCGATGATAAGGAACCGAACGTTCAAGGAGCGCGCGCCGTGGGAATCCGTGCGATTCGCTTCCAATCGGTGAAGCAGTTGAATGGTGAGCTGAAAGAACTAGGATTTCCAATTCTGCCCGCCGACAAGTAGCGCCGGCTTCCCACCCCCGGATTTTGTGGCGCGGCCTGCGATGCTCTTGGCCCCTGTCGCATCACAGCGGTCGAGGTGCTGAGGGCGGGACGCCCTCAGGACAGCCGCGACCGCGACGCTACGTCTCACGTGGCCGTCGTGCAGCCCAGAAGCGGGTGATGTCTTCCAGTGTGCGACCCTTGGTCTCCGGCACCAGCCAGAGTACGCACAACAAATTCAGCAAGGCCGCGGCGCTGAAACACCAGAATGTGCCGTCGCTGCCAAAGTGCTTCTGCATAAGAGGAAAGAGTTGATTGCCCAGATATCCGACAACCCACAGCGCGGTTGTGGCAATCGACATGGCGCGCCCGCGAACCTTGGTCGGATAAATCTCGGAGATGATGACCCAGCAGGCGACCCCATTACCGAAAGCGTGACCGGCCACGAAGGTCATCACGAAAATCAGCACGGCCAGCCCACTGCCATCAACGTGATAAAACCAGCCCACCATCGCGAAGGAAACAGACTGCAGCAACGTGCCCGCGAGAATCAGCCTCTTGCGTCCAGAGAGATCAACCAGCCACAGAGCAAACAGGGTGAAGACAAGATTCACCAGGCTGACCAGCACCGACTGGCGAAAAGCGTCACTGGTGGCCGTTCCGGCGGACCTGAAAATTTCCGGCAGAAAAGAGAACAAAGGCGTGATGCCGCTTAGCTGCGAAAATCCCGCGAGCATGATTCCGATCAGCAGGGGCCGGCGGAAGGTGGTGAACAGTTCGGAGAGATGTCCTTCCTCAAGCGTGAGGGACTCCTGAATCTGCCCAGCTTCGGCTAACGCGGTGGTCCGGTCGTCTATTTTCGAGAGCACGGCCAGCGCGTTTTCCCGCCGGCCCATCTTCATGAGCCAGCGCGGACTCTCCACCGCGGGCACGATTGTCGCTCCGAACAGCAGCGCAGGAATCACGCCAACAAAAAACATCCAGCGCCAGCCTACAGTGGTGTTCCAGGCCTCATCTCCCATGCGCTGGATCAGCATGTTGACGAACACGGCCGCCAGTATGCCGAGCACAATTCCCAGTTGATACAGCGTCACCAGTCGGCCGCGAAGCCGGGCCGGAGCGATTTCGGCGATATACATCGGCGCGATGATGGACGCCGCGCCAATTCCCAGGCCGCCAATCAATCTCCAAATGACGAATTGGCCGAGGCTGGCGGCAAACCACATGCCAACTGACGACAGGGCAAAACAAGCGGCACACAGCGCGAGCCCCTTTTTCAGACCGATGCGATCAACCACCGCTCCTGCGCCGGCGGCGCCGACGGTGCATCCGATGAGAGCACACCCGGCAGCCCAGCCGATGCCCGGCGGCATCGAGCTTAAAACACAGCGCGAGATAGTGAATGGCGCCGCTGATGACGATGTTGTCATACCCGAAAAGCAGGCCGCCGAGAGCGGAAACGGAAGCGGCAATGATCAGAGGTCCCTTATGCTGCGGAGGAGCAGCAGTCGACGCGGGCATCAGGATTTCCCGCCTCCCGTAAAGCTCGCGTACGTCGGACGGTTCGGACGAGACTCGAGGCGTTTGGGAGGATGTCTTTAGCATGGCCAGAGCGGCCAGAATGAAACCGATGGTGTGGGCCATACCGGCGTGCCAGGGAGCCGCGCACGTCATCTGCGGTGTGTGGTCGGGGATGACTACGCCGTCGAAATTGTTGTTGGCCAGGATAGTGAGAATGCGCAGCATATCAACATCACCCTCGTCGATGAATGTCTCGCGGTAGGTGGGAACTTTGCCCACCACATTTCGCAGGTGGATGTAGGCAATTTTCCCCTGCTTGCTGTAGCGATCAACGGCGTCGTAGATGTCACCTTCCGTCATCTCCGCCAGTGTTCCCACGCAAAGCTCGAGCGCGTTGCTTCGGCTGGGAGCGAGATCGATCAACCGTTGATACATCGCCGGCTGATACACCAGACGAGGCTGGCGGCGCATGGTCGGCATGGGCGGGTCGTCGGGGTGGGCCGCCAGACGCACGCCGGATTGTTCCGCAACCGGGATCACTTCTGCCAGAAATCTTTCCAGGCGGCGCCACAACTCCTCATGGGAAATAGACGGCAGAGTGCCCTGCGGTGCGTTGGGGTCATACACCATGTTCCAGATCATTCCATTCGGAATGGGAACGTCCTCGGCGGGACCGTCCATGCCGAGGGTCACGGCATGTCCGCGCCCTAGCGGCGCGGTTACGCGGCCGCATACGCCGGCCAGGCTGAAGTTGTATCCCAGCACCGGAATACCCGCTTCACCCATGCGGCGAATAATTGTTTTGATCTTCTCGATCTGCTGTGGCCGCTGCGGGCCGTCGAGAAGAATGTCGTGCCAATGTGCCGGGTCGAGATTTTCGATCGCTGCCAGGACCAGTCCCGCGTCTTCAATTTCGCTGCGAAGAGTTTTCAGCTCCTCGACGGTCCAAAGCTTCTCCGCATCCCCCGCTCTTCCCCAGGGCTCATATTTCCCGCCTGAAGGCTGATTGTTGCGAGGATTCGACGCGCCCTGGTTGAAATAGTCGACCAGGTGGACGACCACATGCGTGCACCCAGCCTGGCGCGCAAAGTCGTAGTAATCGCGCGTCAGCATATGACGATAGAGGCCCAGGCCAATTTTCATAGGCGGTTGCCGATGCCGGTTCCGTAGTCGGGACTGAGTGTCTGGCCGTTGATCTCGTTGGCCAGCGGCGAGCAGAGAAACACAAACGCATCTGCGATCGACTCCGGACTATTTCGTCTTCCCAAAGAAACTCTCAGCACGAATTCCCGGTAGGCGGGATCTTCGTCAAAGACTCTCAGCGAACTTCCGGCAGCCACATTTCCCGGAGAGACCAGGTTGACGCGAATGCCCGTCCCGGCATACTCGAGCGCCATGCAGCGCGCGAAAGTTTCCAGCGCCGCTTTGGCGGAAGCGTAGGAAGGAATCCGGGTGTGGGGCATACGCGCTACGTACGATGACGTGAAAATCAGATGGCCGGAAATCTTGCGCTCGATCCATTGCGCGAATACGGCGCGGGCCAGATTGACCTGAGCGAAATAGTTGAAGCGGAAGATTCGGTCGTAATCCGCTTCGGAAGTCGTTGCGAAAGGATGCAGCCCGCAGCCGCCGGCGTGACCGAGAACAGTATCGAGGGCAGGGAAGCGACGGAAGGATTCTGTCACTACCCGCGCCAGCGCGGCAGAATCCGTGATGTCAGTCGGGAAGTACACATACGAGGCGGTTGGAATTTTCCAGTCACGTAGAGTTTGGGCGGCTGCGTCTTCGGGCTTGATGTCTAACAGGATGAGCGTTGCGCCGGCTTCGACCAGTTTGCAGACCATCGGTTCGGCGATCGCGCCGAGAGCGCCCGTGATGAGGATCGATTTGCCGGACAGGTCGATGGATATCATTGCGTAGTCAACCTCATGTGTTCAACATCACCGGTTAACATGCACAGGGTTAACCTAATATAAAGACTAGTTGCCAGTTTTGGGTTCTTCGTTCTCAGTTGCTCGATTACATGATGCCGTGCTTTTCGAATGCTGCCACCGCACTGCCGCCTTCTTCCAGTGCCTTCCTGACCAGCTTTTCGCCACGGACTTTTTCCAGGGCTTTAGCGAAAACTTCGTCGGCGGCTTCGGTTGGAATGACGCAGACTCCGTCGATGTCCCCGAAGAGAATGTCGCCGGGGCGCAGGCGGACGGCGCCGATTTCGAGCGGGATCGCGAAAATCCACCACCTTGTAACGCGGCGAGGAATCCTGACCGTAGGGTCCCCAGGAAAACGTGGGAAAATTCAGGTCGAGGATCGCTTTGGTATCGCGCGTATAGCCGTTCAGAACTGCCCCGCTCGCGCCCAGCTTGCGGGCCCGGATGCTCATCAACTCTCCCCACAGCGCGTTGCGCGGTGACGACCCGGTGTTGACGTAGACCTCGTTGGGATGGAGATCATCGAGCGCTTCGAGCATCAGCCCGAAGGGTTTCGCCATGAGCTGGTTCGCCGTACCCACAACTTTCTCAGCGAAGACGTCGACGGCCAGCACGGGCATGGCGCGGCCGACTATCACCATGTCCGCTCGCAAGGGGCGAATCTGGGGAGGCAGAAACTGGTGCTGCAGTTCCAGCTTGTCCATTACGTCGCCCACCACGCAGGTGAACAATTCCCGCCGCACCAGAGCGAAGAGATCGTCGTCGTTTTTCCAGGGCTTCATGGTTGTTGGAAGGAGCTGCTATTTTCCCCGAGCGAGTCGAATCCTCTCCACAAACTGTTTCGCCGTGTCAGTGACCAGCTGCAGATTGCCTTTTTCAGCGCCCGCGGTGAGGCTGCCGCCCACGCCGACTGCTACGGCCCCCGCTTTGATCCAGTCCGTGACGTTGTCGACGCTTACGCCTCCGGTGGGCATCAGAGAGGCCTGGGGCAACGGACCTTTCACTGCCTTCACGAAGGCTGGCCCCAGAGTTTCGCCGGGGAAGAGTTTCACGATGTCAGCGCCGCACTCCATCGCGTCCACAATCTCGCGCATGGTTCCCGCGCCTGGCATATAAGGAATCTGATAACGGTTGCACAGGCGCGCGCTTTCAATGCTCACCGACGGGCTGACGATGTACTGGGCTCCGGCCAGAATCGCGATGCGAGCGGTCTCCGGATCGAGCACTGTTCCGGCGCCGATCAGAATTTCGCCCGACTTGTATTCTTTGGCGAGGTGTTCAATCACGGCGGCCGCGCCCGGCACCGTAAACGTGATCTCAATCGCTGCCGCGCCTCCGCGAGCACAGGCCTCCGCGATGCGGGTGGCCTGCTCCGAGCTATTGGTTCGCACGATGGCGACCAGTCCGGATTCAATTACTCTTCCAAGGACTTTAAGTTTGTGCATAGTTAGTGTTGGCTTTCGAGCTGCACTACTACTGCGTCCTTTCTGGTTGAGCAGCAGGATTCTGCAATTTTTGGAACTCCCGCGTTTCGCGCTCGGCGTCCGCTGTCTTTCCTTGTTTTCGGTAAAGACCTGCCAGCGCGAAGTGCGTTTGCGCGGCGAGGCTGGAAGCCTTCTCGATGGAAAGCAATTTTGTCCACGCCTTTTCGGCGGCTGCCGGGTCGCCGGCGAGCGCCGCGGCTTTGCCCAGCGAGTAAAGGGTCTCCGGCATTTCCGGCTGCAAACGATCGGCACGCTGCAATTCTGTTCTGGCTTCGCTCGCCTTACCCTGCTGCAACAGCGCGGTGCCCAGGCGATACGCGCCCTCGGCATTTCCCGGCTGCAGTTTGGTCTGGGCGCGAAACTCCTCTTCGGCCTTCGGCCACTGCGCCGAGCCGGCGTAGACCAGCCCGAGTTCCAGATGCAGCTCCGGAGTGTCGGGGCGAAGCCGCAAAGCTTCGAGAAACTCTTTTTCTGCCTGGGGCATTTGCCGCAGCACGTAGTAGTTCTCCGCGAGTGCCTGGTGGGCCCGCGCGGAATCAGGATACGCCGCCTGCAGCGTGTCAATCGCCTGCTTGGAAAGCAGGCCGCTGGCGCGACCAAGATAGTAAAGCAAATCGGGATCATTGGGGTGCTGGGCCAGCGCCGCCTGTAGATTTTCCACCGCCTGCCTGCAACTGCCCGGTCCCGATCTGCGCGATTCCCAACGCCGTCCGCTCCTGGACCTTTTCCAAGTGCGGAATCGCCTCGGCGTTATAGCCCTGCGCCAGGAGCGCGTATCCCAGCAACTGGTGCGCGCCCGCCAGGTTCGGAGACAATTCGACCGCGTGCTTGAGGGGAGCGATCGCGGCGCCATAATCCTGGTGTTCCATGTAGGCTTGGCCAAGATTTACGAAAGCTTCTGCCAGCGTGGGCGCTAGTTCGGTCGCCTTCTTGAATTCGGCGATGGCAACGTCGAAGTGCCGCTGTTTCTCGGCCTCCGCGCCCGCCTGCAAATGTTGCAGAGCCTCGGGCGACACCGTCTGCCATGCCAGCCAAAACATCAACAGGATTCGGATCAAGGTTTCTCCGGTTCGCGGACCTCTAGGAACTGGTCGGCGTGAACGTCATTCAATGTCTGGCGCGTTCCCGAAGGCCAGGCAATTTCTACTTTCGCCGTCTCGGCCGCTCCCAGTCCGAAATGCAGGCGCTTGTCGCTGGATGAAAGATAACTTCCGGCCGAGGTGGCGAATCGAGTCTGTCCGTTCACCCGGACGCGAGCCCCGAAGCCGTCCCGATTGCTGCGCGTGCCGCGCAGCGAGATGACCAGCCAGTGCTGTTTGCCGCCGCGGTTGAAAAAGATCTGCGGAGGCCCACCCAGGACCGTCATAACAACATCCTGCCACCCGTCATTATTCAGGTCGCCAAAGGCGGCCCCGCGGCCCGCTGCAGGAGTAGGGCTGCCGGAATCAGCGCGCTCGAAACGGCCGTTGTGATTCATCGCCAACAGTGGCAGCTCCCAATAGTGCAGCGAAGGATCGATCTGCTCGACGTTGTCCAGAACGTGGCCCTGCGCGACAAAAAGATCCTTCCAGCCATCGTTGCCAAAGTCTTCCAGGCCAACCCCCCAGCCCGAGCTTCCGCTGGAGAGCACGCCGAGGCCGGTCTCGAGACTGCCATAACTGAACGTGCCGTTGCCCTCGTTATGGTAAACGCCATAGATTTCTCGGGGAAGCTCAGTCACGATCACGTCGGGCCGGCCATCGTTGTCATAGTCCTGAAAAACCACTCCCATGCCGGACAATCGGCGCCCATCCTCCGACAGCGCCGTGCCCGCTTCGAGGGCTCGTTCGGTAAAAGTGCCGTCGCGGTTGTTGTGGTACAGGTACTGTTGCATGCCGTCGTTGGCGACGAATATATCAGTGAAGCCGTCGTCATCGTAGTCGGCGAAGGCCACGCCCAGGGCCCGGCCCTTCTTGGCGGCAATCCCTGACTTCTGGCTGACGTCGGTAAAAGTGCCGTCTCCGTTGTTGTGATAAAGAATGCTGGTGGTGGCGGGAAATTCTTCCGGAGGACAGTAGGTGTGCCACTCTCCGCCGCAGGTCTTGCTGTGTTTGGTGTCCCACTCCATGTAGCGCGTGACGAACAGATCGAGCTTGCCATCGTTGTCGTAATCGAAAAAGCCTGCTGAAACCGACCAGCCGCCAGCTCGCGACACCAGCCTTTGCGGTCACATCCGTGAAAGTGCCGTCGCCATTGTTGTGATAGAGAACATTCTTTCCGTAGCTGGTGACGTAGAGATCGGGGAAGCCGTCATTGTCGTAATCGCCGACGGCCACTCCCATTCCGTAGTTGCCGTCTCCGGCATTGGCCAACCCCGCTTTCTCAGTGACGTCGGTGAAGCTGCCGTCTTTGTTTTGCCGATACAGCCGGTTCCAGTAACGCGGGTTCTTGCGATCGAAATTCTCCGGCAGACGCATGGGACTGGTTACGCGTCCGCCGTTGACCAGGAAAATATCGAGCAATCCATCGTTGTTGTAATCGAACAGCGCGACGCCACCGGGCATGGTCTCGATCAGATACTTCTGCGGTGTGGGTGAATTTTGCAGGACGAAATCCAGCCCGCGTGGCGCCTTGGTTTCAAACAGCGATACCGGCACCGCCGCCATGACCAGGGCTATGCAGCAGACCAGAATGGGAATACACGCGATGCGCAGCATGACAATAGTAACGTCGGAACCTTCCCAGTTAGCATATCGTGCCCAACCGATGATTGCACACAACCGAAACCGTGACCTGCGCGCGGCGAACGGGGTGAACCGAGGTCAGAAGCGCGACAAACCTCACGAATGTTGGACAAAACGCACCCAATCCCATTGTGTTCGGATGACTGAAAACCATTAGATTCATCTTTAGGTAATCGTTTACTTGGATGAGAGCCTTTGCTTTGTTCTTGACAACGTTCTATCGGGTATGACAAAACGCGGGGAGCATTATAAGTCGCGCCGGAATCCGACCCAAGAAGGTCGGATCACACAGGGTTCTAATTCTGTGCACTTCGTGTGGGGGTGGGTTAATGATTTCTCGCCGAGCGTTTTCGCTGCTTCTTTCCTTGTTTGTTGCCTTCTCAACCTGCATCTTCGTTCAAGGGCAGTCAACCTACGGCTCGATCACAGGACTGGTTACTGATCCTTCCGGCGCTGCCATCGGCGATGCCCGGGTCACGTTGACCAACCTGGGAACGGCGGAAAAGCGCATCCAGCCAACAGGAGCCGACGGGCTCTATTCGTTCGTGAACCTGATTCCGGGAAATTACCGGATTGAAGTTGAGAAGGCAGGGTTCAAACGGATCACGCAAGAGCCAGTCGTGGTGCAAGTGCAGCAGAGCTCGAAGATCGATGTAGCGCTGCCCATCGGCCAGGCCACAGAGACAGTCGAAGTGACTTCTGAAACACCGCTTCTGCAGTCGGAAACATCGTCTCTCGGTCAGGTGGTCGAGCAGCGCAAGGCCAACGAACTGCCCCTGAACGGACGCAACATATACAGTCTGGCCGCCGTCGCTCCGTCGGTGATTCCGCAGGGAAACACCACGGGTTCGCCTGTGGGCAAGAACCCCTTTGATTTTGCCAACTATCAGATTGGCGGTTCTTTCGCCAACCAAAGCGCGGAATATCTGGACGGCCAGCCCCTCAACATCGGTTACATCAACTTGCCGCTGTTGACCCCGACCCAGGACTCGATCGCGGAATTCAAGGTGCAATACAACAACCTGGGTCCGGAATGGGGCAAGTTCTCCGGCGGTGTGATCAATCTGAGCACGAAGTCGGGAACCAACAAGTTTCACGGGTCGGCGTATGAGTACCTGCGTAACAAGGTTTTCAACTCCAACGAATATTTCCTGAAGGGGTCTCAGATCGCGGCCGGCATCAAGAATGAGCCGCCGCCGTTTACCCAGAACCAGTACGGAGCGACCTTTGGCGGTCCCGCGATCAAGGACAAGACTTTCTTCTTCTTCAGCTGGGAAGCGTATCGCCTGCGGTCAGGCACGGTATTTACGACTACGGTTCCAACCGCCGCCGAACGAACCGGTGACTTTTCCGCCGCCGGCGTGCCGACCATCTTTGATCCACTCTCGGTCGATCCCGACTCGCTCTGACCACCGACTAACACTCGCACTCCGTTTGCGGGCAACATCATTCCGGCGGGTCGCATCAATCCGACGTCCGCAGTTCTTGCTCAAATTTATTCCGCTGCCGACCAACCCCACGGCGCTTTGACGAACAATTTCATCAAGGCGGCCAGCACCGGCGGGAACGTGGATGAGTATGTCGGCCGCGTGGACCAGAACATCAACGCCAGCAACCGTGTATTCGGACGCTTTTCCTACTGGAAGCTGTTGAGCCTGGCGCAGGATCCATTCGGCACCGGCCTCTGCAAGGATCGCTGCGCTGAGAACACTCGCAGCAAGAGCCTCGCCGTCGGTTACACCCACACATTTAGTCCGACCACCATTGCTGACTTCAACATCAGCATCAGCCGCTTCCACTATCTGCGCCTGCCCATCAATTCCGGCTTTCGACGTGACCCAGGAAGGCTGGCCCGCGGCCTACAACGCCCTGGTACCCGATACCGAGCGCACGCCTCTGACGCCTTGCTTCGGTGTCAGCGACACGAACATCACCTGCAGCCAGGGGCAGAGCTCAATCAACGACTTCAACACCCAGTGGAACTTCTCTCCGCAGATCACGATGATTCGCGGGCGCCACACCTTCGTCTGGGGTGGTCAGCTTGAAGAAGGCTATGACAATTACCTGCAGACCAACACCGGAGGAGGCCTCATCTCCTTTAACGGATCGTGGACCCAGAGTCTGGCGCAAAACGCTACCGGCGCGACTGGTGGAATCGACTTTGCTGATTTCCTGTTGGGCTACGGATTGGGAGCAGGGCGCTGCGTTCGGCAACCAGACCAACGGCTCGCTGGTCATTTCAGGCCCGGTTTCAGGCAAGCAAACCTACCGGGCCTTCTACTTTGGCGACAACTACCACCCCACCAGCAAGCTGACTGTGAACCTCGGACTGCGCTACGAACTCCAGGGTCCGTGGTCAGAACGCTTTGACAAGATGACCTACTTCAATCCTGACGTGGCCAATTCCTCGGTTACCGGTTGCAGCGGCGGCGGGCAGTGCGTGTCCCGGAGACCTCTTCCTGGTCAAGACGGGCGTGAACGACGGCCGGAACAACCTGCCGCTCTCCAAGAAGGAATTCTCACCTCGGCTCGGATTCGCCTATAGCTGGGATCAGAAGACGGTCGATCCGGGGTGGCTATGGAATATTCTTCATTCCCAACTATGTCTCGTTCGGGACCAACCCCTACATTGACCCGGTGAGCAGCGCAACCTCACCGTTCTTTGCCAGCAACGACAAGGGACTGACTCCTGCGGCTACCTTGAATCAAAACACCTGCACTTTGACCGCGCCGGGTGCGGCCAACTTCGTCTGTCTCGGTCAGGGACCGTTCAATACCGCACCAGCGGGCGCGAACAACCTGGTGCCGGTGGCTGGCCGGAACCCTCAACCCAATGTGTCCCTGTACGGCCTCAATCAGCAACCTCTTAGCGCGACCGCCTTCACCAAGCAAAAGTACGGATACGTTGAACAGTGGAATTTTGGTATCCAGCGCGAATTGCCCGGAGGCTTCTTCGCGGATGTGGCCTATGCGGGTTCACACGGCGTCCATTTGGAGCAGTTCAATACCAACGTGAACCAGATACCGGATAGCTTCATCAACCAGGCGCAGCAGCAGTTTGCATGCGGGACAGCCTGTTGCCATCGCTCAACCGGTTACGGTCTTATCCGTTTAGCGTGCCTCTCCCCGGCAACTTGCAGCCCGGCAAGCTCACTCAAGGTCAGCTCGACCGGCCTTTCCCGCAGTATGCTGGTCTGCAATTCAACGGCTTTGGCTGCTGCGGCAGCAGCTACAACTCGCTGCAGGCCACGGTCACCAAGCGCTTCCAGGGTGGCGGCACCATGCTGGTCGCCTACACCAACGCCAAGCTGCTCTCCAACACCGACACTCTCACCTCGTGGTTAGAGGGCGGAACGTCGGGCGGCGTAGGCGATATCCAGGATTGGAACAATCTGGCGGGCGAGCGTTCGATTTCGTCACAAGACGTTTCGCAACGCCTGGTCATCAGCTATGTACTTGACCTGCCCTTTGGTCGTGGCAAGAAGTACTTCAGTGGAGTAAACGGCGTTGCCGGTAAAGTGGTTTCGGGCTGGGGGATTGACGGCATAACCACCTTCCAGCGCGGATTCCCGGTGAAGATCAGCTATGGCAAAGGGAATTCACTTTCGGGCGCGGGCCTCGGCATCGGCAGTCTCAGACCGAACGTCGTGCCGGGTTGCGACAAGGAAGTGTCCGGAAGTCCGACGGCCAAGCTGGGCGGGTGGTTCAACACGGCCTGTTTCACCGATCCTGCGGCTTGGAGCTTCGGCGACGAGTCGCGTGTGGATCCAACCCTGCGTCAGCAGGGCATCAACAACTTCGACTGGGCGGTATTCAAGAAGACTGCCATCGGTGAATGGGGGAACATCGAATTCCGCACCGAGTTCTTCAACCTCTTCAACCATCCTCAGTTCGGACCGCCGAACGGCACCTGCTGCACTGCGAACAACCCCAACTTCGGAGTTGTGACCAGTACGATCGGCAACGCTCAGGCTCGTCTGATTCAGTTCGCCTTGAAGTTCGAGTTCTAAACTTGGGTTATCCCGGACCAGGCATTCCTGCCTGGTCCGGTTTTTTTTTGCTCAAGCGCACTATTGCCCTGAAATGGCAGTTCACACTGAATTGGCTGTTCGGCTTGCGCCTGATTTACAATCCATTCCGCTCGTGCGCTTGCCCGATCCAGAAGGGGTCAATGAAAACCACCCAGACCATCGACTACTCCGAAGCCAAACAAATCATCGACCGGATCGTGGAAAAGGCGTTGCATCAGAAAAAGGCCGCCGTAATTGCAGTGGCCGATTCGCACGGCGAGCTGATCGCCTTCGCCCGCATGGACGGCGCTCCGGTCTCTTCCATCCGCATCGCTGCCAACAAGGCATGGACCGCAGCGCGGGAGCGCAAATCGACCCAGGACATCGGAGAGAAGGTCCGGCACCCGGAGAAGGGCCACGATATCGCTTACTATGGCGATCCCAAGTTTGTAGGATGGGGCGGCGGCATCCCGGTGTGGAGAGACGGCGAGGTGGTCGGCGCCGTGGCCGTCAGCGGCCTTTCCTCGAGCGAGGACGTCGTTCTGGCGACCCTCGGCGCCGAACTGGTGGCAGGCAAGGAAAAGAAGCATCGCTAAGCTGGCATCAGCCGTGAAGCGATGGAATTTCTTTGCGTCCTTTGCGGGGCGGGTGGCCCATTCCGCCCGAGCTTTGGCTTGAGTCGGGAGCTGTTCACCGCAAAGCTCGCAAAGAAAATCCACAAGGGACCGCAACATAGGGACAATGGCAAAGACGACCGTAACTTTTGGCGAAATCATGCTGAGGCTCGCGCCGCCGGGCTTCGAACGCATTCTTCAAACCGGGCAGTTCGTGGCGACCTTTGGAGGCGGCGAGGCCAACGTGGCGGTCGCGCTCTCGCAGTTGGGCCTGCCCGCGGCGTTCGTGACCGTTCTACCCGACAAGAATCCGGTTGCCGATGCCGTGGTCGGCGAACTGCGCCGCTTCGGCGTGGACACCTCCAGGATCGTGCGCGGCAAGGGGCGGATGGGCGTCTACTACGTCGAGGCTGGCGCCAACCAGCGTCCTTCGAAGGTGGTCTACGATCGCGAGAACAGCGCCATCGCGCTGGCCAAGCCCGGAGCCATCGACTGGGACCGCGCCCTGGAAGGCGCAGGCTGGTTCCACGTCACCGGCATTACTCCCGCCATCAGCAGTTCGGCGGCCGACCTGGCGCTCGAGGCGGCGAAGAAGGCGCAGGGCAAGGGAATTACGGTGTCCTGCGATTTGAACTATCGCAAGAACCTGTGGAAGTGGGGAAAGCCCGCCGCGGAAGTGATGCGCGAACTGGTAAAGAATATAGATATCGCCATCGCCAACGAAGAAGACGTGCAAATGGCGCTGGGCATCGAGGCCGAAGTGGACGTGCACTCCGGCAAGCTCGATCGCGCGCAATACGAAAAGCTGACCGCCAAGGTCCTGGCCGAGTATCCGAACCTGAAGGCCATCGCCATCACCCTGCGCGAATCGAAGAGCGCATCGCACAACGGCTGGTCGGCTTGTCTCAACGACCGGCAGAAGTTCAGTCTGAGCCGCTCCTACGAAATCACTCACATTGTGGACCGCGTAGGCTCGGGCGACTCCTTCGCCGCGGGACTGATTTACGGCTTTCAGGTGCTGCCCACCCATCAGGAGGCGCTCGAGTTTGCGGTGGCCACGAGCTGCCTGAAGCATTCCCAGCAAGGGGACTTCAGCCGCTCCACCGCGGACGAAGTGAACGCCCTGCTCAAAGGCGATGGCTCGGGAAGAGTGCAACGGTGAGAACTGCTAAAGCGGAGGCTGGCATGATGCGCAGGATCCTGCTGTATTAAAGCCCAACGGGTTGGTGCGGTTCTTCTACTCTTCGTTCTCCCGGCGCTGTGCCAGACGGCGCAACCGTCTCCGGCGGACATCGAAGCCCGCGTTGACTCGCTGCTCAAGCAGCTTTCTCTGGAAGAGAAAGTGGACCTGATCGGCGGCGTAGATGATTTCTACATTCGCGACATTCCTCACATTCATTTCCCGCGGCTGAAGATGTCGGATGGGCCGATTGGCGTCCGCAATTACGGCGCATCCACCGCCTTTGGCGGCGTCGGCATGGCGGCGGCGTGGGATCCGGATTTGGCACAGCGAGTGGGGACCGTCATCGGCCAGGACGCGCGCGCCCGGGGCGTTCATTTCATGCTCGGACCGGGAGTGAACATCTATCGCTCGCCCCTGAATGGCAGGAATTTTGAGTACTTTGGCGAAGACCCATTCCTCGCGGCTCGCACCGCGGTCGCCTATATAGAAGGAGTACAGAGCCAGGGCGTCAGCTCCACGGTCAAGCATTTCATGGGAAACAATTCCGAGTTCGACCGCCACAACTCGGACTCCATCATCGACGAACGCACCATGCGCGAAATCTATCTGCCCGCGTTCGAGGCCGCCGTGAAAGAAGCCAACGTGGGATCAGTGATGGATTCCTACAACCTCACCAATGGCCTGCACCTCACGCAGAACGGATCTCTCAACACTGACCTTGCCAAGAAGGAGTGGGGTTTCAAGGGCATCATGATGTCCGACTGGGATGCCACCTACGATGCGGTGGGAGCGGCAAACGGCGGGCTCGACCTGGAGATGCCATCGGGAAAGTTCATGAATCGCGACCTGCTGTTGCCGGCCATCCGCGCGGGTAAAGTCAGCGAGGCCACGATTGACGACAAGGTGCGCCGCATCCTGCGCACCGCCATTCGTTTTGGCTGGATGGATCGCGACCAGACCGACACGTCCATTTCCCGCCTCAATGCGGAGGGAGATCAGGTAGCGCTCGAGGGTGCGCGATCGGGCATGGTTCTGCTGAAGAATGACGGCAACCTGTTGCCCTTGGACAAGGGAAAGATCAAATCCATCGCAGTGATTGGCCCGGATGCCTACCCGGCGCAGCCGGTGGGCGGCGGAAGCGGAGCGGTTCAGCCATTTGCGGCGGTGAGCTTCCTGCAAGGAATCGCCAACTATCTGGGCGCGGGCGCCAAGGTTTACTACGCGTCCGGGGTCCCGACTCTGGAGGAAATGGCGGAGCATGACCAAGTTCACCACCGAGGCCAGTGGCGGCGCAGCTGGTTTGAATGCTGAGTTCTTCGACAACGCGAATCTTTCCGGCAAGCCGGGTATCGCGCGGGTCGACAAGAAGGCGAGCTACGATCCCGCAGCTACGGAAGGCATGGCCGCGAATGACGTCTCGATTCGTTGGACCGGCTACTTCACGCCCGGCCACTCCCGGCGACTACCTGGCCTTCGTGCAAGGTCCGGGAGAGAACGGCGGCTACCGGCTGTATGTAGACAAGAAGCTGGTGATCGACGACTGGACCCAGGCGTACGCGTTTCTAAGCCAGGTCAAGATTTCGCTGCCGGCCGGCCCGCACCAGATCAATCTCGAATACTTTGTGCCGCAAGGGCTGGGGCAAACAGAGACTGACCTTCGGCATCGTGCGCCCAGAGGAGATGGTCAGCGCCGAAGCCAAGGCCATTGCCTCACATGCCGATGCGGTAGTGGTGGCAGTAGGTTTCGACCAGTCCATCGAAGGAGAGAGTGCAGACCGGATGTTCGCCCTGCCTCCCGGACAAGACGACCTTATTAACCAGATTGCGGCTATCAACAAGAACACGGTCGTGGTCGTGACTTCAGGGGGCGGCGTCGATATGAACGCGTGGGTGGATCACGTCCCCGGAATATTCGAGGCCTGGTATTCCGGGACAGGAAGGCGGCACGGCGCTGGCCCAACTGTTATTCGGAGACTTCAGCCCGTCGGGCAGGTTGCCCATGACTTTCGAGCGGCGCTGGGAGGAGAATCCCACGCACGACACCTACTATCCCAAAGGTGGAGACAAGAAGGTGGCGTACACCGAGGGCGTGTTCGTAGGTTATCGGGGCTACGACAAGTCGGGAGTGAAACCGCTGTTTCCCTTTGGCTACGGTCTTTCCTACACCACGTTTGCCTACAAGAATCTCACCATCACTCCGTCAACGTCCGCGGACCAGCCTGCCGAGGTGCACTTCGAAGTCACCAATACCGGAAGCCGTCCCGGTGCAGAAGTCGCACAAGTCTACGTGGGCGATCAGCATTCCAGTGTTGCCTCGTCCTAAAAAAGAGTTGAAGGGATTCGCCAAAGTCGGCCTGGCTCCGGGTGAGACCCGGCAAGTGACCGTGAAACTCGATCGCCGCGCCTTCGCATACTATGACGTCAAGAGCCACGACTGGAAGGTAGAGCCCGGCGACTTCGATGTGTACGTGGCGCGGTCCGCGGCGCAGATTGAATTAACTGGGAAGGTGGCGGTAAAAACGCCCTGACGCCAACTCCCTCGTGGATCGGGTATATAATCGCGCAATTCTCGGGTCGCTTGCTCTGCCGCTTAGGCTGATCTTCGCAGAAACAAATTGTCTGCCCCAGTCATTCTCGCCGATGACGTTGCGCGTCGCGCCCGCCGCCGGATCGCCCTGCGTGTGCTGCCCTATGTTCTCCTGCTTTACATAATTGCCTACCTTGATCGCAACAATCTTGCCACTGCCGCGCTGCAAATGCCGCACGATCTCGGCTTTGATGATCGCGTAATCGGCTTCGGAGCGGGCATCTTCGCCCTGGGCTACGTCATTCTGGAAATTCCCGGCACCCTCATAATCGAGCGCTGGAGTGCACGGCGCTGGATCGCGCGCATCATGATTTCCTGGGGACTGGTCACGATTGGGATGGCCTTTGTCCGCACTCCGCATCAGTTCTACACGATGCGGTTTTTGCTGGGACTGGCGGAGGCCGGATTTTTCCCCGGAATCATTGTTTATCTCACTCACTGGTTCGTCTATGAAGATCGCGCCAAGGCGATTGCCGGTTTCATGGCTGCCATTCCCCTGGCCTACGTGGTCGGCTCCCCAATTTCTGGATTGCTGCTGGGCGTCCACTGGGGCAACCTGCGAGGCTGGCAGTGGCTGTTCATTCTCGAGGGTCTGCCTGCGCTGTTCTTCGGGGTGATGACCTGGTTTTATCTGACCGATTGGCCGCATCAGGCCAAGTGGTTGCCTCCCGATGAGCGCGAGTGGGTCATCCATCAACTGGAGAAAGAGAAGCAGGCCAAGAAGTCCGTTCACGCCTACACCGTGTGGCAGGCGCTCCGGCATCGCGACGTTGTCATTCTGACTGCGTTGCACTTCGTACAGAATGGCTCGGCGTACGCTTTGGCCTTTTGGCTGCCCACCATGATCAAGCGCTTGTCGGGACTGAGCGACATCAAGGTAACCCTGCTGGTGGCCTTGCCGAACCTGCTGGGCTTTGTTGCCATGCAGATAAACGGTTGGCACTCCGACCGCACCGCCGAGCGGCGCTGGCACACGGCGATCCCGCTGTGGGTGACGGCCGCGGCGTTACTTGTGCTAAGCAGAGCGGATTGGGGAACCGTGCCTTCGCTGATCCTGTTCTCAATCGCCGCCGCTGGCCTGCTCGCCTTCTTGCCCAGCTTCTGGGCGATGCCGTCCGCTTTCCTCTCGGATACCGCAGCGGCGATGGCTACCGGAACCATCAACTGCGTCGCCGCCGGCCTCGGCGGCTTTCTCGGCCCGGCTTTGGTCGGCTACCAGGCCGCGCGCACCCACTCGTTCAGGTCAGGCTTTGCGGGATTGGTGGTCGCGCTGGTGATTGCAGGGATGTTGCCTCTCACCTTGCGGGTTCGTGGCCACGTCGTTCCGAGTGTCACATCGGAGTGATCGCTGAAGCGTACTAAGTGTGCGCCTCAATTCACCTGCAGCGGCGCCCAGACGCTGCCCACTCTGCCGGTAATGTTGTCGCGCACGACCACGCGTAATCCGTATTGCCCGGGCGGGAGTTCCAGCGTGTCGTTATAGCCAATGCCGCTGGTCTGCAATTGAGCCACAAACGCCGCATTCAGATTGAGGTTATACAACTTGCTGTTGTGGCTTACGTCCTCTCCCTTGACGTTGCGCACCACGTACCAGATCTCGAAATTCAAGCGGTCGTTGTCGCTTGCGTCCACCGTTGCTGCATTGGGCGGGACCAGCAACGAAAACCCAACCTTCTTCTTGGCTCCGCTGGCGACAGGTTCTTCCACCTTCACCGTCAATGGCATGCCGGTGTAGTCCAAGGGCGAAGTCAGCGCTTCCCGGATGTCCATGCCCTCGCTGCTCAAAGGGTCCATGGTGGTCTGGGTAACGAAAAAGCCTTCGCGTGAACGGATACGGTAGTCGTGATCTTTTACCTTGACCTTCAGTTTGCGCCAGCCCGGACGATTGTTCTTGGTGTCCAAGGCATAGCTCAGAATGTAGTAGGAAGAGCCATCGTTGGTGGCGTCGGTCAGGGCCCCGGCCAGGTCATTATTATTGTAGTAAGCCTTGCCGCCGGTCGTATCCGCGAAGATGCGCATGGTGTCCACCGTCTTCTGGTGGCTTTGCGACTCGCCGGCGATGTAATCCGGAAGGCCGCGGCTCATTTCCCGGCTAACCTTCATGGTTGCGTCCATCTGGCCCACTACCACCACTCCACGAGCATCCACCGGATATAAGGAAACGTTGGCATCGTTCATCAACTGCATGGTCCGCTGGTACGCATCCAGAGGCGTGCCCACGGAGATTGAACCGCTGGCCTCATCAATGTCAAAAGGGAAACTACCAGTGATCCAGAACAACGACTTACGTCCCGGGATGCCCGACAACTGATGCGCAATTTGCTGGAAGGCTCCCAAAGTGCTTCCTACAGCTCCCACTTGGGCGAAGGAGGCGACTGGGGCGGTGCCTCGGGCGAACGCTTCGAGCGCCGTGCTTTCCAGGTCGATAGCACTCACTCCGTGAGCCTGATAAGTGACCGCGATGCCATTTCGAGTCTCCAGTCCGGGATTTGCCGTGGCCTGGCGAATCGCGTTGGTGTCGATGCCCGTCATTGCGTCCAGCTTGCTGCTGACCTGTTTCAAGGCAGTGATGAGCACCTTGGTATCGCTGGTGAAGTCGTGCAATACATGCATACCGTTGCCATCAATACTGACCAACTCAAAAATCGCATCCTGATTGATGCTGTTTGCCAGGTATCGAATGGCGGCTTTCCGCGCGCCGATCTGATCCAGGAAAGGCGTGTTGATCAGGTCGAGAGCAATAACGTTAATCCGTCTGGCTGCGCCGTCCACTGCAATCGCATTGGAGAACTCGTTCACCGAGGCTGGAACGCTTTGTACCGGAACGGAGATGGTCTGGGTCTCGTCCACGCTGGCAATCGTCTGTTCCTTGCCATTCTCCAAGATTTGAAACGCATCTTTGTTCAGCCCTGAAATGTGCTTGCCGTCTTTGTCCGTGACGATGACTGGAACCAATATGTAGTGGGCTCTCGCCGTGAACTTCAAAGGCTTCTTGTCGAACTGTTGGTATTCAATGGTCGCGTCGGGAATGTCCCCCATGTCGCGAGGAATCAGGTTGCCGTTCACGGTGGTGGCACCCTTCTGGGCTGCCAGCTTTTCGCCGCCCAACGGCGCCAGCAGAATGCAACTCAACACCGCGGCGCAGCGCCCCGCAGCTGTGGCCATTCTCCAGCGCGATCCAGAATCAGTGGCCGTCCGATTATTTTGAGGTAGCATAGCGTGCCTCGGTTGGTCACGGAACGTGACCGAGATCCCGCTCTGGATTTGGAAACCAGCGATAACAATCGATGACTATACACCCGTTTAGCAATGCTCGCGAGATGGTGAAACCTCTGTGCGATCTCGCTGTGAGTCCTGGGTCAGCGGCCACGCCTCAGCAGAAAGCATCCTCCGATGAAGGAGAAGATGCCAACCGTCGCGCCGGTGGCCATCCCTGCCAAAAAACCAGGTTCGTGAGGGGGCGCACCCACAAAATATCGATGCAAGAGGTGTCCGAACGCCAGCGTTGTGAGCAGTACTGCAACTCCGCTCAGAAGGTTAAGAATTCGCATGTCCCGCCGTCTATGCCCGGCAGGGTCTCACAAGCTCGCTATAACATAACCCATCCGCGCGCGGATGCCGATCGCTCGACCGCATCGAGCACTCGCTGCACCGAGACGGCATCCTCGAAATCCGGGAAGCGAGATTCCTTCCGCGCCAGCGCGCTGAGGAAGTCTCCCAAAATTGCGATGAACGTATGCTCGTAGCCGATGGTGTGCCCGGGCTTCCAGAAATTTTCGGAATAAGGATGGTCCGGACCGGTCACCGCGATGTTCCGCATGCCTTGCTGGTTGGGCGTTTCGGCGGCATCGAAAAACTCGAGCTGGTTCATCTGCTCTAGATTGAAACGCAGCATACCCTTCGACCCGTTGATTTCAAACGCATGCCGATTGCGGCAGCCCACTCCGTAGCGAGTCGCTTCAAACGTTCCGACGCTGCCATTGGCGTAGCGTGCCAAGAATAACGTCGCATCGTCCACATCGCGGCCGGGGACGAAGGCGTGCGTCATGGCCGTCAGTTCCTTAATCGGCCCGTTGAGATAGAGTGCGGAGTCGATGGAGTGGGAGAGCAGATCTCCCGCGGCTCCCATCCCGGCCTCGGAGCGCTTGTAGCGCCAGGTTCCTGCCTTGCTGGGATCATTTCCCGACTGATTCAGATAAGTAGCGCGGTAGTGGAAGGTCTGGCCCAGGCGTCCTTCGTCAATCAGTCGCTTGGCGAGGACCACGGCCGGAATTCGGCGGTAATTGAACCAGACCAGATTGGGAACCTCACGCATCGCTTCTGCCATGCTCTCTGCTTCCTGCAGCGACGTAGCTAACGGCTTCTCGCACCAGACCATCTTTCCAGCTTTGGCCGCGGCTATCGCGATGGGAGCGTGCAGAACGTTGGGCACCGCGATATCGACAGCATCAATGTCAGAACGGGCAACCACGGCCTGCCAGTCGGTCGAAGTCTCTTCCCATCCCCACAGAGCCGCCCCGGATTTAAGCTTGGCCTCATTGCGTCCGCAGACAACTTTCAAGCCAAGCTCGTAGGGAACATCAAAGAAGTGTCCAACCTGGCGGAAGGCGTTGGAATGCGCCTTCGCGATGAAACCCGTTCCGATCATGGCGACATTCAGCTTCTGTCTGGGCATGGCTTACCGGCTCTGCACGCGCAGTTTCGGACGCAGTGTACCGTCCTCCATGGTCGTTTGGAAAAAGAAAAATGCCCCATCTGTCACAGACGACGTGACAGATGGGGCACCCTCGGCCAAGTAAACTCTACGTTGCAGCTAAACCAGACCTAGTTCGTCCAGACGATCTCAGCCTTCTTCGCGGACATGTGCTCCTGCCTCAGTAGGCGGGCCGAATCGCCCAGGGGGGCGACGTATGCTGGCTTGGCCACTTCCCATACAGGCCGAACGCCGTGAGCCTGCACATTAATGGAGGCCTCCATGATGTCCTGCGGCTGTCCCGTGCCTTGCTGCGCGGCGTGTCCTACGTGACTCTGAAATTCGTATATGGTTGGTTCGGCGCTCAAGCCGCTGGCGGTTGTCGCTGCCTGTCCGAACGCAATCCCTGTGAAACAAAGAATGCCCAACACACAGAATGTAACCTTCATCGAATTTGCCTCCGACCTAGAAGAATCCAGGATCAAGGTTCGGGGAGACGGCCTTGAGTTCCTGCTGCCTAACTCCACCTGGACAATATGCAAGCCCCATACCAAAGCTCGGAGCAACGATATCTAGGCTTTAAGAGGCAGTCGCAGAAATCGATGCAATTGTTTGCACAATCGTGGAGGACGCGCAGCCGCCGAATCCCTTGCCAGTAGCGGCTTTTGGCAATGCATAAACCACGAAGGTCACAAAGGACCATAAAGGAAATCCAACTTGCGGGGGAGGTCCTTCATGGTCCTGGTGACCTTCGTGGTCTATGCTCTTGCCCGCAAGCCAAGCCCTTCGTCTGCGGAAAGCGCGACAAATGCGACTCCGGCCATGCTAAACGGCATGTGACCTTGGTAACGTCCTCTGGCACCTGTGGGCCATTCTTTAACCTCGGCCACCCCCGTAGCATCGTTCTATTCCGGACGGGAGAAGCCAAAATGAATAACATATCGATCCGGGACGGACTGCTGGCGGCATTGACCGAGTGTTATGAGGCAGATACCGCCCAATTCGTCAGTTTGCCGAAACAGATTGTAGATTCTTCAACGGCCCGAGAAGTCATTGCCGATCTGAGGAACGAAGGCTACGTCGAGGAACAGGAACGCGGCGTAATCCGGTTTACCCGGCGCGGCTACGAGTCGCTCAGAGAGCGCTTTGACTCGCCCAGGGACCAACCCGGCGTTCTGATGGCGGTTTAGAGCACACAACGGCCATGTGGGGACGGGTCCCAGACTCGTCCTGGCCGAGCAAGGCTCGGCCAGGCTTGTTCAAGCTATTCCAGTCCCTCACCTAAACGTCGATCGCAGTTCCAGCCTTCATCCAACGAATCCGGCCACTCAATCCAGCCACTTCAAATGCCCGCGAGATCACGTCGCGCGATTCACTGAAATGCTTCCAGCCCTCGTAGTGTATGGGCACAATCTTCGCTTCCGAAAACGCGTGGGCAGCCTGTACGCCGTCGTCCGCAGTCATGGTGAGGGCGAACGGTCCGACTACCGGGACCCGCGCCGCTCCCATGAACAGCACCGCAATGCGAATCGGAAAACGCTGCGCCACCTCAGCAACTCCGTCAAACCAGACCGTATCACCCGAGAGATAAGCCGCGCCTTCAGGCGCATCCGCCGGAGCCACTACGAAACCCGTCACCGCTCCCCGGCTGAAATTGGCGGGCCCATGCTGCGCGGGCGTTCCAGTGATCCGAAGAACTTGTCCGTCGGCTCCGGGAATTTCGATGCTCTGCCAGGGGAAGAGCCCGACTGCATTTCCGCCGAGGCGCTCTGCTCCTTCCACCGTGGTGATCACGCGGGGAACGATGGCCAGAAACTTGCGGCCGGAGTGGTCAAGATTGTCGAGATGATGATCGTGGCTGAGCAGAACGAAATCCACGCGGCCCAGCGTCTCGGGAGCAATAGCAGGTCCGATTGTCTTTTCGAGTACCACCGGTCCGTTTTCATATTTTCCGCCCGGCGGATCAAACGTTGGATCAGTCAACAGGCGGAAGCCGCACCATTCGAACAGGGCTGTGGGTCCACCGACGTACGTGTTCCCGTTCCATGATCGGATCTTCCTTGCCTGGAATCTTCACTTGCAAATACGATTCGCTCAGTCAATGATCGGATTCACGGAAAACTGTGGGCCAACCGGAGCCTCGGGCCCCTGTCATATACTCTTACCCTCGGCGGACGGCTAGCAGGCGGCCCGGACTCAATAACCTTTGACAGTGTCGAAAAAAAATGGAAGAGCCGAAAAAAACTGATTTCAGAAGCGGCGTCCCAATTCGCAATCTCGCGAACGGTAGCACGGTGGCGGGACAGATCGATGGTGAAGATGTGATTTTGGTACGCCGTGAAGAAGAGTTCTTCGCGGTGGGCGCGTCCTGCACCCATTACCACGGGCCGCTCTCCGACGGCCTGGTGGTGGGGGACACCGTGCGCTGTCCCTGGCACCACGCCTGCTTCAGCCTGCGCACCGGCGAGGCACTACGCGCGCCCGCACTAGACCCGATCGCGTGCTGGCGAGTCGAAAGAGTGGCGGATAAGGTTTTCGTTAGGGAGAAACTGCCCGAACCGGCCCGGAAATCCCTCGGCGCTGCCGATTCGGGGAACTTGCCTAAATCGGTAGTAATTGTCGGAGGAGGCGCCGCCGGCCTGGCGGCTGCAGATATGCTCCGTCGCGAGGGCTACGACAGTGTTCTGACCATGATCAGCGCCGATGACTCGCCGCCCTGCGATCGGCCGAATCTCTCCAAGGATTTCCTCGCCGGAACCGCGCCCGATGATTGGATCCCGCTACGACCGCCCCAGTACTATATCGACCGGCGGATTGATCTGGTGCTTGGATCGCGAGTGTCCTCGCTCGACGTGCAAAAGAAACGCGTGCAATTGGAAAATGGCAAGACATACGAATTCGGCGCACTCCTGATCGCAACCGGCGCAGAACCGATCAAATTGCAGATCGAGGGTGCGTCCGATTCCCAGGTTCACTACTTGCGTACGTTCACCGATAGTCGAGCGATTGTCGCCAAAACGGCATTGGCTAAGCGCGTAGTCGTGGTGGGCGCCAGCTTCATCGGTCTCGAGGTCGCGGCATCGCTGCGCGCCCGCGGAATCGCCGTGGATGTCGTAGCTCCCGAGGACCAGCCCCTAGAGCGCGTGATGGGCCCGGAGCTCGGTCGCTTCATTCGAGGACTCCACGAATCCCACGGGGTCACTTTTCATTTGAGGGAGACCGTAACGCGCATAAACGGTCGCAAATTAATGCTGAGCGGTGGAACGGCGCTCGATGCGGACTTCGTCGTGCTTGGAGTGGGCGTGCGTCCGTCGTTGGCGCTGGCCGAACAGGCTGGCCTGGCAATCGATCGGGGTATTACGGTCAACCAGTATCTCGAAACCAGCGCGCCTGGCGTCTTTGCTGTAGGCGATATCGCACGCTGGCCTGATCCTTATTCCGGGAAAAAAATCCGCGTGGAACATTGGGTGGTTGCGGAGCGCCAGGGCCAGGTAGCGGCGAGAAATATCCTGGGCCAGCGTGAGCTCTTCGCCGCTGTGCCTTTTTTTTGGAGCCAGCACTACGATCTTGCTATCAACTATGTCGGTCATGCCGAGAAGTGGGATGCCATCGAAATTGACGGCGACCTCAATGATCGAGATTGTGCGGTGACCTACAAGCGCCGCAGCCGAACTCTTGCCGTGGCCACGATCTCGCGTGATCTGCAAAGCTTGCAGGCAGAGGTGGCGATGGAAGCCAAATAGTTGCGGCAATCAACTTCAGTCTAGATGGTGGGGGCGGCGGAAGTTGAAATATCCGGGCATTTTGTAAGGCTTTGCCTACGAATAAGTTATTGAGAACAGAAGAAAGCGGTGCGGCGGTTGCGGTTGTTGCGGTTGCCGAGCAGCTTCCTAAAAAGCAACCAGGCTGGCCGCAATATCTAGAAAAGTTTCCGTCGAATCCCCGCCGCACCTTTCGCTATTCCCACCGCACCAAATGAAGTGCCCACCTGTCCACGCCCTTGACCAAAAACACAGGAAAAACACCCAGACTACGCCCCGCGCCCCGGGCGATTTGGAGATTTCCTGTGCCGGAAAAATTCGAGCGGTTCCTCTCCGTTAAAGACATCGCCACGCTTCTGAACATCTCTCCTGCCCGGAAAGTAGGTTTCGGTCGTGGGTGGTGTTCTTCACGCGATCTTTCAACAAGTTGTTTGGGAAACGCATCAGCACGTTCTAGATGAAGGCATTGACGCAAAAGTTGATTTTCAGTTCTACGCGCTGCCAGGAGCCACCGCGTGCTGCTGCCAGGCCGTCGAGTTTCGGAGCGGGCTGGTTCGGAAGTGGGCAATATTGCTTAGTATTCGAAACCTTGGCACCTTGCCATTTTGCCATGCGAAAAAAAGCTTTGCGGAGTGATCGCAGAGTCCAGCTTGCTATCGAAGGATGGTTAAGTTCACTTAGCGGCATGCGCCGCGGCGATACCCAAGCTGCAGTACTCCAATGGCGCAAAATGCGCAACGTTTTCTGGCCGGAAGATGAAGAGTCGCGGACGATTCCGCTGAGCGCCTGTTCAAACTGCGCCGGGACGATTCTACAAGTCTCAACTGTCCGTGAGCTAAATTGACCAGCCGGAACTCATAACTTTCAGCACAATGGTTAGGTCCAAATGTTAGGAGGTTCTATGTTAGGTTACGGTTTGGCAGGAACAATTGTGGTAATTCTCTTGATTATTTTTCTCGTGCGCGGCAATCTATGAACACAACATTGGGCGCTCCGATGCGCCCATATTCCCTCATCGGTAAAATGCTTTCTGAAGGGGTTAACGCTAATCCTCAGCCGCTCCGCGACTGAACGAACACCTAATCCTTCGGCCTATAGCTTCCGGGCAGCCTTTACGTCAACATGGACAGCCCTGCGTCCCAACCGCTTGCCCGCTTTTCGGGCGCGAACTAGCCCGGCTTTAGTTCGCTCGCTAATCGCTTATTCGCTCCTGCTTCGCGACCGCCGCAAGGACAGACAGCACAATTCCATTAACCATTTCGTTGCCTGCGTCTAAAAACGGCTGTGTGAAACTGCGCCGACCGATCCCCCAACCAAAAATCCTGTGCCTACGCCTGAGGACTTCGACGCCATGTCCGATGCAGATATCGAAAGGACGGGTCGTGGAGTCGCGACTGGCCCCGGAAACCTTCTTTGAAGTTATCCACAGAAAATGCCCAGTTCGTTGGGCAGATGAATAAGTTTCACGCGAGTCGATCAAAAACAGCGTGAAAAGATATTGACCGAGGGCGATGCAGCATGTTCGGCGCGTCGCACTAGACGCGAAACAGGCCAAGGTGGCGGGATTCGTCTCATTCCCTAGAGACTATCAACGACCTAGTTTTGGCCCACTCCTCGGGAACGCTGGTGACTAGAGATTCAACTCGCCTGAGTGGCAATACATGAAATCACTGAGTTGCACGCACTCGATCCCTCAGTCCAACCCGGTAGGACGTAGACGCCGTTCGCCCGCAGTGCATCTCAGGTGAAGTCTGAAGGGGCTGCGATGTGATGTGGATAAGACGTGCTGTTGGAAGATGAAACCGTCTCTCTGAGGATTAGGACAAGAATACGGGCACTCTTGGGGGCGGACAGTCCATTCCGATGAAACGAATGCAGACGTAGGCTAATGCGGCGGGTGCGAACGCGTCGTCAGCGCCGCCCGATCGAGGGACAGTAAACAGTTATGGACGAGCTATCCGACATCATCGAACGTCTCAGAGCGTTTAGACGAGAAATCTCCGGGATTCAAGAGGACAATCGCGTTTACTCGATGCGGACCACGCATGACAAGCTAGAGACGGAACTATACGAACGAAGGCTGGAAAGACTAAACGAAATCAGAAAAGAGCTTCCGGCCCTAGTGCGCCATATGGTTGCCTAATCCGGGTTTAAGGCCTGCACAGAGGGTTTCGTTCCCAGATGTCTCACATGAGTTCGGGCGCATCGCCTTGTCTGATGCAGGGCAGGAGGGTAGCCAGTGACGAGCTGCGCTTTCCGTCTGGCGTTTTGTCAGCACAAACGAAAATCCCGCAGATGGCCGGAATAACGTACTACTTCCAGATGCCGGTGATGATGGATGCAGTGCCGTCTCCCGATTCTTTGTGAATTGGGTCGAGTCCGAAATTATCCTCGATCGTGCGCAAGACACTGTAATGATCGTAAGCGGCCGTGACCTCCTGTGGCTTAACCATGGCGCCCAGCAATACCGTGTAGATTCGTTCCGGTTTGTTGTTCCCTTCAGACTCGTCAAAAGTAACGATCACGAGCGTGCGCTTCATTTGTTCGTCTTTCGGAACCCACGTTGTGTCGTCGAAATGGAGCCAAGTGGTCAGGAACACGCGTAGCCAGTCCGAGGCCTTCTTGAGTCCCTCTTGCGGATTGGACATCGGGTCATGCCCGTCATCATCGAGATTCGGGCTATAGAACATATATTCAGGTAGCGGATGCTTTTGGGGATCAGCGATAAAACTGCCAATGTCGGTGACAAAAGCATTGTCCCGGGAGTGAGTGTCGACCGATGCTACATTGTGGAAGCTCTTGTTCTGGACCTCTCGGAAACTCAGGAAAGGCACATGCTTGCGCACGTACTTACCCTTCCGGCCGCCAAGGAATGGTTTCTGAGCGGTCGGAGATGCAGGGTAATCCTCAGCGTAGTTCTTCCAGTTGATCAAATCGGCGATGGTCCTATGCTCGCTATCGTGGTCGAATGTCCTCTGGTTGTCACTGAAGAATAGTGGCCTGTGTGTGCCGAAATCACTGCCGGCAATCATCGCTAAGTAGTTTGGATATGAGTAATGGTAGAGGTTCCCGAAACTGCTGAAGATTGCACCTTTTTGTGCGAGGCTTTTCAAAAGATCATTTCTGATGGCGGACTCGTAGTCTTGATTTTCGAGTACAACGATCAAGACATGGTCGAAATGCTTTGGCGGTGGGACGACACTGGCCCCGGTCGAAGTGTTCTGCGCAAAGCCGAGAATCGTGAAAACCGAAAAGAAAAGTGCTTTAAACGTGATCTGCATGCGAGTTGTTTCGGTCGGGGTTGGTGACGGCGGTGCACACTAGCACTACATGTCCAAACCCCCGGGCAGTGCGGTTGGATGTGGGCGTTGGCGTCGGCCAGCCTGAGCCTGCGATTGGGCGATTCATAGTGATCTGCATTTGCGAATAGGACCAATTTTAAGATGCTATGCCAGACTCAAAGGTTGGGAGAAGGGACATCAGGAGAAAGTTTGCGATAATGGCTGTCATTGCCAGCCGCAAAGAACTCCTCATCAAGTCTTGCGTTGTCAAAGCCTGACATCGGCCCGCAGTCCAGTCCCAGAGCCCGCGCCGAAAACATCATGTAGGCTCCTTGCAAGGTAGAGTTCCGCAGCGCCGTTTCCTGGATCAGCTGGGGGTTGTTCACAAACATGTCGCGCATGCCGGGGTAGTGTGGCCTGGGCAACTTTGTAGAACTTCAGATCATAGGCGATGATGACCGTGACCGGAGCGGCCATCGTCTTCTCTACGTTCCCAGGCGCGAGCGATGGACGGAGGCGCTCCTTTGCAGCCGTGGAACGACTGAATGCGAGCCTCGCAGGACTCATATTTGCGCTCGTGGGCCCCCATTTCAGTGTGTCGTAGAGCTGCCGCAGCAGCTCCTCGGGCACTGGCTTGGGAAGCCATTCGTTGTACGGGCTTTCCGGAACACCAGGTCAAGGCGTCATCACTCACTTTCATTTTCTCGATCCTCTCCATCATTGTCGCGGTTTCCTCCTATTCATTCGGTTTCACAAAATCCGATTGACATGCTCGAACCCCGTTGCCAACAGGGGCAATTCGGAGATTCATTTGCTCGACGAAACCGGCAACACAACGATCAGGGACACGACAGCAGAACGTCTTTCCATATCACTCCGGAAGGCAGGCAAGCCCCGCCACGCCATCTGCAAGCCCGGGGCCTGGCCAAGGGAGGTCCATAGCCTTCCAGCTCCGTCCTGCATCACCTGATCTGAAGAGGCCGCGGTTGTTGGCGGCGTAGATGACGCCTGGTTCGCCAGCAGCATGAGTGGCAAAACGGCTCACCGTCGTGCCCTTCGCCGCGGGCAGGCCGCTCATTGACTGTTCCCATCTCTGAACCCCAGTCTTCCTATACACGTATGCCTCGGCCCCTCGCGGCGAATAGGCGGAGCCGGGTCCGTCTGTTGCGGACACGATCACGGTATCTGCATCAGCAGAATCCACGGCAACACCCACGAGGTAGGGGTGCTTCAATCCATCCTCGGGCGATGTCCACGAGTCCCCAGCATCGGTGCTTTCATAGTACCCGTCGCCGGCTGCCGAGTAGATCCGCCCGGGTGCAAACCGATGCGTCATCGCTGTGTGCGTGTCGTACGGACCGCCGCGAACGCGATCACGCCATATCCGCCCGCCGTCGAACGTGCGCACGAGCGCGCCGGCTTCGATCGCGACGAACACGCGATCCGCTACGCTCACGTCGGCTTCGATCCACCGAACATGATGCGTCTGGGGCCGTGGAGGAAAACTCCAGGTGTCAGCAGAAGGGAGCGCGCGCAATCCGGCGAGGTCCACCCAGCTATCGCCGCCATTGTCGGAGCGAAACACCGCACTTGGTTCGGTGCCGGCATAGACGACGCCGAACCCGTCAGCTTGTTCCGCGTGACCCACATCAACCGCGGTGACCATCAGGTGGTCGATGCCCCGTCCGACTGGTTCCCAATTCCGGCCGCTGTCGCGGCTTCGGAACAGACCGGCACGCGCAGTTCCGCAGTACACTTGGGCCGGGCTGCTCAGGTCGACCGCAACACATCCGGGCGACAGTCCGGCCAAGTGTTCGTCGACCGTCCAAGTGGAGGCGCGCCGAGCGATCAACAGGGCCGCTCGTGTTACGACTACTATGCCGACCATGACTGAATCTCCTCCGTTACCCCGCTAGGCCACACGAAGCACAATGAATCAGGATCGTTTGTCCTTTTCCAGGTGACCGTGGGTGAAGAGTCCCTGCCATGCAGTTTGGGAGGCTACCGGCACTGATGCCGCCTCCTCAAATGACAGATTGGATGGTTTCCTTGCGGTGGCCGCTGCCTTGACAGCCAGATACTCTGCGTACGCGCCCATTCCGGTGGTGGTACCGAAAACGGCATCACCTGGCGCACATGCCGCAACGTCACTGCCAATCTGTTCGACGACCCCTGAAAACTCATGACCGGGGTATCCACGGCAGGTCGATCGGGAGTATCTGTCTTGCCGTTCCGGAGGCCTCAACAAGATCCAGATGATTGACGGCGGTACTCTTGATCTTCACCAAGATCTCGTCACGTGCAATCGCCGGCGTCGGTACATCGTTGAACACCAACTGCCCACCGTATTCCAACAATCTGACAGCTTTCATGCGAGCTCTCCTTAAATCTGCCTAAAGGCGCCACACGCAGTCTCATGAAGACTGAGCCAGCCGCCGGTGTCGGCCTCTATGCGCTTTGCAGAAATGCATTCCAATCCTGCGTCTTCGTCCAAGACTCGAAGTCGTGGAATGCGACGTCGAGAAACTCACGCCGGAGCGCGGCGCGATCCTCCGCAAAACCGACGCGGTCGAACCATTCGTACATCCTAACGGCATCCTCGCCCATGCGCTGGCGGAGGACATCGAGCGGGACCTGGTAATGGCTAAAGGGGCGGCCGGTGACACGCGAGAGGATGGCGAGGGCGTCATTCCCCGTGAGCTCGTCGCTCGCGAGGTCGAAGCGCTTGCCCGTGAAGCGACCGGCGTCCTCAAGGACGCGAACGGCGACCGCGCCAATGTCCGCGACCGCAACTTGCGCGAGCGCCCTTGTCGGCGGGAGCGCCGACGCGTAGATCCCTTCAGCGAGCTGCTCTTTCGCGAAGTAGAGGTTCTCCATGAAAGCCACGGGCGCGAGAATTGTTGCGCGGACGCCGACTTTTGCGATGTGCTTTTCGACTTCGTACTTGCTGTCGAAGTGCGGAATGCCAGTCCGTTGGTTGGCGGAGCCGACGGAAGTGGAGACGAGATACACGCCTGCTGCCTTGGCCGCGGCGGCGGCGGCGACGCCTTGTCGTGTCTCGGCGCCGTACTTCCGAACGGCGTCGTCATCGTGAAGAGAGAGGTCGCTCCTTCGAGCGCCTTCGTGATCTGCGCGGGCGATACAGTGAGCGGGTTTACTATTCGCGATCTAACGAGGCACAAATCAGGCCGGTTGGCTGTACGCGCATTCGCGGGAATGGGAAACGGCAGAGCGACTAGGCTCTGTGACTGCGCCTGTGGGGAACTACGATAATCAGCGGGCACAAACTGGCCAGCGGAGAAACGAGAAGTGGCGGCTGTCTTAGAATTAAACACGGAAAAGCAAAGCTGCGAAACCGTTCTCCCGAATACGTGACTTGGCTTGATATGAAAGCCCGCTGTGCTGATCCTAAACACATCAGCTGCAAGAACTATGGCGGCCGCGGAATCACGGTCTGCCCTGAGTGCCTGCGTTGCTTCCCCGCTTTCTATCGGGACATAGGACCACGTCCGCCGGGGATGACGCTTGATCGCATCGAGAACAACGGGATTTACGAACCCGGAAATTGCAAATGGAGTGCCCGCACGGAGCAAAATCACAATGCCCGTCCGAAAAGGAAGCGTACACCTGAGGTACACGACGGAAGTGAGCGTCCTAACTGATTATGGAAAACAGGTTTAGGTTGGTGGAGGCGGCGGGAGTTGAACCCGCGTCCGAAAATGTTACTGGTCAAGAGACTACATGCTTATTCGCGTTCATGCCCCAGGCATTACCCTGGGACGTTCGCGGCTGCTGCTCAGAACGGACAAGAAACACCAGCCGCTAGCCTGAGATCTTAGCCTCCCTGCCCAGACGTAGCAAGGAAGAGCAGCCCTCTGTGTGACGCTCGCTCACAGCCCGAAGGCAAAGCTGTGGAGAGCGGCTGCCTAATTAATTAGGCTGCGTATGCCATTTGTTGATTGGCAATTATCATTTTGCACGCGATTACGGGTGTGTGCACCCCGGCATGCCTCTTGGCCGCAAGCATCTCCGTCGAAGCCGTGACGCCCCCACTGGTGGGAATGGCCTTTAAAGAACAGACAACTGGAGCCAAAGGGCCCTCTTCCAATCTAGGGACGAACCCACTGGAAGTCAAACTTACCGTTTGGTGTAGCCAAGGTTACAAAAGGTGCTCGACCTGAGGGTGCTTTTAGCCGCACCTTCGGGGGTAGGAAAGGAGTGGCGAGCGCATCATAATTGAAGGGTCCGAAGATACCCTCAGGGAGAATTGATGACCACCCTTTCGAAGACCTTGCTGGTCGCCGTACTGACGATTACCGCAGTGTTTTCATCAACATCGGCGTTTGCCCAGCCTAGGGCGGAGACCGCCGAACAGCAGCTTTTCCAGGCCATTAACCGGCAACGGGCGGCCAACGGACTTCCTCCCCTGAAATGGAACGAAGCCCTGGCCACTGCGGCCCGACAGCATGCGGAAGCGATGGCAGCCCAGAAGGCGATTTCGCATACGTTTCCGGGGGAGCCGAGCCTTCCCAGCCGGGTCACACGAGCCGGCGGCAGCTTCAGTTGGTTGTCGGAGAATGTCGCGGCCGGGCCGAATGCGCAGAACATCAGCGAGCAGTGGATGCAGTCTCCCAACCACCGCGCCAATCTACTTGACGCGGACATGGACACAATCGGCGCCGGCGCCGCCGAGCGCAATGGAGTCGTGTTCGCGGTGGCTGATTTCTCCAAAGCCAAACACTAAAACGTGTGGGGCGGACACTCCTGTCCGCCGTCTGTGCCCTGGACCCTAGGTTTCTCAGAACCTCTACGCGGACTTCGCAGCGACGAACCTCCCAAAGCAGGAACAACAACTTCAACGGCGGCGGACAGGAGTGTCCGCCCCCACACACCCTGGAGGTTGCTATTTTGCTGATGCTGGCTATCGGTAAAGCCGCATCCGAACCCTATTGCCTAGGCGGAATGCCGCACCTTATACTTCGCCATGGGTTTGGCGGAAATTAGCCGCTTCGACCACCCGGTTCTGCAAGATTATCTCGTCGATGACGCGTACGACGAGACGTTTGAAAGTTCGGGCAAACCTCGTCCGCACTATGCTCCTTTATTGGAGACGTTTTCTTCGCTGCCCGCCGATGAAATTCGGCGCCGCAAACACGCTGCCGACCTGGCCTTTCTGAACCAGGGCATCACCTTTACCGTTTACGGCCGCGACGAAGGGACCGAGCGCATCTTTCCTTACGATCTGCTGCCTCGGCTGATCACCAGCGCCGAGTGGAACCGAATCGAACACGGGCTTGACCCAGCGCATCACCGCTCTCAATCTGTTCCTGCGCGACATCTATCACGAAGGCCGCATTCTTTCCGATGGCACCGTGCCCCGCGAAATTGTTTACAGCTGCAAGCATTTTCGGCGGCAGATGCGTGGATTGCAGGTGCCGCGAAATGTCTACGTCGCGGTCGTTGGATCGGATCTGATCCGTCTGCCCAGCGGTGAGTTCGTGGTCCTGGAAGACAATCTGCGGGTGCCCAGCGGCGTTTCCTACATGTTGACCAACCGCCGGGTCATGAAGCGGATTTTCCCCAATCTGTTTCGCCGCCAGGGCGTCCGGCCCATCGAGCATTACACGCAGGCGTTGCTGAGCACGCTGCGGTCACTATCGCCGGAAGGCCGCCCCGAGCCGACCATCGTGCTGCTCAGTCCGGGAGTCTTTAACTCGGCATACTTCGAACACGCCTACCTGGCGCGGCAAATGGGCATTGAGTTGGTCGAAGGCCGCGATCTGGTCACGCATGACAACGTCGTCTACATGCGGACCACCACCGGCCTGCGTCGCGTCGACGTGATTTACCGTCGCGTGGACGACGATTTCATCGATCCCCTGGCCTTCCGCTCAGACTCGGTGCTGGGTGTGTCGGGATTGTTTAATGCGTACCGCGCCGGTAACGTGACCCTGGCCAATGCCTTTGGTACGGGCGTCGCCGACGACAAAGCGCTGTATGCCTACGTGCCCAAGATCATTAAGTATTATCTCGACGAAGATCCGGTGCTGAATAACGTTGAAACCTACTTGCTCAACGATCCAGTGCAGCGTGAACACGTTTTACAGAATCTGGACAAGCTGGTGGTCAAAGCGGTCGGAGAATCGGGCGGCTACGGCATGCTGATCGGACCGCATAGCAGCGCCAAAGAGCGGCAGGAATTCCGTGAACGAATCATCGCCGATCCGCGAAACTACATTGCACAGCCGACCGTCACGTTTTCGCGCGCGCCTTGTTTTATTGATGACACGCTGCAACCCCGGCACGTGGACCTGCGTCCTTATGTCTTGTTTGGAGACAAAGTGACCATTGTTCCCGGCGGCCTTACCCGCGTGGCCCTGCGCCGAGGATCGCTGGTAGTCAATTCGTCGCAGGGCGGCGGCAGTAAGGATACCTGGGTTCTGAACCAATAAGCCATGCTCTCTCGCGTCGCTGACAACCTTTATTGGATGAGCCGCTACCTGGAGCGGTCCGAACATGCGGCACGTCTGCTCGATGTGAATCTGAACCTGATGCTGGACGAGTCTGCATCGAGCGCGGACCGGCGCTGGCGGCGGGTTCTGGCGGCGCTGGGGAATCCGCCCAACCTGGCCTGGAGCGGAGACGCGTATCAGGTCGCACAGATCCTCACCTTCGATCCGGGCACTCGTTCGTCGATCACCGCCTGCGTGGCAGCGGCCCGCGAGAACGCACGCCAGGTGCGCGAAGAGATCAGTTCGGAGCAATGGCAGAGACTTGAACCATCTGTTTCACCAGGTCACGCGGCACAAACCGAATGAGACCGACGATGTGCTCCCCTCAGATTTTCTTCTGGCCGTGATCGAAGGCGTGCACCTCATTCAGGGCGTGACCGATTCGACGATGAGCCACGGCGAAGGCTGGCATTTCATTCAGGTGGGACGCTACATGGAGCGCGCCTGCGCCACGGTCACGCTGCTGGGTCTGTATCATCGCGAGTTCTGGGGCCATCCCGATCAAACGCCCGAGGCCAGCGAATATCTGGAGTGGATTGGGCTGCTGCGGTCGTGCACCGCCTTTGAAGCCTACTGCAAGGTCTATACCGCGGACATCAGTCCGGACCGGATCATCGAATTTCTGCTGCTGAACCCGGAGTTTCCGCACTCAGTGCGCTACTCCATCGATCATCTGCAACGTGCTCTGGAAGCCATTCACGGGGAGGGCGGCAAGAGGCGGGGAGCGCAGTTGACCAGGCTGGCCGGACGACTACAGGCGTCGCTCAGTTTTGGACAGATTTCGGAAATTCTGTCGCAGGATGTGGGCAGGTACCTGCACGATATTTTGCGGCAGTGCCGGGACATTCACGAGACCATCTACGAGCTTTACGTGAATTACGCGATTCAGACCGCTTTGGCAGGATAGGGGACCAAGGCTTCATGTTCTATTCCATTCAGCATCTGACGAAATTCCACTACGCCTCTGCGGTCAGCGAGAGCGTGATGGAAGCTCGGATGCATCCGCGCAGTGAGGGCAACCAGCGCTGTCTCACGTTTCACCTGGCGGTGAGCCCGCGCTGCCGGGTGTTTGCCTATCGCGATCATGTGGGCAATAACATCCACCACTTCGATATTCCGGGACAGCATTCCTATCTGGTGATTGTGGCCGAGTCGCTGCTCGATATGCAGCCGTCCCTGGAGATACCGGCTTCGCTGCCGGCCGACGCTTGGGCCGAAGTCGATGCCCAGGTGAAAATGGGAGACTACTGGGAGATGATGCTGCCCAGTGAGTTTGCCCAGCCCACGCCGGGTTTGCTCGAGCTCGCGCAAGCAGCTGGAAGTTCGCCGGCGCGACGATCCCTTGAGCCTTTTGCGGGAACTCAATCAGAAGCTCTACGACTGGTTTGAATATGTGCCCAAGAGCACGAAAGTCGACTCGCCGATTGATGAGGCCATCGAGAGTCGTCAAGGTGTCTGTCAGGATTTTGCTCACATCATGATCGCTCTGGTGCGCAGGTTGAAAATTCCGTGCCGCTACGTCAGCGGATACCTTTATCGCAGCGCGCGCGATCACGACCGCTCAGTGGTGGACGCGACTCACGCCTGGGTGGAAGCATTTCTGCCGCCGCTGGGCTGGGTTGGGTTTGATCCTACCAATTGCTTGCTGGCGGGCGACCGTCACATTCGGACCGCGATTGGGCGCGACTATGCCGACGTGCCTCCGACCCGGGGAATCTTTCGCGGACAGACTCCCAGTGAGTTGTCGGTCGCTGTGCGGGTGACGGCTTCGGTTGATCCGCCTGAACTCGAGCATGGGCTTCCGGTTCCTGAGGAGTGGTCTCTGCTGGTCGAGAAGGCGCAGGAGCCACCTCCAATTCCCCCCAAGAACATGCAACAGGAACAACAGCAGCAACAACAATAGAACAGATTCCCAGGCCGACCGCGTTCGTGCCACTGCAGCACGAGCGGGGCGCTCGCGCCTACATTTAGAGAATCCTGCCGCCGTTTCTGACATCTCAAGTACGGCATACGGGTAGAATCAGGGGTGTGACCAACGCATGACTTCCTTCGTCCAAGCTTGTAAGAAGAAGCGCTGTCAGGAGAGCTGCCGGTGAAGGCGCAGTGTCTGCCGTTCCGCCAGATTCCGCATACCACGCCGCTTTTCACCGATTTTCTTTCCTGGACTCCCTCCATCCAGCCCTTCTACTCTCGCTCTCCACATTTTTCTGAGTGGTTGAAAGACGAAACATCTGCAGTAAGTTATGACTCGGCGCGACGGGCGCGGGTCGCGGACATTCTGGAACGGCAGAACCGGGCCTGGGACGCCTCGCCCAAGACTCTGGAGAATATCGCTCGTCTGCGCGGCGGCGCTTCTGCCGTTGTTACCGGACAACAGGTAGGCCTCTTCGGCGGTCCGCTATTTTCCATCTTCAAGGCGCTGAGTACGGTCAAGCTGGCTCAGGAGGCGACGTCTGCGGGTTCTGGCTGCGTTCCCGTCTTCTGGCTGGCTACCAGCGACCACGACCTCGACGAAATCAGCCACGTTTCAATCCTGGGACCGGATGCTTCGCTGCAGAAGCTCTCCGCCACGACCCGAGGACTGCCCGATGCGCCGGTGGGAACGGTGACGTTTGGTCCTGAAATCGAATCGGTGGTTGAAGCCGCCGCCGGAATGCTGGGCGATTCGGAAGTCACGAAATTCCTGCGTGAGGCCTATCGTCCGGGGGAGAATTTTGGCAGCGCATTCGCGCGCCTGTTCACTCACCTCTTTGCCGAGTGGGGCGTGATCGTGCTGGATGCTTCAGACCCGGAGTTGCACCGCATTGCCTCGCCTATTTACCGTGCAGCCATCGAACGCGCAGCAGAACTCGATGATGCTTTGCTGGCGCGCGGAAGGGAACTGGAAGCCGCGGGATATCACCAGCAGGTAAAGGTGACGCCCTCGTCGACGCTTCTGTTTACACTGCGCGACGGAGCCCGGATACCAATACACCGCCGCGCGAATGGCAGCGGTGCGGAATTGTTAGTGAAGGATGAAATTATTTCTCCGGCCGAGATGCTGCACCGGACCGCATCCGAGCCCGAGCAGTTCAGCGCCAACGTATTGCTCCGGCCGGTAGTGCAAGACTATCTCTTGCCCACGCTCGCTTACGTAGGCGGGGCGGCAGAAATTGCCTACTTTGGCCAGGGCGCGGTAGTGTACAAAGCGCTGCTGGGGCGGGCCACACCGATTCTTCCACGCTTCTCCGCGACTATCGTTGAAGTTAAACCTCAAGCGTTACTAGAGCGTTACGGCTTGTCGATCCCTGACATTTTCCAGGGCCCCGACGCGCTGCGGGAGACTTTGGCAAAGCACGCGTTGCCGTCCGATTTGCAAGCGGCTTTCGATCGGGCGGGGTCGTCGTTGAAGCAGTCCTTAGGCTCGATTCAGCAGTCGCTCGAACGCCTGGACAAGACTCTGGTCGAAGCCGCTGCGAACGCCGGATCCAAGATGCAACACCAACTCGAGCAATTGCGCTCGCGGGCGGCGCGGGCTGAACTGCGGCAAAGCGAGATCCTGGGACGGCACGCCGAATTGTTGGGCAACGCGCTTTATCCGAACAAGGTTCTGCAGGAGCGGGAGATCGGCGGCCTCTACTTTATTGCGCGTCACGGAGCCGACCTTTTGCGCAATCTCTACGAAATGCTCCGCACCGATTGCCTCGATCATCAGGTCATTTCCCTGTCATCCTGAGCCACGGACTCGAAGAGCCTGTCCTGAGCGAAGTCGAGGGGGACCCCTATGTCAGGATGTTGTTTCGATCCGGGTCCGTGGCTCAGGATGACAGAGTGAAACTTTTTCACAAGGCTGACTTCGCGACCGGAAAAGCGTAATATCTCTCCCTTCGGTGGGCGACTAGGTTTCTGTCCACTCGCGTCTAGATACCGCACCCATGCCCGTGTCCCTGACCTCGCTGCTGGCCTCCATCCCCGAACCCCTGACCCGGCTAGGCTACGCCTTCCGATTTCAGTTCCTGGCATTGCTCTTGCTCGCGGATTTCACCAAAAAAGGGGACATATTCAACATCCTGTGGGCGCTGGTCTTCGGCTTTGCCACGCTCAACATTCTCGGGTTGGTGGCGCGGCGCTTCGAGCCCAACCGCAACCGCCTGAACTTCGGAGAGACAATCGCCATCATGGTGGTGATCGTCTCTATTGTCTTGCTGGGCTGGGAGATGCTTACCCTGTTCAAGATTTTCCCCATCAAGCTGCAGCGTCATGACTAGGGGTTTTGCGGTATGATTCGGTCATGCCGAAGAACGTCCCCCCGTTCGAGGTAACCTGCCCCTGCTGCAATGCCGTCCTTAAAGTGGATGCTGAAATCCAGGGAGTGATCGCCCACACCGCGGCGGTCAAGCCCAGGATGTTCGCCGACATCGAAGAAGCCGCCAAGGCCATGAAGGAACAGGACACCCGCCGGGATTCCATCTTCCGCCAGTCGGTGGAGGCCCAGAAGAACGCTTCCAGCCTGCTCGAGAAGAAGTTCCAGGAAGCCGTCAAGAAGGCCAAAGAATCTCCGGACACGGGAAAACCGATCCGGGATTTCGATCTGGACTAGTTTATTTGTGCCGCGTAATTCACAGCCCTTAAATCCATTCAGACGTACAATGCGTGATGGCCCGCCCTCCGCTTCTCCTTGGCCATCGCGGGGCTCGTGCGTCCAGCGGGATTCCTGAGAATACTTTTGCCTCGTTCGACCTTGCGCTCGAGCATGGCTGCGACGGTTTTGAGTTTGACGTTCGTCTGGCGGCCTGCGGGACAGCCGTGGTTTGCCACGACCCCAAGGTCGGCAAACTCACGATCGCACGCGCCCAGGCCAAGCAGTTGCCCAAACTGCCCCGGCTCCCCGACGTGATCCAGCGTTATGGCGAGCGCGCTTTCCTCAACATCGAGCTCAAAGTAAAAGATCTGGAATCGAAGGTGCTGACTGCATTGGGCGATTTTCCGCCGCAGACAAGGCTATGTAGTTTCTTCTTTTATTCCCGATGTCGTCATGGACCTGGAAGCGCGCAGTTCCGTCGGTCGCGATCGGGATCATCTGCGAGACGGCGGCTCAACTCGCCTGCTGGCGCCAGCTGCCAGTCGACTACGTGATTCCTCATCAGTCGCTGGTGAACGAATTGCTGGTGCAGGACGTTCAGCGGGCCGGCCTCAGAATTTTCGTCTGGACGGTGAATGACCCGGAAGCCATGCGGCGCCTGGCGGCGTGGGGAGTGGATGGAATCATCTCCGATGAAGCTGAATTGCTGGTGGGTACCTTGAGATAGGCGAGATTCGATCCAGCACGAACCACGTGGGAACAGCCGCTCTCGGCTGTCGCCACTTGGTTCGTGCTGGACGGCTGGTCCGCTAGTCGGCGGCGGCCTCAATGACAGCATCCATGCGCACCGGCTTGCGCAGGAAGCTGGCGCGCTCGATTTCGAAGGCTTCCAACTGCGCCGCGGATTGCGATTCGTCCCATCCCATGGCGGCGCCGATGCGGGCGGCAGCTTCCCGGCTGCAGGCCGCGGACCAGCAGGCGCCTAATGCGCACCGGTACTCGCCGCAGCAGCACATCGCCCAGCGTAGCCGCACATTCGCCGGCAAAGGCGTCGACCGCCTCGGCAACGATGTGTTCGCTGTGGGAACAAAGCGGGGCGCGCAGGTCCGGGCTGCGCTGCGCCATGCGCGAAATATCGAGCGCCCGCTTGCCGTGCCACTCGACAATGCCGCGGGCCGTGTCTTCGCTAATTCCGCCCGACGTTGCCGATCTCGATCACCCATTGGTCCAGCAGCAGGGCTGCACTTTCCGCCGAGGCGATGGCGATCGTCTTCGAAGATTTTGACGACACTCCAATCTTGGCTGCACACTGACGCGCCAGTTCCGCAGCCGTGGTCAGCTTGCCGCCGATCACGGAAATCATGTGCTCGGCGCCGTCCTGCGAGTGATCGTGCAGATAGTGTTTGCGAGTTACCGCTCCAGCGTTTTCCTTGGGAGAAAAGGGCAGAGGCCGGACCCCGGCAAAGGTGTAACGGATATCCGCCGCCGAAAGCTTGACCTGCGGAAACAGGTGAACGAAGGAGCGCATCAGGTAGTCAATCTCCTCCAGCGAGGCCTGCACCTTGCCCGGATCACCCTGGTCCGCAACCTCTGTCGTGCCCACCAGTACCTGTTCGTTCCAGGGGATAACAAAAATCGGACGCTTGTCCACGGCCTCGGTGTACACCGCTGCGTCTGGCGCGCCTGCGAAGCGGGGCAGCACGATGTGCGAGCCGCGAATGCCGCCAACCATGGGGTGCGTGGTCTCGATGCGGGAGCGCTGGCACAGCCGGTCCGCCCAGGGGCCGGTGGCGTTGATGATCCAGGTGGCCTCGACGCGCTCCTCTTTCCCGCTCAACTGATCTCGCAACAGCACGCCGGCTACGCGGCGATGGCGGACGTCCACCGCCAGCACCTGAGTGTGATTGCGCGCCACGGCGCCGGCTTCCATGGCCTCGACCAGCCATTCCGCCACCAGGCGCTCGGGGAATTCGCACTGGGCATCCTCGTAGCTGAACACCGACCAGCGCCGGCCAGAGTCGAGCAGGCGCTCCAGCTTTTGCTGGTCCTTGAGGCTCGATCCCGCCTGCAGCCTGCCCCCGCCCAGGCGGCGATACAGCCACAGGCCGGTGCGTATGGCGAAGGCGCTGCGGCCGCTGTTCTGGTCGAGCGCCAGCAGAAAATGTATGGGATGCACCAGGTGCGGGCGCTCCTGCAGCAGGCGCCGGCGTTCCAGCAGAGACTCGCGGACCAGTCCAAGCTCGGCGTGCTCCAGGTAGCGCAGCCCGCCGTGGATGATGCGGGTAGCGCGGCTGGTGGTGCCGGCGCGCAAAGTCGTGTTGCTCGACCAGCAGGGTGCGGCGGCCGGCGCGGGCGCATTCCCGGGCGATCGCCACCCCGTTGATTCCGCCGCCAATGACGATGACCTGGAAGCCGCTCGCCTTCGAGCGGCTGCCGGATTGGGGGAGCGTAGTTCATATCGACGTCAGGACGTGTCGTCGCTGCAGGACACGTTCTAGGATAGCTTGCCCGGGTTTCGGGATTGGGAAAAGATAACATCGGTTAGAGGGGTAACCACGCGGTATGGGTATATTAACTTTCTGACATGTGTAGACGCAGGTTAAGAAAGTCTCGCAAACGATTGTGTAAAAAGACAGTTAACGCTGTAGTCTCTGTAACTGATCGGCTCCCGCCTTCCTGCCATGCTGAGAGTTTGTGACTTTTTCGATGTCGTCAAAAATCGAGGTGCAAACAAAATACTTACGACGACATAACTGGTCATAAATGTCAAAGAACGTTACAAACTCTGAGCGGAGTCGCTGGGATTTGAAAGTCCCCAAAGAATTGTCATTCCGGAGCGCGGAGTTATCGCGCGAGGAATCTGCTGTTGCGCTGCCCGCAGCAAGCAGATTCCTCGCCGATCGAGCTGGCTTTGATGACAAAGGCGTTGGGTTGTTGCGCACTTACCGCTACCGAGTCGTCGCCTTCATTGCTCATTCGCATCCCTGTCGTTTACAGTGTTTGAGCCTCATGCCAACCACTGGAGAACGCTTCGAACGCGCCGTTTCCATCATGGCCCGGCTGCGCGGTCCGGGTGGGTGTCCCTGGGACCGCGAACAGACCTTCGATTCGATCAAGCCCTACACCCTCGAAGAAACTTACGAAGTTCTGGAAGCCATAGACAACCGGGATTGGGATGAGCTCCCCGGCGAGCTGGGCGATTTGCTGCTCCAGGTCTTGTTCTATGCCCAGATGGCCAAGGACCAAGGCACGTTCTCGATCGACGAGGTCCTGGATCGCCTTAGCAACAAGTTGGTGGACCGGCACCCGCATGTGTTTGGCGATGTGAAGGCTGAGACTTCATCCGAGGTGTTGCGGAACTGGCAGGCATTGAAAGCGGAAGAGAAAAAGAAAAGAGCGGGTGATGCCAAAAAGACCTCGGCCTCGTCTGAGTCCGTGCTGGCGGGCGTTTCCACCGCGATGCCGGCGCTGATGGAAGCCTACAAACTCAGTTCGCGGGCGGCGCAAGTGGGTTTCGACTGGCCCAACGTGGACGGTCTGTTTGAAAAGCTGCAGGAGGAAACGGCGGAACTGCAGCAGGGTCTGGAAGAATTTCCGGCGCCGGGCCCGCGACCGCATGGCCGCGGGGTTGCCGGAGCGGGCGAACAGCAGGTGCCTGAAGCGCTCAGGCAGCATCTGGAAGAGGAAGTGGGAGATCTCTTCTTTGTGCTGGTGAATATTGCGCGCTATCTGTCGCTCGATCCGGAGTCGGCACTGAGAAAAACCAACCGAAAATTCAAGCGCCGATTTCAATGGATCGAGGAGCAGTTGCGTGCTTCCGGACGCAGTCCGCAGCAGGCGTCGATGACGGAACTGGAGTCTTTGTGGCAGCAGGCCAAGATTCAGTTGAAAGAAAGCAGACCGGACAGCGAGCGCGAGGCGGGATGACCGAGAGCAGGATCGTGATCCGCAAGTGCAACGGCCTTGATGAAATCTCCGCCTGCGTCGCCCTGCAAAAGGAAGTTTGGAATTTCGCCGACGCCGAACTGATGCCGCTGCGCATGTTTGTGGTGGCGGAGAAGATCGGTGGACAGGTCATCGGCGCGTTTGACGATGGGAAAATCGTAGCCTTTGCCTTGTCTGTGCCGGGTTCGCGCGGCGGACATTCCTATCTGCATTCGCAAATGCTGGCGGTGCGGAGCGAATATCGCAACGCCGGCCTGGGACGTCAGATCAAGCTCTTTCAGCGCGACGACGCGCTGGCCCGGGGATTCGAATTGATCGAGTGGACGTTTGATCCGCTGGAAATCAAGAATGCCTACTTGAACATCGAGCGCCTGGGCGCCATCGCTCGCCGCTATCACGTCAATCAGTACGGAATCACGTCGTCGCCGTCTGCAGGGCGGCCTGCCTTCCGATCGTCTGGTCGCGGAGTGGTGGCTGAAATCGAATCGGGTGGAGAGCTTTCTGCGTGCAGCAGCGGAAGTCCGGAGTTCGCAGACTCTGAAAACAATTTCGGTTCCCGCCGAAATTTACGGATGGAAGGCGGCTCCGGCCACGCGCGGCCGCGCCCGGGAAGTTCAGGACTGCAACCGGAAAGATTTTCTTGCAGGCGTTTTCGGATGGGCTCGCAGTTTTGGGCTACGAACGCGACCAGCAGGGGGCTGGCAAATTCCTGCTGGGGCGGTGGGACGAAACAGTGGATCTATCCTGCTTGAAATCCAATGAAAATTGAAACCATCACGCTGCGCGAAATTCGAATGCCGCTCGTCCACTTTTTTGAGACGAGTTTTGGCCGTGTCTACAGCCGCCGCATCCTGCTGCTCACCGCCGGTTGCGAGGGCGTCGAGGGCTGGGGAGAGTGTGTCGCCGGCGAAGATCCGTTCTACAGTTCGGAATGGATTGAGACCGCATGGTCCACCATCAAGGAATACCTGGCGCCGGCGGTATTGGGACGCCCGCTGACCGCCGCCCACGAAGTTGCCGGGCTGATGGCCAAGGTGCGCGGCCACCGCATGGCCAAGGCGGCGATCGAAAACGCGGCGTGGGATGCAGAGGCCAAACAGAAGCAGCAACCCCTATGGAAGCTGCTCGGAGGCACAACTCGCGAAATCCAGTGCGGCGTCTCCATCGGGATTCAGGATTCCATCGAACAACTGCTGGACAAGATCGAGACCGAACTTGCCGCCGGCTACCGCCGCATCAAGGTGAAGGTAAAACCGGGCTGGGACATAAACGTGCTGGAGCGGATTCGCTCGCGCTGGCCCGACATTCTGTTGAGCTGCGATGCCAACTCCGCCTACCGGCTCGATGAGGTCGAGCACCTGCGAAAATTCGATCGCTTCGATCTGCTTATGATCGAGCAGCCGCTGTGGAATGACGACATCTACTATCACGCCCGGCTGCAGCGCGAACTGAAAACCGCCATCTGTCTGGACGAGTCTATCCGCCATGCGCGCGACGCGGCGGCGGCCGTCGAAACCGGTGCCTGCCGCATCGTGAATATCAAAGTCGGCCGGGTGGGCGGGTTCAGCGAGGCCAGAAAAGTGCACGACGTCTGCCAGGACAACAACGTCCCGGTATGGTGCGGCGGAATGCTCGAGACCGGTGTGGGCCGCGCCCACAACATCGCGCTCTCCACGCTGCAGAATTTCCGCCTGCCCGGCGATGTGTCCGCGTCGAAGCGCTACTGGGCGGAAGACATCATCGAACCCGAGGTCGTGGTGAGTCCGCAGGGAACGATTACAGTGAGCGATGAGCCCGGAACGGGCTACCGCATTCGTGAAGATTTGATCGAGAAGCTCGCAGTAAGAAAAGAAACCTTCTGACCTCACGTGTGGGGCGGACACTCTTGTCCGCCGCCTTTGCTTGACTTTGATCTTGGCTGAAAATCGCTTCGCCACCAAAGTCATAAAATCCAAAATCAACCTCAAAGGCGGCGGACAAGAGTGTCCGCCCCACACGGCTACTTGCTGTTGCAACAGGACGGTTGATTCTGCGCGATCGCCGCCTGCTGTTGTTTCAGCAGTTGGATGCCCCTGGGCAAAAGTCAGGTCCGCGGGCACGGGATGGAAATCACCGTAGATCTCGGTTGACTTGATATCGATGCTCTTGAACAGAAGAATCTTGCCGGTGAAAGCCAGATCCATGCGGGCGATCGTCCAGTTGTCGTCGTTGACGTCGGCCTGATCTACCTGGAAATGGCCTCCGCGATCGAGATGGCCGAGGATGCCCCATCCGAAGCCTACCTCTTTAAAAAGAGTGCCATCGATCCTGGCAATGCGCTGTTTTTGCGGATCAAGCAGGACCACCCCCTGCATCCCGGTCAGGACCTGCTCCACGTGCGACGGCGGATCGTAGCGGGGATTGGGACGAAACTTGAGTCGCAACAAGCTGCTCTCCGGATTTTCCTACGCCGGGCCTGCCGGTTTCCGTTCCGTCGTATTCGTACAGGAAAGCATCGGGCAATGCTTTCAGGATAAGGTTGACCCGTTCGGCACTTTCTTTTTCCTGCCTGCGCTTGCGCTCCAATTCGGCGGGTTGGTTCACGAAGCGCTCGATCCGTCCGTATTCGTCTCTGCGTTGCTGCTGATTGAGGGGCTGGTCGTTGTACGCCACCACCATGCCAACCATGGCGTCGCGCGTTTCCACCATGAGTCTGGTCTGCGAGCCTGCCGGCGTCTCCTTGCGCTGGCGGCACATGTATTTCGGACCCTGATCGTTGTTCTTGATTTCGTTCGCTACCGCGCGTCTCACCATTTCGCTCGGGGTATCTGCGGGTGGCCCTTCGGGCCACGCTCCACGGTACTCGACTTGGAGCACCAGCGCTGCACCAACGCGATTCGCAAGGCTGTCCGGACCAGGATCGATTTCATGAGATCAAGCACGTGCCCCTGGTAGATTAGACGAAAAATTGAGGCCGCGACGTTGTCTAAATGGTCTCCCACAAAAGTGCGACAGGCGATATCTGGAACCGCTAAAGGCAACGGGTTTGAAGCGCCGATTCGCCCTTTGGCAGGTTGCCCCGGTGATCGTCGTGGGATATAGTTCGATGAAGCACGAATGGCGTTCGCGAAGGGTTGCGGGGTTTCCTTTCAATAGCTTTTCTGGCCCTGGCAAGTCATAGGTGACTGGGATTCCCGTGCGCGTCCGGTTTGGTAAATGTGCCCAAGGAGGCCGAAATCATGGAGACGCCGAAGACGACAGAGTTTGCGCATATTGGCAAGTCCGTCATCATCAAAGGGGAACTCTCGGGTAGCGAGGACCTTTACGTGGATGGCCAGGTAGAGGGTAGCATCGAGCTCGCGGGCAACCGCCTGATCATCGGCCCCCACGGCCAGGTTCGCGCCAACGTAAACGCCAAGGGCGTGATCGTCCAGGGCAAGCTCGATGGAAACATTCGCGCTTCTGAGCGCACCGAGTTGACGAAGTCGGCCATCGCCGTGGGCGATATCGTCACGCAGCGGGTTGCGATTGAAGAGGGCGCCTACTTCAAGGGCAAAGTCGATATCCAGAAGGACATGGCGAAGACGGACGGGGCCAAGACGGCACCCGCCGCCACCGCCGCCGCGGTCGCAAGTTCGGCGGCAGGTAGCACCGCCACGGTGGCGATGAAAAATAATCCGAGCGACGGCAAGTAATTCCTGCCCCGATCTTCTTCGGCTCACGATGCCGTGAGCGAATGGCCCAGACGTCCAGCGGTCGCCGGCGGCGCAGTTGCACACAGCTTGATGAAATTTTTCGGTTCGTCAGACAGCACGGCGCAGGATGCGGCGGCGGCCCAGCGAGCGAAGCTCACGCGCCGCTCCAGCAGTCTCGCCCAGTTGATTAAGTCCCTCGATTCGGAAGAAACCCTCTGCATACTCGATCTGGGATCGACGTCTCCTGCCAACATCCGCTATTGCACCGAGCGCGGCCACAAGATCTACAGCGACGACCTGCTGATTTCTTCCACCGATCCGACACTCGCCATCAAGGATGAAGCCGGGCAAACCGGCCTTGGACAGCAAACGCTTCCTGGAAGAAAACCTGGTGTATCCGGGGGCGCAGTTCGATATTGTGCTGTGCTGGAACCTGGCTGACTATCTGGACGAGAGCCTGGTGAAGCCGGTGATAGGCCGGCTCTGGTCGCTGCTTAAACCTGGAGGCATGCTGCTCGCGTTCTTCCACACCCAGGAAGCAGGCCCGGATGCGCCTTGCTACCGCTATCACATCGTAGGTGGGGATGTGCTGGAGATGCAGCTCATATCTCGCGGCGACGCCAAAAAGGGTGGGCCGGCCAGCAAGTTCCGCCTGCAACGCGTCTTCAATAACCGCAACATCGAGAATCTCTTCCGCGATTTTGCTTCCATCAAGTTCTTTTTAGCCCGCGATAACGTCCGCGAAGTACTGGTCGTTCGCTAGCCCCACTTTCCCTAGGTATTGTCATCCTGTGCGGAGCCCTGAGATTCGCAAGGCGAATCGCATGGCGGAGTCGAGGGACCCTTATGAGCTCATCATCGCCGGAGCGCAACGGACCACGTCGGGGGCCGCTGTCCTCAACTGTCCGGCTGAGCAGCGCTAGGCTAAATTCGTTCCCGCCAATGCGGTCGAGCTTTGCTCGACCGGAGAGCTGGGGACAGCTGTCCCTACGTGGTCCGTGGCGATGCCGCACGAGCGATGGCGCTCGCGCCGACATTAACCTCACCTTGTCTTGCGCACCAAGTAATTGGTAATTGCGGGACTACTCTCCAGAAAAGAGAGGACCGGTTTGCGCACGTATCGCGGCAAGACAAGCATCCTGCGAATCTTGGATGAGGTGCGAAACACCGGCAGAAGTGATCCCTTGTAGGCCAGGGTATAGCGGCGCACGGCATCAGGCAGGGAAGCCTCCCCGGAAAAAAAGGATCCCAGGCTACGCGCGGCCAATGAGCCGCCGCGCAACGCCAGCGAGATCCCGTCGCCCACGAATGGATCCACGAAACCCGCGGCATCCCCCGCCATGAGAACACCGTTGCGCTCAGGCTGGGGATTGCGAAAGATCAATGGCGAAGTGCTTACGGGATCGCTGACCAGAGTCCAATTCCGGCTGCGCTCGCGCAGCGCGGGATGCTGGGCGAAGACTTCCGGCAGAGAGCTGGCCACATCGGCACGGACCATGGCGGAAGCATTCACCCGCCCGGTGCCGATGGGTTGGACTCCGCAATAACCGCCCTCGAAAAAATACAGATCCACCGAGGGATCAGACGTCGGCTCGGCGAAATGCGCTTTCGCCCCAAGCCATTTTTCGGGGCGCATTCCACTCTGCGCGGCAGCCAGATTCAAATTAGACCAGCGCCCTGACGCATTTACCAGGGCGCGAGCTTCAAACTCTTCGCTGGCGGTGACAATACGAAAAGGGCCGGATCCGCTGACGCTCTGAACCGTGACTTGCTGCCGGGCATCCACACCGGCGCTCTCGGCGGAGTGCCACAGAGCTGCATCAAGATCGAACCGGGCAATGCTGGCAGCCGGTGGATCCACGGTAGCGTGCAGAGTGTGGCCATCGAGGAATAGCCGAGTGCGCGGAATGCGAACAGCGTCCCGCAACAATGTGGCGTGCTGAAGATCGAGGAGGTCTTTAAGCAGGTTCAGTGACTCCGCGGAGACAAACTCGCCGCACACTTTGTGGCGAGGGAAGCGTCCGCGCTCCAGCAGCAATACGCTCGCCCCATGGCGGGCCGCGGAAATAGCGGCGGAGGTGCCCGCCGGGCCTCCACCGATGATGATTAGATCGTGTAGCATTCAGAAACAAGCTCTCAGCCGTCAGGTCTCAGCTTTCAATACCCACGTCATCTTTCGCGAAGCGAAGGACCTATGCATTTTGCATCGCAACAAAGGTCAAATACATGGTCCTTCGCTGCGCTCAGGATGACATCTTGACTAAATAAGCTTCCACACTATCACTCCCATGCGGAACAGGTAGTGGCGATGAATTTCCACTCTTCCCGCCCGGGATTGCGCCAGCAACGTTTTCATTTCTTCCGGCGTATATGCCTGCCGAACCGACGCGGGCGCGTCGTGCCGCGTCAGGCGGCTGCGATACAAAGGCATGCCGGCATACACCAGCGAAATGTGCAACGGGTGGCGGACCAGGTCGTTGATCAGCACAGCAACCTGGCAGACTCGCAGAGCTTCGTCGACAAATTGCACTAGCTCCTGCGGAGATAAATGGTGAGCGAACAGATTGCAGCTCAGCAGGTCGAAACTTGCATCGCGAAAGGGAAGGGCCAGAGCATCGCCTGCCACCGCCGGATGTCCGTTGCTCAAATGGGAGAGAGCGCGATCAAGCACCGTGACTTGCAGATGCAACCCCGCGGTGCTGCAGCCGTCGGCGCGCAGTCTCCGGAACGTAGCCAGATCCCGCCGCAACTTCGAGCAACGACAGAGACGACCGCTTGATTTCGCGCGCCACACGCGCAACCATGTCTTCGGTCGTGGCGACGCCACCGAACCAACGATTGATCCGACGTAGATCGCCAAGAGACTCCTCGATCTCAGCGGGAGTGCCGCAATCTGTGTCAAGCAATTCGGCGGTAGCTACGCGCTTCATGGAAAACAGTCTTCGGTCGTCAGCAAACTTGACGATTGAGGACTGACGACCGACGACTGCACTACACTTCAGCCAATTCCTCTTCCAGCAACTGTTTGTTGTAGAGGTGGCTATAGTAGCCGTTGCGGGCCAGCAACTCATCGTGAGTGCCCAGCTCTACGATGCGGCCGGCGTGCAGCACCGCGATCCTGTCAGCATTGCGCACAGTGGAAACGCGATGGGAAATGAAGATGGTAGTCCGGTTCTGCATGACTTCGCGAAGATGGTTAAGGATCTTGTCTTCGGTGTGCGTGTCCACGCTGGAAAGGGCGTCGTCTAGAATCAAAATTCGCGGATTGCGAATGATGGCGCGCGCGATCGCGGTCCGCTGTTTCTGTCCGCCGGAAAGAGTGATGCCGCGTTCGCCGACGAGCGTCCGGTATTTCTCGGGAAATTCTTCGATGTCCTGGGCGATGTTGGCCGCCTCGGCCGCTGCGCCTACTTCTTCATCAGTGGCATCTTCCTTGCCAAACGCGATGTTTTCCCGGACAGTCTCGCTGAACAGGAAAGTCTCCTGCGGCACAAACCCGATCTGACGGCGCAGAGGCTCCAGAGGAAACTCGCGCACCGGCTTGCCGTCAATCCAGACGGTTCCGGGTGCGGCGTCATAAATCCGAGGAATAAGGCTCACCAGCGTGGTCTTGCCCGAACCGGTGGGTCCGACGATGGCCAGGCTGCTTCCCGCAGGGATACGCAGATTAATATCGTGCAGAACCGGTACGCCGTTGTAGCCGAAGTTCAATCCGCGGAACTCGATCTCTCCCCGAATCTGTGTGGCGCGGGCGCCCTCGCCCGCGGCCGTTGCCTGTGCTTCCGGCCCATCCTGGATCTCAGACTGCTCGACCAGGATTTCGTTGATCCGTCCCATGGACGCTGTCCCACGCTGAAAAATATTGATGACCCAGCCCAGCGCAATTACCGGCCAGGTTAGCTGCACCATGTAGGTGTTGAAAGCAACGAATCCGCCAACCGTCATGCGTCCGTGTAGGACTTCGCGCCCGCCCAGCCAGAGCACCAGCACAATGGCCATGCCCAGCATAGTCTCGAGCGTGGGCCATAACATGCCCATCAAGCGAACCAGCTTCAGGCTGCGGTTAATGTATTCGCGGTTGGAAGTCTCAAACGCCGCAATCTCCGGCTCTTCCTGCACGTAAGCGCGAATCACGCGAGCGCCGGAGAAGTTCTCCTGCGCGCGGGCGGAGATTTCCGAGAACATCGCCTGGATTTTTTCGAAGCGTTCGTGAATCTGCTTGCCGAAATACTGCACCGTGATGCTCACGAGGGGCAGCGGCAGAAATGCATAAAACGTCAGCCTGGGGCTGATCGACAGCATGAAAGCCAAAGCGCCCGCCGTGAACACGATCGTGTTCGCGGAGTACATGATGGCCGGACCCAGCAGCATGCGGACGGCGTTCAGGTCATTGGTGGCCCGGGCCATGATGTCCCCGGTGCGAGTGCGCTGATAGTAGGAATAAGAAAGACTTTCCAGGTGGCCAAAGAGATCGTTGCGCAGGTCAAACTCAATCTCACGCGAAATGCCGATCACGATCCAACGGGTTAGAAACTGGAAGATGCCCTTGATCGCAGCCACCCCCATCAGTTCCAGGGAATAGCTCAGCAGTTTTTCACGGGTTACGCCCGCCTGAAGGCCGTCCACGGCGTGGCGCAATACCAGCGGAAACAGGATCCAAACGCCGTTATTAATGAAAACGCAGATGGTCCCGATGAAATAGCTGCCACGGTACTTCCGCAGGTAGGGAAACAGTGGACGCAGGCTCTTGGGCAGCATGTGCTCTAGTAGATGACATTCTACCAGCACAAGGTTCAAGGGCTACGTCAAAAGCCGCGGGCGCGGGCGCCGGCGTCCACCTGTGAACGGTGACGCTCGCGAGGGAGCGTTCCTTCGACTTCGCTCAGGACAGGTCCGCGCTACACCAGCTAAACCGAATCGCCCTGGAACGCCAATGCGCAGGCGACCAGCAGCATCACAATCCAGCCCAGGAGGAAGATCCAGCTTGAAGCGATCAGGTAAAGATACGCTGCGTTCATGGTGATGATATCTCTATGAGGAGCCGAGTGCCGGGAGTGCCCGACAATCCAATCGAATCTGGCCGGTCAGGTGTTTGTAGTTCTCCACAATTTCACGGACGGCATTGAGCCTGCCCAGAGTGGTCAGGCGGGAGTCGGTGAGCGCCAGGTCGATTTCGTTCATCCAGCAATCGACGGCGGTCTGCACTCCGTAAGCCATCTCTTCAGCAATAGCCAGGATCACGTCACGATTTAGGGCTGCGGTCGCCATGGGGCTTGGTTTCCTTTCCTCGGTGAGGTATCGCCGGTCGCCAGCGGTATGATTTGGATAAACATGAATATCTGGCGACCGACGAATGTTTTTACTGACTCTGCGTCTGTCCCGGCGCTTTTCCCTGCATACGATTCATCATCCGTTGCTCGTGCTGGCTGATGAGGGTAGTCAGTTTCGTTCTCTGCTCCGGAGTCAGGATTTGCACCATCTCCGATGCGATGCGAGCGTGCTGCACGGTGAGCTCGGTCATGGTTTGAGTTTGCTGCGAGGCCATCTCGCGCGCCTTAGCTTCATCGAAGCTGCCGCTCAGGACCAAGTCGCGCAACTGCGAGTGTCCTTGCGTCATTTGCTCCATCAAGGGCTGGAGTGTCGGCCTCTCCTTCGCCATGATGGCCTTCACTTGCGCTTGCTGCGCGTCGGTAAGGTCGAGCTTGTGAACGTAGAAACCCAGCATGGGTCCGCCGAACATGCGATCGCCGCGCATGTGGGCGCCTCTCACGGTTTGTGATACCGCGATAGCAGCCACCACCGCCAAGGCTAGGACGATCGCCGCGATCTTGAAAACTCTTGTTCTCATCTGTGCTCCCCAGGGTGGCTCCAACCACCCGAACCTCTACACTTTCTTTAGTTATTAGAAGCCGTCTGTGCGCGCGTGGCGGTAAAGAGTCAGTCAAGCGGAGTAAAGTTTTGTAAAGCGTAAATAGCAGCGGATAAAGACGTCTGGGGCGGACACTGCTGTCCGCCGCCTTTGACTTGGACTTTGTGCGCTATCACCGAAAAGAAAATCAACATCAACGGCGGCGGACAAGAGTGTCCGTCCTACACAATTCTTTACCTTGAGCCGCGCTGCGGTAGAAGTACAATAGAGGCCGTGGATCGCATTCTGGTTATCGATGACGACGTTGAACTTTGCAGCCTGGTGGGCGAATACCTAGCTCCGGAGGGCTTTCAGGTCGAATCCGCGGCAGACGGAACTCGGGGGCTGGAGCAGGCCTTGAACGGAGAGTTTTTGCTGGTGGTACTCGACGTGATGCTGCCCGGTTTGAATGGATTCGAAGTGCTGCGGCGGCTGCGCGACAAGTCGAAAATTCCCGTGCTTCTCCTCACCGCGCGCGGTGAAGATGTGGACCGCATCGTGGGACTCGAGATCGGTGCTGACGATTATCTTCCCAAGCCATTCAATCCGCGAGAACTGGTGGCGCGCATCCGAGCCATTCTGCGGCGGACACGGGCTTCGGGAAGGTCAGGGAGCGGACAGCCCTCAGAAATCCTGCGCGTGGGTGAAGTCGAACTTGATCCGGCTACGCGAACGGTTTTGCAGAAAGGCAAACAAGTCGAGTTTACGTCGGTTGAATTCAATTTGTTACACGTGTTGTTGCGTGAAGCCGGACGCGTGGTTCCTCGTGAACGCCTGGTGGACATCGTGCTAAGCCGCAAGTTCTCGCCCTTTGATCGCAGCATTGACATGCACGTCAGCAAGATCCGCAAGAAGCTGGGCGATTCCGATTCTGGAGTGGACCACATCAAGACGGTGCGCGGCGTCGGATACATCTTCACCCGGCCGCAGGAAGTCGCCGCCGAGAAAGTCAGGTCATGAAGAGTCTTTTTCTCAAGATCTTTCTTTCGTACTGGGTGGCGCAGGCGTTATTTCTGGCGCTCGCCATATTGATAACGCTGGCCGTCCGCGAGCACGGGGAGACAGCTACATGGGACGCGCAACAAACCGCTGTTTTCAGCAAGGCGATCCAGGCCTACGAACAAAGCGGCCCGGCGGAAGTGCGGCGCTACCTCGAGGAAGTGCGCGACTCTCTGCATACCCGGGCCTTCCTGCTGGACGACCAGGGCAACGATGTTTCCGGACATGATCTGCCGCGCTGGGCTGAATCGTTGGGAAAAGGCGTCGAGCCGCCTCGCCGTGACTTTTGGCAGCGTGTGACTCCCAGTCCATTCCGGCGTCAGGTGCAGACCGCGGCCAGTGGGAAGCGATACACCCTGGTGGCATTCCTCCCGCCCAGTGGTCCTTTTGCGCCGGGCGGTGTTCCCGGCCTGTCTATTCTTATCGGAATCATTTCGTCCGGCCTGGTGTGCTACCTGCTGGCTCGATATCTCACCGCCCCGGTGGTTCGGCTGCGGGCTGCGACGCAGCGTTTAGCGGCAGGCGATTTGAGTGCCCGGGCGGGTGGACTCGCGGCCCGGCGCCGCGATGAGATGGCGCAACTGGTGCGCGATTTCGACACCATGGCGGAGCGCCTTGAAGCAACCGTGAACGCGCAGGCCCGACTGCTGAACGACATTTCCCATGAGTTAAGGTCCCCATTGGCCCGTCTCAACGTCGCCTCCGCCCTGGCGCACCAGCGTGCCGGCGTGGAAGCCCGCAGTGCGCTGGAACGCATTGACCTCGAGGCCGAACGTCTAAACGAGCTGATCGGTGGCCTTCTCACCATTGCGCGCCTCGACAGCGGGAACGATAGCCGGCAAAAGTTGCCGATCCTTTTAGGAGAAATGATCGAAGGAATCGCCGCCGACGCGGATTTCGAAGCCCAGGGCCGCAATTGCCGGGTGGAGAGCACGATCAAGGAAGACTGCCTGGTCACGGGAGTGCCTCTGCTGCTGCACAGCGCGATTGAAAACGTCGTCCGCAACGCCGCCCGCTACACCCGGGAAGGTAGCAGCGTGCAGATCGTGCTGGAGCGTGGCCAGGGCGGCGCTGGCCCGGAAGCAGTCATCCGAATAGTAGACTCGGGCCCCGGTGTACCCGAGGAAGAACTGGACAAGCTTTTCCGACCCTTCTATCGCATAGACGATGCTCGCGGCCGTCAGACCGGCGGCGTGGGATTGGGGCTCGCCATCACCGAGCGTGCCGTGCGGATTCACGGGGGGACGGTCAAGGCCAGCAATCGCCCCGAGGGCGGCTTGCAGATCGAGATTCGAGTGCCTGCAGCGGCACCTTCGACCGGTCAGGGTCCGGCCGCCGCTGTAGAAAAGCACGAACCGGTCGTAACCAGTTCGAGTCGCTCACAGTGAGAAGCTATTTCTGAAACCCCCGCAGCAATTAGACGGGCAACTTTCTGCCTCCAGGGTGGTTCCAACCAGCCAGCGCGGTTTGCTCTTCCGGGTTATTCCTGATACACAAATGAGGGTACTTTTGGGCCTCAATCTACTGGCGTGAGTCGTGTCCGGCCCGCCGGAAAGCTTGAGAGAGGACAGGGGAGACAGAACAGAATGGGGACGAGGTTCCGGTTCCTGGCAGGGATAGTGGTGCCAGTTTTGCTGGTCGGTTTGAGCGCCTGCAACAACAGCAGTTCGTCATCTTCTTCGGGTACCGGTGCCGTGTTTGTTGCCAGCCAGGGAGACTCGTCGGTAACGTCTTTCAGTATTGATCTGAGCACGGGCCTGCTGACTGCGAATGGTGGCTCCGTGGCCACCGGCAGTGTGCCTTCGGCCATGATCCTGGCGCCCTCTGGAACCGTGCTGTTCATTGCCAACAGCGGCTCCAATAACATTTCAGCCTATACCGTGAAGACCGACGGTACCCTGACTGCGGCCGGCAGCAGCCAGGCGACGGGAATGACTCCATTAAGCATGGCCATGGATTCTGACGGCCACTTTCTCTTTGTAGCCAACCAGGGCCTGCAGATTGACCCGAATTCCGGTACTGTCTCGGTATTTGCGGTCAGCACTACGAGTTTGACCGAGGTACCCGGTTCGCCCTTTGTCGTGGCCGCGCCCGGCGCTCCGGGCGGAACCGGCCCTTCCGGCGTAGCCGTTACGCCAGACGGAAAGTTCCTGTACGTCGCCAACCAATTCGACAGCACAGTTTCGAAATTCTCGGTGGATGCTTCCGGCGTACTGACGCGGGGGCCGGTCGTGCCCGTCGGCACCACGCCTGCGACCCTGACGATCACGGCGGATGGGGGCTTTCTCTACGTGGCCAACGCCAGCACCATTTCAGGCTTTGCGATATGCGGTCAGGTCCTGACCTCGTGCAACGATCCCACCAGCCCCGACGGCAACCTCACCGTGATTGGAGGTTCGCCTTTTCCGTCGGGAGTCAACCCGGTTGCGATCGTGGCTGCACCCTCAGGGAAATTCCTTTATGCGGTCAGCCGGCAATCCAACCAGATCGCCGAATACAAAGTCGCTACGGGAACCGGAGAGCTCACAGCGAACACCCAAGCGGTGATCTCAACCGGAGCCACTCCGGTAGGGGCGGCGATTCGGGCGGGGACCACGACGATTACCGCGACCGGCGGCATCACCGATTACCTGTACGTCCCAAATCTGGGATCATCCTCGCTCTCGGTCTACAGTTTCGATTCGACCGTGGGTACGCTCAGCCTGGTGGGTGGGCCAGTGAATATCACCGGAGGCCAACCCTCGGCGGTCGCGGCTGAGTAAGTCAGTTTCTGGTTTCTGGTCTCACGGCCAGGGCAGCGAACCACGCTGCCTTTTTTTCTTGCTTTCTACTTTGATTGAAAAAGCAGGGCTGCAAATTGTGTGAGATTGTCGCGCCATACCATCCACACGTGCCTGCCCGGAGTTTGGATGACAATCGGTTGCAAGCCCTTTTGCTTCAACCAGGCGATGAATTTCTGGTTGGCATCGAAGAGGCCGTCTTCGGTTCCGCACGCAATCCAGAGCACTCGCAGCCGGGCATTGATCTTCTGCGCCGACTCGGCGGTAATTTCCGGGAAGGGCATGGCGAAGTCGCCGTGTTCGCCGGCTCCCAGGGGGGCTGAGCTGAAGCCACCGACATAGTAGAAGTCGTCAATGTGATTGAGGCCTACCAACAAGCTTTCCGCACCGCCCATGGAAAGTCCGGCGATGGCGTGATCTTCGCGTTTCTCCGAGAGCGGATACTGTTGTTTCACCAGCGGCATCACTTCCTGAAGGAGAGCCTCTGAGAACCTGGAGTAGTTGCGGTGAACCATGTCGGGATCGTTCCAGGTGCGCCATCCGCGGGCTATCACCTCCATGGTTCCGTAGCCGAGCGGCATGACCACGATCATCGGCCTGACCTTCCCCTGCGCCATCAGGTTATCGAGGATCACATTGGCCTTTCCCATCTGCGTCCACGCGCTGGGATCGTCGCTGTATCCGTGAAGCAGGTACAGCACCGGATACTTCTGCTTGGCGCCGGGATCGAAGCCGGGCGGAGTGTAGACGTAGTACTCGCTGTTTATCCCGACAATGTTCGAGGGATAGTAGTGATGATGCACCACCCCATGCGGAACATTTGCCGGCTCCCAGGGCATGGGCGGCTGACCGGGAACGAGAAAGATATTCTGCACGCTGAAGAAACTGGTCTTGAGGGTCACGTTGTGCGGGTCGAGAACATCGGTGCCGTCCACTTTGAAGGAGTAGCTGTAGTACTGCGGAGCCAACCCGGGCACGCTGACGTTCCACGTGCCGTCCGCCGCCTTGGTCATGGGATACGGGTCCTTAGCGCCTTCGAGATGCAGCTCCACTTTCGCCGCGTTCGGCATGGCCAGCCGGAAAACCACAGTTCCGTCCGGCCGCAATTGCGGACTGACAGGCGGTGCAGGCGCGAGCGGGACGGGAGCAGCGGACTCAGGCGGCTTTGCGGCGGACTGCGCGTGGGCCGCGGCGCTCCAGATAGAGCAGCAGATTATTGTTGCCAAGACAAAACGTGACAAGCTGGACCGCGCAGCGAGGCGGAAGGGTTGCGACATCAGGAGTTCCCCCTGGTGGATGCGATCATTGCGTTTCACAGTCTACAGGGGAGTTTGCGTTTGCGAACAACGCGTCCGCACGCCGCTATGTTGGCACTTTAAGAATCAAATAGCCGCCGGCCAGACCGAAGAGTAGATCCGGGGCCCAGGCCGCCAGGAAAGGCGGCAACTGGCTGACATTGCCCATCGACTCGGACAATCGTCCCACCATGATGTATAACAACCCGATGCCCACAGCCGTGGCAACGCCCGCAACCGCGCCTCTTTTTCCGGCGACCAGCGCAAAGGGAATTGCCAGCACCGCCATGATGAGCGAATTGAGCGGGAAAGCAAATTTCTCCTGCAATTGAACTTTGAGGCGCACTACATCGAAGCCGCTCTGCTGCAGGTCGCGGATGTAGCGGCGCAGGTCTTCTGAATTCATTTCGGAAGACTGCCTGACTTCCTTCTTGAAATACGCGGGCGGCTCGCTGATCGTGGCAAACGTGGCGACGTCAAAGGTGCGGTAGTCCGTAATCGCGGATCCGTGCACGTTCCGCTCCCAGCCCTGGGTGCACACCCAGCGTTGCAGACGTTCTTCCCAGTGCGCCTGGTCCGCGTAGACCCGGGAGGTCAACTGGAAAGTCGCCGGGTCGAACTGAAACACTGAAAGATTTCCAAACTGGTCGCGGTCGGGATCGAATAATTGGTAGTAGTAGATGGTCGAGTGCTGTCCGAAGATCCATTTGCGATCGGGATTGAGATACGTCTGTGCCGGCTTGCCCTTGATGAGGTTGCGCAGCGCGTCCTGCCGCCGGTTAGCGTGCGGCAGATAGAACTGGTCGAAAAAGAAAAGACCGGCCGCCAACATCGTCGACACCACGAGGATAGGAACGATCACGCGGTAGATGCTGATACCGGTGGCCTTGATCGCCGTAATTTCATTGGACCGCTGCATCAGCCCCAGCGTTACCAGCACGGCGAGCAGAATACTCAAGTGCAGGACGTTGTAGAGGAAAAAGGGCGCGACATTCAACAAATACTCGCCAACGATCAGCGGAGAAATCCGGTTGCGAAGAATGTCTCCCAGCAACTCAAAAAGCGTGAACACCTGCAACAACATCAGGAACGAGGCCACGATCATGGTCAGATAGATCAGAAAATCCCGCAGCACGTAGTCGTCCAGGATCATGGGGAAGCTGGCGCTGAACATACGGCGGCGGTTGACCGCTCGTTGAAAGGCGTCCTCGGGGCGGTTGAAGCGGAACAGATTTTTTCCACCTTGCGCCAGCCTGGATTTCAGAGGGTTCCACTTGGCGCGAAGCGAGCCAATCTCAAATGGCCGGCGTTCCGCACGCCACAACAGAAACGCCCCGCCGAGGAAGAAAACAATGTTGGCCAGCCACGCTCCCAATGCGGGCGGCACTTTTCCCTGGCGAGCCAGCGAAACGCCGATCAAAGTGACCGAGTAATAAGCGAACACCAGCAGAATGGTGAGGACGAATCCCGCCGACTTGCCGCCTTTCTTCGACGACAGTCCCAAAGGAATTCCTACCAGCGCCAGCACCAGGCATGAGGTCGGCAATGCGAATCGGCGATGGAACTCGATTAGGTACCAGGGCGCCACATACTTCTTGACCTTGCGGGCTTGGCCCGGGAGGTCCCAGGTCAGCATCTGCGCCGCCGGCACCGGTTCCTGGTCCCGATTGTCGGTCTGCGGAATCGGAATCGGTACGTCCGTCTGGTCGAACGTCGAGATCTGATAATGGTCGGGTGAGTCGGCGTCGGTTTCGTGAGTTGATCCGTTGGTCAAGTGAAGGTGCAACATCTGCGGCCCTTCGCTGACCAGGATGCCTTGCCGGGCCAGAGTGATGCGCGGCGCGGCTGGGTTCGTGATGTCCGCGATAAACACGCCCTTCCAGATAGCGGCGCCTTGCGCGGTTTTCACGTCCTGAACATAAAGCACGAGTTTAGGAAAGCCTTCGTAGAAAACTCGCGGCTGCACTTCAAAAGACACCTGTGAGGATTTCAGCCGGTCCTCGAGCCGGCCCAGCGCTGCTTGCGATTCCGGCGCCAGATACACGGCATTGAACATGGCCAGCACCCAGGCGGTCACGGCAAAAATGGAAATGACTCGCAAGAATGTCCACACGCCGATGCCGCTAGCCCGCATGGCGGTGATTTCACTGTCGGCAGCAAGACGGCTGAGCCCGATCAGAATTCCCACGAGCACGCCCATGGGGATGGTGTAGGTGAATGCGACCGGCAGGGTAAAAATAAAGATTTCCAGCACGCTGGGCAGAGGCGCGCTGTTGCGCACGACCAGGTCGAGAATGTGGCCCAGATCCCGAGTGAACAGTACAAACGTGAAGACCGCAATGCCGATGGCGGCATGTGAGATTACTTCACTCAGGATGTAGCGGGTCAGAATGCGCATGGGCCTGGCTCAACGCCGAGCTAAGGCGAGCATAGCACGGGGGAATTGCCGGATCGCCGCCGTGTCGAGGTGCGAGGCATTTGCTCGCTAGGCACCCGGAGGAGCAGGAGAGCTAAAAGACCAGAGTCCGAAAGCTGGTGACCGAAGACCGACGACTGTTTCTATTCGACTTTCAGGAAGAGGGCCGCGAGCGGAGGCAGGGTTAAGCTTACGGAAAAGGGCCGGCCGTGAGTGGGTTGAGCATCCGCGTGGACGCCTCCCAGGTTCCCCATGCCGCTTCCGCCGTATTCCTGGGCGTCGCTGTTGAGAAGTTCTCGCCAGAATCCGCCGGAGGGGACGCCTACCCGGTATCCGTAGCGCGGTACGGGAGTGAAGTTGCAGACGATCACAATTTCATCAGTGGGCGTTCGGCTTTTTCGCAACAGGGAAATGACACTGGCAGCCGTGTCATTGCAGTCAATCCACTGAAACCCTGCGGCGTCGGTATCGAGTTGGTGTAACCCGGGTTGCTCGCGATAAACCTGGTTCAATTGCGCTACCCAGTTCTGCACACCGCGGTGGACGGGATACTGCAGCACATGCCATTCCAGGCTGGTGTCATGCGCCCACTCCCGCACCTGCCCGAATTCGCAACCCATGAACAGCATCTTCTTGCCCGGCTGGGCGTACATGTAGCCGAATAGCAGGCGCAAGTTGGCAAACCTCTGCCACTCGTCTCCCGGCATTTTGCCAATGAGGGAACCTTTACCGTGGACCACTTCGTCATGCGAAAGTGGCAGCACGAAATTTTCGGTGAAGCCGTACAGCATGCGGAAGGTGAGTTGATTGTGATGATACCGGCGATGAATCGGGTCCACGGAAAAGTAGGAAAGGGTGTCGTGCATCCACCCCATGTCCCACTTCATGCCGAAGCCCAATCCGCCAACGTAAGTTGGCCGCGAGACCATGGGCCACGCCGTCGACTCTTCCGCAATGGTCTGAATACCGGGATACTCCTTGTACGCCTCGGTGTTGAATTGGCGAAGAAAGTCGATCGCTTCCAGATTCTCTCGTCCGCCAAACTTGTTGGGAATCCACTCACCGGCCTTCCGCGAATAGTCGAGATAAAGCATGGAGGCAACGGCATCCACTCTCAGGCCGTCGATGTGATATTTGTCCAGCCAGAACAGGCCGCTAGCCATAAGAAAACTGCGCACTTCGTTGCGGCCGTAGTTGAAGATGAAAGTTTTCCAGTCGGGATGAAATCCCTTGCGCGCGTCGGCGTGTTCGAAAAGGTGAGTCCCGTCGAAGTAGGCGAGCCCGTGTGCGTCGGTAGGGAAGTGTGATGGCACCCAGTCCAGAATTACGCCGATGCCGTTCTGGTGCAGATAATCCACCAGGTACATAAAATCCTGCGGCGTGCCGTAGCGTGAGGTGGGCGCGAAGTATCCCGTGGTTTGATAGCCCCATGAACCGTAGAAGGGATGCTCCATGATGGGCATCAGCTCCACGTGCGTGAAATTCATGCGCTTCACATATTCCGCCAGGCGTGGCGCGGTTTCCTGGTAGGTCAGCGGCCGGTCGCCCTCTTCAGGCACTCGCATCCAGGAACCGAGATGAACCTCGTAGACGGAAATCGGCGCCTGCAGCGAATCCCGTTTCGCCCGCGTTTCCATCCACTCCTTGTCGGCCCACTGATACTCGAGGTCCCAGACGACGGATGCCGTGCGCGGCGGCTTCTCATGAAGCATGCCAAACGGATCGGCTTTCTCGACAACGTATCCCTGATTGTGGGAGACGATGTGGTACTTGTACAACGCGCCTTTTCCGACTCCTGGTATGAAGCCTTCCCAGATGCCCGAACTTCCACGAGCCTTGAGCAGATGAGATTGTGTGTCCCAACCGTTAAAGTCGCCGACAACCGCAACCAACGCGGCATTCGGCGCCCAAACCCCAAAGTATGTCCCCGGCTTTCCGGCGACCGTGGTGAGGTGCGCTCCCAGCTTGTCGTAAATCCGGTAGTGAGTACCTTCGTTGAAGAGATGGAGATCCTGATCGGTCAGCAGCGTGACATCGCTGCTCGCGGGTGGGGCTAAGGTCGATGTGGTTTCTTTGCTCATCACTCAAATAGTGCTGGTTTAAGTGTACCGGAGTTTCGATCCTTGGTGCAGTTCCTGAGGCTGGTGCAGTTTAAGAGCCGCAAATATTACGACCTTCTATGTACGGGTCCGGCTCTTTCCCGCGAAGTGCGTCGAGACGTGGAGCAGGCCTTTATGCCTGCATATGGCATGTTTAGTCCCAAGGGGGGCTGCAGCCCCAGAGGTACCTCAGCGCCGCTCCACCCACAAGATCCACTCGAAATCACCAGAATTGTGAACTTGTTCGCCACCGCAGTTTTTGCAACATCGCGCGTGCCGTAGTATCCCTGCTAGACTGCTAGCTTCGATTTGGCAATCTCACGCTCATGCCTGTTCTTCGCGTTGTAGTTCTGTGGCACCAGCATCAGCCGTTTTATAAGGACCTGGTCAGCGGCGAGTACCGGCTGCCCTGGGTCCGGTTGCATGCCCTCAAGGACTACTACGGCATGGTCAAACTGCTGGATGAATTTTCCAACGTTCACCAGACGTTCAATCTCGTCCCTTCACTGATCACGCAAATACAGGACTACGTGACCGGCGCGGCTCATGACCCATTGCTCGATGTTGCCGCAAAACCGGCCAAAGATCTGACTCCCCACGAGCGTCGTTTTGCATTGCAGTATCTGTTCCAGGCCAATCCGACACATCTGATCGGCCGATATCCTCGGTACCGGGAGTTGTGGGACCGGTTTCGCAGTGGCGCCGGTAACCCGGAAGCCGTAGAGAAGTATTTCTCGGCCCAGGACTTTACCGACCTGCAGGTCCTTTCGCAAATTGCCTGGTTCGACGAATTCTTTCTGGATGATGCGGACATCAAGGGACTCATCCAAAAAGGACGCGATTACTCGCTGGAAGACCAGAGCTTCGTGATGGATCGAGAGCGGGAACTGCTGGCCAAGGTCTTGCCGGCCCACGCAACGGCGGCCCAGCAGGGGCACATTGAAATTTCGGCCTCCGCGTTCTATCACCCAATTCTGCCCCTGGTCTGCGATACCAACGTTGGCGCAGTTTCGAGCCCCGGCCTGCCGCTGCCCCAGAATCGATTTCGCCATCCCGAGGACGCGCGTGAGCAATTACTGCGCGGTCTAAATCTGCATCAGGAAGTTTTCGGGATTCGTCCGCAGGGGGTATGGCCGTCTGAGGGCAGTGTTTCGGAAGAAGTCCTCGGCATTGCTCAGAATCTCGGCGTGAAGTGGATGGCTACCGACGAAGAAGTGCTCGGTCGAAGCCTGGGAGTTTCCTTCGGACGCGACGGTCATGGTCACCTGCCGCCTGAACTTGCCAGGAAGCTGTACACCATTCACCGCTTCGAGAGCGATCAGGCGGAAGTGAACCTGATTTTTCGCGATCACACCATTTCGGACTTGGTCGGATTTGTGTACTCCGGCATGGCCCCGCAGGATGCCGCCTCACATCTCATGCATAACATTAAGCAGTCCGCCCAGCCGGTTCTCGATGCGGGACATGACGCTGTAGTCCCCATCATTCTGGATGGCGAGAACGCGTGGGAATACTATCCTCAGTCCGGCCGTGAATTTCTGCGCCGCTTCTACGATGCGCTGCAGCGTGAGGCTGGAGTGGAGGCAACCACGGTGTCCGAGGCCATACAACGGCACCAGCATTTTTCTCCACTCAAGTCGCTGGTCCCTGGGTCCTGGATTCACGCCAATTTCAACGTTTGGATCGGCGCCCCGGAAGACAATCGGGCCTGGGACTATCTCTACCATGCCCGCAATTTCTACGATCAGGCGGCTCCCCAAGCCGACGAGGCGCAGCGGCAACTGGCCTTCGAAGAAATCCTCATTGCAGAAGGCAGTGACTGGAACTGGTGGTACGGTCCGGAACACCATTCCGCCAACGATCGCGAATTCGACGAACTCTACCGCAAGCACCTTTCGAATATTTATCAACTCCTGGGAAGCCGGCCGCCGGACTATTTGGCCCAGCCCATCATAGGCGGCGGGGAACGGCCCGCAGTGCTGCCTCAGACCGCCTATATTCATCCCCGCGTCACCGGCGATATGGTGCGCTACTTCGAGTGGATGGGGGCTGCCGTCTATACGGCCGACCGGCGTGCAGGAGCAATGCACGGCAAACAGTTTCTGCTTGACGCGGTCTACGCGGGAATTGACGAGTCTCACATCTACGGACGCCTTGATTTCGTCGAGAATAAAGTTCCAGCCGAGGATTTCGAAATCGTGGTCAATCTTGAATTTTCGGTTGCGGAGGGCGCGTCGCCGCGGCACAAGTTGCGTCTCGATGTGGCAGTAGCAGCCGGCAGGATACGAAGTTGGAAGCTTGGTGTTCCCGACACCGATCAGTCCCTCGCCGGTTCTGACCGGCCAAAGGATCAGGCTGCGGTCGCACTGCTGCGAAACTTTGAATTCAAGCTTCCTTTAGACTGGTTACAAGTCCTTCCCGTCGCTTCGACAACTCAGAAAGCGACGGGGGGGCCCGAGGCTCAGGCTGCCACCTTAAGGCTGCGCTTCAGTTTGTGGCAGAACGGCCTGCCGACGGATGCGCTTCCGGTGGAAGGATGGATGGAATTGCGGTTATTGAGGGAAGAAGATCTGATCGCTTTGTAGATTGGCAAGACGACGCGCCAGCATTCTTTCAGGTGGCTGGAGGACGGGCGTCCTCGCCCGTCGGGCACAAACCAGTGCCTCACGGGCGGAACGCCGTCACTTCATTACTATTGCCACTGCGTGGCTTACAGGTTACGGGCAGGGCTAACTGACAACTTACTGTCCGCCGGTGTCTGCTGTCATCGCGAGCGGACGGCTCAATTCCATCATCAACTCTGTCCCCGAAGGCAGCACAGCCGAGCGCTTCTTGCCGAGCCAGTGCGCAACCGTGAGGGTGGCGGCAACTCCACCACCGATCAGCAGGCCCTTGCCACCCGCGGCCAAACCTCCAATCAGCATGCCAGCGCCGGTGCCCATGCCGATTTCGGTCAGGTCTCTGCCGTCGTGGCCATCACCCTTGAACTGGCCTTCGGTATTGACGTCCGTCCCGTTGTGCAGACTGGTGTCCACAAGGGTTGCGTTCAACATGTAGCGTTCGCCGTTGGGCAGAACGACGGTCTCGGGGAAAATTCCGATGGTGGGTTTACCCGCGATACGGCGGGGTTCATTGACCTTGGTGACCCGCCCCTGCACGGTGGCGCCGACAGGAATCACGGTCTTCCCCTCGAGCACGACTGCGTCCACCACTCGCCCGGAGAAGGAATCGCCTTCTTTGCTAGAGAAAGTGGACAACGTGTTTTCCAGCTTGACTTTGAACGCCGTGCCCGCGGGCAGGGCCATATTGGTTTGGGCCCCGGCCGCGACCACCAGCAACACTACAGCAAGCACTGCAAATATTCTCTTCATTCCGCCTCCTGATTTTCCACCCTAAGTTTGCCGAATCCGGTCCAGCGTGCTTTCAACCGATAGCCGATAATTTCCTCGATCGACTCCATGACCTTTTGGAACGGTGCACGATCCGTCTGACTGTCCCCGCGATAGATGTAGTCAACTTTCCGTTCGCGACCGATGACCAGAGTCGCCGGATGCGCGATGTTGATCGCATCGATGCCCAACCGGTGATACAGACCATAAGCTTTCGTCACTGCGCGGTCTTCATCCAACAGAAAGGGATACGACACGGGATGCGATTGCCGCAACTTCGCCGGCTTCCACACTCCGGTACTCTTTTCCGCAGCGATGCACACGAGTTGCGCTCCTGCCCGCTCAATCTCTGTTTTCATCAACTCCAGCTCGCTCATGCGGCGCCGACAGTTCGGACACCAGGTGCCACGCAGGAACTCCACGATCAGTGCCCCGCGTGACAGCAAGCCGGACAAAGAGAGAATCCCGTCGCGGTTCGCAGCCGACAGCAGAAATTCCGGTGCCCGTGAGCCGACGGCCAGAGTTTCCGTGCGATCGGACATCCTGTTTCGACTGTAGAGCAGAAGCCCATGCCCACAGCCTGTGAAAAACTCGAGGAACCAGCGTAGACACGGGCTGCTCGTGGGGGACTCTTGTGGCTAGCGTGGCGCAGCCGCCCTCGCGCGTGAACGCTGCCAGAGGTTCAGTCCTGGAAGGCCAAGGGAGGCTACGCTGGTGTTCGGGGTGTCCCTTGAAGTCTTTTTGCTCCGGCGGAGTCACGCGGGCGAGGGCGCGCCCGCGCCACACGAAAAAACCGATATAATCGCCAGTCTCACCACACAACACAGCGAGGGGCCAGAAGCAATCATGGACGTCATTACGCAAATTCAAGAAATCCAGGCGCGGGAGATTCTCGACTCTCGCGGCAATCCAACAGTCGAAGCGGAAGTGACGCTGGCGGACGGAACCCGGGGACGCGCCGCGGTTCCAAGCGGAGCATCCACGGGCGAGCACGAAGCCGTCGAGTTGCGCGACGGCGACAAGCAACGCTATCTGGGCAAGGGTGTGCTCAAGGCAGTCGAGAATGTGAACGGCGAAATTGCCGACGCGCTGGCCAACCTGGACGCTGCCGACCAGCGCGCCCTCGATCAAAGGATGATCGAACTCGACGGCACTGAGAACAAGGGCCGCCTGGGCGCCAATGCCATCCTTGCGGTCTCGATGGCGGCGGCTCGCGCTTCAGCCAACGCATTCAGCCTGCCGCTCTATCGTTATCTTGGCGGCGCCGGCGCCAACATTCTGCCGACGCCGATGATGAACATCCTCAACGGCGGCGCTCACGCCGACAGCAATGTCGACTTTCAGGAGTTCATGGTGATGCCCGTCGGCGCGGAATCTTTCTCGGAAGCGCTGCGCTGGGGCGTCGAGGTCTTCCACACTCTAAAAGGCGTGCTCAAAAAGCGCGGCTACAACACCGCAGTGGGAGATGAAGGCGGCTTCGCGCCGTCGGTGAAGTCGAATGTCGAGGGCATTGAAGTTGTCCTCGAAGCCATCACGCAGGCGGGGTACAAGCCCGGAGAAGAGATTGCCATCGCGCTCGATCCCGCTGCCAGCGAGTTCTATCAGGACGGCAAATACGTTTTCAAAAAGTCCGACAAGTCGACAAAGAACTCCGACGACATGGTCCGTTTCTGGGCGAAATGGGCCAACGATTATCCGATCGTCTCGCTGGAAGACGGTTTGTCGGAGAACGACTGGGAGGGCTGGCAGAATCTCACTAAGGAGCTGGGCGGGAAGATACAGCTGGTTGGTGACGATCTGTTCGTCACCAATGTTTCATTCTTACAAGAGGGAATCGACAAGCACGTCGCCAACTCAATTCTGATCAAGGTCAACCAGATTGGCACCGTCAGCGAAACTCTCGACGCGATTGACCTGGCGCGGCGCAACGGTTACACGTCCATCATCTCGCATCGCTCGGGAGAAACTGAAGACACATTCATCGCCGACCTGGCGGTAGCGACGGGAGCGGGCCAGATCAAAACGGGATCCGCTTCGCGCACCGACCGCATCGCAAAATACAACCAGTTGCTGCGGATTGAAGAAGAGTTGGGGGCAGCGGCAAAGTTTCTGGGACTGAAGGCCTTGAACGTCGGAAGGTAGGACACTCTTGTCCGCTGCCTTTGAAGTTGATTTTGGTTTGAAGGTTTTGGCACCGCTAGGTTACGGCAGGTTGTCGCCTCCCCGAGTACAAGCCAAGCCAAAGACGGCGGACAAGAGTGTCCGCCCCACACGACTAGAATCCCATCGTGTCGTCGGCCGACGGCCCATACGTGGCGGGCAGCGGCTTGTCATTCAGGCGAAGATACACGCCGAGTTGGGCACGGTGATGCACCAGGTGATTCAAAAACATCTGCCGATAAGCCAGAAAACGCGATCCGCTGAAGATAGGTTTGCCCTGAAAGCTGAGCTTCCAATTCTCGGTCCATGCCGCATCTGGCATATCCTTCATCGCGGCGCGAACCTTGGCTGCGCCCTCGTCAAAGACCCGCACCAGTTGGTTCGCGGACTCAAAGGCCACACGCTTCGAGCTGCCTTTGGAGAAATCAAGCTCAGGAGTGGTCAGGACCGTAACCCCGAATCCGGCCAGTTCTGCCACATGCGGAGCAAGCTTGTTCAGCGGCATTGATCTGGGATGAGGCGTGAAGTCCTTCTTGTCCTCGGGAACGCGTTCCAGCATCGTGTGCGTGGTTTTTGCTTCGGCATCAAATTCGAGTAGTAGAAGATCGCTGATGGACATGACTTCCTCCGATTAAGATCAGGACGACTATATTATGAGGCCGCGGAGTTGAAAACCTCTCCCAGTCGCCTATAATTTCTCTTCTTTCCAATTCCCTTATTCCTCTGCGCCTCGGTAATCCAGTTTTCAGCGAGCCAGACACAACGCCAGGAGCATAATGAACCGTCCCAAACCACTTGTGTTGATCATTCTTGACGGCTGGGGATACTGTGCCGAAACCAAAGCCAACGCCATCGCGCTGGCCCGCAAGCCCACCTACGACCGGCTGCTGCGCGAATTTCCCAACACCCTGATCCAGACCAGCGGCCACTACGTCGGCCTGCCCGATGGCCAGATGGGGAACAGCGAAGTCGGCCATCTCAACATCGGCGCCGGGCGCATCGTGCACATGGATAGCACCCGCATTGAGCTGATGATTCAGAATGGCGAATTCTTCTCGCATCCCGTCCTGCTCAGCGCCATGAAGAATGCGCGCTCGGGCGGACGCCGGCTGCATCTTTTCGGGTTGCTTTCGGATGGCGGAGTTCACTCCTATCAAACCCATCTCTACGCTCTTCTCAGGATGGCGAAGCAAAACGGAGTTGACCGGGTCTTTGTGCATGCCTTTATGGATGGCCGCGACACCTTGCCCACCAACGGTGCCGGATATCTGGAACATTTGCAGCAAAAGATCCGCGAGTACAACACGGGAACGATCGCCTCGGTGAATGGGCGCTATTACGCCATGGATCGTGACCGCCGCTGGGAGCGCATTGCAAAGGCCTTCAATGCGATGGTTTTCAGTGACGGTGAAGGCGGCAAATTCATTGATCCCGTCCAGGGCGTAAAAAATTCGTACAACAAAAGCGTGACCGACGAATTCATCGTGCCCTTCGTTTGCGTGGACAATCGCGGCGAGCCGCTGACCACCATACGCGATGAGGACTCATGCATCTGCTTCAACTTCCGCGCGGATCGTGTACGCCAGATCACCCGCGCCCTCGCTCGCAACAGTGGTCTGAACCCGCAAGGGGGAAGCGATCTGCCAGGAGCCGCCGATCTGGACGCTGCCATCCCCCGCGATCGCGTGCCAAAAAATCTGCAATATGTCTGCATGACCCAGTACGACAAGAAGTTTTCGCTTCCGGTAGTGATCCCGCCGGAGTCGCTGGACAATATTCTCGCCAACGTGATGGGGCAGGCGAGCCTGCGCAACCTGCGGGTGGCGGAGACCGAGAAGTACGCTCATGTCACGTACTTCTTCAATGGCGGAGTCGAGCAGCCGTTTCCCGGAGAAGATCGTTTGGTGGTGCCGTCACAAAAAGTCGCTACCTACGACCTGAAGCCCGAGATGAGTGCCGCCGGTATTGCCGATGCAGTTATCAAGGCGGTGGAAGATGGAACATTCGACGTCATCATCGTCAATTTTGCCAACGCCGACATGGTCGGGCATTCCGGAAAGATCGAGCCTACGGTGAAGGCGGTCGAAACCGTAGACGCATGCCTGGGACTGATCGAGCCGATAGTCCGCGCCAAGGGTGGGGCGTTGCTGATCACGGCCGATCACGGCAACGCCGAAATGATGATCGATCCCACCACCGGCGGCCCGCACACTGCCCACACGACGAATCCGGTGCCATTTATCGTGGTCGCGGAGAATGGAAAGAAATTCTCGCTGAAGCCAGGAGGCTCACTGCGCGACATATCTCCCACCGTACTGGGCATGCTGGGTATCCCGCAGCCGAAGGAAATGACAGGTAGCGATCTGCGCCAAATCCTCAAAAACAGTTAGCTTTTCAGTCGTGGGGAAACCTTGCCCGCATCTGAGATCGGTCCCACACAGGCCAAAAAAGCCCCTCATCCCTGAGGGGCTTAAACCGCCATCCGTCTTCTCTAGCTGGCACGCGGCATCGGCTTGTCGGTCTTCTGAAAGTCCGCTTTAGCCTCACTGGTGGACGTCACGTCTTGAGCTCCGCTGTGTTCGAGAATCTCCTTGGCTTTCTTGGTCCAGTCGGAATCGTCGCAGTGTACCGAAAGCAGGATTCCTCCTTCCTTGATCCTGCCTTCGTAGCGCTTGGCTTCAAATTCAGGAATACCCATTCCGATCAGGGCCCCCGTGATTCCGCCCACCGCCCCGCCGACGCCCACGCCAGCCAGCGCAGCCATGATGGGGCCAGCCGCGATGAATGGGCCGACGCCGGGAATGGCCAGCGCGCCGATTCCGGCGAGCCAACCCAGAGTGCCACCGATCACAGCCCCGGTGCCGACTCCCGCAGCGGTGCCTTCGGGAGCCTTGGTGTTCTTCTCGGCGGCGAAATCCTTGGTGCCCTCGTTGTGCGGAAACAGAACGGAAATGTCGGTGTTGCGGAATCCTGCATTCCGTAGCATGTCCACTGCGGTTTCAACTCCGACCCGGTCTCGATAAATTCCGAATACTGCTGTATTTTTGCCGGCCATGTTGAATCTCCTTTTATGAGTGGTTAATGGTGGATAAGACTATTTGGACGCGATCTGAATTTCGCTGGTCACTTTGTCGGATCCGGCAATTTCGGCGGCCTTGGCTTCAATCGCCTGTTTCTCCTCCTCCGATTTCACCGGTCCCTTCAATGTCACCATGCCGTTCTGAGTGACGATCTTTATGTTGCGGCCGTAGGTTGAAAGCGCCTTGTCTTTGACCAACGCCTTCCGAATTTGCTGCGTTAGCTGCCGATCCGCGGGAGTTTCTTTCTGCTGATCGGCAGTCGGTTCTGATTTGTTACGGTCGCGCTGGTTGACTTTAGTGTTGTCCGCAGCCGGTTGATCTTGATTTGTGTTTGTGTCTTGTTGCGCCCAGAGAGTGCCCAGGCTACCGAGCAGCACAAGCTGTGCAAAGAGTGCCTTGATCGTAAGTCGTTTCATTACAAATCACCTCCCACTTTTGAAATTCGAGGTGTTGGATGGTGGGCAGAGATTGAGGGATGGCCCGAAGCGGGAAGAAATCACAAATGAAGAATGCAGCGCCGATAGGAGGCCACAGATTTTCACGGATTCATACGGATTGATCGCAAGAAAGATTTCTTCCCGGTTGATCCGTGCAAATCCGCGAAGATCCCGTGAAGATCCGTGGCTACGGTTCTAGGCGGCTGCCGCTATTCTGCGGATCAGGTCTTCCTGTTCAGTCTTGCTCTCGGCTCCTATAGTGAAAGCATCGAGCACGCCCAGCGATAGCGCATACTTCAATGCTTCATCCTGCCGATTGCGCAAGTCGCCCTGGCCGAGGATCTTCATACCGACAATCCCTTTTCCCGCGGCCTTCATTTCGCGCAGCACGCTGACGACGGTGTCGGGATCGGCGTCCATATGCGAACCAATGGGGTTGATCCGCACCAGGTCAACTTCGACCCAGGGCGACTTGGCCGCGGCGCGCAGCGCCTCGATGCTGTGGCAGGAGCAGCCATGCGCCCGAATGATTCCTTTTTGCTTGGCTTCGGAGAAAACGTCCATCACACCCCTATAGCGCTCGGTCCAGTCGCCTTCGGTGAGGCAGTGCATCAGGCAGATGTCGAGATAGTCAATCCCTAGCTCCCTGCGGAAGCGATCGAGATCGGCGCGCGCTTCGGCTGGGTCTCGCGCCCAGGTCTTGGTGAGCACAGTGACCTTGTCGCGAGGGATATGCTTGAGTGCTTCGGCCACATGGGGATGGCTTCCGTAAGCATCCGCGGCATCGAAAAACCGTAAGCCGTTGTCGTGGCCGTTGAGCAGGAGATCGGAGAGACCCTTCACTCCCAGCGCAGTCTGATGGGAATGATGTCCGCTGCCGACCGTGCCCGTTCCCATGGCGAGGCGGCTGGTCCTGATTCCGGTTTTGCCCAGCGTTACCGTATCGGCCGCGCCGAACTTGCGTGGCAAGGCGGGCAGCGCCCTCATGGCTCTGGCCAGGTCCCGGGAGCCAATCCACGCTGCTCCCACTCCGCAAGTTGCTCCGATGATGAAATCTCTACGCTTCATGGTGCCTCCTCACAAAGAGGTTTATTTCTAGCTTAGACGAAATCATCGTGCATCCGGATATCAATACTAGTCAATACCAATGTCATCCCGAGCGCAGCGATCCCATTCGCTCGGGGCCGGGATGGTGGAGTCGGAGGACCCCTCGCAGCGTAACTCTGTAGTCAGCGCAGGAATGAGTTCCAACGGACAACGAAACTGCGCAACCAATAGCGGTCCTACGACTGCGTCGCCGCTTCGCTTTGCAGAGGCTTACTCCGCTCAGCATGACAACTTGAAATGAACTAACGTCTGGTGCTCACGTTTCTACAGTGTTCACCTTAGTTCGAACAGCCTGCAATCACATGACGCCGTACAACTCCAATCCGGGTTGGCGGATCAAAGTAGCGTCGTTGGGCCAGGCTTGCTCTCAGTTGAACACGAGGTGACTTATGCTTTGGACGATTTTTGTGATTCTGTTGGTGCTGTGGTTGCTTGGTCTGGTTAGTTCGTACACGCTGGGGGGGTTCATCCACATTCTTCTGGTGGTCGCGGTCGTCGTACTTCTGATCCAGCTGATAACGGGTCGCAGACCGGCGGTCTGACGCAAAGCTCTCCCGGAGAAACTCTGACGAGCAGAATGTCGGCCCCGTCAACAAATCTCATCCGTTTCTAAGGAGGAACACTTGAAACGATCTCTTGCAGTGATAATCAGTTTGGTCGCGTTACTCGGCAGCATGGCGTTCGCCGATGCCAAAGAGGATTCTGTCGAGCGGCTGCAGAATTCCGGCGATGTGCTTAAGCAAATCATGGATGCGCCGGACAAGGGCATCCCGGAAGAGGTGCTGGACGATGCGAAATGCATTGTCGTAGTCCCGCACCTGATCAAGGCCGGCTTCATTTTCGGCGGCAAGCATGGCCGCGGCGTTGCCAGTTGCCGCACCGCGACGGGCTGGAGCGCACCCGCGTTCATCTCCGTAGGCGGCGGAAGCTGGGGTCTTCAGATTGGCGCCGAAGGCGTTGACCTAGTGATGCTGGTGATGAACGACAAGGGTTTGCAGCACCTGCTTTCTAGCAAATTTCAGCTCAGCGGAGAAGGTTCCGCTGCCGCCGGCCCGGTGGGACGTCATGCCTCGGCCGGCACCGACTGGAAACTGAATTCGGAGCTGCTCACTTACTCCCGCTCCAAAGGCGCATTTGCCGGTCTGACCCTCGAGGGCGCCGTGATCGAACAGGATGACGATTCGACCAACGCGATCTACGGCCGCGAGGTGGGTTTCCGCAAAGTCCTTACCGGCCACGTGACGCCACCGGCTGTCGCAGCGCCATTCATGTCTGCGCTCGCAATGGCGGGCCACCAGGCCGCCGCTCACGAAGCCAAAGAAGATATGCAAGACAAGAAAGACAATCATTAGAACTGGCTAAATACGAATCGCTGCTTCGTCTACAAGCCCCGCCTTATGGCGGGGTTTTTCGTGTGTGCCGAGCATGTTCGACAGCTTGAGGTGAGAGTCCCTTTGACAACTTGATGGAAGTGAAGTCATAGCGAAGCGCAAGGGTGAAACAACACCCGCCGCGAGGCGGGGCCTGAAAGAAGCGTGGAGCAAAGACGCGAGCCGATGAACAAGAACCGGATACGAGGCCTACGGTGGCGGGCGAGCGAGCACGTGATCGCGAAGCCCATATCCATCAAGCTCACTGGTGGTAAATCCGGCGGCTGTGCGTTGAAGGCGGTCGAACTTACCTCGGGAGATCTGCGGCATGTCACACAACGTGACTGAGGGTGAAGAGATTCATCCTGACCGTGCCACAGAAGTCAGCAGAGGGCAAAGTAGGTCATGCAGTCGGCGAGGATATTGAGGCACTCCAAGGCCGAAAGGCGGAGCAACAGATAGGCCACGCCGGGAACGGTGATCGAAGGCCTGAACGGTACCCCGCAAGGGGAATAGAGGGAAGGGTAAGTAAGTGGCGCGACTCAGGAGCGAACAGCGGCAGAAAAACCGGCCCGAACCAGAGGTGCTGGCCTTTCCGGCGGAAGGTACGAGTGATGCTCCGATGGCCGCCGCGAGTCAACCACGACCGCCTGATGGCGGCGGTGGCCGAGCGCGTGGCCGACAAGCGAATGCTCAAGCTGATTCGAGCGTTTCTGGAGGCCGGAGTGATGGAGGATGGGTTGGTGAGTGCGGTGGATGAGGGAACGCCTCAGGGCGGTCCGCTCACGCCCCTTACACAAAAGGTAATTTCGAGTTTGAACGAACAGTTACGGGATGGCAAACCAGGTACCCTTTGCTTGATCTTCGTCTTAAAAGGTAATATATTTATGGCACATGACGCGTTCGACCAAAGCGGAAAAAGCTCAGCAGCTGAACGCCGCTCGTGGTTTGCTCCAGCGTCAAGTTGCGCTGCCCGAAGCAGTGCGGCGCTTGTCACGCGAGTTCGATTTATCAGAGCGTCAAGCATATCGCTACCTGGAAGAAGCCTCCCAGCTCGAACGACCCGTCGAAGTTCCCGAGGCTACGGTGCCGATCACGTTGAAGCTTCCGCCGCGTACCGTGGAACTTCTCCGGAAGTACGCGAGAAACAGCGGACTGACCATTGGAGCAATCGTGAGCGGCGCGTTGCAGGCGTTTCTTCGCACGCTAAAAAGGCATGGCTGAGCCGCGTCAAAAAAGCGGCTCATTTCAAATCCACGTTGCCTATTCGTTTGATCGCCTGCTCGAGCCGAAGCTCGCACAGGCCTACGATATTCTGGTGCCCTGTTGTGAGCGCCCCGTCGGCGTGCGCGTAAAGGAGTTCGATGATGAGGATGGCAGCGATTTACGCACGGGTCTCGTCCGAGCAGCAGCGCGAGGAGAACACCATTGCCAGCCAGACGGCATCGCTGATCGAGTTCGCCAGGGAGCCACGTTGCGGGGCTCGGGCTTCCCTCGATGGTAATCCGCTCTTAGCTTAATCCGCCGAACCGCCGAATGCGGACCCGCTTGTCCGGTGGTGTGGCAGGTTGTGTCAAGAAGACGCAAAAGCGTCATGCTGTACGAAAGATGAAGGCGGGCCCTTCGGAGCCACCCTGTAGGGGGAGACTTCAAACAGCCGTGAGCTGCTACAGTCAAAAGCTGCGGTGGTGAACGTCACGGTTAAAAGGCGTGACATCGGATCACGTCATGTAGGGATTAGAGAGACGAATGCAAATGAACCTCCGACGACGCATCGAAACACCACTCGGACGACATCAGAACCGGAACTGCCTGCCAGGGCCGGGAGGAGCGCGGAAGCTACCTACTTACTGGCCGTGCGATGTCCGGTGTACAGGGGGCGTGACTCTAGTCTGGGCTTTCGTACGGAACTTGAGAACTTGGTTTGCGATGGTAAGGGAAAAGGCGCAAGCGGCAACCCCGTGAGGCCGAAAGTACCAATGCGCAATCCAGGGGCGGACTGCTCCATAGGAGCGTTGATCCGGGGTAATTCCCGAGGAGCAAAGGGAGCAGGTCACCCGTACTGATCCGAGTCAACGGGCAACCGGAGGAACTCGATATCGGGGGAAGACGGCAGTCTTCCGTGGGTGGCACGAGCCGGATAAGCCGAGAGGCTTAAGTCCGGTTCAGTGAGAGGCTCGGGGTGAAATTCCCCGGGCCTACTCGGCGGAGGAGAGGCGACTCTCCCCCCTATGCCGATTGTTGAAGGTCGTGTGGGGACGGGTCTCCGACCCGTCCAGGTCGAGCCCAGCTCGACACGGTTTTCCTGGCACCTCGAAATAGCGGCCGAGCTTCGCTCGGCCCGACCGGGTCGGAGACCCGGTGCCATACGGTTTATCCCACTTGGCTCGTACCACCTGGCTCGTCGTGTACGCAGAGCCACCGCCTGTGTTTGAATAATGTCATGGACCTGATAGAGCATTTCACCCGTCTCTTCGCGTATGACGGATGGGCGAACCAGGAGGTGCTTGCCGGCTTGCGCGCTTCAGCCACCCCGCTGCCTCGCCCCCTGGAATTGATGGCCCACATTTTCTCGTCACAACGCTTGTGGATGGCGCGCCTCGAACAGAAGCCGCAGACGCTGCCGATTTGGCCTAAGTTCACCGTCGAAGGATGTGACAAACAAGCAGCGGAGTTACCTGCCCTCTGGAAGAATTACTTGGCCAACAGCAGCGAAGCCGATCTGGCCAAACCGGTCAGCTATCGCAACAGCAAGGGCGAGGCCTGGAACAGCCGCAAAGATGACATCCTGATGCATCTGATCATGCACTCGGCCTACCATCGCGGCCAGGTGGCGATGGCAGTCCGGGCTGCCGGGTTCACGCCGGTGTACACCGATTTCATCCATAGCATCCGCCAAGGATTGGTAAGGCCATGACGACCTCTGTCTCCCCGACCGAAAAGATCACGCCCTTCTTCATCCTGCAATTTTGCTTGGTGCTAATCGCGATTTCGGCAGTGGCGCTGCGTCCGGGCGCGTGGAACACGGCGCGCCTGACGGGATTCTGTATCGCCGTTCCGGCCGCCGTGTTCCTCTTCACCGCACGCTGGCAGTTGGGAAAGTCGTTTTCGGTGACCCCGCAGGCCCGAGAACTTGTAACCTGGGGCCTGTATTCGAAGATCCGGAACCCAATCTATGTGTTCAGCGCATTGCTGATTCTGGGCGTCCTGATTGCGTTGCAATATCGTTACGCTCTCCTGTTGCTGCTCGTGCTGATTCCCATTCAGATCACTCGTGCTCATCAGGAGGCGAAGGTTCTCGAAGCCAGGTTCGGCGAGGAATACAGGACTTACAGGAAGGGAACCTGGTTCTAGCGATGCGCATCATAACCAGCAGGGGGAGACGAATGAGGGAGTGCAGCAGGATGATGAAGAGTCTCTACTTGGCGATAATACTTGCCTTCGGCGCGATGTCGTGGGCACAAGCTCCTACGGCGCCAACCGCCGCCAATTCTCCGGCCCAGAGTTCGGCTGCCAAACCCGCCATGCCAGCCGATGGTCCGCCGTCGGGAACTCTTCTTTCAATTGAGCTGTCGAAGTCACTCGACGCCAAGAAAGCCAAACCAAACGACCGCATCGAAGCCAGAACCGCAACCGATCTGCTGGCACACGGTCAGATCGTGGTCCCGCGCAATGCGAAAATCGTCGGCCGTGTGACCGAGGCCAAGGCCCGCAGCAAGGCTTCTCCCGATTCGATGATCGGCATCACCTTTGATCGCATGCTGCTGAAAGACGGACGCGAAGTGCCGCTCCAATTGGCAATCCAGGCAATCGCCAGACCGTTGCAATTTGGGTCCAATCCCGAGGGAAATGTGCCTCGAGCCGATCGTCCGGGAGGCGTCCCTATGCCCGGTCAGCGCGGCCCGCTCGGGGACGCATCCACTCAGGGTACCCCGTCGGCATATCCCGGAGACCTCGCTCCGATTCCTGACCCGATGGCGCCAAACCGTACAAGCGACTCCACCGTCGTCCCACTCAGTCCCACGAGTAAGGGTGTAGTCGGAATGAAAGGCCTGACTCTCGACACGTCAGGTCCGTCAGCCGTCTTAAGTTCGAACACCGGAAACGTGCACCTGGACAGCGGCACACAACTGATTCTGCGCGTGCAGTAAGAAAAGCAGGTTCGTCCTGAGCGGAGTAGCTGCTTCGCAAGGCGAAGCAGCTACCGAATCTAAGAGCGGTGCCCCGAGCGAAGCCGAGGGGGCCCCTAGGAGCTATTCGGACGCCGAAAGTCGAGGTTTTTTTCAGCCGGCTGACGCGCCGTCACGAAGCCAGCGCATATCGCCGGTCGGCCTGGCCGAGCAGAGCCATCATCTCGTCCAGCGAAGCAATATCGAACTCTGACATTGCGTTGGTATGCTCCAACCTCTCCTGCACCGACCGCGAGGGATTGAACAATTTAAATCGAATATCATGATCGCGGCACCAGCGCTGCAGAAACACCAGCACCCCGATCCCACCGCCGCCGATGGCACCCATTTCCGTGAGGTCCAGCACAATGAGGCGGGCATTGCGTTGTGCCGTAACTGCGTCGCGCAACTTGAACGCCTCGTCGCTGCGGACAAACCGTCCTTCACACTCGACAACAGTCATCTCGCCAACCTCATCAACATGTATGTTGGTCATGATTGCCTCCAGACCTGATCTTGCCATGGTAAGAGCACGAGTACTGCCAAGGGGGAAAGCCGCGTTTTCTGAGGGATAGGACACCAGAAAAAGAAAGACGAGCATTTTCGGCGGGTCAGCAGGAAAATCCGCGCTACAGAGAATGCTGTACGCGATTGATCAGCACGTCTGGCGGGCGCCTCGCCCCGCGTGTCTCAAACCCCCTCGAATCCGTGCGCGAGGCGTGAAAAAGCAAACAAGCCGGGATCGTCCCGTCTGCGCACGTGCGGCAGCGCGAAAATCCCCGCCCAGCGGAACTTGGACGGGGCACCCGCGAGAGTCGATATGGACGTCGCAGAAAAAGGCGTACCCTATTGCTTCGAAAGCAACGACAGGGGCGCGGGTATGAGCAGAGAAAATTTGGAGCAGAATAAACGCACGGTGACGGCCTTCTACGATCTGATGTTCAATCAGTGTCAACCAGCCGAGGCCGTCGAGAAGTACGTGGGAGATGTGTACATCCAGCACAACCCGATGGTGGCGGAAGGAAAACAGGCGTTCATTGCATACTTCATTCGGATGGCACAGGAATACCCAGGAAAGCATGTCGAATTCAAACGGGTGATCGCAGAGGGCAGCTACGTGGTGGTGCACTGCTATCAGCAATGGCCCCACGACTCAGACTGGGCCGGCATGGATATTTTTCGCCTCGACAGTAACGGGAGCATCGTAGAGCACTGGGACGTTCTCCAGCCCATCCCGGCAACATCCGCCAACTCGAACACCATGTTCTAGCGGCAGCAAAAAAGACTCCCGCTCTACAGGATTCACCTGGAGATTCCTTGTAACCAACCCGGCGGCGGTGTTCTATTCGCAAATGAGTTTCTGAACCAGCTTTCTCAGTTTGGTTTGCAAGGAACCTCCAAGTCTTTCCCCGTCCTTCAGCTCCCGGGCGAAATCGCCGGAAAGGCCATGTATGGTGCACTGGCGGCGGAGGATGGAAAAGCGCTGGAAACGCGTAGAATCCTGATTTTTCCCGCGGTCACCGGCTGGCACGGATTGGGGGTGGAACGCTCTTCCGTTGCCATTGTTCCATTCGTTGCATGTTTTCCCAAAAGTACGACTGCGGAATTCTGTATCAGGCCGGGCAGCATCAAAGCGAAGACGGCTGGCTTTCTCGAGATTGGGCGCACAATCTGGCGCGAACTTCGCTCGGCGACAGAGTCCGGATTCCCGCCGGCCGCCGATTGTACGCCCGCTCCTGAACTGATGATCAAGAAAAAAGCTGGGTGCCCCACCTTTCGCGGTTTTCGAAACGTGGTCTGCCACGAGATCGGCCGCCGAGCTCCGCTCGACTAGGACCTGGTGAGGGCGCCCGTCCCCACACAGCCGGCGGCGTGCAAAAAAGAAAAAGCCCCGCTCAAAAAAGAGCGGGACTTAAGTTTCCAGCTAGGAGCTAATAGCCAGAAGCTGTTTTAGTACATCCCTTCCATACCGCCACCGCCGTGTCCGCCGCCGGCTGGAGCTCCCTTTTTCTCTTCCGGGATCTCCGCTACCAGGGCTTCGGTGGTCAGCATCAGGGACGCGATCGAGCCGGCGTTCTGCAATGCGGTGCGCACTACCTTGGTCGGATCGAGCACGCCCGCTTTGACCAAGTCTTCGTACTCGCCGGTAAGGGCGTTGTAGCCGAAGTTGTAGTCCTTCGAGTCGTTGATCTTGCCCAGAACAATTGCGCCTTCTTCGCCGGCGTTCTCGGCGATCTGACGCAAGGGTTCCTGCAGCGAGCGCCGTACGACATTGACGCCGATCTGCTCATCGCCCTCGAGCTTGAGCTTGTCGAGCGCGCCTACGCAACGGGCCAGAGCCACGCCGCCGCCGGGGACAATGCCTTCTTCCACGGCCGCACGGGTTGCGTGCATCGCATCTTCGACGCGAGCCTTCTTCTCTTTCATTTCGGTCTCGGTCGCGGCTCCGACTTTGATCACAGCCACACCGCCGACCAGCTTCGCCAACCGCTCCTGCAGCTTCTCGCGGTCGTAGTCGCTGGTGGTTTTTTCGATCTGGCCGCGGATTTCCTTCACCCGGCCTTCAATGTCCGAGTGCTTGCCTTTGCCTTCGACGATCGTGGTGTTGTCCTTGTCCACCGTGATCTTCTTGGCCTGGCCGAGGTCGCCGATCTGGACGTTCTCCAGCTTGATGCCCAGGTCTTCGGTGATGGCTTTGCCGCCGGTGAGGGTGGCAATGTCTTGCAACATGGCCTTGCGGCGATCGCCGAAGCCAGGAGCCTTTACGGCCGCGACTTGGAGCGTGCCACGCAGCTTGTTGACGACGAGGGTAGCGAGCGCTTCGCCTTCGACGTCTTCAGCCACGATCAGGAGCGGCTTGCCGCTCTTTGCAATCTGCTCCAGCAGGGGCAGCAGGTCTTTCATCGAGCTGATTTTCTTTTCGTTGATCAGGATGTAGGCGTTCTCGAGCGAAACTTCCATGCGCTCGGGATCGGTCACGAAGTAAGGAGAGAGATAGCCGCGGTCGAACTGCATACCTTCAACCACGTCCAGCTGGGTCTCGAGGGTCTTGGCTTCCTCGACGGTGATGACGCCATCTTTGCCGACCTTCTTCATGGCTTGGGCAATGATGTTGCCGATGGTCTCGTCATTGTTGGCGCTGATCGTGCCGACTTGGGCAATCATGTCGCCGGTGACGGGCTTGGAGAACTTGTCCAGTTCGCCCTTGATGCGGTTGCCTTCTTTGTCGAGGCTGCCGCAAATTGCAGTGATGGCCTTCTCGATGCCACGCTTCATGGCCATCGGATTGGCGCCGGCTGCGACGGTCTTCACGCCTTCGCGGTAGATTGCCTGGGCCAGAACGGTGGCTGTGGTGGTGCCGTCGCCGGCAACATCCGAGGTCTTCGAAGCCACTTCGCGCACCATCTGCGCGCCCATGTTCTCGAGACTGTCTTTAAGCTCGATTTCCTTCGCGACGGTGACGCCGTCCTTGGTGATGGTCGGTGAACCGAATTTCTTTTCGATAACTACGTTGCGGCCCTTGGGGCCGAGAGTGACTTTTACCGCGTCAGCCAATAAGTTGACGCCGCGGAGAATCGCCTGTCGCGACTCCTCGCCATGTACGATCTGCTTTGCCATATCTGAAATCTCCTATCGCTGTGATGGCAGGCTTAGCCTGCGGAATTTAAGAAACCCGGTTGTTAGTTCTAAGTTCCCGGTTCTCCGTTAGCGGCGTGATCCGGCGAGTTCTTTCTTGGCCGCGCCGGTCAGGATGCCCAGGACTTCCTCTTCGCGCATGATGATGAAATCTTCACCATCCAGCTTGATTTCGGTGCCGGAGTACTTGCCGAACAGGATGCGGTCGCCCTCTTTTACTGCCAGGGGAAACACTTTGCCTTCGTCGTTGCTTTTGCCTTTGCCCACGGAGATTACTTCGCCCTCCTGAGGCTTTTCTTTGGCGCTGTCGGGAATGATGATGCCACCACGGGTGGTCTCACCTTCTTCAATCCGCCGAACCAACAGGCGGTCGTGTAGCGGTGTGAACTTTGCCATACTTGCTGACTCCTTTCGTTCGTGTTGAGTTAAGATCAGGGTTTGATCGCAGGAAACGCTTGCCAACCATCTTGTTAGCACTCATTGTTAGCGAGTGCTAATTGTAGGGAAGAGCATGGGACATTGTCAACCGGGGCAGGTTAAAAGACTGTAAATTCTTGAAGGAACGTATCTTATGTGTTGCAGCGACAGGGGCGAGCGCTGCGCGTCCCACCCTGGTTCGTTGCAGGTGACAGCAGGCCTGAGGGATGTTTAGAATTAGAGACTTGGCCATGAGAAATATTGCAATCGGCTTCGCAACCGCGCTTCTGGTGGCTTCTTTGGCCATGGCCCAGGACGACATGGCGGTGTTGAATTTCATCGTCATTCGGGACTACAGCGGCAAGCCGATCCGCAACGCCAGCGTGGTTATGCATCCGGTGGAGAAGAACGGCAAGCAGTCCAGAGGCGGACTGCAGATCAAGACCGATGCGGACGGCAAGGCCAGCTTTGATGGTGTGCCTTTCGGCAAACTGCGAGTCCAGGTGCTGGCGACGGGTTTCCAGACCTTCGGCGAGGACTATGCCATCGACAAGCCGACAATGGAGATCACGGTTAGGATGAAGCGGCCACAGGGGCAATATTCTATTTACGAGGACCATCCGGAGGAGAAGAAAGACGAGCCGGATCCCCAGAAGCAGCCTGACAAAGATTCGAAAGATAAGCCGAAGTAAGGCATTACAGATTTCGGATGGTAGATTTCAGATTTGAAAGTCGGCGCGCCTTGGGATTTGCAATCTGAAATTAAAAATCAGCAATCTAAAATTTCTTATATGGACTATCTACTCAAAACCGAACCTACGGCCTACTCGTTTGCCGACTTGCAGGGGGACAGGATCACCGTCTGGGATGGCGTGGCAAATCCCGTGGCGTTACGGCATCTGCGTGAGATGAAGCCGGGCGACCGGCTGGTGATCTACGAAACTGGCGAGCACAAGAGCGCGGTAGGGACGGCGTCGGTAGTCTCAGTAGATGCGTCAGACCCCAAGAATCCCCAGGTGAAAATCAAGGTGGGGAAGGCTATCGGCAAACCGCTTACACTCGCTGAAATTAAGGCCCAGAAGCTCTTTGCCGATTCTCCGCTGGTGCGCCAGGGAAGATTAAGTGTGGTTCCTCTGACCGCAGCCCAGTTCAAGTTCCTCACTGGCGAGTGACGAAAAAGGTGTTACGAGTGCCCCATCCTCGTCTCTCCTTTTTTGGGAGAGTCAGGGTGGGGTTTTTGTCGGAGGGCCGGAGTCCAGCGCTGGCAAAGCCATTAGCTGGCTAGTTTGCGCAGGAACTCGCGCTCGTCCATGTGGTATTTGAAAGCCTTGTGGCCGTCGATGAAGATGACGGGCACTTCGTCGGTGAACCTGCGGCGCAGTTCGTCGTCGCTCTCCACGTCAATTTCTCGCCAGGTAAAGCCGCCTCGGCGCTGCAATTTCGTCAGCGTCTCCTTGACGATCTCACACAAGTGACAGCCCTTGCGGGAATAAACGACGACTTGGCGCGGCTCCGCCATGGGCGGAGTTTAGCAGGTTTGGGTGGAGGGTAAAAGCACTTAGCAATTGGCAATTAGCTGCTGCGAACTTGGCAGACATTCTTCTACACAGAGGGACGACCAACTGCCGATTGCTAACCGCTGCTTCAATTACAATCCCGAACATGGATCGCATGAAACCACTATCAGGCAAAAATGCGCTGATTACAGGCGGGGCGCGGCGCCTGGGGCGCGCCATTGCTTTGGCGTTCGCTGAGGCCGGCGCGGACGTGGCAGTTACGTTTCGCAACTCCGCGGGCGACGCGCAACACACTGTCATCGATGTGGGCAGTTTCGGCGGCCGGGCCGTGGCGTTACGTTGCGACATCACGAACGAGAAGAGCGTCAGGTCAGCGATCAAGGAAACCGTAAAGGAATTGGGCGGGATCGACATCCTGGTCAACAACGCCGCCAACTACGAGACCGCCGAATTCGGGGAACTCACGCTCGAACAGTGGGACGCCATATTTGCCTCTAACACGCGTGGTCCATTCCTGGTCTCGCGCGAGGCGCTGAAACATTTGCGGGAACGGCGGGGAAAAATCATCAACATGGGTTCGCTGGGTGGACTGCGTCCGTGGGCCAGCCACGCACATTATTGTTCGTCCAAAGCAGCGGTCCATATGCTGACCAAGGTGATGGCCAAGGCCCTGGCACCTGAGATCGCGGTCAACTGCATCGCTCCGGGGATGATCGACCTGGGGGAGAAGGCCGCGGCCGCATTCATGAAGAAGATGGCTCGCGACACTCCGATGCGGCGCAATGGCAAGGGCGAGGAAATTGCCGCCGCAGCCCTCTTCTTTGCGACGGCGCCCGCACTTCCTTACCGGCCAGATCCTAGCGGTCGATGGCGGATTAGGATTATGAGCATGTGGCGCGGGCACCCTCGGCCGCGTGCATGAGTCGTTTGACGGTCGTAGGGTATGACTGGCAATACCTAAACTCGGTTATCAGCCTTAATGAAGAGGGAAAGCGAAGCGGCGGCCGCAGATGCCACTGAACGGGGGATACTCGTAATCCTGGCGGCCATCGGACGATGCACGCACGGCGGGCGAGGGCGCCCGCGCCACATGGTCATAAACACCTGGCCACGTAATTGTCATGCCTTTAACTTTGCGGTATCTTGACCAGTCTCAACCCGCCTGTGCCGGATCGAGTGCTTCATGAAGAAATTGTTGGGTGCAATTCTGCTGTTCTGCGCTTCGCTGTCGTGGGCCCAATCCAGAATCGAGGATGGCGGGCACGAGATACAGCTTTGGACCGGCGGCGGCCACTCCGTCTCGGGTGGTACCTCGGATACTGGTGTGTGGAACGTCGGGCTGCGTTATGGATGGATTCTCACCCGCCCCCACGGCCCTGGATTTCTCAAAGGAAGATTCGAATACGCGCTCGATGCAGTGCCGCTGTTCCTGGTATTCCAGCCTGCCAACACCGCATTCGGAGCCGGTTTCAATCCCCTGAATTTGAAGTGGAACATTGCCACTCGCGGACGGGTGGTGCCTTATCTTGAACTCAGCGGCGGCACACTGTTTACCAACCACGACGTTCCGACCGGGACCAACAACGTAAACTTCACATCTTCCGCCGCACTGGGCGCACACTTTCTGAGAGACTCGCGTAACTGGAGCGTGGAGTTGCGGTATATGCATATTTCCAACGCGGGCCTGGGGGATCGCAATTCCGGCATCAACACCGTCCAGGTGCGGTTGGGAGTCGGAAAATTCTTTGGTAACGGAAAAACGAACAAGCCATAAAGATTGGAAAATATGTTGAATCATGGAATCGCTTTGAGCCTTGCAGCCGCTCTGTTGTGTCTGCCCGTCTGCGCGCAAGCGCCTTTAGATTGGATTGCCGCCAGCAACCAGTACACCAATCAGCTGCTGGCGATCGAGATGAAGCACACTCCTGAGCTGGGTTCGAATGAGGGCCTGAGCCAGTTTGATACTGAAGTCTCTCAACCCACGCTCGCCGACGAGGATCAAGAGCGGAAGGAGACGGAAACCGTAGTCGCAACCTTCAAGAGTGCGGTTGGGCAGCAGAAGCAGAAGGAAGTGGCGCAGGACCTCCAGATCATGATCCGCACCGTGGAGCTGCAATTCCGGAAGTTGGATTTCGAGCGTGCCCACAAAGTGGATTTTCTTAACGCAAGCCAGACCGTCTTCCGCGGGCTGCGGATTTTGCTGGACGAACAGACGCCTGCGGAACGGCGGCCCGCGGCGGTGGTCCGCATCCGCAAGTATGCCGGGCTGGAACCTGGATACAAGCCTCTGGCGGAAATCCTGAAGCAGCGAGTGATCGAGCAGATGGCCAAGCCGGGCGTGGTCTATCCCGCCCGCACCGAGATCGAGACCGAGCTTGCCCGCGACCCGAACTACATGGAGGGCATCGCCACGCTGCTCGAGAAGTACAAACTGACCGGCTGGCAGGAACCTTTCAACAAGCTCAAATCGCAACTCGTCGAGTATGACGCGTGGACGAAAGCCAACTGTGCTGCCCAAGGCCCGCGGCGATTTCCGTCTTCCGTCCGAGGAGTATGCCCTCAATCTCGAAGACTACGGCATCGACATTCCTCCCGCTGAACTGGCCGCCATGGCGCACCAGGCGTTCAGTGAGATTCAGGCCGAGATGAAGCCGATTGCGGAACAGATCGCGAAGGAACGGCACCTGCCTTCGAGCGACTATCGCGACGTCATCCGCGAGTTGAAAAAGCAGCAGCTGGTGGGCGACGCTATTTTGCCGTTCTACCAGCAGCGGCTGAAGCAGATCGAAAAGATCATCGTGGACAAGCAGATTGTCACGCTGCCCGACCGCCCGGCGCGTATCCGGATTGCCACCGCGGCCGAGACCGCGCAACAGCCGGCGCCGCACATGGTGCCGCCTCCGTTTCTGCACAACACGGGACAGAAGGGCGAATTTGTTTTGCCCCTGAATATTCCGGCCGGGCCGGGTCAGACCAGCGCCGAGAAGTATGACGACTTCACCTTCGACGCGGCGGCCTGGACGCTCACCGCGCACGAGGCGCGGCCTGGGCACGAGCTGCAGTTTGATTCCATGCTCGAACACGGAGTTTCGCTCGCCCGGGTTCGCTACGCCTTCAACAGCACCAATGTGGAAGGCTGGGGGCTTTACTCGGAATATCTCATCCGTCCTTACATGCCGCCGGAGGGACAGCTGGTGTCGCTCGACTACCGGCTGATGCGGGCGGCGCGGGCATTTCTCGATCCCGAATTGCAGGCTGGAAAGATTCAACCCGCGGACGCGTTCCGTGTTCTGGAGCAGGAGGTGGTGCAGTCTCATGCATTCGCCCAGGAGGAAGTGGAGCGCTACACCTATCGCGCCCCCGGGCAGGCGAATAGCTACTTCTATGGCTATACCAAGCTGATTGCTTTGCGGAAGGAGGCGGAGGCAGCGCTCGGACCCAAATTCAACCAGAAGAAGTTTCACGACTTCATTCTGGCGCAGGGATTGCTGCCGCCTGATCTGATGCGCAAAGCGGTGATGGAAGATTTTGTGCCCAAGCAATGATCCTTGTCATTTTGAGGAAGCGGAACCTTTCGCGCTGCGAAGGGCTTCCGAAGAAGGACCTCTGCACTGTCCGCCGATTGAAGCGCCCAACCAGGTTTCCTCTTCTCCGTGGTAACAACTTGCTCTTACAATCCACACACTCGTCCAGACTGGCGCAGAAATGCATAGGTCCTTCGCTTGCTTTCATCCCGCTTCGCGGGACGAAAGGCTGCCCAGGATGACAGCTTTGCGAGTTGGGGCAAAGTGATATTCTTTTTCGCGTATGTCAACCCTTGTCGAGTGTGTTCCCAATTTTTCCGAAGGCCGCGACAAAGCCAAGGTAGACGCGATTGTCGAGGCCATGAAGATGGACGGCGTCTTTCTGCTCGATCGCGAGATGGATGCCGATCACAACCGCTGCGTCATCACGCTGGTGGGGGAGCGGGAACCGATCCAGGAAGCCGCGATTCGCGGCGTTGGCAAGGCCGCGGAGCTGATTGATCTGAACCAGCACCAGGGAGCGCATCCGCGGATGGGCGCGGCCGACGTTGTGCCCTTCATTCCCATTGATGGCGTGACCATCGAAGATTGTGTCGCCATGGCGCGTCACGTTGGCGAAGAAATCTGGAAGCGATTTCAGATTCCGGTTTACCTCTACGAAGCGGCTGCGACCTCGCCCGAACGGCAGAACCTGGAGAACATTCGGCGCGGGCAGTTCGAGGGCATACGCGCGGACATCGCGACCAATCCGGCGCGCAAGCCGGACTTTGGCGAGGCGCGGGTGCATCCTTCGGCCGGGGCGACGGTGGTGGGGGCGCGCAAATTTCTGATTGCCTACAACGTCTTTCTCAACACTCCGGATGTCGAGATTGCGAAGAAGATCGCCAAGGCGGTGCGCTTTTCGAGTGGCGGGATGCGCTTCGTCAAGGGCGCGGGATTTCTGGTCCGCGGGCTGGCGCAGGTTTCGATGAACCTGACGGATTTCGAGCAGACTCCGGTCCACCGCGTGTTCGAAATGGTGAAGCGGGAAGCGGCGCGCTACGGAGTCATTCCGGTGAGCAGCGAAATTGTCGGACTGATTCCGAAGAAGGCGCTGGAGTCGGCGGCGGAATGGTTCCTGCAGGTGGAGAATTTTGATTCGTCGCTGATTCTGGAAAACCGTCTGGCCGCGGTGATGGGCGGCAAGATGGCGGTGGGCGGACTGCGGGCCGGGGTCGAGCCGTTTGTGGAACAACTGGCTGCGCCTACAGCCACGCCCGGCGGCGGCAGCGCGGCGGCGGCCAGCGGCGCGATGGCGGCCGGGCTGGCCACCATGGTGGCCTCCATGTCGCGCGGCAAGAAGGCTTATCTGCAGCACGAGCGCGAGCTGAGTGAGGCCATCGCTCGCCTGTCGCAACTGCGCGAAGAATTGAAGGCTGCGATCGATGCCGACGCCGAGTCGTACAACGCGGTGATGAAGGCTTACAAGCAGGCGAAAGATTCGGCGGGTGCAGACGGCATCATCGACGCCGCGCTGAAGCAGGCAACCAGCGTCCCGTTGAGTGTGGCCGAGCGGGCAAGGGAAGTGGTGAGCGTCGTCGAGGGGTTGAAGCCGATTACGAATCCGAATATGAAGTCGGACCTCACCACGGCGACCGCCCTGGCGCGGGCGGCGATTCAAGGCGCGCTGGCCAATGTGGAAATCAATCTGGAATCACTGAAAGACAACGCCTTTGTGGCGGAGATCGCGAAAAAAGGCTGCGGCCCTGAGCAGCTAACCCGTCCGGGGTCATGCACATCCGTTATCAAAAGCCCTGCCCTTTCGTTTGGCCTTTCTTGTCCGAAATGGGCATACAATACAGCTATAAATCGCATCTAATCGCACATATTTCCTCGAGGTAATTCATGAAAGCCGTCAAGGGTATTGTTTGTGTGCTTCTCGTGTTGAGCGCCACAGCGTGGTCGATGCCGCTGGGCAGCTCGGCGCGTACGGTTATTCCCTCCGACATTCAGCAGATCATTTCCGTGGACTATCGCGCACTGAAGAATTCTGATACTGCCATGGCGCTGAAACAGCAGGTGTTGCCGCCCAGCCTCAAGGAATTTGAAGGGGCGCTGCGGGGCGTGGGCATTGATCCCGACAAGGATGTCGAACAGCTTACGTTTGCTTCCTATCGCAGCGGTAAGCAGGGCGTGCGGGTAGTCGGCATCGCGCAAGGGCAATTTGCTATGGCTGCTTGTGCTCAAGAAAATGCGGCTGCAGAAAGTGAAGCCGATCAAGCTGCGCAACTCGGATATCTATCCCATGCCAGCCGGCATGCAGATGACCTTCCTGGATGACAACACGCTGCTCTTCGGCGATAGCGGCGCGCTGCGCGGCGCCCTGGATGCGCGCGACGGCTACGCTTACACGCTCGACAGCAACACTGATATTGCGGGCATGATTGGTTCGGTTGAGAACGGCACGGTGTGGAGCGTCCTCGATCAGCAGGGAACGCAGAACATGCTGCACTCGGCCCTGGGCGACGCTTCCGGACTGGCGGACTACGAAACCGTCAAGAAACGCATATTGGGTTCGCGCTACACCATGAACTTCGAGAACGGAGTGAATTTCGATCTGGACGTCGTGACGTCAGATTCGATGACCGCCACCACGCTGTCATCGTTGCTCAAGGCGGGAATGCTCTACAAGAAGATATCGGCCACACCGACAGAGAAGCTGGCGCTCGATAACGTCACCGTCAACTCTGAAAGCTCGAATCTTCAGATGCATTTCAAGGCTGACGACAAGCAGTTCCAGGGCTTGATGCACTCGCCACTGTTCGCGGCGGTCTCCAAGTAGTTAGTAGTCATCTCGAACTAACTAACCTCGTGTCATGCTGTGCGAGTCGAAGAACCTTACCGGCTAGATCGGCTTTTGGCTCAGTGGGTTTTTCTTTGCCGAACTATTTCGTGCGAGCATGCGGCAACCTACACGGTCTGGCTCGGAGTCGTTCGTGACGCCATGCTAGCGGGACGCTTGTGCCTACATTGCAGCGGCTGCCGATTGGCTTATAGGAGTCTTTCGACTGCGTGGCACCTTCGCTTCGCGAAGCAGCTATTTCCCTCAGGATGACAAGGCTACTTGGCTTTCTGGGCTTTGGCCTTCTCTCTTTTCGCTTTGGCCCAGCCTTCTTTTACGATCTGGCGGGCCCGGCCCAGGGCGAGGGAATCGGGCGGAACATCCTCGGTGACCGTGGTGGCAGCAGCAACATAGGCGCCTCTTCCGATACGAACCGGTGCGATCAGGATGCTGTCACTGCCCACGAATACGCCGTCTTCGATGATGGTCTTGTGCTTGCTGACGCCGTCGTAATTGCAGGTTATGGTTCCGGCGCCGACATTTACTTTCTCGCCGACTTCGGTGTCTCCCAGATAGGTCAGGTGGTTTGCTTTCGATCCCTTGCCGAGGCGGGTCTTCTTCAGTTCAGTGAAATTTCCTACGTGGGCGTCTTCGCAGACCTCGCAACCAGGTCGCAGGTGGCTGAACGGGCCGAGCGAGGCGCGGGCTCGCACCACCGAATGCTCCAGTACGCAACCCGTCTGCACCAGCACTTCGTCTCCCGATGTCGCAGCTCAAAATTACGCTGTAGGACCCGATCCGCGTGTCGCTACCCACGCGGGTGGTCCCGCGAAGCTGGACGCTGGGCTCGATGACGGTATCGGCGCCCACCTCAACGTCGCTGTCAATGACGCAAGTCTCTGGATAAAGAATTGTGACTCCGTCGTCCATTAACTGCCGGCATTTGGCCAGGCGCATGTGCTGGTCAATCTCGGACAGTTCGGCACGAGTGTTGCCGCCCAAGACTTCATGGGCATCGCGGGTCTGCAGCGCGACTACACGATGTTTGATCTTCGTAAGAATCGCCGCCATGTCGGTGAGATAGAACTCGCCGTGATGATTGTTGCTACCTAGTTTCTCGATCTGGCTGAACAGCTGCCTGCCGTCAAAGGCGTAAAAGCCGGAGTTGACCTCGGATATTTTCTGCTGCGCCGGTGTCAGGTCCTTCTGCTCGACGATGGCCTTCACGTCGTCGCTGCCCGCCTTCCTGCGGACAATTCTTCCGTATCCTGCGGGGTTTTCCAGCCGGGCCGTGAGAATGGTCATCGCGGCCTTCTTTGCCAGATGGAAGTCGCGCAATTGCTCGATGGTGTTTGAAGTGATGAGCGGGGCGTCGCCGTAAAGAACGATGACCAGATCGTACGGCGCCAGCGCTTCGCGAGCCACCATTAGGGCGTGTCCTGTTCCGCGTTGCTCCCGCTGCAGCACGAATCCAATGCCGGACGCGGCAACCGCGCTGCGCACGCGGTCGGCTTCATGTCCGATGATGGCGAACACGTCTCTGGCCGGGACGACTTTGGTCGCGGCCGCGATCACGTGGGCCAGCAGCGGCTTGCCACCGACTTCATGCAACACTTTTGGATGTTTAGACTTCAGCCTCGTCCCTTTACCGGCCGCCAGGATGGCAATTCCGATCTTCGGGACGCGAGGTTGCTGGTTATTTGCTTTCGGCATTCGATCCAATATACCGCGAGAGCTCTCTGCCAGGCAGGGTTACGGTAGTTACCGAGGTCGGGTGTGGGGCGGGCGCCCCCGCCGCCTTTGACTTTGATCCTTGCTTGAGGTTTTCTCGCCCCATGCGATCGCAACGAACCCGCATCAGATTGACCACGAAAGTCAAAGTCAAAGGCGCGGACAAGAGTGTCCGGCCCACAACGCAAACGTTACGGCGTGGCGGCGCGGGTTCCGCCGGGGGCTTGGGCTACCAGTTCCATCAAGTCGGTGGCAATGCGGTCGGTGAGGTGGCGAGCCACCATGTCCTTCTCGTCGAGGTAGTCGCCCAGCACCGGGATAACGCCGAGATCCTCGACCGCTTCGAGGTCGGCGACAATCTGGTTGGCGCCTTCCAGAGCGTATTTCGCTTTCAATGCCGGGGGCGCGGGGGCACGATTGATGAGGGCGAAATCGAAGATGCGCTTTACTCCAGCATGACGATTCAAGGCGCGGATGTGATCGGCTGCCGTCAGTCCCAGACTTTCGTTGGCCTGGGTCATCAGGTTGCCAACGTAGACTTTTACCGCTGCGGAATTCACCATGGCCTGGGCGATGCCGGGCACCAGGAGATTCGGGATAAGGCTGGTGAAGAGCGAGCCGGGGCCGACCGTGATCAGGTCGGCTCGCGCCATCGCTTCCAAAGTCTGAGGCAGCGGGTTCACATCGGGAGGATCGAGAAAGAGTTGCTGGATGCGGCCGCTGCTGGCCGTGATCTTGGTTTCGCCACGCACTCTCCGACCGTCTTCCATCACAGCCTCGAGCTCGACGTGTGAGGTGGTGGCGGGATAGATGTGTCCGCGAGTGAGCAGGATCTCCGAAGACAGGCGGACGGCCTCGCTGAAGTCTTTGGTGACCGAAGTCAACGCCGCCAGAAACAGATTGCCGAAGCTGTGGCCTTCGAGGCCCGATCCCTTTACGAAACGATGCTGAAACAGGCGCGAGAGCAGGGCTTCGTCTTCGGAGAGTGCAACGATGCAATTGCGAATGTCTCCCGGCGGGAGCATGTTGAGTTCTTTGCGCAGGCGTCCGCTGGAGCCGCCGTCGTCGCTGACGGTGACCACGGCGCACAGTTCGCTGATTTCAGGATGGTCGGGCGCGCCTAGCGCGCTGGCCCGGGTGACGTAACGCTTGAGTCCCTTCAGCAGGGTAGAGAGCCCCGTGCCGCCGCCGATGGCGACCACGCGCAGGCTGCGAGTTGGCGCCGCGCTTCCCCGCGACGAACGCGGGGAGCGCTGCTGGGAATCAGGCACAGCCACGGCTAGCCATTGTCCTCAGGGATCGCGGACTCCGGGGAAAACTCAGCCCCTGGGTCGGGATACAGTAGCTCGGTGAAGCGGGGATCTTCAACCAGGTTTTGGAAGTCAGAATCGTTGCGCGCCTGGAAGCGAAGGGACGGCATTGACCCGAATCGCCTCGTCCAGATGGCGCAGCGAATCCTCCAGGTGACCAGTCAGACAATCGAGGGCGGCCAGGCCGTAAGCCACGTAGTCGGCCTTGGGGACCTGCTTGGAAAGCTTTTCCAGATGCTCGCGGGCGGTGACGTAGTCGCCCACATTCATCAACGAAACAGCGTAGTCGTAGTGCTCTTCCGGCCCCTTGAACTGGTTGGCAGTGCGCTCCATATGCTGGTTGCAGGTATTGAGGTGAACCGAGATCCGGTCCGCCAATTCCTTGCTGGCGCCGGTCACAGCTTTCTGCAGAAGGCCCTTGGCTTTCTCAAACTTGCGCTCCTGCAGGGCGCGCAGTCCGGCCTCGTAGTTTTGCACAGCCTGTGCAAAACGAGGATCGTCGTTCATCGGCTTCTTGGCAGTAGTTTTCTGCGCCATCCGTAAAACTCTTCCTGGACTCTTCGTAAGATCTCCTTTTTCATACGCTTGGAAGAAACCGGATCAACCATTTCAATCGTCTGCTGTCCGATCTCGACCAGCGTCTTTATGACTAGTGGTCAAGGAGCCCTGAATATCACCTGTGGAAAATCTCGAAGCACTTCGAAGCAGCAGGTTATACGCGTTTTCGCGTGTCCGTCAACTCGCCCCCCGACTGCTTACCGAGATCAGTTGATGGAAGCCGCGGTTTGCAGATCAACCTGCTTCCATTCGCCTTTTATGATGCCTTGGCGGATCTGGGCGGCTGTCTTGCCCTTTTTATTCATGGAGTACGAGTAGTAGAGCTCTTTCAGGCAAATCGAACACTGGGCCCCGTGCGTCCCCTCAAAACAGCTATGCAGACTGTTGTGTCCCATGCCGCGGTCGCAATAGCAATAGCAGGGTTGCTGATGTAACACGGCGGGAATCTTGGCGGCCAGTTCGTAGGCGTGGGTTTGAAAAGGGTATTGAGCGTTTCCCGCCCACAACTGTTCCCGCCCTAGGATAGGAGGCAGGGTCGAACCTTTCGCGGGCGGTCCCTCATTGTATTTCGGCGGGGCTTCATCCTGTTGAGATATGGCCCAGGGAGCGGACACCGCCAATAACCACAAGGCCTAGAAAGACAAGGGTCAAACCGCGCTTGATCATGATTCAGACGCCCTCAGTGTAGTGATTGTAACCGAATTGGGAACGGTCGCAGTAGCCCCAACGGAACCGATGCAAGTCAGGGGAACCGAGAGAGCAGCTTCAACCCGGACAGCATGGCCCGTATAATAAAGGGCAGCATGCCGGAACAAACCCGTCCCGCGGATTCACGTCTTCGCCCGGAGAAGACTCCCCCGCCGGCACCGACTCGTACTTTGCCCGTGCTCTCGGTATGGCTGCGCGACCTGATGATTTCGCTGGCCATCTCGGCGTTCATCATTGTTTTCCTGTACCAGCCGGTGAAGGTCGAGGGCACCAGCATGATGCCCTCGCTCGACGACCAGGAGCGCATCTTCGTCAACAAGTACGTGTACCGCCTGGAGCCCATCCAGCGTGGCGACATCGTAGTGTTTCGCTACCCGCGCGATACTTCGAAGAGTTTTATCAAACGGGTGATCGGGCTGGCGGGAGACCGCATCCGCATTGAATCGGGAGAAGTATTCGTAAACGGCGAAGCGCTCGAAGAAGACTACGTGCCCGCTGCCTATGCCGACCAGCGTTCGTATTCCGAGATCGTGGTGCCTCTCAACAGCTACTTCGTGCTGGGCGATCATCGCACCATGTCGAACGACAGCCGCGACTTTGGGCCGGTAAGCATTGGCTACATCTACGGCAAGGCTGTGTTCGGCTATTGGCCGATGGATAAAATGGGAAGAGTTCGCTAGGATTTTCTTTGCGATCAAGAGCTTTTTTACCGCAAAGGACGCCAAGAAAAATCGAGATCATCGAAATCATTTGTTTCGCGATTTCGGCATCCCTGATAAAATCTCTAAAATCCACTCCCTGGAGCAGGAATGCAAGCTACGCTTGCGCTCGAAGACGGCAGAGTCTTCCGAGGCAAAGGTTACGGCGCCAAAGGCGAATGCTACGGCGAAGTCGTTTTTAATACTTCCATCACTGGCTATCAGGAAATTTTCACCGATCCTTCCTACTGCGGCCAGATTGTAGTCCTCACCAATCCTGAAATCGGCAACTACGGCACCAACGCCGAAGACAACGAAGCCACGCGTCCGTATATCGAGGGCTTGATCGTCCGCGAGTTTTCGCGGGTCAGTTCCAACTGGCGCTCGCAGCAGGTCGCGGAAGAATATCTCGAACAATTCAAGATTCCAGTGCTGGCGGAGATCGACTCGCGTGCGCTGGTGCGGCATCTGCGCGACCACGGCGTGATGCGGGGCGTGGTCTCCACTTTGGAAACCGATTCCGACAAACTGGTCGCAAAAGCGCGGTCTATTCCCAAGATGGACGGCACGGACCTCGCAAAAGTCGTCAGCACCAAGAGCACCTACGTCTGGGAAACCGGCGAGCGCTCCCATCTGCCAGACGAAGTCGTGGGCGTAAAAGACGAGCCGGCACGGTTTCACGTGGTTGCCTACGACTACGGCATCAAGCAGAACATTCTGCGCAAACTGCGTGGCGAAGGCTGCAAGGTCACGGTGGTGCCGGCGCAGACTCTGGCGGAAGACGTCCTCGCACTGAAGCCGGACGGCGTGTTCCTCTCCAACGGACCGGGCGATCCCGAGCCCTGCACCTACGCAGTGGACAACATTCGCCGCCTCATGGGCCGCCAGCCGATTTTCGGAATTTGCCTGGGGCACCAGCTCACTGGGATCGCGCTAGGCGGCAAAACCTTCAAGCTGAAGTTTGGACATCACGGCGGAAATCATCCGGTGAAGCAGTTGCACTCGGGCAAGATCGAGATCACCGCGCACAATCATAATTTTGCCGTCGATCCCGATTCGCTGCCGCAGAGTGAAGTCGAACTGACGCACATCGATTTGAACGACAACACGCTGGAAGGGATGCGGCATCGGAACTTGCCGCTGTTCTGTGTGCAATACCATCCCGAGGCATCGCCGGGTCCGCATGATTCGCATTATCTGTTCAAGGATTTTGTGAAGATGATGGAGGAGTGGAAGGGGTGAAGTTGTTCTCGCTTCGGTTCTGCTGCTGGCCCGCTCGGCGGCTCAAGGAATTCGCGGGCAGGGCAGGCGATGGAGGATTGCGTCAACGTTTGCGGTGCTATCGACAGCGATGTTGGTAAGCGATTGTACCGAGGGCAGCATGTTTTTCCATGGCGGGACAGGAAGCTCGGCGAATTCCAGTAATCGCGGAACGTCGCGCCCACGATACAGAATGCCAAAAACAACATCAGGGTGTTCCTAGACGCTTGGTTGCAACGTTAAGCTGAATTGATTGTCTAATGCCAAGAAGAACTGACATCTCGAAAATACTAATCATCGGCTCTGGCCCCATCATCATCGGCCAGTCGGCGGAGTTTGATTACTCCGGGACCCAGGCTTGCAAAGCGCTGAAGACCGAGGGCTTTGAAGTGGTGCTGGCCAACTCTAATCCGGCCACCATCATGACCGACCCGGAGCTTGCCGACCGTACGTACATCGAGCCGCTCACCCGCGAATATCTGGAAGAAATCATTCGCATCGAGCGTGAAATGTCGCCCGGCCAGGGATTCGCCATTCTCCCCACAGTAGGCGGACAGACCGCTCTCAATCTGGCGATCGAACTCTCTGACGGCAGCGTACTCGACAAATACAACGTGCAGCTGATCGGCGCGAACGTGGCGGCAATCAAAAAGGCCGAAGACCGTCTTTACTTCAAAGACGCGATGCAGAAGATCGGCCTCGATGTTCCCAAGTCGGCGCTGGTCAACAATCTGAAAGACGGCCTCGAATTCGCCGGCAAGATCGGTTTTCCGGTCATCGTGCGGCCTTCGTTCACCCTGGGCGGCAGCGGCGGCGGCATCGCTTACAACCGCGAAGAGATGCTGGAAGTGCTGGCCCGCGGACTCGATTTCTCTCCCGTCCACGAAGCGCTGATCGAAGAATCGGTTTTGGGATGGAAGGAATACGAACTCGAGGTGATGCGCGATCTGAAAGACAACGTCATCATCATCTGCTCGATTGAGAACTTCGATCCCATGGGTGTGCATACGGGAGACTCCATCACCGTCGCCCCCGCGCAGACACTTACCGATCGCGAATATCAGGCCATGCGCGACGCCGCCATTGCGGTGATCCGCGAAATTGGCGTCGAGACCGGCGGATCGAATATTCAGTTCGGAGTTCATCCCACGACCGGTCGCATGGTTGTGATCGAGATGAACCCGCGCGTTTCGCGGTCATCGGCGCTGGCTTCGAAGGCGACGGGATTCCCGATTGCAAAGATAGCCGCCAAGCTGGCGGTCGGCTACACGCTGGACGAAATTCCCAACGACATCACGCGCAAGACGCCCGCCTGTTTCGAGCCGACGCTCGATTACGTGGTGGTGAAAATTCCCAAGTGGCAGTTCGAAAAATTTCCCGGCGCCGACGAAAACCTGGGCCCGCAGATGAAATCCGTGGGCGAAGTGATGGCCATCGGCCGCACTTTCAAGGAGGCGCTGCTCAAAGGCGTGCGGGCGCTCGATACCGGCAAGAGAGTCGGGGCGGAAAAGATCGAGCCGAAAATTCTTACGCAGCGCCTGGTAACGCCGCATCCCGAGCGGCTTTCGTACGTTCGCTATGCTTTGCGCCAGGGGCACACGGTCAAGCAACTGGCCAAGATGACTTCCATCGATCCCTGGTTCCTGTACCAGCTCAAAGAGATTAACGACATGCAGCTGGAGCTGGAAAAGCATCCCATGGAATCGATTCCGACCGAAGTCCTGCGCGAGGCCAAGCGCATGGGCTTCTCCGACGGGCGCCTGGCTGGAGTCTGGCGCCTCGACGGCAAAGGGTGCGCAGGAGAAAGTTCGACATCTGCGGAAGAAGCACGGCATCGCGCCGGTCTACAAGCGCGTAGACACTTGCGCCGCGGAATTTGAAAGCTACACGCCGTATCTGTACTCGACTTACGAAGAAGAAGACGAGGCCACGCCGACCGAGAAGAAGAAAGTTATCATTCTGGGGAGCGGGCCCAATCGCATCGGGCAGGGAATTGAGTTCGATTACTGCTGCTGCCACGCCGCGTTTGCGCTGCGCGACGACGGCTACGAGACGATCATGATCAACTGCAATCCTGAAACCGTCTCGACCGACTACGACACCAGCGACCGTCTCTACTTTGAGCCGCTGACTCTCGAAGACGTGTTTGCCATCTGCGAGCACGAAGCTTCTGCCGGCGCTCCTGTCGGCGTGATCGTGCAGTTCGGCGGACAGACTCCGCTAAATCTCGCTCTGCCGCTCAAGGCGGCGGGCGTGAACATCATTGGCACGTCGCCGGAGTCGATCGATCTGGCGGAAGATCGCAAACGCTTCGGCAAGTTGCTCGACGAACTCGAAATTCCACAGGCCCCTGGTGCGATGGCGGCGTCGGTGGAGGAAGCGATCGCTGGCGCGAAACGCGTGGGATATCCCGGTGCTGGTGCGCCCGTCGTACGTGCTCGGCGGACGCGCCATGGTGATTGCCTACGACGAAGAGATGGTCGTCCGCTACATGAAGGAAGCGGTCGAGTATTCGCAGGACCGGCCGGTACTGATCGACCACTTCCTCGAAGACGCGATCGAAGTGGACGTGGATGCGCTCTCCGACGGCGAAGATGTGGTGATCGGCGGCATCATGCAGCACATTGAGGAAGCCGGCATTCACTCGGGAGATTCTTCGTGCGTGCTGCCGGCGGTGGATATTCCCGAACGCCTTTTGAAGCGAATGCGTGAATACACGTTCAAGCTGGCGCGTGCGTTGAAAGTTGTGGGGTTGATGAATATTCAGTTTGCGATTCCGCGGGCGAGTGTCATAAGTGCTGACGGGTCGTCGACCCGTCCGGGCGAGTCAGAGACCCGCCCCCGCACAGACCGTGATGGCGGACAAGGTCTACGTGCTCGAAGTGAATCCGCGAGCCTCGCGAACCGTGCCTTACGTTTCGAAAGCCACCGGGCGTGCCGATGGCGAAAATCGCGGCCCGGTTGATGACGGGCCGCAAGCTGCGTGAATTTCTGCCGGAATTTATCGAGCGCGGCGCCGATCTCGATACCGGGCACTGCTACTACGTGAAGTCGCCGGTCTTTCCCTGGAACAAGTTTCCCGGCGTGGATACCGTCCTTGGGCCGGAGATGAAATCTACCGGTGAAGTGATGGGCGTGGCCGACAACTTCGGCGAAGCCTTCGCCAAGGCCCAGACCGCGGCCGGCCAGAAGCTGCCCACGCAGGGCATGGTCTTCATCAGCGTTACCGATCACGACAAGCCGGGCGTAGCCGAAGTCTCGCGCAAGTTTGTGGACATGGGCTTCAAGCTGGTGGCCACGGCCGGCACCGCCGACGTGCTTGAAGCCGCGGGCATGACGGTGGAGCGTGTCTACAAAGTGAAAGAAGGACGCCCCAACGTGGTGGACCTGATCAAGGGCGAGCGTATTCACCTGATCGTGAATACGCCGCACGGTGTCGATCCCTGGTTCGACGAGAAGGCCATTCGGCGGGCAGCGGTGCAGGCGCGGATTCCCACCATCACCACGCTGTCGGCCGCTCGCGCCGCGGCTGAAGGCATCGCCGCTTTGCAGCGCGGGGAGCTGCGGGTGCAGGCATTGCAGCACTTGCACGCAGAGCGTACAGTGAAGGGCCAAAGAGGGTAGTCTCGCCTCGGAGGTGTGGTATGGCGCAGGAAAATAGCGCCCTAATTCGCCGTTGGTTTGAGGAAGTCTGGAATAAAGGCCGCATGGAAGCGATCGATGAGATGGCGTCACCCGACGTCATCGGCCATGGCCAAGCCCAGCATGATACCGATGTCGGCCTGCATGAGTTCCGGAATTTTGCAGTGGGTCTTCGCAGCGCGTTCCCCGATATGAAAGTTGTGATCGATCAGACCCTCGAGCAGGGGGACAAAGTGGTGGCTCGTTGGACGTCCACTATGACCCACACTGGCGAATTCCTGGGATTTCCCGCGACCGGGAAGAAAGCCACTGTCACCGGGACTTCGATCCAGCGGATCGTCGGCGGCAAGATTGTCGAAGGCTGGGACAATTGGGACCAGTTGGGTCTGCTGGTGCAGATTGGGGCGGTGCCTGCAGCCCATTTTGTGGCGCCTGACGGTGGAGCGTCGCACGGCTTAAGCTGTCAGATTCCTTGGGTCTCCTGCGCTGTGTGGTGACGGTAGGCTCCTTCGACTCCGTCGGAACTTCGCATCGCGAAGTTCCGGCTGCGCTCAGAATAGCACTATGAGAGATTTGATAAGCTTCTAGACGCCGACACTCCCATGCTGCTGAACGGTATTTTTCCTCCCATCACGACGCCGTTTTATCCCGACGGCAAGGTCTACTTCAAAAAGATCGAGCACAATGTTGAGCGTTACTCGAAAACTCCGGCGGCTGGACTCGTTGTCCTGGGCTCGACCGGCGAGGCCGTCATGCTCTCCGACGACGAGCGCCGCGAAGTACTAAAGGTTACGCGGGAAGCTACTGCTCCGAACAAGGTTCTGATCGCGGGCACGGGCATCGAGTCAGCCGTCGAAACTTTACGGCTTACCGAATACGCGGCTGAACTGGGGTACGACGCTGCCCTGGTGCGCACGCCGCACTTTTATAAGAGGGCGATGCAGCCGCCAAATTTGCTGGCGTTCTATCGCACTGTGGCAGACCGTTCACCACTGCCGGTGCTCATCTACAACGTCCCGCCCTTTACTGGATACGACATGCCGGCCGAGCTGGTCATCGAGCTGGCGGGCCATTCCAACGTCATCGGGATCAAGGAATCGGGCGGCGACGTGGAAAAAGTCCGCCGCATGGTGGAAGGTACGCAGCACATCAAGCGCGCGGCCACGGTCACCGAAACGTTTGATGCGGTCACGCCGCGCATGTTGAAAGCGTTCTTCGGCGCGAATGGGCAGGGCGGGGAACTGGTGCAGGTGGCCGGGTTGGGCGGTGCCAAGCCCTCATCGAGTGCCGTGAATGTGGTGAGCGGGATCAAGACGCGTCAGAAGGAAGTCGGATTCCAGGTATTGGCCGGTCTGGCGCAGAAACTTGAACCGTCACTGCGGGCCGGGGCTGTCGGCGCGGTCCTGGCCTTCGCCGACGTGGCTCCGACTGCCTGTTACGAGATATACGCCGCCTGGAAAGAAGGCGACGCCGAGCTGGCGCGGCTGAAACAGGAGCGAATCACAAACGCGGCGCAACGCGTCGGGAGCGAACTCGGCATCCCGGGTTTGAAGTATGGAATGGATTTGAATGGTTACTACGGTGGTCCCGCGCGTTTGCCGCTGTTACCGCTTACGGCCGATCTGAAACATGAAGTGGAAAAGTTGCTGGCCGATGTTCGCAACTGAGAATCGCGCATGCCAGACTACAGTGTCTTTAAGCCAATAAGCCGGGAAGAGTGGGAGCAGGGCCTGGAGGAGAGCATTCGGGTGGGCCTAGCCAAACCCGGCGAAACCTACGAAGACTACTTGGCCGCCGCGGCCAGCGCCTTTTCCGGCCTCGAACTGAGCGAGGATGACGAATAAACCATCCGAAGTTAAGACACTAATTACCTCGCGAAACGGTTGTGCGATTCCGGGAGAGGGTTTAAACTCTACACACCAGTTTAGAAAACCCATCGGGAAGCGTGTGCATGTCCGAAGACCTGCGATTTGTTCGATATTCCGTGATCGTTCCGCTGTGGAATGAGCGGGAGAGCATCACGCCTCTGTACGGGCGCCTCAAGGAAACGCTGGACGCGACCGGCCACACTTTTGAGTGCGTTTTTGTCGACGACGGAAGCACGGACGGCAGTTTCCCCCTCCTCCAAGAGATCGCTCAGGTAGACAGCCGGGTAACGGTCGTTGCCTTGCGCCACAACGCGGGCAAGTCCGTTGCTCTGGGTGCTGGCTTCAATGCTGCGCGCGGCGATTTTGTCATCACCATGGACGGAGACCTGCAGCACGACGCCGCCGACATCCCAAAGTTCATTGAGCGGCTCGAAGAGGGCTTTGACATCGTTTGCGGATGGCGCAACCAGCACGAAGGGTCCTTGCTACAGCGGGTAGCGACGCGCTGCGCCAATTGGGTGCTGGGGAAACTTACCGGGGTTCGTATCCACGACTGGGGTGGCGGATTCAAGGCGTACAAGCGTCAACTGGTTTCAGAAGTGCCGATTTATGGCGAGCTTCAGCGGCTGATACCGGTGCTGGCGTTGCGACGAGGCGCAAAGATCTGCGAAGTTCCCATCACCACCTCGCCCCGGGAATTCGGTGTCTCGAAGTATGGAATGGCGAGTAAGCTGCCAGTCTTTCTTGATCTGCTCACGGTCAGATTCCTGTTGCGTTATCTCTCCCGCCCACTGCATTTCTTCGGAACCGCAGGGGTCATGGCAATCTTTGGCGGCGGCGCGCTGAGCCTGTGGATGCTGCTGTGGAAGCTGCTCTACGGCATGCACATCATGACCGACCATGGCCCCCTGTTGATTTTCAGCGCCGTGCTGATTCTCGCGGGCGTGCAGCTTCTCGCCCTCGGGTTGCTGGCCGAGATGCAGGTGCGGCACTATTACCAGAGCCGCGGCCGCCATACTCCGTACGACGTGGCCTGTGTGATACGCGCCCAGAAGAACGAGGAAGAAGTGTCAGACTAAACAGTCGATGACACCCATTCTGAGCCCTCTTACTGTCATCCCTAAAAGTCTTGATCGATCCGCGAGGCTGATCCCCGCATGAGCCGGCGTTATGAGTGGATCGTTGTCCTTTTCGCAGCGGTCATTTTCCTCAGCGGAATTATCAGTCCGCCGTCCTTAATGGACGACGTAGACGCCTCCCAGGCACTGATCGCGCGCAACATGTTGCAATCCGGAGACTGGGTCACGGCGCGGCTGGATGGCGTCGCCTTCCTCGACAAGGCCCCCCTCAAGTACTGGATCACGGCGATTTTTTATTCGGTGTTTGGAATCCGTGACTGGGTTGCCAGAATTCCCAGCGCGCTCTCCGCGATCGCGCTTTGCTGGGTGACATTCCGCTTTGGACGGTGGGCGTTTTCGCCCAAGGTGGGTTTCTATGCTGGGCTATTTCTGTCCACCTGCATAGGACTATTCCTGTTCACGCGAATTGTGATACCGGATGTAATCCTGACGCTCTCGGTAACGGTGTCGCTGTGGGCGTTTCTCCGCGCCCTGGACGAACATGAGCAGAATCCACGTTTGTGGGCTTACGTCATGGCGGCCAGCCTCGCCGCCGGCCTGTTACTTAAGAGCCTGATTGGATTGGTGTTTCCGCTGGGCATAGCCTTCGTGTTTCTGGTGCTCACACGCCGTCTTTTCGATCACGAGACTTGGAAGAGGCTGTATCCGTTCACCGGATCTTTGATTTTTATCATGATCGCCGTCCCTTGGCACGTGCTGGCCACCATCAGGAATCCTCCTTACTTTGATTTCACCATGCACCCTGGCCCCGGCCAGTACCATGGTTTCTTCTGGTTTTATTTCTTCAATGAGCAAGTGCTTAGGTTCCTGAATGCGCGGTATCCGCGCGATTACAACACGGTGCCACGTTTTTACTTTTGGCTCTTCCACCTAGTTTGGCTATTTCCCTGGAGCGTATATCTGCCAACGCTCGTGCCTCTCGGCTACAAAGCGGTGGACCGGCAGGGACGGGCACGGTTGCTGGCCCTGTGTTGGATTGGCCTGGTAATGCTTTTCTTCACTTTGTCTACAACCCAGGAATACTATTCGATGCCCATCTATCCCGCCCTGGCGCTCTTGCTGGCGTGCGGAGTTGCTGGCAGCGACGACTCGATTCGCGTGGGCGCCCGAGTCGTTTCAGTCGTTGCTGCTCTTGCCGCCATTGCAATCTTCGTGATCCTCGTGAGCGTGCGGGGACTGCCGACGCCAGGAGACATTTCGACCGCGCTCACGCAAAACGCCGACGCGTACACACTCTCACTTGGGCACATGCACGACCTCACGCTCAAGTCATTCGCCTATTTGCGGTTGCCGCTCGTCATCGCAGGAATAGCTTTCGTGATCGGGGCCGTCGGAGCATGGCGTCTGCGCGGCGAACGTGCGCTGCTCGCCATGGCGGTCATGATGGTGATCTTCTTCCAGGCGGCGCGGCTGGCCCTGGTGACCTTCGACCCTTATTTATCTTCGCGTCCGATTGCGGAGGCCCTCAAACGCGCTCCTCAGGGACAGTTGGTCATCTACGGCAATCACAACGCGATTTCCTCCCTATTGTTCTATACCGAGGACAACTGTCTGATGCTCAACGGCCGCTACTTCAATCTCGAATACGGCTCGTACGCTCCGGACGCGCCATCGGTATTCATCAACGACGATGAGTTTTCCCGCCTCTGGTCAAAGCCCGAACGTTGGTATCTGGCGCTGACCGACGACGACCTTCCGCATGTACAGAAGTTGGTTGCCCGCGACCATTTGCATCTTGTAACGGCGGTGGGTGGCAAGTCGCTGTTTTCTAATCTGGATGTCCAGTAGGGGCTCTCCTGAGCGCTTCTAGCTCCTGGCTAGAACTTGAAACCCGTTGGTTGGCTAGAAGCTGGGAGCCAGAAGCTAGAAGCGCTCTTGTGCCCTCCTCTCCGCACTGCTATGATTTGAACGAACGTTCGAACTATGGCTACCGCATCTTCCATTCAAGCGCAACCTGCGTCACGCCGTCGCGGTTCAGCGTCCGGGCCGCGGTTAGAAACCCGTTTCGATCGCCGCCTAGCCCGCATTCTCGTGCATGCCACGAATGTTTTTTGCGACAAGGGCTATGCGGCCGCCTCGATGCGCGATCTCTCTCGCTCCAGCGGGGTTTCACTCTCCGGCTTGTACTACTACTTCGAATCCAAAGAAGAACTGCTGTACCTTATCCAGAAGCACACCTTCAGCACCATCGTGGATCGGCTGCGCCAGCGGCTGGATGGAGTCGCGGATCCGGCAGACCGGATTCTCGCGTTCATCCGTAACCACCTCGAATACTTTCTGGCCAATCAGAAAGCCATGAAGGTTCTCTCGCATGAAGATGAAGTGCTGAAGAATGGCTTTGGATCCGAAATCGCAGCCATCAAGCGCGAGTATTACCGCATCTGCATCGAACTGCTGGATGCCTACAAGCTGGCGCGCGGACTGGAGTTTTCCAGCCGGACCGCCGTGCTCAGCCTGTTTGGCATGATGAACTGGATCTACACCTGGTATAACCCGCGGGCAGATGCCGACGCTGCCGAACTGGCGCGTGAAATGGGAGACATTTTCCTACGGGGCGTCGGGACAGCCCGCTCCAAGGGGACGTAGAAGAAAAGGCCCGCAATATCGGGCTGAGCGTGACATCTTAACCATCTACGAAAAGGAGTACGACTATGGCGACTACAGTGCAACCGGCGAGCGGCGAGGCCACCAAAAAACTAATCAACTACCGCATCGACGTGGGTGTGGCCGTGATCGAACTGTCCGATCCGCCGGCAAATACCTACACCTATGAGATGAACCGGCAACTGGATGAAGCGATTCTCCAGGCGCGCATGGATAACGATGTATACGTGATCGTGCTGACCGGCGCGGGCGACAAATTCTTCTCCGCCGGCGCGAACATCAAAATGCTGGTCAGCGTCGATCCCACGTTCAAATACTACTTCTGTCTGCACGCCAATGAGACGCTGCTGCGGCTCGAACACACGCCCAAGCTGGTGATTGCGGCGCTGAACGGACATTGCGTGGGCGGCGGGCTGGAAATTGCCATGGCCGCCGACATCCGTATCGCTCGCCAGGATGCGGGTAAGATCGGCCTGCCTGAAGTCAACCTGGGCGTACTGCCCGGCACCGGCGGAACCCAGCGTCTGTCGCGCATCGTGGGCAAGAGCAAGGCTATCGAACTAATGGTCACCGGCAACACATTTTCGTTCGAAGAAGCAAAAGAATTAGGGATCGTGAACGACATATACGAGCGCGACAATTTCATGGAAAACATCATGGAATACGCCCGCCAATTCTGCCCGCCAAACAAAGCGGCAAAGGCCGTGGGGCGCATCAAGCGCGCTGTGCAGACGGGCTGGGAAATTCCGATGGAATCCGCCTTGGCTGTGGAGCGCGAGAATCAGCAACTCCTGTTCCAGAGCGAGGACGCTAAAGAAGGGCTGGCCGCGTACGTGGCAAAACGGCCGGCAGTCTTCAAGGCGAAGTAGTGTAGCGCCGGCGTCCCGCCGGCGCGGTAGCGGGCGCAATCGCCCGCAGATTTGTGAGCGCTGTAAGCAAGCCGGACATCTGAGGTGTTATGCCAGGCAAAGTAGCAAAAATTGGAACGTTCAGCGATTGGGTCGGCCTCTTCGACGATTGGCGCAAAGAGATTGGCGTCAACCACGACGAGATTGCCAGCTTTAAATTCGACACACTGTTCGGCGCCATCGAGACCGAAGAAATCCAGTTTGGCTCCTACAAGGGCCGCCGCAAGTGGGAAAACCTGCGCCAGGTGCCCACTCAGCAGATGCGCGACGCGCTCATCAACATGATCGTGTACCAGGGCGACACGGAATTTGCCAGCGTCGAGCAGCAGCGATATCTCTTCGAAAGCTCTCCCACCGACTGGGACCGCCGCGCCATTACCCGCGTCATGATCGAAGAGATGCGTCACGGCTGGCAGATGTGTGCGCTGCTGGTGGATCACTTCGGTTACTCCGGCAAGGTCGAGGCGCAGAAAATGCTGGAGCGCCGCGCCTTTGAGAACAAGCGTCTGCTGGGCGCTTTCAACGTGGAAGTGGACAACTGGATGGACTTCTTCACCTACACCGACTTCGTGGACCGCGACGGCAAATTCCAGTTGCAGATGTTCAAATATTCCGCCTTCGCTCCGCTCGGCCGCTCCATGTCATATATGTTGCGCGAGGAAGCATTCCACATGGGAACCGGCAACGATGGCTTGCGCCGGATCGTGGAAGCAGGCGTGGTTCCGGGCTGGCTGATCCAGAAATATCTCAACAAATGGATTTCGAGTTCCTACGACCTGTTTGGCACTGATCATTCTTCATCGGCGCATTGGGCCTACGTTTGGGGCATCAAGGGACGGTACGACGAGCCAAAGAATGAGCAACCGGCGGACCTCGATGACCTGAACGACTACAACCGAAGTCTCTATCGCGACGAGGTGGCCGGCCTGATCGCTCGATTTAACATCTTTCTAAGAGCCGGACAGCCAAAGCTTTACGCTCCGAATATCAAGTTTAACCGCAACATCGGCCGCTGGGCGGGGCAGAGATTTCATGCCGAGACGGGCGAAGCGATTGACGACAGCTCCTACGAGCAGCACTTGAAGGAATACTTGCCGTCGGCGGAAGACAAGAAATTGCTGTTGGACATCATCAGCAACGAGAAGAAATGGATTGCGCCCAAGGAGGGCGCGCGTGATCCGCTGGCCTCGATCGGTGAAGTGCGGAAATCGGCGATCAATTTGTAGCACTTGCGCGGTTGAGGTGGGTGGCTCTAGGAAAGCCCAGTTTTCAGTTACGAGTTCTCGGTTCTCAGTTGATCTGACGGCGATGATTACTTTTATCTCGGAGAAGCTTGTGCAGGCTTACACGCCGGGCGAGCTGATGGTAGTCAGCGCCGCGCGCGAAATTCGCGACGGCGAAGTCGTGTTTGTCGGGATGCGCTTGCCCTTGATCGCATTCGTCGTGGCGAAGAAAACACACGCCCCGAATGCAGTCGGTTTGTTTGAAAATGGCGTGATCCGGAGTACGCCTTCTCCCGAACTGATCTACACCATGGCCGACCCTGCCAACATCAAGAACGCCACCCAGTGCCTGGATATGCTTGGGGTCATGAGCCTGCTGCAATCGGGACGTGTGCACCTGGGTTTTCTGGGAGCGGCTGAGGTAGACCGCTTCGGCAACCTGAACTCGACCGAAGTGCGCGCAGCGAACGGCATGACTCGGTTGCCGGGATCGGGCGGCGCCTGCGACATCGCGTCGCTGGCCCACCGTTTCGTGGCCCTGCTGGAGCATAGCAGGGAGCGCCTGCCAGCGCGCGTTTCGTATGTCACCAGCCCGGGCAACGGTGAGGGGCGCGGTTGGCGGCGACGGGTCGGGTTGATTCGCGGCGGTCCAGCGGCGGTGATCACTAGCAAGGCGGTGCTGCGGTTCGGGGACGATGGCGAAGCTTACTTGTCGTCCACGCACCCGGGCATAGAAGTCGAAGACGTGTTGCGCAATACCGGATGGCCGTTACGAGTGTCGGCCGAAGTGCCTTCGACGCCTGAGCCACGTACAGAAGAGCTCCAGGCAATCCGCGAATACGATAAAGAAGGTTTCTGGACAAAATAGATGACAACTGGAACGCTCACGCAATCGCGAATCACGCTCGATTTCCAGCCTCCGGTGGCGCGTCTCACCCTACACCATCCGCCGCTTAACGTGATTGACTTCGCCATGATGGATGAACTGGCACAAGCCCTGGCCGAGATCGAGGCCCGCGCTGATGTGTCCACCCTGCTATTGAGCGGTGCAGGCAAGTCGTTCTCGGTTGGTGTAGACGTTGCCGCGCACACTCCAGACAAAGTGGCGGACATGCTGGCCAAGTTTCACGCCGTTATTCGGGCCCTGGTGAGCAGCAAGAAAGTGACGATCGCCGCCGTGCATGGCCATTGCCTGGGCGGAGGGGCTGAGGTGGCGATGGTTTGCGATCTGGTCTATACCGTCGACACTGCGTCGTGGGGCTTTCCTGAAATCAAGCTGGGATGCTATCCGCCGGTGGCGGCGGCGGCGCTGGCGGCCTTGGTCGGGCAGAAGCACGCGGCCGACTTGATCCTGACCGGTCGCAGCATCACAGGTACGGAAGCGGCGCGCGTTGGCCTGGCCAACTGCGACTTTGTCGATGCCGAGCTTGACCTGGCGGTGAAAGAAGCGATACAGAATCTTTCGAGCCTTAGCCCGGCCGTTCTGGCGATCACCAAGAAGGCGAACTATGCCTGGGACTCGATGCACTTCGACAAGGGGCTGGCTCGGGCGGAGAAAATCTATCTCGACGAGCTAATGAAAACAGAAGATGTTAACGAGGGAATCAACGCGTTCCTGGAAAAACGTCAGCCGGCGTGGAAGGGGAAATAGGGCGCCCATGTCCAAGCTTGTAACCATGCGCGAAGCTATCGCCGACTTAGTACCGGACGGCGCTTCCGTCGCGCTCGGCCTGCAAATGGAGCAGATGATTCCCTTCGCCGCCGGCCACGAAATCATTCGGCAACAAAAGCGCGGCCTTAGTCTGATTGGGCCGATTTCCGACATTCTTTTTGATCAAATGATTGCCGGCGGATGTGTGGACCAGGTGATCGCCGCATGGGTGGGCAACGTCATGATGGGCTCGGCTTACAACTTCCGCCGCGCGGTGGAGCGGGGCGGGCTGAAGGTCGTCAACCTCAGCAATTTCGCGGTGGCGCTGGCCCTCCAAGCTGGCGCGATGGGCGTGCCCTTTCTGCCGACTCGAACCGCCCTCGGAAGCGATGTGGCTCGAGACAACGACTTCTTCGCGGAGATTGATTCGCCATTTGAGGATATGCAAACTGGCGAGTCTTCGACTCGCCCGGGCGGACGAGGGCGTCCGCCCCTACCCGAGAAAGGCAAGTTCCATGCGGTGAGGGCTCTTACTCCTGACGTAGCGATCGTCCATCTGCAGCGTGCCGACCGCGAAGGCAACGCTCACTGCTGGGGCAACTTCGGCGTGATGATCGAAGCGGTTCGCGCCGCCAGGCGGGTGATTGTGGTGGCGGAAGAAATCGTCGACGCCGAGGTGATAGCCAGCGATCCTAACCGCACCGTCATTCCAGGATTTCTAGTCAACGCGGTGGTCGAGTGCCGCTACGGCGCGCATCCCTCGCCAGTGCAGGGACACTATAAGCGAGACAACGCCTTCTTCCGTCAATATCACGAGCAGACAAAGAGTCAAGGCGACAGCGAGGCCTGGTTGCAGCGTTGGGTGCACATTATGGCCGATCGCAAGGCATACGTGAATCAACTCGGTGGATGCCGCGTCGAAGAGTTGAGCGTGAAACAGCACGCTTACGCGGCGCAGACGGATTTTGGATACTAATAGCGTGTAGCTTTTGGCTCCTAGCTTCTGGCCAGAACAGACCCAGAGCGAATGGCCAAGAGCTAGAGGCCAAGAGCTAGAAGCTAGGAGCGATTTTGTAATGGAGTTCGAAATCAGCGCCGGACAGGTAAAAGCCATGCTCAAGCACGGCGACAAATTCACATTGCTCGATGTCCGCGAACCGTGGGAACTGGAAAAGTCTCATCTCGAGGGCAGCAAGAATATTCCGATGGGTGATGTGCCGGCGCGTGCCAATCAGGAGCTCGATCCGGACGAACATATTGTCGTGATGTGCCATCACGGTATCCGCTCGTTGAGCGTCACCAACTGGCTGCGGCAACAGGGATTCGAGAAAGTGCAATCCATGCGGGGCGGGATCGACGGTTGGGCGCGAACAGTGGATCCGAAGGTGCCGCTGTATTAAAAACAGCTTCTGGCTTCTAGCTAGAAGCTAGCAGCTGATTACCGGCGCGGGCCTCACCGCCACGAAGACTAGCGCGACGTGAACAGGTGGCCGAGCTTTTCCTTCTTGGTCTTGAGGTAGTCTTCGGAGTGGGTTGAGGGCGCGGCTTCGCAGGGCACTCGTTCGGTCACGACTATCCCACCCTTTTCCAGCGCAGCCACCTTGTCGGGATTATTGGAAAGCAGGCGCACGCTTGAAACCCCAAGCGCTTTCAGAATCTCTGCAGGGAGCGTGAACTCGCGGTGGTCGGCTTTGAAGCCGAGCCGTTCGTTGGCCTCGACCGTATCCAGTCCCTGGTCCTGTAATTCATAAGCCTGCAGTTTTGCCATCAGGCCGATGCCGCGGCCTTCCTGCTGCTCATAGATCAAGATGCCTGCGCCCTGCTCGACAATCATTGCCAGTGCCATTTCCAGTTGTTCGCGGCAATCGCAGCGCAGGGAACCGAAGACGTCTCCGGTCAGGCATTGCGAGTGGATGCGGAGCAGCGGCGGCGCGGAATGGATGTCTCCCATGACCAGAGCGACGGCGTCTTCGTCACGCGGCGAGCCGGGAGTGCCGAATTCGCCGCGAAATCCGTAGATGCGGAACTTGCCCCAGCGGGTGGGGAAGTCGGCGGAGGCGATCTGTCGAGCCTGATCAGAGGACACATCAACATTATAGCGGGATGCGAGCCGTCGCAGTCCTTGCCGGTGTCGGCACGAGCGTGGACGCTCGCGCCTACATTAGCCTTTGCCGAGGCGGGGAAAGTGGTAATACACATCCTGCTTGGAGGCGATGGCGACGCCGTTGCGCGTCGCGGGACGGAAGCGCCAATTCTCCAGGGCATCGAGCACTTTGCTGTCGATCGCCGGAGCCAGGCTCTGGACCACAACTTTCTGGACAATGTTGCCCTTCTCGTCGATCGTGACTTCGACGACCACATCTCCCTGAAGGCTGCCCAATTCGTCAGGCGCGACGTGGGGATCGGGAGACACCACCGGCAACGCGGGTCTGACTTCTTCTCCGGTTAACAAACCTTCAAGAACCGTGCCCAACGGGGAGCCAGCGGGACGGGCCTGTTCAGCCTGCCCGGGCGCGCTGGTCTGGTCGTCCAATCCAATCTTGGGGCGGGGCAACTCGCTCTCGACAGCTTTCGCTGCCTTGGCACGGCGCTTCCAGGTGAGATGTGCGTTCAACTGCTGCCGCGAGTCGGCAGCAGAAGTGCCCGGAGAAGCGTCAGTTTTAGCCTGGTTCGGTTGGGTTGGCCAGTAAAGATGTGCAATGTGGTCTCCGTAACTGCCATGGACCAGAAACGATGGCGCCACCAGCTTCGGCCTGGCCGGGTGCAGGAGCCATAGCAGCAACAAGCCATGCGCAGCGACGGAAGAATACATCGCCAGGCGGGGCCGACCAGCAGCGTTCTGAACCGGAGTAAACATTCCTCTTTGATTAGACGCGGAAGAGCGCGGCAGGTGAACACATTTTTCCGGGGTTCTTTCCCGGTTACTCTGGATTGGTTTCCGGCTGGAAACGCTGATAAAATCTCAGTGTATCGCGCGATCGGTTCACGCCAAAAGTGGGGCTATAGCTCAGCTGGGAGAGCGCGTCGTTCGCAACGACGAGGCCGTCGGTTCGATCCCGACTAGCTCCACCAAGTTTTCAAGCACTTGCAGACTCTCCACAGACCTACTCTGTCCCAAACTGGTCCAAAACTTTAGCCGATTGGCTGTCGGAATTTGCCTCAACAAGATCCGAAGGCAGGTTTGCACTTTTTGGGTAGTTTGCTTTCGAAACTTAAGAAATGTGAACGCGGAAACGACATGGAACAGTTTGACCATTAGACGATTCTGGTGCTTACGGCCGCGGTTGGCGGCGTAGGTCCAGATCGACAACAGGGAAGTCATACGGGACGGCTGGCGCCGTCCCTATTTTTTGGTGCTGAAAGGGAATGCAAGTGGTCGGTACAAACGAAGGCGAGCAAACAGTTCAACAAGAGCAGTCAGCAGATCGCGACAAACTTCTGCAAAATCCGCAGCCCAGGCGCAACCGAAAGGGAGGCCAAGAGTGATGCGAGGACGCGAAAAGAGACAGGGCATGGGAAAGAACACGGCACCATCAGCTCCGCTGCCCCCACTCAGATCTACGGAATCGCGACTGGAGGGAGAAGCGCCGCAGGTCGTGATCTGACGCAATATGGTCTGCAACAGCAAGACGAGTGGTACAAAATTCTCAATCAGGGCATCAACGCAGCCAAGGCGGCCGCGGGCGTAGGAGTCAACTTAGGCACAGGCGGTGGTGGGGTTGGCGGGTTTGGGGAAGGCTAATCGATAGGCAGACGTGCTTGGGGGTGGGGCACCCAATCGGTGTTGCGTGCTACTCGTCGTCCGGGCTTGGTGGCAGCTGGTTTTCGTAGGCCAGTTCCCTCGCCTGGTCCGGACTCAGGCCCGCCAGTTCCGACTGTTGAAGACTGATTATTGTCAGCTCCACTGCGCTCTCCAGTGTCTGCTGCAGCTTGCCGCTCTTTTCCAGCTTCGAGACCAGGTCGGGATTGAACTCCCGCCAGTTCTCCTCGGTCTGCGCCAGCAGGGGCAGAAACCTCGCGTCTTCCTTCGCCGGCATGATCGGTGCTTGGAGGCTCACTGGCTTTACCTGACTCTACTGTACGCCCGGCGTCAACCCTCTTGCCTTGCAATCCAATCCTACGCCGCGGCTTGCTCCACAGGAACCGTCCGCGAAAACAGTTAGACCACGAGGTGTTCCAAAATGTTAGAACACGAGCTGCGTTGCGTCTGGGACGCTAGAGAAATACCCGATGACCGGGCGCGCAGGGGAGCAATAACATGCTGCGATGAGTGCAAGAGGCAATACTCAAATTATCGCCGCAGGATCCGCGCACAGGGAAAGTGCCGCCTCTGTGGTAGGGGAAGACTGCGAACCTCGAATTTAGACCCTGTGCTCCTGCGGCACACTGCTATCGACGAGCAGATGGGAATGTAGCGAGTCGTTAAAAGAACAGCAGAAGATTCCCTCCCTATCACTGCCACATACAATCAGGGCCCAGTGGATTCAAACGGAGTGCCATCGCTAGGTATGTTTGGGTCGGATAATCTTGATCCCGGGTTCACATTCAGTGGAATGGTTGTTGGTAACTTAGGGATTTGTGGACGGACAATTCATAGGGTATGACAAGCTTCCTGTGGTACAGCCAAAGGTTAGGTATGGGGCACGGCCAAGGGCTCAGTACCCCGGAAAAGTGTTCACACTGATTGTCCCTCACGCAAACTACAGCACCACCGTCTCCAACGAGACTATCGCCATCGTGACCAACGGTTTTTCAGCCCGGTGAAGCTGGCAATGACAGGGTAGCTGTCGGGGTGTTCAACGAACAGTAAGGGATAACTGAACGATTCTGCTTCTGAGTAGGCGCAGCGAATCTACAGACCGCTATACACTATCAGGCTTCCGCAAAATTAGTTCAGCGCACGCAATGACGCCCCAACACCACTTGTCCGTTCTTTTGTGTCCTGCCCAGAATTAAAATGTAGTCACACCAATGCCCCGATCTCGAAAAATTGACCTCGTAAAGGTTCGAGCTTCACTCGACAAGACCTGCCCGAAGTGCGGATTCGCTATCACGCCGGATCTGGTCAAGCGGGTTGGGTTTTGAACGGGTTGAGTGTGGTGACGTGCTGGCGATGTCGTTTGCGGTCAAAATCGCGCCGCGGCAGCCACCGGAGCGTGCGCGCGAGCCCATGCTCGGCGCGTCGGACCACGGCTGGATGGTGATGTAATAGAGCCGCCCTAAACGAGTGTTGCTTCTCTGAATTACGCCCACCTGCGCTGCGGGGACGGGGTAGGGGCATTGCGCCCGAAACCAGCGCCTATCGCGCGTTCCACGTACAAACGAAACCACGTGAAAGGCCTTCCTGCGTTCCTTCCTGGGCTAGCGGGCGCACGCCCGGAAGAAGCGCACGAAGAAGCGCTCCCGATGGGAACGTTACTTGCCGTCTTCTTCTTTCTTCGCCTGCCAGATGAAAATGGTCCCGAACCAGAGCGGCACAAAGCTGGCAATTAGGATAGCAATAATTCCGAATCGCGCAGGAGGCTTCCAACGGTAGATCATCATCAAACCGACATCGACCGCCATGAGTATCAGGCCGAACACTCGCAAGATAGTGCCCCAGGTTCGCTTCGGCTTCGGGTTCATATCTGAAGGCATTGTTAAAACCTTAGCACATCATTTTGTCCACTATATTATTGCTCTTATAAGGCACCTCGATGTAGAACTCTTCGCAAAACTCTCGCAGCATCGTAATGAAGCTCCCAAGGAGTTTCCGTCTGTACCCCAAGGGATACAGATACAGTGCTATGCGCTGCTGCTCACCCGTTTTGCGGGGAGGTGATCGAATATCGGCCTAATAGCATCCTCTCATCGGGCTATCCGCTTAGATCACGTCAAAGGCCTCCCCAAGCGCTTAAACTCTGGGCCGCTTTTTGGAAAATGAAATGGCCATTGCCGCAAGAGTAAGCAACAAGCTCAAGGCTACGCAGAGATGCCCCAGCTCCGTCTACTGGTGATAGTGGTTCCGCAATATGCAATTTATGCTCGACACGGCGGTCGCTATCACGGCTACTCTTGTAAAAATCAGAACTCGCCTTCGCCCTTCGGGTGTGATGTTCAAAGCTCGCCAACCTTTCGGGCGCTACTGGAGAAAACTTTCCAAAACATGACGCAGCCGAGTATTGCAAACAAGAGGCCTAGTGTATACGCGTCGAAATCGCCGTGATTCCGGAAAGCGTGATACAGCTTTAATGCCCCGTACAAGGCCGCAGCTATGGCAGCAATCAAATAAACTGCTTTAAGCATGGGCATTTCCTTTAGTTGATACAACTAGGGCCTTCAGGGTGAGGTGGAGACGTTATATCACGAAGCCAATAAAAATGCCTCTTGCAGCATGTAGCAGTGCTCATTGACCATGAGCTTGGAAAGATTCCCAAACTTAGCCCGCCCGCACCAGTTAGAGCAAACCTGGATCGTTTCGCAGACAGCTGGAAGCCGGTAGCTGGCACCTGTACAAGATGCCTGACTGGGGTATGCGTCTGGCGGGTGTGATCGGAATCGCGGGAGCAACGCTCTTCTTTTACATCGCCTATATCGCTTTACATCGTTAGTTGGACAAAGTTGCCCTTTGCCGCCGCTGCCCGGGCAGTCGAACAAGAGTTTTTCCGCAGCCTGCTAGACTAGAGAAGTGGAGCTAGCTTCCTACGGCCTTCTGCTCTTGAGCTCTTCCTTCATCTCTCTCAGCTGCATCGCGATAACGAAGACCAGGAGAACGACCGCGAACTCCAGCAGGCGACCTGATTGGAACAGTTGCATTATGGTATAGCCAGTAGCGTTCGCGACCCTCTCAATCACGGCGAGCCCGAGCAACACGAACGCGCCAAGAAAGAAAAGGCGGGACGTCATCGACATTAGCTTCTCAAGGCTCATAGTTACCCCCTCGACCTTCTGATTGAAGGTATTTGCTCGCATCCTCGCCTACTTGCGTGGAATCGTGAGCGCTTTGTCGTAGATTCTGCCCTCTTGAATGTTGACGAAAACGGCAACGATAGTCCCGTCCGATCTCTGGAACCACAGCCCAACCCACCCAGCGTCTTTTGGGTTCTGTGTCACGCCGATTAGCGGTCCGTAGTCTTGCGGGATCGCATCAGCGAACTTGGCGCTTTCGTAGGTCAGCGGTCCAGTCGGCTTTGTGGCCTCGCCGAGCTTTTTGCACGAGACTGTCGCCAGACACAAAGCAAACATGCATAATGCGACCACATGTTTTCTCACCATTTGTGACCCCCTCTCGCCTGGAGGCCCTAAAGCTAAACCGAATCCGGGCTTGCGCGCGGTCTCTACCTAGGATTCTCCAATTTGAGTCCCCAGGCGGGTCGTATTGTACACCCGGTTGTCCCTGCAAGACGATCGCAAACCGAGTTTTTCCGCATCCTGCTAGGAAAGCAACAAGCACCTTCTTGGTCGGTTTGCGCCATATTTCTCGTTGCGGTTCCAGTACGGATAAGAGCAGGTAGAAGAGCAAAGGTAAGCCGACGAACACCATTGCTGCGATCCACAGATTTTCTTTGCTCATCAAGCCGCAGTCTGCACTTTCACGCAACTGTTGTAAAAGCGATTTCGCTCATTGAGGGGTTCACCAGTCGCTGGTGAGATCACTTGGATATTGTGTTTTCAGGGCACTCCAATTCGATACCGATTCGATGCTGATTCGATAACACTACACACCCGAGAGACTGACCTCAAATCTAACTCAAGGAGAGCCTGCATGGCAGCCCGTTCAAGCAAGAAGACGCAAGCGGATCTAATAAGCCTAGTGAAATCCGCAGGGTGGAAAGAGGATCAGGCGCCACGCAGAGATGACCTACGCGAGTGGAGATGGTTTAACTCGAAGCTGCCAGGGGTATTCTATCGACTAAGCGACGCGGCTGACTTGATTCGAGCCAAGAGCAATGCTATTACACATCAGGGTTTTAGGCCGCACTTGGCGAAGCATTGATTCCGTGAGCTACCCCCTACTTAAATGAACACGCATCTTTCAGATCGCGGCGAAGTAGCTGTGTCTCGCCGCTCGGTCAATTACAACCACGTTGACTGCTCGCCCAACTTTGTTCTTATTGAAATACGCTTCAACCTTGATGAGGCCAGCGATGTAAGCAGCGTGTTCTTGAAGGCTACGATTGATATTCGGCAAAAGCATCTGAACAATGTCGAAACACTCAGCCCGCTTCCGCTTGAAGAGTCCCGCTTCGGGTTCGACGCCTTGTCTGGCGCGGATAAAGAACTCATCTTCTCCGTACCAAGAGAGCTGACGAAATTGCGTAACCTTATTCTCCAGGCGAGCAAAGTTAAGCCTTTTTCCGTCGGCGTCGAGTTGCACCCCAACATGGAATGCCGAATACGGTCCAAAATCCTTGGCGTATCCAGCAACCAAATAGTTGACGAAAGTTTCGCCTGGACGTTGTTTGTTCCACTTACCTTCTCTAACAAGAGAATCTATTGGCTGAAAGGTTTGCCGCGCCTTCTCATAGATTCTGGATGCGACTTCTTGTGGATCGCTTTCGGATGTGCTTCCCTCTGGCGCGATGAACTCGGCAATCCAATCGTCAATCTTGTATTCAAAGACGAATGGTTCGGCGAATTTTATCCACATGTTTTGCGAACTGCCGATGATGATGTTCTCGGCAGCCGCGAAGACTTTTCGCACGTTAGTAAAAACGGGAACTGCGACCCCGTTCTCAGTCCGATGGACAAGATCATCCGCTGCGACGGCAATGCCCTCATCTATAGGCAAAACAAGGAGCGATGTGCCGTGGAATAGATGCTGCACGGGTTTGCTCCTCGCAAGAACAATTCTCGCTATCATAGGCCCACGAGGCCAAAACTGCGGCTGGAATAGGAATTGAGGCCCGTGATCGGGCCACCGTCTTTTCCCATGATTACCGAGGTCAAGAGTTCCAACAGGCGTTCCACAAACAAGTGTTTGTGGCAGGCCAAAGACTTGTGAGGGCCGAGGTATGGATTCAACGGCTTCCATGGATTGAATTGACAGGGTTTTTGGTACAGAGTACTGAGTCTCGTGAAGGGTGACAACGAACCAGGCCGTTCGGTTGTCTTGGCCTTGGAATGCCGACTGCACCATCCGAGTCAATGGGCGTAATGACGATTTCTCAACAATCATCGCGATGGGCGGGAAGCTACTTGGCAACCCACACAACGAAAGTCAGTTCATCATCTTCGTAACGCCCGGTAATTTCCCAACATCCAGGCGCGGGAAAGTACAGACTATCCATCATGTAGACTTTCGGGAACCTGATACCTACGGCGTTGGCTTCATCTGCGACGAGAGGTGGAGCAATAGAGTCCAAGCGTCTTCCTGTAACTTTCAACTTTGGCGAGCCGTCTACACGCCAGTCATAGCCCTGTCGCCACCAGCTCACTTTGGCTTCTCGCCACCAATCCGTTTTGTTACCTGACGCCGGGTCAGTGGTCGAGAAATGTTGCCCTCCCCATGTCCCATCGGCTGGGGGAGCAATCCAAAGCCTATCCGTGCCAATCCAAAAGCCGCCTCCATACGGTTTAGCTGGATACGGCCACGGCGGGATAAAAGGCCGGTCTGTTGCCTTCGTGACTGGACAGGTATCAGGTACGTCGTCCGGCTTTGCTGTCTCTGCTTGTTGGGTAAGAGAAGCTGGCGATAGAAAAAGCAGACAGAGCAAAGGGAGAAGGCGTGGCAACATACGGCCTCCCATAGGTTTTTCCATTCTACTTTGGGTACCGTTCCCATACAACCGGAGATGGCGCAATCGCATTATAAAAGGGCGCCCCTGTTGGAGTAGGTTGCGATTTCGCTCATTGAGCGGTTTTGAGTGTAACGGCGATGTTACGCCAATCATCCAGCCACATTTGCAATGGCGGTTAAGATGTAGTCCATGACACGCACTCATTGCATCGGTTTGCTGGCCATGATTTTGGCATCTTTCGTCATTCTGACAGCGCAAGAGGACTCAGCACGCAAAGGCAGAAAAACCGGCGTCACCAGCGCTGACGGAACATTTCATTTTGAATACCCCGCCTCTCTTGTGCGGTGTGGACGAAATCCGAATCAACCTGATCGATGGGGGCCAGACGAATCGTGCGAAGCCTTCACTCCCGTTTGCTCTGATTTCTCCGGTCGGTCTGACGAAACAGTTACGTGCATTGCGTATCCTGCTGAGGGAATGAAGGGTACGAACTTTCAAGCAGCGGCCTTCTCTGTGAGTGAACTAAAGGCAGCAACCGCGCAAGCGGAATGCCTGAAAGTGGAAGAGCCACCCCCGCACGTTGGAAGTGCGCGTAAGGAAACTGTGAACGGAGTGACCTTCACAGTTATAGAGACGGACGGCGTCGCGACTGGCAACCTGATCGACGGCTACGTCTATCGCAGCTTTCACAAGGACAAGTGTTACGAACTGGATGTCAGAATCGCCTTCTCCAATCCTGCACATGCTGATCCGGGGACGATGAAGAACTTCGACCTTGAGGTAGTCCATCGCCGTCTAAAACAAGTGCTGGACACGTTCAAGTTCGTCAAATAAGCATTGATGATTAACGAATACCCCCAACATGTCACCACGGTGGATGGCGAAATCGCGTTATCGCAACTTTGCGACTTTTGTTCGCCAGATATGCGAAAGGAAAGCGCAAACTTGTGCTATAGAGATATTACAACAACGATCTGCCTTACCGCCGTCGAAGACAGCCGCCCGGGAAGCAGATGCTACCTGTCGCGGGAGGTCCGTAGATTTTCTGGGTAGCCCACGGTTGAATTGCCGCCATCAGCGAATTTCGAATGAGACTCTATGTCGCTCAAAATCGAATGCTACACCTGTAGCACCAAGGGCGGTTGGGCCTAACAAGCCGTCAAAGTTCCGGAGATTGTCCCCGGGCGTCGTCCAGATATAGGCTTTTTGCTTGTGCCGGGAAATCGGTCCCACATTCACCGACTGCAGCTCGACTTCTGCCAACGTGTCCTTGCCGCCAGCGTTGAGATTGAAATCCCGTGCGTGAATATGAAGTTGCTTCAGACTGCCACGCAGCCGCAGCTGGAACAGCATCAGGTCCTTCGTGCCGGTATCCAGTAGCATTTGAAGCTTTTCGCCACCGCTCTCTAGTGGAATGAGTATGTAGGTTCCGCCAGCTTCGTTCTTCATTTGGAATACGATTGCGCCAGCGGCATCGGTGTCAGTGTCGAACACAAGCTTTTTGCGATGGTAATCGAGGCTGAAGTTCCGCCTGGCCAGAAGGTCGAGTCCGATCACAGCATCAATCCGTGTGTCCAGCGCCTGCTCGATTCGTCCAAGGTCCATTGCGACCATGTCCAATGCCTCGACGGCGACTGCCCCCAATTGAGCTCCCGGAACGCACACTCTTTCTACCTTAATCGACCTATTCATCAACGAAAGTTCCTGAACCGATCCCAAAAGACCCAATCTCTTCGCGACTCTAATGTTTATGGCGCTGGGGACCGCACCGGTATCGATCAACATCTTCTGGTGGTGCAACCCCCCCAAATTTCCGTCCAGCACAATCGCCCAACCGTCGATCAACTGGAATGAGACCTCGACTCGTTCCTGAGCCTGGGAAACGAGAGCCACGAAGAAAACCATAACAACGGCCTGGAATTTCATCTTTCCTCCCCGGCCCACGCAGGAGGAACTAAGGGTTTAGCGATCAAGAAGTCCTGAGGAAGAGCTCAAGTCTTGGAAAGGCTTTGCTCGGGGAATGCTTAGGCGTTCATTTTCAAGGAGTTGCAGTGGTCCCAGCACGAAGTTTCTGGGTTTGCCAGAGGAGACCTATAATGTGTCAATTTCAGCGGAGGTTGGTTTGGCCAGCAGACTCAGGGTCGGGGAGTGGCGGGTAGCTCCTGAACTGAACAGCCTCGAGCGCGATGGGCACTCTGTCCATGTGGAACCCAAGATCATGCAGGTGCTGGTAACCTTGGCGGAACGGCCCGGGACTGTTCTCTCCAAGGAGCATATTCTCCGTCAGGTATGGCCAGAGACCTTCGTCTCCGAGGAAGTGCTGACGCGCTCCATTTCCGAACTGCGTAGAGTCTTCGAAGACAATCCTCGGGAACCTACCTATATCCAGACCATTCCGAAGGGCGGTTATCGGCTGCTGGCGCCCGTTGTTGCCGAGGGAATGGATAGGGAGATGATCCGTACGATTGGGTGGGAGCGAAAGGGATGGGGGCTCGTAATCGCCGCTGTAATTGTTCTGCTGGGAGCCCTCAGTTTCTACTTCATGAATCGCAGGCAGCATGCAGCATCAAGACCGCGGATCTCCTCGCTGGCGGTGCTGCCGCTAACCAACCTTTCCGGTGATGCGAGCCAGGATTACTTCTCCGATGGCCTGACGGACGAGCTGACGACTCGCCTTGCGAAAATCAGTGCCCTTCGAGTTATTTCGCAAACATCGGTGATGCAGTACAAAGGCGTCACGAAAACGGCCCCGGAGATTGCTCGCGAATTGAACGTGGATGCACTGCTCGTAGGATCAGTGCTGCGTTCCGGAGACAAAGTGAGAATCAGCGCACAATTGATCGAGGCTGGAAGCGACAAGAACGTATGGACTGAAAGCTACGAACGCGATCTCCGCGACATTCTTGCATTGCAGGCCGATGTGGCGCGCACGGTCGCTGAGGAGATCAAGATTCAGGTAACACCGGAGGAGAGCAGGAAGGTGTTTACTGCCCGGACTGTGAACCCGGAGGCTTACGATTTATATCTTAAGGGTAATTATCACTGGGAGAAGTTTACCGACGCAGGCATGAGGAAGGCCATTTCTTACTATCAGCAAGCCCTCGATATGGATCCGAACTACGCTCTCGCCTACGTTGGCCTGGCGGATGCCTATCACGAGCTTTGGGACACCCCTCCCAGGGAGGTAATTCCAAAGTCCAGAGCGGCCTCAGAAAAGGCACTACAGCTCGACGAAGGCTTGGCCGAAGCTCACAGCTCGTTAGGCTGGGTGAAGTGGATCTACTACTGGGATTGGGCGGGTGCCGAAGTGGAATTTCAGCGTGCGCTCCAGCTCAACCCAAATTATTCCGGCGCGCATGCGATGCGTGCAGAGTATCTCGATTCCATGGGACGATTTGCAGAGGCAGCGAAAGAGCGGGAGATCGCCAAACAGCTTAACCCGGTAGAGCCGATCTTGTATCAGAATAGCGGGGAGCACTTCCTTTACACGAGAGAGTTCGACAAAGCCATTGAGCAATATCACAAGGCGCTGGAGTTAGATCCGACTTTTTGGATCGCGCATGTAGGGCTTAGCCAAGCTTACGCATTGAAGGGTCTGTGGAAAGAAAGCATGGAACATTACGAGGAGTCAATGGTTTTGTACGGGGACGCGGGACTTGCCGCGAAAATAAAGGCTGCTTGTGCAAAGTCCGGCTGCCGGAGTGCGAGTCGGGTCATCCTCGAGGACAGGCGGTTGAAAAGGTCAAGTGGACGCTGGATTTCATCCCCAATGGACGCTTACTTCTACGTTATGCTAGGCGAGAAAGATCTTGCCCTGATGGCCTTGGACAAAGCCGTGGAGGAACGAGACCCTGATGTGACCGCGCTCCAAGTAGACCCGATTTTCGATTCCATCCGCTCCGACCCACGTTTTCAGCAGTTGGTCCATCGGGTCGGACTATCGCCATGAGTCCTGTCTCCCGCGATCGTCGAATTGCTTGGGCTCAAATCGGGAGTCACGCGCAGCTTGGACCTACTGATCCAGCAGAATGCGAGTTGCGCAAACACCCTGTGCACGCAGGGTGCGGCGATCATCTCCGGCGCTGAATAATTTCAGAACATCGGTTCGTTAGTGTCTCCCCGAATGACAACTGTTGTAAACGCGATTACACTCATTGAGGGGTTTTGAGTGCTATGGCGATGTTACACCAGTCATCGTGGGGTCTTGGTGAAGAACCCCCGCAACCTAAAGATTATGCACGCTGTGACTGAACCGGCAAGGAGTCCGAATGCCATCTTCAAACTGAAGAAACCAGCAGCAGGATAGTTTGATGTTTGCTGTTCCTGACCGATACCGAACGACGCACACTTTCCCCGGCACATCTTGCGACGTCATTTCGGAAAATTGATACGACTCACAAGATCTTGGAAGCGGGGATCTGAGCGTAGACTGTCCATTCTGAGGTCGGCTCTCAGAAAGTACGAAAGATCGGAGGATCTTTCCTGATACGCCTTTTCCAGGTATTCAAAGGCTTTGTCCTTTTTGCCTAATGCGGCGTAAACCGCAGCAATCATATAAGGGGAAACATACGCCCTTTCCGATTGATCGAGCCATTTGCGAAGAATTTTCTGAGCCTCTGACTTTCTGCCACTGGCTGCATAGGCGTGTGCCAATTGGGCGCCAGGATCTGAATCGCCTTGCGATAACTCGACAGACTTCTGATACTCAGGAATCGCTTGCAGAATCTGGCCTGAACCTTCATATCCAACCCCGAGCCAGTAATGTGCAGGCCAGTCATTTGAATTCTGGGCTACAAATGCCCGGCCTATTTCAATCAGTGCTTTGTAATCCCGAAGGTGATAGTTGATGACCGACTCGTCAACGAAGGGTTCGGATCGAATTGCATCGAGTTCACGGCTTTTAGCGATCTCGGCCCGTGACTCAGCAATTCGACCATTAACCGCTGTGAAGACGCCGTATTCCCTATGAGTGCCACAATCGTTCGGACACAGTGCAAGCGCACGCCGGTACTCCTTCTCAGCAGTCTGCCAGTCCCAGTCATACTGCCAACTTATTCGTCCAAGCAGCAGATGGGCTTCGCAGTTGCTGTCGTCCAGCTCCAGGGCCTTGTGAACGGCTTGCTTTGCTGATGGGAAGGCATTTCGGGGGGACTGCCAACGTTGTGCCGCAAGAAGAACATGGGTTGCTGCGAGTCCGGTGTAAGCCGGTGCAAAGTTAGGATCTACTTCAATGGCCTTTAAGAAGTAGCTTTGGGAAGTTTTAACTCCTTGGTATCCGCTGAGATCTACATGAGTTCCTGCGAGATATGCTTGATACGCCTGCGGGTCAACTTTGGGAGCGTCGTTGAATCGAGACTGCTGTTGCGGAGTTAACTTTACGCGAACCTTTCCCGAAATTGACTCCGCCACCTCTCGTTGAATCTTCAGAATGTCGCTGAGATCCCCCTCATATGTTTCTGCCATCAAGCTCTGATCCGTGGGCACATAGATCATGTGCGTCCCGATCCGAACGCGGTTGCCGACGCGCAACGCTGATCCTTCGAGTACGGCATCGACGTTAAGCTCTCGGCCAATCTGCGGCAAGGACTTCTTCTTTTCGCCCTTGTACTGCATCATGGAAGTTTGCGAAATGACTCTAAGCGGGCCAATTCGGGAGAGTTCGGTGATCAACGCCTCGGTCATGCCATCGGCAAAACTTTCGTGCTGCGGATCGCCAGATATGTTCGTGAACGGAAGCACCGCCAGTGAGCGGATCTGCGGCTGAACAGCAGTACGGAATAATCCTGTGCCTCGCAGGTTATCCCCACCCCAGACGAAGAGTGCTAATGCAATCAAGAAGAGCGCCGCCAGGACTGGGAGACTCCAGCGTCTCAGCGGCGAGGCGGGTGTTTCTGTTTGAATCGGATTCCGCACTGTTGTTGTGATAAAACGGTATCCATGCCGATGCAGAGTTTCGATGAATCGGGGGTTTTCTGCTGAATCATCCAGAGCATCGCGCAAACGCCTCACTGCCGCATTCAACCCATGATCAAAATCTACAAAGGTATCGTTTGGCCACAGTTCCCGTCGCAATTCTTCTCGCGTGACGACATCCCCTGCGTGGCGAAGGAGAATGATCAAGACCCGAAATGGTTGATCTTGGAGCTTGATTTTGAGCCCGTTTTTGCGTAGCTCGCCGGTGCGTAGGTCAACCTCGAAGGCACCAAAGCGAACGATTCGCGACTGGTCGGCGTCCCCCGCCATGTCCAACCCTCTGGCGAATGAGTGTAGCACTCGAGCTCAATTAGTCGATCCCCCTTAAACAACGCAACCGCTGAGTTGGCGAAACCAGGCGATTTCGCTCATTGAGGGGTTTTGCGTGTAATCGGGATGTTAGTGCGCCGGGATAAACCGGCTTGAAGCAGAGAATGGAAAATTCTTACGAGAAAGGATTAGCGATCTACTCGGCCCCGAGTCTTGCGCTGCTACCGCGAGGGACCCAGTGAAGCGTAGACAGGGGTATAGGCGGGGTGGGCTATTGAGCTGCGAAAACATACAACCCTGGACGCCGACGCGGTTAACATGCGCGGAAGGCAACATGGATGGGGGCGCTAGCGCGAGCCTCTACTCAGTCCGGCGTAGTCGAAGACCCCAGACACGTCTAGAAACTTCAAGCACGAGAACCGGGAGACCTCGGAGACACCTACGGCTCAACCAGGCTGCAGGCCGGCGGGCGAAGGCTCAGGCCACACGGCTCGCATGTACGTCCCCGAGGAGTCACACGGCGGCATACTACCGATGAATCAATCGAACAAAGACAGAAAACCGTCCGCGGAGACTGAGGAGGGAAGGCCGCTGATCAAGGAGAACGCTGGTCAACCTAACACGCACCCGACACAGAGCGGGGAGCGCGTGTCCCAAGGGCTGGCGGGCGTGCGGAAAGTAGCCAGAGAGATAATAATAAGGAGATGAAGTTCACCGCCTTGCTTCACCATCTGACCGTCGATCTACTACGAGAAAGCTTTTACGCACTCAAGAGAAAAGCCGCACCCGGAGTGGATTGACGGGCCTGAGTTTCTCTTCGGCGATTTTCTGTACCTCTCGCAGTGGCACATTCGCCAATGCGAGCTTGATGCGTTGATGTTTGCGGCTGCCCGCGAGGTTGGTATCCCAGACACGCAGCCACCAGAATTGCCCCTCCGTGAACGGCTTCGGACTTTGGAATCTGCGACGAGCTATCGCGTCAAATCCTTTCGATGGCCTGCCGATGGTTGCCTCGATTCCGAGGCTACCAGCGTGCTCGCTGTGATTTTCGCCAGTGTTGTGGTCGATTGTTGGCACTGGAGGTTCACGCGAACCTAGCTGCTCACTAGAAAATCACAAGTCCGCCACGTTGGCGGCCTGTCCCAAATTCACATGTTTTCTGATACTAGTTTCCTGCGCTCAGTCGTCGTTGTGGCAGAGTCGCTTGCAGCCACCCTCGGCAATAGGTTTTTGGAACGCCACCTAGATCTGGCCACCCATTCCGCGAATCTGGCCTGGCCCTGGCAGAGCCGGTCCGCAGGCGAGAAGCCGTGTGCCATCCCTTAGCCTGAGAAAGATCTGGCCATCCCCGCCTTGCTCTTCTTGGGCTGGCCACAACTCAGGCGGAAAACTTGCGTTCCGTGCTTTTTGATACTGTGGGCTCAGTCGCGATCGTCGAATGATCTCTCTCTCCCGACGCCAGGCGGGAAGATAGAGCCGCTGAAGTATCATCGTGGTGCGCTCACCATGAACTGAGCACTTCACCCTGGAAGCGATTTCCCGCTCAATGTCGAAGCTAAAGACGCTGGACCCGGGGAAATGCTCTCGCTGTGCCTGAAGGACGTCGGGCTCGATCCGCCGCATATCTCCATCCCTAGACGTGAAGCAAAGCGTATAAGCCGGGAACGGTATCTCGAGCTGAACGGGACCGCAGCCTGGGCTCTGGAGCGATTGATCAAGCGGGCGATCGATGAATGCAAACGCACGCTGCCTGAGCACTACCTGATTCCGCGGCGCAACCGCGATCACAGCTACGACCCGACGCGAGCCGCCAAGGACTATAGAGGTGGACTGCAGGAACTACTCGCAATCGCAGAGGTCAAAGTCCGTCGCTATGATTTTCGCCATCATGCCGTAAGCCGGGCCCTGAGCAACGCGCAGGTCCCGCTCGAGGCTGCGAAGGCATATTTCGGCTGGATGTCGCCCAAGATGGTGCAGCGTTACTACCACGCGAACCAAGCAGCCACGCGGGTAGTTGCGGCTGCTCTCGACGAGAAGCCACCTGAGCCGACGAAACCAACCAAGTCCAAACGCAAGGCCACAGTGGTTGAGATCCAAACAAATGCGATCGCCGCACGCGGCAACCGTTTATGCCTTCCACCATCACCCGAGGAGGAGCAATGAGCACACGAGCCGAAGCAACCGACCAAGAGACGCGGGTGGTGGCCCACGTGCGTGGCGCAGGCCTGAACTTCACCGAGAATCGTCGGACCATTCTGGCTGTCTTCTTGGCTGCCACTGAGCCAGTCACCATCACCGACTTCTGGCTTCGCGCAAAGAAGGCCGACCACCGAACTTCGCACAGCACCGTTTGGCGACTGTTAAGAGCCCTATTCGAGTGTGGACTGGCACACCGGGAAATCTCGCCGGCAGACGGCATCCTTCGCTACGCGCCAGTAAAGATCGAATGCACCCACGAACATATGGCGTGCAAGGACTGCGGCGCCACTATGTCTGCGGAAGGAGGCCAGCATGACCATGTAGAGAACGTCAGGAAGGAATAGAAGAACGAGAGTGCGCCGGGCCGGTTTCGAAAAGAGCTGGCTCGGCGCTAAAGCTCATGTCTTCAGGAGAGAAGTCAACATGCAGCAACCAACTATCCCGGAGCACTCATTGCATACAGGTTGTGCTAATCATCTTCAGCGTGAGCACACGAAAGTCGGCTGTTTCACCTTTGCTGGCCTTGTTTTGCTTGTGCGTTTCGTCGCCGGGCTCTTCCTTCCCTTCCGGCAGGACGTAGCCCGTCACCATAACTTTGTGGCCAAGGTGTGCGTTCAGCTCGATTTTCGGGCTCTCCAGCCCGTAAATGGTCCCGTCCTTTTCCTCGAGCCAGACTTCCTTAGGCTCGTCACCTTTAACTAAGCAGCCCGTTACTGAGACCGCCTTTGGCAGTTCTTTGCCGGATTGGGTTTGTGCGAGCCCGGCCCCGAGACCCAGGCTGGACGCGAAAACCAGAGTAGCGAGCAACTTCACCGAGGGACTTTCATTCTGTTTTCTCCACAAGATATCATTTCTTCTGTTCTGACTGGCACACACACCTAACGAACGCCCGGCCCATCATTAAAAGCACCTTTTACTCGTTTTGCCGATTCTGCTATGCAGCAGCGTAGTGCGATGTGTCTTTGGTGCCCGCGACTGACCCCTGCGAAAAATCGGCGAACCATCCTCAGCTTGGCAAAGGGAGCAGTAAGGCGAGAACGAACGTGCAAAGTGACGAGCCGCGAACGGACAGGGCGAGTCTCACCTAGGAATGAGCGCCCGGCAGTTGTTCGGGGTCGATCCGCTTTGCTTTCTGGACGTACAGGTCGGCATCGGCTGCTTTGATGACATCCTCAACTGTTGTCTCCGGTTTGTACGCTGCTACGCCGCAGCTAATGCCTAACCGGTATTGTCGCTGCTCGCTACTGTTCCACTTCTCCAGCCACCAGCCGAGCCGGTGGACGGCAACCTCGGCCTGAGGCAGGTCGGTGTCCGGCATGATCACTAAAAACTCGTCGCCTCCATAACGGGTAACCAGGTCCGCGGCGCGAAAATTCTTTTGAAGAAGGGCCGCAACATCAGCAAGGACGCGGTCTCCGGTCAAATGGCCAAACCTGGTGTTGAAGTTCTTGAACCCGTCGATATCGGCCAGCATCACCGATAGCTTGCCCTGGCTCCGCTCCGCTCGCGCTGTCTCCCTAGCCAAAGCTTCTTCCATAAAACGACGGTTGTATACCCCTGTCACGGCATCGGTCCTCGCCCTTTGCTCTGCGGCTTGCAATTGGACAATCAGCTGGCGTCGTGTCCGCAGCAGAACCAATCGCTGTTGAAACAGATACACATTCAGTAGGATGAGTAACGCCGTCAGCCCGAAAATCAGCGGCGCGATGTTCTGCTGGCGCGCGACGGCAGCGCTGATGTGCCAGAGCATCTGTGGCATAACCAGAGCCACAAACCCCCCGCCCATAACAACCAGGACGACAAATCCGATGCCCCAGAGCTGGAGGTCACGCCAGTCGAGCGCGTGAATTTTCTCTGCGATGCGCTCAGGCGCGATTTCGGGCTGTCGCTCTGTGACGAGTGTTTCCACCGAACAACTCCTTGCAAATCCGCTGTTTCCCAACGAGTGACCTAGGCCGCAGATAGCATACCGTCCCCGAGACTTCTCGCAACCGTTACATCAGTAACAAGCCCAACAAATCTCCAGAACTCTCTCTCGCCCGTCAAGATGTGAAAATCTAATCGGCAGTAAAATCGTGCCACTAGCCAACCGTGATTGCCCGCAATGGTTGCAGCCACCGAGCCCCCCGTAGAGCTCTTTACCTGGCTGTCTTCACCACAGAGACCGTTTTGAATGTCACCACGACAAACTGCAGGTTTAGCATGATGTGGATTTCGATGGTGTTCTGATCGCCCTTCATGCACTGCATCCGTCGATTCTTGCCGCTGCACGTTGGGTAATCATCGCCCGCGAGTCCTTCTGCGTCTTTGCATCCTTCAATCTCTCGTACAGGGGTGTTGAAGCCGCCCATTGTCGTACCTCGGCACTTGCCAGTGTACGTTTGGCCTTCGTGATCCACCATGATGACGCCGTTGAGATAGGTTCGATATTTCCAAGTACCTTCTGTGTCTTTTGCGAAGGCGCTACCGGTAAGCAGACCGAGGAACAGCAGAGTGAATGCGATGCGTTCCATTGGTCCTCCTTTGTTCAGTTATCAGTAGTGCGATTCTAGCCCCAGCAGGTTGCGTTTTGTGGAGCGTCAAGCCGGAGCTTCTCACCGCATTTCGGGCATTTTTGACGAGGGTCCTCCGGGGGGAATATAGTAGGTTCCGTATCGAACATTCAACGGAGGGTTCCCCCCATGACCCCCGAAGATCTCATTGATGAACTGCGCAAGAAGGTAGTGCTAGCACCAACTGAGGCAGAACTGGAAGCTGCGCTTGATGATCTCCAGTCCGCCCTGCAAGAGCACCGCGAATACCTGGAGAGTGTGTCCGCCGATTACCTCTTAAGTCTTCCTCTCGCCATCCGCAAACGATTAGATAAACTCCACGAAACGTACGCACGAGCGGCTGCTGCCTAAATCGCGATCGCGTAATTCAGGCAGGCAGAGGCGCCGGGAAGACAAAAGGGCTCCTTACCCTCACACCAATCGTCTAGCAGCGACCTATACGAGTGGGCTGTTTACGTGTGCAATTAGGCAGGCTAGTCTTTTGGAGCAGGCTGGTGATATGCGGGAATGGAGAAAGCGCCCCAGATCGGGATCTGGGGCGTCTTTTTGCACGCGACTGCTTCGGACCGTGCCGACGTGCCGTCAGTTACGTTGAAGGCTCCGTGCCGTCCCGGCTGGCTGTCCTTGGCTGTCCCAGCCGTTTCTGAACCGTGAATGAAGGGAGATCGGTTCCGTGCAGCCCGGGCACGGCGGTTGTTGTCGTTGAGGGTTCGCGGCAAGGCTTTTCTATTTTCGCACTCGCAAAAATGATTTGTATTTGTGTTTATCTTGTTGCATTATTGCAACAAGATGAAACAAGAACCGAAAGGTCCGGTCGCCGCCCGCTGGCGCCAGCGTAAGTTTCAGCGGCTGGGCCGCTATCCCATTCCCCCCGACTTGTTGCCGGGCTCTCTCTCCCGGAGCCGCACGCGTTGCGGGAAGCCCTCCTGTCACTGCGCCAACGGGGAAGGCCATGAAGCCTGGACTCTCACCTTTATGTCCGGAGGGAAACGTCGTGTCGAAAGGATTCCCAAACCCTGGGTCGACCAGGTGCGCCAGCAGGTTGAGGCCGGGCGCAATTTCCAGGAGGCAGTGCGCGAGGTCCTCACTGCCAATGCCGAACTGCTGATTCTGGCCCGTAAACAGGAGTCCCAACATCGTCGCTGACCATGCCCACGCCACGTGCGCTGCGCCGCTTCGTCGTTCATCGTCTCGGCCTGCAGCGGTACTTGGCCAAACCCGGCGATGGCCGACCACAACCGGTCATCCCGGCGCGAGTGCTGCTCTGGGCGATGCTGGTCGGGCGGGTGCTGCGGGAGAATAGTTTTTACGGCATCGAGCAGATCGTGCGAGCGGCAGGTTGCCGAGTCCTGGGACTGGAGCAATCGTTCAGCAATGATGCCCTCAGCTACTTCGTCGAACGATTAGATCCGGCTACCTCCCGCTCCGCTCTGATCGAGGTGGTGCGCCAAGCCAAGCGCGGCAAAGCGTTCCAAGATTGTCGTTTTATCGGGCTGGCTTTGGATGGAACCGGGGCGGGGCGGAGCCAGCAATCCCATTGTGCCTGGTGCCGTCCCATTCGCGATGCCAAGCACAACGTGATCGGGTACCACCACAAACTGGTAACCATCAGTGTGGTGGGGACCGGTCTGACTTTGCCGTTCGACGTCGAGCCCTACGGTCCCGGAGACAGCGAGTTGGCTGCGGCCCAGCGGTTGCTCCGGCGGGTCATCGCCAGTATCGGCACCCGTTTTGCCGATTATCTCGTGGTGGATGGGGAGTACGCGGGCGCGCCCTTCCTGCACGCCGCCAACCGCTTGGGGCTGGGGGTGGTCGCACGTCTAAAAAATAATCTGCCGCTCTTACTCGCTGCGGTGCAGCGGCGGTTCCAGCAGCAAGCACCCACTCACGTGTATCGCGACGGCAAAGATCGGGTTGAGATCTGGGATGCCGACGACTTCGATCCCTGGGAGGCTTTGGGATGGGAAACCGTGCGCGCCATCCGCTATCGCCAGCACAAACCCAACGGCCAGGTGGTCGAGGCTGAATGGTTGACCGACTTCCCCCTCCGCCGGGTTGGCAGCCTGTCGTTGTATCACATGGCGAAGAGTCGTTGGGAGATTGAAAACCAAGGGTTCAACGATGCCAAGAACCGCTATAGTTTTGAACACACTTGCCACCATGAGAAAAACAGTGTGCTCCTCAACTCTCTTCTCACCCTGTTCGCGCTAACCATTGAGCGGCTTTATCGCATCCGCTATCTGCATCGCGGTACCCACACGGTGCGTTCCGCCGAGCAACTCTGTCGCATTCTTTGGGTCTCGCTTTCCCGTCCTCTCGCCCCCAATACCAGCTAGTCGCGCATTCTCCGCCGAGCCGTTCGCTTGTCCCCAAAGTCGACGATGCGCTCCCCGACCGCGGCTCCCGCGGATCGGCAAATGCCTGCAAAAAAATAGACCTACTGGACCTCGCCGTTCCCAATCCGCTCTCTCCTCCATCTTTAGGGCATCGCCCGTATCCTGATTCACCGACGTTCAGAAATAGCTGTGGCTGTCCCGGCTGGCTTGGCGATTCACTGGGCGGGGCGTATAATCCGCGGCGCTGCGTTGATGTACCTCATCGGTCGCACCCCAGCGAATGGAGAATCCCCAATATGCCAGTCGCGCTTCCTGAACCTGATGGCGAGCGGGACGGGGTTCCGCTGTGGCTCTGTCCCAACTGTAATGACTACAAGCCCTTGCATGAATATGCGTGGAAAAAACGAAAGGATATTATTCCGGGCAAGTGGGTCTGGTTCAAGCAAGGTTATTGCAATTCCTGCCTGCAGACGTTGATTAAAGACCATTCCTGACTCACCGCATTTTTTTCGTCAAGAACTTCTCTCCACACTTCGGGCACTCCATCCGTTCAAAACCCAGTCGCTTGACCAGATCCGGCGTGATCGTGAATCCGCACTTGGGGCATTTCGCATCCAGAGATGCCAGCACTTTTTCCAGATTGATTTTTCGTGATCGGGGCATGGGAAGACCAATCTGCCACTGAGGCGAAGTAAAAGCGAACAGTCGTTTTGCAGCTATTCGCCCCATTTTCGCTAGCATGGCTGATAGGCTTCGTTGATGGCATTCCAGCTGATGCCGCTCTCCCGCAAACCTGCGCCCTTCGATCATCCCGAATGGATCTTCGCTGTGTCCAGATAAGGGCACATTAACCAGTCGGTGAAAGTCCGACCGAGGCCAAAAGACTCAAGGCCTTGTAGCTAGGGAGGTGTCGTGGCGCGAAAGCAAGACGACGGAGCCCTCCGACAACATGCTCAGAAAGGAGTATGCGCGACTTACCAGGTTGCAACGTACAGTGAACGCGGATGTAGCCTCGTTACATCGAATCCGGTGGCTGAGACGGTCGAAAACGCGCGAAAGCAAGAGCTGGCCGAAATGAGTCCGATGCGGCGGCTCTCACCGGCGGGGTATCAGCGGCGACATGGTGAGAAGGAGGATGTGTCAACTGGAGAAACCCTCGCTGCCCGGCGGAGAAATCCCGCCGAAGAAGCGACTGCTATAACCGTGAGTGGGAAATGCAGGAGCAGGCAGCAGGGTGACGGATCGGGTCGCAATACTGTCGATGGGCGCGCAGCAAAACGTGCCCGGAGGGAAGGGCCCGGACCGGTGAGTGCTCCGCGCGCCAAGGTGAGGCAGGGGTGAGATGACAAAGAGTCGATGTCATCCGGCCACAGGTGCGCGTGCGCAACAAACGAAGCATCTTGCCGGTAGCCTACGATCTGGTCATAGTCGTTGATTCCATTCGCAAATGTGCCTGGGCCGCCAATGTCTGAAGCTACTCCATTCACCCATAGCGTTGCATGTACGGATTCGTTGCTCACGGAGTAGCCCACGATGTGTGGTGAGTTATTCAAAGCATTGGCTTGGGCGGCGCTTCCGCCGGCGATTGGCGGCAGGTCAGCAAGAGTCCAGCTCTGCGGAAGAGACGGTAAGGATGGAGGCGGAGGAGTCGGCGGGGGCGGTGTGGGCGGCGGCGGAGGGGGTGGAGCTGGCGTGCCCGCCGAAGGCGGGGCCGCAGCCGCTTTTGAGCTTATAGCTCCGCCGCCGCAACCAACGGAAATCGATGCGATTCCCGGCACGCAGGCCACTTGCTACGCCTGTTACAAAACGAACTGGTTCTGGGAGAAACCATCCGGTGGTTTTACTTTTTGTTTCGAGCTTACTTGCGGGGCAAAATGCTATTGGAACCACCGATTCATCGCTGTTTAGCTGTACTAAGTAGTTGGAGGCAGGCAAAATGATTTTCGTGAAGAGTATTTTGGGGGGGATTGTTGCTGTCTGTCTGATGTGGTTCATCATAGTTGCGGTCTATTTCTGGCGTCTCCCCACGGGGGGCAATCGCGGCAACACGGGTCTTACAGCCGTAGCAAGTGGGTGGGCCTATCTTCTTCACCTGCCTGTGGTCATAACCTTGCTTACATTCGCTTTTGGGCTAGGACTCTGGTTTGTTTCTCACAGATAACGTCATAGCGCACTGTGCGTTGGTTCCACACCCGGCCTCGCAATTCCTTAGAAGTTGGCAGTGGCTGGTAATCGTGGCCGATCTCGGACCAGCGCCCGCCCTCTTCAGAAGCTGTCGCAAGATCGACGTTTCCTTGTTGATGGACGATCCGTCGACTCTGCAGAACTCAAGCTCGATGGCAAACGGCGTTTTGGGGGGCACCAGGACTATCGGCAGGCACTCGGGCTACTGGCGTATCTCTCCAGCTCTTTCGAACAGCATGACGCTAGGATTGAAGTGGCCAGAATCGGTGCCAAAGATCTCGACAGGGTTAGTGCTCCTTTGACTGTTCACCACACAGGGGTTGCGTCTGCATCGTAATCGTGGCATCGGGGTAATCCAGGGACGGCCCAGTTAGTAGGGGTCCCGGAGCCGCGCCTTGAAGATTCGCGTCGAGAAACGCGGCGATATAGTCGCGCACGGCTGCTACGGCTTTTTCCGGGCCCATGTTGCCCGTCTTGATCGCCCCAGCTGCTAGCCATACGGCATCAGACGTGGTTAGATGCTCGGCGCCCTCGAGGTTGACCGCGAAGCGGGGACCGCGCAAGCCGGTCCACAGCTTGCATTCATTTTCAGTCCACTGCTTGCGCCCAGACGCCAGGATCAGCACTGGTGCTGCGGTGGTCTTCACAACCGCATCCGGCACATCTCCGTCGTGAACGTCGAGGATAGCGCCCACCTTAAAGCGACGATCTCTTTGGACTACCAAGGATGCGGCCAGGCCACCCATCGAATGACCCGCAATTGCGATCTTGCCAGTGTCCAGCTTGCCTGCGAACGGTCCGCTTGGTGCTCCATTCAGCCACTCCAGCTCACCTGCGAGGAATCGCAAGTCATCTAGGCGGACGGTCAATGCCAGGGCCATGGCCTGATCATCCTCAAGCAAGGTATTACCGAGATGGCTGCCGAAACCAGAGTGGACAAACCGTCCATCGGGAAATTGGACCGCTGTTGCTTCGTATGTGTGGTCCACTGATGCCACCATGTAACCCCGGCTGGCGAGATCTTCGAAGATATATGTGTAATCGGTAAATGTTCCGGTATAGCCATGCGTAAAGACGACCACCGGATGTGCGCCCTCGGCGACCGGAGCGTCTAGGCAACTATTGGTGGTGACTGCGGGCAATGGAAAGCCCATGAGTTGAGAGAAATAGCTCCATACCGCAGGCGGCGTGTACTCGGCTGGTTTGCAGGTCGCTTGGCGGAGAGACGTTGGATACCAGAACCGAACCATCAATTCTCGCTTGGTTCCGTTTTCGAGAAAGGGATCGTCCCGCATTGGGTCGACCAGGCGCATCACGCGCGTTCCAACCTCGCTTGAGCCCGTGGGTTTGGGTGCGGCCGCATTTCCGTAAGTAGCTAAAGCGGATCGCACCGGTTGACCGCCCAGGGTTTCCTTTATTTGGGCGCGGCAGTTGGCGAAACTGAATCCCGTCAGGCCGATGACCTGCTGTGCGTCTGCGCTGGAATCGACAATGGTGACGTTTCCGACCAGCGACCCTGTCTTTGTTGGATGGAAAGTGATGTTGATGGTGCAGAACGTTCCCGCCGCAACGCTCGTGCCGCAATTGTTGGCCTGAGTGAACTGCGCACTGGGTGTGATGCTGGTGATAGTGAGGGTTGTGCCCCCAGTGTTGGTGAGGGTTGTTTGCTGGGACGGGCTGGTCCCGTTCACCACGGCCGAGAACTTCATGCTGGCCGGAACCAGCTTCACCTGGCCCGCCGCGATCGTGATGGTCGCGCCGATTGATTTTGTCGTATCTTCCACCGAAACCGCGGTGAGCGCGACAGTTGGGTTCGTCGGTACACTGGCCGGGGCGGTGTAGGTCGTAGTGGCACCGCTTGCAGTACTGGATGGCGAGACCGTGCCACATCCAGGGGAGCACGCGGTCCCATTCTGCGTGAGCGTCCAGGTGACGCCTCGATTGGTCGGATCATTTGCGACGGTCGCGGTGAAGCCCTGGGCGATTTTCTCCGGGAGGATCGCGCTGACTGGCGTGCCCGAGACGCTAACCGCACCCACGGTGATACCGGCAAAGTTCGACGCCGCAGGGTTGAACACAGAGGTCGCTGTAATGGTTACCGGCATGTCGCTCGCAGGCGGAGTTCCGGGAGCCGTGTAAGTGGTAGCGGCTCCGCTAGCCGTGGCAGTTGGTGAGACTGTTCCGCACGGAGGAGTGTCGCACGACACTGTCCACGTGACCCCTTGGTTGGCCGGATCGTTGGCGACAGTCGCCACGATCTGGGACGTGCCGCCGGCCTCGACTTCGCTTGCACTTTGCGAGTCGATCGAAACCGTCGTTCCGGGGACTACGAAACCTACACCGCCTGACACGGCCGTGTTGGTTACTGAAGTAGCGATGACGGACACACTCAAATCTCCCGTAGGCAGCGTCGTCGGAGCTGTATAGGTAGTTGGGGCCCCACTCGCGGTTGCCGCGGGCGCAATTGTGCCGCAGGGCGCACCAGAGCACGTCACTGCCCAGGTGACACCCTTGTTTGCGGTATCGTTGCTCACAGTCGCGATGAACTGCGCCGTAGTCCCCACCGGAACCGTGGCCGGAGTCGGGGTCACTGAGATGCTGATCTGACCCGTGGGCACGGTAATCGTGGCGGAGGCTGACGCGGAACTGCTTGCGACCGAGGTTGCTGTAATGTTCACAGTCAGGTCGCTGGCCGGCGCATCGGGTGGCGCGCTGTAGGTAGTCGCGACGCCGCTCGCCGTCAAGGTGGGCGAAACCGCTCCGCACGACGCCACCGGGCATGATGCTGACCAAGTGACTCCCTTACCCGCAGAGTCGTGGCTGACGACGGCAGTGAGGCTCAGAGCCGTTCCTGCCTGCACAGTGGATGCGGTCGGGGTGACCGACACGGTCACGGGCAACGCCGTTGTTTCTCCGCTTCCCCCACTGCCGCCGCAACCGACAATGACCATTGTCAACACTATGGCCGGACATGCCAGGGCAAAAAACGTTGAAAGTTTCACGGCGGCGCCTCCTCATGGGCTGCCAGAAACGTGCACCGCCGTCCATGGCGCCCTGACCGGCAACGACTCTCAGCCGTTGCTTGATTTGCTTCGCAACCAGAAACCAAGGGCCCGTAAGGCACTATCACCGGGTTCGGCAAAGGATGAAGCCATACGGCATGAAACGTCGGCATTGTGCTACCGGCGGAGTGGTAAGTCAATTCCCCTACCGATCGTAAGTGTCTATCGGGCTGATTGTGCACAAGTTTTCGTGGCACCTTCTCCGCAGGCGTCTAGAACAGTTGAGCCATTCACGAGTCTGGGAGAACCACACCAGCCGAAGTCTGAAAACTCATCTTCAAACCGAGGTGCAGGTTGCGCGGTGGATGGGTGCGCCCCGCAATCCCGAAAGATGGACTGTTGATGTTGTTATCGCCGAGTAGAAAGTTTGTATGGTTAAAAACATTGAAGGCTTCAATTCGAAATTGCAGATGGAATCTTTCCGATACAAATTCTTGAGAAGCGAGGTGTCGAGAACCCTGGGTTAATCGTCTTTCTCATTGATAAGCGGCCTTATGTCCGGTTTCACGCAGCGCAGTCAATTGTAGTGTTTGGAGGCCTGCACGTCGTGCAGGTTGTGATCGCAGCAACTTTAGGACCGGGCTGGGGGTTTGGCCGCATCGGTACTACCCTTCATCTGGGTGCTGGGTTGATTCTCCTCGACGCTCTGAGTCTCCTCTCGTTGGTGCTATGGATAGTTTGCATTGTCCAAAGCGTATCAGGGCGTAAGGTTCAAGGTGCCGGTGGCAGGAGGAATTGCGGAAAAACTGGTGGCTGGAATGCGCTGAAGCGAGGGCGACGAAACCTTGTTGCGATCCCATGGGACTAGCAAACTGGGATGAATCGGGGGAACAACAAGTAAGCCAAAAGTTGAAACCTATAAGCGGGGCTTTTAATTGCTGAAAATGGGGCACAGTCGAATCGAATCATGACATGGTCGCGGCGGATGTCTTCGTTCGCAACGACGAGGCCGTCGGTTCGATCCCGACTAGCTCCACCAAATTTTCAATCCCACCTCTGCTGTGCTTCGGCGACTTGATTTACTCCGGGGATGTCTGTTGTCCGCGAAGGGCGCGGCAGATATAGTGTTTGGGACTTTGCCGGCTCCTGTAGGCGTCTCCCGCCGTTGAACAGCGGGCAAACACGGACCTGAAGGAAAATCATGCCACTAAGTATGAACAACCGCCCGGTGGGCGACGTGACCATTGTGCAATGCAACGGGCGTATCGTAGCGGGCGGGGAAGTGTTCTCGTTGCAAGCGCACCTGGGAGACATCCTGCCCCATCATGGCGATGTCGTCCTGCAGTTGGAACAGGTGGATTTTGTTGACAGCAGCGGACTGGGGGCGCTGGTGCGCCTGGTGGCCACGGCCCGCGCCGGCGGCGGCGACATTAAGCTCTGCGGAGTGCAGCCGCGGTTGCGCAAGACGCTGGAGATGACCAGCCTACTGACCATGTTCGAGATCTACGACTCCGAAGCGGAAGCGATCATTGCGGCTTACCTCGGCTCGCGCTATTCGAAACAGAAGTCCGGCGGCGCGCAACTTCGTGTGCTTTGTGTCTTCGATTCGCTTAACGTACGTACTTTTCTCCGCGAGGTGCTGTGCCGCGCCGGCTACAGCGCCCTCACCACCGCCAACGTGCCGGATGCGAAAATCCTGATGAAAGCCACGAAAGCGAAACTTGTCATCCTGGGCGCGAAGCAACAGTCGGTGCATGGCGTCCCGGCGAAAAAGCTGTTTGAGGAGATTGACCCTTCGGTTTCGGTGGTGGTGCTGGACGAGAATTTTGAGAAATTGGATCCCGGAGAGTGTGCCACCGAACTTCTGGCCAGAGTTCGCGCCATCGCGCAGCCCGCGAAGACGGAAGTCTAAGTCCCCATATCGTAGAATGAAACTATGAGCCAAGTGGACTTCCGCAGTACAAGTCCTGAATCATTTCTCCGATTTCCCAAAGATTTTGTGTGGGGCGTGTCCACGGCTGCTCACCAGGTCGAAGGCGACAACAGCAATCAATGGTCTGACTGGGAACTCGCCGGACGGATCAAGTCCGGCGACACTTGCGGCAAGGCCTGCGACTGGTGGGAGAATGCCGAGCGCGATTTTGATATTGCCCGCGATCTGGGGATTAAAGCGCTTCGGCTCTCACTGGAGTGGAGCCGTATAGAGCCCGAAGAGGGCCGCTTTGATCCAGCCGCGCTGCAACGCTACCGGCAGATGCTGGAGGGATTGCACCGGCGAGGCATTGAGCCGATCATTTGTCTGCATCACTTCACCCATCCGCGATGGTTTGAGCAAAAAGGCGCGTTTCTCAAGGCGGATGCGCCCCAGCTTTTCGAACGGTTCACCCGGGAGGTTGCAAACGCAGTCGGAGACCTTTGCCGCTTGTGGGTAACCTTCAATGAGCCCAATGTGTACGCGGCCTGCGGATACGTGTTGGGTGAGTTTCCTCCAGGCCACAAAGGGCAACTGCTGAACGCGCTCCGGGTCAATCGCATTCAGGCACGGGCCCACGTGCGGGCATATCGCGCAATCCATGAACGCGTGCCGGGGGCCCAGGTCGGGTGGGCGCAACACTATGTGGTCTTCGAAGCCGTGCCGGGGATGGCCAACCGATGGGTTGCGACTCTCCTGGACCGCCTTTTCAATCACACGTTTTTCGATCTGATCGAAACCGGCCGCCTGGGCTTTCCTTTTGGTCTGCTCAACCGTCGCGACGACGAAGTTAAAGGTTGTTGCGATTTCGTCGGCCTGAATGTGTATGGACGGTTTCATGTTGCTTTTGATCTGCGGAGTCCGAAAACATTCTTTGCCGACGTTTTTGTACCTGCGCACGTTCCGCAGGGCGACGCCGGGGTTGACCGGCCCTACGGAGAGGCCTATCCCCAGGCGATCAGCGATGCCGTAAAGCGCGCCGCGCGATTGGCGAAGCCGATTTACATCATGGAAAACGGCGTGCCCGATGCGGAAGACCAGATTCGTCCATGGCTGATCGTAAATGTCCTGCGCGAATTGCACGGCCTGATCGCAAAGGGTTACGACGTTCGAGGCTATCTGCACTGGACCCTGACCGACAATTTCGAGTGGAACGAAGGTTGGAAGCTGCGCTTCGGATTGGTGGCACTGGATCCCGAAACGCAACTCCGGACGATGCGTAGCAGCGCTAAAATATTCAGCGATGATTGTCCGCAGCAACGGCCTGGCTCCAGTGGACGACCCCTGCCTTCCTCTCCCGACCACCCTGCCGTAACTCGTCGGCTACTGCCGAACGTCATCCTGAGGGACTTGCGTCCCGAAGGATCTTGCGCCCACCACGGTTGCCGGGGAAACGCCAAAGCCCGCTCGGCCTCACCGAAGTAACGTTACTTGTTCTCCCCGCCATTAATTCACGGAAAATTAATAGAGCGTTGATCTGCCCTTAAGACGAAGTTGAGATGCTCACAGACGATAGTGGTCAAGGAGGTTGGCGATGCATAACCTCACGATCGTCTTTCATGACGCAGGTGGTGGGCACCGCAGTGCCGCGGGAGCGTTGAAGACTGTTCTGCAGACGCAGTTTCATCCCTGGAACGTCAGGCTTCTGAACCTGCAAGAGTTACTGGAGCCGATTGACTTTGTCCACCGGGCCACGGGCCTGAGAATTCAGGACGGCTACAACCTGCTCTTGAGAAAAGGCTGGACGCGGCTCACGCCACCTTTACTCTCCCTCCTTCAGCGCACCATACAGCTCCATCACTCGCGCATTGTTCGCATTCTGCGCAAGCACTGGGCACAGAATCCCGCCGACCTAGTACTATCCGTGATTCCGCACTTCAATCGCTGCCTGGCGCAGAGTATTCGCCAGGAGATGCCGAACGCCGCCTTCGTCACTCTGCTCACCGATCTGGCTGACTATCCACCGAATTTCTGGATTGTGCCGGAATCGGAATTCATCATTTGCGGAAGCGCGCGCGCCAAGCAGCAGGCGCTCTCCATGGGGCATGCCCACGAGACGAATCTATGAGACCTCGGGCATGATTCTGAAGCCGTCGTTTTATCGCAAGCCGGAAGTCGATCGAGCCGAGGAGCGGATTAAACTCGGCCTGCAGCCCGGACCTGCCGACTGGGATCGTGATGTTCGGAGGCCACGGATCGGCGTCCATGCTCGAAATCGCGAAGAGACTGGACCAGAGTTCGACTCAGCTGCAGCTGATTTTCCTGTGCGGTCACAATCTTGAACTGGCGGCGAAACTGCGCAGCCTGCAGTCTGAGTCAGCCCGCAGTCATCGAAGGTTTCACCACCAAGGTCGACTACTTCATGTCGCTGGCGGACTTTTTTATCGGCAAGCCTGGTCCGGGAAGCATCAGCGAGGCCCTGCAATTTGGGTTGCCGGTGATTACCGAACATAACGCCCGCACCATGCCGCAGGAGCGCTACAACGGGACTTGGCTGGTGGAGAAGCGGTTGGGAATCGTGCTGCCGGACTTCCGCGAGATCGGACCCGCGGTGGAGCAGTTACTCACGGAGGCTACGTTCGCAGAATTTCGGCGGAATGTCAGCGCTTACAAGAATTATGCGATCTTTGAGGCTCCCCTGATCTTGGATCAGATCATGGCCGAGAAGGCTGTCGAATCGATGGACGTTGTGTCCACGGTGGCGTCAGTAGACCCGTTTGCCAACGTTGCTTGGGCTGGATTGACCTAACCAGCCAAGTCCATCCCGAACGGAACCAGACCATTCGCTCGCGAATGGTCTGGCAGAGTCGAAGGATCCATATCAGCTTAGCGACAGCAATGACAGACGATAAATCCCGCAGCGAAAGTGTGCCATTGGTAGGGGTCCTTCGACTACGCAGCTGCTTCGCGAAACGAAGCAGCTACTCGGCTCAGATGACAAAGCACGAAGGTTCCGTACTCAGCGTAACAAAATACCAACGATGGAAGCCGACATCAGATTTGCCATCGTGCCGGCAATCATGGCGCGGAAGCCGAGCTTGGCCAGTTCACCGCGCTTGTTAGGCGCCAGTGCGCTGATACCACCAATCTGAATTCCAATCGAACTGAAGTTCGCGAAGCCACATAACGCGAACGTGGCAATCGCGAAGGAGCGAGGGTCGAGTGCCGCCTTCTGTGCGCCCAGCATGCCGTACGCCACCAATTCGTTGATGACCATTCGCGTGCCCAAAAGATTGCCCACAATGCCGCACTCGTGCCACGGAATGCCGATCACGAAGGCGATGGGGGCGAAGATCACACCAAAGACTTGCTCCAGGCTGGATGGAAACCAATGAGCGATGTGGTTGTGAATGCCGCCGAAAATAGCATTTACCAGCGCGATCAGGGCGAGAAACGAAATCAGCATGGCGGCAATGTTCAGGGCCAGGTGCAGGCCGTCGATGGTCCCGCGGGTAATAGCCCCAAGAACATTTTCGTCTTGGGCGATTGCGTCCGGGTCGATGTCGGTGACCAGCGAGGTCGTCTTCTCTGCGTCTGATTTGCGATTGGGGCTGGTGACCGGCTCTTCCGTTTCCGGCACAAACATTTTCGCCATCAGGATGGTGCCGGGCGCAGTCATGATGACCGCGCTGAGCAGATGCTTGGCCTCGACGCCATAAAGAATGTAGGCGCCCATGATTCCGCCGGAGACGTGGGCCATGCCGGCGGTCATCACGGTCATCAATTCAGAGCGGGTCAACGTGGGCAAGTAGGGCCGGATCGTGAGCGGCGCCTCGGTCTGCCCCATGAAAATGCTGGCTGCAACATCGAGCGATTCCGCGCCGCTGGCGCCCATGCGGATCATGACCTTCGCCGTCTGGCGGATGATGAACTGCATCACACCATAGTGATAGAGCACGGCGAAGAATGCGGAAATGAAAATTACCGTGGGCAGAACCTGGAACGCAAAGATCATTCCCAGAGATCCGCCCTTTCGGCCCAATTCGCCGAACACTAGCTGAGAGCCGGCAAAAGAGTATTCCAAGAACTTCTCGACGCCGTGGCCTGCAAACTCCAGCAGATTGCGGCCAAAGTCGAAGCGCAAAACAAAGAGTGCAAACAGGAATTGCAGGAAAAGCCCCAAGGCCACGGTTTTCCCTCGAATTGCCCGCCGGTTGCTGGAAAACAGGTAGGCGAGCCCCAGCATCGTAACCAAGCCCGAAAGCCCTGTCAGACGGCCCATTCGCGCCTCCCGCTCATGTGCGTTGCCAGTTGAGTTGCACCAAGCTTTGGCCAAGCAAGGCCGCCGCTTCTGCGGAGTGGCCGAAAGTGAACCATCATGCCTGCGCTCCCTTTCCTGAAATGACGCGGTGGATCAATGGCCGCCTCACCGCCGGAGGCTTCTCGGCGATACGATACGCCTGTTGCAGCAGATTCCGTGCGCTGCTGAGCCGAGCGTCCGAGTTGTAATAAACAGTACAGAATGGTTCACCTTTCTGAACCGGATCGCCGACTTTCTTGTGCAAGACGAGGCCGACCGCCGGGTCAATCGTGTCTTCCTTCTTTTCACGACCGCCGCCCAGCACCAGGCTGGCAATTCCGACTTGCTCGCATTGGATGGCATCAACAAACCCGCTAGACGGACTCAGAAGTGGAGTCCGGTGCTGCGCTTGCGGCAAGCGCCGGGGATCGTCGATAGCAGTTGGATCGCCGCCCTGTTGCATGACAATCTCGCGAAACTTCTTGAGCGCGGACCGATCGCGGATCAGTGCGTCCGCCAACGCGCGGCCCGCGTCAACGGTCGGAGTACGGCTCGCCAGGTAGAGCATCCAGGCCGCAAGTTCCACCGATACCTCGCGCAGATCAGCCGGGCCTTCGCCGTTCATCAATTCGATACATTCTGCGACTTCGAGAGCGTTACCGACCTTCAGGCCTAACGGCTGGTCCATGTCGGTGATAAGCGCGACCATCTTCTTTCCCATGCGCGCACCGGTTTCCACCATAAGTTCGGCCAGGTGGGCGGAGTCTGCTTCGGTTTTCATGAACGCTCCGCTTCCGGTTTTCACATCCAGCACTAGGCCGTCAATGCCCTCGGCTAGCTTCTTGCTCATGATGGAGGCACAGATAAGGTTTGGACTCTCCACCGTCGCAGTCACGTCACGCAGAGCGTAAAGCTTCTTGTCGGCCGGGGCAATCTCGGCGGTCTGGCCGATCAGGCTGCATCCACAACTCTTGAGTACGCGGCGAAACTCGCTCAGCGACAGATTGATGTTGAAGCCCGGGATCGATTGCAGTTTATCCAGCGTGCCTCCGGTGTGGCCGAGCCCGCGCCCGCTGATCATCGGTACCGTAACACCGGCTGCGGCAACAATCGGCGCAATGATGAGCGAAGCCTTGTCGCCCACGCCGCCGGTGGAATGTTTGTCCACCTTAGGACCCGGAATGTCAGATAAATCGAGCACCTCGCCCGAATGGAGCATGGCGCCGGTGAGCGCGCTGAGTTCGGGACCGCTCATTCCTCTGATGAGCACGGCCATCAGCCAGGCCGCCATTTGATAGTCGGGAATCTCGTCGTCGGTATAGGCCCGAACCAGGAAGCCGATCTCGTCGGAAGACAGTTCACCGCCATCGCGTTTCTTGCGGATGAGGTCGAGAGGACGCATGCTCACGGTGGGTGGGGGAGAGGTCAGTGAGGCTCGCGAATTCGACATCGGTCTCCGTGCGGCGGGAACAGGGAAGCTTACATTGGGGGACGGGGTGGTGAAAAGACTTTCCTGCATCTGCTGGGCCGCAGTGGGAAGCAAACCTTTGGTAGTATTTCCCGGATGCGATGGCTTTCTCTGCTTCTCGTCCCCTCTCTTGCCCTTGCACAAAGGGCTCCGGGCAGCCCTCTCGAACATCTGCCGAAGAATATCGAAGTCTTGACCCACTTCGGCGAGCGTGCGGACATTTCTCCGGACAACCAGCGTGTTGCGTTCATGACGAAGAGTTTCGGCGACGCCATGATAGTGGACCTGAAGACGCGGGTCATTCAATGCCTGACGTGCAACGTACCGGCTGCTGCCTTTCTGCGGGTGATGCATCTCGTGACGGGAGACTACATTCTGATTGGTCCAGACCACTTCGAGAATGTCCACACCAGCCGCACGCGCGACAATGAACTCTGGTTCTTGAGCAAAGATCGGGGAGCCAAGCCGGTCAAGTTGGGGCAGAAGATGAGCGAGGGCGCGGCGATTTCCAAAAAGACTCTTAAGATTGCGGTTTCACAGACCGTTGCCCAGTCTCCGGATCTCGCCCCGGAAGCTTCTCGACTGGTCGTGGCGGATCTGGATATCTCCGGCGTCCCCAAACTGGTCAACCAGAAGACGGTCTATGAAAGTAAGGACCGGAATTGCACGCTCGAAGCCCAGGACTTCTACGACAACGATAGCAAGATGACTTTCACCTGCTATGAACCCGAGGGGCATTCGTCAGTGATGGGAATTGATCTGAAAACAGGCCAGGTGACGAACTTTTCAAAAGCGCCGGGAACGTATAATGAAGTCGAAGGAATTTTCCCCGACGGTCTTTACACTGCTGTGGAGGCCGATCGTCAATGCGAGCAACTGGGAGGTCCGCGCGGCGCAGGAAATATCGATATCTGGAAGCTGAGGCTCGACGGAATAGGGAAAGATTTTACTCGACTGACAAACTTCAACGACTACGAAGGCGGCAAGGCCTCGAACCCAGTCCTTTCCACCGATGGACGATTCATGGCGTTTCAATCCGCCAAGACCACCGATCCAGCCGGCGTGGGCTATGGCATTCTCATCTACTGGTTCAAACAGTAGCTCTCACAACCGAAAGCCTTCGGGCAGCAACTTCGTGATTGCCATTTGCTCCGTGCCGGACTGCCCGCGAAAAAGAATCAAAGCATCCGGACCGAATTCATAGATGACTTGGCGGCAGGCCCCGCACGGCGCGCAGGGACCGTCGCGCTCGGTGGCCACGGCAACCGCTTTAATCCTCATGCCAGACCCTTCGGCGGCGACTGCGGCAAAAATCGCATTGCGCTCGGCACAGATGGTCAGGCCGTAGGAGGCGTTCTCGACATTGCAGCCGAGATAGAGAACGCCACGCTCGGTGAGGATTGCCGATCCTACGGGAAAATTTGAATAGGGGGCATGGGCATTCTTGAAGGCAGCGCGAGCGGCGGCGAGCATTTCTTCCTTTTGCGCGGGTTTGAGGGTGACGGGCATGGGCGATTCCTTTTTCTCAGAATCCACTAAAGCTCGAAATCAGTGTACTGAGTCGGAAGCCAGATGCAAAAACTCGTTGTCATCCCTCCACTACGCCCGCTCTGTTCGCTCCGGTCGGGATGACAGGCCGTGTGAGAGTTAGATCGCCGGGCAGGCGCCTCGCTTCATGAACTCACCCTGTCCCGCGCGACCAAAGAACTTCTCGCCTTCAACCAGAACGCGTCCGCGCGAGAGCACGACATCCGGCATGCCGGTGACTTTGATTCCTTCGAACATCGAGTAGTCCACCCGCATGTGATGGGTCTTGGCGCTGATGGTGTGCTCGCGCTTGGGATCGAAGATGACCAGATCGGCGTCACTGCCCACCGCAACCGTCCCTTTGCGGGGATAAAGGCCGAAGAGTTTGGCCGGAGTGGTGGCGACCAATTCGACGAAACGATTCACGCTGAAGCGTCCCTGCGCCACCCCGCCCGAGTACACCAGGCTCATGCGATGCTCGATGCCGGGGCCTCCGTTGGGAATCTTGGTGAAGTCGCCGATCCCCATTTCCTTTTGTTCTTTGAAGCAAAACGGGCAATGGTCTGTTGAAACGACCTGCAAATGGTCGTGCGTGAGCCCCTTCCACAATTTTTCCTGGTGCCACTTTTCGCGCAGCGGCGGCGTGAATACATACTTCGCGCCTTCGAAGCCGGGAGCGTCCATGTTTTCGAGCGAGAGGTAAAGGTATTGGGGACAGGTCTCGGCGTAAACCGGCAGGCCCCGGTCGCGGGCCTCGCGGACTTTCTCCAGAGCGTCGTTGCAACTGAGGTGGACGATGTAAACCGGCGAACCAGCCATTTCCGCGAGTGCGATGGCGCGGGACGTGGCTTCAGCTTCCGCTGTGGTCGGGCGAGTGAGCGCGTGGTACTTGGGAGTGGTCTTGCCCTCGGCCAGGGCCTGCTTGATGATCACGTCGATCGCTCCGCCGTTTTCTGCGTGCATGCAGACCATGGCTCCCGCACTGGCCGAGGTGCGCATCGCTTTGAAGATACTGGCGTCGTCGAGCATGAAAACGCCCGGGTAAGCCATGAAGAGCTTGAAGCTGCTGACGCCCTCGCGCACCAGTTGCGGCATCTCGGCCAGTTGCGCATCGGGCAGGTCGGTGATGATGCAGTGAAATCCGTAATCGGCAACCGCTTTCGAGGATGCCTTCTGCATCCAGGCGTCGAAGGCGGTGCGCAGTGACTGGCCTTTGTACTGGATGGCGAAGTCGATCAGCGTGGTAGTGCCACCGAAGGCGGCGGCGCGGGTACCAGTTTCAAAATCGTCCGCGCTGGTGGTGCCTCCGAACGGCATATCCAGGTGAGTGTGGACATCGATGCCGCCGGGGAATACATACTTGCCCGCGGCGTCGATGAGGCGCTTCGCATTTTCGCGTGGCAGGCTGCTGCCGAGCGCGATCACGCGGCCGTTCTCAATCGCAACATCGGCCTGAGAAGTGTCCGCGGCCGTGACCACGGTGCCGCCAGTAATGATGGTGTCGAACCCCATTCGCTAATCCCCTGTGCTTCGAGAGTCCCGTCCGCGCGTGCAGAAGCGTGATGTATTCTATTCTACAAACTGGCGGCGTTGCTTCCCGTAAGGGCCGCGAAGGAAGAGAAGAAAAGAGCATGAAGTTCGGCATCACCATCAAGCCGGATCTCTCGGTCGAGCGAATTGTCTCCCTGACTCAGCAGGCGGAAGCCGCTGGGTTCGAGTATGGCTGGATTTTTGACTCCCATGTGCTGTGGAAGGAGCCGTACCCGCTGTTGACCTTGATGGCGAACGCCACGCGAAAGATGCGGCTGGGGCCGTGCGTGACCAATCCGGCGGTGCGCGACCTTACCGTGACAGCCAGTCTGTTTGCGACCCTGAACCTGATTTCAGGCGGGCGCATGGAGTTGGGAATCGGGCGCGGCGACAGTTCGAGGCGGGTGCTAGGCAAGAAACCCGTCACGCCCGCGGAGTTGGAGCGCGCCGTCATAACCTTTCGCGAACTGACAGCAGGACAAGAGGTGCAATACGAAGGTCAGCCTGCGCGGCTCACATGGGCAACTGGCTCTCCGCCGGTCTGGATTGCTGGCTATGGTCCCAAAGTGTTGAGCCTGGCAGGGCGGACTGCGGACGGCGTAATTCTGCAATTTGCTGATCCCGACCTGATCGCTTGGTGCCTGGGGTTCGTGCGGCAAGGCGCCAAAGAAGCGGGCCGCGATCCAAAGTCGGTTGAGGTTATGGCGGCGGCCCCGGTGTGGGTGTCCGATGATCTGGCGCTGGCCCGGCAACGGGTGCGGTGGTTTCCTGCCCTGGTTTCAAATCACGTGGTCGATCTGATATCGCGCTACAAGCCCGAGGATCTGCCGGTGTCGCTGACTTCGTACGTGCAGGACCGCGCCGGATACGACTACCAGCATCATGCCGAGGTAGGCAGTGATAATGCCCGCTTCGTCAGCGATGAAGTCGTGGATCGGTTTTGCCTGGTCGGGCCGGTCGAGGCCCATCGTCAGAAACTGCGGAAGCTGGCGGACGTGGGAGTAACGCAGTTCAACATCTATCTGATGTGCGGAGATGAGGAGCAAACTTTAGAGATTTACAAAAGAGACGTGCTGCCCGGGATGCGTGGAGTCGCTTAGGATGTTGGGTGTTTCAATTCCCGGTTTTCAGTTGTCGCTTCTCAGTTGGCAGCGCAAACCTGAGCTCGGCTAATATGTCCGGTTGGGTGCGATAAACTTTGGATTCGAACTCCTCGCAGGTCGCAACCGGTTCCAATAAGATCACGCACCCCGCGTGGTTTCGATTGCTCGCACCCTCGGCGACTGACCTGTTCTTCATCATCTTGCTGGTGGCCATGAGCGGCGGCGCGTTGGCCATTCGTCTGCTGGGGGATGCCAGCATTGGCTGGCACATACGCAATGGCGAGCAGATGCTGCGCACGCACGCCATTACCCGGACAGACTCTTTCTCCGTGACCATGGGCGGGCAGACCTGGTATGCCTGGGAATGGCTTTACGACGTGGTGATCGCTGGCATGCACCACTGGCTGGGGCTCAACGGAGTGGTCTTCTTTACCGCGGTCATCATTGCCCTGACCTTCTCTCTTGCCTTCCACTTTAGCTTGCAGCGTGGCGCTGACCTGCCGGTGGCAGCGTTCCTGCTCGTCTTGTCCCTGGGCGTTTCCATGATTCATTTGTTCGCGCGGCCGCATGTTCTGAGCTGGTTGTTCACCGTCATCTGGTTTCAGGTGCTGGATAGCTCGGAGAGCATGGATGGTCCGGGGAATCGCCGCCGGTTATGGTATTTGCCTGCTCTCATGTTGCTTTGGGTGAACCTGCATGGAGGTTTTGTGCTGGGTTTTGCCCTGCTTGGCTTGTACTTGGTGAGCGCCGCGATCGACTACGTCCGTGGCCGGGATAGGGAAATGCATCAGCGCCTGGCGGGTCGGTTACGAGAATTGGGCATCGTGACGGCTGCTTCGCTGCTGGCGAGTCTGATCAACCCGTATGGCTACAAACTTCACCTTCACGTTTATCGGTATCTTTCCAGCCGCTGGCTGATGAACCACATCGACGAGTTTCTCTCGCCTAACTTTCACGGCGTGGCCCAACAATGCTTTGTGGCGATTCTGCTCATCACCATCGTGGGCTTAGCAGTGGCGCGTAACAAGCCCTCGCTCTCGCGGGTGTTGGTCTTGCTCTTTGCGACTTACAGCGGCCTCTACGCTTCGCGCAGTCTTCCGGTTTCGTCTTTGCTGCTCACTTTGATTGTGGCGCCGCTCGGGACGCAAGGGCTTGCCGAAGCCCACGACAACCCGAGTCTCTCGCTACGACTGCGAGGCTTTCTTTCATGGTGGTTATCATTCACCTCGCGGATGAAAAGGGTTGAGCTGAGTTTTCGCTCTCATGCATGGCCATTGGCCGCGGTCGTTCTCGGACTGTTGCTCTGTGTGCAGGCGGGCAGGTCAGGGGCGCGCGCGTGGATAAATGCGCGCTTCGATGCCGGACACTTCCCGGTGCATGCCGGTGACATGATCGTGCAACGTGGCAGTCACGAACCGATATTTGCTCCCGACTCCTGGGGCGGATACTTGATCTACCGTCTCTATCCTCAAAACAAAGTCTTCGTGGACGATCGTCACGACCTCTACGGTGAAGAATTCCTCAAAGAGTATTTAAAAGCGATCCGGCTCACGCCCGACTGGAACGGCTTCCTGGAAGAAAAGAAAGTAAATTGGGCGTTGCTGCCGGCTGAATCCTCGCTGGCGAACATGCTGAAAGAAACATCGCGGTGGAATCTGGTTTATCAGGATGGAACTTCGGTGTTGCTAGAGCGAAAAGAAAAAATGTAGCGAAATCCTTGGTGTACCTTCGTGTCCCTAGTGGTTCAAGCTTTAGAGCATTGACCACTAAGGACACGAAGATGCACGAAGGAAAATCCTAGAATCGATCATTGGTGTCGATATTGAATCCGAGGATGGCGTTGACCTCGATCGGTTCATTTCCCCGCAGGACGGGACGAAACTTCCAACTGTTAAGCGCGGTCAGGACTTTGCTGGTCATCACGGCCGAACCGGGTTCGAGCACTTGTGGCCGGCGCAAAGAGCCGGTGCGGTCGAGGACGCAGGCGATTACCAGCCGCGCCCTGGGTAGTCCCTCAGGGAGTTCGGAGCGCATGGCTTGCGGCGCAGTAAGGTCCTCGGCGTAGCCGTGACCGGCGGAGGTGGGATCGGCAAACTGCATCACGGCCGTGCCCAGCGTAGTCGTAATGTAGATGGTGTAAACCTTGTCACCTTTGAGCGCACCGTAGAAATTGAAGGCACCGCCCGAACGCGAACTGGCGACGATGGTGATGTCCGGCCCGTGATTCCCGGGAGTGGTATTCGAGCGTCCAGGGCTGGCAGCCGGCTTCGAACCAGACCCGAAGCTGGGCAAGGTCACGATGCTGCTGCTGCCACCCTTTACTGAGACTCCGGGCATGGCCGGAGTGCCGTTGGTGCCCGTACCGGCGCCGCCGGGGCCGGGATAAGGCGAAATTCCTCCACGCGCCATAGGATCGGATCCCGGGCCGACGCCTTCTTTGCCTGCTCCCGATCCCGGACCGGAGAATCCGCTGCCGGGTCCATCGCCACGTCCGATGCCACCACCGCCACCCGATCCGCCCATACCGGGCTTGTCACCGCCAGTGGGCGACATGGCCAAGGCCCCGCTTCCGCCATTGCCGGGCAGGCCAACTTTCGACCCGGGCTGGCTGGAAACGACCACCCCTGAGGCGCTTCCGCCGTTATTGCTGCTGGGCGGCCCACTGGCCACGCCGGAGTCCAGCGGACCCCCCAGTCCTGCGCCGCGATTGCCTCTGCCCTGGCCCGTAATTGAACCTCCGCCAGAGAGCGACGGAGGAGGCGGTACAACCGCTGTGCCCGTGCCCATCCCTCCCGACACAGAACGCTGCGCTGAACCCGCGCCCAGCTGGACTGTGGGAGGCACAACCGACGTGCTGCCCAGGCCGCTGATCTGGCGCGCAGCCGAAGCGTTGCCGACTTGCACCGCAGGCGGAACAATCTGGTTCTGCAGGTCGCCAGGGCCGAAACCCGGTCCTGTTCTGGCAACCTCAGTCGCCATGGTGGGCGGCGGTGCGACCACGCTCGGCGACGGCATGGCCAGCCTGGGATTTAGGTTTGTCACTTGTTCCGGGGCCGACACCGGCGGCGGGACCACCTGCACTGCATTCGATCCCGGCAGACGAAGCGTGGATACCTCACGCTGTGGCACGGTCGCGCTGGGCGGCACCGCGCCGATATTCATCTGAGGGGTCGCCCGCAGCTGCTCGGGCACCTGAGGAGCCGGGGCAACTGCGGTCTGGGTCAACGCCGCAGTTCGCAAAGAAGACTGCATTCCTTCCGCCGGGGCCGGGCCGGGGAGTGCCTTCAACGCAAGCAGGTTGGCCACCGCGGAATTGGATTTCGGCAGATCAAGCTTGGGCGCGTCCGCCACGGTTTCGCGCAGCGTGCTTCCGCGCGCGACCCGAATGGTTTGCGTGGGATGATGCGCCTCGCGCCCGCCGGAGCGGCCAGAACGGCCTGCCTGCGCGCCGCCGACGTCCTCTGTGCGGGGCAGTTCGTTGCTCGAGTAGTAGATAATGTCGTACTTGGGCTTGGGAGGCACCTCATAGGGCTGCATGCTAGCCAGCTTCGCCGGCACCACGATAGCGGCAACCAGCAGCAGCAACTCCAATGCCCACGAGAGAAGGATCCCCCACCACGGAAACAAGCCAACCTGGGCTTCTCCCGCTAGGCGCTTGGGCGACTTGCCCATAGCGGGGCCGATTGCGGTCCAGAACTCGTCCCACCGCGAGGGCCATTCGACGAGAAAGTTGGGGGCGTCGTTCACTCTGGGCCTACCTGTCCCAAGGCAATTTCGATCCTATCCCCGATAGCGGTTTGCGTAGAACTCAAAGTGCTGCCCGGTAACTCGAGTACTGAAGTGGCACGCAGCCGAAGCGGAGCGAGGCGCCACGGCTTCAGATTTTCTTCTAGGTGCACAACAACTCTGTCGCTATCGAGGTAAATCACGTCAATGGGAAAGCGCATGGCGAACGTGTGCACACCACGCGAGGGAACAATCCACAAGCCTTGTCCCGCGGGAAAGCTGCCAGCCTCGGTGCCCATCAAGCCGCAGAAACGGGACCAGTGGGTATCCGCAATGCGCAGATGCCGAGCCAGATAAGCATGGCGGGTTCGGTTCAGGGCATAGCCCGTGGAAAGCGGTGCCGGCATCACAACTCCTGGGCTGGGCGGTGCAGCAAATGCATTTTCAGTGTCCTGCCTCGGGCGCCAGGATACGGACCAACTGGATGATGGCGGGTCCCAGAGTCACGAAGATGATGGAGGGAAGGACAAACAATACCAGTGGAACGATCATCTTGATGGTGGTCTTTGCGGCCTGTTCCTCGGCTCGTTGCCGACGTTCGGTGCGCAGCGAGTCGGAATGGATGCGCAGCGCCTGGCTGACGCTGGTTCCGAAGCGGTCGGTCTGCACCAGTGTCGCCACCAGGGCGCGCACGTCGTCCACACCGGTGCGATCGACCAGATTTCGCAGCGCCTCGGCCCGGGGCTTGCCGGCGCGCATTTCGAGATTGATCAGATGAAACTCATCGCTGAGGTCAGGATGGGCATGCCGCAAATCCTCGCCCACGCGCATCAGTGCCTGATCTAGCGCCAATCCCACCTCGACGCAGATCACGGTAAGGTCCAGTGCGTCCGGCAAGGCCAGGGTGATGCGCCTCTGCCGGTTGCGGATCATGCGCTTCAGAATGAAGCGGGGAATGAAGAAGCCGAACCCTCCTACTCCTACCATCCACAGCAGGTCGAAATCGCCCTTGATGGCAATCACACTCAAGATTCCCAGCAGCCCCAGCAGTACGCGTGCGCCCACGTAGATCGTCAAGTGCCGTGGTTCGCGATAGCCAGCCTGAATCAGCCATTTTCGGGCTCGCGAAACTTCGCTGGGCGAGAGTGGAAGAGCTTTGCTAAGCGGATCGAGAGCCTGCTCCAGGCGGTCTTTGAAAGCCGGCTTTTCCTTGAGCTCAGTCTTCTGCCAGCCCAGGGCGCGCAGGCGCGAGCCCAGCACCGAGAAAGGTGCGTAGGCCGCGGCCCCGAATGAAAATATCACCAGGGCGATGGTCAGAAACAATATGATTGCCAGTGCCAGAGCCATGCTTTAGACCTGAATCTGAATGATCTTCCGGATCACAAAATAGCCAATCGTTTGTAAGGTAATGCCCACCACGATCAGTAAGTGGCCAATGGGATCGTCAAACAGCGGCCGGATGAAGCTGGGGTTCATGGCCTGCATCGTGACCACGATGATCGGCGGCAGCCCCATCAGCAGCATCATGGTCATGCGTCCCTGGGCCGTGTGCACCCGAACCTGCCGCATGATCTTGAAGCGTTCCCGAATTACATAAGACAGGTTGTCTAGGATTTCCGCAAGATTACCGCCAGTCTCGCGCTGCAGCATTACCGCGGTGACAAAGAACTTAACGTCCACCAGGGGTACGCGTTCGGTAAGATTGACCAGCGCGTCGCGTACTGGCAGGCCGAATTTCTGCTCCTCAAACAGCTTGCGAAACTCCGACGCCACCGGCTCGGCAATCTCGCTGGCGATCAACTCGAGAGCGGTGGTGAAAGCGTGGCCGGCGCGCACCGCACGGGCCAGGGTGTCGATGGCTTCGGGGAAAATTTCTTCGAACTTAGAGAAGCGCTTGCTCCGCTTGTAGTTGGCGTAGGAGTAAGGCAGGAATGCACCAAGGATCAGAGCCAGCCAGGCAAATTGCGGGAAAGCCAGTGAATAGCAGAACAATCAGGGCCAGCCCGGCTCCGCTGAGCATGCATAGAAGCAGCACATTGCCGGCGCGGCTCTTCACATCGGCCTGCTCGAGCAAGGTTTGCAAGCTGGAAATGCTGGAGGAGCGACGCAGGAGATTGTCGAGCGCCGGAATCTTGCTCATCACTTCATCGCGCAGCAGTGCCAGTTCCTGGATGGGCTCGTGTTCGGCCGTCTTCTGCACGGTCGAAAGCCGGTCGCGCAGCAGGCGAGCTTTGGAACTGCGTTCGTCCAGCAGGGAAGCGATGACAAACACCGCCAGCGCCACCACCACGAAAACCGCAAGTGCGATCAGGATGAACATACGATGTCAGGAACCGACGCCGATTCCGGAAGAGCTCAATGTACCTCAGCGGCTAAAGCCGCCCCGCTACTCAGACCTTCCACCCAAATACAGCGCGGAAGCGTCTATCACCCAAGAAGTCCTCTTGCTGTTAGACGTCCATATGCGATTCGAACAGCGCGGGACGCAGGCGGCATCCCGCCTGGGCCAGCCGCTCGGCGAACTTGGGACGAATCCCGACGGCGCGAAATGTGCCGCGCACTTTTCCGGTTTCATCAATCCCCTGGCGCTCGAAAACAAAAATGTCCTGCATGCAAATAACGTCACCTTCCATGCCCGTGACCTCGGAGACGGTGATCACTTTTCGCGTGCCATCGGAGAGGCGCGTAACCTGGATCACGGCGTGAATAGCGGCGGCGATCTGCTGCCGCATGGCCCGCTCGGGGATGTTGAGATTTGCCATGGAACACATGTTTTCGATACGGGCCAGCGCGTCCCGCGGCGTGTTAGCGTGCACCGTGGTCAGCGAACCCTCGTGACCGGTGTTCATCGCCTGCAGCATGTCAAAGGCTTCCTCTCCGCGGACCTCGCCAACCACGATGCGGTCGGGACGCATACGCAGACTGTTGATGACCAGTTGCCGCTGCCGCACCGCGCCCTTGCCTTCAATGTTGGGCGGCCGAGTCTCGAGGCGGACCACGTGCTCCTGCTTCAGCTGCAATTCAGCGGCGTCTTCGATGGTAACAATGCGATCTGAGTTCGGAATATATCCCGAAAGGACATTCAGCAACGTGGTTTTGCCGGCGCCGGTTCCACCCGAGATCAGGAAGTTGAGCCGGCCCTTGACCATGGCCGACAATAGTTCCAGCATGGGCTCGGTCAGGCTCTTGTTCTCAATCATGTTACGGGCGGTGACGGGGTCGCGGCCGAAACGGCGAATGGAAAGACAAGGGCCGTCAATGGCCAGAGGCGGAATAATGGCATTCACGCGGGAGCCATCAGCCAGGCGTGCATCCACCATGGGCGACGATTCATCCACACGCCTTCCAATGCGCGAGACGATGCGGTCAATAATCTGCATCAAGTGCGCGTCATCCTTGAAGCTGAGGCCGGTGGCCTCGAGTTTGCCCGCGCGTTCCACATAAACCCGGTTGTAACGATTAACTAGGATGTCGGAGATGGAGGGGTCCTTGAGCAGCGGCTCGAGCGGGCCCAGACCGAAGATCTCATCCAGAATTTCTCGGGCCAGGCGCTCGCGCTCGGCGAAGCTCAGCGGCACCGCCTCGCTGTTTACCGTATTCCGGATCAGCAGCAGGACTTCTTCGCGAGCGGCATCGCTGGGGGTGCGCCCCAATTTCTCCAGGTCAAGACGGTCAAGGATCTTGCGGTGGAGATCGGCCTTAACCTGCTGGTATTCGGTTCTCTCGAAAGTCTGCAAGTTCGCCATACCTTCTAACCTAACATTAGCTCAGCCGGAGCGCCGGCTGGCCTTTAAACTGTCTTGAACAACGACCAGGCTTTGCGCTTTACATCAATGTCGTTCTCGGTCAGGACGGCAGCCAGCCCGGCAAAATTCTTGGCCATCTCGCTATAGGCCTGTTGCATAAGCGGAACTCCGCGATCGATGGCCGCGGACACTGCGAAATATTGATTGGGAATCTTCCACAGAAGCTTGGCTCCCGCGGCGGCCTCAGCATCGGCTTCACTGAAACCCGCGATCTTGCGGAAGCGGTTCAGCACCAGGCGCACCCGCTCCCGGCCTCCGGTTTCGCCGAAGTATTGCTGGATCCGGGTCGCGCTCCACAGGGACGCAACATCCGCATGGGCCACCAGCAATACAGTCTCAGAAAGATTGCAAACCAGGCGCGTGGTCGGATCCACGCGCGAAGACACATCCACCACAACGTAGCGGTAGTGGCCGACCAGCAAATCGAACAAGCGAGCGAAGTCGGACGTCGCAGGCTCCACGACCACCGGCGTGCTGGCGCCGGCCAGCAATTGCAAGCCGCCGCTGTGTCGAGTCATGAAGCTTTCCAGCAGTGAGCTGTCCAGGCGATGCAGGTTGCGAATCGCGTCCACCACGGTGAACTGCGGTTTCAGGTTCATGTGCAGGGCGGTGTGCCCCAGCGGCGCAATGTCAACCAGCGCCACGTTGCCATGGGCTGAGTGCAACGCCAGGGCGAGGTTTACGGCTGTGGTGGTGGCGCCGCTGCCGCCTTTGGCATTCACGACGGTAAAGACTTTTCCCCGAGGTCCCTCGTTGTCCACTTTCCGCTGCGCCGCCGTCAGCCGGACGAAAGCTTCGAGCAGGTCTGTGGTGGTGGTGGGGCGTTCGATAAATTCGCGAGCACCGGAACGCATCGCGCTGACGATGATCTGGGGCTGGGACATGCTGCCCACCGCGAAGATGACCGTGTCTCGCACTTCCTGATGGATCAACTCAATAGCCCGCAGTGCCAGGGTGTGATTGTCCGTGGGCACGTCAACCAGCACGACCTGTGCGTTGGCACTCTGCACGCGCCGCAGGACCGGGTCGGAGACCACCACCGGATAACTTGTGCAGGTGTGCACCACCCGCGCCACGCTGGTGCCGTCCACCAATACCTGCAGCACGGCGCGCTGGTCGCTATCCTGGGCGATCACTACGACGGAAAGTTCGGGCATCGTATTTCCGGCCCCCTACTGGTCCTTATCCAACATTCTACGTGCCAGAACCATGGCTTGCAGATTACGCAGGTCATGCCTTTCACTTCTTGTCTTTCACTTTTTGTCCCCGGAGGGCTTTCGGCCGTCGAACTTCTCTTTGTCCATATAGGGCTGGGGGGTCACCGGCAGCGCGGGCGGCTGGTCGCTCGCCGAAATGCGATGCGCCGTACATAGGACCATCAGTTCTGAATTGGACCTCTGGGCGCTCTTGCTACGGAAAAAGTTCCCCAGAATCGGGATGTCGCCCAACCCAGGGATCTTGTTGTACAGATCGGTCACCCGGTTGTCGATCAGGCCGGCGATCACGAAGCTCTGGCCGTCCTTCAGCTCGAACTCGGTTTCCGCTTTTCGCGTACTGAGTGCAGGTACTGTGAAGCCCGAGATGGTGAGCGCGTTGGCAAAATCCAGAGCGCTGACCGACGGCGCCACTTTCAGGTGGATATTCCCGTTGGGCATGATCACGGGGGTAAATTTCAACTGCACTCCGAATTCCTTGAACGAGATCGTGACCGCGGTAAAGCCTGCCCCAGGCTGAACGATGGGGAAGGGAAATTCGCCGCCTGCCAGAAAACTGGCTTCCTTACCGTTTACCGCGATCAGGTTCGGCTCGGCCAGAATCTGCAACAGGTTCTTCTGCTGCAGGGCCTTGATCACCGCGCCGATATTGATGTCGGTGCGAGCCACAAAGAGGTTCAGAAAGTCGTTGATCGTGGTTGTAGGTGGCGTAGAAGTTTGGGTTGTAGTGCTTGTACCGCCGGGTGTGGTCTGAGTGGTCGTGGCTGTGTTGTGGATCTGGACCGATCCGAATTGTCCGGTCTGGCTGGTGGCGATGGTGTTGCCCAGCCCCGGCATGAAGAGGTTGATTCCGAGTTGCGTAACCGCGGAGCGGTCCACTTCGGCGAACTTGACCTCGAGCAGCACTTCCTGCGCGCCTACCGGACCGAAGGTCAGCACGTTGACCACGTTCTTGGAGTACGCCTCTGCGATCATTCCGGCGCGTTTCGAAACATCCTCGGTAGAGACGTGGCCGGAGAGCACGATGGCGGAGCGTGACGGCGAGACTGTGATCTGCTCTTCCGGAAAGACCCGCTTCTCTTCTTCGGCTGCGGTGCTGACGTCGACATCCACGCGCAAGTCAAAGCTGCGCGAGCGCTCGAGTTCGTCCCAGATCAACAACGAAACCTCGCCCGCGGCGCGTCCGTGCACCAGAATCTGGGTGGGCGTGACCACGATGGCGTCGGCGACGGCATCATCGGTCACGGAGACCCGGCGAAGCCGTTCGGTTGTGTTGATGAGCAGCGACTTGCCCACCATTACCCGCAAGGGCGCGGAACCCTGGGCCGCGGCTTCAGGGGCGGATGAGCTGGCTTCGGGGCCAGGAGCCTGGGCCGGCGCCGGCGCTGGTTGAGCTGCGGGCGGTTCCTGCGCGACCGCCACGACGGTCAGCGTGAGCAGTAACGCCGCGGACAGCGCCCTTCGCACTACCGGGCTCAGGTTCACTTCGTGTTTCTCCCACATGCGGGAGCGGATCGACATGTTGGGTTCCTCGAAATGCTGGCTTACTTGGGTGTGACTTCTTCTCGCTTCGTTCCCTTGATCACTTCCACGGTATAGACAGGCAGTGGAAGTGGCGCGAGGGTCTTAGCTGCATGCGCGCCCGTGGATTTTGGCCGCGCCGCCGCGATGGGAGTTGGCGCCGAAACGCCTTTGTATAACGCCCCTGTCGCCACCGAATTCAGCTCCTGCTGCTTAGTGTCCAACGGGTTGCGCAGCGCCAATTGGATCTTGCCCTGGCTGGTGGCCAAAGTAAGTTTCTGCGCGTCATCGGGAGACACCAACAAAGTGATCACCGGCGTCAGTTGCGGTTCACCGGCGGTGTTGCGTTCCAGCTTCTGTCCGGTGGCGATAACTGCGACGTTCTCCAGAACCGTAGTGGTGCGCTGGTCGGACGCACCGGTGGGGTTGCCGGTGAGCAGCACATCTACGCGCGTTCCCGGAACCACGAAGCCGGCGACGCCAATGACCTCATTCACCCGCACCGAAACCGCCCGCATTCCCGGTGGAATCAGGGACTGCATTCCGGCCCCGGCATTTTCGCCGGCCAGCTTGTTGGGCAGGAAAAATTCCCCCCTCGCGATGGGCAGGATCGCGCCTCGTCCCACGACCGAGGTCTTCAGATGAAAAATGTTGGACGGTAGGTCGGCGGCGGGAAAGCGCACCAGCTTCACGTCGCTCTCTGTGACCTTGGCTCCCACGGCGATGTCGTTAGCCGCGACAACTACTTCGACGCCGGGCGGCGTGTCGGCGCCGGACCGCGTCTGCAGCGTGCGATAAACGGCATAGCTTACGACTGCCCCCAGGGCAAGGGCCACAAAGCCGATCAACAAAAGCCGGGTTCGATTCATGCCTGCTCCTCAAAAGTCAAAATGGCGGTCGCCGGAGACTCGACACCATCCTCAAGATAGACGGCGCCTGTCCGCTACCGCCGAACTTCGACTCCCGATTTTCGCCTCACAGAACTTCGACGCAAAAACTCCGACTCAAAAAGCAAAGATCGATTCCGGCACCCCGATTGAAGCCGGCACACCAAGACGGTCAGAAGTCCTCAGCGCTTCGCGCGCGACCTCGGGCTTCGTGACCCACTCCGACCAGGACCGCAGACTGAGCCACTGCCGACTTCGCTTCTACTGAACTGAACTGGCGACTGACGAGAATACGTTGTTGGCGTTGGCGCCAATCAGCCGGATGGTCCCGACTACAATCACCAGAATTACAGCCAGCATCACGGCGTATTCCGCAATGTCCTGACCCTGGTCTTCTCGCCACAAACTCATAGTTTTCACCTTCATGTTGTCCTCCTGTTGAATCAATCGGATGGGCAGCAAACTCCCATCCTGATGCCGCTCGCAGAAGCCTTTCCACGCCGGAACGCGATTTCTATTGTTGTTTCTAAATCAAGAGTTTACGCGCCGCCGGAGCAGGGGTACGAATCCCCATGCTCATAATACCCTGCAGTCATCCCGCTAAGCGACAATTTCTTGCACTGTGTTGCCGATATCGGCGGGTGGGTAACCATAGTACGGTTCCAATAAGGGTCGTTCCAACCTCCCCGGGGGTCATGAGGGGGCGAGGTACAGGCCGGAAGGAAGCCCGTACAACCCGATGGACGGTTTGCTACCCGAGCCCGAAGACCTGCCTGCTCTTGGGGGGATACGCGGACCGTGGCCGGACTTACTGGATCGAACTGCCTACCGAGGAAAAAACGTTGTTAGCGCCGGATCCGATCAATCGAATAGTGCCTACCACTACCGCGAGGATTACAGCCAGCATTACCGCGTATTCCGCGACGTCCTGGCCATCGTCCTCCCACAACCTGCCCAAAGCACGGATCATAGTGTCCTCACTTTGTTCCTTTACCCCGTATCGGAGACTCACGCCGAACGAACAGACCGATAAATCAGACGGAATGATAATGTCGAGTGTGCAATGTTTTGCAGCTTAAAGTTGATGCTTGGGATTATCTAACTTGGTTCCCGACAGGCGGGGACGGCGGTCGCTTGGCCAGAATCACGGCCTCAGAATCGGCGTAAATCTGCTCCCACTCCGGGCCGGATCGAAGGGCGGTGATCAGGGGAGCATCCGGGGGCAGAACCACAGTCCGGATGTCCCAGGTCTGCAGGGATTTTCTCCAATTGTCGGTGAGGTAATAGCAGTCGCTGAAGTCGGTCATCAGAGTGTCGCCGTAAACGTCAGCCCGTCCGTCCATGAAGACGCGATATTGCGGGTACAGTTTCCAGATGAAATATCCGCCCCAGTTGTAGTGGTTCATCATGGGTCCTGGGGGTTGCTGCTGCTGGAGAAAAGCGGTCGCGGCCACGGGGAAGCTTTTCGCCTCGGCTTCCGCCTGCCGGTTCACCACATTACGCACCCGGAACACGGTGAACCCGGTGAAGGCAAAGAGCACGACAAAATTAATTGCGAGAGTGCGGGATGCCGATCCCGTAAGCGGCGTCCTGAATAACCGGTTCGTGCCCAATCGCTGTGACCACGCCTGGGCCAGCTCCGCAAGAACCGGAACGATGACCAGCACCAGGATCGGAATGTGCCGGATGGAGCGCAGCGCGGCCGGTATCGTGACCAGCACAAGCACGAGATTGCGCAGACGCGGGCACCGGGGCAACAGCGCCAGGCCGGCAACAAGCGCCAGCAGCATGAGTAGAAGCGGCAGGTAAGTGCGATCGTGAAAATCCGGGGAAAACCACTCATGAATGAAGCGGTGCATCGCGGCCGAACGCAAAGTCTCAAACGGGTACCAGTAAATCTGGACGCCATTCGGATTCAGCGCGACCAGCCCCAAGCAAACACCGAGCGCCATCGCCAACTGTTTCAGGCGTGGCGTAGATTTCTGCCAGTCTTCCTGACCGATCGCCGCTTCTAAGGCTTCGCCCAGCAGAAACAGCGCGATGAAAGCCAGTCCGATGGGATATCCCGCGTGCAGGTTGACCCATAGCAACATCAGGGGAGCGGTCCACCACAGCAGTTTGGGGCGCTGTTCGGAGGCTGCGAGCAGGACCAGAAAAATGCTGGCCAGTAGGAGAGAAAACATCTGCGGACGAACTCCCCAGGACGGGGCCGAAGCCACAGCTCCCCAAAGCGTCATGAGGGAGGCGAGGTAGGGGCGTCCGGGCGAGCGCGCGAAAACTAGAAGAAACGTAGCCGCGATAACGACGCCAAAGGCCACAGTGAGTCCGCCAAATCCGGCGACCCGATACAACCCGAACAGCAAAACTTCCGACAGCCACTCATGGTTGATCCAGGGCGCGCCGAAGCGGGTAAACGAATAGGGATCGGTATGGAACAGGCTGTGATTCTGGAGGATCAGTTGTCCCGTGCGGAGATGCCACCAGACGTCAGGGTCCGTAACGACCCCTGCGGCCATGGTGAACAGGCCAAGAGCGAGGATGGCGACGAAGACCCGCCGAGTTTGCAGAAATCTGGTCATAGTGGCCAAAAAAGCAACGACTGTAGGCGCCGCAGCAGAGTGTACTGGTTTCGGGGATGAATTCAGAACCGAAGTATTCAGTCGTCCCGAAGGAAGGGTGCTTAGCGAGGAGCCCCGCCTCGGTTCATCAGAAAAGCGCATCGCCTGAAGCGCGGCTCGATGGTAAACTCCCGGCAAAATGGATTGGTCCCGCAAACCTTCTTTTCTCCTCCCAATTATTTTCCTGGTGAGCTTTGCGGCCTGGCGGTACGGCAACCAGGTTTGGAAAGGACACCCCGGGGACATTTATCAGCGCTGGCTGGGGAGCCGCGAACTGCTGTTGAACGGTCGCAATCCGTACGGCGAGGAGGTAACGGGGGAAATCCAGATCGGCCTGAGCGGTCATAAGTATGACTCGCGGCGGGATGGCGCTGAGCAACATTTTTATTATCCCGTCTACGTGGTCTTTCTGATGGCGCCCACGGTGCCTCTCCCCTTCCCGTTGGTGAAGAAGTTGTTCGCCATCCTTCTGCTGGTTTTAACTGCCGTCAGCGTGCCCCTGTGGCTGGACTTCCTGCAATGGCGTATTACGCCGATGCAACAATTTCTTGCGGTAGCGCTGACCTTGGCCAGCATGCCCGCCCTGCAGGGGATCTACTTGCAGAACCTCGGCCTGCTGGTCTCCGCGCTGATCGCTGGGGGATGTTTTGCCGTGCGTCGCGGATGGCTGATCCTGGCGGGAACGCTGCTGGCGTTTTCCACCATCAAACCACACCTGGTCTTGCCGCTGGTTGCCTGTCTTTTCATCTGGAGCACAGGAGCGTGGAGCGAGCGTCGGAAGCTGGTATGGGGCTTCCTGCTCAGCATGGCCGTTTTAATCGCAGCTGGGGAATTGATATTGCCTGGCTGGGTAACGCAGTGCGTCCGGGGCATTCTCGTCTATCCCGAAAAATCCTCTGGTGTCTCACCGCTGCAGCTGGCATTCACCCGCCCGCTCGGTTTGCTGCTGGCGCTGCCGGTGATGGCAGGTACCGTTTATCTGGCGTGGAGGCTGCGGCGGGCACCCCCTTCCTCCGCGCAGTTCTGTCTTGTCGTCGTCTCGGTTTTGGCAGCAACCTTGGCGGTTACGCCGAGCCTGGTGCCTTACTCGGATCTGCAATTGTTGCCTGCCGTTCTGCTGTTATTGAAACAGAGAGAGGAAATTTGGAGGATCGGACGCTGGGCGAGGCACACGTTGTTGGCTGCCCTGGGCTTGGTGGCGTGGCCTTATGTCGCGACAATGTTTATCGCAGTAATATCGCCGGTGCTGCCTTCATTTGCTTCTCGTCTCTGGGTCGCTCCCCTGGCGGTCATGCCGATACTCCCATTGTTTCTTGTGGCGGGGCTTGGATGGGAAGTGGTCCTGCACCTAAGGCGGGACACTCCCGCAATCGCAAGCGCGGTTTGATAGCGCACTCGATAGTATGGAGCAGCCAATCATCGCGGGAATGTTGTTTGCTTTGGCCTTCTTCGTTGTGCTGGTCAGTCTGATCAGCTCTCTTCGGGCACGAACTGGCGGAACAGTACAACCGTCAGCATCGGCAGGTAGATGAAGAGCACCGTGACCCGCCCCACCTCCGTAAAGCTGTGCGGGACGTGATACCAGCGCCAGATGCCGGCTCCCCAGCTCAGAGCGGCGGTGAAAAGAATCTCCCGGCGCGACTTGGGGATCAGCCACAGGGTAAAAGTGTCGAAGAACCAGCGTTGCGGCATTATCGCGGTCAGCACGAGGAACCAGGCATCCTGGTCCCTGTAACGCCAAAGGGCCAGGGCCAGCAATGGTCCGGGCAGAACCAGCAGCGGGAAGAAGTGCTCGTAATTCTTTAATTGTCCCAGCCAAAGCATCGGCCAGTTTGGCAATGCGAACAAGGTGAAAAGTGCGACCGCCACGCAGGCGATGACCCCGCGCCTGCTCAAGCGAGTAAGCGCCACCGGCAACCCCAGCTGAGGCTTGGCCATGGTCGCCGGCAGCAGGAGAGGGAAGAAGGCGCTGGCGAAAATCAGGGTTGACCACTGCGTTACCATCAGCCCTCCCCAATAGGGATAAGCCAGAAATGCGAGCAGGCGATGATAGCCATGACGGCTGAGGCCGAAAGCCAGCAGGGCAGAGCTGATGCCGTAAAACAAGGCTCCCGCGATCTCCGGCCGCAGAGCGACAAAGGGCAATGCGAATACTGCGGCGGTCAGCGGATATTGTTCCAGTGGAGTGTCGTAAGGATTCTGTCCGGCTAGCAGACGCTGGGCGGAGTGGATGGCCCAATTAAAATCTCCGGCGCCCTGACGGAAATGCAGCAACAAAAAATAGCAGAACGCCGCACTCGCCACTCCAATCGCCGCGGAGATGCAGATGCGCAATCGCAACGGAAGTTCGCCCGCATAAGTTGTAACATGGAGCGGCGTTTTGTTCCCTCACGCGATTGCTCAAAGAACCCAGACTCGGGCTGCTCCTGGCGCTGCTGTTCGCCGGAAGCATGTGGTTCTACGTGCAGCGAGTTCTCGTGCCCTACCAAAAGGCGGACGCGGCTGCTCACGGACGGCCGCGAGGCAATCTCTCTGATCTCTATCCGCGCTGGCTGGGAGCTCGCGAACTACTGCTGCACCACCGCAACCCGTACAGCGCCCAAGTCACGCGTGAAATCCAGACTGGATATTACGGACGTCCGCTGGATCCGGATCGCGCTGACGATCCCCGCTTTGACGAGCCTAAAGACCAGCAGGGTTTTGCCTACCCGGTGCTTGTGGTCTTTCTCCTGGCGCCGACTGTCGGTTTGCCGTTTCCCGTGGTGCAGGCGGGCTTTTGCTGGCTGCTGGTAATTCTGACGCTGGCAAGTGTCTTGCTTTGGCTGCAGGTATTGCGCTGGCGGCCTTCAGCCACGGTCACCACGATTCTGATCGTCCTGACATTTGGCAGCTACGCCGTGGTGCAGGGAATCAAACTGCAGCAGTTGACCCTGGTGGTGAGCGCACTGCTCGCGGGCTGTGCCGGGGCGCTGGTCGCGGGGTATTTCTCGCTGGCTGGGTTCCTGCTGGCGCTCGCAACGGTTAAGCCACAACTGACGTTGCCGATTGCGGGCTGGCTGATATTGTGGGCGCTCAGCGACTGGCGCCGGCGTCAGATCTTTTTCTGGAGTTTCGCTCTGACGGCCGCGATTTTTCTCGCCGCCTCCGAATATGTCTTGCCAGGATGGGTGGGACAGTTTCGCGATGCCGTCGCGGCCTATCGCCAGTACACCGGCGGAGCCGGCTCGCTGCTCGATGTGCTGGCCACGCCCACACTGGGGAAGATTCTTGCTGCCGTGGTCGTATTCGCGGTTGCCGTCACGGGCTGGCGGGCACGGTTCGCTTCGCATGATTCAGTCGCGTTCAGCACCATGTTCGTGCTGGTGCTGGTCGCAACGCTGGTGATCGTGCCCAGCTTCGCGCCCTATAACCAGGTACTGCTTCTGCCGGCGGTGTTCCTGATCGCCGCTTCCTGGAAAGAATTGTGGGGCCGAAACCGGATTACGCGCATGGCCTGCGGCCTCGCCGTACTGGTAGTTTTCTGGCCCTGGCTTGCGGCTTGTGGGCTTATGCTGGCTTCGCGCTTCTTACCGGCCAGTTCGGTGCAAAGGGCCTGGGCGATGCCCCTCTATTCGAGTCTGGGTATCCCGCTGGTGGTTTTAGGATTATTCGCGGTGTGCGCCAACGATCGGTTGAAGGCCTCTACGTAGCCTGAAGCCTCGAACCCTGTCATCCCGCAGCTTGCTCATTCGCTTGCGAATGAGCAGGCGGCGATCTGCTGCACAACTCTTAAAGTCTCATCCTGTTCCTCACGCGTGCGGATCGCCCGAACCTCGTGATCCTCCCGTTTCTGACAGGCGGTGTTGGCCTTGCATTGGCCTGCGATCACAGGTTAGTCTTCTCCCACGCGGCGGCCACAATGACGTTTCGGAGGACGCATGAACCTCAAAACCGAGAAACGCCTGGTCGACGGCATCAATGTGGTCTCGTGTCAGGGCCGCATCATGTTTGGAGAAGAGGCCAACGCGTTGCGTGATTTTCTCAAACAGACTTTGACTGAAAGCCCACGACTGGTCCTGAACCTCTCCGGCGTGACCTATATTGACAGTGGCGGTCTGGGGACCTTGGTTGGAGTCTATTCTTCCGCGCGAGCGGCTGGGGCCGAGATCAAGCTCACCGGCCTGGGCCAGCGCCTGCACGACGTGCTGCAAATTACCAAGCTGGCAACAGTTTTCCAGGTTTTTGATAGCGAGCAAGAGGCGCTCGCCGCCCTGGACCGCGGTGCCGCTTGATGTTTTGAAACACCTTGCCTCTCCATGCGCCCTGGACAAATTGGGACGGGGAAGGCTGAGATCGAACTCCTCGCCTGCCGGAGTCGTTCTCTTTAAAAAGCGCAAGGGCAGGCCAGCCAAATGACCTATCCACCTATCACGGGCCCAATTTCCTCGCCGGGGTCGGGAATTTTTCCCACCTTGGTTTTCGTGCAGGGTAACGACCAGCGCACCATCAACCTTGACCACACTCCGTTCACCGTGGGTCGAAAGGTGGACAAGGACCTGGTCATCGCCGATCCTCGCGTCTCCCGCGACCACGCTCTGATCACGTCCGAGGACGGGCAGTTTTGCGTGGTGGACCAGGGCAGCAAGCATGGAACCTTCGTCAACGGCGAAAGAATCCAGCGCAAGACCCTGGAGCGCAACGATCGAGTCGAGTTCGGCGTCCGCGACGTTTCTTATGTCATCTTTCATCCTCATCATGCCAGCTCCAACACGGCCCGTGAATTCCTAAGCCAGATTTCGGGCATTCAGATCTCGACCGACACCACGGACCTGGAGAAGCTGACGCTTTTTCTCGAAGCCGCCCGCAAGCTGAACACGACCGGCGTGCTCGACGAGATTCTGGTGACTTTGCTGGACGCGACGCTGAAACTTACGCGCGCCGAGCGCGGATATGTCTTCATGCGGGACGAAGAGAACAACCTGCGACTGGCCGCCGGGCGAAACTCGAAGGGCGAACCGCTGCTCGATGACACCACGATTTCACATTCGATCTTGGATGAAGGAGTGAAATCGAATTCGGAGTTTGTGATCACCGACACCAGTCAGTCACTCGATCTGGCCGGCCGGCACAGCATCGTGGCCTACGATCTCCGCACCGTAATTTGCATTCCCTTGCGCAAGCCGCAGGTGCAGACCACGCGTGACACGGCCATGGTGGCCACCGAGAGCTCAGCCGAGGTCATGGGCGCGCTCTATGTAGATTCGCGTTTCGCTTCGCGAGACATTTCGAGTGTGAGCAATGACATCTTGCGTGCCATCGCAACGGAAGCAGCCTCGTTGATTGAAAACGCGCGCCTGGTGCAGGCCGAAGAAGCCTCTCGCCGTTACCAGCAGGAACTCTCCATCGCTGCTTCCATTCAGCAGGGGCTGATGGCCGTGACCATTCCTGAAGTGCCCTTTGCAAGACTCAGGGGCAGAAATCTCTCTTGTAAGGAAATCGGGGGGGACTTCTTTGACGCGGTCAATACCGAAGAGGGTTTGGCGGTAGTGTTGGCGGACGTCAGCGGCAAGGGAGTTTCAGCCGCGTTGTTGGCTTCGACCTTGCAGGGCATGATCTTTTCCCAACTCACCGCCGGGATGCCGCTGATCGATATCGTAGTCGCCGCCAATCGCTTCTTCACCCACAAGCACATTGGAGAGAAGTACGCCACGCTGATCATCGCGCGCATCCGCCGGGACGGGGAACTGGAATACGTGAACTGCGGCCACGTGCCTCCTCTGCTGGTTTGCAATAAAGAAGTGATTCGGCCGCCTCATGGCAATCTGCCGGTCGGCCTGCTGGTCGACGCTACCTATGAGAGTGACCACGTCAGTCTCCACGCCGGCGATCGCCTGATTCTGGTCACGGACGGAGTCACCGAAGCGGAAAACGCGCGCGGCGATTTCTTCGAAGACTCGCGCCTGGAGGCAGTGGCCGCGAAGAGCGCGACCCTCGAAGACATTTTTACCGCAGTAGCTAACTTCTGCGGAGGAACTCCGCTCAGTGATGACTGCACCGTCGTCGAACTGGTGTACTCAGGCTAAAAGAGCCTCAGCTGTCAGCTCTCAGCCTTCAGCCACGCGACACGTAGGCATGGACGCCTTCGTCCGGGTGGGTGAGCAAGGCTCGCCTCTGGTTGTCGGATTTCCCAGGACAGTGCCGGACTTTGCCCGGCTGCGCGGGGGCACCCGCCCCTACGTACTTCCTGTCTTTCCGTCGTTCATGCGTTTTTTTAAAGGATGGAGGCCTAACCGGTGAAAAGTCCTGCCTTGCAGCTGCTGATGGTCGCACTGATCCTGGCTGGCAGGGCATTTAGCCAAACTTCCGGCTCGACGTCCGACGCGGTCGCACAGTACGTGAAGGTGGAGATGGCGCGACAGCATATTCCTGGCATCGCGCTGCTGGTGTCGCGTAACGGTAAGCCTGTTCGGGCTCAGGGTTTTGGCTTCTCTAACATCGAGCTGCAGGTGCCCGTCAAGCCCGAGACCCTTTTCCAGTCGGGCTCAGTAGGCAAGCAGTTTACCGCAACAGCCGTCATGATGCTGGTCGACGAAGGAAAGATCAGCCTGGACGACTCCATCACGAAATACTTTCCCGAGGCTCCGCCCACGTGGAGGCCGGTGACTGTCCGTCACCTCCTAAGTCACACCGGCGGTTTCACCGACTATCCGAAAGACTTCGATTTCCGCAAGGACCGTGGCGAAGACGAACTGCTCAAAATCGTGGAGGCGATCCCTTTGGCCTTTCCGCCGGGCACGAAATGGAGTTACAGCAATCTCGGATATCTGACGCTGGGCATTCTCATCCACCGCGTGACCGGCACGTTTTACGGCGACGTGCTGCAGGAGCGAATCTTCCGGCCGTTGGGGATGCAGACGACGCGAATCATCAACGAGGCTGACATTATTCCCAACCGCTCGGCAGGCTATCGTTTGGTCAAGGGTGAGTTGAAGAACCAGGAGTGGGTCTCGCCCGTCCTGAATACCACCGCCGACGGCAGTCTCTATTTTTCGATTCTGGATCTGGCGAAGTGGGATGCGGCGCTGTACACCGAAAAACTTCTGAAGCGCTCCAGTCTGGAACAGATGTGGACGGTGGTTAAACTCAACAATGGTCAGCCCAATCCCGGTAGTTACGGATTTGGGTGGGAGATAACCAGCTCGCACGGACATCGGCTCATTGATCACGACGGCGCGTGGCAGGGATTCAAGACGCAGATCTCGCGCTATGTGGACGACAAGCTGACGGTGGTAGTGCTGGCGAATCTCGCGGAGGGCGATCCGGGGAAGATTGCAGAGCATGTGGCTGAGCTTTACCTGACAGGGGCAGGGACAGGCGCTACCTGAGGACAATAAGCCCTGTCATCCTGTCGGGGTCGAAGGACCGTAGCAGCTGAACGAACGTTGCGGTAAGGACTATTCCGGCTCCTGCGCCCGGAGGCGAGTTGGGGAAGAGTAGAGATCCTTCGACTGGGTGGTTGCTTGGCTGCCCGAATTTAGCCACTACGCTAGAATGACGGCAGGCCGTTTCCTGCGCGGGGCACTTGGGTGCGCAACCGCTATATAACACTTTCTTGTTCGAATCTGGCAAGACCTGATGTATCCTCCCGCCATGAATTTCACCCTGCTTGACTGGTCGGCCATCGTCCTCTATCTCGGTATCACGCTTGCGCTGGGCCTGTACTTCCGTTCGCGCTCGGGCAAGAGCGTGGACGATTACTTCGTCTCCGGGCGCAACGTTTCCTGGTGGCTGGCCGGCACGTCCATGGTGGCGACCACGTTTGCCGCCGATACGCCGCTGGTCGTTACCGGCCTGGTCTACACGCAGGGAATTGCAGGGAACTGGTTGTGGTGGGCATTCCTGCTTTCCGGGATGATGACGGTGTTTCTGTTTGCCCGCCTCTGGCGCCGCTCCGGACTTCTGACCGACGTAGCAGTTTGCCGAGATGCGTTATTCCGGAAAGCCGGCTGCGTTTCTGCGCGGCTTTCGCGCCATCTATCTCGGACTGCTCATGAATTGCCTCATCCTGGGCTGGGTGACCAAAGCCATGACCAGCATCGTTGCGGTTACGCTGGGCGTAAGCGATCGCAGCGCTTTGGCAATTTGCGTTCTGTTCTTGATTCCATTCACCGGTCTCTATGTCGCGCTGGGTGGATTGTGGGGCGTGCTCTGGACCGATCTGTTCCAGTTCGCTCTCAAGATGGCGATTGTGATTGGAGTGGCCTGGTACGCGGTTGCCGCTGCGGGCGGCATGAACACACTGCTGGCACGCCTGGCGGAAATGCGGACTGCCGCGGGCCCGGGCGCAGGCGATGCGACGTCTTTCTTCCCCGATTTCTCACGTCCGTTCTCGCAAGAAGGCCTGTGGCTCCTGCCGGTAATAACCTTTGTGGTGAATATCGGTTTGCAGTGGTGGGCGTTCTGGTATCCGGGGGCGGAGCCGGGCGGCGGCGGCTATATCGCGCAGCGCATCTTCAGTGCGAAAGACGAAAAAAACGGTCTGCTGGCCGTCCTCTGGTTCAACGTCGCCCACTACGCTTTGCGTCCCTGGCCCTGGATTCTGACTGCGTTGGCGGCAGTCGTTCTATACCCGCACCTGGAACATCCGGAGACCGGATACATGCTGGTCGTACGTCAGCATGTGCCGCCGGCGCTGCGCGGCATTGTGATCGCCGGCTTCATGGCGGCGTTCATGTCCACGATCGCAACCCAATTGAACTGGGGCGCCTCGTATCTGGTATCGGATTTCTATCGCCGCTTCATCAAGCGCGACGCCGACGACAAACACTACGTGCTGATCTCCCGTCTGGCCACGGTGCTGCTGGTGATCGCGTCCGCTGGAGTTTCAGTTCTGCTGTCTGACATTCGCTCGGGATGGCAGGTGGTGCTGGAGGTGGGTGCGGGCACCGGCGGTGTCTACCTGCTGCGCTGGTACTGGTGGCGCATCAATGCCTGGAGCGAGATTTCGGCGATGGCGACGGCGCTGGTGGTGACCATCTGGCTGCGCTGGACCGAGCCTTTTTCCGGGACCAATCCGGTCGTTTTTGCCAAGACCGCTTTGACCACGACCGTTATCACCACGCTGGTCTGGCTCGTGGTTACCTACATAACGAAAGCGGAGCCGGAGGCAGTGCTGCTGAAGTTTTACCGCAGCGTTCGTCCGCAAATAACAGGATGGCAGCCACTTGCTCGCCTGGCTCCCGAGGTGCCTCCGACCCGTGATTTGGGTCGGAATCTACTCTCCTGGGTGCTTGGCTGCGTGATGGTGTACCTGGCGCTGTTTGGTTTGGGACACGTGCTGATCGGGCCTTTCTGGGAAGGAGTGGGATTGCTGGCGGTGTCTGCGGTTTGCGCGGGCGCGCTGTATTCCAACATTTCTCGCAGCTTGTAGGGGAGCTCTGTCATCCTGAGCGGAGTCGAAGCCGATCCGCTTGCGAATCAGCCTTCGGAGTCGAAGGATCCCTAGCGACGAGCGCGATGCCGCGGGACTGTTGCGATGGCTGCGCACCTAAGCCAGTTTGGGGAGAGTAGAGATCCTTCGCCTGCGAGTTTGCTTCGCTTCGCGAAGCAAACCCTCCGCTCAGATGACAGGCCTTCCGATTACTCGACTCTTACAGCGTAATCCGCACCTTCCCAGCGTTGCTCCTGCGGCCAGTAAAAAGTGAAGACAATCTCGCGTCCCACCGCCAGATGATCGGTCGGCAGGTCTGCGACGAAGACTCCCAACGGATCGCGCGTGGTCGTGTCCTGCGTGGTCTGCCAGCCATCGAAGCTCCAATGGACCGATGCCGGAGACGGCAGCAGCATTCGCAGCTTCTTTCCCTGAGGAATGGTCCGGCATTTGTTATTAAATCGCCACTCGAAGTACACGGCTTTCTGTTTTTCCACCTGGTAGCGCTGCACAGTCTGGGGCGGCTGGTCGAATATCTTGCCGTCACGCAATGATCTCCGCAGCTTGACGTACTCCGAGTGTGCCCATACCAGCGGACACGCCGAACCCGTGGGCTTGCCGCGAAACAGTTCGAGCGCTGGAATATCGTCCGCGTCCCAGACCTGTTCTGGAATTAGGCGGCCGCCATCGGTCGAGAGCTCCATCACTTTGAGCAAGTCTTCGGCGGCGTGGGGACGTCCCGCCGCCAGCTCGTAGTGCGCCCGCTCGCCGGCCAGCAAGGGCCACGGCCGCCCAATACCAGTCCCGTCGAAGGGAGATCCGTCCTCGTGTTCTCCGTAGCCATCGCCGTTGTAGCGGTACCAGCAGGGACCCTGGGGCAAGTTCGCTTTCAGCTGTGCGTCAATGACTCTTACGGTGTTCAGGATTCGCGGATCATCAGGCGCCCGCAAACCAAATCGCACCAGCGCAAGCGAGTCGGGACTGACCAGATGAACAGCCAAGGCCATGTTCTCGCCTGGCGGCCGGTTCTTGATGGGGACGAATCCCTGCAGAGGCGACGGCGCGCAGTCCGATTCCGGGGGCGCGATGCGCACATAGTAGCCTTCTACTCCAAGCTGCCGTGCCAGGTCGCTATCCGTCGCATAGACCCAACGTTCAATGTTGTCATTCCAGCAATCCGCGGTCTCGCGCAGATGGTTAGCAATGTCCTTTTGCCCCACCGCGTCGGCCAAGTCAGCAGCGGCGAGCAGTCCTGATATTTCTACCGCCAAAGTAAATGGCGAATAGCCGGCGTCTTCTTCCCAGCGATCCTGTTGGGTGACCGGGCCGTTGCGCAGGATGAATCCCGCAGCCCGACTGATCAGCGCCCACCAACGCGACGGTTCTCCCAAAACGAAGGGAGAGTGCCGACGCAACATGTCGAACAGCAGAATGGGAAAGGCGGCCTCGTCCATCTGCATCCCGTTCCAGTACGGACGCCCGTCCAGCCACATGTTCTGGGCCCAATGTCCGTCCGGTTCCTGCGTGACCTCCAGATAGCTCAGGATGCGCAGGGCATCAGGTTCGGCGCCCGCCGCCAGCAGACCAAGTGCAGTTTCGACCAGGTCCCGGGGCCAGACCAAATGGTATCCGCCCAGGTCTTCATCGCCCTTGTTAAATCCCCACGGGATGGAAAGGCTGGCGATTACGCCGCCGAGAAAATCCTTCGACTCATGCGACCGCATCACGGCCACGCTGGGGCGATAGAGGTCAACCTCGCGGCGTGGCTCGTCCAGTTTCAACAGGCTGTCCTGCCAATGCTTCCAGTGCCAGACGTAATGCTTGCGCAGTTCGTCGCAGGATTCGAGCAAACTGGAGCGTGCTTCTTGTCCGGCTTCGGACCAGATGCCGCCGAACCCGAGCGCCAACGTGAACTCTCCGTTACACGCTGCCAGGTCGATCTCGCCGGTGAGCGCCACATTTCCGTTTTCCGCGTGGGTGTAGTCCCAGGTCAACTGGAAATGCTGTGATAGGTCCTGCCATCCGTCGGAGAAACCGGCAAACCCTACGGACATTTTTCGCCAGGGAACTGAACACGCAAAAGCCAGGGCGGTCGATGCGCGATGCGCATAGAGTGTAGGCGTGCCTTTGTATTCTCCGACCCAGCCGGTATTTTCCCGGCCGCAATTCGCCAGATGTGGCGCCAGCAGAGCGTACAGGCGATAGTCGGCGAGCGTGCCCTGCAACGGGACAAAACGGATCCTTTGCAGTACGACATTTCGGTAGGGATCGGAGAAAACTTCCTTCTCGATCCGGTAACGTCCCTGCAGTTCTGTATTAGTCAGTTTGTAGACGGGAACGCCATCCTCAATCGCATGGTTCTCAAACTTGCAGTGGCGTTTTTCCTCGGAGAAATAACTGGAGCCGTCGGTGACAATCAGCCCCTGATCGCGGGTGCAGGCCTGGTCCACCCGCGGATAGTAGACTTCGTTCAGGATGCCGTGGCTGAGTGTGAACCATACGCGGCTGTGCAGGTTGAGTGCCGTCCCTACGCCGCTTTTGGCGCTCGAAGTCCAGCGCGGCGAAATTCCCGGCCAGCCCGGGGCGAAGCGTTCGCTTACGTTCTCACTCACTGCAGAATTCCCGTTCCATAATTCTTGCCGCTTCAGGCTGAAAGGCGCATCCTAGTGGCAAGGATTCTACCAAGGTGTGTGGGGCGCGCACTGCTGTCCGCCGCTTTTGAAGTTGATTTTTGCTTGTCGCTCCAGTTGCCTGTTGCACCAGAAGTTTAAGAAGGTCAAAGGAGGCGGACAAGAGTGTCCGTCTGCACACGGACATAGGGGGACGAATGAAAAATCCTGCGATATGGGTTGCGGCGGTGCTACTGCCTGCCGCGCTGTGGGCTGCGGCCAGCGACATCGATACCCAGAAATCGGTGATGACGGTGCGCGTGCTCAAGGCGGGCATGTTTTCCGCCTTCGGCCATGAGCACGAAATCAGCGCACCCATCAAGGATGGAAGGTTCAGCGAAACTGACCGCTCGGTCGAGCTGACCGTTGATGCGCGCCAGATGCGGGTCATGGACAAGGAGGTGTCGGACAAGGACCGGGCGGAGATACAGGAAACCATGCTGGGACCGAAGGTGCTCGATACTGCCAGATTTCCCGAAATACACTTCCATTCAACCGCAGTCGAACCCGCCGGCGCCGGCCGTTGGACAGTAACCGGAGATCTGACGCTGCACGGGCAAACCCACCCGGTAAAGCTGGAAGTGCGAGCACAGAAGGGACACTATCAAGGCACAGCCGAACTCAAGCAAAAGGACTTCGGAATCGAACCCATTGTCGTTGGCGGCGGGGCAGTGAAGGTGAAGAACGAGCTGCGCGTAGAGTTTGACATCGTGGCCAAACCGTAAACACCTGGCCCGACGCAGGAAGACGTCCGCGCGTCGGCGGCGCGGTGCTCTGCGAGACGAGACGCGCAGAGCTACTGCCAGTTCAGGTAACCCCTGTGCCGCAATCCTGCGTCCAACTCTACATAGGTAAATCCCCGGTATTGGTGTTTCCTGGCGGGCGTATAATCCAGCCAGAGTCCTCCTGGGGCGGGACGGAATAAGGGAGTCCATCATGAAGTTACGGCTCTTGGCACTATCGGCTGTGTTGTTGACGCTGAGCTATGTGGCTCCACGGAGTTTGGCGCAAGACCAGGGCACTTCCGCCCCTGCTGCCTCCGATAGCGCCCCAAAAGCACCGCGCCCGCGCCCGTGAACCCCGCCGACCCGGACAAGGTCAAACACGACGGCGGCAAGGAAGACGTGGATGCCGTCGGCAACCGGAACGTGGGTTGCAAGACCGGCATGGGTAACTGGTATGGCGTGGAAAAACAGATCGCCATGGGCAAGCAGTATGCCCAGCAGGTGGAGTCGAGCGTCAAGCTGATCCAGGACCCCGTGGTCACCGAATACGTGAACCGGGTGGGCCAGAACCTGGTGCGCAACTCCGACGCGCAGGTCCCGTTCACGATCAAGGTAATTGACTCCGACGACATCAATGCCTTCGCGCTGCCCGGCGGATTTTTCTATGTGAATTCCGGGCTGATCCTGGCGGCCGACGAAGAAGCGGAACTGGCCGGGGTGATGGCGCACGAGATTGCGCACGTGGCGGCCTGCCATGCGGCGCGTGAAAATACCCGCGGCAACCTGATGCAGATGGCTTCGATTCCTCTGATCTTCGTAGGCGGAGCGATTGGCTATGCCGGCTACGAGGCAGCGGGATTGGCGCTGCCCATGACCTTCCTGCACTTCTCGCGCGGTTTCGAGGCCGAAGCCGACTATCTGGGACTGCAGTACATGTACAAGTCAGGATACGATCCGCAGGCGTTCATCGCCTTCTTCGAAAAGGTGCAGGCGCAGGAGAAGAAGAAGCCGGGGAGTCTGGCCAAGGCCTTCTCCACCCATCCCCAGACGCCGGACCGGATCGCCAAGTCGCAGGAAGAGATTGCGACCATTCTTCCGGCACGGGCGCAGTACACGGTTTCGACCTCCGAGTTTGACGACGTCAAGGCGCGGCTGGCGGCGATCGAGAACCGGCACAAGATCCTGGACAAGAAGGAAGACAAGAACAAGCCGACTCTGCGGCGCACCTCGACGCCCGACAAGAATGGCAGCGACGACAAGGGAACCAACGATGATGATCGGCCCACGCTGAAGCGTCGCGACGACAGCAGCAGCAACTGAGCAAGTGTAGGCCCGAGCGTCGTCGCTCATGCCTAATCGTTCGGGGCGCTGCCGCACGAGCCGGGCGCTCACGCCCACATTTCAATAAAAAAGCCGCGAGTTCGTCGCGGCTTTTTTATTGAAACAACCTGAGACGTCTTAGGCAGCGGCTCTGTGCGTCAGTGACGCCACGTAGCTGCGCCGCTGCGATGGCGAAGTGATGACCTTCATCTCCTGCCAGTCATATGGGAACTCTCTGCCGCAATCCAGACATGCTACGTAGGTGCCGGTCAGCTTCGACGCCGAACTGCGTCGCGAAGCGGGACGAACCGAGATAGGAAAACTATAATGAGAATGTCTGCAACCAAAGAAGCTGTCAAATAACTCCGCGATCATACGCCCCTCCCCACCGGCCCTCTACCTCGACCGGCCAACCGCTAACAAATTATTAGATTCAGTCTCGATGAAAAAAGGTTCCACTAGTACATGAAAGGGAGTAAGCCGCGTCGGACGAGTCTGCAAATATTTGCAGACAATCAGGAACCACGTGGGGAAGGCTGTCCGCCCCCGTGGTTCGTTCCCAATAAAAGCTGACTATTGCAGGCGGTCAGGCTTCCCGTGGGCCGGTCTTCTTGTGGGCTTCGCACTTGGCCACAATGGCGGAACGGAGACGGTTGCGGAGATCGTCGGGAAGTTCGTAGAGCTGCGGAATCGCGGTAAATCTCGATGGTCTTCTTGGTGGTGTCGCAGACCACGTAGCAGTTGTGGCACCAAGCCAGATGGTCTTCCAGTTCGGCCTTGGTGCGGTCGTCGAGGACGCCGTCCAGGTAGTTGGTCAGTTCCTGCAAAAACTCAGCGCACTTCACTGTTTGCCATCTCCGCTCTCACGTTTCTGGAAGTAACGGCTGAGCCGCTCCCGCAACTGCAATCGCGCTCGCAAGAGCCGCGATTTGACCGCCGGAATGCTGAGCTCCAACGCCTCGGCCGTCTCCTCGGTCGAAAGCCCTTCCACGTCGCGCAGCACAAAAACCGTACGGAAACTCGGAGGAAGTCCCTGAATCGTCTTGCTCAGGATCTCCTTCAACTCCGCCTGGTTGTACTGCTGCTCCGGGTTCGGACTCCAGTCCGCCACTTCGCGCGGAACCGAATCCTCCTCGGTCTTTACATCTTCGTCCAGCGAAACCATGCGCTCGGGCCGACGGCGCCGCAACTTCATCAGCGCTTCGTTGACCGCGATGCGCACCAGCCAGGTATAAAACTTCGACTGGCCCTGGAACTGGTCCAGATTGGTGTAAGCCTTGAGGAACGCATCCTGCACCACATCTTCCGCGTCTTCGCGGTTCTGCGTGATGTGCTGCGCGATGCGAAACACGTTCCGGTCGTAACGCCGGACCAGTTCCTCGAATGAGCTTACATCGCCGCCCTTGGCGGCCTGAACCAGCGCCAGCTCATCGCTGACCGGCTCGCTTACATTTGGTTGGATGGCTGTCATCTTCCTTCCGATGCAACAATTTTCACGCCCTGAGGCCGGAGGCAGAAATGTTATTTTACTTGGTAACCCAAGTTTCGGCTTATTTGTTTTGACGTATCTATAACTGGGCGGTTTGCGATAAATTCCAAGGAGCGGCCATTCCGCATTAGAACACGTCCTTAGGTGACCGGAAAACACGGGTCAAGTGACCCTATAATCAAGGTTTAGCCGAGATGAAGGGCAAAAAAGCCCGATCCAGCGGCCGAATTCGCCGACCTGACCATGGCGGAGAAAACGGAAGTCGAACAAATCGTCGAGAGAGTCGTGTCGCGAGGTCCTGGACAACCATGTCCCGGAGTTGCGGAACGATCTGGTGCGCCGGGTTCTGGAAGAGTTTCCTCACTCGACGGCCGCAGCGGCAGCGGGGGTTTCTGGAGACGGTGGATCGGCCAACCTGCTGAAAGCGATTTCGGCCATCCAGTCGGGCACGACGCAACGCGAAATTCTGCGCGCTCTGCTGGACAATACGGTGCGCTATAGCGGTCGCGGGGCGCTGTTCGTGGTCAAAGCCGGCGCGGCCACGGGCTGGCAGGGACGCGGCTTCACCAAAGACGGCGACGATACCATCAAGGATTTTGCGCTCAACGTGACCATCGGGCGTGCCCGAGCAGGCCTTGCGGTCGCGCATGCCGTTCAGTGGCGCGACCCACGACATGGATCCGGAATTTGTTTCGAAATTCGGCGCGCCGGCCGATGACAAGCTGCTGGTGCTGCCGCTGTTGCTGAAGGAGAAAGTTGCGGCGCTGGTCTATGCCGATGCCGGCGTTGAAGGAGGCGGAAAGCTGGACGCCGCCGCCGTCGAGTTGCTGGTGCTGGCGACCAGCGCGTGGCTCGAAGTCGCATCGCTGCGCAAGCAGGCACTGAAGGAAGAAAAGAAGAATCAGCCGAGGCGTCTGGCGAGAAGGCAGAAAGTGCGCCGCCGCCGGTGCATGCGGCTCCGGCCCATTCGGATCCTTTCGCGGCGCACGCGCCAAAGCATGTTGCACCCGTTCCGGAGCCGGTTGCAGCTCCGCCGGTTGAAGTCGAACAGCCGGTCGCGGTGGCCCAGGCCGAGCCGGTGGTCTCAGCGCGGCAGCAGCCGCTCCCGCTCCTGCAGCCGATCCTTTGCCAACCTCTCGCCCGAGGATGCCGACGTTCACCGCAAGGCGCACCGTTTTGCCCGGCTGCTGGTGGATGAGATCAAGCTCTACAACCAGGTGAAAGTCAGCGAGGGGCGCAAGAACAAAGATCTGTACGACCGGCTCAAGGAAGACATCGAAAAGAGCCGGGCCACTTACCAGAAGCGATACGGCAACACCGCGGCCGGCGGAGCCGACTATTTCAGCCAGGAACTGGTGCGCAGCCTGGCCGAGGACGATACTTCCATCATGGGCGCCAATTTTCGGCGAAATTAATCAGAGTGGTCATTCATCGTTGGCAATCGGTCCTGATTCGATTTTCTTTGATCGTGGCAGTCCTGTGCATTGATCTGCCTTCGTTCGTATCGCCGGCGGTCGCGCAGTCATCTACTCAAAAAACCGCAGACGCCACGGAAGAAAAAGAACAAGGTCGTTGCCAGGCGCCGCAGCCATCCTACGCCGCGCTCGCGCCGGATGCACGCCGCATTTGTTGCCTCCACCAGCCTGAAGCCGATGGCGCGGCAACTGCTGCAGGACCGCACTCCCGCCGCCTACGCCGGAGTCGAAGCCTATGCCCGGCGTCACGCCCAGGAAGATGCGGGCGCGCTGGCCTGGCTGGTGCTGGGATACGCGCACGTCCTCGATAAGGACTACGCCAAGGCCGTGGATCCCCTGAATCGCGCCAAAGCCAAGGCAGGAGATCTGGGAGACTACGTCAGCTTTTATCTGGGCACATCCTATTTTCAGAGCGGCAAAACAGCGGAAGCGGTCACCACCCTGACTGATTTCGATAAGCAATATCCGGACTCGCTGCTGCTGCGCGATGCTCACGTTTTGTATGGCACGGCGCTGCTGGCGGAAAACCGGGCGCAGGATGCGATCACGGTTCTGGAGAAAGATCGGCAGCCCCAGCGAGCCGATCTGGAACTGGCGCTGGGGCGAGCCTATGCGGCAGCGGGGCAGCCGGTCAAAGGCGCTGAGATCTTGCGCAATCTGTACATCACCATGCCGCTGAGCGCGGAAGCTACCCAGGCTGATGTTGAACTGAAGAAGCTCGCTTCGACCGCGCAATTACCACCTCTCGGACTCAATGGACGCAGAACGCGCGCCGATCTGCTAGCCAAGGGCAAGCGCTACAGCGACGCTGCGGATGAGTATCGCGATCTGATCCCAGTAACGAGTCCGAGCGATCGTCCCGATATCCAATTGGCGTTGGCGATAGCCTTGCACAAGTCGGGGCAAGACAAGGAAGCGAAGAAGATCCTGGACGCGCTGGACAGTTCGGCGCCGGACATCAACACGCAACGGCTCTACAACCTGGGAGAGATCGCGCGCGGCAGCGGTGACGAAGATGCCTTCGTGCGCTACCTGGGTGAGCTTCGCCAGAGCGCGCCGACCAGCTTGTGGCTGCAACAAGCGCTGCTTGCAGCCGGTAATTTCTATCTGCTCAAACCCGACTACGACAAGGCAATTGATGCGTATCGAGAGTTGCAGCAGCGCTTTCCCAATGCCGGCCGCGCCTCGTACGCACACTGGAAGGTGGCGTGGCTAAGCCTGCGCCAGGGCAGAAACGCCGAAGCCAAGGCCGGATTCGAGCAGCAGATCGGTTTGTATCCCACTTCGGCGGAGATCCCCGCGGCCCTCTACTGGCGGGCCCGCCTGGCGGAAGAGGACAAAGACACCGCCATGGCGCGGGCCTACTACCAGAAGCTCTCGGAACGCTTCCGCAATTTCTACTATGGCGAACTGGCGCGCCGCCGTCTGCGAGAGATTCCGTCAGATGGCGATCCTGCGCACTATGCTTTGCTGGACCGGGTTCCTGGGATCGATGCCGGGACCAGCATCACGACCACCGACCCGCCGACGGACAACCTGCGTTATCAGAAGGCGCAAGTGCTGGAGAATGGCGGTCTGCTGGACTTTTCTGTCCTCGAACTGCAAGCCGCGGCTACCGAGGACCAGGGCAACTGGCTGGCGGCCGAGACGGCGAAACTCTACGAAGACGCGGGACGCTACGACGGAGCGATTCGTGTTTTCAAACGCGCCGTGCCCAACTATTTCGCCGTCGATCTGCCCACACTGCCGCGGCCTTACTGGGAGGCGTTATTTCCCAAGCCTTACTGGCCGGATCTGAAGAAGTTTTCATCGCAGAATGCGCTGGATCCCTACCTGGTGGCGTCCCTAATACGGCAGGAGTCGGAGTTCAATCCCGGCGCCGTCTCGCGGGCCAATGCTCTGGGCTTGATGCAACTGCTGCCCAAGGTCGGCAGCGCGGTGGCGAAGCAGGAAAAGCTCAAGCATTTTTCATCCGACCAACTGTTTACTCCTGAGGTAAATCTGCAACTCGGCACCCGTTATTTCCGCGAGATGGTGGACAAGTTTGGCGCCTTCGAATACGCGCTGGCCGCCTACAACGCGGGTACCAACCGGGTGGATGACTGGCTGGGACAGGGAAAATACCGCGATCCGCAGGAATTTGTGGAGTCCATCCCGTTTACCGAGACTCGGGAGTACGTGCAAGCCATTCTCCGTAACGCCAACGTGTACAGGCAGTTGTACGGGGCGCCGTAAAACTCTTGTCATCTGAGCGGAGTGTTTGCTTCGCAACGCGAAGCAAACGCACAGTCGAAGGATCTCTATTTTTCCCGCATTCGCTTACCTGCGCTACCACCCGAAGAGTCCATACCGCAACGATCGATCCAGCCGCTAGGGGGTCCTTCGAATCGGCCAACTACGCTTAGAATGAAAGGGGCACTTGGCTCTTTTGTTACTTCTTTTTACAATCTTTTATTGTTCCTCACAGCCGGGGGAGGACTAAGATGTTCGGCGACGCGGTAAATATGTTCCGCGAGGGATTAATTTCTATTCAGCCAGCAGCACAAATGTGAAGGAGACAGTCTCATGACAAATTCTGTGAAACCGGTTCCTGAAGGCTTCCACACCGCAACCCCGTCTCTGGTCGTTCACGACGCTCGCCAAGGCGATCGACTTCTACAAGAAAGCATTCGGCGCCGAGGAGCGTATGCGGATGCCGGGTCCGGACGGGAGAATCATGCACGCTGAAATAAAAATCGGCGATTCGATCATCTTCTTGTCCGATGAAATTCCCGGCATGGGCGGCAAGTCACCGCAATCTGCAGGCGCGTACACCGGGGGCATCTATCTCTACGTGCCCGACGTTGACGAGGTGTTTGCGCAGGCGGTCGCTGCGGGCGGCAAGGCCAACGGTGGCGTAAACGACATGTTCTGGGGAGACCGCCTGGGTCACTTCGTTGATCCCTTCGGCCACGCCTGGACAGTGGCCACGCACGTGGCAGACCTGACCGAGCAGGAAATGGAAAAGGGAGCCGAGGCCTTCTACGCTTCGATGGCGGAGAGGAAGTCGGCGTAGCTTTACGAGAAGCACTTAAACCGCAAAGGACGCAAAGAGAACCGCAAAGGCCGCCAAGATCTTCCCGGCGACCTTTGCGGTATTTCTTTGCGATCTTTGCGGTTAAGCTTTTAGGCTGACTTTTCGGGCGCCGGAGATTTTCCGAAGAGAATTTCGATCACCAGCAAGCCAGCGCCGACGACGATTGCGCTGTCGGCCACGTTGAACGCCGGCCACTGATATTGGCCGACGTAAAACAGCAGGAAGTCCACGACCCGGCCGCTAAGCAGGCGGTCCCAGAGATTGCCCACCGCGCCGCCAAGAATCAGCGCCAACCCAATACCCGTGCTGTTCATCGAGTGATTGTTTCGCCACAGCAGCACCGAGACAATGGCCAGCGCCACAATCGAGAACAGTGACCAAGGCAGCGATCTTCCATTCGGAAGGCGAGTCGGCGAAGAGGCCGAAGGCGGCGCCACGATTCTCCACATGGGTGAGACGGAAAAATCCGGGAATGATCTGAATGTTGTCGTGCAGCGAAATATTCTTTGCGACAGTCCACTTCGCTGCCTGGTCGAGGACCACCACCAGCGCCGCAATCAGAAAGTGGAAGCTACGTGCGGATTGAGTCGTCATTCAAGTCTGAATCGCGATGCGACCGTTCGGCGCCCGCGTTTACCCGCCGATCTCTTTCAACACGGCACTGCAGCGTTCACAAACAGTAGGATAGACGGCATCCTCGCCCACGCCGATCGAGTAATTCCAGCAGCGCTCGCACTTCTGGCCGTCGGCCTTACTCACCTGCACACTGACTCCGCCCGTCCCGTTTCCTGACTTGCCTTGCTGCAGCGTGACATCCGATACGATGAACAGATAGCGCAACCGGTCCTTGTAGCGCGCGAGAACCGAGTACACCGGCTCGGCGGCCGTCACCGTGACCTGGGCCTCGAGGTTGGCGCCGCCAATCAGCTTGCTTTGCCGTGCTTCTTCCAGGGCCTTCAACACTTCCGTACGGACCGCCAACAGCGTGTTCCAATCCTCGCGTTGTTTGGGATCGTCTGCAGGAACGGACGCGCCCAGTATGTCTGATGCGCTGGGGAAGTTTGCGAGATGCACACTCGCGGGACGGCCGGGCAGAGCTGGCAGGTACTGCCAAACTTCATCGCAGGTAAAACTGGTGATGGGCGCAAGCAGGCGCACCAGGGCCTCGCCGATACGCCAGATCGCCGTCTGCGCGGCGCGCCGGGCGCGACGAATTCGGCGCGGAGGTGTAGAGACGGTCTTTCAGCACGTCGAAATAGAAGGCACTCAACTCCACCACGCAGAAGTCATTTATGCGATGGTAGATTTTGTGAAATGCGAACTCCTCGTACCAGCGTAGGACGTCCGCGGACATGGCGACGGTCTGGCGCAGCATGTACTGATCGAGGATGTCCATCTCATCGAACGGGACCGCATTCTTCTGCGGATCAAAATCGCTGAGGTTGCTGAGAACGTAGCGAAACAGGCTGTTGCGGATCTTGCGATAGCTTTCCGCCACCCGCTGCATCAGTTGTTCGGAACCTACAACGTCTTCGCGGAAATCGACCGAGGCTACCCAGAGTCGAACGATCTCGCCACCCAGACGGCTGGCAATGTCGACTGGATCCACGTCGTTGCCGCGAGACTTGGACATGGCTTGTCCCTTCTCGTCGAGCGTCCAGCCCGGGGTCACGACGCCGCGGTAAGGCGGGCTGCCGCGCGTGCCCATGGCGCAGAGCAGGGAAGACTGAAACCATCCCCGATACTGGTCGCCGCCTTCGAGATAAAGATCGGAGGGCCAGGGATAGCTGGGTTCATCGTCGATCAGTGCGAGATAGCTGGTGCCGGACTCCAGCCACACATCGAAAATATCCGTCTCGCGCTCGAAGCTTGTTCCGCTGCAGTGCGGACACTTGGTGGCGGCGGGAAGAATGGTATCGGCTTCGGGCGTGTACCAGGCGTCGGCGCCGGAGCGCGCGAAAAGCTCCGCCACTTTGGCATTGATCGCCGGATCGTTCAGCGGCTTGCCGCAGTTCTTGCACAGGAAAACAGCGATGGGCACGCCCCAGACACGTTGGCGCGAGATGCACCAGTCGGGGCGCGTGGCAATCATGTTGTGCATGCGCTCTTTGCCCCAGGCTGGGTCCCACTTCACTTTTTCGACGTCTTCGAGAGTGCGGCTGCGCAGGGTTCCACCGCCCGGCATGGCCGCTTCCATCGAGATGAACCACTGTTCGGTGGCGCGGAAAATGATGGGATTGTGGCAGCGCCAGCAATGCGGATAAGAATGCACCAGCTTTTCCGTGTGCAGCAGCGCGCCGCGTTTCTTGAGCAGCTCGATGATGGGCGCATTGGCGTCCCAGACCTTCAGCCCGTTGTACTCGGGAAGGCCGTTGCGCATGATGCCTTTTTCATCCACGTTGCTGGTAGCGTCGAGGCCGTACTTGACGCCGGTGGCGAAGTCCTCCGCGCCGTGCGAGGGAGCAGTGTGAACCACGCCAGTGCCGGTGTCCATGGTGACGTAGTCGGCCAGCACGCCGAGAATCTTGCGATCGAGAAACGGATGCTGAAAGTTCAGCCGTTCCATCTTGCTGCCGGAGAAGCGAGCCAGTTCCTTTGGGTCTTGCAGATTGCATTTCGCCACCACATCGGCAGACAGCCTGTCGGCGACGATGTAGACTTCGCCGGCAGATTCAAGCGCAACGTACTCTTCATGCGGATGGAAGGCCACGGCCATCGAAGCGGGCAGCGTCCAGGGGGTGGTCGTCCAGATGATGGTAGAAACTTTCTTGCCCGCAAGAGCAGGATCAATTTTCGCCGGATCGTCGAGCAACGCGTACTTTACCCAGACGCTTGGCGTAGTGTCGTTCTCGTATTCAACTTCGGCTTCGGCCAGCGCAGTCTCGTCGTGCATGCACCAGTAGACGGCGCGCAGCCCCTTGTACACGAAGTTGTTTTCATAAAAACTGAAAAAGGTTTTGAGCACCACCGACTCGTACTGCGGAGTCATGGTGGCATAGGGACGGTCGAAACGCCCGAAGACGCCGATACGCTTGAACTGCTCGCGTTGCAGGTCGAGAAACTTTTCGGCAAACTTGCGGCACTCGCGGCGCACGTCGAGCGGCCGCATCTGCAGCTTCTTGCCGCCCGAGCATCTGATCGACCTTGATCTCGATGGGCAGGCCGTGGCAGTCCCATCCCGGGACGTAGGGGGCGTCAAATCCCGCCATAGTCTTGGACTTGACCACGAAATCCTTGAGACACTTGTTAAGCGCGGTACCCAGATGGATCGGTCCGCTGGTGTAGGGCGGTCCATCGTGGAGAACATAGAGTTTCGCGCCGCGTCTCGCCTCGCGAATACGCTCGTAAATCCGCATCTGCTCCCAGCGGGCCAGAGCCTTGGGCTCGTTCTGGGGCAGGTTGGCCTTCATGGGAAAGTCGGTCTTAGGCAGATTGATGGTGGATTTCAGGTCCAGCGGCACTCGGTTGGTTTCTCCCAAATGATTGATTTTTTTCATTATAGGGAGCGGCGGAACGAACGTCCATTGACTGGGGCAAAGGCCCGCGAAAAGGCTGGCCGGAAGCGGCTCTCTCTGAACCCGGTTTTGGCACAGGTTGGGCTTGCAAAAGCACTGTCAGAAAGGCCGCCGAAACGTGTACAATTTTGTCAGGGTAACGTTTGCCTTAACGCAGCATCTAAAGAGCCAGGGAAGTATGTACCGGATAGGGCCCGGTTGCGGATACATGGAGTAACCAAAGTATTCGGAGCCTGCGAGCAACTTGGCAGCTAGAGTGTTCATCAAGTTTAAGATAGATCAGTTTAAGATAGGCTGACGCGTAGAGAAGGCCGAATTCGGGTAACTATGCCAACACTTGACGTCAAACCTCGCGGCGAAGCCGAACCCGAACTTAATTTGTTGCTGTCAAAAAGCGTCCTTGAAGAGCCGCTGTGGAAGTCCCTGTTTCAGAACCTGGACGAATTTTTCTTTCCTAAAAAATTGCCCCCGCTGGTGCTGACTTCGAAGCCGGTTCCGGTCAAGGATATTTGGGGCTTCTACGACTACAAGAAAAACGGCTTCTGGGGAACTACCGCCCTGCATTTGCTCGTCATCGCAGCCATCGTCGGCCTGACGCTGCTGGGACGGCGAATGGTGCAGCAGATTGTGAAGCCGCACGAAGCCATTACCCTGGTTTCTCCCGACGATATTCCTCCGCTGGAGCCGTCGAAGACAGTCTCGGGCGGCGGCGGTGGTGGCGGCGATCGCGACAAGTTCCAGGCGCCCAAGGGCAAATTGCCCAAGCAGTCAATGGAGCAGATCACGCCTCCGATGGTGGTGGTGCGAAACGATAATCCCAAGCTGACTGCTGAACCTACGGTTGTCATTCCTCCGCAGGTCAAGCTGGCTTCGAACAACCTGCCGAATCTGGGCGACCCGATGTCGCGTCTGCCCTCCGGACCTCCCTCGAATGGAACTGGTTCGGGCGGCGGTATTGGTTCTGGTTCGGGCGGCGGCGTTGGTGTGGGCACAGGCCCGGGTGTGGGTGAAGGCCGTGGCGGTGGTGTCGGCGGCGGTGTGTTTCGCGTCGGCGGTGGAGTGAGCGCGCCGCGAGTGACCTATCAACCCGATCCTGAGTACTCGGAAGAAGCTCGCAAGGCGAAGTACCAGGGCACGTGCGTCCTGTGGCTGGTGGTCGGACCCGACGGCAGGCCGCGAGACATTCGTGTAGCCCGCAGCCTGGGGCTGGGACTGGACGAGAAAGCCATCGAAGCTGTCAAGACCTGGAAGTTTGAGCCGGCCATGAAAGATGGGAAGCCGGTGGCGGTGCAGATTAACGTCGAAGTCAGCTTCCGCCTCTACTAATTTCATCATTGCTGAAAGCGGCCACGAAATTCGCGGCCGCTTTTGTCTTTGTACGCAAGCTGGCGGGGGAGGAGCTGGCAAATATTTGGTGACACTTACTCCTTGAGTTCGACGTGCTCCACATCTTCGATTGGACTGCCCAGAAACTGCGCGCCCAGGCGGCGGAATTTTTCCACTGAATCGGTCACGAAGAATTTCAGGCGAGGTATTCTGCGGCGCTCGGTTTCGGAAGAAAGCTTGGGCAAGCCTTTACGGAGTAAGTCGCTGACCACGCGGGCCGTGGAGTCGGCAGAATCCACGATAGTGACGTGGGCCGGCACCAGCTTCTGCAGCAGAGGTTTCAGCAGCGGATAGTGAGTGCAGCCCAGCACCAGAACGTCCGCCGACTTGAAGTCCCCGATAAAAGCCTGGTCGAGATAGATGCGGGCCACCTGTTCGGCAACCGTGTGCTTCGCCCACCCTTCTTCCACCAGCGGCACCAACAGCGGACAGGCCTTCTCCGTGGCCTCGATGCCCTGGGCCTGTAACGCTTTCGCGTAGGCATGGCTGCTCACCGTAGCCTCGGTGCCGATCACGACCACGCGCCGGACCTGGCTGGCCGCAGCGGCGCGAGCCGCGCCGGGCTCAACCACGCCCACCACAGGAACGCTGGACGCTTGCTTGATTTGGTCGAGAGCCAGCGCCGTGGCCGTATTGCAAGCAATCACCAGCATCTGGGCGCCATGCTGTTCGAGATATTGCGCCGCGCCAATGGCGTACCGGGCAACGGTTTCAGCTGACTTCGAACCGTAGGGCAGCCGCGCTGTGTCTCCGAAGTAGATGTAGTCAGCTTCGGGCGCGATCGCGATCAGTTCTTTGAGGACGGTCAGTCCGCCAAAACCGGAATCAAATACGCCGATGCAGGGTCGTCGAGGTCTGATCATGAGGGATGCGAAGAAAACATCATAATGGCGCACCGAGCTTTTGCGCAGAGAATCCGTCGCGCTTAGGATGAGCGGGATACCTGGATGGCTTGAGAGGAATCTATGACTCGTTCAACCACAATGTTGGCGCTGGTGCTGATGGTGGCATCGATATCGTCATCGTCGTGCACGTTTCGCAATCGCCCTCCAATCACGCAGGCCGAACTCGTCCGCAATGAGCAGGCGATATTTGATGCCGCAGCTTCAGGTGACCAGGAACCCTGGAAGAAATATTTCGCCGACGACAGCATGTATTTCGACGAGAAGGGAAGAAGCATGGACAAAGCGGCTCTCGTCAAAGACGTGGCTCCTCTTCCGCCGGGCTATTCCGGAGCCATCAAAGTTTTAAATCCGAAGAGCAAAATACAGGGAGACACAGTCGTCCTTTCCTACGACCTCACTGAAACCGAGACAATCTTCGGCCAGAACATGACGGCACGCTATCACGGCACCGACACCTGGATGTATCGCGATGGAAAATGGCAGATCGTAGCGGGTCAAATGTTTCGCTACTACGAGGATCCTGCGCCGGGAAAAGGGGATGTCAAGAAATATGCTGATTACGCGGGGACCTATGAGTTGGCACCTGGAGTGACACAGACGATCTCAGTCCGGAGCGCCGGGTTGTATGCACGGCGTGGAGAAAGACCCGAAGAAGAACTGGTCCCCGAATCGTCCGACATATTCTTTCGTAAGGGGGTTGAAGGCCGGCGTTTGTTTCGACGCGCGGCAGGAGGCAGGGTCGATGCCATGATCGACCGCCGAAACAACGAAGATGTGGTTTGGAAGAAAATCAAGTAGTCCCGCGGGCTGAACCCGCGCCTATTTGAAACGCGATGCCTGTTCTTGTTCCTGTCTCTGCCCTTGGGTCCGGGCCGCGAAATTGCCTTCACAGCAAGGCCCCAGCGGAATGGGCGCGCCATGAGGGCAGGTGCGGGGATGACCGAGGAAGCTGCAGATCTTGTCGGTGGCTTCGGGCGAAAGGATGTGCTCGAACTTGCAGGCCTGCTGCTCGATTTCTGATTCACTGTCTAGAGCCAGACTATCTGTGAAAAGACGCTCCGCCAGACGATGGCGGCGGATGATGTCGGCCGCACGCAGACGTCCGCGAGGGGTGAATTCCACGATCATGCTGCCATCGCCCGTGGACACTCCTGATGGCTTGAGGGCGTCGTGGCACGGGTTGACGAACGGCTTGTGATTATGGACCTCCGGCGGATGCGGCCGGGTGGTCAGCAGGCCTAGCGCCGTCATCTTCTCGACCGCGATGCTGACCGGCAGGGCGCCGTGAACTTCCATGCGCTCGATTTCAGCGATCTCGCCGTGCTCCTCGACCGCCCATAGTTCTTCGAGGACTTCGTCGAACTGCTCTTCGTCGGCCATGGCGAAGACTTCCTGATCGGCAATCTTGCCGTGATGCAGCTCGATGCGGCGATCGGCCAGGCGGGCGACGACCGGGTCGTGCGTGACCATCACGATGGTGCGTCCCTGACGGTGCAGCTCGCGCAGCAGCCGCAGAACAATCTCTTCGTTGACGGCGTCCAGATTTCCCGTCGGCTCGTCAGCCAGAACGATTTTGGGATCGTTGATCAGGGCGCGAGCGATGCAAACTCGCTGCTGCTCTCCGCCGGACAGCTGGGCAGGGAGATGATGGGCACGATCTTTTAAACCCACGTGGGCCAGGGCCGCAAGGGCCTCCTGCTCGTCGGTCATGCTGTGGAAGTATTGCGCCAGCATGACGTTTTCGAGGGCGGTGAGATAGGGAATCAGGTGAAATTGCTGGAAGATGAATCCGACTTTTTCCGCGCGGGCCCGATTCAAATTCTGGACAGAAATCCTGGCGACGTCTTCGTTGTCGAGCCAGATTTCGCCCGAACTGGGGCGATCCAGACATCCGATCAGGTTGACCAGGGTGGACTTGCCGGAACCGGAGGGGCCCATGACGGCCAGCCATTCGCCGGGCGCAACCTCGAGAGAAACGTCATCCAGGGCACGGATGACGCCGCCATTGCTCTCAGCGCGGGCCGGATACAGGCGGCTGACATGGCTTAGCTTGATCATGTCATTCTCCCCTCAGGATGTTAGCAGGTTGAACCCGCCGGACCAGAGATATTGGCACAATCGAGGCGACGAGGGCGATCGCGATTCCGCCCACCAGGACCACCGGCAGCACGCTCAGGCGCACACTCACCGGGGCATGGAAATTCGCCCGGCCGATCCAGATGGCGACTCCTACTCCGATAGCGAATCCTAGGGTCGAGCCGATCGCACCCAGCGCGGCGGCCTCGGCGGCGAAGAAACTCTGTAGCAGCCTGCCGGAGGCGCCCAGGGCCTTCATCAAGGCAAAATCGCGGCGACGATCGGAGACCCATCCCATCAGAGTGGAAAGCACGCACACCGCAGCGGTGAGGATGATTAGAATGGCGACCAGGAGAAGGGTGGAGCGCATTTTGCCCAATACGTTGGCCTCGCCCTCCGTGATCTGCCGGACCGGGTGGACATCGGCGGCAAGAGCATCTCCCAGCCGCCGGATGATTGTGCTGATTTGTTGCGGCGAACCCGAAGCCGATATTTCAACCGTGGAATACGGCACCTGGATCCACTCGGCAAAATCGGCGAGCGAGACATACACACGGCTATCTTCGGCCGCGCCAGTCTTCAAGGTACCCACCGGATTCAGACGAATGGTGCGATCCTGAAAGCTGAGGTCGAACGCCTTGCCGGGTGCGCCGACAGCGCCGACGGCGCGAGTGCCAACCAGGGCATCGTGAGGACCTTTTGGCCAGCCGGTCACTGACCACCAGGTGCTGTCCAGTTTCTGCACCTGTTCGAGATCGGTGCCTGCGACGACCACGGAGTAACCATCGGTGGTGCGGGCGACGGCATAAGCGAAGGGAACTGCGATTCCATTCGTACCGAGAACAGATCTGACGGTCGAGAGAGTATCGGTTGGCAAGTTCTGTCCGTCCTTCGCGATGACCACGACGTTGGCGCCATACTTGCGGAATTCGCGGCTCAGCTTGGCTTGGACATCCACGTAGAGGTTGAGCATGGCGGTGGCAACAGCGGCAGCGACCACCATCGCCAGCAGAGCAGAGGCAGCGCGGCCACGCCGCAGAACTGCGGCGCGCACAAGCATGCGGAGGAACATCGAAGTATGAGGTGCGGCTGCGCGGCGGCGGGCGACTTGGCCAGTGTCGGGCGCGTTCACGCGTCACCTCGCAGTGCATAGACCGGATCAAACTTGACTGCCCGCCGAATCGCAGCCGCACTGCCGACGAACGTCACCAGCACGGCGATGGTCAAAATCACTGGCAACAGAACCGGCTGGACGGTGATCTGCGAGGCGAAGATGGAGTGCCCGATCTGGCGAGCCAGCAACGCGCCTCCGGCGAAGCCCACGGCTCCCGCCAGCAAAGCCAGCAGCATAGCCTCGGCAAAAAACAGTACCGCCACTGCCAGATTGCCGGCGCCCAGGGCCTTCATCAGGCCAACTTCGCTGCGCCGCTCAATCACCGCAGTTGCCATGGAAGCAGAAACCGCGAGCGCCGAGGCCAGCAATGCCGCCAGTGTGATCAACAGCATGAGTCCCTGGATATGCGACAGCACTGTGCCTTCGTTCTGTGCTACCTGGCGAATCTGTTCGGCGTGAGAGTGCGGAATGGCCTCCTGCAGCTGGAACGCGATGGACTGCGCATAAGGGGAGCAGTACCAGCGGTCGTACATCGCAGGCGACATTTTCTTCGGATCGCGGCGCGCAAATTCGTCTTCGGGCTTGGTTACGGCGCTGACGTAGATGCGGCGCACCGCACCAGGCTTGCCGAGAATCTGCTGTGCCACGGCGAGAGGCGCGATGATCTGATCGTCTTCGACACCGCCGGTCGAGAGAATGCCGGCAATCCGTCGCGGCTGGTCCGCAATTTCAATTCCCTGGCCCGGCTTCCGGTTAAGTTTTGCCGCCAGATGTTCGCCGAGCAGGACATCATTCGAACTGTCGTCGGGCCACGCGCCCTGTACCTTCCACCAGGGATGCGTGGTGCGAACGCCAGTAACAAAATCCTGCTTTCCAAATACAACGTGCTGGGCGAAGTATGTCCCGAGCAGCGTCGACTTGTTTTCGTCCACAGTTACGCTTACCGGCAACATGGGAGCGAAGCCTACGATGTTGTTGCGCCAGAACACGCCCTTGATTTTGGGCAGGTCCACCTCATTGAGATAGGCACCGTCGCTGGGAGGCTTCAGATTTACCCCGGCAATTTCGACATCCAGGGTGTCCTCCTGGGGAGTGACGATCAGATTGGCGCCGTAGGTGCGCAACTCTCGGCTGATCTTGTCGCCGATATCAGTTGCGACCGCGATCATGGCGGTGGCGACGCCCACGCCCAGCATGATGGCGATCCCTGCGAGGAGTTTGCGCCGCTTCTGCCGCCGGAAAGACTCGTAGAGTAGGCGCAAGAACATGTTTATGGTTGGAAAATGTGAGCGCCTGCCGCGATGTCGGTTTCTCGTATGACGACGGCGTCGGGTGTCTGTTCAGCGCGCAGCGGGATCGGATTGCAGCCGCCCGCCGTGCCCACCGATTGTCCGTTGATCGGCGCCGCGCAGTTCTTGCAAACCACACCGTTCGGTCCCTTGTAAAAGCCCACCGGTCCGCAAATCTGGCAGGCATCGAAGACCGTGGCAACCTTGCCGTCGGGTTTCTGGTAGAGCCAGAAGCGAACCGCGGTCCCATTTTCTTTGGCTTCGAAGCGATGGAGATCGCCATCGGCGACCTGGGCGAGGGGAATGCTGACCTGTCCACCCTGGAAAGTCACTTCGGTCGCAGGCGAAAGCGCGCTCACGCTCTTGGCGTAGATGAACTCCGCGGTAACCATCAGGATGAACAGGAACGAACTGGCGTACACCGAAACCATCCACAGGCGTTCGCGGCGGGCGCTCCATAGGGCCTTGCGGCGCTCGGCCGGAGACTCGGGCAGGGCCTCGGGCTGGCGGCGCTTCACCTCGAACAGAACCATCAGGGCCGCCAACGCGACGATGGTGATGAAAAAGAACAAGTCATTGCGGACGATGGGGCCGATCAACGCCATCTCCTCGCGCGAGGAGGGAAGGACGCCGTTTTCAGAAAGCTCATGCAGGCCGGAGATGATCAGCTGGGCCGCCACGAAGAACAGGATCGCCGTCGTCACCCGGAAGAACTTCTGCAGGTTGATCCGTACGCTGCCCTTGACGAACATCACCCCAAACAGAATGGCTACGATTACGCCCGACAATGTGCCCAGGAAGCTGAGCAGTTCCGTGGAATTCAGCGATACCGCACCCAGGATGAGCACGGTTTCCACCCCTTCGCGCAACACCATCAGAAAGACGAATAGAAATAGACCGAACCTGGCATTCCGGCCGGCCAGAAGGCTGACTTTGCCTTCGATTTGTCCCTTGAGAGCCCGACCTGTCTTCATCATGAAAAGGATCATGGTGACGACGAAGAAGGCGGCAATCAACATAATCCAGCCCTCGAAAATGTCCTGATTCCATTGGGTGCGGGACAGCAGAATGGCGATGCCGATGCTGCCGACAAATGCCGTGATCAGGGCAGCGAAGACGGATTTGCGCAGTTCGGGACGGCCAATTTTGGCCAGATAGGCCAGGGTGATGCCGACAATAAGAGCGGCTTCGACCCCTTCGCGCAAAGTTATGATGAATGCTTGCAGCATCTTGTGGAAAACTCCATTATTGCAACCGAGTTGCAACTGAAAGGGCAACTGCCACTCCGCTAAGGATAGTCTCCCCCTGGTGCAGGCGTCAACGCAGATGACGTCGGGTTGCACCTGGGTGCCCCACCCTCAGTCGTTCATAGCTGCTTCAGGAATTGCTTGGCTTCTTCCAAATGGGGGAACAGTTTCTCCTCTGCCTGAAACTCGGCGGAGTGCACGCACCTGCGGCTGCCCCGCAGTCTCACCGGGTGCTTCAGGTGGAGCATCTCGTGATAGACGATGTACTCGACCGCGGAGCGCGGAACACGGGGATGGTCGAAGATGCGGCTAACGACAATCGCATTGTGCGCGGGATCGTAGTGGCCGAGGCTGTTGCGGGCTCGGTCGCGGCTCCAGGTCATCTGTGGCCGGGCCATCAGGCCATGGAAAAATCGAGTGTTGAGGTCTTCGAATACGGCTTCCAAGTCGTAACTGCAGCCCTGGGGCGAGTCGAGATGCTTCCGTCCGCGCATCTGGCGCACCAGGTGCGCCTTCCGGCTGACGTGGTGGCTGGAAACGTAACGGCGATAGCGGGCCGCAGCTTCGCGGTCAACCGGTCGGCGGTACATCTTGGCCAGGAGGATATGGGCGATGGCTTTCAAAACAGTCGCCGGGGCGGCCTCCAGCAGGTCCGAGAGCCGCACCAGCAGCTTGCTTTGACGCATTCGGATGGTGTTCTTGATGGTGGTGAAAGCGAAGAATTCAACCTTCAATTCGGGGATGGACGCGTCGGGACGGAGCTCGCGGTACTCGTCCTCAAAGATTTGGAGGAGATTCTTCGTCACGTGCGGCTAGATTAGCACGACAAACTTCTCACAGCGAAGGTCCGCAAGGGCGCACTGCGGGTCAGTGTGAATTTCACACAGCTGGAGTCCTTCGCTCGCGAAGGCTCCCGACGAAGCACCATGCGTTTCCCTGGCGATCGCGGCGTCAAACCTGTGCCCATGTTCCGTCAACTTGGATGCGTACGATGGATCTGATGCGATGTGGAGCGGCCGGGCGAGCAGAGCGCGGGATGCATGGGTCCTTCGCTTGCTTTCGTCCCGCCTCGCTGGACCAAAGACTGCCCTCAGGCTGACACCCCTTGTGGGTGGCGGCCTGCAATCCAGCGTGTAAGAAAATCAGATTCAGGGTCTTGCCGGCTTCTTTTTCTGCTTGGCGGCTTCTTCCTGTTCGCTCAACAGCTGACGGTGGTCCTGCACACTGCTATCCAGGGTCTCGAGCGCATTCGTAAGCAGGAACTCGTAGTGTTCCAACTCTTCTTTTTTGGCGCCGGCATCGTCCCGGAGGGCCCGAAGTTTGGCCTGGAATTCGGTGTCCGCATCAATGACCGTCTTCAGCACTTTGCGCAGGTCTGACTTGCGGCCTACGAAAGTGTCGATGTTGTCATTCAATTCGTCGTAGACGTCAAGAAAATCCTGCAATCCATCGTGGGTCGCCAGACCGCGATCAGCCGTCTTGGAATCTGATCGTGCCTTATCGAGTGCCACCAGGCGGGCCCGGGCAAACCCGACGTACAGCTTCAGGCGCAGGTCCGGATCCATTGCGGTATCGCGCAACTGATCGATTTCCGGAGACGTAAGCGGATCGCGTTTCTGCTGAGCCAGCCCTGGTGAAAGCAGAAGAAAAAGCGCGCAGCATGCGAGGCCAATCCGATTAAGGGTGTCCCGAAGACTTCGCCCCTCCGGTAAGTCGAAGCTCTCCGCCACCCACTCTTCTCGCAAGGTACGCGAAAAGGATGGGGCACTCTTGAGGCTAGTGCGTAAGCGCGTCATTTGGCCTTCTTCTTGCCGAACATGGCGGAGAGCAGGTCGGTCCGCATCTTCTCCAACTCGTCCATGGTTTGCTGAATGGGTGCCTGGTCTTCAAAGGCAACGGTGCGTTTGACATCGCGAAACTTCTCGACCATCTTGCGCAGCCCAATTTCAGTGTTCTTCAACTTCTTTCCAGTTTCGATGGATGCGTCCGCGGCCTTTTTGGAGAAGGTCACCACGTCGCGCAGGGTGGCAGTACCCTCTTCCGCGTTGCCGGAGTGATAGAACTGATGGGCCGTATCCGCCTTCTGGCGGGCGATGTCAAGATAAAGGGCCGGGCGGTCCTCCGGGCGGGCGGCTTCAGCTCGAGCGATGAGCTGATCAATGCTCTCGTTTTTCGCCGCAAATGCGGGGAGTGGCACCGCGGCGCAGGCGGCCAAAGAAACCGCAACCTGAAGTGTGAGAATCGCTGCCCGAATGCGCATCATGGATTATCTTTTGGGCTCGATCGCGATCAGGCGATGGCGAGCCTGCCATTCCTGGTCGGGATAGTTTCCTCCCGCCGTCTCAAGGAAGCGATGGTAATTTTCTGCTGCCAGCTTGTTGGCACGCAAGTGATCATAGGCCGTGGCCCGCAAGAAGTAGCCAATCGGAAGTTCAGGCAGAAGTTTGGCGCGGGCATCCAGGGCATTGATCACCAGTTCATAGTTCTTGTTTTCGTTGGCGGCGGCGGCCAGATCGCCGTACGCAGTACCCATTCCGGGCTTGAGCTGGATCGCAGCCAGCAGCTCCTGCTGGGCCTCGGGAAACTTGCGCGATACAGCAAGACCCGGCCCAATCCGTAGCGCAGGTCGGGATCGTTAGGCTTGGCCGCGAGCAGAGAACGATACTGGGCTTCCGCCAAATCGTACTTCTTTGCATTGCTGTACAGGTCCGCCAGGTCGAGTTGCAGGGAAGGATCGGCCGGGGCCAGCTTCAACGCCACCTGCAATTCGGCGATGGCCGGCATCGTTCTGGCCGTCTGCAGCCAACATGCGGCCCAGTTGCATGTGAGCTCCTGCGTCGTTGGGATGGAGCGCCACCAGTTTACGCAAGATCTCCTCAGCTTCGGTGTAGCGGTGGCCTCGCATGTAGATATTGGCCATGCCGGTCAGCGCATCGGCGGATGAAGGATCGATAGCGAAGGCCTGCTTGTACTCCTGCTCGGCGTCGGCAAAACGGTTTAGACCTTCCAGGATCGGGCCGGCGGAAAGATGTGGTTCAGGGTCTTTGGGATCCAGCAAGGCCGCTTGCTTGAAAGCATCGATTGCCCGGTCGGGGTTGCTGGTCTCGAGCAGGTGGCCCAGGGAGAGCCAGGCCCGGGCTTGCCCCTCCGCCACCTGCGCCGTGGGCTTCAGTTTGGTGGCAGCGCGCAGAAATTGCTCAGCGTCTGGCTGGTTCGCCTTCACCAACATGAGGCCGAGATTCAGATTGGATTCGAATACGCCGGGCTTGGCGGCGACGGACTTGCGGTAGGCGACAATCGAGTCGTCGGTCTTGCCCATCGCGTTATATAGAAATCCCAGATCGAACCATGCGGCATAGTTCTCGGGATCCTGCACGACGACTTTCTTCAGTAACGGCTCGGCGGTGGCGTAAGTCCTGCTTTTCGATCGCGCTCTCCGCCTGTATGAGTTCGGGCGGGGAAGAGGGATCCTCGACAGCGACCTTGTGATGGCGAACCGTCTTGCCGGTCTGGGCCAGCGCGCTCAGGGCAAAGGCCACGGCGACGACGACCACAATCACACCTAGGCCCGGGCCCCCCCGTCCGGGCCGGCGAGCGGAGCTCGCCGTGCTTGGGATCACCTCGAAAAGCGTGGTGCTCGCTACGTTTGCCGAGCTGCGCTCGGCTGGGCAGGTGAGGACACCTGCCCCTACGTGGGTTGCGCTACTTATGGCCGTTTGTTGGTTGTCCGTTTCCATTCAGGACTCGCGCCAGGAACTTTCCCGTGTACGAATTCGACAACTTTGCGATGACCTCTGGCGGACCGGCGCCGACCACGTATCCGCCACGCTCGCCGCCCTCCGGGCCCAGATCAATGACCCAATCAGCTGTCTTGATGACCTCCAGATTGTGCTCGATCACCAAAATCGAGCCTCCTGCTTCAATTAGACGGCGGAAGGCAGAGAGTAGTTTGCTGACATCGTCAAAATGCAGCCCGGTTGTGGGCTCGTCAAAAATATAGAGCATGCGATTGCGGCGGCGGGTTGAACCCGCTGAGCTTGAAGGACGTCCAATGTCCCGCGACGCCGGCTGCAGATGGGCTGCCAGCTTCATGCGCTGTGCTTCGCCGCCGGAAAGCGTAGTTGCCGATTGCCCCAGGCGCAGGTAGCCCAGTCCTACTTCTTCCAACACCCGCAACTTCTCCACGACTTTGGGCACGCCGGCGAAGAAATGCAGTGCCTCGCGCACTGTGAGGTTCAGGGCTTCATGAATGTTCTTGCCGCGATAGCGTACATCCAGAACCTGCGGTTTATAGCGTGCGCCCTTGCACTCTTCGCAGATCAGTTCGACGTCGGCGAGGAATTGCATTTCCACTGTGACGGTGCCGTCGCCCTGGCAGGTTTCGCAGCGGCCTCCGGGAATGTTGAAGGAGAAATGTCCGGCCGTGAACCCGCGCTTCTTGGCTTCGGGTAGGGAGGCAAAGAGATCACGAATTCCATCGAAGGCTTTGATGTAGGTGACTGGATTCGAGCGCGGCGTGCGTCCGATCGGAGACTGGTCAACCAAAATGACGTCGTCAATGAGATCGTCGCCCTCGAGTTCGCTCCAGTCTGGAGAAGCAGGCGGCTCTCCGTTGGTCTGTCGCTTGGCGGCGGACAAGGCCCGAAACAACACGTCATGGAGCAGCGTGGATTTCCCCGATCCCGACACTCCCGTTATTGCGACCAGCATTCCCAGAGGGACTGCGAAGTCAATATTCTTGAGATTATGCGCCCGCGCACCGGAAATTTTGATCTGCCGGGAGCTCGGCTTGCGTCGTGCTGTGGGAAGCTGGATTCGCAGTTCACCGGATAGGTAGCGTCCGGTCAGCGACGCGGGCGCCTTGAGTATTTCGGCATAGGTTCCCTCCGCGATCAACTGTCCGCCGCTTTCTCCCGCGCCGGGTCCGAGATCAAGAATGCGATCGGAAGCGCGCATGACATCGGGATCGTGCTCGACCACCAGGATCGTATTCCCCAGGTCGCGCAGGTCGTGCAGAATCTTGATCAGGCGGTGAGTGTCGCGGCTGTGCAAGCCGATGGACGGCTCGTCCAGCACATAGAGCGTCCCTACAAGACGCGAACCCAGCGACGTTGCCAGTTGAATGCGCTGGGCTTCGCCTCCCGACAGAGTCGAAGCCAGCCGGTCCAGCGTCAGGTATTCCAGACCGACATCAATCAGGAACTGCAAGCGCTCGTGGATTTCCTCCAGCAGCTTGTCCGCGATCGCGAATTCCTGTTCGGTCAGTTTGACGGCGGAGAAAAACTTCGAAGCCTCTTCGACCGTCATGCTGGTGACCTGGCAGATGTTCTTGCCGTTGATTCTCACCTGTTGGGCTTCGATGCGCAGCCGGGCTCCGCCGCAGGCCGAGCAAGTCGAGTATCCGCGATAACGGCTGAGAAACACGCGCACGTGCAGCTTGTATTTCTTGCGCTCGAGATAATTGAAAAATCCGCGTATGCCGAGGAACTTGCCTTCGCCTTCAACGATCATGCGACGCTGCTCGGGGTCAAGGTCGGCCCAGGGGACGTCGAGCGGGATGTTCGCCTGCTTGGCGAAGCGCTTCAGTTCGGTAAACAGGGTTCGATACTTGGGCTTGGTCCAGGGATCGATTGCGTCTTCGTTCAGCGACTTCGATTTGTCAGGAATGACCAGGTCGAGATCGAAGTCAATGGTATTGCCAAAGCCCTGGCAGCGCGGGCAAGCGCCATACGGATTGTTGAAGGAGAACAGGCGCGGCTCGGGCTCCTCGTAACGCAGGTTGCAGTGCTTGCACTCGAAGCGCTGGGAAAATCGAAGGCGCAGCGGAGGCTGGTCGTCGCGCCTGGCGGTCTCGAAGATGACCTCGCCCGATTCGCGATAGCAGATCTCGATCGCGTCCACGATGCGGGCGCGGGCCTCTGCAGACACGACCAAACGATCGACTAACAGAAATACTGGTTTGGCGAAGTTGACGTCGAGTAACGATTCCGGGGTGGAGAATTCGAAGATCTGGCCATTCTGGTAGAGGCGGTTAAAACCGCGCTGACGGAGTTCGAACAGGCGCGTACGCAGTTGATCGGAGAGGGCGGCTTCGGGATTGCCCTTGCGGCGCGGGCGGGACGCTCCCGCGACAGCCGGCGGGGCGCCAGCCCGACTTTCAGCGGTCCGTTTCTTGGCGCGTGGCTCTTGGTCTTGCGCCGGGGCGGGAACAGTTCCGGTTTGTAACGGAAACAGCGCATTCAGGCGGGTGCCTTCGCCCAGAGCCAGGATTGTCTGCGTTACCTCGTCTACCGTGTCTTTTTTCACTTCCAGACCGCACTGCAGACAGAAAGTACGGCCGACCCGGGCGAACAGAAGCCTCAGATAGTCATAGATCTCGGTGGCCGTACCTACCGTTGATCGCGGGTTACGGGTGGTGTTTTTCTGGCGGATCGCGACCGCCGGGGCGATGCCGTCAATCGAGTCGGCATCCGGCTTCTCGATGCGCTCCAGGAATTGTCGGGCATAGGCCGACAGCGACTCGACATAGCGGCGCTGGCCCTCGGCGTAGATCGTATCGAAGGCGAGGGACGACTTGCCGGAGCCGGAGACGCCGGTGACAACGGTCAATGAATTGTGCGGGATTTCGAAGTCCACGTTCTTGAGGTTGTGAACCCGGGCACCGCGAACCACTATCGTTTCCGTGGACATCAGTTAAGGAGGACCCGTCGCAGCGCTTGGCCCCTTCCGAGGGTGCTCAGAAGGCTTCCGGAGCGAGTGCGAATCTTTCTATTATAAGGCAGGTAAGGATGCTGCGGGAGCCGAGCCTTTCGCGCGGCGAAAGGCTCCCAACTACAGGACCTCTCGATTGGCGGGCTCCAGAACCTTATGCCGTGCATGGACGCGCACGCTGAAGGAAGCCGGCGAAGAATATGGGTCCTTCGCAGTTTTTCGTCCCGCTTCGTGGGACGAAAGACTGCGCTCTGGATGACAACCCTACAGGGACAAAAATAGCCGAGCTTTGCTCGGCCTGGACGGGTCTGAAACCCGTCGCTACAAGGTTCGGGATGGTTATTGGTTCTCCTGGTCGCGCTTCTTGCTGTAGCGAACCACCATGCCTGCTCCCAAGGTCATGAACGCGACAGGCGGCAGCAGCAATACCAGCACGCCTCGACTGATGGCGTTCTGGCCTTCCTTGCTGGTGCCTTTGGCGGAGGTGTAGCACATGGCGCAGCCCTGGCTGAGGGCGGGGGCGACCCACAGAAGCAAAAATACCGCGAGCGTGGCCAAGCGCAGCTTCATTTCGGTACCGTCGTAATTCCTACTCCCAGGTGCAGAATCCGGTATGCGTCGGGCAGAAAGACCAGCATCATGGCCAGACAGAAGACCAGCGAACTCATGGTAACCCACTTCATCGCCGAGATCTCAAATTTCAGGTGCATGAAGTAACCGATGATGAGACCGGCCTTTAGCAGCGACAGGCCCATCAGGATCGACAGCATCCGGACCAGTTCCATGTTCTGATAGGCCAGCCAGACCTCGATGCCGGTCATGAGCAGCAGGGCCGCCCAAACCCACAGGAATTGTCCCTTGGAATGATGCCGTTGCTCTTCGGCGGCTCGCTGTTCCAATACTAATTGGGTTTCGTCCATCATCGGAAGTAGAGCTCCTCTAAAGTTTGTGGGCTAAGAGTTTTGCGTTAAACAATCCTCGTCGACATCAGGTACACCAGGGGGAAAATGAACATCCAGACCAGATCTACGAAGTGCCAGTAGAGACCCGCGACTTCGACATCCGACGCGTCGTATACCTTGGGCTTCAGCCACAGGATGACTGCGATCACGACCGCCGCGACCAGCAAAACGTGAGCGCCGTAGTGGAACGGGCTATAGGCCGGCGTGCCCATCCACGCCACCAGCCACAACCCGAGCAACACTGGAACAAACCACCTGCGCAGGGCGATCACGCCCAGGTAGATCACGCCCAGCGTGACGTGCAACATATGCATACCGGTCAGTCCGAAGAAGGTGGCGGCAAATTGCGGCGCGGTTTTAGTGACGTTCACAAACTCCGCGTTGCCTACTTCGCCGGGGGGAGTGGGAAAAACCGGCAAGGTCAATCCTTCCGCGATGAGATTGGTCCACTCGCGGCCGTGCAGCACGACGAATCCCAGACCGCACGCCATGGTGGCGAAGAGCCACAGGCGCTGGGCTTTCTGGTTTCCCATGACCGCCGCGCGCACCGCAAATACCATTGTCAGCGAACTGGTGAGCAGGAACGCAGTCATGAACGTCGCGTTCCGGATGCTCTCGGAATGAAATGGCGTCGGCCAGTTCGGTGTGGAAATGCGGCCGTAGGTGTAGGCGTATAACAGGGCTCCGAACGTCAGCGAGTCGGAGAGCAGGAACAGCCACATCCCGACTTTCTTGGAATAGGTGCCAAACAGGGAAGGCTCGTAAACCCCTGGGACCTGCTGAAGCGCCACATCAGACATTTATCTGTCTCCGGGTACTAGTTATGTCAAACCAGATAGGGTATTGCTCAACACTGTCATCCCGAGCGAAGCGCGGCGAGCCAAGCGCAGTGGAGGGACCTGGTGTTTCAGCGATCTCAACCTGTCTCGCATTTCGTTTACGCTACCGTACACGCGCATCCTGAATGCACAGCCGCGCGGCTGCAAGAACAAGGTCTCTCCACTGTGCTTGGCTTCGCCACGCTCCGGCCGGGATGACAAGCTGCAAACTTACTAGCGCACAAACTCTAAAAGCCCAAAAATGTAAAGCCAAACCAAAGCCATAAAGTGCCAGTACCAGGCGGTGACATCGACGACGATGCGCCGGTCTTCCACTGCCTTGTGCCGCAGCGCCGTGGCGCCTGCGTACAGCAATACCAGCAGACCTCCAGCCAGGTGAAGGGCGTGGGCTCCGGTGAGCACATAAATCATGGAACTGCTGGGGCTGGTCGCCAGGTAGAATCCGCGATTCCCCAGCTCGCGCCAGGCCATCCATTGTCCAGTCAAGAAGGCCAGCCCTAGAAGTATCGTTAGTTCCAGCCAAGGGAAATTCCGTTCTTTCCCGATAGAAACGCCCGGAATGGATCGAACTGGGGCCAACGCTGCCTGACGAGTGATTTGGCGGCGCGCCAGCTCGACCGTGATGCTACTGAGCAGCAGGAGAAGAGTGTTTACCAGAAGCAGCGTCGTTGGCAAACTGACTTGCAGCCAGTCATGGACATAGCTACCGGTGCGATCATCCAGCGTGGGCAGGCCCCGGCGCATGACGTACACGCTGGTGAACGACACAAACAACATGGTGCTTGACACCAACCCGACAACCAGGCCCAGCCGAGTACGGCGCAGACGTTCGCCATGGTCGGAAGGCCCGTCGCCGCCACGATCGCCACCACCGCCGCCCGGGAAAGGAGGACGCGTCCCACCACTGCCGCGGCCGGTTTTGGGATCCTTGACGACAGGATTCGTGATCGTGACGGTTGAACTGAACGTTGCCATATCTGATCTGTGTGGCCGCGGGCGACTCGCCTGCGGGTTTTCCTAGTGTGACGGATAGGTTGCCGGGTCCGTCTGCATTACATAGTCCTTCGGCGCTCCCGGAACGCTGTACTCATAAGGTCCGTGATGAACCACCGGAGTCTTCCCGCCAAAGTTGTCATGCGGAGGCGGGGTTGCGGTCGTCCATTCCAGCGTGGTCGCCTCCCACGGATTGTCGCTGGCCTTCGGTCCTTTGAACATGCTCCAGAACAGATTGATCACAAAAATGAACTGGGCGGAAATGGTAATGATCGCCGAGTAGGTGATGAATTTATTCAGGGGAATCAGATGCTGCAGGTACGCCAGTTCGGTGAACTGCGAATATCGTCGAGGCTGTGCCGCCATGCCCAGGTAGTGCATGGGCATGAAGATGGCATAGGTTCCGGCCAGTGTAAGGAAGAAGTGCACCCGGCCCCACTTCTCATTCATCATGCGGCCGAACATCTTGGGGAACCAGTAGTAAGTTCCGGCGAACATGGCGAAGATCGCGGCCACGCCCATGATCAGGTGGAAGTGTCCGACCACGAAGGCTGTGTCATGCAGCGGAATATCAAGAACCGGTTGCGCCAGGAACGGGCCGCTTAAGCCACCGGAGACGAACAGGGAAACGAATCCGATGGCGTAAAGCATCGGAGTTTGGAAACGCACCCGCCCGCCGCGAATCGTACCCAGCCAGTTAAAGGTCTTGATCGCCGAGGGTACGCCGATAGCCATGGTCATGATGGAAAAGGCAAAGGCCGAGTACGGACTCATGCCGCTCATGAACATGTGATGGCCCCAGACCATGAAGCCCAGGAAGCCGATGCCCATGATGGCGTAAACCATCGCCTTGTATCCGAAGATCGGCTTGCGGGAAAACGTGGAGAGCAGCTGCGAAGCCACGCCCATGCCCGGCAGGATGGCGATGTACACCTCGGGATGACCGAAGAACCAGAACAGGTGCTGCCAGAGCAGCGGCGAGCCGCCCTTGTGTCCCATGATCTGGCCGTTCACGACCACCAGGGGGACGTAGAAGCTGGTGCCGAGATTGCGATCCAGTAGTAGCAGGATTCCGGCCGAAAGCAGGACGCCAAAAGCCAGCAGCCCCAGGATGGCGGTGATGAACCACGACCATACCGTCAGCGGCATGCGCATCATGGTCATGCCCTTGGCGCGCAGGTCGAGGACAGTCGTGATGAAGTTCAGCGCGCCCATCAGCGAGGCTACGCAGAAGATGGCGATACTGGCTATCCACCGAGGTACCAAGTACTACTAGCCAGCAGCTGGCGGAGGCTGGTGGTTGGAGGAGGCGTAACAGTCACATGCGGAGCCTCCATGGCTGGAGAGGCAGCGGGAATAGCAACCAACACAATAAATATAATCACGGACACAAAAGTAGTCTTAAACAGAAGTCCATGTCCAGCAGCAATTCAATAGGAGAAACGAAAGAATTTCACCTCTTTGCAACCCGGCACTGACACAGCCTGCATGACCCAAACCACAGGCGTGATGTGGTGCCATGTGCACACCCACTAGGGTGCGCCTCTCAGCTAGACCTCACCAGCCAGCAGTCCATTCACATGACAGAGTAGTCAATGTGGCAAAGAGAGACAACAGAAGTCGACAGAAGCCCAGCATGAAGCCCCGAGAGGCATCTGAAGCCCGAGGTGACATCACGGCGGAGCCGATGGTGCGACGAAGCTGGTGCAGGGGCCTGGTGGCATGAACAGGCATCACTCACTGAAGGTGGCCAGGTGGGGCGTGCGCATTTATGACAACAACTACTGTTTATGCACTCACCACACAGCAAGGCATTTGTAAATGTTAACTCACTGACCAAACACTCAAATTGCATGCATTTGTGATGGCACAAGAACAAGGTGAGGGGGCGTCTGCAGCAATTCCCCAATACTGATGGGGTGGAGTGCATGCCGAATTTGGAGCCGGAAACAGCAACATGCTGGAGGCCATTTAAACAAGAAAGTAAGTCATTCAACAGAGCACATCACTGCAGATCCACTAGCAATGTGGCCAAGGCAGTTAGTCATCTGCACCAACCATCATTTTGGATGCCAGATTCCAAGGATATCCGAGTTCAACACTGTAGCCCTATCATTCCAGCAAGAGCGAGTACATCGACTCCGGGACTAGTGGAACTCTACATGTCCACACATTTCAGGGAGCATCAGAGATGCCAGGCAACTGCATGCCCTGCTTGCACAAATTGGGTGCACCCCTTTATCCACTAACAAAACACTTCCTCATGCCAAACATTGCTGCATGAGTCCAATACGACGAAGGACCGCAGTCACGGCAGTCATCAACTCAAGAGTTTGGTGTTCCATGGGAATTATCAACTACTGACCACATCAGGACAGTCACAAGTGTTATGCTCCATAGGCGGCCTGGGCACACAATCAAACCCCTCCGACAGCAACAGAGAAGCATCGACAGCTGGAGCTGGATGGCAGTGGGTGGGACAATGCACACCGTTTTCCCAGGAGGTGGAGTTGCTGGAGCGAGGTGAGATGACAGATGGTTCTCAGCAAACAGAGACAACCATGTACCCAGACCTAGGGTGATGAGTAAATGGATAGCCTGTGCACAACAAGACAGATGCAATCAAAAAACAAGCTGTTGCAGGACAATGCCCGGAGTGTCTCGCAGCTGCGCGTGGAGCCGGGGCCGTCAAAAGACCCTGGCCCACAAAGCGCAGCCACAGCTACACGGACTCTGGCTGCTGAGCAAACAAACGTTAGGTGCATTACAACAACACAAACCACGCCTCCACCACCTTCTGAGCAGAAGGATTCTGGCTGGGGAACAGCAGCTTGTGGGCTGGCCGGGCTTGATCCGACTCATTTTCATCTTGCAGTGGCTTGGCACCGTCCTTCCCTGCCCGGATCTGCAAGCTTAGCCTGTGCCGACAAAGCCTCACGGTGGTGGACGCATTGTCACCCCTGGACAAGGACGCAGTTTGTGCACCCTACCTGACCAGACAACGAGGCCAGCCACGTCACCTGGAAACCACTTCAACAGCAACACCAGATGTTTTGTCTGCCCCTGGGCACCTGGACAATGGTAACACCCGGGCCTGCAAAGGTATAGCAGCAGTCATGGCGTTCACCACATTATAGCAGTGGGCATGGGCAAAGTGAATGAGCTTGCAAAGGTGTGATGCACATGACTACTCGCAGATCACCATGGACTACTGCACCCAGTCACTCAAATATCGCCATTACATATATGGATGCACACGAGGTAGACATACACAGACACAACCCTCATGAACATGGGGCAAGATCCTCAATGGGAGGCGCGCGGTGCTGGCCCACAGCCCAGGCAGTGTTTGCATTTGTATGGGACCTGCCAGCCCGTCACCAAGGAGGTTTCATGAAAGCCCACATCAGAGAAACCCTCAGGGATGGAAAAATGGGAACTGTGGCACACGGGCATCCACTAGCCAAGCAACCCAGAGTGGCACGGTGCTGCACCAGTGCTGGCTCACCACCCATACAACCCCTATGCAGCCTCCCGCACCGAGGACAGGGATTTGCTCCACTACACCACCACCAACCTGCATGTCCACCACCCACACAGGAAGCCCGCAGCAGCCTGCACACCTAAAAAAAAAAAAAAAAAAAAAAAGTAACACAGGAAAGGTCACAGCTCAGGGATTTGCTCAACCATTTCACCATATGCAGTCAGGCAGCTGCAGTTGTTCTGGCCTGTTGAGCCAAATTTCCCTGACGGCCAACCACATACAATGCATTTGACATGAGGATGCAGCAAACACTGCAGCCACCAAGACAGGACAATTTACAAAGAATTTGCAAAGACCTTTTGGGAATAGACTTCCACACATGCATCAGATGTGTAAGACAAAGTAGACTTGCCAAGTGATCAAATAAGGCAGCCTGGGTGCACGCCAAAGACATAGTCATATCATCTCCCGCTATGCACACAGCCCAGAGACGTCCACATGCCCAGCAGTCAGACCAGGATGTGACAACTCCATGACAAGGAAACAAAACTCATATGAACATCTACTGCATCAATAACCCTCACAGCAGCAATCCAGTGCTCCAGGGCCAGGGATGGCCACCTCGGTGGCCGATGTTGGGTGTGGTGACCTGAGTCCTCAAAATGAAAGTCCAAACACCTAGCACCTGCAGCAGGTCCCAGCCTTGCAGCCCACCACTCATGGTGGTCCCAACCGGGGTTTGGTTGGCAGGGGTGCATCTGGGGCCCGCCTCACGCAGCACGGTCACACTGTGGCCGCTCCCAGGTGCAGGGCTTAACACGTTGCCCCAAATCTGGTTGTGACAGAACATCCTGCCTGGCACGGGCACCAGGACAATGCCCACACAGGGTGGCCAGGGTGGCTGGCCACCACCCAGGATGCCCAGGATGGAGACTGGGCCAGTCAACAGGTCAGCCTCTGCACAGCCTGCTGCTGCCTCTGAGATAATAGGCACCTGGGTGAGCCAACACTCACACACACAATGCATGAGGATGCACAGCAACCTGCACCCCTGACTCATCAGGCAGCATGCCCCCGCCTTCCACACGACAACTCAAAGTGCTGCAACCACAACGCAGCACAACAGGCAGCATGACACAGAGCATTCAAAAAGAAACAAACAAAGGCACCTGGGCTCCAACACCAGGTGGTGCAGACAGGCCAGGGCAGCAGCCACAGGAACAGCCTGCAGGCAGCAGCCATGAGGCAAAGTGCTCACATGGCTCATGCAGCCTTCCTCCCCACACTGGTGCAGCCCCTCACAAAATAACATTTACCACATCTCCCTGGCATCATGTCAGCTACCAACCATGCCTTCCATTTCGTTTCTCAGACTCCGAATTGCTGCAAAGCATGGCGTGACGCACAACAATTTGCTGGCGCAGCCATTTAGGCACAGCCGCCCGCCGAGGTTTGTGGGCCTGGGTACACAAACAATCATAATAGGACAAGCGGTGAAGAGAAATTACACAGCAGTGGCAGAGCACGCGGCAAAGGTGTCACTGTTCGGCAGACATCGTGGACCTTGGTGGTTAAGGTGGCTGGCCTTTGGATCTGAGTCAGGGCTCAGCAACAACAACAACAAATTGGCCAACAACTGGAACATGACATGTTATAGCAAAACCTAACCCAATGAACTATGAAGCAAAATTTGATATTAACACCTTGCTTATCCCTAACCTCAAGGAAGAGAGGGAGCACATGTTACCCACAGGAACAAATGAAGCTCAACCAGCTGGTCTCAGAAACAGCCTTGCCCACCAGATGCCTAGAGCAGTAACATCATGGAACTGGCAACAGCAGAGGCAAGGGTGGTGGTTCCCGGGGAGGGCAGCAAGTGTCCTCATGGCGCTGGAGCAGGTCCAGGACAGCTCTGTCCACACAGAAGGCAGGGAGGATGCTGGCCACTCTCACACTTCCAAAGAAGAGGTTCCACAAGGATGAGGTCCTTGGTTTAGCTGCCACATGGGCCTGCAGGTCCACATGAACACTGTTTTCAAGGCTCCCGTCTTGCAGACTCGCCCTGACTTTTTTTTTTTAAGCCAAGTCCAAGAGCTTTATCACCCACAGTCAAGCCCATCACGTGGACACGCACGCTTTCAAAGTGCCATTCGTCTGCGGCGCACGCCATCTAGGCGAAGCCCTGCGCCGCATTGCCGAGGGAGCGGCCATGATCCGCACCAAGGGAGAAGCCGGCACCGGCGACGTCGTCCACGCCGTGAAGCACATGCGGCAGATCGTGCAGGAGATGAGGATTCTCACCGTCCTGGGCGAAGAGGAACTGTACGCCAAAGCAAAAGAACACCAGGCGCCCTACGAACTGGTGCGCATGGCGGCCAAGGCAGGGAAGCTGCCGGTGCCAAACTTTTCAGCCGGCGGCATCGCCACCCCGGCGGACGCGGCGCTGGTCATGCAACTGGGCGCTGAATCCGTGTTCGTCGGCTCCGGCATCTTCATGCAGGACTCGACCACTTTTGCCGATCCCGAGGAAGCCGAGAAGCGGGCCAAGGCGATCGTAATGGCGGCCACGCACTTCAATGATCCTAAGGTATTACTTGAAGTCAGCGAACACCTGACCGGAGCGATGAAGGGCCTGGCGATAGCGGGGATGGATGAAGCCCACATGCTGCAGACCCGGGGATGGTAGCGGCCCTGTCGCAGCGGCCCGACGCGTGGCGAGCCAGAACTGGCCACAGACCGGTGCTCCAAACATGAAAATCGGCGTCCTAGCACTCCAGGGCGATTTCGACGCACACCGCAGACGGCTGGAGGAACTGGGCGCCGACGTTGTGCTGGTCAAAAGGCCGGGACAGCTGGATGAAATCGACGGCCTGGTGATCCCCGGAGGCGAGTCTGGCACATTTCTCAAACTGCTCGGCGAAGTCGGTTTCGAGAAACTGAAACACTTCGCGCGCGCGAAACCCACCTTTGGAACTTGTGCCGGAGCCATCCTGCTGGCGAGCGAAGTGGACAACCCGAAGCAGGCAGGGATTGGGAGTGCTGGATATCGGCATCCGCCGCAATGCCTACGGGCGCCAAATCGACAGCTCGATCCGCGAAGGACAACTGGCCGGTCACCCATCGAAATGGTGTTCATCCGCGCGCCGAAGATCGAACGGGTGGGGCCGGGAGTCGAAGTGATCGCGACCGAGGGCAAGGATCCTGTGGCCGTCCGGCAGGGAAGAGCAATGGCGGCGACATTCCATCCCGAACTTTCCGAAGATACCCGCGTGCATCAAGCCTTTCTGGACCTGGTCAGTAACGGTCACCCGAAATAAACTGGCGACAGCTTCGAGAAGTATCTCTCTTTTTCCTCTTGACAGCCTCGTATAGGTAACGCTATGGTTACGCATTATGCGAAACCGTTCGGTTACGTATTCGACCGAAGCTGCCTTCCACGCTCTCTCCGATCCAACGCGCCGGGCCGTACTCGATCTGCTGCGGCAGGGAGTTCAGCCGGCGGGGCAGATTGCGCGGGCGTTTCCGGTCTCGCGGCCCGCAATCTCAAAGCACTTGCGCTTGCTGCGCCGCGCCCATCTGGTGCAGGAGAAACGCGAAGGGCGGCGTCGGCTGTACCAGCTCAATCCTGAGCCGTTGAAGGCCGTGGATTCGTGGTTGCAGCAATATCGCGTCTTTTGGCAAGCCAACCTGACGAGCCTGAAGGCATTTGTTGAAGCCGAACATGCCCGCGAAACTGCTGCCGTCTCGGGCGTCAGTTCGAAGGGCGTTAAACGATCACGAACGAACGAGTAATAGGACTTTGAACACAGCCATGCCGGTCCTCGGGACCGATCTTACGGGGAGGAATTGACCATGAAAGCAGTTCGCATCGCAGTCACTCTGTTGTTTGTCTTCGTCACATCCGCCGCTTTTGCCGCATCAGCCGCGCAGAAATCATTCGAAGAACTCAAGTCGCTGAACGGGACGTGGGAAGGAAAGACTCCGGACGGGCAGACGGCCCAGGTCATATATCGTGTGACTTCGAACGGTTCGGCCCTGATGAGCGAGATCAAGGGCAAGGAAGACATGATCAGCATGTTCAATCTCGACGGCGACCGGGTGCTGCTGACGCATTACTGCGCCGCCGGCAATCAGCCTCGCATGGTGGCCAGTGCTTCGCCTGATGGCAAGACGATCACGTTTGATTTTCTCGATGCCACCAATCTTGCCACTCCTGACGCCGGCCGCATGACTCGAATGGTCCTATCGATGCCGGACGCAAATCATCATACCGAAGAGTGGATCTTTACCGACCACGGTAAAGAAATGAAGGAAGTCTTCGATCTCTGGCGCAAGAAGTAGTTCACGAACGCACGACGGGACGAGCGCGGACGCCCGTCCTCCATCGAGAGAAAAATCTATGAGCAAAGCGGCGTCATCTCGAATCATGCCCGATCAGGACGCGATTGTCGGGGAAGTCGAAGTGGATGCGCCTCCAGATCGGGTATTCCGGGCGCTTACCGATCCGGCGCAACTTATACGCTGGTGGAGCGACGCTGTTTGCCAGACCTCGGTTTGGGAGATGGATGCGCGTCTCGGCGGAAAGTGGCGGTTTGAGGCCAGCGATTCCAGCGGCAAGATTGTGGTGAACGGTGTAAGCCGCTTCAAAGCGTACGGAGAGATCACCGAGTTCGATCCTCCGCATGTGCTGGCCTACACCTGGCTGGGCAACTGGCACGACCATCCCGAGCGGCCGTCCACGGCTCGCTGGGAACTCTCGGCGACCAAGACCGGCACCCTGGTCAAGGTCACGCACGGCGGCCTCGCCGACCAACCGGTTGCCCGCAAGGACTACGCGGGTGGCTGGCCGGGATTGCTCGAATTGCTTCGAAAATATTTTGAGTAAAGATTTTGAGTAAAGAAAGAGGAGGCAGTCGATGGCGACCAGTGCGGTCACTCCCGATAACGATGCGGTTGTGGCGGAGGTTTTCATTGCCGCGCCACCAGAGCGCGTGTTCCAGGCGATCACCGATCCCAACCAGATGCCCCTGTGGTGGGGGCAACAAGGTCTGTATCGCGTGACTCAGTGGAAGGCTGACCTGCGCCCGGGTGGCAAGTGGCAGAGCGACGGTGTCGGCGCCGATGGCACAACCTTCCGGGTGGAGGGCGAGTATTTGGAGGTTGACCCTCCTCGGCTACTGGTTCACACCTGGATTGCAAGCTACGCGGCGACGATGACAACGGTAGTGCGCTGGGAGCTGGAGCGCCGCGAGGTTCACGGCTTGCGGTCCAGGGGACCGCACAAGGTCGGCACGGGCACGTTCGTGAAAATCCGGCATGAAGGATTCGCCGGCAACCTCGCGCAAGCGAAGAGCCACGGCGACGGATGGATTCGAGTGCTCGGCTGGATGCAGACCTTTGTCGAAGAGGGCAAGACCATCGATACGCGCGAAGCCAAGGAGGTTTCGTAGCGCCGGCATCCTGCCGGCTGTCCAGGGGCCGTCTCGCCCTCTGCGGTGTGGCGCGGGACGCCCAGACGACAGCCGCCGGGACGGTGGCGCTACTCTACGCCGTCGCTCCGAACCTGACCGACACCAGCTTCGAAACCCCAGGCTCCTGCATGGTCACGCCGTAGAGCACCGGTGCGATGCTCATCGTCTTCTTGCTGTGCGTGATCAGCACGAACTGGGTCTGCAGGCTCATCTCTTTGACCAGCTCGGTGAAGCGACCGATGTTGGCCTCGTCGAGCGGAGCGTCCACTTCGTCGAGAATGCAGAACGGGCTGGGTTGATACTGGAAGATTCCGACCAGCAACGCCAGTGCAGTCAGGGCCTTTTCGCCGCCGGAGAGCAGTAACACGCTTTGCAGTCTCTTTCCCGGAGGCGAAGCCACCACATCAATACCGCTCTCCGCGCTGTTTTCCTCGTCGGTAAGGCGCATGAAACCCTGACCTCCGCCAAAGAGTTTGCGGAAGGTCGCCTGGAAGTTTTCGTTGATCTTGTGGAAGGCCTCTTCGAACTTCTGTCGTGAGAACGTGTCAATTTCTTTGATCGTGGCCTGAGTGTTCTCGATCGAGTCGTAGAGATCTTTTCTCTGAGTTTCGAGAAACCCGTGACGCTCGGCGGTTTCCTTGTATTCCTCGAGCGCCATCATGTTGACCGGACCCATGGCATCGAGACGAGTGCGCATGTCGCGATAGATCTGGTCTTCCACGGTGAGTTGTTCGCCGCGTGCGATGGGAATCGTAGTGTCCGCCAGCAGTTCGTCGCGCTGGACGCCCAGCTCGTTCAGGCAGGTCTCGGCCATGTACTGTGCATCAGACTGTAACTTGGCCGCGCTCGCCGAAAGCTCGGCGCGGCGGTCGCGCGACTGATCGAGCAGTTGACGGGCCTGGTGAAGGGTGTCGATCAATTTCGGCCAGGCGGGCCCGCACCTGTTCCGACTCGACCTGCAACAGGCTGTCGCGGGTCTCGCAGGCGTTGCGCTCCGCATCGAGGTCAACCAGGCGAATGGCGATTTCCTGGTTCTCGGTTTCGCGCCGCAGTTTCTCGGCCGCCGCGGACTCGATGTGCAGCCGGAGCGCTACGACGCGCTCAATCATTTCTGTAACCAGAGAATCGATGCGCTCGAGCCCGGCCGTCGCGCTGCGATGACGCTCTTCGAGCATGGCCACGCGGGCGAGACGTTGCGAAGCGTCCTGCGCGGCCTGATCGCGGCGCGCGCGCACGTCGGACAACTGTTCGTGGCCGGCAGCTGCGAACTGCTCCAGTTCCACGCGCTTTTGCTCGGCCTCGGCAATCTGCATCTGCAGTTGGTCAAGCAGCGTCCCCTTCTCGGTGCGCTCAACCTCCAGGCGTTGCAGTTCCTGCCATGATGTCTGCAGGCGCTCGCTGACCCGCGAGACTTCGGATTCCAGTTGCTGCAGCAGATGGCCGGACGTCATCGCCTGCTTTTCTGCTTCACGTTTTTCATTCTCGAGGCGGTCCAGCAGGGAAGTGAGGTCCTTCATTTCACGGCCGAGAGTCAGGACGCGCATTTCTTCATGGCGCAGCGCCTGTTCCAGCTCTCCGAGCTGGCGCTGAACATCGCGCAGCTCGCGCTTCATCGAAAGCGGGCCTTCCGCGCGCTGCTTGCCGCCGGTTACGGTCACGTTGTGGAAGCATTCACCTGACTGAGAAAGAAAGAACGCGTCGGGGTTTTCGAGCGCCAGCTCACGGGCGAAGGTGGGATCGGGAACGATGTAGCCATCGCGCAGCTTGGGCAAAATGACTTCAAGCGATCGCCCAAACCCGTTGAGCACGCGAATCGCATTCTTCAGCGGAACAATCGGCCGGTCCGGATGTACCTGGTGCGCGTTTTCATCAATCGCAAAGGAAAACTTGGCTTGCGAATCCTCGGGATGCACCAGGAATGTCGCGCGCCCATCCACATCAGTGCGGAGAAGACGCAAGCCTTCATCGGCGGCGTCCCACGATTTCACCACGATGTAGTTCAGTTCGTCGCGCAGGAAGTCTTCGACCACGCCCTCGTAACGTGTCTCCACTTCGAGGAAATCGGCCAGAACGCCAGCCGGAGCCATTCCACCCTGCATGACTCCCGATTGAAATAGGCGGCGTACGGACTCCGTGGAGTATCCATGCTCGGCGATGACGGCTTCGAGCGAACCCTTCTTGCCGATCGCGGAGGCGTACTCCGCGCGAAGGCTGTCGAGGTGGTTCTTGGCTTCGGATTCTTCGTGGCGCCGGGCGTCGAGCAGCTGCCGCGTCTGGCGTAGTTCCTCGGTCAGTCCAGAGACACGCTGCGACACAGTTTCAAATTCCAGCCCCAGCTGGCCACGCTGTCCGCCGAAGGTTTCCATCTGAGTGGTTGCTGTGGCCATTTCCGACTGCAGACGCTGGGCCTCGCGATCCACTCCCGCCAACCGCTCTTCCACCTGCGTGTGCTGGTTGCGCAAAGTAGAAGCCGACTGCCACTGCTTCCACAATCATGGTCCGCGATTGTTCCTGCTGATGTTCGAGCTCGGCCAAGGCCGCGGCCGCGGTGGCAGCTTCGTGCTGGCTTTGCGGCCAATTCCTGTTGCGCGGCGGCCAAGTCGCCGGCCGCTGAGTCGAGAATCTGGCGATTGGCGTCGCGTTCTGCCGCCAGCGCCGCCAGCCGCTGCTGGGCCTGGGCCAGTTCGGCCTCGGACGCGGCGGTGCGAGTCACCAGTTCCGCACAGCGCTCCTCGTTATGACGGCGCTGGGCGAGCGCGCGATCAGACTTCCAGCTTGAGCTGGCTGAGGCGTTCGCGGTTCTCACGAACTTCAGTCTCGATGGCGTATCCGCGTTGCGTGCGCTCGCCGTGCTCGGATTCGGATTGCTGAACGGTTTCAGCCTGTTGACGTATCTCTTCCGAGATAGCGCTGATCTGCGCTTCGAGCGCGGCGCTCTCCTGCTCCAGTTGGGCGAACTTGCTGGCCAGCACCAGGCGCAATTTGGCCCGCATCTCCTCGCGCAGCTTGGCGTAACGTTCAGCCTTTGAAGCCTGGCGCTTGAGCGAATTCATCTGCCGCGTGACTTCTTCGAAAATGTCATTTACGCGGGCGAGGTTTATCTTGGCGTCTTCCAGACGCGCTTCCGCCAGGCGCTTCTTGGTTTTGAACTTGGTGATGCCAGCCGCTTCTTCAATGATGGCGCGGCGGTCGGTGGGACGGCTGCTCAGGATCTGCCCGATGCGTCCCTGCTCGATCAGGGCATAGGATTCCGGCCCCAGGCCGGTTCCCATGAAGAGTTCCTGAATATCGCGCAGGCGGCACAGCTTTCCGTTCAGCAGATATTCGCTTTCGCCAGTGCGGAAGAGGCGACGGTTCACGACGATCTCGCCAGCCTTAAACTGCTGCTTGAACTGTCGGCGGCGAATCTTCAGGACGACTTGAGGTTCCGTTATGGCCACCACTTCGGTGGAGGTTCGGACGTCCTCGCCCGGCTCGGTCCATCATGCGGACTGGCCAGGCTGCCGTCGCTGCCGCTTCAATTTCTTCCACTTTCCCCGGGCGCGCCTCTTCGGTCAGGCGTTCGGTTTCGTCCGCCGCTTCGGCTCGAACTTCAGCTTCATCCCAGTCCTCGGCAGCCCGCGGCATCTCGTCCTGGATTTCCACTTCGGTGGGCTCGTGCGCGTCCGGCTCCGTCGTACACCTCGGGATCGATCAGTGTGAGCGACACCTCAGCCATGCCCGTTGGCTTGCGATCGCGGGTGCCGGCAAAGATGACGTCTTCCATGCGCGAACCGCGCAGGGTCTTGGCCGACTGCTCGCCCAGCACCCACGAGATGGCGTCCGCGATATTGGACTTGCCGCAACCGTTAGGGCCGATGATGGCGGCCACGCCGTCCCCGTGAAACTTGAGTTCGGTGCGGTCGCAGAACGATTTGAATCCGAGAATCTGGAGCCTTTTCAGTTTGAGCAACTTCTACTCCTTAAGGTCGCCGAAGGTTGTATGGCGCGGGCGCCCTCGCCCGCGTGACTGTCGATGCTGTCGGAGCCCATGGGTCATGTAGCATGCACCAGCCGGGTTAATTAATTGGATTCCTGCCATTACATCGCTCTGGTGAGCGCCGCCCAGGCTGGATTCGGCGAGGCACAAATTACAGCTACTGTAACGGCCAAATCATCGCCCGGGTCAAGGGCGAAAACACTATATCTGGTATGGCCTTACGCATGACCGCGCCAGATTGAACACACAATGCAACACCTGTGTGCGAATCGGGTGGGGAAGTGATGCAGGAGGGGAGAAGCGCGAGAGCCATATAAGCCTAACGCAAGTGGAGGGCGAACACAAACGCTAGGTGGAAGTAAGGCACAGATATCTGGCCGAGCTCCGCTCGGCCTGGACGGGTCGAAGACCCGTCCCTTCACAGTCCTCATTTCTTGCGCTTATTGCTGGCCTAGCTTTTCGAAGAACAGGCAGATCGATTCGATTCCACGATAGAAATTCGGGATGTGGAACTTCTCGTTGGGTGCGTGCAGATTGTCGTCGGGCAAGCCGAAGCCCATCATCACCGACGGAATCCTCAGCACGTCCTGGAAATCAGTCACGATGGGAATCGAGCCGCCGGAGCGGATGAAGACCGTGTCTTTCTTGAACACATCGTGCAGAGCTTCAGTCGCAGCCTTGATGTATTTGTTGTCGGTGCCGACCACGCAGGCCGGGCCTTTGCTCCAAACCTTGATGCTGGTCTTGATGCCTTTCGGCGTGAGTTTCTTCACATAATTTTTGTAGCGCTTGAGGATGTCGTCGGGATTCTGGTTCGGCACCAGTCGCATGGAAACTTTGGCCGACGCTTTGGCTGGAATCACAGTCTTGGCGCCGGGGGCGACGAACCCACCCGGCATGCCGTGAACTTCAAGCGTTGGGCGCGCCCAGGTGCGATACAGCACCGAGTAGCCAGGTTCACCGGTGAGCACAGTCGAACCTACTTCGTCTCTTCGGTAGTGCTCCTCATTGAAGGGCAGCTTCTTCCACGCCTTCAATTCATCTTTGCTGGGGGCCTTGACGTTTTTGTAAAAGCCGGGGATCAGGACTTTGCCCTTGGCGTCCTTCAATTTGCTGATGATTTCGATCAGGCCAAAGAAGGGATTGGGTGCCGCGCCGCCGTACATGCCGGAGTGCAAATCGGTCTTCGCTCCTGCCGCTTCGATTTCGGTGTAGATCAGGCCGCGAAGTCCCACGCATAAAGTCGGAAGATCGGGTGCAAAGAGTTCGGTGTCGCAGACCAGAGCGAAATCTGCTTTCAGCTTGGCTTTCTCTTTTCGTACATACGCGGCGATGGATTCGCCGCCAACTTCTTCTTCGCCCTCGATGATGAATTTCACATTCAGCGGCAGAGTGCCGTTGTGGCCCTTCATCAGGGCCTCGATCGCCTTGACTTCCATCCAGAGCTGGCCTTTGTCGTCGACCGCACCGCGAGCGTAAATATTGTTGTTGCGTTCCGTCGGCTCGAACGGCGGAGTGGTCCATTCGTCGAGAGGATCGGGAGGCTGCACATCGTAGTGCGCGTAGCAGAGCACGGTCGGCTTGCCGGGAGCGTTGAGCCAGTCGGCATAGACCAGGGGGTGGCCCTTGGTGGCAATGATCTCAACGTGCTCGAGTCCGATGCGGCGGAGATCGTTGGCCACAAACTCAGCCGCTTTCTGGACGTCCGACTTGTGCTCTTGCAGCGTGCTGACGCTGGGTATGCGCAGCAGGTCTTTCAGTTCGTTGAGGAAGCGCTGCTGGTTCTGGCGAGCATAGTCAACTGCGGGAGAGGCCATGGGGGGTGCCTTTCTGTGGAGAAAACGCTTTAGTATATCCGACGACGCGGAGCGACATGGGGCGCGGATGAGCCAGTTGGCGGTTTCTTTCGCTTTTTCAGGGCTTGGTCACAACTTCTAGACAATCGACGGAGGCACGGACGATGGTTGTATCGAGGGAACGCTGCGGGCAGGATGCCCGCAGGACCGCCGGTGAGACGCCGGCGCTACGAGGGCGGTCTGCCACGATTACGGTGTAGGTGAGGTCGCCGGAGCGGTAGGCATCCAGGATGATGTCAATACCCTCCACGAATTCCCGCGCTGTTCGGGGCAACAACTTGACCGCGACGCGGGCCGAGCGCGCCCGCTCCTGACAGATCTCCCACGTGCTCAGGATTCTGGCGGTGAGATTTTCGCGCCGTCGCACTCTCATTCCGGCCGACTCGATCGCGGACTGATATTGTTCAGTCGTCCACAACTCCGGACACAGAAATGCCCGCCCCACTTCGCGCACGCGGGGACGATCCATCGCGCCCGCCCATGCTGCCAGCAGAAGTTGGCCACCCGGCCGCAGGGTATGAGCGACATTGATGAAGTACCCCGATTTGTCGGCGAAGTGTTCGGAAGACTCCATCGTCCATACCAGGTCGAACGACGAGGCAGGGAACTCGAATAGGTCGGCATTTGCAACTTCAAAATTTACCCGCGGTTCAACTCCTGCGCGGGCCGAATGTTCGCGCGCCAGTCTGGCTTGCTTGGGACTGAGGGTAAGTCCGGTTCCCGTGCACGCCAGGGATTGCGCCAGATGGATCAGGGTTCCCCCATGCCCACAGCCTACATCCAGCACATGAACGCCGGACGAAAGCCCGACGAGGTCAACACAATAGTCGACCATCCGAGTCTGCGCATCTTCTGGGGCATCTTGTTTGTCAAGAAACAGTCCGTGATGGATATGGTCGCCCCAGAAAGCGCGATAGATGAAAGCCAGAGAATCATAGTGGTCTCTGATCTGATCGGCGGTGATGGGCATGGTAGTCATCAGCTCTCAAAGCGCGCTGGCGAGAAAGCGGAGACATCGTATTCCAGCTCGCCGCCGATGATCATCTGCGCCATTACGTGCGCGGTGACTGGGGTGAGCAGAATGCCGTCACGGAAGTGGCCAGTCGCGACGAAATAGCCCGGGGTCCGGGTGGCCCCGAGAATCGGCAGGTTGTCGGGAGACCCTGGCCGCAGTCCGGCCCACGCTTCCAGCATGCGGGCCTGGGCGAGAGCAGGAACCAGGTGGATCGCTGCACGGTGCATGCGTTGGATCGTATCTGTGTCGGTCCGTTTGTCATATCCCGCCTCTTCGACTGTCGCTCCCGCCAGAATGCGGCCGTCGCTGCGTGGGACCAGATAAATTTCTGGAGCGCGAATGACATGCCGCAGCAAATTGCGCGATGCCGCTGCCAGCGACAGCATTTGTCCCTTGACCGGGCGAATCGGAAATTGTTGCGGGGAGAGTTGCCCGGCCCATGCCCCTGCGCAATTAACGATCACGGGAGCGCAGTATTCCGTCTTGCCGGTGCCGACGCCGGTGGCGCGTCCATTGGACAAAAGCACCTCGCGGGCGGTTGTCCCGGAAGAGATATCCACGCCGCGATGCCGGGCGGCTTTGAGCGAGGCCGCAGTGAGCGCTCGGGGATCCACGCTGCTTTCCTTCAAATAGACCGCCGGAAGATCTACCTGGCTGAGCGCGGGCTCGAGTTCACCCAGCTGTAAGGGAAGCGCACAGTCCGTTGCTAGACCGGGATGCTCACGGAGGTGTTCCGGCGTGGCAAAAAAAATTGTGCCCTGGTCGCGCAGATCAACGCTCATGCCGGACTCGTCTTGCAGCGCATGCACGAACTCGGGATACATGCGCGCGCTGGCGGCGGCGAGGGGTTGAAGCGCAGACGGCATTTCCAGCGGGAAGTCGGCCAGCATTCCAGCGGCGGCATAAGATGCTTCGTGGCCGGGTTGTCCGCGTTCAAGGATGAGGACGGTGGCGCCTCGCTTGCGCAGCGCAATCGAGAGCGAGAGCCCGATGATCCCGCCCCCGATGATGATGACGTCCCACGTCTTCACCCATCGATTGTAAAGCAGAGTTAAGAGACTGGAGGACGAGCGTCCCCGCGCGGCCTCCACTGTTCCCCAGAACTTTAGTTACCGTTAGCGGAACCCTTCTGTGTACGTCGCCCATGTCCATGGCAACTTATAATCCGCGCAGGATCGGGCCTGCGTCGCCGGGTCCTGTAATCGCGATGAAAACATCTACTGCCGGACCGCGAACCGAGTCTGCCCCTGCGGTCTGGGTCTATAACCCCTGGCTCGATCTGATCGTCGGATGCGGCGCCTGGTCCGCGCCCCTGCTCTTGCTGGCTTACCATGCTTCGGGGTCGAGCGCGCTGGGCTGGTCGATGGCATTTTACGGACTGGCCCTGTTCTTCAACTATCCCCATTACATGGCGACGATCTACCGCGCCTATCACAACCAAGCGGATTTTCAGAAGTACCGTATTTTTACGGTTCACATCACCGCCCTTATTGCATTGACGTTGATTTTTTCGCACTTCTGGTTCCGGGCCATCCCCTGGATTTTCACGCTTTACCTGGTGTGGAGTCCCTGGCATTACAGCGGCCAGAACTACGGCCTGTTCGTGATGTTCGCCCGGCGCGGCGGCGCCAGTCCCTCGGCCGCAGGGCGACGAGCATTGTACTCGGCATTCCTGATCTCTTATCTGATCCTGCTTCTGAGCTTCCTCACCGGTCCGTCTAACGATCCCTTGTTTGTCTCGCCAGGCATTCCCGAACGGATCAGCTCTGTTGCCGTCGTGCTTCTCGGAGCAGCATTCATCGGCGGTTCGGCCTACGGCTGGTCTGGACTGGCACAACAGGTGGGTTGGCGGCGTTTACTGCCGGCGCTGACGCTCTATTCCACGCAATGCCTATGGTTTCTCTTGCCGACGGTGTTGTCCCTTGCCGAACGACTGCCTGTTCCGCAGAGCCGCTATAGCAGTGGAGTGTTTGCGGTCATGCACTCGGCGCAATATCTCTGGATTACCAGCTATTACGCTCGTCGTGAGGCGGGGGCAAAAGGCGCGGGCGGTTGGCGTCCCTTTGCGTACTTCGCCGTGCTGGTGGCAGGCGGCATCGCGCTCTTCGTCCCCGGACCCTGGCTGGCCAGCCGGCTCTTTCACTCTGACTTCGCCGCCAGCTTTCTGATTTTCACCGCGCTGGTGAACATTCATCACTTCATTCTGGATGGTGCCATCTGGAAACTGCGGGACAGCCGCATTGCCGCGTTGTTGCTGAATTCGCGTGAGCGCTTGTCGGATGCCACGACCGAGGACGGGAACCGGTGGGGAGACAGGTTGCGCCGGGTCGTGGGGAACTCACGGCCGGCCCGCGCGCTGCGCATCGCAGCAGCAGTAATTCTGCTGGCCTGGGGAAGTATTGACCAGGTGCACTACTACCTGGCACTTCATCAGGAGAGCTTGCCTGACCTGAGGCACGCGGCGGCGCTCGATTCCTACGATAGTTCTCTGCAAACCCATCTGGGATGGAAAGAACTCAAAGAGGGAAGATTTCAGGAAGCCACGGCCGCCTGGAACCAGGCGCTGCGGGTCAACCCCACCAACGTCGCTGCACGGGATGCGCTGCTCAACTATTTAACGCAGAAGAATCGTTTTGACGAAGCCTACGCTCTAACGACCGAGTCGCTGCGCCATACCCCCAAGGATGTGAATCTGCTAGTAAACCACGGCATTCTGGCCAATCAACTGGGACATGGTGAAGAGGCCGTCCAAAGTTGGAAGCAGGCCATCGCCCTGGATGGTTCACAGGTCGCCGCATATCTCTATACCGCAGGACAGTTGGATCGGGAAGGGAAGGCGGACGCCGCAATTCCCTATTACATGATGTTTCTGAACAAAGTGGCGCAAGCCGGGACCGCTAGCCGCCCGCCCGCACATGACTTGATCGCGATTGTCATGCGGCTAGCGCAGTGCCAGATTCAAGCGAATCATCTGGACCAGGCCGGAAAGAGTTATGAGCTGGCACAGAAAATCGCCGTCCAGTCCGGAGAAGTGAAGATGGAAAGCGCGGCCAGCATCGCCCAAGCGGAACTCAAATCTGGACAGGGCAAAACTGCGCAGGCGCTTCCGCTTTATCAGCACGCGCTCGAGCTTGATCGCAAACTGGATGACTTCCAAGCCACAGCCAGCGACCTCTACAGCTATGGCCTTTTTCTTCGCGATGCAGGCCTTTCTCCCCGATTGGCCTATGCCTGCATTCTGAAGTCGCAGTCCTTGATGCAACAGTTCAAGGACACGCCAGAATACACGTCCGTTGCCATGGCTCGGGAAGACCTGGAGAAGAAGCTTGCCGCTCAACCGGCGGTGCTAAAACAAAATCCAGATTCTGCAGTGCAGGAAGCCCTCGCCCTGACTCTACCGCACTCTCCAGAGTGACTTAAAGCTTGCCCAGGTAGTCCTGGATCTCAGGCGTGCCCCAATCGATGGCGCCAATGAACTTGCGGCGCAAGACTCCATTGCGGTCAATGATGTAGGTCTCAGGGAACTTGAATGTCCCGTAAAGGTTGTTGCTCTTCTGGTCGGCGTCGCGCACTGTGAGCAAGTCAACTTTGTGTTCCTTGAGGAAATCCTGGTACGCGCCCTGGTCGGCGTCGACGCTGATCGCCAATACTTCAACGCCCTTGCCCTTCATCTTCTGCTGCATCTGCGCCAGCGAGGGCATTTCTTCTATGCAGGGCGGACACCAAGTGGCCCAGAAATTCAGCACCACCACCTTGCCACGCAGTTCGTCGAGACTGACCTTGCGGTCGCTGTCCTGAACCGTAAACGTAGGTGCCGCTGTACCTATATTGGCAGGCCGCGAGCCGCCGTAACAGCCGCTCAGCATCAGAAGAAGGGCCAGGGCACCGGGCAAAACCGGAGTTCGTCGCACAAAGTTATAATACCTAATTCGGCCTATGGTGGCGCCAGAGACAGTCACGAGCACGCCAACCGTGTCGGTAATCGTACCGGCGCGGAACGAGGAGGCTTGCCTGGGCGCCTGCCTGGACTCGCTCGCGGCACAAGCCGATATTGGCTTTGCAATCATCGTGGTGAACGATGCCTCGACCGACCGTACTCGCGAGATTGCCCAGTCGTTTCCGCAAGTGCGCGTGGTCGATGCTGACGCCCCGCCGTCAGGGTGGACGGGAAAGAACAACGCCATGGCGGCAGGAGCAAGAGCGGCCCTCGGCGAGTGGCTGCTGTTTACGGATGCCGACACTTTCCATTTTTCTGGGTCTCTGGCTCGTGCAGTTGGGGAGGCCAGGCAGCATGGCGCCGCTTTGCTTTCCTATTCTCCCGAGCAGGAAGTTCACGGGTTCTGGGAAAGGGCGGTGATGCCAGTCATTTTCGCCGAACTGGCGGCGAGGTACCGGCCCTCGCTGGTTAGCGATCCCCGGTCGCCGGCAGCTGCCGCGAATGGTCAATACCTCCTGATCACACGCAAAGCCTACGACGCGATTGGTGGACACGCGGCAGTGAGCGGAAGTCTGCTCGAAGACGTGGCGCTGGCCAGGATCGTAAAAGCTTCGGGCCGCAAGATTTTCTTTCGCTTTGGCGGCGATGCTGTCCGCACCCGGATGTACCGCAGCTTCGAGCAACTCCGCGAAGGCTGGACCAAGAATCTGGCGTTGTTGTTTCCGTCCCCGGTCCGTCTTGCGCTCCTTAGGTTGACGGAATTTCTTCTGATCGCTGGGGCACTTGCAGCAGCCGTTACAGCCACCGTGCGAGGTCACTTCAAGCCAGCCATAGCGGCTGCGATGTTGGCAGCAACAATCTACGGTTTTCTTCTCAATCGCATTCGCAAGGCACATTTTTCCTGGCAGTCAAATGCTTTGTCGCCGGCCGGCCTACCCCTCTTTGCGTATCTTTTGCTGCGGTCCAGACTCTCTCATAGGAGGGGAAGCGTCCGCTGGAAGGGACGGACCTACGAAAGCACCAGGAACCACCCAGGGACGGACTCCGTCATCATAAGACAGCAGCGCCCAGCCGAGCGGAGCTCGGTCTAGAAGTCTTAGAAAGCAGAACGAATGGTTTATCTCACTCGCAAGGCCGAATTCGCCGCATCGCACTACTACCACAATCCGGATCTCACGCCGGACGAGAACCGGCGGATTTTCGGAAAATGTAACAACCCGAATGGCCACGGCCACAACTACACACTCGAGGTCACGGTCAAAGGTGAAGTAGATCCACGCTCCGGCTTCGTGGTTGACCTTAAGCAATTGAAGGAAGTGCTAAATCGCGAAGTACTGGACGCCATGGACCATCGCTTCCTGAACAAGGAAGTGCCGGAATTTTCCACCCGGATTCCCACCACGGAGAACCTGGCCATCGCCATATGGCAGCGTCTGCTATCGAAGCTGAACAAGGCGCAGTTGCATCGGGTGCGGGTCTACGAAACGCCCGATCTGTTTGTTGATTTCTACGGGGAAGCATGAAAGCGCACTTGACCCGCCGCTATATGTTTTCCGCGTCGCATCGGTTGCACAGCCATGCCATGTCCGAGGCTGAAAATGCGGCCACCTACGGCAAATGCAACAACCCGTATGGCCACGGCCACAACTATTCGCTCGAAATTACGGTCAGTGGGCCGGTGGACGAAAGCACAGGCATGGTCTGCAACCTCGTCGATCTGGATGGTTTTGTGCAGCGCGAGATTCTGCACCGCTTCGACCTGGAAAATCTCAATACCCGGGCCGAATTTTTGCAGACGGTTCCGACAACGGAAAACTTGTGCACTGCCATCTACGATATTTTGCAGCGGGGCTTCACCCACGCTCATCTGGACAAGGTACGCATAGAAGAAACCATGATGAATTCCTTCGAGTACGCAGGGGCCGGAGAGGTCGGTCGCTAAGAAGGAATCCGTGGGACAGCCGCCCTCGGCTGTCCGGCCAAAGCCCGATGGTAGAGGAAGGAAATGGGACCTATGAAACCATCAGTTGAACCAGCCACTCTGACCAGCGCCACCTTTGAAGACCTGGTGCGCGAAATGATTGTCCGCATCGGCGAAGACCCCGACCGCGAAGGCCTGGTCCGCACCCCGGACCGCGTCCGCCGCTCCTGGGAATTCCTTTCGCGCGGCTACAAGGAAGATCCCGACGCGATGTTGCAAAAAGCCCTTTTTACGGTCACCTACGACGAGATGGTGATTGTCAAAGACATCGAAATGTTCAGCCTGTGTGAACACCACATGCTGCCGTTCTTCGGCAAGGTTCACGTAGCGTATATCCCCAATGGCAAAGTGATCGGGCTCAGCAAGATTCCGCGCTTGATCGAAATCTTTTCCCGACGGCTGCAGATTCAGGAACGCCTGACCACGCAGATTGCAGAAACCATTCAGAAGGCCATCGAACCGCAGGGCGTGGGAGTCGTGATTGAGGCGCGCCATCTCTGCATGATGATGCGCGGAGTCGAAAAGCAGCATTCCGCCGCCGTGACTTCCTCCATGCTGGGCTGCTTCCGTAACGAACAGGAGACACGTACGGAATTTCTCTCGCTGATTCGCAACCGGGCAAACGGAATCTAGAGCGTGGGCACCGCAACAACTCTCGTGTCGGAGAAGCCGCAGATCCTCCCGGCAATCCTGTGGGGCGGTTGGTGGGCGGGAGTGTTAGATATCACTGCCGCATTCATCCGCTGGGGCAAGCCGGTAAGATTATTGCAAGGCATTGCCAGCGGACTTTTGGGGCCGCTGGCTTTCCAGGGCGGGTCGGGAACGGCGGCGCTGGGGCTGGCGTTGCACTTTTTCATCGCGTTTTCAGCCGCAGGCGTTTACTACGCCGCCAGTCGCAAGTTGGTTTTCTTGAGGAAGCGGGTGGTGGCCTGGGGCATGTTGTATGGCGTCGCGGTATACATGTTCATGAGTTGGGTGGTTGTGCCTCTGTCTGCGTTGCCCAAGAGCAAGGCCCCGTTTTCACTGACCGGGCTCATCCTCAGTCTGCTGACTCACATGTTCTGCGTCGGCCTGCCCATTGCTCTCGCTGTCCGTCGCCATGCAAAATAGGCCTTCGGACTTCGGCCTTCAGACGTCAGCCAGAGCGCCGTGCCGAAGATTCCATCTCCGCTAGCAGCCTTTGAATCAGCCGAGGTCTGACGCCCGACGTCCGAGGTCTGTTACCAGGCTCCGTAGCGATAGCGTCGGGGACGTTCGGGAAAGATCTTGATCAGAATGATGCCGGCGAGAAAGCCTCCAACGTGTGCCCAGAACGCTACCCCGCCCCTGGTTTCGCTGTAGCTCGCCAATGATGTCGCGGCTCCGCTAACGAATTGCATGGCGAACCAGTAGCCCAGCGTCACCCACGCCGGCAAATAGAAGAGAAACAGAATAGGGAACCAGATCAATACTTTCGCGCGCGGATACAGAAGGAAGTATGCGCCCAGAACCCCTGCGATTGCCCCGCTGGCGCCGACCGTAGGGACGCGGGAATTAGGATTCAGCACGAGTTGCGCGAAGGCCGCCCCCAATCCGCTGAGGAGATAGAACAGCAGATAATTGAAGTGCCCGAGATAGTCTTCGATGTTGTCCCCAAAAATCCACAAGAACCACATGTTGCCGATCACATGCATCCACGAGCCGTGCAGAAACATGGAAGTCAGCATAGGGAGAAATGCCGCCACCAATCCCGGCCGGCCGGTTCCGCCCAGGAACGCCGTGATGTGGGCGGGTACCATGCCCAACTGAAAAAGTAGGAGCTTGAAACTCTGCGGAGTCAGGCTGGCCTCGAAAAAGAAAATCACCAGGTTCAGGCCGACGAGAAAATAAGTGACGTAGGGTGTGCTGAACCGGGGTTGATCGTCGCGAATCGGAATCATGAGAGGTCAGGCAATCTGGTAATTTGGTAATTGAGTAATTGGGCAATTCAAGAACCGCCACGGATTCGCCTCGAAAGAGAACGAAATGCGGCACGTCAGAATTTTCAATTCCCCGATAGCTAAATTACCAAATTTCTCAATCCCCAGATGAACGGCGTTCTTATCATCGATAAGCCGACTGGCCTGACCTCGCATGACGTGGTCAACCGGGTGCGCCGCATTCTGCAGCAACCCTCTGTCGGACACTTGGGAACCCTGGACCCACTTGCCACTGGAGTGCTGCCGCTGGTTACGGGCAACCTCACCCGCCTGGCCCAGTTTTACGGTGCCTCCAGCAAGACTTATGAGGGCGTGATCCGATTCGGCTTCGCCACCGATACCTACGATTCCGACGGCGAGGCTCAGAGCGCAGTTCAGGAAGTTAATGTATCACCTGAACAAATACGCCCACTCGCTGCCCGTTTCGTAGGATTGATCGAGCAGATGCCGCCCCCGTTTTCAGCCAAGAAGATCAAAGGAGTGCCGGCCTACAAACTGGCCCGCAAGCACCAGGAAGTTGCACTAAAACCAGTGCAGGTGGAAATCAAGGAATTCGAAATTTTGGGAGTAGAGGGCGATGAAGCCAGTTTTCGTGCCCGGGTGGCATCGGGCACCTACATGCGTTCCATCGCCCATGACATGGGCCAACAGCTGGGCTGTGGAGCGCACCTGCAGTCGCTGCGCCGCACTATGCTGGGCGAGTTCGATCTCAGCCAGGCCCACACTCTCGAGGAGCTGGATACGAGCTGCAAGGCTGGCAAAATTGAAGACGTCTCCATCCATCCGCGCCAGTTGCTGCCCGAGTTTCCCTGCGTCACCGCCAACGAAGAAGCTGTTGCGCTCATTCGCAATGGGCGAGCGGTGAATTTGCCGGAGCTTTCCCAAGCGCGGCTGGTGAAGGTGTTCGCCGGGCAAAGGGAACTGATCGCCATCGCGACCCGGATTGCCGGGACGCTCTTTCATCCCAGAATCGTGCTGGCGGCAGAGCCGGTGCGAGAGGTAGTTCGACGAACCACGTAGGTCCGCGTCCGGGCAGGCGAGCGAAGCTCGCCAGCCTTGAAGCCGCCAAAAACCTAGCGGGGCTTCGCCCGGTTGGACGGCGGGGGCACCCGCCGCTATGTGGCCCTAGTCGATAATGGGCGAGCAGCACGGCTTCTGGACCGGCTTCGGCTCCATCAACTCAACCCGGGTGAAGTTGGGATCATAGAGGTTGTACTGCCACTTGCCATCGCGGCCCATTTGCGGCTTCTCTTTTCCTTTGTATCCCCGCGCAACAGCAGTCTTGTATCCCGCCTGAATGTCGGGCACGCCCAAGGAAAAGTGGTGCATGACTCCAAGCGTGTGCGGGTCCGGATTTTTCGCGTTCAGCATATATTCCAGCCAGTCGGTGCCTTCGGGCACGCGCATTGCCACCCAATCCGTGTCCGCGTCTGTCATGCCGCCGTACCACTGCAGTTTGAATCCCAGAATATCTCTGTAGAAACGGTCCGCTGCTGCGCGGTCTTTCACCACCACGCCGACGTGAATGATGCGCGTCGAAATGCGGGTGTCGGGAAGAAACTTGCCGAAGTTACGGCTGTGCAAGGAGCCGGGACGAAACTCCACGAACTCCACGTCGTGGCCGTCGGGATCGTTGACGTCAAAGCCGCGGTTGCCATCCTGCATGGGTTCGAGCTTCTCGGGTACCTTGACGCCGCGGCTGGCCAGGTAGGCACGCATCTGCTCGGCGTCGGTGGTTTCAAACGATATATGGGACAGCCGGTCCATCTTCGGATCGGTCAGCTCGGGAAACATTTCAATGTATTGGTGGTCATTGACCTTGAAATAGGTAAGCAGCAGGCCGGTGCCTTCGCCGGACGCTTTATCCAGGCTGAAGGGCTCCTGGAAGCCAAGAATTCCGGTGTAAAACTTGCGGGCTGCCGCCAGATCGTCGGTTTTCAGTCCAATGTGGGCGACGCCGACGATCGCGGGGCGCGCCACCGGGGCAGCCGGATTCTGGGCCAAAGATGCGCCGGTCAGGAGGGCAGCGAGGCAAATGCAGGAGGTTAGAGCCAGCAGCGTAGGTTTCATGGACAGAGATAGTGCGGCGGTCGCAGCAGGCTGTCAAGGAGAGCGAGCGGTAATTACAATGTCCGATAACTAGTATTATGTAAACTAATGTTTGGCCGCCACCCGCTTCGGACCCCTTTCGCATCAGGTGGCCGTCGAATTTACTCGGCCTTTCTCCACACCTCCCATACGAGTGGACGCAATGATCTGCAATCGGACCGGCTATCGCTAGGGTTGCCCGGTCAGAATCGCTTGCAAATCTGTCCGAAACCTACGGAGGGCTTCCAGTCTCTCAGGGGTGGCGTCCACAATCTCCTGCTTGGCCTGGAAGACCTGGCGGCCTTCCTGCTGGGTCAGCACTCCAATAGCCTCCCCCATGCGCCAGCCGGGCGTGCCCAGCATTTGCAGTCCGCCGACCGAGGGCACGAGCAATGCAATGCAACTGTCGCGTACCACGCCGACGCACTTGGGAAAACGGTCGAATGTCTGGAGTTCGAATCCGGCGAGATAAATACGCTGAAGTTGTTCGGCGGGATCAGGCATGAAGAAGCTTTTAGCTGTTAGCCTTAGCTTTTAGCCAAGAGCTAATGGCTAAGAGCTAAAAGCTGTCTTACATCTTGTATCGGCCCAGATCCTCGTCATTCAGACCTTCGAGCCACTTGCGCAGCTCCTCGCTGGTGACGCGGTCGGAAACGTTGGCTGCCAGCTTGGAATTCTTCAGGACGTCGTCTTCGACGAAGATCGGGCAATCCACGCGCAGTGCGAGAGCCAGCGCGTCGGACGGACGGGAATCGATGCTGATCACGTTTCCCTGCCGCTCCATCCAGATCACGGCGTAAAACGTGTCTTCTCGAAGCTCCGTGACCACGACTTTGTGCACCTGGGTGTCGAGTCCGACCAGGACGTTCTTGATCAGGTCGTGGGTCATGGGCCGCGGCGTGCTGACTTTTTCGATCTCGAGGGCGATCGCGTTGGCCTCGTAAATCCCCACCCAGATGGGCAGGACGGCGTCGCCGCTGGTGTCCTTCAGAATCACGATGGGCATGTTGGTGACTGGATCCATCATGAGCCCGCGAATTTTCATTTCGACTTCCATCGTGGCCCCCGAAACCGATTTCAGATGGATTTTAGATTGCAGATTACTACCGTTTTGAATCTGCAATCTAAATCCAATCTGAAATCGCTCTTCGCTCCTTATATCACCATTTCGCCCAACAGGCTGTTGGGAAAGCTCCCGGTGGTAACCACGGGGATATAGCTGCCTGCTTCTGGAACCGCCGCCTGCGGCGCGGTGAAATTCAGCGTTTTGTTCTGCGAAGTGCGGCCGATCCACTGTCCGCGGGCCTCGTTCTTCCCTTCAACCATTACTTCAAGGATCTGGCCCACATGGCGCTGATAGCGCCGTCTTTGGATCTCCCGCTGTCTCTCCTGCAAGACGATCAGCCGGCGGGATTTCTCTTCGTCCGGGATCGCGTCTTCCAGTTTCAGCGACGGCGTATTCGGACGCGGCGAATACTTGAAACAGAAAATGCTGTCGTACTCGACTTCGTCAATCAGTGCCAGGGTCTGCTCAAAATCCGCCTCGGTTTCGCCCGGAAAGCCGACGATCATGTCGGACGTGATGCTGATCTCCCGCTTGGCCGCCTTCATCCAGGACGATGCGTTCCAGGTACTGCTCGCGGGTGTAGAGGCGCTGCATGGCGTCGAGCACGCGGTCGGACCCGCTCTGCACCGGCAGGTGCACGTGGTCGCAGAGGGTCGGGACCGACTCGATGGCCTCGATAATGTCGCGGCCAAAATCACGGGGATGCGAAGTGGTGAACCGTACCCGCCGGATGCCGGCAAGTTCGCCCACCGCAGCCAGCAGTTCGGCGAAGGTCTTCTTTCCCGACGGATCTTTGTACGAATTCACGTTCTGGCCCAGAAGTTGAACTTCGGTGTAGCCGAGATCGGCCATCTGCCGGGCTTCCGCCAGAACGGAATCGGAGGTGCGGCTGCGCTCCTTGCCGCGCGTGAAGGGCACCACGCAGTAGGCGCAGAACTTGTCGCAACCTTCGATGATGGTGAGGTAGCCGCGGTGCGGATTGGTGCGGGCGGTGAATTCGGTTTCGAAGCACTCGTCGGTCTCGCGATCGTCGAGACCGGTAATGCGCTGCTTCCCTGCCTCGAGTTGCACCAGCATTTGCGGCAGGTTGCGATACGATGCCGAGCCGCACACCATCGAAACATGAGGCGCGCGCTCGAAAATCTTTTCGCCTTCCTGCTGCGCCACGCAGCCCAGCACCCCGAAACGCTTGCCCTGTTTCTGTAGCTTCTTGTAGTCGGCCAGGCGGTGAAAGACTTTCTGCTCGGCTTTATCGCGAATGGAACAGGTGTTGTAGAGGATCAGCCCGGCTTCTTCGACGGTGGAAACCTGCCGGTATCCCTGCGGACAGGAGCGTGCCGACGACCTTCTCCGAATCGTGGACGTTCATCTGGCAGCCGAAAATTTCCAGGTAAAACGTCTTTTGAGGATCGGCCGACATCGCAGCTCAAGTATAACGCAGTCTCGTGTGCGGTCGCCGGCGTCTGTGATTCGTGGCACTCCCATCCTTGCACAGGCTTCCTCAGTTTTTCCACAATCCAGACCGGCCAAAAGCCTTGACTGGCGGGCAATCCAGCCGCCTGCCGAACATGTCAATTAAATTGCATTCTGTAGACTGCGCTATGTACGCCAGAGACCGCGAGACAAGCCGTTGACAAAAATTTCTTTAGGACTAGAATACGCGACGATTTCTGCCTGTAGAATTTCACTCATGAGCCCTGAACTTCTCGACTCCGTTTTGCTGCAGACCGACTTCCCCGAACTGAAACTGCACGCCAGCGGCAAAGTGCGCGACGTCTACACCCTGGACGCAGATCGTCTGCTGTTTCGTGGCCACCGACCGCATCTCCGCGTTCGATTATGTGCTGGCCACCGGCATCCCTCACAAGGGCCGGGTGCTGACGCAAATCTCGCTCTTCTGGTTTGAATTTCTTCGCGACCTGGTACCCAACCATCTTCTTACCGCCGACGTCAGTCAATATCCAGCGCCGCTGCAGACAGTACGCCGACCAACTGCGCGGACGTTCCATGATCGTGGCGCGCGCAGAAATGTTTCCAGTGGAGTGTGTGGTGCGAGGCTACATTTCCGGATCGGCCTGGAAGGAGTACAAGGCCACCGGCACGGGTCTGCGGCATTGAACTTGCCCAAGGGCCTGCGGGAATCGGACCGGTTGCCTGAGCCGATCTTCACGCCCTCGACCAAGGCCACCAGCGGACACGACGAGAATATTTCGTTTGCCGAGATGTCCAAGCTGGTCGGACCCGAACTGAGCGGCCAGCTGCGCGATCTCACTCTGGCGGTTTATACGAAGGCCGCGGACTACGCTTTGCAAAAAGGGATTATCATCGCCGACACCAAGTTCGAGTTCGGACGCACTGCCCGCGGCATCACCCTGGCGGACGAGGTGCTTACTCCGGACTCTTCCCGCTTCTGGCCGGCGGACAAGTATGCTCCCGGTCAGGCGCAGGAGTCGTTTGACAAGCAGTACGTGCGGGACTATCTGGAAGAGATTCGCTGGAACAAGCAACCGCCGGCGCCGGCTCTTCCCGCCGAAGTGGCGCGCCGGACCAGCGAGAAGTATGTCGAGGCTTACCACCAGCTCACAGGACTCGAGCTGGATGTTTAACCGCACCGTGGACCGCAGGAAGGCGGCATGAACGGCGCGGACTGGGTCATCATCCTGGTGGTGTTGGCGTCAACGATCCAGGCGGCTTACTCGGGGTTCTTCCAGGAGGCATTTCACCTGGCGGGCCTGGTAGCGGGATACCTGGTGGCGGCGTGGCAGTATCAGCGGCTGGCCGGTTGGTTTGAGAAGTACCTGAAATCGGCCTGGCTGGCTGAGAGTGCAGGGTTCCTGATCATTTTTTTTGCCGTCGCAGTGGCCGCCGGTATAGCTGGCCGGACTGCCCGATGGGTCATGAAGAAGTCCGGTCTCAGCTTTCTCGACCGGCTTCTGGGTGGGGCGTTGGGGTTGCTGCGGGGCTGCCTGATTGTGGCTGTGATTGTGGTGAGCATGACCGCGTTCACGCCGACATCCAGGTGGCTGGCAGATTCTGAGTGGGCTCCGTATTTCCAGGCGGTGGGGCGGGCCGCCATCTGGGTCGCTCCCGCGGAATTGCGGGCCAGGTTTTATCAGGGACTGGATTTGCTGCGCCGTATGCCGCAGACGGTTCCGGGCGGTGCCGCACCGTCTCAAGCCCGGTGAAGTAAGAAGTCGACAGAACATTATTTAAGATTGGCAGTCTTTACGGCCAGCGATTCTTCGCGCAGAAAGAGAGATGCCGTGAGAGATCAGCTCGAAGCCCTTATCATGCAGATGTACCGGAGTAATATTCTGTATTCCGAAGCTGTACGCGAATTCAAAAAGAAATTTATCCTGACCGTCCTGCAGGAGAACAAAGGCAACCAGTGCCGCGCCGCGCGCGAGCTTGGCATGCACCGCAACACTCTGAGCCGCACCATTTCAGAACTCAAGATTGACGTACGGCAGCTGCGTGATGGGGTTAAGCGTCCGCCACGGAGCGCGCGGCCGGTTGGGTATGAGAAGAAAGCGATGCGCTAGAGATTCTGGCTGCTCCGGAACAATCCTCAGCTGACCTGGACGGGCGCGACGCCGGTCCTCCATCCGACTCCAAAAATTAAGGCAGCCCCTGCCTGAGGGCTGCCTTTTTCCCATCTGACTAACACTTGCCTTACTGCGGCTTCTTGTGCACCGGCGGCTTCCTTGCCGGTGCAGCAGGTGCGGCCTTGGTCAAGAGTGCGCCCTTTTCCATGACCATGACGAACGGGCTGGGAGTGTAGGACATTGGTGTGCCCTCAAAATTAATCTTGTCTCCCACCTTGGGCAGGCTCCTCGCCGGGATCGGCCCGGGGAACGCAAGCTCGATGTCGGCACGCTTCTGGTCAATGTCGTCCACGCTGGCTGCCAGCTCCAGTTTGGTCGGCGAAGCGGAGATGACCTGAACTTCTGCCATCTGCAGATTTTTGCCTTTAAGAGAATTCCACACTTTGTCCTGGTCTTCTTGCGTTCCGACGGAGAGAACCAGTTCCCATTCCGCGAAACTCATCTCTTCGGGCTTTTTCGTTTTCACCAGTTCTGCTGCCTGCTGTTGCGGCGTGGGAGGAACATACTGCGCGATGGTGAACCCCGCAGCAGGTAGCGGCGTGGTCTTGGTCTGAGCCAGCAAATCATCCCAACCCTGCTCCGAGCCGTGATACTTCACGTACCGGCTGTGTCCGAACTTGATGATCGACGCCTTCCCCGCCGGATCGGCGACCAGGTTGGCGGCGCGGGCGATGAAAAAGAGTCCATTTACATCGTCGGAAGGAGTAGCGGTCAAATACGAAAGAGCCAGCGGATAGACGTTCTCTACGTTGTTAGGATCGCCTTCGACAGCGGGCCGGAGATACTTTTGCGCCGACGCATAGTCCTTCTGCTGCAGGGCGGAAAATCCGGCAACGCTGTTCAGCAACCCGCTGAGCTGTGCTTTCTGCTTGGTGAAATCCGCGTCAGAAACGCCATCCGGCTTGGCCATCTTTTCGACAGCCTGCAAGCCACGCTCGGCGTGCTGTTTGGCGTCTGCCCACTTCTGGGCGGCGCGCTCGTTATAAGCCAGCAGCACGAGGGCGCGGGCGTTGTCCGGGTTGGCCACCAGGAGACGATTCGCAGTCTCGATCACCTTGGCCTGGTTGTTGGCCTGCTGGTAGGTTCCCATCAGTAATTCCAGCGCGTCTTCTTTCATCACGCTGTTGGGATACTGAGTGAGGAAGGCTTCCAGTCCGCTGATTTTCGCGGCGGGATCTGTCTGCTGTACCGCACCCACGTAGGCGTTGTATTCGGCCGGATCCTTGATTTCCTTCTTTTGCGTCTGGCCCGGTGCCGGAGATGCCTGCGGTTGAGACGCCGGCGGCGCCGGCGCCTGACCCGATGCCAAGTTAGCCAACACCAGCAAAAGCGCCACTAGACTCGTCTTCATTCGAATCGCTCCTTAGATATTCGGGAAAAACGGCGACAGCGCCGAGGTATCGCCCAAGCCAGACAGCGCGGGTCTTCACAAAACATGCTGTGCCCATTCGGACGGGCCCCGGAAATACACCGCCGACTATCAGCACGCCCAGGCAGCGTTTCCGGTGAGGCGGATTATAAGTATGTGTCTCGTCTAAGGCAAGTTTGTCTTTACAACGGTTTATCTCCCGGTCTTGTAAGATGCGGGCGAGGCCGTTTGCGTGCCCTCGAAATAGGAACCAAAACAGGCAGCCCGGAGGCTGTTGGCTTATGGCAGATGCAACCGAAAACGCCCTGCAAGGACAAGTGGCAATCGTTACCGGATCGGGCGGGGGCATTGGAGCCGCCATCGCCCGCCGGTTGGCCCGTCTGGGAGCCGTCACTTTTCTTTGCGGACGCCGGCGGGCGCCCCTTGAAGGCACAGCTGAAGCCATCCTTAAATCGGGCGGCAAGGCTGAAATCGCCGAGTGCGATGTGACTGACCTAAGTTCGGTCGAAGCGCTCGCTGCACTGGTGGAGCGCAACTCGGGCCGCGCTGACATTCTGGTAAACAACGCCGGCGTGGGCAGCTTTGCCGGCCCGCTGCACCAGATGCTTCCCGCTTCATGGGAGCAGGTCATGAACACCAACCTTCGCGGCGTGTACTACTGCATGCGCAGCTTCGCTCCCATGATGATTCGCGCCCGCAGCGGGCACATCGTGAACATCTCTTCCCTGGCAGGAAAGAATGCCCTGCCGAACGGCGCGGCCTACGCCGCCTCCAAGTGGGGATTGAACGGGCTGAGCTACTCGGTGGCGGAAGAACTGCGCGTCCACAATATCCGAGTGTCGGTGGTTTGCCCCGGATCGGTTCATACCGACCTGAGCCCGCACGAAGGCAAGGATCCGAAGAAGATGCTTCAGTCGGACGATGTGGCTCACGTCGTGGCCATGCTGGTGACGCAGCGGCCGCAATCGTTCGTCAGCGAAGTGCTGTTGCGTCCGACGCAAAAGCCGTAGTCATCCACAAACCAGGTGGGGACGGCCGGGAGCGGCGGTCCCCACTTGGTCTGTGGCGCACGTTGCAATTGACATTCCTCCCGTCTCGCTTCGATGATGTTGTCGCGCGGAGGATACCGCATGACAAAACAGCGCAAGAAGGCCGGACCCAAGCCCAGCCGTCCGGAAATGCCCGGGTACGGAATGCCGAAGAGTACAAAAGGACTCCTGCCCTGGAAGTGGGCGGAACAGCGTCTGCGCAAGAGTCACAACTACTGGATTACTACCGTGAAGCCGGACGGATCTCCGCACACCATGGTGGTCTGGGGCCTCTGGCTGGACGGTGCTTTCCTGTTCAGCACGGGCAGTCAGTCGCGCAAGGCCCGGAATCTTGCCGAAAATCCGCGCTGCGTGGTTTGCACCGAAAAGGCAGAGGAAGCGGTCGTGGTCGAGGGCGTTGCCGAAATCGCAGAGGTTCCGGTCCGCCGTGTGTTTCTCAAGAAATACAAGCCCAAGTACAACTTTGATATGTCGGGCATGGCGCAGGACATTCTCTCCATGAAAGAGCCGGTGTTTGCGGTTCGCCCGAGCCTGGTCTTCGGACTATACGAGAAGAAATTCATGGAAAGCGCTACCCGCTGGAGGTTCAAGGGCTAGAAAGGGCTCTACGAAATACCTTGGCCCGGACGCCCTCGGCGAGCGAGCAAAGCTCGCCAAGTCGGGAATCATCCTGAACTGCATTCCGCTTGCCAGGTTTGCCGAGCGATGCTCGGCGGGGCGGGTGGGAGCACCCGCCCCTAGGTGGACCTTTTGAGAGACAATAGGAACCAGAGGTTGGCGTGATGAAATTGATTTCCGTTTCGCGCTGGTTGGGTGTTGTCGGCTTGCTGTTGGGGGCATCCGTTCCCTCCGCAGCGGAGGTGTTGAAAATTGTTGTCAACGACGCCATTCATCCCATCACAGAGGAGTACATCGAACGTGCCCTGGCGCAGGCCGAGCGCGACAAAGACCAGGCATTGCTGATCGAGCTGAATACGCCCGGCGGCCTGCTGGAATCCACTCGCAATATCATCGAGAAAATTCTGGCATCGCCGGTTCCGGTAATTATTTACGTTACGCCTGGCGGAAGCCGGGCGGCGTCGGCAGGGTTCTTCATTCTCGAAAGCGCGGACGTCGCCGCCATGGCTCCGGGGACCAACACCGGCGCGGCCCATCCGGTCACGCTGGGCGGTGGCAAAGTGGACGACGTCATGAAAGAGAAGATGGAGAATGACGCCGCTGCGCTCATGCGCTCCGTGGTTTCCAAGCGCGGACGCAATGTCGAAGTGGCCGAGAGCACAGTGCGCCAGTCGAAGTCCTTCACCGAACAGGAAGCCCTCACCCAGAAGCTGATTGACTACGTTGCCCCCAGCGAACAGAACCTGCTGCAGCAGATGCAGGGAAAAACCGTCAGACGTTTCGATGGGAAGACGATCACGCTTAACCTGGAGAATGAAACCATCCGCCCGTTTGACATGACCCTCAAGCAGCGGATATTGGCCTTCATCATGGATCCCAACATTGCGTTCATCCTTCTGGCCATCGGAGGGTTGTCGCTCTATGCCGAGTTCAACCATCCCGGCGCGGTGGTGCCCGGGACGGTAGGAGTCGTGTTCATCCTGTTGGCGGTTTTCGCGCTCAATCTTCTACCGGTACGTTTTGCCGCTGTGGTGCTGATCTTCGCTTCATTCGCCCTGTTCGCGCTGGAGGCCAAGTTTTCAGCCCACGGCGTTCTGGCCATCGGCGGAATGGTCACCATGGTCTTGGGCGGACTATTGCTGGTTGACGCACCCATTCCGGAAATGCGAGTGCATCTGGTGACCGCGCTGGCGGTGAGCATTCCGCTGGGTGGGATCACCGTCTTCCTCATGAGCATCGCTCTGAAAGCACGAGCCAACAAAGTCGTGACCGGAGCGCAGGGGCTGGTGGGAGAAATCGGCATCGCGCAAACGGAACTCGCACCACGCGGGAAAATCTTCGTTCATGGCGAGCTTTGGGATGCAATGTCTGCGAGTGCCGTGCTTGCCGGACAGGCGGTCGTGGTTCTCGGCGTGGACGGACTGCAGTTACGCGTGGAGCCCTCGTCGGAAACCCAGCCCGCTCCGGCCGCTAACACGGTTTGAGCAGGTGTGTTGGCATCTTGCGAGGCACTCCCATCCCCGGGGAGATGCCGTATCCTAACCATATGTTGCGGTACAATCCGCCACAGAAGCGTTCCTGATGTTCAGGCGCGGAGGCTTCGGATGGGTCTGTCATTTACCGGGATCGTTATTATCGTTGTTGTCCTTTACTTCCTCAGCTCCATCAAGATCCTGGCCGAATATGAGCGCGGCGTAATCTTCCGTCTGGGGCGCCTGTTGTCCGATGCCAAAGGGCCGGGACTCATTTTTGTCTTCGCGCCCCTGGACCGCATGGTGCGGGTTTCGCTGCGGCAGGAAGCGCTGGAAGTCCCTCCCCAGGACATCATCACTCGCGACAACGTGACGCTGAAAGTAAATGCCGTCATCTTCCTCAGGGTGATCGAGCCGCGCAAGGCGGTCGTTGAAGTTTCCAATTACGTCTACCAGACTTCGCAGTTCGCGCAGACCACGCTGCGTTCCGTCCTGGGCGAGCAGGAACTCGACGAACTTCTTTCCCATCGCGAAAAAATCAACCTGCGCCTGCAAAGCATTCTGGATACGCACACCGCCCCGTGGGGAGTGAAGGTTACGAATGTGGAAGTCAAGCAGGTGGATATGCCGGAGTCCATGCTGCGCGCCATGGCCAAGCAGGCGGAGGCGGAACGCGAAAAGCGTTCCAAGATCATTCACGCGGAAGGTGAATTCTCCGCTGCGCAACGGCTGGTGGATGCCGCCGCCTTGCTGGCTAAGGAACCAGTCAGCGTGCAGCTACGGTATCTACAGACCTTGACTGAAATTGGAGTGGAGAAAAACACCACCGTGATCTTCCCGGTTCCAGTGGATTTCTTCTCCGGGCTCCAGAAACTCCTGAACAAATCCGACGGGGACAAGAGCTGAAGTAGCGATTCCGATGCCAGGCGGCGAGGTGGAGTGAAATATGGCGGTTTCTGAAGACACAGAGATCACGCTGGGCACAGGCAAGATGCTGGTCCTTTTTTTTGGGCTGGTAGCGCTGTGTGCAGTGTTCTTCGGAATGGGATATTCGCTGGGCAAGAATTCCGCTAAGTCGGTGGGCGATGCCCAGGCAGCAGCTGGCGTGTCCGGCAGCACTCGCCCCACGGCAGTCAAGGCGCCGGAGCCTCACGCCCCCTCGGATTTGACGTTCTATAAGGCAGTTGGACAGAAAGATCCAAATGCCGAGCTCACGGCAAAAACTGCCGACCCCGCAACCCCTGCTGCCAAAGCTACTTCGGCCGACAACGACTCACCCCCGGACCCGACAGCAGTGGTTGCAGGCCAGAACAACTACTTCGTGCAGGTAGCGGCAGTCAGCAAACAGGAAGACGCCGACGCCCTGGTGGACGCGCTGAAGAAGAAGCAATACGCCGCCTTCGCCGCCAACACGCCGGCAGACAAGCTGTTCCACGTGCAGGTTGGGCCGTTCTCGGACATTAAGGACGCGGAGGGCGCCCGTGGCCAACTGGTGAAGGACGGGTACAATCCGATTTTGAAGAAGTGATAGAGCGGGCGTCAGACGTCGGCCGTCGGCAGAGGTCTTCCTCGGATGAAGCATCTGGCGTGAAGCGGATCGTGAAGCGGATGTGGTGTAGGGTGGCGATTTGGATATTACGCGCAAGATCCTTCGTGGGCTGAAGGCCACTCAGGATGACGCCGTTGGGGGCGGTGGGAACCGGGCTACCATCGAAGTCGGAAGTCTGACGCCAGAGGTCCGATGCCCGGGTTCTGACGCCCGTCCTACCTGCTGAATCTTTGCTCTTTCCAAGGGTCTCCGTACATGTGGTAGCCATTTTGTTCCCAGAATCCAGCTACGTCATGATCGAGAAATTCCAGGCCGCGCAACCACTTCACTGACTTCCAGGCATAGAGGTGAGGAACGATCAGGCGCAGCGGATAGCCGTGCTCTGCCGTCAGGGGCTCGCCGTCGTGGTGAGTGGCGAGTAAGACTTCTAGGTGATCGAGATCGGCCAGGGGGACATTGGCGGTGAATCCCTGTTCGGCGTGTACCAGTACATATGCCGCTTCCATCTTGGGGTGGACGCGGGCGAGCAGTTCCTGGAAGGCCACGCCCTCCCAGCGGTTGTCGAAGCGGCTCCATCGGGTCACGCAATGGAAGTCGCTGGTTCGTTGGATTTTGGGCAGGGCGTTGAACTCTTTCCAACTCAGCGTCAACGGAGACTCGACGAGTCCGGTGATGCGGAGGTCCCAGGTTTCCGGGTCAAACCTCGGCACCGAGCCGTAGTGCAGCACAGGCCACTTAAGCGTGAGCGACTGGCCGGGAGGCAACAGGCCCGCGCTCTTCTTTAACTTCTCGAGTTGTCTGCGATCACTGCCTTCGAATAGCAAAATCGGACCTCGGGGTCAGACGTCGGACCTCGGCATCCCACTACGCCATTTGACTAGGATTTGATCGGAAAAGTTTCACATATCTCGCCTGGCCTGAGGTCCGACGCCCGAGGTTCGCACATTGACATCTGTCGATGCATGATTTATTGCTTGCTGCCATGACAGAGCACGAAGTGGATCGCATTTTCCATGCTGTCGCCGACCCAACCCGGCGGCGAATCTTGCAGGCGCTTAAGGAACGAGGCGGCTGTTCGATCGGCAAGGACGTGGGGTTGTGCGCTTCGGACATTGAGCAGCGCATTCACTTGTCCCAGCCTACGATTTCGCATCATATGAGGATTTTGACTAAGGCGGGCGTGGTAGAGGCGAAGAAGTTGGGGCTTTGGATGTGGTATCGGCGGAATGAGGCGGCGCTGCGGGAATTTGGGCGCTCGCTGCGGAAAACTCTCTGAGGAACGCATAGTCTGTGGTGACACGAGCGAGGACGCTCGCGTCCACATCATTGTTAGCCGGCGACGGCGGCTTGGGTCTTTTGCAGCAGGCGGCGGGCCTGGGAGATCAGGTCGCCTACCTCGAAGGGTTTCACCAGGTAGGGTACGTTGTTGTCGTGCAGAAAGGCGCGGATTTCGGGTTCGACCGCGGTGGAGAATGTGAACATCAGATGCTTTTCCAGGCCGGGTCGATTTTCGGCGATCCAGCGATAGACGTCTGGCCCGTTCCATCCATTCGCCATCTTGCCATCGATAATCATTGCATCGAAGGATTCTTGCAGCAGTCTGGCTTTTACTTCGTCGCCGTTCATCAGGGTCACGACTCTGGCGCCCGCGCCGGAGAGCACATCGCGCTCGAATTCGAGGACTGCCTCTTCGTCCTCGACTAGAAGAACGCTGCCTTCGATGACTGACGTACGCGGCGATCCAGGTAGGGTCGGTTCGGGAACCCCGGCGCTGCCGTTGGCCGGGAGACGGACTTCGATGACCGCCCCGCCAGCTTCAAGGTTGCGGGCGGAGATGTCTCCCCCGTGTTCTTTGATGATTCCGTAACAGATGCTGAGCCCCAGGCCGGTGCCCTTGCCTACGCTCTTGGTGGTGTAGAAGGGATCGAAGATGCGGTTGGGCTCTTTGATGCCGGGGCCGGAGTCCTGGAACTCGGTGATGACAGTTCCCTCTTCGGTATATACCCGAACCTTCAACGTTCCGGCTCGACCCGATTCCAGCATCGCGTCCACACCGTTGTTGATGATATTCAGAAAAACCTGCTCCAGCTGGTGTGGGTCGGCGGTAACCGCCGGAATGGCGGATACGATGTCTCGTTCCACCTTGATGTCGTTGACTTTCAAGTCGTAATCGCGCAGGGCCAGGGTTTCGTCCAGCACCTTGCAAATGTCAACTTGCTCTTTTTGCGGCTTGCGTTGGCGGGCAAACGACAGCAGGTTTTGCACCACCCGGTGAGTGCGCTGCGCCTGCTTGAAAAGTTTGCTGACGAAATCAGCCGCGCGTTCTTCCAGTCCTTCGCTCTCGAGCAGTTGAGCGTAACCAAGGATCGCGGTCAGCGGATTGTTGAGTTCATGGGCGACCCCGGCGATCAGCTGTCCTACCGCCGACATTTTTTCGCTCTGCAGCAGTTGCTCTTGCGTGTGGCGCAAGTCTTCGTAGGCGCGGCAAGTTTCTTCATACAGCCGGACTTTCTCGACGGTGGTGGAGAGTTGCCGGCCAATCGCGACCAATAGACTCTCGTCATTGCTGGTGTATTCGCGACTCTCGCGGCTGCTGATGCCCATGATGCCGATCGGCTTGTCTTTTCCCCACAGCAACACCCATATCCACGATGCCAGGCCGTCCGCACGAATGAATTCCGCGACCTGGGACGGGAGATGCGGCACATACTCTGCGGTAATCACTTCGGTGCGGGATCGAGTCACCAGCTCGCCAAAGCCTTCCGTGAACTTGCTTTCAGAGAGGCGGGCGCGTCCCGCGCTGCGCTGTCCCCATCCTGCACGGCGGCGGAAAGTGGTCTCATCCAGATCGCACAGGTAGATGGAACCGGTCTCGGCGCCGAGCAGCGTGATCACCTGGCGCAGAGTAAGGTTCAGAATTTCGTCGAGATCGAACGACTGGGTGGCGATCACCGCCATCGCATTCAACGCGTTGAGTTCGCGGTTGCGGCGGCGAATTTCGTCTTCGGCGCGCTTCTTCTCCGTCATGTCGAGCAAGAAACCCTGGTAGCGCTCGATCTTTCCGGCGGCGTTGCGGGTGGCGAAACTGCTCTCCATGGCGGTGAGCATCGTGCCGTCCTTGCGGCGCAGCGTGACTTCAAAGTTGCGCACGTAGTTGTGCAGTTCCACTTCGCGCCGGAACACGTCACGCTGGTCCTGGGAGGCGTAAAGCTCGGCGTCAACGTTGAGCGCCATCAGTTCTTCGCGGCCGGTGTGTCCCAACATGCGGATGAAGGCGTCGTTGCAATCCAGTAGCTTGCCTTCGGGCGTGGCGACGAAGACGCCTTCCTGCATCTGGTCGAAGAGGAGGTGATATTTCTCCTCGGCGATGCGCCGGTCGGTGGTGTCCCGCACCACGTGAATCGTGCCTTTCTGCTTGCTTCCCTGCTCTACATATGAGGAAGTGGAGACCATGCAGAAGCCGCCAAAGCTGGAATCGGTTCCTTCGTGGAAACCGTCTTCCGCATGTCCGCAGTAGGGACATCCTTTCCACTGCCCTTGGTTGTGCGGCAGCACACTCTCGCAAAGCTGACCCACAACGTCGGCGGGCGCCAGATGCAGGCGCTCCAGCAGGGCATGATTCGCTTTCATCACACGGAATTCCGAGTCGTGCAGCAGGACCAGGTCATGGATGGAATCGAAGGTGTTGGTCCACTGCCGATGAGAGCGCAGAATCTGTTCCACCAGGCGCAGGTTCTCAACTGCCAGTCCCAACTGATGGGCCGTGGTGATCAGGAATTCCATTTCATCGGGCGAGTAGTGCAGGCGATGGCGGCTGCCCAGAGCCAAGGTCCCGATGACTGATTTCTTGCCCAGCACCGGCACCATCACGATATGGTGAAATCCTTCGTTCTTGAGATAGGGACGGACCGTCTCCGCGGCGGCGGATGCCTCCAGCACCACCGGTGCGGTGGCGCCGAGGGTACGCTCGAAGTCATCGTCCAGTGGGACGGACTGGCGATCCTGAACGAAATCGTTGGAAAGGCCGATCTGCTGAGCAATGACCATGCGATCGCCTTCGAGCAGGCGGAACCAGGCGGCCTTCGCGCGCATGAGCCCTTTGAGCTCCTCGAGTGCGGTGGCCATGATGGGTCCGTGGTGCTGGGCCCGAGTGATGCTCGTCGTGAGCGCGTTCACCACGCCCAGCCGCCGCATGTGCAACTTGTAATCGTCAAACACCAGCAGCAGCATACTCAACCCGGCGATCAGGCAGACCATCAGGCCGAAGCCGGAGGGCAAGTGCGAGGTGAGGGGATCCCAGCGGAGATGGAGCAGCAGCATGCTGATACTCAGCAGCCAAGGGCCGATTTCCCAGCGTGCCCAGCGGTAACGAATCAGCAGGAATGCGGCAGTCGCCGCGACAATGCGGTACGCTACTTCCAGAGCCACGCGCAGGGTGATGGACTCCGGCCAGAACCAGACCCGCGCCACGGCAAAGGCCATTACGGTCAGCGTAATGAGCAATAGCGGCGCCAGCAGGCCGCGCGCATGGGTGTAGACAAAGATCGCTGCCGCGAACAGACACACGGCCAAAACGAACTCCGCCTGTGAGATCGCTGTCAGGTACGGAGGAACAGGCCCGGCAGTCGCCGCAAGGGTCCAGCGGGACACAAAATATGCCAGCCAGCCCAAGGTCCAAATCAGCAAGTAGCGTTCACGAAAGGCGCGGAAAACCAGCAGGCTGGCGGCGAGCAGCACTAGCGCCGCCGACTCCTGTGGGGTCAGACCGGGGACAGTAAGGTCCCCCAACGCAAGCCAGGTAGAAAAATTCAATGGATTCATCGCGACCGGGGGTGAAGCGCTCATTCCCTTAATAGCACGCTTCCCCGGAAGTCCAGTGGGCTTTCACTGCCCTTCTGGTTACTTTCGGAATCTCGGAACTACGGTAGAATTGGCCGTATACTCTAGAAAACCATGCCAGTTGATCGCATCCTGGTTGTCGACGACGAGGAGACCATCCGCGAGATAGTGTCTTCCATGCTGATGGCTGCGGGCTACAAGTGCCGGCAAGCGGCCTCCGGGATGGAGGCGCTGGCGCTGCTCGAATCCGGCGAGGAATTCGAGCTCATGCTGTCCGACCTAATGATGGCGAATCTGGACGGCATCGGCCTTCTTGAAAGAACCAAGGAACGTTTTCCCGAAATGCCGGTGGTGATGGTCACCGCGGTGCACGATATTTCGGTGGCGCTGGCCGCGATCCGCAACGGCGCTTACGACTACCTGCTGAAGCCTTTCGAACGCGAACAACTGTTGGCCACGGTCCGCCGGGCGCTGGAGAATCGCCGTCTGAAGCAGGAGAACCGCGCCTACCAGACCGGTCTGGAATCACTGGTCGCGGCCCGCACCGAACAACTGAGAAAAGCTCTGGTTGATCTCGAACGCTCTTACGACATCACGCTCGAAGCTCTGGGCGACGCTTTGGACAAGAAAGACGCCGAGACCGAAGGCCACTCTAAGCGCGTGACCGCCTTTACCATCGCGATCGCCCGCGCCATGGGATTGTCGAAAGACCAGATCGCGGTGATTGCTCGCGGCGCGTTTCTGCATGACATCGGCAAAATGGCGATTCCTGATGCCATCCTGAGGAAGCCGGGCAAACTGACTCCCGATGAAATTCTGATCATGCAGGAGCACTGTTTCCACGGCTACGAAATCCTGAAAAAGATTCCATTTCTTGGTGAGGCCGCGGAGATCGTCTACGCTCACCAGGAAAAGTATGACGGCTCCGGCTATCCGCGCGGGTTGAAGGGCGAAGAAATTCCACTGGGAGCGCGAATGTTCTCGGTGGCAGACACGCTGGATGCTATTACTTCTGACCGACCGTATCGCCCGGCACAATCGCTAACTGCCGCTCGGGATGAGATCAAACTGTTTTCGGGGCGGCAGTTCGATCCCGAAGTGGTCAAAGTCTTCCTTGAGATGGATCAGAGTATCTGGCCCGATCTGCGCAAAGAGGTCAACGCCCAGGTGCAACGCTTCGCTTATTCCACTTCCGCCAAGAGTTCCACGTAGATTCCCAATTATTTCCTCGTTGGAGCTCGTGACTTGTCTCGTCCGCGCTGCGTCATGCTGAGCTTGCGAAGCACCTCGCGTGTATCGCATATGCACTTTTAAGCTGGCCTTCATACAAGCGCTTCTAAGCAGCGGGAGGCAGCAATTTCGCTCCTGCTCACATCCAACCAGCTGACGGTTCCGCGGAGGTCATGCTATGACTGGGCTTCGTTCGTGCTGGCTCTGGTGTCTGGCTTTGCTTTTCGCAACCGTGCCCCTGCATGCCCAGGAGCGTGACCACGACCAGAAGTCAGCCCCTGCGCACGCGATCGCCGATGGAACCACCTTCCTGATCCGCCTCGAGGACAAGCTCGATGTCAGTCGAGTCCAGCCCGGGAAACGCTTCAAGGCCAAACTGGAAGAAGACATGATGGGAGCCGACGAAACCATGATTCTTCACGGAGCAAGGATCAGGGGACATATCAGTGCTGTCGGCACCGGCTTTCATCCCCGCCTGCTGCTCAGCTTTGACCAGATTGAAACGCAACGCGGCTGGGCTTCGCTGCTGGCCACGATCACTGCCATCCCCGGAGAGCACGGCCTGACGATAGGCAACGAAGGGGAAATCGAACGGGAAGGCCAAGGTGGCCAGCGTCATGACCCGGACGCCGACGGTATAGCTTCCAGGGCTGGAACTGCAGCAGCCGTAGTGCGCACCATTTTCAGCGACCACCGGCTGCAGTTGCAAAAAGGTACGATTCTAGAAGTGCGGCTGGATCGTCCCCTGCGAGTTCCCTGGCGGTAAGCCGCTGGTGTGGGGCGGGCGAGGGCGCGCCCGCGCCACACCGGCAAAGCTGAATCTCTCTCCATCCTGTGGCATCATGTGTAGCTCGTCAGGAGAGAATCATGAAGACCGCATTTGCGTTATTGATTGCGCTGCTAGCTTCGGCTGCCGCTTTCAGCCAGGATCGCCCAACCGTCGCCGCCCAACCCAACAGCGTTTTCGTCGGCGCTGACGGGAAATTTGAAGCGAATCCCGATACCGCGTTGATGCAATTCAACATCTCCGCGCAGGAAGCGACTTCCCGCGAGGCCTATGATCGCGCCTCCAAGTCCACCGAGCAGGTACGGCAGATTCTGCGCTCGAATGGGATCGATCCAAAGACCGCCGAGTTCGGCTCCCTTTCGCTGCAGCCGGTGTATGACTACAAGACGCCGAAGCGGAAGCTGGTGGGATACCGCGTGAACGCGAGCGTTTCGTTGAAGCTGAAAGATTTTTCCAAGGTAGCGCCCATTGTGCAGCAACTCGCCGATGCGGACATCACAGACACTCAGTCGCTGAACTACACCTTGGAGGATATGGACGCGGCCAAGGCAAAGGCCGTGGACGACGCCTACCGGCGGGCGCATGAATCGGCTGCCTCGCTGGCCCGGAGCGCCGGGCGCACGCTGGGAGAATTGTCTTATGCGTCGGTAGACACGTTTGACAACGTGCGTCCGATGCCCATGGTTGGAGCGATGATGAAGATGAATGTGGCGGGGGCCACGCCGGCGCCCACTGAAGAGTTCTCGCCGCAGACGGTTGCGGTGACGGCGCATGTGAATGCGTTGTTCAATTTGAAGTAGGTGACTGTGTGAGGCGGGCGCCTTCGCCCGCCCCGCACGGCCGTGATTATTGTCTTGGAATGCGGCTGGCATCCAAGGGGACCTCACGCTGGATCACCATTTCGAGAGTCGTGCCGGCGTCCATCCTCACGTCATTGCCGCGGGTCAGGAGTCCGATCGCAGTGCCGATTCCGCCGCCAATTCCAGCGCCAATCAGTCCGCCCTTCACGCCATTGCTGAGACCACCGACTACCGCCCCGGTTCCAGCGGCGGTGGCCACGGTCTTGGCCTTCTCCCCGGTCTGACTATCCTGCCGGATGGTGCCTTCTTCGTCTTTCATCGAAGTCTTTTCAGCACCCGGGACATTCTCGACCGCGCCGGGCAGCACCACGGTGTATCCGCTGGGGTAGATAAGCGTCCTGAAATGCATCAGGACTTCGGCGCGTCCCTTGATCCGGCCGCCTCGTTTCACGTTGCTGATCCGGCCCTGCACGTAGGTGCCGGCGGGAATCACGATGCGATCGTTGATAACCACCGGAAAAGTGGTCACGGCGTACACGGCATCCCCTTCACGGGCGTTCTTGGTCGAAATCGATTGCTTGAGCGACAGCGGGACTTTGGTACCGGAAGGGATCGAAAGCTGATTGGCGTCAGCAGCCGAGGGGTCAGGCCGCGCCGCCGAGTTTGCCTGGGCCGCTGCTAGGCCACACACCACGAACATCACAATGATTGTGCGCATCGATGAACTCCCCAAAGCAAGGGCCAACCGAGGACGAGTCAACCTGGCCCGAGACCACACTACCCTATCCCAGTACGATGCGGGTTGAGGATCGAAAGTTTGTCGGAATTTTGGCCCTGGGGCTACTTCCTACAGGCTGGCCGAGCGCTGGTTTTCCCTGACGTTTCCCATGAACTGGGACTGCAGGCGCTGAGCGCAGAGTTCGCCGCAGACGTGCAGAGTGCCTTCGCGCTGGGCAACCTCGTCATCCCAGGGGCACAGGTAGAGCACCGGGCGGTTGAATTCGAGAAACGAAGTCCACATCAGCCACCAATGGTCGGTGGCGCCTTTGAGCGTCCCGCAATTGGGGCCAGCACAGCGATACATCAGATTTACGGGTGCGGGTGGTTTGACAACTTTCATCCTCAACTCCACAGCGTCCACGGATTGGTCAACAGACATTCTAGCGGAAATGAGGCAAGACGGCGGGGTTACAGCTACTTGTAAATCAGGTACTTCTGCCGGACCTGAAGGAACTTTTCCAGGGGCTCCCGCCAGTCTTCAGCGATCCTCCGGGGGTCCTGGCCCGAGGCGATCGCGTCGTACACCGATTGGTTGCCCAGCAACTCGATCAAGCGATCCATGTGATACTGCTCGGGATAAAGCTTGTGCAGCGCGGAAGCCAGCTCCACGCCCAGTTCCCCCGAGTCGAGCGCATTGCGTTCAACAACGAAAATATTGACCCCTTCGCATCTCTGGCCGGAATAGTTGCTGGTGCTCGGACTAAAGGTGATAGGGACAAACCGGACGCCGGAGATATTTCTCGCATTCAGATACTGCGCCAGTTCTCTGCCCTTGATCCAGGGCGCGCCCAGCAGTTCAAAGGGAGTGTCGGTGCCGCGGCCCACCGAAACGTTCGTGCCCTCGACCAGCCCCACGCCCGGATACAGGGTCGCTTCGGTAAGGCTGCGCATGTTGGGCGAAGGATTGATCCAGGGCAAGCCGGTGGCGTCGTGCCAGTCGCCGCGCATCCATCCGTCCATGGGGACGACCGTCAGCCGAGCATTGATGTTACGCTCGGTGTTGAACATTTTTGCCAGCTCGCCCATGGTCATGCCGTGACGGACCGGCACGGGAAAATAGTTCACGAAGCTTTCGCGCCCGGGATCAGGGATCGCGCCTTGCACGAAAGAGCCGGTGATCGGATTCGGGCGGTCAAGCACAATCATTTCGATTCCGGCTTTGGCTGCGGCTTCGAGGAAATACCCCAGCGTGGCTTCGTAAGTATAAAAGTGGCTGCCGACATCGTGAACATCGAACACGACCGCATCGAGAGTTTTCAGGACGTCAACTGACGGCCTGCGCTGGGCGTCCTTGGCGCCGTAGACGCTGTAGACCGGAACGCCAGTGGCCGCATCCTTCGAGTTCGCGATGTCGGTGGAGTCGAGATCGCCGGCGACGCCGTGCTCGGGACTAAAGATCGCATCCAGCGAGACGCCCGGAGCCTGGGCCAGAACGTCAATGGTGCGGCGTCCCTGCGAGTCAACGCCGGTTTGATTGGTCAGCAGCCCAATTTTCTTCTTGCCGGTAGAGGCGCTGAGCACGTCGAAGTTGTGGGCCTCGAGCACGTCAATTCCGGTCTGCACCGCTCCGTTACGCGTAGCCAGGCGGCGGGCAGCGGTCTGGGCCTCGTTGTATCCGGTGATACTCTTCCAGCGCAGTTCGTCCTTCTCGGTAACAGTGAGTGGCAGGGCCGCCGCGACGGCCGTGGCAACCTTGGAGCGCAAAGCGACCGCACTTCCCTTTCCCCGAGGATGAACGGCGTTAGTTAACAAAATAATATAAGTCTGGGTCGTAGGATCAATCCACAGCGATGTGCCGGTGAAGCCGGTGTGCCCGAATGATCCCACTGGTAGAAGATCGCCGCGATTGCTGGAAAATGGCGAATCAATGTCCCAGCCAAAACCTCGCAGGACCTGCGCCGTTGGCGGCTGCTGGGGCGTGGTCATCTTCTCGACCATGTCTCCAGCCAGGATCGGGCTGCCGTTCAACAACGCGCGAGCGAACTTTGAGAGATCGTCAGCGGTGGAGAAGACACCAGCATGCCCGGCCACACCGCCCATGCGGCGCGCCCGGGGATCGTGCACCACTCCGCGGAGCATCTTGCCCTGTTCGTCGAATTCGGTGGGAGCGATCTTGGGCCGCCAGGATGCGGGAGGCAAAAAACGGGTATGCGACATCTGCAACGGAGCGAAGATTTTCCGGGTACAGTATTGATCGAGCGTAGTCCCGGTCACACGTTCCACCAGCGCACCCAGCGTGATGAAGTTCGTGTCGCTATAGAGGAAGCGCGATCCGGGCGGGTACGCAGGTTTCTCGGCAAACGCCAGACGGAAACCGGCTTCCCTGCCTTGCCAGGGTGGGTCCAGATCAAAATCTTCACGCAGGCCGGAGAAGTGGGTCAGCAGGTTACGTATGCTGATGTCGTCTTTTCCGTTCTCGCCGAATTCCGGGAGGTACTTTGTAACGGGATCGTTTACCCGGACTTCACCCTTTTGCACCAGTTGCATGACCGCCGTGGTAGTGGCAACAACTTTGGTGAGCGATGCGACGTCAAAAATAGTGTCTGCCGTCATAGGCTCTCGGTTCGGCTCCAGCGCGCGATTGCCAAAAGCTTTGCGGTAGACCACCTGTCCGTTATGTCCCACCAGCAGCACGGCGCCGGGAATCTGGTGATCGTGGATGGCGTCAAGGACGATTGCGTCGAGGACTGCCAGGTTTGGAGCCTTGGAGCTCTTAACGGTGGCCGCCGCCATCGCGGAAAAAAGGCTGACAACAAACACAGCCGCGGCAAACCCACACGTCTGCAAACGACGAGTTGTGAGAATTGAGCGGATGCCTTGAATTTACACAAGCGGCGCGGGATTGCTCAAGGAACTGAAGTAAGGGGTGCCGTTTGTGCTATCGCTCGCCCTCTCGATTGCACGGGGCGGTGATCTATGTCCGGCGCTCCCGTCCGTAACGGCTAGGGACGGGAACGGGAGTTCTAACAGCCTTTGCCTCGCAGGGTGTGGCGACGTTAGTGCTGATCTGGGTGGGCGTGGCGCCACTTCCAGTATTGTGACTGCTCCTTCTTCTTAGCCTTGGCGTATTCGTGAGAATTCCTGTGGTTTGCGGAAAGGTACTGCCCCCAGGCGCGATTTTCGTTCTCGTCCCAGTTGTGATAATCCTTGTGGCTCCTATCGTAGACTCGGACCTGCACGCCCACTTGTTGAGGTACAGGAATGGCCATGAATCGCATCCGGCGCCGCAATGGCAGCGCTTAGGAATAGCGAGGCGATGTAATGATGTGCGCGGTGCATGTTGTATTCCTCCAAATTCCGAGTTTCCGTTTCCCGGATCGCGGCAGCCACAAGTGTGCACCCTGGGCCGGTTGATTTATGTCTCATATAGCTCACGTGCTTCACTTGACGGGCTCATGGGCATTCTATGAATGAGTTCTAATCCCAGGCGGGCCAAACTCGCCAACCTGGCTGCCTTTACCCTTCCCCGGAACTTTGTTATAACCCGAACATCGAGCATACGATTCCTTTGCCAGAGAGCTTCTCCTCGCCGCAAATCGGCATGCAAAACGGGCCTCACTTCCCTGCTCCCGCCTATGAGCGGCAGAGCGGAAGTTTTGGGAAAGCTTTTGACATCCTGCAAGGGGCCATCGTCCAGAGAACCTTTCCCGCCGCTTCGATCGCAGTTACTCTCCGAGGAAAACTGGTTGCCCTGAAAGCTTTCGGTCGCTTCACCTACGAAGCCGGCTCTCCTCCCGTAACCGTCGCGACTGTCTTTGACCTGGCTTCCATCTCGAAGGCCGTAGCGACCACCAGCATGGCCATGATTCTCTACGAGCGCGGACTCATTGATCTGGAAACGCCCGTGGTCAGCATCGTGCCTGAATTTGGCGGAAGCGACACGCGGCGCGGCGATGTAACCGTGCACATGCTGCTGGCACACTCCTCCGGATTGCCTGCCTACGAGAAGCTCTTCTTGAAGGCGAAGACCAGAAATGAGCTGTTGGCGGCCGCATTCGCAACCCCACTCACCGCCGATCCAGGCACAAGAGCTGAGTACAGCGACATCGGCTTCATCATTCTGGCGATCGCGCTGGAACGCGCGGCCGACGAGAGTCTTGACCGTTTCTGCCAGCGAGAAATCTTTGGTCCGCTGGGGATGTTGCACACTGCGTACAATCCGCCGGCGTCGTGGCGGGCTGCGATTCCGCCCACCGCCGATGACCGCCGTTTTAGAAAGCGGATTATCCAGGGCGAAGTGCAGGATGAAAATGCCAGCGTCCTAGGCGGCGTTGCGGGACACGCCAGCTTGTTCGGAACCGCGGAAGATCTGGCGACTTTCGCTCACGTTCTTCTGCGAGGTGGACGGCCACTGGTCCGTCCGGAAACTCTGACGCTCTTCACTCGCCGGGAACCGGTGCCGCCTGGTACTTCCCGGGCATTGGGCTGGGACACTCCTTCCGCGCCGTCCCAGTCAGGAAAATATTTCTCTCCCCGTTCCTTTGGACATCTGGGCTACACCGGTACCTCGCTGTGGATCGATCCCGAGCGCCAACTGTCCATCGCTCTGCTCACCAACCGGACCTGGCCCGATTGCAGCAACAAAGCGATCAAGGATGTGCGCCCTGCATTTCAGGATGCCGTGGTGGAAGCGCTGGAGAGGGCGCTTTGAAGCGGCGAGGCAGCAAGAGGCGAGAGAACCTGAGTCGGCTCGCTACCGAGCAGCCCAACCGTGCTTCCGCGGACCTGGATTTGAAGTCGTCGTTGGAAATAGTCAGCGTCATCAACTCCGAGGACGCCGTGGTAGTGGAGGCGGTGCGGCGTGCCCTTCCCCAGATCGCACGCGCCGTCGGAGTGATTGCGAACGCTTTGAAGCGCGGCGGCAGACTGATCTACGTCGGCGCGGGCACCAGCGGACGCATTGCCGCCCTCGATGCGGCCGAGTGTCCACCCACGTTCAACGTGGATCCCAGGACAGTGCAGTTCATCATGGCCGGCGGCCCCGCAGCCCTGGCCTCGGCGGTCGAGGCGAACGAAGATTCCCGCGAACTCGGCGTGCGTGAAATGAAGAAGAGAAAACCGGGCCGGAACGACGTCATCATAGGAATCGCTGCCAGCGGACGGACGCCGTTCACGATCGCGGCCGTCGAATATGCCCGGAGCAAAGGCGCGCATACGATTTCCGTAGCCTGCAATCGGAATACGCCACTGCAACGGGCGGCGCACCTCTTCATCCTGACCGAGGTGGGGCCAGAGGTCATCTCCGGTTCAACCCGTATGAAGGCCGGCACGGCGCAGAAAATGGTGCTGAACATGCTCTCCAGCGGAGCCATGACCCGGTTGGGATACGTTTATGGAAACCTCATGGTGAACGTCACTCCACGGAATTCGAAGCTGGCGGCACGGGGCGTGAGCATTCTGCAACAGGCAGCCGGAGTGAGCGAGGAGATTGCCCGACAAGCTTTGCGAGCGGCAGGAACCAGCGTCCCGGTAGGACTGGTCATGCTGCAAGCGCAAGTGGACCGGAAGGAAGCAGAGCGCGCCCTGAATTTAGCCGGCGGGCACGTGCGGCGGGCGATCACAGCGGCGCGCAGTTTGTAGCGCCGACTTCCTGCCGGCTGGCGGGTGGGCGTCTCGCCCACCCTGGAAGCCTACCAGTCGTTGGCGCCGACTCGCGGGCGGGGGCGCCCGCGCCACCCACACTATCCCCACCGGCCGTGTCCTCCGGAGTAACCATTTCTCGCCCACGCTTTCCTGCCTTCGCCGTTACAATAGGCGGGCGTATGGACAAATTTGTAATTCGAGGCGGCAATCCCCTGCTGGGGACAATTCGGGTCAGCGGAGCCAAAAACGCCGCCCTGCCGGCCATGGCTGCCGCCCTGCTCACCGAAGAACCTGTCATCCTGGAAAATATCCCGCAAGTCCGCGACATTGAAACCACGCGCAAACTGCTGGCTGCCATGGGCGCCGAAGTCGAACTGGGATACGGACGGGCGCAGCATCGCACCACCATCTGCGCCCGCAATCTGACCCGTCCCGAAGCGTCTTATGAACTGGTCAAGCAGATGCGCGCTTCGTCCCTTGTCCTCGGGCCGCTGCTGGCCCGCTGCGGCCGCGCACGGGTATCGCTTCCCGGCGGATGCGCCATCGGCGCCCGCCCGATCGAGCTCCACATCAAGGGACTGGAGCGTCTGGGCGCCAAAATCACGCAGGAGCATGGCTACATCGAGGCCAGCGCCGGCCGTCTTCAGGGCGGCGAAATACTTTTCGACAGGATCACTGTCACCGGCACGGAAGATTTACTGATGGCCGCAACTTTGGCCGAGGGCGAAACCGTCATGCAGAACTGCGCCCGCGAGCCCGAAGTTGCGGACCTCGCCGAGCTGCTCAACAAAATGGGAGCGCAAATCGAAGGCGCGGGTACGTCCACCATCCGGGTGAAGGGTGTCAGCAAGCTGCACGGTGCCAAACACAGAATCATTCCCGATCGTATCGAGGCCGCCACTTTCATCATTGCCGGAGCCATGACTGGTGGAGATCTGAACGTCGCGGGCTGCGAGCCCGCACATCTCGGGGCGCTGCTCGAGAAACTGGCCGAAGTTGGCATCAAGACGCGACACACCGCGGATTCCGTCCGCGTGATGGGTGACAATCCCATCAAGGCCGCGGACATCGTCACCGAGGAGTATCCCGGCTTCCCTACCGACATGCAGGCCCAGTACATGGCGTTGGCTACACAGGCCGAAGGGACATCGGTCATCACCGAAAATATTTTCGAAAATCGTTTCATGCACGCGCTGGAAATGATGCGCATGGGCGCGAACATCAAAATCGAAGGACGGCGCGCGGTGGTGCGCGGCCCATCGCCGCTAAGCGCGGCAGCGGTTCTGGCATCCGACCTGAGGGCTTCGGCTTCGCTGGTGCTGGCCGCACTGGTGGCAGAAGGCGAGTCGATCATCGACCGCGTGTATCACATCGATCGCGGCTACGAGAACATCGAAGAGAAACTCAAAGGCGTAGGCGCGCAAATACGCCGCATCGGAGAGATCCTGCCCAAGCGCGCAGCAGCGCCCTCGCGAATATAGGCGCGAACGCCCGCTCGTGCACCTTGAGCTCAGACTACCACCGACCCAGAGGGTGCGGCGGCGCCATCGAATCCCTGCTCACGTACAATGTTCTCCGTTCTGTGGAGGACGTGCATGCCATCGCGCTTTCTGTCGTGGGTCTTTGTACTGCTGCTGACTTCTCTCCCCCTCCGCGCCAAGAGTCCTGAGTTATCGAAGGCGGTGCAGGAGTTAGTGCGCGTGAACGCCGGCAAGGCTGTCCTCACGCACGTGCGGATTATCGACGGCACGGGAGCAGGGGCAGTCGAAGATCAGAATGTAGTGATTGAGAACGGAAAGATCGCAGCCGTCCAACCGGGTGCCGATGTTCCGGCCGACAAGAGCACCGCAGTTCTCGATCTGCACGGCTACACCGTGATGCCCGGCATCGTCGGCATGCACGATCACCTGTTTTATATCGTGCGGCCGAATCTCGACAGCCGGCGTCATTTTGACGACCCAGTTCTGGTAACGCAGATGACTTTCTCGGCGCCGCGTCTTTATCTCGCCAGCGGCGTTACCACCATGCGTACCACCGGCAGCGTTGAAACCTACGCGGACCTGAACCTAAAGCGTGACATCGATGCCGGCAAGCTTCCCGGTCCGCATCTGGATGTCACCGGCCCGTATCTTGAAGGCGCGGAGAGTTACTTTCTTCAAATGCCGCACTTGACCGGTCCCGACGATGCGCGGCAAACCGTGGAGTACTGGGCCGATCGTGGCGTGACCTCGTTTAAGGCATACATGAACATCACGCGCGCTGAGCTAAAGGCCGCAATTGATGCGGCTCACAAACGCGGCATCAAAGTGACCGGGCACCTCTGCTCGGTTACTTACAAAGAAGCAGCTGAACTTGGTATTGATGATCTCGAGCACGGCTTTTTCGTGAATACGCAGCTTGATACCGACAAGAAGCCCGACGTCTGCAGTCAAAGCGAGGGCGATGAAACTCTCGCCCGCATGGACCCGGACACTCCTGAGGCAAAAGAACTGATCAACACCCTCATCAGTCATCATGTAGCCATCACATCGACTCTGCCGGTCTTCGAAGGGGATCTGGGCGTGGGGCGGCCGCTCTTGCGGCAGCAGGTTCTGGAAGCGATGAGCCCGCAATCGCGCGAAGACTTCTTCCTGCTGCGGCAGCGGCCTGCCTCGGCGCCGGCTCCGAAGATTGATCCCGCGCTGCTTTGGAAACATGACCTGGAACTGGAGCGCGCCTTCGTCGCCGCCGGCGGATTGCTGCTCGCAGGACCCGATCCCACGGGGCGGGGCGACGTGCTTCCAGGGTTCGGAGATCAGCGCGAAATTGAATTATTAGTCGAGGCCGGATTCTCCCCCGTCGAGGCCATCAAGATTGCGACGCTGAACGGGGCGGTGTATCTGGGCAAGGATAAGCAGATCGGCTCGATCACTGCGGGAAAGAATGCTGACCTGGTCGTGATCAAGGGGGATCCTTCCAAACAGATTTCAGATGTAGAGAATGTCGAAATTGTCTTCAAAGATGGGGTGGGTTATGACTCGCGGAAGGTTTTGGATTCGGTGCGGGGGCGATATGGGCAGTACTGAGGAAGCCTCCACACAGCGTGTGCCCCATTGGTCGCACTTTTTGCGATAAGTGGGGATTTTCCTCGTCCCATCCCTCTCAGAAAACTCTCCACACGAAGTGGGCGATCAAAGCGAATACCACAATCATGAATCCAGTAATCCAGATCAGGAATCTGGCGGTTAGCCTTGGCGACTCGATTTCTTTTTTGTCCATGGCACCTAGCATACTCCCGCGGTCCGTTGCCGAGCTTTGCTCGGCTGCGCGGGTGGGGCACCCGTCCAACGTGAGTCGTGGAAAAGGAAAAGGCCGCGATGTTTTATCGCGGCCTTGTCTCGCTGGAGTGGGAGGCGCGGGCGAGTCGCCCGTGACCACACAAGTCCGGTTCTCTAGTTAGTGCCGGCCTGCGCCGTGTCCACCGCCGCCGAAACCGCCACGGCCTCCGCGTCCGGGACCACCGCGTCCGCGTCCTCGGCCACCGCCTCCTCCGCCGGGGCGGCGTCCGCGGTCACCACCACGATCGGGACCACGATCTCCGCTGCGTTCCGGGCCGCGGTCACCTGGGGCGCCTCCGGCTACGGGGGCGTCGCGGTTGAAGTTGGGTTCGTCGTCGGCGAAATCGGCGCCGCCTTCGATGGTTAACGCCGGGGCGTGAGCGGACTCACCGCCGCCGCTGCTCTCTCCGCCACCGTTTTCGGGTGGAAGTTCGCCGCCGCCCATCTTGGCGCGCTGCTCCTTCAGGATGGCTTTGCGCGACAGGCGAATGCGGTTGCCTTCGACAGCCAGCACTTTTACCAGTACCTGATCGCCTTCTTTCAGTTCGTCGCGAACATCTTTGATGCGGTGCTCCGCGACTTCGCTGATGTGCAGCAGACCGTCGGTGCCGGGGATGATTTCGACGAAAGCGCCGAAGTCAGCCAGGCGGGTGACTGTGCCGAGATAGGTCTTGCCGATCTCGGCTGTGGCGGTCAGGTCGCCGATGATCTGCAGGGCCTTGGCTGCCGAAGCTTCGTCGTTCGAGGCCACGTTGATCTTGCCGGAGTCCTCGACGTCGATCTTTACGCCGGTGCGCTCGATGATGCTGCGAATCATCTTGCCGCCGGGCCCGATCACGTCGCGAATCTTGTCGACCGGAATCTGCAGGGTGTAGATACGCGGCGCGAAGGATGAAACCTTTTCGCGCGGCGCGGAGATGACCGCGTTCATCTTGTCGAGAATGTACAGACGTCCGCGCTGGGCCTGGGCCATCGCTTCGCGCATGATCTGCGCCGTGATGCCGCCGACCTTGATATCCATCTGCAGGGCGGTGATGCCGTCCTTGGTGCCGGCGACTTTGAAGTCCATGTCGCCGTAGTGATCTTCGGCGCCGGCGATGTCGGTCAGGATGGCGTAGTTCTCGCCTTCCTTGACCAGGCCCATGGCCACGCCGGCGACCGGAGACTTCAGCGGAACGCCGGCGTCCATCAGCGACAGCGAGGCTCCGCAGACCGTGGCCATCGACGATGAACCGTTCGACTCCAGAATGTCGGAGACCACGCGCATGGCGTACGGCCAGTTGTCCTCGCCGGGCAGAACGTTCGCGATAGAACGTTCCGCCAGCGCGCCGTGACCGATTTCGCGGCGGCCTGCGCCGCGCAGAAATGCAACTTCTCCAACCGAAAACGGCGGAAAGTTATAGTGAAGCATGAAGCGCTTTTTGGCTTCGCCTTCGAAGACTTCGAGGCGCTGCATGTCGTCGCTGGTGCCCAGCGTGGTGGTGACCAGGGCCTGGGTTTCGCCGCGGGTGAAGATGGCGGATCCGTGGGTGCGGGGCAGCACGCCGACTTCGATCCAGATATCGCGAATCTGGTCGAAAGCGCGGCCGTCGGGACGGCGCTTCTGGTTGATCACCTGCTCGCGGAAGATGCGCTCGCGCAGAGTTTCGAAGTAGGTCTTGAATTTCTTCTGTGCGGCTTCGTCTTCCGCCGGAATGGCAGCCTGCAGCTCTTTCTTGAGTTCGCGAACCAGGCTGTAGCTTTCCGCCTTGGGATACTTCTGGGTGTTGAGGCGGTCGGTGAGATCGGCGCCGACGCGATTCTTCAGGTCGTCGAAGTAGGCCTGGTCGAACTCGGAGGAGTGACCTGGCGCTTCGGCTTCCCGGCTTTTTGCCGCAGATCGTTGATGGCGGCGCAAATCTTCTTGATTTCGGTGTGGGCGAACTCGATGGCGTCCACGACCGTTTCTTCCTTCACTTCCTTGGCGCCGGACTCGATCATCACGATGCCGTCGGAGGTGCCGACCACCATGATGTTCAGCAGGCTCTCGCGCATCTCGCTGTAAGTCGGGTTGATGACGAATGCGCCATTGACCAGGCCCACGCGCACCGCGCCGATGGGGCCTTCGAACGGAATGTCGGAAATGGTGAGCGCGGCCGATGCGCCGTTGATGCCGGCGACGTCAGGGTCGTTCTCGGTGTCGGCGGAGAGGACGAAGGCGATGACCTGGGTCTCGCAGCGGAAGCCATCCGGGAACAGGGGACGCACGGGGCGGTCAATCTGGCGGCTGGTGAGAATTTCGCGCTCGCTGGGACGGCCTTCGCGCTTGATGAAGCCGCCGGGAATGCGTCCGCCGGCGTAGGTGTATTCGCGATAGTCGACGGTCAGGGGGAAGAAATCGATGCCCTCGCGGGGATCGGGGTTGGCGGTGGCGGTGGCCAGAACGACGTTGTCGCCAATGCGCACAACGACCGAACCGTGCGCCTGCTTGGCTAATTTTCCGGTTTCAAATGAGATGGTTTTACCGCCGGCAAGTTCAACAGATACTTCTTGTTTCATGATTCATTTCCTTTTGGCAGGAGGACACACGCGCGTCCGTTTGGAGAGGCTGCACAGTTGAAGGGCAAGAGCCAGTAGCGTTCTGGATGGCCGGAAACACACCGTTCGCGGCTTTTTTCCTTGTTTCGTGATGGCCGTCTGCGCAACGGCCAGATGATTCCGATGGTGGTCCGGCGAATACACCCCGAGCCGGGAACGGCCTCGCAGAAACCTACTTGCGCAGGCCCAGCTTATGCACAACCGTCTTGTAACGTTCGGAATCGTAAATCTTGAGGTAGTCGAGCAGGCGACGACGCTTGCTGACCAGCATGAGAAGACCGCGGCGCGAGCCGTGGTCCTTCTGGTGCGTTTTGAAGTGATCCGTCAATTGGCCAATCCGCTCGCTTAGCAACGCGATTTGGACTTCGGGGCTGCCCGTATCGGTGGGATGCGTGCCGTACTGGTCGATGAGGGATTTCTTTTGCTCTCTGGCTAGCACTACTCTAGTGCACTCCTGTCTTCTAGTTTCAATTTGATCGTAACGTGCAATTAAGGTAACACGCTGCAGACCGAGGTGTAAAGGAGTGGAGCGCTGTATGGCAGTTCCCAACGATTCCTTGGCGTCCCTTGCGGTTTAAGATTCTTCGACGATGTACGCGAAATCAAACCCATTACCGTAAAGCGACGCAAAGAAAGGCAGCAAAAGGACGCAAAGAACCGTTTCGTCGAACTACGGTACTCACGGCCATAGCGGGAGGCATACCAAAGGGTCGTGCCGAATGGGCATCTGAATTAGTATAGTGATGCCGATAGCCATGACAGTGCGATGCGTGCAATGCGGCCAGGAGAATAATCCGCAATATCGCTTCTGCGGCATGTGCGGGGCTCCCCTTGGACCACCGCCGGCCCCGGTCCCGAGTGATCTGGGACGTGAAAGAGTCAGAGTTCCGGTGAGCGGCCCTTCTTTTTTGGGGCTGGGGGATGAACGCTCCCGCGACCTGGACTACCTGCTGGAAGACGAGCCGCCCCGGGGCCACGGCCGTCTCTACCTCGCCCTGCTTCTGCTGGTCGTGAGCGCAGGTTTGCTGGCGTGGCACTGGCAGCGTGACGGTTACCCCTGGTCGGGGTTCATCCTGAAGCCGACTGTCAGTACAAAAGCGCCGGTCAGCCCGCCCCCGGTTCCGCCTCCGGATTCTGCCGCGGCCGCAGCTCCGGTTGTGCCGGTTGAGCCGACCGCGAATCCAGCGCCGCCGGAGACGCAACCGACCACGCCAACCGGCAACGAGCGAAGTGGCACAGCTCCCTGGCGCGGAGCCAGCGCCTGGCGGCGCTCCGGCGAACCCATCCGTCGCTGCAAAGCCAACCGACCAAACGTCGCCGCCGAATGACGGCTCTGATTCCGGAGAGACTGCGAAGTCGCCGGTCGCGGTTTCTTCCCAGAGCGAGTGAGCCTGAAATAGCGAATCCAGGCGCCGAAGGAAACGCGTGTTGCGCCCGCGCCGTCAGCGCCAAAACCGCCTACTCCCAAGCCGTCCCCAGCTCTGGCATCTCCGTCGGACAGCTTCGAAGATCGTTTGGTGGCCGATGGAGAAAAATACCTGTACGGCCGCGGAGTTCCGGAGGACTGTGCGCGGGCCCAGAGAAATCTACAGATCGGCGCCCGAGCAATCGAATCCCAAGGCGCAGACCTTGCTGGGCGCGATGTACGCAACCGGACACTGCGTGAACCGCGATCTTCCGACCGCCTATCGCTGGTTCGCCAAGGCGCTGCACGGGGACCCCGGAAATTCGCGGGTGCAGCGTGATCTCGAAGTGCTTGTGGAAACAGATGACGCCGGAAGAGAGACAGCTGGCTATGAAGAGCCAATAGTCCCACTCGCTTTGAGCAGCGTACTCTTGGGTTGGATTTAAAACCGGATCTCAGTTTATTGTTCGCGGTTCTCAGTTGAGACTCAGTGACGGTGGGCCGCGATCTGCGGTGAACTCATGACCAGGCGTCCATGCTGGACGCCCTTGGTGCTGATCAGGCGGTCGGCCAGTTTTTGCACTTCTTTGGATTTGCCGCGAAGCACGACGACCTCGAGACAGCTTTCATGATCCAGGTGGGCATGCAGCGTGGAGATAATCACGTGATGATGCTCATGCTGGAGGTCGGTGAGTTTCTCGGGCAAGAGGCGGGTGTGATGGTCGTAGATGAGAGTGACCGTACCCACCACAAAGGCGTCGGGAGCGACCACCGCCGAGCCGACCAGGCGGTCGCGAATGAGGTCGCGGAAAGCTTCGGAGCGGTTCTCGTAGCCCTTCTGCGCGATGAATCGGTCGAAGCGGCGAAGCAGTTCGGTATCGATGGCTACGCCGATGCGGCTTAGATCTCCCATGGAATGCCCTCTCTCGGCAATAGTCTACTCTGGTTGTTTCGGCGTCCTCCTCACGATGGCTTGTCGAAGACACGAAGATGCTGTTATGGTTTCGCGGCACGCCTTGGTCGGTCGACCGGCGTAACCGATTGTGGCTCAGGCGGATGGTACGAAGGTAAGCAGGGCCTACGCAATCCGCTGAGGGCTTGCGAGCGTACTTTTGAAAGGATGAGATAACGGTTTGTCCGGTGCTGAATTAAAGGGAGGGGCGAGCGAGGCTTCGCTGGTGTGGGCGATACGCTCGGGCGACGAGAGCGCGATGGCTACGCTCTACGATCGCTATTCTTCCCTGGTTTATGCGGTGGCACTGCGGGTGTTGGGCGATACCGGCGCTGCCGAGGATGTCCTGCAGGAAGTGTTCATGCAGCTGTGGCGCAATCCGGCGGCGTTCGACTCGAGCCGCGGCAACCTGGGGGCGTGGCTGGGAGTGATTACCCGGAACCGTGCCATTGATGGCCTGCGTAAGCGGCGTCCCGAAACTGATATTGCAGACGTCATCGTTTCCGTCGAGCCGGACATGGCAAATGACGCAGAGCGGGCGCGTGCCATGGAAAAAATTCGGGGCGCTTTAGGCGGCATGCCGGGAGCGCAGCGAAGCGCGCTGGAGATGGCTTACTTCGAAGGGCTGACCCATACGGAGATTGCGGCCAAAACGGGAGAGCCGTTGGGCACGATCAAGACCCGGATCCGGACCGGATTGCAGGCGCTGCGAAAGGTCTTCGAAACATGAGCGCGCACGAACAATTCGCCGACGATCTCGCGCTGTTCGCGCTCGGAGCGCTGCAGGGTGACGAGCGCGTCACGCTCGAGAAGCATCTGGTAGGGTGCTCTTCCTGCCGCCGCGAGCTGGAGCGGTTGCGCGGAGATATGGCTTTGCTCGCACTTTCAGCGTCCGGACCGGCGCCGCCGCGGCGCTCGCGCGAACGATTGTTGAAGGCGATTGCGAAGGAACCGCGAACCCAGAAGACTCCGGCGCGGGCGCAGTCCTTGTGGACGTTCCTGCCATGGCTGGTCACCGCGGCTGTCTTGTTGGTGGCCGCCTTCTTCTGGCAGCAGAGCGACCGCCTGGCCCAGCAGGTAGCTCGCTTGCAGGACCAATCGGCGCAACAGCAGGCGCAGCTCGAGCAGGCGCGTGAGGTCGTCTCCACGCTGACTTCGACGGACGCAATGCGTGTGACTCTGGTGGCCGCGCAAACTCTACCCCAGCCGCAGGGCAAAGCAATCTATGTGCGGGACCGGTCGAGCCTGATTTTCCTGGCCAGCAACATGCCGCCGTTGCCACCGCAGAAGGCTTATGAGCTGTGGCTGATCCCGACGAACGGAGCGCCGATTCCTGCCGGGGTTTTCAAGCCCGATGCCCGGGGCAGCGCGACGGTGATTGAACCGCCACTGCCCGCCGGGGTAGAAGCCAAGACCTTTGCGATCACGGTAGAGCCGGAGCAGGGCTCGTCAACTCCGACCTTGCCGATTGTGATGATGGGCGTGGGAGAGTAAGGCTCTTTCCATCAAATTAATGGCGTCATCCGGGATCTGGCGTGAAGCGGATGGTACGAGCGCAGTCAATTGAAGTCACGAACTCGTTGCAGTTCGGCGCTTTTTGACCAGAGGAACGACCACGAGGAAGTAGAAGGCAAAGCTGGCAGCGAACACAATGCCGGTCAGCTTGATGTTCAGCGTGATGGCGAAGCACAGTACTGCCACTCCGAAAATCCAAAAGATCATTTCGCCTGCGAAGGCTTGTCCCCAGCGGGGTTGACCTCCGCCAGAGGGGATGCACGGCGTCAACGACGGCCAGAATCGCGGAACAGCTTTCAGGTAGGCGCGATAGGACTCGCCCTGAGTTTGCCGCAGGCCGTCTTCTTCGCGAAAAACTAAGCGGTAGACGAATACCCACATGGAAACGACCATGAACAGCCACCCCAGGCGGCTGGCCATGACTCCGATTCCGGCCATCATCGGCAAATTGGCGAGATAGAGAGGATTGCGCACATAGCGATAAGGGCCGTCGGCCACTAGCGCTTCGGAATGCTGGCTGACGTCGTGAACCACTTCGGTTCGGAGATACGCGGTTGCCCAGGTGCGAAGCAGTGCGGAGATGAAAATCAGGAGCGCACCGGAGGCGAAGATCAGACGCAGCCAGAAGTTTCCCCGGGCGCTGTCGGGGTCAATCGCAGGCGCGGTCCAGTGCAGCAAGCCGACCGCGAAATTCACATGATCGATCGAGCCCAGGCTAAACGCCACGAAGATGAGGGCGCCGATTACCCAGAAGCGTTGCTCGAATTCGAATTTGCTGGCGAGCATGGCGGGAGAAACAATTAGGCTTCTTCGCTCTCCTTGAGGCGGGCGATTATACCGAGGTCTTCCAGCGTGGTGGTGTCGCCTTTCACGTCGCCGCTGCTGGCGAGTTCGCGAAGCAGGCGGCGCATAATTTTCCCGCTGCGGGTCTTGGGCAGCATGTCGGTGAAGCGAATGTCATCCGGCTTGGCCATCGCGCCAATTTCTTTGGACACCCATTTTCTGAGCTCTTCTTTCAATTCGTTGGTGGGCTTTCTTCCCTGTTCTAGAGTGACGAACGCCGAAATGGCTTGACCTTTGATTTCGTCGGGACGTGCTACCACAGCGGCTTCGGCTACTGCCTCGTGCGCAACCAGCGCGGACTCCACTTCCATTGTGCTGAGGCGGTGACCGGAGACGTTGATGACGTCGTCCACTCGGCCCATGACCCAGAAGTAGCCGTCTTTGTCCTTGCGCGCGCCGTCGCCGGTGAAATACATGCCAGGGATTTGCGACCAGTATTGGGAGACGTAGCGGTCGGGATCACCATAGATGGTGCGCAGCATTCCCGGCCACGGTTGCTTAAGCACCAGAAATCCGCCCGAGCCTTCGGGCACGGGCTTGCCTTCCATGGTAACGACCTCGGGGACGACTCCGGGAAAGGGGCGCGTCGCCGAGCCCGGCTTGGTGGCGATGGCGCCGGGGATGGGGCTGAGCATGATGTGCCCGGTTTCAGTCTGCCACCACGTGTCGACGATTGGACAACGATTGTGACCGATGAGGTCGCGGTACCACATCCACGCCTCAGGGTTGATCGGTTCGCCGACAGTGCCGAGCAGGCGCAGGCTATCGAGCTTGTGTTTCTTCGGCCACTCATCGCCCCACTTAGTGAATGTACGAATCGCGGTGGGAGCGGTGTAGAAGATACTGACCTGGTGGCGGTCAATGATGCTCCAGAAGCGGTCGGGCTCGGGAAAGTTGGGAGCGCCTTCGTACATTACGCAGGTCGTGCCGTTTTGCAGCGGTCCGTAGACGATGTAGCTATGGCCGGTGACCCATCCAATATCGGCGGAGCACCAGTAGGTGTCGTCTTCCTTGATGTCGAAGATCCACTTCATGGTGATGTAGGTGCCGACGGAATAGCCGCCCGTGGTGTGAACGACGCCCTTCGGCTTACCGGTAGTTCCCGAGGTGTAGAGGATGTAGAGCGGGTGCTCGGCGTCCAGAGGCTCGGCGGGACAGTCGTCGGATGCCTTTGCCATCAGCTCGTGCCACCAGTGGTCGCGCCCGGCCTGCATATTGGTGGGCGTCCCCGTTCGTTTATAGACGACCACATGCTTCACTGACGGGCAGGACTTCAGCGCTTCCTCGACCGCGGGAAATAGTTTGACCTCGGCGCCGCGCCGGTAGGAACCATCCTGGGTGATGACGGCGACCGCCTGAGAATCATGAATGCGATCGATCAGCGCGTTGGAGGAAAATCCGCCGAAAACGACCGTGTGCGGAGCGCCGATGCGGGCACAGGCCAGCATGGCAACGGGCAATTCTGGAGTCATGCCCATGTAGATGGCGACCCGGTCGCCCTTTTTGACGCCAAGCGATTTGAGGACGTTGGCGAACTTCTGTACCTCGCGATGAAGTTGCTGATAGGTAAGAGTGCGGACATCGCCGGGTTCGCTCTCCCAGATCAAGGCGGCCTTATTCTTGCGGGCCGTCTGCACATGGCGGTCGAGGCAGTTGTAAGAAATGTTGAGCTGGCCGCCGACAAACCATTGCGCCCAGGGCGCTTTCCATTCGAGGACCTTGTCCCACGTTCTTGAACCAGTGCAGCTCGTTCGCGATTCCGGACCAGAATTGTTCCGGCTGCTCGACCGACTCACGGTAGATCCGCTCGTAGTCCTCGAGGCTCTTGATGTGCGCCTGCTGGCGGAAGTGCGCCGGGCATTCGAATTTTCTGTCCTCGTGCAGGACAGATTCGATATTGCTGCGGGCATCGGCCGCGGTGGGCTTCTCGGGCATGCTGGTCCCTCGTGTTATCGGGATTCAGGAAAGTGCATTGCAAATTCTACAAGGGCGAGCGCGGAATGTCTGCACGGAGCAGTCGCTGTGACATCTATTTTTCATAAACCACGAAGGACACGAGGTCCACAAAGGCCTGAATTCTTCAGACTTCCTTGGTGGGCCTTCGTGGTTTAGGCACTCCTTGATGGCTATCACGCATCGAGAAATCTATCCTGGTATTGCTTTTCGGGCAGCGGGCAGCTTTCATATTTTCCGAAGACTCGGTAGCGGCTGACGAGCCACCACTCCATATCCCCAGTCGCGCAACGATTTCGGAAGAACGCGGAGCCCGACTGCGACGGCGGTCCAGAAACCTCCCAGCTCGCGTAGCACGGAAATCACGGCATCGGAGCGGGCTTCGAGCCGTTCACCCGATTCTTGCACCACATAGACCGTGTCCAGGTCGTTGGGAACGAGGTTGTGACGCTGCAGGATTCGGGCGGCGTAGGCACTCTGCAGTGACGCGAAGCGAAAGTGAGCCCGGCGATCACGCTTCAGGACAAACCGTACCAGGCGGTTGCAGAGTCCGCACACGCCGTCATAGAGAAGAACCGGATTGGCGGAATCTGCCATGGGGGCGCTCGGCGTGTGGGCGTGCGGCATCCATTCTTTCGCCTTTTCAGGGCTGTGTCATCTTCGCATTCATCCCGGGGCGGCGACAGCCGCACTCGTGGAGGACGGGCGGACGCCCGTCCTCCACCGAAGCGCAGCTTGCGCCACTCCGTGGCTACGCCGGTTAGCTGGGCCCGTCTGGCTTTCTTTGCAGTTCGGGGACATACTCGGCGACGGATCCTTTCTCGAGCAGGTAATTGCCTGGACCTTGTTTGCCCGCGACGGTGCGGGCGAACTCGGTGACGAAGAAACCGGCACTCAGGGCTTCGGTGAATGCCCACCTCGTGGCGTCCCGCCACTCTCGGGCCAGGCCTGGATCTTTTTGCTCGACGGCTACGATGTCGCTGGGAATCTGGATGGCGATTCGCTGGCGCGCTAGCGCAGTCGCCAGAGTCATTGCGCAGCGGTTTGCCATCGCCGTTGAACTGGACCAGCGGCTTGCAGGCGCGAAAAGGCGTCCAGAACTTCGGGCCGGTAGTCCTTGCCCTGCAGGCGATCGCGCACTCGACGGCTGGCGAGCGGCCATCTCACCCACAAGCGATCGGTGCCGTTCTGGTGCAGGACGCTCGAAGTTTCGGGTCCGTAGAAATCGATCTTGTAGATATCGGAGACCACACCCAGCTTGCCGAAATTTAGGTGGGCATTTCGGCTCTGCAGGGGATCGTAGGTCCACGTCATCTCGGGGACGCGCATCGCGAGGGCTCGTTCGCGCTGGGCCAGTTTGAGTTTGTAGCCCAGGTCGAGATCGCGATAGGGCTCGCGCACCGCGAGCATGTGGGAGTGCAAGGTCAGGTGGCCGGACTCCATGGCCAGGAATCCGAAAGCGAATCCGGCCAGCTTGAGGCCGTCGAAGGCGCCCACCCAGACGCTGCCCGCTTCCTTGGTGGCAATCATTAAGGCCAGGGGCATGACGTCGCGATCGGCCAGTACCCACACTTCTTTTTCCAGCGCTTCGGCTTGCTCCAGGTCTTCGATGTTTTGGAGATCGCGGATGATGACGGGTTTGGGGGATTCGGCCATGGCTCGTGAAGGCGTCCAATATACGCGAGGCGGATTGGTGATGCCACCGTACAGAGAGTAGCGTCGGCATCCCCTCGACCGCGCTTAGGGCGGGCCTGCCGGCTGTCGGGCGGGCGTCCCGCCCTGGAAGTAGAAACTTCTCCCTCGACTGAAAGTGCGCTTATAGGGTTCTTCGACTCCGCAGAAATCTCGCGAAGCGAAATTCTTGCTGCGCAGAATGACAGGGGGAACTTTATCCTTGGACGCGGGTGGCTTTGCCGCTCCAGAAAGCTTCGCGGAGTTGGCGTTTCAGCATTTTCCCCGTGCCGGTTTTTGGCAGCGGGCCTGCTACAAACTGCACCACGCGAGGCATTTTGTATTTGGCGATGCGGGGCTTGAGCGATACCAGCAATTGTTCTTCGGTCAGCTGCTGACCGGGTTTCAAGACAACGATGGCCACCGGAATCTCGCCCCATTGCGGATCGGGGGCTGAGACGACCGCGCATTCGAGGACGGCCGGGTGGGCGAAGATGGCTTTCTCTACTTCGATCGAAGAAATATTTTCGCCGCCGCTGATGATGATGTCTTTCTTGCGATCAACGATGTAGATGTAATTCTCTTCGTCCCAGACCGCCATATCTCCGGTGTGCAGCCAGTTCGTTGGTGATGGCGGCTTTGGTGGCCTCGGCCTCGCGGTAGTAGCCGTCCATTACGTTGTCGCCGCGGACGACCACTTCGCCCACGGTTTCCATGTCGCGGGGTACGTCGTGCATTTCCGCATCGGCACACGTGAACTTCGGAGCCGACCAGTGGCCAGCCCTGCGGCTGCGAGGCGGGAGAGGCGTTCGGTTTCGTCCGCGCAGGTGACGTTGCCTTTGGTCTGGGCCGTGGTGGCGACCGGGGCGGTTTCGGTGAGACCGTAGCCCGAACATACTTCGCAATGAAACGCCTGCTCCAGGCGGGCGATCAGTTCGGGCGACGACGCGGCGCCGCCGGTGGTGATCACGCGCATGCTGGAAGTGTCGAACTTGCCGAGCTCCGGACAATTGAGCAGCGCGTTGGCCATGGTGGGGACGAGGGTCATCGCGGTGGCCTTCTCTTCCTGAATGATGCGCAAGACCGACGGCCGGCTCGAAGCGGCGGACCATGACGTGCTTTGCCGCCCTTCATGGTGATGCTCTGCGGACGTCCCCAGCCGTTGGCGTGGAACAGAGGGATGGTGTGCAACTCGACGTCAGTGTCTTTGCAGGAAAAGGTGGAGAGTATGCCCAGAGCATGCACATAGAGGGTGCGGTGCGAGAGCATCACTCCCTTGGGCGTGCCGGTACTGCCGCTGGTGTAGAAGAGTTCGGCGATTTCATTTTCGTCGAAGGAGAAAATATCGGGACGAGAAATGCGGTCGCGCGCCAGCAGATCTTCCAGGTACAAAGTCTGCCTGCGGGACCGGCTGGTCGATCGCGACATAGCGCCGGATGCTGGGGCAAGTTTTGCGCAGCTCCTGAACCAGTGGGGCAAACTCGCTTTCGAAGACCAGCATGCTGGCGCTGGCGTGACAGAGAATGGTGGTCAGCTCGGCGGGCTGCAGCCGCACGTTGAGCGGCATGGCGATGGCTCGAACCAGCGGCGGCCCGTAGTAGCCTTCCAGGAGCTGATGATTGTTGAAGCTGAGATAGGCAACACGGTCGCCGGGGCGGACTGCCCTCGGAAAGCAGCCCGGCGGCAAGGCGTTCGCAACGTTCTCCGAACTGGGCGTAGGTGAACGAACTGGGGCCCGAGACCACGCCTGTTTTCTTTCCGTAAAGATCAACCGCGCGGTACAAGCACCGAATGGGTGTGAGTGGAACATTCATGGCCAGCTTTTCAGTCCTCTGAAGTGAAGCGTCGTGTATCCCGCTGGGCATGATACACGAGGGCATCAAAGTGTCGCATGTTTGTGATGCGTGCGCAGTCCTGTCACCCGGCTGAAGTTGGGGTTCAGGATGACGCATCGACTTGCGTTTGAACGAGCTGCTGGCTTTGCACGGGTGGGGACGCCCGTGCCCACCAACTGCTTAGTCCAGCAGGTCGGGTTGTTCGCGGACGATGCGCGCCCATAAGGGTTGGAACTGGAACCAGCCGGCCATGTGCGATCCAATCTGCTGTCGAGTGACGGTGGCGCTGGCGGCGTCGATCTTTACCGGAGTGCCGACGGCTTCGGCCATGAGTTGGGCCTGGCAGCTTCGTTCCATGGTGATGAACCACCACGCGGCCTCGTCGACGGTATGGCCGACGGTCAAGCAGGCCGTGATTGCGCAGGATGACTGCCTTCTTGTCGCCCAGGGCCTCGGCGATGCGCTCGCCTTCGGAAGTTTCGTAAACAACGCCGGTGAAATCCGCGAACAAAGAGTGGTCATCGTAGAAGGCGCAGGCGTCCTGGGTGATGGGATCGAGCAGGCGGCTCGAGCGACGACCAGGTCTTTCCGTACAACGAATGGGCGTGAGCGGCGGCCACGACGTCGGGACGAGCGGCGTGGACCTGAGAGTGAATCGCGAAGGCGGCGCCGTTGACCGGATACTTCCCTTCCACCACCTGTCCGTGGTCGTTTACCAGAATCAGATCGGAGGCGCGAATCTGGCCGAAGTGCATGCCGAAGGGATTGACCCAGAAATGATCGAGGTGTTCGGGATCGCGGGCGGTGATGTGTCCGGCGACGCCTTCGTCGAATCCGAAGCGCGAGAACAGGCGGAAGGCGCCGGCCAGACGCTGCTTGCGATGCCGGCGTTCCTCGTCCAGCGTGGCAAAGTCGGGGGGCTCCGGGCAGGTTGAGGGGGTTCTGAGTGGCTACGGCCATGGGCGCCTCCATCTAATTCCGGACAACTATAACGCCGCCGCAGGGCGCCCGCAACGCGGAGTCTAAGGATAGTAGCGGATTACCCATTCCGCCACGCAACATGGCTTTTCCTGGGTCTGGCCATCTTGCCCTGACTCTCCACGACGACGGAGAAGACCGCTTCACGTGCGTTGCCGATGTCCTTTAAGGACTGCAGGGTGAAGCGGGCGCGAATTTTGGAACCGGCATGAACCGGCGAGGGAAAGCGGACCCGGTTCAAACCGTAATTCACGGTCATGCCGCGCGTCTTGAATCTCGCAGGCGTGCCGGACAGATGGCTGAGCAGAGAAAGCGTCAGAAAGCCGTGGGCGATAGTGGCGGCGTAGGGCGATTCCCGCTTGGCGCGATCAGGATCGAGGTGGATCCACTGGCGATCCTCCGTGGCCTCGGCGAACTTGCAGATGCGCTCCTGGGTGACTTCGAACCAATCGGTGACGGTGATCTCGCGGCCCACGAAATCGTTCAGGGCGTCGAGATTCTTGATCACAGGCGGCATGGAATATTTCTTCGGGCTAAGCGGACGCTTTGGTTCCGCGAACGTCGAGCAACATGTAGGTCACGAGGGCCGTACCCAGATGGCTGCCTCGCGTATCAGTGAGGTCAACGCTGCCAACGCAGAGAGTCGATCCAATACGAAGAAGGCGGGCGCGGGCAAACATCCGGCCTCGGTGCCGGCCAGGAAGTAGTTGATCTTCATCTCGACCGTGGTGATCGGGCGCTTTCCTCCGAAATGGCGGTTCAGCGCCACGCCGACCGCCGCATCGGCCAGGGTGGCCGCGACGCCTCCGTGAGCCACGGCAAAGCTATTGGTCAGCTCGGGGCGCAGAGCGCACTCGATGGTAACGCCGTCACGATGGACGCGGGTCAGTTTTATTCCCAGTAGCACGGCGAATGGAACGCTGGCCATGAAATCACGAATCTTTCGCGCGGTGAGTTTGGGATGCTTCATCGGAAGGATTTCAGTTTTCAGTTTTGGTTCTCGGTTCTCAGCTTGGCCGCTCGAAGAGGCCGGCTGCGCCCTGGCCTCCGCCCACGCACATGGTCACGACGCCGTAGCGCGATTTGCGGCGTTCCATCTCGTTGGCGAGCGTTCCCACCATGCGTGAGCCGGTCATGCCGAAGGGATGGCCGATGGAAATCGATCCGCCGTTCACGTTGAGCTTGTCCATGGGGATGCCGAGACGGTCGCGGCAGTAAATCACCTGCACCGCGAAAGCCTCATTGAGTTCCCATAGATCAATGTCATCAATTGTCAGGCCCTGGCGCTGCAGCAGTTTGGGGACGGCAAACACTGGTCCGATGCCCATTTCGTCCGGCTCGCATCCGGCGACCTGGAAGCCGCGGAAAATCAGCTTGTAAGGGATGCCGAGTTCGTCGGCGCGCTGGCGCGACATGAGCAGCGTGGCGGAAGCTCCGTCGGAAAGCTGGGAAGAGTTCCCTGCCGTCACTGAACCCTGGCCGCTGTTGGGATCGAAGTGGGGCTTGAGCGCGAGCAATCCTTCGAGCGTGGTGTCGGGACGGTTGCACTCGTCGCGGTCACAGCAGACTTCTTCGGTGCCGATTACGTCGCCGGTTTTCTTGTCGAGCACCGCTTTGGTGACTTTTATGGGCGACGATTTCGCCGGCGAAGAAACCTTCCTGCTGGGCGCGGGCAGTGCGTTGCTGGCTGATCAGGGAATATTCATCCTGGGCCTGGCGGCTGATCTGGTAGCGCTTGGCGACGACCTCGGCAGTTTCGCCCATCACCATGTAGAGGCCGGGATATTCCTGCTTGACCGCCGGGCTGGGATCGTTATCGCGAACGATCAGGCTGATGGTTTCCACGCCTCCGCCGATGGCGGCGTCTGCGCCTTCACTCTACGATCTGATGGGCGGCCATGGCGATCGCCTGCAGTCCGGAAGAGCAGAAACGGTTCACCGTGATGGCGGCGGTCGAAACCGGGAGGCCGGCGTGCAGCGCGGAAACACGCGCGATGTTGTGGCCCTGCACTCCGTGGGGCTGGCCGCAGCCGAGAATCACGTCTTCGATTTCGTTGGGATCGAGTTGCGGGGTCTTGCGCAGGACGTCCTTGATGCAATGGGCGGCCAGATCTTCGGGCCGCGTCATGTTGAAGGAGCCGCGAAATGATTTCGCAAGGCCGGTGCGCGAACTGGCTACTACGACGGCTTCTCTCATGTCTGGTCGTTGGTCGTTGGCCAAACATCTGATCCGATGGTTCAAGACGGCTATCGCGGCTGCAACTTTTTGTTGATCGCAAGTCGGCGAAGGTGCGTCCTTCAGCGGCCAATTGTTTCAGCAGCGGGGCGGGCTCCCAGAGTTCGCCGTGGGTGCGCTGAAATTCGCTGATGCGGTCGTAAACCTTTTTCAGTCCGACGGTGTCGGCGTACCACATGGGGCCGCCGCGATAGGCCGGGAAGCCATAGCCGTTGATGTAGATGATGTCGATATCGACGGCGCGCAAGGCGATAGCCTTCTTCCAGAATGCGCGCGCCTTCGTTGACCAGGGCGTAGATGCAGCGATCGACGATCTCTTCGGCCGAAATCTGGCGCTGCTGGGATGCCGGCTTCGGCGGACCACTTCTTCGTCAACGCGGCGACCTCGGGATCGGGCGACGGGCTGTGCGATTCTCGTCGTACTTGTACCAGCCGGCGCCGGTCTTCTGGCCGAAGCGGCCCATCTCGCACAGATTGTCGGCCGGCGAAGGCCTGCCGGATGCCGGGTTTCTCCAGGTGACGATATTCCTTGCGGATGCGCCAGCCCACGTCGAGTCCGGCCAGGTCGTTGGTGGCCAGCGGGCCCATGGCCATGCCGAAATCGTAGAGCGCCTGGTCCACTGCCTCGACGCTGGCGCCCTCTTCCACCAGGAACACCGCTTCGCGGACGTAGGGATGGAACATGCGATTGCCCACGAAGCCGCGGCAGTTGCCGACCAGCACGCCAACCTTTCCCAGTTTTTTCGAAAGCTGCATGCAGGTGGCGACGACTTCCTTGCTGCTGGCTTTGCCGCGCACGATTTCGAGCAGGCGCATGACGTTGGCGGGGCTGAAGAAATGTGTGCCAATGACCGAAGCGGGCCGCGAAGTGGCGGACGCGATCTCGTCGATATTCAGGGTCGAGGTGTTGCTGGCCAGAATCGCGCCCGGCTTGCAGACGCGATCGAGTTCGCCGAACACTTCCTTCTTCAGCGCCATGCCTTCGAAGACTGCCTCGATCACCATGTCCGCCTGGCTGAAGTCGGCGTAACTCAGAGTGGGCTTGATCAGCTTCAGTCGCTCATCCACGGACTGCTGGGTGAAGCGTCCGCGCTGCACGGACGTGGCATAGTTCTTGCGAATGTTGGCCAGCCCGCGGTCGAGCGCGGCCTGGTCGGCTTCCTTGAGGAGGACCGGAATGCCAGCGTTGGCAAATACCATGGCGATGCCGCCGCCCATGGTTCCGGCCCCGACGACTGCAGCGGAATTGACCGGGATGGTCGGAGTTTCTTTCGGAATGTCCGGGACCTTGGCGACTTCGCGCTCGCCGAAAAAGACGTGAATGAGCGCCTTCGACTGATCGGAGTAGAGGCAGTCGATGAACAGCTTGGCTTCGACCTGGCAGCCCTCCTCGAAAGGCAGGCGGGTGGCGGCTTCGATGGCATCGATGGCGGCAAGGGGAGCGATCAGATTGCGCTGCTTCTTGCGGGCGGTATCGCGGGCGGCGGCAAAGATCGGCGCGTTCTGTTCAGGCGTGCCCAGCTTCTGGTTGCGTTCGCGGGTCTTGGGAGCGGGCTTGGCGGCGATCTCGCGGGCGAAAGCCACGGCGCCTTTCAGCAGATCGCCGTCGATCAATTGATCGACGATGCCGGCCTTCAGCGCGTCCGGCGCCTTGACCGGATTTCCGTCGGTGCACATCTCAACTGCCTTGGCGACGCCGGCCAGGCGGGGCAGGCGTTGCGTGCCTGCGGCTCCCGGAATGAGGCCGAGTTTCACTTCCGGCTGTCCGACCTGCGCGCTGGGCGCGGCCACGCGGTAGTGGCCGGACATGGCCACTTCCAGGCCGCCGCCGAAGGCAGTGCCGTGAATCGCCATCACCACGGGCTTGGAACAGTTTTCTATCTTCAGCAGCAGCGGGAGCAGCTCCGGGCCGGTCTTTGGCCTTGCCCGAGGTCATCTTGGTGAATTCTTTAATGTCCGCGCCGGCGATGAAAGTGCGGCCGCCTCCGATCACGACTGCGGCGATCACGCTCCCATCCTGGCTGATCTGATCAATGGCTTCGGAAATTCCTTCCGGCACGCCGGGACTTATGGCATTCACCGGCGGGTTATTGATGGTGATGATGGCGATGTCGCCGTCTTTCGTGAGTTGGATAAGGTCGTTCATTGCGCCGCTTTCCCTCCAGAGTGACGGTTAGATTGTAGTCGTGGCGCGGTCAGTATGGAAAAGTCTGGCTTCTGCCATTATGCTTAATCGCTTCTATGGCAAGCACGTCCATCTCTGCTCCAGAGCGGGAGCAGCAATCCTTTTTCGCTGGCGGTATGGCGACAGTTCTGGCGATTGCCCTGGCCAAACTGCTGCTCCATTGCTACTTCAACAATCGTTATGGCTACTTTCGCGACGAATTTGATTACATGGCCTGCGGAGATCACCTGGCCTGGGGATACGTGGACCAGCCACCGCTCATTCCCTTCCTGATCCACGTCTGCCGTGCGGTGCTGGGAGACTCGTTGCGCAGCGTGCGCTTTATCCCGGCGCTGGCGTCTTCCTTCTGGTGGTGCAGACTGCGATCCTCGCCCGCGAATTTGGCGGACGCCGATTCGCGCTTCTGCTCAGCGCGGTGACGATTCTGGTGGCGCCGCAGTACCTCTCCAACGGCAGCCTGCTGGGAACCAACTGTCTCGAACCTAATCTTTGGATGGGTTGCGCCTATTTCGCGATTCTCGCCATCAAGCGCAACGATCCTCGCAACTGGCTCTGGTTCGGAGTTGTCGCGGGCCTGGGCATGGAGGAGAAGTATTCGATTGCACTGTTCGGTCTGGGCATCGTGGTCGGCCTGCTGCTCACCGAGCAACGCCGCGTCTTCGCCAACAAATGGATCTGGCTGGGCGGGCTCGCGGCCTTCCTGGTCTTCCTGCCCAATCTCCTGTGGAACGTCCACTACCACTGGCCGTTCGTCGAATTGATGCGCAACATCAGAGCTGAAGGCCGCGATGTGGTGCTGCCGCCGTTGCAGTATTTCTTCCAGCAGACGCTGCTGGTCCTTCCTCTGACCGCACCTATCTGGATCACCGGCCTGGTCGCGCTCTTCTTCTCGCAACGCCTGAAGATCTATCGCGTGCTCGGCTGGAGCTACCTGGTCTGCTATACCGTCTTCTTCGTTCTGCATGGCAAGAATTACTACCTTGCCCCGATCTATCCCATGCTCCTGGCGGCGGGAGCGGTGACCATCGAAAACGCATTCGATCGCCCCCGCCTCAGCCTGGATGAAACCGGCAATCGTGGTGGTGCTGCTCGCGGCCGGCGCACACCTTGCCCCAGTGGTTGTGCCGGTTCTGTCTCCGGACCGATTCATTGCCTACATGAAATATCTGCCCATGAAGTTGCCGGTGATGGAACACGGTCACGAGCGCGCAGTTCTTGCCGCAGTGGTACGCCGACCAGTTTGGATGGGAAGAGATCGTGGCCGAAACCGCGGTAGGCGTGGAACCGGCTCAGTCCGGCGGAACGCGGCGATTGCGGCATCTTTGCGCAGGATTACGGCCAGGCTGGCGCCATCGATTTCCTGGGCCGCCGCTATGGCCTGCCGCCCGCTCTCAGCGGCCATCAGACCTATTTCCTTTGGGGACCTCGAGGATATTCAGGCAATTGCATGATCGTGCTCGACGACAACAAGGAAACTCTCGAGAAGCTTTGGGACAACGTCGAGTACGTAGGCACGTCCGCCGACAATCCCTATGCGCTGGAACGTGAGGATCGATGTCTTCATCTGCAAGGGAGCGAAATTCGGCACGCTGGCGAGCTTTGGCCGAACTCTGAGCCCACGCTGAAGCGTACCTGGCCGCTGACTCCTCCAGTTACAATAGTCGGTCGAACAAATCGAGGACCGTACATGTCTCTTCTCCGCCCGGTTGCGCCGAAAGTTGTCTCCGACGAGATACCCGCTGTCCCACTGACCATTGAGGGTTACAGCGTTTTGCACCAGATGATGCGTGTTCGCTGGGCCGCGTGGCGGCAGCTCGGTGCGGCGGAAAAGGCAGCCATCGTCGATGAGGCCGCGGCCGTTCTGGGCCGGATGGAGCAGAACTCCGGCGGTCAATCCGCACTGTTTTCTTTGCTGGGACACAAAGGCGATTTGATGCTGGTCCATTTCCGGCGATCGTTTGACGAACTGAACCTCGGCGGAATTGCAGCTGGCGCAGTTGCGGTTGAGCGATTTTCTGGAGCCAACGACCTCTTACCTGTCGGTCATCGAACTTGGCTTGTACGAATCCACGATCAAGGCTTATCGGGATTTGAAAGATCGTGGCATCGAAGCGCACTCGGAGGAATGGAAGCGGGATATCGCGGAAGTGCTGGCGCGGCAGACGGAGGCCATGCGTCCGCGTTTGTTTCCTGAGATGCCGAAACATCGCTACGTTTCGTTTTATCCCATGGACCGGCGACGGGGCGAAGCCAAGAACTGGTACGCCCTGCCCATTGAAGAGCGGGCGCGTCAGATGAACGAGCACGGGCTGATCGGACGGCGCTATGCCGGGGAAGTGCGGCAGATCATTACCGGTTCGATTGGATTCGACGACTGGGAGTGGGGAGTAGACCTGTTCGCGGATGATCCTCTGGTGTTTAAGAAGTTGATCTACGAAATGCGATTTGATGAAGTGAGTGCGGTGTATGCGCTGTTTGGGCAGTTCTATTTGGGGCTGCGAGTTCCGGCGGCAGAATTGGGCCGGCTGCTGAGTGGAGATTTGCCTGCGGCTGAGGTCAAGAGCTCTTAACCGCAAAGGACGCGGAGAGAGCCGCAAAGGTCGCGAAGAAAGCCTTTGGGCCCCGGGCATTTCTTTGCGTCTTTTGCGGTTCCCTCTGCGACCTTTGCGGTAATCCTTTGCTTTGTCTTGGAGAGTTATGGCAACCCTTGGACTGATCGAATACAAAGATGCAAGTCCGGAAGTGCGGGCGGTCTATGACGACATCATGGCGACCCGCAAGACTGACTGGATCAATAATTTCTGGAAGGCGATGGCGCACGATCCGGCTGACGCTGAAGCGCACCTGGGAAGACATCAAGCAGATCATGGCGCCGGGGGCGCTCGATGCGATGACGAAAGAGATGATCTACCTGGCGGTGAGCGTCAGCAATCAGTGCGGATATTGCATTGCGTCGCATACGGCCGGGGCCCGAAACAAGGGCATGACCGATGCCATGTTCCAGGAACTCATGGCTGTTGTGGGAATGGCGAACGAAACCAACCGGCTGGTCGCCGGGATACCAGGTGGAAATCGACCAGCAGTTCAAAGTTTAGGAGAGAACATGGCGCACGAATTCACAACCTCCTACCTGCAGGACTCGCTTGCCGTTTTCCGTTACTACAAGAAGCTAACCGAGCGAGCCATGGAGCAGGTCACAGACGAACAACTGTTCACCGTTCTGGACGGCGAGATGAACTGCATCGCAATCATCGTCAAGCATCTCGTGGGCAACATGCGATCACGCTGGACTGACTTTCTGGTCAGCGACGGCGAAAAGCCGGACCGCAAACGCGACACCGAGTTTGAGGCCCCGCCCGCAACCAGGGCCGCGTTGATGAAACTGTGGGAGCAAGGGTGGGACTACGTTTTCACCGCCCTCGAGCCGTTGTCCGATGCGGACATTGAGCGCACAGTCGAGATCCGCGGTGAGCCACACTCTGTGATGCAGGCGATCAATCGCCAGATCGCGCATTACGCTTATCATTGCGGACAGATCGTGTTTCTGGCGAAGCACCTGCAGTCCAGTCAATGGAAGGCGCTCACGGTGCCGCGAGGCAAGTCGGAAGACTTCAATCAGAGAGTGGCGGCTAAAGAAATCAGCCAGCGTTAGCGAGGCGTCTGCCCCACGTAGCGCCGGACAGCCGCTGGGACCGTGGCACTACAACCCAGTCCGTGGCCTTTTCCTGGCCTTGGGAAATTTGTGCTCGTGTAGTTTCATGTCTACCTTGCGGCCCCGGAAGGTGACTCCTTCCGCCTCCAACCGGAATCTTTGTTCGAAAGCGTAATCCCCGCGTAGCTTTATTGCGCCTCCGGCGCCCAGCACGCGCTGCCAGGGTAATCCCACGGCGCCGCGTAGGGCCGCTACCACCTGGCGGGCAGCGCCGGGAAACCCGGCGGCTTTCGCGACTCCGGCGTAGGTGGAGACTTTGCCGCGGGGAATGCCGCGAATTGCGGCCGTGATTCTTTCGCGCATGTTTGATTTCGGAGAAGGCATGGTTTTCATGGATACTAAGAGATTAATACGGTTTTAACCCTTAAGCCGAGTTGCGCTCGGCTGGGCAGGTAGGACAGCCGCCCTTACGTGGGTCGTGGTGATTTCATAGGGCAATCCAGCCTTCTCTTATCAGCCACAGCGATCCCGTCGAGATCAGGAGCCACAGGATTACTCCCAGCAGCAACGGGCGGTGTCCCACTTTTTTTAGAGTTGCGACAGAGATGCCGCTGCCGATGAGATAAAGAGTTGCCGTGAGACCGATCCTTGCCGCTCTTGACAGCACATTGTATGTCGTCGCGCCGGCGGGTAAATACGTGTTGCACACGGCGGCCAGGCAGAACAGGGCGATGAACCACGGCCACTGGATTTTCGCGCGCGCGTGCTTGATGAGTGCCGTCCCGATCGACATCGGGACGATCCACAGGGCGCGGGCCAGTTTCACTGTGGTGCCCACGGCAAGGGCGACCGCCCCATATTTAGCGGCTGCGCCTACCACCGAGCTCGTGTCGTGAATTGCGAGTGCGGCCCAGAGGCCGAACTGGGTCTGGCTGAGATGCAGCGCAGCGCCGATGGCCGGAAATGTCAACAGCGCGACGGAATTGAGAACGAATACGGTGCCCAGCGAGACCGCCATCTGCTCATCGCTGGCGCCCGTGATGGGGCCTACGGCGGCGATGGCGCTGCCCCCGCAAATGGCCGTCCCTGTGGAGATCAGGAAGGCCGGAGTTCGTGCCATCTTGAGCAGCGCGCCTAGAGCCATGCCGACCACCATGGTGAAGCTGATACTCAGGACGGTGTAGAGAAATCCGCTGCGGCCGGCGCGGATCACGTCGTGCAGGTTCATGCCGAAGCCGAGTCCGACCACGGAAGCTTGCAGCAGGTAGCGGGAAAGTTTTTTCGCGCTTTGATCGAAGGGATGAGGGAAAGTGAAACCAAAGACGAGCCCTAAAGCCAAAGCCACCGGCGGGGAGACAAACCCGCTGGCGGCAATGGCGAGGCCGAGGAGGAAAACAGCTTTAGGGATCATGCTGACGGGCGTGAAATGAGAAACCTGAGTTGAGAAATCAAAAACAACACAAGGTCCCTCGACTGGTCTCGCCGCGCGAGCGCGGCTACGGCTGCGCTCGGGATGACACTCCGTTCAAGACGGAGAGCATTAAAACTACGCGGCCGCGCCCTTTTCGAATGACTCGATGGCCTTTTCCTCGCTGTCGTAGACCTCGAAGACGGTCAGCAGTTTGGTGACCTGCAGCAGATCGTCAACGCGCTGAGTGAGGTTGGCGAGCTTCACCCCGCCTCCGGCGTTTTGCGCCGTCGTGTACAGCGCGACCAGCGTTCCCAACCCGCCGCTATCAATGTACGAGATGCCACTCAGATTCAGGACAATCTGGCTGTTCTCAACAATCATTTTCTTGAGCGTGTCGCGCAGCAGCGCAGACTCTTCTCCGAACACAATCCGACCATCGCAATCTACAATAGTCACGCCTTTTTCCACTCGCGTGTTAAGTTTCAACTGCATGCGGCCTCCCCGGTCTGGCCTGAGCCGACCCAGCCCAAAAGCCTATCCCTTGGGCGCATTTAGCGCAAGGGGCCATTTCGTTGAAGCTCTGGAAATCAAGGGCGATAACCACCAAAGACACGACGGTGCACGAACGAAAACCCGAGGGAATTGCGGGCGACTCGCTCGCGCAGCATCACGTATAATCTAGAGTTCTCCACACCATGAGCTATCAGGTTTTAGCCCGTAAGTATCGTCCGCAGAAATTCTCCGAGGTCATCGGCCAGGAACATGTTACCCGCACCCTGAAGAATGCCCTGGAGCAGGGCCGGACGGCGCACGGATACATCTTCAGCGGACATCGCGGGATCGGCAAGACCACCGTGGCGCGCATCCTGGCCATGGCGCTGAACTGCCGGTCGTCGGACAAGCCGGTGGCGGAGCCCTGCGGAGTGTGCGAGTCGTGTACGGAGATTCGGGCCGGCAATTCCGTGGACGTCATCGAAATTGATGCCGCGACCAACCGCGGCATTGATGAGATCCGCGAGTTGCGCGAGGGCACGCGGTATCGTCCGGCGCGCGACCGCTTCAAGATCTACATTCTCGATGAGGCGCACCAGATCACAGACGCCGCTTTCAATGCGCTGCTGAAGACGCTGGAAGAGCCGCCCGGGCACGTGGTGTTTATGCTGGCCACGACCCAGCCAGAGGACATTCCGCAGACCATCCGATCGCGCTGCCAGCATTTCAGTTTTCGCGCCGTGGGCTTTGAGGAAATTCTCAACCAGCTCAAAGACCTTGCCGGCCGGGAGAAGATCGAGGCTGACGAAGACGCGCTGGCGTTGCTGGCCGAAGCCGGCGACGGTTCGATGCGCGATGCGCTTTCCATTCTTGATCAGGCGATTGCTTCCTCCACCGGCCGACTGACCGCCGAGCAGGTGAGAGACCTGGTGGGCGCGGCGCCCTCCGGAGTGCTGGAAGAAGTGATGCAGGCGGTGGCCCAGGGGTCGAGCGAGACCGTTTTGCGGCTGGTGGATAAGCTGATCAGCGAAGGCCACAGTCCCACGCACTTTGCCCGGCAGATGGTGCGCTTCCTGCGCAATGCCGTCGTGGCCCGAGTGGCCGGCGCGGACTCTTCCCTGCTGCAGATTTCGAGCGACGAACGGCAGCGTGTGGCCCGCATTGCGGAACTGTTTGAAGAAGAGGATCTGGCACGGCATCTGCAAATCATGCTGCGCACCCACAGCGAACTGGGTTACCGGCAGGAACAGCGCTTTCACCTGGAGCTGGGCCTGCTGAAAATGGCGCACGCTCAGCGCTTGCTGCCGATCGAGCAATTGCTCAGCGACGCGGCGGGCGCCGGTTCTTCCCGTCCTGCAGGAAAACCCTCGGTGGTGCCGGAGATCGCAAAAGAGGTCAAGCGGCCCGAGTTGTCCTCAACTGCCCGCTCCACGAATATTTCACCGTTCGCCGCGGATTCGGCGCGCAAGAGTGGATCCAAGCCAGAGCTCTCCTCAGAAAACGCGCCACTGTCGGTTTCGCACCCCGGCGTTGCGGTTGCAAGCGTCGTGATTGGGTCGGCTGCGCCAGCCGCGGTTGTCCAGCAGGCACCGGAGACTTCTCCCGAACCTCTGCGAGCCCTGGAAGAACGTCCGGTTGACGTTCGCGAGGCGGTGCTGAACGCATTGAGCGGCGCGAGCCAACGCATCCTGATCAATATGCTGGAGACTGCCGAGTGGCAGGTGGAAGGCAATGAAGTGGTGATCAAGGTGGCGTCATCTCGCAACGGTGCTTGAGATGTCGCTGGGCGCAGATGCGAAGCGTTTGATGATTGCCACCGCCAGCGGAGCGCTGGGACGTGCGATGAAGCTGCGGGTAGTGCCGGGCGGAGTGGCTCAGACGGTGGCGCGGCCGGTATCGAGCAACGGCGGCGGGCGCGGCCGCGCGGAGCAGGACCCGGTGGTTAGGCGCATGAAGGAAAAATTCGGGGCCGAGATTCGCACGATTATTGATTACAAAGAAAAGCGCTAGATCACGTACGGCGCCGAGAAAACCGGGGGCAGACGCATGGGCGGATTCAATCTGCAGGAACTGATGTCGCAGGCCAAGCAGCAGTACGAAACACTGCAGAAGAAAATGCAGGAGACTGTGGTTGAGGGCTCCGCTGGCGGCGGCACGGTGACGGTGAAGATGGACGGCCGCAAGCAGGTATTGAGCATCAAGATTGATCCTGAAGCCGTGAAGGCGGACGACCTTGAGATGCTGCAGGATTTGATCACAGCTGCCATCAATGGCGCGGGCCAAAAAGTGGATGAATCCATGCAGTCGACGATGGGCGGGATGCTTGGCGGAATGGGAATTCCAGGATTGTGACGATTCTCGCCTTTGGTCGAAGCACGCCAGCTTGCATCTGCAAGCAAACGCACTGGTCCTTCGTAGCCTGAAGGCCACTCAGGATGACAAGTCAACAGGTTCCGACAGAAACATCATCCAACATAAGATTACGCAACCAGCGACTACCAAAGGACCCATAAATGTCTCATTTTGCAGAACCGATGACACGGCTCATTGATGAGCTGAAAAAACTGCCGGGCATTGGAAGCAAGAGTGCGCAGCGGCTTGCATTTCACATTCTTCGCTCCTCCGATGAGGACGCAGAGGGACTGGCGGCGGCGGTGCGCGACGTGAAGGCCAGCCTGCGCCTTTGTTCCATCTGCAACAACATCACGGACGTGGATCCCTGTGTGTACTGCAGCAGCGCGACGCGCAATCAACGCATGGTCTGCGTGGTAGAAGAGCCGACCAACATCGCTTCCATCGAGAAGACCAAGCACTTCAACGGTGTCTATCATGTGCTGCATGGGTCCATTTCGCCGCTGCACGGCGTCGGGCCGGACCAGTTGCGGATTTCCAACCTGATGCACCGAGTTAAAGATGGCCAAGTGGACGAAGTGATCCTGGCCACCAATCCCACGATCGAGGGTGAGGCCACCGCGACTTATCTCCTCGGCCAATTGCGGCGCGTCGGGCTGAAGGTCACGCGGATTGCGATGGGGATTCCCGTGGGCAGCGACATTGAATACGCCGACGAAATCACAATGCTGAAGGCAATGGAGGGGCGTCGGGAGCTCTGATCTTCGGCCTTTGCGATTTCCTTCTTGAGAAAATCTTTTCCCACCGGTCGGTTTAAGGACAATGATGCCTGCAAATCTCCGAAATGTAAGTTGTTATTTAACAATTAGTTACATGTATTCCAATAAGTGAAAGACGAGGTTTTGATTGGTAGCATGCTTGCACTAGCCAAGGCATGTTCCTCCCGTCTCCGTTAGTTTTCCCCTGGCACGAGGCCGCAGTGACTTTTGTGGTCAAACTGACCCGAGGGGTCTTGTTGCCAGTACGCGGCGCGTGGTGATGTAACCGCATCTCAACTCGACGCCACTTGAAACCGGGCCAACCAGCCCGGTTTTTGTTTTGGTGTGCCGAACATGTTTGACAGCTTGGGGTGAAAGTCCCCTGCTCAACCTGATGGAGGCGAAGAGCTAGAGAAGCGCAAGGGCGTCGTCGCAAGGCGGGGTCCGAAAGAAGCGTGGATCAAAGGCGCGAGCCGATGAACAAGAACCGAATAGGAGGCCTACGGTGTGGGGCGAGCTGGCCAATGACAGCGAAGCCCATTTCCACCAAATAACACCGGTGGTAGATCCGGCGGTTGTGCGCGAAAGGCGGTCGAACTTACTGCGGGAGACCCGCAGCATGTCACGGAATCGGAACATCGGCACTGCCCTTGCGGCCCAAACCGCCGGCAGTCCCCATGGCCCCTGGCGACTGGCGCACAGCCCGGCTTTGCAATGCGCGTTTCCTATTGCGTACTTCGACTCGCTCGGGATTCCACGGTTGTTTGAGGTGCTTTAGCTTAACCGAACTGAACCGCCGGATGCGGACCCACATGTCCTGGTGGTGTGGCAGGTTGTGTCAAGAAGACGCAAAAGCGTCATGCTGTACGAAAGATGAAGGCGGGCCCTTCGGAGCCACCCTGTAGGGGGAGACTTCAAACAGCCGTGAGCTGCTACAGTCAAAAGCTGCGGTGGTGAACGTCACGGTTAAAAGGCGTGACATCGGATCACGTCATGTAGGGATTAGAGAGACGAATGCAAATGAACCTCCGACGACGCATCGAAACACCACTCGGACGACATCAGAACCGGAACTGCCTGCCAGGGCCGGGAGGAGCGCGGAAGCTACCTACTTACTGGCCGTGCGATGTCCGGTGTACAGGGGGCGTGACTCTAGTCTGGGCTTTCGTACGGAACTTGAGAACTTGGTTTGCGATGGTAAGGGAAAAGGCGCAAGCGGCAACCCCGTGAGGCCGAAAGTACCAATGCGCCAATCCAGGGGCGGACTGCTCCATAGGAGCGTTGATCCGGGGTAATTCCCGAGGAGCAAAGGGAGCAGGTCACCCGTACTGGATCGCGAGTCAACGGGCAACCGGAGGAACTCGATATCGGGTGGAAGACGGCAGTCTTCCGTGGGTGGCACGAGCCGGATAAGCCGAGAGGCTCAAGTCCGGTTCAGTGAGAGGCTCGGGGTGAAATTCCCCGGGCCTACTCGGCGGCGAGTGGGTGACCACTCCCCCTATGCCGATGCGGGCACGGGGCGTCGGACCTCGGTCATCGAATCCTTGAATTCTTGCGTGGGCGGGCAAACGCTTCTATCGAGCTTCGCTCGACTGGCCGGTTGAGGGCAGAGGTCCCTACGTGGCTTGCGGTGGGTCGAGAGGATTGCTCTCGAGGAAGTAATTGGGTTCCTCGTGGGTGGGATCCACGCCGGTCGGAAAGGTGCCGCCGTTGTATTGCTGCATTCGGTTCTTCCACTTTAGGAAGTCGGTGATGGTTTGGGGTTCGATGCGGATTTCCACGCGGCGCAGGCTGGCCAGCAGCAGGTTCATCTCATAGGCCAAGCCGGACGCGGTGCGGAGGTCGCGGGCGGAGCGGTGGACGACTTCGACCTTGCGCTTCCGCAATTCCAGCAGACCCCAGCCTGCAGGCAGTTCCTTGATCTGGAGCAACGCCGGCGGGGTGAGATAGAAGCGTTCGCAGCCTAGTCCCAGCTCCTGCTTTTGCCGGAAAGGCTTTTCGCGGTCGGCGAGGAAGTCGGCGCGGGAGAGCTTGCACTCGACCAGGACGGAATGGGAGGCGCGCTTCCATCCGATGGCGTCGGGCATTTCTCCGCTGACGCAGGCCTGCTCGGAGAGGACCACGCCACAGCGATAGGCGCGCAGCCACTGCACGGCTTTTTCCACCAGTTGCGCGTGAGTCATGGAGTATCTGTACGCGGTGGCTGCGGAAGATGGAAGTGACTGAGTAGGGTCAGCGTCAAGCTGCTCGCTTCTGGCTTCTGGCGGCTGGTTTCCCGTTTCTAGCTTCTGGTTTCCCGATTATCGGTTTTGGCTTTCAGGTTGGTACCTTCATTGGTCTTGACCATGACCGGGCGGCGATAGACGATTTCCAGCAGGTGGCGGGCGGCGGCAATGGCTTCCGCCTGGTTATCGCGCGAAGAATAGCCCTGGGCTTCGATCAGCAGGACTTTGTTTCCTGCATCGCCATCTTTTACCCGCAGGCGCTGGATCGCGGTCGTCGCGGGAGGCGTCGAAGGCGTTGGCCAGACGGAGAATGGCTGCCAGTCTGGCGATGTCCTGCCTCTGTTTCAGGGACAAGCCACGGAGCGGCTTCTGTCCGGCGCGGGGCAGACGCGCCGCGATGATAACGGGCGACGACGCCGGCGGTGAGCAAGTCCTGGGCGCGCCAGCCCAGCGGAGGCGAAAGCCGGCGAATCATCCGATAGGTGGCTTTGTGATGGCCCTTTTCTTTGTCTGACCTGCCTACGTCATGCAACAGTGCGGCGGCCTGCAAAATGGAGCGCTCCTGAGCGGAGGATTCGAAGCTTTGTCCATGGCTGCCAATCCGTCATAGAGCTGGAGGGTGAGCCGGGCCACGTGCCGCGAATGCTTGAAGTCGGGATCGAGCGAGGAGGCCCAGAGCTTCAGGCGAAGCAGGGCGGCGGATTCGGTTTGCTTGTCGGTCCGGAAGCTGGCTGCGCCAGACCTGCCAGAGCGAGTCTTGCCGCTGCCATTTTGGTCCGTGGGCCTTTGTCCGACATCTTCCTGCGGTAGGCTTCGATTCTCTGGGCGCGCTCCCCGCTGAATTCTGTTCTGCCAGCGGGAGCGGGCACTCGTCATCGGGAAAGACATTGGCGTGCACGGCGGCGGGCCAGAGAACGTCGAGATCGTGGATCTCGCCCAGCACGTCCTGCATGTGCTTGAGATCGTCACTCCAGGCGGCGTGCTGGTCGGGCAGGAAATTTTCCACAATGTAGCGAAAGCGCTTGATGCCGATGCGAAGCCGGTGAAATGCCGCCGGGGAGTCGCTGCGCAGGGCCTGGCGATGCAGCCTGTGGGCGTCGGTCCAGCGCTCGAGGGCGAGATGGCGGAAGACCAGACTGCCGGGCCGGAACCGTGCCATCCGCCGGGGCAGCGAACGGCTCCAGCGCCGCCACTGCTTGCGGTCGAATTCTGTCAGCGCCTGCATCGCTTCCTGCTTGCAATTGAGGCTCGCGGGCAGTGAACGGATTGCAGCAGCGGCCCGGTGACGGGATCGTCGGGGGTGTCCAGGTTGTGGACCCACTCCTGCATCACGTGCACGTCGCGCAGTTCGCCCAGGCGGCGGAAGAGGCGTTTGCCTGCCTTCTTCATTTCCTTCCAGCTGGGTTCGGGATCGATGGCAGCAGATGCCGTCAGCCATGGAACAACAGCGGCGGAGGGCCACACGCAGGTCGTGCACCGGGTCGGGTGCGAAGCTGAGGCTGGCGCGATCGCATTCTTCGAGGACGCGCTGCATCCAGAAAGCGAGGCCAGATTTCTTTTTAGCGGGCTTTGTCGGCATGGGCATAAGGGATGGTCAAGCGGGTCTGTATAACGGCCTCGAGTTATTCGATGACCGTGGATGCGAGTTGCGCCCCGTCGGGGCTGGGTCATTGTCCGCGCTTTAACCCGGGTTAGTTTGCCGCCGATTCCGGGCTGTCAATCTTGCGCCGCTTCGCGCGCTGGGTCCATTGCCGGCGCTGCGACGGCTTCACAATTTCCTCTCAATGAATCGCGGCTCCTACAATGGTCCCTCCGACCCAGCATGGACCTCACCGAAGGCCAATGGGCGGTATTACCTCCGTAATGTGTATCTTCTCACGGTTTCGCATTACCCTTAGCCGGTAACCCGAGAAGCCCTTTAAGAGGAGCTGCGTATCTCAAACGGCAGACACAAGTAAAGACAGCAGGATCGCGTCCGCCCGGGCGTTTGTCCACAGTCTGAACATATTGGTGAAGTACGTCCGCCTCTATGGGCTCGACCACAAACGCACCGAAGGCCAGTTCGTAAGTCACCTGGAAAGAACTGCAAGACGGTCTGCCCAAGGGAGCGGACGGGGCGTTCCTGCTGGGCGTCTCGGAAAACAAGCTGCTGCTGGACGGAATTCCGCTGGAGACGGGGCAGGCGGAGCGCAGCTTCGCGCAACTGCTGACCACGGCGGGCCTGGCCAGCATCCATTTTTCGAACCAGGTCACCAAGGACGAATTTATCCAACTGGTGCGGGCATTCGCCATGGGCGGATCGCGGAGCCCAGGACGTGGTCAAAGAGATCAAGAGCACCTTCGGGGACAGCAAGACAGCTTCGATCCGGATCAACGAAGTGACGATTTGTCGCTGCCGATCCTTCGACCGGCGAGATCAGCATTGCAGCCCAGATTGCGGCCCAGACGCTGGGCCCGGAATTCAAGCAGTGGCTTAACGATCCGCAGAAACTCTCTGCAGTTGATTGCGGCCGCGGAAGGCGCGAAGAGCGGCGGCGGGTCGCCGGCGGCGCTCCGGTCGGCAGCGTTCCGAATGCCGGCCCGGCGGTGGGAGGTGCAGTGTCCCGGTCACGGGTGGCGGAACCTGGGCGGGCGGCGTCGTGCCCCTGCAGGAAGAAGAAGTCATCCAGACCATCCGTCTGCTGACCCGATTTGGCGAAGTAGGCGGCGATCCCAACGCCGATACCACGGCCTTGCAGAAAGAACTGACCACGGTTGACCCCAATACCAAAGTCAACCTGCAGCAACTGCTGGGCAGCCTGGCGGCACAGAGTTCAGTGTCAAGCAGGACAAGCGGACAACACGCCGCTTGCTGATGAAGGCGGCCGAGCACATGGCCATTCGTTTCGCCCTGGAACGTTTCCAGAAGGGCGAAGTGAAGGTCAATGCCGTGCACCAGATGATGGAGCACATGAGCCGGCAGATGGACACCCTGCGCCAGATCCTGAAGCTGCAGGAAGACAAGATGAGCAAGGCCGGCATCCTGGTGGAGTCGCATGCCGACATCCTGGACCGGATGTTCTGGGCGGAAGTGCCGGAAGCGGGCAAGAAGAGCGTGCTGCTGTCGCATGAGGCGCCCTGCGTGCCGCCGCGCAACGTGCGCCAGTTCGTCGAGATCCTGCTGGACCGGGGCGACAAGGAAACCGCGGTTGCCATCCTGCAAAATTACCTGAACTGCCTGGAGGCGAAAGACATCGAGCCGCGGCGCAAGATCGCGACCGGCATAAGCCAGCTGGCCGACCTGTTCGCGTCCGCCGGCGGAGAATTGATGGCGGCGTCCATCCGCAAGATCGGCGAACTGATGGGCAAGGAACCGGACCCCGACCTGCAAAGCATGCTGAGCGCGGCCTTTGTGCGGCTCAGCACCGAAGCCAGCACCCACAAACAGTTTGGCGCCCTGAATGAACTTTGTATCGCGATGGAGAATATCGCGAAGCAACGGCCGGTGCTGGCAACTGAGCTGCGACCTCGCATCGGCGTGGAAAACCGATTGCCGGAATTTATCGAAGAAGCGATGTACCTGCCGCAGACTTCCCCCCGACCTGCTCCAGGTTTTGCGCCGGACCTCGCGGAGCCGCAGTGGAACACCTGTCAGAGCGGTTTTTCCGCTGCATGCGGCGGGAAGAGTGTGACCGCATCATAGACATTGTGAAGGAACTGGGAGCGCCCGCCCAGCAGCAGTTGCGCGAGATGCTGCGCATGGGACAGCCCCGCCAGGCCGCTTCGGTGGTAGGCCTGCTGAGCCGGCTGGATGTGCCCACCCTGCTGGAGTTGCTGCCCACCCGCCTGCCGGAGTGGAACCGCTTCTATCACGACGTGGTGGTGCGCCAGATCGCCTACGGCGCGGCCCATGATCGCGGACGTTCCCTGCTGGAACTGCTGGAAATTCTTGATGCGCTGGTCCTGCCCCAGGCCATTGATGAAATCGGCATGAGCGGCGATCGCACCGCCGTTCCACCGCTGGTCGTCATGGCGGAAGCGGGAGAAGCTCAGGGACGCTCTCCGCTGCTGCAGTTGAAAGCGGTGGAGTCGCTGGGCCGGCTGCGGGAAAACGATGCGGTACCGGTGCTGCGCGGCCTGCTGGAAGCGAAAAAGATGTGGCGATGGACGCCATCACCGGGAATTGCGCATTGCCGCGGCCCAGGCCCTGGTCAAGATCGATCCTCGCTACGGCAGCCAGGTCATGGCGGAAAGCGGGCTGGAACCCGGAGAGCTGGCCATCGCCCCTCTGGATTCCGCGCCGGCCTGCCCGTGGGTACGGCAGCGGCGCTACGAGCGCATTGTGCTGCGCCGGACGCTGCACGCGACCATCAGCAGTTCGTGGGGAAAATCCAGCATTCTGATTCGTGAATTGAGCCTGGGCGGCGGCATGGGCACCAAAGAGGACAATCTCCGCGTGGGCTCGGAAGCTAACATTGACATCGCCGCCGGCGGCCGCCACATTCGTGGACAAGTACTGCTGCGGCGCGCTCGGGTGAACGAAGTCGGATTTGAGATCGTGAACACCGATCTTGAGAGCCGCTACCGGCTGCGCCGTATTCTGATGGACTCTCTGGAACGCTCGTCCGGAACCAAGGAAGGCGACTGGGACGGTCAGCGCAAACCGCAACCGATGTAGACCGCGGAGAATCATCCTCATTCAGCAAATACGAAAAGCCCCGGGGATGCCCACACCCTGTCTCGCGAAATTTGCGAGACGAGGGTGGGTCCACCCGAGGCTTTTCAATCTTGAGTAAGCCTTTCTACTTTACCTTGACGATAGATGATCGCCAGCGTGTAGAGCGCCAGCGACTCGATCAGAGCCAGACCGAGAATCAGCGCCAGCTGAATTCCAGGACGGGCCGCGGGATTGCGGCCCAAGGCTTCGGCCGCAGACGCCGTGGCTTTCGCCTGGCCCAACGCGCACAAGCCCGAAGCGATCGCCATGGAAAATCCGGCGGTGATTGCCACCCAGTTGGTGCCGCCGCTTCCGCGCCCTGAGCGAACGCAGGCACGGCGAAGCAAAGCAATGAAAGTGTCATGAACAGATAACTCAGTTTCCGCATTTTGTTTTCTCCTCGCTATGAATTGCCGCCAGTGGGTGGTTGACGTCTATGCACGATGCAGACGCCCTCACGCTGAACGACTGCAGTTTCCAGTTTCCAGTTTCTGGTTTCCAGAACTTACTAGAAACCAGAAACTCGAAACTCGAAACTGTACTTAATGCTCTTCCGCTACCGCGCCCGACAGATACACCATGGTCAGCAGGATGAAAATGTACGTCTGCAGGAACGACACGCCGATGTGCAGTCCCAGAAATATGACCGGCACGCCGATCGAAATCATGGAAAAGAAGGCCATCGTGACCAGGTCGCCGGCAAACATGTTGGCCCAAAGACGGATGGTCAGTGACAGCACCCGGGCCAGATGGCTGACGATCTCGATGGGCAACATCAGAATGGACAGCGGAACCCGAATGAACAGAGACATGCTGGCATCCGACGGCCCCAGGAAATGCGCAGCGTAGTGTCCGACTCCCTTTTTGCGGACTCCCTGGACGTGGTAGTAGATGAAGGCGCAGACCGCGCATCCCAGAGGAACAACGGGGACGGCCGTCGGCGATTCGAAACCCGGAATCAGGCCGATAAGATTGCAGATCAGGATGAAAAAGGCCAGGGTCATCAGGAAAGGCGTGAAGCGCTCGCTGTGATGTCCGATAATTTCCTGGCTCTGGCCTTCGACGAAACCGTGAGCGCCTTCAAAGACGTGTTGCAGGGCGCCGGGCTTGTCCACCGAGAGTCTCGAGTCGCACCAGGAAGAACAGCGCCACCAGAAATAGAAACACCAGAAGCTGCATCGCCACGGCATTGGTGATGGGCGCCTGCGGGATATTCGGGGTTCAATGTGGAGCGCTTGCAGCAGTCCCGTGACCGGGCCGGCGAAGAGGTGGTTCAGAATTTCGGTAAACCAGAGTTGTTCAGGCATGAATCTAGCTTTTAGCCATTAGCTCCTAGCTTCAGCTCTTAGCTTGAACCTCGAACTGCACTGCGTTCAAATTTCAGCAGAGTCAGGTACCGCGCGCCAGAGCGACCCACATCTCATAAGCGGCTTCGCACGCGATGGCAGCCACGGGCAGGAACAGGCCCGCAAACAGCCCGTAGAGACTCGCGCGGGAAACAGTGAATATAACATAGGCTCCGAGGGCCATCAAAACGTAGCGAAGCAAGAAGCGCAACACCACTCCCTGGCTGGATTGCCTCTGGCCGGACTGGGTGGCGCGGTCGGCCAGCGCGATCACCACTCGCTTCAGCCAGTGGAAATTCAGGTAGGCGACGGCGCTTCCGCAGGCGAATCCGAGAGCGATGCGCCAGCCGTAACGCAACCAGGCAGCGGCAGCTCAATGCCGACCGCCAGCACGAGCATGAAGCGCGAGATGCGATCGAGAGCGCCGGAGTAGAAGGCTTCGCTGTTTGGGTTCGTGGTCAATGATTTCGAAGAAAAAGGTCTCGGCAGGGCGGTCATCTGGCGCCGTCATTTGGATTCCGACGACAGCGCGGCCCGGATCAACTCGACGAAGCCGGCAATGATGCCCACGATCAGTCCTGCGATATAGAGCCAGGTGGTGTGCAGCCAGCGATCCAGTGCCACGCCGATCAACCAGCCTGCAACCGTTGCCGCCGGGAACACGAAGGCCAGTTGGCTGTACTTGGCCATCTGAATCCAGGTGCTTCGTTCTTTTTTCGAATTGTCGTCCTGACCAGACATGGCGACAGGAACAGGGCACTTCCCTGCACCGCTTCCTCGAATTGTCGTCTTAGCGTATCAGACTGGCGACTGACGTGGTCTGGGCAATGCCCAGCGACCAGTTCACGATGCGGATGAATTGTTCCGGGAAGATTCCGATGTAGACGGTGGCAAATGCAGTCACGCCCAGCGCCAGCCGCATCCCGGCGCTGATCGGCAGCGGCGTCTTGTCCAGGGCTTCGCGCATGAACATCTGGTTGGCGATGCGCATGTAGTAATAGAGTCCGAAGACGGCGTAGAGCACGGCCAGCGATGCCAGCACGTAGTGGCCGCTCTCGATCAGGCTCAGGAAAATAAAATACTTTCCGTAGAAGCCGGCCAGCGGCGGGATCCCGGCCAGCGAGAGCAGGAAGATCAGCATCAGCACGGCTTCGGTGGGAGCGCGGAAATAGAGGCCGGCGATGTCGTCCATTTCGTCGCCAATCACGTTGCGCTGGCGCAGCGACGCGATCACGCCGAATGCTCCCAGGTTCATGAAGGTGTAAACCAGCAGATACAGCAGAATGCCCTTGAAGTCCGTCGAAGAAAGCGGGCGCCGGATAGGTGACCGAAGCCAGCGCGACCAGGCCCAGCAGCATGTAGCCGACGTGGGCGATGGAGGAGTACGCCAGCAGGCGTTTCAGATTGCTCTGGGTCAAGCGCCGCCAGATTCGCGCCGGTCATGGTCAGAATCGAAACGAAGATCAGCAGCGGCACGTACACCGTCCGCAGAGGATACAGGCCCCAGAGGAAGATGCGCAGCAGCATGGCCCAGGCCGCTGCCTTTACCGCGACCGACATGAATCCGGTGACGCTGGTGGGCGCGCCTTCGTAGGCATCGGGCAGCCACTGGTGAAAGGGGATGGCCGCGATTTTGAAGAACAGACCGACCGAGATGGTCAGCAGGGCGATCATCGCGATCGGGTCAATGTGATCGGGGTGGGCGGCCGCCAGGCGGACCAGGCCGCTCCTGATCCCCAGCAGGCTGGTGCTTCCCGTCAGCCCGTAGAACAGCGACAAGCCATAGGCAAATATGCCGGAGGAAAATGCGCCCAGCAGCAGATATTTCAGCGCGGCTTCATTCGATCGGCGGTCGGTGCGCAGAAATCCCACCAGCACGTAGGTGGAGATCGCCATCAGTTCCAGGCCGATGAAGATCAGCACCACGTCGAAGCCGGCGGCCATGCACATCATGCCCACGACCGAAAACAGGAGCAGCGCGTAGAACTCGCCGTGGTTTTCGTGCTCGATCTCGAGATAGCGCACCGACATCAGGATGGAAATCGCCGCGCCGCCGAGGAACAGATACCAGAAGTAGATGGTGAAGCGATCCACCACCATCGAGTTCAGGAAGGCCGATTCTCCCGGCACGTCCGGCGGCGTTCAAGGCCAGCTGAATCTTCACCACTCCGGCGGCGGAAAACAGAATGCCGACCAGTGCGGTCAGCGCATTGATCCTCTTCCATTGCGCGGGCAACATGAGGTCCAGCAGCAATATGCCCAGCGCGAACAGGGTCAGCAGAATGACGGGGAGCGCCATCAGGTAGTCGACCCGGCCGAAATTTTGCGCCATGTTGCCCGACACTTATTTGGTTCCCTTCGCCTGATTCAACGCTGCCTGCACTGCCGCAGCGTCCGCCGGCCTCATCCGCGGGCTGGATCGCGGCATTCACGTTGCTGCACGCCCGGGATAGTCCTTCCCCCGCACGGTGTAAACGATCTGGTTCACCGGCTGCTCCAGAATCTGGAAGAAAGGTTTGGGATAAAGGCCGATCCAGAACGCAATGATGACCAGCGGCGCGAAAGTCAGCAGCTCGCGCGGCGTCAGGTCGTGCAGCTTTTCGTTCTTGGGATTGGTGACCGTCCCGAAGAACACCCGCTGGTAAAGCCACAGCAGATACGCAGCCGCCAGAATCACGCCCGGAACGGCCCACGCCGCCCACTTCCAGTTCTCCATGAACGTGCCCTGCAGGATGGTGAACTCGCCGACGAATCCGTTCAGCAGCGGCAGTCCCATGGACGACAGGAACATGATCATGGTGATGGTGGCGTAAACCGGCATGACGTTCGAGATGCCGCCATACTCGGATATTTCGCGGGTGTGCCGACGCTCGTACAGAATGCCGACGATCAAGAAGAGCGCGCCGGTCGAGATGCCGTGGTTGATCTGTTGCAGCACCGATCCGCTCAGTCCCGCCTGGATTCAACGCGAAGATTCCCAGGGTGCAGAAACCCAGGTGGCTGACGGACGAGTACGCCACCAGCTTCTTCATGTCCTTCTGCATCAGGGAGACCAGCGCGCCGTAGATGATGCCGACGATGGACAGGAAAATCATCCAGCCCCGCACCTTGGGATGCATGACTACGTCCGGGAAGAACGGCAGCGCGAAGCGAACGAAGCCGTAAGTTCCCATCTTCAGCAGAACGCCCGCCAGGATGACCGAGCCCGCGGTTGGCGCTTCCACGTGGGCGTCGGGCAGCCAGGTGTGGAACGGGAACATCGGCACCTTGATGGCGAAGGCCAGAAAGAATGCCAGGAACAGCAAGATGGCAAAGGTCGAACCGTACGCCGGATCGTGGAAGATCAGCGGCGCCGTCTTGTACAAAGCCTGAATGCTGAAGGTGTACTGCCCGGTCTGATGGAAGTTATAGAAGTACAGGAACAGCACGGAAAGCAGCATCAGCACCGAACCGAACAGGGTGTAGAGGAAGAACTTGATGGCGGCGTAGAGTTTTCGCGGGCCGCCCCAGATGCCGATCAGCAGGTACATGGGGACCAGCATGGCTTCCCAGAAAACGAAGAACAGGAAGAAATCGAGCGCCATGAAGACGCCCAGCATGCCGGTCTGAAGCACCAGAAACCAGATGTAGTATTCCTTCACCCGGTTCTCGATTGCGGTCCACGAGGAGAGGATCGAAATCCAGCCCAGCAGCGTGGTCAGCATGATCAGCAGGAAAGAAATGCCGTCGATGCCGAGGACGTAACCGGCGCCGATCGAAGGGATCCAGTTGTTGGGCGTGCCCTCCATGAACTTGAAGCCGGGTTCGAAGCGCTGCGCCCAGAACCACGGCACCAGCGGGATGGAAACCAGCAGGCCGGCCAGCGCGAAAATGTTCGCGATCCAGCGGATGGCGTCTTTCTTCTCTTTAGGAACAAAGATGAGCAGAAGCGCGCCGGCCAGCGGCGTGAACAGAATGATCGAGAGAATGTGATTGTGCATAAAAGCAGTCGTCGGTCGTCAGTCGTTCAGTCGTCGGCAACTCCTTGCTACCGCACTGCGTAATAGAAAACGAATCCTACCAGCCCGATCACCATCACCAGGGCATACCACTGCACCAGGCCCCACTCCAGCAGGCGCACTGGATACGACAACATCCGCGACAGGATCGCCGGGCCGTTCACCAGGAGCCCGTCAATGATCCACTTGTCCCACCAGCTGGAAATCGTTCCGCTGAGGCGAGTGATCCAGCCGCGCTCCGTTGACGATGCCATCGATTACGTGCGAATCGAACCAGGACGAGGCTTCGCCCAATCCCAGCACGCCCAGGCGCACGTCTTTCACTTTGCGGCGGCCGGTGAAGGCGTAGTCGTAGGCTTCATCCACGTAATACTTGTTGAGCAAGACGGTATAGACCTGTGGGCGCCGCTTCGGCGATCGGCTCCTCATAACCCTTGCCGGCATCGCGATAGGCCTTCCACGCCATGCCGAACCCGGCAACCGCCGCCGCGACCGAGAAGGCCATGAGGAAATATTCAACCGGACTGGTGTGCTCTTCTTCTTTCTGGCCGGCGGCCAGTTGGGCGGCCTTGCCCTCGGCCTGGAATACTTCCGCTTCCCTGGCGAAGACCGGCTCCAGGAATTTCTCGAAGCGGTTCGATCCGCCCAGGCTGTGCGGCCAGCCCAGCCATCCGGCGCTGATCGCGCAGATGGCGAGAATGATCAGCGGCACGGTCATCGACTTCGGAGATTCGTGGATGTGATGTTCCACCTCGTGGCTCATGCGCGGCTGGCCGTGGAAAGTCAGGAACATCAGGCGGAACATGTAAAACGCGGTCATCAGCGCCGTGGCGTAACCCACCAGCCACAACAAGCGGTAAGCGCCGCCTTCGGACGACCAGGCTTGCCACAGAATTTCGTCCTTCGAGAAAAATCCGGCGAACGGCGGAATGCCCGCGATGGCGAAGGTCGCGATGAACATCGTCCAATGAGTGATCGGGATGCGACGGTGCAGGTCGCCCATGTTGCGCATGTCCTGCTCGCCGCTCATGGCGTGGATGACCGATCCTGCGCCAAGGAACAGCAGGGCTTTGAAGAACGCGTGGGTGAAGACGTGGAACGCGCCGGCGGCGAATGCGCCCACGCCGAGAGCGAGGAACATGTATCCCAACTGCGACACGGTGGAGTAGGCCAGCACGCGCTTGATGTCGTTCTGCACCAGGCCGATAGAGGCCGCGAACAAAGCGGTGAACGCGCCGATGATCGCCATGGTCTTCATCGAGCCGGGCGCAAGCACAAACAACGCATTCGACCGCGCCACCATGTACACGCCGGCGGTGACCATGGTCGCGGCATGGATCAGGGCGGAAACCGGAGTGGGGCCTTCCATGGCGTCGGGCAGCCAGACGTAAAGCGGAAGCTGCGCCGACTTGCCGCACGCGCCGACGAACAGAAGTAGCGTCGCGGCGGTGATGATGGGATCGCCGATGGCGAAATGTCCGCTGCGTGCCATGTGGGTGATTTCGGTCAGGCGGAAAGAGCCGAAATACCAGGCGATGGTGAACATGCCCAACAGGAAGCCGGCATCACCAATGCGGTTGACGATGAAGGCTTTGTTGGCCGCAGTGCTCGCTGAATGGCGATGGAAATAGAAACCGATCAGCAGATACGAGCACAGGCCCACGCCCTCCCATCCCACGAACATCAAGACATAGTTGTTCCCCAGGATGAGCGTGAGCATGGAGAACATGAACAGGTTGAGATATCCGAAGAAGCGGTAGTAGCCGCCTTCGTGCGCCATGTATCCGGTGGAATAAATATGGATGAGCGTGCCCACGCCGGTGACAAACAGCAGCCAGATGGAAGAGAGCGGATCAAGCAGGAAGCCGGCATCGGCGTGGAACTGCAGCCGGCGTGCCGTCCCGCTTGACGTAGTTCATGTGGCCGGTATCGGTGCCCAGCCAGGTGTAGACGATCTTCTCGAAGGGCTTCCCCGGATTGTCGTGCGCGTATCCGGTGTACTGCCAGACCGCAAAGCAGGAGAAGACAAATGCCAGCGCAACCGCGCCTACGCAGACCGCGCTCACGGTTCCCTTCTGCAGTTTGCGGCCGAAGAAGAACATGATGGCCGCGCCGAAGGCGGGAAGCAGCGGGACGAGCCAGATGTGGTTGAGGAAGAACATTTTTTAGTCGTCAGTCTTCAGTCGTCGGTCGTCAGGCTTTGGCAATTAGCATTTGGTTCCTTCAATTCATGTAGAGCATTTCGCATGAACCCGTTGGTGGCTAAGTGCCAATTGCTGCCCTTTCTACCATTTCATCAAATCCACTTCGTCTATGTTCACTGTCTCTTTATTTCTAAAGAACGCGATCAGGATTCCCAGGCCGACTGCGGCTTCCGCGGCCGCGTCGGTGATTACGAAGATCGCGAAAATCTGTCCGTGCAGCCCCCATATCCGCGAGAACGCTACCAGGTTCAGGTTCACCGCGTTCAGGATCAGTTCGATGGACATGAGCACGATCACGACGTTGCGGCGCGTCAGCACGCCGATGACGCCCAGAATGAAGAGGGCGGCAGCGACGACGAGGTAGTGGATTGTAGATATCGGTGCCATGTTGCGCTTCTGGCTTCTAGCTTCTGGCTCCTAGCTAGTCGCTAGAAGCCGGCAGCCAGAAGCTGCTTTCTAGATTCTCTTCTTTGCCATCACGACCGCTCCGATGATCGCCACCAGCAGCAGCAACGAGGCGATTTCGAAGGTGAACATGTAATTGCCATAGAGCAGGACAGCGACCTGCTGGGTGTTGGCCTGCTCCGGCATCAGGATTGCGCGGTCTGGAAACAGGGCCCTGCCCTTTACGTAGACCAGTACAAACAGCGCGCCCAGAGCGATCGCTGCGGCTAGTCCGACCACCCATTGCTGGTTGAACTGGTCTTCTTTTTGTGACTTCTCGATGTTGACCAGCATGATCACGAACAGGAACAGCACCATGATGCCGCCCGCGTAGAGAATGATCTGTACGCCGGCGACGAATGGGGCGTAGAGCATCAGGTACAGGGCCGCTTGTCCGAGTAACGATACGATCAGGGCCAGGGCGGAGTGCACCGCATTCTTGCGAGTGATCACCAGCACGCCGCTGACGACGGTCACCGCCGACAGAAAGTAGAAGAAGAATGTTGTGGCTAGTGGCGCCATATTTTCTCTCCAGGCATCCGCCCGGATGTCTTGCACTTTTTCTATATCCCTGCTTCAAAACCCTTGCCAAGCTTTGCTCGGCTGGGCGGGTGAGGACACCCGCCCCTACGTGGTTCGTGGTGCTTAGAAAACTATTCCTGCGATTGCGGTCAGAACCAGGACGCCGATTCCTAACGGCAACAACACCTTCCATCCTACTTTCATCAGTTGATCGAAGCGGTAGCGCGGGAACGTGCCGCGATACCAGATGTACATGTACATGGAGAACGCTACTTTAGCGCTGAACCAGAAAATATCCTGCACGCGATCGCGCACTGGCGGGACGAACAAGAGCCACGCCGATCACTGCCAGAACCGCGCCGAATCCGCCCAGTCCGATGGTCTGCACTTTGAAGTACGGATGCTTGGGCATTCGCGCCGTGCTGTAGAAAGTGATTGCGGCGAGGAACAGGAACGTCAGGCCTGGGACCAGCGAGAACACCAAGTCCCAGGTCTCGCCTTCGAGAGCGTTGGGAAACGGGCGCATCCATCCGCCCAGCCAAAGTGTCACTGCGATGGACGAGACTGCAATCATCGCCGAGTATTCCGCCAGGAAGAAGAGCGACCAGCGGAAGCCGCTGTACTCGGTGTGAAAGCCGGCGGTCAACTCGGACTCGGCTTCCGGCAGATCGAAAGGCGCGCGATTGGTTTCTGCCACCATGGCGACGGCAAAAATAAAGAACGCGATCAGCCCCAGGGGAAAAAACTTGAAAGCGAACCAGACGTGCTGGGCCTGCTGCGCCTGCACGATTCCGATCATGCTCAAGGTGCCGACCCCTTCTTTATTAAGGCTGGTCATCAGCACCGCCGAAATCACCGCCAGGCCCATGGCGATTTCGTAGGAAACCATTTGGGCGCTGGAGCGCAGCGCGCCCATCAGCGGATAGTGTGAATTCGAGGCCCATCCTGCCATGACCACGCCGAGCACGCTCAGCGACGAAACGCCCAGCATGAACAGGACGCCAATATTCATGTCCGTCACGGCGTGCGTGGGTCCGAAGGGCACAACGATGAAGACAGTGAACGCCGTAATGACGACGATAAGCGGGGCCATCCAGAAGACCCACGGGTCGGCCTCGGCCGGCATGATGTCTTCCTTGATCAAGAGCTTCAGGGCGTCGGCGATGGGCTGCAGCAAACCATGCGGGCCCACGCGCATGGGACCGAGACGCACCTGCATGTGGGCCAGAATTTTTCGCTCCAGCCAGTTCATGGCGATGACGGCGACGGATAGTCCCAGGAAGATCAAAACGATGTAGACGAACGCCCAGAACATGTTGCCGGCCGAACCCGGCGTGGTATCGCTCTTGAGGTAGGAGGTGATGTAGTCGAGCATCAGCGATCCACCTCGCCCAGAACGATGTCCAGGGTTCCGATCACCGCGATGACATCGGCCACCAGCGCGCCGCGCACCATCATGTCCAATGCCTGCAGATTCACGAACGACGGTGGCCGTACTCGCACCCGGTAAGGTTGAGTCGAGCCATCGCTCACGATGAAATATCCCAGCTCGCCTTTGGGAGCTTCGATCGAGTGGTAAATCTCACCGACCGGCGGCTTCATCACTTTCGCGACCTTGGCCATGATGGGGCCGTCGGGAATCTTGCCGATCGCCTGGTCAATGATCCGCAGCGATTGCCGCATCTCCTGCATGCGGACGATATACCGGTCGTAGGTATCGCCGTTCTCGCCGACAGGAATATCGAAATCGAAATCGGCGTAGGCGGCATAGGGCTGGGCCTTGCGCAGGTCCCACTTCACGCCGCTGGCGCGCAGTACCGGCCCGGTCACGCCCAGCGCGATGCACTCTTTCGCGGAAATCTTGCCCACATCCTTGGTGCGCTCGACCCAGATCCGGTTGGTGGTAAGCAGCTCTTCGTACTCGTCGATCTTGGGAGTGACGAAATCGAGGAACTTCTTTACCTCACGCTCGAAGCCGTCGTAGGTTTCGTACGAACATCCGCCGATGCGGAAGGCGTGCGTGGTCAGGCGAGCGCCGCAGTACTTCTCGAAAATCTTGAGAATCTCTTCCCGGTCGCGGAAGGTGTAGAAGAGCGGCGTGATGGCGCCGATATCGAGCGCGTGCGTGCCCAGCCAGAGCATGTGGCTGGCCAGGCGGTTCAGTTCGGTCAGAATCACGCGAATGTACTGCGCGCGGCGTGGGGCTTCCACGTTCAGCAGCTTTTCTACCGCTTCGCAATAGCCCAAGCCGTTCGAGACCGCCGCCACGTAGTCCATGCGATCCACGTAGGGATTGAACATGGTGTAGGTGCGGTGCTCGGCAATTTTCTCCACTCCGCGATGCAGATAGCCGATCACGCACTCGGTGCCCAGAACTTTTTCGCCGTCGAGCTTCAGGATGACGCGCAACACGCCGTGAGTAGCGGGATGCTGCGGGCCCATGTTGATGATGAGCTCGTTGGAGTCGAGAAAGGTTTTCTCGTGCTGTTCGAGTTCCAGGTGGGATGTCCGGTCGATCGTCGTTCGGTCGGTCATTGCCCGCTCTCGATCCCCAGGTTGATCTGTACCCACTCTTGGTCCTGCTGAATGATGCCGTAGTCCTTGCGCAGCGGGTGGCCCTTCCAGCCGTCCGGCAGCAGGATGCGTTTCAGGTCGGGATGTCCTTCGAAGCGGATGCCGAACATGTCGAAGACTTCGCGCTCCAGCCAGTTGGCGGCCGGCCAGATGGGAACGCGCTGGGCACCGATTCCGTTTCGGAGTAGGAGGCTTTGACGCGGATGCGTTCGTTGTGGGGGAAAGAATAGAGAATCCAGACCACTTCGAACTGCTTTTCTCGATCCGGATAGTGGACCGCCGTGATGTCCACGCAATAGTCGAACTGCTCCTGATCGCGGAGGACTTGCAGCAATTCGGGAATGAGCGACGAATCGGCGACGATGTACTTCTGACCGAGGTAGGTATTGGTTTCGCGAAGCCCCGATCCGTGCTGTCCCTTAAGCCGGGCAATCATTGGGCGAATCCCACGGAACCGGGCGCAGGGACCCGTAGGCTTGGGCGGCGCAGCATGTTCGGCTGCTTTCGGGGGTGCGGGTTTCTCCGGGGACGACTGAACGCTGCCAGAAACAGGTTCGCCCGCCGAGGGTTTCGGCTCACCAGTCGGCGGAGGTGCGGGGGATTTTGTGTCCTCAGGCATAGCTACGGAAGGTACAAACCTCCGGCGCCATGTACGTTTAGAAGAACGTTAACTTTTAACAGCTTGCAAAGTAAGTGTCAATCACGGAGAAGACGGCGGTAGTTCCCAAATTCGTGAACCACGAAGGACACCAAGGTGCACGAAGGAATGCCGAAGGTTTTCGTCCTTCGTGGTACTTCGTGGCTCATGAATTGGCGAGCCGAGCTGCTCACTTCCTTTGCTCCACCTGGTAGCTTTCGATCAACTCGCGAATTCGCAGGGCGTCGGCCTTGCGGTGGCCGTGGCTGGTGATCGGGGCAGTGCCGCCCGAGGAATCGATGCGAATGTTTGACCAGATCACTCCAGTCGAAATCTGCACCGAGGCCACCTTTCCCAGAGCGATGCTCTCTTCATTGCTGCCGAACAGGCGGGATTTTACCCGGCTGACGTGTTGCGGGGTAACGATGATGCGCACCGGGAAGAACAGATTGCCCTTAGTCCAGCGGCTGGCGGTGAAGGTCTCGGAGTTGGGAAGATTCGGCATTTAGAAATCGGGTTCGATAAACGAAAAACCTCGCGGAGCTGCGCTCCGCTAGGCGGACGAGGGCATCCGCCCCTACGTGGCTATACCCATTCCAGGGCGCCCTTTTTCCAGATCCAGATGTAGCCAACGACCAGGATGAGCAGGAAGATCAGCATCTCGATCAGGCCGAAGACACCCAGCGCTTTGAACTGCACCGCCCACGGGAACAGGAAAATGGTTTCCACGTCGAAGACAACGAACAGAATGGCGACGATGTAATAACGAACGGTGTAGCGTCCGCGGGAGCTGTCTATCGGATCGATGCCGCATTCGTAGGGCATTAATTTGCTCTTGCTGGGATTGTCAGGCCGCACCAGCTTGGCGGCGAGCAGGGTGACGGGGATCAGGATTCCGACAAACGCTATGAAGATGAATATGGGAACGTAGTTTTGCGGCATCGAACTCCTCTGGCCAATCTGCCTGCCGAAGCCTGAGCCACCAATAGTACCGCTGACGTCCTTCGCCTTCAAGACATGGACTTGATGTGTCGCAGCCACATGAGAAGCTCTTGTTGGGGCCAAGTCGAAAGTTCCGGTTTGATGAGGGCATGGCGGAACACGAACAGGAGCTGTGGATGTCGCGGAAGGATCGGGAGCGGTTGCAAGTGCTGCGTGAAGTGAGAAAGCGGTACATCACGCAGGAGCAAGCGGGGAAAGAGTTGGGAGTCACGGCACCCTGGATGCGGGAACTACTGCGGCGGATGAAAGCGCAAGGCGACCGGACTTCGGCGGGCGGCAGGGCAAAGATGAGCCAGCCGCCACCGGCATCTACCGCGGGAAGATTGAGAACGTCGCGGAAGAATGCGCGATCGGCTTCCGGGTTGTCGCTCTAGAGCGGGACGTGGGCGCCGGTAATTCCTGCGGACATGCAGGAAGTCTATCAAAGAGGGATGCTCTTAGCGGAGCTTTGCTCCGCCGCTCAGCCGGGGACTGCTGTCCCCACGTAGCTTGTGGCGGCCCCTTGAGGACGCCGATTAAAGTTTTGACACCCGCCATGGCATCAGGTATGTTCCTAAGGATGAGTTTTCTTTCCCATTTCCACCATCACCATCATGTGCACAACGTGTTGGCGGGGGTGTCCTGAGATAGGTTAGAACTCAATCACCAAGATTCGGCCCGCTGACGCGATATGCGACAGCGGGCTTTTTGTTTGTTGCCACAGAGTTGGAGAATCCATGCCTAAACAAACCATTTCTAAACAAACCAAGCCCCAGGAAATTGACTTCGACAAGATGCAGGGCCTGCTGCCCGCCATTGTGCAGGACGCGGCCAGCGGCGACGTGCTGATGCTGGGATTCATGAATCGGGAAGCATTTGAGCAGACGATGCGGGTCGGCTATGTCACGTTCTTCAGCCGCACCCGCAACCAGCTTTGGACCAAGGGCGAGACATCCGGCAACCGGCTCGAAGTAATCTCAGCTTCGACCGACTGCGATCGCGACACGGTTCTGCTGCAGGTGCGGGTGCAGGGGGAAGGCGTGGTCTGTCATAACGGAACGCGTTCCTGCTTCACCGAGAGCCTGCCGGTGACAAAGCAACCAGTCCAGGCAGAAGGATCCCTGCCATGAAGCTACGTATTGGTATTCCGAAAGGAAGTTTGCAGGAGGCGACGCTACAGCTGTTTGCGCGTGCCGGACTCAACGTCTACACCAACGGCCGGTCGTACTCCGCGAGCACCGCCGATCCCGATGTCGAGTGCATGCTGATTCGTGCTCAGGAGATGGCTCGCTACGTGGAGCACGGCGTGCTCGATGCGGGGCTGACCGGGCTCGACTGGGTGATGGAGAGCGGGCTCGAGGTTGTGACCGTGGCCGACCTGGTCTACGCCAAGCAGAGTCGCGGCAAAGTACGTTGGGTTCTGGCTGTGCCCGAGGCTTCCGAGTACCAGCGCGCGGAAGATCTTACAAATTGCATCGTCGCCACTGAACTGGTGAACGTGACGCGAAATTATTTTGACAAGAAAGGCGTCAGCGTACGCGTGGAGTTTTCCTGGGGAGCGACCGAGGTGAAGCCTCCGACGCTGGCCGATGCCATCGTAGAAGTCACCGAGACCGGCAGTTCGCTGCGCGCCAATCATCTCCGCATTATTGACACCCTGCTCGAATCCAATACCCAGATCATCGCCAACACTTCCGCCTGGAAAGATGCTGGCAAGCGCCGCAAGATCGAAAACCTGGCAGTGATGCTGCGCGGCGCGATGGAGGCCCAGGGCCGTGTCGGCCTGATGCTGAACGTCCGCAAGTCGGACCTGGCCGCGGTGCTCGGCGTGCTGCCGGCATTGCAGAAGCCGACCGTGGCCACGCTGAGCGATGACGCCTGGGTCGCGGTGAACACCATCATCGAAGAGTCGGCGGCCTGGGAGATTATTCCGCGGCTGAAAGCAGCGAACGCTGAAGGCATTGTCGAATATCCGCTGAACAAGGTGGTCATGTGATGCGGATTCTCGAAAGTCGTGCTGCCGAAAGTTATGTGCGGAAACTGGAGCGACGCGGACAGAAGCTCGATGCGCTGGAGCCGCGAGTGCGCCGCATCGTGCAGAATGTGCGCCGCGACGGGGACGGGGCTCTGCGGCGATACGCGGAAACGTGGGATGGTCTGGGCGCTGGCGATCCATTGCGCGTTTCGGAAGGCGAGATGAAAGCCGCGCTGAAGGCTTCATCACCGGAGTTGCGAGTGGCGCTGGAAACCGCAGCAGAAAATATACGGACTTTCTGCGAGTGGCAAAAACCTGCGAACTGGGAACGACGTAAGGCAGGGGCGAAAGTTGGGCCAATTGATACGGCCGCTCAGCTCGGTCGGATGTTACGTGCCCGGCGGACGCTATCCTCTGCCTTCAACTTTGCTGATGACGGTGATTCCGGCGCAGGTCGCGGGAGTGAAAGATATTCGAGTGGTCTCGCCTCGTCCGGCTCCGGCGACGCTGGCGGCAGCAGCGCTGTTGGGAGTGCGTGAGTTCTATCGTATCGGCGGCGCGCAGGCGATTGCGGCGCTGGCGTACGGGACGAAAAGCGTTCCCCGAGTCAACAAGATCGTCGGGCCGGGAAATTTGTTCGTGACCACGGCCAAGAAAATTGTGGCCTTTGATTGCGCCATCGACTTTCTGGCAGGCCCGACCGAGGGCCTGATTCTTTGTGACGAAGGCGAGCCTTCGTTCATCGCGTCGGATCTGGTCGCACAAGCGGAGCACGATCCGGATGCCCTGGTACTCCTGGTCACGAAATCACGGAAATTCGCCGCCACGGTTTCGCGATCGGTGGTTGCGTTGGCCCGGGGAAATCCGATTGCCCAACAGTCGTCTGCGAAAACATGGCGCAGTGCTGCTGGCCGCGTCTTCACCCCAGGCGATTGAGTGGACAAACCGCATCGCGCCCGAACACCTGACGACCACTCGCGAGAAGCTGCCTGGCATCGTTAGTGCGGGGTCAATTTTTCTCGGAGAGTATTCGGCGCAGGCCGCGGGGGACTATGGATCCGGGCCCAATCACGTGCTGCCGACCGGAGGCGTCGCACGCTTCCGCGGGGGATTGAGCGTGCTCGACTTCGTCAAGGTGATGACAGTGCAGGAAATCTCGCGCACGGGCTTGCGAAAGATTGCGCCGTCTATTCTGGCTCTGGCAGAGGCCGAGGGGCTTCGTGCTCATGCTCGCTCCATCAGAGTTGAGGTGCGGCCATGCTTGAAGCGCGCCAGGCAGTACGCAAGTTGAAGCAGTACCAGCCGCCCTTGGGCGATCGATCCGGACTACGCCTGGATTTCAACGAGAACACCGGCGGTTGTTCTCCGCGAGTGATGGAGCGCTTGCGGCAGCTGCAGCCGGAGCAGATGGCATGCTATCCGGAGCGCGAGCCGGTGGAACGCGAAGTCGCATCGTTTCTGGGATTGCAGCCCGAGCAGGTGTTGCTGACCAATGGAGTGGACGAAGCAATTCACCTGGTCTGCGACGCTTATCTCGAGGCGGAAGACGACGCGGTGATCGTGGTCCCGACCTTCGCGATGTATCAGATCTGCGCGGGCGCGACCGGAGCTCGGGTCATTTCGATTCCTGCCGACGAGGATTTTCGCTTTCCCACCTGCGAAGCTAATGGCGCACACGACGGCGCCGAAGACGCGCCTGATCGCGATTGCGAATCCGAACAATCCGACTGGCGCGGTAGCCTCCGCGGACGATTTGTTGCTGATTGCCCGGAGCGCTCCCCAGGCCGCGGTTCTGGTGGATGAGGCTTACTTCGAATTTTATGGCGAGTCGCTTCTGGAATACGCCGGCCAGGTGGAGAACCTTTTTATTGCGCGAACATTTTCCAAGGCCTACGGTATGGCCAGTTTTAGGGTTGGCATGCTGGCGGGCGCGGCGGAGCAGCTGCAGACTCTGCGGCGGGCCTGCTCGCCCTACAACGTGAACGGAGTCGCGCTGGCATGCCTGCCGGCGGCGCTGGCCGATCAGGAATATGTTCGCCGGTATGTGGGCGAAGTGCAAGACCAGCCGGAATCGATTGGAAGAGGAATTCCGCGTCCTCGGAATTCCCTTCTGGCCGAGCCAGGCAAATTTTGTGCTGGCGCGGATCGGGCCTATCCACGCAGAGTTTGTCCAAGGGATGAGAAAGCGTGGCATTCTGGTGCGCGACCGGTCGTCCGATTTCGGTTGCGAGGGATGCGTTCGCATTACAGCGGGCTGGCAGGAGCACACCGAACGCCTGCTGGTCGCGCTGCACGAAACGCTGAAGGAAATCGGCTGGGGAGAAAGGACGCCGGCATGAGACGGGCTGTGATCGAGCGCAAGACGCAGGAGACCGCGATCCGGGCGGTGCTGAACATCGACGGACGGGGCCAGTACAAAGTGTCGACCGGCATCCGGTTCTTTGATCACATGCTGGAACTATTTGCCCGGCACGGCGGCTTCGATCTTGAATTGCGGGCGCAAGGCGACCTTGATGTCGACCAGCACCACACGGTGGAAGACGTCGGCATCGTTCTGGGCGAAGCATTTCACAAGGCGCTGGGGTCGAAGCGCGGAGTTTTGCGTGCCGGATATTTTGTCATGCCCATGGACGAAACGCTGGGCCTGGCGGCCGTCGACTTCGGCGGGCGCGCATCCAGCGTCGTGGATACGAAAGTGCGGCAGCGTCTGGTAGGCGACCTGCAGGCTGAACTCGTTTATGACTTCTTCGAAGGCTTTGCGCGGGGAGCGCGAGCCAATGTCCACGCCCGTGTGCTGTACGGGCGCTCCAACCATCACAAGATCGAATCTCTGTTCAAAGCTTTCTCGCGGGCGCTGCGGGCGGCCTGCTGGCGTGACCGGCGGATGGCCCGCCTGTTGCCCAGCACGAAGGGGCTCCTGTGATCGCAATCGTTGACTATCAAGCGGGAAATCTTGCCTCGGTAAAGAAAGCCTTCGACCATCTCGGACATGAGTCGGTAATCACTGCCGATCCCGCCGAGATCGCGCGGGCCAGCAAGATCGTTCTGCCGGGCGTAGGAAATTTCGAAGCCACTACCGCCCTGTCAGGGGCTCTGCAAGACGCGGTCGTGAAGGCGATCGACCGGCAGATTCCTCTGCTCGGGATTTGTCTGGGTATGCAGTGGATGTTTGAGTCCAGCCGTGAAGCTCCCCAGCTTCGCGGCCTGGGTCTGTTCGCGGGCGAATGCGAGAAGTTTCCTGTCGCCGTGAAATCTCCGCACGTGGGCTGGAACCAGCTGCAGCTGACCGGCGACTTCACGATTGCTGCGCGGACTTCCTGAGAATTCGTTTGTCTACTTCACCCACTCCTACCGGGCTCCGGTGGTCGAAGCTACCGTGGGCAAGTGTGAGTATGGCGGATCGTTTTCCGCGGTGGTGGAGCGTCGTGGTCTTTTCGGCGTGCAGTTTCATCCTGAGAAATCGGGGACGGCCGGGCTTCATCTTCTACGCAATTTTTGTGAACTGTAGGAGCTTGTATCGCAATGTTGACTAAACGCATTATCGCCTGCCTCGATGTCGACGCGGGACGCGTGGTGAAAGGCGTTCAATTTTCTGATTTGCGCGATGCGGGCGATCCCGCCGAACTGGCGCTGACCCACGGCCGTGCCGGAGCCGATGAAGTCGTGCTGCTGGATATTTCCGCCACCTACGAGAATCGCTCTACCTTGCTCGACGTGGTGCGCCGCACGGCGCGGCAGTTGTTCATTCCGTTCACGGTGGGCGGCGGCATCCGTTCGCTCGACGATGCCGCAGCGGTGTTCGACGCCGGCGCGGACAAGGTCGCGGTCAATTCCGCGGCCTCTGGCCGATCCGAGTCTGATTGGCCGAATCGCACACCGCTATGGTTCGCAGGCGGTGATCGTCGCTATTGATGCTCTGCGCATCAGCAACGGAAAGGGTATGTCGTTTGGAGTGAAGGCAACCGGGGGCCGGCACGTCTACCGGACGCGACGCGCTGGAATGGGCCCGTGAGGCCGAACAGGCTGGTGCCGGCGAAATCCTGCTTACCTCGATTGATCGTGACGGAATGCGCGACGGATTCGATTGCGAATTGACGAGGGCAGTAGTGAACGCGGTCAACATCCCCGTGATTGCTTCCGGCGGTGCGGGAGCGGCGGAACACTTCGTGGAGGTTTTCCGGGACGGACGGGCTGACGCGGCTTTGGCCGCGTCCATCTTTCACCTGGGCATCACGCCAATTGGTGAGCTCAAGCAGGACTTGCAAGCCGCCGGAATTCCCATGAGGTGGCCATGCTGATCCCTTCGATTGATCTGATGGGAGGCAAGATCGTCCAGTTGGTACAGGGCGAAAAGAAGGCACTCGAGTTTGACGACTTCGAACCCTGGATCGAACGCTTCGCGCGTTATCCGCTAATTCAGATTATTGACCTCGATGCCGCCATCGGACAGGGGGACAACCGCGCTCTGGTGCGATCACTGTTTCGGCGGCTGCCCTGCCAGGTGGGGGGCGGGATTCGTACCGCCGAGCGAGCACGGGAAATGTTGGCGGACGGCGCTTTGCGGGTGATCATCGGGTCGTCTCTGATCAAGGATGGAAGTATTCAACGTGTTTTTGCCGAGCAAATTGCAAGCGAACTGGGCGCCAACAACCTGATCTTCGCCGTGGATTCGAAAGGCGGCAAAGTCGCAATCCGCGGATGGCGGCAGGTCACAGAGATTTCCGCGGCGCAAATGATTCGTGCTCTCGAACCCTGGTGCAACGGTTTTCTCTACACCCACATTGATACGGAAGGACTGTTGCTGGGGATGCCTCTCGATGTGGTTTCCGAACTGCGCGAGTCTGACCTCCAAACGACTGATTGTCGCTGGTGGAATCAGGACACAAGAAGAGGTGGATCGCCTGGACGCGATGGGCGTCGATGCGGTAGTCGGAATGGCGATCTATCTCGAACTGCTGAAAGTCTGACCTTCTGGACGTCCCCCCTCTCCCGCTTGTTTATAATCGCTGTTCACCAGTTGCGACTGTGGTGTGTCGTTCGTTGGCGATCCCAAGACAAGGAACCCTTTGGCACTCGACGAGAAAATTTACGAATTGCGGCGGGAGAAGCTGAAACAGATCGAAGCTCTAGGACAGCAGGTCTATCCCCGCAAGTACGAGTTTACCCATACGATACCGCAGATTTTGGCGGAGCACTCGGAGAAGACGGCCGAGCAGCTGGAGAATCCGCGACTGAACGTACGGGTCGCGGGCCGCATCATGGCCATCCGGTTGATGGGGAAAGCTGGGTTCGCGCACCTGCAGCAGGACGGCCAGCGGCTGCAGATTTACGTCAAGAAAGATGCAGTCGGAGAAAAGGGTTTCGAGCTATACAAGCTGCTCGATCTCGGTGATCACATCGGAGTGAGTGGATATCTGTTTCGTACCCGCACCGGGGAATTATCGGTGCATGTGGAGGAAATTACATTTCTCTCCAAAGACTTGTTACCGCTGCCGGAGAAGTGGCATGGGCTGACCGACGTTGAACTGCGCTATCGGCAACGCTACGTTGACCTGGTGATGAACCCCGAAGTGCGCGAGGTATTTCTCAAACGCAGCAAGCTGGTGCAGTCGCTGCGGCGTTTTATGGACGCCAAGGGATTTGTCGAAGTGGAGACACCCATGATGCAGCCGATCGCGGGCGGAGCGGTTGCGCGGCCGTTTGTCACACACCACAATACCCTGGACATGGATCTGTTTCTGCGCATCGCGCCGGAGCTGTATCTGAAGCGACTGACGGTGGGTGGGTTCGATCGGGTATATGAAATCAATCGCAATTTTCGAAACGAGGGACTGGGCTGGCGTTGGAATCCTGAGTTCACCATGCTCGAGTTCTACCAGGCGTATACCGACTATCGCGGCGTGATGGATCTGACCCAGCAGCTGATTGAGCAGGCCGCAATCGACGTAACCGGCGGCACCAAGACCAAGTGGGGAGAACATGAGATTGATTGGACTGGATCGAACTGGCGCCGGCTGACGATGCGCGAAGCCATCATTCAGTATTGGCCGGAGGCCGCGGGCGAAGCGCCTCAGATCTCGGACTTTGGTTCATCTGAAGGAGTAGAAGCGTTGGTGAAGCGCTTCAACTCGGCGCACGCCCATGTCGCTTACGATCCCAAGGAGCCGACGGGGAAGACTATTGCCGCGTTGTTCGAGGCCGCGGCTGAAGAGCATCTGATTCAACCGACGATTATTTATGAGTTCCCGACAGCCGTTTCGCCGCTATCCAAACAGAAGGCGGACGAGCCAGATTGGACTGAACGCTGGGAAATCTTTGCCGGAAAGATGGAAATTGCCAACGGCTTCAGCGAATTGAATGATCCCGAAGACCAGCGCCGCCGTTTCGAACAACAGTTGCAGGAGCGAGAGCGCGGCGACGATGAAGCCCATCAAATGGATGAAGATTACATCCGGGCGCTGTCGTATGGGATGCCCCCTGCAGGGGGAGTTGGCGTCGGAGTGGACCGTCTGGCCATGCTGCTGACCGACTCGCATACCATACGGGACGTGATCTTGTTTCCACTACTCCGCCCGGAGAAAACCTCAACCACAGAGGACACCGAGGACACGGAGAAGTAGGGCTTATCTAAAGCCCGCGTGCCCCACCCTCCTTCGGGTACTTCGTACTTCGCGAAAAGGGTGGGGGCACCAGTGCATCCTCGAGACGAGAGTCAAAAAGAATCCCAAGCAGCTGGCGACAGCACCAGCTTTCATGAATCCTGGACGATCGTGCCCTGATGAAAGACGATCTTCCAGCCTTCCGGCGTGCGTTCCCAGATGGTTGAACGGCGAGTTAGGCGCTTATTGTCTTGGAGCAAGGTGTACGTCAACAGGTAGCATTCCTCGCCAGCTCCCGAGAATGAAATTCACTGGCTTCCCACACATCAGCAGCCTGAACCTTTTGACGTCTTTCCAGTTCGGTCAGCACATCTTCTCTGCTGTAGCGACGACCGGAAGCGCCTACTTCCCAGAAGTCAATCGCCGTCATGTTTTCGAAGTGAGCTCGCGTCGTGCCCTACTCAGGACGATGAAAGATCGGTTCGCGACTGATCAGTTCCTTTAGAACACCGTGCAGCGCTCGGTCGGTAGCCGGGAGGGGAGCCGTGTCGGGATTCATTCGGTGATGATAGCTCTTGGGGCATATGAATGACCGGATGCCCCACCCGAAAAGAGTGGCTGCTGGCGGTACCGCCGCTACCCTGCAAAATACGAAGAATGGGCGCCCGCAAATTGTTAAAATAGAGCGCATGTGCAGAAATATTAAGACCCTCTTCAACTTCGATCCGCCAGTCACGGACGAAGAGGTTCGGGCCGCTTCCCTACAATTCGTTAGAAAAATCAGCGGCTTTAGCAAACCGTCGAAAGCCAACGAAGACGCATTTTTAGGTGCAATCGAAGAAATAGCGGGCATCTCCAGTCGGCTGCTCCGGTCGCTCGAAACCAATGCGCCGCCGAAGAATCGGGAAGAAGAAGCTGCCAAGGCGAAGGCTCGGGCCGCCGAGAGATTCGGGACTTAAGTCTTCTCTGCCGAGCTTGGTTGTGTTCGTTCCGCTGCCCATTTGCTTGAGTTGTTATTCTCTGTCCTGTCTGCGGACGCAATCTTTCGTCTCGGTCGCTCCCGGCGTTGCGTCTAAAATCGGAATGCTATGCGCTTCGATTTCGACTCTGAAACCCGGCGGCGGCTGGGCTACCGGCTGATTGACCAGATTGACTCCTTCTTCTCTTCCCTGCCCGATCGCCCGGTGCAGCTTCCCCTGGAGCAGCGAACCTACGGGCCGCTTCACGATGCGCTCCCGGAGCACGGCGAAGATGCGGAACAAGTGCTGGACGAACTCTGTCGCGAGATGGTGGAGAAGGGCTTCCACGTTCCCAGCGCCAACTATTTCGGGCTGATGAACCCCACGCCCACTTATATGGGAGTGCTGGCCGAAGCCTTGGTGGCGGGGCTCAATCCGCAACTGGCGACCCTGGCGCGTTCGCAGCTGGCGTCGAAGATCGAACTCGAGACCATGCGCTGGATTGGCGAGCGCGTGGGCTGGCCCGGGGAATTCAACGGAACCTTCACCAGTGGAGGCAACGAAGCCAATTTCAGCGGACTGGCTTTGGCGCTGGCGTCCAAATTTCCCGAGGCGGTGGAAGAAGGCGTGGCCGCGATCGGCGGCCAGCCCGTTTTGCTACGCATCGGCCGAGTCGCATCATTCGCTCGACAAATCTGCGGGATTGCTGGGAATCGGACGCAAGGCGCTGCGCCGGATCGCGGTAAACGACGCAGCGCAACTCGATCCGCGAGAGGCTGGCAGCGGCCATTGCTCAAGATCGTGCGGCGGGACGAAAACCGTTCTGCGTCGTCGCCACCGCGGGAACCACGAACTCAGGGACGGTGGATGACCTGATCGCGATATCGGAAATCTGCCGGAAGCACCAGTTGTGGTTACACGTGGACGGCGCCTACGGCGGGGTGGCGATCTTTTCCAACCAGCACCGCGATCTGGTGAGGGGAATCGAGCGGGCGGATTCGCTTACCGTCGATCCGCACAAGTGGATGGCCATGCCGTTTGCCGCGGGCGTGATCCTGACCAGCCATCCGGAGATTCTGGAGCGCGCGTTCTCCGTGGCTGCGCCTTACATGCCGAAAGCCGCAGGCGCACAGTTGCCGGACAACTCCCGCATCAGCACGCAATGGACGCGACGCATGAACTCCCTGAAACTGTGGCTGACCCTGCGAGTACATGGGCGGCAGGCCTATGAGGAACTGATCGATCGTCAGCTCAAGCTAGCGAAGAGCTTCGTCGCCTGGGTAAAGGCCTCCGAAGATTTCGAGTTGGCGGTTCCGCCGATGCTTCCGATCGTCACCTTTCGGCTCAAGCCGGCTGGTCGCAGCCCGCAGCAGTTGACCGCCGACCACGACGCGATTGTGGATGAGGTCACACGTGACGGTGGCCGCTGGATCTCAGAGACCAAGGTCCGGGGAGAGAGCGTGCTGCGCATGATGGTAATCAGCTATCTGACCGAGGAGCGGCACTTGCAGGGTTTAGAGTTTGCATTAACAAAGGCAGGCTAAGCGACTGACAAATCGAGCGAAAGAATTGAGAGTCCTAGTTGGAATGGATCAGCGGGCTCGAGGTACCCGACAATGCACTAGAATTGGTGCAATCTCCGGCCTAAACTTTTCTCAGTTCGGGCCAATTACAGGCAGCGCTATCGTAGCGTCCTTCTGCCTCCTGGACGCTGGGTCGATAGCGCTTTGCTTTTTGCGCTACAGCGCATGCCTGACTTATTTATCCCTTCACTTCCCTGCACTCCGCACGTGTTCGTCCCATTTCCACGCCGTAGCCACAATGTCGTCGAGCGACCGCTTGGCCTTCCACTTCAGCAGCTTTTCGGCACGCGTCGGATCGGCCACCAGCTCCGGCGGATCTCCCGGGCGCGGCGGCGCCATTCGGCTGGGCACCTCGCGGCCAGTCACACGCTTGATGGTCGAGAGAATCTCGCGCACGGAATGGCCGCGGCCGGTTCCCAGATTGACGGCCTGCGAGGTGCCACCAGACAGATATTCGAGAGCCAGAACGTGGGCCTCCGCCAGATCGCTGACGTGGATGTAATCGCGTACACAGGTGCCGTCGGGCGTGGGGTACTTGTCGCCAAAGATTTCGAGTGCCGGACGCTGGCCTCGAATGGCCTCGAACGCCGACGGGATAAGGTGAGTTTCAGGACTATGCATCTCCCCGATGGTTCCAGATTCATCGGCCCCTGCAGCGTTGAAGTAGCGAAGACACACATAGCCCAGCTTGTAGGCGGGACCGTAGGCCTCGAGAGCCTGCTCGAAAATTAATTTCGTGACGCCGTAAGGATTCACCGGGACGCGCGGCAGATCCTCGGATATTGGGACTCTTGCGGGAGTGCCGTAAACCGCGCAACTGGAGGAGAAAATAAACTTGCGGACTTTCGAATCCAGGACAGCATTCAGCAGCGAAACGCCGCCGAGCACGTTGTTCTGAAAATATTTCCTGGGTTTGACCACCGATTCGCCCACGTAGGCGTGGGCAGCGAAGTGCATGACGGCGTCAACGCGCTTCAGGAGCGGCGCCAGCTTGGCCGTGTCCGAAATATCTCCCACCACCAGCTCGAAGCCTTGGGCAAGCGAAGCGTGGCCGGCACTCAGATTGTCGTAAATGATGGGTTCGTAACTGCGGCGTTTGAGCGCCAGCGCGGCGTGACTGCCGATGTATCCTGCTCCTCCGACGACTAGAACGGCCAAAGTTTTGCTCTCCCTTGTTTTTGTGTTCTGGATGGTCCGCGGTTGGATTCTAGCAGAGACTGGTGGAGAGATCTGACTGGGTAGCCCGAACCCGGGGACTTGGAAATCGAAAAGGCGCCGACTCTCGCCGACGCCCTGCAGGTGTCAGAAAGAGTAGATCAAGTCAAATTGCATACGCTTGAGGTAAGGCTCCTGCTGCCCCGCGGTAACTCCCGTTGCCAGTATGGCGTGTTGCAGGTTGCTGTTGAGGGTGCGGCCGTACCAGAAGGTGTAGCTGGCCACGGTGTTGGCCCTTACTTTCCATAGCGCGTACCAGCGGTTCTGCAGGATATTGGTGGGCGCGCGCTGGTCGCTCTCGGCGAATGACGCGATGGCGGCATCCTGCTCCTCCCGCAGCCATGCGTATCCCACCTGGAAGTCATTCTTGTTTTTAGTTTGACCCAGGCTGATGTCAGCCAGGTAGGTGTGGGATTGCTTGCCCAGTCCGGTCAACACAGCTCCGTTTCCGGTTGGCGCCAGGGGATGATCTTTGGCGTCCAGGTTGTTTTCGTACTCGAGCAGCAGGTTGATGGGAAACCGATCCGAGCTCGTCCGGATCTGGTTGTTCAGGATGAAGTCGGCGTACAGGAATTGCGAGAAGAAATGTGGCTTGCCGCTGGCGTCGCTGAATGTGGCATTGGTCATGCCGTTCGCAGAAAAAGCGCACGGCGGCAGCGTCGGCAATCCTGAACCCTTGCCGCAACCCGGCCCTTCTCCCGGGACCTGCAGGCCACCGGTGGTCGTGGTCGCCTGCACTGCGAAGGCGCTGGCCTGGAGGATGGAATCCGGATTGTTCCACTTGATGGCCATGAAAGTCGGGATTGTGGTGAGTCGGCCAAGTTGGAGCTTCGCGGATACCTGCCCACCCAGCGAGTAGGAGTCCGTTCCTGCCGAAGCTTCGTTGTATAGCAATTGCATGAAATCAACCGTGAAGTTTTTTATTACCCGCGTATTCAAGTCCCAGGAAAACTTTTCATTGAAGCCTTCAGGATTGATGTCCGGGTCGCCCGTGACCTGGGTGCGATTCCAGGCGTAGGCAAACTTGCCGCCGGTCAAAGAGAGCCAACGATGCGCGACTGGATTGTACGTAATGTATCCGCGGTCCAGGCCAATCGTCTTGCGATCGAAAAAGTTGGTAAAAGTTTCGTTGGTCGTGGTGGGATCGCCCAGGGAACCCGTGGCCAGGGCAAAACCGCCCACAAAATCTTCGTTCAGCTTGCCGTCCACGCCGAAACGCACGCGGATGCGGCCGCGGTTTCGGTCAGCCACGCCGTCCTGGAAGAAACTTTCGCCGCGTACCCGGATGTCGCCGTTGAAGCGGAAGCGTCCCACCAGGTCTTGTATCGCACTAATCTTCTTGTCTTCATCCTTGGATTTCTTGTCCGCGACATAGAGTGCGGCTTTGGCTTGCGCAGCGCTGGAGGACGCCTGGTCGGCCAGACGCTGGGCCTCGGTGGCCGATTGCTGGGCTTGCGCAGCCGTGGTCTGGGCCTGTTCGGCGCTGCCTTGCACTCTCTGGGCAGAGGCGTTGGCCTGGCGCGTTACGTCGATCAATTGCTGAAGCTGCGACTTCGCCTCTTCCAACTGTTGGCGTTGCTCGTCGGATTGCTTTTGCTGCGCGGCCAGAGCATCGCGCAGCTCCTGTACTTCCCTGCTGCTCACGCGTGCCGGAGCAGCGGCCTTCTTTACCGGGGGCTTCGAGCGAGTGGCCGTGGGGTTTGCACCCGTCTGCGCCGTTGCAGTGCTGATCACCAGAATGAATGTACCGAACCACAAGTACCGTTTCATTGTTTCTCCGTTTCGTTAGTTGAGTTTGGTTTTCTGCTTTTCTTTTTTGCCTGGTGAGAAACCGCCTGGAATAGAGAAATAGCCAGGCACAAATTCATTGCCCTGTTTGCTGCCTTGGAAATTGTGTGGGTGCGGTGCTGGTTTGCTAGCTACAACAACGACAGCCCGTGGAGGACTGTGAGAGACACACGCGCGAGTGCGGCTGCGTTGGGTAAAGCGGTAGTTGGTGACCGAGCGTCAAAGTGTAATCGGTGTTTTTCTTGGTGCTGCCTACTATCCCTACTATCCCTATAAGATGACTTGTATTCAACACTAGGACGGCCGATAACGCAAGCGATTGAACGCAGCTGGAGTGGGTCAGTTCGCGAAACCATTGACCACCAAGGGCAAGCAGGTACACGAAGGAAACCCTTGAGGTTAGAGCCTTCGTGATACTTCGTGTCCTTCGTGGTTAAGGGATTTTTCGAAATTGACCCACTATCAAACTCAGTGGATCATTGTTGGAGTTTGATTTTGGGTGGAGCAGTGCGCGCTGCATGGAAAAAGGGATTTCGGTGCCCGGGGCACGACAGGAGTTGTCTGCAGGCTGAAGGCCTGCTCCACCCTCTGACCACCATTACCATCCTCTGACCACCCCCTCACAAATGACCGCCGCGCCGCCCTTGGCCAAATCAAAGAAAGCAGAAAACGGTCAGTCTTCCCTGCTTCGGCGAGGATTTCCCGGCACCACGATGGGTAAGACTCGGGCGTCGGCGCTCTTTTTCTTGCCCAGGCGCTTACCGGCTTTGACGAACTTGGGGTTTACGATATCGGCCAGGGTCGTGTGCTCCAGAATCTTGGCGGCCGCGTCGCGGACTTCGAGGAATACCTGGTAGAGGGCGCGATGCTCGAGGTCACGATCGATCAGGCTGCGGAGCTGCTCGGCATCGCCGAAAGGCGCCAGGGGCCCATCGATCAGCCGGATGATCTCGCTCAGTTGAATCTCGGACGGAGGGCGGCGCAACTGGTATCCGCCCTTGGCGCCGCGCACGCTCTCGACGATGCGGGCGTTCTTTAATTCCAGCAGAATCAGTTCCAGAAATTTCTCCGGAAGAACTTCTTCATAGGCGATGTCGCGGATGCGGATGGCCCCCTGGTTGTAGTGCCGGGCCAGCATCATCATGGCCTGCAGGGCGTAGAGGCCTTTTTGGGAGATTTTCATGCCGCGCTCATGATGGCATAAAACCCAATCGCGTTAATAGGGTTTCCTGCGGCAGGGGCTCTTCGACTGCATGCACTGCTTCGCGAAGCGAAGCAGTCATTCCGCTCCCTGGGCGACAGGAGGATCAGTTAATCCGTAGGACCTGCATGGTAATGTTGTCAGGGCCGCCCCGCCTTTTTGCCGTGTCCACCAAGATGGTCGCAGATTTCAGCTGCGGTCTTTCCGGCGACCGCGGTTTGGATTTCGCTTTCGGTGAGCAGACCCCACAGACCATCGGTGCAGAGCACCAGAACGTCCCCAGACTCGAGGGAAACAGGTTCTGCCGGACAATCGGGAGTGACGCTGGCGCCGGCTCCCAGTGCGGCGGTCAGGATATGGCGCTGGGGATGCGATTCGGCCTCCTCGGCGCGGAGGACGCCGTTTTCGACCAACCGGCTGACGTAGGAGTGATCGTGCGTAAGGCGTGAGATGGTGGAACCGCGCACCATGTACAGGCGGCTGTCCCCTACGTGTGCAAAGTAAAGTTGATGGCCAATCAGGGCCATCGCTGTGCAGGTGGTCCCCATCCCGTGCAAATCGGGATACTTGTCGGCGTATTCCTGGATGCGATGGTGCGCTGCCTGGAAGCCCTCCAGAAGCCAGCTTCGCGGGTTCCCTACGTCCACCATTCGCGTAGACCTCTTCGATGGCCTCAACCGCGATGCGGCTGGCTTCCTGGCCGCCTTCGTATCCGCCCATGCCATCCGCCACAATGGCCAGCCGGCCCTTGATTGGGAACTCCAGATCGTTGGCCGGTTCCCAATAGGAATAGCGGTCTTCGTTGTTTTCGCGCTGGCAGCCGACATCGCTCAGGCTCGCCAGCTCCACACCGGGCCGAACTTTCATTCCACCCCTTTTACTACTACTGCGATTACCCTAGCGGAATTTGGATTATACCGGACAAGCTGCAAATGGATACCGCTGGTTGGCCCTAGGGTTGGTTATCAGAACTAACCGAACAACGGCCTCAGTCCGCGATTGTGAATTTCACCCGCCCTGTCCTACAATGCGTGCGGGCGGCCCCGATCTAAATCCCCCCTAAAAAGATATGGCAACGGCAGCGACAGTGAGCGGGCAAGAGCAGCACGACGCAGATCGGCAAGGTGGCCGGTCCATGCGTGATGGTCCTTTTCGGGGCCTCCGGTGACCTGACCAAGCGCAAGCTGGTTCCTGCCCTTTATAACCTGGTGAAAGCCAAGCTGCTTCCCAAGACCTTTGCCGTCGTCGGTGTGGCCTTCGACGATTTGACGCGCGATCAATTTCGCGACCAGGTGACCAGCTTCCTGAATGCCGGTGACCGGGACACCGAAGACTTTAAGTGGTTCAGCGATCGGCTCTACTACCTGCGCGGCGAATTCGGCGATCCGGCCACGTATTCCACCCTGGCCGCACAACTCGCAGGCGTAGACAAGGAGCACGGCACTCAGTCGAACTATCTGTTCTACCTGGCTACAGCGCCAAAGTTCTTTGCCTCCATCGTTCAGCAACTGGGCCAGGCGGGACTGTCTGACCAGAGCAAGGGCTGCTGGCGGCGAGTGGTCATCGAAAAACCTTTCGGGCACGATCTCGACTCGGCCAAGACCTTGAACCGGGACATCAAAGCGGTGCTGGCGGAAAACCAGATCTATCGCATCGATCACTATCTGGGCAAAGAGACGGTGCAGAACATCATGGTGTTTCGCTTCGACAACGCCATCTTCGAGCCTATCTGGAACCGGCGTTACATCGATCATGTGCAGATCACGAATGCGGAAACCGTGGGGGTGGAACTGCGCGGTGGCTACTTTGATACCGCGGGCACGCTGCGCGATATGGTTCCCAACCACATCATGCAACTGATCAGCCTGACCGCCATGGAGCCGCCAGTGTCGTTTCAGGCCGATGCGGTGCGCAACGAGCAAGCCAAGATTCTGCGGGCGGTGCAGCCGCTGGACTCCGAAGATGTGCTCCATTCGAGCGTGCGTGGGCAGTATGGCGAAGGCATCATCGGCGGAGAAAGAGTAGCGGCCTACCGCTCCGAGCCCGGAGTGGCCCCGGAATCCAGGACCGAAACGTTTCTGGCGCTGAAGCTGAACATCGACAACTGGCGATGGGCCGGAGTGCCGTTTTATATCCGCACCGGGAAACGTCTGGCGCAGCGTCACACCGAAATCACCATCCAGTTCAAACGCACTCCGTTCGAGATCTTTCGCAACTCTCCCGTCCACAATCACAGCAACCAGCTGGTCATGCAAATACAGCCGGTAGAAGGTATATCGTTGAGCTTCGGGGCCAAAGTTCCCGGGCCGGTGCTGCGCGTGGGATCGGTGGACATGAGCTTCGAGTACACCAAATACTTTGGCGCGGACGCATACACCGGGTACGAGGTTCTGATTTATGAGTGCATGATCGGAGACGCAACTCTTTTCCAGCGCGCCGACATGGTGGAGGCGGGCTGGAGTATCGTGGACCCGATTCTGGATGTGTGGCAGGCCCTGCCCCCGCGCAGATTTCCCAACTATCCCTCAGGCACGTGGGGACCGGCGGAGTCCGACGAATTGCTGACCCGTGACGGCCGGCAGTGGAGGAAAATCGAACCATGATTCTCGCAGGCGACATCGGCGGAACCCGCACTCGACTCGCAGCTTTCAACGTTGAAGGCAGCAAGCTGCAATGCGTGGTCGAAAAGACCTACCCCAGCCAGGAGCGTGCTGGCCTGTCCGAAATTGTTGCGGAGTTCGTCAAGACGGAAGGCATTCCGGTGCACAGCGCGTGTTTCGGCGTGGCCGGACCGGTCCGTGGCGGACGCAGCAAAATTTCCAATCTTCCCTGGACCATTGATTCGCGCGAACTGGCGGCACAACTCAAGCTCGATTCAGTGGGCCTGATCAACGACCTCGAGGCTTATGCCTACGGGGTGGATGCCCTGGAATCGAAAGATCTGGTCACGCTGCAGGCAGGATCGGAGGATGCGGAAGGAAATCGCGCCGTCATCGCAGCCCGAACCGGCCTGGGTGTGGCGGGTCTCTATTGGGACGGCTTCCGGCATCATCCCTTTGCCTGCGAAGGCGGACACACGGATTTCGCGCCCAGGAACGATCTGGAAGTCGAACTGTTCCGCTACATCCTGAAAAAGCACGGCCACGTGAGCAGGAGCGCCTTCTTTCCGGCCCCGGGATCAAGAACATCTATGAGTTTCTTCGCGACACCAAGAAAGCCGAGGAGCCGGCGTGGCTGAAAGAGCAGATGGACAAAGCGCACGACGCTCCGGCGCTGATATCGCAGGTCGCCCAGGAAAAGAAGGCCCCGATTTGCGACCAGACGTTCTCTATTTTTGCCAGCCTGTACGGCGCCAAGACGGGAGACTGCGCCCTGACTTTCATGTCCACCGGAGGGATTTTTATTTGCGGCATTATTGCCGCCAAAAATCTGGCCAAGATGCAGGACCCGGCGTTCATGGAAGCATTCCTGAGCAAGGGACGCATGCGCGGACTGCTGGAAGAGATGCCGGTCAAAGTCGTGCTGAATGACGATTGCGGGATCATGGGCGCCGCGCGCTACACGCTGATCCAGAAAGCGTTTGGCAAGGCGAAGAGCGGTGCCGGCGTAAGGGAGTTCAGCAGCTGGCAATTAGAAAGTGGCACTTACCTAGGTGCCAATTCTACAATTGCTAATTGCTTCGCTAATTGAAGCAGCTGCGAGATGCCATCCAAAGGAATCCGCACCCATGACGGCCGATTGTTCAGTTCATATCCGAGCTCGTAGACAGCTTTGTCCAGGAGGTATAGATCCAACAGCAGTGCCAGCTCTTCCCTGTCCTGGGGAATGAAGTTCGAATTTCCTGACACTTCGAGGTACGTTTTCAGAAAAGTTGCTGACACCCATTTTTGCCAGTACTGGGCCCAGTGTCCCAGGACTTGAAGTTGTTCCTGCGTCGCACCTTTCACCACTTTGCTGCTGGAGCAGCGGCGCATACGCGGCGTAGTGGAACGAGCGCAGCATGCCGGCAACATCCTGCAGCGGCGAGCGCTTCTTGCGTCGTTCCTCAAGAGGGCGTGCAGGCTCACCTTCGAAATCGATGATGACAAAGTCGCTGCCGGTGAAGAGGACCTGGCCGAGATGATAGTCGCCATGGATGCGGGTGACCATGGCCGAGATCTTCAGTCCGAGCGAGGCATTGAAAGCGGCGACGCGCAATTTCTTCAAGTCTGAGAACGCTGTCCGCATCCTGCCGGGAGTGGTCCGGCATTCCATCCTTGAGTCGGCGGAGCAGGTCGAAAGTTGGCGGTCAGGAGCTGGAGTGCGGAACTCTGCGAAAGCCCGAAGATCGGCTTCGGAGAATGGCTGCGGCGCGAAATCAGGGTCTTCCGGAGCAGATGCCAGGGCCAGGTGAAGTTCCGCAGTCCTTCGGCCCAGCAGTGCCGCTGAATCGAGATAGGGGCCGATTCGCTGCCTCGGCCTCATCCGGGTAACGCCTGGTGCGACAGAGTTGAGGAGCGGCGCGTGAGGCATTTCGATCGACCAGACCGTCCGACCGTGACGCCCTGCCGTAATATTCCGCGAGAGCTTTCAGAGTGAACTGCCAGGCATCGCCTTGATTTGTGACGTAGCCCTGCAGCATGCCAAGCGCTGTGCGGGTTCCCGCCTTCCCCCAGATATTCGAGATATCCCGCCAGTGGAGGCACATTGCCGAAACGATGTTCTTCCCGTCAGAAAAGAGCCGATCTCCAAATCTGGGTTCAGACCCTGCTTCCAGGCGACGAAATATTTTCAGCACCAGACGCTTCTCGTAAACCACCGAGCTGTTGCTCTGCTCTGCGTGCATTACGGATGGCGTAAGCAGACCTTGCGAGGGCTGCCAGAGCGACTGCAGCGCGGGGTGGAGACTGCTCGCACCTGCCCTCTGGCTCCGCGCAAGGAAACGCCGGTTGCGATTGCGTCGAGCAAATGGGCGAGAAAGTTCTCGTCCGTCAAGGCGTCCTTAAGGACGATCGCTTCAGGAAAATTCCCGGGTTGGATTCTCAGCAATGAAGGAGGCAATCGAGCTGTGCGGCGCCGTCCGGAGCCGGCACTAGCGGGATGTCGTAGGTCTCGACTGGTCCACTGGTGTAATTGACCTGGGCAAGAATGAAATAGGAGCGGAGGCCGTCGGAATGGAAAGGGATGATGTCGGAGACTTCGACAGATGAAATCGTGCGGGCCTTTGCCGCCGAACCAGCGTTGCTTCATCAGGAATTCTGGCAGAGCGGACGGGAAGGATGTCTCTTCAGGACGCGAGCAATGGGTCTTCCGGAGATGAACTGGTTGGCATGGCGAGCCGTGAGACCTCTGTAGATGTTTGTCAGGTACCTCAGCGCAAGCCGCTCGTAAGAGAAGAGCTCTTGATGCAGGGCTAAAGCCCCTGCTCCACCCTCGATTCCGCTCAGCCCGACAATTTTCTGAGGCAGCCTAAAGCGGGCGAGAGCTCGTCCTCCCGCTCTTGTCCTTCCTTTTTTTCCGGGGCGAAGCGGGCTTCAAGAAATCTCCTGGCCAGGTCCTGTCCGCCGAGGCCAAACGCAATGGCCAGGCCCAGCATGACCGCTCCCAGCACGATGGCAAAGGCCAGCAGCATGGTGGAGTCGGCCAGGCCGAGCTCCTCGAAGACCGCTGACGCGGTGAAGACGGTAATCAGCACCCGGGCCGCGGAGCTCAATAGCCGCGGCGAGGGCATGTCGGTGTTGACCGCCCAGAGCAGAGCGGCGCGCGAGAAAAAGCTGGCCGCCAGCAATCCGATGAACAGGAAGATCAGGGCCACCAGCAGGCGCGGCAGGAAAACGAAGAAGCGGGTCACGTATTCCTGCATGCCCAGGATGCCCAGCGCGCTCACTCCCACCAGAACGAATCCGAGCCAGGCGGTCCAGAAGGCGAAGCGGCTGACCAGTTCAGTGGAAGACGGCAGCGCGGCCTTGTTGAGTAACTGGGTAGCTCCGGCGCCCTCGGAAAGTTTGTCGAACTTGATGAGACGCAAAAAGCTGCGCAGGATCGACTTGACCAGGTATGCGATCACCCAGCCTACGAGCACCACGATCAGCATCACCAGCAGGCGAGGCAGGAAGCGCGCGAATTCGCGCACCAATTCCTGCGTGGCCTGGGTCAATTCATGGACAATTATTTCCCGCATGGTGACCTCACTTCCTTCCGTTCCACAGTTCCACCAGGGACGGCTTCAAACGTTCACACGTCATGCAAAAGTCTTCCACGTTCTGCTCAACCTGTTCTCCCGAAGCTTCACGGTTTTCGACCAGAAACGTGAATGCCCGTCCGCGATAAAGAGGCGCCAGCGCCTGAACAATGTGGTCCCGGCTGATGACGGCCTTGTGATACGAAGCGGCGAATTCGTAGACGGTGCGAGCCCAGAGCTCATCTCCATAAAGAAAGTCGTCTTCATCCGAGAGCGGAGATTCTTTGCAGCTCGGCTGAGCGTGGGTGGCGAAAGAATCGACTTGAGAACCGGTTCCAGCTCGGCCACTCCGGAGCGGAACATGCCGAAAAGCCGTTTACGATTTATCCGCAGCGGCTCGAGAGTCACTTCCTGTCTCCTGTGCCAGATCGTGGGGATGGGTTGCGAATCGGCTCTTCGCGCTCCAGAGTGAAAAGTTGGGTTCGAGCGACCAGAACAGGGCGCCCACGGTCTGGCGCATGGCGTCAACCAGGTCGGCGGCGCGGGCATCCACGTGAGGCTTGACGCCGAGAAAAGATTGCGCCAGGCGAAAGCCGCCGGTAATGGCGGAAATCGTCAAGGCAATTTCCGTGCCGGTGTGGCCGACTTCGTGAGTCCAGATTTCCTGCCCGAGAAAATGACTGGCCAGCGGTCCGGAGAAGGAAAATTCCGCCGCGTAAGGCTCCCGAACCTGCTTGCCGTAGAAGGCGCGGGTCATGGGATAAACCAGGTTGCGCATCAGCAATCCGTCAAATTTGTGGCGGCGGTAGAGCGGGCGTGACGAAATCAAAGTTGCCCTGGTAGACCGGACGCAGCAGCCGCTCGATCCACTCGGGCTCGATGGTGGTGGATTCGGGCGAGACCACGGCACACGCGGAGACGCGCAGAAGTTCCGCCGAAGCCAGAATCGTGCGCAGCGCCGTGCCCGTCGCCGGACCGCCGGCATATTCCGCGCTGATGCTGTGCAGCGTGCGCAGGGCGTTCAGATCGGTCGAGTGCTGCAGGTCGTTGATGGAAGCGCCGCGGACCAGTTCAGGAGTCTGATCTCGCGAGCCCCCATCCGCATTCACGATGACAGCGCGCTCGCGCGGGAAAATATTTGAGCAGGCCGGCACGAATGGTCTGCACCACCTGACCGACGGTGGCGGCATTGTTGTAAGTGGGCACACCTACAAGAACGTCTGCCTCACCCACGTCGATCAACTGGCGAAGAAACTCATCCGTAAGAATGCTTTCCTCGGCCAAATCCTGCCTCCGTTAAATTCTCAGATCTTGCGCAGACGGAACCAATAAAACTGGTATGGACCCAGAGTCAGGAGATAGGGCAAATCTCCCACCCGTGGAAAAATGTTTCGTCCGAACATCTCGATCAGGATATTCCCTTTGAACTGCGCGCAGATCGAGTTCCACCGCCTGGGCGGTGCTGGAAAGATTGTTCACCACCAGGATGGACTCTTTGTCCAGTTGCCGCACGTAGGCCAGAATTCGATGGTTTGCGGGATAGAGAAACTCGATCGAGCCCCGGCCCAGCACGGGATTGGCTTTGCGCACCTTGATAATGCGCTTCATCCAGGACAGCAGCGAGTGGTCAAAACGCTTCTGCGACTCGACGTTCACCGCCTGGTAGCCATAAACCGGATTGAGCACGAGCGGGCGAGTAAAGACTCTCGGGATCGGCGCGAGAAAATCCGGCGTTCCAGCCGCCTTCCCACTGCATGGGCGTCCGCACACCGTTGCGATCGCCCAGATAGATGTTGTCGCCCATGCCGATTTCGTCGCCGTAGTAAATGATGGGAGTGCCGGGAAGCGACATCAGCATTCCATTCATCAGCTCGATGCGCCGACGATCGTTGTCCAGCAGGGGCGCCAGCCGGCGACGAATGCCGACATTGATGCGCATGTGCTTGTCGCGCGCATACGTGTCGTACATGTAGTCGCGCTCCATGTCGGTGACCATCTCGAGAGTCAGTTCGTCATGGTTGCGCAGGAACAAGCACCACTGGCACGATCCGGGAATCTGAGGAGTCTGCTTGAGAATTTCGGTGATGGGCTTGCGATCTTCCAGCTTCAGGCCCATGAACATTCTGGGCATGAGCGGGAAATGAAATGCCATGTGAAACTCGTCGCCCTCGCCGAAGTAGGCGCGCAAATCAGCCGGCCACTGGTTGGCCTCGGCCAGCAGCATCTTGCCGGGAAAGTTCCTGGTCAAGTTTGGCGCGCAATTCTTTCAGAACGGCGTGGGTCTCCGGCAGGTTCTCGCACGATGTGCCTTCGCGCTCGACCAGGTAGGGCACGGCATCCAGGCGGAATCCGTCGACTCCCAGCTCCACCCAGAACTTCATCACCTTCCACATCTCTTCGCGGACGGCCGGATTGTCGTAATTGAGATCGGGCTGATGACTGAAGAAACGGTGCCAGTAATACTCCTTGGAAACCGGGTCCCAGGCCCAGTTCGATAGTTCCGTGTCCACGAAAATGATGCGGACGCCCTGATACTTGGTGTCGGTGTCACTCCAGACATACCAATCGCGCTTGGGATTGTCTCGCGACTTGCGCGACTCCTGAAACCAGGGATGCTGATCGGAGGTGTGGTTCAACACCATTTCCACGATCACCCGTATGCCGCGCTCGTGAGCGGCCTGGAGAAAGGATCTTGAAGTCTTCGAGACTGCCGTAGCTCGAATGGACCGAAAAATAATCCGCGATATCGTAGCCGTCGTCGCGCAGAGGCGAAGGAAAAAACGGCATCAGCCAGATGGCATTGACGCCCAACTCCTGAAGATAGTCGAGCTTCTGCGCCAGGCCCCGAAAGTCGCCAATGCCGTCCGCGTTGGTATCGAAAAATGTGCGGACGTGGACCTGGTAGATGATGGCGTCCTTGTACCAGAGCTGGTCCTGAGACATGGGCAAGGCATTTCTCTCCTGCAATTCACTTCTTAAACAAAGTAGTCGACGCCATTTTCCGTGCGCACCCGCCGCCGGATGCAAAAGATGTGGGCGGGCAAGCGCTGGGGATTGAGTTCGACATAATTGCGCGCACCGCGCCAGACATATTTCGCGTCGGTGAGCAAATCGTGCATCTGGTAGGGCTGCCGCGGATCAAGGTGAAACAGATCCAGCGGCAGGTCAATCATTCCGGCTTGAGTGCGCTGCGGGTCCAGGTTCACCACCACAACGATGATATTCAACAGATCGTCGCTCATCTTGCTGTACGCGATGATCTGTTCGTTGTCGACAGGATGAAAGTTCAGGTTCAAGTCAGACTGCAACGCCGGGTTTTCGCGCCGAATCTGGTTAATTCTTGTAATCAATTCAGCCAGGCTGGTGGGACTGTCCAATTCCCAGTGTGCGGACCTGGTATTTCTCCGAGTCGAGATACTCTTCGCTTCCCGCACGGACTGCGCGGTTCTCTCCCAACTCGAAGGCGGGACCGTAAATTCCGTAGTTCGCGCCGAGAGTTGCAGCCAGGGCCAGCCGGATCATGAAGGCTGGGCGCCCGCCGGTTTGCAGCAAGTCCGTAAGGATATCGGGAGTATTGGGCCAGAGATTCGCATGAAAGTACTCGCGGACATCGGTTTGCGTGATTTCCTTGAAGTATTCGGTGAGCTCCGGTTTGGCGTTTCGCCAGGCGAAGTAAGTGTAGGACTGGGTGAACCCGAGCTTGGCCAGTTCGTACATCACCTTCGGCCGGGTGAAAGCCTCCGCGAGAAACAGGACGTCGGGATGGCGGTCCTTTATGTCGGTGATCAACCACTCCCAGAAATCGAACGGCTTGGTGTGAGGGTTGTCGACGCGAAAAATGCGGACGCCCTGGTCAATCCAGTAGAGCACCACGCTTCGTAGTTCTTCCCAGAGCTCCTGGCTTTTTTCCGTCTCGAAATCAAAGGGATAGATGTCCTGATACTTCTTGGGCGGGTTCTCGGCATACTGCACGGTGCCATCCGGGCGAATGCGGAACCACTCCTTGTGTTCCTTTGCATAAGGATGGTCAGGCGCGCACTGGTAGGCCAGGTCGAGCGCGACCTCCAGTCCCAATTGCTTGGCGCGCGTCACCAGTTGCTTGAAATCCTCGAGCGTTCCAAGTTGCGGATCAATGGCCTTGTGACCGCCTTCTTTGGCTCCAATCGCCCACGGGCTGCCCACGTCGTCGAGGCAGAAGCCTTTTCATCGTTGTTCTTTCCCTTGCGATTTACGCGGCCGATGGGGTGAATGGGAGGAAGGTAGAGAACGTCGAAGCCCATAGCCGGCAACGTATCCCAACCGGTTGATGGCAGTCCTGCAGAGTTCCGTGGCGGCCGGGTTGCGGAGACGAAGAACGCGGGAACATCTCATACCACGCGCTGAAGCGTGCTTTTTGGCGATCAACAACAACCTCGAGTTCCCTGCCGTATGTGGTTGCCCGACGGCGATCCGCGTTCCGGATCATCAGCGCTTTAAGTTCCGGGCTCGACGATTTCTCCACGGCCTTGGGCGGGTCAGTTGCGGCCAGCGTGCGTTATCTCCTCCGCTGCAGTCGTGAGTCGTGCCTTGTCTTTCGCGCCGGCGCGGGCGACGGCCGCTTTGATCATTTGGATACCACTCAAGATTTCGATCGATATATCTTGTGCCGCTGTGAACTTCTTCTCCAGATCGCGGCTCCAGGATTGAAAGTGGTCGAGCCAGGCTTGCAGCGTGTAGAGATGGCGCCCTTGAGCCGGGACAGTAAACTCTGCCTGCCACCGATCGTTGGGCTGCGCTTCCATCGGAACTTCTTCCCAATCGGGCTGAGCGGCAGGGCGGTGTCGCAGGACGGCATACACAATATCGTGGCCGTCGGCGAAGATGTCGGCGGTCACCGTTATGCGGTCGCCGATAGTGCGCTTGATGGGAAATCGTCCACAATCCACTTGCGGTTGGACGTTCTCGATGACCACGCGTCGGGACAATGCGGGCGTGATGACGCTGTTCTGTTCGCCCGTCATTCGCGGTACCAACCCTCCCAGTGTTAGTTCCAGGCCATTAGTCGCCATCGGTCAAAGACAGGCGGAGTCCGTCGAGAGCCCGTCGTCGCGAGAAAATACTGATATTTGGCCTGTTTTTCAAATTTATCACATGCCATGGCGCACCGTGCGCCAGCCCGCCACTCATCTGAACAGGGGAGCCAGATGAGACAACGGGTTGAACACTTAGCCCAATAGGCCGCGTCAATCCACGTATATGACGGCTTCAAATGCCGCCAGGGATACGGCCAACGTTGAACCTTGGGTTAGAATTTCCATCGGCCGCGGCTCCGGGCTTCCGCCGTAGACTTGGTCTCCTGTCCATAGGAACAGTCGCCACGACTGGGAAGCGCCTGCGATCGGAACACTCTGGGTCTTGCCTGAGAAATTGACGATCAACAGAGCGCTGCTGCCGGCCTGGTCAGTCCTTTTCATCACGAAGGTCTTCGCTTGTTCATTGAGCCAGATTTCGGTGAGATCCTTGCGACAGTTTCCCAGGCTGGTGCGGTGTTTTCGCAAAGAAATCAGATCGCGGTAGAGACGGAGCATTTCGGCATAGGGCGAAGCCGCAGTCTTTGACCAATCCAGCTTGCATCGCTCGAACGTGGTCAGCGCTTGCGGATCGGCGAAATCGCTCTCTGAATAGTGCGATCCTAGTTCCCTTTTACGCCCCTCGCTCACTGCATTCGCCAGACCGTGGTCTTCAAAGCTGGTGAAGTAGAAGAAGGGAGCGGTTTCCCCATATTCTTCTCCCATAAACAACAACGGCAAGAAAGGAGAGCAGAGCGTCAGCACCGCGGCCAGCTTTTGCTCTCCTGCGGAAACGAGGCTTGCCAGCCGTTTGCCCCGGCTGGTATTGGCGATCTGATCGTGGTTCTGAATGAACCCGACGAATTGCTCCCCCGGCCGGTCTTTCGATGAGCTGCCATGATGGCGCTGGCGATAGCGCGAATGTTTCCAGTCGAAGACGAATCCATCACGAATAGATTTTGACAGATCGCCGAGGGTGCCGAAATCCATGAGAAAGCCTTCCCGCTCGCCGGTGAGGAGGGCGTAGAGAGCATGGTGAAAGTCGTCGTGCCACTGCGCGTCAAGCGCGTATCCACCCTTAGAGCGTGGATTAATGATGCGAACATCTTCGAGGTCGCTCTCGGCGATCAACCAAGCCTGGCGCTTTAGCTGTTGCGCCTGAGTCTGGAAAGCGTCAGAAAGTTCGTCGAGAACGTGGCGAGCGCCGAAGTCGTAGATACCGTGGATGGCGTCCAGCCTCAGCGCGTCAACATGAAATTCGGTTAGCCAGTACAAGGCGTTATCGATCATGAAACGGCGAACCCCATCGCTCTCGGGCCCGTCAAAGTTGATCGCTTTTCCCCAGGGGTTGTGGTGGGTATCGGTGAAGCAAGGGGCAAATTCGGGAAGATAATTTCCTTCGGGACCCAGGTGGTTGTAGACCACGTCCAGAACAACCGCCAGCCCTTGCTGGTGGCAGGCGTCCACCAACTTCTTTAGCCCCTCCGGACCGCCGTACGAGGATTGGGGCGCGTAGAGGCTGGCGCCGTCGTATCCCCAGTTTCGACTTCCGGGAACTTCCGCGACCGGCATAATTTCAATGGCGGTGATGCCCAGGTCTCGGAGATAGGGCAGCCGGGGAATGACGCCTTCAAAAGTTCCTTCGCGGCTAAATGTGCCGGTGTGAAACTCGTAAGTGATGAAATCCTTGAGCGGTATTCCAGACCAACCCTGGTCAGACCAGGGAAACGATGCGGGATTAACAATGCGGGAAGGACCGTGTACGCCGTGTGGTTGCCATCGGGACACGGGATCGGGACGCTCCCGTTCGCCTTCGAGGACGTAAAAATAGTCCGTCCCTTCGCCGACTTGTGGAACCGTCGCCCCGAACTCGGAGTCTTCTGAGTTCAAAGACCGGGTCAGGGGAATCGTGCGCGGGCTTTCTCCCAGAATACGAACTGCCAGGTTGGTCAGGTTCGGTGCCCAGACCCGGAACTCAGCCGTGTTATCGTCGCGAACCGATGCGCCAAACTGAAGTTTCCAGCTTTGTTCGGTCGGACTACTCGCCATCGGCTTGACCCTTACTGTTCCCGTCAATGTTGACCAGCATAGCAATGGGCAAGTGCGAAAATGCTTCGGAAATTGGCAGGACGACTTCGTCATCCCGACCAACTGAAGAGACTATTTTCCCTGTAAACACGTCGCGATAGGGACCGGAGGGAAGCTGCTTGCGCAGCACGACTTCCGCATCACTCCAGGCGTCTCCTCCCAGCGGGACTCGAGGATCTGCACCCAGCTGGGCAAAGAAACGCCCCGCCAGCACGAGGACCGTTGTCCCCCGAAAGGAGCGGGCGAACGCAATCACGTGCTTGTTCTTCTCTCCGGCAGCGCGCAATGGTAGATAGCTTCCCTTCGCGAAGAGTGCGCGATGTTCCCGGCGGAAGCGCAGGGCACAGCGTGTCACATAAAGTTTGAGGCTGCCGTCTGCTGGCTCAGCAACCAACCGATCGAGGAGAGCAGCCAGATCCTCGGACTCGGAAGCATGAAGCCGCCCGAGCACCACCTGAAGATGATCGTAGTCAACCGGGCGGCGGTTGTCCGGATCAGCAAGGCTGAAGTTCCAGACCTCCGTTCCCTGGTAGAAATCGGGGAGACCCGGTGCTGCGATCTTCAACAAAGTCTGGGATAGCGAGTTGAAAATTCCGGCCCGTGCGATTCTGGTCTGGAACGGCGCCAACAGTTCGAGGAACAACTTCCCGGCCGAACGATCCAGAATAGCGTCGAGGAAGCTGTGAAAAGCGGCCTCGTATTCCGTATTCGGATTGATCCAGCTGGTGTGGACTTTCGCCTCACGTAGGGCTTTCTCCATGTAGGCGTGGATCCGGCCGACGAAGTCTGCATGCCCGGCGGCGTCCATCGGGTTCAGTGGCCATGCGCCCACCAGGGTCTGATAGAGGAAGTACTCTTCGTTCGCGCTAGGGACGGCCTCACCCGCCACTTGGACCTTCTTCTCGTCGTTCAAGCGTTGCCAGGAGCGAATGGCGCGATACCACTCCGCCGGAATTTCTGAGAGCACGTTGATGCGTGCGCGGACATCTTCGCTCCGCTTGGTGTCATGCGTGGAACTCGCCAGCATAGCATTCCGCCACGACTGGCGGCGGGTTACGTTTTTGCCGTGGAACTGCGCGAGCGCTACTCCGAACTTATCCGGAGATCCGCCAACTTCATTAAGAGACAGCAGCGGACAGTAACGATAGAACGCCGTGTCCTCCAGCCCCTTCGCCATGACTGGTCCGGTCAGCTGTTGAAAGCGCATTACAAATAAACGCCGCTCGGCACGGTCGGTCTCGCCGATGCTGTCGGGATCTTTGAGCAGTAGCAGGTCCTGAATGAAATCGAAGACCGAACCGCTGGTGGCGGGGTTACGGCGCTTTGCCGTCTTGATGGCGCCGCGTATGTAACGCTCGTCCTGCTCGTCGGGATGCTGAGTGTCGGTGCGGATGTAGGTCCGGTACACCGGGAAGCAGGCGATCACTTCACGCAACGCGTCGCGCAGGCTTTCGAGCGTGAAATCGCGGGAGCGGCGATGCTGCTCGGAAATCCGGTCCAGACGGCGCGAGAGCACGTTAAGTTCGCTTGACATCGAGACCTGCATGACCAGGCGCTTGCTTTCGTAGATGAGATCGGAATAGCTCTGCGACCATCCCGTGAACTTCCGGTATAGACGCTGGAAGAAGCGCGCTTTGGAAGAGTCTACGTACACGCCGTTGAGCAGGTTGAGGAAGCCGTAGCCGGTGGTGCCCTCGATGGCCCATCCTGGACGAAGCTCTTCGTTACCGACCAGAATCTTTTCTGCGGCCAGGTAAACCCGCCGCCGCGCCCCGCCTCCAGAGCCGTTTCCCGAAGCATGGCCCGGTAGAGGGGCCTGGGCCTGAAGGTCTTCAAAATATCGCAGCGGGTCGAACAGACCATCGGGATGGTCAATGCGGATTCCCGACACCAGTGACTTCTGCATGAGCTCAAACGGAATGCGATGGACGATGGCGAATACCTCCGGACTTTCCACCCGGATAGCCGCCAGATCGTTGATGTCGAAAAACCGCCGATAATTAATTTCGTCGGACGCAACCCGCCAAAAACTCAAGCGGTAAGCCTGGTCGTCCAAAAGCTTCTCCAGTGAGTCGAAGCTGTGCGGATCTCCCTTGCTTCCGTTGATGACGGTCAATACTTCCTTCAGACTCGCCCTGACCACATCGCTGTCCTCGACCAGGGCCGCCACTCTCCGCCGGATGACTTCTTTTTCTCGCTGCCGCTCCCGCACTCTCGCCAGGTCAGCGACCTCGCGCGGAGGAAGGTGCGAGATCGCCGTGATAATGCTCTCCAGTTCGAGCACGTGCCCGTCGGTATCTTGAAGTTTTTCCTTTGCCTTCACCAGAGCTCTTTCCAGCAAAGGCGCCCATGAACGCGGAGCCAGTGGAAAGGGAGTACCGAATGAGTCCAGAGCAAACCCGCCGCCGTCGTAGAGCACGCGAATAGACTGGCTCTCCAGCACCGAGCCAAACTGGTCGGGAAGGAACGGCAGCAAGACCTTGTTGGCCAGTTCTGATTTGGGCGGATTCCAATCAATGTCGAAGTGGCGGGAGTAGTCCGAGCTGGGTCCATTTTCGAGCACATCCCACCACCAGAGGTTGGAAGGGTGGGTGATGCACATATGGTTGGGGACGACATCCACAACCAGCCCCATATCGCGCTGCTTCAAACGCTCGGCGAATTCGGTGAATTGTTCCTCGGAGCCGATTTCCGGATTGAAGCGCGTGTGGTCGGTGACGTCGTAGCCGTGCATGCTGCCGGGATGGGCCATCAGGAACGGAGAGGTGTAGCAGTCTGTAATTCCCAAATCATGCAGGTAGGCGACGACCGCCGCTGCCTGGGAAAACGTAAAACGATGGTTCAGTTGAAGACGATAGGTTGAACAGGGGACATATCCGGGTTCTAGTGAAGGTCGGCTGTTCACTCAATCGCCTCAGTCGTAATCTGATACCGCAAATGAAATGGAAACGGTGCACGCAGGCACCACAAACGGTGAAGCCGCCCCCTCGTGCTGCGAAGAGAAGCTCTCCGTGTCCGAATGCAGTATAAACAGATACCGCCGGTCATGCGGAACCCGGAATGAGTGCGCCGCATCCAAAATTTGGATCGATTGAGCAGTTTGCGAATTTTGCTGATAACCTATGCTCACTATCAGGTGACAGCTAGTCAAAGATGCAGAACGAATCGGGGCGGTTGTTTCTGACCCCGTCCCGGCAACGTTGCAAAAGAGTCGGGTCAAACATTGTAGCGGAAGCAATTAGCCTAGATTGCCCTACTCGCCCCCCGTCGCGCGCGTAATGAGGCCAACTTTTGGGAGAGTCGATGGAACGGTACGTTTGTGTTCACGCCCATTTCTACCAGCCGCCGCGGGAAAATGCCTGGCTCGAAGCCGTGGAATACCAGGATTCAGCTTATCCTTATCATGACTGGAACGAGCGGGTCACAGCGGAGTGCTACGCGCCCAACAGCGCCTCGCGAATTCTGGACGGCGATAGCAGAATTCTTCAGATCGTCAACAACTATTCCAAAATCAGTTTCAACTTCGGCCCTACATTGCTTTCATGGATGGAGCAAAAAAGCCCGTCCGTGTACGAAGCGATCCTGACCGCCGACCACGAAAGCCAGCAGCTCTTCTCCGGCCACGGCTCGGCAGTTGCCCAAGCCTACAACCACATGATTCTTCCCCTGGCGACCCGGCCGGACAAGTACACCCAAATTCTCTGGGGAATCCGCGACTTTGAAAAGCGCTTCGGCCGCCATCCTGAAGGCATGTGGCTGCCGGAAACGGCAGTGGACCTGCAAACTCTGGAAGTCCTGGTGGAGCTTGGCATGAAGTTCACGATTCTCTCCCCCTACCAGGCAGGACGGGTTAGGCCGCTCGGCGGACGGGTGTGGCGCAAAGTGGACGGAGGCAGAATTGATCCTTCCATGGCCTACGCAGTTCGCGTGGGCTCGGGAAAATCCATCAACGTCTTTTTCTACGATGGACCAATTTCCCGCGCCATTGCTTTTGAGGATCTTCTGGCCGACGGCAAGCGGTTCTCGGAACGCCTTCTGGGTGCATTTTCCGATGCACGCACATGGCCGCAGCTAGTCCACATCGCGACTGACGGTGAGACCTACGGACATCATCGCGCGTACGGTGATATGGCGCTGGCCTTCGCTTTGCACCATATCGAAACCAGTCAACTGGCCAAGCTGACCAACTACGGCGAATATCTCGAAAAACATCCGCCCACCATGGAAGCCAAGATCATTGGCAACACCTCCTGGAGTTGCGCCCACGGGATCGAGCGCTGGCGAAGCGATTGCAGTTGCAATTCAGGCGGCCACGGCGACTGGAACCAGCAATGGAGAGCGCCCCTGCGTCAGGCGTTCGACTGGTTGCGTGACACCGTCGCTCCGCGCTACGAGACCGAGGCTAAGAAGCTCTTTGAGAATCCCTGGCAAACGCGGGACGCCTATGTGGACGTGGTGCTCGACCGTGCACTCGAGAATGTAGTTCGCTTCATGACCACGCAGGCGAAGCGGGAGCTTTCACCGGCGGAAATCGTCACCGGCCTCAAGCTGCTCGAACTGCAACGCTATCTGATGCTGATGTACACCAGCTGCGGCTGGTTCTTCGACGAGGTTTCCGGAATAGAAACAGTCCAAGTCATTCAATATGCCGGCCGGGCCCTGCAATTGGCCGGCCAATTGTTCGCGGAGGACATGGCCACGCCTTTTCTCGACTTGCTGGCGCAGGCCCGCAGCAATATTCCAGAACAGGGCGACGGACGATCTATTTACGAGCGCTATGTGCAGCCCGCCATGGTGGACTTGCAAAAAGTCGGGGCTCACTATGCGGTCAGTTCTGTGTTTGAAGAGTATGGGGACAACACCCGCATCTATTGTTACGACGTGGCCCGGATGGAATACCGCAGCTCACGCCAGGGGAAACTGCGGGTCGTGCTGGGACAGGCCAGCGTTACCTCCGAAATCACGCGGGAATCGGACCAGCTCACGTTCGGCGTGCTGCATCTCGCAGACCACAGCGTGATTGGAGGAGTACGTCAGGTTCAGGGAGAGGAGGCGTATCGCACTCTCGACCTTGAACTCGACAAGGCAGTGGCTAGCGGCGACCTGGCCGAGCTGGTTCGGTTGATCGAAAAGAACTTCAGCTCGGGCACCTACACTCTGCGGTTACTATTCCGCGATGAGCAAAGAAAAATTCTGGGCATCATCCTGGAGGAAGCGACGAACCAGGCCCGCGCCATGTATCGCAATTTCCACGACGAGCATGCGCACCTGATCCGATTCGTGACTGATCTGGGAGTGCCTTTGCCCCGCCGTTTCCGTCTCGCGGTTGATTTCACGCTGAACTCGGACCTGCTCGACGCGTTTTCCGTGGAGGATGTTGACCTGAAAAAGTCCAGAGAAATCCTGGAGGAAATTCGGCGTACCGGGGTGACTCCCGATGCTGTGACTCTGGAGTTCGCTGTGCGCCGTACGATTGAGCGATTGTTTACTCGATTCGTGGCCGACCCCATGGAGCCGGGCTTAATCCCGCGTTTGCAGGAAACCGTTGATCTGGTTCTCAGCCTGCCTTTCCAGGTACGCCTCTGGGAAGCCCAGAATACCTATTACCGCATGATGCGCGAAGTCGCCGGCGAGGTAAGAGAGCGAGCCGAACGCGGAGACGCCGAAGCTCAGGCATGGTTGGATGGCTTCGTAAGACTGGGCGAACTGCTGAAAGTGAAAGTGCAGATTAACGCAGCGGTAAGCGCTTAGTTGTCATCCTTGAGCGGAGTGGCTGCTTCGCTTCGCGAAGCACCTATGCAGTCGAAGGACGCCTATGAGCGGCACATGTCTCGCGGTTTACGTTCGAGCACACCCTCTCCGGCTACAGTAAAGATTACAGGGGTTCTTCGCCTCAGGATGACATCTGTGAGCTTACGCGCCGGCATCCTGGCGGGCCCGCTGGATATCTTTTAAGTCGCCCATCGCGATGATGATTTGCTCCTTGTCCAGGATCGAGTTGTCCGGCGGATTTATCATCAAATCTGAGCCTTCCGCGACCGGGCGTTTCAGTCCAAGAACAAGCAGGTTGTAACGGCCCTTGAGGTTCAGTGCGTGCAGCGCGCTTCCTGCCCACGGGGAAGTTGGTTTTACCTCGATCTCCTCCACCCGCAACGTCCTGCCTTGCTCTTTCAGCATGGTGTCGAGGAATCCGACTACATGCGGACGGATTAGTTCGCTGGCCATGCGCAGCCCGCCGATGTGGCTGGGAGAGACCGTAGAATTGGCCCCGGCGCGCATCATGCGCTCGGAAAACTTGCGCTCCGCCGAGCGCGCCACAATGCGCATTTTGGGGAAGCGCTGCCGCACGATTACAGTGATGACCAGATTGTCTTTATCGAGCGGCAGGGCGGCGATCAGCCCCTTGGCGCGGCTTAGGCCGGCTTTCTCCAGAACATCTTCCTCGGTAGCGTCGCCGACGACGAAGAGCACTTCGCCCAAGGCTTCAGGGTGCAGGCCCTTCAGCTTCTTTATATTTTCCTCCGAGAGATCCACGACCACGTGGGGAGTCATGGTTTTCTGCAGCTCGGCAACGGCATGCCGGCCGGTGTCTCCCAGTCCGCAGACAATATGGTGGCCGGTGAGTTCATCAATGTGTCGCTGCATTCTGCGCCTCCAGAAAGGGTTGGTGAACTCCACTTCCACCAGGAAGGCGGCCACCACCGAGAAAACGTAAACCGTGATCGCCACCCCGAACAGCACGATGCCGATATTGAATACGCGGAGTGCTGGATTGTGGCTGGTGTCCACAATCTCGCCGTAGCCCACTCCGGCCAGGGTGATGACTGCCATGTACAAGGCTTGGAGAAAGCTGACGGATGGCCCGCCGATTAGGCGATATCCCGTGGTGCTAACCACGATCAGACCCAGCAGAAGGCTGATGGCAAGCAGGAGCCGTTTGCGCAGGGCCATAGCGCTAACGCCGCCATTCGTCGATCAGATTGGCTACCAGCCCGCTCCAACCGGTCTGATGGCTGGCACCCAGGCCCATTCCGGTCTCGCCGTGGTAGTACTCGTTGAAGAGCAGGCATTGGTTCCAGTGCGGATCTTCCTGGAATTTTTTGTAGTAGCCGAAGCAGGGCCGTTTGCCGTCGGGTCCGCGCTTGAAAATCGAAATCATGCGGTTGGCCGCTTCCCCCGCCATTTCATGCGGCGTGACCGGCCGATCGTTGCTGCCGGCGGTGGGCAAGGAGAAGTCCCCCCCGACAGCATCGCCAAAACGCAGGAAGGAATGGATCAGCAGGTAAGTAGTTGGGAACCAGACCGGCCCGCGCCAGTTCGAGTTCCCTCCCATCAGCTTCACCGCAGCCTCTGCCGGCTCGTATCCCATGGAGCGATCTCCGAACTGGAAGGGATGCTGCTCGTGATACTTGGACAAACTTCGGATGCCGTACGGAGAAAGAAATTCCTGCGGGTCCCAGATGCGCTGGAGGAGCCGCTTGAATTGATTGGGATCGGCGATCGAGAGCACGTAGCGCTTCTGTCCGTTGCCCACGGTATAACAGGCGTCTCCCACCAGGTCGGGACGGTTCTTGATGAACCACTCGACATCTCGCAAAAACCCTGGATGCGCCGCGAGTTCTTCACTCTCCAGCACTTCGATTGCATAGAGCGGAATCAAGCCCACCAGCGAGCGCAGCCGGAATTTGTGGAATTCGCCGTTGGGGTAACGGAGTACATCGTAGAAAAAGCCTTCATGCTCGTCCCACAGTTGGTAGTTGCGGCCGCCCATCTTTTTCATGGCCGCGCCGATGTAGATGAAATGCTCGAAAAACTTGGTGGCCACACTTTCGTAAACCGGGTTCTGATTCGCCAGTTCCAGGGCAATGCGCATCAGGTAAAGACAGAAAAAACCCATCCAACCGGTTGCGTCGGATTGTTCTAGGATGGCCCCGTTGGGAAACTTCTCGCCGCGATCGACAACGGCAATATTGTCCAATCCTAAAAACCCACCTTCAAAGACGTTGTTGCCTTCGCTGTCGACCCGGTTTACCCACCAGGCGAAGTTCATCAGCAGCTTGTGCAGACATTTTTCCAGGAAGACGGTGTCGCCCATGCCAGTGCGCTGCTTCTCCATCTGGTAGACGCGCCAGCAAGCCCAGGCATGCACGGGTGGGTTGAGATCGGAAAATCCCCATTCGTAAGCCGGAATCTGGCCGTTGGGATGCTGGAACTGTTCGAACAGCAGCACCCAAAGGTTTTCTTTAGCAAACTCGGGATCAACCAGTGCCAGCGTGGTGCACTGAAAAGCCAGGTCCCAGGCCGCAAACCAGGGGAATTCCCACTTGTCCGGCATGGAAAGAATGCGCATCGAATTCAAGTGACGCCAGTGAATGTTGCGCATGTGTTTGCGCGACTCCGGAGGCGGGAGTTTCGGATTGTCGCCTTCGAGCCAACGGTTCACGTCCCACAAATAGATCTGCTTGCCCCATAGCATTCCTGCCAGGGCCTGGCGCTGAATGAGTTTTTCGTCGGCGGTAGCCGCCGGCGGATGCACTGCAGCGTAGAATTCGTCGGCTTCCGCTTTGCGTTGCCGGACAATCTCATCCACATCGTTGAGCGGTGCTGGTAGCTTTTGGGGAGTCAGTCGCAGCCGCAATACCATTGACCCGCCTGCTGGAACGGTCTGGTGGTAGTGAACGCAGGCCTTGGTGCCCGTCTGCTCCGGATTCAGGCAATCTTCCTGATGAATAATGTGTCGGTGAAACGCATCTTTTACATGAGGCTTGCGGTTCGCCGCGCAGCCGTAAAGCTTGACCGCGTTGCTCTCATTGTCAGTGAACATCGCCTCCCCGCCCTTCTCGGCGTAGAGATATTGGGTTCCCAATGAATACGGAAACTGGAGGTTGCGCAGGCCAGTGGCGGCTTGCGTGCCGTCCGCAACCAAAGCCATATGGTTCCCGGACTTCTTGAGACCGATGGAGGGTTCCGCGCCCGGTGTTTCCGTCCAGGCCCAGGTGTTGCGGAACCAGAGATGAGGCATCAGGTGCAGCTCAGCCGCTTCCGGCCCGCGGTTGGTGGCTTCGATGCGGACACAGATATCCTCCGGCCCGGCTTTTGCGTATTCGACGAAAACATCGAAGTAGCGGTCGTCATCGAAAATTCCCGTATCCAGCAATTCGTACTCGCGCCCACCTACCTGACCCCAGCGGCGGCGGTTTTCTTCAATCAGCTGCTGGTATGGGAATGCACGCTGCGGATACTTGTACAGCACCTTCATATAACTATGAGTGGGAGTGTTGTCGAGGTAGAACCAGTACTCTTTTACGTCCTCGCCGTGGTTGCCCTCATTGCCCGTGAGCCCGAACATGCGCTCTTTGAGGATGGGATCGCGACCATTCCACATAGCCAGCGCGAAGACTAGCAGTTGATAGCGATCGCAGATTCCCGCAATGCCATCTTCACCCCAGCGATAGGCTTTGCTGCGTGCCATGTCGTGGGTAAGGAATTCCCAGGCGCAGCCGTCGGCACTGTAATCCTCGCGGACGCTGCCCCAGGAGCGTTCGCAGACATAGGGGCCCCATTTGCGCCAGGCCGGTACCATTCCGTCGTGCGGCTCCAGCAGACGCTGATGCTCCTTGCTGCGAGGTTGGTTCCCACGTTTGGCAGTCATAGAGGATTCAAGCCCGTTCAGCCACGAACGAGACTCTTGCGGGATGCGGCCATAAAGTCTTCCAGCCCGTACTGCATGAGGTCTCCGATACGCTCAATGCTCAAGTCAGCCGGAGGATAGGCCTCTATGATTTTAGGGTCAAGGGCATAATGTCCCTGGCGCACGAAAACCGTAGTGACGCCGCTTCCCCATACTTTCTTGACCGCGGTGAGAATGCGAATCTTGTCGTCCACCAGTACATAGTGGTCTGCGGGATAGCGTTGTTTTACGTCGTCCAGTTCATGCTCTTTGTGGACATAAATCAGAACATTCCCTTTGACTCCATCAAACAATCCCGACCGCCGAATCTTGCGCGGTTGAAAGACCACGTCACCGTCCGACAGAATCGCGGGCTGTCCCCACTGCGCAACGTGGTCCAGCACATCCAGTGAATTGGGAAACAGCCGATTAGCGAAGTAATATTCGACCAGGAATTCCGAGATCTCCAGCAGATTCGGGTCTCGCGGATTTTCCGTGCGATAGCGCTGCAATGCGCCCAGGTAGTCGGCGTATCCCAGCTCCGTACGCAACTCTTCGAACAGAGCCCAGTATCGGCGCTGGCGTTCCTGTCCTACATGGTCGGTAAGAAAGCGCTTGAGGTCGGCGGAGACCCGATCGTTGTCCAGCAGAGTGTTGTCGACATCGAAGAGGAATACAACCGCTTTGGACATCGCAAGCCTGCCTTTTTGGTAGGATGGACCAGCTTTCAGATCCCCATTCCAATTTTCGGGTTCCACATCCGGAAACCCCCGACGAATGCGTTTTCATTGTTGCCCAACCGCGTATTCAGCGGTAATTTCGTCAGCCTCTTGGAGTTTCCGCCCCCCAGCACAACCTCATCGGCGACTAACGCCGCGCGAAATTCGTCCACGACTTTGATCACGTGATGCTCCCACTTTTTCTTTCCCAGCCGTTCCAGACCGCGAAGGCCGAGGTAGTCTTCGTAAGTCTTGCCCTTTCGATAGGGCAAATGACCCAACTCCATCGGTTCAAGCCGACCCTCAACAATCATCGCGGAACCCAGGCCGGTGCCCAGACCCAGAAAAAGCATGCGTCCCTTTTTGTAGCTCCCCAGGGCCTGCATGGCCGCATCGTTAATGATCTTGACCTCACGGTCGAAAGCCCTGTTGTAGTCGAAGCGTACCCACCCGGCAGCCAGATTGTGCGGCTCGCGCAAGGGCCGGCCATGTACCACGGGCCCGGGATAGCCCATTGAGATCACATCGTAATCCCAATCCTTCACTGTGTCTTTGACCTGGCGTGCCATGTCTACAGGCCCCATCTTCGGACCCGATGCGAACTCACGCTTCACTTTCTGACCAGTAGCCAGAAGTTTGACGTGAGTGCCGCCGACGTCTATGACCAGGATCTTCCGTTCCGGTTTCATGCTGCCTATTCCTTTTTGCGCTCGGCATGGCCGCCAAACTCAAAACGCATGGCCGAAAGCAGCTTGTGCGCGAAATTACCTTCACCGCGCGAAGTGAAGCGGTCGTAAAGCGCGGCGCTAAGTACGGGTACGGGCGCGCCTTCGTCGATGGCGGCCAGAATAGTCCAGCGCCCCTCTCCGGAATCCGACACGCTGCCTGAAAAATTGGAGAGCGTGGGTTCCTTTGCCAAGGCGCTGGCGGTCAGATCCAGCAGCCACGAGGCCACCACGCTGCCGCGGCGCCAGACTTCCGCCACGTCCGCAAGGTTAAAGTCATATTGATAGTGCTCGGGATCGCGCAGCGGAGTCGTCTCGGCATCCTGGGCGTGCGATTTCTTTCCGACATTGGCATGCGAGAGAATGTTTAAGCCCTCGGCGTAAGCGGCCATCAGTCCATACTCGATGCCGTTGTGCACCATTTTTACGAAGTGTCCGCCGCCGGCTTCACCGCAATGCAGATATCCATTTTCTGCCGTGCCCTGGCCCGGTTTGCGGCCTGGCGTCGGGTCGGCGTTGCCTTTTCCCGGCGCCAGCGTGCTGAAGATCGGATCGAGGCGATTCACCGCGGCCTTCGACCCACCAATCATCAAACAGTAGCCGCGCTCGAGTCCCCACACGCCTCCGCTGGTCCCCACATCAACGTAGTGAATTCCCTTCTTCGCCAGCTCCTTCGCCCGCCTTATATCGTCAATGTAATAGGAGTTTCCACCGTCAATCACGACGTCGTCTTTGGCCAGGAAAGGAGTGAGTTCAGCAAGTGTCGAGTCCACAAACGCCGCCGGAACCATCAGCCACAGCGCTCTCGGCTGAGTCAGTTTGGACACGAAGTCGGCCAGCGACGAAGATCCCGTAGCCTTATCTTTGACCAGGCCCTGGACGACCTCCGGACTTCGGTCGAAAACTACGCACTGGTGTCCGCCCTTGATTAGGCGTCGAACCATGTTTGCACCCATTCTTCCCAGACCGATCATTCCTATTTGCATTTTGAACTCCTCCTTCGCGAGTGGCGTTTGGACACTGAGGACAGCAACGAAGGCTGGCCGGAACTAAGCTGCCGCACTGCTTTGCATTGGGCGATGGGAAATTTATCCTCGACACATCCAAAGATAAACTCTCGATCGGAGACTTCAGAAATCTTGTGTTTACCGCAATACGTACAGGAGATGCGCATCGGGGGACAATCATACATCTCCGTAGCGATGCCCGGGGCAACGTTTATTCAACTAATATTATTGCTCGCTAGGAAACTAAATCGCCTGGGCCGCTGACCAGATGACTTAGCCGGTGAACCAGAGAAAAACGCCTCGCCTTGATTCACCTCGGTCCCGAACTTTGAAGTCGCTGGTGCAGGCTAGTGCCCGAGAAAGCGCTCCAGAACTTCGACATCGCTTCCGGCCAGATCCAGGTATTTCTTAGTCCTCGCTAAATCTCCGTGCTGAATCGCCTCCTCCGCCCGGGACAGGTTTGCTTTCATGCTGGCCTGCCGGGCGACGATGTCGCCACGAAGGCCGAAGCCTGCTGAATTTTGCTGCTGCTGCAAATGATCCAGGCTGCTGTTCACCGCCGCAGCACGATTGGAGAGTTGGTCAGCAGCTTGCTCCAACTCGTCCAGTGGGGCTGAATCGCTGGGAGCGGCTGGCGACGTCGGGCCTGCATCAATCTGTGGTGGCGGGACCGCCTCGCCCGCAGCTCCATTGTTCTGGACGGTGAGCTTCTTTGGGCTGGGATGAGTTGGCTTTACAGAGGACGAATCCGCTTGCGCCGGGTGCGATTGTTTCGTCTCACGAGGAGCTGCTAGCGGAGCCTGCGACGGTATCGGATTCGAGTTCTCCACGGAGGCCGTGGTCGCCGTCGGGAGCGTCGGCGGTTGCGTTGAATCTGAACTCATCGTGCCGGCGCCCGGAGCCGCGGAAGGGACCGGCTGGCTGGAACGATCGTTGTTTGGGGGGGAGATCTCTGGATTCGCGGTGACCGATGTGCTTGGGATGTGTTCCGAGGTGTTGGCTTGCGTCTTGTGGCTTCGGGGAACGTAAAGTCCAGCGACGACCAAAACGGCAAGGACAATCAGCGCCCCCATCGTGATGTATAAGCCACGATGGCGGTTCGGCTGGGGAGGGGGCGGGAAGGCGGCCGGCATAGCTTCCGGAGCGGCGACGCTTGCATCTTTTTGCGCCACTACCGCCGCAGAATTCTGGATGCCCGCGGCCAGGGTAGATTTCGTCGGCAAAACATCAGCTGTTGGTATGAAGTTGTCCGAGGTGGCCGTCCCCGGTGCTTTCGGCGGTGTGGTGAGTGAAGGTGAGGCGGCTACCTGTAAGTTGCTCAAGGCATTGTTGAAGGCGTCCGCAGTCTGGAAGCGTAGCGCTGGCTCTTTGGCAATCGCCACGAGAATAATTTCGTTCAGCGCCAAAGGTAGTGCGGGATTGAGTTCGAGAGGCGGCTTGGGTATCTCTCTGATCTGTGCGGCCATGAGGGAATAGCTGCTGGTAGCCGTGAATGGCCGCTGACCGGTTACGAATTCGTACAGGCATACGCCGACAGAATATAAGTCGGAGCGGCCGTCCGTGGCCTCGCCCTTCACTTGTTCGGGCGACATATAGTTCAACGAGCCCAGGGTAGCGCCGGTCTTGGTCAAACTGCGCTCATCGCCGGCACGGGCAATCCCAAAATCCATCAACTTGATCGTGCCCTGAGGAGTCAGCATCATGTTGGGCGGCTTGATGTCGCGGTGAATGATGTGTTGGTGGTGGGCGTAGCTGACCGCCTTCAGCACCTGGCCGGTATAATTCAGCGCGTCGGGTACTGAGATAGGCCCTTTTTCCAGATGTTCGGCCATGGTCTGGCCTTCGACGAACTCCATCACCATGTACAGTTGGTTATTTGCGGTGAACGCGGTTCGAAGCGCAGCAATATTGGGATGGTCGAGGCCGGCCATCAGCTTGATCTCGCGCAGGAAACGGGCAGCCAGCTCCTGCCGTCCCGCGAGATCGGGCAGCAGGACTTTCATGGCTTCGATGCGGTCGGAGATAACGTTCCGCACTTGCCAGACCCGGCCCATGCCGCCGCAGCCCAACTCGCCAAGAATCTCGTAATCGCCGATTCGCTCGTTGGTCTCGCCACTCATGTGAAAAGCTCCGTTTTCAACGGCTGCTGGCATGCCGAGTCGCAGCCGGGAGCTAAGAATTATGCGCCGCCGGATTCCTGGAGGTCAAGGTAGTAGGCAGTGGTGGCGTCCCGCCGGCTCAAGCGGCTTGCGATTTCAGTTTCTCAACGTCGAAGTTTTCTCTTCTTCCATAAAGTGAGCGTAATGGCGCAATCTTGCGAGCCAACGTGAGACGTACCAGGGTTGGCTTGATGCCTTTGGCCAGCGATCGCTGGTAGAAATCCTGAAACGGTCCGGGCTGAAAACTGGCCCTGGTTGCATCTTGGCTTTGGGCGTGGCCTTCTCCTCCGGCTTGTCCTTACTCTTGGCTTCTTCTCGTGCGCGCTCTTCCAGAGCCCGCTTGGCTTCCCGGATCCGTCTCAGTCGCGTCTCCCGTCGCGCCAACTCCGCTGGCAGTTCATCTCCTGTCTGATCCGGTCCGTAGCGCGTATCCTCTTCTGCATCCGTGGCCTCGGCCTGCTCCAATAACCGCTTCACCTCTTCTTTTAATCGCTTCTCTTCTTCCTTCATCCGCCCGTAACTCATCGCCTTGTGTTTGCTCGCGTTGGCTTTCACTTTGCTCCCATCCAACACCACCCGTCCCAGCTTCATCGTCCCCGCCTGCAACGCGATCTGCAATACTTGGTCAAATAACCCTTGCAGCGCCGCCAGATGCTGCTTCCGAAAGTCCGAGATCGTTCGGAAATCCGGTTGGTTCCCCGCTGCCAACACCCGAAACCCGATATCCTCGCTCAGTTTCCTCTGTATCCGCCGCGAGGAAAACACTCCCACACAGTACCCATAAATCAAGATCTTGGTCATCATCCCTGGATGGTACGGTGGTTGACCGCGCTCTTCTTCCTCGTATACTGACTCGATTGCACTCAGGTCCAGTTGCTCCACCACGTCGGCGACGAAATACGCCAAGTGATCTTCCGGCAGCCAGTCGCCCAGGCTCGGCGGTAACAGAAAATCTTGCTCTGGCAGATAGGCGCGGTAGGTTCTTCCCATGCTCTGAAACTTGGCATATCGAACCTGTCAGTTTCAATCTAAATCAGCGGTTCACGGTTGAATACTCGGACACACTCCTAGAGAAATGTGCGCCTCCGGCAGTGTGTCATCCAGTTTGACCGCTTGCATGGCTGCTGACTCGGCGTTTTGCCACACCTGCAGTGGAGCCGTGTAGCCGGATTCGCCGAGAAAATTGTAAGTATCAGCAAGTCCGGCGTAAGCCTTTGCGTAATGGGGGTCCTTCTTGACTGCCTGATGAAATAGTCAGTCGCTTTTCTGAAACCATCTTCTGTCCACTTGTTCCAGTAAAAAAGGCCCTTCAGGTAGAGCTGGTAAGCTTCCGGGTTTTCGGTCTCGTGCTTGGTTAATTGACGTTCCTCCTCACTCGTCAACTTCAGTCCCAATTGGCGAACAATGGCGGACGCGATATCGTCATGAACAGTAGCTGTCTCGGAAGGTTTCCGCCGGTATTGCTTCCTCCAGATCTCGGAGCTGTTGCTGACGTTCACCATCGTAGTTTCCACGCTTACGGTGTCCCCGCGGGTAGAAATCCGGCCGACAACGACGGTCCTGACACGCAACTGAAGGCCGATCTGCACGGGGTTCTCCTGCGTCTGCCGGTAGTGAAACACCGAATCGCGTGCCATGACCCGCAGCCTGGAAATATGCGAGAGACGGTCAATGATTCCCTCTGTGATGCCGTCTGCGATGTAGTCCATCTCCGCGTTCGGCGTACCACTGTCTATTGGCGCAGCATTCACAAGCGGCAGCAAAGCGACCGACATCTCGTTAGGGGGGCGATGAATGAAGCGATAGCCGACTAGGCCGAGTGCTACGATCAGTACAACAACCATGACCGCTATGAACAATCGTTTCGCCGTCGGCCGCGCGGCTGGAAGCGACCTGATTCCGTAAATCAGTGTCGTGTTTTAGGCGCTGCAAGTCGGGGCCCTCTGCCGCCATTCCCAACTGGAAGGCAAGATCATGGGCGGACTGAAAGCGTTGCAGTGGATTCTTCTCTAAGCAATGTCTGACGGTACGCAGTAGGGTGGGGTGGACTGGCGGAGTTACGCCGGTGAGGTCGGGTGGATCATCGCGGAGCACAGCACTCATTATTTCGGCAATTGTCCGGCCTTTAAATGCACTCGTGCCCGAGAGCATTTCGTATAGCACTGCGCCGAAGCTAAAGATGTCTGAGCGGTGGTCGATTACCTCCCCGCGTACTTGTTCTGGTGACATGTAGCCCGCTGTGCCCATCACCGCACCCGGCGTAGTTTGCGAAACATCCGTCGTACCTTGGTGGGTCGCTGCCGGCGTCTGCATCTTCGCCAGGCCGAAATCCAGGATCTTTAATCTTCCTTCATTTGTGATGAAGATATTCTCCGGCTTGAGGTCGCGATGAACGATGCCCTTGTCGTGGGCGGCTCCCAGCCCTGTGCGATTTGCAGCGCATATTCGATTGCCTTGAGCGTTGGGAGCGCCGTGCCCGCGAGCTTTGCACGCAGGGTATTGCCCTCGAGAAATTCTGAAACAAGATAAGACGTCCCGTCCTGGGTGCCGATGTCGTGGATGGCAAGGATGTTCGGATGATTTAGGGCTGCCACGGCACGCGCTTCCTGCTGGAATCGCCGTAGCCGGTCGTGATCGCTGGCAAACGATGCTGGCAGAATCTTGACCGCGACTGAGCGTTTGAGCCGCATGTCATGGGCGCGATACACTTCGCCCATACTCCCGCAGCCACAAAGGACACGATCTCGTAGGGGCCCAGCCGCGTCCCGGCAGGAAGAGACATGTGCTGTCACACATTCGTTCGACGGGGCATTGTAGCGTGGAAACCCCGCCTTGGGGAGGGAGTAACAGGACGATTGAAAGATGGATAGATACGGGCCTACCGGAAACCGACAATATTTCCACAGAACAGTTATGCCACACTCTTCGACGATCTCTGGCACGAGCCAAGTGACCTACTAGCCTGCTTCGTGTTAATTGACTGATCGGCCGCGAAAAGCAGGTTGCCGAGTATCTCGAGCGTGACAGCCCGACCCTAACGGGTGGGGTGAGGAATGGCGAGAATTCAATGAGTTAGTGCGAATTCGTCGAGTCGAAGGCAAAACCACTACTCGGGAGTTTAATCTAATTTTTCCAACACCCCAGAGTTTTTCAGGCAATCATGGGCCGCTGTTAGCAATTGGTCGAATTCGGGCGTTGGTCGTACCTTCGCTAGCAGTGGGTCCGACAATAGTTGGGAGTAGGCGCAATAGTTATGCGTTATAGCCGTCTTCAGAAGGTGCATTGCCGCTTCTTTCTTGCTGCAAAACGCCAAGATAGCACCCTGATAATAAAGTAGCTCGGGATCGGGTTCAGTAGGGGGCATCGTCAGGGCCTTGTTGGCAATCCCATCCAATTCGGTTGGCGGCCCTTGGAGGCAGGCTTCGAGGAGATTTCGGTGGTAATGAGGCGCAATCGGCATATGTTTCACCGCTTCGCGTGCCTCGGCCACCTTGCCCTCGCGCAGAAGAAGGGATGGCATGACGTAGTTGGCCCACTCCGAGCCGGCGTCGAACTGGATAAAATCGCGGGCCCTGTCAAAGCGTCCCAACTCCATAAAAGCCCAGGCGCACGAACGGAACTGGTAGTTTCCCGGGTTCAAGGTGACGGCAGTATCGCATTGTCTCGCAGACTCTTCGAGCCTGCCGGCATAGCGCAGAACATAGCTGAGAGCGAAATGGGTCTGCGCGCTCTCTGGGCGGCGTTTCACCAGTGCTGTGGCCTCATCATAGGATTTGGCCAACTCGCCCCGGTCCACCCAGTTGACGATGAGCTGTGAAGCCGCTGCGACGAGATTCGGATCAAGAGCCAGCCCGCGTTCTATCGCAGCCGTGGAGTGCTTAAACATTACCTCGCCACCATTCGAGTAGGTCGCGTCGAAGTAATAACGCTGGCCCAACTCAACCCAGGCGGGGGCGTAGTTTGGGTCTAGTACTACTGCACGCTCGAGAGCCTTGATTGCGTCTTGATTGGGAACCGGGTCGCGGGACGCGGCTACACTGCGCAGGTAGAGGTCGTAGGCTTCCTGATTGTTAGGTCGCGTGCTGGCCTCCAGAAAGCCGCCCGAAGCGCCAAGGATAGGCATTAGACCTTGGCGGACCTGCACCCCAAGCTGTTGTTGCACAGCAATCAGGTCTTGGGTGGAACCACTCAGATTGGCTTGCCACATCATCCGATCGTTATCTGTCTTGATCGCCTCAAGCGTGATCAGAAGATGATTTTCCTGCTTCAGGAAGTGCCCTGTTAAGATCGTAGCTACATGAAGTTCCTGGCCCACCTTCTGCAGGTCCAGATCCGTATTCACGTATTTTCTAGTCGCGGCCGAGGGTCGAACATCCAGAGTGCGTGAATAGGTAAGCACATTGGCGATCTCGTCCGCCAAGGCGAAACGCAGATAGTCGGTGCCGAGATCGCCGTTAAGATTTTGCAACGGCAGCACCGCAATGGAGTGGAGGTCCGTTCCGCCAGCACGTCCGATAGAATGTTTGGTCTGCAACAGAAAAACAGCGATCACGGATGCGACGATGATGCCGCTTACCAACGCGAGTTTCCCGAACCTTCGCCCAAATTTGGCAAAACTTACTTTCGTTTTACGGACATCTCCAATGGCAGGACCCGTATCCCGTTTTGTCCGAGTAAGATCAGCTTCCATCTCCGAGGCGTACTGATACCTCATGCCTCGGTCCTTTTCCAGGGCTTTGGCGATAATGTGATCTAGCTCGTTGGGTAATTCTTGGTTCAAGCGCACAGGTGAGGCTGGCGGTCTGTGCAGGATGGCGTCAAAAATCGCCCCCGACGTATCCCCTTTGAATGGCAAGACTCCGGTCGCCATCTCATACAACACAACTCCAAATGAAAACAGGTCGGTCCGCGAGTCGAGCGCCTTGCCCAGCACCTGTTCGGGCGACATGTACACCACCGTACCCAATGCAGTCCCTGGGCTGGTCAGATGCTCGGCACTCCCGCTTGCAGTCGCGGCCGATTCTGCACCCGGCATGCCCGTCGCCGTCCGGGTGACCTTAGCCAGGCCGAAATCAAGGACCTTGGCGTGACCGCGCTTAGTTACGAAAATGTTCGCGGGCTTGATGTCCCGATGTACGATGCCCTGACCGTGCGCGGCGTCGAGCGCGTCCGAAACTTCGATGGCGAGAGAAAGCAGCCTCTCTAAGTCCAAGGGACAATTGCCGATCAAGTGTTTCAGCGTCACGCCGTCAAGAAACTCCATCGCGATGAACGCTTGCCCATCTTGCTCTCCAATATCGTAGATCGTGCAGATGTTGGGGTGGTTCAGGGCGGAAGCAGCTTCAGCCTCTCGTTGGAAACGGGCCAAAGCCTGGGCGTCTCGTGCAACTTCCGGAGGCAGGAACTTCAAGGCGACAAAGCGATGCAATCGCGTATCCTCGGCCTTGTACACTTCGCCCATGCCACCACCGCCGAGTCTCTCAACAATGCGGTAGTGCGAAATAGTGCGGCCGATCATGCGCAAGCAATGCTATGGCGGAAGGATGGACAAGTCAATGAAAGCCGTGGTGTGGCAGTTATCTCGCCCATTACACTGACCGGTATTGTCGGTGTAGTCGCCTGGTTACAACACCAATCTCGAATCGCTTACCATTGCCTTCGCCCTGGACAAATTGCCCGAGTCGCAATCTTACTATGAGCAATCGATCAAAATGTCGGCGGAGTCGAAAGACGAACAGGAAGGAAAGGCGATAGAGATATCCCTGACAAACACATTACCCGAACGAAGTAACGGCTTGGAGGCTACGGCCCAGGCAAAATCTCTGGTGGCGTTCCAGCGATGCACGACTCTTTGCCAGGCATTCGGGCAGAAACTTCAAGGCGACAAAGCGGCCGAGGCGCAGGTCTTCAGCCTTAAAAACGACACCCATTCCACCGGCGCCAAGCTTTTCGACGATGCGATAGCGCGAGATGGACTGTCCGATCATGAAATCTGGCCATGGTAGACCGGGTGAAATCGCAAGTCACTGAAAGCCGTTGAGGCCGTTGAGGCGGAAAACTCGCTCTAATCGCCGGCGCGGAGCTGCTAGGACAGCATGAACGATCGGGCCACACTAGCGTGTCCTTGAAAGTAAACCCTTTGCCCCACCCGAACGTACCTTAGATCTTGAGCTGCTGCGAGATCACGGAATATTTCGATCGGAACGATGATCCCAGAACGATCATTCATTTAGGAAACTACACATTCCTAACGGCGGAAGGCAGACCCAAGAACCTCAGTTTAGAGCCTCTAACAAAACCTCTGTTCCATCGTTTGAGGAACACGCCTGACGAGTGAAGTTGGAAAGTTCTCCAACTTCCCACATGTCAGACCCCGCGCACCAACTCAAGCACCGTAATTTCCGGCCGGGTGCCAAGGCGGATTGGGGGGCCAGTGGTTCCAATGCCGCGGTTGACGTACAGCTGCCCGCCGGGTTTTTCATACCACCCGCTGACGTAGGGAGTCTCAAGGCGGGCGAGGGAGAGGCCCCGGTGGAGCGACAACGTGCCGCCGTGAGTGTGCCCGGCCAGCGTCAAGTCGAGGCCCAACTCGGCGGCACGATCAAAGCTGTTGGGATTGTGGCTCAGAAGGATGTTGACCATGTCCGGCATCAACAGTTTTTCGCTTCCCTCTAGATACCGGTCAACAAGGTGCCCGTAATGATCTCTGGAGAATCGCAGTTGCTGATAGTCAACGCCGATCAGGTTCAGCACTTCGCCGTGCGATTGAATGGGTGTCCGCTCTTGACGGAGGATGCGAATCCCCGCTGCATCAAAGAGTCGCGTGATGGAACCCTCTGTTTGTGTATAGATTTCATGGTTGCCGAGGCAGCCGAAAACGCCGAATGGCGCACGAAGGCCCGCGAGCGCTTGTACCACCGCTCCTTCTGCTGCAGGATCGTCGGCAACATAGTCGCCGGTCAGCGCCACCAGGTCGGCTTTCAGGCCATTGGCGATTGTGACGCAACGGCGAATCTCGTCAGCGGTCATGAAGGGGCTGATGTGAAAGTCGGAAAGCTGCACGATACGAAAGCCCTGGAAGCCTTTGGGCAGGCGTGCGAGCGCAATGCGCGGGCGAGTGACTTCCACGTCGAGCCGCTCGTAGAGAAGGCCGTAGGCCGCGGCCACAAACGGCACGGCGCTTACCGCGACGGCAGCCTGCTCGAGCAAACGGCGACGGGCGGGCGAAGGCGGGTCAAGTGCTATCGCACCAGGCATGGGCGTGGCGGCGTGGCCTGCGGCAACCTTGCGCGCTTTGCCGTAAACCCACGCTGCGGCGCGCCCTGCTCGGTCTACCATCCAGAAAACCATCACCAGGCCGAAGCCTACCCACGACCCCACAAACCACCACCAGAAAGGCGCTTCAACCAGAACGCTGCGCAGCGTCAAATGGGTCGAATCGCTCCGCGGGCTGTAGGGGACGAAGTTGTAAGCGAAGAAGAACAGACAGACAACACTCGCAATGGCCGTAAGCCAGGCGCGGCGCGGCTTTCCGGGGATGAATCGTTCTCCAAGGTCGACGACGCGACCAACCCAGAAAATCTGGCTGACAATCAGCATCACGAAGAGGGCGGAGAAGAGCAGGAAATAGAAGGGCCCCTCGCGCCAATTGGGGATGAGCCAGAAGGCGCAAAAAGCAACCCACAAGAAAGTGATCACACTCACGCGCTTGTGAGCTCTGAAGAAACGGATCATCCTTGCCATGTGCGTTCTTCGAAGAAGACAGCGAGCGATTATAGACCTGAAGTCAGGTTCTTTCGTGCAGGGTTTTGTTAGACACTCTTAGAGTCGTAAATAGCCCTTGCCACTCTCGAGGCACGATTATGTTAGATCTAACGATGACGACGAACACCAATTTCTTCACCGTCATGTTAGGAACGAAGAGAGTGCCAAGTGCCAATCAACGCTGTCGGGGCTAGCTAGCTAAGCTAGAGGACGCGAAAACATCCGGATACCCGGCACTGACGTGCCGTGAGGCGCTGTGCGAGGCAAAACGAGGCAAAACATGGTACGGGGGAAATGAGGCAGAGTGGGTGGACCAAACTCTCCAAATGATGTCACGAGGGTTACCGGGATATATGCTCTGCCCACCCCTCTCGGGAGTGGAGTTTCAAAACGGAGGGCGAGACGCCCTCCGGACAGCAGGCGGGACGCCGGCGCTACTTTTTAGCGCCGCAGCGGAAGGTACTCTTTCCATGTAGCAAAAAGCGCTAGAAAATTCCAAATTAACAACAAGTAAACACGCCTTAGGACTCCTTTTTCTTAATCGGTGGGCATTCCTTGACGGACTTGACCCTGTAGGCGAAGAAGTCGCCTTCGTGTTTGGTTTTAATAGTAATGCGCTCACTGTCGACCATTCTCCATACCCTCTCATAAACCTCGGCGCTGATGAGGATTTCACCGCCAGCTGCCGCGGCGCCGTAGCGTGCGGTCCGATTCACCGCATCCCCGATGATGGTAAATTCCATCCGATCCAACGTACCCACGAATCCATGCACGACTTCCCCGCAGTGGATTCCAATGCCAAATTCACGGCAAGGCTCATTTTGTTGCCGGCGCACTTCGTTCAGCTTCGCAACCGCGGTTTGCATCTCAACGGCAGCAAGGACCGCATTTTGGTAGTGATTGGGATCGTTCTCCGGACTTCCAAACACAGCGAGAATCGCGTCCCCGATGTATTTGTCAACGGTCCCACGGTGCGCAAAGATCACCGGCACCGCCACCGCGAAATAGTCATTCAACATCCGGACCACATCATCGGCATCCATTTCGCGCGCCGAATTAGTAAAACCGCGAATATCCGCGTTCAGGACCGTCACTTCGCCGCGTTCGCCACCCAGCCGAAGGCGGCCTTTATGGGCAAGGAGTCGTTCGGCCACTTTGGGGGAGAACTGCCGCAGCAGATTTGCCTTCGCTGTCGATTCCTGGCGGAGCATGGTTTGCAACTGGTGGTTGGCGACCGCCATGGCGGCATACTGCGCTACCACAACCAGCAGGTGTAGGTCGGTCTCGGTGAAACTTGTTTCCTCTTTTACCGTGCCACTGCAGATCACGCCCAGCGCCTTTTCCTGCCAAAGCAGAGGAGCATACATACCCACATCGATTTGTTTTTGCACGATGGTCATGTTCATGTCGCCTGCCGCGTTCTTTTTCCAGATGAATGCCTTACGCTCGGTCATGGCACGTCGGGCGAGCGTTTCGCTTAAGCTGGGTTCGCGTACGGAGTTGTGCGACTTGAGTAAAAGCTCGTCAGTTTCGGGATCGCGGAGCACCACCGCCCAGTTCGCGCTCTTTGGAATGATTTCGACCAGGCGCTCGACAATGACTGGCAGAAGGCTTTCCAGCTTTGTTTTGCCGCAAAACTCAATCGGCAGGTCGCAAATCGCCTTGAGCTGCCGCGCCATTTCGCCCTCGGCAACCAGCGGTACGACTCCAAGATCGGTGGCGTCAATGTCGTGCGCGATGGCAACTCCTGAAGTGTTGGTTTCCTCGCTCGGGATCAACGCGGTGCCTTCCTCAAGAAAGCTGGTTTGCCCGCCAACCGACCCAACTTCCAGGGACTGAATCTCCAGGGTCGTGTCCCCAACTTCTAAAACATCGTTCAGTTGAAGTTTTTGCTTACCCTTTCCCTTGATGTCGGTTTTGTTCAGGCGGGTGCCGCGCGAGCTGTTGCGATCTTCGATCCACCAGGCCTCGTCTTCGAACCAGATTCGGCCGTGTATGCGCGATACCCTCGCGTCGGGCGTCAGGTCAAGGCCAATGGCGAACTTGTCCTCTGCCCGGCCAAAGGCAAAGTCCCGCTCGGAGATCTCAGAAGTCTTGTGTTTGCCGTGGTAGGTGCAGAAAATGCGCATCGGAGGGGACAATCATTATCTTGTTGGTGCTGGCAAGGGAACCCCGGCGGGGGGACAACTCGACTTCAGCACCCCCCGAACATATTTCAGAACGTGTAGCCGAGCCCAATCAAGGGTGCCGGCTTGGAGTGCAGGCCGCCGTCGTCCAGCCTCACCAGAACATTGGCTGTTACTACAAGGTTCGAAAGGCTAGGTAACGGACGGACCTTGATGCCCATGGAAGCATTCGTAATGCTGTACGAAGTATTGCTCTTCGGGCTGAGACTGTTGTACGAAACCGTGTTGGGAGTTGGCGCAGCTGTACACGACGGTGGTATCGGCGAAGTCTGTTGCGGATCTCCGCAAGGCGCGAGAAACGACTGGGTGGTGACGGACAGAGTTTGCGTATCAAAAACTCGCTCTCCAACGATATCGAACGAGCCGGTCAGCCACCTTGTTATCCGCGCGTCGGCGCCCGCAGAGTAAACGAAGTCGCTCGGCACACCACCCTTCGTATTCGAAATCAAGTCACCGGCCGTGATGGAATCACTGTTCCACTCGTAACCAGCCACTACGTGAGGAGAGAGCCTCCCTAACCGGTAGGAAAAAATCGCGAATGGCTTCACGCCATAGGAACCGGAGCCTAAATAATTTAGGGCATCGCCAGTTGGGAACCGCACGTCCAGTCCGGCCGCGATACCGGCCTTTTCGCCGTGCCAGACGTTCCATTTCACCCGCGCGACAATGTCGCCGATTCCAGTTGCCGAGTTCTGTTGCTTACTTCCGCCTTGCGTGATAGAGGGATCTGGGAATGGGTGATCCAAGCATGTGGGACTAAGGGCCGAGGCGGATGCCGGCTTTGTATTTGTGCAACCCACCCATAGATGATCGAAGTGGGGAAACGCCGTTTGTTGGGCATCAGTCGAACCGGGAGGAGCTGGGTAGAACCCATTTGTGCCCAGCACAATAGTGTCGTTAGACGTGAAGTTCATGCGAACGTTCTCTACTGGGATCACCGCTGAGATGTCAATGTGGCGCGTGAGTCCGAAAGTCACGTAGGTCGTGTACTGGTTAATCTTCAGGTCGACGGAATTCGCCGTTCTTATCAGGTCGCGGACGAAGGCGCACCCGTTGATACTTCCTTGCCCCTTCGAACTATCAATGCCACAGTCCTTGCCAGGGTTGTCGTTATTGTTGTCCTCAGCGTGGGTGAATACAGCTGGAAAGTTATGTAGAGTGACGCCGTCTATCTTGTCAAAATCGAGAAACTGGTAGCTGAATCCAATGAACAATCGATGGCGTCCCACTGTCTCCGCCCTTTCGCCAAAAATCGGGCCCAAACTGGAATCCGGGACGAATGTTTTTAAGGAAGAATCCCAGATGCTTCCAGAAGATGGCGAAGCTAATGGCAGCAGGTTGGCCTGGCGGCCTATCTCCTGTGTAACCGGAGATAGCAATTTGCCGATACTGTTATCGAAATGACCCTCGTGCTGATTATTCGCAAATACCCCTTTGCCGGCTGCCGAGAATGCTCCAGGACCGTATTCCTGTGGAATCACGCACGCCAGATTAGCGCTGCTGCTAGCGCATTGAGCGTAGGCGGAGACAGTAGCCCAGCCCAAAAGAATACCGACGAGTCCGATGAGTCTCACACGTTTTGTCATCCGACGTCTCCTTAACTGCGGCAGGCCCCATCTGTCTTCGTTAGGTCGGCCCTGGGGACATTTATCAAGTCGCTTAAGAAATTTTGATTGTTGGCAGTTGGTGTCGAAGTCTACCCGACCTGATTATTTTGTCAAGTCATGAAACGGCCCGGCGGTGGCTCCGTTTGAACCATCCTGCACAAGACGTGATGCTGAGCTTGCGAAGGCCCGCGAGGGGGCTATAGGCTGAAAAGAGGACACGCGTGCCTCTGCCACCCCTTACAAAGCTACATCTGTGTGCTCTTCGCCCCGAAGTAAGCCCCTCCTCGCTGTCGCGAATCTGAGGATTTGGATTTCGGAACTCTCACTACCGAACCTCACTGATTACCCATACTGCGCTCTTTTTTACCAACCGGAAAACCGCGGGTTCCATCCGGCTCTGCGTTCCGACAGCTTTCGACGAAGAATTTACCAACAACGTGGCGGTCAAGGTCGCCTCTTCGCCGGTCTCACTAATGTTCACTTTTTCGACCTCAACTTGTGTACTGACAGTCATATGAGTGGCTTCTCGATTTTTGAACAACTCCTTGTACTTGCCGTACTTTATGGTGGGCCAGACGGTAAGTAGAGCATCTGCATTCCCCGCGTTAAGAGCCAACTCATAGCGCTTGATCACATCGCGCACGGCAGCCTGATCCGCGGCCTTTGTCGAGGGCAGGTCCAGCTTGGTTACGGGCGGGGGCGGAGGAGCCACTGGCTTATTCAATGCCGCGGAAGCCTTAGCCTCGTTCGCTCGCAAGGACGTCAGTTTGCTATTGATCTCGTTGATGTACTGATTCGCCTGGGCGGCCCGAGGCCCTCCAGACTGGGCGACCGACTGAAAGTCTGCCAGGGTCTCTTGCAGCCCGTTCTTGTCGTCCGCGGCAACCCGCTGGTACTTCTGTACAACCTGTTGGTAGCTCGCTTCGTATTGCGCCGCACTTTTCTGAGCGGCGGCAGCACGCTCGATTTCAGCTAAAAGGTCCGAGGTATCGCCGCCTGCCTGTTTGACCTCGTCGGCTTTCTTGCGCGCCGATGAAAGATCCCCCTGCTTGATCAACTGGCGGGCACTTTCCTGCAGGCTCACGATTTTCTGATCATTTTGTTGCTTATCCAGCGTGTTTAAGGCGTCTTGCGCATTTTTCCGCAGTCGTTCGGCTTCCGGCTTTCGTGGCCCTCCGCCCTGGATTATCTGACCTAGCGCGCCTAACGCGTCATTCAGGCTGCCGCGATCCTTTTTTCGCAAGTCCAGGTTAGCCTTGGCCAGCAAATCTTCGTCATGCTGGCGCTGCGGGATGATCTGGGTAAGAACTTTCTGGGCGTCTTCCCTTTTCGTTCCTTGTCCCTCCGGAAGTTTGAGAATCTTTTCCAGAGCCGTGCGCGCCGCGTCGAAGCGCCCGCGATCGACGTTACTGATCGCCTGTTGCCATAGCTGCTCTTCCTGCTGACGAACTTGCCGCAGGTTTTCGTCGTTCATCTCCGCCTGAATCGCGTTCTGCTTCTTCCGTATTTCGCCGGACAAGGGGCCGTTCAGCAGACTCGCATCCTGCACCGCGCGCGCTGCCCCGGCAAGGTCGCCAGCGGCCCGACTCTTGTCGGCGGCCGCCAGGGCCTCACGCTGGCGTAATTCGCGGGGATCTACCTGCGGCTGAACGGGCATCTGCTTGGGCACGGCGACCAGCACCGCTTCCTTCTGCCGGCTTACGTTTACCAGATGCACCCCGCCCCAGATGATAATCAGCGAAATGGCAACGATGGCCACAACTGTCGGCCGCTTCCAGTAGGGGATCTCTGCAACTTGCGGTCGCCGCTCCACCGCAGGTGGAGGCACGGCTGGCCTTGAAATTCGGGGAGTTGGGGGCGCGATGGTACGAGTTCGGGGCGGCTGAGATGGCTGCGCAATGGCAGGGGGTTTGTCAGGACGCGCGGGAGGCTGTTCCGGCACCGCAGGTTTCGCGGCTCTGGGTTGCGAAACGCTGGGTTGTGGGGCGCTGGGTTGCGGAATGCTGGGTTGCGGAACGCGCGGTTTGGGAGGAGCCGCCTTAGGCGCTGGAACTTCGATGACCGGTACAATAACCGGAACTACAGAAGGCGCAGGCGGGGGCGCAAGCGGTGGCGCGGGCGGCGCCGCCGGCGGCCCAGACAAAACCGGTGGCTGGAACGATATCTGCGTAGCCGGAAGCATCTGGGTCTGCGTGTTAGGTTCGGCTACATCAGGGAGAACCGGCGGACCCATCTGCCACGCGTACTCTTTCGAGATTCCCGGTCCTTGGGGTGGTGGCTCTGGCCCGGGCCGGGGCGGCGCGCTCGAGCGATCGCCGGCGCTCCTGATGTCATCCGAGATACGTTCAACCCGCGGATCGTAAGAGTCCAGGACATTGGTCTCCAGTGCTGTTTTCAGCGCCTGCGTGGCCTCGGGGAGTTTTCCCTCGTCGACCAATGTCCGAATCGTCTCAAGCTGTTTCTCCTGCTTCCTCTTATTCTCCCGCGCCTTGAATTCCACTTCAGCCGAACTCAATAGCTGGGTAACCGCCGTATCGGGACCGAGAGTGACGAGTGTCTGTTTCGCGAGTTCGATCGCTTCACTGAATTTCTCGCGATTGATCCTGACCTTGATGTCACGAATCCGCTGCTCAATGGCTTTGCGAGTTTGAAATTTCCGATCCTGTACCTCGGCTTGTTGCTGAAGCAGCAACAGATCCTTGTTGCCCGGGAAAGTCTTCAAAGCCTGTTGGGCCGATTGCACGGCATCTTGAAAACGATTCGCCGCAAGATGGGATTTGACCCGCTCGCATGCCTTGCCCAAAAGTGATTCCCGTTCCACCTGGCTTTGTTGGGTGCGGGCAAACTCGACAAGTCGCGCCAGGTCCACGTCGTTGGGAAAGTCCTTCCTGAGCTGTTCCGCCCGCTCGATCACCTCCGCATATTTTTTCCCGTCTACCAGTTCCTTGAGGACGGTCCACTCCTGCCGCAGGCGTTCCGCTTTGCCTTGCTTCTCCTGTTCGCCCTGAACCAGCGCCAACAGTTTCAGCACCGACGGGTTTTTGGGGTCGGCAGCGCGTAGCGTATCCAGCAAGGCCTGCGCGTCCGCCAATCGGCCGGCGGCCAAAAAGCCCCGGGCCTCGGCCAGCTTTTCCTGCCGTTGCTGTTCGGTCTGATCCCGAATCGCGGTGTCGAGCAATTTCTTGATTTCATCTTCATCGGGAAAGTTTTTGCGCAAATCGGCGACCAGCTCGATGCAATCCTGGTATCGGCGTTGCGCTAGAAGACTTCGCGCGGTAGTCAGAGCTTGCAGCTTGCGCTGCTCCGCCTGATCGGAGCGCACGGTAGCAATTAGGCGGGCAACTTCGTCATCCCCGGGATGCTCCTGCTGTACTCTTGCCAGCAGCGCAATGGCTTCTTCGTAGTGGCTGGCCGCCACCAGATTGCGGGCCTCAGCTAGGCTGTGGGCCTTGCGCTGTTCGGACTGCTCGTCGCGAACGGCGCTGATCAAATCGGCAATTTCCTGATCCTGGGGAAACCGCTTCCTCAAGTCCGCCAATACCAGATTGCATTCTTCATAGCGGCGTGCCACCAGGAGCTTGCGGGCCTTCGCGACGTGTTGTTGCCGGCGCTGATTCAGCTCGGCCTCGCGGGCCGCTTCCAGCAGCTTCGCGATCTCCGTTTCCCCCGGATACTCCTGCTGCAGCCGGGCCAGCAGGATGATGCACTCGTCGCAGCGCCGGCCGGCCAGCAACCTCCGAGCTTCTCCCAGACCCTGAAGCCTGCGCTGACTCGCCTGGTCGGCCTGAACTTCATCCAGAAGAATCGCGATTTCGTTGTCAGCGGGAAACTGTTTCTGGATCTCCAGGAGCAAAGCAATGGATTCCTCATGCCGGCCAGCCGCCAGCAGGTTTCGTGCCTTTTCGAGGCTTTGCCGCCGCCCCTGCTCGGCCTGCTCCTCGCGCGCGGTTTCGAGCAGCCGGAGAATCTCTTCCTCGCCCGGAAATTCCTCCTGCAATTCGACTAGAAGCCGGATGCAGTCCGAATATTTTTGCAGCGTCCACAGACTGCGTGCCTGCCGCATCGTGTCCAGAAGACGAATGCGACGGTCGCGTTGCGCTTTTTCCTTTACTACCTGTTGCCGCAGGGCCGTGGCTAACTTGTTGGAGGGTTCGATCTCCGCAACTTTGTCGAGAAGAGACTCGGCCTCCTCGGGCAAGCCCTCTGCCAGCCGCAGTTTGGAAGCTTCCAGGTATTGCGAGACCAGTTGGGAGCGATCCGACTCTCGCTGCACCAGTTGCTGCAGTTCCTGAGCGGGCTCAAAGCTGGGGTCCAGACGAAGCGCATTTTCTGATTCCGCTCTCGCTTCCTGAATTCGCCCTTGTTCGAGAAGAGCGCGGCCCCTTTCCACGATCTCCTGCGCCTTGGGGCGGATCAGGATGCGCCTGAGCTCGGTGTTAACTTTGTCCAGCAAGCTTCGGGCCTGGGTGTTGGTCGATTCAACCTGCAGCGCCTGCCGAAGGATGTCTCGAGCCTGGGGATAGTTTCCTTGCCGGACCAGTTCGTGACCATGCTCGACCAGCTTGGCCACGGTCGCGGATTGAAGGCCCCGGCAGATCGGATCCAGTTCGAGCAGCAGATCTTCCATGCTCTGGTACCGGTCCATGGGAGACTTTTGCAAAACCCTGCATAGAACTGCTTCCAGTTCGGGGGGGCTTTCGGGACATACCGCGCACAGCGGTTCAAAATCCTGATCGCAAATGCCATGCATCAGGATGGCGGGCGCATCTCCTCGGAATGGCCTTTGATAAGAGACCAGTTCGTAAAGCAGGACTCCGAACGACCAAAGGTCAGAGCGCTCGTCCGCGTGCTCGCCGTGATATTGCTCAGGCGCCATGTAGGCAAACGTCCCGATGAGCATTCCGGTCTGGGTCTTGGAAGTTTTCACGACCCGCGCAATGCCGAAGTCCACCACCTTGACGATGCCTTCCTTGCTGAGCATCACGTTGGCGGGCTTGATGTCGCGGTGAATAATTCCGCGCTTATGGGCGTAGTCGAAAGCGCGACAAGCCTGGATGGCGTACGTCAACTTCAAGGAAAGAGGCAGATCGGGGCGGCTGCCGATCAGTTGCTCCAGGCTTTCACCCTCCACCAGCTCCATCGCAATGTAAGGCGTGCCTGATTCTTCACCCATGTCGTAAATGGTTACGATATTGGGATGTTGCAAGCCTCCCGCGGACTGGGCCTCGCGGTAGAAGCGCTGCAGCATGTTGGGATCTTCGGCCACGCCTTTGGTGATGGTCTTGAGCGCTACCAGCCGATTGATAATAGGATCGCGGGCGCGGTAAACAATTCCCATCGCGCCACGGCCCAACTCTTGAATGAGCTCGTATTTGCCAAGCTTATTCACCGGGTGGGCACCCGTCCGCGTAAGGAGCAAGCATTTCGGCACATAATAAGGTAGGAGGCAGGTTCAGGAGCGTCCAGCCCGGATGACTAACTTCAGACGCAAGCTCCGAGGGAACCGGTCGAATTATTCCCTTCAAGAAGTCAACTCCTCCCTCTCGCCGGCGAAACCTGGGGATGGCCAGCAGGCTGAGAGCCCACAAGGGAAAGCCTTCGAATTGACTGCCATGGTTGCAAAAAGAGGCTGGCATGTCAATTGTAGGGAATCGAACTTGCGACGAGAAAGTCCAGGGCTTGCGGAAACCCTGATCCTTTCCCCTTAAGCAAAATAGGCTGTTATCTTGTCATGGTTTCTGGCAATATGTCTTCCGCCCGGCCCCGGGCTGAACGCAGGTTTCGCGCAGGCAGGCCGGTTTGCAGCGTCCAGGTCGCTACTTCCCTGCTCCCCAGTTAGGTAGTCTGAAAGGACGACGTGGCCCTCACAACAAGATTGTTGAACGCCGCTCTGCTAGTCATCGCGCTGATGGCGAGCCCGGGCTGTGGCGGAATCGGAGCGATTCCACCAGCCCAGTCCACTACCCAGGCTGCCTCCTTGAGTATGAGCGGTGTGGATACTGCGGTTAAAGCGGCGGCCGCATCTGTGTCTGAACCAATGGTCATAGCGGTGGTCGACCGCTCAGGTAACATTCTGGCCATTTATCACAAGGCGGGTGCGCCGACCACGGGAATTGGGAATTTTGGGGCGGTTGTGAGCGCCGACGAACTCGCCGTGGGGCTGGCCCGCACTGCCGCTTTCTTTACCAATAACCAGGCTCCCCTCTCCTCGCGCACGGTACGGTTCATCAGCGGCATTCATTTTCCTCCAGGAGTATCGAATACTCCGAGCGCGGCGCTCTACGGGATTGAGAACACCAATCGCGGATGTGGCTTCAACGTCACTTTTGCGCCGGGCAAGGCCGTTCCTCCCGCCCGTTCGATCGATAACACTACCACTGGGCTCGGAATCATTACCGGCAAGGCTGATAACCTCGATAGTGATTCCACCGCGGTGAATCCGGGCGGCGTCCCTCTGTTTGCAGCTGGCGAGGCCGTGGGTGGTATTGGAGTCGTCGCGGCCAGGCCCGATGTGGCCGAGTTTGCCGCTTTTACAGCCGCCGGTGGTCCACCCCTTTTACTGACAGTTCCTCCACCCGGAGCAGTGCTCATCGACGGGATCACCCTTCCGTTCGTTGCCCAAATAACTCAACCGGCCGGGACTTCGACCGGCACCGCTGACGGCGCTTACGTTCTGGGCCCGATGGCGAGTCCAGGTCCGGTTCCCGAGGGCGATCTTGTGGTTGCGCACGACGGGCCCATTGGCGGCCTTACCGCAGCCGAGGTCCAGAAAATTGTCGATCAGGCAGTAGCCACCGCCAATCAGACGCGTGCCGTCATTCGCCTGCCGCTTGGACAGCGCGCTCGGATGGTGATCGCCGTCGTTGACCTGGATGGAACCCTGCTTGCTTTGAATCGCATGCGGGATGCAACCGTGTTCAGCATTGACGTGGCCGTAGCAAAAGCGCGCAACATGATCTACTTCAACAGCGCCAGTGTCAGCCCCCAGGATCTACCCGGGGTACCGGTCGGAACTGCCGTGACCAACCGGACCATCAGTTTCGGCGCCCAGCCACTGTTTCCTTCGGGAATCGATGCCTCGCCACCCGGTCCGTTCTTCCAGCTTTATGTCAACGACATCGCCCATCCCTGCAGCCAGGGATCGCAACCAGCGAACGCGAATCAGAACGGCATCGTCTTCTTCCCGGGCAGCGAGGGACTCTATCGCAATGGCCAGCTCATAGGTGGACTCGGAGTGAGTGGCGATGGAGTGGAACAGGATGACTTTGTCACGGCAGGTGGAGCTAGTGGCTTTGAACCGCCAGCCAATATCCGCGCGGACCAGGTTCTGATTCGTGGAGTGCGGCTCCCCTATCTCAAGTTCCCACGCAACCCAACCCAGTAACTCGTTGATGCCCACCGGGAACTCGAAAGTTTTGTGCCGGAACGCGACTCGACCACTCACCAAGTCGGGAGATTCACCCGTAATTTACTAATCTCTCTGCACATCTGTCAGAGACAACGCCTGGGTGCGCGGCAAGAGCGTGCCGACTTTTTGCATCTGGGCGGCAAACCGCGGCGCGTTATACGCAGACGGACTTTGGAGCTGCTGAAACAGATTGTCAATGGCGGCCCGCAGTTCCTGCTGGTTAGTGACCTTTTCATTTCTGGAATAGGCCAGTGAGAGCGAATCCAACGCCATGGCAGCCTGTTCGGCGGAACGTTCCCCCTGCGCCGAAATCGCATCCGCATCACCCGCGATGGATTGGAGCAGCCGCACCGTGAGCGCCTGATCGTAAGGTTGAGCCTGCACCCTTTGCGCAATCCTGTCCGCCAGTTCCGCCGCGCTTTTTGCCTGGGCCGCGACCTGATCTCCGACGCTCGGCTTTCCCGATAGCGCCTCGATCTTGTCCAACGCGGCAACCAGTTGCTTCGCGGTAGACGGGTCGACCGCTTCCGCGATATGCCGGAAGACCCCGTATCTTGCCGGATTCCAGACGGGAGCCCCCGGGAGCCGGCCGTCATAACCCTGGGCTTGACGCCAGCTGGCTTCGGGCTTGGTAAGGCTGTGATGACACGCAAAACATTCGTACTCGGAATATTCGGGCCAGTTCGGACCCGAAGCCCGGCGATCGAGTCTGCGCAGCGCCTCCCGCAGTTGTACAGCCTGCCCAAGGGCTAGCTCCTGAACACTCCACCAGGGATTTGCGCCCTGCGCGGGTCTCCAGTGACGCGGCATGACCGAACTGAACGATTCGAGCTCAAAAGTGAGATCAGGATGACCAGCGGCAATCATGATGTGGTCAACCTCTTTCTCCGGAGTCCCCAGATGACAGGTCAGACATCGGGCGGTCCGTTTGGCCAGGTCCCGGGTGTCGTACATGCCCAGATTAAGCGACTGTTCGTGAGTCCAGTTCTTGAGCGTATGCGGACCCAGCCACCCCACCGCCGGACCGTGGCAACTCTCACAACTCACGCCATCGTCGATGGACTGGAAGGTTTGCGCGCGCTGATCGGACCGCACATTTAGGGCATGGCAGACGAGACACTTGTCAGACTTGTTGGGGGCTTGCTCCAGGCCAAGAATCTTGCCTATCCGAATGGAGGTGGGATTTGAAAGAATGGTGTAGGCCCGCGAATGCTTATCTTGTGCTGCCCAGATGCTGTACTCGTTCTGGGCGATGCGGACCAGTCCCTTGGGCTGCACTCCGCCATGGCAATTGCTCGACGCACAGGAACCGGGCCCGCTATACTTGCCGGCTTCACCGGGCGTTGGCTTCGTTTGCGGTTGCTGCGGTTGCGTATTCTCGCGAGGTTTGACCTGAGCCATCGACGACAGGTTCAGGGCTAACAGGCAGCCAAGTAATAAGGACAGCAGAAACGATTTCGCTCGCATGGCGATAACCCTCCGGCGTTGCTGGCCAGCAGCATGTCCCACGGCAAACCGACGGAGAAACACTCTACACTAAATCTCCGGTTTTTCCACGACGTCGACAATTTTAGCCACTAAGGGGTACTCCGAAACCTCTGTGCGATTCCAGAATCCGCACGTGCTTAACGGTTGCTATGACCGTGGCGCCCCACAGGTGTCGCGTAGAAGATATCGTTCAGCCTGTCGGATTTCAAGACGTTTGGAGGCTTCGTTCCCGACCGACCTGCCGTCTCTGCAATAGGCTTTTTTCAAGCCTCTTTCTGTGGACAAATGTCAGTCGATTTGGTATGGTTGCTCTCCATTTTCCAATGAAGGCTCAGGCACCGCGAACGCCAGGAGATCTGCGTGTTTGACGAACTTAGGGCCATCCAAGCTTCGTTCGGATATTTGCCCACCGATCAACTGCACCAGTTGTCGCGGAAATTGAAAATACCCGTCAGTCAAATCCACGCAGTCGCCAGTTTTTACCCGCACTTCTACCTCAAGCCCCCGCCCAAAGTCGACGTGCGCGTCTGCGCTGACATGTCCTGCCATTTGCGGGGCGCCACGCAGATGCGGAAGTCTCTCGACCAGACGTTCGCTGGTCAGGGTCAGGACGCGATCACGATTCGCGATGTGTCTTGCCTTGGGCGCTGCGACACTGCCCCAGCCCTCTCGATCAACGATCGTATCTATTCAGGAGGCAGCCCTCATCAGGTACTCGACCTGGTGCGCGCCACCACGGAAGGCAAGCCCTTGCCGAGTTCGCATCACGTGCACCATCATCGGCAGCGTCTGACAACCGATCCGTACAGCGGCGCGAGCACCTACAAGGCAGTGCGCCGGTTCGTCGAAGGGCGCGACTTCAAGGCGGTTTTGGAAATGCTCAAAGCCAGCGGTCTTCGCGGAATGGGGGGCGCAGGCTTCCCTACCGGCACCAAGTGGGAGATCGTCCGCAACGCAGCCGGCACGCAAAAGTACATCGTATGCAACGCCGATGAGAGCGAGCCGGGCACGATAAAAGACCGTTTCATCATGGAGAATCTCCCGCATCTGGTGATCGAGGGCATGATTGTGGCAGGTTTGGTCACCGGCGCGACCAAAGGGATCATTTACATAAGACACGAGTATGAGGAACCTCGCGAGGCGCTTCAGGAAGAAATCCAACGCTGCTATCGTGAGCGCGTGCTCGGGTCAAGTGTGATGGGATCCGATCTGGTGTTCGATCTTGAGATTTTTGTCAGCCCGGGTGGGTACATTTGCGGCGAGGAGAGCGCGCTCCTGGAGGCCCTGGAGGGCAAGCGCGGGGAACCTCGCAACAAGCCTCCGTTTCCCGGGACAAACGGGCTATGGAACGCCCCCACCGCCATCAACAATGTTGAAACCTTCACCTTGGCCACGACGATTCTGGTCAACGGTGTGGATTGGTATAAGAAGCAGGGCATCAACAATGTTGCCGGTTTGAAATTCGTAGGCATCAGCGGAGACGTAGTGCGTCCAGGAGTTTTTGAAGTGCCCATGGGCACTTCGTACCGCGATCTTATCTACAAGTATGCCGAGGGCATTACCAACGGCAAACCCCTGTTGGGGTTTGCCCCTTCCGGGCCGTCGTCAGGCTATCTTCCGGCTTCGCAGGTGGACCTGCCGCTTGACTTCAACGCGATGACTGCAGCGGGTTCCATGGTGGGCTCGGGCGCAATCGTAGTTTGCGCCGAGGGACGTTGTATGCTCGACATGGCGTTGAATGCCACTCGTTTTTACCGCAATGAATCGTGCGGAAAATGCGTTCCCTGCCGCATGGGTTCGCAAAAGCTGGTGGATCTGTTGACCCGTTGGACTCAGGGCAACAGCGCGAGCACCGACATGCAGCTAATCCAGGAACTGTTCAAGGCCATGCGCCTCACATCGATCTGCGGCCTGGGGCAGATCGTCCATGCTCCCCTGGAGTCGGTGATAAAACATTTTCCCGCGGTAATCGATCAGCATCTGAAGGCCAAACGCTGCCCGGGCGGTGTCTGCTTCGAGGGTCAGGGGACGATCATCAGATGAAAGAACAAGACTTTTCAACAACCTTCATCCCCGAGCAGGAAATCCAGCTCACCATCGACGGAAAGCCGGTGGTCATCGGGCAGGAAAGAGGCACGACGACCACGATCTTCGAGGCTGCGCAGAAGTGCGGCATTACCATCCCCACGCTGTGCCACCAGCAAAACGAGAAACCCGTGGGCGTATGTCGCATGTGCGTGGTGGACATCGGCCAACGGGTGTTCGCCGCCTCCTGTGTGCGGACGATCGAACCCGGGATGCAGGTGAAAACGGCGACTGACGACGTCAAGAGCGTTCGCCGCACACTTCTAGAGTTGCTGATGGCCGACCATCCCTCGCCTTGCGCACGACAGAAACTCTCGAACGATTGTGAACTGGAGCGGCTGGCCTCAGAGGCGGGGATAAAGACTTCGCCATTTGCCCCGCGCGCGACGCCGCGCGGACACGATGATTCCTCTGTTTCCATCGCGGTCGACCACGAGGCGTGCATTCTCTGTGATCGCTGCGTGCGGGGATGCAGCGAAATTCAGCACAATTTCGTTCTGGCGCGGCGCGGCAAGGGATATCAGGCAGGCATCGCGTTCGATGACAATCTGCCCATGGGAAATTCAAGCTGCGTGAGCTGCGGGGAGTGCATGGTTTCGTGCCCCACCGGGGCGCTGACCAACAAAAAGGTCATCGATACAAAGCTGGGAGGAGATTCGGTCGCCCTCAAGGAATTACAGCACATCGAAGTGTTTCGCGGGGTCTCCGGCACTTTCCTGAACCTGAACAGCAACGCGATCCGAAAGCGCAGCTACAAGGCGGGCGACATCATTTGCAAAGAAGGCGACTATGGCTCGACCGCCTTCTATATTCTTGAGGGGAAGGCTGAGGTCTATATTTCTTCGCCCATAGCCCAGATACAGACGCGGGGGAAAAAGGATTTCTTTCGCAAGCTGAAGTCCGTGCTTGCGCTCAGCAGCCAGCAGCGCTCGCGGAAGGATCGCAGGCCGGATTTCATTCCGATTGATGCGCCGATCGACTTGGCGTACGACAATCCGGTGGGTGAGCTCCAGGCTGGAGACCTGTTCGGCGAAATGACCTGCATGAACTATTATCCGCGCTCTGCCACAGTGCGGGCCAAGACTGACTGTACTGCGCTCGAAATGTTGCGGAACGTGCTGGACATCATGCGGCGGAATAAAGCGTTCCGCGCCCGGGTTGAACAAGGCTATCGTAAGCGCGCTTTGGAATCCCACCTCCGTGGCATTCCCATGTTCTCTACGGTCACACCTGAATTTATTGCTTATCTGCGAGATCGCGTGGAACTGCGAACGTATTCTCCCGGACAGGTGATTTGCCGCCAGGGAGAGGCGGCCCACAGTTTCTTCCTGGTGCGAATCGGCTTCATCAAAGTCACCGAGTCCCATCCCGGCGGCGACCTGATCCTGGCGTATATCGGGCGGGGCGGTTTTTTCGGTGAACTCTCGTTGCTGGGTGGCGGGGTTCGCACCGCCACCTGCACCGCGCTGGACCATGTGGAGGCGGTGCGTATTCGGCTCGAGGATTTCAATCTCATGCTGCAGCGCTTTCCTGAGGTCCGCGCCGGTCTTGAGGCCGTGGCCCGCGACCGCATCGCGGAAAATCGCCAGCGCTTTCAGCAGATTCAAAATGTTCCCGTGGACTCGTTCCTGGCCCAGGGACTGATGGAAGCGCAAAGTCTGCTGGTGCTGGATCTCGACCGATGTACTCGCTGCGACCAGTGCGTGCGGGCTTGCGCGGATGCGCACGACGGCGTTAGCCGTCTGATCCGCGATGGCTTGCGGCTGGACCACTACCTCGTGGCTACCTCGTGCCGGCAGTGCAAAGACCCCTTGTGCATGGTGGGGTGCCCGGTCGGATCGATTCGCCGGCGGAACAGTCTCGAAATCACAATTGAGGACTGGTGCATCGGTTGCGGCTTGTGCGCCAGCAACTGTCCCTATGGAAATATCAATATGCATCCCTTCGAGGTGCAGGCCGACGATCCCGCAAATCCCGGCCGAAAAATCGCCCAGGTACGCACCAAGGCCACGGCTTGCAACCTCTGTCCGGATCACGATGAACCCAACTGTGTTTACGCATGCCCGCATGACGCGGCACATCGGGTAAATCCTCGTGAGTTCTTTGCCGACTTGGCAGAGCCGGTTGGCAAAGGAAGACATCAGCCGTGATCATCGACCGGAGCCATCGCGTTTGGTTTATTGGATCGTTGCTCGCGTTGGCGCTGGCCGGCTTGCTCTACGTCCCGTATGCGCTCACCACGGTCACGGGCACCAGCGGAGGCAGTGCGGTTGGCCTGATCTATGGCAGCATCGGATCGGCGATGATGATTTTTGCCGGACTGTTGGGCGCACGCAAGAGGTTCCCTACCTGGCGCGTAGGCCGCGGCACCTTTTGGATGCGGGGCCATCTTTGGATCGGATTTCTGAGTTTTCCGTTTATTCTCTTGCACGCGGGCTTTCGGATGGGTGGCGGACCGCTCACCCGAACTCTGATGGCACTATTCGTGGTGGTCTTTCTGAGCGGCATCTTCGGCGTGATTTTGCAGCATTTCATCCCGCAAGTCATGACCCAACGCGTACCCATGGAGACGATTTACGAGCAGATCGACCGGGTCCTGGAACAACTGGTGCAGGAAGCGGAGTTGATCACCGCGGATGTAGGCGCGGCGCTTGAGCAGGAGATGATACAGGCGGAAGAAGAGGAAGAGAAATTGGCGCCCGTCGCAAGCGGCGGACGCAAGGCCGGCCAGGCAGCGGCGCCGGTCGCGGATGAGCGCGCCAGCGGAATGGTAGCGACATTCTTCGAATCGCAACTCAAGCCCTTCCTGATGTCCCGGCAGAGCGAGAAGCATGCCCTGGCCAATCCAGCGGAAGCCGCTCCCCTGTTCCAGCAGCTGAAGGTTTTGGTTCCTCAAACCCTTTGGCCCAAATTCGATGATCTGGAAAATATCTGCGAAGAAAAACGGCAGTTAGAGCGCCAGCGCCGCCTGCACCACTTTCTTCATGGCTGGCTCCTGATACACATTCCTGCGTCTTACGTGTTGCTCGTTTTGGGTGCAATCCATGCCGTCGTGGCCTTGAGGTTCTAAAGCATGCCCCGCGTTCGCACCACGAAAGCGCTGGCGAAACGCATTGACCTGCAGTACTTCACCCATCGCGATCTGTTCCGCAAGTGGCGTCTCTGGCTTTCCGTGGGCCTGCCCGTCATCGCCATCACTTGGGTTGTAATCTCGCGGTCCTCCGGCAGTCAAAACATGTACAGTCAGGGGTCTCTTTCTTCGGCTCACGCTGTCCTGACCAAGAATTGCCAAGTGTGCCACGTGCGCGGCAGCAACTTCCGCGCTCACGTGCCCGACACCGCCTGCCTGGGCTGTCACGATGCTCCGGTACACACGCAATGGCAGACTTTCACTCCCGCCTGCAGCTCCTGCCATGTTGAGCACCTAGGGCGAGCTCGGCTGGCTGAAACCGCGGACATCGGTTGCACCCAGTGCCATGCTGATCTGCAAAGCAAACAGGGTGCTCCGCCGATCGATTCGCACGTAAGCAACTTCGACAGCCGTCATCCGGAGTTCGCCGCCTTGCGCGACGGCCGTCCGGACCCAGCAACCGTCAACTTCAATCACTTCGCCCATCTTCAGCCAACCGTACGAAGACCTAGTGGAGAACCGGTCCAGTTGGTGTGCGATGACTGTCATCGCCCCACCAACTTACAGCAGCCGTGGCGCTTTTCGGTCGCGGAAGTCCAGCCGGCTTCGCAACAACCCGTTGATGTTGGCGTAGCGGATATCCAGCAGAGAAAGCGCCGATCCATCGCCGCCGGGGCAGGCGCCTACATGACCCGCATTCGATATGTGAATCAGTGCGCCGCGTGCCATACCCTGCAATACGACAAGCTGATACCGCAGCCCGCACCGCACGATCAGCCGCAAGTTGTCCGTGCCTTCATCATGAATAAATACCGCGACTATATTCAGGCGCATCCCGAAGCTCTCCGTTCACCCGCGCAGGATATTAGCGCGGGCGAGGATCTGTTATTTGCGCCCGAAGCTCTGCGCCCCACCCGGACCGAACCAGGACAAATAGCGAACTCGCCTGCCGAATGGATGCAGCTCCGCACCCAGGCAGCGGAAGAGCTGCTGTGGAGCAAGAATTGCAAACGGTGCCACGCCTCGACTGAACACGAAGGCGCGGGTCTGCCTCAGTCGGTCAAGGCCATCATTCCACCCCGATGGCTTCCGCGCTCGGAATTTGATCACGAAGCGCACCGGATGCTGGCTTGCCTCTCCTGCCACACCCAGATTCCAAACAGCCACAAGACCTCCGAAATCAACATCCCGAGCATTGCCCTGTGCCGCCAATGCCACAAGCAGGGAGGGGCTTCCCAGCTGGCCGCCGAGGGCCGCTGCTTCGAGTGCCATAGCTATCACGATTGGCGCAAGGAACGTCGGATCACCGGCATCATGGAAATGGCGCTGCCAAATGCGTCCAACCCTGGACAACACATAGACAGACCGCTGGAAGCTACGAGATTATTACTGCGGCTTCGATTCAGCCAACGCAGGCTTTTTCTGCGCACCATCGACAGGCGGGCCCGGTGGATCGTCAGTGACGGTGTAGAGGTCTCCGTCCCGGAGGTAGAGTCCCTGCATTTCTTTGCGATTGAGCGGCCGCGACCCACGCCGGCCGAAGACTGCGAGCTGGTTGCCCGTTTCATCGACTGCCCGGTCACGATCGATGCCCCGCGACACAGCAAGCGCCGGCCCGGACGTGCGGTAGCTCGCGATCAGCTTGGGGACTGGGCGCGGGCTGAAGCCACCGAATTTCGGAGTTGCCTGGGGAGAGAACAGCTGGACAACCTGCAGCCCATTCTTGCCGTCCGCGACGAAAGCGAACAGGCTTGAACTTACCATCCCCAACTTCACATCGTTGGTGTCGTTCAGTTTGCCTGATGCGTTAAAGACCTGATCCAGAACCGGCTTCTCTGGCTGTTCCACATTGACGATAGCCACTCCCTGTCTGCCGGCTGCAACATACGCGTATGTCCTGGCGAGGTAAATATTGCGCGCATCCTCGAGCGGCAACTGAGCGTTCTCGACCAGTACCGGCGAGGCGGGATGGGTAATATTAACGACCTTCAAGCCGTTGCGGTCCACGATGAAAGCGTAGCGGAATTGGACCGCGATGCCACGAGCATCATCCAGCGCCGGAGTCCCGATTTGCGCCGTGATCTTAGGCGCGAGCGGATTGTCGAGGTCCACAACCACCAGCCCCCGGTCACAAAGCACGTACGCAAAGGTGCCGACGAAAGCAATGCGGCGAGCGCCGTTCAATGCGCCGTCAGGATTGAAGGCCAGCGCCCGCTTCAGGAAGTTGTTGCTGGGATCGCCATCGAGCAGCGTAGCCACTCCCGGCGTCTTCGTGTCCGGGTCCGGATTGCCGACAATCACCAGGCCCTCAATCTTGTCCGCCACATAGAGGAACCCGTACGTGAGATGGATCGGCTGCTCCTCGTTCTCCGGCCACCGGACTCGTACCGGATCGACGGCCAGCGTGCTCGGAGAGGCAATGGCCTGGGCATACTTTGTCTTGACGTAAAACTTCTGCCCCAGCGGTGAAACCGGGGCCGTGATCATTCGTTCCGAGATGTCCTTATTGTCAATGTTCGCAACGTCGAAGACCCGAACGCCGCCTTCTCCCATCGCTGCGTAGAGATATTCGCCGCGAACTTGCAAATCGAGGACGTTCCCGCGGTGGCCATAACTCGTGGCCAAGCGGCTCCCCTTTTTCACAAAACGCTCGTAATCGGCAGGGTAAACAATCTTCTGGAAGTCGCTACCCAGAATCGTGGGAGGTTCCTCATGCTCCGCCACGGCGACCGCGTCATACCCCTTGTTCCCGCTAGCGACGTAAATATAGCGGCCCTCAAAGTTCATAAACCCGGCACCCTGTAACAGCACCTGGGCCAACCACGCATTGTTATCTCCCTTGGAGGAGACGTGGCAATCGGCGCAGCCGCGGGTTTCCTTGGTGCGTACCGTGTGCGGCACAAACGGGCTAAATGACTGACCACTGAAGCCTTCGGCCGAGACGGTCTGCTGCTGGTAATATCCCCAGCCGCGATCGGGGTTTTGCGAACTCACCAGCACGGCACACGCGGAACGCACTGGCGCGATGCGGTTGCCGGTGACCGTTCCATCCACTCCCAACATGTACATGTCGTCGCGCAAGATCTGGAAGTTGTAAGAGGTATAGTTTTTGGTCGTGAGCCCTTCGTTGTGCAGCATGGGCATCTTTTGGTTTGCTGTCATCTGGAGATGACAACCAAAGCATGTCGGCAACCAGGCGGAGTGGCAGCTGTAACACGTCATCTTACTGTTGTCGTGGGCGAGAGCGGTGGTGTCGTTGCCTTGCCCCCAGGTCTTGCCATCCATCTGGATCGTCTTGGCCAGCCTTGCCTTCTCGTTGTAGTTGGGATTGCCGGGAGTCACGGAATCGAGGATTTGGATAATTTCCCACTCCTTGTTCTGTTCGAGCATGGAGCGCTGGAAAAGCCGGCCCTCTATCCATTCGAACTGGCGTTGTCCCCACGGCGTACGCATCAGTTGAAGGTTGGTGCCACCTTTCGGCGATGCCGGGCCGGAAGTAATCAGGGTAGCGCGGGCATTGACTTTGCCGTGACAGTCCACGCAGTCGATCTCGATGGCATTGCGGGTTTCACCATAGAGCTTCCCGTTGCCGTGGCTGTCCTGCGTGAAGTGACAGTCGACGCAATGCATTCCCTTTTCCAGGTGAATGTCCTTAAGGTGTACCGCCTTGGCGAATTTATCCGGATCGTCGGGAGCGACTATCTTGTCGTTCTCGTCCAGCAGATCGCCGTGGCGATCTTTTTTGTAGACTGCCCGGAAGATCCAACCATGGCTGTGGAAGTCGGCGAATTGAGTATGCTTCAGGGTCTTGGCGAACTCCGGACTGCCGACCTTGTCCAGGAAGCTGAGGTCCGACCACAAGCCGCGTTGGGCCGCCCGCTCGGGGTTTCGAAGCTGTATGCGCCGCTGCTCCGCCGGGCTGGGATTGTGCTGCTTGGCGGGATACATCTGCTCCCCATCCATCTCATTGTCCCACCAGGTGTATCCGAAGTAAGTGGTCACCATGTTAGTGCCGGGGTGCATATGGCAGACCATGCACTGGCTCGACGGGATGGAACGGGTGAACTGATGAATGATGGGATGGCCTGATTCATTCTTCGGGATGGTGGGATCGACCGTGGAGGTAAAGCCTGAATGACCGAAGCTTGAGTATGACCCGGAGTGTTCGGGTGAGTTGTCGTTCGCATACACCACGTGGCAGGCGGTACACCCGCTGTTGCGATAGTCGCCGGGTTCATCATTGGTTCCGGGTAAATGGAGCAGCGGATCAAGCAATCTGGTCTTCTGCAATCCCAGAAAGACCGGATCGGTGCGGTTCAGAGTTCCAAATCCTCGCTCGCCCAGCTTTACGTCCGGCCGGCCAGGTCGCTCATCCAGCTGGGGAATTCCGAGTTCGGGTTTCTTTTCTCCTCCCCGCTCAAAAATCCGCAGCACATTGCCCGGCTGCGAGATCTCCCAGCGCTGAATCGGTTCTAGAAATGGCAGGACTCCCTTAAGCCGGGTTTCCTCGGCGGTGGGCGGCGGAAACGTGATCAGGCGCTGCGGCAGACCGTCTTTCGAGTAGCTTTCCCCAAAATGAGGCGTCTTCATGGGAAACGCGCCATTGTTGTATAACGCCGCGCCCCACAGCATGGCGCCGTGGGTCATCATGCTGGTGCGAACCTTTTGGACTTCGGGAGCGTGGCATCCGGAAGTGCCGCAAGTCGTGGAAGCTATGCGCAAATCGCCGGGATTCACAAACCGTATGTAGTCCGGATCTTCCTTGAGCCAGTCGGTATACGCGCGGACTGGATTTGCGCTATTTCCGCTCTGCAACACCTTGGGCTTTGGATGCGCACGCTGCTTGGCGCCTAAATACTCGGGGGACTGAGGAGAAATGCCAGCCGCTACGCTGACGGTCGTATCCCCGCCGTGGCAATCGGTACATCCGATGCGAACCGCGGGAGATTTGTGCATGGACGCGCTGTCGGTGGCCGTGTGGCAGCTCTGGCAGCCGGCTGACTTGGCATCGACATCGTCCTGCGATTGGCGCATGCGAAGCCCCTGGCCCTGATCATCCGGTGCGGGCATCGGAGTTTCCATCTGGGCGCCGTTATCCTGCTTCGCCGGCATATCTGGCGAGCTTGCCTTGACCGCGCCGTAAAAAGACAGCGGAGCCAGGGAAACGAGAACCCCAACCAGAAACCGCCGGCCACTCAGTCGCATTCATGCCCCTTTGGCAAGACGATCAGAACTGTACCCGTAGATTCGCAAAAGCAGAAACTAACACCCTGGAGTCGTAAATATTGCGCAAACCGCTGTCCGGCACCAGGGCAGACACACCCGTGGTTAAAACGATGTTTTCGGTTAAAGGAGGCCGATAGGATACGCCGATTCCGAAATCCGTGCCGATGCCGCGCTGCACCGGCGACTGGAAAAGCAGATAAGCGAGCGGCTCCGTGCGATCGAACTGCAGATAGCTTGCGTTCAGGAATCCGCGGAGTTTTGGGGTCACGTCAGCATCGATGCCCGCATTGTAGACGCGGATTCCAGGATTGACGAAGTTGGATTGGCCCTCTTCCTTGCTGGATCGAAGCGAAGGCAACAGACTGAACGGCGTCACCAGCGCAACTCCCGTACCGGTCAGGCGAATACCTTCGCTGTCGAAGAAGCTGAAGGGCCCACCCGCGAATTGGGTATCGTCAACGATGGAATCAAATCCCCGAGCGGTCCCGGACTTGCGAGCGGCTCCAACACTCTTTTCCGGATCTCCCGAGGCCCAGAACGCGGAGACACGAAATCGAAGCCAGTCCTTATCCACGGACAATTCCAGTGCGCCCATCTGAGCGTTGATGTCCACCGGGCGGTTCGCGATCGGATTGAAGTTATCGGTCCCCAGGGCCTGATAGAAAGCGTGGTTGATATTCAGGCGGCGAATATGCCCGTTTCCCGTCCAGCCCAAATAATAGGACCTGATGTTGTGCGGTTTCGGTATGCCGTTCAGCATCACGACGCCGCCAATGGGTGCCGGTCGCACCAGGAAACCGTTCTTGTCGTAATGGATGTCGCCTTGATCGAAATTGGAGTGGAAACTGAATTCGGTGGTGTAGCCCTTGGCCAGGAAGTCCTGTACGTAGACGTTGGCCACTTCAACCTGCTGGTGCCGGGGATCGAAGGTATTCAAACCGCTATTGGTGTCCTTCTCCAGCATATAAAAATAGGCCAGGTTGTAACTGATCCGGTTCGACCGCAGATTGCCGAAAATCCGAACCCCGGGCTGTTCATCGGAAAAGATGAAGCCGCGAAAATCGCTAGTGAAACCCTGAATACCCGCCCGCACCGAGACAAAGTCGAAGTTGGGACTTAAGTCATGAATCTTGGCCTCGACAAAGGCTTCCTGCACGCCCACGTGAGAGTCAAAACGATTCGTGCCTGCTCGCACATCGGCGTTGACGATGCCTCGCTCTTGCGTTTGCAGGAAGTTAAGGTTGAACGCAGGAGTGAAATGTAACCGGAAATCAACCGGACGAAACGAGGCGTCACCGCGAAGCAGATCGAACGAGAGCCGGAACGTCTGATTCACGAACGATTGCTGTCCGCGCCCGAAAAACTCGCGACTGCCGGGCCGTTCCGAGGCAACGTTGCTGGGAGTCGGAAGCCGGCGCGCGTCGAAACCCGTCAGGCTCGTTCCGGTGAAGTTGAAAAACCAGCGCTGCCCAAAGATCGGGTAATCGCCCTTGAGCCGGTTGCGATTGAAGGGATCATACCAATGCGATATAGAGTATGGAAACTCTCCTTTCTTCCCGTAGCGCTGCCATTTCGGCATTTCGACTTCCCAACGATCCGGTTCAACGGCGAAGTTGTCAGTTTCCGCCGGCACCAGCTCCACCTGGATTGGGACCAGCGTCACTTCCGGCTGAGGCCTGCGCAGCCCCGGATATAACCCTGCTTGCTCCTCTGGCGACGGTGCCGCCGTGCCCTCCGGGCCAGGCAGTCCCGACGGTCCCTTGGTCATGGCAGGTGCGGAGGACGCTGATTGCAACTGCAGATCCAGAACCTGCAATTGTGCGGACTTCAGCTTTAGATTCGCCGACGAAGGGGCGAATCCGGTTCCAACTACCACGACGTCATAATCTCCGACTGGGAGGCTATTGAGCCGGTAAATACCCTCCGAGCTCGCGATGGCGGAAAACTTCTTTTGGCTGGCCCGACTACGAAACTCGACAACCACCCCAGGCACGGGACGTCCGTCCTGATCGCGAATCGTTCCGGCAACAGCGGCCGTCTGTAAAGGTCTTTGTCCGGGTATTCGACGCGCTTGCTGTGCGGAAGATAACGATGACACACCGACGACCAAAAGAATCGCGGCAAAAATTGAAGTGCGCGACAACCTCTGCCGGTTGCACCGGTTCGCAGCGAAAGGGCTCTTCTTCGGCAACGATTTTTTCATCAGGGGTCCGCCGAGAATAGCGGGATAAAATCTTACATATCCGTTTACGCCGTCTGTATCCTTTGGCCCACGCGCGCCTCGAAATAATTCGGCGGCGTCCCTCAGTCGAGTGTTCCATGGAGCATCGACGGGCTCCGTTACCCTTCAACCTTCGCAACCTCCTGGTTCCAATACTGGTGACACATTTCCGGATGTTGTGCAGAGTGTCCGCGCTTAAATGGCAGGACGCCAAACCCCTCAAAGTAAGGGGAATCTTATCTCCGTCTACGGAAATGTCAAGTTCGCCTATTGACCGGCGATACCCTAATTTCACTCCTGCGTTCCCTTGCGTTCTTGGCTGCATCTTTGCCTGACTTTGCAGTTCAAGATCTTGTCCTGGCTGGGCTGAGATTAAAGTCTTTAACCACAGAGCTCGCCGAGATTGAGCAAATAATGCAAGGATCTCCGTGACTCTCGATTCACACCGCGTTGGAGGATGGCGTGACCAGGGCGGTTACATCAAAATAAGTCCACTCCGCCGCCTGGTCGGGGAAAATCAATTCAAGTTGGTCGAAGACCCTCCCATCGGCAGCCGGAGTGCTCCGCCGCTCCCGGCCCAATTTCCAATCGCGGCCGTTGCAGTGAAACAAAAACCAGTATTCCGCATGGATGGCGATGGCCAGGTCGGGAGCCCGGATCGTGACCGCAGTGGCCGGGGAATCGCCCGGACCGCCACTGCAGGTAACGAGGACTGGTTCCGGAACGCGCCCCTCCCATCCTGCGCTGAAGATCCCGTTCCACGCCGCCATAAACCCCAGCTCCCCGCCTTGTGCCGCCTTGGCCAGAACGATCGCATTGGCGCGAGTGAAGGCGCTGAAGGCTGGTTCAAGCTGGGTTCTCAGGAAGTCGGTCTTCCGCTGGGCCATCAGCACGTGCCGAAGGACGGAAAAGATGTTAGTTATCGACTCCGCGGCATCGCCCTTCAAATTGCGCGCGAAGGCAAGGAACCAGGACTGGGGCTGCCCCGCAAGTAATCCGATCTCCTGCCATCTCCCGGCGGCGACGTAGGTAGCGATCCAGCACACCTGCTCGTTATCGTCGAGAGTGAATCTGGGAAAGTGTTCCTCCAGGGGGATCCTCACGAGTTTCCTCCTCACATGCCCGTCGCAGGTTTTCTTCAAGGACGATAATATAGTGATTTTGGGTGAAGCAGCGCCCATTCGACTCCACTCAGGCCAGGCTTTTAGCGCTGCACGGCAGGCCCCAGTGCAGCGCTAAATAAATAACGCCGGCGTCCCGCCGGCTGTCCGAAGGACATCTCGCCCTCGGTTGTCGAAAGCTTCTTCGCCGCAAAACACTGGCGGGCGTTGCCCGCCCATCGGGCCGGCGGGAGCCAGCGCTACGCAAGCCGCCTGCACACCTGAAGGTCTGCTCTACCCTTTTGGCCGCTCCGACCGACTGGCGATGCCTGCCGTGCGCTTTCAAACCGACCCAGTACCCATATCCCGGCAATTTGACCCTCGAGGCGGATGTGGTAGAACTACAAACTCTGTATGCGTCGGCCTCACCTTGAAACACGCTCATCCTGGGACTATTGCCCGGCACGCGTGTCACATCAGAACCGAATCCACCGGCTCGGACCAATTTTTGTTACAGGCTCTTGGTAAACTTCTCCGTCGAGGAAAATAAAAACATGTCCCAGCCAGCCACCCCAGCAGAACCCGAGCGGATCGGGCGTTGTGGCGATCCGTGCGCAATGGTTATTTTCGGCGCCGCCGGCGATCTTACCCGCCGCAAGCTGATCCCAGCGCTTTATAACCTGGCGAAACACAATCTTCTGTCGCGAGAGTTTGCCATGATCGGCGTCGCGCGGAACCAGATGTCCACCGACGAATTTCGCGCCAAGCTGGCGCAGGACCTGAAGGAATTCTCCGGCGAAGCGATCGATGCCGACCTGCAGGAATGGTTCCAGCGCCACGTCTATTACATGACCGGCGAATTCGGGGATGACAGCACCTACCAGCAGTTGAACGAGCTTCTCCAGAAAGTCGACAAAGACCACGCCACCCACGGCAACTATTTTTATTACCTCGCCACCGCGCCTGACTTCTTCGGCCCCATCGTGCAGCACCTTGCCGCAGTCGGTTTGATGACGGAAGAAAATCATCAGTGGCGCCGAGTGATTATCGAAAAGCCGTTTGGCCGCGACCTGGAATCGGCGAAGACACTGAATCAGCAGCTTCTCAAGGTCGCGAGCGAGAAGCAGATTTATCGCATCGACCACTACCTGGGCAAGGAAACCGTCCAGAACATTTTGGCCTTCCGCTTTGCCAACGGAATCTTCGAACCGATCTGGAACCGGCGCTACATTGATCATGTGCAAATTTCGGTGGGAGAAACCGTGGGAGTTGAACAACGCGGCGGCTACTACGATACCGCCGGCGCTCTGCGCGACATGGTGCCCAACCACATCATGCAGCTCATCAGCCTCACTGCGATGGAGCCGCCTATTTCCTTTCAGGCGGACGCGGTGCGCGACGAGCAGGCCAAGATACTGCACGCCATCCAGCCGCTAAGCTCTGAAGATGTGCTGACCCGCACCGTGCGCGGCCAATACGGCGAGGGCGAAATGGCGGGCCAGCATGTTCCGGCTTATCGCTCCGAGCCCGGCGTGCCGCCCGATTCGCGGACCGAAACTTTTGTAGCCGTGAAGCTGCAAGTGGACAACTGGCGCTGGGCAGGCGTCCCCTTCTATCTGCGCACCGGGAAACGCATGGCCTCGCGCGCCACATACATTGTCATCCAGTTCCGGCGCGCCCCCTTTGTGCTCTTCCGCGATACGGGAGTCGAAAAGCTCATGCCGAACCAACTGGTCCTGCACATTCAGCCGGAGGAAGGCATCGCGCTGCGTTTCGCCGCCAAGACTCCCGGCCCGGTCATGCGCCTGGGAACGGTAGATATGGACTTCGAATACTCCGACTACTTCGGCAAAGAATCCACCACCGGCTACGAGCGCCTGCTGCACGACTGCATGGTGGGCGACGCCACGTTATTTCAGCGCGCCGACATGGTCGAGGCAGGATGGAGCGTGGTCAGTCCGATGCTCGATCTCTGGAAGGCTCTGCCGCCGCGCAATTTCCCCAACTATGCGTCCGGCACCTGGGGCCCGAAAGACGCCGAAGAATTGCTCGAGCGCGACGGACGGCACTGGCGGAACTTCGATCAGTAAATTTGGCGATGTCATCCTGAGCCCATTCGCTCCTGAACGGCCACTCAGGATGACAACGACATTGCACCGTTCCGCCTCGTCAGGGAAAACGGAGGAACCTCCCGTAGGTCCCCAGATTTTCCCTGCCTCCTTCCATCCGTACTCTTGAGAGAGCGATGTTCGCTCCCTGCCACTTAGGCGTCCTGGTTTCAGTCGGTGTTATTTATCGACCTCGCTAGGGGCTTCTGCGATACGTTTTAAAATTCGTGAGAACAAAACGAAACTCATGTATCATGCCAAAATTTGTTTGAGAAGCTTCAATCCAGCGTGCGATCCAGACCGTCCATAACGATATCGCCGCTGGGTGGTAACCTCGGGGCCCCGATCTGAAGGAACGCGAAACCCAGAATGCAAATTTGCAAGAGGAGAAGAAACTATGCGTCGACTAGTTAAGCAAGTGCTGATTTCAACCCTCATGCTCGCCTCGATTTCGACTGTGAGCTTCGCCAAGGAAAAAACACTCTACGACCGCCTCGGTGGCAAGCCGGCAATCGTGGCCGTTGTTGACGAGTTCGTGGGACGGGTGGCTGCGGACATCCGCATTAATGGCTTTTTCAAAGACACGGCCGCGGATCCGGCCCGTCTTGCTGCCTTCAAAGGCAAGCTGGTCGATCAGATCTGTGAAGCCAGCGGTGGTCCCTGCAAATACACCGGCAAGGACATGAAGACTGCTCATGCCGGTATGGGAATTACCGATGCAGACTTTAATGCCCTGGTGGAGGATCTGTCGGGCGCGCTCGACAAGTTCCACGTTGCGACTGCGGACAAGAACACACTACTCGGTGTGCTCGGTCCCATGAAGAAAGACATCGTGGAAAAATAGCAGGCGGGGCTATTCCCTGGTTGCCGGCTCGGGGCGCTCAAGACCTGATTGCTCGGGCGTCCCGGCTCGGCTTTTTGCCCGCTTGCTTGATGCGGGGCCACGATGCCGATTCATTCGTTGTCCACAATCGCGATCAGGCCTGCGGCGGCAAATCTGGCGCTCCAGTTTCTGATGGTACTGGGACTTTCCCTGGGGATGTTGCTGGCGCGGCAGAAGCGTTTTCGCGCGCATGGCCGCTTGCAGGCTGTTCTAGTGCTGCTGAATATTGTCCTAATCGTCACAATCATGCTTCCTTCGTACCGCCGCCAGGTCGTCCCAAATATCAGCGTGTCGTTCCAGGACGGCTACTACGGGATGGCAAGCGCTCACGCCGTGCTGGGTTTTGCTGCCCAGTGGCTCGGTCTGTATGTCCTGGCGGTGGCGGGAACCAGCCTTTTGCCGGGCTGGCTGCAGTTTTCCAACTACAAGCCATGGATGCGCGCGACGCTGGCTCTGTGGTGGCTGGCTTTCCTGCTGGGATGCGGGACCTACTACGTCTGGTATGTCCGCGTTCCTGAAAGCCGGGCTGACGCGCGACCATCCGCAGAGAACAGAGTTACGGTGACCGTCAAGAACTTCAGCTTTGAACCCGCCCAAGTCACGGTGCCGCCGGGCACGGTTGTGGAGTGGGTGGATGAAAAAGGACGCCACACGGTAAAAGCGGACGACGGATCTTTCGAGTCAACACCACTAGTCAGCGGCGTCAAGTTCGAGCGACGCTTCGATAAGCCCGGCGTGTACCGCTATTTCTGCGGTTTCCACGGCGCCCCGGGCGGCAAGGACATGGCCGGGACGGTTACCGTGTCTGCCAGGTAGCAAGGGCTTAGGCAGCGGCAGTGGTGCGGTAAACGGCCCGGCTGCTGCTTTCACTTTTCTCCCGCGCGAATATGCTGGTTTTCGGTTACCCTGGCTCACGGAATTTTCCTCACCTGCTGCAACCCCGCTGACGATGGCAAGGTATGGCACAGATTAATCGGCGGCCGTCTCGTCTGAGGGTCTCTTCGGTCACATGCGCAACCTATCTGATGTCTTCAGGCCCAATCTTCCTCGTGGAGTGTGGAGGTGGCGACACCCATCGCGGTGCCAGCAGCGTAAGCATCTCCGCATCGCCCTCGAACACAACCATCGTCTCCGGAAAGACCCAGCAGTTCAGAGCCGTGGTCAGCAATACTGCGAACATGGCGGTGGAGTAGTCGGCGACTGCGGGAGTGGTTGACTTCTCGGGTCTATTCACGGCGCCCGTGATTAGCTCTACGATGAAAATCAACGTGCAAGCCACCAGCCAGCTGATAATTTTCGCATTAACGGTGACCCCGTCCGCCACAACCCCGGCAACCCCTGCACCGCGTTCGGTCTCGCTCTCCTGGAACTCGAGCACGAATCCAAAGATCGTTTCCTACAGCGTTTATCGCTCGATAATCCGCGGAGCATCCTACGGTCTCCTGGCCAGCGCGATCGAACACTGCGACCCACGCCGACCAAGGCGTGCAATCCGGAACGATTTACTACTATGTGATAACTGCAGTGCATGATGCGGGACACGAAAGCGCATATTCCAATAGAACGCGCGTGACCATCCCATAAAAAGATGCGGTGTGATCGTGGGCAGGATCGTTGGCGTGAGAGCCATTGCACGTATTGACCTGGTCGTGATCAAGTCGGGGAGATGAGTTGCCACGGGAACGGGTTGATCAAGCAGTCTTTCGCCGCGAGTGCGGCATCCCGTTCAAAGTCGTTCAGGTCTGATTCACATCAACATCACGCATACGACTAAACCCAGACACAATGCAACGGATAGAGCAGCGATCAAATACCAGGTTATGACCACTTCCTTGTCGCTATCTTCATGCCATGAATTGTAGTCGATAGTTCATCTCGCCCAACCTCCCCCGAGCATTCCAACCCTTACATATATATCGTACACCGATATATAAAATGAGCACAGAAAACGTAGGCCTGAAGCCCGCTCTACTCCGTGGAATATTCCTCTACTTGCTCTTCATCACGTACACGCCGTCCCAGTCCGGCTCCGGCGCCGTTTCCATGAATTCCAGAGCGCGCTGCAGGAAGATTTGCGTGGGTCCATCCTCCGGATACGATGCGAGAAGCTCCCCGAACCTGCCGGCCGCGTCCCGCCAGTCCTGCGCGTGATACGCCTCCATGGCGCTTTCGAAGCGCGTAATCAGCGCCTGGTATTTCGGTCGCGCCGCTTCAACATCCATTAATTCGTAAACCACCACCGGCTGATGTTTGCCCTTCACCCGGATTCGATCCAGTTCGCGGCAGACGAAATGCTCCGCCACCTGCTGGTAGGTTCCTTCGCTGATGACGATGCGGGAGCGATATTGCTTGGTCATGCCTTCCAGGCGCGAGGCCAGATTGACGTTGTCTCCCATCACCGTCCAGGCCAGGCGCTTGGCCGATCCCATGTTTCCGACGTTCACCGGGCCGGTGTTCAGGCCGATTCCGATGGCGATTTCCTTCCGGCCTTCCGCCTGCCATTTTTCGTTGAGTTTCTCCAGGCCCTGGATCATCTCGATCGCACAGGTGCAGGCGCGCAGGGCGTGGTCGCTTTGCGGATAGGGCGATCCCCAAAACGCCATGATTGCGTCGCCGATGTACTTGTCGAGCGTGCCCAGGTTTTTGAAGATGACGTCGGTCATTTCGCCCAGGTACTCGTTGAGCAGGCGAACCAGTTCGTCGGCGGTCATGCCCTCGGAGAGGCTGGTGAAGCCGCGAATGTCGCTGAACATGACCGTCAATTCCTTGGTCTCGCCGCCGGGACGTATGTATTTCTGCGGATCCTTCTCGATCAACGCAATCACGCCGGGCGACAGATACTGCGAAAAGGTCTTGCGGATCTTTCTCTTTTCGCGTTCCTCGAAGATCATGCGGAAGCTGGTGATGACGGCGTAATTCGCCACCAGCGTGCCGGCGGGAATCACAAAGCTGAGCCATCTGCCCATCGAGGCAAAACTGAAATAGACAAACCATCCAAATACCGCGAGGGTAAGAATCAGAGAGAGAGTCGAATAGAGCGGCTTGATGCGCGCAAACCAGGCGCCGAACACCAGGCCGAACAGCAGGATGAAGCCGGCATCGATCAGATCTTCCCGGATTCCGCGGGTGAGAAACGTGCGTCCGCGCTCGCTGTCATGCAGAAGGTTGTCGATGATATTGGCGTGGACCTCGACGCCCATGTAGCTGGAGCTTCCACCCTGGAAGGGCGTATTGCGCAGGTCGCCGATGGCCATGGCGGTGGCGCCGACCAGCACGATCTTGTCTTTGAGGCGCATCCGGCGGAACCGTGCCGTCAATTACGTCCACCATCGAATATTGCTGGTAGGTGCGATAGGGCCCGGTGTAGTTGATGAGCGCGGTACCGTCGCGCGAAGGGTGCAGCAGATGCTTGCCGAACTGCAGACGCTCCAGGCCGGTCTCGGCGATGTAGGCGGCGATTTCCTGGTCAGGAATCTTTTCGTACTCCCGCACCGATTGCAGGGCGAGCGAGGGAAAGAAATCCTGGTCCCGGTAACGCATGATGAGAAGCGCGTGGCGCAGCGTGCCGTCGGGATCGGGATTGATGTCGATGAATCCGTAAGACGACGCGGCTTCCGCCAGCTTTGCGATGTTGGCTTCGGCGCCGGCGGCGACCGTGCCGCCGTTCTCGATCCATGCCTTGCCCATGTCGAAGTCAGTGCCTTCTTTTGACTTGACCTTCAGCACCTGGGGAAAGGCTTTGGCCCAGGCGACGTTGAAATATTCCTCCGCCATCTTGGGATCGGATGACCGGGCGCGCTGCTCGTCCAGAAACAAATGTCCCAGCACGACGTTGCCCGATTGCTTCAGTGCGTCCGCGAAGATGGCGTCCTGATCGCTCGCAGCCTCAAGCTCTCGAATCTGTTTCAGGAAGGACGACGGCGTTCCGGATCCGACTTCCGCCTGGAGGTTACGCAAAGCGTCCAGGCCAGAGTTGCTCTCGGGAGTGGGGAAAGTGGCGTCGAAGGCGATTACGCGAGCGCCCGCAGTGGTCAGGCTTTCGACCAGCCGGGCATATGACTTTCGCGGCAAGGGGAACGATCCGAGTTTCTGAAGAGTTCGCTCGTCAATGCCGACAATCACGATGCGATCATCGTGCGGCCGCGTGCCGCGAAGGGCAAAACGCAGATCGAGGGTACGAAGCTCGACGTTCTGAAGAAACAAAAACCCGGCGCGACGATTGCCGCCAATGCCGGAGAAGGCAAAGAGCAGCAGGCCGACGAACGTCACGAGCACAGCCAGGGCAAGATCCACCTGGCGGGCCGAGACTCGACCCAGTCTAGCCGGCCATCTCCGTTTGGCTTGCGGCATCATCCCGGCCTGGTCGAGCGAAAGCTCACCACGATCGAACATTACTGATTGCACTGTGGCAAGTTCGACGCCGACTGGGCAAGTCGGTTGTACAGGCCGTGGCTGTCCAGTGGTCGTTCCTCGATCTACAGCGTAAGTCAGTCCGACCGCCGCTCCCGCGAAAACGCCCAGCAGCGCTACCCAGTGCCAGGAACTGGTCAGACCGGCCGTTCGCCGGCGGAGGCAGAGTCGGGAACGTCGGTGGATTCCATGCTCGCGCGCTGCATATCGCCCGGCGTCGGCTGCGACTGGAAGCCAGCCGGCGGCACCTCGGTAGTGATTTCAACCATCTGACCCGGGTTGAGGGTCACGGGATTGGCGGCGTTGGAAGCATTGTTAATAGCGTGCGCGCCGCCCAGAGGCGTGACCGTCACCACGCCCGTATAGCAAATGACGGTGGTTTTGTTGTTGCCGTACTCCACATAGAAATCCGTGCCAATCACGCCGATTACGGCGTTGGGCGTGTGCACTTCGAACTTGCCGTTAGGCTGGGTGATCTTCACCACCTTGCTGCGCAGGCGGCCGGCATTCATCTCGAGTGACGTCTGCTGCGATGCGGCATCATGCTGCAACACGCGTAATTCGCTGTTCGACCCGACGCTGAGGATCGATCCATCATCCAGGCCAGCCCGCAGGCGCCCGCTTGCAGCAGTCTTCAGCAGGTCCTTGCCAGTCGAGTTCGTCCTTGGCCTTGGTAGCCTGCTCGTTTTTGGTGGCGGCCGGAATCAACGCATTGATCTGTCCTGCGCGTTGTCCTGCAGCACAAACGGCAGGCAGGGGAGACAGCAAAAGGCAGAGTGCTCCTGCAATGAGACGTTTTAGCATGTCCACGGGGATTCCCTTTCCCAATCGAGACGTGTTTTTTCGGGCTTACGCGAATTGTGCCAGAGCCCCGAGGAAAGTCAACGTTACGGAACCTTGGGAGTGACCCATGCGGTGCACCAAAGTGTCAGTCCAGTCGATTGAAAGGGTGGAGCAGCGCTTCGCGCTGCATTGAAGTCTGTGCCTATGCGGCTTCAGCCGCTGAGGTAGCTCGGGGGCTGAAAGCCCATTGCTGGACCGTTGCGGGCTTGCAGGCCTAAAAAGGCCTGCTCCACCCTTTCACCACCTCATCCTGCTGACAACAGTAGGCAGGAATCCTTCACCTTCAGTTGAAGTTTTTGGGTTGCAAAGAATAAGCTGCGTTAGATAAGGTTCTACCTCGCCTTTCACACTGTTGCGATCCCCATGATCACGGACTGCCACATCCACATTCAGCCGCTGGAGATGTTCAGGCCGGAGGCGCTGGCGCTCGTCAAAAACAAGCGGCCCAACTACGACCAGATCGTCGAGTTCTGTAAGTCGCCCAAGGCGTTTCTGAAGCATCTGGATGCGGCCGGGATTGGGCGCGCCGTTCTGATCAACTACGTCGCGCCGGAAGTGATTGGCTTCAGCCCCGAAGTCAACCAGTGGGTGGCCGACTACACCAAAGCAGATCCTCGCCGTCTTATTTCCTGTGGCGGACTTCATCCCCGGCATTCGCCCAACATCATGGCGGACGTCGAGCAGATTCTGCGGCTGCAAGATCCGCATGATAAAGATCCATCCGCCGCATCAGCTGCTGTTTCCCAACGACTACCTTCACGGAGTGAAGGAGTTGGAAATTATTTATCGGGCGGCGGAGGCCAACGGCGTTCCGGTCATGTTCCATACCGGCACGTCGATTTTTCACGGCGCGCGCAACAAGTACGGAGACCCGATCTATATCGATGACGTTGCCGTGGATTTTCCCAAGCTGAAAATACTCATGGCCCACGGCGGCCGCCCGCTCTGGATGGACACTGCATTCTTCCTCTTGCGCCGGCATCCCAACGTCTATCTGGACATCAGCGGCATCCCGCCGAAGACTTTGCTCAAATACTTTCCGCGGCTGGACGAGATCGCAAACAAAACTCTGTTCGGTACCGACTGGCCCGGCCCGGGCGTTCCGGACATCAAGAAAAACCTCGACGATTTCATGGCTCTGCCCCTGCGCGAAGAAATCCGGCAGCAGATTCTGTCCGGCACGGCCGCGGAGATCTGGCCCGAATAGATGTGTACTGGAGGACGGGCGTCCTGCCCGTCATGTACTGACCAGTGCTGACAGGCGGGATGCCTGTCCTCCCTCCTGATTTGCTCAGACTCGAGTCAATGATTCGATCAGCTTTCGATGCTGCGGATAAAGCCTGACCAACTCCGCTCGCTTCCCCAACTCAAAGTCCGCGAAATCAAAACCCGGAGCGACCGTACAACCGGCCAGTGCGAACGATTTGGGATCGCGAACCCGGGAAGCGAACCAGCGACCCGCCTTGACGACTGCCTGCAACACCTCACCCGCATCGGGATCGTCGCCCAACTGGATCTCCGAGTAGCCGCCGTCAGGCTCGATCACATGCACAGTGATCGGGCTGCCGGAATAGAAATGCCACAGCTCATCCGACCGCAGACGATGGAAGGCGGAAAAGTTCTCTCCTTCCAGCAGGAAATAGATCGCCGTCGAGACCAGCCGCGGCCCGGTGAACTGCGGCGGCAGAGCCTCTCTCGCGATCGAAAGCTCCGAGCGGTAAGTCTCGCGATAGTAGCCGCCCTCGGGATGGGCGATCAGGTTTAGTTTGTCGATCCAGTACTGAGCGGATTTGATCATGACTCTCCTAATCTTAAGCGACGGTCAAAACCTCGCGGGCGCCTGGCCCGCGGCCACGGGCTCGGGGCAGCTTGCGGCTTCGTATTTGCGGGTGTAAAAGCCTTGCCATGAATCGCCTTGTGCTAGGTGTCGTGTGCGGCGTCGTTTTTGGTGTGATTGACGTGCTGATGACGGTCTTCGGCAAGCATCCCGATGTTTCCAGGAGGATGCTGTTGCAGGCTTTTTCCAGCCGCTTCGCCGTCGTAGTTCTGGCCGCCACAGTTACGTTGCCGGTGCATCCCGTCCTGGCGGGCGCGATTGTCGGTCTGGTAGTCAGCCTGCCCGACGCGTTCGGATTGAATTCCTACTTCGGGGTTCTGGGGACCGGTCTGCTTTTCGGCGGACTGACGGCATGGGCGGTGAAGATGTGGGTGGCTAGTCGGGGAATTGGAATGACGGTTTCGCCTTGGCTGGCGTTAGTTGCTCCCTGACCCCTACCGGCAAGATTTCATTTTGGTTTGACGCTGAAGTGGCTGGCGATGCACTGCCACCTTCCATTCAGGTTCATCCAGGTATCGGTGAAGCGGCCGCGGCGCTCCCACGCCTTGCCCTTATCAATTCCCTTTTCGTAATAAGCGCCGGTCAGAACGGCGGTATTTCCGTAGTAGTGGACCACCATGTCGCTGGACTGCAGGGCCAGCGGACGATAGGACTTGTCGGCCACCGACGCGACCATCTGTGCCTTGTTGTAGAGCGTGCCCTCGGCCACCGTCATGACGAAATCATCCGCGAGCAAGCAGCTTTACGGCAGCGCGCATCGTTGCTTAGTTCGGCCCGGTTCCACAAGTTTTCCATCGCAATAATCTTCGACGAATCCTGTGCGGCTGCCAGAGCAGGGAGCAATCATCCACAGGCCCGCACACAGAGCTGCGCATATCACCGCAACAAGAAGGCTTCGTTTCATGGGAGCTCCTGAAGTCGGTTTTAAGGTCAGAGTATATAGCGAACGGGATTAAGTTTCGGACCGGTCGGGCCGCGGTGAAAGCGGCGCCACGAGAACCGGCCAGTGGCGGAGCGGCTGTTCTATTTCTTCTTGGAGCGGAATCTCCTTTTGCCGCGAAGGTCCGAACATGGGCCAGGACAGCATGGATTTCGTCGTCGGTGATCGTAGCCCTTGAACCCGGGCATATTGTCTTTTCCGTCCGAAATGACCTGGGTAAGTTCAGCGTCCGATCTGCTCTGGACCTCGGCGGAGCGCAGATCGGCCACCTTCAGGCTCTTTCCCACAGCAGTGCCGCCGCCGTCTGGCCCGTGGCAGGTTGCGCACTTCGATTTATAGACCGCTACGCCGGCTGCACTGTCCTCACCGGCTGCCGAGTTCGCGGCCAGCATGACGACAATGACAAGAAGACCCGCGGCCAGCGCCAGAACATCGGCAAGTGGCAGTTTCCTGGTCTGAAGTTTCATAGTCCCCCAAAAGTCTCTGATCGCCGGTCCCGATCTTTGTCTCGCGCGGCCCGACGAAATCACGTCATTCTAGTGGTTCGCGTCAGCCAAATCAACGGCCACCGCTGACGGAGAACGGGCGTCCCGCCCGTCATCCAGAGATCTGTGAAACAAACCGTACGCACGCGAGTGTACGCTACTGTGCAGACGCAACGACCCGCCCCTTCTTACGATTGCCCGCATCGCACCCGTTAGGTTCGCGGGTCAGGAGAAGGCCAATGGCGTCCCGTAAGGATTCATCTTTGGTTCCAGAGAGCCGCTTTCCTGCGCAATCTGAAGAAGGAAGTCTTGAAGTTGTTGTGATGGGAACTGCCTTCCGCGAGAAAACATCTCGCGCCACTTCTTTAATCCGAAAACCTTTAGTCCTCCCCAGCGGCAGTCCGCAGAAGACGAAGCTTGGCTTCTTTCCCCATGGGATAGCGTGGGCGGCTAGTACCCGGCGAGAGGGCTGAGACCAGCAGGGCCACGCCGGGCATTTCTTGGTCCACCCTTACCGCCGATCCAAAAGACGATGCGAAGGCTGACGCGACGGTCTTCCCGGTGTGCTCCGGCCAGGAGCCGCTGCTCGAACCGCTTTTCACCTGGTCGAGTGAGGGGACCGCCTGCAGAAACAACCGGATCCAGCGGTGCACGTTGTGGTCTTTCACGATCTGGCGCAGCAGCCGCATGCGGCTTCGTTTCTCTTCGGCCGGCATGTGAGCGGCGTCGTACAGGGCTTGGGCTACTTCGGCGAAATCGTTAGGGTTGACGATGATGGCTCCTCCGCGCAACTCCGGTCCCGCGCCCGCGAACTCGCTGACAATTAGCACGCCCCGTTCGTCAATCTGCGCCGCGCAGAATTCCTTCGCGACCAGATTCATGCCATCCTTGAGCGGAGTAACCAGGCCAATGTCGGCCGCAGCGGTAGTAAGCCAGAAGTTCCTCACGCGCCAGGTTGCGGTGGATATAGTGGACCGGCACCCATCCCGGTTCAGTAAACTCGCCGTTGATCTGGCTGACCAGTAGTTCCACATCCCGCCGCAGATGCTTGTAGTTGGGAATTTCCTCACGGCTGGGGACGACCACCTGCACCAGCGTGATGTGACCACGCATCTCGGGAAAGCGGCGCAGCAGCAGCCGGAATGATTTAAGCCGCTCCGGAATTCCCTTGGTGTAGTCGAGCCGGTCCACGCCCAGGACAAGTACGTCGTCCGATACTCGTTTTCTGATTTCGGCCGCATGGGCCGCGATCTCCGGACGATTCGCGTCGCGCTCAAAGGCCTCAAAATCGATGCCAATCGGGAAGGTGCCGACGACCGATCGCCGCCCTTCCAGACCGACCAGCAGATGCGGACCGCCGTTTTCGACGGCAACCTCGGGTAGAAGGCGTTCGAGACAGCTCACAAAATTTGAGCGGTCGCGATCGCTTTGGAACCCGATCACGTCGAATTGCAACAACGACTCCAGAATCGGCTTTTTCCACGGTAATTTTTCAAATACGTCAGGAGACGGAAAAGGAATGTGCAGGAAGAATCCCATACGGGCGCGCGTTCCCAATTCCCGCAGGGACGCCGCCGTCAGCATGAGGTGATAGTCGTGGACCCAGACAAAGTCGTCTTCCTGTGCGATTTCCGCCACCACGGCGGCAAACTTGCGATTCACATTCTGATAGGTCGCCCAGTACTCGGGATCGAAATTGCAACGCGAAGGCATGTCGTGAAACAGAGGCCAGATGATTTCGTTGGCGAAGCCAGAATAAAACTTGGCGATATCTTCTTCGGTAAGAGCCACCGACCGGAGAGTGTATGAGCGGCGATGCGCGGCCCGGACCAGTAACGGTTCGATGGGTTCGTCCGTCGTAGCGCCCGCCCAACCGATCCAGACACCGGGTTGGTCGCGCCAACCCGCTTCGAGGGCCGTGGCCAGTCCTCCGGAACTCCGTTCCAACCGCGCGCCACCTGCATGTTTCCGGATCAGAACTGGCAGCCGGTTCGAAACGTTGATCACGCGTCCCTTGATTTCGTTCATCCTTAACCTCCTGAAGCGCGAAGCCACTCCTCCAGAAACTGGAGCAGTTCGTGAGGTGGTTGCAGCCAAATATCGGCTGCGGTTGGCCGTGACTGAGGACGAACTAAAGCCGTCAGCCCGTTGCCCTTAAGCGCGTGAAATGCATCTTCATCCGTCTGGTCGTCGCCCAGATAAGCGACAGCTGCCCCAGGCGTTGATTCCTCTTAAGATGGCGCGAACCGCGTCCCCTTTGCCTGGACCGGCCACTCGAATTTCCAGGCCGCCGTCAAATTCGAGCAGCCTTAGCGGCGCCCGTTCCAGTAGGGGCCTCCAAAGCCGCGAAACCTCCCTGGCCATTTTCTCTGCTCTGGGCCGTATCCAGACCCCGCCAGTGCACTGCGACTCCGCCCGGCTTGACTTCCGTCTGACCCTCGAGACCGGCATCTCGCAGCATGGCTTCTGCCGCCAGCAAGATAATCCTTGTGGGCCGGCACCGAACTGACCTCATAGCGGCCATCCGCCTTGAGTCGCTCCAGGCCGTGGCTTCCCCACACTTCGGGCTGGGGACAGATTCCGCTGAGCAAAAGTATTTCCCGCACCGGACGCCCGCTGATCAGCACCACCCGAGTACCCTTCCGCATGATGCGAACGATGAGCGGCGGAACTTCGGGATAGGGAAAAGCCAGAGTGCGATCGACACAAAATGGAGCCAGCGTCCCGTCATAGTCGAGCAAAAGGACGCGAGCCGGAGCGGAACGTAGTCGCTCCAGAAAAGGCGCGTAAGTGATCTGCCGCTCGAGTACTTTCATGCCAGTTCCTGACTGCAGCAAGCAACTACGACGAGAGCAATACCCGATGCGAAGTGGCGGAAAGAACTGCTGGCCAGAGAACAGAAATACGAGTCACAAAACCCGCAATTGAGGGTTGGCGAGGCCTGCGGGAACTGCAACCCCGACCCTTGTTCCCGTTGGCCAAACTCGCGCCTGATCAGGGGGCTCTTCCCGGTACGGGTCTCTGATTTTGTTGAAAAACTTACCCCGATTCTACCATGGGAGAGTTCACTGTGTGCCCGGAAATAGGTGAAAATGCAAGCGCTTACAAGAGGCCTGAGCCGGGGAGCAGGCTAAGTCCAGCGAAACCAACGGAGGGCGAGCAAAAATGAGATCCCTCCCCATGCCAGCAGTACCAGGATGCGTCCCGATTGGGCTCCCAGCGAGGCGCCCTGCAGAATGGTGGCGCGCAAGGCGTCATTCAGCGCAGTCAGCGGCAGCAGCTTTATGAGCGGTTGCAACACGGCGGGAAAACGCTCGGAGGAGAAGAATACTCCCGGAGAAAATCCACATCGGCATCATCACCAGGTTCATTAACCCGCTGACGCTTTCAATCTTCTGGGCGCGGCTGGCGGTGAGCAGCCCGAGACCCGCGAAGGACACGGCGCCGACCGTATTGAGCAGCAGAATGGTGAACAGCGAACCCAGCACCTGCATGTGAAAAGCCAGCACACCCAAGCCGAGCAGAAGGACGATTTCAACCAGCATCAGAACCAGGCGGCTGGCTGTCAAAGCCAGCAGGAAATCGCTGCGGCGCATGGGTGTACCGACAAAACGTTTGAGCAGCTTGCGCTGGCGCATGTCTACCAGGGCAAACCCAATGCCCCACATGCCGGAGTTCATCAGGTTCATCCCCAGCAGACCCGGAATCAGGAAATCGATGTAACGCGATCCGGGTTCGGTGGAAGCAACCGCCGAGGTCGGCACCGGATCCTTTCGTCCCGCTCCGCTCTGCAGAGCATCGTCCACTTCTGCGCGTGACAGAACACTCTCAGGGCGTGCGGGATCGTAGCGATACTGAAAGCTGCCCTTACCGTCTGGCACAACCACCAGGTCGTACTTCCCCAGTCGGAATCCCTGCAAAGCCTCCGGTTCCGCCACGACAGCCGCACGAATCGACGAACCGCGGGGCGACCCCTGAAGGAGAGTCACAGCGTTATCAGCTCCGGGACCGGCCACAATGGCAACCGGAGTAACGTCAGCCGGCTTGTTGCGGAAGGCAATGCCCAGCCCGGTCGCGAGCAGCAGTGGAAATCCGAAGACCCAAAAGATAACCTCGGGCTCCCGTTTAAGTTCCAGCAGTCGCGCCATCAGCAGATAGCGGAAGCCGGTCCAGCGTCCATTGCGCGGAGTCGTGTCCGACGGGGCCACTGGAGCTGGCGTTGGCGGAGTCTGTTGCGCGACGGTCATCACTCTTCCCTCAAATGGCGGCCTGTTAGCCGAACGAACACATCTTCGAGACTGGCCTGGCGCGTGGTCAGGTGCAAAAGGTGCTGCCTCTCTTTCTCGACCGCGACCAGCAGCGCTGGAATGGTCAGGTGGGGTTCGTGGACGTTCAGACAGACGAAACCGTTGTCCTGGCGGACGGACTCGACTCCCGGAAGCGACCGCCAAACCTCAGCGGAATGACCATTTGAGCTGCCACTGACCTGAAATTCCACCATGTGATGCCCGCCCAAGCGCTCGATCAAGTCCGCCGGCGTGCCTTCGGCAATTATCTGTCCGTGGTCAACGATAGCCAGGCGATCACACAGACGCTCGGCTTCGTCCATGTAGTGAGTCGTCAGCAGCACCGTGCCTCCAGCTTGTTGGAAGCCGCGAATCGTGTCCCAGAGCTGACGGCGGCTTTGCGGATCAAGCCCGGTTGTAGGCTCGTCCAGAAAAAGAATCTTGGGATTGCCGACTAACGCGGTCGCCACTGCCAGCCGTTGGCGTTGACCGCCGGAGAGCTTGCCTACCCAGGCGTCAGCCTTCTCGGTGAGTTGCATCTGCTCGAGTACTTCAAGCGGTGCGCGGGGATGACGATAGAAACCAGAAAACAGCGTGACGGTCTCGACGGACTGTCAATTTTTCCGAGAGCCGGGTTTCCTGCAGCGAGATGCCCATCACCTCGCGTAATTCACGCGAGTTGTCCTTCCAGGTCTGCCCCAGAATCGTGACTTGGCCCGAAGTCGGCTCGAGCAGCCCCTCCAGGATTTCGATGGTAGTGGTCTTCCCTGCTCCGTTGGGCCCGAGCAGGCCGAAACACTCGCCGGCTTCGATTTCCAGATTCAGCCCGCGGACGGCCTCAACCTGACCATCGTAAGTCTTGCGCAGATCACGGCATTGAATCGCAGGAGCCACCCAGAGATTCTACCCGAGAGTCGTCCATGTAGGCGCGAGCGCCCGCGCTCGTGCGGCAGCGCATGGAAATCCCGCGATGTCCACAGCCCAGTGAATTAGAATAGCCCCCTGCCCATGCGACCCCGACGGCAAGGCTTTACCTGACGGCGTTCCTCCTAAAACGCCCGTGTGTCGTTTCCCATCATCCTTAAAGTAGTGGCGGCCTCCGGCCGGCCCGATGGGTGGGCGAGACGCCCACTAGACAGCCGGCGGGACGCCGGCGCTATAAAGTCGAAAGGATTCTCCATGCTGCGGAAGCTATGCCTGTCGCTATTGCTGACTACGGTTTCACTCGCTTCGGCGCAGAACACGCGCCATTTCACCTTCCACTACGGTTTCACGGTTAAGAACGTGCCCGCTGGAGAGCGGGTGCGAGTCTGGTTTCCAGCGGCGCACTCGGACGAATTCCAGGAAGTGAAAGTCATCTCAGCGAATGGCGACTTGAAGCTGAAGAAAACTCGCGAGTCGAGATTCGGCAACGAGATGTATTACGCCGAAAGCTCGAAAGGCGCAAGCCACCGAGCTGCACTTCGAAGTCGTCTACGACGTGGTGCGTCACGAGCGCCTGACTCTGGGAATCGCCCGGCCGCGCCTGGCAGAAGTTGAGCTCAAGGAGCGCGATCGTAAGGAATATCTGCAACCCGACAAACTGGTACCCGTCACCGGATTGCCCGCGGAGCTCGCGGTGAAGGTGACCGAAGGCGAAACCACCCCGCTCGATAAGGCTCGGGCAATCTACGACTACGTTTTCACCACCATGCGTTACGACAAGACCGGCACCGGCTGGGGACACGGCGATGTCCTCTACGCCTGCGACGCCAAAAAAGGTAACTGCACCGATTTCCATTCCCTGTTCATCGCCATGGCACGTTCCCAGGGCATTCCTGCGCGCTTTGAAATCGGATTTCCGCTGCCGCCGGACAAACATTCCGCGGAGATCGCCGGCTATCACTGCTGGTCTGATTTCTTCGAACCGCAACATGGCTGGATCCCGGTGGACATCTCGGAGGCGTGGAAGCACCAGGAAAAACGCGACTATTTCTTCGGAGCCCACGACGCAAACCGGGTGCAGTTCAGCATGGGACGCGACTTGCACCTGAGTCCGGCCCAGGACGGCCCGCCACTGAACTATTTCGTGTATCCCTACGTGGAAGCTTCAGGCAAAGAGTATCCGAATGTATCGCTGGCATTCTCGTTCGCAGACATAGATGCCGCAAGTACAGCTGCGAAGTAGCGATGGCCGTGCGCGAAGGAAGCGAGCAATGCCCAGGTGGGGACGGGTCTCCGACCCGTCCCGGACGAGCGCAGCTCGGCTAGGTTTTTGGGAGCCACGAATATCCTGACCCTGAGTGAGTTCAAGGCAGGACGGGTCGAAGACCCGTCCCCACACATCCAGCTCAGTCTTTGTCTGTGGGCCTCTTCCGCGGGAAGACCGTGTGCTTCGGCGCCGGCATCGGCGTATCTCCCTTGCGATCACGCCAGAGAACTAAATTGAGGAGCGCAGTATTGATTGCATCCGGCCGGGAGAAATTCATCCTGGCCGACTCCGCCGCCCCCTGACCCTTGACTGGATTGGTTTGATAAATCAGTCCGTTCTCCCGATTGCTCACGTCCGCTGTAAATGGAGGTTGATCGCCCGACCCGGAAAACAACGGTGCCATCACCGGCGCATACGCATCGTTCTGATTCATCGGGGGCAGACCGAGCAGCGTCTCCATGGTATGCATCATGTTGACGGTGGTATAGAAGCGGCTGTCCACGAAAGGTTGTTGCGGGGAACCCGGCGAATATTTGCTGATTTCAAGGGCGATCGAACGGTGCGCATCCACGTGGTCGGCGCCGTCCTGGGCATCGTCTTCGATCACAAAGATCGCGGTGTCATCCCAATAAGGACTATGCGAAACCGCTTCGACCACCCGCCCGACGGCCAAATCGTTGTCTGCGACCGATGCCGCGGGGCGCGGCTTGCCCGGCGCAGTGCCGTTCGTATGATCGTCCGGCAGATAGAGAAGCACAAACGCCGGAAGCTCGGCTCCCTTACCTTCCTTGCGCGCGCGAACGAAATCATTGAACTCGTTGAGAAAGAGATCAGCGCGCAGCTGATCGGGATACGACGTGTTGAAGTCAGGAAAGAACGGATGATAGTGATCACGCAAAGCCGCTTTGGTCGCTTTCATGCGCTTCAATAGCGGCACCGCCCACGGCCACGGACTGGCCGAGCCGTGCGGCTGGCCGACATCAGGCGACAACGGTTCGCCCTGACGAACCACAGCGCGCTCGCATTCCGAACTGTACGGGGACGGCGTGCCTTCCTTCGGCGAGGTCCCAGACTGCTTGGCGGCCTTGCACCACACGCCGGCAATGTACTCTCCGTAGTCGCGGTAAGTCAGGCCGTGGCTGGCGAGATTGTCCCAAAGATAGCCGGTGCCGGGATCGTCGATATCAGGTTCGCCATGCTCCAACGGGAACTCATCGGCGACGGTGCCCCCATAATCGTAGATGTGCTCATGTCCGCGATAAGTAATCTGCCAGGTCTTCTCGTTGTAATCGCTGGTGATGGCGGCGTTCGACCAATCGTGCCCATCGCCGGAAACCTCACCACTGTCGTAAAAATTGTCCAGCACTCCGAACTGCAGGGCCAGCTTGTGCTGGTTGGGTGTGACATCTTCACCGTAAAGGGTAAGTGAGGGATCGCCGTTGCCTACCTTCCGATCGCCAATTTTCAGATCGCCGAAGACCTGGTCGTAAGTACGATTCTCTTTCAGGATGTAGATCACGTGGCGAATCGGGTTTGAGCCGCTCTTGAAAGTGATCTTGCCGGGCTCGGAGTTGAAAAGATTGCTTTCCTTGACGCGCCGGGTCAATTCCGGCAAACGTTTCTCCGCGTTGCGAAAATTCAATCGCGAGAGCGATCCGTACATCAACGTGACGATGTAGGGATGCTCGCGACGTCTGCCTTCGCTCTTGAGCTGACTGATTCCGTTGTTCGGACCGCTGCTTTCTCCCTTGGCGGTGGCGATCAGCAAGTCGTCTCCCTGCGCGGCCAGCGCGCTGGGATACCAATCAGTAGGAATGAAGCCCAGGGCCTCTTGCGGAACCGGGAAAATGATTCCCGGCCTTGCGAGTGTCGCCGTGTCAAACACTGCAACCGCATTCAACGAGGCATCCGCCACGAACAGCCGGGTACCGTCGGGAGACTGGGCCAGAGCGCTGGGATAAGTCCCGGCGTGCTCCTGTCCCGGAAGGTTCGTGGAGGAGAGATGGAGAACCTGTCCCGACGTGGTGTCGATAGTTGCCACCGCATCCGCGTTCGACAAAGCCACGTAGAGCCATTTTTCGTCAGGACTAAGTAGAAGGTCGGTGGGATGAGAACCCGGCGCAATGGGATTTTTCGGGTCCAGCAGCGGGATCAATCGCGTAACCGTTCCCTTTTCGAGATCGAGTTCCGCCACCCGAGAAGAGTTCCACAGACTGCACCAGGCGCGGCGCCCATCGTGCGTGGCGACTACGGTATAAGGGAACGACGACGGAATCATTTCGTGCGTGCTCAAGTCGAACTGCTGTAAGACATGCCCATCGCCGGAATCGAGCAGCACCACGTTGTCGGAAAGATTGTTCGCGACCAGTAATTTGTCGCCCCCCGTGCCAGAAATCACCACCAATCCGGCGGGATACGGAATCGCGGTTCCCGACGCGGACTTGCGGACACCAAACGCGACCTTCTTGCCCGGCGCAATTCTCTGCGGCGCAATTTTCAGGAAGCTTTCCGGGCTCACCTTACCATTTTCAAATTTGTAAATTGCGATGCCGTTGCCGGTATTGCCTGTCTTCGCACCCGTGGGATCGGTGATTGATCCCATCGAAGCGTAAAGATGTTTGCCGTCGGAGCCGAAGGCGAGGCCGAGGAAATAGGTTTGATGGGCGGTGTCGGAGAGGCGAGCATCGGGGAAATCATTCAACTGGTTGGTGGCGAGATCCAGAATCGTGATGGACTGATGCGCCTGGGTCTGCTGCGTCCCGTAACCGTTATTCAGCAGCGCTGCGTACTGACTGTCCGGGCTTAACGCAATCTTGGCGGGGAAGCTGTTGACTGCACCAATCCGGCCCGGTGAAGGGGCGTTCAGGACCTTGCTGGTGGGCAGCGGGATCGGCCGCGGTTTGTCTGAATCCTGGGCAGAGAGTGAAGAAAGAAAAATGGCAAACAGAAAGAATGTTCCACGCAGACGCCTCAAGATTCCTCCAGAAAAAAGTCTGAACGAACTTGTAGCACCGGCGTGCGCAAAAGAAAAGAGCGTGTCCGGTGTCGGCCGTACCGGCGACGGACAGGTGTTGGCGCCGCGAAGGGCCGCCTGATAGTAGCCCGTCACTTCAGTGGCGGGTACGCTGAGAGAACGATTCACGTGCCGGAGGCATGCCTGAAATGGACCTCTGACGTATGTGGTGAAGCTTCAGCCATCCTTACGGGACGGAATGCCTGACCACTTAAGCCGAGCGATAAACCGCCGGGCTGTTATCCTACCCTCCGGGGCGCGTGCCTCACTTGGAGACTCGAAACCAATACTTTAATGTGTATCCGTAATTTCCTAGATGCTCCGGCTGTTCCGGCGCAATATTGTGCCGCACATCCGCCCCGCGCACCCAGAAGATGACGTCCTCGGCGATGTTCGTGGCGTGGTCAGCCACGCGCTCCAGATTGCGGGCCACCAGCAACGCATCCAGCGCCTGACGCGTGGTCTCCGGATGCTCGTTCATGGACTTCACCAGGACAATGAAAGCTTCGTCCTTCATGCGATCCACCACGTTGTCCATTTCAAGAACCGCTTGGGCCAGTTCAGCTTTGCCTTCGATGAATGATTCTAAAGCCCGCCTGACCATGGCCGAAACCGCCGCTGCCATGCGAGGAATGTCCACGGGAAGATCGGCCTTGGGCAGGTCCACCATGTCCATTACGCGTTCGGCAATGTTGACTGCCTGGTCGCCTACCCGCTCCAGGTCGGCGTTGATCTTGGTGACCGCGAGAATAAAGCGCAGGTCAACCGCCATGGGTTGTTGCATGGCGAGAAGGTCGAAGGCCTGTTCGTCAATTTCGCGCTCGGCGATGTTGATTTGAGTTTCGCCTTCGAGCACCATGCGGCAGCGCGTAAGGTCGCGCTCGATGTATGCCTGGCAGGCGCGGTCCACGGCCTGCTCAGCCAGTCCGCCCATACGGAGCAAACGTGCCCGGAGATCGTCCAGTCCCTGCAGAAAACGGGTGCGCGCCATTATCCAAACCTGCCTGTGATGTAGTCTTCCGTCCGCTTATCGGACGGGGTGGTAAAGATCTTTTCCGTCTTGTCGAACTCGATCAATTTGCCCAGAAGAAAGAATCCGGTGAACTCCGCGACCCGCGAAGCCTGCTGCATGTTGTGGGTCACGATCACGATAGTAAACCGTTCCTTCAACTGGAAGATAAGCTCTTCGATCTTGCCGGTAGAAATCGGATCGAGGGCCGAGCAAGGCTCGTCCATCAGCAGCACCTGCGGTTCGACCGCGATGGCGCGGGCAATGCAGAGACGTTGCTGCTGGCCTCCCGAAAGGCTGGCGCCCGACTTCTTTTTCATCGTGTCCTTGACCTCGTCCCACAATGCGGAAAGAGCCAGCGAACGCTCGACGATTTCATCCAGTCGCTTGTGATCATGAAAACCGTTCAGAGTTAACCCGGCGGCCACGTTGTCATAGATCGACATTGTAGGAAACGGATTGGCCTTCTGAAAGACCATGCCGATGCGGCGGCGGATCTGCACCGCCGAGGTCCCGTTGTAGACATCCATTTCGCCGATCCGCACCCGGCCCGTGGCCCGCGCTTCCGGAACTGTCTCATGCATGCGGTTGAGGCAGCGTACGAACGTAGACTTGCCGCATCCCGATGGGCCGATCACGGCGGTCGCGTGATTGGCGGCAACCGTCATGTTGATGTCGTGCAGAGCCTGGGTCTTGCCAAACCAGGCATTCAGCTTGTCGACTTGGATTCCAACGCCCATAGTTTCAGTTCGCTCCCTTGAGCATACCTCGGCTGGCCACAAGTCGCACAGCGCCGACCGAGGCGACAATCAAAACAATCAGGATCAAGGCCCCGGCCCAGGCCTGCTTATGCCACTCATCGAATGGTGAAATTGCGTACGTGAAAATCTGCAGAGACAAGGCGGCCGTGGGCTGGTTCATCTTCCAGTTCCAATACTGGTTGCCGAACGCCGTAAACAACAGAGGCGCCGTTTCCCCCGCTACGCGGGCAAACGCCAGCATCACTCCCGTGATGACGCCTGAGGTCGCGGTGCGAAGCGTAATTGAAAGGGTGGTGCGCCAGCGCGAAACCCCTAGACCATAAGCCGCCTCGCGCACGATTTGCGGCACCAGCAGTAGCATTTCCTCGGTCGTCCGGGTAATGGTGGGAACCATCATGATGGCCAGGGCCACGCCGCCCGCCAGCGCCGAAAAATGTCCCTGGCTGAGCACCACCAGGCCATACGCCACAATGCCTACGATGATGGAAGGCACGCCGTTGAGCACATCTGCGGTGAACCGGATCAGGTTTCCAAAGCGTGTTCCGCGGCCGTATTCGGAGAGATAAATTCCCGCGCCGATCCCGAGTGGAACGCCGAAGACGCTCGCGATCATCAGAATGTAGACGGATCCGGCGATGGCGTTGGCCATGCCTCCCCCCGCTTCACCCGGGGGTTTGGGAATCTGGGTCAGGAACGCCAGGTTGATCGAACCAATCCCTTTGTAGATCAGATAGCCGAAGACCGCCGCCAGCGGAAGGAGCACCAGTGCCACCGAGCCCATAGCCGCAAAAGTAACCAGGGCATTCAGGCTGCGCCGCACGATGCTGATCGGTTTATCAGAAAAATCAGCGGGGAGCATGATCTTGGCGGTTGTATCAGGCATTGCCCCTCGCAGGTGTACCGCGCGTCACTGTCCACACCAGGCACTGCGCCAGAATGTTGACCAGGATGGTCACAATAAAAAGTGCCAGGCCTACTTCGACCAGGGCGCTCAGATAGAGGTCTCCGGTAGCTTCGCTGAACTCGTTGGCGATCACACTGGCCATGGTGTAGCCGGGGGCGAATAGCGATTTCGCAATCTCAGGGCGATTGCCAATCACCATCGTGACCGCCATGGTTTCGCCCAGCGCCCGGCCCAGGCCGAGAATCACGCCGCCCATGATGCCGGCGCGAGCGTTACGCAAGACGCCGGTGCGGATCATCTCCCACCGCGTGGCTCCCAAGGCGAGAACGGCTTCCCGCTGCTGTTGCGGCACCGCAGTCATGACCTCGCGCGTAATTGAGGAGATGATGGGAACCACCATGATCGCAAGAATGATTCCCGCCGCCAGCATGCCGATGCCATAAGGCGGCCCCTCAAACAGAGTGGTCCAGCCGAAGTACTTTGCCAGCCAGGGCTGAAGGTATTGGCGGAGCAAAGGCACGAGGACGAAAATCGCCCACAATCCGTAAATCACACTGGGGATTGCGGCCAGCAGCTCCGTGGTGAAGGCCAACGCTCCCCTCAGCCAGCGCGGCGACATCTCGGTGATGTAGACAGCGACTCCGACTGCCAGTGGAACGGCAATGATCAAAGCCAGAATCGAAGAAACGATGGTGCCGTATACAAACGGCAGGGCCCCATATTGGTCGTTGACCGGGTCCCACTCGCTGCGGAAAAAGAATTTCAAACCGAAGGCATGCCAGGAGAGACTCGACTTCGTAACCAGTTCGTACACGATCAAACCAACGATCGCGAGGACGGAAAAACCGCAGGCGACCATGGCGTAGAAAAACGCGGTGTCCGCGTGGCGACTGTCCCCGGCGGTGATGAGCGATTGAACGGTGGCTTGCGGGCTCGCCGTAACTCCTTGTCCCGAAACAGGTTGTGGACCGGTCAGTCGAGGCGCTCCTAGAGCTCGATTAGCCATTTCGGGCAAGGTAGCATGATCGTGTTACAGCAGTGTTAAAATATCTGTTTAGTCTTGCCTCAGGGAAGCTTCTGTAAGGACCCGCAAAGTCCGGTTTCACCGAATCTGAATGAGTCCCCAGTTTGGGTCAATCGCAGTTTAACCGCTTTCAAGTCCCATGGTGCTTTACCGTATGCTGCCACATCCCGAACACACTCGCGCTACTTTCCGCAAACTGGCCCGGCAAGTGTCGAAGCTCGCGGAAAAGCTCGCTCCCGAGAACGTCCATAAATTCCGCACTTCGAGCCGCAGAGTGGAAGTGTTGCTTTCGGACTTGGCCGAGAGTCGCACCGGCAATGACAAGAAGCTGCTGAAGCTCCTGGGCCGCCTGCGCAAGAAGGCAGGACGCGTGCGCGACCTCGACGTGCAGAGCGGAGCTTTGCGAAGCTTGAAGATTCCGCAGGAACCCGGACGCAAATCGCAACTCATGCGCACCCTGGCTGAGGAGCGCGCCCGCCGGGAAAAGAAGCTGGCAAAGTCCCTGGACAAGCGGACTGTGAGTGAGGTGCGCAAACGCTTGAAGCGGACCACCGCCAGCCTGGAGATTCCTAAGGACGCTGACCCATTGAGCCGGGCCCGGCAGAAGCTGAACGATCTGGAAGTCGATCAGGGTGTGGTCACGGAAAAAACCTTGCACCAGTTCAGGATCGCCGGTAAACGGGCGCGTTACATTGCGGAACTCGCAGGCAAGGATGCTGAAGCCACCCGCTTGATCGCGCTGCTCAACCATATGCAGGACGTAATTGGCGACTGGCACGACTGGGTCCAGCTGGCAGACAAAGCAGAAGAACTGTTCGGCGACGTCCAGGATTCGGCATTGGTGTCCGCACTGCGTAACATCACCCGAGCCAAGTTCCGCCAGGCGGTAAACACTCTTACCGAAACCCGCGCCGCGCTTGCCGGCAAGAAGCCGGTTTCGGTCATGCCTTCCAGCCGCGAGCCCTCGCGGCAAGGTTCCCCGGCAGCATCTGCAGTCGCCTGAGCGCGGTCTGCATCGTTTGCTCCACGGCTGAAGCCGTGCCCTCTCGTGGAATACAAGCCCCATCCCCCGAAGTTGGCAAATCCAATCGTCACCCAGCCTCATCTAAACAAGTTGGAGAAACCACAAAACCTTGAGGTCTCGAATCGCTGTCTTCGTCGCAGTCATTCAAACGGTGTTATTGCTGGCGCACTGGTTCTTGTACAAAACCTGGACTTTTTTCTGGGCAGCGCCTGATCCTTCCCGATTTTCCGGCCTGCAAATAACCCTGGCCCTGTTGTCGGTCAGCTTCGTGCTGGCGTCGTTGCTGGCCTGGCGCTCTTCGCATGTCCTCGTGCGCGTGCTTTACACCATTTCCGCGGTCTGGCTTGGGACGTTAAGTTTCTGCCTCTTGGCGGCATGGTTGTGCTGGGCAATTTACGGCGGAACTCGCCTTGTCGGACTGCATCCCAATCCACGAGAACTGGTGGTGGTGCTCTTTGCCACCGCCCTGCTGGCGAGCTTGTACGGCATCGTCAACGCCGCATGGACCCGCGTCAGACGAGTGAGTGTGAAGCTGCCGAACCTGCCCGAATCGTGGCGTGGACGGGTAGCCGCCCTGGTGACCGATACCCATCTCGGTCATGTGCGCGGTTCTAGATTCATGCGGCGCATTGTGACCACGCTCACGCGTCTGCGGCCTGACATCGTCTTCATCGCCGGCGACATGTACGACGGAACCGTCGCCCGGGTCCGGGAGCTTGCTTCTCCTTGGGCGCGGCTCACCGCTCCGCAAGGGGCGTTCTTCGTCCTGGGAAATCATGAGGAGTTTACCGATTCGACAAAGTACCTCGACGCGGTCGAGCACTCGGGTGTACGCGTCCTGAATAACGAAAAAGTTACGGTGGATGGTTTGCAGATCGTCGGCGTGCACTACCGGGATTCAACCAATGACGACCACTTCCGCTCCGTTTTGCAGAAGGCTGACGTGGATCGCGACCGTGCCAGCATCCTGCTTACTCACGCACCCGACCGCCTGAAGATCGCCGAAGAAGAGGGCTTTTCCCTGCAGCTTTCCGGCCACACCCATGGCGGACAGTTCTTCCCTTTTACCTGGATCACCTCCCGAATCTACGGGAAGTTTGTTTACGGATTGCAACGTTTGGGCAACCTGCTCGTTTATGTCTCTTATGGAGCCGGTACTTGGGGCCCGCCCCTGCGCCTAGGCACAACCCCTGAGATTGTGCTGATCCAGTTCGACTAACATCTGTCTTTCCTTGCCTTCTGGGCGTCCTCTATGAGCTTTAGCGGCTTAAACGCCTTGCCGCAAAGGACGCTAAAGACTCGCAAAGAGGGCAAAGAACGTCCCTTGGAACGATACAATATCCCAGATCATGCGGATGCTGCTGGACATCTTCGCGCAGATCTTCCGCACGCTGTGGGCGCACAAACTGCGCTCCTGCCTCACTATGTTTGGCATCGCCTGGGGTGTGGGATCCCTCCTGCTGCTGGTAGGCCTTGGCGAAGGCTTCCGATCCGGTAATCAGCGCCAAATGGCCGAGTTCGGCAAGGACATCATGTTCATCTTTCCCGGCCGCGCTCCCGCGATGACGGGCAGCATGAACTCCGCGCGCTCTTATTTGCTCACCTATCAAGACTACGTGGACATCAGTAAAGGCGTCTACATCCGCCGCGCCTGCCCCATCATCAAGCGCGATGACGTTCGGGCGGTCAGCGAATTCGCCAATGGCAATGGCGAGATCCTGGGCACGGAGCCCCTGTTGAACGAGATCAGCTATCTTCCTGTCAAGCAGGGACGCTGGCTGAACCCATTGGACGAAGCGCAAAAGCGTAACGTGATCGTTCTTGGTGACCAGCTGAACAAAAATCTTTTTCCCGGCCGCCCGGCAGTCGGTGCGACAGTCCTGCTAAACGGAATCAGATTCGAGGTGATCGGCGTCCTCGAACACATCGGCCACGGCAACGATACCTGGCTGAATGTTCGCAGCTACATTCCCTTCCAGGTGATGGCGACGTACTTTCCGCTGAAGGGAGAAAATCACGAGAATTCGATTTCCTACGTCAACTATCAGCCGCGGGTAACCGATGAGCACCTGCTGGCCGAGGAAGATGTCCACAAGATTGTGGCCCGCAATCACGGATTTAGCTGGAAAGATCCCACCGCCTTCGACGGCTGGGACACGATCCAGGAGTCCAAGATGATAGGCACCATTTTCGACGCCATGAACATGTTCCTGGGGACCGTGGGTATGGTGACGCTGGCCCTGGGCGCCATCGGCGTGATCAACATCATGCTGGTGACGGTAAGCGAGCGGACCCGCGAGATCGGACTTCGCAAGGCCCTGGGTGCCACCAAGCACAGCATTCTGCTCCAGTTTTTTCTGGAAGGACTCATTCTGACCCTGGGCAGCGGGCTGATCGGAATGATTCTGGCCGCAATCCTGATGGCCATGCTGGGCAGGATCGAGGGCGTGGGCGGATTCGATCCTCCGAAGCTGGTGCCCATGTCAGCCCTGCTGGCAATCGGCAGCCTGGCCCTCGCCGGTGTCGTTGCCGGCCTCTATCCCGCGCGCAAGGCGGCCATGCTGCAACCGGTGGAAGCGCTCCGGCAGGAGTAATCATGTTTCGCGATCTGCTTCGGGAAGCCTATGAGGCCATGCGGCACAATCGTCGCCGCACCGCGCTCACCATGCTCGGCATGGCCTGGGGTATCGCGACCGTGGTCATGCTGCTGGCCTGGGGCAACGGTTTTGGCCAGGCCTGCGCCAACATCTTCGCCAACTTCGGCACCAAACTGGTGATCGTCGTGCCGAATCGCACGTCTACCGACGCCGGTGGCCAGAAGGCGGGCAGAGCCATCCGATTCACCCTGGAAGATGTGGACATGCTGAATACCAATCTTCCCCAGATTTCTCAGATCACGCCCGAGGCCAGCAAGCAGGTGAGCACGCAGTACGAGACCAGAACTTTCACCTTCACCGCGACCGGCAACTATCCTAATGTGCTGTCCGTCCGCTCGCTCAGCGTGGGGCAAGGACGTTTCTACAACGCCGAAGACGAGATGCAGCGCTCCCGGGTGGTGGTCATCGGGTCTGAAGCCAAGGAGAAGCTCTTTTCCGGACGCAACGCTTTGGGAGAGCACATTCGCATGGACGGTCTCAGCTTCGAGGTCATCGGCGTTGCCAGTCCAAAAATGCAGGAAGGAAACAGCGACATCAACCGGACGCTGTATGTTCCCTTCACCACCATGGGTGATCTGAAGGACACGCGCTACCTCGACTCCATCTGGTTCTCTTATGCGACTCCCGAGTACGAAAAGCTCGAACAGACCGTGCGCTCTCTCATGGCGGTGGACAAGAAATTCAACCAAACCGACCGCCAGGCCGTGCTGGTGTTTAATTTAATGACGCAGGTGCACCAATTCGAAATCATCACCATCGGCCTGAAAATCCTGTTGGGTTTCATCGGCACCCTTACGCTGGGCATCGGCGGCGTCGGCCTGATGAACATCATGTTGGTTTCGGTGACTCAGCGCACCCGCGAGATCGGCGTGCAGAAAGCCCTGGGAGCCCGCCGACGATATATTCTGATGCAATTCCTGGCCGAAGCCCTGACTATTACCTTCATCGGTGGAGTGCTGGGAATCATCCTGGCATACGCGGTCGCGCTGTCCGTCGGCCGGTTGACGTTGTACAGCGCCTTCGCCAAAAATGGCGAGGCCGGCGACATCCGCTTGATCATTGCGCCAGGAACATTGATCGCAGCCACTCTCATCCTCGCAGCTGTGGGACTCGTCAGCGGAATGGTCCCCGCATTCCGCGCCTCCCGCCTCGATCCGATCGAAGCCCTGCGCTACGAGTAAAGGCGGTCATGTAAACTCCTCGTCGTTCGACAGGCGGGAAGCGCCGCAAGCATAGAGCCAGGGCGCAAGCCCTGGGCAAGATCGGCGAATGACAAGCCCTGAAAGGGCAGAAGAATCGAGCTGAGAAGTATTCAACCGACGAATGAACGCGCAATCGGAGCCGCCATGAAATTTGCCAAGATCACCTTCCGGGTCGCCGGCATCTGGGGCGTGCTGACCTTGACCCCGCTCTACTTCATTTTCAATCTGATCGGGCAAAAAGATCCTCCGCCCATCAGCCACCCGGCGTTTTTCTACGGATTTGTGGGAGCGGCGCTAGCCTGGCAGTTCGCATTTTTCGTCATCGCCAACGACCCGGCCTGCTATCGCGCGCTGATGATTCCCTCGGTGTTTGAAAAATTCAGCTACGGCATCGCCGTCGTGATTCTAGTCGCGCAAAGTCGCATGCGCTCGTCCGATTTATTATTCGGAGCCATTGACCTGCTGCTCGGCGTCCTGTTCGCGATTTCCTATCTAAAGACGCCAAGGCGCGAGCCACCACGAACCACGTAGGGGCAGACGTCCTCATCTGCGGGCGGAGCAAAGCTCGGCGAGGTTTTGCTTTTACGGCTTGCTAAAACCCGTCGAGCCACACTCGACTGGGCAGATGAGAACATCCGCCCCTAGGTAGTTCGTGGCGATCCGTTCACATCTCTTGTGTGTCATGAAGCGGAGAGCCCGCTATAATCGGACGGCTCATTACGCGTTGAGAGAAAGATGCAACCCATCGACAATCGCGAACCGCGAGGCCACTGGTTGACCAGCGTCCTGACCGACATACACTTCTGGGTCCCGGTTGCGGTTCTGATCGGTGGGCTGCTGCTTCTGGAATCCATTCACTAAGGCAGCGCAGACTATGCAATCTGTCCTGACACCCGCGAATGAAACTGCTGCGCTGAAGCAGTCGCGTCCGCGGAAGCTGCAGACTCCTGGGCACCCTATCGGGGTTCACCGCAGGCGCCTGGCTCGGAGCTGCCGAGGCCCCGACGAAGCTCGTCTCCGTCGGCGTGTCGCCGATCGTGATTTCGCTGATCATGGTGATCGGCGTTTTTCTGGCGCGCTGGAGTGTGCCGGCCCTGATCCTGGGCACGTCGTCGGTCCGCGCCGACCTTCGCCGTGCGCCTCACCTCATCATCTGGGCCCTCCTCGCCGGATGCCTGTGGGCGGTGGCGAACACGATGACGATCTTCGCCATCCGCGATATCGGCCTGAGCATTGCCTTCCCTCTCTGGAATTCCAACAGCCTCCTCGGCATACTTTGGGGTTTTATTTTCTTCAATGAGCTGCGCCAGGCCGGCTGGCGCCGCTGGACTGGTGTGCTGGGCGGCGCACTGGTGATGTGTGTGGGCGCGGCCTTGCTGGCCATGGCGTCCTCGACCCAGGCGCCTGCGGCCCATTCCATGCGCGGCGTCTGGGCGGCGCTGGGCGCCGGCATCCTCTGGGGAACGATGTATATCCCGTATCGCAAAGCTTATCTGTCCGGGATGAACCCGCTCTCCTTCGTCACGTTCTTCACCTTCGGAGAGCTGGGAATGATGTCCGCTCTCGCCATCGGATATCTTGGCCTGGCCCCGCTTTGGCATGAATTGACTAGCGCGCGGGACGTGCTTTTCTGGCTGATGCTAGGCGGCTTCATTTGGGTGATCGGCGATGTCTTTCAGCAATACGCCGCCAAGTACGTCGGCATCAGCCGCGGCATTCCGCTATCCAATTCCAATCAACTCTGGGGATTGCTGTGGGGCATTTTTGTGTTTGGCGAGCTGCGCGGCAGTGGCGCATCCACCTATATGCAAGTCGTCGGAGGCTCGCTCCTGATGATGCTGGGAGTGGGAGCCATTGCCTTTTCGTCCGCAGCCGGCAAGGAGCAGGCTCATATGGCAGGAAGCCGCGCAACGCGAATCCCGGCGCTACAACATCGCGGAAGATTATGTCGAGGCCCGCATGCAAGGAATGCAGATGGCAGGAGAAATCAGGCCTTCGCGTACGATGTGGGACTGGATATTGGTCGCCGTCGCCACCAGCATCTTCGTCTTCTTCGCGACTATGGCGCGCGCCCCGCGCATGACCTTCCATTGGGGGCCGGCCGTACTCTTGAGTCGCCGCGACCGTGGCCCTGCTTCTGGTTTGCGGCACTACTCTCTGGCGGACCACCCGCTTCAACTGAACCCATCGTGAATCCCTTGTCCAAGGTTGACCTGGTCGGTGTCGGACTGAATGCTACCGACATGCTGATTCGTCTTCCGCACCATCCTGCGCTCGGATCCAAAGTCGAATTTCGCTCCGCCGATATCCTTCCTGGCGGCCAGGTCGCAACCGCGGTCGCCGCCTGCCAGCAGTGGGGTTTGCGCACCCGCTACGTAGGCAAGGTCGGCGACGACAGCGCCGCCGCGATTCATCGCGCCGAGTTTGATCGCCTCGGCGTCGAGTCCCATCTCGTCACCGCCTCGGGATGCGCCAGCCAGCAAGCAGTCATCCTGGTCGACGACGCTGGCGAGCGCACCGTTCTCTGGAAGCGCGACAACCGACTGACCCTGCAGCCGGAAGAACTCCACCGCGAATGGATCGTCAACGCCCGCGCCCTCCACGTCGATGGTCACGATACCGCCGCCGCCGTCGATCGCCGCAGGATGGGCCCGCGATGCCGGCATCCCCGTGATCGCCGATCTCGACGACCTCTACCCGGGCGTAGAAGCGCTGTTGGAGAAAATCGACTACCTCATCACCAGCCGTGACATTCCGGGACGCCTGACCGGCAAGCCAGGACCTGCGCCAGTCGCTCCCCGCGGTTCGCACCCGTTACGGCAGCCGCCTTACCGCCGCAACTCTGGGCCACGAGGGCGTCCTGGCCTGGGACGGATCGCGGTTCCACTACGCCCCCGCATTTCAGGTGAAAACTCTGGACACCACCGGCGCGGGCGACATCTTTCACGCCGGATTTATCTACGGGCTTGCTCCAGAACTGGCCGCTGCCCCGTCAGCTCGACTTCGCCTGTGCCGCTGCAGCGCTGAACTGCACCGCAGCCGGCGCCCGCGGAGGGATTCAGTCGGTGGAGGATATCGAAGGAACTGGTAGCCACCGGCACTCGACATCGCCTCCGCGTTCGATCTATCGACTTGAAGTGAGCCGTACGAATCGGATCGCCCGCATATGCACTGATTCGGTTGCCGGGACTAAAATAGAATAGAGGTGCGTCACATGGAAACCCAAGATCAGAAACCAGGCTCCGACTCTCGCCAGGCGGTAGAAGCGGTAGAACATGTTGCCGGAGCCCACCGCCTGCTGAAGGTCCTCCAGGACAAACTCGGTGAGCATCCTGAAATTGGGCTGGCAGTCAACAAGCTGGAAATGGCCCTCGCTATCCTCGAAATCAAAACGGGCGGAATGCTATAAGTGCACGGCACGCCAAATCGCCATCGCGAACTCCTACCAAGCTGTCATCCTGAGCGAGCTCCTTCCGTGCTCGCGAATGGAAAGACGCAGTCGAAGGACCCTACCAGCTCACGAACGCCGTCATTCTGGATCGAATCCGCGCTGAACAGCCTGTTTCTAATGGGTCCCCCGACTCCGCCAGCGGGTGCGCAAGCGAACGCCGTCTCCGCTCGGGATGACTCGCGACTCACCGCAACGCGGCAGACAGTGCTTCCTTCCAGCGCCGGTTGTCAATCGTCCAGCAGATTTTTGCTTTACTTCCCTGCCGCAACACTTCAGCCCAGACCGCTTGATTCCGCTCATCCGCCGCCACATTGAGACGGTCCACAACCGTCATCCCTCGGGTTAATTCGCTTTGGGTCTCGACATCCACGTAGTGTTCGCTCCACTGACTGCCAATCGTCGGATCGAGCGCAATACTCATCGCTACTGGGTCTGGCAGTGAAATGCCATCTTCTCCAGTCTGTTCCTTGTAGGCTTCGCGCGCCCGGCTGTTGCACTCGATAGCGAAGCGCGCCACCGGGTTGTTGAATCCCAGCACCCGCTGGATATCAGCTTCGTTGAGTACCGCATCGCCCCGGCAGGTTTGCCAGCCGACCAGTTCGATGGCAAGACCGCTGAGCATTACGATCCGCGCCGCCTCGGGATCGACCCAGATGTTGTACTCTCCCGCGGGCGTGACGTTGCCCTCACAACAAGGGGCGCCTCCCATTACCACGCAACGCGCGACCTCGACGGCGATGCCAGGTTTGCGTGTTAGAGCCAATGCTAGATTAGTGAGCGGCCCAAGCGTGACCACGACGATTCCAGGATTGGCTTCGATGGCTTCAACGATCGCGTCGACGGCGTGCAACCTCTCCGGTTTCTGGCGTGGCGAGGGATAGCCGTGATCTCCCAGTCCGTCGCGGCCATGAAACCAGATCGCACTTTGATGTATCCGCTGTAACGGTTTCTCAGCGCCGGCAAAAACCGGGACGCTGGCTGCGCAGAGTTCCACTGTGTAGAGAGCGTTGCGCGTCGCCTGTTCGACTTCGACATTCCCCGCCACAGTCGTGATCGCGACTACCTTCACATCAGGAGCGCGCAGGGCCATGATGAGGGCAACGGCATCGTCGGAGGCTACATCGGTATCGATGAGAAAGGCCCGTGGCATTCGCGTAGCATAACAAACCAGCGATCACCCACCCCATTGCCTTCATCTGGCGTTACACTATTTCCCGCGCATGCCGACCCTAGCCGCAGTCGATATCGGATCGAACTCCGTCCGCCTGAAAATCTCGCGCCTTTCCGGGCGGCGCCTGGTTGAGATTCATGAAGATCGCCAGGTCACCCGTCTGGGCGACAGTGTTTTCCGCAACGGATTCCTGTCGCCCGATGCCATAGACGATACCGTGAAGGCGCTACGGCGCTTCCATCGTGCGGTACAAGCACGAAGGCGCCGACACGGTTCGCGTGGTGGCTACCAGCGCCTTGCGCGACGCTCGGAACTCGCGAGCCTTTCTGGAATGGGTGCGTTCGGCTACGGGATGGAAAGTCGAAGTCATCTCCGGGCTGGAAGAGGCGCGCCTGATTCACCTCGGTCTGGTCTCGAATCTGCGGATCAGCGCCGCCAACACGCTCATGGTTGACCTCGGCGGCGGAAGCTGCGAGCTGACCATCTCCGGCAAGGGCCACATCCGCGATACGGTGAGTCTGCCCCTGGGGGCAGTGCGCCTGACCAATGAATTTCTGACGCACGATCCGCCCCGCAAGGCGGAGCTGCGGCGCCTTCGCGGATTTGTGGAAAGGGAAATTGGTCGGATTTCCGACCGCATCGCCAGGTCACGGCCTAAAATCGTGATCGCCACGTCAGGCACGGCAGCTTCTCTGGCTGCGGTCTGTCATGGTTTGTATAAGACGAAAGGGGCGCGCGCCACCGCGGTCTCGCGTACCCAGATGCGGCCCATCGCGAAGATGTTGGCGCGGCTGCCCATCGCCGAGCGCAAAAAGCTTTCCGGAGTCGGGCCGCGGCGCGCTGAGATCGTGGTCGCCGGCGCGGTGGTCTATGCCGAACTTCTCGAACGCTGCCGATTGCCGGGCTTCCGCTACTCTCCTCTGGGACTGCGCGACGGACTGCTGGCGCAAATGGCTGCCGAGTACGATCGCAGCACCCGCTCCGGCAAGCACATCGAATCTGAGCGTTGGGACTCGATCCGCGCCGCGGTTGCCCACTACCGCGTGGATATGGACCACGCCCTGCAAGTCCGGCAATTCGCCGCGCACTTGTTCAAGACTCTGAAAGCGCTGCACCGCTTGCCGCCCGAATATGAGGAATGGATTTCCGCGGCAGCGATGCTTTACGAGGTTGGCGACTACGTCAATCGCAACGGGAGGCACCGCCACGCCTACTACATCATCGCTCACTCGGAAATCCTGGGTTACACTCCGGAGCAAAGACGAATCATTGCGGCCACGGCACGCTATCTCGGCAAGTCGCGGCCCGCGCCGGGAGACACGTTTATGAAAATCCTGCCGCCAGCCGACCGGGAATTTGTTCGCAAGGCCTCACTGCTGCTGCGACTGGCCCGCGCCCTCAACCTCGGACGCAGCGGCGCCGTACGCGGCGCCGGCGTGCGGGTGGGCCGGGCCGAGGTCAAGCTGACGCTTCGGGCCAAGCCGCGTGCCACCGTGGACCTGGAATTGTGGGCTGTTGAAAAGGAGAAAGACTACTTCCGTGAGGTCTTCGGTCGCGAGCTTTCGGCCGCGGCGGCGTAGAGCGTGCGGAGAATCTTGGGTGTCAGGCACCAGGTCAGCGACCCGGCATTGCGATTCATGTCCACCCGCGCCACCGCGCCTTTCTTGAGTTCAATGGCCGCTTCGCAACCGCCTTCGCTGATGGCCCGGCCGAGGAATTCGCTCAAGCTCGGGTTGTGGCCCACCACCATGATGGCGTCGTGCCGGGCGTACTTGTCGAGCATCTTGCGGAAATCCGCGAACGTAGCGGTGGGCCGCAACGCATCTTCCAACTGCAGCTTGCCCTCGTGACCCATCTCATTGCCCACCAACGAAGCGGTCTGCGCCGCGCGCTTCAGAGGGCTCGAAATAATAATGTCCACCTGCGCGTCCAGCGCAGCCAGGGCACGGCCCACGTAACCGCATTGCTCGATTCCGGTTTCGTCGAGCGCGCGCTTTTCATCCTTCTTGGGATTGCTGACCGGCTCGCCGGCGCTGGCGTGACGCAGGAAATAGAGAATCATTTCGGGTTACCTCATCACGACTCGCCGCGCCTTGCGGGGCGCAGGCACGGGCATTGCTTCCACCGCCTGTTTGCCTTCGGCCAGCCCGAGCAGAAAATCCTGCGCGCTGAAAGCCGCGCCTCCCGCAGGGGGCTTGCGCTTTCCCTCTGCCTGCCAGCTGCGGACATAGACGCCGTCTTTCCGCAGCACGCGGGACTTTAAATTGTCCACCAGGTAGGCGTCCAGAATTTCATGCCGGACCCGCTCGCGGGCCAACGCATCTTTCAGCGGAAACATGACTTCGACGCGTTCGTAAAGATTGCGCGGCATCCAGTCGGCGCTGGCGAGATAAACCTCTTCCTGGCCCGCCGTTGCAAAAGTGGAAAATGCGGCTGTGTTCGAGAAAGCGGCCGACGATACTATGCACCCGAATGCGATCGCTCACCCCGCGCACCCCGGGACGCAGTGCACACATGCCGCGAACGATCAGGTCAATCTCGACTCCTGCCTGCGAAGCGCGATACAGGGCCATGATGATGTTCTTGTCCAGCAAGGCATTCATCTTGGCAATGATGCGGGACGGGCGTCCGTGACGCGCATGGTCGGCTTCGCGTTCGATCAACCCCAGGCACCGTTCCGCCAGGTCGAGCGGCGCGACCAGCAAGGGCTCGTAGTTGGGATGCTCGGCGTATGCCGTGAGAAAACTGAAAACATCATGCACGGCAGCGGTGATTTCCGGATCGGCCGTAAGCAGGCTCAAGTCCGTATAAATCCGCGCCGTGTTCGCGTTGTAGTTTCCGGTTCCCAGGTGGGCATAGCGGCGAGTCACGCCATCCGAGTCGTGGCGCACCAGCAGCGAGAGCTTGCAATGTGTCTTCAATCCGACCAGACCGTGGAAGACCTGCACTCCAGCATCTTCGAGGTCGCGGGCCCAGCGAATGTTGGTGTCTTCATCGAAGCGGGCTTTCAGTTCCACAACCGCTGTCACTTCCTTCTTTTCCGCCGCAGAAATCAACGCAGGAACAATCAGCGAATGCTCGTTCGTCCGATACAGGGTCTGCTTGATCGAAAGCACCCGCGAGTCCTGCGCCGCAGCCTCGATGAACGAAACCACCGCATCGTAGGAGTCGAACGGATGGTGCAGCAGAACGTCGTGGCGCCGCAGTTCCTCGAACAGATCCTGCGACTTGGCGGTCAGCCGCAGTTCGCGCGGAGAAAACGGTTTGAATTTGATCTCCGGGTGCCCTGTCTGTTCGTAGATGTTGAACAACCGCGACAGATTCACCGGCCCGTTGACGGAAAAGACCTGCCAGGGCTCCAGTTCGAAGTTGGTGCGCAGGCGTTCGATGATTTCGGGATCTGCATCAGCCTCAATTTCCAGCCGCACCGCATCGCCCTTGCGGCGATTGTGCAGCTCGGTGCGGACCGACTCCAGCAGGTTGCGCGACTCCTCTTCCGCCAGGTAGAGATTGCTGTTGCGAGTTACGCGGAAAGCCGCCGAAGAAACGATATCGTAGCCGTGATACATCCGCGAGGCGTGGAAGGCCACCAGGTCGGCGAGAAAAATGAAGTCGTCAGTCCCTTCCGAGGGCAACCGCACCAGACGCGGCAGGGCGCGCGGCACCGTGACCACGCCGGTGTAGGTAAGCGCCGAACGCCGGCGCCGGCGCAGCAGAAAGGCCACGCACAGCGCCTTGTTGATGACTCGGGGAAAGGGATGCGCCGGGTCCACCGTGACCGGCGTGAGCAGCAGATCGAGCTCCTTCTCGCAATATTCTTCGATGAAAGCGCGGGCGCGCGAATCCAGTTCGTGAAGCCCTAGAACGCGGATGCCATGTTCAGAAAGTGCCGGGCGCAGCTTGTCGTTCCAGCAGCGATACTGGTCGTCCACGAACTCGTGCGTCTCGCGGGAAACAACATCGCGCTCTTCCACCAGGGTGAGACCATCCGGGCCAGCCTCGGTGTATCCATCTTCAATCTGCTGCACCAGTCCAGCCACGCGCACTTCGAAGAACTCATCCAGATTGCTGGCCGAGATGGCAAGAAATTTCAGCCGCTCGAGCAGCGGATTAGCTTCATCCTGCGCTTCTTCGAGGACGCGGCGGTTGAAGGCCAGCCAGGAAGCTTCCCGATTGATGTAGTAGGCCGGATTGTCCAACGCAAGGCGAGCCATGATTCAGCAGGTACGCAAAAACAGAAATTAAATACCTTCGGAAGATACAGCTTGAGGCCGAAACAAACGCTTCCGGCTCACTTCCTGACCGGTGCGGGTTCAGGATCGGCCGCTGTTTCGGTTGCGGGCAAGCGCTTCACCAGCAACAACTGCAGCTCCGTTCCGCCGTCCCGTTTCACCCACACATGATGCTTGTCCGTAACTTTGATCTGCACCTTGGCGTTATCCTGTCCATCCGTCAGGCAAATCGTCGGCAGCGTGCCGCGGCGTGAACTCCGTCAGCAGCGCCAGATTTCCCAGCTGCAAGGTGACTTCGTAGTATGGATCATCCTGGGTTATCGGAGTATTCACCAGGTAATACAGCACCCGCTCGTGGAACTTCTTCTCTACTGTAACGATCCGGCCGGGTTCATACTGTTTTTCCGCGGCGTAAAGACGGGAAGAAAATGACAGAAGTACCAGCAGGGCCGCGCTCGCCAGGATGCGTTTCATCAGAGTCAGTATAGAACAGTAGACACACGGACGGGACGCCGGACACCTTTGTCGAATCTCAGCTAGACTGCAACGACTAAGGGACGGGCTTGAGAACCCGTCCCTCGATTCAATCGTCGCTTCTAAGCAGGAGCTGCCTCTACTGCACTGACTTGATCGCGCCTTTCACCTTTTCCGCGACATTCCCCGGCAAGGGCGCGTAGGTCAGCTCGGCGGTCATTTTCTGGCCGTCGTCAACCATCCAGGTGAGGAAATCAGCAAGGATTTTGCCCTTGGCTGCTTCCTTGGATTTTTCCGGAATCAGGAGCCAGGTGAAGCTGGAGATGGGATAAGCGTCCTTACCCGGCGCGTTGGTGATGGATACGCGGAAATCCGCAGGCATACTCTTAACGGATGCCGCAGCCGCAGTCACGCTTTCCAGCGAGGCCTTCACGAAAGTTCCGCCCGCGTTTTTCACTAGGCCGTAGTCAATCTTGTTCTGGACCGCATAGATGAGTTCGATGTAGCCGATCCCACCCTGCATCTGGCGAATCATTCCGGCAACGCCTTCGTTGCCTTTGCCGCCCAGACCGACTGGCCACTTCACGGAAGTCCCCTTCCCCGGGCCATTCGCCCACTCCGAACTCACCTTGGAAAGGTAGTCAGTGAAGATATAAGTGGTGCCGCTGCCATCCGAGCGATGGACGACGATGATGGTCTGATTGGGCAGGCTGACCCCGGGATTCGCCTTGGCGATCGCCGGATCATTCCACGTAGTGATCTTGCCCAAGAAAGATTCCCGCAAGCGCCTCTGGTGTGAACTTCAGTTCTGTACTGACGCCGGGAACGTTGTAAGCCGGAACCACCGCCCCCATGACCGTCGGAATGTGCAGGATCTTGGTCTTGGCCTGGGAGAGTTGCTCGTCCGTCATGGGACCATCGCTGGCGCCGAAATCCACGGTCTGCGCAAGAACCTGACGAATGCCGCCGCCGCTGCCGATGGATTGGTAGTTGAACTGAATATCCGGATGGGCCTTGTGGTATTCGCTGAACCACTTCTGGTACATCGGATTAGGGAAGGTAGCGCCTGCCCCATTCACGGTCGTCTGACCGAAAGCGGGCGCGGCCAGAACAACACACAAGAGCGCAATGCGGCGAATCACGCGATGGTTCCTCCTTATTAGTTTGATGGGGCAGTTCTACGCTGCGAATGTTACAGGATTGTTACAACGTGGTGAATTTCCAGTGAACCGGCCCGAGCGTCCCACACGTCGGACGGTCATCCTGAGCGAATGCGTTGTCGGAGTCGAAGGGCCCCTACCGGCTTAGCGAAAGTTGCTTATTGGCGAAGTCTCGAGGACGCTTCCTCCACGAATTCCGGTAGCACAGGGGTGAGGTTTATAGGGGGCTTTCGACTGCCTAGCGGTGTCGCTGCGCGAAACCCCTACTCCGCTCATGGATGACAGCCTCATCAATTCTCAATGCCCCGCATCCAGCCGGGCAATCTCATTAGTGAACAAAGTATTCTTGGGAAACTCGTCCCGCAAACTCGCCAGCAGCTCCCGGGCACGGACATTATCCTTGTCGCGGACATACGCGATAGCCAGCAATATTCGCGCAAACGGACCCAAGTACTGGCCGTGATCGGCGGTCATCTGTAACTCCACGATGCCCTGCTTCTTGTCACCCGACACCCCGCCCATCCGCAACACCCAACGTACCGGCGCCGCCATGCTGCCGATAATGTACTTGCTGAAACCGGTTGCGACCCGCGCGTCATAGCATTTCGGGTCCACCGCCAGCAGTTGGTCCGCCCAGTCATTGGCCTCGCGCGTGTAGTGCAATGACGACATATTTTTCTTCTCAATCATGGCCGCGTAGTCGGCCTGCAGTCCCGACGAAAGCGTCATGGCAAACAGCGCATCGCGGTCCTTGGCGTTGGCTGCTAAACGAGCGCTGGCGAGGTTTTGGGCGCGGGACAGGGCCGCGTTAAAGCGGTCCCGTACACCCGCGTCCGGTTCCTTCTGGTCGCGGTTCAAAAACTTTTTGTCATTCTCGTAAAACTGGCCTTCCAGAACGCCCAGCCGATGAAATTCCGAGAAGAGTATTCCCGCCGCCTCGGCCGTGGGCCCGACCGGATCCTGAGGATGTTCGCGTTGCCAGGAAAGAAACACCTGATGCCCCTGATCAAAATCAAGGTTGTAGAGGAGACGGAATCCTTGATCCAGGGAGGGCCGCGGAGCAGGCACATCGGCTGCAAGCGCGGAGCCAAACAGGGTTACGAAGCAGATAACTCCGGTAAGTGCCGCACGCCGTATTGATACCTTGCGCGTCTTCAAAATTGCCAATCCTGCAAACCGCTGTATTGTGCCCGCCTTTAAGCCGCCGTGCAACTTACTTAAGCCTGGACGGCGGCTCAGCCTGGAGCAACTCCCCCAACGCTGTCATCCGGAGTGCATTCTTTCGCCCAGCGAAGCCGGACAAAAGCAAGCGAAGGACCGGCGTATTCCGCGCTAAGCTCAGCCCTCGGCTGCCCGGCACGACGCGTCCCACTTACAAGTCGTTCGCCAGTACTAAAAGCTTAGATGCCCCCTGCGATGGGCGCGTCCGGAACTTGCAAAAAGTTTGTAAAAATTAATCTCCACCCATTACCGGCGGACGGCCGGGTTCGAGTAGCAGCGCAGGCCCAAATTGGTCTCGAATCAAATTGGGCTGATTCGGGCCACCGGCATGATGGGCCAGAGCGTCGTCATGTCCACCCCGATTCAGTTACCTTTCTGGCTCAAGACCCTCGATGCAATGGTGAGCCAAAGCGCTTCTTGCCGGAAAACTTTGATGGAGTAAGATGGCGGACGGCCGTTGGAGGACAATCGGGATGACGAGCACCTACGAGGCCGGACCCGGGGTGCGAACTTTTCGCCCTTTTGTCGTCTTTTGCGCGGGTCTCGTTGTACTGAGCGTATTTTCTGCCTCCGCCCAGGTCCTTTCTATTGTGGAGAACACGGGACATTTCTATTGTGGTATGACATGGCTGCCCAAGCTGGTTTGACTGCCCCGGCACGCTTTGTTACCTTCAAGGGTTTCCACTCCCTGAGTGCCTGCCCCGTGGTTCCCGGCAACGTTCGCAGCAACCAACGCGGCGAAGAAACAGAAATGAGAAACTGATGGCCATCAAGTTCCGGGGGGTTGATTTCCTCGAATTCGACTCCTTGCTCACGGACGAAGAACGCCTGGTCCGCGACACCACCCGCAAATTTATCGAGGACAACCTCATCCCCATCATCGAGGAGTGCAACCGCGGCGGCCGCTTCCCCAAGGAACTGGTAAAACCCATGGCGGATCTAGGCCTCTATGGCGCGAGCCTCAAAGGGTACGGCTGCGCCGGGATGTCAAACGTCGAGTACGGTCTGGTCATGCAGGAACTGGAGCGGGGTGACAGCGGCGTTCGCTCTTTCGTAAGCGTGCACTCTTCGCTGGCCATGTATCCCATCTACGCATTTGGCAGCGACGAACAGAAACAGACATGGCTCCCGGCGATGCAGGCGGGTGAAAAGATCGGCTGCTTCGGTCTGACCGAGCCAGATTTCGGTTCCAACCCCGGCGGCATGCGGACCCGCGCCAAGAAGTCGGGCAAGGAATATGTCCTCAACGGCGAAAAGATGTGGATCACATCGGGCTCCATCGCCGACATCGCAATCATTTGGGCCAAGGTCGAAGACGAAGACGACAAGATTCGCGGATTTCTGGTCGAAACCGATCGCCCTGGCTTTCGCGCCGAAGACGTCCACGGCAAATGGTCGCTGCGGGCGTCGGTCACATCGAGTCTCTCCCTGCAGGACGTGCATATCCCGGAATCGAACCTGCTGCCCAAAACCGGCGGCTTGAAGTCCCCACTGATGTGCCTGAGCCAGGCCCGGTACGGGATCGGCTGGGGTGCTATCGGAGCCGCCATGGCCTGTTACGACTGCGCCTTGCAATATTCGTTGTTCCGCAAGCAGTTTCGCGATCAGCCCATTGCCTCGCACCAACTAGTGCAGGAAAAACTTACCTGGATGATTTCCGAAATCACCAAAGCCCAGTTGCTGGCGCTGCAAGTCGGACGCCTCAAAGATAAAGACAAAGCCGCACCGCAACATATTTCAATGTCCAAGCGCAACAATGTTTGGATGGCGCTGGAATGCGCCCGCATGGCCCGCGACATCCTGGGCGCCAACGGCATCGCCGACGAGTACCCCATCTTCCGCCACATGGCAAACCTGGAGTCAGTAAAGACTTACGAAGGCACTCACGACATACACACCCTGATCATTGGGCAAAGCGTCACCGGCATCGATGCGTTCTAAGTTACGTGGGGGGCGGACACTCCTGTCCGCCGCTTTTGGCGGCGCTTTTTGACCGCGCATTCAAGAGAGCGGAGAACTGCAATTCTCACAAGTCAAAGTCAGATCAACAGCGGCGGACAAGAGTGTCCGCCCCCCCACGTAACTTTCCCTTCACAGTCCTTCGGGGTTATATTCATTGACCGCGCTTGCGTACAACTTTTATCGATCAGGGGGCATTCATGACCGCTGTTACCAAATCAGAGGCCAAGGCAAGGACCTTCGGCCGAAATATCGAAAGTGACCTCGCTTCAAGATTTCTGCGGGTGGTAGAGACGGCCGCCATCGCGTCCGCGCACACCATGGGCCAGGGTGAACGCAAGCTGTCCGACCAGGTGGCGACAGAGGCCATGCGCAAGACGATGGATTCGATTCCCATGCGCGGCACCATCGTGATTGGCGAAGGTGAACGCGATGAGGCGCCCATGCTCTACATCGGCGAAAAAGTCGGCGCGGAGTTTCCCGACGGCACCGAAGTTCCAGAAGTGGATATCGCCGTCGATCCCCTTGAAGGTACGAACTTGTGCGCCACCGGAGCGCCGGGAGCCATCACGGTGTTGGCGGCCTCCGAAAGTGGCGGCTTGCTGAACGCACCCGACTGCTACATGGAGAAAATCGTGGTTGGCCCATCCTGCAAAGGCGCGGTGGATCTCGATGCGCCGGTGATCGACAATCTGAAGAACATCGCGAAGCGCATGCACCGTGACGTCGAAGATCTGGTGGTCATCGTGCTCGATCGTCCGCGGCACGAAAACCTGATTGCGGAAATTCGCAAGGCAGGGGCCCGGATCAGGCTGATCGGCGATGGCGATTTGTCCGCCGGAATCGCAGCCGCCGTCATCGGGACCGGCGTACACGCCGTGATGGGCTCAGGCGGCGCCCCGGAAGGCGTAATCACAGCCGCTGCCATTCGTTGCCTGAACGGCTACATGTTGGGACGCCTGGTGATTGACAAGCCGGAACTCGAAGAACGCATCGCGCGCATGGGAATCAAAGACAAGAACAAGATCTACGAAGCCGAAGATCTGGCTCCGGGCAAGCAACTCATCTTCGCCGCCACTGGAGTCACCGACGGCTCGCTGATGAAAGGAGTGCGCTTCTTCGGAGAAGGCACGCGGACATCGTCGGTGATCCTGACCTTACGCACCGGGAAAGTGCGCTTCATCGACAGCATCCACCTGGAGAAGGGACCGGATGTGAAGGTGAGGTTCGTGTAGCCAGAACCGAACGAGGGGCAGCGTGATCGAGCCGCTGTCCTCGATTCGCAAAGTACTGATTACAGGATTATTCCAGTACCGGCGGCCATTCCTGCGAAACGCCCGAGAACAGGCTGACGGTCTTCTCGGCCCGCCTCGTGCCGTCGTGCACCGCGATCTGGTGGGGCTTGCCCGGCTCGTAGCCATTCCACAGCGAGACCCCCGCGTACGCGCCATCGTTGCGCAGCACGTAATACGTCATGTCTACAAAGCGGAGGCGGTTCATGTCTCCGTTATAGTTGCGCACGATACGTTTGAGCGCGTCCATGCCGGCATCAAGCGGCGACATCCCGTGGCGCATGTTTTCTACAATGGTGTGGGCCCCGGCGACCTTGATGTTTTCTTCCCCGCTGCCGGTGGCTCCCGCCGACCCCACATCCTGGTCGGTATAACAACCGGCCCCGATGACAGGCGAATCGCCGCAACGCCCGGGCAGCTTCCACGCTAGGCCGCTGGTGGTGGTGGTGCCTGAAATCTCACCCTTTTCGTTCAGCGCCGAACAGTGGATGGTGCCGGTGGGCGGAAACAAAACTTTTCGGATCGCGACCATGCGCTGCTCGGGCTCGATTCCGATGTCAGCAGCCACCTGCTTCATGTGCTCGACCCGGCGCTGAAACTCGTCGGCGTGGGGCGATGCTGGCACTCGTTTGTGCCAGTCCGGACTGGCCAACCCCGGTCCCCACCAGTCGGAATGAGTTTCCTTCCACAGTAACCAGATTTTTCGGGAGTGCTCCGTGAGCAGGTTTTCGCGGGGAAAACCCTGGGCCACGGCAAAGCGCTCGGCGCCTTCCCCGACTAGCATCACGTGCCCGGTGTGCTCCATCACCGCCTTGGCCACAAGCGAGACATTCTTGATGTTCCGCACGCCTCCAACCGACCCGGCTCGCCGCGTAGGACCGTGCATGCAGCAGGAATCGAGTTCCACGACGCCTTCTTCATTTGGCAAACCACCCAATCCGACGCTGTCTTCGTTGGGATCATCTTCCGGTCCTTTCACAACTTTCAGCGCAGCATCGAGTGTGTCGCCCCCATTTTTCAGGAAGGCGAAGGCGTCGTCGAGATAGTCATATCCGTTGCGCGCGCAGACAATAATCGGGCGCTTGCCCGCTACAGCCGCGTCATCTCCTTTACTCCAGTCGGGCTTCCTCCGATCGTCGTTCTTCCGATCCTGGTTCTGACGATCTTCGCCCTCCAGGCCCAAAGAGACGGCTCCTACCACGGCGGTGGTGAGAAAGGCACGGCGCGAGAAGGCCATTGTTTGATCCTCCACAAATTAAGGAAATTTCCAAGAAAGCGGAAAGGATAGCACGCCCCCAGCAAGACAAGAAGCAGGCCAAGGATTCAGGGATCTTCGCGGACTCCTTTTCCCTGATCCGATCCGTGAAGATCCGCGTAAATCCGTGGCGAAATGAATTTCTGTAGGGACCTTGCAGAGCGCCGATCCACCAGTCTACGAAGCGACCGCTATTCCGCCTCTTTTTTGGTCGGCGCGAAAGCGCAACAGGGCGGCGATGCTGCCGATACGATCAAACTCCGGTTCGTCCTTCACGTACACCAGTTCCACATCACGCCGGATAGCGGCTGGCACTATGGCATCGCACACATCTTCCAACTCCTGCGTGCGCCGGCCACAGACCGGACAATACTGCACCATATGCGCATCCAGGTGACCGCAGCTGGCGCACTCGACTGCGTGCGCTGAATAGTTTTCAGCCATCAGCAACACCTGGACTTCACCCATTTCGAGGGACCGCAACACCCGTCGCAGTCCGGTCACGCCTCGTCCGTTGCTTCGGGCCTGGTCGAGGACCTCTTTCATTTGCTCGCGTCGATGTTGAGCCAGCGATTCTCTCACCATCCGGTCGCCCTGTTCCCGCACATGCTTCACGGTGGCGCTACCCACTTCCGCTGCGAACCGCCCCAGCAACCGGCTCTTGACGTAAGGGTGAAGCTGCGCCTCAAAGTCATGCCAGTGGACATCCTGACATCCGATAACGAACCGATCGAATGCCATTCTTTCGAGTGCGAGTTTAAGCAATTCCGCAACGTTCTTGAAATGGTGCAGGGCTTCATCATTGACGCTGCGTTCGGCGTGACCGGCATCGTAACCTCCAAATCCGTCGCCGCGGCCGCGCCGCGGAAGAGGCCGGAAGAGGGCTTCCTGCTCCTTGACTTCGTCGAGATGGAGATCGAAGAACCGGGCCCGGTGACGATCGACAAAGGCCACCCATAGGCGCGGCTGCCCGCCCAGCAACACCGCAAGCTCCTTCAGGTGAAAGCGGCGGTTGACGAACAATTGAGTCTTCGCCAATTGTGGCGGAAGGTCGAACTCGCGCCAGATGTTCTTGCTGACGCACGCAAACACAGCCTTGGCCCGCTTCCGATTTCCTTGCCAATCCCCCGCCAGGTCAAGAATGCGTTGCAGGTCAGCCCGGGCGCTCCCGTTCCGTGCGCTTTTCTCAGCCTCGCGCAGAGCCTGATGAACAAGGTCCTTGACCAGAATCGCCTGCTCGCGATGCGCTCGATTGCTGGGTGGTGCCGGCTGAAAATAGAAACTGATCGCGCAATCCGCGCCGTCGCCTTGAAACTCCGCCAGCTCCCGGATATCTTCGCGGGTAATCATTACATTCTCCTGGTTGTGCGGAAATGAGTACGACACAACTGACTACCGCAGAACTGATTGCCACCGAAATGACTGCCGCGGAAATCAATCTGTTCCCGTGTTCCGTAGCATTCTGCTTTGAAAGCGACTCCCGATGGGCGGCGACCGCCGCAAGTGTTCCCGGGCCGCCAGGATCGAAGCATTGATTGATTCCGGCCTGCGATCGGTAATCGCAGCGATCTCCGCCACCGAGAAGCCTTCCATGGTGTGCAGGATAAATACTTCGCGGTCACGCGGCTTGGCGGCTGCGAGAGCGGACTGCACCAGCATGTCCATCTCGTCGGAAGAGGCGATATCCTCCGGCGTAGCAACGCGCCGGTCGGCAATCACGCTCTCCTTGGTAAGCGTTTCATCAGGCTGATGGAATTGAAGTTCGGGCTCGTCACTCGCCCGCACGTTCGGCATCCGCGCCGACTCCTCAAGGTGGACCGACACGACATTGTCCGAGCTGCGGGCCAAAAGATCTCCGATGGCGTGGATCGCCAGACGGTACAACCACGACTCCAGCGCCATCTTGTCGGGCTTATCGCCGCCATCGCCCAGGGCCCCGGCAATAACCTCGTCAATCACTTCGTCCTTGGTGATGGCATCGGGGATCATCTGCTCGGCCGCTTCCCGAAAATACAGCTCGCGCTCGACGAACCGCTCCAGGCGCGAAAGATTCACGTTCACGTAACAGCGTATGTCCTCGGCTGAGACTGTAGATGGCTGAATCGAGGCCAGGGTTTGCTCGAACGGGACCTGCGCTTCCGGTCGAGACTTCTTCGAGCGGCGCCGTGTCCACTTGTGAGAGCTGCGCAACAAGTCCTTGTGGCGCGTAGTCTGCTGCAACAAATCGTCGAACGCACTCTTGATCGCCACCACCGGCGTTTGCGCCGAGCGCTGGGCCGCTAATTGTCCAGAAGGCAGCCGCAGATTTAGCGACACAGTCGTGCCCTCGCGCGGAGAGCTCTGCTCCACCACACCCTTCAGGTGCAGCAGTTCGGGGCGAAAGACCTGCAGCCGGTTGCGCAGTTTTTCGACCAGGTGATTGATTTCTTTTTCGAGATCGGGCGTCTTGCGCAGCTTATAGCTGATGTGGACATTCATGCCAAGCCTCAGAGCACGGGTAGCGGGTCCCGTGAAGCTTTGTCGTCCTTACTGATCGGATTCTACACCCGCGGCAAAAGCATGGAACCCCAAAATTCGTGTCACCGTAAGCAAAGCGAAGAATCTATGGATTCGTTGCTGGTGCTACGACCCCGAGGGAGCGAATACGGAGCCGAATGCGGACACGCATGCCATTGCCGATGGCGGCGAAATGCTTCGCTTCGCTCTGGATGACAGTGGAAGAGTTATACCGCGACAGTGACAGAAGTCTCGGTTCGTGTAACCGGACGGTACAAAGTGTCGCGCTCCACCGGCTCCCTGCCCGCGTCTCGAATGAGGCGAACCAAGTCCTGGCGGCGCATGCCTTGCGGAGTGGTGGCACCGGCGTCGTGATAGATCTTTTCTTCAATGACCGTGCCGTCAATATCGTCAGCTCCAAAACGCAACGCGATCTGTGCAATCTTGGGAGTCATCATCTGCCAGTACGCTTTGACGTGCGGGAAATTGTCGAGTACCAACCGGCTGACCGCGATCTGCTTGATGTCGAGCATCCCACTAGTTTTGGGCAAGTGTTGTAGCGGTGTGTTGTCAGGATGAAAGGCAAGAGGAATAAAAGTTTGGAACCCGTGGGTCTCATCCTGCAGCGCTCGTAGTTTTAGCAGGTGGTCGACCCGGTCTGCATCGTTCTCGACGTGACCGTAGAGCATGGTGGCATTCGACTTCAGACCGATCTGATGTGCCAGCTTCGCCGTATCGAGCCACTGATCGCCGTCAATCTTGTGATCGCAAATAATATGGCGCACCCGATCGGCGAAAATCTCCGCGCCTCCACCGGGTAAAGAATCCACGCCCGCAGCTTTTAGCTGCTGCAGCGTCTCGCGAATGGAGAGCTTGGCCCGCTTGGAGAGATATGCCACTTCGACCATGGTGAAGGCCTTTAGGTGCACTTGCGGAAAGCGCTGCTTCAGCCCGGAAATCAAGTCGAGGAAATACTGAAACGGCAGATCAGGATGCAATCCACCGACGATATGAAATTCCGTGACGGCCTCGGTATAGCCGGTGGCGGCAGTCTCGAAAGCCTCTTCCAACGCCATGGTGTAAGCGCCCGGAGTGTCCTTCTTGCGCCCAAAAGCACAAAGGCGGCAGGCGGCAACGCAAACGTTGGTGGGATTCAGATGGCGGTTGACGTTGAAATACGTCTTGTCGCCATGCATGCGTTCGCGGACGTGGTTAGCCATCCAGCCCACAGCCAGAATGTCACCGGTGCGGTAGAGGGCAAGGGCGTCATCGGTGTTCAGTCGTTCGCCCGCAGTAACCTTGCGGTGAATCGGCAAAAGGCGGGTGTCGTCAGTCTGGAATGAATGCATTTTGTCCATCCAGTCGATGATATCGCAGTGAGGCCTTGAAGTCACAGCAACCGGTGAGATGATTGTCACTCGGTGAACACTACGCCGCGGACCGTTTCAAGACGTCTTTGCTACATGTGCAATGAGCCCTCGTCTACGCGCGAGCATCTGCCCGCAATCTCGTTTTTCCCTAGGTCACTGCGCACGAACCTTTGGACTGTTCCGTCGTGCGATCAGCACAATCTTGGCAACAAGCCAGACGTGGAATATGTGCGAAATATCATCTGCGAACAACGGGGATCGAATTCAATTGGGGAGGGGCATCTTTCAGGTCGTAAAGCACTCCTATGAATACAGGCTTGGGTTTTTCAGCCGCACATTTCGCGAGTTCCAAACCGTGACGGTTTCCCGAGCCGCTCCGGTTCTTACTTCCGCAGCAGCAAATCCCCAGCAATAAAGATAAAGAACACAACCGAAATAACTCCATTCATCGTAAAAAACGCGGCGTTCAACTTGGAGAGATCGCGAGGAGATACCAGCGAGTGCTCATAGGCCAGGAGGACCGCCACCACGATCACGCCCATGACGGCGAGCTTGCCCAAGCCGAAAGCCGCCACCAACCCCATCAGCAAGACCAGCATGAGGGCGTGGAACGAACGCGCAATCCACAGTGCGCGCCCGATACCAAAATAACGAGGAATGGAATGCAGGCCCGCCCGCCGGTCGAATTCGTAGTCCTGACAAGCATAGAGCACGTCGAAGCCGCCCACCCAGAAGGTGACTGCCGCGGTAAGCAGAAGAATACGAGGATCAAAAGACCCACGCACCGCGATCCAAGCCGCGGACGGCGCAATCCCCAGCGCCAAACCCAACACCAGGTGCGACCAGGGAGTGAACCGCTTCGTGTAGGAGTAAAGCAACACCACGGCCAGCGCCATCGGAGACAGCAGCAGCGCCAGGCGGGTCAGCCGGGAAGCCGCCAGCACGAAGACCGCGCATGAGATAACCACAAAGGTCGCGACGAATCCAGGGGTCAATGCCCCCGCAGGCAACGCACGGGTTTGGGTACGCGGGTTGGCGGCATCAATCGAAGCGTCGGCCAGCCGATTGAAAGCCATGGCAGCGGAGCGTGCCGAGACCATGGCGACGACGATCCACAGCAACTGCTGCCCCCCGGGCAGCCCGTTCGCCGCCAGCATGGCCCCGCACAAAGCGAAGGGGAGCGCAAAAACCGAATGCTCCCACTTGATCATCTCCAATGTAACGCGCAGATTGCGTAGCAGTGGCACAAAAGAATTGTAATGCAATGTGGGTGGACACTCCTGTCCGCCGCCTTTGAAGTTGAGGTTGATTTTGAAGATCACCCGCTGATCAGAGGCACAAACCGGCACCCTTCCCGCAAGCTGATCAGAGCCTTCCCCGCCTGCTTGCGCACCAACTGCAACTCCTGCGCCTCCGGCGGACCCACAGGGATGATCATGCGCCCGCCTTCAGGCAACTGCTCAAACAGCGCGGGAGGAATTTGCGCGGCCGCAGCCGAAACTGCAATGGCATCGAACGGAGCCTGTTCCGCCAGCCCCATGCTCCCGTCGCCTGTCACTACGCTGACATTGTTCAATCCGAGTCGGGACAACGTCTCTGCCGCCCGCCGCGCCAGCTCCGGATGGCGTTCCATGGTGTAAACCTGCTGGGCAAGCTTGCTCAACACCGCCGCCTGATATCCCGAACCAGTTCCGATCTCCAGCACTTTCGATGATGGGTCCAGCTGCAGAAGTTCGAGCATGAGGGCGACGATGTACGGCTGCGAAATGGTCTGCCCGGCATCAATGGGAAGCGGATGATCTTCGTATGCCTGGCCGCGGTAACGCGCTTCCACGAATTCGTGCCGTGGGATGTTCGCCATCGCATTCAACAGACGCTGATCGCGGATGCCCCGGGCGCGGAGCTGGGCCTCCACCATGTGCTGGCGCTCGACTGCAAATCGCTCGGGATGAAGTTCAGCAGCCAACGCCGCTTCAGAATACTCCCCACTGGGTTGGAATGTGGCTGGCCGGTGTAGCCAGTGTGGCCGCGGGCGACCGCCCGCGCACCGCCGGCGGCGGCACAAAAGAACTGCCGGAGGTGAGAAAAAAGTGGATATCCCGAGACCGCAACCAGGCAAAGCCTGGGGCTCGCTGCGAGTCGCCCGCGCCCACACAACCAAACAACCACACACACAAAGCCAGCCTACTTCTTCCTCTGCCGCACCCGAACGTCGAAGCTGACCACGCCATTCTGGTCCCGTAAGGCCACGATCGAAACGCTGCGCGTAATGTTGTACTCCACCTGGATGTACTGTTGTGACGCCCCCGCCACGTTGGTGGTGTAAGTAAGCGTCAGATTATTTTTTACCTGCTGTTCGATCGTGACTGCTGGGCCGCTCTGGGAGGACGACGTTTCCGTGGTGAAGCCCTGGGGGTCGATCTTGATGCGGCTGACCCCGAACAGTTTCTGGACCCGATTGCTGACCGTCGCGTTCAATGCGGCGCTGAGGATAGCATTCGACGTCTCCGAGTTGAATGCCGACTGTGACTGGTTCAGCTGTGCCGACTCCTCCGAGGTTTGCCCGAACGCGAGCAGTCCGATAATGTCCGAGGTAGGCAGCGGCGGCTCCGAACGGTAAGTCACGCTGGGACGGTCAATCTGCCCGTTTAGGTTGAGCGTAATGTCGTAATCCTGCACCCGGGTGGTGGCCTGCAAATCAAGCACTGGCGTCGTGGTGACCGGGTTGATGAAAGTAATGTCGCCGCGCTCCAACCGATACTTAGTCCCGTTGAATTGCACTTCGCCCTCGATGACGTCGGCGCGTCCCAGTATGGCGGGCTTCGCGGCGGTGCCCCGAAGATGCAAATCAGCGTCGCCCGAGAGCCGCACGCTGGCCGTCTGCATCTGCAATTCGGGTGTGGTGGCAATATGAACATCGAGCCGAATCCGGTTCAGAAGCCGGTTGGCCGGCGTCACCGCAGAACTCTGGGAGCGGTCCAGATACCCGCTGAAATCGAAGCCCGGCGTCATGGCCAGTCTCGTGACGATGATTTCTCCGTTCAAGGTGGAGGCGGAAGAACTGCCCACAAAATGCAGATCGGCGTTGGCCATGGCACTAACGCCCGGGGGATAGCGCAGCCGAACATCCTGTCCGTGCACCGAAAGGTCGAAGTTGAACTTGCCGTTGTAGGCGGTCGCGTATCCGCCGAATGTAACCAGACCGCCGCCGGTGTGCGCCGTGAGACTCTCAATCTGCAGCCGGTCCTGATTGAAGATCAGCGATCCGTTGATGTCGCTCAGCGCGCTGGGCAGATCAATATAGGCAATGGCGCCACCGGCCACCTGTACCCTGCCCTGCATAACCGGCTTGGCAAACGGTCCTGCCACCGACAAATCCACCGAGACCACGCCGGAAGATGTGAAGTCCGGATTGAAGCTTTCAATCAGTTTCAGGTTAACCCGGCCCTGGGCCCGCAAATCGAGTTCGCGGTCGCCCGTCAAATGCACCTTGCCATTGGCAGAGATGTCAGTGTCCTGGCCCACCAGATGGAACTGGTCAATTTGCAAGGTCTGATTGGCAACGGAAAAACGAATCGGTCCCTGGTTCTTGATCTTGACGTCTTCGATGTCGGCGTCCAGGTTGTCGAGATTGGCCGTGAATTGCAGTTCGCGTGGACGCCGCAACGGACCGACCATATGCACTTCGCCATCCGCCCTGGAATGTCCAGTTACAGCTCCACGCATGTAGGTCTTAAAGATTGAATCCAGTTCGAACTGATGGAAGCGAAAGTAGACATCGGCGGGCCAGTCTTCGCGCAGATGAACGTTGCCATCCACCTTCATGTCGGCCTGTTCGAACTGTGACTGTCCGGTGATCCGCAGCTCCGCTCCCTGGGAAATCGCGTTAATGGTGAACTCGCCCGCGCGATCCTGGTCGAAGGTAAGGTCGTGCAGATGAATGGCGGCATTGAGCGTGGGTTGTTCCAGAGTTCCAGACCCGCTCGCGGTAAAATCAGCACGGCCGGTCACGGCGATACGAGCGCTTTGCAGCACGGATATACGGGTCAGGTCAAAATCGTCTCCCGCAAGGCTAAAACTAAAAGCGTGGCTGGAGGTATTGTAGGTGGCGCCGCCGGTGACACTCGATTCGTAGTGCGTCAGCTGAATGTTCTGGAGTTCAGCTTCGGCTCCGTTGAAATTCAGGTCCGAAGTAAAGCGCTCGACCGGTTCGCCGTAAACACTGCCGTTGCGCAACACGATGTGGCCTTGCCCTTGCGGGGTGGACCGTGTGCCCGCGACTTGCAGGTGGAGGTCCACTGTTCCGGTGATCGGGTATGAGTTTCCTGCCAGGGCAAGAATGCCCGGCAAGTCTGCATTCTCGGTATCCACGTGCGCCCGTATCGCGCTGGTATCACTGAACTGCCTCTGGTTAAGTTGTACGTGGAAATCAAATCGAACCGAGTCCGGATCGCGGCTGAGGATGCCGTTGCGTACGGCAAATAGCGACGGCGAGAGTTGAACATCCGCCCGCAACGAGTTCCAATCAACCGTCTTTGCTGGCGTGTGCGAGGTCGCCGGAATTAACGTCTCGAAATCCTGCGATTGCAGGTTGCCGGCGATGGCGATTTGCGAAAGTTTTCCGGTGGCGGTGCCGGTAAATGAGGCATGCCCTTTTAGCGTGACCGGAATCTGCCCGGAGTATCCCGCCGCGGTAAAAACCGGCTGCCATTCGCCGAGATTGGTGGTCGTCACCGAGAGTTTGAGCGCCGCGCTGGACGAAAGTGTGCCGGAAGCGTGAATCTGGGTAGCACGAGTGGAGGCGGTTAGCTCCGCCAGTTGAAGTTCGCCGGGACCTGGCCGGAATACGCCCTGGGCGTGCGCCGTTAACGGAAATTGCGCATGCGTAGAATTGGCCGGAGGCGTCACATCGCCCACGAACCGGGCTTCCATGTTGCGGATCGCGTCCTTCCAGCTGGCTTCTACGCTTCCGCTGGCAATTCCAGCAGGTTTGATTCGTTGAAACGGACGCGAGGGTGTAGACACTGCAGCCGCAATCTCGGCCGCGGATAAATCCTTGAATCGAAGGTGCACGACTCCGGTCTGCGGGTCTGGTCTTTTTTCCCTCGCGTTCTTGCTCGCAGGCTGCGGATTGAGCCAGTTGGTCACCTCGGCATCACCCACCACGCTTCCCCCCAGCACGCGGCCTTCGATCTGCGAGAGCGCCAACCGCTTCGGAGCCAGGTTGTATTGCGTGCTAAGTGCGGCATTGTGTATTCCGATCGGAGCATTTTTCCAGTCGACGTTCGACAAGATGGCCTTGCCAATCGTCGAGAAATCCGGTCCCGCCCAGGAACCGTGCCCGATCAATTGGATAGCCCCGCGCTGGATCTCCGGACGTCTTGCGATCGCAGCCGCCTCGGCCAGATCAAGACTGACGTCATAGTCCGCGTCCACTCTGGGCTGGCTGAAATCCGCCACCGTACCCTTGGCCTGCAAGTGCGAGCGTCCCGAAGTCGCCTTCAAAGAACGTAATAGGATCTGGTTCTTGCCCAGGCTGAAATGGGCCTCAGCCGTCCACGAAATAGGACGATAACCGCTGAAAGCGGTGTCAGCTTTCCCCAGGAGAAGGTTTCCTTCGTAGCGGTTGCGAAAGAGCGAGTAGCTCATGTCAGCCGACACGTCCCGCACGGCAAAATCGAGCGGCATCCTCTGGTCGCCCCAGATCAGCTCACCGCGGCGCACTTCAAGACGGCTGATCGAGAGCGCAAACAGCCGTTCCACCGGCCGTTCTTGCGACACCTGCCTCGCGATCGGCTCCGGCTGGTTGGTCGTACCGTCGGAATAAAGAATGATGTGGATGACGGGGTGATCGAGAACCACGTAGTTGAGCCCCAGCTCGGTACGCGCCAGGGACAGGATCTTGATTTGCGCCATGAGGCTGTCCACATGAGCGTAAGGAACTTCCCCAGCCTGCTCCCGGCCATGGATGGTCAGATCGCGGACTTCCAGCTGAAAATGGAATGGAACGACGTGGATGCTGCCCAGTTCGACTCGCCCGCCCGTCATTCGTTCGAGGGTAGCGATTAAACGCTCGCGGACCAGTGTCCGGAAGGACTCGGTAGTGCTGTACCAGCCGATGCCGGCCAGCGCCACCACCCCCGCCAGCCCCAGCAACAACAGATATTTCCAGACCCGGCGCCGCCCCGGCTTCGCGCCGGTTTCAGTCATTGGCTACGGCCTCCGGACCCGACAGCCAGTGACTCGGCGCGAATTTCGCTTCCCGCCCGCAGGTCTTGCAGCCAGGCGGTGAGCAACTGACTGATCTTCTTCTGGGTGAGCAGTTCCTTGATTTTCGCTGTGACATCCGCCAGAGGAACGTTCTGCCCGCCGGATTGGCGAAGCTGCGGCAAGAGCTCCTCGCTGTAGTAGCTCTCGATGCTTTTGGAATCCACTGTAACCGATGGCCGCAGCCGGGCGTCTACCAGGCGCATCAGGTCGAGTTCTGCCGCCACTCGGCTTTTGAGATTTTCCTCGCTGAGCCGGTAGCTATCGAGAAGTTTCCGCCAGCCCAGTTCGGTTTCGGCTTCTGGAAACTGCTTGCGAATCTCCGCCACACGCTGGGCCACTTCTTCGGAGGACGGGTGCAGGACATCCGCTTCTTTGAGTTGTTCGCGCAGCAATTCCTGATCAATCAGGTGATCAAGAGCCGACTTGCGGTCGGCCACCGTCATTCGATCCAGAGGCCGTCCGCTGCTGAAGGCTTCGTAGCGCAGCGAATCTTCCCAATCGCTCAAAAGAATAATGTGACCATTCACCGTCGCCACGATGCGGTCAATCAGTTCTGCGCCAGCCGCGAATGCCGTCGTGAGGAGTGCTAGAGTGCCGACGATTGTGAAAACTTTGCGACCCATCAGAAAGTCTGCCCAATGCTGAAGAAAACGTTGAAATGGCTCGCGTGCTTCGGGTCAAAGACGGTCTGGTCATCCCTTACCGTTTGGCCTGGGAACGCGGGCGGATTCAAATTGTATCCGAAATCGAAGCGCACCGGCCCGACCGGCGTCTTGTAGCGCACGCCAATACCGATCGCATGTGAAATGTAATTGTAATCGCACTGGCTCGCGGTGGCCTCCTGCAGGCAAACCTGAGGGTCCTTCTGAGACCAGCGCAGCAGGTTGCGGGTAAGGTCATGTCCGTTGGTAAAGACGTTCCCCGCATCATGGAAGATCACAAAGCTGATGTTGTTCTGGAAAAAAGGCAGGGTCGGCGGAGGCATCCGAAGCTCGATGCTGTTGATAAACAGCGCCGTGCCACCCAGGGGAAAGCCAGTCACAGGATCGCGTGGACCAGCCTGGTTCAGTCCGAATCCCCGAAGTGAATTTCCGCCTCCGGCGAAGAAGCGCTCGGCCAGCGGAAGGCACGCTGGCTGTCCCGGCTGAGGTTCGTTGCACTCTGCTCCAGGCTGGGGCATGAATGTGTTGCCGAACGGAGTTTCAATCCCGATGCGGGTGGAGCGCGCGAGAACAAATTTCTGGTCCGAGTTCCGCTTCCGGCCGATGGAATAGTAAGTGGAATTCTGGATCAGCAGCCGTCCGAAGTCGGTCTCCGAGCCAAAGTGACTGTCGGCCACGCCTCCGTCAATCGTGGTGTAGTTTCCTTTGGTGGTCTCAAGGTCGTTGTCGCGCTTGTTGCGAATGTAACTGAAGTTGGGGATCGCAACCCGGGTGGGCTGGGAGAGTAGGGGGATTTGGTCGGGACTCACGGTATTCTGGATCTTGCTTGCCCGAACCCGCCGGTAGGTAAGACGGTAGGTCATGAGGCTGGTCTTATTGATTGTCTGCTCAGCCTGCAGTGATCCTTCTAATCGCTGCGACGTAAAGGTGGTTACGTCCACTGTGTTGTCGTAGAAAGCGGTAAGGGTAAGGCGCCACTTGGGATTGTTGAACCAGCGCGGAGCTTCGTAGCTGATCAGGCCGCGTTGCTGCAAGCCTCCGACGTTGGCCTTGAGCGTCACCGTGTGATTGAGGCCGCGGAAGTTGAGGCGGGTCACGCCGAACGAAACTCGCGGGCTGACCCCGGTCTCTCCCAGAGGCTGGTTCGTGTCTGAGCTCGGCTGCCCTGTCTGGAATTCCAGTCCGAGGCCGTAATTGAATGTGTAGCGTTTGGCTTCTTGCACGTTTACCAGTACATTCTTTTCGCGCTCGGTGCTCTCCGGATTCTGCACTGCCGTATCCACTTGGCTGAATATGCCGAGATCATAGAGGCGCTTCTGGGTGTTCAGCATGTCAATCTGGCTCAACGGATCGCCCGGCTTGATCTGGATTTCGCGCTGCACGATGAAAGGCCGCGTGTGATTCAGTCCGGCGGTGTAGACCTGGTCGACGATAACCTGATCGCCTTCGTGGACGGTATAAACAACGTCCATGAGCAACGGACTGCTGGGCGAAGGCTTGGCCGAAATCTCGAACGTGGCATTGGGAAACCCATTGTTGAAATAATAGTTCAGAACTATTTCGCGGTCCTCGTTGATCTTGGAATAACCAAACGCCTGTCCGGCAGAGATGTTGAGTTCGGGGAACGGGTTGGCCAGTTTCGTTTCGTTGCCGACGAGTTCCAGGGTTCCCACCATCGTCTGTGGACCTTCGTCAATCTGCAGCGTGATGGCCAGAACGTTCTGCTTGCCCTGATAGTTGTCTTCCACCTTGGGCGTGATTTTGACTTCGAGAAAACCGTTGGCCAGATAGGGGTTGGCGATAAGGTTGCGGACGTCTGAATTGAGCAGCGACTGGCTGTAGCGGCCGTGCGCCAGAAAACGGCCCGCCTGCTGGATTTGCATCCGCGATCGGATCTGTTCTTCTGTGAAAGCCTTGTTGCCGCTAATGGCCAGCTTAAGCAGCTTGTGCCGATCACCGGCGTCAATGTCATAGGTGACCCGCATTTCACCGGCGGAAGCTGGTTTTTTTTGCAGCGTGACTTTGGCATCGAAATAGCCCAGGCCTTGCATGTAATTGAGCAAATTGCGCCGGCCTTCGTTCAGCAGGTCATCGTCGAGAGCGTTTTCTTCGTAGACCGGGACATTCTTTCGCAGTTGGGTGCGGCCTATCTTGAAGCCCTCGACCGTGATCACAACCTTCGGTCCCGGCTCGATGTCAAAGGCATAATCCACGGTATTTGTTTCCGGACGATAAGTCCGGCTGGAGATTGCGACCTGTGACAAAAGGCGGTTTTGCTTTTGATATTTTTTCCGCAGGCGGTCGAGCGCCCGGCTGACACGTTGTACGGTAACGTAATCTGCCGTATGCATCTTGGCGACATCCTGAATCTGAGCCGGGGAAAATCCCGCTGCGCCGGTCACCGTAATGCGGCCAACCCTGGCGTGGGGTCCGGCCGCGATGTGGAACACGATGTTCATCTGCTGAGTCTGAGGCTGGGGCTGCTGCTCGTCGCTGATGTGGGACTGGTAGTAGCCGTTCTGCTCCATCAGTAGTTTGATGCTGCTTAGCGCGCCGCCTATCTTCTCCTGGGTGAACAGCTCACCCAATTGGAGTTTCGACGCGTTCACGACCTGATTGGCAGCCGGAGGATTCGGTTCCCCGGTCACGTATATCTCGCCCACAAAGAAGTTCGCGCGCATGCGAAACGCTAATTCGACCCGGCCGTCCGAAGTGCGCTCGGCCTCAGCTTGAATGTCGGCAAAGCGTCCGGTGGCGTGCAGTGCCTTGATGCTTTCGCGTACCTCCTCGCGCTCCAGGGGTGCGCCGACTTTTTGGGGAATCAGGTCGAGCAGGCGCGTCGTGTTCGCCGAAGGCAGGTCGGGAAAATCAATTTTCTCGACGATCAACCCCTCATACCCGGCTATACCTCCAAGTGCGGGCGGCGCTGGGGAGGGCCCTGAGGATTTCGGAGCGGGCTCGGCTCCCGGTACTCCCTGCGCCGGAGGCGACTGTGCCACCGCGTTCAGGCACAGAATGGCCGCAAGCCCCAATCCTCTCAGGGTTTTCCCAATCGCTGCCTCTAAACGCAAACCGGCTCCTCGCGCATGCGGGTTATAAGGTTCGATGAACGGGTATCAGGCCGTGTTGCATTTAGCCTGGGAAATCGAGCGGCCCCTATAATAAAGGTTTGCACCCCTGGAACTGGTGATCTGTTTGGACCTCGAAGAAAGATATTCGCGGCAAGTGCTCTTCCCTGGAATCGGTCGGGAGGGACAGCAGAAGCTGGCGACAGCCCGCGTCGCCGTGGTGGGATGCGGCGCCACCGGCTCCGCCCTGGCTTCTCTGCTGGCCCGTGGCGGCGTGGGCATTATTCGCATCATTGATCGTGACTACGTCGAGCCCAGTAATTTGCAACGTCAGTCCCTGTTCGATGAAGCCGACGCGGCGCAATCGCTGCCCAAGGCGATCGCCGCTACCCGCAAAATTTCCGCTTTCAATTCTCAGATTGTAATTGAAGCTGTGGTTGCCGACCTCGTCCCCGCAAACATCGAGTCCCTGCTGGACGGAGTGCAACTGGTCCTCGACGGCACCGACAATTTCGAGACCCGCTACCTCATCAACGATTTTGCGGTGAAGACTTCCGTCCCCTGGATCTACACCGCTGCTGTGGGCAGCTACGGCATTACGTTGAACGTACTGCCGGCCGAAACCGCCTGCCTGGCATGCGTGTTCCCCGATCAGCCTCGTGGCGCCTTCGAAACCTGCGAGACCGCCGGAATTCTGAACTCTGCGGTAAATCTGGCAGCGTCCATTTCAGCGACGGAAGCGATCAAACTGATCGTAGGCGCCAGCCAGCAGCTGCGGCGGACCCTGCTTTCCTTTGACCTGTGGCGCAACGAACGCGCCGAAGTAGCCGCCGGAAAACCACGCCCCGGATGCCGCGCCTGCGGCGAGCACGACTTTATCCATCTCGCCGGTGAAGGCCGGCCCCACATCACTCTTTGCGGACGAAATTCGGTGCAGATCCACGAGCGCCATCGCCCTATTGATTTCGTAGAGGTAAGTGTTCGCCTCGAACCGCACGGGCTGGTGCGGCACAATGACTTCGTCTTGAAATTCTGGCCTGAACCCTACGAGATGACCCTGTTCCCGGACGGCCGGGCCATCATCAAGGGCACCACCGATACGGCTGTTGCCCGCAGCCTTTACGCCCGCTACATAGGGAGCTAGAATGTGGGTCGCCGGAGACTAGGCCATGGTTAAGGCTTCCAGACGGCTCGACCTGGAACTTTGAGCGTCTACCGGCTCTAATGGAGGGCAGATGCGACAGCTTTTTGCTTTGTGCGTGCTGCTTTTGTGTTGTGGATTCTTGTCCGCGCAAGACGCATGGACTTATCCAGGCCAGTACGCTGAACCATCCGCTCCACGCCTCTCTACTCCGATTGCGTCCCCCGGGGCCCTGCTCACGCCTATCCTGATCCTCGACACTCCGCCTCTCACCGTCGGCGCGAGCAACAGCACGCTGGAAAATGCGGCTGGGTCTCCTGTCTACTATAACCAGCCGCTCCTGTATGAGCCGGGGGCGCAATACACTTCGCCGGCGGAGGGATCGTCAAGTTCTGCCACACAAACCGCCGCCGCGTTCTCCGCCGAACGACTCGAAATCGAGTTGGGTGCCGCAACATTTCAAAGCGACTACGGCGTGGCCCAACTGGCAGGCATCGGTCCTCACAAGAAAGCGACCAGGCGATACACCAACCCCGACGTCGCCGCGGTCAACGAGACCAACGGCACAATCAAATTTCGTGGCAAGCTAGAACACGTAAACTAGCTGCGGAGCAGCTCAAGAATGGAGCCGGGCGCAAGCCCCGGTCAAACAGGAAATGGGGCCGCGCCATGAAAGGCCGAAAGAGCCCGCTGGGCGAGCCTAACGCTGCGCTACACGATCGAGCGCATCGGAAAATCCGGGATACGAAATCACCGCCGCTTCCGCTCCCCGAATTCGCGTCTCCCCTTCCGCCCGCAACGCCGCCACTGCAAACGCCATGGCGATGCGGTGATCGCCCAACGAATCAATTTCCGCACCGCGCAATTTCTGGTTCCCGGGAATCTTCAAGCCGTCATCCCGCTCTTCCACCTGCGCTCCCATAGCGCGAAGGTTGGCGGCGATGGCGGCAATCCGGTCAGACTCCTTCACCCGCAACTCGCGCGCATCGCGAATCTCCACTCCGCCAGTGGTGTAAGGCGCAATCGCCGCCAGCACGGGAATTTCATCAATCAGCGCGGCCGTATCGGCCCCGGCGATCGTGATCCCTTTCAGATCGCGCCCTTCGACTTTCACCGTTCCGCGCAACTCGCCGTGCTGCTCTCTCGATCTGGGTAACTGAAATCCCAATTCCCATCAGAATCAGAACGTCGAGAAGCCGCGCCCGCGTAGGATTCATCAGCAAATCCTCGATCACCAGTTGCGATCCAGGAAACAATCCAGCGGCACAAAGAAAGAACGCCGCGCTCGAAATATCGCCCGGAACCATCGCTTCGATCGCCCGCAACTGCTGTCCGCCCGCAATCCGGACCTCGTTACCCAGCTGCTTAAGCTCCGCCCCGAACGCCCGCAACGCCAGTTCACTGTGATCGCGAGTGCGTATCGGTTCAACGACGGCAGTCTCTCCCGCGGCAAACAACCCGGCGAACAACAGGCAAGATTTCACCTGCGCGCTGGCCACCGGCATGTTGTAGCGGATCCCTGTCAGCTTTCCGCCCGTAACGTGCAGCGGCGGCCGGCCGCCGCTCTGGGCTGTGATCTTGGCCCCCATCATTTCCAGCGGCGCGATAATCCGCGCCATGGGACGCCGCGAAAGCGACTCGTCGCCCGTAAGCTCGCTGCTGAAACCCTGTCCCGCCAAAATTCCGCTCAACATCCGCATCGTCGAGCCGGAGTTGCCGCAATCCAGGGGCGCGGTCGGAGCTTGCAGTTTCAGGCCCCGGCCGTGAACCACTATGCTGTTCTCGCTGCGCTCCACCTCGACGTCCAAAGCCTTTACACAAGCCAGCGTGCTGGCGCAGTCCGCCCCGGTAGAGAAATTCTCCAGCCGCGTATCGCCCTCGGCGATGGCGGCCAGCATGGCGTAACGGTGCGAAATCGACTTGTCTCCAGGCAGTCGTAGCGATCCCGAAATATTTCGGGCAGGACGTATGACAGTAAGAGGAATCGAATTCATTCGATGTCTGAATGATTTGATGTGGCGAGACAGGTCCTTCGATCGGCCTATATTTCGATTAGAAATCTGGAATCTACAATCAGAAATCTGCAATGTCTAAGCGCAGCGCCTTGGCCTCGGCCGTGGCTTCCTTCAAAATATCCGGAGGCACTTCCCGGATGAAGAGACGGAACTCAAACATGGGAGTGGCAGTGCCCCGTCCCCAGCGGTTGACCTCCCAGTGCGCCCGAATGAACTTTGCGTCCGCGTGCCCGGTCAGATCAAGCAGCAACGGATGCGGTCCCCGGTAGAACTTCTGCGGAAACGCGATCAGAGGTTTCGCCCCCCACGTAGCGCCGTCGGCGGAACCGAAGATGCTCACGTCCAGAGCTTCCTGCTCGATGATGTCGGTGATCTCCAGGGTCAAAAGAAAAACGCGGCTTGCCGCCCCGCTGATATCCAGAGCGGAGCCATCGCCTTTGGTACTGACCACGGTCTTTTCAGGAACCAGCAGAGCATCGATCGTCGCGTTCGAGGACATGGCGAGAGAATTGTAGCAAATGTAGGCGCGAGCGCCCTCGCTCGTGCGATAGCGTCACGAACCCCTGCGTACGAGCAAGAACCCTCGTGCTGCAGCGCCATGAACGACTAAGCGCGAGTGTGGACGGTCGCGCCCACATTGTCGAAAAACTGGCGCAGCATTTTACCCACCTCCGCCGCCTGTTCCCAAGGCGAGTAATGCCCGGCATGCCGAATGATCTTCAACTCGCTGCCAGCAATATTCCGCCGCATCAACTCGGCTTCCGCCGGTCCGGTGAGAATGTCTTCGTCCCCCGCAAGGAGCAACGTTGGAACATTGATCGTCTTCAAATCACCCACCGAGTCCGGACGCTCCGCCATCCCGCGCTGCACCTGTGCGACATTCCCCGCCGACATTTTCCTCATCATGCGCAACGCACCATCCACCAGGTCGGGCCGACTTGTGCGCGTAGTCTGGCCCATGAGTTTCGGTACCATGCTCTCGAAAAAAGGCTCAGTTCCTCGTTCCACCACGTCGGCGGCAGCCTGCAAACGCCCCGCCCTGGCTTCCGGAGAATCGGCTGAGGCTTTTGTATTGCACAATGCCAGCGCAGCCACCCGCCCGCGATAGCGCCGCCAAAACTCAAATAGTGCGTAGCCGCCAATCGACACTCCCGCAAACGGGACGCGCCCGATCTCGGCATGGTCCAGTACTTTTGCGATATCGGCCGCATGCTTCTCCATCGTGGCCGGACCTTCGCCCGCGCCCGATTCCCCATGCCCGCGAAGGTCAGGCAGGATCAGTTGATAACGAGAAGTAAGCGCCTGTGCTGCGGGCAACCAGAATTCATGATGGACCGGAAAAGGATGGAGCAACACGACCGGCGAACCGCTACCCAGCACCTGATAAGCGATCTCCGCGTCGCCACTCTTGATATGAATCATCGAATCGGTGTCATCCTCAGAGTTTGTGACTTTTTTGAATTTATGACCAGTTTGTCGTCGTAACTATTTTGTTTGCAACCTCGATTTTTGACGACATCAAAAAAGTCACACACTCTGAGCGGAACATTTCCATTTGCTCGCGAATGGAAATGTGGGGTCGGAGGACCCGCAGTATCACCACGACACTCGCCACCTTGTGCCGTGCTCAAAAGCGAACAGGCGATCCAGAAAATCAGGGCTCCTTCGACTCCGTAGCTTCTTCGCGACGCGAAGAAGCCACTACGTAGGATGACAGTTGAGCTAGAGAGCCGCAGCCTGCTGCCCGGCCGGTGCCTCCAGCCTGAGCGGCTCTTCCGGCATCACTACCCAGGCGATGGGGTAAGAGAGCAACCCAACGCCCGTCATCACCCCGACCAGCAGCCACACCAGACGGACTAACGTCACGTCGAGATCAAAATATTCCGCGAACCCGGCACAGACCCCCGCAATCTTCCGGCCGGCCCGGGGCCGCATCAGACGGTGCCGCGCGATCACGCTTCCGATCCGCTTGCCGCAATACGCACAATGACTCGCATCATCCTGGATCACCTTGCCACAATAGTTGCAATACATAGATCTTCTCCCGCTTGAAGATACGGCCAACCCAAGCAAAAGGTTCCAGGCCTAGTTCTCGCGATAGGCCTCTTTCATCAGCTTGCGCGCCGTCTGAGCCGAGACGGTACTGCCATCACTCGCCACCACAGCCTGATATTTGGCCAAGGCAAGGTCGCGCTTCTGCAGCAGATCGTACATCTCCCCGGCGCCAAGATACGCCTTCTGCAACGCCTCCGAATCAGTTTGCGGAGCCTGTCCGACTTGTTCATAGGCCGCGGCTGCTCCACTGTAGTTCTTCTGGCTGCGGAGCAAATCGCCCAGGCTCAGGGCGGCGATCTCATAGTGCAGTCCAGGATAGTGTCCCTCCCGTCCAGCCTGCCAGATCCTGCGATAAACCCCCTCTGCCTCCTGATTGCGTCCGGCTGCCCGCAACAAATGGCCCTCTTCCAGCGCCAGCAACACATCCTGCGGAAAGCGTGGCACCAGCCCACGCACCAGCGTTAAGGCCTCGTCATAATGGTGCTCGCGGCGCAAAAATACCGCCAGCAGAATTTGCGCGTCGATGCTGGTTTCTCCGTTGCCCTGGGCGCATTCCCTGAGATACTGCAGGCCCTTGTCTTTGTTTCCGCCCAAGCCAAGCATGGAGGCCGCCGCCTTCACCCCCCAGGGCAAGTTCCCCACCACGTAGTTATGCGCCCCCACAATCAGCTTCGCCTCGGTCGTGGACGGAGAAAGTTCGAGCACCCGTTCATGATCGCGGCGCGCCCCCACCGCATTCCGCAAAGCTGAGAACCAGGCGCGCTCGATCAGCGCAGTATAGGTGGCGAACTGTGCCCGGGTCACTCCTCGGGCATAAAGAGCCTCTACGTCATTGGCGTTCGCCGCCAATCGCTTCTCCTCCAACTGCAGGGCCCGGTTCACGAGATCGTTAATCTGCCGCTTGATCTTGGGGTCCGCCGGGCGATGAGGCGCAGAAATGAAGGTATCGTTGGCGTACTCGCCTGTATTCAACACTCCCATGCGATAGAGTTCCCGAAACAACGTCGCCGTCAGCAGATGATTGACCGCAAAAGGATCGTCGGGGTGTCTTGCCAGCACCTGTTCGAACTCTTGCACCGCCCGGTTGTAGTCGAGATTGTAAAAGTGGTTGAACGCGATCAGGTTCTGCGGATCATGCGGACGATAAGCCAGCGATTCGGGGTTCGAGTCCGGCAGCGCCGCCATCACTTGCGCAGCCAGCAGAAGGCTAATCAGAACGACAAAAACGCGTCGTGGAAGCGGGGAAAGCAATTCTTTCTCGTGAGGTCGCTGAACTTTAGTTTACCTGAAGCCCAGCCCCCGCCCGCCGCGAACCATGAAAGTTAAGACTCGCCGAACCTCAGCGGGAGGAAACTGTGCCTATAATCGCTTACGGATTTATTTCTTATCATCATTCGAGCGCATCTTTCCTAGTTCAAGCGGTAATTCTTGCCCAGTTTGAGACGTTTACTTTTACGTGCAGTCGCCGAAGAAGCGGTGATTCAATGACTTACCGGCTTTCGGTTTTTGGTCACCGGCTTGCGATGTGCGTAGACGAGGGTTTCTATGGCTGACGTGGTGCGTGACGCGCAACATGAGTTCTGGCGGCCCCCTGCGGTTGCGGCTGAGGCGGCCCGTCCGGGCCCGGTGGAGGTCTGCGACGGCTGCTCCACCGAATTCATGGTTGGCTCGCTTTTCTGTCACCTCTGCGGCGCTTCCCGCGAAGCGCGCCCTTTGACCGCCACGCACTGGACCCTCTATCTCGAGTTCCACAACATCAAGCGCACTCTTGGGCTGTCCACAGCGTCCCTGATCGCGTTCATCGTAGGAATGGCATGCCTGGTCATGGCTGGCATAGCCGTCGGCATGATCTACAGCGTTCAAACCTTCAATGACTTTCAGGCGGTCCAGCTCTACCGGATGCAGTGGCTGCTGGGCGCCATAGCAGCCTTCGCCGCCAGCCTGCTGCTGAAAAAATCCTCTGAGCCGAAGCGCTAACAAGCGATATAGCCATCGCAACCCAGGTAAGCCCTACGCCCTTGTCCGGGCGGGCGAGCAGCGCTCGCCACGGTTCTTGGGTTGCGCCGTAAGACCCAAAACCAACTCGATCCAGGCTTCGCCCGGCCGGGCGGGTGAGCACGCGGCCCCTACGTGGTCAGGCGAGCGTTATGCGTCGTTAATCACCACACGCCTCTGTTGATGCATGCGATACAGATGATGCACCGGCCCGACGCCCTGTCCGAGGGGATACGCATTGGAAATTGCCGCTGCGACGTATGCCTTCGCCAACAGAACGGCCTCGGGCAATCCGCGTCCCCGCGCCAGATGGCAGGCCATCGCGGAGGAGAATGCGCAGCCGGTGCCATGGGTCGAGTTCGACCTTAAGCGGTCAGATTTGAAAACTTCCTGCTCAGCACCCCGTTGGCTGGTGAAACTCAACAAGTCAATCGCCTTCTCCAGGTGGCCGCCAGTGATGACTACGCTGGCAGCGCCCATCTCGTGGAGTCTGGCCGCAGCCACACGCATCTGCTCGAGGTTCGTGACCGGAAGTCCGGTAAGGGCAGCCGCTTCGTCTACATTCGGGGTGATGACGGTGGCCAGGGGCAGCAACCGCTCGACCAGAACGCGCAACCCGGCCGGGTCAATCAGGTTATGCCCGGAAGATGACTTAATGATCGGGTCCACGACAATATTGGGCCGTCCAGCTTCCTTCAGGAAGTCAGCCACCGCCCGAGCCACCTTCCCCGACCCCAGCATGCCGATGTGGACCGCCGAAATCTCCAGGTCAGCCCCCAGTTCGCGAAGGGTGTCCGTTACCAGCTCAGGATTAACGGCGCCCGTCCGCCGGACCCCGGCCGTGGACTGGACCGTCAAAGCCGTGATGCACGCGACGCCGTAACAGCCATGCGCGGCGATGGTTTTGACGTCCGCCGTCACTCCTGCCCCGGAAGAAGGGTCAAACCCGGCTATGGTCAGAACCACAGGAGGAGACGGCACCATAAAGGCAATGTAACAAATGTAGGCGCGAGCGTCCCGCTCGAGCCGGGATCATTTGTGGCGCCCAAGCACGAGCGGAAGATTGCGCCTACACCAAACGAGCCAATCGTTACCTTCGCGCTAACTGAAGTAATACTCGTAACCCCTTGAAAACGAATACCAGGTAAGAATTTCCGCACTGCACACTTCTGGCTGCATTTACTATTATGTAAACATCTAAACCGATTGACTACAGCAATATGGGTATCATTAGTCAAGATTAACAGTATGTTACGTGAGACATCTATTACTAGATAAGCATCTTGCTACAGGAAAATCTGGGTTGACAGGCACGCGACCGGCGGATAGCCTTGTTGAATCCTTGGCGATGGTGGGGGAGGAACGACTTAGAGATGTGAGGTGACAATGCGAGGACATATAGCTCATATACTGGCGACTGTTTTAATGGTCGTCAGCCTAGGGGCGGCTCAGCGACCAAACAAATCGGAGTCCGTGAACACCCGTAATAAGGCATCAGCAGTCGCGCCGGGCAAGACAGCCCGGACCAAGCCGTATCAAGTTGGGACGGCGTCCTGGTACGGAAGCTACTTTCAAGGCCGAGCCACGGCCAGCGGTGAGCCCTACGACATGTACGACCTGACAGCCGCGCATCCTACACTACCTCTGGGTAGCTGGGTGCGGGTCACAAACCTGGTCAACGGGCGGGCAGTGGTGGTGCGCATCAATGACCGGGGGCCTATCGTCCCTGGCCGCATCATTGACCTTTCATATAACACGGCGCGCGTGCTCCACTTTGGCTCGAAAGGCCTGCAGCGGGTACGCCTGGACGTGGTGAATAACCGACCAACCAGCACCCAACCAGAGATGATCGCCGCCCTGCAATACTAGCCTCTAGGCCCCAAATCTTTTACACTTCTTGACGATGTACGATCCGAGACAAAATCTGATCGTCGCGTTAGATGTTTCGTCCGCGGCCGCCGCACAGACCATCGTGGCGGCCGTGGGCGTATCCGCTTTGACCTTCAAAGTCGGCATGCAGCTCTACACCGCCGAAGGACCGAGCGTGGTGCGCGACTTAGTGGCCTCGGGCCGGCGCGTCTTTCTCGACCTGAAGTATCACGACATTCCGAACACGGTCGCCGCCGCGGTGCGCGAAGCCGCCGGCCTCGGCGTCAGCATGCTAACTATCCACGCATCCGGCGGCGGCAAGATGATCCACGCCGCGGTCGAAGCCGCGCGCACTGTAAATCAAGGGCTAATGGTTCTTGGCGTTACGGTGCTGACCAGCATGGATGAAATGGATCTCGACAAAGTCGGTGTCCGCGGCCACCTGCAAGACCAGGTATTGCGCCTAGCCGGCCTTGCTCTTACCAGCGGTTGTCACGGGGTAGTGGCGTCCGCCATGGAAGCCGCCGAGCTACGCTCTGAACTGGGCAAGCACTTTTTGATTGTGACTCCGGGAGTGCGCCCGGCGGGAAAAGATCACGGCGATCAAAGCCGGGTTGTAACCCCCGCCCAAGCCATCGCCGCGGGCGCAACTTACATCGTGGTCGGTCGCCCAATCACGGGCGCCACAAATCCCGGTGCGGAAGCCCGCGCCATCCTCGAGCAAATGAGCCTGGCAGTCAGCGCGTGACCTGGCCGCGAAGCGGCGCAAGAATGAAGCCCAGGGCGCAAGCCCTGGGTGAAACGTGGGAAATGACAAAGCCCTGAAAGGGCGAAAGAGTGTTCGTGCGGGCCGCTAAAGTTTCTCGTAAAATTCGCAAGCCGAGCAGGAAATAAAAATCCCCCCTGGTACTCCGCGCTCCCGATCTTTCACCCGTTTCACAATACGCGTAGGCTTGCCGCATTTCGGACAATCCGTGCTCTTGGTAGTGTCCATTTCTTTCTTACGATCTGCTGTCTTCGCAATCTTGACTGCCATGCTCTACTCTCCTTAAGGCCCTACAGTCTAATGTGTCGAACTCAGTAGTATTCCAGTCCAAGGTGCGTAATCAACTCTTCCCCCTTCAAATGCCGCAATGTGTTCTTCAGCTTCATTAGCTGAATAAACAAATCATGCTCGGGGTAAAGCCCGGGCGCGCTCATCGGCGACTTGAAGTAGAAGCTCAACCACTCCTGGATGCCCAGCCCGCGCAACTCCTCGCTGCGCTGCGCCAGATCGAGAAACAGCACCAGGTCGAGCACAAGCGGCGCGGCCAGAATCGAGTCGCGGCACAGGAAATCAACTTTGATCTGCATGGGATAACCCAGCCATCCGAAGATGTCGATATTGTCCCAGCCTTCTTTGTTGTCCCCGCGCGGCGGGTAATAGTTGATGCGCACCTTGTGCGTGAACTTGCCGTACAGTTCGGGATAAAGTTCCGGCTGCAGAATGTGTTCCAGCACCGACAGCTTGGACTCTTCTTTAGTTTTGAAAGAACCCGGATCTTCCAGCACTTCGCCGTCGCGATTGCCCAGAATGTTGGTGGAGAACCAGCCGTTCAGCCCAATCATCCGCGCCTTGAATCCCGGCGCCAGAATGGTCTTGATCAGCGTCTGCCCGGTCTTGTAGTCCTTGCCGCAGATGGGCGCCGAGTTCTCGCGCGACAGTTGCTGCATAACCGGCAAGTCCACGGTCAGGTTCGGCGCCCCGTTGGCGAAAGGCACGCCCTCCATCAGAGACGCATAGGCGTAAATCATCGACGGCGCGATCATCTCATCGTTCTGCGTCAACGCCTTCTCGAACGCCTTCAGCGACTGGTGGGCAGCGGTTGGCTCAATAAACGACTCCGTCGAGCCGCACCAGATGGTGACCAGCCGGGACGCGCCGGAAGTCTTCTTGAAATCCCGCATATCCGCCCGCACCTGTTCCGCCAGGTCCATCTTGTTCTTGCCCTTCTTGACGTTCGGACCGTCGATCTTCTTCACGTAGTTGTGGTCGAAGACTGCTCTGCGGGGCGTTATCGAACTCAGAAACGGCTTGATCTGTTCGAGCAGATCACGCTCCAGAACTCCGGCGTTCGAGGCCGCCGCGTACATGTTGTCCTCGAAAATGTCCCAGCCGGTAAAGACCAAGTCATTGAGCGACGCCAGGGGAACAAACTCCTTGATCTTGGGAGAGAGCGCATCCGTGCGCTTGCCCAGTCGGATCGTCCCCATCTGGGTGAGCGATCCAATCGGCTTTGCAATGCCCTTGCGTACGGCTTCCACTCCAGCGACGAACGTGGTGGCCACGGCGCCCATGCCGGGGATCATGATGCCCAGTTTGCCCTTGGGCGCCTGGATCTCATCACTATGCTGCTTCGACTCCCTTTTCGTTCTTGCGTTCTTCGGCCGCGTCGGCATGTTTAAGCTGCTTCCTTATAGACTCCGTTGGGAATGTAAGGCGAACTTCTTATGTTCTCGTATTGAGTCGGCATTTGCAACCGCACGAACAGTGAACGGCTGCGGAAGGGACGCGAATGGCGAGTTTATCAACCACAGAGAACACAGAGAAGCCAATGTTAAAAGAACTGACTCTGTGTCCTCCGTGGTTGAGTCGTTACTTATCTAAATCCAGCGTCTTCATCGGCAAGTCCCAATGCGCGTCCAGAATCTCAAACCGTCGCTGTTCTTCCCGCTCGTAGGCTGCCTGATCGGGCCAGAGCTGTTTCTTCAAGGCATCTTCCTCAAACGGCTCGTTGGCCACAGTCGCGTTCTTGAACACGATGGTAACGCGGTAATCCCAGCGTCCATCTTCGGTCGTGTGATAGCGCGGCTGATCCATCCAGACCTTAAGTATGCGCCCCATCTCGATCTCTTTTTTGAGCAGCGGGTAGTGGTTTTTCTTGAATAATCTTAGGAACTCGTCCGCATGCCCCCACTTGGCCTTGTAGTAATACTCGGTCACATAAGGCTGACCCGGCGCGGCCGCGCTCTGCGCCAGGCCGGCATTGACACCAATCAGCAAGACAGCGAGCAAGAGCATCAGACGTTTCATGGTGGGTCTCCTGAGACCATCAAGATTGCAGATTTTTCAAAACTCAGGCAGCGGGTCAATCGACAATCGGAAATTAACGATCTGAAATGTTATTGGTGAGCTTACTCCGTACGCATCCGGTTCTGCCAATGTGACCAAACAAACCAGATAATACCGGCGGCCACTGCGATTCCGATAACCAGGTCAAGCTCGTGGAAATACTTACCCAGCTCGCGCCAGTTTTCGCCAAGCTTCATGCCCAGGTATGCCAGGCCCAGGCACCACGGCCAGGAACCAAGAAACGTGTAGATGTGGAAGCGTCCCCGCGGCATGCGGGCGATTCCCGCCGGCAGCGCGATGAAGGTCCGAACTACGGGAAGCATTCTCCCGATCAGCACCGCCAGATAACCCCAACGCAGAAAGAATCGGTCGGCCCAGTCCAATTCGCGGTGGCCCATCAGGATCCAGCGGCCATATTTCTCAACCAGTGGCCGCCCGCCGTAGCACCCAATTTCATAGGCCACCAATGATCCGAGGTTGCAGCCGATGGCGCCCGCGGTCGCCACCCACAGCAGCTTCATCGAACCCTCGTACACCAGGTACCCGGCAAACGGCATGATCAACTCGGACGGCAAAGGAATGCACGCCGACTCGATCGCCATCAATATGGCAACCCCACCGTAGCCCGTGGCTGCCACCACGGACTTGATGAAGACAAACAGAACCGCAAGGATTTTTTCAGTCATGCGGGAAACATGTTAAACGGGGATCGCTGGTGCAGGCACGGTTTCTTTACTCGCCAGACCGACGGCAAGGTTCAGAATGCGCCTTCCTGGGTAAAGGTGTATCCGGGCAGCGAGGCGCCGCTGGCGTTCTTGGTCACTTTCACCCGCACGGTAGGCACATCCGGCGCGGTCAACCCCGCCGGCCGTAGCATCGCATATTGGGTGAACACTTCGCTGTACATCTTCGTGACAAGATAGTCCTGCCCATCAGTATCGTTCCGCCAAACCTGCCCGAGTTGGATGGACTTCACCGCCACGTCACACTCCTGAAAATCTCTGGAAACCTCTTTCAGGTTACCGGGACGGATGCAGTGCGTCAATTAGTCCCGTGGTTCCACAGCATTACGAAAGGACCGGCAAGAAGGGATTGTGGGGAGAGCAAGGACTATGCGGGGAGAGGTCGGAGCCCGCCTTGAGCGAAGTCGAGGGGGCCCGTCCAGGCCGTCCGAAGGACGGCTAGGTCTTGTCAACGTCGACGCATCACCGCACAGTTGCTATTTGAACAATTTGCTAAGATTGACCCTCAATTTCGAGGAGGTCCCATGCCCCGCGGCATCACTCCGCGACAACCCGCCAAAACTGGACGCCACGAAGGCACCCGTAAAGCCGCCAGCAAAAAACCAGGCGCCCTTCGGAGGCCCCGGACGGGCGAGGACGCCCGTGCCCACATGGTTCGTGGTGCTGCCCCCGCCAAGGCTCGCGGCAAACCTTACAATCCCACAGCCCCCGACCGGTTACAGGACATTCTTCAGCGGCTCGACACGCTCTATCCCGAAGCCACTTGCGCTCTGCACCACAAAAGCGCCTGGGAGTTGGTGGTGGCAACCATTCTCTCCGCCCAGTCCACCGACGTTGGCGTAAACCTGGTTACGCCCGTGATCTTCAAAAAATACCCCACCGTCCAGGATTTCGCAGCGCTCGAGCCCGAACAGCTCCAGCCCGACATCCGCTCGACGGGATTCTTTCGCAACAAATCGAAGTCCGTGGTCGGCGCGGCAAAAAAGGTCGTGAGTGATTTTGGAGGTCAGGTCCCCGATCAGATGGACCAGCTTCTCACTCTGCCCGGAGTCGCCCGCAAAACCGCCAACGTCGTCCTGGGCACCTGGTTTAAGAAAAACGAGGGCGTGGTCGTAGACACGCACGTACACCGCATCAGCCGCCGCCTCGAACTCACCCGCAACGGCGACCCCAAGAAGATCGAACAAGACCTGATGCAAATCCTCCCACGGGACAAATGGACGCTGTTCTCCCACCAGATCATATGGCACGGCCGCAGACTATGCATCGCCCGCCGCCCCAAGTGCGCAGAATGCCCGCTGGAAAATATCTGCCATGCTGCCGACAAAACCTGGAGCACAGTCGAAATCCACAAAAACGCCAAGTAATCGACAGCTGCTACACTTTTTCGTATCACCGATGCGCTCGCTAACCCTGTTGGCCATGGTCATCTCGATGAGCACTCTCACTCTGCCGCAAAACCTGCCCGCACCCCGGGCGATTACCGATCCCAAACAGATCACCAGCAAGCCCAACGCCAACGTGGAGCAGAACCAGCAGAGCCTTTCGATCGAACGCCTGTACATGACTCGATCGGTCGGGGCCACCACCTGGTCGCCGGACGGCAAGAGCATCGCTTTCATCTCGAACCTCAGCGGCCGCAACAATATCTGGCTGGTGCCCGCCGATGGCGGATGGCCTACCCAACTCACGGTCAGCGATCAGCGCCAGACCCAGCCGACATGGTCGCCCGACGGCAAATGGATTGCCTACATCTCTGACTACGACGGTGACGAACAGTGGGACATCTTCTTCGTCTCTCCGAAGACCGGACAGGTCATAAACATCACCAACACCCGCGAGATCTCGGAAGAGAGTCCAACCTGGTCACCCAACGGCCGCTATCTCACCTACACGGTGAAGCCGAAGACGTCGTCGGTGTTCGAAATTGACATCTTCGACACGCTAATGCGCGACACCAGGCACCTGACCACCGGCACGCCCAACGACAAGATGAACGTGAGCCCCATCTGGTCCGCCGACAACAAATGGATCGCCTATACCCAATCACAGGCCAAGGGCACAGATTCCAACATCTTCGTCTCCGAAGTCGCGACCGGCAAGAGCGTGCTGCTCACTCCCCATCAGGGAGAGGCAATCTACGCTGCCAACGATTTTTCCTCCGACGGAAAGCATCTGCTGATCACCTCGAACGCTGGCAATGGCTACGACAACGTCGGCGTACTCGACATAGCGACCAAGAAAATCGACTGGCTTACCCAGGACAAATGGGAAATCGAAGGCGGGAATTTCTCTCCCGACGGCAAGTCAGTTACGTGGACCGCCAACGTTGACGGCAACACCCAAATCTACGTCCACGATCTTGCTTCCGGAAAGACCACTTCCCTGCCGCTGCCCAAAGGAGTCAACCGTCTGGGAGGTGCCGAGTCCGCCTTCACTCGCGACGGCGCTCGCCTGCTGTATTACCACAATGGTCCGACCTCCCCCAACGATGCCTGGGTGTACTCCGTCGGCGATGGCAAAGCGCAACAGATTACGAATTCATTGGTGGCAGGCGTGCACTCGGACGACATGATCGAGCCGTTTCTGGTGCACTATCCCTCCCGCGACGGCAAATGGACCATCTCCGCCTTCGTCTACGTGCCCTACAACATGGCGCGCAGCGGCCAGAACGCAGCCGTGGTCTATGTTCACGGCGGGCCCACGTCGCAGAGCGTGAATTCTTTCAACCGCATCATCCAGCACATGGTCAACCAGGGTTACATGGTGATCGCCCCCAATTACCGAGGATCAAGCGGATATGGCAAGGAATTCCAGCATGCCAACCTGTTCGACATGGGTGGAGGCGACCTGCAGGATGTCCTCGCCGCCGCCGACTTCATCAAGCAGACCGGATACCTCGATCCCAAGAAACTTATCCTGATGGGCGGCAGCTACGGCGGCTACATGACCATGATGGGCGTGACCAAGGCGCCCGACGTGTGGGCAGCGGGAGTGCCTATCGTGCCCTTCGTCAACTGGTTCACCGAAATCGCCAATGAAGATCCCGTGCTGCAGCAGTCCGATCTGGCGACGATGGGCGACCTGGAGAAAAACAAAGATCTCTTCCACGACCGCTCCCCGATTTTCTTCGTGGACCAGATCAATGCGCCGCTGCTGTTGCTGGCCGGCGGCAACGATCCGCGATGTCCCAAGGAAGAAGCCCAGCAGGTTGTAGATGCTGTCAAGAAACGCGGCGGCGTAGCCGAATACAAAATGTACGAAAACGAAGGCCACGGCTTCGCCCGTGTCGAAAACCAGATTGACGCCTACAAGCGCGTCTCAGAGTTTTTAAAGGCGCGAGTTCCACCGGCAAACTGCGGCTGCACCCTCACCGAATAAAACGTAGGCGCGAGTGTCCTGATTACTTCTTGGCAAATTTGTTAAAGAAATCCCCAGGATTCCAGTGCGGACGCTCCGTCTGCTGCGCCACTTCATAACCCACAGCCAAATCCACCCGCGTGCACTTGACCGTCGCATTGAAGTCGAACGGCTGGTTCATGTCGTCGCTGGGCTGGTGGTAACGCTGCACCTCCCAATCGAACTGCATCTTCTTGCCATCAAGATTGAGATTCACAGTTTGCAACCCCTCCTCGACATAGAGAGATGGAACGCCCTGCAGGATGAAGGAATACTGATCGCTGCGCACGAAATAAACCTCTTCCGGCAGCGGATCCGGGCTCACCGTGAGACCCATATGCCGGGCCACATCGTCCGCAACCGCGCCAAGGCTCGAGTGCTCGCCGCCCAGGGGCACAATGTCTTTGAAGTCGTAAAGGAAGGAAACCTCGTCCATATTGATGTTTGCCACGATTTGTTTGATGGGCACCGTGGGATTTTGCGCGTAATAGTCCGAGCCCAGCAGACCCTCTTCTTCCCCAGTAACCGCAATGAAAAGCAGCGACCGCCGCGGCGCAGGATGCAACTCGGAAAACGCCCGCGCCATTTCGATCAACGCAGATGTGCCTGAAGCATTGTCAGCCGCCCCGTTGTAGATATTGTCTCCCTTGACTGGATCGCCGATGCCCAGGTGGTCCAGATGGGCGGTGAAGGAGACATATTCATTGCTGAGCTGGGGATCCGATCCCGGCTGAATCGCAGCGACGTTCGGGCTTTCCGCCTCGGAATAGCGGCTAACGATGTGCATGGTCACACTAGCGGCCAGCGGGAAGGCCTGCGGCTGACTGTTCTCCGCCGCCTGGAGAGCGTCTTTCCACGATTTCGGTGCGCCTTCGAATAGCAGCGCCGCCGTGCTGGAACTTATCCGCGCGGCGCCCCGCATACTCGGCTCGGCGCCATTGGGTACACCTTTTTCATCCAGCCACCGCAGCGCCGGCCCTCGCGTAAAGCGGACGTATTCCGAAAACGGAGTACGCTGTTCGGTTTTGCCGGCCCAGATCGAGACATATCCGATGGCCCCATGCTCCGCCGCCATCCGCAATTTCTGTTCGCTGGACGAGAAATGCGCGCCGGGAGCGGACGGCATCTTTGGGGGAGCGCCATACAAAGCCGCTACAATCTTGCCTCGGACATCAACTCCTGCGTAATCGTCGTATTTGAATTCCGGCGCGCTCACGCCATAGCCGACGAAGACGACCTGACCTTCGGCCGTGCTGTCGGCAGAAAGTGGGTCGCCGCCCATCACGTAATCCTTCTCGATGGTGAGGGTCCGAGCCGAGCCGTTCCTGGGTTTGACGACGAACGAGCTCTTGTCCCTCAGCAATTCAATCTTGCGAAAGCGTACGTTTTGGAAGTACGACCCACCCACCCCCGCTGGCTTCAATCCCATCTCCTCGAACTGCGCCCGGACGTAGTTCGCCGCCAGTCGATAGCCACGAGTGCCGGTGGCGCGTCCCTCCAGCAGATCGTCGGCCAGAAACGCCATGTGCGCCCTCAGGCCCTCGGCCGTGATCCGCTGCAAAAGCTCGTTGGGTGGAAAATCTGAAAAACCAGTCTGTGCGGATCCAAAAGAAACCCCAAGAATCAAGCCGAGGGTTACAAGAAGACGCGTCGTTCGCAAACCTACCTCCTGGAGGAAATGGCCTTGATGAGCCCAGGGATCGTATATTCCGCAGCCTCAATGTCGACCGGCAAGCCAAGCTCCCGAAGAGTAGACGAAGTCACCGGCCCAATGGAAGCAAGCCTCACCCGGTTATCTTCGTTGCCCATGTGGCGCGGGCGCCCTCGTCCGCGTTTCCCGCCGAGCAACTCCACAAAATTTCTCACCGCAGAAGAGCTCGTAAAAGTAATCCAATCGGGCCGCCCGTGCCGAGATCTCAGAGCCGCCCTCAAACGTTGACGGGAAGTCGCCGGGATCACAGTTTCATAAGCCTCGACAACATCCACCTGCGCACCCAGCTTGCGCAGCTCCCGCGGAATCACGTCGCGGGCAACCTTCGCTCGCGCCAACAAAACCCGCTTCCCTTTAACCTTCCGCCGCAAACTGGCGACCACGGATTCCGCCACATACTCCTTGGGCACGACGTTAACCTTTACGCCGTGCTGCTCGATCGCCTGCCGGGTCGCCGGCCCGATCGCGGCAATCTTCAGATGACGCATCGGCTTTCCACCCAAATGAAGTTTTCGCAGCCTCCCCCACAGCGCGTCGACACCGTTCACGCTGGTCAGGATCAGCCAGTCGTACTCTGCAAGATTCTTCAGTGCCTCATCGAGCGCTTTGTAAGAACGGGGCTTGCGGATTTCGATAAAGGGAATCTCCAGAACTTCCGCGCCCAAATCGCGCAGTCCGGAAGACAGAGCACTCGCCTGATGCCGGGCCCGTCCGACCAGCACCCGGACACCTGAAAGGAGTGCCGCCGTCCCTGATTTTGAGGTCGCTTTCATTGCTTGGGACTGCTGGTTCCATCAGCGCGGGGCGAGTCGCCCGTGGCCACACAATCACTGCACAACTACTAAGAGCTCATGGTTGCTGCGGCGTCGCTACCGCTTTTCCGTAGACTTCCCGCAAGATTGCGTCGCCGCCCTGGCGCAGCAGAGCCTCGCCCACCAATTCTCCGAGCTTCACCGGATCATCGCCATCGCCCGATTCCCGCAACACTTTCGTTCCATCCGGACGCGCCACTACCGCCTCAAGATGCAACCGGCCGTGGACGACCTCCGCCAGCGCTCCAATTGGAACCTGGCAGCCTCCGCCCATCTGGTTCAGCAGGGCCCGTTCGCAGGTGGTTGTGAGGCGCGCCGCGTCATCATCCAGAAAAATGACGTGCCGCCGCACGCCCGCATCATTTTTACGAATCTCGATGGCCAGAGCGCCCTGCCCCGCCGCCGGACACATGAGCTTGGCAGGCAGCACCTGCCGTATGCACTCCCGTTTGCCCAGGCGATTCAGTCCGGCCGCAGCCAGAATCACGGCATCGTACTCGCCGGCGTCGAGCTTGCGCAGGCGCGTATCCACATTTCCCCGCAGGGGATGAATATCGAGATCAGGTCGCAATGCCTTCAGCTGCGCCTGCCGCCGCAGGCTGCTGGTCCCCACCCGCGCCCGGCTCGGCAGATCCTTCATGCTGCCGTATTTTTGCGAGCAGAAAACATCTCGCGCATCTTCCCGGGTGGTGATCGCCACGATCTCGAAGCCGGTCGGGATCTCCGTGGGCAGATCTTTCAAACTGTGCACCGCGAGATCCACTCGGTTCTCCGACAGCGCTTCCTCAATCTCCTTCGTGAACATGCCCTTGGTACCGACCTGGGCCAGCGCCGACATCGGTAATCTTGTCGCCGGTGGTTTTGATGATTTCAATTTCGACGTGGTGTCCGCGGTGCTCGAGCAGAGCCTTGATGTGATTCGCCTGCCAGAGAGCGAGTTGCGATCCGCGGGAACCGATGCGTAGCAGAGCCACTAAGTTTTCGCTCCGGGGTCTGCACCAGATGGCTTCGCCGCTCTCTTGTCGTCGTCCTTCTTCTTATCCTGCAAGATCGAACAGCCGCCGCACAATGTCCACGACGGTGGTGGCTTCCGGCTGGCTCACCGCGGTCTTCAGCGTGCTGATCGGAGTGTGCATGATCTTGCTGATGATCCCGCGCGTCAGCGCTTCGACCGCCAGTTCCTGTTCCGGCGAGAGCGGCCCCAGGCGCCCGCGCACCCGGTCAATCTCCGCCTGGCGAATCGTCTCCAGGTGGTCCTGCAACGAGACGATGGTGGGGACAACGTCCAGCGTCTGCAACCGCGCCTTGAAGCGCTCCACCTCTCCCGTGATGATGGCCTCGGCGCGCTCCGCTTCTTTTCTACGGTCGTCAACGTGCGAGGTCACAGCCTGCTGCAAGTCGTCAATGTCGTACACGAAGATGCCGTCCAGCCGGTTCATCTCCGGATCAACATCCCGCGGCACCGCAATATCGATAAAGAACATGGGCCGGTTCTTGCGCCGCGCCAGAAACAACTCGCCATGTTCCCGCCGGAAGATGGCGTGGGGCGCGCCCGTCGAAGTGATGACGATATCCGCGCGGTCGCAGGTCTCGTAAAGTTGTTCAAACAGGATCGCCTGTCCATCAAACTTGGCTGCCAGTTGCTGGGCCCGATCGTAAGTGCGGTTGGCGACAAAAATGGATTCCGCACCGTGAGCGATCAGGTGGCGCGCCGCCAGTTCGCTCATCTTGCCCGCGCCCACCAGGTAAACGTGCTTGCCCTGCAACGATCCAAAAATCTTCTTCGCCAGTTCCACCGCGACCGAGGCCACCGACACCGCCGACGATCCCACCGCCGTTTCCGTCCGTACCCGTTTGGCCACCGCGAATGCCCGGGTCAGAAGTAGATCAAGCTGCGAGTGCACCACGCCCACCGCGCGGGCCGTGGCGTATGCCTCTTTCACCTGCCCCAGAATTTGCGGTTCACCCACGACCATCGAGTCCAGGCTGGAAGTCACGCGAAACAGGTGACGGACCGCCTCGCTCTCGCCGTATTCGTACAGGTGGGGTTCATACTCGGAGGGTTTCAGTGGAAAGTAATCGCGCAGAAATCCGCGCAGGTCCACGGCGCCATTCTTGGTTTGGGTCAGCACTTCCACCCGGTTGCAGGTCGAAAGAATGATTCCTTCTTCGACGCCCGGATGCCCCGCCAATCGCCGCAACGCCTCCGGCAGACGCGCCTCAGGGATCGCCAGGCGCTCCCGCACCTCCACCGGCGCGGTCTTGTGATTCACTCCGATGAGCTGAAACTTCATGATTGGACGAACCCGTGAATCGTACTGTAGTAGTTCGCCGACCAGGCGATCACCGCGGCGACCACGGCGCCGGTCGCCAGATAAGCGGCCCGTCGCCCACGCCATCCCGCATTCCAGCGGGTAAACACCATCACCATGTAAACCGCCCACATCAACAACGACAGAAAAATCTTGGGATCGAGAAAGTCCAGCCGCCCGTAGGTGGCCTGGGCCACGATGCTGCCCGCCACCAGCCCCAGCGTCATGAAGGGAAAGCCGAGCAGCAGAGAGCGATAGCCGATCTGATCAATCACTTCGAGCGCCGGCAGCCGCAACAGAATCGCGGCCGGCTTCTTCGACTTCAGACTCCGCTCCTGCAAGAGATAAAGCAGGCTGGCGGCAAAACTCAGGAACAGCGCCGCGTAGCCGACAAAGATCATGGCGATGTGGACAAAGAGCCATCCCCGGCGCATGCCCGGCGAAGCCAGCAGAAACGGCTGCTGGGTGGTCGCCGCAACGAACGTCAAAACAAACACCAGGGGAAAAACGACGATCCCCGGCGAGGTCGTGCGGTACACCAGATACACAATCATGAATGCCGCCATCACCATCAGGGACAGCAGCGACTCCGAATTGTGCACCGAGGTAAGCGTAAGCTGTCCCGAGAGCAGAACCGCTTCGGTCAAAGATACAAACTGAAACACCATGCCCAGGCTCATGGCCGGCAAAGCCACCCGGTTCAACAGCGAACTGGTGCGCGTCAAGGCCAGCAATGCATAGATCAGGCCTACGGCATAGCAGCAAAGCGCCACTCGGAGCCACAGTATTGGCATAAACGGTCGAAGCCCACGGATCGGCACCCTTGCCGTCCGCCCCGTGATTATAGTCTGCACCAGTCGTGAGGCAGAAAAATCGCAAGGTCACCCAGTAACCGGCTAATCCAAATCGCCGGCGTCCCGCCGGCTGTGCGGAGGGCATCCCGCCTCCGAGAAAGCGATCCTCTCTTGCGCAGCTATTGGACGCCCAGCGCAGCCAGTGCCGTTTCCAGACTCTCCTCATTCACCACCAGCCGCCGCCCGTTCGCCAGCATGTCCTCGATCTCGTCAAAGGCCTGAAACAACCGCATCTTCACCGCCCCGTACTGCTCAGCATCGGTCAGGGCGCGTCCGTGCCCATCCGTCCAGGCGCGCAGAGACTCATCCGGCAGGAGGACGCTCACCGCAAACAGTAGTCTTGCGGTCCGACGTGACATCGAAAATGTATTCGCTGGCCGGAGCTTCCGAAGCGTCGGCCATCGCCGCCCGCTTGCCCACGAAATAGTACTGATAGACGTATCCCTGGCCACCGGTATACGTCTTCATGCGACGAAGAGTCATAGGAAATAGTCGTTGGTCGTCAAGCGCAGCCCCGCCGCTCTAGTGAGGCTGACGTCTGAGGTCCGCGGTCCGACGTCCGCTTTTACCCATCGATCCGAACTTCCCGCAGCAATTTCACCGCGCCCTCCGAGGTCACGGGCGAGTAATACACTTCCTTGAACGTATACGACTTCGCCTTCCCAGCAATCACCGGCAGGATCTCGATGTGCCAGTGGTAGTCGTCATCGATGGTCTTCCAATAATCCAGGCTCTTCGATCGAAACAGCGTATTGGGAGAAGTGTGCAGCACGAGATGAAACTCGCCAGTCACGGTCCGAATCCTTTGCAGCGTCCGCCGCAACAACGCCGCGAGGTCGAGCATACTCGCTGGCCGGGCCAGTCCGTAACGCTCGAAGGCCGCTTCATGGGTCCGGGGAATGATCCAGGTCTCGTACGGCACACGGGGCGCATACGGACACAGCGCAATAAAATCTCCGCGCACTTCGATCACTCGCTGGTTCTGCTGCAGCTCCTGGGAAATAATGTCGCAGAAAACACAACGCTCTTTCGCCTTGAAGTAATCCCTGCCGGCCCGCAATTCGTACAGCACCCGCCGCGGAACAAACGTGGTCGCGGTAAGTTGCGCCGTGGGATGCTCAAATTCCTGCCCCGCACTGGATCCGTGATTCTTAAAAATGCTGACGTACTTGAAGCGCGCATCGCGTTTCAGATCCTGGATGCGATGCGCCGCCAGCAGCAGGAACTGCTCGATCTCCGCATCGCTTGCGTTCCACAACTGCCGGTCGTGCCGGGGATTCTCCACCAGCACCTCATGCGCGCCCACCGGCGACATGCGATCGTAAATCCCATCGCCCCGCCGGTTCGGCTCGCCTTCAATCCGATAAAGCGGCGCGGGATGCACCACCGCACGAGCCGACCATGGACCACCCTCAACTCCCGGCATGTTCGAAACCACTTGTGCCGCCACCGGTGAGTCGGCACAAAACGGGCAGAAGCCTTCCGCGCGCGGAGCGTGGTCAGGCACATCGTCGCCCGTAATCACCCAGGAGCGGGTAATCGGATCCTTACGCAATTCCATGGCGTGTAAGGAAAACATCGGCGCCGAGGCCACGTCAACTGCGATCTGGCGTCCAGCGCGGCCGAGCGCGAGCGACTCTCACGTAAGCAGGTGGGTAAACGTAACCCGCGCCAGCCGCGAAGCGGCAAAAGAATGAAGCCCCCGGGCGTAAGCCCCGGGTTGGCGAGCGTCAACCAGCAAGCTCCGAAGGAGCGAAAGGAACCCGGGTACATCGTGATTTCCGTCACCCGGAAATCACCACCGCCTTTGTTATAATCCGCCCACGAACCCCGCTGAAATGACCGAGCCGTCTACGCCGTTGATGCGGCAGTATGCCGCCATCAAGAAGGAGCACCCCACTGCCCTGCTGTTCTTCCGCCTGGGAGATTTCTACGAGCTTTTCTTCGACGACGCCGTCCTTGCCGCAAGCGAGCTGCAAATCACACTCACTTCGCGCAACAAAGAAAAAGGCATCGCCATCCCCATGTGCGGTGTACCCCACCACGCCGCCGAAGGCTATATCTCAAAGCTGATCCGCAAAGGTTTCAAAGTCGCGATCTGCGAACAGGTTGAAGATCCACGCGTGGCGAAAAAACTCGTGCGGCGCGAAGTCACCCGCGTTGTCACCCCGGGCACCGCCGCAGATTCTTCCCTGAGTTCTGAAGAGAATAACTTCCTCGCCGCGGTCACCCAGATCGGCGAGCGCGTCGGCTTCGCCGCCCTCGACCTTTCCACCGGAGAATTCCGTGCCACCGAGTTTCAGGGCAGCAGACGCTGCCAAACGAATCCAGGAAGAAATCCAGCAATTGCGACCTAAAGAAGTCCTCTACGCATCATCAGCCCCGCTATTCGAGGGGTCGAGTGTGGCGCGGGCGCCCTCGCCCGCGAAAGTCTCAACTACCTCCGGCTACGCCGAAACTCCCCTAGACGATTGGATCCTTGCCCCCGACCACTCCATCCCCCTATTGGAAAACCACTTCGGGGTCCTATCGCTCGAAGGCTTCGGCCTGTCGGGCAAACCGGCTGCGGCCGCGGCAGCAGGCGCCATCCTCTATTACGTTCGCTCCACCCAGCGCGGAACGTTAAGTCACGTAGATCGCATCGGCTTCTACGAACGTCAAACCTGTCTGGTGCTCGATGCCGTCACGGTGCGCAATCTGGAACTGATCGAGCCGCTATTCGCCGGCGCCGACGCTGGCGTCACTCTGTTTCGCTCCGTCGATGCCACAGTCACTCCCATGGGCAAGCGGCTGCTGCGCTCCTGGCTGCTGCGTCCCTCGATCGACATCGCGGAGATCAACGCCCGTCTGGACGCAGTCGAGTCCCAAGTAAAAGCAACCATCGCCCGCGAAGAACTTCGTCGTGCCCTGGATGGCATCCTCGACCTGGAGCGCATGCTCAGCCGGGTCACGCTGGAAACCGCCAACCCGCGCGATGTTCTTGCCCTGGCCGCATCTCTAGCGAAGCTACCCGCAGTCCGCAAAACGCTCGAACGCTTCGGCAGCAGCCATACTCACGTGGCCGCGGTCGACTCGGCCGCGCAGGCAACGCCAATCACCCAACCAAATGAAAGCTTTCCCGATCGCCTCACCACACTCCACAAGTCAGTCGACGAACTAACCGACCTCCGCCAGCGCATCGAAAGCACCATCATCCCGGAGCCCCCAATCTCCCTCAGCGACGGCGGCGTGATTCAGCCCGGTGCCGACAAAGAGCTCGACCAACTGCGCGACCTGAGTCGCAACAGCAAACAATTCCTCGCCCAGATCGAGCAGCGGGAGCGCCAGCGAACCGGTATCGCAAGCCTGAAGGTAAAGTTCAACTCGATCTTCGGCTACTACCTCGAGATCTCGAAGGCGAATTCGCACCTGGCCCCGCCGGACTACGAACGCAAGCAGACGCTGGTCAACGCCGAGCGCTTCACCACCCCGGAGTTGAAGGAATACGAATCCAAAATCCTCGACGCCCAGGAAAAGATCGTAGACATCGAGCGCCGGCTGTTTGCCGAGTTGCGCTCGGCGATTGCGGGAGAAGCCCGCCGCATTCGCCAGACCGCGCTTGCCCTGGCCGAAATCGATGTCCTAGCTGCCCTTGCCCAAATCGCAGCCTCACGCGACTACTGTCGTCCCCGATTTGACGATTCCACCGACATTGAAATCGTTGCCGGCCGCCACCCGGTGATCGAACAACTGGAACTGGGCAGCGGAGACCGTTTCGTCCCCAACGATCTTTTCCTGAATTCAACCACCAACGCCATCATGGTGCTGACCGGCCCGAACATGGGCGGCAAGTCCACCTATCTCAGGCAAGCTGCGCTCACGGTAATCATGGCGCAAGCTGGATCGTTCGTGCCCGCACGTTCGGCTCGTCTGGGGCTAGTGGATCGCGTCTTCACTCGCATCGGCGCCAGCGACAACCTGGCCCGCGGCCGCTCCACCTTCATGATTGAGATGACGGAAACCGCCGCCATCCTGCACACCGCCACGCCACGTTCGCTGATACTGCTCGACGAAGTGGGCCGCGGCACCGCGACATACGATGGCCTGGCGATCGCCTGGGCAGCGGTCGAATACATTCATTCCCGCACTCGGGCCAAGACCCTCTTCGCCACCCACTACTTCGAATTGACCGAACTGGCCGAGCAACTCTCCGGCGTCAAGAACTATCACGTCACGGTGAAAGAAACCGGTGGCGGGATCGCGTTCCTTCGCAGAGTCGCGCCCGGCGCGGCCGATCGCAGCTATGGCATCGAAGTGGCCAAGCTGGCTGGACTGCCACATGAAGTGATCGTGCGTGCCCGCGAAGTCCTGGCGGAGCACGAAAGTGCAGAACGTCAATTGATGGGACATCTGTCGCCGGGTTCAACCCCGCCGCCGGCGCAGTTGACGATCTTCACGCCGCTGTCGCAACCGGTTCTGGACAAGTTACGGGAAGTAGATTTGAACTCTCTGACTCCGCTGGAGGCGCTGAATCTGCTGGCCCAACTGAAAAAGCAGGTGGAGTGAAATTGGCCTGAGTTTTGGGTGGAGCAACGCTTAGCGCTGCATTTGAACTTGAGAGAGAGGCGGCTTCAGCCGCTGAGGTTCTTAAGAAATTAGGTTGTCGGTCGAGAAATAAAGTGACACTTGAATAGTTATCCATAATGGCGAGACAGAAAAGCTCCTCTAATCTTCACCGCAGCATCGGTCAACTGCTGATCATCGGCTTCGACGGCACCGAAATGTCCTCCAACCTTGCCACCCTACTGACCCGTGTACAACCCGCTGGCGTCATCCTGTTCGCTCGCAACATCACCGGCGGAGAGCAAACCTACAAACTGCTCAAGGACTGCCAGGCCTGCGTCTCGACACCGCTCTTCACCGCGGTGGACATGGAAGGAGGCCGCGTCGACCGCTTCCGCAACGTCGTCGGCCGAACTCCTTCCGCCGCCGACGTCTTCGCCACCGGTGATCGCAAACTCTTCGGCAAGCACGGCAAAGTAATCGGCGAATCCTGCCGGACATTGGGATTCAATACGGATTTCGCGCCGGTCGTAGACCTCGCATTCGAAGCCTCGAAAACCGTCATGAGTTCCCGCGCGGTTTCGGCCAATCCAAAGCAGGCAGTCCTCTACGCCCGCGAATTTCTCAAAGGATTGGCTTCCGCCAACGTCGTAGGTTCAGCCAAACACTTTCCAGGATTGGGCGAGGCCAACCTCGACACCCACATGGAACTCCCGTCCATCAACAAGTCGTGGAAACATCTCTGGTCAGAAGACTTGTACCCGTACCGGACGCTGCGCCGTGAGCTGCCCATGGTCCTCATCGGACACGCCAGCTATCCCGCCATCACCCACGATCAAAGCCCGGCATCGCTCTCAAAAAAGTGGATCACCGATGTCCTGCGAAAGAAGATCGGCTACCGCGGACTGATTGTCTCCGACGACCTGGAAATGGGAGGCGTGTTAAAAGCTGCGCCCATCGAACAGGCAGCCATTGAACACATCCGCGCCGGTGGCGATCTCTGCCTGATCTGCCACATCGAAGAGTACGTCACACGGTCCTACGAAGCCCTGATCAAAGAGGCTGAGAGTGACCGCAAGTTTGCCCAGCGCGTAGCAGACTCCGCGGCCCGCGTGCTGGCCTTCAAGAAAAAATCATCCGCACTGAAGCGCCGCCCGCCGCCCCCCACGCTGGCCAAGCTGGAGAAACTTTCCCGCCAGGTACAGCAACTCAGTGAGCAGGTTGGCCGCTCCAAGTCAGGAGCAGCAGCCTCATGATCGTCGCTGGCATTATGAGCGGCACATCGGCCGACGGCATCAACGTAGCCCTGATCGACGTAGTGTGGCGCGGGCGTCCCCGCCCGCGTGCTTCCAGCTCTGCTAACCTCGCATTCAAATTCCTGGCCCAAGCCGAATACCCATATCCGAAAAAAGTCCGCCAGGCTGTGATGGAAGCCATGAACGCAAAGCAAGCCAGCGTCGCCAACCTGGCGCGTTTAAACTTCCTGCTGGCCGAACTCTACGCCGAAGCCGTACTCGCCACCCAACGGCGCTTCCACCTGAAAGCAGAACTGATCGGCTGCCACGGCCAGACTCTCTACCATCAGGGCGAGCCCGCCAAATTCCTGGGCCGCAAATTGGCCGTCACCTGGCAAACCGGAGAAGGCGCCGTGCTCGCCGCCCGCGTCGGCGTCCCGGTCGTCTCCGATTTCCGTCCAGCCGACATGGCCGCCGGAGGCAAAGGCGCCCCGCTGGTCCCCTTCCTCGACTACCTGCTCTATCGCGATCCGCAGGTCGGCCGCATCGTGCAAAACATCGGCGGCATCGCAAATCTCACAGCAATTCCGGCAAGCGCAACCGCTAAACAGGTTACGGCTTTCGACACCGGCCCCGGCAACATGCTGATTGACGCCGTCACCGACCGGCTCTTCGGCCAGCCCTACGATCGTGACGGCCGCATCGCTGCGTCGGGCGCAATTCTCGATACCGGTTATCTCCGATCTCCTGCGCCTGCCATTCTTCCGCCGCAAGCCGCCGAAAACCGCAGGACGCGAAGAATTCGGACGCGAATTCGCCCGGCGTTTCGTCAACCGTTGTGGACGCGCAAGCAAGCCAGATGTCGTCGCCACGGCCACCGCGTTGACAGCGCGTTCGATCGCCGATGCCATAAGCCGCTTCGTGCTGCCAAGTCGCGGAAAGTTTCGAGATTTCGTCGTTTCCGGCGGTGGCGCTAATAACCCGACTTTGCTGGCCATGCTCGCCAATGAACTTCGGCCACTGCATCTGACCATTCGCGCCTCCGACGAATTCGGACTACCCTCCGAAGCCAAAGAAGCCGCCGCCTTCGCCCTTATGGCATACGAAACCTGGAACCACCGGCCATCGAATATTCCCTCCGCGACGGGAGCCAACCGGCCAGCGATCCTGGGAAAGATCTCGTATGCCTAACCATCACATCCCCCTGTCAGCCCGAGCGAAGATGGAGGCGCGCTCGCGCGCCGAAACGAGTCGCGGGACCTTGTGTTTGGTTTTGACTTCGTCGAAAATCTCTCCAACTCTCGTCTGCGCCTTATGCCTGGCCCTCACTCTTTCCTGCTCCAGGAAACCCGATCCCAACACCCTGGTGATGATCATCGAGAGCAGCCCCACCAACCTCGATCCCCGCGTTGGCCTCGACGCGCAATCCGAACGCATCGACGACCTTATCTTCGACGACCTGCTCACCCGTGACGCGCATCTCAACGTCGCCCCAGGCCTCGCCGAACGCTGGGACATTCCCGATCCGCTCACCTACGTCTTCCATCTGCATCACGGCGTAAAGTTTCACGACGGCCGTCTGCTGACCGCCCGCGACGTAAAGTGGACCTTCGATTCTCTGCTGCAGGGAAAGATTCGCAGCGCCAAGGCCAGTGTCTACCAATTTGTAGATCACATCGACGCCCCCGACGACTACACCGTCGTCTTCCACCTCAAACAGCCTTTCGCTACCCTGCTGTGGAATCTCTCCGACGGCGCCATGGGCATCGTGCCCTACGGCAGCGGCGACGAGATCAGCCGCACGCCCATTGGCTCAGGGCCCTTTCGGTTCGTCAGTGCCGAGCCGGACAAAGAAGTTGTGCTCGCGCTTAACGACGAATACTGGGGAGAGAAAGCGCATCTCAAGAATGTCCGCTTCATCGTCGTGCCCGACACAACCACGCGGGCGCTCGAACTGCGCAAGGGCAGCGCCGACATAGCGATCAACGCCCTGACCTCCGACATGGTGTTGACCCTGGAGCGCGACACCAATCTCGCCGTGCTGCGTGCTCCCGGCACGGTCCTGTCTTATCTGGCATTCAATCTGCGCGATCCCATTCTCAAAGATGAGCGCGTGCGGCAGGCGCTCGCTTATGCCATTGACCGCCGCCCTTTTCTCGAATATCTGATGCGCGGTTTCGCCCGCCCCGCCAACAGCGTTCTGCCCCCGGAGAGCTGGGCCTACAACGGCGACGTGCCTTCCTATGACCACGATCCCGCGCGCGCCCGTCAACTGCTCGAGCAGGCGGGATATCGCGAGGTAAACGGTGTCCGCTTTCATCTCACCATGAAATCGTCCACCGAGGAGAGCACGCGCCTGATGGCGGCGGTGCTGCAGCAGCAACTGCGCCAGGTGGGAATCGCACTCGATATTCGCACCTTCGAATTCGCGACCTTCTTCTCCGACGTGACCCACGGACTGTTCCAGCTCTATTCCCTGCGCTGGATCGGAGGCAATGAAGACCCCGACATCTTCGAATACCTCTTTCACTCGTCCAAATTCCCTCCCAACGGTGCCAACCGCGGATACTTTGCCGATCCGCGAATTGACGCACTGGTTGACCAGGCCCGCCAGGAACTCGACCAAAACACGCGCAAACAGCTCTACGCAGAAATCCAGCGCACTCTGGCCGACGAATTGCCTTACATCAATCTCTGGTATTTCGACAACGTCCTGGTGCACTCCAAACGAGTCCGCAACCTCACGCTGAATTCCTCCGGCAACTACGATTTTCTGAAAACCGCAGAGCTCGTGGTTGGTCGTTAGTCGTCGGTCGTTGGCCAAAGACCAACGAGGAGACGACCAACGACTGATTTTCATCGTGTTAACATCGAAGCATAATCTTCAACCATGCATATTCTCTTCATCGGCGACATTTTCGGACGTCCCGGACGCAATATCGTCAAAGACCGTCTCGCCGGCCTGGTAAAAGACCACGCCATTGATCTGGTGATTGCGAACGGGGAGAATTCTGCTGGGGGCTTTGGCATCACGGGGCCGTTAGCGGAAGATTTGTTCGAGTTGGGCATCGATGTGATCACCACCGGCAATCACATCTGGGACAAGCGCGAGATTATCGACTACTTTCAAAGCGCAGACGGGAACCAGCACAGCCCGGCCCGCCGTCTGCTGCGCCCGGGCAACTACGCGCCTGAATTGCCAGGCTGGGGCGTATATGAGGGGAGCAAAAAGGGTGTCCCCTACGCCGTGATCAATCTTCAGGGACGTGTGTTCATGGCCGCCAACGACGACCCGTTCCGCGTTGCCGACCAATTGTTGAAAGAGATCAAGGCCAAAGTAATCTTCGTCGATTTTCACGCCGAGACCACTTCCGAGAAACTTGCCATGGGATGGTACCTCGACGGACGCGTCACAGCCTTGGTTGGCACGCACACCCACATTCCGACTGCCGACGAGCGAGTGATGCCGGCCGGCACCGCCTACATCACCGACGTGGGCATGACGGGCCCCTACGACAGCGTGATCGGGGTGCAAAAAGAAATGATCATCGCCCGCTTCCTGAACAACATGCCAGCCCGCTTCGAAGCCGCCACCGGCGACGTCCGCCTCTGCGCCGTGGTCGTGGATTGTGACGATTCCAGCGGCCTCTCCCGACAAATCGAAAGATTAATGGTCAGCTAAAACCCCGTGTCATCCTGGGCGCAGTAACTTCTTCGCGAAACAAAGACGTTGCGGAGTCGAAGAACCCCTATCTTCTTTTGAACCCAGAGTTCACGCTAAGTCGCACACCGCCGATTCGCGAAGAACACACTACTTCTTCAGCACCTTTTTCAATCGTCCCCGATTGCGCGCAGGCAAATGCCGTAATCCAGCCCGCGCCAATGCCAGATAAATCGCTCTCGCCTCGGGCAACTCCCTTCAATGCCTTCAAATGCTCTCGCACCACCTGCGCATCCCCACGCACAATCGGTCCGCTAAAAGCTCCCGACGGACCAAGCCTTTCATAATTAGCCAACGTCTGACGCAAAATGGGCAGCGCCTTCCTCCGGGCCCCGGCAGTCGAAAGCCCCGCAGCACGCGCCACGCTTTCCGCCGTCACCAGCAATGCCATCAGGAGCGGTGAGGTAAACGCGCCCCAAGCGTGGTAAGCCATTTTCCTGCTCCTGGAAATCGGGAAGGTCTCTGCACCCAGGTCCCGTACGATTCTTCGTGCCGCCCTCACGGCTGCCGGATCGCCTTCCAAGGCGAAGGGCACGCCCTTGAGCGTAGGAACTGATCTAAGCACAAATGTCATCAACGGATGTACCGAAGCCACGGCCGCACCGCGGAGGCGCAACCCACGAAGTTCGTCGCTTCCCAGCGCTCCACTCGAGTGCAGCGCTACTTTGCCTTGCCAGTCCGCTGCGTCTGCAAGCTGCCGCGCCGCCCGCGCAATCTCGCGGTCCGGCACGCAGAACCAGACCAGATCCCCGTGAAGACGCCCTCCCGCGCTTGCCGTTCTGGAGTGCGCGAGTTTGGCGAGTGCGCGGGCCTTCCTGCGGGATGCACTGCTGTTTCCGGACACGATCTCGCTGATGCAATATTCCGCCCGCCGTAACTCCAGCGCCAGCGCCGTTCCCAGTCTTCCCGGCCCCACAATCGCGATGCATGGTTTCCGTACCATCGTCGCAGCATAGCACCTCCCTCACCACAAACTGTGTGGCCGCGGGCGACTCGCCCGCGCGGCAGTGCCACCTGCTTTATAGTATTTCCATGCCCAAATCGTCCCGCAAGAAAACCCGCAGAGGCCGCGTGCTCTCATCCCGCGTGGTCTACCACGGACCCGCCTTTCGCGTCACCGCCGACGAAGTCCTCGAACCCAGCGGTGTGCGCACTCGCCGCGACATCGTGCATCACTCCGGTTCGGTGGTGATCCTCGCGATGGAAGATGGCAAGTCAGAGCCTCGCGTTCTGCTCGAGCGCCAGTACCGTCACGCCGCCCGCCAAATGCTCTGGGAGTTGCCCGCCGGACGAATCGACGAAGGCGAAAATGACCTGCACGCCGCCAAACGCGAACTCCTGGAGGAGACCGGCTACACCGCGTCGCGATGGCGCCGCATTCTGCAGTTCTATGCCAGCCCGGGCTTTCTGGCCGAGGCCATGAATCTGTATTTCGCGCGCGGACTGCGCGCCGGCCCGGCTCAACCCGAGGCGGACGAGGTCATCCACATTCGCATGGTGCCGCTTTCGGCCGCCGTTCGCATGGTCATGAGGCGCACCATCAAAGACGGCAAGACCATTGCCGGGATCCTCTGGCTGAGCCAGTCGCGGAAGTGGTTCAAAGCCGCGCAAATAGCGGCTTTTCTGTGCCGCATTCTCTTGACAGCACTCTTTCTCTGGCAGCACAATTGCCTCAAATGCAGGGTACGGCCTCGCATTGCAAGAGAACGTGCCCGAGGGGGCGTACGTGGAACGTTTGAAAGGTACGGTGAAGTGGTTTAATAACGCCAAGGGCTACGGCTTCATAGGACGCGACGATGGTAGCCCTGACGTCTTCGTGCATTACAGCGCGATCACATCTGAGGGCTACAAGAGTCTTCAGGAAGGCGATCAAGTCGAGTTCGAGGTCACCCAGGGGCAAAAGGGCCCGCAAGCCGCCAACGTCACCAAGGCGTCGTAAGGTCAGAGAGAAGCCAGGCGCCCTCGGGGTTACTACCGTTGCCCGGCGGCGAGGCTTTTGGTAGCGCCGGCGTCCCGCCAGCTATCGCGAGGGCATCTTGCCCTTGCTCGCATGAGTAACGAACTATCCAAATCACCTGACCTTCCCCTGCAGCCACAACTTGTTTAATCTTTACCGCAAATGGACAACAAAGCCATCGCCGGCATTCTCTACGAAACCGCCGACCTGCTCGAAATCGACGGCAGGACTCCTTCCGCATTCGCTCTTACCGCAACGCCGCTGAAGCCATCGAAGCCCAGACCCAGCAGATCGCCGACCTGATTGACGATCCCAAGAAAGTGCTGGCCATCCCCGGCATCGGCAAAGGCATGCTGGTGAACATGCAGCAAATGTTCAAGGAGGGAAAACTTGCACTGCACGCCGAATTGCTTACGAAGTATCACCCGTCCATGCTCGATCTGCTCAAGATCCAGGGCCTGGGCCCGAAGACCATTGCCCTGATCTGGAGCGCCTACAAAGTAAGTGACCTGGAGGGCGTGGCCAAGCTCGCCCGCGAGGGAAAAATTCGCGAGCTTCCCCGCATGGGGGAGAAGCAGGAGCAGAAGCTGCTCAAGGCCATCGAAGACTATCGCCGCATCGCCGGCCGTTTCCTGCTCGATGCTGCCGAACAGCGAGGCCGAAAAGATCATCGAGCATCTTCGCGACTATCCCGGTGTGGAAAAAATAACGCCCGCCGGCTCGCTGCGCCGCGGACGCGACACCGTTGGTGACCTCGACATCCTGGTCACCGGCAAGGCCTGCTGCGATGACGCCACCCGCCAGGAGCTGATCGAGCACGTCATCAAGCTTCCCGGCCTGATGGAAATCATCGCCCGCGGCGAAAACAAAGTCAGCTTTCGTTTGCGCAGCGGCATGCAGGTGGACGTGCGCCTTCTGCCTCCCGAATCCTTCGGCGCCGCCATGCAATACTTCACCGGATCGAAAGCCCACAACGTGGCCCTGCGCCAGCGCGCCCTGAAGATGGGTTACACCCTGAGCGAGTACAGCCTGGCCAAACTCGATACCGAGAAACCCGTCGCAGGAAAGACCGAAGAAGAAATCTACGCCAAGCTCAAGCTCGACTACATTCCTCCCGAGCTGCGCGAGAACCTGGGCGAGATTGATGCTGCCGCAGCCCACACTCTGCCCATGTCTGATCACTCAAGCGGACTTGCAGGGCGACGTTCACATGCACACCGTCGAAACCGACGGACGCAACACCATCGAAGAAATGGCCGAGGCTGCCCAGGAGCATGGCTACAAATACATGGCCATCACCGACCACTCCAAGAACCTGGCCTTCGCCAACGGCCTGGACGACAAGCGCGCGGTCGAGCACATTCAACGCATTCGCGCCGTGAACGACAAGCTCGGAGGCATCAGAATTTTTGCCGGCATCGAAGTGGACATCCTGGCCGACGGCACCCTTGACCTGTCCGATTCAGTTCTCGAGCAGATGGACATCGTCATCGCCAGCGTGCACTCCCACTTCAACCAAACCCCGGCCGAGATGACCGACCGTCTGCTCAAGGCTGTCGAGAATCCGAACACGTCGCTGCTCGGTCATCCCACTGGCCGCATGTTGCTGCGGCGCGAGGCCTACGCCTTCGACTTCGATGCCGTGCTGAAGATCGCCGCAAAGAAAAAAGTAGCCATGGAACTGAACGCCTATCCCGATCGCCTCGACCTCAACGACCGTCAACCTCCGGCTGGCAAAAGAGCACGGCGTGAAAATCGTGATCAACACCGACTCCCACCACACCTCCCACATGGACAAGATTCGCTTCGGCATCCTGCAAGCCCGCCGCGCCTGGCTCACCAAAGATGACGTGCTGAACACGCTCCCGGTACAAGCAGTTCGCCAAAGCCATGAAGCACGCCTGGTAGAGGCTCCAGAAGCGCTGGCCAAGGTTTCGCCTGTCATCCTGTGCGCAATCCGCCCCTTCGCGCTCGCGAAGGAACGGACGGAAGTCGAAGCGACCCCTATCAGCGAACTCGACTCCAGTCCCTCATGGGATTTTCGCCCCTCGCAACAAAATCCGAATCGCCTCCCACCGTCTCGCATCTATTTTCCATGGAATTCCGACAACTGGGCCGCTCCGGCCTCAAAGTACCCGCCCTAAGTTTTGGCACCGGCACATTCGGTGGTGGCACAGAATTCTTCCGCGCCTGGGGATCGAGCGACGTAGCCGAAGCCACCCGCCTGGTCGATATCTGCCTGGAAGCCGGCGTCAATCTCTTCGACACCGCCGACGTGTATTCCGCAGGCCTCTCCGAAGAGATCCTCGGCAAAGCCATCGCGGGGCGGCGTCACGACCTTCTGATCTCAACCAAAACTTCATTTCGCCTGGGCAAAGGGCCCAACGATGTCGGATCGTCGCGGCATCACCTGATCACGGCCTGCGAGGCCAGCCTGCGGCGCCTGGGCACCGACTACATCGACATCTATCACCTTCACGGATTCGACGCGCTCACGCCCGTCGAGGAAGCTCTGAGCACGCTCAACCACCTGGTCGAGAGCGGGAAAGTTCGCTACATCGCCTGCTCAAATTTCTCCGGCTGGCATTTGATGAAATCGCTGGACGTTTCGCAGCGCTACGGCTGGTCCCGCTACGTCGGCCATCAGGTTTACTATTCGCTGGTCGGCAGAGAGTACGAATGGGAACTGATGCCGCTGGCGCTTGATCAAGGAATCGGCGCCCTGGTCTGGAGCCCGCTGGGGTGGGGCCGCCTTACCGGCAAAATTCGTCGCGGACAGCCTTTGCCGGCCACCAGCCGCCTGCACGTAACCGCGAGAAGGGCCCGCCGGTGCCAGACGAATATTTGTACAAAGTCGTCGACGCGTTGGACCAGGTGGCCAAAGAAACTGAAAAGAGCATTGCCCAGGTCGCGCTGAACTGGCTGCTGCAGCGGCCCACGGTCTCGACGGTGATCATCGGCGCCCGCAACGAAGAGCAGTTGCGCCAGAACCTCGCGGCCGCAGGATGGTCGCTCTCGCCGGCACAGGTCGCGGCTCTCGATCGGGCCAGCGAACAAACGCCGATCTATCCCTACTGGCACCAGTGGCAGTACGCCGAACGCAACCCGCTGCCAGTGGCCCACGAGAAGTAAATAAAATGGAGGACGGGCGTCCCGCCCGTCTGCGCTGTTCCAGACAAATTCAGGCCACGGATTTCGCGGATCAACACGGATCATAACCTGAATTTTCTCTGTGTGATTTGTGAAAATCCGTGGCTATTTTCAAATCCCGCGGGCGAATCGCCCGCGGCCATAAGTCCCTTTCACTTGGCCGTCTTGTAAACCTCGCCACCCTTCATCACGAACACAACTTTCTCCATCACCGTAATATCCGCCAGCGGATCGCCATCCACCGCGACAATATCCGCGAACTTTCCCGGCTCAAGCGTTCCAATCTCATTCGAGCGCCCCAACAACTCAGCCCCGTTCACGGTCGCCGCCCGCAGCGCATCAATCGGCGTCATGCCTCCGTTCACCAGCGCTCCAAATTCCTTCGACACAAAATCCACGTCGTCATCCACGCCATAAGCAATCTTCAGATGATGCGCCAGCGCCCGCTTGAAAGCCGGGCCCTGCTCCTTCACGATGGCCACCCCCTTGGCGAAGCTGACCGGATCGCGCCCCTGCGAAGTCCCGGTCTGCAGATCATGCTGGAAGCAGAAAAGCGTCGGCACCAGCCAGGTGCCGTGCTGCTCCATAAGCCGCGCCCCTTCTTCATCCATTACGGTGCCGTGTTCAATCGAGTCCACGCCCGCGCGCACCGCCGCCTTGATCCCTTCCGCGCCTTCGGCGTGGGCCATCACTTTCTTCCCCGCGCGATGCGCCACCTCAACCGCCTTGGCCATCTGCTCTTCGCTCAACTCCTCGACCCGGTAATCGCTGATCGGATCCATAACGCCGCCGGTGGCCATCAGCTTGATCCAGTCCGCCCCGTATTTGATATCGCGCCGCACCGCGCGGCTGACATCGTCAACCGTGTCGGAGATGTTGGGACGCCGAGCCAACTCCTGATCGGGCGCCAGCACGTCCGCGTCGCCGTGCCCTCCGTTCACCGAAACAAAGTTCCCCGCGGAAACCATCCGCGGTCCCCGGATCAGTCCCTTCTCAATGCTGTCGCGCAGCGCCAGCTGGCCGTACCCCAAATCGCTCTCGCCCGCATCGCGCAGCGCGGTGAACCCGTGGTCCAGCCAAATCTGCAAACTGTGCACTCCCCACAACGTCTTCTGCGCCGAAGACATTCGCAATCCGGAAGCGGAAGACTGGTCTTTCGGATTCCCCAGCACATGTGCGTGCGAATCAATCAACCCGGGAACCACTGTGTATCGGGAAAGATCTACGGTCGGAATGCCGGCAGGAGCCGAATCCGCAATTCGCAAAATGCGGTCCTTCGCGATCAGGATGTAAACGTTGGTCGTCACACGCCCAGTCCGCACATCAATCAACCGACCGGCGCGAACTGCGGAGGTCGCCACGGGCTCCTGCTGGGCAGCCGCAAATGTCACGGTTAGACAAAGAAGAACTCCCAAGTACACGGAGACTCGTCGCACTTCTTCTCTTGAATCCATCCCTACCCTCCCTATCTAGGAAAACAACCAGCATACGGGGCACGACGGCAAGCGGCAACTTGTGGGAGGAAAGTCGATCAACTAGCATTGGCCAATATCCATGGCTGTGGCCGATTGCTAAGTTGCCAATTGCAAACCGCAGGCGTATAGAATTACCGCAGCCGAGGCCTCCCATGCCTGAAGATACGTCCTCACAACCATCGCCCGCTCCCACTCCCGAGCCAACGCCGGAACCAGATGCGACTCCCATGATCGACCTGGGCCCAGGCCCGGGAATCAACATCGGCGAAGAATTTGGCACCGCGAAACGCAATCTTCCTCCGGCGAAGATTGTCGCCATTGTTCTGGGAGTCGCCGCCGTCCTCCTCGGGATCTTCGCTTTCGTGACCCGAGCCAAGCCTCAAGGCGACGGCTCGGTGGACAATATTGCTGTAGTGGAAATTCCAGACCAGCACGCAGTCATGGTGGCGGTAAATGTCACCCTGCACAATTCAGGCAAAAAATCTCTCTGGATCCACGACATCAAAGCCAGGCTCACCACCGACGGAGGCGAATTCACCGATGAAGCCGCATCCGCCGTGGACTTCGACCGCTACTTTCAGGCCTTTCCCGCACTGAAAGAGCACGCCATTGCCGCGATTCCGCCCGAGACCAAGATCCCTCCCGGCGGCCAGGCCCAGGGCACGATAGTCGTCAGCTTTCCCGTAATCAAGGACGATTTTGACAAGCGCAAGTCCCTCAGCGTGGCGATCCAGCCCTACGATCAACCGCTGCCCGTGGTGTTGACGAAATAGGGGGATGTCTTACTCGTGCTTCTTGAAAATCTTTCGGCGCGCCAGGTGGGTTGATGCGGTGGGTTTGATGTCGTCGTACTTCATGCAACTGATCGAACCATCCACTTCAAGCACTGCGAGCGCCAACTCGTTCATTCCTGCGATTCCATGCTCCCGCAAAGCCTGGTGCAGTTCATCCACGGTGACGTGCTCCCGGGCCATGTGGCTGGCGATGATCTTGCCGTCGTGCACCAGCAAGCTGGGCTGGCCCTGGATCAATTTGCGGAAGCGCCGATTTCCGCCGGAGAGCTTCCGCGATCAGGTAGTTGAGCAGAAGCAGAGTGGAGGCGGCGACGATGCCGCCCAGGACCGAAGTATCCGGACCGGTCATCGCGTTCTGCACGGCGTTGCTCAGCAGCAACAGCAGGGTCAGATCGAACGGCGTCATCTGCCCCACTTCGCGCTTGCCGCTGATCCGCATGCCCAGCAGCACGACGCCGTAAATCACCGTCGTGCGCAGCGCGATGCAGATCAGAACATGACTGCCCGGATACATACGCTCTATTGGGTCGCCGTGATCGGCGTTGGGGCACCTTTCGGCGTGCTCAGATATCCGGTGGCTTTGTTCTTGTCCACGGTCCAGACCACGAGTTCATACAGCATGCGGTCGCGTCCGCTGTAGAACTGGATGGGCTCGCTGACGTTGCGATCTTTTTTCTCGATGGTCTTGTCGTCAGAGGTGACGTTGAACGTGAACTTGCCCTTCTTCGGGTCCGTCTTCTTCAATTGCAGTCCGACGGTCGAGATCGGCTGGGACTTGGCTCCCTTGATCAGCGTGAATTCATAGTAATTGCGATCGCCCTTGTGCTTGAGGACTTCCAGGTCGCCGCGAGTGTTGGCAATCAGCCCGCTCTGCACTCCCAGGTCGCCGATGGTGCTTTGCAGCTTGGCTTTGGTCGCTTCCAGATCGGCTTTGGTCGAAGCCACGTCGGTCTTCACTCCACCGACATCGGTCTTGACTCCCGCCACTTCCCCGCTGACCGCGCTGATCTGCTGCTTCTGCTGCTCCGCCAGGCGCGCTTCCGAGGCCTTCTGCTGCCGCATCAACTCGGCGGACCGCGCCACCATTTCTTTCTTGGTCATGCCCAACTGCGTGGCCAGGGTCTCATCATCGGCTTCGGCGGACTGCATGCGCTTGCCCAGGTCGGCAATCTGCGTGCTGCTGGTCGCCTGGTCCTTGCTCATCTTGTCGAGACGTCCGCGCAGATCGAAGATGAAATAGAGCGATCCCGCCACATAGATCACTGCGAGCGCCAACAGAATCCACTTGCCCGCACTACCTTCCGACGCGACAGGAATCGTCGCCGTCGTCCGCCATAAAGTCTCCTCCGCCAGTTAGATTGGAATGTTGAAGCAATTGTTGAATACGCAGGGCGCAGTGTCAATTGCCAGAATGGTGCAAGACCTTGGGTTGGAAGGAAGACTTCAGAGGCAGACCGCGGCTGGATCTGGCCGGTGATTTTACCCGCCTATGCCGTCCTGTATGGCCGCGTCTACCGCCGGGAGGATGCCGAGATCGACATAAATAGGCCGAATCAATCTTCGGATCGTAGGCATCTGGGTGACGAACCAGGCCGCACCCGCGACGCAACACACCCCGCTCAACATCACGGTGCGAGGCGCGCCGATAGCGTGAGCCAGGCCGCCCGCCAGCAAACTCCCGAAAGGCGCCATACCCACGAAAGCCATGGCGTAGAAGCTCATCACCCGGCCGCGTTTACTGTCTTCCACGATGGTCTGGATGATGGTGTTGCTGGCGGCCATCTGCTGCATCATGCCAAAACCGCACACCAGCATGAGCAGCAGCGACAGCCAAAGCATCCGCGACATCCCAAACAGGATCAGGCCTACGCCGAGGGAGGCGGTCGCGATCGGAATCATTCTGCCCAATCCCAGCACAGTCTTCCGCAGGGCAAGCGATATCGCCGAAACCAGCGCCCCGATCCCCACCGCGCCCATCAGAAACCCGAGAGTGTGCGGACCGCCATGCAAAATGTTCCCGGCAAAAATCGGCATGAGCACAGTGAAGGGCCACCCCATCAGGCTGACGATCGCAAACAGCAGCAGAATGGTACGCACCGGGGCGAAGCCCGAAACGTATGCCCAGCCCTCCTTCAGCTGAGCCAGCATGGAATCCGCCGTAGGCTTCACCATCCCGAGGGCAGCCGCATAGCGAGCAAGCGACGCGATAACAGCGATGTAGCTGATGCCATCAATCAGGAAACAAGATCCTTCTCCAGACACCGCAATCACCGCGCCGGCCAGCGAGGGTCCCACCAGCCGCGCCAGGTTCACCATCGACGAATTCAGCGCGATCGCGTTCCCCAAGTCCTGTTTGTCCTCCACCATCTGCACCAGAAACGCCTGCCGGGCGGGCATGTCAAAGGCATTGATGAGGCCCTGGAACGCGCTGAGCCAGATGATCTCCTGAATGTTGATATGCCGGGCCAGAGTGAGAACGGCCAGAGCAAGCGACTGGATCATCGCCAAAATCTGCGTCACCAGCAAGACCTGGCGGCGATCAAGCCGGTCAATCCAAACCCCGGCGAATGGAGCGAAGATGAAAGTCGGTATCTGTCCCGCGAATCCCACTACGCCCAGCAAGAAAGCGGAGCCGGTCAGCCGGTACACCAGCCAACTGGTTGCCAGGCGGGTCATCCAGGTGCCGATCAGAGAAATGCTCTGGCCGCCGAAATACAAACGAAAATTTCGATGGCGCAGCGACCGCCAGGCGCGCGAGATGCCCGGCTTGCTGACAGAAGATGAGGATTTCGAAGAGATCTCAGCGCTCACAGGATTCCATTGTGCCACCTGAAGCACACGTACGGGGGGCTGATCCGGCAAGTGGAAGGGTTCGCTCCGTGTACCTCAGTGTCCTTCGTGGTTAATGCTTTTTCTCGCGATCCATCAGAGACACACCGGACCCGCTAGTCACTACAACTTCACCTTCCGCAAGCGCAGCGAATTCGTAATCACCGAAACCGAACTCAAACTCATCGCCGCCGCCGCCAGAATCGGGCTCAGCAACAGCCCAAAGAACGGATAGAGCACACCCGCCGCGATCGGCACTCCCAGCGAGTTGTAGACAAACGCAAAGAACAGATTTTGCCGGATATTGCGCATAGTCGCCTGGCTCAGTTTTCGCGCGCGCACGATGCCTGCCAGGTCGCCCTTCACCAGCGTGATGCCGCCGCTTTCCATCGCGATGTCTGTGCCCGTACCCATGGCGATGCCTACATCGGCCTGCGCCAGCGCCGGAGCATCGTTGATGCCATCACCGGCCATGGCCACGGTCCGTCCTTCTTTCTGCAGCCGCTGTACCACCTCGGATTTCTTGTCGGGCAAGACTTCCGCTTCGAATTCCTCGATGCCCAGGGTCCTGGCCACCGCCTCCGCCGTGGCCCGGCTGTCGCCCGTAAGCATCACCAGCCGCAACCCCTCGCGCTTAAGTTCGTCGAGAGCCTGGGCCGCCGAAGCCTTGATCGAATCCGCAATGCCGATCAGTCCTGCCGCCTGGCCGTCCACGGCAATCAGGATCACGGTCTGTCCGCCGCGCCGCAGCTCTTCCGCTTTCTGCGCCAGCCCCGCCGCAGAAATTCCGTTCTCCTCGAACAACTTCTCGTTTCCGATCAGAACCTTCTTGCCCTCCACCCGTCCGCTTACTCCCCGCCCGGTGTGAGATTGGAACTCACTCTCACTCCCCAAAGTCAGGCCGCGGCTTTTGGCCGCTTCCAGCACCGCAGCTCCGAGAGGATGCTCGCTTCCCTGCTCCAGGCTGGCCACCAGGCGCAGCACTTCGTTTTCATCGCGACCCGCTAGCGTGACCACAGACGCCACCCGCGGCTTGCCATCCGTCAGAGTGCCAGTCTTGTCGATCACCAGCGTGTCCACTTTTTCCATCAGCTCCAGCGCTTCCGCGTTCTTGATCAGCACCCCCGCGTGGGCCCCGCGCCCGGTACCGACCATGATCGCGATCGGCGTCGCCAGCCCCAACGCGCAAGGACACGCAATGATCAGCACCGCCACCGCATTCACCAGAGCATGCGCCAGTCGCGGCTCAGGCCCGAAGAAACTCCACGCCGCGAAAGTGAGAATCGCAATCGCAATCACCAGCCGGAACGAACCAGCCGGAGACCCGGTCCGCCAATCGCTGAATGCGGAGCGCGGCTGCGCTGTGCCTGGCTGACCATGCGCACAATTTGCGCCAGCAAGGTTTCGCTGCCCACGCGCTCGGCGCGCATCACCAGCGATCCCGTCCCATTCACCGTCGCCCCAATCACACGGCTGCCCGGCCCCTTGCTTACAGGAATGGACTCGCCCGTGATCATCGACTCATCCACGCCGCTTGTGCCTTCAAGCACGATGCCATCCACCGGAATTTTCTCCCCCGGACGCACCCGCAACCGGTCGCCGGGAACCACATGCTCGAGCGGGACGTCGTCCTCGCCGCCCATCGCGCAGGACTCGGGCCATCTTGGGAGACAGATCCAGCAGGGCTCGAATGGCCGCTCCCGTGCGGCTGCGAGCCCGCAGCTCCAGCACCTGCCCCAGCAGCACCAGCGCGGTGATCGCCGCCGCCGCTTCAAAATACAGAGCAGGCGTTCCGCCCATCTCGCGAAACGAAGTAGGAAAGATTTGTGGGAAGACGGTTGCGACCAGGCTGTAGAAATAAGCCACGCCCGTGCCCATCGCGATCAGCGTGAACATGTTGGTCGAGCGATTGACAACGGACGTCCAGCCACGCTGAAAAAATGGCGCGCCACCCCAAAGCACGACCGGTGTAGCCAGAATCAACTCGATCCAGGGTCGCCAGCCCGCCGGCAGCAGACGTTGAATGGGCATGCCCGGCAGCATGTCGCCCATGGCAATCAACAGCAGCGGAGCGCTCAGCGCCAGGCTGATCCAGAAACGGCGCGTCATATCCCGCAGTTCAGGATTCTCTTCTTCCTGCGCTGTCACGGTGCGCGGCTCGAGAGCCATGCCGCAAATCGGACATTGCCCCGGCCTCGGTCGCACAATCTCCGGATGCATGGGGCAGGTATATTCCACATGCGTTGCGGCCAACGGTGTTTCCCGCTCCAGGGCCATTCCGCAACGTGGACAGGCTTCCGGCTTGGCTGAACGCACTTCCGGACACATCGGGCAAACGTAAGCGCCAGCCGTGGCCGAAGGCGCAGTCGCAGGGGTCGCCAGAACGCTCTTTACCTCCGTTTTCTTGGCTGCTGCCGGCGCGATATTGATGATCTCCAACCCAGCGGCTGCCGCCGGACGGGGCGCCAAATAATCATTCGGACGAGCCCGAAATTTCTCCACGCAACCAGCGCAGCAGAAGTAATAGGGCTTCCCCGCGTGCTCAAGCTTGTGCTTGGCGGTCGAAGGCTCCACGTTCATTCCGCAAACTGGATCTTTCACGGTCGTTGCCGACTTGGCAAAATCTTCCATAGGTGCTGATGCCGGCCTCGAAAGAGTCAGCCGGACAGTATTAGATTCATTCGCTTATACAATCGATTGTTGTATCTTCAAAGGGAGAAGAGGCAGGCCTGCAGACCGAACTGATCCAAGGGATATTCTTTGCGTATCTTGCGGATCCTTTGCGGTAATGCTTCTGCCTTCCCACGAAAGGCCCGATGACTCACTTGGAAGTGGCGTACCGCTATCACACTCCTCTGCGAGAGGCGACCATGCGCGCCCTTGACACCGTGCGCGAAGTGTATGGTGTCCGGCAAATCACGTTTAACGAAGCAGAGCGCATCGTCCGCGTCGAGTTTGATGCTTCCCGCTTCAAGGAACCCGTGATGGCAAACTTGCTGCGAAGCACTGGCCTCGATCTCGGTGAACAACTCGTTCTCGCCTGAGTTCCGCAAGCGACGTTAAGATTGTAGGGTCAACAACGAAATGGGAAGGGCACGCATTCACTCGTGCGGCAGACCCAGAAGCCAGACTACGCTTTAGCGCCTGGGTTGGCTGCGGGTGCAGTCTCCACCGACCTGGGGGCCAAAAACTGATATTAAAGCCCTTTACCTGGAGTTTGGGGCAATCAAGAAAGAATCGGAAAATAACAGTCGGTTGGGGTTGGGGAGGGCTGTCTCTGTAAAAAATGCAAGGGGCGCTCAAGAAAACCTCTGGCCGAAGTTTTTTCTCTGGAGCGCCCCGTTGCGCGCCACTTCGTCTGTCGAGATGTAAAGCACCCCCGTTGCCACTCTCAAGTTGCTGAAAATGCTAAGCCCCAATCTTTGGTAATCGAGTAGGAATTGCTCCTTGGGGGGAACAATTTACGTTAGCCAAACTCCTTCGCACGAAGCCTGCCGAAATCCTGTGGAAATCCTCTAAAAGCCGCCATGGTAGCCACTTTTAGCCGAGCCCAAAATCCGAGTTACGCGCCGCGTCGTAGCTCCCGATTGCCACGACCAGCCGCGAAGCGGTGAAAAGAATCTAGCTCAGGGCGTAAGCCCTGGGTTCACCGGCGAAGAAGGGGAAGCCCTGAAAGGGGCCGAAAGAGGCCAGCACGACAAAAGCCGCCTATTGCCTCGCCCCGCCCACCGGCGCTCCCGGCAAATGTTCCGCCTTCCACCGCATCGCCGCCGTGATCCGCGTCCTCCCACTGGGGTGGTCAAAAAAGATAAATTCCTCAATCGGCCCGGGATCGAGTTTGCGATACTCTCCCAGCATCAGATCAACTTCCGCTTCCCCATCCGGCTGCTGGCTGGCGTTGATGCCGTACATGTCCGCTTCGTACTCCATGGTCCGGGTGATCGTGTTGTTCACCGGAGTCAGCAGAAAAGACAATGTAGCCAGCAGCAGCACCGCCAGCGGCAGCACCGCAACATCGGTGATCCCCCTGATTCCCCAGCTCTCTCCCCAGCGCGCCGACCCGGCGTCTGAGACCCCAGTTCAAGAGAGCAAACATGACCACCATGACGATCCCGTTCAGCACCAGGCCTTTGAAGACATGGTTCAACACGTAGTGCCCCATCTCGTGGCCCATGGTCGACTCGATTCCCGCCAGGCTGCAACGCTTCAGCAGATTGTCGTTGAGCGTGATCCGCAGAGTCCCGCCAAAGCCGCTCACGTTCGCGCTCACCCGGTCGGACTGGCGGGATGCGTCAACCACGTAAACATCCGTAGCCGGAATTCCGTTGGCGCGCGCCAGGCTCAGGATCGGCTCCTTGATGCGAGGGTCCTCCAGCTTGGTAAACGTGTTGAACAGAGGAAAAATAAAAACCGGTGCAATCAGGACCACAAATGCGGTAAAGATCAGCGACACCAGGCTGCCCCACACCCACCAGTTCTTGCCCGATTTTCTGACCAAGCTAAACAAAACCACCAGCAGAATGGCCCCTAACACCGCCGTCAACCCCAGATCGACTACCTGGTCGCGCATCCATTGCCCAAACGACTGGTTGGAGAGGCCGTATTTGTGCTCGCGAAAAAATCCCTCGTACACCGTCAGCGGAAAAAGCACCACGCTGACCAGCACGATAAACTCCGTCCAGTACAGCGCAGTCTGCAGCGGTTTGAAGCGTGTGACCCGTTCCGCGACATCCCGCATCCATGCCGACCAACGAAAGCGCAACAAAATCCACATCACCACTCCGACGGAAAGAAAATCCCACAACTGAAGCCAGTAGCCGCCCTCAAAATAAGCGTCAGAGCGCGTCCGCTTGTCGGCCGGGATCCGGGCAAGATAATCGTCCACCGCCGCTTTGACGTCGAAAGGCTGCGCCGAACCAGCGTGCCCGCTTTCAGTCGCCACATTGGCGTTGGAAGCCTGCGCCCGGGACGAAGGCACGACACCAGCAGAAAAGAGCATGCTCACAGGCAGGATGCCCAAAAGAATGATTCGTCCGATCAGTCTCACAGCACCTCCGCCGCGGAGACAATATCCGCGCGCGGCATCTTATCAAGTTCCCAGGCTTTCGCTATAATCGAGGTCGCCGCAGGCCGTCACCCCACAACGCGCCCTTAGCTCAGCTGGATAGAGCGTCTGGCTACGAACCAGAAGGTCGGGAGTTCGAATCTCTCAGGGCGCACCATTCTTTCCTTCTCAGATCACTCACTTAGAAGCCTTTCCCCACGCTCCTCAATCTCTGGTCTTGCGGAAGTGTGCCCAGTTTTGTGCCCACTCAGGTGTTCCATAGCGAGGAGAACGGAGTCCTCTGACGGGTGCACGTACCGGGCGGAAATGGCCACCGAACTATGGCCAGCGATCCTGGCCAACGTCCACACGTCACAACCCGATGCTCCAAGGCGAGTCAGAAACGTATGCCTTAAGCTGTAGAGCACGAACGCACGGATCTTCGAAAGCCTCAGCGCTTTTGCGTGTTGCTTCTTCAAACTGCAGGGCTCGACATGCCCACTCTTGGTGGGCGCTGGCCAGACCCATCCCTCTATTGGCTTTTCCGTCGCCTCCCAGCGCTCTTCGAGCAACTTCCTAACCCTGGGGGTCATTGGCAAGACTCGGCGAGACGCAGCGGTCTTGCCGTGCGTAACCATCAGCGTGCCATGGCGATCATTGACCCACGTCACGTACTCCCATCGGAGGCGATAGCATGCCTCTGGACGCATTCCAGTGTCTGCAAGCACCGTTGCGATGAAGGCGAGAGGCACGCCAGCGGCTGCAAGATATTTGCTTTCCTCTTCCGGCGACAACACGAATTCTCTGTGACGCTCGCCGCTCAGCATTCAGGTCGTTAGCGACTTCAAAGAATTCGCGGCGCTTAGTGCGCATCTTCCCTTGCGGTATGTACACCGGCATTTCAGACCTCTCTCCTGCAAAGCAGAGTTTGGGCTGCCTAGCCAGTCAATTCCTGTCTTTTTTGTTCATCGCAACTCACTTTGGATTTTACAGCCAGAAAATGGGTCAGGAAAATCCGTCCATGCGTCCGCGCACCCCAGGTAGGCCTGGACATCCTCCTTGCTTTTCTGGTTCCGAAGGCGGACAACGACTTATGTCACCTAATTTTGTCACTTCTTCACGCGTCCGTCGCACTCCGACGGTCGCCACTCCCCCGCCCGCCGGTCACGGATACGCAATAAATGGCTGACAGGCCTGTCAAGTTCATGCGCGCGGTACGGAGGTTGTTGGGAGGGGCCTAGTGGACCAACTAGTGGATAGCTGACCGGCACCGCTCAAGAGGAGCCATGCGTCATATTATTGACAGTCCTGTCACATGAATTAGGGCCTGTCATGCACTTTTTGCGGCGTGCGCGTGCAACCTGTTTACGCCAGTGAGCGGTTCGGAGGCACAGAAGCCGTGGGGTAGAGAGAGCAATGCCACCGCACTAAAGTGCCATTGACAAGCCAGAACCCCCGCACTAGCGTTCCTGCGCGCCGCTCTTCGAAAAAATCCCCCGATTTTGCAGTGGATTCGCTTCCTCTGTTCCTAGCTGCGACGTCTTAGGACCCCAAGGTCAGGCCCAACCAAAGTTCAGACGACTAAGGGATACCCTCGGTAGCTCCACAACCGCCCGTGGTGTTGACGTTCATCGCGTTGGAAATCTGGGCCGGACATCCGACCGACTGAGCCCGCCTAGCGGCCTTGTGGAATTCGAGGGACGGGAAGGGCATCATGTCGACCAAATACACCGCGGAGTGTGATCGGATCGAGGTGTGGGTCATCAAGAACTCGAACTGGTTCGCACTAGGGATCATCGCTGCGGCATTCGCGATACGCCTTGCCTACGCTGGATCCTGCTACCTCAACCCTGATGAAGCCGAACACTTCGGCGCGGCCAGGCCAGCGAGTTGGCTTGGCGCCTGCACGGCAGCCCTCATGTTGGCGCACCCGCCGCTGTTCATCCTGGTCCTACACGGATTTCTCGTCTTCGGGCGGACCGAGCTGATTCTCCGGTTGCCGAGCCTCGCAGGCGGAACTGCGGCGCTCGGTCTCGTATTCGGATGGCTGCGCCGCAGCCTCGGTGAGATTGCCGCACTTGCCGGGCTTGGGTTCATGGCGATAGCCCCAGTGGCTATCACTGCCTCAACCGAAGTCCGCCAGTATGGCCTTCTACTTTGCTTCGTTTGCGGGTCTCTTTACGCGACCGAGCGCGCATTCAGCGAGCACTCGACAATCTGGGCGATCTTTCAGGCACTCTTCCTGATGGGCGCCTTGCTGACGAACTACACTACGATCATTGTTCTGGGCTCTCTTGGCCTCTATGTCGTGGCCCGATTGCTCCAGGGCGATATGCCCCGGCGTATCGTTTTCACGATGGTTGTGAACCACTTTGTCCTCGCGGCATTGCTAGGCGGTTTATATTTTGGCCATATTCGCCGGGCGAGCGTGTTCAATCCCAGCGGAAGTTTGAACTATCTCAGGCACTACTTTTACACGCCGGGGCAAGAGACCCTCCTCGGGTTTTTGTGGAGATCGCTCTTCGAGACCTTCCACTACGCAACCGGCCTCCACCCGTTAGCGCTTCTGTTTATGTTGATCTTCGTAGCTGGGCTCACCGCCCTGCTGATGGGCCGGACCAAAGCGCCGAAGCTCATGGCGCTACTGGTCATATCTCCTTTTGTAGTGGGTTTCATCGCTGCGCTCTTTCGGGTGTTTCCCTTTGCCGGTTCCAGGCACCAGACCTATCTGCTACCCTTTCTCGCGGCGGGTATTTCAGCCGCCTTCGCCTGGCTAGCGCGCGGGCGGGCGGTGCCGATATTGCTCCTGGGTGCCGTTGTCGCACCATTCTGGGCCATCCACTCCTCGCCCGAGAATGACGCGCGGGTTATGCCCATAAGTGCTATGACCGCAGCGCTCAGCTACATCGGCCGGACGGTTCCGCGTGGTACACCGCTGTTCGCAGACGACATGACTCGCGATGTGCTCAGATACTACCTCTCACGAAACGACAAAGCCCTGGACATCGTGCGCTTCGAAGAAGGCTCGGAGGAATGGCTCGGCGGTCACCGCTTTATCGTACCCCCGACAGCCCCTCCGGCTTTTCGCCCCGCCGAAATGGTCGAGGAGGTCACAGAGGTGGCGCGGACGATCGGAGTGCCATCTGGTGGTCCATTGTGCGTGGTTTCCGTAGCCTGGAAGGAGCCGTCGCTGGCCTCACGGCTTCCGGCTGGAGGGGATCGCGATGTCAAGGAATTCAAGCGAATCAGCGTGATCAGCATCCTCGCACAAAAACACTGGCCGCCTATGTGAGGGAGGCGGTTGTATTTGCCTCACAGCGGGAGCAGCTTGCGAACGGCGCGCTGGCGGTGCGCAAGGCAATCGAATACGCACTGCAGATCGCGCAAGGGTTGGGAACGGCGCAAGGGATTGTTCAGCGCGACCTCAAGCCGCAGAACATCTTACAAGGACGCAAGGTTCACTGGTCTCCGAAATCGTGTATACAGTCGCTTTCCTAGCGTAATCACATTTCAGCGTACATCGCGATCTCGACAGCCTACAGCTTTCTTTCTTTCCTTTTCGGTCTAGGACTCGTCCTGGCGGTTGTTTTGGGCACAGCGTTCCGAACATTCATTTTGAAGATACGGCGGTCGATCTGAACTACTACAACCGGGGCAGATGAACGATCAAGATCGTCAAATGACATGCCCCAATCGTTTCCGGCAAGGGCGGGCACCATTTCCTACTGTGGCGGAATTGTAGGGGTCGGTGGAGCATTTGTAGGCGGGGACGAGGGCGATCCAGCACGCGCTGCCAATGCACCCACTATCGCTCCGCCCGCAATCACCCCAATCAGCACATTTCTTCGAAGGTGAGAATGCTTGGTCTTTGTCGAGGCATTCGCCGCGATGGGGTTGACAACCTCGTCAGGGATCACCGTTTCGGCAATTGTTTCTTGCTCGACCTCATCAGGCGTAAATTGCAATCGACTGATGCCATTCCCATCGACCCATATGTTCTGTCCGGCGGCTACATCCAGAGCGAATCTCACGGGGGAGTGGGCAACGCCTCGGCCCTCCATGACTACCACTACACCGGAATACACAATCACGTGCGTCCGAGAATGGCTGACGTCTAAGAAAAAATCTGTCCCTATGGCCGCAATAGTGGCATTCGGAGTCGTAACTTCAAATTTACTACCGGATTTTCGGACCTTGACTACCCGACTACGAAGGCGCCCATCAGCTAAGTCCACAGACGTTTCGCCGGTCGCGGGGTTATGCTTAACGATCTTCAAGTCACTCTCGGAACCGACATTCAAAATCGAGCCGTCCTGTAACTCGATGCGCATGCGACCGGATGTGTTGGTACTTAGATTATCGTTTGCACGCACCACATCTCTGGCATGCGGATTGGTTCGGTTTCGTGTCGCGATAGAAACTAGTCCCGTGATTTTACCCACAGGCTCGAAGCTAGAGTTGTTATCCCCAAAACTGAGAGCCGCGAAAGGAGACAGAAGGAAGCAAAGCAGCACTGCGACCGCACGGTGCAATCGTTGAGCACTAATTTTGACCTTCATGATTTCCCCCGTCCCAGTTCAATTTACTGCACACTGAGATTCACCACAGTCGAGCTCGCAAGGGAGTTCGATTTCGCGCGAATTACGATAGGGTATGTAGCCGCCGGCGTAGTCATGCTACCTGGCGTAGGAGTCGGGGAACCGGTGCTCGAGCCAGTACCACCTCGCATGGACGAAGCGCATGCGAGTAGCGACGCTATAAGCGCAGCAATAACGACGGCACTAAATAAGAGCAACTTTTTATTTTTCCCGGTCCTTCGAATATTGGAGAGTAGGATCAAGTTAGGGACGAGCAGCCATATTGCGTACATGGGCACGCGCGAAGCGGCCGAAGGCATGAGACCCGCACTTCCGCCGGTGGTGGTAATGGTTACATTCACGCTCACGGAGGATGTGGGCATCACCGTGGCGGGCGAAAAAGAACACTTCGCCCCTATGGGAAGGTTTGCGCAAGTAAATGTGAAGGTCTGATTCATCGCCGCACTGGACGGCGAGAAAGTAAGCTGCAAGGAGGCGCTCTGTCCAGCCGCGACGGATTTAGTCGGTGGCGAAGCGACGAGGGGGCCCGCAGGCGTCGTCTCAAACGTGTCGCCTCTCATGCCGATTCCGAATACGGTCTGCGTTGGAGTTCCAGAATTGAATTTCGTTAATTGATTGCCCGAGGTGATGTCGAAGCGAATAATATCCGAGCTGCAGTAATCCGCCGCCCAAAACGACTTCCCGTCCGGATCGAGTGTCAATGACACCCAGCAACCCTCTCCGGATGAGTTATAGCGTTCAATAATGCGCCCAGTCGAGTCGAGACGAACAATATCCTGCTTGTTTGCAATTAGGGCGCCACCATCTGGAAGTATTCGGAGACCAAGTCCGGTATTCAGGCCGGTCGTTAAGGTAGGCCCCTGCTGGTTGGTACATGCGTTAAAGCTGAAAACAGAGGTTCCCTGAGAGGTGTAGAAGATTGTGCATTGGTCCGCGGCCAAGTCGATCCAGTCACTGCCCTCGGTTTCAGTGGTCACCCGGAAGCTTGCGAGCAGATTTCCGTAAGCATCGAATTTGAGAAGAGCGTGACTGCATCCGGTCTCCCCTACGTAGGCGTTACCAGCGTTGTCAAAGACAATAGATTCAGGTTTGCAGTTGTAGCCGGTACCGAAGTCTGCGACCACGGTTGCGCTGCCTGCAAACTTGGTCACACCGTTTGCAGTGAAATTGGTAACGTAAAGGTCGTCCACCGAATCGAATGACATTCCAGTGACTGATCCGCCTCGACCCGTATTCAACGTGTTGATCACGTTTCCGGATTGGTCAAAGACTTTGATTTGGCCGTTGCTGACGCCCACAAATAGCGCCGGCTCATCGCTGACCGATACCGTGCCTGAAGCGGTATTGGAAACATTGCCTGCGCTATCTATAGCGACCACTGTTAGAGAGAAAGTTCCAGCACGCACGAATGTATGGGTAGTGGTTTCCGTAGCGTAAAATCCATCGCCGAAATCGATGACTGTACTCTTAATGTCATTTTCAGGGTCCGTGCAGTTTGCATCGACGGTAACACTAAGGGGAGCTTTCCCGCTTGTACTCGAAAGTTGCGTGGAACACGTGGGAGGCGCGTTGCTCGCAGGTCCGACGACGACGGTCTGGCTTGCCGATCCGGTGCCCCCGGCGGAATCGGTGGCGGTCAACACGACGTGAAACGTGCCGGTGCTGGGATATGTATGCCTGCCGCTCGTCCCCTGCGTACTAGCCCCATCGCCCCACTCAATTACCGTACTCACTATGTCATTCTCGGGATCGTTACAGTTACCATTCGCACTTACGGTAAGAGGCATAGGGCCACTCCCTGGTGCTACGCTCAACGCGCAAGTGGGAGGTACGTTCGGATTACCTACAGCAACCGTCTGGGACGCGAACCCAGTATTGCCGGCTGAGTCTGTCGCGGTTAACGTAATCGTAAATGAACCTGGGCTGCTAAAAGTGTGTGTGCCACTTGTCCTCATAGTGCTGCTTCCGTCACCCCAAGCGATTACGGTGCTGATGATGTCATTCTCGGGATCGGTACAGGTCCCGTTCGCGGTCACTGCGAGCGGCGCAGGGCCGCCGGTTGGAGCTACCTTGAGCGTGCATGAGGGCGGTGCGTTCGGTGGAGAGACAACGATTTGCTGAGAAGATATTCCCTGATTGCTGACCATGTCGATGGCCGTCAATACAACTGTAAAGGTACCTGCTGCAGCAAAAGTATGGCCAACCCTAAACGACGCAAACGATTTACGAGCAATCGCGGTCTTCGATCCGTCTCCCCAATCGATACCCTCGGCGACAATATCCTCCATCGGATTATCGGTGCAGCCGCCTGAGGCTGTTACCTTCAAGGGGGCACTGCCACCCGGGGGAGTTACGCTCAGGGAGCAAGTGGGCACTGGGTTGTCGGCGTATAAGAATGTTGCGGAGGCTGCCCAAAAGAGAACCAGCGGGAGGACCCTAATGCGATTCTTCACACGCCCTGCCATCAGACCGCTTGAGAGCCGGAGGAACTTCATGAGCGATCAAAACTGACTTGCTGGATTCGGAATCTAGGAGCGACTAATAAAGCCCATCTGTCCGGTTGCACGAGGTTGTGCGATCCTCGGCATTCTGCTGACGTTTCATCGTGCGGGTGGAGAAGGGGCTCTCCCTGCATGCAGCCGCTCACCCTTTCGCCCGCTCATCTTGGAGTGCTGCGTTGGCCCCCAACGTCGAAAATTTCCCAGTTCCACCTAGCTCTAATAATCATAGTTTCTCGGACAGCGTTGACTTGACCGTGATCCGACGAATATTAAACCGATACTAAATGGTTGTTTTCCGTGAGCCACAGGTCGCCGTCGAAGCCAACCGTTATGCCGCAGGGGAAACTTATTCGCGGTCGCAATGGCCACACGGCAGTCAAGGCCAAGAAAATCACTCCACTCTATCCAACAACCGCGGATTGTCAAGGGTTAAAAGCCGCGCCTGGCACGGGATTTAGCCGTTTCACCCCCCGCAGGTGCAAAATCTTGCGACGATGTCGCTCACCACGGTCAAAGCAGGCCAATACCTCTATGTGGTGGCTTTTCCACTCCACCAGCGGGATGGCTCAGTCCGCTGCCATACTCAGCGTTTCGTCTGAAGAGCAAAGGGACGATGTGGCGGACAGATTAGTGTGACTTTTGGGCGCGCATCTTCGAGTCCTGTCGCATCGCGTCTATGTCTTGTAGCTGTTTGCTCACCCTTGCCAAGCGCGCCTTAAGCTGATCCAAGCTATCATTGAGCTCTTGAATCTGGCCCGATATCCGGTCCTTGCGATTCGAAGAATCGATCTGTTCCCGATCGAGAGCAGACTGAAGTCCCGTTATGCTCGTCAGAAGCTTGTTTATGGCATCGGCGTTTTTCTCGTTCAGGCGGTGCATAATTCCCACTCGTTCGTCGAAGGCTTGCTGCGTTCGCGTCGTCTGATCCTGGAGTGCTTCCAGTTGGCTTTCCAACTGGACCATTTCTCTGTCGTCGCTCCACGCTGACGCATTTGGCACCATCAATATTAGGAAGACGAGGATTGTGGAAGCACGCTTCGTTTTCATAATCACAAATAAGATGCCAATCAATAAAAAGCCATGAGCCAGGGCAAACTTATACGATGCCGAGACCGTGTTCGCACAGTATTCTACAATCGTTTCTCCCGGTGCAGTCCAGCTCAACGCCGCTTACTTCCACAATTTCGCAGCGGTTCATTTAGCACCGCATAAGATATAAGGTCTGCCGAATGATAATGATACAGGAACCCTGCAGAGTGGTTCTGTTTGGGGCCGGCAGACCTTTTTTTCACGCGGATCCGCCAATTCGAGGGTGTGCGCCGCTGCTCCTGGTCGGCATACTTTTTCGAAGTCGCCCTCGATCTCGCCTGTCAGTTCTCCTGAAGTTGAACGACGCGGGACGACTCGCTAACGGTCCGCTTCGCGCGCTCTTTAGCCATCGCTGATACCTTTGCGCACCGCTTGCTGAGTGATCCAAGGGAATTTGCGAAAGGCGCGAACTGCTGATGCGAGCCTTGTACGCAACTTCGAGTTGTTGTCTTGCTGTTCGCGGTACTGTTCGGTATGGCGTGAGCACCAAAATTGGGCTACGAACCAGAAGGTCGGGAGCTCGAATCTCTCAGGCGCACCATTCTTCCCTCCCGGAGTCATGCACTTACGCCTTTCGTTAGACTCCGCAATTGGCGCAGACAGTGAAGCCCCATCGCGCAGAAAAGGATCGTGAAGATCAAGTAGGCGGTCCTGGCCTGTTTTTCGACACGGGCCGGGTGCCCCATTCTAAATTTTCGCCTTCTGTGCGAAATTTAGAGTGGGGATTTTCGCCGGGGCTTCGGCTTGCTCTTGCCCTTGAGATTGAGCGCCACTGCAGCGCGGATGAGATCCTTCAAGGCCGCCTCATCGACCTTGTCGCCTTCGTGGATGTCGATGGCGCGCCTGACATTCCCGTCGAGGCTGGAGTTGAATAGACCTGAAGGGTCCTTCAACGCAGCTCCCTTGGCAAATGTCATCTTGACGACGTTCTTGTACGTCTCTCCCGTGCAGACGATGCCGCCGTGGGACCAGACGGGAGTCCCCATCCACTTCCACTCTTCGACGATCTCAGGGTCTGCCTCGTGGACGATTTCGCGCACTTTCGCGAGCGTCTTCCCGCGCCAGTCCCCAAGTTCCTTGATCTTCTCGTCGATGAATGCAGAGGCAGATTCCACCGCGACGGACCTTTTCATGTACAGCTCCAACTCTCGCACCTAATTTAGCCGCGCTCAGCGTAACCTGCAACCTCCGCCAGTCGAAGCCTCTGCTGGCTCGGTAACGGTGGGGAAAGATTCGACTCTCATCGTATACTCCAGAGTGCATATACTTGTAAAGGCATATACAAGCATGGGCCCAAGCAACGGTTTTAGCCGGGCAGGCGGGAATGCACCGTCCAATGCGCTTTCGGCGGGTGCGATTCGAGGGCTGCGCGCTCCGGCCGACCGTCCACATTCCGGGCGACGCGCCTCACCCGTTTTACAACACGAGCACTCGACCCACACGCTCGCTATGCATCTTCTCTCCAGCCGGGCAAGAAGAGTTCTTCGCGGAAGCTTGTGTACGAGTCGTAACCCGAACGACTCCCCCGCCAAAGCTGACTCGGCAGCTCAACCCGAAATATCCGACAGAGTGACTACGGCATGCCTAGACTTACTTAAAAGATGAGCGAGGTCACGCGTACGGCCGGATTCTGTTACACGGTGGGCGTCCCAGATTGCAGACCTGCGAGAGCGCTACTGGCAGGCAATGCTCGGATTGTCTTTTGCTAGTTCCAAGCAGGCCTTCCTCTGTTGCGAGCGACGTGCAGCGTCCCCCAAACTCTCTTGCTCGCGAACCGGCTGGGCACTCGTCTGAGTCGCATTATCAAGGTGGGCGCTACCTGGCTGCTGGTATGCCACCGGAGTAGGTGCAGCAGGAGTCGGGGCGACCACAGCCGCAGGCGGAGCAGGAGTCGGGGCGGGTGCCATGGTTGCAGCCTGGATAGCAGCTTGAACAGCGGCCTGAGAACTTGAGACGAAATCTTTGAGGTGCTTGGCAACCGCTTCCGCCATTGATTGTGAGTTCTTGCTGCCGCCCCTTTGTTTGTTTACTGAATATGCCCACGCCATTTTGGACGTCCCTGACTCAATTAACTGGACCGAAACATTCCCCTTGTCTTCGATCCCGGCGCAGTAAGCGAATAAGCAACGTGCAATCTTGCCGCCCGTGGATTCTGATTTGATTTCGACAGGCGCGGCTTTGAGGATGTAGGTCGCTTTTGTTCGGTCCGTCACCACGTCAACCGGAGCGTTCTTCTTCGAGATTGCTGCCGCCAGATAGGTCTCAAATCCGCTCTGCGGCTCAATGTACAGCGTGGGCCGCGCAGCCTGCGCGAGACTTGCGACCGAACACAGTAGCAACGTGAATAGTATTCCGGCTTTGTTCATGGTGTGGGCCTCCCCTCCATTGTCGGGAAACCGGGAAGCTGGAACAAGTTACTTTGGAGAGTGCCTGGAGGGTTGCTAGGATTTCATCAGGGAGTTCGCTAACCGCGCACGCGCTGGATTGTGAAGAAAATGCGGTCCGCCGGATCGCAAAGGGGTGTCGCCTCTTTAACCTTTGCTGGGACTAGTCTTCCCGTCCTTTACGAAAAGCATCTTGAAGTCCTCAACAGCGGTCAGAGCCACGACTATGGCAGAACCAGCTACTCCGAACACGAACATTCCTTCTAATAGACGTATGGCGATGGTAAGCAGCATGGGGAATGTCTCACCCTCCATCCCCAGCTAAACAAAAAGAACATAAAAAAGTCGTAAAAATTGCAGGTTATTTTCCGAGGCCGAACCCCGCGGACTCCTGGTGCCCCGATTTTCGCCTTAACCCACAAGGAGTTGCGATAGAATGCGCCAATGTGTATGGGGGCGTGGAAATGTTTAATTCCCTGGTTGGCATCGTGGCTCACGTCTTGAGCTGGATGTTTGTGATCGGAATACTTGGCTGCGTCTTTCTGGTCATCCCGACCGCGGCTTATCAACTGTTTAGCGTGCTTTTCGAAAAGGACCGACCCGACGAACGGGACCCCATTCTCTCCCGTCGAGGCATCCGGGTCCGCTAGGGGCCCCGCATTAGCGGAGCAATGCAGCCAACGACGAGCTCCGCGCCGATCCAATGCGCCGTTTCACCACGAACTGCTCCGAATCTTCCACGCCTTGCTATATCCGAGGTCTAACTAACTAGCGGCTCCAGGACGTGCCATTGTCCCAGTAGATCGTATTGCCGTCCGGGCTGAGCGTCCCTCCAATCTGCGGTTCCGGACCAATATGTTGTCACATGGCCGCGCCGGTCAACCGAGCCATTCGCGCTCTGCCCGCTTTCGTTAGCAACTGAAGATTCGTCTTCCTCTGCCGGATGTTACAGGGCTGGGAGCGGTTGCCACCGCGATACCATGTCCCATCCAGATTGGGCGTGCGATGACCGCCACCTCCGCTGGGGCACCTCGTCCAATAAGTGCCATTCGACCAGCTGATGGTACGGCCATGATCGCTCAGCGTTCCTTGCACGAAATTCCACTGGTCTCACCACGTTGTGCCAAGTGACCGGTCGAACTGTCACCGTTCTCGTTGGTGAAGGTCAGAAACACTCCGTCTCCGCCGACCGAGCAGTGCTTGGTGCGATCGCCCTGGGCACACCAAGGGCCCAGGAAACGGAGTTTCCCGTGGGACCCTGCGGTGGAGGTACCGCCAGTGCTCGGGTGGCCTCCACCTGGAAACCCACTACGGCCACAGCAATCGAGAGCGCGGCAATAGCTATCAAAGTAGCGGTCTTGGATGTCGCCATGAGTTGCTTCCCTTCTTTAGAGACCAGTTGGCGGATTTTACGAGGCGACCCGGGGAAGTCTTGCCTGAAATCCAGCGACCGCAGAATTTAGATGGCGTCGAGGCTAGCATGACAAGGAAGCTGGTCAGGGAATGCCGGCGACGCGCCTGAGGAGCCCTGTTGTAGAAGATCATCGTCATACGCAGGCGCGGACAACAATGAAAACTTTTGCACTTCCACCAGATCGAGCCTAACCGCCTTGACAGCAATATCTTTCGTGGTAACCAGTTACCCCGCCGGGGTCTGGCAACCGAACTGCGTTGAGGCAGAGCGTTCCGATCGTCCCGGGAGTCTTGTTTGTTCTCACAGCGGGTTGTCGTCGCACTCGATACCGATCAGGGCGTGGTCTACGCTCCCGCGGTGGGCTGGGACCGAGTCTTTCTCGTATGGACCTTCCGGAATTTCCGCAGCCTTGCCCAAAGCGTCCTTAGTCCACGACAGCAAAAAAAAATAGGATCGTTGTACCGCGCAGCATCCAATTGCCGCTCGGCTGAACTGTACGACGCGGTTGTAGTCGGCACGGTCGAAGGCTTCAAGCCATCGGCACTTCCAACTTCCGTTGAGGTCAGAAAACCAGCCGCGGCTGAAAAGAAATCGCCGGACGTTCCCACCTTCGTTTCCAAACCGCTTTATATTCGATCTGCATTCAATCCGATGGCCCTGAAAGTCTCGACTGCGGCCGTTGTCCTCGTGATCGCAACTTTGGCCTGGCATCAATTGGGAGCCCGACCGATCGTCAACGCAACATCCGCCGAGACAGCCGTCACCGCAGGCCAACTGCTCGACCCCATCGCGAGCGCGAGGGACGGCACTCCTAGAGACTTGCCGCAGAAAGACTCCAGGCCGGCAAGTGTCGACCATGCATCGAATCCAGCCGTTGCAGCCCCACTCGCCAGCACAAACAGCAACACCGAAACCACCACTGCCCACCTGGAGAGAGCCACCCCAGCTGTCCAGCGGAGCGTAGCTTCGCTAGCTCGAAGCGCACCACAGACGATTGCGGCGATGCCGCCCCACAGGCGCGCCACCGTGAGCAAACCGAATGAAGCCATGGTAAACATTCATCATCCGGTCCCGGCTCCTGCGATCATTTCCGAAGCCGCGGCCGATCAGCCTCGAATGCAGATCTCGGGCCGTCCTCGGAAGCTCGTGTATCCGGTTTGCCCCGAGACCCAGGCTCGCGGCAAAGTTTCTCTCCAGGCTGTAGTGGGATACGACGGTGCGGTGAGCCGGGTCAGAGTCCTGACCGGAGACCGTATGTTGGCTGCGGCGGCGGTCGAAGCCGTGCGGCAGTGGCGCTATGAACCGTTTTCCGGCGCTGCGCCGCGCCTCGAACGAGAAACCAATATCACCATCTCTTTCATCTCGAACGAAGTCGTGGCCGTCAGCTTCCCCAGCTCTGCGCCGCTTACACGCTAAACAATCCGGCTATCCCGTTCGCTCGCACACCATCCAGACATGGCAGCTCTTGTGCATGAGTCCAGGTTCGAAACCGGCGACCAGGCTTTGGTTTAACCTGAACCCGTTTTGCAGCAATACCTGCTGCCACGCCGTCACCGTCTTGAACTCGAAAGGCATATTCATTTCCGGAAGTCCCTGGGCAATCGCATTCGCGAAAAAATCAATCAGCGCCAGCACTTGTTGCTGTACGCCCGGCGTCATCGCTACAAAGCTTCGCAGCAGCGGTTGCGTCTTCAGACTCTCCGCCAATCCTTCAATCTTCTCCGGTAAACCGAAAGTGTCCTCTTTGATCAGGGCATATCGCGCGATTTTTCTCAGCCGCTGGATTACGCGGGGCAAGTCGTCCGGATTGATGTGGTGAAGCACAGCCAGCACCACGGCTACATCCAGGCTGTCGTCGGGATAAGAAATGTCGGTCGACGACGTCATTTGAACAAACGGAAGGTGCCGTGCTTCCGCGTAGCGGTAATCCAGGACGTCGGTGGTGAAAACTTCGTATCCGCCCTTTGCCAGCCGAGCGGAGAGGTAGCCGCTGCCGCAACCGTAATCCAGCACCTTCCTACCCGGCAGCAGCTTCTGCAACCGCTGGAAATCAGCTTCCGGTTTGATTTGCGTCTTGTAGTGATGATAAGTCCGGTTGAACCAGAATGAAGGATCTGATTTTCTGAAGGTGTCATCCAATAGCGCCGAGGTCACTTTTACCAGCTCGCCGGGATCAACCCCATCGCTTTGACTTCGCGAAAGTCTGTCGAAGGCATGGTCCACCATGCCGCAGACATCATCGCTGTACGCGCCGAAGAATTCGCGATAGCCGGCCTTCACCGAGGCCCGGACGAATTCCACCACAGTCGGGTTTCGCAGAGTTTTAGCGACGGTCCGGTGCGCGCGCTCTTGCGTCATGGCAAAGGGGTTCATGAGCGTCTCGCCGCAAAAAACACGAAGGACACGAAGGCCTTTTTTTCAGCAGTTCCTTCGTACACCTTCGTGACCTCGGTGGTTAGAGGTTTTGCAAACCGACCGACGGCACCGGCGTTGCTCCCCTCATCAGTAAATCAGGGCAGTCCGGTATAATAGCGCGAATCGTGCACCAGCTTCTCAGGTTGTGCGACGGGACACTGTGCCGCTTTCATTGAACACACGCGGAGTCGGGAAAGTCACCATCGTCCGTTGCACCGGGCGCATCGCCTCCGGTGAAATTGACGTCTTGCACGCGCATATCGTTGACCTCCTGCGCGACCGCAGCGACATTGTGCTGCATCTGGGCGAAGTCGCTTTCGTGGACAGCAGCGGACTGGGAATGCTAGTGCGCCTGCTGACCAGCACCCGCAGCGCCCGTGGCGATCTGAAATTGTGTCAGGTTCCGGAGGTCGTCCACAAAGTCCTGAAGATCACCAGCCTGACCACCCTGTTCGACATCCAAGATTCCGAAGAAAATGCCGTGCTCGCTTTTTACCGGCGACAAGCCGCGCCGGCGCGCACCGCGCCGACCGGCCTCACCGTGCTGTGCATAGACCAGTCCGCCAATGTGCTGGCCTACTTACGCGAATTGCTCAGTCGCGCCGGCTACAGCGTCCTCACCAACAACAATCTTCGCGACGCGATGATCCTGCTGCGAGCCACCCGGCCCGGTCTGGCGATCCTGGGCCCCAGTCTTAGAGGGGCGCCCGGCGCAGAGGAAACCTTCCGCAATGCATGCGCTGCGCCGGTGCTCGAACTGGGAGACGAATTCTCTACCCAGGAAGCTGGCCAGGCGGCCTCCGAACTGCTGGAGAAAATCCGGGCATTGAGCAGCCCGGGCCCGACCCAGGCTCTCACCTAAAACTATTTCCAAGCTACTTCTTGATCAGATTAGTGTGGCTTGCGACGCATTGCCACTTGTTGTCCTGGTACAGCCAGGTATCGGTGAAGCGCCCGTAGTGTTCGAAGGGCTGCCGCTTGTAAGTTCCCTTGGAGTGGTATGTCCCCACCACAATCGCCGCGTTGACGTAAGAAATGACTCGAGCTTCGTCATTGGCGATCAGGCTGGCGCGATAGTCCGGGTCTTTCAAGTCTTTAAGGAACTCCGCCTTGTTCATGACCGTGCCGTCGTAATCGGTATAGACAAAGGCGTCGGAAACCAGGTTGCTGACCGCTTTCGCGTCATGGTGAAGCTGCGCTTGGTTCCAGGCGTTTTCCAGCGCGATAAGTTTGCTGGCGTCGGCATAGTTGTCATACGCCGGATCCCGAGCCATCAGCAAACTGCTCAACAACACGAAGCCCAACGTGAACCTAATTTTCATGGTGTTTCCTTTTCGCTCAACTTGTTGAAGCAAGTCCGCGGGCGCAAACTGCCGTGAAGGATCAACCATGATCCTCCCGGCAAAATCATACTATTCGCACCCATGCGCGCTACTGAATCGTGAGGGTAATTGTTGCCGTGTGCGTGAGCGTACCGCTGGTAGCGGTTATCGTGACGGTCGAAGAACCCGCGGGCGTACCTGGATCCTTATTGCCGCCACCGCTGCCGCCGCAACTGGCGATCATGATCAGGCACGTGACGGCCATCAGTGAAAGCAACCGGCTCCAGGCCCGTCGTCTCGATCCGCTTCCCAGCAGGAAAATTCCCGCCAGCGTAGCCCCCAGACTTGTGGCCCACCAGGCCGGACCCTCGAGTCTCGCGCTGTGGGCGGCGGTCGTGGAAACCGTGAGTGTAGTTGTACCGCTGTTCGTAACCGACGCTGGATTGAAGCTGCACGTACTCTCGCGCGGCAAGCCTACGCACGACGCCGCCGAGAAGTTAAGGGTCCCGCTGTACCCAGGCTGACCAGCGACTGTAAGCACAGCGGTTCCGCTGCCCCCAGGACTGGCGATGGTGATCGCCGCCACGGAAGATGTGAGGGCGAAGTCAGCCTGCACGTTCACCGTCGTGGCTGGAGAAGTTGACCCCGCGTAGTTGGAATCGCCATTGTACTTCGCGGTGATGACGTTCTGACCGGTCGGCAAAACGGTAACCAGGCTGGCCATGCTCTGAGCCGGCGTGAACGATCCGCTTTGGATGCTTCCCGAACCGTTGGTCCCCAGCGGTAGAGCCGGATTGCCCGGAACTGCTATGGGAGTCCCCCCCGACAGAAAAGTCACGTTGCCGCCAGGCTGAACTCCACCGCTGGTGGTGCTAATGGTTGCGGTCAACGTAACCGGACTACTCTGGGCCGGGTTGCTGCTGCTCGAAACCACGGCAGTGCTAGTCGAAGCCTGGACCACGGTAATCGGCACCGCGGCGGAGGTGCTGGCATTGAGGCCGCTGTCTCCGTTGTAGTGCGCGACAATCGAATGCTGACCCACGGGGATGGTAAACACTCCCTGCGCCGTTGACGCTGTGCCATCACTGTTCAAGTTGAAAACACTGTTGCCGATGTTGCCCCCATTGTCGGTGAAGTTCACGCTGCCTGACGCCAGGCCGTGGCCTGAGAGTCCCGAAACGTCGGCCCGCAAATACGCCGGGTCACCGTAAGCTTCGTTGCTGAAAGGTATGACGTTACCAAGCTGATCCAGGCCGAACACGGACAACGCGGTTGTGCTTCCTTCCGGCGAAACCGTAATAGTCGTCGGAGCAGAATCGCTGCCGGCGAAAGTCCCATCACCCGCGTAGTGGGCATGAACCGCGTAAGTGCCGCCCGGCAAATCCTGAGTAGTGCCGGAGACAGCCCCGGCGGTTAACGTAAAAGATGTCACACCCTGCAGCGAAGTAGCGCCGGCGGTGAGCAACGAAACATCGCCGGTCGGAACACCGCTTCCGCTGCTGGGCGCCACATGGATGATCAAATTCGCAGCGCTGCCGTGAGTGAAAGTCGTAGGGCTCAGAACCAGGGTGGAAGTCGTAGCAGTGAACGCCACCGCGCTCCATTTGTTTAAGAGATTTGCCACGTTTACCGAACCCAACCCAGTGGCCAGGTCATATCCCACCGTGCTTTGATATTTCGCGGTCGTCGTTCCAAACCCAACCTCGCCCGGAACGGCGATGTTGCCTACGGTCACGTCGTTAAAGATGCAGGTGCTGGCGGGCAGGCCAGTGGTCTTTGATCCATTACACTGCGCCAAAGTCTCCGTTGCAGCCAGGCGGTAAAGCACATAATTTGCCTGTCCCTGGCGCGCACCCATCTTCTGGTTGACCAAAGCCATGATGCCGGCAAACGAAGGCGCCGAAGCCGAAGTGCCCCCCACCGCCAGGAGCTGGATATTGTTTTGGCTGTCGGGTACGCACGAGCTCTCCAGGCACAGCAGGTACGGATCATGGCCCGATGCTGTCAATGAAACGTCTGGCAGGTCCCGTGCCCCATCGCTCGGGATCCCGCTCACCCCGGTCTGCCACGAAGGTTTGCTGAAAATTGTGCTGGCCCCGCCGCCACCGGCAGAGGTATTCGCGTTCTTGCCGCATTGTGCCGCCAGGCAGCTACTGTTCCAGACATTCTCCGGAATATACGATTTCGCCGACACACCGCCCGCGCCGTTGGCCGCGCTCCAGAAACTACTGTCGCGGCCGTTCTCGTTGAATTGCGTGCCGCCTACGGCAACCACGAAGGGGTTGGAAGCGAGATCACTGACTGAGATTGGGCCCTGCGCCACAACGTTCCCATTGTCGCAACCTTCCGCGCCGGAATCGCCGCTGGAGAGGATGTAAGTAATGCCCTGCGCCGCGGCCTGCTCGGCCATTGCAGAGATACCTTGCGCCGCAGCGTTCGTGATCGCGGCTTCGCAACTACCAAAACTTTCCGTCATCACCGGGGCCAGATTGTTGTCAATGATGTAATTCTCGGACAGGAAAACACCGTCGGTGCTGTTGGTGCCAGCCGAAACCACAAAATCCACGTCAGCGGAAGGCGCCAGGGCATTGGACCACGTGGCATCCAGCGTTGCCTCAACTTCTTCGTTTCCGCCCAGATCGCCCGGATCAGGCCCGTTGAGAACGATATTCAGATTGCCCCCAGGTCCCACAAAAGTATTTCGAAAATCGAAAACGTCCTGACCGCCCTCAAACAGGTTGCTCCGCGCCACCACTGCGATGGTCTGCCCTTGGCCGTTGAGCCCGCTCGAGAGAGCAGGAGCAGAGTTGTAAATCACCGCATAATCCGCCGGCGCCAGCGCATGGACTCCGCTCGAGAAATTTACCTGCCCCGGCCGTCCAGTCGTGACCGCGGCTCGCACCCTCTCCCCGGACATCACAAGCTGGGGCTGCGCGTAGAAGTTATGCAACGAATGCACTCCCGCTACCACCGGCGCCAGCGATGCAGGTATCTCCGGATCGCTCGCGTTGGCCCAATGCGCCTTCCCCTTCACCACATATCTATTGATCCCTGTATGAAAGGCTTCCCTCACCTGGGCGGCCGTTCCCGAGAACTCGATCACCGTTCGGCCCTTGCTGACCTGTGCAACCTCGAAGCCGTGCGCTTGAAGCCATGACGTGACGGCGTGAATATCGGAATCGGCCGGACCGAACTGCTGTCCAAACTGTTCCGGGGTCAGCCATTTGTGAAAATCGGGAGAAGATTTGTCCTGCTGATCATCGAGCAGCTTCAACAACGCCGTCTCCTGCTCGGAGCTGCGTTTGAGGACCAGTAGCGTGCGGTCCATCGGCAGGTTAGCCGGGGCTGCGGCAACCTGAAACTGAGTGCGAGCCAAAGGATGAACGTTGCCTGTTAGCACGATCCGTCGGTCTTCATCGAGCGGCTCGTTGATGCGCGGAGCCACATATATCTGTTGGGCTGCGGCCACCGTGGACAATACAAGTGCGGAAGAAAGAATAAAAATAAAGACGAGCGACGCCAAGCTGCATCGCAGACGAAGGGGAACTGATTGCATCAACTTCTCCTCTGGGTGTATCCGCCGCTCCGACAGACTCATCCAAGGTCCACGACATGTAAAGTGCAAGCTTTGGTGCAAAGAAATGTGGGCACGTGCGTTCCGCTCGTGCGGCGGATCAGTAAGAACGAAAGGAGAAATCCAACCTGGATTTTGTGCAGTCCGGAAACCGCAGAAAACGGCGATCAACCACAAAGGGGGAAAAAAGCCCACAAAATAAGAAGCGCCCCTAACTCTCGCGAGTTATGGGACGCCCGAACAGCCCTCCCCCAGGTCTGCTCACCAAGGAAGATAAGGCCTCTTTGAAAAAGTGTACATTCCACTTTCGTGCCAAACTCTGGCACGAACAGGCCATAAGGCAGAAGGCAGAAGGCGATAAGGCGCCCCCACGGCCCGATCCGCAGCAGTCCCGCGAATTCCGCCTCAGCCACTAGCCAGTAGCTAGAAGCCTCTTTCCGGTAATCCCCCGGTTACTGCCGTAATCGGCCCAAAGGGGATTGCCGTTGACCCTGACCCGCTCTGTACTTACATTCGCCACAGGGGGATGTAATGAAGGATATTCACGAGGTTTTACGCCGTAAGCAAGCCAAGTTCGCCCAGCTCAGCAAACAGATTGAGGCTTTGCAACAGGCGGCTGAAAAACTGCGCGAAGTCGCCCCTCTGCTCGCCGAAAGTGATGATGAGGAAAGCACGGTATTGGCCGAAGTAGAGGACCAGGGAAGCAGCATGGCAGCACGAGCCGGGTCGGCGCCTTCGGGCGGTTCAAGTTCCGCACCCAAGCCCGCGCCACGCGCTCCGCGCTGGCCTTAAGTCCGGCACGAGTTGAGTTAGGGCATAGGGCCCGCTTATGACATTTCAGTCCCTTCTGGTTTGCAAAGACGAGCAGGCGGCGTCGGTGCTCACGTCCGTCCTGGCCGGTTTCGGCCTGGGTGTGCAGACGTGCGGATACCCCGACGCGCTTTGCCGTCTGACCGAGCAGAAATTCGACGCTGTGATCGTGGACTACGACGATCCCCACAGCGCCGCTTTGGTCTTGCAAAACGCCTACCAGTCCGCAGCTCCCCACAAGACTGTAACGGTCGCGCTGCTGGGCGACAAAACCAAAGTGCGCCACGTTTTCGGTGCGGGCGCAAACTTCGTTCTCTACAAACCCATTTCGCAGCAACAGGCGGAAGCCAGCCTGCGTGCCGCCATGGCCCTGATGAAGCGCGAACGCCGTCGCTCGTTCCGGGTTCCGGTCCAGCTTCCGGTAAAACTGCGGGTGGAGAATGGCACCGAGATGGAAGGTATTCTGCTCGATCTGAGCGAGGACGGGCTGGATGTCCTGGCCGCACAGCCGCTTTGTCCATCCGCGATCATCAACGCTCATTTCGCGCTTCCCGATCAGACCCAGCTGGACATTCGCGGGGAAGTCGCCTGGGCCAATCCCAACGGCGAGTCCGGTGTCCGCTACATTGACTTGCCGGAGAATCTTCGTCAGACGCTGAAAGCCTGGGTCGTGGCCAACGCCGCGGAATTCTTGCCGGAAGACCCCGAACCCGTTTCCGAATGCAAGCTCACCGATCTCAGCCTGGGTGGTTGCTACGTCGAAACCGAATCGCCATTCCCGGAACACTCTGGCATCGTCCTTTGCCTGAAAGCCGAAGACATGGAAGTCCGGGCCGAAGGCATGGTCCGGGTCATGCACCCTGAGTTCGGCATGGGCATTGAGTTCGCCTCGGGCACGGTGGAGCAACGCGACCAGGTCGGCACTTTCATCGGCTTCCTCACCAGCCGTCCGGGAACCCAGCCTCAATTGCTTATCACGCCGCGTGCCTTAACCGCCGCCAACGACGAGGACTACCGTGGCAGTCAGGCATCCGACGAACCCGAGGACCTGTTACTCGGTCTGCTGGACCGCGCCGACAAGTTAAGCCAGGAAGAATTCCTCCAGGAACTCCGCCAGCAGCGAAGCACCGAAGAAGTACCTTCGTAAGCGCCGTCGAAGATAGCTTCCCGCACCAAAAGACCTGTCATCCCGAGCTCCGCGCCGCGCTTGCGCGGCAAGGACAAGTCAACGGACCTTGTATTCCTCAGCATCGAAAACAGCCCCAATTAGCAAAAAGGGCCCGCACGCGTCCCGCATGCAGACCCTCATTGCCCTCTCGGGCTTGCTCCACCCTATGCCTGGAAGTCTAGCCTGAGCCCTACCAAAAAATATTTCAGGCAAATGAATTTGTCGTCAAAATTCGGAGACATTCCTCGTCGCTGTTGCCCATTTCCGGCGCTTAAGCAACAATCTCTTCCGTGCCGAAACGCCCGCCCGAAACCGCGACCACAACTCCCTTCCCACCCGGCAGTCCGCTCCTGGGCTTCCCCATTCTGACCATCGCAGTCACGGCCTTGGCCCTGTTCCTCCCGACTCTATTCTTTGGAATCCCGTCCGGCCACGACTTCGAATTCCACTTGAACTCCTGGATGGAAGTGCTCAGCCAATGGAGACTTGGCATCCTTTACCCGAGGTGGGCCGCCCTGGCTCACTTTGGATACGGCGAGGCACGATTCATTTTCTATCCGCCAATATCGTGGATGTTCGGAGCCGCCCTAGGATCGTTTCTGCCCTGGTGGGTCGTCCCCACAGTTTATGAATGGATCGCCCTTACGTTTTCCGGCTGCTCCATGTTTCTGCTGGCTCGACGCTTCATGCAGCGCCGCGACGCCACCTTCGCCGCCGCTCTCTACGCTGTCAATCCGTATCACATCGTGAGCGTCTATTGGCGAAGCTCCTTCGCCGAGCTGTTGATCGGCGCGCTCCTGCCTCTCCTCTTGCTGGTCGTGCTGCGCCCCGAGAGGGATGACCGAAAAACAGTTCTCTATCTAAGCCTGATCGTAGCGGCCGCCTGGTTGACCAATATCCCGGGCGCCGTGATGTTGACCTATTCTTTGGCATTACTGCTGGGAATCGCGGCCGCCATGCGCCGCTCGCTGCGTCCTCTCGGCATCGGCGCTCTCGCTGTCCTTTTGGGATTGGCCCTGGCTGCCTTCTACGTCGTGCCCGTTCTGTACGAACAGAGATGGATCGAGATCGCGCAGGTGTTATCACTGGGCGTGCGTCCGCAGGACAATTTCATCTTCACTTTCCTCAACAACCCGGATCACGACCGCTTCAATCTACTGATCTCGCTGATCTCGATCGCCGAAATCGTCCTTATGGCTGTTTTCTGGTTCCTCTCACGCCCCTGGCGCGATCGCGCTCCCGATTTCTGGTCCATGCTCACCGCCTGGTGGGTGGCCTCTGCGCTTATGCTTACCTCCGTCAGCCTATTGCTATACCGCTTTCTCCCGGAAATGCGGTACGTGCAACTTCCCTTGCGCTGGCTGCTCTGTTTGAATGTCAGTTTCGCGCTGCTCGTCGCCATGGGAACACGGCGCTGGCTGGTGCGCGTAATGGCATGTCTCGCCATGCTTGCCGTTCTGGCCTTCGTATGGCATCGCGTCCAGCCGCCCTGGTGGGACGACACCGGAGACGTCGCCGAGATGCTCGACCACCAACAGGACAGCTCCGGCTACGATGGCATCGACGAGTATGTCCCCAACGGCGTCGACGTCTACGAAATCAAGAAGGACGCACGCCACGTTACCTTCGAGGGCAATGGTACCTCGCGCATCCGCATCACAGAGTGGGCAGCCGAATCAAAGTCTCTCAGCGCAAACTTGAGCCAACCCGGCAGGTTGGTACTCAAACTATTTAACTACCCGGCGTGGAAGGCCAAGGTGAATGGTCGGGCGGTCCAGACTGGAATGCTCAAGGTCACCGGCCAGATGGTCATTCCTGTAGAGGCCGGAGACAACCAGGTCCAGATTATTCTCGCGCGCACCCGCGACCGCGAAATTGGAGGACTGATTTCCTTCGGAACCGTTATCCTGATACTCGTACTGATGCCCCATAAGCGCCGCATCGCTCATCTTTCACCGTCATGATTCGAATCCTCATCGCCACCACCAATGCGGGCAAACTTCGCGACTTTGCCGGAATCGCGTCTCCCCACGGAATCGAAATCGAGTCTCTACCGAATTTCGCTTCCATTCCTACCGCCGTCGAAGACGGCCTTACCTTCGAGGCCAACGCCCGCAAGAAGGCCGAGTACTACAGCTCGTACGCCGCAGGAGAAATCGTCCTGGCCGACGACTCCGGCCTTGAGGTAGACACGCTAGGCGGCGCTCCCGGTGTCCACTCCGCCCGCTACGCCGCCGACCAGCCTCACCTGGTAGGAAACAACACCGACGACCAGGCCAACAACGCGCGCCTGATTCGCGAGCTCAGAAAGATTCCCGCAGAAAAACGCACTGCCAGATTCGTCTGCGTGATCGCAGCTGCCCGTGACGGACAAACCCTGAACGTATTTCGCGGCCAGGCCGAAGGTGTGCTTCTCGATTCCCCTCGCGGCTCAAACGGATTCGGCTATGACCCGCTCTTTTACTTTCCGTCCATTCAAAAAACCTTCGCGGAACTGACGCCGGAGGAAAAAGCCAACTACAGCCACCGCGGCGCAGCCTTCCGCCAATTTCTCGACTGGTGCCTCGCTAAGAACTAAAAACTGAGGTACGAAAATCCTACGATAAGGGAGACGATCTTTTGTTCCCTGCCGAGTCTGGAACGCCGAAATTCTTCATTGATTTGTGCAAGACTATTGCCGAGCGTGCCGGCCTGAGGCGGGATGACTGGTGGGTGCATAAATTCCGCGCCACGGTGCGCCACGATGCACCTGTGGCAGGAGTGGATGCGGACGTTATGAATTGGATAGGTCACAAAAATATCGCTAGCACCATGCGGCATCTAAAACCGGATCGTTCGCTGGCCGTCCGTGCCAAGGTCGAGCCCACGTTCAGCCTTCTGACGGCCTGAACCGATCGGCTTCCTCTAACCACGTAGCGATTTTGGCAGGATCGAACAGCAGCCTGCCGCCGACACGGTACGACGGCATTCCCTGCCTTTGCGCCATCTTGTAAAGCGTGACCTGCAACTCCGAGGATCGGGGCCAGCTGCTGGCTGAGATTCCGCCGCGCATCTTGCGAAGTTTCTCTGGTACCGCGCCTTCGATACCTGGGGATTGACGCGGGGGTATTCAACCAACGATCCTGGCCAGACCTAGGCAACATTGGGCAGTTGCCCGAATTCAGTGACGCCGAGACGGACTTCTATTTCAAGCATACGATGCCTGATGTAACCGTTTTCGCTCATGTGTGCGGCGGCTACATCATTCTTCTTTGAACTGACCAGCCTGTCCATCGGATCGCGTTTCTCGAAGTCGGGGTCAGAGTGTCGGCAAAATTGGCAGTCGCGTCCTGTACGAGTGTCTTGCGGAGGTCTGAGGTGAAGGCGTTCCATGAGAGTCTCCCAGGCTGGATTATCACGCTACCGCACACGCCAAGAGTCTTGATGTCATGAAAGAAATTAATATTCGCCGGCCGATTCGGTAGAGGCTGCCGATTTGCTGAGCGTCCCAAACGCCTCGGGAATGGTCTCAACGACCACGGCTCGAACATAGCGTATGTGATCTCCAATCGCGGTTTTCAGTTCGGGCAGAATGGTCTCTAGTTCGGTCTCAGTATTGGCCGCGATGGCCCGATCAGTGAGTAGACGTATGCGGTCTTCGAGGCTGGATGACATGGCAATGTTCGATACAACACAATGCCATCACCATGCTGGATGCGCGATACAGTATTTCCCGTAGTCCAATAGGGGTTTCCCCTACCCAGATGGTGGGGTGTCGGGACAGTAGCGGCGATGGTATAAAAACGTGCCACGAAAGACGATCCGCATCGGACGGAGCTTTGCCAGGCAAGCGTCGGTTGAGGAAGATCCTGAGAAGCTGATGCAGCTGATAACGAGATCAACCGCCTTTTAGATGACAAAGAACAGCGGCCGAGACGAAAGCCGCCCAAGACGGAAGAGGTTAAGTAAAATTATTTAGAGGGGCGTGCCGAGAGTGGAAGAGGAATTATGCTGCGGCGTGCCAACTAGATTTTGCCGCTCCCGCCATGCAGCCGCATCCATTTGCAGAACCCTGAGACCGTTCAATGCATTGACAACAGCCTCACGTTCTTCCTGTGTTCCGTTGTGGTCTTTAGAAAGCTCCAGCCGCCTCTTGTGTATTTCAGATTCGGCCTTCTGAACTAGCTCTACCATCTTCGTCCAATCAGTTTCGAGCAGAGCCGCCTTGCAAGAGTCTTGCCAGCTATAGCTGGTCGGCACTCTGATCTCTCGGTAAGGATCAACTAGCCTTTGACTGATAGCCATTTTGTCGCTCCGTAATCCTGCGTAGAGTTTCTAGCGTAGCCAATGCCTCACGCAGCGCGGTTTGTTCGCCATTCGGCGATTTCGAATGACCGTCTTCGATGCGATCAAGAATCGCATTGCGAGCGCGGGCGATTCGTTCGAGCAATTTCGCGGGGTTGAGTTCGAACAAAGCAGCCTGGCAGAGTTGTCGCCACTCCGGATGAGCAGCGTCGTTACTAATAATGTCGCTCATATAACCCTTATAGATCGACTGGGAGGCAAGAGTCAAGTCCTTTTGATTCAGTACGGTAGACGCGTTTTTGTTGTAATCGCTTACACGAGCCCGACTCGCGTGCTGTGATAGGGAACAAACGGCGAACCTGCCACACTGCCGTCCTCGGACCAATCCCGTAAATGAAATCATGGCTTCAAACCTTGCGGCACGAAAGCCTTGCGGCACGAAAAAGCTGGCGAACTATACGTGCAGGGCCTAGATCAAACACTGGTGATACGGTGATTCGGTTTTGGCGTTGTAGGGCGATATCAGGCGAGTACCCGGGGAACAGGAGATAAAACCACGATGGCCCCAAGCGTCAAGCTGGACAGGGATTTCAGAGCACATTTGTTGCAAGCACAACTACTTGACCTGCGTGTCGGTAGACGGCTGAGTTATACTAAAAGGTTCTCCAGTCATCTCTGAACAACACAAGAGGTCCAGTGGCGACAACCGCCAGTCCGGCAGCTGCAGCAAGCACCCGCGAAGGCGTACCTCCTCTGCGGGCCGGGGAGGGACATTCATTCCTGCTTCGCAAGCTTCACTCCCTCAGTGGGATCATTCCGGTAGGCGCGTTCCTGGTTGAGCATTTCGTGTCTAACGCCTTCGCGACGCGCGGCCCCGCCGCGTACGCCAAGCAGGTCGAACTGCTGTCGAGCTTTCCCTTCGTTTTCTACCTCGAGCTGTTTGGGATCTGGCTGCCGATTCTTTACCACGCGCTTTACGGCTTCTACATCTGGTTCCGCGGCGAAAGTAACGTCACCGACTATCCCTGGGCCGGCAACTGGATGTTCACCGCCCAGCGCTGGACCGGCGGCATCGCGTTTTTCTACATCGTGTGGCACACGTGGCACCTGCGCTTCAGTGGTGTCCACATCCTGACTCATCCCGATGCCGCGTTCGGCAAAGTACAGCTGGAGTTTCAGCACGCCTGGGCGATTGCGTTCTACGCGTTGGGAATTTTCTGTGCCTCCTGGCACTTCGCCTATGGCCTGTGGCTGTTCGCCGCCAAGTGGGGAATCACCACCGGCGACGCGGCCCGACGCCGCTTCGGCTACGTCTGCTTCGCCATCGGTCTGCTGTTCATGACCGTGGGAACGGTGACCATGTGGTCTTTCTTGAAGACACCGTTGCAGCCCATAGGTCCGGAGAACGGCCTACATGAATCGTACGCGGGCGCGACTGCGCCCTTGCAAAGATGACAGATGAACAGATCGCGCCAGACCAGGAAAGCCAAAACCAGATGGCATCAAATCCGAAAATCATAGTGATCGGCGGCGGCCTGGCCGGACTTTCCGCCACCATCAAGATCGCCGAGATGGGCGGACAGGTTGACCTGTTCTCCATCGTGCCGGTAAAGCGTTCGCACTCCGTCTGCGCTCAGGGTGGCATCAACGCCGCCAAGAACCTGAAAGGTGAAGGCGACTCCACCTGGCAGCATTTCGATGACACCGTCTACGGTGGAGACTTCCTGGCCAACCAGCCGCCGGTCAAGGCCATGTGCGAAGCCGCCCCCGGCATCATCGACCTGCTCGACCGCATGGGAGTGCCCTTTAACCGCACGCCCGAGGGACTGCTCGACTTCCGCCGCTTCGGCGGCACGCTCTTCAATCGCACTGCTTTCGCCGGCGCCACTACCGGTCAGCAACTGCTCTACGCGCTCGACGAGCAGGTGCGCCGCTACGAGTCCGAAGGCAAGGTCAGCAAGTTCGAGCACTGGGAATTTCTCTCGGCGGTGCTCGACTCCAATCGCGTCTGCCGCGGCATTTGCGCCATGGATCTGCGCTCCATGGAAGTTCGCACCTTCCCGGCCGACGCCATCATCATCGCCACCGGCGGCAACGGCGCCATCTTCGGACGCTCCACCAACTCGGTGGTCTGCACCGGTTCGGCGCAATCGGCGCTCTATCAGCAGGGATGCTTCTACGCCAACGGCGAGTTCATCCAGGTCCATCCGACCTGCATTCCCGGCGAAGACAAACTGCGCCTGATGTCGGAGTCCGCCCGCGGAGAAGGTGGACGCGTCTGGGTCCCGAAGACTCCCGGCGACAAGCGCGATCCGCTTGCGCATTCCCGCAAAACGAGCGCTGGTACTTCCTCGAAGAGTGGTATCCGAAATACGGCAACCTGGTGCCGCGCGACATCGCCACCCGCGCCATCCACAAAGTGGTGTACGAACACAACCTCGGCATCGACGGCAAGCCGATGGTCTATCTCGACCTCACCCACATCGACCGCAAGATTCTCGATCGCAAGCTCGAAGGCATCCTGGAAATCTACGAGAAGTTCGTAGGCGACGATCCGCGAGACGTGCCCATGAAGATTTTCCCGGGCATGCACTACACCATGGGCGGCCTCTGGGTGGACTTCACACAAGCCACGAACATTCCCGGAATTTACGCCGCAGGTGAATGCGAATATCAGTACCACGGCGCGAACCGCCTGGGCGCCAATTCCCTGGTCTCGTGCATCTTCGGTGGATTCGTTGCCGGGCCAGCGGCCGTGAACTACGCGCGCAATCTCAAGGCTGCCCCCAGCAATGGCTACTTCGATACCGAGCGCAAGCGCCAGGAAGAAAACAACGCCACCCTGATGAAGGCGGATGGCACCGAGAATCCCTTCAAGCTGTGGCGCGAACTGGGCGACCTGATGACGAAAAATGTCACCGTCATCCGCTACAACAAGAACCTGCAGGAAACCGACGCCGAGCTGTGCAAGCTGCTGGAGCGCTTCCGCCGCATCAACCTGAGCGATCGCACGCAGTGGGCCAACACGTCGGTCGTTTTCGCGCGGCAGCTCTACAACATGCTGCAACTGGCACGCGTGATCGCCCAGGGCGCAGCCCTGCGCGACGAATCCCGCGGCGCACACTACAAACCAGATTTCCCCGAGCGCGACGACAAGAACTGGCTGAAGACCACAAAAGCAACCTTCGCCCCAGATGCCGACGAGCCGAAATTCGAGTTCGAACCGGTAGACGTGTCGCTGATCACGCCGCGCCCGAGAAGATACGACGCAGTGAAGTAAGTGGCAGTATCCACGTAGGGGCAGGTGTCCCGCCTGCCCAGCCGAGCAAAGCTCGGCAGAGGTTTTAGAGCTAAGAGCTAAAGGCGAAGAGCTAAAAGCTAAAAATGTCCGACAAAAAGACGTACTCTTCAAAATCAAGCGCCAGCCGAACCCCAACGTCCGGCCCTCACTGGGAAGAATTCGAACTCCCCTGGCACTCCGGCATGAACGTGATCTCGTCCCTGATGGAGATCGCCGCCAACCCAGTCACCCGCGACGGCAAAGCCACCACGCCCATCACCTACGACTCCAACTGCCTCGAGGAAGTCTGCGGCTCCTGCGCCATGCTGATCAACGGACGCGCCCGCATGGCCTGCTCCGCTCTGGTCGACAAGCTCGAACAGCCCATCCGGCTTGAGCCTTTTTCCAAGTTTCCCGTAGTTCGCGACCTGGCGGTCGACCGCAGCGTCCTGTTCGAGAATCTCAAAGCGGTAAAAGCCTGGGTGCCGATCGACGGCAGCTACGACCTCGGCTCCGGCCCCCGCATGACCATGGGAGAGCAGGAAGAGGCCTATCCTCTTTCGCGCTGCATCTCCTGCTGCTGTTGCATGGAGGCCTGTCCCCAGTTCAACGAGGACACCGGCTTTGTCGGCGCAGCCACGATTTCACAGGTTCGTCTGTTCAACACCCATCCCACCGGTGCCGCGCTGAAGCGCGAGCGCCTGGTCGCATTGATGGGTGACGGCGGCATCCAGGAATGCGGCTACGCCCAGAACTGCGTCGAGGTCTGCCCCAAGGACATTCCCCTCACCCGCTCCATTGCTGAGGTTGGCGGCGATGTTATGAAACAGGCCATCGGTGACTTGTTTAGGAAATGACCGTCGAGAAAATGACGACTCATCGGTAACACCACCAAAGTGGCGTGTCGGGAACTGTCATCTCTGGCACCGCACTTTGTCATTAAAAGCCAGCCGTAAATAGGGCCTTTCGGCCCGTAACCTCTTGTAAATTACTTACCCCGTGATTGGCATCCCGGTTGCTCCTACATAAAGCGGTTGCCACGGGCGCGCCGTTAGCGCGAGTTCAGTAACCAAGGGTAACGGCCCGGGGGGCTCTTTGGAGCCACTCCGGGCCACAAAAAAAGCCCTTGTTTTTGTGCAGCCGCGGTTTAGAATACGCGCCTGTCTCAAGCGCCCTGGGACATCGGCGACAAGAAAAAGTTTGAGGCCACTTCGTGAAACGTAGGATTCAAAGCGCGACACTTTTGTTTTTGCTGGCTGCCATCTGTGCGCCTGCTTTCGCTCTGCACAGCTACGTTGCGCCGCGTCGCACTCGTCGGGTCCGTCGCGCTCACCTTCGTCGCCTCCGCTGGAATCCGGTATTTCGTCCTTCTCGCGAATCGCTGCTGCTGCAGAATCACGAAATCGATCGCATGGATCTGCCCCGCATTCAGGACGACGCCGAACTGGAGCAACTGAAAGCCAGCGAAGACCTGGTTCCGATCGTTGCCGGTCCCACACTGCGCTTCGATCCGCGTCTTGATCCTGACCGGCGCTATTGCCGTCCCTGGACGCGTGAATTTCTCGATGACCTGAGCCAGGCGTACTACAAGGAATTCCACACTTCGATCCAGGTAAATTCCGCGGTGCGAACGGTAAAGGTCCAGAAGAAGCTTCGCCGCCATAATCGCAATGCGGCTCCCGCGGAAGGCGAGATTGCTTCTTCCCATCTCGCCGGCATCACCGTAGACATTCAGCGGCGCGGTCTGAGCCGGGAACAGATCAAGTGGGTCCAGGACTACATGCGGCCGCTGAAAGACCAAGGCCTGATCGAACCGGAAGAAGAACGTCATCAATGGGTCTTCCACGTCATGGTCTCCGGACGCTACACCGACTGGCGCGAATCCATGATGCTGGCCGGCGAGCAACCGATTCCGACAGCCTCCGAAGCCGCCGACCCTCCCCTGCAGTAGCCCGCGCACGCCACACCCTAACCGACTTTCATCCCGAGCGGAGTCGAGGGACCTTGTGTTTTCCAGGTCGCAGAAAATCCGGCGGACCGCGACCAGTCATTAGCTTTTTCCGAACTCTAGGATAGAATCGTACTTCGCAGTCATCACAACCCACGTAGGGGCAGGATGTCCGCACCTGCCCGGCCGGGCGAAGCCCGGCCCCAGGAGCGCCAATGCGACATCGCTTTTCGATCTGTTTGCTGATTGCGGTAGCGTGTTCGGCAGGATGGGCACAGACCACGCCAGCGCCGAAGCCACTACACCCGCGAAAAAGCCGGCAGCAGCGACCACCGCTGCCAAGCCGGCGGCTACTACATCGGCCCAGCCCACGGCCATCATTGATACCACCGCCGGCAAGCTGACCTGCACCCTGTTCCCCGACGTAGCGCCCATCGGCGTGGCCAACTTCATCGGCCTGGCCCAGGGCACCAAAGACTGGACCAACCCCATCTCGCACGCCAAGAAGCACGGTGTCCCGCTCTATGACGGCACCATCTTCCACCGCGTGATTCCGGACTTCATGATTCAGGGTGGCGACCCCGCAGGCAGTGGCAGTGGCGATATCGGCTTTGAATTTAAAAACGAGACTTCACCGACCCTGAAATTCGATCGTCCCGGACGCCTGGCCTACGCCAACGCCGGTCCCGGCACCAACGGTTCCCAGTTTTTCATCACCGAGGTTCCCTACCCGAGCTTGAATGGCGGATACACCCTCTTCGGTCAATGCGACGAGCCCAGCATCGCTCTGGTAAAACAGATTGCTCGCCTGGGCCGCGATTCCAACGACCGCCCCTATCGCCCGGTCAAAATCATTCACATCGTCATCACCAAAGGCGGAGCTCCGGCAGCCAAGCCCTCTGCAGCGGGAACAGCAGCCAAGCCGGCAGTCAAGCCGGCAGTCAAGAAGCCAGCCGCACCCGCAACTGCTCCAAAGTAGCGCCGGCGTCCCACCGGCTGTCGCGAGGGCATCTTGCCCTCGCATTTCCGCACTGAAAGGAATGCAATGGCTCGTCAACCCGGTACCTACGCCATCATCAATACCAGTGAGGGCGCCATCGTCTGCCGCCTCTTCGAGAAGGACGCCCCCAAAACCGTAGCCAACTTCACCGACCTCGCTGAGGGCAAACGCGAGTGGACCCACCCGGTCAGCCGCAAGAAAAGCAAAGGCCGCCTCTACGACGGCACCATCTTCCATCGCGTGATTCCCGATTTCATGATCCAGGGAGGAGACCCAGCCGGCACCGGCTTTGGCGGCCCCGGCTACCAGTTCGAAGATGAAACCAAGGGCTCGCCTCACAGCTTCGACAAACCCGGCAAGCTGGCGATGGCGAACTCCGGCCCCAACACCAACGGGTCGCAGTTCTTCATCACCATTGCGCCCACACAATGGCTTACCGGTAAGCACACGATTTTCGGAGAAGTAGTAGAAGGCTACGAGGTGGCAGAGAAAATCGTAGCCACGCCGCGCAACCGCCAGGACAAACCGCTGAAAGACGCGGTCGTAAAATCTGTAACCATCGAACGAGTCTGAGAACAGAACCGAAAACTAAAACTGGTTGTCTAAACCCCAATCACCGCGACCAATTCCTTCACCGCAGCCGCGCTCTTATCCAGCGCGGCTTTTTCGTCGGGCGTGAGCTTGATTTCAATAATCTGTTCCAACCCTTTAGCGCCCAGTTTGCAAGGCACGCCAACATACAACCCGCTGATCCCGTATTCGCCCTGAAGGTAAGCGGCACAAGGCAAAATCTTCTTCTTGTCTTTAAGGATCGCCTCTACCATCTCAGTCGCCGCCGCCGAAGGCGCATAGTAAGCCGACCCAGTCTTCAGATACTTCACAATCTCGGCACCGCCATCCCGGGTACGCTGCACCAGCCGCTCCACGCTCGCCGCGTCCATCAATTCGGTAATTGGAATTCCAGCCACGGTCGAATATCGCGGCAAAGGCACCATCGTGTCGCCATGCCCGCCCAGCACAAATGCAGTCACATTCTCCACGCTGACTTTCAACTCCTGCGCGATAAACGTCCGGAAGCGTGCCGAGTCCAGCACTCCAGCCATCCCGATGACCCGCTCGCGCGGAAAGCCGCTCATCTTGTAAGCCGCCTGGGCCATGGCATCCAGCGGATTCGAGACAATAATCAGAATGCAATTCGGTGAGTGTTGCATCACCTTGCTGACCACGTCTTTCATGATCTTGTGGTTCGTATTCAACAGATCGTCGCGGCTCATCCCCGGCTTGCGCGGAATGCCGGCCGTAATCACGACAACGTCGGAGTTCGCGGTATCGGCGTAATCCTGCGTGCCCAGAACGTACGAGTCGCGCTTCTCGATCGGCATGGCTTCGAGCAGGTCCAACCCTTTGCCCTGCGGCACGCCTTCGATGATGTCAATCAGCACCACGTCCGCCAGCTCTTTCGAGGCAATCCAGTGAGCCGCCGTCGCGCCCACGTTTCCCGAACCAACAATCGTCACTTTCTTGCGCATGAATTCCTCTATGTCCTCAGTGTCCTCTGTGGTTGTGCATTGTCAGTCAGCAGCGGTCAATACGCCCGCGCCCATATTCTCGATGATGAAATTCGCAAACTCGCTAGTCTTAACTCTGGTAGCACCTTCCATGAGCCGCTCAAAGTCGTAGGTCACTTTCTTTTGCTCGATGGTGCGTTCCAACCCGCTCTCCACCAGGTCCGCCGCTTCACTCCAACCCAAGAATCGCAGCATCATTACGCCGGAGAGAATCACTGACCCGGGGTTGATCACATCTTTGTCCGCATATTTAGGAGCAGTCCCGTGCGTCGCTTCAAAACACGCATAACCGTCGCCGACATTGGCCCCCGGAGCAATTCCCAGCCCACCCACCTGCGCCGCGCAGGCATCGGAAATGTAGTCGCCGTTCAGGTTGGGGCAGGCCAGCACCGAATATTCGTCGGCCCGGGTCACGACCTGCTGGAAAATAGAATCAGCAATCCGGTCATTGATCATGAGCTTCTTCTTCCACGCCCCTTTGCCATGCGTGGCATAGATCGTTACCAGGACGTCTTCGACTTCCTTGTAGACCGACTGCCGGAAATCTTCCGTGGCAAACTCCATGCCCGGCTCCACCAGCGCGGCGTTCTGTTCGATTGTCATGTTCGGATCTTTATCTTTGTTGCCGAGAATCCAGCTCTCACGCTCGGTCACCGCCTGGTCGCGAAATTCATCGATCGCCAGCTCATATCCCCACTTGCGGAACGCCCCCTCGGTGAATTTCTGAATATTTCCCTTGTGCACCAGGGTCACGCTCTTGCGCCCGCTCTGCAGCGCGAACTTGATGGCCATCCGCACCAGGCGCTTGGTTCCGGTGATCGAGATCGGCTTGATCCCTACGCCCGAATCCAGACGCACCTGCTTCTTGCCGCCCTTCAGCATGTCCTTGTTCAGGAACTCGATCAGCCGCGCAGCCTCCGCCGTCCCCTGCTCCCACTCGATGCCGGCATAAACGTCTTCCGTATTCTCACGATAAATGACCACATCCATGCGCTCGGGATGCTTCACCGGCGAAGGCACGCCCTTGTAATACTTCACCGGCCGCACGCAGCAATACAAATCCATAATCTGCCGTAACGCCACGTTCAACGAACGAATGCCACCCCCAACCGGGGTGGTCAGCGGCCCCTTGATGGCCACACGAAATTCGCGAATGGCCGCGACGCTGTCCTCCGGCAGCCAGGTATTGAAGTTCGCCATCGCCTTCTCGCCCGCGAATACTTCATACCAGACGATGCGCCGCTTGCCCTTGTAGGCTTTCTCCACCGCCGCATCGAACACGCGGACCGAAGCCTTCCAGATGTCGCGCCCGGTGCCGTCGCCCTCAATAAAAGGCACAATCGGATTGTCGGGAACCTGGTAAGTCCCCTTGCTGTATGTAATCCGCGCGCCATTCGCCGGCACCGGCACGCCGTTATATGAAGCCGCCATTAAACCCTCCGTACTTGATGGTTAAGCGATTGATGGGTCAAACCCGTAATTATAAAGCACCACCACCCACGTAGGCGCGGGCGCCCCCGCCCAGCCGAGCAAAGTTCGGCCTCCGGCTACAATGCAAACATGCCCCACGATTCCTGCTTTGGCCGAACCGCTGTCTTGCTCTTGGCAGCACGCCTCTTGGTTGCCCAGGCTCCTGCAGCCCAGCAACCCACTCAGCCGAGTCCCAGCCAAGTTTCGACGACAACGCCGCTTCCCGATGCCCCTTCTCAGAAGCCGCCCCACGCCTTCTGGGACCGCACCAACTTTCTCCTGTTCTCCGGCGTCGCGGTCTTCCGCGGACTGGACTATGCCTCCACCCGAAATTTCCTGGCGCGCGGGCGCGAAGAAGTTCTGATCCCCGACGACATCGTCAATAATTCAGCCGCATTCGCCAGCCTGGAGGCAGCAGGAGCGCTCACCTCCGTGGGACTCTCGTACCTGCTGCACCGCACCAATCATCACAAGCTCGAACGCTGGCTCTCGATCGGCCACATCGGGGTCACCGGCTTCGGCGTGGTAAGAAACTACTCGCTGAAATCCAAACACTAGACCGGTCGTTGGTCGTTGTCTTTGGTCGTTGGCCGTTCGACCCACGCCTTCGGGACGACTGCAGACGCCGCCGTCCAAGTGTATTGACCATCAACCTATCGGCCAACGACCAGCAGGCATATACTGTCCGCAAGCATTGCCAGGAGCCTTTCATGACCCGGATCTTTTCTCTTCCAGCCTTCTGTATGTTCGCGATTTTTCTGGTACCCTCCGCCACCTTTGCAGAAACCAGCCCTGACCGCTTTCAGATGAACCATGACATCCACATCCAAGCCGATGAAAAAGTCGGCGACGTGACCTGCATTGGCTGTTCCGTCTATGTCCGCGGGCAGGTATCAGGCGACGTCACAGCTATCGCCGGAAGTGTAATTGCAGAATCCGGCGCCTCGATCGCGGGAGACGTAACCACCATCGGCGGTAATGCCCGGGTCGAGAGTGGTACCCAGGTGGCGGGCGACCTGACGGCGATTGGCGGGGACTTGCGGCGCGACCCGCGAGCCAGCGTGGCCGGTAATGTCACTACCATGGGAGGACATGGCTGGGTGTTTCTGATCTTCCTGCTGCCGCTCGTCATCCTAGGCGGCATTATCGCGCTGATCATCTGGTTGATCCAGCGCAGCCGGCGCCCCGTCCCGGTTCCCGCCTACACCCTTCGCCGAAACTGAAAAAGCTTGTGGGGTGCGGGCGCCCGCGCCACACATGATTACTCTTCCATCACCTTCTTATAAATCTTCCGCACCCTCTCGAACGTCCCATCCAACTCGCTCTCCAGCCCCTGAGGAAACTCGCGTTCCAGAATCTGTCCCGTCAGCCTCTCCGCGACTTTTCGTCCGTGCTCGGTCGCTGGAAGCCACTTGACCGCACGCCCCACCACCAGACGCGCCACGTGCTCCACAGTGCGCAATAATTCGGCCGCATGGTCGAGCACGCCGGCGTCGCTCTTGTCGAGGACGCCGCAACTGACACAGCGCCACAGCCGATCCCGGAGGCTTCCCCGTTTGTCCACCACCACATGCTTCACCAGCAGAAAGCTGGTGATGAAATCAATGTCATAGATCGCCCCAGGCGAATACTTGAAACTCTTTCCCGGTGATTCCGCGACTTCCAGTTTGGTTCTCATCTCGCGCACCGATTGCGCAAAGGATGCGTCGGCCGCGAATCTCTCAAACAGCGTATTCAGCGTCCCGGTTGCACGTTCACCCAGGGCCTGCGAGCCCGCCAGAAATCGCATCTTGGTGTACATCAGAGCTTCCCAGGGCTGCGCTTCGTGATCGAAATACGCCGTCAACTGCGCCGGAGTGGAGAGCAGTTCGCCTTCCCCGCCCCGCGGCCGCAAGCGCGCATCCAGAGAAAACACCGTGCCCTCCCGGGTGTAAGCCGACAGGACATGCATCATCTTCTCGGCACATTTGGTCAGCGCGATCCTGTCGTCCCCTTCGCCGCACACGAACAGGACATCGGCGTCCGACAACAAATCAAACTCGCCGCTGCCCAGTCTGCCCAGCGCCATGACTGCCAGCCCCTCGGCATCAGCCAGGCGGACCGCCGTCGCCATCACATCTTCCGCCGCCGCCGTAGTCGCTTCGAATGATTCGTACACGTCACGCAACTCGATTACGTCTCGCGCCCCCACGACAAAAGCGCGATGCCTGAAGTGCTGCCGCAGCAAGGCCAGCTTCTCGGCGTGCGACGCACGTGAGTCGGCCAAGTACGCAAACACCGGATCTCGAGCCGTCTCCGCCAGCCCCAGCGATTTCTCGAATAGATATCTGCCGCCGGTTGGCGCAGCGACTTCGTCCAACTCCGCCAGAGTGACAATCTCCTCAGGATGCCGAATCAGGATCTCGGTCAGATAGTCGCTGGTTTCAAACAGGGCCAGCGCCCGACCCACCGCCTCCTGATTCCGCAGCACGCCCGCGTAGCGCTGCGAACTGGTGAACGCCGAACTCAGAAACCGGTAAAAATTCTTCCTCGCCTGCGGATTCAGATCACGCGGTTTGCAATTTCGTACAGCGCCGGGGCGTCGGTCGCCAGCCGCTCGACAATCTGCTGGCTGGAAGGATCCGAGGTCGCCGGTTCGAGCGCGCTGAGCAGGTTGAATTCCGCCCTCGGGCGTCTGCTGCCGGCCGCGGGTCTGCTGCTGATAAATAATCCGCTGGTAAATCTCCGCTACCGCCGTCATCCGCCGTCGCACCACTGATGGCCAGGTCACCCGACCGGTATTCGCCCGGCGCATAGCCTTCCATGGCACGCTGCAGCAATCGGCAATCGGACTCCGACGCCGGCAACCGGTGCGTCTGCTGTCCCTCGCGCAATTGCAGCCGGTGCTCCAGATGCCGCAGGAATTCATAGCCGCTGGTCAGATCATGAAATTCCTTGCCGCTGATGTGACCCTTGTCGTGCAACTTGTGCAACGAAAACAGCGTTCCGCCGGACCGCAGCCACGGTTCCGCGCCGCCGTACACCCGCTGCAGGCACTGCACCAGAAATTCAATATCGCGGATTCCCCCGCGATCGATCTTCACATCAATGGTCGCGTCCGCCTCGCCCAGCGTTTTTCCGAGCTGACGCCGCTTCTGCATCTTCTCCCGCGCCACCAGCGCAGTCTTGATCGCGGCAAAATTCACTTTTTCGGTGTAAACGTGGGGCTGCACCGCGCGAATAAACTCGCGGGCCAAAGCCGTGTCTCCCGCCGTATGTCGGACTTTGATCAGCGCCTGGCGTTCCCAGTCGTGCGCCGTGTCGGAGTAGTAAGCCAGGCTTTGCGACAACCGGATGGCCAACTCCCCTTCCCCACCCTGCGGCCGCAGCCGCAGGTCGATTCGAAACACCGACCCCTCGCGCGTGACCCGCGAAAGGATTTCTGTCGTATGCTGCGCCAGCCGGATGAAATACTCGCGATTGGAAACCTGGCGTCCGGGGCGGCTCCTCGCCATCGCCGTAGATGTACATCAGGTCCACATCCGAGCTGTAGTTCAGCTCGTTGCCGCCGAGTTTGCCCAGGGCAAGGACTGCGAACGGCGTATCCACCAACCGGCCCAACGCGTCCAGATGTTGCGGCGTCCCATGACGGCGCTGCAGCTTGCTGTCCGCCTCGCGCAGCGCCGCCTCGATCAGCACATCGGCCAGGGCCGAGATCTCCGCCGTGGTTTCCGCCAGGGGCGCGATCTTCAACACGTCGCGCAGCATGATGCGGACATACTCGCGCCGCTTGAACCGCGCCAGCGTCACGGCAACATCGCTTTCGGAGGAACGGGCGCGGAAACGCGCCAGGCTTTCGTGAAATTCTTCCTGGGAAAAACTGCGGTCAAGATTCCTCTCCCGCAGAAAGGACGCCAGCAGATCCGGATTCTGGATCAGCGTGTCCCCCAGAAACCGGCTGTGGCCAAAGACCACGATGGCGTAGTGCGCCAGAAAATTATGCTGATCGAGCAACCGCACCACTTCGGAAGACTCGATCAGCCGCTCGAACAGGAGCAAGGCGCCATCCGGATCAGGAGCTTCGGCAAGCAACCCAGGCAACGCCGCAGCCAACCCAGGAGAGATGCCGTTCCCTAACTCGCTCCAGATTGTTTTTAGCCTCAGGATCGCGAAACGGCGGGTCGGTGGCACTGTCTCGGTGGGGGCGGGTCCCCGACCCGCCCGGGCCGGGCAAAGACGGGCCATTCTCCCCCGGAGCACCAACCCCGGTCGGCTCATTTGGCAGTTTCGATGGAGGCAAGACTCTCGGCTCGGACTGTCAGCATACCCTCAATACCGCCTCGTCCCGAAATATTTCCGCACCCCAATCGTGTTGTAGCGCCCCCACGGCCCGTTGGGCCCAAGGTCGGCCGGTCCCAAGTTCCGGTCGCGCGCCCCAAACCGGGTAAACAGAAAATGCTGTGTCACCCGCATTTCAAAGCCCTTTCCCAGATACAGCCCTCCGCCCCAGGAGTTCTCCAACCCGATCGCGTCCATGGACCAGGTATAAAGCGTCTGCGGAAGATTCTTGCCAAACAGAAATCTGGGCTCTCCAAACAGAAAAAATCGCCGGAACTGCCCCCGGCCAAAGGGATGCGCTTCCACATATCCCGAGATCATGTAACGAGCGAAGGCCGTGCAGGGACTGTTCGCTCCGCCAGAAATTCCCGCGTCCGCCCGGCACAAATTCGGATCAATCTCGTTATGCGGAGGCGCCAGGTCAAACTGTCCATATCCCCAAAACGTGTCGCGGGGAAGAAACATCCGCTCCGTGCTGTCATGGCTGTCACGGTGCGTGCGCCGGTTCAGTTTGTGCCGATAACACCCGAGACAGAGTCAGACATACAAACATCCACAGCAGCGCCTGCTTCATTGAGGCCTCCGCAAGAATGTTGGTGCAGTACTCGACGAAAATAGGCTTGTGTGGTCGCGGGCGACTCGCCCGCGGGCGCCACATTGTACTCCATGAAAATGTGAGGACGGGCGTCCCGCCCGCCATGCACAGGCCCGCGGGCCAGACGTGGCAATGACGTTCGTCCTTGCCCAGTTGCGCTGCCCCTTGCCCTCCGGTATTCTCACCTTAATCTCGTCCGGACGTTCAGCAGCGCCAAGGAGACCGCTATGAAGAGCTGTGCGCAACGGAAGTGTCCGCATAACTCTGGTACTGGGACTGGTGATCATTATGGCTGGATCCGCCGTGGCTGCGAACATCTACGACTTCACCCTGCCCTCGATCGACGGCAAGCCCATGCCGCTGGCGGAATTCAAAGGCAAAGTGGTCCTGGTGGTCAACGTCGCCAGCCGCTGCGGCTACACTCCGCAGTACAGCGCGCTGGAGTCTTTGTATGAGAAGTACAAGGACCAGGGTTTCGTCATCGTCGGCTTCCCGGCCAACAACTTTGGCGCGCAGGAACCCGGCACCAACGAGGAAATCAAAACCTTCTGTTCCCGAAAGTACAACGTGACATTTCCGATGTATAGCAAAGTGTCTGTTAAGGGTGACGACCAGACGCCGCTTTACCAGTACCTCACCAAGCAAACCGGCCCTTCGATTGCGGGCGATATCAAGTGGAACTTCACGAAATTCCTGGTTGACCGCAACGGTAACGTGGTCGAGCGCTTCGAATCGGCGGTCACTCCCGATTCGAAAGAAGTGGTCTCCGCCGTCGAAAAGCAGTTGAGCCAGAAATAGTCAACCGACTGTCCGCCGACTGCGATAGGAATTTCGCATGCCGAACGCCACTTTGTCTACGTAAATTCATATCAAATTTTTCTATTCCTCCAACAACTAGAATCCATCTCAAGGCTAAGTCCCAATATAACTTAGGGATACGTTTGGCCCGCGTATTGCTACCAGAGACTGCACCGGGGGTGAACAATGCCACAGGAGGTCTCTATCTCCTACCAAGCGGTCAAGAGCAAGGTCTACAAGCTGGTTGACGCAATGGTCGAAGGCGACAAGAACCCAGTAGAGGTTCAAGAGTCCATTCGGCGCTGGTGGAAGCTGATCCATCCTTCTGATCGCGCTGTAGCCCAGAAATATCTCCTGATGGTGCTGGAGAAATCGAATTCAACCTTGGGAGCCATCGTGCTCGGCCTCCCAGATTCCCAGGAAGTCAAAGCCCGTCCGGAGCCTGGATGTCGAACGCATTCCCGCGCGGACCGACCGAACTGCAATCAGCAGCCTGGTCTAAAACACTCCGATGCAGAGCCGAACCCGTCATCCGACCAAGGCCCGACGGAGGGCGTAGGACGCACGGGCCTTTTGGGCTTCATATGGTAGCCTGCCACGATCACACGCATTGTCACTAGCCGCAAGGTCCCTCCACTTGCGCTCGCTCCGGTCGTGATGACAAGAGGGGTTAAATGTCGTAGTAAAGCGCAAACTCATACGGATGCGGCCGCAACCTCACCGCATCCACTTCCTTGGTTCGCTTGTACTCCACATACGTGCTCAACAACTCCTCGGTAAACACATCGCCCTTGAGCAGAAACGCGTGGTCCCGCTCCAAAGCGTCAAGCGCATCCTCCAGCGAGCCCGGCATGGACGGCACCTTGGCCAACTCTTCTGGCCCCAGGTCATATATGTCTTTGTCCAACGGCTGCCCCGGATCCATCTTGTTCTCGATTCCATCGAGGCCGGCCATCATCATCGCCGCAAACGCCATGTAGGGATTGCAACTCGGATCCGGCGGCCGGAACTCCACTCGTTTGGCCTTGGGCGAAGCCGAATACATCGGAATACGGCACGCCGCCGAACGGTTTCGCCGCGAGTACGCCAGATTCACCGGCGCCTCGAACCCCGGCACCAGGCGCTTATAAGAATTGGTGGTCGGCGCAATGATCGCCGCCAGCGCCGGCCCGTGCTTGATCAGTCCTCCGATATACCACAGCGCCATCTGCGAGATTCCCGCATAGCCATCGCCGGCAAACAGCGGCTTGCCGCCCTTCCACAACGATTGATGAGTGTGCATGCCGCTGCCGTTGTCGCCGTAGATCGGCTTGGGCATGAACGTCACGGTCTTGCCGTACTGGTTGGCCACATTCTTGACGATGTACTTGTAGAGCATCATGTGGTCCGCCGAGCGCACCAGCGAATCGAACTTCAGGTCAATTTCAGTCTGTCCTCCGGTCGCCACTTCATGATGGTGGCACTCCACCTCCAGGTCGCAGTTCTGCATGGTCATGACCATCTCAGTGCGCAGGTCCTGGTAGTGGTCGGTGGGAGGCACCGGGAAATAACCTTCCTTGTAGCGCGGACGGTATCCCTGATTGTTCTCCACCCGCCCCGAATTCCATCGTCCTTCTTCCGCGTCGATAAAGTAAAAGCCGTGCTGCTCGCGCTGGTCAAAGCGCACGTTGTCGAAGATAAAAAACTCGGCCTCGGCTCCGAAATAGGCGGTGTCGGCCAGTCCGGTCGAGCTCAAATACATCTCCGCCTTCTTCGCGATGTAGCGCGGATCGCGGTCATAGCGCTGCTTGGTGACCGGGTCCACCACGTCACACACCATCACCAGCGTCGGCACTTCGGTAAAAGGATCGAGAATGAAACTGTTCGGGTCCGGTATCAACAGCATGTCGCTCTCGTGAATCGCCGCCCAGCCCCGAATGGACGAACCGTCCATGCCATACCCTTCGTCGAACGAAGCCTCGCTCAACTGGTCAATGGGATAGGAAACATGGTGCTGCAGTCCCGGCAAATCGGTGAAGCGAAGATCTAACATCTTGACCCCGTTCTTCTTCACAAACTCCAGAACGGTTTTCGGGTCAGCCATGGATCGTTCCTTTCGGATCTCGTTCCTGATCTCATTGACGCGGCTTAAGCAGCACCAGATTTTAAGGGGCGCGTTGTAAGGGCCGTGTTTTAAGGGAAGAGAGCGTGCCTGCTACAATCTCGCATTGTGTCAGCCGCCCGTAACTTTATCCGTGTGTAGGCTGTGCAAGGAAATATATTGTTTTTATGGCCCGGATAACGAAGCTTTATGCCCGGTAGGGTTTAGATTCAGACAGTTAGGCACGTGAACAGCAATTGGCAATTATCCAACCAGCTGCAAGGCTCGTCGAGATCCTTGACCGACGACACGGGAGCGCCTTGGCCAAATGCCAATTGCTAATTGCCAATTGCGCTGGCGCACGCAACTCCTATGGACTTCGAACAGCTAGAAACGTTTCTCCAGGTCGCGCGCCACAGCTCCTTCTCCCGCGCGGCGGAGAAGCGCTTCCGCACCCAGCCGGCCATCTCCTCCCAGATCCGGGCCCTGGAGGAAGAAGTCGGCGCCAAACTGCTCGACCGCTCCGGCGGCAAAGTCTCCATCACCGCCTCCGGCAAGCTGTTCCAGAAATATGCTGAAGAGATTCTTGAGGCCCGCAAGGCCGTCCTGACCGCCATCGCCGAAACCGAGCGCGTGCCTCGCGGCGAGATCATCGTGGGTGCCAACGAAGGCACCTGCCTGCACATCCTCCCGGAAGTCTTCGCCGAGTTCAAAAAGCAGTATCCGGACGTGGCCGTCAACATCACCCGCGCCGACTACGGCAAGATTCTCGACTCGGTCATCGACAACTCGGTGGACTTCGGCTTCATGTCCATGCCAGTCAGCGACGCGCGACTCACGGTCGTCCTGATCCATCGGGACGAACTCGTGGTCATCGCGCCTCCGCAACACCCGCTGGCGAAATTGAAATCCGCTCCCATTTGCGAGGTGGCGAAGTTCCCCCTGGTCATGCCCAAAGCCGGACACACCCGCGACGCTCTGGAGCAACTCTTCCACGAGAACAAACTCAAGCCGCAATACGCCATGGAACTCGATTCCAGCGAACTGCTGAAACGCTTCATCGCCGCCGACGTGGGCGTAGGCTTCATCGCCCGCTCCAACGTGCAGGAAGACGTGCAAGCGAAAGTGCTGGTCGCCATCCCCATGGCGGAAACCCCAATTCGCCGCGACCTGGCCCTGGTCTTCCGCAAAGACAAAGCCCTCAGCCGCGCCGCCCTGGCCTTCATCGACACCACGGTAAAGATAAAAAAAGTAGACCCGGTAGCCGTAGCAACCCGCTAGCCCACCATCGAGCCCCACGAACCACGTAGGCCCGGACGTCCCCGTCCGGGCGGGCGAGCAAGGCTCGGCTAGGGTTTTAGCCTTGATACTGCCACAAAAACGCGCGGAGCTTCGCTCCGCCGGGCGGGTGAGGGCGCCCGCCTCGACGCGTGCCGTGGCGAATCCTGAGTTACTATCTAGATATGAAGCTGAAGTTGCCGCCTGGCACTTTTAAGGCTTACCTGTTCGATTGCGACGGCACGATCGCAGACTCGATGCCGCTTCACTACGTTGCCTGGAGCCGGGCCCTCTCGGAATGGAACTGCGAATTCCGTGAAGAGACTGTTCTACGCCTGGGGAGGCATGCCGGTGGCCGATATCATCTCGGCCCTCAATACCAAGCACGGACTGAACATGCCGGTAGAGGATGTGGCCAGCCGGAAGGAAGCAACTGTATTACGAGATTCTTCCCCAGCTTAAGGCCGTCCCTGAAGTGCTGGAGCACATTGAAGCCAGTCATGGCCAGATTCCTTTCGCCGTTGTGTCAGGGAGCACGCGCGATTCCGTAACCGCATCCCTGGAGGCGCTGAAGATCCTCGACCGCTTCGACACTCTGGTCTGCGCCGGAGACTACGCGCAGGAGCAAACCCGATCCGGAGCCATTTCTGATCGCCGCAGAACGGCTGGGAAAGGCGCCGGCAGACTGCCTGGTATTCGAAGACACAGACATGGGCATACAAGCCGCAACAGCCGCCGGCATGGCCTCCGTAAAAATTCCCCAACCCTGGCAAAGAAACGAGAGACCACGTAGGCCCGGACGCCCTCGTCCGGGCGGGCGAGCAAAGCTCGCCGAGGGGCTAAGGTTTTTAGACTAACCGCGCAAACCTAACAAGTGGAGCTTCGCTCCGCCGGGCGGGTGATGGCACCCGCCCCTTACGTGTTCCGTGGTGGATCTTGGGTTAAAATCCTCGCAGTGAAACGAATCCTTCTGCCCTTTCTGCTGGCGTGCGCTTCCCTGCTCTCCGCCCAGACCCGCAAGCCTCCCAGACCCGCCGCGCCATCAGCCTCCAAGCTAATCTCCATCCGAGCTACGGGCTCGACGCGCTATACCCCGGCCCAGATCGCCGCCGCCACCGGCCTGCAGACTCGGCCAAGTCGTCACCGACGATGACTTCAAAGAAGTGAGCCGCCACTTGGGAGAAACCGGCGCTTTCAGCAACGTTGCCTACACCTTCCAATTCAATCCCGAGGGCATAAAGCTCGACTTACAGGTGACCGACAGCGAGCCCTTCGTGCCCGTCCGCTTTGAGAACTTCGTCTGGCTCTCCGATCAGGAGTTGCACGAAAAGCTCAGCGCCCGCGAGCCCCTTTTCCAGGGACAGCTCCCCGTCAGCGGCAACCTCGCCGACCAGGTCTCTGAAGCCTTGCAGGGCCTTGCCATCGAACACAACCTGCACGGCCGCGTTGACTATCTCCGTGCCGGACCGCAAGACGGTCCCATGGAAGCATTTCGAGTTCAGCATCACCGGCCAGCCCATCGTCGTTCGCAACATCGACTTCAGCGGCGCCGGTCCGGCTGAGCTGCCCTTGCTCGAGGTCGCAGCCCGCCGACTCTTCCGCCAGGAATACTCGCGCAGCCGCCTCATACTTCAGGCGGACAAGAATTTCCTGCCCGTCTTTCTTGAACACGGCTACCTCAAAGCTAAGGTCGCCGAACCCAAGCCCAAGGTGGTAGAAGAGACGCCCGAGGAAACCTCGGTGGATGTCACCTTTGCCGTCACTCCCGGCCGTCCAGTACAAAGTCAGCGAGGTTCAGCTCTCCGGATACACCAACATCTTTCCGGTCGAAAAACTGCGGGAACTCATCCATCTGCAACCCGGTCAAACCGCGAACGCAATACAGGTCGACCAGGATGTCGAAGCCCTCAAGAAACTTTACGGAACCCGCGGCTACATGGGAGTTCAAATCCACCCTGCCCCTGAAACCAACGATGCCGATTCCACCGTCAAGTACGTCTTCGAGTTCAAGGAGGGCGGCATCTACAAGATGGGAGACCTCGAAGTTCGCGGCCTGGACAGCAAAGCCACCGAGCGCATCGGGGCTGATTGGAAGCTGCTTCCCGGCCAGACCTATAATTCCGATTACCCCGGGCAGTTCCTGGCCTCGATTGCCGGAACCTACCCGGCTGACCAATGGAAGATCACGCTCCACGAGACTCCCGAAGACCAAGACAAGGTCGTGGACGTCTCACTGCGCTTCGATCCCATACGGTGAGTGTTATGTTTTCCAGGCACAAAAAGAGCGTCGTTCAAGTTTGTGGCATCTAAGAGGACGAAGCCGACAACCCACTTCCAAGGAGGAAAAGTTCTGATGAGTTCCGCTCCCTCGAAATTCGCCATTGCTCTCGCGACCGCCTTTCTGGGCGCAACGCTGGCCCTGTCTTCCGCCCTCGCGTCCAATAAGCCCCAGACCCTCACCGGCAAAGTCAGCGATGCCATGTGCGGCGCCAATCACATGATGAGTGGCGAAGCGTCCGAATGCACGCGGGCATGTATCCGCAAGGGTTCAAAGTACGCTCTGGTCGTGGGCGACAAGGTGTACGCCCTGCAGACCAGCGACAAGACCGCTCTGGACCAGCTCGACAAACTGGCTGATCAGCAGGCCAAAGTCACCGGCGAGGTGGACGGCGATTCCATTACCGTGAATTCCGTAGCGGCCCAGTAGGGCGCGGTTGCGCCGGAAGTATTCACTTCGACACCTGAGGGTATTTTTTTTCTAAATTACCCTGATTTTCATATTGTCCCCGCAACTCGCCTATGTTATGTTTTAGCGAATTTACCCAAGGCGACACTGGAGGAAACTCGAATTGTCTAAAGACATGGTCCCCAAAAGGATTTTCTTCACCAAGGGGGTCGGGAAACATCGCGAACGTCTAACTTCGTTTGAGCTGGCATTGCGGGACGCCGGCATCGCCGCCCAGAATCTGGTTCGAGTCTCCTCGATTTTTCCGCCACAATGCAAGCTCGTGCCGCGTTCCACGGGGCTGAAGTACCTGAGCCCGGGCGAGGTGGTCTTTTCCGTCGTGGCCGAGAATTCCACCCACGAACCGCACCGCCTGCTGGCATCCAGCATTGGCGTGGCCATCCCCGCCGACCGCAACACCTACGGCTACCTCAGCGAGCACCACTCCTTCGGCGAGACCGAGGACTCCGCCGGCGATTACGCCGAAGAACTCGCCGCCGAGATGCTGGCCACCACCCTCAACGTCGAATTCGACCCCGACCGCTCCTGGGACGAGAAAAAAGAGATCTATCGCATCTCGAACAAAATCGTCCGCACGGCGAACGTGACCCAGTCCGCGGTAGGCGACAAGCGCGGCCTGTGGACAACAGTCATCGCCTCCGCGGTCCTGATCTTCGACTAAGAAGTTCGACTAGGAAATAAAAGCGGCCCATCGTGAGAAACGAATGGGCCGTTGCCTTTGGTAGCGCCGGCGTCCCGCCGGCTGTCGCGGGGGCGTCCCGCGCGCGCAGATATTACTTCCGAGCCCCCGCCTTCTCCTTCTTCATCTTCTGACTCTGCCCGTTCTTCCCCAACCGCTCCAGCACCGCAGCCACGATCAGCGGCAACCCCACCGTAGCATCCACAAACACCTCACCAAACTTTCCACCCTCCGCCGGCGGCACAAACTTCCCCCACGAAATCGCCTCGCTATAGGGACTGCCCGACAACCCGCCCCAATAAACCGGCTCGGGACAAATTCGCAAACCATAGTGATAACGCTTCAGCGGAACGTTTTCACCCATGCGCCGGTGCCGCAACTCAATGAATGGGCCGAACTGTTGCGACCAGTTGCGCGGCACTCCTCCGCCGATGGTAAAGATTCCTAGCCGTTTCTGCCGCAACAGCGTGGAAGCAAAATGTTCCAAATCCTCGAACGGGTCAAAGCGGAGCTTGTGCCTTCCCGCCGATTCCCGCATGCGATTGGAAAGCGCCACATCCAGCCCAAGTTCCGAGTCAGTAAAGGCGGGCACGAAGACCGGCACGCCCTTTTCAAATGCCGACTTCAGAATTCCGCGTTGTCCCTTGGCAGTTACGCGCCAGATACTCTCCGATGGCGTGATTGAGCTTGTACGAGCAAAGTATTTCGCTTGGGTCCCATTGCTCCAGCACCTCACCCATCACCCTCTCCACGTCGTCCAGATTGGTCTCCGGCTCCAACGTGTCGTAAACCCGGTTGTAGCCCTGCTCGTAAAGTTCCTCGTCGGAGACTTCCGGGTTGTAGCGGAAGTGCGCCCGCCCCGTCGCCTCCACCAGTCCATGCGCCATCAGCGCACCTGTCGAGACGATCGCATTCACAATGCCTCGATCAATCAATTCCGCGATTACCAGACCTTGCTTGGCCACAGTCATCGCCCCCGCCAGGGTCATCACCACGAAACAGTCCTTGTCGCGGGCCATGGCTTCCAGCACGTCGGCTGCTTCACCCACCTGCCGCCCGGTGAACGCCGTCTTGGACATCGCGCGCACCAGATCATCAATCGACTTCACTCGGGTCAGGTCAAGCGGTTCTAGCGGAACCAGGCGGTCTTCAATCGGATCATGTAAGTGGCGCTCCAGTCCGGCGCCGTCATGGTTGTCGTGTTTCAAAATTACACCCCCAAGTTATGCTGCACTACTCTACTAGAACCCCGCAAACTATTACCACTGACATCGGAGAACTGACAAACCGAGAACTGAAAACTACAGGAACTGATATTCTATTTTTCTCTTTCAGGTCAATCTCAGGAGGAGCCGTTTGCCACCGCAAAAATTCAACGTCGGGCTCATACAGATGTCCACCACGTCCGACCCCGACAGGAATTTGCAACACGCCATCGACAAAATCCACCAGGCCTCGGCCCGCGGTGCGCACATCGTCTGTCTGCCCGAGCTCTTTCAGACCCAGTATTTCTGCCAACGGGAAGATTCGAATCTGTTCGACCTGGCCCAACCCATTCCCAGCCCGGTGACGAACCGTCTGGCCGCACTGGCGAAACAGCTTCGAATCGTCCTGATTGCTTCCGTCTTCGAGAAGCGTGCACCCGGCGTGTACCACAACACCGCCATCCTCTTCGATATTGACGGCTCTCTGCGCGGCCTTTATCGCAAGATGCACATCCCCGACGACCCGCTGTACTACGAAAAGTATTACTTCACGCCCGGAGATCTCGGATACCGCGCCTTCGACACCGGCGTCGGCCGCGTGGGTACGCTGGTCTGCTGGGACCAGTGGTATCCCGAAGGCGCGCGGCTGACTGCGCTACAAGGGGCACAGATCCTGTTCTATCCCACCGCCATCGGATGGCATCCGTCCGAGAAGGCCGAATTCGGCCACTCCCAGCACGACGCCTGGCGAACCATTCAGCGCGCCCACGCCATCGCCAACGGGATCTACGTAGCGGTCGTCAATCGGGTGGGACACGAGACCGGAGACATCCGCGGCAATGCTGCGCCAGGAGATGGCTTGGAGTTCTGGGGCGCATCGTTCCTCAGCGATCCTTTCGGCCGCGTCATCGCCGAAGCATCGCACGACAAAGAGGAAGTGTTAGTAGCCGAAATCGACCTGCGCACGGTCGAAGAAGTTCGCCGCAACTGGCCCTTCCTGCGCGACCGCCGTATCGATAGCTACGCCCCAATCACCAACAGGCTGACCGATTGAACAAATGGCGGCCCACCACGAACCATGTGCGGACGAGTCTCAGACCCGTCCAGGACGAGCAAAGCTCGCCTAGCCTTTATTTTTGTTCCGCCCCATGAAGCCCCCCGCCCCGAATCCCCGCTACCGCATGCCCGCCGAATGGGAGCCCCACGCTTCCACCTGGCTGGCCTGGCCTCACTACCGCGGCGACTGGCCCAGAAAATTCGAGCCCATCCCGTGGGTCTACGCCGAAATCATCCGGAATCTCGGCCGGCGCGAGCGCATCGACCTGATCGTGAACAATTCCATTTCCGAAAAGCGAGCTCGCAAAATCCTCGCCAGAGCCAACACTCTGAGTGAAAACATCGCTTTCCACCGCTGGCCCACAGACCGCGTCTGGACCCGCGACTCCGGCTGCACGTTCGTCGCCGCCTTTCCTGCTCTGTCATCCCGAGAGAAGTCGAGAGACCTTGTGTTGTCCCCGAAGCTCGCCGCCATCAAATGGCGGTTCAACGCCTGGGCAAAATATTCAAACTACCAGCACGATGAAAAAATCGGCAGCCGCATGGCCAAGACTGCGAAGGCCCAGGAAATCCGCCCCGTTCACGGTAAATTCCGCGTAGTACTCGAAGGCGGCTCCATCGACGTCAACGGACAAGGCACTCTGCTCACCACCGAAGAATGCCTGCTCAGCAAGACGCAGCAACGCAATCCGTCCATGTCCCGCAAGGATTACGAAAAACTGTTCTCAGAGTATTTGGGAATCAAGAACGTGATCTGGCTGAACTCTGGCGTCGCCGGCGACGATACTCACGGGCACGTTGACGACATCACCCGCTTCGTTGCCCCCGACACAGTCGTCACCGCCGTCGAGTCGGATCCCAATGACGCCAACTACGAACCCCTGCGGGAAAACATCCGCCGCCTGCGCGCCGCCACCGACCAAAACGGCAAGCCGCTGGCCATTATCGAACTCCCCATGCCCAGCCGTGTCGTCTTCGAAGGCCGACGCCTTCCCGCCAGTTACGCCAATTTCTACATCGCCAACGGCATCGTCCTAGTCCCGGTTTTCAACGACCCCAACGACCGCATCGCCCTTGACATCCTGGCCGACCTCTTCCCCGATCGTGAGATCGTAGGCATCTATTCTGGAGATTTAATCTGGGGCTTCGGAGCGATGCACTGCATGACGCAGCAGCAGCCGCGGGGCTAGTCGTCAGCAAAAGCAAAGGCTTCCGACCGACAACTGGGAACCAAGAACTAAATACTGGTTTTCCCGATGACTGAGGACCGACGACTGACGACTATCTCTTGTACTGCGTCGGCTGCGGACCCTTCTCCAGCATCTCTCGGTTCCAGATGGCCCCTTCGCGAGTGTAACTGGCAAGCTCAAAATCCTGGGTCAGCTCCAGCGCGTCGGTAGGACAGGCGTCCTCGCAGAGACCGCAAAACATGCAGCGGCTCAAATCGTAAGTGAAATTGGTGAGTTCCTTGCGGCGTGTTTTCTCGTTGCGCTCGCTCGAGACCACAATCAGGTTCTCCGGACATGCCAGCGCGCACAAATCGCAGGCGATGCACATGGTCTCGTCAGTATCGGGATTCACATTTAGCCGCGGCGCTCCACGGTAGCGCTCCGCTACCTGCGGTCGTTGCAGCGGATACTGCTCGGTATAAATCTCTTTTGGATCCTGATAAAGGAACGTAACCTTCAATCCCTGAAGCAGGTCCACCATGAAGATCTTGCGCAGCAGACTCGGTATCCCCATATCGCAGTAAGCATACCACTAACCCTGAATGCGAAAGAAGTCACCCTTCCCCCCCAGCTGGGGTGTCTAAACCGGTAGTAGGGTCAACGGGTTCTTCTGTTTTGGAAGACTGGGGGCAAGAATGCAACAAGCACAAGTTGGGTGGGACCCCATTTCCGTTAACCATCCTCTTGCTTGGGAAACAAAGTTTCTCATGCTCTTTTTGCTCGTTGTGCTCGGCATGTGGTTGGTGAAATCGGGAAAATTGACGCGACAGTTTTGGTGGCCGTCGACAAGGAAGTTTGCTCCCCCCCGGAACGCAAATATTGCGGCTGACGAAGTAGACTTGCTAGCCGCCTCGGGTCTAGTAAACAGGATGCCAAACAACGCTAGCCTCTCTCCCCCGTCCATTCGACAGGCGGATTGCACATTTCTGTATCGCGGGGAAATGTGTTCAACCAGAGTTGCCTCTTTGATGAGAAGCACTGCTGACACTTCTGCTGACGGTATTTGTGTTCGTGTCCCTGATGGCGAACCTTCTGGCAAAGGTTGGTGAAGCGAAGATTGTCGGAGCCGGATTTCTAGCCGGGAGCATCGCCGAATCGTTAGCACCGTTCGCGCTGGGTATTCTTGTTTGTGCGGTACTTTACGCTACGTGCTGCTTTTTCGAAGGAGTACTGCAGCGCCGAAGGGCATCATGAGCTATTTTTGCGCAAGAGCGAAAAATCAAGCTCTCTCAGAATGAGGTCGGAGATCTGCCCACTTGGAATCCTTTAGTATGGAAGTGACCACCTTTCAAAAGGCTCGTGCCCGATAACCAAAATCTCGACGTCGCGCTGAGCTATCACAACGCCACCAAGCACTCCTACGTCAGCGTCCGCTCCAACCAACATTCCCTGGACTTCAACAACCAACCCATCCCCTTCAAGATCTACCCGACACTCAATCCGTCGCCTCTGCCCGCCGAAGTCCGCCAGACCGGAGTCGCTGCCCTTTCCGCCATCTCCGAAATCGTCCCTCCACAAACCGCGGCCGCCCCGGATCTCGAGGCAATCGCTCAACTCCTCTACCTCTCGGCCGGCATCACCCGGCACAGAAAATATCCGGGCGGCGAAATCTACTTTCGCGCCGCTGCCTGCACGGGAGCGCTGTACGAGATCGAGCTCTACCTGGTCTGCGGCGATCTCGCCAACCTCGAAGCCGGCATCTATCACTTTGCCGCCGCCGAATTCGGCCTGCGCCAGCTTCGCGCCGGAGACTATCGCAGCGTCCTGATCGAAGCCACGGCCTCCGAGCCCGCCGTCGCTCACGCCCCACTGACCATCGTCTGCACCGCCACCTACTGGCGCAACGCCTGGAAGTATCAGGACCGCACCTACCGCCACTTCGGCTGGGACAACGGCACACTCCTCGCCAACCTCCTGTCCGTCGGCACTGCCTTGGGTCTGCCAGCCAAAGTAGTATGCGGATTCGTTGACGATACTCTGAATCGGCTTCTAGATATCGATCCTCAGCGTGAAGTGAGTTTTTCGCTGGTGCCGCTCGGCTATTCCTCACAGTTCCCCGCCCAGGCGCCCGCGCCCATCGCTCCCCTCGGACTCGAAACCGTCCCACTCTCTCGCCGCGAGATGGACTATCCCCTCATGCGCGAAATGCATGCAGCCTCTTCGCTGCACTCGCCGGAGGAAGTGGCAAAGTGGCGCGGCGGAACTCCGCTCACTTTTTCCACCTCCTACTGGACCGGTCATCCGCCTCCAGCCTTTGTCTGACGCAGGAAATACCTCGCGACCCGATCGAGCAGGTCATCCTGCGGCGCGGTTCCAGCCGCAAGTTTGCCCGTACTCCGATTACCCTCGCGCAACTCTCCACCATGCTCGATCGCGCCACTCGCGGCGTGCCCGCCGATTTTCTTGATCCTGTGGGATCGCAACTCAACCACGTCTACCTGATCATCCACGCCGTCGAGGGCTTCGAACCCGGATGCCTACGTCTTTCACCGCAGCCGCGGATCGCTCGAGTGTCTGAAGCAGGGAGATTTCCGCTCCCAGGCCGGATACCTCGGATTGCAGCAAGCCCTGCCCGCCGACGCCGCAGTCGCTGTCTTGTTCCTGGCTGACCTGCGCCCTATCCTGCAACGCTATGGCAATCGGGGATATCGCGCGGTGCAACTCGAAGCCGGCATCATAGGCGGCAAACTCTATCTCACAGCCTATGCACAACGCCTGGGCGCCACCGGCCTGACGTTCTTTGACGACGATGTAACCGCCTTTTTCTCCCCTCACGCCGAAGGCAAGAGTGCCATTTTCCTGGTCGCGCTGGGCCACAGCGCCAAATCCACACCGCAGCCTTGAGCCGGATCACGACCCTCACTTCCCTGCGCCCATCCAACCCTTTCGGTATACTAGAAAGGTATGCAAGTCCTTCAGAACATCGCGGCGATCGCCAAAGGCATGAGCATCACCTTCCGGGAGATGTTCCAGCCCACGATTGTGGAGAACTATCCCGACGGGCCCGGTCCCGCTGAAGGGCGCCATGTTCCAGGAGCGCTATCGCGGTGTGCACGTGCTGCAGCGCGACGAAAACGGCCTGGAAAAATGCGTGGCCTGTTTTCTGTGCGCCGCCGCCTGCCCCTCGAACTGCATCTATATCGAGGCCGCCGAGAACACTGCGGAGAACCGGGTCAGTGGGGCCGAGCGTTACGCCAAGGTCTATAACATCGACTACAACCGATGCATCTTCTGCGGCTACTGCGTCGAAGCCTGTCCCACCGACGCGATTACTCACGGACACGGCTTCGAAATCGCCAGTTTTAACGCCAGCAACCTGGTCTACCGCAAAGAGCAAATGCTGGCCCCCATGCCAGCCCATATGGGAGCGGGCGCGGTATTCAATCGAGACGAAGTTGCGGCCGGGGCACCTTCGTTACCTGTACAGGGGAGCTAGGGTTCAATAGATTCTGTCAGAGGATCAAACGCCGGTCCGAAGCGGGCCGGCGTTTGTGCATGCGGAAAATTGGCCCTTGGTCGTTGGCCATTCGACGACGCCTTCGCAGTCAACACCAGGGCAATTTCTGGTGGGATGTCGACCACCGACTAACGACCACGACTGCTGCCTGACTTCTTGCCAACCTTAAAAGATCGCGTCGTCATATACGACGGCGCCATGGGGACGATCATCCAGTCCCGCAAACCAGTGTGGACGATTTCTGCGGCAAGCTAGGTTTTTCCGCCTAAAGTCACCGTGCAAAATACAATACCATCAACTCTTCATCCACATATTCGTCACCGATCTTCAAAGCCCGCCGCTCGCACCCATAAACCTCAAAGCCCAATGATTCATACAAGGTCCCTTGGCTCCCACATTCTCCCGGCTCACCGCGAGCGTAACCTGTTCCATGCCGGGCAAAAGCTGCACCAACCCGATCAACTCCCCCAACAAGGCCCGGCCGACGCCTTTCCCCCGGCACTCCTCGGAAACGTACACACCCCAGATCCCGCCCCGATGGCGGATCTTTTCGCCCCGTCGCCGAAAGAACCCAGCCATCCCAATCAACTGACGGTCGATAAACGCGCCAAGAACAAAATTGTCTTCGGAGCTCCCCAGGCGTTTTCTTATGGATTCCAACGGCATGGCGTGGTGTTCGGCAACGGAATCTGTGAAGGCCAGCGGCTCCCGCTCCAGAGCTTCGAGGCGAACCTGGCGGTAAGCCTCTGCATCGAGTTCGGTTAGGCGGCGTATTTCCATGGTCACTGGTCAGTACAATCAGTTCCCTGTTCTCAGTTCGTCACGATTATACTGGCGAGCCTGCGATAAACTGTCGTACCCAACCTGCATCTCAAAGTGCCTATGATTCGCAAACTACAATCCGGAAAATATCGACTCTACTCGCGCAAGAAAAATCCCAAGACCGGCCGTCGCCGGAACCTGGGAACATTTTCCACCCGGGCGGCTGCCGACAAAGCACGAACGCGAGGTCCAGTACTTCAAGAAGGGGTGATCGACGCGGCTACTAATTCAGTTGCTGCTTCATCCACTCCAGCACGGTAGGCACCAGGGCGTCATGGAACTTGCCGTTCACCGTAAACCCATGTCCCATTCCGTCGATCTCGAGGTAGCGGGCGTGCCCGGGATGCGTTTGATTCACAATTTCAGCGATGGCCTGACTGTCAGCCCGGCTCATGATGTCATCGGCACTGCCGCGGATCACCAGCACCGGAGCGCTTATTTTCTGCCAGGCCTCGCCCAGATTCAACGCCTGTAGTTGCTGGTAAAACGCAGCCGGACGTCCGTATTGTCCGTCAGGAGTGTCGTACCAGAATTGCTTCCACTCAGGATGCTGAGCGATGACCTGCCCCGGAGTCATGCCCTTGGTGAGATATAGGTTGTAGAAATCGGCAAGGACTTTTACCGAAGCGTTCACTTCGGCGGGAGACTTGTGCTCTCCTGTCAATCGCCGCCGCTCCAGCTCCAGCATGTGTTCGTACCAGGTGCGCCCCCATGAACCCGCTGAGACGAAGCCGCGCACCGGATGCTTCTGCGCCGCTAGCGGCGAGAACCCACCGCCATTGCTGAGCCCAACGACAAAGACACGCTCGCGATCCATGAAGTCATATTTTCCCAACGACTCGAATGCAGCCTGCCACCCTTCCATCTCGCTTTTGAAGTCTGCCTTAAAGCAATCCCCTGGCTCTCGCCCACTCCGGGCTTGTCCATCCGCACGGTGGCGTATCCCGATTCGTCAATAAGGCGCCGCATGAATATGCCAAACCCGTCGCGCGTATTGGCATCCGGATATTCCATCGTGTCGCAACTAAGCCACCCTACAAAAAATATGACCGGGACCCTGCCCGCAACCGTCGTGGGACGAGTAACAAAGGTGCGCAACTTCTGCCCGCTATGATTTGTCACCCAGTCGTACGTCACCTCGGCATTTTGGAATTGTTCACGCTGCGCCACGACAGGTAGCACAAGCAGAATCACGAAGCAGGCGATTCGCGACAGGTACATGGCGAGAACCTCGCCAGATTTAGACGAAGTCAGAAAAAAGAAGTTACTCGAGGAAGAAACTGGCGGAGAGGGAGGGATTCTATTACCGCCGTTACCTGCAAGTGCCGATGAATGCTACACTTCCGCGATAATACCCTGTGTTTGTGCGGGTTGCAAGGAGATTCGATCTCTGGCTGGAGTTTCTATGGTTTCTCTCATTCCCTGGATTTCCGCGTAAAACGGTATCACTGGTATCAGTGAGAGAGGATCGCAAAACTGGTCGGCATGAGCCGTACCACACGGCACGAAGGTGACATTGTTCTGGGCACGGTGAGTCAGTAGAATTCAGACAGCATCAAGAGCAGCCCGTCCAGTCGTTCCGACAGGAACCATGCGACGGTGCTCACCAACCGAGGGGTCAGGGTTTCGATCTCCACGGTGGTCGCCTCTAGGCAGATGCGGCGGCAGAACCGCAAAGGAGAACACCTTGCACTCACCACAGGAGGAACCAGTCTCGCCTGACGTTCTCGTCAACAACGTCGGGACGCTGTACACGTTCTGTCCCTTGACTCTTCGGGCTAAGGAATGGATAGACGAGCATGTTCAGGACGATGCTCAGTGGTTCGGGCACGCACTTATCGTCGAACATCGTTATGCGTGGGGACTGGCTCAGGGGATGAAGGACGACGGGCTGGTGCTGGCGTGAGAAGACCAAAGGACAGGGGGTGAATCTTATGTGCCTCGAATACTACCCCGAGTGCGGCGACGGCGGGGACGGTTGCTGCGAACGGTCGCTTCGTCGTGCATTCGGTAATCGAAAGTCCATTCATCACGCTCGGTGGTCCCACCCATTCATGTCCGTCGAGTGGATTTCCAACTTTACGCTGTCTGGTGCGACAAAAGTGGAAACCGGGTCGCATCTTGTATCGAAGCATGCTGTCGTGTGTGTGCGAAGGCAGATTTCATAAGCGCGCATGTTTGGGACGAGGGATTGGTTGCACCTTCTCTAGCTCATCCTCTTTCGGGCGAAGAACCTCTTGAGGATCTTTCATCGTCCCCTCCCCTCAAGAAACTCAATCAACGCTCTCCAAAAAGGCCACTGAAGATCCCCGGAGGAGTAGGACCAGAGCCCTGAACGAACTGAACCGATTGTATTCGCTCATAGACAACCGAACGGAGAACCGATGACGCCTGAGAATTCGAACTTTTCGGCGACCAGAGATAACCACCCTCGTCTCCTGCCGATACGTCTGGTTCTGGTTTACCCACCAGTAGCGCACGTTGCTCCCGCCTGCACTTCGGAGGGTCGACGACAGGAGCCGGGTTGCGGCCGATACAGGCTGAGTTCATACTCCCACCATGACGCTCAAGAATGCTGCATTGCTGGCACTGATCGGAACGATTCTGGCAACCGTTCTTCTAGTGTGGACGTTCGTCAATACTGTCCTCAATGTCCTGCGGGGATTGGCTCCTCCGGTAATGCTGTTCCCATGGTTCGTCTATGCATTTGCTTGCTTCAGCGTGGCGGTGTTCTTCTACGTGTTCCACCGGGCGCAGTCGTGACTTTGGCGAGAGTGCGACGGGGCTTTGTGGGAATGCCGCAGTACGACAGCCTTGCCGCCAAGCAAACGGGGCCGCTTAGTCATGCAGCATGCAAGTGCTGCAATACCTGCCGATAGTTACTCTCGATCAATGGCATCTTCCCTTGGAGTGCCTGATTGCGTTCGGTCGCCCAATGATGGTTTCGCCAATAGCGTCGTGCATTTTCGTCACAGAGGTCAGCAAAGAATCGCGACCTATATTTGACCTCATCTGGCATCGGCAGGGTGTCTGCCAAATAGACAAATAGCTCATCGATTTGACGCAGTTCTTCGCTCGACGCGCCTTCGCCCGAAGTTGGATTGTCGAAGTATCGACGTTGATAGTGGTTGTGGAGCTTCTTGAGGAGAGTGTCAAAATTGTCCAGCGTCTTGTCTGGGTGGGTAGCCGTCAACTCTTGTTTTAGCAGGTATGGATTGTGACGGTCGTTTCCTCTGAGCGTGGATTTCTGCCCCGTCGCAAGATATATGAACCCTTTGAGCATCTTTTCTACCGCTTCCGATGCAAGCCGAAAGCCGGAAGAGAGCATGTTCAGTATGCAGCACCGAGATGCAAAATAATCCTCGCTCGCCGACGCGAACATCATCATTGCATATTGGTTGCTGCGAGCGTACTCACCGACTTCGCGATTTGTAAGGGATAGTTTCATTCAAAAAATTGTAACGAAATGCGCGGCAATGATCGAGTGCGAGACCATAGCTGCTAGAATTCAAAACAGGAGGGTACATGACAAACCTAAAGGGACTGGAGTCTGTAGTCTCGCAGTTGAGAATACAAAGAACGAATCTGGTAAATAATCTCAAGCGCGTTGACGGGGCTCTTTCGGCCCTCGGTAGTCTGAACGGCGCAAGGACTCATGCGGAACCGCGCCGGACGATGTCGGCCTCCGGGCGCAGGAGGATTGCAGCCGCCCAGAGAGCACGCTGGGCAAAAGTGAAATCGCAGAATGTCGTTTCAATTACAAAGAATCCGAAACCCGTCAAGCGCACGATGTCAGCGTCGGCTCGTCGCAAGATCGCGGCGGCTCAGCGTGCACGATGGGCGAAGGTGAAACGGGTGGCTTGACCCCTCGACTTGTTTCTCCGTATTCATCATCACAGCCCGGAAATTTGACGACTCTGCCCAGCTCCGATACTCGGTCCTGTGCACGGCATGGCTAAATCCAGCGATTTTTAAATTGTTGGCTAGCAATCACGCTGTACCCGTCGAACCGCGTACCTCGTCGAGAATCTGCTTAACATCCTCGATTTGGTGAATTGTGTACAGTGGGACCGCCTTGAGCTTTGACCATTCGATTCTGCCGTGATCGGCGTCCGTGTTCGTAACGATACGTTCGTCGCTCGTGCCACTACTCCAGTCGAAATATAAATACCAAATGTCCCACGGCTTGCAAATCTGCTTCATGTCGGCTCCGGGCTGGATGTGATATTTCAGTTCTGCGACGACCAGCACTGGTTCCGTTATGCGAGGCTCAAGAAAGCAGACCATTATTCCGTCTATCAGTCCGGGCATGTCAGGCTTCGCGTAGTAGCGATAAACTCCTGATGCTATCCAGCCCTCGGCTCTTACATGGTAGGTAAGCTCGCTCGTCGCAAAGTTCCCGAACACGGATGAATAACCGAGCATTTTCTTATCGAAATCTATCAGCAGTTTGCTGGTATCGGTGTGAAGCTGAACAACAGCCTTTAGCGCAGCGCCAACTCTCTCGCCGTATTCAGTCATTTCGTCCACGAACCTCGTTCAATTTGGAAAGCTGGAAAATCCAACGTCGAAAATACCCCACTCCTGCACGAATAAAAGGCAGCCTCTCCCTCGCCAAGGAGCGGCAGCTCCGATGTTGCCGAGAAACCTTTGAAATATTCCAGTCCCCTTCGTTGCAAGAACTGCGCAACGTTCGAAAGAATCAATCTGTGCAGCGGATCGCGCTCACATAGAAGCGATTCTTCCGCAGCGACAATAACATCTTGCCACTGAACACGAAAGAGAAGCTCGCGTGCTTCAAGGCTGCCGTACATCGCGAGTGTCTCCGTCACCTCAGCGAGCGACTCTCTAGGGGTCAAGTAGACGAGTGCGACATTAGCAGAACTGGGCAAAGGTGGATTGAACGACCTGAGATCACTGGTCGAGCGCAGATAGCGAGCAAGCTGATCATTCTCAGCTACACCGCTTTTCTCCGCCCACAGTTTGGCCTCAATGACCCTGTCCAGAACGAGAACCGCTATGAAGGGCGAGTCGCGTCTGGTGGGACGAGCAGAATAAGCCGCTGAAGCAGGGTCTCAGCACCCCAAATGGGCGTCGAATCGCCACGTTTCGGAACCTCTTGGGAAGTTGTTCCGAAGTTGATTTGCGGGGCTGTCCGTGTGCAGTCGTGCAAAAGGCTTCCCAGACCATTGAAAATAGGAAGGAATTGTTCTGCTCGCCGTCTATTCGATGGGACTCGCAATCCCTTTTCTGCTGACTGCCTTGGGTATCGAGCGTTTTCTCAAGTTCTATAGCCGCTTCCGTGCTCACATGCACGCAGTCGAGGTAGCCAGCGGTGCGTTGCTGATTGCGCTCGGAGTGTTGCTGGTCTTCGGACGCCTGACTCTGCTTTCCAATTACCTATCATTCTTAAACCGATTTGCTTTATGACGGAGCCTTTTATGAGACGCAAGCCAGTTGTCACCTTGGTTGTAACAATGGTGGCCGTACTTATGGTGCTGTTTGCAGTCGAGCGAGCGGCTCGCTCGACTGGCCAACATGGGGGTAGAAGTGCAAACGTGAAAGACGAGCCAGCGCCGGACTTCACGTTACAGTCGATCGATGGCGAGACCATTCGGCTTTCGGATTTTCGGGGAAAGGCGGTGCTGTTGAATTTTTGGGCCACCTGGTGTGCGCCCTGCAGGATCGAGATGCCCTGGTTTGTCGAGATGCAGGATAGGTACGCGGCAGAGGGACTGCAGGTGGTGGGAGTCGCGATGGATGACTCTAGTCCCAACGATATTGAAAAGTTTGCCAACGACCTCAGGGTGAATTATCCGATTCTGGTCGGCGAGGACACGGTAGGCAACGCTTATGGCGGACTGCAGTTCCTGCCTGCCACGTTTTACATCGGTCGCGACGGCAAAGTGGTGGATAAGGTATTCGGTTTGAAGACGAGGAATGAGATCGAAAAGGACATCAAGAAAGCACTAGCACAGGCTCAGCTGACGCAAGCTCAGAACTGAATCGGTCGGGTCTGATACCCAGTTCATCGGCGGAAGTGGTCTCGTACATTGGGCTGGCTAATATTTATTGCGCCCAGCCATTACGCCGCCATCGACATCCCAAACTGCGCCCGTGATCCAAGCTGCTTTATCCGACAGTAGGAAGGAAACAACTTCTGCCACGTCTTCCGCCGTCCCAACCCGTCCGATGGGATGAAAGCGATTGAATTCCTGCAGCGCCTTGTGCACTTGAGCCTGGGGGATGAACGCCTCGTATATTGGGGTCTCGACCACAGCGGGCGACACTGCGTTAACGCGGATCTTCGCGGAAGCTAGTTCCATCGCCAAGTGTTGAGTCAGGGAATGGAGGCCTGCTTTAGCCATTGAATAAGCTGAGGAAGGCGTCGCCTGCACGGCTTGCTGGGCCCACATCGATCCGATGTTGACGATGGCGCCGCTTCGGCCTCGCTTGACCAAGTTGCGAGCCACGTGCTGGGTTATGAAGAACGTGCCTCTATTCAGGTTCAAGTATCGATCGTAGTCTTCTCCGTATGCTCCAGGAATGGTTTGGGGAGAAAGACGCCAGCGCTGTTGACCAACAGATCCACGGTGGCGAAGTCGCCGTCGATTTCCGCGAGGAGACGGTCTAACCGTTCAGAGTCCGCAATGTCCACGTTCCTGGCGATCACTTTCCCAAACGAACCTAGTTCCAACGCAGCGGCCTGCAGCTTCTGCTCGTTCTTGCCAACGATAATTACCGCCTCCGCTCCCCGTTCAAGCAGAAGTCTGCCTACGGTCTTCCCAATACCGCTGGATCCACCCACGATCAGACCAGTCTTCCCCGCGAACTCCTCGCGCACGTCCTACCTCCGTTCAATGATTAAGGTCTACGGAGACTCTCGTTACTCACTGTCCAGCGGATCTCTTGAAGAGGTCTTCGATCACTCCGGAGTCCACTTCGCCGGATTGGTTGTAGAGGGGCTCGCCGTGCGCATCTAGCACGAGGACATGAGGGATGTAGCCCTTGTAGTACTTCTTGACCAAATCCTGCTGTTCCGGCGAGCGTTGAACATCAAGATCGACGACCACAAAATGCACCTGGGAGCGGTACTTATTGTACAGTTCGACGGTCCGCCGTGCCTGCCTCTTCGAATTGAAGCATCCCTCACCGTACATAATGACGTAATTGGTCTTGCCCGAAACAAATCCTGACTGAGCATCCGTTCCAGTGATGAGTGGACCGTCCAGGCTGTCGCTTCCGTAGTCGAGGTGCGGGTTGAGTTTCAAGTTGTCGATTGCCAACGAGGTAGGCGCTGTGAGCAGCAATAACCAGAGTAACCTGATCATTTTCTTCATGGTTTTCTGGCAACCTCCAGTTGAAAGGATTCTTCCTCGATCTCACTCTTATCGGCATAGCGTTTCAGAGCTTCTTCCGCTGCCTCCCGAAACGACGGTTTGCCGGCCTTGTGCTCTGCCGGCAGGTATCCCGCGCCAAAGTAGAGCTTTCCGTCTGGTGTGATGAAAGATGTAAGAGGCAACCCGGCGGGCAGGTTTAGCACTGCTTGGGCGCGTTGCAATTGCGCCACCCACTCCGGAGCAGAATCAAAGTCAACCTTTACAGAAACAAAGTGCTGATTGATGTAGTCTGCCGTCGCGACGTTTGTGTAGGTATCGCGATCCATGAGGCTACACCACGGACACCACACGGCCCCGATATCCAGCAGAATCGGGCGGTTCAGCTCCTTGGCACGCCGGAAGGCCTCTGGACCCCAAGGGTACCAATCAACGGGTTGGGAAACTGCCCGTTTCAGGTACGGCGACGTCTCCCCGCTGAGGTGATTGGAGTTTCCCTGCGCCGGACTAGTAGCGACTATGGACGCCAAACCGAGCACCAGCAGGAAGATATTGCTGCGCATGTCAATCAAGATTCGGCCCAGCGGAATAAGTTACAGATCTCACTCTCAGGGACGCGCTCGTTCGCTTCGAAAAGCTACGTTGTGGCGACTTATCATGTTTTCGTGTCGAATGTGAACACATCGGGGCGAGAGTAATGCCCGGACACATCGAGGGTCAGGAATTCCTGGTCAATTTCGCCGAGATTCAGATCAACGACGATTAGCTCTTCGCGGTCATATACAGGTTCGACAATGTAGCGCGTGTCGGGCGCGATAATAGCACTGCCTCCGCGCTCCAGCCATTCCCTGTTCGCTTTTTTGCATATTTGTGCCAGCCTGCAGCTCCGAAGGAAGATCGCGCGTGGGCATCAGCAAACCGACGGGCTGGGCGTGTCGGTTAACGTAGCCAGACCAGCCATGTGTAACGCGGCAAGCAATAGGCCCGCCGCGATTCCTACGGACTCCATAACGTAGTAGTGCTTGACCTTGGTCTCATGCCCCTCCGCATCACGGCTCAAACCACAGTCCAGTCGAAAAATAACAATCAGGTAAGGCGCGATCTCGAGAAACGGCTTCTGCCAGTCTGTACCCAGTGGCTGCAGTGCGGCAAGCCACTCGTTAGAAGCGCGGTGACGATAAAACTCTCTCTCTTCGACCTCCGCCGCTTCCCGGATCTGGTGTTTCACTTCTGGATTTGAAACCACGACAAATCGCCAAATCCCCGACCTGCTCCGCCAATTCGATAACTCACTCCAGCCCTGGCTACGAGAGTGTCTCCGGCGGTGGTTCAGATTACTGTCACGGGGTTTGGGCCGCAGGATGAGAAAAGCAACGGGGTCTCCCTGATCGTGAGGCAGCGCGCGATCCGTTCCGGTGTAATTCTTGATCCGGACGGCTACATTATGACGAACGCCCATGTCGTTGAGGGAGCGCGACAGATCCGCGTGCTTCTACCAACCCCAGTTCCTGACTCGCCTCTAGACATTGCGCCGGTAGGCAAACGTCAGACACTGGACGCCAAGCTAGTGGGGGAAGACAAAGAGATTGATCTGGCCCTGTTGAAAGTGGAGGGCCACAACTTCCCGACATTGCCGTTGGGAACGAATCGGTCGGCCCATCCCGGCCAGTTGGTAATAGCGATCGGAAGTCCGGAGGGCCTGCAGAACTCGGTGACCATGGGGGTCGTCAGTTCGGTGTGGCGACAGGCGGATCCAGAGCAGCCGATGGTCTACCTACAGACCGACGCCGCCATCAATCGCGGGAGTAGCGGTGGGCCGCTGGTGGATCTCGATGGCTATGTGGTTGGGCTGAACACGTTTATCCTGAGCGAAAGTGGAGGCAGCGAAGGCCTGGGATTCGCCATACCCGCAGCCGCGGTTAAGTTTGTCTATAAGGAACTAAGGAAATACGGACACGTTCACAGAACGGAAATTCAGGCGGGCGTGCAAGAAATTACCCCAACCTTGGCAGCTGGTCTCGGTCTGCCGCAAAACTGGGGAGTTGTTATTTCCGACGTCGAACCCGGCGGTCCGGCTGACGAAGCAGGTTTAGAAGTACAGGACGTAGTACTCACGCCGGACACCCATCCGATAATGGGATTGCCCGGCTCACTGCGGCACTCTATCTGCACCCTCCGGATGAAGAACTGAGCGTTGTGGTATTGCGCGGTTCGCAAACGATTTCGTTGAGCGTTCCTGCCATCGAACACCGAGACGAGATGGACCAGCTCGCCGACTTCGTCGACCCTAGAAACCGTATCGGTGGGCTCGGGATATTTACTGTGGACTTCAAACCACAGTTGCCATCCGTGGCTGATATTCGTTATTTGCTTTCGCTGTTATCGAACAGCGTGGAGGAGATGTGGTTGTATTGGAGTAGCTGCGACTCACTTGTGTGGAGAATGAGTACGACGATTAAAGCGAATGGCGGGCAATCCAGGTAGTACTTTACCGAAATAGATTCACTCCATATCGAAGGCCACATAATGCAGTTTCCCTTGGCGTTCGACCTGCAACACCACCGGGTCGCCAGCTTTAAGCTGATGCAAGGCAGCTCTTAGCTGTTCGACCGACTTCACAGGAGTGTTGTTGAGGGCATGGATTACGTCTCCCGCTTGAAAACTGCGACTCTGCGTGTCAGGCCCTGGAGTCAGTGCGACCACAACAACCCCGGAAGGAAGACGATTGGAAGTGCCCACCCGTAACTTCCCTCGCGGTGAAAGCATCTGACTGGCACGAATGATCAAGATTCTAACTTAAGGAGAAATCATGAAGAAGCAGTATTTGACCGTTCTATTCACACTGATTTGCGTTCTCGGGTTGGGGCTGGGTGCTCGTGCTCAGGAGGAAGACACAGTTGTTGCAAAGGTGCCGTACGACTTTGTGGTCGGAGGCCAGGTACTTCCTGCGGGCACGTATAGGGTGCGTCGTGTAGACAACACTGGATCGCGAAAGCTGGAAATCAGCAGCTACGAAACGCGCGCAAGCGCATTCCTGATCCCGACTTTCTTCGATGACGTTCAAACCGGGCATGCACAGCTTAACTTCGAGCATGTCGGAGCCAAGTATTTTCTCAGCGCCGTTGAGACACCGATCGGGACATACGCCGTAACTGTACCCCCCTCGGCGATCAAACTTGCCCAGATGGAGCAGCAGGGCGCGTCTTCCTCTGGCAGCAACTAAATCAGCCAAACCACCACTGAATGTCGGGCAGGGGGTTCACGCGAAAGGAATTGTGTAACAAGGCGTGAACTCCGGCCTGGACTCTTAAAAGACGGGTTGAGCAATTCTTTCAGAAAAACTGTGAAAGGTTTCGCCGGACTGACGGTTGAGCCTGCCGCAGCCCAGGTGCTTGATGGAGCGACGTTATTTCGCGATTCTCGTTCTTCTAGTTCTCATGCATGGGACCCTGGCCATCGCAGACGACCAAAAAGCATCCCCGCCGCCCCAAATTTCCAGGCAAACCCGCATGGACCTGATCCGCGCCTTCAATGCCGAACTGGTGTATATCCGCTCGCCATTTCCCATGGGAAACAAGGGCCTCGCACTCAAAGACGGTAAACTCTCGCCCGGCGGCGAAGAACTGCAGCGGATGATCGCCATGTTGGGTCCCGCGGCCAAGCCTGGGGACCAGGCTCGCATCAGCGAGATCCTGATCAAGGATGATCGTATTCACTTCGAGATCAATGGCGGTCCCGTTAAAAGGCAGAAGTGGTACCAACACATCTCGGTGGGAGGCAACGGGGGCACCACCTCTATTGTACCCAGTGATCCCAATGCCAACCCGCGCGGCTCCTATGTTGATCTAGTCTTCGATCACTACGTCCCTGATTTGAATCCGCAGCAACTCCGGGATCTCCTCCGTCCGGTTTTCGACTTTGATGCGAAATCGGCCGTAGAAGCCTATCTGGAGACAGTTCCGCCCAAAGCCAAAGGGGCGATCAAGAATCACCACGTCCTGGTTGGAATGAACCGGGAGATGGTGATCTACGCCAAGGGCCGGCCCCCGAAGAAGGTCCGCGAAAAGGATGGCGACACTGACTACGAAGACTGGATCTACGGTGAACCGCCTCAGGATGTCGACTTCGTGCGGCTGGTGGGTGACAAGGTCGTGCGTGTAGAAACTATAAAGGTGAATGGCGAAAAGGCCTTGCGTACCGAAGAGGAACTGAATCTGGAGCAACCCCAGCTCGCCCAGGGACAGGAGCTCCAACCCCCTCCAGCCAGCACGCCTACTCTCCGCCGTCCCGGAGAAGAGCCCGCTTCTACGTCGCCAACTAAACCTCGGTAGACCCTCCCTTGGCCGGACCCAGCCGGGGCCGCCTCACGCACCTGTCGGTTCGGATGCCGGCCCTGGCACCGAGCTGAATTAGCTGAAACTGACACGCTACTTATTCTGCTGACAGAAAGGGCCAAGGCAGAATCTCTCTGCTGACTAGCTTCTGTCGTGTGTAACTTGCGGCGTCCAGATCGCATCAACAATGACAATAACTACGAACTTGGCAACGTGCATTGAGCTGCACCAAGCCATGCAGGACGGAAGAGGATATTCATCATGAAGTTGCGGTTCTTGGCATTGTCGGCCGTGCTGCTCGCCTTCAGTTGTGCGGCGCCATGGAGTTTTTCCCTGGACCGAGGTAACGCCAGCCCGGACACGCAGAGTAGTTCCGGCAGCACGGCGCAGAACGCCCAGGCTGCGTCGGCGCCTACAGTCGAGCAGGCCGACCCGGACAAGGTCAAACACAATCACGGCAAGACGGATGTAGATGCCATTGGTGACCGTAACGTGGGTTGCAAGACCGGCGTGGGCAACTGGTATGGTGTGGAAAAGCAGATCGCGCTCGGCAAGCAGTACGCCCAGCAGGTGGAATCGACCGTAAAGTTGATCCAGGACCCGGTGATCACGGAATACATCAACCGGGTAGGCCAGAACATCGTGCGCAATTCGGATGCGCAGGTTCCGTTCACCATTAAGGTGATCGATTCGGAGGAGATCAATGCTTTCGCCTTGCCAGGCGGGTTCTTCTACGTGAACTCCGGTTTGATTTTGGCAGCGGACGAGGAAGCGGAACTGGCCGGGGTGATGGCGCATGAAATCGGGCATGTGGCGGCGTGCCATGCAGCGCGTGAGAACACCCGCGGCAACATTCTGAGTCTCGCTTCTATTCCCCTGATCTTCATTGGGGGACCCGTCGGCTATGCCGGCTACCAGGTGGCCGGTTTGGCACTGCCAGTGACATTCCTGCACTTCTCTCGCGCGTTCGAGGCGGAAGCCGATTACCTTGGGCTGCAATACATGTACAAATCGGGTTACGATCCGCAGGCGTTCATCAGCTTTTTCGAAAAGGTGCAGGCACAGGAGAAGAAGAAGCCGGGTGCTCTGGCTAAGGCGTTCTCCACGCATCCACAGACTCCGGACCGCATTGAGAAGTCGCAGCAGGAGATCGCACAGATCCTGCCCGCCCGCGCCGCAGTACCTGCTGACGACTTCCGAATTCGACGATGTGAAGGAACGGTTGGCGGTGCTGGAAAACCGGCGCAAGGTAGTTGACCAGAAGGAAACCAACAAGCCCAGCCTGCGGCGGACTTCAGCAGGAGACAAGAACAGCCAGGACACCAAGAACGATGACGATCGTCCCACATTGAAGCGCAGAGACGATCAGAACTGAATCAAGTCTCTGTGCAATGTTCGAAGGTGAGGAATCGCGGCGAAGAAATACGGTGCGCAACGGCCGTGTCGTGAAGTCTTTCGCCAGCCCCGCAGGTTCGTACTTATCAGTCGAGAATTCGTAATAGTTGTTGTAGTTGGTGATGTCATTCAAGGGCGTGAACTTCTCGCCCACGGTGCTCAACGGGCTCTTCTGGATGTCATCAATTTTGGCGCCAACTCCATCTGTCTCGGTGAGCGCCACCCTACTTGCTGGCGATCCCGCTTGGCACGCCGCCATTCCCCCAGAGCCGCCACGCCCGCCATCGCGGAAACCGCCACCAGCAGCTTCCGCCGGTTCAGATACAACTTTTTAGGTGTGATCTCCGACGAGGCAATATCTGTCGGCTCCTTGATCAGCATCGTCAACCTCAGCACGGGTGGCACTGCGCACACTCAATTCGGCCAGAGGAGGAATTCGGACTGGTCTTTTTTGCATTACCTCCATCTGACTGCGAAAAGCACACAAGAGTTACGGTTTGTACAATTCCGGGGACGATTCGTGGCCCCAGCGATGGGCGGCACTTCGGAAGGGCAACTCTCGATCCACCCACCTCGCTGATTTACTTATGCTGGATTGCTTCCGGTGCTCTTTCCCGGTCCAGCGGCATTACTCGCACATCCCACGAAACAGCCGACTTCTGAGGGAGGTAGCATTTCTCACTATCGCATGCCTGGTAGAGAAGCGTCCCTCTCACAGTAATTGTCTTGCTCTGTGTTACCGAACCTATGAACTGTCGGTCGGCTGAGACTACAGCGTCCTGCACCAGGCGAAAGGTACCTTCATAGACTGGTACCGACTCATTGATCGCAGGCAGGAACAGGATCTTCGCGTTGGGGTATCGCAAGGGCAATAACCTCAAGTCCGGAGACGCTTGAATCATCAGTTGGATCGGTTTGTATCCTTTAACCTCTGGAGCATAAACATGCGTGCCGGGTGGCAATGCAACCTGGGCCGCTAACGTGAAACGGCTTCCCGGAGCTACTACCTCGTCGGACTGGAACAGGGTCAGTTTGATGTATGGCGCCGCGACTTCCCGGCCGTTGCCCTCCACCAACTCCGGGAACAACTTTAGGATCAAACTGCTGGCGGTGTACGCGATCGGTGTAAGCCGTCTCAAAAAACTTCTCCTTCACTGTGCCATTTGGGCGTCACGTAAAAGTATCCCGGATGTGCCATGCCTTTGGTAAATCCGGTTGCTTCCATGTTCAACACCCCGTAGCTCCGAATGATCTCGGACTTCTGATCCGCGATCAGCGGATAATCAATCCTGTGTCGTTGAGCAAAGTCTCGGAGGATTGCCTCCGAGTCGTAGCTGATGGCAGCTAGCCCGACGCCCTCCTGTCGGAACTTTTCACGTGCATTCTGCAACTGGACCAGTTGCTGCTTGCAGAAGGGTCACCAATCCGCCGAGCGGAAGAACAGCAGCACCAGACCGTTGGGTCCCATCAGAGAAGAGAGTGTTTGCTCTTTCGCGAACTGATCTCGCGCCCGGAATGGAGGAGCAAGTTTGCCCGCGGGAACGCCGGGCATGTCCTGGGCTGCAAGACTTAACGCCGCGCCAAGCAAGACGAGTCCGCACCAGTAATCGTTGCATGACCCTCCAAGACTGGCTCAATTCAGCGATCTTGCCGAGAGAACATCTGCAATTCGTATTCAGGGCTAAGTCCGCTAGATGCGAAAAACCGACCGAGAGTTACGAGCCAATCTCCCCGATCGCGACAAAAAGGGCGGCCCCTAAACTCGGGACCGCCGACTAAGCCAGCGTCTTCTGGGACCTGAACGTGGCGTGCAGCTGTATCAGCCGCGGGGAGGCATCTGCGCCAAGGAATGAACCGAAGATGCTAGTGGGGGAGGCTACCGGGTCTCCAAACCCAGGCGGCCGAATTCCGAAGTTCTGTCAGACCGCGGCGTCTAGCTGTACAGGAATGCTGAGGGAGCATTCGCACGGCCAGCTATTCGGGTGAGTGAGCCAGCTCAGGAGAAGAATGAATGCCGCTTCGACGATCGAAAGTCGGGCAATACTCTTTTTATCAAGAGTGCCTCGACACCCACAGAGGTTTGGGGAAGGCCATCAATTCCATTGCTCCTTGTCGCCAAAATTACAATATTGCTCGACAGGCAAGCGCTGAGAATATCAGTGAGTCCACCGGCGCCTAGATCGCCGGTGCTTCAATAGTTTTTGCCTTTTCCGGCGCGAGAGTGCACGCGAAGATCGCTTTCGCGAATCAGGCCACCGGACGATGACATTCAATGACATGCCGGTGGCCACACAGTCCTATTCAGTTGTCGACCTACGCTTTCTAGAAAACAAGTTTCAGCGCGAACTGCAGTGCACGCGGCGTGTAGTTCGGGTTGGTAATGACGATTCTACCGAATCCTGAACCTTGAACCGCGTTGGTAGTGGGGGCGTCATTCTGATTGTTAGCGACAAAGTAGCTCGGTGTATTCGACAGATTGAAGGCCTCCGCGCGAAATTGCAGCTTAACTCGTTCCGTCAGAGTGAAATCCTTGAAGATAGAGAGATCGAAATGCCGGAAGTGTGGACCATACAGGCTGTTACGAGGCGTGTTTCCGATTGTGCCGAGAGGCGGGATGACAAATGCGTCTGGGTTAAACGCCCGATTGATGCCGGGATTGGACAGCGTTGCGGGAGCGATTTGATTCGGACGCGTCGGCCCACCACCGATTCCGTTAAAGACGGAGTTGCCAAACCCGGTGAAATTGTCGGTTATGCTGAACGGGCTACCGGAATTCCAAATGAGAACCGTATTGGCTTGCCATCCCCCGAGCGCCACTTTTTTGGCTCCGGCGAAGTTCTTCCCAAACGGCAACTCATAGGTAGCGGTGCCAACAAATCGATGGCGGAGATCAAGGTCGCTGTTGCCGGTCTCAAATCTGTGAATGGCGAAGGGATCCGCATTTCCAAAGCCCTCCTGGCCCTCATAGCTTAGGGTTGTGGCGTCGTCGATAGAGTGAGAGTAAGTGTAGTTGGCAGATACAGTGAGGCCCTTGCTATAGCGGCGCTGGAACGATGTTTGCAAACCGTGGTAGCTGGAACTGCCTGCACTCTCGTACTCGCCGACACCGCCGAGACCCGGCAGGATAGTGGCAGTTGGGCGGGTATTAAAGCGCCCGTCAGGACCGCGCAAGGAGGCGGGGGCGGTAAGCGGATTGGGGACGTTGATGTCATTGATTACGACTGGCAAATGGCGTCCCACAGAGCCTACATATCCGATGGTGACGACGTTCTGGCCAAATTGTTTCTGCAAGCAGAAGATTAAACTGCTCTACATACGACGTCCTGAAGTTCAGCGCCACGTTGTCGGGAAGGGACAAGCTGGGGCTGTTTAAGGCCTGAGGAACCGGTATCGGAATACCTTGTGCCAAAGCCGTGGTCTGTCCCAAGCCAGTTTGACAGCTTGGCAGGGTGGAGGAACCTGTCGAGGCAGTCTCAATCTGAGTAGCAAGGGTAGATTGGCATCCTTGGCCGTTGATGCTTGGAGCGTAGACTCCGTTGAAGGGTGCATTCTTCAGGGACGCGTTTGAAGTGTAGTTTCCGGGGAAGTCGGCGATGCCGAAACCACCACGAAGCACGGTCTGATGACCCAGCGAAGCGGCAAAGCCAACGCGGGGTTCGAAATTGGAATAGGTGGTTTTGAGGCCGGCGGTATCGGATGAGGCCACTATCCCAGTAGTGTCGACGCCTTGGGTGCTGAGGACGGCAAGCTCACGTGCCGGGACAAGCAGTGTGTTGGTTGCCGGGTCAAAGTTGGAGATGCGGCCATCGGCTTCCGTAAACGGAGTGTAAATGTCGTAACGAAGGCCATAGTTGAGCGTCAGCCAGGGCCTCACTTTCCAGCTGTCTTGGGCGTAGAAGCCAGGCTCCCACGAGCGATAGTTGGGAGTAAATAGATCGGTGTTTCGACCTTCGCCGGTAAATGCGCCAACCAGGAACGTGGCCAGGTTGTTGAGTGACGCTGATCCGCCATCCTCCGGTAGCCCAAAGTTGATGTTGCCAACCCCGTTATTGCTTTGTTGGTTTTGCGCCTGCCGGCGAATTAAAGCAGCCCCAAATTTTAGGCTGTGTGCGCCTCGGTTATAGGTTACGGCTCCGTTGTATTCGAAGGTGTTGCTGATATCCACGATCGGAACAAAATTGCTATCGCCAAGAGGTGCAAAGCCAGCCACGTTGATGAGGGGTAGACCTGAGCTCGCCAGAGGGCCGAAGTTGATGTTGCTCGGAAAGCCCACTGCGGTGGCGGCATTGGTACCGGAGTTCGGAGAGTTGGAAGTGTTATCGATTCGGGTATATGCGGCCTTCAACTCGAGCAAGAGATTGGAGCTGAAGATATGCGTATAGTTGAGTTGACCGTTGTAGGCAACGTCTTTCGCCGGTCCAGCAAAGCCAAACTGGCCGTTTCCGGGGTTGATGCTGACCCCGTTGATCGTAACATTAGGCAAATTCGTCGGAATGACCGAGCTGACGTTGTTGGAGGTGAATCGCGCGTAAAAAAGATCGTTGTTGCTGAACCGATGATCGACGCGCGCATCAAACGTGGTACTGAACTGGGTTCTGTTTGGGTCGAAGAGGAAGTTGTTCGTGGCTTGTCCGGGTGCCCCAACGTTGGGCAACGGATACAATTTAAATAAGTTGGCCGCAATCGGATCAACCGGCAGCCCGTTGGTCGCCGGATCTGCAGCGACGATTCCCGCTGGACCTAGAGCCTGCTCGGCCGCGGTGGGTACTGTGCTGGTTATGGGATTTTGGACGCCTGCAACCTGGCGGAAGCCTTCGTAAGCAAAAAAGAAGAAAGTCCGGTTCTTGATGATGGGACCACCAACGCTGCCACCGAAATCGTTCTGCCGAAACTCGGATTGGGGAAATTGAGGCGACGGGTTAAAGGGATTCCTGGCGTTGAACACGTTGTTTTGAAAATACTCGTACAGCGAACCGTGAAAGCCGTTGCTTCCGCTTTTGGTGATGACACTAACCAGGCCACCCGGCGTTCGTCCACTCTCGGCAGTGTAGTTGTTGGTCTCAACGTTCACTTCCTGAATGGCATCGATCGAGGGCTTAACGCCAATGGTCCCGATGATACGTTCGTTGTTGTCCGTGCCGTCAATCTGCGTGTTGTTGAGCTGAACGTCCTGTCCGTTCACCGAAAATGAACTGGTCTGGCGGCGATCGTCAGGACGCTGGCCGCTGCTAAGTCCGTCAACACTGGCACCTTCGTTGGCTCCTGGCACAAACGTCACCAAGGTCGTCAAATTGCGCGTATTGAGAGGCAGATTCTCCACATGCTGCTCGGGCACGGTATTCTCGACCGTGGAATTCTCCGTTTGAAGCAGGGGGCTCTGTGATGTCACCTCTACGCTCTCCGAACTTTGGCCTACCTGCATTGGCGCGTCCACCCTGGCGCGATCGCCAGCCGAGACGATCACGCTGGATGTGAAGGTCGTAAAACCCTGCGCTTCGAGCTGCACCGAGTAGCTTCCGGGCAGCAGAAGGGTGAAAGCATATTGGCCGCCGCTGTTGCTTTGCGTGTTGTCGGGTCTCGTTTGTCCTCTGGTTCGTGAGAGTTACAGTGGCGTTGGGCAACACCGCTCCGGTGCTATCGGTTACCGTTCCCACTACATCCGCTGTGGTCAGCTGTGCGTTCATTGCAACAGTGAAGAACAGGATCGCACACAGAAGCGCAGGGAACAGGAGCAGATGTTTGCGGGCTCGATTAATCGGCGCAGTGCGAGTCTGGTCATTGTCGATTTTAGCGAGTCTCTGTAAGGCTTTCACTTCCGTTTTCCTGAGGGGTCCTTACTCTACTGAATTTCACAGTTGTTCTCCTAGAAAAGCTTCCCTCCTAAGAGCACGGGCATAGCCAACAACGCCTGGAATGAATGGCCTCAGGAAAGGCACGAACAGCTGCTTTAGCGATCGGTAAGATCGAGGGATACAAATTTTGAAAGCAAGTGAGATTAGAGATATGACTTATGGGATGACAGAATAGCCAGGCAGGAGAATTGCTTGGCAATGTGAGTTCTGAGTAGTGGGTGATCTGACCGAAAGTCTGACGGTCCCCGCAAGGGCGTGCCTTACAAGCAGGCTACGGCTGGCCGATGGCGCGGGAGAAAAAGGATGTGTCGTAACTCACTGAGGTGAACACAGTTTCGGTCCAGTCGTGAATCCTAACTTATGATATCTCTTTGAGAAGTTTTCGTAACATGGTTCGATTGCCTCGTCGAAGAGGTAGACACACTCCATTACTCAACTTCGCGAACATGTTGCCACTCGGAGGCAGACAGAATTCCTCTATGTGGTCGAGATTAACGATCGCATTTCGATGCACACGCAGAAAACGGTTTGGGTCAAGCGCTGCCTGGAGGTTCTTCAAGCTTTGGCGAAGCAGATGGGACGTTTTCCCCACGTGGAGCCGAATGTACTTCCCCGACGACTGCATCCATTGGATATCGTCGACCCGCACAAGCACAATCTTCTCGCCTGCTTCCACGGCCAACCTCTGCAAAAATTGGCGGCGGGACGCCTTGGAATCCTGTTCGCTCAATCGATAAGCGGCCTGCAACTCTGTCCGAGCACGAACAATTCTCGATTTAGCCAGATCCAGCGCAGTCTCAAAGCGATCGATATCAAATGGCTTAACGAGTAAGTCGATTGCGATAGAAGCAAATGCCGCTAGTGCGGCAGGATCGTAAGCAGTGACAATGGTTACAGGCGGAGACTTGACCCCCAAAGTGTCCCAGCTTCCATCCCGCCTAATCGCTGGTGTGTAGGCGTCCAATATAACGAGGTCTGGGGCCCTCTCGTGAATTGTGGATACCAACCGAGAGTCATCGACGCAGTCCGCCGTCATTTGTGGTTCGCACTCGACCAGTGAACAAATGAGCTTCCGACTCACAGCGTCGGGTTCTGCTACCAAAACTCGAATGGGTGCACTGTGAACGTAGACCGATGCTTGCGCCCCCGTCCCAAGTATTTCAGGAAAAGATCTCAACGGATGCTCTCCTTCTCTGCCTCCGGCCGTAGCCGTGCAAGCATCGGTGCCACATCTTGCCGATTTCGGTACTCAGCTTGGAACAGCAAGCCAGTGTCTTCCGAAGTGCTCGTTCACTTCTGAGCTACGATGACCGTATAAGTTAAGTCTCCCGAGCGATATGCCTCGAGGATTGTGTCGATGCCATGAACGAACTCTCGTACCTCGCCCGGGAAGACGCGAATGAGAGCTCGCAGCTTGCGAGCACGCTCCAGGCAAATCTCCCAGGTGCGCATAACTCTTCCAGTGATCTCTTCTCGGTCTCGAATGCCTAGATCGGCGCTGTTGATCTGTCGTTCGTAATCCTCAGCGGTCTGTAGCGACGGGCAGAGGAAGATATTTGCTACGGATCGCACTCTGGGGCTTTGCATCGAACCTGTCCACGCGGTGAGCATAAGCCGGCCTGCCGGTCGTAAAGATAGAGCGGCACGACGAAAGTAGTTCGGCCTTGTCACGAAAATGCTCCGACGATTCCATGGTCCACACCAGGTCAACAACACCAGTGGGAAAGACATGAGTCTCCACATCGGCGACGAGAAAGTGAGTCAACGCCTCAACGCCTGCGCGCCGCGCATTCTGTTTGGCCAAGAGTGCCTGCTTCGGGCTCAACGTTAGTCCTTCAACTGTGGCAACCGTAGCGGCGGGCAAGGTAGACACAAGTTCCACCGTGGCCGCAGCCAACATCCAGCACCCGAAGGCCTTGCCGAACATCGCTCAGACGAGCGCAATAGTCGAGGAGATTGACCTGGGCCTCTTCCGGTAGTTCGTTCCCGCGCAAGAAGAGACCGTGGTGTATGTGGTCACCCCAGAAGGTGCGATAGATCCATGCAAACGAGTCGTAGTGTTCGCGGATTGCATCGGGAGTCACCATGTTCGGAAGCCGCTATTCGACCGGTACGATGCTTTTTTCCAGATCAAAGTTACACGCCGAAACAGACTGTGCGACGGCTCTCAGTGGTCCTTCTCTGCTCGGCCCAATTCCTTGGGGTGTGGAATGTTGATCTAGATAAGCCACTCGAATTCGGGCGTTATGCCAGCTGTGTGTTGCGTTCGTCGAAGGTTCGGCAGCCCGCATCGCGGTTATTTCTCTTCGTCGCGAGGTCGTCAGCGACAGCGCACTAGCGATCCCTAGCCTTCCGAGCTTGGCAGCTACGAGGAGTACCGAGAGCGCGGCCGCTACCCGAGCAGGATGGGCAGGAGTACTCCCAGACCCAGCGCGAAAAACCACAACGGGGGCGCCGGCGTTCCTACCGGGCGGATCCGGCGCAGTTCGCGGGCCGCAATTCGCGGATCGAGGATGAGCCAGCGGGTGTAGCGGCGTTCAAGCAAAAGAAAGGTCAATGCAGTCACAGCGCCGTAAATCAGGTGTCCCATGAGCGACGGAAGCAGCGCGGAAGCTGCATCGGTGCTCCAGTCGCAGACACCAGTAAGCATAAGCGGCAAGAAGGTCATGGGTCCGAGATACCACCAAATCAGACCAAACAGCCATCCCCACGCCACACCAAGTCCGAGACTCGAAGCCTCATTTCTAAACAGCAGCCCGTAACTCATGCCAATCAAGGCGCTGATGAACAGATGGATCAGCAGACCACCGAAACTGGAAAAGCCGCTGCCCAGTCCCGCAATTTTCGGCAGTATTCCGGTGGCAAGCATCACCGGACTGGAGATCAGGCCGCCCACGAGGCCAGCCAGCGCTCCCCACTCGAGCGAACGCAGGATGCGAATGCCGGGCCCTTCCGCTTCCCGATTGAGCGGGTCGCTCTGAATGAACAGCCGAACCCACACGCGGTCCAAGGTGGCGTAGGTGACGCCCAGGATCAACCCATAGAGGATATGCCCTACGAGCGCGCCGAAAAGTTCACTGCCGTGTTCCGCGGACCAGTCGAGCGGTATTCTGGCGGCGACGGGTAGCAGAGTTAGCTGGCCGAGAAACCACCAGAAGATCCCGTACCCGAGGCCCCAACCCATCGAGGAGCCGTAACCGCGGATGTCACGCTGGAAGAGCATCCCGAAGGTGGCGCCGATGAGCAGCGCGACGCCGAAATGCAAGGTCATGCTTGCGGTGCGGGAGTGAAGCTCCCCGAATCCGGCGAGCAGGGGGAAGAAATCCCCCTCGGACATCCAGCGGCCGAAAATCAAGCCCCCGAGGGTGCCCGCAAGCCCACCAGCAACGATGGCGCGACCCATGCGGAACTGCGGCTGCCCCGCTCTTGAGCGAAGGCCGCCCCGAATGCCCAGCGCCACGCCCACCGGCGTGCCCAGGCAGAGCAGATAGGCGACAAGCTCCGGAAACTGCGCTCGGGCATCGCTCAACATGCCCATGGGACGGCTAGAACCTGCCAACATGGGCCGAATCCCGGCGGGGATCATCACCCACAGGAGCAACGCAGAGCCCACGCCCCAGATCAATCCCGCACCGGGGCTGGTTGCGCGCTGGGCGAAGAACAGGCCAAAAGCAAGCCCGAAAAGTCCGCCCAGTAACACGCCATGCGTCGGCGAGGTCGTCAGTAGCGCGCTCCGCAGAGCGCCGCCCACCGCACCCAGACCCAGTCCCAGCAGAGGCTCAATCCAAACCGAGCCGGCAACGCCCGATCCGACTTGCGCTCTAAACGAAGACTCTGATGCCGCCATGATAAGGACTCCTACCGCAGATCAATGGTCTGGACGATATCTCGCGGGAAGAAAAGCTCGACGGTCCAGTCCATCAGCACACGAATTTTCCGCTCTATACCTGGAAGTTTCGACAAGTAGATGCCGCGCCACATCAGCCAGGCGAGCAACCCTGAAAAACGCATGGATCTGGTACGGGCAAAGGGTACGGTCAATTCGGCGCAGGCCGTCTGGTGGCCGACAACGCAGAGCGCTCCCAGAGAATCGAAATGGAAGGTCCGGGTGCGGCGGCCCTCCAATTGGGCGTGGATATTCTTCGCCAGCACCTCCGCCTGGCGAAGTGCGAACTGGGCGGTGGGTGGGCACGTCTTACCGGTCTTCGCATCGCTCACCGCTGCACAGTCGCCGATCGCCCAGAGACCTCTGTGACCCCTCACGGCAAGTGTGCCATCCACGATGACAGCGCCGCGCTTAGTCCTTGTCGACGGGCAGTGACTTCAGCAATGGATTCGGCGCGGTGCCGGCGGTCCATACGAGGGTCGTCGCGCTAATCTCGCCGTCGCTCAGAACGACCACGCCAGGCTGCGCATCCGTGAGCCGGCTATTCAGGCGGAAGCGGACGCCACGCTCTTCCATTTTTTCCTGAGCATACCGGGCCAGCGATTCGCTCAACTCAGGCAGGATGCGGTCGCGCGAATGCACCAGCAGGACGCGCAGCTCTTCTGAGTGGAGGTTGGGGTAGTCGGCAAGAATCCCGTGCGCGAAGTCATTGAGAGCTCCAGCAAGCTCGACGCCGGCGAAGCCACCGCCAGCGATTACAAACGTGAGGAGTGCACGGCGCCGGGAAGGATCGGACTCGCGGTCGGCCCGTTCAAACATCTCAATGACGTGGTTGCGAATGCGAATGGCGTCAAGCAGACTCTTGAAGCCAAAAGCGTACTTCTCAATGTTCGCCATCCCTAAGTAATTCGAAACCGAGCCGAGCGCCAGGACCAGATGGTCGTACGGGATTTCTCGGGTCGGCCCGGTGACCTGATCAGGCGGTCCGTTGCCCAGGATCACCCGGCGCTGCTCGAGGTTAATCTCCGCGGCGTGTCCGCGAACGAACTCCGTCCGGTGCAGACTGCTGCGCAGAGGAGTGCTGATGTGGCTGGGTTCGAGACTGCTCCCGGCCACTTCCGCGAGCATGGGAGTAAAAAGAAGCGCGTTCGTATCGCTCACCAGGGTGATGGAGATCGAGGGGTCAGCACGGAGTTGTTCTTCCAAACACTCTGCTGTCCGCATGCCGCCGAATCCGCCGCCGAGGATGACGATCCGCTTTTTTGCCGACGGGACCTGCAATCGGGGTACCGGCTCTGGCCCGAGCACACGCTCGGCGATGTCACTCAAACCTTGGTTGATAAGGCCAAGCGCAGCCCGCGTACAGCACCCAACCGACCAGAGCTGGAAAATGTGCTCGCATCTGCTCCGCACTCCACTCCGGCATCTGGCCGAAAAACAAGGGGAACGCGATCACGCTGATCAAGCCCCAGAGCGGAACGCCGAGCGCACCAGCCGCCATGAGATTGTCGACATAGGCGCCGCGGGTGGGGCGCAAACTGGCGGCATAGGCCGCACCCACCACCACTCCCAAGATAATGCTCCATCGTGGATGACCAAGAGTTGGCACCAGCGATACGCTAGCCATCGCTCCCGCCAGCATCCCTAGAAAGCTTCTCCGGACGAGTTGGTTCATTCGTCTATCGACACGAGGCTGTGATCAGCAGAGATGTGGGTGTGATGATTCGTGGGGCAAAAAGTTACGCTGCGCTGACCGGGTTCTGATCTTCCTGTCTCTGCGTGTCAGGCGGGCAAAAAGCCAAAGGGATCGGGAGATCTGCGCCCGGCATCATGGGAGCCACGTCCATGTTGTCAATGTAGAAATCGATCTTCCATTCTCCTCTGGAGTTCTTCTGCCACGTCTCAAAGTATCTCTGTCGGGTGGTAATCGGCTTGCTCCCGTCTCTCGGCACGAGCGTCAGAGCATGCCAGCCATAATCAAAAGCCGTATTGTCCAACACGCGAATGGCTATGACAGTGACAATAAGAGTCGCGTGATATCGCTCTAGAAGCTTCGTCATGCGCGACCGAACCACAGACTTGGCGTCGGCACCAAAGAAGCTCGGCGCTCCCGCGGTCATATCTGTAAACTCATCCGCGAATGCCGCCAACAGGCGATCGACATTGCCTGCGTTGTAGGCTTCCCTAAAATTTGACTTAGCCACGTTTATTTCGTAGACGTGGTTCATAGAGTGCTCGTTCTTCCTTCCGCGACTAGCGGCGTTTGGACCGTTTACGGTTGAGTTTCTGATATAAGCGATCGCTGAACCCAGCAGGTAAGTCAAAAGCGGTTGCGTCGCCCACTAACCGCACGACATTGCGAGTCCCGTCCAGTACTGCAGTGCAATGTTTGCAGCCCTTGAAGTGCTCCTCCATCCTGACACGCAATTCCGCATTAGCCTCACCCTCAAGGTAGTTCGAGACTTCGCGCCAGACCTCCTCGCAACTGATTTCCACTACCATGGTCTCACCTGTTTGTATTCACGTCGGCCGGTGCTCCAACTCCCATCGATACCCGGCGCAAGGGCGTCGCGGATCTGAAGGCGCGCACGCATCAGCCGTGTTTTCACCGCACTCTCCCGGATACCGAGCAACTGAGCGGTTTCCTCGATAGTGAAGTGTTGCACATCTCTCAGAACAAACACGTCCCTATGCTTGGGCGTCAATGAGGCCAGCGCCCGGGATAGTGCTTGCCTCAACTCCTTTTTCTGCACCGCCTCGGAGGGAATCTCGCGCCAGTCAGCGAAGTCCCGAGGAACATAGTCGCCTTCCTCGCCCTCACGCTGTTCGTCCAACGAATCGTGGAGCTTCTGATGGCGTTGCTTTCTCAACTTCATCAGAGCTTCGTTGGTGGCGATGCGGACCAGCCAAGTGCTGAATTTCGAGTCACCGCGGAACTTGGCAAGATTGGTAAATGCCTTGAGAACAGCCTCCTGGGCCGCATCTTCTGCATCCGCGTCGTTGTTCAGTATAGCTTGAGTCGCGATGAACACCGCATGTTCGCAGGGGCGTACAAGTTCGCGAAAGGCTTCGTCGTCTCCCCCGAGCACGCGTTCGATCAGTTCCGCCTCGGACGCGTCCCCTTGTCGTTTGGTAAGAACGACGATGGTCGTGGCCGAAGACCTGGGTGGGGCTCCCGCCTCAAGAGTCTCGTGGCCTCCTTGGGCGGGGTCAAGTTGATCGATGCGGTTCACATTCACCTCTTCGTCGATGCTTCCGTGTCTTCGGCCACGTTTTGGGGGAGTGTCGCCCTTCCTTAAATCACGTGGCCTGCCAAGAGGTGCATTCCTGTTACGGCATTGGAAACGAACATCGTTACGAGGGTCCGCCCAGAGTTGTCGTACTACGAACTATCGTAGAACCTACGAGTTTTCGTTGGCGTCCTACGATGAATCGTAGTAAATTTCGCATGTCGACCATGAAAACCCTGTTGCCAGAAGACGAACCGCAACGCCTCGAGGCGCTGCGCCGCAAGATCGCTGAACTCGAACAGTCGCAACGCATGATGGGCGAGCAACTGCGTCAGGCGAACAAGGCGCGGGCGCAGAGTGAGGAGCGATTCCGAGATCTCTTCGACGAGGCCCCGATCGCCTACGTGCATGAAGGGCTGGATTCTCGTTTTGTCCAGGCTAACCGCACGGCCATGAGGATCCTCGGCCTCAGGCCCGAAGAGGTCAACGGCACGTTCGGGAAGTCTCTGGTGCCCGATACCCCCGACGCTCAGCGCCGCTTACGCGAGGCGCTCGATTCAATCGGACGCGGCACCGACACCAGTGGGGTCATCCTCGAACTACGCCGCAAGGACGACGGCAAGCCGGTGTGGGTGCAGTGGTGGTCCAGGCCCGCCTCTGGCGGCGACTACACACGCACGATGTTCGTCGACATTACGGACCGGGTATTGATGGAGCACGAGCACGCCCGGCTTCAGGATCAGAACGCCTACCTTTGGGAAGAAATCCGCAGCGGACACAACTTCGGCGACATTATTGGCGAGAGTCCCGGCCTGCGTAAAGTGAAGCAACAGATTCAGCTCGTCGCGCCAACGGATGCTTCCGTGCTTGTTACCGGGGAAAGCGGCACGGGCAAGGAACTCGTCGCCCGCGCAGTTCACGACCACAGCGCGCGAAAGGGCCGCCCCCTCATCAAGCTGAATTGCAGCGCAGTGCCCGAGGGCCTGTTCGAGAGCGAATTCTTCGGTCACGTGAGAGGTGCATTCACCGGTGCGCTCAAAGATAAGCCTGGCCGCTTCGAACTGGCCGACGGGGGCACACTCTTCCTTGACGAAATCGCCGAAGTGCCGCTCGCAATGCAGGCGAAACTGTTGCGCGTTTTGCAGGAGCAGGAACTGGAGCGCGTTGGCGACACACGCACGCGCAAGGTCAATGTCCGTATCATCGCTGCGTGCAATCGCGACTTGAAGAAGGAAGTCGATGCTGGCCGTTTCCGGCAGGACCTTTTCTATCGCCTGAGCGTTTTCCCGATTGAAGTCCCGCCGCTGCGTGAATGCCGCGAGGATATCCCAGTGCTCGTGGAACACTTCCTGGGGCAAAGCGCGCGGCGAATGAATCGTCCCGCCACGCGAATCACGCCGGCCGCGCTGAGCCAGCTCACCGCCCACGACTGGCCCGGTAACGTGCGCGAACTTCAGAATACTGTTGAGCGCGCCGTCATCCTCTCCCGAGGAGGCCCACTGCGTTTCGACCTGACCGGGTCGGATGCAACCGGCTCTCCTCTCGCGGACACTTGCATGGCTCCACGGCCTGCCTTGGTGACACGCAGCGAACTGAAGCGACAGGAACGCGACGGCATCGCCGCGGCGTTGAAGCAAACCGGCGGTAAGATCTTCGGCCCGGGCGGTGCCGCGGAATTGTTGGGCATGAAGCCAACGACACTCGCTTCGCGTATCGCCGCTCTAAGGCTCAATCGAAAGACGGGGGCGTGATGAGTTCAGCGGCTTCATTCTTCAGAATAGCTTGAACAGCCATCAATGTTCGCAGGGACGCACAAGTTCGCGGAACGCCTCTTCCTGCCCACCGAGTGCGCGTTGGATCAGTTCCGCCTCAGACGGGTCAACCTGCGATTTGGTGCCAGCCAGCCAGCATTCGCCCCTGATCCGAGGAGTGGTCACGAGAAGCGCCGGTCGCTAAGATTCGGGGACATCATGCTAGAGACTTGCACGCGCGGGCGCGGGGGTCTGGCGTTGTTGTTTGCGTTGAATTCCTGAATGCCGATATCGCCAGGCGATATCCCAGCAGCAGTGACAGTACAGCCGCGTACTGCAGCGGCTTGCGGACATCCGCTTTGACCAGCCAGTAGTAATGAATCACCACCGCAATCGCAGCCAGATAAATCAACTGATGCAACCGCCTCCACCAGCGTCCGCCGAGGCGCCGAATCCAGCCCTGCGTCGAAGTGATGGCCAGAGGAACTAGCAATATAAAGCCGGTGAACCCAACGGTGATAAATTTCCGCTTGGCGATGTCTACCAGCATTTCGTGAATGTTGAGAAACTTGTCGAGCCAGATATAAGTAAGGAAGTGCAGAATCACGTAGAAGAATGAAAAGAGCCCAAACATCCGCCGGAAGCGAATCAGCCAGAGTTGCTCTGTCACCTTGCGCAGCGGCGTCACCGAGAGCGTGATCAGCAGGAAGATCAGGTCCAATCGCCGGTAGAATGGGTGATGACCTCAATCGGATTCGCACCCAAGCTTCCCGCGAAGCCCTTCCATGCTAACCGTGCAAGGGGTACAAGGCAGCTAAGAAAAACGAGCGGCTTGAGCTAGCGAATCACTATTCCAGAATCCTAGAAGTATTTCCTCAGGTCCATGCCGCTGTACAGGCCGGCCACTTGATCGGCGTAACCGTTGAACATGAGCGTGGGACGCTTGACGAATTCTCCCAACCGACGCTCGTTGGCCTGGCTCCACCGTGGGTGATCCACGTTCGGGTTTACATTGGAGTAGAAGCCGTATTCGCTCGGTGCCGCCTCGTTCCAGGTGTTAATCGGCTGATTTTCTGTGAACTCGATTTTTACGATGGCCTTGGCGCTCTTGATCCCATACTTCCAAGGCACGACGATGCGCAACGGGGCTCCGTCCTGGTTGGGTAGCACCGCGCCATACATTCCGAAGCAGAGCAGGGTGAGCGGATGCATGGCCTCATCCATACGCAAACCTTCCACGTAAGGCCACGGCAGTACAGATTCCTTCTGGCCCGGCATCTGCTTGGGATCGTAAATGGTGGTGAACTTGACGAACTTGGCTGTCGGCTGCGGCTCCACACGGTTAATGAGCACGTTTAGCGGGAAGCCGATCCACGGTACCACGATCGACCACCCTTCCACGCATCGATGTCGATAAATACGCTCCTCTGGTGCGGCGAGTTTAATGATCGAATCTACGTCGAGGCTTTGTTGTTTCTTCACCAACCCAGCGATGCTCACCGTCCACGGCCGAGTTCTAAAATCCTTAGCCAACCCTGCGGGCCCGTACTTGTCAGTCGAAAATTCATAGTAGTTGTTGTAGTTGGTGACATCCCTATAAGGCGTAACGGACTCACTGGTGCTGAACTTGCTCTTCTGGATGCCGTCTATCTTCGCGTTGGCCTGAGCGACAACGGGCGGGGACGGACGCTCGTTCAGTCCCACGCCTGCCGCCGCTGCTGCTCCGGCCAAAGCCGCGCCAACCAGGAAATTGCGGCGATTCAGGTAAATATTCTTGGGAGTAATCTCGGAAGAACCAATATCGGCCTGTTTTTTCATTAACATGCTGAGTTCGCTCAACGTCACGAACGGCCCCGACACCTTCTCGGATTCGCGCGCGTTGCCCTTACAAGAAGACGCATTGAGTTCGGGAAAAGTTACACTCTTTCCTCTCGATCCAGATAAACTTACTCTTCAATAGAAAACTCCTATTCTTAGTGAGACAGCGAGCTTCTACAGAATGACCTGCCACTAACTACCTGTTCTGGGGACTTCCCGTGAATCTGTAACGGCAGTAATAGATTTGCGTACCGCAGCGAGTCGGGCATCATCGGTGAACGTAATGTCGCCGTTCTGCGATCGCTGAATCCCCAGTTCCTTCCACAAACTTGTTAGATCGACAGTCACAGGTTTATCTTTCATCTCTTCATAGAGATTCTCGAGCACGCGCGTCCCCGTGGCTTCATCTCCGACTCTGAGCGCGCGCTCCAACGGCCAGTCCTGTGTAATGTTGCCGCCCGCGGCGAGAATTCCACGCAATGCATCCTCGAGACCCTTTTGATTGCGAGTTCGCTGATGGATCTCCACGTCTGCTAGAAAGCAAAACAGGGCTCCTCCCCAGTATGTCCGCCCCCATGTGTGTGTAACATCGAGCCCCTGATCTCCCGGCCGAGGGAGTCCTTGAGGGAGATCACGAATCAAATCGCTCCACATCTTGGAGGGTTCGAGGATCCCGGACTGTACACGAGCAATCGGTTCCACATATGTGGCAGTTCCTTCCTCAATCCAGTGATGTCTCTCCGCCACCGAGGGGAACGCCAAATGGACCATCTCGTGTGTCATGGTCCAATCCTCCTTCAGATCCGCCAGGGTAGTCTTGCGGCCAACCGAAATGGTGATAAGAGCAACTGGCGAGCCAAAGGTCCTACCATTGTGAACGCCTCTGCCCTCGCTTGTAGTAATTCGTACGGCGACGTGAGGCACAGGATATCGACCAAAATAGGTAGAGACCGACTTGGAGGCGGCGTTGACCCACCCTATCAAATCTTCGCGAGCGGCAGCTCCTTCCTCGCGAGCAGTAAACACATCGATGACCCCGCCAGGAGCCATGATCGTCGTCAGTTTGTCACTGCCCGCATCGTTAGCAAATGCAAGCATCGAGGTCAACAGCACAACTTTCGAAATGCTCCTGATTATCAATAGAGCAGACAACCCGATACGCCCTCTCATTCCAACTCCGGTCTTTTCTATCCGCAAAAACATGAGGCAAGGCGCGGTCCCGGAGCTCAAGAGGGGCTCGAAACCAAAACCGGCGCTCGCTGAGGAGGAACGCCGCACTTGGCCTTTCGAATCAACTGCCGCTGCGACAGCGCGCAGCGTTTCTCAGGCTCTACCGATGAGTGCCCGTATTTTGGTGAGCAAGCTGTCCAGACTTGCGCCTTTCCCTACATAGGCGTCGACGTAAGTCAATTCCTCTGGTTCCCAAAGAGTATGGCCAGAGATCAGGACGACTGGAGTACCGGGACTGCGACGCTTGAGATCGCGCGCCACCTTGAAACTAATCATTCGGGGCAATCGATACGCCAGCAGGATCAGGTCAAACTTGTTTTGTTCCATGCTTTCTAACGCTTCACGTGCCGTGCCGGCAGCGATCACCTTGTACCCGCAGCCCTCCAGAACAGACGTCAACACTCGCAGGGCCCTTGGGTTATCGTCCACATAGAAGATGCTCGGTTGCTTTTTTGTCTTTCGGGTAGCCCCTCCAGACGCCGCCCTCGCGGCGTTCTCCTCGCCGAAATCGTTCATGAGTGTGGTTCAATCTTCCTTCCGCGAGCTGCACCTTCGGGCTGGTCAACCGTCAGATCGCTGATCAGGCAGTCACTGAATACGGCAAGCAAATCAGAAATCGCGGCGTCACCGACCAACCGCACTACGTTGCGTGTTCCGACCAGCACCGCCGTACAACGTTTGCAGCTCTTGAAATGCTGCTCCATCTTGGTGCGCAAGTCGGCACTGACTTCGTCATCGAGGTAATTCGAAACCTCGCGCCATACCTCGTCGCACCTCATTTTCACTGCCCGGGCCACTCTGTTTGTCCGTTCTCAACCGCTCTTCACCTGACAGCTATGCGCGAAGTCCGGGCATCGTCATCTGCAGCGACATCTCCGCGGGTCGCGGCGCCGCTGCCTCGGTGTCGCTACAGCAGGAGGCGGCCTCATGTCATTTCCCCCAGAACCCCAATAAGCCCATCCAGCGTATTCACTGTGACATCCGGCCTGACCGCCAATCTGTCCTCCGGAAGATTGGACCGGTTCGCCCAGCACGTCCAGAACCCGCAGGTTTTGGCGCCCGCGATGTCCCAGAAATTCGACGATACGAAGCCAACGGTCCTCTCGGGCACGCCCATGCGCTGCGAAATCAGGCCATACACGCGGGGGCTCGGTTTATAGATCTTCACTTCATCGGCGCTGATCACGGCGGTGAACACACCCCTCAGACCGGCGCTCTCCTCTGCGGCCGCAAGCATCTTCGGCGAGCCATTCGACAAGATGGCCAATTTGTATTGCGACAGTTTGGCCAACATCGGCCGCACGTCCGGAAAAACTTCAAGGTGCAGATAAGATTCCATCAACTCTCTGCGGGTCTCGGGCGGGCAAGCAAGGCTCAGACTGTTGCAAGCAAATGACAGCGCTGATTCGGTTACCGTCCAGAAGTCTTCATACCGTCCCGTCAGGCTGCGCAGCCAGGTGTACTCCAGTTGTTTAGCGCGCCATAGCTGGCTCAGTGCGGCGCCTTGGCCGGGAAACTTGCGGTTGCAACGTGCAGTCACTGATTGCAGGTCGAACAACGTACCGTAAGCGTCGAACGCAACCGCTTGGATACCCAGTTTCATCGTGACTCTCCGGCCGACCCGGAAGGACGCGCCTTACCACGCAAAGTCTACGTTAGTCTCAGTGGATGTTTCGTATCAGGTGGCGGAAAGAGCCGAGGTCCCCCGCAGTCCCCGTACCCCCGCTGTTCTTCTCCTACGCAGATAGCCGAGCGCAGAATCGAGAGAAATCTTTCCCGGGCCGAAGATCAGAACGAGCAGCGAAGCAAAGAAGAACGTATAGGGATCGGCAGCATAAAACTTGCCGGGATCCGAGAAGATGGAAGAGAGCGCCTCCCGATCCGCAGTTATGTAAGCCACCAGCATGTCGATCGTGAGCGGTAGCGCGATGACCCTCGACCCGAGGCCCAGAAACAGTAGCACGCCACCCACACATTCGAGGGAGCTGACGAAGTAAGCATTGAACGCGGGGAACGGTATTCCCAAACTTGTGAAGAACTCGATGACTTTGGAGATGTGCATCAGCTTGCCAAGTCCAGTCTGGAAGAACTGCCAGCCCCAGTAAAGGCGTACGGCAAGTAGCAGCGGCGATTGCAAATGAGAGACTGCCCTCTCACAAAACGAATGAACTCGAATAGCAGTTTCGATAATCTTGTTCATGATTATGTTCCTAATGAGGAAATGAATTCCTGGTTTGAAGATTCGGATCGGCAGAACCAGCCCAAGCTCGACCAATTCTCAAACCAATTCTGTACGATGCCGAGGAGCCTACTTTCTGGAACGTCGCGTCCCTGAAAAGCCAGGACCACTGCGGCGGACAGGCTCTTGCCTTCGTCGGAGAGCATTGAGAAACTTGAAAGCTTCCGGCTCGATTCGTTTGAAGTAAACCGAGTAGTCAACGCGATGAACCACCAAGAAGACAGCCTGCGGCTTTTGGCGCGCGACTTTGCGCACTCGGGTTTGTTTCCGGCGCTCCGAGATCGCGTTGCTTGCCATCTCACCGTCGGAGTCATCTTTCCTGATCGCAACGAGCAAATCATCTACGGGGTGGCGCAAGCTGAGCAGCTGAAGGTAGGGTTGCAGTCTGAATTGAGGGTCTGGATCCGAAGCTAGGACATCTCGCCGGGATCAAGACAGGCTCCGCTGCACCGTCGAAAGCTTCGATTTCAGCCCATTCCAAGCGAACCATATCCAGCGCTAGGGCTGCACGCGGTTGGATGTGCTCGGGATGGCTTCGTAACCACCACTCCAAGCGAGAGCCCAGGTTTCGCAGAGTAAATGACTCAGAAGGACAGTCGATAAGGTAGGCTTTGGACAATGCCTCAAATCGTCGCGGACCGATGATCGCCCGAAGACCCCGAAAGTCCTCCTCCAAAGATGCGAGTACGCGGAACCAGTATTGGCGATTGTAGATTTCCAGGCGCTCAAACGAGCTCAAGCGATCATTTGGCTTGATGAACTCTGCAGCCACGTCGTGCATGGACCTGCCGTCCCGAGTACGCGGCTGCATCTGCTCGCTCGGCGGTGAGGGGCTGCATGACCGCCTCAAGCATTCGGTGTTGGATTTCGAGCAGGTTCATGATGCCACTGCCATTTCTGCGATGAACTGATTCGCCTTTAGCGCCTCGTTGTGAACCTCTTCGAAGGATGGGATCTTGTCGTCCCACTCGAGGAGCGTTGCAGTGCGTCCTGCGCGTTCGATGGCGCGCGCATAGAGTTTCCAGACGGGATCGATCACCGGGTGGTCATGTGTATCCAGAATGTACTTTTCAAACTTGGAATGCCCCGCGATATGGATCTGCGCTACACGCTCTGCAGGAACACCATTTACGTAATCATGGGGATCGAAATTGTGGTTTCTTGAAGACACATAAATGTTGTTGACGTCCAAGAGAATGCCACAATCCGCCAATTCCACCACTTCGGTAAGAAACTCCCACTCCGTCATCTCCGAAACGTGGAATTCGGCATAACTGCTTACGTTCTCGACCGCAATTGGTATCTCAAGAAAGTCCCGCACTTCGCGAATTTTCTGCGCGGTGAGGCGGGCAGCCTCGAAGGTATAGGGCATGGGCAGCAGGTCATGGCTGTACGTACCATCGACGCTGCCCCAGCATAGGTGGTCAGTGAGCCAAGGGGTCTTGGTGCGCTTGACCAGGGCCTTCAGTCTCTTCAAATGCTCGCGATTCGGCGGCTCCGGGGAACCAAAGTACATTGAAACACCATGCTGGACGACTCGATAGCGCTCAAGAATCTGATCGAGGACGTGCAGCGGTCGCCCACCGTCGATCATGTAGTTCTCGGAGATAATCTCGAACCAATTCACAACCGGTTTTTCAGAGAGAATGTGCTGGTAATGAGGCACGCGAAGGCCTATCCCAACTCCAAAGTCTGTGAATCCATTGAAATGATTTGATGGCATGTCAGTAGCTTTCCTAAGGAAAGAGAGGGTCGGGACGTTCAACCCCGACCCGTTTGGGGTTGAGGTGCCTTAGTTCTGCTCCTGCTTGGGTTGCTCATCAGGCATTTTTGATCCATCGGTTGCGCAGCCGCCCTTGCCTTTGCAGGAATTCTTGCCTTTGCATCCGTTGTCACTGGAGTTACAGCCACCCTTGCCTTTGCAAGAATTTTGGCCCTTACAAGCGTGCTTTTCAGTCTTGTCTTTGTCTTTGTCCTTCTTGTCACTCACAGCTTTGATCCCCGCATTGCCCTGGTTCTGGCTCAGCGTTTGTGCCTGAAGCTTTGCGCTTGTGCCCGTCAACAGACCTGCTAGCGCAGCACCTGCCAACAGAGCCTTCATTGAGTTGCTCATCCTGTTGCTCCTTTTATGCGTTGATTTTGTTAATTAATTAATTGTGTTCTGCAACACTCGTTCCAGGAGAAGTCCACATTTTGCCCTGTTGGGGAGGACTGGAAGTGAACTGTCACAGCAAGCTTCCCTAAATCGGGGGAACTCTCACTGTTTGCTCCGAGTCAGCCCGAATGTCGCTGGCTGCCCATACGGATGAGCGGTCGATCAAGAAAGTTACGTGTGGGATAAAAAGAAATTGAGAACTACAACGTCGCGCTGTTTCGGTTCGCTCGAACTTCCACTTGAACATCGGGCGCAAAACATGTGCCGTCGACGTTACTTGAATATAAAACCAAAGTGCAAAAAAACAAGCCTGAGGTCCCACGAGTTTGAAGGCACACTTTTCAAGGTGGAAGAATCGTTGTTGACCAATACCGGACGTAACTTCCCGTGACCTAAGAGCATCCAATCGTCGACTTTAGAAAAGGGTCCTTTCAGTCATCCCGCGTCTGCCATGGCATCCCGCCTCTGGTTTTAGAGTGCCTGCGATGGGCGGTGCCTGCGAAACAGCGATATTGTTCGCCAAGTGAGCAACGTCTCAACTGCAGAAGACAAATCGTGAAGTGAAAGTGAACATGTATCCACAAAAATTACTTACCCTCAGCGGAATTATTTTATTGTTCTCAGGTTTGTTACCCTCTGCCCACTCGCAGACAAAGAATGAGGTTGGATTGGTGATCGGCGCAACTACAACACCGAGCCAGACCCTCTCCCAGGGTGGTGATTTGATTTTTAACGCGAGCCTAGCGTTGGGAGCCGAATACGACCGGCGCCTCACAACTGCCAAGTCGATGGCGATATACGGCGGCGTGGACTTTCTTGCTTCTCCGTTTGACGTCAAATTGAGTCAGCCACCGCAGGGCGTGAGTCCCCAGTACGCCTATGTGTTTCTTACCCCGCATGTGCGGGTAAAGTTCAATCCCGCTGGGCCAATTGCTCCTTGGTTATCTTTCGGTGGAGGATACGCGCGCTTCCTGGAAAAAGCGCCCAGCGGCAGCACATCGTTCAGACCTGGAACCAACACCGGCACACTGGAGTTTGGCGCCGGGATCGATACGCGTAGTGTTGTCCGCGTGCTGAGGATACCGATCGGTTTTCGATTTGAGGTGCGGGATTTCTATTCCGGTCTGCCAAACTACAATCGCACAATTGACGCCAGCCGGCAAAACAACGTGGCGTTCACCGGCGGCTTGTTGATCAGGTTCTAGTCAAGTGACCTCGATTACCTAGCGGTCACGAGTTTCCTGTAAGGGTGACTTCGTGAATCCGCAGAAAGGACATAAGGTGATGTTCATGCAGAAAGGGACCCCAATACTTCGCTCGGCTTTGATCATTGGGCTGCGGCTGGAGCTGACAGATCGGGATCCGTCCGCCCCGGGGCGGACGGAAGAATTGCACAGGGAAGACCACGCACAACACAACGTTGAGCTGTCGACAGCGGCGGACTACGACACACCGGAGAGTCTGCAATTGACAGCGCACGCTTTGGCCTCCGGAGTCTAGTCCATGGCTTCGTCAATTCCCGAAGTGCGCCTGAGGCCCGCAATAATGAGCAGCTGGAAAAGCAACCCGACCTTCGTACTCGGGGTGACAGGGTTTCTTCTTGCGGCATCGCCGTGGGTGGTGAGCGCCGATCGAACGATCGATACCGACCACAGCACCTTGAAGATTCACGTGGGGAAGGCAGGTTTGTTCTCCGCGGCGGGTCACGATCATTGGGTAACGGCACCATTTGCCGGAGGCAGCTTCAATGACAGGGATCTTCCGCAGGTAGCCTTCACCGTTGACGCTCGCAAGCTCACGCTTGTCGAAGACGACAAACTGAGCGCGGAGCAGCAAGGGGAAGTCCAGCACACCATGCATGCCAAGGTTTTGCAGAGTGAGAGCTATCCGCTCATCAGCTTTCATTCTGTGAAGATCGAAAAGACTGGAATCAACCGGTGGATTGTCTCCGGTGAGTTGACGCTGCACGGTCAGAGCAGATCGATCCTGGCGGAAGTGCAGTATAGAGAGGGAGCCTACACGGGCCGTTCAACGATTAAACAAACTGATTTTGGCATTAATCCAGTCAGCATCGCGGGTGGCGTTGTCAGGGTCAAGAACGAGTTGGAGATCCAGTTCGTAGTTGTGCCAATCCGATAAGAGAAAGTTTGCCTTGAAGCTGCGACCTGCGATCATAGAAGCCCAACACGAAGGGGGACTATGAGTTCACGGCGTACGTTTATACAGAGTGCGATTACTGCAGCGGCGGGTTTTGCCGGCGCCTCGCGGCTGCTCGGCATGAATCGACCGCGCACATCGGGTCTCAACAATTCGACATCGGCACCAGTGATTACGCCTGACGTTAAGGACCTGCCGTTCACAATCGAGAATGGTACCAAGGTGTTCCAGCTCATCGCCGAACCGGTGAAGCGAAAAATCGCGCCCTGGAAGACGATCGATTGCTGGAGCTTCAACGGCTCGTGCCCCGGCCCCACGATCCAGGTGAACCAGGGAGATCGTGTCCGCATCGTGCTGCAGAATCATCTGCCAGAATCGACTGCAATCCATTGGCATGGGCTGGAAATCCCCTATGCGATGGACGGGATGCCGTACCTTTCACAGAGGCCGATTGCGCCCGGATCACGGCTCGCATACGAGTTCACGGTTCATCAGAACGGCACGTTCTTCTATCACTCGCACTCACCCATGCAGCAGATGATGGGCATGGTCGGCTTGTTCATTCTGCATCCGCCGCGAGCGCACGCTCCTGCTGTAGATCACGACTTTGGGGTCGTGCTGCAGGAATGGGCCGTGCTGCCGAACAATACCGTCCCGAACACCGCCAATATGGAGTGGAACTGGCTGACGTTCAACGGCGCCGTGAGTCCAATGACTACACCATTGGTCGTGCGGCTCGGCAGTCGCGTGCGCATTCGATTCGTCAACATCGGCATGGACCACCATCCGATCCATCTGCACGGCCACACCTTCGTTGTCACGGGCACAGAGGCCGGGCGACAGCCCGAAACTGTGTGGGGGCCGGCCAACACGGTGTTGGTTGGTGTTGCGCAAGCGCGCGACATCGAATTCGTAGCGAACAACCCTGGAGAGTGGATGCTGCATTGCCATATGCCGCACCACAACATGAACGCCATGAGCGACCTGCTCGGGGATCGCATGATGATGACTGCCGACACGGAGGACGAGCGGGCACTTCGCCAGATGCAGACGCTCGCCGACCGGGCAGGCTTCGAGCATGTCCATCACGCACCCATCGCGCCGGGTGCGAACCAGGTGCTCGGTTTTCCCCAAGATGCGTTCATGGACATGGGCATGGATGAAGCCGTCGCCAAGCCCGAAAACAACGGTCTGCCGCGGAACTGGAGCGCCATGATGATGGGCATGATGACCCTGGTGCGAGTGCTGCCACCCGATCTGTATGAGCGCGTCATGCGCGATGTACGCAGCGGGTATATTGCGCCGCTCCCACCGGCCGCGGGGCACTCGCCCCACCACCACGAAGGAGGTGCGGAGTGAGGTTGCGATTTGCAGTGTTCGTCTCCCTTTTGGCGTCCTCCCTGCTCGTGTCAACAATGACGTTCCCACAAGAGCCGGGGGCCGACTGGCATCACGAACACGCGTCGACAAATGCGGCGCGGGAGAACTCCGGGCAACAACCATCGCAAGCGGCACCGCAGGTGTTCTTTCCTATGGCCGACCAGCCGGAAATGGAGATGCACCACCACGGCGAGATTCCTGAGGTGATGCCGCAGTTTCCGCGTTTGGGAAGCTCGCAGAACGTCGTCTCCGGCCCGGCTTACCAGCTCGAGGACTTGGAGCGCATGGCGACGGCGCACAACCCTACCCTCGGTCAGGCACAACGCGCAGTGGAAGCGGCACGTGGCCGCGAGCGGCAAAGTGGGCTATATCCAAACCCGACTGTCGGCTACGAGGGTGAAGAGATCCGGGGCGGAGTGTACGGCGGTGGCGAGCAGGGGTTTTTTGTGGAGCAGCCGATCATTCTTGGCGGCAAACTCGGGCTCAATCGCAGGGTGGGTGCTGGTGAAGTAAAGCAGCGTCAGGCTGAGGCCGAAGCGCAGCGGCACCGCGTGGAGAATGACGTGCGCATGGCGTACTACCATGTGCTCGCAGCCCAAGAGAGACTCGCGCTTGAGCGTGATTTGGTTAGCATCGCCCAGAGCACGGTGCGCATCGTTCACCAGCTCGGCAATGTCGGTCAAGCAGACGAGACCGAGGTCTTGGAGGCCGAAGCAGAAGAGCAGCGTATGGAGATCGCCGCTGGCGTCGCCCAACACATGCTGCGGCGTCAATGGACGACACTCATTTCGGTTGTCGGTGTGCCATCCTTGCCCGACGGGAGTGTGGCCGGCCGGATCGACGCTGATTTGCCTTCGCTAGACGAGCGCCAGTTGCTGACTTCGCTGCTCGTCGCCAGCCCCGCCGTGCAGTCTGCGCAGGCCGGTGTGGAGCTTGCAGAAGCTGGTCTGCGCCGGGCCCGGCGTGAGCCCATCCCTGACCTGACATTCAAGGGCGGATTGCAACAGAATTACGAACCGCTCAATGCGGCTACAGGCCGCGAGGTCGGTCTCCAAGGCTTCGCTGAAATTGGCTTACATCTTCGCCTCTGGGACCGCAATCAAGGTGGCATCGCGGCAGCCCGCGCCGATCTCGAAGCCGCGCAAGACGAAGTAAACCGTGTCGACCTCACGCTCCGCAAGCGCTCCGCAATGTACACCGAAGACTATCGCAGCGCACGTTTAACTGCGGACCGATATCGGGTCGAGATCCTTCCTCGGCTGGAGCGCGCTTATGGGCTCATGACTGCGCAGTACGGTGAAATGACCGCTTCGTTCATCCGCGTCCTCAATCTGCAACGCATGCTTTACGAGAATGAGACAGGGTACATCGATGCTCTCGAACATGCTTGGACAAGCAGCATCGCTCTGAGCGGATTTCTGTTGGAGGGTGGACTCATGCTTCCGGCTTCGCCGGAGATGGATTTGCCCGCAGGCGGGATGGAACGGATGGAATCAATGGATCGGAGTTCCAGAGTTTTCGACAGGCGCTCCAATTTGGCATCCAAATAGGGTCTCGAGGACCCAGCACGCTGAGCCTGATAAGGATCCCCACCCGACCTCATGAAACTTCCTATCGAAACCGCGCATCTCACGGGTGACGTTTCCTTTTTCTCCCTGGAGGCCCAACTGTGGAAGGGACCGAGACTCGAGAACTTGAACAGCGTCCAATCACCAAGAAGTCATCATTCCGGTTCTGGGAGGCTCGGCGATTTATTACAGTGGGGTCGCTCGGTCTGGCGATAATCCAGGGTGTCTGTGCTATGGCCGTATTCCTCAGCAGCATAGGTACTGCCCTCGGGTTCTCGTCCCTTATTGCCGCAACTGTAGCCGGACCAGCGACCGGTTTTCACGCTAACAGGTTCCGGATTCCGATGCTGGCTATCGCCGGGCTCGGTGCAGTGATCAACCTTGTGCTTTTATGGAATGCAGAACGGATGCGCAGGAACCCGTCTGCTCGCTGGCGAATGCGTCCTCTTGCTCGAAAAGAACGCTTGGAGAAGTGGATCCAGCTCGGTACATCCGTCCTTACCCTACTTCTGATCGCAGGGGAACTTCTCGCGCATCCGCTCTTTCATCACGAACTGTAACGCCGTTATCGGCTAGCTGGCTCCGACTTCTCAAGTTCGCTTTCAAGCCTCGCACGCAACCGCTCACTGAAACCGATCGGCAAAGCAAAAGTGCGCTCATCCGCGATCAGGTAAACGATATTGCGAGTTGAATCCAGAATAGCCGCGCAATGGCGACAGTGGGCCAGATGTTTTTCCATGATGGCACGCACGGAGGGATCGAGATCTCCGTCGATGTAATTGGAGATTTCGCGCCACACGTGTTTGCAATCGAGCACCATAATCAGCCTTTCGTGTTTTTCTTGCCCTGCGGTCGCAACTCAGGTGCCACAATTTTCTGCATCATCAGACGCGCCCGGAACAGCCTGGTCTTCACCATCCCTTCGCTGATGCCGAGCAATTGAGCGGTCTCAGCTATGTTCATCTCACGCACGTCACGCGAGATCAATACCTCGCGATACTTTTCCGGCAGCTCGGCTAGCGCTCGTTGCAGAATCTCCCGTAGTTCCTTGCGGTCAAGAGCTTCTGAAGGAATCTCGCGCCAGTCAGTCAGAACTGCCGGCGTGTAATCGCTGTCACCATCGTCCATAAAATCTTGAAGCGAAACCTCGGGCTCCGAACGTGAGCGGCGGAGTCTCATTCGCGCTTCGTTCAACGTGATCTTAACCAGCCAAGTACTGAACTTCGATTCTCCACGGAAGCTGCCAAGAGCCTTGTATGCCTTAAGGGCCGCCTCCTGCACAACCTCTTCAGCATCTGCCTCGCTCTTCAGAACCGAGTAAGCGGTCAGAAAGACTGCCCGCTCGCATGGCTTTATCAAATCATAGAACAGTTCCCGTTCACCTGCGGTGATGCGAGAGATCATCTCCGCTTCCGTGAGCGGCTGTGGGTCCGTCGTGGTCGACGACGACTGAGTCTCGTTGCAAATCAAGCGGCAACCCGCGAAGTACGAACCAAGTACCCAGCAGCATGTTGGGGCCGGACAAGGTCTGCAGTAACTGCGTGTTCCAGTGTGTTTGTGAACCTATCCATCTCCCCCCTCCCCTGATCGCTCCCTGGTGTTTCTGTCCTGATGACCTTCTTGATGACATCTTCAGAAAGAAAGTTACAGCCGCGCTGCGTGACTTTGACCGTTTTCAAAGTGTTCGGGGTGCTTTTCAAGGTTGGAGTTAACCATTCGATCGAAGTCATTCGGCCACAGGCAAGCCGAAAACCAAGCGGTGGGCACCCGAGCAATCACTGTAACTTTTTGCAGCGCCCTTGCGTCTGATTGGAAGAACCAGGCCTCATGCATCGTTCTTATGAGCCAATTACGTTGACGCGACGCTTCGAACAATGATCACGGGGGATGGAAGGCGCTCCCTCTTGTCATCGAGGAAATAGTTCCAGAGTCACGCGACTGCAGTGTCCACGGTCTGGCGGCAGGTGAGCACACACAAGCGCTAGGCAGAGTTTTGAAGCGCTCGATTCTCGTGTGACTTTTAGCGAATATCGTAAGCCATCCTGCAGGCAAAGCAAAATTGCCCAGTCTGGCAAGACTAAGCCGCCCAAAGCCGGTTCCCGACGTTTTTCGGGAAAGAAAAAGGAATTGTATGAAGCTATCAATGATCTCCAGGAGTCTTCTACCCGCGCTAGCGCTGTTGCTGGCTACGAGCGCATTCGCAGCAAACAAAGGAAACAAGGGTTCATTCGATGTGTTTGAGCCCGTAACAGTGAGCGGACACCAACTGGCCCCAGGACAATACAAGCTTACGTGGGACGGAACAGGTTCTAGCGTTGAGCTTATGATCTTGGCGCAAGGGAAGCTGGTGGCGACTGTGCCGGCTCATTTGATTGAACTGAGTCAAGCCGGTCGTGACAACGCGACCGTGTCGCACAAGAACGATGATGGCAGCCAGTCTCTGACCCAGATCGATTTCGCCGGCAAGAAGTACGCGTTGTCCGTCGGCAATGAGTCGGCCGCGACTGAATCAACATTGCCAAGAGGCAGCCACTAAGAACACTTGGCCTGCGCAACCAGCCCACAGTTCAACTACATTCCGGCGCAAACAATGGCTATGAATGTTGTTCCGTCAGGGTGCTAGCAGCGATCATAGAGTGACTATTCACAGGAGGTCCGCAACATGTCCAGGATTAGTAAAGAAGCGACGACGGAGTACCTGGGGGCCAACACCGAATCCTCCACATTCGAGGATCACAAGAATGCATTACTCACTCACCCTATCGAGTCCGAGGACTTTGCTGAGTTTGTCAGGAAGCTGACGAAATCGACTTGGGTTTGCGAGGTCGGAGCTTAACTCAGTTCTCGGTCATCAGATCGTATTTGCGCAATGGAATGACGGCGACGAATTCGTGAGTAACCGCAAGAAAACTCGTCTCATAATGCTCTGTGGCTTCGCCTGGCTCAATGCGGCGACTCACATGCGCACAACTGTCCTCAGTGGTTCCCGATGGGAGAGAAGCTCTCAGAGTTCTAGGTTTCCCGGCGACTTGCCGCGCAGTTTCGGGCCCCTGGCAAGGAGCTTGGTCGCCTTACTTTTCTTAGTTGTGGTCACGTTGCTGGGTGGACCTGTTCGACTGGCAGCTCAGGATCAGCCCACCTCGGCTCCGGTGGCCAATGGCCAGCGGCAGGAGCCGCCCCCGGCTGCGGGAGGCCCGCAAAACGATGTTGGGCCCTATGCTGTTCCAAAAAAGAGAGATGAGCCTCTGCCAACTCCACCAGCGGAAAGGCCCAAGAAGATCGAGGGTCTGCCTGACTACTCGATCCGGGTGGATGTGCCTTTGGTGGAAGTCCCTGTCATCGTCACAACAAGGGATGGGCAGTTCATCTCCACCTTGCAAAAGGAGAACTTCCGCGTGTACGAAGACGGTGTACCACAGGCAATCAGCAACTTTACCGTCTCGCAAGCACCGATCACCGCTGTACTCCTGGTGGAGTTTGCATCAACCAATTACGCCTTCGTGCTGGATGCCCTACGCGCCTCCTACAGCTTCGCCAATACGCTCAAGAGAGACGACTGGGTCGCGGTGGTTTCCTACGATATTAAGCCGCAAACGCTAGTCGACTTCACCCAGGACAAAGAAGCGATCTATGGCGCCCTGAACCAGTTGCGTACACCCGGCTTCGCTGAGACCAATCTGTTCGACGCTCTCTATGACACGCTCGATCGCCTCGATCGAGTCGAAGGGCACAAATACGTCATTCTAGTCAGTACCGGCTTCGATAGCTTCAGCAAGCTAAACCTGGGTCAGATCACGAAGAAGATCGAGTCCACACATGATGTGACCATCTTCCCCGTCAGCGTCGGGTGGATCGCACGGCAAAGATACGAGGCGGCGGGCCGAGCGGCGCCTCATGGATTGGGGATCCCGATTTCGCAGATCGATTACCTGCAGGCAGACAACGAAATGCAAACCTTTGCCCGCTTGACTGGCGGCCGCTTTTACCAGCCGCGCTTCGAAGCTGAATATCCTGAGATCTTTCACGATATCATCGGCGACATCCGTAATCAGTACGAAATTGCTTTTCACCCCACCAACCCTAAGCTCGATGGCAGTTTCCGCAAGTTGAAAGTTGAGGTGGTTGCACCGGATGGGGGTGCACTAAGAGTGCGAGACCAGAAGGGCAAGGATGTGAAGTACCAGGTCATCGCTCGGGAAGGCTATACGGCGAAGCACTCGGTGGAATAGGCGCCAGTACACAGCGGCGCAGTATCGCGCCGCAAAGATTGGAAAAGGCAACCTTCGAAGATCCGAGCGACAACTGTTAACTGACAACCGCGGAGGAGAGGATCCGACCCGAACCTAAGAGAGACCAGCGTTCACAACAAAAGAGGAGGCAGCATGCCGGCAGCAAAGCTTGTAGTCATCTACCCTGTCCCGACGGATCGTGAGAAGTTCGAGCGTCTCTATTTTGACCAGCACGTGCCGATGGCGGTTGATAGGCTGGCGGGCAAGACCAAGATCGTGGCGACGAAGGTATTGAGTTCGGCGCAAGGTGGCGCCGCGCCTTTTCATCGGATTACAGAGATCCATTTCCCTTCGATGTCCGCCCTACAGGCGTGCGCCGACTCTGAAGGAGCGAAGGAGACCCTGGCGAACGCTGTTTCCATTTCGACGGGCGGTCCACCGATTTTCATCGTAGCGGAAGAAGAAACGTTCATGTTCTAACTTCGAGCTCTTACTTTTGAGGTATAGGCATTTGTCCCAGGCGTGGCCTTGCCACTTCCGCTCGCTATCCAGACGTTTGAGCGAGGATTCCCGCATTGACAGGCTCTGCCATGGGATATTTGTCTGCAGGCGAGTATGGGGCGAATTTGGCTGCACTCAGGCCATTTCAAGAACGGTGTGCGTTCGTAGTAGTAAGCAGAACTAAAACTAAAGTGGTCAGCACCCAAGGGAAAGTGACCCAGCGCAAGACTTTATCCAGGCTCTCTCGCGACATTCAACCTCTTTCAGTCTTTGGATGTCATCGGGGCCTGACGCGAAATCCTGGCATGAGCTTCGCAGAATGTACCTCCGTCTATGGCTACCCAGTCCACTCGAATTTGCTGGTTGTCCGCTGCTCGGATGTGTGGACGATAGCCCATGCTTCGAGCAGTGCTGAGGGCTTTCTTATAGGCCCAGTTCGCTTGCCTGAGTTCTTCCGTGGTTGTGGCGGTGCCAACCAAAGACAATGCGGACAAAATCTCTGCCTTCAAGACTACGAGATTCGTGCCCCCAGAGCAGCGTGCTCTTCGTTGTCCGATTGTTTCCATGTTCCTTCTTAACGTTTCCCGTAGGCTTGCGACCCGGTGGGCGACTGCAGCCCGAAGTACAGGGAATCAAGAAAGCCTAACTCGAAGGCGCGTAATATCCTGCCTTGGCATGAACTTGCAGCGGCGGTAAGCCCTTAGGCGGCACAAGTTTCACTTTCACCTTGTGCCATTTGCCATCGGGTATAAGATTCTTCGGGCGATATCCGAGCACATACTGGTTGCGGAGTTCAATACCAATTTTTGTGGCAATGTCTGCCAAGTCATCGGGGTTGTCGACCGTAAAAGCGCGCCCGCCTGTGAGTTGCGTAATATCATCCAATAACTGCGGACCCAGGCGTTCTTCTTCAGTTGGGAAATACCGGTCGTAGATGCCGATGGCGTAGAGCAGCACGTCCCCTTCCTTTACCAGGCTCTTGATCTCACCTTCTGTATATCGGCTGCGATTGTCCCCACCATCCGAGATGATCAGCAGCGCTTTCTTTTGGTACTTGGCTTGCCGCATTTTGCTGATGCCGAAGTAAATGGCATCCAGCAACGCCGTCCGGCCCTTGGGCATCGTGTACAGCAGCTTTCCCTGAATGTCATCGACTGAGCTCGTAAAGTCCGACAGCTCTTCTGGTCTATCAGAGAAAGCGATCATAAAGAACTCGTCTTGTGGATTAGCAGTCTTGAAGAACTCCACGATTGCCTCGCGCGCCCGATCAAATTTGCTGCTCATGCTGCCACTCGTGTCGAAGATCACGCCCAGTGAAACCGGCAGATCCTCACCCGAGAAGTGCCGGATATCCTGTGGTTCCTTTCCCTCAAACACCTTAAAGTTGTCTTTCTCCAGACCTGTGACTGGACGGTTCAAGAGATCTGTAATCGTTACCGGCAGGAGCACCAGATTCACGACCGCTTTGACGGGCTTGTTGAGCGCTGTTAGCGATGGATCTTTGAGGGACTTGTCTTGATCCGACTGCCGAGGGGTCACGTGCACATCATCGGTCAGCGTCTGTGCGCACAAAGCAGGGATGAGGGAACAGCCTACGGCCATTCCTATTGCCGACAGTACGCACAACAAACGTGAGGAGGAGTGGGTCACCGTTTTACCCTATCTCCGGGCCGCACCGTAGGCCTCCGCGGCTGTCCAAAACGAAGCGCCTAGCAGCACCAGGTCCTTAATCAGAAACTGCCCGGCATCTCCCAGAACTGGAAAGCCGTATTTCAATTGCGCAGCGCCTGGCGTGGAGAGGAGGAAGCTGACGGTGAGCAGGAAAGTTACGACCGCTCCCAAGCTACCCACCAACGATGCCTTGGGGGATAGCGGGCGAAGCGCCATGAGAGTTGCGATGGCGATCTCAATGGCACCGATCACGTTGGAAACCCCTTGCAAGCTCAGCAGACCATACATCCACGACATCAGCGGGCTGTGTGCGACCAATGGCTGGATGCCTGCTGCTTCTGCGGGAGTGAACTTCAGCACTCCAATGAGCAACAAGACCACAACCAATCCGTATCGCGAGACCGAAACCCCTGCTGTTTCCAGCCTCGACTGGAGGCGCGTCGAGCGCACTCCCAGCATTGCACGATTGATATCTGCGCTACCAGCGCTCACTATATCCATCCTAACTCTCCCGAATATGCCTTACCGCACAACCTCAGATTCTAGGGAAGCGGGAAAAGTTACATCGACATTTTCTAACCGGCTGCGATCGATGGCAGTATGGCGGGAGATTCGGCAGTGCGCATCAGTATGCCATTGAGACCGCGGCACGCGTGACCAGGAATGGACATTCCAGGCAGATCTGGTGCGCCAGAGAAACCGGGCTGCTGAAATTAGTTGACTGGGCTTCTGCTCGGTCATAAGCTTCCCCAATTGTTTTTTCTACCTCTTCGTGAGGTTGGGGAATGCGCGTATTCTTACTAGCCTTTCTCTGCATGAACCCGTGCATCTGGGCACAGTCAAAGGCGGAGCCATCGGTGCAGACGCTCGTTTTCACCAATGTGAATGTCGTGGATACGCGTGATGGCAGGATACTGCCCGACATGACCGTGGTAGTGAGGAGCGGCCGAATTCAGGCGGTCGCCAGGTTTGGCTTGATCTCCGAGAATCATAACGTTCGCGTGATCAACGCGGCCGGCAAGTACATCATGCCGGGTTTGTGGGATATGGACGTGCACACTGCGGGCTCATCGGCGGCTTGGGACGAGAAGATCATCTATCCCCTGTATGTTGCAAATGGTGTGACAGGCGTGCGCGACATGGGCGGGGATCCGAATCTACTTGAACAGCAGCTCCAGAGAGTTGAAGATCGCGCATTGCCTGGCCCGCATATTTTGTTCGCAGGCCCATTCTTGTCCAGTGGAAAGAGCAACACTCAAACCGTCGCCGTGAACAATCCCGCAGAAGCTCGCGAGGCCGTCGCAAAATTGAAAAAGCGCGGGGTGAATCTGCTGACGATCCGGTCCGATATTTCACGTGACTCTTATTTCGCCGTTGCGGACGAGGCAGCGAAACTGAAGATTCAGTTCGACGGGCCTGTCCCGGACTCAATTACTGCCGCAGAAGCTTCCGCCGCGGGACAGAGGAGCATCGAACGTCTGACTGGAATTCTACTAGCGTGCTCGTCCAAAGAGGATGCGCTGCGGCAACAAGGGTCGCTGGCGCTGGCTAACCAGGATGTCTCGCCTCATGCAAGCGTCGCCACTTTAGCCATGGCGACCTACGATCCCGAGAAGGCTTGGAACCTGTTCGTGCAACTCTCGAACAATAATACCTGGCAGGTGCCCGCGCTCGTATGGTCGCAGACGATCGCGAGGTTAGGTGATACAAGTTTGACGGCTGATCCACGACTGAAGTATGTCCCTATTTCTGTCCGGCGTCAGTGGGAACTAGAAAAACTGCGACTGCGGACGTCGCCGGAAGTATTGGAACTCGCGACGAAACAATCCGCGCGCGAGCTCGAGTTGGTCAATATCATGCGGCGCGCCGGGGTACAGTTCATGGCTGGGAGCGACAGCCCTGATCCTTACGTTTTTCCGGGTTTCAGCCTACACACAGAATTGGAGTGGTTGGTAGAGAGCGGCTTCAGCCCAACGCAGGCCTTACAATCAGCCACATTCAATCCGGCGCTATTTCTCGCCAAGCTGGACAAATTCGGCGTGGTCGAGACCGGGCACGCGGCTGATCTCGTGTTGTTGGAAGCGAATCCGCTGGAGGATATCCGGAATACACGCAAGATCGCGGCGGTAGTCGTAGCCGGAAAATACTATTCGCGGCAAGAACTGGATAAGATACTGGCGCGGATCGCGGAAGCAGCAAGAAACAGGTGACAATCTTGGGCGGGGTGCTACGTCTCGGCCGGCAATATTATCGCACCGCGCCCGACTGGAGGGATTTGGCACTCAGCGGACACATAACCTTCCCCAAACCTCTTGGCCGTGGATGTCTCAGTACAGACCCGTCAGTGGTGCACCTTCACGTAATCCGCAATTTTCTTTAATCCGGTACACATCTCGCACCCAAATCTAAGAAAGAGCACAGCAAAGCCAGGGAGGCGCCGTGCTGAGCCTCCGGTGATCACTTCAAAAGCGGCCAATGGACGATGCCCGGGACGTGACTGTTGTACCTTGCGAGCAGGTTCTCGGGCAGGTCTCAGAGGTTCTGACGACGAACACTCAGAACTCACATTGACTTTCGCCACCCCGAGCAACTTCGCCAACTCGTCGGCATCCAGCGCACCGTGCATGCCTCTAACGCGAGACGCTAGAGATTTTAATTGGTATGGCGTATCGATCATTGGTCTCCTCCAAATATCTCGTTCACTTTCTCACGCACCTGCTGGCACGGGACGGTTTGAGATAACGCATCGTGCTTTCCATGTCTGAGTGCCCGAGCCATTGCTGGACAGTGCGCAGGTCAACGCCAGCCCAGAGCGACCACGTCGCGAACGTCGCACGGAATTTGTGCAGCCAGAAGTCGCCCTTCTGGAGATTCGCACGTTCGGCGACGGTTTTCAGGTCCGTCTAGAAAGTTGAGCTTCGGGCTACACCCCGCTGTTGGAAACACCAGCCCACGGTCTTATCGGACTTCGCCTTCCATGCCTTCAGGCTCGTGATCTTGAGCTTTGCAGGTACAGCAATCTCGCGTTCACGGTAATTCTTTCGGGCCAAACCGTACTCTGGCTTGTAACGCACAGTGATCGTCGCGTTCGCGACAGATTCACTCCGCCCATGAACAGTGCGATCACCTCCTGTTCACGCATTCCGGTCATCAGGAAGAACTCGAACCAGAGTCGCTCCTTTGCATCACACTTTGCGAACAGAGTGTCGAGCTCTTCTTTCTTCTTCTCGTACACCTCCGGTCTTCTTTCACGAATCGCGGCCAGTCGCTCCTTCCTACGAGTCCGCGAATCCCTTGCGCCTTGAGGAACGTCATCCAGCGTTTCAAACTTGTTGTACACGCTGCGTGGTGCCTGACCCTTCTCATCCCGAAGGAGAGGGCTGCGAACTTAAGCAAGTCCTTGCGTTCAACGTCTGCCAGATTGATCTTGTGGCAGGACTCCACGAAGTACGCGAGAGCCGTGCTGTACGCTGCTAACGTCTTCGGTTTCTTGCTGAGCTTCGTTTCCTCAAGGTACTCGGCCACGGTCGTAGAGAGTGACCGCTGTCCGTTGCCGTTCTCCTGTACCACGCCGACGCCGTGGTTCACCGCGTTCAACTCGGCTTCTTTGCGTAGCCGTCTCGCGCTGGCATCGGCTGCATCTTTCCGCCCACCGACAGGCGCACCCGCTTGCCGTTCTCGCGCCACTCAAGGTAATAAGCACCTTCGGGGTGTCGTTCCTGCTGGCCGCTGACGATGACCAAATCGGGCTTGACGCGGCCATTTGCAGACAGCGCGACAGGGCAGTAGCGCAGCCCCTTGCTGGTTTGGATCGTTTGGTGAGGTTTACGTCTTTGCTTGCGTGTTCGCCACGGATAATACCCCCGATTCAACTAGGAATCAGTGTAGGTATCACCGGCTTGCAAGTACCAGATAACTAAGGTACTGGCGGAGAGGGAGGGATTCGAACCCTCGGTACAGGTGTTAGCCCGTACAACGGTTTAGCAAATGGATCGTTCTCGCCGCCCTCACTCGTTTTCAAGTACTTACAGTCGGATTGATGGCCTCCGTGTCGGACTCAGTACCTCTCATTCGGCAGTTATTGTGCTCCGCTTTGTGCTCCAAAACAGTTCTGGTTGGTTTAGACCACTAACCCGGTAATTAGGTCCAATTCCAACGACTTTCTTCCATTTCTCTTTGTCCCGCAAATGCCGCATCCTTCCAAGTTCATCATCCTTCACCGATCAGTGTTCTCGTCCTCTGGTCATTCGTAGCGAAGACCTTGAATGGGACCGAGTTGCGATGCTTTTCTTGCAGGATAGTACCCAAAGAGAATTCCAATGCTTGGCAGCTGAATAGGCCTCCACCAGCGAGCACCTCTGAGTCAATTTGGTAGGAACGCGAGGCGGACTCCAATCTCCGAGTTCGCTCGGTGGCCGCCGCCCCGCTTCCTCCGTTTTCTTGGGCCCGACAGGTTCTCCCCCTGACTCTAAAGTCCGAGAAGGGTGCAACCGATTGTTCCGAAGAGCACATCGAATGATGTCCCCAGCTTCGGAGAATTACCATCCAAGGGAGGCTGACATGCCATCTGCCGTTTGGAGTGGACATCTTCATTTTGGGCTTGTCGTAATGCCCGTCCGGCTGTTGGTAGCTGCTCGGCCAAAGACAACAAGGTTTCGGCGGCTCTACCGAAGACCAGGCAATTATGTCATATCGCCAATGCAACTTCCCTCGAGCAACCAAACTCTCGACGAGGGATTCCTACTCTGATGAAATGGGGGAATCCGGGGCTGATACTCCCAATCGCGAACCGAGCGTTCGCCGGGACTGAATACGACTACGCGCCTGTTCGCCAAGTTCTCCAGTCCGAAGTGACCGGCGAGGTAATCAGGCCAGGCGAACTGGTTAAGGGCTATGAGTTTTGTGCGAAACGAGTTTGCCGCCATTGATCCCCAGGAAATCAAAGCAGCAGAAGTTGAAGACTTCTGACACGATCGACCTATTTCATTTCGTGAACCGAGCAAATGTCGACCCGATTTACTTCGAACGTTCCTATTACGTTGCGCCTGACTCTGGTGCTGAAAAAGTTTATGCGTTGCTGCTTGAGGCTATGCGACGAGAAGAATGCTTCGGAATTGCCCGCATTGGGATGCATCGGCGAGAGCACATGCTGATTCTGCGGCCTACGGAAGATTGCCTGGTTGCGCATACGATCTTCCATGCCAATGAGGTCCGATCGGCACCAGACTTAGAGTTGCCGACCGAATTCAACAATAAAGAAATTTCTATGGCAATAGCGTTGATGAAGGGTTACGCCGGAGAGTTCGACCCGACGGAGTTCAAAGACTTATACCAAGAACGCATACGCAAAATCATCGACGCGGAAGTGAGAAATAGGATCGATGCGTCCACAACCCCAGCGAGAAAAAATGGCGGGTCCGCCTGATTTGATGGAGCAGATTCGGTTGAGCTTGGCTCAGATTGAGTCGGAAAGAACTGATGCTAAAAGCTCCAAGAAGCCTGTGCGAAAGACCGCAACTGTTGCGAAAAAGAAGCCGCAAAGAGTGCGCGCCTAACTCGATACCTTCGATTTGTCTCTGCCAAGTGCAATTGACCTTTGCTTCCTGTCCGACGAACATTCCCCTTCAATGGTCTTCTACGACAGGGGGTACGGCATTTTTCCAGTTTGTTGACGGAGGTCCTTGGCATGGTCAAAAACGCCCTCGCCTTCCCCCGCCCATTGGCGAGTAAATAGGCCGCTTCCCCCGCTTCTTTGGAGTCAACCTGACTCAGTTCGTCCAGGATCAGCAGACCATCGTTGTGCAACGCCGCCAGCCCTTCAGGGCCGTTGGACGTTGAGCGCCACAAACGGCAATAGGCCAAAGGACTGCCCCAGACTGAAGCGGCGACCTTCAGCTGTCGTTGTCTTACCACTTGAGGAAGTGCCGCGCATGTGAAATCCGCCAGAATCCTCGCCCGCTGGTTCGACCAGCGGACCCCAGAAGGCAACTGACAGAGCGAACACTAGTCGTGAATTGCCGACCGCCAGCCCAGCCACATGCTCTCGCCACTCTTCAACTGTTCCTGAAATGGCAAATGCGGTTCGATGCTGTGCGCATTCTGAAAGACCACGCGCTCACCAGCTTTGCCAATGGATTCCGCTGGGACTACGTATACCGTGCCATGCCAGCCCAGCCTCTCCACGCAGCGCGCCCGATTTTCGACGGGCCACACCTGCAGAAATGCCGCTCGGCAAGTAAAAGCGCAGCAGATTCAGGCTGCGCCACGCGGGCACCTTCAGCAACGAAAGGGTCGTGACAAGCATCAAAGGCGACGTTTTTCAGATCCTATTACTCGCCAGGCCACGATCCGATTCCACGTGGGCTGATGACTTGATGTCGCAGAGATTGTGATGAAAGTCGCATTGATAGCTCCCCCATTTATTTCGGTCCCTCCGGCTGACTATGGTGGGACCGAGCTGTTTGTCGCCGAACTCGCCGAAGGCCTCCAGAAAGCCGGCATCCAAGTTGTTGTTTACACAAATGGAAAGTCCACGGTTAATGTCGAGCGTCGTTGGCGCTACGAGCTTGCGCAATGGCCAATTAAGCCTGGTCAAATTACCTGGCTGAAGGAACTGGATCATACCGCCTGGGCGGTGCAGGACGCAGCTCGAAGTTGCGATGTAGTCCATTTTCAGTCAGCCCAGGGCTTGGCTCTTTCGCGATTCATCAATGCTCCCGTCATCTGCACCTTGCATGGGCCTCACGACCAAAAACTCAGCGAATTCTATGCGCGCTATCCCGAGGTGTTTTACGTTTGCATCAGCAAGTTTCAGTGCAGCCAGGAATCGATGCCTCGGATGGAGACAGTTCATCACGGTATCGATCTGTCGCAATATCAGCTTCACGAAACCAAGCAATCCTATTTAAGTTTCATCGGACGGATCGCTCCGATCAAAGGAACGCATCTCGCGATTGAAGTAGCAAAACGCGCCGGCATCCCCCTGAAACTCGCAGGTGATATTCAGCCCGAGTACCGTGACTATTTTGAAGCTAAGGTAAAACCGCAGCTGGATGGGACCTTTATCGAATATGTCGGACTGGCCGACCTCAAGGCCAAGAACGAATTGTTGGGAAATTCAATGGCAATGTTGTTTCCGATCCAGTGGAACGAGCCCTTCGGTCTTGTGATGTTGGAAGCCATGGCATGCGGAACGCCAGTGTTGGCGATGCCGGGCGGCTCTGTGCCGGAGATCGTTCAGGACGGAATTTCGGGATACGTTTGCCGTTCTGTATCGCAGCTCGCGAAGAGGGTCCACGACCTTCACTTCAGCCCTGGTGACCTTCGGCAATACGTTCAGGACAATTTCTCGCTTGATCGTATGGTTGCCAATTACGCCTCCGTGTACAAAGATTCGCTGGCGCAATGCCGCATTTAGGCCATGCAGGAACCGATAAAAGAGCGTGTTAAAAGGTTGCGGGAGGAAATAGCCGAACTTAACAACTTAAATCGTGCGTATTTAAAGACTCCTAAATATGGCTCGGCTGAAGCAGATCACGAGCGGCGGCTTCAAAGGTTGCTAGGGAGACTCTGATTAAGTCCTCCCTTTCCACAGGGAGTATAGATAAAGTCGTGCCAGCATGAACTCGTTCCGCAAGCAGAGGACACTGGCGATGATGACGGGATTCGAGCGGTACACGAAGAAGACTCGGCGGGCAATGTTCTTGGAAGAGATGGAGCAGGTGGTGCCGTGGGGGAAACTGTGTGCGCTGATCGAGCCGCACTATCCCAAGCCGGGCAACGGGCGACGGCCGAAAGAACTGGAAAAGATGCTGCGGATTTATTTTCTGCAGCAGTGGTTCAATCTGGCGGACCCGGCGGTGGAAGAGGCTTTGTACGACTCGGCGACCCTGCGGCAGTTCGTGGGAATTGATTTGGGAGCCGAGCCGGTGCCGGATGAGACGACGGTGTGCAAGTTCCGGCACCTGCTGGAAGAGAACCATCTGGGGGAAGAGATTCTGGGGACGGTGAACCTGCATTTGCAAGCGAAGGGCGTGCGGATCACGACGGGCACGATTGTGGACGCGACCCTGATTCACGCACCTTCCTCGACCAAAAACCGCGAGCAGAGCCGGGACCCAGAGATGCACCAGGCGAAGAAGGGGAAGAACTGGTACTTCGGGATGAAAGCGCACGTGGGCGTCGACAGCAAGACCAAGATCATCCACACTGCGGTGGCGACGGCAGCCAATGTTTCCGATGTGGCGATGTTGCCGGACCTGCTGCATGGCGAAGAAACGCGAGTGTGGGGCGACGGAGCGTATCAGGGCCAAACCGAGGTGATCCGCGAGTGCGCGCCACGAGCACGGGATTTCACCCAGCGGCGCTGTCGCTACAAGGGCCAGATCGTGGATGAAGTGGCGTGGGCGAAGAACCGGACGAAGTCGAAGGTGCGGGCGAGGGTGGAGCACGTGTTTCAAGTGATGAAGCTGAAGTTCGGATTCGTGAAAGTACGCTATCGCGGGCTGAAGAAGAACGCGCACCGGCTGTTCGTTACCTGTGCGCTGGTGAATCTGTTTGTGAGCCGCAGAAAACTGCTCGCCGTAGCGTAGGCTCGTCCGGCTTCGCCCCGTACGCACGGTTGCAATGGCGGTGCTGACCAGCTCCGGCATCCGAGACCCGAACCGGCAGCGCGGTTTCCTGAACACTGTTGTTATTCGACTTAGCATGAGCGCTTATTCAGAGTGTCCCTCGAGATAGTAGACGAATTGAATTCCCTACCGACTGGAAAAAAACATGATTCAGCTCTTCCGAGTAGTCTCAAATCCTGTGGCGATGAACTTTCCACCTCTCTTCGAAAGGCTCCATATTCATAACGAAGACGCGGCACAGCCAAAAATGTGATGCCACCGGCATCCCACTGAGGCGAGAAGCCATCCAAGAGTCCGGGGATTCCCCGCCACTTGCAAATTGTCTGATCAGATTGTCGTCTACGTGAAATCAAATCTAAACATTCCGACCGCGCCGCCAGTTTTGGACGAACAAACGTTCCAACAACTCCTGGCCGCGGCTCACATACTGCAGGAGCGCAGTGATCGCCGGATTGGGGAATCAAATGCCAATCTCCGTGCCGCCGCAATCACGCGTGTTGAGCCGATTCAGGATACATCGCTTCCGCTAGTGTCCGGGGGAGATCCTTCCAATTTAGCAGTGAACTCAACTTCAGCGGCCAGAACCGATGTTGAACCGATATTGCCGCACAGTGATTCGGTGATTCCTCCCGAAGTCGCCCATCAGCTTTCTGTCCTGGCATCTCAGCTGAACGCCCTTTTGGAAAGCGAAGTTCGACCTGATCCCGAATCGAGCCAGATAGCTCTCCTGAAAGGGTTGGAAAAAGCGAGCCCAGAGCAACAGATTATTGCAAGCCCTGCAAGAACAGAGCCACATTTGGAGGAGTCAGTCTCCGAGCCCTCGCGGTTTTCATCTCTGTCTCAGCCCCTAGGTCCAAGCCGACGTAAGGGCTGGTCTCATGGGATCGTCGCGGGAATTTTACGGAACAATGACCTGTTCGGGAGAACCGCCACAATGTTTGCACTCACCGCGATTCTGGCTTTGCTACTAGGGGCATCGCGTCATCTCCTCTCACCATTATCTGGCAGCCTAGTGCGGTCTTCTGACGCCGTCCAGGAGAAGTCCCTGCAGAGAAGAACCTTGGATAGCGTAGCAACGACGAAGCTCGCAGCGTCACTCGGTACTGCCGACCAACCAAAGCCAGGCGCGACAAATCCGCCCTCGCTGCGGAATGCAGTTGCAAAATCCAGCATCGACATGGATGCTAGTACAAAGCAAAATATAAAGCTCGCTTCGGAAGTACAAAACAGCATTCGTGCCGACCGCAGGTCACAGATGACACAGGTTCAGGTGCGGGCGAACCACGGCATCGTGACCCTTTCTGGTTATGTCGCGAGCGACGCCGAGCGGGTGGCTGCTGCTCAGGATGCCGCCCACATCGCAGGTGTCGAGGCCCTGGTAAATGCTCTCCATGTACCCACCACCAACCCTCTCAATGGAACCCCCCAGAAGGCATCAGCCATTATCTCCTCGGTAGGAAGATCTCTGGTGGAGAGGTCTCATCCGACGGGCTCCGCGGTCCCAGGCACGAGTTCCGCCTCTTCGATCATCTCGCTTTCAGAAACGAGCCCTTCGCCGCCGGCGTCGGAGCAAGTCATCGTGCCGCGTGGCACGGTGATAGTTGTGCGATTGGCAGAAACCTTAAGTTCGGCCGCGAACAAGCCGGGAGATACTTTTCTTTCTAGACTAGCCTTCCCCGTTGTCATCGGTGACCGCGTGGTAGTCCCAGAGGGAGCGGTCGCAAAGGGAAAGATTGTTGACGCACGCAATGCCCGCCGCCTCAGTGGCGTGTCTACGCTGGCGGTCGAATTGACGCACCTCGTCTACAACGGCAGGACCTATGAGTTGAGTAGTAGCCAATATTCACAGCTGGGTGCAACACGAAATGCCTATGCAGCGGCTGCGACTACTGGCGGAAATGGCGTGGGTTCAGTGTTGGGCATCGTGATTGGCAGACGCAGGGGAGCCGTCATCGGAACCTTTCTCGGCGGGGCCGCCGGAGCAGGCGTCCAAGCGCTAACCAAACCAGTAACGGCCGAGCTCCCCGCCGAGTCTACGCTCAGCCTACAGCTTGAGAGTCCACTTAAACTCATGCCCTCGCCCACCACGCCGCAAGCCCAAAACGCCGGTCAGGGTCTCTCACAGGATCAGCCACACGATCGGCCAATCCTAAAGGAACGTCTAAATTCCACACCGGCAGAAAATACGTCCAGGTCAAGTCGAACTTCAGATGGTCGTTCTGAGGAAGGTTCGTCCTGGCCCAAACCACGACAAGATTAAAAAAATCGCGGGCGATCAATTCTGGCTCTCCTTAACCTTAGTCGAGTGATTAGTCAGGTCTGCCTTCGCGTAGCGCTTCTCAGCACCAGCGTCGTCTTCGGGCGGACCTCTTGCGTATTCTCGTCCGGATCTCAGGGAATCGATGCACGGCGATCCCTTCTAACTGCTTTCACGTACCCAAAAGAATGGAAGCTAGAACCGCGCTTTCTTTGCCCCAAGAATGTGAAGTTCGCTCCTGATCTCCTGCACCGCTCTCCCGCCCTTTCGTGGTCGTTCTTCTCCGGACTGGGTGTGAAGGCCTTCCCGACAGCGCGTTCAGGCGGTCTAAGCAGTACAGTAGTGCCCGTTATTCGAAAGTTCGACGTGACCAAAGGCCCAAAGGGCTGGCAGACTAAGAACTGCACAGCTTGCCCTTCTTGCAGACTGCGAAAGCCACCTGCCTGAATCGCGGAGAAATGCACGAAGACATCCTCACATTTGCGGGAGGCGGTCCACCATCGCCCCTTTTATCGCGAGACATCTTGTCTTAAGCAGGGTCGCTCCTAGCGAAGAAGTCGATTCAACGCTTCTTCAGGGTCACAGCCAGCCCGCCGCCCTCCATATAGAAGATCGTTTCCAAGTCTCTACTGGTCGTCACCGCCTTGACATAATCCGGAACCATGTCGACATTGTGTGCAAGGATCAATCCGCCCGGTTGCACGAGCGGCAAAAGCTTGTTCAGATAATCGACGTAGCCGCTCTTGTCGGCGTCGACAAAGGCAATATCGATCGGTCCTTTCAGCTTCGCCACCTGCTCGTGAGCATCGCCTTCGACGACGGTAACCATCTTCTCTACACCAGCTTCTTTGAAATGCTCGTGAGCCATCGTGGCCCTTTGGTGATCGATCTCGAAGGTCGTCAAGCGCCATTCGTCTTCAGCAGAGCCAGACAAAGCCAGAGGCCCGAATATCCCGTGGACGTGCCGATCTCGACCACGTACTTGGCGCCAGTCGCTTCATGAGCAGCCTTAGCGCCCTCCCGTCTTTCACGGGAACGCTTAGATATGTCTCATGGGCCTTGACCATCTCGTCGAGCACCGCGAGGATTTTCTTCTCGGCGGCCGGTTCAGCAACCGACGCATTCGACGGATGGAGTTCGCCAGTTCCGCGTTGCTGGGAGAGGGCCGACAAACACATCGGCAGGAAGCACACCGCGATGACGATGACAGTATTCCGTTTCATAATTCTTCGAGTCCTCCCGCTTCTCTCCAATGTTGCGTAATTTGCAAAGAGCCTATCACCAAGAGGACCAGCGGGAGCTAAAACGTTCGCCTTTCAATAAGATGATCTTGCCCGCAAACAATGGTCTGTCGAATTGGACCGGGCCATTTTCCTAGCGCCAGAGCGATCCAGGAGCTTGTTCAGGCATGGAAACAGGTGAGGAAGTGGCGCTGAGGGTAAGACAAGGAATTTGCCAACAAGTAGGATGAACAGCCTCAGCTCCCAATCTACCTTGAGAGCGATTCCTGCTAGGCTGGGACATGGCGAAACGTTCTCTTCGGATCGTTAAGAATCTCGGACGTATTCCTGTGGTTGCGGTTTGCACGGTGTGTGGCAAGACCTTCGACGTTCCGCTAGGCGCATTGGGGAGCGTCAAAGATGCTGAGGCCAGCCTCAACCAGCAGTTTTACGAGCACAAGTGCGACCGAAAAGATGTTCCGCAGCCCGCTGGGCGGATCCTAGAAGGAAAATCGATGAAGCCAAAATCGGAGACCAGGAAGCTAAAGGGCTGGACTAAGATCGCGGAATTCCTCGGCCAGCCTGTCGGTAGCAGTGCGGGACAGCGCATGACGATATAGCAAGCCATTACTACTGGCATGGGAATGAACTTGATCTACGACGCATCCGCCGCGCAGCTCCTCAACAATGCGGTTCGGTCGTTCCGGCGCACCGATCAAGTCCTATCCCCTCAAAATCGAAGCACCACACCAGTTGAATAGCGGAAACTGTTTTGCCGATTGCCGAGGCTACTGGAAAGTCCGGTCGTTAACGCATCGGTCGCGTTGAACTGCGTGCGCAGGTAGTCCACCTGGACAGCTCGGATCGCTAGATGACGAGTCAGTCCGATATCAATACCGCCCCCGAACGCCATGGCGAAGGCATTCGCGCTAGTGATGCTGGTGGAAACCCCACCGATGATCGGGATGCCTACTCCTGTACTCCTACTCCTACTCCTACTCCTACTCCTACCCTCCCCCTTGAGTGTGCTGCGCCGAACAATGCATGCGCGAATACGGCGGATCTGCCAAGGCTGGCGGTCACGGTCGGCCCAAACAAATAGTTGTTCAGGTGGGATGCTGTGTTCAGGCGGCTTTTTACTTAGAAGAGTCGGAAGCCGACTCGTATCCTACGTAAACCGCGAGGGCAAGAACGCACGCGCCTACGATTCTTAGGCTCAGCCGTTCATTTCGTTTCCTTTGCTCCGCACGTCCGCGTCAACCGACATCCTCCAGAGGAGCACAGTACCGGACGTTACTTCTATGAAGCTGTCGATTCCGAAGCCAACGAGTGAAATGCTACCTGCAAACGCTCCAGCTACTAAAGCCACGAGACCCTCAAGGCTATTCCATGCGATGGTGAAGTACTCCAGGCGTTTTCCGCGTTCGGCTACGACTTGGGGTCCAGCGAGATCTCGACCATGGATAGAACATTTTACGCTCGATACCTAGCCCGCCTCGTACGTGCCGATCTAAACCCGTCGTTGACGTACTCATGCGTTTACACTCACGGTCTGTACGGTCCCACTTGGACGAGCCTAGCACGGCGGTGCCAAAATTCTGCGATGGGACCTCGAAATCATTGTTGCCAGTCTTTAAACATTCGCTAATTGTTGCGGTCGTCAAAGCTGATCGTCAGCCTTTCAGGCTCCCCTGCGCAGAAAGTGGAGCAAGATTCCTATCCTCTTTCGACACATCATCTTTCGACCCGGCCTCAGCTCAACGATCATCGCAAACAGATGATTTCGGGACTCAACTCTCACTCCGGCACGAGTGATATAGCGAATCACGATGTCGATGACACCAGCTCCGGCCGGCCTGAGATTGACCGACGGCATGGCGCTAAACTGTGGCGATCCTTCTTCGTCGCGTGACCCTCTTCCACTCCGCCTCCACCATCTTCGCATCCGCTTCCGTTGCTTCACCGTCGCTTCGTAGATCCCCTTAATAAGAGGGGGGATACCCGTGCCGGGAGGAACACTAACCTTGATTTCATCCCACATCCACTGTCCTACGGTGGAGAAATTGAAATACTTGCCCTTTATGGCGTAGCCGTTTAAGAACGAGACCCTTCGTCCCGTAGGATGGCCATTGGCAGTCCAGTTTCCTGTCTCCAGTAACCAGAGACAATGCGTCG
>CAWBJB010000004.1:0-274153 GCA_963788945.1 Terriglobia bacterium | reverse complement strand
GAAAAGTTGTCAACGTTCGGCTCTGACGCATTCGGCTCTGACGCAAAGATACGATAGGTTTATGCCATAGGCACAAACCACTCCAATTTGGTACGCAATTCCCAGAGATGAGCAATCGAATGCGCCTTTGCCTAAAATGTAGTCTTCTGTTCGCGATACTAATCGGTCTCTCATCCGCGTTAGCGCAACCCAGCCCAACTGGCTCCGACTCGATTGTGGTTTTTGCGCCGCATCCCGATGACGAGGTCATAGGTTGTGCTGGCATCATGATGCAAGCGCTGGCACGCGGAGTACGAGTGAAGGTGGTTCTCATAACCAGCGGGGATGGGTTCGACGCTGCAGCGGCCGGCGTCACCCATAAGCCGGTGGATCACCTCGGGCCCGATGATTTTTTTGCGCTTTCGCGCTTACGCCAGGCCGAGAGTCGCAGTGCACTTGAGATTCTGGGTGGAAAAGCCGATGACCTTATCGTACTTGGGTACCCGGATGGCGATTTGGGCAACTTGTACGACAGTACCGATGACAAGGTAATCCGCCAGCAATTCACCAAAAAGAACGAAACCTATGCGCTCATCCAGAAGGATTACCACACGTCCATGCATGGCAAGCCTGTTCCTTACAAGCGCAGCTCTGTGCTTGGCGACTTGGTTGATCTGCTGACCACGCTCCAACCCACCGAAATCTACGTTACCGACGAAACCGATGGCCACATCGACCATCGCGCGGCATTCTGGTTTGTCCGTGACGCGGCAAGACAGGTGGGATACAAAGGCGCTTTCTATACTTATCTCGTCCATGGGCTGCCCGCTTGGCCTTTTCCCCCTGGGGTCACGCCGAGCCGGCCATTTGAATCGCGCAAAGTTGAGAGTGAAGTGGCGCCGCGTGGTCTCCCCTGGCCGCCGCCGCGGCGCGACCCGCTTACACCGGAGCAGGCCCAGCGAAAACTAAAATCGATCCAGGCGCACAGCATACCGGTTGTCGGAATGCCGGAGCACCAAAGCGACATGGAATCATTCGTCAAGTCGGAAGAGGTATTTTGGACTCCCCTCGCACATTTCCGGTAAACGGATATGCAATTCCCAAAATTGGCGGCTCCTAGAATAGTAGCTGGTTCGCGCACTGCGGTTTAGCCCAAGAACAGGCTGATGAATGCATCGGGCAAACCACAGAATTGCTCGTCGAATTCGAGAATGGCATCCAGAATTAAGGCATCGTGCCGACGCGCGGTTTCTTCAATTGCGACGGGGCTTCGACTGGACATAAACTAGAACAAATCAAAATGTCTAAGGGCTCTTTTATTCCCTAGAATCTCGGGCACAGTCGAAAGGCGTCCGGCTCTTGACGCCCTGCTAGCGGACTGCCGGTGCCAGAAACTCGACGTGGTAGTGGTCTGGAAGTTCGACAGGTTCGCGAGATTACTTAAACAACTACTGAATGCTCTGGAACTGTTCAGAACCCTGAACATCGCCTTCGTGTCATGCACGGAAGCGATAGACACCTCCGTACCTCACGGGAGAGGTCGCTAATCGTGGAACGGGTTAAAGCGGGCCTGCAGCACGCCCGAAGCCACGGTAAAGTCTTGGGCCGACCACCGTTGCGGCGGCTAACGTCCAGGGAGATTGGACAACTCAGATCAGAGCGCATCAATGCGAAATCGCCATTCAGAATTCTAGCGAAGAAGTTCGGTGTGTCCGTATTTACTGCGCACACGCTATGTCCAAGACATGTACAACGAGGCAGCTCCGGAAAAGCGCGGCGCTAAGTTTCATGGGAATTTACCGGCGAGGGAAAACCCTGTGGATCAGTTGCACCTTTGGAGGGCGTCAGCGACTTGAGAGCACTCGTTCGACCAAAAAACGTGATGCCCGATAACTTCTAGACATCCGTAAAGGCGCAGCAAGAGAAGGAAGAACTACGGCTGACAAAATCCAACGGCCCCCTCATTGCGAGTGCTCACAACTCATTGCAAATAAAAGTACTGGCGGAGAGGGAGGGATTCGAACCCTCGGTACCGGTATTAGCCAGTACAACGGTTTAGCAAACCGCCGCATTCGGCCACTCTGCCACCTCTCCGACTTTTACAATCAACAACTTGGAAAGCTGTTACTGTGTATTACATTCGAGCCATTTACACAATAGACCGACATACATTATTCTAAGCCCATGAATATCAAGGAATTACTCAAGCGCAACCGTTCTCGACTCCAGCAGGGCGAGCTGATTGAAACGGAGACGGCCTTTTTTGTGCGCTACTACGTGGACGAATTCTACGCTAACGGCCGCCGGAAAACCAAATGTGAGAAGCTGGCGGACAAAGGAGACATCTACCGCACTCCCGCTGACGTGCGCCTGTTGATGGACTCCATAATGGAAAGGGTGAATACCGGCCGTGAGGTCCGCGCGACGGGGCAATGGAAGATATCGGACTTCGCAGAGAAGATTTACCTGCCCTGGTGCGAGGCCAACAAGTCGGCTCCGACTGCAAACGGCTACAAGCGATTGTGGAATTGTTACCTTAGTCCTCACCTCGGAAAGGTCGCGCTGGCGAATCTGCACACCTCTCAGGTGACGGCGCTCTTGGATCACCACGCTAAGAACGGCATCGGGCGCAATACCCTGTCGCACATCAAATTTGGGCTGAGTGGAATCTATGAGTACGCCATTACGACCGGAGTCCTGCCGATGAACGCCAACCCCGTACGCAGCGCGGTAAAAGGCCAAGGCGCAAAGTGGACGGTTAAAGTAGCTCACCCTGAGAAGCCGTCTGAATATTCCTTGGACGCTGTATTGGCTATGCTTCGCATCCTTGAGCCCATCGAAATTCAGGCGGCCGTTGCTGTCGCGCTAGCTTACTTCGGCTCCTTGCGGCCGGCAGAGATTCGCGGGTTGCAATGGAACGACTACGACGGAGCCGAATTGCAGATCAAGCGGACTGTGTGGCGCAGCAAGGTCGGCGAAACGAAAAACGAAACTTCTGCGAGCTCTGTTACCGTCATCGAGCCTTTGCGCGGGCTGTTGGAAAAGCTGAGAGCGCAAGCGGCCGGCGAATACATACTTTCAAACGGGAGAGGCAAGCCTCTCAGTTTGGACTCTCTCAACGTCCGCGTAATCGCTCCCGCCCTAAAGGCCGCGGGAATCAATTGGCAAGGCTACTACCCCGGACGGCGCGGCTTCAGTAGCTTGATGACGGACACGTCAGGAAATGTCTTGAATGCTACCGGCCACTTGAGACACGCGAATCCGGCAACTACGCTCGGCCACTACACAAGGCCCCAGCGGAAATCTATTGACGCCACATTGGACACGATCGAAGAGCTGGCAACGAAGCCGGAGGGGACGATTCAATGACGTGGATTTCAAACCTTACAGCGGTTGCAGAGCCGGGCATGTGGCATCTGCGAAAGCAGGACCATGCCTATTTGGAATTCGTCCACCGCCGAACTGGAGAAGTCGTTGTCTTCGAAGCGCCTACGCCCGCATCAAAATGTACAAGCAGACCCGACTGCCCATGCGACTTTTGCCTTCGCGTCCGTGCCGAGATCGCGGAAGGCCACTCGGAAAAAGACAAAAGAGAACCAACTCGCCGAAGATTTCCTCCGCTCGTATTTGCAGACCACGCCTGCAGGGGAAAACTCCTCAAGATAAGCCGCGACAATCAGAGCGATGACAATGCACCGCAGGGGTGCAACTGCTGGCGACCGTGAGGGCTATACCGGGCTACTTGTTGACATCCGTGGATAAGGTACACAGTGCCTAAGGTCGGCATCGCTCAGTTGAGCGCGGAGCGCTAAGAATATTTGCGATTCATCAGATTTATTTTCTAGAACCGAATCCTTAGGCCAATCTGGACTTCCAAGGGTGGGCCAGCCAACCCGACTGGTTTTCGCGGAAGATTTAGAGCCGCCGGGCCGTCCAGGCCTGTATCGACGGGCACCGGGGGCTGGGCTAATCCAAAGCCGTTTGCTTCGGAGACGAACTGATTCCCGAAGTTCACTCGATTAAACACATTGAACAGATCTGCAAAAGTAGAGATCGTAAAACGTTCGGCAAACTTGAAATTCTTCTGAAGCCGCAGATCGGCCTGAAAGTAGGGGTCACCTCGCAAGGAATTGGGCCGGACGGCGAAACGCACATCCCCTTCGCCAAGCGGATCGAAAACAGGATTGTCGGTAACACGCGGGGAATAGAAGTCGTTGAAAACACCATCGCCGTTGATGTCGTCGCCGGCGCCAATGGTGTACGGCCGTGCTGACGCTAGTTGAACGATGCAGGACAGCAAGATCCTCCGAGGCAGATTGACAATTCCATCCAAGACAACGCGGTGCCGTTCGTCATCGCTGGCGTAGCCGAAATCTTGCGGCTGCACCAATCCTCGAACCGCCGATTGGGCCGGCGTCAGCCCCGGAGCAGTGCCCTGGGTGAAAGAGAGCAAGTCTCCGGCGCCCCCAACGCCTCCATAGTTGTATGCGCGTGCCAGTAAGTAGGAGACGTCCAGTTGAAACCAGCCGGAGAACTGTCGCCGCACACTGAACATCATCCCGTCGTAGCGAGAGCGGTTCGCAGCCCCGTTTCGGGTGATCCGTGCCAGGCGGTGGAGGGCTCCACGCGCGGAACAGGAAATCGAAGCGGCCGATGAATCCTGACAGCCGAAGACTGGATCCAGCAAAGGATTCAGAAGGCGAGTGTCATTGGTGGCATCCAGCGATGGATTGATTTCGGTTTGAGAATAGCCGTGGAGTCCCAGCACATGCACGGCATCGATCGACAGGATCACGTTGTTGTTCAGTCGCAGTTGCGTCCCGAGAAGAATGCTTTGCGAGTAAGGCTGTTTCATATGGGAATCCATGAACCAGCCGCGCGCACCGTAGGGCAAATCCGCCAGAAAGTGCACTGGAAAAGGTCCCGCTGCGATCACTGCGCTCGACAGGCCGATTGCGGCAAGGTTGAGGGGATCGGGCGCACTCCGCGCGTCATGACTTAAAGCATAAACGCTGGCGCCGGCGTTTTGGAGTGAGGCGATCTGCCCCTCCTGGAAAAACTGGTCGAAGAACAAGCCATAGCCACCTCGAACCACCCAAAGACCACGTCCCGTGACGTCCCACGCAAAGCCCAGACGGGGCGCGTAGTTGTTCACCCCATTGTGCGGCGGAGCGAGCCCTATCTCCGGCACGAACTGGTTAAGGGATTTCGCTGGGAGAAGTCTGAGCAGCCGCAGGGTACGATTCCCGATGCAGGAAGCACAAAATGCAAAAGACTCCGGGCGGGGATTCTGGTTAGTGGGGATTAGGCCGAAATCAATGTCGTTGCGAACGCCCAAGTTCAGAGTAAGGCGGGAGCTGATCCGCCAATCATCTTGCACGTAGTAACTAATCTGGTTAATCGTGGGCTGAAAAAAGGAGTCATCGCCGCTCGCCAGGCGAGTTCTTCTGACCACCCCGGATTGGTCCAAGCTGTTATATGCGAAGCCTGTGCCACAGGGGTCGGCACCACCTTGAAGAATCTCCTGCGGGAGACACCTGAGTTCGATAGTGGGCGTGGGGAACTGGACCAGGCGACCACCAAAGAGGGTGACGGCCGCTTCCTGAAAACCGAATTTCAGGAGATGCAGGCCTTTCTGCCATGTAACGTCATCGCGGAACTGGAACTTCCGCTGAAAGCTTGCGTTTGGCACAAAGGTGTTTTGCCCGAAACTGACCCCGTTGTCGAAGTTCACGCTTGGAATTGCGTTGCCTGCGGGGTCGGGCACCGCAAGATTTGAGTAATCCGAAAACTGAAAGATAAACTGGTTCAGAACGTGAGTGCTGGCCGCGAAGGTGTGATTCACCGCCAGCGATTGGAAACTGTTCGAGGTTGGGGCAGCCGATCCAGGGTCTTCTAAACCATCCAATCCATCGTGCGCCCGGTGATTGTCCTGACGTGAATAGCGAAGAGAAAGCTGGTTTTTCTGATTGACAGAGACCTCGCTTCGTACCTGCCATTGCAGATCCCGAAATGGCTGGGTCACTGCTGACGAAGAATCAAGCACGGCATTGGCCAACAAAGGATCGGCAATCGCTCCGTGCGCCTGCAAGATCTGGAACGCTTTGATGGTCGCAACCGTTTGCCCATTCTGGGGTATGGCGCGGTTTTCATGGGTGCGTTCCAAGGCGCCGAAGAAAAACCAGCGATCGGGCAGGATGGGGCCGCCCAATGATCCACCGTAGTTTTGACGATCGAACCCAGGCTTGGGATTCGCTGGGCCGGTATAACATTGTCCTGGATCGCGTTTGCAAGTAAAGCTTTCGAAAGGATGGGCCGTGAAGTAGTCGGTCGCTTCGAGATTCCGATTTCGCAGAATAAAGAAGGCTCCGCCGTGAAATTGATTTGTTCCTGCCCGGGTAACAATTTCTATCACCGCGCCACTCGATTTGCCGGTGTCAGCGCTGAAATTGTAGGTCTTGACCGCGAACTCCTGGATGCCTTCCGTGGTGTAGTTCTGTAGGAAGCCGCCCATGGTGTTGTCTTTATCTTCTCCGCCATCCACCGTGAGGTTGAAATTTCTGCCGGTAGAGCCATTGATGGACACCGGACCCACGCCGCCAATTGTGGGGCGAACTCCGGGCGCAAGAATGGCGAGCGAGGCGAAGGTTCGCTCGAACAAAGGAAGACTGGTCATCTGTTGCGGGGTAATATTGGCTTGAATTTCAGAAGAAGTGGTTTCGATTGAGGGGGAGCTCGCGGTTACGTGCAGCGTGGTGAACGCAGACTCCGGATTTAGGACAATGTTAAGCTGGCGGTGAGTGCCCACCAGCAATTCGAGTTGGGTGCCGCTTTCGGCCATCTGCAAAGTAACTGCGGTGATCCGGTAGGTATCGGGCGGCAACAAGGGGAAGGAGAAGACTCCCCGATCGTTTGTGATTGTAGCCCGCACGCGGTGGATGGAAGTCTCCTCGGCAGTCACGTGGGCTCCGATTACGACGGCGCCCTGTACGTCGGTCACTATTCCCGCAATGTCGCCGGTGGCGGTTTGCGCCGGTACAGGAATCGTGACGGCCATCACTGCGATGATGAGGAGTATCGTTCCGACGCCGGTGAGCGAGCGGTGCAAGGCTTCTCCTGCGACGCTATCAGTGTTGGGCCGTTAGGCGATTTGCGCCTGCATCAGGCGGAAAGCCCATCTCTTGCAGCAAGGCCTGGTAACGTGGTTCACTGCGAATCGGGTCGTACTGGGGATCAGATTTTAACCACATGGGCAATGCATCACTGTGCTCGCGATACAGTTGTTCCAGCAGGGTGAGTGCGCGCTCATGTTCTCCGAGGTGGACATACATCAGCGATAGGCGGAACTTGTCGAACTCCACGTGGTTTCGGGTCTCGATTTCCACCCTTTTTTTCCAATAGCCTGAAGCTCCTGATTTTTCGTAGGACTTGCGCAGTTCCTCGGCCTGCCGGACGGCATTCTCGTAACTCTCGCCCCACCATTCCGCCGCTTCCGGAAACATCTCGATGGCGCTCCGCAGCTCGCCTTTCTGTTCGTAAGCCCTGAGCATGTGCCGCTGAACGTTGGGAGCACCGGGAGCCAGTTCGAGAGCTTTCTGAAATTTCTCCAGAGCTTCGTCGTAACGATGGTCACAGTAAAGCGCAAGGCCATACAGCATATTCAGTTTGGAAGAGATGGGATCGAGGTGGCGGGCCGCTTCCAGTTCGGCGAAAGCTTCGGGTAATCGGCCCTCGTACGCGAGAAAAAGACCGAATGCCTCGCGCGCTTCAACATATCCTGGATTGAATTCCAGCGCTCTTCTGTATTCACTTTCCGCACCTGCGAAATCCCAATCGGCACGGAATTTCACCCAAGCAAGAGCGGTGTGGCCTTCAGCCATCGTCTCGTCCATAGCCAGCGCGGTCTCTGCCTCTTGTCGAGCATTCTCCAGGCTGGGTCCATCCCACCCATAGGAATCTGCGAGGGCAGCGTGTGCGAGGGCGAAATTTGGGTCGAGTTGCGTGGCCTGCCTCAAATATCCAATACCCCGCTCGAAATCCGGCGTACCGGGTTGGTGAGTGAAGAATTTTCCTTTCAGATACGCCTCATAGGCTTCGGAATTTCCAGTTTCCCGCCCGCTGCCTCCGGTGTTTCCCGGAGCCGCTATCTTGGCCCGGATCTCCGTGACGATGCTTTGGGCAACCTCGCGTTGAAGTGGTAGCACGTCTCGGGCGTCGCGTTCGTAGGCCCGAGCCCAGAGGTTCTGATCTGAAGCACCCTGAATCAGCTGAGCTGAAATCCGAACCCGCCCTCCGGAACGCATGACCCCGCCCTCGACGACGGCATCCACTTTGAGTTCCCGGGCTATTTCCGGCAGGGGCTGATGCGAGCCCTTGTAGTGCATGGCAGAAGTTCGCGAGATTACCTGAAGCGAGCCTGTCCTTGCCAAATCAGTGATCAGTGCGTCGGTCATTCCGTCCGCGAAGTAGTCCTGCGCGGGATCGCCGGATAGGTTTTCGAAAGGGAGCACGACTAGGGAACGAACGGACGGTTGCGAAGTCTTCGCGATGCCTCCGCTCATACCCAGGGTCAGCGACAGGACCACGGCCAGCGCGGCTCCTCTCCCGAACCTTCCTATTGTTCCGGTCTGCGCTTCGTCTCCCCTCATGACGGAAGCTCCGGAATTCAACAGTGGGCCGCCGACCTTAACATCCGCCAGACTGACAACCTGTGCTGGCAGAGGCTTGGGGTTCGAAACTCCAACCTCTTCTACTTCGCCAATGAAGCGATAGCCGGTCTTGGGGATGGTCTCGATGAAGCGGGGTGTGGTAGCTGAGTCGCAGAGCAACTCTCGGATTCGATTTATAGCGTTGTTGAGACCATGGTCAAAGTCGACAAAAGTGTCTTCCTGCCAAAGGTAGTTCCGAAGCTGCTCTCGAGTTACGACCTCGCCCGGCTGCGATACCAGCAAAACCAAAATCTGGGCCGGCTGCCGCTGCAACTTCAGTCGAAGCCCGTGCTTCTTCAACTGCCCACTTCGCAGGTCCAGTTCATAGGCCCCGAAGCAAGCCTTTCTTGCGGATTGGGGAAGCTCGGCCATCCCAAGCACCGTTGGCTGGAGAGCTTACCATGAAAGCCCTAAAAATAGGCCTTCGCAACCATCAGGTATTAATCAACAAGTCGTTTTGTTTCACATTTATACACGTGGATATTCGTTGGACTTTTTCAGGAGGTGCCGGGATTGACCCAAATCGTTGATTAGCGCACTTTGAATCCGCTAGCGGAGCCGAAACGGAAATGGCCTGGTGGATTTGAGGCTTGGCTCCAAGAGGTTGTCATGGAACGTTCAAGACGAGTTCGCCTGATTTCTGGGTTGGTTGTGCTTGGCGTTTCGGTCGCCTGCGGCGGGGGAGGCGCGATCGGGCCCGAATCCATTTCGGTCACCATATCTCCCGCCAATCCCTTAGTAGTGGAGCACGGCACCCTGACTTTCAGGGCCGAAGTCCGGAACGACCCGAGTGCTTCTGGCGTTTCCTGGTCGATAGTGGAACCGGCAGATGCAGGCACGTGTGCATCCCCGGCTGATTGTGGCGAGATTTCTGCTGCTCGCTCTGCCTCCGACACCCCACTAACATTCACGCCGGGTCTTCAAAGTGTCCACTTAAGGCGACGTCCGTTGCCGATGCAACAAAATCCGCGACCTCGACCGTGATCGTCGCCATTGAGCCGCGTGTTCGTTCGTCAATTACTGGAACGTGGAGGGTGAACAACGAATATGACGGTGCAAACCTGAGTTTTACCGTGGCCTTAACCGAAGAACCTGATGATTCAATCAACGGCAAATTTAGCCAGAATGCGATGAACGGAACTTTTTGCTGGGAACCGGACATATTCGGTCCGCCTCCGATCCTGACTGGCAAACGGGACGGAGACTCGGTGGCCCTGATCTTCTCCTTCCCGCCCAGCGTTGATTTACGCGCTCGAACTGGACGTCGACGGGACCCTGGCCGCCGACGAGCAGAACATCACTGGAACATTTGCCTTGAAAGGCAGTTGCGGTAACCCGAACGGGCCATCGATCTTGACCCGGACGCGATAGCTAACGAAAGGGAAGATATGAAAAACGTAGTCAAAACAATCGCACTTGGTCTGGTTCTCAGCCTTCCTCTTTTTGCCTCGGATTTAAGGTTTGTTCCCTTTGACATCCCGGACGCGATCTCTACCGGCCCGCGTGGAATTAACGCCCGTGGAGCAATCGTCGGACTCTATCTAGATTCCAGCGATACCGGTCATGGCTTTCTGCTGGATCACGGCAAGTACAAGACCATCGACTTCCCCGGCGCAGTCTTCACCAACGCGGTCGGAGTCAATGCGCAGGGAGACATCGTTGGGCGATGGACCGATGCCGACGGTGATGGCCATGGCTACTTACTGCGAGATGGCCACTTCAAGCGCTTCGACGTACCTGGAAAAATAAATACGACTCCGCACGGAATCAATGATGCCGGTGAGTTTGTGGGAAGGTGTTTTGATGCGGACGGCCATGAGCACGGTTTCTTGCTGCGCGAAGAACGCTTCACTGTCTTTGATTTTCCTGGCTCGGCCTCAACTGATGCCTGGATGCTTACGGACGAAGGCGAGATTGTAGGTGACTTCAGCGACAGTTCCGGCCTGGTGCACAGTTACTTGCGTGGCGTGGACGGGCATTTTCGAGCTTTCGATTTTCCGGGGGTACCCATCACGAGCGGCCGATGGATCAATGAGCGGCATGACATAGTGGGCGTTTACGAGACAGCCGATGGCGTCGACCATGGCTTTCTGTTGCGCGATCGTCACTTTGTACAGGTCGACGATCCAGGTGCTCCGAATTTCGGGGGCTCCATTGCAATCAATAATCAGGGAATAATTGTTGGCGCCTATGCCGATGCCGACGGTAACGAGCACGGTTTCCTGGCGTTGCCAAAGAATAACCACTAGGGAAGGTCATACCTTCTCGTCAACAACCGGTTTCGGGACGATCACAATTCTGCTGAGGAGGTTCTATGTCTCGTATGGCAATCATCGCCTTACTGCTCGTTTTGCTGATGGCAGCATCGGAATGTGGTGGAGGCGCCCCAGGCTCAACTCCGCCTCCGACGGGAGGAGCTTCAATCACGACCTCGCCGACGAGTGCGGCGGCAGGTAGCTCTGACCTAATATTGACAATCACCGGATCTCACTTTGCCGGCGACCTCCATAGTTTTAGTCAGGTGGCATGGACAACGAACAGCATCGACGACACGTTGCTGGCTACAACGTTCGTGAGCGACAGTCAACTCAAGGCGGTGATCCCTGCGAATTTGTTGACTCAGCCCGTGATGGCGCAAGTGTCTGTACTAACCGGTGACCCCATGGCGGATCGACCAACTTCGGTCGCGGGCCCAATCTTTTTTGGTGTGCAGTCAGGGCTTTCCGCCTCCCCCACCAGTGTGGTTGCGGGCAGTCCTGATCTCAGCCTGACTCTCACCGGAGCAGGTTTTACCGCTCAGGGCAGCCAGGTGTTGTGGACGGCCAACGGCCGAAAAAACGCCCTGGCCACAACCTTCATTAGCAGTACTCAACTCATCGCGGTCATCCCCGCCGCACTGTTGGAGAATCCCGTCACGGCGCAAGTCTTCGTCGAAACCGGAGACCCGATGGGTGACATTCCGCTTTTGCCTACCAACTCAATCAATTTCGAAGTTACCGCAGCCATTGCCAACATTCCCTCACGTTTTGTCCTTGCCGCCGGCATGAACATCGCGCGCAGTGACCATACGGCTACTTTATTGGTATAGTCATCGCGTCATCGCCATTTCCTCGTTGCAGGTTTCTTGCGACGGGCGGAGGAAGCTATGCTGGTTCAAGATAGGCGAGCTGCCATTCATCCCACCTGCCACCAGCGCTTTGCCATAATCAGATAGTACGGAGTGGCATCGGCGCGGCGCGGCAGGTGCCGACCCGTCCTTATCCGATTGCCCGTCCTCCACTCGGGCGAAATGGCGCTGGGGCCTCGTACGTGCGATCTGGCAGGACAGCCCAGATTCATTCCATTGCCGTGCTGCCCTTCACCAACGGGGGTGGAGATGCCAATACCGTACTATCTCAGCGACGGTATCACCTAATCGTTGATCGGCAACCTTGCACATGTACCCAGCTTAAAGTGAAGTCGCGAAACTCGGTCTTTCGCTATAAAGGGAACGATGTGGATGTACAAAGAGCAGGCAATGAGTTGGGCGTTACAGCGCTGGTGAGCGGGCGTTGTGCCCCGAGGGGATCGCATCGAAGTGAGTGCCGAGCCGACCGATCTTCGGGACAACACTGAAATCTGGGGGCAGCATTACAGCGGCAAGAGCACCGACATCATCTCGTTGCAGCAGCAGATTGCGGGTGACCTCGCGAAAAAGTTGCGTTCCAAGATCAGCGCTTCGGAAGAGCAGCAGGTCACAAAGCTCGGGACGCAAAATCCAGAAGCCTATGAGTTGTATTTGAAGGGTCGTTACTCTTGGAACAAACGAACAGCTTCCGACATTGCCACCGCAATCTCCTATTTTAATCAAGCCATTGTCAAAGACCCCGGCTACCCTTTGGCGTATTCGGGTCTGGCGGATGCCTATAACGTATTGCCTAGCTATGGTGGCACTCCCAGCGAAACCGATCCGAAGTCGAATGCCGCCGCCCGCAAGGCGCTGGAGTTGGACTTGACCTTGGCCCATCCCCATGCCGTTCTGGGCAGCAACGAGATCGGCTACGACTGGGATTTTGCCGGGGGACAGGCTGAGTACAAGAAGGCTTTCGAACTCGACCCCAACGATGCCACGGCACACCAGTGGTACGCGATCGATATTGGCACCATTGGCGGCAGGGAGCAGGAGGCCCTTGCTAAGGCCAATCGTGCTCACCAGCTCGATCCGCTGTCACCGGTCATCAGCGTGGGGCTCGGAGAAGTTCACATCTTGGCACGACAGTACGACGAGGGCATTGCCGTGTGCAAGAAGTTGGCAAGTGAGAACCAAACATTCGCCCAAACGCACTCCTGCTTAATCGATGGATATTGGGGGAAACGCATGTATCCGCAGGTCATTGAAGAGTGGAAGGCCCTTGGCCAGCTTTCCGGTGACCGGAACGAATCTGATTTCGCTTCTGCTATGGAACAAGGATTTCGTTCGGGGGATGGAAGGGCGCTCTCACCAAAGGCATTGAAATCCGGGAAGCGCAACTAAGACTGGCTACTCGTCTGCATACAATATTGCAGCTCTTTATGCCGAATTGGGAGACAAAGATCAGGCTTTCCGGTGGCTCAACACCGCTTTCAGGAGCACGATTGGCTACTCGGGGATTTGAAGACTAACTTGTTACTCGACCCCATACGTTCCGACCCACGGTTTGCTGAGCTGGTGAGCAAGGTGGGGCTGCCGCATTAGCGAGGGGCCACCCGCGCTTTCTCACGCCGACCGCGACATCCCCATCCTGAAAGAAGCCAAAGCGGAGTACGCGAAGCTGCAGTGAAGTTGAGGGGGCGCAAACGGACACCAAGGCAGCGCCAGAGGGCGGCTTCTGATTGACTTGCCCGCGGCTGCCGACTAACATCCGCTCGCAACGGGCACGGGAGCCTACGCTTTGATCGGCCAAACCATCTCGCACTACCGCATCGTCGAGAAGCTTGGCGGTGGTGGGATGGGTGTGATTTACAAGGCCGAAGACACCAGGCTGCATCGTTTTGTTGCTCTCAAGTTCCTGCCCGATGAGGTGGCCAAGGACCGGCAGGCGCTGGCCCGTTTTCAACGTGAAGCGCAGGCCGCCTCGGCGCTCAATCATCCCAACATTTGCACGATCCACGACATTGGGGAGGACGATGGCCATGCCTTCATCGCGATGGAGTTTTTGGAAGGAACAACATTAACCCACCGCATCGCGGAGCGTCCCCTGGCGCTGGAGATCTTGGTGCCGCTTGCCATTGAAATCGCCGATGCGCTCGATGCCGCCCACGCAAAAAACATCGTGCATCGCGATATTAAGCCGGCCAACATCTTCGTGACCAGCCGCGGGATCGCCAAAGTTCTCGACTTCGGTTTGGCCAAAATATCGCCGAAACCGGGAGACTCAGTGGGGTCGAACGCACCGACCCTCGATCTACAGGAACACCTTACGAGCCCAGGCACAGCCATGGGCACGGTCGCCTTCATGTCGCCGGAGCAGGTTCGAGGCAAGGAGTTGGACGCGCGAACTGACTTGTTCTCCTTCGGTGCGGTGCTTTACGAGATGGCAACGGGGACGCTGCCGTTCCGGGGCGACACCACAGGCATGATTTTCGAAGCGATTCTCAACCGGACGCCCACGCCGGCGGTGCGGCTGAATCCGGCGGTTCCGGTTGACCTCGAACGGATAATTCAGAAGGCTCTGGAGAAAGACCGGGATTTGCGTTACCAGCACGCATCCGAGATGCGAGCCGATCTGAAGCGTCTGAAGCGGGAAACGGAATCAGGCAGAGTAGTCACGGAGGCGTCCTCTTCCGGTTATTCAGTTTCGGTCCAGCCAGCCGCGTCCCCTTCTGGGCCTGTTGCGCCGAAGCGCTATGCCTGGTTAGCATGGGCGCTGGTGGCGATGCTGGTGGCAGGTCTAGGTGCGTGGATTCTCGCCCGTCGGCCCCGAACAGTACAGAATCCGCTTTCCACTGCGCAGTTCGCGCGGCTCACTGACTTCGAAGGAGCCGAAACCAACCCTGCCATATCCCCGGACGGGAAATTCATCGCCTTCATTTCTGACAAGAGCGGCACGTTCGACGCCTGGCTGATTCAAGCCAACGGTAGCAGCCTCGCGAACCTTACCCATGGTCGGATCGGAGATGCGCGCGGGCCCCTTCGTGCTATCGGATTCTCGAGCGACGGATCGGAGGTGTGGACCGGCGGAACGGAAAGCAGGAGGCTCATGCTCTGGCCGCTGATGGGTGGAGCGCCGCACAATTTCTTGGGTGAACATGCTGCCGAGGTTGCCTGGTCACCCGATGGCACCCGGTTGGTGTATCACAGGTGGGAACCGGGCGATCCCACGTTTGTGGCGGATCACAACGGCGCCAATGAACGTCAGATCCTGAAAAGCCAGCCTGGATTGCACAATCACTTTCAGGTCTGGTCGAAGGATGGGCGCTGGATCTACTTTGTCCGGGGTCGACCCGCCACGCGTGAGATGGACCTGTGGCGTATTCCGTCAGACGGGGGAGAACCGGAACAACTCACTCATCTCAATACCGATGTCACGTACCCGGCTCCGATCGACGAGCGGACGGTTCTGTTCGTTGCGCACAACGAAAACGGGGCCGGACCGTGGTTGTGGACGTTCGATGTGGAGACCCGAACTTCACAGCGTGTGAGTTCGGGTTTGGAACAATACACCGCCCTGGCAACGACGGCGGACGGTCGGCGTCTGGCCGCGAGTGTCGTGAAGTCTCAGGTCAACTTGTGGAGCGTTCCGATTACCAGTCGCATTGTCGAAGAAAAGGACGTTACACCCTTCCCATTACCCACCGCGCGTGCCCAGGCGCCACGCTTCGGAGGCGAATCGTTGTTCTACTTGTCCTCGCGGGACGGGGCTGACGGACTGTGGTGCTATCGCGATGGGCAAGCGCTGGAGATCTGGAAGGGTTCGGAAGGCGCGCTCCAGTCGGCTCCAGCAGTCTCAGCAGACGGGAGCAGAGTTGCGTTTGCGCTAAGGCGGGACGGGAAGCGACAGATGCACGTAATCGCCGCGGATGGAACGAGAATTCACCCTCTTTCGAGCGACGTCGATGTTCGGGGCACGGCTTCCTGGTCTCCCGACGGCAAATGGATTGTCGCGGCCGGCAGCGACCGCGATGGAGCAGGCTTGTTCAAATTACCCGACGACGGCGGCTCGCCCGTTCGAATTGCAACAGGATCGTTCCAGGATCCGGTATGGTCTCCGCGCGGGGACCTGATCGTGTATGGCGGCACGCAGGTATTCACGGTGATGCCGCTGCTGGCAGTGCATCCGGATGGTACGTCCGCGAAGCTCCCCGAAATCAACGTACAGCGCGATGGCGAGCGTGCGCGGTTCCTGCCCGATGGTCGGGGTCTGGTTTACATGCTTGGAAGTACGACGGCGGGGCAGGACTTCTGGCTGCTCGACCTCAGCACGATGCGCTCACGGCGTTTGACCCGGCTGAGTAATCCCGCCGCAATGCGGACCTTTGACGTCACTTCCGATGGCAGCCGGATTGTATTCGACCGTTTACGGGAAAATTCGGACATCCTCCTTATTGATCTTGCGGCCAAGCAAGATCGGCCGTAGTGGTTAGTAGAATCCCCATCATCCTCATCATTGGGCCGATCGTACACAAAAGAGAAATGAACGCGAGAGGAATCGTCGCGCGTCGGACGACGGGAGATCTGACCGGGGCCGCTGTTCCCGGACAACGGCTATCCGAAAGTAACGGTCGTAAACGCAGGCGATTACAGTGCGCCGTGAAAAGGTGCTGGTCCACAGCGGGGTGAAAAGACCCGCCCGGGAACTGGATCGCTCCACCCCGTAACAATCGGAGCGGCGGTGGAGGCAACAAAGCCGCCGGAGCCTCCGGTGTAGAGGGTCGCATAAGGCGACTTGGTGAGTCTGCAGGTTGTAACACAAGTGAACGCTATGCAGGCCTCGAAACCGCCGTACAAGCCCATACCGAAATTCACGCCACGCAATCGTAGGCCTATATTCGCGGCCAAGCCCATTTGGCGCTGCACAATGGCGGAGCAGCAGTAGTCGAGTATCAGAAACTTTTCGACCCTCGTGGCATTGTCCTGAACTTTCCTCTCGGCGTTCTTGCCCATCTCGGTCTCGCCCGCGCCTATGCTTTGCAAGGCGACACTGCCAAAACAAAGGCCGCCTATCAGGATTTTCTCGTTCTCTGGAAAGACGCCGACCCCCGACATCCCCATCCTGAAGGAAGCCAAGGCGGAGTACGCGAAGCTGCAATAGGGGTGCGGGCATCAATCTAGTGATCGACCGCGCGGGATCCATGGGGGGGATCTACGCCGGCTCGGGGACTGCCGTTCGGCGTTTTCGATCAGCACGTCCTTCCTGTTATTACCGAGCTCGCCGATTCGTCCGTGCCGGGCCAGCTACCGGATCAGTTCATAACTGACAAATGCCAACTGCTTGCTGTCGGGCGACCAGGAGGGGACGTTGATCGTGCCTTGCCCGCCGAACAGACTCGCCAGCACCGTGATCTTCTTGTCTTCCAAGGACATCAGTCGCAGCTTCACGTCCTTATTTTCAGGATGTCCGGTGACATTTTTATCGTAGGTGAGGAAGACCATCCACTTTCCGTCGGGCGAGATGTGCGGGAACCAGTTGTTGAAATCATCCGAGGTGATCTGTTCCTGTCCGCTGCCGTCCGGCTGCATGCGCCAGATCTGCATGAGGCCGGAGCGCTCGGAGTTGAAGTAAATATATTTGCTATCCGGAGAGTAGTCTGGACCATCGTCGAGTCCCTTCGCGGTGGTGAGACGAGTCTCGTCGCCGCCGGTGACTGGGATGGTGTAGATATCGAAGTCTCCATTTCGCTGTCCGACGAAAGCGAGCGTGGATCCATCCGACGACCAGCCATGCCAATAGGATGGGGAATTTTTGGTGATTTTCCGGGGCGTGCCGCCCTCGATGGGCACCAGATAAACCAGGGAGCGGTGTTCTTCCTGTGACTGATCGCTGATAGCCAGCCATTTCGAATCCGGCGAAATACCGTGGTCGTTGTTGCAGCGGTTAGCGAAGCCCGTGTCGATGATTGCAGGCTCGCCGCCCGCTACCGGCAGTCGCATGATGTGACCATTGCCGTTGAAGAGAAACGCCGCGCCATCACGGGTCCAGTTGGGTGCCTCGAAATGTTCCGGCGCGACGTAGGCTACGTGGCGGTCAGTAGAGGAAATGGCGACGGTCTCCAGAGTGCTGTAGAGTTTCGGTTCGCCCGTCGCAGCGGGCGGCGTGGTCAACTCGACTTTGGAGAACACGGCCTTCTCGACCACGTCCTTATCGTGAGAGCAAACTCCGATCCCGACATAAAACGTTCCCCGGAGCGGAGAGCGGATGGAAGCGCCTGACACTTTCAGGTCACCCTCGGGGCCGCCCAGCCACAAGTAGACGTAGTCGTCCCGTTTTACCAGTCGCAGCCGCGTCGGGGCGGAGATATTGGATTGGACCTCGTGCGTGTTTACGCCCTTTTCGTCGCGATATTGGAGCGAAGTCATTCCACTCAGGTGCACCGCCACGTCGATGTAAGGAGAATCTGTATCGAGGCTCTGGCGAAACATCAGTACGGCCTTCTTGTGCGGATTTCCCGTCTTGGTCATAAAGTCGGCGTCGGCCGTGAGCGAAATGTCGCCGGAGACTTTCTTCCACACGAAGTGGTATGCGTCCTTGCCGAACCACATGTTTTCGCCGCTGCCGCTGATCGTATAGCTGGCCGTCGATGGATCGTATTCGGCCGAACCGGGATGAAGGACCGTCCCGACGTCGCCGTGGTCGTCGAAAATACCGAGCGTAGGCGCTGCTGCTTGAGCATCAACCAGATTCGGCGCGGCACAAAGCACCAACGTACAGATCAAGATCAGCCACGAATTCTTTTTTCTGTTCACGCAGGCCTCCCTACTCGTCAGTGGAAACGATTCGGTGAGAAAGGTAGGACTCGCGGCAAGAATTGTCAATGCCGCGACGCTCGGGGCAATCCCAACATTCTCCAGTGGATAATCGCTTACTTCAGCCTTGACAACCTGGGTCGTCTGCTTCAGACTGCCGGAGTTTCCTCGACGCAAGCCCGCGTTCCTGACCTCATGACACGAACTAAGCGCTCTTTGGTGTTGACCCTCTTCCTGGCCTTCCTCGTGCTGTTGGCCCATCCTTTTCTCGCTGCCAGTGATCAGATTCCTGTCACGGCGTGGCGTATTCCCATCGGGCAGCCGCCCGCAAACCCTGGCGGCCGCAAACCCGAGCTGTCCAATATCGACGACGGTTTCTGGCAGGGCGCTCCTGTCGGTGGCATCGGGGCGGGAACGTTTTCCCGTTCCTATCGCGGCAATTTCGAGCGCTGGCATATCAAGGCGGGAGTTCACAAATATCAGAATGTTCCAGGAAACCAGTTTGCGGTATTTGTGCAGCCCAAAGACGAACCCCCAACGGCGCAGGTCCTTTCCGCCGGTAAACCCGAGGGCGGCGGTGCGCTCTCGGCTTGGAACTGGTCCTACCCGGCGGGCGCGGGCGAATATGCCGCACTTTATCCGAAGTCATGGTTCGCCTATCGCTCGCCTCAACTTCCGATCACTCTGACGGTCGAACAGTTCTCCCCCATTCTGCCCAACAATTACAAGGAAACCAGCTACCCGGTTGCTCTCTATAACTGGTATGCGGAGAATCCGTCAAACAAGCCAGTGACGGTTTCGCTGCTGTTTTCATGGACCAACATGGTGGGCTGGTTTCGCGACACCACCAGCAACTTCCATGCGGTGCTGAACGCTCAGAACAAAAATGAATTCCATTCGGAATCGCTCTCCGGCGATCAGATGCAGGGCATTGTCTTCGACCGCATTCGCACCGGTCCCGTTTCCGACGAATGGGACGGCCAGTTCGTCATCGCTGCTGTCTCGTCACCCGGGGTTGAGGTTACCTACATCACTGACTTCGATCCGCAGAGGTCCGGCGCTGAAGTGTGGCAGCCCTTCTCGACCACGGGACGCCTGCCGAACCATTCGCCGGACGTTGCCAGCGCCGGAGAACAAATGGCCGGAGCCATCGCCGTCCGCTTTACTCTGGCCCCCAAGGAAAAGAAAGTTATCCCCATGTCCCTTTCATGGGACCTGCCCGTGGTGCAGTTTGGCGGAGGCCGCAAGTGGATCCGGCATTACACCGAATTCTTCGACGCTTCCGGGACCAACGCATGGAAGATCGCCCGCACCGCGCTCGAGAACAACCAGCGGTGGAGCGATCAGATCGATGCCTGGCAGAAACCTTACATCGAAGACGAGTCCAAACCCGCGTGGTACCGCGGCGAGCTGTTCAACGAGTTATATATCCTCGCGGACGGCGGCACACTCTGGGCCCACGAGCAGAACGGCCCGGCGAATCCTCTGCATTTGTCCGCGAAAAATGCTGATACCTTCGCCTATCTCGAATGCTTCGACTACGCGTACTACGGGACGTCGGATGTGCGCTTCTACGGATCGTTCCCACTGATCAAGTTTTGGCCTGAGATCGAGAAGCAGGAGATGCGCGAGTACACCGACACGATTCCGGAGAGTATTCCGCAGCACTATCTCTGGTCATGGAAGCTTGATCACGGCAAGTTCGAAACCATGCAGCGCAAGGTGGCGGGATCGGCTCCGCATGACCTCGGGTCGCCAACCGAAGACCCATTTGTGAACGTCAACCAGTACAACTATCAGGATGTCTCCAACTGGCGCGATCTCAACAGCAAATACGTTCTTATGATCTGGCGCGACTATGTGTGGAGCGGCAGCAAAGACGACAATTTTCTCCGCTACGCCTGGAGCGCGACCAAGCAAGCCATGGAGCACCTTCGCCAGTACGACACGGACGGCGACGGCCTGATCAAAAACGGCGGCTTCCCCGACCAGACCTACGACAACTGGGTAGCTCGCGGCGAAAGCGCCTACAGCGGCAGTCTTTACCTGGCGGCGCTTCGCGCTACCGCCGAGATAGCTCGCAAGCTGGGCGAGATCCAAACCGCCTCAGACTATGACGCCCTGTTCAAGAAAGCCCAGGCGCCTACGTCAAGAACTTTGGAACGGTACTTACTTCAACTACGACCAGGGCAGCACATATCACACCGACATTATGGCGGAGCAACTCGCCGGCCAGTGGTATGCCAATCTCACTGGACTTGGCGATCTTGTTCCGGCGTCAATGCGCAAGTCCGCGTTGCAGCGCGTGTACGACTACAATGTGATGAAGTTCCAGAACGGAGAGATGGGAGCCCTCAATGGCATGGGCGCGGACGGTCAGGCCCTGCACGAAAACGAGCAGGTCGAGGAAGTCTGGACCGGCGACTACTTTTGCCATCGCCTCTCACATGCTGTCGGAGGGAATGCGCGACCAGGCATTCCACACCGCGCGCGGCGTTTACAACGTTGTCTGGAAAGATCGTGGATATTTTTTTCGCACTCCCGAAGCCTACGACGCGCAAGGCATGTACCGCGCCAGCATGTACATGAGACCCGGAGCTATCTGGTCGATGGAGCCGGCTCCGAAGTAGAGCTCTCATTCCCGAGGAGGATGATCATGCATTCACTGCACACCGCAAACTCTCACGCGATCGCCGTGAATCCAAAATACCTCGTCTTTCTTGCGATCTTATTTCTGTTGCCGGGGATGCTGCTGTGTGTGCCTGCCATTGCCGGCGGTGATGAGCATCCCACGCTTGCAATTGGCTCTCCGGCGCCGGACTTCTGCCTGCCTGGCGTAGACGGGCAAACTCACTGTCTCAAGGAATACGCTGCCAGCAAGGTTCTGGTGATCGCATTCATCTGCAATCACTGTCCTACAGCGCAACTCTACGAGACGCGAATCAAACAGATTGCCGCAGACTACAAAGACAAGCACGTCGCCGTAGTGGCGATCGAGCCCAACAATCCCGATGCGGTTCTGCTCAACGAAATGGGGTACACCGACGTGGGAGATTCGCTCGAAGACATGAAGACCCGGGCGGAATTCCGGCACTTCAATTTTCCATATCTGTACGACGGGGAGACTCAGAAAGTCTCTACCGCTTACGGGCCCACTGCTACGCCGCATATCTTCATTTTCGATTCCGACCGCAAGCTTCGTTACGAAGGCCGAGTCGACAACAACATGCGTGAGCCGCTGGTCACTCGACAGGACGCCCGGGAAGCTCTCGATGCGCTCCTGGCCGGAAAGTCGGTTGCGACTGCGAAGACTCCCTCCGTGGGCTGCTCGACGAAATGGCTCTACAAGGAAGCCGGCCGGCGCGAAGAGATGGAAACCATCGCGAAGAAGCCGGTTGTCCTGAAGCCGGTGAGCGTCGCCGATCTCAAGGAGCTGCGAAAAAACTCTACCGGCAAATTGCTGCTGGTGGATTTCTGGGCGACGTGGTGTGGCCCGTGCCGCGCCGAATTGCCGCAGTTTGAAACCATGTACCGGATGTATGGACACCGGGCGTTCGACCTGGTGACGGTCAGCATCAACTATCCCGACGAGCAGGCCGGCGTGCTTAAGGTTCTCACCGAGGAGCACGCCACCAGCACCAACCGCATCCTGAGTTCGACCGATATCTACCCGCAACTGGCGGCCTTCGATCCTGACTGGAGCGCTGCGGTTCCCTACACGCTGCTGATCCGCCCGGATGGCGAAGTCGTTTACAAACGCCAGGGCACTGTAGACCCGCTGCAACTGAAGCGGCTTGATCATTGCGAATCTGGCGGACGATGACTATCACGGTCACCAGGCGTATTGGAAGAGTGTCCTGGCCTCCAAGTAGATGTCCGTCGCGTTGATCGCTTGAGTCGACGTCGCCGCATCAACCCCACACCACGAGGACCCGCAAACGAGTCCGTTCACTCCACGCAAGATGACAATGAGGTCAGGCTGAGGAAGCTTCCCGCACCATGCTGTCGAGGCCACGGCTAACTCCAGATCCGGTCCCACGAACGCTCCTGGTCCCACTGCGGCGTAGGTTCGAAGTACCCCGTGCCCGGCATGAGGTGTTGCCGCACGACATCAGCGTTGAGTGTCACACCCAGGCCGGGCCGGTCTGGAACCGTAATCCAGCCGTGCTCCACGATCGGCGTCTTCACTCCCTCTTCCACCATGGACGACCACCAGGGAACGTCCAGCGAGTGGTTCTCCAGGGCAAGGAAATTCAACGTGGCGGCGGCGCAGTGCACATTGGCCATGCAACTGACGGGCGTTCCCGCAAAGTGCATCGCCATGGGCACGCCGTATTCCTCCGCCATGTTGCCGATCTTATGCGTCTCGAGAATGCCGCCCGACGTCGCCAGATCGGGATGAATCTTCGACACCGCGTGCTTTTCGCAGAGCACGCGAAAGTGTTCCTTCAGGTAGATATCCTCGCCAGTAAGAATTGGCGTCGGGCTCTCGTCGGAAATTTGCTTCAACAAATCGGTGTAGGTCCATGGAATTACGTCTTCCATCCAGGAGAGGTTGTACTTCTCGTATGCTTTACCTAGACGAATAATCGACTTCACGCCCAGGTGGCCGAGGTGATCCATGGAGAGCGGGATTTCCATGCCAACTGCGTCACGCACCGCGGCCACATACTGCTCCAGCATCGCGATCCCTTTGTCGGTGACTTCCATCGCGAGAAAAGGATGCTCGAGCTGTGCCATCTCCCACGAGCTCAGATCGGACGGCGTGGTCACCGTGCCGGGCATATCCGAGACCATCTCTATGCCCAAGTCCATCTTTAGCCAGGTGATGCCCATTTGCTCTTTGCGCTCCTTCATGCGTTGCGCGTAAATCTTGGGATCTTTCGATTCGGTCGTATCGGCGTAGACGCGAATCTTGTCACGGAACTTGCCGCCGCCCAACATTGCATACACCGGCGCGTTGTAGACCTTGCCGGCGATGTCCCACAGCCCCATCTCTACGGCGCACACTCCGCCGGCCTGACGGGCGGGGCCACCAAACTGTTTGATCTTGCGGAAAACCTTGTCGAGCTGCAGCGGGTTCTCGCCCACGATGCGGCTCTTGAGAAACAGAGCGTAAGTGTCGCTAGCGCCGTCGCGAACTTCGCCCAGTCCGTACACACCCTGATTGGTGTCGATGCGAATAATGGGACAGGGGCTGGGTCCGGGCTTGACGATTGTCGCCACGCGCAAGTCGGTAATACGCAATGCGGAAGGACTCGAGTTGGTGCTGACTCCCTGGGGATACGCTTCCAGAGGATCGCCCAGCAGGAGAGCGGCACCCAGTGCCCCAGCCGAGGTTTTCAGAACATCGCGACGATTAATCGGGAATTTGCTCATAGGCCAGTCCGCCCCTTCTCGCGCAAGTCGCAAGCAGGGTAATGTGCCAGCAAGATCGATTCAACAATTTTTCGAGTCTGGAGAAATGGAGGGTGGGCGTGTGGCGCGGGCGCTGTCGCCCGCATGACTCGAGCTTTAACCTGTCAACGGCCGCACGCGCGGGCGCCCGCGCCACACGCCCAGCCTCCATTGCCTCAGTTGAAGTTTGACAAATCTTCTTCTATTTGAGACTTTGCGGCGGGCGGAGATAAACCAATGACCAGAACCGCAATCACACATTCACTTCGAACGACAATCATCTTGATCCTCAGCGCATGCGCGATGCTGCTCGCGCCGACGATCAGCCGCGCACAAATGATTACGTTCTCCAATCAGGAACTAATGGACTACACGGCGCAGAATCCATTCGGCCGTTTCCCGGATGGCAGGCCGAAAGTGCCGGATGACCTGATCGAGCGGGCGCGGGGGTTGTCGGCCGAAGAGATCTGGGCGGGTTTGGAAGACAAGAAGTTCCGCAATCAATATGCGGATGGCTTCCAGATCTTGCATCCCGGCAAAACGCTCGTCGGACGAGCCTTTACGGTCCAGTTCATGCCCGAGCGCTCCGACCTGGACAGCGTTGCTACCGCCAAGGCCAAAGCGCGTGGCATCCCGCGGCTCACCAACCAGACCGCCATCGACATGCTGCAGCCGGGCGATGTGCTGGTGGTCGATCTCTTTGGCAAGAAGGTTGACGGAACGATCGTTGGCGACAATCTGTTTTATTACGTCATGAAGGCTACCCACGGGGGCGGACTGGTTGTGGACGGCAGCGTTCGCGACCTCGACGGCCTTTCGGAGATTGATATGCCGGCCTATTTTCGCTCGGTTGATCCCACGCCCATCGGGAACGTGATGCTCACCGGCATAAACATTCCGATCCGGATCGGCGGGGTCACAGTCATGCCGGGCGACCTGGTGGTCGGCGATCGCGAGGGAGTGTATTTCATTCCGCCGCAAGCCGTGAAAGATGTCCTTGATCACGCCGATGAAACTCACATTCACGATGAGTGGACCAAGAAGAAATTCGATGAGGGGAAATACAAATCAAGCGAGATTTATGGTTCCCCCGCCGACCCCAAGCTGAAGCAGGAATATCAGGAGTATTTAACGAAACGCCTTGAAGAGATTCGAAGCAAACGGTAGTGGCAAAATTCCACAATGCATCCTCATGCTGAGCTTGCGATGCATCTGGCGTGAGGGTGGATATGAACGCTGGCCAGAATCGTGACGCTTCGCGCCAGATCCTTCGGGACTGAGGTCCGTCAGGATGACGTAATCTCGATGGAATAAGATCATCGACCTTGGTCTACCGCAGTCGCGCTACAGCTTGACCGTCTTACCGCTCCGCGCCGCTTCGTAGATGCCCATCATGATGGTCAAGTCGCGCAATCCCTCTTCGCCCGGAGTGAGTGGCTCTTTGTTCTCCATCACGCAGCTCGACAAGTGGTCCATTTCAAGCGCGAAGTGGTCGCGTACTGGAAGCATGCGCTCTTCGGTGATGTTGTCGTGGTGCACGTACATTCTCAAACCGTTGTAGTTGGTCGCTGGCTCCAGCTCGAACCATCCCTTGGTGGTCACGACCCGATAACGGTTCTGTCCCGAATATCCGTAACTCGAAGTGCAATTGGCCAGAATTCCGCTGGGGAAGCGTAGTTGGAAGTTGATCGTCTCCTCCACCTCTTTGAAGCGCACGTCTCCCGGCGTGGTGTACAGCATGGCATTGATCTCGGTGGGTTCCTCGCCGGTAAGATAACGAGACGCGTTCAGCGAGTAGATGCCGATATCCATCAGCGATCCGCCTCCCGCCAGCGCTTTGTTAAGCCGCCATTGCGTAGGATCGCCAATACTGAATCCGTGATCGGCGAGAATGACCTTGGTCGGCCCCAGTTCCTGCTGGCGCGCCATGCGGATCGCTTCCACGTTGTGGGGTTCGTAACGGCAGCGGTATGCCACCATCAACTTTCGATTGGCCTTGCGTCCCGCGTCGATCATTTGCTGGCAGTCGGCGGGTGTATTGGCCATCGGCTTTTCCGAGAGCACATGCTTGCCCGCCTGGAATCCGCGGACCGTGTATTCGGCATGCATTCCGTTCGGCAGAACGATATAGATGATGTCAACTTCCGCATTGTCCCGAATCGTGTCGTAGTTCTGATAGTTGTAAATATTCTTCGGGTTCACGCCGTAGCGCAGCGCCAACTTGTTCGCCTTGTCGGGATGGCCGCTGACCAGCGCCACGACCTTCGATTTTTCACATTTCGCGAACGCGGGCAGGATCTGGTTGATCGAAAGACTGCCCAGGCCGACAATGGCCCATCCTAATTTCTTTCCCGGCGGATCTGGGACTTGCAGTTCTGCCGCCGCACTTTTCAAGAACGTTCCGGCAAGATTGGCCGCGACCAGGCCCTGGCCGACTTTCGTGATGAATCCGCGGCGAGTTATTTCTTTAGGCAATGAATCAGACATGGTCGGAGGTCCTCCCCCAAGAGTGAGTGCGCTTCGCGGCGACATTCTATAGCACTTGCGCTTATGTCACGGCTGATGATCAACGTTGTGTGGAGACGATGGTTTCGCCCCCTTCGGGGCTTTGTCGTATCCCCCAGTTAACCCGGGCTTGATCAATCATCAATGGCCGGATGTAGCGCACTCTGTACTCGCGCAACTTCCAGCTTTCCGTGGTCGCGATAATCCGCGCGGGTAAAGGGCTGGCCGAGATTGCGGCCGCGTTGCAGAAACTGGCGGATTTCCGGCCACTCCTCCTCGGGAAAGGCGGCAGAGCCGTAGGGCAGCACCAGGAGAGCGGAGGCTGAAGCGTTCAACAACTGGCCCAGCTGCTCCACCGAAGCTTGTTGCGCGCCCTGCACCCAGCTTGCCAGCTGCTGCGGGCTAGCCACAGCGGAATCCGCCGCGGGAAACCCGGGCTCCGCGACTATCACGACCGCGGTTCTGTTTGACCTGCAGCTAATCCCGAAAGCAGGAACAACAAGATGGCCGAGATGCCCAGCATCTCTCTCATTGGAATCCTTCCCGTCCGGTTGAAAGAAAGTTTTACCCGGTAGGCGCGCTCCTGCGGTGTCGCGTTCCTGCCCCTGTCTCAAGATTGCAGATCGAAGTGTAAGGAAGGAGTCGCCGTCGCTTCCCAGAAACCAGTCCGCGGCGCAGTCTGGATTATTGGCCGTCCATTGTCAAGGACAAAGTAGTGCATATTTTCCGCAAGTTAATCGATTACCTTGATAAGAAACGATGCAAAAATCGGCGTTTCCGATGGTATGATGCTCGCTCGAATTGCGTATTCTGGCGGCCACGAAGCCGGTCGGACGAGCGCGAATGGCGATTACCAGCGTTAGGACTTCCATCAATCCGGTGGGCGGGCCTGTCTCTTCCAACCGCGCGGCCTTGAGTGTGGTGACGACGTTGTTCTTCATGTGGGGTTTCGTCACCGTCCTGAATGACGTACTCGTGCCTCACCTGAAAGCAATATTTGATCTCAACTACGCCCGCGCCAGCCTGATCCAGTTTGCTTTCTTTACTGCCTATTTCATCTTTTCGATTCCCGCCGCGAAGCTCATTGACTGGATTGGCTACAAGAAAACCATGGTAGTGGGCGTGGTGATCATGGGGCTGGGCGCGCTGCTGTTTATTCCTTCGGCGAGCGCGGCATCGTACCCGCTTTTTCTCGGCGCGTTGATGGTGCTGGCGGGCGGCATCACCGCGTTGCAGGTTGCGGCAAATCCCTATGTGGCGGTATTGGGGCCGCCGGAGACTGCGTCCAGCCGTTTGAATCTGGCACAAGCGTTCAACTCGGTGGGCACGGCCATCGCTCCCTGGCTGGGCGGGACGATCATCCTCAGCGGCACTCGGGAGAATGCCGAGGTCGTGCGGCAGATGTCTGGAGCGGCCCAGCAAGCCTACCGCGTTCACGAAGCTTCTTCGGTGAAGCTGCCCTACCTGATCATCGGAGCTGGCTTTGGTGGCGTTGGCGGTTGCGATTTCCATGTTCCAGCTGCCACCGTTGCCGGGTGCTGAGCGTCACGGACAAATTGCGGGCGAGAGCATATGGAAGCATCCTCAACTGGTGCTGGGCGCAATCGGAATCTTCGTTTACGTGGGCGCGGAAGTTTCCATCGGAAGTTATCTCATCAACTACTTCAGTCAGGCCGACATTGGCAATATCTCTGAGTTGGCTGCTGCCAAGTATGTGTCCTACTATTGGCTCGGAGCCATGATTGGACGATTCGCCGGGTCCGCCATTTTGCAGAAGGTGCGTACCGGGACCGTTCTGGGGATCGCCGCGCTGGTCGCATGCCTGCTGGTTTGCACATCGATCCTCAGCCTCGGTCATCTGGCCATGTGGAGCATCATCCTAGTAGGCCTGTTTAATTCCGTGATGTTCCCCAGCATCTTTACGTTGGGAATTGCCGAACTCGGTCCCCTCACTGGCGACGGATCCGGTCTTCTGATTATGGCAATTGTGGGCGGCGCCTTGATCCCCCTGGCACAAGGACGCCTGGCCGACATGATCGGACTTCACCACGCATTCGTTTTGCCAGCAATCTGCTACCTGTACATTATTTTTTACGCGTTCAGAGGGTCGAGGCCGGTTCCAGTAAAGCAATCGGCCTAGCGGAACCTATGGAAACAGAGTCGTCCTCAGCCCAGACCGGATTCGTCGTCGGGGTAGACATTGGCGGAAGCAAGATTGCCGCCGGGCTGGTCACTCCTGGCGGGGAGATTCACCATCACACCCGCGTTCCCATGTTGCCGAATGACGGGCCTGTAGCCGCTCTCGCGACGGTGATCAAAGCCATCGACCAGGTTTGTGCGAAGGCCGTGGCCTCCGGCTGTGACCGCTCGTTGCGTGGGATCGGCATTTGCTGTCCCGGGCCGCTCGACCCCAGCACTGGAGTAATCATTAATCCTCCCAATCTGCCCTGCTGGCGCGCCTTTCCATTGGCCGACGAAATTTCGCAGAAGTACAAAGTCCCCGTAAAGGTCGACAACGATGCCAACGCCGCCGCGTTAGCCGAGGCCCTGTGGGGTGTGGGACGCGGTTACCGCAACATTTTCTTGACCATCCTGGGGACAGGCATTGGCACTGGGATCGTGTTCGACGGCCGCATTTATCACGGGCGCACGGGCGCGGCAGGAGAAGGCGGCCACGTCAGCATTGATTATCGCGGCCCGCTCTGCGGGTGCGGCAAGCCGGGCTGCATCGAGGCATTTGCCGCCGGTCCGGCCATCGCCAAACGCGCACGGGCAAAGCTCAGTGCAAGTGGAACGCGGGAGTCAGTGCTCCTGCGCTTGGCACACGGAGTGTGCGACGACGTTACCGCCGAAATGCTTGGCGAAGCTTATGCCCAAGGCGATCCCGTGGCGGCAGAGACTCTTCGGGAAACGGTTGAGCTGCTATCTGTGTGGCTGGGGAACATGATCGATTTGCTCGAACCTGATGTGATCATTCTGGGAGGAGGTGTGGCAGATCTGATGAAGCCCTTCGTCGGAGAAATTCGCGCCCTACTGCCCAGTTGCTGTGTAAACCAGCGTTGCCAGGAGATCCCGCTGCTACTCGCTTTTTATGGCGGAGATGCCGGCATTGCCGGAGGCGCGGCGCTCGCAGCCGAAGCTCTTTCCTCCAAAGCGTTGGAGCCGGAGACGGCCTGATCGGCTTTTCTTGAGAGATAGGGTGGGAAGCGCTGTCGCGTGAAAGGCACTGCCCTCTCGTTCCAAAATGCGAAACCGCGAGGACGGGGCAGCCAGCGACGCGGGATCAAAGCGTCATCGGTTCTCTGCTCATCTCTCCATCTACCATTCGCCAGATACCCAAAGGATTGCTGTCGCGCAATCCGTCGGGCAGCGTGGATTCAGGAAATCCCTGGTAACAAACAGGCCGGCAAAAACGGAAAATTGCCTGGCTGCCTACCGAGGTCGAGCGTCCATCGGATGTCGCGGGATACGGGCCGCCGTGAACCATCGCGTGGGAAACTTCGACGCCGGTTGGGAAACCGTTAAACACCAGCCTGCCGACCTTGTCCTTCAGAATCGAAACCAAATCGCTGAACTCGTGAAGATCAGCTTCCGTGCCATGAATGGTCGCGGTCAAATGGCCGCCCAGATTGCGCGCGATTTCGAGCACCTGGGCGCGGCTGGAGTGGCGGACGATCAGGGTCGCAGGGCCGAAGACCTCCGCAGCCAACTCCCGATTTCGCAGGAATGATTCCGCATCGGCCTCGAAAAGCACAGCGTCCACGCCCAGTTGCTGATCGTTCGCCGAGGCAGCCCTCTCGGCCAGAAGCGTTACTCCTGTTTCTGTTTTGCGGCGTGTCGTGGCAGATTGATAGGCAGACCGAATACCGTTCGTCAGCATGTTGAACGGACCGGACTCAAGGACCGACTTCTTCAGGCGGTCGACGAAGGTTGACGCGTCGTTGTTCCCGGGCAGAAACACGATTCCAGGTTTCGTACAGAATTGGCCTGCTCCCAGGGTAAAAGATTTATACATTCCGGCTGAGATGTTCTCGCCATTTTCCCGCAGCGCGCCCGGCAAAATAAAGACCGGATTGGTGCTGCCCATTTCGGCAAAGACCGGTATGGGTTCGGGACGCGCGGCAGCCGCATCCATGATCGCCCTCCCGCCCTTGTGCGATCCCGTAAAGCCTACAGCTTTTACCAGCGGATGCTTGACCAGGGCCACACCCACTGCGGTGCCGGAATCCAGCAGGAGAGAAAAAACTCCCTCAGGCAAACCGCATTCCTGAACGCTTTCCTGCATCAACTGCCCCACCAGTTCACTGGTGCCTGGGTGGGCGGGATGCGCTTTGACGAGGACAGAATTTCCCGCTGCCAGCGCAGAGGCGGTGTCTCCGCCCGCCACCGAGAAGGCCAGCGGAAAATTGCTTGCGCCGAAAACCACCACCGGGCCCAGCGCATGCAGCATTGAACGCAGATCAGCCTTGGGAGGTTTGGTGCCGGCGTCAGCCCGGTCGATCCGCGCCATCACCCACGAACCTTCTTCCACCACTTTCGCGAAAAGGCGAAGCTGACCGCTGGTACGCGCCGTTTCACTTTGCAAGCGAGGTTTCGGGAGAGCAGTCTCCTGCTCGGCACGCTCGACAAGTTCATCCACCGCGCCGTCAATCTTGGCTGCGATGGTACGTAGAAACCTTGCTTTTTCGCGTCCCGAGACCTGGCTGTAGGTGGCGAACGCGTCATGCGCCAGGCTTGCAGCCCGATCTACCTCCTCGGGTCCGGCCGAGAAGAACTCCGGCGGCAGGTGCTCGCCGGTGCGCGGGTTGCTGGCGCGAAAGGATGGCCCAGTGTTGGCTGCGGAACCGAATCCGACAATTGACTGTCCCGATATCTTCAAAAGCTCTTCCTCCAGTGGTGCTCGGTGTTTGTTGGTCAGCGTCTAACAGTATATCGGCTGGGCCTGCACATCACCTTTCTTGCCAGCCTCCATCAAGGTCACCATCAATCCGGCGCTACTATATAGAATATCGAATCGCGAGAGAAAGTTTGCCGCCGGACAATCTGGTCACTCTGGAAAAATCAGGAGACTTTGATGTATGTAGGCTTCGCACGAACCTGTGGCATCGCGGTCCTAATCTCCAGCACGATCTGTTTATTCCCGCCTGCGCTGACTGCCCAGAAGACGCAAACCGCCGGGCAGGCTGCAAATGTCGAGAGCCGGCGAACTCAGCTACTTTCGGTGCTCGACGAAGAATGGCAGTACGAGCTGCGTTCCAACCCTGAAATGGCAACGTCAATTGGGGACAACCGCTACAACGATCGTCTGAGCGATCGCTCGCCGGAGTTCTATCAGTCCGATCTGGAAGCGAGACGCAAACTTCTAGGCCGTTTCGAAGCAGTAAGTCTCGACGGTCTGTCCGCGCAGGACGCCCTCAGCCGGGAGTTGATGATCCGAAACCTCCGCCAGGATATTGAAGAAGCCCGTTTCAAGCCCTGGGAAATGCCGGTAAACCAGATGGACGGCCCTCACCTCGGATTGACTCGAGACCCTGGGTCTCACGCCTTTCAACAGCGTGAAGGATTACGACGACTATCTGTCACGGCTGCATCAAGTCCCCAGGATGCTCGATCAGGTGACCGGCAACATGCGGCAGGGAATGAGAGACGGGCTGATGCAGCCACGATATCTGCTGGAAAAGGTAGCCGCACAGACGAAGGAGATTGCGGAAACAGACGCTGGCACGAGCCCGTTTGCTCGGCCCGTCAACAAATTTCCCGCCGGAATTTCCGACGTCGATCAGAAGCGATTGCGATCAGCCGTGCTGGCCGCAATCAATGGCGAGGTCCTTCCCGCGTATAAACTCTTTGCCGCATTTGTGCGAGACGATTACGCTCCTCACGGCCGCACCGAGCCCGGAGTGTGGGCGCTGCCTGATGGCGCGGAACGGTATCGCTTTCAAATCCGGCGCATGACCACGACCGACCTGACTCCGGAGGAAATCCATCAGATAGGGCTCAAGCAGCTGGCTGAGACCGAAGCAGAAATGCTGGCGCTGGCGCACAAGCTTGGCTTCAAAGACCTGGCCAGCCTGAATGAACACATCAAGAACGATCGCAAGTTCTATGCGACTTCGGGCCAGCAAGTGCTCGACTTGTACACCAAATACACGCGGCAGATGGAGGCGCAACTGCCCAAATTGTTTGGACGGCTGCCGCAGAACAAGCTCGAGGTCATCCCCATGGATCCGTTTCGCGCCAAGAATGCGGTCCCGGCCGACTACAATTCCGGAGCGCAGGATGGTTCGCGTCCTGGGCACATCAATGTAAATGAGTGGGAACCGGAGCATCGGCTGACGTTGAACATCGAGGCCATCGCTTACCACGAAGGCGTGCCGGGGCATCATCTGCAAATATCCATCGGGCAGGAATTGAAAGACTTGCCCGCCTTCCGCAAGAACGGCGAGTACACCGCCTTCGTCGAGGGCTGGGCGCTCTACTCGGAGCGGCTGGGCAAAGAGATTGGCTTCTACGAGGACCCTTACAGCGACTACGGAAGGCTGGAAAACGAAATGTGGCGAGCCATCCGGCTGGTCATCGACACCGGTGTGCACGAAAAACACTGGTCGCGCGATCAGATGGTGGAATATTTCCATCGCTACACCGCGATGGATGAGCCTAACGTCCAGAGCGAGGTGGACCGCTACATCGCCTGGCCGGGACAGGCTTTGGCCTACAAGCTGGGCCAGTTGGAGATTTTAAGACTACGCGAAGAGGCACGACAGAAGCTGGGCGCCAAATTCGACTTGCGCGCATTTCACGACGAGGTCGTCGGCAGCGGCCCGCTGCCGTTGGGTGTCCTGCGTTCCCAGGTTGAAAGCTGGATCAGCGCGCAGCAGACGCGTCCGTGAGCCGGGCCGTCTCAAGCGATATTTCGCTTGAGTCGAGGGGTGCGCGGCGCAGATGAAAACTCTACCCGATTGCGTCCGGACTGCTTGGCCCGGTACAAGGCCTGATCGGCGGCCTGAAGCACCTGTTCGACTGAGCGGTGCCGGCCGTTCGGTTCAGCGGCGCCTATGCTTACCGTAACCGAGATCTGCTGATCTCCTGTTTCGGATGTGACGGGGCGGGCCCTCCTTCGCGGTGAAGGAGGCCGGCGAGACCGGGCCCGGCGTTCGGAGCTTCGCCGGTCGTGATTGCGAAAATCCTGGGCCTGGGCGTCCGGACTACGGGAATTCTGACTCTGAGAATCCTGATGACTGGAATCTCCAGCTTTCGAATCCCCAGCCCTGGAATCCGAAGACCGCGACTTCTGGGCGCGAGCCGTGCCCCGGCGCTCCTCGCCGCCACGGACGCGGAAGGTGGCGACCTCGATTACAGTGCGCAGCAAGTCCAGATGCGGCATGACGTCTTTGGCTGATTTCCCGGGAAACAGGATGGAGAATTCTTCTCCGCCCACGCGATAGGCGCGGCCACCGCCGGTCACGCCGGCGAGTTTGCCCGCCACCAGGCGCAAAACCTGGTCGCCGGTCTCGTGGCCGTAGGTGTCGTTGAAGTTCTTGAAATGATCGATGTCCACCACGGCAACGGTGTAGGGTCCTCCGAGACGCAACAGCGCATCATTGAAAGCGCGGCGCGCGGGAAGGGAAGTCAGTTCGTCGTGGTAAGCCAGAAAGTACGAATTCTCAATGATGGAACTGATCAGGATCAGGCCTGCCGTGGCCATATAGGCAGTTGCTGCCGGGCCCACCGCCCCGACCTGGAAGGCCAGAAAAGTCGCCAGCAGGGCCCATAGCAATCCGCTCTCCGTAGGCTTGCGATAGAGCACCAGGCGCACAAACAGGACTCCCAGAGCTGCCCCGAAGGCCAGCAGGGCGAGAGACGGCACGGGCGTCCAGGCCATGCTTCCGAGAAAGCGGGCATGGAGAAGCGCGGGACCAACGACTTCCCCAGGCCGGCAGATGATGGCGACAAATACCGATTCGAAAAACAGAAGTGCCATTCGGGGAAGGATGGCGGGGAAGACCAATCCTCGCTCGCGAAATACCGAGAAGGCAATAAAGTTCAGCGGAAGAAGAAAAGCCACGGCTTCGAGGGCGATCCGTCCGGGCCCGGCAGACGTGGCGCGGCCTAAAGAAAAGAATTCCAGGGCGCGCTGGGCCAGAAACACAGTACAAAGCGCGAACAGGATACGGCTTGACTGGAAACGCCAGGCCAGTAGAATTCCAGCGGCAAAGATGGAATAAAAATAGAAGTGGACCGCGGCCGAAGGAATGAAACCAAACGCACCCTGGAAAACTATGCAGGCGGCCACCAGAAACAGGGCTCCCGGCAGGACCAGGGATTTAAACGTTTTTGGGCTCCAGAAATTCACTCCGACCGAATCCTTTCCGAGAAGACTGTTTGTGATGGTTCCTTTAATTATCTCCGAAGCAGCACAAGCACGTCAGTGACCGTACAGATTCCAGAAAAAGCCGGTCTCAGGCGCCAGCGGAGCTGGGGTTCCGTTTCTACACTGGGTTCTGTTTGCGGAAACCGAGATCTTCGATTAGTACTGAATCTCTTGCCCCCAACCGGTTCCTGGCCAAGAATCAGAATAGTCCAAATTAGATTGATCTTATGCGAATTCTAGTCGCGGAAGACGATGCTGCGCTGGCCAGCTTCGTAAAAACGCACCCGGAAACCGAGTATGCCGATTCTGGTGCTGACCGGGCGTGCCCAGGTTGACGCTTCCACGGTCCAGTGGGTCCGTGGTGCCCGGCCGGCGATTGAGGGTGCGGGAGTTACGTAATCCCGAGCGCGTTGTTCCGGGAAGGGTTGGCCGTTTTAGGGAACAAGTTCGAGACGGAGCCCGCACGAGCGTGGACGCTCGCGCCTACATTTCACGGTCGAGTCAGTAGCGTCTGATAGGGATCGAGTACGACCTTTCGGGTGCCAGGCGGCGCGGAGAAGTGGAAGATGGTTTCTGGACCATCGGCGAATACCTGGCCTAGGAGGACATTCTTGCCGGCTAGTACGGCGTAGACCGGAACGACAGTTACCAACTCTTGAGGTGCGTCCTTTTGAACAATTGTTCCGCTGACCGTCGAGGCCCCAGCTTTCGCTACATATTTCACGGACTGCAATTCCAGATGGGGAATGGCTGTGCCGTTGACCCATCCTTCATAGAACCAGTCCAGCGATTTGTGCCCTTCGTAGCGAAGAGACGGGGACAACTCTTCTTCGAAAACCTGAAGAAACTCCCGGGTATTGATGGCTCGTTCCTGAAAGCGCTCCCGCGCCTTGCTGAGCGCGTGTAGAAAAGGTGCATCCGCCTGAGTATCTGACAGGTTTGCGCCTCGCCCGCTGCGGTTCCGTTCAGCATCACGCAGCATGGTTCGCAGCATATGGAAAAGCCAAGTACCGCGGCCATAGCTGATGGCATCGTATCCGTCGGGGAAATGAGAACAATTGAGCCTGGTGCCGAAGGTGACCGGCCCGGCGTCCGCCAGCGGTGAGCCCCCCTTGTTTTTCGCCAGCAGTTCCTGGCGGTATTTCTCCATGACTACGCGAAACTGCTGCGGATTTTCCGATTCCATCAGCAGCAAGGCGCTGTAATTCGCCAGGGCTTCGAAGAGCCATTGATCGCGGTAGCTTTTCCAGGACAGCAGATCGCCCCACCACTGGTGGGCCGTCTCGTGCGCAATCACGCTTTCGCTTAGGATTGTCGCCACTGCGCTCATGTGCAATTGGGTCTTTTCTGCGGGCGTCAGAAAAGAAAAGCTGGAGAGGAAAACGAGCGACGGCCAACCCTGACTGACTTCGCCGGGGATCTGCGTTAGTGCCAGGCTGGTGTAGGGGTAGGGCCCAAAGCGGTGGGCGAAGAACTCGACCGCGCGCGCCGACGAATTTGCCACAGCTTGCGCATTGCGCGAGGGAGAAGGTGGTGGCGCGGCCACAGTGATCTGCTCGGGGCGCCGGTGCAGTGGAAATGGAATCGTAGGGGAGGGAACCAAAGCCTGCGATGAGCCTTGCGGGAAGGTGCGTTCCACGCCGGAACTGGCATACGCTTCCACAGGAACGTCGCCGGCCTTGGCGGCCACCCGCAAGTATTTGCCCAGATTGAATCCGGCAACCGGCATGGGACGATCAGAAACCCAATGGCTGGATTGTTCACCCGGCGGCAAGTCGGCGCTCGCGCCGTCAATTCGCTTGCCGGTCGCGAGTAGCGTCCAATCCGGGGGATAACGAAATTGCAGATCGAAGCGGGCCATCTCCAGCCCACGGTTGGGATACCAGGTCCCGCGCGCCCCGACATAGAGCAATCCGGCTCCGGCTTCGGAGAGCACTTCGCCACCGTAGACGAAGTGCAGATTGATTTGCTGTCCGGCGCGCAGCGGCTGCGGAAAAACGACAGCAACCAGATCGTTGCCTCGCCGTGCCAGTTGCGTGCCTTCGAGCGATTGATTGTGAATAAATTCCACTGGAACGCCGTCTGATTCCACTTTGCTGACCTGGAGGAATCGGGACAATTCGAAGAGCACGGCTCGCTGGCCCGCCTGTCGAACTTCAACCTGCAGGCTTGCCTCGGCATCAAGCCGGGTTGGCGGCGCCACTTTTGCCTGGATCTTGTACTGTGAAACGCTGACTGCCTCGGGCTTGGCTTCTTCTCCCATCACTCCGGCCGCATCACCGGAGCGGCCGCCCGGCTTGCCCTGGGTGAAGGCGCTCCACACGTCGTAATAGGTTTCTCCTTCGACTGTCTTCTGCTGACCCGCCCAGATTTGCTCGGCGGCGAGCGAATCAAAGTAGAGATCGAAGGTCCCGAGATTTCGTCCCTGAAGTCGTGCATGCAGCATGCGATCGTCGTCTGCCCGGCCTTTGGAGGCCGGACTCGCGGTCTCCGGCTGGCCTGACGTAGGCAGAGAATTGCTGAAACTCAGAAGCAGCCGCAATGCGTCGAACTGGGCCAGATTGCGAGCGGTCGAGTCCCACTGGGAAACAAACTCCTGAGAGTTTGTGGTGGCCCGGAGAGCAGGCTGCAATTCGGTAAAGGTATCGTCGTTGAAGCGAAAATATGCGGTAACGAATTTCTCTTCGAGAATGGCGGCGCCGGTGAACAGCATCATGGATGCTCGCTCTGCCTGGTCGTTGGGGATCAGCAGTACTTCACCCTCGCCCTCAAAAAAGGCCCCGGTGACGTGGCCGGCCACGTCTTCGGTGAACGCGATGGTGCCATCGTCGAACGTGATATGGAATGCGGCGCGCTCAAGCGTGACTTCGCGGATGTTGTAGACCCGTGATTTGTCGAGGCTCACACTTTGCAACTTCGCATACAAAGCTTCCGCCGAGTGCTCCGGCGGAACTGAGCTCGTGACGGCGGAAGCCAGCGGCGGTGCAGCCGCCGCGGCCTGCGCAGCGCTGGGCGGCGCCGCAAGCAAAGCGAATGCAAGCAGGAACAGCGATGTATCGGAAATAATTCTGATTACCTTGGTCACGTAGGCTCGGCTTCACCCCTGTTGCTAGAATGCGCCATAGTGCGGGCATCTGTCATCTTCCTCTTATTGTCGGGTCTAATCGCGGCCGCAGACTGCGCTTCTGCGGAAGTGATTCATCTGAAAAATGGTCGTACCATCTATGCCGACCAGGTCCACGAAAATGGTTCCCACCTTGAGTATGAAGTCGGGGAGGATTCTTACGCGATTCCGAAGTCGTCGGTTGACCGAGTAGAGGCCGGAGGAGTTCGTCCCGAGCGAGCTTCGACTGGGGACGGCAAAGAGTCGCGGGACGTGCCTTCATTTACTCCAGCCGATGAGCTGAAAGGCGAGCCGGAGGTCAGCGACAAGATTATCCACGACGGTAAGGTAGACGCTGATGCGCTGGCCGCGATCGAACAGCAAGGAAACGCGCGCATGACCGCTGCCGGGTATTTCATCGCCGGCAAACACGAGATGGAGCAGACAAACTTCAGCAAGGCCCGGACATATTTTGAGACCGCGCTGCGCTTCGAAGGCCAGAACGCCACCATTCTGAACTATTACGTCGCGCTGCTGCTGCGCACCGGCAACGCGATTGATGCCCTCCCCCTGGCCGAACGCGCGGTGCGAATTGCGCCGGATTCACCTGACACGCTGGCCGTCCTGGGTTATGCCCAGTATGCCAGTGATCGAAATAGGGATGCGATCCGCAGCTGGAAGCGGTCTTTGCAGCTTCGCCCCGATGCCCAGGTGCAGAAATATCTGGAAAAGGCGGAGCGCGACGCGTCTGCGGAATCCGACTACACGCAGAACCAAAGCAGCCACTTCATTCTGAAATACGAGGGTCGGCAGACGCCGGAGTCATTGCGCCGCGATCTGCTTTCCACCCTGGAGTCACACTATGGCGACCTGGTACGGGACCTCGGCGTGGCGCCGCGCGGCAGCATCGCAGTGGTCCTCTACACCGACCAGGCTTTCTTCGACGTTACCCAGTCGCCCTCCTGGGCGGGCGCGGTAAATGATGGCAAACTGCGCATCCCGGTAAATGGAATGAGTTCGGTTACGTCCGAGCTGTCACGCGTACTGAAACATGAACTGGCGCATTCGTTCATCAACCAACTGTCGGGTGGACGCTGTCCCCAGTGGCTGAATGAGGGTATCGCCCAGGCGATGGAACCGAAATCATTGTCGTCGCGCGGCCGGCGCCTGGCCGAACTCTTCAAAGCGCAACAGGAAATCCCGTTCAACGCTCTCGAAGGCAGCTTCATGCGCTTCTCGCCGATGGAAGCAATTCTGGCCTACGACGAGTCTCTGGCAGCCGTGCAATTCATTATCGACACTCAGGGCGCAAGCGATCTGCAGCGCATCCTGCAACGCCTGGCCGAAGGAAATTCCACCGAAGCAGCATTGCGGGCCACCATCCATGATGACTACGGACAGCTGCAGACCGAAGTAGGCAAGTACCTGAGCAGCAAATACTGAAATCATCCCCCGTAAATATTCGTGTCCAGAAACTCGTTGCGGAATTTGCCACGCGGATCGTAGTGCTTCAGTAGTTCCTGATAATCCGGCAATCGGGCGTAGAGGGGCTTCAAGCGCGACGGTGGCATCGTGAAAAGCTTGGCCCAATGCGGCCGCGCATCAAAGGGCGCCAACTGCTCTTCAATCACTGGCAACAACTGCTTGACCGCCGGCCATTCCGGCTTCCACGTAAAGTGGATTGCCATGGATGGCCGCTGGTAACACGGGCTCATCCAAAGATTGTCCGCCTCAATCGTGCGTAACTCCGAAATGAAAAGATGGGGCCCGACTTTGTCGCGAAGCTTTTCCACCGCAAGGATGGCTTCATACCCCTGGTTGCGCGGGAGAAAGTATTCAGTCTGCAGCTCGGCGCCGCTGCTGGGCGTGAAGTTCATTCGAAAATGCGGCAGGCGTTCATACCACGGGCCGGGGATGCCCATCTGTTCGGTGCAATTTTCCGCCGAGTGGTCAGCCAGAGGATGGAGCTTCCGGGTTGCCAGCTTTGCCCCATAAAACTCAGGCGCGAATTCGAACATCGCTCCGGGCTCGACGCGGCGCTTTATCCATACCTGGGTGGCCCGGTGGCTTTGCCAATCGGTAAAGAGACTGACGCTGTAGCCACTCGAGAAGATGTCCTCGAGATGGTTTTCCAATTGCGCCAGCGACAGGTTCTCGTAGACAACTTGCCTCACCTGAAACGTGGGCTGCACGTCGAGCGTGACCTTGGTGACCACGCCCAGTCCGCCAAGAGCTACCCCGGCCCCAGGCAAAGCGCTCCCCATCTTTTTGCCGCGACAAAGTTACAATCTCCCCGTCCGCGGTGACGATTTCCAGAGCCGACACGGCCGTCGATAGGTTGCCGTTCTTGCTGCCCGAACCATGCGTAGCGGTTGCGCAAGCGCCTGCGACAGAGACATGCGGCAGTGAGGCCAGGTTGTGCACTGCAAAACCTTGTTCATCGATGTACGGCGCCAGTCGGCCGTATGTAACCCCCGCTCCCACGGTGACAGTGCGCAACTTCGGATCCAACGCCATCTGATCGAGAAGCCTTAACGAGATTTGCGTGTCTTTGCTGTCGGCGATCCCGTTGAAAGAATGGCGCGCGCCCAGCGCCCTCATCTTGGCGCCGCTCTTCACTGCTTGTTGCACTTCTTCGACGGATTTCGGAAGCAGCAACCGGTCGGTACTGTATTGATAGTTGCCCGCCCAATTTGTGCGTGCCGCGGGTTGTTGCTCTCCGGAAACGAAACGTGACAACACGCTGCCGGTGATAAAGGCGCCAGAAGTCTTCAGGAATTGTCTCTTGTTCATAATTGTCCAATGCAGATCGCAACAATATATAGAGATTTGGAGTGTGCAAAGCAAGAGATTCTGGCGGAGACGGACGCGGGGCAAGCCTGCCCTGACTAGTTCACCGGATTTGAATAAGGTCGCCGCTCCCCGGGGCCACGACGGCCGGCGGGGCAAACTGCGGCGCACGCCACGAGTCAAAGACGGACACCTGGTGCACGCAGGAGACGGTGCAGTTGGGAGCGCAGCCCTTTTCCGACAGATATTCGCGGCGAATGTCTGCGGTTGTGTACTTCTCGAGCGGAATGCCAGGATAGCCGCGCTGCTGCGAACAGTAATGCACCAGGCCATCTTCGCAGATGTAGAGGTAGCGCGCGCCCGCGCGGCAGCGCCATTGATTGGGGCGCCCTTGCGCAATGTTGTCCTGGAAGCCGTTGACGCGAGTGAAGCTGCTCTTCTCCATCGCCTTCATCTCGTTGTAGATGCGGCGCTCTTCGTCATTCAGCGGCTGTAACTGGCCGGAGCCGTCGTGAATGATGCCGATGGTGGAGCTGAAACCCAGTCCCAGGGCGCGCTTGCCGATGGTCAGCGCGTCTTGCGGATTTTTTACGCCGCCGCCCACTACGGAATTGATGTTCACGTGGAAGTCGGCATGCTCAGCCAGCAGCTCCAGCTTCTTGTCCAGCACCTTCAGGCTCTTCTTTGAGACCTCGTCCGGATTCACGTTGTCGATTGAAATTTGCAGCCACTCAAGTCCGGCGCGGTTCAGCCGTTCGATGCGCTCCGCCACCAGAAGGTAGCCGTTCGTGATCAGCCCGGCAATCATGCCACATTTGCGAATGCGCTGGATGATCTCGTCCAGTTTGGGATGAAGCAGGGGCTCGCCGCCGCTGATGGTGATGACCGCTGTCCCCAGCGCAGCCAGCTTGTCCACACGCTGGAACATGGCCTCGGTAGGAACTGGTTTGGAAAAATCGTCGTACTCGTTGCAGTACTCGCACGCCAGATTGCACCGTCGCGTCGGGATGATGTGCGCCAACAGGGGATGGTCGGTAGAGGCGAGTGCACCCGCGATCATGCGAGCCCCCCGCAAATTGCGGCGGAGCGCCTTCAAACGGCGGCGCACTGTAGTTCCGGTGGATGGCATGGTTACTGCTTTATTAGAGCACAGGGATCGGCAAAGTACACCGATTCCGCAGCATTTGGCACCATTTGCGGAGTGAATGGAGAATGTTGGAAGCGAAACACTCTTTCACTAAGAAGCGAGAACTCCCAATTAGAACCTGGTATTCCGATGCCGCAGGGCCTCCAGCTACTCAAGCCTTGACGAGTTCCGAAGGGCGTCCGCGATGCTAGTCAGGAACCAGTTCGTGGCCGGCATCCTGCAGAGTCTTGAGCGCGGCAGCGGCATGCTCTTCCTTGACCAGGATGTAGTCGGTATCGAACGTGGAGGCGGCAAATATGGGGACGCCAGCTTCGGCCAAGGGATTGAGGAATGAAGCCAGGACTCCGGTCAGAGAAAATGCGAAGGGGCCTTCCAGCTTGAAGCATGTCCACGGCGATTCACAGTCTGCGCTTTGCGGAGCCTGATCAGCGGGGCAGATGATGGAGAGTTCTTCGGCGGTGCGCGTGATTGAGGTGAAGGGTAGGGTCGCGGCTAACGCGGGCATTGGAGCATCCGGGGGCATGCGGCAGACTGCGAAGGCGATTGGGAGGCGTCGGAATTTAAGATGCATGACCGTGATCTCTAGAAGCAAAACCTAGCCGAGCTTGCTCGGCTTGGACGGGTCGGAGAGCCGTCCCCTCCACAGTTTCAAGGGGTGCCTACGGCTTTTTTGACCGCTGCTTTGGCCAGCAGCCGGGTTGAATCGAGCGTTGGAAGTGGCGAGGAATCGGGCGTGACCAGAAGCGGGATTTCAGTGCAGCCCAGAACGACAGCGTCGCAGCCCTGCTCTGCCAATGTCCGGATGATTTCCTGAAAATATGTCAGCGAGCGTGGAGTGAACTGGGCGTTTACCAGTTCGTCCATGATGATCTGGTTGATTCGTTCGCGCGCCGGCTGGTCCGGCGTGCGGTATTCGACACCGGATGCTTGCAACTTCTCTGGATAGACCGGACCTTCCATTAGGTATCGAGTGCCGAGCACGCCCAACCGTTTGAAGTGGCTTCGGCGTGCCTCGTTCGCGACCTCCTGTGCGATGTGCAGCCAGGGGCGCGGAGACCTCTGCTCAACCAGGCCAAAGGCTTGATGGACGGTGTTGTCCGGACAGATCAGAAAATCCGCACCGGCTTTGGCCAGCTTGTCCGCCGAGGAGAGCATCAAGTCGGCAATCCCGCCCCAATCGTCGGCGTAAATGCAACTCATGTATCGAGCCAGGGGATGCGTATGCATCGAGACTTCGGGATGATCATGCGTCCCGAGCAGATGGGCGCCTTCAAGAGCAATAGTGCGGTAGCAGAGCGCCGCCCCCTCCGCGCTGCACGCGACAATGCCGATGTGCTGGGTCATGGGATGTCTTTCTAATTTACTCCTGAGCCGCCAGCTTCTCGACCTGCTGCAGTATCGTGTCCAGGTCTTTGCGTGAGTAATATTTGCCGTTTGCAACCACTCCAAAAATCTTGCGTGAGTTGCGGATGTCTTCGAGCGGATTCGCGTCCAGCAGCACCAGATCAGCCCCGTGCCTCGGCTCGATCAGCCCGTGCGTCTCAATTTTGCCCAGGAACAGCGCGGGATTGATCGTGGCGGACTTCAAGGCCTGCAAGGGAGTGAAACCGCTTTTTACCAGCCACTCCAGCTCATCATGCAAACTGAAACCGGGAAAAACATAAGGGTCGGGACCGTCGCTGCCAGCCATGAACGGCACTCCGGCTTCGTGCATCGCTTTGACCAGTTCCAAGTCGCGGGTAGCTTCAGCCTTCAGCAGCACCAGCTCTTCGGGCGAAGTATTTTGGCGAAGCTTGGCCGAGTCCCATTGCGTGCGCACTGATGCAGGCACATATTTGAGCCGGGGATCGGATTCCAGCTGCGCATCATCGATGTGGCTGTTGGCCTGCGTCCACACCAGCGTCGGAACCTGCCAGATGCTGCTCTTGGCCAGTTGCAGAAACAATGCGCTGGCCTTGGCCTGATCGTATGTGGAAATAATCTGCGGGCCGAGCTTCTCGTAAGCCGCAAAGTCCCGCTTGGCCAGCGCGGCGAGCAACTGGGCGCGAAGTACGTCCTCATGGGAGGAGCAGGCCAGCAGCATTCCCGTCAGATGCTCAATGCTTCTTTGCCCGGCGATGGAAGCTTCGCGAACACTCACCGAATAGGGAACGTGGCCAACGAATGGAATGTGCTGTTTTGAGGATTCATCGGCAATCGCAAAGTAGGAATCGCGCGGGACATTGGAAAGTATCTTGACGAAATCCAGTCCCTGCTTCTTCACTGTGTCCACCGCTTGACGCGCATCTTCCGGAGTGTTGACCGGGATGGTCTGCCGGTCGCTCTTGCCTCCCGCTAAAAACGGCCCGCCCAGAATCATTCGCGGCCCGAGCAGTTCTCCACTCTCAATTCGCTTGCGGCGGTTCTCCAGCACGTCCGGGTCGCCACCCATGTCCCGCAAACCGGTTACGCCGTTGGCGATGTAAAGTGGGTAAATCACCTTCTCATCCCACGCCGGAGAAACGAAAGCGCTGTGCGCGTGCATGTCCCACAACCCGGGGATCATGTATTTTCCATTGGCGTTTACGATCTGAACGCCGTGTCCGTGTTCAACCAGGCCAACTTTCGCCACGCCGCTGATCTGCCCTTTCTTGATCACCACCGTCATGTCCTGAGCGATGGTGCCGTCCCGCAGGTTTGCGACATTAACGTTGGTGAAGATCAGAATGTCAGTTGAGGTCTTCGGCTTGGATCCCGCCCACAGGAAGGTGGTCAGACACACCCAGACGGTTAGAGATGTCTTCATGCCCCAGAGCTCCGCGAGACAGCCAGTCAGGAAAGGCTAAGTGTGGGCTGCCGCGGCGTCAAATAAATTCAGAAAGGTCAGCTTCTCTTCTGCGGGAAGGAACGAGGCCTCGAAGGAATTCCGCGCCAGTTCGCGTAAATGTTCCTCGTTGAAGCCGAAAGACTGCTGGGCCAGATGGTATTCGCGAGCCAGCGATGTACGAAACATGGCCGGATCGTCAGTGTTGAGCGTGATCATGATCCCCTGATCAAAATACTGGCGGACAGGGTGAGCGTTCAGCGACGGGCAAGCACCGGTGCGCAGGTTGCTGGTAATGCAGATTTCCACTGGAACCTGGCGGGTGGCCAGCTCTTCCACCAATTCCGGATCCTGCGCGGCGGTGAGTCCGTGCCCAATACGTTCGGCACGGAGATTGAGCGCGCCCCAGATGGATTCGGGGCCGGCATTTTCACCGGCATGCGCGGTCAGATGCAATCCGTTGTCGGCGGCGTAGGCGTAGGCGTCGCGAAACAACTCGGGCGGCCCCTTCTGCTCGTCGCCGCCTATGCCGATAGCGACGACTTTGCGCTCCCGATGGCGCACCGCAACTTCGAAGACCTCGCGCGCCGCAACCGGGCCGAACTGGCGTACCGCATCAAAAATCCATAACAGAGAAACACCGAAGTCACGCTCCCCTCTCTCGCGGCCGCGCTCCAGGCCTTCAAACAGGGCATCGAAGTTCTGTTTGCGCCACAGGCAAACCCCCACCGACACGTAAACCTCGGCGTGCAGAACGTTCTGCGCTCTCAGTCGCTCCATCAAACGGTAAGTGATGAGCTCGTAATCGTCGGCAGTCTGCAGGTCTTCGGTGACAGCCTTGAAGGCCATCAGGAAACCATTGAAGTCCGGATAGCTGTAGAGCTGTTCGATCTCAGCCAGCGTGCTGTTCTTGCCGTGGCGCTGCCGCAGTTCAAGCAGGGTTGTGGGGTCAATCGCACCTTCAAGATGAAGATGGAGCTCAGCCTTCGGCAAAGTCACGATGAACGAACTAGGCTGTGACGCCATAGCGTAATTGTAGATTGAAGCGGCAGGATTTGCAGGGGAATCGATTTCAGATTGAAGCTGTGAGAATGAAGATTGCTGAGTATCGCCTTCAAATCTCTTATGGACCAGAGCCGCGAAGCGGCGCAAAGAAAGTAGCCAGGGCGCAAGCCCTGGGATTAACCGGGGCCGGGAGTAAGCTCCGAAGGAGCGAAAGAAGAATCTTCACCCCGAAATCGGTAATCTCAAATCTTCAATCTGACGTCTTCCATCTGACATCAGAATCCTATTTTTGAGCTTTGCAAAACTCGCTGTGATGACGGCTGTAGAAAACATAAATAGCCAGACCAAGCGCCAGCCAGATGAAGAAGCGCAACCACGTAATCACGGTGAGCCCGGTCATCAGTCCGCCACACAACACCACCGAGATCAGCGGAAACCATGGAACAAAGGGAACGCGGAAGGCGCGCGGCCGATCGGGCTGCCGACGGCGCAGAAAAATAACGCCGAGCGACACCAGCACAAACGCAAACAGGGTGCCGATATTGGAAAGATCAGCGGCATCCCCAATGTCCACCAGCCCCGCAGGAATTCCAACTGCGAAGCACGCAATCCACGTAGACCAGTAGGGAGTCTTGTACTTGGGATGAACCACCGAAAAAAGCTTGGGCAGAAGACCGTCGCGGGACATCGCATACCAGATGCGCGCCTGTCCATACTGAAACACCAGCAGCGAAGAAATCATTCCGGTAAGCGCACCCACCACGATCACGGAGCGAAAAAACGGGTGCGCGCCCAGGTATTTCAACGCGTAGGCGACAGGCGCCTCGGCAGCTTCGCCGGAAACGAAGGTCGTGTACTTCATCATGCCCAGCAGAACAATCGCAACCCCGACGTACAGCAGGGTGCAGATGATCAGCGAGGCGATGATGCCGAATGGCAGGTCGCGCTGCGGCGTCTTACACTCTTCCGCCGCGGTGGAGACGGAATCGAAGCCAATGTAGGTGAAGAAAACAATGGCGCCGCCGGTGACGATTCCAGCGAATCCCGAGGGAGCAAACGGCGTCCAGTTGGCCTTGTTGACCAGCATGCCGCCCACCACCAGGAACGTGAGAATCGCCCCGATCTTGATCATCACCATGACATTGTTGGCGCCGGCCGACTCCTTCACACCGCGCACCAGCAGCAGCGTCAGAATAAAAACGATCAGGAAACCGGGCACGTTAAAATACGCGCCGGTCCAATGTCCCGAAGCCCACACCGGGCTGGCCCACTCGCTCGGCAGGTTCAAACCAAAAGCCGCCAGTTGCGCCTTGGCATATCCGCTGAAGCCGACGGCGACCGCCACGTTGCTGACTACGTATTCCAGGATCAAGTCCCAGCCGATGATCCAGGCAAAAATTTCGCCCAGCGTCGCGTAGGAATAGGTATAAGCGCTGCCCGCTATCGGGATCATCGACGCCAGTTCGGCATAGCACAGACCCGCAAAGCTGCAGGCGACAGCCACCAGCAAAAATGAAATGGCGATGGAGGGGCCGGCTGGCGGACGCCCGTGCATCAGCGCGCCCACAGTACTTCCCGTGCGCAGGAAGTTGGAGATCAGATCCAACACTTGTGCATGCAGAATCGAAGGAGCAGAGAAGTGTTCCCCCGCCGCGGCCGTGCCTGTAAGGACGAATATCCCCGAACCGATGATCGCGCCAATGCCCAGCGCGGTCAGCGACCACGGCCCGAGGGACTTCTTGAGACGGTGGCCCGGCTCGTCGGCTTCCGCAATCAGCTTGTCGATGGACTTGCAGCAGAGCAGCTGGTGTTCAGAGGTACGGGCCGTTGGTGGTTGTGCCAAAGGGTTTCGTCTCCTGGGGAAGCGTTCGGCCAAGGCACTTGGCATTCGGCCGGTACAAGGGCCAAATACCAAGTGTTACATGCCAGATGCCCCTTACCGCTTCGCTGTGCCGCGTGCCAGCTTCTTCACTTTGCGCTTGGCCGAACCGCGGGCATACTCCCGCGGCTTCAGCGGGTTTTCCGCCTTGCGTTTTTTGCGGGAGGCGCGCTTCGTCTTCTTGCGTTCTTCTCTGGTCAGTGTGCTTGTGTTTGCCATGAGTGCTGTGTGTTTCTCCTTAAAATGTCGATGAAGCCAGCTTCTGGCTGCTAGCTTCCGGCTTCTAGCTAAAACATGAGGATATATGCGATCTGACTAGTAGCTCGGAGCCAGAGCTAGAAGCTGCGTTTAAGCTCCTTCCAGCTGCGCGTACTTCTCTACCAGCTTCTTCAAACCGAAGCGAGGGAATTGTACCGTAATCTTGGCATCCTCACCTTCTCCTTCGCGCTGGTAGACCGTGCCTTCCCCATATTTCGGATGTCGAACCTTCTGTCCCGGCCGGAAACCCTTTTTGCCTTTAGGCTCCTCCATCGGTACCCTCGGGGCGCTGAATTTCTTGCCGCGCGAGGCAAAAAAGTCGGCAATATTCTCAATCGAGTTGTAGGATTTGCCGGAGTAGGGCGCCGGTGGAGTGCGCGCCTTCTGCGGATTCGCCCACACCGCACTCTGGTCTTCGTCTTCGTAAGCGTAGTGAGTGGGCTCTTGGTCGTGTGGTCGCGGGCGACTCGCCCGCGAATACCCGGACCCCGACGAATCGCCCGCAGCCACACGACCGGCGCGGCCTCTTCTCGATGACCCCAGGTCTTCGACCAGCTCCATCGGAATCTCTTCCAGGAACCTCGACGGGATGCTGGCCTCGGGCAGATCGGTACCGTAACGGCGGCGGTAGACAGCGCGAGTCAGAATCAGCGTGTCCATGGCGCGGGTCATCCCTACGTAGCAAAGCCGGCGCTCTTCTTCAACGTCGTCCGGCTGCAGAAAAGTACGCGAGTGCGGAAACAGGCCTTCTTCCAGGCCTCCGAGAAACACTAACGGGAACTCGAGACCCTTGGCCGCGTGCAGGGTCATAAGTGTGATCTGGGCCCGCTCATCGTAAGCGTCGGCGTCGCTGACCAGGGCCGCGTGATCCAGAAACTGGTCCAGAGTTTCGCCGCGGTCGCGGGAATCCATGGCGGCGTTAACCAGTTCGCGAAGATTCTCGACACGCGAGTAGGCCTCGGGCGTGTCTTCTTCCTCGAGGAGCCTGATGTAACCGGTCCGATCAATAAGAAATTTCAGGATGTCGGCGGGGCTGGCAGCGGGGGTATCAGTAGCGCCGGCATCCTGCCGGCTGTCGTGGAGCCGTCCCGCGTCCACTTCTTCGGCAGGCAAGCCATTCGAGTTTTTCTCTACCGCCGATGCCTTCACGCTATCTTCGTCCGCGGGCCCCAAGTCGCCCCCAAAGTCGAAAGAAAAATTGTCCGGGCTGAAGTCAGTGTCGTCGGCAATGGATGGAACATCCAGCCCTTCGGCGTCCAAACTGCGCGTGCGAGACGCCCGCGGTTTGTCCTCCGTCTCTGCGCTTGCCGTCTCTGCCAGATGCTCGGCGTAAGTTCCACCCAGAATGGCGCGCCCGTCCTCGATGACGTCAGTGAATGCTTTGAGAGCGGCCAGCGCCCGTGGCGGCAGAAGCTGGCGCTTGGTCACTTCCGCAATCGCGCCCCACAGGGAGAGCCCGGTTTCGAGTGCTACCCCCTCTAGGGTTTCAATAGTGGTCTTGCCGATTCCGCGAACTGGGGTGTTGATCACGCGCAGCAGGGAGATCGAGTCATCCGGGTTATGAATGACTTTGAGGTACGAAATCATGTCCTTGATCTCGGCGCGCTCGTAGAACGAGAAGCCCCCGACCACGTGATACTTCAGTCCGTAACGTCGCATGGCCTCCTCATACAGCCGGGACTGCGAGTTGGTTCGGTAGAGCACGGCGGCGCGGGCGTTCTCGCCCTGTTCGACGGCTTCACGCAAGTATTTCGAAATGTAGTCGGCGGCAAAGAGCGCTTCGTTCTCACCGTCCGGAGCTTCGTAGTAGCCGACTTTGGCCCCGCCCTGCCGCGAAGTCCATAGGTTCTTGCCTTTGCGCTTGATGTTATTCGCCACCACCGCCGAGGCGGCTTGCAGGATGTTCTGGGTCGAACGGTAGTTCTGCTCCAGGCGGATGATCCTGGCCTCGGTAAAGTCTTTCTCAAATTCCAGAATGTTGCGGATGTCGGCGCCGCGCCAGGAGTAGATGGACTGGTCTTCGTCGCCCACCGCGCAAATATTGTGATGGGTACCCGCCAGAAGCCGCATCAGTTCGTACTGCGGACGGTTGGTGTCCTGATATTCGTCAATCATCACGTACTGGTAGCGGCGGTTGTAATAGTCGCGCACCGCCGGAACGGCTTTCAGCAAGCGCACGGTTTCGAGCAGCAAGTCGTCGAAATCAAGAGCGTTGGCTTTGCGCAGATCCTTGCGATACTCCTGGTAGATGTGGGCCACACGCTCCGTCTTGGGATCGCCCGACTGCAGGTACACTTCCTGCGGGTCGAGCATGTGGTTCTTGGCCCACGAAATATGCGAGAGCACAGAACGCGGCGTGGTCTGTTTGTCGTCAATGCCCAAGCGCCGCATCGCCGACTTCACCAGTTGCTGTTGATCGGACTCGTCGTAGATCACAAAGCTTTTCGTCAGCCCAATCGGCGGCTGTCCGGGCACAGCCGAAGGAATACGCAGCTGTTCAATGTTCCGCCGCAACACCCGCACACAGAAAGAGTGAAAGGTGGCAATGGTCGGCTTGGCGATGGAAAGGCCGCCCACCAGCTTGTCTACGCGCTCGACCATTTCCTGCGCAGCCTTGTTGGTAAAGGTCATCGCGAGGATGGCTTCCGGCATCACGCCCATGTTTTCAATGAGGTAGGCGATGCGGAACGTGATGACCCGGGTCTTGCCGCTGCCCGCGCCCGCGAGGATGAGGACCGGCCCGACCGTAGTTTCAACGGCGGCGCGTTGTTGCGGGTTGAGTTGGTCGAGAAAAGACAAAACTGGAGCGGCTCCGAGATTCTCTAGCTCAATTTTACAGGGGATCGACGATTCGGGGATTTCGCCTACACCCAAGCTCCCATAAGCTGTCCCAAGCTGCCGCGAACCCGCAGCCCATCCCCGCGATCCTTGAAATAGCGGGCGTTGATTTCTTTCGTGTCCAGTATCTCGGTGCGCGCGAATCCCGTCTTCCTGAGTTCCTGCGCAAGTTCGGCGGGACGGAAATAGAGTTGAAAGGGTTCGCCCGCTGCCGCTACCCGCCGGGAGATCACGTGCAGGGCAAGGCGCTGGCGCAGGTTGAGTAATTTGGGGTCGACTGCGAAGTCGAATGCCACCGCGCTGCCCGCCGGTAGCTGAGCCATAAAACGCAGTGTCGCCATGCAGGATTCCCGCGTGAGATAGGGCGTCACTCCCAACCAGGATAAGAATGCAGGTGAGCCCGAGTCGAAGCCGCCCTGTTCGAGTCCGGCCGCAAGGGTTTGCCGCTCGAAATCGACAGGCACGAACTGCAACGCTGGTGGGACAGCAATGCCCGCCGCCTGTAAGCGCTCGAGCTTCCAGGCTTGAGTCGCAGGATGGTCCACTTCAAACACCCGCAGGTAAGCTGCATGAGGGTTGCGGTAGGCGAAGGTATCCAGTCCGGCGCCGAGGACGACGTACTGCGCCACGCGCTGCTCGACAGCCTGCGCCAGTTGGTCTTCCGCATACCGGCTCCGTGCCGCCATAAACGCACGAAAGGCGCGAGCCACAGGGTGATCGCGTTCTTTGGGACTGGCGCGCAGTTTCTCGGCGGCTTCCGCTCCGACAATCGGCACGGCCAGGGGATCGTCGAGGACTTTGGGCTGGTCAAAAAGCTGGTGGGCGGCGCGTCGGAGAGCAACCTTGTACGCGGTCCGGCTGAATCTTCCCTGCTTCAACGAAACCTATCCTGTCTTGGTGGCAGTGCGCTGGGCGCTGCATTCTTTACACGGGCATACATCCCGCAGAAACTGCCAGGAATAAATGCCCAACTCGTGCCCATCATTCCACTGAAACTTGATAGCGTATTTGCCCACGCCCTCGGCCGACAATGGCTTGGCCGCCTCCTTAAAAATTGGCAGCGCTCCGGGTGCCAGCTTAGGCCGTTCGCCGAGCTGGCGGCCAGACTTGCCCCGCTCGTCGTCGCAAAGGGCGCAGGGGCAGGCATCGCGGAGGAAGGGAAATGCGTAGTGCGAGCGGTGGCCATCCTTCCACTCGATGTCCAGGCCTGAGCCGGTCGTGAGGTTCACTTTGACCGATTTCGGATCTGGGGCTGTCACTTTTTCAGTATCGCACATTCGAACCGAAGGCTATGTCCATGACAGACTATAGGATACGTGGATTTAAAAATATCGCTTGACACCAAGACTGAAGTTATTTAAGTTAACGAGGTTAACTTAACAAAGTTAATTTAGATAACGTAGTAATGGAGATCGCGATGGGCGTCAAAGAGCGGCGGGAGCGTGAGAAGTCGGAAACCCGGGACAAGATCCTGGACGCTGCCCGCGAGCTGTTTCTCAGCGAGGGTTACGACGGCGTTTCCATGCGCAAAGTTGCCGAGAAGATTGAGTACTCACCCACCGCCATCTACCTGCACTTCACCGACAAAGAAGAGCTCTTTCACGAACTCGTCCACGAGGACTTTGCCCGCCTGGCTATCGTGTTTCAGAGTGCGGCGATGCCAGCCAATCCGGTCGACCGGATCCGCGAAATTGGTCGCACCTACGTGGAATTCGGAACTCACTATCCGAATCACTACAAGCTGATGTTCATGACGCCGCATCCGCCCGCCGAGCTCAACGACCTCGATCGTGAAATCAAGGGCAATCCCGAGAGCGATGCTTACGCCTTCCTGAAGCTCTCAGTGGAACAGGCCATCGCCGAAGGATACTTCCGCGACGAACTCCGCGACGCCGACCTGATTTCCCAAACCTTGTGGGCCGCCGTGCACGGCGTGATTTCCCTCCACATTGCCAAATGCAATGACGGCTGGGTGGATTGGCGTCGGCTTGAAGACCGGGCCACGCTGATGCTCGACGTCACCTTGCGGGGCATGCTGAAGGAGCCGAACTAATATGCCTCCCCTGGCGCGGCGCAATCTGTTTCACGACAAAGTGCGGTTGACCGTAACCCTCACCGGAATCGTATTCGCGGTGGTACTGATCGTGGTCGAACTGGGGCTGTTCGTCGGCTTTACCAGCACCACGTCTGGCCTGGTGGATCACTCCGGCGCCGACTTATGGGTCACAACCAAGAACGTCCCTTACATTGAGCAGGGCGTGGCTTTCAGCGAACGCAAGTTAAATCAGGTGCGGGCCATCCCGGGTGTGGGAGAAGCGCAAAAATACATCGCCCACTGGACCCAATGGAAACGTTTCGACGGCAGCGAGGAATCGGTCCAGATCGTGGGCTTCAGCCTGGACTCCACCATGGGCCGGCCCTGGAACCTGGTGCAAGGACGAGTGCAAGACCTTAAGATGCCGGACGCCATCATTCTCGATGAACTCTACAAAGAAAAACTGGGTGTCACCCGCGTGGGTGAAGTCTTTGAAATACACGGTCGCCGGGCCCGAGTGGTCGGCTTTACCCACGGTATTCGTTCCTTCACGACCTCGCCTTATGTATTCACCAGCTTCAAGAACGCGCAGGACTTCGTTGGCCTGCGCGAAGATCAAACCTATTTTCTGCTGGTCAAACTCGCGCCCGGAGCCGATCTCGAAACCGTCCGCAGCGCCATTCGCATTCAGGTAAAAGACGTTGAGGTCCTGACCAGCCACGAATTCAGCCGCATGACCCAGATTTACTGGATGTTTACCACCGGTGCGGGCGTGGCCGTATTGCTGGCCGCCACCCTCGGGCTGATTGTGGGATTCGTCGTCGTGGCCCAGACCATCTATGCCACGACCATGGATCACCTGCGCGAGTTCGGCACGCTCAAGGCCATGGGAGCCGCCAACACCTATGTCTACAAGGTAATCATCCAGCAGGCGACCATGAGTGCGGTGATGGGCTACGTGCTGGGAATGGCGGTGAGCGCGTTCGTAGTGCGCGCCAGCCAGCACGGAGGCGCAGCGATCCTGATGCCGTGGCAAATGGCGGTAGGAATGTTCTTCCTCACGCTGGCCATGTGTATCGGCGCGGCGCTGGTTTCGATCAACAAAGTTACGCGGCTAGATCCCGCGATCGTATTCAAGGGTTAGGAGTGAAAACCATGCCACCCGCCATCGCCGTTCGCGCCGTAGAAAAAACCTATGCCGAGGGAGCCGCCGGTGTCCCTGCCCTGGGCGGCGTCGATCTGGACGTGTATCCCGGAGAACTGGTGATGCTGATGGGCCCCTCCGGCAGCGGCAAGACCACGCTGCTCTCCATCATGGGCTGCATTCTTTCGCCTACCTCGGGAAGCGTGCGCATTGCGGGCAAGGAGGTCGGCGACCTGAATGAGGAGCAGCTGCCCGCGATCCGGCTCGGGCATATCGGCTTCGTTTTTCAGGGCTTCAATCTATTCCCGACACTGACTGCCGGAGAGAACGTCGAGTTGATGCTCGACCTAAAGGGGATCCGCGGCGAAAGCGCCAAACGGCGCTCCCTGGAATTGCTGGAACAGGTAGGCCTGGCCGAGAAGTACGCCACCTTCCCCTCCGACCTGAGCGGAGGTCAGAAGCAGCGCGTCGCCATCGCCCGGGCACTGGCCGGCGATCCGCAAATCGTTCTGGCGGACGAGCCGACGGCGGCTCTCGATTCGCAAACCGGCCGCACCGTCATGGAGATGATGGCCCGCCTGGCGCACGAGCGCGACCGCGCCGTCGTGATTGTGACCCATGATTCGCGGGTGCTGAGCTTCGCTGACCGCATAGTACGAATTGAAGATGGCCGGATTGCGCTGGCGAAGAAACTTCCCGAGTCGGAAGTTTCTCCGGAACTGCTGACACCGTCGGCACTGCATGTGGACGGAATTCATACCGCGTAATGAGCTGGTCCAGCTTTCGACTTTCGATGGAGCATTCCTATGATTGGGAAACTAAACAGGAAATCGGTCCTTCTAGTGGCAGTGGTGGCGTTCACGTTGACCGTGGTCTTGGTCTCGGTCCACACGCGCGCGGCCAATAACGCCAAGGCTGTGGTGTTGCAACCCTCTGCGGAGCCCTTCCTGGTTGCGGGTCCGGGACGGGTTGAACCTCTCTCGGAAAACATACAGATCGGTTCCGAGCTGAGCGGGAAGATCAGGTCGGTCAACGTGGAAGAAGGCGACACCGTCCGTAAGGGACAAGTACTGGCAGTGCTGCAGAACGATGACTATCGCGCCGAAGTGCTTTCCGCCCGGGCCCAGGTCCTGGCGAAAGAAGCCACCCTGCGCAAAGTGATCAACGGCGCCCGAACCCAGGAGCGCTCGGAAGCGCTGTCAACGGTGCGACGCGCCGAAGCGGTCATGAACAATGCCCGCTCAGAGATGGACCGCCGCCAGAGACTCTTCGACGCCGGCGTGATCTCGCGCGACGAGTTCGAGCGCTACGCCCGGGAATACGACGTGGCCAAGGCGAACTATCAGGAAAATGTGGAGCACCATTCTCTGGTGGACGATCAGGCCCGTGAAGAAGACCGCAGCTTCGCCGAAGCAGACCTGCAACTGGCCCGCGCCCAGTTGGAGCAGGCCCAGGCCAGATATGAAAAGACGCTGATCAAGTCTCCCATTGACGGCACGGTCTTACGCAAACACCATCGTAACGGGGAAAGCGTGTCCAATTCCTCAACCGTGCCGGATCCAATCCTGACCGTGGGAGATAAAAACGTGCTGCGGGTTCGTATCGATGTAGACGAGACCGACGTGAACAAAATCCGGATCGGACAAAAGGCCTACGTCACCGCCGACGCGTACGGCAAACAGAAGTTCTGGGGACAGGTGGTCCGCGTAGGGGAACTGCTAGGGCCGAAAAATGTACGGACTGACGAACCGACCGAACACGTAGACAGGAAAATTCTCGAAACTTTAGTGGAACTTGACAAAGGCGTACAGTTGCCCGTCGGTCTCCGAGTGGATTCGTACATCGTGGGTGATGCCAACGAAGTAGCGACGGCGCACCCGTAAGGTCGTGTGGGGCGGACACTCTTGTCCGCCGCTTTTGACTTTGATTCTGCCCGGCCAAGTCACGAGATCAAATTCAAGGGCGGTGGACGAGAGTGTCCGCGCCACACAGGCTCTAGTCAACAGCCGACGATTCAGCTAAAATGAGGGTCTTGGAGATCAAGTTCTGAACTTACCTGGAGTAGTCCATGGCACAAGTATGTGAGCTCTGCGGCAAGGGGCCGCAATTTGGAAACAACATCAGCCACGCCCATAACGTCACCAAGCGGCGCTGGAACGTAAATCTCCGTCCGGTGCACGCCAAGGTGGGCGCCGCCACCAAACGGATCCGCGTCTGCACCTCCTGCCTCCGCAGCGGCAAAGTCGTCAAGGCGTAGTATTGGGCCGGTCCTCCCATAAACCCTTACTTTTCGACCGAGTCATCGTGCGCGGCCTTCAGGCCGTGGAGGATCTCTGCGCGGGCGCTCGCACACGTCACTGTTCGTCGCCCAATATATCGTGATTCGAAATAGTGAAGCGATCGGACATTTTGCATGGAAAAAACTCCGGCCCTTTCTGACTATCGGGCGCTGGCGGAACTGCGTATCAGGTTCGTTTGTTCATCACGCGTGCAGATATCTTGCGAGCGCTGGATGAAGACCCTACCGGGGCCATGAGCCTGCTCCAAGCGGGAAGCCGCAAATTGATCGTGACCTATCCGGACGAAACGCTGCATGAAGCCGCCGCCAGGTTGCTGCGCAATAACATCGGCCGCCTTCGAGTGGTTGACCGCAAAGATCGGCGGCGTGTAGTTGGTTACCTGGGTAGGGCAGGAATCATGGCGGCACGGACGAGGAACACGTGCGCGAGCCTGGCCGGGTAAACAAATTTCGCTGGCGCTGAATTTCGGCTAGGAAAGGAGTGCCGATGCCAGGCAGCTTCGGAGAAGAATTACTCCGGATCTTTTGGTGGCGGAGGGCTGCTTGCGATGATCCTCTTCTGCGCCGCCGTGATCAGTGGCCGCAGGGCTTGTACCGAAACCCCAAGCGTGCCGCCGGAGAAGCCGTCAATATAGGCTTCGTTGATGCCGATCACCTGGCCCTGTGAGTTAAAAACCGGGCCACCGCTGCCACCGTGGGCAGTGGGAGCGTCATAGATCAGCTTGTCCCCGACCACGTCGCCCAGATGTCCGCATGTAGCTGACGGCCGGATCAGCGATAGCGCTGCCAGTTCGTTGGCGGCGCCGATATCGTCGTGGCGGTAAGCCAGGCGCTCGTATACCGCCGAAGGCGATTTTGCCACCATACCCAGCACGCCCATGGGATAACCCACTACAGCCACCAGCTCTCCCGGATTCGAAGCTCTCTCCGCCAGCGGCAGAGGGCGCAGCCGGCTGATGGCTTGCGAATTTTCTACCTTGAGCACAGCCAGATCGCCGTGCGCCGACAGCACCAGGGGCGTGATATCAACCGGCAGCGGAAATCCTGGGAAGAATGCCACCAGCTTTTCCAGCTCCGGCTTGCCGCCCTTGCTGATCAGGACGTCAGACTCCGCGTCTCCATACCAGGGCTCCGCCACATGACGATTGGTGGCCAGCAAGCCCTCTGCAACCACGAAGCCAGTTCCTGAAATGCGGGCGCGAAGCGCGGGCCGGTGTCCTGGTATGGAGACATGGTAAACGCCGTAGATGTAACAGATTGAATTGCGATACCGGTTCAGGACCAGGGCCGGCATGGCTTGCTCCTGCTTCAATTCATCCACGTCGCGGGTCAGCTGATTGAGTTCTTCCTGATGCTCGTTGGTGAACGCCGGTCTCACCGACGCGGTGATGGGAAGAGGCTCGGGCGGCGCATAGTAGTGCGCCATGACGCCGGTCCCGACGATCAGGAACAAGCCCAGCACGACCTCGACCATACGGGCCCAGGTGGTGCAGACCGGCTCTTCTTCCGATGAATGATGGTTCTCGACCATGAGGACGAACCGGTTGCGGCGGGCAAAAAATGGGGGAGGGGAATGCGTGTCCGCCGGGTAGACCTTTGACCTACTATTCTGCGGCCTGGGGCCGGGGTCTCCTAGGGTACGGAAGGTTATGTACGGGTGGACTTACGGCTCGTCGATACCCAGGCGTTCGGACATCTCCTCGTACAGAAACCCCTCGCCGGGACGGTAGGGTTGTACCCATTCGCCGTCAATGACAAATTGCGGGATGGCCCGTTTGCCGGTGCGGGCGACCAGCTCGTCGGCGGCGGCGGGCGTGGATTCAATATCGACATCCTTGAATGGAATGTTATGACCCTGCAGAAAGCGTTTGGCTACACGGCAATCAGGGCACCAGGGAGCGGAGTAGACGACGACTTCCATAGGGAATTTCTTTTCGGCCTTTGCGCGATTTTCTTTGCGCAAAGGTCGCAAAGAAAACAAAGCCGCCAGCGTAAGCCGACGGCTAAGATCTGAGAACTGGCAACTAATTTTCGTACAACAACACGCCCTCGGTCTTCTCCGAATCCACTGGACGGTAGTAAAGCTTCTGGCCGTCGAGGAAGACTTCGATAAATGCCGGACGGGTGGTAATTGTGCCCTGGATCAGCGCCTCTGAGAGCGGATCTTCAATGTACTTCTGCAAAGCCCGACGCAGAGGACGCGCACCGTAACTGCGATCGCCCAGCGTCTGGCTCAGGATCCACTTTTTGGCTTCATCGGTCACGGTGACCGTGATCGACTTCTGTGCCAGGTTCTGGTTCAGTAAGCTGACCATCAGTTCTAGAATCTGGATTAGGTCTTGCTCGCTGAGCGCTGTGAACAGAATGATCTCATCCAACCGGTTGAGGAATTCCGGGTTAAAGGTGCGTTTGACCTCACCCTTCACCAGGTCTTCAACCTTGCCTGAAATCATATCCTCATTGGTCGACTGGAAGCCCAGGCCCTCGCGTTTCTGCAGGTGCCGGGCGCCAATGTTCGAGGTCATGATGATGATCGTGTTCTTGAAGTCCACCGTGTTGCCCAAGCCGTCGGTCAACTGGCCGTCTTCAAACACCTGCAACAGGATATTGAACACGTCCGGATGCGCCTTCTCGACTTCGTCCAGCAGAACGACGGAATAGGGTGCACGCTTGACGCGCTCGGTGAGTTGTCCGCCCTCTTCGTAACCTACATATCCCGGAGGCGAACCAATCAGCTTCGAGACCGAGTGCTTTTCCATGAACTCGGACATGTCAAAGCGCACCAGCGATTTCTCGCTGCCGAACATGAACTGGGCCAGGGTGCGCGCGACTTCAGTTTTGCCGACGCCGGTGGGGCCAAGGAACAGGAACGAACCGATAGGCCGGTTCGGACTCTTGAGGCCGGCACGGCTGCGGCGGATGGCGCGGGCCAAAGCCACGATCGCTTTGTCCTGCGAAATGATCCGCTTGTGCAGCTCTTCTTCGATGCGCAGCAGCTTGGCCGACTCTTCCTCTTTGATCGAGGTGATAGGTACGCCGGTCCAGCGCGATACCACGTCCTCGATGTCCTCCCGACCGACAACGCCGGTGGAGGACTCATCGAGGTGGTATTTTTCGCGAAGGGCACGCAGGTTCTCGCGCTCCTTGCGTTCCTCGTCCGAGTAGAAGCGCGCCTTCTCGAACTCGTGGTTCGCGATAGCGTTCTCCATACGGTGGACGATGAACTTGATGCGCTTCTGGACTTCCGTAATGTCCTCGGGCAGCGAAGTCTGGCGTAGCTTAACTCGCGCTCCGGCTTCGTCGATCAGGTCGATTGCCTTGTCCGGCAGGAAGCGGTCCGGGATGTAGCGGTTCGAATGCGATACGGCGAAGTTGATGGACTCGTCGGTGTAAGTGACGGCGTGGAACTTCTCGTACCGGTCTTTGATCCCGAACAAAATTTTGGTGGCGTTGGCCTCATCCGGCGGCGGAACTTTCACTGCCTGGAAGCGGCGCTCCAGCGAGCGATCTTTCTCGATGGACTTGCGATACTCGCCCGGCGTGGTAGCGCCAATGCACTGAATTTCGCCGCGCGACAAAGCCGGCTTCAGGATGTTGGCCGCGTCGAGCGAGCCTTCCGCCGAGCCTGCACCCACCAGGGTGTGCAACTCGTCAATGAAGATAATGGAATTTTGCGACTCCATCAGCTCCTTCATGATGGTCTTCAAACGCTCTTCAAACTGGCCGCGATACTTAGTGCCGGCGACGATCAGCGAAAGATCAAGTCCGAGGATGCGCTTGTCCGCCAGGAACGAAGGAACTTCACCGTCCGCGATGCGCTGCGCCAGTCCTTCGACAATGGCGGTTTTGCCGACACCAGGCTCGCCGATGAGTACCGGATTGTTCTTGGTGCGGCGGCACAGGATTTGAATCACACGTTCCAGTTCGCCGTCGCGTCCCACCAGCGGATCAAGCTGGTTGTCCATGGCGGCCTGTGTCAAGTCGCGGGAAAACTCGCTGAGCAGTGAAGACTCGCGCTGGCGTTGGGGCGCTGATTTCTCCTGGCTGCTACGCGCCAGTTCTTCACGGATTGTGGAAAGCCTCAAGCCACGCTCGTGCAGAATTTCGGCCGCAAAGCACTTTTCTTCTCTTAATAGACCCAAAAGCAAGTGTTCGGTTCCAATGTGCTTGTGCGACAGCCGCTCGGCTTCCTCTGCGGCGTAGGCCAGAACCCGCTTGCATTCGTTGCTTAAAGGAAGGTCAACCGAAGTCGAGACTTTTTCCCGGATCGTAGTGTGCCCTTCGATCTGCTTGCGAATGGACTCGACCGAAGCATGAGAGCGAAGGAATCGGTTGGTCAGGGCTTTGTCTTCGCGCAGAAGTCCCAGCAACAGGTGCTCGGTCTCAATATAAGGAGACCCGAACTGGCTGGCTTCGTAGCGCGCAAAAAAGATAACGCGCCTCGCTTTTTCCGTATACCGTTCAAACATAAAGCCCTACCCCCTTGGCTCTACTGAGGACCGAGGTTTCTGCCTGTAGCCCCATCCCCGAGAAACCAACCGCCCTCACTCCATATTATTGCAATCAACCTGCCAACACGTCTATGGCCCGGAAGCGCCGGTAGAACATGTCGCACGTTACCAAAGAGACCCCGTTTCAACCTCTGTTCGAACATTTGCAACGCGTTACAAACTTTGCCGCGACTTTTCCGTCTCAGCACGCTGTCTGTGAGTGTGCCCATTCTCATCACCCTAGCCAGAAAGCGTCTCTGGCGCGACCTCTTCAACTCGCCCGCGCTGCAGGCGCAACACCCGATGGCAGCGGCGCGCAAAGGCAGAATTGTGGGTGGCAATGAGAGAGGTAAGCTGGTAGTCGCGATGGAGCCGGGCAATCAATTCAAATACCGAGTCCGCTGTGCGGCTGTCGAGGTCTCCGGTAGGCTCATCCGCCAGCAAGAGCTTGGGCTGAGTGATAAGTGCGCGGGCCAAGGCCACGCGCTGCTGCTCACCACCGGAAAGTTCCCCCGACCGGTGATGCGAGCGCCGTTCCAGACCCACCTCGTGCAGCCATCGCGAAGCTTCTCCCTCCGCTTTCGCTTTGGGGAGACCCCTCAGCAAAAGCGGCATGGCCACGTTTTCCAGTGCCGTAAATTCCGGCAGCAGGTAGTGGAACTGCCAGACGAACCCGAGCTCATGATTTCGGAATCCGGCCGCGTCATCTTCTGAAAGCGAACTCAAGCGCAAGTGGGCGCAGTATACGTCACCTGCAGAAGCACGATCAAGAGCGCCGAGGATGTGTAACAAGGTACTCTTACCCGATCCCGACTCTCCGACGATCGCCAGCATTTCTCCCCTGGCTACCTGGAAGGACAAATTTTCAAAGAGCACCAGATCCGACTCGCCGGAGCGAAAAACCTTCTTCAAACCTTCGACGCGCAGGATCGTTTCCTGTTGGCTTAGATGCAAAAGGTTGGCTCCTCGGCTCAAGCGGCAGCCTGTGGCTGCCAGCTCCCAGCTCATGTTCATTCAAACATATGTTCATTAAAACATGAACGCCGCGGCGGAACCCCTCAGCTCCCCATTTTGGGGAGCGCTCATGAAGGGAACCTTAAGCCCGGTTTACAATAAATACGACGTGACGATGGTCACAAACCTGGCCGAGGGTCACTCGTAGCGGAGGGCTTCTGCGGGCAGAATCCGGGCCGCCGACCAGGAGGGATACAGCGTGGCGATCAGGGAAATCCCGATGGCAACCAGGGCAACCAGTGCGCCGTCAATCGCACGTGGCGCGAAGGGCACGTAGTCGATTGAGTAAACCTCGGGAGCCAGCGACAGCAAGTGATAGTGGCCTCCCGCCCAGGAGAGCGCGTAGCCAAGTGTCAAACCAATCGCCGTGCCGATCACGCCAATCAACAATCCTTGCGTGATAAACAACCGGCGCACCTGCGATTTGCGTGTACCCATCGATATGAGCACGGCGATGTCGCGGGTCTTCTCCATCACCATCATGGTGAGCGAAATCAGGATATTCAGGGCGGCCACAAACACAATCAGACCGATGGTGATGAACGTCACCAGCTTTTCCAGCCGCAGGGCCCGGAACAACGCCTTGTTCTGCTCCATCCAGTTGGTGGACATGAAACCCTTGCCGGCAGCCTGTTCCAGCTGCTGGGACACTTCTCCGGCCTGATAGATGTCATCAATCTTGAATTCGAGCACAGTGACCTGATCGCCCAGGCTTTCCAGATTTTGTGTGTCCGACAAACGGGCGAAGGCCCAGGAACTGTCGTAGTCGAAAAAGCCGGAGTTGAAAATCCCCACCACGCGAAAGCGGCTGTACTTCGGCACCAACCCAAACGGAGTGAGCTCGCCCTGCGGACTGGTAACCAGCACCACTGAGTTCAACGTGGCCGCAAGGTCTTCCGCGATGTCCTTGCCGAGAACTATCGGCGGCATTGAGGTAACGCGCTCGTGCACCGAGTCCAGATCGTCCGGAGACTTTTCGGTGCTCGAAGCCCCACCGCCGGGAGCGCCCGGAGTTGTGTGGGGGCGGGTCTCCGACTCGCCCAGGCTGGGTCGAAGAGCCGGCTCCACACGGCCTGTGCTTTCCTCTAACGGATCCATCGAGCCAATCTTCACCGTATCCAGCAAATCGCTGACCTTGCGCTCGTACGCCGGAATCATCCCCTTCAACACAGCCCCGCGGGCACGAGGACCCCGAGAAATCAAAACCTGCTCGTAAATCGCGGGCGCCGTTCCAACCACATGCGGCTCCTTCGACAACCGCTCCATGAGCGGACGCCAGTCCTTAATCCCATCGCTCTCAACGCGCAAGAGATTGATATGCGAAGTCGATCCCAGAAGCCGGTTCTGCAAGTCTTGACGGAAGCCATTGTTGATGGCCAGGGCGACGACGAGCGAGGCGACCCCCGCGGCAACTCCGGCAATAGATATCCCGGTGATCACGCCGATGACAGCCTGGCGGCGCTTGGCGCGCAAATAACGTGTCGCGATAAAGAATTCGAAACGCATAAAAGAGATATCAGCTTTCAGCCATCAGCTGCGTTTGATTATAGCGGCGGATCCATGCCGCCGAATGCTGCGCTCCGGTTTGCTGGTACCAGATGTCGGTGGCATCATGCCGGTTACTTTCCATCACTATCCGTCACCACCGGGCTGTCATCCTGAGCCCAGTCGTCGGGAGCCCTTCTCCAAGCGAAAGACTCGGGCAGCTCCGCCCAGGTCGTTTTTGTGGCAAAGTAGATGAGGATGGCCGAATCCCTCGACCCGAAGCTTCCTGACCCGAGGCTTGCTGAACAAAAGGTTCCTGCATCCAAACTCCCGGCTGGCCGCATTGCATTCACCTATCCCGACTTCACCATCTACCAGGCGGCGCGATTCTTCATCGTGGCGGCGCTGGAGATGCAGTCAGTCGCCGTGGGTTGGCAGATGTACGAGATCACCCGGCGGCCACTCGATCTCGGCTTAATCGGCCTGGCGCAGTTCCTGCCGGGCATGCTGCTGTTTCCTGGTCTCGGGACACGTGGCCGACCGCTTCGACCGGCGCAAAGTGGTCACGCTGTGCTATGTCGGCTTCGCCGTGTCTTCAGGGCTGCTCTGGGCAATCGCCTGGCGAGGCAGTCGTTCTGTCGGTCTGATCTATGCCGTGGTTGTACTGGTTGGCGTGGTGCGCGCGTTCAATGCGCCGGTGAGCCGGGCGCTCCTGCCGCAACTGGTCCCGGAAGAGCATTTTCCTAACGCCGTGGCCTGGAACGCCAGCATCTTTCAGGCTGCCACCATCCTGGGACCATCGATCGGCGGATTCCTGTACGCCCTCTCCGGCGGACCCTCAGTTGTGTACGCGACCGCCGTGGTGACCAGTCTCGCAGCCGTATTCTCCACCCTTCGCATCACGCTTCAGACCCAGGCGCGGGCGCGCGAGCCGGTCAACTGGAACACTGTTCTGGCCGGCTTCCACTACATCTGGAGCCACAAGTTGGTCCTGGGTTCGATCTCACTGGACATGTTTGCGGTATTGCTGGGAGGCGCGGTAGCGTTGCTGCCGATCTATGCCAGCGAAATTCTCAAGACTGGGCCGTGGGGTCTCGGCCTGCTGCGCAGCGCCCCGGGCATCGGTGCGACGGTCATGGCGATCCTGGTGGCGCACCGTCCCCTGCGGCGGCGCGCCGGACTCACCATGTTGTGGTGCGTGGGCGGTTTCGGCGTCTGCACAATTATGTTCGGGCTCTCACGCAGCCTCGCACTCTCACTGGTGGCGTTGTTCTTGCTCGGAGCCTCGGACATGATCAGCGTGATCATCCGCTCCATCCTGGTTCAGCTGGCGACGCCGGATGAAATGCGCGGCCGGGTCAATGCGGTGGACATGATTTTCATTGGAGTTTCGAACGAGCTGGGACAGTTTGAGTCCGGTTTGACGGCGCACTGGTTCGGAACGGTGCCCGCGGTGGTGCTGGGAGGAGTGGGAACGCTGGTGGTAATCGGAATCTGGGCCTGGGCCTTCCCAGAACTGCGCAATGCCGACCAGATCACAAACTGAACTGAGAACCGGGAACCAAGAACCAGGAACCAAGAACCAGGAACAGGCCTTAAAAATCAGTTCTCGGTTCCCGGTTTCGAGAAGGACTGTGGATTCTTAAGTTATTTACTCCGAATCACGGTCTTCGCCGAACTCATGTTGTCAAAGCGGTCGTAGACTCGCACCACGACAACATGCTCGGCGGACATCTTACCGGCCGCAGCCACCGACACCTGAAAGTCATAACTCGCGGATTTCGAATCCGCCAGCTGGCCCACCGGTTCCACATACTGCCAGTCGGCGGCGTCCACGGAATATTCCGCGCGCTTGATGTTTGAAAATCCATCTGCGGCACGGAAGCTCACATGGATTTGCGATCCTTCAACCGATGCCTTGAGCTCCTCAATTCGCGGCGGCGTGGTATCGACTTCAAAGCGGGCGCTGTCGCGGGTTGAGGTGAGCGCCTGTCCCGGAGAATGCGACGGCGCGTCCGATGCCAGTACCTCGATGGTGTAGCCGCCATCCGGAAGCAGCGAGGCGTCGAAGGAATAAAACTTGTCGGTCAGATTGTCCTTCAGCAACAGCCAGCGAGTTTCGCCGTCGCCGCGGTAAAAGACCGAGTAGACCAGCTGGTCGTCGTTGTCGTCATGGACCGTCCACTTCACGCCGATGGAACCGGAATCGCGAGTGCTGGGTGGCGGCGCATCGAATCGTATCGGCGGAGTTCCCGCCCCTCCCACTGGTGTCGGGGATGCTGACCGGCTTGGGCAGCGGCTGGTAGCGCACGCCCACCTGCACGCTGACGTCGTCGAAGTCGGGAGCGACATTCTTGGGCAGATAGTTCAGCAGCACGCTATCCACGCTGGGAGCGGGATTACCGGCATGCAGCACGGCCTTCCACTGAACGAAGCGCGCCGGCGGGACATTCAATACGGGATCTTTCTGCAGATTCAACCGGAGTCCACGGACTCCAGTTGCGATCGGGGTTGTCCACATTGCCGCTGCGGGCAAAAAGCTCCACCTTGCCCGCTCCGCGCAACTCGGCGCGTCCCCAGCGGGAAAAGACTTTGCCGTCGAACACATCGCTCTCGTACCTGCCTTCGGATTCCGGCGACCCGCCCAGCAGAAATACTTTGCCCAGATTGCTGGTCGAAACGTAGAGCCCGCCTCCCGGAGCCTCAGCGAAGGCGGTGACCTGGGTGGCGCTGGCTTTAAGCAGATCGACGAAACGATCTTCGCCGGTGATGGCAAAAATATGGCCGCGGTTTCCCGTTCCGGCGATTAGTCGTCCGGCGGGATCGAATGCCAGGGCATACACCAGGTCGTCACGTGAAGTCCAAATTCGGCTGGGAGACCCGTCGGGCGCGATGCGGTAAATTTCCGAACCGCCGCTTGCTCCAGAACCGGGCAGCGGGATGCTGCTCACCAGGGCCGATGGGGAAGGATTCACATTCAGAACCACCATGCCGGGCTGCGCCGCCCCGGTGGGCGCAGGCGTCGGGGTGGTTATCGGCGCCGGGAAGACCGGCGGAGTGACCCCCGGGCGCTTCTCCCCGACGCCGGCGGCGTAAATATTTCCCGTCTTGTCGATGGCCAGCGCGGTGATTTCTTTCTTAGGCGCGCTGTAAAGCACGAAACCTTCGCCAGCTGGGCTTGATCTGGTAGACCAGTCCGCTGCCATCAGAGCCGGCGATCAGATTGCCTTTGGCGTCCATCGACAACACCCGAATGTGAGCTTCGTCACTCTTGAAGAATACCGAGTGCTCCCCCTTGGGAGTCACGCGAAAGATTTCACCATGATCGCCGGTTGCGACGTACAGGTTGCCGGAGCTGTCGAAGACCAGGTCCCAGATGTATTTCGTGCCGGGATCGAAATACAAGGACGAGGAAAATTCGCCGGCCGGTTTGGTCTTGTCCGTCGGTGCACCCGCCTGACGCTCAATGCGATAGACCTTGCCGTCGGGATTGGTGGCGGCGTACAGAATGCCGTTCTTGTCCAGCGCCAGAGCCTGCACCTGCAATTCCTTCGGCTCGAAGATGCTGGACGATTGCCCCTGCGGAGTGATGCGATACACGCGCGCGGGCGAACCCGTGGCGGCATACAGATTTCCGCTCGGGTCGGCTGCGATCGACCAGATATAGGTGGACGGAGTGGTGGAGATCGCCTTGAAGGCGGGAGCGAGTTCGAGCCCGCCCATGCTGCGAATGGCCACGCCCACAGCCGATCCCTTGCTCAGGTCTTCAAACTTCGATTGCTCCCAAGTGCGCGTGCCTTCGCCGGATGCGAGGCGAACCGTAACTAGGATAGAAATGAAAACCAGGAAGAATTGCTTACGGGGAAAGATTGCCAATTTGTTACCTCATCGCCGATCTAGAGCGAAAGAACTCAGACTATCACGGAGGGCTCAGCACCACCCCAAGGCGGTTCGTCGCACTAATCACCAAGAGCCTCTCATCTGAGCGCAGTCTTTCGTCCCTGCGAAGCGGGCGAAAGCAAGCCAAGGACCCATGCATTCCGCGCCACCCTTCATACAGAGTCGGCTCAAATCCAACGTGAAGGCATATCAGCAGATCTGACGGGGTTTGCCGCCGCTATCGTCCGGGATGCATAGGTCCTTGGAGCCCTTCGCGTGGCGAAGGGCTCACGATGACAGGTTGATTTGCGGTGCACGAGCAGGGTAGCCCGCGACCTCACACTACTTGATTGTAATCGTCATCACCTGCGCGCCCGCGACTACGTAGTCCAGCGGTGCAGTAGCCGCTTCGTTTACCGAAGACTCGCCCTGCACGATCATCTCCTGGGTGCCGCGCATGCTGTCCATCACATTCATGATGGAGAGTGGCAGGGTAGGCATGACCTTGTCGGCGACCATGGCCTCCGGGTCGGCTTCGAGCAGCGACACGTAAACCCGATTGTTGACGTGCTGCTTGTTCAGCAGTGCGATGGTCGAGGCCAGGTCCATCTTGCGGCCCAGCAGGGGGCTGGTGCGGCGAATACGGTCAAGCGTGTCGCCATCACTCACCAGAATGCGCAACGGGCCTTTGGAAGTAGAGGTCGGAATGTGAATGGGAATCTGCTGCAGGACCACCTCGCCCCGGTAGGGGCGCAGCACGGCTTCGATGGTGATCTCGTCTCCCGGGCGGGCCTCGATCAGATCCGTTCGGGCGCCCTCCAGACGGGCCCAGCGGCGTTCGCGGATCAGGTCGAAATCAAGTTGGACGCCGCGAATGCCCGGCAAGTTATAGGGGTTGTCGTAAATGCCGCTGAAGCGTTCTCCCAGTGCCAGCGCCGCCATGACCGCGGCGGGCTGGCCGCCGTCCGACGGGGCAAACATGTTCTGTACCGTGACGTCGGGATATCCGCTCACGCTGATCCGGCCATTCATGCGGTAAGTGGTGTCTTCGCCGTACTCGTTCACGCCGTGCAGCGCGTTGAAGACCGTGGCCATCATGGCGACCGGACTCAGGTTGGCGTTGTTCAGAACTTCATAGTGAAACTGTTTGCTCGCCGCGCCGCTATGAATATTCAGAGTGACAGGGATCATCTCCGGCCGTTGGCCGAACACTCCCATGATGCCGGTGTGGCGATCCTGGACGAAGGCGCCGACGGGCTCGGTGGCATTTACGATCTTGAAAGCATTGAGCGGAGAAGGCAACGTAGCCAGGACTTCTGCTTTGGTCATGGGCAGATCCACCATGCCGAATTGCAGTAGCGGATGGCCGCAAGCCAACAAGTGCTGCGCATCCATGTAGGTGACCGTGCAGGTGGCCGCGATGTCCATGTCACCGCGCACCAGAATCGCGCTGATGGCAGATCCCGGTTCCAAAGGTTCGGGCTGCTTGCTTGCGCTGACCGAGCCCACGCCCATGACCGGCACAATCCCCTCCTTGGCGAATTGAGGGCCGAAGCGCTGCAAGGTTTCCTGAGAGAATCCGCTGAACACGAGGGGTGCTTCAATCGGCTTCAGGTAGTTGGCATAGTTTCTGGGGGCAGAACTTTCAGCGCCGGGGCCTGACGTCTCGGGTGGGTATTTGAACGGCCGCCCCGGCATTCCTCGTACTGCTTCCGGAACTGCGATCCATGGCGTTGATTTCGAGCATTTCCGCGATAGGAGTTACGCCGGCGATTGGTTCCTTGGAGAATTCGCCGATGCGGAAGGCCAGCGCCCCGGCCAGTTTGCCGTTTAGATATACCGGACTGCCGCTCATCCCCGCGACGACTCCCGTATATTCCGCCTTCTCGCCCGACAAGCGCACCAGGATGACGTCTCCCTTGGGCCCGTTCGCATTCCTCAGGACTCCGAGAACTTCCACTCCCATCGACTCGGGCTTGGTGCCTTGAAACACGGTGTACGCAACACCCTTCATCCCAGCGTGGATTTCACTCACCGGAATGGTTTCAACTGGTTTGGAAGTTTGGGCCTGGGTTGTGGCAGAAAGGAGCGACGGCTACGATGCTGAAGAAAAGTGCACGTCTCATGAATTTTGACCTGGAGCAACGATGCTCCGCCCATCAAGAAGCTACACTTCGCGGTTTGTATGTGGTCTTGCCGGTGGGGAGGTAGCCGAAAAAGCGATGGCCAAGGCCGTGCAAAACATCCCAATCGCGAAGCCCTGCGTCTATACTAGCATAACGATTTTTCGAGGAATTCCATGTTTTCGATTGACCGGAGCCGAAATTTGAAATCTCTGGACCGCCTAGTTCGTAGTATCCCATTGACGCTGTTGGCTTTGGGGTTACTAACTTTGGACACGCCCGGACTTTTCGCCCAGAATCAAGACCAGTCCCAGCCCGCCGCCAACGGGCAGAAGCAAGAGGCGCCGCCGGAAGCCGGCGGGCCCCAGAACGACGTTGGGCCCTATGCCATTCCGAAAAAGAGAGAGGAACCGCCTCCTCCGCCTCCCCCGGCAAAGCCTAAGAAGGTGGAGGGCATGCCGGACTACTCCATCAAGTCAGACGTCTCGCTGGTCAACGTGGATGTTCTGGTCACGACCAAGGACGGACAATTTATCCCTGGCCTGAAGAAGGACAATTTCCGAGTGATGGAGGATGGCGTCCAGCAATCAGTGGTTGACTTCGATATTTCACAGGCGCCGATCACGGCGGTGCTCCTAGTTGAATTTGCGTCAACCAACTACTACTTCATGGTTGACGCCTTGAACGCCAGCTACGCCTTCGCCAACGCTCTGAAGAAGAACGACTGGGTGGCGGTGATTTCCTACGACATGAAGCCGCACATCCTGGCCGACTTCACCCAGGACAAGCAGGCGGTTTACGGCGCGCTGAACCAGTTGCGAATTCCGGGATTCGCCGAAACGAATCTGTTTGACGCCCTATATGACACGCTGGATCGGGTGGACCAGATCGAGGGCCGCAAGTACATCATTCTTGTAACCACCGGCGTTGATACCTTCAGCAAGCTCACACTTGACCAGATCACCAAGAAAGTCAAGGCCACGCATGACGTCACCATCTTTCCGATAAGCGTGGGATTTGCGGTGCGCAACTACTGCGAGACTCATCGCTGCGGTTACACCCATGGCATGGGCATCCCAGTCGGCGAAATGGATTATTTGCAAGCCGACAACGAAATGAACACCTTCGCGCGCCTGACCGGCGGCCGCGCGTACTTCCCGCGTTTCCAGGCGGAGCTGCCGGAGATTTTTCACGACGTGATCGGCGACATTCGCAACCAGTACAACCTGGCCTACCACCCCACCAATCCCAAACTCGATGGCACCTACCGCAAGCTAAAAGTGGAGGTCGTCGCGCCCGACGGGGGCCAACTGAAAGTGAAAGACCAGAAGGGGAAGGACGTAAAGTACAACGTGGTGGCGCGGGAAGGTTACACGGCAAAACACACAGTGGAATAGTTTCTAGTGGACGTGGGTAATCGCATCGAGCAGAAAGAGCAAGCCAGCTCCCAGGAAGACCACCAACGCCATTTTTCCTCCCGGCTCACGGTTAACCTCGGGCATCAGGTCCGATGCCGCCACGTAAATTGTCACCCCGGCAGAAAGCGGCAGTCCATAACTGACTTGATGGCGGAACATCGCCATGGTCAGCACTCCTGCCAGGGTTGAGGCGCCGAGCAGCACCGACGCACCCCAGGCGATACCCCGGCTTTGCCCGCTCGCCAGCATGACCGACGCAATCGTGAATCCCTCCGGAATCTTGTGCAGGAAGATGGCAAGGAAGATCACCCATCCCAGCCAGTTCGAAACAATAAAACCGGAAGCGATGGCAATGCCGTCAAAAAAAGTATGGATGACCAGTCCCATAAGCACCGAGTATCCCCGGTGACCGTGGACGAACGCATCCTTATGAGTTTCCTCGCCGAAGTGGAAGTGAGGCGTAACTGTATGTTCGAACAGGTGAACCAGAAGATATCCGGCCAGAACCAGGATTGGGGCGCTTTTGCCGCGGAGCTCCAGGCTGGCCGGGAAAATCTCTACAATCGCTGTCGCCAGCATGAATCCCGCACCCAGCGCCACGAAGTACTTGAGATAAGAACGGTCCCAGTTTTTCTGGACAATGATGGCGCCGCCAAAAACATTGGCCGCGGCCGCCGTGAGACCGAGCAGAATGCTGAGGAAAATGGGATGCATGTACTCGGCCGATGATACCAGCTTCCGCTTCCCGGCTAAGCGCGGACGAATCGCGCCGATCAGGCCGTTCAGTATCTTCCCCAGTTCGGCCGACTTGTCCAGCAGGTCCTTCCTCTGCTCCGGTGAGAGTACATCAGGTTCTGAGCAATCATCACCTGGGTTTCAACTTCGAGCAGCGATCCTCGCGCCCGCGCCAGACAATAATGGAATTCATCCGCAGAGAAACGGGCTTGTCTTTCGGCATGTTGGTAGGAATCCCAACCACTGCCCTCTCCCGCGAACTTGGCTGGCCAGTCCATACAGTTCGTCCCGCGGGAGCGCTTTATGACGTATGAACACTGAGAACAAAAACTGAGATTCGAGAACCGGTTTGTTTCAGTTTTTAGATCTCGGTTCTCAGTTTCAAAACGGGACTTACCCGCTGTGCCGGATGTGCATCACATCGCCATCCTGCACGATGTAGTCTTTGCCTTCGAGACGCAGCGTGCCTTTGGCGCGGGCGTTGGCTTCGGAGCCGGCTTCGAGCAGGTGGTCCCAGCGAATGGTCTCAGCGCGAATGAAGTGTTTCTCGAGATCGGAATGAATCGCCCCGGCAGCTTCCACGGCGCGAGTGCGGACAGGGATGGTCCAGGCGCGGCACTCGTCTTCTCCGGCGGTGAAAAAAGAAATGAGCCCCAGCAGTGAGTAGGTCGTGCGAATCAGGCGTACCAGACCGCTTTCTCGAAGCCCGTAGCTGCCCAGAAACTCGGCCGCATCGGCGTCACTCATTTCCGCGAGCTCCGCTTCCACTTTTCCGCAGATCGCGGAGGCAGACGCGTTGGGGCGTGACGCCACCTCGGTCAGATTGTACTTGCCAATTGCGTTTTCGAGATCGTTCCCCAGTTCCGTGCTCTCGCCGACGTTGAGCACGTACAGAATCGGCTTCTCGCTGAGGAACATGAATCCACGCAGGCGCTTCTTGTCCTCTGGCGTCATTTCCATTTCGCGGAGTGGCCGCTCGGTTCCCAGGTGGGCGTTGGCTCGTTTCAGGAGATCATTTTCTTTTTCCAGCTCTGGAGTGCGCATTTTCTTGAGATCTTTTTCCAGGCGCTCCAGCCGTTTTTCGATTTGCCCCAGGTCGCTGACCATCAGATCGAAATCAACGTTCTTGATGTCGCGGAGGGGATCGACAGGTCCGACGTGCGGGATGGACGGATCTTCAAAGGCGCGAACCACGTGGGCCAGTGCGTCCACATTGCGCAGGTGCCCGACGTAGGCGCTCTCCTTTGAGGGCTTCCTGGCCGATGGCGCCGACATCCACGTATTCGACGGACGCGTGGGTAAGCTTCTTGGGATTGTAGAGAGCCGCCAGGCGGTCGAGACGTTCATCCGGCACCTTGGCCACACCGATATGGGCCTCGCGCGGGTTGGCGTACGCCTGGTCGGAAAGATGCGCCTTGGTGAGAATGCGAAACAGAGAAGTCTTGCCTACCTGGGGCAGGCCAATAATGCCAGTTTTCATAGGAAGAAGATCGATGATAACAGTCAGATCAGGTCAGCGACCGTGCCACCAGGTAAGCAGCCACCAGGCCAAGCAGGATCACGCCACTCTCGATTCGCGTGGACCATTGATGCAAGGCATCGAATTGCACTCGAGCCGGAAGGTCAACTGGCGCCGAATCGATCTCTCCAATCGAAGTCCGAATTGCGTCCATACGCGGAATGATGCCGAATTGCGAGATCAGCGTAAGCAGCAGCATCATGCAGATAAGAACATTCTGCGGCGCGAAGGCGTGTACTTCGCCGGTGCTCAGCCGGCTGAGCAGCAGCGAACTGGCCAGAAAGACTACCCCGGAGATCATGCCCATCCAGTGCAGAATCCCCAGTGACCGTCCCACCATCAACCCTGCCAGATGACGGCTGGGCAGCACCGAGAAGGCAGTCTGCGCAACCACCGGGAAAAATATCAACCCGCCCAGCCAGACGATCAAAGACAGCAGCATAAGAAAACGAAGAAATGACATGACGGGTGATCATTATGAAGGGAGAAGAGCGGGAAAGCTAGCGAACTGGGAACCGAGAACGAAACTAACAACTGATTTCATTATGCGTGTGGTCTCGACTGCACGGGCCTACACCGGCACTCGCACGCTCTCGACGATTTCCCGCATCAACTGCTCGGCCTGTTCGGATTTCTTCAGAGTAGAAGAGTAATGGCCATTCACTGCGACGCGGTGAGCAAACACCGCAACCACCAGCGGCTTGAAGTCTTCCGGGACGCAAAAATTTCGACCATCGAGAAATGCCATGGCCTGTCCGGCGCGGTAAAGCATCTGCGACCCGCGCGGCGAGACGCCCAGCGAAAACTGCTCAGACTCGCGCGTGGCCCGGACAATGGCAAGCACATATCCGACCAGCGATTCATCCACTCTCACCTGGGTGACAGCCTGCTGCATTTCGAGCACATCGGCGCCGGTGAGCACCGGCTCCAGAAGCTCCAACTGCGCCGTTCCAGCCTCAGAGCGCAGAATCTCGCGCTCCGACTCGCCATCGGGATACCCCATCCGCACCCGCATCAGGAAACGATCCAATTGCGACTCGGGCAGGGGATAGGTCCCGTGATGCTCGATCGGGTTTTGGGTGGCGATCACCAGGAATGGCTGCGGCAGCGGATAAGAATGCGAATCCACCGTGACCTGTCCTTCGTTCATGGCCTCGAGCAGGGCAGATTGGGTCTTGGGAGTAGTGCGGTTGATCTCGTCGGCCAGCAGGACGTTGGTAAAAATCGGTCCGCGCTTGAACTCAAACTGCTGCTCCATGGCGGAGTAGATCGAGATGCCAAGAACATCCGCCGGCAGCATGTCGCTGGTGAACTGCACTCGCTGAAAGCCGCAGTCGATGGCCCGCGCCAGTGCCTGGCCGAGCGTCGTCTTGCCCACCCCAGGGACGCCTTCGATCAACAGGTGTCCTCGGGCCAGCACCGAGACCAGAGCGAGCCGGATGACATCATCCTTGCCGCGAATCACCTTACGTAAGGCGATTTCCAGCTGCGTCGCACGATGGGACACGGCGATTGCGGTTTCTGGCGACATCGAGAAAGTTTACTATGCGATTGCAGCGGTTGAGGCGGGCGGAAGACGTTACGAACGTCACAAGCAGACGTCGGACGTCAGGCGTTATGTTCCGAACTCTTGAGTTCTAGCCGGGCGAAGTCCGACGCCGCCTCACTGCATAAACTCTGCCGGCCTTCCAGTCAGGCGCTCGATGCGCTTGGCGATTGGCGGGTGAGTAGAGAACAGGTTGCCAAAATTCATCCCCAGCAGCGGCTGAACGATAAACAGGTGCGCCGTAGACGGCGTTCCCATCATTGGGACACGACGCGAGTAGGCGTCCAGTTTAGCCAACGCGCTGGCCAAAGCGTAGGGATTGCCGGTAAAGTGTGCGCCGGTTTCGTCAGCTGCGTATTCTCGCGAACGTGAAACCGCCATCTGAATCATCATGGCTGCAATCGGGGCGAGAACCAGCATGAGCAGACCGCCCATGGCCCCACCGCGACGATCGTCGCGATCGCCCATTCCGCCGAAATACGCGCCGTAGCGCAGCCAGGTAATCGCGCCGGCGATGGTAGCGGCGACCGAACTGATCAGGATGTCGCGGTTGTTTACATGTCCCAGTTCGTGGGCCAGCACGCCTTCGAGCTCCTCATCATTGAGCAGGTTCAGGATACCCTCGGTGACCGCAACCGAGGCATGCTTGGGATTGCGCCCGGTCGCAAAGGCGTTGGGCGAATCCGTAGGAATGACGTAGATCTTCGGCATGGGCAAGCCGATTTTCTGCGTCAGACGCTCTACGACGTTGTAGACACGAGGCAACTGCTCTCTCGTTACCGCCTGAGCGCGGTAAGTCCTGAGCGCGATCCTGTCGGAAAAGAAGTAGGCGACGAAATTCGTTACCACGGCAATGCCCAGAGCCAGCAACATACCGTTCGGTCCGCCAAGAGCGCGACCCACGGCCATCAGCAACAGCGTTAGCGCTGTAAGCAGAAACGCGGTCTTAAATGTATTCCCCATAACCATGTACTCAGTGTTATTAGATGGTTCGGCGGGGAAATAGATGCACGGTCCGTAGAGCTCAGCGCGGCAAAGGATCAGGCATCGCCGCCAACGCGTATCCCATCACCGCCATAGCGGCCGCGTTCTCGCGCAGTTCTTGGGGGACGATCTTGTCCAGCGTGTCAGCGGCCGTATGATGGTAATTGAAGTATGTCCGGCCATCCTGCAATAGCCCGAAAGAGGGCACTCCCTGCTTGGCGAAAGGATCGATATCAGCCTCCGGACTGTCATGGCTCAGCAGAAGCAGGTTTGCTCCCGCAGGCCGAAGGACGTCCAGAACGGGCTGCAGCCGGGCCGCGGCGTCCGGGGTGATCTTGGCCTTGAATCCCAGAGGATGCGACGCTCCTAGGTCGCTCTCCATCGCAGCCACAAGCTGGCGGAACTCCGCCGCATGCGCCTTGGCATATTCCATATGGCCGCGTCCCAGGTTCTCTTCGTCAATCCAGGCAATCACCCGCAGGGTTCGCTTGGGACGCAGATGCAGTTGCTGCATCAACTGCGCAGTTTCCATGGCTACCGCCACGCCGGCGGCGTCGTCAATCGCGCCAGTTCCCAGGTCCCATGAGTCGAGGTGTCCGGAAACGATCACTACCTGCTCCGGATGTTCGGAGCCTTTCAGGTCTCCCACTACATTGAAGGTGCTGACCTCTTCCGCGGTTTGGGAAGTCAGAATAATGTGCATGCGCACTTTTCCTTGAGACGTAAGGTGAGCGATCAGGTCGGCGTCCTCGCTGGTGACAGCTCCGGCGGGAATGTCGACGGCACGGCTTCCCCCGGTATGCGGCAGGCGATAGTTAGCGCCTCCGACTGACCTCACCAGCGAACCCACGGCGCCCAATTCGGCTGCCCGTCTTGCTCCCAGCGCACGATAAACCACCGCTTCATCGTAGGCTTCGCCGGCATAGCCGTTGTCGGCTTTCTTTTTGTCGAAGGCCACGTTGAACAGCACAATTTTGCCCGCCACGTTCTGCCGCCCCAAGCGATCCAAATCGGCGAAGCTGTTGGCCACGACAACGTCGGCCGTGATTCCCTCCGGCGGTGTGGGATGATTTCCGCCCAGCGCAGTCAGCACAATTTTCTGCGTGCTTCCCGGAGCTTGTCCCGAATACTCCACCAGTTCGGCCGATTCGGCCCCGCGGATCCAGTGTCGGGCCTGTACCGGCTCGAGGCGCACTTCCAGGCCCAGTTTGCGCATCTCTCCGGCAACATATTCGATGGCAGCCTGGGCTTGCGGAGAACCCACCGGGCGCGGGCCGATATTTTCCGTCAGATGGGCCACTTGCTCGTAGGCGTAGTCGTCGCTAAGCGCCGCCTCGCGGATGGCTGTCGAGTTCCTGCAGCAGCGGCGCCGGCAATGAGGGTGCGGCTGGAGCTTGGGGGCGTTCGTAATCGGAATCGGCGCGGGGCCTTTTCTGCGCGAGAACAGGTGCCGTGAACAGTGTTGACAACATCAGCAGACAGATCACACTTCGTACGTGGATCAAGAAACACCTCAGTACGACAGTCAAGGCAGATTTTCCAGGTGCGACAGCGTGGACGCTCGCGCTCACATCCAGACTACTCTGTTCCTGCAGGAGGTGGGTATTCCGGCAGCTTCTGCTTGGCGATGTCGCCGCGTTTCACTTCCAGTTCGTCGAAGAGCAAAGCCGGGCTCACCACACTCTGCGGGATGGGATCAAGCCGGTCTTCCGAGTCGAATTCTTTGCCTGCGGCGACGATATCGTTGCGCAGGGCACGCGTGTCCAGGTCCCCAAACACCGCTCCTCGAACCAACTCCTCGTGTCCGTCCTTGGTTGAGACGCGATAGAGCAGTCGCGGGGTCAGGCGCGGCCCCAGCGTTCGCTACGAAATACCCGTAGGGCAGGTTGCGCTGCTTGCAGGCTTCGATCAATTTCTTTTTCAGTTCATCGGTGCTGAGCGCGTCGGAAGATTGGACAATCAAGTTTCCCAGGCTTGACGTGGGCGGACCCGTCACTGACGCCCGACCGTGGCCGTTGGAGTTGGGGAAATCCCGGATGGGTTCGCGGCTCAACAGATAACTGACCAGCTGACCCTTCTCGATCAGCGAGACCCGGCTGGCCTTCACGCCTTCGTCGTCCACCTCATAGTTGCCCAGCAGGGCATGCCCCTCGAAGGTGGTCAGTGTCGGATCGTCCACCACAGAAAGAAAATCGGGCAGAACTCGGCTCTTGTAGTTGTTGGCCCAATCTCCGGTGGTGCGGGCGTTCTGGCCGAGCGTCGGCCGATTGCCCAGCAGGTTCGGTCCCACCAGTTCGGACATTACGCCGGCGGCTGCGTCCGCCGAGAGCAGCACCGGACCGCGATATTCCTCCTCGCTCACCGGCGCCTCGCGCAATTGTTTCAAACTTGTCAGCAACCCTTGGGTGCGTGTCAGCACTTCTGCTTTCGTTGGCAGATCCTTCATCTGCCGGACCTGGTAGCCATGTGACCGGTCCAGACGCATGCCGTCGGACGCCTGAGTATAGCCTCCAACAAATACTTGATAGAAGCTGTCGGCGGTGCGCACCACCGCCCCTTCCGAGCTGACGAAATACCGGTTGGTGACGGTGAAACGTAGCGAAGCATTCAGCGACTGGATCTGCGGATTGCTCTTGTAGAGTCCGGACGCCTCTTGCAGTGTGGCCAGCCACGGTTCGGCAGAAAAGTCGAGCTTTGTCAATCGGCGCAACCAGTTGGACCGGAGAAGCGTGGGCAAAGTCGTCCACCTGCTGGTCTACCGAGTATTTCTTTGAGTTCAGCCTGTTTGGCGGTCAGCGCCTCGGAAGCCGCCTTGTACGCCCGGTCGGTGCCCAGCCACAACTGGTGCCGCAGCCCGGTTTCATCATCGTCGAGCGGACCAACGTCAACCACGCCCTCTCCCGGGCCGTAGTAGCTGTCCTGCTTGTAGTCGCCCACGCGCACCACAATGCGCAGCATGCGGACGCGGGTTCGCAACGCCGTCCGCACCGCGCCGAACGCCGCCTCGGCCATGTACTGATCGACGTCGGTCAGCCGGTAGTCCACGTAATAGGGCGCCTGCACGTCCGCAAGCTTGAGCTGGCTTTTGGAGCGCTGCATCTCCGCCAGCATGGCGCGCAGCACGGGATCGTCTGCAGAAGCTGAGTTCTGGGCCGCAAGCAGGCCCGCGGTTGCGAGCAACAAAGCGGTGAGGAGGGCCAGCAGGCGGCGGAAACGGATCATTGCTGCCCTCCGCTCGGCAGAGATCCGACGTCTGACGTCTCGCGTCCGAGGTCCGAAGTCCGAGGTCCGACGCCCGCACTCTTCTCCCACATAGGCGGCGGCAGAATCGGAGGCCGCGTCCGCGAGTGCGCCCGCTTCTGCACTTCCATCTCGGAGAAAAGCATAGCCGGCGCAGCCGCGGAAACCGGAACGCTGCCTGACTCCGCTCCGCAGACACCGTTGAACACTTCCGTCTTCTCTCCCGTGATCTCAATCCGGTTGAGCGCAGCCAGCGGCGTTCCCACGATGTCTACGCCGCGCACCAGTTCATCCGAGCGGCCGTCGGGGTAGACCTTCCACACCAGCACCGGCAAAATCTGGAACGACTGCGGCAACGAGCGCGTGGTCAACGTGAATCCGCCCTCGATGTCTTCAAAGTACAGACCGTAGGGTTTGCCCTGCTTCTTGATTTCGTCAATCAGCTTCTGCCGCATCGCGGAATCTTTCGCGGTGTGGGTCGAGCTGACAATCAGATTGCCCTGACGTCCGGTCGCCATCAGTCCGGCTTGCGCTCGCCCGTGTCCGTTCGATTGGGTGAAGCCTTTGATGGGCATACGCGACATCAGAAAGTTCCGAAGGATACCGTCCTTGATCACATCCACGCGCTGAGCCGGGACACCCTCGTCGTCATACTGGTACCAGCCGCCTAGGTCCATTCCGTTCAGGCTGCGCTGCGTGGGATCGTCAATCACGCTGAGAAACGGAGGGAGCACCTGCTGATTGATCTTCTTGGTGAAAGTCTGGCCTTCCTGATCGCCGCGCTGGCGGTGGCCCTCCAGGCGATGGCCCAGCACTTCGTGAAAGAAAACCGCGGCCGCCCTGCCCGAGAGCAACGCCGGTCCATCGAAGGGCTCGGCCATGGGCGCACTCCTCAGGGCCTTCAGGTCGGAAGCCATCTTGTCGATCTTGGCGGCAATCTCAGCTTCACCCGGAAGGCCGTCGGGCGTGTCGGCCTGAAAGGTTTCCACCCGCAGCAACTCCATCCCGTCGTCGGCCCGGGTCTCAGCCTCAATCATCAGCCGTATGATCGTCCCCGGCGTGGCCAGTTGGGCGCCTGCGGTCGAGACAAAACGCACCTGCGTTTTCTGCCCAATCACCATCACCGCCGAAGAGTAGATCTCGGGATACTTGAGGAAATGACTGGAGTAGCGGCGAACCCGGTCTTCCCAATCTTTGCGGTCGAGATGGAACGCCGGCATGGCGTAATCCAGGTGCACCTCGGGCTTGGCGTCGGCGAAGTCAGCCGAGGTATCTTCCTCCTGGGTACGGACCGCCGCCGCAGTCTTGACGTTCAGATAGGTCTGCGCAGCCTGACGGTACTCCTGGTAGGTAAGCTGCCACAGGACTCGCGCTGCCGCGTCGGGATCGTCCTGCAAGGGAACCAGCCCCGAACTCATGCCGGAAGGACGGCTCTCCTGGTGCGTGTTGTCGAGCGCAGCGCTTCCCACACGCATCGTGACTTCTCCCATGCGCCTATGGAACTGCGTCGAATTCAGCAAGCTCCCCAAGCCGCCGACCACAACGGTCCCTTCCTCGTCATACACCGAGTAGCTGGTGAAGTAGGGCGCCGGATTCAGCTGCCCCAACTGGCCTTGGGCACGCTGCAACTCCCGCTGCATGGTGGAGAGAAGGACATCTCGGGAACCTTGCGCCGGAGCGCGGTTTGTACCTCGCACAGCGGATGGAGAGCAGACCACCAAAACCAGGCCCACGACCAGGCCGCGCAGGAAAGTCTTCATAAGAAAGGTAGACAAGTCTAACCAACCCGGAGTTCCCCGGTAATAACTTGTTGGAATCGGGGAGCGGACGCCGTCCAGGAAATAGAGGACGGCGTCCCGCACGTCTCGGCCCAGTCTGAACCCAGCAAAAAAAATGGCCCCATTGCTGGGGCCACAATTAAAAGAGGCAAGGTGGAAGGTTGAGTCAGGAATGGCGATGCGGTGAGCCGATCCGGCGGCCGGAACGGCAACAAGAGAGATGTCGCGAAAAACAGAGAGTGAAGGTCATTTGTTTAGCGGCCTCTTTTGGTGACCTGATCAAGTGCATTTGCGCAACCAAAGCCGTGGAATCAAACCGTCTAATGCAGGTCCGTCGGCAAACTATTGCAAGATATGCATTTAGCGATGGACAGAGTAGTGCTTGGCGAGGAAATCACAGGCAGACGGAACATGGTTGAAATGCAGAATCCTGCACATTCGCTGCATACTGTAGGACTTCAGACCCTAGACCTCAGCCAATCGGACCTCAGCCAAAAAGCTGAAGTCCGAGGTCTGAAGTCCGTTCTTAGGAGTTACCCGCGACCATCCGCAGCTTACCCGGCAGGAAGTGATAAGGCGGCCAGGGTCCGCTGATCGCCAGTTCGCAGTTCTTCAACTGCTTGGCGGCGCTGCTGTAGCGGTTCTGATATTTTTCGATGGATTTGGAATCAATCAGGTGGGCGATATCGATCAGCATTCCGTCGGAATCCACTCGCTTGCAGCTGATCTCTTCTTCGAGCGGATTGAACAACTTATGGACTTGTACCGAGAGCGCGCGGGCCTTGGTTCGCCGTTCGCGATCCTGGGAAGCCTTCTCCCGCAGCTTGATCAGGTAATCGCCGCCCACTGTGTCGGGCAGTACGATCTCGGCCATGGCTTCGCGCAGCGAGCCATCCTTGACCCGCAGCTTCAGGTGCATCTCAGCCTTGCCGCGCAAGCGGGCAACGCTCTGGCCGAAAGCCCGGCGATTGGACCTTACGGCATGCCGTAGGGCGTCGTCGGTGTCGAAAATCGTCCCAAAACGAAACGGTAAAACGGTTCCGCTGCGGAAGCAGACGCTCACGACACGGGCGTGTTCGAGGACGTTTTTCTCCCCGAACTGCACGTTATCGCGCTCGTATTCGCTGACGACTATGTTGAATTCACCGCTGGGATAGGTCAGAACGGTAGCGCCGTTCACGCCTTGAACCCCTTCCAGTAAGGAAGGACGACGAGAACGGGTTCCGTTGGCTAGGGTCTGTTGTTCAGTGATGCAATACGCGTACCACGCCATAAGGTCTCTCCGAACCTGTTGCGAGGCGAGATAGGGTCACCCCACGCATACTATTGGGCCACATTTTGAACCGATGGAAGAAAGGGCGTACAGCGACGAGTTAAACGCTTACTGCTGCGTTCAATGTGCATCTTACCTTGGTGTGACGTAAAAATGCAACCATTTCGTTGCACAAAGCATCCCCGACCAACCCTGTTGAAAAAGAAGCGTCCGCCACGAACCGCGTAGGGGCAGCTGTCCTCAGCTGTCCAGTCGAGCGAAAGCTCGACGCGGTTTTTGCCGAAAGCGAATCAACTGAGTTGCCCTCCGCCGGACAACCGGCCGTCCCAGGTGATTCGTGCCCATAAAATAATGAACGGAAAAGACTTTCGTTCCACATCGCCGCCTACTTCCAATGTTAACCTTGCTCCATGCCGGACGCTCCGAAGGCCGCCCGATTATCGGTATCCGTCGCCGTTACCCTGGTCATTGGATTGTTCCTCGGCGCATCGCTGCTCGGCCTCTTCGGATTCATCCTGCTGTCGCGGAATTCCGATCCGGCTTGGTTGAGCCGCGTGTGGTCTGCAGTGACGGGCAGGACCCTCAGCATTGACGTGAGCCAGCCCGCCGTAGTGGACCGCATCCAGCGGCTGCAGCGCCTGGAGACAGTGGTCTACACCATGGACAAAATAGTGAGCGGTGCCAAGGAAAATCCTCTCTTTCCGGATTTCCTGGCCGGAGATCGCATTCTGCTCCTCGTCCACGGCGAGGTCGTTGCCGGGATTGACTTCTCCACCCTCAAGCCTGGCGATGTTCGGGTGGAAGGCAAGCACGTCCAGCTGCACGTTCCCGCCACGCAGGTTTTCAGCACGCGGCTGGACAGTGCGAAGACGCGAGTCTACTCCCGCCAGACCGGGCTTCTGGTCCCCACCGATCCCAATCTCGAATCGCAAGTGCGCCAGCAGGCAGAACGCCAACTGACAGAAGCGGCGCTGGCCGACGGCATCCTGCGCACGGCCCAACAAAACGCGAGTCAGACAATCACCAGCCTGCTGCAAGGTTTGGGTTTCGAAAAGATTGACTTCAACTAGCCAGGCATCACCACGGTCTGCGTAGGGACAGCTGTCCTCAGCTATCCAGTCGAGCGCAGCTCGACCCGGTTTTTGCCGGGACGAAATAACGGAGCCTTGCTCGGGCGGACAGAGGGGGCATCTGTTGCTACGTGTTGGTGCCCACGGAGATTTCTGAAACGCACCCGACCCTGCTTCCGGTAGACTGTTGGGCCTTCGGCGCTCCATGACCAGGCACTCGACTCTATGAATCCCGGACGGCTGGCGGTTGTAATTTCGATCTGTTTATTTTTCGGGATGACGATCTGCCTCGAAGTGGGCTATCGCATGGGTTCGTATGTTGCGAAAAAGACCGAAGCCGCCCACGAAGGCACATCCGCCATTCAGGCCGCTGTTTTCGCCCTCCTGGGTTTGCTGCTGGGATTCACTTTTGCCAATGGCATCACTCATCTCGACCAGAGGCGGCAGCTGATCGTTCAGGAGTCCAACGCCATCGCCACAGCGTATCTCCGACTGGACTTGCTGCCCGCCAACCAGCAGCAGGAGATGCACCAGCTTTTTCGCCAATACCTGGATACGCGGTTGGACGTTTACGAGAAACTGCCCAATCTGCCGGCGGCCGAGGCGAATCTGCAACGGGCTGGGAAGCTGCAACAGGAAATCTGGTCACGTGCTATTACAGGCAGCCGCAACGATCCCACCCAGAACGTGCCGCGGCTACTGCTGCCGGCGCTGAATGAGATGATTGACGTCACCACGTCGCGCACCATCGCCCTGCACACTCACCTGCCACCGCTGATCTTTGGCTTGTCGATCTGTGTCGCCCTGCTGAGCGGATTGATCGCGGGCTACGATATGGCCAGGCGAAAGAGCCGCAGTTGGTTTCACGGACTGCTCTACGCGATGGTCATTTCGATCACGATCTTCACCGTCATTGACCTCGACTATCCCCGTTTCGGTCTGATCCGGCTGACGGCGGCGGACAATGCCCTCATCGAACTGCGCGATTCCATCCGCTAGGCGGGTGGCCTATCTCCTGGAATGTGGAGTTGCTGGAGGCTGAACTTCAGGCCGCTTCAGCTCGAAGCGTTCAGTGGTGCGCGAGTATTGGATTCCGCCCATGCGCCCGATCAAGTCGAGCGAATCGCCATCGAGGCGGCCTTCTTTAAGGACGTCGTCCTCCAGGTGAACACACACTATCTCCCCGATCACCAGGCTTCCGCTTGGCGGCTCCGTCCCAAAATCAATGATCCGGTTGAGTTTGCACTCAAAGCTGACCGGAGATTCCGCCACCTGCGGCGGACGCACCACTTGCGAAGGCCGAGTGTGCAGTTTCGCGAGGGCGAACTCGTCGACTGAGCTGTCGTAATCGCCGCTGGTCAGGTTCATGGCTTCGGCCACGGCGAAGGTCACGACATTCACCACAAATTCGCCCGTTTCGCGGATATTGTGGAGGGTGTCCTTGGGAGCGGACTGGCCATCCAGCAGGCGCAGCGACGGGGAAAAGCCCAGCAGCGGCGGCTTCGCCGACACCGCATTGAAGAAGGAAAATGGCGCCAGGTTCAGCTGTCCCTCATTGAGCGTGGAGACCCAGGCAATGGGACGGGGAGCGACGGAGCCAAGGAGAAGTCGATAGAAGTCGCGATAGGGAATCTGCTCGGGGCGAACATTCATGCTTTTAAGTTTAGATGTCCCAGGAAGAGCGCCGAGCAGGTATGGAAGACGGGCGGGACGCCCGTCCTCCATCCAGACAAAGCCTACTTCGAACCGGAGGCGCCCTTCTGCAACTCGTCCAGGGCCGTCAGCACTTCCTGGCTGTGCTTGTTCGGGTCCACACCGGTATAGGCGCGTTGGATGTTGCCCTGCGGATCGATGATGAAGGTGTTGCGCGCGGCGATTTCCACGCCCTTGTAGTTCATCGTGGACTCGTACTGCTTCACCACTTTATGCTCAGTGTCAGCCAGTAGCTTGAAGTTCAGGCCTTCCTTGGAGCAGAACTCTTTGTGGGAGTCGGTGGTATCCACGCTGACTCCGACCACGACCGCGTTGCGTTGCGCGTATTGCGGCTGATCGCGCTGAAAGTTATGCGCCTCGATGGTGCATCCCGGCGTTCCATCCTTGGGGTAGAAATAAAGTACCACCCACTTTCCCCGGAAATCTTTGAGGCTGACTTGTGTGCCATCCTGTGAAGGAAGGGTGAAGTCGGGTGCAGCAGAGCCCACGGCGGGCATTGCCGCAAATGCAGAGTGCAGTCCAGTTCCTATAACGACAGTTACCAGCAAAACCATCCATAGACGCATGAGGAACTCCTTCAGTTCGTTAGGTTAGCGCGGGAGGATGATTCCTGTCTACGCGGGGCTTGTCAATTTCCTGCAAAAACTGGATAGTTCTTTGAGGATCTCTTCTCCTATTTTCAATGCGTCATCCCGAACCGCTTTCAGCGGTGAAGGATCTTGCGCGGAGCAGATAGGACTTCGCTCGGCAATCAATACCGCTGCCCGCCAGATCCTTCGGGACTGAAGTCCCTCGGGATGACGCCAGCGCAGAACCTGACGCGGATCTTCAGAAGGGTGGGCCAGGACTTATGAAAAACGATCAGGACAGATCCCTGCGACGCCATTTGATTGAATTGCTCAAGGGCGGAAGCGCCCACGCCAGGTTCGAAGAAGCGATCGCAGGCATCCCGGCCAAATTGCGGGGACAAAAACCGACCGACCTGCCCCACTCCGCGTGGATGCTGCTGGAGCATATGCGCATCGCGCAATGGGACATCCTCGAATTCAGCCAAAAGCGAAAACACGTTTCACCCGATTGGCCCAAAGGCTTTTGGCCGCGTACCGAGGCTCCGCCCAGCGCTTCTGCCTGGAATGCCAGCATCAAGAAATTTCGCCGGGATTTGAAGTCGATACAGGACCTGGTTGCCAATCCGAAAACTGACCTGTATGCGCACATTCCCTGGGGAGACGGCCAGACTGTCCTGCGCGAAGCCTTGCTGGTTGCCGATCACAATGCCTATCACCTGGCACAGCTGGTGGACGTCCGCCGTTTGCTGGGAGCGTGGCCGGAGAAATAAATCACGCACCGTCGCGAGATCTGGGGTCTATTTCCAGTTCCATATCGCGGCGCCGTTTCCGGAACACCGTCCTGAGCGAGCAAATCCCCTACCGTTCGAGCCAGTGACTCAGGAGTCACAATTACATGCTTTCATCTTCGTGAACTCCTGTCTGTGATGTGTGACCATTGTGAGGGGGCCACGGGGAAGTGCATGACGAAAGTGCGTGACGGGCGGGACGCCCTTTCTCCATCGAAGCGTGTGGGATAATGAGGAACCCCTGGGAGTCTTTTCCAGTCCAAGGACATCTAAATATCGTGGACAAGAATCGGTTCTTTTTTCAGCACTACGGCCTCACGGAACATGACCTCGAGCGCTATCTGGCGGCAGCCCTCTCAGCCGGTGGCGAATACGCCGACCTCTATTTCGAATATCTGTCATCTACTTCACTGATGGTGGACGAGTCCATGGTGAAGTCGGCTTCCCAGGGAATTTCTGCCGGATGCGGCGTTCGCGTAGTAGTGGGCGAGCGCACCGGCTACGCGTACACCGACGATCTTTCTGCCGAGCGCATTTTGCACGCCGCTCGCACGGCTGCGCTGATCGCCAGCGGCCCCTCCAAGACCCCGGTGGTGGGATTCCAGGAGAAGCCGGCACGAAGTCTTTATCCGGTAACGCTGCCGTCCGTGGACGCCGAAATTACAGCCAAGGTCGAACTGGTGATGCGTGCCGACGCTTCGGCCCGCGCCTATGATGCGCGCATCAAAGAAGTTCGCGCCAGCTATTCCGACGAGTTGCGCAACATCCTAGTGGTAGGTTCCGACGGCACTTTCGCCGAGGACTCGCAACCCTTAGCCCGGATGAACGTTTCCTGCATCGCCAAGACGGAGGGAAATTCCGCTCGCGGCAGCTCCGGCGGCGGCGGACGTGTCGCGCTCGACTTCTTCTTCGGAGAAAAGACTCCCGAATACTTCGCCAAGGAATCCTCTCGACAGGCCATCCTCCAACTCGACGCCCGCGAAGCTCCGGCCGGCGAAATGGAAGTGGTGCTCGGTCCGGGATGGCCCGGCGTGCTATTGCACGAAGCCGTCGGTCACGGGCTCGAAGCCGATTTCAATCGCAAACAGACCTCGGCTTTCGCCGGGCTCATTGGCAAGCGCGTAGCCAGCGAAAAATGCACCGTGGTAGATAACGGCACCATGCCCTGGCGCCGCGGTTCGCTCAATGTGGACGACGAAGGTCAGCCCACGCAGAACACGGTTCTGATCGAAAATGGAATTCTGAAGGGATACCTGAGCGACAAACTCTCATCCCGCCTGATGGGCATGGCCGACACCGGCAACGGCCGCCGCGAAAGTTACGAACACATCCCCATGCCACGCATGACGAATACCTATATGCTCGCCGGACAGGACGATCCGGAAGACATCATTCGTTCGGTCAAGAACGGCGTCTACGCCGTGAACTTCGGCGGCGGACAGGTGGACATCACCAGCGGGAAATTTGTTTTCTCCGCCTCCGAGGCCTATCTCATCGAAGACGGCCATGTCACCGCTCCCATCAAGGGCGCGACACTGATCGGCAACGGTCCTGACGTTCTCACTCGCGTCTCCATGGTCGGCAACGATCTCAAACTCGACGAAGGCGTCGGCACCTGCGGCAAAGATGGACAGGCCGTACCTGTCGGAGTCGGCATACCTACGCTGAAAGTTGACCGCCTCACCGTCGGTGGCACGCAAAAGAAAGATCCCGGCGGATTCATGCAGTAGAACATTTCAGATTGCAGATTTTAGATTGAAATTTGAAAACGTGACTACCCGGTTCTAAATCTGAAATCTGCAATCACAAATCTGAAATCATTTTTTCTTATGTCTCAGACTCAACTAGAAACTGGAAACCAGAAACTAGAAACTGATCTTCGGGAAGTCGCTCAGGACATCGTCCGCCGAGCCATGGCCGGGGGCGCTACTGCCGCCGAATGCGTAGTCCGCGAGGGCGACGAATTCTCCACGCTGGTACGCCTGGGCCAGGTGGAGACGTTAAAAGAAGCCGGCTCGCGCTCCATCGGCGTGCGGGTTTTTCACGGCCAGCGCTCCGCCAGCACCTATTCCAGCGACTTCTCCCGCGAGGCGCTCGACCGGATGTTGAAGTCCGCGCTGGAGCTGGCTAGGATCACATCGGAAGATCCCTTCAGCGGCATTCCGGAGGCCTCGCAACTCGGCTCGCTACCTGGCGATCTCGATCTCTACTCCGCCGACGTGTACTCGCTGCCCGGCGAAGAGCGCATCAACTACGCCCGCCGCGCCGAGAAGGCCGCGCTCGACTACGACCCTCGCATCAAGAATTCAGACGGCGGCTCGTTCGACGCCGCCACCGGTCACAAAGTGCTAGCCAATTCGCACGGATTTGTCGGCGAGTACCGACGGTCTTACTGTTCGATTGCGGCCGTGCCCATCGCGCAATCCGAGAACGGGGCTATGCAGCGCGACTACTGGTTTTCGGTCGCCCGCAGCCTCGGCCGCCTGGATTCTCCGGAAGAGGTTGGGAGGATCGCGGCCCAGCGCACGTTAAGGCGCCTGGGCGGACGCAAGGTGAAAACCGCCAAAGTCCCCATCATCCTCGATCCCATGGTCGCCACGTCCATTCTGGGCCATATTTTTGAAGGCATCAACGGAGACTCCGTCTATCGCGGCGCGTCATTTCTGGCGGGCAAGCTGGGCGAGAAGATCGCGGGCGAACAGGTCACCGTGATTGACGACGGCACCATGATCGGCGGCTTCGGCACGTCGCCATTCGATGGCGAAGGCATCCCGACGCGGCGCACCGTCGTTATCGAGAAGGGCGTGTTGAAGTCGTATCTGCTGAATACTTACACCGCCAAGAAGCTCGGTCTTCAGACCACGGGCAATGCCTCTCGTGGACTGGCCGGCACTCCGGGAATCGGCCCGGGAAATTATTTTCTCGAGCCGGGAACGAAGACCGCGAAAGAAATCATTGCGGAAATTCCCGAGGGTCTCTACGTCACCGAATTTCTCGGCCACGGCGCCAACCTGGTGACCGGCGACTACTCCCGCGGCGCCTCCGGGCTATGGATTTCGGGCGGCGAGCTGACCTATCCGGTCGAAGAGATCACGGTGGCGGGAAATCTCAAAGAGATGTTCTTCAACATTTCCGAGATCGGCAGTGATCTTGAATTTCGCGGCGCCATGGCGTGCCCTACGATCCGCCTCGACGGCCTGATCGTCGGCGGCGAGTAGTGACGATCTCAGATTGTAGATTTTAGATTGCAGATTGAAATCCTCCGGGGTTGAAAGTCTGCCATCTAGACTCTGCAATCTGAAATCCCCGCCTCATGGTCAAGCGTACAATCGACCCATGGGAAGCCTGCTCCAGCCCGCTCCAGTCTCGACGGGGGACGACCGCAGCTCCAACTGGCTCCCAATCGCGTTTGGCGTTGTGATCGTAGTCGTAGTGGTAGTCCTCGCGTCCCTGCTGCTCCGCACTGATGCCAAAATTGCGAACCCGCCTCATCCTTACGCCGTAAACATCAGGTTCTCCGATCTGAAGATGAGCGCGGCGGAAAACTTTGTAGGGTCAACCGTCACCTACCTCGATGGCACGGTGACGAACACCGCCGACCGGACCGTCACACGAGCCGTGGTGCGCGTGAACTTCAAGGATTCTCTCGGCCAGATCGTCCAGGCCGACGACGTGCCACTGCGCATTCTCCAGACCAGCGGACCGTATCCCGAGGCCGTAGACCTCGCTATCGCACCCTTGGCCCCGGCCCAAAGCAAACCATTCCGCCTTACCTTCGAGCACGTCACCGCCGACTGGAACCACGAGTATCCCGAGTTGCGGGTAACGGACGTGACGGTGAAGTAGCCGCTGGAGGACGGGCGTCCCGCCCGTCCAGCCGACAGGACGCCCGTCCCGCACCTTACGGTCGACAATTTCTTCTAGAATGTTCCTATGCCTGACGTCAAAACCATGCGGCTCACCGAAACCGTTAAAGCGGGCGGCTGCGCCTCCAAACTGAGTCCCGCTGTCCTCGAGAAAGTCCTGGGCAAGTTGCCCCGCCAGCATGACCCCAACGTGCTGGTCGGCTTCGATCACGCCGATGACGCCGGCGTCTACCAGATCGCCTCCGACCTCGCGCTGGTGCAGACCGTCGACTTCTTCACGCCGATTGTGGACGATCCTTACACTTTCGGCCAGGTCGCCGCCACCAACGCATTGAGCGACGTCTACGCCATGGGCGGACAGCCCATCACCGCGCTGGCTCACGTCTGCTTCCCGGCCAGTGGCGACCTCGAAGTTCTGGAACAAATCCTCGCCGGCGGCCTTTCGAAGATGATGGAAGCGAATTGCACAGTCGTGGGCGGTCACAGCATCCGCGACGAGGAAACCAAGTTCGGATACTCCGTCACCGGTCTCATTCACCCTAGGCGAGTGTTTACCAACGGCGGCGCCCGACCCGGCGACCGATTGCTATTCACCAAGGCGCTGGGCACCGGCGTCATCTCCACCGCAATCAAGCAAGGCACGGCAAAGCAATCGTGGATAGACGCTGCCACCCGTTCGATGACAACGCTAAACAAGACAGCCAGCGAGATCATCGTTAAGTTCTGTTCCGCTCAGACGGAGGCCACCACTGGCCAGGCGGAGACGGGTTCGGAGCCTGCCCGGAGCACAGCGAAGGGCCCCGTCCAGGCCGAGCGCAGCTCGGCAGGATCTCCCGTCCACTCCCTCACCGATATCACCGGCTTCGGCCTCATCGGTCACGCCCGAGAAATGGCCCTGGCGTCGAACGTCTCGCTTCAATTCAGCCTCCACCAAATTCCCGTACTGGAAGGCGCTCTGGATTGCATTCGCGCCGGCAACATTCCAGGCGGACTAAAGAACAATCGGGAATTTGCCGAATGCGTGGTTGGGTACGAAGAGGGAATTGCCGAGGAACTTAGAACAATGTTATTCGACCCGCAGACCGCCGGCGGCTTGCTGATTTCGGTCGCAGCCGAGTATGCGCGGGAACTTCTCCGCATTCTTCAAGCCGGCGGAGTACCCGCCGTGGAGATTGGCGAAGTCCTGGCAAAGACCAAGCCGCTGATCACGGTGGCGGTGTGACCAGCAGCCTGCGCCGCTAAAACTGCCCCAACCTTGAAGGCCTCACGACCGCGCTATGAGCGCAATGGCAATTACCAAAGTGATCCGCGCCGGCGAGCCGATTCGCTATAATCCGGGTTCCCCGCATTCCTGGGGAAAGCGTTGAAGAACCGAGGGCTCTGTGGACTAGGCAGGATCACTCGCTAATATGGAAGCGCAAGAACCATCGACGTTAGTTCGAGCATTCACCAGAGCGCACAAGGACGTAGTAGAACGCCTCTCAGGTGTAGACTTTTCCCCGATCTCACCCGCAGAGGTCAATGCCATGTGGGAAAAGACGGAGCGGGAGATCCTGCTAGAGACCAACCGAAAGCATGATTGGGAACATCGTAATAGTCCGTGGTTCCGTTTGTACTACCATTTTTACTGAGAAGTGGCGTGAAGGGTACTGCTCGGTATGCTGACCCTATTCGCAGCGCGCGATAGCGTGGAGCCCTACAATTGGCTGCGGTACGAAAGCGATGAGCGTGTCGAGGGGTACTTAGAAGCTAGATCAGAGATCGGTCTGTCGAAGTGGGCTTCTTCCACTCCGACTGAGCGCTCAGCGAGGATCGTCGACTGACGATCACCCGGAAGTGTCAGGGCCATTATGACGAAGAAAACAGCCGGCTATGCTAGGAGAGTGACAAGACCTGTTGCCACCAGCGCAACTGCCCAGAGCAAATCGAAGTTGAACCACGTCTGCCGGAGAATCGTGATGCCGAACTTTCGATAAACCAGCCAGGCGACAAGCCCCGTCACTGCAAGATAAGCAAAAGTATGGATGCCGGTGGCGAGTATTCCGGCTAACGGACCTACGGATGATGCCATGTGATGGTGGTCCGCCATACTGCCCTGGGCTTCGACCGTGCTGCTGCCCAGCAGCACCGGCACTACCATCAAACCGGCGCCATGCGCCGAGGCCATTAGAAACGACCAGAGAGTCAGGTCCCGGAATCCTACCCGCATACGGACCCAGCGCGGGTGCTGATGCCACACCAGGCAATAGATGCCAAGGCCGACCAGGACTGCGGCGACTACATAGCGAATCACTACCAGTGGCAGCGTCAAGCCGAGAAAAGCGGCAATCAGCACGACGCTGCCGATGGCCAGCCCATGGCCGAGCGCAATCGGGATCATCGATCGTGCGACAGCGCTCCCTTTTTGCTCCTGCATCCCCAGCGCCACTGCGAAGAGCCAGCCCATCCCCGGGTTGAGTCCGTGGTAGGCGCCGAGGAGCAGCATCAGCCACAACCCTGTCGACGTCAGTCCAACATGCATCATTTCGCGTCCGAGTAGCAATAAGAGTCCGACGAAGCGTCTCCCCCTTCCAACCGAAGCTGGTGCGCGCGCAACCCATCGAACTCGACGAAGAATTTTTCGTCGAGTTTCATCCCGCCCTTGGGGCTGGTATCAATCTTCACCATCCAACTCCTTACCCCATCGGGATAAAACTGGTCGTCCCACGGAGAGTAGAGTGAGTTGGTGAAGTAGACGCGCTTGCCATCGCGGCTGATCTCGACCATCTGCGGACCGCCGTTGAGCACCTGGCCGGGCTTCTTGGGATGAGCCGCTTGGCGCACGATGCCGCCGGTGTGGATCGAGCCAGTCTTTTTCGGGTTCGCGGGATCAGAGACGTCGTACTGGATGAACTCGCCGGTACCCCAGCACGAAACGTAAAGGAATCGGTCGTCGAGCGAGAGGTTGATGTCCGAGACCAACGGCGGCACCGCCTTGAAGCCCTTCAATAGCGGCGGCAGTTTTTCTGGATCAGCCGGCTCGGCGGGAATCTCAATCACCTTGCGGACTGCCCATTTGCTGTTTTTGCCGCCGTCCTCGCGATACCACATCCAGATGGAGGACGACAGGTCTTTCAGCGAGATGACCACGCCGACAAATCCGTAGGTCTTCTTGGGATCGTGCGCGGGTCGAAGCTCGAGCACCATCTGTTGCTCCGCCCCCAGATCGATTTCCTGCAGGTGGCGGCGCTTATCTAGATCCCAGATGTGCAGTTTGTGGCCGTACTTTCCGCCCAGCAGCAACTCTGGCACGAGTCCGTTCTTTACCATGCTCGGCGTACCCCATTCCGAGGTGATCATGGTGTCGTGTCCGAGGTGCCACCAGAAGTCGTAAGCCAGACTCTGCGGGCCGCGGTCCTTCTCCCATTGCCCTTTCAGCTCAAACGTGTTGGCGTCCATCAGGAAAATGCCGCCAGGGCCGTCGCCAGTGGCCGAACCCAGCGCGCTGCCGTAGATGCCGTCGGGGCCGCAATGAATGGTGTGTGGCGAGGTATAGCCTGTCTTCTTGATGAACTCCTCCGGCTCGATCACCTTCACGATCTTGGGATGATTGGGGTCAGGTTTCGTATCCAGAATGTGAATCCGGGACGAGCCGATTCCGGGCACAATCAGGTAGCGGCGCTCCATATGCGGGTGGGGTGCCTGTGGGCAGAGACACGCGCTGCAAGCGTTCCAGCCGAAGTGATGCAGTTCATTGTCGTCATTGGGAAAATCCACTTGGCCGACGAACTGACCATACGCGGCGGAACGCGGGTCAACGTTGATGACGCCCATGGCGTCCCGTTTTCCGCTCTTGCCGACGTTGAGCATGGCCACGTAAGCGATGCGTTCCGGCGCGGCCTGCATCGCCATGCCGGGTGAGGGATAGAAGGTAGGATCTGGCATCAAGGACATATCCGTATTCTCCTTTGTCAAGAGCCAGGCGAAGGATTTTGCCCCGGCACGTATTCAAAAAGTGCGACGCAGTCTACGAAGGGCGACCCAGAATGCCGCCACGGAAGGACTTCAGAGAGCTGCGGGGAACGCCGGGATGACAACGCCTGCCAAGAACCGCGATCCAGCCGCTAGGCGAAGATACAGGCGCGGCTCCTGGATACTGTAAGCATAACCGTCCCCCGTCTACCCATTGCCCGGCCACCCTGTCATCCTCAGGAAGCGGAGTCTTCGCTGCGCGAAGGGCTCCCGAAGAAGGATCCATGCATTTCGGGCGATGGCAGCGCCAAAAACCTGCCCGATCTGGTCATGCGCTTTCTGGGCTTGAGCCGACACTGCCTGTGAGGATGGCGAGGTCCTTCGCTTGCTTTCGTCCCGCTTCGTGGGACGAAAGACGGCGCTCAGGACGACAGCCCGATGGTGCGGGGCATGAGATGCAGGACATCCTGAGTGGGAGTTTGTTCCAGACTGGCGCCATTACTCCTACGGAGCGCTGTGGCCACTACACTTCAGAACACCCAGATAAGCGTTCCACGGACCGACCGCATCACCATAACGGTGAGCCATCACGCGGGATAGCTGATGCAGATGAGTGAGATCGTGAACCGCCCAGGTCGCCAAAAGTTCCGACAGCGTCACCACACCCAGCGCAGGATGCCGTCCTCGGCGGGCCAAGTCTTCCGGCTGCAAATTCAGCGCCTGCAGCGCATCCAGATTCTCACTTCGCAGGCGGGCGAATTCGTCCAACAGCTGCTCGATCGATTTGCCCTGACTTTCTCGTGACTGCGCAAAGCGGTCAAAGGGATCAAACGGCCGCGCCTCGCCGTTCTCCAGAATGATTCGCGCCCGCGGCATCCAGTCGGTGCGCTCCCCGCAGATCAGGTGGCCCACTATGTCGAACGCGCTCCATGTATCTTTTCCTTCGTTGCAGTGCACCCAGGGGTTGGGCAGCCCGCGCAACAGGGCATTGAGGGTTGCGGGAGTACGGCTGAGAATTGCGATGGCCTCAGTCAGGCTGAATACCGTCAGAGTTTGCCATGCCTACCTGGATGCCCGTCTGTCGTTTTGGACTCAAGCGACGTGAAAGCCGAGGCCGCGGTCGAAAAGCAAGAGCCATTGATCGCCACCGAATCAACGGCTTTTGCCCGATGGCTCAGTGCTTGGTAAATCTATGCGGCTTTAGCCTTCGCGACTCTGCGCGCTTCGATCCCGTCTAATGCGCCCCACAAGGCTTTCGCTGCGTTCTCAGCCACGGCGAGGGCAGGGCTCGGCTGCCTGCGGATTTTGTTCCAGGCGCCGTGCCAACTGCTGCCACCAGATTTGCGAGTGGTACACATCCGCGGTGCTGTGCAGAGTGAAATATCCGCAAGTCTTTTCGTCGGCGCCGTATATCTCCCGGAGTCCGCGGGCTTTCTCGGCGGCCACGCGTGGGACCTGTGATTCGTACGCATAGAACGCCGCCAGGGCCTCTTCCGACGTTCCCTCGCTGGCGACATCGTGGAAAAAAGCCATCAAATTGTCAATCTCGGCAACGGGTTTCTGTCCCCGCAGGTTGCGGCTTGATCCCATGCCTTCGGCAAAGTCCAGCCACAGCTCGGCGTGCTCTCGACTGTTGCCGGTCGCATCGTCGCTGCCCTTTTCGTCGGCCAGATTGGCCAGCACGGCGCGGCGCAACTCGCTCTCTTCGAGACGCATGCTGAGTTCCGCAAGATAGGTAGGGAACGCGTTCACATGATGGTAGTAATCCCGGGCATACTCGCGGAGATCGTCACGCGACAGTTCGCCTGCGCTCCACGCTTTGTAAAAGGGGTGGCAAAGCAGATCGAACGGGGCGATCCGGGCATCCAGTTGCTGGAAGAATTCCTGGGTTGTCATATTAGGCCTCATTTTTGGCGTGTTCACCAATATACGGAGGTCCGGCCCGGCCCGCAACCTGCAGCGCCGCCGTCCCGCCCCACCGTCGGAGGCAGCCTGCCTTCGGGGCAGCCGGCAGATGCCGGCGCCACGAACCCCTGTGACGGCCGTCTCAGAACACCCGCGTTGCCTTTGGGAACCCAAGCCGCTGGGGAAAAAATGCCTTTACCACAACGCACCGCATGGAGTCGGCTGGAAGGGCGGGACGCCCGTCCTCCACCACACCTTGCTAGAATGAAAACTGGCCATGCCCGATTCACCGAACAGTTCGATGTTGTCGTCGTCGGCGCCGGACACGCCGGTTGCGAAGCCGCCATGGCCGCCGCCCGCATGGGGCTGAAGACCGCCCTCTACACGCTAAACGTCGATCTCATCGCGCAAATGTCCTGCAATCCGGCTGTCGGCGGCATTGCCAAGGGACACCTGGTCCGCGAAGTGGACGCCCTGGGCGGCATCATGGGCGAAATCACTGACGCGGTCGGCATCCAGTTCCGCCTGCTCAACACCTCGCGTGGTCCGGCGGTGTGGTCGCCTCGAGCCCAGTGCGACAAGCAGGCCTACCGCCTGAAGATGCGCGAGGTGCTGGAATCGCAGCCCAACCTGAAGATCAAGCAGGCGGAAGTTGCGGATCTGATCGTGAGCAGTCGTCAGTCGTCAGTCGTCAGTCGTCAGCTCCCGAAGGTGCGATCTTGCTCGAGCGACTGACCTGACGACTCGACGCAGCGAGTCCCGGCATCCGCCTTCGCGACGGACGCACCGTCGGCGCGGCCGCTGTCATTATTACGACCGGCACGTTTCTCAACGGCCTGATCCACTGCGGCGAGCAGCAATATCCTGCGGGACGCTCCGGAGAACCGGCCGCCGTGCTGTTGGGCGAAGCGCTCAAGCAACTCGGTCTGCGCGGTTGCCGGCTCAAGACCGGGACGCCGCCGCGACTCGACGGCCGCACCATCGACTGGTCCAAGTTTCAAGTGCAGCCCGGCGATGCCGATCCCACGCCCTTCAGCTTTCGTACCCGGCGAGTCGCGCATCACGATTCGCAGGTGCCCTGCTACATTGCCTGGACCACGCCGGAAACGCATCGCATCATCCGCGAAAATGTTCATCGTTCTCCGATGTACAGCGGGCAAATCCATTCCGTCGGGCCGCGCTACTGCCCTTCGATTGAAGACAAGATCGTCAAGTTTCCCGACAAGATCACGCACCAGCTCTTTCTCGAGCCCGAGGGCCTGAACACGCACGAGATTTACGTCAACGGCATGAGCACGTCGCTGCCGGTCGAAGTGCAGATGGAGATTCTGAAGTCGATTCCCGGCCTCGAGAACGCGGACATGCTGCGGCCCGGCTACGCCATCGAATACGACGCCATCGATCCCACGGAGCTGGAGCGCACGCTCGAAACCAAGAAAATCGCCGGCCTGTTCCTGGGCGGCCAGATCAACGGCACCAGCGGCTACGAAGAAGCCGCGTGCCAGGGCCTGATGGCCGGCATCAATGCGGCGCTGCAAGTCAAGAACGAGGCGCCGCTGATTCTCGATCGCACCGAGGCCTACACCGCGATCCTGATCGATGACCTGATTTCCAAGGGCACCAACGAGCCTTACCGCATGTTCACCTCGCGCGCCGAGTTTCGCCTGCATCTGCGGATCGACAACGCCGACCGCCGCCTCACCCCGCACGGCCGCCGCGTCGGCCTGATTTCCGATGCTGCCTGGGCCGATTTCCAGGCCAAGCAGCAGCGCCACGAATCCATGAAGGAGCTGCTCGAGCGCACCCGGCTGACGACAGCGATGCTCGAGCAAATAGCCGAAGTCACCACGGACTGTGTGGGACCGGGTCTCCGACCCGGTCAGGCCGAGCAAAGCTCGGCCACAGCCAACGACCAACGGCCACGACGAACGACTACAGTTCCGCCATCGGCCAAAGCCTGGCCCAACTACTCAAGCGCCCCGAGATCACAATCGAGCGCCTGCTTCCAGTGCTGCGCGAACTCGCCCCAGAGTTTTTCGAAGAAGAAATCCGTGCAAATCCGCGCGAATCCGTGGCCGGTCTTTCTTCATCACTCCGCAACGAACTCAAGTCGGTCGAGACCGAAATCAAGTACGCCGGCTATCTTCTGCAGCAGGAACGCGCCATCGAACGCCTCAAGAAGGCCGAGCAGCGCACCATTCCCCAGTGGTTCGACTATGGATCGGTCAGCGGACTTTCCCGCGAGATACAGGAAACGCTGATCAAGGTCCGTCCTCGCACCCTCGGACATGCTTCCCGCATTCCCGGGGTCACTCCGGCGGCGGTTTCGCTGGTGCATGTGTTCATTGAAATTCAGGCGAAGCGGCGCGAACAGGCGGCCGTGATCTAGGATTTCTATCCTTCGGCATTGATGTCCGAAAATGGCCAGTCTTTTTCGGTCCAATCGGATATCTTGGTGCCAGATGCACTTCGATCCCAAAATCTGCGCCCGCGCTCGACTCGCTCGAGACCCGCGCTTCGATGGGCGCTTTTTCATCGGCGTGCTGACTACACACATCTACTGTCGCCCCATCTGTCCAGCACGCCCACCAAAGGAACAAAACGTTCGTTACTTTCCCACCGCTGCGGCGGCTGCGGAAGCCGGCCTTCGTCCTTGCCTGCGTTGTCGGCCCGAAAGTTCTCCGGGAACGCCAGCTTGGATGGGAACTTCCGCCACGGTATCGCGAGCGTTAAGACTGATGAACGAGAGCGTGCTGGAGGTTGGCGACATGGATGCGTTCGCCGAGCGCCTCGGCATCGGCTCCCGTCATCTCCGGCGTCTCTTTCTAAAACATCTGGGAGCGAGCCCGATCGCGGTGGCTCAAACCCGGCGTCTACATTTCGCCAAGAAGCTGATCGACGAGAGCCGCCTGCCCATGCGGGACGTGGCTATCGCATCCGGCTTCGGAAGTGTCCGGCGCTTTAACGCGACCTTTCTCAAGACCTACGGGCGTACGCCAACTCAGCTGCGAAGAGCTTCGCGGCCGGCGGCTTCCGTTCCGAACAGCGGCTATCGTTTCTTGCTTCGCTTCAGGCCGCCCTTTTCCTGGGTCGGATTGCTTGAGTTCCTTGCCCCGCGCGCGATTCCCGGCATCGAAATCGTGGAAGGCCAGACCTACCGGCGTGTGTTCTCGCTGGAGAATCAGGTGGGCTCGATCCAAGCCACGCTCGACAATGCCTCGGAGTCGATTGTTCTGAGCATTCACCATCCGCAGCCGCAGTGGCTCTTTTTGATCGTGGAGCGAGTACGGCGTCTGTTTGATTTGTCAGCCGATCCAAATGAGATTGGTCTGCACCTGCGCCGTGATCCTCTCCTGACTCGCCAGATTGCCGCCCGGCCCGGGGTACGAGTACCCGGCTGCTGGGACGGCTTTGAACTCGCCATCCGCGCCATTCTGGGACAACAGGTGACAGTTCAGGGAGCTACGACCCTGGCTGGCCGAATGGTTCGGGCTTTCGGTGTGCCCATCGCGAGCGAGAGCGGATTCACCCATCTCTTCCCCTCGCCAGAAAGGTTGGCCGACGCGGACCTTGGTCAAATTGGACTGCCTCGGCGCGTGCGCACTGCATTCGCTCGCTGGCCCGGGCTGTCTGCGACGGCAAGATCGTTTTTTCCGGGGTGACCAACCTAACCGATTTTCTGGAGCGGTTCCGCGAACTACCCGGAATTGGCGATTGGACAGCACAGTACGTGGCCATGCGCGCACTGGGTGAACCTGACGCCTTTCCCGCCAGCGACCTAGGCTTGCTCCGCGCCACCGGTTTGCGAGACCCCAGGGAGTTGCAGGCTCGCGCCGAGGCCTGGCGACCGTGGCGTGCCTACGCCGCCCTCTACCTCTGGCAGCCACCCCTTGCGGTCGATCCACGTGGTGTGGCACTTTCTCCGAGTTTGCCGGCGAAAGAATTTTGGCCTCGTGTGGCAGCGGGTTCCCTGGCTGTTTCATAGAGGCGCAGGAACGCATTTGACAATGATGCGAACTCAAACAACGAACGCTACGAGCTATACGAGAATTGATAGTCCGGTGGGGCCGCTGCTGCTGGTCGCCGATGACTAGCGGCGTTGCGGCGCATAGATTTTGTAAACGGACGAAATCCCGTCGAGGCCGATCCGCAGTGGCATGAGGATGCGGAACCCCTTCGTGAAACCATTCGCCAGCTCCGCGCCTATTTTGCCGGAGAGTTGGAAGCCTTCGATCTCACGCTGGCGCCTGAAGGCACGCCCTTTCAGCTGTCGGTCTGGAATCGTTTGTGCGAAATCCCCTTCGGAGAAACGATTTCCTACGGCGAACTGGCTCGGCGTATCGGCAACCCGAACGCCTCGCGCGCGGTTGGCCTGGCCAACGGGTCCAATCCAATTCCTATCGTGATCCCCTGTCACCGCGTGATCGGCAGCAATGGCAAGCTCACCGGCTACGGCGGCGGGTTGCCCATCAAAGAGAAGCTGCTGGGCTTGGAGCGCCGCCAGTTGCGATTGCTGTGAACTTGGTGAGGGCATTTCTTCGTGCCCTGTCCCTACTGGTTCAAGCTTTTAGCATGTGCCTTCGCGCCCCAGTCGGTTACCATAGGATGGGGAGAAAGGAACTCTCGGAAAAACCTGCATCCAATAAATCTATGACTACTTCCTGCACCGCCTTGCTCTGGCTTTCCTGCTGGTTGCTTCCCTGGCTTCGGCCCAGACCGTTGATCCCGCCCTGCGGCCGCCCAAGGGCGCGCAGGTCGCGCTGGTGGTGTTTGAAGACCTGCAGTGCCCCGACTGCCGCCGCGCTGCTCCCCTGGTGGCGGAGGCTGGCCGCACTTACAAGATTCCAGTGGTCCGGCACGACTTTCCGCTGCCCATGCACAACTGGTCGTTCGACGCCGCCATCATCGCCCGCTATTTCGACACCGTGTCCAAACAGCTGGGCAATGACTTTCGCGACTACATTTTCCAGCATCAGCCGGAGATCACGCCGCCGACCCTGCGCGGCTTTGCGGAAAAATTCGCCACCGACCACAAAGTGGACCTGCCGTTCGTAGTCGATCCGCAAGGCAAACTGGCGGCTGCAATCAACGAAGACAAGAACGCCGGCCAGCGTGTCGGCATCAATCACACGCCAACGATTTATGTGGTCAGCAACAAGACGCAGGGCAAGCCGTTCGTCGAAGTCGTGGACCGCACCCAGCTTTTTCAGTTGATTGATGCGATGAAGAACGAGTAGTGCAGGCGATTCGCGTCCGGCCACGTTCGATATTCCCTACCGTAGGGACGGGTGATAGTAGCCCAGCGTTTCAACGCCGGGTAAGTTTGCAACGTGATCCCCGTCCCGTAGGAATGGCTGAACCTTGCCCACGACGCTGGAGTCCATTTCGGGCGTGCTTACGGCACGCGAATCCTCTGCGCAGACCCCGCAGACACCCGCCATTGAATGGCGGGCTACTATGAGCGGTCTACGGAGACCGAACCACGCTGCAGATACTTTGATTTGAATCCGTCAAAATCCGCGTCAATCCGTGGCTACGAATTTGTCTTACCCCACCTGCCAGACCGTATCGAGCACGGTGCCATCCACCCACTTGACGACTGCTACGGGACGATCGCCCAGCTTCGGCCGGGCCGGCTTGCCGCCGCAGATGCGTTCCACCTCGGCCTTGATGTCCTGGATCGGACGAATGGGCAAGCTTGATCCTTTCACCGCATCGAGCAAATCCTGACGCCGCGGATTGATGGCAATGCCGCGCTCGGTGACGACGACGTCAATCAACTCGCCGGGCCCGGTCAGCGTCGTCACCTCATCCACGATCACCGGAATGCGATCGCGGAAAGACGGCACGGCGAGAATGGTGCATCCCGCGTCGAGGCAATTCTGCCAGCCGCCGATGCCGTGCAGCAGGCGGCCATCGGAGTGCGTGACCACGTTGCCGTTGAAGTTCACATCCACTTCGGTCGCGCCCAGCACCACCGCGTCCACCATCGAAGCGAAGTTGCCCTTGCCGTGATAGTTGTACGAGGTGAACGGAGACGTGGGCACGTGCCGCGGATCGCTGGCGATCGACTTCACCGCGTCGAGGTCGAAAGTCTGGCCGTCGAGAATGTAGTCGGTCAAGCCCTTCCTGCAGCATCTCCACCAGATAGTGGGTCGAGCCGCCGCGCACGAAGCGCGCTTTCACGCCATCTTCTTTCATCATGCGGCGCAGGTAGTCGACGAACGCCAGCGCGATGCCGCCCGCACCCGCCTGGAAGGAAAATCCGTTGCGCATGATTCCCGCATCGCGCAGGAAGCGGGCCACGTACTCCGCCACCCGCAGGCGGTCGGGCGAGCGCGTGATCTGCGTGGTGCCGGAAACAATCTTCGCCGGATCGCCGATGGAATCGACTTCCACGACATAATCGACATTGTTGCCCTGAATCTGCCAGGGAATGCAGGGGAAGGGAACCAGATTGTCGGTGACCACGATGACGTTGTCGGCGTAGATCGAATCGGCCAGCGCGAAGCCCAGCGATCCGCAGGCCGACTTGCCGTGCGATCCATCGGCGTTGCCGAAGGCATCGGCCGTGGGCGCGGCGATCACCGCGATGTCGATGTGCACTTCGCCATCCTGAATGGCCTGCCAGCGCCCGCCGTGCGAGCGCAGCACGCCCAGGCCGCGCATCTTGCCCTGGGTGCAGTAGTCGCCCAGAGGCCCGTTCATCGAGCCTTCGATGTGATGGATCACGCCTGACTGCATCAGATCGATGGCGGCTTTTTGCGAAGGAAACGACGCGCTGGGAAACCAAAGCAGATCTTTGACGCCGATTTTCGCCGCGGCCTCCAGCATCATGAGCGCCACGCGGTCGCCATCGCGCAGATGATGATGGTTCGAGATCACCATGCCATCGCGCAGTCCGCACTTGCGCAGCGCAGTCTCGAGATCGGGAACGCGCTTGTCGCCGTTGTCGGGATAATCTTTGCTCGAACGCACCGGAGGAGCCGCCTTGCGGCCGCGCGGCTGATACTTGGCCACGCCCAGATAAGGAATCTGGGGCTTGCCATTGACCATGGTCGGAACCATGCGTCCCGCGGCGTTCTGCGCCAGTTCGGCTTGATCCGTCATTCCGCTCCCTAAAACCGATAACCACGAAGGACACCAAGGATCACGAAGGAATTCCTGTGTGTACCGTCGTGTCCTTGGTGGTTAAAGCTCTTGGCCCGCAGCACTGCTAGACCTTGCCCATTCGCTTCGCCAGCTCCACCAGCTTCTGCGCCCGCTGCACCACCGGAGGATCGATCATCTTCGATCCCAGGCTGACCACGCCCAGCCCGCGCTGCTGTGCCTCGTCGAAGGCCGCGACGATCTTCGACGCCTTTTCGATCTCGGCCGGCGACGGCGCGAAGGCCTCATGAATCACCGGAATCTGTCCGGGATGAATGCAGCCCATGCCTTCGAATCCCAGCGCGCGGGAATTTTCCGCCCAGCGCCGCAAGCCGTCCATGTCGCCGACGTCGCCAAACACGGAGTCGATGGCCTGCACTCCCAGCGCCTTCGCCGCATTGACCAGACGCGATCGCGCGTACAGCGACTCGCGGCCTTCCGCTGTCTTGGCCACGCCCAGGTCGGCGGTGTAGTCCTCGAGCCCGATGGTGAGCGCGACCACGTTCTTGCTGGCTTGCGCGATGGCGAGATGCGTTCTCGATGCCCAGCGCAGATTCGAGAATCGGCATCAGCCAGATGGGGCGCGTGATGCCGTAGCGGCCCTTGAGTTCGCCGATCATGCGGTCGGTTTCCGCGACCTGCTCGGGAAGCTCCGACTTTGGGCAGCAGCACCAGGTCCGGCGATTCGGGAACAATCTCCGCCAGGTCTTCGAGGCCCAGGGGCAACTGGTTGATGCGCACCATGCGCTCGCATTTGCCGAAATCCACGGCGCGCAGCGTGTTGCGGACAAGAATGCGCGCGGCATCTTTTTCCGCGTGATGGACGGAATCTTCAAGATCGAGAATGATGGCGTCCGGCCCGTGCAGCGCCGCGTTGATGAAGTACTTGGGCTCGGAGCCGGGAAGATACAGACGCGAGCGGCGCAAGCGATCGCGCGGCGATGGTTCCGGCAGCGCGATCTTTTCCGGCGAAGCCTTGCGCCCGAGGCCCAGCCCGGCGCGCCGCGCGGCGGTCTCGATCCGCGCCGAAATTACGAAGGGCAGCGCGCCTTCATCGCGGAGTTCGACGCGGGCATGCTTGATGCCGAGCACGTCGAACACCTGCCGCGCCTGCGCCAGAATGGCGTCGCCGTAGTAGGGCGCGACCCGGGACTGCATCGTGATCTCGAGGCCGCCGCTGTCGCGCGCTTCGATGGCCACGTGCAGGTCGGAGCGCACGTCGCTTGCCGCAGTGCCCGGCTTCGCCTGCCCCCGCCGATTTTTCTGCCACTGAACCGGTCATAAATTCCCGTCCCATAAGACTCACTGTCATCCTGAGCGCGCCGCTTTTGCGCGCGAAGGACCCAGGTGAGCCCCCGCGCGTTCCAGTCGCAAAGCGACGCGAACAATCGGCGCGAGGCGAACATCCTTATCGGAGCTTCGCCAGAATCGCGTCGCCCATCTGCACCGTGCTTGCCGCGCCCTGCCCAATCGATTTCGCGCCGCCGGGAATCCGCATCATGTCGTAGGTCCGCACTTTGCCTTCCTGCACGACATCGGCAATGGCCTTGCGGATGCGATCCGCTTTCGCGCCTTCGCCGATGTGATCGAGCATCATGGCCGCGGAAAGAATCATGGCGATCGGATTCACGATCGGAGGATTCAGCTCGGCATACTTGGGCGCCGAACCATGCGTCGGTTCAAACACCGCGACTTCGTCTCCGATGTTGCCGGAGGCGGCAAAGCCCAGCCCGCCCACCAGTCCAGCGAAGGCGTCGGACAAGATATCGCCAAACAGGTTCGAGGCGACGATCACGTTGTACTCTTCCGGATTCTTGTTCAGCCACATCAATTGCGCGTCAATGTTGGTGGACCAGAGCGCGATTCCGGGATAGCCCTTGGCCACTTCCTTGGCGGTTTCTTCCATCATCCCCGAAGTCTCGCGCACCACGTTGGGCTTCTCGCAGATGGTCACGCCCTTGAAGCCGCGCTTCTTGGCGTACTCGAACGCGGCCGTGACAATGCGCCGCGCCGCCGCTCGCGTGATGATGCGCACACTGACCGCGAGATCAGGGCCCGGGCACGCTGTTGAATGCCTTGAACCGGGGATGCGTATTCAGCGCCGCGCGGACATTCTCCGGAGGGTTCGTCCACTCCACGCCGACGTACATGCCCTCGGTGCCCTGGCGAAAGACCGTGGTGTCGATCTTGGGCTCGTCGAATCCGCCGTCGGTGCGCTTGCGAATGTAGTTCAGCGGATTGCCGGTGAAGCCGATGCAGGGCCGCATGCAGATATCGAGATTGAACTTCTGCCGCATGGTGACGATCGGGCTGTAGTAGACCAGGCCCTTGCCGCGCAGCTCCGGCTTCAGTTCGGCCTGGGCTTCCTTGTTGGGCTTCGAAGTGATGGCGCCGAACAGGCCGAGCTTGTGCTTCTTGAGCAGATCGATCGTGCGATCGGGGAGCGCATTGCCTTCGTTGCACCAGATGTCCCATCCGATGTCGGCGTGGATGTATTCGGCGTCGAAGCCGACCGCCTTCAGGACTCGCAACGCCTCGGGCAGAACCTGGTTGCCGATTCCGTCGCCCGGCATGGTCACTACTGTATGTTTTGCCATTCGTACAGTTTCTCCTAGAGATTGTGCGGTCAGAGATTGTGTGTCGCGGGCGACTCGCGCGCGAGAAGCCAGGGTCTATCACCGATCCGTCATACAAAGACAGGCACCATTTCAGCCATTCGGCAGTTCGCCGGCAAGTCGCCCGCGGTCACACGTTTAACCCAGCCCCAACCGTTTTGCCACCAGGTTCTCCACGCCTTGCGCGATCACCAGCGATTGCGGCACGCTGCCGAGCGCCGGGAACGCGAACTTCTCGCCACGCCACGTGATCATGCCCGAGGTGAAATCAATGGCGATCTCATCTCCGGGAATGATCGTCTTTTCTTTCGCGCCGATTTCTTTGGCGAACTGCTCGCGCAGCTGTTTCACCAATTCCGGGACTTCAACGCACAGGAATCCGTTGTTGTAAGCGTTGCGCAAATAGGTCTGCGAGAAACTGGCCGCAATCACCAGCGGAATTCCCTTCGCCTTCAGACAGGTGACCGCCTGCTCGCGGCTCGATCCCGTGCCAAAATTGAAGCCGCTCACCACCACGTCGCCGGCATGGGTTCGCGCGGCGAATTGAGGATCGTAATTCTCCATCACCACCTTGGCCATGGTTTCCGGCGTGACGTCGTCGCGGTAAGTGTAGTCCTTCCCATAAATCGCGTCGGTGTTCACGTTGTCTTGCGGCAAAAACACCAGCCGTCCCTTCACTCGTTCGGGAAAGCCTGGGAGGATTTCGACCTTTTCGGCGGCGGCGCCGGTGGGAAATTCCTGGTACTCGCGCGCCGGGGTGCGGTCCGCCATCTTGGAGTGTCCGCGAATGTAGCCGGCGACGGCGGATGCCGCCACCACCTCCGGGCTGGCGAGATAGCATTTCGCATCGCGCGATCCCATGCGGCCCTTGAAATTGCGGTTGGTGGCGGAGATTCCGACTTCGCCCGGTTCCAGCAGTCCGACGCCCAGGCCGATACACGGCCCGCAGCCCGCCGGCAAAGGATTCGCGCCGGCGTCGAGCAGCGTCTGCCAGATGCCGCGCCGCTCGGCTTCTTCCTGCACCCATTTGCTGGCCGCGCCCAGATACAGCTTCACTCCGGGCGCAACTTTCTTGCCTTGCAGCACGGTGGCCGCGGCGGCCAGGTCCTCAACCCGCGAATTCACGCAGGAGAGCAGGTAGGCCTTCTGGATCGGAATCTTCTGTTTCTCGATCTCGGCCAGCGACGCCATGATCTGCACCGTGTCCGGTCCCGATACATGCGGCGTGACCTGCGACAGGTCGAGCACGATGCGGGCGGCGTAAACCGCATCGGGATCGGGTTGCGGCGGATTCTCGGTCCAGTTCGTGATGTCGCGATCGGCGAAGCGCTCGATGCCCTGCAATGCCAGGCGCTGCTTCACGCCTTGCAGATATTTGATCGTGACCTCATCCACCGGAAACCAGCCGACCAGCGGACCCCACTCGGTGGACATGTTGGAAATCGAAAAGCGCGCGTCCATGGAAAGGCTGGCGACGCCCGGTCCGCTGAATTCGACGGCCGCAGTTCAAGACTTCATCGTGGTTGTAGAGTCCGCACAGCGTGATGATGACGTCTTTGCCGGTCGCGCCCGCAGGCAGTGCGCCTTCGAGCACCACCTGGATGGAGCGCGGAATCTGCCACCAGAAATCGCCGGTCGCCCAGGCCGCGGCAGCGTCAGTGCGCACGATCGGCGTGCCGACTGCTCCCAGCGCGCCATACATATTCGAGTGCGAGTCGGAGGCGACCACAAAAGATGCCGGGCAGAACGTATCCGCGCTCGACCATGATCTGGTGGCCGATGCCGGAACCTGCGGGGTAGAAATCCACGCCGTGATATTTAGCGAAGCCCTCGATGGCCTGGTACTTGTGCAGGTTCGAATCTTCCTTGTTCTGGATGTCGTGATCGAGAGCGAACACCAGCTGTTTGGGATTTTGAATCTTCTTCGCGCCGATGGTTTGAAATTTCTTGATCACCGCCGAGGTGTTGTCGTGCGTCATCACGCGATGCGGGCGGATGGCCACAAAGTCTCCAGTCCGCAGCGGACGCTTGGGCCCCTCGGCAAGATGCGCCTGCGCGATTTTTTCAACGATGGTCTGACCCATTAAAAGCACTCCTGGTCATGTGGAACCGGGTCTGCGACCCGGTCAGGCCGAGCAAAGTTCGGCGGCTTTGAATTCTGCACGGCATGCCCGTTTCGTCCGGATTGACTACCCATTGCAGTGCCGTGACGCATGATTGAAACCTACCCTCAGAGGCTGAAGCCCCGCCATCGAGAAGGGTTTATTGCAGGGCCAAAAGGCCCTGCTCCACCCAACACCAGGCTTACGGCACCACCGAGGCTTTGCTCTCCGAGCTAATCGTCGGTCAAAACTTCTTTTCAAACTCGGCAAATTCCCGTTCCAGTTTCCACTGTACGCGGGCCCGGTCGCTGGCATCGAGAAATCTGTGGCATCCCGGGGAGGCGCTCGCGGCTTCTGGGCGGTCACCGGCGCAGGCGGCAACGGGATGCAAGGCCTGCGCGTCAGACCACACACTCGCCCCAGCCAGGAAACTGTGTTCCAGGCTCTGCCGTGCCATTCGCTTCAGACCCAGGTAACTCAGATGATAACTCTCGGCGGCGCGAACATATTCATGCGTCATATCCGATCGCGACACGCCCTCGTCATCCGTCGCCAGCGCCACGGGCACGCCGTAACGCAAATATACCGGGAAGGGATGCTCTTCGCCGCGCACTCCGAGGATCACATCATTCGAAGTCAGGCAGATCTCTACCAGCACTTTCCGCCGCGCCATCTCCTCGAGCAGGCCGGTAGCGTCATGTTCGTTCATCACGCTCGCGCCGTGTCCGATTCGCTCGGCATGGCCCTTCTCGATTGATTCGCGGACGTGAAAGCTCAACCCTTCAGGCGGAACCAGTCCCATGGCCAGCTCCCCGGCGTGCAGACTGATGTGCACCTTGGGATAAATTCCGTGCAGGTAGTCGAGCATCTTCATGTGCAGATCGAAATCGCGCATGGGCACGTACCAGTCCTCGGGCATGACCAGGTTCAATCCTACGAAACGCGGGTCGGCCTGGGCCAGTTCGAAGCCCAGCAGGATTTGCGCATAGACCTGCTCTTTCGGCAGCCCGCGAAGCACCTGGTACAGATACCGAATGGTAACGCCGCATCCGGCTCCGGCCGGGGGCGAACCGCAGCGCAAGAGCTCGCGCATTTTCGTCTCGTCGTGATCCAGTTGCTGCCGCGTGACGGCGACGAGGTCTTTGAGTCCACTGGCCAGCAACTTCGCCCGCAAGTTGGAGAAGTCATCGTCCCAACCGACCCGGGCTCCCAGCTCGGGCGCGAGATTTCCATCCGCGGTGTGCATGAGTTCCAGATATTGCAGATGATCGGACGCCGCGCGTTCCGCCGCCTCGGCGAACGAATCGCCCAGGTGATTCGTCATCGCAGGGAGAAATTTGTCGAAGGCGGCAAAAAAGTGGTCGTGTCCGGGTTCCTCGCCCGCCCAGTTGCGCATGGACCAGGCATCGACGATGGAATTGTAGAGAACATGGTCCTGGTAGGCGCAGCGGATGGCCGGCTTGCTGGCGAAGCGGTCGCAGGCGTCATCGCAAGGAGGTGCAATCAGAACGGAAGTCGTGCGGTCGACGCAAAAGCCGTCCTGGGCGGCGAAGTCAATGAGGCTCTCGGCGTAAACCGCTCCGGCAAGGTGGATGTGAAGGTCTCCGCCCTTCGGCATTTCGCGCAGGAAAGCGAGCAGAAGTCCGGGTTCCTGTCGGATGGAGTTGAAGTGACGAGCGGTCCGCTGCTCAGCGGAATTCTTCTGTTGCGCCAGGACGGTTGGCGCGGACAGCGTCACCGCGAAAACCAGCAACCCGGCGATTCGTCTCACAGAAATCCTCCCGACTCGAACGGGCATTTTACCCGATGGCGGTTTTTGGCGTCCTCAAAGGTCAGAGGTTTTTGACTGCAAAGGCCGCAAAGACGCAGAGAAGACAATGCAGGCTGCGGTGAACTCGGCCTCCAGTGCGAATCTTGCCGGATTTTCACAGCAGAGAACAGCGCTTTTGCGGGCGCCCCTCGTTCTAGTTCCAGGAAATCCGCCAGAAAATCCCAGCGCGACAGGGAAACGCAAATCCGGGGGCGCGCGGTCTGCACAAGCTATGTTGCACACCGCTGTGGACGGGCTGCACTCGATTGATTTTTCAGCAGATAAAACACCCCTTTTTTTGTTGACTCTAAAATTAGAAGGAGTAAAAACAACCTCGTTCTTTGACAGCTTCTGAAGTTTTCCCGGTTGGTGCGGCGTCCGGGGCTCAAGCCAAGTCACTCTCTGCATCGCAAGATGACGGAGGGAAGGCGGGTAAGGGTCTATAGCAAAGCGCTGGTCGAGGCGAACAAGAAGATATGTCGGAGGCAGGATAGAGTCCCGAGGCGTTAGGCAGGTTTGTCCGGTTGGCGGTAAGCCCGGAGCCCAAGCATGATCGCGCGGAGCAGCCCGCAAGGGCAGCGACGAGAGCAGGTCGGTGAGGGTCTAAAAGCGAGCTACTGGCCGAGACGAATGGGCATAACATCACCTCGGGGCTCTTATTTTTTGGCCGACAATCCTCAAGGCCCCTGCACCACCTGCAGTTTTGTCGCCGGCGCCAGCCGGGCGCGAAAGATGGTATTCGTGGCCTCCACTTCACCCACTGCGTCCACGTTCACGTCATAGGATCCCTGCGGCAGGTTTTCTCCAAACGGAATCTCAAATTCATCGGTATCTTTCTTCAGCGTAAAGTGTTGATACCCGACGGCCGTGGCCCGGCCATTCTCGTTGACCGCTAACGCGATCACAGTAAAGTCGAAATCCTCACCGGTTTGGTTGGACACTCGAATCGCAGCGTCCAGGCGGTGGCCGGTAATCTTCGGTTTCTTGCTCCACTCCACCACAAGCGGGGCTACCACCTCCAGACTGAACTCCTTCTTCTTCTGGGCCACAGGCCGGCCGCTATCGGTGACGGTTACCACAAAATGAAAGCTGTCGACTTCGAGGGGCGTACCGCTGAGAGTGCCGTCCGGGGCCAGTTCGATCCCCTCGGGCGGCGATCCGTTGGTCACTTCCCACCTAAGCGGTGTGATGCCTCCCTGCGCCTCGAGCTTGAAGTGATAGGGCTGGCGGAGGAATCCCTTGGGCAGCGGGGCCGTGGCCAGGACGATAGGTTCGCCCGTGGCCGCGCCTTGCTGCGCTGTGGAGGATCCCAGCAGCACCAAGGCGAGCACCAGCGATTGCGTGACTTTCAGCTTCATAGGGCCTTAGATGGCACTCTAACACTGGCCGGCTAATCATGAAGATGCACGGAAGGACGATGCTGCGCTGAACTGGACATGTGGGATAGCCGGGCGGTAAGGACGGGTGGGGCGCCCGTCCTCCTTTTTTTCAATGCTACTGCCGGCTTACTTCGCCAGGAATTCTTCTACCGCCTTCTGGAACATGCCCGGCTGGTCTATGAAGGTCATGTGGCCGGATTTCGGCAAGATCACCAGCTTCGAGCCAGCGATCTTTTTGTGGATGGTCTGAGACAACGACGGGTCCACCTCGTCATGGTCCCCCACCAGAATGAGCGTCGGCACCTTGATGGTGGGCAGCCGGTCGGTGTATTCGACCGACTTCAGGTTGCCGTCAATCACGAACTCGCCGTGCGAGCCCCACATCTCGCGGTAAAGGTCCCAGGAAATTTTCCCGTCGTCGACGGGGTCGTAGTTCGCATCGGGATGATTCTGGTAGATATAGGGGAAATAGCCGTCGCCCCAGGCGGCGCTCATGTATTCGGCGGTGTAGCGATTCTTCTCGTAGTCCTTGCCCTGGCCGTACAGACCCTCGGCTTCCAGTTTGTTGATGTGATCGCGGACGTCGGCCGGCATCTTTTCTTTCATGCGGAGAAAAACTTGGTTGATGGCCTTGGTGCTGGCGAAGGTGCTGCCCAGAACGAGGGCCGAGAGATTCTTCTGATATTTCAATGCATAGGCTTGCGCCAGCACGCCGCCGTAGGAGTGTCCCAGCAGGCTGATCCGGCCGAGGCCCAGGGCCTCGCGGACAGCCTCCACATCCTCCACCATGTTTTCGACCGTATAGCCAGAAACATCCTCGAGCGTCTGCGAGCGGCCCGAGCCACGCTCGTCAATGAAGATGAGTCGATGGTGCCGGGCCAGTGAGAGCAGATGAGGCAGGAAGTAGTCATGGGAGGCGCCGGGCCCGCCATGCAGGAGCATCAAGGGCTGGCCACGCCCAAAGCTTTTGTAATAGATCATGACGCCGTGCGCGTTCACGTACCCTTCGCGGATGGGGTACACGGCATCCGCGGCCGAAGGGTTCTGTGCGGCGGCAATCGCCGCGAGCAACAAAAGCATTAGGAATGGAGGGAACAGTGCGAGAAGTTTGGTCATGGCCGCCCATGCTAACTCCGCCGCTAGCAGCAGGCAATGGGCGGCTCTCTCGGCGGCTCTCTCGGGTGTTGTCCAGATGTTGATTTTGGTTGGAGCAGCGCTTTAAGCACTGCATCGAAGGGCTTGTTCCGTGCGGCGTCACCCGCTGAGGTACCTCACGGGGTTAAGCCCAGCGCACGACCGCAGCCATAGGCAGGCCTGAAGCCCCGCTCCACCCTTTGACTACTCGGCAATGGGCAGCCAGTCGATCATAGAATGCCCGGTTTATATGTCAGGACGCGCAAAGTGAGTGCCCCCGCCGCGGCCACCAGCATGAAGGCGGCAGCTCCAATACCTTTGAAATCGCCGACTCGCAGATGCGACACGACGGCACCCGCAAAGTAAAGAAGGAGACCAATGCCGCCCGCGAGTCCCAAGGGAGGCCACCCGATCCCAGCCAGCAGGCCCAATGCGCCAGCAAACTCACCAGCCGCCAAAAGCGGAAAAAACTTTAACGGTACGCCCACCGTGTCGTGGATCACCCGCACTTGATGCGGATCGCGGCGAACCTTCCCGACCCCAGAAAACGCGACCATGCATGCGAAAACGATTGTTACTGCGAGGTACGCGATATGCATCCGGACACCCCCACTGCGCAAGCGGCGCTGTTTGTTACCGAGCGCCACCTATTGTCGCATTTTGCTGCCCCTACGAAACCGAATGCCCCTCGACTGCCGCTGCGTCCGCACGGTAAGCTAAATCGTTTCGTCGCGGAGGGCTCACGAATGCACGAGGCAGTCGCCAAGCTTTGGCCGGAGATCCAATGGATCGAAGACAAGGGCCTGCGCAGCCAGGTCACCCAGACCTGGGTCAAGGCGTTGGAGCGCAGCCCGCTGAAGCCTGACGACCTCAATCGTATTCCCTTCACGCTGCTGGTGCCCAACTGCCCCATCACTTTCATGGAGCACAAGCGGTGCGTGGTGCATATTGCGCGGCAGAGCGCGGAAGCCATGCAGGAATTCATGGGGCGTGCGTTGCCCATCCACATGGACACCGTGATCGCGGGCGCCATTCTGGCCGATGTGGGGAAGTTGCTGGAGTATGAGTTGGGAGCCGATGGCAAGAGCCGGCAGAGTGAACGGGGAGAAGCGTTGCGCCATCCTTTTACCGGAGTTGCGTTGGCGCTCGAGTGCGGCGTGCCGGACGCCGTCTGCCACATCATCGCCGCGCACGCCGCCGAGGGCGACCTGGTAAAGCGCACCACCGAGGCCTACATCGTGCACCACGCCGACTTCATGGCATTCTTGCCGTTCAAGAATCCAAAAAACGTAAAGCTGAAATAGGAGACCGAGTTGGCTACGAAAGAAGCAGGCGGCAAAGAAGCTATCACCGCAGGAATGTCGCGCTGGGCTGCCAGTTTGGGCTACCCACAGCTCTCGCAGGCCGCCGTGTATCAGGCCAAGCGCTTTCTGCTCGATTCCGTCGGTTGCGCTCTGGGCGGATATCAGCAGCACGATGTGAAAATCGCGCTGGCTGTGCTCGACGAGATTGCCGGAAGCGGGCCGGCCACCGTGATCGGCACGGGCAAGCGCATCGATCCGGTTTCGGCCTCGCTGGCCAACGGGTTGATGATCCGCTGCATGGACTACAACGACATTTACTGGAAGCAGGACCCGTCGCATCCGTCCGACATCTTTCCTGCTGCCCTGGCTGGCTGCGAGCGGGCGAAGAGTGATGGCAAAGAGTTGATCGTCGGACTCGTCCTCGGACACGAGTTCGAGATGCGTTTCTGCGAAGCTGCGTTTCCCGGGATCCGCGAACGCGGCTGGCATCACGCTACCCTGACGGCGTTTGTCTCGCCCATCGTTGCGGGCCGTGCTATGCATCTGGGATGGGAGCAGATCCAGCACGCCATCGGCATTTCGGCCAGCCGCCATGCGACTTTGGGAGCGGTCACCGCCGGCAAGCTGACCATGATGAAGAACACAGTCGATCCGATGGCCACGCAGAGCGGAGTGCTGGCGGCGCTGATGGCCGAGAAAGGGTACACCGGACCCGAGCACGTGGTGGATGGCAAGGAAGGCCTTGACTCATTGTTTCGGCCCCTCGTGGAAACTGAATCTGCTGACCGATGGGCTGGGCGAGTCATGGCGCATTACGCAGTGCGGCATGAAAGCGTTTCCGACCGAGGCGCTGACCCACACACCGATTTCCGCTGTGCTCGATATCGTCAAATCGAATGACCTGAAGCCGGAGCAGGTGGAAAAAGTTCAGATTCGTTCGTTGGCGCGGGCCGCTGACATTCTTTCTGATCCCAGCAAATATGATCCGCGGTCGAAGGAGACCGCGGACCACTCGCTGCCTTACGTGATTGCCGCGGCCATCGCAGAGCGCCAAGTTACGCCGGTGCAGTTCGAGATGAAGAAGATCATGGACCCAATCATCCGGGCGCAGCTGAAGAAAGTCGAAGTGGTTGCCGATCCGGAGATCGAGAAAGTGTTCCCGGCGCTGCAGCGCGTAATCGTAAACCTTACAACTACCGACGGACGGACGTTTACGAAGCAGTTGGATTATCCCAAGGGCGATCCGCGCAATCCGCTCACTGACGCTGAAGTCGAAGAAAAGTTCGCTGCGCTGGCAGAAGGCGTACTGTCGGACGGCGCGCAGAAGAAGCTGAAGCAAGCGATCTGGAACCTGGAAAAAGTTGGTTCCGTGAGCAAGCTGATGGCGCTGATGAGGGCGGATGTGAAAGTGGTATCGACAAGGGCGGCGTCGAAGAAGTCGAAGAGGAAAACGAAAAGCCGGCGATAGCTGCTCCCGGGCTCGCTGGAGCCACGAAGCGGCGAAAGAAGCTGGCGCTGCAGGCGCATGCCCCGGAACCCGGCAAAGAGATGAATATCCAGGATTTGCGAAATGACTGACGAATTCACCAAAGCCGGAGCCGCCGCGCAGTTCCTGCTGTCGCAGACTCCCGTGCGCCCCAAGATCGGTTTGGTGCTGGGTTCCGGGTTAGGCGGGTTCGCCGACGAACTCTCCGACTCCACGCGAGTCCCCTATACCAACATTCCCTTTTTTCCGCGCTCAACCGCCGTAGGACACGCCGGTCAGATGGTGATCGGGAAGGCCGCCGGCGTTCCGGTGGCGGTGATGCAGGGACGGGTGCACCTGTACGAAGGTTACTCCGCCCACGAAGTTACTTTCCCCATGCGTGTGTTCGACTGCATGAATATTCGCGCCGTCATTCTTACCAACGCGGCCGGGGGGATCAATCTGGAATACAAGCAGGGCGCGCTGGTCGTGCTCACGGATCACATCAATCTGCAAGGGCACAATCCGCTGGTCGGTCCCAATGACGAGCGCTTCGGGCCGCGTTTTCCCGACATGACTCAGGCCTACTGTGAGGCCTATCGCGAGATTGCGCTGGCGGCGGCGAAGCAGGCGGGCAAGACTCTTTATCAGGGCGTGTACGCCGGGTTGCTGGGACCGAACTACGAGACTCCGGCGGAGATCCGCTACTTACGGACGATTGGCGCTGATCTGGTGGGAATGTCCACCGTCCCCGAAGTCATTGCGGCGCGACACATGGGAATGAAAGCGCTGGCGATTTCCTGTGTCACCAATATGGCGGCGGGAATTCTTGACCAGGTGATTAATCACGAGGAAGTGCTCGAGACCGGGGAGCGAGTGAAAGGCGACTTCGTGGCTCTGGTGCGGGCAGTGTTGCCTGAGATTGCCAAGGATGTGGACGAATTGCCAGTTCCTCGCTAGCGCTCCGCCGTGGTCTTCGCGGGCGAGTGGCCCGCGGCCACACAATCTCACCCAGGCCAATCCTGAGCTTGCTTACTTTTTTGCGCGCGAGAATAAAATCGGGACTGGCAGCTTGATGGAATAAACGGCCTGGAAGCTGTCCTGGTTGATTGCCAAACCCACATCCCCACGCGAATCGATGTACAGCAGCGGCTTCTTCAAAGGCACGTCGCTGAAAGTCCGGACGAAGGGCATATCCATTTCCGTCTTGCCGATGGTGAGGTGCACGGTCTGCCCCAGTTGGTAGCCCAGCTTGAGAAAATCGTCGCCGCTGACGTCGGTCACCAGGTTGCCGAAAGGGCCGTCAGTGGCGATCACTTCGCCGCTCAGGCCACGCTCCTCGAGGTGCGGAGCCACCAGATCGAGCCGAACTAATTTGCTCGCCGCCAACTCAGGTCCGACTTTCGTCCATTCCGAACCGTGGGCCAGGTGCGCGGCGACTGGAGAAAAAATGTCGCGTCCGTGGAAGGTCGAGGACAACGCCGTACCGATCATCCAGTCGCGGTTTGTGATCTCGCGCACGGCTTCGATTCCGTCGCGGTCCTGGACCAGCGTCATCAAGCCATTGTCGGGCAGCACGAAATACTGGCCGCGCTTCGTTTTCACCACCACAGCCTTACGCGTGCTTCCCACCCCGGGGTCAATGACCGTCACGAATACCGTACCCGCAGGAAAGTAGGGGCTTGCGCCATAGAGGAAGCGGGCGCCGTCGAGTATGGAGAACGGCGTGACCTCGTGCGTGAGGTCCACGATGCGGAGCTCGGGCGCGATCGAGTACATCACACCTTTGCAGAGAGCCACCGAGTCGTCCAGTACTCCGAAATCGGTCATGAAGACGACCGTGGGAGTGGTAGGCGCGGCGGTTTGTGCGCTGACTGTTAGGCCTGGACAGCAAAGCAGTAGAAAGAATACGAGGAAAAACTGCGATAGGCGGCGGTTCATATGTTTGCAGTCAGGAAACGTAAAGTAGTTTACTGGAGCTCAAAAAAGATGCAAAACCGAGCCGGCCAGGTGTAGGCGGGCCTGAAGGCCTGCTGCACCCTCTGCCAGACGAATGTTGCACCGGCGCACTTGTCGAACTGACCTCGCGCCCCTACAGCCGGTTGCCAGCCTCGGGTGCCACGCGGCTATAATCCCTGAGTGCTGTACGCATGACGTTGTACGCATAACCCAGGAGGTATGCATGTCCTCGGCCATCCCCGAAAAATATCGTGATCTGTTCAGCAAGCGCGCGTTCGCCAATCTGGGCACGTTGATGCCCGACGGCCGTCCCCAGGTGACACCGATCTGGTGTGATTTAGAGGGCGATCTCGTCCTGTTCAATTCAGCCAAAGGGCGACAAAAAGATAAGAACGTGCGCCGCGATCCGCGCGTCGCTCTGGCGATTGTCGATCCCGACAATCCCTACCGGTATCTTGAAATTCGCGGCCGGGTGGTCGAAATCACTGAAGAGGGCGCCGACGCTCACATTGACAAGTTGGCGAAGAAGTATCTTGGCGTGGACAAGTATCCCTACCGCCAGCCGACGGAACAGCGCGTGATTTACAAGATCCAGCCGGAACACACGACCATGATGGGCTGATGGTTGATGGTGGTGCCCGATGAATCCTCGAGGGCAGGATGCCCTCGCGACAGCCGGCGCGACGCCGGCGTTGCGACGACCTAACTCTTATGCCGACTGCACAGACCGACACTTCCGCACTCGATATCTCCCGGGTGCGTTCTCAGTTTCCTTCGTTGTCTCAGACCGTGAGCCGTCAGCCTGCGGTTTTTCTCGATGGCCCTGGCGGCACCCAGGTTCCGCAGCGCGTGATTGACGCCATTAACGACTATCTGAAGAACTCGAACGCCAACACTCATGGCGCCTACGCCACCAGTCGCCGCACCGACGCCGTCGTCGCCGAGGCCCGCGCAGCCATGGCGGATTTTTTTAACTGTGACAGCGATGAAGTGGTCTTCGGTCCCAACATGACCACGCTGACCTTCGCCATCAGCCGCTCCATCGGCCGCGAACTGGGGCCCGGCGACGAAATCCTGCTCACGCATCTCGATCACGACGCCAACGTTTCTCCCTGGCGCGCGCTCGAGGAGCGGGGCGCGACCATCCGTTTCGCGGACATCAATTTCGCGGAGACCCAGGAATACGACTGCACTCTCAACATGGCCGATCTGGCGCAAAAGATCAGCAGCCGGACCCGGGTGGTGGCGGTCGGCTACGCCTCGAATGCCGTGGGCACGATCAATGATGTCAAAGAAATTGTCCGGCTGGCGCATCACAAGGGCGCCCTGGCCTATATCGACGCTGTGCACTATGCGCCCCACGGTCCGATTGATGTCCGCGCTCTTGATTGCGATTTCCTGGTCTGCTCGAGCTACAAGTTTTTTGGGCCGCATATGGGAATTCTGTACGGCCAGCGCGAGCACCTGCAACGCCTGCAACCTTACAAGGTGCGCGCCAACACTAACGCCATCCCCTACCGCTGGGAGTGGGGCACGCTGAATCATGAATGCATCGCCGGTATCACCGCGTGCGTGGACTACCTAGCGGATCTGGGGCGCCAGGTGGATCCGTCGGCCTTCACACGCCGCGCGGCGCTGCTGGCGGCTTACGGCGCCATCCAGCAACACGAACACGGGTTGGCGGAAATTTTGATCAGCGGATTGCTGACCATTCCGGGGCTGAAGTTTTACGGCATCCGTGATGTGGGGAAACTTGACCGGCGTTGTCCGACGGTAGGGGTGCGCATCGCGGGCCACACTCCGTTGGAGCTTGCCACCAAATTAGGCGACCGCGGCTTCTTCACTTGGGACGGCAACTACTACGCGCTCAACCTCAGCGAGCGTCTAAATGTGGAGAAGGACGGCGGCTTCCTGCGCATCGGTCTGGCGCATTACAACACGGCTGATGAAGTGCGGAGATTTCTAAGTGCGCTGCGCGAGATCGCCGGCTAGCTTTCCTTGCGTGGAATCTCTAGCACCTGAGTGCCTTTCCCGATCAGGGCGATGCTGGCCATTCCAATGAAAAGCCCGTGCTCAACCACTCCGGGCGTGGTTTCGAGTTTGCGGGCGAGCGCCGGCGGATCGGGAATCTGGCCGAAGTGGCAGTCAAGAATGTGATTGCCTTCGTCGGTGATGAACTTGCGGCCGGAGGCATCCGCACGCAACTTGACTGCGGCCCCCATGGCAGTAATCTTTTTTGCCACCAGAGCTTCGGCAAACTTGATCACTTCCACCGGCACCGGAAATTTGCCCAGCACCGGAACCTGCTTGCTGGAATCGGCGATGATCACAAATTTCTTGGTCGCCGAAGCCACAATTTTTTCTCGCAGCAGCGCCCCGCCCCCGCCCTTGATCAACCGCAGTTGCGGATCGCACTCGTCCGCGCCATCAATCGTGACGTCAATCTCCTGCACTTCATCCAGCGTGGTCAGGGGTATCCCCAGGCTGGCCGCCAGCTCCTGGGTGTGAACCGAAGTGGGTATGCCGCGAATCTTGAGTCCGGCCTTTACTCGTTCGCCGAGAAAGCGGACCGCGTACACGGCGGTCGATCCCGTTCCCAGGCCGACGATATCGCCATCGCGCACGAAGCGCAGGCTCGCGCGCGCAGCCACTTCTTTTTCCTGGTCATCTGCCATGCCGTGAGTGCTCCTCGCGATCGATACTCTACCGCTTTCCGCGCCCGCGCACCAACGTTGATTTCCTCGCGAGCGCCGTGTATACCACAGACCGTGTAGGGACAGGTCTCCGACCCGTCCAGGCCGAGCAAAGCTCGGCTAAGATTTTTGTCAAATCCACTCCCAACCCATGACCAACGACCAGCAAAAAGCAAAGACAGAAGCCTTCCGCGTCCTCCACCAAGGCAAGATCCTGATCCTGCCCAACGCCTGGGACGCCGCAAGCGCCCGCATAATCCAGCGAGCCGGCTCCAGCGCCATAGCCACCACCAGTGCCGGCATCGCCTTCACCCTGGGATATCCCGACGGCCAACGCATCTCACGCGAAGAAATGCTGTCGGTGGTTGCTCGCATCGCGAAAGCGGTCAAGCTCCCGGTCACAGCCGACGTCGAGGCAGGATACGGCAATCGCCCGGAAGACGCCGCCCGCACCGCGCGAGACGTCCTCGACGCCGGTGCAGTGGGAATGAATCTCGAGGATGCCACAGGCGATCCCCGACACCCGCTGCTTGAGCTGGCGCTGCAGGTCGAAAGGGTGAAGGCCGTGCGGGAACTGCCCATCGTCCTGAATGCCCGCACCGATGTCTATCTGCTCGAGGTCGGGACACCCGAGAAGCGCTACGACGAAGCGCTGCGTCGCCTTGCCGCGTTTCGCGATGCCGGCGCCGACTGCGTCTTCGTCCCCGGCCTGCGCGACGCGTCCATCATCGAACGCTTGGTGAAAGACTTGCAGTGTCCAGTCAATATCCTGGCCGGCCCAGGGTCGCCGTGCGTACCGGAACTCCAGAAACTGGGAGTAGCCAGGGTCAGCGTGGGATCAGCCGCTATGCGGGCGACACTCGGCCTACTCGGTCGAATTGCAGAAGAGCTCAGCAGCGCCGGAACCTACGCGACCCTGGAAGGCGGAATCCCATTTGCCGATGTAAACCGCATGATGGAATGACGGCAGAAGTAAACCGGGAATCGGTTGTTAGAGAGGCGATGTTACATCAGATAACCATCCGTGAAGTTTTCTAAGAGGAAGAACAAAGCGGCAATCTGCCGGGATTCATCCGGTTTGCCGACAAATAGTAAACCTCCAACTTGGACTAACCCATCGAGAACTGGTTAAAGCTGTGCGAAGTACCGCAGATTAGCTAGTTCAGGCATCGTCGTCAGAGGCGTTCAGGATCCGTCTTCGCTGCAGGCTTGGCGGGTACCGTTCCCCTGCCCCCGACAATCTCCAGCCCTGCCTTGCGGAGACCATCGATCAGCTGCTCGACAAGCTCCGGTCTCCACCACTTCTCGAGTTCATCGCGCGCTATTACGGCGAAATCCGGTTTCAACGCAAGCAGTTCCCGCGCGGCCTTGTGGGCCGCCTCCACCTCGCCGAGCTGCCCGTACACCGCCGCGAACGCGACGTTCGTCCGCCAGAAGCCAGGCATGTTGAGCTTGAGCGCGACCTCCAGCGCGCCGGGGTAGTCGCTGTTGCGGTAAGCATCGAAGAAGGACGGGAACCAGTACCATCCGGGATGATGGGGATTGAGGCTCCTGGCCTGCTCCGCCAGCGCACAGCCGCGCTCCCAATCGCCGGCATAGGCCGTCAGGAAGCCTAGGTAGGCGATGGTGAATCCGTCCATAGGGTTCAGTGCGATGGCCCGTTCCGCTGCGCCCCGGAAAGCCTTGAGCTCCCGCCGGAAGAATAGGGTTGCTGCCAGTGCGTGATGTGCGAGGTGATTGGACGGCGCCCCCTCGACCGCCCGCCGCGCGGCCGCGAACGCACGTCCGAGTGGATCAGGCCGGGCGTTGAATCCGTGCGTGTACTCCTCTTTGTATAGCAGCGATAGCATCGCCCAGCCATCGGCATACCCAGGCGCCTGTTGGACAGCCCTCTCTAGGCCAGCCACCGCTGCGGCGTGCTCTTCGGCGTTGACGCGCTGGAAGTGCGCGAAACTGCGTAGCACTGCCTCGTATGGGCTCAGCTGAGCGGGGTTCTTGTCCCGGAGCGGTTCGCTCATGCTGTGCGGCAAGATGCCGTGCGTGTCAGCGACCGTCGAGACGATCCTTGGCACCAAGTCGTCTTGCAGCTCGAAAACTGCTTCCGGGCGGAAAGGGCGATCGTAAGTCTCGGCCCATAGATCGGTGCCAGAGCTGGCGTCGACCAGTTGCGCCGTGATGCGCAGCCTGGCCCCCGCCTGGCGAAGGGTCCCCTCTATTACATAGCGCGCGCCGAGTTCATTGGCGACGGATCGGACATCCGCGGGCTGGTGGGCGTATCGCAGTGTGGAGCTCCGTGCGATGACCCTGAGATACGAGAATCGCGACAGACCGGTCACGATGTCCTCGGCCAACCCCTCGGCCAACGCCGCGAGCGCTGGGTTGGCGCCGCTGTACTTGAACGGGAGCACGGCGACCCAGAATCCCTGCTCGGCGCGGGAAGCGCCAGAGTTAGCCTCCGCCAAGGGATGCCAGGCTGGTGTCGCCGCCGTCTGGATCGACGGCGCTCCGGCCGTGACCAGGCCCAGTGCGTTACGGACCTCTCGCGCCGATGGGAAGCGGTCTCGGGCATTCTTCTCCAGGCAGCGCTGGATCAGTTGGCACAGCTCCTCCGGCAGGTCGGCCCGGAGCTCGGTCAGCGGCCGCGGCGTGTCGCGCAGGATCGCGGAGGCCAGTTCAGCCGACGAAGCACCCTCGAAGGGGCGCCGGCCGCTTGCCATCTCATAGAGGAGGATACCGAACGAGAAGATATCGGTTCGGTGATCCAGCGCCCGACCCGCGATCTGCTCGGGCGACATGTAGGCCGGCGTCCCCATCACGACGCCCAGGGCAGTGTGCCCTGCCGCCGTTTGCGTGGCACTGGCCGGATCGGCCGAACGCATCTCCTTCGCCAGGCCGAAATCCAGCACCTTAACTCCGCTTTCGTTCGTGACCATGACATTGGCGGACTTCAAGTCGCGATGTACGATGCCTTTCTCATGCGCCGCAGCCAGGGCCTCGGCCAGGGCCTCGGCAATCTGGATGATTCGGCCGACAGAGAGACCGCTCGCGGGAATCAGGCGGTCGAGAGACTGCCCTTCGACCAACTCCATCGTGAGAAAGTGGAAGCCGTCCGCTTCCTCCACTGAAAAGATCGTGACGATGTGCGGGTGATTGAGGGCGGCGAGGGAGCGGGCTTCGCGCTGGAAGCGCGCGAGGCGCTCTGAATCGCGGGCCATCTCGGCGGGTAGTACCTTGAGCGCGACCTCGCGCCCGAGCTTCGTGTCGGTGGCGCGATACACCTCGCCCATGCCGCCCGCACCAATCGCCGCGCTGATGCGGTAGTGGGAGAGCGTGCGGCCGATCAGATCGAACCCACTAGGCGTCTGGAAGTTGTCAGACCGCCGCTTTGTTTCTGCACGAACACCGGGCCGAATTCTACACCCCAGGGGAGAGATGGAAGGCCGTTGATCTCGGAATTGCGCCTGGATTACGAGCTAAATCGGAAGTAACTCTTGTAAACAGATGGGATGTGTTCTGCATGGCGCACAGCGCCACAACGAGCTTTAGCCGGTTTTCCTATTTGTTCCTTCCGTTCTGAGGTGCCGCATAGCCCAGACGGGCCACTCTCTCATAATGCATTGTCCCGTCAAGTGAACCTCAATGCAGCGTTCGAGGGCTGTTCCACCCAGAAATCAACCAGCAACTACCAGATGTACTATGTTCCCATGCGCACCCTGCCCCAAAGCGTCCTCGACTACATCCGTCGCGAGGGCCTCCTCCACGCCGGAGACCGCGTAGGTGTCGCGGTTTCAGGCGGAGCCGATTCCGTTGCCCTCCTCCGCATCATGCTCGAGTTGCGCCCGGAGCTTGGCGTAGTTTTGTCAGTGGTCCATTTCAATCACCAGCTACGGGGAGAAGAGGCCGACGCCGACGAGCAGTTCGTTACCCAATTGGCCCACTGGCACAAGTTGGAGTTGTTTTTCGGCACCGGTGATGTCGCTGTCCACGCGCGCATCCACCACCTCAGCGTCGAGGCCGCTGCTCGCCAACTTCGCTACCAATATTTCCGGCGGTTGTTTGAGGAGAACAAGCTGAACCGCGTTGCTACCGGTCATACTTTGGACGATCAGGCTGAAACCGTTTTGCTTAGAGTCGTTCGCGGGGCTGGCACCCGCGGGTTGGCTGGGATTTATCCCCAGTTATTGGTTCATGGTTATGAGTTCTCAGTGGTTCGGCCTCTGCTGCAGACCAGGCGCAAGTTCCTGGAAAGCTATCTGGGAGAAATTGGTCAGTATTGGCGCGAGGACTCCAGCAACCGCGATCTGCGCCCCGCGCGCAACCGCTTGCGCCATGGAATCGTGCCCAGGCTCGAGCGCACGCTCAACCCGGCGGTGCGGGAAACACTGGGGGAGACAGCCGACATTGCGCGCTCGGAAGAAGAATACTGGCAGAAGGAAGTGGCACACGTTTTGCCGGAAGTGTGGCAGGCGGAGCTACTCACCCTCAAGTCGGCCGAACTGGCATCATTGCCTATGGCCTTGCGGCGGCGAGTGGTCAGAGCGGCGGCTGAGTCTCTCGGGCTGAACCTGGAGTTCCGCCACGTGGAAGAAATTCTTGCGCTCGACCAGCGTGGTCCCCGGTCTGCCATGTTGCCGCAGGGCTGGCTTCTTTCCGTAACCAAGGACGGATTGCAATTTGATCCCCCCAGTCGGGCAGCGGCGGCGAATTCAGACTATGCACACAAGTTAGCAATACCCGGCACGACTCATATCCCCGAAACGGGGGCATGTTTTGAGGTGGCACGGGTTCCGGGGAACGCAGCGTCGGGTTATAATCCCGACCACATGCTTGATCCGGCATTGCTGCAGCAAGAGTTAACGGTGCGCAACTGGCGTGCGGGAGACCGGTATTGGCCGGCTCACAGCAAGGCTCCGAGAAAGCTCAAGGAACTGTTGCAGGAGCGCAAGCTCACCGGAACGCAGCGGAAGCTTTGGCCGGTCGTAGTGAGCGGACAGGAAATTGTTTGGGTCCGCGGCTTTCCCACGCCGGCGCGATTGCGTCCCGGGAACGGCGATCACGAGGCCCTGGTGATTCGCGAGTTGCCCAGCCAGGAGGACGCCAAGCATGAATGAGATCGCAAGACCGCCGCAATTGCGCACCGTGATCTCCACCGAACAGATCCAGAAGCGCGTCCGCGAGATGGGCCGCCAGATTTCCGATGACTACCGCGGCCAGTCCATCCACCTGCTGGCCTTGCTGGAGAACGCATTCATCTTCATGGCGGATCTAGTGCGGGCGCTCGAAGTTCCCGTGATCTGCCAGTTCATCAAGCCCAAGTATCAACTTCATGAGGAGGATGGCTCGGGCGGCGTGCTGGAGATCTTCTTCAGCCACCAACCCGACATTCGCGGCCAGAATCTGCTGGTGGTCGAGGGCCTGGTGCACTCCGGCATTACGACCGAGTTCCTGATGAGCGATCTGAAAGCCCGGGGCGCGGCCTCCGTAAAGCTGGCAACCCTGCTGGATCGCCAATCGGCGCGCCGGGTCCAGTTGCAGCCCGACTACTTCGGCTTTTTGGTCGATGAAGCTTTCCTGGTGGGTTACGGGCTGGGTTCGCCCGAGCAAACCAACCGGAATCTACCCTTTATCGGCGCGGCAAGCTGAAGTGACCCCGTGACTTAAGTCATCCGCAGAACACCGACCTTTTTTCCTTCGGAACAGTTAGAATACATGTTTACGACCTGCCCAATCCAAAACCTCGGACTGGGCATCTAACTTAGGTGCAGCAGAGCCAACTGCTCGGGCGTTGGCGATTGGCGTGATTTCTCTCAGGAGTGTTCGGTGAATTCTACAGTTAAAACGGTGGTTTTCTGGTTGGTGATCGTGCTTTCGGCCTTCCTGCTATGGCAGGTCATGAAAGCCGGCAGCGCGGGACAAAAAGACACGGAAGTGACCTTTTCTAAATTCCTCTCGGATGTGGACTCGGGCAACGTAAAAGACGTCACCATCACGGGTCAGGAAGTGCGTGGCCATTATCGCAACGATAATTCCGCATTTCACACCACCGCCTTTTCAAACTACCCCGACATGATCAAGACCCTGCGTGATAAGGACGTCGCCATGACGGTCCGCGATATCACCAGTGGCAGTTGGCCTCTCCAGTTGTTGGGAACATGGGCGCCGCTGATCCTGCTTGCGGCCCTGTGGTTCTTCATGATCCGTCAGATGCAGACCGGCGGCAACAAAGCGTTGTCTTTCGGCAAGAGCCGTGCCCGCCTGTTATCCATGCAACAGAAAAAGGTCACATTCAAGGATGTGGCCGGCGTCGATGAAGCCAAAGAAGAACTGAAAGAAATCATCGAATTCCTGCGCGAAGCCCAGAAGTTCCAAAAGTTGGGCGGACGGATTCCGAAAGGCGTACTGCTGGTTGGACCTCCTGGAACCGGCAAGACCTTGCTGGCACGCGCAGTCGCCGGTGAAGCCAATGTTCCGTTCTTCTCGATCTCGGGTTCTGACTTCGTGGAAATGTTCGTCGGCGTGGGTGCCAGCCGCGTGCGCGACCTGTTCGAGCAAGGCAAGAAAAACGCCCCCTGCATCATCTTCATTGACGAGATTGACGCCGTCGGACGCCATCGCGGCGCCGGCCTCGGCGGCGGTCACGACGAGCGCGAACAAACCCTGAATCAGCTGCTGGTGGAAATGGACGGCTTCGAGTCCAACGAAGGCGTCATCCTGATGGCCGCCACCAACCGCCCCGACGTTCTGGATCCCGCGCTGCTGCGCCCCGGACGCTTCGACCGCCGGGTAGTCGTGAGCCGGCCCGATGTGCGCGGTCGTGAAGAAATCCTGCGCGTCCACACCCGCAAGATTCCTTTGGCCGACGATGTGGATCTCTTCGTGTTGGGCCGCGGCACACCGGGCTTCTCCGGTGCCGACTTGGCCAACATGGTGAACGAAGCAGCCCTGGCGGCAGCGCGACAAAATCGCAAAGCTGTGTTGATGTACGACTTCGAACTGGCCAAGGACAAAGTCCTCATGGGCGTGGAACGCAAATCCATGCTGCTGTCTGATGAGGAGAAGAAGAACACTGCTTATCACGAAGCCGGCCACGCGCTGGTGGCGGCGCTTCTGCCTCATTCGGATCCGCTGCACAAAGTGACCATCATTCCTCGCGGAATGGCTTTGGGCGTCACCATGCAGTTGCCCACCGACGACCGGCACAACTACTACAAAAACTATCTCGAAACCTCGATTGCCATCCTGATGGGCGGCCGTTTGGCAGAAGAGATGTTCCTGAATTCGATGAGCACCGGCGCCGGCAACGACATCGAGCGTGCCACCGAACTGGCGCGCAAGATGGTCTGCGAGTGGGGCATGAGTGACCTGGGCCCGCTGACCTTCGGCAAGAAGGAAGAGCAGATCTTCCTGGGCCGCGAAATCGCCCAGCATCGCGATTACAGCGAAGCGACCGCGGTCAAGATTGACGCCGAAGTACAAAAGCTGGTCAAGCGCGGTTACGATTCCGCCAAAGATCTCCTGTCGGACCACCGCGAAGTGCTGGTACGAATTGCCCTGGCGTTGATCGAACGCGAAGTGCTTGATGCGACGCAGATCAAGATGATCATCGACGGTCAGGAATTGCCCAAGATCGTCCCTCCGGTCAAACCCGACGACGGAGTACAACAGGTCATCAAGCCCGACCTCCAACCCGGACGCGCCAAAGGCGGCGAAAGACCTGCGCCAGCGTAGAACGGACATCGGACATCAGACCTCGAACTTCACCCAGGGCGGTCAAAAGCCGCCCTTGTTCTTTGTCCCGCGCCGTCGCGTCGGCCAAACCTCGCTGTGCTAAACCCTTCGAATGAGCACCCTCTCACCTCCTGTGCTCGGGAACAGGCTTAGACTTGTCGGTACCTGCCGTTATAGTCGAAGCGGTTCCCGAACAGCCAGTCGGGCCTGAATGTCTTTTCGGCATGGCTTTATCGCGGTCGCGATTGCCTTCTCCCTGGTTCTTGCCGGCTTTCTCATCAATCGGTCGCGCCCAAAAATATATACGGAACAAGCGGGCGGAAATTTTATTCGCGCCCGCGGAAAGTGCGCGGAATGCTACTCACGCACACTGTATTCAGTGGTTCATGAATATGAGATGAGTAAGCACGCTCAGAAGGGTGTGATCTGCCTGGAGTGTCATCAAGCCGCGTCCAGCCAAGAGAAGAAAGGCCATCACGGTTTTGTGATTTCAGCCGGTCACCTGACAGCAGGTACCTGTCGCGGCTGCCATGAAGTTCCCGAATCTTGTGGCCTTGGGATTCCTGGCACTCTGGCGACTTAGCCTCATTCCGCGCCGCTGAGTCGTGTCCTACCCCGCTCGTTTATCTACTGGTTAACCGCCTTCATCATCTGCTCGGTGTAGCGCAACCCAGAAGCGGCCCCGTGCGGAAACGCCTCTGCCAATCGCCGCAAGTCTTCAGCCGTCAGCTGCACATCCAAAGCAGCCGCATTCTCCTCAAGATACTTGCGCCTCTTGGTCCCTGGAATCGGCACAATGTCATCGCCCTGCGCCCACACCCAGGCCAGCGCTAATTGTGACGGCTTGCAGCCCTTCTCTTTAGCCATCTCCTCCACCTGCCGAACTAGGTTCAGGTTCTTCTCAAAATTCTCTCCCTGAAACCGCGGAGAAGCGCGCCGGTAATCATCTGGCTCGAAATCTTCGAATCGCTTGAACTGGCCGGTAAGAAATCCGCGCCCCAGTGGACTATAAGCAACGAAACCGATGCCGAGCTCGCGGCAGGTCGCGAGGATTTCGTCTTCGGGATCGCGCGTCCACAAGGAATACTCGGTCTGCAAAGCAGCGATGGGATGGACTTTAACGGCGCGCCGCATGGTGGCCGCGCTGGCTTCAGACAGGCCGAGGTAGCGCACCTTGCCTTCTTTCACCAGATCCGCCATGGCCCGCACCGTGTCTTCAATGGGAGTATTCGGATCCACACGATGCTGATAGTAAAGATCGATCGCCTCGACACCCAGCCGACGCAGGCTGCCTTCACAAGACTGCCGGACATATTCCGGCTTTCCGCTGAAGCCGCGGATGCTGGGGTTCTTGGGATCGCGCACAATCCCGAACTTGGTCGCCAGCACCACCCGGTCGCGATTGCCTTTGATCGCCCGTCCCACCAGTTCTTCATTAAGGTACGGACCGTAAACGTCTGAGGTGTCCAGAAAGTTGATGCCGAGTTCGATTGCACGGCCGATGGTGGCGAGAGACTCGGCGTCATTGCGTCCGCCGTAGAACTCCGACATGCCCATACAACCCAGGCCCATGGCGGAGACGATAAGGCCGCTACGGCCGAGTTTGCGTGTCTTCATGATGGCTACTCCAGAAGGGAATTAGAAGGTTACACCGTCATAGATGCAAGCCCTTGGCAGAGGATTCCCGAGCGCAGGGTGGGGCGGACACTCCTGTTCGCCGTCTTTTGACCCGGACTTTAGCCAGAAGCCAACGCAACGGCTGCAAGATCAAAAACAAAGGCCACGGACAAGAGTGTCCCACATCTCATACTATTTGCGGGCCAACTGCATGGATTGACCGAAGCGCTGGGTGGCATAGCCCACAATCATTCCCACAATGCCGCCCGGAAGCATGATCTCAAAATAGTAGTGTTTGCCAGTCGGGTCTGGCATAGCTGCGACTGCGTACGCCAGCAGCAATCCGATGCTCAGCCCAAAGAGCAGGCCGAGTGGCAGCGAGTTTACCTTTTTCGCGAAGTAGCCAATGAGAACGCCCGCAATCAGGCCCTTCACCGTGGACCCGATCACGATGCCCAACAATTGAGCTCGCACTGCGGGCGTGAACCACGCACTCAGCCCGTCAAATATGCCCAGGATTCCCCCCACCAGCAGCCCCAACATGATTTTGTTCATATGCTCTCCTCGCGGGCCCTTTGCCCGCTACGTCTCATTCAACGTGGCTTGGAAATCCTTTACGGTCGCAGAATTTTTCAGATTGTAGATCTTGCAGGTTCTCCTTTTCAGAGCGTTGCGAATCTGAGATCATCAGCCTGAAATCTACGATCGTGGTTCCGCCTACCGTGCCCGCCACAGCACGAACAACGTCCGCATCACCAGATACGCAACGATCAGCAAGATCCAGGCGCTGTTCTTGACCACCCATCGCCACAGTCGCGCCAGCGGACCCTCGGGATAGGCACTGACCGGCAACCCGTCCAGATAGTGGGCTACGTCATTCGCCAATTCTTCCACCGATCCATATCTCTGTTGCGCATCTCCCGCCATTGCTTTGTTGCCAATCGCCGCCAGGGCCTTAGGTACCCGGCCGGAATCGTCCAGCAAAAACCTGAGAACAGCGCCCAATGAGTACACGTCCGCGCGCGGCCCCACCGTCGCGATGTCGCCCAGCGCCTGCTCCGGCGCCATGTAACCGGGAGTGCCCAGAACCACGCCGTGCGCGGTGTCTGCCTCGGCGGTGTCGGTGTCGGCGTCGGCGTCGGAACAGAACGGTTGCAAACGAATCGTCGGAGCTGGGCTCGACTCTGCCGGTATTTCGGCATTCAGGAGTTTGGCCAGCCCCCAGTCCATGACCAGTACTTCACCGAATTTTCCGACCATGATGTTTTGCGGCTTCAGGTCACGATGCAAGACTTGATGGGCATGCGCGAATGCAACCGCTTCACAGATTTTCTGAAACGTTCGCAAACGTTCGGGAAGGCCTCCCATTTCATCGCGGTGCTGGTCGAGTCTTCGTCCCTGCACCAGCTTCATGGTGTAAAAAACGCGGCCATCGGGCAGTGTACCGACGTCGTGTACGGGGACAATTCCCGGATGCTCGAGCTGGGCGATGATTCTCGCCTCGCGCAGCAAACGAGCGCTGAATTCCCCGCCGGAGTCCACGATCCCGAGCACTTTCAACGCGACTTGCCGGCCCAGGGCGGTGTCTTGCACAAGAAAGACGCTGCCCATGCCGCCCGCGCCCAGCCTGTCCAGCAGCACATATCCCGTACCGCTGAGGTCGGGCACGTCAGCCGCCATGCGGAGGCGATCCAGCGCTTGATCTGAAAGCCACTTCATCGCGTGTTGGTCCTCATGGCGTGTCGATTCCCAGCAAGGTGCGCGCTTCGCGGCGAAACTCCTCGTCGCTGCCCGTCATCGCGCGCAACTGCTCCAGCACGATCCGGCGAAACTCGCGGCGCGCGTACGCCAGATAGTTGGTAACGTCGGTGGTCTTTAATTCAAATCGTTGCCCGACCTGTTCATAGGTCAACTCTTTGCCGCCTTCGTCAATGTCGTAGAACTCAAGGAGACGAAAGTGGATCTGCTTGCCGCGCTGTTCACATTCTTGGCGCAAACGCTCCAGGGACTGTCCGAAAATGCTGCGCACCCACTCGCGCTCAAAAAAATCTTCCATCGAACCTGGGGAAGGAATCTCGACATGCTGCAACTCTCCCTCGGCGGATTCGAAATCGAGCGGGAGAATCTGGGTGTCTCCCCCTCGCTTCAAGCGGCGCGCCGCCTTGTCTTCATTGGCGATCAAGTGATCCACGCACGCTCGCAGAAAAGTCCGCAAGCGGGCCCGCTGCGGATCGTACCGGGCGAGAAAATCCTTATCTAGAATACGCAGAAAGAAATCCTGCGTTAAATCCTGGGCCCGCTCGTTGTCCTTGCCCCAGCGCAGGCGGATGTATTTATAGACGGGCTTCCAATAGGCAGCGGTCAGGACTTCAAGCGCGCGTTGCCGTTCCTCCGGCACGCCGCTCCGTGCGGCCACAATAAGCGACCAGCGCGTAGCTGGAAACTGGCCCTGGCCGCATAGATTGCCGTCATCCCGCATAGGAAGGCGAAAGGGAGTGTACGACGCCAGGCTGGGCAGCGTCCACGTGCCCCTACGTGGTTTTTGCTTGTGGAAATTTCTTGCCGCGACTCACATAACTCTTCCGACTCGCAACCGTGGCACGAGCCGCATCGTCGCACCAGTAGCGAGTCTTCACTGATTCTCCATTTTCGTAACGCGCGCAAAAATTCCTGCACACAAAAATTTGGAATTGCACAACAATTTGGGATTGACCGCGCCCTGGATCACGCGTAGATTTCTTTCACCTTCACAGAAAATCCAGCCAAGGAAAGCCGGTTTTTACCGATAACCATTCCAAGTGATATTCCCTCCCCCAAGGGTGGAATAAAGTGAGTAAAGTAGAAAACGAATGGCAAGTCTATCGGACGCGATTTCTGATTCGAGCCAGGCAGCTCGCCGGTCCCCTGGAGTTCCGGGATGCGCTCGGGCGTGAACATCGCGGACAAAGAGGCGACTATCTTGTGGAATCCTCAGACGGCACGCAGAGGATCGCGCCCCGTGAAATCTTTGAGGATGTCTACGTAGCCATGGGTCCCGCCGTTGAGAAGTGGCCCCTGCTGGACAGACGAAATTTTTCTCTTTCAGATCTGAAACGCCGGACCTCGGCACGAGCTGAGATGCTGGCGTGAGCGGCTCCGAAATTCTGGACCGCGACCTGGCAGGCCACGGAAAAATACGAACAATGGCAAATCCGAGGTGGCACAGCTGCAGTGTGCCACCTGGACTTTTGCCCAAGGAACGAATGTCACCTTGTGGAAAAAGGGGACGGAGAGGGCAGCATCCCACTTGCTAAGACTGAGATACAATATATAGGGATACCCTCTTGACAGCCCCAAGATACGGGCGTACTGTTTGCATCCCATAAGGCCTTGAACGCCTCTGAAAACGAAGGCGTGGCGATGCCGGGCAAGAGTAAGAAAACAAAGGATCGGAGCTCGAGGTTGAGGTGACCGGGGCGCCGGTCTTGCCAGACTAAGTAAGTTGTTTCCCCGTTCTTGGGCGGGTTTTTGGTGCGGTGGCCGTTCCCTCGTCCTCGGTAAGTGCTTTTGCCGAACTCCTCCCGAGGGAGCGACGACAGTTGACAAGCCAGGCTGTGGAAAATGTCTCGAGACAAGGGCTCGCCATCCCTTTCCTCTCGAGGCTGGAAATTGAGGATTGGCATGGAAGGTCTGGAGCGCATGGTCAGTGAGTCATTCGCACGGCACGGGGTTGAACCGGCATTCGATTATCGCCGTGTAGAGTGGTCCCAGTGGTTCCGTTGTGCCGACAGCTTCAGTCTGCTCCTGATGTCGAGCAAGCCCGGAGTCTTCGCCCTGGGCGAAGAAATCGTAGCTCCTGGAGCGGTCGGCAAACGCATGCTGGCCCTGTTCCAAATCTCGGAAGCCGATGACCTGGGGATGGCCCTAGGCCGCTTGTTTCTACCCGGCAACCCGCTGCGCGAACGCCTGGCCTCAGGTCTCTGCTTCGCCCGCTACGCAGTGATCGAAGACGCAACCCAACGCCATGCCGCCTATGCTGCATTGCAGCGATGGATTTTTTCGTCGTCTGAAAAAGCCTCAGGCACTCCCGAATCCGGACCGGGAACAGAGAACTAGAAACTGGAAACTGGTTTTAAAAACAACTTTAGATTTGCGCGATACTGGAAATGGGTAGGCAAGCTACAGACTCCACAAGGAAAGAAGACACAGAAATGGCAGAGGTAAAAGCAGGAGCCCCCGTAACCTCCGAGACCATCACGGCCCCGGTCAACACCGCCACCCCTAGCAAGAAAGCCCCGGGCCTCAGCTTCCGCCGCTTCTTTACCAAGACCGGCGTTTCTCCCTACGACGAAATCGAATGGGAAAAACGCACCGCCCTGATCACGGACGCCAAGGGCAATGCGATCTTCGAGCAGAAGGATGTTGAAGTGCCGAAAGACTGGTCGGTGACTGCCACCAATATCGTCGCCAGCAAGTATCTGCATGGCACGCTGGGCACGCCCGAGCGCGAGAGTGGAGTCCGCGCCCTGGTCACTCGCGTGGCCGAGACCATCCGCGACTGGGGTTTGTCGCAGGGCTATTTCAAAACGCCGGAGGATGGCGCAACTTTCCACGACGAGCTCGCGCACATCCTTTTGCGCCAGTACGCCGCCTTCAACTCGCCGGTGTGGTTTAACGTAGGATGCGATCGCATCGAGCCCAAGTCCGACGCCCAGAACTGGCACTGGAACCCGGCCAGCGCCCAGGTCGAATTCAGCGTCACTGGTTACAAGACGCCGCAATGCTCGGCTTGCTTTATCAACTCGGTGAAAGACTCGCTCGATTCCATCCTTACTCTTGCCAAGACCGAGGGCATGCTCTTCAAGTGGGGATCGGGCACCGGCACGAATCTCTCGTCGCTGCGGTCTTCTACTGAGGGTTTGAGCGGCGGCGGCACGGCCAGCGGTCCGCTCAGCTTCATGAAGGGCTTTGACGCCTTCGCCGGCGTCATCAAGTCGGGGGGCAAGACTCGCCGCGCCGCCAAGATGGTCATCCTGAACATTGACCACCCGGACATCATTGACTTCATCGAGTGCAAATCGAAAGAAGAGGCCAAGGCGCACGCCCTGATCGCATCGGGATACGACGGCTCGTCGCCCGATTCCGATGCTTACTCTTCGATCTTCTTCCAGAACGCCAACAACTCCGTCCGCGTAACCGACGATTTCATGTACTCGGTCCTGCGCGACAACGGCTTCACCACGCGCGCCGTCAAAGACGGACGCCCCATGCAGAACTTCAAAGCCAAAGATCTGCTCTACCGGATCTCCGACGCCACCTGGCGCTGCGGCGATCCCGGCATGCAGTACGACACTACGGTCAATCGCTGGCACACTTCAAAGAACACGGCTCGCATCAATGCCAGCAACCCGTGCTCGGAATACATGTTCCTCGACGATTCCGCCTGCAACCTTGCCAGTCTGAACCTGCTGAAGTTCGCGCCCAACGGCACCTTTGACGTGGAAGCCTATCGCCATGCCGTCGATGTGCTCATCACCGCGCAGGAAATCCTGGTCGACAATGCCGGCTACCCGACGGAAATGATCGCCAAGAACTCGCACGACTACCGTCCGCTGGGCCTCGGCTACGCCAACCTGGGCGCCCTGTTGATGGCCGCCGGACTGCCTTACGACTCCGACGCCGGACGCGACTACGCCGCCTGCGTGACAGCAATCATGTGCGGCGAAGCATACCTGCAATCCTCGCGCATTGCCGAGTCATGTCCCGCGTTGGTCCCAGCCACCGAGCCTACACAAAAAGGCCTGGCAGAAACCAACCTGGGCGCCGATGTCGGCAATGCCCATGTGGGACCGGGTCTCCGACCCGGTCAGGCCGAGCAAAGCTCGGCAGGTATCAAAACCATGCCCGGCGGGGCCTGCCCCGGCTGGTACATTAACCGCGAACCGTTCCTCGACGTAATCCGCATGCACCGAGCGTCCGTCAATAACATCAACAAAACCAATGTCCCGACTCCGCTCTACGAGTCCAGCAAAGACTGCTGGGACGAAGCCCTGGCCCACGGCGAAAAGCACGGCTACCGCAATTCGCAGGTAACAGTTCTAGCTCCAACAGGAACAATAGGTTTCATGATGGATTGCGATACGACTGGCATCGAGCCGGATCTTGCCCTAGTCAAGTACAAGAAGCTAGTGGGCGGCGGCATGATCAAGATCGTGAACAACACGGTGCCCACTGCGCTGTTCAAGCTGGGATACGATCACGACGAAGCCGACAAGATCGTCAGCTACATTGACGCCACCGGCACCATCGAAGGCGCGCCGGATATCAAGGATGAGCATCTGGCCGTCTTCGACTGTTCCTTCAAGCCGGCCAAGGGGACGCGGTCCATCCATTACATGGGCCATCTGAAAATGATGGCGGCGGCGCAACCTTTTATTTCCGGCGCGATATCCAAGACAGTGAACCTGCCGGAGAATGCCTCAGTCGAAGACATCATGGAGTCTTATCTCCAGGCATGGAAGCTGGGGTTGAAGGCTGTGGCCGTCTATCGTGATGGATGCAAGAAGTCGCAACCGCTGAGCGCCTCCGGCACCACGACTGCGCTGAGCAAGAAGGGCGATGCTGCTGCGGCCGCGTCCGTCGCCGCGCACGTTGAAGAAGAAAATCTCAACGCTCCGCCGCGCGCCCACCGCAACAAACTGCAGGAAGAGCGCGCGTCCATCACGCACAAATTCAGCATTGGCGGACACGAGGGCTACATCACCGTCGGACTCTATCCCAATGGTGAACCGGGCGAGCTCTTCATCACCATGGCCAAGGAAGGCTCCACGGTCAGCGGCCTGATGGACAGCTTCGCTCTGGCCGTCTCCATCGCGCTGCAACACGGCGTACCGCTGAAACTGTTCTGCGAAAAGTTTGCCCACACCCGCTTCGAACCCAGCGGCTGGACCAACAATCCCGACATCGGCTTCGCCAAGTCCATCATGGACTACATCTTCCGCTGGCTGCAGTTGCGCTTCCTCACCGGCCAGCAGGGGATGTTGTTCGAAAACCTCCGCCTGCGGACGCCTGGCGCCGGATCGCAGTCTGAAGCTGTAGGAGAAGCCAGCAGCTCGCCGGTTTCTGACCAGAGGTCCGAAGCCCGAGGTCCGACGCCCGGTTCCGTGCACGCCGCTGACGCTCTCGCCGGACTCATCGACCTGGGCGACGCTCCCACCTGCAGCTTCTGCGGATCCATCATGACGCGGAATGGGAGCTGCTACCGCTGCGGAAGTTGCGGGGGTACGAGCGGGTGCTCGTGAGGGCGGTTGTGGCACCAAAGTGGAGTAGTAGAAACTAAGTTCACGTAGGACAAATTGCTTGGACTCTGAGGGGGCACGGCATGCCGTGCCCCCTTTTGATTTTGAGAACGACCTTGGGAGCCGTGTGCATACCCTCCCGAAGACTCTCCTGCGAAGCATTGCGACAAAAGGAATGCGTACTGTTTATCGGTTCTGGAGTATCTGCATGGTCCGGCTTGCCGAGCTGGCAACAGCTGCTTCAGCAGATGCTGCAATTTTTGGAGGAGCATGGCCTTCCGCCGAACGAAGGAGAGGAGATTGAAGATGTCTTCTTCTTCTTACCTCTTTATGCTGCGAAAATAATAGGCATGGGGGGGTAATTGAGTGCGAGACTTGTTCGAGACACTCGCCATCGGATCGCGCGAATGCAGAAACTCTTCTTAACGACCGGTGTAGTTCTAATTGTTCTGCTGTCGTCGTTCGCACAGAATGTTGAACCTGTATCGGCGCCTGCCGATGTCGTCCTTAAGTTCGAACCTGAAGGTGACGGACACCAGTTTCACATTGGAGAGCTGATACCGGTCAAGTTTTCCTATAGTACGGGGACGCGCGGCAAATATGTTTGGGTTAGCCAGAGCAGCAAGCTCGACGGTGGACGATCCCTCGAAATCTCGTGCTCGCCTTCGACTGAGCGCGTCAACCTGAACCCAAGATCAGTTGACGAGGTAACCTTCGGCCAAATGCTTACTGCACCTTGCGGTGGTGTAGGTGGCGGTATCGGCGGCGCATGCGGAGACTGCGATGGGGAATATCCATTGACCGCGACTGCGCTCACGTTCGGTGTTTTCCCACTGAACACGTATGTTCGCTTCCGCACGCCGGGGACTTACACCTGCGAGGCGTCATCAGCCGATATTACGACTACCCCCCGCGACGAAAAGATCCGGCCTGCATTGTTGGTGAAGTCCAATACCATGCCTCTGACCATCGTCAACGACCCGGGTTGGGCGTACTCCACCGCCCGTGCGTATGCGGGTGTGTACGAGAACCTCTGTCGCGGTGATGACGTTGCCGAAAACCGTTTTTTGCAGTGTTCCGATGTGGCCCGGCGCATAACGTATCTGGACACCTCTGACTCGCTCGCGACAGAGGTGAAGTGGTTCGACGGCAGATACCATGGTTGGGACAACGGTTTTTGGGATGCGATTCAGCACGCCTCTAACCCAAAGGAAGCTTTGAGTTTGATGGGCGCCCGGATGCAAGAGCGGGATTTTGAGGTCTCGACCGGTGTCCTCGAATGGCTGGCAAGTTCGGAGCTACGGATGGAAGTACCGGAGGCATTTCAAAGTGGCACGCCTGCAACGTATCACGCCCAAGCCGTTGAGAAGCTCCGTAAATACGTCCGGCTGCTCGGAGGCAGCCTTTCCCAAAAAGACTCGACCGTGCTCTCTGAGAGTGGAAAGACCTACCGCCGCTTCGCCGAGCAGAAATACTGTGAACCGCCGCTGATTCCAACAGAAGAGCAGAATCAGGTGCTGATAGGCTTCGGTACCAAGCCATAAGCATCCCGCGGTCGAGCTTTTCAGCCACCTGCTAGATCAGAAGCTTTACTCAACAAACTTGTCTAACCTGCTCGGGTCGGTGCTCGACGAGCGACCATCGTCCGAAAGCTGCTCCCACTTCTGAAGAGTGGCAACGCAATACTCAAAGACAATGCGTACAAGGCCATCAAGCGGGTGGAAGGCGGACCAGGCGGAGAATTCTGGACGAATGAATTGCGAGGCAGGTGACGATGGAAGTACTCTTTGCAATCTTGGAGTACTCGGAGAACAAATCTTTTCTCGTGCAGGTCTAGAGTCGTGGAGATGGGCCGGCCCCGCTTCTCGCAAAACACTCCCCTCCTTAATGCGGGCTACGAGATGTGCGGCCACTCCGCTGGACCTAAATTTCGACGCAGGATTTTCCTGATCACCCGTTTATCTCCTGCAAACTACTCAAAAGTAACTCAGTAACCTGACTTCTTATCTGCTCGCCCGGCTGAATAATTTTCACGGTTGGCATGAGTTGCGAGGTTTTGCGTAGCTGTTTAAGCCATTGAGAAAGCAGCAAATCAGGGGCTTGGCATCCGCGGTGCACTTAGAACTTGCGCAACAGGACATGCAGCGCGTCAACCTGGACCTTGGTTTGCGGGTTGCGCAGCTGCCATTCGGGCCGGGGTGCACGCCCCGGCCTCTTCGGAGGATTATGGCAATGAAACTCATTCTCGCTTCATTTGTCCTCGGCAGCCTTATCGTCGGCACAGCCCTGGCGCAGACCTCTGCGTCGCAGAGCAGCGCCGCGGTTTCAAATAACACTTCGGTCTCCACCGGCAACTCGGGGGCACAGGTAAGTTCCGGCACCTCGACGAACACGGCGGCGAACGCCGCCTTCACCAAGAACGGTCGGCAAGGCGCGGCAGCGAGCGACTTGCAGTCTGGCACTGCCGTCGGTGCTAACGCTGGAAACAAGTCACTCACGTCCTCGGGGAACGTCTCCGGGACTCAGTCTGCCGGCGCCGGTAGAGGACTGACGGGCACGGCAGGCGCGACTTCCGACGGAACTCTCAACCGCGCGGGAAGCACCAGGGGAGCCAGCATGGGCTCGGCAGCGGCCAGTGGCGCACACCTCAACGGGCTTGCCGGATCGGCGGGTCTTGACCACGATAGTCAAGGCACGTTCGGAGCGCGGAGAACTGACCTCGGTTCCTCCACCGCTGGGTCGGGCATGCTAGACACGCGCGGCGGCAATGCGCAGTTCAACGGTGCCACGGGAACGGTGATTAGAAGGAAGAAATAGCAGCAGCACCTCATCCCTCAAGGGTGAAGTAGACGGGCGGCGAGTTCATCGCTGCCCGTTTCGTCTTGTGGGCGGATCTGGGCGAGTGGCCCACATCTCCGGCTGGTCCAACAACATCAAATTTCCTATTCCAGATGGTCCGAGGAGTAGACTCTAGCGGTTCTGATCGCTCAGACCGTTTGCTATAACAAGGAGATGAGATGAAATACGTGATCAGCTGGAACGAACGGCCGCAAGGTTCGCCTGCGGAGTACGAGAATGCCCAGAAGCGAATCCTTGAGGTGTTTGGGCAGTGGAAGGCGCCAGCTAATTTTAAGATCGAGTTCTTCGTAGTGCGAGTGGGCGACTGGGGTGGGCATTTGTTGGTGGACTGCGACGATCCGCTGACGATTCACAAGTTTTGCTCGATGCTCCCGGCATTTCAAATGGAGGCGCGCCCCGTAATTGCTGTCCAGGACGCAGTCCGGGTTGAACTCGAAGTAATGGCCTGGCGCGACGGCCTGAAGGGCAAGTGACATCGATAGGCTCACGTCGGGCGGGTGGCGAACCTCGGGGGCCAGGGTCTGCTCAGGGAAAGTTTGGTACTGGGTCAATAACGAAACTGACCCAGTACCGAAAGTTTGGGGAGATTGACAACCCCAGCTTCTTCGCGAGGGACGCGAAGGAGGAGTGGGGCACCCTCGGTTCAAGACCTCGTTCGGATACCTTGGATTCGAATGCTCCAGGCTCGAATGTCCTGGTTCAAACGGCGGGGGATTTACGCGGCTACCATTCGGAGTAGAGACTGTCGGAGACAATCTTTCTTACCTTGTCGAGTCCCTTGATCCAGGCCTGATAGTCGGCGCTGGCGTTCAGCTTGGCATCGGCCTCGGCGAAAGCGGTCATGCTGGGATACTCGATGCTGGCAACTACCGCTCCGGCTTCGGGTCCAGCGAATCTGGCCTGCCACACTCGAATGGTGGCCGGGATGCCCATACTCTTCATGAGTTGGCGGCCCTTTTCGAGTTCCTGGGCGTAGGCAGCGGGATTGTCAGTCTTGACCACGACCACACGCAGGACAGTTGTCTTTTGCGCGAAGGCGGCGCTCGACGCGGCACAGACGAGCAGGAGAATTGCAACGGACATGGCGGCATTTCTTCTCATTGGATGTTTTCCTCTCTTGATTTCGCTAAATTCTGTTGACTACAGCGGGTTCGGGCCGGGCACATGGTATGTCGGCGGTGTGGGCAAGTCAAACGAGGGACCTTTGGCGGCGCTGGCAAAGGCGCGTAAGGTCTGTCATCCCGAGCGGAGTCGAGAGCCTGCCCTGAGCCAACTCCGAGTGCCAACGAGGGGGAGTCGAACGGGGACCTTGGGTTGGATTGCCGAGCGGGGCTCGGCAGGGCAGGTGAGGACACCTGCCCCTACGTGGCCTGTGGCTGGAACAGCGCTAGCGGGTGACAGCGGCGAGAATCAGCTTTTGATTTTTCAGGATTTCGTCGAGAGCGGATTGGTTCGTTTTGATCACGCTCTGATTGGAGAGGATGGTCTTCTGGTTCTTCACAATGCCAATTTGGTTAGCCAGGATCGCTTTCTGGTTCTTCATGATCTTCGCCTGGTTGGACAGGATGGTCTTTTGATTCGATAGCACTTTGGCGTCCGCCATATGTTCATTTCTCCGTCGGCTGAGGGTTGATTTTCGCTGGAACAGTTTATCACTGGCTGGCGCCGGGAGAACCTGTCACCCGGTCCTCGATGTTCGGTGCCGTTGCCTCGGGCTTCTCGCCGCGATAGACGCGCGCGATGCCACGCACCAGCCGGCGCAGCGGCAGCCCGCCTTGGACGTCCGCGAAGAAGATTTCTCCTGCCCGGGTGCTGCGGTAAAACCAGCGTTTCAGCAGCGCGAGATGCTCCATGGTCTCGAGCGCCGTTTTCGAGTCGGCGCGCGGATGTGTGGCCAGCGCGGACTGTAATCGGGCCTCCATGGACTGCGACTTGGCGTGCTCCGTGGCCTGGATGGGAAAGGTGAGCGGGCCAGTGATCAATCCGCCGTCGACGAAGAAAAACGTCACCGATTCGGGAACGGCTGACGGCTGCACCATGATCGCCGTGAGCTGATCGATGCGGTGTACGATTTCAGGGAGCTGGCCGAGTACGGGCTTTAGCTTTTCAACTTTCGCGTGCATGGCGGCGGCGTTTTCAAAATCAAGACGCGACGACGCCTGCTCTCGCAGTGCGGTTATTTCTCTGACTAGCGATTCTCCGCTGCTGTCGAAATAGGATTGCACTCTGCCCACCTCGGCCTGGTAGTCCGGGTCGGTGCAGCCTTTGAAGCAGGGCGCGAGGCACATTTTCATTTCGGAATAAATGCAGCCGGGAAATTGTGGATCGGGATGGAGGTCATCCACGCAGCGGCGCATCTTGAAAAAATCGAGCGAGTCGTTGGCGAACTTCTCCGCCGCAGTGCGCGAAGGGAAGGGGCCGTAGTAGATGTTGCGTCCGCCCAGTTTGCCCAGCCTGGTCGTGACCGAGGCGCGCGGGTATTCATTTTCCAGATGCAGCTTAAGTAAGGGGGCAAAACGCAGTCGCAGGCGGTCAGAGTAAGTCTTCGGGAAAGCCATGCGCAGCGCGCGATACAGGAGAAAGCCGGACTCGAAGTCGGAACCGGTGGCAGTGTATTCGATGGAGTGCACACGGTCGCGCAGGTTCAGCCTGCGACTCTGGTCAGCAGGGCCAAGCAGGCGCTGCAGGCGGCGGCGCAGGTTGGCAGTTTTGCTGACATACGGTTCGGCCTGGGCGTCATTGCCGCGGAGAAGGAACACTGCCGGCGCGGCTGGGGCAGAGGCAAAAACCTCCGCATCGCGATCAGGAATGAACTCCAGGCTCTCGGTCAGCACTTAGGCATTCTAGATTGAATTGACCACGGAGGACACGGAGGGCAGAGAGGAACTTCAGCCACCGATCATCGCGGATAACACGGATCTAGAAAAAACCAACGGTTTATCTGTGAAAATCCGTGGCCAGGAAGTTACCGAAAGCTGGCGCTTTTCACTTTTTGGCGGAAGTCTTCCCCTTCCATTTTGATGATGCGGCACATTTCGTGGAGACGCGAACGCATGCGTTCCCCGATACGATCGCCCAGGGTCTCGCGGCGCATTGATCTCTGGGCCCGGGCAAACTCCGAGGCCGGCTTCTCGTACGGGTCTTGACCGACATCGTCCGGAAAGTTTGTGGTGATAATGGTCGTGCGTTTGTCGTTGTAGCGGTTGTTAAGAATCAGGCTGACCGTGTCCCAGACCCAATCTGTGGGTTTGACGGCGCCAAGTTCGTCGAGCACCAGGACCTCGGTGTCGAACACCGGACGTAGGACGTCCAACTCGGTGGCCCTTACTGAATCGTTGTAGGAGTTCTGGATCTGCTTGAGCAATTCGCGATAATCGTAGAACAGGCAGGGAGTGCCCTTGCTGAGGACCAGTTCTTTGATAATGCCGACTGCGAGATGTGTCTTGCCGACTCCGATGCTTCCGATCAAGAGCAGGCCGGTGTTGTCCGTCGGATACGCTTCCACAAATTTGCAGGCAGCCATGCGGGCTGGGAACAACTGGCGGTGGGCGCCGTCGAAGTCGAAATTGGAGAGCTCGCAGTGTTCGTAGCGTTTGGGGATGCGGGCAGCGGCAAGCAACGTCTGGGTGCGCGCCTGCAGACGGCAATCACATCGGGTCACGCGACGATCAGAGCCGATAGAGACTGATTTCCAGCCAGTACCTTCACACAGAGGACAAACATCCGCGGAAACTTTCATGACCTGGATTCTTTTCCTTTTTTACTTTGCACCGGCGGATGCGGTTTGCGCAAGTGCCAAAGCCGGTGTGCCTGTGTACATCCTGTGAAGTTGTGAACCCAGTTGTGGACAGCTGAGGAAATAGAGCCACGCTCGCTCGCGCACTGTAACTACGACCGGCGAGCACTCCGGCGTCCGCGCTTCTTGATTGTAGAGGATTCTCTGACCGCTTCCCTGATCACCTGAAGAAAAGCCTGCGCTTCTTTCCGCAACGGCCGGTGACGAGAGTGAATGATGTCAAGGCTTCGGCCCAGAGGTTCGGCGTCGAGAAGCTTGACGGTTGCAAGTTTGCCGGAACGCAGTTCCTGTCCCACGGCAAGTTGAGGAAGGAAGGCCATGCCCAGGCCACGGTCCACCATACGTTTTGCGGTTTCGATGGTGTCGACTTCCAGCGCGACGTTCGGAACCAGGCCGGCCCGGCGGAACAAGCCATGGGTGAGAGTCCAGTCGCTCGATCCGCGCTCGTAGAAGACCAGCGGCCAGTTTGCCACTTCTTCGAGGCGGGCGCGACGCGAGCGAGTGGGGCCGTGCTTCGGGTGTCCTACCAGCAGGAGCGGATCGTCGCGCAGGCTCAGGGTTTCAATCTCGGGATGGTTCAACGAGCGGGCCAATCCGATCTCGGCTTCTTGGTTCAGCACCATCTCCAGCACTTCCTTGGAATGTCCGGCGCGAATGGAGATGACGACCTTGGGATAGACGCGCTGAAAGCGCTTCAGGAAATCGGGCAGGAAGTAGACGGAAATCGAGTGGGCGGCTGCGATTTGCAGCGGGCCGGCGCCGGCGGGTTTCAGTTCATGCACCGCTTGCGAGGCCAGCGATGCGGTGCGCAACAGCTCTTCCGCGTAGGGGCGAAGAATTCTGCCGGCTTCGGACAAGGTCAGCCCGCTGCGGGAGCGGACGAACAGGGTCGTTCCCAGTGACTCCTCGAGTGCCTTGATCCGGGCACTGACCGCGGGCTGACTTATGCGCAGACCTTCCGCTGCCCGGTGGAAGCCGCCGAAGGTGGCGACGGCGAGGAAGGTTTTGATCTGGTCGATTTCCATGGTTCAGATTACAGAGGCCGGATCTCGATTCGTCAGTTGCCAGTGTTTGGCTTTCGGTCCTCGGTGCTGACAACATATTACTATCAGCATTCGCGCTGCTGATAAATTTTAGTTATCGTGGTGATTTAAACATTACGTTTGACCGGACGGGCAAAACTGCCCAGAATCAGCCTCCATGGCCGCCAGGAATGCGGTCATTTCAGAGTGCAAAGTTTTTGCTTCGAGAAGAAAAGTCCTTCCCCCTCAAAATCTGGGTTTCAGGAGCCGAACCAGCGATGGCCACTCTTTCTCTCAGCAACGTTGTCCAGGAGGGCTTTCAGGTGAACCGTCCGCCCGCGACATTTGATCCGCAACGAGACCTGCCGCAGGGATTCCTGGAGTTTCTGGCCCCCCTCCATCGGCGCTTTGCCCCGTGGCAGCGCTCGTTGATCGAGGAACGCAAAGAGGTCCTGGAGCAGTCTCACCACGGAGAAAAGCCGGTGCACCGGTTTCCGGGAGACGCCGTACGCCGCGGCTGGCGAGTCGAGTTGCCGGAATGGTGCCAGGACCAGCGCAACCAGATGACGGGTCCGGCCGACGACGCGGATCTCGTTGTGAAGATGCTCAACTCTGGCGCGCCCGGAGTGATGCTCGACCTGGAAGATTCCATGGTGAATGAATGGCAGCATCAGCGAGTCGGCGTGGAGAACGTCCTGCAGGCTCTGCGTGGCACGCTGACCTATTTCGACAAGAAGCGGAATAAGGTGGTGGGCATCGAGCCCAAGCCGGCGGTCATTTGGACGCGGCCGCGTGGCTTGCATATTCACCAGGGCGGGATTTTTGGCTCGGAACTTACGCCGGCGTCGTTGTTTGATGTGGCGAGTATCGTTTACTCGGCAAACCCGGCGGAATTGAAACATCCGCTGGCGTTTTATATTCCTAAGTCCGAGTCGGCCGATGAAGCTCTGTGGTGGCGGGACTTGTTTCAGGCGCTGGCCGAGGCCCGGGGATGGCCGCGCGACTACATCAAGTGCATGGCTTTGGTGGAGTCCCACCCGATGGCCTTTCAGATGGAGGAATTTCTCTACAACCTTCGCGATCACATTCTCGGGCTCAACCTGGGACGCTGGGACTACATGGCCAGCCTCATTCATTTCAATCTGGACGATCCGGAATGGGTGCTGCCCGACCGCAATACGATTCCTTCGAACGTTCCTTTTTTCCAGAACCTGCGGGAACTGATGCCGGAGATTTGTCACAAGCGTGGCGTGCTGGCAGTTGGGGGCATGACGGCGCTTTTTCCCAGCCGTGAGGACAGCGAGCTGAATGCCCGCGCCCTGGCTGCGCTCGGAAAAGACAAGAAGAACGAGGCGGACTGCCTGATGGATGGCGCGTGGACGGGGCATCCTGATCAGAACCAGATCGCGATCGATCAGTTTCCTTTTCCCAACCAATTGCCGGAGCGGCGGGCACAGGCTGAACGGTATCCCAATCTGCGGCCGCTGCCGAAGAGTGTGGGGGAACACACACTGACTGGGACGCGGGCGGCGGTGCGGACTGTGATTCGCTACCGCAACGGTGTGTTGAATGGCAAGGGCGCGAGTCTGCTGGATGGCTACATGGAGGATCTGGCGACGGACCGCATTTACCGGCTGATGATTGCCCAGCGCCTGCGGCACAACGGGCATGTGCCGGTGACCGACGATGGGAAGATTGTGGTGCATACGCCGGAACTGGTTTCCCGTTTGTTCGACGAGGAGTTGGAGAAGCTGGTGGCAAATCCGGGGCGCGATCTGGGGACAGTAGAGACGTTTCGCGAGGCGCGGCGGATTAGTGAGGCGATGATTTTGAACCAGGAGTTTGATCCCATTTGAAAGAGGGAGGGCGAGACGCCCTCCCGACAGCCGGCGGGACGCCGGCGTTACGAAATACAGGGGCCCTTTATGACTAACAATGGAAAAGATGCGCTGGACTGGACTTCAAACCCGCGGTGGGCGGGGGTTACACGGCCTTATAGCGTGCAGGATGTGGCGCGGTTACGCGGCTCGATGCATATCGAGTGTACGCTGGCGCGACATGGGGCGGAGCGGCTTTGGCGGCTGCTGCATGGCGAAGCTCATGTGGCTGCGCTTGGCGCGATGACGGGGAACCAGGCGATTCAGCAGGTGAAGGCTGGGCTGCAGGCGATTTACGTCAGCGGGTGGCAGGTGGCGGCGGATGCCAACGACGCTGGGCAAATGTATCCCGATCAGAGTTTGTATCCGGCCGACAGCGTGCCCAACCTGGTACGGCGGATCAACCAGGCGCTTACCCGGGCCGACCAGATCCATCATGCTGAAGGGAAAAATGGGGTTGAGTGGTTTGCTCCGCTGGTCGCTGATGCCGAAGCTGGCTTTGGCGGAAACCTCAATGCCTTCGAATTGATGAAAGCGATGATCGAGGCGGGCGCGGCCTGTGTCCACTTTGAAGACCAGCTCTCTTCCGCCAAGAAGTGCGGACACCTGGGCGGAAAAGTTCTGGTGCCGACAGCGGAGGCCATTCAGAAGCTGGTTGCGGCACGGCTGGCGGCAGATTGCCTGGGAGTGCCGACTCTGATCATGGCGCGCACCGACGCGCAAAGTGCGTACCTGCTTACCAGCGATACCGATCCCCGAGACCGCGAGTTTCTTACCGGCAGTCGCACCGCAGAGGGTTTCTTCTGCATCCGGGGAGGACTGGACTCCGCCATTGCCCGCGGCATTGCGTACGCGCCTTATGCGGACCTGATCTGGTGCGAAACTTCGGAACCCAATCTGGAAGAGGCTCGGCGTTTTGCTGACGCCATCCACGCCCAGTATCCGGACAAAATGCTGGCCTACAACTGCTCCCCGTCATTCAACTGGAGGAAGAAGCTGAACGACGCCACCATCGCTCGCTTCCAGACCGAACTGGCGGCGATGGGCTACAAATTCCAGTTCATCACGCTGGCGGGTTTTCACGCCCTGAACCTGAGCATGTTTGAACTGGCGCGGGCGTACAAGGTATCTGGCATGAGCGCTTACTCCCGTTTGCAAGAGAAAGAATTCGGCAGCGCGGAGCAATACGGATACGAAGCGGTGAAACATCAACGCTTCGTAGGGACCGGCTACTTCGACATGGTGACGCAGGTGATCGCCAGCGGAAACTCTTCCACTACGGCGCTGGCGGGCTCCACCGAGGCGGAGCAGTTTGCTCCGGGCAAGCCCCAGGCCGAGACTGGTTCAGCAGGGAAGTCTCACTCGGAGGAACACGCCAGCGTCCCGATAGTTCTTCCTGAGACGGATCGGACACAGGTCCGCATGTAACGTTTTTCTCGGCCGAAGAGCCACTTTCCTGGCGTCCCCGGCAGGGGAGAGTGGCCTTTTCCTTTCCTCGGGCGGGTTCGGCTTTTGCCCTGACCCAAACTCGGCATCCGGCGCGGATTTCCACAGTTGACAATCTTATCAGGCAGTAGCTAAATGAGGCTGTCGGGTTTCCCCACTCAGCGAGTGTCATTCATGCCTCCCCTATGCGCGCTGGGGGACTAACGAAGCCTGCCAGGAGAGAAGATGAATAAAGCCGATCTCATTGACCGAATCTCAGCTAGCTGCCACATCAGCAAGGCCACGGCAGCCACGGCTATCGACACCGCTGTCGACAGCATCACTTCTGCTCTGAAAAAGGGGGATCGAGTAGCGTTGATTGGTTTTGGCACGTTTTCCGTCTCGCAGAGAAAAGCCCGCAACGGGCGCAACCCGCAGACGGGCGCCACCATCAAGATCGCTGCCCGGAAAGTCGCCAAGTTTTCATCCGGAGCCGAACTCAAGAAAGCGGTCAACCGCGGTAAGTAAACAGGCCCAGGTTCTAATCAGACGGCAGGAGGTCGGTCCTGCCGTTTTTTTTATTGCGGCGTGGAGCGGACACTCCTGTCCGCCCCGCACCTCCCGAGTTGCTGAATCCTGCGATAATCCTTTAGAATCTAATGTCTCGAACAAAGTTTGGAGACCCTATGAAGGCAGCTATTCATCCCGCTTACAACGAAATACGCGTCATGTGCGCCTGTGGCAGTAGCTTTACCACCCGATCAACCCACAAAGGGGACATCCATGTGGAAATCTGCTCGGCGTGTCATCCTTTCTTTACCGGCAAGCAGAAGCTTATGGATACCGCTGGCCGGGTGGAGCGCTTCCGGCGGAAGTATGCCAAGGCGGAGCCAGCAAAAGCGGAGCCGGCGAAGAAGTAACTTCAGCCACGGATTTTTACGGATTGGCGCGGATTTTCTAACCCCTGCTTCGGCGGGGGCTTTTCTTTTTTGGGGACAGGTAGAATAGAGGCGTGCGCAAGTACTGGGACAACTCGGGGCCGGACGCGGGCGAGGGCGCCCGCGCCACACAATCCGTGCCCTCTTCGTTGACAATCGGGAATGTGCGGATTGCGCCGGCGACTGTGCTGGCTCCCATGGCTGGGGTGACCGACACCGTATTTCGCCGTTTCATTCGAAATCTGGGCGGGTGCGGGCTGATCATGACCGAGTTCACCTCGGCAGACGGCATCCTGCGTTCCAAAGACCGGAAGGCCAAACTCTACCTGCACTTCTACGAAGACGAACACCCGATCTCGGCGCAGCTTTTCGGCAGCGATCCCAAGGTGATGGCTGAGGCGGCCCGGATGGTTGAGGGTCTGGGGTTCGACTTGGTAGACCTTAATCTGGGGTGTCCGGCGAAGAAAGTCGTAAAGTGTAACGGTGGTTCCGGGCTGCTCAAGGACCTGCCGGCTATCGGGAAGATATTTGAGGCCGTGCGGGCTGCTGTCACGATTCCGTTCACCGTCAAGTTCCGCGCCGGCTGGAATGACGACAACATCGTTTGCGTCGAGCTGGCCAAGATGGCCGAGGACTGCGGACTGTGCGCCGTGGCGTTGCACGCTCGCACCCGCGAGCAGGGTTACAGCGGGCAGGCACGCTGGGAGTGGATTGCGGCGGTCAAAGACGCGGTGAAGATTCCGGTGATTGGGAATGGAGATATCCGCACGCCGGAAGATGCCGGCGCCATGGTGGCGCAGACGGGATGCGATGCGGTCATGATTGGGCGAACGGCGCCAGCGAATCCTTGGATATTCCGTCAGATTGAACAGTACAACTCTGCCGGAAACGTCTGTACGGGGCCGGGTCTTCGATCGAGCCAGGCCGAGCGTAGCTCGGCAATAACCCTCGAACACCCTGCCGGCGCTCAAACGGGTCAGAGACCCGGTTCCACGCAGTCCGCCTCGCTCTACGACGAGCCTAGCGAAGCTGACCGCTACCAGATGATTCGCACTTACTTTGAGATGTTGATTGAAGAAGAAATGCCGGGAGCCGAGGGCAAGATGAAGCAGTTTGCCTCCTGGTTCACGCATGGAGTGGCGGGCGGGGCGGCCCTGCGCAGGGCGATCTACGAATCGAAGAGCCGAGTGGAAATCTTGACCAGTGTCGAGGGATTCTTTGAGAATCGCGTGGGAGAACTTGCCGCACCTGCCAGCGAGGTTTTGAGTTCCATTTCCTAATTCGTCGCGTCATTGATCTATACGTCCGACCCTCCGAGAGCCCATTTCAAGCAAAACGGAAATCGTTTCTTTGCCTTTTCCGAGGCAATCCTCTAGGATTCGTCCGCGTTACGGAGGCAAGCAACATGCACACGAAGAAGCTGTTTGTTGCGGATTCGCTCTGATGCTGGCCGCGTTGCTGGTTGCGGTTCCGGTAGCAGCGGCCGACAAGTCGGACATTGCGGCGCTCGCCGCAGTTTGGGAAAAACAGTATAACGCCGGCAACCTTGCCGGGGTTGTGGCGCTCTATGCCAGCGATGGCTGCAGAATGCCGCCCAATCAGGAAGCGGTACATGGCAGCGATGCGATTCTGGCCCAGCTCAAGGCGGGCAAGGATCGAGGCCTGGCCAAGGTGAAGATTGCCGTCACCAGCGCCGAGAGCAGCGGCGATCTGCGCTATGGCATCGGGACGTACGAGATCACCGGCGCGGACGGATCCCACGTTGACCATGGCAAGTGGATGCTGGTGTCGAAGAAGTCGAACGGGGCATGGAAGACTCAGTGCGACATCTTTAACTCGGACATGCCAATGCCGGCCATGAAATAGCTTTTCGCCTTTGACAACGAACCACGTCGGGAGAGATGCCCTCATCTGACCGGCGGAGCGAAAGCCCCGCTATTTTTTGCTTTCGGCAACCTGTCGAACCTGCTCGACCGGGCAAATGTGGACATCGGCCTCTACGTGGTTCTTGCTTTCCGCCTGCCCGCCTTCCGCTTTCCTGCATTGCCTTCCAACTGGACGTTGTGAGCTTTGACGATCGCCTTGATCAATCCCGGAAAACGCTGGTCAATTTCGGCGCAGCGCGATGTGTTGCGCATCTCGACGCCTTTGCGCTCACCACGAATCAAACCAGCCTCCCGCAGTGCCTTGAAGTGCTGAGAAAGGGTTGACTTAGGGATGGACTTCTCGCTGATGTTGAGAAAGTCTGAGCAATTCTGCGGACACTCCGAGCCCACGATCTGGGAAAAGATGGCCACCCGCACCGGGTCGGACAGCGCGTGGAGGATGTTTTCGACCGTAACGTCTTCGATCGAAGGGTGAAAAAGAGGTCTCATTTGTCTTCATCTTACGCGGCCTTGACGCATTGTTCAATAGTTCATAAGTTCAGAACTAATGAATCGTCGTGACACCGATCGACATCTTATCCGGCAGCACTGAATTTAAGACCTGCCGAACCCATGCAGGCTCACAACTTCCGATACACGTACTTGAAAGGAACCGCATATGAGCAAACTCAAAGGTAAGGTAGCAATCGTTACAGGCGCATCCAAGGGCATCGGGGCCGCCATCGCCAAGGCGCTCGCGGCTGAGGGTGCTTCCGTCGTGGTCAACTACGCTTCCAGCAAGGCCGGCGCGGACAAAGTTGTAGCCGCCATCACTGCAGCCGGTGGCAAGGCCGTCGCCGTGGGTGGGGACGTCTCCAAAGCTGCAGAAGCCCAGGGTCTTGTCGACACCGCCATCAAGAACTTCGGCCGGCTGGATATCCTGGTGAACAACTCGGGTGTCTACGAGTTCGCTCCCATCGAGTCCGTCACTGAGGAGTCATTCCACAAGCTGTTCAACATTAATGTACTCGGCCTCCTTCTGACCACGCAGGCAGCCGTCAAGCACCTAGGCGAAGGATCGAGCATCATCAACATCGGTTCCGCCGTCAGCCGGATCACGCCTGCCAACAGCTCGGTCTACACGGGTACAAAGGGCGCGGTCGACGCGATTACGGGAGTGCTTTCGAGGGAGCTCGGATCGAGGAAGGTCCGGGTCAACACACTGAATCCCGGCATCGTCGAGACCGAAGGTACGGTCAGCGCCGGTTTCATCGGCTCTGACTTCGAGAAGTCGATCATCGCACAAGTCCCATTTGCCCGTGCAGGCCAGGTCGGCGACATCGCCCCCCTCGCGGTTTTTCTCGCGTCGGACGATTCAGGCTGGCTCACTGGTGAGCAGTTGGTGGCAAGTGGTGGCATGCGCTAAGGGTACGAGCGACTCGTACGGCTCTGTCATCCTGAGGGAGCGGGGCCCTTCGCTTAGCGAAGGGTTCCCGAAGGATCTATGTATTTCCCGCCGATAATAGCCTCGGACGACACTGCAGCGTCGCGGGAAATGCAGAGGTTCTTCGCTTGCTTTCGTCCCGCTTTGCGGAATCAAAGACTGCGCGTTCAGGAGGACAGGTTTCGGTGGGCTGGGATAGGCCGCTAGAAATCCGGTTAGTTGAAATGTTTCGCCACAGGCTCAGGCGAGCTGCGCTGGCCGTCCAGACCGGACGTCTGGGCCTACGTGGTTCTTGCTGCTCCACACTAAGCCCAGCGCCGTTGGTTTCCAGTCGCCGACTCAGGCCTCCGACAGGAGGGAGCCGTGCTGGAAGTGGTATTGCAGGATTTTTGCGGCCAGAGTCGGGCTTACCGTGCCTGATTCCGGGTCAATCGTGCGCACGACCTCGCCCCGACAAACTACCTCTGCCGCGGACAGTCCCGCGATTTCCGCCGGCAGCACGAGGTTGATTTCGAGCTGCGCGTTGGGAGCGATCGGCTCTTCCGCCTGGAAGAGCATTCCCGAGCGGCTGATGTTTTCGGTTTTGCCTTCACGCCATCCACTTTCTCCGACCAGCCGGTATTTCAGCGGCAAGTGAAGATCGAAGCGGGTGGCGCGGAAGGGGGAGGATATCTTGTTACGAGTTCGGGCGATTGGAACGGACTGAGCTAAGCGAGCAGACATGTGTTTCTCCTGAGGGAGTGGAGTATCGAGCATCTCCCGCACCTTTGCCTTCAGTGCGGGAAGAGTAAAGGGCTTCTGGAGAAGGGTGATGCCCTCGTCCAGCGTGCCGTTGTGGCCAATGTGGTTCTCCGTGTAGCCCGACATGTACAGCACTCTCATGTCGGGGCGTGTAGGGGAAACCTTATTGGCCAATTCACGCCCGTTCATTCCCGGCATGATGACGTCTGTCAACAGCAGGTGAATGGGGCCTTTGTGAGCCTGGGAAATCTGGATGGCGGTTGCGCCGTCGGGAGCATCAATCACGTTGTATCCCTGGTTTTCCAGATACTGGCGTGCCAGACGGCGAAGATTTTCTTCGTCCTCCACGAGCAAAATGGTTTCGTGCCCAGGGTTGGGTTGATCTGCATCCCCAGCCAGCGCGGGCTGCGTGGCCAGGGCTTCACCGGTGGCGCTGAAGCGCGGCAGGTAGATCTTGAATGACGTGCCTTTGCCGGTTTCGCTGTACACCCAGATGTAGCCTTCACTTTGCTTCACGATGCCGTACACAGTGGAGAGGCCGAGTCCTGTGCCCTTGAGTCCCTTAGTGGTGTAGAAGGGCTCGAAGATGTGGGCCTGGGTGTCGGCGTCCATGCCGACGCCGGTGTCGCTGATGGCGAGCATGACGTAGTCTCCGGGCTTGACCGGAGCGTGGAAGCGGGCGTAGTTGGCGTCGAGCGTGACGTTAGCGGTCTCGATGGTGAGCCTGCCGCCTTGCGGCATGGCGTCGCGGGCATTGACCGCGAGGTTCATGATGACTTGCTCGATCTGGCCGGGATCGGCTTTGACGGCGCCGATGTCCGGGCCGGGGACCATGACCAGATCAATGTCCTCGCCAATCACCCGGGTGAGCATTTTCACGTTCTCGGCGACGACGCCGTTCAGGTCCACAATCCTGGGATCCAGCATTTGCTTGCGGCTGAAGGCCAGCAGCTGGCGGGTCAGGGATGTGGCGCGGGCGGCGGCGTTGGCGATCTCCTGCGCGTGTCCTCGCATGCCGGGATCATCGCCGATCTGGCCCAGCAGGAACTCGGAGTATCCCGAGATCACCATAAGCAGGTTGTTGAAGTCATGGGCGATGCCGCCGGCGAGTCGCCCTACGGCTTCCATCTTTTGAGACTGGCGCAATTGCTGCTCCAGGGCGCGCCGCTCGGTGACGTCCTCGGCGAAGAGTTCGAAGAAGATAGTGTTTCGTTCGTCGCGGAAGGCGCGACCGGAGAGGCGCACGCTGACAATCGTGCGGTCGTTGCGCAGCCACTCAGCGGGCAAGCCCTGAAATTTCTCCAGCAGGCCCAGGTAGTCAGCCAGGCTGAACCACTGTTGCGAATCGGAATAGAGATTGGCCAGATTGCGGCCGACCAGGTTCGTGCCCGAACCGTAGCCCAGCATGGCCACCAGGGCCGGATTCACGTCGAGGAGAATGCCAGCCGAGTCACAGCGGCAGACGCCATAAGGAGCATGAGTGACCAGAGAGCGAAAGTTGATCTCAGAACGGCGCAGGCCTTCCTGGGCGTAGCGGAGCGCGGCGTTGAACCAGCAAATGAGTCCGGCCACGAACACGAACAGCGCGAGATGTATGATGGCCCGGCGGTAGTCGGCGGGACTACGTGCCCCGGCGAAGGAGAAGTATGCGCTGACCGTCAGGGCGAAAGTGGTTGCGACCAGGCCCGGTTTCCAGCCGCCGTACCAGGCACTGACCATGATGGCAACCGCGAACACGACGAGGCGGCTCTCGACTACGTCGGAGAGCAGGAAGGCTGGAATCAGTGCAAGAATAATGCTGAGAACGGCGACGCCGTATCGGAGGACTGGGGCCCGAGCCGGAGTGATGCTGCGGTTGCGAAGTAGAAGGGGGAGCTTCGCTCGCATAAGTAGAATTTAATTCCCGGGATTGGAACCGCGCGAGTTACGTGAGTGCATGCGCAGGCGGGCCAAACGGCAGCTGGCCGGGGGATTCCTGACGCCCAGGCAACCTGTACGCTGGATCGAGCAACAGGGTCCGAGGGAATTTCTTTGCGCCCTTTCCGGTGCCCTCTGCGAACGTTGCGGTAAAGCCTTTGAAATCTTAAACCGCAAGGACGCAAAGGAAAACTTTGGCGTAGCGCGTAGTCCCTGGAGGCGGAAGCTATGAGCGATCCAATATGAATATCGGGCTGCTGGGCGGGACTTTCGATCCGATTCATCACGGGCATACGGCCCTGGCACGGGCGGCGAAGGAGCGCTTCGAACTGGGGCGAATTCACTTTGTGCCCGCCAATGTTCCTCCTCATAAGCAGAGCCGGGCGGTGACCCCGTATTTCCATCGCTACGCAATGGTGGTGCTGGCGACAATGGGCGAGAAGGCTTTCGTCCCGTCGGTGTTGGAAGCCCCTGGAGCGGCCACAACCCATGCTTCGGGGGCCAAAAATCGGGCCGGGAAGGAAGACGTTTCAGGCGCGAATTACAGCATTGACACGGTGAAGCGTCTGAAAGAATCACTGAAGAAAAACGACCGGCTGTTTTTCCTGATCGGCATCGATGCCTTTTCCGAAATCGCGCACTGGCACCAGGCGGAAGCGCTATTTCGCGAATGCGAGTTCATCGTGGCCAGTCGTCCCGGATATTCGCTGGCAGATGTGGCCAACGCTTTGCCCGAGAAGATTCGCCCTCCGCACTCCGTCAGCCAACCCTTTGCCAAGCAGCCCGCCACCGGGGACCTGGTGCTGAGCGGGGCGACCATACATTTGCTGGACAACGTGCATCAGGCAGTTTCGGCCACGGCGATTCGGGAAGCCGTCGTGGCAAAAAAGCCGCTGCGCAAGTTTGTCGACGCCGCGGTGGAAGAGTACATAAAGAAGGAAGGGTTATACCTGAGTGGTTAGTCGTCGGTCGTCAGCCGTGACCGACTAATCCTTGTCCAGGTATTCGCCCGGGACGTCATCCTCCAGCACCTCGTGGGTGTGGACTTCGCCTTCGTCTCCGGCGTCTTCCACTCCCTTTACGATATCGGCCTCGAACGCGTTTCCTTCCTCGATGAGTTCGTCCACACTTTCCGAATCTGCGCCTTCACGATTGGACAATCCCTGCAAGTCTCCGGATTGTCCGCCGGAGCTGGCCCTCAGGCCTTCACGAGTGAAGGCTGTCGTGTCCACGAGCGGGCTATTTGCCGCGGGCTGCTTCCTGGGGGCGCTAGCTTTTTTCGGGGCAGCTTTCTTCTTGCTGGCGCGCCTCATCTTCGCGGCCGCCCTCTTCGGGGTTGCTCGCTTCTTTTTCTTCGCTGGTTTCTTTTTGAGGGTTGGGCTCTTCTTTGCCGGTTTCTTGGGCGCTTTCTTTTTCTTATTTGCCTTCTTCTTGGTAGCCATACGCGCAGTTTACCACCGGGTGGCCCGGCGTGTATCAGGGGCGGAGCAGGAAGCGGAAACGCATGTCCTCACCGAACCACATAATGTAGTTGGTGCCCCAGGCGTTGTTAAAGAGGTTGCAGTGAACGCCGCCGGACAGGTCGGGTTGCGTACGGGTGAAGTTGAGTGGAGACTTCTCACCGAGGGCAATGAGAGGCGCATCGAGGGTTTCGACGCTGAACGAGTGCTCCTGGTCCCGATAGGTGAAGCCGGTAGAGACGGCATGGAGATGGCGACTGCCTCCGGCGACGACCTCGAAGGGAGAGACCTGCTCGCCGGATTTGTCTAGGATCCAGCCCTGCTGATCAGGGACGTTCGGGTTGAAGGTGAGCCAGAGCGCCTCGGGCATGCGGGTCGCGGGCTTCTGAAACCAGGAAAATTCGAGATGGATCAGGGGCTCGGCGTTGGGAAGGATCAACTTGAGATACATCTTCTGCGGGAAAGCGGCGCGTCCTGAAGCAGCAGACTCGGAGTCGTGGATTTCAAGGCTGCGCAAGCAGGTAGTGGTTTTCCGCGTCTTCTGCGAATTCAAGACTTGAGAGCCTGGGTTGCCATTCGCGGCTCTCGGCGCCAAAGCGCTCGATGTTGGGCTTGCCAAAATCCTTCTTCGCCCAGTCGGCGGTGCTGATGATGTAGTTGGCGAAGAAGCCAGCGTAGTCGGCAGGAGATAGCGTCTGGTAGGAGATCAGCGCCAGTGGGTGATCAGCAGAGGCCCACTCTCGGCCCGTCTTTTTGTTGCGCAGGCGATAGATAGCTCCACTGCGGGGATCAATTGCCAGGATGAAATGAGCGGTGTCAATCTCCTTTCCGGAGGGGAGCGGCGATGCGCCGGAGCGCTGCGGCGGTTGGGGGCGAGAGCGTGAATGGCACTCTGAGCTTCATCGCGCAGAGGCTGGGGGAGTGTCGCGATTCCGTCGAAGAGGTCCTGCCGCTTCTCAGTCCAGCTGAACTCGACCACTTTGTAGTTTTTCGTGTCGAGCATTTTGGCCAGATCGCGCGGTATGTAGTTGTCGAAGTCGAGCCAGGTTTTGGTGTCGGTGCCCCAGGTGTGTTCAGCTTCGAGGAGAAGTTTGCGCAGAAGCGCGATGTCGGTAGCGTCGCCGGACTGGAATTTGCCACTGGCGATCCAGGAACGGCGCAGGCGGGAAAGTTCGCGATAGCGGGCAACTTTCACGGGATCGCTGGCGACCCCGTAGATCCATGTGTCGCCGATTTCCTGCGTGACGGTGGGAAGATTTTTGCGGAAGGGCTCGACGGCGTTGGCGATTTCGGTAAGGCCGCAAGCTGTGATCTGCGCGTTCGGGAAGCGATGGGTCGAGGTCGGAATAAACGTCCGCGATCTCGACTGGAGAGTGAGGGCCGCTATTGTCATTGCCGACGATGATGGCGACAGCGAGGTCGGAGCCAGGCACATGCACGACGCTGCCGTAGCCGTGGTGGTACATGACCACGAGCGAGGCGGCCTTTGGAATCCTTCCAGACGAAGAGCGGCGGAAGTTCGGCGGGAGTGCTGGCGTCGTTGACGCCGATGTCGAGAAACTTTACACCCTGCGCAGGCAGCGGAGAGATGATGCCGCGGGTGTGGCCGGGAACGTCGGTCATCTTGGCGCCGGTGGTGGTGCGGCCGAAGCGGGCGTCGAGCGAATGGGAAAGGGCGATGCCGGCGGAGATCATCGAGGCGTCCATCATCTCGGTCTGCCAGCTGAAGGGGATGGCGTGCCAGGCGATGTCGCCTTGAGCGATGGATTGTTCCATGCGGCGGCGGTCTTGGGGCGAAGCCTGCTCGAGATACTCGTACAGGAGCCATGAGCCGGTGGTCCAGACATAGCGGTGATTTCCGGTCTGGCGCGACTGTTCTGCGATGGTGATCGCCTGCGGGAAGAAGTGCGAAAAATAGCGGTGGACGACCGCGGCCTGAGTATCAATGAAACCCGCGTCGAAGTGGCACTTGAACATGGCGAGGAGGCGCTTGACGTCTGGATTGGGCGGCGTTTCGCCGAAAACAGCCGGTACAGACTTCGCGAGCAGGGCACTGCTTAGGGTGAGGACGGATGAGCGGACAAAGTCTCGACGCTTCATGTTCACCTAGGCGGAATGGAAATGCCGATCCATTTTAGCTCGCTTGCTTGGCGTCTTTACGTTCAAACCTTTTACCGCAAAGGTCGCAAAGGAATCCCGCGGTCCTCTATGTTGTCGAAGGCTGGCGGTAGAATAGTTTGCCTGCTGGAGGCGCATGGACGTTCACCTGATTGACGGGACGTATGAATTGTTTCGTTACTTCTACGCCGTGCCCGCTGCGACGGATGTGAACGGCGAGGAAGTCGGCGCAGTACGTGGCGTTTTGGGTTCGGTATTGTCCATGATTGAGCGCGGTGCAACGCACCTCGGAGTTGCCACCGACCACGTGGTGGAGTCGTTTCGAAACGATCTGTATCCCGGGTACAAGACCAGTGAAGGCGTGGATCCGCAGTTGCTCTCGCAGTTCCCGATTCTCGAAGACGCCATGGCAGCGATGGGTGTGGTGGTGTGGCCCATGGTCTACTTCGAGGCGGATGACGCTATGGCTTCCGCCGCATACAAAGCCGCGCAAGATGAGCGCGTGAAGCAGGTGTTCATTTGCACTCCGGACAAGGATCTCAGCCAGTGTGTTGTGGGCACGCGAGTGGTGCAACTGGACCGCCGGCGGGAGATTCTGCGCGATGAAGCCGGCGTTGTGGCGAAATTTGGAGTGAAACCGCCATCGATTCCTGATTATCTGGCCGTGGTCGGGGACAGTGCCGATGGTTTCCCCGGGTTGCCGGGATGGGGCGCAAAGGCGGCGGCGCTTACTTTGTCTCAGTATCCGCACCTGGAGGACATTCCGAAAGACTGGCAAGAGTGGAATCTCTCAATTCGCAAGGCGCGACCGCTTTCTGAATCATTATTCAAGGCATGGGACGATGCCCTTTTGTTTCGCACCCTCGCGACCTTGCGGCTGGATGTGCCGGTCTTTGAGAACGTGGGAGATCTTCGTTGGCAGGGGCCGCGTGCAAACTTTGAGGAATTCTGCGTCCGCCTGAGGTCTCCTGATCTTCTTCGCCGAGCCAAGTCGGTGACATCCACGGGTTAGCCGAGCGACCAGAATCCTTCAATTCCGAACTGTCGCGTTGACTGGCCGCCGGTTGGTTACTACCATGGTCGCGCAGGCGGCGATCGTTTTTCATTGATCAGCTTTCATTGATCAGCCAGATTTATGATTGGCCAGACCATCTCGCACTATCTCGTCATCGGGAAGCTCGGGAGCGGGGGTATGGGCGAGGTCTACCTGGCTGAGGACCAGCAGCTCAGCCGAAAAGTGGCCATCAAGTTCCTACCCGCAGACGCCGCCACCGACGAGCGTGCCCGGCAACGTCTGCTGAGAGAGGCCAGAACCGCAGCCACTCTCGACCACCCGAATATCTGCGCCATCTATGAGGTCGGCCAGGATGACAGCCACAGCTTCATCGTGCTTCAGTACATCGAAGGGGAGACGCTGGCCGCCAGGCTAAAGCGCCAGGGGCCCGAATTGCGCGAGGCCCTCGCGATTGCGGCACAGGTGGCCGATGCGCTGAACGAAGCGCACGGACGTGGCATCATTCATCGCGACATCAAACCGGAAAACATCATGCTTACAACCCGTGGGCAGGTTAAGGTGCTCGATTTCGGTCTGGCCAAGACGCTGCGCGATCCCGATACTCTCGAAGGCGACGCGCAGACCGGCAGCATGCTAAGCATTCCGGGAATGGTGATGGGCACGGCGCCCTACATGTCGCCCGAGCAGGTGCGGGGCGAGGAGCTGGATGGCCGCAGCGACATCTTCAGTTTCGGCACTTTGCTTCATGAAATGCTCAGCGGACGGCGGCCCTTCGAGGCGAAGAGTACAGCGGAGGTCATCTCCGCGATCCTGACCGTAGAACCTCTACCGATCAGCCGCTCCGACCTTGGTCCTATCGGCAGCGGAGAAGATCGGCTAATCCGAAAATGCCTGGAGAAGGATGCCGGGCGGCGCTATCAGACGATGGGCGATCTGATCTCTGGCCTGGAGCAAATCCGCCGCGACTACGAGAGCGGGCAGGTGAGGCCCGCGACCGGGCCGGCGGCCGAGGCGACGGCTGTACGACTTCAGGCAGGAAGCAGCGGCCTGGGGTGGAGGTGGAGCAGAGGACGAGCGATCGAGTTAGCCCTGGCAGCTGTCGTCCTGGTGGTGGCAGCAGGGGTGTACACACTGTCTTTTCGGTCACAACATGCGGCCGTATCGGACGCCAAATCCGCCAATGCCGCGGCATACGATGCCTACATGCGTGGCAAGGTTGATGTCAGCAGTGAGAATCCAGACGACAATAAAGCCGCCATCAAATTCTTCGAGCAGGCCGTAGCAGCTGACCCAAATTTCGCTGCCGCGTATGCCGAACTGGCCCGCGCTTACAGCATCAAAGCGCGTTTTTTCGCGCCCCTAGCAGAAAAGAAAAAGTTGAATGAGGAAGCCGAGGTGGATGTCGAGAAAGCTCTCGCCCTGGATCCCAATCTGGCGGAGGGTTATTTTTCCCGGGGTCTGATCCTGTGGACGCCCTACAAGCGCTTTCCTCACGAGCAAGCGGTGCAGGCGTACAAACGCGCGCTGGAATTGAATCCCAATCTCGATGAAGCCCATCACCAACTGGGATTTGTCTACCTCCACATTGGTTTGCTCGACAAGGGATGGCAGGAGATTGAAAAAGCGTTGGCCATCAACCCAGGCAACAGCCTGGCGCGATACCGCCTGGGCGTCATTGATATGTGCCGGGGAAAGTACGAGGAAGCTTTCGAGATCTTCAACAGCACTCCGCTCGAAAAGAGTCCTTCGCTCCTGGCGTTTTATACATCCACGGCTTTATTCCGGCTGGGACGAAACCAGGAAGCTTCCGCGGTGATTGAGCAATTCCTGAAGAGCTATCCAAATGATGAAGGCGGGCTGGTTACCAGCGTGAAAGCCATGATGCTGGCCAAGGCTGGCAAGGAACGCGAAGCGGAAGACGAGATCCAGCGCGCCATTGAAATCGGTCTCCCGTCTTCTCGTGGTGAATCGGCCAGAGGAAGCGCTCAAATGGTTGGAAGTAACAGCCGATGAGGGCTTCCCATGCTATCCGCTTTTTGAGGGTGATGCCAACCTTAATAACCTGAGAAAAGAGGCGCGTTTCATTTCGTTCATGGCGAAGCAGAAGCAGCAGTGGGAGCATTACAGCGCAACATTGTGACTGCGGCGAAAGCGGCTGCAGGCACAACCTTAAGGATGTGTTTTCCTGGCGCTCAGGCTAGTAAGGGAGAAACTCTTCGAGGCAAATACCGGACAGCTCACTCATGGAAAAAGGGGCCCTTCTGAAGGCATCTCACGTTCTTGCCGTGGCGGCAGCAGTTTTGCTGGTCGGACTCACTCTGATCGCCGGATCTTCCCCCGATGCTCCCGCGAAAGCTGGCCATGTGAACGAAGCGACAGTCCTGGCGGACGCTTCGCACGGCACTCACTGGATGGTAGATGGCGGAGATTTTGGCGAGCGGCATTTCAGCTCCTTGAAGGAAATTACCGACAAGAACATCAACAGTCTGGGCCTGGCATGGTGGTTGGACATTGACAGTCCGATGGGGATGGCGGCCGAACCGATGGTCGTGGACGGCAGAATTTATGTGACCGACTCGCTCGCCCGCGTGTACGCGGTGGACGCCTTGTCGGGGCATCGGTTGTGGACGTTCGATCCGAAAATATCGCTCGGCCTAAGCACTCAGAATTCCTATTCGGCGCGAGTCAACCGCGGCGCGGCGGTTTGGAACGGGAAGGTGTACGTGGGCACGGGAGATTGCCGCCTGTTTGCGATCGACGCCGGCTCGGGAAAACAGGTGTGGGCGTCGTCCATCTGCGACCCGGCGGTGACGGGAACCACCGGAGCTCCTCACGTCGCCAAGGGAAAAGTATTTATCGGTTACAACGGATCGGACGACGACATCCGCGGATCGCTGGTTGCTTTTGACGCAGAGACGGGAAAAGAAGTGTGGCGGTTTTGGACAGTTCCGGGTGATCCGGCGAAGGGGTTCGAAACGAAGGCGCTGGAAATGGCCGCCAAGACCTGGACCGGCAAAGAGTGGTGGAGATTCGGCGGTGGAGATGTCTGGGACCCGATCACCTACGATCCCGTGACCGGTCTTCTGCTTTTCGGCACCTCGCGAGCCGGAGTCGGCGAAGGCACCGACTCTCACGACGACACTCCGGGCGGCGACAAACTGTTTTCGGGATGCATCGTCGCCGTAAATCCGGACACCGGAGAGTATGTCTGGCATTTCCAGACCAGCACCCAGCGTTTCGACACCGAGAACTTCCACATTATTGTTGCCGACCTCGAGATCAACGGACAAAAGCGCCACGTGGCGATGACCGCTCCGAAGAATGGTTTCTTCTATGTGCTCGACGCGAAGACCGGGGAATTCATCGCGGGGAATCCGCTGGTGAAGGTTCCGTGGGCTGAGGCCCTCGATCCCAAGACCGGGCGGCCTTTGGAAATGGCAGGCGCGAAGCGTGGTTGGACGGTGCACAACTGGTGGCACATGAGCTATAGCCCGGTGACGGGGCTGGTGTATGTCCCGGCGACCGATCGCCGGTCTGCCCTCCAGGCGCCTGCGGATGGCGAGGAGGAGACCCGGGGCGAGGGCGCGTGGGCATCTGCCTTCGACGGTAGACTGGTGGCCTGGGATCCGGTGAGCGAGTCTGTGCATTGGTCGGTGGAGCAGCCGATGGCGGTCAACGGCAGCACGCTTTCTACTGCCGGCAATCTGGTTTTTCAAGGGGAAGGCACCGGCGAATTCAGTGCGTATACAGCCGACAGCGGAAAGAAACTTTGGTCGATCAAGACAGGTTCAGCGATCGACGCCACGCCCGTGAGCTTCAGCGCAGGCGGCCAGCAGTACGTCGTGGTTCCGGTGGGATGGGGTTCGGCTTCACGAATTTTCGGTCCAGCCAGCCTGATGGCGACTCCCGAGTCGAAGCGAGGGCCGTCGAGGCTGCTGGCTTTCAAGTTGGGTGGAACGACTCCATTTCCATATCCGCTGAACATTGTCCCGCGGGTTCCGAAGCCGCCGGAGCAGGCTTTCAGCAAAGAAGTGATCGGGCAGGGAAAAGCCCTTTACGAAACCCACTTATGCAGCGGGTGCCATTCTCCGGGACTGGACGGAAGTGGCGGCGTGGACGGAGAACGGAGCCATTCCCGATCTGCGATATGCTCCGCCGCGAGTCCACAAAGAATGGAATGCGATTGTGCTGGCCGGCACTCACCGCGACGCGGGCATGCTGGGCTTCGGCGTTGACATGCACTTTCCCAACGTCAAGAAGCTGACGGTAGAGGAAAACGATGCCATTCACGCCTATGTGATTGATGGGGCGTGGAAGGCATACAACGCTCAGCAAAAGGCTTCCGGCGATAAAAAGGGAAACTGAAGACGTCGGGTCGGAATCACCTGCTCTGGGTCAAGAAAGTTCTGATGTTCTTCCGCTAACCATTGTGCCACCTGCATAGTCCAACTTGTCCTAGAAAGACTAGAGCGGGGTATCGCGTGACTGGAGATTCCGCATCTCGGCCATCGGGGAAGAGGAGCGCTTTATTGGCGATTGGAGTAGGCGGCCTAGTCGCCGGGATTTTGGACCTACTACAAGCATGCATCCTTTTTGGATGGGACATTCCCCTGGCGATTGCCGCTGGCCTGCTGGGGCGGCAGGCTTTCCATGGGGGCGCAGGCACGTATATTCTTGGTGTCCTCCTGCATTTTTTTATCGCCTTCTCTGCCGCGGCGGTTTACTACGCTGCCAGCTTTAGGCTGGTTTTTTTAAAGGAACATCCGCTGGTGTGCGGTTTGTTCTTTGGTGGCGCGGTCCAAGAAGTAATGAATCTTGTCGTCCTGCCGCTCTCTGCGCTTCACGCCAGGGGACCTTACAAACTGCACGACCTGATTCTCGGGTTGGTCGTGCACATGGTCGTGATCGGGCTGCCGATTTCTTTCAGCGTTCGGCGGTTCGCGAGATAAGCCGTATTGGGCCCGGTCCACGGCATGCATGCTCGCGAATGGTTCTAAAGCGGGATCACCCATTTGCACGGTGCGTTTACAACCTGCCATCAAAGCCGAGGAGTACGCCGATCGCGGCTAATCCCGCTTTCTTGGCGCTTCAGGAACTCGCTTCGTACCATGAAGAGCAACACATAACCAACGAAACCTGAGCTTTCGTCCTTTGTATTCCAGTCGCGGGCAATCTGGGTTGCGTACGGTTCAGCGAGTACAGGATAGAAAAACGGGTGTGGCGGCAATCGAGGCGGGAACCAGCAAAATCCGGACGCACGAACCAGGTCGAATTCACCTTGTCCAACAGGACGGTAAAGCGTCGAAACTTCTTCTGGCATCGGCTCCAGAATAGCGCTCTCAACGAGAAAAACTACGCTCCTCCAGGCACTGATTATGACATCAACTGATGCCATATTGTGTGCTTGTGCGATATCCAGGAAGGGCTCCGTCGGGCGAACGCCTTCTCGCGTACCGCCACAGCTGCCGCGAAGGTATATCCGGTGCGCGCTGGATTCCTTGGACTTCGCTAGGCCCTTCGCAAGTTCAGGATGACGCCGTCAGGGCTATCCCCCTCAGTCACTTAGCGCCCTACAATATCCGCATTCCCTCATTCGTCTACAACCCTAGATGAGGGACGCAGTGAGCCTGGAGCGGATGGCACTCGAATCGGACCAGCGGATCTCCGAAGTGGTCAAGCGGGAGCAGTTCCGGCTGCGTAACTTCATTCGCCGGCGTGTGCCCGATCCGCGCGATGCTGAGGACATTCTGCAGGAAGTCTTCTACGAACTGGTGGAAGCGAACCGCCTGCTGATGCCGATCGAACACGTTACCGGCTGGCTGTTTCGCGTGGCGCGGAATCGCATCATTGATCGGTTCCGCAAGAACAAGCCGGCGAGCTTCAGCGATATCGCCGTTGCTGGTAACGACGATGCTGACGACGAATTGCCGGCGTTCGAAGACCTGCTGCCTTCGCCCGATGCCGGGCCGGAGGCGCTGTACGCCCGTAGCGTGCTTCTTCACGAACTCGAGCTGGCGGTCGACGAACTGCCGGAGGAGCAGCGCAAGGTGTTCGTGGCGCACGAACTGGAAGGGCACAGCTTCAAGGAGATTGCCTCCGAGACCGGCGTAAGCGTGAATACGCTGCTCTCGCGCAAGCGTTATGCGGTGCTGCATCTGCGCGAGCGCCTGCAGAACATTTATGACGAATACACGAAAGGATAGGAACTGAACATGAGATGGAAATGGATTTTCCTGGCTCCGCTGGCGATTCTGGGGATTCTGCTTTTTATCGCCATCGGCGGCGAGCTAGTGATGCGCTTATGGAATTGGCTGCTGCCCTCGCTCTTTGGCTGGCACCAGATTACCTTCTGGCAGGCGATCGGAATTCTGGCGTTGTGCCGGATCCTCTTCGGCGGATTTGGACGCCACGGTTCCGGGCGTTCCAATCTCCGCCGTCGCATGGCCGAACGGCGGGAGCGCATGACACCTGAAGAACGGGAACGATTCCGGCAGGGCATGCGCGCTGGTTGTGGTTTTGGTCCCTCGACCAGCGAGAGCAAGGGGCAATGAAGCCAGGTCGACTGGTGACTATTTTGTCGGATTCTCCCTGAGATCCGCGAGGTACTTCTTCACCATCGCCACATCTTGCGGGTCGGTGGCAGACTTTAGATATTCCCGCAGCTGAGCTGCTTCCGCATCCGGCTTGTGCTGCATTTCATAGATTTGGGCTAGCAGGAAGTGGGTTCGGGGTTCGTGCTGGTTTTTATCGAGCTCAGCGGCCATCAGAGCATTCTTCTCCGCTTCGGCCAGCCGATGCAGTCCGAAATAGGCCCCAGCCGCGTAGAAATAGGCGTGAAAATTGTTAACCGGATCGAGCGCAATACTTGCGTCGGCGAAGCGAAGCATATCCTCCCACTTCTGCTCGATCGCACTAAGGTCGGCGAGGCAGAGACCGGCGGGAAGGTAGTTCCGATCAACTTTCAGCCCCTGGGTACAGGCCTCGCGAGCATCTTTTGGCTTCTGCTGCGCCTTCAAAACCTGGCCGAGCAACACCCACGCCGCGGGATATTGCGCATCTGCATGCAAGGCACGGCGAAGATGCTCTTCGGCTTTGGCCAGCCGCTTTTCGTTGGCCTCCTTGCAGGCTCGCTGAAAATCTTTCCGAGCCTGTCCCGGCACTTTCAACGACGCGAACCCTTCAGTGGGAGGGCGGACTCCGGTCAGCGGCCACATGAAACAAGACTCATCATCGGCGACGGAGAAAACTGTCCCTGCATCTGGACCCTTGACCCGGTCGTCAGGAATGGGCGGAAGCGAACTGTGAATCAGGGACCCTGGCGCTTTGGTAGCCGAACCACGAGTCGCCTGTCCAACCAGGAAAGTAGCGCACAACGCCAGTAGCGCGATAATTCCCGCCAAGACTGACCATTGAAACCACGCGAGGGCGAAATTGCTCCGGCCACGCCTGGTCCGGACACTCCACATAACATCTCAAATGGTACTCCCAAACTGCCTGACAACAACTTGAAATCTGACAGTTTGACTTGCGCGCCTGGTCAATCTAACATCTGCCGGATTGTGGACGGCGCTCTAGAAGCGGGCAGGACTTTCGGCCGCTACCAACTCCGGGAGCTGGTGGCCGTCAGCGGAATGGGCGTGGTCTATCGAGCCTGGGACCCCACGCTCGAGTGTGTCGTCGCTCTCAAACTCGTTAGCGAAGAAACGATTCCGGACGAGTCAGCCCGCAAGCAACTCTATACGGAAGCCCGAATTGCTTCCTCTCTGAATCATCCCAATATTTGTAAGATCAAAGACGTAATAGAAGAGTCGGGCCAGGCCGGCATTGTCATGGAGTTCGTCGAGGGGCAGGTTTTCACGAACGTAATTCCGGCCAATGTCGGACTTCCTTTCGATCTTGTACTGGCCTACGGTGTCGAAATCGCCGACGCTGTTTCTCACGCACACGAACACGACGTTATTCATCGTGACCTCAAGAGCAGCAATGTGATGGTGACCGTCGACGGTCATATAAAGCTGCTGGATTTCGGCCTGTCGAAGATACAACGACGCTTTGAAGTCCCGAGCTCGCTTGAGACTCCAGGAAGCTCCTCCAGTTCAGACGCAATCGCGGGGACGCCGCCCTACTGGGCACCGGAGATTTTGAAGCACTGTCCTACCGATCCACGCAGTGACATTTGGAGCTTCGGTGTGTTGCTCTACGAAATGGCGAGTGGCCGCATGCCTTTCAAAGGCGCCACTGTGATCGAGTTGGGATCTGCGATATTGCATGAACCTCCACTGCCGCTGCCTGAACAAGTGCCGGAGTCACTCTCGAAGATCATCCACCACTGCCTGCGTAAGCAGATGGTTCAACGTTACCAGCACGTCGGCGAAGTCCTGGCTGCGCTGGAGGCGATCGAAACTCACACCGAAGACCGCCATCAGAGACGCCACGCCGGTACGGTTGCGCAAGCGCCAAAGATTCGGTCGGTTGCTGTGCTGCCATTGGAGAATCTTTCGGGTTCTTCCGATCAAGAGTATTTTGCGGACGGCTTGACTGAATCGCTGATCACAGCGCTTGCAAAGATCGGCGGCTTGCGGGTTATTTCGCGAACTTCAACCGGGCAGTACAAGCATGTGCGGAAAACGCTTCCTCAAATCGCGCGTGAATTGGGTGTAGATGCCATCGTGGAAGGTTCGGTGCGTCGCGACGGCGATCGGGTGCGTATCACCGCCGAATTGATCGAAGGTCGCACCGATCAGCATCTTTGGACGGAAAGCTACGATCGAGACCTCCGCGATATCCTGAGCCTGCAGTCGCAAGTAGCCGCCGCCATCGCAAGTGAGATAAAGGCCAAGCTGAGCGCCTCCAATGAGTCGTGGCGCGTTAGGCCAAGTCCCTTATCCAGCCACTCTACGATTGACCCGTCGCTCCTAGAGACGGTCGATACCGGGAACGACCGGCTCGTGGCTCCGTCACCCGTAAATCCTCAAGCTTACGATCTCTATTTAAAAGGGCGTTCCTTTTGGAACAACCACGTGGTTGTGACTGCGGAAGATGCGCGGAAAGCGATAGAGTACTACGAGCAGGCAATCGCGATTGATCCAGAGTCCGCTCTCACCTACGCCGGCTTGGCCCACTGCCTGGTTTTGATGGGTGCAGGAGAATACGGCCTCCAGTCACCTTCCGAAATCATGCCGAAGGCGAAGCGGGCTGCTCTCAGGGCCCTGGAAATTGATGACTCCATCGCGGAAGCGCATTTATCGTTGGCGATGGTGAAGTTCCGTTTTGATTGGGATTGGGAGGGCGCGGAAAAAGAGTTCAGGCGCACCATCGAACTCAATCACGGCTACTCGGCTGCGCGCTATTGGTACTCGGTCTATCTTTTAGCCTCGGCGCGCTTCGATGAGGCCTTCACCGAAGCGATGGTTGCACGGCAACTCAGCCCCCTGTCGCCAATCATGCACTTCAGCCTGGGGTTGTTGCTATACGCCTCGTGTCAACACGAGGAGGCAATCGAGCAGCTTCGAGAAACTGTGGCGCTAGACGCGAAGTTCCCGCTTCCTCACATTGTCCTTGGGCTGACATTCGGTCGTAAAAGCAGATTTGACGAGGCGATCGTTGAGTTCAAGCAAGCCTTGACAAGCGCGGGTTCAAATCCTCTCTGGTCAGGCTTCCTCGGGCAAGTTTACGCAGCGGTGGGAAAAACTGAGGACGCGCTACAGATCTTGCTGGAATTGCGTACCCAGTCAGCGAAACGATACGTCCCACCTGTCGCCTTCGCCATCCTCCACGCCGGCTTGGGTAATCTCGACGATGCTTTTCATTGGCTCGAAAAGGCCGCTGACGAGCATGACGGTTTGTTGATTTACCTGAAAGTGGGATCAGCCTTTGACAATCTGCGGTCGGATCGCCGATTCCCCACATTTCTGGCCCGGGTTGGACTGCAGGGCGACCCGGGGCTTGATGTCCCTCATCCTGCCCAGCCCAAGAAACGCGCCCGCATACCTGTGCCGTTGCCTCCAGTCCCGCCATTGCCGTTAGCGGCACGACTGCTGTTTGTGATGATCCTCGCGATCGTGGTGTACAAAGTCACTCCACTTATCATTGAATCGATCTGGCCACCGAAGCTGAAGTTAGCCATCCAGCAATTCAAGACGCCCGGGGGCGATGCAGATCCACGTCGATTGGCAGAGATCGTAAGAGAAGAAATCTTTACGCGACTAAGCAAACTTCATCCGCAACGATTAGGCGTGATCGAACTGACCACGGAAGAGTCTGGCCTAAGCTTTGAGGAGGTCTGCGAACGTCACACACCAACTTACGTTCTTGCAGGGGCGGTTTACCGGGACGGCGACCACATGGCTATCACTAATCAGCTGTTCTCCTGCAAAGATCAAACATTCGTCGCAGGCGATCACTATGACACGGAGCCCCCCAGGCTAAACATCGGACCCTTCGTAGACGATATCGTGCAGAGGGTCCTGCTAGCCCTTCCTAAGGACGTACAACCTGAACACAGGGTAGATCCCAACGCCTACGAGGCATACCTGAACGGGCGCTTTCTTTGGAACCGGCGCACCACTCAAAGCCTTACCGAAGCCATCTCCTCTTTTCAAAAGGCCATCGAATACGATGGGACTTACGCGCCCTCCTACGCTGGATTGGCGGATTGTTACGCCCTCCTGGGATCCGCACCTTATACGACTCTGCCACCGAGTGAGGCCTTTCCGAAAGCCGAGGCTAATGCGCAAAAAGCACTTCAATTGGATGGAAGACTTGCAGAAGCCCACGTATCTCTGGCCTACTCCGCGCTTGTATACGATTGGAACTACGCCAAGGCTCGAGAAGAATTCATGAGGGCTATAGAGTTACGACCGGGCTACGCGACGGCCCATCAGTATTACGCCTACTATCTGACTTCGATGGGGGATTTAAACCAGGCTATTGCCGAGCGGAAGCTTGCCGTCTCGATTGATCCCAGGTCGCCGCTGCTCAATACTGCTCTGGGAGAAGAATACTTCCACGCCAGGCAGTTCAAAGAAAGTATCGAGCCAAATCAGAAGGCCCTCTCGCTGGATCCGAACTATGCCGTGGCAGTAATTAACCTGGGCCGAGGCTACGAGCAACAGCGAATGTACCCCGAGGCCTTGAATGCATATAAGTCGATTCTGGCCTTTGCGCCCAAGGACCCGGCTCTTCTCGCTCTGTTGGGACACCTCTATGCAGTCTCCGGGCAGCGGGCGGCGGCGCATAAGATCATTCTGCAGTTGCAGCAGATTGGCAAAGACAGATACGTCCCGAGTCTCTATTTGGCGATGGTTTACACCGGCCTGGGCGACAAGGATGGAGCATTTGCGTGGCTCGACAAGGCTTATGCTGAGCGTTCCGAGTACCTTGTATATCTTCCCACTGAACCGATCGCAGATCCGCTCAGGAGCGACCCCAGATTCCCGGCGTTGCTTCAGCGCCTGGGTCTAAAGGAAATGAGCTTGAAGAAATGAAAAGCCTTTCAGGGGTAACCGCTCGATGAGTCACGGCTCTCCCGACACAGCCAACGTGCTCTACAGCATTGCCCGGAATCTGCTGCAAGAGAACGACTACGGAGAGTTGCTGACCAATATCCTCGACATGACCATTCAGGCGCTGGGCGCCGAGCGTGGATGTGTTGTGTCTCGGGAAAAAGGTGAATTTCGCGCGACCGCGGCCCGTAATTTTCGCAACCAGACTTTGGCCGAGAAAGAGCGGGAAATTAGCACCACGATCGCAGGGATGGCCGTGCAAGAGGGGCGAGTGCTCCGGTTTCACAATGCACAGGAGTCGGAAATACTGCGCGACAAGAAGAGTGTCCGCAAACTGCACCCGCGTTCGGTTTTGTGCGCCCCGCTGATCGTCAGTAATGACGCTTTCGCCGTCATCTACCTGGAGAACCGGGAGATTTCGAACCATTTCAACGAGAACCACGAGCGTTTGTTGTCGGAGATATGCGCCTTGGCGGCGCCCCGCCTGCACACCGCGGTTGCCATCGAGAACGCCCGGCAGAGAGCTCGCAACCTTGAACTGGCGCAAGGCGAGAGTGACGGAGTGATTACGGCCGATTTGGGCATGTCCATCGTCCTTGAAGCGCTTGCAAAAATTGCTCCCACGGAACTGACGGTGCTCATTCAGGGCGAGACCGGGACAGGCAAGGAACTTCTGGCTCGGGCCATCTATCGCCGCAGTGTGCGGGCCAGCGGTCCCTTTGTCGTTCTGAACTGCGGGGCAATTCCTCCGACGTTGATCGAGTCGGAACTGTTCGGATGTGTACGTGGAGCGTACAGCGGGGCGGATCGCGATCGCATTGGCCTCATCGGCTCGGCCAACCGTGGCACTCTATTTCTCGATGAGATCGGCGAAATGCCCATGGAACTCCAGTCGCGCTTGCTGCGCGTTCTGCAGTCTGGAGATTTCAATCGGGTCGGCTCTGCGCGTTCCGAACAGGTGGACGTGCGCGTGATCGCGGCCACAAACCGCGACCTGGAGAGCGAAGTTGAGCAGCGTCGCTTCCGCGAGGATCTCTATTTCCGTTTGTCCAGCGTTACCCTGAGAGTCCCGCCGCTGCGCGAGCGAAAAGCGGATGTGGTGCTGCTGGCGGACCATTTTCTGCGAAGCTACGCCGGAAAACGCGCCCGCCCGACCCCACGCCTCAGCACTGAATGCGCACATGTGCTCTTGTCCTATCCCTTTCCAGGAAATGTTAGGGAGCTGGAAGGAGAAATGTCTCGTCTGGTTGCGATGAGCCCGCCCGGGGAAGAGATTCCGGCCAGCGCGCTCAACGACCGCATAGCGCGGCGCAAGCCGACCACCCGGAAGGAAACTGATATCCAGCCCATGTCTCTTGCGGAAATGGAAAAGAAATTGATCATGGCTGTCCTCCGCGATACAACCGGCAACCGTACTCACGCGGCTGAAATTCTCGGAATCAGCCGGGAAGGACTTCGTACGAAAATGCAGAAGTTGGGATTGTCACCTTCTGTTGACGAATAGCTTCTCTTTTTACCTCTTCTCGAAGAATTGTCCGGCCGATACTGACGTTTGCAGGGCTTGACCTCCTTCGTACCGACAAAAGACTTCCCGCTCCGCCGTTAGTCGTCGCCCCACGTTCCACTTTGGTATCGGACATGCCCCATCACGGGTGGGTCTGGGCTTTGGTCACTGGCTTTGCTCGAGAAACTAACCACTTGGCGGCAGTGCCCACGAGAGCTTGCCAGAAATACGGGCAGTGCTGCAAGATTTTCGGGCATTGATATTCGCGATTCCGTGCCAGCAGTAGCCGCGCCCTGAACTCAAGGAGGACGCATGCGTGAAATGGCGCATATCGCGATTTGGGTGGTGGCTTCGGGCATAGTCGCAGAGTTGTTGGGCTACCTGTTGCACCGACTGCTGCATAGCGGTTGGATTCGGTGGCTCAGCGCGAATCACATGAAACATCACATGCTTCTGTACGGACCACTACAGAAGCAGCGTCCCAGCGAGCGCTACATGGACGCGACCATGGACCGGCTCGCGATAGGAAATATTGGAGTGGAGTGGTTGGCCCCAACTGCCGTTCTGCTGGGGATCGCGGGTGTCATTCTCTGGGCAGTCAGAGTTCCATTCCTTCATCAGTTGATTTTTTTCGCGACGGTCGTTGCTTGGAGCTTCGCAATGTTCAGCTACCTCCACGATCGGATGCATATCAAGAATTTCTGGATGGAGCGCAATCCGATACTCAAAGGCTGGTTTCAGCGCAGCCGACGGTTGCACGACATCCATCACAGAATGCTGAATGACGGGGGATTGATGAACAGGAACTTTGGCATCGGCTTCTTTCTGTTCGATCGGTTGTTCGGCACGTTGTCCCCCCAGCAGGGTTCTTTCAACCAACACGGCTACGCGGCTGCCAGAGACAGGTTCAGGTACCTGGAGACGCCGCGAGTGCGGTGAACCTTGTTGGCCACAAGCCGATGAATCGGACCTCAACTACAAATGATTCGCCCGGAAAAGCCGGAAGGCGCGGTATGAAGACGATGGATGGCAACGCGGGCGTGGTGACAACAGGCGATGAATCTCCAGAGAGCCACATCTTGACTCGCCTAGACTCTTGGAAGGACATCGCTCATTACCTAAATCGAAACGTCCGAACCGTTCAGCGATGGGAAAGGCTGGAGGCCATGCCGGTCCATCGCCACTGTCACGATACCGGACACTCGGTCTATGCATACAAGCAAGAAATCGACGCCTGGCGCTCGAACCGGAGTAAAGAGACACGGCCGACTTTTCAGGTTTCGGCGATCCGACGGACTCCACCGGAGTCCCTTGCACTGGAGGAACAGTCAGCCCTTATCAGGTCGCTGGTAGTCCTTGTGGAGCATTTGCAGGATAGCGTGACGCGCTCGACGGCAGGGCTGCCTGCAGACGACAGTCCCCGTCAGGGTGCGACGACAGAGGGCTTGATCGTCGCTCAAGACCTGAATAGTCCACGCTCTACCGAACGCACGACATTAGGCGACACGATCCGAACGCCGTTCTTTGTTGCTTGCAGAAGACTGAAAGTAGATCAATGATTCGCCAGTCGCGTGGCACACAAGGGTGTACGGCTTGGTTTCTTAGTAGAGGGCCTACCCTTTCCCCCTTTGTCTCTTAGTGAGACTAACTGAAACGTAGAAGGAGGACTTTGTGAAATTAAGACTTCGAGAGGTTGTGACAGTCTGCACAATGCTGAGTGCAATGGCACTGGCTCAGATGACCAATTTGTCTGGTAACACTCAGGCCTTGGGAAAAGGGAGTGTCATTTCATTTGATTTTCCCGGCGCAACCAACACGCAGGCCACGGCAATAACACCCTCCGGAGACATTGTCGGGAGATACACCAGCGCGGACGGGATCCAGCACGGATTCCTCCTAAGCGGAGGCAAGTTCCGTTCCATTAATTTTCCCGGCGCCACTTCAACAGATGTGACTTGGATCAATCCCCGCGGTCAGATCGTTGGGGGCTATCTCGGTAGCATCGGAGATGAGCATGGGTTCCTCCTGAATGGTGGAAAATTCACCACTATTGATTTCCCAACTGCGCAGTTCACCACTGCTTTTGGGATTGGCGCTACAGGTGACATTGTGGGAATCCATGGCGACAGCGCGGGGGCTTTGCATGGCTTCCTCCTCAGGGCGGGACGCTTTACGGCGCTCGATCTCCCTGGCGCGACAGGGAGTCTGCCTGCCATGATTTCTGCCGGGCGGATTGTGGGCGGATACCTCAGCAGTACCGGAACTCACGGCTTCTCGTTAACTCAGGGTTCGGTTCGGACCATTGATTGTGCCGGTTCTAGCTTTACGTTTCTCAGCGGCCTCGACCCGCAAGGTCGCGCGGTGGGCGGTTACGGGAGTGCCGACGGCAATGGACACGGGGCTCTTGTAATCAACGGCAATTGCATTCCAGTGGATTTTCCGGGCGGGACGAACGCCTATGCCAATGGCATCAACCCTCAAGGGGATATCGTCGGTCGATATACAGGAGCCGATGGAATCGTTCACGGCTTTCTGCTTCGCGGCTTCGTGAAAACTGCAAACGTTATTTATTCGGCTGCCCATGACTTTTCGACGAGATTGAACCCCAATTCTGTGTGGTCCTATGGCTTCACCACGAGGCTGGGTGGCCCTTTCACGCTTTATACGATTCCGGGTACAACATTTTTCTCGGGAGAAGTGGGTTGGTTCGGGCCAATCCTCGGCAGTAGCGCCCCTGGCTACCCATTAGTTGTAGCGGCCCCAGGCGTAATCCCCGATGTTCTGGACATGGGACCTGGTCCCAGTTCTTACACGGTAGTACGCTGGACGGCTCCGAGCCGAGGACGCTGGGATGTGGTCGGCGAATTTTTCGGGACAGGCCTGACCACGGGAGATGTTCATATCTTGCGCAATGGTAGAGCCGTATTCAACAGCCCGCTGAACGGCTCTGACGCAGCACCATTCTCGTTGACCATCGACGTGGTTCCGGGAGACATAATCGACTTCGCAGTTGGGCCCGGCCCTGACGGTAACAACGATTCCGATCCTACAGGATTCAATGCCACAATCACGCCGGAGCTGTGACTTGAGGCTGGCCTTTCCGTAGTTCAAAGGCCCTGCTCTTCTTGGATGCAGGGTCTCAGGGCGATCGGGTAGACCACGAACTTAGTCGTCAAATTCGAGAATGGTACCCAGAATGTGAAGCATCGTGCCGATCAGGGATTCTGTGGTTTCATCAACCGCGCCGGGCTTGGACAACACATTCAGTGGAACAATCAGTCGCAGATCGTGAATCGCCAATGCTGATGATCCCTGCGATTTGCCGTCGCCGCCAATTGTCGCACGGGCGTACTGCCGTCCGGTGTTCTATGTGCAGAACGGAGTTCGCCATCGAGCCGGAGGCCGATTGGGTGGCCGTTGCACTTCCGGAGATGCGAAACTGATCGCGAGTCTGGGCCTGCCGGAACCAACCTGGAATGTGCCTTCTTTTACAAGCCTTCCACAATCATGCAAGTTCCGCTTCGGCTAACGCTCAGGTTCGGTTCGCCGTGCAATCGCAGTCTCTGGGCACTCTCAGCGTAGACTCCACGTTGTGCCGCTGGACGCAGCTTATCTCCTAATGTGAGCGTCTAAGTAGGACAAGTGCTTATCTCAGGTGCCCTCGTGTCGTTCTGGTGCCCAACTTGAGGTCAACGAACGAATGAGACTGCCTCCCGGCATCTATCTACGTGGTCGGATCTATTGGATTACGTACATGCTCAATGGGAAGCAGCATTTTGAGAGTTCCCACTCACGTGACCTGCGCGTTGCAGTCGCCCTCGTAAACAGGCGAAAGGCTGATGTCGCACACGGGCGCATCACGATCAGCCCGTCCCAAGCCCCCCTCTTTAGCGAACTTCTTCAGAGCTACAACGGACAGATCGAGAACCCAAACACTGCGAAGCGATATCGCCTCGCCGAAAGCAAACTCGTCGACGTCGTGGGAGACCGTTCCATTGCGGAGCTTAGCCCCTTGATGTTCGACAAATTCAAAGAGACCCGAATAAAAGGTGGCGTTACTCCGGCTGGCGTGAATCGTGAACTTGCGCTGGCTCGTGCCGCACTTAATGTTGCGGTCCAACGACGCCTTATCCCTTACAGCCCCTTTGCCGGGGTGAAGCTGTTCAATGAGGCCAAGCACCGCAAGCCGCCCCGTGCCCTGTCGTATGCCGACGAGAGGACCATTCTCAGCTGTTGTGACCTTAGGCTTGGTACGATCACCAGTTTCTTATTGGAGAGCGGAGAGCGCGTTGGGGAAGCGCTGGCCACCAGGTGGGCGGACGTAGACTTTGAGGAGGCCACCATCACGGTAGTACAGTCAAAAACCGTGGCAGGGCGGCGCGTGATTCCCATGAGCTCTCTCTGCAAGTCCGTGCTCTTGGCGTGGCATTCGGCAACGATTGGGGCCTCCGAATACGTGTTCTTCAACCCGCAAAACCCAACCGTGCACATTCGTAGCGTGAAAACCGCTTGGCGTCAATGCACTGAAATCAGCCGGCTTAAGCCATTTCCCTCTTTACGCCTGCAGGCATTCTTTCGCGACAAGACTGGCAGCGGCAGGCGTGCCGGACGCGATCATCGATCAATTGCTCGGGCATTCGCGGCCGGACATCCTTAGCCACTACACTGCGCGAGTTCCAGAATACCGCGGGACGCGATATCCCGCCTGGAGGTTCTGCGTCATTCTAAGGAGGGCCCGGTCCCCAGCCCAAACGGGTCGACATCCCTACCATCTCGTTCCATCGCCAAAGGTTCCAACCTGATTCAATAAGCAACGTTTAGTACGTCTCTTCGCCTTTCAATCCTGGCACATTTCTAGGCCTGAATCCAGTGATACAAGATTTCAACCACACGGATCACGTTCCACAAGCCGACTTGAACGAAGCCGCGTTGCGGCAGACGCTTTCGCGTGCTGGGTGTCAGCGGTGTATGTGAAGGGGTAAGGTTGGGTCATTAGGAGCCAACCTATGACCCACCTTCGCAAAATAATGCTCGAAGAACTCGAGCGTCGTAATTACGCTCAGGCTACCATAGACTGCTACCTCCGTGCAGTTACCGAGTTTTCCCTTCACTTTCACCGCCCTCCGAACCAGTTAGGACCGGAGCACATCCGCCAGTATCAAGCCCATTTATTCGGCCAGCGAAAGTTGGCACCCAGCACTGTGACGCAGCGCCTCGCCGCTTTGCGATTCTTCTACATCAAGACGCTGAGGAAGCCATGGAGCATCGCCGAAACTCCGTATCCCAAGAAAGTACAACGTCTGCCGATCATCCTGAGCTCGGAAGAAGTCGCCCAGCTTATCGACTCGGCTCTCACTCCCTTTCATCACATTCTGTTGATGGCGCTCTATGCCACTGGACTGAGGCGAGCGGAGCTGGCTCGACTGAAGATCACCGATATTGACAGCCGGCGAATGATCATCCACATCCAAGGTGGGAAAGGCCGCAAGGATCGAGACGTTATGCTCAGCCCGAAGCTTTTGGAAGCCTTGCGAGAGTACTGGCGGGGGCTAAGGCGCAAACCCAAAGACTGGTTATTCCCGGGCGGGCGCTGGCACACCGCCAATCATCCCATCACCACCAAGGTAGTGTGGGATGCCTGCCAAAAGGCTGCACAGCGGGCGGGGATCCACAAGAAAATCCATCCGCATACCCTGCGACACTGCTTCGCAACTCATCTGCTGGAGGCGGGTGCCGATTTGCGCACCATTCAGGTGCTGTTAGGTCACCGTGATTTGGAGGAAACCACCATCTATCTCCATCTCTCACAACGGCACCTCAACGCCACCGCGAGTCCGCTGGACTCGCTCCAGCTGAAAGATAAGTCACCGCAGAGCAAATAAATGGACCGGCCGCCACTCGAAGTGGCGGATCTGGTTCACGCAGCTGGACACGCATTCATCGAACGAAGCCGCAAGTGGATCACCTGGCAACACCTCAAAGTGTTGCGAGCCATCGCGCGCTGTCGCACCGCTGCCTTGGGCGGGCACCTCGATGAGTGCACCGACTGCGGGTACCGTCCGGCCATCTCCTACAACAGCTGCCGCGACCGGCACTGCCCCAAGTGTCAGGCCAATGCTCGCGACCGTTGGCTCGAAGCACGTCGCCGGGAACTTCTGCCGACGAGTTACGTTCATGTTGTCTTCACCCTACCCCATGAGCTGGCGCCGCTCGCCCTGCAGAACAAGCAGGTCCTGTACCACCTCTTGCTGCAAACCAGTGCCGAAACCCTCCTCGAAGTCGCTCGCGACCCCAAACATCTCGGCGCCGAGATCGGCTTCTTCAGTGTGCTTCACACCTGGAATCAAAAACTCGAACATCACCCCCATGTCCATTGTGTGGTGCCCGCCGGCGGATTGTCGCTCGATCACTCTCTTTGGGTTCCATCGCACTCTCGCTTCTTTCTTCCCATCCCGGTGCTCCGGCGGGTCTTTCGCCGCAAGTTTGTCATCGCTCTGAAACGCAACTTCCGTCAGGGCAAGCTTGGCTTCCATGGCACTCTGAAGCCCCCCGCTCACCCCAAAGCCTTCTCCGCTTGGTTGCGAACCCTATTCCGACACAACTGGCAGGTCTACTCCAAACGCCCCTTCGGAGGTCCAGAGCATGCATTGCGTTATTTGGGTCGCTACACCCACCGCGTCGCCATCTCCAACCATCGACTCGTCTCCCTGGTCGATGACCAGGTCACCTTTCGTTGGCGTGACCGTGCTCACAACAATGAACACAAGTTAATGTCCCTATCCCTCGATGAGTTCCTGCGCCGTTTCCTGTTGCACCTGCTGCCTAAAGGCTTCGTCCGCATCCGCCACTTCGGCTTCCTCGCCAACCGACGCCGTGCCACTCTCCTACCGCTCTGCTCGCAATTTCTCGGCCTGGTACCGCAACCACAAGTAGAGCAACCAGCATCCGCCGCCAAGGACCCGAGCCCGCTTTGGCGCTGTCCCAAATGTGGCGGAACCATGGGCATCGTCGAGACCCTCACCGCCGCTCAGATCCTGCTCCGTTCTCCGCCTTCGTTACTCCGTGCCGCATGAAACCAATTTCCAAAAACCGCAAATCTCGATCCGTCTTTCGGCTCGATCCGCCCTCGTGCGCCTTGCCCCCGAAAAAAGTTCTTGTCCCTCACCCGGAATCTGTTCCAACCGCGATCATCTTCTACTTCAATCACTCGCTGCCAGCCACACTGCTCTTCTCCCACCAAGCACACCGGTCCATCGCCTACCTCATGCCGCCCATCCACCCTATTGAAAACCCATAGCCACCGGCGCCCGACCACACCACAGGGCGGCTTCCTTCAAGTCGTTGTATCAAAAGCGACCGCCGAAGATTCTGACGAGGCTACTAATTTCTCCTCTGCGGTCGCTTCTGATACAACACTAGGACTTCTGGCTCGCTGATTGTGCTTGGCTCAGCTTCCGAGTAGCCCGCTACGCCTTCGGGACGTTCCAGAACGGGATATCGATCCCAGCGCGTATCATGCGGGGGCTCGCTTACCGATTCGTGCAGGCCGCGCGAGCCTGAGCGTCGACATGTCCTAGCAACTCGCGTACGATGGAGTTGCTTTCTGAGTCCCACTTCACCGCGATAATTCGCAGCCCTCACCAGAGCCCAGCACGGATGCTCAAGATGCTCTGCACTTGGTGATTTCCCTTGGCATTCTGGGCCGGGTGGCGATAATCGGCCGAAATGTCACCTGCGTCAGAATCCGGCCGCGAATCACGCGCGTTGCCGGTGTTGTCCCTCATCGACGCCGACGCTGAAGCTCGCGAACGCATTGCCACCGCGCTGACGCGGCGCTTCGGAGCCGATTACCAGGTTCACGCTGCGGGCACTGAAGCCGAGGGGCTTGCGATGCTCGAGCAGCTTGGGAACGACGGTGTGCCCGTCGCCCTGGTCGCGGTGGACCTCGCCTTGACGGGCGACGAAGGTGGCATTGCGTTTCTCGAGCGCGCTCGTGTCATCCATCCCGATGCGAACCGGGTGCTGCTCGTGGCGATGGACCGGCACGGCACTCGCATCCCGTTCGACGCGCTCGCGGCCTTGCGGCGCGCCACCGCGCTCAACCGGATCGACTTCTGGGTCGTGAAGGGAGGCTTCTCGCCCGAGGAATGGCTTTACCTGCGAGTCCAGGAGGCGCTCAGCACGTGGACCCGCCTTCATGGTTCTCATCATGAGGTGTTGCGCATCGTGGGCGATCAATGGTCGCCGCACAGCCATGCGCTCCGCGAGACGATGTCTCGCAACACGATCCCCTATGGCTTCTATCCGTCGGACTCCGAGCGCGGACGCGAGCTGATCGCCGCACATCGTGTCGACGTTGCTCGGCTGCCCGCGGTGATCCTCCACGACGGCTCTGTGGTCCACCAGCCCACCATCCGCGACATCGCGCAGGCGCTTGGCGTGAACACTCGACCTTCGTCGCAGGTCCACGACCTGGTCATCGTGGGAGCCGGGCCGGCGGGTTTGGCGGCCGCCTTGTACGGTGCGTCCGAGGGGCTTCGCACGATGGTTATCGAGGATCGCGCCATCGGCGGGCAGGCCGGGACTACCTCGATGATCCGCAACTACCTGGGATTCCCGCGCGGAATCAGCGGCGGCGACCTCGTGTTCCGCGCGTGGGAGCAGGCGCTGCTCTTCGGCGCCGAGTTCGTCTTCACTCATCTCGCGATCGGACTCGCCTCACGGGATGGTCTCAACGAGGTCACCTTGTCTGGTGGAGATGACGTGCTCGGGCGTGCGGTGATCCTCGCGTCAGGGGTCGAGTACAGGAGACTCGGCGTTCCATCGCTCGATCGGTGGACCGGAGCGGGACTGTTCTACGGGGCCGCCGGGACCGCAGGCTCCGCTCTCGCAGGAGAACGGGTCTGCGTGGTCGGGGGTGCCAACTCCGCGGGGCAAGCGGCCCTCCACCTGTCGCAGTTCGCGAGCCATGTCACGCTGATCGTGCGCGGCGCGGCGCTCGAAGTGGGCATGTCCGATTATCTCGTGCGTCAGATTCAGGTGACGCCGAACGTCGAGGTGCGCCTGAGAAGTCGGATCGTCGAAGGCCACGGCGCGGGGCGCCTCGCCGCGCTCGAGCTCGAGCATGCGGAGGGCCGACGTGAAACCATCCCGTCGACCGCCGTGTTCGTGATGATCGGAGCTGAAGCGCGCACGGAGTGGCTCGGCCAGTCGATCCGTCGCGACGATCATGGCTTCGTGCTCACGGGTCGCGACCTGCCGCCCGATGCGTGGGCGACCGACCGGCCACCCTTGCCCTTCGAAACCAGCATGCCCGGCGTGTTCGCGGTGGGTGACGTGCGCCACGGCTCCATCAAGCGCGTCGCCGAAGCGGTGGGCGAGGGCTCGGTCGCGGTTGGATCCGTGCATCAGCATCTCGCACGAAGTCAGCCGAGCGCCGATCGCGGCTGAGGCCATTCCTCCCATCCGGGCTGTGGTTGCCAGAAAGTCGATCTGCTGAGAATCGGCAAATTTCGACAGGCGATCTGACTGCCGCGCACCCCATTTTCATTTTCTAGCACTGCGCAAGAGAGGTGTGGTGGATGCCTCTTTCGAAGGCGCCGACCGGGAAACAAACGCGACGGTCCAGAAACGCTAGTGCTGTATCGGACGCGCCCGCTCGAATCCCGAAATCTATCTGCCACTTAGTATGGGGCGCGTCCGATACAGCTGTTTGAAGGAAGCCGCCGATGAGGAAGCATCTATGCAAATTCAATGGGGTTGCCGTAATGAGAAAGACTCGGGGAATCGGTGATGCAGCGAGCCGGAGGGCAGTCGGGCTTGGTTCGATTGTGGTTTGCGAGCGAACACTCGAAGGCAAGAGCTTGGTGGATGGGCAACGAAAGCGCACGAGGCCTGTAGGTGCTGGGAGGCAGCGAGCGAGCGACATCGGAACGGAAGTTTCATGCAGCAGCTCCGGCGCGAAAAGGTGGAGAACGGAGTTGGAGCTGGGCTGCGGTAAGTCTCTCGATGACCACCATTGGGCCGCCACATTGGGGACAGCGCCAAAGTGGGTTCAGCTCCTTGGCTGGCGAGGCTTCTGGTTCGGGTTGCGATGGCTGGACTGCGTCGAGTAGTTGATAGCAAAGTGGCAGGAGAGTGGCGCGGCGGCGGTTGGCAAGGAAGCCGAAGTGGCGGATGCGGACGAAGCCTTTGGGCAGCAGGTGCAGGAGGAAGCGGCGCAGGAACTCATCGAGCGCTAGGGTCATCAACTTGTGTTCGTTGTTGTGAGCGGAATCGCGCCAGCGAAACGTGACTTGGTCATTGGCAAAAGAGACGAGTCGGTGGTTGGAGATGGCGACGCGATGGGTGTAGTGGCCTAAATAACAGAGCGCATGCTCGGCGCCTCCGAAGGGACGTTTGGAGTAGACGTGCCAGTCGTTTCGGAACAGGGTTCTTATCCAGGCGGAGAAGGCTTTGGGGTGAGCGAGGGGTTTCAGGTTGCCATGGAAGCCCAGCTTGCCCTGCCGGAAGTTGCGTTTCAGAGCGGCAATGAACTTACCGCGAAAGACGCGGCTGAGCACCTTGACGGGAAGGAAGAAGGGGTAGCGAGGCTGGATCCAATGGGCGCGATCGAGCGACAATCCGCCGGCGGGCACGACACAATGGACGTGCGGGTGATGTTCGAGTTTTTGATTCCAGGTGTGGAGCACACTGAAGAAACCGATCTCCGCGCCGAGATGTTTGGGATCGCGAGCGATTTCGAGGAGGGTTGCAGCACTGGTCTGCAGCAGGAGATGGTACAAAATCTTCTTGTTCTGCAAGACGAGCGACGCCAATTCATGAGGCAGGGTAAAGACAACATGGACGTAGCGCGTGGGGAGAAGTTCTTGACGACGCGCTTGGAGCCAACGGTGGCGGGCGCTGGCTTGACACTTCGGGCAGTGCCGGTTGCGGCAGCTGTTGTAAGAGATAGCCGGGCGGTACCCACAGGCGATGCACTCATCGAGATGCCCGCCCAAGGCGGCGGTGCGACAGCGTGCGATGGCCCGCAGCACGGTGAGGTGTTGCCAGGTGATCCACCGGCAGCTGCGTTCGATGAAGGTGCGTCCCGCGGCGCGAACCAGATCGGCCACCTCAAGCGGCGGCCGGTTCATCTACGGGTTCTGCGGTGACTTATCTTTCAGCTTGAGCGAGTCCAGGGGACTGGCGGTAGCGTGGAGATGTCGTCGCGAGAGATGAAGATAGATCGTAGTCTCCTTCAGATCGTGATGTCCCAGGAGTAGTTGAATGGTGCGCAGGTCAGCTCCGTTTTCCAGCAAGTGCGTAGCGAAGCAGTGGCGCAGCGTGTGGGGATGAACCCGGTTCTGCAGGCCTGCCCGCTGGGCAGCACGTTGGCACGCATACCACACGGCTCGGGGAGTGATGGGACGATTGGAGGTGTGCCGAGATCCGCCCGGGAATAACCATTCCGTGGGTTTGCGCTTCAAACTACGCCAGTAGTCGCGCAAGGCTTCCAGCAGCGTGGGGCTGAGCATGACATCGCGGTCCTGACGACCTTTGCCACTGCGGATGTGGATCACCATGCGTCGGCTGTCGATATCGGAAATTTGCAAGCGCGCCAACTCGGCGCGCCGTGTTCCCGTGCCATAGAGCGTCATCAATACCATGCGATGAAATCGAGTCTGGGAGGAATCGATGAGATGGGCCACTTCTTCCGGGCTCAGGATGCTAGGCAGGGGGCGCGTCTTCTTCGGATACGGTGTATCGGCCACGCTCCAAGCTTTCTTGATCGTCTGCGTGTAGAAGAACCGCAGGGCTGCGAGCCGTTGCGTCACGGTGGACACCGCTAGCTTCCTCTCGCGGAACAGATACGCTTGGTACTCGCGGATGTGTTCAGGAGTAAGCTGATCCGGAGGACGCCGAAAGTGACGCGCAAAATCCTCGATCGTTTGGATGTAGCAGTCGATGGTAGTCTGAGCATAATTACGACGCTCGAGTTCTTCGAGCATCATTTTGCGAAGGTGGGTCATAGGTGATCTCCTTATGACCCAACCTTATCTCCTCACCGGCACACTGCTGACACCGAGCACGCGAAAGCGTCTGCCGCTAAGGCTTCGTTCAAACGGGCTTCTGGGAAACGCGCCAGATCGGTTAGGTCAACACTGGCGCGTTTGCGGGTACTAATCCGACGGGATGAGTCAACTCTCATCAGCGCGCAAAGATTTCCTAGCCCGACCTAACTTTTCTAGGGCGAACAATCTAAAATTATCTACGACTGCCGCTCGAAATCGTTTACTGACAGCGATACCAATTTCAGACATCGGTATCCGGTCTAAGATGTTACAGGCCACTACCGAAGCGGCACTATGTTCGACCACAGATAACGGCGCAATGGTGATGCCCATGCGCGAATGGACGAGTGAGATCAGCGTTGGGATCTCTCCTGCGGTCTGAGTGACATTGGGAACAATCCCGGCATCGCGAAGGATCCCGAACATCAAATCGTGGAATCCAGGGGCCCAGGTGCGCTCATACATCACGAAGTTCTCGCCGGAGACTTCACGTAGGCGCACCCTTTTCCTTTTTGCTAGCTTATGGGACGAGGGTACGACGAGCACGAAGGGTTCGCGATGCACTGTGACAACATCGAGGGCCGAGTGCCCTCCAATCGGCAGACGAAGAAATCCAATGTCGAGCGACCCGGTCTCCAGCATCTGTACCTGCTCCGCCGTGAGAATATTGCGCAAAGAGACCTCTACTTCGGGATACAACTCTCTAAACTGACGAACGATATCGGCCACAAGCTCACTTCCCGCAGTTGAGATGAAGCCGATCCGCAATAGTCCCAGTTTCCCATTGGCAGCCAACCTCGCCCTGTGAATGGCTTGTTCCAATTGCGATAGCGCTGCAGCGGCATCATCACGAAAAGCCGCACCAGCGGCGGTAAGCGTTGTTTTGCGTCGGTTCCGCTCGAAAAGTCGTACGCCGACCTCCTCCTCAAGAGCTCGAATCAACTCCGCTGTGCGTCCGAAGTGCAGAGTCTCGGCGATCGAGAGAAACGTCGTATCTGAAGGCTTAAGGCTGGTTGGCTGATACGGAGTGACCATCCAAGGCACAAATATCCAGCAATCAGGAGTTTCAACGCCGTCTAGGGTTCAACAACCACTCAGTGAGGTACCGACATATGCCAATTAGGACTGTTACGTCGAGCGGCGTCTAGAGGCGCAAATTCTTAATCGGAGCAGGGGCACTAAGTATCGCGTGTGCTCCGCGTCCTGCACAATCGTTTCCCTCATACGCGAGCGAGTTTGATCCGGTAACCCTGCCTCCGTATGTCAATGGGACGTTAGCGCCTGGCATCCGCTCCCGCATGGTGTTCAACATTAACGGGCTTTCCATGCATGTGCTTGATGCGGGATTCGACGAGCCCGATCGACCGCTCGTACTGCTTCTGCATGGATTCCCAGATCTGTGTTACTGCTGGCGCAAGATCATGGTGCACTTAGCTGCGGCGGGCTATCACGTCATTGCCCCCGATCAACGGGGGTACGGCCGCACCAGCGGCTGGGATGATGCCTATGATGTTGATCTTGGAGCGTTCAGCCTGTACCGGCCCTCCGGCGTTGCCCTTCAACAGCGCAAATCGATCACAGGCCGAGGAAGCCGCAGAAGATTCTGCTAACAATATGCGTGCTCAGCTTGCTGCGCTCCACCCGCCTCGCAAGTTTTACCAGCACTACTATGCGTTAAGGGAAGCCCAACGATAATCTGCGCCATCCCACGCAGGGCCTGCACGATTTTCTGTGGGGTTATTTTTATCTCAAGAGTGCAGACTGGAAGGGAAATAAGCCAATTCCGCTCAAAAACGCTTCAGCTGCCGAGTTGGCACAGATACCCGGTTACTACATCATGGATCAAAGCAAGGGGATGGCGGAGACTGTCGCCGCTCTAGCTCCCTCGCCGGTCGATATCGGGGCCACTCCATGGCTCACAGAAGCGGAGCTCGACGTTTATGTAAGCGAGTGGGGGCGGACCGGATTTCAAGGTGCCCTGAACTTTTATCGAGTCTTCGTCGACCCCTCATTGATTGCCCAGTTTCGGCTCTTCGCCGGGCGCACCATAGATGTGCCATCGGCTTTCTTTGGTGGAAAAAGTGACTGGGCAGTGTACATGACTCCGGGCGCCATCGATGTGATGAGATCTCGCGCCTCCACGCGAATGCAGGAATACACTCTGCTTGATGGCGCCGGTCATTGGCTGCAGCAGGAGCAGCCGGATCCATTCTGCGGCGCGCTGGTGAGCTTTTTGCGCAACAATACGGAACGTTCGCAACGGCCTTAGTGACATTCTCTCAGTTCCTACCCGGCTTTCCCGGCACGATTAGTCCTGGGAAGTCGGCTAGCGAGTAGATTCCCCCTGCGGCTTCGGTCGCGAGGGCGCATTCGGTTCCAGACCAATGTGATCGTTCACCGGATCGCGGAAATGCGGCTTGCGCTCGAGGTATCGCAAAGGACAGAGTGTTTCAGCTTGCTCCCTATTTCCGCCCGCTTCGCAGAATGATCAGTATAATAACGTCGCCTCACGCCAGAGGAGACGGCTACCAACGCAATGCGCGCGTTCGCTGAGTCACCCGTTTGGCCCGTACTGAAGCGGTTAACGATGGGGATCGCGCTGATCGCCCTCCTCTCATCGATCTTGCTCGTTTCCGACTTAGCACATCGAAGAATGGCCTCGGCGGCCAATCCTGGCGCGCCGGGTGCCCGGAAATTCAAAGCCGCCATCGTGTACTACGCGCAGAGTGTCAGTAATGACGAGTGCGTGAATGGCCTCATCGACGGACTCAAAGCGAGTGGTCTCGAAGAAGGAAAGAACCTGGAAATTGTGCGGGCGGATGCGCAAGCGGAAATGATCAACATCCCTGCCATTCTTCAGAACTACGACAGCTCCGATGTCGATCTGATTATGACGATCTCGACGCCATGTCTTGCCGGAGCGTGCAGCAACGTAAAGCACAAGAAAGTGGTGTTTACCTGCGTGAGCGATCCGATCGCGGCGGGAGCGGGGAGGAGCCGTACGGACCACTTGCCATTCCTGACTGGCGTCGGTAGCTTCCCGCCTGTAAGTCACATGCTGGAATTCATGCAGAAGCTGGTGCCCGGATTGCGCGCCGTAGGAACCATGTACAATCCGGCGGAAGCCAATTCGGTGAAGGAACAGGCGGTCGCGCGCGAAGTATTTCAGAAACGGGGTATCAGGCTGGAACAGATCGCCGTTAGCGGATCGAACGAGGTCCTGCAAGCGGTGCAGATTCTGGCTGGCCGCGATATCCAGGTGGTTTGGTTGCCGGCCGACAATACCGGTATTCAGGGATATGAAGGCGCAGTGAAGGGCGCGAAGGATGCGCGACTTCCCCTCATTACCGACATCTGCTCGGCTCTGCCCCGCGGCGGTTTGGCGTGCCTCGGCGTGGGAATGCAGTTCTCCTCGTTGGTTGCCGGAAAAGTCGCGGGACAGGTTCTGCTCGGCAAGAATCCGAAAGACATGCCTATCGAAGAAGTAGCCGTGGAGGAAGTGTCGATCAGCCGCAGCAATGCGGCGGAGTTGGGTATAACCATTCACCCGGAGCTCGCGCAGCGCGTGCGTCCCTAGCCCTGCCATGGAAATCGTCACACAACAACTCGGTGAGGCACTCGAAGTTAAGGTGAAGGGCCGCCTCGACAACTATTGGACGGAGCACCTGCGCGGCAACCTGGAGGAGGTCATTCGCGGAGGAGCGCACGGCATTCGTCTGAACTTATCCGAGATTTCCTTCCTCAGTTCGGCCGGTGTCGGTTTGCTGGTGAAGTTTCACACCCAACTGAAGGGCATCGGCGGAAGCTTCGTGATCACCAGCCCTTCGGAGCGAGTGAAGCAGGTGTTGGATCTCTGCCGGCTTTCGACCATCCTGCTCGCCCAGACAACACCGGTCGCGCCGCCCCCGGTACACAAGACCGAAGTCCGCCACCTTTCATCTCCGGCCGGATCGTTCGAAGTCATGGAGTGTGCTTCGGGGAAGCCGCTGATCTGCGAACGGATCGGCGATCCGGGCTTGCTGAAAGGTTGCCGTTTCAGTCCGGCCGATTGCCAGATGGTCACTTATCCGTTGGCCACATTTGGCTTCGGCTTGGGGGCTTTCGGCCACGGCTTTGAGGATGCGCGGACGCGCTTTGGTGAATTCCTGGCGGTGGGTGGCTCGGCGGCTTATCTGCCCACGGATGGAACCAATGTGCCCGATTTCATGGTCTCCAGCGGCACGCTGGTGCCAGAGATGAACGTCCTCTACGGCCTGCGCTGCGAAGGCGGATTCACGCACCTAATGCGACTTGAAACCTCCAGCGCCGAGGGTCCTATTTCGCTCGCGGAGTTAGTGCGAACCGCGTTGGAGATTTCGGCCGCCTCAGCAATCGGAATGGTAATGGTGGTCGAGTCGGCTGGACTGGTGGGCGCCGCACTCCGCCGCTCCCCGGCTGCGGCCGCGGGAGCGATCGACGCCCCATTCAAATATCCCGAGGTCCGCTCCTGGCTCTCGTTCTCCACGGAGCGGTTGTACTCGCGATCGCTGGCCTTGGTCTCAGGCGTGGCGGCGAGTTCCGAATGTGCGCCGCTGGCTCCCCTGCTTCGGCCGCTGGGAACCGGAGCGTGGCCACTGGGTCATTTTCATGCCGCTGCATTTTCTTATCGCCCCCTTCAGAAGGGAAGCATCGATCTGAAAACTACGGTGACCACCTTATTCGAGACGGAAACTTTGCAAGGCGTACTCCACCTTCTAACCGACGATCGCGTAGCGGCCGGGCAGCAGCAGAGTGAGTTTGTCCGGGGCGCATGTTGGATCGGTGCGGTGTCTGAGGTCAGATGAAGATCGGTCAGATGAAAATCGATTCGATGAGCGTGAAAGCGATATGAGCCTCCTGATTGGCACATTCACGATAGGGTTCATCCTCTCACTGCTGGCCTTGGGCGTGTTCATCAGCTTCAGAATTTTCGCGTTTCCCGATATCACAGCCGATGGATCGGTCACACTCGGCGCAGCCGTCGCAGCGACTCTCATGGTCCACGGAACCAGCCCGATCCTGGCGTCACTGGCCGCCTTCGGCGCCGGAATGATTGCGGGAGCTTGCACCGGCACGCTCTATACCCGTTTCAAAATTAACTCGCTGCTTTCAGGGATTCTGGTGATGACGGCGCTCTATTCCATCAATCTACACATCATGGGTCAGAGCAATGTTCCCCTACTGTCGGTGACCACACTGGCAACGCAGTCGGAGCAGATCGCGGTGAAGCTCGTGAAAGGGGCTACCACTTTCGATCTCGCGGGATGGGAAGTCAGCGTGCGCGACGCGTCGGTGCTCGCCGCGGTCGGGCTTGTCGTGACACTCACTGGTGCGTTGCTGTATTTGTTCTTACGCACGAACCTCGGTATGGCCATGCGAGCGACGGGTGACAACGTGCAGATGATCCGGGCGTTGGGAGTCAACGATGGCAATATGATCGTATTCGGAGTGGCGATCTCGAACGGTTTCGTGGCGCTGTCCGGAGCCCTACTGGCGCAATACCAGGGGTTCGCGGACGTGGGCATGGGAATCGGCATGGTGGTGTGGGGGCTGGCCAGCGTCATCATCGGGGAAGCGCTTGTAGGGACAAACCAGTTGGGCTCGACGATCGTTGGCGCGGTGATGGGCTCAGTGCTCTTCCGGTTGCTGGTCGCTGTGGCGTTGCGGTGGGGTCTTAGTCCCAACGACCTCAAGCTGATCACGGCACTGTTCGTTTTCTGTGCCCTCATCGTGCCGCAATTTCTGCGCAAGAAGCGCCAGCGGATTGCCCATGCTTGAAATTCAGCGTGTCGCGAAGACATTCAACTCGGGCACTCCTAATGAAGTCCGTTCCCTGCGCGGCGTGAACCTTGAACTGGCAGCCGGTTCCTGGGTGATCATCATCGGAACCAATGGCTCGGGGAAATCCACTTTGCTGAATGCCGTAGCCGGAACGTTTCTAGTGGACGAAGGAACCATCCGGCTCGCGGGATGCGACGTAACGCGATGGCCCGAGCATGCGCGCGCCGAACTGATCGGGCGCGTGTTTCAAAATCCATTCAGCGGCACCTCTCCCAGCCTCACCATCGAGGAGAATCTGAGTCTAGCAGCCCTCCGCGGCCGTGGTCGGGGTCTGGGTTGGGGATTGAAACAGTCGTTGGTGGGCAGAATGCGCGACGAGGTCAGCCGGCTGAATATGGGGCTCGAAAACCGCCTGGAGAATGCCATCGGAAGTCTCTCTGGAGGGCAGCGCCAAGCGCTCACTCTGCTCATGGCCACCTGGCTGCGTCCCGAACTGCTGCTGTTGGACGAGCACACAGCAGCCCTCGATCCCAAAAGCGCGGACTTGGTCATCGCGTTGACCGAACAGGTGGTTGCGCGCGACCAACTCACCACTTTAATGGTGACGCACTCGATGCATCAGGCGGCAAGTTTGGGAGATCGTCTAATCATGATGCACCGTGGCCAGATTATCCACGACTTTCAAGGCGCCGAGAAACGGCGCCTGCGGCCCGATGATTTGCTCGCCCGCTTCGAAGAAGTGCGACGCGCCGAACAGCTGGACGAAAGCGCAGCCGAAATGCTGGCCGAACAGTACATCTGAGGTTATCGCTCCAGATATCCGGTCTCTCCTTCGTTGCCAGGTGCTGGGTGAGCCTCCCGCAATCCGAAAGATAGGTCGCCCGACCGATTCTTGCCGCCCCACGGTATAGGTGGTGACCTACCAGTCATCGACAGGATGTTACCTCGAGGCCTGACTTGGCTCCACGAGCCAACGGGCGGAGCCCAGGCAATCTGTCCTCGAGCCAACCGATCTATTGGCAGTGGTGCATTCAAGACAAACCTGCCTCGCCAACATCAGTCTTCCATTTAGATGTTGAAATATCGCTATTACACTCATTGTGGGAGCGGCAGCCCCGTCCGGGGGGCAATGAGTGTAATCGCCTGTTCTCAACCGTCATTCACAACTGTGTGCGATTCGGTGAGTCTTAAGTCTAAGTGCAACTTCTTGCATGTAGAGATGTGCCAAGAATGATGTTGACAACTCAGTCGCCCAGCTAAGATCATGCAAAGCCCAACGTCGGCACACTTGGTCCCGCGCAATGAGTGATTCCACCAACAAATCGAACCGCCGTGATTTCCTGAAAACCGTCGGGGGTGTGCTCGGCGGAGTGTCGATCCTCGGGCATGGAGCTGCGCGAGGACGAGCTCTCGGAACCATCCCGAACAGCTACACATTTTACCGAATCCTGCATGCCAACCCAGGCGGCAGATTCGGTGTATTCCCCAACTGGCTGGGCAATATCACCGGCTCCGTGATGATGGCGTCTCCACCGGATCGTGAAGGAATCGGCTACCTGTACGTCCACGGGACTGTGAATCCGCAATGGGGCCCCGGCGCATGCCCTTTTCTCGGTGGCTATTCATTTCGGTGACCCTCCGGTGGTGCTCAGGGTGCTCCCCATGGCCATCGAAGGCGTCCCTTTGCCGATCGGCGGACAGACCATCACACCTGGCCACATCGGCACAGGCGCCAGCAATGCCCTCGGGGAGTACGTAACCACGATTTTGCCTGATGAGCCGTCCGCGACCGTCGCGGTCGAGAATTCGCCCGGAGTGTATCTGTTTCGGCCCGGCAACAATCTCCCAGGCGAGTGGTCCCGGATCATAGGATTTGCTGATCCGGTTCCAGACGGGAGTTTTTACGGTGGGGATTTTGGCGACGTGGCCTTAGACGACGACCAAAATCTGTTGCTGGTGGCAGCTACCACACAATCGCCGGCCGCCAGGGTCTCCGGCTTTTCCGGTTCGCAAGCTTTGATAGCGACCTCTCTCGGCTCGATTGCCAGCGGTCGTGTCGTTCTGCAGACCGGCGACACGCTTCCCTTGGTTCCGGCAGCGATTGAATCCATTGGCCTGATCGATTTGGCGAATCACGCCTTTGCAGCCCAAGTAACCGCAAAACTCCTCAACCCCGCGGTCACCCGTTCCGGTACCGCTCTTGTCGTGGGAAATACCCACGCAGCGGCACAGAGGCAAAAGATTGTTTCCGCCTCGCCGGAGTTGATATCGCCCCAACTGGCATCGCAGCACAACATCTTCAGCGGAAACACCTTTTTCGGCCCGCGGGTCGACTCCCGCGAGGATGTCGCGTTCGTGACCCACTCCAGCACATTTCGAGGATCGAGCGGCAGTAACGACGTCGAGATGCTTGGCTACTATTCAAGGGGATTCCCGCGTCCATTGCAACAAACCCAATCCATGGCCGGCAACGACGAGGTGATCGGGTTGGGCGCACCGTGTATCGACAGTTCTGGGTTAATGTACGGGACCGAACTCCTGGGCGACGGCACCACCCGCCTTTTTATTTCCGATGGCGACCGCTCGCACGTTGTGCTGCCTAGCAGAACACCCGTCTCCGGTATCCCGGCTACCTCTCCTGACGGAGAATCTCGAGATCAGCGAAATCCTCTTTGGCCAGCACTCCACCCAGGTGGATGCCTTCGGCCGCCTGGCGTTTACCGCCGAGTTTTTGCGTGACCCTAAGGGGCCTCTGGCTCCCAGCAATGTCATCACAGCTTTGGTTATTGGAATTCCTGGATAGGAGCTGTATCTGCATGAGCACCAATCCGTTTAAGATCCCGATCGGCACCTCAGATCCCGTAGATATTTGCAGGGGTCTTCCGCTATTCTCCGGGACTGGGAACCGCCCGAGCGGGCATAACCGGTGCAGGTCGATCGGACAAGTTCCTGGATATATCGGCTACGATTTCTATAACCCGCCTGAAGCTCAGCGCTTACTACTCGTGGGGCTTTGGAATATGCGGCCCGGCCATCGGATTCCTCTCTCCGAACGTCGATGTGCTGCGGGAGAACCTCGGCAATAGAGGGAAGCTGACTCTAACCTTCAATGAAGGTCTGGAGATGGAGGCCGGACTCTTCGTAGGCGCGTCCGTCGGATTGGGACTGAGCCTGGGTCTGCAGGTCTATCTGCCGCGGCCGTGGTACAAGCTGTGGAGCTTTGCCTGGCAGGACGCATTCGCAGTTGATTTCGCCTTCAGCCTCGATATCATCACGCTGCTGTTCGAGCTCATTAAGTTCTTGTTGAGCAAAACTTCCAAAAGCGCAATCGCGCCCGATAGCCAGAATCGGTTGAGGGACAGCCTTACCCGACTTGAAGAGAACTTTTAGCATTCTGGATCAGGTGGGCACCAGCACGCTTACGCGTGATTTAACGGCGTCGCCCAAATTAACTCTGCCCTTCAACCTCGCCAACTACTTCGCCCCATTGAAAGCTGCTCAACGACCGCCTCAGCAAGATCGGCGGCGAGATTTCCTTTGGCCCATCTATTCATCTGCAGTTTCCAGTCAAATTCAACTTCACCAAATTCACCATCTCTGACGGTCTCCAGGGCGACGCCACCACCGCCGATTACGGACCGGCCGATTACCATGCTGACAACCGGGTATCGGCCACCGGACCAATTGAGTTCAACCTCGCGAGAGATCCTTCGCGAGTCACCTCCCACGTTAAGTACGAAACCGGCTTCGGAGTTGGTGTCTCCGTGCATTTTAAGGTCGGTGTGGCAAAGTTTTTCAGCATAGAAAGAAACACGCCGTCACTCGATCTCACGTATCTTTTAACCCGCTCAGGGCAACGCCTTGCGGAGGTCGAAAGCCAGGTTTCCACCAGTGTCGAAAGGCGGTTGCGTCCTGGAGCCGGTCATGACCTTGGCCTTCAGTCGGCCCAACGGCGAGTAGCACCGAATTTGTGACTGGCCAAACGATATCAGAGGAACCATAACCCTGCCGGATTTAACTCTCCCACCGACGTAAGCGTCGGGCTCACCATTAATCCTCCCGTTCCCGGCTTTCCCAGCGAGTTGAAAATTCCTGGCCCGCCAGCGAACCGCATCCTTTAACTTCATTTTTCAAAATCAGTGCTTGGTTACCGGTAACCTTAATAATCCCGACCCAAACGGCCTCTCCAAGCGCTGTTACGCCGCTTCAGACCTACACCGTCCGCGCCTCACTTCCAACAACCTCCGACGCAGCCTGTGCCAACTACGAAGTCGAGCAACCGCTCAACATCACCCAGCGCTTCATACGCTGCCAACGGTCCACCAGTGCTACCGGAGCCGCCTCGGGACCGGCGCCGAAGTGGGATAGGCTCGCGGGTGCAACCATTAATGCCGACCTGGCCAGCCGGTCGACGAGAGTAAGTTCGGCTTCGTCCAATTCTCCTTGTGGTTTCCCTATCTCGACAGTGAAATTCCGCGTAAAGGTTCCCGTAACGTTCACCTTACTGGACGAAAACCGTCAACCTTACGCGCGCAGCAACGTCCTACTCATCTCGCTCCAGGGACTGTCGCCCACGACTCTGAAGCCATCCGCGAAGGGTAATCTGCTGCTCGCGAGAGATGGGCGATTTGCCTTGTGTTCGCTTGAACTGGATGTCCAAAGGTCCAGCCACGGGTTATTCAAACCGCTTCTATCTTATTGTCGATGCCGGTTGCCTCTATGGCCAGACCGAGTTCTGGCTTGACGTTTATAACTGGTCATGAGCCCTGGCGCTCAGGCTGAAGGACAGCCGCAACCGGCAGTCCCGAGCTTCCAGGTTCGAACCGCCCGACAACTCTTCGAGGCCCTCGAGTCACCCGATGGCGGCGTCCGTCTCGCGGCCCTGCAGGCCATTCAGCAGGCGCCATCCACAGCCCTCAGTTTTGGACTCCACGCTAAACGGGACCTGCTCGATGTTCTCCTCTCGCAAGCCGAACGCTTCCGCGGAGAATTTGAGTGGATGAACTGGCTGGGCGCGATTGCCGGTTTTCGTGAACCACGCGTCGTTCGACTGTTTACCTCCCTGATTACCACCGAATCACACGGTGAGTTGCTATTTGCACTCGCCAATTATCTGCAATCGGAACCCTTGGACTCCCTCAGAATTCCACTCGGCGAGGCGCTGATGCAGAACGACTGCGTGGCCCGGGCCCGCGCCGTGGCCCCGCTCCTCGCAACCTGTCCTGGCTTGTCTACCGGTGAGGCGTTGCGAATCGGACTGCTGAAGCCGCGCGGAGAAACTCCGCTGCCGGCTTTTTCGAAATCGACCGCGGAATGGCTGAGTGAATTAGCGGGCCCGTTTCAACTGGAGGCGCAACTCGAACTGAAGCGCCAGGGCGCATCGACCCTCACCGCGCTGGTCGGAACATTGGGATCGGCTTCAGGAAAGCATCAGGAAATGGTTTCTGGAGTGGGCGGCCGAAACCGACGCGAGTGTAGTTCTCGATCCGATTCGAGAAGTGCTGGCCAAGAAATCAGACGGATTGCTATTACCGGCACTGGAGGCCGCGGCCGCCCTGAACGATTTTCCCCCGGACCTCGACGCCTCGATCATCCCGCTGCTGGAGCACCGTGACGAACAAATTCGGCGCGCCGCGGTCATAGCCTGCCGCTCGGCATCTGAACTGGCGCCTGTTCTTCGAGAACGATCCCTCCGATCCTGGTCAAACAAGCATGCCTCGCTAAGGTCATGGATCAAGAGGGCCAGCAAGCTGTGCTCGTTCGCATTGCAGCAACTGGCCAGCTCCGATTGGCGCATCCGCTGCGCCGCAACAGAAGGTCTCCTCTCGCTCGGACCATCGGGCGTGCGAGCGGCCTTCACGCTCTTGCCGCAAGCTGGCGAATCTGTCCGCATCGGCATTGCACGAATGGTGATCCACTCGGCAGACGAAGACCTACTTAATGAATTCATTCAGTCTTGCTCCCAGCCAGTTAGTACTCAGAGTGCGAATGCCGGATCTCAGCCTCACCCGCAGTGCGGAGCAAGCCAACAATCGAGAGATATGGCCACCGAGTAAGGCGCTACTGATTTGGAGTGCGATAGTTGGCGAAACATCGCCATTACATTCATTGTGGGAGCGGCAGCCCTGCCTGGGGGGCAATGAGTGTAATCGCCTGACGGAAGTATGCACTTTACGCAAGGATGACCCCAAAAAATTAAGCCATATTCAAAACCGGCTGATAGTCGCCTTTTTTGTATTCAATAACTCGCGTAATTTCATAGCTGGGCTTGAGCACCTGAGTTCCGATGATACGTTGCTTTTCCAGCAAATCTACGGTCAGCAGATCAGAACCGTTCAATCTATAGATTCCTTCGACACATGCCCGCAGAAAGTCTTTATCCTTAATCGTGGCGACGATGATTTGGTCGCCCTTCCAAAATGACCAGTCTTTTGGATCGCCATCGAACGATCCGCGCTTCGGATTCAGGAACACGCCTTCATGTTTGGTTTCTTTAGTTACCTCGTTCTGAATTGCTTCCCCAGTGGGGGCCGAGAAGTCGCGGATCGAATCTATGTCATTTCTACCCACCACTATCGCCGACTCCTCGTGACCCTTTAGATACGTTTTCACATCGTCAATTGAGGGTTGATCTTGCATCGGAGTGACATAGACCTTGAAGATATTGTTCGTTACGGTTGGATTGTTGAGTAGAGAATGAACCGAGCCATTTACAGTAATACTTTTGTCGTCCTGCGATGTATAGCGGACCTCTCCGCCTTTTAATTCTTCAACCGCCTTCGGTTTTCCACGGAGGAATTTAATCACTCCCACTGCTCCCATCGTCGTGGTTCCGATGCCCGTTCCCACTATGCCGATACTACTCAAGAGGCTATTTAGCTGCTCCAGGGAATGCGGCGTCTGAAAATCAAGTAACTGCTGGATGTGAGAAGGAGAGAAAAGGGCCAAATCTACAATGAAAGAGCCCTTCCGAAAGGGCTTTACGTTAACTCCAATCTGCCTCCCCTCCGGATTGATTTGTCGGTTGCTTTCCTGAATAAGATCGCCAAGGGCGAGGAGTTGGGAGTTCCGGTCGGTTTGCTACCGCCTCGGCGGCAGTCCTCCGCACGTGTGGCCTTTGCTCGACAATGGATAGCCAGGCGTGCGTTGCAAAGTTGCTTCACCAACAAGGCAGCTGGTTCTTCTTCAAGTCTGGCGATTCTTAGTTGGTGTAAACGCCGATTTTGATTTTCCCTGTGAGGGCCGGGAGTATACCACTCGATCGTGTTAGCGATTGTGCTACTTTGGGGTACCGCTGCCTGCGACTAATCGCCTCAGTTCGCTGGTGTTTCTGTGTTCGGAGCAATCGCGTCGAGAGCCTGTCACAGACGAGAAGTGCACCCAGACGGCAGCTACGCCTCGGCGCTACTTGCGAGGGGTTGGGCGGCGGGGGTCGAGTCAGAAGCGTAAAGATAGTCCAGCACACAACAGCCAGCAGCCGGGGCGATGGAACAAAAAGAAGGGGACTGCAAAAATCGCACGAAATACATTGGCTGACTACCCCTGCGCCAAATGCCTCCCGACCACTGAGGCACAGGCTTCAACAAACTCTTGTTCCGGCTTAGTGAACGTGCCAGCAAAATAGCTTTCGATATCAAGTTCTGCAACCAGCATTTTTTTCGCGATGATGGGCACGACGATTTCAGACTTCACCATTGCCGATCCTGAGAGGTAACGGGAGTCAGTGTGAACGTCGTGAACTACCACGACCTGTCCACTCTTGGCTGCTGCGCCACAGAGACCTCTGTCGAGTGGTATCCGAGCATTGGGCGTGAAACTGCCGACGAAAGGCCCGACCAGGAGGATGCCGGGATCAGCCGGATCGACGAGATAAAAACCGACCCAGTTGTACTTCGTCATCTTTTCGTGCAGTCGTTGGGAGATACGCTCCATTAAAGACTTTGCCGTGGGAGCCGTCTCAGCAAAATCCTGGAAATCCTTCAGAAGTTGGGTGTGCAAAGGAATCATTTCGGCCCTCGTGTTAACCGTTAGGAAGTTCTGCTTGGACGCGGCCTCCGCCTCTTTCCCCGAGTAGTTTACGTGGGCGGAGCGATCCGTCGAAATCCAACGAGCGTGGGTAGGAGTAGCCGACCCGGTGAACGAGAAAAATCGACGATTCTGGGAGCAACTTTCAAAGCTGAGCACGCTACGTGCGTTGGCCGCTGCCATGCACCAGGACATCGAAGGGGGTTGGGCGGGGAGCGGTCAGCCACGCATAGGTCAGTGCTCTTGTACTCCGAAAATAGGAACCAAACAGACTCTACAGATTTGCCACCTGAGTCGATAACAGCGAGAAGGTGCCGTCCATTAAGGTCCAATTCCTCAATCTTGAGACTGTTTCTCTGCGGCCACGGCACAGTCGGGCGCTTGTCAATCTTGACGCGCAGGCCACCGGAACTAACCTCACCAGTGGGAGGAATCACCTGCCCCCGAAACGGAGTGGCAGCCCTCGCTGCCACGCAAACAGTTCCGCTACCAACCTGTGCCGTTGCGATCGGACAAAGAACTACAAGAAGAGCCAATCCAAGAAGAATGGTTTTCACGATGTCTCTCTAGGGTGTTTGCCTTCGTGAAGCAAACGGCTTCAAGGAAAGCCTAGCACCTAGTTGTCGTTCAGGAAGGCAATCGAAATTCTCAGCGATTGGCGATAAATCGCCATTACACTTAAAACCACTCTGTTTGGGCATGTTTACCATCGAGCAAATCAACGATCTCCACGCCCGGCTTGGCAGCGCGAGGACGCTCCCGGAGTATGTGCGGGCGCTTAAGGCGCTCGGCGTCGAACGGTACGATTCCTATCTGGCCGACGGTCATTCGGAGTACTTCGGGCAGAGCGGCGACAGGGTCGCCTCCCCACCTGAGCACGAGGTGCTTCCCGTCGCTGAAACCGGTCACCGCGAGACGTTCCTTCAGCACCTGCTCCGGCACGAGCAAGGTCAGACGACCTACTTTGAGATGTCCAAGGGCCTGGCCCAGAGCGGGATTGAGAAGTGGACTGTTGACATGGCAAGGATGACCATGACGTTCTACGATAAGGCTGGCGGAGAGATGCTGGTCGAGCAGATCAGCTAATTCAGTTTTTTACCTTGGATTGTTGTTGAAACATCGCGATTGCACTCATTGACCTGATCCCGCCTTCCCTCGAGCCCGAAACTGTGACTGCAGACGGCACCGATACACAATTAACGGGGTCATTTCCCCCGTTTTGGGGCTTGTCTCAGAGGTAACTGTACCAGGCTTGTCCCAAACGTAACTGTACAGTTGTTACATTCGTGTGTATTCCAGATATGTAATTGTATTCCGTTCCCCAAGGAGCAACCATGTTGACGATCATCTGTCTCTACCTTGTTCTGCCCGCTGCCATCTGCGCGGCGGTCAGTGTGCGTAGCATGATCTTTGGCGATGTCATCTAGGCCTTCACACACTGCGTATCGGGGCAACTTGTTGACGTAAAATCGCCATTACACTCATTGAGGGAGGGGCAGCCCCCCTGTCCGGGGTCAATGAGTGTAATCGCCTGTTTACAACACTCAGCCACCACGCTCCCGCACGACCATCGTTGTTCCGTCGCTTAAGCAACGCTGCGCGGGATGGCACACAACATTCAAACCTCCACGGATTATCGATAGTGCGCAGGGTAAAAGTAGTGCTCAAGGTAGTAGAGGGCTGCAAACGCGAGAACCACAACGGCGGCTGGAAATACCAAACGCCGCACGATTCGCACGGGTTGCGCCCAATCCGCCGTGGTAAGGAAGAGGAAACCAGTGGGTAGCAACGCGACGATTGATAACTGGAAAATATGTGCGCCGGTGCCTTCGTCCGATAATGGCGGCTCAGTGTAACCGAGAAGCAATACATCAAGCAGCGCTGTGAGAGACAGGATGATGAGTACTATGCCGCTGACCCGGTTGATTTCCTGCGCTCGCATGATCTCATTCCTTTCGATTGGTTGTGACCGATTTCGTCTCCGTGATTTTCCCTGGCTCTCCCCATTTAAGCTGGCCATTCTACCCCGACCGAACCCCTGCCCCGGAATGCAGATGCGTCAGGAATCTAACTGTTGAAAAATCGCCATTACACTCATTGTGGGATCGACAGCCCTGTCCGGGGTCAATAAGTGTAATCGCCTGTTAGCGTCAGTTGACACTGACTACTTCCGGTTTGCCCGTTAATCGGAACTTGCGCGCACTCCAAGAAAGTTCGCGGCAAGTACCCGAGAGATATAATTCCCGCGTGCGACAACCTATGCGGCATGTAATGGCGCTTCGCGTTTCCAAAACGGTTCTCATTTTTTCAATTGCACTTTTCTACACGATTCTGGTGCTAAACAACATCACGGATTACGGCTCCAACTATGAGTTTGTCCGCCACGTCCTGATGATGGACTCAACCTTTCCGGGGAACCATCTCATGTGGCGTGCCGTCTATTCGCCGCTAGTACATACGGTCTTCTACACCAGCATCATCGCGTGGGAATCAGTCACTATGCTTCTATGCTGGTGGGCCGGTGTTCGGTTGCTGAAATCGTATCGTGCGGACAGGCCGCAATTCGCCGCTGCGCTGAACGTCGCCGTGATTGCACTGACGACGAGCCTGCTGATGTGGTTGGTGGCATTTCTCGATGTCGGGGGCGAATGGTTTCTGATGTGGCAGTCGAAACTGTGGAATGGGCAGGAAGGGGCATTCCGAATGTTTACCATTGTTGGTGTGGTGTTTTTAGTTGTGGTGCAACGCGAACCAACTCCCGATTAGTCGGCAAACTGGAAGCTTATTCGAGCCGCCACCCTGAGGAAGTCTCCTCAATTGGTGAAAAATCGCGATTACACTCATCTGCCAATCCCTCAATGAGTGAAATCACCTGTTTACGTCACTCACGCGGCCAAAGCAAAAGGCAACAGCGCTGATCTGGCTTGGGAAACGGCAGGATTGTGAGACAGACGTCCCCAGAATGACCACGCCCGGCGTGACAAACACCAGCCTGTTGTTTACTGTTGCGTTCATGATAATGCGTGCTGCTCTCCTGCCACTCTTATCAATAGGTGCGGTTGTCGCTATCGCCCAGGTTTCCCCCGATCCGCAGATCCTCGCTGAGGTGAACCGCATTCGAGCAGTGGACAATCACACGCACGTTATGAAAGTGGTTGACCCGGGCGAAAAGGACGACGACTTCGATGCGTTGCCATGCGATCCGCTGGAAGCCAGTGAAACACCATTCATGGCCATACCCCAGAACCCAAAGTTTCTCGAGGCCTGGCAGACTCTGTACGGATACAAGTACAACGACCGCGACCCGGGGCGGGTGCAGGAACTGCTCGCGGCCAAGCGGCAGATTCAGCAGCAGCAGGGCGACAATTATCCGGAGTGGGTGCTAGATAAACTTAATATCGAATACATGCTCGCGAACCGGGTTGCCATGGGACGCGGACTCAATACCCGCCGCTTTTTATGGGTGCCATTCGATGATGCGCTGATGCTCCCTCTCGATAACACCTCAGTTGCCGATAACCCTGACCGCAGGTTCTTCTATCAGCGCGAACGCGCGTTGTTGAAGAAGTACATGTCGGAAGCCGGGGTGACGGCGCTTCCGGGCACGCTGGATGAGTATGTCACGAAGGTCACAACGCCGACCCTCGAGCGGCAGAAGAGAGCAGGTGCAGTTGCGGTGAAATTTGAAGCGGCTTACTTGCGTTCCCTGGATTTTGGCGAATCGCGGACCGACGAGGCCGCCCGCGTGTATGCGCGTTACACAAAGGGTGGGGTTCCGAGCAAACCGGAAAATCTGGAGGTGCAAAACGCTCTTTTCCGCTCGATTGCTCGTGAAGCCGGAAGGCTCGGCATGCCTGTGCACATTCACACAGGAACAGGATGCGGCGGCTACTTTGATTTGATGGGATCAAATCCCGGGCTGCTGAATTCGATTTTGAGTGATGCATCTCTGCGCAAGACAAAGTTCGTGCTGATACATGGTGGTTCGGGCCCATACACGAAAGTGGCGTCGTTCTTGCTCGGAAAGCCAAATGTGTACGCGGACTTCTCTGAGCAGGATGCACTCATTTCTACCCGCGCCATGGCCGCGGTGTTGCGGAACTGGCTTGAGTCCTTCCCGGAGAAAGTGATGTTCGGGACCGACCTTTCCCCCGGCTCGCCGGACATTGGATGGGAGGAGACCGGCTACAGCAATGCGAAGACTGGGCGCGAGGGCCTCGCGCTGGCGTTGACGGAAATGGTCAACGATGGCGAAATCAGCAAAGACCGGGCCGTCGAAATTGCACGCATGGTGATGCGGAGGACAGCATTAGAACTATATGGGCTGAAGGACTAGCTCGAAATGAGCTCCCACGATCGGGCAGTTGGTGTAATCACCTGTTATCAACAGTTACGTCCGGTTTGCCCGTGATCCAGGCAATGCGCGGCGGCAACCATTCAGTTCGCCCGCTTCATCACGTCGCTGCAGCTTGATCAAGAACCTGAAGAGACAGAACTGGCACCCTGTTTTTTGGCGTACCCCACCTGGCTCAATGCCTTCGCGATCTCGGTCAGGGCGCTCGAATCGTCGATCGTGGCTGGCATTTTGTAATCGTTCCCGTCGGCAATCTTCTGCATGGTGCCACGCAGAATCTTCCCAGAACGCGTCTTGGGCAGAGCCGGCACAACCACCGCGGTCCTGAACGCCGCCACCGGGCCGATCTTCTGCCGCACCATCTGCACGACCTCTGTGACGATCTCATGTGGATTGCGATCAACCCCTTTTTTCAGCACCAGGAAACCCACGGGAATCTGTCCCTTCAGTTCGTCATGCACGCCTACCACCGCGCACTCCGCGACATCAGGATGAGAGGCAAGAACTTCCTCCATGCCTCCAGTGGATAAACGGTGCCCTGCCACGTTGATTATGTCATCCGTTCTCGACATGACATATACATAACCGTCCTCGTCCACATAACCCGCGTCTGCTGTCGTGTAGTAGCCGGGGAATTGTGAAAGGTAGGAAGCAACGAAGCGCTCGTCGGCGTTCCACAGGGTCAGGAACGTTCCCGGCGGCAGTGGCAGCTTGACCACCAACGCACCAATCTCGCCCGGCTTCATCTCCCGGTTGTGGGGGTCCACAACGCGCACGTCCATGCCAGGGACCGCTTTGCTCGGCGAGCCAGCTTTTACCGGCAAAGGTTCAATACCCAGACAATTGGCGCAGATCGGCCATCCTGTTTCCGTTTGCCACCAGTGGTCGATCACAGGGACCTGAAGATGGTTTTCTGCCCAGTGCAACGTATCTGGATCGCATCGCTCGCCTGCCAAAAACAGCGCTTTGAAATTTGAGAGATCGTAGTTCTTGATCAGAGCACCAGCTGGGTCCTCCTTCTTAATGGCACGGAACGCAGTAGGCGCAGTGAACATAACTTTCACTTTGTGCTGCGAGATTACGCGCCAGAATGCGCCCGCGTCGGGCGTACCTACCGGTTTGCCTTCGTACAGAACCGTCGTATTCCCCTGGAATAGCGGTCCGTAAACGATATACGAGTGGCCCACAACCCACCCAACATCTGAAGCCGCCCAGTAGACATCACCGGGGACGACACCATAGATGTTCTTCATCGTCCACTTCAAGGCCACAAGGTGACCGCCGTTGTCGCGAACCACGCCTTTTGGCTGCCCGGTGGTGCCGGAGGTATAGAGAATGTACAGGGGATCCGTTGCGGCCACCGGAACGCAGTCGTGTGGCTTTGCCGCAGCCATGACTTCATCCCAGTCGCAATCACGGCCTGCCACGAGGTCGGCGCACTCCATCTCGCGCTGAAAAATCACACACCTCTCTGGTTTGTGACTGGCGATTCGAAGCGCTTCGTCGAGGAGTGGTTTGTAAGGAATTATTCTCTTCACCTCAACGCCGCACGAGGCGGAAACGACCACTTTGGGCTTGGCATCGTCGATGCGTGTGGCCAGTTCGTTTGCAGCAAAGCCGCCGAATACCACTGAGTGCACTGCCCCCAGGCGGGCGCAGGCGAGCATGGCTATGGCCGCCTCGGGGACCATCGGCATGTAAATGATTACACGATCGCCTTTGCCGACACCTAAGCGCGCGAGCGCTCCGGCAAAAACGGCTACCTTGTCGCGCAACTCGCGATAGGTGAACGTCGTGATCGTGTTGGTGACGGGGCTATCGTAGATCAGTGCCGGTTGGTTGCCACGGTCCTCTTCAACGTGCCGATCCAGGGCGTTGTAACAGGTGTTCACCTCTCCACCGACAAACCAGCGATAAAACGGCCGCCGGCTGTCGTCCAGAACCTTGTCCCACTTCTTGTACCAGTGGACGGAATCCGCTGCTTCGCCCCAGAAACCGGCAGGATCTTTCAACGATCGATTGAACGCCTCTTGAAGAGCTCCGGTTACCATATGATTCTCCGGGAGGATTATAGCGTTCGTAACCGAGGAGAGAGCACGACTTTGTGGCGGCGGAGGCATTCAGCCGCTTGTGGATTAGTAGTCGGCTAAACGGAAGTTATCGTCATCAAGTGGTGAAACATCGCCATTTCACTCATTGAACCCCGCTAGGGGGTTTGAGTGTAATCGCCTGTTTACAACAGTTATCATTCGGACAGCACGAGAGAACGCCGTGGCCGCAGCTATCCGACTGCTTCTAATGCTGATTGTTGTTGGAATGTTCGCACACAACTGATTTGGGAGTCGAAAGTGCCCAACACGACAGCCGCAGCAAATCAGATCATCCACTCTTTCGCACACGTCGCGAAGCGGTGAGCACGCTCGGAGCCGCATACCAGAACTCAGTTTCTTTCCTGGTGTCTTCGTGTCGTGCCCGGTCTGCGGCCTGAGAGTCAGTGGCCTCTTGTTGATGGAGCTTTGTTGAATTCGGCGAACATTTGTTTCAATTTCTCGGTTTTGCCGAGCCGGGCACAGCCGCGAGCCGGCTGATAAAAGGCCGCCCTCAGAGTTGGGTTGTAGGTGACAGCCTGTCTTAGCTCCTCGGCTGCCTATCAGTCCGCGGAGAAAATACCCGAAATCACCGGCCCGCGTTAAAACTGCTCAATTAAATCGATAAAACAGGCCAAATTATGTCTTGACTACGTCTCTCGCTCTTCTGTACTTTGGTGCGTCACACGGATAGGCTTCCCACTCCAAACCCACCCTCGGGAGGTGCTTTCTGATGTTCTCATCACGCAAAGCTGTCGCCTACCCGGCCGCCGTGCTCGCCTTGAGCGGTCAATTGCTCTTTACCCGTAACAAACGTTTCACGTTCACTCTCCTGCTGGTTTTTGCAACGCTCTTCAGCTCGAGCCTTCTGCGCGCGGACGTAACGGGTTCGATTCTGGGCGTGGTACACGACCGTTCGCAGGCGGTGGTTGCGGGCGCACACGTTACAGTCATGAATGTGCAAACTAATTTCAGTCAGGAAACCACATCGGCCGCAGACGGCTCCTACAGGTTCCTGGCGCTGCCCGCCGGGAACTACAGGATGACCGTCACCTCCGCCGGATTTAGCCAGTTCACTGCGACGGATATCGTCTTGAGCGTAAACGACCAATTGCACATTGACGTAACTCTTCAAGTTGGCAACGTGCAACAAGAGATCAGTGTTTCCGCCAATGCGGTGCAAGTCGAGTCTGAAAGCACGCAGTTAGGTGACGTGATCGACTCGAAGAAGATGCTCTCGCTTCCGCTAAATGGCCGCAGCTACATAGATCTTCTCGGCCTGCAGGCCGGAGTTGTGCCCATCACTTCTGAATCCATGCAGCAGGACCGGCCGGTTTCGGGCAATTTGTCGTCCGGTAACCTTTCAGTGAATGGCCAGCGCGAGACCGCAAATGCGTTCCTGGTGAATGGTGGCGATGTCAGTGAGGGACGCAATCTCGGCGCGGGATTGATCCCCAACATTGACTCGATTGAAGAATTCCGGCTTATCACCAATAACTTCGACGCCGAATACGGAAAATTCAGCGGCTCGGTGATGAACGCAATTACCAAGTCCGGAACCAACAGCATTCACGGAACCGTTTTCGAGTTTCTACGCAACGACATATTCGACGGCCGCAATTATTTCGACCCCAGCAGATCGGAATTGCGCCGCAACCAGTTCGGCTACGCCGTGGGTGGGCCGTTCTGGAAAAACCGGCTTTTCTGGTTCACAGATTATCAAGGCACTCGCCAGGTGGTTGGCGCGAGTACCGGTTTCGTGCAGGTACCCAATCTCGACCAACGGAATGGCACCTTCAGCCCAAGTGATTTTCTTGACCAGGACAACAATCCCCTGACTGGTGGTGTAAACGGAGCGTTTTGGGCTCAGACGCTGTCGACTCGGCTGGGATATACGGTTAGCGATGGAGAGCCTTACTACGTACAAGGTTGCACCCTCAGTTCGCAGTGCGTGTTTCCGAACGGAATAATTCCATCCAATGGTTTTGCTGCTCCGGCGGTCGGAATACTGCCTTTCATCCCGCTGCCGAACGTTGCGGGTTCCACAGATCAATTTACGAACAACAGCCAAAAGAACAGCGTGACCGATAACAAGTTCGGCCAACGTGTCGACTTCATCAACCAAAAGACCGGCAGTTGGTCCTTTTATTATGCCTACGACAACTCGTCGGTAGTGAATGCCCTCAACACCGATGTGTCAAACCCTGTGCCGGGCTTTTCCAGCATCACGCCTACCCGCGCTCAGCAGTTCGTGATGAGCAACACAAAGGCTTTTGGTCCAACCGCCGTGAACCAGATTCGAGCCAGCTACTTCCGGACTGCCACGACTACAAGTAAGCCAACCAGCAGCTTCGCAAGTCTTTCCGATCTGGGTTTTGTAACGGGCATTGGGACACTGGGAATCAATCCCTCCGGGCCGGAGGGATTTCCCGAAACCGTGCCACCGATATACTTCAATAACTTTGACCTCGGAGTGCCCACGCTTACTACCTTCCAGCCCAATAACACGTATCAGGTTTCCGACAGCTTTTCGAAGGTCGTTGGCCCTCACACGCTCAAGTTTGGCGGCGAGTTCCGCTACCTGCAGATCAATGAGCGCAATACCTGCGCACCCAATGGGGATTTCACGTTTAATGGCAGCGAGACCGGATCGGATTTTGCCGACTTCCTGATCGGCGCTCCGGTCAACTATAACCAGTGCAGTCAGCAGTTTCTTGATTCCCGCACCCGTTATGGGGGCGCCTACATTCAGGACACCTACAAGTGGAAGCCGAACGTTACCTTGAATCTCGGCTTGCGCTGGGAAGTGAGTATGCCGTGGTACGACACCCAGGGCAAGATTGAAACAATCGTGCCCGGTTTGCAATCCACCCAGTTCCCCACTGCCCCAAAGGGTTGGGTTGTTCCCGGAGATCCAGGCATCCCCAGCACGCTCGCCCCCACACGCTACAACAACTTCGGTCCACGCATCGGCATTGCTTATTCGCCGGGTTTTAGCGATGGGCTGTTAGGCAAGATCTTCGGCGGCCCCGGCAAGAGCAGCATACGAGCGGCTTGGGGTATGTACTACACGTCCATCGAGGACCTGAACCTGTTCTATGAGGTTGGCGATGCTCCCTTTGGCTTGTATTGGGTTTCTCCGGAACCTACGATGTTCGATGAGCCATTCCGGACCAGAGCTAGCGGTGCCTCGCAGACGCAGCGCTTTCCATTCACATTTCCGACTCCAGGCAGCCCGGCGAACGCAACTCTCGATTATTCGATTTACCTGCCAATTTCGTTCTCGCCTGGATTTGACATTCACAACAGACTGCCGTACGCAGAACACTACGACTTTTCAATACAGCGCGAGTTGTCCAGGAACACAGTGTTGACATTGGCGTACGTGGGAACCCAAGGCCATCGCTTGATCTCACAGTTCGATGCGGCTCCCGGAAATCCCGCGCTATGCCTGCAATTGAGGGCCCAGGGTGCCACGCCGTTTTGTGATTCTTTTGGGGAGAACACAACCTACACTCTCCCCGGCGGCGCGCAGGTGTTCGGGACACGTGACAGTAACGGCCTCAATTCCGTGTTTACGGCGCCGCCCAACTTTGGCGACAACAATAGTTTCACGGTCAATATTGCCAACTCCAACTACAATGCGGCACAGGTGACTTTGGAGCGAAAGGCTGCTGATCTAACCTTTCTGGGGGCATACACATACTCCAAAGCAATCGACAACTCTTCCGGCTTCGGCCAATGGGTTAATTTTTCGAATCCGCGGCTCACTCGCTCTCTATCGTCGTTCGACGTCACCCACAATTTCGTATTTAGTTATAACTGGGCCATTCCCTTCGACCGGGCCTTCGCTGGTGCGCCCAAACGCCTGACGCAGGGCTGGAACTTTTCCGGCATAGTCCGTTTCACCGGGGGGTTGCCAGTCCCTATCAGCCAGAACGGGGATGATGTCTCTTTGTTTGGCAGTCCGAATACAGATGTCCCGAATGTTGTTGGCAAGATACATCTTCAGGACCCCCGCAACCCGGATCACATCTTTTTCAACCGGGATGCATTCGTCTCAGGACCAGTCGGCACGTTCGGCGACTCCAGCCGGCAGTTCTTCCACGGCCCCGGAATAAATAATTTTGATATCAGTCTGATGAAAAGGACTGCTATTACGGAATCTCACAGCCTTTGAAATTCGCGTGGAATTCTTTAACGTCTTCAATCACACCCAATTCAAAAACCCGGATGGCAATTTCAGCATCTTCGGCGATCAGATGGGCGTAGTGACCTCGGCGAGGGATTCGCGCATCGGGCAGTTCGGTGCGAAGTTCTACTTTTAGTATTGGGTCGGCGTCAAGCAGGACACGGTAAATTACTCTGGCAGGGTGTGGGCTAATGGTGTTTCTGCTGGCTCTGGGTCTGCTCTTCTCAGGGCCAGCTTTCGCGCAAAACGCTGAAGCCTACCGCCAGCACGCGCTCGAACTTTCCCGCAACAAATCCTGGGACGAGGCCATTGACAGTTACCGCAGGGCACTGGCCCTCGAACCCAACGACCCGCTCACACATTACAACCTGGCTCTCGCCCTGAAAAATAAGGGCGACGCCGCTCTGGCCGCTGAGGAATTCGAAGCCGCTTTGCGGCTCAAGCCGAAGTGGGCCGACGCCCACTACGGGTTGGGCGCGACTTGGTACGATCTGCACGATCAGGCAGCCGCGCTGAAGGAACTACGCACGACGGTGGAGCTTGATTCGGCGAATGCCGGTGCGCATCGCTTTCTGGCGCGAGTTTACCTGGAGCAGAACAATCCTTCGGCGGCTGAGCGTGAGTTACGGCGGGCGCTTGCGTTGAAGCCCTCCGCCGAGATGCATCTCGAGCTAGGACTGACCGAGGGACAGCTAGGTAATCTGGAGAGCGCCGCGGCCGAGTTTCGCCGCGCTCTCCAGCTCAATCCCCGATTGCAACCGGCGCGCTTACTGCTGGGCGTGACACTGCGCCGTCAGGGCAATCACATTGGCGCGCTCGTCCAGTTCCGCAAAGCTGTCGAAATAAATCCCAAAGATCCGGAGGCGCAGTTCAATCTCGGAATGGAGCTAAAGGCTGGCGGCGACCTGGCTGGCGCGATCACAGCGTTCCAGCGGGCAATTGAGCTCAAGCCTGATTTCGAGAAGGCGCATTACAACCTCGGCATCGCCTTGCGTGCCCAAGGCAAAACCGGTGCCGCGAAGAAGGAGCTGGAAGAGCTGTCGGCGCTGCACGATTTCCGGGCGCGCCTTGCACAAGCGAAATATCTCACCCTCACGGGCGTTGATGCGCTGAAGCAGGCGAAGCTCGACGATGCACTCTCACTCTTTCAGAAGGCTATCGAACAAGCTCCCGAGTTGCCGACCGGCTACTACTATGAAGGCGTCACGTGGGAGCGCAAAGGGGACGCCGCACAAGCTCTGGCGGCGTACGAGAAAGCGCTCGAGCTGAAGCCGGACTATGCGCAAGCCCACTCAAGCCTCGGCCTGCTCTATTGGCGCCAGAACGATCACACACGCGGGCTCGAAGAGTTCCACCGGGCCGTGATGTCTGACCCAGACTTAGCGGAGCCGCATTACAACCTCGGACTCGCGCTGGCACAATCAAGACGCCTGGACGAAGCCGTTCGCGAGTTGATGGAAGCCGTCAGTGTCGATCCCAAGTACACCGACGCCCAGATACAATTGGGATTAATCCTCAGCCAGAACGACGATACTGCTGGCGCCGCCAATGTCTTCCGGGAACTGGTGCGCCGCGATCCTAGTTTCGCGGAAGCTCACAACAATCTCGGACTGGTGCTGCTGCAGTCTGGCGACGCACCTGCGGCGCGGGTGGAGTTTCGCGAAGCTGTGCGACTCAAGCCAGGTTATGCGGAAGGGCACTATAATCTTGCATTGGCCCTTCATCAGGAAGGAAAAGAGGCGGAATCGGGCGCGGAGCTCGAAAAGGCGTACGAGATTGCGCCGGAGTTAAGACACGCTCCCCACCAATAAAGAATGAATTCCATCACGCGAGCCTGTCTTGAAGTCATCCCTCTGGGGCACGCATCGGAACTGTCAGCCCGCTACGTAGCGGCGCCATCTTGGCGGTTGTCGTGGGGTTTACCGCCCTCGAAACTCTGCAGATTTCGTTCGGCGCTGTCGGGCTCAACCTTGGAGCGTTTTTCTATTTGCTGACTCGGTTCATTCGATAGCTGTCCAAACATCGCCATTACACTCATTGACCCCCGGCCAATCTCTCAATGAGTGTAATCGCCTGTTTACGTCAACAATGCTCCGACTTGCACCCCCACGCCAGATTGACGCAAAAGGGGCCCGGCATTATGTCAGATTTGCAGTTGTGGCGACGTCTGAACTCTTGTAGCTTTGGGCGGTGTCCCAGGAGTGCAATCGAGCGGAAACGGTTCCAAGAGTAAGGTCCGGTCTGCGCGCCCGCGCTGGCCTTTCAGCGGCCATCGTTGCCAAGCAAGGCAGTAGCGCCAGCCGGCCGCCATAGGGAGCTAATGCCGTCTCGGGCCGGATTGTGAGTGTAATCGCCTGTTTACAACAGTTGAGCACGCAGACCGGGCGACTCCGCGCCTGTCAGAGTTGACAGTAGAAGGCTTCTCGCGTCGTCGCTAAGCAGATGGGGACAACGCAGAGACTGTCACGAAAATGGCGGTGAAAGAGGCGACGATACTCCGCGTTACAGCCGTGCGGAAGCTTTGGTCACAACTGCGACGTCTTCATGGCCACTTCCTCTCGGTCTTGTTGATGCGGTCTTGGACTTGTAGACCCAGTTATATCTAGAGTGGGGACGCTATCCAACTTTGCAAAACTGAGTACTCGGGACTACACTTTGCAGCCAAAGGAGGAATCACAATGGCAACTGCACAAATGCCCAACCTAAAAGTTGACCCAGTCAAAGCCGATTCCCGCCATTACACAGTAGAGTTCGAGAACGATAAAATCCGTGTCGTACGCATCAAGTACGGAGCCAAAGAGAAGTCAGTGATGCACAGCCATCCCGAGTCGGTTTCTGTCTTCTTGAACGACTGCAAAGCCAAGTTCACATACCCGGATGGAAAGAACGAAAACATTGAGGCGAAGGCAGGTCAAGTCATGCACATGGATGCCTTCGAACACGATCCCGAGAACCTTGGCGGCCCGTTTGAATTGATTCAAATTGAACTGAAGAGGTAGTCACTCATCCACGGGAGGCATTCCTGCCTCCCGTTCTTGTCCATTCCCTTCATCCCTCATTGACCCTCGGAGGGGTTTTGAGTCTAATCGTGCGGGCGTGCTCCGACGTGATCGGAAACACGGTTCTCAGTGACACCCGTCACGCGTAATTGGTGAAAAATCGCCATTACACTCAAAATACCCGCGACGAAGAGTCCAGCACTTTCCCAAACGCAAAGTGTTGGCCGGAAAGATACATTCGCTGCCGCAAGACTGTCCACGAAAGACATTCATGAGATCGTTGAGGCGGTCGAACAATCGGCTTATGACACCCCGGACTCCTGGAACAAAGAGTTGCGCGTAAGACGAGTCGATCTTGGTGGCAGCCCGGGCATGGTCGTGCAGGGCAGCAAGCTACTCTGCGGAGCGACCGGGAATTGCCAGACCTGGGTTTTCCGCAAAGCCAATAACAAGTGGGTGTCGCTGTTCGGAAATGAACAAGCGCCTATCGCCGAGAGTTTTCAATTAGGGCCTGCCCTCACACACAATATAAAGGACTTCGAGATCGTGGCAAATTCGAGCGCAGGAGCTGGCGAACGCGTTACCTACGAGTTTGACGGTATGTCTATCGAGTCAAATAAGATTGGGCAGTGCGAATGAGTGTTGCGAGAGACAATTGGGACACCACACGACCTGGCAAGGAAATGGTCTCCCACAATTTAAGCGGTGTAACGTCGGCATTACACTCATTGACCCCGGACGGGGAGCGGCCAATTCTCAATGGGTGTAATCGCCTGATTACAACAGCTACGCTCGGGAGCAAGAGGTCGTAGAACGATGGCGCGGTCAGGAGAAGTGCCATCTGACTTAGCCTCCCAAAAATATCCGCTGTGCTACCAATTTGCTACCGCAGGACAGGTTGACATGTGAGACGCCCCGGATAACGTTTGGGCAAGAAAACGCCCCGAACCAGCGCGTTGGACGCTGGTCCCAGGGCTAACCAGTTCACCTTTCCAGGAGGCAAACGTGGCTGAAATCAAACCTACCACTCCAACTGCTCCAGCTCAATTTTCAGCTATCTCGATGTGAGGACGCGGTGACGAACGCCACCATCCTGTCAAAATGGCCCAACACTGACGCCGCTAATTTCCTCATACAGACAGACGTAGGCGGCGTTCGTAGTTTGGTCGGCCTTCATTCGGCCGAATTTGCGACGACCGAAATAATTTCATGCCGGGGTGAGCGTTAAATCTTTGCAGGGTGACAGCAGTAACCAAAATCGGTGATTACTGGCAGCGGGCCGCACGGTGCCGTCTCGAAATGTCTCAGTCCTACAACGGAATGCAGCCGTAAAAACATGCGCGAAGGTGCCACTCGGTGGGCCACGCCCCTGGGTTACCTAGGGCGGTCAGGGCTCGGGTGACATAGTCGGCAGCCATGACCTATTTTCCCCAACCCGATCCGGCCAAGCGGGCCAAGCGCATAAGACTTCCTGGCTCGGTTGTCGTTGCCGTTCATTCGAAAGGCAGTCAGCCCGTTCGAGCCAAATTGCACGAACTCTCTGCCACAGGCGGGGTGTTGATATTGTCCAAAGCTCTTGAGCAGGGTGATTTCGTGGAAGTAGTATTTCAGACAAGCCAGGGCAAGGTTCAGGGTATGGCTGAGGTTCTGTCCGTAAGATCAAAATCAAAATCGGGCTGCATGCAGCCATTTCGGTTCGTCGCCCTAGAGGACCAAGACCACACCAAGTTGCGCATGACTCTGGAATCACTCCAGGACCAGACTCTTATTGGGTCCAGCCAGCCCAGCAACTGGCCATCGCCTTAGTGAAAACATAGGTCCCAACATCTGCGTGATCTACGAAGTGGGTGAGGCGCAACGCAGGCGCTTCATCGCGATGGAGTATCTCGATGGCACAACCCTGCGGCAGCATATCGCGCAGGGTCCAATGCCCTTGCACAAGTTGCTCGACTTGGGTATCGAGATCGCCGATGCGCTCGACGCCGCCCATGGCCAGGGCATCATTCACCGCGACATCAAGCCGGCTAATATTTTTATCACCGAACGGGGCCACGCCAAGATTCTGGATTTCGGTCTGGCGAAGCTCAGCTTGGGTGACGAAGGCAGTGTCAGTGGCAACACGTTCGGGGGTAACACGCAATCCGTTGAAGGCCACAATCGCCCGGGACCCGCCCTGGGAACCGTCCCTTATATGTCGCCCGAGCAGGCGCTAGGCCAATCGCTGGACTCTCGCTCGGACCTGTTCTCTTTCGGGATCGTACTTTTTGAGATGGCGACTGGAGTCCCGCCTTTCCACGGCCAGACTGCAGCTGCGCTTTTTGACTCCCTGATTCATAGCGCGCCGGAGTGGCCGCTACAATTTGACCCGGCAGCTTCTCTTCAGATTAAGCCCATCGTACTGAAAGCTCTCCAGAAGGATGCAGCGCAGCGTTATGCGAGCGCAGCCGACATACGGACTGATCTGCAAAACGTCCGCCGGGAAATAGAATCAGTGCAAGCCTTCGACACTCGGTCAGCCGCGAGGGCGGCGCCGGATTCGATGAAACGAGTCCGTTCCGCCTTTGCCACAAAGGCTCCTGCGCGGGCCCGTAATGTGTTCTCGCCGAGAAGGAAAGCCGTAATCTCGGGAATTTTCGTCGTTCTCGGTGTCGTTGCGATCCTGGCCACGGCTCGGTTCGTCCGATCGCCTGCATCCCCACCCAAGGTGGTTGCGTCGATTCAAATCACGAATGATGGTTCGCCAAAAAGGTCCCTCGTCACGGATGGAGTCCGACTTTACTTTTCGGAATATGCGGGTGGTCATTCCGTGCTGATGCAGGGCTCAACCTCGGGCGGCGATACGGCAGTACTTCCCAACCCGTTACCCAGCGCCGACATTTACGACATTTTGCCGAGCCGTTCCGAACTTCTCATACGAACGGGTGAGGAAGGCGTGGAACCCGAATCCGCACTCTGGGTTTTGCCGATTCCGGGAGGGTCACCGCGCCGGGTGGGCGACATACTCGCACATTCCGCAACTTGGACCCCTGACGGTCGTCACATTATTTACGGTAACGGTTCAACCTTGTACGTGTGCACCTGTGGACGGAACCGAGTCACGCAAGCTGGTGACGGTCGCAGGCGTGCCCTTCGGACTGCGGGTTTCACCCGACGGCAATCTCTTGCGATTCAGTGTTGATGACCCGGTTCAACATACTTCCTCGCTTTGGCAGGTTGCGGTAGATGGACAAGGGCTTCACCCTTTGTTGCCTGAATGGAACAAGCCCCCCAGGGAATCCGCTCCAACCTGGACGCCCGATGCGAAGTATTTCTTCTTTCAATCCGCTCGTACTAGTGGTCAGGACATCTGGACCATTCGGGAACGCAAGTCGATCGTGAGCCGGGCTGCTACCGTCCCACTGCAGCTTACCGCCGGGCCGCTGGCGTTTAGCAATCCCGTTAGTGGGAGTAACAATGGACGGCTGTTTGTGATTGGCCGGCAGCGTCGATTTGATCTGGTTCGATATGCGGGAAAGTCACAACAGTTCTCAACTTACCTGCCTGGGGTTTCCGCAGGTGAAGCCGAGATCTCTCGCGATGGGCAGTGGATTACCTACGTTGCGCACCCGGAGCATACGCTCTGGCGCAGCAAGCTTGATGGAAGCGCTCGAATTCAACTCACCTTCGCGCCTCTGGAAGCGCACCTGCCCCGGTGGTCACCCGACGGGACACGAATCGCCTTTATGGGACTTCGGGCGGGAAAGCCGTGGAAGATTTTTGTGATCTCCTCCGCAGGGAGGAACACCACAGGAGTTAACCTCGGAAGGCCGTAACGAGGGCGATCCCACCTGGACGCCTCAGGGTCAGTCCATCATCTTTGGAGCTATGCCGTGGCTGGAATATGGGACATCGTCGGGCCCGAACATAAGAGTTGTCGACTTGCAAACGTCCAGCATTTCCGATGTTGCCGGTTCGGAAAACCTATTCAGCCCTCGTTGTTCTCCGGATGGGCGATATATCGCGGCCCTTTCCACCGATTCGACCAGACTGATGCTCTACGATTTCAAGACGCAGAAATGGTCCCAACTGGCCCAGGGTTTGTTTGCTTTTGAGAACTGGTCGCTTGACGGAAAGTATCTATACGCGGAGAGCTATCTCGATAAAAGCGACGACTTCGTTCGCGTAAGTGTTGCAGATGGGAAGGTAGAACGTCTGTTTAGTCTCAAGGAGGTGCCTCGAGGTTTCGATCCTTGGGAATCATGGGTAGGCCTTGCACCGGATAACACGCCTCTCCTGATGCGCGACAAAAGCACGCAGGAAATATACCGGCTGGATCTGGAGTTCCCCTAACCAATGACGCAGGGGTCGGATAGCCTCCTCAGGCTGCTTTCTTTTCCCGCTTAATTTTGGCCCACCGCGCCCTTTGAGCCGCTGCGATCTTGCGACGAGCTGAGGCTGACATGGTTCGTTTGCCGGCGCGAATTGGAACCACCTTCTGCCCTTTGACTTTCGCCCATCGCGCTTTCTGGGCGGCTGCGATCCGAGCGCGACCCTGGGCAGATATCTTGCGCCGAGGTCTGGTTCCATTGTTATCTTCGTAGACCCCGGCGAAGGCCTTAAGTGCAGCGTTCAATCCGGACAATTGCTGTTGTATTCGATCTCGTTCGTTCCTTAACTGCTCCACAATTCCAGACAAGTTATTCAATGTGTTCCCCCTCGGCTGAGGATTCTAGCAGACACCTGAGCAGAGCTACGGAATCCAGCTAGATCACGAACAGTTCCGCCAACACCCGGAGCGTATTTCGCATCTTCATACCAATACAAATAACCGAGGAGGTAATTATGAGACGACAATCGCTCTTTAACATTCTGCTTGATACCGGCCTCAACCTGATTGACTCACTGCGTGATCGGCTACCGGACAACGTGGATGACCTTAGAGACAGGGCACGCCACACCTACAGCACCGCCTCCGACCGAGTCAGTCGCGCGACTGGTGCGCTGCGCGGAGAACAAGAATCCCACCTATTCGGCAAAGCGGTTGCGATGGTCATCGGAGTGGGAGTTGGTGTTGGAATCGGGCTTCTGATCGCGCCAGCGAGCGGTGACGAGACGCTAGAGGAAATCAGCGACAAGGTTTCAGAATTCAGCGACAAAGTTCGTCAGCGAGCGAATCCGCAAGGCGCAACCGGTACTGAAGGCGACTGAGCGTCGTCTCAAATGCCGCCATGCACAACATGAAGGAAGGTGGCTGAAAAAACTAGGCCGTCTTCCCTCAAGCCTCAGACGTTTTGCCGCCTGACTGACTTGTGTGGGCTATCGCACGTTTTCTACGAGAGAGATTGAAAAGCTCCTGCCTTCCGTGCTATACCATCCACGCGAGAATGGACGCGGCCCGAAACGCAAAAGCCGCGCCAGTAGCGGGAACTCAAGGGGCCGTTAACTTCGGGGGAGGGTGGCGGCCTCTAGCTTTATGGATGGGCCAGCGTTTACTTCACGCGGCTTCACTCCATCACTGAGAACTCTACAATGCCTGCGCGATCCAGTTCCTTCCACACGTCTTCCAGAGTTCCGCTGACCACCATGCCACATCGCGCCTCTTAGGTCTTTACTCGGCTTCAGGAATAGCTCGGAGACCACTCATTGTCTTTATTTCGATGCGAAAGAAAACAGGCTCAATTGAAAGATCGCTGGTTTGTTCTCGTCTTTCCGCCAATGGATTTTTCCACCATTGAGAATATTGCGCGAGTTGTTCAAGCGCATGTGTCCCGCTCCGAAGTATTTTGCGGATTCGCTTAGTTCCACGTATGTTCCAGTCACGACCACGCTCAGACCAGTTTGACCGATTTCCTATTTCGTCCACTTGGAGACAGACCTTGGGATTTTGCCGCATCCACTCAATCTTTTTCCCGAAGGTCGAAAAGACGTAAATGCTATTGGGCTCATAAGAAAAGGCAACGCGGCACTACATAGGGTTGGTTGTCCATCGCGCATGCGAGCCTTCCCAGAGATACGCGCTTCAACAGTTCACTGCATTCCTGGTCCGATATCGGAACGATTCGCATGACGGTTTTCTCCTAGGCTGCCTTTTAGACGACCAGGGCAATTTTAGACTACTTTCCATCCTCGGCATCGGACAGTCGCGAAGCGACAGCCATCGTCTGAGCGACCGGCCTAAGCAGGCGAGCCCACCGACGGTGTAACGTAGTTCATCAACGACGCGGAGGTGGACCGTGAACGCCAAAGGATTTGTCCTAACGGCAATGTTACTGCTCGGAGTAAGCCGAGAGATTCCGGCAGGCCAGGGTGAGACAGCAACTCCAAAGAAGAACCTGAAAAAGGAACCGGTTGCGTCCAGCGAGTCGGAGTCCGGCGCGCAGTTGTATAAGAACTACTGTGCAGCTTGCCATGGGGCAGGAGGAAAGGGCGATGGGCCAGTAGCGAGATTTCTGAAAGGGCCTCCTGCGGATTTATCGACTTTGGCTCAACGCAACAACGGGAAGTACCCGGCTGACCGTGTTGCCGCGACGTTGCGCTCCGGCACGAACGCCGGAGTACATGGCACATCAGATATGCCGATTTGGGGGCCCGTGTTCCAGTCGCGGGGCAAGGGCGGGTCGGAAATGCGAATACACAAGTTGACCGAATTTGTTGAGTCACTGCAGCAAAAATGAGGGCCGAACGAATTATGCGGACGATTGACAACACGTTTTCGGTGAGAAGCCCAAAGGTGAAACCAGGGTCGGAGCCGAAACGGCTAACGGCATGGGGAAAGATCGCTGAATTTTAGGCCAGCCTGGCTCGGTAGCTCAACGTTGGGAGAAGAGCGTTCGACAGAATCAGAACAACATGCTCTGGGCTGGCAAGACTTCGATCTCCACCGGCTCCGCGCACTCCGCGTCATCATTCTGAACCTGGTTGACTCTTGTGCTCACAGGATAGCGTCTCATCAAGACAGCGTCGAAGGGGCTTAGCATCTCCGACACTGAGGAAATCTTTCGAAAACCTGGGTCCAGCCAGAGATCGTAGTTTTCTCGCCTGAGGATCACTGGCATCCGGTCGTGAATGTCGGCCAGGAGAGCGTTTGGAGTGGTCGTCAGGATCGTGCAGCTCTCGATTGTCTCTCCCTGCGAGCTTGCCCATCTGTCCCACAGACCAGCGAACGCGAACAATTCGCCTTCATTTATCTCGAAGCAGTACGCCATCGATATGCTTTGAAAGAATTCGAACCCTACCCCTGTCGCTTAAGCGGCATGAATCGGCAAAATGAGCCAGTTCAAGCGGCCTTCATTTCCTGTGAGCAGGCCGCTTTACTAGGCCGAAGCCTGTGCTCTTTGTAGACGAGTTCACTTCAGCTGGCTCAATCGGTTGGGTTGGTGTCACTTGTGGTGTCACATGATATTGGCGCACGTTGCACATTGCTGCGTGTTCTTGCATAGCGTGGACCTTCAAACTGCGGTAAACAGGGCGGATTGCAACACCATGCGCTCTCGTGCATTTCGGTGCATTGGGAAAAAAGGGATTTTAAGTCCCGTGCGTCTGCCAGTTTCGCCACCCGGGCGTTGGCTTACAAACCACGATGGAATTGACGTTTTGCGGTTCTGCGATTTTCCTGCCTACGCGGAGTGCCGTCGCAGAAAGATTATCACGCTCTGGAAAGTCTTGACTAACGAGTCCGGCGGGCTTCCGATTTCCGAAGAGGTTGATTGTGGAAAGAGGCGGCCAGGTCCGATTACGCCTTCAAGCCACGTCTGAATGGATCAGCAAAAGCTCAGTTTTCGCAGCGGATTGTTATCTGGTGGGTCTGGCCGGCGGAAGTCTGATGCTCATAGATAACGAGGCGCACCAGTCCTGAATTGTCTTCGCCAACCTTGTGCATGTCGGCGTGGTCGGCCGGGCACGTAACCGAGAATGGGCAGGCGAACACGACGGTCGCCAGGCTCATTACAACCGCTGATAGCTTTACTGATTTCATGATCTAGGTGATTCATATCATCTAATCTCCGGGCGAGCGACTTACTATAGTTCCGAAAAGGCCTCATCCCGAAAGTTATGTACTTGTCATTACAGGTATCCCAGGCAGACGTAGACGCTTCAGAAGCAGAGTTCAGATTCAGGATCGGGTGCGACGTCCTAGTGCAATGTGCCGGTCTGGCTTCGTCTATTGCAGAGGCGCGTAGGAGAATGATGACACGTAGGCGTAACGAGTTACCTCGTGAGTTGCCACGCCGCCAAACGAAGGCGAATTCGTTCCCCAGAGATTGATCATCACCGCCGCTGGCGCGGACGGAATATGCTCGGTGTGGGTCGAGACCAGAGTGCCGTCAACATAGAACTCGATCTTCGACGGCGCTCCAGATGTACTTGTACTCGTGAAAGCCGCTGTCCGCGCCGGCTACCGGGACGCTGTCGTGCTCTGGCTCTTGGAGACGCTGCGAATAATTCGTCATCTCCAGCGTCGCCGGGGATTGTCCCTGATACTCGAAGTCGATTTCCGATTCGCTGTCGTTGATAAAGTTGAACACATCGGTGACCGAGCCCGTAGCCGCCGAGCCCGGCGCCGCGCGGCGTAGCCGAGGTCGAAGCCGCTCGCGCCACCCACACGTAGGTTCCGTAGCCGAACAGCTGCTTCGAGCGAATCTCCGCTCCCACCGAGGTCGCGAGCGTTCCAGAAACGTCTCTGAGTCAACGTCAGCCGCAACATGCCCGTGGAAAGATCGACGTGCTTCGCGCTGAGCGTCCCGAGTGTTCCCCCCGCAATATTTCCCGGAGCGCGTCCCGCTGTCGATAAACCATTTGGTTGCGTCCAGAGTTCCGCCGGAAAAATTGTCGCTGAACGTCGGCGCGTTCGCTGCGAGAATCAGCGGTCTCCGACTTGGTTTCGGCAACTCGGCACGCGGTCGCGTCCAGGCGATCGAGAGGCAGCGCCAAGCAGCAGAGACCAGGAGAATGCGTCGCAGCATGAATGGGCCCTTAAGATCGTTTTCTGAGTGAAGGATCAAAAGCTCGAAGGGCGGGAGATTTGCCGAGCCACAAAACAAAACGCCCCAGACTCGTTTGAGTCGTGGGACGTTCGTCGAACAACCCCTCCCCCGAAAGTTTGTTCAAAAGCATAGTAGCGAGAGGCCGAATTTCTGTGAATGGCACGAACGGGCTACCCGATATCCCCAATGTTTATGCGGTTCCCGGCTCTCGAGTGCCTCAGCTAAACTCTATTGCAGCGGCAAAATTCTCTTTGGCGACATTGATAGCCTTCAACCCGCAGCGAGGGACTTGCGCCTCCCAGCGCCAGACTTGCTGAACGTAGCCTCGATGGTCCGGGTCTCATGGGGAAATACGGTGATGTAGTTGTCGTCGTAAGTAATGGGCAGAATTTCCAGTCCGTCGCTTCCCTGCGTGACCTCCGCTCGCACGAAAAAAGCCACATGATTGCCGGGATTCGCCAGCGTGATGGCGACGTGCTCTTCGCCATCGCCTCTGAGACATGGGAAGAAACATTCAGATCGCCGCGCGGCATGGTGTTCAGAGCGGACAAGTCCGCCCACGTTGTGAGCTTGGTCGTGAACTGCTCGTCGTTTTTGGCGTCGCCAAGATCGTCATCGGTCGTCGATCCCCAATACACATTTTCGGCCAGCACCTTGTCGCTTGCGTCCTTCAGCACCGCGCGCACCAGGTAAGTAGGATCGAGATTTGGAATTCGCGGCACAGTCATGGCTTCCCGCGAAGTATTGGCCCAACGCTGAAGCCGCTTGATTTCGGTAAAATACTTTCGAGTTCCGTCAAGGTTGAAAAACTCGACTGCGACTTTCAATCCGCTCGCGAGCCTCGGCGGTCTGGTTGACCACGTACACTTTCGCTTTGCTGCGATCTCCGCTCGCGTAGTAATCCCAAACCACGTTTACCGGCCGCAAACCCTTCTTGGCGCCGAAATACCCTCCGCCCTGCTTGAAATAGTCGTCGAACAGATGACCAAACAACGATGGCCAGGGATTATTCATCATCCAGTGAATCATCATCTTGCGATTGGCCCAGTGCGTGGCGTAGGTCTCGTATTGCGCGCGGACGTCTTCGTAGTGCGCCAATTGCGCTTTCCTGGAGAACTCCTCCGCGCTGCTGGATAGCGCCGTAGCGCTTGTCGATCACCCGCTGAATATTGTCCAGCGTATTGTTGCCTTCATTTGCCCCGGAGTGGAAGTACCAGTACTTCATTAATCGGCCACAGCTTGTCTGCGGGAATAAACTTCTTGAGACTCTCCAGCGGCGGAATGGTCTCATTGTCGCCCTCTTCCGCCGACGAACCGCGAGCCGGCCCGTACTTGTCGCTGAACCAGTAGTAAGGAGGCCGCCAGACGTACGGCCCAGCCATGTGAATCCCGCTCCAGGAGCGGTTCACATGCGAAACCGTATCCACCACCGCGTTCTGCCAATGTTCTTCTTTAAGAATCTGGTGATAGTCGTTGAGCACCGGATCAGGCGGCAGCCCGTCGCTGCCATTCGCCCAGATCACCACCGACGGATGCGAGCGCAGCTCGCGGATGCGCGCCCGCAGGCTGGCTCGCGCCACCCATTGATCCTCCGCGTTCCATAGCCCCCAATGCTCCCATTGCGCGCAGCACATGAAGCCCAGCATCACCGGCATGCCTTCACGGTCCGCCCGGTCGATCATGGTGTCGTCCGCAATCTTCAGCTCCCAGCGCAGCAGGTTGAGCCCAAGGTCCTTGGCGTAATGCATGATGGTCGCATCGCGCGCCGGATCGTTTCTGAAAAGCAAATCAGGCGAGTAGACTCCGCCGCGGATCAGGTAATCCCTGCCGTTTACTTTGAGTAGAAGTTTCCACCTTCGCCAATCTCCGGAAAGCCTGCTGTCCGAATCGCGTCCCTGGGTGATTTTGCGAATGCCGAAATCGATCGCCTGCGAATCCGAAAGTTCATCTTTCTCGTTAATCTTGAATTCCAGTTTCAGGTGGTACAGCTTCGGCCTCTCCCCACTGATAGGGCCACCACAAGTCGGGATCGGCGACCGATGAGCTGGGATACTCTGCGGGCGTGAACGCAACTTCTTTCGTCTGGTCGCGAAGCAGTTCGAACATCCTTCTGAAACCTGATGGTCGGCTTGCCCGGCCGGGAGATTTCTCCCGAGAGCGTGCCCGACACTGGCGTGGCGGTGGCATTGCTCAGATCGCAATAAACCGTCAACGAAGCCGGATTGGTCGCGGGAAGCGGCAGATCGGTCGCCACGTAGGGATTTCGAATTGTCACCGCACCCGTGCTGCTGAGAAATACCCGCTTCCACACGCCCGCATTTCGGTCCGGCACGAACGAAATGTCCATCTGCTTCTGCGGATCCTGGTAGCCCAGGTATTTCCAGTTGATCCAGTCAAGCCAGCTATCCGCCAACTCGACGCCGTTCTCGCCTTCGAGGCTCTGCTCGGGAGTGACTTTCACGGCCAGAACATTGGATTGCCGCCGTGCGCACGATAAATTCCGTAACATTGAATTCAAATTCGTCGTACATGCCGACCAGCTGTTTCGCCGGTTCGCCACCTTGTGGCCGTTCAGCCAAATGTCAGCCCGGTAATTGATTCCCTTGAAGATGAGCGAGTAGACCTCGCGACCGGCGGGTGCGGTGAAGGTCGTGCGATACCACCAATCCTGCTTCCACGAGGTCGCCCGGAGTGGCCAGATTCATGCCGTAATAAAGGTTTTTGTAAACCCCGTTCTCCTGCAAAATCTGCAAGACGGTGGCCGGCATGTGCTGTGCGGTGTACCACTGCGAAGCGTCAAAGCTGGGCTGAGACACCAGCGAATCGTCAGCAGTGACGTTCTTCGCCGAAGTCATCCGCCAGCCGTCTTGCAGTTCGGTGAGATTCGGAGATTCTGGCGTGGAAGCGAACGCCTGAGAGGACACGCAGGAGAAGACGCAGAGCAGGCCAAGCCATAACGCGCACCGCAGATGGCATCTCATATGAGGCCTATCATCTTATCGAACGCCTCGCCATGAGGTCTTCGTGAAAAGCCATTTGTTGTAGGCGTAAGTTGCTACGCTGGCGTACGGGAGCGTAGCGACCCGTCTCCGCGCACGGAGTTTGCGCACTGCAAGACTCCGCATGAGCGAGACGCTGCGCCAGTTCAAATCAGGCTCTTCTAGAACGATAATTTCAACGCCAGCTGAATCTGCCGCGGATCGCGCGCTGCCGTCAGGAACCCAAATTGCGGCGTGCCAAACGTCGTCGTATTGATCGAGTTCTGCGGTCCCGACTTGGCGAACTGCAGATTCGGGATGGTTGAACACGTTAAAGAACTCGGCCCGGAATTCCAGTTTGGTGCGCTCGGTGATAGGGAAGTTCTTGAACAGCGAGAAGTCCCATATCTGATAGCCCGGCCCCTGAATGCTGTTGCGGCTGACGTCTCCGAATGAACCTTGTGCCGGATCGGCGAAGGCGCAGGTATTAAAGAATGTGCCGGGCACGCACGGCGTCGCGTGCGGGATCGCCGATCAAGTCGGGCCGCTGCTGGCCGTCGGAGTTGGCCACGCCATTGGCGTCCAGAATGGTGAACCAGTTGCCGGAGATACCGACGTAATGCCGCCCACCTGCCAACCGCCAATGATCTGGTTGAGTCACTCCGCTGGCATCGCCCATCAGGCCGCTTGCCGTGGCCGATCGGCAGCTCGTACAGATAACTGAAGACAAAGCGGTTGCGGATGTCGAAGTCAGAGTTTCCGTATTCCGCCTGCGGATCCTTGAAGTAGCGGAAATCGCCGCCATTCTGCGCACCCAGATCGGCGTTCGAAGCGATGTCGAGCGCATGCGCCCAGGTGTAAGAGGCGAGGAACGTCAGGCCGTGAGAGAAGCGCTTCTCGGCTCGCGCCTGCAGCGAATCGTAGTTTGACTGTCCCGCCGAGCGGAACCATCCAACAAAGCCATCCAGCTGCGGAAGCGGACGGCGATCTGCAAAGGGCAAATTAGGATCGGGATTCGGAGCGGCCTGATTTCCGTTCAGATAAATGTACTGCTTCAAACCGCGCGACCCCGCATAAGTCACTTCAAACACCGTGTTCGAAGGCAACTCGTACTGCGTCGAAAGGTGCCACTGCTGCATGTAAGGCGTAACCAGGTGGGGATCGAGCGAAAAGAACAGCGGGGGAGGTTCGGGATCGGTCAACGAATTTGCCGGAAATCCGCTGGCCAGCGTAGGTATGCCGGGCAGGGAACAATCCACCGTTCGCGGGATTGGCGGACGCGGCGCCGCATGGCTGGTTGAAATTCTTGCTGATAAAGAACGGGGGATTGAATCCCATGCTCGGATTGGAATAAGGACCTGCCTCGTCACCGCCGTAGAAAATTCCGTATCCGGCGCGCACTACGAGTTTGCTGGTGTGCCTGGTAGGCCAAGCCGATGCGCGGAGCAAAGTTGTTGAGGTCAGGCGAAATCAGCCCCGGAGTGCCAGTAGCTTCCACCGGAACAATCGCGGCCAGCATCGGCGTCAGTTGCGCGGTCACACCTTTAGGCACGATCAGGCTGCCGGTCGAAAGATCGAACGTGCCCATCTCGTTGTTTCGTTCCTTGATCGTGGTGAACAGTTCGTAGCGCAATCCCAGATTCAGCGTGAGTTTCGGAGTGACCCGCCAGTCGTCCTGCCCGTAAAACGCATACACCTGGTGGTGATAGTCGATGTTGTGCAGGTTGTTGATGCTGCCGCCGTCGCTCAGGCCAACCAGAAACGAGGCAAAGCCCGACCCGCCACTGAACTGGCGCCGCCGGATTGTCGGTGAGGCCGGGACCAAAGTCGAGCGTGCCGCGCGCCGCCGCCGGTTGAAAAATCGTGAATTCTTCGCTGCGAATATCGGTTCCGAATTTGAAGGAGTGATTACCGTGCACCCAGCTCAGATTTTCCGATACGCCGTAGGTGTTCTGCACTTCGTGCGAAGGCAAGAAACGTCGGGACTGCCGATCTGCGAAATGTCGTTGAAGGTCAATTGCGGAAGACCGCCGTTTCCGGGCACATTCGGAATCCCGGGGAAGCCGCCGGGGAAATTCAGCAGCTCTTCACTGGTCTTGTCGGCATTGATCTGCTGCCGCTGTGAGTTGACGCGGTTGTAGCCGAGCCGGAACTCATTGGTGAGATTGTTGCGGAACAGGTGAGTCCAACTGGTGGCGAAACTGCGATAGGCATTGTCTTCATCTCCGCTGAAGAACCCGCCTCCATCGCCTCCGGTGGCGTCGAACGGTCCTGGAATCAAGCTGGGCTGATCTTCGTAGCTGAAGCGGAAGAATCCGTAATCCTTCTCAGTGTACTTCTGGTCGATGCGAACATCGAAATTGTTGCGCGTCTCGCTGCGAACCGGATTGGACAGATGGTTAAATCCGTTGCCATTGACGTTGGGCGGAGGGATACAGCTTCGCGATCGCCAAAGCCAGGGGATCAAGCTGCCCTTGCGGGATGATGTTCGTGGGATTGCCAGCTACCATCATAGCCTCCCAGAGGAACTCCGCAAAGGCCGCTAGCGTAAAGAGGCCGCTGTTCTGAGTTTGGCGCGCGTCGAAGATTTCGCCGGCAAAAGTGGCGTGTCCGGCGCAGTCCAGTGCGGGGATCATCGTTACGCCATCGGCCGCCAAGCCTTGCTGCGGACTACTCAGATCGAGCTGATCCGAGAAATTGCCGCCGCGCTGGGCCGCCGTGGGGACAAAAGATGTTATCGTCTGCGCCTGCCGGATACGCAATCCCTCATAGTCGGCGAAAAAGAAGGTGCGATTGTGGAAGATGGGGCCGCCGATGGTGAAGCCGAACTGGTTTTGCTTGTAGGGTGCGATCGGGCTGTTGGGATCGTCAAAGAAGTTCTTGGCGTCGAGCTTCTCGTTGCGCAGAAACTCGTAGGCGCTCCCGTGAAACTGGTTGGTGCCCGACTTGATGGTGGCATTGATGATCGCGCCGTTGCCGCGCCCGAATTCCGCGCTGTAGGCGTTGGTCTGAACCTTGAATTCCTCCAGCGCCTCCACCGACGGCTGAATCACATAGTTCGTCTCATTGAGCAGATCTGGAAGATTGGAATTGTTGTCCACCCCATCCAGCAGAAAATTGTTCTGCAGGGAACGAGCTCCATTGGCCGAAAAGCCAAAGCCGCCTTCATCGCGGGCGCCGGGTTCGCTGGGTGCGGTGCCGGCGGTCAGCAACGCAAGTTGCGCAAAATTCCGGCCGTTCAGCGGCAGATTCGCCATGCGTTTGTTGTCCACCACCTGGCCCAGTTCCGACGTCTCAGTTTCCAGCGAGGGGAGTGGAGCTCGTAACTTCAACCGACTCCGAAATCTGACCCACCTCAAGAATCACATCCATTGCGATCCTCTGCTGCACATCCAGGCTGATCGGAACCGTCACCGCCTTCTTGAATCCCGGATGTTCAACCGTGACCGTGTAGTGTGCCCACCCGCAGAGGGCCGACCACATACTCGCCCGAATCGTTGGTCGTGGTCTCCAGGTTGGTGCCGCGTTCGATGTCGGTCACCGTCACCTTGGCGTTGGCACACTGGCGCCGGTCTGGTCCTTGACCGTGCCGACAATACTTCCGGCGTCCTTCTGCGTCCACGCCGGAAGGAACAAGACCATGCATACGACGGCGAGAAAAACGGAAAGTCGGAAACTGGCCGAGTCTGCTTGTCCGATTCTGCGTAGCCTGATTTGATTTGGATTGATTTAACTTGGCTTGATTCAACTCGGCAAGGTTGGCATCGATCTCCTCGAAGCTGTTCACCTGCGGTCGGTCCATGGCGAGGGATGCGGAGCTCTTTTTCCGCTTGGTTAAATTGTGGTGAATAGTTACGAACGCTTACTTTTACTTTCGTTCTGTGATCGTTGTCAAGGTAAAACTCGGTCGCCTTGAACTCATCAAAACGCGAATGCGGAGAATCCAAATCTTCGCTAGCATGATCAGCGACTTGCAGCACTCGCGTCATTCGGCAAAGTGACCGGTGCAGCGCGTAGCGGGACATGGGCGGGCAGAATTATCAACGAGACGAGAAAATAGAAAGCTTTCGAAAGCAGAGCCTTGGCGATGTGAGCAACATGCATCGTCTTTCAGGTTACATCTTTCGCGCAAGCTCTGACTGCGCTCCGACGACTCTGCTTCATCCAGAACCACAACCCGGGTAAAGTTGCGCGGATTGTCAGGATCAAGTCCCTTTTTCAACCCGGTGTAAAGTCCGGTCAGTTGGCCGGCGAAAATATATGCCGCCAACTCGCGCCAGTTCGGGCAAGTCAAAATCCAACTCAACCAAAAGATCGGAGGCTTGCCGGACGCGATCATTCGCCCGATTGACGACTGGTCAGGGTTGTTCCCCCCAGGCCCTTGATTTCCTGCAGCACGTCACACTCGGCCTCGTAACCCTGTTCTGAAATCAGAAAGATCATCAGCGTCTCGGGCGCCGACGATAGATTTCGGCCCGTGGCGGAATTCCAGGGTATGAAAACTCTGCGCATACGACACCGACATCTCGGTGACCTTCAGCGCCGTCTCGCAGGCCAGTCCATAGAACGGTCCCTGTCCCAGGCAGACGTAGTCGGCAAACTGCTGCGCCGCCACGAAGCTGCGAATTGGCCAATCGCAAGTCGAGCATCACCCGCTCCGCCATGGCCGGCAGTCTGCGCACGGCCTCCAAAAGACGCGATCGTCAGCCTGGCAGGCCGCCAGATACTGCAGGCCCAGCAGCATCGAAGTAAACGATCGCGTCATCACCGTGCTCTGTTCGTCGCAGGGAAGCAGCGGCAGGGTCGCGGTGGCGACTTGTTCCAGCGGTTGATCCGGGGTCCCCGTCACTGCGAGAACGCGAATGTTTTTCTCGCGCTCCAGCAATCGAGCGGCGCGCACTGTTTCGGAAGTCCGCCCGGAGCGCGAAATAACAACCGCCGCCATCTTTCCTCTCCCGTGCCCGCCAGACACCAGCTCGGGAAACAACAGCAGCTCTGAAGCCGGAATCGCGCGTGCCCGCATTCCGGTGATTGCGCTCCAGGAAGCGGCCGCCGCCATCGCCAGGTAGTAACTCGATCCGCAGCCGACGAACAGCCATTCAGTGGCAGAGCGAAAAGGCTTTCGGACATCGGCCAGCGAACCCTCGCGCTCGAGCGCTTTCATACACCGGTCCCAGAACTCGCGGTTGGGAAAGTATTTCAGCAAGAGAATTGGCCCCGCGATTATCAGGCAAGCGTCACCTCAATCCCAGCTTTCTTCAGAGCACGCAAATCAGACTTGGGAATGCCGTGGTCGGTAATTACTTCCTGCAAAGCAGCCGGAGGCACGATCAGCGAGAAGCTCCGCCGTCCCGAACTTGCTCGAATCGCACACCGCTACGGTTCGTTTCGCAATTCCGACCATAACCCGGTTGACCTTGGCTTCGAGAAGGTTGGGCGTGCTCAGCCCGTAGTGCACGTCAAAGCCGTCCACGCCGAGAAACAGAATGTCGGCATTCAGTCCGCGCAAGGTTTCCTCCGCGATCGGCCCCACCAGGGAAAACGAGTTCTTGCGCAGGCTTCCTCCGGTCAAAATCACCTCCACCGGCGCTCCCGTCAGTTCCGCCGCGATGTTCAAGGCGTTGGTAATAATCGTAATGTTATGAAAGTTGCGCAGGGCCCGCGCGATCGCGGTGGTGGTGGTCCCGGAATCGAGAATTACCACCTGGCCTTCCTTTACCAGCCCGGCCGCGACTTCGGCGATCCGCAGCTTCTCCTTGCGATGAAGTTTCTCCTTCTCCCGCAGCGTGGGATCTTCCAGCGCCCCTTCGCGCGCCGGCAACGCGCCTCCATGGGTGCGATGGACCAGTCCATGAGCGTGCAGAATTTCCAGATCCTTGCGGATGGTGACCTGGGAAGTGTCGAATTTCCGGGCCATGTCCATGACCAGCACCCGTCCATCGCGGTCAAGGATTTCAATAATCGCCCGGCGGCGTTCTTCGTTGAGCACGTTTCCTCGGAGCATGAATCAGGAAAACCAGAACCAGCAGCTTGTGATTGCGCTTTCTTTTTATATCGTTTGCTTTCGTTTGTCCAGAGCAATGTGTTGATTAGGGTCACTGGACGTTGTTGTGAGACGGAGACATATGTGAGACATCTTAAGAGGCGATTGAGGGCGGGAACTAGTGCGAGAGCTAGAGCGTGAGGGGTAAACGCCGGCTAAATTGTCTTCCAGAACCAGATTCAGCTGTCAGAGGAACTTCAACACATCTTTCTTGAGCGCCTGCAACTTCTCTAATGCCTTGTCGATTGCCTTGTCGATCTCTAGCTGTTCGGCTAGGCCGTCCGAATCCGGCTTCAGAGTTTCACGTCGAGTGCGGAGCGCTGCCTCCGAGACCTCGACCTGCTTGAACAGTATTTTGTGATCCGTTTCCGTCAGCACAGCCTCGTACTCGCGCTGCCATTGCGGAAATTGCAAGACCTGGATTGGGGCGGTTTTTTCCTTGGATGCCATAAAATTTCCCCGAACGCGAAAAAGTGGTCTCTTAGACGTCAAGTGACCAATATCGTAGAAAGCAAGGGGCACGACGTCTGTCCGCTGACGTACTTCTGAACGTACGCCATGCGAGAAAGCAATTCCTTCAGACGGCTGGATTAGCCACGAATCACTCCAAACACCCGGCTTCCGAGGCATCGCGCAACGGATTGCATTTCCGTCTAGCTATGGGCGCCGTTATCGAAATATCCGGCCCACGCACCCTCGAATAAAGCTCATGATGACGCTTTAAAGAAAACCTGCAAGTCTCCCCTGAGGCACCTCGATATCATCCGGTTGATTGCTCAATCTGAAACCGCTAGAATCACAAAGCTTCAGACGGTTAGTTTCGAATTTAGATTATTTCGATGCAACTTTACGCCTCAACGGACCTCCAAATGACTATGAACTTCACATCGAAGACTAGGCCTCTGTCAACGAAGAAGCTGTCGTTCCTACTTATCGCCTCTGCCGTTTTCTTTGCCGTGCTTTCCCGTCCCGTTGTAGCGCAGGACACGGCGGGTGCCGACGTATACAAGGCGAAATGTCTGACCTGCCACGCGAAAGACGGGAGCGGTAATACGCCGGTGGGAAAAAGTCTGCAGTCAGCGGATTTGCGGTCACCGGAAGTTCAGAAGAAATCGGATGCCGAGCTGACTGAAGTAATTTCAGAGGGAAAGGGCAACATGCCCGCCTTCAAGACCATTCTCAGCGAAGGCGAAATCCATTCGGTTCTGGGCTATGTTCGGACCCTGGCATCGAAAGGCGATTCGGCCCCCAAGAAAAAATAGGTTAACCAGTGGGCTGATGACGTGCACGGATAATGGCGTGAACGAATCTTTGTCCCTGTTCTTTCCCATCAGCCCATTGCTCACAATCTGGCATCCTCCTACTTAACCTGAAAATTTCGTGGGTCCAACGACATATTTTCCGATACTTCGTTAGCGCTCATATCCCATTCACTGACCGTGGTTTTCCCGTCCTGCGACTCCCGTGTGAAGTGCACGTTGTAATGGGAAGGCAGTGTGATTCCGTCGGTCGTGCTGAAATCGCTGAAATTCTCTTCCAGCGTGTAGCGGATCTGCTGCTGTTTGGAGCTGCGGGTTGGGTCACTTCCTGACAAGCCGGGTGACGATGGTCAGTCCGACCTGGTCAGTCGCGCTCGGCACGGAACCGCCTAATCCTGAAGCCAGCGTTATCGTGTACACGGTCTCGAGGTGGTGATACGTCTCAGGATCGAAGTACATGTGGATATCCATCTCGGTGCTCCGCTTGGGCTGGTAATGGAGATCCAGCACCTGTTTTCCATCCCTCTTCTTACTTCCTCCGGAACTCAAGTGAGGATGGTTGCGGTCGAGGTTTGAAAGCGCCCAAGCGGTGGAGAGGGCGCCACCGAGTAAGCCGTCCTGCAAGATCACCGGTTGGCTCATCACGAATTCGCCAAGGCTGGAACGCCGGTGGTCAGCAGTGGTGGCTGCGATATAGGACTTCTGTCCATCCGAAATAAATTGTTCGCCTTTGTAGTCGGCAGCGAACTTCATCATGATATTTATCTTCTGTCCTTCCGAGACTACCGCCCCCTTGCCGTCGAGTTGTCCGCCGCTCCCTACCAGCATCTTGAATCGTGCAGCACCTTGGACAACTCTCGACTTATTCGCCGTTCTAGCAGTTGCTGCACCTATCGACTCGAGATGATGGGCAACCAGGTCTTCCGGCTTGAGATCCTCGGCATGAGCCATCGGGATTTGGCTCATTGAGATCAGAACCATTAAGGTTTGAGCCATAAACAGAGCCAGAAGCCACAATCCTGATCTCGCGTTCCACTTCATAGGACCTCTCAATTCCGCCGGTTTGATTCCGAGCCAAACCGTGCAAGTATATGCGGCGGCGGAGGTCGATTGAAGGATTGCGGTGGCATGATCGTTTGCCTTCGAGGTACCTCTACGTAAAGCGATTACTCGGCCTGAGAACCGGTGTAATAGAGTAGTGGCGAAGAGGAGTTCCGCATGAAACGCTGGCCGATGGCTGCCTTGCTGTGGTTAATGGTCCCTCTCCTTGCGCCTGCGCAGGAGTCGACGAAAATCATTGCCATGGAGCAGTCTATGGAACCGAGCCGAGCTGAACAACGATGCTCCGGCGGTGCGGCTATTGCTGGCCGATGATTTCGTCATGACCGTTGCCGAGGGCACTTTATACAACAAGGCACAAATCGTTGCCTCGGTAGCCGATCGGTCCTACCGTCCCGAAGTATTGCAGTCGAGCGACCTGGTGGTTCACTCCTATGGCAACACTGCGGTTGTGACTGGGAACTACTACGAAAAAGGAGTCGACAAAGGCAAATCCTGGGAGCGCCGCGGACGCTTCACTGACACCTGGATGAACCTGAGCGGCAGGTGGCAGTGTATCGCCAGCCATTTCAGCGTGAAACCAAAGTGAAATTGTTGGGAACGAAATTCGGAAATCGCAGGTAAGTTAAACCGAAAAAGCCCAATCCCGGATGCAGGAAAGCCGGAACTTAAACGCCCCACAACTTCGCTGCCCACCCGGTCAGTGCACCGAACAATAGCCCGGTTCCAAGTACCCCGACGTAAGAATTCAGTCCAAACGCATCCGGAAGGCTGACCAGCAATCCCACAACCGCGCCCGCCAGAATCGGATGCATCGGCAGTGTGACTGTCGCCGCCAGCACTCCGACCGCGAAGCGACTGGAAAAAGCCTGTAAGAACATCGTCGTTGTAGTGCCCGGATGCTTTCCCATGGCGGTGATTAGAACGTCCACCACTCCAAATACAATCCCGCACAAAATCCCAAGCAGCAGGCGATTCATAACAAGAGTTTTTACACCAGCGACGGGACCGCCGCAACCTCTCACACCCGGGAGATGATCGCTCAGTTTGAACAAAGTTTTTCCACCGGCGTCATCCAGAGGGACTTCAGTCCCGAAGGACCTTGCGTGCATTGGCATGGTCGTAGCAGAGGTTATGATCCGCTGCGCGCCAGATCCTTCGCAAGCTCAGGATGACGCTCGGATCTGAGCAAGATTTCGAATTGAGACACTATCCGTCCGGGGGCCAGCACAACGACAGAGCGCCTCTCAGGAGTTACTATAAAAAAGACAAACTATGACGAAATCCGCGAAATACTGGATCGACAAACTGGGCCTCATTCCTCATCCCGAGGGTGGCTACTATCGCGAAACTTATCGTGCCGGCCTTTCCATCGCCAGAGAGGCTTTGCCTTCGCAATTCACCGGCCCACGACTGGTTTCCACCACAATTTATTTCCTGCTGGACGGAGAAAACTTCTCCGCCTTTCACCGCTTGCGTTCGGACGAGATGTGGCATTTCTATTCGGGCAGCCCGATCGCGGTTTACGTAATCGAGGAAGACGGAACTCAGTCAGAACGGTCGGTTGGCGACAATCCCGAGAAAGGCGAAAGCTTCCAGGCCGTGGTTAAAGCCGGTTGCTGGTTTGCTTCGCGTGTGAAGGAGACCAACTCGTTTGCGCTGGCAGGCTGTACGGTGGCCCCGGGCTTCGATTTCGACGATTTCGAACTCGGCAAACGTTCGGACCTGATCAAGCGGTATCCGCAGCATAGAAACCTGATTGAACGATTCACCCGGAGCTGAACACTAAGAGGCCCGGAAAATTTAAGTCACGCGCAAAAAGGGAATTCGATGACCACTCGACCACAGGGTTTGTTCTCTCAATACGATGACATCTGGCTCCTGGATGGAGTCCGCACAGCGTTCGCCGATTACAACACCGTCCTCGGACTCGTCTCGCCGATCGACCTTGGTATCAAAGTCGCTCGTGAAGTCCTCCGGCGCTCAGGAGTTTCCGCTACCGAAGTGAATACGGTCATCGCCGGTAACATGGCGCAGGCTTCGTTCGATGCGTACATGCTGCCTCGTCATATCAGCATCTACTCCGGCGTGCCGATCGAAGTGCCTTCACACCTGGTGCAACGCGTATGCGGCACCGGTATCGAAGTGATTCTGCAGGGCGCCGATCTGATCAAACTGGACAAGGCCGGTGTCGTGCTGGGTGTGGGCACAGAATCGATGAGCCGCAATCCGGTTGCGGCCTATACCCATCGCGGTGGATTTCGTTTGGGCCAAGTGGAGTTCAAAGATTTTCTATGGGAATCCCTGCTCGATCCCAGCTGTAATCTCACCATGGGTGGAACCGCCGAAAATCTGGCGAAGCGCCACAAGATCACGCGCGAAGAGGTCGACGTCTTCGCCGCGGACAGTTTCTCGCGGGCCGTAGCCGCACAGAAAAGTTGCTTCCTCAGTGGTGAAATTGTTCCAGTCGTGAACGAGACCTTCGAATGCGAGGGATACGCTGCCCGCGGCATTCGTCTGCCGAGCAAGGTGGAATCTTTTGCGGAAGATAGCCACGTCCGGCCTTCGCCGATCGAAGTTTTGGCCAAAATCCGTCCTGCGTTTGGAGGCGTACAGACTGGCGGCAACAGTTCAGCCGTTGTGGATGGAGCCGCGGCGACCCTGGTTGCCTCGGGCGCCTTCGTGCGCAAGCATGACAAAAAACCTTTGGCTCGCGTTGTTGCCGGGGCTGCGGTTGGAGTTCCGCCCGAAATCATGGGCATCGGTCCGGTCGCAGCGATCAAGGCAGTGCTCGAGCGCACCGGCTTGCGCCAGGAGCAGATCGATCGTTTTGAAATCAACGAAGCATTCGGCGCTCAAGTGCTGGCTTGCGAGCGAGAGCTTGGACTGGATCACGCCCGGTTGAATGTAAATGGCGGCGCCATCGCCATCGGCCATCCTCTGGGTGCCACGGGAGTTCGTCTGGCCATCACGCTAGCCCGCGAGCTGAAGAGATCGAAAGGGAAATACGGAATCGCTTCAGCCTGTATTGGCGGCGGGCAGGGAATCGCATTGTTAATCGAGAATGCAGACGGTGCCAGCGCGAACGCATAGGCCGCGGGCATCTTAGGAACTCGGAAGCAAAAAGGAGAGCTACGCCGGCCAGATCCCCAACGCCGTCCCGGACAAGATCTGCTGCCGGGCTTTCTCGCTCAAAGGCAGCGCCCGGAAGTCATCAAGATTGCTTTTGATCTCCCGAACACCGGGACTTGGCCAGTCCGTGCCGAACAAAGTCTTATGCGCAATTTCTTCCAGCCGGGGGAAATATTTCAACAGTGTTTTTGGCGGTATTCCGCTGATATCCAGAAACACGTTGGGATGCCTGCGCAGCAGAAAGAATGCCGTCTCCATCCACAATGGCCGGCCTCCGTGCGCCATCAGAATTTTCAGTTTTGGAAAATCGACCGCCACATCGTCGAGGTATATCGGATCGCCATACTTATTGCGGGCGTGGGGAAAAATCGAGGTGCCGGTGTGAAACATTACCGGCACGCCGTTCGCTTCCGCCGCCCGGTAAATAATTTCCAACTCCTTCACCCCATGCAAATAGTCGTTGGGAAACAACAACTGATGCGGGGGATGGATTTTGATCATGCGAATTTTCAACCGCAGAATTTGTTCCACGTCGGCCATCACGTTCGGGGATTGTCGCGGATGAAGGCCGCCGCACGACAGCAGCCGCCGAGGGTCGGTTCGAACGTAGTCGGCGACCCACTGATTCACCTCTGAAGTGAGACCGATTACCTCCGGCGCGACGTAGTTGATCAGCACAGCCCGATTGATGCCGGAAGCATCGAGATATTGGAGAAAGGCCTTGGGCGAACGGCAGTATTCGATAATCCGATCGAAATCCGCAGCTTTGCTTTTTATGAGCTCGAAGGAATCCGGCTTGAGCATCTCCATCGGCTGGATGTGAATGTGGCAATCAGTGATGAGTTCGTCGGCCATATAGAGGGGACATTATAGTTTGGCCGCCGGGTGGCAGAGAGATTGATTGTCACGCTGCGGAGTGGCCAGACTCGACCGAGCTTCCCCACACTTCTTTCGCAGTATCTGCCACCAGCCGCAGCTTGGCTTCCTGATCAGCGACGGACAGCAGGTTTCCCTCCATGGTCGAGGCGAATCCGCATTGGGGACTGAGAGCCAGCCTATCCAAGGCCACGAAATTGGCGGCATCCGCGATGCGCCGCTTCAGTTCGTCCTTGCTCTCGAGCGCGGCTGTTTTTGAGCTGACGAGCCCAAGAACTACGGTTCGATCGTCAGGAACCTGGCGCAAGGGTTCGAAGCCACCGGAACGGTGATCGTCATATTCCAGAAGGAAACGCTGAAATCGGGTGTTCCGAAAAACCTTAGCGATAGGGCCGTAATCGCCTTCGGCGTAAAACTTGCTCTGGTTATTTCCCCGGCACAGATGGAGCCCGAACAGAACGCCAGGATGTTCGCCGATCACCGCATTGTCCATTTCGATCGAAAGATCGAGCAGCCGATCGGGATCGTTCCCGCGCTGCCGATATCCCTCCCGAAGTTGGGGGTCGAGCAGCGCCGTGTATTGCGGTGAATCAATCTGAATGTAAGTACAGCCGAGGCGGATCAACTCCTGTACTTCATCGCGGAGAATGTCCACGAGGTCAGCCAGATAATTCTCAATTTTCGGATACGCACTCTTCGATTTGTCGCTGTCGTAGTATGCCGCGGCCTGTTGCGCGCTGATCAGCGTGGTCTTGGCCGGACGATCAGTGCGAGCCCGTAAATAAGTAAACTCCTCCGCGCACAGCGGACGTTTCCGTCGCAGCCGCGAAACCACCACGGGCCGCGACAGAACCAACTTTTCGCCTGCCTCATTGCGGAAAGGGATTGCCCATCCGCCGAGTTTGTCGAAGCCTTCCACCGCGTCGATCAGATGGCCATAGAATGCGTACCGCCTCATTTCGCCATCCGTAATTACTTCGACGCCGGATCTGACTTGCAACGCAACCGCCTCATCAACCGCGCGGTCTTCCACTCGCTTGAAGTCCGCGTCGGAAAGTGTGCCTGCCGCGTAGAGCTCGCGGGCATCCTTGAGGTAAGTCGGACGCAACAGACTTCCAACCACATCGCTGCGATACACCTTAACTCCTTAAAGTCTACCTTCGTGCGCCTTAGTGTCCTTGGTGGTTCACGAATTTGCGCTTCGACGCTGGATACTACCCAGCCTTCAACTTCTCGATCTCTTCGCTGGCAATCTTGAAACCCGTGTTGGCCGCGGGAACGCCGGCGTAAATTGCTGTCTGTAGCAGAGTCTCTTTCAGATCGCACAGTTCCAGTTCATGCCTCAAGCCGCTCCGGACATGTAACCCAAACTCCTCCCATCGCCCCAACGAGGCCGCGATCGCAAGAGTGAGCAAGCGTCGCGTGCGCCGGTTCAAGCCGGGACGGCTCCAGACCGTTCCCCAGGCATAACGGGTGATCAAGTTCTGGAAATCGCGCGTCAACTCGGTGGCACCGGCGATAGATCGATCTACATGCGCATCGCCCAACACAGCCCGGCGAACCGCGAATCCATCCTCCAATGGATCAACCGCGAATCTGTTTTCGGCAGCAAGAAATCAAGCAGCGCTGCGGTAAACGACCGCGGACGCTCCAGGTTCGCAAGATGCGCCGCGGCCAGGCGCACCGCCTGTGCGCCTGGAATATTGGTCGCCAGTACTTGACCGTGTCCTTCCCACGGAGTGGATACATCGCGATCACCTGCGATCACCAGGGTGGGAGTGCGAATTTTCCCCAACGACTGCGTGCTATCGAAGTCCCGAAGGGCCGCGCAGCAGCCGGCATATCCAACAGGATCAGTCCCCAGCAGCACTGACTTCACTGCATTCGCATACGCATCGGTTGTCGCCAGCGTGTCGGAAGAGAAGAATCGCGGCATCACGATTTCGGCGATTCCAGCCATGCCCTTTTCCGCGGCAGTCTGGATACGCAATTCCCAGTTCGTCCGCGGTCCGAATTGCGGGGAAGTATTGGCCAGCACAAGGCCCGTCACGCGATCCGGCGCATTGAGCGCCAGCCACTGTCCGATTGCTCCGCCCATCGAAAGACCGCAACACGCAAACTTGGAAATGTTGAGCGTCGGCCAGCGCAACTGCATCACGTCCGAGTCGCTCAACCGAGTATTCGCCGTCTGGCGCATCGGACGCACCGTGTCCACGGCTGTCGTATCGCAACACCTGAAAATAGGGGAGCAAGTCTTCCATCTGCGGCGCCCACATGCCGTGATCGGTACCGATGGAGTGCGAGAAGACCAACAAGGGACGATCCGCCTTGCCCTCAAGACGATAGAACAAACGGATGTTGTCAACGGTTGCGAAGGGCAAGGTGGCTACTCCTTTTCGTCGTCGGCGTCGGATGCGCTGGAAAGCAAGCGCTTGCGGAATGCATTGGCGCTGCCTAGATATTCTTCGGGAGTGTCGATCTTTTCCAAAATCTTTAAATCAAGGTGACGGCTAATTTCCGGCATCTCGCCCACCACCTCGTGAAGAGCACGTCCCTGGCTCACGGTGCGCCGGGTCGCCTCGTCGAGCAGTTTGTGGGCAGCATCGCGACCGATTTTTTCTCCCAGCAGCATCATGGCACGTTCGGCGAAGATGACGCCCCTGGTCGCTTCGATGTTTGCGCGCATCCGGTCTTCGTCTACAGAGAGTCCCTCCGCTACCTCCGCCATGGATGACACCGCCGCTCCTGTCGCCTGCATCAGCGCAGCCACCGTAGGCCACTCTGCCTGCCAGGTTCCGGTCGCGCGCTCGTGCTCCTGCACCATTCCGGAAAGAAAACTCGCCACCAGTCCAGGAACGCGATTCGCCGCCGCCAGAGCCACCACGCATCCGCTGGGATTGCGCTTGTGCGGCATGGTGGAAGAACCGCCACGCCCCGGTCCGCTCGGTTCGGCGACTTCACCCACTTCGTTCTGCATCAACAAACTGATGTCGCGTGCCATTTTGCCCAGCGACCCGGTAAGAACGCCGCAGGCACAGACCAACGCGGCCGAACCGATCCCGGTGGGTGTGCCAGGGAGCGTCGGGAAAACCCAGTCCAAGTTCGTTCGCCAGCTCGCGTCCCCACCGCAACGCCATGTTCACCGAGTGATGCCAACGTTCCGGTGGCGCCTCCGAATTGCACTATCAAGGCTTCGGCGAACGCAGTCGAGAGACGCGCACCGGCTGCGTCGGATCGAACCAAACCATCCCGCAGCCTTGAGTCCAAATGTGGTGGGAGGCGCAGCCTGCAGCAGAGTGCGTCCCAGCATCACGGTGTTCGCATGCTTCTTAGCCAGCCGACGCAGCGCACTTTCCAGTGCGATCGAGATCCGATTCCAGAACCGGTTGCGCGCTCTTGAGCAGCAGAACCAGCGCCGTATCGGCGACATCCTGGCTGGTCGCGCCCCAATGCACGAAGCCAGCGGCGGCAGGGATTGCTGGCGCGCACCAACTCGGTCAGCGCCTTGACGAACGGGATGGGCAAAGCGCCGGCCAGCAGTCCATCGGTTGCCAGTTGCGCGGGATCGAATGCCTCAGGCTTAGCGGCCGCGACGATCGCGTCGGCCGCTTCTCTCGGGACATACCGACTTGCGCCTCAGCTCGCGCCAGCCCAACTTCGAAATCCAGCATGGCCCGCAGCACGGACGCTGTCCGAAAACAATTCGGCAAATGCTTCAGTGGTCGCCAGACTTTCGATCAGTCGTGCCGACATGCACACCTCTCCCGCGTAACCTTGTCGAGACTAACACTCTGAATTTGGGAAAGCCGAGCAGACTTAGATATCGAAGAAGACCGTCTCGTCCTCGCCCTGCAGATCGAAGATCAAATCGCCATCCTCCGGAGAGCGCCATCGGGATGTGCCATCAGGGTCTCGCGACGATCTTCCGGCACCAGCGCCAGTACTGGATCTTCTGATTCGCAGCATCGCCGGCGAAATAGATCCGCGTATAGAGTTGCTTGAGCATGCCGCGACCGAACACCGCCACATTCAGATGAGGTGCCTGCGGATTCTTTCCGGCCCCGGCACGCGTCCTGGTTTGATGGTTTCGAATTCGCAGCTCCCATTCTCAGCAGTCCCCATGCGCCCGAAACCCAGAAATCCAGGATCGAGCGACTTCTGCTGCGCGTCGTCCGGATGGTTGTATTTGCCTTCGGAATTTGCCTGCCATATTTCAATCATGGCGTCAGGAACCGCTTCACCGTTGCCATCCAGCACTCGAACCGTGAGCAGAACGCGTTCGCCTCTCACGTGCGGTCCGGCAATGCAGCGAACACTGCACTTGTCACGTCGTGAGACAGAAATGAAAAAACGGACCGACGGTTTGCGAGGGTGTGGGCACCAGATCCATATCAGGTCTCGAAGGGCGTGGCCTCCGGACCGCGCACACACGATGTCGAATTTATATCCTGTCGCCCACTGCGGCTGCGTGGTCTCCAGATCGAAACGCGAGATCATTCGTTGCCGCGCCTTTTCATCCGGAATCGACTGATAGATGGGATCGAAACGCGAACAAAGGATCTCCGGGAAAGTACATCTGCGTAACCAGTCGCGAAAGAAACGCTCGGCCAAACACCGAGAAGTGAATGTGCGCAGGACGCCACGCATTGTAGTGATTAAGCCACGGATAAGGTCCCGGCTTGATGGTGACGAAGCGGTAGACTCCATTTTCGTCGGTGAGCGTGCGTCCGGTCCCGGTAAAATTCGGATCCAGTGGCGCAGGATGCTGATCGACGGCGTGAACGTAACGCCCCGCCGCATTCGCCTGCCACAGTTCAATCAGCGCGCTAGGAACAGGACGGCCGTTGCTGTCCAGCACGCGCCCGGTCACGATAATGCGCTCGCCCAGTGGCTCACCCGCATGCTGACGCGTGAGATCGTTGTCCGCCTCGCCGATCTCTCCGTGTCCATAAACCGGGCCGGTGACTTCTGACAAAGTGTGTGGCAACAAAATCAGCGGCTTCGATGGAGCCCGGCGTACCGAAGACGTGTACGGCTCATGCAGCGAAGCGGGCTGGGTGCCTGCTTCGTGCCGGCGATACGGCCGAACCCCGACTCGTTCGTGAGCAGGTTGGCCCAAGACAGCTCTCCGCCAGCCAGATTATAAACGCAAGGGAGTCCGGACGTGATCGAAGGCCTTCGTTTCATGCTACCTTCTGCTTTCAGGCTCCCACCCTCCAGCCTACCACGCTTATGATTTTGGGTGGAGCAGCGCTTTAGCGCTGCAAAAAGGTGGTCGCGTGAGCGGCTTTAGCCGCTGTGAATCTTCACGAAGCTTGCTGGTGCAATTTGCCAATACGTTGCCGTAGAGACGCAGCTCAGCTACGTCTCCGTCTGTGACGATGGAAGCAAGACGTAGCAACGCTACGTCTCTACGGCAGGCCTCATCTTTAGAGCTTTACGCGCCTTTGCGATGAAGAAATGAAGCACGTCTGCGGCTGAAGCCGCGACTACAATCGCGAGCTCAGTGCAGCGCTGAGCGCTGCTCCACCCTTGCCATGATCCTCCCGCCGGTGCGTCTTGCGCCAGCTTCAACCGCCGCCTCTTAAATCGAATCGCTCCGCAACCGATATAGTTGACTTCAGATTCCTTCTCGAAATTCCTCCAATGGCGCCCGTCGCGCTCCATCAGCTCGTCGGACTCTTTCGGTCCCCAGGTGCCGGAGGCATAGTTCGGGAAATTGCGCGGCGGCAAAGCCTTCCACAAATCCAGCATCGGACTGACCACGCTCCATCCCGCCTCCACCATGTCGGCCCGCTGAAACAAAGTCGCGTCGCCCACCATGCAGTCGTGCAGCAGACGCTCGTAGCCGGTGCTGGGCTGCTTTCCGAAGTAGTCGGCGTATTCGAAATCCATGTCCACGGTGCCCAGCCGCATCATCGGCCCCGGCGTCTTGGCGGCAAAACGCAGCGCAATTCCTTCTTCCGGCTGGATATGCAGCACCAGTTGGTTGGGCGTCAGCTTTTCCACTTCGGTGTCGCGGAAGAGCACAAACGGCGCGCGCCGGAACTGGATCACGATATACGTGCTGCGTGACGCCAACCGTTTTCCGGTCCGCAGGTAAAACGGCACGCCCGCCCAGCGCCAGTTGTCGACTTGTAGCTTCATGGCGACGAAGGTCTCGGTGCGTGAATCGGGAGGCACGCCGGGCTCCGACCGGTAAGCCGGAACATGCTGGCCCGCGATTTCGCCCTCGCCATACTGGCCGCGCACCGTGCGGGTCAGCACGTCTTCGGAACTGAGCGGCTGCATGGCATGCAGGATCTTGGCTTGCTCGTCGCGCACCGCATCGGCCTGGAACGAAATCGGCGGCTCCATCGCGGTCAGGCTGATGAGTTGCATGATGTGGTTGGGCACCATGTCGCGCAATGCGCCCGCCGTGTCGTAGTAGCCGCCTCGCTTTTCCACGCCCACGGTTTCGCGCCACCGTAATCTGCACATGATCGATATAGCGCCGGTTCCAGATCGGCTCGAAGATTCCGTTGGCGAAGCGAAACGCCAGAATATTCTGTACCGTCTCTTTGCCCAGGTAATGATCGATGCGGTAAATCTGGCTTTCGTTCGCGACCTTGAGTAATTGCTGATTCAGGGCCTTGCGCCGAATCCAGGTCGCGTCCGAAGGGCTTTTCGACAATCACCCTCCGCCACTGATGATTCTCTTCCGTCATCAGACCGATGGAAGCCAACTGCTCCACGATCGGACCAAAGAAATCCGGCGCGGTGGCCAGATAATAAAAGTAATTGCCGTGGGTGCCGTGTTCCGTGTCGACTTTCTGCAGAAGTTCTTTCAACTGCTGGTAAGTGTTGGCGTCGCCAAACTCGCCGGTAATGTAATAAGCACGTGCCTTGAGCCAATCCTGCAGTGCGGGGTCGACTGGCCGCTTCACGAATTCCTTGAGGTCCTGCACCAGCTTGGCGCGAAATTCGTCGGTGGACATCGGGTTCCGCGCGACCCCAATCACCGCAAAGTCGCGCGACAGCAGGTTGTACTTCGCCAGGTTGTAGAGCGAACGGAATCAATTTCCGGCGGGTCAGATCACCGGACGCGCCAAAAATAACCATTACGCAGGGATCGCCCAGTCGCCCTGCTCCGTTCCCCGTCGACTGCCACTGCTTCCTGTGCCATGTGCACATATCCCCTCGATCGCACGCCAACTGCCGAGTTGAACAATTGCTTTGCTCTTTTCAAGCAGCCACTCCGGCCGCAGACGTCACCTGGAATCTCACTTTCAACTTTTCGCCCAGCTTTGCGAAATCCTTCGAGCCAGGCCTGAGCCTGCCATCTCCATGCTCCGCGCGCTCGCTGAATCTGACCGGCATAATCTCGCATCACGGCGTAATAGGTGTTCTGAGCCTCCCACAGACGCACTTCGAAAGGCAAGCTCGCACCAGATCAATTGTCTCCTCCAGCCTGAAGCAAGCCCGGCTCCATGGGATTGGCGACAAATTTTGCGAACAAACGTTCGATCGTCTGGCGCAAGGCAAATTCCAGGGTAACCGCATCCGGTTTAACCCCGGTGCGCTTGATCTCGTCCAGAATCTCTCTGGACTTGGGCAAATCCACTTCACCGTTACAAAACGCGTCCAGCAGATCGGAATTCAGGGTGAAGTCCACGGCCAGCCGGAAGCGGCGCGGTAAGGGCACGCCCAAGTCGGTGACAAAACGAATCAGGTGCGCATGCTCGTCGTGAAAATTGCGGTACAGAACACGGGCCTCGTTGGTTGCTTCTTCCAGAATGAGGCCGAGTATTTTTCTCTGCTCGTCGCGGAACAGCATGCGCAAGGTGTACGTGCCGGAACCGAAATTCTTGCTCGACCAGCCCGACCAGTTCCGCCAGGTCGCCGCTGTCCACCGCTTTCTTCAACTTCCTCGATCGAGAGACGTGATAGGCTTCTTCGCCCTGGAATCTCCGCACCCCGCCAATCACGCTATGGTCCGCCAGATGCAGCACGCCGAATGTAATCTGGTCCGACTCCCAGGTAATTTCTGAAGTCACCCTGACCTGTCCCAAGACCACTCGCAATTTTCCCTGGCGCGACGAACGGTATTCCATCCGTCCAACGTCGTAGCAATAGATTCGCGTGACTCTCTCCATATTCTTCGAAGAGGGAACTGACCGCGTAGTGAGCTCCCACCTTCTCCAGATCCACCATCGCGGGCTGGACGTAACGTTCGTAGATCGCGCGTCCGTCGCCCTGCTCCGGAAGGTTGCTGTGGGCCTGCGCCAGCAAGTCAAGGAAAGGCGTCGCCAGATCTTCGGAGAACAATTGTCCCGCCAGTTGCAGCGCGCGCCCGGCATACTGGATCACCTGCACCGTCTCGAGCCCGGAGAGGTCATCGAAAAACCATCCGCAACTCGTGTACATCAGCATCAGATAGCGCTGCAACTCAAGCAGCTTCAAACCGGTCACAATTTCGCTCTCCGAAAGCTTTCGCTTCGCCTGCTCGGTCATGAACCGCATCACGTTCTCGCGCGAACGATCGAGCACCACGCCGATGTAAGCGTCCCGGGTTTGCCACGGATGCTCAAACAATTTCTCTGGCTTCGGCTCTCGTAGTGAGGAGCCACCGTATCGCGCAGCCAGTCGAAGGCCTGCCGCAGCGGCGCTCTCCATCGCTGGTTCCATCCCGAGTGGCCGCCGGAATTGCAGCCGCAATCGCTCCTCCAGCGTTCCACGCCATGCGCGCAACTCCACGAGCTGTTTCCGATCACCTTGGCTTCCTGGGTCGGCGGATGCTTCTCCAGATACTCCGCGTAGTTGGTGAGCCGCGCCAGTTGGCTGGACTCGATATAGTTCAAGGCAAATGCCAGAGCCATATCGCCGTAGGCTTGTGATGTCCGTAAGTCTCGCCGTCGGTGGCGATGTGAACCAGTTGGGGCCAGGTGCGCGCGTCGGAAAATGCTCCCAGAAGCCGGTCGGAGAATCGCTTCCCATCGCCCAGAACATCCTCGAAGGCAATGGCGCGTGAAATCGGCCCGTCGTAGAAAAAACACATTCATCGTCTGTCCGGAGGGAACCCGCACCGCATAAGCCATCGAGGGATCGATTCTTCCTCCATCCACTTTGCGCCAGGCCCGTCCGCCGAGCGGCCGCACTCGTCCTGCCTGGTAGGGAGAAAGAATCGTGAACTTGATTCCCAGTTCCGCCAGCACTTCCAGCGTTTGCAAATCCACCGCGGTTTCCGGCAGCCACATTCCTTCCGGATGCCGGCCAAACCGGTTTTCGAAGTCCCGAATCCCCCAACGAATTTGCGTGTACTTGTCCTGCCGGTTCGGCCAGCGGCAGGATCATGTGGTTGTAAGCCTGCGCCACCGCCGAGCCATGTCCCGAGAAAAGCCGCTGGCTTTCCCGGTCCGCCGCAAGAATCGCCTGGTAAACGGCCGGACTCTTTTGCTCCATCCAGGAAAGCAGTGTCGGACCAAAGTTGAAACTGATCTTCGAATAGTTGTTGACGATCTGCAGAATGCGACCGTCGCCGTCCAGAATTCGCGAAGCGCTGTTGGGTGCGTAGCACTCCGCCGTCACCCGCTCGTTCCAATCGTGATAGGGATACGCGGAATCCTGTAATTCCACCGCTTCCAGCCAGGCATTTTCGCGCGGCGGCTGGTAAAAGTGCGCATGAATGCAGATGTAACGTTCCATCAAATCTCCCAGGGTCCAGTAAATGTTGATGTAAGTTAAGATAGGTTACCAGCAACGTGATGCAGGTGCGACACCATCGGCGCGCGTGCAAACGATCGTCTTACCGCCCACATCTTGCGACTGTCGCAGATAAAAGCTTTGCACGGTCTGGCGAATCGAGATCCGCCGAGTCACGCTTCGTCCACTGTTTATACTGCTGCGTTCGGCTTCGATCCACACCAGACAGCGCACCAATCGATTCGAGCATCTGAAACCCGACCGAGGCCATGGCATTGAAGAACAGAACTCCTGGAGAACCGGCTTATGTCCCCTGCGCCACCTACCGCCTCCAGTTGAATCTGGCTTTTACCTTTCGACAGGCCGCTTCGCTCGTGGAATATTTCCACGACCTCGGAATCACCGACTGCTACACCTCTCCGTTCCTGATGGCCCATCCCGGCAGCATGCATGGCTACGACGTGACCGACCACACCCGCTTCAATCCTGAAATCGGGTCGGAGGAGGAATTCACCGCTTTTGCCGAACGTTTGAAGCAGCACACCATGGGTCTGGTCGTCGACGTAGTGCCCAATCACATGTGCATTACGCACCCCTCGAATCTCTGGTGGTGGGACGTGCTGGAAAACGGACCAAGCTCCGACTTATTCCAGCTACTTCGATATCGACTGGAATCCGCCCAAGGCCGAACTGGCCAATAAAGTTCTGCTGCCTTTTCTGCCCGACCAGTTTGGTCTGGTCCTGGAGAGCCAGTTGATTCGGGCTGTGTATGAAGCGGGATGCATTCGCCGCTCGATTGCCAAGGCACGCTCTATCCGCTGGCCCCACGTTCGTGGGCGCTGCCTTCTGGAAAAAGTTCTCGCCAAAGTACGAGAGAGCAACTACCCGCCAGCGACGATCATCTCCTGGAACTGGAAAGCATACTCACCGCGCTGTCCCACCTGCCTCCGCGGGAAGAACACCGATCTGGCCAAGATCCGGGAGCGGCAGCGTGAAAAGGAAATCATCAAGCGCCGACTGGCCACGCTGATCGAAAGCAGCTGAAGTCGTCCGCGCAGCTCTGCATCGAGTATTGACCGCATCAACGGCACCAAAGGTGATCCCCACAGTTTCGATCAATCTCGAACGGCTTCTCGACGATCAGGCCTATCGCCTGAGTTTTTGGCGGGTGGCTGTCCGACGAAATCAACTACCGCCGCTTTTTCGACATCAACGACCTGGCCGCCATCCGGGTCGAAAATCCGGACGTATTCGCCAACGTTCATCGCATTCCTTTCGAACTGATCCAAAAAGGTCTGGTCACCGGAATTCGTGTCGACCACCCTGACGGCCTCTTCGACCCGCTAAAGTATTTTCAGGATCTTCAGGCGCAAGCCCCGCTTCCCGGTGGCAGCGCCAGCCGCTCCGCCAACGGCGTTCGGCGCCATCTCTACGTCGCCGCGGAAAAAATCCTGGTGAAAAACGAAGAACTACGGCCCACCTGGGCGATCGAAGGAACCACCGGATACGGATTCCTCAATCTTCTCAACGGCGCTTTTCGTCGACGGTTCCCGGAAACACGTCTTCCATCGCCTCTACCGCCAATTCACCGGATGGTCGCAGAGTTATGCCGACCTCATCTACGAAAGCAAGCGCCTGGTCATGCAGGTATCGATGTCCAGCGAACTCAACGTGCTGGCCCGCCGCCTCGACCGCATCTCCGAGCAGCATCGGCGCTCGCGCGACTTTACCCTGGAAAGTTTGCGCGACGCGTTGCGCGAAGTCATCGCCTGCTTTCCCGTCTATCGAACTTACATCCAGGGTCGATACCCAAGCATCCCGACGAACAGGACGACCGCAATATCCGCACCGCCATCAAGGCCGCGAAGCGCCGCAATCCGGCGACCAGCGGATCGGTCTTCGATTTCATCCAGGACCTGCTCCTGCTCAAGGATCCCGACAGCCTCGGCGATGCCGAGCGCGCCGAGCGCCGTCTGTTCGTCATGCGCTTCCAGCAACTCACCGGGCCGGTCATGGCGAAGGGTCTGGAGGACACGGCGTTCTATCGCTACTGTCCGCTGCTCTCGCTCAACGAGGTCGGAGGCTCTCCTGAAACCTTTGGAGTCGCCCTCGCCCACTTTCCACGGAAAGAATTCTGGCCCGCCGAACTTCGTGGCGAAACGCCATGCTGGCCAGTTCCACGCACGACACCAAGACGAAGCGAGGATGTTCGCGCGCGAATCAACGTGCTCTCCGAAATTCCAGCGGAGTGGTATCGCGCCATCCGCGCCTGGCAGCGTTTGAATCAGGACAAGAAAATTCTGGTGGCCGGCGAAGCCGTTCCCAGCCCGAACGAAGAATACTTCCTGTACCAAACCCTGGTCGGCGCGTGGCCGCTCAGCTCCATGAACAGCGAAGAGCACCGCGAGTTCGTAGGCAGAATTCACGGCTACATGGAGAAGGCGCTGCGCGAGGCGAAAGTCAATACCAGTTGGGTCAATCCCGAACACCGAGTACGAAGCCGCCTTTCACAGCTTTCTCGACGCGTTGCTCGACCGCTCGGCCAGCAAACCGTTTCTCGACGACTTCATTCCTTTCCAGGCCAGGATCGCGACCGCCGGAATTTTCAACTCGCTTTCCCAGACCCTGCTCAAGATCGCATCGCCAGGCCTGCCGGATTTCTATCAGGGAACCGAGGTCTGGAACTTCAGCCTGGCCGACCCCGACAATCGCCGAGCGGTGAACTATCACCAGCTGCAAACTCTTCTGGCCCGGCTCCGTGCCGCTGAATCCGAGAATCCCGCTCGCCTTGGTCGATCGTCTGGTCGCCGAGCCCACCGATGGCAGCCTCAAACTTTATCGTTACCCGCTCCGCGCTGCGCTTCCGCCGCGACACATCGCGCGCTGTTCGCTAAGGGAAACTACTTGCCGCTGCGCGCGAGCGGAGACAGAAACAAGCACGTGGTCGCATTCGCGCGCTCCTTCCGCGACACCACCGTCATCGTGCTGGCCGGACGTTTCTTCGCCCAACTCGAAGCGCAAACCCGTCTTCCGGTCGGACTCGAAGCCTGGGGAAATACCGAGATCATCGTGCGAAAGCAACTTCCCGCAGGCTCGTATCGTGACGTCTTCACCGGCCGAACAATTACTCCCGTCAGGCGCAATGGCAACGTCGATTCTCCCCGTCGCCGATGTGTTCGCGCACCTGCCGATTGCCTTACTGATTAATTCCGACCACACGCCGCGAGCCAACGTGCAGATGCAGATGCCCGAGGACGCGTCCAATGGCACGTAGTAACCGCTCGCAGCTGGTCCGATCAACTTTGGAAACTTCAATTCGGAGCGACGGTCCGTCAGAGGGCAACAAGGTTGAATTCCGAGTGTGGGCTCCTAATGTCTAGAAGTCTCGCAGTGCGTATCCTGGGAGACAAGCCTCGGACCATTCCTATGACGGTGAATCGCACCTCCGACTCCGACGGCGGTCGGCGAATTTGTGGCGACCGTAGCCGACGTCAGCGAAGGAACGGACTACTTCTACGTCTCGACGGCGAGCGCGAACGCCCTGATCCGGTTTCACGCTGGCAACCACAAGGCGTTCATCGGCCCTCCCGCATCGTCGATCCCAACTCGTTTCGCTGGTCCGATCAGGCCTGGAAGGGCATTCCGCTTAAAGATTTCATCATCTACGAACTCCACACCGGCACATTCACGCCCGAGGGCACATTCGAAAGCATCATTCCCCGGCTCTCCTATCTTCGCGAGCGTCGGCATCACCGCCATTGAAATCATGCCGGTCGCGGAGTTTCCGGGAAGTCGCAACTGGGGATACGACGGCGCCAGCCTGTACCCTCCGCAATCTACGTATGGCGGTCCCGCTGGTCTGAAGAAACTGGTCGATGCCTGCCACTCAGCACGGACTCGCCGTCGTCATGGACGTGGTTTACAACCATCTCGGTCCGGAAGGGAACTATCTTCCCGAGTTCGCTCCCTGCTTCACCGACGCCCATCACACTCCATGGGGCAAGGCCATCAACTTTGACGGCCCCGACAGCGACGGGGTTCGCCGCTGGGTCATCGACAACGCGCTTTACTGGCTTACCGAATATCACGTGGACGCGCTTCGCCTGGATGCCATTCACGGCATCTACGATTTCGGGGCTCATCATCTGCTCGACGAATTATCCGAGGCATTCCAGAATCAGGCGCAGCAACTTGAAGCGCCAGGCCTGGATCATTGCCGAAAGCGATCTCGAAGATGTCCGCATCATTAATCCCCGCCGTCCGGCGGCTACGCCCTCGACGCGCAATGGCACGACGATTTCCATCATGCTCTCTACTCGCTGCTCACCGGCGCGAAGGAAGGCTTCCTGATGGATTTCGGCGCAGCTTGCCGACCTCGCCAAATCCATCCGCGAAGGTTTTGTCTTTGACGGGAAGTATTCGCGCTATCGCCGTCGCCGTTACGGCAGCTCATCGAAGATCGTCCCGGAGAACAATTCGTTGGCTTCATCCAGAACCACGACCAGATCGCCAATACCAGCCGGGGCAATCGACTCTCCACCCTCGTATCCCGCGGACAACAGAAGCTGGCTGCGGTCCTGACCCTGTGCTCTCCCTTCCTGCCATTGCTGTTCATGGGCGAGGAATATGGAGAGACCGCGCCGTTCTTCTTCTTCACAAGCTTCGAGGACTCCGATCTTGCGACGGCCGTGCGACGAGGGGCGCAAAAGGGAATTGGCGGCGCATTACTCGGAAAGCGAGTTCGTCGATCCCCAAGCCCAAGGCACTTTTGACCGCTGCAAAGCTCGACTGGTCGAAAGTAAAAAGCTCTGCTCACGCCGAGATTCTGCGCCTCTATCAAGCGCTGATCGCCCTGCGCAAGCAGCACTCCAGCCTGGGCAACTGTCGCAAGGATCTCACCGAGATCCAATTTGACGAGCAATCAAAGTCTATTGGTGATGAAGAGATCGGATCCGTCAGGCAGCACCGCGCTCATCGCCTGTAATTTCTCCGACAAGGCACAGGCGATCCAACTTCCCGCGGGAACAAACGGCTGGAAACCGGTCCTTCGGACTGGAGGATCAGCCAGGCGAAAGTTCCTCCGCTGAAAAGCTACCCGCCACTCCGAATTCGCAGGTGCTCCTGGAGGCCTTTGAAGCCGCCATCTTTCTGGCCCCGTAGTCGAATCTCTTCCCAACATCAGCCAGGCGAATCCCAAACCTTAAAAACTGTCATCCCGACCGGAGCGCAGTGAAGCGGAGGGACCTTGTGTGTGACAGCCCCTCACCAAAAGCCTCCGTCTCACCACCAACCCCGGGTTGCTCATCTGATTCGCCCCCCGGCACGAAAGTCTCCGCATGCCGTACAGTCCGCCATTCCTGTGATAAATTTCTAAAATAAGCCGATTATTCAACACTTTTCACCGTTGGTGCGCTCTTGATGCACGTCTTCTGCGTTTATAGCCTCTGACGGCATGGCGCAAATCACTCCACTCTGGGAAGTCGGTACGGGCAATGGCCACAACTGACGGGCAAATGACGAGCGGGCAAGCGACGGGCATACAGAACGGAGCCGCTAAACCTGCGTTCGCCAGAAAAGTCGTCATTGAAAACGTCCAGCCCGAGGTCGACTGCGGGCGTTTCCCGATTAAACGCACCATCGGCGAGAGCGTGGAAGTTACGGCTGACATTTTTGCCGACGGCCACGACGTCTTGTATGCCGTTCTGCGCCATCGACCCGCGTCCCGCCCCGACTGGCAAGAAGTTCCCATGGCAGCCGCTGGTGAACGATAGCTGGCAGGCAGAATTCCAAGTCGAGGCCGAAGGCCGCCATATCTACACCCTTCAAGCCTGGTCCGATCGTTTCCTTACCTGGAGTCGCGACATTGTAAAGAAGTTTGAAGCCAAGCAGGACCTCTCCGTAGACATCCTGGTCGGGGTCCAGCTGATCGAGGCGACCGCTCAGCGGGCCAGCCGGAAGGACTGAGGTTTCCTCGCTACGCGGGCCGAAGAGATAAAGAGGCTGGCTGTCCGAGACATGCCGGGTGCACTGAAGATGGCCTTGAGCCCGGAGTTGCAGGCCTTGATGATCCAGAGCCCGGATCGGCGTCGTGCCACCAATTACAGCAGGGAACTGACAGTCGTGGTCGACCGCGAGCGAGCGCGCTTCAGCGCATGGTACGAAATGTTTCCACGTTCCTGCTCCACCAAGCCGGGGGTGCATGGAACTCTAAAGGATTGCACCAGCCGACTGGATTACGTCGCCGGCATGGGTTTTGACGTTGTCTATCTACCGCCCATTCACCCCATTGGCCGCACCAATCGGAAGGGAAAGAACAACACTGAGAAAGCAGCGCCGGATGATGTTGGCAGTCCATGGGCGATTGGCGCAAGCGAAGGCGGGCACAAAGCGATCAACCCGCAGTTGGGTACGCTCGAAGACTTCAAGAACCTTCTGGCGCGAGCCAAGCAGTTGGGCCTGGAAGTAGCTCTCGACCTGGCGTATCAGAACGCGCCTGACCATCCCTATGTAAAGGAACACAAGGAATGGTTCCGCCTGCGCCCCGACGGCTCCGTGCAATACGCGGAGAATCCGCCCAAGAAATATCAGGACATCTTTCCGATCGACTTCGAAACCGAGCAGAGTCAGGCGTTGTGGGAAGAGCTTAGAAGCGTGGTGTTGTACTGGATCGCGCAGGGTGTTCGCATCTTCCGCGTGGACAATCCGCATACCAAGCCGTTCGATTTCTGGGAGTGGCTAATCACGGATATCAAAAGCCAATATCCAGATGTGCTATTTCTTGCGGAAGCGTTTACTCGTCCGAAGTTGATGTACGAACTGGCTAAGCTCGGCTTTACCGAGTCGTACACCTATTTTGCCTGGCGTAATGCCAAGGCGGAAATCACCGAATACTTTACGGAGCTGACGCAAACTGAAGTCCGCGAATATTTTCGTCCCAACCTGTGGCCCAATACTCCGGATATTCTTACCGATTTCCTTCAGAAAGGTGGACGGCCTGCCTTCATGCTGCGTCTGGTACTAGCTGCCACGCTGGGTGCGAATTATGGAATTTACGGCCCCGCCTTCGAACTCGGCGAAAATCGCCCCATCGCTCCGGGAAGTGAAGAGTATCTTGACTCCGAAAAGTATCAGCTACGCACCTGGAACCTGGAGAGCCCTACGAGTCTGGCCGAGCTGATCGCTCAGGTGAACCGGATACGCCGCGAAAATCTGGCCTTACACAGCGACTGGAGCCTGCGCTTTCATCCAGCGGACAACGACCAGATCATCGTCTACAGCAAGATGACCGACGACCTTCTCAACATCATCGTCGCGGTCGTCAACCTGGACCCCAATCGCATGCAATCCGCCTTCGTCGATCTGCCGCTCGACTTGTTTCATCTCGACCCGCGCCAGCCCTATCAGATGCACGATCTGCTCACGGACGAACGCTATGTCTGGAGGGGGCCGCACAACTACGTTGAACTACATCCGGAGAGTCGGCCGGCGCACATTTTTTGTATACGGCGCCGGGTACGAACAGAAAACGGCATCGATTATTTCGTCTGCCAGCAAACGAAGGGAGAACAACTTGGCATCGCCTCAGGACACGCTCTGGTACAAAGATGCAGTCATCTACCAGGTCCACGTCCGCACATTTTTCGACACCAATGGCGACGGCATCGGCGATTTCGGCGGCCTGGCTCAAAAGCTCGACTACCTTGCAGGAGCTGGGAGTCAACGCCCTCTGGCTCATGCCGTTTTTCCCCTCGCCGCTTAAAGACGACGGCTACGACATCGCCGACTACAATACCGTCCATAGCAACTACGGCAATCTCGACGACTTCAAGCTTTTTCTTAAAGCCGCCCACGATCGCAACATTCGCGTGATCGTGGAACTGGTGCTGAACCATACCTCCGATCAGCATCCATGGTTCCAGGAGTCGCGCAGTTCCCGTGACAACCCACGCCGCGACTGGTACGTCTGGAGCGATACCGACACCAAGTATCAAGGCGTCCGCATAATCTTTGTCGACACCGAGCTATCCAACTGGGCCTGGGACCCGGTCTCCAAGGCTTACTACTGGCACCGGTTCTTCAGTCATCAGCCCGATCTCAACTACGACAATCCCGCCGTCCGCGAAGAGATGTGGAAGGTGATGCAATTCTGGGCCGAGCTCGGAGCTGATGGCTTCCGCCTTGATGCGGTCCCATACCTGGTCGAGCGCGAGGGCACATCTTGCGAAAATCTTCCCGAAACCCATGCCGTCATAAAAGAATTGCGCGGCAAGCTCGACCAATATTTCCCCGGCAAGATGTTACTGGCTGAAGCCAACCAGTGGCCCGCCGACCTGCGCGCTTACTTTGGAGAAGGCGACGAGTTCCACATGGCATTCCATTTTCCGCTGATGCCCAGAATGTTCATGGGCCTCAAGCTGGAAGATCGCAAGCCCATCACCGAAATCCTGAAGCAGACGCCTCAGATCCCGTCCCCATGCCAGTGGTGCCTGTTCCTACGCAACCATGACGAGCTCACACTCGAAATGGTCACCGACATGGAACGCGACTACATGTACGACCAGTACGCCCGCGACAGGCATATGCGGATTAACGTGGGCATCCGCCGTCGCCTCGCTCCATTGCTCGACAATGACCGCCGCCGCATTGAACTAATGAACGGCATGCTGATGTCGCTTCCCGGCACGCCGATCATCTATTACGGCGACGAGATCGGCATGGGCGACAACATATATCTCGGCGATCGCAACGGGGTTCGTACTCCCATGCAGTGGGACGGCGGCTGGAACGGCGGCTTCTCCACCGCCGATCCTGAAAGCCTCTACTCGCCGCTCATGCTCAATCCGGTGTATGGTTACCAGGCGGTGAACGTTCAGTCGCAGAAGCGTTTCGACCACTCGCTGCTCTCGTGGATGAAGCGTATCGTCAAGGTACGAAAATCGACACCGGTATTTGGACGCGGAACGATCGAATTCCTGTATCCCGAGAATCACCGTATCCTTGCCTATGTACGGCAACTGGAAAAAGAGTGCATTCTGGTGGTCAACAATCTTTCCAGCAGCGCTCAGGCGGTGGAACTTGATCTGCGGCGCTTCAAAGGCAATATTCTGATTGAAATGTTCGGTCGAAATATTTTTCCGCGGGTAGGAGATCTGCCTTACCTGTTAACCTTGGGTCCATACCAGTTCTACTGGTTCCGCCTGCGCCGCATCTGACGCCAGCAAACTTAACGAGGCAAAGATTTGGCTGAGGAAAGCATTCTTACCGATGAGTTTTTGCGCCAGCTGATTAACGTCGGCGAGGCGGACATCCTCATTGGTGTACCCACCTACAACAACTCAGCGACCATTGGCCCCGTGGTGCAAACTATTCGCGCCGGGTTGCTGAAATATTTCCCCCGCGAACGCGCGGTAATCGTTAACGCGGACGGTGGCTCGCGCGACCAGACTCCTGACCTCGTCCGCGGCGCGTCCATCAATGACGCGCACATCTCTACCGATATTCATGCCCTGCGCACTTTGCACTGCATCAGTGCGGAATATCCCGGGGAGCCATCCACTGGCAGCGCGCTGCGCACCATTCTGGCGTCCGCCGATCTTCTTCGCGCCTCTGCCTGTGCGGTGGTCTCGCCTGAATCCACCACCATCGAGCCCGACTGGATCGAGCGCCTGTTGCGTCCCGTCTACCAGGGCACCTACGATTTCATCACGCCGCTCTACCGCCGCCACAAATTCGACGGCCTGCTGATCCGCAACCTGGTCTATCCCATGACCCGCGCCTTCTACGGAAAGCGAGTCAAAGAGCCCTATGCCTCGGAGTTCGCCTTCTCCGGCCAGCTCGGCAACCATTTTCTCGGACAGGAAATCTGGACCCACGAAGCCGGACGCACCGGCACCGAAATCTCGCTGACCATCTCCGCCATCACCGGAGGCTTTCGCCTGGCGCAAACTTTCTTGGGTGCCAAACCCCATCTGGACGCCCGTTCCGCCGACCTGGTCGCGGCAATGCGGCAAACAGTAGGCGCACTGTTCTGGTCGCTCGAACCTAACTTTCACATCTGGAGCACCCGCGCCGACTCGCAACCCATCCCCACCTTGGCCAGTGGGGAGGAAGTAACGCTCGAACCGCTGCGCATCAACCGCAAGCGTCTGCTGGGAATGTTCCACTCCGGCGTCGCCGAACTGGAACCGGTGCTCAAGCAGATTCTCTCTCACCCGACAATTTCCGAGCTGCAAAGAATCGCAGCCCTCGAAGAGGACGAATTTTCCTTCGGCGACGAACTCTGGGCTCGTACCGTCTACGAATTCGCCGCTTCGTATCACAAGACGGTCATCAGCCGCGACCACATCGTCCAGGCGCTGGCCCCTCTCTATCGCGGAAGGGCATTCACCTTTCTGGTCGAGAACCGCGATTCCTCGGGCGAGGAAGTAGAACAGAACGTCGAAAATCTTTGCCTGACGTGCGAACGTCTAAAACCGTCCCTGGTCGAACACTGGAACGGAAGGAAGTGAGGTCACGATGCGGGAAATGATTGTGAACGAATTGACTCAGGCCACGCAGGAACTGATCCGCGAATTCGCGCGCTTCCTGCCTCGCCTCATGGCGATGCTGGTGGTCGTGCTGCTGGGCTGGCTCATCGCCTATCTTCTCAAATCGACTCTGCGCAGCATTCTGCGCCTGGTAAAGTTCGACAACCTTTCCGAAGGCGCCGGCGCCACTCAACTGCTTAACAAAGCCGCGCTGCCATCCTCCACCGAACTGGTCAGCCGCTTCGCCTTCTGGATCGCATGGCTCGGCTTCGTCCTGCTTGGGCATTAGCGCGCTCGGGATCCTGGGGATGCAGGAATACGTCACCCGCTTTTTCATCTTCCTGCCGCGCCTGATCGTTGCCCTGTTCTTCCTTTTCTTCGGACTGCTCGCCGCCAGCTTCTTCTCGCGAGCCGCGCTCCTGTGGGCGGTCAACACCGACATGCCGTCGCCGCGCCTGCTCAGTTCCTCGGTCCGCATCATGATCACCATCTTCACCGCGTCCGCGGTCTTTGAGGAACTGGGACTCGCCGACTCCACCATGCTGCTGGCCTTCGCCATCGTCATGGGAGCGGTCATGCTTGGCTTGGCTATAGCCTTCGGCATAGGCGGCCAACACCTGGCCAGAAGATTCCTGGAATCCCGCTTCGCCCAGGAAAAGAAAGAAACCAAAGAAGGCGAAGACGAACTCTCTCCGCTTTAAGCTGAGTTATGTGGTTGTGTAGTTGCGTGCGACTGTGTGGACGCGGGCGACTCGCCCGCGAAGCTTGCAGACGGTAAAACGGAAGTTATAAGAAGCTGAGTTCAAGTTACTTGCTGACTCTGCGGAAGCGATAGCTAATTTCATGCTATGCTGCGCTCACCTTCACCTTAACTTCGAATCCAGGACCTCCGGTGCTCGTCGAACTGCGGCTTGAAAATTACGCGGTCGTGGACAACCTGGTGGTGGAATTCGCGCCGGGCTTAACCTTCTGACCGGCGAAACCGGCGCCGGAAAATCCATTCTCATCGATGCACTGGCCCTTCTTCTTGGAGACAAAGCCTCCGCGGACGTAATTCGCTCCGGTGCGGACAAGGCCTCGATTTCGGCCGTCTTCGAAGTTGAAAGCGGAGCCGAAAAGACGGTCACGCAAATCCTGGAGAACAACGGCATCGACCAGGAAGATGAATCGGTAATCTTGCGGCGCGAGATTGCAGCCGGCGGAAAGGGACGGGTGTTCGTCAACAACCAGCCCGCGACGGTTGCGGTTCTGCGCCAGTTGGCGCCGTACCTGGCCACCATTCACGCGCAGAACGAATCCCTGCTTTCGTTTGACGCCCTCACGCGGCTGCGCCTTGCTCGACTCATTTGCCAATACCCAAATCGAGGCCGACTGCGGAGGCTTTTTCCAAATGGAAGGTATACAGCACTCGCATCGCCGAACTGGAACGCGATGAGCAGGACCGCTTGCGCCTGCTCGACCTGTGGACGTTTCAGGCGCGGGAAATTGAAGACGCAAAACTCCAACCGGAGAAGACGAACGGCTCGAAACCGAGAAGCGCGTGCTGGCCAATGCCGAGAACATCCACAGCGCGGCGATGAACGCATTCGACGTGCTCTACGAAGGCAACGCTTCGACGTCGGCTTCGTCTGCGAACGCGCCCAAAAGCAGATCGAAGAGCTGGCTCGATACGAGCCAAAGTTTCAGGAGACCATGGCCACGCTCGAGTCGGCGCGCATCACCGTCGAAGACGTCGGAGCCAGCCTGCGCGACTATGCCGGAGGCATCGAGGCTTCGCCCGAGCATCTGGCGGAAGTGGAAGACCGGCTCGCTGCCCTCGACCGGCTGAAGCGCAAGTATGGCCCGACGCTGGAAGATGTGATTAAGCACTGGGCGTACGAAGTCAGCCGCAAGCTTCGCGAGATGGAGAACAAGGACGAAGTGCTGCGCCAGCTGCGCGCGGGAGCTGGCGACGGCGGCGGAGCAATATCTGGATGCGGCCCGCGCGATCTCGCAAGAAGCGCTACGAAGCCGCCCGCAAACTGGAGAAGCTGGTCGAAGCCGAGATCAACGATCTGGCCATGAAGTCGCAGCTTCCGGTCGAAGTGAGTGGCTCCGACGAAGAGGATAACTGGACGCGCCTCGGCTTCGACCAGGTGGAGTATCTGATCTCGACCAATCCCGGCGAGCCGCTGCGGCCGGTGGAGCAGATCGCGTCCGGCGGCGAACTGTCGCGGGTGATGCTGGCGCTCAAGACGAGCGTCGAGGCCGGCATCGGGCAGGAAGCGAAGCTCAGGGGCGCAGCGCACGCTGGTCTTCGACGAAATCGACACCGGTATCGGTGGCCGAGCGGCCGAAGCGGTAGGCAAGAAGCTGAAGAGTCTTTCCCGCTCGAACCAGGTGCTGTGCGTCACCCACCTGCCGCAGATCGCCTCGTTCGCCGACCAGCATTACCTGATCGAAAAGAAAGCGGTCGGCGGTCGCACCCGACGAGCGTCCACTCATTACGGCGAAGAGCGCACCGAGGAAGTTGCCCGCATGCTGAGCGGCGCCAAGCTGACTGAGACCTCCCTGAAACACGCCGAGCAGATGCTCAAGACGAACGCCTGAGTGGCCCACTCGCCGTTCGCCGTCAAATTATCCCCAATCACTGCTAATCCCATGCCTTTCTAGAGCTTACGTTGACCAACCGGGTACTTGTTCGATACTCTACTTGTCAACGACCCATAGGGAACGTGTACCCTAAGAAGGCAGAATATGGCTGCACATCAAGAGGCACAGCAGGACGAAAAAACGTTGCTTTTGCTGAAGCCCCGGGGCTTCTGCGCGGGGGTAGTTCGCGCGATTGATATTGTCCGCATCGCCCTGGAGGCCTTTGGGCCGCCCATCTACGTGCGCAAGGAGATCGTCCACAACCGCTTTGTGGTCGAGGAACTGCAGGGCAAGGGCGCCATTTTCGTGGACAGCGTCGAAGAAGTACCAGAACGGCGAACGCGTGATTTACAGCGCCCACGGAGTTTCGCCCGAGGTGCGCGAAGCCAGCGAACAGCGCGGAAGCTGCGCGTGATTGACGCGACCTGCCCGCTGGTCACCAAGGTTCACGTAGAGGCGGTGAAGTTCGCCAAAGAAGGCTATTCGCTGATGCTGATCGGCCATCGCGACCACGACGAAGTCATCGGCACGCTGGGTGAAGCGCCGATCGTGACGCAGGTCGTGGGATCGCCGGAAGAAGTGGCATGCTCTGACCGTCGCCGATCCGAATCGGGTCGCGTATCTGACCCAGACCACGCTGAGCCTGGACGAAACCACGGGACATTATCGCCGCGCTGCGCCAGACGCTTCCCCAATATCAAGGACCGGCCGCGCAGGATATCTGCTATGCCACCGAGAACCGCCAGGTGGCGGTAAAGCATGTGGCCTCCGACGCCGAGTCTGCTGCTGGTGGTTGGCTCCGATAACAGTTCGAATTCGAATCGTTTAGTAGAAGTTGCGCGTAATTTAGGCACCGATTCGCATCTAATCGACAACTTACCGCAATATTCGGCCGGAATGGCTGGAAGGAGTCAAGACGATTGCGCTTGACGGCGGGGCTTCGGCTCCGGAGTGCCTGGTCGAAGAAGTAGTGAAGTTCCTGGGCACAGAAGGCTTCGGCAACGTGCAAGAGGTTGAAGTCATGCCCGAGAACGTTCGGTTTGGTCTGCCGCCGGAGATCGTGGAAGCGATTGCCAGCGCTCCTGCGATTGCGGAGTAGACAAAAGCAAATTATGGAAGATAGCTCCTCCCCCGTTAATGCTCCTTCTTTCGGTGCTCCGTCCTTTGGTGCACCATCTTCTCCGTCCGCCGCGCCCGTCCCCGATGCGCTTCGGAAAAATTGACGACCTGGTCAGCCGCGTGGCGGTTGCCATCGACGGCGCGCGCAATTGCCTGTTCTCCGAACAGCATGAAGAAGGCTACTGGTGCGGCGAGCTGGAAGCCGACACCACCCTCGAATCGGACTACATCGTGCTGCACGTCCTGCTTGGGACGGGTAATCCCGACCGCATGGCCAAGGCGGCCCGTTACATTCTCGAACATCAGAATGAAGATGGCGGCTGGGGTATTTATGCCGGCGGCCCGTCCAACATCAGCGCTTCGGTGAAGTGCTATTTCGGACTGAAACTGGCCGGCTACTCCGCCGATCATCCTCATCTGGCTCGCGCCCGCAAGAAGATTCTGGAGATGGGCGGAGTGACCGAGGTCAACACCTTCACCAAGATTTATCTCTGCTTCTTCGGACAGTACGACTACGACGCGGTACCCGCGATTCCTCCCGAAATCGTCCTGTTTCCCAAGTGGTTCTGGTTCAACATCTACGAAATTTCTTCCTGGTCGCGGGCCATCCTGGTGCCGCTTTCCATTTGCTATGCCAAAAAGCCGTTCAAGAAGATTCCCGACGAGCTTGGGGTAGATGAACTGTTTGTGGGTGGGCGCGACAAGTCGCGCATGCGTTTGCGTTGGGAGAAGAAGCTGTTCTCATGGCGCAACTTCTTTCTCTCTCTCGATCGCCTGACGCATTGGTTCGAGCGGGTTCATATCCGTCCGCTGCGTTCGGTTGCGTTAAAGCAGGCCGAAAAGTGGATGCTCGAGCGCTTCGAGATGAGCGATGGCCTGGGCGCGATTTTCCCGTCCATGATGAATTCCATCATCGCGCTGCGTTGCCTTGGGTATTCAGTCGACGACCCGCAGGTGATTCGCGCCATGGATGAGTTTGAGAAGCTGGGCATCGAAGACGCTGACACCTTCCGCATGCAGCCCTGCAAATCTCCAGTTTGGGACACGGCCTATGCCTTGTTCGCACTGGGAGAGAGTGGTGTTCCCGCGAGCGACTCCCGGATGGTGAAATGCGCCGACTGGATCCTGCAGAAACAGGTTCGGATGGCAGGGGACTGGAAGGTAAAGAACCGGGCAGGGCAGCCGGGCGGTTGGTATTTCGAATTCAACAATGAGTTTTACCCTGATGTGGATGACAGCGCGATGGTCTGCCTGGGCCTGACCCACGTCGAACATCCCAACGGACGATACCAGCGCGAATCAGTGCAACGCGCCATCGACTGGATTCTTTCCATGCAGTGCCGCAATGGCGGGTGGGCCTCGTTCGACAAAAATAACGATCGCATGGTATTCCAGCACGTGCCCTTCGCCGATCACAACGCCATGCTGGATCCGGCGACCGTGGACATTACCGGCCGCATCCTGGAAATGCTGGCGGCTTACGGTTACGACAAGAATTTTCCCGCGGTAAAGAAGGCGATCCAGTTCATTCGCGATCAGCAGGAGCCGGATGGTTCCTGGTTCGGACGCTGGGGCGTCAATTATATCTACGGTACCATGCAGGTGCTGCGCGGCCTTGAGGCGATGGAGATTGACCATCACGAGCCTTACGTGCAGCAGGCCGCAGAGTGGATTCGCATGGTGCAGAACCCCGACGGCGGATGGGGCGAAACCTGCGGTTCTTATGACGATCCCAATACCAAGGGAGTAGGTCCGAGTACTCCGTCGCAGACCGCATGGGCCATCATGGGCCTGCTAGCCGCCAAAGATACCCGCAGTGATTGCGTGGTTCGCGGCATTGCTTATCTGTTGCGCTCGCAGAAAAAAGACGGATCCTGGGACGAGCCTCACTTCACCGGTACAGGCTTTCCGCGCGTGTTCTACCTGATGTATCACATGTACCGGCAATATTTCCCGCTGATCGCGCTGACCACGTACAAGAAAGTAATGGCGGAGAGAAGCAGTAGCTAGCACTTAGCACTCAGCATTCAGCCGGGCGCGAAGCGTTCTGATTTCCGGAAATCGCTCTGAAATTAGACGTCGCGGGTTGAGGGGTGAATGCTGATTGCTAAATGCTGAGTGCTGAATGCTAGCTTTCGTTACCGGCGCGACTGGATTCGTAGGCAGCCACGTGGCGCGCGTTCTGGCTGAGCACGGAGCCGATCTGCGATTGCTGGTGCGTTCCAGCAGTGATCTTCGGAACATTCAGGAACTGAGGGCGGAGCAGGTGACCGGGGACCTGCGGGATGCGGCTTCCCTGAAGAAGGCGATATCCGGTTGCGAGGTGGTCTTCCACGTCGCCGCCGACTACCGGCTCTGGGTTCGCGATCCGGAAGAGATGTATCGCTCGAACGTTGAAGGCACGCGAGCGATCCTGGAAGCGGCACGAGAGAGTGGGGTCCGCCGGGTGGTGTACACCTCCAGCGTGGCGACCATGGGATTCAACAGCAACGGGCATCTGGCGAATGAAGATTCCCCAGTCTCCCTGGCCAACATGATTGGCCATTACAAGCGTTCGAAGTTCATGGCGGAAGAGGTCGCGATTGAGGCCGGCAAGTCCGGAATGGATGTGGTGGTGGTGAATCCTACGACTCCGGTCGGCGAGCAGGACATCAAGCCGACGCCTACGGGGCGGATCGTGGTGGATTTTCTGAAACGAAAGTTTCCCGCTTACGTGGATACGGGATTGAACCTGGTGGACGTCACCGAATGTGCCCGTGGTCACGTGGCGGCGCTGGAAAAGGGAACAAGGGGCGAGCGCTACATCCTGGGCGGCGAAAACCTGACCCTGAAACAGATTCTGGACAAGCTGGCCGCCATCACGGGATTGCCGTCGCCCAGGATAAGAGTTCCGTATGTAGTTGCACTTGCCACTGGAGTCGTGGACCAGGTCGTCACCGGTTACATTCGCAAGCGTGAGCCGCGCGCCACGATCGATGCAGTCCGCATGGGGCGAAAAAAGATGTTTGTGTCGTCCGGCAAGGCGGAGCGGGATTTGGGCTGGAAGATGATCCCGGTTGATGGCGCGTTGCGCCGCGCTGTCGAATGGTTTCAGGCGAACGGATACGCCTAGAGATCGGAGGGTATCTCGCGAGCCGATTCCGAGGGCGGACGCCCTCGGGAGAGCCGGCCGGATGCCGGCGCTACGTAGCACTAAATATGCCTAACACTGCCAAAGTCGCCATAGTAGCCGCCCTCGAGCGCGAGGTGCGACCGCTGATCAAACATTGGCGGCACGTAGTGCGCGACTTTGACGGTCGAAAGTACAAGTTTTTTGAGAACGACCGTGCCGTGCTGGTTTGCGGCGGCATCGGACGGGAAGCAGCGCGGCGCGCCACGGAAGCCATCATCACCCTGTATGCACCAGTTATGGTGCAGTCTGTCGGTTTTGCCGGAGCACTGGATTCGACCCTCAAAGCCGGAACGGTGATGACTCCGATTTGCGTCATAGACGCCAAAGACGGAAGCCGAGTCGAAGCTGGCGTTGGGCACTGGGTGGTGGTGAGCGTCGACCGCACCGTGAACGTCGAACAGAAAGCCAAGTTGGCAAAGGCATACTGGGCGCATGCGGTGGACATGGAGGCGGCTGCGGTGGCTCGTGGAGCGCAGGCGCACGACATCACGTTCGTCGGGCTCAAGGCCATCTCCGACGAGGCCGACTTTGAAATGCCGCCCATCGATCGATTCATCGCAGGCGACGGCACCTTTCGTACTGTGGCCTTTACCGCCTTTGTGGCGCTGCGCCCTTGGCTATGGGGGCGAGTGATTCAATTGGCGCTGAACAGTGCCAAGGCCGCGAACGCGCTCTGTTCGTGGCTGGATCAATACAACCGCGACGAAGCAGGCGCTGAAGAAGAAATGGTGAATTCCGGGTCGGGATTGCATCCAATCCCTGGGGACCGGACTAGCCTATGGCGATGGCTGGACAATTCGCAGTCGAAGAAAGCACGGGCACAATTCCCGCGACCATGCAGGCCGCGGTATATCGCGGAGTGAATGACGTTCGCCTGGAGACCGTTCCGGTGCCGCAGATCGGCGCCGGCGAACTGCTCCTGCGGGTTCATACCTGCGGGATCTGCGGGACCGATCTGAAAAAGATCGCCACGGGTTCGCATTCCGTACCGCGGATTTTTGGCCACGAGATCTCCGGGACGGTGGCAGCCGTGGGAGAAGGCGTCCGCGATTTTCAACCGGGTGACCGGGTTGTGGTCTTTCATCATGTTCCGTGCCGGGAATGTTTTTATTGCCGACGCAAAACTTTTGCGCAATGTGACACGTACAAGAAAGTAGGCTGCACCGCAGGATTCGAACCTTCCGGCGGTGGCTTTGCGGAATATGTCCGGGTAATGGACTGGATTGTACGCCAGGGTACAGTGCGAATTCCGCGGGACGTTTCCTTCGAGCAGGCCTGTTTTCTGGAGCCGGTCAACACCTGCATGAAGGGCATTGAAAGGCTCGGCTTGCAGCCTGGCGAAACAGTTGTAGTGATAGGTCAGGGTCCGATCGGTATCATATTGAGTGTATTGGCTAAACGAGCATGAACGAAAGACGCTGGAGGGGACTTCTACACGCCACCTCGGAGCAACATCGGATTCGCGCTCGAACGAAGATACTCGAGCCGGCATCAGCTCGGGGTGCTGAGCGAAAATGGGTCCATGGTAGTCACTTCCGATTTGTATCCTCAGAGGCTTACAATATCTACAAGTTACGGCTTGGGGAACAGCATTGATGCTTCGCGTACCGACGTCGTAGAAGCGGTGCGTGAGCTGACTGAAGGGAGGGGCGCAGATGCGGCCATCCTTGCGGTCGGTGGCAATGGTCTGATCCGGACTGCGATGGATGCGGTACGTCCGGGAGGCCGAGTTTTGCTGTTCGCGCAAACGGTGCACGGGGACGCCACTTTCGATCCTGGTGCGGTTTGCGTCGATGAAAAAACGTTATTGGGGTCTTACAGTGCTTCGGTTGAGCTGCAAGAGGATTCGGTGCGATTTGTGATGAACCGTGAAATGGATCTGGAACGGTTGATCAGTCATCGATTCTCTTTGTCACGCAGCGTGGAAGCTCTGAACCTGGCTGCCCATCCCCAACCTGATTCGATGAAAATAGTGATTCAGCCGGGCGGCTCGGGGGAAGGAAGTCGAGCGTGAACGGTAAGATGACAGCAGCGGTCCTCTACGGCAAAGAGGATTTGAAGATTGAAAAAGTTCCAATTCCCCGGGTGGGCGACGGGGAAGTCCTGGTCAAAGTGCAGGTCGCGCTGACCTGCGGAACCGATCTGAAGGTCTATCAGCGTGGCTACCACGCGCGCATGATCGTGCCTCCGGCCTTGTTTGGACACGAACTGGCCGGCGTGATCGAAGAAGTCGGGCACGGCGTGCGCGGCTTCAAGAAGGGCATGCGCGTGGTGGCGCTGAACTCCGCGCCCTGCCAGATGTGCTTCTACTGCTCCAAACATCAGGAAAATCTCTGCGAGGACCTGTTGTTCAACAACGGCGCCTATGCGGAGTACATTCGCATTCCCAAGCGCATCGTCGAAACCAACATGCTGGCGGTACCCGCCGATGTGACTTACGAAGAAGCGGCGATGGTCGAGCCGCTGGCCTGCGTCTTGCGCGGTCTGCACGAAACCAAGGTAGAGATCGGCGACACAGTAACCGTAATCGGCGGCGGACCGATCGGCTTGATGTTTGTGCAGGTCGCCAAGGCCACCGGCTGCAATGTGATCTCCGTGGTGAAGCGCGATTCCCAGGTGGCGGCTGCCAAGCGCATGGGCGCGCATGAAGTGGTGCAGATCACCAAGGTGAAGGATGCGGTCGAAGCGGTGCGCGCAATTTCGCCGGAGAAGCGCGGCAGCGATGTGGTGATTGAAGCCGTAGGCCGTCCCGAGGCCTGGGAGTGGGCGATTGACATGGTCCGCAAGGGCGGCACGGTCAACTTCTTTGGCGGTTGCGCCAGCGGCACCAAGGTCCAACTGGATACCAACCGGCTGCACTATTCGGAAATGACTTTGAAAGCGACGTTCCATCACACCCCGGAGACGGTGCGCAAGGCGTTCGCTCTGATTGCGGAAAAGAAAATTCGGTCCACCGACTACATCACCGGAGAAGCGCCGCTCTCCCGGTTGCAGCAGGTGCTCCGCCACATGCTGAATCGTAACGGCGATATCAAGACGGCCATCATTCCGGGCCATTAAGCCGCGCTCAGGAACGCGCGATCCAGGACGTAACGAAGCTGCACGTCCCGGAGAGACGCGGTTATCATCTGCTCTTCAGCATCGAACGCCACAGGGGACGAAACTGACTATGTCATCCATTGCCAGCAACGATTCCCGGAGCGCATCCATTTCCGCCAGTCTGGCGGGCTGGAGCAGACTTCCCGCGGAATATGCGATTCCCGAACTGGCGCCCTCGGAGGCTGAGGCGCAGGAATATTGCCGCCGGCTGGCCCGCAGTCACTACGAGAATTTCTCGGTTGCGAGCTGGTTCCTTCCGGAGCGCTCTGCGCCAGCACTTTTTCAACGTCTATGCCTATTGCCGCATCGCCGACGACCTGGGCGATGAAGTCGGCGATCCCGAGGCATCGCTGCAATTGCTGGACGAATGGCAAGCGGAACTCGATGCCTGCTACGAGGCAATCCGCGGCATCCGGTGTTCGTGGCCCTGGCTGAGACGGTGCGCAAGTTCGATATTCCGCGACAGCCATTTGCGGATCTACTGCAGGCATTTCGTCAGGACCAGACTGTCACCCGCTATGAAACCTTTTCGGATCTGGCTTGGCTATTGCCACTACTCTGCAAATCCGGTAGGCCATCTGGTTCTGTACCTGTGCGGCTATCGCGATCCCGAACGCCAGGCGCTTTCCGATTGCACCTGCACCGCCCTGCAACTGGCCAACTTCTGGCAGGACGTGAGCGTGGATTACGCCAAGGGCCGCATCTATCTCCCGCTCGAAGATCTGCACCGTTACGGCGTAACCGAAGAGGAGATTGCCACCAACCGGAACACTCGCGGCATTCTGCGAGATGATGCGATTCGAAGTGCAGCGGGCGCGCGAGTGGTTCAGCGAGGGCTGGCCGCTTGTCTGAGAAGGTCGATCGCGAACTGGCGGTTGACCTTGAGCTGTTCAGCCGCGGCGGGCAAGAGATTCTGAACGCAATCGAACGGCAGGGATATGCCGTGCTCGGGCGGCGTCCGGCGATTTCGAAGACTCGCAAACTGGCGCTGGTGGCTCGTGCGGCCCTGGGGAAGCTCTTATGAGCGCCGCGGTGCAGCAAGTGCCGTCTCCATTTTCTCCGAATTCGTCGCAAGTTGCCGTGGCCTATTCCGTGTGCCGCAGCATCACGCGCTCCGCGGCTAAGAATTTCTACTACGCATTTCTGGTCTTGCCCGCGGCGAAGCGCCAGGCTCTGTGCGCCGTGTACGCCTTCATGCGGCGCTGCGACGACATCAGCGACGATGGCAAGTTGCCGGCGTACGAAAGACGTCAGAAGCTGGAAGCCTGGCTCGATGCCTTTCACAACGCTCAAGCGGGACATCCGACCGACGATCCGGTGTTGCTCGCGCTTACGGATACGCAACGCCGCTACAAAATTCCGGTAGAACTGCTCGACCAATTGGCTTATGGCACCGGAATGGACATACAGGACGATGTCAGCGGCACGGAAACGCTTCAGGTTCTTTACCAAACTTTTGGCGATCTGCGCGTCTATTGCTATCGCGTCGCTTCGGTGGTGGGGTTGGTGTGCATCCGAATCTTCGGCTATCGGGACGCGGCGGCGGAACCGCTGGCGGAAAATCTGGGCCTGGCGTTTCAGCTGACCAACATCATTCGCGACATCAAGGAAGACGCCGGCATGGGACGGATCTATCTTCCCGCCGAAGATCTGGCCAGCTTCAAGGTTGCCGCGGACGAATTTCGCCAGACCGCAATTCCCGAGCGATTGCGCTGGTTGCTGGCGGCCGAAGCCGATCGCGCCCGCGAATATTACGGTGCGGCCAGAGACCTGATGCCGTTGATCGATGAAGACAGCCGGCCTGCGCTTTGGGTTCTGGTGAGTATCTATGCCCGCCTGCTGGAAAAAATCGCGGAACGCAAATATGACGTCTTCAGCAAAAAGATCAGCCTGACGGTCCGCGAAAAAGTCTTCATCCTGGGAAAGGGCTTGCTGAAACGCCTGGCTTGATGACCGAGCCCTGGACACAATCTCCCAAAGTTGCAGTGGTAGGGGGCGGCCTGGCAGGACTGGCCGCAGGTTGCGCGCTGGCTGAAAGCGGTCTGCGAGTCACTCTTTTCGAAAAGCGTTCCTACCTTGGCGGACGTGCGTCGTCCTACCAGCATCCCGGCACCGGCGAAGTCGTAGATAACTGCCAGCACGTTCTGCTGGGTTGCTGCACCAACCTGATTGAGTTCTACCAGCGCATCGGAGTCGAGAGACAAAATCCGCTGGTACGAGCGCATGACTTTTCTCGAGCCCGGCGGTCGGGCGTCGGTGATTCGAGCCTTCCGGGCTGCCCGCGCCGCTGCACACCGCGCCATCGTTTCTGCGCGCCGCCTGCCTGAACCTTCCGGACAAGATGGCGATCGCAGCCGGCACTTGCCGCTTTGACGCCGATCATGCCGCGCGATACCGGCGAATCATTTCTGCAATGGTTGCGCCGTCACGGGCAAACCGATCGGGCCATCGATCGTTTCTGGAAAACTGTACTGGTGAGCGCGCTGAACGAAGAAATTGATCGGGTATCGATTCCTTACGCCGCGCAAGTGGTGCGCGAGTCGTTTCTGAAATCCCGAGCTGCCGGACGCATGGGGATACCCACAGTTCCACTGACCGAGCTCTACAGTCGCGGCGGAGACTATATCTCTGCCCGTGGCGGCGAGTTGCGCTTCCGCGCGAGCTGTGGATTCATTCCGCGCGGAATTTGCGGACGTGAAGTTGCTGATGCCCGGTGGCGAAGAAACTTTTGATTTCGTGGTCATGGCTGTCCCGTTTGATGGGTTGTCGCGCATGCTGCCCGCAGACCTCGGCCGCGGAACCGTTGCGGCAGACGCTGGGGCGATTCGAGACCTCGCCGATCACCGGCATTCACCTGTGGTTCGATCGTCAGATCACCGATCTTGAGCACGCGGTGTTGCTCGATCGCACCATTCAGTGGATGTTTCACAAGTCCAAGTTGCTGGAACGGAAGACGGCGAGCGGACACTGGCCGTCGACGGCCTACGAACGGCGGCGGCGCCCCGACAGCCGGCGGACGCGGCGCTACAGAAACCAATAGCTACGTCGAGCTGGTGGTGAGTTCCTCCAAAACTCTGGTGGAAAAGTCGAAGAACCGAGATTGTCGACCTGGCGTTTGCGGAACTTGCGCGAATTTTTCCCTGGGGCACGAGCCGCGAACCTTGGTGAAATCCACCGTCATCAAGGAAGTCCACGCCACCTATTCGCCTCGTCCCGGAATCGAAAGCTTTCGGCCGCAACCGGAGACGGTGTGGCCGCGCGTCTTTCTTGCCGGAGACTGGACTGCGACCGGCTGGCCAGCCACCATGGAAGGCGCGGTGCGCAGCGGCTATGCGGCCGCGCAATGCGTGGCGCGAGTGGCTGGACGGCGCGATGCCGCGTTCCTGGTGCCGGATTTGCCGCCATCCGGATTCATGCGACTATTCGGTTGAAGCCCGCCAATTGCTATCTTCGAATCCTCCCGGCCATGACATTGTACGATTGGTCCCTCGCGGACTAAGGTAGTAAGCATGCTCACGACGGTAGTTCTCTTTTGTTTTCTGCTCGGTTGCCTGGCTGGGTTGCGCTCGCTCACCGCTCCGGCGGTCGGTCTGTTGGGGCGCGTATCTGGGCTGGTTGCATCTTGCCGGAACTAAGCTCGCATTCGTTGGACCATACCGCGACCTTGATCATTTTTACGTTGCTGGCGCTGTTTGAGTTGGTCGCCGACAAGCTGCCGAAGACTCCGCCGCGCACCGCGCCTCCAGGCCTGATTGCGCCGCATTGTTATGGGCGCATTCTGCGGTTCCGCGCTTGCTCTCAGCGCCGGCGGAAGTCTGATCGTTGCTGCTATTGTCGGTCATCGGGGCGCTTGGTCGGAACGTTTGGCGGTTACAACATCCGCCACTGCCCTGGTCACTCAGGCCGCACCTGCCTGATTTCGCTGTGGCACTGGTCGAAGACGTTGTCGCAATCGCCGGCAGCCTTCTTATCGTTTCTCACCTCTAAATAGCATGTACTCGGACAGTCGGCATTCGCTAAAACTGCAAGGGATTCCCTATGGCGGAAGCACAGAACCCGCAGTAACCAGATACGACGCGATCATCCTCGGTTCGGGACAGGCCGGGAATCCGCTGGCAAGTGCGCTGTTCGGCGAAGGGCAAGCGTACGGCAATGATCGAGCGAGCGCCGTGGGCGGAACCTGCGTCAACTACGGCTGCACCCCAACCAAGACCATGGTCGCCAGCGCTGAGTTGGCCTACATGGCGCGGCGGGCGCTGGAGTATGGCATCAAGGTCGGCGAAGTATCGGTCGACATGCCCGCCGTGCGCGAACGAAAGAACGGCATGGTAAAGAAATGGCGCGAAGGCAGCGAAAAGCGTTTGCGAGGACGCAAAGCTTGTCGACCTGATTTACGGAGAAGGATCCTTTGTCGGGCCAAAGCAGATGCGAGTGCGGCTAAACGACGGTGGAGAAGCGGACCCTCACCGCGGACCTGATAGTCATCGACACCGGGCTGACCGCCAAACATACCGCCAATCAGTGGCCTGGCAGATGTTCCTTATCTCGACAATGTGAGCGTTATGGAACTGGAGCGACGTGCCGGAGCATCTGCTGGTACTCGGCGGTGGCTACGTTGGTCTTGAGTTCGCCCAGATGTTCCGGCGCTTCGGAAGTCGCGTAACGGTCATTCAAAGGGGAAAGCAGTTGCTGATCGGAGAAGACTCGGATATCGCGGATGAGATTACCGCGATTCTCACGGAGGATGGGATCGAGATTCTGCTGGAGGCCAAAACTGAGTCAGCATCAGCCGCTGGGAACAATGTGAACCTGAGCGTCACGGTACAAGGCGAAAACAGGCAACTGAGGGAACTCACCTGCTGGTCGCGACCGGGCGTCGTCCGAACACCGACAAGTTGAACCTGCCGGCGGCCGGGATTGCCACAGACGAGCGTGGATTTATTCGAGTGAACGACAAACTGGAGACATCCGTGCCCGGGCGTCTACGCAGTCGGAGATGTGAATGGCGGCCCTGCGTTTACTCATATTTCCTATGACGATTTCCGCGTCCTGCAGACCAATCTGCTGGAGGGCGGCAATCGCAGTGTTGCTGGGCGCATCTACCCATACTGCGTGTTTATCGATCCTCAACTGGGCCGTATTGGGTTGAGTGAAAACGAAGCCAGGGAGCAGGGAAGAAGCGTTCGTGTGGCCAGGCTTCCGATGACCTCCGTCGCGCGAGCCAATGAAACCGGACATACTCGCGGTTTCATGAAGGCATTGGTGGATCCGAAGACCGACGAGATTCTGGGCGCCGCGGTCCTGGGCGCGGAGGGCGGCGAGATCATGTCGATGATTGAGGTGGCGATGATGGGCAAGTTGAAATACACGGCCCTGCAGAGTGCAATCTTCGCGCATCCGTTGTTTGCGGAATCGCTTAATAATCTGTTCAACAAGTTCGAAGGCGAGTGAAAATTGGTTGCGACAAATGAGCGGAGAGCACATGTGGAGAGCGAAAAGATAACACTGTTCTCGTTGAACGTGGGGCTTCCTCGGGACGTGGTGTGGCGCGGAATGAATGTGACCACGGGCATCTTCAAGCAACCGGTTGAAGGCCGGGTGGCATTGCGCAAGCTGAACCTGGACGGCGACCGCCAAGCGGACCTGAGCGTTCATGGAGGCGAATTCAAGGCAGTGTATTGTTACCCACTCGCACACTACGAATACTGGAAGAAAGAGTTGCCCGGCCGCGACCTACCGATGGGCAGCTTCGGAGAAAACTTTACGATTGATGGCTTGCTGGAAGACTCGGTGCACTTGGGTGATCGGTATTCGGTCGGTTCGGCGGAAGTGGTGGTAACTCAGCCTCGCCTACCTTGCTACAAACTGGGGGTGCGGTTTGAATTGGACGACATGGTGAAGCGATTCCTCGCCAGTGGGCGGATGGGTTTTTATGTGGCCGTGACCCGCGAAGGGGAAGTTGGCGCTGGCGACGAGATTAAGGTAATTGCGCGCGATCCGAACGCCGTACTGGTTACGGAAATCACCCGGCTGTATATCGCGAAACGATACGGGAATGATGACCTGACTTCATTACAGCGCGCGTTGAAAGTTGCGGTCCTACCCGAGAGCTGGAAGGAATACTTCCGTGAGCGTTTGCATCACTCACGCGTGAGCTGACCTCTATTGCACAATCTGTCATCCCGACCGGACCGAAGCGAAGCGAGCGCAGTGGAGGGACCTGCTTTTGCGGCCAGTTGGGTGAGTACGTCGTTTCGTCAAGAATGGAATTCCAGGTCATCACTGATCCCTATCACCCACCTAGGTACTCTCACCAGCTGTACCTAGCCCGCCAGAGACTCAACCGCCTGCACTGCGTCCTCCGGGAGGGTTAACTCCCGGCTTGCTAGATCCTGCTTCATGTGCTCGGGGTTGGAAGTACCTGTGAGGGGTAGCATTCCGACGGCTCGTGAAAAGCTGAACACCAGCTGCGCCGGAGTAGCTTCTGCAAGCGTAGCGATTTCAACGACCAGAGGATGGCGTAGAACCTCGGCATTCGCGGTCAGCAGTGAAAATCCCTGATAGATGATGTTGTGCTTCCGGCAAAATGCCCGCACCTTGCGGTCCCAGCCGTGGCGGGCATAGCAGCGATTTTGCACGAAGGCGGGAACTTCTGTCTGGGTGTCCAGCATCTGCTCGAGGTGGAGCAGTGACATATTGCTGACGCCGAGGAGCCGGGTGCGTCCAGCGTCGCGCTCTTTCCTCATCGCCTCCCAAACCTCGGCATCGTCATCGGTCCATTCGTACGCGGACGGCCCATGCAGCACATAGCTGTCCACGTAGTCCGTGCCAAGATGCTCGAGCGAGCTTGCCATTGACTGCGCCACCTGCAAAGACAAGCTGGCCGAGGGATCGTATGGCAAGCGGTGGTCCTGTCCGCGCTGATAAGTGAACTTGGTTTGCAGGAAAAGATCGGCGCGAGTTGCCACTCCGTCGCGATACGCGGCGGCCAGACCCTCGCCAACTCCGGCTTCGAAGTAGTGCTTTCGTTGGTTGGCGGTATCGATAGCGCGAAAACCCGTGCGCAGCGCCAGTTCGGTGAGAGCCGCAGTGCGGTCTTCCTTCCAGGCGGTGCCGTAGAGAAAATCGGGAATGGCGGGAGTAGGCATATCGGTCAGGTGCGTCGAGACTGTGCGAGTGCTTTGATTACCCGATTATTATCGTCAGGCCGCGAGCAGCACCACGCCTCCTGCCACCAGCAGCGCTGCGATCCAGCGGCGATGATCGACACGTTCGTGCAGGAAAATCCTGGCCGCAATTGCATTGGCTACGAAGGTAAGCGATGCCGACGCCGGCGCCACCAGGCTCACATCCGCCCAGGAGAGGGCGAAGAGCAGGCTGTAAAACGCCATCGCCATCATGAAAATTCCGAGCAGGAAACTGGGACTGCTCAGGATGCGGCCAGCCACCGTCAGCAGGCCGGAACGGCGCCAGAGCTCTCCGACGTCGCCGACGCGCTTCATGGCCCGCGAGAGCAGGACATCTCCGGTGGTCGAGGCGAGAACGATGGCCAGAATCGCTCCCCATGTGTAGGCGTGTTTCATGGGTCAGTCCTCGACGCGACCGGTTCAGCCACTCTTTCAGTTGCCTGGCCCTCCGCTGGATGAGAGGTCAAAGCAGGACCCTGGGTGACGAATCCGACCCCGGCTGAAATCAGGGCAATGCCCAGCCAGCGCATGGTGGTCACCTGCTCATGCAGCAGGAATTTCGCAATCAGCGCGAGTAAGACGTATCCCAGTGACGTCGCGGGCAGAACGTAGGTGAGATCAGCCCAGGAGAGAGCGGTCATGTAGGCCGCGAAGAATGCCAGCAGAAACAGAATTCCCGCGGCGACCCAGGGATTCAGGATGGTCAGAATGATGTCGGGCAGGCGCCGCAAGGAGATTTGGCCCACCTGCTGCATGCCGCGAGCCAGAAGGGAATCACCGATGGCCGCAAAGAGCGTTACACCGGCCAGCACCAGATACTTGCGAAAAGTCACACTTTCTTTCCCGGAATAAATTCCGGACACCCAAGAAAAAATCGGAGCCCGCTTTAGAACTCGCCGTAGAGACGTAGTATGCTACGTCTCCCGCTCGATCCTAGCCGGAACAGTCTAAGAGAAGGCAGCGAGCCAACCGTTAGGCCTTTGCTGGCTCCGCTACTGTCGCAGACTCTCCCTTTGCGCGCTTTTCCTTGACCCACTTGTTGCGCGACGCGCGCAGCTTGAGGAAGCTTCTGGCTTCTTTGTACAGCCGCTTGCGTTCAACACCGTTAAACACCGCTTTCCTGAGAATGCGGTAGACGGCCTTGGGCCGGAAATAATACTCGTCGTAGAAGCGATGAACGGCGCCCATGATTTCATCCGCAGGCAAGCCCGGATATTGGATCTGGGCCATCTGGTGCCCGCCCTCATCCACCATCTTGCTATCCGCAACCATGAAGCCGTTCTTCATCGCGTAGTCATAAAGCTCGGTGCCGGGATAGGCGTGAGCTACCGAAACCTGGATCGTCTCGACGTCCAGTTCCTTGGCGAACGCAATCGTGTTGTTGATGGTCTCGTGGGTCTCCCCGGGCAAGCCCATGATGAAGTCACCGTGGATGACCAGGCCGAGTTTGTGGCAATCCTTGGTGAACTGGCGGGCACGCTCCAGCGTTGCGCCCTTCTTGATGTTCTTGAGGATCTGCTGGTCGCCGGACTCATAACCGACAATCAACAGTCGGCAACCCGCTTCCTTCATCGCCTTCAGGGTTTCATAGTCGGTAGTCACGCGCGATGTGCACGACCACGTAAGGTTCAGCGGTTTCAGCTTGGCGCATAGCTCGACGGTGCGCGCTTACC
>CAWBJB010000003.1:0-720258 GCA_963788945.1 Terriglobia bacterium | reverse complement strand
ACCTCAAGGGGAAGCGAGTCAGCGGGCCTCCGTTGGTCTTTAAGCAATAGGCAGCCTGCAACTCTCCCGGCTGCCGCGCTGCGACGCGAATTATGGAGTATGGTGGACAAGAAATCTGGGAACGCGGCAACCGAAACCACAAACCATCGTTGGTCTGCTGTAAGCACTTTCGCGGACCTTTTGAAAATGGAGATCCAGTGACCGGTCGCTTTGTTTTGAAAATCGGCGATCATCTCGAGAATGCCGAGACGAAGAAATACTATACCGAAAGGAATTTTTCCGAGGTCGCGCCCCGGTACGATTTCATCACTAGAGTACTTTCTTTCGGACGCGACGCGGCATGGAAGCGCACTCTGATTTCATTGCTTCCCTCTCACGAGTCCCCTGTTTGCGTTGATCTCGCCTGCGGCACCGGCGACATCGCGTTTCTGCTTGCCGGCAAATACCCGCGTGGCCGCATCGCCGGAGTGGACATCACCGAGCCGATGCTGGATATCGCCCGTCACCGCAATACTCATCCGAATGTCAGTTTCGCCAACCAGGATATGGGATCGCTTGACATCGTTTCCGAATCCGTGGACATCGTCACCGGTGGCTACGCCCTGCGGAATGCACCGGACCTCGGAACAGCTATTGACGAAATCAGCCGCGTTCTAAAACCCTGCGGCGTGGCGGCCTTTCTAGATTTCTCCAAACCGGGCGGAAAGATCCCACAGAAGATGGAATACTGGGGTCTGAAGATATGGACCGGACTGTGGGGTACGCTTCTGCACCGCAATCATGAAGTCTATAGCTACATAGCCGAAAGCCTCCAGCGCTTTCCCGACCGCCCTCACTTGCGGGATATTTTCCGGGACAAAGGATTTTCTGTGATCGATTCCCGTCTCTTTTTTGGGGGGGTCACCGAACTGCTAATGGTCCAAAAACTGCGGCATGGTGAAGCGCCATGACCGATGCCTATCAGAATCGTATCCCCACCGGGTCCCGCGCCAAATTGCGCCGCCGTTCGAGAGCATGCTGTTCGAAGCAGCGGGCAGGTGAATCGTGACCCAGCAGGATTTCAGCCGGCGCAGCACGGCGACCGAACTGATGGATACCGATCCGGTTTCCTTTAAGGAATTCGATGACTATCTGCGTGATCTCGAGCGTATCAACGTTTTGACGCTCGCTTACCGTCCGACCATGCTCTGGCTAAAGCGCGCCCTAGCGGATTTTCCAGCAGGGCGGCCGATATCGGTTCTCGACGTCGGCAGCGGCGGTGGCGGCATGTTGCGGCAGTTGAGGAAATGGGCGCGCGGGAAGAATTTGAAGCTCGATCTGACAGGAGTTGATGTCAACCCCTGGTCGACAAGATCGGCGGCAGAGTCCACGCCGCCGGAGATGTCCATCCGTTTTGAAACAGCCGACGTCCTCGCTCGAATGGATCCGCTCCGGACAGATTTTATCGTCAGTTCGTCTTTCACCCATCACCTCGGAGACGCGGATCTGGTTCGTTTTATCCGCTGGATGGACCGTTATGCCGCGCACGGCTGGTTCATCAACGACCTGCACCGTCACATCCTGCCTTATTTCTTCATAAAATATGCCACACGGTTTCTGCCCGTGAACCGCATGGCGCGGCACGATGGGCCCGTTTCGGTCGCGCGAGCCTTTGCAGCAGATGACTGGCGGCACCTGTTGGCTGAAGCCGGCATTCCGGCAGAGCGGGCGTGCATCGAATGGTTCCTTCCCTTTCGCTACAGCGTGTCGTGCAGAAAAGAGATCGAAACTTAGCTGCGGATCCTGCGCTTCCCTAGCTGGATTTCCTGGATGGAAATCCCCGTTACTACGCTCTGCCAAAGGAGATCGGTCCCCAGCCCGACAGTGTGGTCCGCCCCACCGTGAACCGCAGCGGCGTAAGGGAGCTCACTGCAGGGCTTGATCAATCGGCGGCTTGTCCCGTCGGGAACCCCTACGTAATCCTGGCTGGGCAGCTACCGATCACGAAGACATCTGCCGAATTCAACAACCACGTACCTTACCATTGCAGAAGTAGAAGCTCGGAACAAAAACCAGGCCCCATGGCGGCAAGCAGACCCATCGCGCCCGGCTCAGGACGGCGGTGCTTTATTACATCTTCGAGCACAACCAGCACTGAAGCCGAAGAAAGATTTCCTACCTTACGCAGGCAATCCCAGGAGGCATCCAGCTGTCCATTGTGCAACCCGAGTGCTGTGGCGCAGGCCTCGAGCACCTTCGGTCCTCCGGTGTGTAGAACCCAGCTTTGAAGGTCGCTTCGCCGGTATCCGTTGTCCGCCAGAAACGCGTCCACGTCCCGCCCTAGGTTTTGCCGAATCAGATTCGGAACCTCGGTCGACAGCACGATGCGGAAGCCTTTCTCGGAAATATTCCAGCCCATCATTTCCTCTGTGCCGGGATAGAAGACCGACCGGGTCGCGAGAATTTTAGGCCCAGAAATCTCAGAGCCCGAGGACTCAAATTCCGCACCTGTCACAATGACGGCGGCAGAGCCATCGGCGAAAAGGCCCGACGAGATCAGGTTCGCGACCGACAGATCTTCGCGCTGCAGGGTGAGCGAACAGAGCTCCACCGATACCAGAGCCGCCGCCTGCGAAGGGTAGGCGCGAACGTAATCTGCGGCGCGCGCAATTCCGGCGGCGCCAGCCACGCATCCCAGGCCAAAAATCGGAGTGCGGCGAATGTTGGGCGGAAGTCCCATGCGATTGATCAGCAGAGCGTCGATGGACGGGCTTGCGATTCCGGTGACTGTCGTGAACAACAAGGCTCCCAAATCGTGTGGCTTCAGACCGGCGTTGTGCAGTGCGAGGCAGAGCGCCTGCTCCCCCAATTCTTGTGCGACCTTGATCCAGATGTCATTGGCCTGACCCCAGGTCTTGATGTCCAGGTACTGCTCTGTGGGGATGGCGAGGTAACGGCCATCCACGGTCACGTTGCGGTGCAGCCGTGCCAGCAACAGAGGATTCTTCAGTTGGTCTCCCCAATAGTCCTGGAGGCGTTCCAGAAGAAACTTCTGGGAGTAGTAATGCTTCGGGAATGCACTCGCCGCGCTTGCGATCCTCATGGCTTCTGAGCTCGTAGTAGTAAGCAGAACTAAAACTAAAGTGGTCAGCACCCAAGGGAAAGTGACCCAGCGCAAGACTTTATCCAGGCTCTCTCGCGACATTCAACCTCTTTCACTCTTTGGATGTCATCGGGGCCTGACGCGAAATCCTGGCATGAGCTTCGCAGAATGTACCTCCGTCTATGGCTACCCAGTCCACTCGAATTTGCTGGTTGTCCGCTGCTCGGATGTGTGGACGATAGCCCATGCTTCGAGCAGTGCTGAGGGCTTTCTTATAGGCCCAGTTCGCTTGCCTGAGTTCTTCCGTGGTTGTGGCGGTGCCAACCAAAGACAATGCGGACAAAATCTCTGCCTTCAAGACTACGAGATTCGTGCCCCCAGAGCAGCTTCTTCGTTGTCCGATTGTTTCCATGTTCCTTCTTAACGTTTTCCCGTAGGCTTGCGACCCGGTGGGCGACTGCAGCCCGAAGTACGGGGAATCAAGAAAGCCTAACTCGAAGGCGCGTAATATCCTGCCTTGGCATGAACTTGCAGTGGCGGTAAGCCATTAGGCGGCACAAGTTTCACTTTCACCTTGTGCCATTTGCCATCGGGTATAAGATTCTTCGGGCGATATCCGAGCACATACTGGTTGCGGAGTTCAATACCAATTTTTGTGGCAATGTCTACCAAGTCATCGGGGTTGTCGACCGTAAAAGCGCGCCCGCCTGTGAGTTGCGTAATATCATCCAATAACTGCGGACCCAGGCGTTCTTCTTCAGTTGGGAAATACCGGTCGTAGATGCCGATGGCGTAGAGCAGCACGTCCCCTTCCTTTACCAGGCTCTTGATCTCACCTTCTGTATATCGGCTGCGATTGTCCCCACCATCCGAGATGATCAGCAGCGCTTTCTTTTGGTACTTGGCTTGCCGCATTTTGCTGATGCCGAAGTAAATGGCATCCAACAACGCCGTCCGGCCCTTGGGCATCGTGTACAGCAGCTTTCCCTGAATGTCATCGACTGAGCTCGTAAAGTCCGACATCTCTTCTGGTCTATCAGAGAAAGCGATCATAAAGAACTCGTCTTGTGGATTAGCAGTCTTGAAGAACTCCACGATTGCCTCGCGCGCCCGATCAAATTTGCTGCTCATGCTGCCACTCGTGTCGAAGATCACGCCCAGTGAAACCGGCAGATCCTCACCCGAGAAGTGCCGGATATCCTGTGGTTCCTTTCCCTCAAACACCTTAAAGTTGTCTTTCTCCAGACCTGTGACTGGACGGTTCAAGAGATCTGTAATCGTTACCGGCAGGAGCACCAGATTCACGACCGCTTTGACGGGCTTGTTGAGCGCTGTTAGCGATGGATCTTTGATGGACTTGTCTTGATCCGGCTGCCGAGGGGTCACGTGCACATCATCGGTCAGCGTCTGTGCGCACAAAGCAGGGATGAGGGAACAGCCTACGGCCATTCCTATTGCCGACAGTACGCACAACAAACGTGAGGAGGAGTGGGTCACCGTTTTACCCTATCTCTGGGCCGCACCGTAGGCCTCCGCGGCTGTCCAAAACGAAGCGCCTAGCAGCACCAGGTCCTTAATCAGAAACTGCCCGGCATCTCCCAGAACTGGAAAGCCGTACTTCAATTGCGCAGCGCCTGGCGTGGAGAGGAGGAAGCTGACGGTGAGCAGGAAAGTTACGACCCCTCCCAAGCTACCCACCAACGATGCCTTGGGGGATAGCGGGCGAAGCGCCATGAGAGTTGCGATGGCGATCTCAATGGCACCGATCACGTTGGAAACCCCTTGCACGCTCAGCAGACCATACATCCACGACATCAGCGGGCTGTGTGCGACCAATGGCTGGATGCCCGCTGCTTCTGCGGGAGTGAACTTCAGCACTCCAATGAGCAATAAGACCACAACCAATCCGTATCGCGAGACCGAAACCCCTGCTGTTTCCAGCCTCGACTGGAGGCGCGTCGAGCGCACTCCCAGCATTGCACGATCGATATCTGCGCTACCAGCGCTCACTATATCCATCCTAACTCTCCCGAATATGCCTTACCGCACAACCTCAGATTCTAGGGAAGCGGGAAAAGTTACATCGACATTTTCTAACCGGCTGCGATCGATGGCAGTATGGCGGGAGATTCGGCAGTGCGCATCAGTATGCCATTGAGACCGCGGCACGCGTGACCAGGAATGGACATTCCAGGCGGATCTGGTGCGCCAGAGAAACCGGGCTGCTGAAATTAGTTGACTGGGCTTCTGCTCGGTCATAAGCTTCCCCAATTGTTTTTTCTACCTCTTCGTGAGGTTGGGGAATGCGCGTATTCTTACTAGCCTTTCTCTGCATGAACCCGTGCATCTGGGCACAGTCAAAGGCGGAGCCATCGGTGCAGACGCTCGTTTTCACCAATGTGAATGTCGTGGATACGCGTGATGGCAGGATACTGCCCGACATGACCGTGGTAGTGAGGAGCGGCCGAATTCAGGCGGTCGCCAGGTTTGGCTTGATCTCCGAGAATCATAACGTTCGCGTGATCAACGCGGCCGGCAAGTACATCATGCCGGGTTTGTGGGATATGGACGTGCACACTGCGGGCTCATCGGCGGCTTGGGACGAGAAGATCATCTATCCCCTGTATGTTGCAAATGGTGTGACAGGCGTGCGCGACATGGGCGGGGATCCGAATCTACTTGAACAGCAGCTCCAGAGAGTTGAAGATCGCGCATTGCCTGGCCCGCATATTTTGTTCGCAGGCCCATTCTTGTCCAGTGGAAAGAGCAACACTCAAACCGTCGCCGTGAACAATCCCGCAGAAGCTCGCGAGGCCGTCGCAAAATTGAAAAAGCGCGGGGTGAACCTGCTGACGATCCGGTCCGATATTTCACGTGACTCTTATTTCGCCGTTGCGGACGAGGCAGCGAAACTGAAGATTCAGTTCGACGGGCCTGTCCCGGACTCAATTACTGCCGCAGAAGCTTCCGCCGCGGGACAGAGGAGCATCGAACGTCTGACTGGAATTCTACTAGCGTGCTCGTCCAAAGAGGATGCGCTGCGGCAACAGGGGTCGCTGGCGCTGGCTAACCAGGATGTCTCGCCTCATGCAAGCGTCGCCACTTTAGCCGTGGCGACCTACGATCCCGAGAAGGCTTGGAACCTGTTCGTGCAACTCTCGAACAATAATACCTGGCAGGTGCCCGCGCTCGTATGGTCGCAGACGATCGCGAGGTTAGGTGATACAAGTTTGACGGCTGATCCACGACTGAAGTATGTCCCTATTTCTGTCCGGCGTCAGTGGGAACTAGAAAAACTGCGACTGCGGACGTCGCCGGAAGTATTGGAACTCGCGACGAAACAATCCGCGCGCGAGCTCGAGTTGGTCAATATCATGCGGCGCGCCGGGGTACAGTTCATGGCTGGGAGCGACAGCCCTGATCCTTACGTTTTTCCGGGTTTCAGCCTACACACAGAATTGGAGTGGTTGGTAGAGAGCGGCTTCAGCCCAACGCAGGCCTTACAATCAGCCACATTCAATCCGGCGCTATTTCTCGCCAAGCTGGACAAATTCGGCGTGGTCGAGACCGGGCACGCGGCTGATCTCGTGTTGTTGGAAGCGAATCCGCTGGAGGATATCCGGAATACACGCAAGATCGCGGCGGTAGTCGTAGCCGGAAAATACTATTCGCGGCAAGAACTGGATAAGATACTGGCGCGGATCGCGGAAGCAGCAAGAAACAGGTGACAATCTTCGGCGGGGTGCTACGTCTCCGCCGGCAACATTATCGCACCGCGCCCGACTGGAGGGATTTGGCACTCAGCGGACACATAACCTTCCCCAAACCTCTTGGCCGTGGATGTCTCAGTACAGACCCGTCAGTGGTGCACCTTCACGTAATCCGCAATTTTCTTTAATCCGGTACACATCTCGCACCCAAATCTAAGAAAGAGCACAGCAAAGCCAGGGAGGCGCCGTGCTGAGCCTCGGTGATCACTTCAAAAGCGGCCAATGGACGATGCCCGGGACGTGCCTGTTGTACCTTGCGAGCAGGTTCTCGGGCAGGTCTCAGAGGTTCTGACGACGAACACTCAGAACTCACATTGACTTTCGCCACCCCGAGCAACTTCGCCAACTCGTCGGCATCCAGCGCACCGTGCATGCCTCTAACGCGAGACGCTAGAGATTTGAATTGGTATGGCGTATCGATCATTGGTCCCCTCCAAATATCTCGTTCACTTTCTCACGCACCTGCTGGCTACGGGACGGTTTGAGATAACGCATCGTGCTTTCCATGTCTGAGTGCCCGAGCCATTGCTGGACAGTGCGCAGGTCAACGCCACCCCAGAGCGACCACGTCGCGAACGTCGCACGGAATTTGTGCAGCCAGAAGTCGCCCTTCTGGAGATTCGCACGTTCGGCGACGGCTTTCAGGTCGTCTAGAAAGTTGAGCTTCGGGCTACACCCCGCTGTTGGAAACACCAGCCCACAGGTTTTATCGGACTTCGCCTTCCATGCCTTCAGGCTCGTGATGAGCTTTGCAGGGACAGGAATCTCGCGTTCACGGTAATTCTTCGGGCTGAAACCGTACTCTGGCTTGTAACGCACAGTGATCGTGCTTCGCGACAGATTCACATCTGCCCATGAACAGTGCATCACCTCCTGTTCACGCATTCCGGTCATCAGGAAGAACTCGAACCAGAGTCGCTCCTTTGCATCACACTTTGCGAACAGAGTGTCGAGCTCTTCTTTCTCGTACACCTCCGGTTCTTCTTCTACGAATCGCGGCCAGTCGCTCTTTCCTACGAGTCCGCGAATCCCTTGCGCCTTGAGGAACGTCATCGCGTTCTCAAACTTGTTGTACACGCTGCGTGGTGCCTGGCCCTTCTCATCCCGAAGGAAGGCTGCGAACTTGAGCAAGTCCTTGCGGTCAACGTCTGCCAGATTGATCTTGTGGCAAGACTCCACGAAGTACCCGAGAGCCGTGCTGTACGCTGCTAACGTCTTCGGTTTCTTGCTGAGCTTCGTTTCCTCAAGGTACTCGGCCACAGTCGTAGAGAGTGACCGCTGTCCGTTGCCGTTCTCCGGTACCACGCCGACGCCGTGGTTCACCGCGTTCAACTCGGCTTCTTTGCGTAGCCGTCTCGCGCTGGCATCGGCTGCATCTTTGCCCACCGACAGGCGCACCCGCTTGCCGTTCTCGCGCCACTCAAGGTAATAGGCACCTTCGGGGTGTCGTTCCTGCTGGCCGTTGACGATGACCAAATCGGGCTTGACGCGGCCATTTGCAGACAGCGCGACAGGGCAGTAGCGCAGCCCCTTGCTGGTTTGGACTCGTTTGGTGAGGTTTACGTCTTTGCTCTGCGTGTTCGCCACGGATGATACCCCCCGATTCAACTAGGAATCAGTGTAGGTATCACCGGCTTGCAAGTGCCAGATAAGTAAGGTAATGGCGGAGAGGGAGGGATTCTACGCTGAGTTGATTTCAAAGGCTGAGGTATTAGCCAGCGTTATTTTACCCGCGTTATTGGTAAAAAATATAGTGAAAAAGGTACCCGACGGGTACCCGGCTTAGATCGCGTAAAAAAGCAAAAGGCTCCAGCGGGTAGCCGGAGCGTGTTCTGCCTTATGCGGCGTTGTAGGTGACTATGGTCCTGACGGCGATGCAGAATTGCCAACAGGCCCACCCGCTCTGCTCAGAGGCCGAGAGAGGCACTTTCGTCGTCTGTGGGACCGGGTACTCACCGGATTAATGGCACGCCCAAGTACCCCGAGCTCGGCGTGATCGTCCCCATCCTACTGCCGCTCCACGCCGGTGCGACTAAAGTCGAAGCCAGCACCACAAGTGCGATCGTGGATGCTTTTGTCACGCCGTTGTCTCCCCTCAAAAGTGCCATTCTTCCAAACCCGCCGCCGAACTATTTGCACTTGACGACGGGGTCACCGTCTTTCTCGACTGTGACGTTGTTGTTGGCGTCCACCCTGATATGCAGCTTCTGAGTCATAATCATGTCCGGAGTCGGACCTTGGGCGATCAGCTTGAACTTGTCGGATGTCCTGAAATCAGAGGTTGGCACCGGAGGGAAAGTGCCGTCAGGGTCGAGCTTCAGGTCATAATTCTGCTGTTCCTTCCCCACATACTTGACGCCATTTGTATCCGTGCCGGTGAGGTTGTAGTGCGAAGTCCAGTGCTCGTGGAGATCACCGTTCGCTTTGGTTTCGCAATGAAACTCGAAGAAGAATTCTCCGCCCAGATTCACGGTGGTCGCCGGACTAGTGCAGCTATTGGTCAGGGTCTGGCTGATGGGGTTATGGAGGTTGTAGTTGACCGTGGACTTCGAGTCGGGGGCACTGCAACTAAAGCCGGGGTTTTGAGCGGATGCCGAATTAACCGGCACCAGAGTCAGCAGGGCCAACCCGGATAAAACTGTTAAGCGCTTTGCGAACATTGTAACTTCCTCCCTTGGATAACCCGTTCGGGGTTCATTCCCCATCCGCACGCGAAGGCGGGCAGGCTATTTGCACTAGTTGCCACACTGCGTACTGCTATCGGTCACCTGGGCAGAGATATTTCCGTAGGTGTCGAGCGTGATGTCTAACGTCTGAACCAACGTCATGCTGGGACCCGAACCTTGCGACACCAGGTCGGATTTCAACTGCACGGTCGCTTCGGTGGACGGCTGGCCGGAACTCAGCACATAGTCTGCCGAGTCGCTGGCGGTATAGTTCCCGGTCGTAGTCTGGCCGACTCCGGTCAAATTGTTTGACGCAGTGATGGAGAACTGGTTCTTGCCCGTGGCCGGATCGGTTGCGACCTGATAACTGAACTGGACTGTCCCTGTCAGGTTCACGGGTTCGCCGGCAGAACAACTGTTGGTCGTTGCCTGGTTGGTTACCGAAGCGGCGTACGTATAGGTGATGGGCGGCGTGGACTGCCCCAACAACGTGGCCTGGCTGGCCGCAAACGCCAGCAATAAAATCGTCAGCTTGAGCGCTACCCTCTTGGAGCCTTCGAACATCTTGATCCTCCCCCAGCTTCGCATGGTACCTTCAGTTGTTACCTTTTGTTACCTTCGTGCCACTGTGTTGTTCGTCTCTAACAGCCAGGTTTGCAATTGCACTTGCGCTGCCATCAAAGCTGTCGTAAGCCCTTGTGCAACCTGTGGAACCGTCCCTGGTAGTTCGAACTCTGCAATTGTTTTCACTTCTCCCGGGAAATTCGCAGCGGCTGCAATCCGCCATCCGGTTCCCGTTGTGACCCCTCCTCCGGAACACAACTGGTTGCGGATGGCGGATCCCCGAGCCTCGCCGCTCTCGGAGCCTTGCAATACGCGCATCTGGCCTCGTCGCTGTACATGAGCCTTCGGCACTTGATGCAGGGCAGGCCAAAAAGGCGCACCTTGCCCATCTCAGCGACGATTTCGGGGGCGTTCTCGACGGCCGCAGCAGCGGCAGCGCTGCCAGCGTCGTCCTGCCGACGGCCGTCCTCGAACCCGGCTTCATAACCTTGCCGGTAACCTGACTCCCGTCCGCTAGCGAGGCCGGTCTCGTAGCCCGCATGGTACATGCCCGCAAACTCGCCCGGCATGACGTCGTGGTCGTCGCTTGGCGAAATCTTTGGCGTTAGCGGCAGAGCGATGTCGGTCTTTTCGTTCGTCTTCATACTGCCAAAATCCTTGTCCCTAGCTCCCATCGCTCGGCTGGTCGACACAGTCGGTCGAGCTGTTCACGAGCGTCGCACTGATCTTGCCTGTGTTATCAACCGTGCTGTTCACAATCTGGTTCAGCATCAGGCTGGGAGCAACGCCCTGCGAGTCCAAGCCGTACCGCAACACCACCGTAAATTGGGCAGGTGAGCTGGCTGATTGTGAACCCCCGGAGTAAGCGGTGCTCGCGATGTAGTTGGTCTGAGTGGTCTGGCCGACGCCGGAGAGATCGCTGGAAATCGTTACCTGATAAACATAGATAAGCGTAGCTGGACTCGTAGTTGTGTCGGTGATCGTAGTGACGGAAAGCTCAAGGTGGAGTTTGCCGCTGAGCGCGACCAGCTCTCCGGCGGAGCACGACGTCGAAGCTGTCTGGTTGACGATCAAGTCGTAGTTTCCACCCCCGGCCTGGGCAAATGCGCCGGAGCCGGCCAGCGTTACCCAAGCTACAATCACTGTCACAAGAATGCTGGGTCTCAAGTAACTTTTCATTGAGTATTCCCTTCTCATAACGTCCTTGCCAGGTCGCCGTACTAATTGCCTGAGCATACGGCGTAAACGGTCACTTGGACGCTGTTTGCGGCGTTGTTGTTCATTCCCTGCAACGTCGCGGTCCACGTGCCCGCCGCCGATGGATAACTTGCCATGACCATAACCTGAGTTGTGACATCGGTGTTAACACCGCCACCGAGAACAAACCGACCCGCCGCACAATTAACGGCAAAAGTCACAGTAGCGTTTTTCAGGTTAACGCCATTCGTGACGGCATTCACGATCGTCGGCCTCACCGCGCCAAACGCGCTGGAGGTCGCCGCCGGCAGGTCGTTCGCGGCAATAGCCCGGAAACTCGGCGTGCCATTGGTTCCATCGGGAGCTGCGAATACCGTGTTCTTCGTCTGTGACGCGAAGCCTCCGCCGGTGACAGATGCGGCCGCCCACTGCGTACCGTTCCATGCAAGCACCTGGCCGCTGCTCGCACCCGTTGTAGTTCCCAGAGGCGATCCATTGATCTTGGCCACTGTTGGGCCTGGATAGTTGCTCGAGAGGTCGCCACCCGCCGAGCCGCTCGGGACAGCCGTAACTGTGCACGAGCCGCCAAGTGTGCAGGTCTGACCATTTACCGACGTGCTGCTATTGGCCAGCGCCGCGTTTGGCACCTGTTCATAAGTGACCGTGTTGCTAGCAGTCACGACTGGAACGGTATTAGTGGATGGGGTGGGGCCGTAACTGACTCCATTCACCTTGGCAACCGTCGCGTTCGAAACCGTGCCGCTGAGATCTCCCCCCACCGTCCCGCCACCAACGTCAGTGGTGAAGGCCAGGCTCTTAGTCGTCCCAGCGGCACTTTGAAACTGCAGGTGGGGATCACCGGTCGTAAGCCACAGATCGCCGATCGCCGGTGCCGGTGTTGTGGGGGTGACACCGGAATTCGGGAAATTCAGTGAGGCAAAACCGGTTGCGGAAGGTGCGAGCGTTTGCTTGCCGCCTGTAAACGCATTGGCCTGATTGTTGTAAACCAGGTGGCTAGTCGCGGAGTCTGTGCCGGTAAGGTCTGCGAGCGAAGGCTGCGCCTGGGTGAATACCCCAGTCAATGCGTTATACGACGTAAAGAACTGGTGCGTTACAGCAGTAGTATTCGCAGGGAAGACGGCGAGAATGTTTCCAACATTTCCATTGAAGCTCAGCACACCGGCGTTGGCGATCGTCGGATTTGCCGCCGTGCCTCCGATTAAGATTCCCGCATTTCCCGCCGTGACTGAGCTGACGCCAGTGACTGCTCCGGTTGAACTGTTGAAGCTGGTAACGCCGCTATTAGCTATGATCACGTTACCCGTCGCACTGCTCACCGAGATACCCGTTCCGGCGATGTTGCTCAGCACGCCAGCGTTGCTAACGGACACCGTGCCGCCCAGCGCGACCGGGCTGCCGGACACGCTGATTCCAGGGTTACCGGCACTGACTGTGATTGAGTTGTTCTGCAATTGATTGTTCTGGATGGTGTCGTCCTGGAACATTAACGTGTGGGACGCCGACGAGTTGTCCCGGAATCTCAGGTGGTCCAGACCCAGGTCAAACCACAGGTCGCCGGATGCCAGCATCGCCGGATCGCCAGTGATTCCAGCCACGTTCAGTCCTGCCTTGCCTGTCGTAGGAGTAGCGTCGGCGACGAAGGTCTGCTTGTTGCCTGCGCCGTATATGTTGGCTTGATCAGTCCGGACGTAGGTGGCCGCCGGCACGCCGCCCAACTGGGTGGCGTCAATGGAACCGGTGCCACTAGTGATAAGCGACCCGCCCGGGCCAACGGTCAGTGCCGCAGTGTTCGTTCCGGCGGCCACTCCGCTGAACGGCACCGAGGCCGCGCTGCCCGCGCCGGTAGCGAAGGCCGCCGTGGTGGCCGTGGCGGCGTTGCCGCTGACGTCGATGGCGTAGCTGCCGGTGAGCCGGGCTGAGGGTACGATTCCGCTGGCCAGGTTACCTGCGTTCAGAGCGGTCAACCCCGCGCCGCTGCCGGTGAATAAGTTGCCGGCATTGCTGAACGTGTTAGCTCCGCTGAACGAGTTGTTCCCGGTATAAGTGTTGTTGCCCCCAGTAAAGTCGGACAAGAAGGCGAGCGACTGCGTCGCGTTGCTGGCGTCCTGGAATTGCAGGTGATCGGTATCCGTGCGGAACCATACGTCGCCCTGCGTCAGACTCTGCGGGTTGGAAGTCACACCCGCAAGGTTCAGCCCCGCCATGCCATTGAGCACCGAGTTGTCGTTGGCGGTGAAGGTCTGCTTCTTGCCCGCGCCGAACAGGTTCGCTCGCGTGATCAACGCCACGTTGGTCGAAAGCACCGTGTCATTCACCGTGCCGCTGGCCAGATTGCTCGCGTTCAAACTGGTCAGGTTCGTCCCCACTCCGCTGAAGCTGGCGGCGCTCACGCTACCCGTGAACGTATTGCTCGCCGCTCCCAGAACGGCGTACGCGCTTGGCGCCAGACCGCCCAGGTTCAGCGCGTTGGTGGCCGTGCCCGCCAACGTCGCCGTATCCGCATTGCCGAACAGATTACCGGTCACGTTCCCCAGCACGTTGCCCGTCAGGTTGCCAGTCACGTTGCCGGTCAGAGGTCCACTGAAACTGTTGGCGCTGACGTTCCCACTCGCACTCAAGCTGCTGGCCGTGATCCCGGCAAAAGTGTTGCTGCCCGTGAAGCTGTTGTTCCCGCTGAACGAGTTGTTCCCGGTATAAGTGTTGTTGCCCCCAGTAAAGTCGGACAAGAAGGCGAGCGACTGCGTCGCGTTGCTGGCGTCCTGGAATTGCAGGTGATTGGTATCCGTGCGGAACCATACGTCGCCCTGCGCCAGACTCTGCGGGTTGGAAGTCACACCCGCAAGGTTCAGCCCCGCCATGCCATTGAGCACCGAGTTGTCGTTGGCGGTGAAGGTCTGCTTCTTGCCCGCGCCGAACAGATTCGCTCGCGTAATCAACGCCACGTTGGTCGAAAGCACCGTGTCATTCACCGTGCCGCTGGCCAGATTGCTCGCGTTCAAACTGGTCAGGTTCGTCCCCACTCCGCTGAAGCTGGCGGCGCTCACGCTACCCGTGAACGTATTGCTCGCCGCTCCCAGAACGGCGTACGCGCTTGGCGCCAGACCGCCCAGGTTCAGCGCGTTGGTGGCCGTGCCCGCCAACGTCGCCGTATCCGCATTGCCGAACAGATTACCGGTCACGTTCCCCAGCACGTTGCCCGTCAGGCTGCCAGTCACGTTGCCGGTCAGAGGTCCACTGAAACTGTTGGCGCTGACGTTCCCACTCGCACTCAAGCTGCTGGCCGTGATCCCGGCAAAAGTGTTGCTGCCCGTGAAGCTGTTGTTCCCGCTGAACGAGTTGTTCCCGGTATAAGTGTTGTTGCCCCCAGTAAAGTCGGACAAGAAGGCGAGCGACTGCGTCGCGTTGCTGGCGTCCTGGAATTGCAGGTGATTGGTATCCGTGCGGAACCATACGTCGCCCTGCGCCAGACTCTGCGGGTTGGAAGTCACACCCGCAAGGTTCAGCCCCGCCATGCCATTGAGCACCGAGTTGTCGTTGGCGGTGAAGGTCTGCTTCTTGCCCGCGCCGAACAGATTCGCTCGCGTAATCAACGCCACGTTGGTCGAAAGCACCGTGTCATTCACCGTGCCGCTGGCCAGATTGCTCGCGTTCAAACTGGTCAGGTTCGTCCCCACTCCGCTGAAGCTGGCGGCGCTCACGCTACCCGTGAACGTATTGCTCGCCGCTCCCAGAACGGCGTACGCGCTTGGCGCCAGACCGCCCAGGTTCAGCGCGTTGGTGGCCGTGCCCGCCAACGTCGCCGTATCCGCATTGCCGAACAGATTACCGGTCACGTTCCCCAGCACGTTGCCCGTCAGGTTGCCAGTCACGTTGCCGGTCAGAGGTCCACTGAAACTGTTGGCGCTGACGTTCCCACTCGCACTCAAGCTGCTGGCCGTGATCCCGGCAAAAGTGTTGCTGCCCGTGAAGCTGTTGTTCCCGCTGAACGAGTTGTTCCCGGTATAAGTGTTGTTGCCCCCAGTAAAGTCGGACAAGAAGGCTAAACTCTGTGTGGCGTTGTTCTTGTCACGGAACTGCAGGTGCGGATCCAGATTGATCAACCACACGTCGCCAATTGCCGGCGTTGTTGGTGCGTTCGTGCTGTTAGGCACGTTGAGCGAAGAGTAGCCTGCAGTTGACGGCGCTAGCGTTTGCTTGCCGGCGAATATATTGGCCAGGTCCAATCTCGCGTAGTTTGCGGCAACAATGCCGCCGAGCTTACTCGCGTCGGTTGCGCTGTTGGCAGTATTCGCCGTAGTGGCGTTGCCCGCGTTGGTGGCGAATCCAGCAGTCGCGGCGCTGCCTGCGGTAGTCGCGGAAGTCGCCGTGGCCGCGTTGCCAGCAAATGTGCTGGCGGGATTGGTAAAGCTGACGGCGCTGCTAACGCTGTTTAGAGCCGCCATCGAGGCGATGTCCGAATTCGCTCCGCTAGCTGCCGCCAAGAGATTCGCGCGCCCAGCGGCAGCCGTGCTCGCTCCCGTGCCGCCGTTGGGAACCCCAACAATGCCGGTTACATTCAAGGCCGTTGCGGCCGATGTCGCTGTAATGGTGCCAGTACCGGTCGGAGCTAATGAGGATCCATTACCAACCAAGAGGCCCTGCCCCGAATTTATACCGCCGGTGATCGCGCTGAAGCTGAGACTACTGGCCGTCGAATCTGCCGTGCAGCTGAGAGTTCCGTCTACGGCGATGCCGCTGAAGTGACTTCCTGAGGCACAAAACGGAGCTTTCACACCGCCCAACGTCAGTCCGGTGGCTGGCAGCAAGGCGATAGTGCCGGAACTGGTAATCGGGCCGCCCGTGAGGCCGGCTCCTGTACCGATGCTGGTGACAGTACCGTTTGTTAGTGACATCACGACATTCAATGCCGGGTCATGGCTGTAGGTCGTGTCCTCTTTGCTAGCGAATGCTACAGAGATCGAAGTATCGTGCGGCTTGAGAACAAGGCCGTTGTTCTGTGTTCCGTTGAGCCAATGCTGGACGGCCGGGGTGACGTCCACGAGGATGTATTGGTACTTGCCGCTGGGATATGGAACCGAGATGGGACTAACGTTGAGCATAGTCCCGCTGGGCGAACTAGCACTCGGGGTGTTATAGATCAGGGTGCCTTCCACCCAGCCCGCCGGCGAAGTCAGTTCAATGACGTCGAATCCGCCGGCCACCGTGACCGCGCTAACATACAATCTCAGGGTTGCCTTCTGCACCTGTGCACCCGAGACAGCGCCCAGGCTGGTCAGGTCGAACCTGATATACGAGTAACTGGGCTTGCCCGTGGTGGACCCTTGCACGACCAATGAACCGACGCTCCCATTGGCTGTGGTTGGTGCCGCCCCAGACACGTAGGTGTCGTCGGTGACTGTTAGCTGGCCCCAGGCAGTGCCCGGTATTACGGACAGCATCGCTATAGTGAAAGCCACGACAAAGAGCCGCGTACGAGTTGTGCTCATTAGGTATCTCCACAGAGTCCTCAGACTCTGGAGTTCCGTTTCTTGCTTGTTCAGTGCCAGTTCTTCAAACACAAAAAGCGAGCATCAAGACCTGAGGGAGAATCAATCGGCTTCTTACGAAGCGAATGACAAATCGTCGAACGCCTAGGGGAAAGACGGGGTTTGCCCGCCTAGATCAGGCGAGCAATTTGGTGAGGGAGGGGTCGATCTCTAATGGCGCACACATACTACGATCCCCGCGCTATTACAGAGCACGCGAAGCTCCATTCTCTAACCGGAATCCCCGCACGGCCCAGTACGAGCGGGTTTTCAGCTACTTGCGATTACCAGCAGGGAAGTCAAATTACTTTCGCGAAAAGAATCAGTGTTAAAAGAGTTGCACAAAACTGCCGTTAAATGCGGCGGTTGGGCACTCGACTGGTTCAAAGGATTGGCTTCAAACCCGGCTGCTGACGCGGATTTGCAAGGCAAATGTTTGCGTGGTTTTTTCTTCTCGTTAAGCATGGTCGTCCTCTCTCACAAAGATTCGGCGCACACTTTGTACATTCTGACCGCTCACCCGAGGTATATCTTGCGGCTGCAGCTCACATAGTCACACTGCCAGAAATCAGGCTCGTCAATTCCATAATGAAGATACATCTCAACACCGCCACACTTCGGGCAGATTGGTCGCTGTTTCAATCTCTCGTCGGCTTCCTCAAGCGTGATACCACCTCCTGTGGAGCGACGCAGCCGATCTATGGCCTGCGTGACAAGGCTTAACTCAGGACGTCTACATACATCTGCGCCCAACAAAAATCGAAAATCAATTGGCCGATCTGGCGATCGCTCATTGCGTTCATGCGATCACGCAAGGTGTTGCCCAGACCCATTGCGGTCAGTCGATCAACCACGAGCGGAGACGCGCCGAGTTTCTGTTGACGCTTGATTAAGTCGTAGGTGCTCAGGTCTTCGCCGAACCCATCATGGAATTCCACAGCCGTACCTCCTCCTGGGCCCAGAATTTAGCCGCTTCTGGAGCCAATAGCCGAGAGCGGCACCATCGCGGTGCTTTTCAACTCAAACTACGGGATCGACGGGAAAAACAGCTAAAGGGATTGCGAGCGGCGCTCGAATCATGCTAGAGCGGTTCTGTAGTTTTGACCGCCCAGCCGCTCGATTCCGGGTGGATTTGAGGGCAGAATCACCCGTTCGGCGGATTGATGCAGCGTTGCTGGCATGCTGTTACATTTGACTCGAAGAGTTCAAGACTGTAAAAGTGGTGGTTCAGACTCAGCGGTAATCCCGTAGTTCCCAAACAAATAGGACCCAAAATGCTTGAGGTTGTGATTGGTCGAGGAAAGAACGTCTTTGGGCAGCAACAATTGCTTGGCATGTTGCGAGGAGCAGATTTCACGGGAACCCTCTACCTCGCATATCCGATCATCGCCTCTTCGGATCAGATGATCGTCGTAGATTCTTTGCTAACCTGCCTCGAACATGGCATTGTCGTTATCGATTTCGTGAAATCAACGACGACCGAAAGTCTTGAGTCGATCCGTGACCGTCAGGATGAGCTCTACACATGCCTTCAGAGAAAATTGCTCCAATACAGGCCCCTATTAAAGGGAAGAAAACTCGCAGTGGATATCAACGTAGTCACTTTTGCACCAGATGAGTCGACTGTGCCTCATTTCCCCGGCGTGGATATCGGCCGCCTGGAAAGCCTGTTGGACAAATTGGGCGCCTATAGTGCGATTTCCGGCAGTGACCTAAAGATGGTGAACGCCGCCATCCAGCGTGTGGCAACGATGAAGCCCACGACGAAGCGCACGAACGTGACGAAACCAGACTCACGCGGTGCGATCATGCAAAAAATCGAGAGGGAGATTGCCAACTTGGACCAATGGCAAAAAAGCGCTGCCATTGAAACACCTGATGGCCCTCAACGGATTAGAGGCCTTGCTGGTTCTGGAAAGACTATCGTACTGGCATTGAAAGCCGCGTACTTGCATACAGCCAACCCCGATTGGAACATAGTCGTCACCTTCAATACGCGGGCGCTCTACCAGCAATTTAGGGATCTCATTCGCCGTTTCTGTTTTGAGCACATCGAGGACGAGCCAGATTGGTCCAAGCTCAAGATTCGGCACGCATGGGGTAGTAGCAGACAGCCTGGTGTCTATTTCGAAATCGCGCAGGCCAATTGATTCGCCGGTGAGAGATTTCGCATACGCTAAGAGTACGTTCACATATGACACGGCGTTTGAAGGCAACCGGAGGCTACTACTGGATTCATTACCTGGGCCGCCCGAGCTTCGTGTTGATGGTTCCCGGCGTGATATTGAATGGGAACTCATGGGATTTCATCATCAATCACCGGGGGCCGCAAAGTAGCGAGTCCGTCGAGATTCTATTCGTAGATAAAGACCGGGAGCAAGACGCACTCAAGAGGTCGCCCACTTATCTTTCATCGGAAGCGATTCAGACCTATCAAAAGATTCTACGATTTCCAGAGGTGAATCCCAACAATCGCGGGAGTATCTTTGCCAAGCAGTTTGTCTCGACGCCACTAGTGCTAGATCACGAACACTACGTGATTGACATAACCGCCAAAGGCCGTACCGTTCATCGGGAATTGCAGATCGAAAGAGTCAAGGACAAGTGGCTATGGGCCACCCAGCTGACAGATAGGGAGAGCGGAAAGCAACTATTAAATTGCAAGGATGCCGACTTTCCATACGGAGATAAGGCACCAATTCGTTGTTTTCCCGAGATCACACAACCAAGTGATTAGCCCCGCTGAACCATTGCTACATGCAATGCTGTAGCGCAAACTGTAGACGCGTCGTCCCCACCCTGTATCCGATCCGCCTCCGTCCGCTCTTGTATAGAGTGTTCACGCGCCCACCATCGACTCCCTATTCGGCAGATACTCAGCTACTAGCAATCCCGAGCGTATAGATACTCCTGTATCAACAAACGTTGCGGAAAGTGACTTAGTAAGTCGTGTATTTCTAGCACGCGAGTACATCAAATAATTGTGCTGATAATCGTCCGACTGATGATACAGTCCGCGCATGAGAATCGCGCTCTACTGCCGTGTGAGCACAGACAAACAGGACAACCAGAATCAAGTAGAACAACTGAGGGGGGTTCGCTGGTCGGCAAGGCTGGGAGATCGTTGCCGAGCACGTGGACACTGTCACCGGGTCTGGCAAGAAGAACCGTCCTCAGTTCGACGCCATGATGGCGGCATCGCAACGGAAGTTTGACCTGCTTTTGTTCTGGGCGTTGGATCGGTTGAGCCGCGAGGGCATCGTCAAGACGCTGGGTTACCTTGAACAGCTGCGCACGTGGGGCTGCGGTTGGCGTAGCTACACGCAGCCATTTCTCGATACCGGGAACGAAATGACCAATGGCATCGTTCTGAGCGTTCTTGCTGCTGTGGAAAGCAAAAGCGCATCACATTGTCTGAGCGCACGAAGGCTGGACTGCAGCGTGCACGTCGTGCAGGCAAGCGCCTTGGACGTAGGGTTGTACAAGTCGATGTGAAGGCCGCTAGTAAACTACAGGTCGACGGCTTGGGTGTGCGCGGTATTGCTAAAAGGCTTGGGATATCCGTGAACACACTCCAGAGATCGCTGCGAGTGACGTAGACACATTGTAGGAACGAATTAATTGCGTACGGAAGCCGCGATAAACAGTTTAAATACGCCGTGAATACCAAATTCCAATGAGGCAAATGCCTTGTATTCAACACGCCCAAGATCCCTGTTCGAATCGTGGAGTGTAATCGAGTGATCACGTCAACAACGTCAACAACCAGCTTGCCGCTCTCCCCGAGAGGCTGAGCATGAACAAAATGCACCCGGAAGCGGTACAATGAGAATTGCTACGGGAGGCTCTGTGTCGCTGCGCCTTCTCTCTTTGCTCTGCCTTCTTCTCCTGTCCGAATCATTTCTCGCTCAGAAAATCCCTGAAACGTGCCCTGTCACGAAGGCAGATCATTCTTCATTCGTGCCCCCATACCCTTATCCTGCAGACAATTTTGGCGGTTTTTGGTTTGGCACCTACAGGCTCTGGACAGCTCTCCCATCCAATGGGATATGGACAGTGGCATACTTCTCGACTACTGACCCGGCGTCAGGAAACAAGGTGGAGTGGTGGCGATACGCCAAGGTGAGTTGGTGGCGGCAGGGCTACGACTGGCATGTGGACGGTGCACCGAGATTGAAGGTTACTGGAAGACGCTTGGACTCTACGGCTCCCCCTCTGGTCGCGGACGACGCCAACGCCGTAGGTATCAAGTTCCCGAAAGTCTACATGATGGATAGTCTGTACTTCCCAACACTTGGATGTTGGGAGATTACCGGGCGTTACGAAGATGATGAACTGAATTTCGTTGTGTGGGTTGCGAAGTAGTCTCCTGCCCCATCGATGATAGCTGCCGAAACATCAATTACCACAACCCGAAGACATTACGACATGGCCTCTATCCGTCTCTCCTAGATCTGCATCTTCGCCAACCCGGTCAATGAGCTCTGCTGCCGAGTTTGCGGAATCTGTCGAGAAGGCCCACTTCAACGCCGTCGGTCCAGACGTTTATCATTTATCTAAGGGTCAGTACATCTCTTCCCGCATTGCAATCACGCTGTAGTGCAGGGTGTTTCCAATGTTGGCCCAGCAACTGTTGTACTGGATGTCGCTGTTGCCCCCGCCGTTCCAGCTGTAAAGCGGGGAGCCAAGAGTAGCGAGTTCAGCGTAAGGAGAAGTTGCATTCTGGGTCTTGGCGACAAAGACTGTTCCGTTGAACCCGCCATTGCCGCCACCGGACTCGTTTACTATTCCTTGTCCGATGACGAGAACCAGGCCGTTGAAGCTCGCATTTCCGGTGAATGAGAGGGTTCCGGTCACCACCAGAATACCGGCTCCCGAGGCATCGCCGTAGTTGAAGTCGCCGCTCACGTAGGTGATTTGGGGATTGGCATTTGTGCCGACCGCCCCCGAAGGACTGCACGGAGTTCCGATACCGCAGCTATAGGCAACGTCTGCCACATTGGCCAAGCTGTTCACCAGAGCGTCCAGTTGCGACGGGCTTGACCAGGCGCCCCCATACTGGGCTGTTCCGGTGGAGCCTGCATTTGCCACCGAGGGGGTGCTACCCGACCCGGTGTACTGGGAAGATCGATTGGGATTCCCTGTAATCGTAGTAGTGATGGCAGTAGCACCGGCGGCGTCCCCGGTGCTGATAGCCGGTACTGTCGACGGGCCTGACGGGTTGCATGTGCCCGTGCCACCAGAGGAGGCATACCCAGCCGCACCGCTGTCGTTTCCATTGATGAAGTACTGGCTTGAACTAGGCCGCGGGGAGAAGGAGGCATTGGGCCCGTCTAATCCCAAGGCGCCGCCAGGCGGTGTGAAGCTCAGGCCTGCAATTTCATACTGGCCAATCCGACGGCTACCCTGCGGGGTGACCGCCAACGAAACGGCAACATAGACCGGACTGGCGTCCTTCCCAGCAGCTTGTGCCGCGCTGCAGCTCGCATACGGGCCTCCCGGAATTAAACTGACGGGGATCTCCTGGTTCGCAGCGGTCTGAAAGCACACCTGCGTGCCGTCGGGTTGGGTACCATCCACCTTCGCGCCAGGGATCGTCGCGTTCTGTTTCAGCGTGATCCGAACCCACTTGAATTTCAAGGCGGCAGCCGTATTGGTGTTTGGAGAAAAACTATTCACATAGGCTGCTACGCTCGCGGAGGGCGGACCTGCTGTGCAGGGTACTCCCAAAGTGCCCGACGTCAGGCCGGAGAAGTTTTCTTGACAAAACTCGTCGTCGGCGTACGCGCTTGCCATATTCGTCGGGTCCACTACATCAGTTGCCCCCGCAGGGTTGATGATGTACACAATCGAATTCGCGGCACCAGGCATCGTTGTGGGTAGAGTCAAAGGAGCGATGCTGTTGGACCGCATCCGGTCGCGCATCTCCTCGAGCCCTGCCCTCATGGCAAAAAAAGACAATTGCGTATCTCGATAGTTGCTGTTGACCGAGGTCTCAGTGTCCGACATATACATCATGCCTAGCCCGATTGCAGTGAGCAGTAACAAGGTTAAAAGTACCAGCAACAGGGCCATTCCGCGTTCATTCCGCCTCACATCTGGGCTGCCAAGTCTAAACTTGTTGGTGCGCATAGGGCGACTCCTTCTAATTGTTTATGCGGCCGTTACCTACCAGAGTCACTACCGGGCGCACCCCCGTCTTAGGGTCGTAACCGCTAGCACCACTACCCAGGAGATTGATCGTCAGACGAACGGACTTGATGCAAGGGGCGGTCGGCGAATTGCAGGATAGAACCGGCTGGTCTGCAACTGTAGTAATGACCCGCGGCAGGTCGATAATGCTGCCATTCTGGTCGTAAGCCGAAAATACAGGGAAGTCTTTGAAGGTGGTCACCGCCGCGTAGTATGCAGTGTTGGTTATGGTACCGCCGCCAAATAGGACATTGCCTGCGATCGGCAGCCCCCCTCCGTACACCGAACCCGGACCTGGCACCCCGCTGTTTACCACCTCCTGCAGTTGCTGGCTGAATTGAGCTGGCAGAGGAATCTGGGACAGCGGCGGACCGTCGACCTTGTTTACCTGGGCGCGCTGAATCGTGCAAGGACAGGTTCCAGTCGGCGGGTAATTGCCTGCGGAATCCACCAAGCGGTACCAGACCGTGTCCACATTGCCATCGCCGTCCACGTCACCCTCAAAGCCGATTTGCGTGCTGGAAACGGACACCAGCCCTGCGGCAATGAGGTGATCGTTAAAGTGAGCGCTGCAATTCGAACCAGTATTGAACATGCGGCAGTTGGGGTAGCCTGCTTGATGGATGTCCCGCTCAAATTCGTCCACGAAGGCGCGCCCCTCCTGGGTGAGATCGACCTTAGTTTGTTCGGTTTTGCTGCGTTGCAGGGCGATAGTGATGTAACTGACCACCCCGCCCAGCACGACAAGCAGAACCGCAGCCACAACCAAAAGCTCGATCAGAGAGAAGCCTCCGGCGGCTGCTCTTTGCTGTTTCTCCTGTGGCGAAATTGTTTCTCGGAATGGCGTCATAAACTGGTGACTCTTTCCCGGTTAGTTCTCGATCAGTGTTCTCAAGGTCACTGGCCGCGCAAAAAGGATGGCACGGTTTGTCGAGCCGCCTGCATCTGCCTGGACCGCGGACCACGGTCGCGCGGAAACCGTTAGCTGGCTGATTCGGCTGTTGGGATTGGGGCTGATCTGCATAACATTCCATCGCACCTCGTAAACATCGCCATCGCAAGTCTGGTAGTCCATCGCGTATCCCTGGCTGGTGGAAGTAGCCAGAGCGGGCGCGGCCTGCGTCCAGTCGATATTGCCGACATCAGATGCACTCGCCCCGGCGTACAGCGCCGCTCCGCTCCCGGCGGGTCCAGCCCCGGCGCCCAGCGACGCTTGGTGAACATTCGCCGCACCAGCGCTGAGAGCGCAATCGTAAATGTTAACGAACGTGGGCTTCGGGTACTGCTTTAGCGTGGCGAATTTTTCTACGATTTCTTGATCCAGGACGGTGGCCGTAGTGTCGGTTTTGTTCCGCGAGTTGGTTTGCATGCCCACTAGGACCATCATCATGCAGGACGGGAGCCCAATCGCCAGCACCGTCATGGCGATCATCAGCTCGATCAGCGTCATGCCTGCCATGGGAGAGCCCATTCCGCGTTGCACTACCCCAATTCGGCGTCGTTCGTGACTAACGATAAGATTCTTCATACTGCTGCACTCACTCATATTTGTGCCCAGTTAGCGCCACCGTAGGACCACACCTGCACGCGTCCGCTCGGAGTGACTACCACCGACGCCCAGCTCGTGCCCAACGCGCTATTGCGGGAGAGGAAATAGATAAAGCCCTGTCCAAGTGTCTGCGGGCAGGTTCCGCCCGACGGAAGACAGGGAAGGCCACGCGCGTTGAATTTTGGCAGCACGCCAGTGGAATTGAGCGCGAAATTCAGGCTAGCTGCAAAAGCAGCCTCGCCAGGTGCACCACTCCCCGTACCAAAAGAAACGTTGACCTGGTCTCCCAATTCGACCATCGGTTCGCCAGCCGTGAAAGTGTCGTTCTTGTTTAGGTCGACAAAGTATGCGACCACTCCCCCGGACAGCGTGGTCTGTTCGATGGAGTAGAAAGTGTTCCTTCTCGCCGCTTCGATGCGGGCCTTTTGAATCAGGCCGCTCAGGCCAGTAGCTGAGTATCGAAGTTTTATCATCGAGATCGCATTCGACACCGAGGGCGTAAAAATCGCCCCCAAGATTAGAATCATGGCAACTGCGATCACCATCTCAATGAGTGAAAAGCCCTCGCCACCTTTCCGTGCGGTCCGATCTGTCATCTTCCAACGCGGCATTTTCCGCTACTCCTAGGTCTGCCGGTGAACCAGCTCTTCCGACGCGTGTGTGAATCTCGCTGGAGCGAATCGACACGGCTCACGCTTGAGTTTCAGTTAAAGTGTAAGTGGGATTGACACTTTAGGCAGCTTACGGACGTTCATCTAACAAGTAACCGAGGTAACATCAGCGACATAGGCCTTGGGGTCGTCAGTCGCCTCCGGTGGCGCAAGCCAGTCGTGCTTAGGGTCCGATTTTTGCAGACAACGTGGGGGAACGAGTGCATCGACGATGCGCGGAGACATCTTGCGCCAATGGCGAAGGCTATCTCAACTTATCTCGAAGGCGCCTTGGTAAAAGAGCGGTCGATGCCATGTCCGCACATTGCTTACAGTAACAGCCTTGGCATTCATCCACTTCATCATAAGATATTGCACATGTTTGAGATGCTTCAGAGCAGAGGCGGACCGAGCCTCACGGCGGAACCGCTCCAGGGTGTAGCGCGATCGCTCGCGACTTGCTTGGGTAGGAATCTCAAAACGCAACGCTCCTGCAGCTTTGTGTCCTCAGCCCCGGTCGACAGCCCATTCCACCAGCTCCCGGTTTCTCTATGATCCGGTATTGCGATATGATTTGGCCGATCATCGCTAAATGAACACAGGCGGCAGTGTGGGCCGAGGTGAGTCGAGTCCAGCAGCATCTTAGACCATATGACAAAGGCGAAAACCGGTGAATGCAGAAGCGCAACGATTTCTTAGTTTCTCAAATCATAACTGAGCGTCTTTCACTTCCGGTTCACTGCTTTCGTGAGGCGCGCACACAAACAGACCTCCGGCTATATGTCCAGACGCCGAATGGTTCTTAGCGTGGCTTGTACGCAGACACCCACAGCTTTTGGTGGCTCCACTTCGAAGAGTGCTACATGCGACTACGCATTCAGCTCCGCAGTCACATAGACAGTTCCACAGCCCGCCCAATCTGTTCTTGCCAACGAGCTTCATAGCCGTAAGCCTGCCGAAACGCACGCCTGCAATGTCAATAAAACGTAAACAACCGCAGCTCCTCGTGTGACCGTTTGTGAGACCACCGCCGACTTCAAACTCACGGCCACAATCACAGATGCACAACCAACGCACCCTGCGGTCTTTCCCGCGACCACAGGCTTTCAGAGCCACAAGCCGACCGAAGCGTTGGCCAGCAAGATCAATCATTGCGAATTGTCCTCTCGCACTCCGTATGTATGCCATCCCCAAAGTATGTGTTAGTTACGGTCGCTGGCAAAGATCACGAAAGTCATCTTAGGACCTTAATATGATTCTGCGGCCTACGGAAGATTGCCTTGTTGCGCATACGATGTTCTATGCCAATGAGGTGCGACCGGCACCAGACTTAGAGTTGGCACCCGAATTCAGCGACAAAGAAATTTCGATGGCAACGGCGTTGATAAAGGGGCTTAGCTGGGTAGTCTTGCGCTAACGACACGGCGTTCGTGATGGAAAACAGGAACAGCAACAATGCTTTCATGTGTCTTGCCGTAGCCTCCTCGCGAAGGTCGCCAATTCTGCGATGAAATAGTACGCCTCATTGGCCTCGAACCGCACATCTCCACAATGTCAACCTTACCGTTCGGCCACTCAAGGTTGGCAAGTTCCTGCTCGCGTGGGCCAGTCTTCAAAAAGAGTACAAATGCAAGGTGTGTTTTCGGCAAGCCTGCAGAACCCTGGTACAAAAGCGAGCAGTAATTCAGGATTCAAGGAGGATGAGCGCTAACTCCGGGTGTACTTCGAAAGAAGGAAATCCATGTCATCTCCGACGCCATAGCCGAAGTCATGGCTGATGGTGCGCACACGATCTAACCTGGAGACCAGGTCATCCCGGCGGTCGGGCGATAGTGCGTTGGCGAACTTGAGGGCCTGCTCGAACATGCGCACCAGGGCATCGAAGTATCCTTCATCATCGCTGCAAATGTCGTCACAGAACCCTGCGGCTTGCTCGCAGTAGAAAACCATCAACTCGGCCACTCCCTCGGGATCGCCAACTGCTTTCTTGTAATCAGAGATGGCCTGCTTGGCTTGGGAGACAGAGGTGTCCTGCTTCCGGAGCACGTCAGGCCAAAGCCACCGATCAATGATTTTCTTATACGGTTCCAGCACGTCTCCGCCCAAACCAAAGCGGGAATGGAGAAACACCTGATTGTCCTTGTGCGCACTGTACAGACTCCGGATCAAGTCGAGCAACGCTGCACGGTCAAAATCCGCGAGTTTTGCTTTGACATCGGTCCAGGTGGGGTGCGATTTTGATTCACGTTTGGTGTTTCCGGCCATGAGTGATTCATCCTAACTCTACGCGGAATCTGAGAGGGAGACGATCCGCTCCAGCGTCTCGCGATAGTTCCACGGCATCCACTCCGCGGGCTTGGTCGCCAGTTCCTGAGCGTGGCGCTGCAACTCGGTCAGGTAGTCGAAGGAGTTGGCGCCGCACAACTGACAAGTGTGAATCAAGCTCATGAACAGGTCGCCCACCTGCGCCCCGTTCAGCGTCCGATAGAACAAGGCATTCTTCCGGTGAAAGAACCGCCCGCTTCAGCGCCCTTTCGACGAGGTTGTTATCTAACGGGGCTCCGGCTTGCCGGAGAAACAGCGTCAAAGGCCGCCAATGTCGCAGTAAGTACGTGATCGCCTTGCCCAGCCCCGAGTTCGGCTCCGTCTTGCGCTCGCCGAACTGCGCTTCCAGCCAGTGATGGAGTTGCTCCATCACGGGGCCGCTACGCTCCTGATGAAACTGCAGGCGCTCTTCCGGCCTCAGACCACGCTCTCGCGTTTCGGCCTCGTGACCATACACCTGGCCCAACCTCTCCAGTACATAGCGACATTGGTCGGGAAAGTTCGCCGCTACTTCCACGAACTGTCTTCTTCCATGGGCGAGGCAGTTCGCCAGCAGAATCTCCACTCCCGCAGCCAACTTCGGAGCATTGCGCGAGAGCGCGTCACACATCTAAATGGGCGGGCGGGCGTGCTGGGCACGCTGCTGCAACACGTCGGCGATGTTCTCGCCGGCATGCTGGGGTCCGGTGAAGTACAGTGCAATCTTCCAGCCCTGGCCGGTGGACACAATGCCGCTGGTGAACACGCCGGTGCGTTCGTCCGACGGTTCGCGCGGGAGGCGTAACACTCGCATGCTGGTGTCGTCGTTGTGTACCACCTCGCCCTGCGCTGCCTGCCGGATTAACTCGTCGCGCGCCGGTTTGAGTAACTCGGCCGCCTCTTCGACAACCTCCCATTGCGTCGCCGCCGGTAACAGAATCCCCAGCTGACCTTGGAGTTGTTCCAACCGATAGAACGGGGTCCCGTCCCGCTGCCATACTCGAGTTGCGCGATCATCGCTGCCGTGGTCTCGTCGTATTTTTCCGGACCTACTCCTTCCGGTTCTCGTGCGGTAAACACCTGTCCACAGGCACCGCAGCGCAACCGTTCGAGCGAATAGACTGTGGCCGCCAGCGGCGCCTGCCCAACCATCCGCACCAGCACTTTCGGATCTTTCTGCCCGTATACGTTGCCTTTTCCGCACTCCGGGCAGCGATCCCCGTGCTTCAACTTGGGGTGCGCAATCGCAATCTTCCGCGAACTGCAAAACGCCTCTGCCGCATTGCGTCCGTGTCCGGGCGAGGGAGAAACGTTGCTCTCCGGCTGAGTCTCGGCACCAGTTTCCGCACCTTCCATTTTTCCAACACAGCGCTGGTCTTCTCCGTGTTGTGCGGCCGCACCAGCATCGCCGCCAGCGCATGCAATGCATCCTTGAGCTTTTCGTAATCGTCCTCGCTCAACGGCGCTTGCCGTGCTCCGTCCAGCACCCGGTCCAGTTCGTCCAGATTTACATCGACCCGTCGCCTGGCAGTTTTCATCCTCGCCCCATGAGCAGTTCGCGAAACTGCTTCGCCAACGGATATCCCAGAACCTCTTTGATCGACCGGTTCGGCACGTAGCTATTGCATTGTTTACCACGTCCCGTCGTCTTGCCCAGCACCACCCAGTTGGCCGCACGGTAACAGGTTCCGCGGAATCGTTCGGGATCCACAAACGTCTCCAGGAAGTAGATCGGATGTCCGTAGATCCGCTGCCAGTCCGCGGAGATCCGCAACGCCATGCGGCCCAGGATATGCGACGCCAGGTGTTCCACCTTTACCCACGGCAAGATTAAAAATCGGGTGTTGTAGGCCAGGAAGCGGACATTACGACGGCGCTCTTCGGCGCTCCAGCCAATGTAGCGGTCGCGACTGCCCAGATGACGCGGGGCCGAGGACCATGCCAGACAGGCGACCGGCCGCCCTTGCCCCCACACCAAGTACTTCAGGTGTTCTCCCACCGGCTGCTCGTAGCCGAGGTAATGATGTTCCTCCAGCAAACTGTTCCACAACGGCTCTTTCTCGGTGCGACGAACTAGTTCGAACTCTAGCGGCTGGAGGTTGCGCAGACCGCCTTCGATGGGTGTGGTATCGATCCGCGCCGGCTCCGGTCTGGCTCGGTTGGCCAGCGGGTTATGCCGCACGTAACTCACCGGCGGCAACTCGATCTGGCCGGCACGGTCCAGCATGAGCAACAGGCCGCGGCACACCATGTCGCGCAACGCTCCATTGGCCTGGCGCCACTGCCAGGCTTCACAAAGCTTGGTCGATAGTGTGCGGCGGCTTTCCTGCGGGTACTGCTCGATCAGTGCGCGTATGTAAAGGATGTCTTCCTGGCTGATCTTCCGGCCCCGATATCTGAACTCGACCATCGATCCGCAGTATGAACCGGTTTTTCTTGGAACGTAAGGCGGGCGCGCCGTGTTTTTTCGTCGTGAGGTTGATTACTTCAGCACGCTCACTCGCCGCCACATCGGCGCCGCGCGCACGCGGGACACATCGCCCGCCGCCAACAACAACTGCACCTCATAGGCTTCCAGGGACTTGGCTGCTCCGGATCCTTCCGGCCACCACACGAATCGTCCTCGCGAAAGACGCTTTTGCGCCAGCCAGTATCCCTGGCCGTCATAGCTGAGCAGCCGGATCGCCGTCCCGCTGCGGCTCCGAAACACGAACACACAGCCGGAAAAAGGATCCTCTGCTAGTTTCTCCTGGCACAGTTGCGCTAGAGAGTCGATCCCTTTTCTTCCATCGAGCGGCTCGATGGCTACCAGCACGCGCATCTGCGCCGTGATCTGAATCATCTCTCGGCTTCCCGCCAGGCCCGCAGCAGGTTCATCCAATCGGGTGGTGCGGCAGCTTTCCACTGAATGCGCACCTTGCCTCCGTGCAACGACTCAAACTCGATCAAGCACTCTCGCAGCATCGCTAAAGTTGGCGCGGTCAGTTCGACGAATGCCGGCTTGCGTGCTTTTCGTCGGCGATGGGAAACTCCGCCCAGCCGTTTCTTCAGCCCCGTATAGTCCAGCCGTAACGGGTGTGCGACGGAATACACACCATGTTCCCGGGCCAGTTCGACGGCGGCTTGCCACATCGCGTCCGGCAGCCTTCCCCGCGGTTGGGAGCTACGAAACTGATCCAGTTGGCGTTGTAACTGTGCGATTGGCTCAGGAATGACTGTTGCGCTCATGCGGCTCGCCCTCGACCGCTCGTTCGCGGCTCAACAAACGTAACAGGGCGAGTTAGCGGTCGGCCTGCCTCCAACACCATCATCCATCGTTGACGCGCTCACCCGTGATGTCCCCGGGGAACTGGCACTTGGTGATGTGAATGAAGTCTTGGATCAGCACTTCGTAGGCGCGGATGGTGTACTCGTCTAAAGGTGTGCGGTCCCGCTTCCACTCTTTCCTCTTCTTCATAGCGAGGAACGCGCTCCGAAGCTCCTCTAGCGTCTTCGGAGCCTTGAGTGTGGTATCGGGGTCGGTAGCGTCTCGCTCCTCTCGCGCCGCGAGAAGGAGTTCATGCTCCTTCGTCGGCCCGCCGCCGTACAGACTCGTTGTAATCCTGCCCCACTTGGTCCCAAGTCATTTTGGGGACGTAGTAGAGCAGGGCGTAATTATCACGCGGACCGCACGGCTGCGGACTGCGCGGACGGATGCGCTCGTAACGGCGGCGTCCTTTTTCATACGTGATGCGGATATAGAGTGAAACTGTGGGTGCTTTGATGGCTGGAATCTGACAAGTGGCATTGGCCTCTCCCGTGGAGGCCTAATACCGGGATCGCCAATTGCCAATTCTTAGCCGGGATTCTTAGCCGGAAACGGAGTCACACTGTTTCCATGCGCTTAGGATTAATGGCGGAGAGGGAGGGATTTGAACCCCCGATACCCGTTAAGGTATGTCCGCTTTCGAGGCGGATCGTTTCAACCACTCACGCACCTCTCCGGAATTAGGCGTCAGTCATCAGTCGTCAGAACATTCGTCGGTCGCCGACGACTGAGGACCGACGACTGACGATTTCTCTTTCCGCCTGCGGCGGAAGAAAGCTTGCACCATCTCCGCACACCGCCCCGCCAGAACGCCGCTTCGGATTTCCATCCGGTGGTTCAGGCTGGGGTGGTTCAGAACCCGCATCATCGAACGGACCGCACCTGCCTTGGGGTCATCGGCGCCATAAACCAGGCGCTTCAGCCGGGCGTGAACCAGCGCGCCGGCGCACATGGCGCATGGCTCAATTGTAGCAAACAGTTCACAGCCTTCCAGGCGGTGGTTGCCGATCGTGGCACCTGCCTCGCGCAGCGCAATGATCTCGGCGTGCGCCGTTGGGTCAGAGTCGCTGAGATTGCAGTTGCTGCCGCGACCGATGATCTTGCCCTCACAAACCACAACGGCACCCACCGGAACTTCCCTGGCTTCGAGGGCACGCTGGGCCTCTCGTAGAGCCTCCTGCATAAACAATTCGTCCGACTTTCCGTCGTCCGGCCTGTAAATGTCCATACTTTATTCGCTTATTCCCTTCTTCGGTCGGAGCCCTACCCTCTTTCGTGTACCTTGCGAAAAGGCTAGGCGCCAGGGCTCACTCTTGCTCGCAAATACCTTGGCGTAGCTCTTGCCGTATGGATAGAAGCGATCTTTTTCACCTCGTTCCCAGACGGCCCCTAGTTCAGCACGGGTAATGTCCCGCGATCGCAGGTCCTGTCGAAGCTCTTCGACAGTCGGCCGGGCAAAGAACCAATAGCCGCCATAGATCTTGAGGACGATGAGTCCGGGCTCAAGCACGAATAGTGTGTGGGATCATCGGATTGTCTGTCGGGTCTGTGTACTCGGCAATAGCCGAGGTCCTTCGGCACCACGCGTCCAGCATCCGACAAAAAATGTCCAAATGCGCTCCCACGCCGGTACGGTACTCGTTGGTTGTGGTCAGGTTATCCGTGGTGATGGTGATCAGCCGGCAGTAACCCAGTTCCATCTGGTGATAAAGCTGGACCAGACCCTCAGCTTGGCGACGGTGCTTGGGGCAGTAGCCTCCTCGGCCAAGCACCAGAGTCATCGGATCACGTCCCTGCAGCTCCGCAAGTTTGCGGTGCTTACCCGTATGATCGGTCAATTCATATTCCGGAAAGGCAACACCGGGCACGATGTCTGCTCGCATGAGCTCCGACCTTTCGCGTGGCGATAGAAAGCGATACGCCCCTCGTCGCCTTAACTGTTGGAACCAAGGCTGCCCCACCCAAACGTTTTTTGCAAGGGGCACTTGATAGGGATCATCAACCCGCACGCATCATTTCGGCCTGCCAACCCAATTCCAGGTAGTGGACCACCGTGAAGTCCTCCTTCCGGCGGAGTCACTCCTGCCACTTGACTCGCAAAACGGCCTCACGATATTGTTCGCCATCAATTCTCAGGCTTTGGGGCCCTGAGCTTCCCGGAACCTGGTCAAATCAAGAGGAAACCGTGATGATGAAAGCCCTTCGTCTGGCAGCGTTATTGTGCTTGGGCACAACACTCTTCTCGCAAACTTCGAATCAGTCCACGCCTGCAACCCAACCCGCTTCTTCGGACGCGACAAAGCCCGACCTGGCGCAGACTCCGCCACCTTCCTCCACTCCGGCGACCCCAAAGTGCTTCGTGCTCGAAGATGGAACTCCAGTGAAACTGAGGACCAATCGCACGATATCGTCCGGCGACGCTCAAGTCGGTGACACCGTCGATTTCGAAGTCCTCGAAGATGTTCAGGTCAAAGGCTTGGTCGTCATTCCCAAAGGCGGCCTTGCCTTCGCCACCGTGACCGAGGCCCAAGCCAAACGCAGAATGGCCCGCGGTGGAAAGCTGGACATCAACATCGACTACGCGAAGCTTGTGGATAGCGAGAGAGCGCCGCTCCGGGCCGTGAAGGAGGTCAAGGGTGGAGGCCATACCGGAGCCATGACCGGCGGCATGGTCGCCACCAGTCTCGTATTCTTCCCCGCAGCCCCATTCTTTCTGTTCATGCACGGCAAGGATATCTCGATCCCCAAAGGCACTGAAGTTACCGCATACGTGAGCGGAGAGATGAAACTGGACATGGCCAAATTCCAGTCCGCGCCTTCGCCTCCATCAACGTCTCCGGTGACCTCGGGCAGCAGCGCTCCCGCTCCCGCACCCGCCGGCAATGCTTCGCCTCCGGCGCCTACCAGCAACGAACAAGCTCATCTGCAAGTGTCATCCACTCCGGACGGAGCGGACATTGAAATTGACGGCAGTTTTGTCGGCAACACCCCGTCAACCATCGGAGTAGCAGCCGGGCAACACAGAATAACCGTGAAGAAATCTGGCTGCAATCCGTGGGAACGAACCATCGCCATTTCCAGCGGTCAAGTAAGTGTGAACGCAACATTGGAGGCAACAAAGTAGATATTCGAGCGTGCCCGTCCAAGCTCTCGCTTGGCGGGGGGTTCGAGAGGCGGCGAAGCCGAACTCCCGGACATCGTCGCGCAGCCAGCCGATAAGAGCGAATCGAGAGGGTTCACAGAGAATCCGGACGGGGTTTAGAACGGTGTCCCGCCCAAATAAAGCCACCCTCAAGAGTGACTTGTAGCGACGGAGGCGAGTCTATTCCGGAGCCTTACGCCGCCGCCGGCCGCTAATGAGATAGATCGCGGCACGCAGCTCAAACAAAGGATCATCCGATGGCTCGATCCCGTCGACTCTCGGAATGGGGTCAAAGATAATCTGCTTCTGTTCATGGGGGGCATCGGGAACCGCTGACGTGAGAACCAGTTTGCCCAACTCGATCTGAGGCCGGTCCTCAGGCCAGTGGATGGTGGCGCTATCCACCACATCGTTCTCGTTCGCCAGCTGCACCACAATATGGAAGCCGATCGGACCGGCCGATATGCGACGTTTGAGGTCGTCGAAAAGAAAGTTCACATCTTTGCTTTTCGCGGTTGCGTCGTCGAGATGCTCGACGCCTGCATCCGGAACGATCCGGTAGCGCCCGTAACGGCTCAGGCTCGATTGGTTGGTGAAGCGGAGCGCCGTTATTCCAAAATACGCCTCTCTCGCGAAGCTGGACGGAACAGGCTTCGGCTGCACAAATGCGAGCGCCGCGGGATGGCTGCCAAGAAAGGCTTCCAGGGGCGATCCCGCAAGCTTCGCTGGATCGCTTGCCGCCACAGCCCGCAAGAATTCGAGAAACTCCTGCCCGGTTCCGACGGGAAATCCGTCGATAGAGTGACTGACAATGTCAGTGTGAACATGCTCCGCCAACTGAAAACGAATTGCCATGCCGCGAGGGTTCGCATTCGGGTCGTTGTCAGGCAGCTGCGGAAGTCCAGTAGCGTTGGAAAAGCGGACCACAACCGGAGTGGATTCGCGGACGATATGCGGCGCCCGTGTCAAGGAAACTGCGTCTTTGGACGGAGTAAATATGCCGCTAAGCAATTCGCCCTTGGCATGAGCCGGGCGAAAACCAGGGTGCAGGCTGAAGATGGCGTCGAATGCCTTGAGCACGTCGTCGCTCAGGGCCAGGAGTTTTTCATCGGATGGCAGTGGCATAGTCAGTTCCTTGGTGACGGTTGTGGGTGCTCCGTCCAAGCTCCCCTTGGACGGGGTTTTAATCTGTTACGAAAACGGAAGAGGTGTTCCCCAAAATCCCTGCCCGCGCGAGCTTGGACGAGGCACCCTCAGACAAGCGTGGCGTGGACTTCGAGGTACTCAGCTTTTATCACCGTGTGGTTGGGATCGCCTTGATTGTTTCTGGCCCAGTGCTCGGTCAATTCGGCGGCCAGGGCTTTCTGACCAGATTCATCAAGGCGCGCAAACGTCATTTGAGTCGGGCCGAAGTATTTTCTAAAGAAGGCTACGACGTCAGATGGCGGAAAAGGATAATCAAAGAGCAAGTGCTGCCTCGTCATCCTGAGGCTCGTTTTTCCACCCAGGCGTTCGCTAACTACCTTCTCATCTCCCCACAGCGACGGAGCCGGAATGCCGGGCGGGGGCGGCGCGTGGCGAGAGGTGATCTTGAACATCTGGCCGACGAACCCCTCCAGCGTCCAGTTGCCCATGGCGATCAAGCCGCCGGGGCGGCACACCCGAACCAGTTCAGAGGCAACCACGTCGGGGCGGGGAGCAAACATGGCTCCGAACATCGATACCACGACATCAAATCGGGCCGCTTCATAAGGCAACTTCTCCGCGTCGCCCTCGACGAATTCGATTTTCAGTTTTTCGTCGGCGGCGCGTTTGCGCGCCTGCTCCAGAAGATTGGTGGCGATATCGAGGCCGATGACCTCCGCGCCTGCCCGGGCGGCGGGAATGGATTGATTCCCCGTGCCGCAAGCTACATCCAGCACTTTCGCTCCACGGCTTGAGATGGAGCCGTTCGATGAACTCCTCCGCGCCGTGGGAGTTCAGCTTTGCAATTTCGCCGAAGTCGCCCGCCATCCATGTCGCTCGCAGGCGTCCTTTTAACTCCGCAAAACCCTCTGCCGAACTCGCCATGATTGCCTCCTCATAAGATTTAAGATTATCGTGTCGAGAAGAGTATACGGGAAGGATGTAATGTGGCCGCGGGCGACTCGCCCACGCGGCAGCGAGACGGGCGAGGACGCGTCGTCGTGCTCATGGATCAGCACCTGTGATCTTGGTTTGCACGTGGGTGTGCTCGAAGTCTTTGTTCTCCAGAGACACCGTCATCACGCGATTGAAAAAGAAGAGCGCGCGGATACGAAATTCGCTGCCCAGGCTGCTGGGAAACCAGGCGCCATCGTCCTGCCGCTGGTAGCGGACTGCGAAGCCGAGGCCCGGCAGGTCAGTGCCCAGAAATTTTCGGACGCCGAACGGTATGGGTTGTGAGAGCTTCGTGAAAACATAGATCGGCTGGAACTCCTGAGCGTCGATATAGGCCTCGCCCGCCCAGTCGGTGTCCTCGTCGTCCTTCGGAGTGAAAGCGATGTGGTAAGCCTGGCGCCCTTCGAAAGGCTCGTGGTCGATAAGGCGAAACTTGTATTCCTTTTGCTCGTCGGTGGTGAGCGGGAATAAGTCGTGGGCCAAGCCGTCTTTGGACCTCTCGTCAGTAACGTCGTCGCGAAAGTCGTGAACCAGCTCGCCGTCGGTGCTATCGCTTTCAGGCACTGGCTCGCCGCTGAAGGCCTGGTATTTGCCCTTGTGCCAGTACCGGCCCGTGAGCTCCTCGAGCGTCCTTTCGGTATGGTCGGGCTTGGGGACGAGATGGTACTCAGCGGTCTCTTCGCGCAGGACTCTGCCGCTTGCCTTTTTGGAGATCACCTGAACGTGCTGATGGTAGATGTACTGGCTTCGCAGCTTTTCGCTGCGGTCCTGATTGGTCGCGACGCGGGCCATGATGGCTTCGGCGGTCAGGGTGTCGTCTGCTTTCGCCGAAACAGCTGCCAGCAAGAGGAGCGGGATAAGGCGGAGCCTCGCCATGGGATGCCTGAGATTAGTTACGGCAGAACCAGGCTAAGAGTTCAGTTTAGTTTGGCGGATTGCGGAGCTTTGCTCCGCTGGGCGGGCGAGGGCGCCCGCCTCTACGTGAGCCGAGTGCTAGCTTCCCATCTGGACTTGCAGCACTTCTCCGGGAAGGCGAACCAGGGTTGATCTGGTTGCGGCTTCACGGGACTCGTCGGTATGGATGCGTTCCGGCCTGACGAACGGAGTGTCGTCGGCCTGCATTCTTTCCATCCGGATTCCCAGGGTGCGCTCCAATTGGTGCAGCTCCGAGCGCTGTTCCCGAGCAAAGAGCGTGGAAGCTATGCCCAATTCACCGGCGCGTCCCGTACGGCCGACCCGGTGGATGAAGTTCTCCGCCACCTCCGGCAAGTCGTAGTTAATGACGTGGGCAATGTCCTGCACGTGAATGCCGCGCGAAGCCAGGTCGGTGGCCACCAGGATGCGGTAGCGTCCCTGCTGAAATCCAGTCAGGGCTGCGGTCCGCTGAGACTGTGACCGGTCTCCGTGAATCATGGCGGCAGCGAAGCCTTCCTTATTTAGGTTCCTGGCCAGGCGCTCAGTGCCGCGCTTGGTGCGGGCAAACACGAGGCAGCGGCCAGTTTCCTTAGACAACAAACGGTGCAGCATCTCCTGCTTGCGATCTGAGGCCACTTCGAAGGCCCGCACCCGCACACTCTCCGACGGCTTCAAGGTCGAGCCGAAAGCCAGACGCACCGGGTTTCTCGTGTAATCGCTGACCAAATGAGCCACCGACGCTTCCAGCGTGGCCGAAAAACACATGGTCTGGCGATCTTTGGGGAGGACCTTGGCGATCCGGCGAAGCGCTGGCAGGAATCCCATGTCCAGCATACGGTCCGCTTCGTCGAGGATCAGCACTTGTAACGTCTGGAAACTGATCAGCCGGCGATCAAGGAAGTCTTGCAGCCGGCCAGGCGTAGCTACCACCAGGCGGGCTCCCCTGCGCAGCGCGCTCAGTTGGTTGCCTTCAGCCAGGCCGCCTACGACCAAGGCGGCAGGTGACAGCTTAGAGCCCCGTAAAGCGTTGTATTGATCGGCCACCTGCATGGCCAGTTCGCGCGTGGGCACCAGCACCAGCGCCGCGATTCCAGATTTATCTACTCCAGCCTTCCCAGCCTGAAGCAGACGCTCGATGATCGGGATCAAAAAGGCCAGGGTCTTGCCAGTTCCCGTCTGGGCCGTGGCGAGCACGTCTTTGCCCGCGAGGGCCTGCGGTATGGCCGCGGCTTGCACCGGGGTCGGAATGGAAAAGTTAAGGGACGACAATCTCTCCTGGGTATAAGGAGATAGAGGTAATTCTGTGAAACTCTGCATTATTGTTTTTTTCTCTTTTTCTGTTGGCGGAAGCGATCGCGGCGCGCACACGAAGCTTCCGGGCGAGCAGCAACTAGCATTGCCAGTTAATTTACGCCGAAGACATACGGAGGGAAATTAGGCGGGAATTCCGCTACAAACCAGAGCAACCGCACCACAACCGTGGTATTAGACGCAAATCCAGTGTATCACGCGTTCCGGCCAAAAACCTTAAAGACGTCCGATCCGGGGTAACCTTGGTGATGCAGCGAGCTCGCGGATTTCTCGCCCCGGAGGAGGTCTCATAGTACTCTGGCGTTTCAACGCCGGGTATGTCGCCACCAGGCGCCCGGCCCGTAGGGATGGCTGAAAGGTTTCCGCAAGCGCTGGAATCACGTTTCAGGCGTGCCTACGGCACGCCCCACTGCCCACCCCGCACCCGCCACTGGAGTGGCGGGCTACTACCATATGTTCCCTCCGGGACCCTTTGAATCCTTCACTTCGCACGCCCGATTGTATTGCACAGCCGGAAAGGTATACGGTTCAAGACCTCCGAGCGGTCCCCACAGATCTACACGGAGCGCCTGAGGTAGGCGCGCTGGTTCGTCTAACAATCGTTGAGAGGAGAAACACATGCCTGACCTATTTGAACAACTCAAGCAAAAATACCAACCGGTTCTGGACAAGATTAAGCAAGAAGGAGCACAGCTTCTGAACGTCAATCTGGATGGCAACCAGCTTTTCGTCAAAGCGATCGCCGTTTCAGAGGCCAGCAAAAACCGCATCTGGGATACCATTAAGGCCGTCGATCCAACCTTCGCCGACCTGAAACATGACATCGAAGCCCAATCGGGCGCTCAGGATTACACCGTGCAACCCGGCGACAACCTGTCCAAGATCAGCAAGCATTTCTACGGTGACGCCAACAAATATCCAGTCATCGCCAAGGCCAACAACCTGGAAGATCCCGACAAGATCAAGGTCGGCCAGAAACTGATAATCCCCGCAGCCGCGTAAAAGCAGACTTCGGACCTCGCGGCCTTGGAGGCTGCCGAGGCGTGCCGAGGCCTGCGGTCTGACGGCCGACGCCGTTCTAAGCTATACTTCCGCCGCGCCGGAGGGCCCGACAGATAGAAGCCATCCTGGCGCGGGAGGAAGACCCTATGCATCTGCTATGGACATTGTTGATCGGACTGGTCATCGGGGCTGTGGCAAAATTCATCATGCCGGGCAAAGACCCAGGCGGGATCGTCGTAACGATGCTGATCGGCATCGCTGGATCGTTCGTCGCGACCTGGGCAGGCCGCGCCATCGGCTGGTACCAGGAAGGGCAGGCCGCAGGCTTCATCATGTCAGTGGTAGGTGCCATCGTGCTGCTCGGGATCTACCACCTGCTCAAACCGAAAACAAGTTGAGCGCGTATGGGGCGGGCGCCTTCGCCCGCCACCGTTGGGGTAGATTTCAGCTTCCGTAACCAGATACGATCAAGCCGCAAAGCGGCGCCAAGAATAAAGCCCAGGGCGCAAGCCTTGGGATAAGACACAGCGGAGCGAAAGAAACACCGCGCTAACAAGCGGTACGAATTTCTAAACACAGCAACTCCGAGGAAACCATGCGCTGGACACCCGGCGGAAGCAGCGACGACGTTGAAGATCGTCGCGACGAAAGCGGTGGCGGCGGCTTCCGCCCCGGAGGCATCCACTTGGGCCTGGGCGGCATTGTCATTCTGTTCATCCTCAGCCTGATCTTCAAACGCGATTTCCTGTCGCTGGTCAGCAACGGTTCCATGGACACAGGTGGTACCACGGTCAGCCAGCCTGATCCCGTCCGCGACGCGCAGGAAAAGCCGCTGGTAGACTTCGTCACCTTCGTTTTGAACGACACCCAGAACACCTGGAGCCAGGTGCTCCCCGCGCAGGGCATGCCCTATCGCCATGCCAAGCTCGTCCTCTATCGCGACGCGTACCCTTCTGCCTGCGGGGCGGCGCAATCCGCGACCGGCCCCTTCTACTGCCCCGAGGACGAAAAGGTCTACATCGATCTCGGCTTCTATGACGAACTGAAGCAGCGCTTCGGCGCCCCCGGAGAATTCGCCGAGGCCTACGTCCTGGCCCACGAAATTGGACACCACGTGCAGAAACTGCTGGGCATCGAGGGCAAAGTACGGCAGGCACAACAGCAAAACCCGCAGGCGGCGAACCAACTCTCAGTCGGCCTTGAGCTTCAAGCCGACTGCTTCGCCGGCGTCTGGGGACACTCCACCCAGCAGCGCAACCTTCTCGACCCTGGAGACGTAGATTCGGGCCTGAAGGCCGCAGCCGCGGTCGGCGATGATCGCTTGCAACGAATGTCCAGAGGAACCGTCAATCCCGAAAGTTTCACCCACGGAAGCTCCGCCCAGCGCACTGAGTGGTTCCAACGCGGTTTTCAGAATGGGACGCTCGCGGATTGCAATACGTTTCAGTGACTCGCCGTCTGACCGCTGAGAAGCTGAGAACGGGGCGAGGGTCAGGGGCGCGTACCCCTCATTCTTGCTGCTCGTACTTCAATCTCCGTACGAAGCTCATCCTCTAGCTTTTTTATCTCCTGTTTCTTTGCCTCCAGCAGAGCTACGACCTCGTCCACAAATTGGTTCAGTTGCTGCCAGTCAGTCTCCTTGTCGACCTGCGCGCAGAGCTGGGCGAGCTTTTTGTCGTTACTCATGCGGGAGGTTTATAGCCTAACTTTGGGGATCTATAATCGCCATCTGCAAGGACATTCATTACCTTGGTAACGTCGCTCGCCAACATCATCACTTCTGTCGCGCCTCAGCTTCGGCCAGCCACCCCCGGCGCAGCTTTTCAGTCGGAATGCTCGACAGATAGGGTTTGATATCGAGAATCGGCGTCCCGTCCAGCATATCCACGCCCCGAACATGCAGCTCCAGGCCATCGCGGCGAAGCAGCTCGACAACGGTCAGGCCAATCGGGTTCGGACGTCGCGGAGACCGCGTCGAAAACACCCCATGCTGCCGGTTGTCAGAGGGCGGTGACGCCAGCAAATCGCTCCCCCGCAATTCTTCCCTGGGCGACCGATCAAACTCCCAAATGACGAAGAGATGCGAAAAGCCCTCGACGTCGGTAAGCCCTGGCTCAAACTCAGGCAAAATCTTAAGCACGCCATCCCTATCGTGTTTAGCCCCAAGCCCCTTGGGAATCTCGCTCGTGCGCTTGTATGGACTACTCACAAATCCAATCTGCCGTGAGGTAAACATAGCGAAGAAGGCCTCCATTTCCCCATATTAGCGATCCGGCCCGGACGTCCACCATAGCTCCGAAGGGTGCCCGTCCAAGCTCCCGCTTGGTCGGGGGTGTTGATGTTCACCCGTCACAGACTCCGTCCCATCGGTAGAAATATCATCACCCCATGCCGTGGGGATTGAAACGCTTCCCGGAGACTTGCCAGCTTCACTTCCTAGCCTTCAGGTGTTACAACCGACGCTCAAATTTCCGTATCCAGAATCCCGTACCGCCTTCGAATCGGCGCTGGAACGGGTTCGGCAACGATACAGCCTCTACGTGTACGGCCAGTAATCATGCCCGAACATCTCCGCATGCTGCTAAGCGAGCCCGAGCACGAAACTCTGCCAGAAGCCATGCAATCGGCTGCTACGATTTCAACCTCTGGAGTGAGGAAAAGTTTGTAGAGTAGCTTTGTTACATTCATCGCAATCCGGTGGAGCGTGGTTTGGTCGCGTGTTTCGAGAGCACTTTCGTCACTATCTCAGCGGTGAAGCCGGAGTGGTCGAGATCGAGTCGCAGTGGACCGCACGAAAGCGTGAGCAACGTGGGATCTTTTTCTACCGTGAGGGTACGGTGAAGAAAATCCCCGCCCAAAGCGAAGCTTAGCGGGGCACCCTCGAGAGTAGATGGCACCTCCCTCTCCCTGCCACCCGACACGCTTGTGCGCCAGCGAAACAAGCTCAGACACGCTGGATTGACGCCCCCAACGCAGCAGTGTAACGTTGTCACCGTCGCAGCCGCCGCATCGAAAGCGCCGCCGGCAAAATCCATTGGAGGCCTGACCCAATGAAGAAGCGTTTAGCAAAAACCGCGCTCATAGCCTCCCTGCTCACCACGGTGATGTGGGCGCAAAACGCAGGAAAGACGTTGAGTTCTTCCCAGGCCGTGCTGGAATTGTGGAACGACATTGGCCGCAAACTTATCGCCATGGCCGAGGATTTTCCTGAGGACAAATACGACTTCAAACCCACTCCGGCGCAACGCAGCTTTGCCGAGCAACTGCTGCACGCAGCCGGGTCAAACGATCTTTTTACTTCCGTCGCCAAGGGAGAGAAGCCGGTAGACGATGAGTCCCGCGCTAACTACAAAACCAAAGCCGCGGTGGTCGCCTATGTGAAGAAATCATTTGCAGATGGCGCCGCAATGATCAAAACCAAAGGCGACGCAGGAATGGCCAAATCAGTCGTGAGCTTCGAATCGCATGAAACTCTGCCTCTGTTGGACCTGGCCTATGAATTAATCGAGCACTGCGGAGAGCACTACGGCCAACTGGTTGTCTACTACCGCGTCGCAGGGTTGGTGCCGCCCGAGTCGAGACCGCAGAAGTAGGCGGCTATTCCAAACCCAGCTCTTTCCATTTCCTGTCAACCAGAGCTTTGGTCTTTTCGTCCATCAGGATCTCGTCGGGCCAGGGACGAGCGAAGCCTTCGCTGGGCCATTTGCGTGTAGCGTCAATCCCCATCTTCGAACCGTAATTCGGCAGCCGCGAAGCATGGTCCAGCGAATCTACCGGGCCCAGGGTGAACTGAATGTCGCGCTCGGGGTCAATGTGATTTAGCACCTTCAGCGTGACGTCGCCGATGTCCTGTACGTTCACGTCTTCGTCCACCACAATGATGCACTTGGTGAACATGGCCTGGCCCAGCGACCAGATGGCATTCATCACCTTGCGCGCCTGCCCGGGATAAGACTTTCGAATCGAAACCAGCATCAGATTGTGAAAGATGCCCTCAACCGGAAGATTGATATCCGCAAGTTCCGGGATCGTAAGCCGCATCAGCGGCAGAAAAATGCGCTCGACCGCCTTGCCCATCCAGCCATCTTCCATGGGCGGCTTCCCCACAATGGTGGTCGAGTAAATCGGGTTCTCGCGGTGCGTAACACAGGAAACGTGGAAGACCGGATAAAGGTCTTCCAGCGAATAAAAACCGGTGTGGTCTCCGAAGGGGCCCTCGGTGCGGAGTTCGTCGAGATGAACGTGTCCTTCGAGGACGATCTCTGCTGCCGCAGGAACCTCCAGGTCGACTGTTTCGCACTTCACCAGCTCAACCGGCTTCTGGCGCAGAAATCCGGCGATCAGATATTCCTCGACATCGGGCGGAGCCGGAACGATCGCCGAAAACGTGACGGCGGGGTCGGTGCCGATAGCGACTGCGACTTCCATTTTTCCTCGGGGACGATCGCCATCGATCAACACCGAGCCGCCGGAAGTTCTCGCCATGACATCGACGCCGGCGCTGGCACGAGCAGGGACGCTCGCTCCAGCATTGTTCTGGGCCGCTGTACGCAGGGCCTCGCGGTAGTGCTCGGCTCCAACTTTCTGACGCTGCCAGTGCATGCCGGTCGTGCGCTCGTCGTAAACCTGCAAGCGGTACATTCCGAGGTTGCGCTTGCCGGTCTTGGGGTCACGCGAGACGACACAAGGCAGGGTGATGAAACGGCCGGCGTCCTTGGGCCAGCATTGCAGGATGGGGAAATCGAGCAGCGAGAAATTGTCGCGCTTGATAACCTCTTTACAAGGACCGGTGGACACTGACTTGGGAAAAAACTTGCCCATCTCGGCCAGCATGGGCAGCATTTTTACTTTGTCGAGAAAACCCTGCGGAGATTTCACGTCCATGAAAGCGCGGATGCGGTCGGCAACCTGGTCGAGCGCGTCAACCTCCAGAGCCAGATTCATGCGGCGCGCGGATCCAAACTGGTTGATCAGCACCTGCGATCCGGGATGGCCCTTGATGTTCTGGAAAAGCAGGGCGGGGCCGCCGGGAGATTTGGAAGATTTGCTCTTGCTGACGCGGTCGGCGATTTCTGTGATCTCGAGGACGGGGTCTACTTCGGTACGAATTGTTTTCAGTTCACCGGCGCGCTCCAGCGTCGCGATCCATCCGCGCAGATCGTCGTAGGCCAAAATCTTCCCCCGTTTGGAAATCGCATTATAACGGCACCGACGGGATTTGACTGCATGGAGTGCCGGACAAGGAGTCGCCAGATGAAGAAAGCAACGAACGTGGTTGCGTCCCAAGCAAACAATGAACCGCCGCTGATAGCGCCGCACGGCCTCGACGAAATCATCGCTCCGCTCGGGGACATCCACGCATAGGTTGCGGCGGATGGACAACGGGAGGCGCGCTGGCAGTCGACTTTTCTCTAGCGGGTGGAGTCTGCCGTTTTCGCCCGCCTGCCGTGGGCTACTTCGGACCATCACGAAGATGTCATGCCACAGGCGCCTGACTGGCATTTTCTCATCCGTCATCGGCAGCATTCAGGAGCGCGGGCTGCGGGAGCGGATCAGCAGTTTTGGGGGTATTTTGCTTTTCGTCCCCAGGCACTGGCAGCAAACTGTCGGCACACAGTTGGGGCATCGCGATTGATCTGAATCCGGAGAGCAATCCGCAAGGATCGGCTGGAAATATGGACGCCGGATTGATTGAGATTTTTCGCCGAGCCGGATTCGAGTGGGGAGGCGATTGACAAGGCAAGACTCGAGATCCCATGCATTTCCAGTTTTTTGCACCGGGTATTGAATTCCTGATACGAGACCAAAACATGTTCGACTCTGCGGCATCCAAGAGCTTGACTAGCCGTGCGGTATCCGGCATGCCGTCTGCTTGGACTCAGAAAGTCAGTTTTTAGTTTTTGGTTCTCGGTTCCCAGATTGTATAGTTCTTGGGCACGATTCAGATCAGAGGTGGGCGAGTGAAGCGACGTGTGGTGATCACGGGGATGGGGGCGGTGAGCCCGAATGGCGTGGGGAATGCTGCGTTCTCCGAGGCTATCTTGAAAGGAAAGAGTGGGATTCGACGTATAACGCGTTTCGACCCGTCTGATATTCAGGTGCAGATCGCGGGCGAGGTCGTGGGCTTCGACGAGCTCGCGTGGGTGGATAAGCGGGAACGCAAGCATGTTTCCCGCGTGCTGCCCCTGGCCTTGGCGGCCGCAACTGAAGCCCTCTCAACCGCTGGAATTGATACCGCTTCCCTTCCTCTGGAAAAGAAACGACGCTTCGGTGTGATCCTGGGGTCGGGTGGCGGATCGCAGGAATTTACCGAAGAACAATACCGTCTGTTCTTCCATCAGCAATACAAACAGATGAGCTTGTTCTGCGTGCCCACCGGAGTGATGGGAACTCTGTCCAGTGAACTGAGCGTACGTTTCGGTTTGCGCGGGCCCAGTCATGTGGTGACGACGGGCTGTACCTCCTCGACCGACGGTTTCGGATATTCAGTCAGACAAATACAGGCTGGGAGGCTCGACATGGTGTTGAGCGGAGGGGCGGACGCTCCCATCTCGCTGGGTATCGTGAAAGGCTTCATCCTGATGAAGATTCTCACTGACTCCTGGAACAATGAGCCCGAGCGTGGGTCGCGGCCGTTTTCCGTGGATCGCGACGGTTTCGTGGTGGCTGAGGGAGCGTGGATGTTTGTGCTTGAAGAATATGAGCACGCGCGTGCACGCGGAGCGAAGATCCTGGCCGAGATCAGCGGATACGGCTCGACATGCGAGGCGTTCCACCGGGTGCGCTTGCAGGAGTGCGGCGAGGAGCCGGCCAGGGCGATTGGTCTAGCGATGAAAGAAGCGGGCATCGGAGCAAACGATGTGCACTACGTGAATTTGCACGGGACTTCAACTCAGTTGAACGATCGCATCGAGACCCGGGCGTTGAAGCTGGTGCTCGGTGATCACGCAGGGCAGGTACCAATGTCAGCTTTGAAGTCGCAGATCGGGCATCCGCAGGGAGCGTGCGGGGCAGCAGGCGTGGCCGCCACGATCGTCGCAATGCAGACCGGGCAGATCCCACCGACGATGAATCTGGAGACGCGCGACCCGGAATGCGATCTCGATTACGTGCCGGACGTGGGAAGAAAAAGGGCGATCGAACACGCGGTGTGCAACTGCATCGCCTTTGGATCGAAGAACTCGGCGCTGGTATTGAGAAACTGTGCGTAAGTTGGTCCCTGGGACCAACGACTACGTCACGACTCCAACAAGTGCAACACCGTGCCTTCCACTTTGGACCAGGCGTTGGAGCGGGGATCGATCAGGTCGGTGTGTCCGGCGGTGGAGATTTCCAGGTAGTGGACGTTTTCGCCACGTTTTTTCTTCTGCTCGGTATAGTTCCGGCTCATGAATGGCGGGACGGTGTCGTCGGCGGCGCCGTGGATCAGCCATTGCGTGGCGGAGGAGATCTTGAGTTGCATAGGGTCTGCTTCGCGGTAGTGCTCGGGAACTCGGCTGGGCTCGCCGCCGAGAAAATTCACGACAGCGTCGTCGCTAAGATGTAGGTCCCAAGCCTGCTGCAAATCAACCACTCCGGCGAGCGAAACGACCCGCTTGATTGTCGGCTCATGACCGGCCAGGCACAGCGCCAGTTGGCCTCCGGCAGAGTGGCCCATGACGACCAGTTTCGAGAGATCCAGATTGTAGCGTTGGGCGATTTGTGAAACGTAGCGGTAGGCACTGCGCAGGTCTTCGAAGGTTCCCGGCCATCCTCCTCCCGGGTTTCCTACGCGGCGATACTCGACGTTCCATGTGGCCAGCCCCTTGGCGGTGAGGGCGGCGCAAAGATGTCCGGCATGTTTCAGGTCGTATTTCGCACGCCAGAAGCCGCCATGCATGTTCATGATCACCGGGAAGGGACCCTGAGACTTCGGAACGCGCAGCTCGCCGAACTGATTGGGATCGGCCCCGTAGGTCAGGCGCGCGTCGGCGGGTGGCGGTGGAGCGCTAAGGATATCGTCTGTGGGCATCGGCTTGCGGCGTCTAGGATTTAGGGCACCAATTTCTAGCCATCAGTTCTCAGTTACTGCCCTTTGAGCTTAAGTTTGGATTTGTTTTCTTCAAGAAATTCTCGAAGTTTTTCGGAGGCTTCGAGAAGCCGGGTCCATTGCTCGTAGTAGAGGGTCACGGGAAAGCGGCCCAGTCCGTAGACGCTGACTCCGCCCTTTTCGCTTACGCGGAATTCCAGGCTGCCAGTGCGGCGCGCCCCTTGCTTTTCGAGTTCAGACAGGCGGGCCTTAAGTTCTTCGTAAGTAGGTTCAGTCATGAAATTACCTCGGAAAATGAAGGATTAAGTTTGGAGCGGGAGACGGGGATCGAACCCGCAACCAACGGCTTGGGAAGCCGCTACTCTACCATTGAGCTACTCCCGCTCACAGCAACCGGATCAGGGTAACACTGGGGCGAACTGTCGGGGCAACGAGTCTACTCGATGGGCTCGATCGAATCTGTCCGGCAATTGGGCGACCGTGATTGCTGCTAGTACCAGGACAATTCCCAGGATTTGGAGGGGGCGCATGAGTTCGCCGAGAGCGATGGCTGCGATGACGATTGAGAATACGGGTTCCAGGCAGCTGACGATGATGGCGCGGGTGGGCTCGAGATGCTGCAAGCCGGCAAAGTAAAAGGAGAACGGGGCCAGCACGGACAATAAGGAAAACAGCAGCAGGAAGAGCCACTGCGCGACGGAATAGTGCGCGGAAATCAGCTTCCATGGAGGGTTGACCAAAAGCCAGAAAAGGGACGCGCTGCCGGTGGTGTACAGCAGCACGATCCAGCGGTTGCGCCGGGCCAGAATGTCGTGTCCACCGATGTTGTAGAAGGCGAACGAAAAAGCTGCGAGTAGCGCGGCGAGCACACCGATGGTATCGAGGCGCAATCCACTCTTGCCGATGACGCCGATGACCAGGGCAATCCCGGTTACTGCCAATCCGACCGCCGCGACCTTCTGGAGCGTGAATTTTTGCAACCCGCGAGCGACGGTGTAGACCAGCACCCAGATCGGAGCTGTGTATTGCACGGTGATCGCGGTGGCGACGTTCGCCCTTTGAATCGCCAAATAATAGAAATAGTTGGACGCGGCCACACCCAGAATGCCGATCAGGAAGAGTTGGCCGAGGTCCCGGGCGGGAAGACGCAAGCCGTGCCGTCCCCGGAGTAGCCTGAGGATGGGGAGCAGCACGAGGAAGGAGAAAGTGGCGCGCCCCTGGGAGAGAATCAAGGGATCGATGGCGCCGACGGCGTGGAGGCCGGGCAGGCGGCCGGTGAAGGCAGCGCGGCCGAGCGTGGCGGAGACGCCCCAGAAGAACGTGGCGGTGGCGATGTAGAGATAGCCGCGGAACGGTTTGCGGGTTTCTGCGGGCACGTGCAGGTTATAACAAAAGCTTGCCGAGCTTTGCTCGGCCGGGCGGATGAGGTGTCCCCTTCGTGGTCTGGGATGCTATCGGCGGTTGTCGGTTCTGGGTTCGGGGTGGATGAGGACGCGGAACAGTTCCGGGAATTCCTGCTTGAAGCGGATTTCCAGTTCGGTGGAGATATCGTGCACGCTGGACAGCGGCAGGTCGTCCGCCATGGTGCAGTGGGCGGAGACGTAGATGCGGCCGCGCACGCGTTTGATGAGAATTTCATGCATGTCGAGGATTTCCGGGAATTTGGCGGCGACGGCCTTCAGGCGCCTTTCCAGTTTGGCGTCATGCAACAGCTCGTCGCCGGCCTCGATGGTCGCGGGCTCGCTCTCGATGTGGGTGATGATGGAGGAAATCTCCGGGACGTCCTGGCGAATCTCGGCTTCGAGGACGGTCACGCGGTCGTGGGCTTCTTTCAGGCTCAGGTTTTCGTCGAGTTCGAGGTGCTGCTCGACATGCAGGTGGCCCTGGAAATCCTGCACGCTGACGTCGTGCACGTTGAAATTGTAGCGAGTGGCCACGGCACGGACGCGATCGAAAATGTTCTCCGTGCGCAAGGCGCGAGGCACGGAATGCACGATGACGTCGGCGTCGGGCAGCACATCATGAACCGCGCTGGTGACGGCTTCCGCCATCTGCTCCGAGCGTTGGAACGTGACATTGCGGGCCACGCCGACTGACAGATCGGCGAAGTAACGATTGCCGGCCCGGCGAATGCGCACGCGGTCCACTTCGAGCAAGCCATCCACCGTAGAAACCGCGGCGACAATCTTGTTGCGCACTCCGGCCGGCGCAGCGTCGAGCAGGGCGTCAATCGTCTTGCGGGCCAGGCGCCAGCTTACGTAAACGACGACCCCGGCCACGAAGAGCGCCGCTACCGGATCGGCATCGCGCAGCCAGCCTATGCCGTAGATTCGTCCGAGCAGGACCAGGACGCAGACCCACCACAACGATCCCGCTCGACCAGATGTCGGTGGAGAAGTGCAGCGCATCGGCCTCGAGCGCCTGGCTGTCGTACTTGGCGGCGATCCTGCCCAAGGCGCGGGAGCGCCAGAAATCTACCGCCATGGAGATGAACATCACGGCAAAAGCGGCGATGCTGGGCTCGATGTCGACATGGTGGAAGAACAGGCGTTTGGCAGCTTCGTAGATGATCCAGACGCAGGTGAGCAACAGCAGGCCGGTCTCGATGAAAGCGGAGAAGTTTTCCACCTTGCCGTGTCCGTACTGGTGATCGGCGTCGGCCGGCTTGTCGGAGACGCGGACCGACATCAGCGTAATGATCGCCGCGATGAGATCGAGCACGGAGTGCAAGGCTTCGGAAAGTATGCCCAAGCTGCCGGTGGTTACGCCCACTACAATTTTCAGAGTGGTGATGGCGAGAGCGGCCAGAACGGAGTGTCCCGCGACGGCGCGCTTTTCGGCGCGCATGGACTCCGAACTGTAGACCGCGGGCGATCCGGACATAGCGGCATTATAGCTGTGAGGAGGACGCCGCACTGCGCACCTCGGACGTCGGGCACCAGACCTCATGGATGACAGAGTGTAAAAGTTCTAAACTGGACCACGACCGAATGAGCATATTCTGGCGGCTGGGCACTTGCATCGCCGGGAATGCATGGGTCCTTCGTCGAGAGTCCTTCGCGGCGAAAGATCTACTTCCTCAGGATGACAAGGGGTGACGTGCAGATTGAGCTACGAGAGGAATACCTTATTTCACTATTTATCCGGAAGAGGTTGATGTAGAGTTTGTTCTGTTATTCGCTTACCTCCAGCCGTAGCTGACGCTTGGAAGCGTTGGTCAAAACCTTCATCAAATCGACTCGGTGACCTGATCGCCGAGCAAGGAAAATTCTGATGCAGCTTGCAGCCCTCCGTACCTGGATAGCAGTTTTCGGAATCGTTTCATCTGCATGGGCCGTGCAGGCCCAAACCACGATACCCACACCGCCGATCAAACCAGGCTTATGGCAAGTCCAAATAGAACGGGAAGTTAACGGCCAAAAAATGCCGGACATGAGCGAGCACCTGAAGAACATGACCGCCGGAGAAGCGCGCGCAATTCGAAGCGATGATGAAACAGCATGGGGTCGGGATGGGCGGAGGGCCGAATCAGGTCTGCTACACCCGCGAGTTGCTCGAACACTCGCCCTGGGCTGATATACAGACTGATTGCAAGCCCACTTTCAGTAGTCGCACTTCGTCGTCGTGGAAGTGGCACACCAGCTGTCCAAAGTCGGGTTACGAGGCGGACGGCGAGGCCATTTTCATCAATTCCGAGAACTACACGGTAAAGTCCACCTCAGTGTCCAAGATTGGCGACAAGGTTCGCAACTCCAGCGCTACCATGACCGGCAAATGGGTGAGTGCCGATTGCGGCGATGTGAAGCCGCTTGATCTCAAGCCCTAGAGGGACGCGAGTCCTATCCTGAAGTTTGCCGGCTTCACGCCGGTAACAGTGCCTGAGCCGCGTGACGCAACTCCTAATCCCTGAGAAAAACGCAGGGACAGGGCGCCCGTTGGCGTGGCCGTCCGTGCAAGGCTGGCGTGCGCTCTATGCTAGGATTCTCGGTGCTCAGATTCTTATTGCACACGGCCTTTTAGCCTGGGAGGAATTCTGATTTGACGACTTATCGGGGATGGTTGTGTTTGATTGCTTTTGGCGACATGCAGCTTGGGGACAGGCGGCAAAGCCGGCGGCCCGTCCGGCGTCGCCTCAGGCAGCGACCGCGTCCAGTGCTGCCGCTGACAGCGCTGCCGCGGCAAATATTGGTCCGGCGACGGCCGTGATCACGATTGCGGGATTGTGCGACAAGCCCCCGGTGGACAAGTCCAAGACAGGCGGATTGCAAGACCGTGGTTACCCGCGCCGAATTCGAGCAACTGGTAGCTGCGGTGGCGCCAACGATTGCTGCACCGGCCAGAAAACAACTGGCGACGCCAGTACGGCATGGCGCTGGTCATGGTGCACAAAGCGCACGAGATTGGGTCTCGACCAGGGACCCAGGTTTCAGGAACTCATGCGAGTGGCGCGGATTGGCGTACTCACCAAGGAACTGAGCGCGAAACTGCAAGAGCAAGCGGAGAAGATTTCCGACAAAGAGCTCGAGACCTACTACCACAACAATGAAGCCTCATTTCAAGAAGTAGACTTGCAGCGGATCTTCATCCCGCGCAGCAAGCAGACTCCGGATAGCAAAGACAAACCGTCCGATGACGCGGCGGCCAAGGACGCCGCCAAGAAAGAGCAGCAGGAATCTGAGGACGCGATGAAGAAGCTGGCGGAAACGCTGCGGGGGCGCGCGGCCGCGGGAGAAGACTTTGCCAAACTGCAGGATGAGGCCATCGCCGCGTCTGGATTCAAGGGTAAGCCTCCCACCCGGTTGGGCAAGGTGCGTCGCACCAGCCTGCCACCCGATCAGGGCGAGGTCTTCAACCTGAAGGTAGGCGAGACGTCGCAACTGCTGACCACGCCCAACGGATACCTGGTGTACAAGGTGGGAGACAAAGATACTTTGCCGATGGACCACGTGCGCGAGGAAATCATCAGCACGCTGCAGTCGCAGCGTATGCAGGATGCGATGCAAACCATTCAGCAGTCGGCCACGCCCGAGCTGAACCCTAAGTACTTTGCGGATGCGACGGCGGACAGTCCGCACGGGCATGCGCCTCCCGAGGCCCCTCAACCGGCGATGAAGGCTCCTGAATCCGGTCCCAAATAAATGGGCGATGCGAAACCAACCGTAGTGGTCACGGGAATTTCCGGCAATCTAGGAACCCGCCTGCTGCCGCAACTGGGCGCGTTCAACGTGATTGGGCTGGACGTGAACCCGCCCGTGACCGATCTTCCGCTGCAATTCGAGCGCATGGATCTGGGTGAGGAAGCAATCCTGCCGGCAGCTCTTTTTGCTGTTGCGGGAATCCCGCGCCGAGGCGGTCATCCATCTGGCGTTCATCCTGGACCCGGTGCGGGCGGGGGTGCTCGATCTCGACCGCATGTGGCATATCAACGTGGCCGGAACGGCGCGGGTGATGGAAGCGATCACCGAAGCCAATCACGAAGAGACCATCGTCCGGAAATTTGTCTTTCCCAGCAGCGTTTCGGTTTACGGATCGGACTTGACGGGACCGGCGACCGAGGAGCATCCCTTGGGCGCGCACACGCTGCCCTACGCGATGCACAAGATGGAATGCGACAAAGTGGTGCAGCAGCGAGCGCCGGCGCTGCGAGGGTGCAGCGCGTATATGCTGCGTCCGCATATTTTTGCCGGGAAGCCAGCGTGGAGAACTACATGGTCGGCGCTTTTCGGGGCACTCCCGGCGGGCGCAGCGACCGGGCTGCCCGCATGAGGAGCCGGGGCAAGCGACTGCCCTGCCTGCTGCCGAGCGGAACGCGGTATCTGGAGAACCGCATCCAGTTCGTCCATGTGGATGACATGGCCAGGCTGATCACGCGCATTCTCGAGAAGACTGAGCCCGAAGCGCAAAGATTGACCATCCTCAATGTGGCGGGGCGCGGCGAGCCGTTGACCTTTGAGCGCTGCATCGAGATCGCCCAGGCCAGGTTGTTGCGCCTGCCCGGCAAATCGGCGTTCCGGATGGCGCTGACAATGTTGTGGAAGCTGGGGATTGTGGCGATCCCGCCCGAGGCGGCGCCTTACATGACGGGCGAGTACATCATGAATACGGACCGCCTGCGGAAGTTTCTGGGCGAGAATTATGAAGATGTGATTCGTTACACGATTGCGGATGCGTTTGCGGATTGCTTCAAGAGCGAGACGGCGGTGGAGTTGAGCAGCCGGCAGCCGGCGTCTAGCGAGACAGGTCGGACGAAACCTAGACCTTCGGCTTTCGGATGGCGAGACGCCCTGGCGACAGCCGGCGGGACGGTGGCGCTGCCTAAATCGCTTATTTTCTTCCGCGGTATAGGCCGGCGATGCCCAGGGTGTATGGGGTCCACGAGGACTCGCGGAAGCCGGTTTGCCGGATGCGCTGCAGCATTTCGTCGGGGGCGGGAAAGCGCGCCACCGATGTGGGCAGATAAGCGTACGGGCCTTTCACCCCTGAGATCAACGTGCCGATGGCCGGCAGGACTCGTTTGAAATAAATCCGGTAGCAACTTCCCACCAGACCTTTGGGCTCCCCGAAATCCAGAATGCCGAATTCTCCGCCCGGGCGGAGGACGCGCATGATCTCCTGCAATCCGGCATCGTAGTTTGCCAGATTGCGGAATCCGAAAGCGGAAGTGATCAGATCGAAATGACGGTCGGCAAAAGGCAGGCACAGGGCGTCGGCTTCGATCCAACGCAAGAGTGTTTCCTCGGCTTTGTGGCTGGCCCGCTGCAGCATGGCGTGAGAAAAGTCTGCGCCCAGAATTCTCGCGGAGGACTTCCCTGCCTGGCGGCGCAATGCCAGCGTCATGTCTCCTGTGCCACAGCATAAGTCGAGAACTCTGGCTTCCGGGCGGGAGAGAATGTCTGCGAAAGTTCGAGCTGTTCTGTTCCACCAGAGGCGATCCACGTTGCAGGGACAGGACGTGGTTCAGCAGGTCGTAGCGCGGGGCGATGGAGGTGAACATCTCGCGCACCGCGCGCGCGGCGGACAGCTGGTCGGTGGCGCCTTCAGGGGCGGCGCCCAGGACTGCGGATTTTGATGAGTTGGTCAAGTTCCAGTTCTTTATGGTTCCGAACGTCCGTAGCGAGGTGGAAGATGCGCTCCAGTCGCGAACAGCCAACCTCCAGCCCTCAAGCGCGGACCATGAGCGGGAGCCTATGGGCCCGAGTGAACTGGTGCCCTCCCGATTTCGTTCCCTAACCGAGGGTTCCCCTTCCGGCAACAGCTTGCTATCGCGACAAGCGGCGTAACTCGTCCACCGCTTCGATCACCACTTGTTCCGGGACGTTGTTTGCGATTTCCACCTTCCCGATTTCGCGCGGTAGCACGAAGTGCACAACGCCGTTGCGGGTCTTTTTGTCCGACTTGAGCAGGCGAAGGATGTCGCGGCTTCGCGACTGAACTTTCGGCAGCGGTCCCAGGGCGCGAGTCGCGTCGGCAATGCGTGAGGCGCCGGTGGCTTCGAGCAGGTCCATGCTGGATGCAATTTTGGCGGACGCGATCATGCCCCACGCGACTGCCTCGCCGTGCAGGAAATGGCGGTACCCGGTTTGGGCCTCGAGGGCGTGTCCGATGGTGTGGCCGAGATTCAGCACCCGGCGCAGACCATTTTCGCGCTCATCGGACGATACTATTTCGGCTTTCAACTTGACTGACTCTGTGATGATCCATTCCAGCTTCACCGGGTCGCAATGCAGCTTCTTTGTGTCGACACTTTCCAGGGCGAGGAATAATTCGGGCTTTCCGATCACGCCGCACTTGAGCGCCTCATAGAGGCCGGCGCGGAATTCGCGCTCCGGCAGGGTGCTGAGCACTGCGGGATCGATCAGGACCACGCTGGGGTGGTGGAATGTGCCGACCAGATTTTTTCCCGCGCGCAAGTTGACGGCGGTCTTGCCACCGATTGAGGCGTCCACTTGCGCGAGAACCGTGGTGGGAATCTGCACCAGGTCAACGCCGCGCATGTAGAGCGATGCCACCAGGCCAGCGACGTCGCCCACCACGCCGCCCCCGAATGCGACGACCACTGAATTCCGGTCGGCGCCCAGGCGGTTCAATTGCTCGCACAATTTCTCGACCGTCACCAGCCTTTTGTGGCGTTCACCGTTGGGCATTTCTACGATCTTCGCGTTGAATCCGGCGGCGGACAGAGAGCTTAATAGCTTTTTGCCCCACTTGCGGCGGACAGGCGGGACCGTGACCACGAACAAGTTCTGATGCTTGGCTGGTGAGTCGCCCGGGGCCACATTGAAGATGACTCTGAAGAGGTCGCGCAGGGTTTCGCCTGAATGCCGCAGGAGGCCATTGCCGATTACGGCGTCGTAGGGACGGGGCGGAAGCGCGATGGATACGCGGCTCATCATTGTCATCATAGCTTACCTCGGATCGAGAGGTGGGCGCGGGGTTTGCGGCGAAATTCCTCGCTCGTGGCGCTGCCGCACGAGCGTGGGCGTTCGCGCCTACATTATGTGGATGCCTTTTTTTTGGGGTTTGCCATGGATGCGAGTACCGAGATGGCGAGGACGCTAGCGACTGCGGCCAGGGCGATCGGGGTCGGAATTTCCAAATAGTGGGACAGGAGCATTTTGGCTCCGACGAAAACCAGCACCAGGGAAAGGCCGTAGTGCAGGTAGCGAAACATTTCCATCATGCCCGCGAGGGCGAAGTACATGGAGCGCAGGCCCAGGATGGCGAAGACATTTGAGGTGTAGACGATGAAGGCGTCGCGAGTGATTGCCAGGATGGCCGGAATAGAATCCACAGCGAAGAGCAGGTCGGTGGTCTCGACCACCAGCAGGACGACGAACAGAGGCGTGGCGTAGAGGCCCGGGTTGCGAACGAAGAACTTGTCGCCCACATAATCTTCTGTCACGGGGACCAGGCGGCGGAACAAACGCAGCACTGGATTCTTCTCGGGATGAATCTCGGCTTCCTTCTGAAAAAACAGTTTGATGCCGCTGTAAATCAAGAACGCACCAAACACATAGATGATCCAGTGGAATCTTTCGATGAGGCTGACGCCGGCCGCGATGAAAATCGCGCGCATGATGAGCGCGCCCAGGATCCCCCAGAAAAGGACCTTGTGCTGGTGGATTGCCGGCACCTGGAAGAAACGGAAAATCAGGAGGAAGACGAAGAGGTTGTCGACGCTTAGCGAGAGCTCGATGACGTATCCGGTGACGAACTCCAGCGCGGGCGTACGGCCGTGCCAGAAGAAAACGACGACTGCGAAAATAGCGGCCAGGGCAATCCATGCCACGCTCCAGGCCAAGGCTTCACGGAACTTTACGGTGTGGGCGCGACGGTGAAACACACCCAGGTCGAGCACCAGCATGGCGAGGACGAAAAGATTAAATAAGATCCAGAACAGTAGCAATCAGTGCCCCAGGGTGAGATTTCAGTTCTTAGGTTTTATCTTAATCTTTTCTTCCGCGCTTGCCACTTTCCCAATCGCTCCATATGCCGAAGGTCTTCAACTGGTCGGCCAGGTGGGTTTCGACGAGAGTCTGTTCGATCTGGGCGTGATGGAGTCGCGGGCCGGGGGCCTCGGAAGCGTTCGCGAGGCCGATGGTCACGGCGCTGGCTTCGACCACATGCTTCCGGAGTTCGGCCAGGTCCACCTTGTCGAAAGTGTCAGACATGGCGTGATAGTTCAGCAAGTAGTTGGCCTCCTCCTGATTGGCTACGAAAGTCGGGACTCCTTCCAGCAGAAAGTCGAAGTTATCGGTCCCCCAGTCGGCATCCGTAGTGAGAGTTGAGGCGTCGAGCGGCCTCAGGGGAGCGACCAGAGCGGTGGCGGCATTCACGACGTCGCGGCGTCCACCGAGGGAAAATCCGGTGACGCGTCCGATTCCGGAGTCGAAGATCACGACGCCGGCAATCTTGTCCAGCTCCGCGCGATGGGACGTGGTGTAGGCATGCGATCCGACCATGCCTTCCTCTTCTCCCGAGAAAAGGATGAAGCGGATGGTGCGCCGCGGACGCACGCCGGAAGCCTTGATGGCGCGCAGGGCGTCCACGACCAGGGCGGCGTTGCAGCCGTTGTCGAGCGCGCCGGTGCCGAGATCCCATGAATCGAGATGGGCGCCGAGGATGACGAACTCGTCTGGCTTCTCGCTGCCGCGAAGTTCGGCGACGACGTTGGCCGCAGTGATCGGACCGCCGACTGTGTTGGGGATGGAGAGGTCGGCATAGAGCTTTTGGCCGGAGGCCAACAGGCGGGCAACGCGTCCAGCATCCTCGCGCGCAACCAGGACCATGGGCAGGCGGTCAATTTCGCCATCGCCGGCGTTGGTGTGACGGTAGAGCAGATCGTGCGGGCGGGTGGACTGAAACGCGATTGCCAGGGCCTTGGCTTTGACGGCACGATCGATGATGCCGGGCGCCTTCAGATATTCGGCGAAGAGGTCGTCCCAGGTATGCATCTCCTCGGAGTGGACCAGGACGATGGCGCCCGCCATATTGCCCGCTTCGGCAAAATCTTGATCGCTTCCCTGCGCGACATCCACCACGGGGACGTGGGTACGGGGCGCAAGAGCCGGGGCCCAGGCGATGGAGACGGTACGCAGCGTGAACTGCTCGGGCGCAACCACGGTCATTTTCGTAGCGCCTTCTGCCCAGCTTGCCTGGATGGTGAAGTTCTCGGTATGAACGCTGTCTGCGCCTGCGGCCTTGAAACTGGCTACGCCCCATTCGACTGCCTTTTGCATTGCGGGAGTGCCAGGGACGCGTCCGCCAATTTGGTCGGTCAGTTGTTGCAGGTTACGTTCTAACGCCGAAGGCTTCTGGGCTTCGGCGATTACTCGGTCGGTTGCATCCTGGGCGAAGGCGGCGCAGAGGAGGATGGGGAGAAGAGAGACTGACAGCCCGGCTCGTGGCATAAGGCGGAATTAGAAACGAAATCTCGGGAAAAGAGCAAAGAGCTGGTGCGACCGCGAGAAGCGGTTTAGGAATTCAGTTCTTAGTTTTTGGTTCTCAGTTCTCAGAATTACTTTTTGTCCAGCATTTGGACTGTTTCCAGGATGACTTTGCCTACAATCTCGATGCTTTTCGGGCTGAGCTTGTCCAGGGTGTCTTGCGACGTGTGGTGGAAGACATTTCCGTATCCGTAATCGAGGTCAATGAGATCGGCGCTGGGGACACCGCGTTCGACGAACGGGAGGTGGTCGTCTTCCACGGTGATGGTTCGGGCGAAGAAATGCGACTGGTAACCCAGTTGGGTGGCGGCCTGGTAGACCATGTCTTCAAGCCATGGGGTGGAGTTGGAATCGCGGTCAACGTTGAGGTCGGCGTCGCCGATCATGTCGGCCAGAAGGAATGCCTTGATGTTCTTGAGTGTGCCGTCGTTCTGCCATTTTTCGGCGAGGTGGCGGACGCCGTAGAGGCTGTCGGTGGCGGTCCAATTTCTGACGGCTTCTTCGCCATCGGTCCACAAGAGCCACACGCTGTAGCCCGCGCGCTTTTTCCCGCGAAACTGGTTGGCCAGCTCGAGCAGGATGGCAGTGGATGAGCCGCCATCATTGGCGCCTACGTAGCCGGAATTGCGCAGCGGGTAGTTGGTGTCGTAGTGTCCGGCGATGACGATGATGCCTTCCCGGGTTCCCGGGAATTTGGCGATGATATTTCGTACAGGAAACTTGCCCTCGGGAGTGTCGGCGATGAACGCGTCGTCTTCGACTTGGTCGCTCTTGAGGTGAGCTGCGATGTAACCCTCCAGCTTCTTGTGATTCGCGCTGCCGATGGGGCGGGGGCCGAGAGCTACGACCTCGCGGGTGTATTGCATGGCGCGAGCGGCGTTGAAGGATTGAGCGTGGGCCGGGCCGACGGCCAGCCATCAAGGCCAGTAGCAGGGCGGAGAAAACTGCCGAGCCGCGCTCGGCTGGGCGGGCGGGAGCGCCCGCCCCCACGTGGCTGAGGGTAGTCTTCATCGATCTTTTCTGGCTTGGCGGGCTTTGCGTTGTTTCGGGTGCACCAGCCAGGCAATGCCAATACTTATGATGTACAGCGCGACCATGGGCGCGGCGAAAATGCACATGTTCAGGATATCGGTGGTCGGGGTAATGATGGCGGCAATGATGAAGATCACCAGGATCGAATAGCGCAGGTTCCGCCACATCCAGCCGGCATTCACGATGCCCATCAGCGCCAGGAAGAAAACCAGAATGGGCAGCTCAAAAATAACGCCCATGCCGATCATGATGGTCAGAAACAAATCCGTGTATTCGCCGATTGTGATCATCGGCTGGAATTGTTTGCCGTAATCGATCAGGAAGCTCAGAGCTGCCGGGATAGACCATCTTGTAGGCGAAGAGGCCGCCCGACAAGAACAGCAGCACGGTCGAGAACATGAAGGGAAATACGTAGCGCTTTTCGTTGCGATAGAGGCCGGGAGAAATGAACATCCAGACCTGGTAGAGAACGAAGGGTGAAGTCACGAACAGCCCGGCCAGGGCCGCCACTTTCAGGTAGAGATTGAAGGGCTCGGTGGGGTTGAGATAAACCAGCTTTTCAGCCATCCCATTGCGTTGCAGCGCTTCCATGATGGGGCGCTGGACGTAGCTGAAGATGAATTCGTGGTAGTTCCAGCAGGCGAAAAATCCTACCGTAACTGCGATGATGGAATAGATGAGGCGGCGGCGCAGCTCCTCGAGGTGATCGAGGAAGCTCATGGCGGTAAGGCCGTCGCGGGAGTCGTCGGCGGGAGGAAGTTCCGCGGCCATTTCAGGCATCGGGCGCCTTGGCGAGCGAATTCGTTTCCGGGGCAGAAATCTCTGTGGGGGGCAGGCTGCCGGAAGCTACGGAACCTGCGGGGGCCTGGACTGGAGGCAGGATGGTCTGGCGATGTTGTTCGATATCCAGTTGCGAGATTTCGGACTCGATTTGCGCCTTGAATTCGTTCGAGGCCCGCTTGAATTCATTCAGCGCCCTTCCGATCTGCCGTCCGATCTCGGGCAACTTCTTTGGCCCGAACAGGATCAGGGCAAAAAGGAAGAGGAAGATCATCTCTGGAAAGCCCAGGTTCATGGTTCCATGATACTGCCGGAGTGAACTGGCGGCAATCCGGCAGTGGCGGCTGTCCTAAATTCGTAAACCACGAAGGATCTTTCGAGGCTCTCCACAGATGTGCAACGTTATCGATGCTCCTCCTGCGAGACAGGTGGACGGAACCGCAGCCGCTGTTGGCGCATCCAATTGGCAACAGTTCGCCTCGGAATGACGGACAGATTTCGTTGCCCTGGTGGTTACTTCCGAGTACCTGAAAGGGATGGCGCAAGTGGCCTGGACTGCGTGCTATACTTCGCTGATACGCGCTGGCCGGGGTGTTTCCTACCTCCCCGGCGAAGGAAAACATGATGGTTGGTAGTTCTCGACGCGCACTCTTCCTGGTTGTATTCATTCTCGTAACCTGCGGATTTCTCGGGATCGTATTCGGGCAGAAGATCAATCCTTCAGCCGCTCCCGGTGGAGATTCGGACGTCCGCGACAGCCTGCGGCAGTTCACCACGGTATATGACGTGGTCGAACAGAACTATGCCGAGCCGGTAAACCCCGACAAAGCAATCTACAACGGGGCGATTCCGGGAATGCTGCACGTGCTCGATCCGCACTCCAACTTCTTCGATCCCAAGGCGTATTCGCTGCTGCGCGAAGATCAGCGCGGGAAATACTACGGCGTGGGTATGACCGTCGGGCCGCGTAACAATAAAGTGATTGTGATCGCGCCGTTTGTGGGGACGCCCGCGTATCGAGCAGGAATCCGGCCGGGCGACATCATCGCTGCTGTGGATGGCAAGCCCACCGACAACATGAGCACGGGCGATGTGGCGGACCTGCTGAAGGGACCCAAAGGCACTACGGTCCACATCACGATTCTGCGTGAAGGCGCGGACAAGCCGCTGGAGTTTGCAGTTGTCCGCGATGAGATTCCGCGCTACAGCGTTGACCTGCATTTCCTGATCAAACCGGGAATCGGTTACATGCACGTGTCGGGCTTTAACGAGACTACCGAACACGAAGTTGCGGACGCGCTCGACCAAATGGGTGACCTGAAGGGATTGATTCTTGATCTGCGGCAGAATCCTGGCGGTCTGCTCAACGAAGGCGTGGGCGTGGCGGACAAGTTCCTGCACAAGGGACAGCTGATTGTTTCTCACCATGGACGGTCTTCACCGGAGAAACGTTACACGGCGGCGCATGGCAACGGCGGTCGCGACTACCCGCTGGTAGTGCTAGTCAACCGGGGTACGGCATCGGCGGCCGAGATCGTGGCCGGCGCGATTCAGGACCACGACCGGGGATTGATTGTTGGCGAAACCACGTTCGGCAAGGGCTTGGTGCAGACGGTGTATCCGCTGTCGGAGAACACTGGGCTGGCGCTGACTACCGCCAAGTACTACACCCCGAGCATGCGTCTGATCCAGCGCGACTACGCCAACGTTTCGCTTTACGACTACTACTACAATCGCGAGAGCGAAGAGAACGCCCACAACGCTACGCGCGAAGTGAAACTCACGGACAGCGGTCGCACGGTTTACGGCGGCGGCGGCATCACTCCTGACGTCAAAATCGACGCGATAAAGAGCAACAAATTTCAGGATTCGCTGCTGCAGCATTACGCTTTCTTCAATTTTGCCAAGCACTATGCAGTGACGCATCATCCCTGCCAAGACCTTTGAGGTGGACGATGTGGTGCTGATGGACTTCCGCAAGTTCCTTGATGACGAGAAGGTTCCTTACACCGAGGCCGAGCTGCTGCAGAATGACGCCTGGGTGCGGTCCAGCATCAAGAGCGAAATCTTTGTGGATGTGTTTGGCCAGGAGGAAGGCTTGAAGGTTCGGGCGGAGACTGATCCGCAGGTGACCAAGGCGCTGGAGCTATTACCTCAGGCCAAATCATTGGCGGAAAATGCTCGCAAGATTGTCGCGGAGCGAACTGGCGGGCATCCTCTAAGCCAGTAGCTCGGACTGAAACTTGGGAAGAGGCCCAAATTTTCGGGCCTCTTTTCTTTTGGGGCTTGAGATCGAGGACGGCCTTTTCGGGATGCCGAGGGCGGGACGCCGGCACTACGAGGTTCGTTGACCTTTCTTCTCGTTGACTTGGCGGCAGTTACCTAGCATAATCCGCACTTGAGGCTGGTTTTGACCCTCGCCGGCCGCCAGTTCCGGACATCGGATGGCAACCCCCTTTAGCCACATTCCGGCTGGTTTTCCGCGCGCTCGATCCCTGGCGGCGTGGTTGAGCCGATGCTGAAGCAGGGGGTGTGGATGCTGGCTGTGATTCCGGCCCTGGTCGCAGGCTGGACTGACTGGCGCTGGCGGCGGATTCCGAACTGGCTGACGGTGCTGGCGCTGCTGCTCGGAATCGCAGTGAACTGTTTCGCCACGGGCTGGGCTGGAGCGAAAGAATCGCTGCTGGGGGCAGGGCTCGGGCTCGGGCTGTTGCTTCCTTTTGTCCTGATAAGAAGCCTGGGCGCCGGAGACTGGAAGCTGGCGGGCGCTCTGGGCGCGTTTTTGGGGCCGTCGCGGATGATTACCGTGTTACTGGGGACAGTCCTGGTGGCGGGTCTAATGGCGGTGGTTGTGATTATTTGGAAGAAGCGAGTCGGCCGAACGTTGCGCAATCTGGCACATCTTGTAGCTGCCCTGTTTACGCTGCACCTGCCGGGGCCGGAGGTTTCACTGGATAATCCGGAATCTTCGAAGATACCGTTTGGGGTGGCGATGGCGGTGACGGTGGTTCTTTATACTGTCGGACAGGCGTGGGGTGTGGTATGACCCGCAAAATTTGGCAGAAAATGAAATCGGTAACAAGGCTCGGCCGCGAGACATCGGGGGCGGAGATTGCCGAAGCGGCCGTGGTACTGCCCCTGCTGTTCATGCTGCTATTTGGAATCATGTGGTTCGCGCGGGCGTTCAATATTTATGCGACGATCAATCGGGCTGCCCGTCAGGGTGCGCTCGCAGCTGCCGCGTACAATTGCGCGACTTGCGGTAATATTCTGCGAGGAGCCAATGCGGCCGACATTCAAAACAACGTCGTGAACCCAATTCTGACCGCGTCCCACCTTGACCCGGGCCAAGTGCAAAACTTTCACTGTCACGCCAAATGTCATCCTGAATCCTGGCTCACCGCAAATCGAGATTGGAACCGTGGTCAGTCTTCAATACCCGTACAACTTCAAGCTAAACGGGATCTCATGCTGCCCACCCGCACTCACTCCGATCACTACGGGTGTCGTTATGACAGCGCAGGCGCAAGCTCGGCAGGAGGATTAGCGGTGTCGCTGGCAGGCATATTCCGGCGAAGGTCGCTCTACAAGGCATCGTTCTTCGAACGACCAGTCTCCGCAATACGGGCGGCGCTCGCGGCGAACGACGGCGCTGAAATCCTGGAGTTTGCCATTTCCCTTCCCTTGCTCTTGGTGGTTGCAGTTGGAGTGTTCGATTTTGGTTCGGCATTCACGGTTAAGCAGAAGGTGGGCAATGTGGCTTTGCAAGGCGCCCGCTTTGCTTCCAACCAGCCTACAACCGACCTTTCGTTGGCGGGAGCTTGCGGCGCTCCGGCCTCGATTTGTTCGGTGCGAGATGTGGTGGAGAGCAACCTGGTCGCCAGCAGGCTTAACGATTGCGGGCTTGGAACTGCAACCGGCACGGCCGGTACGCCGCTGAGCCCAATAGCTCCGTTAGCCTGGAACTTCGTCGCCAACGCCGGTTGCGGCGGAACCCTGACCTTGACGGTTGAGCGCGGCTTCATCTACACAACGACGCTACCCAACCCGCCGTTTCAGGCGGGGAATTACACGATCGAAGGCACCAGGGTGACTCTGAGCTATCCGTACCGGTGGCAATTCAATCGAGTGGTTCCGTTTATAGCGCCGGCGGCGAATTATCCAGCGACTACGCAAATCAACTCCATCGCGATCATGCAGAATCTAAATTGAAGGAAGGCTCTGTGAACCGCGTAAACATCGCCCATCGCAAGAATGAACGTGGCATTACCATCGTGCTGGTAGCGTTTTCATTATTATCTTTGCTGGGCATGGCGGCGCTAGCCATCGATGTGTCGACCCTGTATGTGGCCCACAGTGAGGCTCAACGCGCAGCCGATGCAGCAGCCCTGGCGGGCGCCAGGATGTTTGCCTCTTCCGGATACACTTCCGCTTCGACGCGTCCTGGCCGCTGGCGATATTTGTCAAACATCCGCAACTCCCGGCGCTGATGCGGCTGCCAACCGGCAGGCTGAGGCAATTGCGGCGCAAAACCTGGTAGAGGGACAGCCTGCGGCAGTTCAGTCGATCATTTGCAATACGACAGCCGCGAATCCGCAAATTACGGTCTCAGTCCAGCGCACCGGTTTGCCGACTTTCTTCGGACGCATCTGGGGAGGCGCAGCGAACAGTGTGACCGCAACCGCCATAGCCGAGGCCTATAATCCTTCTGGTTCTACGACCCCGATCCAAATGCAAGGCGTCAAGCCGTGGCTCATACCAAATTGCGATCCGACTAATGTCGCACCAGGGGACTGCGCGACAGGGGGCCGCTTTGTAGACAACAACACGGGGGCTATTCAGAACAACGGCTCTTTTGTGGGGCAAATTATCACTCTGACGGACGTACTACTACTCCCACTCGGAACCGCTCCTACTGTCAACACTCCCCCAGGATCCCTCAACTATTACCGTGCGACCATCCCCATTCGACCACCGGAACCGATTTGTCCTTCAACGAGCGCGGTTTCTTGCTCGCAAGTGGGCAGCGATCACTATCACGATAATATTGCGTGCTCCTCCACATCTCAGTTTAGTTGCGGCCAGACCGTCGGAGCCGGGCAGACAGTCTTCGTAGCGGGTGGCTCCTCAGTGCTTACCGATCAAGGAACGCAATGCCTGATCCATGCAAGCGGCCAAGGCCCCGGCTTGGGACAGGATGTTTTGACACCTTCTGGTGTTGCTCCGCCCGTCACAATCGAAGGTGGGAACAACAATCCGAATCCGGCGCTGCAAGGTCCCACCAACATAAGCCGAAGTGACTCAGTCGTGACTGTGCCGATTTATCACAGCGTAGTCAATGTCAATCTGTGCCCCGGCGGGACCTGTACCGGGACCGGCACAATCATCGGCTTCTTGCAACTGGGTATTCAGGAAAACTCCGCACCTGGACAAGTCAAGGCGGTGGTCATGAACGTCGCGGGTTGTAACCCGGGCGCGGGCGGCCCGCCAATCTCTGGCGGCGGTGTTTCTCCTATTCCTGTGCGGCTTATTCATCAATAGAAACGACTGGCGAGGGTTCGTTCGCTGCGGCACGAGCGCGGGTCGCTCGCGACTACATCAAGCCATGCTTCATTGGTTTGGGGGAGGTTCTTGCGGGGGCGGGACGTCTTGCTGGCCCTGGCCTTCCTGTTGTGGTTGCACCTCGGGTTGTGGGTCCTGCGTGGGGGGCGGCGGCTCGGGTTCACCTTGGACGGCGGGCGGTTCAGGGGATGCCATCGCCGGTTGCGAGGGTCCTCCGGCGCCGCGGTAGGTGAGGAGGACGCTCTTCAGTTTTCCTGGTTCGCGCTCTGAGTCCACCATGATGAAGTTGAAACGGGAGCCGTTCAACAGCGAAACCAGGGCTTCGCGGATCGGCGCTGGTCCGATCATGGCTATGATCTGTTCCTGGGCTGCGCCGGGCGGGATGGGGATGTCGGTGCCGGTCTGGCGCTGCACTTCGCTAAGGACCTCGGCGAGGCTGGCGTGGTCGGCGCGGATGCGCAGGCGTCCAGCGTTGTATTCGACTTCCACTTTCACGACGGGTTTGGGCGGCGCCGGTGTGTAGGCCACGTTATCAATGTGGGCTTTTAGCGCGGCCTGCTGCTCGTCGGACTTCAGCTTGACGATGACCGTTTTGCCATCGGGAAAAATCTGGTAGTGCTGCGGCGTGTTCAGATCGATGACCACACGAGTGGTGGGAGGATTCTCGCTGAAGCGAGCCACGCGGAATCCCTTTACATCGCCCTGATTGAGCAGCTTGGTACGCAGATCGCTGGCCGGCTGGGCGTTGGGGAAATCGAGGATCAGTCGGTCCGGATCGGTGATTACCTGGCTGCGCAAGGCCACCGGCTGGCTGGTGGCAATCTCAACGCTCGCTCCGCTGCCAGTGGTGGTGACCTTGACGCTCTCGACGGTCGCCGGCGACTTTGTGGCAGCGGGAGGCACGGCGCCCGCCTGCGACACGGCTGCGACGATGAGTACGTATGCGAAAAAAAGTCGGTACATCGGGGAACTCACGTTTGATTTTAGCAGCTGGAGCGACAGGTGGCGGGCGCTGTGCCCTTCTGAGTAATGATCTTTGGGGCTTGGCCATGCGTTTTTGGGACTAGCCGGGAACGGATTTTTTCCGCAGGCTGCGTGGTTCGAGATGCTTTTCGAGTCGATGCTCCGATACCCCATTTCCTTGCTGGCTATAGGGGCCCCTCGACTTCGTTCGGGGCAGGCTCTTCGACTTCGCAGGAATTTCGCGAAACTAAATTCCTGCTGCGCTCAGGATGTCAGGGCTCTTGCTTAGGATGACACTACTTTTTGTCTGCCGCAGCGGGGTCGCCGACTGACGCGGACAGGCGGGTGATCTCGGCCAGTTGCTTTTGCGCGGCATCTACGTCCGCAGGCTGACGGGCGACCTTGAGAAAGTTCTGGATGTGGCTGGCGGCTTCCGTGTAGTTGCGCTTTTGAATCAGAATGACGCCCAGCAGGTATTCCAGCTTGGGGACCTGATGCTGGTCGTCCACCTTCATACCCTGGCGGGCGCTCTTTTCAGCCTCGGCCAGGTTCTGAAGATAGTAGTTGCCCAGCGCGTTTCGCAGCCAGGCATCGGGAAAGTCTACCGGGTTGAGCGCCAGCAACTGGGTGGTCACTGTGACCAGCTCCGGCCAACGCTGTTGCGAAAGGTTCAACTCGGCCAGGCCGCGGTAAGGATTGACAAACTTGGGATCGGCGGCGATGGACTGCTCGAAGGAGTGGCGCGCCGGGCCAGCGTCGTTGCTACGGAACTGAATGCGACCGAGGTCGTACCAGGCGGCGGCGTATTTGGGGTAAATCTCGACCGCCTTGGAAAGGAGTTGTTCGGCCTCTTCGTACTTCTCTTTGCCGGCCTTCTGGAGCCCTTTCTCGTAGGCCTTCTGCGCGTCTTTGGGCGCCATTGCGCTGGTGGCGCTGATGGTCAGGCCATCGACTTGTCCCATGCGGTGCAAAACCAGCCGGCCGATATCGGCGCTTTCAAAGGTGGTGAGACGGCTGCTCAAATCCACGGGCTGCGAAGTGAAGCCGGCAAGTTGAGCCACCAGCTCGCATTCGCGCCAGTCACGCTGCATGTTGTTCCCCCGGTTGTTGGTGCCGGGGTTCGAGATGGAATCAACGTCGGCCTCGCCGATGCCGGCGGCGAACGTGGAATTCCGGTCGCCCAGTTCGAAGCTGAAGCCGCCGTGGGAGTCGGTGTGGGTCACGGTCTGCCTGCGCCCGCGGCAGATGGTCTGAATGCTGGCCGACTCGGTGAGCTGGGTGCCATCGTCCAACACGACCTTCCCGGTAAGGAAGGCTCTTTGCCCGAGAGTTGCGTCGGGCGAGTTCATGCCGGGTTGGCTCATGGTGGGGCGGCTCGGACTTGGAGTAGAAGTAGGGCCTTTGGCCCCAGTGGGCTTACCTTGGGCAGAAGCCAGCCCGGTTAAGGTCAGGGTGAGAATTACGCAGCAGGTGAGGCGGTTATTCATAGCAAGCCCCCGAGAACAGATTGGGACGATTATACGTCCGGAAGGAGACTGGTGAAGCAAGGTTATTTCCGGGGAACGGGCGTGCACAAACTGTTAACCACGAAGGGCACAAAGGCGCACGAAGGATCCTCAAAAATGAGGCATTCGTGACACCTTGCAGGTGGGTAGCAGGCCTGGGAGCATCTTCGTCTGCTATAGTTTTTTCGACCACACTCTCTTGCAGACGAGGTGTTTCGATGCCACGAATGGTTCGCTGTGGGCTTATTCAGGCGCGCAATGTGCTGGGCACGGAGCACGCGCTGGGCGACATCCGGGACGCGATGGTGCGGAAGCATGTCGAGATGATTGGGCAGGCAGCCCAGCAGCAGGTCCAGATTCTGTGTCTGCAGGAATTGTTTTACGGCCCGTACTTCTGCGCCGAGCAGGACCCCCGCTGGTATGAGATGACGGAGCCGGTCCCCGAGGGACCTACTGTTCGCCTGATGCAGGATCTTGCAGCCAAGCACCACATGGTAATCGTAGTTCCGGTGTACGAGCAGGAGATGCCCGGGCTGTACTTCAATACGGCAGCGGTGATTGATGCTGACGGGCGATACCTGGGGAAATACCGCAAGCATCACATTCCGCACTGCTATCCCGGATTCTGGGAAAAGTTTTACTTCACGCCGGGGGACCTTGGTTATCCCGTGTTCGAGACCAAGTATGCCAAGGTCGGCGTGTACATCTGCTACGACCGGCACTTCCCCGAGGGGGCGCGTGCGTTGGGACTGAACGGAGCGGAGATTGTTTTCAATCCCTCGGCAACCGTGGCGGGCCTTTCCGAATACTTGTGGGAACTGGAGCAGCCGGCGCATGCCGTTGCGAACGGATATTTCGTGGGCGCCATCAACCGAGTGGGCGAAGAGAAGCCCTGGAGTATTGGCGAGTTTTACGGCCAGAGTTACTTTTGCAATCCGCGGGGCAAGATCTTCGCCCAGGCCAGTCGCGATAAAGATGAAGTGCTGGTGGCCGACCTTGATCTCGATATGATTCTGGAAGTTCGCAAGGTGTGGCAGTTTTTGCGCGACAGGCGTCCGGAGAGTTATGGGGTTTTGACGGCGCAGAGTGGCAAGTCGGGAGTGACATCCTGAGCGGAGTCGAAGGACCCCTATTACGCAAGAATTTCGCGAAGCGAAATTCCTGCTCCAGGATGACAGGGCTTTTGAATTCTTGCCCTTCCCGCAGCTATTCCCGTCAAAATTGGAAGTTGCACCTGTTGAACAGGTACAATCCCCCGCATGTCGAAGCCACGAAGCTTCTCTCTTATCGTTCTGATACTCACCGCGGTTACCCTTGCCGCCATCTCGCAAGAGATTCAAAGACTCGATCCTTCCGTGGATCATCTCTTGCCGCCGAACGCCGCGCTGGAGAAGGTCGCGACTGGGTTCAACAAGTGGACCGAGGGGCCGGTCTGGACTCGCAATGGCACGTTGTTATTTGCCGAGATTCCGGCGAACAATATTGATCAGTGGGTCCCTGGCCAGGCTGCGAGCGTGTTCATGCATCCCAGCGGATATAAGGGGACGGAACCGTTCAAGGGGCCGGAGCCCGGATCGAATGGTATGACGCTTGATGGCGACGGCCGGGTGAGCGTCGCGGGACATGCCGGACGTACCGTATGGCGGATGGAGTCAGTTGATCCGCACGCTCGAATTACCGTTCTGGCGGATTCGTATCAGGGGAAGAAGCTTAATAGTCCGAACGACCTGGTGTATAAGTCCGATGGCTCGCTGTACTTTACCGATCCGCCTTACGGTTTGGCCACACAGAGCGACAGCGATCCCGCGAAGGAGTTGCAGGTTAATGGGGTGTACCGCGCGCCGGGTGCGCGCCAGCAGAAGCCGGGCGCACCGCCCGACCGGGACAAGCTGCAACTGGTGATCAAGGACTTGCCGCGGCCCAATGGCGTGGCGTTTTCTCCTGATGAGAAATTCTTGTATATCGCGGATTCCGGCAAGAAGGTATGGATGCGTTACCGGGTGCAGCCGGACGGATCGGTGACGGACGGCATGGTGTTTCTTGATCCCTCGTCCGATCCGGCGAAAGGCGTACCGGACGGGATGCGCCTGGACAAGAATGGAAACATTTACAGCTCGGGGCCAGGCGGAGTCTGGATTATTTCGCCGGAGGGCAAGCATATCGGGACAGTCAGGGTTCCGGAAGTGGTCAGCAATGTGGCTTGGGGCGATAAGGACGGCAAGACGCTCTACATCACGGGGAGCACGAGCATCTATCGCATCAAGGTGAGCGTTGAGGGCGATCGCACGCATTGATCGGGCGATGTCCCCGCAGCCGTCCGTCGAGAAGCAAATCGCGCTGCCTAGGCCAAAGCAATTTTGTAGAGAGCGACGAGTTTTGCCCAGGCGCGCTCGGCTTCGGGCTTGTTGTAGATGGGCACCCCGTCCCGGACGGGCATATCCGGCATGCACCAGCCGTGCTGGGCTGGGTACACTTCGATTTCCGCTGGAACTTTGGCGGCGGCGAAGGCTTCCTTCAACTTGTCTTTCGCGTCGGGTTGTTTGGTGTCGTCGCTCGCCGCGATTCCAAAATACATACGCGCCTTGATCTTGGGCGCTAGCAGGTGCGGGCTATCGGGCTTGTCGGTCACCAAACCCCCGCCGTGGAATGACGCGCCTCCACCAATGCGATCGGGCAGCGCGGCGGCGGTCCTCACCACCAGCGCTCCGCCCATGCAGTAACCCTGGGCTCCGATCTTCTTTGCCTTGTTGACCTCTTTTTGTGCATCGAGGAAGGTGACGTAAGCGGTGGCATCTTTCTCGGCATTGCCGGGCGCGTTCACTGAAGCCATCAGGGGCATGAGTTTCGCCATGTCGTCGGGATTCTTAAAGTTGAAGTTGGAGGCATCGGTGAAAGGAGCTTTGGACACGCGATAGAAGGGGTTGGGCACAACGACCGAGTATCCCTCTGCTGCAATACGTCGCCCGATCCCGCGCGTCGCGGGCCGCAGGCCGAATGCGTCGGGCCAAACCAGTACTCCGGGATGCGAACCGGATTTCGGGCGAATGAAGGCGGCGTCGCAGATTCCGTCCGGAGTCTTAATCTCGACATCAGTTTCGACGACCTCAAGGTCCGCTGCCGGTGCTGATGGTACCGTCGCGGCGAGGCCCGCACCCACCAAGATGGTTGCAAAGTCGCGCCGTGTGATGTCTTTGAGGGGCGTGTCCTTCGTTTGCTGATTTTTCAGATCGTCTGTCATGGCTGTTCCTTTTGCGAAACTTATTGTACTTGGCCTGATGGCACTTGAATGTGCCATGTTAGGGGTGGCGGTGGGGCAAGTCAACGTTTGGGGTGGTGAATTTGGATGCTGGCGGCTTAAATCTTTACCGCAAAATGCGCAAAGACTAAGATCGTTAATTCGATTTCTGCTCCGCCAAACCGTAGACGGAGCGTGTATAAGATTAGTTCCACAAATGTCCATGCGAATTTCCGCCACTCGCGCCGCTATTGAATCCAGTCCGCTCTACAACCGTGATCTTGCGCCTACTGTCTTGCCCGGCGAGGTCGCGGCGGGCGATCGCGGGGCGCGGACTTGGGGCACGTACAACTACGCCGCGCTATGGGTCTCGATGTCGGTCAACATTTTGACTTATATGCTGGCGGCGAGCCTGATCCAGGGCGGGATGAACTGGAAGCAAGCAGTTTTCACCGTGTTTTTGGGGAACTGCATCGTGCTGGCTCCGATGCTGCTGAATTCGCATCCCGGAGCGCAGTACGGAATTCCCTTCCCCGTGCTGGCGCGGGCTTCGTTCGGCGTACTGGGGGCGAACGTGGCGGCGGTTTTGCGGGCGCTGGTGGCGTGCGGTTGGTTTGGGATCCAGACCTGGATTGGGGGCGAGGCGGTTAACGTTTTGCTGGCAACCGTGTGGCCCGCCTGGAAATCAGTGCCTCATGGCGCGGGTATTTGCTTTCTCGCGTTTTGGGTGATCAACCTGGCCGTGATCCTTAAAGGAATTGAGTACATTCGATTCTCTGCAAGGCATTAGCGCGCCCGTCCTGCTGGGCGTGGGTTTGCTGTTGCTCGGATGGGCTTATGTGCAGGCGGGAGGATTTGGCCCGATGCTCTCCGCGCCATCGCGCTTTACCAACTTTTCGGAATTTCTCAAGTTCCTGGTTCCTGCTTTGAACGCGACCGTGGGCTTCTGGGCAACCGTCTCGCTGAATATTCCGGATTTCTCGCGATTTGCTCGCAGCCAGCGAGCACAGATTATCGGTCAGGCGCTGGCCCTGCCGACGACCATGACCCTCTATTCCCTTGTCGGAGTGCTGGTGACTTCGGCGACAGTAGTAATTTACGGATCGGCGATCTGGGACCCGGTGCAGCTCTTGAGCCGGTTTCATTCGAAGGTGGCAGTAGTTGTGTCACTGATTGCGATTCTGCTGGCGACTTTGAATGTGAACATTGGGGCCAACGTGGTTTCGCCGGCGAACGACTTTTCCAACCTGTGGCCGCGCAAGATCAGTTTCAAGATTGGGGGCGTCATCACTTGTTTCATGGGTATCGCCATCATGCCCTGGAAGTTGCTGGACAACTACAAGACATTTATCTTCGGATGGCTGGGTGGGTATGCGGCGTTTCTAGGGCCGGTGGCGGGCATCATGATTTGCGACTACTGGCTGATCCGAAAGCGGTCGCTGTTGGTGGATGATCTCTACTTACGGGGCGGGGCTTACGAGTATTCGGGCGGATTTAACTGGAAGGCTGTGGGCGCGTTATTTCTGGGGGCGGCTGTGGCGCTGGTGGGTTTGGTGGTTCCGGCTTTGCGCTTCTGTTATGACTACTCCTGGTTTGTAGGGTTCGCGGTGTCGTTTGCGGCCTACTACGCGATGATGGCCGGCGTTGAGCGAAAACCCAGTTCATAGTGGCCAGTTCTCGGTTTTTCAGTCTGGCCATTGGATGGTCTTAATGTTTTTGAGACCCTAGGACGCTCGTTGCAATCTTATAAGGTGGGCATGGATGCAGAAATCCAATCCGCGGGTGGTGATTGTGGGGGCCGGTTTTGGCGGCTTGCTGGCTGCGCGAACTCTGGCGCGGTACCCGGTGCAGATTGCGCTGATCGATCGGCAGAATTTTCATACTTTTCAGCCTTTGCTTTACCAGGTGGCGACCGCCGGATTGTCTCCGGGGGAAATTGCTGCGCCGATTCGCTGGATTATGCGCAGCCGGCGGAACGTCGAAGTGCTGATGTCTGAGGTGCAGGATTTCGATTTGGCGCGCCGGGTGGTGAAGCTCTCCGATGCGGAGATTCCGTACGACTACCTGATCGTAGCCTCTGGTGCGAGCCACGCTTATTTTGGACACGCTGAGTGGGAGCCGTTCGCTCCGGGCCTGAAGACGATTGAGGACGCGCTGGAGATCCGGCGGCGCGTGTTGCTGGCATTTGAGCTGGCGGAGCGCCAGGCCAACAGCGAGAAAGAACAGGTGCAGCTTAATTTCGTGGTCGTGGGCGGCGGTCCCACGGGCGTGGAGCTGGCTGGGACCCTGGCTGAGATTGCGCGTCGAGGCGCTGACCAACGAGTTTCGCACCATCGATCCGCGGAAGACGAGGATCGTGCTGCTGGAGGGCGGGCCGCGGATTCTGCCGGCTTATCCCGAGGACCTTTCGCGCAGCGCGGAAGAACAGTTAAAGCGGCTGGGAGTGGAAGTGCATACATCCGCGATGGTGACCAATGTGACGCCGGGCGCGGTGCACATGGGCGGGACACAACTGCCAGCAGCGGTGATCATATGGGCGGCGGGAGTGGCGGCTTCACCGCTGGGGAAAAAGCTGGGAGCGCCCGTGGACCGCGCCGGACGGGTGGCGGTGAATCCCGATCTGAGTTTGCCAGGCCATCCGGAAGTCTTTGTGATTGGCGATCTGGCCACGCTCAACGACGAAAACGGAAAGATGCTGCCTGGGGTTGCGCCGGTGGCCATGCAGGAGGGCAAAGCCACCGCCCACAACATCGGCGCCGAACTACAGGGCGAACCGCGCAAGAATTTTCACTACTTCAACAAGGGCAACCTGGCAACAATCGGTCGCGCGGCGGCCGTGGCTGAGTTCGGGAAGATCCACATTTCGGGCTTTGTTGCCTGGCTGGCGTGGTTGTTTGTTCACATCTTTTTCCTGATCGGGTTCCGCAATCGGATTATTGTGATGGTGCAGTGGGCCTGGTCCTACTTCACCTACGAGCGGGGTGCGCGGTTGATTACCGGGGACACGCATCTGCCGGGGTGGGATGAACTGCGGGCGGAGAAGAGCGAAGGTCGCACCGCTGCCGATTGATTTAGCGCTTCCAATCAGAGAGGACCATGGCCAAGACATTTCGTGTTTTTGCGACCTGTGACATCGGGGATGCGATGGATCTGCTGCGCCAACGCGGGTATGAGGTTGAAATCTATCCGAAACCGGAGGCGCCCCCGAAGGGCCTGGTCATTGAGAAGGTGAAGTCTGGGATTGACGGACTGATCACTACCCTGCGGGATGCAATTGACGCCGAGGTGTTTGAGGCGGGCAAGGGAAAACTGAAAGTCGTGGCCCAGATTGCGGTAGGCTTCGATAACATTAACCGCACCGATGCCAACTGCTACAAGATTCCCTTCACCCATACCGCGGACGTGCTCACCGAGGCTACAGCCGAGTTTGCTTTTTTCATGATGGGGGCGTTGGCGCGGAAACTTTGGACAGCGGAACATCTGACGCGGGAGAACAAGTGGAGCTACTGGCATCCCTACTTGCCGTTCCTCGGCGACGAAGTTACTGGCAAGACGGTCGCTATCATCGGCACCGGCCGGATTGGTCTGGCCATGATCAAGAAATGCGCCGGGTTCGACATGAATATCTTGTGCTACGACCCGGCCTACCAGAATCATGAGTACGTGAACTCCATTCAGGAAATCATGGATCTGCGGCAGGCGCGGGGTATTTCGAAAACCAAGAACTGGATCAGGTACGTGAGTGTGGACGAAGCTTTGGGCCAGGCCGATTTCGTCAGCGTGCATGTGCCGCTGTTGCGCGAAGGCGAGAGTTCCGCACCGACTTACCACCTCTTCAACGAACGCACCCTGCGCCGCATGAAGCCGACTGCGTTTCTGGTGAATACTTCGCGTGGGCCGGTGGTCGATGAAGCTGCGCTGGCCAAGGCTCTTCGGGAGAATTGGATTGCGGGGGCGGCGCTGGATGTTTACGAGAAAGAGCCGCTGCCCGCGGATTCGCCGTTGCGTGATCCGGCGATTGAAGACCGCTGCCGGTTGTATCCGCATTTTGCGAGTGCGGGGCGGATTACGCGGCTCTCTGCCGATCCCGAGAAGGGCATGGCGGGGCGCACGGTGCAGGGATTGATTGATGTGCTCGAGGGGAACTACGGCGGCGATGTTACCAAGATGCCTTACGTGGTGAATAAGGAAGCGTTTGGGAAATAGACATCGTTGGCCGGGCTACGCCCGGCTAGGCAAGTGGGACACCTGCCCCTACGTAAACTGTGCTTGCTGTTTACAGGCCTGGGCCTTCGGGATAAGCTGGTAAATCCGGGGGGCGAGGTGGCAGCTTTTTCGGGTTGGCCTGGATCTCTTTCATCACGACTTCGATGGCCTTTTCCAGTTGCGGGTCTTGTCCCTTGACCACCAGATCTGGGCGATTCTCCACCACGATATCGGGTTGCACGCCGTGGTTTTCAATCACCCATTTGCTGTTGAGATCGTAACGCGCTGCTTCGGGGCGCGTGATGTAGCCCCCGTCCATCAACGGGATATTGCCGCGAATGCCGCGGACCCCGCCCCAGGTGCGCTCGCCGATGAGCGGTCCCAGTTTGTAGTACTTGAAGTAGTAGCTGAAAATGTCGCCGTCGGATGCGGCGTAGTGGTTGGTTACGCAGGCCATGGCGCCGTTGAATACGACCGGGGGGACGGTACCGCTCTCCCAGTTGCGGTTCGAGCCCATTCCGGCCAATACGCGGCGCAGACGCGCGAAGATGAGCTGGTCTACGAATCCGCCGCCGTTGTAGCGCACGTCGATGATCATCCCCTCCTTGCGAATCTGCGGGAAGTATTGCTTCACAAATTCGTTGAGACCTTCCCCGCCCATGTCGGGCAGATAGACGTAACCGATGCGCCCGTTGCTGGCGGCGTCAACCTTCTTGCGATTGCTCTCAACCCAGGCCAACTCGCGCAAATTGTTTTCGTCGTTTATCGGTTTTACCTGCACAGTGCGGGAACCATCTTCGGAGGGTTTGGAATTCACGGTAAGAGTCACATTTTCGTTGACCGTGTTTACGAAGAGTTCGTAGGGATTTTGTGGCGTGCGCAGCGGCCGTCCGTTTACCGCGATCAAGTAGTCTCCCTCTTTCACAACCACGCCCGGTTCGGTAAGGGGTGAACGATTCTGCTGGTCCCAGTTTTCGCCGGCATAGATCTTCTTGAAGCGGTACATGCGGGCGGATTGGTCGGCTTCGAAATCCACTCCGAGCAGGCCTACGTTCACGGGATGCAAATCGGGATAGTCTCCCCCACCGACGTAGGTGTGGGAATTCGAGAGTTCGCCGATCATCTCGCCCATGATGTAGGTCAGGGTGTAGCGGTCTGCGACCGACGGCAGCAACTGGGCGTATTTGTCGCGCACTTTTTCCCAGTCCACGCCGTTCATGGCTGCTTCGTAGAAGTAGTCGCGCTCCTGCCGCCAGACTTCATTGAACATCTGCTTCCACTCGGCGCTGGGGTCCACCTGCACTCTCATGCCGCTGAGGTTAAGTGCGCCGTCGCCGATCTTCTTGGGGCCGTCGGGCTTGGCATCAATGATGCCGTAAGTGTGGCCGTCGCGCCCGCCTTCGGCCTCATAAAGGAGTTTGGAGCCATCGAAGGAGAGCGCGAAGCGCTGCACGCCGTCAATCAGGACTTTGTCTTTGCGTTCTTTAAGATCGTAAACGTGGATGGCGGGAGACTCGCCCGGGATCGGTCCGGATAAGCCCTGGATGGGCGTGGTCGAATAGAAGATGAAACCTTTGGACGCCAGGTAAGTATTAATAACGGCCGGTTCGATGGGCAGAGCTACGATGCGCCCAGCGATGCCATCAAGGTCAATGCGAAATTCTTTCGGCTTTTCTTTTTCGTCCTTCTTTTCTTTGTCTTTTTCCTTGTCTTTGTCGTCCTTGCCGTTGGATTTCGCTTCCTTGGATTCTTCGAGTTCTCTTTTTGCCTTTGGTCTCGGCTTTGCCTCCGCTCTTGGCCGGTTCCTTGCCCGGCGGGACCAGCAACTCGTCCTTATTTTCCTCTTTCTTGATTTGTGTTTCATCGCTCAAGGGCTGGAATGGCGACGCCTCATCGGCACGCAAGGTGACCACATAAATCCGCGTCGTCTTGGGATTGGAGAATTCGAAGTCAACATTACCCAGCACTTCGTTAAAGTCGCGGTCGGAGAGGAAGTACAAGTATTTTCCGTCGGGATCAAAGACCGGCGCGAAGCTGTTGGTCATGCTGGTGGTGACGGGCGTGACTTTGCTGGTTGCCAGAGAATACAGATGGACCACCGAGTAAGAATTCTCCGCGTTCTTGTCGTAGGCCAGCCACTTGCTGTCGGGTGACCAGGAATAATTCAGGATTTCTCCGTACTTTCCCTGATCAATCGCAACCTGTTTCTTCTCGTTGACGTCAACATACCAGAGGCGACAGTCCTTGTCAGACCAGGCCAGCTTTTTGCTGTCGGACGACCAGACGGGGGCGTACTTGAAGCCCTTGTAGCCGCTGGTGATCTGCTGTTCCTTACCCATTCCATCCTGAGGAGCGATATAGAGTTCGTCTTCGCCGCTACGATCGGAAATGTAGACGATCCATCGGCCATCGGGCGACCATGCTACTGCTTTCTCGCGAATGCCTGGAGTGCGCGTCAGGTTGCGGACGCTACCCTCTTTTGCCGGGACGGTGAAAACGTCGCCCCGGGCGCCGAAAACGGCGCGCTTCCCTTCCGGAGAGATATCGAAGTCGGTGATGTTCTTGGCGGCACTGGCCCAATGCTTCATGCTCTGGTCGCGATCGCCGGGCAGCGAGATGGTCAACTTTCTCGGCTTTTTCGCATCCAGATCGAAGGTGTAGAGATAGCCGCCATTCTCGAACACGATGGAATCGGGTCCCAGACTCGGCCACATCACGTCGAAGTCGGTGAAATGGGTAAGCTGCTCGACCTGCTTGCCGCCGAGGTCGTAGCTATAGAGATTCAGGTGATGCTCCGGGCCACGATCCGAACTGAAATAGATGGTGTTGCCGTGCCACATAGGAAACGAGTCGGTCCATTCCGTGTGCGGCAAGTCTTCGACAGTATTGTTCTTGAGATCGTAGATGGTGATGGCCTGGGCCAGGCCGCCGGTGTAGCGCTTCCAGGTACGGAAGTTGCGGAAGATGGGGTTGTAGGCGATCTTCGTGCCGTCCGGAGAAAACGAACTCAGGCCGCCCTCGCTCACAGGCAATGGCTCGGGTAGGCCACCGTCAATGCTCACACTGAAGGGGCGCTTGGTCCAGCCGTTCGAGGCATCGCGGCGGGAGAGAAACAGGATGCGCTTGCTGTCGGGGAACCAGGTGACGACCTCATCGTGAATGCCCATGCGATCGCTGAGCGGCGCCGCGGCTCCCTGATAGAACGTCAACTGCCTGGGCTGGCCGCCCTGGGCAGGCATTACGTAGACGTTGAAATTGCCGTCGTATTGTCCGGTGAAGGCGATCCATTTGCCGTCGGGCGAGAATTTCGGAAAGAGTTCGCGTCCCGGCGTCAGAGGTGATGCGCCGGGCATCACCTCCCGCGCCGGATGCCAGCCAGAGGTCGCCGCCGTACATGAAAACAATCTTGTCCTTATAAATGTCCGGAAAACGCATCAGGCGGCCTTCCGGCATTTCTTGTGTAGAACCAGAGATGGCGAAGGCGAGCATCAACAGCAACAGCAATCTCTTGCGGTAGGACATTAGGACTCCTCTGGGATGGCATTCGGCGGCGGGAAACTGGAATGGTCTCTCATTCAGAAACGAAAGTGAGATTGTATCAGCGTCGAATTGCAACAGCACACGGTTTCGTTGTCTTGGACGAGTGTCAGGGTGAAAGGAAAGCAGGGTTTGGCTGCGGGCGAAACCTTTTAACCGCAAATGAGGCAAAGGGGAACACAACGGTCGCTAAGGAAAACCTGGCCCGCGACACCATGGGTTCGCGGATCGCCTATAATTCCGCTTCCGTTTAGCCGTACAAGGAGGACCGCTTGTCCAAACTGGAAAATGTAGCCTCTGCTGAGAGCATGGCGCCGCGCCGGCGTTTCCTGCGGACCGCTGTGCTTGGCGGAGTGGGTGCGGCGATGTTGCCTGGCTGTCTCGAGCCCGCCCGTCACGCCGGAGGTTGCACCGTTCGAACTTGATGAACTCACCGTCGCGGATCTCCAGGCGGGGATCGCGTCTGGAAAATTTACCAGCCGTTCTTTGACCGAAAAATATAGGCAGCGGATCGAGGAGATTGACCGCCGCGGGCCCGCCGTTAACAGCGTGATCGAACTCAACCCGGACGCATTGGCTATCGCCGAGGATCTGGACAAGGAGCGGAAAGCTAAGGGCACGCGCGGCCCTTTGCACGGGATTCCCGTGCTAATCAAGGACAACATTGATACAGACGACCGGATGCAAACGACCGCGGGATCCTTGGCGCTAATGGGTTCGCGCCCCGTCAAAGATTCATTCGTGGCGCAGAAGTTGCGCGCGGCGGGCGCGCTCATTCTGGGCAAGACCAACTTGAGCGAGTGGGCGAACATTCGCTCCAGCCATTCTGTAAGCGGATGGAGTGGCCGCGGCGGGCTGACTCGCAATCCCTACGCGTTGAATCGCAATCCGTGCGGCTCCAGTTCCGGCTCGGGAGTTGCCACGGCAGCCAATCTGTGCGCAGTGGCGGTGGGCACCGAAACCGATGGCTCGGTGGTTTGTCCGTCGAACGCCAATGGCCTTGTGGGGATCAAGCCGACTCTGGGTTTGATCAGCCGCTCCGGCATCATTCCCATTGCGCATAGCCAGGACACGGCCGGACCTATGGCTCGAACCGTGCGCGACGCGGCGATTTTGCTTACCGCGCTGGCAGGCGCTGATCCGCGCGACCGTGCGACTGCGGCGAGTACCGGGAAGATCGCGGCGGATTACACTCGCTTTCTTGATCCCAACGGACTGCGCGGCGCCCGCATCGGCGTGGCGCGCAAATATTTTGGGTTTAGTGACAGCGTGGACCGGCTCATGGACGACCTGATGGCGGAGATGAAGCGGCAGGGCGCGGTGCTGGTTGATCCTGCGGATCTGGAATCTTACGGCAAGTTCGACGACAGCGAATTTCTGGTGCTGCTCTACGAATTGAAAGCTGATCTCAACGTGTATCTGGCGGGCCGTCCGGATGCCGCGGTCCATTCCTTGAAAGACATCATCGAGTTCAATGAACGCAACAAGGAAAAGGAGATGCCCTACTTCCTTCAGGACATTTTCATCAAGGCGGAGGCCAAAGGTCCGCTGGACAGCAAGGAGTATCTGGACGCGCTTGAGGCCAATCACCGGCTTTCGCGGGCCGAGGGCATCGACGGCGTCTTGGATAAATTTCAGTTGGATGCGATCATGGCGCCCACGGGGAGTCCGGCGTGGATTACTGATCTGGTGAACGGAGATCACTCTGGCGGCGGGAGTTCGAACGCAGCGGCGGTGGCGGGTTATCCGGACATTACCGTGCCTGCGGGGTTCATCTCGGGTCTGCCGGTTGGAGTTTCGTTCTTTGGGCGGGCTTGGAGCGAGGGGATTCTTTTGAAAATTGCTTACGGATTTGAGCAGGCTACCAAGGCCCGTAAACCGCCTCGGTTCTTGTCTACCGTGCAGAGTTCAAAAGCTTAACCGCAAAGAGCGCAAGGAAATGCCCAAGAAACTTTGCGTGCTTTGCGTTACGGCATTCTTTCAACCCAGGCAAGACCATCCGCGCCTGCAGCCGTCTCAATCATCTTTTCTACCTTCCAGTTTTCCAGGTTGAGAACGGCGACCTTTCCGTCTCCGGTGCAGGAGATGTACGCCACATTGGGCCGAACCAGAATCTGAACGGGATCTGCGCCGACTGGGACGGTGCGAACTACCTTCATCTGCGACAAGTCCACCACCGCGACCTGATTTGCAGTCTGCATGGTCACCAGCAGCCACTTGCCATCCAATGTGGGCGCGGTGCCGTATCCGACGGCGGGCAGATCGATCCAGCTGGAAACTTCGTTGGTCGCGGTATCAATCACTGCCAAGCGTGCACGCCTCTGGTCGGCTGTGAAGACCCAGCGTCCATCCTGCGACAGCGAGATGCGCTGCACTATTTCGGCTACGTGAATCACCTTGATCGTCTTTCGCGCATGCACGTCCAGAACTGAAACTGTTCCGACGTCTACGTTGGCGGTGTACGCACGATGACCGTCGCGCGACATCACCACCATGTGAGATTCGGGCTGTCCGGTCGGGATGGAGCCGACTTTTTTCAGCTGATGGGGATCGAGCACGTCCAGGGCCTGGTCGAGTTCAGCAGAAACATAAAGCATGCCGTCGGGCCCAAACTTTACCCAGTGCGGGCGCACGGCACCGACGGCAATGCTGCCCACGATGGCCTGCTTGTCCAAGTCAACGATTTCTACCGAGTTGCCATCGGTCCCGGGTTTTCCAACGCCCGAGTTTCCGTAGATTGGCAAGTAAGCCAGACGTCCGTCGCGCGAAGCGGTCACCTCGTGGGCGCGCACCTCTTTGGTTTTCACTTTGCCAATCTGAACGCCGGCCTCAGGATCTACCAGGCTCATGCTCTGGTCGCCCTGGTTCACGACCAGCAGCAGGTTGCGAGGCTTCGTGGTCTGGCTTGTCTGCGATTGGCTGACGCCGAGGAAGAGATTGAAAAGTAGAAAAGAACTGATCATGAACCACGTCATGGTTTCGCCGCCTGAGGAAGAAAGATCCATGGGGAAATAGTGTATCCGTAACCGGGCGTTTCGTGGGAGACCGACCCTGTTCGGTCGGCCTGCCCTACGGGAGAACTTAGAGCGACTCCTCGATTCGCAGGATCAGCTGGGTGCCGACGTCGAGATGTACGTTCTCATCGCTTGAGCTAACCACAGACACTGGGCCGGACCAGCTCAGAGCGAGTCCGTTCAGTCCGACAACTCCTTTACTGCTCGGATCGAGTACGGGTACCGTGGCTGGGGGTTCGCCCCATCCCCCACTGGGAGTTGGGCCGGTCTTACCGGCGATGGGAAATCCAGCGCGGACCCCATAGTTAGGAGGCAGCTGCGCTGGTCCGATGGCCTGGATCACGGCCACGAGGGTAAGCTCGCGGCCCTTGATGGACAGAGTGTCAAAGACGATCCCGACGTTGGAATCATTGGCGCCTTTGTTTCGCGGCTTGGAAGCGGCGACGTGGCCAATCATCGTCGAGCCTTTGGGGACCAGGAGCTGGCCGTCGAAAAACACGTCTGCCACGATCTTGGCCTCGACCTTGTCGCTGGCTTTGACTTTTTTGGCATCAACTGGCTTTGACAGTTCGGCGGAGATGAGGGTGCCCGGGACGATTCCAGTTGAGGACTGAGGCGGCGCGACCTGGGCCGGTGAGATACCCTCGAAGAGTGTCAGTGCAAGTGTCACAACGAATATTTGTTTCATGGTTCGGCAGTCGTTCACTTTCTCTCTTCATATTCGTGGACCCCCAGGCGTGTCCGAGAAGCTGATGAGTTTATTTTAGCAATAGGAGGCTGGATGGACGGCTGATGGGACGGTGCGGGGCGAGACAATCCTTAGCCCGAGGCAATGAAAGAAATCAGACTAGCCCGTGGCGTTACCCTGCTTGGGAGGATTTTGTTTGATTCGTCTGTGGCCGAAGGGTTTCCACGATAAGCCCGATCAACCCATATCTAACGGGATTCGCAAGAAGAACTCAATAAAGACTGAGGGGATAAAAACTGAGAAGCGCACTTGGGCAAGTCACCCTGACGAGAAGCCTGATTTCGGGTCGGGTGAACGGCATCAATGGCATGTTTGCGAAAGCATAAACCGCCCAGTAGCCCGCCACCAGAAAACCCGCACTCGCCCACATCGCAATTCGGTATTTCATACCGCCGCTCTACTGTTCAGGGTTCAATAGTCTAACCAATTGTTCCGAACTCCAAATGAGCATGTGGTGGCCCCGGCGTGAGTCGAACACGCGACCTTCGGTTTAGGAATGGGAGTGTCAACCCCCATGCCATTGATAAATCAAGCGGCCCAGCGCGGTACTATGGGCCATCTGCGGCACTGTCGGCGCTAATTGAACACGATTCTGAACACAAGTTTTAAGTAGCAATCCGAAAAACCGAAGTCATTCAAGCGGGACGGCACATGCCGTCCCTAATTTTTTGTAGTCGAAAGGACGCAATGAAAAAATTACTTCCGGTCTTCATCTCCCCCAGCACCGACTCTGTTTACAACGACAACATACCTATGACCGTAGCCAAATAGAGGTGTGCATCCGACCGGAAGATCCGATGCCCAACGTCTCTAACACTCCAGAATAGGTTAGCCACGAAGACCTCGGCGGGTATCAAGCGGACTTGGCTAAGGGCGGGAATCCTAGCTTGTCAATTTTCACTTGCAATAGCTTTCGACAAGCTTCTTGTATTGCAAGTTTTTCGGCATGGGAGTTGGCAATGCCGTCGAGGTGTTGTAGCCGTTCAACAATTGCAGCCTCAAGAGGCTCAAGCCGCACCCGGAATGCTGTTGCCTCGGTTTGCAAAATGAAATCGTTATACAGAAACGCCCACTGCGGCTGTGACATTTGCGTGCCTCGGAAAGGGACGCATTGAACAGGCTGGAGGACAACACGTCCTTTTCTCCACCTATGACCCGCTCCCATCGCGCATTTCCACGCATTCCCTCAGATCACGCAAAGGCCTTCTAGGCCGAGGCATGAAGACTCCTGTCCAAGAAAACCAAGGTAGAAGGCCTTTCGGCCCGTCGGCTGGATAGTCGCTAATGCAGATGAAATGGCCACGCTCACAGATAACGCCGTAATACTTCGTCATCATAGCGGCGCGGATTATACCCCGCGGATGGCACGGGTGGAATAACGCATTTGTGCGGATGGCGCTCGATTACCCTGTCCACCAGTTCGATCAGGTGGTCAGGGGCTGTGGCCAGGGCGGGCTGGGTGCATTTGAGCAGCGTTTCCATTTTGAGCAGCGTTTCCATTGGGGGAGTCTCAACTTTCTGAGCGAACTTTAATGTCTGCTCACGATGATTGAAAACTAGCGGTGCGGAGGGGTACATCGGGGAGTTCCTGTAGAGGCGAGTTACTAAAGTTCACGGGGTCTGGCAATGTCTCGATCACGAAAAATCAATCTGAAGAGAGTGCAGGCATCGCTGAACAAAACGTGTCCCAAAGTACGGATCCACGATCACGCCGGATTTGGTTAAGCGGGTGGATTTTGAGCGGATAGAATGTCCGAAATGCGGCGAGAGATTCCAACCCCGGTGCAACATCGGTCTAGCCCGCAATTCTCACCGAAGGTATAGCAAAAGGCCGTCAGTTCTGGCATAAACATGTTTATCGAGAACAAGTTTGCGCCAAGAAAAGGACGGCCTTCGCTATGACAGAGTGTAACCAAGAGAGTTTCGAGTTTGAAGAGCTTTTTTCTCGCCAGGTAGTGGCGCGATTCGATGGGGGAACCATAAGTTCCGATGCCGGGGGATTACTTCTGCGGGAGACGGAGCGGCGGATCCGGTTGCTGAAGCGGCTGCGGGGTTGTTTTAGCGACGGACGGAATCCGGCGCGGATGGAGCACGGGCTGGAACAGATGTTGGCGCAGCGTATTTATGGGTTGGCCCTGGGATATGAGGATCTCAACGATCACGAGCAGTTGCGGGAAGATCCGCGGCTGGCGGTTTTAGTGGGGAAGAGTGATCCCACCGGGGAGGATCGAATACGGCCCCGAGATCGGGGCAAAGCGCTGGCGGGCAAGAGCACGCTGAATCGTCTGGAGCAGGGGTCAGCCACCCCGGATCGCTATAAGAAAGTGAACTACGATGGGAACGCCATAGATCGCTTGTTGGTGGACCTGTGGCTGGAGGCCCACGCCTGTCCTCCTGAAGAAGTGATTCTGGATCTCGACACCACGGATGTGGCGCTGCACGGGCACCAGGAAAACCGTTTCTTCCATGGCTATTACAACCACTACTGCTATTTGCCACTCTATATTTTTTGTGGGGAGCATCTGTTGTGCGCGCGGCTGCGGCCGTCCAACACCGATGCCTCTGCCGGGAGCCTGGCCGAGGTGCAACGAATCGTGGGGCAGACGCGAGCCGCGTGGCCGGAAGTAAGAATCATCCTGCGGGCCGACTCCGGCTTCTGCCGGGAGGCCCTAATGAGTTGGTGTGAAGCCAACCAAGTGGACTACGTGTTCAGCTTGGCGCGCAATGAACGCCTGCGGGCCGAGATTGAAAGCGAGATGCAAGAAGCGACAGCGCGGTATGCCATGACGGGAAAGCCGGCGCGGGTGTTCACCGAGTTCATCTATCAGACTCACAAGAGTTGGAGCCGGAGTCGTCGGGTGGTGGCCAAGGCCGAACAGATTGAGGGCAAACAGAACCCACGCTTCGTCGTGACCTCACTGTCGCCACAACGCTGGACCGCGGCCGCTCTTTATGAGCAGCTTTACTGTGCACGAGGGGACATGGAGAATCGCATCAAGGAGCAGTTCTCTTTGTTCAGCGATCGGCTCAGCAACGCGACCATGCGCGCCAATCAATTCCGGTTGTATCTGTCTTCGCTGGCCTACGTCCTGCTCCAGGCTCTGCGCCGTTTGGGTCTCCGGGGTACGGAACTGGCGCGTGCGCAAGTTTCTACCCTGCGTCTGAAATTGCTGAAGATCGGAGCTCAGATTCGGGTCACGGTGCGCCGCGTCTGGGTCGCGATGGCGACCGGCTATGCCCACCAACTCCTGTTCCAAACCGTCTACCAACAACTGCGCTCCTGACCGGCAACCGGATCGGGTGTCCAAAAACCGAAAAACAAAAATTAGCAGTCAGCGCGAGCTTTGCCACAAACTCGTTCCCTCTTCCCGCACAGAACTCCTGCCCTAGATTCCAGCACCTGCGCTTTGCCCGCTTCTCACCGTCGAGCCCATCGAACTCCTATTTTTGCTACTTTCTTCCTACTGGTGAGAAGGAGAGGCTAGCGCCTGTTTGTACACTGCGGCGAACTCACATCACGCTATTCCAGGAGCGGGAGGTTCTGAGAGACCGCTCCTCTCGGGGCACTAATTGTGCTAGGTAAAATGTTCGACAGCCCGATTGGTGTTGTCGGGAGAAAGGCTTCGCGTCCCAACTTTGGATACGCCTGAAGCCCGCCCCATGTAATGCTTGGCGGATCTCGGCAGCTGTCCACCACAGTTCCTCGACATACTCATGAGATCGACGCCAGCGAGTCCTTTCGCGAATGAAAAATTCGAAGTCTAGACAACCCTTTGCGCGGCGCCGGTCGTAGCGAGCCCGCCTCACCAGTACTACTCCAGACTCTTCCGACCAATCCGTCCCCGGCCAGTTCTTCTGCAGATGCTTGCGGTTGTTGACGTCAAAATAGAAGTAGCCTCCGGGACGCAAAGCGCGAGCTACAGCCCTCGCCGTCCGCGCCAAGTCGGCCTTCTGCGGCACATGATTTAAGGCATTGTATTCGCATGTGACCAAGTCGACGGGTTCCGGCAAGCAAAAGGTTCGCATGTCGCCGCGTATGACCACGACACGTACACCTGCGCTTCGTGCCTTCGAGCGCGCGAGGCGGCACATCGTCGGCGACAGATCCACGGCGAAGGCGTTGATTCCTTGGCGCCGCAGTTCGATCGCGGTCGTCCCGGTTCCGCAGGCTAAATCGCAGGCGCTGCGAGCCTGAGGAAGGATGTCACGCAACAGTTCCCGTCGTGCGCGCCGGTACACGGAGATATGAGAATGGAAAAACTGGTCATAGTAGCGCGCTAAGAGCATGTAGGGCCGATGTTTAGGCATAGTTTCTTTTACTTCCAGGGCGTCAGTTCCTAGGCTTCGATCAAGCGTTTCTTATCATCCACCATTCATCCACCATTAACGCGATGGTAGGCATCAGACTGGTTACATCGCACTACGCGCTCTCAGGTCGAAGTTTCGACATTTAAGAACCGGGTGTTCAGGGCCGGCGGTTGATCGTTGATCACGTGTGTGGAAGACGGCGGCTTGACGAGAGATCCTGCTGAAAGGCTTGGACGCTATAGCATATCAAGTGAAACTTCTGTCAGTCATGGCTTTTTCCAGTCAGTCAGGCTTTTCAACTCGTCTACGATTTCGATCAGCCTGTGAAACCGGCGCTCATGCTCGGCTGTTGCGGAGCCATAGAACGCCCGACTCGATACGGATTCGATAACAAAGCACAATTCCAGGAAGGTGAGAATGCGGCTGGCTCGAAGCCGTCGAGGCCGACCTGCGGCCTGCAGATGGTTGTCGGCAACCGGGGTTCGAGACCGCGAAGTAGTGCGCTGTGAGTGTGGAGACCAGAACTTCTCTCCCGGCACCCTTACCGAAAATGTGCAGAATCCAATGACGTGCTGCGATGAGTGCAAGAGGCAATACTCAAATTATCGCCGCAGGATTCGCGCACAGGAAATCGAATGAGGTGGTTTCTACGGCGACGAAACTGACGCCGCTCGAACGAAACTTTGGATCGACAATGTCCATGGGACGTCCGCCGGAACGCCGTACTGGTAATGGGAAAGTCATATCCCAGGACGGACTAAGTCGATTGTCTGCTGTGGATTAGCGGATTGGGTAATGCAGGTCTCCGAACATTCAGAGTGCTACACTGGCGCAGTCACAGGGTGGACAGCGTTGGTTCCAGTGAACGGTCACTCGACGATTCGGTTCAGCGTGTTCGAATTGGACCTGAAAGCAGGTGAGCTGCGCCGAAACGGATCGAAGATCCGATTGCAAGAACAGCCCTTTCAGATTCTGGTTAGTTTGCTGGAGCACCCGGGTGAAGTAGTCACTCGCGAGGAACTGCGGAGCAAATTGTGGCCAGCAGACACCTTTGTCGATTTTGACCACAGCCTCAATGCCGCTATCCGCCGCTTGCGGGATGCATTGGGCGATTCAGCCGATGGGCCGCGCTTTGTCGAAACGGTGGCCCGTCGCGGATACCGATTCATTGCTCCGGTAATCCATCCCACCAGGGCAGGGGTCGAATCGACAGCGGCAGTTCAACATTCCGATCAAGAATCGGCAGCGCCGACTGTTCGCGAAACTGTCCCACGCGCTGTCATTTCCGAACATCGCGGGCACAAGTGGCGGTCTGGCATCGCTATCGCCGCTCTACTGATCGCGGGGACTCTGGCCGGTCTGCATTTCGTTCGTCCCTCTGCCGTGCGGCCACGCGTATCGCAGCGTCGCCTCACCGCAAATCGGCCTGAGGTGCCGGTACTCAATGCGACTCTTTCACCCAGCGGAAAGTATTTGGCCTTCGCCGATCCCACAGGCGTTTATCTTCGCCAAGTTGATAGTGGAGAAACACATCCCATTCCGCTGCCTTCGGGCTTCGTTGCGAACCCGCTGAGCTGGTTTCCTGACGATAACCATCTTCTCGTCACTACCCACCCCAGCACTAGCGCCCCCCCGAGTTTGTGGAGGGTCTCGGTCATGGGCGGCCAGCCACAACTGCTTACCGACAACGGTTCGTCCGCGGTTGCTTCGTTCGACGGCTCACAGATTGCTTTCGTACGAGGTTTCGTACGAGGTTCCCAAAGCTCACAGGAAATCTGGATCATGCAAGCGGATGGCGAAAAAACCGCGAGGCTCCTCGGCTGCAATGGTTGCTTTCTCGGCGGCTTGGTTTGGTCCCCCGATGGCAAGCAGGTAGCTTACGTCAAGCAACAATACCAGATGGGCAGTTTTTGGGGCTTCGACACTGAGCTTGAGATCTTAAATCTTGCCTCGAATCGAATCGAGGTGCTTGAGAGCCACGTCGGCCCGGCTCTTGCCTGGACTCCCGAGGGACGGATCATCTACGTGGCAGGAGAGCCGCCGCCTAACCAGAGCGACTCGAACCTTTGGGCGGTGCGAGTGAACGCACGCACGATGCGCCCGGAGGGCACGCCCGAGCGCATCACGAATGGGAACGGTTTGATTGCTGGCGTCAGCGCTTCGGCCGATGGTAGGCGGCTGGCTATTCTGCGACGCACGCTACAACCGAATGTGTACGTCGCCCAGCTTCAGGATCACGGTACGCGGCTCTCTACTCCCCAGTTACTGACGTCCGACGAATGGTACGACTTTCCCACGGCATGGACAGCCGACAGTAAATCCGTGCTGTTTTTCTCGGATCGCGATGGCGTCTTTCACATTTTTAAGCAGGCCATCGATCAAACTCAGCCCCAATTACTGGTTGGTGGTGACGAAGCGGTCGCCCTGCCGCGGCTAAATCCAGATGGTTCGATAGTGTTGTATGTGAACAGCAGATATGATGTCGCGCTGCAAAGCCCACATCCAGACGTCCCCTTGGGCACTCAGCAGCTCATGCGCGTGCCGGTCACTGGTGGTCCTCCGCAGTTGGTCCTTGAAGGCAGGGGCATCAACAACCTGCAGTGCGCCAGATTACCGTCCACGTTATGTATCTATAGCGAACTCGCCCCTGGCGAGGAACATTTTTACACTTTTGATCCTTTAAAGGGCAAAGGAAACGAAATTCCTGGCGCCACGATCCACGAAAGTGACTTCTCTAGTTTCAACTGGAGCCTCTCACCCGACGGCAAGTTGCTAGCGTTCTCCAAGAAGTTCGGAACTCAGGGTCAACCGGCGATCAGGTTGTTCTCGTTGGTCGATGCCAAGGAGCGTCGCATTTCGTTGCCGGGCTGGGCGGGAATCGCGACCCTTGATTGGTCGGCCGACGGCGAAAGTTTGTGGTCTACAGTCTTCACCACCTCTGAAACGACGAGCGGCTTGTGGACGACAGGTTTCAACGCGACCGGGGAATGGACTCTTTTGAAGGTCGAGTTGACAGGCAAAGTCACTCCGATGCTGCGGGAGAGCAAAATGAATTTAGGCTGGGCTATTCCTTCTCCCGATGGCGGCAAGCTCGCGATTTGGAAGGCGAATGGCACGTCGAATGTGTGGCTGGCAGAGAGTCAGTGAACAGCTTGCCAAAAATCTCGGCCCAAACTCGTCGCTCTTAATCACGTCACCTCACCGGCTTGGCTATTCTCCTTCCGCGTTCCAAAAACAAGTGTTTGATGACACTTGAAACGGCCCAACAGGCGGTCTGTAGAACTGCGGACTTAGGGAGGCGCTTCCAGTAGGGGTTTTGGAACGCGGGTTTTTGGGAATTGCAACGCTCCTGACTCCCATGTTACCCCCGTAATTATCAGTCCGGTCTGTTTGCCGCTATGCTACCGCCATCACCCGGCAAGGAATCTCGTGAAAGCTGCAAGGGCAAGGAAACCGCTCATTCGTATTGCGGTAGTGGAGAGCGATCCACTGCGGCTTGTGGGATTTCAGACCCTGTTCAATTCTGAATCGGGTTTCAAACTAGTGTCGGCCTCCCTCCATGATATCGACGGGTTACAGAGCATCGACTTAGTGCTCCTTAATTGCAGCGTACACCACCTCTTCGATTTGATGGCTAGTCTGAAAACTAGCCGACCGGATATTCGCATCATCGTGATGGGTTCAGGAGGCGAGGAAATGATTCTTAAGGCAATCGTCGCCGGAGCTAAGGGCTACGTGGCTGAGACCGCCTCACCTGCCGAATTTGTGCAAGCTGTCCGAGTCGTGAGCCAGGGCTCGGTATGGGCACCGCGGCATGTGTTTTCCATGTTCATTGAACGCGAAAATTCCTCTCTGGGTCATATTTTCCCCGTCGGCCGCACCGCCTTTACCGACCGGGAGAAGGAAGTACTGGAATTGCTAGTCGCGGGCCGCTCCAACAAGGAAATCGGGTCTCCCCTCGGCATTCAAGAGCGCACGGTGAAAGCCCACGTAGCCAAGCTGCTGCGGAAGGTCGGCGTGCAGAATCGCATCGCGCTCTCAGTTCACGCCCTTACCCACTCGCTAGTTAACGCAAAATAGAAGTGGAGCACAGTCAGTACTGCGTGTTTCTCGCAATCACCCATAAAATGTTGCTCCTTCACTGCCAGGCAATTTGACTGACGGAAAGCCAAATCACATTTTCCCGACCGGCTGCGTCGGAAAAGCGACCTCAACCCAGCCTTTTTTGATCGAGACTTTTTCCCGTGTCACAATGCGCCGCAGTTCGGACTGACGGCCTCGGGATGGAAGTTGCGAAAAAGGAAAGGAGGGGCTGATTGGAGAAGAACGATGCCAGACGTAGCATACGGCTGTCGCTGCAAATTCCTGTTTTGGTCACCAGCCTCGATTCCGCACGCGACTTTTATGAGGAATGCAAAACAGCGTTCGTCAATGCGCATGGCTGCGCGATTATCGTGCGAGAACGCCTACCGGATGAAACGCCGGTGATGTTTAAGCTGGTCTCGAACGGCGCGCTCAAGAAGGGCCGTGTTGTGCTTGCCGTCGAGCTTCTCGAAAGCGTTTCATGGTTGCTTGGAGTAGAGTTTGACAGTCCAGGGAACTTTTGGGGAGTCGAGAATCCCCCGGCAGACTGGCACATTTGAAGGCTAAGCCGATTACTGAACGACAATTTTGGCCGCCGCGGTATCCATTGAAAAGATGCGCTCACCCCTGTCTCGGTAGTGCTTCTCCTCGTCAAGGGTGAGCCAGGCGAACGCGGGATTCCTGCAAGTAGTGCGACCACAAATCACACCGCTGCTCGGGTAACCAACTGGCAGATAAGGTTGGGAAGAGTACCTCCTGTCTCTTTCGTTCGGCATCCCGCAGCGTTCACAGCGTGCCTTTGCCATTTTCCTTGCCCCGCCAGCAATGTTCCTGGCCGCTTCAGGCTGCAAAGCGGGCTGCGACCTTGTTGAGTGTCGAGCCGACCACGTCAAACGTCCTAACGTGCGGAGTTCCGTCTAGGAATTTCTCCAGGATCTTCAACACCTGTGCATAGCCCGATGAGTGGTAATCCTGCGCGCTCTCGTTGTGATCCCAGAAGCTGAGTGCCACGACCTCTCTTCCACCCGGGACAGCTAGTGTGATCTCATCCTGGAAGCCCTTTTGCTTTCGCAGCAAAGGAATGATTTCGCTCTCCATGGTCTTCGTAAATTCGGTGAGTGTGTTCGGTTTTAGGTTGATGGAAACGTTGCGGACGAACATGTGAACCTCCTTGGGGATACGGTAGCTAAGAGGAGGAACTTCAGATGGGCTGACTTAGTTCAGGGGACCTGAAGAATGAGAATGATACTCACTCGAACCAACCCTATGCCGGCCTCGTTGTAATGTCAAATCTTACTTTTTCGCTTACTTTTCCGCAGCATCACGAATTGCGCTTGTCTGCTGCAATCCATCGGCGGTCGCAGTGAGGCTCTGTGCGGGGCTGGCCGGTGCCGAGCTCGCACTTCTCTCCGGGCGCAGCGCCACAGGTCGGACAATGGACGGCAAGTATCTGTTTGGGAGTGAGGTCCTTTTTCATAACGGGAAGATGATCACCCAAACCGATGTACAGGAATGGTCAATCTTGACCAGTTATGAAAATCTTCAGCCAGGAAGATTCAGCCGCTTTCAGGGTGAAGGCTGGGGACGGGACCTTTTTATGCGACGCGTTTTTTCGTCGAGTAGATTTCTTGCGTGAGAGCTGGCAGCTTTACGCTGTCTTGCTCCTCGGCTGCCAGCGCGCAGAGTTCCATCCAACGTGCGGTGTTGATCCGTCCTCCAGGGGGCTCCGGTTCAGTAAAGCTCCATGGCCAGACACTACTGCAACAGCCTCATCCTCGGTTTCGTAGAAGCGGATTACAGTGTCCAGCCTCGTCCGTCGAAGCAAACCGGTGAGGTGGACGCTCGAACAAACTAGCTTGATCCGGGAATGGTCCAATCTATGAAGGCCGGCAATGGTCGCGAGACCCACACTATCGATGTGCTCCAGTTCGGTGAGGTTCACGACAATTCTATGCCCCTCTACCAACAGCTTTTTAATTCTTTCGCGTAGCGCATCGGCGTCCTCGCCAAGCACAAGGCGACCCGAAAAACGAAGCACGGTCACATTATCCGAGATGTAACTGACCATGCTCAACGTCATGTTTTTGACTCGATTCATCGTTGACTCGATTCATCGGATGGCCCTCCTGGCTCGGCCAGCGTACTTTGCGAAAATCTTAAGCGCTCGCCAGCGGGGTCGCTCATGATTCTCCCGTTTTGAGGCGGGGGAGCAGGGAAAGCCCCCCTCTTCCACGCCAGCGTAGCTAAATCCGAGGGTTCCTCAATACAGAAAAATCCCTAAGGCTTCGGGAAATTCCCTGTAGACTGATTGATGACCCGCTCGCCACTGCTCCGTCGGCGCGTCATTTCAACAATTCCGCTTAACCACAGCGAGGGCTGCGACGTGCTTCGACGGGGATGGCGCATGTCCTTACCAAACTCTGGAGGGCGGGCGCTCCTTTGGGATTCATCACCAGCAGCACGAAATCCGTCGCCTGGCCGCCCAGCTGGAATCCGATGTTGATGCCTTCCAGAGCATACAGAGCGCCCTGGGAAATCCGGCCTTGTCCTGTACAACAGGTCATCTAAGCAGCCTGGAATATGGCGGCCGTGAATCCGAACGATCGTAAAACATCATCGGCAATGTCAGCCACTGGAAACCTGAGCAGTACGCATGGGGCCGTCTCGGCAAGGACTCCGAGTTGGTGATCAACCAGCCCCGCGTCAAATCCGAATGCCAAAAGTACCGCTTTCGCTTCCCCGACTGCGTTGTATTTGTGCCCAGCGCCAGAGCTTAGGCCGTGCTTCACTACGGAAACTTCAACGCACCCGCCCTCGCTGTGGTGGATGAAAACTTGTGCTCTCATAAAATTCCCTCGCTACTACCACAATCCAGCTTTCTCGCTCTACGGGTAACGGCAGATACTGTATTGTAGGCGCGTGGAGGCAAAGTTTGCTGCACAGCGTCACGGGCCATGCCGTTACCGCCGCGTCATTTTCCGTCGTCCTACCTCTTCGTGTGCGGTCTTGGGCACGTAGAGCACCGGCAGGAAGTGATGGCATCGTCTATTGGTGCGGGTGCGTTGTGGGTCCTGCAGCATGAGTGGGTGTTACAGTTCGGTTATGGCCAGGGCAGCGCAAATAGCGCAAATCATCATCTGGGCCGTGATTCTAGTCCTCGCCGTTCTTGTCTACTGGCGGTATCTGCGGCTCGCCCCAATGGATTAGCTAAAGTTGGGCTCTCATTGCTCATCGAGCGGGCAATAAAGGGAGCACATGCACCATGGTAACTAGACCGCTTCTGCCGGTCGCACCAGAATAAGTAGTTCATCCACCATGGCGCAGTGGAAGAGCACCGATCGATAGGCGTCAGGCCATCACCAGGCGGACTCAGCGATAACAGCTAACTGCAAGAGGGACAAAGATAATGAGGGTTAACTGCCGTCCATTCGCGATTATCGCGTGTTCATTCTTGCTTGCGGCTTCCTCGCCGGCTCAGGCCGTGCCTCCACTGGCGGCCAAGACCGCAGTTGAGGAGACGGGCTTCACCTGGGCGGAAACCTATGAAGGCAGCGGCAATACCGATGGGTTTATCACCGATATCAACTCGACGCTGGGCTATATGTTCAATGAACATTTTTCGATGGATATGGGCATGCCCTATCTGTTCATCCGCCCGTCTTCTTCGAAGACCGGCACGACTTCTGTGGCCGGCATGGGGAACCCCTACGTAGGTCTCAGATACTCTAGAAAAGGACCGTCACTCGATTTCAGCACAAGCCTGAATGGAGCGGTGCCGGTCGCGAGTTCCGCGAAGGGACTGAGCACCGGCCGCGTGACTTTTGACTGGGACAATCATTTCGCTCATGGATTTGGTCTCTTCACTCCCTTTTTGGATGTCGGCCTTGCAAATTCGGTTCCCGACACTCGATTTTTGCGCCGTCCCTATATTTCCCTCGGCAAGCTTACGCACTTTGAGGGCGGCTCCGAGTTGGACCTAGGTGACAAGTTCAGCCTCAAAGCTTCGGGTTACTACATACTCCCCTGGGGTCCGCAACAGATCTTCGTTCGTGGCAAGAAAAGCCCCTCAAGTTCAACCAAAGGGGGCGTGAGCCTGACGCGGGACGACGGGATAAACCTCGGCCTCGATTACAATGTTTCGCGCTCTGTGGATTTAAGCGCTGGCTACAGCCACAGCGCGTACAGCGTCCTTAATACGGTTTCCTTTGGCGTTGAGTTGAACGTCGCCTCGTGGCTCAAGAAACGCCACGGCGAGTAATTTCAAATCTCGTCTAGCGGGCAAGAAAACGGGCGCGAGCCACGGTCGCTAGGCGAGAACTACCGGCGAACCAGAAATCTTCCACGAATACACCGCAGGCAGGCACTGAGCGCAAGACGACGTCGCGTAAGTAAAGGAGTTGAGGTTACTGATGTAACGGTCCTTCTTTGCGCGAAGCCACAAGTCGGTGATGGTGACCGGCTCAGTGGCAGCCAAGAAGACAGCCAGAATGGTCCGACGATTCTCGGTGAAGTGCAGGCCTGCACCGTGAACGTGGGCCAAAACCTGCGTCTCTTGGTGGGTTGCTTCGACTCGTGTGCTCATTGCTCCTCCTTGGCTGATGGAAGGCATAGGCGAGTCCTGCGTGCCGCGGCGATCTCTGGGCGCGTCACGATCTCAACTACTGTGGCCTTGCGCCTGGACTTTGTTGGCTTCGTCGGCTCGGGTGGCTTCTCGTCGAGTGCAGCCGCGACGACTCGCATTGCAGCCTGGTTCGCGTGGTAATAGCGCTGCACCATCTTGGACGACATCCAGCCGAAATATGCCTTCGCAGCTTCGAGCGGCACCAGTGGATTGCTCAGGGCGCGGCTTACCGCGTGGTGGCGAAAATCGTAGCGCCGGACTTTGACCTCTGCGATGGCGAGTAGCTCCCGCAGTCCCGCTCTATAGCCCTGAGCGGGTTGTGTCGGGTCGTATGTATGATCCGGGTTGCGCCGTGGAATCAAGTAGTGCTCCGGCAAGGTGCACTTGCATTCGTCGATCGCCCGTCGAATCAAGCGCTCTAAAGCCCATGCCGCGGTTTCGTTCAGTTCAAGAGATCGCTCCCGGCTGATACGCTTCGCTCCTCGACGAGGAATCGTGATATGGGGCGGCTCAAGCCCGACATCCTTCAGGGACAGCGAAAGCATCTCCCCGGGTCCAGCACCGCATTTCATCGACAGCAGCGACAAGAGCGCCGCGGTTTTCCATAGCGGGTGGTCAGCGGCAGCTTTGAAAACCCTTTCCAGTTTCGCTTCTTCGGCGCTCGTAAGTGCCCGGCCTGGTGACTCATAGTCTTTCGGCAACGGAAGTGGTTGATAGTCGGTCAGCGGCAGACCAATCCGGTCCCTCACCATGCGGACGACTCCACACTCTTTGTTGATCATGCCCGGGCCGGCAGTCTGTCGTCGTCGGCGCTGATAATCGCGGAGCATGTCTGCAGTGATTTCTTTGAGCACCACGCCGCGTAAGAAGGGGGAGACCGTCTCAATGTGTCTGCCGTAGTCCAGATATGTCCTCGGAGCAATATGGTCGCGTCGAGTGAGCAGCCAGGCTTTGGCAGCCGCCGGAAATAGCATCGACCCGAGCGGATGTGTCGAGGCGGGCTCTTCGGAGAACTGGGTGCGGGGACGGTTCACAGTAAGTGATCGAGAATCAGCCGCGGCGGCGTCCACGATTCGGTCGAGCGTCGATTCGGAATGGTTATCGGTCCTCATATTCCGCCCCTCTCTCCCCGTCTGACCATCGCCAGAATGATTTGGTCCGGTAACCCGGATGACCGCAGCTGCTTAATCGTTCCGACCGAGGCGTCGAAGCAATAGGCCGAGGCGTTCCTGATCTTGGCCGCGATAATCTCGGCTGGTACCTCGGAATGGAACATGTCCAGCACTACTTCATTCGTCAAGGTGTTTTCAGGAAGCAAGACTCGGGGATCCGTGCCTCTGAACACTTCGCCCGAGGAACTGTAGAGTCCGCAGACTGCTGACCGTTTCGCCGCGGATCGTATGTGAGAATACCGCTGCATCATTCGGCGGCTGACGTGCCCCGCAATTGCCTGGACAGTCTCCTCAGAGTTTCGGGGGTCTTCGAGCAGTTCGGTAATGCAGTGATGCCTCAGGTCGTACATCCGCAGCCCTGGCAATTCCGCGGCAACGGTCATCTTCAGCCAAGCTCCTTTGAAACTGGTTTGATGTCGGGTCGGGTCGTACTTCCCTGCGATGTAGTTACCGCAGACTCGGAAGGGGAACAGGTAGTGATCTGGGGTTGAGGACCCAAGTTTCTTTGCTCTTTCCACCGCCAGCTGAGCCGCTTTGAAACCCTCCTCGTTGAGTGGTATCGATCGTATCCTGCCAGTGTTCTTCGCCCCCGCAGGCTGAATGTTGATGGATGGCTCATTCTTGTTTTCTATATCCACATCCTGCAGCCGAAGGGTAGCGATTTCCTTCGGGCCGGCACTCGTGTTTATTGAGAGCACCGCGAACAGGAAGGCTCCCTCCCAATTCTCTTTGCGAGCAGACACCTGGAATAGCCGGGTTCTCTCTTCTGAAGACAGGACCCGCCCCGGACCCCTGTCCAGCAGTCGCATCGCTTGGTACTGCGGCTCGATTTCATGCCATTTGCCAATTCGCTTCAACATTTGCTGGAGAACGGAACACTCGTGATTGACGGCCGATGGCCCGCATTTCTGGCTGGTTCGCATTGCCTGATAAGCACGAATCTGATCTGCGGTGATCTCACGCAGTTTTGTTTCTCCAAACGCCCTGCCAAGCGTGCGAAGGTTGAGTTCGTACTCATAGAAGGTTTTCGGGGAAATGTACGGAGTACGACTTGCAAGCCAGATTTCACCGGCCTTCGGGAAAAGCATCTCCGCCAGTTCTGCCGTTGCGATGTACCAAGGGTTCTCACTTTGCATGGGTTTCGTTCTCCTCTCCTCCGATGTTTCGCAGCAACGTGAAGACGACCAGCGCGCTCGCAAGCGTATGATTCGCTCCCACACACGCCAAAGCCGCAGTTCTGGACTGATCGCGCACCACTTTCCAGAACTTGATGGTCGGCTGCAAGGCTTTCATGTCTACACCGGGCATCTGTCCAAGTTCAAGCGCAGATTCAACGGCCAAATCTGCCAGATGGGCCGCGAGGGCGAAGGCGCCGAACGCATCACCGGCAGGTTTGACCGCAGCTAGTTTCGCTATGCTTTCATTTACCCGTTGGAGTTGCGGATCAGCTCTCCGCGGGACCAAAAATGGCTTCGCTGGATTAGAGGGCATAGTCGCCCTCCCCGAGGCCTGTTCCAAAATCCCCGTACCGCTTTTTGGTACGCCCTTGCGCGGTGCGATGAAGAGTGCCGAGGGAAACCCCTAGCTCTTTCGCGATCGCGCGCCAGGGCGTACCAGAGGCGCGCAATGCTTCGATCCGCGATTCGCTGACAAACACCCGCGGTCGCCCGAGCCTGACTCCCTTGGCTTTCGCGTTGCGGAGGCCGGCCTTCACCCGCTCCTGGATCAGGGCGCGTTCAAACTCCGCCATGGCGCCGATGATCTGGAACATGAGCCGGCCGGCCGGTGTGGTCAGATCCAAGTTGTCGCGCAAAGAGACGAAAGCGATACCCAGCGCCTCGAACTCTGCTAGCGCATTCACCAGGTGCTTCAGCGATCGGGCGAATCGGTCCAGCTTCCAGACGAGCAGGACATCGAACTTCCTGCCCTGAGCAGCGGCCATCATCTGGTCGAGAGCAGGCCGGCGATCCTTCGATCCGCTTACGCCGCGATCCACATACTCCCCGGTGATCTGCCAACCACGGCGTTCGACAAATTCGCGCAACTCGCGCAGCTGCATTTCGGGGTCCTGGTGACCGTTGGCTGTGCTGACCCTCGCGTAGAGTGCTACTCGTGACATGGGGCTCCCCTTTCTGCGTGACAGGACTTGGACAGGGCTGGAAGCGGAGACTTACAGCCCTGTGCCTGGTATCAGTCCCCGCTTTTGGCCAGTGATTCGCTCGGCGTCCAAACGGCTGCAACCGGACGTTTCGCTGGGGGAGGTGCTACGTTCGCGACATACTCAGGATTGGGCTTGATGCGGATCTGAGTGATGGCCTGAGCCGGGGCTGCAACTTCGACTTTCAGTTTCCACTGTTCGGCCTTCTCGATGCCGTACAGCTTCGTTGCAAGTTGCAGAGCGTGATTCTTCCAATCAACCGTGCGCCGTACTTGCTCCACAAAGGCCAGCAGATACGGGGAGTCGGTTTCCTGCTCGGCACCGGCCTTGTGCAGATCAAGCAATTCAGCCCTTAATGATTTTTGCTGTGCTTCAAGCTGGGAAAGTTGTGAAGTGATCTCCGCGTACCGGGAGATTTCCTCAGAGGTAATTAGTGTGAGTTGAGCGGGTGAAACGGCAGGTGTTACCGTAGCTACAGCCACGTTGGCCTCCTTGTTAGGCGAACTGGTTAGGGTCGGTCGGGTGTTGATAGCACTCGGTCGGCCCGCTTACATACTTACCTTAGACGCTAAGGTGGAGCATGTCAAGCAAATATTCGTTTCATCCTGCCAGCTAAGGTGTAATATCTGCTCGTGGACCGGGAAGCATTCAGACAAGCAATGGTCGAGATTGGCAGCCGGGGCGGACAAGCCCGCGCCAAGTCATTGACCCCAAGGGAACGCAAAGCCATCGCCACGAAGGCGTCCAAAGCCGCGGCGGCTGCCAGAACGAAGAAGGCAAAGGCGCGCAAGCGCGTGCGTGAAAGCGAGGAATAGTGGCTGCGCGGGTAATTGCTTACATCGTAGTCGGCCTATTCTGCGGGGGAGTCCTATTCTTACTCTTGCGCACATTCGTCTTTCGCGACAGTTGGCGACACAATAAGAAGGTTGATCTCAAAGAACTGCGCCGGATTGACATCGAGTACGGACAGAAACAAGACCGCGACGACAGGTTTAAGCGTTGAGCGTCACCGCTCGCATCGTGCCGGATGTGCGAATAGTTGAACCGAGCAGCCTTGATTCAAGACCGAGCCAGGAACAGCAAAGATGAGGGCGGTAACGGAACAGAAGAAGGCTAAATGACCGACGAAATGCAAAACATGGTTGCAATAGTGCGCTGTCAAACCTGCGGCCGACCGCTACCGCTACCAGGCCCAGAATACAAACCCGGAGAAGAACCGAGGCGTTACCCCGGGGCGGAGAATCTACCCGGATTCGGGGAATGTAGAAATGTTGCCCTTCGATTGCTGCGGTGAATGGCAAACGCCGTCACCGGAGGCTGTCCAATACTGGTCAAAGCGCCAAATTGTGGAATGGCAAAAGCATGGGGCGGCGTGAAATGCGATCAGAAAACGAGCAATACCGGGGAAGCGAAAGGCTCAAAATGGATGAGGAGATCGTCCGTTGCCCCTACTGTGTTTTAGGTGATCATTTCCGCTCCATGTTGTCGAGACCGGAAGGCTGGTTTATCTGTTCGAAGTGTGGTCACACCGCAGTGCCCGACAAACCAGATTTCAAGTGCTTCTGTCAGAAGTGCGGAGAGTTGAAGCGGGCAGCTTGATCAGAAGTGGCAAACCATCATGCGTAAGCGCCTTATCACCGCGGTTCCCCAGGTCGGCCCACGAACGGATCGGCACTGGTTCGATTTAGGCAGTGTGGCCACGGTCGAGGTCACGTCAGAGACCAAGGATCATCCTGTCGAGTATGCGCTGCTGCTGAGCGAGACTCGCGGTTGGCGTGCCGCTCAGCTGGGAGCTCAGCTTATCCGTCTACTTTTTGATCACCCGCTAAGAGTAAAACGGATCTCGCTGGTTTTCGAGGAGACTGAGAATACGCGTACGCAGGAGTTTGTTCTGCGATGGTCTTCCGATTTGGGCCGCTCCTTCCGAGAAATCGTGCGGCAGCAGTGGAATTTCAGTCCGCCGGGAACCACACAGGAACTGGAGGACTACGGGGTTGATCTTCTCGATGTCACAGTATTGGAATTAGAAATTGTTCCTGATAAGAGCGGCGGCGAGGCCCGTGCGTCGCTCGAGAGTCTGCGTTTGGCTTGACCTGGCAGAGATTACCGACTTAGCAACGAGCCGACTTGGAGCGATAGATGGGAGCAGTTGCTATAAAGAAGAGTAGTCGAGAGAAAACTGCAGGTTTCCAGGAGATGGGAACGCTCAGGTGTGACAGTTGTGGCGAGGAGTTTTTTATCGGCCACAATCCTGCGTCGGTCGATAAAGGGGTCGCAGAAAAGCAAGCAAAGTGGCTCGAGAAGGTTCTTGCCGAAGAGCACGAACGAGATAAGAAACACCCAGACCGAATCGAATTGCCTGAATAAGCCAGGGAGGTGGAGAACTTGACGTTGGCGAATATAGTTGAGGCCGTAGTAATACTCGCGGTAGTCGTCGTGGCAATTCGTTTCTTTGTGAAGCGGGGCTGATCGGCCAGCGGCACGGAAAGCGCAAAGCCGCGCGGACCCCTAAGTGAAGAGTAAATCCAGGAAGTGACCCACGTTCAACCTGCGTCGAGTTTCGCGCCATGCATGAACGTATCCGATTCATCGATCACCAGGGTAAAAAGATTCTCCTTGTTGACCTCTCGAACTGTTCGGCCAGCGAAGTCGAAGAGATCGTTCGCCGAGTTCCCGACCACGTAACCGTTCAGCCACGTGGTTCCGTCCTGGTGCTCACAGATTTCACAGGAGGCGCATTTGATCAGGACACCCTTCGAGCCATGAAGGAAACCGCAGTCTTCGACAAGCCTTTCGTTAAGAAATCGGCCTTGATAGGAACACAAAGCTTGCCGAGGGAGTTCCACGAGGCCATGACAAGCTACTCCCGACGGGAACTGCTGATTTTCAAGACTCGCGCGGAGGCTCTGGACTGGCTAGCGGCAGATTCGGTAGACGCTTGAGTCGTAAGTGCAAGGGGGCGCAAGTATCGTGCCCACCAAAGATCGCTTCGAGTGGTCCTATGTGGCCCTGCTGGTCGGGCTAGTTGTGATGGTTGCGGCCGCCTTTCATCTGTTGTCGGCCTGGGTCGCCTTTGTGATCTTTGCAGTCTTGTGGATTGGTTTTGCGATAGGGCCCAAAAGCCATCGATGATTTCCCGAGATTTGGTCTGGCTCTAGTTCTTCACTGTCATAGCATCGGAGTTTACCGCCTTCTTTCCCGTAACTCCTTCAAGCCCTGCCAGTACTCCGCGATATTCATTCTTGTCACACTGCATCGCAAAGCCGCCCTTCTTGTCGCCATCGGTCCAGGTTAAACCGACATAGTGCTTCTTTGACTTAGTAAGCGCCATCAGTGCGCCGACCCCGAGGGAAACCACGGCAAGCCCAATCGCCGCCCCGACTCTCCGATGGACATCTTGGCCATAACTGATTTCTGTAATGGCCGAAGCCGGAATTGTCAGGACTCCGCCCTTGTCTCCTACGAGCCGAACTTGGTTCGACTCGATGAACAATTTCATCCCATTTCCTGCTTTAGTATCGGGTATCGACCCTCCGTCGTAGGTGACCTTGTACCCATTGTCGGCAGCGAAGACCATCAGCGGCATCGCAACGCAGAGAACAATGACCAGCAACTTATTCATCGCAGATCTCCCTTAGCTTTCAAAAGCAACTCTCGATTTATGTCTACTTGGCCTGTTGCGTCACCGTGAAATGATTTTCACCTGGACTGTGCATCCCAATCTTGCAGAATGCCAAGCTGAATAGAAGTGCTGCCTAAGGTACGGGGTGAATCCTGGGATGGGCCTGCTCTAGACAATCTGGGGAGGATAGTCGCAAGTACGAACTCGCCATGCGCCAACCGGGGTTGATTGTCAATCGGCTGCGTTGCGCTGGCGATGGTCCGCCATCCACTTCGTCAGTGCGCTGCGGATCGCCGGTTTGCGTCCTGTTCCGTGCGCTGGGTTTGCGCCATCGCTGGCGATGTGAGGAGTGCGAGCAGAAGGCTGCACCGAATCAGCTTCAATACGAAGTGAGTTGGATGTGTACCGGAGTATCATCCTCCCTAACTGGTTGCGATTGTCGACGTCTCGATTTTCCTAGCAGAGAACGAAACTGGGGCTAAGGCGCCTGTGTGCCCGCCCTCAACGTAAATCAGGCCGTTTAGGATGTCTCCGCGCGGCGGGGATCTCGGGGAATAAGAGACCAGAATATCTGCCATGATGAAGATCTCCCCACTTTGGCCGGGACCGATCTCGACGATATGCGCCGAATCCCGTCCTCCAAATCCTCCACGATAAACACGGGGCAACAACACGAATGCGGTCCTCTCAAACCCGGTTGCGGCCACCGCATTGATAACAAGCGAGGTGTGTTCCTGCCGGTCGTTGCGAAACCTGAGAGTGAGCCATAGCCGAACAGGGATCCACTCGCCAGCAGGAGCACCCAGTCTGAAACCTGCTTGCTTGATGAATATCTGAAGCAACGTATGACGCGACGCTAGTGCATCTCGATCTTTCTCGACCTTGCGATGGACCGTATACACCGAAGCTAAAAATGCAATGAAGCAGACAGTCTTCAGCATCCCGATCTCAACCGTCGCGGTGGGCACGGTTTCCCAAGCCGCAACTGTTAGGATCAGGAGCAAAACCGAGAAAAGGCCTGACCATGTGGTCAGGACGGCCCAAGCCCAGTTCGAGAAATTCCTCACAATTGATTATCTCTCGAACCTGGCGTGCTTGACTCCGCGGTTACAATCGCTGCCAGGCCGGACCGATCCATCAAGATTCATCGCACACTTCGCATGAGTCCTGCGATGGCCGCAGGCGTCACAGATCGGCTCTGGAGTGTGGAAAGATTTAGTTGCCCTCTGGGAAGCTTACGAACAGCCGAAGGCGGAAAGAACGGTAGCATGAAAAGCTATGTGCGAGGCGTGCTCGGCGGCATTTTGGCGCTCCTAGCAGCGTTTGGCTGGACGGTAACTGTCGCTTTTGCGATCGCCATGAAGTACAGCGGTAATGACAAAGCGTATGGGCTCGACGTTGTCAGAATCAATGGTCCCGTGCTCTGGGTCACCCTGCTCCTGATCTTTACCGTCGGCTTTTACTTTGGATTCCGCAAGGTTTACTAACCGAGTTCCAAAGTAGCCCACTACCCGGCTGGCATCACAGATCGGCCCCAGGACTCTGGGCCAAAATCGGGCCAACTCAATTTTGGATGAGCTCTGCGCATTCGAGGCCGACCGATCAGGAACCCGCCCCCACCTATTCAGCACCGGAATTTTCGAGAAATATCAGAACACCCCAGGGTACGGCGGTTAGCCTGTGATCTGTTGCGCCGAGCAATTTGAGATCAACGGTCATGTGCTCACGATCCACTGCAATTACGACGTAGGCTGCATTTTGTGTGCTTACCCGTTCCCCCTTCTTTGGAACACGGGGATTTGCCTCTACCATACTAGCCCCCTTCGGACCCACAGTTTACATCCGAGTGAAGAGCCTGTGGATTCAAAGCTGACCTCGATCTGCTCCAACTGCTGTGCGAAGAGCTGCGGGGACTCATTCTGCGGTCAGTGCTATCACTCCCATGTGGTCGCACGTATGTTTAAGCAAGCCGGTTCAGAGCGATCACATGGATCAAGAGCAAAAAGAGGCCGCCTAGGTTTCTCTGCACGCAATCGTACTCTGTCTGGCACCAGACAGTGCACAACGATTTGCCTGTGATATACCCGCTACGTGCTGCGCCGTTTCGTCTCGGACTGCGCGGCAGATCGTGGGGCCGCTTCTTTTCGGGGGAAATAGAAGCGTTCCCAACTTCTCGCCTTCTGGGAAACCGTCTCGTCCTTCTGCGGCGTATAATTCGACGGTCTCACGGATTCACCAGCCGAAGTTTGGATTCACCGGGATTCCCCACACGTCAAGCAGCCACTCTGGTATGTAGCACCGATTCCTGTTGCGCTCGCACCATGTGCGTAGCTCCGTGGAACTGGCGCAGGTTTGTTTCGTGAGGCGCAGCTGTCGAACTTGCGCTTCGAACTCAGTAGTGGCACCAGGAGCGGGTTGGAGTGGTTGCCCGCCGCTGCCCCATGTCGGGTTTCCGCGTCTGCGAGGCATAGCAAAAGAGGAGCGCCACCATGATACTCCGCGAGCTCGACTCCGCAGTTACAATCGATGCAAAGGCGGATCGATTTTGGTAGCTCTCTGGGAAGCCTACGAACAGCGGAGGGCAGAAAGAGCGGCATGAAATTGGGCCTTAGAGTGCTCCTAGTCTTTGCTTCATTCATCATCTCCTACCTTGCGACGATGTACGCGGCGAGTTTTACTGGCGCACGACTGCCAAGCGGAGGTATGGAAGCAACACCGCTCACTGAGTTTGTGGTCTATTCAGTTTTCCCATTGAGCCTGCTTCTCGTTCTTGTGATCGGGAATCTTTTGATAAATCGCTATTTTCGAGCGCACGGTTCAAAGTAGCCCACTACCAAAATTCCGCGTCTCTTGACGTCGCGGTTAGAATCAGCTCAGAACTAAAAACAGATGGATAGCTCGCCGGCGACGGTCAGCGAGCGACAAGGCGGGTGCCTCCCGCTCCCGCCTTCCAGTCTTTTCCAAACAAGCGGGATGTCACCGGGAGGGTGACGCACCGTGTCCACTGCTCCAAAGATGAAACCGGCGACGGCGGCCGGAAAGCGACTCGCTCCGAAGCAACCGGTACAAGAACTCAGGCCCGCAGAAACCGCGTCAGTGAAGCTCCGTGGTGCTGTGCCGACCAAAGAACCAAAGCTAATAGCTGATCTGCCTACCCATGTGAAGCTCGCATGGGAAGCACTACAGGAGGCAGGGTTCCTTGCGTGCGATTAGGCGGCAGGAGGGCACTTTTGCGTTTCCGGCCTCAGGACGTTGAGCAGTTCATAGATAAGCACTTAATTTGCACCGAGGAGTATGCGTAGAGTGGCCCATATCCCCAAGCTACGGAGGCGCTCGATGCGATCTCGCCATCAAGAGGGTTGGGTCGAGGAACGTGGAAACCGTTTGAGACGCTGGTACGGTCACTACTACATTTACACGCGCGACGAGGTCGGCAAAGAAACGCGGCGCCATGTCGGGGTGTCTCTCGGAGAAAAATCGAAGTTGAGGAAGTGGGAAGCTGAGCAAGAGCTCAGGAAGATAATTGCAGCAGCCACGGGATCACAGCCTCGCAAAGATGGCGGCGTCACCTTCGAGTGGTTTACCCGAGAGCGATTTATTCCGATGCGGGAAGGCAACTGGCGTCCTGCAACCAAGAGGGGAAACCTGCACGACATCAAGCGGCACATCATGCCCGTACTCGGGGCCATGTCGCTCAAGGAAGTGGACAAATTCCACATCGCTTCCCTGCTCAATCGGCTGGCCAAGAAGTACTCCGAGCCGCTTGTGGCCCGCGTACGCGTAATGATGCACGCCATTTTCGAGGAAGCTGTGGACATGGATTTCATTGGAAAGAATCCGGCGCGAAAAATACCACTTCCCGAATGTAGAGCCAGTCGACGCCCGGTATTGGCGCCAGAAGCTTTGCGCAAGCTCTTCGCAGCGGTGGTCGATCCGTGCGACAGGCTTCTGCTCTTGGTAGCGACGTTTTGTGCTATGCGGACCAGTGAAGTTTTTGGATTGACCTGGGATTCCTACCATGGAGATAGCCTGCTAATCCAGAATATTGCCTGGGAAGGCAAACTCTACGAGGGAAAGACCAAGACCAAAAAAAGTCGTGCGCCTGTGTACCTACCCCTAGAGCTCCGCCGCGAAATTGAGGCATGGAAAGCACTAAGCGACCCGCAGTCCGGCGACGCACTGATGTTCCCATCTTCGGCCGGCACCCCTATGAGGGGCGGAAATTTTCTGAGGCGCCACATCAAGCCAATCGCGATCTCCTTGGGAATTGATCCGCACCTTCTCACTTTTCAGGTCCTGCGGAGATCCTTTGCCACTCAGAATCAAAAGCGCGCGAGCATGAAGGACGTACAGGAGCACCTGCGGCACGCGAGGATTGAGACCACCGGCAACGTCTATGTGCAGGCGATTCCAGAGAGCGTTCGCAGCATGGTGGAGGCTGATATCACCGATGTGCTCACGCCGATCGTGGTGAATTGAACACAACTGAACATAACTATGCCGACGGAGAGACACGGAGTGATTGAAACTATGGTGGCCCCGGCGTGAGTCGAACACGCGACCTTCGGTTTAGGAAACCGCTGCTCTATCCATCTGAGCTACGGGGCCAACTTCCCTGCCATCAACATTCTACCGTGAATCAAAATCTGTTTTTAGTCACCAATTAATCACCAAACCTACTGGATCGCATCCTCCTTCCGCTTGGCCTCTCGCTCGGAGAACTGCTTCATCGAACCGGGGGGAGGCCTTAATGTAGTGCGCCTCTGTCGTACGAGCGTCTGAATGCCTCAGGACAGCCTGAATATCTTTGGAGCGCTCGTTCATTTGGTAGAGGCGTGTTGAAAGCGAGCGCCTAAAAACCGTGCCATCCTCGCCACTCGGGGCGCGAATTTTCTCACTCGAACATATGGGCCTCTGTCGCGTGATCTCCTTCCGCCTTCGCGCACTTCTTGCAGCGGTTCAAAACGGGCAAAGATCGTGCGGTTCAGCAGATTGTTCGGTGAGAGCGGCGTTCCCAGTGCTGTCGCGAAGATCGGTCGATGCGGAGCGGGGTTGCCACAACGCGCCCTGTGTGCGGCAAGGTACTTGCGAAGGGCTTCAACCACTTCGACGCTGCCCCGGCTTTCCTCCGATCGGCGCAAAATCGCGGCTGCATAGCGAGCGAGGTGGGCGAAGGTCAAGCGCGGCAAAAAAAAGCGGCCTGAAAGATCTTCATCTAGCATTTCGCGGTCGATTGGCCCGTAACAATAGAGCGACGCCCGATGCAACCGCAATACCGCCATAGACTGCCCACCGAAGCTGTCCAGTCATGAAACTTCCGGGAAGCAGATTAATTCCTTGCAGGAACCAAACAGTACCCGACAAGACTAAAAGGCTGCCAACGATATTCAGTGAGACTCTCATGGCTGGACTCCTCAATCTTCTTGTATTTCTCGCGAGTTGTCTGACCCTGCAATGCCAGCCCCATGGTGCGGCTAACCCGTGGTAACGTCCGGAAAGAAATGGCTCACTGATCCCTTAAGCCTTGTAGCAAAACCTTCACTCAAGCAAGTTACGATCATTGTAGCTTCGCGTACTCCGCCTTGGCTTCCTTAAGCGGGAATGTCGGGGCGGGGTCTGTCCAAAGAGTGAAGAACCATTACCGTGGCAATCCAACCCGGTGCAGCAGGTCGGTGAACCGCCGATCCGAGTGGAGAGAGTCATAAGTTGGTTCGGTCGCGATATCCACCATGTTGGGATCTCGCGCCTGATACCCCTTCTCCAACCACTCTAAGGCATGGTCTCTCTCCCCGAGACGGACGTAGAGGGTTGCGACGTCTAGCGGTGCAACATAGCCACGGGTCGACTGGCTGATCAGATCGTCAAGCCAGGCTTGCACAGCGCCTTTGTAGCCCGACACCGAGTACGCTTTCCCAATCAGGTCTGCGGTTTGGGGATCTGCGTCGGCGGTGAATGCCTTTTGCCACTCCGCGATTGCTTCCTTATACATGCCTTTGCGATCGTAGGCGTTGGCCAAACCGAAGTGGGCCGAGCTGAAGTTTGGGTCCAGCTCCAGGGTTTTCTGGTACTGCTCGATCGCCCGGTCGTATTGATGCGCGTAATACAAGCCGTCCCCCACATTGGTATTCTGAATCAGGTTTAGCGGATCAAGAGCCATCGCTTGTTTGTGCTCGGCCACGCCCTGGTCGAATCGCGTCATCGAGTACAGAAAAAGGGGATACATTCCGCGGCCGTTCGAACCTGCATTGGGTTCCAGCTCAATCGCAAGCCGGAACTCCTTCTCTGCCTCGGGGAAGATCCAGTCGTATCTCCACAACACCCATGCCAGGGCGGAGTGAGCATCGCCAACGGAATCGTCCAATTGCAGTGCCTTGGTCGAAGCAGCTTTTGACCTGGGCATCATCTCCGAAGGAAGACTGGTGTATGCGACCTCATGATAGGCATCTGCCAGCCCAGCGTAGGCCAGGGCGTAGTTCGGATCTTTGTCGATGGCCTGCTGGAAATAGTCGACGGCACTTCCGCATATCGTCGTCTGTGAATTTTTCCCAGTAATACCGGTCCTTCAGATACAGGTTGTAGGCTTCCCAATTTTCCGTTTTGTGCGTGGCCAGTTTTTTCTGGTCTTCGGGGCTAATCCGCAATTTCAATTTCTCGGAAATGTTCCTGACAATTTCCTGTTGCACGGCGGAGGTATCGGAAATTCGGCGATCGTATTGCGTGCCCCAGATCGCGGAGCCATCGCGCGCATCAACCAGCTCCGATTGCAGGTGGATGCTGCCGCCGTGGTGGACCAGGGTCCCGACCAGGACGGCCCCTACTTTCAGATCGCGGCCCACGGTTTGCGGATCGGCGCCCTTCACCTTATAGCGGAACACGGTACTTCGTGACATGACGCGCAGTTGCGGAAGCTGAGAGAGGCTGTGAAGCAGGCCTTCGGTGATGCCGTCGCAGAGATACTCGTCGTCGGGATTGCCGGTGGTGTTAACGAATGGCAGAACCGCCACAGAGTTAACGAGGTTGCCGGAGCCCGACCAGTAGTATTTTGGTCCCACGATCAGCGCTGCGACCATGAGAAGGACGGCGACAATCGCCGCTGCGATTTTCCTGGTGGACCACCCGGACGCTGGCGGAATCAGCGCGCCTGCGCTTCTCGCAGTCTTCCCCGATTCAGAATCACGCTTCAGACGTTTTAGATCGGCCTTCAGCTCAGCGGCGGATTGACAGCGAATGTCTCGGTCTTTCTCCAGCGCCTTGCTGATGATCTCCTCCAGACGGGGCGGTGCGTCCGGGTTCAACTTGATCAGGGCTACCGGTTCGCGATTGAGGATCGACTCGAAGATCACTCCTGAAGTGTTTCCTCGAAACGGAAGCTGCCCGGTCGCCATCTCGTACTCCAAACGAAAACAGGTCGGTCCGGGTGTCGAGCTCTTTGCCTCGGACCTGTTCCGGGGACATGTAGGAGACCGTGCCCATGGCAGTTCCGGGGCTGGTGAGGTTCTTTTCCGCATCGATGGTGGCAGCGCTCTCGCTGGCGGTTACTGGCCTCACTGAGAGTTTGGCTAGGCCGAAATCCAAAATCTTGGCCTGGCCGCGTGTAGTCACGAAGATGTTTGCTGGCTTGATATCGCGATGGATGATGCCTTTGGAATGGGCCACATCAAGCCCGTCTGCAATCTGAATTCCCAGATCTAGCAGGGCTTCGATCTCGACCGGTCTACCGCCAATCAGGTGCCGAAGGGTCTGGCCTTCCAGCAGTTCCATGGCGATGAAAGCCCTGGCGTCGACTTCATCAATTTCGTGGATGGTGCAGATGTTCGCGTGGTTCAAGGCAGATGCGGCCTTGGCTTCACGGCGGAAACGCTCCAGAGCCTGGGCGTCCTTGGCGAGTTCTTCAGGCAGGAATTTCAGGGCTACAAAACGGTCGAGGCGGGTGTCTTTGGCCTTGTACACAACGCCCATGCCGCCACCGCCGAGCTTCTCCACGATGCGGTAGTGCGAGATGGTTTGGCCGATCAACTTGAAGCACGCTCTGGGCGACCATACTAGGAGCGAAGTTCGGGCAAGTCAACGAATCCGGTTCAGAGTCCTCGTCATGTCAAATGTGTCATTGGGCAGATAGAAAGCGACCACGCGACTCATTCCTGTTTGAGGAAACCAGTTCAGAACAAACTAAATCCACTTCTCGTTGCATCTCCTCCCGTGCCTCACAAGGCCACCTAGCTCAGATGGGTCCTACAACAGATTTACACTCAAAACGCAGGATTTTGCACTGCCACAACCGAACCCGCAATGTTTCAGGACTCTTGCATTTGGCATAAAAAATGCCCTTTCTGCAGGAAGGTTGGCAAATGTCTCCCATCCGCGCCAAACAAGTACCTACCGAGACGTCCGAGAGAACGCTTGTGGCACGTCCCCAACGCCTCACCGTACAGACCCCGGTTCGCTATAGGGCAAAGGGTCTCGGACATTGGCGTGAGGGGTTAGTGGAAAACCTCAGTCACTCCGGCATTCTCATCAGTGGGCCCCAGCAGTTATCGGAGCACGCCCTGGTGGAGATGGTCCTAGATATGCCCGAGCAAATTTCCGGCCAGAAGAACAGTATGGTTCTCTGCCAAGGCCGGATTATTCGTCACACGGAAGTCTGTAAGTCAGAATTCATTGGTATGGCGGCGTCGATTCTTGACTACAAAACCCTGCCCCCAAGAGCGGCAAAGGTTTGACCCACCGAAGCGATCACTCTCACCCTCTGTTACAATCCGGCCTCGGAGGAAACAACATTGGCTTATCTGTGGTTCTGAAGCAGTTTGAACAAGGAGCGTGATCGACTACACCAACAGTTGTCCGGACTGAATGCAGCACTGCTTTTGCGGGGGTCTACCGAGACAACGATGGAATCAAGCCTCGCCGGAAAATATCAGCGAAAGGCCGCGCTAGTATTGCCGCTGCTCGGAAGGCACGTTGGGCGAAAGTCAACGGACACAAAGCGACTGACGCGAAGCCGGTCAAGCGAAGGATTTCTGCTTCGGCTCGGCGCAAGATCGCAACCGCACAACGAGCAAGGTGGGCAAAGGTCAAGCGGCAGAAGAAGAAGGCGGCCTGACCTAGACTAGATTTTGTCTGCGCAAGTCGGGTTGTTAAGCACAACAGGCGTCTAATAACATTTCCTCCTTGCAGCTTCGCATACTCTGCCTTGGCTTCCTTTCAAGATGGGGATGTCAGGGTCGGCATCTTTCCAGAGGGGCAACTTTAGGTTCACTGCGGCAGTCCAACGCGCTTTAGAAGGTCCTGAAAGCGCGGCTCGGAGCGGAGACTATCAATCCGCAGATCAGCATTAATAAAGTAAGCAACATCTGGCGACCTTTCCTGGTAGGCTTTCTCGAGGAATTCGAAAGCTCTGTCGTTGTCACCTAGTGCCGCGAATACGGTGCCGATCATGTACGGCGAGACGTAGCTAATCCTGGATTTTTGCAGCAACTCACGAAGTATCTTCTTCGCATTTTCGCGTTGCTGTGCAGTTGCATATGCGTGCGCCAATCCAGCAACCGTGTCCGTATCTCCCTGGGTTAGCTCCACCGCCTTCTTATATTCAGGAATGGCCTGCATCGGCTGGCCCAGGCCCACTTGGGCTACGGCCGTATAGTAGTGGCTGACCCATAAATCGGGATTCAAAGCCAATGATCTTTTGCCTACGTCGAGCATGGCGCGGTAATCCCGCCGATGGTAATAGACTCCTGCCTCGTCGAGAGCACTGAGAGAATAGACGGGATCGATTTCGTGGAACTTGGCAATTTCAGCCAACGCCTCATCTCCCCGGCCACGCCAGCTCAAGTACCAAGTCAGGGCTTCATGCGCATCAAGATTGTTGGGATTTAACTGAATGGCGTACCTCATTTCCTTTTCGGCATCCTGCCAGTTCCAGTCAAACTGCCAAGTCAAATAGCCGAGTGCGCTATGCGCCTCGGCCTCTGATTCATCCAGTTGCAGCGCCTTGAGGATGAGTTCCTTCGCGCGTGGATATACATCTTGCGGAGATGCCCATCGGAATTCCCCCAAATCCGAATAGCATCCCGCTAGCCCCACATACGCCAAGGCAAAGCCAGGATCCTTCTGGATCGCCTCGGTGAAATAGTTCTGTGCTACCTGAATGCTCTGGAGCGTGCCATGCCTGACGGAACGCCCTTTCAGATAGGCCTCATAAGCTGCTGGATTAACGGCCCGAGCAGAGCCGAATCTAGCTTGCTGTTGAGGTGTCAACTGCACGCGAACTTGTTGTGCTATAGCCTGTGCGACCTCACTCTGCAACCTTAGGACATCGCCAAGGTCGCGCTCATAAGTCTCGGCCCATAGGTGCTGATCTGTACGAGCTTGGATCAGCTGGGCGGTGATACGCACGCGATTGCCTGAGCGCATGACAGATCCTTCGATCACTCCATCTACGTTCAGCTCGCGCGCAATCTCCGGCAGACTTTTGTTGGTTCCCTTGTAATGCATGGCGGAAGTGCGGGAAATCACTCGCAAAGCCCCAATTTTCGACAGGTCGGTCGTTAGTGCGTCGGTCATGCCATCGGCAAAATATTCCTGTTCGGGTTCGCCGGAGAGGTTTTCAAGCGGCAATACCGCAATGGAGCCGATGCTTTCCGCCGAGCCAGAAAAATAGAACTTCGCAACTGCAGCTAAGACAGTAATCATCACAGCCACGCCGATAACGTTCGCGATGATTTTAGAGCGCGACCATTGAACAGATTGAGTGGCAACCGTTAACTGCGTGGTCTTGCCCGACTCGCTTTCGCGCTTCAACCGCTTCAGGTCGGCACGAATGTCCGACGCGTGCTGATACCTCACGTCGTGATCTTTTTCCAGCGCCTTATTGATGATTTCGTCCATCCTCGGAGGAAGGTCGGGATTGAGCCGGATGGGAGGAGTCGGATTGCGATCCAGAATCGCCTGAAAGATCAGAGCCGGGGTCTCGCCGCGAAAGGGCAAGGTACCTGTGCACATCTCATAGAGCACTGCACCAAACGAGAACAGGTCAGTTCGCGGATCGAGTTCCTTTCCTTTCGCCTGCTCCGGGGACATGTACGCAATAGTCCCCAGTGCCGCGCCGGGGGTGGTCAGACGCTCTTCGATTTCAACAGTTGGTTCAGACATTGTTCCCAGCACTGGCATATTTTTGCTGGCGGAGGACGTCACTTTCGCTAATCCGAAATCCAGAATCTTTGCGTGCCCGTGCTTAGTGACGAAGATATTGGCGGGCTTGATGTCGCGATGGATGATGCCTTCTGTGTGGGCGGCGTCGAGCGCGTCGGCGATCTCAATAGCCAGTGACAAGATCGACTCGAATTCCATAGGGCGGCCGGCAATGCGCTGCTTCAGAGTTGCGCCATCCAGGAACTCCATCGCAATGAAGGCTTGCCCATCCTGCTCACCGACGTCGTAAATCGTGCAGATGTTGGGGTGGTTCAGGGCGGATGCAGCCTCCGCCTCGCGTTGGAACCGGGCCAAAGCTTGGGCGTCTCGCGCAACTTCCGGAGGAAGGAACTTCAGGGCGACAAAGCGGTGCAGCCGGGTATCTTCCGCCTTATAGACAACACCCATCCCACCGCCACCGAGCTTCTCGATAATGCGGTAGTGCGAGATGGTTTGGCCGATCAAGGGCAGACTCGCTCCGTGCGCGATCATACTAGGAGCCGAGATCGGGCAAGTCAATGCATCGGTATGATGGCATCGGTATGATGGCAAAAGGGGAAAGTGCAAGCCGTACAGTTCGATGTATAAAGGCCCGAAGGGTTGGCAGGCTGAGAACGTTAAGGCTGTCTAGGTGGGATGCCCGTTATCCGAGAAGGATTTCGGGCATCCTTCATTCATTTTGTACCTGCACAAAACCAAAAGGCACTGGCAGAAGATTTCAACCAGCCAAATTTGAGTCGGCGTTCTTCAACTCCACGTCCTCGTCGCGGTGACCCAATTGCCCCACAGCCAACATGCCCCACTTTTTGATCGCCTTGAACTCGAACTGTTTGTTTGCCATGAACCTGGAGTTCAGCTTTCGGTTCAAGGCAAGGCCGAAGTGATGAAGGCTATCGGCGCAGCCGTCTACCTATCTAGTCGCAACTTTTCTCAATTCTTCGCGTGGATAGCCCAAAGCCTGGGCATATGGTGTCGGGAAACCGTCCACCTCTTGGGAGAAAACCCGCTAGCAGTCAAGGAACCAAAGAGCTATTTGCAAGAACTTCTGCAAGCCCAAGAACTGTACGAAGCGTCTAGCAGCGTAAAGGGCGGTCGCTTGCCGCCCTTTGGGGAACGCAATTCCGTCGCTATTCGTCCGCACTGAATTCAAAAAGATGCAGGACACGGATTGAACGGCAGCGTACGGTGGAAATTCTCAATGATGTACCGCGCCTGTCCATTGCTAGCGGGGTAAAAGGAGGCACGCCGAGGACCGTATTCGTCAGCCGACGTACCAGCGAAAGTCTCCGTTGTGGACGGGAGATACGGGCCACCCAATTGCCAACGACAGCCCCCCGGTCCAGTTTGCGTGCTATAGATCGGGTAGAAGTCGGCCCCCACGGGCGGGTTAACGCAGCCTCGGCCAGGATGGGGATCGGCAGGGTTCGAGAGGTGGCGCTGGCATGGAGGATTGGTGTTGGTCTCGATGCGCGGTAAATTTGGCTTCAAAGGCCACCCTGCTAAAGTTCTCTTTGTTTCCCCGGTTGTCGACGAACAAAGGACTCAAGAAGATCACAGGTTGCGCGTGCACTAGAGAATCCAAAATCGGATGCGCGAAGCTGTCTGGCCAGGCCGCCTTCCGTTTGCTCGAAAATATTCTTTCCTGCGCGAACGTACGAACATAACTATTTGATAACGCAGAAACTTACGGCCCGCTGATTTCGACCAAAAGTCGAATAAACGGCGGGGTTCAGACGGTTTCATGAACTGTCGCTCACTGGCAAGTCATTTAGGAAGTCAGCTTTCGGATAAGACCTTGGAGATTGTAATGGACGGGTTCGAGTTGACCCAGGCGAGTGAGGAAAGGTATGCGATTGGGGTGCTTCAATGATGCTCCCCAAAGAAGATGCCGATTATTTCCTCGCGGAAGAAGTGGACCACCCTCTTGCGGGTTTTAAAAACAGTCAACTTCAAAGTCGGCGGGCGAGAGCGCCCGCCCCACATGGTCTAGCTATTTGTTCGGAAGGCTGTGACTGCCTCTTCGTCGCTTTCGTAGGACTTGAAGACTGTGTTTAGTCGGGTACGTTGGAGTAGTTCCGTGACTCGCTGATTTGGGCGAACCAGTTTGATCTCACCTTGCCGTTGCCGGGTTGACGCCAGGGTCGCAACCAGGGTGCCTAAGCCTCCGCTATCCACGTAGTCAATTCTGCTGAGGTTGACGACAATATGCTGGGTGCCGAGGAGGATATTTCTTATCCTCTCGCGGAAAGCGGCGGTCTCGTCGCCGAACACTAAGCGTCCCGCGCAGTACAGAATGACCACATCTTCCGAAATGTCAGTCTCCATTTTTAGTGACATGGCACGATGAAGAAGTCTGATCTTCGCAGCGCATGGTAGAACGCTGCTCGGGGCATGTCAACGAAAGGTTGCGCAGGAATCGCCGTGCTGGTTGACCCGCGTGGCTTGACGATTAACCAGAAGTACATAACTTTAGACAGTTGAAACAGGGTCCACCGTAAGTCTCGCCCTCTAAGGCCTTCGTGATATCAAGGATAAAGCCTGAGGAAAGGAACTTACCGTGAAGTCCTTGAAGGTAGCATGCGCTGTTTTGAGTCTGGCGACGATCGTCTTTGCCTGTCCGGTCTCGATTTCCTGTCCGGCGGATCGTGGCGAGATGCACAAGGTCGGGGACGAATACTCGGGGCTGGGCCATTACGCGATATACCAGCACATCACCTCGGCGGGCGTGACGCACCAGGTGCCGATTCGCTGCGATTAGTAAATAAAGACTCCCGCCATCGTAACTAATGCAACCCGGCCAGCCACGTGAGAATTGCGCTCTCCAGCGCAATGCGGTGGTCGGACCAGCTGTGATCCGTGGCGAAGTGGATTATCGTGATCTTATGTCCGCCCTTGGCCTCGATGGCGTGTACGAGCACATCACTGTCTGGAGCAAGCCCGTCGTCAGAAGTCAGTACTAGAAGCGGCGTCTGGGTAAGACCGGCGGCGGCGTTCTCCATGCGAAAGGCTTTGGCGTTGGCGCGGTTCTCGTCGGCCATGCTCTGAGCGGTAACCCCGGCCAAGCCTTCCATGTTGTCTGCCATGTCCGCCACCAGGCGGTCTTGGGGCTCCTCGCCGAGGTGGCCCATGTCTCCCGCAGAAATCAAGATGGCGCCGATCAGTGCGTGATCGTGAGCCGCGGTGTGCGCCACTACCCAGCCTCCCATGCTGTGGCCGGCGATGGCGATTCGTTGGATGTCTATCCCTAGGCGGGCGGCGGTCGCGGGATCGCGCAGGTAGGCGAGGACAGCATCGGCGTCCTCCAGATTCTGCGTGAAGCGGTAAACGCCCGGGCTACCCCAGGATCCGCGGTAGTTGAAGGTGACGGCATTCCATCCTGCGCGACGGACGGCCTGTGCCAGGTCGAGGTTCTTTTCGTTTCCGGGCAAGCCGTGGCAGATGACCAGCGTGGGATGGAGCCCGGCTCCGGCGGGCTGGTAGGCTATGCCGTTGATGAGGAGGCCGTGACTGGGAATGTGCAGGACCGTCATCTTCGCGGGATGGGCAGCGTCGGCGGGCGGGTCGGTGAAGATGACTTCCGGCACCGACTGGGCTGGGGCGGTCGGCGCGATGCAGAGAGCTGCCAGAATGATGAAAGAGAGCAGGCGTATGAATCGGCTCGTGGTCGATATATTCATTGGATGATTTTACTTTAGGATGGTTGGGTCCTGTGAAGACGAGCTCCAGTGGATGAGTTTCAAGGCCGCGTCTGGCGAGGCGGTGTTCTGTCGGGCCGTCCTCAGAGGGTGCAGCGGGCCTTCAGGCCTGCATAGGGCTGCTGTCGTGTGCCGGGCCTAAAGCGCTGCTCCACGCAAAATCAGGGCGCTGTACGCTTTGCACGAGCGCGTGCGCTCGCACCTACATGGGGCGGCGGGCGAGGTCGCGAATCTGGTTCAGATACTCGATGTAGATCGGGATGGGAATGTCTGGGGAGTCGCCATCGTTCAGGAAGTGGGAGAGCCGGATCTCCATCGGAATCGAACTGATGACCTCACGGAAACGGGGCATCTGAAGATATTTCACTCGCCAGATTTCCAGCATCAGGGAACGGAAGTCTTCGCTAATGAAACCCATTCTGCGCTCGCCCAGGTAGATGGCGTCGAAGTGGCGGTCTGCCAGCGTCTTGCCGAATGGGATCGTCGGGCGGGGAGAAGACGTAGACCAGGTGGAACATGTCGGCCAAGTCGCCCCAGAGAACTTTTTCTTCGAAGGCGCTGAAACGGAACGGGGTGGTGCCGCGCTGCTGTGCGAGGCGGGCATGATCGTCGCGACGGAGGCCGTGAGCCGTCAGTTCGCCGCGAAACCACGCGATCCGTTCCGGCGCCAGATTGTGGCGCAGGAACTCTACTGCGTAGGCGTTGGGCAAATAGAGCTTGGGGTCGGCATCGAGGCGGGCGAGCCATGGGCCCCAGTCTTTGCGTTCGCAAGACGTCCGAGCAACTCCACCAGCTGAGCGACCGTGATGTCCGGGTGATATTTCACCGCCTGCCAGAAGTGCTCGGTGGAATCGTAGGTGGAGCCGTAGAGCAGGATGCCTTCTTCAATGGGATACCAATTCGAAAGCACGCGTGCTGGTATTGACGGCGCGGCGCTCCAACAGTTCAGTGAATGTTTCCACTTTTCCTGCACTACGAGAAAGGCTTCGGCGTATCCCGGGGGGACGGGTTCCCGCACTTGTGCTAAGGCCCGCCGCAGTTCTTCGCTAGTGTGAGTTAGCAGGGTTTCGAGAGGACGCTCGTCAATCATGGAGACGACGCGGCTCTCGATTCCGCGACGCAGCAGTTCGCTGGCGAGACGCCGTTGTCCGGCGTCGTCCAGGCTGGGCTTCCAGCGCCGTGTCTGGGATTCGATATAGGGGAACAGATCGGCGAGTGTCTTGAATTCGATGAAGCCGTGCAGGGCAAAGAGCACGGGGTGACCGTCTTTTGAGATTGTCGTCGAGGGCGTGACGAGGGCCTGGAGTGAAACCTGTTCAGCCTGCAGAGGGGCCAGCAGGATCATGGCGACAAAGGCAAGCCGGATTGTAGTGGTTCGTGTTCCCATTCGCATCCCGGCGTCGCTCTTTCTCGTCGGAAAACCGACCTCTATCACTTTCTTGGCCGAGAGGTTTTCATTGCTGGCAAGATTCATTCTCTTCCCCCCCAACGAAGACCCCGCGTCGTCCTTGAAAGAAAGGGAGACGCGGGGTCTACCTGCGTCAGGCGCTGAAGCGCGATTACGTTGGCGACCTGGCGGACACGCGTGAACTCTTGCCCTCCCGTTTTCACCGCGCCCTAGCCGTGCAGCCGGCCGTTTCGGGCAGCTTCGGCTTGCGCCGACAGTCTTAGATAAAGCATGTACAGCACGATTCCGAGGTTGATGAGCAGGACCGCGACATGAATCGGAGTCGTCCGCCGCGCCACTTCATAGGCTTCAAAGGGCACATAGAGCGCGCCGGAGATGAGTGCGAACCACTCTGCCCAGGGGCGCTCCAGCCACAGCCCGTAGGCCTCGACAAATCGGACTATGGAGTAAACCGCTGCCCCGGCCGCGACCGCCCATAATTTTTTGTCGGTGACGTTGTCGGCCAGGTTGAGGAAGACCTGCGCGTAGTGGTGGTGATCGGGATTTACGTGCAGAAATCTCAGCAGGGCTTCGGCGGTGTCCCATGCGTCCTTGTGGACCATCGAGACCGCGCCAAAGCCCAGCAAGAGCACAACCATGCCCTTGGTCAGCTCGAGCGACGCCACGGCGCGCAGGGCGGCCCGACGGCGATGCCGTTCGGCTGCCTTGGCATGAGTTACAAGTGCTGTGGTGACGTGGTCCATGAGATGTCGGCGATTATCTTCCCGGTTGCAGCAGCAATTGTTCCGCCGGGGAGAACACCCGGCCACGAATCAGCATAGTGCTGATCAGCGAGGTCAATCCCGAGGACGCGAAGATCATGGCCAGCACCACGAACTGGTAAATGGCCGCGTAGACGGGGCGGGCGCCGGAAAGCAGCATACCTGCCATGAGTCCGGGAATCCAAACGATGCCGAGCGAGCGCAGCGAGTCTATGGCCGGAATCAGGCTGGCTTCAAAAGAGGCCTGCACGTAGGGCGAAACACTGTTGCGGGCTTCTGCCCCCAGCGCGAGCGCGGTTTCGATCTCGCCTGCATGAGCCAGCACATCGGAGCGAAAACGGTTCAGGGCCAGACTGTTCGTGTTCATGGCATTCGCGATCAACATACTGCCAACCGGTACCAGCGACGTGATGGCTGTATCAATCACTCCCAGCGACGTCATCAAGGCGATAATGGAACCCGCGCCAAACGCAATGGCACAGGAAGAAACCTGAAATGCATCGGGCATGCCCTTAGCGCGACGCGCCGAAGTTGCGCCTGCCGCCACGATCATTCCGGCCAGCAGGATGCCACTCGTCCACCGTGGCGCGTGCAGGAGAATGACCAGAATCGAGCCGACGGCGATGATTTGCACCAGGCCACGCACCATTGCGATCAGAGTCTCGCTCTCCAAATGAATTCCCCTGCGGCGAGCCAGCACGACTACCAGTAATGTCGACAACGCAGCCACCAAAGCCTGGGCAAAACCCAATTGTAGTTGCGAGTGGAAAAAGAGTCTAAGCACGTAAGACCTCCCCGACCGGGCCGGCGCGCACAATCCGGCCGTGCTCGACGACGAGCGCCCGCTCGGCCAATCGTGCTGCCTGGGCAATATCGTGGGTGACCACTATGCAGGTCAGTCCCTGATCACGCATCACTTTCTGAATGGCAGACTCAACCTCAAGTTTGGCGGCCTCGTCCAATGCCGAGGTGGGTTCGTCGAGCAGAAGCGCGAGCGGCGAATTGGCCAGCGCGCGGGCCACGGAAACACGCTGAGCTTCGCCTCCGGAGAGATTGGCGACGTCGCGTCCGGAATAGTCTTTGAGACCAACCTGGGTCAATAGTTCCTCGATGGTTTCGAGCGGCAATGTTTCCCCGCGCTGAGCCGGCCCGAAGCGGAGATTGTCCGCCACGCTGCCGGGAAACAGATACGGGCGTTGCGTCACCATGCCAAGCTTGCGGCGCAAGTTCGCGCGGCTTCGATATTGTGATAGTCGGCGCCTTCGACAAGCACGGTGCCCGACGTAGGCTCGTCGAGACGATTCAGCAAACGCAACAGTGAAGTCTTGCCTGAGCCGCTGGATCCGGTAATGGCAAGGACTTCTCCTTTTTGCAATTCAAAGTTCACATCCTCAACCAGTATTTTGTCGCGGACAGTCCGCCCCAGGTGTTCGGCTCGCAGGACGATCGGGCTAGTGACGGCGCTCACGTATGTCATCCTGACCCCTTGTCATGCTGAGCGGGGCCCGTCCATTCGCTTGCGAATTGGCTGTCGGAGTCGAAGAAGCCATAGCATCCGGGTGCGTCAGTCTTCGCGCCGAGCTTCAAGACCTTCTCTTGCTTTGAATAATTCCTACGACTGCTGATCACGGGGAAGAGGTAGGGTCCTTCGACTCCGAAAGCCGCTTCGCGAGCGAAGCAGGTGTCTCCGTCAGGATGACAGATCCGACAGAACTACTTGTTTGCGCGCACGCTGGCGCGAAGTTCGTCTGCGATTTCGCGTGCCGCCTTTCGGGCTGCCTCTTCTTCGGTGACACCGAACGAGATCGCTCCCACGCGGGCGTGACCGCCGCCGCCGTAGCGTTCGCACACCTTGGCCAGGTTCACCGTCGGCTCGGAGGGCGCCCAGGGATTCGAGCCTACCGAAACTTTTACCCGGAAGCTGCTCTTGCTGAGGCCGACGCTGTAAATCGATTCCGGATGAAGATAGTACGGCACGAATTTGTTGTAACCCTCGAGATCATGGTCGGTGATATCGAAAAAGAGGGTGTGATCTTTGGACTCGATCCGCTCTTTTAAAACTGCAATGGAACGCTGGTGGCGTTCAAGCAACGGCGGCAGCAGGGGAGCCACGAAAGGCTCCTCCAGAATTTCCGCCAGCGGCCGGGTGGCCAGCAACGGGATGAGTCGGGGAATGAAGGTGTAGTCCTGCGCGGACTCGATGACCAGAGTGAGCTTCATGGCGGGCGCCTTCATTTCGACCGCAGTCTGGGCATCGTGGTACATCGCGCCATCCACGATGTCGGTCCAGTGCACCAGGTCGGCGACCGGGCTGGGATCGAAACCGAAGCGCTGCTCGGCAATCGTGGCGATGAAACTGGTGCAGGACTTGAAATCGGGATCGTAGAACTTGCGATTGCTCTGGTCGTGCTCGAAGTGGGCCGCGTCCTCGGGAGTGAGGAACGCGCTCTGGTGATGGTCGAACCACCAGGTGATTTTAGGGGAGCTGGAGTACTTGAAGTCCACGATGGCGTTTTCGTCGCCGTCGAACTGCTTTTCGTCGAACAGCGCCCCGGCGCGGTGCAGCAGGCCGGAGAAAACGAAGGTGACATCGCCGCGTGATCCGCTCCCGGTAAAAACGGGAGAAGAGGGCGGCGGACGATGCCCCGTCAAAGCATTTGTCGTGATAGAAGACCCGAACTTTCAATCGTTCCCTTCACCGGTCCTGCACTCCCGCGCCGCTGGGCGCTGCGAGGATGCGAACCAAAAGCTAATAGGAATGACATCCCGTAAGAAGATCTGTCAAGGGGAAGCAACTAGAACCGGCCTCCGGCACAGGGCGACGGAGGCCGGTAATTCGCGAAGGGCGGCGGCGATGTTCTTCTTCGCCGGACGCGCAAACCTAGAGGCGTTCGCCTGCTTCTCAGCCAGGTCACCAATGACCGGCAGTTTGTACATCAGCCCCTGATTGGCCTTGATCAAGCAGAATGATCCAGACGATGAACGATCCCAGCCAGATAAGCATGTGGAGAGGGAAGGTGATAAAGATCAATCCCGGAACAAAACCGATGATGGTCAAGCCGATCCAGATAGCGATCATGGCCACGCTGAAGAAAATCATCTGGAAAGCATGGAAGCGCACAAAGCGACTCTTGTTGTAGGGCTCCATCACCAGGAAGATAATCGCCGGAATGATGGTGATGTAGCACAACATACCGACGACGTTGTCCTGCATTCCGCCGGTTGTGCCCTGGGCAGCTGCCGCCGGCGCTGCGGTGCGACTACTACAGGCCGGACACATGGTCGTGCCGTCCGCGATCTGCGTTCCACACCCGCTACAAAAAGCCATTGACGTTCCCTCCCGTGATTGTGCAACTCGGCCCCCGGACGTAGTCCGTCCGGCCCTACTGAACCCCGCGAAAGTTATCAGAATCAGCCTTCCAAGGCAAACAGAATCACAAGGCCGGGGATTCAACCGGTCACGGTCAGGCGATGGAACCGGGAGGGCCTTGCGCTGTCAATACGATCCCGGTAATTGGCTAATCCTGGCCTCGGCTAAGGAACCGGGTCGGCGGTGCCAAGAGGAACGGTTCTTCGGCAGCGCCAGAGGCGGGCCGCAGTCAAGGCAAGGCCGCGGCGCAATCCGTAGCGATGCACGGTTTCGATGGAGTAACGGGAGCAGGTGGGACGATAGCGGCACGGCACTGGACAAAAGAGGCCAAAACGGGAGTGCCGACGCTCTGGCAACCACGCACCATGGCGATGTAAACCCGGGAGGTCAGCTGACGATCCGAAGGTTGAAGGCTGTCGGCGTAGGCGGCCGCGACCAGCAGCGCCGGGATTGCCAGATAGGTCGCGGAATGCTTCAGGAGTTTCCGCAGTGGGGACATTTTGCGCTCACTTGCAGCCGCTTATTTGCGCAGTGCGGGCAAGGCACCAGATTGCCCAGCGGACGGGTGAAGACGTAGATGATCAGACCTATGATTCCGGTGAGCATCACGAGGATCATCCACACGACGGCGTTGTCCATGCCCCGGCTTTTGGCGTCACGCGCAACCCAGATGAGCAGGGCAATGTTGAGCGCGATAACGCCGACAATGATCAGGCCGAGGAAACCGTGGACAGCCGCAGGCGACAAAGGGGCTGGCATCCTCACTGTGCTGCAACAGCAGGAAGCTGGCGGGCAGCGCCGCTGCGAAAGCCTTTGCGACTTCCGACATCAGGGCGGAGTGCATGCGTCGGTCTCCTGCGGAATGAAATGCCCGCGGGCATTTTGGCGCGTGGCCCGAACGGCTACCTGCGAATGTCCTGCTGAGAATGAAGCATTACCTTGCGTTGCTAGCGGTCCTTCGAGTGCGTCAGGATGACAATTTCTGGAGTTCGAACAACATTGACGAGAATGGTTTGCCGGAGTACGTTGGAGCGATTTTTTGGCGGTGGAAGAATCGTATTGCATTCCGCCAGGGCAAGGAGTGACTCGCATGGTCTGCTCCCAATGCGGTCAGGCGATGCCGGAAGGAGCGACGTTTTGCTCCAACTGCGGCCGGCCAAGTCTGCTCACGAATGTCGGCTTGGCGGGGCTTCCGCCGCAAACTTCCGCGGGCGTGCCTGCGCCAGTCACGGCGGAAAAGACCAGCGGGATGGCCATCGCCAGCCTGATCTTCGGGATTCTTTTCCTCTTTTTTCCTCTGTCCCTCCTGGCTGTGATCTTTGGACACGTTTCGCTTTCACAAATCAAAAAGAGCGCCGGCCGGTTGGGAGGCAGGGGTCTGGCGATTACCGGCCTGGTGCTCGGGTATCTGGGGATTGCGATGATTCCGCTCATCCTGATTATTGCGGCGATTGCGATTCCCAACCTCTTGCGGGCGCGCATGGTAGCGAATGAGGCTTCCGCGGCGGCCGCCATCAGGGACATTGACAACGCTCAAGTGACCTACCAGGTCACCTATGACAAAATCGGATACGCTCCAGATTTGCAATCTCTGGGCGGCGCTGAGCCGTGCACTCCCAGCCCCGCCACAGCCTGCTTGATTAACAACCGCCTGGCGGTCGCAACAACTTTGCCGGGACGGAACGGATATATATTCGCCGTAGCGCGTTCCACAGATGGCTCCCAGTTCGTGGCAAGCGCGGTGCCAATCAAACGTAACCAGACTGGTACGCGCAGCTTCTGCTCGACTGAGGATGGGAAAGTGCGCGTCGATCCGAACGGAGATGCGATTCCCAACAACGAAGTTTGCGCTCTTCTATCACCGCTCGACTGATCTCGATGTGGACCGCGAGCGTCCCGCTCGTGCTGGAAGAAACGGGCGGGACGCCCGTGGCTCCATTTTGGTCATGGCTCGACACGTTCCGCTCCAACCGGTCATGAACTTCTCAGCCGGTGATGGCATGAGCGAGGGTTCGCGCCTACATTGCATGACATTTGTCTTAGCTGGGGGCACGCCATAGAATCAGAAGCTCAACATGGCGACCACCACGACTCCCGTCTCGACTCCGCCTCGGCCCTTCGGCAGCGGGCGAGCTTTGGGGTTCCTTTCGATCTCTGTTCTGGTGGCGGTCCTGGGAGCCCTCTGGGCCTACTCCATCGCGCGGTCTGCCCTACCTGAATTGGACGGGACTTTGAAGGTCCATGGTCTGTCCACGCGGGTCACGGTGATCCGCGACGAACATGGTGTACCCACGATTGACGCCGCCAGCCTCGACGATCTTTTCTTTGCGCAGGGATTTGTGACCGCGCAAGACCGCTTGTGGCAGATGGACATGATGCGGCGATTCGCCGCCGGCGAAATCTCCGAGCTTCTCGGCGACGACTTTCTCCCGCACGACCGCGAGCAAAGGATTCTTGGGCTCAGGGTCGCCGCGAGAAAGGCGCTCGAAGTTTCCTCACCGCAAAATCGCCCTCATTTCGAGGCCTATGCTCGGGGCGTGAACGCTTATATCGAATCGCACCGTGATCGACTGCCCATCGAGTTTCGCATCTTGAAATACTCTCCGCGCCCGTGGACGCCGGAGGACTCGACGTTGATTGCATCCCAGATGGTGAAAGACCTGAACCACTATCCCTATCGCGACGCGCTGGACCGCGAGAAGATAATGGCCAAGCTCGGGCCGGAGCTGACCTCCGAGCTGTATGTAAATTCGTCCTGGCGCGACCGGCCGCCGACGGTCACGCGTCCCAGCCTGGAAAAGAAAGTTGATCACGATATCGATGAGGAAAATCCACCGCAGCGGCCGCCGGCGAGCTCCGTTGCGAGCGGGAAAACAGGGGAGGCATTTCAGAATCTTGCCGGCGCCGTGGAATCGGATTCGGACGAGCGCATGGTGATTGGGTCGAACAACTGGGTGATTTCGGGTGTGCACGCGGTTTCAGGCAAGCCGCTGCTCTCGAACGATATGCACCTGGGGCACCAGATGCCGAACCTGTGGTATGAAGCCCACCTCCGCTGCGGCAACTTCGACGCCGCCGGCGTCACGTTGCCAGGTCTGCCGTACGTGATTGTTGGGCACAATCAGCGGATCGCGTGGGGTTTCACCAATGTCGGCCCTACCGTGGAAGACATCTACGTCGAAACTTTCAACCCCGAGGGTCAATACCTGACGCCTGAAGGATGGAAGACGCCTGAACACCGGAGTGAGGTCATCCACGTGAAGGGCAAGGCCGATGTGGTGGTGGATGTGACGCTCACCCGTCATGGACCGATCATCACCGAGCTGGTCCCGGGCGAAACTCGCAAGCTGGCGCTGCGCTGGACGCTGTACGACGGCACCCATGATCCGTTCTTCGAAGTAGATTCGGCGCAGAACTGGGAACAGTTCCGCCGCGCTTTCTCGGCGTTTGACGCGCCCGGGCAGAACGTTGTGTTCGCCGACGTGGACGGCAACATCGGATACCAGGCCACGGGAAAGATTCCGATTCGTGCATCTGGCGACGGCAGCCTTCCCGAAAACGGCAGCGACAACGCGCATGAGTGGACGGGATACATTCCATTCGACAAGCTGCCCAGTGTTTACAATCCGGCCTCGGGCATCATCGCAACCGCCAATGGGCGCATCACGCCGGACGGCTACCCGTATTCGATCAGCACCGGGTGGGAAGCTCCGTGGCGCACGGCCAGAATCTATCGCGTGCTGGAGTCGGGCAAGAAATTTTCACCGGCGGACATGCTGGCGCTACAGACGGATATCTACTCCGATGCCGATCGTTTCTTTGCGGAGCGGTTCGTGTACAGCGTGGACCACGCCAAGAAAGCTTCTCCGCGAGTCCGGCAGGCGGCTGAAATCCTGCGGGGGTGGGATGGGCGCATGACGGCGGATTCTGCCGCACCCACAATCGCGTATCGAGCACGTGCCGAGCTGACACGCTTGCTGCTCGAGCCCAAGTTGGGCGCCGCGCCTGCAGATTCGAAGCAAGTTGACGCTACCTTGAGTTGGAAGAGTTATTCGTGGGGAATGGCGTCGGTGTGGCTGGAAAATGTGGTCCACCATCAGCCGCAGCGGTGGCTGCCGGAAGGGTATGGTGGCTACGATGATCTGTTGACAGCGGCCGTGGAAGCCGCAGTCGGCGAGTCCGGATGCATCTCAGGATCTGGCTTCGTGGAAGTGGGGAGCGTTTCGTCCGGTGGAGATCCAGCACCCGATTTTGGGCAGGGTACCTCTGTTGCAGCGCTGGACCGGACCCGGTGTGCAGCCGCAGTCGGGCAGCGGCTATACGGTGAAAGCGGTGTCGCGCAGCCACGGGCCTTCGGAGCGGTTCACGGTGGACCTATCCGACCTCGACCAGACCACGCTGAACCTGGTGACCGGGGAGGCGGGGAATTTTCTCAGTCCGTATTACGTGGACCAGTGGAAGGCGTGGTACGAAGGGTACACGTTCAAGCTGCCTTATTCGGAGAAGGCGGTTGCGGCGGCCAAGCGGCATGAGTTGGTGTTGGAGGGCTTTTAGTTGTCAGCTCTCAGTTTTCCAGTTCTCAGTTGACTGAAAGCTACCGGCTAAGAGCTAGAAGCTAGCAGTTAGCAGCTGCCTTTCAATCCACCTGGAGCACATCGACCGCTTGGCCGATGATGTCTACCTGCGTTTTTTGCAGCTTGTCGGTGGTGGTGTCGTAGATGTCTAGCTGGCCGTTCTGGATCACATAGACTGCATTGCGGCGGGTTATGGGTTGAATTCCGGTGACGTCGCCATTTAAGGGCGGGACTACGACTGTTGTCTTGTTCGCGTCCAGGATGGACAAGCAGCCCCGAACTTCGCCCGGCGTGCTGCCGTTGGCAGGGGCCTTGATGTTGGTGCAGGTGTGGGCGCCGATGAAGAGTTGGTTGTTGGCTCCCATCTGTATCTGGTTGTGGTAGCCGTCGGTGATCGTCGCCGTTGCCGAGACGGCCAGCGTACCCAGATCAACGGCGGAGACTTCTCCGCAGGTGGTCGCCAGGGTCGCGGTGGTGGATCCGGCGCAGGTGTTGGCCCCCGGCTTTGTGCCGGCCACGTAGAGGGTGTTGCCTGAGATGAGGCCGATGGTGCCTGCGTCTACTGGAATCGAGGGCCCGGGCAAGTTGCTGTTTATATCTAAGAGCGTGATGCTGGCGCTCGTTCCCCCACACTCCGGACCGCAGTTCAATATGTAAGCGGTCGAATCGTCGCTGCTGAAAACCGCCCAAACCGGATGATCGAAGAGAGAACTTTGAACATCAAACCGCGGGTCGGTGCTGGTGCCGACCGAGCTGGGCGTCAAGACCGTCACCGCGTCGGGGCGGCTGCCCAGAACCAGAATTCGGTTTCCGTTATGGCTTTGCGCCAGGTAACGAGCGCCCGCAATCGGAAGAGTGGCAGAAACTGTGTCCGTGGAGAGGTTCAGCACTTGAACCACGCCGGGCGATTGACCATTTACGAGCACGGTGGGAATCGCGGCAAAGCCGGTAGCATTGTCGGGCGCCACCACGATACTTTCGGTAAAGCCGGGAAGGGTCAGAGTCTCCGTGTTCCCGGCAGAGTCCTGGGCAACGCTTTGGGAAGCGTTGCTGACCGCCGTGATGGAGTTGTTCGAGGCGCTGAAAACGAGCGTCTTTTTCTTATTGGGAAACAGCACCATCATGCCCGGATTGGGACTGGTCGCTCCGACGGAAACTACGCTCGGCGAGATTAGATCAAGCTGCCCGTCTACGACATTCAAGACCGGAACCCCAGACGCAGAGACACCGTTAGAAAACAAGGGGTTGGAAACGAAGACGTGCACCTTGATCGTGGCCGGGTTTGCCTCCGGCGGCAAGCCAAGGGTGTTATTGAAGTTATTGTTGCTTCCGCAAGAGACCAGAATGGCACTGGAGGTGATTAGGACCAGGATGGCGAGTACCGATTGCCTCAAACGCGGAGCTCCCAAAAACATGAGGAATGAAGAGTTAGATGCAAGAAACGGGATTATAGCAGAGCCCTCCTGTTGGCGTCCGAAGGACGCCGGCCGATTCCGGGCTGAGCGAGCATTCCCGGGATGATGCAAAACCGTGCTTGATCTTGTATTCTCAAAAAGATGTCTGCCGATTTTCTAACTCGTTTGAAACAGTCCCCTGTCCTGTGCGACGGGGCGACCGGGACCCTGCTTTATGCCAAGGGAATCTTCATCAATCGTTGCTATGACGAGCTGAATGTCTCCCAACCTGAGCTGATTCGTGCACTCCATCACGAGTATATGCAGGCGGGTGCGGAGATCATTGAAACCAATACTTTCGGTGCGAATTCCTTCCGCCTGGCGCGCCACAGCATGGAAAACCGGGTCCGGGAGATCAATCGCGCCGGGGTTAGCGTGGCCAAAGAAGCGGCCAAGAGTTTCGACGTTTGGGTGGCCGGTTCGGTGGGGCCGCTCGGCGTCCGCATTGAACCGCTGGGCAAAACCTCATTTGAGGAAGCTCGCGCCGCCTTCCGCGAGCAGATTGCGGCCCTGGTCGAGGGCGGGGTTGACCTGCTGATGCTGGAAACCTTCGGCTATGTCGAGGAACTGCACCAGGCGATTCTGGCGGCTCGGGACGTAAATCCCAAAATCCCTGTCGTCGCCCACGTCACCATTGATGAAGACGGAAACTGCCTCGACGGCTCGACTCCGGAGAGCTTTACGCCGCGAATTGAAAGCTGGGGCGCTGACGTCATCGGCTGTAATTGCAGCGTCGGCCCGGTGGCGATGCTCGATGTGATCGAACGTGTCCGCGCGTTGACGTCCCTGCCCCTGGCGGCCCAACCCAATGCTGGCATGCCGCGATCGGTCGAGGGCCGCAACATCTATTTGTGCTCGCCCGAGTACATGGCGAGCTATGCGCGCAAGTTCGTGGCCGCGGGAGTGCGCCTGGTAGGCGGATGCTGCGGGACGACGCCGGAACATATCCGAGTCATGAAATCAGCGTTGCGCGTGGGCGAGGCGAGAGCCAAGGCCGCTCCGTCAAAAAGTCATGGCGAGGCTGTGGTCAACGCGGCGCCGGCCGTTCCACTGGAGAAGCGGTCCAAGCTGGGCGCGAAGATTGCCGCCGGCGAATTTCTGACCATGGTGGAGATTGTCCCGCCCAAGGGGACGGACATCCGCAAGGAAATTGAAGGGGCGCGTTTTCTGAAGTCGGTGGGCGTGGACGCCATCAACATTCCAGACAGCCCGCGGGCCTCGGCCCGGATGAGCAACCAGGCGCTGTCGCTGCTGGTGCAACAGGAAGTGGGCATTGAGGCGATCCTGCACTACACCTGCCGCGATCGGAACGTGCTGAGCATGCAGTCGGACCTGCTGGGCGCGGCGGCGCTCGGCATCCACAACCTGATCTGCATCACCGGCGATCCGCCGAAGATGGGCAACTATCCTGACGCCACGGCGGTGTTTGACGTGGACGCGATCGGCCTGGTCAACATTGTGCACAACCTCAACCGCGGACTGGACATTGGCGGCAACCCGCTGGGTACCGGTACATCGTTCGTGATCGGTGTGGGTGCCAACCCGGGCCTGCCCAATATCGACGAGGAGATCAAGCGCTTCGAATACAAAGTCGAAGCCGGGGCCGAGTGCGCGGTCACGCAGCCGGTGTTTGACCTCAAGCTATTGGAAGTTTTCCTGCGCCGCATTGAACACTGCAAGATACCGGTCATCGCGGGAATCTGGCCGCTGGTCAGCGTGCGCAATGCCGAATTCATGAAGAACGAACTGCGGGTCTCGGTGCCGGACTCGATTCTGGAGCGCATGGCCGGGGCGAAGACTCCCGAGGCGGCTCGAGAAGAAGGCATCGCTATCGCCCGCGAGATGCTGATCGCGGTGCGGGACATGGTGCAGGGGGCGCAGATCAGCGCTCCTTCGGGAAGATATTCGGCGGCAGCCGACGTGCTTGAAGCTTTGGGAACCTCACCGCGGACCACGGCGTGATATTAGAATTATTGTAGGAGCGTTTCCGTGGCTAAATTTGAAGAGTGCCTCCAGCGTCTGGAAAAGATCGTGCAGGAACTGGAGAAGGGCGAGGTTCCTCTGGAAAAGTCCCTGACCCTGTTTGAGGAGGGGATGCAGCTTTCCGCTGCCTGCCGCAAGGAACTGGAAGAAGCCGAAGGCAAAGTGGAGATCCTGCTGAAGCAGAATGGGAAGCTCCAGGCTGAAGCCTTCGAGCCTGATAAAGCTTCGCGCAAGCTGCCATCCTGAGCGGAACAACTGCTTCGCTTCGCGAAGCGGTTGCGGAGTCGAAGGACCCTTATGGTCGGCACGGTCGCGACCAGCAACCCCCCATCGGTTCGCAAACCTCGAGATAGAAGCAATTATTTTGCGGCAGCGTCCGTCGACTCCGCGGGATCATTCGCGAGCAATGATCCTGCTGCGCTCAGAGTTTGTGACTTTTTTGAATTTATGACCAGTTTGTCGTCGTAACTATTTTGTTTGCAACCTCGATTTTTGACGACATCAAAAAAGTCACAAACTCTCAGGATGACAACGCAATTCAGGTTGAGCCTATCTCCGCGATCTGCCTTGTTATACTCAGCCGCATGCTCAAACAGACTCTGGAGCAGGGCCAGGCGCTGACCGACGCCGCGTTGGAGCGTCTGCTGCCGGAGGCGACGCAGCGCCCGGTGTCGATTCACCAGGCCATGCGGCACAGCGTGTTCGCCGGAGGCAAACGGCTGCGCCCCATCCTGTGCATGGAAGCCGGACGCATGGTTGCCGGTTCCCTGCCCTCGGGCATTGAAGATCTGGGCGCAGCGCTCGAAATGCTGCACACCTATTCGCTGATCCACGACGATCTGCCGGCGCTCGACAACGATGATCTGCGCCGGGGCCGACCGACCTGCCACAAGGTCTATGGCGAAGCCATCGCCATCCTGGCGGGAGATGCTCTGCAGACCCAGGCTTACGAGGTGCTGTCGCAACTCCGCTGCTCAGCCGAGTCCCGGGTGCGCATCATTGAAGAAATCGCGCACGGAACGGGCACGATTGACGGCATGATCGGCGGCCAGGTTGTTGACCTTGAAGCGGAGCACACCAAGCCTGATCTCGCGATGCTGGAATACATCCACCGATCGAAGACCGCGGCCCTGATCGGCGCGAGCGTGGTCAGCGGCGGACTGTATGCCGGCGCAAATGACGAAGCAGTCGGCAAGCTGCGATCGTTTGGACTGTCCATCGGCTTGGCGTTTCAGATTGTGGACGATGTGCTGGACGTGACCCAGACCTCAGAGCAACTGGGCAAGACGGCGGGAAAAGACACGGCGGCAGAGAAGGCAACGTATCCGGCGTTGTTTGGGGTTGACGAGTCGCTGAAGAAGGCTGGCTGTGCTGGTCGAGTCGGCTCTGGCTTCACTCGATGCCTTCGGGTCGCGGGCGGATGTGCTTAAAGATCTGGCTCGGTTTCTGGTGGAACGGAAGAAGTATGAGGCGTGCATGCAGGACGGCGAGTCGCCCGCGACCACCCGGAACACTCCCATTACTGAAGCCAGGCCTTGCGATTGGTGCTGCGCTGGTAAAATTTATTCGACGGCGATGGAGTTCGCCACAACCGCCCTGCGGGGCTGATGACTCCTACCAATCTACCAAGGAGAACTCCATCGTGCGCGACATCCTCACCATATCCCTGGGGGCGATCGCCGGGGCCAACGCCCGCTATTTTCTGAGCCGTTACGCTGCGAAAATCATGGGGCCGGTGTTTCCCTACGGAACGCTGGTGATCAATGTCACGGGCAGCGTGATTGTCGGCTTCTTCATGATCTGGGCCACGGAGCGGGTGTTGATTGATCCGCGCTGGCGCCTGCTGATCGTGGTCGGCTTCTGCGGCGCCTACACAACGTTTTCCGGCTACGCCTTCGAGACCATGGCCTACTTCGAACAAGGACAATGGCTGCTGATGTTCACCAACTTCTTCAGCAACAATTTCCTCTGCCTGGCGGGCGCGTTGGCAGGCATGGCGCTGGCGAGGGCGCTGTAAAATGGCGGATGGAATGGCAGTCCAAGTCACAATTTACCTGAACGAGTCGGACCAGTGGCAACACCGTCCGTTGCATGCGGAGATTCTCAAATATCTTCGCCAGGAAAATGTCTATGCGGCGACCGCGCTGCACGCCGTAGCCGGATTTCTTGGCCGCCAACAGGTGAAGACCAGCCATCTTGTGGATGCCGGAGGCCAGTTGCCGGTGATCATCATCTTCGTGGACACGGATGAGCACGTCGGACGCGTTTTGCCGACATTGAAAGAGATGGCGGCGCATCGCCTGATCGTTCGCGAGAATGTGGTGATCGAGCAGGGGAGCCTCGACTGAAGCTGGCTCATCTCATCCCAACGCGCGCACAGCCACTCCTGCAACAATCCACCATGCGGATGATTGTGAAGGTGCGGCTGCGCCAGGTGCCGGAGGCCGCCAGCGGCGTACTCAGGTTCAAGGCAGAAGTCTGCACGGCCATGGAAGTCCTCGGTTGCGAGTCTGGTAAGCGGACAGCTCGCAAGGTCGCAGGAAATGTACTGGAGGCGGCCAGCGCCAGAAATAGTCTAGAAATATTAGCTGCCGGATTTCTCTGAACAGATATGTCTTGGGCACTCTCGCCCGGCCGTGGATGGCGCTGCGCCGGTTGCTATCCGCTCTACCCTATCTGTATCCTTTTCCGACTGACATGTCTGCGCTCCCACTCGATATCCTTGCCCTGGCCGCTCACCGCGACGATGTAGAGCAGACCTGCGGTGGCACGCTGCTCAAGATGGCGCAACGCGGATATCGCACCGGGATTCTCGACCTCACCCAGGGCGAGATGGGAACCCGGGGCAGCGCCGAAGATCGCGCTCGCGAGGCTGCGGAACGCCGCAAAGATATTGTGCACTTCATGGCGGCGGGCTCTCGATATTCCCGACGGACGGGTGGAGAACACCTGGGAAAACCGGCTGAAAGTTGCTCGCGTACTGCGGGAGCAGAGGCCGCGAGTGGTGATCCTTCCCTACTGGAAGGGGCGGCATCCTGACCACTACACGGCATCGGTGCTGGGGTATGAAGCCTGCTTTTTGGCGGGACTGGCCAAGCTGGATGTTGATGTTGATCCCAGTGTGGCCGGGCGCGACTCGCCCGCGACTGCTGCCTCGCTGGGCGGGCCTCAGGACGGCCGGCAGGATGCCGGCGCTACGGAACTTCTTCCCCACCGGCCCTTCAAGATCATCTACGCTACGCTCTACTACGACGTGCGGCCTACATTTGTTGTCGATATCACCGAGCAGTTTGACACGCGCTTTGAGGCGCTGATGGCTTACAAGATCACAGTTCAGCGATCAGGAAGCGGGCAAAGGGATCTTCCCTGCCCGGGACGAGATTCGTTCCCGGATTGAGGCCATGGCTCGCTTTTACGGCATGTTGGGCGGAGTGACTTACGCCGAACCATTTATTCAGAAAGAAGTGGGATTGGTGGATGACCTGACGTTGATTCCGGTGAAGTCAATTTAGACGGTTGTTCAGACCCATTCCGGCTGACGAAATAAATCGCAAGAGAAAACCAGTTTTCAGTTGGGAGTTCCCGGTTCTCAGTTATTTTTTGATTGCTACCGCGACGTCCGTCGCGGATGGGTAGGATCGTGGTGAAAAGATCCGTTGAGTTGTAGAGCAGCCGGTTGAATTCCAGAATCGCTTTGGTCGAGGCCTCAGACGGGTTGTCCTGCGCGACCTTTCCGCTCCATAAGACATTGTCAGTCACGAAGAGGCCGCCTTTACGCAGGCGCGGCAGGATCAACTTGAAGACCCGGGGATAGTCTTCTTTGTCCACGTCGTTGAAAATGATGTCGAACTGCTGTTTCTCTTCGGAGAGGAGTTCGAGGGCGTCGCCGGTTTTGAGCGTGATCTGTTTGGAGACTCCGGCGCGGTCGAAATAGCGGCGGGCTTCGTCAGCCTTCTTGCGGTCTCCGTCGGTGTAGATCACGCGGCCGCCTTCGCCCACCGCGCGGGCCCACCAAATCGTGGAATAACCGATGGCCGAGCCCAGTTCGAATACGCTCTTGGCGTTGATCATCAGGGCAAGTTGATAAAGCATGCGGCCCACCGCAGGTCCGACGATGGGAATTTTTCGTTTGGCGGCCTCGGATTCTATCTCCGTCAACACCTCGTCGCGGGCAGGAAGCAGTGAGTAAAGATAGTCTTCGACGGCGCCGACGGTGATTCCGCCCATGCGCCAAGCAGCATTGTTGTCTTTCTGTGATGGCACGTGCTCTCCTTATGTTCAGCGTCACACCCGGTGTCATCCCTACGATCTCCAAGCCGGGCAGCAATTTCTGCAAATCACCGGGCGGCCCGTCAACAGCCGGGAAAGTTCCGAAGTGCATGGGGATGACCGTCTTGGGCTTAAGCAGGTTGCAGGCATACGCGGCTTCGCGCGGCGACATGGTGTAGTGGTCGCCAATCGGAATCATGGCAATCTGCGGCGCATAGAGGTCGCGAATGATTGCCATATCGCCGAACACGTTGGTGTCGCCGGCATGATAAATCTTCACTCCGTTGGAAAACTCGATCACGTAGCCACAGGCCTCGCCGCCGTACACGATCTGATCGCCATCCGTGATGCCGCAGGAGTGGTCGGCGTGCACCATGGTGACCTTGATGTCGCCAACGGTCTGGGTGCCACCCTTGTTCATTTCCGCAACTTGCTCTTACGCCTTTTTTCCCCAGCCAGTGCGCAAGTTCGGGGATCGCCACCACCACAGGATTATGCTTCTTCGCGATTTCAACTGCATCGCCGATGTGGTCGAAGTGGCCATGGGTGCAGAGCAGGACATCCACTTTCTTGACGTTCTTCTCCGCGTCGGGGCACTTGGGATTCCCCATTACCCAGGGGTCCACGATAATGGTCTTGCCCGCTGGAGTCTCGATGCGAAAGGTAGCGTGGCCTAGCCAGGTGAGTTTGATGCCGTTCAGGTTCATGGTCGGGGGCTTTTTGTTACAGCAAAGCACTTGGCAATCGGCACCTAGCAAGTTCCAATGTGGCAGAGCACTTGCTAATTGCCAATTGCTAATTGCCATGTGCCAATTGCCAACTGCTTTAGTTTAATATGAATCGCCATGGCTGAGCTAAAGGTCCTCATAACGCGTGAACAGATCGCCCAGCGTGTGGCTGAGATGGGCGCCGAGATCAACCGGGAATATGCTGGACAATCCGTAATCCTCTTGGGTGTGTTGAAAGGCGCAGCCATCTTTCTTAGCGATTTGTCCCGCCAGTTACATATTGACGCCACATTCGATTTCATCGGCGTTTCCAGCTATGGCAACCGGCCCAGCCCCGCACAGGAATTGAAATCGGGATGGGACTCGACCGGCGAAGTGCGGCTGACCAAGGACATGGACCAATCCATGATCGGAAGGAATGTGATCCTGGTGGAAGACATTCTCGATACCGGACTCACGCTGACTTATCTGAAGAAGATGCTGATGGCGCGCCAGCCCAAGTCGCTCAAAATTGCTGCCCTGCTGGACAAGCCCTCCCGCAGAAAGCAGCCGATTACAGCCGATTACGTGGGTTTCAGCATTCCCGACGAATTCGTAGTCGGCTACGGCCTCGACTACGCTGAGAAATACCGCAATCTCCCGGACATTTGCGTCGTGCCACGGGAATCATAAATGTAAGCGCGAGCGTTCTCGCTCGTGCGGGGCCAAAACAGGCCCAGCCATATTCGCTGCCGCACACGTGTGGACGCGCGCGCCTACATTGTCAAGAACCTCGCAACAGACTGGCTGTTATCATTGAAACTCGCAGAAACGAGACCCGTGGAAACCGCTTTGACTCAATCCGATCAGTTGAAAGTCGAGCCTCTGCTGCTCGAAGTCGCGGACGTCGTCAACACGACCCTCGACCTGGACACCACGCTGCGACGGGTGGCGGAACTGGTACGCAAAGTCATCGACTACGAAATCTTCGCCATCTTGCTGGTGAATGAGAAGACTCAGGACCTGCGAATCCGTTTCCAGGTGGGATATGCCCGCGAAGTCGCTGAGCGGGTAAAGATCAAGATTGGCGAGGGCGTTACCGGACTGGCAGCGCAGCGGCGCGAAGCCATCCTGGTGGATGACGTGTCGAAGCATCACCGAATACATCTCGGCCGCGCCCGATGTGCGCTCGGAGCTGGCGATTCCACTAATCGTAAAAAATAAGGTCATCGGCGTGTTGAATCTGGAAACGCATGAAGCAGGCCGCTTCACCGAAGAGCACAAGCGGCTGCTGACGCTGATTGGCTCGCGCATGGCGGTGGGAATTGAGAATGCGCGGCTGTTCACCCGGACCACCAAGCAGGCGCGGACGCTGGTTCTACTGAACGAGATCGCGCGCGAGCTTACCTCCATTCTGAACGTGGACGAGTTGCTCAAGCGTATTGCCGAACTGCTCAGCCGGCTGATCGACTACCAGATGTTCAGCATCCTGATGGTGGACCCTGCGGGAGAGAAACTGCAGCATCGCTTCTCTTTGCGCTTTCAGGAGAACATCCAACTGAAGCACGATGTGCCACTGGGCGATGGCCTGGTGGGGTATGCAGCGCGTCATCGGCAGGCGGTGCTGGTGCCGGACGTCAGCAAAGATCCGCGGTATATTCTGCTGAATCCTGAAACTCGCTCGGAACTGGCAGTACCTCTGATTTACAAAGACAAAGTCATCGGCGTGCTCGACCTGGAGCATACCAAGCGGGGATTCTTTACCGACGACCATCAACGGACGGTGACCACGCTGGCCGCTCAGGTTGCCATCGCGCTGGAAAACGCCAGGCTGTACGAAGAGATCGCCCGGCAGGAGAAGCGCCTGGAACGCGACCTGTCGCTGGCGCGCGAATTGCAATTTCGTCTGCTGCCGCACGCCTTGCCAAAGCTACCGAATCTGGAAGTTGCTGCCAAGTTTGCGCCCGCGCGCGCTATCGGCGGCGACCTTTATGACTTTGTCAATTACTCGCTCGACCAGATGGGAATGGTCATCGGGGATGTCAGCGGTAAAGGCGCTCCGGCCGCGATTTATGCGGCGCTGGTCAGCGGCATTTTGCGGTCACACTCTCCCATCGAGCCCGGGCCGGCGGAGATGCTGCGAGCGGTCAATTTTTCTCTAGGTGAGCGGCGCATTGACGGGCAGTTCGTCTCCCTGATCTATGCGGTCTGGGACGATCGCAACCGTTCGCTCAAGATTGCGAACTCGGGCCTCCCGCGTCCGCTGTATTGCCACGACGGAAAGATCGAAGTCATCGAAGCCACCGGTCTGCCTCTGGGCCTCTTCGACGACGCCGAGTACGACGAGTTCACTTTCAAGGCGAAACCCGGCGACATGTTCGTATTTTTCAGCGACGGCATTATGGACGCGCGCAACAGAGCCGGTGACATGTTCGGACGCCACCGGACGGAAGCCATCATCGCAGGTTGCGTCAACGTCTCGGCTGATTGCGTGGTGCAGTCATTGTTCAAAGCCGTGACTGAGCATGCCGCGGGAGAGGAAGCCTTCGACGATGAAACCGTGGTTGCGATCCGCGTGAAAGGCGAACCCAAGCGCAAGTGAGCCCCTCTTCCAACCGGAGCGAGGGCCGTCCCCCGGCCTTTTCCTATCGCGAGGTACGAAAGGGATTTCTTCGCCGCCGTCCGGTTGGGGCGGCGCTGGAGTGCGACGAGGTTCCTCTGGAGCGCCTGGCGGCGCGTTACGGAACTCCGCTGTACGTCTATTCCGCATCAACGATCCGCGAGCGCATGGCCAGCTTCGAGCACGCCTTCCGTAAAGTTCCGCACACCGTCTGCTATTCCGTCAAAGCGAATTCAAGCCTGGGGATTCTCCGTCTCCTAGCGGGGATGGGGTGCGGCTTCGACGTGGTCTCGGGCGGAGAATTGGAACGGGTCTTGCGAGTAGACCGCCGGGCCGCGAAGAGAGTGGTGTTCTCCGGAGTGGGCAAGACCGCCGAGGAGATGCAGGCCGCACTCAAAGCGGGCGTGATGCTGTTCAACGTAGAGAGCGAAGCCGAGCTTTGGCGGCTGGCCGAGTGTGCGGCTCGCACCCAGGAGAAGGCACGGATTGCGTTGCGCGTAAATCCTGACGTTCCCGCCAACACACATCCTTACATATCGACCGGTCTGCAGCAACACAAGTTCGGAATTCCCATCAGCAAAGCAAGGAAGCTATACGCCCAGGCTTCTGGGACAAGGTATCTGCGGATTGCGGGCGTTAGCGTACACATCGGCTCCCAGATCACCGACGTGCAACCATTCACCCTGACCATGGAACGCGTGGCCGAACTGGTGCGGGTGCTGCAGGACGACGGCCATCGCATCGAATACGTGGATGCAGGTGGCGGACTCGGCATCGATTACGAGGACCCAACGCCACACGCGTTCGCCGGACAGGCCGCCGAATATGCAGCCGCGCTACTACGTCCGTTGCGCGGACTGAAAATACATCTTCTGCTTGAGCCGGGCCGCTCCATCGTGGGGCCTGCAGGGGCGCTGCTCACTCGCGTGCTCTATCGGAAGACGAATGGCCCCAAGCAGTTTCTGGTGGTGGACGCCGCGATGAATGACCTGGTCCGGCCTTCGCTGTATGACGCGTATCACGAAATCATTCCGGCGCAATTGGATATTAGCTCGGCGCGACATGAAACGGTAGACGTGGTCGGTCCCATCTGCGAGAGTGGCGATTTTTTTGCGCGCGGCCGCCAACTGTCCGTGGTCTACGAAGGCGATCTGCTGGCCATCCTGGATACCGGTGCGTACGGCATGGTGCTGGCGTCCAACTACAACACGCGGCTGCGGCCGGCGGAAGTGCTGGTAGACGGCAAGTCGGTGAAGATCATCCGGCGGCGGGAAACGATGGATGATTTGCTGCGGACGGAGATCTCTTCGCGCTGACTGGCTGTCGTATAGTGTTCATCCTGAGCGCAGTTTGCTGCTTCGCGAAGCCAAGCGGCCGCGCAGTCGAAGGACCCCTATAAGCCAACCGTTAGCCGATCCGTTCGTGGTAATCGACCCATCCATGCACGAAAAATCTCCCACAAGCAATCGTCATTGCAATCGGTAGGGGTCCTTCGACTCCGCAAGCTGACTCGCCAGCGAATCAGCTTACTGCGCAGAATGACAGTATTGTTTTTACCGAAGCGATCCTCACGGCTTTTCAGTTAGCTTTTGCAGGTCTTCCAATTGGGCGGAGCGGTGCGGGTCGGGATGTACGGCGAGGAAATCCTGCATGGACTTTAACTTCTGAGTTGCCAGCTCTTTCTGGTTTCCTTCTTCATACAAACGAGTGAGCAGGGCGAGAGCATCCCAATAGGCCGGATCCCGCGTGCTGTACAGGGACGCGGCGCGTTGATCCATTGTCGCGAGCACCTGCGCGGCCTTCGCGGGGCGGCCGGCACGCCGGTAGCAACGGACTTCGATACTCCACAGTCTCCAATACTTCGCCTGCAGCTGGCGTTGGGCCTGGCGCTTGTAGTCCACACTGTACCAGTCGAAAGGACGGATGCGCTGCAGGCGCCATTCGTCGTCCCGAACGCCCTGATCGGCCAGGGCGACGACGCGGTCGGGATCCCCATTTTGGGCCAGCAGGCTCTCGGCCTGATCGACCAGAAGACTCGGATCGGGTAAGCCGGCCGGCCGCCGCTTTACCTCACCCTCAGGGCAGAGAGCGAGAAAGCGCACACGCTCGGTTTTCTCTTTTGAGTCGTCATGGAAGACTGCGGAAGCGTAGATCTCCGCCAGCGAACCGTGTGCCGGCGCGAAGTCGGGATGGTCTTCGATAATTTCCATCAGTTGCTGAGCAGCGGCGGAGGTATTGCGCCCCATCAAGCTGCGCGAGTACAGGTAACTGTACATCGGGTCGTCGGGATGCTGCATGGAGAGAACTTGATATTCCTCGGTCAGCTCTCTCACGTGACCTTCGATTCCATACTGCTGAACCGCATCCTGATAGTGTTCGTTGACCCACAGATCATTTGGATAGTGCTGACGAAGCGCGACCAGCGGGGCCAGAGCCCGATCGAAGTCGGAGGGATTGGACACCACCACCGTAATCTTATCGAGCTGGGAGCGGATTTCGGGCGAGGGACCACAAGGGCCTCCCTGGGCCCACGCCGAGGTCAGGAGAAGCCATAGAACGCCGATGGCAAGAATCGGCCTGCAGCGAGAAAAGGAGCGGATCGCGGAGAGCCTCACATACTCTCTCCGCGATCCGAGGGACAAACGAGCGCTCACGTTACAACGAACGCAGGAAGTTCAACACATCCTGCATCTGTGAACGGTTGAGCGAGTTAAATCTGCGGATCACATCGTTGGCTTCCGATCCACAACTTTGGCTGGTGTTTCCTCCAAAACGGAAGCGGCTGTTTCCGCAATCCGAAGCATGGGCCTGAATCGCCTGCAACAGGTCGGAGGTCCGTCCGTCATGCAGGAAGAAGAGGCGCTGGCCGAGACCCCAGAGCGGAGCCGTACGGAACTGGTCCGGACCGGCCGCTCCCTGGCTGACACCATCGGCTAAGTCGCGATCCCATGTGGTGGATAGCAAAGTCGGAATATGGATGATAAGGAACACTCGACATGCCGCTGAACTTCGACATCCCCGTGGTTAGAGTGGCGGTGTGACAAAGACCACAACCGACGGCATTGAACAGGTTGGCGCCATTGGTTGCCGAGCCCGACATGGCTGCCGGGTACTGGCGGCGCGGAGAAACGCATGAACGCGGCGAAGTTCACCAGGTCCGATGACATTTCCGCCGCCGTGCCGGTGCTGCTGTTTTGGTCGTCAAGCATCTTGGTAGTGTCTTCCGGAGATCCATTGAACACGCAGCCCGCGACGGCGGCACGTTCATTGCCGAACGCTTCGTTCGACACGCCCTGCTCCACGTTGTAGGCTTCGCCGGCGAAAACCATCAACGATTTGTTTTGCGCCTTCCAGCCAAAGCGTGTGACGGTGCCGTCATTGCCGCTGGTATTGAGAGTGCCATTGATGCCCAGTTGAGACTTGATCTGGCGGTTTGCCGCCAGGTTGGCCTGCAGAGTCGAGTCGGGTGTGGCCTCTACGAGACCGAGGCCAAAGGTTGGAGTGGGGATACGGAAAATCACGTTATTGGCGGCAAGTTGCTGAGCGAAATTGGGCTGCTTCAGCTCACACCCCGAAGCGTCGGTCCGGCCCCTGATGGTGAACAAGCCATGCACTCCACCATCGGGCGAACCGTCGGAGTTGCGCACGAACCGGACTTCCCGCACCGGCCCGGTCTGCCGTGATAAAAGAAGGAACCGTATTCATGGCACCGTCCAGGGTGGCGAGTTCGACCTGCGGATTCTTGGCCGGACTGCTGCCACCGACCACGGGGAAGGCGTGACACTGCGCACAGCTGTTCCCATTGAATGTCGGCCCCAAACCAACTCCCTCTTCTCCAGGCAAGTTTCCGGTCACGGAGTCCACTTCCATGAAATCAATCATGGCGTCGCTAAAAAAAGATTTGCAGGTCGGTACTCAGCTCAGAGTAAGGAATGGGCGTCGCATTGCTGGCCACTGGACGCGGCCCGGGATCATGCTGAGCCGCAATGGTTCCCGTGTTCGAGATCACGGTTAAAGCGAGACCGGCAACTACCAGCAACTTTGCTCGTTTCAAGCTGCACCTCCGTGCACGCGAAGAGACACTCCTGGCGTCAGCCAGGTTCACTACTTGGGAGAGGCGCGTTTTTTGGATCTGCCGTTTCGACTCCGCCAAAGGGTTTTGGCGGCGCTGCTTTCAGTCGTTACGGTCTAGAAGTGGCTATAGGCGGGGCTTTTAACATGCCCGCGCGCCGACCATTAAAAAACTTAATGAAAGTTACGCCGCCATTGGGAGGGTGTCAAGATGGCCGTTAGTACATCCTGACCTGTGCAAAAATACTTCTAGCCAACAGCGAATCCGCCCGAAACAGATGTGTAGATTGGCAGGATTTCTGGGTGAAACGGTCAGCGCCCCGAATTCTGAGCGGCGTTCTGCGCGGCGTCCCACACGATTTGCCCGCCCACCCACGTGGTCAGAATCTTGACCTCGCGGATCTTTACCGGGTCGATGGCAAAGACGTCGTCACTGAGCAGGACCATATCCGCAAGTTTGCCGGGCGTGATCGAGCCTTTGTCTTTTTCCTGAAATTCAGCGTAGGCGGAACCCATGGTATAGGCTTCGACGGCTTCCGCAACTGCTGAGTTTCTGCTCGGGAAACCAGCCATTGGGATTCTTGCCGTCCAAAGTTGCGCGGGTTACCGCGGCGTAGAGACCCAGCATGGGATTGAGTGGAGCCACGTTCCAGTCGGTGCCGAAGGCGAGACGCACGCCATGGTTCAGGAAGGTGCGAAATGCGTAGGTGCGGCTGGAGCGGTCGTGGCCGATGCGCTCCTCGGCCCAGCGTCCATCGTCAATGGCATGGTAGGGCTGCATCGAGGCGATCACATGCAATTGGGCGAAGCGATCGAAATCTTTGGCCGCCATGTGCTGTGCGTGTTCGATACGAAAGCGGCGGTCGCTCTCGCCGTGGGCTTTCACGATCTCGCTATACAGATCGAGGATGGTCGAAATGCCCTGGTCACCTATGGCGTGCGTGCAAAGCTGCAATCCGGCATGCATCGGCCTTCATCATGCGGTCGCGCATCAGTGAAACCGGATGCATTTCGTCGGAAAGCAAGCCGTGGTTATTGGGCTGATTGCTGAAGGGCTCGAAGAAATATGCAGTAGAAGAACCGAGCGAGCCGTCCGCGTAGGCTTTGAGTGCGCCAATGCGCAGAAAGGGGCCGCCGAAGGCGTGGCGGACGCCGATTTTCACCTGGTCATCAACACCGGTAATGAGCGGCGCGGCATAGATGCGCGCGCTCAACTCTCCTCGCTCCAGCAACTCGGCGTAGACCGCGACGTCGGCATATTCCGGATTCATGTGCTGCACGCTGGTGACACCGAGCGATGCAGCATGAGCTAGGGCGCGCTTGATTGCCCGCAGCCGCTTGTCGTGAGAAAGCGGCGGCGCGATCTTGTAGACGTAGTCCATGGCCGCATCTTTCAGCGCGCCACTGGGATTGCCCTCGGCGTCGCGCACGATGACGCCGCCGGGAGGGTCCGGAGTCTTTGCGCTGATGCCGTGCCAAACGAAGAGTGACCGAGTTGGCCAGCGCCATGTGGCCGTCGTAGCGAGAGAGAAATACGGGAGTGTTTGGAGTCAGGGGATCGATCAGCTCCTTGGTGGGCATGGCCGGTGGAGTCCACTTGGTCTCGTCCCAATCGCCGCTCGTGACCCACTCGCCCTTGGGCGTCTTCCTGGCCTGTTCGCCAATGCGACGGGCAAATTCCGTGGCGCTAGTGGCGTCATTCAGCTGCACGCTGTCGAGAGAAAGGCCGCCGTCAACAAAATGCACATGGGAGTCGTTGAAGCCCGGCAGCAATAATTTTCCGGACGCGTCGATGGTACGGGTGTGAGCGCCGTGCCAAGCCTCGACATCGGCGTTGGAGCCAACCGCCACGATCCGGTCACCTAAAACCGCAACCGCCTGGGCTGTGGGATGGTCTTTGTCCACCGTCCAGACCTTGGCATTACGAATGATCAGGTCGGCAGCGGGCTTAGACTGGGCCGCGGCAGATCGAAGAGCGAATAGCACGAACAGCGTGGCGAACGTCCCGGCGCGAAGCATGGCGGTCTTCATTTTTGGTCCTGAGTCTGCAGCCTGTGGGTTCGGATCGAAGTCAAACCCGTGCGACTGGTAAAGATACAGGATCGTCGCAAGCGATGAAAGCGTCTCGCGGTCTGCTGCTCAGGGCCGCGCCGCGCTCGGCGTGACAGCCGAGGGCGGATGTCCCCACGTAGGCAGTGCCGGCTCTTCCAATTTCTAACTTCTTCCGACGTAAGAAATTTCCTTAACACTTTTGTGCCACAGCGCGCACGACCGAGCTATTGTCGGGGAAGTGCGACCCAGTTACCTTTGACTATCGCCAATCGCAACTAACTTTATCTGGCCAGCTTGACGCGGCACGAAGGCGGGCAGGGTCCGGTTCTTTCGGGCTCATCGACGGGCTTTACGAGGCTGGCAGACTCGAAATATGCACATGGCAACGACGACGGTCTATGGTTCTCCACATCCCCGGGTCAGGGTTCTGGTAGCCGACGATCATGAGGTGATGCGGCTAGGAATTCGCAATCTGCTTGAGATCCAGCCGGGCTGGAGCGTTTGCGCCGAAGCCAACAACGGGCAGGAAGCTCTGGAAAAGACGCTGCAGTTTAATCCCGACGTAATCATCATGGACATCAGCATGCCGGTGATGAACGGCCTTGAAGCTGCGAGTCTCATTACCAAGAAACAGCCGCAGATTCCCGTGATCCTGTTCTCGCTGCATCTCTCCGACGACCTCTATCGTCATTTCAAGACGGATGGAATTCGCGGTGCCGTTGCTAAAGGGGATGCGGCGCGCGATCTGGTCCTCGCAGTGCGGACCGTCCTGGCGGGTGGAACATTCTTTCCAGGGAAGAAATCCGATTCGAACTGACTGTGGGATGGTCCTGAGAAATTACAGGAGTGGCAGACGCCGGCCGGTTATGGGGAGTTACCAGCGTCTGCCGTATTCTCCTTCGCGTTGGGGTATTTCCATTAATAACGCGCCACACCAGTCCCCGCTATCCGGGAGATACTGTAGTTACGAACTCGACAATCGCTGAGGCAGGAGCGGACCTTCAGGTTTGCATGCTATCGCGGTCGTGCGTGGGCTTCTGGCCCCCAAGGTACCGCGGCCCAGAAGCCATATGGAGCAATCCCCTCCATGCAACGCTAAATAGCTGCCCCACCCAAAATCAAGATCTGACCACTCCGGCACCTAGGTGGAATAGTCCGCGTTGATGCTTACATATTCAGCGGTCAAGTCGGTCGTGAGGAACAGGATGGAGCCGCTGCCTCGGCCCAGGGAGACGCGTATATCGCAGCGAGGCTGGGAGAGCGCCACATGCGCCCGTTTCTCGTTGAAGGCGCAGGCGACGCCACCCCGGCAGACCACTTGGTCGCCGATCTTGATACTGACTTTCGCAGGGTCAAGCGCAATACCGGATCTTCCGACAACAGCGAGAATGCGCCCCCAATTGGGATCGGCGCCGGCCCATGCAGTCTTTACCAACAAAGAGTGAGCCACAGTTCGGGCCACCTCCCGAGCTTCCTCGCGATTCCTCGCCTGCTCGACGAAAAGTTGAATCACGTGCTTGACCCCTTCGCCGTCGGACACGATCTGCTCGGCCAAGGACTGGCAAACTTGCAGGAGTGCATCGGAAAAATCCTTACGCACCGATGATTGTTTCAAGCGGACTCCGCTCTGGCCACTGGCCAGCACCAGGACCGTGTCGTTGGTCGAGGTGTCTCCGTCTATCGAAATGCAGTTGAAGGTCTGTTCGCAGGTGTCTAACAGCAAGCGTCTTAGCTCTGCCGGGGTGGCGACAGCGTCAGTAAAGAGGTAGACCAGCATGGTGGCAAGCTGGGGATGGATCATGCCGGCGCCCTTGGCTATTCCCAAGATGTTCACGGCGGTCCTTCCGGCATAAACCGTTGCACTGGCCAACTTGGGCCGGCTGTCAGTGGTCATGATCGCATGGGCGAAGGCGGCGATTCCCTGCTTGGTTGCTTCGCGTGCCGATGCCAGGTCGGGCAGCGTAGCCACTATTTTATTCACAGGCAGGGCGACGCCGATAATGCCAGTGGACGAGGGAAAGATTTCGTTGGGGCGGAGTTGCAGCAGCCGAGCCAACTCCCGACAAACTTGCTGGCAGGCCCGGATCCCGGCTTTACCAATTGCACAGTTGGCATTGCCCGAGTTCACGATCAGCGCGCGAATCCGGCCGCGGCTGGCCTTTAATGACGCGCGTCCGACTTCGAGGGGCGCGGCTACCACGCGATTCCTAGTGAAGACCGCGGCCGCCGTCGTGCCGGGACACGCTTCGACCAGGGCCAGATCAGGCCGGCCGCTGGCCTTGATTCCCGCGCAAGCCGCCGAGAAACTGAACCCTGCCGGCCGGCCTATGTTATCGGATGAGTTAAGACTGCGACGAACGCGAGCGTTCATACTTCGATCTTCACCAGCCAGTTGGCTGGCTGAGGAAGCATGGCGAACTTGGGCAATTCGCCGCGCACCATGGCAACCTCATCGCAATGGTCGAAGCGCGGGCAGACGCAGCAGTCTTTGTGGATCTTGTCGGGCAGATCTTCCCGCTGCGCCATGGCGAATCCCAGGCGGGCGAAAAATTCTGGAATGCGCGTGAACAGGCAAATCGAACTGACGTTGTGTTTCTGGGCTTGGGCCAGCAAAGCCCTGACCAGGCGCTCACCGCCTCCCGAACCCTGGCGGGCAGGATCGACCGTGATGGAGCGAATTTCGGCCAAGTGCGGGCCGTATAAATGGAGAGCGCCGCAGCCGATAATGTGGCTGTGATCTTCGAGGACGACGAAGTCGCGCACATTCTCGCAGACCTCAGCGAAGGTTCGCGGCAGTAGCGTGCCATCGTGGGAGTAGGTCGCGATCAGTTCATGGATCTGCTCGGCATCGGGCAGAAGGGCTTCACGCGTGCGCATGGATGTCCTCCCGCATGGCTTCCACTTTTTGCCGGGCATCGGCAATGGCCTGACGAACTCGCGCCGGCGCAGTGCCGCCGGGCACGTCGTGGATCGCAAGCACTGCCTGCAGAGTTAAAGAGGAATAGAAATCCTGATCAAAGGCTGGATTCAACTGGCGTAGTTCCTCCCAGGGCAAATCTGCCAACTCACACTTTCTTTCGATGCAAGTTTGCACTGCTTTGCCAACGATTTCGTGAGCGAGACGGAAAGGGACTCCGCGGCGAACCAAATAAGTAGCCCCCGCCCAGGCATTCATGAATCCCGACTGTGCGGCTTCCTGCATGCGGTCGTACTTGAACTCCACAGCCTTCATCCAGCCGGAGGCCATCGGCAGCAGCGACAGCACGGTACTGGCGGCATCGAAGAGCGGCTGCTGCGTCTCCTGCAAGTCTTTGTTGTAGGCCAGAGGCAGCCCTTTCACCGTGACCAGCAGGGCCGTGGCGTCTCCGATAATGCGGGCGGCCTTGCCCCGCGTGAGCTCCAGCAAGTCGGGGTTCATTTTCTGCGGCATAGCGCTGCTGCCCGTCGAATAAGCCTCGGGCAGGCGGATAAATCCGAACTCCTGCGATGAAAACAGGATCATCTCTTCCGCCCAGCGGCTCAGGTGCACGGCGAGAAGAGAAAGAGCTCCTACAAACTCCAGAACAAAATCTCGATCACTGGTGGCGTCAACGCTGTTGGCGGTCGGGGCATCGAAGCCCAGTTCATCGGCCATGGCGCGGCGGTCGAGCGGTAGTGTCGCCCCGGCAATCGCGCCCGAACCCAACGGGGAAACGTTCAGCCGTTTGCGGCAGTCAGCCAGCCGGTCTGCGTCGCGCAAAAACATTTCGGTGTAGGCCAGCAGCCAGTGCGCCACCAGCACCGGCTCGGCACGTTGCAGGTGCGTGTAGGCGGGCATGGCCGCGTTTCCTGCCTGTTCGGCGCGATCGAGCGCAATGCCCAGCCACTCCGCGAGATCGGACCGCATCTGGTCAATGGAAGCGCGAACGTAGAGACGCAGGTCGGTCGCAATCTGCTCGTTGCGGCTGCGCCCGCTGTGCAGCTTGTATCCTGTGTCACCGATGAGAGCGACCAGTTGTTTTTCGACGAAGTGATGTACATCCTCCGCTTCGTTGTCTTCCAGAAGGGCAGGCGATGCCGCAGCATTCTCGCCAAGCTGCTTCAGGCCTTGAAGGATGGTGATCAGTTCGCTCGAAGAGAGGATTCCGGCATTCTTTAACGCAGACGCGTGGGCGCGGCTGGCCGCCAGCTCCTCCCGCAGCAGGCGCCGGTCGAAGTCGAACGACCGCTGCCAGCGCTCGAAATCGGCATCGAGCGGCTGGCGGAATCGTCCCGACCACATCTTCATCGCGTCACCTCGGGCTTGACAGCGTCCGCACGCAGACGGGCGCGCGAGCGCGAGGGCAGGCCCAGAATGCGGATGAATCCTTCGGCATCTTTCTGGTCGTAGCTATCGCCGATGGTGAAAGATGAGAGATCGGTGCGGTAGAGCGAGTTCTCCGAGTGGCGGCTGACCACTGACACGTTGCCCTTATACAAAGATAGGGTTGTCGTGCCCGTGATGACCTGCTGCGTGTTGTCAACGAACGCGTCCAGCGCCTCGCGCAGCGGAGCGAACCAGAGACCGAAATAGGCAAGTTCGGCGTACTTCAGCCCAACATGTTGCTTGAAGTGCATCAGGTCGCGCTCCAGGCACAGAGCTTCGAGTTCGCGGTGGGCGGCAATCAGCAAGGTTCCGCCGGGCGTCTCGTAACATCCGCGCGACTTGATGCCGACAAATCGGTTCTCTACCAGATCGATGCGGCCTATGGCGTTGCGTCCTCCGATCTCGTTCAGCAACTCGACCAGCGAAACCGGATCGAGCTTCATGCCGTTCACGGAAACCGGCGTCCCCTTTTCAAAGCCGATCACGAGTTGTTCTTCGCGGTCCGGAGCTTCCTGCGGCGAACGGGTCAGCTGCCAGGTGCTGGGGAGCGGCGCGTTGCTGGCATCTTCCAGTTCCCCACCCTCGTGGCTGATGTGCCAAAGATTGCGATCGCGGCTGTGAATCTTCTCCCGGCTGGCGGAGACAGAAATTCCCCGCTTTTCGGCGTAGTCGAGGCAGTCTTCTCTCGACTTCAAAGTCCACTCGCGCCATGGCGCAATCACTTTGAGCTCCGGTGCGAGTGCCTGGTAGGCCAGCTCGAAGCGAACCTGATCATTGCCCTTGCCAGTGCATCCGTGAGCGACCGCGGTTGCGCCCTCGCGCAGAGCGACTTCCACCTGATGCTTGGCGATCACCGGCCGCGCCAGCGAAGTGCCCAGCAGATACTTATGTTCGTATACCGCACCTGCCTTTAACGCGGGGAAGACGTATCCGGTGAGAAATTCCTCGCGCATATCTTCGACGACGACTTTGCTGGCGCCGGTCTTGTATGCTTTTTCGACAACGGCTTCAATGTCGTCCCCCTGACCGACGTCTCCGACCATGGCAATCACGTCGTAGGCGTAGTTTTCCTTCAGCCAGGGAATGATGATGGAGGTATCGAGGCCTCCGGAGTATGCGAGCACAACTTTTTCAGCCATTGGAATTCCTCGAATTTGAGCGGCCCACCTTACCGCCAAGCAGTAACAACAGAATGGCCTTCTGCACGTGCAGGCGGCTTTCTGCCTGGTCGAAGACGACCGAGCGATCGCAATCCATGATCGCGTCCGTGATCTCCATTCCGCGGTGCGCGGGCAAGCAGTGCATGAAGACAGCGTGAGGCGCCGCGCCGGCCACGAGCGTTTCATTCACCTGGTAGGGCGGAAAAATCTGGTTCCGCTCCGGCTCTTCGTGCTCGTGACCCATGCTGGTCCAGGCATCAGTATAGACCGCGTCCACGCCGTCCACAGCCTGTTTGGGATTGTTGAGGATCTCGATGATCGCGCCAGTCTGTTGCGCGAGATCGCGGGCGTCGGACACGATTTGGGCATCGCAAGCATAGCCCTCGGGCGTCGCGATGCGAATGCTGGATCCCAAAGTTGCGGCGGTCAGCAGCAGCGAGTGGGCCACGTTGTTGCCGTCGCCCACGTAGGCGAGGCAGATTTTCTTCAAATCGCCGAAGCGCTCGAGCAAAGTGAAGTAATCTGCCAGGGCCTGGCAAGGATGCTCCAGATCGCTAAGAGCGTTGATCACCGGAATACAGGCGTGCTCCGCCATGCCTTCGACTGTGCCGTGGGAGTAGGTTCGCAACACGACGGCATCCACCCAGCGTTCGACATTGTGCGCGATGTCGCTCAATTTTTCGCGGGCGTCCAAACGCCCCGCGGTCTGGTCCATGAAGAAGGCGTTGCCGCCCATGCTGGCCATTCCAGCTTCAAAGGTGAGGCGGGTGCGCAGGGATGCCTTTTCGAAGAACATCACCATCTGCTTGCCGGCCAGCGCCGTCCGGAAATTCGATGGACGCGCTTTCAACAGTCCCGCGAGGTGAAAAATGGTTTCAATCTCAATCGGGCTGAGATCGCGGATGGAAATGAGATCGCGTCCCGGAAAAGTACTGGTTGCCGGGGGAGTTGCGACCTGCGTGGTTTGAAAGGGCTGGCTGCTCACCGTGATTGGCTCCTTCTTGATTTCGAACTACTGGGTTTTGCCCTGCTGGGTCTCCCATTGTTGGCCAAATTCCTTTTCGGTCGGGTGGAGGTTAGGCCCGCGTCGAGGGCACGAATCACCAGATCCACGTGGGCTTTTTGAATGATGTAAGGCGGCAGGAAACGCAGCACCGTGTCTTGCGTGCGATTGATAAGGATGCCGCAATCCAGCAACTGGGCAACGACTGCCTTTGCCCGGTCGGCCGAATCCAGATTCATGCCCAGCATCAGTCCCATGCCACGGATTTCGCTAACGCCCTCGTGTTTGGCTTTGAGACCTTCCAGTTTGGCGTGGAAGTAGTCTCCGGTCTGTCGAATGTGTCCCAACATGCGATCGAGCACGCGCAGGAATTCAATGGCCACGGAGCAGGCTAGCGGTCCACCGCCGAAAGTAGTACCGTGCATTCCCGGATGCATGCCGGCGGCCACGCGATCGGTGGTCAGCAACGCTCCCAGCGGAAGTCCCGCAGCGAGCGGCTTGGCGACGGTGACGATGTCGGGTTGAATTCCGTAGTGCTGATACGCGAAGTACTGTGCGGTGCGGCCCAGGCCGCATTGGATTTCATCGAGAATTAGCAGCGCCCCGGTGCGGTCGCACAACAGCCGCGCGGTCTGCAGGAATTCAGGACTGAGCGGGCGAATCCCGCCTTCGCCCTGGATGGTCTCGAGACAAATGGCGCAGACGCTGCCGTCAAACTGCCGCTTGAGGTCGTCGACGTCGTTGAAGGCGACAAACCCGACTCCCGGCACCAGCGGTGCAAAGGGATGCCGATACTTTTCCTGTCCCGTTGTGGCCAACGAGCCAAAGGTTCGTCCATGAAAAGAATTTTCCAGCGCCAGCAGGCGCCACTTGGCTTTGTGGCCGTTGCTGTTCTGGGTGCGCGCAAAGGCACGCGCCATCTTCAGTGCGCCTTCCCAGGCCTCGGTGCCGCTGTTGCAGAAGAAAGCCTTGTCTAGGCCCGAAATCCTGGTAAGGCGTTTCGCCAGTTCCGCCTGGAACTCATGGAAAAACAAATTCGACACGTGAATCAGGCGGCCAGCCTGCCGCTTCAACGTGGACTGAATGACCGGATGCGCATGGCCCAGCGCGTTGACCCCAATCCCGCTCAGAAAGTCGAGATAGCGTTTGCCCTCCGAATCCCATAGATAGACGCCGCGCCCGCGCTCAAACAGGACGCGTTGGCGATCGTAAGTGGGAAGCAGCAGCTTGGCTTCGGAACGAATGACGGTGGCGAGGCTCACGCGCAGATGACCTCCGTGCCGCCGTCGAGTTTGGTGAGATAGAACTGCGGTAGAGTGTCAGCCTGTACCGCCGGCAGGATGCGTACCCGGCCGACACCTTTACGCAAGGCCAGACCACAGGCCTCAAGCTTGGGCAACATGCCGCCCGCTATCACCGCGTTTTCGACCATGCCAGGAATCTGCTTGGTATTCAGCCAAGGCATCACGGTGCCTTCAGCGTCTTTGACGCCGGCGACGTCAGTGAGGAAGATGAGAGTGTCGGCGTGGCAGGCCACGGCGCAGGCGGACGCCATCTGGTCCGCATTCACGTTGTAATATTCGCCGTCCGAACCCAGCGCGACCGAGGACAGCACTGGCAAACCGCCGAGTCCCCAGATGGCCTCCAGCCAGCGTGGTTCGACCGAACAGATTTCCCCCACGTATCCCAGGTCATAGCCTTGCGTCTGTTTCTTGCGAGCGCGGAAGGCCATGCCGTCTCCGCCGCAAAGGCCGATCGCCGGACGTCCGGCGGCGACGATAGCCGCAACCAAGCTCTTGTTTACGATTCCGGCAAGCACCATCAATGCGACATCGCGAGTTTCAGCGTCAGTGATGCGCAAGCCGTTTACGAAATCACTTTCCTTGCCCAGAAGTTTGAGCGTGCGAGTGAGAGCAGCCCCGCCGCCGTGCACAACGGTGACTTTGTGGCCGTCTTCGGCCAGCTCAACGATGGCGCGAGCGCATTTGTGCAATGTGTTCTTGTCTTCGAGAGCGGCGCCACCAAGCTTGATTACGATCTTCACTGCAGACCTTCCTGTTCCTTAAACCCAAACATGAGGTTCATGTTCTGAACTGCTTGTCCGGCTGCGCCCTTGAGCAGATTGTCGATGCATGACACCAGCACCAGGCGGCGTCCGTCTCTTGCCAGGCAAAAGCCCAGGTCGCAGTAGTTGGTGTGTAGTGAAAATTGGATCTGCGGCAGCTTCGGAGTGGCAAAGACCCGAACCCATGCCTTGCCCGCATAGAAATCGTGAAAGCAGGTCTCTACTTCGGCAGGTTTCATCTCCTGTTTCAGATGAACGTAGATGGTGGAAAGGATACCTCGTGGAATTGGCAGCAGGTGCGGAGTGAAAATCAACTCACCGGAATCCAGCTTCAACTGTTCGAGAATTTCTCCGACATGGCGATGTCCAAAGACCGAGTAGGCGGAAAGATTGTCCGCGACCGAGACGAAGTGAGTTCGCGCAGTGGCTTCCTTGCCCGCTCCCGAAACGCCAGACTTCGAATCGGAAATGATTCCCTTCTGGCGATCCACGATGTCCGCGGCCAGAAGCGGAGCCAACGCAAGAATCACCGAAGTGGCATAGCATCCGGGATTGGCCACCAGCGCTGCGCCGGGCAACCGGTCGCCGTTCAACTCGGGAAGGCCGTACACCGCTTTCTCCATGAGGTCGGCCGCGGTGATAGCGTTCTCGTCGTGAAAGGCATAGACGGCGCGGTTTTGAGCTTCTCGCAAGCGCCACGCGCCGCTCAGGTCAACCACGCGCATGCCGTGGGCAATCGCTTCCGGCACAATGGCGCGCGAGACTTCGTGAGGAGTGGCCAGAAAAAGCAGTTCGATCTCGCGGCGTTTCAGTTCCGCCCACGACCACGGTTGCAGCGGGTATCCTCCGTTGCCGGAGATGGCGGGATACATGTCGGCGAGATTGACTTCCCCCGCCGATTCGCCGGAACGCTGAAGCATCACCGGAGTTTCTACGCCGGGGTGACGCAGAAGAATGCGGGCCAGTTCGAAGCCGGAATATCCGGTCGCACCCAGGATTGCGGTTTTGAGCTTGGACGCCATCAGGCGAGCATCTCCTGAATGCGGGCAGCCAGCACTTTGGCACTCCGGTTGTCGGAACAGACCATCAATATCGTGTCGTCACCTGCGATGGTTCCGATGGCTTCCTCCCAATCCTGGCCGTCGAGTGCGGCGGCCACGGGCTGCGCGCTGCCTACGGTCGTCTTGATGACCAGCAGGTTTTGCGCCGCCTTTACTTCCAACACAAACTCTCTAACCAGCCGCGACACCGGCGGTAGGGCCGGCTCCGCCTCGCCCGGCAGCACGTACCCTGCTCCGGTTTTGATCAGGCCGAGCTCGTGAATATCGCGCGACAGCGTTGCCTGTCCTACTCTCACTCCACGCTTGCCGAGCGCCCGCTGCAGGTCTTCCTGGCTGCTTACAGATCCTTGGTCCAGCACTTCCAGGATCACCTTTTGTCGCAGCGGCTTGCTCATGAATGACTATTCATTATGCTGAATAATTATTCATTTATGATAATTGGTATGCGGTGGGTGTCAAGTAGAAATTTCGATACGGGCAATCGAAAAATTGGGCACGGGCTTCCGCTCGTGCCGGGTTTGAATCACCACAGAGTGCGTGGGGGACAGTCCGCACGAGCGAGGGCGCTCGCGCCTACATCAATCGGCTCCGTGCCACGCAACTTCGGCCTGGCACATGGCCAGTGAGGCATCCAGGTCAATTGCCGGTTGCGACTTCGCAAAAAATGCCCGGTGCAGACGTTCTACCGCCTCCACGGCGCGCGATTCGTCTACCAGGAAGCTGATGTTTCGCTCCGAGGCCCCCTGGCAGATCATGCGGACGTCAATGTCGCCGATGGCGCGAAATGCCTGGCCGGCGAGTTCCGGACGGCGGCGCACTTGTTCGCCTACAAGGCAGACCAAGGCTTTGTGGTTTTCCCAACGGACATTGGCCATCCCTTTCAGTTCGTCCGCGATTGCCGGCAGCGCCGACACGGAACTCACCAGCAGCGCTAGGCTGCCGCGTGAAGCGGACAGCAGATCCAGGCTGTGCTGATGGCGTTCGAACACGTCGAAGACCTCACGCAACAGTTCGGGCGCAAACCAGCGAACCGGTTCGATATCTACGATGGCCACGCCGCGCTTCGCAGTGATGGCCTTCACTCCGTCGCCTTCACAGTGCGCAACGATTTCGGTCCCGGCGCACTCCGGATTACGGGAATTGAGGACCCATACCGGAATATTGCTGCGCATCGCCGGCACCAGCGTCGCCGGATGCAACACTTTCGCGCCGAAGTAGGCCAGATCGGCCGCTTCGTCGAAGCTCATACGTGGGACGCGGCGGGCGTCGGAACAGAGATTCGGGTCCGTCGTCATGATGCCGTCCACGTCAGTCCAGATCTCAATCCGCTCGGCGTGCACACCTGCGCCCACGATCGCGGCGCTGAAATCAGAACCGCCACGACCGAGCGTGGTAGGAATGCCATCGCGGGTCGCGCCGATGAATCCGCCCATCACCGGGACTCGTCTCGATTCCAATAGCGGCCAAAGCACAGCTTGCAGGCGTGCATTGGTTTCTTCCCATAGAGGAGTGGCGTGGGCATGGGCGGCGTCGGTGATGATGCACGCGCGCGCATCCACCAGAACCGCATCCACTCCGGAGGACTGCAATGCGGATTGCACCAGCCGCGATGAAAGGGATTCGCCGACGCCCAAGAGCCTGTCCTGGGAACATGGCGCAAACGCCTTCTCCGCTGCGATGGCGGCTAGCATCTGGTCCGCGGCCTTGAATTCAGCCGCGAACGTACGGGTCAGACGGCGGCGCTCATCGCCTGTCGCCAGTCCGCTCGCAACCGTTTCGTGGCGCTGACGGAGAACTTGCAGAATCTCCCGAGCGGGTTCGAGGTTCCCTGCCGCCGCTGCCCATCCCGCATTCATCAACTGGTCGGTGACCTTGGACAGAGCGCTGACCACCACCACGGGGCGGAGAGATGAGGGGCGTTCCACCAGCCGGCAGAGGCGTCGAATCGCGGCGGCGTCCTCCACTGAAGTGCCGCCGAACTTCATCACGACGTTATCCCGAGGCCCTTGCGGTCCTTCACTACTCGCTTCGAACAGGTCGTTCATCTGGTCTCCCTTGTGTAGTCTTGCTGGTTGATGTGGGTTGAGGGCAAATAAAAACCCACCGGCCAGTTGCTTCTGGCGGTGGGTTTTTGTAGCCCTTAAAGCTCTGTATTTCTCAGCTCACCAGGCGCCCTCCCCCAGAAGACACGCGAATTCGTGTCGATGTAATGCTCATCGATGTAATTCGCTTAGCCTTGGCCTTCAGGGAAATTGCTTTCATGGTTGTGTTCCAGCCTGATCTTAGTTGTGCTGTTCGCGGCCCAGTCTCGGGTCCGGTTGTTCCGGTTTGAATTCTTCAAAGAATTGCATCAGCCGATCAACCAGTCTGCGCCTGCCTCCGATGACATGGAGTCCGCTCTCATGCTGATGCTCTTCCAAGATCTTGTTTAATCCGCTTTCCAGTTCGCTCATAGCGCACCCCCTCAGCTGGGTTCAAGTCTCGTTGATGACCGCGAGTAAGCGCGATCAAAGCTTCTGAGGCTTCTGCTGGAGATTAGCAATTTTCTGTTGGAAAAAGGAAATCTGAAATTTCGATGTCCTGCATCGACAAATTCGATCAGCCTTCCGGACCCCGTTTTGAGAAGTGATAAGCCGCCTAAGAGCTTACTTGGAAGCGGTAGCCAACTGCCGGACAGTACTGATGAAGGTGGTCGTGGCGCGAGTGTGGGTGCGGTCGCGGCGGTAGGCGATCCCCAGTTCCCGCCACAGTTCCTGATCGCGGATGGGAATCAGTTTGACGCGTCCCGCAAGCACCTGGTCTTTGGCGAAGCTGGAGCTGATCAACGAAACCCCCAGCCCGGCCGCCACAAAGCTCTTGATCATGCCCACGCTGGGTAGTTCCATCCGGATTTGAAGGTGCGACGCATAAGGACGGAACAGTTTGTCCATGACCCGGCGGCTGTAACCGGTCTTCGGCAGCAATAAGGGTTGTTTGGCAACTTCGCTCACCGGCACTACGTCGAGTTTAGCCAGCGTGTTCTGCGGACTGACCATCAGCATCAGCTGATCCCGAAAAATAGAGTGGGTCTTCAGGCTAGCCGACTTAACCGGCAAGGTCACGATACCGACATCGATAGTTCCGTTCTCCAGCTTCTCGACAATCTTGTAGCTGAAGTTGCGATAAATGCTGATCTGCACGCCGGGATAGAGATGACAGTACTTGGCGAAGACATCAGGCAGCACGTATAGACAAGTGGCTTCGTTTGCGCCGATGACCAGCGTGCCACGCGGACTGGTGCCCTGATCGGCGACGGCGAGCAGGGATTCGTCCCGCATCTGCAGCAGACGCTCGGCATAGGCGAATAGAACCCTGCCGGCGGGCGTGAGAGTCACATCTTTGCCGGAACGATCGAGCAGGCGGTCTCCGTACTCCTGCTCAAGTTGACGGATCTGGGCGCTAACGGCGGACTGCGAGCGAAAGACTTTTTGGCCGGCGCGGGAGAAGCTTCCCAGCTTGGCCACTTCCAGGAAAGTAACTAGCTGATCAAAGTCCATGAGTAGGGGAAGATTATAGCGGAGAAAGGAAGGGATTCAGAAATCTTGCAGTTGTGTAACTTGAAAACTCCCAAAGAATTGTCATTCCGCGCAGATTCCTCGTTCGTTCGATAAAGACGGAATGACAAATGGTGGGGTTGCGTCACTCGAAGATTAGAGCTGTCATCCTGAGCGCAGTCTCGCGTTCGGCGAAGCCGGACGAAAGCAATCGAAGGACCTATGTATTCCGCGTGAAGCGGCATTGGCGTATGCATCGCTAGAAAAGTGGCTGCATTCGGAGGTGTCATCGCCGGCAAACGCCCAGGTCCTTCGTCGGGGACCTTCCCTCAGGATGACAGCGGTTTGTGGGTGCTCTACACCACTGCGATGGCACGCGGATCCGTTGAATGAGGAACGTACACCCCGGTCGGCGCCTGCACCGAACCCGACTGCCGCTTAAACCTGATAAGAATCGGGGCCCAGGTATCCGCCACCGAACACGGCAGGACGAGCGGCTCCACGCGCAGAAATGGCAGAGGAGTATCGGCACTCAACAGACTCGCAGCACGCGGGCTGCCGGTGAGGCGCACATGCTTGCGCAGTACGCGGCGCAACCACAGTTCTTCCCGAACTTCAACCGGGGCCAACCGGACCGACTGCTGGTTGTATCCATAGCCTCCGATGGAATCACGCAAGGCGTAGGCCAGTCCGCCAGTCATGCCCGCGCCAAAGTTCATCCCGGCCGGACCCAGAATCACGGCGACGCCGGCGGTCATATATTCGCAGCCGTGCTGGCCAACGCCTTCGACCACGGCGAGCGCACCGCTATTGCGGACCGCAAATCTTTCGCCTACCCGGCCCGCGATGTAGAGTTCGCCGCTAGTCGCGCCGTACAGCAGGGTGTTGCCCGCAAGCACGTCGCCACGCAACGAGGCTTCTTCCCCGCCGGTGATCGCAATCGTGCCGCCGGACAAACTCTTGCCGACGTAGTCGTTGGCCTCGCCAACCAGCCGGAATTTCAATCCCTTGGTCAAGAATCCACCGAAGGTCTGTCCGGCGCTGCCGACAAATTCATATTTGGCGGGCGCATCGGTCTGGGGTCCCGGCCGGCGCAACATCTCTCCGCTCAAATGCGCGCCGATGGAACGATCAGCAGTTGGTGATGCGGAAACGACGTCGTCGTGCCGCTCGAGTGTCAGAGTCATCAATCGTGCGACCGAGGGTGAGATTCAACTCGCGATAGAGACTGCTCGAGTCTTCCTTAACCGAAGCCGGGCAGGCAGGAAGAGACAATCGGGTCCAGCAACCCGCCGAGCGCGCGTGCCGCGGACGCATTCCTGGGCCGCAGACGTTCGGCCTGTCCTACGATGTCATCAATTGAATGCGCGCCCATCGACGCCAACAGTTCTCGAACATCGGCGGCGACAGCCCGGAAGTAGGTTTCAACCATCTCCGGCTTTCCGGTGAAGCGAGTGCGCAGTTTTTCGTCCTGAGTGGCGATGCCGACCGGACAAGTGTTGAGATGGCATTGCCGCGCCATGACGCATCCCAGCGCCAGCAGCGACGCGGTGCCAAAACCAAATTCGTCCGCCCCAGAAGCGCACCGATGATGACATCGCGAGCGAACTTGAATCCGCCATCCACGCGCAGGCGCACGCGACCGCGCAGCCCGGTTTTCACCAGGGCATGCGTGAGCATCCCGCAAGCCCACTTCCCAGGGCAGGCCGGTGTTCTTGATGGAAGTAATCGGCGACGCGCCCGTGCCGCCATCGTGGCCGCTGATGGTGATGACGTCAGCTCCGGCCTTGGCCACGCCCGTGGCGATAATTCCCACGCCGGCACTGGCCACCAGCTTCACTCCGATGCGCGCCTGCGGATTGATGGCCCGCAGATCGTAGATCAGCTGTGCCAGGTCCTCAATGCTGTAGATGTCATGATGCGGCGGCGGAGAAATCAACATCATCCCGGGCACGGCGTGCCGCAATCGCGCGATGTAGACAGAAACCTTGCTCGCCGGCAGTTGGCCGCCTTCGCCGGGCTTCGCGCCTTGCGCGATCTTGATTTCCAGTTCGTCGGCGTGCACCAGATATTCCGCAGTGACTCCGAAACGCGCCGAGGCCACCTGCTTGACCCGGTTGTTGTCCTCGCGGCCGGGGCCGTAGGCGCCGGGATCTTCCCCACCCTCGCCCGTGTTGCTGCGTCCGCCGAGACGGTTCATGGCGATGGCAAGAGTGGTGTGGGTCTCCGGCGAAATTGCTCCCAGCGACATGGCCTGCGTGCTGAAGCGGCCTAGGATGGCAGCGTCGGTTTCAACTTCATCGAGCGGCAGCGGCTTGTCCGGGACAATCTCCATCAGGTCTCGGACCGCGACTGGCTCTCTCTGCTGGCCGAGTTCCTTGAAGGCGCGATGATTTTCCTCGGTGGGAAACTTGATGTAGCGATGCATTCGTCGTACCAACTCAGGCGAAACTGCGTGCTGCTCTCCCTGATGGCGGAAGCGATAGAGTCCTTGGTCCTGCAACTGCGGTGGTCATCGTCATCGTCGGGAAGGTGATCGAGAACACCGAATCGTGACGATCGAGAAAATCCTGCAGAAGCTCGGTCAGGCCTTTGCCCGCCAGAGAGTGGCTGGCATCTTCGAAAAATCGGCTGCACACATCGGCAGTCGAGACCAATGATCTCGAACAGATGACTGTTGCGATAGCTGGCAATAGTTGAGATCCCCATTCGCGCGATGACTTTGCGCAGGCCCTTCTCCACCGCGCCGCGATAGGCCACTGCCCCGCCCGGCTTCATATGCGATGCCTGCTCCAGCGCCAAATACGGGAACACGGCGCTCGCACCCGCGGCGACCAGCAGGGCCACGTGATGAGTGTCGATGACCTGTCCGCTTTCGATCGACCAGCGGAATGTGCTGGGCGCCCGCCTCAACCATGGACTTCCAAGCCGCAGCCAGGGCAAGCAGCGCCGGTAGCGCGGCGCGTTTTGGATCAACGCCGCGATCCGTCAGCAGAATGAGTCCCGGAGCTTTGGCCGACGCCGTTCTTTACGTCTTCCTGCAGGCGGCGCGAGCGCAGCCTTCGCTGCCTCCACTCCATCCTCGGCCACGAAAGTGAAGGCGATCCGCTCGGTCGTGCCCAATTCTTTTCTCAGCAACTGCAATTGCCCGCCGTCGAGCAGCGGAGAGTTGATCGCCGCGCGGCCAAGAAATACCTTCAGTGACATCACATGCGTTTCGCGCAGCGAGTCAATCGGCGGATTCGTGACTTGCGCGAAGCGCTGCTTGCAGTAATCCCACAGCGGACGCTTGAAGGTGGACATCGAAGCCGGCGGCGCATCGTCGCCCATGCTCCAGACCGCTTCCTGTCCTTGCTCCACCAGCGGCTGGAAAAGCAGGCGGAACTGGTCCTCGCTCCAGCCCAAAGCAGCCATCGTTGGCTTCGGATCGGGCGTCCGATCCAGAAACGGCTTTGTCGGTGGGCTCGACCAGCACAGCCGGCACCGAGGAGATGGCCCGGATTCCCTCCCGCAGTGCGCAGCGAATCTTTGGGGCGGACAAACTCGCCGCTCTCGGGATTGACCAGCAGAACTTCTCCCGGCCCCAGGCGCTGCCGTTCGGCGATCTCTTTGCCGTGGAGATCGGCAATTCCCACCTCGGAGCCGACCACCAGCAGACCATCCGTGGTCAGGGTGTAACGCAGGGGACGCAGACCGTTGCGGTCGAGCTTCGCGCCGATGGTGCAGCCGTCGGTGAAGACCAGCGCCGCCGGGCCATCCCACGCTTCCTGCACGCGGGCTTGTTCTTCGAGAAAGTTGCGCAGCTCGGGCGCGGCCTCGGGTGAACGCTCCCACGCAGGAGGCACCATCGAGAGCATCGCTTCCGCCGGGTTGTAGCCGCGGCGCAGAGAAGAGTTCCAGACCGTTATCAAAACTGGCTGAGTCGCTGACCCGGTCCTCGAGCAGTCGAACCTGATCGGATAAGCCGAGTTCTTGACGCAGCTCCGGCGCCTTGGGCGCGCATCCAGCGTCGGTTGGCGCTGATGGTGTTGATCTCGCCGTTGTGCGCAACAAAGCGGAAGGGTTGCGCCATTGACCAGCTGGGTTGGGTATTGGTGGAGTAGCGCTGATGAAAGATGGCGAAGGGAGTTTCAAAATCCGGGTCGCGCAAGTCGGCGTAAAACGCCGGGAGCTGAAAAGGAGTTAGCAGCCCTTTGTAGACCACAGTCCGACAGGACAGTGAACAGAAATACGTTCCGGCGGGAGCGACAGCTTCAGCTTCTTTGCGGAAATGGAAAAGCAGAAATTCCAGATTCGAGGTTTCGGATTCCGGAGCGAAGAAACATTGCTCGATGATCGGGCAGAGCCTCGTGGGCCCGAGGACCTGTAACTTCCGGATTGGTCGGGACCGGCCGCCAACCCAGGCACTTCAGACCGTTTCGCTTGGCTTGCGCTTCGATGGCGTTGCGCGTTTCGTCTGCCTGACCGGGCGGCAAAAAGACCATTCCGAGCCCGAAGACCGCGGGCAGCTTGATGCCCGCCTTACGCGCCTGTTTGCGAATCAATTTGTCCGGGATGCGAGTGAGCAGACCGGCGCCGTCACCGCTTCGTCCGTCGGCGTCCACCCCTCCACGATGCGCCAGCCGGATCAAAGCCTCGAGCGCGCGGTCCACGATCTCGCGCGAAGCAGCTACCGCCGATTTTGGCGACCAGGCCGACACCGCAGGCGTCGTGGTCTGTGGTTAGGTGACTCGGACTCATCTTTACACTGTGTATCGTCAATGCGGGTGGTAAGTACAATCGAGAATTTCGATGAGCCGGATGGATTTTTTGGGCGGCTGAATCCCTGAAGAGCAAGAGCATTAACCACCAAGGACACGAAGGTACACGAAGGAAAACATTGGACTTAGGGCGGATCTCCTTCGTGGCCTTCGTGTCCTTGGTGGTTTACGCTTTTGGTTTTTCTAGCTTTCCTCGACAGCCGAACGAGCTTTTTACTTTGATCTCTATCAGCGGGGCTATCGCTGCTGGGGCTGCAACGTGCAATCCGCATTCGACCTTGTCAGACCCGGACCAGCGTCCCGCCCGAGCACTCTCCCCCGGGCGGACGGCACGGGTGCAGTGGGTGCATCCGATGCTGGGATAGTTCTTGTCATGCAGCGGGTTGTAGGGGATGTTGTGCTTGAGCGCGTAGCTCCAGACCATCGGCGATGTCCAGTCGGCGATGGGGTTGATCTTCAGCAGCTGAAACTTGGCATCCCACTCGACCTTGCGGGCCGAGGCGCGCGCGGACGTCTGGTCGCGGCGGATCGCGGTGATCCAGGCGCGCAGCTCGGTCAGCTTCGTCTTGAGCGGTTCGACCTTGCGCAAGCCGCAGCACTTGTCGGGATCGCGGCTCCAGAGCGCTGCGCCGTATTCGCGCTCCTGCTCTTCTGGAGTGAGTGGTGCTGTAATACTCTTTTCGATCTTGATGCCGTAGCGTTTTTCGACCCGGTCCATCAGATCGTAGGTTTCAGGGAACAGGAATTCGGTATCCAGAGTGAAGACGCGAAAATCGGAACGCACCCGCGAGGCCAGGTCGAGCAATACCATTCCTTCGACCCCAAAGCCCGACGCGATGGCCACATCTTTTCCGTAGGTCGCGAATGCCCAGCTCAATACTTCTTCCGGCCGCCACTGTTTCGGCTTCGGCGGGTATTAACTCTGCGTGGTCTCTCACTCCGCACGCTCCTGACTCGCCGACAAGGTCGAACCCGATGAGGCGAACTCACTCGGCCAACCGAACTGCTGACTTAGCGCTGCAGGCTCGGCGAGTCGCACGCACTTCGCCGACGACCAGCAATGTGGGCGAAGGCAGTCGTGGCGATGTGTGCAGATCTTCGACCGTCGTGACATGGACCTGCTCGTTGGACGACGTGGCCTGCGAGACGATGGCGCAGGGAGTCGTAGCCCGGCACGCCAGCGCGCACGAGTTGCTGCGCCGTGCTGCGATAGTCGTAGCCGGGCATATAGACGACCACGGTTGCGTCGTGGGGAATCGTCGCCGGCCAGTCGGCAAATTCGTCGGTGGCGGCGTGATGACCTGTCACCAGCACCACAGCAGAAGAAACTTGACGATGCGTCAGCGGAATTTTCGCGTTGGCTGCAGCGCCGAACGCCGCGGTGACACCGGGAACAATTTCAAACTCGATGCCGGCCTTGCGCAGAGCTTCCATCTCTTCTCCGGCGCGACCGAAGATGAGCGGGTCGCCGCTCTTCAGGCGAACCACCTGCAAGCCCAGAAGCGCGTTCTGCACCATCAGCGCGTGGATCTCCGCACTGGCTGATGCGCTTCTGTCCGAAACGCTTGCCGACGTTCTGGACTTCGGTGGAAGATGGAATGAACGCGAGAATCTCCGGGCTGATCGAGGTCGTCGTGCAATACGACATCGGCTGACTTCAGAAGTTTGAGCGCTTTGAGCGTGAGCAATTCGGGATCGCCCGGACCCGCTCCCACCAGGTACACCTTACCGGTCATGAAATTTTCTCCAGACTGTCTTCGATATTCAATTCCGCTGCCTGTAATTTCTTCGAAAGCCTCGTGACTGGCCAGTTCGTGCAACAGGCGACGCCGCTGCTCGGGCTCGATTTTGCTGGCGAACAATTGCTGCCTGATCTGCCCCAATTCCTTCAGCCATTCGCCGTATTCCGGGCCAAACTGAATTTCGAGTTCGCGTCTGATCCTCTGGGCCAGTGCCGGGCTCTGGCCGTTGGTCGAGATGGCGATCTGAAGATCTCCGCGGCGGACGACTGCGGGATAGTAAAAGTCGCAATATTCAGGATCATCCACCACGTTGCACAAAATGTTTCGCTGCCGGGCTTCGCGGAAAATCGCGGCATTCAGGTCGCGAGAGTTCGTGGCGGCGATGACCAGGAAAACGCCGTTGAGATCGGCAATGTTGAAAGCTCGTGCTTCCCAGGTAATTGCTTCGCTTCTTCGCCCACTCAGCAACTGCGGCAGTGGCGTGAAGGGCGACCACGCGGACCGATGCGCCAGCTGCGATCAGGCTGCTGATCTTGGGCTCGCCGATGGTGCCGGCGCCAACCACCAGGCAGGAGCGGCCTTCGAGTTTCATGAACATGGGAAACAGAGTCATTTCGCTAGCCTCCGGTTGCCGCCCACGTACCTCAGCGGCTGAAGCCGCCAGCCACAAAGTCTCGAATGCGATGCTAAAGCGCTGCTCCACCCTAAAGCGCTTGGATTTCTTCTAGCCTTCGACCGCATGCGGCACCTTTCCGGGCGAAGGATCGCGCTCGACTGCTGCCAGGAACTTTCCAGCCAGGCACTCGCGCAACTCTTCGTCGCTGCGGCGGGCAAAATAGTGGCGCAAGTTTTCGTCGGGCGATCTCTCGTCCAGATAGCGGCGCAACAGGCGCTCGATTGCGTCTGGCACTTCGCTGGCCAGGCAGCGATAACCGATGGGTCGCGCCACCGACTGGTGCAATCCGACGGCGCCGCCCACGCAGAAGTAGTAGGCATCCTGCTGGCGGCCATCGACTTTGATCTTCTTGCCCTCGATGCCGATGTCAGCGATCCAGTGCTGGCCGCAGCTGTTGGGGCATCCCGTCACATGCAGTTTCAGGTGCTGCTCGAAGCCCGGAAGCCGCTCCTCCAGTTCTTCGACCAGCCAGCGGGAGAAACTCTTGGTCTCGGTAATCGCGATCTTGCAGAATTCCGAGCCGCTGCAGGCCACCACGCCGCGCCAGAAGGGCGAGCCGCCGACCGGCATCTTGTTGGCTTCGAGTTCGCTCGCCAGGGCTTGCAGCGTTGCGATTGGGCACGTTGACGATCAGCAGGTTCTGCATGTTGGTGGTGCGTAGCTCGCCTGCGCCGTAGCGATCCGCGGCGTCGGCCGCGGCGCGCATCTGCTGAGCTGAGATTCGCCCCCGCAGCACCGCAGCTCCAACGTACGAATATCCCGCCTGCTTCTGAGGATGGATTCCGACGTGATCGCGATAAATATCCGTCGGGCGGGTTTTCCTCGACCGCCGGATCGAGATGAAACCCGATGCGCCGCTCCAGTTCTTCCTGAAAGCTCTCGGCGGTCCAGCCATGTTTCAGAAACAGAAACTTCAGCCGCGCCCGTTCCCGGTTTTCGCGCAGCTTTTCGCTCTCGCGGAAAATCTCGGCGACTCCCTTGAGAACAGGAATCACCTGGTGCCGCTGCACAAAAGCGTTGAGCCGAACCGCCAGATGTGGATCGGTCGAAAGGCCGCCGCCGATTCGCAGCGAAAAACCAACTTCGGAATCTTCTGGCGACGAATTGCCGTCAGGCCCACGTCGTTGATCTCGGGATAGGCGCACCAGACGTTGCATCCGGTGATGCAGATTTTGAACTTGCGCGGCAGGTTGTAGAAGTCGCCGTTGCCGACGAAGAAGCGGTTGGCTTCGAGTGCCAGGGACGAAGCGTCGTAAATTTCGTCGGCATCCACGCCGGCGAGGGGGCAACCGGTGATGTTGCGGGTATCGTCTCCGCACGAGCCCATCGTGGTCAGACCGGCGCGCCACAATCCGTCGAGTAGTTCGGGCAAATCTTGAATCGTCACCCAATGCAGCTGGATATTCTGCCGCACCGTCAGGTCGGCGGTTCCGCGAGCGTACTTCTCGGTCACGTTGGCCATGGTTCGAAGCTGGTGAGAATGAAGCAGGCCGTTGGGAATGCGAATGCGCACCATGAAGAACGGCAGCGCCTTCCCTTCTCCGTTCTTGCCGCCGATCACGCCGACGCCGTCGCCTTGGGTGTAGACGCCCCACCAGCGAAAGTAGGTGCCCAGCCATTCGGGCGTGATGGAATCGAAGCCTTCGCGGGCGAACTTGCGGATGTCATCGAGGCCTTCCCACGGATTCTTCTCGCGCTTCAGGCGCTCGACCCGCTGTACCTTCGTTTCTGTAACTGCCGTTTCAGTAACTGCGTTTGCCATAGATGTTTTGGCCCACAAAAAAACCCACCGCCAGTGATGTGCACTGGCGGTGGGTATGATTGCCGATTTCTAAATGAGTCTTAGGTCAGCTGCCCCCGGGCGCCAGTGGACACACGCATACAACAACAAGTACAACACTGGCAGCGCGTTGAGCAGGAAGCTGACATGAACCCATTTATCCTAGAGAGCGTCGCGGAGCCTGTCAATCCGCTTCTGGGTTCATTGGATGAAAGTTTTGAATCGAACGCATCAATAAAGTTGCATTGCTGCCCTGGCGAATTAGCGAATTTCAACCTGCTCTGGCGCACTCAACTGGTTGTATCCTCATAAGGTCAGGGCGGCTTAGTTGTCTGATTTCTATTATTTAGATGAGGTAGATGCTTGACCGCAGCGAGTTTTCGACGGATCGCTCTAAGCCTACCCGAAACAGTCGAAGGCTCGCATTTCGGGAACGCCGACTTCCGGGTGGGCGGAAAAATCTTCGCCACACTCTCGCTTGAGTCGGAAGGTTACGCTGTGCTGCTGCTTACGCCGGAGCAGCAAGCGGGAATGGTTGAGGACGAGCCGAGGATTTTTTCGCCGGTTCCCGGAGGATGGGGACTAAAGGGATCCACGCGCGTGCTCCTGGCGAAGGTGCCGCCGGACATACTGGAGGCTGCATTGCGAGCTGCCTGGATGAGAAAGGCGCCCAAGCGGCTTCTGCGGGCAACATCCAATCGCTAAGGCTTCGCCGGCTCGGAATTGATTTCGATCCCTGATCTGCTGAAGCCGAAATGCAGAACCCACGCACTTGGAATCGGCTGGCCGTTCACTTGAGCGGGAGCAAACTTCCACTTTTGTGCCGCCTCCATCGCCTGGCGCGCAAAATATTTGCTTGGCCCCTCGGTGATGAACGTCGCCCGTTCAACATTGCCCGCGGCATTCACTTCTACCTTCACTCGAATCCTGATCGTGCCGGAGATTGTATTTCGCGCCGACTTGGAGACGACGGGCTCAACCTGCTGTAGAACTTTTCCGTGATCTGAGCTTGCGGCGGGTGGTGTGGTTGCCACAGCCGGAGCAGGCGCGGATGTCGGAGCGATGGCTTTGGCAGTTTGAGGTTCACTCCGCTTCTTTTTTGCGGACGGTTTGGATTCAACCGCCGCCGGTCCAGCTTCCTGCTTCGGAGGAGCGGTGTGGGCATCAGACGACGTCGGCGATGCGGACGAGACCTTAGTCGCCGGCTGAAGGTCTGGCCGCGGATTGAGCAGCTTGGGTCCAATCAACAGAGCTCCCGCCGCCAGTACCACGATGGCGAGCGGAAGCAGGAAGCGCCACTTGGCAGACTCCGCGGGTATTCTGACCGTCGAAGCCTGCTGCGGCGTCGCCGAGCTTGCTTGCAGCCGCGTGGCGATGTCCGAAACCGTACAGCGGCGTTGCGGATCACGGCGCAGACAGCAGTGTGCGATTCCCATGAACGGCGCCGGCACGGTCTCCGGCAATGGTTCCGTCATACCTTCAACGGCGGGCAGCCGCTGGGTGAGCGCTTCCATCACTGTCATGCCCAGCGACCAGGCGTCCGATGCCGGTAGGATGTCTCCGCTCGCAATCTCGGGCGCGTCGTATACGCGTCGGCGGACCGAGCCTGCCCGCCGGATCGCCGCTGCGAAACAGACTGTCGCTCGAGAGTTTCAACTGGTCTTGTGCGGCCATCACATTCGACGGCTTCAGCCGGCCGTGGACCAGCGACTTGCCGTGGATGAAGGTGAGAGCGTCCAGCGCCGGCTCCAGCAGGTCGCGCACTTCTTCCGGTGTGAGCGCACGGTGAGGAAGAATCTGCGCCAGGTTGTCTTCGGCGTACTCCATCACCACGTAGAGCAGGACCTGACTTTGTCCAGTTGGCAGCTTCCCGTTTCGAAAAGCCGGAGCAAGTGAGGATGGGACAACTTTGCAGTAGCTTCCCAGCGTGACAGTTGGACGCCGGCGGTCGCCGGATCCGCCAGAATGAGTTTGATCGCGGCCCTCTGCGGTTCCCGTCCGCGGCGTTCGGTGAGAAACACCGCGCTGTGTTCTGAGCCGCCCAGGTATTGGCGGAGCGGGAAGGTGCCATTCACAATCTGGCCTTCCCACTGTTTCCAGTCTCGGGTCATCTTGGTTCCCGTTTGTCCGCTGGTCTGCATTCCCGCTATTGTAAGCGAGCAGCCTGCCTGTGCGGGCTGGGCTTTGAGACAAAAGTTGTCGACGAAACGCTGGCGTCCGAGGACTCGGCCGCAGCGAGCGCAGCCTGCCGACACCGCCGAACGGTGGCGCTACTAAGGACTCAGTCTCGCGGGTCGCTTCGCTTCGCCATCTTCTGTCCTGCTGCTGCATGATTGCGTAGCACTCGCAGCTGGCGCCTTCCAGTCGGGTCCGGTCCACGATGTTAACGTGTCCGCGCGAATAGGTGATCAGTCCGGCCTTCTGCAGAATGCCGGCCGCGACCGTAACGCTGGCCCGGCGTGTGCCCAGCATGTGGGCCAGAAATTCCTGGGTCAAAGGCACCAAGTTGGAGCCGATGCGGTCCTGGCACATCAGCAGCCAGCGCGCCAGTCTTTCATCCACTTCGTGCAGCCGGTTGCAGGCCGCAACCTGGGTGCCCTGCATGGCCAGAATCTGCACGTAGCGTTGCAGCCGGTTGGCCAGGACCGGAGCATTGCCGCACCGCTTGCGTGATTGCACGGGCGCCGATTCTGAAAGCGCTGCCCGCAATCTGGACCACGGCCTGGGTGGGACCGCTGCTGAAGCCCACAATCAGAGGCAATCCGACGAAACCGTCCTTGCCCGTCAACCCCACTTCCACGCTCTTCCCCTCGGCCAGCACCGTCAGAATGGAAGTCATTCCGCTGATTCAGAAAGTAGCCAAACTTGATGGCTCGCCGGGTTCGTGCAACACGTCGTGGGTTCGCAGTTCGACGAAAGTGAGCTGCGGAAATATCGCGTCGCGTTCCTTCGCCGGCAAACTGAGCAGAATCTCGTTCTCTACTGGCTGCCCATCGATTGCGGGTGGGGCGGAACCATCGGGCTTCACACGAAGACGGGATAGGTTTATCAGGCATAGCGGCTCCTTGCGCAACGAAGTTACTGTCTGATTTCGCAGGGAACCGTCACCGTGAGGCGCGGCGGGAAGATGCGTTAAAGAGACTACTTAAAGAGTACGCGCTAATCCGAGTGTTTACTAGAAAATAATCAGCCCTGTCCGGCTTGAGAGAGAACCTTCGAGTCAATTTAACCGGGGAGTGCGGTCCAGGCCGAATTGCGTTTTGACGATTCAATGACGGCGGAGATGAAGCGCATGCCGGCCACGCCATCCTCGACCGTGGGCACGAGTAAAGAAGACGAGGCTGGGGAACGATTCTCCAGACGCGCGCTGATCTGCTCCGCCATGTCGGTATAAAGTTGCGCGAAGGCTTCGAGATATCCCTCGGGATGGCCCGCCGGTACCGACTGGCGTGCGCCGCCACCGGAGTCGCGCCCGGACCTGCGCGGTAGATCAGAGTCGGAGCCTTGCCCAGCGGGGCAAACCACAGGCAATTCGGATTTTCCTGCCGCCATTCGATACCCGCTTTTTCTCCGTAGACGCGCAGGCGCAGATTGTTCTGGTTTCCGGTCGCGACCTGGCTGGCCCAGAGCAGAACCGCGCGCGCCTTCCGCAAAGCGCAGCATGATTTGCACGTTGTCATCGAGGCGGCGGCCGGGCACGAAAGTGTGCAAGTTCGGCAGCCAGTTCCTTGCAATTCAGGCCGGTCACAAAGCTGGCGAGATTGTAAGCGTGAGTTCCGATGTCTCCCAGAGAACCCGCAGGCCCGCTTTGCGCGGGATCGGTTCGCCAGGCGGCCTGCTTCTGGCCCGGTCTTCTCCAGCGGCGTGGCCAACCAGTCTTGCGCGTATTCGACCTGGACCACGCGAATCGGTCCCAGTTCACCCTCGGCCACCATCTGGCGAGCCTGTCGCACCAGCGGATAGCCGGTGTAGTTGTGCGTCACGGCAAAGAGCAGACCGGTGCGGCGCACGATCCGGGCCAGTTCGCTGAGCGTCTTCAAGAGTAGTGGTGAGCGGCTTGTCGCAAATGACGTGGATGCCGGCTTCGAGAAATGCTTTTGCCGGCGCATAGTGCAGATGGTTCGGGGTCACGATGGCGACAGCGTCAATGCGATCTTTTCTCTTCGCCTCCGCCGAGGCCATTTCCGCAAAACTGCCGTACGCGCGCTCCGGGACGATGTGAAGATCCAGCGCGGCAGCCCGAGCGCGTGCCGGATCGGAAGACAACGCCGCCGCCACCAGCTCGAAACGATCATCCAAGCCGCGCGGCGATGCGATGCACCGCCCCGATGAAGCCGCCCGGACCGCCGCCCACCATGCCAAGACGCAGGCGGCGTCCTTTTCTCTCGTCGGATTTATTTCGAGGCTCACAGGTTTTTCCTCACCAGATGTCAGATTTCAGTTATCGGTTCTCAGCAAGAGACTGAGGCCCGCAGCTGATCGCTTTATTCCAGCCCCATCATTCGACGATTCGCTGCCTGATCGGCGCCGGAACCGGCGAAGTCGTCGAACGATTGTTTGGCCGCCTGAATGATATGACGGGCGATGAAGGGTGCACCTTCAGCCGCTCCCTGCTCGCCGCTCTTTATACAGCATTCCCACTCCATCACCGCCCAGCCATCGAAGCCGTATTGCGTGAGTTTGGAGAAGATGCCGGCGAAATCCACCTGCCCGTCACCCAGCGAGCGGAAGCGCCCGGCCCGTTCGATCCAGGGCTGGTAGCCGCCGTACACGCCTTGCCGTCCCGAAGGGTGAAACTCCGCGTCCTTCACATGGAACATCTTGATGCGATCGTGATAGAGATCGATGAACTGCAGATAGTCGAGTTGCTGCAACACGAAATGGCTGGGATCAAACAACATGTTGCAGCGGGGATGGTCCTTGACCCGCTCCAGGAACATCTCGAAGGTGATGCCATCGTGCAGGTCTTCACCGGGATGGATCTCGAAACATAAATCCACTCCGGCATTCTCAAATGCATTCAAGATCGGCAGCCAGCGTGCGGACAACTCATCGAAGGCGGTCTCGACGAGTCCAGCGGGCCGTTGCGGCCAGGGGTAAATGTAAGGCCAGGCCAGCGCGCCAGAAAAAGTGGCGTGTGCCTTGAGCCCCAGATTTGCCGACGCCCTCGCCGCCAACAGCAGTTGTTCCACTGCCCACTCCTGCCGCGCTTTCCGGTTTGCCGCGGAACTTCCGCTGGCGCGAAGCCGTCAAACATCAAATCGTAAGCCGGATGCACGGCAACCAACTGGCCCTGCAGATGAGTGGAGAGCTCAGTCAGATGGAGTCCGTGCGTGGTCAGTGTATCGAGCACTTCATCACAATAGGTCTTGCTTTCCGCGGCGAGCTTCAGATCAAACAGGCGGCCATCCCAGGATGGGATCTGCACGCCCTTGTAGCCCAGACTGCTCGCCCAGTGCGCGATATTTTGCAGATTGTTGAACGGAGCCATGTCACCGGCAAACTGGGCCAGAAAAATTGCCGGACCCTGGATGGTTTTCATGATCATCGCGAGTTCGCTCTCCCGAATATTCGCCAGCTAATTTACACCAGTCTGAAGATGAATGTAGGCGCGAGCATCCGCACCCCCGACTGGAACACTTGGCCAGGTCCTTCTCAGCCCGCACGAGCGCGGACGCTCGCGCCTACACACTCCACCGCCTTGTGTGAATGGGCGGGCTGGGCGAGACTTGTATCCATCCCAATTTGCGTCCCCGCAACCGGTTCGAAGGGGGTTCTACATGCGCGGCAGCCTGCATGCACTCATTGTTCTCTTATTACTCATCTCGTTTAGCTTGGCGCAGGAGACACCGGCTTCTTCAGCCAGCCCCGCGGGTCCGCCAACGCCTGCGACAGCGGAGCCACCCGCATCCAAGCCGAGGTTGAAGATCGGAGTCGCGCTCGAGGGCGGCGGCGCGCTCGGGCTGGCGCACATCGGAGTGCTGCAGTGGTTTGAAGACCACCACATTCCGATCGACTACCTCGCGGGCACCAGCATGGGCGGTCTGGTGGGAGGCCTCTATGCCACCGGAAAAAATCCGCAACAACTTCGCGAATTAGTTGACGCGCAGAATTGGGACGTCATTCTGGGTGGAGGTCTTTCCTACGAAGACCTTTCATTTCGGAGAAAGGAAGATCAGGTTGCATTTCCTAACTCGATTCTGTTGGGTCTGCGCAAAGGGCTGGTTTTACCCGGCGGCTTGAATGCAGGCCAACAGATCAGTCTTCTGATTGACCGGGAAACACTGGCTTACTCGGGCGTGCAATCGTTTGACGAGTCTACCCATCCCTTTCCGCTGCGTGGCCACCGACCTGGTTACGGGCAAACAAGCGGTGTTTAAAGATGGATCGCTCTCACGAGCCATGCGCGCCACCATGGCGATCCCAGGCCTTTTCTCTCCCATCCGCGAGGGGGAGCACGTCTACGTTGACGGCGGACTGGTCGGAAATCTGCCTACCGACGTGGTGAGAGACATGGGCGCGGACATCGTGATCGGTGTACATCTGCAGACCTCACCCGCCGAGGCTGACAAAATCCAATCGCTCTTCGCGATTCTTGGCCGCTCGATCGACGTCGTAGTTGCCGGCAATGAAATCCGCGGGCTGGCAGGGGCTGACCTGGTGGTAAAAGTCGAATTGCAAGACTTCAGCTCGTTGGATTACACGAAATCGAAAGAGATCATCGCACGAGGGACTGAAGCCGCAGAACAAAAATCGCGGCTGCTCGATACCTATCACTGGATGATACGTCCTGGGCGCAATACCTGGAGCGGCGAAAGGCACTTCGGCTAAGCGATGTCCCAGTCCCGCAGTTTGTGAAAGTGCAGGGCGCAAGCCCGGTTGCGGAGGAAAACATCGAGCGATTCCTGCGGTCCCAGGCCGGAAAACCGATCGACACGAACCGACTGGAAAGTCTGCTCACGCGGCTGACCGGAATCGGGCGCTACGATACCGCTGGATACCAGATGACGAAACAGGCCGGGCAGGATGGGCTGCTGGTGACGTTGCACGAAAAGCCCTACGCTCCGCCCACCCTGCAATTGGGATTTGAGGTCGATGGATCGGAAAGCAGTGACGTAGATTTCACCCTGGCCACCCGCCTGACCTTTCTCGATGTAGCCGGATACCGCTCGGAGTGGCGCACCGATTTTATCTTTGGCAACACGTACGGAGTAGAAAGCGAACTCTACCGTCCGTTCTCGCCGGCCAGCAAGTGGTTCTTCTCACCGCATGCCGGCGCCAGCAGCTCCGCCTTCAAAATCTACCGGAAGAGCGATCCGCTCGCCGAGTACCGGCTAAACCGGGCGGCACATCGGCGCCGATATCGGTTACGGATTCAGCCGCTTCAGCGAGGTCCGTTTTGGCTACGAGGTGGGCTCGCTGGATGCCAGGCTGCGCCTGGGCACGCCGGAATTTGCGTCCCTGAGCGGACGCACCGGCGCGTCACACGTTCGCTGGCTATTCGACCATACCGACGATCCCGTGATCCCACGCAGCGGAGTGAGCGCCGAGTCGAACTTCCGCTGGTACGACACTGGCCCGGGGGGTACCAACGGTTTTCCGGTTGCGGATTTGCGCATCGGCTTCTTCAAACCTGTTACCCGACCTGCATCCTTGTTCGTGGTCGGCGAAGGCGGAACCACTTTCGGTTTCTCCAGCATCGGGTTCCCGCAGTTCTTCCTCGGCGGCTCGAACCGCCTCAGTGCTTATGGCACAAACGAACTTTTTGGCAATCAGTTCTACTTCTTCCGGGCTGGATATTTGCACGACCTGCTGACCCTGCCCCGATTGGCGGGAAAGAAAGTCTATGCCATCGCAGGCTACGAGTTCGGCAAGATGTACGGCTTTCCCGATGCCAGCCGATTCCCGAATGACTTCGCTCTCGGCGTCCTGGCCGAGACCGCGGTTGGACCTTTGGTCTTTGGCGGAAGCGTTGGCGACAGCGGACATCGCAAGTGGTTCTTCCAACTTGGACGGGTATTTTAATCTCAGGGCTCCGTCTCTGGCCGCGGTCGAGCAGCCCCGCGAGAAAGCAGAGGACTCTAAACCGCCATGCCATCCGGCCCAAATTGTCTTGAGTTCCCGACAAAGGCCCGCATAAAATTTCGAGGGCTTCGCAGGAATCGCGTGAGGAGATTCCAGTCAATGAAGCGTTGGATGGGATTTAAGAAAGGAAAGAAAGATGTCGCGGAACCGTGTTAAATGGGCGATTAGTTTCGCGTTCGTACTTGCGCTCTGTACGTCTCTCCATGCCCGAAGGGAACGGTGGGAATACCTCGGGGAGGCCCATGTGGATGGCTCACAGGACCATGACAGCATCAAAGTTGGCCGGTCGGCTGGCACCTACCGTGCCATCCAGTTGCGCATCAGTGGTGGCGCAATCAACTTTGAGCGCGTCATCGTCCGCTATGGAAACGGTTCGCAGGAAGAGATCGCGATACGCTCTCGCATTCAAGACGGCGGGCAAACCCGCGTCATCGATCTGCCCGGCGAACGGCGCATCATCCAGAGCCTCGATCTCTGGTACGGCCGAGACAAGTGGGGTGGACGGCCCAAAGTAAGCCTGTACGGACTTAGGGGTTGACCAATTGAATTAGATCCGCTGGCTCAATTGTCTGAAGGCATGATTCGAGGGTGACGCCTGGCTCGCAGTCGAGCCAGGCGTTCTCTGTTTTAGAAGGACTTTTGTCGGCGGTCCTAGTTCTTTGACGTGTTCTTGGGAGACTTCTTAGTCAGTGTGGAAAGCAACAGCCTCGAAGACTTGGGAACTGGTACAGCCTTGCTAAACACAATGGCTTTCGCGCTCACCTCTTTGCCGTAAAGCTTTTTGTTGGCGTCATTGTCTGGACGGAGGGTTGATCCCGCCAGCGATATTCCGGCGAAGAGTCCCCGGGCGCGGGAGTAAGACAGAATTTCGGCCCGCAGCGTGACGTCAGTCTCTGCCGAGGCATTCCGACCCACAGGTCCGGCAGCCGCCGAGACGTCCCCACCCAGCTTCACCTTGCTTTCCAAAATACTGGACGCCGATTTTGAGCTCATCAGCAACAGCACGAAGTCGGTGGCTTGCCCGCCCAGCTGCAGTCCGAAGCTGGCACCTTCAAGCGCCATCATGGTCGGAGCACTCCACGGGCCATGGAAATTCTTGCCGCCACGGCAGGTCATCACACCCCGGCCATAGCTGCCACCAATTCCGAAGGCGAATTTCAGGACGGAAGGTAAAACGACAACGCAATCCGCCCGGTCAATTACGTCCTGCGGGATGTCATCGGGGATGTCCAGAATTTCCTTGATGACGGTTCCCGCTTTCGCTACCCGATCCTCTTCCTTGTCTTGACCCAGCGCCGGTAACATCAGCAGAGCCAATAAACCGAGACCTAAAATAGTTTTCTTCATATTGTTTCCTCAACTCAGAATTTTGCTGTTGATGGGGGGCTTCCATGCGGACAGCACTGATTTCGTGGCCGAAAGTGCGCCGCCATGATAACAAACTTGGCTTCTGGACTCACCACACGCATCCGCACCAGAATGCTACTGCGTTCCGCGGGCGCGGTCGATCTCTCAATAAGAACTCTAGAGTTTGACGCCGGTGGCGCGATTTTCCAGGACGATTATTGGACGGCTTCGGTGATTCTCAATGTCTGGTTCTCATCCAAACCTTTACTAACCACCTGTTTTTGTCCCGACGGCCAATCGACCTCGATGCGATCTATTTTTGTCGCGTCACCCAGACCGAAGTAGAGAGGCAGGACACTCTGGGACAAATAGCCGGATTTACCGTCGTTGTACCTAGTGTAGGTCTGACCGTTGATCTGCAACCGAACGGTCGCGCCCAGGCCATTGCGGTTGGACGTTGTGCCGATGAGAACGACTTTGAGCCAGTGGATTGTCCTTTGTTGGGATAGGTCGCTGATCAGCACCTGAGGTTCTGAATTGAAGTCGTTGGTGACGATGTCCAGATCGCCGTCATTATCAAGATCAAAGATGACGGAGGATCGGCTTGCTTTGGGCACGGTGACGATAAATTTATCGTTTCGTCTCCCGCAGACCGCCTGGCCCAAGCCCAGGTCTGGCAACATGTCGTGATGGGTGCAGTTCATGACAAACCAGGGCGTGTAGGGCTGCTGCCGTGGCTCGATCCCGAGAATGAATTCGGAATCGAGAAATTTCTCGCCCCGGTCGTTCAGCAGCATTGAGTTGATCCCGTAGCGAAAAGGGAAATTCATGCCCGCCGTGATGAAAATATCCTCCCACCCGTCCGCATTGACGTCGCCAACGCTGACTCCCCAGGGCCACAACTGTTCCACTCCGATCCGATCGGAAATTTCCTCAAACTTACCTGCGCCCAAGTTGTGATAAAAGGCGTTGCCAAAGATGAATTTGTCCGCAGCTCCACTCAGCATCTTGTCCGGCCGGTGATGTTGGATCTTTTCCTTTTCATGATGCGGGTCTTGTTTTTCCATCATGTCGGAGTGCATGTCGGTAACGAAAAGATCCATTCGGCCATCGTTGTCGTAGTCGAAAAACTTCAGGCCCATGCTTCCCCAGGGGGTTCGTGGAAAATATTCCTGCGTTTTCTCGACAAACTTCTTGCCTTCCACGTTTTCGAAGTAGTGACTGGCTCCTTGCATGTTCAAGAAAAACACATCCGGCCAGCCGTCCCCGTTTACATCGGCAAAGGTTGCATCGCCGCACCAGCCGTAAGGCTTGAGACCGACTTCAGCCGTGACATCTTTGAATTTGTAGTGACCCAGATTCTTGTAGAGAACTGGGTATTCGAATCGTTCTGGATAGAGATGACCGAGAAACGCGTCGTTGAGCCCAACGTATTCTCCATGGTGTCCCTTTTCATTGCTGGTGTACACGCCCACGTTGCAGACCAGCAGGTCAACCAAACCGTCGTTATCGTAATCAAAGAACAGTTCACTTCCGTTTACCGAAGCGGCTGAAATGTGGCTCTCAACACGGCGTTTCCATCTTTCGCCTCGAACGCTCAAAGACTATTCCAACTACATTAAGACGTTGTCGAAGCATTTCGGGCGAAGCAAGTTGTCCGATATCACAGGCGATCAGATGCGCGCCTACCAGCGAATGCGCCGCAGTAGCGCTGGGCCTGGAATTATCAACAAAGAGTGTGCCGTGGTCCGGCAGATTCGCGACCGCATCGCGCTGCCGCTCACCGACTATCAGCCCATGCCGAGGCCCAAGGATTGGGAATCGCCCGGCCGCGCTCTTACGCCCGCCGAAGAAACAAAACTCGAACAAATATTCAAAGCTGCCGCGGAGCATCCCACGTGGAAAACTGCGGCACTCGCCTCACTACTCTCGATGAAGTGCGGCGCCGGCCCGGGCGAAATACAATCCCTTCGCCTGAAAGATGTCTGCGTTGACCCTCCGCAGATCGTTATTCCGCGAGCAGGCGCGAAGCGCGAACGACGCGAACGCCTCGGGACGCTGAACGAGACGGCAGCCTGGGCACTGCAAAGGCTAGTGCTGCGTGCTAGGAAAGAATGCGGCTGCTCCGCGCCTGAACACTATCTGATTCCCCGCCGGAACCGCGATCACTCCTACGATCCCACACGGGCAAGTCAAGGATGGCGCAGCGGACTGGATCATCTGCTTGGGTTAGCCGAGATCGAAATCCGACCCTACGACTTTCGCCACCATGCCGTTAGTAGGTCCTTAGGGGATCCGAGAGTGCCGCTCGAAGCCGCGAAGGCGTACTACGGCTGGATCTCGCCAAAGATGATCGCACGCTATTACCACGCGGATCTTACTGCTCTCAAAATTGTGGCAGCAGCAGTTGATAGAGCCCGGGCCGAGCCAGAGGGGCAAGCTTTGAGTAACCAAGACGTGCTCGCGATGTTGGAAATGGGTCTCGATGCGGAGACCGTCGCTGCGAAGATTGCAGCCTCTCCATGCCGGTTTGACACGACGTTAGATGCTTTGAGGAAATTGAAGAGCTCCGGTGTGGCGCAAATCGTAATTCGCGCAATGGTCAAGGCTCGCCCGAATCCCCGGGCCGCTTGAGGGCATAGTTATTCTTGCGATGGTGCGAGCAAACTAAGTTTGGGACATACAGAGCGGCTCATTCCTCGTGTAAGTCCGAGGCAGCCCTATCGAGACTATCAGTACTTCTACGCACTCACCCTGAATGTCTTTTCCGCAATTTCGTTCTCCTCAGATTCAGGACTCTGGTGGTCGCTCAATATGTAGAGAATGAGCTCGATGCGGGTAGAAATACCGAGCTTCTCATACACGCGAACCAGACAATTCTTGACGGTGGACACGCTTAGCGAGAGTCGTTGGCCGACTTCACAATTGGAAAGGCCAGAGGCTGCGAGTCGAACAATCTCCATCTCTCGCTTGCTTAATGCTGTTATCACTACGGTTTTCTCCACTGAATAGCCTCCTCATAACGTCGGTAAGGCGTAATTGTGGGTGGGATTCGAGTCATGTTGTTGGGAGCCTTGCTACTCCAAATCTGGATTTGACCTGACCGATCTTTTGTACCAAGCAAAGTGAGAGTCTTACATCGCAGCTCGTGGCTGCGAACCTCAGTTCCGATCAAGCGCCGGGGTGCAGGCCGCCGGTGCGGCCTCAGCCGCACACACGAACCATTCTCCAGCCAACATCGTCCCCCTAGGTCTTTGCTTGGCGGGTACTTTCAGCCCTTCGCGCCGCCAGATGCACTCTGCACCCGATCAAGAACATATCGTTCTCCACTGCTTCTAGGTCCTGTGCTGTGTCCACTCGCCACGTGCCTGCTCACATTTTCCAGAAGGTCCAAGGGCCCGATCGCGGATCGGCATCGTATGTTTTGCGCGCTCGGCACTGGCAATTGTGACAGTCTCCGATGGGAGCCGGTTTCGGGCGCACGGCCCCTTCCCACAATCGGAGCAAATCGTAGAAACGCCCCAGACTCGGTTAAGTCCATAGGGCGTTTCGTTTTGCGTCCTCCCCCGAGTAGCAGCTCTGAGACGGCACGATGAGGCTGGAGCAAACGTTTGGGACCTGTCAGAAGTACCAGAAAAATGGCTGTCAGAAGTACCAGAGGAGTTCAGTCGGGCGCTGCCCCGTGCTGAAGGCTTGTGACGTGATCTGAGCGAATACGTGGAAACGCGCGATGGGAGCGCTTTCGGACTTCGCCGCAGGCTTTTGACGTGGCAATTCGCTTCGCGGATGCGTAAGCGGTTTGCAGCCTAAGAGCAAAAGGTTTCCGCCACTTTAGTTCGTTGAGAGCTTTTCCCTCTCGGCCGTTCCATTCGCAAACGACGCGAAAGTTTTTCAGATGAAGTTCCAGGATCAAGGCGCGGATCACTGCGTGACGTGGATCGACCGATTCGAAGACTGACGGTTCCAATGACGGTTCTTTACGGTTCTTCCTTATTGCGCTGTCGCAAATTTCAGGGTTTTGGGAACTGGATTGCAGGGTTTCTGTCGCGGATTTCACTGAAACGGGATTCACTGAATTGGATTTCACTGAAAGGGATTTCAGCCTTTCGACGTCTACTCGGTAACGACTCGAAACTCCGCGGCCGCCGCCCCTTCGGCTGATGATCACCCCTTCCTGTTTAAGCTGGGCGAGGATGTTGTTCACCTGCCGGACACCAAGCCGGGCTTTCGCAGCAATCGAGGCGACATTCGGCCAGCATTCGCCGCTTTCATCGTTGCAGTAGTCCGCCAGTGCGAGCAGAACCAGCAGCGTGCCGCCTTCGTATGGCGCGTACTCCCAAATCGCGGACATGATGCGGACGCTCAATCGGGATACCGGCTTTCGCGCGCGAGATCGCCGAATAATGAGATTGGGCCCGGGGAAGGAAGTACCTCTGGCCCCCGCTGTGGCTGCCCGGGCATGACCAAAACGGACGCCAGGCATCCGGCCCGTGTCTTGCGCCGGCGATCGGTCCGCACGAGGCGCCCCGCAGCAACAAGCTCCGTCAGCCGCGGCGCAACATGATTTGGAGAACAGCCCCACTCCGAGCCTATTTCGTCGGCCGTGACTCCGCGGTCGCCTCGAGTCCGAACGAGGTCCACGATCTGCTCGCAGACGGCCTCTTTGTTGGAGCGGATGTAGTTGTGCGCCGCTACGGAGTTCCGGTCACCACAGATGTCAAGCGGACTCACTGGACGCTCTCAAATAGGCGCTGTAGATAGACGCGCGAAAAGAAGACGCGATCACCAATGCGCACCGGCTTTAGTTTTCCCAATTTGATTTCCTTCCAAATCAGGGACTCCGAAACACCAAGAAAGCGGGAAGTCTCCTTCACATTGAGGATCGGCCGTTCGCCGGTCGGTCTTTCATTGATGGCTGCAGGCATCTTTCTTGCTCCTTTTCTGTTTTGTACGTTGCTTTTCATATCTCCACTGTGTATGCTGCTTTCTGTTTCTTCCTGAGAATGTTTTTCTCATGACATCTAGCAAAGATCAATCGCAAACCTGAGACTCTATGGGTCCTCTCCCGAAATCGAGCCGCAAAATTCTAGGCGTAATCGAGCCACCTAGAGCCGAGGGGTTTTTGTTGGATGTGGCGAACCTTTCCGACCGCTGGTGGAAGAGGTCGGGTGACGAGCGTATTTCTCGACCCATGAAGATGCTGAGCGAGCGATACCCCGAAATATTTGATCCCTTCCGCGATAAACCCCTTCCCTTGGTTGGAGCCATCAGCGGGCTACGGGATTATCTCCGCCGCGCCTGGGATGCCAGTGATGCGAGACATCGCGATTGGTACTTATTTGAGATGCGCAGGGAATATCGCGATTTCATGATCGAGATGGACGGAGTCCAAACGCACGTGACCGAATTTCCGGGCAAGGGCATCATTCCTGCGATAACAGTCACAAGACTCGATGCGCGCTTCAGCGAGCCTCCCCTCTTGACTCCAATCGAGGTTGCTGCATTCTACTTTCAGACAAGGATTGGTGATCGCGCGAAACATTGCGGAGGTCCAGACTGCCCCGCCCCCTACTTCATCGCCGTTAAGCGATGGCAGAAATACTGTTCTCTCGCGTGTGCTGGCCCAGCCGGTCGCGAGTCAAAACGAAAATGGTGGCATGAACATAAAGGGAAAGGATCGATATGAGCGTGTCTCGTGTGGGCGACGTCTATCACTACCGCTTCATGCACAACGGCCGCGTGGTGCGGCGCAGCACGAAGCAGGGCAATAAAAAGGCAGCCGAGCAGATGGAAGCGGCGCATCTCACAGCCTTGTCCAAGGGCGACGCTGGCCTGGGAGAAAAAACGAAGGCTCCCACTCTCGGCCGATTTCTTCTGGATCGTGTCGAACCTTGGGCAGCGAAGCAGAAGGCTACGACCGCGACCTGGTATCACAGCGGCATCGTACCGCTGATCGCCCACAAGCCGATCGCGAACCTAGCACTCGATGTGATCACCAGTGAAGTCGTTGCCGACTATATTGCGCATCGCCAGGCCGTACCTCGAAAGGTAGGCACCATCAATCGCGAATTGCGCGTGTTGCGGCGCTGCCTTCGTTTGGCGGAGGAGTGGGGACTACTGAAAGAGGCTTGTGATGTCAGTATGGCGGGAGCGGAGGTACGTCGCGAGCGCGTGGTCAACGACCAGGAGTTCAGGAAATATCTTGCCTGCGCGTCCCCGCTGCTGGCCGATGTGGCGATCGTGCTCCACCAGACAGGTCTGCGGCCCGATGAATGTCACCGGTTGGAATGGCCGGATGTCAGTTTCGGAGATGGCCGCGGAAGCCTCTTGGTGCGATCGGGGAAGACGGCGGCGGCGCGTAGGCGCCTGCCACTTACCGAAGATGTACGGGCCGTGCTGGAGCGGCGCTGGCAAGAAGCAAGCGAGCCAGAAACCGGCTTTGTCTTCCCTGCCCCGACGCGGAGCGGGCACATCGAACATTACACCTTGAAGAAGCAGCACCGCCGAGCACTGAAGGAATCCTCGGTCCGCAAATTTCTTTTGTATTCGCTGCGGCATAGCTTCGCTACCCGCATCGCACCCCGGGTGGATGCCTGGACCCTGTGCAAGATTATGGGATGGGCGTCTTTATCAGTGGCGATGACCTATGTCCATGCCAGCGAGGAAAGTGTGCTCGAGGTTTTCAGTGGTCATGAATTTGGTCATGTCGGCGGGAAGCAGCCTGCGGGCAGGAACATAAAGCAGCGGGAAGTTATTGAGGAATTAAAAGGTTATGTGGTGAGCGCGGATGGACTCGAACCATCGACCCATGCCTTAAAAGGGCATTGCTCTGCCAGCTGAGCTACGCGCCCACATTCTTATCAATCTAACACAGGACAAAGACCTTAGTTCACCTTGCCACCGACATCAACAGCTTGCTCAAAATGCTCGGTGTCAGTTCTGGTGTCAGTTGCCTCTACAAGGTATCCCGTGCTCACAAGCGTTTCGACTGCGGCCAGCGTGTGGGCGGGAGCAAGATGGGCATACCGCATAGTCATTTGGATCGTTTTATGGCCCATGAGTTCCGCGACGGTACGAAGATCAACTCCGGCCATCACCAGACGGCTGGCAAAACTATGTCGCAAGCAGTACCACGTAAAGTCCTTTATCCCGGCCTCGCGGACTGCTGGATTAAACCAGTGTTTGTAGCCCTGTGAGCGGTTCCCCATGAATATTAACAAAAACTCGTCCCGCACCTCGGGAAAGGGCGAACAACTTCTGCAGACGCACCAAGGGCAACGCTGTTCAAGGAACGTGTCTCGTCTTCCCGTTTTTGCTGTGCGGGATCGTGATCTGGCGTCGGACAAGATCGACCCTGTCCCACGTCAGACTGTATTGTTCGCTGGGCCTCATTCCTGTGTGTAGGGCTAACTCAAACTCGGGCAGGTGAGCACCGTATTTCGCGTCGATCGCAGAGCGCAGCCGCATTTCCTCATCAGAGTGATGCTGGTTCAGAAATCGCACACGCCCATTGTCTTCATGCTTGTGCTTTAGTAGTCGAGCCGGATTCACTGTGACCTTATTGTTCTCGACGCCCAAGCGGTACATCAACGATAGCGTCGATCTATATCGATTGTGAGTACCAGATTCCCAGTCCTGCTCGTCGAACCAACAACGAAACTCGATCGACAGGAATATCTGCATTGCGGTTTCCAAACTCCTTCACGAGACGCCCGATGCGATATCCATCGAACTGCTGGCCACGGTTGTTCGCCTTGCAATACTTAAGGGCATCTTTCGCAAGTTCCCCAAACGTAGCTGTTCTGGCGCGTAACTTCTCCGGTAGCTTTTTCCCTTCCCAGACTTCGGTCTTGCGCTTCCGGTATAGCTTGATCGCAGCACCCTTCGTCCCGGCCCGTTCACGACGTATGCGACCAGAAGCATCGGCGTACCGTATCCACCAGATATTCGACGCAAGCTCCTTCTCATAGATGCCACGTTGCTTCTTTGTCATTGTGATATTGCCTCCTCGTGCTATCGGCTACCCCTGCAATTGCCCCCACTGTTCCATTCGCACAGTCGCTAATGGGATGCTATTGAATGGCTTCCGTACCCGTGCCCTTGCCTTTGTGTCCCGAAAGCCATGCTGTCCTGCTTGCTTGGCCAGCCTCTTTTTTTTGCATCCACGCATCGAGGATGTCCGCATACTGTGCGGCCATTCTTGGATTCTTCAGCATCTCAACGCCATTGTGGTCAACAGCTTCATATTCCTGCAGAACCAGTTCGCAATCACGTTCGAATTTCTTCTGGGACTTGGCCCTTGCCAGCCTGTACAGCTTTCTCGGATCCGCAGGCAGGAATCCTCCGTTCTGCCAAGCAAGGGCTTTCAGCCGTATATACCAGCCAGTCTGATAGTCCGTCATCAGCATCAGATTTTGATCCGCGAAAAAGTCACGCAAATTGAACTTGAACCAGAAAAGCGGATTTTCTTCGAACCTCTTACCGGATTTGTTTTTCTTAACTTCTGCGGGATATTTGCAAACGCTGGTCACGATCTGCAGCACTTCACTCTCGCCCAGCGGCGGGACGCATTTGCCCTCGTTGTATTCGAGCAGGATATTTTCGATCTGTAGCTGTTCCATGCCGTGCTGGCCACGCAAAGAAGACCCCAACCTGTGAAGCGTGTCGTTGCGTGTGCCCTCGCCGACGATTGGTGCGTCAGTAAAAGGATTACCCAGTATTTCGTTCACTTTGCCCTCTTTCGCCTTCCGATCTTTGTTGGTCATTGCAATCAGCAGCCATTCAGGAACTTCGGCTAGTGCTTGCTGAGGGTTTTCGATCTCGTAACGTGTCCCGCTGGCGTGGATCGATCCGGGGGCCACCACATATCCTCTTCCGGCCTTCACGTCCACCCCCACGGCAACCCTCCCGGCGCTATTCGTTACCTCTACAGCAGGATGCTTAAAGTACAGGTGTTTCCCATTGCCCGTTTTGACTGTCATTGTCTGCGGGAGAGTTTGATTGGCCAAGCACAGAGCAGCGAAGTTCTCACTTCCCGTTTGCCCGTCCACATCGACGACCAACAGACCGGATTCACGCCCGGTGAGTATTCCGATATTTGCATCGGGGTTGCTTGTCCACCACTCTCGGATCTGTCGTTGATCTGTGGTCGCGTCGGATAGCCCATGTCCGGTGCGCGGATGCTTGCCGGGAGACTTGCAATCGGATTTTCCGCAACTACATCCTCCGTTGGCAGGTGTGTGGAGCGGGAACACTGACCACCCTCGTTCTGAGTAGGCCAGTGCCGCATTCAGCATATGAGTGCTCATTGCACCCTGCCCGTCTTGTGATCATGACGTGTGAATTGCATCAATGACTGGTACGGGATGAGAACTCGCTTGCCCGTACGACGCACGACCAATTCCTTGTTTCCGATCAGGTTGTCAATCGTTCGTAGGCTGAGTGACAGCATTTCTGCTGCTTCCGCCTTCGTGTACATCAGCTTGAGTTGGATTCTCGGTTCTGTAGATGCAGTTGGGGTTTCCGACTGCACAGTTTGGACTGCGATCATAGCTGCCTCGTTGCTAGATTTCTGGGATTCAGGCGGCTAGTAGGATCGCGTTCTGAGTTCCAGTAAAGACAGGATAGCACAGCGTCGTGTGTTTTATACAAGCACTCATGTGTTTCTATATGCATTTATTTGGTTGTGCGCTACACGATTTCCTTTTAGACTGTCTGTATGGCCATCTACAAAATGAAAAGCAAACGCCTGCAACGTCCGCAAAAGGCTCAAGCCAGTCGCTTGGCTTTGGAGTTGGCAAGGCGGATAGAGGCCCAGCATCTGACCGTCAAAGAGGTTGCCTCCCAAGCAGATCTGACATACGAGCACATGAGGAAGTTGGTCAATGGGGAGGCCCTGCCCTCTATTGAAGCTCTACAGAGAATCTGCAAGGTTCTGCGTGCCGATCTGCACGAGATGACGACGCTTCTATTCGCTGAAAAGGCTTTTCGCACGTACGGGAGTCACACCATAGTCGATATGACTGGGGCGAACAAAGAATTGGCTCCCATTGAGGTGAATTGGCCTCACCTCGATGCGGAGCAAAAAGCGATCCTGATCGATGTCGCGCAGGCAATGGCGCGACGGAACACCATGAAATCGAGCGCTGTAGATGTGACGTTCTCAGCCAAGAAGGAACCCAAGCGCTAGCCTACAGTGCTCATTCATCCCTTCAGAGAGGAATGGCTTTGCAGGGGGAGAACTATGGTGCTCACTTTCCTCTTAATCTTCGTCTTGATCTAATCTCAATCTGTATCTGTATCTAGGTAGCGAACGTGGTAGCGGACGTTGTAACGGCTGGATCTCTAAACCCGTTCAGACTACCGCGCAGGGGTACTTCCAGCCCGGAACAACATTGTCGATGATCCCGTGCTGCATAGGCTACAAACTGCTTTGAATCAGTAGTTTATGATCCTCAGCCCTCATTCAGAAAGCCACCAGTATGAGGATTCACGTAACGAGTGGTAGGCCGGAATCTTCCGCTCTGTATTCTCTGGTTGAGACGCCGCATCTTCCTTACAATCAGTGACTTGAACCCATTCAGCCCGCACAGGATCGAGTTTCGTTAGAGACGGAGCCACTCCTGCATTCTTTTCGCGCCAAGTCAGTGCAAACTACTGGTAACACGACCGTTACACGCTATTAACGCCACGACAAGATGGGAGCGACAGTGGTAGCAAGCGCAATTTATCGTGTGAAAGACCTTAACCGTGGAAAAAATCGATGGCGAAGGAAAGGAGAATGACCACGCGACTGCCCAAAGCCCCGCAGAGCTACGATCTGCCGTCGCCCGTGCTCAGATGCCTCCCAGAATTATCGACGAAATTAGACTGAGATACTTCAAGCAACTGGTGTAAAAGTTTGCCTTTGTGCATGCGCCAGAACCGGGTGGGCACCATACATAGCATATTTACAGCTTCCCTAAACGCACAGCATGCAGACTGCATCCGGCTCGAAGCCTGCGTGAGGGAAAGTCGGGCTTCGTTACTGTGGCAGACCCACCTTCCTCACTAACTCAGCAAAGCGAGGATCGGAACGCAGGGGGTCGAGCAGGAAATCGGTTTTCAAACCGATCAGGTTGAAATCGCGCTCCTGATAAGCAGTGTTGAGCCATTTGAAAGCCTGATCTTTGTTTCCCAAGTCGGCATAGAGCTGAGCAATTTTGTACGCAGAGTAGTAGCCTTTCGTCCGCTGCGCCAGCCGCACTTGAATGCCTTTATCAAGAGCACCGTTCCAACCTCCTGAACGAAAGCCTTGCTCCAAAGCAGAAGCGAACTCAGATTGCTTTTCGTCGCCTTTAGACAGTTGGCCATGTAGTTTCCATTCTCTAATGACCTCCGGGTACATGCGCTTTGCCCAATACGCGCTTGCTAAACAAGAGTGTGCCTCGGCAAATGTTGGGTCTTCATTCGCCATCTTCTTACAGACGGCAAAGGCTTCGTCGTACCGTCGTGCCCACATGTGAACGTTACCGACCTCAACGCCAATCTCCGATGACAGTGGATCGAGCTGGTGAGCACGATTGATTTCAGCAAGGGCTTCCTGCTCCCTGCCACCAATCATGCCGAGGTCGAACGCGTGAAAGTGATGAGCCGTGACATCGTTGGGGTCAAGTTCCAGAGCCTTCTTGAACTCAGCCTCTCCTCCGGCAAAATCCCAGTCGTACTCCATCTCATTGCCGCCCAGAACGGCATGGGCAACGGCCAACGATGGGTCTAGCTCCAGCGCTCTGCGGGCAGCGGCATTCGACTTCGGATAGACCTCGCTGGGGGCGTCACCATAGCCCGCCCAATAGGCACTAGCCAAGCCCGAATATGCCTGAGCGTAGCCGGGGTCTTTGGCGATGGCTTGATTGAAATAGGAGATTGCGGTGGCCAAGTCCGAAGAAGTTGGTTTATTCAAGTAGTAACGGCCCTTCAAATACAGCTCATAGGCTTCTGGATTTTGTGTGCCTTGCTTGGTCACCTGCTGCTTTTCTGAGATACTGAGCTTGGAACGTAACTTCTCCGCGAGGTCGCCCGCAATCTGCTGTTGCAGCGAGATGATGTCTGCGCTCTTGCCGCTGTAGTGCTGCCCCCAGATTTCGGTGTTGTCCCGAACATCGGTAAGCTCCGCACTCACTTCCACGTTGTCCCCGTGCGGCGTGACTCGTCCGCTCACCAGCCCCGATACTCCTAGTTCGTTGCCTGCCTTCAGCACATCCACGTCCTTCCCTTTGTAGCGGAAGACAGAGTTGCGAGACTTCACCTTTAGTCCGGGCACATGGGTCAGGCTAGCAATCAGCGATTCCGTGATGCCGTCGCTGAGATAATCGGCATTCGCATCTCCACTCACATTGACGAAGGGGAGTACGGCAATGGACTCAATCTGGGCTTTGCTGGATCGCAGGTACCAAGCACCACCTGTCGCCAGACCGATGGCGGTGATGCAGGCGGCCAAGGCGATTCCGAGCTTGCGACGTTTGAGTGTCTTGTGAGGTGATGCCTGCGTGGCAATGATCTTGGTGGACTCGGTCTGGCGTTTCAGACGCTGGAGTTCCGCTCGCATATCCGAGGCGTGCTGATAGCGCAAGTTGCGGTCTTTGTCCAAAGCGCGATTGATGATCCGTTCCAATTCCACTGGGAGGTCGGGGTTCAACCGCACTGCTGACGTTGGCGTCCCATCCAGAATGGCTTTGAAGATTACACCTGAGGTTTCTCCTCGAAACGGCAATGCCCCTGTCGCCATCTCGTACAGCACAGCGCCAAACGAGAACAGGTCTGTGCGAGTATCAAGTTCCTTGCCTCGCACCTGTTCCGGCGACATATAGGCGACGGTTCCCAACGTAGAACCGGGACTGGTCAAATGCTCGGCACTAGATTCGACTGTCGCCTGCGACATTCCCGCCGCCGCTCCCATTACCGGGCTGTTCATGGTAGTAACTTTCGCCAATCCAAAGTCCAGAATCTTGGCGTGTTCCCGCTTGGTGACGAAGATGTTTGCAGGCTTGATGTCTCGGTGAATGATGCCAGCGGAGTGGGCAGCATCGAGCGCATCAGCAATTTCGATTGCCAACGACAGCAAAGTCTCCGTTTCCAGAGGTCGCCCGCCAATCCGGTGCTTCAACGTCAGCCCGTCCAGAAACTCCATGGCGATGTAGGACTGGTCGCCATTCTTGCCGATGTCGTAAATCGTGCAGATGTTGGGATGGTTGAGCGCGGAGGCGGCACGAGCTTCACGTCTGAAACGTTCCAAGGCTTGCGGGTCTCGGGAAACGTCATCAGGCAGGAACTTGAGCGCGACGAAACGACCTAGCTCGGTATCCTCGGCCTTGTAGACGACGCCCATACCACCGCCACCGAGCTTCTCGATGATGCGGTAGCGCGAAATGGTTTGGCCGATCATGTGATTGATGTGCTCACTGCGGCAGTCCGATCCGACGTAGAAGATCGGCAAAGCGCGGATCGGAACGGAGATTGTCGAGTTCAGGATCGACCTTGCTGTCCACTACGCCCTCGTGATTGGCGAAAGCCTTCTCCAGAGCCGCAAATGCAGCATCTTTCTCGCCGAGCATGGCGTAATCGGTGGCCGCGCTATAGGGGTCGCCTTCCGCTTCCCGATTTTTGGCATCTTTCCTGAGGTAGCCCTTGTACCCCGACCTCTCGAAAACCTGCCTCAGTTCCTTGGCTCGCGCTTCGTGACCCTTTAACTGTTCTTCCTTGATCCACTGCTCCATCGCCTGTTTGTAGTTTCCCATCTGCTCATACGCGACTCCGAGGGTGCCCACAGCCCCAGTATGCTTGGGGTCGATCTCCAGTGTTTTGCTCGCTTGCTCGATGGCATGGCTGTAGTCTCGTGCGAAGTTATACTCGACCGCGAGACTCCAGTGACTCAGTACCGAGAACGGATCGAGTTCCACAGCCTTGCGGCAGTCTGCGAGACCCTGTTCAGTTTTTCCCAAGCCGACGCCGATCCAGCAGGCGACCTCATGGGCGTAGGCGGAATTAGGATCAAGTGCCAGAGCTTTTTGAATCTCGCCCTCCGCCTCAGAGAAGTTCCAGAAATAGTTGAAATCGAGGTTAGCTAGAGCAGTGTGGGATTCAGGAATTTGGCTGTCGAGCGTCAGTGCCCGCCGTGCGGCGGATCGTGCTTTCTCCGAGTGCTCGGGGCCGGAAACATATCCCTGATAGCCCTGTATCGCGTAAACATCTGCCAGCCCAGCATAGGCAGCCGCATAGTTCGGGTCTCGGTCAACCGCCATCCCGAAAAACTCAGCCGCCGCCTTCAAATTTTCTGGCCCCCACTTTTCGAAGTAGAGCCGCCCCTTCAAGTAGAACCGATATGCTTCAGCGTCTTTAGTGCCGACTTTTGCGACGCTTTCCCGTTCACTCCCCGATAGCTGTGGCCGCACTTGAGCGGCAACGTCGCTTAAGATCGAACTCTGTAGCAGAGCGGCATCATTGGTGCTGCGGGTGTATCGTTCGCCCCAGAGTTGCGCTCCGGTCGCGACATTGACCAACTCTGTTTCGACATTGAGTTCACTTCCATGCTCGACCACGCGCCCCGTCAGCACTGCATCGACGTGCAGATCGTGCCCGACCCCTTGCGGATCGTCTTGCCGCGATTTGTAGTGAGACACGGTGCTCCGAGCCATCACTTGGAGGTTCGGAAGCCGAGATAGAGAATTGGTGATCTCCGCGGAGATACCTTCCCCGAGGTAATCCATTTCGGGGTCTTTGCTGGCATTCGCAAACGGCAGTACGGCTATCGAATGGATCGGTGTCGCATCTGAAGCGCGGGAGTGCAGGAAGCGCCATGCCAGAAACGCAGCACCGACAAGTACGACTGCTGCCGCGCTCGCAACTACTCCCCGGAGCCTTCGGCGCGAATGCGTCTGCGTTCCTGCTTCTGTCATAGCGGCACTCTTGCCGCTCTCCGTGTCCCTCTTCACTCGCTTCAAGTCGGCCTTGATCTCGGATGCGTGCTGATACCGAACATCACGGTCTTTCTCTAGTGCCTTGCTGGTGATCTCTTCCAATTTGTGCGGCAGGTCAGGGTTGAGCCTAATTGCTGGGGCTGGCACTCGATTCAATATGGATTCGAAGATCACACCACTGGTGTCGCCTCGGAATGGTAGCGTTCCGGTACACATCTCGTACAACACAGCGCCGAACGAGAACAGGTCGGTACGAGCAGTCGAGTTCCTTCCCTCGCACTTGCTCCGGCGACATATAGGCAACGGTGCCCAGCGTTGAACCGGGACTCGTTAGATTTTGCTCCGACTCGATGGTCGGGGCGCTCATCCCAACGCTCTCCGGCTTGAGGGAGATCTTGGCCAGCCCAAAATCAAGAACCTTCGACTGACCTCTGTTCGTGACGAAGATGTTCGCGGGCTTGATGTCCCGATGGACGATGCCCTTCGAATGTGCCGCATCGAGGGCGTCGGCAATCTGGATGCCCAGATCGAGCACCGTTTCGATCTCCAGCGGCGTGCCAGCGATCCGGTGCCGGAGTGTCTGCCCTTCCAACAGTTCCATGGCGATGAAGGTTCGCCCATCGGCCTCGTCAATCTCGTGGATCGTGCAGATGTTCGGGTGGTTCAGAGAGGACGCGGCTTTGGCCTCCCGCTGGAAACGGCTGAGGGCTTGCACGTCGTTGGCAAGTTCGTCGGGAAGGAATTTCAGGGCGACGTGGCGACCAAGCTTTAGGTCTTCAGCCTCGTACACCACACCCATGCCCCCGCCGCCGATCTTGCGGAGTAAGCGGTAATGAGAAACCGTCTGCCCCACGGGTTGGGAGGGCGTGGACACTGGGAACACATGTTAGGTGGGGGTAAGGGGAAGGTCAATCGCTTTGCCGCTTCCCTTCTCGCTCCGACGCGCATGCACCGTAGCTGCATGGTGTGCGCGTGTGGTTCCTCAACGTCGCTGATGCAGTAGCTACAGTGTCAACGTCAAGAACTGCAATCCGCACCGTACGCACTATTTCTCAACTCTTTTTTCTGGAGCACATTTAGTCAAATCGGTAGTGTTGAGCAGCTTCGTGGAGATACAATGTCCTATCCCCCAGTCAACAATATTGCCAATTTGGAGCCTTCATGGGCTTCAGTGTGGAGACGCCGTGGACGAAGCAGAATATAAACTTCTCAAGAAGAAGATTGTGGACGTGAATGCTTTAATCAGCAAACTCGATTCCACAATTAGAGCCGATGCTTTTGCTCTCTTAAAGCCTTACCTAACCGACGACGATGACATTTCCACTCTCGGGAAAAAGAGCAAAACAGCGAAGCGGTCGGAGGCGGGCCACAGTGACGCCAGTACCCTAATCGCAGCGCACCCGAACGGCAGCCCGGCAGATAACGTCGTTTTGGTTGCGGCTTACCTGTACGGCGAATACGGAACCGAGCCACTCGGTGCGTCGGAAGTCAAACAACTAGGCGATAGGTTTGGCCTGACAGTTCCGCACCGCATTGACAACACCTTGAGGGTTGCAAAGCGAAAAGGCAAGAAGCTGTTTCAGAAAGTGGGTAAACATACTGTGACTGGTGAAGCCCACTTCAAATCTGAGTACAAAGTGACAAAGGGCCACAAGAGCCGACCCGTTGAGGTTAAGAGTTGACTCTCGTTGAGTTCATAGCGCCACTGAAGAACTCTTCGATCAGAGACAAGGTTCTTGCTGTTCTCTATTTCCAGCATCGGTACGCAAGCAACCAATCTCTCACGGTCGAACAATTGCGTACCCAGCTAAAAAGTGCGAGGGTACCGAAGGCGGCCAAGATCAACGTTGCTGACATCCTGAGTAAGAGCGGACACTATGTGGATTCTCCCGGTTCCGAAGGGGCACGGAGATTGTGGAGACTGACGACTTCAGGCGAAGAATTCGTTCGCACCCTGCTAAAACTGCCGACTGCAGAACCAGAAGTAGAACACAACGTCGCTACTTTGGAGCAGCTGGCTTCGCAGATCACTGACACTCAGGTTCGGGAATACGTCGACGAAGCGGTGAAGTGTCTACGGGTCGGAGCATTACGAGCATCAATTGTATTTTTGTGGACGGGGGCGATTCGCACGCTTCAAAGCAAAGCTCTGGCAAAAGGAAGGAAAACACTGAATGCGGCTCTCGTCAAGCACGACCCAAAGGCTAGGAATGTTACCAAGCTCGATGACTTCGCATACATCAAGGATGCAAGTCTTCTTCTCGCCCTCTTCGATCTAAGCATCGTGGACAAAGGCGAAAAAGGAACACTGGAAGAAAACTTGGATTTGAGAAATCGCTGTGGTCACCCGACGAAATACAAGCCCGGTGTGAACAAGGCGTCTAGCTTTATTGAAGACGTGGTGGGGATTGTGTTCTAGCGTAAGAATCTACACATCGCTTTGCAATCATTAGCGTGAATGCATGTTTGCAAGGGCGGATTCGAATCTCATGCCCACTCGCCATAACGGCAATCTGTATACGCATTCCGTAAAAACGCTAATCCGATCTGGTCACCACCGCGTAGTTGTGCGGCTGACCACGCCCTCCATTGAGTCCGCTTTAGCGTGCCATACGTACCCGTAAAGCGAAATTCGGGTGTCAGTTCTGGTGTCAGTCGAGTTTTCACTAGGGTGCGAGTGCGTGCAGGACAGTGCTAGATCGTTATCGTTAGGAACCGCGTCAATAGCGGCTTTTGCAGCAGCGTGCCGGATCGTGCGAGATTGTGCTGAAGGTTCGAAAGGGATTAAAAGGGCATTGCTCTGCCAACTGAGCTACGCGCCCACTGTTTGCAATCAAGCATTTGCAGCACTCATTTCAGATGCGTGGGAACAAATGGGAACAATCATCTGAATTACCTTGCGCTGCGCTTCCCTTTTCACTGGCATGAGTCCTTGCGTATACGTGTCGAGCGTTACTTTGCTGTCGACGTGTCTCAATGACTCTTGTACCGTCTTCACGTCCTCACCGTTCCCTTTCAGGAGTGTTGCGAACGAGTGTCTGAATACGTGCCAGCGAACGTGTTTTACAATCCCAGCCCTCTTGGCAGCAGGCCGGATATGCTTTGACATCGCACTTGAGGGCCACACCGGTTGAGTGCCGTCCTTCTCGGGCGATGCAAACACGTAGTCGGTTTCTTGATTGTAAGGGCATCTTCCACGCCAGTCCAGCAGGACAGCAGACAATCCGGAGTCCATTGGAACAGGCTTTTGTGATGCTTCGGTCTTGAGCGGTCCGACGTGCTGACAGACAATCCCTCTGCTCAGAACGATCTCTCCTGAGGCAAAGCGAACATCTTCCCACTTGAGCGCCAGCAGTTCAGAAACACGCAACCCCGTCACCATTGCGAGAAAAGTCATGGTGTAGTACTGACCGTCCAACTCTGCCAGCAGTACACGTATTTCCGTTGCTGTCAGAACATCCGAAGTACTCTGCCGTTTGGCCGATTGTCGAACCAAGCGAATCGGGTTTCCGAGACGTTTGGAAGCGATTTCTTTTTTGCTCTGGAGATGTTTCCAGGTCCAGATGGCAGTATGACGATACCCGCGCAAGATCCTAATGGACCTCAGACCGCTGCGCATCGCGCGTTCCGTCAAATAAAATAAGGGAACCAATCTGGGGACGGAACCGGGTAAACGAGCTATCGCTTCGATCTGCTGGAACTCGCGGGGAAGCAGAACAAGCCCGTTAAAGCCCAGGGCGTATTGAATTTCGGACGGACAATGGAGACCGAAAACACCATTGACGTATATCGGGATGCATTGGAGGGCCACGCTAGTCGGTTTTCCGTTGGATTTGTTTTCGGCTTGGTTCAACAACATCTCGATATGGCCACGGGCGACGAGTTATTCTTACTGCCGCCCACGTGTTTGACGGGCCAAACTTCCTTGACGGTCGAATCGTCCTTCCAATAGACGGGCCTTTTGATCGAGGGGGACGGAGATACCCGCTCCCGTCTGAGATCCATCGCGGCATCGTTGACATACCCCGTGGCATTTCCCCAGTCAAGGTCAAACCTCGACGACTTGGGCTGCTTCGAGGTTGACGGGACCTTCAGATATTCAATTCCTAGAACTGCCGCTGTTTGCGAAGACTCCTAGGCCGGGGAGGGGATTCCTGATGCTCGGCTACCCTCAGGATTTATCGGGGCCTGTTTCGAACACAGAAGCCGCTGTGAACATGGCAGGCCGGTGGACGGAAAGGGTGAGGTTAGGAAAGGGCTCGCGTTCTCTGAAGGAGTTCCGTCCGAAAGCGCATTTCCTGATGAAATTCCATAAGGCTGACAAAGGAGAACACGCGGCAGGCTTTAGCGGTGCTGGGATTTGGTTCCCACTCGTGCAACCGCAGAACGCGATCATTTGGCGTCCTAGGGTCGGCCTGGCAGGCATTCAATCGATGTGGTACAGAAACCGATTGCTAACTCAGGCTGTAAGAGTGGAACGAGTTGTACGGTTTCTCTCAAAGCAATTCGGGCAAGATAAGACCTATTGACGTTCTGATTCCGGAAGCTCTTCAATGATTCGGTCTCGTCCATCCTGAATCGCTATCTACTGCCGACGGCGGCCCCGCGACCTCGAACCTTTCTAGGTTCGGCAATACTCAGAGTCAACTCTTTGCCGAGGGCTTGTACCGCTCGGACGATGATTTCTAAGGTTACAGACATATTGCCGGGGTCAAGCAAGCGATCCAATTGTGAGCGACTGGTTCTAATAGAGTGGGCCATAGCTGTTTTTGTTATCTTCTGCTCTTTCATCGCACGTTCGATCTGCCAAGCGAGGACTCTCTTAGCTGCAACCGCCTCCACTTCGCCTTGAATACCTTGTTCCTGCAAGAAGCTGTCAAAGCTCGACCCACTGTGATCGTAGAGTTTATCGGCATTCTTCTTGTTCATGTTTTTAGCCCCTTTTGGTGATTACTCATGCGCTTTCTTGCGAGTTCCAAATCCTCGTCTGGCGTCTTCGGAGTTTTCTTGATAAACCCATGCAACAAAACCATCCGACCGTGTTTGTCGATATAAAAGAGGACCCTCGAAATTCGATGTTGAGCCAAGGCTGTTCGAACTTCGAAAAGTCCGCGTCCCATCGGAAAGCACACCGGCATCCCCACCGGCCAACCAAATTCAACGGTGGCGATGTCTGTCCCGATGCCCTTACGATCCGAGTCAGTGGGTAGATCTTTAAGCCAGTCCCTGACAGGTTCGTTGCCATTCTCAGTGCGATAGAAAATGGCGGGAATCTTCTTGCCCTGGTTTGGATCATCTACCCCCGCTAGAGTGTACCATATACGGTACAAATGTCAAACTCCCAAGAATCGGGCGCCTGAGCAAAGAAAAAGCGAAAGTGCTAGACTAGGATGCGATGGACGAAGGTCGCAAGCGCGTGTTGCTGATCGCTGCTGCTATTCTTGCAGCCCGAAAACTTGCTCAGTACGATGGCGGGAACCGGGTGCCCGCAACTGTTTGTGCCAATTTCAGATGCTATCCGATGGGCGGCTGAGATAATGAACGAGATCGACCAGCGGTGGCCGACTCGGTAGAACATGGAAACTGGATTCTTTTCAGGATTTTTGGATTTCCCATCCCTGGCCCGCTCAACTCTTATATCGGTAACTTGCGCACCTAACTCCCTGCGAGTCACTCTGTCATTGTGTGCGTCGCAAAGGAATCCTTATGCTGACAGAAGTCGTTCAAGTGAGAACAGTTTGTTCGCTCGTAATCATCATGACAACGCTGCTCATGGCACCCGGTTTTGCAAAGCACGAGAAGATGCCTCTGCCGCCCGGGGTGATGACCGCCAAGACTATTTACATTGACAACCGCAGCGGTGTTGCAGACCTTGGCGACAAAGCCTATGACGAACTGCGGAAGTGGGGTAGGTTTCAAATCGTAGATTCGGCAGAGAAAGCAGATTTGGTTCTGCTTCTGTCGGCAAAGTCGTACGTCAGTGGCTACTCTTCCGGTTCGTACCACAATACGAATGCGAGTGTTGATAGCAACGGCAACGTGACTGCGCAAACCTACGGCAATGGGAGCACGAGTGCGGTGTATTCGGGGACAACCTACATCACGATTGTTGACCCGAAGGGCGGAGCGTCACTGTGGTCCGACGCCCGTGCTTGGGGCAGATGGAAAAGTGCCACACGCGGCCTCGTCAAAGAACTGCGAGAGCGCATGGAAACGCAGGAGGGACGGAAATAATAATAATATAGTGCCTCACGGCGGTGTGCTACGTGGGAACGAATTTGGGAACGGAACCAATACCCGCCTGCTCTAAACGCGCTCTTCTGTTCCCTAGATGCCTGCTAAGTCCCTGATTTCACCTTCCTGCAAGACTTAAAAGAGCATTGCTCTGCCAACTGAGCTACGCGCCCACTTGCTTCCAATTTAACACAGCAGTATGAACTTAGTGAGTGACGGCCACAGGGTCGGCAGTGGGCCTCGCAGCGTCGTTGCCAGTTCTGGTGTCAGTTGGCGTTCCGGCAAGCCGTTCAATGGCAGCCAAATTGTGAGCCGGAGCCAAATGTGCATACCGCATCGTCATCTGGATTCTCTTGTGTCCCATCAGTTCGGCGATAGTGCGGATGTCCATCCATCCCGGCCATGGCAAGCGGACTAGCAAAGGCGTGTCGCAAGCAGTACCAGGTAAAGTCCCTGATCCCAGCATCAGACACGGCGGGACCGAACCAATGCTTGTAACCGCGCAACGGCATCGCGGCGATACTAACAAAAACGCGACCTGCTCCCGAGGAGCGGCCGAACCATTACTGAAACGCGGCGAGAGCGACCGCGTTGAGGGGAATGTGCCGCGTGTTTCCGTTACCGCTGTGCTCCTGCCCTCCTATAAACCGATCTTGGCGGGACTAGCGGCAATTGCCATGGGCTGCGCCAGTTGTGGTCGGTTCCCCTAGTTCCGGCGGTCGTAAACGTCCTGGACTCGCCCTTTCCAATCGCCACCACTGCCGTTCCAGTACTTCACTGCCGAATGCATTGTCGCGCCCAGATAAAACAGAGCAGCCAACGGCAGGGCCAATGCCCATAAGGGGTTCAGTCGATAGTAGCGAACCATGGTCGAGTACGTCATCGTCATGGCTGCCCAGGCCGCAGCGCCCATGATGAACGCCAGTCTACTTCCGGTGAGCAACAACAGTGGCGGCGACACATATGTGATCACCATGCCGGCAACCGTGCACAGTAGCAGCAGCGAAGAGTGGTTCAACTGGTTGAAGGCCGTGCGCGAGACCATACGCTCGATGTCCGAGAAGGTCTCGTATCGTCGCAAGCTCTGGCTCTGATCTGTCAATCCCATCCACAATCGGCCGCCATGCTGCTTCAGGAGCCTCGCCAGCGAGCAATCATCGATGAGCGCGCCGCGAGTGGCTTCTAGTCCTCCGGCGCGCTCCAGAGTTTCTGAACTCACAAGCAGGCATCCCCCAGCCGCGCCCGCGGTCGAGCGCCGGGCATCGCGAACCCAGGCTGGCGGGTAGAGCATGAAAAAGAAATACACGAAGGCGGGAATGAGAAGTTTTTCTGGAAGGCTCTCGCAATGCAGCTTTACCATGAACGAGACCAGATCGTAATGACCCTGCGAAGCGATGAACTCCAGATTCGCCACTGTCTCTGCATCGTGCACCACGTCAGCGTCCGCGAGCATGAGCCATGCGGGATGCAACGCGCGCGCCCGCTCAATGCCCTGATGCATCGCCCACAATTTTCCTGTCCACCCCGCTGGCAAGGGCTTGCTCTGAATCACGATAAGCGCATCGGCCTTGCCTGCTTTTTCTGCAGCGCGCCGTGCTACCTCCGTGGTACCGTCGGTACTCTCGTCATCCACGAGGAGGACGGACATAGCCACTCGCTGATTTAATAAGGATGTGACCACCGGTCCTATCAGTTCTGCCTCGTCGCGGGCCGGAACTATGGCGGCGACGCAGCCCGAAAATCCCGACTTGTCACTGGCACGGACGCTAGCACGCTTAAGATGCCAGAAGGACCCCCTGGCCAAGGCAAGATAAGACCAGGTCACGGCGGTAAGCGTAGCGACGATCGTGGCAAGCACCGGCATGGGCGTGAGGCCCCCGAGAGTACCTCTTAGGGTGATGCAGATCAACCCTTCTGGTAGTCTGGGCAGTTCAGGTACAATCCCAACAATTTCTACTGAGCGACGAGGTTGGTTTCAAGCCATTCAAATGGACCAGGCGATAACCTCCGCGGCAACACAGGCGCCGGCACGCAACCACCGCGCGGAGGCGATGTTGAGTCGCATGAGCCCCTGGGTCTATGTGCTCGCCGCCAGTGCCACGCTTCTGCACTTCCTATTCAATAGCCGCTACGGCTTTTTTCGGGATGAGCTCTATTACGCAGCCTGTGGCGAGCATCTCGCTTGGGGCTACGTCGACCACGCGCCGTTAGTCGCACTGGTGGCGCGCGTCACTCGAGCTGTATTGGGAGACTCCCTGTTCGGGCTGCGCTTTTTCCCGGCTCTGGCGGGCGCTGCGAAGGTGTTTCTGGGCGGCTGGATTGCGCGTGAAATCGGCGGAGGCAAGTTTGCGCAGTTTCTGGCAGCGGTCACAGTTCTCCTCGCACCCATCTATCTGGCCTTCGATAACTTCCTTTCGATGAACGCCTTTGAACCTGTCTTCTGGATGGGCTGCGTTGCGATCGTACTTCGCATTCTCAATGGAGGAGACCGCCGTTTATGGCTTTTGTGCGGCACCATCGCCGGAATGGGCATTCTTAACAAGCACTCGATGCTGTTCTTTGTCTCGGGGATCGTTGCCGGGCTGCTCCTGAGTTCTGAGCGCCGCGACTTACTCAACCAGTGGTTCTGGCTGGGCACCGGTATTGCGATGCTGTTGGTACTGCCGAATCTGCTTTGGGAAATACATCATGGCTGGCCGACAATAGCCCTTGCTGCGTACGGTCATCGGAACGAAATATTGTACCGTGGAGCCCTGGGACTACATTTGGCAACAGAGTTTATTGACTCACCCGTTCTGTGCGCCCATCTGGCTGGCCGGGTTGTGGTTCTTCTTTGCAGACCCGCGTGGAAAGACCTACAGGGTTCTGGGCTGGGCTTATCTGGTGGTCCTGGCTGAGATGCTCACTCTCCATGGCAAGATCTACTACATGGCACCGGCGTACGTGATGCTCCTGGCCGCGGGCTGCGTCTGGATGGAGCAGCAGGCCTGGTTGGGAACGAAACGGTGGCGCAAGCCTGCCATCGTGACGATGCTCTTTGCCGGCGGAGCGATTGCCGCACCGCTCGCCATGCCAATTCTTCCGGTCAAGAGCGCGATCCGGTACTCGAACTTTTGGAATGTGCAAGCCATCCGCGTCGAAAACGTTCCCCAGGACGACCTTCCCCAGCTTTTTGGGGACATGTTTGGCTGGCAGGAGCAAGTAGAAGCGGTGGCAAAAGTCTACCAGGCTCTGCCTGCCGAAGACCGGTCTGCGCGCCGCAATCCTGGCCTACAACTATGGCGAGGCCAGTGCGATCGACTATTTCGGTCCGCGCCACGGTCTGCCCCGAGCCACGTGCGGTCACAATCAGTATGGTTTCTGGGGACCGGATAAGCGTCCGACGGCGGTTGTGGTGGCGATAGGATTTCGCAAGGCGGAGCTGGGCAAGTTATTCAGTGATGTCCTACCGACTGCCAACGTCCACTCGCAGTATGCCTTGCCCGAGGAGAGGGATTTGACAATATTCGTCTGCCGAAATCCAAAATTGAGTCTTCTCGCGTCGTGGCCGCACTTGAAGTATCTCGATTGAGCTGGTGTCCCGTGCCACGAAAACTCTCGGCTGGATAGCGCCGAGCGGTCGACCCTCAGTCTTGTTCTCCCGGCGGCTATCGCGTTAGCTCACTACGCAGGTGCTTGGAAAGCTTTTCCACCCGCTTGAGTTTCTCCACTAAATCTTTAGGGAGCAAGCCACGGTTCACACGTTTTACGTCGGTGGGGATGGAGGCAGAAAGATCCGCGAGTTCCTGGGCATCGCGCTGGAGCCCCAACATATCCAGAGTGGATCTCTTCTGGGTCTCCAACGAGACTTGTTCCGATGGGAGCTGATTCCGCGGCCAACTTGGATCGGGGGGGCTCGGTCCGCAACGGCCTAGCGGCGCTCCAAGTTGGGCGTACGTGGGCAGGGCGAAAAGCAAAAGGGCCACCAAGAATACTGAGGCAGTCCATCGCATAAACACCTCCACATGGCTAGCAATCCAATCTGGACATTTTACTTAACGGACGTGCTTCTCTCCACGCCATTCAGAATGTAGGCGTGAAAACACCCGATCGCCACTCGGGGGGCCTGTGGAAGAAGACCTATTACAACCGGCTCGTTTACGATGCCGTGCAGTGTGAGCGTGAGGGCAAATCGATCCCGAACTATGGGTGGTATCTCTGCAAGCTTGTCTGGGACGACGAACAACTACCCGATTGCGACTGGTGCTCTCAGAACTCGTTCAGACGGCCCTGGACAGATATTTGCCGATTGCTGAACTGACTGTGCCCTGGTTCAAAGAAGTAGCAGCGCTCGAAGGCAAATTGCTAACCGCTCCTTACCATAACGAGAAGATCGCGGCGATCAAGAGCCGCCCGAGGGTCCGCGAACTGGCTTCTTACTTCACATCTCGCCCCGATACCAAGGTTTACTTGCCGCATAGTGTCTACAGTTTATTTTGGCAAATGATCCAGCCAGCATGATCGTCGGCACCAAATGCGCGTGAATGATAGGAGCACTCATTTTGAACCTTGAGAAGGCGGAGGAGGTTGAAGAATTGCTTTCGAAAGTGCGCGAAGCTCTTGAGCTCTTGCGCCAATCGGAGTTACATACTGTTTCGGAACGAGGGCCCCGCGGGCATCGAGAAGTTCAGCAACAGCTTCCGCCACCTTCGTCAGTAGCGTAATAACGTTTCCTCATTGTCCACGCCCGAGACTAGCAACCTGCGTTCCGATATCCAATGCATATACCCAAAGGTACATTGTCCGCTTTTCGGACAACCATAAAAGGAATCGCATGCGCTTCATGAAACCAATGTCCGCGAAGATGAAACGATGTTACAGGAGGCGGGGCTCTATCACGTGAACTGTTGGAGCCGACTGTGCATCAAGGTGACCCAACCAACCGCGTACCGGAATAACGCAAGAAAGCCGGAGGTCTTCCCTCCGGCCTGATAGTTAACAATGCAGCGCGGATCTACGCAGCGAGCCCGTCCCTCAGAGTCTTGACTTGGTCGTGGGCAGCTTGAATACTGCGGGCCTGTCTGCTGACTATATCGGCCGGTTCGGGCGGCAGAGGCGTACCGATCGCTTCACGATAGGCGTCTCGGGCCTCGTCCTCTCCTTTTTCGACCGATTCCAGGATGCTCTTGTCGCCAGCACCGAGACCGACCTTTGTATCGATCCAAGCCCTGTGCAGCGTTCCGGCGACTGTGCCCGACTCCTTCTTTTCCGTTTTGCCCAAGTTCAAGAGGACAGCCTGCAACTCGCGCGCGAAGCGACCTCGTTCGGCGCTTTGGGTTGTGAAAAAGGACTTCAGATCAGTGCGCTTTACATGCTCCGCTGCGTCTTTGTATCCCTTCTCCCCGTCTTTGCAGATTTCAATCAACCTCTCAATCACCTTTACAGAATCTTTCTGATCCATGATGGAACCTCCGTCGTTTGTGATGCGACCCGCACGATGGGGTTGGACGGCTAGTCGAGGTGGAGTTTTAAAGTCCCGATTGAGGGTCTGTCGGGAAAGCGGAGATGCCGAGCGGGTTGTCTTTGGCGTACCGCTCCTAAATATTTTCCGCCAACCCGACACTTTGAAGTTGTACAGAAAACGGAGAAACCCCGGCAAGTGTGCACTTTAGAAAATCAGACCCGTTTGTCCACCACCACCTGCAATGGCCACAGAATGGCTATTGCTGTCTTAGTTGTCAACGCGGATCGCAGGCATCGCTGGGTGCCCCTTACGGGGAATGTGGTTTCTAGCGGGCTGAAGAGGGCGAGTGCGGACAGTGCGAATGACCTGTCCGTTTTCCGTACAAATGCTTAAACAGACAATTTGCGATAATGACTCATGTGCGGACGATACCGACTGTCGCGGAGAAAGCAGCTGGTTGAGCAGTATTTCGGCGCTGTCTCCGAGGACTACGAGTGGAGTCCCCGCTATAACATCGCGCCTTCGCAGCCCGTGGTAGTCATCCGCCAGGATGCTCGCAAGCGCGTTCGGGCGCTTTCGGCGATGCGCTGGGGGTTGATCCCCTCGTGGGCAACAGATCCGGGCATTGGGTACAAAACAATAAACGCGAGGTCAGAGACCGTCGCTACAACTTCCTCGTTCCGAGAACCGTTCAAATCACAACGGTGTCTCGTTCCAGCGGATGGATTCTATGAGTGGAAACGGGAAGGTAAAACAAAGCAGCCGTACTGCTTCGAAGTCAATGATGGAGAGCTGTTCGCATTCGCTGGCCTGTGGGATCGATGGAGAGACCCGCAAGGTGAGCCAATTGAGACCTGCACGATCCTCACGACCACACCAAATTCCCTCATGGCTGGCATTCACGATCGAATGCCGGTCATTTTGCGCCCGGACAACTACACTCTCTGGCTGGACCCGGCTTTCAGAGACCTGGCGTGTGCGTCGCGAATGCTAAGACCCATCGAGCCCGCGCTGATGAGGCGATATCCGGTGAGTATCAGGGTCAATCAGGTGGAGAATGATGATGCGGATTGCGCAAGGCCGGTCGAGCTCCATGCCTCACCCATTCAAACGCAACTGTTTTGACTACTCGCTGACCGAGCGCAAGAGCCTCGACCTTGGCAACGCTCGACCCAAATGAGGTTCGCTGTCGGGACAACCAGTTGGCGAACGAGAGAATAAGACTTCCGAACAGGACTCCCAACAGCATCACCCAAAACCATCCCCTATTCCTCCGTTGCAGCCAGGGGTAAGACACCCCTTTAGGACCAGTGTGCACAACATGAAGAGGAGGCCGGTCGGGACGGGGGTTTCGCCGAGGGGTGGACACAGCACCATTTGGGATGCAACCTTTGCAGATCAGTTGCCCCTCCAGTTTGGTACGCCACACCCGGGGAATTCGTCGCTGCTTCTCAAGCAGGGCTAGGGTTGCCATAAGACCGCTGAATACAGTAAATCCCGTATACGGCGGAGTTCCAGTTCTTGCATCTCATTGCCGTGCTTTGAGGGTAACAAGTGGACACAACAATCGAGCGGCGAATTAGCGAACTCTGCGATCTGGCCGCTCGGGAGCATGATTACACCAAACTCAAGAATGTTATCGAGCAACTCCTCGAATGTATCGACACTCGAAAACAGCAACGCGAAGAGGCAAAGAAGATTTCGTTTTTTGGAGGTGGGCAAAATGAAAGCTCTCGTTAAGAGACTCTTCAGCAACGAGGAAGGTCAGGACGTTGCTGAGTACGGAGTTATCTTGGCCGTAATTTTGGTGCTTGTTGTGGGGACCGTTCGACTGGTGGGCAGCCATGCCAACAACGTGTTTTCTTCCGTATCGAGTTCAGTTTACTAGCCCGACTCCATGGGAGCTAGGGACTACGATTTTGGATTCTTCTGTTGTCGGCGAACATAGCAGAGCCCTGCTTCAAGTCCGCAATCATATCCTCGCCTTCACTGGCGATGTGAATGGACTCTTTTTGTCCGCGTTCGTTCCATCCTAAGCAGTCAATTCTTCGCGCGAGGCATACACGAACCGACCCTCGCAGTGTTCAGCATTCCTGAGTTCTGCCAGCGCTGAGTCACGGAGACCATCCTGCCTGATACGTTTTCGGCATTGCGTTCCAGCCGATGCCGGACTGTTTGTTGTCGGAGAGTACGCTAGCGTACACAAAACAAAAGAGTTGACACCATTCCTACACTTCCTCTTATAAATCGCGCTAGAACAAGCTGGGACGATGGATAGCTGAAGGTAGGTATCCATGACGACAAATTATTTCTGGCGGAACTCTTACAGAGCAGCGCTGCTCGAAACTGATCGGACGAAGATGGAACAGCGAATCCAGACAGCCGAATCTGAGATACAATGGCGGCTCATCCTGTCTCAAGACCACAGCGGAACGGATGCAGAACGGGCAGCCCTGGTCAAAGCTCTGCAAGTTCTGAGAATTCTGCGGATCGATGCAGCTCCGGGGGGCGAACGAAATCGAGCACGCACCGCAGCATAACGGGGTTCTCTCGGTGTGGGTCGGATTACCTTTGTCAGATCAAAGTGCCAGCCCTAGGGAGACGATGAAACATCCTCAGACTAAGATGGAATCCTGCGACTGGAGAACACTTCTGCATGAATTGTGGGGCGAAAGTCTGACGCGATCAAGATTGCCGATGCATAAGAGAAATTGGAACAATATGAGTGCGAGTTGCCCTGCGCCGAAGCTCCGATTACATAGCCTGGCATGAAAACCCAGCGCCTCAACAGAAGGTACAAACGATCCTTGACTAATGCCGATACCGTGCGGTGATCACCACGTAGGGACTTGGTGCGTGAGAAAGCCTGTTCAGAACGAACCCCAACAGTTTCGTGGATTTCCGCCCATGGACGCGTCAGCCCTCCAAAGATTTTCTCCAGTCTTAGCATCGATGACCCACAGATGCCAATGCTGAGTTTCCATATTTCGGTGGGCTGTCACTCCAGTTCCGTAGACAGTCTGCCCCGATGTTGTTGCTGACGCGACAGACGCTAAACTGGCACGGTGTCAGAGGGGCTGGGGACGAGAACTAAGTCCGCTTTCCCTCGACCCGTGACGACCTGCCAGCGGTTCCAGGCTTTAATTTGGCGGTATAAGTCATCTCCAACTCTGGCGGTTCCGCTTTCGTTCATTAAAATGAGGGTTTGAAACACAGCATTCGATGAAATCGGAAACAGCCTCGTAAACGGCGTTCTCCACCGAGGTGCCCAGAACTGCTTCACTGCCTTTGAGCTTTTTGAATTGGACAGGGTTGAGTTTCACTGTAGTGTCCATTTTCTGACATCGTTTCCTCCGATCGAGAGGCTGCGATCCATAGGCACAATCGTCACACGCCCATCTCGTGAACTTCAAATCTTCATTCGTGGGGGTATCTACTTAAATATTTGGAAGTAAATTTGATACCTATTCGTTGCACAATCCATTGCACAAGACGTCCCAACCGAGGGCATTTGGCCCCGACTGAGAAGGTGTAACCCCGATTTGAGTGATTGAATCCGCTAGGCAGGATGTGAACAGCAGCGAATTAAAATGGCATTGCTCTGCCAGCTGAGCTACGAGTTTGTCGGACACTGCCGGCAATCCGCCCAAACCGCTCGATAAACATCAAAGTCCATCTGTGTTACAAAGTTGGACATTCTGGAGCCTTGATGAATCACCGATTGACGAATCGCAGTTCCACAATCAAATCCGCTCTATTGCTCGCCGCCGTACTGCTGATTTCATCGGTCGCCGCGGCGCAGCCCGCGCCAGTTCCAACTCAGAGCGCTCTGCAACAGCTCTCTTCCGACTTTTGGGAGTGGCGAACTGCCGAACAACCATTCTCGTTTGACGATATTCCTCGGCTTGATCGTGCTGCGGGATGGGCCGCCGACTGGTCGCCCGCTACAGTCGCCAAACGGCGTGATCAATTGTCAGGGTTTGAAGATCGCTGGAAAGCGCTGGGCGCGAGCGTGCACGATCGCTCCCGGGGCGAGGCGGTAGATTACCTCCTGGTCGGCTCCGCCATTGCGCGGGCTCGCTGGGAACTGGATTACGTTCGTGGGTGGCAGCGCAATCCCTGGTTTTATCTGGACCAAACTCTGGGCGCGCTGTTTGTCATTCTGACCCAGCCGCCGCCCTTCGACGAGGCGCGCAGCGCTGAGATCGTTCGCCGCATTCAGGCAATTCCTCAGATCATTGCCGACGGGGAAGCAAATCTTAAAGACCCGGCCGGTCCGTTGGCGCAATTGTCCATTCGTGAACTGAAGGACATTCATCCCCGGATGGAAGAAATGGCGCGCGAGCTAAAGCCTTTACTCACAGCGGAAAGCGCATCCCAACTTGATCCGACAGTTCAGCCAGCGATCAAGGCCTTGGAAGGCTATCGCGACTGGCTTCAGCCACGACTTCCGGGTATGTCTAACAATGTCTCGGTTGGGCGAGACAACTACATCTTCTTTCTAAACCATGTGGCCTTAATCCCATACTCGCCTGAACAACTGCGAGCGATGGGTCGTCAGGAATGGGAACGAGCAGTTTCCTTTGAGGCTTACGAGAAAGATCGCAATGCCAAACTGCCCCAACTGGCCCTGGCCAAGGACCAGGCTGCGCAGATGGCCCGCGAGCAGCGGCAGGAACAGGAGATTCGCGACTTCATCGAGGAAAAGAACATCCTCAGTGTCCCGGCCTGGGTGCAGCACTACCGCAATCTTCCCTTTCCCGCTTACCTGGCGCCGCTAGCTGCGTTCGGAGTCGCCGACGATCTCACCGGCCCAACCCGCCTGAAAGACGGCGCGACCAGTTACATCAAGACGCCGTCGCCGGATCGGGGATACTTCGATTTATCCACCGCTCGTGACCCGCGAGGGATCATCGTGCACGAAGGCGTGCCCGGACACTATTTTCAAAAGGTGATGTCCTGGACGAACCAGGACCCCATACGGCGCCACTACTACGACTCCGGCGCCAACGAAGGCATTGGCTTCTACGCCGAAGAAATGATGTTGCAAGCCGGTCTGTTTGAGGACAGTCCACGCACCCGCGAGATCATTTACAACTTCATGCGGTTTCGCGCCCTGCGAGTAGAAGTCGAGGTCAAGTTGTCCACGGGAGAGTTCACCATCGAACAGGCGGCTGATTACTTCATGAAGACTGTTCCGCTCGACCGGGCGACTGCGATGGAGGACGCGACCTTTTACGCCTCAGTCCCGGGTGTAGGGATCTCTTATCAGACAGGGAAATTGCAGATCATGAAACTACTGGCGGAAGCTCGACTGGCGCAGGGCGACAAATTCAACTTGCGCGACTTCCATGACTTTGTGTGGAAGAACGGCAATGTGCCCATTGCGCTGCTGCGCTACGAATACCTGGGAAAGACGGACGAGATCGAAGCGTTGCAACACTGAGATACTCTTCTCCGCGGCGTCATGTTGAGCTTGCGAAGCATTTGGCGTGAAGCGCATACACAGCGCGGCTTGTGCAGCTGCGTGCAAGATTCTTCAGGACTGAAGTCCTTCAGGATGACAAGGCTATCGGGGGAGGACTGGCTGACGCTTATCCGCTGCAAAGAGTTCTGGCCGTCCCTTATGGACGCTGGTCTTTGGCAAGCGCCGCCAACTCCCGTACGATTTCCTGAAGGCGGGTACGCCGCTCATCGTTGGCGCGCGAGGCCATGGGAGCGGGGTCTTGCTGGCTGGCATAGCGGTCATTCAGGTCGCGGAGGTTGGCGATCTCACTTCTCAAGGCCACAACGTTTCTCAACACATCGGCGGTATACATAAATACTAGGATACGCTAGTTGACCTACGCGGCGCCTGTTATTGGGTTCCCGTTTTTGGAAAGTCGGATAACGTGATGCGCAACTGGATCCGTCGCCTCGGGCTGCTGGTTCTTTTCGTCTCTGGTTTGCTTCTGTCGGAGCAGGAATGGAAGCGTGGCCCCTGGCCCCGAGTTTCGAACGCTCCCATCCTTTCTCCCCGCGGCGACTCCTGGGAATCGACTGGCACCTTTAACCCGGCGGTCATCCTCCGCAACGGCAAGGTGGTCATGCTCTACCGCGCCCAGGACAAGAACGGCACGTCCCGGCTGGGCTACGCGGAGAGTTCCGATGGCATCCACTTCACCCGGGCGTCACAACCTGTGCTCTCTCCTGAGACTGACTATGAGAAAGATGGCGGAGTAGAAGATCCGCGCCTGGTGAAGTTCGCGGACACCTATTATCTGACCTACACCGGCTACAACAAGAAGGATGCCCAGCTTTGCCTGGCGACTTCCAAGGACTTGCGGCGCTGGCAGCGCCGGGGCGTCATTCTGCCGGCCTACAAAGGCAATTGGAATGTGGGCTGGACAAAATCTGGAGCCATCGTGCCGGAAAAGATCAACGGCCACTACTGGATGTATTTCCTTGGCACGAGCGCAGACAAGACGGACCAGATGGGGCTGGCCTATTCTGCGGATCTGTTCCATTGGACCGAGGCGACGGACACTCCCATTCTTCCACGGCGTGCCGGGCGTTTCGATTCCAGGGTGGTCGAGCCGGGGCCGCCGCCGATCGTGACCAAAGACAGCATCGTCCTCTTCTATAACGCAGCCGATGACAATCTGGTCTATCGTACTGCGATTGCGGTATTCGACCGGAAGGATCCGCGCAAACTTATCTGGCGATCCGAGCAACCCATCTTCTCTCCTGAAAAGCCCTGGGAGAAGATCGGCCAGGTTCCGAATGTGGTTTTTGTGGAGGGGATGGTTAGGCAGCACGGCCACTATTGGCTCTACTACGGCGCCGCGGACAAGTACATCGGCGCGGCTGAAGTCCCAATCATTCCCTGATCACGAACCAAGCGGTCTGTCTCCCACGGAATTGGGAAGGGCAGGAGTTTACTCGCCGCGCATCTGCCTATAGGCGCTGCGGCTTTAAGCCGCCGAGGTGTGCTGTGGAGGTGGCTCGATTGCGGAGGTTTTCGTTGTCGAAGCATGGTAGTTCGCGCCGGGAAAGCGGACCCAGAGGCTGAAGCCGACCTCACTTAGCCCTCTTGCGGCACGACTGCAAGTCGTGCCCTTCCCGTTGCGTTTGCGCCATTAGCCTATTTTTCGCCGCTGCTCCGCTTCCTGCTGGGAAACGTAGCGCAACAAAATGTCGCGGGAAGAAACCAATCCCTTCAGTTCCTTGCCATCAACGATGGGTAAATGGCGGAAACCAAATTCCCGCATGAGGTACAGACAATTTTCTATGGTTTCGTCAACACTAACCGCCTTGGGATTGGCCGTCATGACCTCAGAAATCTTCGTAGTGCCGGGCAGGCGTCCGAGAGCCACGACACGGTTCATGATGTCCCGCTCGGAGAAGATGCCTACCAACTCGCCATTGCGCAGCACGGGCAGAGCGCCGATGCGATTTTCCATCATGAAACGGGCGCCTTCGAGAACGGTGCTGTCGGCTTCAATCGACAGAACCCGGCGATCTTTCACAAGATCGTAGATCAGAGACATGGACGACTCCTTTCGGAATCAGCTTGCCGAGCCCAATTGGCCGCGGCGAAGTGCAACACTCTACCACGGGTGCGTTGCCGTATCCATGCCTTGCAATAAACCTTTGACAACGAAGGACACGAAGGAAAGCCTTCGTGATGCTTCGTGTCCTTCGTGGTTCATGAAATTTTTGGAAACTCGCTCAGTACCCAAAACAAAAGCGGCAGCCTGGGGAGGCTGCCGCCGCGGTCTAGCTCCGGTCTAGAACCGGAAAGCCGGGCCGAAGGTTACTTTGAAGTTATTATGCGTGCCGTTATCGAAGTAGATCTCGTCACCGGCCTCAAGACGCAGCCCGATGGGACCCCAGAATCCTTCGACTCCGCCGCCGGGATACATGGCGAAACGGGTGTCCCCGGTCTGAATGCCGCCCAGGGCTCCCACGAACCCTGCGGGAGCGTCCTGATCGGAGACGCTGAAATTGACAAAGCCGAGTTTGCCAGTGACATAGGCCCGAAACGGTCCCGAGCTGGTCTGGAATTTCGGTCCAAACAACCCGGTCAGGGGACGCAGGTTCGTGTTTACAAACTGAGTTGTGACGCCGTTCGAGAAGACGCTGGTGAAGTTCCGCTTGAAATCGTAGGACATCTCGGCTTCCAGCTGAACGTTGGGATGTACGTTGAACGCGGCGCGCCCGCCCACGCCGACGAAGTTGATATGAGGATCCGTGGCGCTGAAGTTCAAATAGTCGGCGAAGACCCCCACTTCGACATGATCAGAACTTTGCGCCATGAGGCCCGACGGCAAAGCTAATCCGCAGCATAGTACGTATAGAAAAATAACGCGTTTCATCCTTGGTATTTCCTCCTAGGTTCGGTCTTCTCTGGCTTACACAACTTTCCCCGGAATCGAACAGCCAGAGAAAGAACTGCTGCAGGAGCGGTGCAGGCGGGTAAGCAGTTGGTTAAGAGGCCGCGAACTTTCGTAGGGTTGGGCGCTGAATCAGGCCGTGACAAGTCCCGAGTAAACTGGGATTTACAAGCAAGAAAGCAGAGTTAAGACAGGCGCGGATCGGACCCGCGCCCTGACTGAGAAATACGTACAGGGGGAGACTTACTTGTTTTCGGCAGACTTCCGCTCGGCACGCGGCGTCATTGAAACGACGCTATATGCGCGTTCCTTGTCATCGGCATCTTCCACTTGCAGCAGCATCTTGTCCTTGTGAATGCGGAATTGAGCGGTCTGACCCACCGGCAGCAGAACGGGATGCTTTTCGTCGACGGGGCGAATGCGGTAAATCACGGTATCGCTCTGCAACAGGTATTCCTGGCAGAGTAGGGCATGAGTCTTCTTGTGCGCCGAATCGGTACCAACCACTTCGCCGACAAAGCTCTTACCGCTGTTTTCATCCACACCGCACTCCGCCGAGTCCATCTGGAGCAAGGTGCCAGACTGATGAGCCCTGGGCTCCTTGGCTTGGGCCATGGACACAAAAAAAAGTGCAATCATCAGAATCTTGGTTTTCATTCGGTTCTCCCGGGCGCTCGCTGATGGTGTGACCAACCGCGCCTGTGCTCATTCTCAAGCAATTGCATTCGGCAAGAAATGTCACCCCAGTGCCAAGCCTGTCGTAATCAGGGAATATGCGAAAAAGCCTGTATCGAACCCAGGTGCGAACCGTGGCCCACATCTGCTATCTTCTTGCCTGCTGAAGCTCAGAACCGCGTCTGTCTCTAGGTGCCCAATACGCCCAAACGGCCGATTGTTCAGAAAACTGAGGAAACTACCAAGAATCATAGCTACAAAGAACCATAGTTGACGTGGTTTGCCCGACCCCGATAGGCTTCTGATAGTTACAAAGGTCATCCCGGAGCGTTGGGCCGCAAGTCAGGACGAGGGTTCCGGCTCGAAGCGGGTTCGGATCAGCGTCAAACCCTGCAAGCAGTACAACGAAAAGATAGTTACGCCGCATCTGAATTAGTGCGGCCGGAAAAGGCGACTTGACGGACGCGAGAAAACTACAGGGCGACAAGCTTTCCGAAGCAGAAGCGATCGAACGAGCCAAGCAGGGCGATGCAGAAGCGTTTCAGCTTTTGTACGGACTGCACAAGCGGCGCGTTTATTCGCTGTGCCTCCGCATGACGGCCAACACCGCTGAAGCTGAGGATCTGACCCAGGAAGCTTTTCTGCAGTTATTTCGCAAGATTGCCACTTTTCGAGGCGAATCAGCCTTTTCCACCTGGCTGCACCGGATGGCGGTAAACGTTGTCCTGATGCAGTTGCGCAAGAAGAGTCTTCCCGTAGTTCCGCTGGAAGAGACGCTGGAAAACGAGGAAGAGGCCCCGAAGAAAGAACTGGGCGCACAAGATCCAGTCTTGTCGGGCTCGATTGACCGGCTGCGACTGCAACGCGCGGTGGATGCGCTGCCGCCGGGATATCGACGGATTTTTGTATTGCACGATGTAGAAGGATACGAACACAACGAGATTGCTGCCATGGTGGGATGCTCCATCGGCAACAGCAAATCTCAGCTACACAAGGCGCGCATGAAATTGCGCGAATCGCTCAAGACGAGCAGAGCCGAAAAGGCCGCAAAGCCGTAGCGAGCGATAGAGGGCGGTACCTTTGGGGGAGATGAAGTATGAACTGCACAGAATTTCAGGAATTGTTACCGGAAGAGTTTGAGGGCGGCAGGACAGCAGAGCAGGAATCACATTTGAAGATCCTGTCCCGTGTGTTCGGGTCTGGTCGCGGACCTCGAACTGATCGCCGCGAAGCGCGGCAGTTGCAAGAGGTGGCCGAGCCCAGCCCGCGAGTGTGGAACTGCAATCGAGATTACATTGCGGCAAGAGGGCATCATCCGTGATGCCCAGCTGGGACCATCGCTGGTGCCGGCGAGACCGCAGCGCTGGAGCATGGCGTGGCTGGCGCCCGTGGCAGCCCTTGTCCTGGTCGCCTTCGGAATTGTCATCTACCAAAGAGGACCAGCGGACTCCAGACTGTCGGTGAAACAGGACACGCAAGCGCCTCCCGCACTAACCAACCCCAGACACGAAAAGAAGCCATCCACTGCAAATCGAAGATGAACAACTGCTGGCCGCCGTGGCTTCGCGGTCTCCGGCCATGCAGGCGCAATATGCTTCCAATCTGCAGAATGTGAATGCTTACATCAAGGATGCCGAGGAATCCGCTCAGGCTGATCCCAATGACGAGGAAGCTCAGCAGATCGTGATGGACGCTTATGAGCAACGCGCGACCGTTTACGAGATGGCTTTGGACCGTTCCCTGCCCTAGTCGGCCACGCGCCTAAGGCAGGATGCGATTGGCAGCACAGTACGGAAGCTCATAGTCGCGGCGGGTCGTTTCGACGACACTATGAGAGGAAAATTATGGCAAGAGCGCAGGGCGTACAACTGGTCACTTTCGTGATTCTGGCCACGGCGATTTGCGCCTCGGCCGAGCTTCGAAAGGAATTCCGCTTTACCGTCAGCCCCGGGGCGGTCATCTCAATCACCAATCAGTACGGACCGATTTCCGTGAAGCCCGGCTCAAGCAGCCAGGTCGTCGTGGTTGCTGTCCTCCATTCTGAGCAGGTCGAGATTGACCACACCCAGAGCGGAAACCGCGTGGACATTCTCAGCCATCTTCTTTCCGGAGCCAATGCCGACGCGGGCCGCGTGGACTACGAAGTATCCGTGCCGGCCGACGCCAGCGTTACCCTGCGGTCCTCCACCGGAGTGCTGCATGCCGAGGGTCTGCACGGCGATGTGACTCTCGAAAGCAGCCAGGCCAATGTGGAAGTGCGCGACATCAGCGACGCTCACGTGCATGTCCGAACCCTGAACGGTTCCGTGACTCTGAACAATATCCGCAACGGTCATGTGGAAGTCACATCGGTCAGCGGCGACGTGGTGTTGAACTCGGTGAACGGTCTGCTGGTGCAGGTAAATTCGACCAGCGGAAAGATTCGCTACGAAGGCGATTTCGGCAACAGCGGCGAATACATGCTGACCAGTCACAGCGGAGATATCGAGGCCAGCGCACCGAACGACGCCTCGATCGACGTGACGGCGCGCTCCGTCCGGGGCAAGGTGGAGAACGACTTTCTGCTGGAACCCAAACACACTCCCTTCGTGGTCCGGGCAGGGAGTGCCTTCGCAGGTACGATGAACAAGGCAGCATCTTCGGTCCGGTTGTTTTCCTTCAGTGGTAAAATCCACCTCAAGAAGCGTTAAACAAGACGCGCTAAAAACCAAGCGACAGTGAGAGGCTGGCGGGCGCCGTCAGGACGCCGCAATTTGCCGCCATACATGAGCACTCGACCCGGTGGGCCGTCTGACACCACGAAGTCTGCGTCTGTCTCCGGGGTGCGGGCCGTGGTCCTGGTGGGCTTCATGGGCGCCGGCAAGAGCAGCGTGGGCGCCGCTTTGAGCCGCAAGTTGGGCTGGCCTTTCGAAGATCTGGATGAGCGCATTCAGGCTCGGGAACAACGGTCCATCGAGCAAATTTTTCGGCAGTCGGGCGAGGCCGTATTCCGCCAGTTGGAGCACGCGGCGCTGCGCTCGCTGGTTGGACGAAGCTGGGCGCTTCCGCCAAGGTCGTGGCTCTGGGGGGCGGCGCTTTCGCGCAGGCGAACAATGCCGCCTTGCTGGAAGAGGCCGGGTGGTCAACCATCTTCCTGGACGCTCCGGTGGATGAGTTGTTCCGCCGTTGCCAGCGAGCAGCAAGTTGGAACGTCCGTTGCGCGGCGATGTGAAGGAATTCCACCGGTTATATGAGGACCGCCGGCCGTGCTACCTGAAGGCCGGGTTACGCATCGAAACCGCGGGCAAAGATGTAGAAGAGGTGGCGGCGGAAGTGATCGCCCGCCTGGGACTTCGATAGTCGCTCGACGGCACGCGCTAGTCGGTCGAAGTCGGGTGAATCTGGAAGGGCAACAATTCGAAGGAGTGCGAACGTGAAGTTCAGAACGGCTGCTGGTGGTGGGAATCTCGTGCCTTTTGCTGGTCTCGGTCGGCCGTGGCGGAGCTCCGGTAAAGACAAAGGAACCTGCTGCCCAGAACGTGGACTCCGGGTCTTTTGGCGTTTTCATGAACGGACGAAGGGTCGCCACCGAGAAATTTTCCATTCAGCAGAACCCTGCGGGCAGCGTTGCCACTTCCGAATTCAGGACCGAGCCGGGCGCGGATCCGGCGGCACAATCCTCAGAATTGCAACTCGCGCTCAACGGTGATCTGCGGAAGTACGAGTGGAAAGAAGTCATGCCCGGGAAAGCCCAGGCGGTGCTTGTGCCTAACGACAATCTTCTGGTCGAGCGCTCCACCAACAATCCGCAGGACAAAGAGGAAGAGCATCCTTTCCTGTTACCGGTTTCAACCAGCGTTCTGGATGACTACTTCTTTGTTCACCGCGAGATTCTGGTGTGGAAGTATCTCGCAACCAGCTGTCACCAGGACAAGGGTCTGGTCTCCTGTCCGCAGAACCAGCAGGTGAAGTTCGGCGTCGTCAATCCGCATCAGCGTTCTTCCCTGCTCGTAAGCCTGGCATTTACCGGCAGAGACAAGGTGCAGGTGCGCGGCGCCGAGCGCGAACTCAATCATTTTGTGCTCAAGAGCGATGCTGGGGACTGGTCGCTGTGGTTCGACGATCAATTCAAGCTGATGCGGATCCTGGTGCGCCAGCGATAATACGGAAGTGGTGCGGGACTGAGTATGGAAAGGTTTCAATGTCCCTGATTGACGTACGTACGTCGCGGGTCCTGTTCACGGTGCTGCTGTTCGCGCTGGGGCTCGGCTTTCTGTACATTGCCCGCCGCACTCTGATCGCCTTCCTGTTTGCGGTCTTCTTTGCCTACCTGATGGACCCCGCCGTCTCCCGAGTCGAAAAATGGGTGCGCGGACGCGGACGGGCCATCGGATTGATTTATCTCGCTGCTGGTGGCTCTCCTGATTACCTTCTTCTTTTTCGTCGGACCGCAAGATCGCGCGCCAGGGGCAGCGTCTGAGCGAGTCTCTGCCGAAACTTCTCGAAACGGTCAGTTCTGGCCAGATTGCCGAGCAGATCGGAAAAGAACAGGGTTGGAGCGTATCCACCCGGGTGCAGCTATCGAACCTTTTGGCCAACCACCGCACTGAGCTTCTCGGTCTGGCCCAGCGCATCGGCCTGCGCGTGGCCGACGTCGCGCAGCAAGCCTGGCTGCTGATCGTCGTCCCCATCCTGGCGGCCTTCTTTCTCAAAGACGGACGCGCCTTCGGCGAAGTCCTGCTCTCGTTCGTGCATTCCCGTCCCCAGCGCGAATTCCTGGAGGGCGTGCTGGGCGATCTGAACCAGATGCTGGCCCAATTCATTCGCGCCCAGTTGACCCTGGCGGCTTTTTCGTTTGTCGCCTATTTAGCGTTTCTGGAACTGGGGGGTGTGCCTTATGCGCTGGTGCTGGGCACGGCGGGCGGAATGATGGAGTTCATTCCCGTGGTCGGCCCGCTGGTGGCGGCCGTTCTCATCTTCAGTGTCGCGATGCTGATGAGTTATCCCCACTGGGTGTTGCTCCTGATTTTTCTCGGAGCCTGGCGCCTGATCCAGGACTACGTGATTTCGCCGCGCGTGATGGGACAAAGCATGGAACTGCATCCGCTGGCCGCCATCTTTGGCGTGCTGGCCGGGGGCGAGATCGCGGGAGTGCTGGGCATCTATCTTTCCATCCCCATCATGGCCAGCCTGCGTATCGTGTGGCGACGCTGGCGCCTCTATGCCGAGAAGAAGCGTTTCGGGCCGCTGAATGAATATTCCTTCGGCTCCGAAATCACTCCCAGAACATAAGGTCCGCACTGTGAACACTGACACTTGTCAGTTACCTGTTTTGTCTTCGATCCAAGGACCCGAGGCGTCGGTGTTGTAAAATTCCAAGAAACCTTTATGACTACGAAAATCCCCATAGGAATTCTGGGTGCTACCGGTATTGTCGGGCAGCGCTTTGTGCAGCTGCTGGAGCATCATCCCTGGTTTGAGGTGGCGTGGCTGGCGGCCTCTGACCGCTCCGAGGGACGTCTCTACGCGGACGCCGCCCGCTGGAAACTGAAGACGGCAATTCCCAAGCAGATAGCGGAAATGCGAGTTGCGCCCGCGACTCCGGAGGGCGCGCCCAAAGTTATTTTTGCCGCGCTCGATGCCTCCATCGCGGCCGAGATGGAACCGCGGTTTGCCGAAGCCGGGTGCGCCGTCATCACCAACTCCAGCGCGCTGCGCATGCAAAAGGATGTGCCTCTGGTGATTCCGGAAGTAAATCATGATCACGTCAAGCTGCTGGAATGCCAGGCGTGGCGCAAGAAGTCGGGCGGATTCGTGGTGACGAATCCGAATTGCTCGGCAATTGGCCTGGTCATCGCGTTGGCTCCGCTGCAGCACGCCTTTGGGCTCGACACGGTGATGGCAGTCACCATGCAAGCCGTAAGCGGCGCGGGATATCCCGGAGTTGCTTCGCTGGACATTTTGGGCAACGTGATTCCCTACATCTCCAAAGAAGAAGAAAAGATGGAAGAGGAAACCCGCAAGCTGCTGGGCACACTGAATGGATCGGGCATTGTGATGGGTTCGTTCGGCATGAGCGCTCAGTGCAACCGAGTGGCGGTGGAAGATGGTCATACGGAATCGGTTTCGGTGAAGCTCACGAAGAAAGCGAAGCCGGAAGAGATCATCGAGGTCTGGAGCAAGTTTCGCAGCCTGCCGCAAGAAATGAAGCTGCCCAGTGCGCCGGAACAGCCGGTGCGGTATGTGACGTCCGAGCGATCGTCCGCAGCCGCGCCTGGATGTTGACTCCGGAAACGGAATGACGACCACGGTGGGCCGGCTGCGTCCGTGTGGCGTGCTGGACTGGAAGTTCACCGTGCTCTCGCACAACACGATTCGCGGGGCGGCAGGAGCGGCGCTGCTGAATGCCGAGTTGCTGAAGGTGCAGGGCTATCTCGAGTGAGTGGCCCGGCGTAAGGGTGGAGCAGGGCTTCAGCCCTGCATTTGGTGATCCTATCTTCGGTGGCGGCTTTAGCCGCCGAGGGTGAATTGTTCCTAAGAACCGCAGGGGCTAAAGCCCGTTTCCATACGCTGGCTTTCAATGCAGCGCCTAAGCGCTGCTCCATCCTGTTTCCTAATTCGGCTTGAGTGATGACTCTCTTGCACACAACTCTCGCGCTCGGTTCCTTTCCTCCCTGCCTGAGGAATCTACCTCAATGATCGTCATGAAGTTCGGCGGCACCTCGGTGCAGGACGCCAAGGCGATCGAGCGCGCAGGCGCAATCGTCAAAGGACGCCTGGGGCAAAAGCCGGTGGTCGTGGTCAGCGCCATGGCCAAGGTGACCGACCAACTGCTGGCGATGGCACGCGCCGCCGGGGCCGGCGATCGCAAGACCGCGCTGAAGCTCTGCCGCGCGTTGCAGGAGCGCCACTACAACACCGCCGGAGAACTGCTGGGAACGGCACTCTTCACCCAGTTTCACAGCGACCTCGGAGCCGACTTCGAAACTCTGGAAGAATTGCTGCGCGGCATATCTGCCGTGGGCGAACTGACGCCGCGCACCACCGACTACGTCTCCGCATTCGGTGAAATACTGTCCAGTAAGATTGTGGCAGCGGCATTTTCCGCGCTCGGCATGCCCTCCGCGTTGGTGGATTCCCGCGAGTGGCTGGTGACCGACAGCGCCCACATGCGCGCTGCTCCTCAGTTCGAAGAAACCAATCAGACGGTTGCAGTCGCGCGTAGCGCCGCTGGTGACGGCGGGCAAAGTCCCGGTCATGGGTGGCTTCATCGGAGCCTCCAAGGCTGGCATCACCACCACCATCGGACGCGGTGGGTCGGACTATTCCGCCGCCATTGCAGGCGCCGGACTGGGCGCCGAACGCATCGAGATCTGGACCGACGTGGACGGCATGATGACGACCGACCCGCGCATGAGCGCCGACGCCCGGCGCATCAAGGTAATCAGCTTTGATGAAGCAGCAGAGCTCGCCTACTTCGGAGCCAAGGTCTTGCATCCGGCGACGGTACTGCCCGCGGTGCAGAAAAATATTCCGGTCTATATTCTGAACTCCGGCAATCCCGAGTGCGAAGGGACTCGCATCACCGCTCGCGCGCCCCAGTGCCGGAACTCCTTCAAGGCCATCGCGGTGAAAAAGCGCATCACCATTGTGGACGTGGCTGCTCCTCGCATGCAGCTGGCCCATGGCTTTCTGAGTTCGATCTTTGCCGCCTTCGACCGGCATCGCGTGGCGGTGGACGTGGTCTCGACTTCAGAGGTCAGCGTTTCGCTCACCGTGGATTCCAACGAATCGATTCCACCGCTGGCAGCCGACCTGGCCAAACTGGCGGACGTAAAATACGAAGGACGAAAGGCCATCGTCTGCCTGGTCGGCGAGAATCTTGCGGGACACTCCTGGCATAGCGGCGCGTGTGTTCGGTGAACTGGCGGACGTTAAAATCCGCATGATTTCGCAGGGCGCTTCCGAGATCAATCTGACGTTCGTGGTCGAAGAGGACGTGGTCTCGGACGTAGTGCAGCGGCTGCACAAGACGTTCTTCTCGGACTTGGATCCGGAAGTATTCGCGTAGCCGCGCGGAGCTGGGAGGGCACGACTTCAGTCGTGCCGCACTTGGCTAAGAACGGTCCGGCTTTTAGCCGCTGCGGTTTGGGCTTTTGCTCCGCAGCACAGAATATCGAGGAACTCCTTGTGAATCTGCTTATCCTAGGACGCGGTAAGACCGGCTCTCTGGTCGCAGAGGTGGCGCGTGAACGAGGCCACGACATCACATTGTTGTGTTCGGCGGAGAATCCCCATGCATCCGCGCTCACCGCGGAGAAGCTGCGCGATGTAGATGTCGTGATTGATTTCACGACGCCGCAGGCAGTTCTGGAAAATATTGAGGCCTGCGTCGGAGCGGGGACGAACATGGTGGTCGGAACCACTGGCTGGTACGGCGATCTGGAAAAGGTGCGCCAGCTGGTCGAAAAGAGTGGGTCCGGATTCCTGTATGGCGCGAACTTCTCAATCGGCATCAACCTGCTGTTCGAGGCCGCCCGCACCGCGGCGGGAATTTTGCAGCATCAATATTCGGGACAGATCTTTGAACGTCATCACGAGCACAAGAAAGATGCGCCTTCGGGAACGGCGGTGACGTTTGCAAAAGATTATTCGCGATGCCTCCGGCAAGGAGCTGGAAATCACTTCGTTCCGCGAAGGGCGATGTGGTTGGGATGCACGAGATCGTGCTGGATTCGCCCAACGACACTATTTACCTTTGCCACGATTCCAAGTCGCGCCGGGGATTCGCCGAGGGGGCGGTGCGGGCTGCGGAGTGGCTGGCTGGGAAAAAGGGATTTTTTGATTTTAAGGATATTTGGCGAGAGACCTAAGGAGCCGAGCTTTGCTCGCGCCGGGCGGGGCCGCGCGCCCTTACCGGGGTCGTGCCAGTCAGAAGGCCGTCTGCAGTTTCGTCCACACCCCCATTAGCGTTATCTTTATCTCATGCAATTCCGTGGCTGCGGTACGGCTCTAGTCACTCCGTTTCGACAGGACGGTTCGATCGACGAAACTGCCCTGCGCAACCTGGTCGCATGGCAGGTGGAATCGGGCATTGATTTTCTGGTTCCCTGCGGCACCACCGGCGAAACGCCGACACTTTCGCATGACGAATGGCTGCAGGTCATCGATATCACGGTTGAAGTGGTGGCGGGGCGCTGTCCGATTGTGGCCGGTGCGACCTCGAATTCGACCCAGGACGCCGTCAACAAAGCCAAAGAGTTGGCCGCGCTCCCCGGGGTCAATGGCATACTCACTGCGTCGCCTTACTACAACAAGCCGACGCAGGAAGGACAGTACCGGCACTTCCGCGCCATCGCGGAGGCCGTGGACAAGCCCATCATTCTTTATAACGTCCCCGGACGCACGGGCGCGAACATCGAACCAGCCACCCTGGCGCGGCTGGCCGAAGTTCCGAACATCGCCGGAGTCAAGGAAGCCAGCGGCAACATCAGCTCAAATGGCGGAAGTCTGCAACGTCGTTCCAGAACACTTTGCGGTTTTGTCGGGCGATGACGCCGTCACCTTGCCGCTCATCGCGCTCGGTGGCGTGGGCATTATTTCGGTGGCTTCGAACGAAATTCCGCGCGAAATGTCCGACATGACGCGGGCCGCGCTGAACAACGACTGGGAAACTGCCCGCCGCATTCACCGCAAATATCTGCCGCTGATGCTGGCGAACTTTATCGAGTCCAATCCGCTGCCGGTGAAGGCCGTGCTGGCCATGATGGGCAAGATCGAAGAAGTGTATCGGCTGCCCATGCTGCCCATGCGCCGCGATACCCGCTCGAAGCTGCAAAAGATCGCTGCCGAGGCGGGATTGATCAGCAAGCCGGCCGCCGCCGCGGAAGCGGCCGATTTCTACGTCTACGAAAACTGGCTGGCCGGGCCGCACAAGATCGTGCTGCACCGCTCGGGCTGCGGCCAGTGCAATCACGGCAAAGGACGCCCGGCGGGACACGATGCCAACCATGCCCGCTGGCATGGTCCGTATGCGACGCTCTCCGAGGCGCGCGAGGCATCGCATCACATGCCGGGCGTGCTGATTCGGAGCGAGTGCAAGTGCATTTGAGATTTCAGATTGAAGAGCCCCAGCTCTCATGACTGTCAGATGACCAGCACGAAGGCCGTCCAATCTGAAATCTAGAATCTGCAATCTGAAATTCTTTCTTCTATACTTCCCTTCTCATGTCCTCCCTGCAATCTGCGATCGAGCGCCTGGCCACGCTGGGCGAGGTGGAACGAAATCCAGACGCCCGCAAACATCTTCCTCGATTTCCGCGAGCAGCTCACGCAGGGAAAGATTCGCGCCGCCGAGAAGATCAACGGCGATTGGAAGGTGAACGCCTGGGTGAAGCAGGGCATCCTGCTGGGCTTTCGTCTGGGCGAACTCACGAAGATGGGCGACGCGACGCTCTCCTTCGTAGACAAAGACACATTTCCCGCCCGTCAGTTTGCCGTGGCCGACAAAGTGCGCGTGGTTCCCGGCGGATCGTCGGTGCGCGAGGGAGCCTACGTCGCGCCTTCGGTGATCTGCATGCCGCCCATGTTCATCAACGTCGGCGCGTATGTGGACGAAGGCACGATGGTGGATTCGCACGCCCTGGTCGGGTCCTGCGCGCAGGTGGGCAAGCGCGTGCATCTGAGCGCGGCGGCCCAGATTGGCGGGGTGCTCGAACCGGTCAACGCCGCGCCGGTCATCATCGAAGACGATGTGCTGGTGGGCGGCAATTGCGGCGTCTATGAAGGCACGCTGGTGCGGGCGCGGGCCGTGCTGGGAGCGGGAACGATTCTGACCCGCTCCACGCCGCTCTACGACATCGTGCGCGGCCAGGTTTACAAGGCAACCGACGAGAAGCCTCTGGAAGTTCCGGAGAATGCCGTGGTCGTGCCCGGATCGCGAGCGGTGAAAAAGGGTCAAGCGGCGGATGTGGAATCTTTCGCTCTACACGCCGGTCATCGTGAAGTATCGCGACGAGAAGAACGGACCAGAGGATTGAGTTGGAAGAGTGGTTGCGCTAGATTTGCGACGGCGGTTTCTTTCGCCCCCTTCGGGGGATCTGACATTTCTCGCTTTCTTCACCCGGGCTTGCGCCCGGGCTGCATTCTACGCCGACTTCGCGGCTGTCCTATCCGACGGCTTACTGTTAGTGCTTCCGGACCGCCTGACCACTCTCTAACTTTGATCTGCGCCAACTTCTGAACTACCGCATCTGCTTCCTGTAATTCCGAGCGCCGGATACGTGCTGGTGATTCCGATGGCTTTCATTCCTCCTGCGTGGGCGGCGCGAATGCCCGCCGGGAGCGTCTTCGATCACCAGGCACTCTGGGAGATTCACACCGAGCAGTTTGGCTCCCATGAGATAGGGTTCGGGATCGGGCTTGCCTTTTGAAACGTCATCCGCTGAAACCAGCACTTTCGGAGTGGGCAGGTTGGCGAGCTTCAATCGAGCCGTAGCCAGATAGCGGGTGCCGGAAGTGACCACGCACCAGCGGCCTTCGGGAATCGCCTTCAGCAAGTCCGCCGCGCCGGGCATCACGGCGACGCCTTCCTGGTCGTCCGCTTCCCGCTTCTCCAGTCTCGTGACTTCGGCTTCGGCGATCCAGATGAGGCGCCAGCTTCCGGACGATTTCAATGGTGCGAACGCCGTGTGCGATCTCAACAACTCTCTCGCGGATCGATGTTGTGCTCCTCAGCCCACCGTCGCCATTGGCGAGTGACCGAGCCGGTGGAGTCCACGAGAACTCCGTCGAGATCGAAGAGAATGGCGGCGCAGTCGAACGTTTTCATTGGTTCTCTTTGCGACCTATGCGGCTCCTTTGCTCCCTTTGCGGTTAAGAGCTTTACCGCCAAGGGAGCAAGGTACCATGCAAAGAACGCAAGGAAACTCCTTCAACCGAACTTACGATGGCAGTGCCCTCGGGGGATCTGAGACGACGATCAGCTTCCCTTATGCCATCTGGCCGCGAATCTCCATGTGGCGTTTGCGGAAGTGCGAGCGGGCGCGTTCTCCCCAGGCGCGGACGAAATAATAGTTCAAGCCGGCGCCGATCACGGAGCTGGCAAGAGGAATGATCCGTCCCGACCATTTTTCCACCACTTCCCTGCTGGCCTGCGCGGCAATGCGCTGGATGACGCGGGGCACGAAGCGGCTGACCACTTCTTTTTCCAGCAACTCGCGGCTGATATCAACGCCGGCGGCGCTGGCGGCCGCTATCCACAGTTCCGCCGTTTCCTCTTCGGTGTTGAATTCGAAGCCGTAGAGCAGGCTGAGTTTCTGAATGGTCCGCAAGGTCACGCCCGAAAGAATTCCCAGATCGGGAATGATGGTGATCAGGCCGCCCAAGCCAAATCCGGCGCCTTCGGCCGCCGCGACTTTCATCCCGCTGCGAATTACGCGGTGCGCCAGCACGTCGAGCTGTGCGACCTCGAGCGAATAAACGCCCTGAAAACTGGTGATCGGCAGGCCGTAGGCGGCCCGCACCTGGAGCAGAAACTTGGGTGGATCCACTTTGACGGTTTCGTAGGCGCGCTGGAAGCCGCGGCGCATGCCGTCCTCCACCCGCCGCCGCAACCAGGTTTTGCGCTCCTGCTCCACCATGTAGTTCAACCTTATCGCAGATGCGCGCCTGGTGGGAAGATTACGGTTGATGTGTGGCGCGGGCGCCCTCGGCCGCGAAACTGTCGATCATTGCGACGCGCCAAGGCATCGTGGTCGAACCTCAGTGAGAACAATGTTCCCTTGATCCTCCACCAACGTAACTCTGCCGGCGTTCAGGCCGGCGAGAGCGGCTGCTCCACGCGGATGCCTCGCGCCTACATTCCTTGTGCTACGATCAATACTCCGCATGCCAACTGGAAAATTGCACATCGTACCCCTCGGCGGCCTGGGCGAGTTCGGGATGAACTGCATGGCCGTACGCTGGGGTGACGATATCATCGTCATCGACGGCGGCCTGATGTTTCCCGAAGCCGAACTGCTGGGCGTCGATATTGTTGTCCCTGACATTTCCTACCTGATCGAAAACCGCCAGCGGGTGAAGGGCATCATTCTCACCCACGGGCACGAAGACCACATCGGCGCGCTGCCCTGGATCCTGAGCGAGTTGAACGTGCCGGTCTGGGGCACGGAGTTCACCCTGGCCTACGTCGAAGACAAGCTCGAAGAGCACGGATTGCTCGACGACGCCGATCTGCGCGAGATCCGCGCGGGCGAGAGTTTCAAGATCGGGCCCTTTACCATCAGCCCCATCCAGGTCACGCACAGCCTGGTGGATTGCGTGGCGCTCGCCGTGCACACTCCGCTGGGCGTGATCATTCATACCGGCGATTTCAAGGTCGATCCCACGCCTACCGACAACCGGTTGTTCGATCTGCACGCCTTCGCCGAATACGGCAAGACCGGGGTGCTGGCGCTGTTCCAGGATTCGACCAACGTCGAGCGCAAAGGCTACACGCCGAGCGAGCGCGCGGTGCGGCGAAAGTTTGACGAAGTCTTCGCGCACACCAAGCGGCGCCTGTTCATCTCGTGCTTTTCATCTTCCATCCATCGCATCAAGCTGGCGGTGGAGATGGCGTGGCAGCATGGGCGCAAGGTGGCGTTTGCCGGGCGCTCGATGAACAACTCCGCGGAGATCGCCGAAGATCTCGGTTACATCGAGATTCCCGAGGGTCTGCTGATCCATCCCGGCGAGATGAAGAACTTTCCGCCGGAAAAAGTCTGCGTGCTGATCAGTGGGACGCAGGGCGAACCCATGTCGGCGCTCTCCCGCGCTGCGGTGGACAATCACAAGCACGCCAAGATCGAAAAGGGCGACACGGTAATGCTCTCGTCGCGGATCATTCCGGGCAACGAGAAAGCCATCTATCGCATGATCGACCACCTGTTCCGGCGCGAGGCGCACGTCATCTACGACGACGGTTCGTCGCCGCCGGTGCACGTCAGCGGTCACGCCAGCCAGGAAGAATTGAAGCTGATCATCAACCTGGTGAAGCCGAAGTATTTCATTCCCGATCCACGGCGAATACCGGCAACTGAAGCTGCACGCGGAGATGGCGGCAGCGATGAAAGGATCGGTCGGGAACGTGATCCTGATCGAGAGCGGCGACGTCCTCGAGTTCGACGAACTGGGCGCGCGCAAGGCCGGCCGCGTGAATGTTGGGCGGGTCTGCATTGACTCGGGATCGCGAACCGACGTGGTGGAAGACTTGATTGTCAAAGACCGCCGGCACCTGAGCGAAGACGGCATTGTGCTGCCGATCATTGCCATCAACAAGCTCACCGGCAAGGTGGAGACGTCGCCGGAAATCGTGACCCGCGGATTTTCTCCGGGAGAAGACGGCTTCGTCGATGGCGCACGCCAGATCGTGATGCAGACTCTGGATTCGTCGAGCGCCGAAGAAAAAGCCGACTATGGCGTGATCAAGGAAAAGATTCGCGCCGATCTGAAGCGCTACGTTTCCAAGCAGACGCAGAAGCGTCCGCTGATCATGCCGGTAATACTGGAGATCTAGGAGTTGTCATCCTGAGCGGAGTACAGACTTCGCTTCGCGAAGCTTGGCGCGCGGTCGAAGGACCCCTACCGCTAAGTACATTGCCTGGCGAGTAGGGGTCCTTCGACTGCGCGCTCTTTCGCGAAGCGAAGGAGCCCTCCGCTCAGGATGACATGGGAGACACTCTCATCGTCACTCTCAACGACATTCGCGAAGCGCAATCTCGCCTGCGCGGCGTTGCCGTCCGCACCAAACTGATTCCGTCACACATCCACGACGCCGACAAGAAAGACAACCGCCAGCTCTATCTCAAGCCGGAAAATCTCCAGCCCATCGGATCGTTCAAGCTGCGGGGCGCGTACAACAAGATCGCTTCGCTCTCCGAAGAAGAACGCAGCCGCGGCGTCATTACCTATTCCAGCGGCAACCATGCCCAGGGCGTGGCCTATGCGGCGCGAGCGCTGGGGGTGAAAGCGGTCATCGTGATGCCCGACAATGCACCGGCGGTCAAACGCGAGGCAACCCTTGCCCTGGGCGCGGAGATCATACTGGTGGGTCCGGCAAGTTCCGAGCGGCAGGCCAAGGCCGAAGAACTGGCCGCGCAGCACGGATACGTGATCGTGCCTCCCTACAACGACGAAATGATTATCGCCGGACAAGGCACCATGGGACTGGAGATCCTCGAAGACTTGCCTGAAGTGGAGACCGTTATCGCTCCCGTCGGCGGAGGAGGCATGCTCAGCGGAATCGCCGCCGCGATCAAACTGAGCAGGCCCAGCGGTGAAGATGATCGGCGCGGAACCGGAACTCGCCGCCGACGCGCAGGCCAGTTTGCGATCCGGAAAGATCGTGCAGTCCACAGCGGAACAAACCACGCGGACTTTGGCCGACGGGCTGCGCACCCAGAGCATTGGCGCCATCAACTTTGAACACATCCGTCGCTACGTGGATGACATTGTGACCGTGAGCGAGGATGAAATCCGAAAAGCGATGCAGCTTCTGGCAACCGATCCCAAGACGCTCGCCGAGCCGAGCGGAGCGGTGGCGGTGGCAGCATTCCTGTTTCACCGGGACCAATTGCCCAGAACAACGATAAACGTGGCCGTCATCAGCGGCGGAAACGTCGAAGCAGAGGTGCTGGCGGAACTAAGCAAGGAGGGAGCATGACGTCTCCCGGTAGCGCCGGCACCCCGCCGGCTGTCGCGAGCGTGTCTCGCACTTGGCGAGCGGAACGCCCGCCGGACGGCCGTCGAGACGGCGGCGCTACTTTGTCCAGGGCATTTCTGGCTATTGGCTGCCTGCTCGTATCACTTCTGCCATTCCCGCCGCTGCCGCCACTTTCGAGCGCGGCGCCGTCGTGCGCGTCGCCCAAATCTATCTCTCGCCCGATACGAGTTCAGCGAAACTCGCCGAAATGGATCGAGGGCGCGAAATCATTGTGCTTGAAACCAGCCGCGAGTGGGCACACGTCGAAGCCAACCTCACCGAGGAACGTACCGTCACCGGCTGGGTGCTCGACAAAGGAGTGGTGCGGGCCTCCACTCCGAATGGCGACAAGATACTGTTTGGCGAGGCAGTCGACTCCGAAGACCAGGCCAGCCGACGACGCGGACGCAATGGCGCAGCCCAGGATGCCATGCGCCTCTACTACTGTGTCGCCGACTATTTTCCCACCTCGCCCCTGGCGGGCGAGGCCATGTATCGCTCCGCCGATATCCGCTGGCAACTGGAGAAGCTGGACGTATCTTCGCGTCCATCGGCGCGGGAGCGCGACTCTTACCTGCGCGAAGGCATGGAAGAGAAATACATGAAAGAGGTCATCAAGAAATATCCCGGCACCAAGTGGGCCGACCTGGCTGCTTTCCATCTGATCGACAATAAGCTGTGCGGTGACTGGCAGGGTAGTTCGAAGTGTCCAGTGAAGGAGTCAGAAATCTACGAGAAGTACGCCACCGAGCATCCCCAGTCTCCCGCAGCGACCGAGGCGTTGTATGACGCCGCCTGGCGCTGGTCAGCCCTGATCGAGATCTACAAAACGGAAGAAGAACCGAAGAAGTCCGAGGAAGCGCGCGCTAAGGCTGTGGCACTGGCGCAGAGAGCGGCGTCGCAAACCTCGTCCGAGGACTGGGCCACCCGCGCCCAGCGGCTGCTCTACCTGATGGAGCAAGGCGTCCCGACCTACGGAAACGTCACGCAGTGACCCGCCATGGCGAGTCTGGCTTCCTCGTCAAAACCGTTTTCGTATTCATGGTCGCGATGCTTTCGGTACAGGCGCTATCGCAAAATTCCAGTGCAGAGCCCAAAATTTCGCCGCCCCGAATAAAAGAAGTTCAAGTCCCTTTCGCTTCCCTCAAGCCCGAAGCCACATTCAAAATCGGAGAAAATGCAGACTGGGTCGAGATCACAGACGATGCGGTTTGGGTCGCCAGCTCGAAGCCTGCGTCAGTTCACCGCATCGATCCGAAGAACAACAAAGAAGGTGCCGTCATTCCGGTGCCGGGTGATCCCTGCGCGGGCCTGGCATTCGGCTTTGGCAGCCTCTGGATACCCTTATGTGGCCAACCCAACTCGCTTGCGCGGGTTGACGCAAGCGCCAACCGGATCAGCGCGATTCTTCCCTTCGGGCCGGCCGGCGAAGAGGGTGGGATCGCAGCCCAGCCTTGATAGCGTCTGGGTCGTCAGCGATGACGCCGGTACCCTCGCCCGCATCGATCCGGCCACGAACCAGCTCCGCCAAAAGATTTCAATCGCGCGGGGTTCTTACAATCCAAGCTTCAGCGAGGGCGCGGTCTGGATCACCAGCGGGACCGCAAATCTGTTGACTGCCGTCAACGCAACAACGGGCAACGTCATGGCCGTAATCCCAGTTGGGCCCAAGCCGCGATTTCTGACGGCTGGTGCAGGTTCGATCTGGACTCTGAACCAAGGGGACGGTACGGTAACCCGTATTGAGGCGCGGAGTAAAAAGGTGACTGCCACAATCACGCTGGCATTCCCGGGAGCGGTGGCGACATCGCATGGGGAGCCGGTTTCATCTGGGCCACGCTTTTAAACGTGCCGCTCACTGCCATTGATCCCACAACCAACAAAGTGGTCCGCCAGTGGATTGGTCCGGGTGGCGATTCTTTGCGCTTTGGGCACGATTCAATCTGGCTGACCGACTACAAGCAAGGAACATTGTCCCGCATCGCGTACCGCGAGACGCTGAAATTCAAAGTTTCGCAATAGATCCGCTCGCAGCCGTGGAACAACGGGAGTCTCGGCTGCCAATTCAAAGACATGGCCACCTCTGCCATACTGTCTTCTCGTACTCTCCGGAGGAAGCTTGAACGACTACCTGCTGTCCGTGGTCCTGGGAATTATCGAGGGTCTCACCGAGTATCTTCCCGTGAGTTCCACCGCGCACCTGCGCATCGCGGAGGCGCTCTTTCACATCAGCCTGTCCGACGGTTACTGGAAGATGTACACCATCGTGATTCAGCTGGGCGCCATTCTGTGCCTGCCGGTGTACTTCCGTGACCGGATCGCAAAATTTTTGTCCACATTTCCCCAGGGCGAGAGCGGGGATCGCACCGTCCTGACCCATCCGCTCAGCTTGGTGCTGATCGCGTTTGTGGTGACTGCGATTCCCTCGTTTCTGCTTAACCAAAGTCATCGGCAAGCACCTGGAAAGCATGCCCATCATCGGTTGGTCGCTGCTGATTGGTGGAATCGTGATGTGGATCATCGACGCGGCCAAGGCTAAATCTGAGGCGGCAGGACCGGGCGCGCCGTCAAGCAGCATTCGTACCTGGAAGATGGAAGCGATGAGCCTGGGACAAGCGGTATGGATCGGCTTCTGCCAGATTCTTTTCGGGTCTGTTTCCCGGGACGTCGCGCTCGATGTCGACCATTGCAGGCGGTCAGCTGGCCGGGATGTCGCGAGCTTCGGCCCTGGAGTTTTCCTTCTTCCTCTCCATTCCGACCATGATTGCCGCCACCGGCTACACGCTGCTCAAGTCAGTCATGGGAAAAGGTGAGAATCCGATCGGGGTTTCGCAGATTACTTCGAACCAATGGCTGCTTGCTGGCGATTGGGTTTGTGGTTTCATATCTGGTCGCCTATGCGTCGGTGGCGTGGTTCATGGCTTGGGTGAGAAAGCGCGGGTTTGTGCCCTTTGCGGTGTATCGGATCGTCGTGGGAATTCTGGTGCTGGTGTTCGCGGCGAGACTTGCTGGCTAACTGCCACAGACTACGTTGGCCCAGCCGCCCTCGGCTGTTCGGCCGAGCGAAGCTTGGCAGGGGCTTGCCGGTAGATGGAGCATGACAGAAAGCAATTCTTCCCTTGCTCTCACTTAGCAACCCCACCTTGTGCGCGGACATTCTGCCCACCGTTTGGGCCGGCGGGGCGTCGGCGCTACCCAGAAACTAACTCGATACTGTTTCCGAATTCCTTCATTGTTCCGCCGGAAGGTTCTTGACATAATTAGTTGTTCTGGCCAGCTTCCGGCATCCTGAAGCATTTCATCGCTGCGGGCTGCCGACCATGCCCCATGAAGTATTTCTCACAGATCTTCGCTCCCACGAACAACCGGCGGCTCAATGAGCTGATCGGGTTCGTGCTCTGTATTTCAGGCCTGCTGTTGTTCCTGGCCCTGGCCTCGTATTCTCCGCTTGACCCTTCGTTCAACAGCGCGTCCGTGCTGACCGGCTCGCAGTCCGCGCGCAACTGGGTCGGCCTGGTGGGAGCGATTGTCTCCGACCTGATGCTGCAAGGCTTCGGAATCGGAGCATTTCTGGTTCCTGTATTCCTGGGGGCGCTGGGTTCGCGCTGGTTCCGCTCGCGCAAGGTCACGTCGCCGGTTGCGAAGTCTCTGGGGGCACTCTGGCTGCTGATGTTTGTCCCGGCGCTGCTGGCGCCTGATGCCCGGACACGTGCGCTGGATGGGCGTGATTCCCATGGAGGGCCTGGCGGGACGCATCGTCGGCGATGTCCTCATCCATTACTTGAATCTGGCCGGCGCATACATCGTGTGCGCCACGATTTTGGCGGTAGCGCTGTATCTCACGACCGCTTTCTCTTTCGCCTCCCTGCGAGTCTGGGCGCCGACCCGTTTCGCCTTCGTAGTTGCGCTCTGGAACCGCTACAAAGACTGGCAGGACAACCGGGCGAAAAAGAAGATGCAGAAGGAGCTGGAAAAGCGGCGCGCTACTCGGCCGACGGTCACCGCTCAATTGATTCCAGCGCGCTCCCCTGCGGCTCCAGCACCCGTCCTATGCGCCTGAGCCGGTTCGAGCTACCGGCATCGACCGCATGACCGCGACCAGCCGAGGTGAGGAATACGACCATCGAGCCGCAGCCACGCCATGTGCCGGAAGCCATCATTCCGGATGTTGAAGTCACGGAGCGCGCCGACACCGGAGCGAAGCCGAAGACGACGATGCCACGCATCGCGGCTGGTGGCTTCAAATTGCCGCCCAGCAGCTTGCTGCACCGTCCCGACGAGCAGCAGGCGATTGATGCCGACGAATTGAAGTTGCTGGCCCAGGTGCTCACCGGAAAAGTACTCCGAGTTCGACGTCCACGGGCAGGTGACGCAGATCAATCCCGGGCCGGTAGTCACGACTTTCGAATTCAAGCCCGAAGCCGGCATCAAGTACAGCCGCATCACCAATCTCACCGACGACCTGTGCCTGGCGCTCAAAGCCGAGAGCATTCTGATCGAGCGCATGGCGGGCAAGTCTACGGTCGGAATCCAGGTGCCCAACCGTGAGCGCGAAATCATCTGGCTGCGCGAGAACATCGAGTCATCCGAGTTCATCGGCACCAAATCGAAGCTGACCCTGGCGCTGGGCAAAGACATCAACGGACGCATCGTCACCGCCGATCTCGCCGGCATGCCTCACTTGCTGATCGCGGGTTCGACCGGCGCGGGCAAGAGCGTGGCCATCAACGCCATGATCATGTCGATTCTGTACAAGGCCACGCCCGACCAGGTGCGGCTGATCCTGGTCGATCCCAAGCGGCTGGAATTGGGCAACTACGAAGGCGTCCCGCATCTCTTTACGCCGATCATCACCGAGCCCAAGCTGGCTGCCAATGCGCTGCGCAACGCCGTTCGCGAAATGGAACGCCGCCTGAAACTGCTGGCCGAAAAGGGCGTGCGCAACATGGAGCAGTACAACAAACTGTTCGACGACGAAGGCACGCGCAGCCTGTTTGGCGAGGATTCCGAAGACCGGCCGCTTGCCCTACATCGTCATCATCATCGACGAGTTGGCCGACCTGATGATGCTGGATTCCGGCAACGTGGAAGAGTCGGTCACGCGCCTGGCCCAGATGGCGCGCGCCGTCGGCATTCATCTGGTGCTGGCGACGCAGCGGCCATCGGTCGATGTAATCACCGGCCTGATCAAGGCCAACTTCCCGGCCCGCATTTCGTTCCGCGTCGCCACCAAGGTGGACTCGCGCACCATTCTCGACGCCAACGGCGCCGAAGCGCTGCTGGGCACGCGGCGACATGCTCTATCTGCCTTCGGGATCAGCCCGCGTGCATCGGCTGCACGCGCCGTTCGTCACCGAGAAAGAAATCGCGGCCGTGGTCGAGTTCTGGAAGTCGCAGGGCACGGCCGAGTACGAAGAGAAATTCCTGCAAGCTCCGAAAGACGAACGCGTCCGGTGAAGCCGGCGCCGCGGGCGAAGACGGTGACGAAGAAAACGATCCGCTCTACAACGATGCCGTGCGCCTGGTGGTTGAGTTCGGCAAGGCTTCCACTTCCCTGCTGCAACGCCGCCTGCGCATCGGCTATGGCCGCGCCGCCCACCTGATCGATCTGATGGAGCGTGACGGCATCGTGGGCGCCGCCGACGGCCCCAAGCCTCGCGAAGTGCTGAAACGACCCGACTGGATTTCTGAAGTCGAAGAATCGATGCGCTAAATCCGATTGTCATCCAGCTGCACATTCTTGTCATCCTGAGCACGAGCGGCACTTCGCAAAGCGAAGTGCTGCGGAGTCGAAGGACCTCTACTCCCGGCAATGCATCGTGGCTATAGGGGTCCTTCGACTCCGCAATCTCGCAAAGCGAAATCTTGCTCCGCTCAGGATGACATTGTTGATGCTCAGGATGACCACTTCTTAATCCGCGAATCGCCAGTGCCGCCAGGACTACAACCGCCACCATCATCGCCAGCCACATGACCGCCTTGTGGCGCTCCGACCACGGCCGATCATCCGGACGTCCCCGTAAACGCCGAATTGTGACGGCCAGGTCCAAGCTCTGCCTTGGCTGCCGCCGGATCAGCCTTGAAGAACCTGGCGTAGTCGTAGACCGGGGGATCGAGTTTGTCGTCGCCGTAGTAAAGCCTGAGCTGGGACTTGCCCTGCGGATCAAAATAGACTGCGCCGCTCAACCGACAGCAGCTGCACGCCCGCGATACGCCAAGGGTGGATTGTCCCCGTTGTCCACAGTGATCTTCACCTGGCCGGAACCGTGCTCGATCGGCACATCCATCTCCTCCGAGACCACCGTGGTGCCGCCGCGATTCATCCGCACCCGCGTAATCTCGCCGCTCGCTCCGTAACGATGGTCGCTTGCGTCCGAGATGGCAACCGCTCGCCGGAAATTTACCTGCTTCGGATCCACCTGAAAGCGGACGCGATCCACCGGAACGTGCGGCGGAGACACTGCAGGTGATGACGGTCGTGCGCGCGATTTGCGATGGCGCGCTGCATGACCCCACGCTGGTCCAGACGGCTTTCGTTTCCTGCAGGTTGTAAACCGACGCGCCCTTGACCTGGGCGGGCGAGATCCCGGCTGAGAGCTTGACGTGCAGATAACGAAAAGCTCGAAGGCGGCAACTTCAGACACGGAATTGGAACCCAGATCCTCGCGAGTGAAGTCATAGAGCGTCGCCGGCGGCAATTGAGTCGCGGATTTCGCGCTGAGTTCGTTGCTGCCGGCGACTGCGGCAGTCACCACAAAATCCTTGGCATCAACACTCAGCCGGATGCGATCGTATTCACCGATTTGTCCCGTGCTCGCATCGGACAGGTCCAGATCGAACTCGGTACGCCCGTCAACGCTGCCCAGATTGAGGATTTTTGCAGCGACTTCCTGGCTGGACGTTCCTCCGCGCTCTTCGCTGAGCGCATATTGCACCTGGGATTCGCCATCGTAAATTCGCAGGTCCGCCAAGATCGGGGCGCGCACGCGTCCATATCTCTTCGTCCACGACGAAGTAATTCTGCGCATCCGGTTGTGAGATGCGGAGGTCGCGGACGTTGGTGAAATAGGAGATCGAAGGCTCGGGAGGTAGGGACACACCGAGAGCCACCGTCAACCCGAGCGCGAACAGAAAGGACTTCATCGGCCCGCCGGACTTTCTGTTGGGCTTCCTGCTGGACTCTCTCCTGAACTCTCTGCGGAATTGTTTCGGCCGGACAGTCGGAGCCAGTCGCGCTGGTAGACAAACGAAATCGCCAGCAGCAGCGCTCCGAGCACGATGAAACTCACGATGCGGTAGCCGCGATCCAGTTCCGATACGTCGTAGAGGAAGACTTTGCCGATGGTGAAAGCGATCAGGACCAGCGCCTGCCAGCGCACGAATGCCGAACGCCGCCAGAAGCCCACCACCATCAGCATGGCGCCGTAGGCCATCCACAAGGCAGAGTAGGTGAAGTCGCGGGCGATTTTCACATGCTGCCAGTCTGTCCACGCGGATGGATCCCATTGCCCCTGGGGACGAAGGCTCGTCAACTGTTGCGAGTAATAGTCGGCGACTTCGCGGCTCAGCGCTATGAGAGCCAGCAGGTTCAAGGCAACCACGGACACGGCAGCAGCGGTTCGTCCGGTTTCATCGTTCCGGCGGCTGCCATACCAGGCAACTGCGCCTAACACTGCGATCGCCACCGCGTACGTCGCCATCCGGGTATTGAAGATCGGACGTGTGATGCTAGAAATTATCGATCAGCAGGAGCCGGCCGACGCCGAGTAAGAGAGCGCCGACGGCAAATACGTTGAGCAGTTCCGAATGAATCCGGTCGGCTACCCACAACAGCACTGCCGCTTCGACGAACCATCCCATGGTGATCCAGTGAGCATCGAGCCGTATGGGAATGGCGACCGTGATGAACCCGATGGCGAGCGCAAGATGCAGCAAGTCGACGATCTTGGCCGCCTCGGGATTATCGGCCCGGCCGCGAGCCTGGCGGCTGAGGAAGATGTACAGGGCCGCCAGGGCGAGGGCAAACCATGCCGTGTCCTTGGTACCGATCTCCTCGAACATGATGTAGATCTGCAGAAAATATCCGGCGGCGTTGACCACGGCCACCAGGGGGGGCACCGAATCCGACATCCATCCCTTCGCTGCGGGCTGCGCCAACAACGGCGCCACCGCGAAGATGGCGAAGAACAGCGTGGCAAAGCCAACCGTCATCCGCACCTGGGTGACGTCGTAGAAGCTTGAGTACCAGCCGATGTACAGCCCCAGCGTTCCGAAATAGCTCAAAAGCAGCAGGCGCCGCCAGGGTTTCAGGATCACCAGGCAAGCGCGCCCAGGTCCAGAATGACAACATAGGCGAACAGCGCAACTTCACGATTCTGGCCGGTGGAGAGCAACGCGGTGTACTGAAACCGCCGATCAGGGCGAACGCGGCGAGAATTTCCGCGTCCTGGGTCCAGGCCATCACCGCCGTAGCGGCGGTCACCGCGAACATCATGATGAACGCCACGCCGCCCGGTACCAGGCTGTACACCTGGAACGCGGCGTACAGCGAAAGATAAAGCACGCCGATACCGACGGCTTTCAGCGAGTAAGAAAAGATGACGTATCCGCGGCGGCGAAAATTCTCGCTCCAGACCACGATGGCAATGCCGGCCAGTAGTCCGATGGCAACGCGGCCGGCCGGTCCAATCCAGTTGTTGTCGAAGGCAAATTTCAGGAAGTACGAAACGCCGATCAACACCGCGGTGATGCCGATACGGTTCAGCCAGTGCGAACCGATGCGGGATTCCAGGTCTGCGCGATCCTGATTAGCGGGCGCGGTGGTTGCCCGCCTCGGAGGAACAATCGGCACTGCCGGTTTCGGTTCTGCCGAGGGCGGCGCCGGGGACGCGACCTGCGGCGGGTGGCGCTTCGGCCGCAACCCGGAGCGCATGTTCAATGCCTGCTCAATCCGAAACACCCGCGCCGTGAGTTCACCGAGGAGCCGCCGAAGCTCTTGCAGTTCGCTGCCAGAAGGATCCACCGCACCTCCGGGAAACTGATTTCCAGAGCATTATCTGCGAAACTGGTCTGGCTTTCACGAATTATTAAGGGGACGAACCATGAAGTGTCTTACCGAATACTTGAAGTTTCACACCCGCTCCCACCGCGCCTACGTGCACATCACGCCCCAGGTCGAGCAGATCGTGGGCAAGAGCGGCGTCAAGGAAGGTATGGTGCTGGTTTCTGCCATGCACATCACGGCCGGCGTCTATGTGAATGACAACGAGAGCGGATTGATTGAAGACATCGATCAATGGCTGGAAGCTCTGGCGCCCTTCCGCAAAGATTACAAACATCACGACACCGGCGAAGACAACGGCGATTCGCACTTGAAGGCGCTGCTCATTCATCACGAGGTCATCGTTCCCATCACTGCGGGCAAACTTGATCTGGGGACCTGGCAGCGGATTTTCTACGCAGAATTTGACGGCCAGCGCGACAAGCGGGTGATCGTGAAAGTGATGGGCGAGTGAAGGCGTACCCGCGCAGGATTATTTCACTGCGCAGGAATTTCATCTCTCAGAATGCGATCAGCGATCAAAGTGAAGGGGGAAGTCTTACCAATTCTTTACGGCTTTATCTTAATACCCGGATCGCTGGCGATGGCCATGGCCAGGTTTTGAATCTCGTAGTCGTAGATGTCTCCTGGCTGCACACTGCCGTTAAGCGGTCCAGAAGATATTGCGCCTCGAGCGGGGACAACAAATGACGTGACCCCGCTAGCGAACGGGCTGGTTTTGAATTGTACGGTGAAGTCGTAGTGATGCGGGTTCTGCCATATCACTACATCTCCATCGCGCTTACTGACGTTGACGTATTCGTTATCCACGTTCCCATCTTGGTAAATGTTCACTGGAAGATATCTCATACTGCCTCCATAGCGATCAGAGTTGAGGGGCCTGGGGGGAATCGGACACTGCGCCTGGGGTTCGAATTAACGCAACAACGCCTGCAATCTGGGGTCTCCGCTTAAGTGGTCGAAATCAGGCGTACCGCGTATCAAACTGGCCGAAGTACCTGCCGCTCGCGCCTTCCGCAGCCATTCGAAGGTTCGGTCTGTGTCTCCAAAGTGGTTGTAGACCAGCGCTGCCCGTAACCGCACGTCGGGGTCCTGGGGCGAAGATGATATCGCCTTTTGCAAGGATGTCAATGCCTCATCCTTGCGATCCAGCATAGCGAGATAGGTGGAGCGATAGGCCCAGGTAAGGCCGTCCCGGGGATTGATTTTAAGATCGGCATCGGCGAGTTCGATGGCCTTCTTGTAGGCGTTCATCGCCTGATCGCGCTTGCCGGGCAGTTGGTAAAGAGCGTCGCCAAAATTCCCCCAGCTAAGCCAGCCGTTTTCTCCTAACTGCAGGCCCCGTTCGTAGTCGCTGGCGGCCTCTTGAAAATTCCGCTGAGAGAAATAGGCAGTACCCAGATTGAGATAGGCATATCCGGTCGGGCGAATGGATACCGATTTTTCGAGGGTGCTGATGGCATTCTGGTACTGGCCCATGGCCACATAAATTCCACCCAGGTTCGAATAGCCACGAAAGTTGTCCGGCGCCAGCGTAATGACTTCTTTAAACATGTTCGCGGCATCGGTGTAGCGGCCGCGATCATAGTAGAAAGCACCCAGCCAGCTGTAACCTGCCCAATATTGTGCTCTTAGACTGATCGCCTTCCGAAAGGTGGCTTCCGCCTCAGCCGGCCGATTTAGCTTTTGATAAACTTCGGCCAAGCCGCGAAAGGCGTCATTGCTGGTGGGATCGAGCATGGTGGCTTTCTGAAAGTGAGCAACCGCCTTCTCGTACTCTCCGGTCGTACGGGAGACACTGCCGAGACAAGCCCAGCCTTCGGCGAATTTTGGAGCAATGACTACGGCCTGGTCGCAAGCTGACCTGGCTTTCTCGATCCACTGACTGCCCGGCTCTTCCTGGTATTCCAGCCAGTAGGCCTTGCCCAGCGCAGCGTAGGCTTCCGCATACTTAGGATCGAGGGTCAGGGCGCGGTTGAAGGCGGAAATCGCACTGTCGATGTTTTCGCGCTTGTGATAATCGAGCAGGTATCCACGCCCGCGGAGATATTGATCATAGGCCGTGGGATCACCGGTCCCATGTGCCGCCAACACTACGCGTTCGTCACCCTTGATGGCTAGACCCAGCATGCGCAGCGTGCCATCAACCACCCGGTCTTCAACCGCGAAGGCATCGCTGACGTCGGCGTCAACCGTTTCGGCATGGAGCTGGCGATTGGTCTTCGCGTCCACCAGCGTGTAGGTCACGCGTACCACGTTTCCTGAACTGTGAAGGCTTCCTTCGAGAACCAGGCCCACCCCGAAATTCTTTCGGGCCTGCTCCACGCTGGTCACTCCCTCAGAGCGTATCTCGCTGGTCGGTACGACTTGTAGCGGATAGTTGTCAGTCAACTGAGTGAGCTTTGCCGTGAGTGTCTCGGTGAGCCCGTTGCAGAATGCTTTGCTTCCGGGATCGTCCGCCATGGGAGCGAACGGCAAAACTGCCAGCTGCACCGGCGTGGACGATCCGCCCAGGTCTATCGCCCCTTTCGGCTTCGATTGCCAGAACACCGAAGACTTCGCTTGCCAGTAAACGAGCGCGCAAAGAAGCAAGCCTGCCACCAGCGCCGCCCATATCCAAATTCCCTTCTTCTTAGGCCGGTCTTCGACCCGTAGTGGAACGACCCGCGCGAGTCCCGCGTCGCTGAGATCGCCATGCACTTCGCGGAGGGCCTCCAGTAGTTCCTGGGCGCTGGCATAACGCTGGCTTGCATCTTTGGCCATCGCCTTGTTGACCAGGGCTTCCAGGTCCCGCGAGACCGAAGAATTGAAAATACGAATCGAGGCCGGTGTCTCGTTGCGGATGCGATCCGTGGTAGCCACGAAACTGCCCGCGAGAAAGGGATGCTGTCCGGTCAAGACCTCGTAGAAGACCACGCCCAGAGAAAAAATGTCAGCCCGGCCGTCCGGGACCCGCTCCAGCAGAACTTCTGGCGACATATAGGCGGGCGTGCCGGCAAACGTGCCTGCGCGGTCCACGGTCGAGCTCTGGTCGGATCGCGGCAGGTGCTTGGCCACTCCGAAGTCCAGAATCTTGATCTTGCCGGTGCTGGTCAGCATGATGTTTTCCGGCTTGATGTCACAATGCACGATGCCGTGGCCGTGCGCTGACACCAGCGCTTCCGCGCACTGCATTGCGATCTGAAAGAATTCATCCAGCGACAGGGGTTGCCGCAGACGCTGCCGGAGGTTCTGGCCTTCGACGTACTCCAGAATCAGGAATATCTCGCCCTTCTCTTCGAGAACGTCGTAGACGGCGGCGACCTGGGCGTCGCCGAAACGGGATGCGCGCTCCGCCTCCTCCAGGAAGCGGTGGCGGTAGAGAGAATCGGCGCGCAGCGAAGGTGCGAGACGCTTGAGGGCAACGGTGCGTTTGAGCTTGGTATCCTCGGCCCGATACACCTCGCCCATGCCGCCCTTGCCGAGCCGTTCGCCGATGCGGAAGCGTCCAACCACGGTTCCACTCAGGGAATCCTCGGGCTGGGTCGAACTCGCCAGAGAGGGCTGCATCTCCGCCATAAAAAAGGGTCTAAGTAATTCAGACTGAAGGAACAGCGTCCCTGAGGGCTTTGGGGACAGCTCCGCTGGGCCGCCACCGTTGGGCAATCTTACTCCTGGCCCGAGGACCGGGCAATCCTAGCGTCGGTTTGCCAAAGAACGGAAACATATGCCCAGGCTTCAGCTAGTTACGTAACTTCCCCCATCTGGAACTTGCGGCCAGTGGCGTGCATACCGAAATTCCGCCTGTTCCGGTTTGTCTCGAAGTCTGATCCGGGGCAAGCTCTTTTGCTTGATCGCGACACTTCGGGGCCGCTACTGGTTATGCGACCACTGTTCCTCCCGACTCACCCTGATATTTGAACGCGGACGGGGACAGTTCGCTTGTCTTCACCTCCTGGACGGGTTGACGTCATCGGGGCGCGGCCCATTGGAGAACTCGCGGTTCACCGCGAAAGTGTGGAACGGGTGCTGATGGAGAATCCCCACTCCCTGCAGGTCGTTCTGGACGCCCGGCTCGATGCCCTGCGCCAAAAGACTGCGGTTGAAGTGGAGCCGGTTTCTCTGCGCGAGGCACAGCGACAAGAAGAAAAAGAGTTGTGCGCGGTTTCCACCGAACCGGAATTTTAAAAGCAGCGGCATGACTCGCAGAGCTTATGACTCGCCGGATTTTTTCCAGGCGCGCCAGTCCCGGGTCACGGCATCGGCCATGCTCCGGGCCGCGTCCGACAGCCAGGCTGCCTTCTGACGATCGAGGTGCTGGCGAATCTGCTTGACCACCGACCGGCTGCCCAGGTGGATATTCCCGGTCTCCCATCCCATGGCAAACAGCAGCCGAAGTTCTTCACGACCTCTGGGCAGGACGCTCAACTCGATGCGACAGCAGTGGGGAGACAGGCGCCGAACAATCCAGCGCCCGCGCATTTGCACGAACGGGTCGGGAGAACGCACTGCTCGATTGATGATGACCTGATACATCAGTTCCGGCTGCTCGTCGCCATGAGCCCAGTAGACAGAGGACGGCACCAGCGCTTTGGCTTCGCGCGCGATCTTGCCTCCGTTGCACTCCGCCAGGGCCACCAGGCGAATTCTTCCCAGGCTGCCCAGGCCCGCGACCCGGCTTACAACGCGATAGTCGAGGCCGCGCTCGGGTAGAAGATGCTCCAGAGCATCCTTGGCGCTGACCGGAATTTCTCCCTTCACCCGAGGCAGGCTTTCCATCTTCTTCCAAAAGAGCACCGGATCGCGCAATTCATTGAGCGCGATCTGGCGCAGCCAGCGGTGTTCTTCCTCCAGCACAAAAGGGTGTCCGCGTTCCGCGAGCGATTTTCGGTAACCGTCGAGGATCACGGCACAGGCATCCTTGGCCTTGAACGACAAATGTCCACCCTCGATGGCGAGGAGGGCACTGGCAGCCAGTCTCACCAGGTCATTGGTGTACGGCAGGGCAGCTGCTTCATCGAAATCGTTGACGCCCCAGACCAGGCGGCCTTCTACGTCCCGCCACGTGCCGAAATTCTCAACGTGAAGATCACCCACGCCCAGGATGTGAGGCGCCTTCGCCAGATCGGGGCAAACCTCCGGCCAAACCTGCATCCAGCGATAAAACGTGGCCCGCAGGAAAGGAAATGCCGCCTCGGTCATGCGTTGATGCTTGAGGCGGAGGTCCGCCTTCACAATCGGCGTGTGCGAACCCAGCCAGACCTCATAGCGATGAGTTGCCTTGACGATATGCACGGCGGATAGATGTTAAACGAAGTGTTGTTGTGTGGGGCGGACACTCTTGTGCGCAGTTTTGCAGTTGATTCTTGTGCAGATCGCGTGCGTGGGGCCAGGTCCGCGGAACGAGCCCCGACACGGTCCAAGTCAAAGGCGTCTGCCGAGGGCGCCCGCACGTGTCAATCCTGACACGGCGTTGCTTCGAACCCACGATCCTGCGGCATTTCACATTAATAACCACCTATTAATCAATTACTTACGATTGGCTGCCCACCCGCTATATACGAGACGTCCGCAATGGGAGGCAGCTATGGAACTCGTATTCACAATCGTCGCAGTCATCGGTGGCATGACTTTCTCACTGGCCATCGCAATTCTTGTGGAAGAACTGATCTTCGGCAAGGTGCTCTGCGCATTTTTTGCTCCTCGAGGGCCACAAGCCAAGACAGCAGTTCAGCGCTAAGCTCTAGAAGCTGGAACCTTTGCCGGCGGCTGCAGGTCAGTGTTTCTTAGGAGCCGCCGAAATGGGTATAACGGCGAACCCAGACAGTACCGGGAGCGAAGTCCGGAGCCATGCAGCTTGCAGCTTATAATTCGCGCATCCCGAACATGCTCACGCCACTCCCCTCACGGTCTGCCGGCTGCGTTTTGTTTGTTCTGGCGCTGCTGCTTGCCGCGCCCGCCCACGCACAGAATTGGGCCGCCGCCGAAGAGCAATTGGCAGGCAAAATTGTATCGGCGACGGGCCCGAAAACGACGGCCCTGGAAGTCCTCAACCGCTCGTCGCTCAGCGCCGCCACGACGGAGGACATCCGGCGCAATCTTCTTACCCAGTTGGCGGTTCTGGGCGCGCGTTTCGTCCCGACGGAACAGGCCGCTGCAACGGTGCGGGTCTCTCTCTCCGAAGACTTGCAAAGCTATGTTTGGATCGCCGAAATTCGCCAGGGTACAAATCCGCCTTCGATCGTGATGGTTTCACTGCCGCGATCTGCCCCACTGGCTGTCGAACCCGAGGCCGTGGCGGTCGTGCTCCGCAGAATTCCATTGTGGTCGCAACCGGAGCGCATCCTGGATGTTGCGGTGATCGACGGCAATCCCGCGCGCATGCTTGTGCTGGACGTAAATAACGTTACCTCATACCGCCTTCAGGACAACCACTGGCTGACCGAACAATCGTTCCCGATCGTCCACTCCCGCCCGTGGCCGCGCGATCCCCGGGGAAGGCTGGTGCGGGGTAAGGACAATCTTTTCGATGTCTACCTGCCGGGTGTCCATTGTCGCAGCTCGGCGGGTACACCTCCTGCGATGGCCTGTTATGACAGTGACGATTCGTGGCCGATTGGGACAGACCTTTCCAGCCTGAATGCGTCCTTCACTTCCACTCGCAACTTCTTCAACGGCGCATTATCGCCGGGAGTCGGCAAACAAACGACGGCGCCGGCGTTCTATTCTGCAGCCGCGGTACCTCGAGGCCAAACCGTGTCGTGGCTACTAGCTGCTGTGGATGGACAGGTGCATCTGCTCGACGGCAGCACCGATCAAGTTGTGGACAAGCTGGGGTGGGGCAGCGACATCGCCAACGTGCACAGCGGATGTGGATCAGGCTGGCAAGTCCTTACGACTACCGCTGGCGATAGCCGGAATGATTCCGTGCGAGTTTTCGAAATGGCCGGGCGCGAGCCCGTAACCGCAGGCTCACCCCTTGATGTGAACGGCGCCATCACTGCTTTGTGGACCGAATCCAGCGGAAGCGGCGCGGTCGGGGTCGCGCACAATTTCGAATCGGGGAGATATGAAGCCTTTCGGCTTATTCTTACTTGTGGGCGTTAGTGTGGCTCTGGCTGGTGCCGCTCCGGCCAGTACACGCCCGCGCTATGGCGGGACGCTTCGCATTTCCATACGAGAGGCGCCCGCGTCGCTTGACCCCGCCGATCCGGCTCAGCCCGGAATGTTTACTTCGCCCAGCCTTTCGCGCCTGATATTCGACACGCTGGTTACGCTGGACGCGCGCGGCCAGGCTCACCCCGCATTGGCGACTTCGTGGCAGACCGCTCCGGGCAATCAACGCTGGCAGTTCAGTATTCGGCGCGGAGTTACCTTTCACGACGGAACGGCGCTGAGCTCGGACACTGTGGCGGCTTCGCTGCGCGCGGCGAATCCGCACTGGAAAGTTTTCGCTACGGGAGAAGCAGTCGTGGTCGAGTGTGATGCCCCGACCTCCAAGTCTCCCTGCAATGCTGGCGTTGCCGCGCTACGGCATCGCCAAACGTGGCGGCGGAAAGCTTACCGGAAGCGGCCCGTTTGCCATCAATCGTTGGGAACCGGGCAAGAAACTTACACTCACTGCGCGTGACGATTATTGGGGCGGCCGCGCGTTTGTGGACGCCCTCGAGATTGAAATGGGCAAAAGCTTCCGCGACCAAATGATCGCGCTCGATCTAGGCAAAGTGGACGTCATAGACGTCGCACCTGATCAGGCGCGTCACGCAGTTTCGGAAGGCCGACGCATCCAGAGTTCGGCTCCCGCAGAGTGGATGGCGCTGGTCTTCAGCCGCGACATCCAGTCCGCCGAAGAGTCGAAATTGCGCCAGGCTCTGGCGCTCAGCATTGATCGAGCGGCCATCAATGACGTCTTGCTGCAGGGCGGTGGTGAATCGGCCGGCACGATCCTGCCCAACTGGCTCACCGGTTATGCGTTCCTCTTGCCCACCGCCGCTGATCTTGAGCGCGCTCTCCGGATTCGGGGTGGGGCCGGCGGAGGGCCGGGATGGACCCTGGCGTTCGATGCCTCGGACCCGCTAGCACGAGTCATTGCCGCGAGGATCGTATTGAACGCTCGGGACGCTGGACTCGCTTTTCTCGAACCATCCGCACCACCCACGAATTCGAATGTTGCCGACATACGACTGGTCCGCATGCCGCTGCCCTCGCTCGACGCGCGAGTTGCGCTCAGTGAACTGGCCGCCAGCCTGGGACTGCCAACGCCGAAGTTTGACGGTGATCCGGCCTATAGTCTGTACGCGGCCGAGAGCGCTCTGCTGCAATCGCAACGTGTGATTCCCTTGCTGCATCTGAGAACTGCCGCCGCCCTAGGCACAAATGTAATGGGTTGGCAGGAAGATCCGGACGGCGGCTGGCGTTTGCCTAACGTCTGGCTGGAAGCGGGGAAACCTTGAGCTTTCGGCGCAAACTGTTTCTCGTATTCGCGCTAACAGTTTTTGTTTGCGTGGGTGCGGTCGCATGGATCGTCTCCGCTATGACCCGGCGCGCATTCGAGCGGGCCAACGAAGATCAGACCGCAGCTTTGGTGGCCCAATTCCGGCGGGAGTTCGATCGCCGGGGCGAGGAAGTGGCGCACCGTGTGGAAGCGATCGCCGGCAGTGAGACCGCGACCCGCATGGCGCTCGCAGTGAGCCGCGGTCCGGCAGATTACAGTGTGTTCGTCAATGAGGCCAAGACTCTGGCTGACAACCAGCAGCTGGACTTTCTGGAGTTCGTAGACAGTCACGGCACGATTCTCTCCTCGGCACAGTGGCCGGCGAAATTCGGCTATAAGGAAAATTCTCTGCCGCTGGTTTCGCCTAGTAAGGGCTCGCCAAACAAGAACGCTTTTCTCCGGCAGGAAGAGATGCCCGACAGTGTGGCTGTCAGCCTCTCTGCCATGCGGCAGGTGGAGGTCGGAGACAACCCGCTCTATGTGATCGGGGGACGCCGACTGGACAAGGACTTTATGAGGAGCCTTGAACAGGCGGCTGGAATGCGCGCCATCCTCTACCCCAACCTGGCCAAGGGGTTTTATCCCGAACTGCTGATCGCGCCGTCAGGAAAGGTGCAGCAAGCGCAGCTGCTGGCGCCCCTTATTCTTCAGGTCCAGCAACAACAGCAGGAAGCCACCGCGCTGCTTCATTGGTCGAACAGGGCGGTGGATGACGAGAGCGTCCACGCCATCCCCCTGAACGGACAGGACAACCAGTTGCTGGGCGTTCTGCTGGTGGGAAACACTCGGCGTCCCTATGTGGAATTGCGCAACCGCATTCGCTCGGCGGCCCTGGTGGCGGGAAGCGTCGGCATTATTCTGGCCATCGTGTTCAGCGGATGGGCTTCCTCCCGGGTCACGCGGCCGGTCGAACAACTTGCGGAGGCGGCGCGAGAGGTGGCAGCCGGAAACTGGAACACGCGGGTTCCAGTGAATTCGTCTGACGAACTGGGAGCGCTGGCCGAATCGTTCAATCGCATGACGGGAGAGCTTCTCGAGCAAAGAGAGCGCATGGTACGGGCCGAGCGGGTTGCGGCCTGGCGGGAGCTGGCCCGCCGTCTGGCGCATGAGCTCAAGAATCCGCTGTTCCCACTGCAATTGACGGTGGAGAACCTGGTACGGGCGCGGGAGCAGAGTCCGGAACAATTCGATGAAGTGTTTCGCGAGAGCTCTTCTACCCTGCTGGCGGAGATCGCCAATCTTAAGACCATTGTCTCGCGTTTCAGCGAATTTTCCCGGATGCCGCAACCACAATTTCAAAGCGTGAAGCTCAATGAGATTGTGCAGAATGTGGCGCGCCTGCTGCGGGCGCAACTGCAATCACCGGAGCATCCCCCTATTGAATGCCGGCTTGAGTTGGCGGAAACTCTGCAGCCGATTGCGGCGGATCCGGAATTGCTGCATCGAGCATTTTCCAATTTGGCATTGAACGCGATGGACGCCATGCCCCAGGGTGGAACTCTCACCTTGCGCACGCGGCAAGGCGGCGACCGGGTGGCCGTGGAAATTGCCGACACCGGGGCCGGCCTGACCGCGGAGGAGTGCGAACGCCTGTTCACGCCCTACTACACCAGCAAGGCCCACGGCACCGGGCTGGGACTGGCCATCGTGCAGTCCATCATCAGCGACCATGGAGGGCGGATCAGCGTGCGCAGCGAGCCGCGACACGGCGCAACGTTTATTATCGAGCTTCCGGGCAATCTGGACCGGCTGCCCGCCGCGAGCTAAGGAGCTATTCGTGCCGCAGAAAGCGCATCTGCTCATCGTTGACGACGAAGCGAATACACTGGCATCGCTTTCGCGTGCCTTTCGTCTCGCCGGCCACGAGGCAGCCGTCTGCGACAATGCCGCCAAGGCACTGGAACTGGCTCGCTCGCAGTCGTTCGACTTGATCATCTCGGACGTGGTGATGCCGGGCAAAGACGGGCTTTCTCTGCTCGAAGAATTGAGAGCGCAAGGTGTAGCCACTCCTGTCGTCATGATGTCGGGGCAGGCACACATTGATATGGCGGTGCGAGCCACACGTCTGGGCGCGCTCGATTTCCTCGAAAAACCCATCTCTACGGAGAAGCTGCTGCTGACGGTTGAGAACGCGCTCAAACTGCAGCGGCTGGAATCCGAGAACCGTCAGCTCCGCCAGCGTCTGGGAAAACACGAAATCGTGTGGACGGGCGAGACCATGAAGAAACTGATGGCGCAGATCGAACGCGTGGCCGCGAGCGAGACCCGGGTCTGTATTCTGGGAGAAACCGGGACTGGCAAAGAATTAGTCGCGCGCACGCTGCACGAGCGCAGTCCGCGGGCTTCGGGGCCATTCGTCACCTTGAACTGTGCCGCGGTTCCGGCAGAACTGATCGAGTCTGAACTTTTTGGTCATGAGAAGGGTTCTTTCACCGGCGCGGCCGGCCGCCATGTCGGAAAATTCGAGCAGGCGGAGCGTGGAACAATATTTCTCGACGAAATCGGTGACATGCCGCTGGCCATGCAGGCCAAGCTGCTGCGCGTGCTCGAAGAAGGCGAAGTCGAACGCATCGGCAGCGATAAGCCGACCAAGGTAGATGTGCGAGTGGTTGTGGCTACGCATCGCAATCTGGAGTCGCTGGTGCGCGAGGGCAAATTTCGGCAGGATCTTTTTCATCGGATCTATGTTTTCCCCATCCTGCTGCCGCCGCTGCGGGAGCGGAAAGAAGAGATCCCCGCCTTAGTGCAGCACTTCGCCGAACAAGTCTGCGCCCAGAATAGCTGGAAGCCCGTTTCCTTCACTCCGGAGGCGATTGAAGGAACTGAAAGCGCATTCCTGGCCAGGCAACGTACGCGAGCTGCGCAACGTGGTGGAGCGGCTGATACTGCTATCGACTGGCCCCGAAGTCACCGTGGACACCGTCGAACAGGCGTTGCCTCACCCGCTCACGGCGCAACCGTCGTTCGCGGGCTCGGGTACACTAGCCGAACGGGCGCAGGGTTTTGAGCGCGAGGTCATCCTGGCCGAACTGAAGCGGCACCAGTATCATGTCACCAATACAGCGAAGACGCTCGGCCTCGAGCGCAGCCACCTCTATAAGAAAGCCGAGCAGTTGGGCATCGACCTGCGATCTTTGCGGCACGAACCAGGCGATCCGGGTGGCACAACCTGACATACAGGAAAGACTGTATTGGCCCATTGTCCCGCAGTGCATAAGTTCATGGCTGGGATACCCCGATTCTGGTAGGAATTACACGCATCTAGTTTTCCACAATCGCTAAGGCGTGGAATTGGTGGGATTTCTTGGTTTGGCAACTATGATGCTTACTAGCATTGCTTAATTGCACGATGCCGGCGCATATCATTTTGCGACATTGCGGAAAACGCGATCGGTACGCTCGATCAGAAAATAATCCCCAGGAGGTAGCCGATGGGTGCGTTCCGAATATTCATAGCTGATGATCACGAAGTAGTGCGCAAAGGCCTGTGCGCCCTGTTGCAGGTGGAACAGGGCTGGGAGGTTTGTGGCGAAGCCGCCGACGGTCGTGAGGCAGCGGAAAAAATCCGCGAGCTGAAGCCGGACGTGAGCATTCTCGACATCGGCATGCCCGGTCTTAACGGACTGGAGGCGACCCGACAAATCCTGAAGGACGATCCGCGCGCCCGGGTTCTGATTTTGACTTTCCATGACTCCGACCAGGTGGTACGTGACGTTCTGAACGCCGGCGCCCGGGGTTTTCTTCTTAAGTCCGATGCTGCCCGCGACCTTGTAGTCGCGATCGAAGCCCTGCGGCGCGACAAGACTTACTTCACCTCCAAGGTCGCGGCCATGGTGCTCGAGGGATATTTGAAGGGCGGTACCAAGGCAGCTGCAGTTGCGGTGGGACGCGATCGCCTCACGCCTCGCGAGCGCGAAGTCGTGCAGCTACTGGCCGAAGGCAAGAGCACGAAGGAGGTCGCGGTTGCGCTGGGGCTGAGCGTGAAAACGGCGGAGACTCACCGCTCGAATATCATGCGCAAGCTCCAGCTGCACTCGGTCAGCGATCTGGTGCTTTACGCCGTCCGGAACAATATTGTTCACGTAGTTCAGTCCACAATCGAATAGCGGCGCCACGGACCACGTAGGGACAGCCACCCTCGGCTGTCTGGGCGAGCAAAGCTCGCCAGGCGCTATTCGCTCTCGCGAGACCCACTTCGACTTTTCTCCGGCGGAGCGGAGTTCCGCTTGGACAGCCAGGGGCGCCTGTCCCCACGCAGTCGGTTCGCTTCGCGCGGGTGTTTTTGGTTTGCAGGCGATACAGCGGTTTTTAGAAACGCCTACAGCTTGCACCTGATAGACCCTGACGGCTGCTGCCCCTACTCTGGCACTGGTCGCAAACAATATGCTGCGTGGGTCAATAGCCCGGGAAGGAAGAATGCCAATGAATCAGCACACTTCTAGCAAGGACATGGCGGTAAGCGAGGACTCAAACAATACCCGTCGAACCTGCTCGGACATTGAACTGGTAAAGCGCGCACAACGGGGCGAATCGGAAGCATTTTCCGATCTCTTTCATGCTCACAAGGCGAGGATCTACTCCATTTGTCTGCGCATGACGAACAACACGGCACAGGCCGAAGACCTCACCCAGGACGCATTCCTGCAGGTCTTCCGTAAGCTCTCCACCTTCAAAGGCAATTCGGCCTTGTCCACGTGGCTCTATCGCATCGCGGTAAACACCGTGCTGATGCATTTCCGCAAGAAGGCCTTGAAGCAGGTCTCCCTGGACGAACCTTCGAGCCATGATGCGACCATGGTGAAGCGCGAATACGGCAGCCGCGATGGCCGCCTCGCCGGATGCCGTGGACCGGATCACCCTGGCCCGCGCAATAAAAGATCTGCCGACCGGCTACAGAACGATCTTCCTGCTGCACGAAGTCGAAGGCTACGAGCACCAGGAGATTGCGAAGATACTGGATTGCTCGGTGGGAAATTCCAAATCGCAGCTGCACAAAGCGAAGCTGCGGATCCGTGAGTTTCTGGCAGAGCCTGGAAAGAATCCGGTCACGGTTCTGGTAGAGGAAGTTCCCCTGGCAAAGGCGGCGACCCCCCGCAAGGCAGCACGCGCGGCGCTTGGGTTCGCTGAAACAGTGTCTGCCTTGGGTTAGATTTCAATGGGCGCGAGCGTCCGCTCGCTCGTGCTGCAGCGGTGGCGCTTCCACACGAGCGGGACGCTGGCGCCCACACCTTCCTAGCGCTGGCCCCATTTCAGTTTGGTGCGGAGTACGTCAAAGAATGTCCCTTGCGTATGCAGCAGGGTGACATGGTGCTGCGACTTGCGGCAAAGTACACGATCGCCATCCATCATAGGCATGCCGATCTGGCCGTCCACGCTCAGATACGCCTCATCCTCTCCGGTCTTTACTACGATCTCGATTTCCGAAGTGTCGCGAACCACCAGCGGACGATGCGTGAGCGAGTGCGCTGAAACCGGCGTAACCACAAAGGCATCCACCGAAGGCATGAGAATCGGGCCACCCGCCGCCAACGAATACGCCGTCGAACCGGTGGCCGTGGACACGATCAGGCTGTCCGCCTGGTAGCTCGAAACGAAAATCCGGTCGATGTAAACGTCACAATGATTCAGCCGGGCGATGGTGCCTTTGCCGACGACAACATCGTTGAGCGCGTCATAGCTGCCGACGCAGGAGTCTTTTCGGTACACCTCGCAGTGCACCATGGAGCGCTTGTCCAGGTTGCAGCAGCTCTGCTCAATGCTGTGCAGAGTGGCGTACAGATTTTCCAGCGGCACTTCGGTGAGGAATCCGAGCGATCCGAGGTTGATGCCGAGCACCGGAATTCCGGCCTTAGAGACTGCCCGAGCTGCTGACAGCAACGTGCCGTCACCTCCGAGCACCACTACGAAATTCAGGGGACGCGACGCCATTTCTTCTCGCGAGAGCACTTCCACGCCCGGCGCATAAGCCACCGTCTCCCGATCGACCACGACCTGGTATTGATGCGCGCGAAACCATGCCAGCAAGGGTGGGACGATATCCGCCAGTTCAGTCTTGCCAGGTTTCGAAATAACGCCAGCGAACTTTTGAGTCGATGTTGCGTTAGCCATGAAAGTGGAATTGTACAGAAATTTGATGAAAAAGCCTTGAACACCGAGGACACTGAGAATCTCTCTAAAACTGGGTGTACAAGAGGAATTCGCGATTGCCTTCACCGCCCAGGATCGGAGAATCGATTACATCGGTGTTGGTGCATCCCAAATTCTGCAACGCCTGACGAAGTTTTTCCACCGCAGCCTCTTGCACCGCGAGATCGCGCACGATGCCCCCCTTGCCTACTTGTTCCCGGCCAGCTTCGAACTGCGGCTTCACCAGCACCACGACTTTCCGGCCGCTCCGCTCGGCCGGCCGAGGAAAGGCAGCTGCGATCACCGCCGGCAGAACCAGCGTCGCGGAGATGAATGAGACATCCATCACCAGCAGATCTACAACTTCGCCGACCTGCTGGGGCGTCAGATAGCGGGCATTGGTCTTCTCCAGCAACCGAACGCGGGTGTCTTGTCGAAGACGGAAATCGATCTGTCCATGTCCGGTATCGACCGCAATGACGCGGGCGGCACCGTGCTGCAAAAGACAATCCGTAAATCCTCCCGTTGACGTGCCCACGTCGAGACAGATTTTTCCCGTCACATCAATCTGCCAGTGCCGGAGAGCTGCCTCCAACTTGAGACCACCGCGGCTAACGTACTTGAGATCTACTTCTAGCAGGCGAATGTCGGCCGAGTCCTCTACGCCCGCCCCTGCCTTCTCCACCTTTTGTCCGTTCACCAGCACTTTTCCGGCGAGGATCAGGGCCTGGGCGCGCTCGCGCGAGCGGGTCAGTCCTCGCTCCAGCAGCAGTTTATCGAGACGCATTTTCAAAACTAGCTCCGCGAGTAGTGCACAATGTAGAAAGCATTCTTATCAAAGAACTTGCCAGTGTTGTTGACCGCTTTCCCACAGAATTTCCCACAGGGGTGTTGAAAAGTTCGAACGCGATCTCAGCAGCATGCGAGAGACCGTGGGACTCGGCGCCCTGGAGGGGCGCCTGATAGTAGCCCGCGTTCCAACGGCGGGTTTGCGACCCGTGAGATTCCCGTCCCGCAGGATCGATTGAACCACCTGCACCTGCGTCGGAGGTCCATTTCAGGCATCCGTACAGCACGCATGCCCATCGTGTTATCCCCGCGCACCCGCCTCGCGAACTGGCAGGCTACCATCACCGGTCCCTACAGGACCTTAGATCGAAAACCATTAGGATTTGTTACGAGGAAAGAATTGGCTACCACCGGTCGCCGGGCGTATTCGCATACGCACTCGCGTCAAGGCACGACGAAGTCCGAAATCCGACGCCTGACGTCCAAAGCCGCTAGCCCGCGACTTCTTCCAAAAGCTTCTGGTCAATGTCGAAGTTGGAGTGGAGGTTCTGCACATCGTCGTGCTCTTCGAGCGCTTCTATCAACCGGATCATCTGGGTCGCTGCCGCGCCTTCGAGTTTGATATAGTTTTGCGGAATCATCGACACGCTGGACGACACCGGCGCAATGCCGGCCTTCTTCACTGCATCGAGCACGGCTTCGTAAGTGGACGGCTCGGAAAGCACTTCCCAGTTGTCGCCATCGTCGCGCAAATCCTCGGCGCCGGCTTCAAGAACAATCCCCATCAGATCATCTTCCTTGGCCGCCGTCTTGGGGACGACAATGTCACCCTTCTTGTGAAACATCCACGACACCGCGCCCGCTTCCGCCATGTTGCCGCCATTCTTGCCAAAGGCGTGACGGATTTCGCTCACAGTGCGATTGCGATTGTCGGTATTGATATCGAGCAGGACAGCTACACCACCCGGGCCATAGCCTTCGAGAGAAAACTCTTCATAAGTCGCGCCGGGAAGCTCACCCGTGCCGCGCAGGATCGCCCGCTTGATGTTATCGGCGGGCATGTTCTCAGCCTTGGCCGCCAGGATGGCGCCGCGCAGGCGCGGGTTGGTGTCGGGATCTCCGCCATTCTTGGCGGCGATGGAGATTTCCTTGATCAGGCGGGTAAAAATCTTGCCTCGCTTAGCGTCCAGAGCGCCCTTTTTGTGCTTGATTGTGGCCCATTTTGAATGGCCGGACATGGGAATACCTCGTATTTAAGAGTCTGTAATGGCGCGGAATTGGCCCGTCGAGGAGATCAACGGATTGCCTCAAATGAATGCCGCGGAACAAAAAATTATAGCATGCGGCTCATTCCAACGGGACTCAACATAGGGCCCCCTTTGCGTCCTACGCGGTATCCTGGTGCGACCTTTGCGGTCTAAGATTTTGTCCTTTCTGCGCACATCCAAGTCTTTAACCGCAAAGTTCGCAAAGGATTCAGCAAGGGAAACCCAGACTGAAATCAGGGCAGCGCACGGGCCTGCCGGGCTTTGTACGCATACAGTACCGCGAGCAAGGGTGGGGCCAACAGCACACCCCAGAATGGAATCACCATCCCCAGTACGATGGGCGAGAGAATGGACGCCCAGACCGGCACTTTGGCCGTGCGCTTCATGATGTACGGCTGGAGTAGAAAACCATCCACGATGGCGATGACTGCGTACAGCATCAGAACATAGAGAGGATGCTCCCAATCGCCCCACTTGAACATGGCGGTAAGAGCAGGGCCAATGACGCCAAGCACGGCGCCGATCTGCGGCACGAACTGAAAGACCGCCCCCAGCAATGCCCACAACGGCGCGGCTGGCACTCCGATGATGTAGAGCCCGATCAGCCACAGCAGACCGACAGCCAGCGAATCCTCGAGCTGGGCGACAAACCAATTCTTCAGGGCTCCACCGGTGACGCGAAAGTGTTCTCCGAAATCCACGCCTAATTAAGATGCTCCCGCCGGTAATGATGATAGCCCGGCCACGAGAGCTGAAGCGAATTTAGCCTTGGGCGTCAACCTTGTGACGTGGTATCCGTCCATACACATAGCACGGAGTTTCCGTGGCGGCTTTAGCTTGAATGATTTCCCTCAACCGGAGTTATCCTGAGGGGCTTCAGTCCCGAAGGATCTAGCGCGCAGCTGCACCACTGTGGCCAGCCACATATGCCACTCGCGCAAGATGCTTCGCCAGCTCAGCATGACGCTTTGGAGATGGAATCCAGAGAGAAGACATGTGGACACGGTTCTGACGACAGCCTTGAGTTCGTCCGCCACTGCAAAGGCAGAAGCGATCTCGGCGGACCGCTTCGACGAGATCATGCGCCAGCACCAGCGGCGGGTGTACCGGGTCATCTACCTTCTGGTGAGGGATGCCGACGCCGCCGACACTCTCACTCAGGAATGCTTCCTGCGGGCCTACCAGAAGCGCGCCAGCTTCCGTGGCGAATGCCGGATCGAGACCTGGATCCTACGTATCGCGGTCAACCTGGTGCGCGATCACGGCAGAAGCCGCCGGGCATCGTTCTGGAAAAGGTTAGTTGGACTGGAGGATGGCGTATCTGATGGCGCCGAGCCCCGGCAGTTTCCCGCACCGGATCCCTCGGCCGAACGCACGCTATTAGCTCGAGAAGAGTTACAAGCCGTGTGGAACGCCCTGTCTTCGCTTTCCCCGCAACAGCGGGCCATCTTCTTTCTCCGCTACGAAGAGGAAATGCCGCTGGCGCAGATCGCGGAGCTGCTGCAGGTGAGAGTAGGTTCGGTGAAGACGCAACTGGCGCGCGTGACCGGGAAATTGCGGGAGATGAAGGAGAAACAATGGAAATAATTCGACATCTGAGCAACGAGGAACTGACGGATTTAACGATTGAGAGCGACCAGCGATCGTTACGGCCTACGCTCGAAGCCTTACCCGAATGGGCGCGGGCTTCCGCCGAGCGACCTGAGCATTTCTGGCAGGAGCAGCGCAGCAACGTCTGGTCACGCATCGCTTCGTCCGAGAGCTCGCCATCGACGCGTACGGTTCGCCGCTCGCCCCGGCTGGCGTGGTCAGTCGTGACCGCACTGGTGGTGCTGGCCGGATTTATGCTCGATCGCGGTTCTCTGGCGCCGCCCCATAGGGCTCAGATGGACCCCGATCACGAGCTCTTGCTCGCGGTAGAGCGCGCAGTATACAACGACGGTCCGGCAGCGCTGGATCCGGCGGCGCTCCTGGCCGAGGAAATGGTTCAGGACATTGCCGCGGCACGTCCCCCGATTCGCAAAAAGGAGCCGACTCATGAAAATTAAATTTTCTGGCGTACTCGCAATACTTCTCTTTCCGTTCTCATTGCTGGCGCAGGGCCGCCCCGTCCCTTCTTCCACTACTGTCACAACCGCCGGAACAGGAGCGACCTTCGTGTATCGCGGCGAGCTGGGAAAATGGTGGCAGAACTCGAACATTGCCAAGAAGCTCCAGCTCAGCGACGGCCAGATCGCGCAGCTTGACCAGACTTTCTACGATCACAAATTGAAGCTGATCGACTACGGTGCGGATATGGAGAAGCAGGACCTGAAGTTGCAGACGTTGCTTGATGCCGATGTCCCCAACGAAGGCCAGGTCGAGGCGCAGGTGGACCAGGTGCTGGCGGCTCGAGGCAAGCTGGAACGTGAATTTACTTTCATGAATCTGGATCTGCGCAAAGTGCTCTCGCTCGACCAGTGGCGGCAGTTGAAAACAGTTCGCGGACAAACAGGGGCAGTGGGTGACAGGGTTTTCTTCCGGAAAGTTCTCCCTCCCGGAGCGGCGCCCGCAACTGCACCTCTGCCCCCGGACGCCCTTCCACTACCTCCCCTTCCTCCCGGGGACCAGATGTACTGAAAGAGCCGTCGCTGAACGCCGCCCGTGTAATGCTTCTCGGCAATACGGGCGGCGTTTTCTTCGTGTTAGACTTTCAGGGGAAACCTCACTTCCGAGGAAACTACGATGAAATTTGGCGTCATCATTTTCCCGGGCTCCAACTGCGACCATGACGCATATTGGACGATCCAGAATGTAGCCAAACAGCCAGTCACATTCCTGTGGCACGAATCGCATGATCTCGAGAACTGCGATGCCATCATCGTGCCCGGCGGATTTGCCTACGGCGACTATCTGCGCACGGGAGCGATTGCCAAGTTTTCTCCCGTCATGGAGTCGGTGCGGAAGTTCGCCGACGGGGGCGGCCTGGTGCTTGGTATTTGCAACGGCTTCCAGATCTTGTGCGAGTCCGGCCTGCTGCCCGGGGCACTGATGCGGAATGTAGGGTTGAAATATGTCTGCAAACCGGTCCAGGTACGGGTGGAGAACGCGGAAACCCCCTTCACCAACGCCTGCCATAAGGGTGAAGTGCTGACCATTCCCGATCGGGCACATGGAAGGCAACTATTTCTGCGACCAAGCAACTTTCGCCGAGTTGCAGCGCAACCAACAGATTGTGTTTCGTTATTGCTCCTCGGCCGGCGAGATTACCGCCGACGGCCAATCCCAACGGATCTCTGGATAACATTGCTGGAATCTGCAGTCCGGGCCGGAACGTGCTGGGGATGATGCCTCATCCGGAACGCTCCAGCGAGGCGGAGTTGGGCGGCGTGGAAGGGTTCAAGATCTTCGAGTCCATGGTCGGAGCCATGGCGGTAAAATAAGCGGAACTCCGTGTCTTTTGGGGGTTTTGCCTGCATCCAATCCATCGGGGAGCTCGTACGGCGCGGAACCTGCGCATGTGTTTCAGTCTGTGTTTCGACCTAGGAGACTCCAGAAATATCTCATGAAAGCCTTCCCGGCCTGTGGCTCCGCCTCTGTTTCAGCTCAAGCCTCAGGTCCTCCTGGAGAGAATTCCAGGGATGGCAGCATCCGTTCTTCTCTTGCTGCTGACGATTGGCGCTGCCTGGCCATCGGCGGCGCAGGAAATGCCTAGGGTGCAGGTATTCGGGGGCTATTCATACACCCGATTCGACACGCCCGTCATTTGGTTTCGCCAGCCCGTCCGGCCTGAACGGGTACACTTTTTCGCCCGCCTACAACGTGATCCGGGGGTTCGGCGTGGTGGCGGAACTGAGCGGACAATACAAGACCGAGCGCAAACCTGCGCGATATCGCGGTCGGACCGCAGTTCCTTTATGCTCGAGGGAACATGCTGTTCTTCGCGCATCTTCTGTTCGGTGAGGCCCGCTCGTTGGTGCAGGTGGGGGGCCCGCAGGAAGACACGGCCCGGGTCGTCAGCCTTGGGTGGAGGCATGGACTACAGCATTTCTCCCCGCTTTGCCGTACGCGCCTTTCAGGTGGATTACGTGCACACCAGTTTGTTTAACACGACGCAGAATAATCTTCGGTTTTCGACCGGCCTGGTCTATCGCTGGGGCACGATCAAGAAGACGCACCGGACGCTCGCACCAAATCCGTAGCGGCCGCAGCGGGGCAGTAGCAGTGACGGGTAAGAGTTGACGGGTAATGTGCGGAAGGGACTTGATGAGACTGATCAAACGGACGGGCTTGCTGGGCACCGCCTTCGCGCTGGCCTGGTTGACGGGGTGCGGTGGCGGAACAGCAGCAGCGGAACTACCGGCTTCCGCCGGTGGCAACGCCTACGTGGCCGTGCCGGAGGCCAACGCCGTCGCTTCCTACCGGGTAAGCACCGGTTCGGGCAACCTCAAAGCTGTACTGGGTTCGCCCTTCAGTGGAGGGACTTCTCCGATCTCGATTGCCGTCCATCCTTCGGGCAAATTTGTTTATACCGCCAACCAGGGCGGCAATGACATTTCCTTGTACACCGTCAATAGCAATACCGGAGAGCTTACTGAAGTCCTGCCGCGCACGCCGGCGGGACTTGAATCCCACCTCGTTGGCTCATGGAGCTCCGGCGGCGACCTGCTCTTTGTCGCCAATCAAACGTCGAATACCATTTCTGTTTATTACCGTCAGTTCGAGCGATGGCACTTTGACCGAGGCCGCGGGATCGCCCTTCGCCACCGGTTCGCGGCCGGTAGCGCTGGCCTTGTCTCCTTCGGGAAAATTTCTGTACGTGGCGAGTTCGAAATCTTCCCCTGGTATTCGGCTATTCCGTCACTTCGGGGACGGGCAGCCTTGCTGGCGATTCCAGGATCGCCGTTTACGGTAGGCAATGGACCGAGCTTCGCTGGTGATCGACCCCTTCGGAAACACTTTCTCTACGTAACCAACTTCATTGATAACACCGTCTCCGGATTGAGCATCGACTCCACCAGCGGCGCCCTGACCGACAGCGCTGGATTCTCCCTTCGTCGCCGGCACGGGTCCGATCTCGGTCACCGTTGACCCGATGGGAAGATCTTTGTACGTGACCAACATCGGCTCGAATAACATCTCGGCGTACTACCCGTTGATGCCACCACGGGCGCGACCACCGCTCGTCACATCGCCTTTCGCCGCCGGGACTGGGCCAGTGTCGGCGACGGTCGATCCCGCGGGCGCGTTTCTCTACGTCTGTAATCAGACTTCCAAGAACATCACCAAGTTCCAGATCAACCAGGATACCGGCGGGCTTCCCAGCAATACGATTACAGCGACCACGAACCTGGCTCCGCAGGCCATAGTATTCGCGAAGTGAGGGTTGCATGTGTGGCGCGGGCGACCTCGCCCGCGTGGTAAGCGCCACGAACGCTCTAGCGGCACCATGCTCCGGGCGGGAATAGAAGCAACACCAAAATCAACTGCAAAAACCGCGGGCGAGGGCGCCCGCGCCACATGGTCCACTCTTGATTCGCTTTGGGATTCTCGGGTTTGGATTGCACGCGGTCAAACGGCTGATGCCGGGGTTCGCGCTGGCGCAGAACTGCCGCGTCACTGCGCTGTCGCGACGTACGCTGGACAAAGCGCAGGAGTCGGCCCGGCAGTACAATATCCCGCTGGCCTTTGATTCTGCCGAGGAGATGTGCCGCTCGCCGGAAGTCGACGCCGTGCTGGTCACCACTCCCAATGCCTGCCATCTGGCCGACGTGCTGCTGGCCCTCCGCTGCGGCAAACCGGTCCTTGTGCGAGAAACCGATGGGCGTGCACGCCGAGCGAGTGTCGCAAGATGGTCGAAGCGGCGCGCAGCGCCGGATTGCTGCTGGGCGTCGCCCAGGTCTTCCGCTTCGAAGAGAGCACCGCGCGTTTACGAGAGCGAGTGGCCGCAGGACAGATCGGCAAGATTGTTTTTGCGCGGTCTGAATTCTCATTTCCCGGCGGGGCGGGACACGCGCGCGCATGGCTCCATGACTCCTGCAGTGGCCGGCGGCGGACCCGTCGCCGACGTGGGCGTTCACTGCGTGGACGCCTTGCGCTACATTCTGCAGGATGAAGTCGTCCGCGTGAGCGCTCAGGGTCAGCAGGGCTCCCGGCTCCGTGGAGTCGGCGGCTGTGCTCACGCTCGAGTTTTCTCGCGGTACGCTGGGCACGGTTGCGGTTTCCTTCCGCGCCGAATACCGCACGCCTCTCGAGCTCGTCGGGGAAACCGGAGTTCTCCGAGCCGACAACGCATTGAACGTGGAACGGCCAATCAGGCTGGAGTTGCTTCGCGCCGGGTACCGTGGTTGAGACCGACGAGGTCTCGAATCGCATGGCCTATGCCAGACAAGTCGATGCTTTCGCGGATGCGGTCGAGGGCAAAGCAAACTTTCCGGTGCCGGGCGAAGAAGGCTGGCAAAACCAGGAAATTCTGGACGCAGCCTATCGAAGTTTGAAAAGTGGCAAAGACTGAAGACGTGGAGCAGGTTACGCTAGAAGCGATCAGCCATGACTTATGGCGTTGGCCTGCGCGCGGCTGTGAAGGAACCCCCTTCGCCTGCACGATCGCCCAATGCCATTCCTGGTCCTGGCCCAACGTGGTACCCAGGGTCTCGTGGAAAACCGTTGTGCTGGAGGGCGCAGCCGATCCCTTGAGGTGGTAGAGAACGGTTGAATCGGGCTGTTTTTCCGAAAGCAACGTCGTGGTTTCCGCCGCGGATATCAGACGCGGCGAGCCTCTCCGGGCCGTGTTTGCCTCAGGACTCGCGCAGGATGGTCACTCCCACCGTAATTTCCTTTATGTTCCAGGTGGTGCCGTTGTGCACAGAAACTTGCAGCGTGTCTCCGCTGATGGTGGCGGGACCATCGAGCTTCGCCAGTTCGCCCTCCGGCAGGTCCTGTGGCGCGTAAGGATCCGACAGCAACGATGTGGCCGAACCGCTGAAAGAGAGATCACAGGTCACATCTGGAGAAGAGACCTGAAACTTCTTTCCGGAGCCGTCAATACTGAACAGCAGTTTCCCTTCGAGCTTGCGGGTCTGCACTTCGTCCATGACCTGATGCAGATTGTCGTTGTCGATGACGGCATGGTCAATGACGGCATGCTCCACGGCCGCTTTGCCTTTGCGATACTGGCGCGCCAAATCGCCCAGGGACGGTTCCGGGCTATCGGACTGCGCCACTCCGCGCACTGGAAGCAGGACTCCCAGCAGGATGAGGGTGAGCGGCAGGAATAATTTGCGAGTCATGAAATCGTCACGGCGGTCGTCAGCCGTGGCGAGCGCTCGCGCCACACATGCCCATTGTGCCGCAAGCAGCTGCAGCCCATGCGCGTTTCTCGCGGCAGCCAGCATTCAATTGATAACTAGCGGGAACTGCTCCTGAAGAAATTGTACTTAGGAGGCGAAGCAGAAATGACAAGGCGGGTACGAACGTTAGTCGTAGAACCTTGGAGCATTGACACGTTCAACGACGAAGCCGGACGAGCAAAGACCAGGCGTGCGGGACTGAAGGGCACGCAACGGGGCGCCGCACGCCCGAGGTTACACGCCTCTTACAGCAGGCCAGAGGAACGGAAGCGCGTAACCGGATCCATGATCGGAACAGGTTGCCGCTGAAAGATCCAGCGGGCCACCGCATAGCCCAGGGCCGCATAGCAAACATAGACTAGCTTCATGGCTCACCCCAAATCGTTAGATGCTCTCTCGCCGTTGGGGGAGTGCGACAAGCCGCACCATACGAGGACAAATTAGCAAACAGGCACCGGTGGTGCAATGAACCACTGGTGCCATACATATGGCACAAAAGTAACAGAGGGGGTAACGACCTGTTGGGGAGGGGGTGTCCGGGTTTTCGCTGCGAGCTTTGCGGTTAAGTGTCTGATTTTGTTGGAAAATCTTAACCGAAAAGCTCGCAAAGAACCCTACACCTGTAGAACGTCGCCCTCGCGCGCGACCAACTCGTACAAAACGGGATTCACGAAGAAGCCGATGAAGAGCCGGGAGATCAGCCCGGCCACGATGACGATGGCGAAAGGCTTTTGAGTATCCGAGCCAATGCCGGTCGACAGGGCCGCCGGCAGCAGTCCAAGACAGGCCACCAGTGCGGTCATCATGATAGGACGCAGGCGAAGAAGCGAGGCTGTACGGGTGGCAGTCGGGATATCCATGCCCTCCTGCCTCAGCTTGTTGATGTATGAAACCAGAATAACAGCGGTCTCAACCGACACGCCAAGCAGCGCCAGCAGCCCCAGAACTGAAGACACGCTGAACGGGGTATGAGTGAGCTTGAGGGCCACCAGCGCGCCTACGGGTTCTGTCATGATCACACCCAGCGCAATCGTCGCCGGAAACTTGAAGTTCCCGTAAAGCGCGAACAGAATCATGAAAATCAGCACCAGGGCGAGGGGCACAATAAAGTACATCTGCGATTTCGCTTCAAGAAATTGACTGTATTCGCCGCCCCAAATCATCCAGTAACCCTGCGGCAGGGTTACGGCCTTGTTTACCGCAGCTTGGCCGTCTCGCACCGCGCGCTCGAGATCGCGGCCTTCGATGCTGTACTGCACTCCGATGTAGCGGGAGTTGTCCTCCCGATAAATAAATGACGCGCCGTTGCCCTGGCTGATCGTGGCCAACTGGCTCAACGGAATCTGCTGCCCGTCCGGCGTGCCTACCAACAGATTCCCAATTTCGTGGGCGTTGCTGCGAAACTGCGGCTGCATGCGCACCACCAGATCGAAAAGCTTCTCGCCCTGGATCACCTGGGTGACCGCCTGTCCACCCACTGCGGCGGAGATCACAGCTTCTACGTCGGCGACATTGATTCCATAGCGCGCGATCTTGTCGCGGTCCACGTCGAGCAGAAGGCTGGGCTGGCCAAGTTCGCGAACCACCGTCAATTCTTTGAAACCCGGGATTCCGGTCAACACATTCTTCATCTGCACCGCTTTGTCCTGCAGCACGCCGAGGTCGGGCCCGTAAATCTTGACGGCGAGGGAGCTCTTCAAGCCAGTCAGGGCTTCGTCCACCGCGTCTTCCGCGGGTTGGGTGAAGTTAAAGATGATTCCGGGAAAGGCGATGAACTTCTTGTTCAGCGATTCGACCAGCTCTTCTTTGCTGCTGACGTCACCGCTCCAGGATGAATCCTTGTATGGCTTCAGGCCCACATAGAACTCGCAATTGAAAAAGCCGGTGGGATCGGTGCCATCGTCGGGCCTCCCTAACTCCGAGCCCACCACCGTGACCTGGGGGTAAGACATCAGGATGGCGCGCAGTTGGGGAGCGATCTTACTGGCCTCTTCGAAAGAGATGGTGTACGGCATGGTCGCCCGCACCCAGAGCGCGCCTTCGTCCAGGTGAGGCATGAACTCGCCGCCGATAAAAGGGACCAGCAGCAGCGACGCCCCGAAGATCAGGGTGGCGATCACAAGGGTGGTCTTGGGACGGGCCAGCGACCAATCCAATTGGGTCGCGTACTTGTCCTTCATCCACTCAAAAGCTCGGTTCGGCTTCTCACGAATCCCCTTCTTGAACCAATAGGAAGCCAGCACCGGGACCAGCGTGAGCGTCAGGATCAACGCGCCAACCAGCGCGAACGACATGGTCTCAGCCATGGGGTGGAACAGTTTTCCCGACGGCCCGCTCAGTGCGTAGATTGGGAGATAACCGGCGAGGATGACGGCCACCGAGTAGAAGATCGGCCGGTCCACATCTTTAGCCGCTGCCAGGATCACCTCGTTGAGGTTGTATTCCTGGCCCTCGCGCAGCGCGAGTTCGCGATAGATGTTCTCGATCATGACTACGGCGCCGTCAATCACGATGCCGAAATCGATGGCGCCGATCGAAAGCAGGTTTGCCGCCACATCATGGGCATGTAGCACGATGAAGGCGAACAGCAAGGACAACGGAATGGTTAGCGCCACGATGACGGCAGCGCGAAAGCTCACCAGAAAGAAGATGAGTACGATCAGCACCAGCACCATGCCGCGGAGCAGGTTCGCTTCCACGGTATCGGTGGTCAGTTTCACCAACTCGCTGCGATCATAAAAAGGTTGGACTTTGACGTCGGGCGGCAGGATCGATTTGTTCAGCTCGTCGGTCTTAGCTTCGACTCCTTTCAGGACGGTCTGCGTCTGCTCGCCACGGCGCATGAGGATCACGCCCTCGACCGCATCGTCATTCTTCTGGAAACCGAATTCACCCAGGCGGGGCGCGTGCCCAACGGTCACGTCGCCCACATCGCGCACGCGGATGGGTACGCCTTTGTTGCTGCCGACGACGATGTTCCCGATGTCGTCCGTGTTCCGGACCAACCCGATTCCACGGACGTAGTAGAACTGACCTCCCTGCGAATAGAAGCCGCCGCCGGCATTGGAATTATTCGCGGCCAACGCCGTCGTGACCTGCGGGACCGTCAGGTGATAGCCGTAGATGCGGGCGGGATCGAGCAAGACCTGATATTGCATTTCCGTCCCGCCAAATCCAGAATCGTCCGCCACCCCGCGGACCGAACGATAGGCGCGCTCGACCACCCACTCCTCAATCGTCTTCAACTCCTGCGGAGTGCGGTCGGGACTCACCAGCACGTAGCGGTACACCAGTCCGCTGGGACTGAACAACGGCGCCAGTGAGGGGACCACGCCAGTCGGCAGTGTGGCTTGCGACAGCCGCTCGAAAACAATTTGCCGGGCGAGGTAGTCGTCGGTATTTTCTTCGAAGGTCAAGCGCAGATCGGAGAGGCCATAGAGAGAGATGGACCGCATCGTGATCATGTGCGGCACGCCGTTCATCTCGAGTTCGAGAGGCAGCGTGACCAGGCGTTCAACTTCCTCGGCCGCGTGATCGGGCCATTGCGTAATGATTTCGACCTGCGGAGGGGAAAGGTCGGGATAGGCGTCCACCGGCATGCGCTGGAACGACAGGATTCCGCCGACCGTGATGAAGCCGGTCAGCATCAGCACCAGAAACCGCTGGCGTAGCGCCGCTTGGACGATTCGATGGATCATTTAGTTGCTACTGCCTTACATGGAGGACGGTCGTCCCGTCCGTCTCATCCCGGTCCTTGCAAAGACGGGCGGGACGCTCGTCGTCCACTACTTACGTTTAGCGCTGCAGTGAATTTGCGAACTGCAGAAACAGGCTGCCATCGCCAATCACATGATCGCCGGGTTGCAGTCCGGCGGTAATTTGGGTCTGCCCCTGCAGACTCTCCCCGAGCGTAACAGCGCGTCTTCCAAACTGATTGGCAGACACCTCGGCATAGACGAACGGCTCATTCTCGCTGTCGCGCAAGACCGCGGAATCCGGCACGGCGATGGCGTTCTGAATCTTTCCCGCCTGCACGGTTGCGGTCACGTACATGTCTTTTTTCAGCTTCTCGCCGGGATTCAAGGTCTCAATGCGCGCGGGCAGAGTGCGGGTATTAGGGTCGAGGGACGCCGCGACATAGGAAATACGCCCGCTGGAAGGAATCGGGATAAGCATCGGTCTGAATCGTGACCGCATCGCCGACCCGGACATAGGGCAGATCCTTTTGATAGGCGTTCACCAGCACCCATACCGTTCCGGTATCGGAAATAGTGAAGCACTGTGTGTTGCCGGGCTGGAGAAGTTGTCCCGCGGACACCAACTGTTCGACTACTTCCCCGCCGATGGGAGCCCGCACCGGTACTTCATACGACGACGGACCTTTCTCCACGGCATCGGGATCCGCGACGCCCATTACTCTGAGCGCGGCCCCGGCGGATGCCAAGTCGCCTCCAGCCTGCACTTCGGCGGATTCCGCCTGCTCCAAGTCTTTCACCGCAATGGCGTGATGCTGGTACAGGTCCTGCGACCGGGTGAAGTTTTTTTCCGCCAGTGCGTAAGCATCCTTGGCTTTCAGATAGTTGGTGCGCAGTTGAGAGTAGTCGGGGCTGGCCACGTACAGCATGGGCTGGCCCTGGCGTACTTTCTGTCCGGGAACTACGACGATGCGGCTCACCGGGCCGCTCACCTGCGTGATCACCGGTGTCGTACGAAAACCGTTGTAGGCCACCGCTCCGGTCAGCCGCAGCGTGCGAGTCAGGGTCGTGGTTTGGACCGTCACCACCTGCACGTGCGACATCTGCTCCGGCCGGAGGGTGAACAGTTCGGGATGGTTGGGATCTTTCGCCCCGTAGTTGTTGCCGGCGGCATCCGATTTCGAGCTTTCGCATCCAGCCAACGCCAGCACGATTACGGGCAGCGCCAGCCAGAGCGGGCCACGGCAGCGAGCTTTTCGATTCCACATTTTCATGGCAGGTTCCTCGCTCCCACCGCTTGCTTCATTTGTTCGAGCGCCGTCATATAAGAAGCCAGAGCCTGGCGGTAAGCCAGTTGGGCCGCCCGATAACTGCGCTCGGCATCCAAAAAATCCAGCAGGCTGGCAGCCCCGGCCTTGTAAGCGTACTCGCTGATATCTCGAGAGTCCTGCGCCTGCTTGAGATACTCAGAGGTGTAAAGCTGGACGATCTCATCGTTGCTGCGCAGCGCCTCGTAGGCATTGGCCACATCGGACAAAACCGCATCGCTGGCCGACAGCTGCGTTTCCTGCGCCTGGGTAAGAGCGTAGCGTGTGCGGGCAATCTCTCCCTGATTGCGATTGAAAATGGGCAGATCGAAACCAGCAAAGATCGAAGCCGAATTTTGCCCCGCGGTATGAGTGAAGTCGTAGGTGCCGTTCACATCCACTTTGGAGTTGGCTTTGGCCAGCTGGATCTGGCTCTGCGCCGCGGTCACCCCGAGCAGCGCAGCCTGGAAATCGGGGCGCTCGCGCAGTGCCTTCGCCTGTAGGTCCTCCAGGCCTGCTTTGAGTGGCTGGTAGGCCAGGTCCCCCATGACGTCATAATTGGCCGGTACGGCGTCATACCCCAGCAAATTTCTGAGCCCAACCAGTGCCTGCGCTCTGGCCAGGCGGGCCGAGGAGACGTCGGTCTGGAACTGAAGGAGCTGAAGCTTGATTTTGAGGTCGTCGGCTTGGCTGATGGCGCCGGCCTTGAATTGAGCGTCGGCAATGTCAACGGTAGTCTGGAAATCTTTCAGGTCCTGCTGCGCGAACTGCAAGGTGGATTCGGCCAGCAGGACGCTAACGAATTGCTGTCCCACATTGAAGGCAAGCGTGCGCTCGGCATCCGTCACCTGGGCGCGCGTGACCGCCGTTTGGTCGCGGGCAGCTTGCAGGCGGTTTTGCCGCTTGTGTCCTCGTTCGAAAAGATATGAGATTCCCACATCGAACTGCTGCGTCAGATTTAGATTGTCAACCGAAAAATCACCCGGACTGAAAATCGGGATGAATTGGGAATCGGCTCCGAAGCTGGGGTTGGGGCGCAAATTTGCCGTGATCTCCTGCGCCTGGTTCTGAAGGATCAAGGTCCGCGTAGCCTTGATGGAATGGTTGTGCGCCAGCGCCAGATCGATGGCCTGATCAAGAGTAATGACCGTCGTATTTTGCCCGACGACTACATCAGTCAGCAGCAGCAAGAAGGTCGCGGCGAGGATGCAACAGCATTGTGAACGCATAGACTTCACACCCACGTACGCCGATCCTGGCATGGCCCTGTTGCTGATACTCAAAATATTCGAGCACCCCACCAAGCTCTGGCGTCCGTATACGGCTCCTTCATGGAAATGTGACCTATCAAAGGAATGCAACGAATCGGGAACGGAATTAGGCCAGGTCGAGCGGAGGAGGGCGAATGTAAAGCTGGAAAGAATAGAGGACGGGCCTGGGGCGCATTTGCAGCCCGCCGAAAAACGCAACAGTGGCGGACAGGGCAAAGAGCGCAACCAGCGGAATGAGCGCGCTGATTGACGGAGCCATCAGGCAAGTGAGGCACACCGGGCTGGCGGACGAAGCCCGATCCAACTCCACCGCGACTTGCGCATCAGGCGCGCGAAGGCCGCAGAAATGCGTTGTCTGGATGATTGTGGACAACAGAACGGCGGCTAAACACACCACCGCGACACAGCTCAAGCCGTTCGCTGATCGGTATCGGATGTTCACTGTCTCTATGCCGCTGGGGACTTGGATGCGCCCACCAAACCGCTAGTGGTTCCCAGCCTCAAAGAATCTGGTCGATTCTAGCATCGAACAGGGGTTCGCACCCCATTTCCAATCAACCGCGCTTGTTGCCTAGTAGTACTTTTCGGGCTGCTTCCAGCTCCTTCTTCTTCTGGGCATCCACTTTGGGATAGGCCAGGTTCAGGCCATCGAGCGTGTCGACGATGGCGGCGGCCACGGCCAGGCGGGTGAACCATTTGTTGTCCGCAGGGATGACGAACCAGGGCGCCTGCGGCGTGGCAGTGTTTGCGATCGCCTCTTCGTAGGCGTCCATGTATTCATCCCAGTGTTCGCGCTCGTGGAGGTCTGAGGCAGAAAATTTCCAGTTCTTCCCCGGTTGCTGCAGGCGGTCTAGGAATCTCTTCTTCTGCTCTTTCTTCGACACATTGAGGAAAAACTTGCGGATCACAAAACCGTTGCGGGAAAGATAGTGCTCGAAAGAACAAATATCCTCAAATCGCTCTGGCCAGATGTTTTTGGTGACCAGGGGCGCGGGCATTCTCTCGTTAGCCAGAATCTCCGGGTGAACCCGGACGATCAGCACCTCTTCGTAGTGAGACCGGTTAAAGATGCCAATGCAGCCACGCTCGGGCAGGCATTTCACATGACGCCAGAGATAATCGTGATCCAGGTCCTCCTCGGAGGGAGTCTTGAAGGCATAAACCTGACAGCCCAGCGGGCTTACGCCGGACATTACATGCTTGATGACACCGTCCTTACCAGCCGCATCCATCCCTTGAAAGATTAGAAGCAGAGCCCAGCGGTCCTGGGCGTAGAGTTTGTCCTGCAACTCGGCCATGCGCGCGACACCTTTGGCGAGCAGTTCTCCGGTCCGTTCCTCGGACTTGAGGTTGGCGGTGTCGGCGGGATCGTGGTCTTTGAGGCAAAACTTCTTGCCGTCCCCCACCCGATAGGGCTTCGAAAATTTGCTGGCCCAGCTCATTCGAGACCTCCAGTCTAGACTTGTTTCTTGACCAGCTTCTTCAAGGCCGCCACGTTCCTGCCATCATCTCCCGGCTCATCAATCGGAGTCTCGGCAATGAACGCGGCATGTGCCATTCGTGGGTCATTCAACAAGCGCCGGAACGGTTCGAGGCCGATACTTCCCTGGCCTATGTGCTGATGGCGGTCCAGCTTCGATCCCCGCGCGGCTTTCGCGTCGTTACAATGCCACACGGGGACATTCTTGAGACCCACGGTTTCGTCCAGGTGCCTCAGTGTATCGTGCAGCCCCTGGGGGCTCACGATGTCGTAGCCCGCCACGTGGGTGTGGCAGGTGTCAATACATGCGCCAACCGGAACCAGGTGGCGCAGATACTCCAGCACCTCTGCAACCTGCTCGAAACTGCCGCCGAGTGAGTATTCCGCTCCGGCGGTGTTTTCGATCAGGATGGTAAGACCGGACTTGTGCAAGTCGAGCCCCTGCGCCGCGGCGGCGATGGCGGCAGCCGTCCGCATCAAGCCCTGTTCGCGGTCGGACCCGCGAAACGATCCAGGATGCAAGACCAGATACTCACCGCACAAAGCTAGAGCCCGCTCGATCTCGCCGCGGAATGCCTCTACCGATTTTCTCAGGAACAGCTCATTCGTTCCAGCAAGGTTCACCAGGTAGTTAGTGTGGATGACCAAAGGCTTCAGGTCATACTGATCCCGCAGCCGCTTCATCTGCTCGCACCGCGGCCTGTCCAATTCATGCGGGGCCCACTGGCGCGGGCTGGAGGAAAATATCTGGAATGTATTGCAACCCAACCGATAAGCTCTTTCGGCTGCCAGTTGCACGCCGCCGGCGCTGGATGTGTGGATGCCAATGCGCCGCGAAGTCAATCGGGTCGGGCGCTTTAGCGTTGGCAGCTTGAGGATGTCTTGTTCGCGGGCGATGGACCGGGGCACTTGGTCAGTTTGCCACTTTCGGCGATACAGTTTCCAGTTTCTGGTTTTCAGCTCCTGGTCTTCATTTTTTGGTGCCGTAAAATCTTGGTTTTGGGTGGGGCAGGGCCTCGGCCCTGCAATCAGCGCTTTCGCGTGTGGGCTTCAGCCCCTGAGGTACTTTCGCTCGAATCGTCCGCAGACGCCGCAGACGCTGCTCTATTTGCGATGTAAAGGGAAACAACGATAGACTGAAGGCAGACGCGTAGCGAGAGGACCCCATGTTAGTCGTAATGAAGGCGCAGGCGACAGAAGAGCAGATCAGCGCCGTTTGCCAGAAGGTCGAGGAATTGGGGTACCGGGCGCACGCCATGCCGGGCGCGCAGCGCACCGCCATCGGCATCACGGGAAACCGCGGGGAAGTCGAACCCGGCACGCTGGACGAGATGCCGGGCGTACAGGAACTCATCCGGGTCAGCAAGCCTTACAAGCTGGTCAGCCGCGACGTAAAGGCCGAAAACACGGTCATCACCTTTGCCGGCACCGACGCCACCTTCGGCGGGCCCGGACTGGCGGTCATCGCGGGCCCCTGCGCCATTGAGAATCGCGAGCAAACCATGACGGTGGCCGAGCAGGTGTTCCGCGCCGGCGCGCAATTCTTTCGCGGAGGTGCTTACAAGCCTCGCACCTCGCCCTATTCCTTCCAGGGGCTGGGCGAACAGGGCCTGCAGATCATGGCCGAGGTCCGCGACAAGTTCGGAATGAAGATTGTCACCGAGGCAATCGACAACGAATCCATGGACCTGGTGGAAAAGTATGCCGATGTAATCCAGATTGGCGCCCGCAACATGCAGAATTTCTCCCTGCTCAAACGCGCCGGACGCGCTCGTAAACCGGTGCTGCTTAAGCGCGGCATGTCGGCTACGCTTGAAGAATTCCTGATGGCGGCCGAGTACGTGATGAGCGAAGGCAATTACAAAGTGATCCTGTGCGAACGCGGCGTGCGGACGTTCGCCGATCACACGCGCAACACGCTGGACCTCAGCATCGTACCCGCGGTGCAACGACTGAGCCATCTTCCTATCGTCGTGGATCCGAGTCACGGCACCGGTAAGCGCAACAAGGTCACACCCCTGTCGCGAGCGGCAATCGCCGTGGGCGCAGACGGCCTGATCGTCGAAGTCCACCACGATCCGGACCGCGCCATGTCCGACGGCATCCAGTCCCTCTACCCCGAACAGTTCGACGAACTCATGAAGCAGATACGGCAGATTGCGCCGGTGGTTGGAAGGATGGTACCGGCAATCGGGGACTATCCGCGATCGTCTGATGCAGTACCGGCGCACTCTGGTGCTCGCTCTGCCGTCAGCCCATTAGCTTGAGAAAATTTCTTCTCCTCGTTGTTGCGCTTCCGATTGTCGGCGGTCTGGGATGGTGGTATCTACGGGAGCGCCAGCTCCCCACCTACGGCCCCGCCTATCGCGAGTATGCCTACGTCACCAACGGTAAGAGCAACACCGTTTCGGTGATTGACCTGCGCACCTTTCAGCCCGCCCGCACGATTCGTGTCGGGAATGAACCGACCGGCATAGCGGCGAATCCGAAGAAAAATGAAGTCTATGTGGTCAACGCCCAGTCGAACAGCATCGGGGTGATTGACGCAGAGCGCAATGAACTGGTGGCGACGATCGGAGTGCACGCCGGCCCATACTTCATCGATGTGTCTGCGGACGGCAAACGGGGGTACGTCGCGAATTCAAAATCCGCGAACGTCTCCGTACTGGATTTAGACAGGCGGGTTGTCCTGGGAAATGTTCGGGTCGGCGCATCGCCCGGACTGGCGCAGGTTTCGCCCGACGGTTCAACCATAGTCGTCAGCAATCGGGGAGACCACACAGTCTCGTTGATTGACGCCGCGAAACTCAAGGTAAGGGGCACCATTTCCATTTGCCAGGAGCCCGAAGACATCGCCATCCTTCCCGACAGTAGCAAAGCCTTCGTGGCCTGCAGCGGCTCCGCGCAAGTGGCATCCATCGACTTGAAAACCGACAAGGTGCTGGCCTTGCTGGACGTGGGCAAGACGCCGGTAGACCTGGCGCTCAAACCCGACGGCGGCGAACTGGTGGTCACCAATTTCGATTCCGACAATATTTCGATCATCGAAACCTCGACCAACGAAGTAGGCGGCAGCTACCTGATCGGCACGCATCCCACGCGGGGTCTCGTGACCAGCGACAGTTCCCGGCTGTACGTAAGCAACTTCGGCTCGAATACAATCGCGGTCTACGATATCGACATTGGCAAGTTGATTGCGACGCTGCCGGTCGGCAGTCATCCGGATGGGCTGGCGCTCTCCCGGAGTGAAAATTATTTGCTGGTGCTGGATTCGCAATCCGGCGACGTGACGGTGATTCAAAAACGCGATCCCACGAAACTAGAACCCAGCCCGTATTCCCTGTTGACTATGATTCCAGTCGGCGTGCAGCCCAATAACATTGTGGTGAAATCGTTCGTGCTGGCGAAGCCGGCTCCGTAGACTTCAAAGCGGCCACGGCTTTACACGGATCTTCACGGATTGAACCCAACCGATCATCTCTAACCACATTGTCATCCTGAGCGGAGTTCTTCTGTTCGGTTTGCGCATGAAAGGACGGAAGGAAGGATCTCGGCGACTACAACCGCCGACGGGAACGAAGAGCGCTCCACGCTTTGAGGGCGAATGCAGTAGGTAGGGTCCGGCGAATCTAAGCAGCCCGCCCCGCTCAGGATGACTGCGCACCGCAGCACTTCTTGTATTTCTTGCCGGAGCCGCAGGGGCAGGGATCGTTGCGGCCGACTTTGGCGGTACCGCGCACCACCTGCTGCACGGTTCGCACTTCCCCGGACCCGGCCATGCGAGCCTGCTCCAGCTCGCGCTTCTTCTTGCGCTGGAACGACTCTTCGAGCTCGTCGACTGATGTGGAAACGTTTCGCGGAGGACGGTTGCCATTGCCATCTGCTCCATGCGGCTGCGATTCGGGCGTCGCCGTCGGCCTCTCCAGTATCTGCATCAGGTAGAGATAGCGGGCGGTCTCTTCCTGAAAGCGCTGCATCATGGCTTCGAACATGTCGAAGGATTCGCGCTTGTACTCGACCAGCGGATCGTGCTGCCCGTAGCCGCGGAGCCCGATACCCTCTTTCAGGTGGTCCATGTCCCGCAGATGGTCTTTCCACTGCGAATCGAGGACGCTCAACATGATCATGCGCTCGTGGTAGCGCATGGCGTCGGGGCCGATGAGCTTTTCTTTCGCGTCGTAGCGTTCTTTCAGCTTGGCGAAGATGGCGTCGCCCAGTTCCTGACGGCTCAGCGACTCGGGCTTGATTCCTTCGGCAAGAATGTCCACGCCGAAGCGGGTGAAGATCGCGTCTTTCAGTCCTTTTATGTCCCAGTTGTCGGGATGGACTTTGACCCCGCAACACTGGTCCATCACGTCGCTAAGGATTCCCGAGACGTAGTCTTCAAGGATGAGTTCTTTCTGCTCCACGCCCTCGAGCAACTGGCGGCGTAGGCCGTACACGGCCTCGCGCTGCTTGTTCATCACGTCGTCATACTCGAGCAGATGTTTGCGGGCCTCGAAGTTCTGAGCTTCGACGGCCTGCTGCGCCGTCGCAATACGGCGCGTGATCAGCCGCGATTCGATCGGAATGCCCTCTTCCATGCCCAGCCGCTGCAGCAGATTCGAAACCCACTCCTTGGCGAAGATGCGCATCAGGTCATCTTCGAGTGAGAGATAAAAACGTGAAGAGCCGGGATCGCCCTGCCGACCGGCGCGGCCGCGAAGCTGGTTATCAATTCGCCGCGCTTCGTGGCGTTCGGTGCCAAAGATGTGCAGGCCGCCGACTGCCGTGACCTCGTCGTGTTCCTTGTCGGTCTGGACCTTGTAGCGATTGAATATTTCCGTCCACTGGTCGGTGGGAACGACATACTCATTTCCCGCGTAGTACCAGACCGTGCTCTTGGTCTCGTCCACATCAATCTGAATCTTGCCCTGGGCCGCGCGCAGGGGTTGCGCGATTCCCTTCTTCACGCACTCCTGCTTGGCCATGAATTCAGGATTGCCGCCGAGAAGAATGTCTGTACCGCGGCCGGCCATGTTGGTGGCGATGGTCACCATGCCTTTCCGTCCGGCCTGGGCCACGATCTCGGCTTCGCGCTCGTGATACTTGGCATTGAGCACCACGTGCTTGATGCCTTTCTTCCTTAGCAACTCGGATAGCCGCTCCGACTTTTCAATGGAAGTCGTACCCACGAGCACCGGACGGCCCGTGGCATACAAGTTCTGGATCTCATCGGAGGCGGCAAAGTACTTCTCTTTTTCCGTCCGGTAGACGACGTCCGGATTCTCGAGGCGCAGCATCTCTTTATTGGTCGGAATGACCATCACTTCCAGGCGATATATCTTTTCGAATTCAGCGGCTTCTGTTTCCGCCGTGCCGGTCATGCCAGCCAGCTTCCTGTACATGCGGAAATAGTTCTGGAAGGTAATGGTGGCCAGCGTCTGGTTCTCGCGTTCGATCTTGACGTTTTCCTTGGCTTCGACTGCCTGGTGCAGGCCGTCGGACCAGCGGCGACCGGGCATCAGGCGACCGGTGAACTCGTCTACGATGATGACTTCGCCGTCCTTGACCACGTACTCGACGTCGCGCTTGTACAAAGCATGAGCTTTGACTGCGGTATCAACGTGATGCTTGAGGTCCCAATTCTCAGGATCCGCAATATTCCCGATGCCCAGAAGCTGCTCGACTTTTTCCCAGCCCGCGTCGGTGACCGTGATGCTCCTATGTTTCTCATCCACCACGAAGTCGCCTGTGAGTTCTTTGGGTTCGCCAGGTGCGGTGTCGATCTCCTCGCCCTTTTCCAGCTTGGGGATGATGCGATTCACCCGGGCGTATTTGTCGGTGGACTCTTCGCTGGCGCCGGAAATAATCAGCGGGGTGCGGGCTTCGTCGATCAGGATGGAATCCACTTCATCGACGATGGCGAAATTGTGCTTGCGCTGCACGCAATCATGAAGATCAAACTTCATGTTGTCGCGCAGATAGTCGAAACCGAACTCGTTGTTGGTGCCGTAGGTGACGTCGGATGCATAAGCGTCGCGGCGCTCTTCGTCGTCGAGATCGTGCACGATGACGCCCACGGTCAAGCCGAGGAAGCGATAGAGCTTGCCCATCCACTCAGAATCGCGTTTGGCCAGGTAGTCATTGACTGTGACCACGTGTACGCCGCGGCCACTCAACGCATTCAGATACACCGGAAGGGTCGCAACCAGCGTCTTGCCTTCGCCGGTCTTCATTTCGGCAATCTTGCCCTGGTGCAATACCATGCCGCCGATCAGCTGCACATCGAAGTGGCGCATGTTGAGCACCCGGCGTCCGGCTTCGCGAACCACGGCGAAAGCTTCCACCAGAAGCTCGTCCAGCGCTTCGTTGATGACCTTGGTGCGCTCGTCCTCGAGCTGCTTCAGGCGATCGGAGTCGGCCTCCGGCTCATCGGGCAGGCTAGCCAGGCGTTGCTGAATGCGTTGCCGGAATTCTTCCGTCTTGGCGCGCAGCTGGTCGTCCGAAAGCTGCTGCATCTGCGGCTCGAGCGCACTGATAGCCTCGACCTGAGGCATCAGGCGCTTCAGTTCGCGCTCGTTCTTGGTCCCGAAGACCTTCCCTAATAGTGTGTTAATCAAATCAAAATACCTTCTGGAGGCAGCACGGCCCTTACCTAGAAGCCTAGCATATTAGATGCAGCGGCAGCGGGTAAGTCGCTGGGAGGAACCTCAAAGCGCAGGCCACCTGCGGCACCCCAATTGCCTATAGCCGCGGAGCGGCGGCAAGAATGCACCGGGGCGTAGGCCCGGGTAAACCCGCGAAATGGCACAGCCCCGCAGGCGCGGAAAGAATGGGATCTTCCTGATCTCTCGGCGAGCTTCAGGGCTTAGTCCGCAACCCCCCGTTTCATGTAATATTTCCGCGAACCAATGCCCACATTTTACGATCGCTTTGTCGAGTGCGTCGAGCACTGGCCTAAAAATGTCGCCCTGGAGATCCAGCGCCGCGACAAGGTCGAGAGTTGCACCTACGCGGAATTGCGGCACATGGCCGAGTCGGTCGGATCATGGCTGGGCAAGAATGGATTTCAGTCAGGCGCACGGGTCGTCATTCTGGCCGACAATCATCCCCGCTGGGTGGCGGTTTTCCTGGGCGTGGTCGCATCCGGATGCACCGCCGTCCCGCTCGACACTGCCTTGCACGCCGACCAGATCACCACTCTGCTGAAGGACAGCGGCAGCTCGTTGCTATTCTGCGACGTCAAACATCTCGCAACCGCGCGGGAGGCGATCGGCTCGTTGCCCATCAAGACCGTGCTCATCAATCCAGCGGAGCAGAAGAAAGCAATTCCGATGCGGCCGAGCCACCGGTGGCCGATCTTGACAGCATCTTTGCCTCGGGCCCGAGCGGCTTCAAACCTGCCGCCGTCGCCGCGGACGTTGTCGCTTCCCTGCTCTACACCTCCGGCACAACTTCCGACCCCAAGGGCGTGATGCTCACCCACGCCAATCTGCTGGGCGAAGTTGAATCGGTATTCAGATGGGCGCACGTCGGTCCTGAGGATGCCGTGCTTGGGGTGCTGCCGCTCTTTCACGTGCTCTCCCAGATGGCCAATCTCTTGCTGCCGCTGGTGAAAGGAGCCCGAGTCGTCTATCTGGAAACGCTGAATACCACCGAACTGCTGCGCGCGCTCAACGAACGCCAGATCACGATTTTTGCCGTGGTGCCGCAATTTTTCTACCTGATTCACGAGCGCATCTTCAAGGAGGTAGCCAAGCGCGGCACAGTGGCGGGGTGGGCGCTGAAGGCTCTGATGGCGCTGAATCGCGGCCTGCGCACTGTTGGATTCAACGCTGGCCGCATCTTTTTCGGCAAGCTGCACAGCACCTTCGGCGATCGCATGCGCTACCTCATCACCGGCGGTTCGCGCTTCGATCCGCAAATCGGATACGACTTCTACGCCCTCGGCATCGACGTATCTGCAGGCCTACGGTCTGACCGAGACCACCGGTGCCGCCTTCGCCGCGCTCCCCCACCACAACGTGATCGGTTCCGTCGGACCGCCCCTGCCCGGCGTGGAAGGAAAGATTGTCGATCCGAAACCCGGGGAAGATGGCGGCCCGGCGGTCGGCGAAATTGCCATCAAGGGCGCCATCGTGATGAAGGGCTACTGGAACCGGCCGGACGCGACCGCCGCCGTTCTGAAAGACGGCTGGCTCCATACCGGCGATCTCGGCTACTTCGACTCGGGCGGCAATCTGTTTATCACCGGTCGCGAGAAGGACGTGATCGTTCTGAGCAACGGCAAGAACGTTTATCCCGAGGAGATTGAGGCCTACTATCTGAAATCTCCCTACATCAAGGAAATCGGGGTGATGGCGCTGGAGAGCGAGCCCGGCAATCCCGCTTCCGACCGGCTCTACGGCGTGGTCGTGCCGGACTTCGACGTATTGAAAGAACGCAAGATCGTGAACGCGAAGGAAGTCATTCGCTTCGATATTGAGAGCATCTCGGCAAAGATTCCATCGACCAAGCGCATTGGCAGCTACGAAATCTGGCAAGACCCTCTGCCTCGCACCACCACGCGCAAGCTCAAACGCTTCGAACTGGAAAAACGGGTGCGCGCAAACCAGAAGAAGGCACAACCGGATTCTGAAATCTCCGCCGCACCGCCGGCGTTAAGCGCTGAAGATCAGCAATGGCTGGACCAGCCCGAGGTACAGCAGGCGTTGAAGGTCATTCGCGAATCCAGCAAGACCGCGCCCGAAGTGATCCGCCCCAGCGACAACCTCGAGCTCGATCTTGGCCTCGACTCCATGCAGCGGATTGAATTGCTGGTGGCCGTCGAAAAGGAACTTGGCGGGGATGTCGAAGAATCGGCCATGGCTGAAATCTATACCGTGCGCCAGTTGGTTGACGCGATTCGTGAAAGTGCCGCCGCCGGCAAAACGCGCACCGGCACGAGTCAGCAGCCGGCCGGGTGGAAATCGGTTCTGCAGGAAGACCCGACCGATCCGGAAGTTCTGGCGCTGGCGCGGCCCGGGCGGCTGGCGGAAGCGCTGTCCTCTACGCCGGGTTCAAACCGCTTCAGATTTTTGCCTACGACCGCTTTCATCTGCGGGTGAGCGGGCTGGAGAAACTTCCAGGGCAGGGCCCTTACATCATTTCTTCCAATCACCAGAGCTACCTTGACCCGATTGTGCTCGCTGCTGTTTTGCCCTGGCCCGTGTTCCGCAACCTGTTTGCAGTCGGCACCAGCGAAATCTTCGGTTCGGGGTTTATGCGCCGTCTGGCACGCTGGCTGCGGGTGATCGTCGTCGATCCCGATGCCAACCTGGTTTCCGCCATGCGCGCCGGCGCCTTCGGACTGCGCCATGGCCGCATCCTGATTCTTTATCCTGAAGGTGAGCGCAGCATCGATGGCACGCCCCGAACTTTCAAGAAGGGCGCCGCCATACTTTCCATTCATCTGCAGGTTCCGATTGTTCCGGTGGCGATTGAGGGCTTTCACGATGCCTGGCCGCAGAGGCAAGCCGTTTCAGAAGTTCACGCCGCTCCAGATTCAGTTCGGAGATCCAATTTATCCTCCATCCGAAGCCGAGGTATCAGAAGCGGTGTACGAAGCTCTTACTGCGGAGTTGAAGTCACGGGTGGTGGGAATGTGGGAGGGATTGCGCGGAGAGAAGGAAGCGGCACCGGCACCGGCGCCAATGGCGCACGCGTAAGATCTACTGTGCCGCCGCCTGCGATTTCGGCCCGAAAGCTTTTACGAAAGCATCTACAATCATTGAATCGTACTCGCCGGCGGAGTCTTTTTTGATCTTTTCGACGGCCTGGGTTGAAGACGTTTTAGCGGCGCCCGATGCATTGATCCGCGCGTCATATTTCTCCGCCAGATTCAATATCTGCACTTCGACGATCGAATCCGCTGGACTGGCGCCAGTCACGTGCAATTGCTGGGCGGCGACCAGGATTGGAATGGCGCGACGCAACGACCCGCCCATGACCTGAGCGCGGGTGGCGCTGTCGCTGTCCCCTTACGCATACCTCGCTCAAGTTCTTCCTGCGAAAGATTGGCAGCCTTGTAGAGAATCTCGTTGCTGATGCCGATTTCGTTGACGTTCCGCAGTAAGGCTGCGGTACGAAGATCTTCAGAACTCTCGGGATCGAGTCCCAGCGCATCGGCAATCTTGGTCGCGTAGGAAGAAACCCGGAACGAATCAGCCTCGCTGCTTTTCTGGTTACGCAAAAACTGTTGCAGGATGACCAGCATTCCGTCGTAGCCGTCTTTCAGTTCTTTCAAGCTTTTCTGGTTGCGCTCGTACAGCGTGCCCATGGCGTAGGCAGTCACCACCAGCACTCCGCCCCAAACCGTGATATCAAACCAGCGGCTGTCAACCGGCAACGATTCCGTCAGCCGGTTGAACATCGCGGGATTCACGTAGGTGAGGAGAATCACGAGGCAAACACTGGCACAAGCAGTCAGCGTGGCATGACGCCGCCCGAAGTGGTAGGCCGAATACAGAGTCGGAAGGAAAAAGAAAACCAGTGCTACGGCCTGAGACTCCACCAGGAAATGGATCATGGCGGCGATCAGCACCAGTGACAACAGCAACCAGAGTTCTTTATTTATTTTTTGCACATTCCTCTCAGGCCGAGACTCGCCCAGCCTAGCCATGTTGGAACAAAGATGGGGACACTCCAAGTTACCCAGGTAATCAGGAGCTTTATCTGGCTAAGGAAGAATTAAGGATTCGCGCAGCAGAATGGGGAGGGCACGAGTTCACTCGTGCCGCCAGATATCGCAACGTTAGGTTCGCTTTAGCGGTCTGCAGCTCGCTGTTTGCGCCTACTTGGCTCGCGGATGGGTCTGATCGTAGACCTGCAGCACGTGCTTGATGGAGAGCTGGGTGTAGCGTTGGGTGGTCGAAAGACGCTCGTGGCCGAGCATCTCCTGAATCGCGCGCAGGTCGGCGCCTTCCTCCAGCATGTGAGTTCCGAACGCATGCCGCAACGTGTGCGGATGAACGTCCGGAGACAGACCCTTGGCGACTGCGATTTTCTTGATGATCCGGCCCACGCTGCGGGTGGTGAGCCGCCCGCCCCGCCGGTTGATCAGCAAGGCCGACGAACTTTTTTTGCGCTCCGACAATATTTGCTGGCGGGCCGGCAAGTAGGCTTTGAGCGCCACCTTCACCGCGTCGCCGAAGAGGACGTAGCGCTCTTTCTTTCCCTTGCCCCGGATAAGGATGGCCTCGTCGCTCAGGCGGATGTCCTCGAGATTGATCCCGATCAGCTCCGAGTTGCGGATGCCGCAGCCGTAGAGCAGCTCGAACATCATCCGGTCACGCTCGGGAAAGGCCGCAACTTCCGGCATCTGCCCGTCGAGCACCGCGTTCATTTCCTCGATGGTGGGAACTCGGGGAAGTTTCTTGGGCAGCTTTGGGGTCGAGACCAGAGCCGCCGGATTCTGCTCGACCACTCCCTCCTGCGCGAGCCAGCGATAGAGCGACCGCACCGCGGCCAACGCGCGCGCCACCGAAGTCTTGCCCAATCCTTTTTCGTAGAGATGGGATAGGAATCCGCGGATGGTGACGTGGTCGATTTGCTTCCAGCCCCGCGAGCCGATGTAAGCGGAAAATTCAGCGAGATCGCCGCGTGTAGGCCTTGATGGTGTGGACCGAGGCATTGCGCTGGCGCAGCGATTGCAGGAAATCGCGCACTGCTTTGTCGACGATTGGTAGATTTCATATTCAATTGTACGCCTGGTAGCTGCCGAGCGTCCCGCTCGGCGCTACGAAAATGCACTCAGCCTTCTCGCCTTCGCTCGGGGATGATGCTTCTGATACACACTCTTCAGTCGATCCAGCGCCAGGTGCGTGTACACCTGCGTGGTCGAAATATCGGCGTGACCCAGGATGGTCTGCACCGTCCGCAGGTCGGCGCCGTTTTCGACCATGTGCGTGGCACAACTGTGCCGCAGCATGTGCGGACTGGCATTGCGCCCCGCGCTCACCGAAGCCGCGCGCACCATCTGCCAGACTCGCTGGCGGGTCAACTTTCTGCCGCCGCGTCCCAGAAATAGAAGCGGCGAACTCTTCCCTTTCGCGAGAATCCGGCGCGGCATCTCTCATGTAGTGAGTCAGCGCATCCTGCGCGCCTTTCCCCAGCGGCACGATCCGTTCCTTGTCACCCTTGCCGCGCACCAGCAGGTAGCCGAGATCGAGTTTCAGGTCTTCCAGTTTGACGCCGACGATCTCCGACACGCGCAGCGCCGCCGCATAGAAACACTTCCAGCATGGCGCGATCGCGCGCCGCAATCGCTTCGGCATCCTTGCGGTTCGAAGTCGGACGCGGACCGCGTCAACATGGCGTCCATCTCGTCGCGGGCCAGCGCCTTGGGCAACACCTTCCACTGTTTGGGCGAATCGATGTTCAGCGTGGGATCGTGCTCGATCATCTTGTCGAGCAGCAGATAACGATACAAATGGCGCAAGGCCGAAAGTTTGCGCCCCACGGAGCGCCCGTCCACCGAATTGCCGAACAGTTGCTGGATGAACTCGCGCACATGGTTGCGCTGGGCATTGAGCAGCGTGCGCTTGTGCTTCTCGAGAAAGACGGCGAACTGTCCAATGTCCGTGGTGTAGGCCGCGACGGTGAGCGGAGCCAGGCCCTTTTCGATCTTCAGATAGTCGAGAAATCCGTCGACCACGCGAGCGTTTGGCTGCGGAAGGCACACGTCAAGTATGCGCATTATCGGACGCTGCGGAAAGTAGCAAGCGAAGGTTAACCACGGAGGACACAGAGACGGACATTCCTCAGTGTCCTCTGTGTCCTCCGTGGTTAGTGAATTTCTTTCAAAATTTCCACCGCATACAGCGCGCCCTCGGGCGTTTCTTCATGCTTGAAGTAGGCGAACACATTTCGCTCCTGCCCCAGATGTTCGCGGATTCGATCCACCATGGCGCGGCGTTCATCGGCGGTATAGGAAGGCTTGCGGTAACGGTAATAGCAGAAGTCCGCGGTGACCACGTCGGGCGTGACCCGCTCTTCGGTTTCGGCGATGCACAGCGCCCGGTTGCTACTCTTTAACAGATTGAAGATTTCATCGGTGAACCACGAAGGATGGCGGAATTCAAATGCCGCCTGCACCGCCCGCGGCAACGCGGGAAGAAATTCCTCCAGCAGCTTCGCATCGGCTTTCAAGTTCGGCGGCAACTGAAACAGCACCGGGCCCAGTTTTCCGGCCTGCGCCAGGGGTTCGATCGTGCTGAGAAAGCGGGGCACAAAATCGGCAGTCCCTTTGAGCCGCTTGATGTGGGTGATGACCTGGTGCGCCTTCACGCCGAAGCGAAAGCCGGGCGGAGTCTCCGCGATCCACTTCTGGGCGGTCGTCTCTTTGATCAATTGCCGGAAGGTGAAGTTGACTTCCACCGTATTCAGCTGGGTGGCGTAGTGCTGCAGAAAGTTCTTCTGCGGAAGCTTGGCGGGATAAAAATCAGGCTTCCAACTGGGATAGGCCCATCCCGAGGTGCCGACGTAGAGTTGCGCCATGTGCGACCTTTGACCTTCGAGATGGACGTCCGGACGTGTTCGCGTGGCAGATTATATCTTGCGGGGCTTTTTGCCTGACGCTGCCTTCTTGCCGGGACGTTTCGCAGTCTTCTTCTGCTTCCGGCTTGGGCTGCGATTTCCAGTCCAGTCGCGGCGGCGGCCGACGTCCCGCGAGCTTCGCTCGCCGCACGGGCGGGGGCGCCCGCGCCCACATCGCTGCAGCTTTGGCAGCTTCTGCTTCAGCTTGAGAGTCGGCTCGAACAAGTCTCCCATTTTTTGCACGCGCTTGAGCACCTGCTCGGCCTCGAACACCAGCAGGCTCGGCGTCTTTCTTCTTCAGCAGTTGCTCGACTTCCTCCCACTTCACCGGGGTCGAAACCGTGGGATGCTCGCGCGCCCGCAAGCGAATAAACCGCAATCGTGGTCTTGTGCTCGTCGTTCTGGCTCCAGTCCACCAGCACCTTGCCTTTGCGCAACTCCTTCTTCATGTCCGAAACCACCAGGTCGCGATGCTGGTCTTCCAGCAGCCGGGCCAGCGCGTGGGCAAATGGTTTGGTGTCTTCGTAGCTGGTGGGAGTGTTCAGCGGAACGTAAATCTGCAGTCCCTTGGAGCCGGACGTCTTGGGAAAACTCTGCAGGCCGAAGTGCTCAAAGATTTCCCGCAGCCACATCCCGACCTGCGCGCACTGCACGATGTTGGCGGGCGGTCCGGGATCGAGATCGAACACCATCATGGTGGGACAGTCGATTTCTTTCGCCAGCGAGAGCGAGGGATGCAATTCGATAGCGGCCAGGTTCGCCATCCAGACCACCGTGGACAGATCGTTGGCCAGAATGTAATTGACGTTGCGCTGGTTGCCTTCGCTCCAGATGGGCGCGGTCTTTACCCAGTCGGGCCGATGCGCGGTGGCGTTCTTCTCAAAAAAATATTCGCTGTCCACCCCGTTGGGATAGCGCTTCAGGGTCAGCGGCCGTCCCGCCAGATGGGGAACCAGCACCGGCGCGATGCGGGCGTAGTAGTCGATGACCTGTCCCTTGGTGAAGCCGGTCGCGGGATACAGGACCTTGTCCAGGTTGGACAACTTCAGCTGCCGGCCCTGGATTTCAACCATCGGTGAAGTGCTCACGCGATCAAGTATAGCGGCGCTCGCGGCGCACTCGTGTGGCGCGGGCGCCCCCGCCCGCGGCTTTTGACTTCGAATTCTGACCGCCCGCGGGCGAGGACGCCCGCGCCACACAGTCAACAATTGTCCAGCGCGTTTGACAACTTCCCTTCCCGCCACGTAACTTCAAGTTCTTCCCGTCATGTTCTGTCCAACCGCGTGGAGGTCCGATGAAATACCGTGCACTCAAGTCTGTAGCGCTGTTTCTGGTGCTGTCCGCCATAGCCGTAGCGCAAGATCTGGCTTCCTTCGAGAAGCGAATCACGGTCAAGAAGTTGGACAACGGCCTGACCGTCGTCATCTGCGAGCGTCCCGGAGCGCCGGTCTTCTCCTTCAACACCCACGTGGACGCCGGCTCGGTGCAGGACCCGATGGGTCAGACCGGCCTGGCCCACATGTTCGAGCACATGGCGTTCAAAGGCACGGACAAGATTGGCACCACCGACTACGCGGCCGAAAAAGTTGCGCTGGCGAAGGTGGAGACGGCCTACGCCGCCTACATCGCAGAGCGCGACAAACGAGTCGGACGGGATGAGCAGAAGCTGAAAGATCTGCAAAAGGCCTGGCAGGACGATATCGCGGACGCGCAAAAGTACGTCAAGCCCAACGAGTTCCCGCAGATTCTCGAAAGCAACGGCGCCGAAGGCTTGAATGCTTCAACCAGTGAAGACCAGACCGAATATCACTATTCGTTTACCGAGAACCGGCTGGAGCTCTGGGCCTACCTCGAATCGGAGCGCTTCCTGCATCCGGTGATGCGCGAGTTCTACAAGGAGCGCAACGTGGTGATTGAAGAGCGCCGCATGCGCACCGACAGCAATCCCATCGGCCGACTGCTGGAGCAGTTCACCACCGCCGCCTTCCAGGCGCATCCTTATCACCGGCCGACCATCGGCTGGATGGCGGACCTGAATTCATTTTCCGCCACCGACGCGCAGCATTTCTTCGATGAGTACTACATTCCGTCGAACATGGTGGTGGCCGTGGTCGGCGACGTCAAGGCTTCGGAGGCGCTGCCCATCATCGAAAAGTATTTCGGCCGGCATGCCCTCGCGCGCCGCAACCCGACGAGCGCACCACCACCGAGCCGCCGCAGAACTCCGAGCGCCGCGTGCTGCTGCAAGACCGCGCCGCAACCGCTCTACCTCGAGGGCTACCACCGGCCCGACTATCGCGACCAAGACGACAACGTCTACGACGCCATCGCCGACCTGATGTCCAACGGCCGCACTTCGCGTCTCTACCGTGCCCTGGTGCGCGATAAAAAGATCGCGGCCTACTCCGCCGGCTTCACCGGTTTGCCGGGCAACAAGTATCCCCACCTGTTCGCTTTTTATGCCTTTCCGCTGCCCGGCCACAAGACCGAAGAAGTGGCGGATGCGATTCACGTCGAAATCGAGCGGCTGAAGAACGAGGACATCAGCGACGAGGAACTGAAAATGATCCGGACCCGAGCCAAAGCCAACCTGCTGCGCGGCCTGGATGACAACGAAGGTCTGGCCTCCGAACCTGGCCCTGTTCCAGGCCCGCTACGGCGACTGGCGCGAACTGTTCCACCAGGTCGAAAATCTCGACAAAGTCAGCAAGGCGGACATCCGGCGCGTCGCCAATCAAGACTTTTGTTCCCACCAACCGCACCGTGGGGATCATCGAAACCATGGCGCCGCCGCCAGCCGCCGCGCAAAACGGAGGTGGGCAATGAAACGGATTTCGCTGCTCCTGCTCAGCTTCGCGTTCGTGGTCGGACTCAGGCTTGCAGCGTTTCTCCGGCGGCCGCGCAGACCAGCTGGCAGGAGATCAAGATTCCTCCGCTTCCTGCCTTTCATCCTCAGGTACCCAAGCGTATCGTCCTGCCCAACGGCATGGTCATCTTCCTGCAAGAGGACCACGAACTGCCTCTCATTGACGGCATCGCCCGAATTCGCGGCGGCTCGCGCTCCGAACCCGCTGACAAGACCGGCCTGATCGACATGTACGGCGACGTCTGGCGCACCGGAGGCACCAAGACCCAGACCGGCGACCAACTGGACGACTATCTCGAAATCCGCGCCGCCAAAGTCGAAACCGGCGGGACCGCCGATTCCACGACCATCTCGTTGTCCTGCCTGAAGGCCGATTTCGACGACGTATTCAAAGTGTTCGACGACCTGTTGCGAGCGCCCGGAATTTCGCGACGACAAGCTTGAACTGGTCCAGAGACAATATTTCGACGCCATCTCGCGCCGCAACGACGACGTCGATGAAATCGTAGGCCGCGAATCCGCCAAGCTGGCCTACGGCGCCCAGAGCCCATACGCGCGAGTCGCCGAGTACAAGACGGTCGCCGCCGTCACTCGCCAGGACCTGGTCGACTGGCACCACGCTCACGTCAGCCCCAACAACATTATTCTGGGGATCGTCGGTGACTTCGACTCGGCCGCGATGGAGGCCAAACTCCGCCAGACCTACGGCGCGTGGCCCAAGGGGCCGGCGCTGAAGGAGGAAGCATCGAGCCCACGCCGGCCAAACCGGGCTACTACCTGGTCCAGAAAGACGACGTCAACCAGAGCTCGATCAGCATGGTGGGACGTCGGAATCAGGCGCGACAATCCCGACTACTATGCGGTCCGGGTGTTCAACGAAGCCTTCGGCGGCGGCTTCTCGTCGCGCCTGTTCCGCACCATCCGCACCGAGAAAGGACTGGCCTATTCGGTGGGCGGCGGAATCGGAACTGCCTTCGATCATCTCGGCATGGTGCGCCTGGCGCATGGGAACGAAAAGCGCCACCACGCTCGAATCCATCCAGGCGCTGGACGAGCAGATTGACGATGTCTCCAAGCATCCGATTACCGAAGCCGAAATCAAGCTGGCCAAGGATGCCATCCTGAACTCGTTCATCTTCAATCTCGATTCGCCCGACAAAATTCTGCGCGAACGCATGGCCTACGAGTTCTATGGCTATCCTCAGGACTACCTGGAAAAGTTCCGCCTCGGCGTGGACAAGGTGACGGCCGCGGACGTGGCGCGGGCGGCCTCCAAGTATCTGCACAAGGAAAAGCTGGCCGTACTGGTGGTGGGCAATTCCGGGGAATTCGACAAGCCGCTGTCGTCGCTGGGGCCAGTGACCAACATCGACATCACGATTCCTCCGCCGCCAGGCCAGTAAGTAGTGTGGGGCGGACACTCCCGTCCGCCGCCGTTGACTTTGCTTGTACCCGGCCGCAGCCGCCGAACCAGATGCACCTCATCGGCAAAATCGCCGTCGCGATGTATTTCGTAAAGTCCGGATCGTCTCCCGGATCCACTGTTCGTGCTGCGATCACCCGTACTCTGGGGAATCGCGGGTGTCGCCATTGGGGTCTATCTTTTTTTCCGCGGCTTTCCTTTCCTCAAACGCAAACATCTGATCCAGGACACCCCCACATCAACCGTGCGCGGCGCGGCGCTGGGAGCGGTGGAAGTAAGCGGAACCGTGGTGGGTCCCTACACTCTGATCTCGCCGCTCTCCGAAACCGACTGCTTCTACTACCACGCCATCGCGCGCGGCAGCGCAGGAGAAGAAAAGAAGCCGCGCCAGGAAGTGCTGTATGCTCCCTTCTTCCTGGATGACGGCACGGGGCGCGTGATGGTGGACCCGCGCGGCGCCGAGACCGAACTTCGACCGTCTGTGGACGACGAATACTCGCCTTCCTCAGGCGATGCCTTTACCCGACACTTTCTCGTCCGCCACGGCATTTCCAGCCAATTCCCCGCGTCTCTGGAAGAGTTTTGCATTCGCGCCGGCGACCACTTGTATGTCCTGGGAACCCTGCGGGAGAATCCCGGACTCGCAAAGCGCTGCTGACTGTCTGGCCCGTGGCGTTGACCAGCCACATCAAGGATTTCTGAGCGCAGCCGCGGCCGATCTCCAGCGGCGGGCCGCGATTGAATCCATGTTGCCTCCCGGCAGTGCAGCGCCGCGCATGTCGCAGGCTCGACCGGTCGCCACCGAAGTTTTCGATCTCAATCCTCCCGTCGTGCTGATGAAGGGCACATCGGGTGCACCATTCTTCATTTCCTGGCGCAGCCAGCGAGATGTAGTCAAGGAATTGGCGTGGCGCTCGACTCTTTACATCTGGGGCGGCCCGATTCTAGCCGTGGCGGTCTCTGGCTGCTGGTCGATCATCTCCTGCTCTTAGAAGCACATGCTAAATGTAGGCGCGAGCGCCCGCTCGTGCGGCAGCGGTCACGTCCTCTCGTGCGTTCGCAAATGCCTTGACAGCACGATCACCAGCGACTAATTTGATAGCGAACAAAAAGCGAATATGCAAATGGCTACCCTTCCCCTCTTGCCCGTCTCCGAATCCAAACTGGTCGGCATCGCCCGACTCGCAGCCGAGGGCGAATCTCTCCGCCAGGGACACGAAGTCGAATACTTCACCCTGCCCGTGCGCTCCCTGCTCAACCGCTGCACCGGCGTGCGCATGCCCTTCGAATGGACCATCAATCCCTATCGCGGCTGCGAGTTTGCCTGCAAATATTGTTATGCCCGCTACACCCACGAATTCATGGAAATGCGCGACGGCGTGGATTTCGAGCAGAAGATCTACGTCAAGCAGCATGCCGCCAACCTGCTGCGGCAGGAACTGCGCCGGGTAAAGCCGGGCGAGCAGATTGCGCATCGGCACCGCCACCGATCCCTATCAACCCGCCGAGCGCCGCTTCGAAGTGACTCGCGCCATCCTGGAAGAACTGGCCCGGCATGAGGGGCTGGATCTGGGCATCATCACCAAGGGAAACCTGATTCTTCGCGACCTCGATCTGCTCACTCAGATTGGACAAAAGAACCGGCTGATGGTGAATGTCACGATCACGACTTTGAATGTGGAACCTGGCGCGCATCCTCGAACCCCGGGCGCCGCGGCCCGATCTGCGCATGGAAACCGTCCGCAAGCTGAGCCAGGCAGGGATTCGGGCGGGCGTGAGTTGCGCTCCCGTGATTCCCGGCATCACGGACTCACTGCGCAATCTGGAAGCGCTGGTTCGCGGCACGGTGGAGGCAGGCGGAAAGCATATCTTCGCCAATCCCCTGTTTCTGAAACCCTGCTCGGCCGCGGTCTTCCTGCCTTTTCTGGAAAAAGAATTTCCCCAGCTGGCAGCCGACTACCAGAAGCGCTACAAAGATCGCGCCTTCCTGCCCAAGTCCTACGGCAAGCGGATATCGGAACTGATGACGCGCTCTGCGGCAGAAGTACGGGATGCATCACCACGATCGTGCAAGCCGCCAGGTCCGCAGCCACGGCGCAGATTGAACCGCAACTGAAGCTTTTCTGAGATCCCCACACGACACTTGTCATCCCGAGCGGAGCCGAACGATTCGCTTGCGAATCGTCCGGCGAAGTCGAGGGACCTTGTGTTTGCTAGCGGCGCCACGGACGCTGCAGGGCTTATCGCACATCGGCCACGTCTAAAGCAGGCGGACAAGAGTGTCCGCCCCACACGCACTGCGGCCTCGACTATAATCCGTGCTCCACCATGTCGTCGTCCCCTTCATCAATCGCAGGGCAAAGTCCCGGTCTCAAGACGCAACTCAACCAGTTCTGGCAGCGTGTGACCGATGGGCTCGAACTCAACCAACTCTGGACGCAGTTCCACACCGAGGCGCGGGCCAGTTATCGGCTTTACCAGCGGGACTATGGAGCGCGAGCGCGGCAGGAAACACAGCCCCGCGGCGTCTTCCACACCGTGCTGGAATTTCTCTGGGCCATCCTGGAAAAACTGAGCCCGGCCCGGCGCGTCCTGCTCCTGTTGGGGATTCTGTTCCTGATTCTTCCCGGCGCGGGCTTCAGCCACATGGGGAAATCGGGAGCGGTAGAGGTAGTTGAAGTCAGCTTTCATTTCTACGCCGGGATTCTGTTGTTCATCGTGCTCATGCTCGAGGTCTCCGACCGGGTGGTGATGAAGCGCGACCTGGAAATCGCGCGCGATATCCAGAGCTGGCTCTTGCCTGCAACCCCGCCGTCCGTGCCGGGGATGGCGATAGCGTTCTCCACCCGGCCCGCGAACACCGTGGCCGGAGACTACTACGACGTCTTTGCCCGTCCCGCAGGCGTTCCGGGCGAGACCCGTTTCCTGCTGGCCGTGGCCGACGTTGCCGGCAAGAGTATTCCCGCAGCCCTGCTGATGGCTACGTTTCAGGCCAGTCTCAAAACTCTCTCCGCCATTCCCTGCTCGCTGGCCGAACTGGTCACGGGGATGAACCAGTACGCCTGCAACAATAGCCAGGGCGGTCTGCGTTTCACTACGGCGTTCCTGGCGGAATTCAATCCGGTCAGCCGGGAGCTCACCTACATCAACGCCGGGCACAACACACCCATTCTCCGGCGCAGCGCGGGCACCGTGGAACGATTGACCATAGGAGGACTGCCGCTTGGGATTCTTGCCGGCGCGCGCTACGAATCCGGCAGCGTGATTTTGCAGGAGGGCGATTGGCTGGCGATCTACACGGATGGCGTGGTGGAAGCCATGAATCAGCGCGATGAGGAGTACGGCGAACAGCGACTGGTGCAGGTGTTAAACGCCGGCGCGGCTTCCACTCCCGACGAAATGCTGCGACGCGTGATGAACGACGTAGATGCGTTTGTGGGCCCGACGCCGCAACATGATGACATCACGTGCCTGCTGGTCAAGGTAGGTTAGTAGTATTGTCATCCCGAGCGGAGTGGCTGCTTCCCGTCGCCAAGCAGCTAGGCAGTCGAAGGACCCCGACCTGCTTCTCGCGCAGCGGATCTCAGCTCGCACGGGTACGTGAGACGATAGGGGTCCTTCGACTCCGCCCGCCATTCGCACAGCGAAGGGGTGGCTGCCCTCAGGATGACATTGGCTCCCTCTACCTTCTTTTGCGCCGCGCGAAGAGCAGGCCGAGCGCCGCGCCCAGCAACAACGTCCCAAAGCAGCTTCTTCTTGTCCCCCACCGCGACGAAGCGAGTGCCCTGCGGACCGACTTCGAACACGCCCACCGGAAGAGCGCCAACTCCACCGCCGCCCCCGCCACCCTCGCCGCGGGCGGTCTTGATCTCCAGTCCGCCACTGCCGGTCCCGCCGCCGAAGCCATAGGCGATCTTGGCCACGGGAATAATTGTCTTGTCGCCCGCGACGATCGGGTTCTCCGAAAACGCTGGTGACCTGGGCGCGGGTGGAAAGGCTTTCGTGCAATGATTGCAGCAAAGTCAAACTGCTCATAAAGAGCTCCTCAGTCAAGTAGCGCCAGCATCGCCCTTCGACTACGGTCAGGGCAGGCTTGCCGGCTGTCCGGGGCATCCTGCCCTCCGATCCGCGGGCGAGACGCCCGCCGGCGACGCCGGCGCTACGAATTCATTACTTCCGCATACATCCTGTGAAACGCATGCACGCCCTTCTCCTGCTTGATGCTGTAACGCCCGCGCTGGTAGCTTCGCGAGTGCAGATTTTTCTGCACAGTCTCGCAGATTCCCACATCTTCAATCTGAATCTGATCGCTGAACTCCACCGAGGCTTTGGCCGCGGCGCTGCCCAGATCTTTCTCCGGCAGATACCACTCGAAAATCGCCAGCGACCGGTCGGCCGAAATCGGCAGCACAATGTTCAGCGAAATATTGTCGGGATAACAGTTGAGCATCCAGTTGGGGAAGATCCAGAAATAGTCCGTGGTCAGGTCTTCGGCAGCTTCCTGGTAGCGTCGCGGCGTGGCGTCTCCAGGCTGTGCGCCGCGAATTGGGCTGAACTGGCGCACGTGACGGGCATAAGGCTCGACCGTGTAAGCGTTGTAATCCAGCTCGCGGTTCAGTCCGGGATGCACGCTGGGCAAGTGGTAGCCTTCGAGATAGTTGTCCACGTAAGTCTTCCAGTTGCACTTCATGTCGTAAGTGCGGCGTTCAAACAGCTTCATTTCGGCAAAACCAAAACGTTCCGCCTGCTGCGGAAGCTGCCCGAGACTTTTCACCAGAGGTTCGGCGCCGGGATCAAGGTTGACGAAAATCAGATTCGACCATTCCTCGGCCCGCACCGGGGCCAGGGTGAATTCTTTGGCGATCGAAACCCGGCTGGCCTTCGAATTCCGGCGCGCTGATGAGCGCACCGTCAAGGCCGTAGGTCCAGCCGTGATAGCCGCAGCGAAACAGCTTGCGCGATCCGCATCCTTCGGCGGGAGGCCCGGCGCGGTGACGGCAGACGTTATAAAAACCGCGCAGCTCACCCGGCGCGCCACGCACCAGCAACAGAGGTTCGCCCAGAAGCTCGGTGGTAAAAAAGTCGCCCGGCTTTGCCAATTGCTCGCGATGTCCGACCACCTGCCAGGTTCGGGCAAAGATGCGCTCGTTTTCCTGCGCGCCAACCTCGGGGTCGGTATAGAACGGCGCGGGAATGGACCATGCCCGCGAAATGTCGGAATCAATCTGAAGTGCAGGTAGCTTGCTCATACCAGAAGCCAGAGCCAGTTATTCTACGGGATGCCGCGGCGGGGCACACGGACCTGAGCTCCGCTTACGCTAGTCGTTGTCATCCTCAGCGCAGTCTTTCGTCCGGCAGAGCCGGACGAAAGCAAGCGAAGGACCTGTGCAATCCGCGCCATACGGCAAGTAGTGTCCGCTTGGCGAATAGCCCTCAACCGGGAGCGCGAGGACTGCCGACAAGAGTTTGGGCGCTGCCGTCGCCGAGAAATACATAGGTCCTTCGTCGGGCACCCTTCGCATCACGAAGGGGTCCACTTCCTCAGGATGACAGCATTACAAGACACCAAAAACCCATTGTTTTCTGACTTCACCCCAAACCGTGGTGGCATAATAGGAGTCGCGGTTCATCCTTTGCCCTGCCGGAGCAGGGCGATGCAGGGCCGACAGGACTCGGTGTCCCAGTTGACAGAATTTGTCACATCTCAGGTGGCAAGGAGTCAATCAATTTGACCGATCGAATGAGTAAGCTGGTATTAATTGCATACGGCAATGAATTAGCTAGACTTAACAAAAATCAGAGACCGTCCGGTTCGGGCCGAGGCAGTGGCACTCAAAGTGCCCCAATTCTGGTAACTGGGGCGTCTACGCCTACAAATTATCGAGAAGAGGAAACAAAAGAGATGCGCAAACAGAAGGGCTTTTCATTAATTGAACTCTTAATTGTAGTCGCGATCATCCTGATTATCGCGGCCATCGCGATTCCGAACTTGCTGCGGGCGCGCATTGCGGCCAACGAGTCGTCCTCGGTCAGTTCGATTCGTACCATTAATACAGCGGAAGTGACTTATTCGACAGCGTATCCGACCGTTGGGTATGCGGCGACGCTGGTGGCACTCGGACCGGGAGCCGGCGTTCAAGCCTGCCCTGCGGGCGGCCCAACCAGCTCAGCAGCTTGTCTGCTTGATTCCGCGCTGGCGAACAACATCGTCGCCGGCGGCAAGAGCGGTTACACCGTCGATGCTGTGGGTGTCGTTGTGGCCCCAGCCACCACGCGGATCACTTACGGTGTGGGTTCGGCGCCCCTGGTCTTCAACCAGACCGGCGTTCGCCGCTTCTGCTCGGCAGAGGACGGCGTACTGCACTTCGATCCGAATACGGCAGGAGTTACAACCCGAACCACCACCGGCACTGTGGCTTGCAGTGCGGCACCCTACCTGGTTCTGCAGTAGAAGCAGTTCCAAGCACCTGGACGGGAGATATTAAACGGGAGCAACGGAAATCGGTTGCTCCCGTTTTCTCATTTTGAAACAAATTCGGCCGATTGACACGTATTGCGAACGATTTTGACGAATTCTGTCATTTGGTCCCTTCCTGTCACCTACCCCAAGCCAGGCCCCAACCTCGAGGCCAAGGTTAAAATTCTCAAAATAAAGAAAATATAAGGTTTGCATTCCCGATCTGGGATTGGCGGCAAAATTGGCGGCTGGATTGCAGAATACAGGGCACGAGTCAGGTCTGCGAAAGACCACATTTCAAACGGGGAGAGGGACAATTTGATGCGGAAACAAAAGGGTTTTTCATTAATCGAGTTGCTGATCGTGGTCGCGATCATTCTGATCATCGCTGCGATCGCTATTCCGAACTTGCTGCGAGCTCGCATCGCGGCTAACGAGTCGTCCGCGGTGAGCGCGGTTCGTACCATCAACACCGCGGAAGTGACTTATCTAACAGCGTATCCGACGGTTGGCTATTCGCCCACCCTGGTTGCACTTGGACCGGGCGCCGGCGTTCAGGCCTGCCCCGCGGGCGGCCCGACCAGCGTGGCTGCCTGTCTGCTTGACTCCGCTCTGGCGAACAACATCGCCGCCGGCGGCAAGAGTGGTTACACGGTTGACGCTGTGGGCGTGATCGTAGCTCCGGCGACCACCAACGTGACTTACGGTATCGGCGCGGCGCCCCTGGTCTTCAACCAGACTGGTGTTCGCCGGTTCTGCTCGGAAGAAGATGGCGTTGTGCACTTCGATCCGAACACTGCCGGAGTCACGACTCGCACCACCACAGGTACCGTGGCCTGCACTGCGGCTCCTTACCTGGTGCTGCAATAGTCTAGCGGCAACGTACCTCGGGGAGGGTACAGAACCGGGAGCAACGGAAACACTCCGTTGCTCCCGGTTTCTTTTTGCCCTGATCCGCATGATGACGAGGATTGGGAAGCGGGTGACAATATTTGGCATTGGCGCAATATGTCTAACAATTGGGCTGGGAAATGGTTGGCAGAAACAAACTCAACGCCATCAAAACAAACAGCACGAGGTAAAACCGAGCTCGCCGGCGGGGTTGGCGTCTCGATTGCTATCATAGTCATCAAGGTGGGTCTACTGGAACCACATTCAGCACGGGGAGAGGGACAAACTAGATGCGGAAACAGAAGGGTTTTTCATTAATTGAGTTGCTGATCGTGGTCGCGATCATTCTGATCATCGCTGCGATCGCCATTCCGAACTTGCTGCGGGCTCGCATTGCGGCTAACGAGTCGTCTTCAGTAAGCTCGATTCGCACCATCAACACTGCCGAAGTAACTTATCTGACAGCGTATCCGACGGTTGGCTATTCGCCCACCCTGGTCGCACTTGGACCGGGCGCCGGCGTTCAGGCCTGCCCCGCGGGCGGCCCGACCAGCGTAGCTGCTTGCTTGCTTGATTCCGCCTTGTCGAACAACATCGTCGCAGGCGGTAAGAGCGGTTACACCGTGGACGCCGTAGGCGTCATTGTGGCACCGGCCACCACCAACGTGACTTATGGCGTGGGTTCATCGCCTCTCGTCTTCAACCAGACCGGTGTCCGCCGGTTCTGCTCGGAAGAAGATGGCGTACTGCACTTCGATCCGAACACCGCTGGAGTTACGACCCGAACCACCACAGGCACCGTGGCTTGCACTGCGGCTCCTTACCTGGTTCTGCAGTAACCGCGAGTCAGAGCGATACCTGGGGGACAGCCCCCAGACTGGGAGCAACGGACCACCCGTTGCTCCCTTTGTCTTTTTGCTCAACTTGAGACCGACGCTACCTGAGATCGTTGCCACATTTTGGCGATGACACAGCCGAACGTTGTCGCCCACCGGATGTTACCTAGTGGTTTGAAGCCCTAAACCCTTATTTGTCAATGCCTCCAGTGCACCGAGTCTGGCGCAGCCGCCACCCTGGTCTGGCGCTAAAAATGCAACAGTAGGGTTGACATGGGGCGCTATCAAGCCAGAGCGGGAATGACGATGCCCAGCAGAGGATTCTCTCTGATTGAGCTGCTGATCGTGGTCGCGATCATTCTGATCATCGCGGCGATCGCAATCCCCAATCTGCTGAGGGCAAGAATCGCCGCCAACGAAGCGTCAGCGGGCAATGCCATTCGCAACATCAACACGGCGGAATTTGCTTACAACACAGCCTATCCATCGGTTGGGTATTCAGCCGCCCTGGTCAACCTGGGCGGAGCGGCTCCCTGCAACCCTACTTCGATTCAGGCATGTCTGATCGATAACGCACTGGCTACTGCCAGCGTTGGAGTAGGAAGCAAGAGCGGTTATGTGTTTGCGGCCACAGGTCTGCACGCCGGCGGGCACAGGGTTTACGGCGTTCGTGTCCGGTGCTTCCCCGGTGGCTTATAACATCAGCGGCGTGCGCAATTTCTGCTCGACCGACGACGGCGTCATTCGCTTTAATCCCGGACTCGCCGGCAGTGTTCCGGTATCCACCCTGGCCGCCTGCCAGGCCTTCACGAGCATGCAGTAGCAAGTTTGGCGTTGTACTCTGGGGGAGGGTACACAGCCAATTGGGGAACCGAGCTCGCTCGGTTCCTTTTTTGCTGCTGGACGGCGTTCACCAAATGACTTCGGTAACCGCATTAGCCGTTCCAAATGCGCGCATCTTGCTTATAATTTTCTGAGCAAGTTTCCGAGTTCTTCCCATGGCTGCCATCGAAATTCTTGGTCTCGAGAAAACCTACAGCATCGGCTTCTGGCGCAAGCGGCCGAAGCACGCTTTGCGCCCCCTCCATCTCAAAGTTGAGGAAGGGGAGATTTTCGGCTTTCTGGGACCGAATGGCGCCGGCAAGACCACTACGCTCAAGCTGCTCATGGGACTCATATTCCCCACCGCCGGCTCGGCCCGCATTCTGGGCATGGAACGTCGACGACCCGCGCATGAAGGCGCAGATCGGTTTCCTGCCGGAGCAACCCTACTTTTACGACTATCTCACCGCCCGCGAATTGCTGGAGTACTACGGGCAGCTTTCCGGAGTCGAGGCCAAACAGCGGTCGTCCCGAGTCGAATGAAGTCCTGCACCGAGTCGGACTGCCCGACGTGGGCGGAGTGCAGTTGCGCAAGTTTTCCAAAGGCATGCTGCAGCGGGTGGGAATCGCGCAAGCCATTCTGCACGATCCGAAAGTCGTTTTCTTTGACGAACCGATGTCCGGCCTGGATCCCATGGGTCGCCGTGAAGTTCGCGACCTCATGGCGCAGCTGAAAGTAGAAGGTAAGACTGTTTTCTTTTCCACTCACATTTTGTCCGATGCGGAAGCGCTGTGCGATCGCGTTGCCATCATCCATCAGGGCGAATTGCGAGGAGTGGGCGCGGTGGCGGATCTCACCTCGAGCGTTCACGGCAAAGTGGAGGTGGTGTGGCAAGGAACGGTGGTGCCGGCATCGTTGCGGGCGCTAGGAGCGGAGTGCCACGTCACTCGCGACACCGTGCGGGCCATGCTTTCCGAAGCCAACCAGGATGCGGCCATCGAGGCCCTGCGACGGGAACGGCTGCGACTGGTTTCGGTGACTCCGGTGCGAACGTCCCTCGAAGATTACTACCTGCAGAAATTGCAGCCGCCGAATGCGACGGTGCGGGTGGGAGCAAAAGTGGGGACTACAGTATGACATCACGAATCGCACACATCGCTTCCAACACCTTCCGCGAAGCGGTGCGCGACCGGGTGCTCTACAACCTGATCGTCTTCGCCCTGCTGATGTCGGCGGCGGCGGTTGTGGTCGGCCAGATCTCGATTGATATCGAGCGCCTGGTGGTGATCAATCTCGGCCTGACCGCGGTCTCGCTCTTTGGCATGGTCATCGCGATCTTCATCGGGATTGGACTGGTTTCGAAAGAAATCGAGAAGCGGACGCTCTATACCGTGCTCTCGCGGCCGGTGCGGCGCTGGGAATTTATTGTCGGCAAGTTCTTCGGGCTGGCAGGCACGCTGGCGGTCAACACTTTTTTCATGGCGATCGGAGTCTTCGTCGCACTGCTTTATGTTTCACACCATTTTCAGAAGCAGGATGGCTGGGTTCTGGTTGCGTTGTATTTCATCATTTTGCAGTTTCTGATTCATCACGGCACTGACCTTGTTCTTTTCTTCGTTCTCCTCGCCGCTGCTGTCCGCGGTATTTGCGTTCTCGTTGTTTGTGATTGGGAGTTTTGCCGAGGACTTGCGTGGATTTGCCGGCATGACGCATGGCGCCACACGCTGGCTCGCTACGGGCGCCGCTTACCTGGTACCGAATTTCTCCGCACTGAATGTCATCACGTCGGTGGCCCACTCCCAGCCGGTCTCTGGACAACTCGTTCTCTACAACAGCGCCTACGCCCTGGTTTATACGGCGATGGCCATTTGCGGAGCTGTGCTGGTATTCGAGCACCGGAACCTCAAATGAGCAGGTCACAGCGGGTCACCGTTATTTTCAGTGTTTTCCTGGCAAGCTCCTTGATCGCATCGGTGCTGCTGCTGCGCCGCGTTGATCAGGTACGCACCGGCGCCACGCTGGAAGAAGTTCTCTACATTTCCTCGCCGCAAGCTTTGAAGCGGCTAAGCCTGGGCTACAACGGTCTGCTGGCCGATATCTACTGGACGCGGGCCGTGCAGTATTACGGCAACAAGCATCATGATGGGGCGCGGCGATTCGATCTGTTGGCCCCGCTGCTTGAAATCACGACGGTGCTCGATCCGCAATTGCTGGTGGCGTATGAGTACGGTGCGAATTTTCTGGCTCCCAAGCCGCCCAACGGCGCAGGCATGCCGGACCGTGCCATCGCACTGGAGGAATTCGGCATCCGCAATAACCCGGACGCCTGGCAGCTTTACTACAACGCCGGGTTCATCCACTACATGGAATTGAAGGACTATGCAGGCGCCGCCGAAGCTTTTGCCCGCGGCGCGCAAAGTGCCGAACGCCCACCCTTTTCTGGCGATGCTGGCCGGCAAGATGGCAGAGCATGCCGGCGACCGGCAGATGGCCCGCATGATGTGGAGCACAAGCTATCAGACCACGAAAGACATTAACGTGCGGGCAAATGCCGCGGCGCATTTGCGGGCACTCCAAGTCGACGAAGACGTAACCAACCTGGAAGGGTTGAACGCCCGCTATCAACAGCAGACTGGCCGCTTCCCTTCCAGCTTTTCAGAACTCGAATCTGCCGGCATGTTGCGCGGTACGCCCCTCGACCCGCTCGGACAGAGCTACAAGCTGATGCCCGATGGAAGGGTCGAGCTGCGCACACCTGACGATTTCCCGTTCATCGAGAAGGGCATGCCGCTGGATTACACGCCGCCGCCATCGCCCAAGATTCTCCCCTCGGACTAGGTTCGATGTAGGTGCGAGCGCCCTCGCTCGTGCGGGAATCAATCATTACTCAGCAGTGTGGACTAACATCTTGCGGACGCACGGGCGAGACGCTCGCGCCTACATAAGAGCTAGTTCTGGGCGTTGAGATTCTCGATGATCATGCCTTCGTTATTGGTGACGACCGGAACTTTGTGCTGCACCAGGTAGTCCACCGTACCCTGAATGAGCGTGTGGTCCACGCTGATGGATGAGCAGCACGGGTCAGTTTCATCAACCCGGTGGAAGAGGATGATGAGCCACAGATTGTTGGCGACCGCGTAGTCAATTTCGGAAGTGATATCGCTCAACGTGGTGTTCATGTCCATCTCGGCCGCTTCGCTCCACAACTCCAGCGGCAGAGTGTCGTGATCGAGCGGTCCTCCGAAAGTAAGCCCGAGTCCAGAGCTGTTGTAGCCCAGGTCGGAATCTCGAGCGCCGCGAAGTCCCGCGCTCAGCACCACCGCCTGGACTGCAGGGCTATATCCTCCGTACGGGTAAGCGAGCGTAGTGGGCATGATGCCCCAGGAGATCAGATCCTGCTTGGCGCCGAGGATTTCGTCCGTCATCTGCGCGTCGGTGAGAGTTGTCAGGTTGGGATGAGTTCTGGTGTGGACCCCGATTTCGTGTCCGTTGTTGTACATCTGCATCACTTCGTCGAGCGATACGTAGCTGTCGGTGCCGACCTTCTGAGTAATGATGTACTGCGTGCTCTTTAGTCCGGCAGCGTCGAGGATGGGCAGCCCGTTGTCGTACATGGACTGGTAGCCGTCGTCAAAGTTGATCGAGACCAGTCCGTGACGGGTGATGGTAAAAGGCAACGCGCCTGAAGTCCCCGCATGGGGCGCGGGATTCGTCACCGTGACCCGCAGGGGCTGACCGCCAGGCGTATGCGTAGTCAGCTCCGCCGCTGGAACTGTGACTGTAATCGCCGTCGGGTTCACCGAAGACGGAATCAGGATGTTGGACCCAAAGTTCACCAGCGCTCCTGGCACAAAGCCAGTACCGGTGATGGTGAGAGGAACCAGGTCTCCGCTCCCTACCAAGGCCATGGGCGGGGAAAGTCGGGTGATGGTGAGCGGGACGCCGGAGTCAGGGACGCTGTCCGTCAACGAAGCGGCGTTACTGGTCACACCCTGGGCCGATGCGCTGATCTGTGTCGTACCGGTTCCCACGCCGGTGGCGAGACCGTTCGCGTCGATGGTCGCCACCGTCGGGTCGCTTGATGTCCAGGTGAACACGACTCCACTCATGGCCAGCCCGTTCTGATCGGTAGCCAGGGCGCTGAATTGCTGCGTCCCACCGGTATTGATGGAAGCATCTCCAGGTATCACGTTGATGGTCGTTACCGCTGGCGGAGGAGGTGGAGGCGGCGGCGCGGTAACGGTCAGTGAGACGGTCGTGTTCACTCCGCCGGCGCTCACCATAATTTGCGTGGAGCCCGCCGAGAGGCCGGTCGCTACTCCTACATTCTGACCTTCCGAGTTGACGCCGCTCACGGACGCCACACTCGTAGCCGAGCTCGACCAGGTGAAGACGACTCCGGACATCACATTGTCGAACTGGTCATATCCGACGGCGGCAAACTGCTGCGTGCTTCCCGCCTGAATCGAAGCAGTGGACGGAGACGCCTGGATCGAAGTCAAAACCGAAGGCGGCCGGTTGACGGTCAGGGTGATCGTCGTTGCTGTGGATGCCTTGAGCCGATGCGCTGATCTGCGAAGTGCCCACGGAAACGCCGCTGGCGAGTCCGTTGGCGCCCACAGTGGCGACGCTCTGGTTGGAACTTGCCCAGACGAACGTGAGGCCGCTCATCTGATTTCCACTCTGGTCGTAGCCCACAGCGGTGAGTTGCTGTGTCCCGCTGGTAAAGATCGAAGGAGCGGCGGGTGTGACCACGACGCTCGTCAATACCGGACGGAGGCGGCAGCACCATCAACGAGGCAGGCGCGCTGCTGATGCCCGAAGCCGACGCCGTGATGTGCACGGTCCCCGGCGAGACTCCGGTTGCCACGTTGCCGTTGAGGGTCGCAACCGAACCGTTGCCATCCGACGCCCAGGTGAAAGTGATCCCGCTCATCAAGTTGTTGAACTGGTCGTATCCCACGGCGGTGTAGGTCTGACTCTGGCCGGCTGAAATCGAAGCCGTGGACGGCGACACGCTGATCTGGGTCAAGACCGGCTGGGGGCGCTGTAACCGTGATCGTTAACGATGTACTTTTCTCGCCTGCACTGACGTCGATGATGGCTGTGCCTGCCGCAATGCCTTTGACCACGCCGGTCTGGCTTACACTCGCAGCGCCGCTGGAGCTGGAAAAAGTGAAAGTTATCCCCGGCATGACATTGCCGTTCTGATCTTTCGCGACCGGCTGTAGTTGCTCGGTGGAACCAACCATGATCGTGGTCGCGGCTGGCACGACAGAAATCGTGGCTAACGCTTGATTGCGGGAGTGGAGCGCCGGTGCTCAAGCCGCCGCCACATCCGGACAATGTCATCGCCGCAATCATGATCAGCACAAACGGGAGGAAGAAAGCTGTGCTTGCCAGTCCGGCTGCGCGCGGAACTTCCGGGCTGTTGCCCGCTGCGCGGCTACCTACTGAATGATGGATCGTCACTGTCCCCTTACTCCGAATTTCTAACGCGCGTTTCAGGGGAGGCTTGCGACCTGGCTTGCGGCAGATCGCGCTTACCGGTCGCACTTACCCGGATTCCCAAATCGCTGGCGAAACAGCGCGAATCTCTGGAAATCCCGCCGAAGCGTGCATCCGCAACTAGGACATTGCAATCGCACGGCCAAGGACAGTTGGCCTCATCCCTATGTCCAGGGCAAGAGTCGCGGATCTGCCGAGGTCACTAGGGGGCCGCCAAACAAAGAACTTGCCTCGTGGGAGGCGTCTTCCGAGCGCGCCAGGGTGTACGGGCCTCTGCTCGTCGGTAACCGCTCGCCCGATTACGCATGTAACTCAAATTCAAATTACTGTGAAAGAACATTTCCGCGAAAGCACTAAACATCTTCCACCGGCAATCCACGCCGACCCACTGCACTCATTACTAGTTTGTAAGTGGCCCGTTCGAGCCATTCCCACCTAACCCGGAAGCCGTTAGGCTGTTTGTGAGCAGACTTCGGGGGAGGGCTGTTCGACGAGCGTCCCATGACTCTATGAGTCTGGGACGTTTTCGTTTTTGGAGGGATTTTCGAAGCGCCGGCGTCCCGCGACTGTCCGGAGGGCACCCTGCCCTCCGCTTCAACACGAACTTTGAGGTCCTCGCGACAGCCGGCGAGACGCCGGCGCTACTTTTCGGGTCGCGTCCTGCGTCACACTTGGACGGCGAACTGCGATATCGTTAGCTGGTGAAAGCAGTTTCCCTGATCGCTGTCCGGTTTCTCTTTCTGCTGGCGCTGCTGCCGGCGCTTGCGGCGAATCCGACCCTTGATGTTCACGCCATCGCTCAGGCCGTGGACAATCACTACAACCACCTGCAAACGCTGCAGGCCGAATTCACCGAGACGCTACCGGGGCGCTGGAATCGAGCGCACCGAATCGGGATCGCTGTGGCTGAAAAAACCCGGCAAGATGCGCTGGGAATACCGTTCTCCCAAAGAGAAGCTCTTCCTGAGCGACGGCAAGGACGCGTGGTTCTATCTTCCCGGAGATCGCCAGGTGCGGCGGACTTCGGTGAAGAAACTGGACGATTTGCGATCGCCCCTGGGCTTTCTTCTGGGCAAGACCCGGCTGGAAAAGGAGCTGGATGGCCTGTCGGCGGCCCCCGACGTGGCGCCTCTGACCCCGGGTAACATCGTGCTGCGAGGCGTACCCAAGGCGATGGCCGACCGAGTCAACGAAGTTGTGCTGGAAATCACACCGGATCACCGCATTGCCCGCATCCAATTTGAAGAGGCCGACGAGTCGGTAACCGAGTACCGCTTCAGCGAGCAGCAGGAGAATGGTGCAATCGCCGATCAGCGCTTTCGCTTCAGCCCTCCGCCCGGGGTTGAGATCGTGGATGGAGAGTTTGGCCAGTGAGTATTAGCAATAGTACTTATTTATCATACAGTTACATGGTTCTGTGAAGGTCTCAGTTGCAGCTGAAGGCTGAGGTTACCAGAGGTACCTCTGGAGAGCAGCTCATTAGGGCATATTCACGCCAGGTTAACGCTTCTGAATGCTAGACTTGGGAGGGGAGAGGGGTAACACGACCAGGGCATGGCCCAATTTCTGGTAAAAGTCGCCGACGATCGCGGGCACCTGGCGCAGCAGGTGGAGCATGGTTACTCGGAGTCCGAGGTCCGCGAGCGCTTTGTGCAGCAGGGTTACCTGGTCTACTGGGTAAAGCCGCGAGGCCTGTTTTCCGGCGGCAAGCTTCAGTTCGGGGGACGCAAGGTCAAGCAGAGCCAGTTCGTCATCTTCAACCAGCAGTTCCTGACCCTGATCAAGGCCGGACTGCCCATCCTGAATTCTCTCGATCTGCTGATCAAGCGGCAGAAGGACGCGAACCTGAAGTCGCTGCTGGAGAATGTTCGCGAGCGGGTGAAGAGCGGCGAACTGCTGTCTGACTCCTTCGCCGCGCAAGGCGTGTTTCCCCGGATTTACACCACCACGCTGATGGCGGGGGAGAAAAGCGGCAACATGGAAGAAGTGCTCGGCCGCTACATCGCGTTCCAGCGGCTGGCGCTGACTTTCAAGAAGAAGCTGGCGGTGTCGCTGGTGTATCCCGCGCTGCTGGTGACGATGGTGCTGGTCATGCTGGTATTTCTGGTGACCTACGTAGTGCCCGAATTTGCCAAGCTCTTTGAGAACCTTAATGCGCAACTGCCCGCGATCACGGTATTGATGCTGGCAGTGGGAACGCAGGGCGCAGAAGTATGCTCCCTACCTGGCGATCGCGATGCGTGGTGGCAGGTGTACTGTTCTGGCGCTGGAAGAGCACGGACAGCGGCGCCGAGCGCGCTCGATTCGATCATCTTGAAGATGCCCTTGCTGGGCGACATCTGGCTGAAGTATCAGGTGGCGAATTTCTCCCGCATGCTTTCGACTTTGCTGGCCGGCGGCTTGCCGCTGGTGCCGTCGCTCGAAACCGCGGGGGCCTCGATGAGCAGCCGGCGCATTCTGAACGGCATCGCAGAAGCCGCCATCCGGGTGCGCGAGGGCCAGACGCTCTCGGGCAGCCTGGAGCAACAGAAGATGTTTCCCGACCTTTCGGTCGAGATGATCGAAGTCGGCGAATCCACCGGAGCCTTGCCGGCCATGCTGAATTCGGTGGCGGAATTTTACGAAGAAGACGTGCAGACCGCGCTGGGAGCGACCATGGCGCTGATCGAGCCGGTGATTCTGATTGTTATGGCGGTGTTCGTGGGCGGAGTGTTGATTTCGCTTTATCTGCCGATCTTCTCGTTGGGAGCGAATATTCACTGAACGGATCGGCGCTCCGTAGCAAGTCCTCGAATAGGACCAAGTTTTAGTAAGACGTGGCAGGAAGATTTGGAATGGCAAAAATGGCAGAAACGAAACCGATAGTCGCGCACGGAGGCAATGGCGGGGCCCGACTCGCTCCCGCTCCCCACGTGGACGATCTGGCCAAGGCCCAGGACATAGCCCGGCGCTATCGCTGCGAGTTCGTCGACCTGCACAATTTCCAGCTGCACCACGATCTGTTCAAGAAGATCCCGGTAGACCTGATGTTCCGCTACAACTTCGTCCCTCTGGACGAGACCGAAGACGGACGCCTGGCCATCGCCATCGCCGATCCCAGCCAGCTGATGATGATCGACGAGATCAGCCTGCTGCTGGGCAAGCGCATCCTGACCAAGGTTTCCACGCTGGCGCAGATCAGCGAAATCCTCAAGAAGACGGAACAGTCGAAGCGCGTGCTGGAAGAAGCCAGCGAAGGCTTCACTCTGGCCGTGGTGTCGGAAGACGAGGCCGGCGAGCGAAGACAGCATCTCCATCGACCGGCTGACCGCGCAGGGCGACATCAGCCCGATCATCCGCCTGGTCGATACCACGATCTTTACCGCCCTGCAGCGGCGGGCCAGTGACATTCACATCGAGACCCGCGACGATTCGGTGTGCATCAAGTTCCGCATCGACGGCGTGCTCACCCAGGCCATGCCGCCCATCGGCAAGGAGCATCACTCGACCATCATTTCGCGCATCAAGGTGATGAGCGAGCTGGATATCTCCGAGCGCCGCGTGCCGCAGGACGGCCGCTTCCGCGTGAAGTACGGCAATCCCGAGCGCCCCATCGACTTCCGCGTGTCCATCATGCCTTCGATTCACGGCGAGGACGCAGTGCTCCGCGTACTCGACAAAGAGTCGATGAGCGAGAAGTTTCACAAGCTGGTGCTCGACGTCGTGGGCTTTGACGCAGATGATTTGAGAAAATTCCGCCGCTACATCGCCGAGCCCTACGGCATGGTGCTGGTCACGGGCCCGACCGGCAGCGGCAAGACCACCACGCTGTACGCCGCGGTCAGCGAGATCAAGACCGAAGAAGACAAGATCATCACCATTGAAGATCCGGTCGAATATCAGATTCGCGGCATCACCCAGATTCCGGTCAACGAAAAGAAGGGCCTGACCTTCGCCCGCGGACTGCGCTCCATTCTGCGCCACGATCCGGACAAGATCATGGTGGGCGAAATCCGCGACACCGAAACGGCGCAGATCGCCATTCAGTCGGCGCTCACCGGACACCTGGTGTTCACCACCGTCCACGCCAACAACGTGGTGGACGTGATCGGCCGCTTCCTGAACATGGGCGTCGAGCCTTACAACTTCGTTTCCGCGCTTGAACTGCATTCTGGCGCAGCGGCTGGTCCGGCTGATCTGCGAATCCTGTCGTACGGTAGTGCACTACCCCTCCGAAGTGCTGGAAGCCAGCGGCCTCGATCCCGGACAGTGGTCGCAAGTTCCGTTCTACGAAGGCCAGGGCTGCATCGAGTGCGCCGGCACGGGATTCCGGGGCCGGACGGCGATCCACGAACTGCTGGACCTGAGCGACCGCATCCGCGAGATGATTCTGGTCAAGAAACCGACGTCGGAAATCCGCCGCGCGGCCCGCGAAGAGGGCATGCGCTTCCTGCGCGAGTCGGCCCTCGACAAGGTCAGGCTGGGCATGACCACGCTGAAGGAAATCAACAAGGTCACATTCATCGAGAACATGCGGTAGAGCAGTCGTCAGTCATCAGTCGTCGGTCGTCAGCTGAACCACGCCTGGGTTACGTGCTGACGACTGAAGACCGACGACTGACGACTGAAAGTCCAGTGCCCTTCCGGCTATTGCAATTGCACGCCCGACCGCGTTTTACTTGTAGGATCAGATACATACTCATGAGCTGAGTACTTCTCCAATGTCCGGATCCAGGCCGAAGCTGGCCTGCGAAATTTCCGCTGACCGCGTGCTGGCGGGCCGGGTTTCCGAGAACGGCGGCCGCACGCTGGAAGCCTGCGCCTCGAGCGAACTCGCGCCCGGCAGCGTGGTTCCCGACCTGATCGAGACCAACCTGCGGCAACCCGACGCGGTGTACGAAGCCATTCGCGACACCCTGGGCAGCATCGGCGGCCGTTCGCGGGACGTGATCGCAGTTCTGCCCGATGCCGCCGTCCGCGTGGTGCTGCTCGATTTCGAGACCCTGCCCTCCAAGCGCGACGAAGCCGAAGGCGTGGTCCGCTTCCGGCTGAAGAAATCCCTGCCCTTCGACGTGGACAAAGCCAAGGTTTCCTACCATGTGCAGCCTTCGAACGCGGGCGTGCGCGTGATCGCGGCGGTGGCGCTGGCCAACGTGGTCGAAGACTACGAAGCGGCCTTTCGCCAGGCCGGTTACGAGCCCGGCGTGGTGATGCCTTCCATGCTGGCGGCGCTGGGAGCGGCCCATGCGCCCCAGCCGTCGCTGGTCATCAAGGTGGATGCCCGCACCACCAGCATCGCCATCCTGGATCGGCCAGCAACTATTGCTGTTTCGCACCCTGGAAAACACGCGAGGCGTGACCATTACCGGCGAGCAACTGGCGGAAGAAGTCTATCCTTCGGTGGTATTCTTTCAGGATACTTACCACTTGAATATTGGCCAGATTTTTGTGGCTGGCCTGCCCGAATCGGGCGGCGCCGCACCCGCGCTGCGCGCCCAGACCGGCGCCCAGGTCACGGACCTGGTGAACCCGTCGCAACTGGGCGGAAGCGTAGGTTCGATTCCCAAGTGGAGAATGGCGGGAGTCGTGGGGGCCCTGCTTTCCTGATATGCGCGTTGACATCAATCTCGCCACCCGTCCCTACGAAGACTCCGGCCCCCTGTGGCTGCGCTGGGGCGGAGCCTTGGCGGCGCTGAGCCTTTTCACCCTGATTCTGCTTTACAGCGCGCTTTCGGGCTGGGCCGCGGCGCGCAAAGATCGCGGACTGATCGAACAGCGCCAGCAGCAGATTGCCGCCCGCGATCTGCAGAAAGCCAAAGCGGAAGAAACGCTCAGTCTGCCGGCCAATCGCGGCACCCGCGACCGCGCCCAGTTTCTCAACGATCTGTTTCAGCGCAAGGCCTTCTCCTGGACCAAGGTGTTCGAAGACCTGGAGCGGGTGATGCCGGCGCGGCTGCACGTGGTTTCCATCCAGCCCGACAAGGCCGCCGACAACCAGTTGAAGATCAAACTGGTCGTCGCGGGAGAATCGCGCGACCGCGCGCTCGAACTGGTGCGCAAGATGGAAAGTTCGCAACGCTTCCAGCAGACTCAGATCGAACAGGAGTCGACCCAGGCGGGACAGACGCCGGGCGACAACGTGCAATTCGATATCAGCGCTTTGTACGTGCCCGATTTCGGCGACACCGACAAGGCGAGCGGAGACAAGACAGACGGCGACAAGACAAACAACGACAAGACCGACAAGGACAAGACAGACACCGCCACTGGCAAGCCGAAAAAGGTTAAGACAGCCAAGAAGGGGACACACTGATGCGCGAAGTCCTCGACATCCGGAAGAAGGCGAAGATTGCGATCGCCGCCCTGCTGGTGGTGGACATCGCCGCCGTGGTCCTGCTGTTTTCTCCGCTGGTCGGATCGGAGCGCTCGCGCCGTGAACAGCTGGACCAGTTGTGGCAGGAGCTGCAGCGAAAAACGCACGAGGTCGAACCGCTCAAGGACGTGGACAAGAAGATCGCCCTGGCCAGCCAGCAGATTGATGACTTCTACAAGACCCGGCTGCCGGCGCAGGATTCGGCGATTTACGAGGAACTGGGCAAGGTGGCGAAACAGAATGGCGTTCGTATCGGACAGATTCGCTCCAAGGCGAAGGACACTGACCCGATCGGCCTGCGCCCGGTGGAAATCGATGCGGATTTCTCCGGGGACTATCTGCAGCTGGTGCGTTTCATCAACGCGCTCGAGCGCGACCCGCTGTTTTTCATTATTAACAGCGTGGAACTGGGTGGCGAGCAGGCGGGTGTGGTCCGCCTGCAACTGAAACTGGAAACTTATCAGAAGGCGAGCGGGTAGATGCAGCTGGGGACGGAAAACCGCAACAAGACGATAGCGGCCATCGCCCTGATGGTGATCGCGGTCGTGTTTGTGGTCATGCGTCTGATCCCTGATTCCCCGGCAGCAGCAAAAACTCCTGCCCCGGTCGTGACCCCGCCGCCCGGAACACGCCGGATCGTGACCGTGAGACCGACGTCAGGGAAAAAGCCCGCCGTCAGCGCCGAAACGCGTTCGCTTGATCCGACCCTGCGGTATGACTGGCTGAAGGCCAGCGAGGACACCAAGTATGAGGGCGCTGGACGAAACATCTTCCGTGCCCAAGTCGAGATTCCGAAGCCGATCGTGCCGGTCCAGTAGCCGCCGTACCCGTGGTTCCACAGGGGCCACCTCCGCCGCCGCCCATCAATCTCAAATTCTTCGGCTTTGCCAACAAGCCGGGCGAAGCCGAAGAGGATCTTTCTCTCTCAAGGAGAGGATGTGTTCATTGCCGGCGAGGGCGATATTGTCGATCGCCGCTACAGGATTCTGCACATCACGCCGGTCTCGGTGGAAGTGGAAGATGTGCTGAACAATAACAAGCAGACGTATTCCGTTGACGCAGGGGTAGTGCGTCTCGGTCGTTGGTCGTCGGTTTGGTCGTTGGCCTTTGGCGGTTGGTTCGGGACGGACTCCAATGTGCAGCGCCGGGTTCCCGCGATATCTAGACCTAGCGTCGTAAAAATGCAGCTTATGGCAAGGCCAACGACCGACGACCAACGAGCAAGGGCCAACGACGACCACCGCCGCCGCGACCACAGCCGCCGCTCCGAGCGCGGCTACATCCTTCTCATGCTGATGTTGTTCGTCGCCCTGCTGGCGATTGCCGCAGGCGCAGTGGCTCCCACCATTGCCTTTCGGGTGAAGCGCGATCGCGAAGAAGAGATGATCCATCGCGGCGTGCAGTATTCGCGGGCGCTGCGCCGCTTTGTCAAGAAAGACGGGACGCTACCCGAGTCGAATCGAAGAGCTGGAAAATACCAACAACATCCGCTTCCTGCGTAAGCGCTACAAGGACCCCGTCACCGGCAAGGACTTCAAATTACTGCACGTAGGAGAGGTTCAACTCGCGAGCTCGCCTGGCGTAGCTTTGGGCGTTGCCGCCAGCACGATGGGGGGTGCTGCGGCTGCCGGGGGCGCAGGTGCGGTGGCGCTTCTCGGCGCAGCAGCCAGCGGCATCATGGCGCAAGCCGCTGCTCAGCAGGCCGCGCCAGTCATGCCTCCAACGCCCGCCGCAGGGGGCGATGCAGACGCTACGGGCGACTCCGGGAAAAACTGCTGGTCCGGGCGGCGAGCAGTCCAAACCCGACTCAAACCAGCCCAGTGGTGGGACTTGCCAGCAGTCCGTTAACCAGCACGGTATTTGGTGGAGGCCCGATTGTCGGCGTGGCCAGCACCAGCAAAGCGAAGACGATTCGCGAGTTCAACCACAAGAATCACTACAACGATTGGCAGTTCATCTACGATCCGACCATGGATCGCGGCGGGCTGATTACGACCCCTGCGCAGCCCGCGTTGCAGCTGTCGGCTCCGCCGGTGCAGCAGAACTCATCGAGTCCTGGTAATTCGTCGGGGGCGCCGAGTTCTTTCGGCGGGATGCAGAGTTCGCCATCGCCGGCCCAGCCTGCGCAGACGCCGCAACAATAGAAACCTGGAGCTACACGGGTATCACGGCCGGGACGCTCGTCCTTCATTTCCTTTTGGCGTTCTCCCTCTGGTTTTCCGCATCGACGACGCGTTCCATTTCGATCACGCTGATCCATTGGCCGTGGCGGGTTTCGGTGTAGACCAGGTTTCCGCCCAGGATTTGTGCCGCCGCCGCGGGGGGCAGATCGCGATGGTAGTCGAAAAATCTTGCCTTCCACTCCTGCCACAAACGCCAGTGCTCGAGCAACGGATGAGCCGGTTCATATTTCGTGGAGAACACGAGAGCGACCTCGAAATCCGGACCAGCTCCGCTCGCATGGAGATCTGCTGCGGACATCAACTGCTCCGCCGCGAAATGTTCGATGCGCACTACCTGCATTGGGCGCGTGACATATCCCAAGAAGGGCCGCGTCAACTCGTCACTTGCCGGCCACGCGGTCAGCACGCGCGCCATGGGATAGCGCGCTTCCAGAAATTCCTCGGCGCGCTGGTGCAAACGGATGTAGTCGCGATACGCCAGGTTGTCTTCTGGAGCGAATCCGTACGGCGGATTGATAAACCATCCGGAGATGAACAGCAGAGCCACTGTGACGGCCACGCCGCGCCACAGTCGAACTCTGCGCCACAGCGTGGAAACACATACCAGAATCACCAGCGGCACGACCGGCAACATATAGCGCGCCAGCTCGGCTCCGCCCACCAGCGCCATGGCGAACGCGTAGGCCACGATCACGGAGAGCATGGCGAACTGCACGTCCAGCGCGATCCGCGGACGCTCACCGTCCGGGTCGCGCAGCGGAGGCAGCCACATGGCGAACAGCGTGGCCAACGTCAACATCAGCAAGCGAAAGTAGCCGAGGATTTGCCACAGGCGAACCAGCAGGGCGAGCAGTATTCGCAAGGGATTCAATGTGGCCTGGACGTTGTAACGAAAGAACTCCGGATTGCCGAATACGAAACCGGTCCGCCAGTAATGGAATCCGTACCAAGCGGTTAGGGGAAGCAGCGGAACCAGTAGCCACGCGGGATTCCAGTTCTGACGCACAGGCAATATGTTTCGATCCCTGGCCGGCAACAGGGGCGATAGAACATCCCATGCGAACAGAGCTATCGGCGCCAGAATCGCGGTCTCCTTGGTCAGGCAGGCGAGCGAGAAACGGAGCACCGCTCCGCATCTCTGCCCTTTGACGTAGGCACGCAGACCCCAGAAGGTGAATCCGGCGGCGGCCAGGTCGAGATGGACCAGGGAGCTTTGCGCGAAGAACACCGGATAGATCGCGGTCAAGATCGTGGCCGCCACCGCGACTTCGAGGTTAGCCACGGTCTTGGCCAAGCGGAACAGCCCGAGCAAGGTGAATGCCGCAGCCATAAGCATGGCGGTCCGCGTCACCGCCGGGGCGAAGCCCGCCAGCCTCCACCACAAAGCTAGATAAGCCATGACGATGGGCGGGTGAGCATTCGATACCGTGGAATGCGGAATCAGCCTTCCAGTCAGCAACAGGTCGCGCGCCGCCGGAACGTAGTAGCCGGCTTCGTCCCAAAAATACGGCAGGCGCAGTAGAGGGGCGTGCAGCGCGAGGAGCGCGGCAAAAGTCAGGACGAACACGAGCGCGGGATGAAGTCCGCGCGAAGATTGGTCATTGGGGGTCAAAGCTGGGTCGTGGTCAGTTTGATGCTGTTTCCCCTTCATGCATGCCGGCACCGCCGGACCTGTGCATTCCGCGCCGCGCTAAACTGCGGTGTCGGCGCAAATCCCAGCCTAAAGGCGTATCACCAGATATGACAGGGTTTGGCGCTGCTATCGTTCCGCAATGCATAGGTCCTTCGTCGGGAGTGCTTCGCCCTGCGAAGGACTCCGCTTCCTCAGGATGACAGGGAATACTCTACCGGACCAGTTAGTGCACCGGGCCGGGGGCCATCATACGCGGATCGAGCTTGATCTCACCGAACGTGCTTTCATAACCGGCCACGTTTTGCTGCAGGATTCCCGACAACGCCTTGGCCTGCTGCGGGCTCAGGTAAATCCCCTGGAAATTGTTGACCTCGACCTGGGTCTCGCTCTGCTGCTGCAATGTGCCGAAGACCAGGAAGAAATCCCAGACGTTCACCCGCACCTGAACGCTGTTGGCGTAGGTCTCGCGATAGTCGGACGTGTTGTTTAATTTTATGTTGGGCTGAGTTGGGATGGACATAGGAAAGTCAGTTTAACGGGATTGCCGCAAGGAGACAACGCGATGGAATGAGGGGTAGTGGGTCAGCTTGAACGTTCACCTGAGGACGCGGAGAGATTGATAGCGCCGGCCTTCTGCCGGCCCGATGTGCGGGCGAGACGCCGCCAGACAGCCGGTGGGACGTCGACGCTACGCCCTTCACCGCTGGATTTGAGCCCAAAATGGGATTTTTGGCCACTCATATCCGCCAAATCGCCTGTCCGTGGCCGATTTTGGGCCTGCCTGTGGAAAACTTTTAGCTGTTTGTTTGCTAGTATTCCCGGGCCACTCTTCGTCGAGCTCAATGGTTCTGTACGCGTCCCTATGCGGACTCGATAATGATAGTACTGCTTGCAGCAACCGCTACGGGCTCCAGCTAAGACACGTCCTGCTGCCTCATGGACGTTGGGGTTAGGTTTTCATCATAAGAAGTAACCAGCGAAGCAGTCCACGTGTGCTTTTTTCGCGTGGACACTCGCTGAGTATCGAACTGGCAGGCTGAGCGCAAATCTTCAAAGCTCAGCAATCGGAAATTTGAAACGCTCTTAGGCCCCGCTGTCCCTCTGGCCAAAAAGGGATTGGTTCGCCATTCCCTATCCCCTATACGAGAGTGAGATTTTTTCTATGATGCGGTTGATCGCTTTAGTCTTTGCAACTCTTTTGCTCGCCCACACTACATTGCTTGCCAGCGGGCCGACCTTTGTGCAGGTGAAGTCGGCGACCCCGCAGACCGCGAGCGGGTCGGTGGCAGTGACCTATCCAGCGGCGCAGACGGCGGGGAACCTAAACGTGGTGGTGGTGGGGTGGAACGACACGGCTTCAACGGTAAGTATGGTCAGCGACAGCCTGGGGAACAATTATGTGCTGGCGATTGGACCGACGAGTGGCATGGGGTTGAGACAGTCAATCTACTACGCGGCGGGCATCAAGGCTGGCAGCAATACGGTGACGGTGAGGTTTAACCAGGCGGCCATATATGTGGATGTCCGGGTGCTCGAGTACAGCGGACTGGACCCTGCCAATCCGCTGGATGTGAAGGCGGGAGCAGCGGGCAGCGGGACGACCGCGAGCAGTGGTGCGGCCACGACCACGTCAGCGAACGACATGATCTTCGGGGCGGGGATGACCACCGCGCAGTTTACAGCGGCGGGAGCGGGATTTGTTTCGCGGATCATAACCAGCCCGGACGCGGACATCGCGGAAGACAGGTCGGTCAACACAACAGGAAGCTACAGTGCGACAGCGCCAAACAGCTCGGGTAGCTGGGTGATGCAGATGGTTGCTTTCCGCGCCAGCGGAACCAGCGGAGGAGGTTCGAGTAATCCGGCGCCCACGGTGAGTGCGATCTCGCCGAATACCGGTACAGCAAATGGCGGCACGGCGGTGACCGTCACAGGTAAAGGTTTCCAGTCGGGTGCGGCGGTGACGATCGGCGGCACGGCGGCGACGAGTGTGACCGTGGTGAGCAGCACGTCGATTACGGCGAAGACTCCGGCCCACGCCGCAGGAGCGGCCGACGTAGTCGTGAAGAATACGGATAACCAGGCAGGCAGCTTGAGTGGTGGCTACACCTACACTTCAAGCACGGGCGGCGGCGGGTCGGGAGCTCCGGCCGGCGCAACCTTCTACGATGACTTTTCGAAGGGTTCGCTCGACACTTCAAAATGGATCCCCTCCAACTGGGGCGCTCCGGGAGGAGGCACGTTCGTTCCTTCATATCTCGACTTCTCCACTGGGATGCTGCGGATCAAACTCACGCAGACGAGCTCGGGCGGCGGCGTCGCATCGGTTGGCGGCGAGCTGCAATCCAAAAATGCCCTCGGCTTCGGAACCTATGAGTGGATCATGCGCGCAGCTTCGACTTCCACCACACCAAACGGATCCGGCTATACCGTCTCCGGCCAGATCAGCTCGGGCTTCATCTATGTGAACAACTCACAGACCGAGATCGACTCCCCTGAGATTGAAGGCCAGAACCCCGGTACGCTCTGGTGGACAAGCTGGACCAGCGTGAACACGAAGCAATATACGTCGACGCAAGCGTCCTTCGCACCTGAGAACGGCTTCCACTCTTACAAGTGCGTATGGACAAAAACTTCAATTAAGTTCTACGTTGACGGCGTGCTAGTGTCCACGCACACCGGCGTAGTTCCGCAAACCCCGGCGTACGCCATGATCAACCACTGGGGGACGAACAGTACGGGCTGGGGCGGCCTGGCCACTCCCAACGTCACCCGCTACATGTTCGTGCGGAGTTTTAGTTTCGTTCCGGCTAACTAAGGCCTCGGGCGCTGCCTCCCACCCTGCGCACAAAACGCGAAGGGTGGGGGAAAGCCCCCGTGAACCGTGCAGCGATAGCGATTGGCTCTGTCATGTTCGTTCTCCTCATCCGTTCCTGCGGTCGATGCTGCTCATGATGCGCGTGCCTCTCTCACCGCGCTGTTCCGGGCTTCGATGGCCTTGACGGAGTTTTCAAACGCCTTTTCCAAAACGCCCTTGCCGATGGTTCCGACGCACGAAGCCGAGCAACCGTCCCTTGAGGTTCTTGCCCTCGCGTACGACGACCACGTCAATGTCGGTCGTGCCGTTGGGTTGACGCGTGAACGTGTAGGTGTGGCCCGACGCGCCTCCCCACGTGTTGGAGTCGGTCGTCGTGAGGACGACGTGGTTGGGATCGGACCAGTCGTAATGCAGGCGTTCCCAGATGCCGCCCGAGCCTTCCGTGACGTCGGCCTGCGAGCGGCCCCGGTCGTGCACCTTTAGGTACTCGTCGGCGCTGTTGCCAAACAGCTTCGCGCGGCCTGGCCCGAAGTCGGTGAGCCCGGCGATGTACTGCTCGGGCGTTAAGGTGGTCGTCTGGTGGAGGTGGATCGTGGACATAGGTGCTCCTTTCGCTAGCGGCGACGAATTGCTGCCCGCCGTCGATGTCGTAGGTCGCGCCCGTGAGGGCCGTGTTGGTCATGATGTGTACGGCGAGCGCGGCGACGTCGGCCGGTCCGACGACGCGCCGGATGGGAAGCGTGGCGCGAAGCTGATTGCGGCGGTTTTCGAGTTCATCGCCCGAGCAGCGACGCCGACAACGGTGTGTCGACGAAGCCGGCGGCGATGAGGTTGACTCGGACGGGCGCGAGCTCGAGCGCCAGGTTGGCGGTGAGGGCGGGGAGCGCGGCGGTGACCGTCGACGCGATCCCGAGGCCGATGCCGGGACGGCGGGCGCCGGTGCCACCCATGAACAGCAGCGTGCCTCCCGGTCTCACCTTGGGGGCGGCATTGCGGGCGACCTGGAGTGTCAGCAAGAGATGCTCGTCGAGGGCGCGGCGCGCCTCCTCGAAGTCCATGTCGAGAAGGCGCCCGTAGTGCGGCCGGCCAGCCGTCACCATCACGTGGTCGATCGTGGCCGGCAGGTCACGGAAGAAGCGCTCGAGGGAAGCGGGATCCGTGGCGTCGAAGGCCGCGGTGCTCAGCGCGCCGAGCTCGCTCGCGGCGCGCTGGAGGCGCTCCGGATTCCGGCCGGTGAGGATCACCCTGGCCCCCTCAGCGCGCGCTCGTCGGGCCGTTTCGAGCCCGATGCCGGCGCTACCGCCGATCACGACGACGGTTTGCCCGAGGAGTTCCGGTTCGCGCTGGCTGGTAAAGGTGGAAGTTGCGGTGCTCATGATTCCTCCAAACATCCGTGATCGGCGGGCCTGCGCGGCCTGCCGGGAAACGATGTCAGGCCGCGCGCCGAATTCTACGCCGACGCCCGGTCGCGCCCACCTTCTATGTGGAGCGCGGCACCCTTGGCCGCCTCGTCGGGAGTACTCCCGTTCTCGCGCGCGGCGATGTAGGCCGTGTACCAGCCCGACCAGTGGTGCTTCGGAGCGGTGGGTTCGTACTGCCCATGGCGCTCTTCTGTCTCTCGCAGAAGGTCAGTCAGAGTTGCGACGTCCAGGCTGAGTCCTCGTCCGGGAAGCCGCGTCGTGACTTCCTGGAACAGCCAGCCATTGCCGTCCGGATCACGGAACGAGGCAAACGAACGGTAGCTGCCATGCTCTGGATCGGGACCGCTGACCCGCAGCCGCCCAAACAGATACGGTTCGTCCTTGCCAGCGTACACACTGCCACCGTGGAACACCTCGCTGACCTCGACGCCGCGACCAAGCAGATCGGCGCGGACGGCCTCGATGTCGGAAACGATCAGGGACAGACCCTGTGCGGAGCCCGGTGCTGCCGCAGTGACGTTCTTGCCGAAGATAACCGAGCCCCCGGAGCCAGGCGGCGTGAACTGGATCACGCGGTAGTCGTCACCAGAGGCGAAGTCGGCGTTGAGCCGCCACCCGAGCCTCCCGTAGAATTCCTTCGCGCGGTCGACGTCCGAGACCGGGATGACGACCAACTCAAACCTCATATCGACTTCCGCAGCGCTCGGGGCGCTGGTCGGGTTGTTACTGCGGATTTCAATCGCCGGATTTGCCATCTCCTTTCCTGCTATGCGTCCCCTAAATTCGCTCCTCAGGCGATAGCTGCCGATTTTGGCTCTTTATGGCCGTTTCTTGCTTTGTTCCTGCTTGACTCGCGCCTTCACAATTTTCTTTATGAGTGCAATCGGCGGCGGCTTGTCCAGCGGGAAGTGGATCGTTCCCTTGGAGGTAGAGAAGCCCTTCAGTTCGTCCTTGAACTCTGCGATGACCGTTGCAGTTGGAAACAGACTACAGTGGTCTGAAAATGCGGCGAACCATACCAGAATGTTTTTGCGTTTGAATGCGGGAACTTTATAACTGATGGTCTCGGTAGCGTCCGATGGTAGCGCCGACCGAATCGCCGTCCGCATCTTTTTTAAAGTGGTGCGGGCGGGTTCCAGGACCCCGGCCATGTACTCGTCGATGCTTTGGGGAGCGCCGGATTTCGCCTTTTTCATGCGGCCATGTTATGAGAACCGCTATTTCAAGTCCATTCCCTGATTGCACCTTCAGACAATCGTCCGCCATCGGCGTTGCCCCCACCCTTCGCAAAGGACGCGAAAGGATGAGGCATCCTTGGTTGGGTGATGCCGGCTGCTAGATCAACCGGACCTTGATTGGGGCAAGCAATAGGTTGAATGTGTCGCACCCTTTCGGAAATGATACCTTACATAAAATCCCAAGAATGCCATCGGTGCAATCGAAGATGCCAATCAGCAGGCGCGCGTTTATCGGCAGAATAGCCCAGGCGGGCGGTTACGGCGCCGCCTTCATGACCATGCACTCCCTTGGCCTGCTGGGCATGGTTGAGACCGAGCAGCGGAAGGACTTTCCGCTGCCGTCCTCGACCGGGCGCGGGACGAAAGTGATTATTCTCGGCGCAGGCATTGCCGGACTGGTCTCCGCCTACGAGATGAGGCGGGCTGGGTTCGACTGCATCGTGCTCGAAGCCCGGGAGCGTCCCGGCGGACGCAACTGGACCCTGCGTAAGGGATCGAAGCTGGTCTTTAATGATGGAACATCGCAGGACTGTACGTTCGACGAAGGAAATTACTTCAACTGCGGCCCGGCGCGTCTGCCCTCCATACACAAGACCATGCTGGGCTATTGCAATGAACTCGGAGTGGAACTCGAAGTCGAGGTCAATTCCTCGCGCAGCACACTGCTGCAGAACGACAGCGTCTTTGACGGCAAGCCCATCCGGCAGGCACAAGCGATCAATGATACTCGCGGCCACGTCGCGGAACTACTGGCGAAGTGCGTGCAACAGGGCGCGCTCGATCAGGCCTTCACGCAGGACGACCACGCCGTGGTGATGGAATTTCTCAAGACCTATGGCGACCTGGGAAAGAACTACGAGTATGGAGGCTCCTCGCGCTCCGGCGACCGGCAGTTGCCCGGGGCGGGTGATCAGATCGAAATCGCTCGCGATCCACTTTCTTTCTCGGAACTGCTGAAGTCGCAATTTTGCGCGCCGATGCTTTTTGAAGAAAGGATCGACATGCAGGCCACTATGTTCCAACCGGTTGGCGGCATGGACCGGATTCCTTACGCATTCGCGCGTGCTCTTGGCAAGATAGTCCGCTACCACTCACCCGTCACTGAGATCAGAAAAACGACCGATGGCGTGAGGGTGTTATACCGGAAGGGAGAATCCGGCGGGATTGAGTCCGTCGAGGCGCCTTATTGCATTTGTGCGATGCCGCTCACCATCCTCAAGACCATACCGAACGACTTCGCGCCGCGGGTGAAGTCGGCGATCGAGCAGGCCTCCTACGATTCCGCTTACAAAGTAGCGTGGGAGTCGCGACGCTTCTGGGAGCAGGACGGAGACGAGATTTATGGCGGCATCTCGTTCCTCACGAGCGGTCTTATCAACATGGTCTGGTATCCCAGCGCGAAGATAATGTCGAAGCGCGGAGTGCTCATCTCCGGCTATGCCATGGAGAACTGGATTGATTTCGGCAGGCTGCCCACTTACGAGGCAAAGATCGCAGCTTCCAGAGCCGGGGTGGAGAAACTCCACCCCGACAAGAGCAAGGAACTGGAGAAGCCAATTTATATGTCCTGGGGCAAGGTGCCCTACAGCCTGGGGTCGTGGGTGAGTCGCGGACGCGATTTCCCTTTTACTGACGATGCACCTTACTTTAAAGGACCCTACAGAGAATTCATCGTTCCCGACGATCGGATCTACTTTGCCGGGGACCACTGCAGTCATATTATTGGCTGGCAGGAAGGGGCGGCCCTGGCCGCCCAGAGGGCAATCGCGATGATCGTCAGCCGCGTGAACCAATCCTAAGAAAACTCAACGGAGCTACCAATGCGAGGAATATCAATACGCCTGATGTTTGTCCTTATGCTGTTCTGGTCCCTGATTGCAGGCGCGCAGAATAGTGTGCGCCACATTCAGGAGGACGACCGTCCGATCGCCACCGGAGTGTGGGTGGGAGATACGCTGTACCTGAGTGGCCAACTGGCGTCGCCGGTGACCCCTGCCGATGCGGCCAAGGGCACGGCCGCCATCTACGGTGACACCGAAGCGCAAACCATGAGCACGCTGACCAAGATAGAGGCGTCGCTCAAGAGCGAGGGCCTCACTATGGGTGATGTGGTGATGATGCACGTGTACATGGCTAGCGATCCGGCAAAGGGCGGCAAGCTGGACTTCCCCGCAATGATGGCCGCGTACTCGCGCTTTTTCGGAACTAAAGAGCAACCCAACAAGCCGGCTCGCAGCACCATGCAGGTCGCGGCTTTGGTCGCACCCTGGGCCCTGGTGGAGATTGAAGTGATCGCGGTGAAGTCCGCGGGAAAGGCGACAAAATAAATCTTGCCTCCAAAGTGGCAATGGATACGAATTGTTCGCTTCGATTAACGAATTGCTGCTTTGATGATGCTGACCCGTTCCACAAGACTTCCTGGCTCGACTGAGACCAGTTCAAAGCCGAAGTCCCGGTAAGTCTGTTCGTGAAGTTTTTCAAAACGCACCGTTTCCTCAAAGCTGATGCGCCGCGCTTCGGTAGGCGTGATGAAGCCGAGATTGCGAATGAAGAAGACTCGGTTTTGGTAGATGGCTTCTTTTTTGACGCGCTCCAGTTCGCTGGCAAGAAAGGGTGAAAAAGGTTGCCCGAGGTAGACTGCCAACGCCGCCGTACACACAGCGCAACGGTCGTGAAATTGGACCTCATCTGGCTGACATGACGCTCGAATCTGACGCTCCTTTTGCAGATTCGCGACTACATCAATGAATGAGGGATGCGTCCAGGGTTGAACGGTCCCTTGGGCTTGCGCGGCGGCGATGACGTCAGTAGCTGCCTCTTCGACTACGCTGAACCCGTCGAGTTCTAACTGGCGGATGATCGCCGTCTTCCCGGCACCCGGCGCGCCGGTGATGATGAATCTTCTCATGTAGTTTCCATGCATTTCTGCCTCAGGACACTAGTGGGGCCGCAGGCGCAGGAAGACGATCCCGCCGACCGGGTGCTCGCCGTAACTGGGCTTCAGGACATCGGGCACGCCATACCAGGTGACTTGTGCTCCCAGCGCGGTGGACAGATGCGGGATGTGCCCGACTTCCCTTTCGTAGCCCGCGGTGTAGGCTTGCACTCGGGCGAAATAACGTTCGTTGAATCCCGCCGGCTCGGGACTCTCGCCCAGAAGAAGCTCGTTGGTACGATCCACATTTTCGATACGCGTCCAGGCATAGTTGCGTTCGAGAAAACGCAGCGTCGATTCCAGCAAATAGCTGTTGCCGACATTGCCGCCAGCCACATCCTGATTCCTTCCCCAGAGCAGCATTGATGCCCAGTTCCCTTTTTGCAGCGGGCGGTTGTACTGGATCGAAGCAGTCATCCTTCTTACGTCTACATTGGCGGCAAGCGCCTCCGGGCTGTGCAGCTGGGCAATCGAATATTGCAGGCTCCAGTTCTGGCCGGGATTGGCGGTGACCCGCGCCGACCAGGAGTCAATCTTTCCGGAGTCAATGTTCCAGCGGAATTCGTCGGGCTCGCGTCCGTGAAAGCCCGAGGCTTCGAGCCGGAAGTTGCGATGCGTGATGCCCGCCGTGATCGACGTCCGCCGCGATGTGAGTCGAGTCCTGCAGATGATGTCCCAGCGGCGCGATGGGATCTTCCGACGCCGAGGCACGGTGAGGATACGCCGGCGGCCCCATCGCGGGATCGCCCATGGGAGCGGCGTACAAAGACAACAACGTGTGCTCGGCCAGCTTGTAGTCATACAGAGCCGCCAGCTCCATGAAGAAATCGTGGGGATGCTGCCCGTCCACGATGGGACGGCCGAACGCAGTTTCGCCCTGCTGGAAGAGCTCCGGATAGCGCCGGTCCGAGACCGTGGCCGGCTCGAAGCTGAGCATGGTCCGGATGGTCAGCGTGCCCCGGCCGAAATCTCGTTGGGCCATCGGCATCCACCAGTTGGTGGAAAATAGCTTGTCGCGTCCGTGCGGCCCGCTTTGCTGCATATCGCTCAGGAACGCTTCGCCATGAAACATCAGCGTCCAGCGTCCCTTGGTGGTCATGAGCATTTCGATGGGAGTGGAGTTGGGTTCGGCATCCGTGCCGGAGGTGGCGTGCTGGAGCAGGGACTCGATGAGCGAAGCGGGCTTCATGCTCATTTTTCCTGTTGTCGGTTTTATGGGTGTCCATGCCCGGCATTCCCTGCATGGACTGCGATTCTCCCGGACATGTCCGTGACACCGCCGGACGTCTGGCCTGAGGCCCGGAACAGACTGGAACCACCAGGCACGACAGATTCACCAGCGCAATAAAAAGCAGTTTCCGCACCAATATCTCCTTGGCGTAAAAACACAATGACGTACAGGCCGCGAGGCCCGCAGGTTGGAGATTGGCTGGGTTTAGACGCGGAGAGGAATCGTATGAGGTGGGTCAGGCGATGAGACTTTGGCGCGACGGAGGTCATTGGAGGCAGAGATCACGATCAGCGATGAACTCGATCCGACAGGGGCCACAACAACCAGAGACGGTTGCGAGGTCAAAGAACTTTGCAGGACGGCGGAATGGTGTCCGATCTGGCAGCACCGGTAGCTCGATGGCGTGGGCGCCGGAAGCTTCGCGCCAGGCTGATGACATCCGGCCGCAGGAGCCGTATGCGCCTGCATCGGCGAGGTCTCTTGCCAGGACAAAGAAGCTGCAGCCAGCCCCAACAACAGAAACACGGCCAGCGGTTTTGAGCTACGCTTCGCCATCCTCAACTATTATATGCGCGAGTCGTCGCGCAGTATGGCGCGAGGCGCCAGGGAAAATGACACATCGGTTAAAATAAGCTCGAGCCGGGATGGCGGAATTGGCAGACGCGTTGGACTTAGGATCCAATGCCCAAAAGGCGTGCAGGTTCAAATCCTGTTCCCGGCACCAACTACTAACCCATTCCAACAAAGCCAGTTGCGCAGCGGACCGAGCGTGAGGCTGGAGCCTTCGAGGTCGCCTGTTTGCCCTCTTTTTTGGCAGAAAGGACAGTTCGAGGACAGACAGCGTCCGGGCATGAAAAAAGCCGGGCGCTGTAAACGGCCCGGCTTCGCTCTCCGATCTTGGTTCTAAACCACACGCGCAACCACAGGAGGAGCATCTGCGGGAGCCTCCACCTGCGCCGTACGCTCGGCCTGCTCTGCCGCTCTTGCCGCTTCCAGCTTGCGCGAGGCATCGACGAGGTCGGACTCCGAAGTGATGTTGTATCGGTCAAAGACGGACCGCGTTTTATGCCCGCTGATCTTCATCGCAACACCTTCCCCTACGCCAGAGCGCACAAGGTTCCGGACGGCAGACCTCCGCAGGTCGTGGAAGAGCAAGCCTTCGCATCCTGCTCGCTCGCAGCACGTCCGCCAGACCTTGCCGAAAGAAGATCACCGGCGAGCCGTCCTCCCTGGTGAACACGTGATCCTGCGCGCTCTTCCCTACGACGCATTGCCGGAGCAGTTCGCGCACGACGCCGGTCATCACCACTTTCCGGCTGCACCCGTTTTTGGTCTGATCGGCATGCAGCGTGATGGTGTTCGAGAGGAAGTCGAGCTGCGATACCCGCAAACCGCGATGACCGGTCAATTCGTGCAATCTAAAACCGAACGACACCGCGCATTCGAAGATCGCCCGCAACCAGAGCCCGATGCGGCCACACTCCTCGGCCAAGCGATCGCGCTGGCTTGGCTCTAAGAATCCTTTGCGGGCTGCGGGTTCCTTGAGATGCGGAAAACGGGGAACGGTCTGTACCAACTGTGGCGTCGTCCGGCTCCCCAAGAAGAGGGCCCGACGCAGCACAGCAAGTTCCCTGTTGATTGTTCCCGGTTCGGCGCCTTCGCGTCGTCGTTCATCGACGAACTTCTGCAAGAGATCGGAGTTGATGTCGCCGGCCCGCCTGCGGCGAAAGAACGGTTCAAGATGCAACCTCCATCTGGACTCGACGTTGTTGGCGCTCCGCTGCCCTTGGTTCTGATAGTCAGCGGTGACCAGTGCGATCAGCTCTTCGACGAAAACTCGGCTGCGCGGGACGAAGATCTTCGACCGGATCGCAGCCAGGCGATCCTTCAACATCTCTTCGGCGACCTTGCGGTCGAGCGAGCCGGTGGATTCTCTGACGACTCGACCACGATTTGAAAACTGAATCCGCCAGGGACTTCCTGGCCGGTCCTGAAAAATCGTACCTTCTCCTCGCTTACGCATGTGTGCTTCCTCCTTCAGTTCCGCCCAGCAGCGGCGGTGGCTAAGAAGCCTAAAGTGACACCCTGAGGCTGTCCAACGCGCCGTCTCTTGTGGGCCCGCCGCTTCATCATCCCTTTCGATGTGCCTTGTAGAACGGTAATTGCGTGAGGTAGTCGCGCTTCGAGTCGAACAGCGGCTCGCCCTCGTCCGGCTCGCAGACTTCGGTCGGGCGCTCCGGGAGCTCCGGATAGAACCCTTCGCTGTCCTGATCGGCCTTCGCCTTCAACTTCGCGAGTGCCTTCTTGAACGGAGTCAGGTCTCTGTCCAGGCGCCGGTTCAGCTTCTCGATCTCCGGCCCGTAGTTCCTCATGACGGCCTCGACGCTCTTCTGAATGGCTAGGAGCTTCCGCTGGTGCGGGCCCATGTCGCGCGCCCACTCGTCCTGTATGATCTGCTCCGCTTCCTTCTTCGCGAGCGCCAGCCGCTCGCCGATGTACGCGTCCCTGTAGGGCTCGATCGCCCGGCGCACGATCTTCTCCAGCTCTCCCGGGACGTAGGCTTCGAGCGCATCCAGCTCCACTGTCTTCCTGCCAGTCTTCTCGCTCACGACCCACGGGAGCTTGTAGCGGGCGATCTGCTCGGTGGTCAGGGCCAGCGGGATCAGCTTCACGTCCGCGCCCGGCACGATCTGCGGCAACCAGAACTCGATCTGTCGCGCCACCGCGCACGGCATGGCGTTGCCGCTGTTGTCGTGGTCGCTGATGTAAAAAACTCGGCTAGGCTTTCCCAGCTCGCGCGTTCGGTTGAGCAGCCGGACCACGGACGGGATGGACTGGTAACCCTGACTGGAGACGTACGTGACGCCGAACTCCTTCGCCAGCGGCCGCAGGATGGCGTCCATCGTGGCCTTCTCGATCCAGAGCTCCATGTAAAATGCGCGGTCGATGAAATCGTCTGGATCGTAGCCGTCGACGCTGGGAGCATCGAGCGTCCAGCGCCACGATGGGAAACTCATCAGGAAGGTCGGCAGGCGCCAGTCCCGATCTCCTTCCGCCGCGTTGAAGAGTGCCGGCACGCGCTCGTCCGCCTTCTTCCAGGACGCCAGGCCGTCGATCGGCTCCGTGCTGCTGTCGTCAATCGCGTCGATCGGCACCAAGCCCAGCAGCCGCGCGGACTTCGAGCTCTCGTTGAGGTAGGCCGAGTCCTTCTTGCTGAGCGCGTACTTCTCGGAGTTCTCCTTCAAGTACTTGACCGAAAAGAGCCGGTAATGAATGGAACGCAGGCTGATCCCCGTCCGCCCGTCGTAGTGCTCCCGCCACATCCGAGCGAACCATTCGGCACTTAATCTCTGCCGCGGCTGGCCGCAGTAGAACGGGTCGTGCTGGCGCGCGAGAGCGATCAGCTCGGTGACTTTCTTCCCGAGCTTCTTCGCCTCCGCCTTGATCTGCTCGTAGTCCCACCCCGCGCTCATGACAGCACCTGCTTCGAGCGCTCAATCCATCGGTCGAGTTCGACCTTGTCCAGTAACCAGGGTGCGTTGCCCTCGCCCCGGATTACGGCAATCTCTCCGCGCTGCACGATCGATCGCAGCTTGCTCGGGCTCATGCTCAGGTACTGCGACGCCGCTGCCAATTTCAACAACCGCGGCTGGAGCTCTTCCCCAGTTCCTCTTCTTCGAGTTGTGGCCATCGTTCAGCCGTCCTACGGCGGCAGATTCTTCATGGCTTCGTTTTTCCCTCCTTCAAAGAGAAACGCGAGAATCGGGTTGATCGGCGCTCTGGTCAAAGCGGTCCTGCTGACTGCTGTGCGAATATTTTCCCTGCCTCTGAGGATCACCCAGGCCGCATACGAGTGCGATTCCTGAGACAGAAATCGTTTGTGGGCGATGATCGTCGCCTCACCCCTGTCCCAGCACACCCCAACGCTCCTGCGCGATCCTGGCGCTTCGTCTCATCTGGGATGCCGTATGAATATTTCTTGTTCACGCCGCCCATCCCTTCCCCGAGAGCCTGGGTTTGCCAATCCCGCTTCCCGCTTTCCGCCCAGTGAACATGCGGCTCTGGAGCACGGGCGGACAGTTTGCGGGCAGACATCATCGGCGCCATGCTCTGCTCCTCGGATAGATTTGTGATCTCACTGCGTCATCGTGCTGACGTTCGTGCTCGCCAACGCGGTCGCCGCGGCCGGCTTCGGCTTTTTGCGGGCTTGGCCCGCAATATTCGCGGCCTCCGAGAGCAGGTCGATGATGTCTTCCGGTTCCGGGAACTCACCGGGATGTTCTTCCGCGTAGCGGTCGAACGCCGCGCGGATGTTGCTGCCGGACTTCGCGATCTCCTCCAGCGGCCAGCTCTCGATCTCGTCGTCGTAGAGCTTCAGCTTCCGCAGCCGTCTCACGACTTCCTGCATGGCGCAGGACGCCACGGCCGTCGGCGCCGCACCCATTCTCTCTACGAGCGTCATCGGGCGCGCCGCCTTCGCCATTTCCTTGAGCTCTGCGAGAACTTCGGACACGTATGGCACCCAACCCGGCTTCTTCTTCACGCACCTGTCGATGGCGATCTTGATCTGCTCCACGGTGTACTTCTTCGCAAGCATGGCGTCCAAGGCGGTGTCGTTCCAGTCTTCGGCCTGCTTTCCGGAGAGGCTGGGGCGCCCGACCGCGAAGGGCAAGTACGTCCTGATCTGCTCCCGGCAGGAATCTGCTTCTGGTGTTGCTCTTGAGTTTTTAAGTTCTCTGCGAGGAGGAAGGTTCTTCTTCTTCTTTTGACTTTGACTTACTTCTTGATAGTGGGTCCTTTTTGGCCCCTGGTGAAGTGCACGCCAATCACCAGGGGCCATTTTTGACCCATGGTCGGAGGCGACCACCTTTTCATCATCATCCACCGGCTTCCGAACTTCCAAAAGCTGGTAGATGTTGTGCTCGTACTTGCCGCCCGGGCTGCGGTCCTTCGAGACCGCGAGCAGCTGGTACTTCACGAGAACCTTGGTTGCGCGCTTCACGGTCCGTTTGGACATCCCCGACATCTCCGCGATCTTCCCCTGCTCCATACGCAGGCACCGTGTCTTCCGGTCTGCGCGGCATTCCAGGAAGATGTAGAGCTTGACCGCACCCGAATCCAAGATCGGGAAGTAGTAGACGACGAATGCATTGTCCGTGGGGAACCAGTGACCGTTGGCGAGCCCGCTCTTCTGCGGCTCCGGCTCGAACTCTGTCACGGTGAAGGACGAGACCCCGAAGTCGGTGACCACGAAGCGGAGCGCGGCGGGCGATGAGTTCTTGCAGACGTTCGGGCTTTCAGTTACATTGACCGTGTTCAATGTTCCTTCTCCTTTGACCAGGGTGTTGGAGCTTGACGTGATTTCCAGCGGGCCGCTTCGGGCGGCCCGTTCGTGTTTCTAACCTTGGGCAGCGGCCTGCTGCGCTTCTTCGAGAGCCACAGCCATCCGCTTCGACCGTGCCAGCATCTCGCGGCGCAGGACTCGCACCAGCTTCGAGACTCGCTCGGCCTTGAGTGTGACCTGGCCCCGTTCGAACATGTTCAACCACACGGCGCTGATGTCGGCCTTGAATGCGGTTCGCGCTATCGATAGGCCGCAAAGCTCGCGCATCTCCTTCACGAGCGCGGCCTCGCCGACGACGCGCAGGGCGTCCTTTTGCCTTGGCATGGTTTTCTCCTTCAATTGTTTCGGTTGGGAAATCGGGCGACGCAGGGACATGGGCAAAATAGCGCAGGATGCGCTGTCCGTGCGGTTTCCCTTACGGGAGTTTCACCCTTCTCGGTATCCGCTACGGCTGCCCATTTCGCTCAGTGACCGAGCCGCGTGCTGGCGCTCGCAGAACTGAAACACGTTGAGGGGATCGGGTTGATCTTTACGCCGCCCTGGGCCACTCAAGCTCTTTGTTCGTTGGCAGCATGCCAAGTTCCCAGGCGTGACGCTGTTCGATCAGACAGTAACTTTATAATCTAAGCTACTGGGGATGTCTAGCACGGCGAAAATGAACGCGCGTCCGACCTGGGATGTCGTTGAGCTTACCGTTCGACCTTCGCCCGGTTCCACAAATCTTCATAGGTCACCAGCACCGCCGCAAACGCGTCCGTGATCTGGGTCAATGTGGTGGGCGACGATTTGGCGCCATCCTTGAAGGAAGCACCCGACTGGTAACATGCAGACCTGTCAACGATGACGTAACGGTCGTGAAAATTTGGCGCTGACCGAACCTCCACGTTCGCCTTCGACTGCTGAACGAACGCGTCTACGGCGGGAAGGAGCGTGGGCAACTTCTCCCGGGCAAGTAGCCGCGTTGTCACGCCAATCGCCACGTATGGCAGATAGCGTGAGACGAACTCGGCGTCCAGGTAGGGATCGATGAACAGCAGCTCTTGTTTGGCGAGTTCGATGATCTTCCGAATCTCATCGAAATAGGAGAAAACCGCTGCATGAGGTAGGGCTACGTTCATGGGCCCCAGTGTTTGCATTCGCAGATCGTGCTGGGCTTGGTGGAGCAGTGTTAGTATTCTGCGGAAGGACTCAGTAGCTAGGTGCGCATTTTGTCCGTGGAGTCGGTCGAGATGTTCCCTCAAGATATTGCTCATCGCCGGGTTCCACTGTTCTATCACCGCCGACATGCGGCCCAGCCAGCTGAAATTCTGCTCAGCCTCGTGTCGAATAGTTGCCCTAGGCGGCATTGTTCTCAGCAGGTCCTCGACCTCTGCCAGTAGTTGCTCTTTGGTCATGCGCCAAACTCCCCACACAGGACGATCATATCGCCAAAAGTGTTCTGGCCAGCGCTGTCGCGTGCTGGCAGTTCACGTCGTCGGAGAAGAACCACCGCGACGCTGGTGAAGTTCTGCCGATACGATCAACTCGGCGCGGGCACGGACCGGGGACTGACGGGCAACCGGAAACTTCGGGACGCGCTTGCCGTCAACGACGGCATGGCCGCCTGAGGAAGGGGCGGCCTTTGTCGCGTCCGGGTCAGGTTCGGGCTGCAATCTCTGCCCGCCTTCTGTCCGCACTACCTCGAAAGGAGCTCCGGTAGCGGGATTCGTGGCGGATGTGGGATTGAGAATCCCCTGCCTGCGGGAATCTCCGTGGCTTTTTTTTCGTGCGGAGTCTCGTCGTCCACGCTGGAAGCAGAGAGCAAGTAGAGGGCGTGAGCATCGATCGAGAGACCGTCCAAATTGGTCCCTGGGGCCAATTTGCCGAAGGCTTGCGGAATGGTAGGTGGGGCCGCGTGATGTTGGCTGACGGGAAAGTCTATAACCGGATGCCGACGCCTGCTAGCACCTGATTCTGCTCTTCCCTTGAAATCAGCAACTGCGGTTCACAGTATTTCTGCTCGGCAACTGTGCGGTAGGTCTTCGCGCTCTCTGCGAACACAGCGGGGTTCTTGTTGGAGAGGCTGCTTCCGAGAAGCCTAGCGTACTTGCGCAGCTTCTCAATAGCTTGGGCGTGATAGTTTGCAGGCGTGCCGCTTTGAAAGGCATCAGGCACTTCCATCCTCAGCTCCGAACTTGCCAGCCATTCAAGAACACTGGTTGACACCTCAAAATCGGGTTCTTGGATTCGGGAAGCCATCAGGCTCAAGGCTTCCTGTGGGAAAGAGGAGCGCTGAATAGCATCCCAAAAACCTGTATCCCAACCGTGGTTTCTGCCGTCGAAGCCCTTTACTTCTGTCGCAAGGGAGTCAGCGGTGTCCAGATAGGTTATACGTCGGGCTACATCGGAACACTGCAAAAAACGGTGTTCTGCAATGTCATCACCACGGCAGACCTTATCGTATGCATCCGCATAAGCAATCGCAGCCGAGTGCGCCCAAACGGGGTCGGCGACGATGGTCAGACGAACGGGATTGGATTTCACCAACAATGCAGGCCGAATCTTCTCATCGCGGGAGGTGTTTGTAACGTCGGCTGATGAGGCCTCGCAGGTGTAAGTCCCCGGTGTGCGGAAACGAACATACGTGTTCAGTGGGACTCCAAACGTGACCCGGGTTGCGGTCAATGGATATTCCCCATCGCTGTCTCCGGATCCGATGCTGAAACCGCCACCTACACCGCAAGGCGCATTAAGCATTTCGCCGAAGGTTACATCGTCAACTGATCTTGGCTTCAGGCTGAAGCGCTCTGCCGAAGGCGAGCACGAAATTTCGAGGGATCGTCCCCCGGCGAGCTTCCTGATCTGGCTAACCTGAACATATCTGCCGGGAGTCTTCGCGCTATAGGAGAACTTGACGGGTATCAGTTCTCCAAGATGGAACTGGTGTCCGTCACCTTCAATTCCGAGTTCAAGGACGACATCGGCAGGCGCCGCCACTGGTTGCGTACGCTGTGCGAAGGACGACGGGAGAAGAATGAGAACTACGCCGATTGTTAAAAAGAGTTTCTGCATCCGCACAATCCGATGGTGCTTACAGCAGAACAAGTTTCCCACGAAATCGCCCGCTAGGCTAGGCATGGCCCCGGACGCTGGGTTCTGGAGTCCCGCATCTAGCCCGGAAAAACCGAGCATTCATCGCCTTCCCGCACCCCTGCGGGCTAGTTGCGAGGACAGAACCCGGTCGGGTACTCGACTGCGCGACCTCCTGCTGGTTGAATCTCCGTGAGCGGAAAAGCGATGGCGCCTCGGAGTTTTTCCCGGGCCGCATCGGAAAGGCAGCCACTCCCAGTGACGACGGAAAACGACAATCGGCTTGAGCGGTTCAAACTTCTGAAGAAGCTGCTCGAGATCGACATGCGGAACCCAGACGAGGCGGGCACGGGGCCGGCCCAGGCTATAAGGCTCGCATTCTTGGAGGAGTTGCGCGGGTTTTGGGAGTCGCTGGTGGAGTCGAGGGTGCCTGAGCATCCGGCGCCCAACAGTCCGGCGCCGAAGCAGGTCGAGCGCGTGAAAAAGTTGCTCCAGATCGAGGGGGAGCTGTGGCGACACATCGGCGGTGGTTTCGAGGACAGTCTGAAGCGACTCGCGCTCTGGAAGGAGATGGCCAAGGTTCAGGAGGAGTACAACAACTGGTGCCGGGCCAGCCTCGGGGGCGACACCGGGGTCATCGGGCTGGACTTGGTGCCGAAGGAAGATCCGATCTCGATGGAACCGTTGCCGGTCGAGCATGCTTTCACCGTGCTCGAAGACCAGACGGAAGAGCAGCGCGCGACACTGCGGGCCAGCTTCGAATCGCGCTTTCCCGGACTCGTCGAATACATCCAGGAGACCGAGGAGAGCCGTGAAGAGATGACCGTCGAAATGCTGGCCGGGTTCAGCGTCGGCGGCCCGCAGGGACCGACGCGAGATGAGTTCACGTGGTACATGGCGGACCGCACGCGGGAGCGAGTGGAGCGCGACACGATGAACAAAGCGGACCGCGCACTGAAAGCCCGCCGGAAAAAAAAGCCGCCCCTTCAATGACTGGGCTGCCCGGGCAAGGAGCCGCCTTCCACACGTTACCGCCGTAATCTTCCCGACCCCCGCACGCCGATGCTACCCTCGATCATCATGACCCTCTACAAAATCAACATCGGCATCGGTTACGCCAGCAACCCGGCGCTCCGCAACTTGGTTCACTCGCCGGAAGCCTTCAAAGAGTTGGAGCCTTACCTGCGTGGGATCGTGGCCTCCGGTCCGGAGTACCACCAGAATGAAATCGTGAGCATTGACCTGACGGGTTCCGACGACGCGCTGAGCAACTTCAAGCGCAATGTCCTCGACGGACGGGAAGCTCCGGAGGTCTACACCCCGTTCTACCTTGAAGATCAGCTACACGATGAGCTGATCAGCGCCAGCCTCGACTCGTAGCCAAAAAAAAGGAAAAGGCCCGGCAGAGTGCCGCAAGCCCTTTGTCTGTCACCTTCCGACGGCCCCACGGAGCGATAAAATCAAAAGGCCCCGGGCAGGAGTGGGCGGACGTGAATAGCAAGCGTTACCGTTCAGCGGATGAAGTGAAGGCCGAGTTCGTCCAGTGCTTCCCGGGTGGAGCTGGCGAGCTGGCTTGCGAATTGTCATGGAGCATCACCCATCTGCACCTGAAGTGGAAGCACTACCGCTCCCTGTTCGCTACCTCGATGGAGCGCATCGATCTCCTGAACCGGGCCGCACCCGCTCTTTTCCGCTGGCTCGAAACGATCATGCGTAACGACGTCGTGCTCGCGATCACGCGGCTGACGGATCCTCCCCGCACTGGGAAGCACGCCAATGCATCCCTGGAACGCTTGGTCGAACTGATCGAGCCGCACGTCGTCGACAGCGTCGCTCTGGCGGGCTGGAAGTCCGATCTGGCGGTTTTGAAGACGGCTGTTGAGCCCCTGCGGGATTTACGAAATCGATTCCTGGCCCATGACAACATGGCCACAGCGTTGGACTATCACCCTCTACCGCCGCCCGGGTTCAGTCGCGCGGATGTGGAGGCGCTGCTCGAACGCATTCGTGGTCTGTTCGAATCGATCGAAGAGAAGTTCTGCGGTTCGCACACTCCGCACGAGTCCGTCGATGCCCAAGGTGGCGAGCAGCTCATCGCCTCGCTGGAGCGAGCCGTCGGCGGTCACACTGAGCCGGTGAAGCGATAGAACTAGCCCGATCTACTCAGGATCAGGGGGTGGCAGGTGGAACGCGGAACTTGCAGGTTGTGTTGTCTGAAAGACGCTGATCTTCAAGACAGCCATTACATCCCTCGCCGAGCATATTCAACGAACATGGCCAAGGTGCTGAAGAATCCTAACCCGGTTGTGCTGTCGGACGGGATGCTGAAGCAAGTGTCGGATCAGCTCAGAGGGTACACCTTCTGCCACGACTGCGAGCAGATGCTCAGCACGCGGGGAGAGCAGTGGGTACTTGCCAACATTCCTGATGACCAAGGGAGCTCATTTCCGCTACAGGAGGCCCTGATTCCAGAGAGCCCAGCATTCGTTGGTGATGAAATCAATATCTACGCTGGAAAAAAGATCAAGGCGTTCGACATGCATCAGCTCGTCTATTTCGGCATGAGCATGTTCTGGCGCGGTGCGGCGCGCGAGTGGAAGAGTTCCAAGGGCTTAGTTGCTCCTCCTGTCGACCTCGGCGAATACTATGAGCCGATCCGACGGTTTCTGTTGGGTGAGCCATTCCCCGAGGACGTGGTGATCTTGGTCTACGTCCTCAACTGGAAGCCGCCGATGAATGCGGCGACGCCTGTACTCTCCGCGACAGACCAGCTGGTCGAGTTCCACTGGTTCTATCTGAATGGTCTAGGCTTCAAGCTCTATCTGGGCAAAAGGATTCCGAAGGAAATACGGCGACTCTGCGCCTCTCGTTCTCCTGAAGGGTTGGTGATTGTAGACCGCAAGTTTAGCAGGATGGTCCGCGATTTTCTGAAGGATCATCTGACCTCGCATGAGTTGTCAGCAAAGCTGCAAGATTTCTTGAAAGGGCCTGATCCCCGGAAAACGCCCTGATCGCTGAAGGATGGGCGCTCGTGGAGCAGGTGTTCTGTCCTCGAAAGTGTCCGCAGAGGAGTGCAGCATCGTCACAAGGCTGGTGGTTGCTGGGGTTCAGGAGGGCGGGATGTGGGACTGCTTATCCTGCGTCCAGCGCGTCCAGTAGGCTCTCGATGGGGTCGGTCGATCGTAGCTGGTTCTTGCGCATCTGCGAGCGGATGGCTTCCTGAAGCCCGCGGCCAGAGAACCTGCCCGCGGGATTCCCGCTCTCGCCGGGCTGGTACTGACCCGACTTCAGAGCTGCCAGTTGCTTCTCGCTGATGCGGCGACCGAGGCTATCTCTCCGCGCGTCGGGCTCTGCTGGTGGACAGCCTGCCCTGTGGGCGTCGTCTTTATTCGCTGCGCGGTACCCTACCCTGTGGGTAGCGTCGTCAGGCTTCGGCTTCTCTCTGTCGTCCATGCTGCTCATTTCGGCCGCGCCGCGACCACGGCCATCCTGCGGAACAAGTGGCTCTCGTGACGAACCCAGGCTTCGTTCACCGGGCGCAGTCCCTCTTGCTGGAAGAGCACGTTGAGCTTCTCGTTGATCCCGAGCACCTGAGAACGGTGTACGTCGTCCAGGTTCCCGGCGTGGACCGCGTTGTCGACCACGACCACCAACTCGTACGCGTCGCGGCAGGCTTTCACCCAGCCGTCGATGACCTGCTTGCTCAACTGCGCGGCCGTTTCCTGGAAGAACTTCACCACCTCGTCCTGCCGCAGTTGATCAACAACCTGCGCTAGCTCCCGCGCCCGTCGCGCCAGCGGAGCCATCTGCGTCTCCAGATTCGAGATCGAGTACCGGATGCCATCGAGCTTGCGGGTCGACTCCGTCCGCTTGCGATCCAGCGCGTCGAGGAGCGGGGTGACGCTAACCTCGCCCGCTGCCAGCTTCTCCTTGAGCGCGATGCTCTCGAGGTCGAGGGCCGCGATCAGCTCGGAGTGGCCTCGGCTCTGTCCTTCGAGGCTGGCGCGTTCCTGTTGCAGCTTGGTGATTTCGGCCTGCACCTGATCCAAAGTCTCAGCGGGCGCGATCTCCGACTCTGCCACTGCCGTGCTGCCCTGATCCTGCTTCCCTTTGAAAACTTTCATGCGTGCTCCTTGAACGCCACGTCCCGGCGGCGCGGCGCCAGGTCGTATTGGATGGGCTTCTGCTTCTTGTGCCCGGCTTTGGCCGGTTCCATAATGCCCGTGACGCTGAGCTGCTCTTCGTCGTCCGGATCCTCTTCGAACTCTGCCTCGTCGGAATTGTCGCCACCCTGCTCAGTATGCTGAATGACCACTCCTTCGCATAGGAGCTCGTCGATCTGGTGGATCGCGTTGAGCATCTGATCCTTCAAGTCCATCAGCACGGTCTGCATCTCGGGGGCCATGGCTACTGTGGCCGCGGTCCGCCCTGGCGCGGAAAACAGCGCAACGCGAGAATGCCGTCAGCCGTGCTGTCGGTCTGCTTCGCTAAGTCGGCCGCGCACTTCCCGACCGTCGCGTAATCGTCGGCCTCTTCGCGGCCCTCGCTCTCGATCTTGGCGTCGATGGCCTTGAGCGCCTCCTGGAATTTGTTTTGCAGGTCGACCTTGATCTTCGTCAGTTCTTCAGCGCGCTGCCTGGACAATTTGCCCTCCGTGGTGCTGTGGAATGGTCGAGCCGTGCTGTTCACGATCAAGACGCCCGCGCCGTCCCGGGGAGAATAGGGCGACCCGGGAATGACGGGCCGCCCTGGAGGTGACGGGCGCATGGAAGAACCCGCCTCCCCGGACTTCACCCGCGCCAGGAGATTAAAGCGCGGACGAACTTTTCGGACCTTCGCCGTGCTCGACGGCGTCGGACAAAATTCTGAAGCCTTCGCTCGCGCGGTGGCGCCCGATCTCCATGATCGCGTCCTCCACAGCCTGCAGAGTGTCGGCGTCCAGATCTGTCTTCGCGTTCTCGAAGTTGGACAAAAGCGCCTGCGAGATGTGCGCGAGCTTGGCTATCTGCTGCTGCGAAACGACCGCCCGTGCATCAGTGGGCCCGCACGGACGGCGCGTGCGGATCAGCTTGCCCCTGACAATTCGATTTCGCGGCTTGGAGTAGGTTTTCACTCGAACTCTTATGACATCTATCACGAAATTTGGGCCGCAACGGAGGTGTGGCTGTGCGAAAAGTACGAATCCGTAATAAAAGAGCGGGCTGAATTGCCCGGCTTCCGTGCTCCGGCGAAGGCTAGCGGCATAAGGGGGCGAGTGCGGGAGGGCACACCAATAGGGTCCTGACTCGGGGGGTGTGTGTAATCCCTGTTTATCGCCAGTTGTCGCGACCGTGCATAGAATTACCCTATGAAAAGCCCAGATTTCGTCGGATATGTTGGTCTTCCCGACTTCCACGACGGTATTGTCTTGCGAGTTTCTCTCGAAGGCAAAACTGCTGAGGTTGTCGTGGAAGGCTACAGCGGGCGTGAGCACGTTGTTCTCTTTGAAGGAGTGCAGGCAGTGGAAATGAACCAACCGGAGGGCATGCTGTTGTATTCACTCTCTGAGATGCGGGCCTCACCACCTCTGCGGAAATTTGAGTTCACCAACAACGAAGAAGACCACCCGGGCTATTTGTCTATTCTTGCAACTGCCTTTTCTGTACGGTCCAATTAATCATTGCGACGATCCGTTGGGACAGTTGACGTAATATCGCGATAGCACTCACTGACCGGGTTCTGAGCGCTAACGCCTTTTTGCGATAGTTGAAAGCGGCTAGCCACTCAGAATCGCACCTAAGATGAATCCGAATCCTAGTAGCGCCTCGCAGATTCTTCCTACCCGAGGGTTTATGGGCGGGCCTTTGCCACTGCGACCCCAGCGATACGTCCCTTTGCCGCGAATGGAGTGTATAAGGGTAATCGAGCCGAGAAATCCGAACCACAGTCGAATCAACGTACCAGCAGTCACGCCATTGCCTCCAAAGGAAGTATTACACTAACGAGGTTTAGTCATCATGGGTGATTCCCGGTTCACGTTGGGAGACAAAGTTCGAATCCGATCCACGGACGTCACCGAATCACTCGGGGTCGCAGGCCATACAGGGATTGTCTACGGCTACACCACTCCGTCAGTCACGGGGGTCGATGTAATCGGGACCTCCCCGGAGGATTATGCTGTCTCAGTGGGGATTGAAGGACGGAATGAGCAGTTTTGGTTCGCCGTGGACCTTCTAGAATTTGTGAACCATGGGGCTGGGACAACCATGCAGATTGCGGGTCGTCGCTTCATCCGTGACGAGCGGGGCGAATGGCTTGAAGAGAAGCCAAACTGATCACTGTTGAAACATCGCGGTTACACTCAATGACCCCGTCTTGCGGAGGGTCAAGTTTCGATCTCCCCTGACCTGGAATCCGGGCAGTGTATCCTCAGCGCGTTATGGCATCCACTCCTGCCCCACGCCCACGTCGTCATCTTGCCCCGAAACTTTCCTGCGGACCGAAACCAGAAACCCCGCTGAGTTGGGCGTGCGCGAAGGGGAAGCACTACGCCTGCACTTCGCGCGACTGTCCCTGCGTGCGGCATCTCGACGAGAACCATCCGAGCTGCTGCGCTTCTGCTCCCTGCGCTCCTGGTTCCTGAACCGCAGATGCGGACAGTTTGCGGTCAGATGAGTAATAAAAAGAGGGGATAAGAAGGCATACTCTGACTCGGCATCCGTGGCCTATGTGCTGGGAAACATAGCATTCATGCGGGTTTGAGAACACAGGGGTTGATACTTAGGATCCAATGCCCAAAAGGCGTGCAGGTTCAAATCCTGTTCCCGGCACCATAATCCTAACCCTAACCGCCCGAAGCACTTCAGTTGATCACGTCAGCAGTCGATTCAGCTTTCACGGGAGCGTGAGAGGTCGAATCATGGCTGAAATCATGGCTGTTCTCAGCGTCCGCTCGTTCTCGTTTCGCAATTGCAGCAGCGATGTCTTTGGTATCGTTGATGGCGTAGCGTTTGAACATCTCTCTGGTTTTCCAGCCCCCGATGTCCATGATGGTGGACTCAGGCACACCCGCGTTGCGAAGTTGTCGCGCCGCTGATCTGCGGAAATCGTGAATGTGTTTCCCATCGAGTCCAGCTTGCTGACATAGCTTCTTCCAACCCCTGCGGAAATCCCTTATTGGGACTCCACGCTTACGGGTAAGCAAATGATCATCAGGTCTTTTCCCGACGACCGCTTGCCGTACCAGTTCGCGGATGGTACGAGTCATCGTCACTTCTCTCCCTTCGCCGTTTTTTGTGGTGCCAACATCGAGACGGATCAATCCAGTTACCACATTCACTTGTCGGACACGTAATTCCAGAAGTTCCTTCTTACGCCAGCCATACTGGAATGCCATCTCCAAAAACAGGTGTTGCCACGGCTGGGTAGCCAGTAAGCGCAGCCGATCAAAACCATCCTGTTCGATAAATCCCCGCCGAACATTCTTCGATTCGTCCAGATGTGGAAAAATGGGCAGCGTCAGTTTGTGCTTGCGTGATCCCAACCGAAGCGACGTTTTCAGGACTGCAAGTTCTCGATTCACGGTTGCGTTGGCTGCTTTCTCCCCCCACCGCTTGTCGAGATAATTATTCAGCACGTCATGGGTGACGTTACGTGCTGGCATGTTGGCAAAAACCTCTTTTAAATGCTGCACCCAACGGCTTTCGACTGAATTGAGGCTCGTTCGCCCATTTACACGGTAATCACGTGTTAGACCATCATAAAGTTCACTCATCAAAACTTGCCGACGCCGCCGAGGCTCAATGGATTCATCCCGACCGATGGCTGTGAGTCTCTCCCGAAGCATCTGTTGGGCGGCACGGTAGTCGTCAGTTCCTGTAGATTCCCGAACGCGCTTCCCGTTGTAGGCGTAATACTGGATGGTATAGGTGGAGCAACCCTGTTGCTGGAAGATACTGCCGTTTCCCCGTTTCCTCATCATGATGTACCGCCTTTCTGCGATCTGGCTTTCTCTTGCCGCTTCTTCCCAGCTTTCCGTGCCCTTGCTGTGCGCTCTGCTTTAGTCATTTTGCTGGCTGCTATCTTGCCGCCTCGTTTCCCCGCTTTTTGGAAAAACTCCAAATCTAGCTTCTTTCTTGGCTGCATGTACCATCCTCCTTGTCCTATTATTAGCTTAGGGGCTAAGCTATGCAAGCACTCTTTTGCTGGTGTCGTTACGCGGAATGAGTCTAGACTAGAAGGCGTCGGCGCGAACTTTGTTCCGTTCGATCCATTGATCTAGATCCCGTATGTCGATCAGGTATGGACTCCTGCCCCGGATGCGCTGGATGTACGGCAGTTCACCAGCCTGTACCAACTGCCGAATCACCTTGTGGCTGACTCCGAGATACTGCCCTGCTTCGGTAACATCCAACAAGCGCCGTCGTACCAGCGTCTCGGCTCCAGCCCGAGCTGTGGCACGCACCCATCGTTCAGCCATGATTCAGCCATGACCACTGGCTAAGTAACAGAATCTACGCAGATTGTTGCGACACCTTGGATTCCGAATCCAACGCGTTTTGCTCCATCGTGACTACCAGTTTCACCTTTGCATCACCCAGACTCCCCTGCTCGCAGGTCTGGGTGCCCCGCTGGCAGCCCGACCAGCTACCCATTTCAGAGGCTCATTCCAGTGCTCCTGTCCAAACGTGCGTCGGGGGTTTCCATTGCCCCAATGCTTCGCCGCGACCATCGGCTTCATGCCGGGGCGCTCGATGCGTACCGGATACCATCGCTTATCTAGGCTCTCGGCGTAACAGTGATCGCATCCGGGCGAAACCCGCGAACAACCCCACCAAGGGTTGAACGTGTGGTCAGTCCAGTTGATTCCAGTCAGTTCACCCACACATGTTCCTCAGGTTACTCGTCCAATTTCCCTGTGGTGGCGGCGCTGCCGCCTACACGCAAGGCAACTTCAAGCGATTCCTTCAATACCTCGAACAGGCGGCGCTGAAACTGCTCTGCCGCACGCCGTGCACTCTTTTTAACTGGCGGCAAGGAGTGCAAATCCTGTTTCTTGAGTTCTGATACCAGTTTGGCAATCTGAGATGAAGATTTTCCAGTCCCAGCGGCGGCTTTGATCGGTTTCGATTGCAGTGCCTTAATAATGGAAAGCACGTACAAGTGCAGAACCGTTTCCTCTGGGAAGTAGAGAGCATTTCCCCGCCCCGAAATCTTTCTTCCTGTCGGTACTAGACCCCGGTCGTGATGCATCCAGAAGTTTCTGACTGAGCACTTCGCGCCAAGTTGTTCAGCCAGCTTCAGCACTTCGAAAAGCGAAATCTCAGGTTCGCCTTCGAGGAGGATCGCAGTGGTTTTTTTACTGTGCATACGACTTGCATTGTACTGCGAAAATAAGTAGCATGGGTAAAATTATTTTGAAGTGGCACCGCCCTGACCTGAAACGGTGGGCAGGGAGCAAACGCACGTCCGGCTTGTGGAATCAGGATGTCAAACATTCTCCAAGGCACCGGGATCAATTACTTTCAGCTTCCTAAAGCTGTCATTCTGTCTGGCTTTCTGTCTGATCTTTCCCCGTCCGCGCTGAGAATGCATATCTTCCTCTTTTATCAAGCACAGCAGTTCAGCCGCTCTGACTTGCCGATCACCGACAACCAGTTTGTATCGAATGCGGGCGTCAGCCTAAACAGTGTCAGGGCTGGACGCGCTGAATTATTGGAGAGCGGACTGATTCAGATTGAACCAATCAGCGGCGGTTACATGTACGTGCTCTGCGACCCCAGAACAAGACAGCCCATCCCCAAACGGAAAGCCGCTGCGCCGCCTACTACAGAGTCACCCAGAACTGGAAAAAGTGCCGCTCGAACTCGCTCGACTCCGAGGGCGGGAAACTTCTTTGATGCCCTGACCCCGGATGAAAAACGCCGTTTCTTTGAGATGCACCTACTAGGGAAACGAAAGCAGACGAAGGGAGGATTTATGGCGCTATGCCCATTCCACCCCGATACACATCCTTCCTTGAAAGTTGAAACCCGCGCCGGCAGGTGGTATTGCCATGGCTGCAAGGAAGGCGGCGGCATGGTGGATTTCGAAATGAAAAGTTCTGCTTGCGATGCCAAAACTGCTTTGGGTCGTATAGCCGATATGCTCGGGCGTCATGATCTGATCAACCCCACGGGGGACAGTAGCGCCGAACAGACATTCAATTATCTGGATGAAAACGGTGAATTGCTGTGGCAGCTTCGACGGTACAAGGGTAAAGCGTTTCGGATATTCAGCCCTGCTCCGACCCGGTCGGGCTGGAAGAGCGGCGCGACTGGCATCCGCCGCGTGCTCTATCGTCTCCCCGAAGTCACTAAGGCATCTCTAGTGATCGTGAACGAAGGCGAAAAGCATTGTGATCGGTGCAAGGAATTGTTTCCCGAATCTGACATCGCCGCAACTACCAGCGCTTTCGGGGCTGGCTCATGGCAGGACGACTTCGCGCCGCACTTCGAGGGCAAAAGCGTGTTCATCATTCCGGACAACGACAATGCTGGTCGCCAACATGCGGAGACGGTAGCGCGTTCGGTTGAACCATTTGCGCTGGAGGTCAAAATCGTAAGCCTTCCAGACCTGCCTCCCGGCGGCGACGTAATTGACTACCTAGATAAACACTCGAAGGAAGAACTCATGCGGGAGTGTGCAAACACCCCACCTTTGAAGCCGGGAGTGACATGATGTTCACGCAAAACTTGCGTTGTGCCCTGTCAAAAGCTGCAACCTTTAGCGCAATTCTTGCGTTTTGGAAGTGGCTAAGTTGCGCCTTTCACTGAGGTTCCTGGTACTGCTTACATTGTTAAGAAATTGTTGAACAAGAAAGAATTATTAATCCTAGAGGTTCCCTCAATCGGAGATGCAGTCATGAAAAACAAAAGAAGCAATCAGAATTTTGAGAACCGGAAGAAGGCAAGGAGAAGAATTGGTCGGGATAGGACCTCAAGACGCACGGCACCATTGCAGATTCCACTCTTCCGCGATCCTGAGGATGTAATAGTGCTGACAAGTGGAAAAACACCCGATGCCGGAATGATGACAGTGTCACTGGACGGTGGCAGCATAGCTGGGATACAGCGGGCGCTACAGACGCTGCTGGCGGCAATCAACGAGGGCAGGATGCAGTGGGTCAGGCAAGCATAATCTCGCCCACAGAGCCACTGTAGCGTCACCATGAGGTATCGAATCGTATCCTTGCCAACGGCGGACTTCACTTCGCCAAAACCAGTGACGAATCGTTACAAGTCTGGGAAGTGCAAACTAATTATTTCTGCACCAGAGAACAGACGGGCTGCTTGGCGGAAAATCCAACAAGCGAGAATCAAAGATTTAATGAAATCGCGCCGCAAGCGAGGCGAACATGTCGGAAAAACCGACAAGAAGCTTATCGGGTGTCAAGCAAGCAGCTTTGTTTGGCAACGCTATAACCAGAGTAATTGTTTGCAAATCCTCCCGCATGACTGCTACGGTGGAAAACAGTACGAAACTATCAGCAAAATAGGTGCACTCATGAATCTAACTATTCGAGAAATGCCCGGTGCTCGTCCGACACCGCAATATCGCCTGATGTTTTCTGAGAAACCCGGAGCGCATCCTGTCGAGTTCCCACGGATCGAGGGCGTGGAGGCGTTAGAACAATTTATTGAACGGCTGGGTGAACCGGAGAAGGTGGCACGTCGCATTATCGCGGACTTGCAAGATAGACCCGGCGGTACGACCTACATCGAGAACGTGCTCTTCGACGCAGCGGGATTGCAGGACTTATTGCGCGAGATTGAAGCGGAAGAGCAAGAACCTGCGGTCAAACCGAAACAAGTGAAATAAGGTCAATGAAGGTTTGTTGATGGCTCTCTGCTCTGCAACCCGCCATGATGGTCAGCCGTGTGCAACGCAAGCACTCGCGGGGAGCGACCGATGTTTTTTTCACTCGACCAATGCAGAGCACAAGCGGCAACGCCAACGTGGACGGACGAGAGGCGGAATTGCCCGGAGCCATCGCGCTGCTACTCTGCCAGCCGGAACGCCGGATCATCCGTTGACATCAGTGTCTGATGTTCTCAGCCTTTTGGAGGAAACCGCCAACGCCGTCAGACGCGGGGAATTGGAACCTCGTCTAGCAAATTGCCTTGCCTATATTTCTACCGTAGCTCTGAATGGGCTGGCGCAAATTCCCGCGCCCGGAACAGCCAGCATCGTTCAGTTCGTTTGCGTGGAGCCGGGAGGAACTGCAACTTGCCCATCCTGCCAAGAGGGAAAAAATCCAGACGGAACAGATTGCATTGCTTGCGGCGGAACTGCAAAACTGGATTTATCGATGGTACCGAAGGCCGACGCATCCGCAGGTTGAAGATTGGCAGGAGTCCTAGCGCCCGCGCTGTGAGTGAGTTTTGAATCTCTGGAGCGTACAGCAAACACTGTATCGATACCAAGCTAACATTGGTGGCATCATGGGCCGCAACATGACAAGGAACATGCTGTATGACGGAAAAACAAGTGTATTGGGCTGTGCCGTGCGATGTCTGCGGATTCTTTATCGCCCTCGCACACTTCGAGGGAGATGAGGTATCGCAGGTGCCAGAGAGTGTGCCAGAGCGCTTCACTGCTTTCTGCATGGCTTGCGGACAGGACAGACAGTGCTCAAAGAGTCGAGTTGAAAAGAAGGAGTTGCCAGCGGCAGCGCCGGGATTCACCGCGCATGAGTCTTTTGCGGCGTAGTCGTGCATTGCTTCAAAACACTTCTGTCGATTCCGGAAAGTTGACTGTGGAGGTATTTCATGACTCCGGGACTGGAATGGCTTCTGATTGCTTGGGGTGTTGTGACAGGCGTCTTTCTCATCCTCCTCTTCTACCGCAGTATGCTCACGCGGCAAGAGGATGACCAGCTTTTCCTTGATGAAACTGCCTCGTCGGCGGCAACAGAACAGAGAGAACTACTCGCCAAGGTGAACAAAATAAATCCGCTGGTGAAAGCGGTTGGCGCATGTTCGGGACTGATGATTCTGGTTATCGCGGGTTGGGCTGTCTACATCGGATTAAACTCGGTACAACCGTAACAGTCAGTGCAGGGGAACATCGAAGTACGAAAATGCTGGGGCTGGTTCCGGCACGGGCGGAACTGGTGACGGCTCTGGCGTTGGGTCAGGCTTGGGAGGCTCTGGGTCTGGCTCAGGGATGGGGTTGGGCAGAACGTCCGGGCCGCCAGCGGTCGGGTATTTGGCGTGCAGACGCTGCGTCCCTCCCTCGATGCTGGTGGCAGCGCTCAAATGACTGCCACACCATTCCTGTTCAGCCTCTCTGATTTGTACGGCACCATTTTTATGCTTTCAAAGCGTACATCGTACCTCTCGATACCATTGTCCGCCTTCCCCGTCGGGACAAGTGCTACCAATGTTCCCTCCGCCCGTTTCTCAGTATCCTTGCACAGCAAAACGACACCACATCAGGGGCTGAGTTGAGCAAATAAGTTCTGGATAATGGCGTAGCCATCCCCAACACCCAACGCAAAGGTTGTCTCAAAACTCTGTTTGCTTTCCTGTTGAACTTTTCCGGCGGGGGCGTGGATGACCAAAGTTGACATGCTGGAAGTGTAAGACCGAAAGAGCGCGTCGGCAAGCGCCGCAACGTTGATGGGGAATGATGACGATTTTCAAATGCCCTTTCGGGAGCCACTCGATTTGATGTCACGCCTTACCCGCTTTCCACAGTAGCCCGTTCGAGCCATATACAGACCACCGCACCCGCCGCTACGCTGGTTGTGAGCAGACTTCGGGGGAGGGCTGTTCGAGGAGCGTCCCATGATTTAACCGAATCTGGGACGTTTGCGTTTTAGGCTGCTGCCCTTCAGGCAACAAATATTCCTGACAAAGAAGTGCAAAATGCGTTTGCCACGGCTGCATCTCTGTATTTTTGCGTTGGTAGCTTCAAAGAGCGCTCAATTGTTGTCAATGGTGAGGTAACTGCATGGTTCGTCGTGCAGAATCGTAGACTTGGCAAGAGGTATTCGTGACGACCGACAAGGAATCCTACTGTCGCAGACTACGGAGCATCTTGGAGGAGGATCGTTCGAACACTCTTCTCGCCGAAGGGCTACGGGCGAAGCTAGAAGCCGATTCCGCCGGAGATAAGAAATACTTCTCCGAAGCTGAGTATCATGACCTGTCTTTCCAAGACGCACTCCGCGAAGTCCTTCTTCGGTGGGATATTATCTACCGCACCGAGAACAGCATGGTTATTGGGGGAAGAGCTCAGATGCCCTACAAGAACCATGTTGACGAGATGGTTGCAAGGTGTCTGCGAGAAATAGCTAACAAGGAAGGAGAGGGAAAATTCGCCGAAGAGATACTGTTCGTCGCGTCATTTGCTGACAAAGCGCTGTCGCAATGGATGAAAGCACGAGGAGACTTAAGGGGGTACGTCGAACTCTCTCAGTATGTGGAAGAGCGTTTTCGACGTTACTACGAAGGGCTCAAGCTGGAACAACAGAGAACGGAGGAACTGGTAAAGGAGCGTCAGGAACTGGCAAAGGAGCGTCGTTGCGAGGAGTACGAACAATGCCTATCGCGGAACCGAAGTCTTGTGAACAAGTTTCTGGAAATCGCTGACCGGAGGGTTTCGGCATTGGACGACTACGGCGACGAAAACTGGGACGCCCTTCCGAAGGAGATTCAGACGTGCCTGCACAAAATGGTCAAGATCGAGAACCATAACGGTGTCACGGAAAGGGGCGACGTTACGACGCTGGCTGAAAAGTATCGGTGGTTAGAGGCGCGATTGGAATCAGAGTTTCGCCAGTTCCATGAGCAGCGTGCCCTCAACGCACCCAACCCAGTGTTCGATGAACTATCTGGCATGGAATTTGAAACTTATCTCAGCAGACTTCTGAGGCAAAATGGGTTTGAGGACATTCGCGGAACTGCCGCCACTGGCGACCAAGGTGCAGACCTAATCGCAAAAAAGGCGGGCAGAACCATTGTCGTTCAGGCAAAACGTTATCAAGGCCCGGTCGGCAATAAGGCGGTTCAAGAAGTTGTCGCTGCAGTGAAGTTCTACCGTGCAGATGAAGGCTGGGTTATTACGAGCAGCACCTTTACGCCATCGGCAAAAGCATTGGCGAATGCGAACGGCGTCAAACTGATCGACGGCTATTCCCTACGCAATGGCTTGCTGGGCCTAGCGTAGAGCAACAGCATTCGCTCACTGCCTCCAGCTATTGCTGGTTCCACGACCCCAGCTTGGCACGGGAACGCCTTCGCGCTCGGAAACGCGGTGGGATTGCAAGAAGCCATCGGGCAGTGACGTTACCACCGGATACACCGGACCATCCGCTCACGTCAGTTCCTAATGTGCTGCTTCTGCTGGAGCAGACGGCAAACGCCGTCAGGCGTGGTGAATTGGAACCGCGTCTTGCAAATTGCCTTGCATATATTTCCACCGTCGCACTTAACGGCTTGGCACAGATTCCTACTCCGGGGACAGCCAGCATCGTTCAGTTCCTTTGCGTGCCGCCATCAGGAGTCGCGGTGTGCCCATCCTGCCAAGAGGGAAAAAATCCAGACGGCAATGATTGCATTGCTTGCGGAGGTACGCGAATTTTGGACTTATCAGAAGTGCCGAAGTCTGAGGCGGCGGTAAACTGACTCGTAATGGAATGAGTCGGGTAGAGCGCCGGAGGAGCCGAGCGCTGCCAGCCAAACATGCACCAAGAACTTCATTACACAGGTGTTGTGACTGTCGTCACTTGCATTTTTATAGCAGCGCCGCATAATGCAGGGGCATCCCGAGTGCCAGTAAGTCTGATCTAGACACTACTATCCTCCCCCTCAGAAAGAGAGAATCATGAAGACTTGTACGCTACTGTTTGTAATCGCAATCGCAGTTTCTGCGAATGCCCAAGATAAACCTCGCGTCTTTGTTCAGGGCAAGGGTTCAGAAAACGTCAGTAGCAACGGAGCTGCCGGAGGGGACCACCACTGGGCAGCGTGGGGTTCAAAGTCCACGATTGACTCTCACGACGAGAGCATGGAGGTCACAAAAAACTTCCAGAAGGACTGCTCCGACGTGACCGTCACGATCAACCAAGCGAATGCCGACTACATCGTCATGATGAATCGTGAGTCCAAGCAGAACCGGGGTCTGCTACGCAGTAACAGCCAAATCCAAGTCGCCAACAGAGGGGGTGACATTATCGGCACGAAAGCTACACGGACGGTAGGGAATGCTTCAAAGGACGCCTGTAACCTAATCGTTGCTGATTGGCAGGCTCATGGCCGTATCAATGCTCAAGAGGCTCCGGCAGTTCCCCCGTCACGGCCAGCAACTGTTCAGCCTGCGGTTCAAACCTCGCCAGCAGCCGAAGTCGCCCCCGCAGTAACTGGTTCGACGCCGCTCCAACCTGCTCCGGTTTCCGCAGTGGTCTCGGTGTCTGCGACTCCTAGCGATTCCATTGCGGACGCTGCTAAGAAAGAGAAGCAACGCAAGGCTTGCCTAGAAATGGCTAAAGACAACCCAAGTATTACCTGCAAGTAATCCGAGATGAGGCTTAAATCACATCGCCCCCGACCTAAGCCTCCACTCTTCCTTCGTGTAAACAAATCTGTTTGCGCGGGTTGAGGCTCACCGCGATGGAACCTATAGTTTCAGCAGGCACAGAAGCGGCACCTGCTCACACCATGGCGGTGTTGCCAAGTGGTTGTGAACGGAGCCGCACTCAGTAATGCAACCTGCCCATCCTGCCAAGAAGGTAAGACTTCAGACGGGAGCGACTGCATTGCCTGCCAAGGTACTGGAACTTTGGACTTTTCAGACGTTTCGAAAGCTGAAAATATTCAATAGAGTGACTTCTCGGCTATAATTCCCACGTTTGTGAGAAGTCTTGATCTGTCACTTGGCTAGTTGAACCAAACTGAAGGTTTTAGCACGAAACACTATGTCTACCCCTTTCCCTCAACCGAATAGCACGAATATCACGACCAACCGCGCTTTCGTTACGCGGGTCGAGATTAAACAACTTTTTGGGCAATTCAACTATGACCTCCATCCACAAATAGATTACGCCGATGCTTCTCGGCTGTTGATTTTGTACGGCGAGAACGGTTCAGGTAAGACGACCATCCTGTGGCTTATCTATCACCTTCTGGCAAAGACCGGAAAGGGTCACAAGACTTACCTTGCAAGAACCAGATTTCTCCGTTTCGCAGTTTCGTTGGCTTCTGGCGTACTGGTGTCGGCAGAACGGAATAACTCTCTCTCTGGTAGTTTTTCGATGACAATCCAATCCTCCAAAGAGAGTCAACAATTTTCCATACGCGCTGAAGAACCAAATGTCACCGTAACAATGGACCGTACCCCAACGGAAGAGCGAGAGTAACAAACAGCGGCTCCAGATTATCGACCAAATCCTCCGACCCTTCATCGAAGGGAATTCCGCTAGGCTCGACGCTTTAGCAGAGATTCAATCGAGCATAAAAATATTCGTAGATAGTATCAACGGTTTCTTTCGCAACAAGAGAGCGGTGTTCCATCTACGCGGTGGCCTCAGGATTCGTTCCGCAGATGGCAATGGTATCCCTGTTCGGAGGCTCTCTTCCGGTGAGCAGGAACTCCTTCTACTATTTTGCAATATTCTTGTTTCTCGACAAGACACAACAATTGTTATCATCGATGAGCCGGAACTTTCCCTCAATATCACATGGCAACGACAGTTAATTGATGCGATATTAAGGTTATCCACCAATTCTCACGTACAGTTCTTACTAGCCACACATTCCATCGAACTACTTGCTCAATCTGGGAATGCCGTGTTGCCGCTCGAGTCTACAAGTGAATAAAAGAAATCAGAAGAACGGTTGAAGAGTTGGCGATGCGGTACCGATTGCATCCCGACTTGTGCGACTTGTATGTTGAAGGGGATACTGACAAGGGCTTTCTCCAATGGTTCCTCGATGCAAACGCAAGGAAAGTGGTCATCTATCCAATCACGGCAATAGACATTGCGGCAGCGGTTCTTTTGTCCAGCGGTTTTCAAGATAACAATCGAGACCGTGTGATTTATCTTGGTGTGTTTGTGGAGACAAAGGTCTCGAAACAACTTCGCGTCACATGTGTAGCCGACGCCGACTTCGACCACTTTCTGGGACTCTCTCAACCGGGAACGCTCTTGGTACGCACTGACTACACGAGTTTGGAGATGTACTGCTGCACGCCTGAAATAGTTCACAAGGCTCTTCTGTTGTTCGGGTGTAAGACCGCAAAAACTGGTGGAGAGATTCTAAAGGAGATTACCCCTACGCTCCGACAGTTGTTTCTGTATCGCGTAACCAATCATGTGCTTGGTTTGGGGCTTCATTGGTTTGATATGTTTCGTTGTTGTGAACTAGTTAATGGCTGTCTTGCTTTCGACGAGGTAGAATTTACAAAACGCTATTTCAATGCTCGAGGTTTGGCCAGCGCTAGCCAAATTGAATTCATTCGCCGTTTTGATGAATACGGGGCAATAAAATGCGCGGATGAGAGGCTGTGCATTTGTGGACATGACTTTACCGAAATGCTTGCGTGGTACTTTGGAAAGTTGATAAACCATCCGCCACATCCAGACGATAAGAGTATTATCCGGACACTTTTTGCCTCGGCTCACGAAGCGGAGTTAAGGACTGAACCCTTTTTTGTTGCGCTCCTCCAACGAACAGAAGGGTGCTGCTAAACATGCGCTGGGGTGGCGCAACTTCCAGTACCGTGCCCGGAGTGTAAGACCGACACTGGAAAGGAGTGCGGGCAATGCCAAGGGCTGGGATAAGTAACAGCGCCGATGCAGCCTAGTGTGAACTAAGGTCATGAAGCAACCGCGCATTCGAACGTTCGGCAACTTTGTAGCTCAACAACTCCTTTCGACGGTCGGTGCGATGATGGCAGGTATTGTTGCCGCCGCTATTCCGGCCATTTCGATTGCCTCAGTCACGAAGAACAACTCTGGTGGCAATTGGATAGACCATACCGTTTCTCAACCCATATTGCGGGCGACGGGAGAGCCGCTGTTCGTCTTTCCCATTTTTGCTGCCGTCCTGTTCGGCTTTCTAAGCTGGCGTAGGCGTTGGAGTTCATCCGCGTTATGGGTGTGGGTGTTGCCCCTAGTGAATCTTATATTCAACGTCTTCACATGGAGAACAGGCGGCTTTCATCAATATTGGCCTGATGTTTGGAACGACTTCTTCGGCTCCCAATGTGGGAGTTCTGAATGTGCTTATGAGGTATTCGTCACCGCTCCGACCTACACCTCCGCTGCATACGCTTTGGGATACGCCCTAGCCCGTAAAAGGTCACGAAATCACTGAGAACTTTTTTTTGCCAGCCAAGCCGACGCCCGAACAAAAGCCTCAAGAGAAGCCGAAGATACAGAGCTTCGTTCCGCCGACTGCTGAACAGGCTTCCTGACGCACGAAGTTCCCACGTGGTAATGACCGCATGATTCGCAGAATGATTGCCCGAGCATTCCTCCGCAAAAGTCAAAAGCAGGTCGAAGAACCGCAGTCAGCACTTCGCCCACGGCAGTCTTGCCGCTCGGCATACCGATATCGGAAAGCCAGACTCCCACGTAAACTAACTATTCTGGCGCGGCGTAGAATCGGCACCCAGCACTGTGTGTTCGATACCAGACCTAACTCGAACTCCGAGAGGCGTATACTGTGCTTGTTACTTTTCCCATCCTTCCGCCGCGCCTTCCGAGCGACGGTTCCTTGCGAAAACTGACGTACATCGCGCAGGGAGCCGGAAGCGTCCGCTCTCCCAGACATCTCTATCCGGCTCATGCGTACCGAAGATGCGTCTACGCGCAGAGCGTAAGACCGCATCTGCCCCCGTTGGCAAGGTTCGAGCGGTTCCTCGATGCCAAGAAGAGGAACGACGATGAAAGCCAAAGTTTGGGAAGAACTGTATAGCGCTGCTGCCCTCGAAACGGACGATGAAAAATTACCTAAACGGATTCAGGCAGCAAAAGCCTCGATTGACGCCCGAATACACGAGGTGCAGTCTGACCATGGAGGAACACCCGTTGAACGGCATGCTATCTGCGAAGCACTCGCTGCGCTCAATGTGTTACGCAGAGAGTTAGCAGCGCGCCGCATTAGAGGCACGATTGGAGGCAGTCAATGAGCACTGCCACTGGCTTCACAGCCCTGCCGCCGACACGCCTGCTGGTTAGAAACGCCACAGTCCAATAGCGGTGACCCGCTGGGGTCGGCAAGCGAACTCTGGTGGTAGAATCCGCGCCGGAGGAACAACCCATGCAAAGGCTCTAGGTTGCGTTCGTAGTTTTCGGCGCGTTTGCTTTTGTGCAGGGTCAAGCTAAAAAGGGCGTCGGCGGGAAAAGCGAGAGATAAGACAGGCAAGTACGGTTCTGACGATGCTGTTCGCGTTGGTGTGCTCGACCCAAGATAACAAATTCAGACGGAACCGACTGCATTGCTTGCGGCGGGTACTGGAACGCTCGATTTGTCTATCGTGCCGAAGTCTGACGCCCCGATAAAACTGACAAGTCTCACGCCGCGTTAGTTGAAGGCGGCGGCAATTCAGCCATAAGGAAATGTTTAATCGACTCGATCAGAGTGGCACTTTCTGATTTGTCGATGAAGTCATGGACGCCAGCAGCGACCGCTGCGTTTTTAATGTGTGGGTCGGCAAAGGTCGTGAACATCAGGATCGGGACAGCAGGCATCAGTCGCTTGAGAGCACGACTGGCATCGATGCCGTTCATGACCGGCATCACAAGGTCTATGACAATTAGGTCGGGATGAACTTTTTTCGCTTTGTCGATTCCGTCGGAGCCATTTTCCGCCTCCGCCACCGCCATTCCTAGCTGCTCTTCCAGCACAACACGTAAGCTGCTGCGGATTAGCTGGCTATCATCGACAATCAAAATACGTTTCACATTTGCCAGATTTCCGATTTAGAAAGACACTTTATCCTCATTCCCAGATTCCACCATCGGGTAGATACTGTACGACAGCGTACAATGCTTCCAGTCTGTACGCTACCGCTTGTATTGTCGGTTCAATCAGAGTAGGGATGAAAGAGTCTCACTAGCATCTTTCCGCCGTACCCCGCGTGCAGTGGGAGACGGTTTCTTGCGAAATCTGACAGCTTTTGACGCTGACGCTGCAAGGAGCCGTTATGGCAAACAAATCGTCCGGCCCTCGTGTCCCAAATCCCTACCTCAAGCCAACAATTAGCGGTATGGACGGGCAGCAAATGCACAATGAAATCCTGTTGGGATTGCCACGCAAAGAGTGTGATGTTCTGTTCCCTTACTTGGAGTACGTGCAAATGCGAACCCACGATGTGCTGCACGAAGCAGGACAACCGATTGCGCACGGTTACTTCGTGAACGACGGTCTGGCTTCGGTTTTGAATGTGATGACTGATGGGAAAAGCGTTGAAGTCGGGTTGGCGGGGAAAGAGGGTTTCATCGGATTGCCTCTGCAAATTCTTGTGCCAACGGCTACACTTTTACCTGTGGTCACCGGAGGGGACATGGGCAAAAAGCGAAAAATGATGAAAGGTAACGTCCAGAAAATTATCAGAACCGTCGTTCCCGGCAAGGCCGACAAAGCGGAGATTAGTATCGATGAAGCGGAAGAACTATACCGCGAGATTCGCATCGATAACGTTTTGACGGACGAGCAAGGTGGGAAAGCCCATCTCAAGCCGGGAGCAAAAGTCAACGTAACCGTCGAAGCGGATTCAAGCGCTACGACCAAGAAACCTGAGCACTGAGAGGCTCTCCTTTGATGCGGCTCGTCACTTCCCGTAACTTCAGGGCCGTGGAGGTCGATGGTTCCGAAGCGCAGATCAATGATTTCAGTACATCCAAGGGGTTTCAAGCCAGCCCGAAACGCGAGCAGACCACTGAGTATGGCTGGGGACTGGGCTAGTGAAAGAAAATCACTCCCAAACATTTCATCCCGTCAGGATTGAATGCGGTCAGGGGGTGGGGCTTACAAAAAGGGCGCTGCCCCCTTAGATTTCACAACTGAAAATCCTCTAGACAGCAATTGGTTCTGCGGAACATCCATCGGCGGGAATTTTAATTCTTCGCCTGTACCCATCTGTGCCAGCAATTTCAGGTGAGCAGCTATTAGGTCTTCGCTGATCCCCAAATCCGACAGCACTGCTCGTACTTCTTTTTCAGAAGGGTAATTTTGGCTGTGAGTTGAGTCGTGTTGGGGCCGAGCAACACTGATTGCAAGTCTGTTATCGTCAAGGCGACTCACGCTAATTATGACGAGCATGATTTAAGATGCAGACTGCGTCACCAGTACCGCAGGTTCAATTCGTTTCAACGGGCTTGTTACCATGCCACCGAAGCGCTTCTTTCCGCAGGACATCCAGACCACGTAAGGCATTTTCGAGTGGCTGATTCTCTTCAGGAGTTCCCCCGTGGTCTAGGGAGAGTTGGCGCTTCCTTTCGCTGATGGCTGACTCAGCAGCCCGGACACGCTCCTCCATCTTCTTCCAATCGGGTTCTAATAGAGCAGCTCTGTACAGCGACTGCCAATCCTGACCCGTATTCATAAAACTCACGGTGATGTCGTATCCAATCTGAAGTCCAATGCCTCTCTGGTACCCGGTTTCGAGCAAAGTATAGAGGTGACGAACTTGAGGAGTCTGCTCGGTAGCGTACAGACTACCGCCCTTGACCAGCTTGGTCGGTTGAAAGACCTTGGAACCTTCTACATGAACAGGCTCACAACGAAGGCACGCGCACGTGATTCCGGAAAATGCTGGTGCTGGTTCCGGTACAGGCGGAACTGGGGAGGGCTCAGGCGTTGGGTCAGGTTCTGGAGGCTCCGGGTCAGGCTCGGGTATGGGGTTGGGCAGAACATCCGGCCCGCCAGCGGTCGGTAAAGCCAGACGGTACAGTAAGACGCCCCGTATTTGTGACCATCGCAATTTGCTTGATGCTTCGAGAGATTGTCAGAGCGATAGACTGCTTGCAAACTCGGTCTTAGTTTCCAAACTCATCGCTGCAATCAGATAGCGCACTTTAGTGCCATTGCGTCTTTTCCCCAGCAAGCGCAGGATGCCGCCATCGGAGGTTCCCGTGTGAAAAGATTAATTGGTGGCATGAAACGTGGTCTAATCGCATTGTTTATTCTGTTGGCGAGTGTCATTTCGCTGGCTCAAGATAAACCTGTCGCTGGGCCTTTTGGTTTCGAGCGTGGCATGACTCGTGAACAGGTAACGAAATTAGTTGGTAAAGGCACCCCCAGTACCCAAAACCCGAATATTGTATTCACCTTTACATCCGCACCAACACCTAATCCAGCGTTCGAGCAATACAATCTGTTCTTTTCGCCCACGGAAGGCTTGCTGAAGGTGATTGCAGTGGGCGTCACCATTAGCACGAGTGATACCGGGACGGAACTACGAAGCGGATTCACAACCGTTGTGTCTGGCGTAAGTCAAAAATACGGACAACCTGAGAACACATTTGACACATGCAACGGCGGTGCCGGGTGTTCCAGTGAGTCCGTGTGGATGCTGGGTCTGTTGGAAAAGAATCGTACATTATCCGCATACTGGAAGAGCGCCCATCCAAGCAACAGTGTGCGCCTTATTTCGTTGGACGCAAAACCTTTGGGCCTGAACTCCGGTTATTTAATCCTTGCTTATGAGTTCACGGGCTGGGAAGCGTTTGTGGATGAATTTAAAGCAAAACAGAATACCAGCTACTGATCCGCGCGGCGATCAGCGCACAATAACTGCCGACCGGGAAGAATCTGCGGCGACAGTTTTTCTCTGTCTCCGCCACGACCTGCCAGCGGTTCACTCTTTTCTGATTTGATATTTGCCACGACCTAGCCGGTTTCGCTATATTCCGTCCGCCATGTTAATCACATTTCCCTTCGCACAATCACTCCGGCAGTTGCTGACAACCGGGTTCGTGGGTAACTTAACAGCGGCACTCGCTGTGGTGACGGGGCAGGTGATACTCAGGAAATTCCGTGACTGGACAACTTTTTCTCCAATGGGCGGCGAATACGACGAATGCGCCATGCCAACGGGTAGTCCGACCGGAGGCACCGTCAAGATACAGTCCAGCGGAACAATCTTGCACACAACTGCAACTAACAAAGGTGGAAACGTCGAATGGACAGGGATCATCAACATGAATCCGTTGAACCCGAATGTAGGCGATGGCACTTTCCACTACAAGAATAAATTCGATTGCGGCACACACCACGTTCAGCGCGACCCAAAGACAAAGGACTTCATCGTGCTCGGAAGTAATACAAGCCATCCTGAAGGCAACCAACGGTTCACCATGCTCTGGCGTTGGAAGAGATAAAGCCACACGCGCGGCGTAGCCTTTTCGTAACCGATAAGCCCGGACGTGACCGCACAAAACATGCGCGGAAATCATGGCTGAATCATGGCTGTTCAGCGGGAAAAGACTGGCAAAGATGGGCAAGAATGGGCAGGCTGAGAATGTGGTAAGCACCACACCCAAGCTGTGGGAATTCAATCAATTGGCTGCTTTCGCGGTTTTCTTAACCTTTGCGGCTCTAGCCAAAATTGGCAAATCATGGCTAATTTCTGATTCGCGTTCCAAAATTCGTTTCTGTTCCCTGAGTCGAACAGCTTCGACCTTGTCCTTGTTGTCCACGATGTCGTAGCGCTTAAACATCGCAGCAGTTTCCCAGCCGCACATCTCCATGATGACCGATTCAGCGACACCAGCCTTGCGGTACGACCGTGCTGCGGAACGGCGCATGTCGTGACTGAACAGCCCGATGTATTTCCGATCACCCAGAAAGCCCGACTCGCAGCACTTGCGGCCCGTAATTGCCTGACCACACTTCTTGCACTCCCAGTGGCCCAGACCCACTTGCACGCAGAGCTTCCACCACGCCCAACGATAATCCTTCACGGGATTCCCGTTCGCTCGGGTGAATACACGATCTCCTGGCTGCTTGCCTCTCACGCATTCTGCTAACAGCGTATGGTATCGCTCATCGTGATTTCCCCGCCCCTCTGGTTCTTGGTCGTGCCCGGATCAAGACGGATTGTGCGTGACTTCATATCGAGCTGGCCGACGCGCAGTTTAATCATCTCCGACTTGCGCCACCCGCTGTGGTAAGCCAGTTCCAGAAACGCCCGTAACCACAGCTCAGGAGCCGCCGCCGTCAGGAGCGCGAACTTTTTATGCCTTCACGGCTTAGCCTATCCAGTGCCCAGAACAACAACAGATCGAACTGTCGTTGCGATGCAGCCAGCATCACAGCCTCGAATTGAGGCCGCGTGCGCCTTCCAGATCCGCTGACCGTGTCCTTGTACTCGGTGACGATCTCCCAACTCTGCTTGCTGGCAAAGTCGCGTAGCTGCCTAGTTGGTTTGCGTTGTCCTGCTTGTCTGTCGAAACGCGCGCGTAGATGGCAACTTTCATTGTGCGACCGTATCATGTAAGGAACGGTTGTTAACACAATTATTTAGTGAGATCGCGTACTGGAAACACGCGACTTCCTAAGTTACTCTTGATAACGTTTGTTGATACACAAGTATCTGTGCTGTTGATAGGTAGTAGCTTAGTATTTACGGAGTACGGAGTCGATGGTGGGCGAGGAAGGAATGTTAGGTACGCGGGGGTCGCGGATCGGAATCGGAGGGTTGAGAACGTGGTCTTCAGTTAACTATAGAGTGTTCGTCACGAATAGCGGCACCTAATTCTCTGGAAGGGCCTCCGCGCGGTCTAATGAATCGCGGCTGGACGCCAAATGAGCCCAGCCGCGAAGGTAGTCTTACTTTCTTGTGTTGACAAAACTCACGCAATCACCTTGGTTCTTGAATTTGCGCGGCATGGTGAAGGTTTTCCAGCCGCCATTCTGACACTGACCCTTGTTGGTTGGCGGGCCAACTCCCGGCGTGATGGCCACCCCCTGAGGGTTGTTACCAACTCCGACCGTGGCAACCACAGTGTTGCGCGCTGTGTTGATCACCGAGACGGACTGAGAGGCGTTATCCGTCACGTAAGCGCGGGTTCCGTCCGGCGTGATGGCCACATCAAAGGGGCTGACCTCACGGCTTGGCCCAAGCACTACCGTGTCAACCACGGTGTTGCTCGCCGTATCGATCACCGAGACGGAGGAGGGGCACACATTCGCTACATAGGCGCGGGTTCCGTCCGGGGTGATGGCCACCCCTGCGGCGCAAGCCCCCACCTCGACCGTGGCCGCCACAGTGTTGCTCGCCGTGTCGATCACCGTGACAGACCCGCCATTACTCACCACGTAGGCGCGGGTTCCGTCCGGGGTGATGGCCACCCCCAGCGGGGAGCCATCACCCCCGACCGTCGCAACCACCGTGTTGCTTGCAGTGTTAATCACCGAGATGGTATTGCCGTTGTAATTCGTCACGTAAGCGCGCGTTCCGTCCGGGGTGATGGCGACCCTTACGGGGCTGAGCCCAACCCCGACTGTGGCAACCACGGTGTTGCTCGCGGTGTCGACTACCGAAACAGAATCAGAGTTCGCATTCGTCACGTAGGCATGGGTTCCGGCCGGCGTGATGGCAACCCCTACGGGCAGGAACCCGACCCCGATAGTGGCAACCACAGTGTTGCTCGCCGTGTCGATCACCGAGACGGTATTGTCATTGCCGTTCGTTACATAGGCGCGGGTTCCGTTCGGCGTGATGGCCATCTCAAGGGGGCCCGCCCCAACCCCGACCGTGGCAACTACGGTGTTATTCGATGTGTTGATCACTGAGACGGAGTTGCCATTGACTACATAGGCAAAGGTTTGAGCTTGCGCCGGAATAGCAAACAGCGCAGTCCCAAACAAAAATAGTAGACACACGACGCTTAATGACAGCCAAACGTTTGTGCCCCTCATAAACACTTGCTTGATGGCCCCGATTGCGACCATCTTGATGTTGCTCATATTTAAGCTCCTATTTTGCGTCGGACAGTGCAGGGAGGATCTTCACGATCGTTTGCACGATGATTGGGCCTAACCAGGGGTCTTTAGCACGTCGCATCGAGGAGCAGCGGTTGGGAATCCAGTGCGAAACAGGGGGAGTTGTTTTTCGAAAAGCGGCGCACCGGAACGCTAAGGCGAGGGTGCGGTCTCGTCAATGGCACTTTAGTGGCGTTGCACCTCAGCTTAGGGATTCTGTTCTTCCGATTGGCTAGCTGTCCGAAAACAGCGATAACACCAATAATCCCGCAGCAGAGGGGGATACACGATTTACCTGATGGACTCATGTGAGGCCTAAACGTAAAAAAAGTACATCTCCGATACGCGAAATCCGCACGTGGCGACCCTTTTTTTCTGGCTCGATGACCAAAGAACTCACTCCGAAGCAAATCCTGGCTGTACGTTGCCCGACCTGTGGCGCAGCGCCTGGAGTGCGTTGTGAACTCAGTACTGGCCAGCCACGTAAAGAGCCACACCGTGACCGCAGATTGATTGCAGCCGAAGAGTCAGGTTTTGTAGCCTGCCAGTTTAGCTAGGGACTGACTTTTCCAACGCAGCCTTTGCACTTTTCAGGTCGCTCTCCACGTCGCTGGCGGAACTTTTTGCAGAGGCAATCTCGTCCTGGTCGTCCGAGTAGGCTCCCTCGACATTGTTTAAGTGAGTCTCAACATCACCAAGGTTGGACTCGGCACTCTGGAGTTTTTGCAGCGCTTCGCCTATATCGGAGTTCGCGCTGGCGCGACTGGGTGATCTGGGTTTGTCATCGACGGAATCCATCACGAGCGTGAGTTCGGCGAGTTTGTTACGAATCTTCTCCAAGCGCTGATAACGTTCCTGATAGGCAGCGCTCGCCTCTGGGCCGGGTGTCTGCTCCTTACCCACCTCACCAGCATAGGTTATCGTGTCGATTTTCTTCCGCAAGCTCGTTAATCGCGTTTGGGAGCTTATGCACATCGTGCGAATCTTTCTTCCTGAGCTTGGCCGTGCGGAGCGACCGTAGCCTGACTCGAACCGCGTCGCATTTGCCTCGTGCGATTTCAGCGGCCTCCGCCAATTTCCGATGTTCGTCGAAAAAAACAGGGTGTTGGGGGTTGGTCAGTGCGGACTGGGCAGCAAGGCTTTCCTGTTTACAAACCGTGAGTTCAGCGATTAGGCGTTTCTCTTCGGGCATGATTACTCTGTCCCAATTCGACCTGTGGTGGATTGATCCTGTGCCGAATCCCTGAGGGCGGATAGTTACTAAAGGCCAGTCAAGGCTGACTGCGGCTTGGCTGGGCGACCGTCCGATCCAAAAGCTCAACCAACTTTTGGCACTTCCTATATCCAGGAACGGTTGGCGAGTTCAAAAGTGTTCAATAGTGAGCAGATTCCTGAGCCGTCCTCTTTTACCCTGTCCCGATGAACAACCAGATATTCCAGGCAATTTGTCTAAGGGTAGCCGACGAGAAGGATCCGCAGATCGTAGAACTGTTTAAAGAGAGATTGCGGCTCTTGCTCCGAGAAGAGACTCGGGCCTTCCCAGATCAGGGCTTTGCCGAGCAGCCTCCCGAATATCGCGGGGGCCTCGGCTAGTGAAAGAAATCACTCCCAAAGTTGTACTCGCCATCCGCTGCCCTACATGTGGCGCTGCGCCAAGAGTGCGCTGTGAACTTGGCACTGGTCAGCCTCGCACGGAGCCACATCGTGACCGCCGACTGATTGCAGCAGAGAGATCAGATAGGTAATCGTCGTAGGTTGCCATACGCTGTTCAATTTCTCTTCAACCGCTAGCTCAGGTATTTCCTGTATCGCAAAAGTACCCGTGCCTTGCAGTAATTCCCTCCTTAATCCTTACCATCAGTCGCCAAGCTTACACAAAACAAAGAAATGGCACAGTTCGTGCTTTTTATCTCATAGGCCGAAATCGGCATCCGTGGAGGCGTGTCATGGAGGAGAAGTTGATGGAACTCTATGAACTGATTGCCAACGAACACGACCCGCAGGAACTCAGAGCGCTGATACTGCGGCTTAGCGTCCTGCTCGAAGCCAAAGAGCAGAGGCTTAGAGACAGAGACAAGACCCTTAACAGTGCATCCGCGTCGGGATCGAGATGAAATACGCCGTCCAATTTTACTTCGATAGAATTTAGCAGAGCAGATGTGATCATTGCGGGCGGAAATTTATGATAGTGAACAACATCTCTATGACGGAACAGCAATACCGTAAGGGAAATAAAATTCAGTGAAGCAGCGCCGAGCTGCAACGAACTGAGTGGCTAGGTTTGCTGTTTAACCCGCCTGCTTCGATCCATGCCACGCTGCTACTTCTTTCCGCAGAACGTTCAGTCCGCTCAAAGCATCCTCGATGGCTTGATTTTCTTCGGGCGTTCCGCCGTGGTTCATGGAGAATTCGTGCAACCTCGCTCTTATCCCGTTCTCCGCTACCTGGATTTTCTCCTCTATTTTCGACCGGTCGGTTTCGAGCAGTGCGATCGCGTAGAGTTCTTGCCAACCATACTTGGTCTTGATATCCATGTGACCTCCCGCACCCCAACAAAGACCTTCGTAAGGGTTTGGCCAAAGCTAAACTTGGGGGCACTCGCCGAATTGGAACCGAGTTGTCGCTCCCCCCAAACAAGGCGTGTGGCGCGGCTTTCGTAAATGGAACGTATATCACAGAGGCGTCACCTGTACTATCCATTGGCAGAGAGAGTGCGGTAGCGTACGCAGTGTGAGGGAACCAGAAAAGGCGAATGCCATTCTACGCGTCCGCGACCTTAAGGATTACGGCACGGCAGTTGGAGAAATCGGGGCTGTTGAGTGACGAGCATTTTACGGTGGATGGGACGATGCTGGAGGCGTGGGCGAATCGGCGGAGCTTTCGTGAGAAGGCCGATCCGCCGGAGCGGGGCAGCGGGCACGGGGGAAACTTTTGCTGCGCGACACGCATACCAGCCACACCGATCCGGAGGCGCGGCTGTATCGCAAGTGCAGCGCGGGAGCGGCCGAGCCCAGTTATCTAGGCCACGTGCTGACCGAAAACGATCACGGACTGATTGTGGCGGCAGGTGTGACGGAGGCGGGAACGCGAGCCGAGCGGGACGCGGCGCTGCTGCTGGATCAGCGGAGCAGCGGGAAGCGGCGCACGCTGGGGGCGGACAAGCAATATCAAAAACCGCGGTTTGTGGAGGCCTTGCGGGCGCGCAACATCGTCCCGCACGTGGCGGAGTCAGAAAAAACGAAAGCTGGTGGAGCAAAGCTTTGCCTGGATCAAACACTGGGCCGGGTTCCGGCAAGTGAAGTTGCGCAGTCGGCGGCGGGTCGAGTGGCTGTTTCAAATCGCGGCGGCAGCCTACAACCTGGTCCGCATGACACGCCTACGGACGGCGGAAGCATGACGACATTGCAGTAAGGTAGATCAACGGGCTTGCTCAAAGGCAAAGCAGGAGCAGGTGCCAGACTTGAAAAGCTGATCGCGAGATAGATTCAACTCCGCAATCAAGAGTTTTTCAGCAAACTGTAAAGCCGAACTGCTCTCAGCCGATTTGCCACGACTAAGTCGCGCCCTCCCGATTCGATCTGCACTCACGACTAAACGAGCGCGCTGCCAACCGATCTCTGCGGCACGGAAATCAGGGTTGGACCGCGTTCAGGCCCAGATAAACCGCCCAGCCTGCGATCACTAAGATCATCGCTCCCGAAACCGCACCCAGCATTTTCACCACAGGAGTGATCTTGTTCACCTTGGCCATGAGTTCCATCTGGTCCTTGGCCATGGCCGAGGCAGAGTCATCGAGGAAGAGTTGGTCGTCCTCCTGCATGGTCAGGGTGCTGCGGTAGATGAGAAGGATAATCAGAACGACGGTGAGCGCGCCCCACACGACCAGTAACCAGAACAATCCCGGAGTCATAGACCACCTCGGTACTGATGTCGAGCCGGTCCCGAAGGCTGTTGCAGAATAAATTGTGGTTGTGGCCCCCACAACCCAGCTTTCGGACAAGGGCCCCAACGCGGCATTATAGACCTGTTGGCAAGGTCCGGCAGGTGTTTTTGGAGTGCACCGTCGGGGTGGCCGCGGCCATCTAATGGGTTAGCAACCATTATCGGGAACCAGTTTGAAAACCTTTGTTGGGCAGACTTTGAAGCTGCGCCGGCACCAAGCTTTGCTATAATAATAAACGAGTCCTTTCAAGGAGATACCAATGGCCACGACAACGACCCCTGAAGTTAAGCCGGCAGAGACGACGAAGAAGGCACCGATCAGCCTGACCGCCAGCGCCATTGCCAAGGTCAAAGAGACCATGGCGCAACAGAACCCTGTCCCAACCGGCCTGCGCGTGGGCGTGGTGGGAGGGGGCTGCTCGGGTTTCTCCTATTCCATGCAGTTCGAAAACGGCGCCGGCATGATGGACAAAGTTTTCGACATGGATGGCCTGAAGGTTTATGTGGATGCGACTTCCGTGATGTACCTGAACGGCTGCATCGTGGACTACGTCGAGACCCTCGAAGGCGCGGGCTTCAAGTTCGAGAACCCGAACGTGAAGAGCACCTGCGGCTGCGGTTCCTCTTTCAGCGTATAAAGGTTTGAGATTTTGCGGAAGCCTCGTCACCCAGCGGCGAGGCTTTTTGCTTTGGATGGAGGACGGGCGGGGACGCCCGCCCTCCATTTTCCGGCTTCCATGGCTACGAAATTCCCATCAGGTGGCAGGAGTGCGTTTTTAGCACCAGCCATACTTCGTGTCCCGGCTGCAGTCTTAGAGAGTCGCGGGCCGCCAGCGTAAGGTGGACTTCCATCTCCACCCCGCAATTCACCTTCGCCACCACGATCACGTCGCGTTGCGCCAGCGAAACCACCCGGCCAGCAATGATGTTGCGGGCGCTCAACCCAACCGGCGGAATCGAAGCCAGCAGGATATCACCGGCGCGGATTCCGACTCGCAACGCCAAACCCACATCCGCCCGCACCAAGGGCGTTTCAATCTCAACCTTCGTCCCGAACAACCGGCACACCATGGTGCCCCGTTCTTCATGCGCGGCAATGACCGTGGCGTCGAAAATGTTTTCGAAGCCGGCGAGTTGCGCCACGGTTTCCAGCCGCGGAGCGCTCATTACCTGATGGGGTGTTCCCTGTGCAATCACCCGGCCATTCTCCAGCACGATCGCCCGCTCACCCAGCGCGAAGACCTCTTCCCGGCTGTGGGTGACGTAGACGATCGGAACGTGATGCTCCTGATTCCAGGCGCGCAGATCATCCACAATCTTTGATTTGGTCACAGCATCCAACGCCGCCAGCGGTTCGTCCAGCAGAAGGATTGTCGGATCGACTACCAAAGCGCGCGCCAATGCTACTCTCTGTCGCTCTCCACCGGATATTTCACCCGGCCGGCGCTCGCGCAAATGGGCGATGCGAAACGATTCCAATATGGCGGCGCTGCGCGGTTGGCGTTGTTCGCTCGCAAGCCGGGAGAGACCAAACTCGACATTGCCCTGGACCGTCAGGTGCGGAAACAGCGCCAGATCCTGAAACACATAGCCCACTCTGCGAAGCTGAGGAGGAAGGTCGATGCCGAGTGTGCTGTCGAATAGGATTTGCTCGCGGGTTGCGATTCTGCCTTGGTCCGGTTGAACCAGCCCGGCGATGCAATCGAGCGTCGTAGTCTTACCTGCCCCCGACGGACCAAACAGGATGATAATTCCCGGCGGAAGGGCAACGGCAAGGTCAAGTTCGAAATCCCTTCCCGAGTGCTTACGAATTCGCAGTTCTGCAAAATTGGCGGTTGTCGATTCCATGTAGGCTGGCTCACACCAAAATCAATAACCGCGAAGTACCACGAAGGAATCCCAAGAGCTCACGGGGGTGCCGTTCTTCCTTCGTGCACCTTCGTGTCCTTTGTGGTTCATGCTTTTTGCCTCCACATCCACACCCGGCGGTTCAAGCCGTACACGACCGACAGCGTGGCAAACGAGATAGCCAGCAGAACCAGGGCCGTCGCATTGGCTCCCCAATAGTTCACAGCCTGCACTTGGTCGTAAATATCAATCGAAACCGTTCGTGTGACCCCGGGGATGTTACCGCCGACCATCAGCACCACTCCAAACTCTCCCATGGTGTGGGCGAAGCTGAGAGCCACTCCAGTCACTACGCCGGAGACCGACAAAGGCAAAATTATTCGAAAGAAAGTTCGGAGCCGGGAAGCTCCCAGCGTCTGCGAAGCTGCCACCAGCCGTGAATCCACGGCCGCGAAACGATGCCGCGAAGGGCTGCACCGCAAACGGGAAACTGTACAGGATCGAGCCGATCACCAAGCCTTCGAAGGTAAACGCCAGAGTGTGACCAGTGAGGGCTTCCCAGCCGCGTCCCAACGGACTGTGGGGCCCGAGCGCGACCAGGACATAAAAGCCCAGCACAGTCGGAGGCAGCACGATGGGCAGAGCAAACACTGCCTCTACGAGAAATTTCCAGCGCCAGCGAGAGTAGGTGATCCAGCACGCCACGGGAAGTCCGATCACCAGCAGTATGGCGGCGACCAGCGCCGATAACCGGATTGTGAGCCAGAATGCCTGCCAATCCATAAGCTTTTCCTTTTGACCTTCGCCCGCCGCCAAGGGATGTGCGCGTCTACGGCCTTACGAAATTGGTTGCCCAAGCTAAGAATACTTTAATTTTCAGACTGCGCTCATCTTAGTAAACTCTTGTAAAATCCCGTCCCCTCCCACGCATCTGTTGCCCAAGATGTACCATCCATCATGGTGGGGCTTGCGGTCTACTACAGGAAGCTAGAGATTCTATTCGCAACCCCGGCTCTCGTTCGGGGTTTATATAGCTGGGGCCTGCAACTCAGAATACAAGCAAGACGCTGCGGATCCTTAAAGTGAGGATGTCGTGAACTTACTGAAACGTCATTGGCTGATAGCAAGTCTGGCGGTCGTTGCCCTTGCTGTTTTCGCCGCTTTCCGGTTCAAGGGCAGCGAGCAGCCAAAGTACTTCACTGCCAAAGTGGATCGCGGAAACATCAGCCAGGTTGTGGAAGCCACCGGCACCATCAATGCGGTGACGACCGTGCAGGTAGGCTCGCAGGTTTCGGGCACGATTTCCAGCCTCAATGCCGATTTCAATTCGCGCGTGAAAAAAGGACAGGTGGTGGCGCAGATTGATCCTTCGCTGTTCCAGGGTTCGCTGCTGCAGGCCAAAGCTGACCTGGCGAATGCCAAAGCCAACGTGGTGGCGTCCCAGGCCAATCTGGAAAAAGCGCAGGCCAGCGCACTGCAAGCACGGGCCGACTATGACCGGACTGCCGGACTGGCCAAAGAAGGCGTGTTGAGCCAGCAACAGCTCGACCTGGCGAAAGCTACCGCCGATTCAGACGATGCGGCGGTGTCCGCGGCCAAGGCAACCATCACCCAGGCAATCGCGCAGGTGCAACAGAAACAGGCGGCGGTGACGGTGGCGCAAACTAATCTGGATTACACAACTATCCATGCGCCGATTGACGGCACGGTGATTGCCCGCAGCGTGGATGTCGGCCAGACCGTAGCGGCCTCGCTGCAGGCGCCGACACTGTTCACCATCGCGCAGGACCTTACGAAGATGCAGGTCTACGCCAGTACCGATGAGTCAGACGTGGGCGTGATCCACACCGGGCAGATCGTCAGCTTCAAAGTGGATGCGTTTCCCAAAGACACGTTTACTGGCCGGGTATCGCAGGTGCGTTTGAACGCAACCACGGTGCAGAACGTGGTCACCTACAACACGATCATCGATTTCGACAACCCGGACCTCAAGCTGTTTCCCGGCATGACCGCCTACATCACGATTCCAGTAGCGAACGCACAAAATACATTGCGCGTCCCCAACGGGGCACTGCGCTACAAGCCGGACATGACCGCCGACCAGCTGCGCGCGCTCTACAAACAATATGGATTGATCTCGGGCCAGGCCGCGGGAACTCAGGCGGCCAGCGGTCAGGCATCGCGAGGCGCCGGGGCCGACGTCAAACGTCAGCGATCGCAAGCGGAAGGCAGCCAGGGTGGCGGGGCGGACAGCGGGCAGCAGCATACTCCGCGCGTGGACGTGGCTGTTGTCTGGAAATTGCGTCCTGACAAAACGGTGGAGCCGGTGAGGATCCGCTCCGGCATCACCGACCACACGGTCACCGAAGTCGCGCAGGTGCTGAATGGTCAACTGAACGAAGGAGACGAATTGATCACGGGAGGCGCGGCAGGCAGTTCAGCCGCCACCCGGGCACCGGGCCTGGGCGGAGCCACGTCGAGAGGGAGATAGACTTTACCAATGGAGGCCGAGCGAAACGCCCGTCCTCGACAAACGGAGAGAACAAATCAATGGCCACCGTTCCACAATCCGCAGTGAAGACGCCCGCCGAAGCCGGAAATCGCGGTCTTATCCAGATTGATGATGTCCACAAGTACTACGATCTGGGCGAAACCAAGGTGCATGCGTTGCGCGGCGTCAATCTCCGCATCGAGCGGGGCGAGTTCGTGGCCATCATGGGCGCCAGCGGCAGCGGGAAATCCACGTTCATGAATATCCTGGGCTGTCTGGACAAGCCCACCACCGGCCGCTATCTGCTCGAAGGCATCGCAGTCTCCGACCTGACGAAGAAAGAGCTGGCAACCATCCGCAACCGCAAAATCGGTTTCGTCTTTCAGGGCTTCAACCTACTTTCGCGCACCACTGCCCTGGAAAATGTCGAACTGCCCACGCTCTATGCGCAGGTCAGCAAAGAAGAAGGCCGGAAGCGGGCCCGCGAAGCCCTCGAACTCGTGGGACTGGGCGATCGAATTGCAGCATTTCCCTTCCCAGCTTTCCGGAGGTCAGCAGCAGCGCGTTGCCATCGCGCGCGGACTGGTCAATCACCCATCCATCCTTCTGGCCGACGAACCCACGGGCAATCTGGATAGCCGGACTTCCGTCGAAATCCTGGAAGTGTTTCAAAAGCTGAATGACGATGGGCTTACGGTCGTGATGGTCACCCATGAGCCCGACATCGCGGAATTTGCCAAGCGTGGCATTAATTTTCGTGATGGCACTATCCGGCGCGATGAGGCGGTGGAGAAACGGCCGGTCGCAGCCGAGGTGCTGAAAAATATGCCGGAGCTGGAGGATTGATGCGGCTCGCGGCGCAGCCTGAGTCGGACCGAACTTGCACGGTTTGCATCGGGAGATCCGTCATGGAAATTCAGGAAGCCTTACGAATTATGCGAGCATTAGCGGATGGAGTTAATCCTGGGATCGGCGAGGCGCTCGGGCGGAGGATCAACAGGTTTGCGAGGAACTGCGCCGGGGAGTTGATTTTCACCAGATCGCGAAGACGCACAATCGCGGCATTGGTTCGATCGCCGCGCGCCTGGCAAAGCTCGGGAAGATGGGGCCGAACACGCCGCTGGATCTGTTCGACCCAAAAGTAGCGTAGCCGGACGCTTGGGAAGGCATTATGGATTTACTGGCTATCATTCGCATCGCCATGCGGGCCCTTGCCCGCAACAAGCTGCGCTCTATTCTCACCATGCTGGGCATCATCATCGGAGTGGGCGCGGTGATTGCCATGGTCAGCGTGGGCCAGGGAGCGCAACTGCAAGCCCAGCAGCAGATCGCCGCCATGGGATCCAATATGTTGTTTGTCCAGTCCGGGACGGTGAACAAGGGCGGAATGCGCATGGGCTGGGGCGCGACAAAGACGCTGGTCTACGACGACATGGTGGCCATTCTGCGCGAGTGCCCATCGGTCTCGGCCGCAGCGCCGGGCAGCCAAGCCTCCGCTCAGGTCGTTTTTGGAAATGACAACTGGGCCACCAACATCAATGGCACCGAGCCGCAGTATTTCGACATCCGAAGCTGGCCCTTTGCCGAGGGCACATCGTTCACGCAAGATGATGTGAGCACAGCCGCCAACGTTGCCGTCATCGGCGAGACGGTACGCAAGAACCTGTTTGGAGCGACCGATCCCGTAGGCCAGACGGTGCGGATCAACAATCTGTCATTCAAGGTGGTTGGGCTGCTGACTCCGAAAGGTACGTCGGCCGCCATGGGTCAGGACCAGGACGACGTCATTCTGGTTCCCATCACTACCCTGCAAAAGAAAATTACCGGGCAGGACTGGCTGCGTTGGATTATGGTGTCCGCGCTCTCGAAGGATGCCAGCTACACGGCGCAGCAGCAGATCACCGCCTTGCTTGCGCGATCGCCACCGCATCCGTCCGGGACAGGACGACGATTTCTTCGTCCGCAACCTGGCAGACATGGCGGACCTGGCCGACCAGAATGCGCGTCTCTTCACCATATTGTTGGGCTCGATTGCCAGCATTTCGCTGCTTGTCGGCGGCATCGGCATCATGAATATCATGCTGGTATCGGTCACCGAGCGTACCCGCGAGATTGGTATCCGCATGGCGATCGGCGCAACTGAGCAGGATGTCCAGCAGCAGTTCTTGATCGAAGCCGTCGTGCTCAGCGTGGTTGGCGGCGCCATCGGAATTCTGTCCGGCATGGGCGCTTCTTACCTGATCACACAAACTCTGGGATGGCCCGTGCTGGTTTCTCCCACCGCGATTTTCGCCGCCGTGCTGTTTTCCATGGCGGTCGGAATCTTCTTCGGCTTCTACCCCGCCCGCAAGGCGGCCCGGCTTGATCCGATTGACGCGCTGAGGTACGAGTAGAGTTTCGAGTTTCTGGTTTCTAGTTTCCAGTTAAGAGTAGCGCCCGCGTCTTGTCGGCCCGAGGGGTGGCAGGATGCCGCCTGACAACCGGGCGGGACACACTGCCCTAAAGCCTGCCACCGAGCGCTTGCAGCCGCGCGGGTTTCATATTTAGCATCCAAAACCTGAACGGATCTGTCACGCTTAGCAGAGTCGAGCCAAGTACCTCAGGGGCTGAAGCCCTCCTCATTTCAGCCGATAGAGGCAGGACGAGAGGCCCTGTTCCACCCAGATCCTACGGAACCTGAGGTTCGGTTCCGTCAAGTCAACTTTCGTGCAATCCACGACTAACTCTCTTCACTAGGCGCACATTCCCATTCGACGGGAGTAGCGACAGCGGCATCGGCGCGGGTCACCCTGGGACTACTCCCGGAAATTAACGATTACCATCGCCGGCGCCGTTGGCTCAGTAAGCTGTGCTGACCGTGAAGGGAACTGCTTAAGAGCATCACCACGGACACGAAAGTCCACGAAGGAATTCCATCGTCGACCTTCGTGTCCTTGGTGGTTAATGGTTTTCCTTTTGAATAACCGCCGTAACTTCACGCAATTCCAGCGACGCTGTATAAAGAATGTGGCACAGGTTTCACTGCGCCGCTATGCCGGATCAATCGTTCGACATCGTAATCATCGGTGGAGGTATCGTAGGTCTCTCGACCGCGATGCACGCCACGCGCACGCTGCCGCGACTGCAACTGCTCCTGGTCGAGAAGGAAGACGCTGTTGCCCGGCACCAGAGCGGACACAACAGCGGAGTCATTCACTCCGGTATTTACTACAAGCCCGGATCCTTGAAGGCGAAGTTCTGCGTCGAGGGCGCCGCGGCCATGGTGGAATTCTGCCGCGAGCACAACCTGCCTTACGAAGTCTGCGGGAAAGTCATCGTGGCCACCCGCGAACAAGAAATCCCGCGCCTGAAAGTCTTGCTCGAGCGCGGACAAGCCAACGGCCTGGCCGGACTGCGGCTGCTGCAGCCGGAAGAAGTGCGCGAGATTGAGCCTCACTGCACCGGCGTGCTGGGCGTGTGGGTGCCGAGCACTGGCATCACCGACTACGCCGCGGTTAGCCGGAAATATGCGGAGATCATCACTGCGCAAGGCGGAACGAATAAGTACCGGAACCGAAGTACAGCGAGTGGTTCCCCGTGGCGCGGAAATGATGGTCGAAACCACTCGTGGAGCCTTCGCCGCCAAATACGTTGATCAATTGCGCCGGACTTCACAGCGACCATGTCAGCCGGATGGCCGGGCTGAAACCCCAAGTAAGGATCGTGCCCTTTCGCGGAGAATATTACTTCCTGGTTCCGGAGAAAACCCACTTGGTACGGACGCTCATCTATCCCGTACCCGATCCCAGGTTTCCTTTTCTCGGAGTGCACTTCACGCGCCGTATCCAGGGCGGCGTCGACGCCGGGCCGAACGCCGTGCTGGCCCTCAAACGCGAAGGCTACAAGCGTACTGATCTCAACCTGAGAGACCTTACCGGCACACTCGCCTATCCCGGCTTCTGGCACATGGCGGGAAAATACTGGCGGGACGGCGCCGCCGAATACTACGGTCCCTGAGCAAGGGAGCGTTCGTGAAAGCGCTGCAGCAACTGGTGCCGGAGATTGTCAGCTCCGATCTGACCGCCGATGGTTCCGGAGTCCGCGCCCAAGCCGTGCGCCCTGATGGATCGTTGGTGGACGATTTTGAATTTGTGCTGGCCGACAAGATGTTGCACGTGTGGAACGTTCCCTCGCCCGCGGCCACGGCTTCGCTGCCGATTGGACGGCACCTCGTGGAGATGGCCCGCAAAGGAATTGAGGGTTCCTGATTTTATTAAGGACGGGCGTCCCGCCCGTCGTTCAAGCTGCAAAAACCTTGCCTAGCTTTGCTCGGCCTGGACGGGGCGAAGCCCCGTCCCCACACAGTCTGTAAAATCCCACGAGTTGTCCTCATCACCGTCATCGACGTGAAACTGTACAATTGCCGACGATGACCACAGACCCCACGGAGGACAGAGCGTGATGAGTTTCGATTTTTCTGGAAAACGAGTGGCAGTGCTGGGCGCAGGCAAAATGGGTGGGATTCTGCTCAAGGCACTGCTGGAGAAAGGCCTGCTTTCTCCCAAGGCTACCTTTGCCACGGTCCAGCATGAAGATCGGGCGCGTGCTCTGGCGGAAAAGCTGGGAGTCTCGGTCGGCACCGACAATCTGGCGGCGGTCCGCAATGCCGACATCATCTTTGTGTGCGTGAAACCGCAGGTGGTGCAGGAAGTGATGGAGCAGATCCGCCCTAACGTTTCCAGCAAGCAGCTCATCATCTCGGTGGCGGCTTCGGTGCCCACTAGCCACATCGAAAAAGCGTTGGGCAGCGAAGTGGCCGTGGTCCGGGCCATGCCCAACACGCCCTGCGCCATCGGAGCCGGCATGACTGCCTTATGCAAAGGCAAATTTGCAGATGCACAACACGTACGAAGCCGCGTGTGCCCTGTTCAACGTCGTGGGAAAAACCGTGGTCGTCGACGAAAAGCACATGGACGCGGTCACCGGGCTCTCCGCCAGCGGCCCCGCTTACATCTACATCATTCTGGAATCCCTGGCCGAGGCGGGCGTGAAAGTGGGCTTGCCGCGCGACGTCGCCACGCTGCTCGCGGCACAAACCACGCTCGGAGCAGCAACCGTCGTGCTCGAAACCGGAGACCATCCCGCGCTTCTGAAAGATGCTGTCACCACGCCCGCGGGCTGCACCATTGACGGCATCATGGAACTGGAAGAAGGCAAGCTGCGCGTCACGCTCATCAAGGCTGTCGTGAAGGCAGCGCAGAGAGCGAAGGAACTAGCGTACGGTTAGAACGGTCGTTGGTCTTTGGTCGTTAGCCGGCACGGTTCGCTGACGGGCAGAAATTCACGCGGCGGGCAGCCAAAGACCAAGGACCAACGACCGACCTACTCTGTAAGCGCGAAGTTCACCGTGATCCTCGTCTCGAACTCGACCGCTTTGCCGTTGAGCTGGTGAGGATTGAAGCGCCACTGCCGCACCGCATGCGTCGCAGCCTGGGCCAGTAGCGGATCGCCGCTGATCACGCTAGCTTCCCGTACCAAACCGCTCGCTCCCACCAGAACGTTGAGTACCACCGGACCTTGAATGTGCTGTTGTCTGGCTGCCTCCGGATACTGGGGCTCCACCCGCTCCAACAGATAACCGTTTGCCGCTGGAGGAGAGGTTGGCGCAGGCGTCACCGAGCCATCGTCTTCCCGTGTCGCCGCTTGTTGAATCGCAGTCGACGCCACGACACCGGGATCAGCCTTAGGAGGAACTTCCTTTTCTGATGGCCCCATCCGAAAAACAACCTTGCCATGTTCGTACACTACCAGGCCGCCGTTGAGTTCGAGTGGCGTGGCGGTTGGCGTCTTCGGCTTCAAAATCGGCTTGGCTGCAACTGGCGGTACCGATTTGGAAACGGCGGGGATCGCAGGAACCGCTGGTTCCTCCTGGCGAGGCCGAGCCGGATGAGCAACTGGCGCTGCCGGCGGTGTGGCCTGCGCCTCTTCCGGCGTCATGGGAAACTGGACCGGCGCTCGATTGACGGCCATCGTCCATCCCACGCGTCCCACCATCCAGCCCAGGAACACAGCCAGCGCAAGAACCGCCGCCGTCAGCGCACCGGTGCGGTAGTCCCGGCGAGCCACTACGGCGGCCTCCGGGGCCGACTCGACCAAGGCTACGGGCGCGGACGGTTGCGGCTCCACGGGATCCATTGCCGGCGGCTGGGAAAATGCTTCCAGCCCCAAAGTCGTGGATCCGCCTTCGATGGCTTCACGCAGCGTGGAGGAAATCTTGCGGCCAAGCGATTGCAGCGCCTGCAACTCAGATTCACTGAAGGCGCGGGGAATGGCAGAAAAGAGCTCGAGGATTCCCCACAACTCTCCGCCATCCAGAACGGGTAGAACTACGATGGATCGAATCCCAAGATCGCGGCAGGCAACCACATTGACGCGAGCATCGGCGAGTGTATCGTCGCAGAGCTGCAGTTCGCGGGTCTGTACGCATGCCCCTGCAAGCCCGGATCGAGTATTCAGGCTAACCCCGGCGCTGGGAGCCTTGTCACCCAAAGAGACACGGCACACAATCTTGTCGCCACGCGCCAGCGCGATTACCGCCCCGCTCGCGGCAGTGGCTAAGCGAGCCTGTTGCAGAATCTCACGCAGCCGCAGATCCAGGGCAAGCTCTGAGGGCAAGTCTGTCTGGCTCTTGAACACCTGGGCATCATTCGCCTCCACCCCGGGGTCAAACACGTCCGGCTGAATCCATTCCGGACCAATGCTTCGGGTTTGGACAATTGACGGATAGCGCGTTGAGTCAGGCTTTAACATGGTTCACGCCATGCCACTGACTGGCGGCGCGGGATGGCGGCCGAGAGGTTGATTGAGCGGAGTTTCGCCTGAAATAAACGTCTTGTCAACACAAATGAACCGTGGTAATCAACTCAAAACAAAAACCTTATGGAGACAGAAAATCGCAAATATGAACTTATTAATCGTTTATCTCCAAATTGTACTTACCCGCCGGGTCGAAAAATAAAATCCTTCTGCACGGAAGGACCATGGGCGTCACGGGCCTCCCCGCCCCTGTTTTGATGGTTACCACACTCTGCGGTGTACACTTCCGCACCTAGGGGAAAAAGGCTGATCTTTTCGAACTCAACTCCGGCCTCTCCGTCAACGTCTTCGCGTTCCGGCGCCCGGCATGCGGTCGCCGCCAGCTTTCTGGGCTGGACCCTGGACGCCTTCGATTTCTTCGTCGTGGTCTTCCTGGTAGACACGCTGGCCGTCCACTTTCACGTCACCAAGAGCGCCATCGTGTGGACCATGACCGCCACCCTGGCCATGCGTCCGGTGGGCGCGGTCGTCTTCGGATTGCTGGCCGACCGCTACGGACGCCGTAAGCCGCTCATGGCCAACGTGGTTTTCTTTTCCCTGGTCGAACTGCTGTGCGGATTTGCTCCGAGCTACACCGTGTTTCTGATTCTGCGCACCATCTACGGCATCGGCATGGGCGGCGAGTGGGGCGTAGGAGCCTCGCTTGCCATGGAAAGCGCACCGCCCAAATGGCGCGGCATTCTGTCCGGCATCGTGCAGAGCGGATATTCCATCGGCTACCTGCTGGCGGCCGTGGCAGCGCGATTTGTTCTGCCCAGCTGGGGCTGGCGCGCCATGTTCTGGGTCGGCGGCGCGCCCGCCCTGCTGGCGCTGTACATCCGCTTCCGGGTGCGCGAGTCGGAGGCCTGGAAACAACACCGGGCCCCGACCGTGAGGGCGATCGTGCGCACCGCCGGCGGGCACTGGAGGATTTTTCTTTATCTTGTCCTGCTGATGACGCTCATGATGTTTCTCTCCCACGGCACGCAGGACCTCTATCCCGACTTCCTCAAGTCGGCGCGCGGATTCGACCCGAAAGTTGTGGCTTACCTGGTGATCATTTTCAACGTGGGAGCGGTGCTCGGAGCCATCCTGTTCGGACATCTTTCGGAAAGTCTTGGCCGCCGCCGCAGCATGATTCTGGCTCTGCTTTTGTGTCTGGCGATGATTCCCGCCTGGACCTTCGGCGGATCGCTGCATGACCCTGGCGGTCGGGGCTTTCGTGATGCAGGCCGGCGTCCAGGGGGCGTGGGGCATCATTCCCGCGCATCTGAATGAACTCTCTCCCGACGCAGTCCGCGGGCTGATGCCGGGCTTCGCCTACCAGTTGGGAATCCTCGTCGCCGCCCCGGTCAACAATGTCGTATATGCACTGCGCAAGCCGCTGGGTTATCCCTGGGCGCTGGCCGCATTTGAAATCGCTAACATCGTGATACTGATGACCGTTATCGCGCTTGGGTCGGAGCGAAAGGGGAAAAGTTTTACTGGCGGGGAAAGCGGTTAGAGGTCGAACAGGTGGTGCATCAGTTTTGGCACTCCCTGTTCCCGGCGTCCTCCTGAAGGATCTGGCACGAACAACCACAACTGCCGCGAAAGTCGATATCCGCTACGCGCTCGATCCTTCGCAAGCTCAAGATGACGCCGGTATGATAATCGACCTGTCCAAACCGAACCACCACGTGTGACCACCGTCACTTCGTCCCACCGGGCGGAGATGCTAAAGTAATCAGTCTGCTAATTTCGCAGCGGGATTACCTCGCTTTGCTGCCGGAGCATTCTAATGCAAATCGCAATCGTTGGTTCGGGCTACGTGGGACTGGTGGCGGGGGCGTGTTTCGCCGACCTCGGCCACCAGGTAATCCTGGTGGACAACGACCAGGCCAAACTGGCCGCGCTCAAGGCGGGCGAAGTCCCCATCCACGAGAAGTTCCTGCCTGAACTGTTGAAGCGGCATCGCGGTCATAACCTCACTTTTTCCGACGATCTTGCCGAAGGCGGTGCGCGCCAGCCAGGCCATTTTCATCGCCGTGGGCACGCCGCCGACCGAGCAGGGCGAAGCCGACCTCTCCTACGTGGAATCGGTGGCCCGCAGCATCTCCGGGGCCATCAACGGCTACAAGGTCGTCGTGGAGAAAAGTACCGTCCCGGTTTACACCAGCGACTGGGTGCGCAAGATTATTTTGCGCAATGCCGCCCCGCCGGATTCTTTCGATGTCGCCTCCAACCCGGAATTTCTGCGCGAAGGCACCGCGGTCACCGACTTTCTTTATCCCGATCGCATCGTGGTGGGCGCCGACAGCGAACGCTGCGCCGCCGTGCTGCGCGAGATTTACGCGCCGCTGACCGACGGCAGCTACTACCGAGCGCAAGGATGCGATTCCCGCGCCCGACCGGGCGCAGATTCCTCCGCCGCTGATCGTCACCAGCGCCAAGAGCGCCGAACTGATCAAGCACGCCTCCAACGCCTTTCTGGCGATGAAGATTTCGTTCATCAACGCGGTCGCATCGATCTGCGAATCGGTGGGAGCGAACGTGCAGCAGGTTTGCCAGGGAATCGGGACCGACAGCCGCATCGGTCCGCGCTTTCTGAATCCCGGAATCGGCTACGGCGGATCCTGCTTTCCCAAGGATCTGATGGCCTTCCGCGCGGTGGCGCGGGAGTGCGGATACGAGTTCCGGCTGCTGGACGAAGTCATGCGCATCAACGAAGACCAGCGCCAGCGCTTCCTGCGCAAAGTGCGCACCGCCTTGTGGACGCTGCGCGGCAAGCGTCTGGGCGTGCTGGGCCTGGCTTTCAAGGGAGGCACCGACGACATCCGCGAATCGCCCGCCATTCTGCTGGTGCAGTCGCTGCTTGCAGGAAGGCTGCCAGATTGCCGCCTACGATCCGGCGGCGACGGCGCGGGCGCGTGAGGTTCTGAACTCCGAGCACCGAGTTCGTGAACGATCCCTACGAAGCCGCCCGCGGCGCCGATGCGCTGCTGATTCTTGACCGAGTGGGAAGAGTTCGCCACGCTCGATCTGGATCGCATCTGCACAAGCTGCTGAAGTATCCCATCGTGATCGATGGCCGCAATCTTTACGATCCGGACGCGATGGCCGCGCGTGGCTTCACCTACTACAGCGTCGGCCGCCCCGCGGGAACTCCCGCGGTCCCAGCCGGCGCTGAGCTCCCCCGCCAAGGAAACTCAAGAAATCATGAGCCAGCCGCGCGCCCTGGTGACTGGCGGAGCCGGATTCCTGGGCTCGCATTTGTGCGATGCCCTGCTGGCCGAAGGCTACTCCGTCGTCGTCGCAGACAATCTGCTGACCGGAAAACTTTCGAACCTCGAGCACCTGCGCAACGAACCCCGGTTTGAATTTCGACAAATTGATATCAACGAGCCCTTTGACTGCGGCGCGGTGAATTACGTCTTCCACTTCGCCAGCCCCGCCAGTCCGGTGGACTACGCCGTGCACGGAATCGACACCCTCAAGGTCGGTTCGCTGGGCACATTTCACGCGCTCGATATCGCGCGCAAGTATGGCGCCAAATATCTGGTCTCTTCGACCTCGGAATGCTACGGCGATCCGCTGGAGCATCCGCAGAAAGAAACTTACTGGGGCAACGTAAATCCCATCGGGCCGCGCTCGGTGTACGACGAAGCCAAGCGCTTCACCGAAGCCGTCACCATGGCCTATCACCGCTACCACAAGGTGGACACGCGCATCGTGCGCATCTTCAATACCTACGGCCCGCGCATGCAGCTGAACGATGGCCGGGTGGTCCCGAACTTCATGAAGCAGGCGCTGCGCGGCGAAGACCTGACGGTGTACGGCGACGGCAGCCAGACGCGCAGCTTCTGCTACGTCAGCGACGAGATTGACGGATTCCTGCGGCTGTCGAAGTCAGACGAACATTTGCCGGTAAACATCGGCAATCCGACCGAGTTCACCATCCTGGAGTGTGCCCAACGAGTGCTGGCGGTCACCGGATCGAAGAGCAAGATTCGCTACGAAGCCTTGCCGCAGGACGATCCCAAACAGCGCTGCCCTGACATCACCAAAGCCAGGACCCTGCTGGGATGGGAACCGAAGATTGATCTGGAAACCGGCCTGCGCCTGTCGCTGGATTACTTCCGCAAGGCCGTGGGCTGATACTTTCCGGACCGCAATCTCGCTGTCATCCTCGGCGGAGTCGAAAGAACCCCTATGAGCTGATCATTCCGTGGCCATGTAGGGGTTCCTCGACTTGCTCTCACCGGGCCTGCGCGGCTCGAGTCGGCGCTCGGGATGACTCGTATTTCCAGGTTCTACGCCAGACTGTCTTCCGCCGCCTGCGCAGCAATCAACTGTTTTACCTGTTCCCGCTCGTCGGCGGTGTTGAGGCTGAACTGCACTCCCATCCCGAAGCCGGGATGAACCACCTGCACCGTTCCCCGAACCCGCAATTTCATGTCGTGGGTGCGCACCACGATATCCAATATCGTGTGTGAAGGAAACGGAGACGGAGTCTCCACGTAACAGCCACCCGTGCTTACATCGCTTAGCGTGCAACGATTGGGAACGCCCTCGCCCAGGCGGAAGACATCAGCGCTCAGACGGCAGGCGCGACGCCTCTGGATGCGGCGATTCGAAGAGGCGGCAGAAAGCCCGAGGCCGGCGAGCCGAGTGGCCACCGCTTCTGGCGAAGCGGCCTGTTCCTTGTGGGGAGCGTTTTGCTCGGCCTGGGCCAGCCGGGCCAGGCTGCTCTTGATCCATTCATTCATGGTGCGCCGCGAAGTTTGCGGCACGTCCACGAAACGGATGCCGACGCGTCCCGAGGAATCCTGCCACACCACATCGCCAGAAAGCCGGACGGAGGATTTTTCTCCCGGCAAATTGAATTGAAAGTAAACCTTGCAGCGGGGAGGCAGGCGGCGTTCCGACTGAATGGCCAGTCCATCCTCGCTCAAATCCAGAAGAGTGGCCGCAACATTCTCCGCATTGGCGTACGTAATCGAGGCCGGAGCATGCAGAGAGACCCGTAATTTGCCTCGCTTTTCGCGTGCCATCAGACCTCGCGCCGCCCGCAGGCTGCTGCTCGCCCGCTCCACCGAAACCGGTTTGTAGACAATGAAGTTCGCACCTTGACCGAAAATATCTCGTACCTGTTCCCGTCCGTCAACCAGCCCAATGATGAGCGTGCTTCGGTTGATCGGCGACTTGCGCACACCCGCGATCAACTCGATGGCAGGCATCTGATCCTGGCAATCGACGACAACCGCGTCGAAGTGTTGGGCCGCAAGGCGCGCCGTGGCCTGCGCTAAATCGCCGCAATGCTCCGCTTCGATGTTCAGCTCCCGCAGAATCTGGCTGAGCACCTGCACGGCTTTCAAATCAGCACACACCACCAGGGACGTAGAGCGCCATACCTCCAGGATGTTAGAGTTCCGCGGTAAGCGGAGACAAGTTACCTCGGTCATTGCCTGGTCAATTTTGGAGCGGGGGTGACTTTCGTCATCTGGAGTTAAACCAGAGAACTCGCTATGGTCGCAATGGCAGGTCACCCCAAGTTTTGCGGCGAGCGAATTTCTGCTACGCCAAAAAGGCACTGAAGATGTCATCACAAATGGGCACCGGGTTGATCGTCATGGGAGCGCTGGGAGCGTGCATCGGATTGATCATGCTGCCCGCGGCTCTGGGCGAACATCCGGACACTAGTCTTCTCATCCTGGGTGCATGCGGAGTCTCTCTCGGCTCCTTGATCGCGGCCTCGGGCATTTATTTCAAAGCTCGCGCCCTCCAGTCTCCGGCTGGAAGCCAGGCGGCTTCGGGAGAATCCAAGAACTCGACCCGACGGGTCCGTGGCGGTTGCGATATTTGCCACGGCGACCTGCCGGTGATCCATTGCAAAGTTCACCAGGTCCACATGTGCGCCGATTGTCTGGGGCAGCACTATGATTTCCGAACCTGCAGCTACGTGCCCAGCATTCGTCGCACCACTGCCAAGACCAAGAACCTGGCCAAGGCCCGCGGCGCCTAAATTTCCCGGTCAAGGCGTAGTTGGCCCCAATCCTGGCACACAGGTTCGGGGCCTTTTACTTTGTGCAGGAATCCTAGCGGCAAAATGGTAAGGAGCGGGGTACTTCCGCTTCAGGCATTCCACGGAAGCCCGTCATGATGTCGATGCGAAAAAAAAACTGGCACAATCGCCAGGTCGTTGGTGCTCACCCAACTCGATCGATTTCCTATTTCGTCTGCTTCCAGACAAACCTTGGGATTTTGCCGCACTCACTCAATCTTCTTACCCAAAATCGAAAAGACATGATGTTGTCGGGCTCATACGAAAAGGCGACTGGCTGCGGCGGGCCGCGGAGCGCGTAGGGGTGCTTCGACGATGCAACTGCTTCGCCTGCGCGAAGCAGCTACTGCCTCAGGATCACAACAAAACCTAAGGCTTACGCAGCGGCCCCGCAATCGGAGCGCCGGGAGCTGCCGCCGGCTTCACCGGCGATTCCGTCACGCCTCCGAGACTCAGGTCGCTGGACCAGCTATCAGCCAGAATCTTCCAGTCGCCGTTGGCCTGGCGATTGAGCAGGACCAGATATTTGCCACGCTCCTCGCGCCGCTTGCCCACGGCGCTCGGGACCAGTGACTTGCAGCGCCCGGCCTCGTAACCGTAGTCGCCGAACAATTCCAGCCCGCTGGGGATCCATTTCCACTTCGCTCATTCCGGCGTCGAGCAGTCCGAAGAAAAATTCGCGAATGGCGGCCGCGCCCCGCACTGCTGGAACATTCGGCCGCAGCACCGTGGCATCCGGAAGATAAAGGTCAACCAGATCGTCCAGTTGTTTCGTGTTGCAGGCCAGCGCCCAATCCTGGGTCGCTTTGCGGAGAGCGATTTCGGCCCGGCTCAACGACGCCCCGCTCAGCGGGGAACGCACCCGGGCGAGGTCGCGACTGGGAGAGCCACCGCCGACCGCCGACCGCACGTCGGGAGCTGCCGCCTGCTCCATGCCGCCGCCCTCGGAGAAATAGTGATGATGATAATGATGATGGTAGTGATGGTCGCCGGGCGCTTCCGGTACGGCCTTCGGATTCGAGCGGCGCGATTTCCGCCCCTTCCGGCGTCTTCGGCAGATGGCACCCCGCAACTGGCGCAAAAACTGTTTCCCTTGCGATTCGGGCTTCCGCAAGCCGTGCACGTTTGCCGGCCCGCGTTTTCAGATTCAGAATGTCACTTTCACCGATTCTTCCACGCTTTGCTCCAGGGCAAACTGCTGCATGGCCCGGAGCACGCCAGCCTTGGATTGGGCGAGCAGAGCTTGGGTCATCCATGTTTGCGCTGATCGTCCATGGCTGCCGGCGTAATCCGCCGCCTGCCGGCTCTGAACTAAGACAACTACCGTCGGCTCATTCTAGTCGAAAATTTTCCTAGCGACTGGAAAACTCCACCTTGGCCTCTGCCTCGGTTGGTACACCATTGCACAGGGCGGGACGATAACGCCAGAAGCGCACGGCATCAAGGATGGTCCGGTCTTCGTTGGGCCCGGCGCTTTCCAGAATCAGCGCGCTATGCACTCGGCCGTCAGTCCCAATGATGAAGCTGACACTGACTTTCGCGTTCAAGTCGGTCTTCGTCCAGCAAGGGATCCGGGGTGGCCAGCGCCTGCGGCGGCTGCACCGCTCCGCATTCGGCGCGCGCGGCCGGGTGCGCCACGGTGGCAAATTCCGAATCGTGCACCGCCGAAGTCCAGACGTGATGTTCCCGCTCAGCCAGCGAAACCTGTCCGCCGGCAACTCTGAGCGGGAGTGGATCCGATCGAAGCGAAGCACAAGGCCGAAACAGAAAATATCCCGGCAAGAAACCCAATCTGCGAAGCGGCATGTTGCTGATGTCCCTTGCGGAAGGTGGTGGCGAGCCACGCTCCTATGTTCGAAAAATAGAGGGGCAATCGACATGCCAAGAGGGATTGCGTAAGTAGTTGATACAACAATAGTTAATGTTGCGGCGGAGCGCGCCGCACGACTTCAAGATGAAAACCATTGCAGTTTGTGAGCGGCGAATATCGACGTCGCGAGAGGATGCCAAAATCTGTCAAAGGTCCCGGACGCATAATGGGCAATGAGTCAGTTTAAACAGGCTCCCACTCATCCCCGGCGCGCGTAAGGCTGTCACCCTGAGCGCCTGCTCTCGTCCCGCGCAGCGGGACGAGAACAGGCGACGGACTTTTGCATTCCCCGCCCCCTACATGCAGTGTCTGCTCAATCCAGCGTAAAAACGCATCGCCCGATCTGGCAGGGCCTTGCCGCTCCTATCGTTCGGAATGCATGGGTCCCTCGTCGGAGCAAAGGACTACGCTTCCTTAGGATGACAGAGTGCGGTTCGACTGACCCCACTAACGCATTATGATCCAAGCTGGTTTTTCGGTACATTGAGTTGAAGGCATCTTCTGGCACGGCTTCGATCAAGGGGGATCGTCCTGCTTTTTCAATATCTGTCATCATTCCGGAGGTCATCAGTGGCGCCGCGAATCCTTTGGATCGGGTTGCTCAGCCTGACCGCGCCTCTGGCGTTGTTCGCTCAAGGTCCGCCGCCACGCCAGATCTCCGGCGTAGTCAGCGATCAGACGGGGGCAGCGATTGTTGGAGCCGAAGTGGTACTTAATAGTGGTTCCTCTTCGGCGACAGTGACCACCGACGATCGGGGCGGTTTCGCATTTGCGCAAGTGCCGGCCGACTCAGGAGAAGTAAAAGTTTCCGCCGCCGGATTTCAGACGCGAACCGTGGCCTGGGCCGCCGACGCCGACCTTCTTCAGATCGTGTTGCTGCCCGCTTCCGCCGCCGAGCAGGTGACGGTCACCGCCAATCGCACCGGTGTGCGGGTCATTGAAAGCGCGACCAGCGTCACCATTCTTTCTGCTCAGGACTTGACAGACTACTGCCGCGTTCCGGACTGACGACATCCTGCGCCAGGTGCCGGGATTCAGCCTCTTTCGCCGCACCACCAGCCGCGCCGCGAATCCGACCACGCAAGGCGTCTCCCTGCGAGGCCTGGGCGCGAGCGGCGCCAGCCGCGCCCTGGTGCTCAGCGACGGCTTCCCTCTGAACGATCCCTTTCGGCGGATGGGTGTACTGGGACCGGGTGCCGCGCGTAAGCATTGGCAGCATCGAAGTGGCCAGCGGCGGCGCATCCCATCTCTACGGGTCGGACGCACTCGGGCGGAGTCATCAATATTATTCGCGACGCCGGTCGACCGGAACGCAATTTCGCTCGAAGCCGCCTACGGAAATGAGAACTCACCCGATCTTTCTTTGGCCGCCAGCCGGAGCATGGGACCGTGGGCCATCGGCCTGACCTCGGAGCTTTTCCGCACCGACGGCTACATTGCCGTGCCCTCTGATTTGAGAGGCACCGTAGACACGCCCGTGAACTCGCAGGATGCCAGCGGCGACCTCACCGTGCGACGCAAGTTTGGCGATCGCGGCAGTATTTTTGTTCGCGGATCGCTGTTCGGCGAATCGCGGCACAACGGCACGCCGCTGCAGACCAACAGCACCACCATTCGCGAACTCGACCTCGGCGGAAACTGGGACGGGCATGAACTGGGCGCTTTCACAGCTGCATGCCTATGCCAGCCGTCAGAGCCTGAACCAGTCGTTCTCTGTCCATCGCCGCCGATCGCAACAGCGAGAGCCTGACTCGCACCCAGGATGTCCCCGCCCAGCAAGTAGGATTTTCCGTCCAATGGCAGCATTCGGTGGGGACGCGCCAGCACCTGGTGGCGGGGCTGGAGGAAGTCGAACACTCACGGCCAAACCAACGAGCAGGGATTCTTCGGCGGCAATCCCACCAGCACTTCCGCGGGCGGAGGACGCGAAGTGAACTGGGGCGCCTATTTCGAGGACATCATCCGCATAACTCCGAGCTGGCTGCTGACCGCGAGCGGACGGGTGGACCACTGGCAGAACTTCGATGCCTTCGCGCCGCCCAATCCTGCGCAGCCGGTCGGCGCGGCTCCCCTGCCCGATCGCAGCGAGACCTTCTTCAGTCCGCGCCTGGCGCTGCTGCACAAGCTCACCAGCAATGTGTCGCTCACCGCTTCGGGTTATCGCGCATTCCGCGCGCCCACTCTGAACGAACTCTATCGCGGTTTTCGCGCGGGCAATGTGTTTACCGAATTCAATCCTAACCTTCGCGCCGAACGCCTGACCGGCGCGGAAGGCGGCGCCATCGTCACCGGCTGGAACCAGCGCGTGATGCTGCGCAGCAATTTTTTCTGGAACCAGATCACGCGCCCCGTGGCCAACGTCACGTTGACCACAACTCCCAACCTGATCACCCGGCAGCGCCAGAATCTGGGAAGCACGCGCTCTCAGGGAGTGGAACTCGAAGCCAGCGGACGCCTGAGCAATTCGGTGACACTCTCCGGCGGCTACGAATACACCGACGCCACGGTGACCAGTTTCACCATCGATCCGGCCCTGGCCGGGCTGAATCCGAGCCTGGTGGGCCTCGATGTTCCGCAGATTCCCCGCCACCAGTTCACCTTCCAGGCCAGCTACTCCCGGCCTTTTATTCTTCTCGGAGTGCAGGGACGCTTCGGAGGGAACCAGTTCGACGACGACCAGAACACACTGCTGCTGAGACGTTATTTCGTCCTCGACGCCACCGCATCGCACACATCTGCGTCACGGTGTGGATTTGTTTGTCGCGGTGGAGAACCTGACCAACCGGCGTTACGACGTGGGACGAACCCCGGTGCTTACCGTCGGCCCACCGATTCTCGCCCGCGCTGGACTGCGCCTGCAATTCGGCGCGAGGTAATCATCTCCCAAGAGTTGTCATCCCGAGCGCAATCTTTCGTCCCGCGAAGCGGGACGCCAAGCAAGCGAAGGCCCCAGGCATTCCTCCAGTTTTGCGTGCAGAACACGAAGCGCTACCATCGTCCCAGAATGCACAGATCCTTCGTCGGAAGCGCTTGCTGTGTGCGCGCTCCGCTTCTTCAGGATGACAGGCCGCAACAATCCCAACGCGCGGCCAAGCCTCTGCACTCGCCCTGAACTATGCTCTCGCGGCGATGCCGCCGCGATTCGAATCTAACTACTATTGGACGGAGCTGCCTACCGACGAGAACACGTTGTTGGCATTGCCGCCCACCAAACGTATGGTGCCGACGACGATCACCAGAATGACCGCCAGCATCACCGCGTATTCAGCGATGTCCTGACCCTGATCGTCATGCCACAAATTACGCACGATGCTCATCATGCTTCCAGCCTTTCTATGCGAACCAGGCTCGCCTGCGCGAGGCTGATCCAGGGGAGTTTGTAAGAGGCAAAAGCCTCAGAGGCTGGTAGGTAAAGCGGCTGGTGTTTTACCGTGATTGCGTGTGATTCTGCACTTGCCGAGCGACTGCTGTCAAGACATTGTGTGACATTGCTGTGAAATTATTCACAGCTTCACTCTCAGGAGCGGGCCGGTGGCGGCAAGGGTGGGCTCTTCTGTCGTTATGCGAATACCTCAGCGTCTGCAAAGGACACGCCGAGACCGTCCTTCGCCGAGATTATCGGGGGATGGCTGAGTTGCCAATCAATCTTCAACTCGGGATCGTCCCATGCGATCGTGCGTTCGGCCGCGGGATCATAAAAATCGGTCACCTTGTAAATCACGTGAGCATTCTCAGAGAGGACGCGGAACCCGTGTGCAAAACCAGCAGGGATCCACAACAATTTCTGGTTCGCCTCGGAAAGGTTCATGGCACACCATTGTCCGAAGGACGGTGAACTGCGCCTTAGGTCCACCGTCACATCGAGAATCTCGCCTACCGCAACCCGTAGGAGTTTGGCCTGGGGTCGAATCTGGTAGTGCAGGCCGCGCACGACGTTGTGGATCGAATAGGAGTAGTTGTCCTGCACAAAGCGCTCACGGATACCCGTTTCCGCCAGAGTTTTTTCGTTGTAGCTCTCCAGGAAATAGCCCCGGGGGTCACGAAACACCTTCGGCTCGAGAACGAGCAACCCTGGCAGTGCGGCTTGGGTAACCTTCATGGTGGAGACGATCCCGGTAGAATCTTTCAGAACACCTTTTCCCGCAGCAACTGTTGCAAGTACGCGCCGTAAGCATTGCCCTTCATGCCGGATGCCGTCTCCTCCAGTTGCTGCGCCGTAATGTATTCGTAGCGAAACGCAATTTCTTCCGGACACGCGACCATGAGCCCCTGTCGAGTCTCGATGGTTTGGATGAAGAGTGAGGCTTCGAGCATGGTCTGGTGCGTTCCCGTGTCGAGCCATGCCATGCCACGGCCCATCACCACAACTTCCAACTGTTTGCGTCTTAGATATTCCTGGTTGACGTCAGTAATTTCCAGCTCCCCGCGCGCGGAAGGCTTCAACGACTTCGCGATGTCCACCACCTGGTTGTCGTAAAAATAAAGTCCGGTGACGGCGTAGCGCGACTTGGGCGCCTTAGGCTTCTCCTCGAGACTCAGCGCTTTCCCCTGCGGATCGAATTCCACCACGCCGTAGCGTTCGGGATCCTGCACCGGATAAGCAAATATCCGCGCACCCGATTGTTGCTGACCGGCTTGCCTGAGGAGTTCGGCGAAGTCGTGACCGTAGAAAATATTGTCGCCCAGCACCAGCGCACAGCCCGAGGAGCCGATGAAATCGCGACCCACCAGGAACGCCTGCGCGATTCCTTCAGGCCGGGGTTGCACCGCATACTGAAAATTCAGGCCGAAGCGTGTCCCATCCCCCAGCAGTTGTTCGAACCGGGATACATCGTGCGGCGTCGAGATGATGAGAATGTCCCGAATACCCGCCAGCATGAGAGTGGAGAGCGGGTAATAAATCATGGGCTTGTCGTAAATCGGAAGCAGGCTCTTGCACACCGCGTGGGTGACGGGATAGAGACGCGTGCCCGATCCACCGGCGAGAATGATGCCCTTTTGCGCGGACTGCGTGAAATTCGTCGTAGCCATGGAGGAAAATAACCGTCGCTGCGGCCTTTCGTTACTTCAACACCTCGCCCCCGTGATCAGCAGCGGACCGCGCACCGACGCAGGGATGGCGCGGTCCGCTGCGTTGACGCACCGTGCATCGGCAGGGTATGGCTGCGCGTTTTTGCTCGCTGGGGTGCTCCACTCCGCACTCCCTCGCCCTGTTGAAACTAAATAACTTCTTGGCTTTGTTTCGTAATTCCGCCATTTTTTCGCGATGTCTGCAGTCTCTCCAACTCTGCAATTGCGTGGTTCAGTTGTCGGCTAATCATGGCTTCAAACCGTAGCTGGTTTTCCCTTCCTTCGGTAGGAAAAAAAGATGATCCGTCAATGCGGCCAATTCAGAGCTGCTGGCTGGTGCAGACCCCGGTTCTTCTGCGTCATCTGCCTTTGATTGCTGAACGCTCTCATAGCGTATCACGCGGCGCAGCCGCCAGGACCACACTGCGATCTTATCAACCCAGTTTTTCTTCAAGCCAGCTCACCGGCTGATAATGTTTGAATACGTCGGCATAGAAGTCGTCGTATTCGCTCTGGCTTTCCTCACCATCCTGGTGCTGGACCAACAGCCATTTGGAATAGAACCCCGTGCTTGATGGCATTCCTTGACACTCTCTTCTTGCCGGTCGCTGTTTTTGGTCCGGTCGACTTTCGGGCGTTCCGCCGGTTCGCTTCGATTTTTCTGGCGGACCCGGTTCGTTTTCCGTTGGCTCCCCCGGTACCCTCGCTCCGGTTCATTGGTCTCGTGTCCATTGTTATTAGCCAGCGGTTGGGGTGGCTGCTGATGGGTTTTCAATGTTCGAACTCTGCGGTTGCGGATTGACTTCTTGCTGATCATTTTTCATGGTCCCCCCAGTTTCGGCTCTGGTAGAGCGACTTTCGATCGAACTGACTGCCAGGCTTAACGCTTCATCGGGTCGTCGATGAACTTTGCTGGCTTGTGACACACGGAACAGTCTGGACGTTATCCTGCCATTCGATTGGCGGTGGCTGCGCAGCAGCTGTCTCCCGGAAGTAGCGGCGCTCTTTTATGAGTGCAGCCACCACTTTCAGGAGTCCCTTAGAAGGAGTGCTGGGAGAATTCCCGTGTCGCATATGCCGTGCCAGTCGGCGTCCGCTCCGATTTGCAAAAGCGAAGACATGATCGAGGTCAGCGAGATATTCCGAATAGGGCGCTGGAATCCCGGTCCTCGGATAGTCGTTAGACCTGTCAGGCGGAAGAGTACAGTCGCCACAAATAACGCTGACTACAAATACAACCCGCGGCACTTGTTCTTGGCCAGAACTCGTTATCTCCACCAGAACCCTCAGCGCGCCGCAAATCTCCCCGGCCGCCGTGCAGAAGGAGATATCCGTTCGCTTGTCAGTGACGGTTGACGCTGACATTTGTCGAAGTTCGCGATAGATATCACGATGCAACTCCCGTAAGTAGCCGTAAGTTTTCTTTGATCTGCTGTATTTCTTGCACCGTAAAAGAGTCCTGCCCTTTATATTTGGCTGGCATTTGGCATGCCTCCCTTCCCAATTGATTTGTTTCCGCGGACCTCGCTGATGGGAATTCGCTTACGGTTTTGCGGTGCGTCGACGGGGTTGACAATGAGGCCTGTTCGTGACAGCAGGACAGTCGGACCTTACCACCGGGTCGAGGCCTGGCCCGATGACCATACCCAAGATCTTTTGGAAGAATACTGATGAGGACCGAGGCTAAATCCGGATGTCTAAGATGACTATGATGAAAGGCTAGTCTGGAACAAACAGCCAATCGTGCTCCAGTCGGGTAGCGCGATACCCATAACTCCGCATCATTTCTGGCACGTCAGGCCTGCTCACTTCCATGAGCCAAGCTGGGTGCCACTTGCGGAGCAGTTTTTCGCTACCCTGGATTACTTGCAGTTCATGCCCTTCAACGTCGCACTTGATGAACGAGATTCTCTCTGCGAAGAGGTCATCCAATCTGACAAGCCACACGGACGATCCCCTGTCCGATATTTCGGCCTTGTACATGTTGGCGTCAGGAATAACCATTCTTCCTTCTCCAGTGTGCGAAGAAACGGCGGCATTGTGGCAGGTCACGTTTCGCAAGCCAAGCCTTCTTATTCCCGCAGTCAGGTAGCCGAACGTTTCTCGAATCGGCTCGAAGGCGTGGACTCTGCCGGTTGGGCCGGCCCATTCCGACAGGATTTTGGAATAGGTGCCGATGTTTGCACCGAGGTCTAGGACACAATCCCCTTCTCTGATGTACTCGCGGCACCTCAGTAGATCGGGCGGTGTCTCGGCAGCGCTTAGCAGGTGTAGGTAATGGCGACGCTTCAAGACGGAAGGAAGGATGCTACCGACGAATCGTCTACCGGTCAGCATGACGTTATTTGGATGGAGGGCGGTGACGTGCGGTTGTCTGATAACCAGGGGGAAAAGTGGGGACTCTTTGGGACTCTAGGGGGATCGAGGCCCGTGCGCGCCCTTAGAAGTCGACCGAATGGGAGCGGCGAGGCCGCGCGGGCGCGCTGTACAAGAATTCGACGTAATTCGGTGATTTTGGGTAACAAAATTCCTCAATGCGCCTGAGTTTCATGTTCGGGGATCAAGAAACAACTAGGTCGCGTGGGGGAGACGAGGCAACGACTTGGCTTCGCCACCTGCAACTGACCAAGTTGCAAGATATTGCGCCTTCGCAGAGCCTCAACTCCACAACCCATTCATTTAGTTAAGTATGCTTGGAAGAAGGATTGCAGCAACTACGGATATGTCGCGCGACTGGCGAGTTCATCGCCTGTGCCGGTACTCCCTCAACCGTCTTGTTACATTTACGAATTTTGCGCTTGAACCCACTGGATCCGTTCCCGTCGCGTGTGATGTAGGCATCGTGTGGCTGAAGCATCCGCAACGAGCACAGGCTGCCACTGAAGTGACGTTCGGCCTGGGCTCGGACAAGACTAGTTCCCAGATCAAGAAGAGCGAGATCATGTTTTGCAGACCTAGATTCATTTCGCTGCTGCTGGCATTGGTCTGCTTGTCCATGATTACCCCCAGCTGGGCCCAGGTGTCGGTACTCACCCATCACAATGATATTGGACGCACCGGTCAGAACCTCGATGAAACCATTCTGAACACTTCGAACGTGAACGTGGGCGGTTTTGGCAAGCTGTTCTGGCGGACGGTTGACGGCCAGATCTATGCCCAACCTCTTTATGTGCCCAATTTGACCATCCAGGGAAAAACACGCAACGTCGTGTATGTTGCGACCCAGCACAATAGCGTCTATGCCTTCGACGCCGATGATGCCACCCAGGTAACGCCGCTGTGGCAAGTCAACCTGGGAACGCCGGTACCCAGCCAGGACATCTGCATTATCACTGGAGACACGAACCCCTCTGATTGTCCCTATCTCGACATCAACCCAGAAATTGGCATCACCAGCACTCCGGTGATCGATCCCGTTGCCGGAATCATTTACGTGGTCGCCAAGACCAAGCGGACCAGCGACAGCACCTATCATTTTTTCTTGCACGCTTTGGGTCCGACGTCGGGAGCCGAGCAGCTCGCGGGTCCAACAGAAATTACCGGCCAGGTGACGGGCAGCGGCACCGGAAGCAGCGGCGGTGTTCTGGTCTTTGATCCGACTTTCCATCTGCAGCGACCCGGCTTGTTGCTCATGAACGGCATCGTCTATTTGGGCTTCGGCTCGGTCGGGGACATGGGAAATTTCCACGGGTGGCTCATGGGGTACGACGCCACCACGCTCCAGCAAGTGTCCATTCTGAACATGACCCCGAATGGCAGTGACGGCGGACTATGGGCGGCAGGCCAGGGGTTGGCGGGAGACGCTGCCGGCAATATCTACGCCATGACCGGAAACGGCGATTTTAATGCGAACACCTCCGGAAAAGACTACGGCGATTCATTTTTAAGAATCAGCACCACGAGCGGTCTCGCGGTGGCCGACTACTTCACACCCTCCAATCAAGCCAGTCTGTTCAGCGGTGACGTAGATTTGGGATCAGGCGGCCCCATGGCGATACCGGGGACAAACCTGTTCGTTGGGATTGGCAAAGACAAGCTGTTTCGGGTGGTTGACAGCACGAACATGGGTCACTTCAACTCGGGCTTTGACAACGACGTTCAGCAATTTACCGCTGCCACCAGCGCCTACTTCGGAGCACCGGTCTATTGGAACAGCCCGAACAATGGGCCAGTCGTCTACTTGTGGGGACCGAAAGACTTTCTGAAAGCCTACAAGTACGTGGGCCCCCTGTTCCAGACCACGCCAGTTACGCAAAGCACGGTCCAGAACAGCAGTGGCTTTTCCAACTCGGCTCCGCTCTCGATTTCCGCAAACGGAGATCTGGTGGGCGGCGGCATCGTCTGGGGTTCGACTTCTTTTTCTGGTGTTGCGACCGGCCCCTCGGTCCCAGGAATTCTGCGCGCCTTTGACGCCACCAACCTTGGCACGGAACTTTGGGACAGCAAACAAAACGCGGCCCGGGACGACGTTGGCATGTACGCGAAGTTCAACCCGCCTACGGTGGCGAACGGCAAAGTCTACTTGGGCAGCTTCTCGGGCCAGTTGCTGGTTTACGGCTTGAACCCGCCGGCGGCGAACGGGATCCGTTTTGCTCAGTCGGCATCGGCGACGCCCCAGTCGACCACGGCGAGCGTCTCCGTCCCATTTTCGGGAGCGCAAGGCGGAGGCGATCTGAATGTTGTCGTGTTGAGCTGGAGTGACACCACTTCGAATGTCCAGTCGGTTACGGATACTCTGGGAAATGCCTACACCCTGGCCGTCGGTCCGACCACGGGGACAGGGAAGCGGCAGTCAATCTACTACGCCAAAAACATCCGCTCTGGCAGCAATACCATTAACCTTGCTTTTGACCAGGCCGCAGTCTCTCCTGACGTTAGAGTTCTCGAATACAGCGGAGTGGATACTGTCGCTCCCCTGGATGCGGCGATCGGCGCCAGCGGAAACAGCAGTATCGCCGACAGTGGCACGGCAGCGCTTAGCAACGCCAATGATCTGATTATCGGCGCCAACATTGTGGGCGCAAAGAATATCGTCGCGGGTTCGCCCTTCACCACTCGAGTTCTCACCGCTACTACTCAGAATATTGTCGAGGATCGAGTCGTGAACGTCGGCGGCAGCTATAACGCCTGGTCATCCATGGTCAGCGCGGCGCCATGGATAATGCAAATGGTGGCGTTCAAGGCTGGAACCTCCACGTCTGGCACTGCGCCGACGGTCGGCGGCGTTTCTCCCAGCAGCGGGACCGCGGCCGGCGGCACTGCGGTGACGATTACCGGTTCCAACTTCGCGGCGGGAGCGACCGTGAGTTTCGGCGGTCTCCCGGCGACCAGCGTGGCCGTCCTGACCAGCACTTTGATTACTGCAATGACTCCGGCGCACGCCGCAGGCGCCGTCACTGTGACGGTCACCAACACGAATGGCCAAAGCGGAAGCTTGGCCGGCGCCTACGCTTTCACGTCCATCGGGGGCGGCACGATCGGTTTCGTGCAGGTGAATGCGGCGACACCGCAGACCCCAAGTGCGTCCGTTTCCGTTACGTACCCGGCAGCACAGACAGCAGGCGACTTGAATATTGTGGCCGTGGGGTGGAATGACACGACGTCGACTTTGAGTAGCATAACCGACAGCCGCGGAAATACCTATGCGCTGGCCATCGGACCGACGAGCGGGACGGGGTTGAGCCAGTCGATCTACTACGCCAAGAACATCGCTGCGGGCAGCAATACGGTGACGGTGACGTTCAACCAGGCGGCAGCGTTCGTAGATCTTCGAGTGCTCGAGTACAGCGGGCTGGACACGGTGAGTCCGCTCGACAAGACGGCGGGGGCGGCGGGCAGCGGGACGAGTGCGAGCAGCGGTGCGGCCACCACGACTTCACCGAACGAATTGGTCTTTGGTGCGGGCATGACCGGATCCACCTTCACGGCGGCGGGGGCGGGATTTATTTCCCGGATCATTACTACGCCGAACATGGATATAGCAGAAGACCAAATGGTGAGTAGTACCAGCAGCTACAGTGCGTCCGCCGCCAGCGGTTCGGGCAATTGGGTGATGCAGATGGCGACCTTTGTGATGGCTTCGGCGCCAACACCCACGGTGACCAGCATTGATCCGAACACTGGTCCGGTCGAGGGTGGTACGGACGTGACGATCAACGGGACAAACTTCGCGTCCGGAGCCACGGTAACGTTTGGCGGAAACGCAGCCACAAACGTAGTCGTTCTAAACACCAGGGTGATCTCGGCGACAACTCCGGCGGCTGTAGCCGGTGCAGTAACGGTGACAGTCACGAATTCCGGCGGGAAAAGTGGCGCCTTAGCCAATGGCTATACCTATACTTCAACGGGCAATCCAGACTTGGGTCTCCGTCTCGGCCCCGGAGCTTCAGATTCGGTCACGGTAGCTGCAGGCCGAGCCGCTTCCTTCACTCTTTCCATTGGGGGGGCCGGGATCTCTGGGACCGCTTCTTTAAGTTGCACGGGAGCACCGATCGGCGCGAACTGTTCCGTACCCACCAGCGAACCATTTAGTTCGACCATCCCCGCCACCTTTAATGTCAGCGTTACGACCACATCGCGGATGATCGGTGCGCTTCATTCACCTGCTTCCACGCCTATGCCCTGGTTGTGGACGGTAGCTGCGCTGGGAATTGTAGTTTGGCCTGGCATGAGCGTGCCCAAGCGGTCAATTCGCAAATATATCTGGCTAGCACCGTTGACGTTGTTGTTGTTCCTCGCCTCCTGTGGAGGAAACGCCAGCAACAGTAGCGGCGGCGGTCAGCAGCCAAACCCCAACGGAACTCCGGCGGGAAGCTATACTCTCACCGTCACTGCGATTTCAGGCTCTGCGACCCAGGCATCCTCACTCACGTTGATCGTGCAGTAAACACTGGTCCAAGGGGATCAGCGAACCTGTTCGTCAATCGTTTTGATCACGCGAGCCGGATTGCCCACTGCCACCGTGCCGGGCGGTATCGGTTTGGAGACTATCGCTCCTGCGCCGATAGTGGTTCCCGGTCCCACATCCGCCATCACGATCGCGCCGGCCCCAATCCAGCAATCGGATCCAATGAGTACCGTTTCAAACGCGCTCTGGTTCGCGCCGAGAAGGTTACCTGCGCTATCACGACCGTGTTGATGCCGCCCGCTCAGGATCTGCACGCCCGAAGCGAGATGGGTCCGGTCGCCAATCGAAGTGCATCCCAAAACGCAATAACCGCCGATATAGACATCGCGGCCCACTGCGGCTCTCGGATGCGCAAAGAAAGAGCCAAACTGTATCCGGCTTTCGAGGGCGCATTTTTCGAGGGTCAAGCGATAGTAGGCGATCCGCACATAATCGCCCGGGAGACCAGGTAGCAGCGCGAAGCATTCGGCACCGATTAGGTACAGCGGTTCGATCCGCCCGAAAAGCGAAAGCAAAGCAAACGGAAACGCGCAGGCCAAACTGATCGCCTGCACAATGACCTTCAGGATCTTCTTCATAGCGCAGTGACCACGGCTTTGATTCCGTGAGCATACCATTGCGCATTCCGATGGTGCAGGTTATTCGACCCGCAGGCGCGGTTTCTAACCCGCCTCTTGCGCCGGTTACGAACCGGTTGAATGGCCGAGCAAATCCTTTCACGGCTAGGTTCGAAACGGGGGGCTACCGGAGGAGCCGCTATCGGAGGAGCCGCTGCCCCAAGAGCCACTACTCGAAGAGCCCGAGCCGATCTACTCAGAAAACAGGTTCTCCGCCGTGATGGCTGGCGATGCCAATTCTGCGGTTCCAGACAAAATTTGCATGTGCATCACAAGCGACTGCGCAGTCAGCAGGGCGATGATGACGACTTGAACTGTGATCACCCTTTGCACTGGTTGCCATGAGCACCTGCACCTGCGGCGTTAACTGTAGTTGTGTACCCGTCAGATCTTCTTCGTTTGCGAATACGCGTTCTCGCGCGTGGGTCGAAATTCACGGTCCACAGAACCAACGATCTCCTGACCGCTCGTTCCGTGGCGGCATGAGAACCGCTTCCTGTATACGGCGCGAGTTGCAGCACGGCAGTACCGCCGAGACCCAAAAGTCTCCCTGCCGGATGTTCCCTTTCGTCACTTCAACCATTCTTTGGTAGCCATATTCTTCGATGGCCATTCTCCGAAGATAGCTCCCACCCGTCACTGCTCTTGTCCTCAGTGGTGAGATTAGGATCCTTGCGAACAGCATTTTCCCCACTGTTTTCGCTGCTAGCCGCACAGTCTCTCCACAAGAATTTCCGGCCATTGCTTGGCCTCTCGCTCGCTCATCCGCGGCGACAAAGTACCCGGGTAACCAGTGTTCCATTTTGGGCATGGCCGTCTGGCCGTCGTCCGCATTCACCTACGGTATCTACCCGTATGGACAAACCCCCGTGGACACTGCACTTGGCTGCGCTATTCCACGTTTCAGTCAGTTTCCGGATTGGCACTCGGAATGGTGCAGCGAGCTGGTAAATCCCCCGCCGTATGGCCGTACGGCTTAGAGGCCCTCCGTGAAGGATTTAGGCGCTCGCGGCAAGTTAATAATCGTTTTCTTCTCTTTGATGACCATGCTGGGCTGCGGAGCCCTTGACGCCAACACACCGGGGGCGCGATCGAACACTGGGCTGTCCGCGACCGCGGCCGTTGTGGACTTCGGCAGCGTACCAGTAGGCACGACTCAAGTGCGCAGCAACACCATCACCAACAACACCAAGTCTCCGATCGTCCTCACCAGCGCTCAGATTGATCAGAGCGAGTTCAAAGTCACCGGCCAAAAGTTGCCTCTGACTCTGGCGCCAGGCGCACACGTCACTGTCCAGATCGCCTATTCGCCCCAGAGTGGCGGAACGGTCCCAAGGCAAGATTGTTCTCGCCAGCAACGTGAACCGTGTGTTCTCCGTCTTTTCCTTAAGAGGCACGGCGACCCTCGGGAGCCGGCTGCGACTGAACCCGAGCATGATAAGTTTCGGGAACGTGCAGATCGGACTGACCCAAACCCAATCAGCCACCTTGTCCAACTCTGGAATGCTTCCCGTGACCGTGACTCACGCCGCGACCACAGGAAAAGGATTCACTCTGACCGGACTGACCTTGCCACAAACTCTGAAGCACGGAGAGAGCGTCACTATCAAGGTGAGCTTTACACCCGCTGCCGGTGGCAACGCGAGCGGCACGATCGCGGTGTTCGGTACGATTGCGCTAAAGGCGCCACGTCGTCCTGACACGTTTGGTGAACGGGATGGCCAATTCACCACGGTGGCCTTGAACACCGTTTCAGCCAACGTCAGCGCGCCCGTGACGGGAACTGGGATGGGTGGCGGGCAACTCGCCGTCTCGCCCGCAAGTCTGGCCCTGGGCAAAGTAAAGATTGGCGCCAGCATGACCCAGTCGGCGACCCTGATCAACTCCGGCAGTGCGGACCTGACCATACGCCAGGCAACCGTCACCGGCAGGGGCTTCCGGATGAGCGGCATTACCTTCCCTCTGACTCTTGGGCGCGGGCCAGCGCAAGAGTTTCTCGGTCACATTTACGCCGCAGGCAGCGGGCAACGCCAGTGGAAGCATCGTCGTTACTACCGACGACTCGACCGCAGGGGTGAACGTGCCGGTTATCGGCCGTCGCAACCACTTCCGGCACGCTGCTTTCGAATCCCTCGATCCTGAGCTTTGGAAGCGTGCAGGCTGGTCAGGGCAAGACCTTATCGGGCGCACTCACCAATTCCGGCGGCTCCACTGTGACGGTGTCCCTGGCAAACGTTACCGGAGCCGGCTTTACCGTCGGAGGCTTGAGCCTTCCGGTAACATTGGCGCCGGGCCAGAGCACACCGTTCAGCGTGACTTTTAAGCCGCAATCAACCACCGCCGTAAGCGGCGGGTTGTCCTTTACCAGCGACGCAGCCAATGGCACGCTCACGGTTCCGTTGGTGGCAAACGCCGCCGCTGTCGGCGTACTGAGCACCAGCGACTCCAGCCTCAATTTTGGCGGAGTTCAGGTTAATGCCACCGGCACCCAGTCGGAGACTTTGACGAACTCGGGCGGAGCGACCGTCACCATCACTCAGGCCAAGGTCTCAGGCACCGGCTTCGGCATCACCGGTTTGACACTTCCGCTGACCCTGAACCCAGGGCAGAGTTCTACCTTCGCTGCCACGTTCAAGCCCACTTCGGGCGGAAATTTCAACGGGATCGATTTTGGTGGTCTCGGATGCATCGGATGCGAATGTCACCATCACCCTGGCGGGGACCGCTACCGTCTCAGGCCAGGTGGCGGTCAGTCCCGCTACGCTAAGCTTCGGCACGGTCACCGTGGGACAAAGCAAGAGCTTGACTGCCTCGCTCAGCGCCAGCGGATCCAGCATCACGGTGTCGAGCGCCAACATGAGCACTTCCGAGTTTACGATCAGCGGACTGGCTCTCCCATTGACCCTGACGGCCGGACAGAGCACCTCGTTCACAGTGACCTTCAAGCCTCAGTCCAGCGGCGCAGCATCGGCGAGCGGATCCTATAACAGCAATGCTTCCAACCCGTCTCTCTCGCAAGCCCTGAGCGGAACGGGTGCGGCAGCGCCGCAGCGCAGCGTGGCTCTGTCCTGGAATCCCAGCTCATCCACTGTAGTCGGCTACAACATCTATCGCGGCAACACGTCAGGTGGGCCGTACGCCAAGATCAACTCCCTGAATGCCGACACTACCTTTACCGACAGCTCGGTTCAGTCCGGAATTACTTACTTCTACGTCACCACCGCCGTAGATGGATCCGGGAATGAAAGTGCCAACTCGAACCAGGCTCAGGTTGCGATCCCCTAGGGTGTGCAGACCTCTGAGTAAAATGAAACGGGGCGTGAACAATTTCACGCCCCATTTTTATTTGCGCTGATGTAGGCGCGAGCGCCCCGCTCGTGCAGGCCAGCGACACTGGCCCAGGTTACGAAGGCAAATTCTGAATAGAGGAGCACGAGCGCGACGCTCGTCAACTTGGTTAGTTCTAAGCTACGCTCCGAAAGTTATGTACTACTCAGACCTTCTCAGTTTTCGATGTGCGATTTAAGTTCTCGTCATACCCCTTCGAGGGTCGGTTACAAAAGCAAACATTTTATTGTGAGGAGCACAGCGCGCATGCGGGGACGACTATTTCTTGGCTTCGCCATCCTGATAACGACGATCTCAATCGGTTGTGGAGGCGGAAGCACTGCGAACCGGGAAGTTGCTGCCGGGGACCTCGCGGTTTCGCCGTCCACGCTGGACTTCGGCCAGGTGGAAGTGGGCAAAGTTAAACACCAAACCGGCACTCTCACTGCCGGCGATTCCAGCATCATGGTGACATCAGCGGATTGGAGCGGAGATGGATACTCGGTAAGCGGAATTGTTTTTCCGTTCACGGTACGCGCCGGACAGAGCGTCCCGTTCAAAATTGCTTTTTCGCCGAGCCGCACCGGGACGTCGGGGGGGAAGATCAGCTTCCAGAGCGATGCCGAACACGTGGCGCGGGCAACTTTCCAGGGCAAAGGAACGAGCAGCCACAGCGTCACTCTGGCGTGGCGTTCCGCGGCGAACTCGGTCGTCGGCTATAACGTTTACCGCGGGGCTGCATCCCAGGGCCCCTTCGCAAAAATCAACTCGACTCCGAATCCCAAGGCCACCTTCATCGACGCCGGGGTCGCGAGTGGGAAGACTTACTTTTATGTGACCACCGCGGTCAATCAGAAGGGGCACGAAAGCAAGTTCTCCAACCAGGTTCGGGTCACTATCCCTAATTCCTGATCAGGCTTGTACCAAGCGGTGGTCGGAAAGACTTGCGGATCCTGCGAGTCAGAGTTTCTCGGCAGTTTTCTGTTCCGCGGGAATGGGCATGGTGCGAAGTGAAATCGCCTCTCCGGTGGCGATCGCTTCTTCGATCGCGATGGTCGCCTCGGAAACTTCCATCAGTTCTTCGAACGGGATCGGTGAACAACCGCCCTGGCGAATGGCGTCCATGGTGAGATTGATCTCCCGTTGATGTCCTTTGTTGCGCCGGGCCTTGGTGCGTCGGGTCTTTCCGTCGCGAGCCAGCTCCAGCGTGCAAAAATCGTCGATGCGTCCGACCTTGCCCTCGCAGAAAACTTCGAACTGCTCTTTCGGAACTGACCGGTCGCCGTTTGCAAGATAGGCGATGGTCGCGATAGAGCCATCCTGAAATCTGAGGGTCGCTACGACGTTGTCGCGGTTGTAGCGGGCCGCATCCGGCAGGGCGTTGGCCGCGACGCTGACCATGTCGCGCTCCACCACGCAGCGGGCCCAGTCCACAAAATGGCAGAGCTCGCCGAGGATCCTTCCTCCTCCGCTGGATTTGCGCTGCACCCAGTGATCGTTCGGAATATATCCGGCATTCACGCGGATTTGCACCACCATGGGCTCCTCGCGTCCCCCGAAAAACTGTTTTAGTTTCTCTGTGAACGGCGCGAAGCGGCGGTTGTAGCCCACCATCAGGAACGGAACCAGGTTTTTCTCTTTCCCTGACTTGTAGGCGCAACGGATTTCTTCGAGCTGCTCGCGGTTGATAGCGAGCGGCTTTTCCACCAGCACAGGTTTGTGATTGGCCAGCGCGGCCACGACGTAGCGGGCGTGACTGTCATGGCGGGAAAGGATAAAGACGGCGTCCGCATCCTTGTCCTGCAGCAGTTCCGCCGTCGGCACAGCGCGGGCAAAGCCGAACAATCGGCGGGCTGATTCCGATGCCACGCCCGAGGCGGTCGCAACCGAGTGCAGGGCGACGCCGCGGGTCTTACGTCAGCGCTGGAAACAGAATAGCGCGCGCAAAACTGCCGGCGCCAATGCAGCTCACCCTGAGTTCTCCGGAGCGGGGCGCCCGCGATGCAGCCGCCAATGCCAACGGCATGCTTATCAGGGCCCGATTGGGATACTCCAGCAGAACCGTGTACGCGCCAGTGTTCTTCAACTCCTCGTAGGCCGCGCTTCCCTGCTCCACCGGACAACGGCGGTCGAGAAACGGCGACACGTCGAATCGCTCCTGAAGCCAGCAAATCGAGAAAAGCCTCCATGTTGCGCTTCTCCGTCCAGCGCACGTGGCCGACGGGATAGTCTCGACCATCCTCTTCGTACTCAGAATCGTAGCGGCCAGGTCCGTAGGAACGAGAAAGGACCAGCGACAGCTCCTTCATGTACATCGCCCTGCGCGAGACGCCGAGATCCACAGTGCCGACTACGACGATGCGGCCGCGATCCCGAGAAATACCGGCCGCCAATTCGATCGGCTCAGCGGACGGACTTGCAGCCGTAATAATTGCGACATCAGCTCCGTAGCGGGCAAATTCCTGGACTCGCGCCGGCGTATCGCGGTCCGAGGAACCCAGCGCCAGATCCGCGCCAAACTGCCGGGCGCATTCGACTCTCTGAAGATCGCGGTCAATGGCGATCACACGACAGCCTGCCGCTCTTGCCAGCTGAATCGTGAGCACGCCAACGAGTCCTGCGCCGATCACTGCCACGACCTCGCCCAGCACCGCCTGACTCTGACGGAAACCCTGGAGCGCGATGGCCCCGATCGCGCTCAACGAGGCCGCCTCCAGCGGGACTCCATCCGGAATTCCCACCGCAAGATTTTTCGGAATGAAATTGACTTCACAATGGCTGGCGTAGCCTGCGCCGGCGCAGGCGACCCGATCGCCGGGCTGAAATTCCGCCACGCCCGGGCCTGCGGCGATCACAATTCCAGCGCAGCTATATCGAGAGGAACCAGCGCATCCAAGCGCGACTGTACTTTCTGATAGGCGGCTTTCACCCCGGCAGTACGAGCGAAGTCGACCACTTGCCGTACCAGATCAGGACGGGCCAAGGCCTTGCCCAGCAGAGACCGTTCCACCTGTTCGCGGTGGGCCAATTCCGTGCCTGCACTGATCGCGGAGAAGGCGGTCCGCACCAGGATTCCACCCGGGCGCAGCTCAGGCTGGGGAACTTCGTGGCTGGTCACTTCCCCGGAGCGACATCTTCAAGAATGGCCCGCATGATGATTGGCTATTGTCTCATCGGCAGGCGGGCAGTGGAAGAAGTAGCTCCGGGAGGGACAATGAATCGTAAAATGCAACTTAGTGCGCACGCATCGTACGCGTTTCCTGGCGCCTGACATCGTTATTGTATTTGCTTCGATAACTCCGTAAAATCGCCTGAATGCCTTGTGCAGCGCCCACTCTCGTCCTAAGGACCTGCTAGTCAGAAGTGCAGATTTCAATAATTTGGGCGCGCCGCCAATTCCGCCGACGTTCGAATAGAAGGACAACCGGTAGAGCCGCGTTGCACATCAAAATCTCGGGAGAACCCTTGATGCTGAAGATGCTGATGAAACATCCCTCGTCGCGCCTGCGCACGGGTGGCCGGAACATGAGTAGCCGCATCCTATTGCTGGCCTGTGCCTTAGCCCTGATCTCTCCGGGGCTGATCTCCTGCGGCGGCAACTCTTCAAGCTCAACTCCGGGTTCGGGTGGCGGTTCAGGAAGCGGTTCGGGTGGTGGTTCCGGCGGCGGTACGGGCGGCGCTAGTGTCACCCTCGCGCCGGGTCTGGCGGCGGTCACTACGTCGCAATCACAAACATTCACCGCAACAATGACGGGCACGGGGACGCTTTCCTGGTTCGTGGATGGGGTCGCGAACGGCAACGCTGCGGCGGGCACGATCACCAGTATCACCGACACCACGGCAAGCTATACGCCCAGCTCAACCACGACGCCCGGGAACCACAGTGTCACGGCGCAAGCCGGCAGTGGAGCCATGAGTTCCGCCGTCACGGTCGCGGTCACTGACCTCCCTGGAGTGTTCACGCACCACAACGACAACGCGCGCACCGGGCAAAATCTGAACGAATACGCGCTGTCGCCTTCCACAGTCTCCGGCACTACTTTCGGCAAGCTTTTCTCCTGCACCTTGGACGCTCCAGGATACGTCTACGCCGAACCCGTGTACGTCGCCAACCTCACGATGAACGACGGCAAGAAGCACAACGTTGTTTTCGTGGTCACGGAGAGCGACTGGGTGTATGCCTATGATGCCGACTCGAGTTCCTGCCAGCAGTTGTGGAAGAAAAGCATGCTTGCACCGGGCGAGACCACAGTTCCGTTCGCAGACACTGGTGAACTGAACGACCTGACGCCCGAGATTGGTATCACTTCGACGCCTGTCATCGATGTCAACGCTGGACTCATTTACGTTTGCGCCAAGTCAAAAGACGTTAATGTTTATTTTCATCGGCTGCATGCACTCAGCCTGGTGTCCGGTGCTGAAAACGTTGGACCAGTGCTGATCACCGCCCCCAATTTTGTGCCGCTCTTTCATCTGCAGCGGGCAGGCCTTCTGCTCAACAACGGCACCGTGTACGTGGCTTTCGGCTCGCATGGCGATAACAACACGTATCAGGGCTGGCTGATGGGCTACAACGCTACCACCCTGGCCCAGCAGTTCGTGTGGTCTACAACGGATCCCGACCAGTGGCAACAATGAGGGCGCGATCTGGCAGTCGGGAGGCGGCCCGGCCGTGGATGCCGCAGGCAATATCTATCTGGAAACCGCGAACGGAACGTTCGATGCCAACTCGGGCGGGAACAATTTCTCGGATTCCGTGATGAAACTGAGCAATAACGGGACTGTACTTGACTATTTCACGCCGTCGAATGAATCCCTGCTCGCCCTGGACGATGTCGATTTAGGATCTTCTCCGGCGATGGTTCTACCCGATTCTGTGGGCTCGTCAGCCCACCCCCACCTGCTGCTCGCAACCGGCAAACCCGGTTATTTTTTTCTACTCGATCGAGACCACTTAGGAACGTTCAACTCAGTCATGAACCAGGACGTACAGGAAGTCGCCGTCCTCCCCAACACTCAGTTCAAAATCGGCGGTGGCGTCTTCGGTAGCCCCGCCTACTGGAACGGCAACATCTATGTCGCGGCGAACACGGATTTCCTGAAGCACTTCACCATCTCTAACGGTGTGATTTCCACCACCCCGCTTTCGCAATCCACTGGCCCGTTTAATCGCCGAGGCACTTCGCCCTCAGTTTCGGCTAATGGGACAAGCGGGGGAGTCGTCTGGGCGATCGACATCAGCGGCTATCCAACCGGTCCCGCGATCCTGAACGCATACAATGCCACGAACCTCGCCAGTCTGCTCTTCAGCAGTCCAACCAGCGGAACTGGAGCAGCCGGGCTTGCGACAAAGTTTTCCGTGCCCACCGTGGCCAACGGAAAGGTGTATATCGGGACGCAGGGACAGTTCGACGTCTTTGGCCTCATCGCACACTGACAGGGCAGCTTGGCGCACCCCTTGCCGCCCTTGCCGCCTGCGACTCTGTCCCCGTACCCTCACCCGGGTGTAATATCATCGGGTTTTCCTTCCTCCGACAGGTGCGGCCATGCCTTCGTCCTTCATCCATGGCGTGCTCATCTCGTGTTTGATTTCGCTCAACCTGTGGGCACAGGCCCAGCCCAAAACAGCAAGCCAAGTCGCCGCGCCGGGACAAAACAAAAAATCTGCGCCACTCACTCCGCTGCAACGCACAGGCTTGAACATGCTGCAAACGGCAGAGGAGGAGGCCAAAGCCCTGCCCGGTCCTGCGACGGCTTATCTGCTGTTGGAAATCGCTTCATCCCACATAGCGATCAACTCTGCCAAAGAACGCGGCTTGCGCCTGCAAGCTTTTCAGGCAACCCTCGCTATCGAAGATGATGACGCCACCAAGGAGTTCTTACAGGGGGAGATTCTTCAAGAATTGCTCATTAACTCCGAGACTGACCTGGAAAAGGCCTTGCCCAAGGCGATGCCCGACCTTCGAAATATATATATACCGCTGAACTTTCGGCACAATATGCCAGGACACATCGTTACGACCGAGCCCTGGAACTGATGCGTCAAGCGGCAACTGAGGGCCAGTTTCCCTATCAGGCGGCCGTTACCCTGATGCTCTATCTGCCGGAAGACCGGGACAGCGAACGGCAGGAGATCTTTAGTGAAGCCCTAGCCGGTTATCTTGCTTCAACCGAGCAGGAGGAACTCCCTTTCGAGGACATAGGCACACTCGTGGTGCGCTTCTGGGAAAAATTGCCACCGGCCGTGATTCTGGAAGCCGCAGTTCGAATCCTCGATCACGCAAAGGCAGAAGCCGGGGCTGGCCATTCACCGTTCAATTTCGCCTCCAGTCATGGTTCGGCCTCCTTCGACTCCGTCTACGAGTTGCGGTTGTTTCAGCTCCTGCCAGTGATCCAAGATTTGGACCCGTCCAGAGCGCAGCAACTCCTACGGGAGAATCGAAAACGAAGAGTGTGCTGGAGCAATATCCCCAGGGAATGCGGTCGCTGGATAGCAGGTTCACCAGCGCACCCCGCCACAAAGGCGAATCTTCCGATATCTTTACAATCTCGCGGGGCCCAATTTCATACCCCGAGGAATACAGGCGACAGGCGGAAATCAAAAAACAAAGAAAAGCCATTTATGAGCTTGCGCGAAAGGACGCTAAACGGGCGCTCGAGTCAGCGCTGGCCTTGCCGGGGAATGTAGAGACACGGGCCAACACTCTGGTCACAGTCGGGCAAATCGTGGGCGAGCGGAATTCTTCAATCGCAAAAACGGCCCTCAAGGAGGCCCTCAAACTGTCTGCAGAGTTCGAACCGGTGTTCCGGCTTCAAGTTCTCAAGGAGGCAGCGGATGTTTACCTGCAATTGAAAGATCAGGATGCAGCGCTGAAGACGATCGCGGAGGGAAACTGTCTTTGCCCAGCAGTTGTACGCAAAAGATGCAGACCTTACCGCCCCAAACGCAGCGCTGAAAGCCCAGTGGCCCTCAACCAATGCCTGGCGAGACTTTGTTGGTCTGGCAACCCGGGTTTCGCCAGACAAGGCAGCCAAGGTAATTGAGGAGGTCCCAGACCCCGAAATTCACGCCTTCTTGCGAGTGGCTCTGGCGAGCTCTTTGATGGGCGTGGAGCCAACAATGGTGCACCCGGTAATCCGTAATCAGGACCACGAAATAATAGCAGTCTGGTGAGCACAATGCAGTTTACGGAGTCTTTCTAATTTGTAATCAGAGCTTGTTCAGTATCTCACCGATGCGCTGCCCGGCGCGTCCGTCCCAAAGAGGCGGAACGGTTCCCTGCTTTGGTTTGCCCTCGAGGATCTTGCTCAGTTCGGCGCGCAGCCTGGCTCCGTCCTGTCCGACTAAGATATTCGTTCCCACGGTCACGGTGATCGGGCGCTCCGTATTGCTCCGCAAGGTAAGACATGGAACGTTCAGATAAGTGGTCTCTTCCTGGATGCCGCCCGAGTCCGTTACTACCACGGTGGCGCGGCGTTGCAGAGACAAGAATTCAATGTAAGGCAAGGGCTCGAGCAAATTCAGTTTGCTGACGTCAATGCCGAAGTCGGCGATGCGCTTGCGCGTACGGGGATGCACCGGGAAAACAACTTTCACCTGGCTGTTGAGCTCGAGCAAATATCCCAGGATGATCTTCAAGATGCGGTCGTCATCCACGTTCGCCGGACGATGCAGCGTGACCAGAACGTAGCGGTCGGGCAATCCCTTCAGCTTCTTTTCCATAGCGACGGGCAGCAGCCGCACCAGAGAATCAATCATGACATTGCCCACGCGGTAGACCTTGCTTGTCGGGATGCCTTCGCGCGCCAGATTTTGGTCGCCGTCTTCCGATGGCGTGAACAACAGGTCGGCAAGCTGGTCCGTCACCAGCCGGTTGATCTCTTCCGGCATTCCCCGGTCGAAGGAGCGCAGTCCCGCCTCCACGTGGCCTACTTTGATCTGCAGCTTCGAGCACACCAGTGCGGCAGCGACCGTGGAGTTCACATCTCCGTAAACCAGCACGAGGTCGGGCTTGCGTTCCAGCACGATGGGTTCGAAGCCGCTCATGATGTCGGCGGTCTGACGGGCGTGGCTTCCCGAACCGACTCCCATATTCACGTCCGGAGCGGGAATCTCAAGCTGCTGGAAGAACACGTCCGACATATTGGTGTCGTAGTGCTGGCCGGTATGGATGAGGCTCTGCTTGATCCCGGGATATTGCCGGAGAGCGCTCAGCACTGGCGCGACCTTCATCAGATTGGGACGCGCACCGACTACGTGAAGAATATGCATGCAGGACCTTACTGCCGAATGTACTCACTGTCCAGGTCTGAATCGTTTGCCGTTGGCGGCGCAACTAGTGGTGCATGAATTTTTTCGACCAAGGGATCATGTCCCAGGCCTGCCAGAAGGCTGTCATATCGTCGGTGGTTCCGAGCGAGACTCGTATGTAGTTGTCCATGGGCGGGAAATGACGTCCGATCAGGATCTTGTGCATCTTGAAATGCTCGATGACCGGACCGGCTGGATGCTGGATGTTCATCATGACGAAGTTGGTATGGGAATCGATCGGCATCAGCATGCGAACCCCGGCTGCATTGAAGAACTCTTGGCGATCGTCCTTGTTGCGCCGGACGAATTCTCTTATTCCATCGGTGTCGCTGAGCGCCGCGCCGACAACTTCGGCAACGATCGCGTTCAGACTCGACTTCGTGACAAACTTCCGCATTGCCGCAATCACCTTCGGCGCGGCTACTGAATAGCCCAGTCTGAGCCCTGCCAGACCATACACTTTGGAGAACGTCCGGGTCACGATCACTCTTTCGTCGTCTACGGGACGGTCAATGAATGAGGAATACATCGCCGACTTGGTAGCGTAATCGTGATACGCCTCGTCAATCACCACCCGAACCGTCGCCGGAAGGCGGGTGAGAAAAGTCTCGATCTCTTGTCGGGGGGTAACGGAAGCGGTGGGGTTGTTGGGATTGCAGATATAGATCAAGCCAGTCGAAGCGCCGGCATGGGCCTGCATCGCGCCCAGATCGTGGCCATAGGTTCGGTCGAGCGGCAAGGCCACAACTTCCGCACCCAGCGATCTGGCGTACTCTCCCGGGTCTTCGAATGTCGGTGAGGCTTGGATAAGCTGTCTGCCGCTGCCGAGAAACGCGCAGGCGGCAACGCGCAGTATTTCCGTGGACCCGCAGGCGAACAGTACCTGTTCCGGATTCACCCGGTGGAAAGCCGCAATGCGCTCAGTCAGTTCGTCATACTTCAGGAAGGGATACCGGTTCACCAGGCCGGTGGCGGAACTTATGGCGGCGGCGGCCTTCGCCGTCGGACCATAAACATTCTCATTGCTGTCGAGATGGATAAATCCGTCGCCCGTTCGCGCCTGGGCTGGCTCCGCGGAGGCCGCGACATCTCCCAGTGGCCAATGAACAGCCGCACCCACCGCCGCGCCCAGACCCAGGGAGCGGAGAAAATCTCTACGCGATCTAGCCATGCGGATTTCCTTTAGCGGCCCACGCATCGTGACTCATAGACAAAGCTCCACCTCCGGATTTGCCGACAGCACTGCTTCAGATTCTACAGAAGTTCGTTCGGGCCTTGTTCCCAATACATTGCTGCCTGCGGTTACTTTCGAGTATGGGAGAGACCGCAAGAATCTCTTCCCTCATATGCGGGCTGGGGAAAGTTGGGTAAAATCCCGACTGTTTTCGAAGACAACAGGAACTACAGGATTCCCGTGGACAACGCCACCGGCCGCATCGACAGTACAAGAGTAATCGCGGCCCTCCTGTTGACCATGATGGCGCTTGTTCTCGGAGTACTGGCCTGGCTGCAATCCCCGGACTACGACGAACATACACACGTGGCGGCTGGAGTCAGCTACCTGGAGCGCCGCGACGGGCGGATGAACGTCGAGCACCCTCCGCTGGTGAAGTTGCTGGGCGGCGCGGGCGCGTTGATCGCGGGAGTCTCGGGCGACTACAACTCGGAGGCGTGGCGGTATGCCCGCGAGTTCGATTTCGCGATTGACCTTTACACGCATGCGGACCGTGATCGCTTGCGGATGCTGACATTTCTGCCTCGCGTTCCCATGATTTTGATTACCTTGGCGTTGGGACTCACAATCTATTGGTGGGTTTCCAGCATTAGCGGCCGCGGAGCCGGCCTGTTGTCACTTGCGATTTATTGTACGTATCCGCTTTTTCTTGCCTGGGGAGTTTTCGTTCTAAACGATGTGGCCGTGGCACTATTTTCATTGCTCACCTGTTGGGCTGCTGTGGCCCTGTGGCGAAATCCCTCCCCGCGCCAAATCGCGCTGTTCGGTCTCGCGCTGGGCGCAGCTTTGTTAGCTAAATTTTCCGCTGTTTTGTTGTTTCCTGTGCTTGCTCTGTGGCTGCTGGTTATGCTCTTGCAGCATTGGAAGAAATTGCCTGCGGATCGGCTCAGGAGGGTGGCCTGGGGATTTTGTGGCGGGATATTGCTGGCGGGCACCGTGGTCTACGTCGCGTACCAATTGACCTTCTGGCAGATGCCGCCTCACCAGTTTGTTCAGGTGTGGCAGGAACGCGCCCAGGTCCAGGGGACAGCCCGCACTGTTGAACAGCAGCGCAAGATAACGACGCTCAAGGAGACGCTAGAGAAACATCCTGTGGCGGAACGGATGATTTCGCCGGTCTTTTATTACGCCACCGGAATGTATGCGGTTTCCGTCAGCACCAAACGCCCATCCTTATATCCTGGGCCAGCACTATCCCACCGGGCGCTGGTTTTATTTCCCCGTCGTCGCCCTGTTCAAATCTCCGCCAGGATTTTTGGTGATTGTCGGCTTCGGCTTTCTGCTACTGATCCTGCATGCCGGCAAATGGCTGCGAAGACCCCGATGTCACGATCATTTTTTTGATGTTTACTGTTTTGACGGCGGGATACACCTGGTCGGGAATCAATATTGGAATGCGTCACTGGATTCCGGCTGTCGCCTGTGCCATCGCGTTGGCCTGCGCTGTTCTGGTGCCGGAAATGATGGCGTTCCGTGATCAATGGCGTAAAGTCGCAGTTGTCGTTTGCGAACTTGCGGTCCTGCAAATTCTTTTCGTCATGGTTGCGACTTACCCTTTTTACCTCCCGTACTACAACTTCTTGCGGGGCAGCCACCCCCGCGGCTGGATTTCTCCCGATTCCAACGTTGATCATGGAACCTACTTGCCCTGGGTGCGAACATTCCAACAAGAACGCCAGGTGGACCGCGTTTCGCTGGCTGCGTTTTCTTACACGCCCACCATCTGGTTGCCCGACGCAATACCGCTGAACTGTGCCAATCACAATCCGTCTACCCAATGGGTGGTAGCGAGCGCTGCGCTCTTAGAGGGGCCTTGTGCCTGGCTGAAGTCGTACCCGGGAGAAGAAATTGCCGGCGGTAGTATGTGGGCGTTCGATCTAAAATCTGACCGTTTCGGAAAGCCCTGATTAAAGTGGGTTGGAACGAGGGTTGGGTGCGCACTCTAGCGGCGACTCTGATCGTCGGCATTGATTGCGGACACGGCTTGCGCACTAGGCAAAGAACCCCCTGCCGCTTTCTCGACTGACTGGCGCCAGTCTCTCAACTTCAATGCGACTTGCTGCATGTAGGCTGCGGCTTCGGCGGCACTCGAAATCTCCGCGTAGGTCTCGGGCTCCGACGGAGAACTCGGCGGGTCTGGCATGGGATGGAAGGGCGTGCCGAGCGTCTCGGACGGCAGACCCCAGGTCAGCTTCTGAATATCGAGGTCAGCCAAGACTTCATTGACAACGTCCGCATCAACATTCCTTTTATGCGTCGCGCAGGCCAGCGAGAGTGCATTGAAGCAGAAATTATTGATGTTTCTGGGTATGCCTTCGGTGGCGGTTGCGATGGACTCGTAGGCATCCGCGGTGAAAATAGGAGCGCCGCGGTATCCGGCAACGCGCAAGCGATGCTCAACGTAATTTTTGACTTCGCCGTGCGAAAGCGGCGCCAGGCCTTGCACGATTGAAACCCGCTGGCGCAACTGGGTCAGGCGCGGCCCGGCCAGCTTTTGTGCCAGGGCCGGCTGTCCCGCGAGAATGATGTGCATCAACTTGGCCTTCGAGGTCTCAAAGTTGGAGAGCAGGCGCAGCGTTTCCAGCACCTCGTCTTCCAGGTTCTGCGCTTCGTCTACCACGACGATCAGGCGATGGCCTTCCTGCGCGATCTGCAACAGGCGCTTGTTGAACTCGTCGTACATCTTCACCAGGTCCTGCGTGTCCTCTTCGCAGCCCAGCTCGGCGAGCAGCAGGCGCATGAACTCCCTCGAGTTGCAATGGGTCTGAAACAGAAATGCGATGCGCGCGGACGAGCGGAAGGTTTCCAGCAGGTGGAACAACATGGTGGTCTTGCCCATGCCGGGCTGAGCGATCAGACCGATGAATCCGCGATTGGCCTCGATGCCGTAGTACAAGGAAGCGAGCGCTTCCTTATGGGCCTCGCTGAGATAAAGAAAGCGCGGGTCCGGAGTCACACCGAATGGTTGTTCGCTCAGTCCAAAAAAATTCAGGTACATACCTTAACCCGTTAACCACCTCTTATCCATTATAGGACTGCGGACCCCTTGCTGCGCGCCGCTTTCCGCCTTCTTTGCCTGCCGGGAAAACATCTCTGTGGAAATCAGCGCCGGCGTTTTCATTCCCCCAACCCGGCGGCCGCGGCCTGGACGGACAAAGGCGACTGGCTCTTCTTCTCGCGAAGCTCTTTTTCCAGGCTGATGGCATCAATGAAGAATTTGGAAGCCCAGTTCGGATACTGAAACGTGACGTAACCACCCGAGACCGGGAAGCTGCCTTTCACCGCGCCGCGCGTTTCGGGCGGCCCGTCGAGGCGCACCGTTCTGCGCACGTAACGATTCGCCGCGAATGCCGCTTCCCTGAACCTCGGATTGCCGGTCTCGCGGTAGAGCAGCAGCCAGCAAGTTGCCATCTGGACCGTTCCAGTCAGGCAGGCCCACGGAACCGCGCCGCGCCACTGGCTGTCGAGCCTGCCGGGCAGGAAGCCATCGGGTTGCAAGGCCACCAGTGCACCTTCGGCGGTCCTATTGGCCTTCTCTAGAATCTTGCTATCGCGGGTGAACAGATAGCCTTCGACTAGACCGCGCAGGGCATAGCCGATGGTGTGGGTCAGCGGGTTGAGAGGATCTGTCAGACAACAGCTGGAAAACCAGCCGTTGTCAGTTTGATGAGAGAGGGCCCAGTTCAGATTTTTCGTGGCGGCTTCGGCGTATCCCCGGCCGGGTTCGACGCGGGCGGCTTCGTACAGTCCCCAGGCCACATGGGTTTCGTAAACCTTCTCCCCCGGCTTGGCAAGGGGCGTGGCATGTTTGCGCCAGCATCCGTCGTCATCCTGGGTCTGCACCAGCCAGTCCGCGGCGGCCATCATGGCCGGCCGGTAAGCCGGGCCAAAATGGCTGACGCCGGCCGCCAGTCCGAGCAGGATCTGACCCGTGTTGAATGTCACCGGAACCGCGGGTCCGGCACTGGTTACGCCACCTCTAAAGCCGCCACCCGGCATCTGTATCCTGACCAGCCAGTCGAGCATTTTGCGGGCCCGCTCCAGCAGCTCAGTGTTCCCCGCTGCCAGCCCTTCGCGAATGATAGTGGGAACGATGTAACCGGTAGTTTCCGGATAGGAGGCGCCCCAGCCGGTGATCAGACAGTAGTGGCGCGCCACTCCGCCGTCCGCGGACGGGGCGTTGTCCTGCGCGCGTCCGATCCACGCTAGTGACTCGCTGATCGCGCGATCGATAGGAAGATCTGCGTCACTTAAGCTTCGTCGCTCACGCCGCATTTCAGCGCGGGCGGCGGAGGAGATGCCATAACGCATTCGCGCGTCCCGGACCCTGGACGCTAGGCGCCGAACCAGATCCTGATCTGGATTCTGCTCCACAAGGAAACTCCTCAAGACGAATTAAGGGTTGCAACGCAGGGGAGCGCTTAGGTGGTACGTCTATAGTAGCGCAGGGGAGGCGGAAACTAAAGGGCTCAAGGTCTCTTGTTTACAATAGCTTGCGGCCTACCGCGAGGGCTAGCAGGCGGCCGGGTGGATCGGGAGGCGGGACAATCCCCGGGGCAATGGCGTTTGCGGGTTTGTTTAGAGCTCTTCGCTTGTTCGAGATCAAACAATTGCTTTGGCGAGCGGGGCTCGCGAACCCTGTTCGAGTCGGTTCGCGACAAGCCCGAGGGTAAGAACCGTACCCAGGAATTGATCTCCCACTTCCTCGGTCGTCAAAGCTGAATTCAGAATACCAAGGTCCTTCAGCCTTGAAACCGCCTCTTCCAGGATCTCCGTACGCCGAAGCATGGCAAAGCGTCCTGGATGGCCCAGGGGTTCGTCGAGCTTCCCGCAGGACTTGTAACGCTTCCCAAAGTATTTTTGTCCGACGCGTCTCGAAATCCGCGTGATCTTGTCATCGCAATACTTGTAAACATCGCGGGCCAGTGGCGAAAACTCAGAGGACAAGCTCACATTTCCCCGAGTCGTGTGGATACGCGCGACTTCTGGCAGACACTTGGTGGCCGTCCTGCGGAAATAAAGGTCAAAAAAGCGGTCAAATCGAGGCATCTGGTAGCCAAACATGACGCCATCGCGTTCCATGAAAGGCGTGTAGCAGCGCAGGACGTGAGTATGGTTCGTCACATAGCGGCCCAGCAGCTCACGATAGCGAACCCGATAGATGAACCAGTCGTAGGTCTGGGTGTTTCCGGGGACCTCATACTGTGCCATATCGCGCATCAAGCGTGCGCGATACCCTCGGCTTGCCTCACGAAATTCCGGTCCCAGGTAGGTCTGCTTGGGATCAGTCGGCAGCAGCCTCAGAGAGCAGAAACGGTGAAGATTGGCTCTTTTGCGAGAGTAGAACGGAAGGTCCTGAAGCCAGAAGTGGTCCCGATAAAGTTCCCCACCGCCTGCGCTGACTGCCAAGGTAATCCCGCGCCGGGCTCGTTCGTACTGCAACTGCAGCGCGCCGTAGGACTGAACCACATCGAACAGTCCATCGCATATTTCCAACACATTCGCTAACTGGCTCTCCACTCCGTCAATATGAGGATGGCAGACATTGAGTTCTTTCCCGAGGGCGGCTGCGACTTCTCTGGCGATGTTTACGTCGACATCATTCTCGTTGCCCCGGATCGCTACCTCGAAATCCAAACCAGAGTACTGGAGCACAATCGAAAGAAATCTGGTGTCCATACCTCCGGTGAGATCGACGCTGACTCGTTCCCCGGCAACAGACTCCGTAAAATCAGCTAGGACTTTTTCCAGCGAATAAGGCGCCGGCGAGCCGAGGTCGGCCAGAGACTTTGGAATAAGGGAGACCCCGCCGGTCCGGGATACCCGGCCAATTTTTTCAGGCGGCAGTTTCCTTATGCTGCGGAAAAGGGTGCGATCGAAACTTATGAACCCGAAGTGAAGAAATTCGACGAGGGTTTCTGGATCGAAATCGGTCGCCTTCAGCCCTTCAAGGGCAGCTAAGTCGAGAAACGATGTCGAAATTCCGGCGTCCGAGTAGAAGGCATGGTATAGCCCGCTGTTGTCGACGAGAACGAAGGAGTCTCCCGAAAGCTTGTCCTGCACCATCAGTAAAAAAGAACCTCTGAGAGAGGGCGCCAGCTGCTGCAAATTATGGTCGCGCAGGCCGCTTGCTAGCTTTGTAACAGTTGCCAGGCCAGCTGCCACCCCGCTGCTGTACACCAAACCTCGCCAATAAATCCGGTGGTCCTGAGTCTCATAGTGCTCGAGGTTATCTGCACCGCTGCAGTTTGCTTTGCTATCGATAAGCACTTGGCCCTCCCAGAACGACAAATGGTTCCGAAAACGAATCTGCGGTCAGAAGCAGCGCATCATAACCGCTTGGGACTGAAGAAGTCTTCAGCGCCAATCAGGACAGAACTGCGCCGGAAGCTCTTTTTTACCCCGCATAATCCCTGATTGTACATCCCGGACGGGGCATGTACCTTCGAGACCTACCAGGGTCTTGCCCTGGAGAGGCAAAATAAGGTTGTTGCGGCATGGAGACTGGCTCCCTCGACGGCGCAGTTTGTTTTCACCAAGAAGTAACAAATCCCCCGCCGTATTGTATTTGTGCACAGCACGATACGGCTTTAAGAGGTTGGCTCGTGAAATGGACTCATTCCGGAATCGGTAACTCTCGCACTCGGTTTCTCCTGGCACTCACAACGATGCTGTTGGTTCTCTCCCTGAGCGCCGTGGCTCAAAACAACTACTACGTTTCCCCGTCCGGGAGTGATTCGAACAATGGCACCAGCCCGGGAACCGCCTGGAAAACGGTCAACCACGCTATATCATCTTTTTCGCTAGGCTCCGGCGGGGCGGTCATTCACGTAGCGGACGGGACCTATTCGCAAAATGTTTCCGTTAACCGTGGTGGATCATCGCCAACCGCGCGCTTGGTCATCCAGTGTGACAACGGAATTGCAAACGCCCAAGCCGCCCAAGGTCATTGCAAATTCAACGGTTCAGGATTTGCGATCACTGGAAACGGGAGCGCAAATAATTATGACCTTCGTGGTCTGGATATCGGCGGCAACGGCGATATGCAAGTGGGGTTCAACGGCCTTTACTGCGGCTCAGGTACCCAATCTACCTGCAACAACAGCGTACACATCATAGGAAATTACTTCCACGACTTGGCCCAGAATATGCCGCTCGATGGCAATGGTTGCGTTCTCTTAGGCTTCTCTCCGGGCGCAATCCTCATCTTGAACCAGCACAATCATTTTGTGACCGATACACAAGTGATTGGCAATTTCATTACCCGTGCCGGAAACCTGCCGAAATCCCAGTGCAACACTGGCACGAATGGTATGTACATTGACACGCAGGGAGCGATCCTCCAGAACAATCTAATCGTCCAGGTGCATAACTGGGGAATGCAGGTTTATGGTGAAGATTGCGACCAGAGAATCGCAAACAACACCATCATTACGGCCCACTTTGGCATGAACACGACCGGCGGAGGAGAAGGAGTCTGCACCTCGGGGCATAACACGATTGACAATCAGATCATTATGAACACCCTGAGCAACAAGATTTGGGGCACCGTAGGCTGCGATAGCAGTCACCCGAATTTGATCAGCAACATCATTACAGATGGCGTCGGTGCGGACTTCGATCGCACCCAGCCTTCATGCAATACGATCACCCCCTTGGTTCATGCGAGCGGCGCTTCTCTGTTTGTCAACTATAAGACCGATGGAACAGGGGACTATCACTTGAAGGCCGGAAGTCCTGCCGATGCCGCTGGGACCATACTGTGCGCCTCCGGAGGCATAACTCCCTGCGTTCCAACGGTCGATATTTCCGCTCTCGCACGTTCCGCCAAAACGCCATCCATCGGCGTCTTTGAGGGCGCAACAAGTGGAGCCACCTTGCCGAGTGCGCCCACAGGCTTGACCGCGCAAGTACAATAGAACATTTTATGACAGAGTTTGGGCGCAAAGCACACCGGTTTTCCGATGTGCCTTGCGACCGGACCGTTGTTTTTTACAATAATTCTGCCTGCTGAGCAGCAACGGCCTATCACCATCGAGACGGGTAGCTCCTCCATTAGAAAGACCAGCAAAGACTCCCCACGAACCAAGATGTTCCGCGAACTAAGTGGCGTTCTGTTACCGATACCCTGTCGCCGCGATCTGGGGCTACAAAGACGGTAGTTAGCACTGCAATAGCCGTGCATGATTTGACACAAAAAGCGGCCGTTAAAATCCGGTCTCATTACGACCTAAGCGCCACGTAAAGGACTTATTCAGAGCGTAGTTAAGATAAGTGCCAAAAACAATCGAAACCAGTTGCGCTCCCAGAAGGTAAACAGATGAAGTCCCGAACTTATCTAGAAATCGCGCTTGGGTGAGAATCGAGTACGACACCGTGGTAACAGAGACTCCCACGGCTGCCATGGGCAAATACAGGAACGCTCCGTTGACCAGCGCTCGACCATTCCTCCGCCGGTCACTAAACGTCCAGTGGTTATTCAAAAGATAGTTGTGCAAGGCCGCTACCGCGCTCGCGATGGCAGAGGCCCGCCAGTCCCGAGAATGTCCCACTTGAATCAGCAAGGCCATTACCAACAAGTTCACGAGTACTCCAGTTCCTCCAACCACAAGAAACTTGAACAGCCGGCTGGACGCGATCAAGCTCACGTAGGATCCTTTGCCGTCGCCGCGAGGATGAAAAAATCGCTTCATGGCAGAGGTCCATTGCGGGGCGATCGATCCACTGTTGGAGCAACACGGGATTCGAGCAGAGAGAATTCTCTACCCGCTCGGCTAATTCCAGTCGCGACGTCTTGGACTGTGCTTGCTGCGGTTTTGTCCTGCGCCATTAGTTCTTCGCTTTCGCTCTCTTCGTCTTTCAAGACAAAAATCCTCTTTCTTGTTACTCTGTCCCGAAGTACCTACTTGACAGGCTAGAAGTTTGTGGTGGGCCACTTCGTCCTTGGCACGGTAGCCACACTTTCAACTAGGGAACATCCAAAACCTTCATCTGGTCTTGTTCGTCGGTTTTACCACTTTAGGCTCAGTTCAGCGCGTACGACGCTGGTGAATAGCTCACGCACTCCGGGAAGCTTAGTTAACACGTTAATCTTCCGTACCCCCACGAGTTCCAGCTAACGGAAGGCAAAAGGCGATTGGGCAACCACCCGCTTGAACTTGGCGATGGTCATGCGGCTCAGACCACTGCGGCATCTTCATAACAAGTAGGTTTGTCGCTGAAGTATTCAGACCTGGAGCTTCATTACCGCCCTCTCTGGGAAGAAGAATTGAAGCCATGGAAACGCAGTCATCTCCCGGCAGTGTGCGCCATACGGGTGCAGCCATGGCGGACTGAAGTACACCAGCACCAAACCGCCGTTTGGCTTCAGGAACTGACTCATGCTCTGAAGGACTCCTGCGGGATCAACGTAGTGCTCGAAAGAGTTAACCGAGAGAATGCAGTCGAAAGTCCCAGCAAAGCAAGCGCAATCGTTCACACTGTAAAACCGGCTACCCATGCCGAGTTCCGTTGCCTTCTGTTGTGCGCTCTCCACCAAAAACTGCCGACGCTCAACCCCCACAGCGTCGATTCCGTGTCTGCAACAAGCAATGACGTCGGCACCATAGCCACAACCGAAGTCGAGCACTCTTTGGCCCTCAAGCTTCTTCCAGATGTCCGAGCCGAAACGCTCCGACAGGGAGAGCGGCCATGGCGTCGGTCATGGCCGCCACAGGAAGTCAGGTATCCAAAGTTGTCCCACTGGGGACGCGAGGAATAACAAAGGTTTCGGAGCAAAACTTCAGCAAAGGACATCTCACTTCTCTCATCTTGGCGAAAGGATTAGTTACCAGGGCACCATTTCGTGGCATTCGCCGCCTTCCGATAACGGCCTCCCAATTCTTGCATCAGTACACTTACCTCGTCCAGCCTATGACCACAAAACAATACTAGCCTGGGGAAGGTAACTCCTCTTTACGCAGAAAATGCCTTATCCATGGCGCAAGACGGGTAAAGGTCGCGGACCGCTAGGCCCGGCTTTTCGAGCTAAGAAGCTTCTTAGCCTGAGGCGATGCCGCGGCTTGCAATTCCCGCACCTGCCGCCACGTGATGATGGATGTGACGGCATAGTTCCACACGGCTCCCACCGATAATCCGCAGGCCGCCGCCACATACCGGGAGGAACCGGCGTCCCGAATAAACTCCGCCACCCGGAGGTTGACCACAGCGCCCACAAAACACGCGGCATAAAAGGTCACCAGGCCGACCCACAAGCGGCGCCCCCGCAGCCGTCGGTCGCGATAGGTCATGCTGTTGTTGAGAAAGAAATTCGCCGTCATGGCAACGAAGGTAGTGATCGCCTGGGCGGTCAGGAACTGCATTTTCCCGAAGGAGAGCAGCAGATAGAGCAACCCCAGGGAAAGCACCAGACCGCCGGCGCCCACCATGCTGAAAATGATGAACCGGGGAGGAATCAGATCGCCGACCATCTTGTCCAGCAGCAATTGTAAGTACTCGAGACCGACCAGTATGTCCAGCTTGCTGGTCCCGTGAATCCGCTTACGGAAGGTATAAGGGACTTCGCCAAAACGGACTGGGCGGCGTGCCGAGGCGACCAGATCCAGCAGGATCTTGAAGCCGACACCCGAGGCGGAGTGAACGACCTCTTCCAGGAACCTGCGGTCCAACATGAAAAAACCGCTCATTGGATCGCTGAGATCAGTGTGGGACACGGCCTGACTCAAGCGTCGTCCCAGATTGCTTAACCTTACCCGGTGCTTGGAAAACTCTCCCATGCCTCCGCCCGCAGCGTTGCGGGTGGCCACCACGAGGTCGAGGCTTTCATTGCGGATTTTCTTGAGCATGGCGGGCAGGATGCCCTCATCGTGCTGAAGATCGCCGTCCATGACTACAACATAAGGGGCCGGGGTTGCCATCATCCCTTCCAGGCAGGCGGAGGCAAGGCCGCGCCGGCCAACGCGCTGCAGAACGCGGACACGGGAATTGGTGCGCGCAATCTGCCGCACCAGTGCCGCCGTCCCGTCGGGAGAATCGTCATCCACGAAAATAACTTCGTGCGCGATGCCCTGCAAAGCTCGATCCAGGGCTTCGAGCAGAGGAACAACGTTGCCGCGCTCCTTGAACGTCGGTACGATTACGGCCAGCTCCAGAGCTGGTTGTGTCGCTTGTTGAAGTGCCATTGTGTTTTGCTTTTGCCTCAAGGGTGTTGTGGATGAAAATGCGAAACCTCAATCCCATCCCCATTGGAGTAACTACGATATGAGTCCCGCTGCAGCTGCGTTGCTAGCAGGTTCTGGACACTCACACTCTCCGAGTGTGATTTGATCAACCAGACCGAGTCGTATCCCGCCAATTGACTGAGGTCTGAGCTCTCGGTGATGGCTACGTGCGGGAAACCGCGTTTTTGGTAATAGTCATAGCAATGCAGCAGCCAGCTTGCATCGAAGACGATCACCGTCTTGCCTGAGTCCTGAGCTTCGACATATGCCACGGCTTCACGCCATTGTTCGCGGCCGAAGCGTGGGGTGAAATAGTAGTTGTACAGGGAGACCAGCAACAACATTGAGTACAACCCGACCACAGCCAGGGTAGCACCAGTCCGCCAATCCAGCCCGTGTTCCCTGTGCCACCACAGCAGTTCGGCGACCGCAGCGGCTACGATCATGTAAAGAAACGGAGCCGCAGCGATCAAGTACCGTTCATCGAAAAGCATCACCTTGAACGAAACGAGAAACGCCAAAAGTACCGGAATGCACGCGCTCAGCATAACGTATAACAGGGGATCGCCCCAGCGCTTCCAGGACCGCCACACAAATGGCAACAACGCCATCACGCTCAGCACTGCCAGTAACAGAAGCGGCGCGAAGTGGAGCAGGGTTTGCCGAATATGGGTAACTGCCTGGTTGTCAAGCGGAATCAAGGTGTCGCCAAATAGAAAGCTGAAATAGGCCTGGGGCAGTTTTAGCAGCAAGTAGCGCCGAGCCTGCCCACCCCCTGATGCGGCTCGAAGGAGAGTCATCAGCCAGGGGAGAAACAAGAGCACCGTCACCAGACTGCTGGCTACAAACGGAAGTAGCTGTTTGGGCCTTCGAGACAGGACGAACACGCCGAATCCCGCGAGAAAAAAGATGGCGATGAAGTGCGCGTACAGCGAAAGCGCTCCGGCCAACGTGTAGCCAGAGAAATACAAGAATCGCCGCCGGGCAGATCCAGATTCGGTAGACCCAGCTTCCAGAGCGTTCCAGAGTGCCAGCCCCGCCAGCAGCAGGAAGAACTCAAGAAACGCAAATGTCCGCACCTCTTGCGAATAGTAAATCTGGAAGGACGAAATGCACTGATAGAGCGACGCCCCCAGTGCGATCCCGCGGGTAAACAGCTTTCTCGCGAAGGTGTAAACCAGTCCGACGGAAAGCACGCCGGGGACAACGGAGAGGCCGCGCAGGGCGGCCTCACTGTGTCCAAACCAGCTGATCCAGAAATGCAGCGTCGTGTAATAGAGAGGCGGATTGGTTCGCTCAGCAGCCAGGGCCCGGCCTAAGTCCGAAGCAATCCACCAGGATTGAGCCTCGTCCACCCACAGACTCTGTCGGGAAATAAACGCACACCTCAGCACCAGAGCGATCCCCATGATCAGCATGAGCCAACCCCATGCGGCGGTCGCGGACACGTCACTGGGCGCTGGATTCCGCTCTTGTTCCAAAGAGAAGCTCCTGATGACAAATTGGGGGGACTAGCACCGAAGAGGAGGACTTAGTGGGCACAGTTATAATAGCGCATCTGGCGGGGAAACCAAAGGGATTAACAGCATTTGTTTACAGTAAGTTACCAACGTCGCCGACCTGACTTGGGGACCGGAAGGCGGCCCGATTTTTGGTCTTCCGCCGGGTCTTTTCTGCCCGGCTGCGAACGGTCAGACTTGGTCACACGCCAAGAGTCCCAATTTGTTTCAACCAACGTTCGACAATGGCGGACCAGCTGTATTCACTTTCGACCAGCAATCTCCCCGCAAAACCCATCCGCTGGCGCAAATCCGGGTCGGCGGCCAAGAGCGAGATGGCCTCGGCGAGTTGTGCGGCATTCTCTGGCTCGGTCACCAAGCCACACTTGTTGGCCTGCAGCAAATCGGCAGCTTCGCCCATGCCGGCGTAAATTACCGGCACCTCACAACTCAGCGAGGGGAAGATCTTCGAAAGGCGCATAGCTTGCGCGACATTGATCTTGCGCAAGGTTGCCATCGAGGCATACGCGATCGAATAGAGCTGGTCCATTTCCTCATACGGTGAATCGCCAAAAACAACGTTAGTCAGTTTGCGTTCGGCAGCCATTTCCTTGATGCGTCCGCGTTCCGGGCCGTCGCCGATCATAAGAAAGGCGATGTCTTCCTTGTGACGTAACAAATCGGCAGCCTCGATCAGAACATCCAACCCGTGGTAGTACGCGTGTGTCCCCACGTAAAGGAAGATTTTTTTCCCGCGGAGGCCCCATCGATCCAGGAGCGCGCCGCTCGGCGGGCTCGGTTTCAGAAAGTCGGTATCGGCGCCGTTGGGGAGGAAGGTTACCTGTTCACGCGGCAGACCACGACTTACGAAGTGGTCAATGAAACGATGGGTTACGGTAGAAATCTTAAAAGATTTTCGAAGGAACAGGTCCTCTGACCAGAGAGCCACCCGGAGGAAAATGGGATTTCGCATGAATCCCATTTGTCGCGCAACATCCAGCTGGAGGTCGGGAATGTTGTAGACGTATGGCACCCCGCGAAACCAACGCATCAGAACAGCGATAAAACCAAGAGACAGGGGCTGTGCTTCCACAAACAGCAATTGCGGCCGCGGCCCAAATAGTGTCGAGAACAGAGCAGTGAATGTAAAACTCAGGTAATTGGCCAGGCGGATGGGGGCAGATCTACCAGTCGCGGCGTATACCCAGGTGCGTTTTACCGGCACGCCATCGATCGACTCCGACATACTCCATTTGCCGGCGTAGCCGGGAAATATCTTGCCCGCGGGATAATTAGGCATGGCCGTGAGCACTCCGACGTCAACGCCCAGCCGCCGCAGATTGCGAGCCAGAGCCCGAAGGCGAATCTGTGGGGCCCCGATTTCAGGTGCATAATACTGGGTCAGTATTAACCAGCGAGGTTGTGGCTTCTCCATGAAATATTCTGGTAGCTGATGGCCTTGTGACTAATGATTTTGTGAGGAGCTCTGCTCGAAGCAGCAAGTATTCGACATACCGATGCCGGACCAACTAGTAAGATTTAGCCTATCATACGGTTCCAAAATAAAACTCCCGAGCGACCCTTGCCCGTTACCGTGGTTTTTTGACTATTGCGCTTGCCGGAAGCACAATGAGAAATCATCGGATTTCGTGCTCAGCGTCCCTTTTTTGGACGCCATAATCATTCAGATTGTTCAATTCCTCGATAAATGACGCACTGCCAGCTTTTTATTGTGACGTCTGTCACGGGTTCTTCAATTAGGAGAGTAAGAAATGAAAGTTATTGTTTGGGGGTTAGGGTATGTCGGCACGGTGTCTGCGGCCTGCCTGGCACAGTTGGGCCACGAGGTTATCGGAGTGGAACCCCACACGGCTAAGGTGAAGGCCATCAACTCGGGACGCAGTGCCATCAAGGAACCAAATCTCGACCAGTTGGTCAGCGACGGTGTAGCGAGCGGGCGGTTGAGGGCCACCCAGGAGGGAGGACCGCTCGTTGCTACGGCCGACGTTTCACTCATCTGCGTGGGTACGCCGTCGGCCGCAGATGGCGGCCAAAACCTCTCCTACTTGAAAAATGTTGCCAGTGAGATTGGCAGCGGTTTGCGGCAGGCTAATCAATACCATGTCGTCGTGGTCCGCAGCACGCTGTTCCCCGGCACCACTCGCAGTGCTCTTCGCGAACTACTGGAAGAGCACTCCGGCCGTCGCGCCGGAACCGACTTCGGCCTGGCGTGCAACCCCGAGTTCATGCGCGAGACCAGTGCGATCAACGATTTCCTAAAGCCGCCTTACACCGTGATTGGCGAATTCGATGTTCGCTCGGGCGACCGGGTGCGGGATTTGTACGCGGGAATCGACGTCCCCGTCTACCGGGTGGCGCTCGAAGAAGCAGAAGTACTGAAAATGACAAACAACGCTTTCCATGCGGTAAAAGTAGGGTTTGCCAATGAGATTGGCCGGGTATGCGCCCGACTCGGCATTGATAGCCATGTCGTGATGGGGATGGTTTGTGCTGATACGAAACTTAACATCTCTGCTGCCTACCTGAAACCTGGTTTTGCGATTGGGGGCTCTTGTCTGCCCAAGGACCTGCGCTCTTTGACCCTGACCGCGCGCCGCTTGGGAGCAGAGTTGCCGATTCTTGAAGGCATCCTGCCCAGCAACCGTCTTCAAATCGAAGAAGCACGCATAAAAGTGCACGAACTTAATGTCAAACGCGTGGGAGTGTTGGGGCTGAGCTTTAAAGCTGGCACCGACGACTTGCGGGAGAGTCCCATCGTCGACTTGATTCGTTTGCTGTGGCAGGACGGAATCGACACATTGGTATGCGACCCCGATATCAATCTGGACACGATGTTAGGCAGCAATCGTGAATACCTGGAGCGCCAATTGCCGCAAATTAAAGATATTCTGCGGTCCGACATCGCAGTGACTTTGCAGCAATGTCAAGGAATCGTGGTGAACCAGAATCGCCCTGAGTTCAAGGCCGCGCTGCGTGACCTCGATGGAGGTATTCCCGTGGTCGACCTGGTCCGGTTGAGTGAAAGTCGTTCCCTTCCAGGGACATCGTCGTATCGGGGACTTTCTTGGTAATAGTGTGAGATCAGGCCGTCGCTATGGCTTTGCCATGAAGGTCGCTACCTGCATGACCCAGTTGGACGTGCTGTTGGGGGCGGTGGCACTGTAGCTTCCAGTAACGGCAACCGTGCGGTCCTCCGCGATGTCCGCGTCCGGGCTGGTGATGATCCGCGAGATGAATCCGCTTCCAGCGGCGGTAAATCTCGCTGTGGTCATTCCTGCGCCGAAGATCAATTCGTTCGCTGCTGTAGTGGTGACCGCACCGCTGCTAGCAGTGGTTCCGCTACCGGCCGCCCCGGCCGCCTTGTCCAGCGGATTCGCCGTATCCAGACCGCTGTATTCGAGTACGCGGACATCCACGAATGCGGCCGCTTTGTTGAAGGTCACTGTCACCGTGTTGCTGCCCGCCGCAATGGCTTTGGCGTAGTAGATCGACTGCCTCAACCCTGTTCCCGTCGTCGGTCCGATTGCCAGGGTATAAGTATTCCCGCGAGTGTCCGTTATGCCCGTCACCGATGACGTCGTGTCGTTCCATCCCACAACAACGATGTTCAGATTCCCTAGCGTCTGTGCGATCGGATAGGTTACGGCAACCGACGCGCTTGCGGTCTGAGGAGTCGCTGATTTCAACTGTACGAATGTGATGGGTCCGCCGCCTGTGCTGGTGGTGTACGTATAGCCGTTGGTCAACGTGCCGGCCTGGGCATCGCTATTGGTTACTACCACGCTCACCGCCCCTGCCGCATGCGCCGGTGTGGTGGCCGTGATTGAAGTGCTGCTCACAACGATCACGTTGGCCGCAGCTGTTCCGCCCAGGCTCACCGTTGCTCCCGCTACGAAGCCGGTTCCCGCGATGGTCACCGCGGTGCCGCCCGCCGTAGTGCCGGTGTTGGGCGTGATTGACGTCACGGTCGGCGCCGGATTGCGATAGGTATAGCCGTTGGTCAACGTACCGCTCTTAGCGTCGGTGTTCGTGACCACCACGCTGACCGCTCCCGCCACATGCGCTGGAGTGGTTGCCGTGATCGACGTGCTGCCTACAACCTTCACATTGGTCGCGGCCGTCCCGCCCAAGGTTACCGTCGCTCCTGCCAGGAAGCCGCTGCCCGTGATGGTCACCGAGGTGCCGCCCGCTATAGGTCCTGCATTCGGCGTGATCGAGCCTACCGTCGGCGCCGGATTGCTCACCGCGTAGGTGTAACCATTGTTCAACGTGCCGGCCTGAACGTCAGTGTTGGTCACGGTTACGGCCACCGCTCCGGCTGCGTGCGCGGGCGTGGTTGCGGTGATCGAGGTGCCGCTCACGACATTCACGTTGGTCGCGGCTGTCCCGCCAAGGCTTACCGTTGCTCCCGGAAGAAAACCGGTGCCGGTGATGGTCACTGCGGCGCCGCCGTTTGGCGTGCCTGTGTTCGGCGTGATCGAAGTGACTGCCGGCGCCGGATTGCTTCCCGTATACATAAAGGCATTGCTCAAGCTACCCGAACGCCCGGTGGAATTTGTGACGGTTACGGTCACGGTTCCCACCCCTGCCGGAGTGGTGGCTGATATGGTTGTGCCGTTCAGCACGGTGACATTGGTGGCTGCGTTGGCGCCAAAAGTTACAATCGCGCCCGCCGCGAAACTGGTGCCGGTGATGGTCACGTCCGTGCCGCCGCTCGTGGGGCCGGTGGCGGGACCAATTCCGGTAACGGTGGGTGTCGGCGCCGATGCCAGAATAAAGGTGGCCGTCTGCATCACCCAACTGGAGGTGGTGTTGGGAGCGGTGGCACTGTAGCTTCCGGTCGCGGCGACGGTCTGGTCTTCCGCAATGTCGGCGTCCGGAGCGGTGATGATCCGCGAAGTGAATAAAGAACCGGAGCCGGTAAAGCGCCCGACAGTCATGCCCGCGCCGAAGACCAACTCGCTGGCCGAGGTCGTGGTGACTGCACCGCTGCTCGCGGTTGTCCCGCTGCCGGCAGCTCCGGCCGTCTTGTCCAGCGGATTTACAGTGTCGAGCCCGCTGTACTCCAGCACGCGAACATCGACGAATGCGGCCGCTTGGTTGAACGCGACGGTTACTGTATTGCTGCCGGCCGCGATGTTTTTGGCGTAGTAGATCGACTGCCTCAACCCTGTCCCGGTGGTTGGCCCGATCGCCAGCGTATATGTATTGCCGCGGCTGTCGGTTACACCGCTCACCGTGGACGTCGTGTCATTCCATCCCACCGCCACGATGTTCAAATCGCCGGCCGTCTGCGCCGAGGGGTAGGTCACGGAAACGGACGTGCTGGCGGTTTGCGGTGTCGCCGCATTCACCTGCACGAAACTGATCGTGCCGCCCCCGATGGAGGTGAAAGCGTAGGCGCCGGCCAAGCTTCCGCTTTGTCCATTCGTGTTGGTGACCGTCACAGTAACTGCGCCAGCAGCATGCGCCGGGGTAATAGCAGTAATCGAAGTGCTGGTCACGACGGCCACGCTGGTCGCCGGGAGACCGCCGAAACTCACGGTCGCTCCCGCCGCGAAGTTGGAACCGGTAATCGTCACCGCAGTGCCGCCGGCCGCGGTCCCGCTGCTGGGAGAAACGCCGCCGACCGTCGGCGCAGTGCCGGAGGTGAACGTCCCAGCCTTGAACGCCACCATTTGCATTACCCACGGGGCCGCGCTGACCATGGGCGACCATGCGTTATAGCTGCCGCCGACGTTCACTATTCGATCCTCGACAATATTCGAATTGGTGCCGGTGAGAACTCGCGAGGTGAATGGCGAACCCGCCACAATATTCTTAGCGCCCACAATGTTCGCGCCGATAATCAGATCGTTGGCATTGCTCAGCGCAGCCGTGCCGCTATTCGCGATGCTAGCGTTTCCGGTGGCGCCGATGGCCGCATCCAGGGGCGCGACTGTATCCACTCCGTTGTATTCGAGAACTCTCACGTCGGGAGAAACGGCGGCCTGACTGAAAGCAACGTTGATGGTATTGCTGCCGGAACGGATGTTCCTGGCGTAGTAGATTGACTGCCGCTTGCCTGTCCCTGTGGTTGGGCCGACAGCCAGAGTGTAGGCATTTGCGAGAGTATCCGTAACCGACTGGACGTTCGCCGTGGTGTCATTCCAGCTCACCACGACCACATTCAGATCGCCTCCGCCCTGCGCGCCGGAGAATGGAACAGACACGTTCGCCGTGGTTGACTGCGGCGTCGCCGATGCCGATTGCGCAAAATGGATGCCGCTGGCCGCGGGCGGATTCAACCCGTAAACCAGCAACTGGCCGGAGAACGTGCCCAGATAGACTTTGCCATTCGCCACCGTCGGCGAATTGAATTTTGCGTACATGCCAACATCGTCGCGGGCGGCGTTTTGTTTGCTGTCCCAAAGTTCCGCACCCAGGTTGGTAGCGTCGAACGCACGCAGAATTCCTGGCACTGAAGGACCGGTTGCAACGCCGGAGAAAGAAGCCGAACCCCAGACGATGCCACTGCCCACCAGGTCTCCATTCGCGGAAATCGAGAGCGGAGCCGAGTTGGAAAAGCCGGTGCTGTTTTGGATCGTGCTTTGCGTCACCGGCGTGGTCTGGAACAAGCCGCCGGTGAACTTATAGGCTTTCAGAAAATCCTTCGGACCCCACAAGTAGACGACTGGGCCATTGTTCGGGCTGTTCCAATAGACCGGTGCTCCGAAGTAGGCGCTGGTGGCAGCGGTAAATTGCTGAACGTCGTTGTCAAAGCCCGAGTTGAAGTGACCCATGTTGGTGCTGTCAACCACCCGAAACAGCTTGTCTTTGCCAATCCCGACGAACAGGTTGGTCCCCGGTATCGCCATGGGGCCGCCTGATCCCAAATCTACGTCACCGCTGAACAGACTGGCTTGATTGGAGGGTGTGAAGTAGTCGGCCACCGTAAGACCGCTCGTGGTGCTGATTCTTAAAAATGAATCGCCGTAGTCTTTTCCGGAGGTGTTCGCATTAAAATCGCCGTTTCCGGTCATGGCGTAGATATTGCCGGCAGCGTCTCCCGCCAACCCCTGGCCTGCCGCCCAGAGTCCGCCGTCACTGCCATTCGGGGTCATGTTCAGGATGGACACTTGCTGGAGCGTGGTGGCGTCGTACCCCATGAGCCACCCGTGGAAATTTCCCATGTCCCCGACCGAGCCGAAGCCCAAATAGACGATGCCGTTCATGAGCAACAAGCCGGGTCGCTGCAGATGAAAAGTCGGATCAAAGACCAGAACACCGCCGCTGCTTCCGGTGCCGCTGCCCGTCACCTGGCCGGTAATTTCTGTTGGACCCGCAAGCTGCTCGGCTCCCGACGTCAGACCCAAAGCATGCAAGAAAAAATGATAGGTGCTGTCGCTGGTCCGCTTGGTCTTGGCGACCACGTAAATGATTCCGGCCACGGGATCAATTACCGGCGTACTGGTGATGCCAATTTCGGGGTTGATGTCGAGATAGGGACAATCAGAGGGGTTCGTGTCTCCAGTGATAATGCAGATGTCCTGGCTGGGTACCGGCGTTCCCAGGTTGACTTGCCACAGCGGCGTTACCTGGGTGGCATCATCGGCGTCGAAGGCATAGACGCTATTGTGCTGGGTCGCAACATACACGACGTTGCGTGTCTTTCCCTGGATGGTCAAATTCTGCACATAGAGAGGTTGGGCGTAGATCTCGCCGTCAACCGTCCGCCAGAACAACTTGCCGAAGGTGGCCGCCTTGACGTTCGTTGTATTCAGAACACTTTCTTCGAGATTCTGACCCGTGCGTCCATTGTCATTGTGGTGCGTCAGTACCTGGACTTGAGCCCGGCCAGAAGTGGCAGAAAAAAGCGCCAGCCCGAGGATGAATACGAATTTGAGCAGGCTGAACCGGCTTCCCTGATGAAATCCTGAAACCGGTTTCGCATTTGGACAAAGACCAGGGACAACCAGGTTATGTGACACGGTGATCGACTTACTCTGCTGTGGCAAGGATTATCAGGCCTTTTCTGATTCTGTCTCCGAGTGCTGGTTGAGGAGACGCACCAGTTTCAAATTGTGGGAAGAAGCGCACGGAGCAGCAGGCAAACGCCGCAGCCCAATTGCTTCGGCGTAGAGGATATCCAAAAGGCTTCTTTATCTTAAGGGGCCTTCTGGAAAGTAGCAACTTGCATGACCCAGTTGGACGAGCTGTTGGGTGCGGTGGCGTTGTAACTTCCGGTTGCGGTCACTGTCCGATCTTCCGCGATGTCGGCATCCGGGCTGGTGATGATGCGAGAGGTGAATCCGGTGCCGGGCCCGGTAAATTTCGCCAAAGTCATACCGGCTCCGAAGATCAACTCGTTCGCCGCGGTCGTTGTCACCGCACCGCTACTGGCAGCGGTTCCGCTGCCCACTGCTCCCGCTGTCTTGTCCAGTGGATTCACCGTGTCCAACCCGCTGTATTCGAGTACGCGGACATCCACGAACGCTGCGGCCTGGCTGAAGGTCACTGTTACCGTATTGGTTCCGGCCGCGATGTTCTTGGCGTAATAGATGGACTGTCTCAGCCCTGTCCCTGTCGTCGGTCCGATGGCCAGGGTATAGGTGTTGCCGCTTGTGTCTGTAATCCCCGTCACCGTGGACGTTGTGTCATTCCATCCCACGGCCACGATGTTCAGGTTCCCCAGGGTTTGTGCGACCGGATACGTGACCGCGACCGACGCACTGTTGGTCGGCGGCGTTGCCGAGTTCACCTGCACAAACGTAATCGGTCCGCCGCCTGTGCTGGTGGTGTAGGTATAGCCGTTTGTCAAGGTCCCGCTCTGTGTGTCGGTATTAGTGACCACTACGTTGACGGCTCCCGCAGCGTGAGCCGGAGTCGTTGCCGTGATCGAAGTGCTGCTCACAACATTCACTGCTGTTGCCGCTGTCCCGCCCAGGCTCACCGTGGCTCCAGCTGTGAAACCGGTTCCCGCGATCGTCACCGAGGTGCCGCCCGCGGACGTGCCCGTGTTCGGCGTGATCGAAGTCACTGTCGGCGCCGGATTGCGATAAGTGTAACCGCTAGTCAGCGAGCCACTCTGAGCGTCGCTATTGGTCACGGTTACTGTCACCGCTCCGGCCGCGTGGGCCGCCGTTGTAGCCGTGATCGACGTGCTGCTCACGACATTTACTCCTGTCGCTGCCGTCCCGCCGAAACTTACTGTTGCCCCGGCCAGGAAGCCTGTGCCCGTGATGGTCACCGCAGTGCCGCCGGTCGAAAGCCCGGTATTCGGCGAGATCGAGGTCACTGTCGGCGCCGGATTGCTCGAGTAGGTGTAGCCATTGGTCAACGAACCGCTTTGAGCGTCAGTATTGGTGACTGTTACGGTCACCGCTCCCGCCGCATGCGCCGTCGTCGTTGCCGTGATGGACGTGGCGCTCACTACATTCACGTTGGTCGCGGCCGTGCCCCCCAGACTTACTGTCGCTCCTGTGAGGAAGCCGGTGCCGGTAATCGTCACCGAAGTGCCGCCACTAGCCGTGCCTGTGTTCGGCGTGATTGAAGTTACAGTGGGTGCGGGATTGCCATACGTAAATCCATTGGTTAATGTGCCGGTCTGCGTATCGGTATTGGTGACCACTACGCTGACCGCTCCCGCCGCATGTGCGGGTGTCGTTGCCGTGATTGACGTGGCGCTCACTACATTCACGCCAGTGGCGGCCGTGCCTCCAAGTTTCACCGTGGCTCCCGTCAGAAAACCCGTGCCCGTAATAGTCACTGAGGTGCCCCCGGCCACAGACCCCGTGGTGGGTGAGATCGAGGTTACGGTGGGTGCGGGATTGCCATACGTATATCCATTGGTCAACGTACCGGCCTGAGCATCGGTATTGGTGACCACGACGTTCACTGCCCCAGCCGCATGCGCGGGTGTGGTTGCCGTGATCGAAGTGCTGCCCACGACGTTCACGTTGGTCGCAGCTGTGCCGCCAAAGCTCACCGTCGCTCCGGTGAGGAAGCCGGTGCCGGTGATGGTCACCGAGGTGCCGCCCGCCGTTGCGCCATTGGTCGGCGAAATCGAAGTGACGGTCGGCGCCGGATTGCTCGCCGTGTACGTATAGCCGTTCGCAAGCGTTCCGGTCTGAGCATCGCTATTGGTAACGACCACGCTCACCGCTCCCGCCGCGTGCGCCGCGGTTGTCGCCGTGATCGAGGTGCTGCTCGCCACATTCACGTTGGTCGCGGCCGTCCCGCCCAGGCTTACTGTCGCGCCCGCTAGGAAGCCGCTACCAGTAATCGTGATTGCGGTCCCGCCGTTGGTCGTACCCGAGGTCGGCGCAATCGTCGTCACCGTCGGCGCCGGATTGCCCCCGCCTTGTCCAGAGGCCTTGAATGTGGCCATCTGCATCACCCAACTGGAGCTGCTGTTGGGTGCTGTGGCGCTATAGCTTCCCGTCGCGTTCACCGTCTCGTCTTCTGCGATGTCCGCATCCGGGCTGGTGATGATCCGCGAAACAAACCCGGTTCCGGCGGCAGTGAAGCGCGCAGCGGTCATACCCGCTCCGAAAATCAACTCGTTGGCTGACGTCGTCGTTGCCGCACCGCTACTCGCGGTGGTACCACTGCCGGCTGCTCCGGCAGTCTTGTCCAGCGGGTTCGCTGTGTCCAGACCGCTGTACTCCAGCACCCGAACATCGGCGAAGGCCGCTGCGGCGCTGAATGTTACCGTCACCGTATTGTTACCGGCTGCGATGTTCTTGGCGTAATAGATGGACTGCCTCAGCCCCGTTCCCGTCGTCGGTCCGACCGCGAGGACGTAACTATTGTTATGGCTGTCCGTTATCCCCGTCACCGTCGACGTGGTGTCATTCCATCCCACGGCCACGACGTTCAGGTTTCCCGCCGTCTGCGCGGCGGTGTAGGTGACGGCGACGGACGCACTTGCCGTCTGGGGCGTCGCCGCCCTCACTTGCACAAAACTGATCGTTCCACCGCCCCCGCCCGAACCCGTATAGGTATAGGCGTTGTTCAAAGTGCCGTTCTGAGCATCGCTATTGCTCACCACCACGTTCACCGTACCCGCCGCATGCGCGGGGGCTGTCGCAGTGATCGAGGTGCTGCTCACGACTGTCACTCCAGTCGCCGGCGTGCCTCCCAGGCTCACCGTCGCTCCCGGCAGGAAACCGGTGCCCGTGATGGTCACCGAGGTGCCACCCGCCGCAGGGCCTGTGTTCGGCGTGATCGAGGTCACCGTCGGCGCCGGATTCGACGCGGAGCCATTCAAAAGAACGAACTGCGACACCGACGGCACACCGCTGTTGTTGATCAAGAACAACATGTAGTATCCCGGCGGTGCAATCTTGCTGTTGGGTGGCCCGGTGACGGTCAGAGATCCCGATCCGGCCGTGAATGACATCCCCACCAGACGCTGGTCCATATCGAAAGCGTGGGTAGACGAACCCGGCCGCACCAGCACGACCTGGGAAATGTTGGCTGCGTCCGGAGTAGAGACCGTGAATGCCCCTCCCCAAGAAATGTTGGGCGGGACACTTGCTATGGTCGGCCGCGTCGCCAGGATTACGTTGTTGCTTCCATCCCGCGTGAACAGGTAGGCGGGCTGATAAATCTCCATGTGCGATTCCCAGGTGCCGCGGGTCGGGTTGCTGCCGGCGCTCCACACGGTCGCATCCGGCAAAAGCAGGGCCACGGAGTGATAAAGACGGTCGAAATTGTTGGTCCCGGCGGAGGTGAAACTGTTGCTGGCCGGGTTATACAGATCAGCGTTCCTGCTGTGCGTACTTGAGGCCTCATCGGTGGACGAGCCGCCCAATGCCAGGACCTTGGCCGGTTGGCAAGATTACCGCATCCATTTCGATGCGCGCCTGCGACATGTCCGGACCGAAAACCCAGCTCGGCGACGCCGCCCCCAGATCAATGAGCTCGGTCGTGGGCGTCGCGGAGGTCGCTCCACCGAAAAGCATCACTTTCGGGTCGTAATTGTTAGCGGGCGTCAAAGGCAGCAGAACCGAACTGCCAAACGTTCGAGTGCCGCCGTACTTCGTGATGCCTACGGTGGTCCAGCTCTGGTTGGAAGGATTGAAGATGTAGGTCGTGGGTTGGGGCCCGGAGATGAAGACATTCCCACTCGGTAGAAGGTGCTGCCGAGGATATAGCGGAGGTGTCCAAGTGGCGGTGTACTGCGGACTCCACCCCGAACCCACCGTGTAGATTTCAACCGCCGTGTTCGTGGCCCCAGTCTCGTTGGATCCCGAAAAAGTCATGACCCGGCCGTCGCTGAGCAAGGTCACGGTCGGATACCAGCGGCCGTGCACCATGTTGGTCGGAACGTCGGTAAAGGTGTTCGTGGCCGGATCGAAGATGCTGCTCTTTATTCATCCCTTAAACGGATCGTAGAAGTGAGTGCCGCCGTTAACGAAGACCCGCCCGTCCGGCAGCACCGTCATGCTGTTGCAAAACATGTCCCAGGACAGAGAGAGCTGATTGAAAGTCTGGGCGACCGGATCGAAGACTGTTGCGCCGGAGTGGTTCGAGCCGTTATACGGCGCGCCCGACGGGCAACCCGATTGCGAGGGTGGGCAGTTTCCTGAACCGGCAATAACCAGAATTTTGCCATTGTGCATGAGGGCCGTGTGAACCGGATTAATGGTCATCGTGGAACTCATCGTGTTCCACTGACCCTTCACATCTGCCTGGGCCATCGCTCCGGGCACTGACAGCCCGAGCCATATCATCAGTAAGAAAGCAGAGCGAAGCACCGGCGTGAACATCCGACGTTTCATACTCACCTCATGAACCTGGATAGACTCGGGATGCCTGGGAGGGCATGTTCCGAGACCGAAAGCTTTCTGCGTGGAGCAATGGAATTGCTCAACGAAAGGCGCGCGCCCCGGTGTGGCCTAGCTTAAAACGCATAGATGAGAGAACATCGGACGGCAATTGTCAAGTGAAAGTATATGTTTCTGATATTTATGCAACTCATTGATATTAAGTAAGTTAATAACGTTAAGTTGCGACGGACCAGGGTGGGTTGCCGGTCTGAGCTTCCCGCGTGCTGCTTCAGCCGAACCGGCTCGGCTTTTCAGCGAATGCTTGTCGTGGTGGGCGCGGACTTTCGAGGCTTGGTGCCCGCGACCACGCTGTCCAATACCTGGGCAAAGCGACGGGCCATGTTGGGGTGGCCGTATTCTTCCACTGCCTGCTTGCTCCCGGAATACGGAACGAAGCCCCTAGTCTTGTAGTTGGCATACACGGAAAGCAGGAATTCCCGCACTTCGGCTTTGGATATGGCGTGCGCGCCGGCACCCACTGCTTGCAGTGTTTCGGTAATGACTCCCCGCGCACCACCGATGGCCAGGATGGGCCTCGCCGCAGCCAGATATTCAAACAACTTTGCCGAATGGTGCCCGGTCTCTTTGGGATTGCTCCAGGGCAGCAACAGCAGAATTTGCGACTCCCGCTGATGCGCGACAGCTTCCAGACGCGGGGTCGGGCCGTTGATCGCGACAACTTCCTTGAGCCCAAATTTCTCCACCAGTGCCGGGAGCCAGGGTTCGATGCGGCCATAGAACCGCACTCGCAACTCGCTTGCTGGAATAGTTCCGTCCTGGATGAGATCGCTCAGAACTTCGAACAGGAGTGTGGGATCACGCTGGCCGGCGTAAAGTTCACCGGTGTAGCTGATCGAAAACTCCTCGGTCAGCGGCGGAGGAGGAGAATCGAAGTCGTCGGGGTCGAAGCCATTCGTAATTGACCAAATTTTCTTTTCCGGATACCGCCGCTCCAACCGTGTGGCCCAGGGATCGGAAACGGTGACCAGCCCATCGGCCTGTCTGAGAGTCCGCTTTTCGAGTCCGATCTGCAGCAGGTTGGAAGTGCGTTCTCCGAGGTTCTGGGTCCAGAGATCGCGCAGGTCGGCAATCCATGGGCATCCCAGGATATCTTTCGCCTCGCGTCCGATCAAATGCGATGAGATCGGCGGCGAGGTGGTGACAATCGCGTCGATCTCCAGATTCTGGCGGCGAATCTCCTGCACCGCGGCCAGCGCGAATGAAGTCCAACCCTTGGTGGAATCCGGATAGGAGAGAACATACTTTGCAATATCAAGGACACGGGTGTGGACGGGAGTAACCCCGGGCTTCTTCGCCTGGGGAAGGCCGAACTTCTCGTGCAGACCCCGCTTGCGGTCGAGATGAAACCGGGCTTTCCAGTCTTCGAGCACATCCCGGTACCCGGTTTCGACGATCGATTTCGACTGACGTCGAGTTCCCGGCAGTTTTGGAGTGAGGACCATCGCTTCCCAGCCAAATCGAGGCAGGTACTTGGCCAGCGCGGCTGGTCTCACCGATCCGACTAATCTGGACCGGAGGATATGCGAAGGCAATAAGAAGCACGCGGCGAAGGGCCGGAGAGGGTTCAATTCGTAAGGGGACAGAGCTCATAAAGATGCTTGACCGGACAGAGGTGTGGAGCCTCGCGTTATCCGCGACAACAATGATTTTCTCAAACTATCGGCTTGCGGGGGAGACTTCGTAAGACTTTTCGAAGGTGGGAACCAGAACATTAGGGGGAACATTCATTCCCAGCCCGCTGGTGATCGCGCGCACTATTTTTGCAACCAGCCCATCCCAGTCGTAGTCGCGCGCGACACGCTGGCGCCGGACACGCTGCTCGGGAGTATTTTCCCCGGCGGAGAGCGCGTCCTGGATGGCGCGGGACCATTCCTCACGGGTGTGCGCCAACGCGATCACATGCTTGAAATCTTCGACCGAGCGGATGGGCGATGAGACCACCGGCTTGCCGCCGGCCAGATATTCATGCATCTTGAGGGGGTACACATAGCGCGTGTAGTCGTCAATCACGTAGGGCATGAGGCAGACATCGAAATGCTGCGGGTAGGCGCCCAGACTCTTGGTCGGCTTTCCCCCCAGGAAGTGCACGTTGGGCAGAAGAGACATCTTGTCCAGCAGCGCATCGATGTCGGGGTGCGGACCCTTCGGTCCGACAAACACGAACGACCACTGCGGATGAGCTGTGCTCAGGTCGAGCAACAAGGGCCAGTCCAGCATGCGCTTGAGATGTCCCATATATCCGATCCGGGGATAGGGAATGTCGCGCAGGTCATCGGGCTCGGGCACGGGCGTGGAGAATTTCTGGTAATCGACTCCCATCGGAAGAAACTCGGTATGGGGATTGAATCCGCCTCTTTTTTGCATCAGCGCCGGCGAGGTCAGGTAGACCTGATCTACCGACCCAAGCACCTTGCGCTCGGCGGCCGACAGTTCTACCTCGGTCGTGGTGAAGGAGTATTCATCGCTGACGTAGTAGATGCTGAAGTCGTGGGGCAGATCTTCGAGGGCAACGCCGAACTCGGGTTGACAAACAAAGAGGACGATTTTGGTACAGCCGCGGGCCCGAAGCATATCGCTCGCCCGCCGCAGCCGCTCTCGCGAAGTGAAGTGGGCCAACCACGCCGGTCGACCAACTCTCGGCAGCCAGAGTTCCGGCTCGTACACCTGCAAGCCGGCGGGCCGGGCAGCATTGGCCTCGGGGCTCAGACCGCGCGAGCTCGATCCTGAAACCAATTCGCGCCACCACGGCTGGGTCATCCAGACCACCTGGAAGTATCCCGCAAGGCGGCTCAGCAGATAGTGCCGGTCCATCCACTGGGCACTCCACGGGTCCGGCGACAGCGCGATCACTCCGACTTCACCCACCGATGGTTGTGACAGATTCATACTCCTTGACCGGAAGATTCGATACGTTACGCCGCCTGTACCACTCCCGCGCCTGGGCCAACGCTCCCTTGCGGAAGATTAACGCCAGGGTGAGGGGAAACAGCGGAAGCAACGCGGCAATCTGCAGAAAGAACACAAACAAATTGCGCGCCGGCCAGTAGCGCTCGGCCAGGACGCAGCCTAACGCAAAGGGGATAATCGCCAGCCCGGTTCGAGCCCAGGTCTGCCACAGGTATGTCCGGACCGGAATCTCAACCAGCCTGGAAACGTAGCCGGGCCAGAGCAGCAGTTCGATGATGATGCTGGGAATGGCCGTGCCCCAGGCCACGCCGTAAATTCCGATCTTCTGCACCAGAATAACGCTCAGGACGAGATTGGCAACGGCCTCTCCAATGGCCCAGAAAGCAATGCGTTTGTGTTTCTCCATCCCGTACACGATCCCGGCGCTGGTGGTGTTGGCCGATCCCAGGACCACGGAAATCAGCAGGATCTGCATGACGGTTCCGGAAGGCTGGGCATACTGATCGCCCATCCACAGGCGGATGAAGGTGTGTCCCCGGAAGAACAACGCAGCTTCGATGGGGAGAGAAACAATCAACGCCGCCCGGGTGCCATGGATCAGCAGGCCGCGCAGGTTCTGAAACTTTCCTTCCGCCTCGAAGGTGCTGGCCAGCGGCGTAAACGTCGTGGTCATCGAGGAGACGATTTGCCGCGAGTAGCTGATGAGCAGGCCACCAATCGCGTAAAGCGTCACCGCGGCCGGAGACAGAAAAACGCCAACCACCAGATTGTCGGTGTAGTAGACAACCTGAATGGCTACGTTGACCAAAAAGGCGTAGAAACTGTAATTCCAGATCTTGTTGAGGGTGACACGATCGGGCCGGGTAAATACGACCTTGAGCCGCGGGTAGACCCGGAAGCAAAGAAATATGGTGGCCGCATTGGCCAGAACTGACGTGCACAGGTCCCAAAGAGCCAGGGCCAGAATGCCGTGGCCGGTTCGCAACAGAAAAATGATACCGGCGGCGCGGGCGCAGGTTTGCAGAATCGAAACGCTGCTGGTCAGGTCGTAGCGATGGAGTGCGACGAGAACGCCGCCAAAGACGCCGCACCAGAGATTCATGGCGACGGTGACCGCTGTGACCAGAACCGCGATGCGGGCAGACTGCTGCAGGTCGACCGGGATTTTGAAGATGTGATTGAGAGCGACGGAAAAGATGACGCCCGCGCCGATCACGGCCAGACTTATCCAGAGCCGGATCCAGAGAGCGCCGGAAACCACCCGGCTGGATTCCTCATGATCGTCCTGCGCTGTCCCCTTGGAAACAAAACGCGTGACCGCGCCCCGCAGCCCCAGATCGAGCAGGTTCATGTAGGAGACGAGTGACATGACAATCACCCAAACGCCATACGTGAGATTTCCCAGATAGTGGACGACGAACGGCGACAGGAAGAAGCCCACCACCGTGGTGATGGCGAGCGCCAACCAGTTCGACAACACGTTCTGGGCGATGCGTCGTGCGCGAGGCATAAGGGGCAGACTGTCCAGGATTCCGCGAGGACGGATATTAAGCGCTATGACCGCCGGTGGCGGCCCGGGTTCGCGAAGCTGTGGAGGGGAAAACCCGCCGCAGGAGATAAAAGGCGACGTCTTGTATGTCGCGCCGCAACCTTCCCCGGTAGCGCCAGAACCACGCCAGCATGTCTTTGTAGCAAAGCATGCGGTCGCGCCAGCCGAGCGGAGAGCGGTGAATACAGAGTACGTATTCGCCAAACTGCCGGAAGTGCGGGAACACAATCTTGCCAGCTTTTTCCGGAAGAAGTATCGCTGTCCGTTCAAAGCGGGACTGAGGATACGCGCTGGTTGCCCGCTGGGGATGCTCGCGATGCAGGAACAGAAATTCCGGAATCCGGGCGTATCTGCCGTACAGGCTCAATTCGGCCAGCATCACCCGGTCAGAATCCGCCAAGTCGGAGAATACCCGAACGTTGTTCAAGGCGCTTACCCGCATGAGCCCGAAAATAGATTCGCAGTTGTGCTCCAGACGGCTCATCTGACGGAAGCGCTCGCGGGGATTCGAAGACTCGGCGTTCAGGACCTGCTCTTTAAGCTCCAGCTGATTTCCGTTCTGGTCAATGTCAATGGCTTTGGTGTAGGCCAGGACCGACTCGGGTTCCGCGTCAAGGGCGGCCACACAGCGCTCCAGGAATTCGGGGGTTAATCCGTCGTCGTGGGCAAGCCACATGAAGTACTCGCCCTGCGAAAGTTCGAGCCCGCGCCGAAAGTTCCAGTAGACGCCGCGGTTTACTTCGCTGCGGTAGTAATGGACCCGGGAATCGCTCTCCACGAAGCGGCGGCAAATCTCTTCAGTACGGTCGGTGGAGGCGTTGTCAGAAATAACGATCTCAAAATCCACATAGGTTTGCGCGAGGGCCGTCTTCAGGGCGTACTCCACATAGTTGTCCCCGTTGTAGACCGGCACCGCAATGCTTGCCCTGGGTTTCTTACCGCTCATTTCCATCGACTCCCGTTCGAACGATTGTTCGTGCTCAGTTCGCTGCACCCCGCGTTCCCTGCGTCATCCTGAAGGACTTCAGTCCTAAAGGATCTCGCGCGGACCGCGCGATCTCCCGCGAGGTGCATATCCGCAACACGCTAGATCCTTGGCAAGCTCAGGATGACCCCATCATAAGATGAGGGAAATTCAAGCTGCGTCACCACCAAAACGTTATTCCGTTGCCAGCGTCAGTTTGCGGCAGTAGAACGCCTCCGCATACTTGTCGGCAGCCTGGCACTCGACCCCGCGAAGCCGCATGATGGCCAGAAACGTATCTTCAGTTAGCCATCCCTTGACGAGCTGGGTCTTGAAACTTTCGCAGATGTACTTGATCTTGCGCTCGCAGACTTTTGGCTTTAGCGGAACAAACCAGTTCGGCGAGCCCATGTCGCCGTCGTACTTCGGAATCTCGTACTCCAGAATCAGATGCCGGCGAAACGTGTTCCAGGTCAAATCGCTGACGACTCGATGATCCTGGTGGCGGTCGTCGCGATAGTGAGTAAAGATCAGGTCCGGATTCAGGTCCTGGTCCTTCTTCATCTTTTCCAGCGATTCCTTGATCTTGGCCCCGTCGTAGGGAAAGAAACCGTCGCGAAATCTCTTTACGATGACTTTCTTGCGCTTTGCCTTTTTAAGAAAGAGCTCCGCGCTGGCTCGGGCCTCCCGCTCGCGTTCCGCATTCGAGCTGAAAACAACCCAGCGGACATCCACATTCGAATAGCCGGAAAGCAATTGCAGAATGGTGCCGCCGCAGCCAATCTCGATGTCATCGGAGTGCGCTCCCAGGCACAACACCTGGAGTGGTGCCGCCGGGTCTGCGCGAGAGATTTAGCGGGAGCATGCCACCCCGGTCGGTGCCCTGCCCAGTCTAGCTCTTGCCATTTGTCTTCCAAACCTCCCAGGGAGCTGAGCCGCTGGCGTACAGGCCTTCCAGCTGCTGCTTGTCTTTGAAGGTGTCCATGCTGGCCCAGAAGCCGTCGTAGGCATAACCGATCAACTGTTTTTCCGCGAGCAGGCGATGGAAGGGTTCGATGACCAGTTCCTCTTTGTCCCGCATGTACTTGAAGATGTCTTTCTTGAAGATAAAAAATCCGCCATTGATGCGCACGCTGCCGTTGTCAATGGCGTGGATCCCCGAAACCAGGCTGCCATTGCCCTGTTCGAGCGACACCAGGTGATAGCTGAGATTCGGACGGACGCACACGAAGCTGGCGACCTTGTCCTGCTGGTGAAAGTGGTCGAGTTGCTCGGGCAGCGGCAGGTCGGTGAGGCCGTCACTGTAGTTGGCCAGAAATTCTTCTTCGCCCTCGAGGTATTTCTCCACGGCCTTCAATCGCTGTCCGATGTTGGAGGTGATGCCGGTGTCGGCGAAGGTGATGCGCCAATCGTGAATGTCGCTGTTCAGCAGCTCGAGGTTCTTGGCGCCGCCCGACAGAATGAAATCGTTCGAGGCGCACTCGTTGTAGTTGAGAAAATAGTTCTTGATGGCGTCGGCGCGATGTCCCAGACAGAGAATGAAATCCTTGTGCCCGAAGTGAGCGTAGTACTTCATCACGTGCCACAGGATGGGCCGGTAGCCGATATGCACCATGGGCTTGGGCAGATCTTCGGCGTCGCGAATCCGCATGCCCTGCCCGCCGCAAAATAGAACGACTTTCATAGAGAGACTCCGGCTTCGCTCAATCTTCACTTGCGCCCAGCCAGCGCGGGCGCGCCAACGATCTCTTCCAGCCAGGTTTCGTTGCGGAAGTGGCGGTACTGCTCGGCGCGCAGCTGATCGCCTAAACGGTTCGGCGGAAGCGTGACATCTTCGTAAGTGATGACCGTATCCTTGGCCACGTCGCGAGTCAGGACGCAGTCTTCAACCAGGCCTTCCGGCAGATAGTGCTTGTCGCACATTTCGTCGGCGTTCACCGCTTCGCCGTAGGTCATGTACATGCCGTAATCGTCGAGCACTTCGCCCGCCTTCAGGTCGCGCTTGGCCACCGCGCAGACTTCCACCACGGGTCCGCCCAGCGGCTTGGCCACGGAATCACGGAACAGGACGACGCGCGCGATCGAGTTCGGCACGTCAAAATGGACCAGATGATAGGGTTGGAAGAACGAATACAGCGGCCCATCGCCCATCTTGTAAAGGCTCAGATAGTGCTGCTGCTTCGGATCTGGATGCTCGGCCAGCACATAGAATTTCGTCAGGGGCGTGCCGACAACATAGTCCACCACGCCGCCCAGCTTGCGGACCTGGTCGATGTCATAAAGCTTGCCAATCTTCATGACGTCTTCTTTGTATTCCATGCCGCGCGACATGCCTCGCGACTGCACTTTGAATCCAGTAGCGTTGGCCACGATGGCCTGCTCGAAGCTGATCTTCGATCCGTCGGCGAAGCTGGTGACCATAGCCGGATTCTGATTCCACTTTTCTGCAAAACCTTTTTGCGTGGTGGGATTCCGGTATGGATCCTGCAATCCTTTGATGTTCCCAACTACGCGCGGCGTCAGACCGAGACCTTTCACCCAGCGGTACAAGTTCATCTGCAAGCCGGGCTCATCACCGTCGCAGGCCGAGAAGATGACGCCATGCTTGGCCGCGTAAACCTGCAGGATCGGGCCGATGGTGGCATCAATTTCGGCGTTGAGCAGAAGGACGTCTTTGCCATGCTTGAAAGCTTCGAAGGCCAGCCGTGCACCGAACTCGACCGAACCGGTGACATCAACGAGAATATCGACTTCGGACGACCGCGGCCAGCAGAAAGGCGTCGTCGGTGACGACAGTCTTGCCTTCGCGGATGGCGAGATCAACTTCGCTCTGCCGGGCAGGCGCGACCGCATCCTTCACGCCGCAGTATTCGCACAGATCAAACGCTCGCTGCACCCGGCGGTTGTAGACAGCCACCATACGCATACCCGTCATGGTGTTAACGATGTGGTTGCCCAGACCACGTGACATGAAACCGGCGCCGATCAGGGCCACGCGAATCGGGCGTCCCTCGGCTTCTCGTGCTTTCAATGCGTTATCAACAATAATCATGATGAAGTTCCCTAGTTCCTTAAAATGCAGACCGAGAATGCCCACTCAGTCCCAAATCTTGTCATTCCGACGCCAGGTTCATCGGCGAGGAATCTGCTGTGCTGTCAGCGGCAAACCAGCAGACTCCTCGCGCGAAGACCCGCGCTTCGGAATGACAAATCTTTGGAGATTCTAAATTGCACTACTTTCCGTTCTTGCCCGATCCTACGGGCTCTCGCTGCTCCTGGCTCATGCGGCGCTTGAGTTCCGGTTCCTGTTCGTCCAGCAGCTTCCAGACCGCGTCTTTTTCCGAAATCACCGACACCGGCAACGGCCACTGCAGTTTCAACCGGGGATCGTTGTACATCAATCCGCCTTCGGAGCCGGGCGTGTAGAACTCGCCCACCTGATAGCTGGTCTCGGTCTTGTCCCGCAGCACCTGGTATCCGTGCGCGAAACGCTCAGGGACATATAGCGCGCGGTTGTTGTCTTCGCTCAGCTCGACTGCCACGTGTTGCAGATAGGTCGGGCTTTCGGGTCTTAGATCAACAATGATGTCGAGAATCGCGCCCCGGGTTGCACGCACCAGCTTGGTCTCGGGCGCAGGCGGAAACTGGAAGTGCATGCCGCGCAGCGTACCTTTCTTGTGGTTGAAGGCGATGTTGGCCTGCGCGATCATCGGCTTCAGTCCATGTTCTTCGAACTCATGCTGACAGAAGGCGCGGGCAAAAAAGCCGCGCGAATCCTCGCGGCGCTCGATGTCAATCACGAACGCGCCTTTCAACTTTGTTTCGGTGAAAATCATCTAGCTCTTCCCTTTCGCTTTTATCCGCCTGAATTTTCCTGGTGAATCAATCGGGTGAGCCGCGCTCAGCGCACGCTGGCCGCGGTTTCAGCGGCAGTCCAGCGCAACCCTGCGTCCAGTTGCTTGTCGCGCAGCAGCCCGCGGATGTAATCAATCCGCGAGTAGCGCGTGCTCTGGAAATCCTCCAGGGTAAGGTTCACGGCGCGATACGCGTCGTATAACTGCCGCACTCCCTTGCGCGCAGTCCACTGCGGCTGGAATTCCGGAACCAGGCGCTTGATCTTGCTGCAATCCACCCGGTAGCAACGCTTGTCAGGTCCAGCGCCGGGGGCGAACTCAATCTGGCAGTTGGGCACCACTTCTTTCACCATGTCCGCCAGTTCGTGGATGCGGTAGTTCTCCTCGTTAATTCCCACATTAAAAGCCTGATTGAAGACCACATTCGTGGGGGCCGTCATCAGCGCCAGGAATGCCCGCGAAATATCTTCTATATGAACAATCGGGCGCCAGGGCGTTCCATCGCTCTTCATCAGCACCTGGCCGGTGGTCAATGCGAAGGCGACCAGGTTATTCAGCACAAGGTCGAAACGCAGCTTCGGAGACACCCCGTACGCCGTGGCATTTCTTAGATATACCGGGCAAAAGCGGCCATCTGCCAGTTCCGAAAGGTCGCGCTCGACCAGCACTTTCGACTGACCGTACGGCGTCACCGGATTGAAGCTGCTGGTTTCATCCAGCATGTCGTCGCCAGCCGACCCGTAGGTGCTGCAGGATGAGGAGAACAGGAACCGCGGAACTCCGGCTTCTTTGGCCTTCCGTGCCAGTCGCACCGACCCGAGGTGATTGATATCGAAGGTCAGCTGCGGATCGAGATTGCCCAGCGGATCGTTGGACAACGCCGCCAGATGAATCACGGCGTCGAATCCTTCGAGATCGGAGGTCTCAACATCGCGCAGGTCTTTGACGATTTCCGGAATTACAACCGGCTCTGCCCCAAACGTGCAGGAGCGATAGAGGTGGGTATCCAGACCCACTACCTCGTGACCCGCTTTCAGAAACATCGGGACCAGAACTGTCCCGATATAACCTCCGTGTCCCGTAACCAGAACTCTCATTTCGTGTCCTTTCCCCAAATCATTGTCATCGATCGATTGCTGCCTCACTCACCGGATTGCAGAACATCAGGCACACCACCTGCGAAAGACATCGTCATAGATGCCAATCAGAGTCTTAGCGCGCGACTCCGGCGAGTACTCCGTCTCTACTTTCCTTCGTGCCTGTCCGGCCAGACTTGATGCCGTGGCGGGATCGGAAAGCAACTGTTCGATGGCTGCGGCCATGGCGCCCGGGTCCCTGGCCGGCACCAGCAGAGCGGTTTCGCCGTGATTCACGATCTCGGGAATTCCTCCTACCGCCGTGGCCACCACCGGCACGCCGAAAGCCATCGCCTCCAGCAGCACGTTCGGGGACCCTTCACTGAGCGAGGGTATCGCCACCACATCCGCCGCCTCGTAGTAGCAGGCGAGGTTTTTCAAATGACCGGTGAGTACGACCGTCTTTTCCAGATCCGCGGACTGCATGGCTTGCGAAATCCGCTCCCGCTCCGGGCCATCTCCGATAATAAACACCCGCAGCGCAAGGTCAGGGCGTTGCCGTCTCAGATGAGCAATAGCGGCGACCAAGTCAATCTGCGCCTTCTCTTTCGAGAGACGGCCGGCGCACAAAATGATTGTCTCATCCGGTGAAACTCCTAGTGCGCTCTTCTTCTGCCGGATGACGGAAGCGTCGTTCGGTGCCTGACGATGTAGTTGCGCGGGCACCGCGTTGTGTATGACGGCAATTCGCTCTCCCGATACCCCGTGCCTCCGCAACTGCTCTTTCGTGGCCGCGCTCACCGTCACGATCCGCTGCGGAGCCTGCAGGGACCAGCGGTCGAGGCTGTTGTAGATCGGCGAACGAAAATCGGTGTTGGTGTAGCCGTGATGAAAGGCAATCCAGGGCCGGTCGTTCCCCAGGCCTGAACACCGCATCAGGAAATGAGATTTCGCGGCGTGAGTCTGGATCACGTTTGGATTGAGACGCAGAACCAGCTTTCGCAAACGGGAAACCACCTGAACATCGAACACAAAGCGCTCCGGAATGCCTTCGAGCGGAATTCCCGATCGCCGTGCCGTTTCCATGAGATCGGTGTTCTGGCCGCGGTCGAGCGCAAGTGACCGGTGGAAAGTAACCAGCGTGAGCTCTACTATCGGACCGGTTGAGAGCGTGCGCGCCACCCGGCAAAACTCAAATAAGTTTTTCGCCGGACCCGAAACCGTAGAACCTTCGAGCACTGCGAGCACTCGCAGGATCGGCCGCTGCGCGATTTCCGAGAAGAGGTCTACCTCCGCCCTGCTTTCGGTGATTTCAGCAAATTCCCTCATCGAGCGTCACGATTTCCAGGCAGCTGGTTGGCCAGCACAGTCTCATAGAGAGCGACTGTCTTCTTTGCGCTGCTTGCCCAGGACAGTTCGGTCCTTGCCAATTCACTAGTCGCTCGCTCCATCGCCTCTCTACGAGCAGGGTTCGTCAGCAATTCCTGAAGTGCCGCAGCCAGCTCCAGGACGACACCGGGGGTGACCAGGATTCCGTTGACTCTGTCGGTTATGACCTCGGGAAAGCCTCCCGTCCGGCTGGCGACAATCGCCTTGCCAAAAGCCATCGCGGTCATCAGCACACCACTCTGATCAATTGCGCGGTAAGGGAGCGCCACTATGGTCGCCGATCGGAAAAGCTGCGGAACTTCCTCTTCGCGAATGTAGCCCAGCTTCCAAACCATGCATCGCTCGATTCCAAGATCGCGCGCCAGTTTTTGCAGCGAGACCACGTCGGTGTTAGGAGAGCCGGCCACTAACAACTGAGTACGGGCCCGCAGATCTTCGGGCAGCAGCGCGAATGCCCGGATGAGGACATCCAGGCCCTTGTAGGCTTCGATGTTTCCAAAAAACATCACCGTCTGGTGAAAGGGTGGGGGCTGTTCGGTTTGGCTGCTTCCGTCGAGCGAAAGATAGTAGTCCAGCACTCCGTGTGGAATCACATGAATCCTGTCGGCCGGAGCCCAGTTCTTTGCAACAATCTGTTGCTTAGTGAATTGAGAGTGCACGATGATGGCTTGAAAATATCGGAGGATTGCAGTCCGCCGGCAATCCTGGAGAGTCCGTTGCATAAAGCTGCCATGAGGTTTGGCGTTGTGGACCGTAAGCACCAGAGGTGCCACCCGGCTTAAGTCACGGAGGTACAGCCCGTCCATCAGAGGCACCGGCAGCCACTGAAAATGTATGATGTCGGGCTTGAGCTCCCGCATTCTCGGTACGAATTCTCGCATGTCCACCAAATGTTCAGCCGCTTTGACGATTCTCCACAATGGAGCGAAAATCCCCCGGCGTTTCTTGCCATGGCTCAGACGATAGAAGTGGTTCCACGCCTCGAACCCGCGAGCCCTTCTGATCCACTCTCCCGCCAGAAATTCGCTGCGCACCAGAAAAACCCGGCATCCCTCATTGCCCAGCGCGTCACAAAGTGAGTAATCGTACGGCAGGGAAAAACAGGAGGCATCCACCACCACAGTGGTCATTGGACCCGACCGGAGAGAAATTGGGGCATGGGTAATCGGGCATTCCTCCGACCACACATCAGTGGCCAATTTAGTCATGAGGGTAATTGTTGATTTATTGCCTGTCACGGAGTCAGGTTTGATTTTAGAAGGTAGTGAAGAGGAAGGGCCCCGGCGTCAACACGACCGCAGTTACAAAAAGGCCGGGTTTCGTGATCTCACCCTGGCGGGTTCCTTGGGGGGCGAGTTCTCGCCCTTCTCGAAGCCGTTCTTATAAAGCTGAGCACTGAATGCAACCAAGATCCAAAGCAGCCAAAAGCTCTTTTGCCAGAAGAGGTGTGAAAACATGGCCGCTGTCAGGATTGACCAACTGGCCGCCTCACAAGCCACTAACCAGACGTTTGGCCTGCCTGCTCGACTGCGGCCTTTTCTTCCCGTCCACAGCTGCATCCGAATCGCTTGCGCCAACAGAAGTATTCCGACAATTCCGGCTTCTACTGACAGTTCCAAGAAGAGATTGTGCGAAGCCCGATCAAATCCCACGAAACGCGGCGCGTAGCCCACATACTTCGTATAGACCGTGGAGAAATTGCCGATCCCGGCGCCAAAAATGCCGTAGTGTTTCAGCGCTTCCACGGCGACGTACCAAATGTCCAACCTTCCAGCTCCGCCGGTCTTTCCTGCCTCGCCGAAGCGCGTGAAAAACTCGCCGGGAAGGGCAAGCACAATCGCCGCGAGCAAACCGCCCACCACCAAGATTCGGGGGTTTACGCCAAACCGCAGCAGGAATATCACCGCCATCACCAGTACCGCCAACGCTGCACCGCGCGAGAGAGTAAGCAACGTCGCTAGGGTCAAGAGGGCGGAGCAGCCCAGCATCGCGGTCTTAAGCCAGACCGCGCGCATCGAAAAAAACGCTCCCACTGATAGCGCCAGAGGCAAAAGAAGGCGAGTCGCAAAATTGTTGGGGTTTATGGCTTCTTGTCCCATAACCAGCGAGCTTCGTGTGGCGCCTGACCAACCTACGTGGTGATAGAACTCGTACGAAGAATAAAGGCCAGCCAGACATCCCCCCACAATCACGGCCGCGATAATCCACTTGAATTCCGTTTCGCGAACTCGAAGGGAAGTGGCTGCGAGGTAGAGAACCAGACAAGCGCAAGCGGTGGGCAGACGGGTCAGTGAGACGCGAGGGTCAACCGCCCACAGATATGTGAGCGAGTACCAAAAGATAAGGAGCGTCCACCAGAGAGCTGCTCGCGGCGGCTTCCGCAGTCGGCGTCCAGCCAGCGCCGTGACGATAAGAATGGAAGCCGCGGCCGCGCCCACCACGAAGTTCAGAGTCGTTCCTGTATTTCCATCGCCAGCCGAGAACGTGGCACTCTCAAAGGGGATGAGTAATGCGAAAGATCCGAGCGCGACCTGCACCGGCCAAAGGAAAACCAACGGCGCAGCCGCGAGGGCGGCCACCAACAGCCATCGGCCCTGACCCACCATGACGCCCGTGACGAGAGCGAACACAATGGTCACGGCGATAGGGAGCCAGCGGGACTCACCCGGGCTGGTAAACACGTTTTTGGCGGTTGCTGGGGATGCCATTCTAGCTTGTCCGATGCTTTCTCTGGTACAAGTATCCCGTCGGTGGGCCGAAACAATTTTTCATTTGTTGGGAAAACCGGGCGGAGCCTACAACGGCAGGTTAAATTCGTTGGCGGCGAAGTGCGCGCGCAAGCAGACTTTTTGGCCTAAACGTGCGCTGCGGCCGCGTGCGATACTCTGCCAGCACTGACGCCATCGAGGACCTCGGCAAACCGCGAAGCCATTTGCTCGTGAGTGTAGCGGTCGAGTTCCCGCTCTTCGCCCCGATACAGAACCAAGCCAGTTTGGCGATGTTCGTCGTACCATCCGAGCAGAGTGTTTTTCAGTTCTTCCTTGGACTGGGCGTGCACTCCGGTCCTGGTTCGCCCAAGCAGTTCCGTGACCACTCCGCGACTGCCTCCAATCGCCAGAATGGGTCTTTTCGCTCCCAGGTACTCGAACACTTTTCCCGTGTGCTGCCCGGTCTCCCGAAGATCGGTCCAGCAGAGGGTGAGCAGGATCTGGGATTCTCGCTGCCTTCGCAACGCTTCCTCTCGGCTGACCGTTCCGGCCAACTCGACTATATCTTCCAGGCCAAAGGTACGCAACAAGGCCGGCAGCCAAGGCTCGATCGAACCGTAGAAACGGACGCGGATCGCTTCCCGGCTCACTCGACCCTCCCGAATCAACTCCTGGATGGCTTCAAACAAAGGCGTTGGGTCCCTTTTTCCTTCATAGAGTCGCCCCGTATAGGTGATGGTGAATTTTGGGGTCAGCGCTTGCAGGCGGGGCCGGAAGTCGTCCGCATCAAAACCATTGGTGATGGTGAAAACCGATTTGTCGGGATAGCATTCCTGCAGCCGGGCTGCCCACGGCTCGGACACGCTCACCAGCGCATCCGCATCACGCAGGGTCCTTCGTTCCACCGGCCGTTCCAACAAACGCACCAGATCGTTGCCCTGCGCCAGATTCTGGGACCACAGATCGCGAAGATCGGCAATCCACGGAGCATTGAACATTTGCTTGGCCTTGCGTCCGATGAGATGGGCAGAAATGGGAGGAGACGTGGTCACGATGGCGTCCACCCTGGTACTTGCCTGGATGCGTTCGAGCTCCTTCATGGCAAAGGGTATCCAGCCCTTCGTCGAATCGGGAAAAGTCAGCAAATATCGCATCGCAAAAAGCAGCCGGGTGTGTATCAGCTGGGAGTCGCGCTTTTTCGTGACCGGCAAACCGAGCTGTTCATGCAAGCCGCGCTTGCCGTCCAGGCCGAACCTGATCTTCCACGTCTGCAACGAATCCTGCTCGCAGGTCTCGACCACTGGGGACCAAGTGGGTCGGAGGCCCGGCTGTTTAACAGTCAATACCGTCGGCTGCCACCCGAAACGTGGCAGATACTTTGCCAGTCCCGCGGGCCGAACCGCTCCGATTTCGGCGCATGGCGGATAGGCGTAAGCGATGAGCAGAACACGCTTCATAAAGAGAAAACTCCACTTTCTTTAGAATGATTCTGATCGCCGCGGGGACTGGCGAACAAAAATGTCCGGCGACAAGTTGTCGCCTCGGTTTGGTAAATCTGACTAGATCAGTTGGTTTATCTCCTGTCCCATCTCGATCCGTTTCACCGGTAGTCATGCCCCGGTTAAGGTTCGCATTATAATGTCTAAGTCGCCGCACAGCGAAGCACGGCTGGCATAGTCGAGATCGAGCTGAGCCTTCTGCGACAGAATCTGGTCCACGTAGTAGCTGGCCGTCTGCTCTTCGGGGACCTCGGCCAGAAGCCTTTCTTCGTCTCTAAAGTGCAACGTCGCCCATCCCGTCAGGCCCGGACGCAGAGTAAAGACCCGCTGCAGTTCGGGACGGACAGCCTGGCAAAATTCGGGCACGTCGGGGCGCGGTCCCACCAGGCTCATGTCGCCGCGGAGTACGTTGAAGAGTTGCGGCAGTTCGTCCAGTTTCACCCGCCTCAACACCCGGCCCATGGCCGTGACTCTGGAGTCTCCTTTGCGCGTGACCCCGAGGCCGGCGCCTTGCGTGCGGTGGACCATGGTCCTGAACTTCAGAATCTCGAACAGCTTGCCGTCTTTGCCCACCCGGCGCTGGCGAAACAGGACCGGTCCGGGAGAAGTCATCCGCACCGCGATGGCGATGACCGCCATCAGCGGGAGAACCAGCACCAGACCTGCGCCCGAGAAAACCGCATCGAGAATGCGCTTGCCCAGCGAAAAATTCCACGCGCTCAGACTGCCACTTTCGCTTGACATGAAGGGCGCGTCAGAAATCGTATCGATCGTGTTCATACCGAAGCGAACTTGCGGCTCCGGCTGACAATTTTGCTGACGGCTTCGACCACCTGGACCATCTGCGCATCGTTGAGGTCAGGGTAAATCGGCAAGCGAGATGCAGCGCGAGAACGAGTCCTCGGCCTGGGGGAAATCACCCTGCCGGTAGCCGTACTGCTCGATGTAATAGGGATGCTGGTGCAGCGGAATGAAGTGCACGCTGGTGCCAATGCCCGCCGCCTTCAATTCTCGATGAATTCGTCGCGGCCGATGCTCAGCAAGTCCGGCCGCAGGCGCAGAATGAACAGGTGCCAGGAGTGTTCGGCCGGATCGACCGCGCACGCCGGCAGCTGCACTTCCTCGATCTGCGAAAACTTTTCGCGATAGTAGGCCGCAATCTGGCTGCGCTGCTTCCAGAACTGGTCGCACTTCTTCAGTTGGGCGACGCCGACCGCGGCCAGACAAATCGGGCAGGTTCATCTTGTAGCCGGCCGCGGTGCACCTCGTAGAACCAGGACCCAGTCTTGGAGTAGCGCTTCCAGGCATCGCCTCCGATGCCGTGCAGGCGCATCATCTTCGCCCGCTCCGCGTACTGGTCATTGTCGGTGGCCAACATGCCGCCTTCGCCCGTGGTGATGGTCTTGGTGGCGTAGAAGCTGAAGGCCGTCATTTCGGAAATCGTCCCGATCCGCCGGCCGCGGTACCACGCCGGCAGAGTGTGGGCTGCATCTTCGATCACGTGCAAGCCGTGGCGACGCGCCATCGCATGCAGCGGATCGAGGTCGCAGGCTTCGCCCGCGATATGGACCGGAATGATGGCCCGCGTTTTCGCCGTGACTCGCCGCTCGGCATCCGCGGGATCGATATTGAAGCCTCCCGGCACGCTGTCGCAGAGCACGGGACGGGCGCCGAAATAGGTGACCACCTCGGCGGTCGCGGTAAAGGTGTAGGAGGGCACCAGGACTTCATCGCCCGGCTGCAGGTCCGATGGCAGTCGAGCGCCAGCTGCAGCGCGGCGGTGCAGGAATTCACGGCCAGGGCGTGTTTGCAGCCCACGTAGGCGGCAAACTGCTTTTCGAACTCGATGGCGACCGGCCCGGTGGTGAGCCAACCCGAAGACAGCACACGTTGTACAGCTTCGCTTTCTTCCTCGCCGATCGAAGGACGATGAAATGGAATGAAGGAATCGTTTGTCATAGGTTGTGTCGCGCCAGACCTGTAGCCGGCTTGATCCTGCCGGGATGAGAATCATCCCGCTGTAATGGTCTTAAATTTCGGGGGAGAGACTGAATTCGTCGCAAAAACCCGGGGAATTCGCGGTGCGGGCTAGGCAAGGCTCAAAGCATGCTCGTCCAAGGGGAAAGTTTGTTCGCGGGTCAGACGAATCCACATTTCGAGAACCAGAAGCGCCCAAAGCAAATTATCATGGTTGACCCCGCGACGATGTTCCTGCACCACGCGCTCCAAGGCTTTGCGCCGGAACCAGCCGCGCTGTTCCACGTGGGGTCCGAGAACACAATTGTCCACGAGGTCAGCCCAGTCTTTTCGCAGCCACTTTCCAATTGGGGTTTTGAAGCCCTGTTTGCGACGTTCCACGCACTCCACAGGAATTTGCTTCTGGGCCAGTCGGTGCAGCAAGGATTTTGATTTCCCGCCACGAAACCGGACATCCGCCGGAATCCGCATGGCCAATTCCACCAGATCGATATCCAGAAAAGGACTGCGCGCTTCAACACTCACTCCCATGGTCGCGCCGTCTACCTTAGCCAGGAAGTCGTCGGGCAGCATGGTCTGCATCTGGACCTGCATCACCCGATCCACATCCCGTGCCGCGAAGCTGGCCGGCGAGAGCACGCCCAGATAGTGCTGGTAGTGGCGATTCTCTCCGATCCGTTCGCAAAATTCGGGAGCATAAAAAGATGAACGCACCGACCGGTCCATCATGGAGGAGGTCGTGAAGATGGTTCGCTCGAGCGGAAGCCCGGTTAACCGGCACAAGGTTCCAGCGCGACGCAGAAAGCCGGACGAGTGGCGCAGCGTGTTGCCGAGCCATGCGACTGGCGCTTTCAAGGGACCGGGGAAGAATCTCCTGAGTTGCTCGGCCTTGTGATAGGCGAGATAGTGGCTATAGCCACCGAAAACTTCATCCCCTCCATCGCCGGTCAGGATCACGGTGACGAATTGCCGAGCCTGCTCCGCGATGGCCAGTACATTGACCGCAGACGCGTCGGCCAGGGGCTCACCCATGGCGGTGACCAGGCGAACCAGGTTGCTGCGGAAATCGCTGACCACTCTGAGCTCGTGATGGACCGTGTTGTATCGCCGGGCCACAGCCGCGGCAAAGCGGCTCTCATCCATGGCGGGATCGTCGGTGGCCACCGAGAAAGTCTGTACTCGCCCCATCATCCGCGCCCCGGTCGCGGTCACCAGACTGGAATCGATTCCGCCCGACAGCAGAATGCCGACCGGCACATCGGCCACCAGCCGCCGGCTCACTGCAGTCTCGAGCGAGTGTTCAACTCTTTCCAGCCATTCCTGGTCGCTCACGCCCTCTTCCGGATGAAGGAAATCAGGGCTCCAATGAATGAAATCCTTTCGCTGCCCATCTCCTCCCACGCTTAGCGCGTGGCCGGGAAGCAGCTTCTCCACCCCTTCAAAGATGCTTCGCGGTCCCGGGATGTACATATCACAGAGCAACTGGTCCACTGCGACGGGATCGATTTCCGGGGTCGTCTCGAGGGCCAGGACCAAAGCACGCGCCGAGGAAGCAAAGACTAATTCGTCATTGCGCAAAGAGAAGAAAAGGGGCTTCTTCCCCAACGGATCGCGGGCCATGTGAAGGCTGTGCCTCGTATGGTCATAGATGACGAAGGCATACATGCCTTTAATCCGCGACAATAACTTCTCAATGCCCCATTCTTCATATCCGTGGATAAGAACTTCTGTGTCGGTCTCGGAACGGAACTGATGGCCCGCGCTGCGCAGTTCGCGTTTGAGGTCAACGAAGTTGTAAATAGCTCCATTGAAGACAACCTCTACCGACCCGTCTTCATTGGGCATAGGCTGCTTGCCATTCTCGGAAAGGTCAAAAATCGAGAGTCGGCGATGCCCCAGCACGTAGCCTGCGCCCTGGGTCAAGCCATAGCCATCCGGACCGCGATAGGACATGGCGTCCCGCATTCCCTTGACCCGCGAAGGATCAATGCGGCCGCGATCGGGACGAAAAATTCCGCAAATTCCACACATAAATAGATTGTCTTAGGCAGCCGATTCGGCGGATTGCGGCGCCGACGCCAGGGTAGCGCGGGCCAACTGGTGGTTCAGCGCCTGATCGTGGCGATCAATGGCGCCCAGCGAAATAATCTCGGGACTCGGCCAGTACTCGGGCACGATCGTCACCAGCTTGGTGACCAGGCCGTGCACGTTTTTCGCCTCCACGAGTACGGAGAGTTCGTCGAGCCAGCTCGACACCTGTTCGAACGTCAGTCCGGCTTCCAGTCAGGAGGCGGATCTTTTCATGCGCGGTCGGCTTGATGTCTTCGCCTTCGAGCTTGAGTTCTTCGAACATCTTTTCTCCCGGACGCAAGCCCACGAAGTCGATCTTGATGTCGCGGTCGGGTTCGAGTCCGGAGAGCCGGATCAGGTTGCGCACCAGGTCCAGAATGCGGACCGGCTCGCCCATATCCAGCACGAAGATTTCTCCGCCCTTGCCCATGCTGGAAGCCTGCAACACCAGTTGCACCGCCTCGGGGATGGTCATGAAGTAGCGCCGGGCATCGGGATGGGTGACCGTCACCGGACCGCCGGCGGCAATCTGCTGTTCGAACAGCGGCAAGGCGCTGCCGTTGCTGCCCAGCACATTGCCGAACCGACCGCCATGAAGCGCGTAGTGCCGTCTTCCTGCAGCCCCTGCATGATCAGTTCGGCGACCCGCTTGGTGACGCCCATGATGTTGGTCGGGTTGACCGCCTTGTCGGATGAGATCAGAACGAAATCTTCGACCCGGTACTGCCGGGCCAGCAGGGCGACGTTGTAGGTGCCGAAAATGTTGTTGGTGATGGCCTGGAAGCAATTCCTCTCCATCATGGGAACGTGCTTGTAGGCGGCGGCGTGGAACACCGACTGCGGCCGGTAGGTCGCAAAGACATCGCGCAGCAGGGTCACATCCTGAATATCGCCCACGACGGGAACGTAGTCCAGGTGGGGAAACTTGCGCGAAAGTTCGTGGCCCAGCTTGAACAGGTCATTCTCCGAGCGGTCGAGCAAGACCAGCTGTCGCGGGTTGAGCGCAGCGGCTTGCCGCACCAGCTCGGAACCGATCGAACCGCCGGCGCCGGTCACCAGCAGCACCTTGTCCTCGATGCGGCCGCGAATCTGGTCCATATCGAGGGTGACGGGCTCGCGTTCCAGCAGGTCTTCGACGCGCAACTGGCGCACCTGGCTGACCGAAGGCGGTTTGTTGATCAGCTCGCCGATGGGCGGCAGAATCTTGAAATCCACCTTGCACTCGCGGCATTTGGCGATGATTCTTTCGACCAGCCGGCCCTTGACCTGGGGAATGGCAATCATGACGCAGCTCACATGATGCTCGATGATCAGCTCATGCAGCTCGTCGGTGCTGCCCAGAACCTTGACGCCGTGGATCTTGACGCCTTTCTTGCTGAGATCGTCGTCCACAAAACCGACCGGGTTGTAGTTCAGAGCTGGAGTTCTGTTTCAACTCGCGGACGATGGCGCTGCCGGCTTCGCCGGCGCCGACGATCAGGGTGTTGCGTTGCGTCCCGTAGGTGCGGGCGCGTTCGGTGTAGGCGCGGACCGCGAAGCGGGCGCCGCCCAGCACCATGATGGTCAGAAACAGGTCGATGACCACCACCGACCGGGGATATCCCGGAAGCCGGAGAACGGCTTCCACCAGACAAAAAATCAGCGAGGAGCTCAACAGCGAGGCTTTGCTGATGTCCAGCAGGTCGCTGATGCCGACATAGCGCCACCAGCCATGCATCAGGCCGCACTGGTAGGACAGCACCAGCTTGATCACCAGGACAAACGGAAGGGTCTTCCAGAACATCGCCCGGTTGGCCGCATCAAGGTTGGTGTCCAGACGCAGCAGGAAGCTGGCGTAGTAGGTCAGCACGATGAGCACGGCTTGCGAAGAGAAAATCAGCGCAGACCGATATCTCATGAAACCACTGCTCTCGGGCTTCGACCTTCAAGAGCGTTCCCGACATGTTCCATAGTTCCGGCGGACATAACTTTGTCCTCTCTCGTCAGTGTCGCGAAATTGCATTCGGCCGCTTCTCCAAACCCGTGTTGGTTTTACGGCAGCAAGCGAAAACTGGGACCGGGAAATTCTGTGGGGCCAGTGATACGGCGCGACCCGCCGCGATCAGCGCTGGCGTCGTGTTCTCGTACGTGTACCCATACCCGTAATGCTTGTAGTCGGTGGAGCTCTGGCTGCGCCGCGTTGAGCACGACTTGCAGAATGGGAGCTCCGTGAATCTCGGAAAGCAGCTCCACGCTGCGCCGCATGGCCTGACGGGTGGTGATGCCCGAGCGTCCGACCAGGATCACGGCATCGACCAGGGTAGAGAGCGCCCGCCCGTCCACGAAGGGCAGGATCGGCGCGGAATCAATGACTACGAACTGAAAACGCTCGCCGCAGTTCCTGCAAGATCTGCTGCATGCTCTCGGAGCAGATCAGCTGGCCGGCATTTCCCTTCAGCGTGCCTGCCGGCAGGATGGACAGATTGGGCATGCCCGGGAACTTCCAGCAAGGCATTGTCCAGCGTGCAGATCTTCGCGTCAAGACTTCGCTCAATCCCTGTTCGAGGTCAGGCCGAAGGCGCGAGCCAGTCGGCCCTTGCGCAGGTCGGCATCCACCAGGCAGGTCCGTGCCTTGCTTGGCCAGCGCGTAGGAAAGATTCAGGGCCACCGTGGTCTTGCCTTCTCCGGGGAAGCCGGAAGCAATCAGCAGGGCCTGCGGCGGATGGCCGTGCCAGGAAAGCATGATGGAACGCGTACAGAGCCTGCACCGCTTCGCCTTCCGGCGAATTCGGCCGCTCCAGGAAGAAGCTGTTGGTCTGAGTGTCGTCGGTGGTGGTAGAGCCGTGGGCAGACATGCCAACGATGCGCTTCGACCAGGCAGAGTCGCGCTTCCTGACGCTCCGCTTCGCCGATGACGGGAATGATGGAAACATTCGAGTTCCCAATCCATTGCCGGATGTCTTCGGGCGAACGCAGTTTGTTGTCCAGTTCTTCGCCGACGAAGGCCAGCACCACGCCGCCGAAAGCCGCGCCCAGCAGTCCCACGGCAAGGTTCAGCACCCAGCGTGGGCTGCTCGGGGTCTCGGGAACCAGGGCCGGATCGACGACGCGAATGTTGGCCGACTTCGAGGCCGCGGCGATGCCCGCTTCCTTGATCTTCGCGTACAGCGAGTTGTACAGGTCTACGTCGGTCTGCACTTCCTTCTTGAGCGCGGTGTAGCGGGCCATCTGGCCCATTTCTTTGGTGGTGCCTTTCATCTCCGCTGCCATCAGCTGCTCGCGCGCTTCGGCTGCGGCATAGCTGGCCCGGATGGAATTGACGATGGCATTCTTCTGGCCGTTCAACTGGCTCTGCAACTCATCCACCTGGCTCTGCAGCTTCTTCGCCACCGGGTGATTGCTGCCGTAGACCACCATGCGCCTGAGAAAGTTCGGCGCGCTGTTCCGCCAGTTTCTGGCTCAACTGCTGCACCACCGGATTGTTGCGAACTTCGGGAAGCGAATCGGGATTGCCGTCTGCACGTTCTTGAGCAGGGCCTGGAGTTGAATCCTCTCCGACTTCGGCCTGGGTGAACTGGCGGCTGAGTTCGCCCATGTGCTCGGTGTAGGTGCTCTTGTCGCCGTCCATATCCGAAACTCCGATGCTGCCCTGAAAGTCGGCCAGGGCCTGGCTGGAGGTTTCCATCTTGCTGCGAATGTCGTCGAGCTGGCGCGACAGCCATTCCGAAGACTTCATGATGGCAGTTGTGCCGGTTCTGAAAGGTGTCATCGATAAAGGTCTGCACCACGGTGTTGGCGACCTGGGCCGCGAGCTGGGGATCGTGGCTGGCAAAGCCGACCAGAACCAGGCGGCTGGCAGTGTCGCGCCTTACCTTGAGCAGGCCGGAGAATCTGCCCAGCGCCAGCTTTCTCCCGCGACGGTCAGTTGCATGCCGCTGACGGTCGGAGTCCGGGGCCGCGGCGTTCGAGCTCTCTTCCGGGTTCGTTGCCGACCAGTTCGGGATTCTGGTCGAGGTGCAGCTTGCGAATGACGTCGATGGCCACGCCGTCGCTCTGCAGGACCTGGGCCTGAGTTTCCAGGTACTCGGCATCGGTTGACCCGGCGCTTGCCATCCAGGGAGAATACTTCGCCGGAGGGATCAATTTCGATGCGCGCCGTGGCTTCGTAGATCGGCGGGGTCAAATAGGTGACCCCAACCACGGTCAGAAACACGGCCATGGCGAAAATCGGCGGACAGCCTCCAGTGCTTGTGCAGGACATCGAGCCCGCGCAGCCAATCCGAGGGATCGGCTCTCCACCGCCGGGCGCTAAGATAGACTGGGCGACGGTGAGCTGCTCCGGCATGAACGTCAAGGTGAAGCTGGCCGCTTGCGTTCAAAACCGTTGCCCGCCTGCCGCATTAGTTCAAAGTTTTTGCTCACGCCGTGCCTCCGTACCCGCGCTGCTACCTGGTTCGATCGAGCAGCCGGGACTTCTGCAGTTCGTTGACCAGTCGTCTGCGCTGAACTTCCAGACGACCGGATTAGCCAGACTGCCAGGGCTACGACCTGCCGGTCTCAAGGCACGGACTCCATAAATCGCCAGTCCGGTTGCGGTTTGAATGATCGCTTCCAGGGTGCGCCTGGTCGCGCTCTTGGCCGCGCTGTTGGGAACGAAAATGATGTCTTCGGCCTGCAGACGAACGTCCGGAGCTCTTGGAGGCCAGCATGTCCTTGAGGCGCAGCGGAATCTCCTGACGGACCGCTCGGCGTCCTGCGAATCAGCTTGGCCTTGTTCAGAGCTGCGGTCGGGTTCGGGCCTTCGGCCATGGCGATGGCCTGCAGCACGGTCATGTCTGGCCGTTGTCCATGGGCACGCCGCTCGGTCTGTGTACGTCTCCGACCACGTACACGATGCCCGCCTTGGACACCACGATCGTGTCGCCGGGGAAAATGTCGACGTTGCTCCTGGACCGACTCGGTGGCGTCGTTCGACAGCGAGACGGTGGTCGGGGTCTGCGGGGTGTCGCGATGCGTAATGCTCACCAGTTTCCCGGCTTTGGCAGTGGTGCCGCCGGCCAGCGACAAGCACATCAAACAGGCTGCGCGCGCCCAGCAGGGGATAGACTCCCGGCTTCTGCACTTCGCCCAGGACCGAGACTCCCTGGGTGGCATATTCCTTGGCAAAGACTGAAACCTGGGGATCGGTGAAGAAGCCACCCGCGACCAACTTTTTCGCGATCATCAGCCTGGGCCTGCTCGGTGGTTTGTCCGGCCACCGTGCACCGCCCCGATGAAGTTCAAGAAAATGTTTCCGTCCGCGTCCACCCGTACTTCCTGATCGGAATCAGGCGCGCCGAGAACGCTCACCTTGAGCAGATCGCCGGCGCCGATGACGGTACGCTCGGGTTCTTCCGCGGCGCCGCCGCAGTCTCGCCGGCGCTGACTGGAGCGGAAGCCGGAGTCGAGGCCGGTTTGGCGGCGGAGCGACGGGCTGCTCCAGCGTGGCCGAGGACGATGCCTTGTCCTGCGACCACGCGTTGAGGTTGGCCGCGACCGTGACGAATGCCAGCAGTAGAACTATGAAGACATGGTGCCCGAATTTTTTTAGACTGTTGCATGATGACCTCTGATCCGGTCGTCCTGTTGCTTGCGACGCTCACCGGTCGTGTTGCGCATGCGAACTGAAATCTCTGATTCTGGATGTCTTTTCTGCGTGCGCCGTTGGCATGACTGCCTAGCCTTTTTGGTAGACACTGCGTTCCCGCAGTCCCCCGTTTCCGCTGGCATAACCGGACAAGTGGCCGGCGGGAGGAGTCATGTGATATTGCTCGATCTTGTACAGCAAGGTCCGGTAGCTGACTTTCAGCAGCCGGGCCGCCGCCTTGCGGTTCCAGCGGGCCTGCTCGAGCGCGGTGGTAATGGCGTTGCGCTCGGCTTCTCCCTTTACGCTCTGGACCAGCGATTTCAGACCGGAAATGGCGGATTGCGGTTCGGCCGACGTCAAACGCGAGTCCGGACTTTTCCGCTCGTGCGGCAGATAGGAGTTCCAGAACGCCATGTCGCCGTCCGGGTCGAGTCGCGCCCAGGTTGGTCGTCCCGTCGCCCATGACCAGGTAGCGCTTCACAAATTTTTCCAGTTCCCGGAGATTTCCCGGCCAGGAATGGCTGCTGACAGGCTTCCAGCGCCGCCGCGGAAAAAATCCGCGCCGGCAGGCTGTAACGCCGCGCCAGCTGGTTCATGAAGTGGCCCAGCAGGAGCGGGATTTCCTCTTTGCGCTGCCGCAAGGCGGGCACATGCACGGTGAACGCGCTCAGGCGGTAATAAAGATCTTCGCGCAGTTTCCGTGTCGGCAATGGCCTGTTCGATGTTGACCTGGGTGGCCGCCAGGATCCGTACATCCATCTCGATCCGGCTGTCCCCACTCGGCCGGACAAAATATCCGTCCCGCAGGACATGCAGCAGCTTGGCCTGCAGGCTCATCGGCATTTCGGTGATCTCGTCCAGGAACAGCGTGCCTCTCTGACAGAGCTCCAGTTTGCCGGGCTTGGTGCGTCCGTTGTCGTTGCACTCCGAACAGTTCGCTCTCCAGCACATCGCCCGGCAAGGTCGCGCAATTGATCTTGAGGAAGCGAAAGCCGGAGCGCACCGACAACTTGTGAATCAGGCGGGCCGCCAACTCCTTGCCGCTGCCATTCTCTCCCGAGATGAGCACCGGCGCGCTCACCTGGGCCAGCAGTTCTGCCTGGGCGCGCAGTCTTGCGCATGGTGGGACTGGCGGCGACGAAGAACAGGTCGTCGCCGATCTGCTCAATTTCGTCGGCCAGGATTTCGCTCTCGCTGCTCTCGCTGTCAGTAAAAGAGCGAGCGCCGGATCGCGGTTTCAAGCTGCTGCGGCCGCAGCGGGCGAACCAGATAATCCTGCGCTCCCAGGCGAATCGCTTCCAGCTTCTGGCCGGCATCGTCGGAGCCGGCCAGCACCAGCACGGGAAGATCGGGACGGACCCGGCGCAGCCAGCGCAGAGTGTGCAAGCCCTCGGAGTCGCCGCGCAGCAGATCGAGCAGAATCAGATCCGGACCGGGTCCGGCCTGGACGCGCTCCAGGGCTTCCCAGCCGCTGCCCGCGGTTTCCAGCTGCCAGCCCGGGTTTTCAGCCGCGGATCCAGGCGAGATCGAGAGCCGATCTTTCCTTGCTCACCAGTAAAATTTGGGCTGATTCCATGGAATTTTCGACCAAGAGGGGAGACTCCTTACAACAACTCGTGACAACAATGCGGGGGGAGTTAAAACTTACAGCGCTTCGACGTCATAGCCTTCGACCCTCACCGCCAGAGATCGTTGGATGGCATCGACCGAAATAATCAGAGTGCGATCACCATTGCGCGAGAGCAGCACGCCTTCGACGCCTTCGAGCGAACCACCGCGAATGCGCACTCGCTGTCCGATTTTCAGAAAGGGATGCGCCGACCAGGGAACCTGTTGCGTGACCACCGTGCGCAGCGCATCGATCTGTTCGTCAGGAATCGGGAACCGCTTCTCCGCGCATGCTGACGATGCGAAACACTCCGTTGGTGCGATACACCCGCATGCGCTCGTCACTGTTGCTGAAGCTCAGCTTGACGAACACGTAACAGCTGAACAGAGGCAGTTCTACTTTTTTCTTGCGATCACTCCAGCGGCGCACTTCGGTGACCAGCGGCAGGAAAGTGTCAAGCCCTGTTCCTGAAGCCGTTCAGAAATCACTTTCTCGTTGCGCGCCCGAGTCTGCACCGCGTACCAGTTTGCCGGTTCCTGCTTGATCATCTCTTGCTTGATCATGGTGTCCGCACCGGGAAGCTCCGAAATTTGTTGGCTTGTACTGATAGCTTCGCCCTCTGAGTCACACGAGTGTGACCCTGGGAGTGACGCGTGGATTTGTCTGGAGCGGGCAACACAGGGGGGAGAGACTGAGCAGAACTGCCCTTACAACCGTTGCAGAGTAATACCAGATGCAAGCCGCTGCAAGAGGCATCTTAACCCAGTGAAAGTAGTCTCCCATAAATAGAGATGATCAACTCTATTAGAAGAGAATAAACGACCAGAGACTGTTATACCATTTAGGCCGATCAATGCGAAACTTTGCAACACTCCGGACCATCTGAAGGATCCTGGCTATACCGATGATAGCGTAGTACTTACATTAGCACTAAAGATTGGCCGACTGGGATCGTCCTGTAAATTATTGTGCCCCGCGGTCATATTTGCAACCATCACAATGATACCTTGATGCTATGAACCCCAAATGTTGCAATCTTGTTCAACTCTTCGATTGCTTCGTTTTGTCGATTTGCGCTAGAATCTCAGAAGCGCGCCGCCAGGACGGAGCCGTCTCCCCCGCAAGTCTCTTTTTCTCCTCCCCTTGTCTCGGAGAAAAAATTCTCCGTCAGAAGTGATTTGTTCTCTAGACCGCTGCACTTTACAGATCGGCCAGTTGCTCGAGCTAAATTCCGCGGGAGGAAGTATGCAGTCAACACCAACTTCAGGGGGACAGACGATTCGCGTACTGGTTGCGGACGACACCCGGATTCACACTCAGTTGCTGGCGGACGCATTGCGTCGTGATCTGCAACTTGAGGTGATCAGTCCGCCTGCTCAGTCCCGCGATCTGGTCGCAGCCGTGAAGTTGCACCGCGTGAATGTGGTGGTGCTAAGTTCCAACCTCGACGAGGAGCCGTTGCGCGGCTTCGAACTGTTGCGGGAATTGCGCGCCTCCAATCCGGACATTTTCGCCATCATGCTGCTGGACTCCTCGAAGAAAGAGACCGTTCTGCAGGCATTTCGCGCCGGAGCGCGGGGAATTTTCAGCCGGCACGATTCGGTGGAGACCCTTTCCAAGTGCATCCGCAGCGTTTACGAAGGTCAGATCTGGGCCAACAGCCAGCAGATATCGTTCGCAGTGGAAGCCCTGGCCACTTCGCCGGTGGTGCGCGCGGTGGACTCCAACGGTCTGAGCCTGCTTTCCAAGCGGGAAATGGATGTGGTCCGGAGCCTGGCCGAAGGACTCACCAATCGTGAGATTGCCGAGCGCCTCGGACTGAGTCAGCACACCATCAAGAATTATCTTTTCCGGGTTTATGACAAGCTGGGTGTGTCCAGCCGCCTCGAACTACTCTTTATGACTTTGACCCAGGCGGGCCCAAAACCATCCGCGGGTACGCCTGGCGCCGGACCAGCGGATCAACCTCCAGCGAAGTTTGGCTCACTCTCGAAGGGTACGAATTCGCAGCCGGAAGCAGTCGAAGAACGCCTCGGAACGTCGCCGGCCCGCGGTGCAAAAGACGTAAAACTCGAAGAGCGAGCCGCGCCAAAATCCAGGGCCACCACCTTCAGTGGCACCGATCCCCTGGACTAAGATCCGCCGGATTGAAGAGATTCCCTCAACCGCGCACCATCACCCAGCGGTTGCGCGAAGCGTGAGCAGCGTCACTTCAGGTGGGCAGTTGAGACGCATCGGCAACCAGATCGTTCCGATTCCAACATTGGTGTACAAGGTGAGCGGACCAATGCGTCGCAGTCCTCGAGGATACCTTCTCCCCATCACCGGCAGGACCGGCGCTCCCAGTAGCGGAAATCGGATCTGGCCGCCATGGGAGTGACCGGAGAGCTGCAGGTCCACATCCTTGACGTAACCTGCAAAGTCCGGCTCATGAACCAGCAGGACGACTGGTTCAGGCTTCGGGATGCCTTTCAAAGCCTGTTTGAGGTCGTATTTCCCTTCCAGAACGTCACCCAATCCCGCGAGCCAGAGTCTCGCGCCATTGCGCTCGAGAGGAACTGAGCGGTTCCGCAACACTGAGATTCCGTGTGACTGCAGGACCGCTGCGATGTGGGCTTCGTCCGTGCCGACGTCATGGTTCCCCATGCACGCGTGGATACCCAATGGAGCCCGCATCGGGGACAACAGCTGGGCGCAAGGCTCGATCATTTTCGCAGCCCGGATATTGCCCGACCGACTCTCTGAGAATGGAGCGGTAACAAAGTCGCCGGTCAGTACGACCAGGTCGGGTTGCAACCCGTTGACCAGATCGACGGCTTTCGCGATGGGCACGGCGGAGAAATGAGGGTCGTAGTGCAGGTCGCTGAGTTGAGCGATGCGGAGTCCGTCCCACGATTGGGGCAACCGGGACAGGGGAATTTCGATTGAAACCACTCTGGGGCAGTTGGCCTCGAAGAAGGTTCCATCGCCCACGACGCCCAGGGCGCCGGCGGCTGCAACCGCAGCGCCCACTGTCAGGAATTTTCGGCGAGACGTGGAAAATGACAACCGGCTAGGTCTCCTCAAAACCCCGAATCACGTGTCGCTGGCTGGGCCGTCTGAAGCTTCGCATCGTTGCTGCGGTACCATTCAACGGTCCGGCTGAGGCCTTCCTCGAAATCCACCTTCGGATGGTAGGCCAGTAACTGCTCTGCCCGGGAAATATCGGCCAGAGAGTGCTTAACATCCCCGGCGCGCTCGGGGCCGTATTTCACTTCGCCGGTGTATCCGATCAGTGTCTTCAGAATCAGGAAAGTCTGGTACAAGTCGGTCCGCCGGCCGGTGGCTACGTTGATTACTTTTCCCGCGACCTGGCTCGTCTCAACGCTGCAGGCCAGCAAATTTGCCACGACCACATTGTCGATGTAAGTGAAGTCGCGGCTCTGCTTGCCATCCCCGAAAATGGTGGGCTGTTCCCCGCTCAACATCTGATTGATGAACTTGGCGAGAACTCCAGAGTACGGCGAGGTGGGGTCTTGCCGCGGGCCAAAGACATTGAAATAGCGCAGGCACACTGTTTCCAGTCCATAACAGCGGTAAAAGGACATCATGTAATACTCGCTGGCCAGCTTGGCTACCGCGTACGGCGAAATGGGGTTGGGCGGCATGTCCTCCCGCTTGGGGAGAGTTGGGGTATCGCCATAAGCGGAAGACGACGCGGCATAGACCACGCGTTTCACTTTGGCGTCGCGGCACGCGACCAGCAGATTTAGCGTCCCATCCACATTCGCTCGGTTGTTTCCCAGCGGGTCCTTTACCGACCTGGGCACGGACGGAATAGCTGCCTCGTGCAGAACGTAATCCACTCCGCGGCAGGCTTGGTGAAGAGCGTCAAGATCAAGCAGGTCGGCTTCGTGGAGGTCAATCTGGCCCAATATTTCGCCAACGTTTTCGCGCTTGCCGGTGGAAAAATTGTCCAAGCCTCGGACTTCGTGGCCCTGCGCCAGCAGCTCCCGGGCCAAGGTAGACCCGATGAAGCCCGCAACGCCAGTTACGAGGTAAGTTGCCATAGAATCTCCATCATACAGGATCGTTCCGAAGCGCAGGGATAACGGCTAAAGCCCTCCGTCGAGCACAAAGGGCGGAGCACGCCTTCACGCCTGCATACAGATGCGGTCGTTCACCGGGGTCTAGTCCGTGTGGTACGTCGGCGGGCGAAGCCGCGCGGAACACTGCCCTCAGTTCAGCGCCAAAGCTCTGCTCCACCCAGAATCACAATCAGCGGGAGGGCTGGATCGAATCTGGTGGCGGCCGACGAGTGCGCCGGTAGGCTTGCCTGAGTGACAGCTTGTCCCACAACAACTCTGACGTGCTCAGAGTTCCAATCTTGGGCACCAGGTCGAGCCTGTACTGAACCGCAAACAAGGTGGTGTAGACGGCGCAAAGCGCGATCAACCCCATTACCCCGGCCTTGAAGCCGCGACCGAGATCCCGCATAAGAGTGGCGGCACCCAGTGCGATCAGGGGGACGCAGGAAGTTAGCGAGCGGATTCCGAATGACTCGCTGTTATGCCAATTGGTCGGCATCGATCCCATCACCGCCACTTCGAGAAAAATCACTAGGAGGCAAGGCCAGTAGAAGGCGGTCGCTTTGCGTGCTCCATAAAAAAGGCCCAGCACACCCAGCGCGGTGATCGGCGTCCAGATAAACCAACCGTGATTGGTGGAGAACAGGACGAGGTGCATGTATTGAGGCGGGAAATGCAGAAAATCCTTGCCCTGCGGAATGGTGAACAGCCGGCCGTAAATGACCTTCCACTCCACGATCTGCGGAATCCAGCAGAGCGCGGCTGCTCCGCCGTACACAAACCACTTGCGCCAGTGCGCGAGCCTCCGGCTGCCGGAGAGTTCGAAGAGCACCGGGATGCCGAGATAAAAGATGTCCTGCCAGCGGCAGATTGAGAGGAAGCCGCCGCAAAGTCCTAAAAGGGCCCATTCCCCGGGACTCGACGAATCCTTGACTTTCCACCACACCAGCATGAAGGCCGCAGCCATCATGAAAGTCGCCGAGTGCGACATCGGAGACAGGGTGTAGTACCCCAGCGTCGTCGCCAACCAGAGAGAAAAGGTCAGGAAAATCGCCTGCACAGCACTCAATCCGAAATGCTGCAGCAGACGAGAGAGGAAGATCATTCCGAGGACGACGAACGCGATGTTGGCCAGGAAGTAGAAATAAAGGGCCGACTGCGAATAACCGTCTGCCGGGCGGCCAGCAAGCGAATCGACGGCGGTGCCGGCGGCTAGAAAAGGGATGGACAAGATGGGATAGCCGATGGCGAAAGGATTCTCCGGCTTGCCGCTGGCGGGATGCGCCTGCGTCCGAAACATCTGGTGCGGATCGAGAGACTGAAAATCGTTGGTGAGGTCGTAGTCGCGATCAAACAATAAAGAATGAGCGGTCGCGAAGTAGTAGACCGCATCCACACCGGTGATCTTGACGATACTGCGTCCACCGACGGGAGCACGCTGCAGGAAGAACAGGGCTGAAGCAAGACCGAGGCCGAATACGACGATCAGTAACTGGGGCCAATATTTCCGGACGGCAACTCGAAGGCGGTCAGAACTGCGGGGGCGGTTGTGTACGTTCTGAAGCCCCGCGCCGCTCTGTTCCATCGGCGGAATTTTAGCATCCATAGTTTCCATGTTGATCAGCAGTCTCAAATCAACATTTGCTGTTAACGGAGGACGGGCGTCCGACGCGTCAGGCACTGGCTCGTGCATGACGGACGGGACGCCCGTCCTCCATCAAGTGCTAGTTCACCGTAACCGTAAGCGCAGGCGTCACAGCGTGCGTCAGCGAACCTGACGTACCCGTAACCGTGACGGTGTAGACTCCGGCCGGAGTACCCGGGTGACCACCACCACCTCCGCCCCCGCCTGAAGAATTGCCACCACCGCAGGCCGGAAGAATGATCAAGGTTGAAAACAGGATGCAGCCCAGGAGGAATCCGAAGAGCTTCTTCTTACGTGAAGTCATTCCTGTTCCGAGAAGCGCCAGCCCGCCAATCGGGAACAACATGGCGTAGATGAGGCCTCCCGATCGTGGTTCGAGCGACGCCGTAGTCGCAGCCGTCGTACTTACCGTCAGCGTCGAAGTGAGCGTAGTGCCCGTCAGTGACGCCGGGTTCAACGCGCATGTGGGCCCGCGAGTCGCCGCAGGTGTCACGGTGCAAGTCAGAGCCACCGGGTCGGCGAGGCCGTTGACCCGAGTAATTGTAACTGTCGAAGTGGCCGATGCTCCTGCCGCCACCGAAGCTGGTGCGAGCGCTGTAGCACCGATGGTGAAATCCGGAGCGACAGCAGCGGTTACGGTTAAGCTGAGGACCTTGGTGTGAGTAACGGGTCCTGGTCCTACACCACTGACAGTTATGGTGTAGCCACCAGCCGGCGTGGTCGCAGAGGTATTGACCGTTAGGACGGAAGTGCCCGAACCGCCCGGAATCGGAGTCGGGACGAAGGCGCAGGTCGGTGGCGGAGTCACAACCGGTGTAATGGAGCAGGATAACGCCACGTCGCCGGTGAAACCGTTCAGTGGCGCGACTGTAACGGTGGAAGTAGCGAGAACCCCCGCCGATACTGATGGGGGCGCAAGATTCGTCGCATCGATGGTGAAGTCCGGCGCAAGCGCCGCTGCCTTGAACGCGACTGTTTGCATCACCCAGTTACCGCCCGCGACGACAGCCGTAGCCTCACAGCTGCCGACCGCAGACGTGATCTGGTGTTCAGCATTGTCGCCATTGGGATGGGTCAGGGACACAGTTGTGAATCCCGTGCCCGGAGCAGAAACGCTGCTGGCTACCGTGGCCCCAGCCACGACGAGCTCGGTCGGTGTGGTAGTGGTACAAGCGCCGCTGTCGGCCAGGTTGGAGGTACCGGAGGCGCCAGCCGTCACGTCAAACGGGTTAGCAATATCCAGGCCTTTGTATTCCAGTACGCGTACGTCGGGAGCCGGCGCCGCACTGCTGAACGTCACCGTGACTTCATTTGGGTTGCTGGCTTCGCCGGCAATATTCTTGGCAAAGTAAATAATCTGGCTTAACCCCGTTCCAGTGAGGAGAGGAGCCGCAATCGCGTAGGTGTTGCCCTCGGTGTCTGTGACCGATGAAATCGTCGTGGTTGTATCGTTCCAACCGATGATGACTACATTAAGATTGCCCGCAGTCTGCAGCGTTGGCATGGTCACGGAAACCGTGGTCAGAGCGCTGCCGGTAGCGGTCGCTGCGCCCTGAATGTAATTGATTGATCCGCTGCCCAGCGCATATGTGAACGCATCCGGGCCGGTTATGGTGCCGCCATCCGGGTTTATGACCGTGACATCGGCGGTCCCAGCCGGAAGTGCCGGAGTGGTGGCGGTTATCGAGGTCGGGGCGACCACCACATTAGCGGCAGGCAGGTTATTGATATTGACGGTGGCACCATTCTGGAACTGGGTGCCGGTGATGGTGATTGGCGTCGAGCCATTGGTCGGACCGGTCGCCGGAACGACGGAAGTGAATGTTGGCGGAACAACCGTGACAAATGTGTACGCCCCGGTGGCCGTGGAGCTTTGTCCATCGACGTTCACAACCGTGACGTCAACCAGGCCAGCAAGATGAGCCGGGGTGAAACAGGAGATTGTGTCCCCGCCATCCTCGGCGCAGTTTAAGGCGGAAAATCGTGTCGCGCCTGTGCCGAAGAAAACTACTGCCCCCGGCTGAAAGCCGGAACCGAAGATCGTCACCTGGTTTCCGCCGGTGCTCGGCCCGGTGATCCGTGAGATCGGGGTTGTAGGATCGATGACCGGGGCCGCGAAAGTGATCGGCGTAGTGCTAAAGCCCGCGACCTGCATCACCCATGTGCCGGGGGCCAGCGCGGCGGTTGCACTGTAAGAACCAGCCGGCAAGCCGGCGTTGGAATCCTCGACGATGTCACCGAAACCGGCAGTGATCACGCGCTGTGTGAACGTTGCGCCCGGTGCAGTAAATCCCGCTGCCGGACCCGCCGTACCCGCTCCCAGTATCAAGTCAGTGCCGGTAGTGGTAATTGGGCCGCTGTCCGCCGTGGCGGAATTGGCCGTAATGCCGGTCCAGTTGTCGAGTGGGAAGGTTGTGCTCAGGCCGCTGTACTCGAGGATGCGCACGTCAGGCGCATCGGCAGGCTGATTGAAAGTCACGCTAACGGTAGGACTGGTGTTGTTGGGCAAAACGATGTTCGGGGCGTAGTAAATCGCCTGCGACAAGCCGTGACCCGCCGTGGTTCCCGCCAGCTTGTAGGTGTTGGTGTTGTCGTCCGTCACCGATACCACGGAAGAAGCCGTGTCGTTCCAGCCCACCACCACGACGTTCAAATGGCCGGCCGTTTCGGCAGTCAAATAGCTCACATTCACGGTCGTGGCAGTCGCCGCGACGGGATTGTTGTTCACCTGAACGAAGGTCTGGCCGAGTGCCAGCGCGGGCACCAGGAACAGTCCGGTTAGAAGAGCAGCGATGCGAAGGAGGTTGGTGGAGAGAGTGGACTTGCGAACAGCAAAAGAAATCATATTCATATAGTAACCAGTCTTGAGGCCAGGGTTAATGGCACAGAAGGGCACCCTCGGGGACCGGGCCGGCAGTCAGATGCGGGACCATCTGGCCGGGTTTGCCGGGAGCCTGCTGGGGTTCCGGCGAAGTTACCTGTACCGGCTGGCGGCCATGCAACGCCGCCAGCGGGACAGGATTGTTCCTAGTGAACATGCATCTCCTTACGCATCGGCAGGGCCGATTCGGTCACATGCTTCCTCTGGAATACGTAACGCGGCGTGGGCACTCGCTCCGGATGCAGTTCGACGTTGGCAATCGGAGCCGCCGCACCTGAGACCTTTACCCAGCTCGCCAGCGAAGGAGTTCCAGCTTTGTTGACCAGGAACAGCATGTAGTATCCCGGCGGAGCAATGTTCGAATTCGGAGGCTCGCTCACGGTCAGGCTTCCCGTAGCGGCCGTGAACGACAAGCCAACGTAGCGCTGGTCCATGTCGAATGAATGGGTGACCGAGCCGGCTTTCATGAGAACCACGGACGCGATGTTGGCTGCGTCCGGAGTGGCCACGTTGAATGAACCGCCGTAGCCGACCGAAGCGGGCGCGTTGCCGATGGTGGGCCGGGTGGCGAGGCTGCCATCCGAATTGAAGAGATACGCCGGCTGGTAGATCTCGATGTGGTTTTCGAACACGCCCTGCGCGGGGTTACCGCCGGTGATTGCCACCGTCGCATCCGGCAGGAGCAATTGCACGTTGTGATAGAGCCTGGGGAATGCGTTCGATCCGGCGGATGAGAACGAGTTGGTCGCTGGATCGTAAATCTCCGCTTTCAAGCTGGCAGTGGTTGCGTCTTCATCCTGCGCCGAGCCGCCGTCAACCAGGACCTTGCCGTTGGGAAGGATCGTCGCTTCCATCTCTACTCGCGCCTGCGCCATCTTCGGTCCCTGCACCCAGCATGGGGCGAAGGTCGGGCAACTGGCGGATATCTGGAAGCCCGCCGGACTCAGATCGATCAGTTCAGTCGTGTCGGTACCGGGATTGTCGCCGCCCAGGATCATCACTTTCGGGCTGTAGTTATTTTGCGGCGTAAGCGGCAGCAATACGGATGAGCCGTAGGTTCGCTCCCCGTTGGGATCATGCTGCCCGGGATAAATTGTCCACGCCACCAGCGTCCAAGTCTGATTGGTCGGGTTGAAGTCAAGAGTGGCCGACGACGGCGCCGAGTAGAAGACGTGGCCGGTCGGAAGCAAGTGCATTCTGGGATACAGCGGGAATCCGAATCCCGGGAAGTCGGGAATATTGGGATTGCCCGGAATTTCGGCGCCCCACTTCGTGCCGTCCCAGATTTCGCTGGTGTTGTTGTAATTGCCGTCGGTGTCGTTAAGGCCGCCCGTGGTCATCATGCTACCGTCATTCAGTTCAGTGACGGTTGGGTACCAGCGTCCATGGGCCGAGGGCGCTACATCCAGAAACGACTCCGTTCCCGGATCGAAAATCGAAGTGTTGGGCAGTCCCGTAAACGGAACCTCACCCTGGACACCGACCACCGCCAGGGCTCCGTATGCTTTCGTGCCGCCGTTGATCAGCACTCTGCCGTCCGGCATGATTGACATGCCGTTGCAGAACATGTCCCAACCGACGGGCATCGGGGTGATCTTGCCGCTCGCCAAGTCCATCAGCGCCGCGCCTTGCGGATACTGCGGCCCCGAGGGGCAGCCTGCCTGCGTCGGAGGACAGTTGCCGGAACCCGAGACGAGAAGAATCTTTCCGGTATGGAGCAGGGCCGCGTGAATCGGGTTGATGGGCACGGTAGTGGGCAGCGTGCTCCACATGCCCGTGGGATGACCGGTGGTGGTGTGACCGGTCTGGCTCGGGGTTGAAGATGAGAGGCCCATGCTGCCGCCTCCGCATCCCGCGAGCGAAAGGGAAATCAGGACAACCAGCGCCAGCATCGAGAAGTCGTTCGGTTCGTACTCATTTCTTTCAAGGTCTCCAAAGCGAATCCAGATTTTGAATTCACGGGTTCACGATCGTTGCAATCATGGTTAATCATTTTGTGCCTGCTCATTGCGCGGACGCCGTTTCAACTGACGTCGTATTAGTGATCCGCGTGAGATACGGGAAGAACGGTGTGACTTCGAACGGCATCTTCTCCTGCGGCGAAAGCAGGACCACCGGCTTGGTCTTCATCATTTCCAGACGGTTGCTCCAGGGATCGAGCTTCACTCTGCCGCCCAGCGGAAGAGCTGCGATCTGATCGATGCGCAGCATCTCGAGTTGCGGAGCGCTGCTGAGCACCGCCGACATCCGAATGGTCTTTCCGTCTTCCATACGATTGCCCAGGTGAGGCCTGATCAGGCTGCTGAGTTCCGGCGCGCGGGTCTCGAGCGCTTTCAGGAACAGGCCGGCGTTGGCGAGCTTGTCCTTGTAGGGAGAGTTCGCCAGCAACTGCCATGGCTTTGTTGTCCGCAGCTTCTTCTTCCGCCGGGTTGCGGCTGAAATCCATGCGCTGGAACGTATTCTGGTCGGGGAAAAAGAACCGGTCATTGAAAGCAAACCGGGTGTCGATGCGGTGGCCCAGTGCGATGTGGCTGAGTTCGTGGGCCAGGGTCATCGCCAGGGAGCCTTCATCGGGAAGGACGTCCAGCAGGCCGCGGCTGATCACGATGGTGTGGCCGATGGTGAATGATTCCAAGCGGCGAAGTCAGCAGCACTCGGCAACGCACGTCAGGAATAATCTGAAGATTGTTGGTGATGATCAGGTTGTTGACCACGGTCTGCAGAATCTTGTCCACATCGCCCAGGGGCGCGATCAGTCCAACCTTCTGCAGATGATCGAGAGCGTTGTCCTCGGCTGTGCGCTCCCACATGCGCTGCGCTTCCACCGGGCCGGCTTCCTTGGCGGCGTCGGTCTGATCGGTGACCGTGTCAATCTGGATTTCGGCAAACTCCCCTTCGTGTTTAAGCGGTTCGGGATCGTAGCTCCAGAGCCGGGTCTGCGCCTTGAAGTGCAGGCCAGGGAGCAGCGGACCAGCGCTTTTCAAATTCGATTCTTCGATGAAGACGTACGCCGGCAACCACACGCCCGCCTGAAGATTCAAGCGCCAGCTGTCAAAATGCAGGTAGTAGCTGTAGCGGGAATGCGGCGAGTAGGTTCCGTTGAAGCGGACGATGTTGTAGTCGCGATCCTCAACCCAGATCCGGCCCAGGAAGCGGCCGCCTACGTCGCCCTTGGGTTGAACGTCGAGAACGATGCAGCGCACTTCTCCGAGAAACTCCTGGCGCACGAATTTGAAGTCGTAGTTCTTCTTCTGGAAATCGCGGTCGAGCATGACCATCTGGGCGAAGCCCAGGGGCAGGAACTTGCGCGAGAACAAGCTGGGAAACGGGTTCAGGGCCTTGAGCTTCAGACCGGTCTGCTTTTCAAACAGCTGGTCTTCCACGCCATCGCTCAGGTCAAGGCGTCCCAGAAAATATTGATCGCTGTTGGGCACAACCACTGAGTCCTTGTCGGTCTTCAGGTTCTGGATGTAGGTCTCGGCCAGCGGGTGCCGGTGCTTCATCTGTTCGACGAAGGTGCGCTCGCGTGCAATGACGCGGTCCGCCACTTCGTCAATTGACACCTTGGGCATCACGGCCAGCGACTCGCTCTTGGTGACGCCGTAGTTGCCGTAGATGGTGACGGAGGTGGCGGTCGCCACCTTTACCGGGAACGTCGCGCTGGTCGCGCCTGCGGGAACCGTGACGCTGGCCGGCACAAAGGCCGAGCCGGCGGGATCGACCGCCAGCGACACCTTGGCCCCGCTGTTGGGAGCGGCCATGTTCAGCGTGACCGTGGCTTCAACCGAACGGCCCTCGGTGACGCTGGCCGAACTCAGGTTGATTGAGGACAAGAGCAACGGCGAATCCTGAGCCGAGACGGAACTGACCAGGCTCAAGCTCGCCAGCAGTGCAAGAATGATGGTTCCAATTACGCGCATAAGATGTTTTGACCTCACTGCCTCAGGACCTTTAGCCAGCATGTGAATAATCGCCGAGATACTTCCGATACCAGGAAATGGCATGTTACCGACCTGCCTTTCGACCCAGAAGATTCCAGTTAAATGAGAAGTTTGTGAACACCGAGAAACCGCCAGCGGACTGACCGGACTCGAAACGAGTCTCGTGCAGATAGGCCGCACCGATTTCGGTGTAGATATCGCCGCGCGGCAATATCGCTTTCACGCCGCCGCCGACCGTGGCTCTGTTGTCCCAGTCGAAGCCCTTGCTGTCATGGAACACGGTGGCCTCGACGTACGGGACCACCGTGGATCGGCTGAATCTTTTTGCCACCACTCCCTGCGTGATGTAACCCATGCCGAGAATGTTTCCCTTCTCGACCGGCGACAGGTTGCCGACTTCCATCCAGGAAGACCCGGGGAAGCGGCTCGACTTCTCCGCCACCGGCTGCCAGCCAAACCAGTCCTGGACGAAGAGTGTGAGCCCGCTGCTGTCGAACGCCCTTGAAGCGTTCCTCGTAGGTGTAAGCCGAGCCCACGCTGATCACGCCTTTGCGGAAGTACTTGTTCACCTTCACGCCCAGCCGGGGCTGGACTTTGTTGTTCCAGTCGTAGCCTTTGGTATCGAGCACCAGACCCATGCCGACGAAGGGAGTGACGGTGACTGATCCGGAGTAGGTGGAAAAAATCGCCGCGCTCTGCTCCACGTAGGACTGAACGTAAAAGTTGTTGTGCTCGATCGGGCTCAGATTGCCGATTGACGTCCAACCCTGTCCCGGCAAACCGACGGAGTCGACCAGGCTGCCTTGCAGCGCGGACACAGCACCGTCCTGAGCGGCGGACATTGTCGTCAGTATCAGAACCGCGATCAGCGCAAACAACGACTTGATTTTCATAACTCCACTTTTCCTGTTAGTACCGTTTGACAGCAAACCAGCCTCTGACCTGTTTCTTCTGAACGACCACTTTCCAGAAGCTGTACAGGAAGACGGAACAGTCCACGAAACGCAACAGCGGGTACATCGGTGAAAAAATGAAGACATCGATCCGGCGGTCACAAATCGCACAAATCATGGACAGGAAGATGAGAACAATCATGTCCATGCCGACGCCGTAGAACGCGAGTCTGGGATAAATGAGCAGCCAGAGCGGCATCAACAGGAACAAAGTGGCGAAGACGACGCCTTCTCCCATCAACAGCTTGTATTCCAGGTCGATCTTCGACAGGCCGGTGAGCATGCCGTACTTCAGGCCCACCTGCCATGCGCCGGTGTGCCAGCGATACATCTGCTTGATGTAGTCGCGCAGCGTTCTGCGGGTCCTGCGTCGAAACCACGGCGCGCTTCTGGTAAACGATCCTGCCCAGCTTCTTGCGATGGACCTGAATGGTGCAGTCCATGTCCTCGACGATGGTGTCGTTGCTCCAGTCGAGCTGGGCGAACGCGTCCGAGCGGAAGGCCGCGGCGCAACCCGGAGTCACCGTGATCACGCCCATGTTGCTCTGCCCGTCCTTGTAGATCGCGTGCGAAATCCAGTAGGCCAGGCAGCGATATGCGGTAAGCCAGTTGTGCGGAGTGCTCTTGGCCCGGCCGCACACCACGGCCACGCCGGGTTCTGCAAAACTTTTCTTGACGGACTGGAAATAGTCCGCGGAAACCTGGGTGTCGGCATCCATCAGGCAGACGAAGTCGTAGCGCTGGACCAGTTCAGAACGTCGAAGCCAGGCGGGCCAGGCTGTGCGCCTTCCCGATGTTCTTTTCGTTTCTGGCCACGTTCACGCCGAACGAGCGGGCGATTTCTCCCGTGCCGTCGCTGGAGCCGTCATCAATGACGTACACATCCGCGGGCAGAAGGCCGGCCCGCAGAATGCTGCGCAGCGTTCTTCCGATGCCCACCGCCTCGTCCTTCGCGGGCAACATTACGCAAAGCCTTTTCACAGTTGACCTTTCACAACCAACTCGCGTGAATCGAAAGCCACCGAGTAAACTCCGTCTTTGCTCCGGCGCAGTTCATGTCCCGCCTGATAAAGACGCGCGTGGTTTGAACCATCCACCGCAACCTTGAGAACAACCCCGTGCGGAAATGGAGTCGGGACCTGCCAGGTAAATTTCTTTTCGCCGTTGGCCACCTGGGCCGGCGCAGCTTCCAGGATTTTCTGCGCGCGGAAGTAAGCGGCAACTTCTCCGAAGGGCGCAACCCAGAGTCCCCGGGGTTCCATCGCCTTCACGTAGTCCAGAAATTCGATAAACGTGTTGCTGGGGATGGGTTCGAATCCGGTCGAAGCATCGCCGATGCCATGGATCTGAAGAATGGTCCAGGCCTTGAGCGAAATGTCTTTGTCGATCCAGCTCTCGGTAAGTAGCGGCGTCGTACTTGGTGTAGCTGGGCTGGCTGGGCAGGTCGTACCAATCCGGCTGGACGTCGGACTTGATGTACACCAGACTGCCGTCCCCGCGTCCACCGCGTGCCGCGAAGTCATATCGCTTCACCCAGTACAGCAACCCGGGCGAAACCTCGGTGTAGGGATAGGCGAAGGTGGTGACGTCCGATTTGAAATTGCTGTCCAGAAACTTCTTGGCGTCCTCAACCTGCAGCTCTTCGCCGGCCTTGTTCAGATCAGCCGCATGCTCGTGGGTCACGGAGTGATTGCCGATCTCGTGTCCCTGGGACTGCAGCTTCTGCCAATCTTCCAGCCGGGTGGTCTTGGAAACGATGAGGAAAAACGTAGCGCGCAGATGACGCTTGTTGAGTTCGGGAGCTACGACGTCGAGATGAACCGCGCGCGAATCGTCGAACGTAAGGGACAGCGCGGCCTGGTGATTGTTCCACGGCAGGACCTTGAACGTGGAGGTTTGCGCCGAGCAGCAGCCCGCCAGCAAACTCGCGATCAAGATCAGTTGGACAAATTTTGTCATAGCGCAAATCGAGGAACTTTCATGCATACACAATGCAACCCCGATGCCAACGCGCCGAGGTTACCCTCTCGGTTTCAGCGCTACACCGTTCACGATCCACGCATGACGTGGAATCGTTGTCAGCGACGGTACTTAGCGGGATCGGTGAGCGCGCAAGTCGCACTAGAAGCGGCAGGAGGTAACGTACGAAAACGGCCCGCAAACCGCCGCGAGTGGTTACCTCGGTAACGCGCGCGGCTGATATACACGGAAGAGCATTTACCCGGAGAGGAAAACAAGTTCCACGTTCATATGTGGGGCGGACACTCTTGTCCCCCGCTTTTGAATTTGATCTTGGCCAGAGAAAAGTCAAAGTCAAAGGCGGCGGACAAGAGTGTCCGCCCCACAAGTACAGGTCTAGAGCGGCTTTCCACCGACGACGTTGCTGGTTTTCTGATTGCCGTTTTGCGAGTTTTCCCTCACTTGCTTCGCACTGCTGACGACGGTTCAGACATGTCACCCGGTCATCAACCATTGCTCGTACCGATAAGCTGCCCCCGATCGCCCAAGCGGAATCGCTTCACCCACTTCTTCCACGCCGCACTGCTTCTCGGAGTTTTCATATCCAGCGCCGGGAAGTCCTGGGCCCGGACCTGGATCAGCGCCGTCACGCTACCACCACGGCAAACACGGCGAAGATCACGTGGGTTACAGCAATGGCCGCTGACTCGCAGGTGGAATACGGGACCACGGCGTCGTACGGCAGTGTTACGACCCGGGCGGCTGGCAACTCGGTTGCAGTCAGTGGGTTGACCGGAGGTACGACTTATCACTTCAGGGTGCGATCGAGCGATGCGAGCGGTTCGCTCGTCGTCGGGGCGGACTATGCTCTGACCATATCGATCCCAATTACATTTCGCTTTCACCCCAAAGTGCAACCATCGCGGCCAACGGGACGCAACAGTTCACGGCGACAGTCGGCAACGATTCGAACCACGCGGTTTCCTGGTCCGCGACAGCTGGAAGCGTGAGTTCTTCGGGGTTATTCACTGCGCCCAACGCCTCTTCAAGTACACCGGTCACGATCACTGCGACCAGCCAGGCGGACACCACTAAGACGCGGTTGACAGTCAAGGGCGAGAAAGCAAGTATTCCAATGAATTCAAGGTGACCGTCCATAGTTCATCGATTTTTCGCCGAACCACTAATCGAGTGCTCAACCGCGGTGGAAAACTCAAATCAGTGAGTTTCAAAAACAAAAAATGCGAGACTTGTAAGACTTTGAATCGATTGGTGAATTTCAACCTCGGTTGTAGCCGGGGAACCCGCCATCGGTGTGCAATCTATTGGCTCCCATCTGTATTGACAAACCCTCTAAAATCAACTATTAACTACATCAGTTGTTCGCTTTTGCGAACGAGCGCCTTCCCCCGTAGGATCCCCCGATCTTCATCCGCTAGCTTGTGACGCGTCCCAGCGTGTCGGAAGCCAACAGAAACTTGTGCCTGAAAAAGAACGAGGCCAATCCCATGTGCCGTGGTGCGTTTCTGCGTTTAGATCGAATCCTCTTATTGCTGTTGCTCGTCTTCGCGGCATCAGTTCCCGCAGCCGTTGCCCAGGCGGATGTGAAGGGTCAGTGGAGCACTCTGAATTACTCCATGACCATTAATCCCATTCATACGGCCCTGATGCGCAATGGCAAAATTCTGATCACCACCGGCTCAGGGAACTGTCCACCTTCGCAATCAGGTTGCCCCACGGGTACACCGTATAACGGGTCAAATCACTCCGGCGCGATAGTGCTGGATCCAGTTGCCAAGAGCATCACTCAACTCTCCGTCAATTACGACATGTTTTGCAACGGGATGACAGTGCTCCCGGACGGGCGGGTCATGATCAACGGCGGCACCATTGCCTATGATCCGTTTCGCGGGATTCAGAAGACAACCTTGTTTGATCCGTCTACGAACTCCTTTACCCCTGTACAAGACATGGCCCACGGTCGCTGGTATCCCACCGTGACCTTGCTCAGCGACGGCAGGGTCATGGCTTTCTCGGGCTCCGATGAGAATGCGAACACCAACCAGACAGTGGAGCTCTACACGCCGGGCTCGGGCTGGAGCTCTCCGGTCAACGCCGGCTGGACTCCGCCACTGTATCCGCGAATGCACCTGCTGCCCAGCGGCAAGGTTTTTTATTCCGGGCCGAGCGCCACGAGTTACCTTTTCAATCCCTCGAATCAGACCTGGAGTACCGTTGCGAACACAAAACTGGGTGCCGACCGTACTTACGGCAGCTCCGTTTTGCTGCCTTTGACGCCGGCCAACAACTACGAGCCGAAGGTATTAATCCTGGGCGGAGGAAATTCGGCGACGGCCACGACTGAACTAATTGATCTGGGATCGTCATCTCCATCGTGGTCCTGGGGTCCGGACATGTCCCAGCCGCGCATCGAGATGAACGCAGTGATTCTGCCGACCGGCGATGTCCTGGCGTTAGGCGGATCGTCCCACGATGAGGATGCAAGTACAGCCAGCCTGAATGCTGACCTGTATGACCCGGGCAGCAACCAGTTTCTCTTCTGCCGGGGCCAACGCTTACCCGCGTCTCTATCATTCGGTCGCACTACTTTTGCCGGACGCGACGGTTTGGATCGCCGGCAGTAATCCGGTGCGAGGAACTTGGGAATCGCACATGGAAAGTTACCGCCCGGCCTATCTGTACACCCGGGACGGAAATAACAACGTGGTGTCGGCGACCCGCCCGACGATCTCGAGTGCTCCGTCGAATATCGCATGGGGTGGTCAGTTCTCGATTTCTACTCCGGACGCGGGCAACATTTCCCAAGCCGTGCTGATGCGGCCGGGTACTTCTACTCACGCGTTCGACATGGACCAACGCCTTGTAGGAATGTCGTTCACCGGGGGATCAGGATCGCTCACCGTCACTGCGCCACCCGACAGCAAAATTGCGCCGCCGGGATATTACATGTTGTTTCTGATTAACAACAACGGCGTGCCGTCGGTGGCAAGTTTTGTTCAGTTGGGCAGCTCGGGATCAAATCCGGCGCCTACCGTAAGCTCGATCTCACCGACAAGCGGCTCCGGATCCGGCGGGACAGCCGTGACCATCACGGGCACGGGTTTTCTGTCGGGCGCGACCGTAAGCCTGGGGGGAACGGCGGCCACGGGCGTAAACGTGGTAAGCAGCACCTCGATCACAACGACAACCGCAGCCCATTCGGCGGGATCCGTGAATGTGGTGGTGACCAACTCGGATAACCAGACTGGAACCTTGAACGGTGGCTACAGTTACGGTGCCCCCAATCCCGCACCGACCGTGAGCGCGATCTCACCGGCAACCGGCACAACCGCCGGGGGCACGGCGGTGACTATCACAGGCACGGGCTTCCTCGCAGGAGGCACAGTAAAGCTGGGAGGCGCGTCGGCAACCGGCGTGAATGTCGTGAGCGGCACCTCGATCGCCGCGACGGCCCCGGCGCATTCAGCGGGATCGGTAAGCGTGGTAGTGACCAATACGGATAGTCAGAACGGCACTTTGACTAATGGTTACAGTTACACCAATCCGGCACCGAAGGTGAACTCGATCGCACCGAACTCGGGGCCCGCAGCCGGCGGGGCGAGCGTGACCATCACAGGCACGGGTTTCCTGTCGGGAGCGACGGTAAGCCTGGGTGGCGCGGCAGCGACCGGGGTAAATGTGGTGAGCAGCACTTCGATCACGGCGACTACCGGGGCGCACGCCGCCGGAGTCGTGAGTGTCGTCGTCACCAACAGCGATAGTCAGAGCAGTACTCTGTCCAACGCTTACACCTACGTTGCGGCGCCGACAGCGACAGGGATCAATCCCAGCACTGGACCGATCGGCGGCGGTAACGTGGCGACGATCATCGGCACGAACTTTGTGTCTGGAACCACGGTAAGCTTTGGCGGCACGGCCGCGACCGGAGTCACGGTGGCCGGCAGCACTTCGATCACGGCGGCGGCTCCCGCCCACGCGGCGGGAGCAGTTGACGTAGTAGTCGCCAACCCGGACGGTCAGAGTTCGAGGTTGGCGAACGGTTATACCTACTCAGCCGCCGAACCTAGCCTGGGCTTGGGCATTCCCTACGGGGATCCGAATTCGGCAACCGTAACGGCGGGACAAACCGCTACTTACACCCTTTCTATTGGGGGTGAGGGGATGAGCGGGACGGCTTCCCTCTCTTGCACCGGCGCACCCGCGGGTTCAACGTGTTCTCTGCCATCGAGTCTCTCCTTTAATGCGACGACACCGACAACCTTCACCATCAAGGTAGTCACCACGGCGCGCATTACCGCAGCCCTTCCCCGGCCTGCTTCCGCGCCGGCGTCTTCCCTGCCAGCGTCGTGGTTGTGGACGCTTCTCTCTGGGGATGTTGTTCGTGCCCGGAGTACGCCTGCCCAAGCAGTCTCCACGCCGCTGGCCGCGGTGTTTGTGGCTGGCGCCGCTGGTGCTGTTGCTGCTCACGATCTCCTGCGGAGGCGGTGGCGGCATGAGCAATAGCTCACAGGCGCAACAGGCCGGCACCCCAGCCGGGACTTACAGCGTGATTGTGCATGCCAGTTCAAACTCCAAGACTGGGACAACTTCCCTCACATTGAATGTGCAGTAGAACGATTAAAGATAAAACCACCAGTGAGCGCCGAGGGTCTTCGGGCAACGAATCGGCGCTCACCAGCAACACGATTTGTTTAGACTGCCCCACTCTCGACCGACAAGGGTGCGAATGATGCTCAGAATGCAGATGGTACAATCCGGCGAATTGAACGCTGAAAATCTTCATCCAAAGCGCATGGACGTAGATCTGAAGACTACCGACCGGCTCCTGGGCTACAGCCTCATCATCCCCGCCTACAACGAAGGGGCGCGGATCGGCGCTACTTTAGAAAAAGTGCTCGCCTACGTGGACAAGCAGGGATGGGATGCAGAGGTCATCGCGGTGGACGACGGTTCGCGCGATAGCACGGTGGAGATCATCCGCGGCTATGCGGAAAAGAACCTCCACCTGCGGCTCTTGCAGAATCCAGGTAATCGGGGAAAAGGATACAGCGTGCGCAACGGGATGCTGCACGCGCAGGGTGAACTGCTGCTGTTCAGCGATGCCGATCTTTCTGCCCCCATTGAGGAAGCCGACAAGCTGTTTGGCGCAATCGCCGGGGGCGCGGACATCGCCATTGGCTCGCGCTGGCTGCGCCGCGATCTGCAGACTCAGCGGCAACCTTTCTATCGGCAGATCTTCGGGCGCGTTTTCAATCTGCTGCTGCGCATTACGCTGGGCCTGACTTATAAAGACACGCAGTGCGGCTTCAAGGCCTTCACCCGTGATGCCGCTGAGAAAATCTTCCCACTACAAAAGATTGAACGCTGGGGGTTTGATCCTGAGCTGCTATACCTGGCCCGCAAGCTGAAGTTCAAGGTGGCGGAAGTTCCGGTGGAATGGGCCCACAGCGAAGGCACCCGCATCAGCCCGTTGCGTGACGGTACCCGGATGTTTGTCGAGATGCTGAAGATTCGCTGGAATGCGCTTACCGGGAAATACGACGGCGGTGCGAAATAATCGCGGCGATCAGGCGCCGGCGGCCTTCGCCGAACGCTGCGCTTCCGAATGAGAGGCCGACCACTTCTCCAGACTCTCAGTGACGGCTGCCGACATGTTCGCAAAGCGAATTCCCATGTGGCCCTGCACGTCCCTCCAAATAAGCTCGACGGCAGCGGTGAGGTTGTCCTTCTCCCCGGGCAGCGAAAACTCGATGGTCTGGATTGACGCCGAGGGTATTTCCTGTCCCACATAGAGCGCAGCCCCGCCGGCGCTGAGGTTGGTAATGAAAGCCAGGGTCTGATCCACTCCAGCGCCCCGCAGCGTCGCCGGAATACGGATGGATGCACGGGGAGACTCGCGCGCGTCCTCGCCCGCATTCCTCAGTCCGAGAGCCGACTTCACCCCGGTGCGCAGCCGATCCGCGGAGAGCGGGCGGTAGAGCACCATGTGACTGCGTGCGCCATCGGCGAGTGCGATGCTGCTGGGCGAAACTGCCAGCACGATACCGATGGACTGTTCACAAGATGGAAGCGACTTTGCCGCCGACAAGACCGCCACAGCGCCGCGCGCGTCGGCGTTGTCCACGATAATGGCGTCGAACGTGGTGCTGGTGAGCCTATGCACAGCGTCCTGTGCCGTGGTGGACTGCGCGACCTCGATGTCCAGGGTTTTCAGGACTTCGCCAGCCAAGTCAATAATTGCCTGGTCCCGGGAAAACAGCAATGCATGCAAAGCCATGGTCGCCGGACTTTATAACGTCCGCAGGGAGACGGCAAGTTACCGAAGTGGAGGGCGGGGCCAGCATAGAGCAAGCCCCCCTCACGACCCCGGCGCCACAAGGCTGTCATCAAGCGCTTGCTTTCGCCCTGCGAAGCGAAACGAAAGCAAGCGAAGTACCTGTGCATCCCGCGCTCCGTTCCGTACGGCTCCGCATGAATTTCGCCGCCGCTATCGTCGGGGTGCCTTCGCGTAGCGCGGGTTCCGCTTTCCCCAGCATCATAGCGTGGACTTCGTTCTTGCCCGGCCGGATCGTTAGTTGCAGCTGTTTGCACTCATGCGTCGGAGTTGCAGAATCTTGCAGCGATTTTCTGGCACATCGCGACCCTGTCAGTATTCTTTAACTGCAAGTTCTTTCTTCTTTCTCAAAAACTACCGTTTCTAATACCGCGTATCCCTTGAAATCCGCTCCCACTAAGGCTTTCGGCGCGGTGGAGGTTGACTTGCAACAGAATCCACCGGATATGTGCCCATTGCGCAGTGCTGCGGAATACTCAGTACAGGGTCAACTCGTCGGCCATTTCGGGTTGCGGGAGAACGCGTTTGGCGTTACTCCTGATCCCCGTTTCCTGTTTCTCAGCCAGACCCATCGAGAAGCGCTGGCCTCGCTGGTCAACGGGATCGACTGCGACTTCGGATTCCAGATACTCGTAGCCCAGCCCGGGATGGGCAAGACTACACTGCTCTTCAACTTCCTGGAGAGATTTCGCGGCACGGCTCATACCGCGTTCCTGTTTCAGCCGCAGCCCAATCCTGTCGAACTGTTCCAGTCTGTCCTGCTCGAGCTGGGAACGAACTCGGAGGAAACCTCTCTCCGCAAATTGTCGGAGCAACTCAACCAGGTACTCACCCGCGCGGCGGGAGAACGAAAACGCGTCATCGTTGTGCTCGATGAAGCGCAAAACCTCGACTTCTCGGTGCTAGAGGCTTTACGGCAACTCTCGAATTTCGAGACGGCGTCGTCGAAGCTGATGCAGATTGTTCTGGCCGGCCAACCGCAACTGGCGAAGCGGCTGGCCTTGCCGGAACAGGAACAGTTGATGCAGCGCATCTCTTCTTTCGGCCGGCTGAGCCCGCTGGCCCTGACCGAGACCCAGGCTTACATCGAGCACCGTCTTGCGACGGCCGGATATCAGGGGCCTCATCTCTTCACCCAGGGCGCGATACGAAATATCTGGGACCACAGCAAGGGAGTTCCCCGCAACATCAATACGCTGTGCTTCAACGCCATGATGTTGGCGTTTGCCGAACACGCGAAGTCCATCGACACCCGCATCATCGAGGAAGCTGCCCGGGACCTGGACCTGAACAGCGTGCTGGCCGACTTGTATCAGATGGATGCGTCAAGGACGATCAACCAGCGCAAAGTGCTGCCCATAAGAGGCACGAACCCGTTTGAAAACCAGGGCGGCGGTGACCGCGTAAGTACACAGTCGCCGGCTCAGGGGGGCATTTTGATGGAGGCTGGAGCGGTTGCTTCAGTCACCCAACCCAACACGCAAGACACAGTTGGTGCCGTCGAAGAGGTTCCGCACGCGCCTGCGGCCGCCGCAAACGCCGCACCCGCGGAAGAGCAGAAGATCGCACGGCCAGCGAAGCCGATCACGTTGGCCGACGTACGGCCGATCGCACCGCCGCCCGCGGTGCCGGCCCGACCGGCGGAAAAACCAGCAGCCACGATGGCCACTCCGGCAAACTCTGGTAAGCCTCCGCAGCTCCTGGCCTCCAAACCGACTCAAAGCTGCCCGCCGGCCGCAGCTCGGAGTAATCAACAAGCGAATCAGTCCAAGAGCTTGCCGCCGAAGAAGGTACAGGAACCGGTCCGACAGGAGAAAGAAAAGGCGGTCGCCTCACTGCCACTGAACAAAAAGCAGACGGCGGAGAAGCGCTCCGAAAGTCGACTTTGGTGGGCAAAAGCTCTGACGCTTACCGCGATTACCGGTATTCTCGCCTTCGTACTCGGCGAACAATTTTCGGCGCAGCGTCCGGGGCAGGTCGAGGCCAACGGGGTGGGCGGCCCGGGCCTGGCGCAAAGCGGCTCAACCAGTGAAGGTCCCGCGTCATCAAGCGGAACTCTGAGCGGACAACCTAAGAGCACTTCGCCTAACTCGCGGCGGGCGCGTAGCGCGGATTCCAGTGAGACAAATGACGTAACCGTGCGTAAGTTTCCCACCGCGTCAGATACCGGATCGGAAAGCTCGGGCAACACGCAAAAGATGGAGACTATTTTGTTCGATCAGGACAGCGTCGTGATCGGCTCGCAGTACGGTGCTTCCTTGCGCCGGGTTGCCGACGCCCTCGCGGAAAATCCCGGGGCCACCGCGATTCTCGAAGGACACACCGACGACACCGGTCCGGAAGGTTACAACCTGGAGCTCTCCAGCCGCCGTGCCGTCGAGGTGAGGAATGCGCTGGTCGACGAACTGCACGTCTCCACGTCGCGGCTGACGGCCGTAGGCGCGGGGGCGACCGCGCCGGCAGCAACCTAATTCCAGCGCTGCGGGACGCGCCTACAACCGGCGCGTGGAAGTTCGCCTGGTCCACCTCGGAGAATGACTTCCCGCTCTTCCCTCCAAGATTGATAGTCGAATAATTGATCCCGGAATCGTTGCGCTTCACTCAGGGGTTCCTTGGCGTCCTTTGCGATCTCCTTCGCGAACCTTGCGGTTCAAGATTTTGTTCTATCCAGATGGCGGCGGAAACCAACGCCTTAAGCCGAAAAAGGTCACAAAGAAGACAAATATCAACAGGGTGGACATCTGCTTAAAGAATCCTGGTCTGGTTCGTGCCCTGCCGTACCGGCGAGTACACGTGACCCCCGTAACCTTGCCCGGTAAAGGTTGGAAGGCAAACATGTAAAGACATGGCCACAAATCTTGCTATTGCAGGCAATGCCAAGCCACACGAAGCAGGGATAAGGAAGGCAGTGTCTTTCCGTCCTGACATTGAGGGCCTGCGTGGTATTGCAGTTTTACTGGTGGTGGCCTTTCACGCGCATGTCTGGCCATGGCGGGGCGGGTTCCTGGGGGTGGATATATTTTTCGTTCTCTCCGGGTATCTGATTACCGCTCTGTTGTTGCAGGAACTCGAGACCAGCGGGACCCTGAGCCTGGTGGGATTTTATGCGAGGCGCGCTCGCCGTCTTCTCCCTGCAGCCGCAGTCGTGGTGGTATTCGTCGTGCTGGCTGGCATCTTCCTGCTGTCTCCCATTGAACAGATTCGATACTCGAAAACCGCGCTGGCTACCACGATGTACGTCAGCAACCTCTGGTTCATTCGCCAGAGCTCGGACTACTTCGCAGCCGACACCGCCAACAATCCCCTGCTTCACACCTGGTCTCTGGCGGTAGAGGAGCAGTTCTATTTCGTGTGGCCGGTCCTGGTGTGGGTAGCTTTCCGCCTGTCAAGGTCGCGAAGCGGCCTCTGCAAAATCCTGGGAGGCATGTCCGTTGTGTCGCTGGTCGCGTGCATATGGCTGACCCGAACCAACCAGCCGTGGGCTTTCTTCGGTTCCCCGCCGCGAGCCTGGGAGTTCGGCATAGGCGGCATCGCCTGCATGGTCCCCGTCGCACTGCTTACCAACAAGTACGGGAAATCCATCGCCAGTTGGGCGAGTCTGCTGGTCGTGCTGGGCGCCGCCATGTGGTTTCGCCCCGGGGAGGCGTTTCCGGGATCGCGCGCCCTTATTCCCGCGCTGGCCACAGCGTTGCTGCTGATCGTGGGCGCGGCGGAGATTTCGGCCGGCGCTGGAAGAATGCTGGCTCATCCTATCCTGCAGTGGTTCGGGCGCCTCTCGTATTCTTGGTACCTCTGGCATTGGCCGTTGCTGATCTACGCAGCCGTGATCTTTCCCAGAATTTCGATCTATGGACGTCTCCTGGCAGTGACGGTGGCGTTGCTTGCGGCATTTCTGACCCAGCACGCCATTGAGAATCCGGTTCGCTTTAACCGTGGTTTGATGTCGCGACCGGTTTTGTGCCTCGGCCTGGCGGGCGTGCTCATGGTGGTGAGTCTGAGTATTTCACTGGGGAGCTATCGCTTGTCCAAGAACAGAGAGTTGGTTCCGGGCCAACGCATGCTGCAGGCGGTGGTAGAAGAGTTCAGTCCGCTGTCGAATTCGGGATGCATCGCAAATTTTGGCGAGACCCGCGCCCATCCCTGCGTTTTTGGGGACAAGCAATCGGACACTACGGTCGCGTTGTTTGGCGACTCACACGCCGCTCACTGGTTTCCGGCGTTCGAGAAGATCGCGCAGGAGAGAAAGTGGAAGCTGGTCACGTTTCTGAAATTCGCTTGCCCTACGGCTGACGTGCCGGTTTTCAATCCCCGGCTCGGACGAGTGGAAACAGAATGTGCGGAGTGGCGGGCGGACGCTTTGACACAGATCACCGCGCTGCACCCCAACTTGATCGTAGTCGGCAATTCGAGCAGCTACGTGAATACTCCGAGCCGGCCAGAAGGATATGGCACGTCCACCGCGGCGGAATGGGAAGAGGGCACGCGCCGCACCCTGGCTGCGTTCAACCGGGCCGGGATTCGGACAGTTGTTTTCCACGATGTGCCACTCCCCAGGATGGACGTGCCCATTTGCCTGTCACGGGCTATGGCTCACCGTTGGTATCAGGAGAACTGGTGCTCGTCGCCTCGTACCGACGCGCTCGATCCTGATGTGTTACGGGCTGAGCAGGAAGCTGTGACCGGCCTATGGGCAGTCTCAGTCGTTGATTTCTCGGATGTCTTCTGTGATGCCTCCACCTGCAGAGTCGAAGTACAGGGCGAGCCAATTTATCGCGACCAGGATCACATGGACGCAGCGTTCTCGCGCTCTCTCGCCCCGATGCTTTCATCGAAGTTGTCGGGGCTCGTGCATCCCGACGCGATCACCATGCGGTGAGTGACAGTGACCGACAGCATTCCGGATCTGTCTGTCAGGATCGGGCTTGATCCGACAGTTAACTTCTGCTCTGAGATTTTTCTGCTTTGCTTTGCCGCCTCGGTGCTAACCTTCTTCATTGCCGGTCTCCTTTTTATCTGTGCTTCGAGCACCTCGCTAACTTGGGAGAGTTCAGCGTCCCGTCCAGAGACCGGCCCATTTTCATTGATCGTTGTGGCGCAGTGCGCCATGCAGAACCTCATCCCATCTGTTTACAACATCTATAACGACGCCAGCCGTGTCAAGGGATTTGGTGTTCTTGGTTCTATGATTTCGTAACCACTTATCAGCCCAGCGCAGACACACGGTTTCCCTTCAAGAGAGAATGAGCTTCACTCGCTGATTTGTGTCCAGCCGATTGGCTCGGCTGGTTCGCCTTCATCATTGTGGCGGCTGTTGTTGGCTTGCAACCACAGCGCGCGATTGCAGGGTTTGCGGCAGCACGGTTTAGGCGTTCGCATCCTAGGCCGAAGTCCTGGAGCGCAATAGGCCGTAAAGGGTGAGCAGCAACGCCACCATGATGGTCACACCGCACAACTGGAGTGAACCTGAAACAATGGGATTGTCGGTGCCATGTGGTGGCGGGAATTTTTCATTGATCGTTGGCATGAGCTTCGACGAAGCGCCGATGAAGGCTGCTGCAACGCCCGCCGCTCCGTTTGCCCACGTGCCAATCTGAAGCGTCGCGAACCACACCTTCAATGCCACCGGACTCAGGTAGAGTTCCCTGACCAGGAAGCCGAATGCCACCATCAAGACGCCGTTGGCAGTGAACTCGATGTGCGCCATCACGATCCCGCGAAACCACGCCACGGCTGAAGGCGGGATAAATCCGACCATACAGCCGACCATGATTTGGAGCACCCCTAGAATCAGAGTCCAACGTTTGATATTCGCTTTCAATGCGTCGACGTCAGTGGTCATAGGTCTGCCCTTCGAAACTGTGCTTATCCGTTCTGCCGGAAAAGGCTATCACAATAGCTTATGAAGCCCGTGACCTTCGAGTCGCCACCAGAGGCAAAAGCAAAACCAGCGATGGATATCGCCGTAAGACAGCAGCCTGCTCTTTCCTGATGCGATCCACAAGTGTTTGAGATTCGCGGTCTTCGTGAGACTCGCGATGTTCCCGATGGTTGTCCATATGACAATAGCCTCTAACAATCATCGCGCGTGGCAACAGGGCAGGATACTGTGCAATCTTGAACGATCTTGAGGGGTTGCACTCCGGTAGAGAGATTCCGGCTACGATTGCGACAGTTGAAGCCAGTGCCGGAACGCCCACCTTCTACCGACTTCGGCTAAAGGTGCGGGAATTACATCCTACTTTGCAGGGATCGTGTCGAACTTGCCGGACGATTCTTCATAGAAAAGCGCTCCGTCTTTAGGATCGCCCCCGCTCCAATGTTTCCATCCACCAGGAACTCGCAAGAAGCTCCCTGGCCCCACACGCTTGTCGCCGGCAGCGTCCTTGTACAGATAGGCGCCCTTCACAACTACAATCCAAACGTCATTGGTATGGGTGTGCATGCCAGCATCGTATCCCGGCGGGAACTTGGTGAATGTGGCGTGCGCCCCTTTGTCGGCATCGCCCCAGATTGCGGCCATGGAGACCCCAGCTGCCATCGCGTGAAAATTCGCCTGATCGGCGGAGACGAAAACCACTTTTCCCTTCGATTGATCTTGCTGTCCCTGCACTCGCCCGATGGACCATGCAATCATCAACGTCGTCGCTACTCCGATGGTTAGCAGTGAGTTTTTCATGCTCTCTCCTCCACACAATTGGTCGCAGCTTCCGACTCCGGGCGCATTCTACACCCTCGCGCCTGATCGGATCTTGCGCGTATTATATTGAGCTTGACCCCGTTTGGGACCAAATCGGGCTTTATGAGCTGCCTCGCGTCCACCAGGCCGCCCGCCGTGTTGCACGAAGTCCCCAGGAAACCAGCTAGGGCCTTCTATTTATGAGAGTGTCGGTGATCATGCCGGTCTACAACGAACGCAACACTCTGCGCGCGGTTGTCGAGCGTGTGCTGGCCGTCCCCCAGGAGGTGGAACTGATTTGCGTCGACGATGGTTCGCGCGACGGGTCCAGAGAGATCCTTGCGGAGTTGCAGAGCCAGCACTCGAATCTGCGAGTATTGCTGCAGCCGAAGAACATGGGAAAGGGAGCGGCCCTTCGGCGCGGGATACAGGAAGCCACGGGAGATTTTGTACTCATTCAGGATGCCGACCTCGAATACGACCCGGCCGATTATCCCAACCTGCTGGATCCTCTGATCCAGGGCAATGCCGACGTGGTTTACGGCTCGCGTTTTCTGGGCAGCCGGCCCCACAGGGTGCTTTACTTCTGGCATTCGGTAGGCAACCGGCTGCTTACCTTGCTCTCAAATTGCCTCACTAACATCAACCTGACCGACATGGAAACCTGCTACAAGGTTTTCCGGCGGGAGATCGTTCAAGCCATTCCCCTCGAAGAGAACCGCTTTGGTTTTGAACCAGAGATCACGGTCAAGATTGCCAAACGGCGGTTGCGAATCTACGAAGTGGGCATCGGATATTGGGGCCGTACCTATGAAGAAGGAAAGAAGATCGGTTGGAAGGACGGCGTCCGGTGTCTCTGGTGCCTGCTGAAATACTCAGTCAAGGAACGGCCGGTCCCCCTGACGCAGTCGGTTGCCTCGGAACATCCTGCCCTGGCAACCCGCCAGAATGGATCGGATTCCGCCGCCTGAGCCTAGTACTTTTTCTTGCCCTTTCATCAATCCTTCCGCCCAGGCCAGTAATTCATCCGGTCGTTGCGTTACCCGCTGCGTTCTGCAGCGACTCCAAAGAGCCAAGCCGAAACAAATGTGAAACTGTTGATACATTAGGTTATACCTTTTGCTACAAATGCGCGCTGCTGCTTCGTCTATAACTTTAACTCTAATTTCCCGGTTCGCAGTGTCGACTCGGCAAGCTCTTGCCATCGCGCAATCCCGCAGTTCAACGCCTCGTCATGCCCTTCCGTAACCAGGGGTAATAACCGCACGGTGTTATTTTCGAAACTTGGAAGTAACACATGAACGCCTCCATGTTTGGGTAGGCGCGCCGCGGGGAATAGAACTGGGACGCCGAGAGCCATCAGAGTTCAGCAATCTGAGATTTGACACTTTTTCGGGCCCCTGTAGTTTCTCTGGCCAAAAGGGATTAATCCCGTCATTCCCTATTCCCGGTTTTAAAGGAATTTTAATGGTGAGGATTAGCGTTTTACTGCTCATAGGCCTCCTTCTCGTAGGCTGTGGAGGAGGGACGATCCCTTTCACTCCTCCCCATGGCAGTGGGTCGTCGAGTGGCACGGGATCAAGCAACGGATCTTCGGCTAGCGGGGCCTCCAGCAGCGGGTCATCAGGGAGCGGCATCTCCAGCAGTGGATCATCCGGCAGCAGCGGGTCATCAGGTAGTGGCACCTCGAGCAGCGGTTCATCCGGTAGTAGCGGTTCGTCTGGTAGCAGTGGATCCTCCGGCGCACCTTCTGGGGTGACCGGGCCGACTTCGTTTGCATTTTCTGGTTACAACTGGGGAACGGACAGCGGCACGGCTCCTCCGGTGGGCAACGTAAACGGCAATGTGGGCACCTTCGATCCCAACAACGTAACGGTCGGATCCGAACTTGTTCTGGCGCTCACTCAAACTGAGAACGGCAGCGGGATCAAGTCGGTCGGGTCGGAGGTCATTACCAATCAGACCTTTACGTACGGCACCTTCGAGTTCACGTCCCGGGTGTCGGAAGCTCTTTCTGGCTCCGATGCAGGGGGCTTTCTGTATGCCACAAACTCTGAAACCGAAATTGATATGGAGCAGGTAGGCAACAAGCCCGATGCCGTGGACTGTACCAACTGGCACGGGCTGTCAGATTTCCAGGACACCCAGGTGTTCGGATTTGACCAGACCAACAGCCACGATTTCAAAATCGTATGGCAGCCCACCTTCGTGGACTGGTACGTAGACGGCCAGTTGGTGGTGCACCATACCCAGGCTGTACCGAGTGCTCCGGCTTACTTTTTGTTCAACATATGGGGCACGAACAGCTCTTCATGGGGAGGCACGGCCACGATTGGACCGACGCGGTACATCTACGTCAGCAGCTTCAAGTACACGAAGTAATACGGCCACGTTAGGCCCGGACGCTCTCGTCCGGGCGAGCGAGCAGGGCTCGCAGGAGTTTTTAGGGCTGCGGAGCTTCGCTCCGCCGGGCAGGTGGGACACCAGCCCCTACGCGTGTAGTTTGGAGGGGCGCGAGTCAGGATTTCTTCGCAAAGAACTGGGCCATGCCGTCCACAACCATCTTCTGCTGTTCTTCGGTCATCTGCGGGAACACAGGCAGGGCCAGCACGTGCTGGCTGGCTTCCTCCGATTGGGGGAAATCGCCCGCGCGATAAGCCAGATCGGCGAAAGCCGGCTGCAGATGAAGCGGTGAAGGATAGTAAATCTCGGTAGGTATTCCGCCGTTGCGTAAATGTTCCCGCAACTGGTCTCGCTCCGGGCTGCGAATCACAAATTGGTTGTAGACGTGATGCATACCCGCCGGCTCGACTGGGAGGGCTATCAGCTTGTCCAGACCCGTCTGCCTGAAAAGTTCACGATAGCGTTCGGCGTTGCGGCGGCGAGCCTGGCTCATTGCCGCAAGGTGCTTGAATTTCACCAGCAGGATGGCAGCTTGCAGGCTGTCGAGGCGGCTGTTCATCCCCAGTAGATCGTAGTGGTATTTCTTGCGGCTGCCATGTTCGCGCAGCACGGAGATGCGTTCGGCCAGCTCGGGGTCGTTGGTCGTTATCATGCCTCCATCGCCCGCCCCACCCAGATTCTTCGAGGGGAAAAAGCTGAAGCAGCCGTAGGCTCCGATGTTGCCGACGTACTGGTCGCGGTAGCGAGCGCCGATGGATTGGGCCGCGTCTTCGATCACCGGCACGCGCTGGGCGCGCGCAATCTCGTTGATTTTCCCCATCTCCGCCGGAAGCCCAAAGAGATGGACCGGCATGATGGCCTTGGTCCGGCTAGTAATGGCAGCTTCGAGGAGAGTCGGATCCAGGTTGTAGGTTTCGCGGTCGATATCCACAAAAACCGGCCTGGCCTTTAGCCGGGCGATGCTGCCCGCAGTGGCAACGAAGGTGAAGGGCGGCGTGATGACCTCATCGCCCGAGTCGACCCCCAGCGCCATCAGCGCCAGCAAAAGCGCATCCGAACCGGAGGCGCAAGCAATGGCAAATCCGGAGCCAATGAAGGCGGCGATTTTGGCCTCCAGTTGCTTCACTTCCGGTCCCATGATGAACTGCTGGCTCTCGAGGACTTTGTCCACCGCGGCCCGAATGTCGCCCTTCATCGTGGCGTATTCGGCTTTCAGATCGAGAAAGGGGAAGATCATCTTAGGGGCGCTGTGACCGGCTGAGGGCGGCAACTTGATTGTAGATTCTGGGGCGCTCACACAGGTTCCTGCGGCAAAACATAACTATAACGTTTGCGGTGATTTTCTGCGACCTTCTGACCGAGGTGGCCAGTCTCACGCAAAACTGTCATCAAGCGCAGTCTTTCGTCCGGCGCAGCCGGACGAAAGCAAGCGAAGGACCCATGCATTTGCGGCCTACCTTCTCTGGCCCGGCAGGGTTGGGCGCTGCATTCGCCGGGAATGCACAGCTCCTTTGTCGGGAGCGCTTCGCAAAGCGAAGGGCTGCGCTTCCTCAGGATGACACGGTTTGTGGGGTCACGAGGGGTAACCTGGGTCCGCACGGCCAGTGACCTTCGTACTCAGGCTGCCCTTTAGAATCACCGTATAATCGGGTAAATCGAAGGATTTTCTACAAAGGATTAAGGGTGGACCCTGTTCTGGCATCGGCGATTTTCGTTCTGGGGCTGGCTTTCGGCAGCTTCCTGAATGTGTGTATCTACCGCCTGCCGCGGGACTTATCCGTGGTGCGACCGCGTTCGGCCTGTCCCGGCTGCGAGCGCCCGATTGCAGCCTACGACAACATTCCGGTTTTGAGCTGGCTGATCCTGCGCGGACGCTGCCGCAATTGCAAAACATCTATTTCGCCGCGCTACCTGATCGTGGAACTCCTGACCGGGGCGATCTTCCTCGCGACCTACGCGCACTTCGGCGCCAGCCTGGCGACACTCAAATACTGCGTTTTCGGATTCCTGCTGCTCGGGCTGATCTTTACCGACGCGGAAACCCAGCTTCTGCCGGACAAGATGACCCTCCCGGGGCTGGCCCTGGGGCTGGTCTTCAGTCTGGTGGTTCCGGTCAATGATCTGGCTTCGCAGCTTTTGCCCGGCCTGGTCTCGTTGCCGGTAAGCTCGACGTTTCCTGGCATCTGCTGTCGCTGGTTGACGCCGTGCTGGGCGCAATCGTCGGCGCCGTCATTCATCTACGGCGCTGGCGCCATCTACCTGCGGGCCCGGGGCGTTGAAGGCATGGGCTTCGGCGACGTCAAACTGATGGCCATGATCGGCGCATTTCTTGGCGCCAAGCTGACCATCTTCACTTTGTTTTCCGCCTCGATTGCCGGATCGCTGTTTGGCGTGTCCACCGTGCTGGCGGTGTGGATCAAGCGCACGCGACGGCGTATGAAACGCAATCATGAATCCGCCGCCGAAGCCCGGCGGCGGGCCTGGGAATCGGCCGCGATCGCGCTGCGCCGCCATCAAATGCCGTTTGGCGTCTTTCTCGGCGGCATGGCCATGGTCGCGCTGTTCTACGGCAACAGTTTCCTGCACTGGTACTGGGGGTTGCTGTGAGACTGGCGACCAATCCCATCGTGCTGCGCATGGCGCTGGTGTTCGTGGCCGCGGGCTTTGCCTTTATTGTCGGACTGCTTTTGATGAAGCGTATGCGCCGCAGCATCAGCGAGGAAGGCTCTTTTTCCGACACACCTTCTTCTGTTTCGGCGTCCGAGAGTTTCCCGCTGCACACATATCACGCGGTGATCCAGCAACTGAAGCAGCAGAAACATGAACTGCAAAGTTTGCAATTGCTGGAGCGACGCCGCGCCAAGACTTCAGAAAACATCAGCGCAGCCGTGCTCTCGAATCTTTCATCGGGTGTGCTCTTCTTCACTCCCAACGGGTTGGTGCGGCAGGCCAATGCGTCCGCGAAACAGATTCTTGGATTCGCATCGCCCGCCGGGATGAGCGCGGCCGAGATATTTCGCGAAGCCGAACTGATTTCCGCATCCGACGGGTCCTTACGCGAATCTGGCCGAGGCGGTGAATGTCAGCTTGCGTGAGAAAACCCGTTTCCAGCGGCTGAAAGCGCGCTATCGCACACCGGCAGGTGAAGAGCGCACACTGGATATCACGGTGAGTTCCGTGCATGCGCCCGACGGTGAAGTGCTGGGCGCGGCCTGTCTCGGCGTTGCTTGTCTGATCAGTGATCGCACTGAAGTGACTGAAATTCGCCGCCAACAGGAGTTGCGCGGCGAAATGTCCGGCGAGATGGCGCTGGGGCTGCGCAACTCGCTGACCACCATCGCGGGATACGCCCAGCAGCTCGCAGCCAGCCGGGACCCGGAACTGGCGCGGCAGTTGGCGTCCGACATCGCGGCGGAGGCGGCACACCTGGATCGTACGATTGGCGGCTTTCTCGCAGGCGCAAGGGCTGCGAGCGCCGGTTCGAAAGCTTGAGTTCAGCACGTCAATGCTGTCCTCGGTTGAACGGAGGCAGCAGGACGGAAAGAAATGGAGCAATTTATGAAACGCATCGCATATGTTTTTCTGGCCGAAGTCGTTCTGACGGGCATGCTGGTCGGGGTGACCGGAGCTCAATCCGAGCCTCTGGGCGACTATGCCCGTTCCATCCGTAAAGAGGACAAGGCTCCGGCGTCGGCCAAGAAATACGACAACGACAATTTGCCCAGTTCCGACAACATCAGCGTCGTGGGAAATTCCACGGACTCGGCCGGCCCCGAAGACGCCAACCCGGCGCCTGACACCAACGCCGCCAAGCCGGAGGATGGAGCTACGGCCCCCGCTCCGGCATCGCAGGATGCAACCAAGAAGGCGGACACGAACGACGCCTGGAAGCAGAAGATTGCCGATCAGCAGGGCAAAGTTGACCTGCTCTCGCGTGAATTGGATGTGACCCAGCGCGAGTATCGCCTGCGCGCCGCCGCCTTTTATGCCGACGCCGGCAACCGCCTCCGCGGCTCCGGCCACATGGGACAAGGAAGACGCCCAGTACAAACAGCAGATTGCCCAGAAACAGAAGGCAGTTGATGACGCCAAGAAGGCGCTGGACGACCTGAAGGAACAGGCGCGCAAGGCCGGAGTGCCCGCGAAGTTGCGGGAGTAGGCTCTTCGCAAACGGCTGGGAATAGAAACCCTCTGAGTTTTTCAGGGGGCTTTTTCATTTCGTTCTTTCAAAAACCTGTCTTGGCACTGCTTGGCAGCAGAGAGCAGCTGGTCGAACTCAGGTGTGCTGCGCAACTTCGCCAACAAGGGGTCACTCTGTAGCGCGGAGTAGGCGCAATAGTTGCGTCCGATAGAGGTTTTTAAAAGGCGTAAAGCAATCCCCTTCTGACCACAGAAAGCCATCATCGCCCCGCGAAAATACTGCGGCTCGGGATCAGTTTCTGCCAGCACAGCGACCTCGACCTGGTGCGCGATCTTGTCCATGTCAGCCGGCGGTTCGGGCTGGAGGCAGGCTTCCAGGAAATCGCCGTCGTAGAAAGGGTTGCCAGAAAAGCGATGCAAGATCTCCCGCGCCTCCGAAACCTTGCCTTCGCGCAGCAGGTTGTTGAATTCCGAGTTGAAGGCCCATTCCGATCCGGCGTCAAGCTGGACAAAGTCCTGCGACCGGCCTATCTTGCCCAGTTGCGTGAACACCTGGGAACACGAACGGAGCCGATAGTTCCCCGGATCCAATGCCAGACCCTTCTCGCACTCGCGGGCAGATTCATCGAGCAATCCGGCATAGCGGAGTACGTAGGACAAGGCGAAGTGGGCCTCGCCATTTTCCGGACGCCTGTTGACGAGGGTCTGCGCCTCGTTGAACGCCTTTCCCAACTCGCCGTGATCCACGTGTCCGGTGATCAACTGGGTGGCGGCCGACATCAGATTCGGATCGAGGGCCACAGCACGTTCACAGGCGGCCTCGGAGCGCTGCAACATCGCCTCGCCACCATTCGAGTATTCCCCATCGAAGTAGTAGCGCAAGCCCAGGGCCGACCAGGCGGGCGCATAGGATGGGTCGATGGCCACCGAGCGCTCCAGCATGGCGGTGGCCTCTTTGTTGGGAGCAGGATCATGCGGCAGCGAGACACTGCGCAGGTACAAGTCGTAGGCCTGCTCGTTTTGGGGACGGGTACCGTTTTCCCCAGCATCCGTCGACACGCCGAGCGCAGGAACCAATCCTTGTCGGACTTTGGCGGTGATCTGGCCGCGCATGGCGATCATGTCCAATGCCGCCACGTTCAAGGTGTCCCGCCAGAGCGCACGATTGTTCTCAACATCCACGGCTTCCAACGTGATCTGCAACTGGTCGCCGGTCTTCAGGTAGTGGCCGGTGATGATGTCGGTCACCCGCATCTCGCGTCCCGCCTGTTGCAGGTCCACTGTGGGCCCGTTGTACTTGTTGGTGGTGGCAAACGGGCGGATAGACAACGACGGCACGTAACTCAGCGCGGTGGCAATCTCGTCGGGTAGTGCGAGACGAAGGAAATCGGTGTCCTGGTCGGAACCGATGTTCTGAAATGGAAGAACAGCGATGGTGGTGGGATTGGCCGAAGTAGCGTGGGAGGCTGTGCGGTACAGGCTCCGCCACAGAAGAAAAGCGATGCCGGAAACCGCGAGGACGCAAGCCAGGGCGACAAACTGTCGATAGGGATGACTCGGAGCGGGGGAAGAAATCGCAGAGGACCGGGTGCCCGCTGCCTCACTCCGGCTCAAGCGCGAAGAACTCGCGTCGACTTCTTCGTCAGTCTCTGGCCGGGCCACTGCTCGCCCCGACTCTGTATCGCGCCTCAAACGCAGCAGCTCGGAACGCATTTCCGAGGCGTGCTGGTAACGCAACTCGCGGTCTTTCTCCAGCGCCCGGTTCAGAATATCTTCCAGCCGAGGGGGCAGATCGGGATTGAGCCGCACCGGCGGGGCTGGCGCCCGTTCCAGAATTGCGTTAAAGATCACACCTGAAGTTTCGCCCCGAAAAGGCAGAGTCGCGGTCGCCATTTCGTACAACACGACTCCAAACGAAAACAGGTCTGTGCGCGCATCCAACTCTTTGCCGCGCACTTGCTCCGGAGACATGTAGGCGACCGTGCCCATCGTCGTTCCCGGGCTGGTCAGGTGCTCCGCGCTTGCTCCCGCCGTGGCTTCGAGCGTCACCCCTTCGGCGATCTTGCCGCTGGCGGGCGCCACCTTTGCCAGACCGAAATCCAGAATCTTGGCGTGGCCGCGCTTGGTAACCAGGATGTTTGCCGGCTTGATATCACGATGGACGATGCCTTCGGAGTGCGCGGCGTCGAGCGCATCTGCGATTTCGATGGCGAGCGCCAGCAGCGTTTCGGTTTCGAGCGGACGCCCGGCGATGCGGTGCTTCAGGGTTACTCCGTCCAGGAACTCCATCACGATGAACCACTGGCCTTCATGCTGGGCAATCTCGTGAATGGTACAGATGTTGGGATGGTTCAGGGCCGAGGCAGCGCGAGCCTCGCGGCGAAAGCGTTCGAGCGCCTGCGGATTTTGCGACACTTCTTCAGGCAGAAATTTCAGGGCGACGAAGCGGCCGAGCATGGTGTCCTCGGCCTTGTAAACCACTCCCATGCCCCCGCCGCCCAATTTTTCGATGATGCGGTAGTGCGAGACAGTCTGGCCCAGCAAGCAGGAAAGGCCTCATCCTTTGGCGCGCATGTTATTTGCCCGACAAGGGCAAGTCAACGCCTATCGGAGCGGGAGGGCAGTATTCCGAATCTAAGAGAAATTCTACATCAGGGAGTTTCAAGTGAAATCACGTGCCGGTCAAAATCGAATCCGACGACGGTTGCTCCGAAGGCGGCGGGACCAAGCAGGCCATCAAAGCTTCGGAGTCCGTCTTCTGGCGTGCTCCAAACATAGGCGCGTTGCTTTCGGCGCGATACTGGCCCTACGCTGACCGATTCCATCTCAACTTCTGCCAGACGGTCCCGTCCCCCCGGATTGAGATTAGGTTCCTGGCCGCGGACGTGCAGCCGCTGCAGCCCTCCCTTCAGCCGCCGCTCAAATAGAATCAAGTCCCTGGTGCCGGTATCCAGCAGCATCTCCAATTTCTCGCCACGGCTCTCAAACGGTATGACGATGTAGGTCCCTCCAGCTTCATGCTTCACATCGAATCCGATTTCCCCTGCCGGCCGTCCCCTGGCATGGAAAACAATTTTTCTGCGACGGTAGTCTATGGTGAAGTTCTGCCTGGACAGAAGGTCCAAGCCGATCACAGCATCAACGCTGGTGCCCAAGGCCTGTTCGACTCCTACGAGATTCATTGCCACCATGTCTAGAACTTCGGCACGGCAGGCCCCAGTCGAACCTCGGACACGCGCACTCTCGCGACGGTGATCGACCGGTTCATCACCGATGACGCCTGACGGACACCAGACAGATGTAGCCGCTCAGCCAGCTTGACATTGATTGCGCTCGGGACCGCACCGGTATCGATCAACATCTTTCGGTTGGGCAGACCCCCGAGGGTTCCCTGCGTAAGAATCGCCCAACCGTCAATCAGGCGGAATGAAAGCTCGGCTGGTTCCTGACCTGCTTTAAAGGGCCGATATCTTTGGGAAAAGAGAACGCCGGACGGGCTGGAAAAGGCGCGTGACCTTTTCAATCAAGCAATTGCTCGCGACCCCAATTTCGCGCAGGCTTACGCAGGGCTTGCTGACTATTGGGCGGTGGCTCCAGATTTCTTGCGGGTTCCACTCAGCGAGAGTTTACCGAACGAAAAGACGGCGGCGCTTAAAGCGCTTGCTCTTGATAATGCCTCCCCGGATGCCCACCTCGCGATGGCTAACGCATTTTGCGACAACTGGGAATGGCTCCATGCCGAGGGCGAATTTCAACGAGCCCTGGAACTCGACCCGACCTTTGCCAACGCGCATCACTGGTATGGACTGTATTTGTCCTGGTTGGGGCGGCATCAGGAGGCGATTGCGCACCTGCAGCGGGCGGTCGAACTTGATCCCACCAACCTCCATTACAGGGACAACCTTGGCGAGGGCTATCAAAATGCGCGGCAATACGATCGCGCACTCGAGCAGCTCAATATGACAGTCGCGATAGATCCGAATTTCGCGATCGGACATGGCGAATTGGGAGATTTATATCGGGCATTGGGAAAATACGATCTGTGGTTATTGAACTGGAAGAAAAAGGCAGCGCTCAACAAAAATCTCTATCGCATCACGTTGGTCGATCAGCTATCGCAAGCATACGCTGCGGGCGGCTATTCAGCTGCTGTGCACCAGATCATTCAACTGCAAAAGCAACAATTACCCAACAGGTACGTAGACCCGGCCAATATTGCCTACGAGTACGCGGCCTTGGGAAATAACGACGAAGCGTTTCAATGGTTGGAGAAGGGATACGCAGAGCGCTCCCGGGCGCTGCAGTGGATTCAAGTTGAACCCTCCATGGACGGTCTTCGCTCAGATCCGCGCTATACCGATCTCCTTCGCCGGATGGGCATGCGGCAATGAGAGCGAGCTTACGAGGCGGATAGGCAATTTTCGTGAATCCTAGACGCAGTCTCTGACTCTCGATCAGGCCGAGATTCCAGCCAGTGTGCTCTTGTAGAGTGCCTCCGTGATTCCAAGTTGTGAACGGCCCCGTTCGCTTAAATCGGTCACTGTTCCGCGTCCTGCAAAATTGACCTCGAAATTGTCGGCGGGAAAATCCGGCGGCGTCTTTCCTGCGAGAAAAGAGAGTGCCTGTCTTTCGAGGTAAGCGCTGTTCTTTGAGCAGCCTGGGGCCGACGGGATGTACATCACGTTGCTGTAGCCGCTTCCCCGGTGTTCGTTTTCGACGGCGTGAACCACGTCGCAGTGCCAGAAGATGGTGTCCCCGGGCTCCATCAACGGGATGGACGAGAGCGCTTTCACCAAAGTGCTATGCTGCCGATCGTTAATCGAAAGAGCTCTTCCCGGCAGGGCGCCGCAAAGGTCGTCTTCGGGGACATCGTCCTGAATGGCCCGCAGCAGAACATAGACCATGGATTCGGCGATGGGAATCAATTGGAGGGTTCCGTCTCCCGGGCCCTGGCGCGTCAGAGCTGTCCACCCCTGGAAGGTTCGAAACATCGAGCACACCGCGGGCGACTCCACTTCCTCGACCTGCGGACGGAAGGCCGCGGCGAAGGCGTTGTATTTTCGCCAGTCGCCTGCGAATACGTGCCGATACACCTTGCGGAAATTCTCGTCGAGCCAGCGCTCGACCGAGCCTCCGTCTACGTGTGGCGAAAGGCCGAGCGATGCCGAACCGGGCGGCCGGCGGCGGATTCGATCGGCATAAGCCGGCGCCTCACTCGGATTGATGTAACGCACTCCTTCATTCTCCGCCTGCCACAGCTTGTTCAGGAAAACACGGACACTCGTCAGGGACTCAGACTGCCGTGCCTCGACCTGGGGGCGCGACCAGTAGATTCCGTAGATCTGGGGCTTCGCCGCGGCCAGTGTGCCAAAATACTTGTCCTCAGCGCGATTCGCGAGCTTTGCGTCCAGGTCGTTCTTTTCGACATACGCCGCGATCTCATCATCCCAGCCGGTGGCCACTTCCTTACTGAACGTGCCGCGCACAACGCAGGCTCCGCGCGACCGGACCTTCCCGATCAGTTCTGCGGGGATTTTGCCCGACGCAACATCCGCATATTGGATTATGGGAATAACGTCGTGTCCCGATTCACGCTCGGAGACAATTTCTTCCACACGCCGCCGCATCTCGGCCTCTACCTCGAGGAAAACAGCTTTGTACTCGGGCAACGCTGCCCGAAGCTGTTGTTTCGTAGTCCGGATCGCCTCCGGGAGATTCTCAATGATTAAAGACATGTCGTTACCCCTTTGCGCGAACTCACGCGACGCTTCATTCTAGTGCAGGTTGAGCAACCCACAGCGATGACACTTTCGCGCGTCTTGATAACCAAATGGAATAAGCTAAGCTGAAGCCTGGGCTCTGCCGACAGCCATCACTACCTTCTGGAAGGGCTCGATGATCTCACGGCGGTCCTTTCGCCAGATCAATCCGATGTTCCAGCTCGCAGACGCGCTCTTGACGGGATAGAAGCGCACACCCGGGACCCGCATTTTACGCGCAGTACCAGGAACAAGGCTGACTCCGAGGCCGGCTCGCACCAGGTTGAGGACGGTGAACAACTCCTTTGCTTCTTGCACGACATTGGCGGTGAATCCGGCGGCCAGGCACAGGCTGAGAGCGTGGGCTTGAAAAGTCTCGGAAGTGGAGCGGGCGATCAGGACGAAGGGCTCGTCCTTCACCGATCGCAGGCTGACCGGCTGCTTAAACCGGACCGCAGGAACGGCCATCAGCATCTGTTCGCGAAGCACGATAGTGCTTTCCAGTCGAGGGTTCGAGATTGGCATCCGCACAAACCCGACGTCGAGGCTTCCATCGAGCACCGCCTCGAGTTGATTCCGGCTCCCCAGGTCCTGCATTTCGAGCGAAATTTCCGGGTAGGACTTCCTGAACGCGATGACCGCTCTGGGCAGCAAGTCACCGATCGCCGCGATGCCAAATCCGATGCGAAGACGTTCCAGATTCCCCTGGATTGCCCGCTTGGCGAACGCTTCCACAGCCGCCGCCTCTGTAACCAGGACACGGCAGCGATCTTTCAGAGCGTCCCCTGCGGGAGTCAGTTGAACCCGTCCTGTGGTGCGTTCAAACAGGCGTCCGCCAATTTCAGCTTCCAATCGCTTGATCTGTTTTGTGAGGGCTGGTTGGGAGACATGAAGCCGGAGCGCCGCCCGTCCGAAATGCAGCTCTTCGGCGAGCACTACAAACGATTTCAGCGCGTCGATGCTGAGGCTCATTCCGGGGATGTTATCACCACGGAAATATGATTGCGTCTAAGTGCTGATCCGGCTCACGAAAGCGTCTTTTCCATTGCGAGCCAGTGGTCTCAGCTCTCCATTGTTTTCATTTTCGAAATCTGTTTTACGTGATGGCGTCCGTGGGCGAGGTGAAACTTCCGCCATTGCCTCGTCGTCAGTGGTCCGAGAACAGGATGATCCAGGACCTTCATGCGCGAACCATAGCGCTCTTCGCATTGCGCGATCGCCTTGTCCATGGCGGCGATCTGAGGACCGATGCCGGCGACCACTTCTTCCGCGGACATGCCCTTGGGCGTGACCGGATCGGGGGATTTCCGCCCCCTGGGAAAGTAGCCGAACTCCGTGACCGCGGTGGCGGACACTCTTTGCTTGAAAGTGGGAGTACCGGCCAGCGGCTTCCCGGCTTTCAGACAGCGCTCGAAAGCTTTTTGCGTTCCCGTGTAAGTCAGGTAGAGATGCTCAAGCACTTCTGCCGCACTCCACTTCCCTTCCAGCTTGGCGCGTCAGTTGCTCGCTGCTCATGTCGCTGGTGGCGGCAGCTATTGCCTGCTGCAAACGTTCCAGATACGAATCCATGGTCCCTCGGATTGCTCTCTCTAGTAGAATAACCCCGGCATTTCCGGTTGCAAAATTTCATACGCATGACAGGAAGGTGGCTATGAAGAAGTTGCTGATGGCAATGCTCGCGCTGCTGATGATGACGGGGTGCTCGTCGCAACCGACCACGCCGGCGCCAGTCGAGAAACCCCAGCCCAAGCCCGCGGAATTCGTCACCGGACGAGTCGCCTTCCAGAAGCTTTTAATCGCCGCGCGTGGGTGGGCGCGCGATGCCCAGCCCTACCGGCTCGAATCAATGATCACCGACGACGCCAAGGGCAAGGAAGGAAAGTCGGGGATATGGCGTGCATCCTTCGCCTCGCCCCTGCAACGCGGAGTGAAGTCCTATACCTGGTCGGGAGAAGTTGGCCTCCGATCGTGGCATCAATCCCGGCACGGAAGACACCTATAGTCCGACCAACACCAACACTCAGATTTTCGACGTCGCTTTCCTCAAGGTGGACTCGGACAAAGCTCTCGATGTCGCCCAGAAGCACGGCGGCGATAAACTTCTGGCCAAGACCCCGGATACTCCCACTCTCTACGTGCTCGATTGGAGTTCGGCGACCAACGAGCTTATCTGGCATGTGATTTACGGCGTCACCCGCGATGATTACAAGCTGAAAGTGGCGGTGAATGCGTCCAGCGGGGATTTTATTCGGGTGGAGAAATAGATCGCGGCTTCGGAGATGACCATAGGGGGCCTTCGACTCCATCTTTCCATTCGCGAGCGAATGGAAAGATTCCCCTCAGGATGACAAGGCTGTGAGGTCATTGCTTGGCTTGATTTTTTTCTGAGGGAGGGCTTGCCTTGAGTTTCTCGAGAGCCTTCTTTGCCTCTTCTGCCTGTGGACCGTTGGGCAGAACTTTCAAATACTCCTGATAGTGTTCGACGGCTTCGTCGAGTCGGGCCAGCTTTTCGAAGGCCTGCGCCATGCGAAAGTTGGCGAAGGCGTCATTGGGCTTGTAGAACAGCGCCTCGCGGTAGCGCTCAAGCGCCGCGCGGTAATTCTTCTTCTTGAAGTAAAAATCACCGACCTCGATGTCCTTTGCGGCCCGATGCGGATCGAAGGTGTGGAATTCCGATACGTCTGCGGAAGCACTATCGTCGCTCGTCCCGGGGCAGAGTGCTGTTGGGATGGTCCTTGGCGTCGTTGCTGGGCGGGCTCAGATCGATTCGGCTGTCGCGGCTGGAACTCTCCCCAGCTTCCTTGCTGCGCTCGGAACGCGGAGGAGGCTGGTTTTGATTGGCGTCCCTGTTCGCCTTCCTGGCCCTGTCCCGCACCGGGAACAACCAGGCATAGGCAGGCCGCCAGCAGAAAAATCAGTCGCCGCATCGACTCTATTGTAACGCTGAAAAGCGGCGCTGGGCGTCGGACTTCGGACCCCGACCAAATCAAAAACCTCAATAGTGCTTTGTGACGTCTGAACTCAGAGGTCTGAAGCCCGAGGTCCGACGGCTGATGTCCGCCGTGTGCAAAAAATAGCTGCTCCACGGGGGATGTGGAGCAGCTGGAGGTAGTTTGAAAATCCTTGCCGAAATTTACATGGACGGCGGAGCTGCGGCTGTCGGAGCCTGCTGCGCCGGAGTTGCGTCACCCGAATTGGTCATGAGGCGAACATCCACGCGACGGTTCTTGGCGCGTCCGTCGCGGGTCGTGTTCGGCTCTACCGGCTTGTCTTTGCCCAGCCCGATCAGATAAATCTTGTGCGCCGGGATGCTGTGCTTCGAAGCCAGGTACTGAATGACCGAATCAGCGCGGCGCTCGCTCAGGGCGTAGTTGTATTCCGCGTCGCCCACTGAGTCCGTACCGCCTTCGACCGTAATGATGTAACCCTTGGTGTTGGCCACGTCGGTGGAAAGCTGGTCAAGAGCTTCCTGCGCGGTCTTGGTCAGGTTGTCCTTGTCGAAACCGAAATGCACGGCGGTTTCGGTGACCACGCGATAGTTGTCCAGATTGGCCACGGTGTTCTGCAGCGAATCAACGCGATGGACGGCGTTGTCAGCCTGGGTCTGGGCCTGTCCCGCCTGCGTCGGCGGCGGCTTGCGCCTTCTGGTCAACCTCGGCGGCCTTGGCCGTTACCTCCTGAATGCCGGCCTGCGCGCGCGCATCCACATCTTTGATGGCGTTGGTGTTCTTGGCAGTCAGATCATCGAGCTCATTGGTCTTGTTGATCAGCGGCGTGGTCTCTTGACGGACGTAGTTCTTGCTGGCGCATCCGACCGTGGCCGCCATGCTTGTCGCCAGTAGAACGATTAACGAAGTGCGATTCATTGTAGGAGGGCTCCTTCCTCACTCATCTCGCGAAACTCAGCTTCTTTGATTCTAAAATCTGTCCACGCGGTTAGCCGGGGAGGGCTTCTCTCGCGTTCGCATTGTACAAGAGCACGGAAGGTGCCAACAGTGGAAATGGCGGGGCCTTGCGGCTAACATGCTGATGATAGGGAACTTACGAGGTTGCCGGCGTCGTGACGGGCGCGACCGGCCAGCAACTTTCGTGCAAAGGCGCTACGAACTGAGGAAATTTTATATGGTGCAGCTTTATGCAGTAGGTGGGCAAATCGTGTCCGCCGGATACTTCATCGTCGCGATAAGCCTCGGCGTGAGGACAGATTTTTTGACCCATCAATCATTCCTGCATGACACATGAATCGCTGGCTTCCGTTTTCCGTCATCGCATTTGCTTGTTGCAAGCGGGCGATCTGACGAACTGGCAGGCCGGTTCGACTTAGTATCCCGGACAGCCAGTCCAGCAACCGGTGGAAAGCACATGAGGGTGAGCATCTCATAAGACCTTTTTGTAGCACATGAGAAATTTATCCGGTAATTTGTCTCTGTCCTCACAACGCACCGACAACACAAACCAAGGCGCGATATCGGGGAATGCCTTCCTGCGCCCCTTCGGGGCTTTGCATGTGGTGGCGTTGCGCCAGGGCTTGCGCCCTCGGCTACACTCTCGCGCTGTTTTTCGTGCCGGTTTAACGAGGTCACATCGACTCCAGAGGAGTGCCGCCAACCATTCAAACCGGACTCATCTAAAATAGATAGACGAAATGGACCTTCTGGCCAAAATCCGCAGCTTGCCGACCTCCGCCGGCGTGTATCTCTACAAGAACGCCGAAGGGGAAGTCATCTACGTTGGCAAGGCCAACAACCTGCGCAGTCGCGTGTCTTCATACTTCCGCGAGGGGCGATGGGAGGATGCCAAGACCGATTCCCTGGTGCGCGAGGCGGTGGACGTTGATTACATCGTCGTGGCCAACAATAAAGAGGCGCTGGCGCTTGAGAACCACCTGATCAAGCAGAAGAAGCCGCGCTTCAACATTCTGCTGCGCGACGACAAGACTTATCCATACGTGAAGCTCACCTTGGGCGAGCGCTTTCCCCGCGTGTATGTCACGCGGCGTTTGCGCAAGGATGGCAGCGCCTACTACGGTCCTTATTTTCCGGCAAACCTGGCGTATCGCATCGTGGACCTGATCCACCGGCACTTCATGGTTCCGTCCTGCAAGGTTGACCTCACGCGCTATCACCCGCGTCCGTGTCTGCAGTACTACATCAAACGTTGTCAGGGACCCTGCGTGGAAGGATTGACCACACCGGAGATCTACCAGGAAGCGGTGCGCGACGTGAAAATGTTTCTCGAAGGCCGGCCCACCGACCTGTTGCGTTCCCTGCGCCAGCGCATGGAACAGACCGCGGAAGCCGAAGAGTACGAGCGTGCAGCGAAATATCGCGACCTGATTTCCACGGTGGAGCAGTTGCAGGAAAAGCAGCGCATCGCCGCGGTCGAAGGCGACGACGCCGACGTCTTCGGCTATCACTACGAAAACGGGATGCTGGCGGTAAACCTCTTCCACATGCGCGGCGGCAAAGTGCTCGACCGGCGAGAGTTCTTCTGGGAAGATCTGCCGGAAGTCGCCACAGACCACGTAGGGGCGGGTGCCCTCACCCGCCCGGCCGAGCAAAGCTCGGCAGCCCAGCCTGAGGACATGACGGGCGATGACGCCCATCGCTCCACCGAATCATTCCATCCCGGCGAATTCTTTTCGGCTTTCCTAAAGCAGCTCTACATCGGCCAGCCTTACGTTCCGCGGAATATTTACGTGCCGGTGGACTTTGAGGACCGAGAAGCGCTGGAGGATCTGCTCTCCGAGCAAGTGGCGAGCGAGGGCGCCCGCCCCACACGAGTCCACATCCTGGTGCCGCAGCGCGGGGACAAGCGAGGGCTTCTTGACCTGGCCGGCAACAACGCCAAGCAGTCCTACGATCAGCGCTTCCGGGTGATGAAACCGAACGCGAAAGCGATCCAGGAAGCGTTGCAGGACGCGCTCGGGCTGCCGGAGCTGCCGACACCGCATCGAGTGCTTCGACATTTCGCACATCCAGGGAGCGGAGACTGTGGCTTCGATGGTGGTGTGGGAAGACGGCCAGATGAAGAAGTCGGATTACCGCAAGTTCATCATCCGCGACGTGATCGGCGTGGACGATTTTGCCTCCATGCGCGAAGTGGTCACGCGGCGCTACAAGCGTATTCAGGAAGAAAAAAAGAAGATGCCCAGCCTGGTGCTGATCGACGGCGGCCTGGGCCAGCTGCATGCCGCTGCCGAAGCGCTCGAAGCGCTGGAGATCATCAATCAGCCGCTGGCGGCGATCGCCAAGCGCGAAGAAATTATCTATGTCTACGGGCAGGAGAGCGAACCGGTAGCGCTCGATCATCACTCGCCGGTGCTGCATCTGGTGCAACTGATCCGCGACGAAGCCCACCGCTTTGCCGTCACCTTCCATCGCAAGCGGCGCCAGATGCGCGACCGCTCCACCGAACTGCGGGAGATCCCCGGCGTGGGCGAGAGCACGACCCGGCGGCTGCTGCAACATTTTGGCAGCGTGCAGGCGATCAAGCAGGCGGACTCGGCGGCGCTTTCATCGGTGGTTACGCGATCTCAGGCGGAAGCGATTCTGGATCACTTCAGGAAGCAGGATGCGCCTGTGCAGTAGCCGGCAACCGAGCACTCAGCGCCGAGATCTTGAACCACCAAGGACACCGCCCGGCACCCGGAATTCCTTCCTGGATATCTCCCTATGAGAGAAAAGATCAGCCTATACTGCATAGCCATACGCAACATCAGGAGGCTCCACGATGAGAGTGAGCGCTTGCTTGATGATCGTGGCCTGCACGATGAGTTTGTTTGTGCGGGCACAAGACAATTCCGAATCCGCTGTGCGGTCGAAAATCATCGCGCTGGAGAAAGCCTGGAACCAGGCATACAAGGCTGGGGACGTTCGCGCGCTGGACTCAATCCTCGACAACGAGGTCGTGCTGATCAACGATGACGGCTCCGTCCAGAGCAAGGCCGAGTTTTTGGCAGCCGTAAAGGCGACCCGAAACAACTCTCAGGAGCAGCAAGTCTCGCCGGAATCCATGAGCGTACATGTGTTTGGCAATACGGCTATCTCGACCGGGGTATTTCGAGCCAAGGGAGTCGAAGGCGGCAAGAGTTACCTGCGGCGCGAGCGCTTCGTGGATACCTGGTTGTACAAAGACGGCAAATGGGTGTGCGTTGCCAGCAATGCCACTCCCGTTCTGCACTGAGAAATGTAGGCGCGAGCGCCCGCGCTCGCGCGATCGAGCGAAGCTCGACAAGATCCGTCACGGGACGGCGACTGTTTTCAATGTCGCCCAAACCAAACTCTGCCGGCGCACCGTAAGATTGCTCCGCGGGCGAGTCGCCCACGACCACATGAATCCCCTACTCCGCATCGCGATTTGCGATTGCTACGCGGAACAGGGGCTTGGCCTTTTCCGACGGCTCCATCTCGTAGGTCTGCTCGGTCTTTGCAGGATCGTAATCTCGCCAGAGCCAGATCATCTCTTCGGGAAATTCAGCCGCGCCCTGGCCGGAGTTGTGCGTGCCCTTGCCGAAACTGAAGTGAAAGTCGTAGTCTTTCAGCTTCAGCGCGTTGGCCACGCGGATATTGGCCAGCGGCCAGCTTCCGTAGCGGTCATTCTCCTGGTCCTCGGATCCATCCTGCAGCCATACCCGAAGATTGCGTCGGGATTCGCGCAAAACTTTCTCGGGATAGTCCTGGCCTCCATCGGGAACGCCCGGGTCTTCCTTCCACTGGATGCTGGCGTAGCTGCCAATCCACGAAATCACGCGGCTGAAACGATCGGGCATCTGCCACGCGGCATTGAAGGAACAGATGCCGCCCGACGAGAGCCCGGTGATCGCCCAACTGTAGGCGTCCTTGCGAAGGTTGTATCGGGCCTGGACATCGGCCAGAACTTCATCCCGCAGAAAGCGGACGTAGCGGTCGCTCACGGTGTCGTAGAGCGTGCTGCGCATTGAATCTTTGAGTGTGCGGTGCCACTTGTCCGAGTAGGCCTTCACGAAATTGTAGGTCGGAGTGCCCGGAGAGTCAGTGATGTCGCCGGGATTGATGAACACGGCGATCATCACGGGAATCTTTTTCTGCGCAATCAGATTGTCGAGGACATTGAGCGTGGGATTGTTTCCATCACGAACGGTGTAGCCGCCGCCGTCCTGGAAGACCATGAGCTGCGGCCGGCGTTTTCGGATCATATTGCGCCGGGACGTAAATCCAATATTCGCTCTTCATGCCGTCGTAGATCTTGCTGGTATGAACGATCTTGTCCGACAGCGTGCCGGATGGAACGCCGGGTTGCAGATAGGAAAGAGGACCGAATGCCGGCAGATCCAGCTTGCCGCCGAACTTCGCGCCGTTGACCAGGTAGTGGAACGAATGCAGTCGGCCGACGGGCTCGATATGGGCCGCCGCATACCAAAGATCGGAGCCGGCGAGTTGCTGCATTTGCGGCCCGGGAGCGTCGTCAATAACGAGAGACGGCTGCGACGGGCGCCTGCGTGGCAAAAAAGAAATCCGGGCCGCGGCCGGCCCAGGCTGTTCCTTCCTTCAGGTCCTTGGCTTCGAAGCTGCCGAGGATGGCGTCTGGCAGACGCGCGTCGTTGGACTTGGCCAATTCGATCAACTGCGGCGCTGATATTTTGTCTGCCGCAATTGCGGGAGACCGCGAGAAAAACTAAGAGGAGAGAATATTTCGAAATAGTGTAAGGGAGACTCATGGGCATTAAACTTAGTCGATGATTGCCTGATTGGCCAGCACTTCGACCTCACGGTCGAGGGTTAGATCTCCGGTAGGATGCAATTGCCCCATGAAGATCACAATCATCTGTTCCTTCGGGTCAATCGTGAATGCGGTGTAGAAAAAGCCACCCCAGGTGTACTCCCCGGGCGAGCCCAGTTCGGAAAGCGGCGCTTTTACACCGTCAATGCCAAAGCCCAATCCGAATCCCAGGTCGGGCCCAATCTTTCCCAGTTGATCGTGCGTCATCAACTCCACGGACTTGCGGCTCAAAAGCTGAGTGTCTCCCACCTTTCCCCCATCCAACATCATTTGGCAAAACCGCAGGTAATCCGCTGCCGTGGAGGTAAGCCCGCCGCCCCCGGAAAATAGTTTTCTGGGTCCGTGGTAAGGGTAGTCAGCGGAGTACACCATCGATTCTTCGGTGATGGGAGTATCAGGAAAGCGATTGAGGCCCTTGCCTTCATAGTAGGTGTAGGCCACGGCGAGGCGGTCCAGTTTGTTTTCGGGTGGATAGAAATACGTATCCTTCATGCCCAGCGGTTCGAAGATGCGGACGCGGAAAAATTCGTCCAACGGTCTGCCGGAAACCACTTCCACCAGACGCCCGAGCACATCTACACCCAGGCTGTATTCCCAGCGTTCACCCGGATTGAAGAGCAACGGAACGCTGGCCAGACGTTTCACGCTTTCCTCGAGCGTACCGTCGTATGGCAAAAGCCCATGCGCCACGTTCGCGTTCTTGTACCTCCAGCCGAGAACGGAATTCCAGTGGTAGGTAAGACCTGACGTGTGCCGCAGAAGATCTCGAATCGTGATCTCTCTGGTGGCAGGGATCGTGTAGGGTTCGCCAGTCGCCGGTTTTACCAGGACCTTGGGGTTCTTGAACTCGGGCAGGTACTTTGAGACGGGATCGTCAAGCAAAAAGCGCCCTTCTTCGTACAGCATCATGACCGCCACGCTGGTGATGGGCTTGGTCATGGAGCATATACGGAACATTGCATCCGGACGCATCGGCTTGCCCGCCTCGCGATCCATCATGCCCTGGGCCTTGAACCAGGCCACACGGCCGCGGCGAGACACCAGGGTGACCGCACCCGCGATTCGCTTGGCGTCGATGCCGCGCTGTACCGCCGTAGCGATACGCTCCAGCCGTTCGGAAGACAGCCCGACGCTGTCGGGTTTGGTGGTAGGCAGATCCTGCGCAAAAGTAGCAGCGCTCGTGACCAGCGCGCACAGAAAGACTGCGGTGTTTGTCCTACGATTCATGATCGGAAGCCCCGCGTTCGATAATCTACAGGCAGCAAAGCCCCAGATTGTACAATGACCGGCGGCGATCTACCGGGCGGTTTGTAGCGGCGTTTCGTTCTCCCGAGACCGGGTATACGCGAACCAGATGCTATCCTAGGCAGACTCCATTTCACGACGAGTCCATTACCTCTCATGTCGAACCCAAGCATTCCGGAATCCAATCCTGTCGCCGAATCCAACGAGTCATTCGAAGACATTCTCTCGCAGTACGAGAAAACCCATTCCCGCAAGAAAGAAGACGGTGGAAAGCAGCTCGAAGGCACGGTGATAGCCATTTCTGCTGAGTCGGTCTTCTTTGACATTGGTTTCAAGACTGAAGGCATCATTCGGCTGGCCGCGTTCCAAGGCGAAGTTGTGAAGCCGGGCGACAAGATGCCGGTTTCGGTCAAGGGCCGCGATCTGGACGGCTACTACGAACTCTCCCGCCAAAAGATCGCGCAGCCCACGGATTGGTCGTCCTTGGAGCAGGCCTTCGCCGACAAAGCGACGATAGTCGGAACCGTCACCGGCGTAGTCAAGGGCGGTTTCAGCGTGGACGTTGGAGTGCGCGCTTTTATGCCAGCCTCGCGAAGCGGCGTACGTGACGCAGCCGAGATGGAGAAGCTGATTGGGCAGGAAATCCGCTGCCGCATTATCAAGCTCGATGCCACCGAAGAGGATGTAGTGGTTGACCGGCGGGCCGTCGCCGAAGAAGAGGAGCGCGGCGTGAAAGAACGCCGCTACTCGGAGATACGCGAAGGCGAAATAGTTCGCGGCACGGTCCGCAGCCTCACCGACTACGGCGCCTTCGTGGACCTCGGCGGAGTGGACGGCCTGCTGCATGTTGGCGAGATCGCATGGAGCCACATCAACAAACCCGCGGACGTACTCGCGGTGGGACAGCAGAGTCGAGGCAAAAGTGCTCAAGGTGGATCCCGAGAAGCGGCGCATCTCGCTGGGCATGAAGCAACTGCTGAAGGATCCCTGGGATTCGGCGGTAAAAAAATACAAACTCGGCGAGCGGGCGCGGGGCACAGTCACACGCGTACTCGAGTTCGGGGCCTTCGTGGAACTCGAACCCGGAATCGAAGGCTTGATTCATGTTTCGGAGATGTCGTGGGCCAAGAAAGTCAGAATCGCCAGCGACGTGTTGAAATCCGGCGAGAGTGTGGAAGTCGTGGTTCTGGGCGTTAAGCAGGCAGAACACCGCATTGCTCTCGGGCTCAAGCAGGCTCTGGGAGATCCGTGGACCAACGTTGCCCAGAGTTTTCCCGCAGGCTCCGTGATTGAAGGACCAGTCACCAGTCTCACCAAGTTCGGCGCATTCGTCCAACTGGCCGAAGGCATCGAGGGAATGATTCACGTCAGCGATATCAGCGCCGAGAAACGCATTGAGTATCCCCAGGATGTATTGAAGGTTGGACAACTGGTAAAAGCGCAAATCCTCTCCGTAGACACGCCGAAGCGGCTGTTACGCCTGGGCATGAAGCAACTTGTTCCCACTAGCCTCGATGAATACATCGCCGAACATAAAGTAGGCGATGTGGTCACGGGACGTATGGGCGAGATTTCGGGCGGACACGCTCGCGTAGAACTGGGAGACGGCATTGATGCCACCTGCCGAATTGCCGCATCAAGTCCAGCAAGAGAATTGGCTGAAGCAACAGAAACAAAGCAGTCCACGTCGAAGCCCGACTTGTCGTCGCTGAGTTCGAAGCTGAAGGCTCACTGGAAGGGCGGAGCTGTCGCAGTCGAGTCCAAGCCCGAAACTGTCACGCACCGGGCAGATTCGCAAATTTCGGATTACCAAGCTGGATCCTGCGGCGAAGAAGATTGATCTGGAGTTCGCATAACCGGTGAAGAAGATCGGATCACTCGCCGCGGTTGTGGCTTTCCTGACCACCCTACTCAGTGCACAGCCGGGCCAACCCGACAAACCCGAGTGGTGCCGCGCCCTCCCGCGTCCTGAATACAAGACCCTTGAGCGTGTCCCGGTCAACTGATCCGTGGTTCGAGGTCTATCAAGTTGTTCCGCAGGTCTTTGCCATTTACGAACCGCACCAGGCGGAGGAAACAATTTCCTATCTCATCCTGGGCGAAAAGCAGGCGCTGCTCTTCGATACCGGGATGGGCATCAGCGACATTCGCAAAGTCACTGGTGAGCTTACTCATCTGCCCATCATCGTGCTCAACTCCCACACTCACGACGATCACGTAGGCGGCAATTGGCAGTTCGAAACTGTCTTCGGAATGGACACTGATTTCACACGGACCAACGCCAAAGGTTCTCGCCAGGACGCGCAGGACGAGCTTGGCCCGGGAATGATCTGCGGTGAACTGCCGCAAGGTTTCGACTCCAAGGCGTACGCAACCCGGCCCTGGAAGATTTCCCGCTTTCTTCACGACCACGACAAGATCGATCTTGGCGGCCGCACTTTGGAAATTATCTCCACTCCGGGCCACACTCCGGATGCCATCTCCCTGCTCGATCGCGCCCACGGACTGCTGTTCAGCGGCGACACATACTATCCCGCGCCCATCTGGCTGTTTCGTCCGGAGACCAATCTCGATGACTACGTCGCTTCCGTAAAGCACCTCGCTGCTCTGGCTCCGCAACTCAAGCTCGTCCTCGGCCAGCACAACGTGCCTTTCGCGCCGCCTGAAGTACTGCGCGACATTAGTGACTGCGATTGAAACCGTCCGAGCAGGCAAAGTACGCGGCGAACCTCAGGATGACGGCAAGGCCCTCTACCGTTCTAACGGAATTTCTTTCCTGATGCTGGCGCACTCGCAAGAAAAACAAGTAGTCGCTGCGCCTTACTCCCGAGGGTAGTCGTCGGCTTTTGCGGGCGGAGAGGTCCCCAACGCGGGCGTGTTGAAATATTGCGGACGAGCTTTCTCCCACTCGACCATGCTCAGGCCTGAAGGGTCGTACAGAATCCGTCCCGCCCGCACTGTCATGCGCGCGATTAACTTGCCACTCCCATCCATCCGGGCGAGGCCGCAATCGATGTAACTAAATTTCCCGTTGAGCACTTCCAGCACAGCAATGTCGGCTTCTTTGCCGACGGACAGCGTTCCCAGGTCCGGCCGGCGAATCTCGCGCGCCGGATTCACCGTGGAGCGCCGGATGATCTCGTCCAACGGCATTCCCATCGCCAGAAATTTAGACATGACCTGCGTCATGCTTAGCACGGTGTAGTTGAGGGTATGCAGATCCGTTGAGATGGAATCAGGAATGAAGCCTTGCCTGACCGCAGGGACCGCATTGCGGAACCAGAAGCTGCCCGCCCCGTGTCCCACGTCGAAGATCACTCCTCGGGCGCGCGCCTCTGTCATGATGGGATTTACTTTGCCGTCGGAGAGGATGATGGGAAATTGCTGCGCGAAGACATGAGTATGGATGTCGCCCGGCCGCATCTTCTTGAGGATCAGCTCCGCGTAGGTCCTCTCCGGACGCGGCCAGAAGTCGAACATCACGGGCAGACCGACCGTCTGAGCGCACTCTTCGGCCCGATCAACGGCGGCCCAGGGCGGATGCGCCGCGTCCCATGGATCGTCGGTCCAGTAGTGCGCGGTCTTCACTCCCACGATTACGATCCGGATACTTTCCGATGGTCTCGGCGCAACGCTTCACATCCATCTGGTCTACAGTCTGTTCCAAACCACCGTTCATGCCGTTGCTCACAATGTTCAAAAAAGCCAGCACGCGAACTTTGGCTTGATCGATGACCTCTTCTTTCTCCTGAAGAAACGTTTCGGCGCCGGCGCTGCCCGCGTCCACAAGCGTCGTGACACCGGATTGCAGCGCAATGTCCGCGGGAATGCCTAGGGGTTCGATGTGGGCGCGAGCGTCGGGAGCAAACCAGTTGAGAGGGGCTCCGCCATGACCAATGTGAGCGTGAATATCCACGAGGCCGGGCGTGACGTAGAGGCCCGAAGCGTCAATTACCTTGCCGGCTTGGCCAGCGGGAATATCTTTTTCAACAGCGGCGATTTTGCCCCCGGAAACCGCCAGATCGAAGATTCCGTCTACATGATTGGCGGGGTCGATCACGTGCCCGCCCTTCAACAGCAGATCATAGCGAGGCGTTTGTGTGTTCGCGTTGGGTGTGAGAAGAGTCATGACAAGTATGAGTGTCGCTCCGAAACATTTCTGGATCGCTTCCCGCATAATCGGCCCTCTTGGTCGTTGGGTTCACTAAGGTACAACACGCTGCTTAACGGAGGCGCTAGCCGAGTTCCGCGAATTCAGGACTCGCGTGGGATCAACCATCAGCCACGCCGCTCGCTCCCAGCAGGCACAATCCCGCCGGCCACCAGGAAGGATGCGGTCCAACCGAAGCGCGCGGCGATTGCGGGCGTGAGTGATGCCGTGACTGCTCCGCCAATCTGTGCCCCCATGTTCATGAAGCCGGAAACCGAGCCTGATGCCTTGCCGGCAATGTCTGCGCTCACCGACCAAAACGAGCTCTGCGACAAATACAGCGCTCCCGCTCCGCCCGCGAGAACAACGCTTGCCACGCGAGCGCTGGCAACCTGGGAGCCGAAGGCAATAAACATTCCAGCCAGGGCGATGCTGAAAGCTGCCAGGCCGCACCGTCCCAGTCGGGGGCCGCGCCACTTCGTGAGCCGGTCGCTGATAGCGCCGCCCACAAAACTGCAGACTGACATCGCCACCGGTGGAAGCATGGCGTAAAACGCACTCGCTTTCAGATTCAGACCGCGGACCTGGGCCAGGTAGATAAAGAACCAGCTGAAGAAAATCCAAGCGGTGTAGCCGAAGCAAAAATAGCTGACTGTGATCGCGCGCACTTCTCTGCTCCGAAAAACAATTCGCCAGGGAAGCAAGCTGCCATCACCCCCGTTCTCGGTTTCGATCGGCATGCCGGACTGAATCGTCGCCAGCTCAGACGTGGAGACATGCGGATGTTCCGCGGGGGTCGTCGCGAGCCATGAGATACCAGACCGCACCCGCGACCAGGCCAATAATGGCGCATGCCCAGAAGGACGACCTCCAGCCGTAGTGAAGCATGAAGTAGGTAATCAACGGTGGCGAAAGGCCGGCGCCCGCGCCGACTCCGGCAAAAATCCATCCGTTGGCGACACCGCGCTCGTGCGCCGGAATCCACCGCGCTACAAATTGGTTCGACGAGGGATAAACAACCGCCTCCCCTGCGCCCAGGAGAAAGCGGATGGCGATAAACAGAAACAGGGCTCCACGGATTGTTGACTGGCACCAGGGCCGTCAGCCCGGTGAAGATTCCCCACCACACGACTCCCGCAGTCAGCACGCGGCGAGGTCCGAAGCGGTCGGCGAGCCTTCCACCTACGGTTTGAAAGAGTGCATAGCCGATCAGCATCGCGCTGAACACGTAGCCCAACTGCACGTTGCTCAGGCCGTAATCCGCGGCGATCGATCGCCCGGCAACCGAAATGTTGACCCGGTCAAGGTAAGAAACTGCGCTCAGGATGAACAGCCAGCACACCAGAAACCAGCGCACATGGCTCGTCCTGGCGCCGTTCACCATCGTTCCTCGGAAATGTCGTTGGTCAGGGATGTCCCCATCACTCTCACGCGGAATGCTCGCGGAAGATCTGGGCCAGTTGATCGGCGACAATCTTGTCTTCTCCGGGTTGCAGCATGAAAGAGTTCATGGCCAAGACCCGGCCGGTCTTCGCCCGCTCCCATCACGAATCGCCGGCTTGGATTCTCTCAGAAGTTGGGAGGCCTGCTTCGGAGTCAAAGAGATTTTCGCCGCGTCCCAGGTAATCTGCATATGAGGCACGTGATTCGCAATGTCGGGAACGAAGAATGACGTGCTGACGCCCGGCACCCGCACGATCTGCTCGGGAGATTAACTCCAGTCGTCCCTGCCACTCTGTCGCCAGGGCATCGTGGTCCTCGTTGAGATAGAGCTCCAGCGCTTTCACCATCCCGATAATTTCTTCCTTACCCACTTTCGAACTGCGACCCAACGTGTCCTCGTGCGGACTGTTGTTCAGCAGCGCGTAGGCCACCAGATCTTTGCGTCCGATCAGCAATCCGGCGCACTGCGGCCCGCGCATGGCTTTGCCGCCGCTGAAGGTCACAAGGTCGTAGCCCATGTTGGCGTAATCCCAGAGATGCGAGACCGGCGGCGTGTCGGCCGCTGCGTCGTTCATGCAGGGAATTTTGTATTCCTTCGCCAGTTTTACCCACTCATCCACCTTGATCTGCCCGGCGGCATTGGCAAAGTTGGTGAAGTGCATCATGGCGGTCCGCGGGCTGATTGCCTGGCGCAACTCGTCGCGCGTTTCAATCTCGATCAGCTTTACGCCGGTGGTGCGCAGCTGGTGGTCGAACGGGTTGCGATGGGATTTCTGGATGATGACTTCCGACTTCAGTCCGGTGAGGTCCGGCAACTGCCTGATGAATGCTTCGTTGTCGCCGGTAAGGATTCCCGCCAGTCCTGACTGGATCGCGGCCGCTGCGCCAGAAGTCACCAGCGCGGTGTATCCCTCGGGCAGCTTGAGCATTTCGGCAATTCGCTTTCCCGCCGCCACTTCCAGATCAGGCATGCTGACGAAGTGGCGTCCGGCCTGGGCCATCACCGCTTCCAGTTCCGGGCGCAGGATGGAACCGCCCAGCATGGTCATCGTCCCTTCACAATTGATGACGGTCGTGACTCCCAGCTCTTCGTAGGGATTGCCCGATTGGCCGAAGCCGCTGACCTTGGCGCTCGCTTTCGCCGCAAACAACTTCTTCGGCGTCATCATCGAACCGGCAATCATTCCCAGTGTTCCCAGAAAACTGCGGCGATTCCATCCCATCCCTAATCGCATGATCTGGTCTCCTTATATGCCTGCGGCGCCTCTAGTTCACAGCCTTCACTTACGCACGATGGCGGCAATACAATTGATCTCCAGCATCGAATTTCCTGGGAGCGCGGCGACGGCCACCGTGGTGCGCGCCGGCCCACCGTTGGGAAAATACGTCTTGAATATTTTGTTCATGGGCTCGTAGTAATCGAGGCTGGCCAGATAAACCGTAAGCTGCAGCACGCTGTCCATGGTGCCGCCGCCGGTTTCGACCAGCTCTTTCACGTTCTCCATCACTTTCGTGGTGTGGCTGTCGATGTCATCTTTGCCCACCGGTCCGTTCGAGTTGGCACCCTGTCCCGCAATGTAGAGCAAGCCGTTGTGCGTGATCAGCGCGGTGATCATCTGCTTTCCGTCGGCCGGCTTGCCGTCCCGGTCGAGCTTGCGCACCCCGCTGTCCCGGCTCTTGGCCTGGCGCTTGTGGCCATCAATGTTCCCGCGCCCACGGTAGACATTACGGCGGCGAGCGAAGTCATCAGCTTTCTACGATTGAAGAATGTCGAGTTCATGATGAAATCTCCTTGGATTTGTGGCTTTCGTGATCGTTCGTTTGAGTGACCGCATCTTACGGCAACGCAAAACTGAAAATATCGCTTCCTGCGGCGACGGCCACGTACTGCTTGTCCAGAACTGCATAGCTCATGGGTGACGCGCTAAAATCCTGTCCGGTGTTGAAGTGCCACAGCGGCTTTCCGGTGCGGGCATCTACTGCCTCGAACGATTGCGCGTCATCGCCGAAGAAAAGACCAGGCCCGTGGCCGTCGTCATGGTTCCGCCCGGACGAGCGCGCGTGCCCCACTTGGGGATAGGTCCATGCGAAAGACTGCTTGTCGAGATCGTAGGCCAGAAGGATCTTTCTGCGACGCTTCTCCCGGGAATCCGCTTCACGCCGGTCGAGTAAAAAGTCTTCCCTTCCTCGAATTTCTGCGGCTTGGAGAAGAACATCTGGCATTCCTCAAGGGCGAGGAAATAGACCAAACGGGTAGACTCGTTGTAAGACGGCGCGAACCAGTTGGTGGCGCCGCCGTAGCCGGGACATATTCGGGTCCCGTCAGGCGTCGGCTTGAGACCGGACACGAATGGGCCGACCTTGCGCGTCAATCCCCTTCGCCCATGTCAGCTTCTTCACGAACGGCACAGCTGAAAGAAATTTCCCGTTCGCGCGATCCAGCACATAGATGAAACCATTCCGATTGGCCTGCACCAACAGCTTGCGCGGCTCGCCCTGGTAAACCGCATCGATCAGAATCGGAGTTTCGGTTGCATCGTAGTCGAAAAGATCGTGCGGCGTGAATTGAAAGTGCCACTTCAATTTTCCCGTGTCGACATCGAGCGCCAGCACGCAATCGGTGTATAGATCGTCGCCTGGCCGCACGCTGCCGTCGAAATCCGGGCTCGGGTTGCTGGTCGTCCAGTACAGCGTGCCGGTTTCGGCGTCATACGTGCCCGGCATCCAGGTGGTGCCGCCGCCGTGCAAGTAACTATATCTCCGGGCCAACTCTCGGAACCGAATTCCCCGGGCGCGGGAATCGTCCAGAAACGCCAAGCCAGCTTTCCGGTGGTCGGCGTCGATAGGCGGCCACAAAGCCGCGCACTCCGTCGTCCCCGCCCGAGGTACCCACGATCACCTTGTCGTTCACCACCAGGGGCGCGCCGGTCGCAGCCGTAATTCTTGTTCCAGTCCGCGTAGGCGACATCCCACAGCAAGTGACCCGAACGAGCATCCAGACAAAGCAAATGGGCATTGTCGGTCTGCCGGTACACACGCGAGTGCCACACCGCCACGCCGCGGCTGAGATGGCCGGACGCATCGTCAATCAGTCCCTCGGAGATCGGCCACGCATGGTGCCAGATGACGAGTCCGGTGCGCGCATCCAGCGCGTAGGTATCATTTGCTGAAGTCACGAACATGACGCCGTTCACGACCACCGGAGTCACCTCCAGCCGGTTTGAATTGCTGGAATGGAATACCCACTGCGCCCGCAGCTGCGCGACATTTGTGAGATTGATCTGGGACAGGCTGCTGAAGCGGCGCCCGGTGAAATCTCCGTTATAGGAAAGCCAGTTCGCCCCTGGCGGCGGAGGCTAGCAGCTCGGCGGGGCGTACATCAATGACCACAGCTCTCGACTCCTTGGGCAAATCTTCAGACGCCGCCACCATCAGGCAACCTAAAACTGCGCCGAGCGCGAGTGCCGTCCTTGGGGCCATTCTTCCGCCGAACCGCTTTGTCCCTGTCGTCCCCATGCTCAATTGAATCGATTTAATTGAACCGCGCATTATCCAACGAAAATTGCGTGAACGCAATCCTTTGTGAGCGCCGGCGTCCCGGCCTTCTTGCGCCCTTGACGGTCAGGGCTTGAAAGCCCGCGTTAAAGGCTTTGACTCGCCATTGCCGCCATCGGGACGCGCAAGGACGCCAGGGCACAACCAACATCTCTCACAGCCGGCCAAACCGTTTGACCGCTTCCTGAATGGATTTGTATTTCTCGATGATCGAGTACATGGAGTGTTCTTTGAAGTCCATTTCCTGGGCAAGCGCCAGAACCTCTTCGCGCTTTCGCCCGCGGCACGATCACGACCCCGTCTCCGTCGGCGGCGACGATGTCACCCGGTCGTACCTCCACGCCGTCGCAAGAGATCGGAATATTCGCTCCGGCAAAAGCGATAGTGACTCGACCGAGGTTGACGGAACAATACCGGTGGCGTAAACCGGAAAACCTATCTTGCGCAATTGCCCGACGTCGCGCACGCCGCCATCGATGACTGCTCCGGCATATCCGCGAGCCGACATGGTCGTGCCCATCAACCCGCCCATTCCGGCGATATCGGCACCGTCTTCGACCACCATCACCCAGACCGAATTCCGCGTTCCCTGGTCGATCGCCGCCAGCATGCCGCTCAGAGCCCCGGGGTCCTTGTTGCCTTCGTCCTTGCTCAACTTCACGGTGAGCGCGAAGCCGGCGAATTTGGTCGGGAAAATGGCTTGCATCTTGTGCGACAGGTACATCTTCCGGCCCGTAAGTTGCTCCAACGCATCGGATACCGATGCCACTTCCACGTGACGATAACTGTCGAGCAGTGCTTCGTTTTCGTTCAACTGGGGGCCGCCGGAGGATTGCGCCTGCAGGTTCGAGCTTAGTTGCCAGATCGTACAGAGGAACAGAATTCCTGCGATCGCAAATGAACTCTTCCGCGAAAATCTCAAATATTGCAATTTGTTCATCTCATCCTCCAGGTTGTATATATGAACGCGGACTCTAGCACTCCTGTCGAGTGAATGTGAAGAGAGAATTCTTACAACGAAAAAGGAGCTGACACGAAATGAACTACAGGAAAGTTCAGAGACTCTCTGGCGAAGATCGTTCTTGCGACTCGTCGTGGCTTCGCGACTGTTTTTCCAGTCAACGCTGACGGGCTTCGCTGAAGAACGAAAAGTTGTGAAGCTCCCCGGAACGGCCAATCTTCCCTTCAGTGATGGAGTGATCGCCGGCAGAGACGCTCTACGTCGCTGGACAGGAAGGCATTGACGCCGACGGCAAGCTTGTGCCCGGTGGAATCGGGGCAGAAAGTAAGGCTGCCCTGGCTCGCATTGCAGATATCGTCACAGACGCCGGTTTCGATTTGAAAGATATTGTTTCCGTGACCGTGTATCTGGCTGACATTCACGATTTCCCTGACATGAACATGGCCTACAAGGCCGTCATGCCCGATCCCAAGCCGGCTCGCGCAACCGTGCAGGTAGCGGGCCTGGTCAACAATGCGCGCATGGAGATATCCGCGATCGCAGTGAAAACGAAAATAACCCGATGGCCCGTGAATCGCTACGATTCTCTGATGGTGCTGGCAGCTGATTCGGGCACGCGTGTGTGCCTCTTGGATTGCGGGCGCAGAAGACCGACAGAGCTTCAGGAAGCAGAAATAACGCCGCGGGCAAACAGATTTTCGCGACCACATGCGCGGCTTGCCACGGGCTCGACGGGAGAGGTGGAGAGCGTGGCCCGGACATCTCGCGTCGGCGCGAAGTTCAACGCTTGACGGACCAAGCCCTTCTGCAAATTGTTCGGGAAGGAATTCCCGCAACCGGCATGCCCGCCTTCCGTTCTCTTGGCGGGCAGCGAATTCAGGCCGTCGTACGCTACCTGCGGAACCTGCAGGGGCAAACCGGGGTGGTTGATCTTCCCGGAGATCCGAAACGTGGCAAGGCTCTTTTCTTCGGCCAGCCGGGATGCTCGGGTGTCACATGGTAAAAGGTGAGGGCGGCTTCATCGGCTCAGATCTTTCCAGCTACGCCGGCACTCAATCGGCGGCCGACATTCGAAGTGCCATCACCGATCCCAACCGAAATCTCGACTCTCGAAAGACGAATTGTGGTTGTCACGACACCGGACGGACAAACCCTCACCGGAGTTGTGCGCAATGAAGACAACTTTTCTTTGCAGCTGCAGACCGCTGACGGCACATTGCATCTGCTCAACAGGCCGGAGCTACGGAGCATCGAATATCAACCCCGATCGCTGATGCCTGACGATTACGCGTCCAGACTCAGGCACGAAGAACTCGACGACCTTGTCAGTTATTTGTTGAGTGTTGCCCGAAACACAAATACATCGCAGGCGGAGCAGGAATGAGCGCCTTGTCAAGAATGCAAGCGGTAGTCGGCCATCTGATATTCAATCTCCGACTGGCAAGCGCAGCTGGCACCGCCGTCGTTGCATTGATCATCGTCTCAAATTTAGTCGCAGCCGCCGCGCATGCTCCTGCCCGGGCGTTCAAGCTCACCGCCGAGTCTCCCGGATTCTGGAAACTGTTTGACCGCCAGACAAACCTCACTCGAGTAGCCGGCGACTTCGGCTTCACCGAAGGCCCGGTGTGGGATGAGTCCGGCTTCCTCTACGTCAGCGACGAAGAGCAGAACAAGATCGATCGGCTCACGCTCGATGGCCACAAACAGGAAGTCATATCTCTCGGAGATCCGGATGGCAACACGTACGACCGGCAACTCCGCCTGATTGATTGCGCCAGCGTTCTGCGCGCCATCATCGCCGTAACACCGGAGGGCAAATACACCGTCCTGGCTGACCGTTATGAGGGAAAGAAACTCAACAGCCCGAATGATGTGGTGATCGGTCCCGATGGAGCGCTCTACTTCACTGATCCCACGCTTGATCTGGTCAAGGGAGAGCAACAGGAAATTCCGTTCCAGGGTGTGTACCGACTGGACGACAAGGGCAGCGTCCGCCTCTTGACCAAAGATCTGAGCCAGCCCAACGGACTCGCCTTCTCACCAGATGGAAAACATTTCTACGTGGATGACAGTGAGCAGAGAAACATTCGCATGTACGACGTCGCACCCGACGGATCGTTGAGCAATGGCCGGATCTTCGGCGAAGAACCCGGAGGACCGAACGACGGCGTGCCCGACGGCATAAAAGTTGACCGCGACGGCAACCTGTTTGTGACTGGTCCAAAGGGTATATGGGTCTGGGACGCGCAAGGTCACCATCTGGGTACCATCGAGATGCCGGAGCAACCAGCCAATCTCACCTGGGGCGACAGCGACTACAAGACGCTTTACATCACGGCGACGACCTCGGTGTATCGTCTGCGTAGCAGGACCCGGGGGTTCGTGCCTTACCGCACGCATCACTGAATGTCGAATGTCAATCTTCCTTCAATTTCTTGTGCTGAGTTGCGTCTTGCCCCTGTCGGCGGGGATTTGGTCACCGGCTTCCGAGCAACTAGCCACTCCAACGACGCACGCCGAGCGTGGGCTCGATTTCGCTCGCGCCGGACAACTGGAAGAGGCTGAAGCAGAATTGCGTCAGGCGGTCGAGTTGGCCCCGTCCGATGTGGAAGTGCTTGCTACTCTGGGCACGGTGCTGGCTCAGGAGCAGAAGCTTGAGGAGTCTACGGAATTATTCAGGCGGGCATTGCGGATTAACTCATCCAACCTGACGGTCCGCCGCTATCTGGCGGCAAATTTGTGGCAGCTTCATCGCTATCCTGAAGCGCGAGAACACCTGCAAATCATTCTGAAGCGGAGGCCGGACGACAAAGCAGCACAACTGTTGCTCGGCATGGTGTCGGAGAACATGGGTGACTATGCGACCGCAGCTCGAATGCTGGCCGCGGTGCCCGATGAAGTCCAGGAGCGAGCGGAGTCTATCGCCGCGTTGGCCCGCTCCTACTATCATCTGCACCAGACCGAAAAGGCACGGGCGGCGTTAGCGCAATTAGCGGGCCACCCAGCGGGACCTCGGGCAGTCCTAGGCGCCCAGATTGCTGACGAGATGCAAGATTATCCGACTGCCGAAAAGCTGCTTGCGTCCATTCCAGCGCTGCTTCGGGACCAGCCCAGGATCCAGTACACGACGGCGCTGGTCGAATATCATGCTGGGCACTTTGACCGATCCCAAAACATTCTCGAAACCCTGATTGGCTCCGGAAACAAGAATGCCGCAATCCTCAATCTGCTAGGCTGGTGCCATCACAACCAGGGACAGCCACAAGAGGCGCGGCAGTCGCTCGAGGAATCCATCGCTCTGGCTCCGGCTGAGGAGGCGAACTATCTCGACCTAACTAAGATTCTCTTGGCCCAACGCGCGCTGCCTTCCGCCTTGCGCGCCGCGAATCGAACCGTAGATAGTTTCCCGAACTCCGCTGCCGCCTTCGAATTACAAGGGCTGGTTGAGGTGAGGATAGGACAGTTCACCGATGCGGTTCGCTCCTATACTCATGCCTTGGAGCTTGATCGCTCCAGTCCTGAACCCATTCTTGGGCTCGCCCAAGCACAATCTGCCGCCGGAATGAGCAAAGAAGCTGTCGGCAGCTTTAAAACTGGAATCGAGAGATTTCCACGCGACGCGCGCTTCAGGGCGCAGTACGCCGCCGTGCTGCTAAAGGAATCCGAGACCGGCGAGGTTGCGTTGGAAGCGAAAGCCGAGCAACTGCTGCGCTCCGCTCTGGCGCTTGATCCATCGCTTTCGGACGGGCATTACCAGCTGGGCAATCTCGCATTGAACAAAGACCGTGTAACGGAGGCTCAACAACATCTGGAACAAGCGGTGCAACTCGACGGCCAAAACGCAGCGGCACATTTCGCGCTGTCCCGCGTCTACCGGCGTCTCGGCCGTCGGCCAGACGCTGCGCACGAAATGGAGCTGTACGAAAGCCTCAAGCAAGAACCGGGGAACGACAACTCCACGCCAGCGAATCCGGCGTCGCCCGAGCAACCTCATCCGTGAGCGCTAAACTTTCAGCTCGTCTCGGCACGATTTTCTTTGCTTGCACTCTCGCGTTGTGTCCAACTCGATTGACCGGACAGACCCCTGTCCGCGAGACTCCGATCTTCACCGAAGTCACCCGCGAAGCCGGCATCACCTGGAGTCAATTCAGCGGAGAATCGCCTGACCGTTTTCTCGTCGAGACCATGGGTGGGGGCGTCGCCTTTCTTGATTTCGATGGCGATGGGTGGCAGGACATTTTTTTCGTAAACGGAGGCGAAACTCCTCGCGGCCAGAGCCCGAACCCGGTGCGAAACGCGCTTTACCGCAATCTTGGAAACGGGAGGTTTGAGGACGTGACCGCGAAGGCCGGGTTGGATCGTCTCCCGTTTTACGGAATGGGCGTCGCTGTCGGAGATTACGACAACGACGGCCATCCCGACCTGTTCATCAGTGGATTCCCTTCTAGCGCCCTGTTTCACAACAACGGCAATGGCACCTTTACCGAGGTCACAGACAAAGCAGCAGTAAAGAATCCTGAAAGGTGGGCGGCCGGCGCGGCCTGGTTCGACTATGACCGCGATGGCTATCTCGATCTCGTAGTCACCAACTACGTGCGCTTTTCATATGATGAACCCAAGAAATGTGAAGTGAACGGAATGCGCACCTATTGCGAGCAGTTGGCGTATCAGGGCATGCCACTCACTCTGTATCACAACAACCGCGATGGAACCTTTACTGACGTCAGCGTGCCATCCGGCTTCGACAAGCTTGTGGGCAGAGCTCTGGGTGTGATTGCGATTGACTTGAACGACGACGGCTGGACCGATCTGTTCATCGCGCGCGACGCTTCGCCCAATCTGCTGCTTATCAACCAACGCAACGGCACTTTTGCAGACATCGCGGTAGACGCCGAGGTCGCCTACAACCAGGACGGGCTTGCCAAGGCGGGTATGGGGGTCGATGCCGGTGACGCCAACGGCGACGGCCTGCCCGACCTCGCCGTGACCAATTTCAACGACCAATACCACTCCCTTCTGATCGGATCCAAGTTCGGATCCCAGACCGGTCCTTACCAGGATCGGACCGTAGCCTCCCATGTTGCAGCTTTCAGCAAGTCGTACGTCGGGTGGGGCGTCAAGTTTCTCGACTTTGACAATGACGGCAATCTCGATCTGATATTCGCCAACGGACACATCAACTCCGTGATCGAAACGACGCGCACCGATGTGAAGTACAAAGAACCTCCGCTCTTGCTGCGCAATCTATCGCAGGGGATTTTCCAGAATATGCGAGATCGCGCCGGGCCGGCATTCAGCTCCGCCTACAGCGCCCGTGGACTGGCCACGGGTGACTTCGACAATGACGGCGGTCTCGATGTTGTTTTCACCTGTCTCAATGGCGCCCCGGTGCTGCTGCGGAACAACGTGGGGCAGCACCATCGATGGATTGGCTTCGAACTCCAGGGGACGGTCAGCAATCGTGACGCGATCGGAGCGAAGATCTCCGTGATGTCCTCTAACCGAAAGCTGGTGCGATGGATTACCGGAGGCTCGAGCTATCTCTCAGCGCATGATAAGCGCGTGATTGTGGGACTCGGAACTGCACCGGGTACATCGGAGCCCGAGGTTGAAATCCGCTGGCCCAACGGAACTGTGCAGCGAGTATCCAAGCTGAAGCCGAATCAATATCACAAGATTGTGGAACCCGCCGCCGATAAAGTCACCAGCCCGTAGGTCGGAACGAACCTCCCGTTTGTGCGGGTAGGCCGGCCCTTGCTTGATCCTTCCACATCAGGTGCGGCCAATACCTCTAGGAAATCCCCCGGGCCATGAACCCGGCGAATCATTTAAATCGGAACATTTGTCTTGACAGAGACCGTGGAACTGGGCAATAAATCGTTTCAATAGTTCCCAGGGGGGCGTTTATCCATTGCCAGAAGTCCCATGAGCCACTGCCCGCCTGAACTTTTTTTGAACGCGGAGGAGCCATGAGGAACGCTAAAAGTTCTCAGGTCATACGATCTTCAACTCGCACGCCAGCGGCAGCCCAGTGTTTCCAGTTGCTGACCATTGCGGTCGCGCTGGTCTTTTCCTTTTTGCTCCTGCCCGGCGCTGCAGCGCAGCTTTACAGCGGCTCCATTTCAGGGACCATAACCGATCCCTCGGGTGCGGTAATTCCTATGGCGCGGGTGAACGCGACCGACCAAGACAAGGGTTTTGCGTTTACCGCGACCACCGACCCCTCCGGACGATACCTGCTGCGACCGATCCCCCCTGGAACCTACAGCCTGGATGTGGAAGCGGCCAATTTCCAGCGCCAGCGCAGCGACGCAATCAAGGTGGACGTCAATCAGAACGTCACGGTTGACTTCTCTCTGAAAGTCGGCGCCGCGAGCCAGGTGGTTGACGTGCAGGCGGGCGGAGCCGAGTTGCAGACCCAGGACGCCGTCACCGGCCAGGTGGTGGATAGAAATCTGATTAACAATCTCCCGCTGATCAACCGCTCCGTTTTCGACTTGGCCTTCCTCGCCCCAGGCACGGCTGTGCCGGACCATCAGTGCGAGGGCTGTACGGCGACGAACTTCATTTCGAATGGCAGCCGCAATGCAACGGCTGACGTCCTGATGGACGGTGTGAGTACCTCAAACTTTGAGCAAAACAGCGGCATTCTTTCGCAGGCCTACGTCCCCTCGGTGGATGCGGTCGAAGAATTCAATATTCAGCAATCGAATTTCAGCGCGGAATACGGGTTTTCCGGGTCAACCATCGTGAATCTTGTGACCCGCTCGGGGACGAACAAGTTCCATGGCGGCCTCTACGAGTTCTTTCGCAACGACAAACTCGATGCCAATAACTGGTTCAGCAATCACAACGGCGACGCGCGGGCGCCTCTGCGGCAAAACAATTTCGGCGTCACCTTCGGCGGACCCATCCGAAAGAACAAGACTTTTTTCTTCTTCGATTACGATGGCACTCGCAGCAGAAGCTTCACCTCGGCAAGCTACGGCGTTGCCACGGATCTCGAAAAGCAGGGAGACTTCAGCGAGCTATGCACTCTTCGAGGAGCGGACTTCGACGCGAACGGGCTCTGTAGCGATCCCGCCGGCCAGCTCTGGGACCCGTTCAAGGGAGCTTCTTTCGATGCAACCAATGGTGTCCCGACGCGCACCATTTTCATCAAGAACAACAATCTGAGCGTAGGCGCGTTGAGCGACGGCTCCACTGATCTCAGTCTCATCGACCCAGTCGCGCAGAAACTGATCGCCTTGTTCCCGGAACCCACTAAGCCCATTGCCACCAGCGATGATCTGCTGAACAACTTCTTCCGTTCCGGAACCAACCAGCAGAGCAACAATCAATTCGATATCAAGATTGATCATCGCTTCAATGATCGCAGCCTCTTGAGCGCCAAGTATTCGCAGCTCTGGGGACATTTCCAGGGCTTCAACGCCTTTGGGAACGTGGCCGACAACTTCACCTCCGGACCTCGAGAAGACACAGCCCATCTGCTCGCACTCAACGAAACTTACTCTTTCAGTCCAACGATGGTTCTGAATGTTTCGTTCGGCGTGACGCGCGGTTACGAAATCAACCACGGCATTCTGGGGAACTTCCCTGATCTGGATCCGGTAACGCTGTTGGGAACGCCGTCGTACATGAATGTTTCCGGCTTCAAGCAGCTTCCCAACGTCATTCTCGATAATTATCAATCCTCGGGAGACGCCAACATCGGCACCCAGACTTACAGCTATTGGAAACAAGGCAGCGATTCCTACCATCTGTTAGGAACGTTGAGTTGGGTTCATGGCTCCCACGAATTCAAATTCGGCGGCGAAGGACGCATGCATCGGGTGAACTTCGGCCAGCCCGGGTATCCCGGAGGACAATTTGAGTTCGACAATACAGGAACGTCAGGACCCGACCCGGAATCGGGCGGAGACTCGATGGCCAGCTTCTTGATGGGCGTCGGACCCGCGACCGGCTGCCAAAACGGCGCCTGCCAGTACGAAGTCCCCAACTTTGTCAGCACCCAGAATTTTCAGTTTGGTGGATTCGTGCAGGACAACTATCGGGTCACGCCGAAGCTTACGCTCAATCTTGGGATACGCTACGACGTAACCCTTCCCCGGACGGAACGTTTCAATCGCCAGAACTCGCTGGACCTGACCCAAAGAAATCCGATCAATGGCGGCAGCATAAGCTACACCGATCCGTTGACCGGAGAGGACGTCACACGGGCGTTGCTCGGAGCCGAAGTTTTCGCCACGCCCAAAGCTCGCGCCAACTTCGGAACCGACTGGAAGGACATTCAGCCGCGTTTTGGATTTGCCTATCAAATGGCGCATAGCACCGTACTGCGCGGCGGATACGGAATCTTCTATTCCACTCCGCGCTCCGGAGCGGCCGGGACGGGTCCAGTCAATATGTACAAGGGCTACGACCAGTTTACGGGCTGGGTCCCCGTGGATCCCACCGACGGATTTACTCCCGTTGGAAGATTCAGCGATCCCTTTCCCAATGGTGGTCCGATTCTTCCTCCCGGCAACACGCTCGGAGCTTTGAACGACGTTGGATTCGGTGGAGGCGGCGCGATCAAAACTCTCACTAACACTCCGTACGAACAGAGTTGGAGCTTCGGCTTTGAGAAGGAACTGCCGTGGAAAATGATTCTGGACACGAGCTACATCGGCAAGAAAGGAACTCATCTCTACTTCAGCGGCGCCGGCGAGGTAAATCACCTGGGACCTTTTGTTGACAAGCTCACCCCTGCGGAGAGGGGTGCCCTCGGCACTCCCGATCTGGCCAACCCCTTCTTCGGAGTGATTACCGATCCCAACAGCACGCTCTCGGGAGAAACCATTCCTCGTTATCAGGTATTGCGGCCGTTCCCTCAATTCGACTCGCTCAGCGGCGACACTCCGCCCTACGCCAGCTCGATCTATCACGCCTTGCAGGTTCGTATGGAGAAGTCGTACGCCAACGGTCTGCAGTTCCTGGCGAGCTACACTTGGTCCAAGTCCATCGACGATGCTTCTTCTACCGACGACAGCGTCACCTGGCTGGGAGGCACAACCAGTCTGCAAGACCCAAATCGTCCCGACTTGGAGAGATCGGTCTCGACCTGGGATACGCCTCACATCCTGCAGTTCAGCTATGTCTACGAGCTCCCCTTTGGCAGAGGTAAAAAGTTCGGCGGCGGCATGAATCGAGCGCTGAACGGAGTCCTCGGAGGATGGCAGATCAACGGAACATATCGCTACACCAGCGGCAGGCCCATGCACATCACGCTGAACGGAGGTCAGGAGATACCGACGTATTCGTCGGACCAGCGGCGTCCCAACCTGAATGGACTTCTAAAGCGGAATACCGGCCCGGACTTCGTCGATAACTATTTTGCCAATGCGCAGGACGTTCTGAGTCAGCCGGATGACTTTACGATTGGCGATGCTCCCCGAACCATCACCAGCGTCCGTCAGCCAGCCACCAACAACACCACCATGTCCCTGTTCAAACAGTTCACCGTCCGAGAGGGCATGCGCTTCGAATTCCGTGCCGAAGCGTTCAACGCCTTTAACCACCCTCAGTTCTGCGGGCCGAACGGTGGCAATACCAGCGTGAGTTTCGATGGCAGTGGAAAGATCGATAACACGTCGGATTTTGCTGCCATCACCGACACCTGTATCAATTCGCGTGAGTTGCAGCTGGCTCTGAAGTTCTACTTCTAGCTGGAATGTAGGCGCGAGCCTCCACACTCGTGCGGCAGTGGCACCGTCCTGTCATTTTTCAGCCAGTCATTTCTGGCGGAGGCACTGGTATGCGCTTCACATGCGACATCTGGAAATTGCCAGTCAAGATGCTCGTCATCGCAGTCACATTTTTGTCGCCTGCAGCACTCCCGCAAACCATCCGCGTAGACTCCACGCCCGGCCATGCCGCCAAAACATTCGTCCCAACCACCGCACTCGGAGCGGGGATTGACCGAATCTCGACCGCCGCGACCGACAAGCTCTTCACCGAGCCGGTGATGAAGCAGGTGCTCTCCGCGGGATGGCAAACCGTCAGCTATCGGCAGAACACGGAGCTTTACGTCGAAGCCTGGCACTGGAACACGCAAGGCAGCTGGAGTGATCCCGCGGGAAAGGGTTATTTCACCGGCAATGCAACCCCGGGAGAGCCCCTCCGCCATTCCTTCGGATACCTGCTGCCGCATCGCGGCGTGACCCGCAATGACGGAGTGGACAACGGCTATTCCCGAATCACCGACGGCGACACGAACACTTACTGGAAGAGCAATCCGTACCTGACCAAAGCCTTCACTGGCGAGGATGATTCGGTGTACCCGCAGTGGGTGATCATGGACTTGGCCAACAACCACCAGATCAATGCCATTCGCATTGCCTGGGCCGAGCCGTACGCCCGCCGCTATGTGGTGCAGTATTGGACGGGCGAAGATCCCATCAAACAAGCCACTAAAGGCACCTGGGTCGCGTTCCCAGGCGGAAACGTCGAGGACGGCGCGGGAGGATCGGCGGTGCTCAAGCTTTCCGCGGCTCCCATGCCGGTGCGTTTCATTCGTATGTGGATGACCGAGTCCTCCAACACTTGCGATACGCACGGCTCGGCGGATCGCCGCAACTGCGTCGGCTATGCCATTCGCGAGCTTTATCTCGGGACAGTTTCTCCGGACCGAAAGTTTCACGACCTGGTCCGCCACACCGCGGATCCTGATCAGACCGCAACAATATGTTCTTCGGTGGATCCCTGGCACGAACCTTCGAACGTCAGCGAAAGACGCGACCAGGTCGGCCTCGACCTCTTCTACACCAGTGGCTACACGCGTGGGCTCCCGGCGATGATCCCCATCGCCATGCTTTACGGAACTCCAGAGGATTCCGCGGCGCAAGTCTCTTACTTGAGGGCCAGAGGCTATCCGATTTCCTACATCGAAATGGGAGAGGAGCCCGACGGTCAGTTCATGCTCCCCGAACAGTACGGAGCGCTCTATCTGCAATGGGCCACGGCGTTGCACCATGTCGACCCGACGCTGAAACTTGGCGGACCCATTTTCCAGGGCGTAAACGAGGACATTCAAGTCTGGCCGGACGCTCAGGGCAAGACTTCATGGTTGGGACGCTTCATTGATTACCTGAAGGCTCACGGCCGGCTCGGCGACCTCGCGTTTGCGTCATTCGAGCACTACCCTCTCGAGCCCTGCAAGATTCAGTGGAGCAGTCTGTACGACGAGCCCACGCTGATCAGCCACATTCTCCAGGTCTGGCGGGACGACGGTTTGCCGCCCAATGTCCCCATATTCATTTCAGAACTAAACATTGCCTGGAACACGGGCGAGTCTTTCGTTGACATCTTCGGTGGCCTTTGGCTAGCGGATTACGTCGGCTCATTCCTCTCCGCGGGTGGAGACGGCCTCTACTACTTCCATTACTTGCCGGTTGGCCTATATCGCGGTTGTAACGGCTCCATGGGGACGTTTGCCCTGTTCACCGTGGATTCGAACTATCAGATCCAGCAACCCACGTCACAATTTTTTGCCAGTCAATTGATCAACCTCGAATGGGTGCAACCCGGCACGGGAGAGCAACAGATTTTTCCCGCCGCCAGCGACATCACCGACCCCGCCGGTCACATTCTGGTAACAGCCTATCCCCTGCTTCGTCCCGATGGTCAGTGGTCGGTGATGCTGGTCAATAAGGACCAAGAGAATTCGCATGCCATACGCATCGCGTTCCACGACGACAAAGCCGACGCTGACAACTTCTTTACCGGCCCAGTCAGCGTCATCAGCTTTGGCAGCGAGCAGTACCAGTGGCATCCTGATGAAAGGGGCGGCATAGCTGACCCCGATGGCCCCGCCGTCCGATCCACAGTGGCAGCCGCTGCGGACACGGAATTCACGCTGCCCAAAGCGTCGGTGACGGTGATCCGCGGCAAGATTGCGGCCAAGTCGTCAGCACCAGCAAAGCGGACCAGATAGTCCGCGCGTCTTCCGCAGATCACGTAGGGGCAGATGTCCTCATCTGCACTGTCGAGCGGGCTCGAGTGGCCTGCATCCCGCCAATCAGACAGCGAAGCTGCGCTCCGCTGGGCAGATGAGGGACTTCTGCCCCTACGCGGTCTGTGGTGCTTCACGCCACTCGCACAACTACTCTTTGACTCCGCTCACTTTGCCGCGCAGCACGGTGATCGAGGCTTTGGGCAGCGTGAACGTGGTTCCGGAGCTTGCCGCCACAGTAGTGGCTGCCGGCGGGTTATCCGGATCGGCGTGGCTATTCAGCCCGTCGTTGATCCAGACATACTGCTCGCTGCCGAAGGTCACAAATGTGACCGGCCCTGCAAAGGACGCCTTATTTTTGGAATCGTCAAACACCACACGCAAGGTGTGCGGATTCGACTCGTCCCGATTCACCAGCATCAGCGACCAGTTACCGTCCGGACGATGCACTGCATAGGTCGTAACCAGCGTATCGCCCTCGCTGTCCTTGATGTCGGCAGAAGACTCGTACATGGAATGCACTCCGGCCCGATGCTGCACCCACTCCCGATTGATGATGTGCGCGGCGAAGTAGGGGGAGGTATAGCCCTTGATGTCGTAGTGTTCGTTGGAGACAAAATTAGACCACGAAGCCCAGCCCAGGCAGCTGTTCTGGATGCCCTGCGGCTGAATAGGCGAGTGATAGAAGGCGGCGCCACCTCCCTCAAAGAAAGACCCGACATTGTCCGCCAGCCACAAGGCGGCGAAGATCGTTGTCATTGGCCCGGTCAGTTCGGCCGCCAGATGGTTCTCGGTCACCATCAAAGGCACGTTTTGCGGGACGCCGTCATCCCTCCAAACCTGCAGAATATGCTTCATCAGTTGTGGTTCGGTGTAGAGAGTTTTCCAGGTGATGGTGCATGGCTCAAACGGATAGTGCTCAAAGGACACAAAAGAAAGCTCAGGCAAACGGCCGTGGGATTTGAGATAGGCAACGAACCGTCCCATCCATGACGTCCGGCCCTGGGCGTCCGCCCACACGTGTATATCTTCGTTGACACCTTCGAAGATTGGTCCACCCAGCTTGAGTTTGGGATCTACGTTGTGAATGGCGCTGGCCCACTGCAGGTACAGCGCGGCGTAGTCTTCCGGCATGGCGTGCTTGCCGTCCGGTTCCTCGCCCATCTCGATGTATCCGATGGGGTAGCCTCGTTTCTCGATGTAGGCGATCTGCGCCGCCGCATCGTCGGGAGTGCCATACAGCATGGTGACCGGAATCATCGCGGGCAGATTGTTGGTCAGTCCACTGGTAAAGAAAAGATCGAAGCCGGTGTGCTGATAGCTGCCGCTATCATTGACGTCGTCGGCAGAATGCCAGGGGTCGATCGACGAAACGCAAAACGTCGTTCGCCTTTCCGCGAGATCTTTCAGCGCCTCGGAGAAAGCGCCGCTACCGTCAATCGTGCCCGCTGCGATCTGTTGAATTGCGTAGCCCATGCAGTTGCGGACGTCGGCCGACCCCATGCTCGTCGCAGGTGTTCGACGATTCTGTCATCAGGACTCGCACAAAGCGTGTGGAGACTGCCGTGTCTGCAAGCTTTAGTGCACTCGTGCCACCCTGGGCATTGTTCACAACGCCGGAGGGAAAGACCTTCCATTCCCCCTTAGGGCCGCCGTCGAAGTCGAGTGCGTCTCCTGCCCCCACCCAATACTCCACTGCATATTTGGTGGCGTAGGGGCTTGCCCATGCGATCCGCACAGCGTTTACTGCCTTCTCGGCTTTCAAATCTACGACCACCCATTGCGGATGGAACGCGTCGCTCTCGCCGGTAAATTTGCTAGTGAGATACGGATTGCTTTTCCAGTATGAAAGGTTCGGACCCTGCATCGGCCGGTCGCCGCTGGTCGCAAAGCCGCGGTGCGGCAGCGCATAAGCAAGAATGTACCGATTGGATTCCTTCAGCTCCGTGCTGCCAGTGAAGTATCCGCTGCGGTGCGCAGAGTCGCTCCAGACGCCATTTTCCGTCCAGTGCCAGGCCGCCATGCGCAGCTCGGTATTGTTGCGATACGTGATCGGACCCCAACCAGCCGAGAGCGATTCCTGGATGATATGCGGCGTATAAACGCTATCTATGTCACGCCGGGACAGCACATCAATCGAACTGCCCAACGCGCTGTCGGGATCAAACGAATTGATGATGTGGCCGGGTGTCGCGTCGACTCGAACCGTCCCCTCCGCTCCCAAAACATTGGATGTCGCCTGGGCCAAAGAGCATGGCCCCTGCATGACCAGCCAGAGCATGACCAGAAAAAGACCGTTGAGAATCCCACGCAACAGCCGTCGCAAAGATTTCAGCGTTGGCAAGCCTTGGTGCATAGTTTTCACGGCGCGAATTCTACCATTCAGGTCGGCCGGAGCAGTGAAAATGAACCCTCCTATCCTAATCCTGACTGTAGGTTGAAAGATCTTCGCCGACATCTAGCCGACAAGGGGTGCCCCATCCTTTCGACCGCGAAGGATGGGGCCCACCCTCTATATGGGGAAGCGGCGAACAACAAACCATTGCGCGCGCCGTCTAGACCGAAAAAGACGCGCCCCGAGCTGCCTTTATGTATGATGTTTCGTTAATACGAAAGCATTCTGATGGACGCGTTGATCCTCGACCGCCTGCATTTCGCCTTCACCATCACCTATCACTATTTGTTCCCGCAGCTCACCATGGGGCTGGCACTGCTGATCGTAGTGCTCAAGACCATTGCTCTCGTCCGCCACATCGAGACCTATAACGAAGCGTCGCGGTTCTGGGCAAAAATATTCGCCATCAATTTTCTGATTGGCGTGGTGACCGGCATTCCCATGGAATTCCAGTTCGGCACCAACTGGGCCCAATTCGCTCGCACCACGGGAGGCGTGATCGGACAGCCGCTTGCCATGGAAGGCGTCTTCTCATTTTTCCTGGAATCGGCATTCCTCGGACTCTTTCTGTTCGGCGAGAAACGCCTCTCCCCGTGGGCGCACTGGGGATCGGCGTTCCTGGTCTTCCTGGGCTCGTGGATCTCCGGTTTCTTTATCATCGTTACTAACGCATGGATGCAGCATCCCGTCGCCTATTCCGTTCTTCGCAACGGAACGTTCGAGATTACGAGTTTCTGGGGACTGATGACGAACCCCTGGGCGCTGATTCAGTATTCGCACAACATGTCCGGTGCCGTCATCACGGGAGCGTTTGTGATGTGTTCGGTGGGAGCGTTCTACCTGCTGGAAAACCGGTTCACCGAGCACGCGAAGATCTTCGTTCGCGTCGGTGTGATCGCCGGAGGCATTTCCTGCGTAACCCAGATTTTCCCGACCGGAGACCTGCACGGCAGATACCTGGCCAAGCACCAGCCTGCCAGCATTGCTGCCATGGAGGGCCTGTTCAGCTCACAGGCGGGCGCTCCCATGGTGCTTATGGGGCAGCCGGACGAAGCGACACAGAGCATTGACAACCCGATCGTCGTTAACGACATGTTGAGCTTTTTGATCTACGGGACGACGCGAGCAGAAGTAAAAGGATTGGACCAGTTTCCTCGCGACCAGTGGCCGTCACCGCTCCCTCTTCTTTTTTACGCCTACCACATCATGGCCGGACTGGGCACTTACTTTGCGGCATTGATGGTGCTGGAAGTTTTCCTTTTGTGGCGCGGCAAGCTGTTTGAGACCCGCTGGGCTTTGTGGCCCCTGCTCTTGAGCTTCCCCCTGCCCTACATTGCCAACACGGCGGGCTGGATGACCGCGGAAATTGGCCGTCAACCCTGGCTGGTCTACGGACTCATCCGCACCTCCGACGGATATTCCAAAAACGTTTCGGCGGGCAACACTCTGTTTACGCTTCTGGGCTTCATGGGGATGTACACCGTGCTCTCGATTTTGTTCATCGTCCTGGTATATCGCACCGTGGGCGAAGGCCCGTCCACGGGCAATCGACCTCTGGGGACAAAAGTAACGCCGCTGACCGTGGCGTAAGGAAAGACGATGGGATTCATCTGGTTCTGGATCGTTGCCGTGATGCTGACCGCCTACGTCGTGCTCGATGGTTTCGACCTGGGCGTTGGCATCCTGCATCCCATACTCGCGCGGACCGAACAGGATCGGCAGATCATGCTCAGGAGCATCGGTCCGGTGTGGGACGGCAACGAAGTTTGGCTGCTCGCCGGAGGCGGTACTCTGTACTTCGCGTTCCCTGTCCTGTACGCATCCGCGTTTAGCGGATTCTATCTGGCCCTGATGATTGTGCTGTGGTTGATTATCCTGCGCGGCGCCAGTATCGAATTGCGCATGCATATTGATGATCGCCTCTGGCGTTCATTCTTTGATGGTTTGTTCTTTATCTCGAGCTTGCTCCTGGCGGTTTTCTTCGGCGCTGCTCTGGCCAACGTGATTCGCGGCGTACCTCTGCGCGCGGATGGCTATTTCTTCCTTCCCCTTTGGACCAACTGGCGGGTTGGACCTGAACCCGGCATTCTGGACTGGTACACCGTCATCGGCGGAGTAGTGGCTCTGGTGGCTCTCGCGATCCACGGCGCGCTCTACCTGGCCGTGAAGACAGAGGGCGACTTGCAGGCGCGCGCCAGGAATTTTGTCCACCGGTCCTGGATTGTGCTCTTCGGAATCACCGTAATCAGCCTGGTCGCGACCATAGCGGTTCGCTCCGACACTCTGACCAACTACTATTCGTATCCGGTGGCCTTCGTGATTCCGGTGGCGGTCCTTGCCTCACTGGGCGGCATATTGTATTTCTGTCACCGCGATGCAGACCGCAAGGCCTTCGCCTCCTCGTGCGTCTATCTTGTAACCATGATGGTGGGTGCGGCGGTCTCGCAATACCCTCGACTGCTTTCCTCCAGTGGCTATCTGGGCCACGACCTCACCGTGCAGAACTCGATTTCCGGACCTTACGCACTGAGAGTGGGTCTGATCTGGTGGAGTGTTGGCATGGTCCTGGCGGCCGTCTATTTTGTCGTCATCTATCGCATGTTCCGAGGCAAAGTAACCCTCGATGGCGGGGGCTACGGGCACTAGGCTGTCTCTTTCCCGCGAAGACTAGATGAATATTTTGGAATTCACCGCCCTGGTCTTTGTTGGCTCCCTCATTGCCGGCCTCCTGGGATCGTTGACCGGACTCGGCGGTGGTGTCGTTCTCGTTCCCCTGCTGACCCTGTTCTTCAAAGTGGACATCCGTTACGCGATTGGCGCATCGCTGGTTTCCGTGATCGCCACGTCCTCAGGCGCGGCCGCCGCTTACGTGAAAGAAGGATTTTCCAACATCAGGATCGGTATGTTCCTGGAAATTGCCACAACCCTCGGTGCCTTATCGGGCGCGTTCCTGGCGGTGTGGATGCCGACCAAGGGGATTGCGATCATTTTTGGCGTGGTGCTTTTGATCTCCGCTTTTCTTTCGCGGAAGCCCCGCACCCCTGCTGAACGCAACGCTCCGCCCGATCCCCTGGCCACTCGACTGCGTCTCAACGGCAGCTTCCCAGACCTGGAAGGTACGCGGAGCTATAACGTCCAGCGTGTGCCCGCGGGCTTTGGCATCATGTTCGGTGCGGGCGCTTTGTCAGGACTGCTCGGCATCGGCTCCGGTGCCATGAAAGTGCTTGCCATGGACCAGGCGATGCGGATTCCCTTCAAGGTCTCCACCACCACCAGCAACTTCATGATTGGCGTTACCGCCGCCGCCAGCGCCGGCGTTTACCTACACCGCGGATACATCGATCCCGGACTTTCGATGCCCGTAATGCTTGGAGTCCTTGGCGGCTCAATGGTGGGCGCTGGCATTCTGGTGAAGGCGGAAACGAAATGGCTGCGCCTGGTCTTCAGCACGGTAATCGTGCTTCTGGGAATCGAAATGCTCTACAAAGGGCTTTCAGGGGGGATCTGACATGCTTGTCGAGCGCGCCTGGACTGACAAACGGATTGAAAATATTCTGGGAAACCTGCTGCGCGCAGGCGTGGTCTTCTCCGCAGGCATCGTGCTTCTGTGGCGGGTTAGTTTATCTTGTGCGGCACGGCCGCGCGCCCGCCGATTATCGTGTGTTCCAGGGCGAGCCTTCGGAACTTCGCAGTGTGCCCGGCGTTGTGCGCGACGCCCTGGACTTGAGCGGCCGCGGCATCATCCAGTTGGGTTTGTTATTCCTGATCGCCACCCCGGTTGCGCGGGTGATTTTTTCGATTTGGGGATTTGCTGCCGAACGCGACCGCATGTACGTGATCTTCACGGTGATCGTGCTTGCCATCCTCATTTTCAGTCTGGTCGGATCGTCACAGATGTAACGCCAAGCCCCATCCTTGACGCGATCTCTGGCTGATATAATTCCGCGTTGCCTTCCGAAAGCGACCGCTGACCCATGGAATCGATCAGGCCTCTTGTGCCTCTCTCCGCCCTCGTCATTATCGTCATTCTCGTCGTACCCGCCGAATCCCAGGACGCAATCCTGGGATTCACCCGCGCCGGAGCTGCAAGACAGGTGGCGGTTGAGCAGAAGTTCAAGGCCATTCCCACTCCCGACGAAGAACGACGGCAGCACCGGATCTTCACCTCCGCGCCGCATCTCGCAGGCTCTGAACGCAACAACGAACTGGCGCGCTACATCGCCGACGAATGGCGGAAACAAGGATTGGAAGATGTCGTCCTGCGCCGCTACGACGTATACAGCACTGAGCCGAAAAGCTCCTTTCTGGAAATGGTATCTCCTGTTCACTACCAGGCGACTCTGCATGAGCAGTCTTATCCCGAAGACCCCGACACGAAGGACTCCGCCGTCAGTTTGGCCTGGATGGGCATGTCTCTGTCGGGCGAGATCACGGCGCCCGTCGTCTACGCGCACAGCGGCAACCCTGCCGATTATGAACTGCTGCGCAAGAACGGCATTGACGTGAAAGGCAAGATCGTTCTGGTCCGGTACTCGAACCCATACAGCTATCGCGGCTTTAAGGCGCTCACCGCCCAAAAGGAAGGCGCGGCGGCGATACTGATCTATAGCGACCCCGCCGAAGACGGATACCAAAAAGGAAAGGTCTTTCCCGATGGACCGTGGGGACCGGAAAACCACATCCAACACGGCGCCATCACCTACGACTTCATGGTGCCGGGTGATCCGCTCACCCCGGGATGGGCTTCCGTGCCGGGAGCCCGGCGCATCCCAGTGGCCGAGGCAGTGTCGTTGCCCCAAATAATGTCGCTGCCTCTATCGTGGCATGATGCAAGACCCTTACTCGAGAATATGGGCGGCCCGAAGGCGCCCGATGACTGGCAGGGCGGCCTTCCCTTCTCGTATCACCTCGGCGGCGAAGCTCGCGTGCATCTGAAGATCGAAGTGGACAATTCCACCAAACCCTATTACGTGGTGGAAGGCCGCATTCGCGGTTCCGAACTACCCGACGAGTGGGTGGTGCTCGGCAATCACCGCGATGCCTGGGTCTACGGTGGCGTCGATCCCAGCAGCGGCACTGCCACCATGATGGAGATGACCCGCGCGCTCGGCCAACTCGCGAAGCAGGGCATGCGTCCGCGCCGCACGCTGATAGTGTGCAGCTGGGACGGCGAAGAGATCGGGCTCACCGGTTCCACAGAGTGGGGTGAGCAGTTCGCCGACGAGTTGCGGAAGAAAGCTGTCGCCTACCTCAACGTTGATTCCTCAACCTCGGGACCAAATCTCGACGGCAGTGCGGTCGCGTCGCTGGTGCCGATGCTGGTTGAGACCAGCCACTCGCTTCAGGACCCATCAGGCAAATCTCTGTACGACGCATGGAAAATATCTGAGACTCGAAAGCGGCAGGAGGCGAAAAAGACTGAAGCAGTCACCGACGCCAATCTGCCCAACACTCGCATCGGCAGCGGCTCGGACCATACCGTATTCCTGGACTTCGTGGGATTGCCCGTCATGGAACTCGGCTTCGACGGCGACTACGGCGTCTATCATTCCATGTACGACGACTTCTACTGGATGAACCATTTTGGCGACCCGGGCTATCGCTATCACACCCTGATGTCGCAATTGTGGGGCGTGCTGGCACTGCGCCTGGCCAACGCCGATATCCTGCCCTTCGACTTCGCCAGCTATGCCCGAAACATTCGTCAATTCCTTGCTGACATGTCGAAAAACAAAGACATGGGCCAGCTCGATCTCAAAGCGGTTTCAGCAGAGATCGATGAGTTCGAGACAGCAGGCAAAAAACTCAACGAGTCCATCGCGACGGCGTTAGCGACCGGCACTGCCGATCCCAAACTGGTTGAAACGCTCAATCGCGGCCTGATGCAAGTCGAGCGCAACTGGTTGAATCCCGACGGCATCCCCGGCCGGCCATGGTTCAAGCACATTCTCTACGGCGCGCGTTATACCTACGCTCACCTGGAACTGCCCGGCTTGACTGAGGCCACCGAGGCGAGAGAGTGGACGACGGCTCGTCAGCAAGCAACGATTCTTCAACGCGCGCTGTCCAACAATACCAAGCTGCTGGAAGAACTGAATTCGGATCTCGGCGCAGGCAAGACATCTCTCACGTTCCCGCCAGGCAGCTTGGAGAAGCGCAACCAGTTTCCCGGAGAGCAGCAATCCCGTAAACAGTAAGTCCGAGGGTGGAGGCTGGCATGGTCCGTGGGATCATTCTCGTGCTGTCCCTGCTACAAGCTGGTTCGTTGTTATCGGCGGCACAAACCACTTCGACCCCCGACACTCCCGAGGCCGGCTCGGTTGAGGCCATCGCCGCAGCCACGGGCGACAAACATTTCCTCTCGCCCTGGGTGTCATACCTGCCGCAGTCGGCGACCGTGCCTTCCCCGGTAAACTTTCTCGGCAGAATCGCGGGCGCGCCGGGCGAGTTTGTGGACTCCGCCAAAGCCTATGCCTACTGCCGCGCCCTTGCCGCCGCTTCTCCGCGAGTACGTGTTTTCACCATCGGCCACAGCGAAGAAGGCCGCGAGATCCTGATGCTCGCCATTGCAGATGAGAACGGAATTCGCGACCTCGATCGCCTGAAGAACGCGACCGCCGCCCTCGCCGATCCCCGGCGCACCGATCCCGCAGCCGCCGAACGCATCATTGCGAATGCCCGGCCTATCTACTACTTCAACGCGGCCTTGCACTCTGACGAAACCGGATCTACCGAAGCCATGCTGGAAATGGCCTATCGCCTCGCGGTCTCGCGAACAGCCGATGATCCAGCGCATCCGCCAGCAGCTTGTGGTCTTGATCAACCCGGTCTCCAATCCCGACGGACGCGACAAGATGGTGGAGTGGTTCTACCGCTACCTCAAGGGCAAAACCGACCGCAACACTCTGCCTCGCCAGTCGCCTCCCTACTGGTCGAAATATGCATTTGTCGACATCAATCGCGACACGCACCAGCAGACTCACGAGACCACGAAAGCCGTACACCGCATGTTTCACGAGTGGCACCCCACGGTCGTGCACGATCTGCACGAAGGCTAGCCTTTCCTGATGACATGGAACGGCACCGGGCCGTACAACCCGAATATCGATCCCATCACCTACACCGAGTTTCTGGAATTGAGCTTTCACGAAGTTCAGACTCTGACCGCGATGGGCATGCCCGGCGTCTCGACCTGGAATTTCGGCGAAGCCTTCGCCCACCTCTATCTTGATTCCGTCGCCATGAATCACAACAGCATCGGCCGCGGATACGAAACCTGGGGCAACGGCACCGCCGAAACGCTGCGCCGCGTCGTTCCTCCCGCCGAGGCCAGCATGGAGTGGTATCGGCCGCTGCCACCTCCGGCCGGAGAGGTCACCTGGTCGGCCCGCGACAATCTCAACTATCAGGAGACGGCCGCGCTCGCCGCGCTCGACTACAGCGCGGGCAGCGCGAAGGCGATGCTCCGCAATTTTTACAAGAAGGGTTGGGACTCCTGGCAGAAGGGTTTGAACGAGCCGCCGTATGCGTTTCTGATTCCAGACGGCCAGGGCGATCGCACGCGAGTCGCGCAGATGGTTGGCCGGCTGCTTGGTCAACACATCGAGGTAGGACGGCACAGCAGGAATTGAAACTGAAAGATGGCGACTATCCCGCTGGCACTTACGTCGTGCGTCTCGACCAGCCCTACCGAAACTACGCCGTAGACCTGCTCACGCCGCAGCGTTATCCCAAGGACGGCAGCGAGCCCTACGACGACGTCTCCTGGGAGTTGCCCGCACACTATCATCTGCAAGCGATTCCGACGGCCGACCCGGCGGTGCGCTCGGCCACGCTCACTCCGTTGGCTGAGCAACCGCATCCGGCAGGCGACGTGGCCGGCGGCTGGCCCGGTCTTCCTGATGAAAGACACAGGTCAGGAAGAACTCCTCGCGGCACGTTACCGGCTGGCTGGTTTCAACATCGAAATTGCCGATCACGCTTTCCAGGCAGGCGGAATCGAATTCCCTGCCGGCTCGTGGATCCTTCCTGCTCAAAATGGACTGATCGATGCGGTCCGTTCCACTGCCAACGATTTAGGTCTCGATTTCGTGAGCGCAGCAGCCGTCCCTGACGTGCCGCGGCATTCGGAGCCAAAGCCGCGCGCATCGGCGTATGGGTGCCGTGGGCCGATACAGATTCCATCGGTTGGCTGCGCTACTCGCTCGATCAGCGTAAGATCCCGTACACCTATCTTCGCGATGAAGATATCCGCGCCGGAGGGTTGCGCGATCGTGTGGACGTCGTGCTCTACGGGCACGTAGATCTCGAACTGGCCGAGCAGATTCAGGGCTTGCCAAAGGCATGGGGCCCAATGCCTTTTAAGAAAACTCCGCAGACGCCGAGCTTCGGCACGCCCGCGGAGTCCGACGACATCACCGGCGGCATCGGCTGGGATGGTCTGGCACAGTTGCAACGCTTCGTCGAAGATGGCGGATTGCTCGTGACCCTGGGCAGCGGGTCCATGCTTCCGCTGGAAGGCGGCATGGTGCGCGGAGTTCGGCGGTCTTCGGGCGGTGTGCCGCGCAGCACGCAAGGCGGTGGAGCCGATTCGGCAGCGGCGGCGCAGCAGGCGGCCACGCGAACTCCGGGCGCACACGTGCGCGTGACTTTCGATCAACCCGATCATCCGCTGGCCTACGGCTACCCGGCGCATACATATGTATTCCGCCAAAACTTCCCGCTGTACGATGTGCCGCGCCACTGGCTGCGTATGGCCTACTGCACCACCTGCCTCGATGGCCCTGAAGACCGCAGCCACATCGTCATGGAGTGGGGCGATCGAAGCGGAGAGCCATTCGTAGTAAGCGGCCAGGCTTGGGGCGAGGCCCGACTCATCGGACGTCCGGCCATCCTCGATATGCCCGCAGGCCGCGGCCACGTGGTGGCATTCAACTTCAATCCGATGCATCGCGACCTGAACCGCGGCGATCAGCGCATGCTTTGGAATGCGATCCTTAATTGGCAAGCGATCCTGGCACGTAAGGCGAATCAGTCCGACCCGTCGAATAAAGTTGCCCCCTGAACCCGTAACAGGACTGCGTTTCCCGGTCGCGCGTAAAAAGCGTACTTATGAGAAACTTGAACGATAGCCGCATTCCGCGTCCCATACCCGCACCATTGATCGCGATCTAATTGTTTGCAGGCCAACAATTCATGGAGAGAAAATGAAACTGCTGCGTTACGGTTTACCAGGCCAGGAAAAACCCGGAGGTCTCGCTTCAGACGGCACAATCCGCGATCTTTCTAACCTTATTCCCGATCTATCCGGGGCGTCGTTGCTTCCCGATTCAATCGGAAAACTGCGCCAGAGTGAGATCTCGCGTTTACCTCGCGTTGAGGGCAAGCCCCGGCTCGGTCCCTGTGTGAGTGGTGTAGGCAAATTCATTTGCATTGGCCTGAACTATTCCGATCACGCCGCAGAGTCGGGGATGGCCGTGCCCGCCGAGCCAGTACTTTTCATGAAAGCCACGTCCGCCATCTGCGGCCCCGACGATGACGTGGTCATTCCGCGTGGCTCCAAAAAGTCTGATTGGGAAGTCGAGCTCGGCGTCGTCATCGGCAAGCCGGCAAAGTATGTGAGCAAGGCCGAAGCGCTCTCCCACGTTGCCGGATATTGTGTGGTCAACGATCTATCCGAACGCGCTTTCCAACTCGAAAGCACCGGGCAATGGACCAAAGGCAAAAGCGCCGACACATTCGGTCCCATCGGGCCCTGGCTGGTCACAACCGATGAGGTTCCGGACCCGCAGAATCTGGATATGTGGCTCGAAATCGATGGCCACCGCTACCAGAACGGCTCCACCAAAACCATGGTCTTCGGCGTGGCCCACCTGATCAGCTACATAAGCCAGTTCATGAGCTTGAGGACAGGTGACATTATCTCGACCGGAACACCTCCCGGCGTCGGCAACGGCCAAAAACCGCCGGTTTACCTGCGTGCCGGCAATCGCATCAAGTTAGGCATATCGGGCCTCGGGCAACAGGAGCAGAGAGTCATCGCCGACTCACTGTGAATACAGAGCTGCGGTGAAACACCGTGGGAGCAGTGGGTCTAGGCTGTCTTCGGTTTCAACTCGCCGACTACGAACCAGTAGGCGAGAAGCCCCACAAGAAGAACGAAAGCGCCAAGCTCAAAACCCGGAACGTAGGAACCGCTCCGCTTGATCAGCAGTCCCACGGCAAGCGGAGCCACAATTCCGGCCAGATTGCCGGCGAAATTTTCCGCCCCGGTCCAGATCCCGACTTTCTCAAATGGCGCACAGCACTGAAGAATTACGAGCAGATTGCCCGTGGCAAGACCGACCAGTGAGGCCAGGATCAACAACCAAATCGCCGTCCCCGTATCAGAAGCTCGCATGGCCGCGATCAGGAACAGGCCCATAAAAAAAGCGAAGGTGACGATTCCCTTCCGGGTCCGCGTTTCATCCCAGCCCCGGCGAATCAGGCTGTCGGCGATCCATCCTCCCATCGGTTCTGAGACCCCGAAAGTGAAGAACACGAGCGAACCGTAGAAGCCCGTCTGCACAATGCTGAGATGCCGGACCGTCACGAGATAATCAGGCAGCCAGGTGACCAATACGTACCAGTAATAGTCAAAGCAGAAAAATCCGATGCAGATGCCCAGCAGATTGCGGTTGAACAGGGCATTCCAACGAAAGGGCAGCCTCTCGCTTGGCGAGGCAGCCAGAGTCTGTTTTGCGGCTCGGACGTGGCTAGGAAACACCAGCAGCCAGGGAACCATCCAGATCATGGCTGTAAAACCTAAAATGAGGAACGTGTGGCGCCAGCCGTAGCGGGTCAGCAGCCACGGGACCAGCAGGCCTTCGAGGATCAGTCCAGTTCGAGTTCCGAAGTCGAAAAGTCCCGAAGGCAAACCGCGATCCTTCCCGCTGAACAGAACGCTGATGATCTTGACCCCGCCCGGCAAGTAGATGGATTCTCCAACCCCGAGAAGAATACGGAACCCGATCAAGACTTCGAGGCTTCCCGCCAGTCCGGTAAGCCCCTGGGCCAGCGACCAGAGAGCAAAGGCCCCGGCATAGAGCCAGCGTAAATTAAGGCGGTCCGCGCACCAGCCAATGGGAACCTGCATGAGCGCGTACGACCAGAAGAAGGAAGAAAGCAGCAATCCCTTGGTTTCCGGCGTGAGATGAAAATCTTTGGAAATCAGCGGCAGAGCGAACGAAATGGCCGCCCGATCGAGATAGTTGATTAACGATGCAGTAAAAAGAAGGCCAACGATTCCCCAACGGCGCGAATTGGATACTGCCGCCAGAGCCATTCCGGGTCCCTTCGCCTTCGCCTGCGAATCCAGAAATCTTAACGCCCGGTCAGCATAGCCTATTCCGTGCAGTCCAGCACCGACCGGCACTTCTTACTGGTTAACCAGGGACGCGTCCATGCCCCAGCAGTGCACCTCGTTCCGCAAGAGATGTTAATATGCACATCGCGCCGGCGTAAACGTTTCCGGTTACCGTTCGCCCGCGCCTGCCCTGCTCGGCAGGGCGAGGATTGCAACCCGCAATGTCATTCCTGGGAATTGATGTAGGTACTGGAGGAACGCGCGCGCTCGTCATTGACCAAGCAGGACGCGTCATCGCCTCTGCGACCGAGGAGCACCGGGTCTTCGCATCACCGCAAATCGGCTGGGCGGAACAGGATCCCGGCGACTGGTGGCGTGCCTGCGGTGTGGCCGTGCGCAAGGTGCTGGCCCAGGCTCAACTGCGCGCTGACCACATCGCCTGCGTAGGTTTGTCCGGACAAATGCACGGGGCCGTCCTTCTGGACGAGCGCTCTCAGGTCGTGCGGCCTGCGCTGATCTGGTGCGACGTCAGGACTGAAAAGCAGAGCCGTGACCTAACCGCGACAATTGGCGCCGCTCGATTAATCGAGCTCACGTCCAACCCCGCGCTCACCAACTTCACGTTGACCAAATGTTTGTGGGTCCGGGAAAACGAACCCGATCTCTGGAAGAGGGTCCGCTCGATCATGCTGCCCAAAGATTATGTCCGGCTCCAGTTGACGGGTGAAAAGGCAACCGACATGGCTGACGCCTCGGGCACGCTGCTGCTCGACGTGGCGCACCGCCGCTGGTCGAAAGAGATCTTGCAGGCGGTGCAAATGGAAGAGTCGCTTCTGTGCAACCTGTACGAGGCGCCAGACGTCTGTGGGCGGATATCGGCAGCGGGCGCCGCCGCTACCGGCCTGCAAGTCGGAACACCAGTCGTGGCCGGCGCAGGAGATCAGGCCGCGGGCGCGATTGGGATGGGAATTGTTTCATCGGGCAAGGTGAGCGCAACCGTCGGGACATCGGGCGTCGTCTTTGCTGCCACTGCCCGTCCAGCGCTCGATCCCAAGGGACGCCTGCACACGTTTTGCCACGCACTTCCGGGGCGATGGTTTGTCATGGGTGTAACCCAGGCTGCGGGGCTTTCTCTTCGTTGGTTCCGGGACCAGTTCGCATGTGCTACCAACGGCAACATCGATTCCTATGAGCAACTCACCGCTGGAGCCGCGAACGTCCCGCCCGGATCCGACGGCCTGCTTTGGGCTCCCTACCTTATGGGCGAGCGCACTCCTTATCTTGACCCGAAAGCACGCGGAATGCTGGTTGGCTTGACCGCATCTCACACGCGAGATCATGTAATTCGCGCGATCCTGGAAGGCGTCGCTTTCAGTCTGCGCGATACGTTCACGATCTTTAAGGAAATCGAAGTCCCGGTGGAGACGATTCGCCTCGGCGGCGGTGGCGCGAGATCAGAGCTTTGGCGGCAAATTCAGGCGGACATTTACGGACAGCGGGTCGAGATTGTCGAGGCAGACGAAGGCGCCGCCTACGGCGCGGCAATTCTGGCTGGAGTCGGGGTCAAAGCGTGGCCGTCGGTTGACGCTGCTTGCGATGCCGTAGTGCGCGTTGCCGGAAGCGTGAGTCCGAACTCTGAGGATTCGCGGGCCATGGAAAAAGCCTACGCGAGCTATCGACGAATATATCCCGCGATGAAGTCCATTCTGAATTGAGACCATGCTGGCAAGACAGGATTTGGATCAGACGGCCGTTGCGGCGCGTAACTCATTCCGGCGGGCGATGAGGAAATCCAGATATTCCCCCATCCCATCGCCACTTTTCGCGGAGAGCTTGAAAACCCGCATCCCTGGCCGCACCGCCTGGATGTTGCCGTACGCCGAGTACCAGTCAAATTCAACAGCAGAGGCCAAGTCCATCTTCGTGACCACAGCGACGTCGGCGCTGTTAAAGATTGTCGGGTACTTCAGCGGTTTGTCCTCACCTTCAGTGACCGAGATCAGCACCAGGCGAAGATTCTCTCCCAGGTCATAGGACGACGGGCAAACCAGGTTTCCAACATTCTCGATGAAGAGAAAATCCAGGTTATTGAGGTCCCATTCCTCCAGAGAATTCTGGACCATGGCAGCCTCAAGGTGGCACAGCGTGCCGGTGGTAATCTGCTTGACCGGAGCACCGCTGCGCGCTAACCGGATGGCATCGTTTTCCGTAGCAAGATCCCCAACCAAGGCCGCAACTCGATAATTTTTACCGAGGAGCGAGAGCGTCTTCTCCAGAAACATTGTCTTGCCCGTGCCCGGGCTCGACACCAGGCTCACCACGAACACTCCCGCGGCACGAAACTGCTCGCGCAGCGCGCAGGCTGTCAGATCATTCTGCTTAAGGACGTTCTTCCTAACTTCTACTAAGCGCGGTTCGCTGCCCATTCTTCAATCTCCAATGCAACAACTTCGATTTCTTTGCCTTGCACAGTCTCCGACGTGGGCGTGCCGCATTCGGCACAACAAAACAGCTGAATGGAATTGACCGGACGCTGCGCCTGGCAGCTTGCACAAAAGACGACGACGGGAACGTCTTCGACGACCAGGCGTGATCCGGCGAGTGCTGTGCCTTCGCACGCCATCTCATAGGACGCCAGCAAGGACTCCTTCACAACGCCCGAGAGGGCCCCCAACTTGAGGTGGACAGCCGTGATTTGAACGTTGCCCCGGCGTTCGATTTCCTCTTCCGCCAGTTCGACAATGCTCATTGCGATCGAGAGTTCGTGCATAGTTCGCCTCGTGGATCACGGTCAAACTGCCCAAATGCCGCCAGGGAAGCCTGCCCCAGGCTGATTCCGCCGTCATTCGACGGGACGGCATGGTTCGTCCAAATCTGTAAGTTCTCGTTCTCTAGCAAGCCCTTGAGATCTTCCAGAAGCAATTCGTTTTGAAAAACCCCACCGGAAAGAACCACGACGTTCAGGTCGTGGATCCCGCATGTGGCTACGAGAGCCTCGCATACACCTTCAGCCAAGCCGCGCTGAAATGCACGAGCAATCTCCCGTGGGCATCGTCCACGGAGCCGATCGACCACAATCGAGTGCAGCAACGGCCGAAAATCTAATTCGCCATCCGTGAAAGGAAACTTATAAGGCGTTACGTCGGCGACCGTGCGAGCGAGTTGTTCCAGCCACATCGCTGCCTGCCCCTCAAATGTCACCTCCCGGGTAAAGCCCAGAAGCGCAGCCGCTGCATCGAAAAGCCGTCCGACCGAAGTCGTATTGAAGGTCCGTATACCTTTGTGAATTAGCTCCAAAGCGCTGTTATATCGCTCAGGAAAATCGAAGGGCGGTGCCGTCAGGTCTGGGATTCCATCGATCTGCGTCAGGAAACCAGCCGCTGCCTGGCCTGGATGCTGCGCTGCAGCGTCACCGCCAGCCAACGACGCGCTGCGAAGGTGAGCGACGCGTTCAAATCCCTCGCGGATGCTGCCTACAAAGATCTCTCCACCCCAAATGCTGCCATCATCGCCGTACCCGGTGCCGTCAAAGCTGACGCCTGCAACTCGTACCTCCCACTCGCCCCGCTCCGCCAGCACCGAAGCAATATGGGCACGATGATGCTGCACCGCACGCAATTGCGGGACATCAAGCGCCATGGCATGGGCAGTGGACAGATATTGGGGATGAGAGTCGTGCACCACCAGCAATTCTTCTACTCGCACTTCGTACATCGAGATCAGGTCTTGAACAGTCTCCTGAAATGCGCGCAACGACTGGTAATCCCCCAAATCGCCGATGTGCTGGCTGACGAACGCCTGGCCGTCCACAACCAGCGTGATCGTATTTTTTAGATCGGCACCAACCGCCAAGATGGGACGTTTGATCGGAAACGTCGCGACTGCTCCCGGAGCATAGCCCGCGGGACCGGCGCAAGATAGTCGAGCCAAGTGCCCCAGCTCGGACGACCGAATCATCAACCCGCCGTGCAATGGGACGTTCGCCGATTAGAAATGCGTCGGCAATTCCGGTGAGACGATCTACCGCTTCGTGATCTTCGTAGGCGATCGGCTCACTCGATCGATTGGCGCTGGTCATCACCAGTACTTCGGGTGCACCCGCCGCGAAAAGCAGGTGATGCAATGGCGTGTAAGGCAGCATCACTCCGAGTTCACTGTTGTCCGGGGCAACGCCGGCGAGATTAACTTTCGCGGGCGCAATCACAATTGGTCGTGCAATAGACATGAGCAAACGCGCAGCTTCTTCAGAAAGCTCGACTAAACTGCGGACTACGTCGATGTCCCTCGCGATGAGGGCAAAAGGTTTTTCCTTTCGGTACTTGCGTTCGCGCAAGGCCGCCACCGCCACGGGATTCATGGCGTCGCACGCCAGGTGGTATCCACCGAGCCCCTTTACCGCAAGAATGCTTCCCTGGCGGAGCAATTGCGCCGCTTTGCGGATGCTGGCTTCGCTTCCACGGTTATCGCCATCATCGGAGTGTAAGTAGTAGCCGGGTCCACAGATCGGGCAAGCGACGGGTTGCGCATGAAATCGGCGGTTCCCGGGATCCTGATACTCCACATCACAGTACACGTCGAGCGGCCAACGCTGCATGGTCGTGTTTGGCCGATCATAAGGAAGACCCAGCACGACCGTGTAACGCGGGCCACAGTTCGTACAGTTGATGTAGGGATACCAGTAGCGTCGGTCTCCTCGATCAAAAAGTTCTTTCAGGCAGTCATCGCAGACAGGAAGGTCGGGAGAAATGCGAACCGTCGGCTGATGTAGATGTTGGCTGTCACGAATCGTGAAGTCATTCAGTCCGACCGGGACGGTGCTCTGGATCTCGATGTCCGCGATTCTGGCCGCGGGAGGTGGCTGCGTTTTCAAGTCCTGAACAAACGCCTGCAGCCCCCGCTCGGCGCCTTCGAGATAAATTTCAACTCCCTCTTCGCCGTTCAACACCCAACCCGCGAGCGTGTTGGCGCGCGCCAGATGATACACGTAAGGACGGAAGCCGACGCCTTGTACCACTCCACGCACTCGAATGGAGCAGGCCTTGGCCATGTTTATTCCGCTCCTACAATGCAACCGTGGCCTTGCCATCCAATTTGAATGACTCTTCCGTCTTCCACCAGCACGGGTACGCTGCGTTGTCCCGGAGCCAGATCGCTCATGCGATGACGCGCGACCGGATCGGCCTCGACGTCGTATTCGACAAACTCTGATCCGTTCCACTCCAGCCACTCCCGCATATCCTGGGTGTGAGGACAGCGGGCTGCGCCAAAGAGCTCAAGCTTGGCCATGTCTCACTACCTCCAGCAGTTTCGCGAATGATGTGGTAGATCGAGGCCTGCACTTCCTGAATGCGCGGGATGTAGTCGCACGGTACAACGATAGGAAAGTCGGCCAGTCCACGCCGCTTGATCTCTCCGCCGTCGTACCCCAACAATGCGACCGTCAAAAGGTTCCGCTTGCGGGCTTCTTCGAGCGCCATAATGATGTTTCGCGATCCGCCGCTGGTAGAAATTCCGACTGCAATGTCTTCGGGGCGTGTTTGCGCGATGAGCTGGCGAAGGAAAACTACTTCCGTACCGACATCGTTGGCAATCGCACTTATGTTCGCCGGTTCAAGCGCGAGCGATACGGCTGGAATGGGACGATACCCCGCCGGCGGCATCACACAATCAAGCGCCCAGTCGTTGCAGTCCGTAGCCGAGCCGCCGTTGCCAAACAGGATCAATTTTCCGCCCCGGGCCAGCCGTTCGTTCATGGCGATAGTGGTCTTACTGATCTGTTCAGCTTGTTCGCGCGCCACTTGGGAGCGCAGCACGGAGTCGTCCCGCACTTTCATCTGGATGGAGGCTGTCACCTCGGACAGTAAATCCCCGGTGTCCTGTTTTTCCTGGCCCAGAAAAGGATAGAGAAATCCGGCTGCACCAACATCGTGGCCCAACTCGCTGTGCTCAAGAAAGACGTGAACACTCTCCCACAGGGTGTGGTAGAGGATTTCAATCATCTCCTGGTGGATGAATGGGTCCTTAGTAAAAGCTTCGGCCGCATAGGAACCATCCATTCCAGGCAGTGCGAAGGTCAGGGCGTTGCGGGCATGGGCAAAATCGAGGGCGGAACGCACCTCATCGTCCCCTTGCGGCGGCCCAAAGCCCATTACGATGTCTTCAGGATGAAGAATGGTTTCCAGCCACGGCCGGAACATGATGGAGAGATCGAGCGCCGGCAGCGCCCGCTTGCCCACGATGACGGGATGAACAAACTCTACAGAAACGTGTTGCGCATCGGTGGCATACGGCCCACGCCCAAAAGCAAGCAGACGGCCTCCCGCAAGAAAGCGCTCCGCCATCGAGCGACAAGCTTCAGCCAGGCGGAACGCCTCGCGCGCGAAAAAGCTCTCGACCAGTTGATTACGCGCCAGCAACCGCTCCCCGACTTGTGTTTCCAGCCCACAGACTGTCGCCATGTGCTCATTCCCGAAACGTTCTAGCAAATTCTCGGCAGCGGATCGCCGACGAGCATGTCCACAATGCGGCTGCCACCATAAAGAGTGGTCACCAGAACGGCTCCCGGCTGGCTGCTCGCGCACTTCGCCAATCACCCGCGCCTCTTCGCCACCCGAAGAAAGGTTCAGAGCATTGAGCGCCGCATCCGCATATTCTGGGGCCACAACAGCAAGAAACTGGCCTTCATTGGCGATATGCAACGGATCCAGGCCCAGCAGCTCGCACGCCCCGCGCACGGCATCGCGCACCGGCAGTTGTTCTTCGATGATGGTAATTCCCAATCTGCAATCGCGGGCCAGTTCGTTGAGTGAGGTAGCGACGCCGCCGCGGGTGGGATCGCGCATCCAGCGCACTCCGGGCCCAGCCGCCCTCACCAGCGCCTCGACCAGCGGAAGAACGCGAGCGTGTGTCGGAAGAAAGATCCGCCTCAAGGTCAAGCTCGCCGCGCGCCAAAAGAATTGTGATGCCATGGTCGCCGATGGGGCCAGAAAGAAGAATCTTGTCTCCGGGACGAACCGACCTTGGATCAAGCGTCACGCCACGCAGCGGCCGCCCAATTCCGGTGGTGGTGATGTACATGGAATCGGCTTTGCCGTGTTCGACCACTTTGGTGTCGCCGCCCGCAATCTTTACTCCAGCGTTGCGCGCCGCATTCCCCATGGCGCGGACTTCCGCCTCCAGCACCGGCGTCGGCAGACCGGCCTCGATCACGTAGGTGACGACCATGGCTTCCGCCTTCGCGCCCGAAACCGCCAGATCATTCACGGTTCCGTTCACGGCCAGCTCTCCGATGGAACCCCCGGGGAAGCTCAGAGGCTTGACCACAAAACTGTCGGTGGTGATTGCGATGCGCGTGCCGTTAAAATCGAGATGAGCGGCGTCGCCCAGCGGTTCGGAAGTGGAAGCAAAAAGAAGAGGGGCAAACAGACCTTCGACGAGCCTGCGGCTGGCCTTGCCTCCGGCCCCGTGGGCCATCTCGATTTGAGGTTCGCGGAAGCGGACCTTGGGCGAACTATTGACAGCCGGGCTCTCGGCCGCGCCAACATCTAGGCCACTGACGCGATGCTGGTCACCATTGCCGTTTTGCGGTGTTCGTAGTTGAAGTACGCTGCGCATGATCCCTCGGATGAAACCATAAGTGCGCCAACCGGATGTTCAGGGGTGCACTCTTTCCCAAAGAGCTTGCATTGGTGGGGTTTGAGCACACCTTTCAACACTTCCCCACACTGCGCCGCCTTGGGATCGGTCACGCGCACGCCGGGAACATCGAAACGCCGCTCTGAATCCCACTCCGCGTAACTGTCCTTGATGCGCAGCGCCGACTGAGAGATGAAGCCAAGGCCTCTCCACTCAAAATAGGGACGCAATTCAAATACCGCTGCCATCGCTTTGAGCGCCGCGCTGTTTCCCTCCCACGGGACCACGCGTTTGTATTGGTTCTCGATTTTGGCTTCGTACGCTCTTAGTTGACGCAGGACCATCACGATGGACTGCAGGATGTCTAGGGGCTCGAAACCTGAGACGGCGACGGGCTTGTTTTCATCCTTGGCAATCCACTCATATGGACGGCAGCCAATCACCGTCGAAACATGGCCGGGGCCGATAAATGCGTCAATACGCATGTCCGGAGAATCCAGGATGGCCCGAATCGCGGGGATAATCGTAACGTGATTGCAAAACACTGAAAAATTGTGGACACCCTCGGCCTTGGCTCGCACCAACGTTAACGCTGTAGATGGAGCGGTAGTCTCGAACCCGATGGCGAAGAACATCACATGCTTGTCGGGATTCATCCGTGCCAGCTTGAGCGCGTCGGAAGGCGAGTACACGATGCGAACGTCCACGCCGCGGGCCTTGTGTTCGAGCGGACTTCCCTGCGTTCCCGGAACCCGCATCATGTCGCCGAAGGCGGCGAAGATCACATCGGGGCGCTGAGCGATGGCCAGTCCATCGTCAATCCGGCCCATGGGAAGCACACAAACCGGGCAACCCGGTCCGTGGATCAATTCAATGTTCGACGGAAGCAGATCTTTCAATCCGAAGCGATAGATGGCATGAGTGTGTCCGCCGCATACTTCCATGATGCGGTAGTGACGTTCCGGATCGGCGAGCCGGCGGATTTCTTCCGCCGTCCTGGTAATGACCTCGGGCTCGCGAAACTCGTCCACAAATTTCATGGCATCAGATCCTCTGCGGCTTACGCGTCTTCAAGATACCCTTTTGCTGTCGGCATTCTCCAGACCGTAACCCTGGACCTCTTGCATGGCCGATTCGGCCTCGCCCAATGCCCTGAGCGTCCGCATCTGGTCAACGGCATCTTCCTCGCTGATCTTGCTCATGGCAAAGCCAACATGAATAAGCACCCACTCTCCAGGCGTGGGCATGTCGTCCTGCAGCAAGCCGAGATCAACTTTGCGGCGCACTCCGACCACATCAATGAGCGCAGTCTTCCTCTGGTCAGACCCCTCGCAAAAGATCTCAACAATCTGCCCGGGTATAGCTAGGCACATGCCCTCACACTTTCTTTCGAGCCAGGATGTTGAACGAGAATTTCAGCTCGTCTTTCACTTTCAACGCACCTCCAGCGACGGAAGCGAGTTTCAGATCATAGTCCGTTTGTCGCAGCGTAAAGTTGCCAAAAACACGGAACGAATCCGCGGTCAACGCGACTCTCGCAGGTACCGTCTGAGGGCGGGTCACGCCGTGCATGCTCAAATCGCCATTGAGTGTAACCGAATACTGCCCCTCACCGGCCTTCGTGGCGGCAATGCCCGAACCCTCATAAACGATCTCCGGGTAGGATGAAGTCTCCAGGATCTCCTGTTGCATCATGCGCTCGATCTCGCGCCTGTCCTTATCGGAAATATCATCCTTAACCGACAGCGACGCCGCCTGGATAACCACTTTGAGAGAAGCCTGCTCCAGATTGTCGGGGTTCACGTCAGCTTCCGCTGTGAAGTTGCGGATGATTATGGTCGGACTATGACCAAGAGCCGACAGTATCCCCCCGGAGAACACCTGCACCGTGAACTGGCTCGCTCTTATATCCGCGACGTAATGAACAGTTGTTTCCGTGGTTGATCCCATTGGTTCGTCCAGGGCCTTACATGTTCCGCAATTTGAGATAGCGATCAACGTCAGGCAAAGCCGCCTGCATCAGATTGCCAACTCCGAGTTGTCCCAGGTAGCGTCTCACCATGGGGTTGGAGAGGATCAGTCCTGTGCCAAACATGATCAAGGCTGCTCCTCCGAGCATGTACAGCGTGTCCTTGTCAGTTCCGGAGTTGTTTGCGCTTTCAGAGAATTCCATGGCCATGGCAGGCTCCTCTCACTTTAAGTCGTTGATTGTAGAACTATCTTCATTCCCGCTCAGTATCTTTCCGACCAGTGCCTCGACCAATCTCACCGCTTCGTCTACTGCACCCTCAATCGGCTCGCTCAGCCCCATCTGGCCTTCCTCCGGACCCAGCGTGCCCGGTTCGCATCCGACCAACAGCACTCGCTTCAACGGACCACCCATGGATTGAGCCAGGCGCAGCACATTCAACGGATTCATGCTGTGAGCTTCCACCGCGCCTTCTTCCGGTCCGCCCAGATTCTCCAGGTCCGGCTCAATCACATACAGCGTACCCGCGGGCTCACCGCGCGGACAGGCGTCAACCAGAATCGTAGTGTCATATCCATCCAGCAAGGCGTAAACCAGGTCATAGCCCCGGATGCCGAAGTCAGTCACGCGAACGCCCGGCGGCAACGCGCGGCCCGACAAGCGCCGCGCGACCTCCACACCGAATGCGTCGTCACCCAGGAAAATGTTACCGATTCCTGCGACCAGTATCCGCGGCTTCGCTGTCTGGCTGACTCTATCGTCAAACTTTTCGCCCAGAGGCTCGACCTCTTCCGCATCAAAAAAGAAACGATGCCCCGGTTGCCGCATCAGGCCGATATCGCGTCCCGGATCGTCATCCACAACCACACAAACGTGAACGTTACCCTCGTAGTCTTGCTCGATCCCCTCGATGACCGCGGTTTTCCCCGCCAAGGCAATATCCATGATGTCGCCGCGTGGCTTCGGCCGCAGGCGCACGCGACTTCCCTGCTTCACGCTGGTTCCGTCAATACACAAGTCGGCCACCGGCTTCTTATCTTCGAGGAGCTGCCACTCCCATTCGTTCATGGCGTCTCCTCTTCTATTGGACGCAGTTCGCGCAGCGTGCCGTGGAGCTTCCTCAGATGCTCCATCGGCAGGGTTTCCGTTCGCTCAAGCATTTTGCGGGCGCGCTCATCGGCGTGACGCATCTCGAGCTTCTCGGCATCAGTCATGGTCATGATGCGGAGCGCAAGAATTTCGTCAATCTCGGTCCCATCGAACAAGTCACCCGGGCTTTCCGGTGCAATTTGAGGGTAGTCGTAGAGAATGATGGGAGAGGAGAGCATAGTGTCGCGATCGCCCTCAGCACCGACCAATACAGGCCAGGTTCCGATATTCCGGCAGCTTCCGGCGAGTTCCGCAAATTCGCCTGGCGGGTCGAGCAAAGACACAAATCGGCCATCCGTCACGCCCAAAAGAATATGAGCCGACACCAATGATCTCATGAGGGCCTGATCGCGCGATTCTTCGAGGCCCTCGATCGGAGCCAGGTTTTCGACCAGGACCGTGAGCTTGAATACTTCGTCCCTGACTAGCTCGACCGCGATACGAACCGCTCCCTGAACAGAGTCCTGTCTACGGACGATCTGTCCCGCTGGCTGGCTGCCTCTCTCCGGCAAGTTTTCGACATCCTGCCGGGCAGGAAAATTGAACGTCCAGAAGATCGATTTCGATAGCAGCGTACTGAGCGTGGTGATAGGAACCGTCACGTCACATTCGATCGCTTCTTGCCACGAGGCGGACGCTTGGCCGCTTCCATTCGTTGCTTTCGATTCAGTGGCGCGTGCCACCAACTTTAAAAACCTGACTTTGATCTCAATCGCGGTCAGCAAAGAACCTTCAACCAGGCACTCCGTCTGATTGCTCCAGGCATCCGAACCGGTTTGCGCTTCGCTGTAGGCCCGCGGATAGAGCACTCCGAAATTAAATCGCTGGCGGTTTTTTACCGATGAGGGGCGATAGGGATAGAGCATGTACCCCTCGTAAAGCACGGCGTTGGCAATCGCGTCGATGGATTTCGTATTCATAGCTTCACTTCTTCTTCCACCGGAAGGATTTTCTCCAACACCTGTTCCCAGGTAGGAATTCCGTTATCAACCTTGTATTGATACAGCTGCTCGAACACGTCGCGCCGCAAACAGAGCCAGGCGCTGTTGGGATAATAAATGTCCATCATTTCGTTCCAGGCCTTCACGGGCAGACGGAAGCTGGCCTCTTTGTCCCATGGGATGGGCGCGACCTGCAACGCTCCATCCCCATCGGCGTAGAAAACCGTCCCGTTGAAGAGGAAATTCAACGGCACCTCACCATCGGCCAGACCATGAAAATACTTCGTTGACGCGACGTTGAAATCAAAAGTGCACGGCACTGGAAGATCAACCACGATGCTGTCTTGGAACGCGGGAGCAACCACGCTGGCGTGTGTCCACAGCATGTTCTTCAGGGTCTGACTCCAGCGCTCCGGTTCGCCGAAGAGATCGCGCATCCTGGCTTGATCTTCGCCGCTGTATTGCCTCCGTGTCACCTCCAACTGAATCTGGCAACGCAACGCCACAGAGTGCACCACTTCATTCGGAACGTTGTTGATAATTGCGAGCTTGAACAGCAGCGTAGGAGCCGCCGCGAAGCGTTGCGCTTCCGCCTTCTCGATCTTGAAACTCAGGTCAGGCACTGGCTTCCTCTCCTACTACAGCTGCCCGCCGTTTGAGCGAATCGAAAAAGTTGCCGATTTTCTGCCAGACCTCAGTACCGCCCGAGAGCCCCTTCCAATTCGCTCGAATCAGACCAACCAGCTTGTAGCACTCGTCAATCGGGAGCACGTAGTATTCGGGTGTAGTGAACCCGCGAGCGTGTCCGACCCGGTTCACGAGCAGCGCTTCGACATCGGACTCCATCTCTTTAAGGATGGGATTAGCATCCTCGATGTCTTGCCAGGTCTCGAGCTCCAGCAGCGATTCCGTGGCGCCCGCCGGGCTGGGATAAAAAGCCACCACCCTCGCATCCGGCGTGCTGCCGAAAAAGAAAACCAGGTTGATGGGGACCATCAGGCTCTCCCATTGGCCATCGGAGAGATGGAAATCTGTCAGCAAGAGCACGCGCCGCGGAACGCGTTTGTATTTCGCGCCCATCGCACTGAACAAGATCGCGCACGCGTCACAAGTGCACAGCAGCTTGCGAGTGCCCGGTTCAACCAGATGGGAGTGTTTGCTGCCAACCTCTGCGCTGCACAGTTCGCAGCGTTCAACATCTCGCTTGCGCCGGACAAACTGACGCAGCGCTCCAAACGCGTTCTCGTATCCGGGCTGGCCCATGTCCATGAGACGGCTCACAATCCCTTATTCAGGCACCGCAGCGGTGGTAACACGGCCCAGCTTACCCAGAGGAACAAAGCCGGACGAACCTGCCGGCTCTTCCAGTCCCTCGATCACCAAACGTCCCATATCCGGCGCAGCCTCGTATAGAGCATCCTCCACCATCGCCTTGAGAGTCTTGCCCGTGGAACCGCAGGTGTGCCCGGTGATTTGAATCTGTAACCGGACGATGCCGCCCTGAATGCCAAGAAGCTCCAACTCGCCACCGCCCTTGCGCACGCGCGGCTGAACTTTCTCCACTGCTTGGGCTACGCGGCCCTCAAGATCCAACGGGTGAAGACCATAGAGCACCAGGAGGCTGCCGACCAGAGGGTCGCGGCCCAGATCATCGATGATGGCGGGTCCCGACTCGTTTCTAGCGACGATTTCCAGGGCCCGCTCCAGACCCACGGAGTGCAAGTCGAGCAGCAATTGCACCAACGCCTTCGCGCTGGCCCTGGACTCTGCGTCCGAAATGTTTTCCAGCTCAGCGACCAGTTCGCCGATGCGTTGAACTTTGACCTGGAAATCCTTTTCATCCGGCATATTGCTCTCAGGCACGTTTTTCTAAGAAACCACGAGGAGTGAAGGACACAAGTCAACCCTCACTCCTCGAAATGTCACACTCGACTAAGGTTGAACGCCGAACATCGGTGAGTGGTGGGTCTTCAATAACTTGCCCCCGCCCAGGTACATGTGCACACCGCACGGTAGGCAGGGGTCAAAGCTTCGTACCGCCCGCATGATGTCTATGCCCTTGAATTTATCCGGCCCATTCTCCTCGAAGATGGGCGTGTTCTGCACCGCATCCTCATACGGACCCGGCGTGCCGTAGATGTCACGGGGATTGGCATTCCAGGGAGTTGGAGGATAAGGATGATAGTTGGCGATCTTGCCTTTACGGATCACCACATGATGCGACAACACGCCGCGGACCGCTTCGTGGAAGCCGCATCCAATGGCCTCTTCCGGCACTTTGAAATCCGACCAGGTCTTGGTCTTGCCGGCATGAAGTTCTTCCATCGCCTTCTCCGCGAAATGGAGGGCGCACGCCGCCGCATAAGCCTGGAAGTAAGTGCGGGCGCGATCGCGCTCGATGGCGTTGCTCCACTGCGGAATCTTCCACTCGAACTCGACCTCCGGCTTCGACATCGTCTTCGGCAGATAAATCTTCACACTCTTACCGGTGGCCTTGATGTAGCCGATGTCCACCAGTCCGGCGAGTGCCGTAGCCCAGAGCCGGGCAATCGGGCCACCGCCGGTGTCCAGCGCGAGATGATCGCCGGTCCGTTTGTCGAACCACCGAGGCGACATCACCCAGGTGTACTTGCCGCCGAAGTCGCGCTTCTGCGGCCGGGGAATTGTTGTCTGGTTCCAGGGATGGTTCTTGTCCACCGGATTCCCCAGCGGATCGGTCTTAACGAATGTCTCAGCGTTCTTCCAGTCATCGTAGTACGAACTGCCCAGCAGAATGCGGATGTTCAGGTTGATGTCCACCAGGTCGGTGGTGACCAGCTTGCCGTCCACTACGACCCCCGGCGTGACGAACATCTTCCGACCCCAGTCCGTCATGTTCTTGTAGGTGTAGTCGCAATGCTCGGGGTCATTGAATGATCCCCAACAGCCCAGCAGGATCCGACGGCGTCCCACCTCTTCGTACCCGGGCAACGCCTGGTAAAAAAAGTCAAACAAATCATCGTGAAGCGGCAGCACCTTCTTCATGAACTCGACGTACTTCATGAGCCTGACAATGTAATCCGTGAAGAGCTGTACGGTCGGAACAGTGCCCACTCCACCCGGATACAAAGTCGAGGGATGTACGTGGCGCCCTTCCATCAGGCAGAACATCTCGCGCGTCATCCGGCTCATCTGCAAGGCCTCGAGATAAAACGAACCGGTGAACGGATTGAGCGCCGTCATGATATCTGCGATCGTCTTGAAACCATGATCGTTCGAGTGCGGGGCCGCTGTAGCTTGCGCCTTCGTCCACACCTTGGGATTGGTTTCCTTTACCATCTGCTCGCAGAAATCCACGCCGACCAGATTGTCCTGGAAAATATTGTGATCGAACATGTACTCGGCAGCCTCGCCGAGGTTGACGATCCATTCCGCAATGTGCGGCGGCCTGACCCTAAAGGCCATGTTCTGTGCGTAGGTCGCGCAGGTGGCGTGGTTATCGCCGCAGATCCCGCAGATGCGGCTGGTGATAAAATGGGCATCGCGCGGGTCTTTTCCCTTCATGAAGATGCTGTATCCGCGGAAGATGGAAGAGGTGCTGTGGCACTCCGCCACTTTCTTCGCGTCGAAATCAATTTTGGTAAAAATGCCCAGGCTGCCCACGATGCGGGTAATCGGGTCCCAATTCATTTCCACCAGATTGCGGGATTTGCTGGGAACGTCTTTGGTGGGTGCAGTGATCGTGCTCATCGTAATCGCTCCTTTTGCGTTCTCAGTTGGGCTGCGTGGCCAGGCTTCTAATACGATCGTGGGTGGTAACCGGTGGTCAGCTCCGGACGCGGATGCCGCCATTTGGGTTCCTTGTTCAATGTGTTCTGGGAAATCGCGCGCAAGGCCCGTATCGCACGACCGTACACACCGATGCTGGCCGTTGAAACCCGCGACCCCGGCGGCTCGTCCATGAAGGGCATGAACTTGTCAGGAAAGCCGGGCATGGTGCATCCGATGCAGATGCCGCCCACATTGGGGCACCCCCCGATGCCGGCCATCCATCCCCGCTTGGGGACATTGCAATTAACCACCGGCCCCCAGCATCCCAATTTCACGATGCACTTGGGGGAACCATATTCTTCCGCAAAATCACCCTGTTCGTAATAGCCGGCCCGGTCGCAACCATCATGCACAGTCTTGCCAAAAAGCCAAGTAGGGCGCAGTTGATCGTCCAACGGAATCATCGGAGCCAGACCCGCGACTTGATAAAGAAGGTAAAGCACGGTCTCCATGAAGTTGTCAGGCTGAACCGGACATCCGGGGACGTTCACAATCGGCAAGCCCGCGACGGAGCGCCAATCCCAGCCCAGGTAATCGGCGAGGCCCATGGCGCCCGTGGCGTTTCCTTCCATAGCGTGAATGCCGCCGTAAGTCGCGCAGGTTCCGATGGCAATCACTGCCAATGCCTTGGGTGCCAGTCGGTCGATCCATTCATTCGTGGTAATCGGCTGCCCGGTGTTGGGATCGGTCCCCAGCCCCGCCCAGTAGCCTTCCTTCTTGATCGTCTCGTTGGGGATCGAGCCTTCCACCACCAGCACAAATGGATCAAGCTTGCCTTCCCACGCGCGATAGAAAAACTTCATGAAGTCATCGCCGTTTTCGTAGGCCAGCACTGGATTGTGGAGGTGAACTTTAGGCAGGCCAGGGATGGCGCCGAGCAGAACATCTTCAACACTGGGCTGGGTTGCTGCGGTGATTGAAACCGAATCTCCGTCACAGCCGAGGCCGGCCGTGATCCAGACTATGTGTACTTCTTTAACAGGCGGCGCTTTTTGCGTACTGCGACCGTAAGGAACCGTCTCTGCTGCCATAGCTGGATACTCCTCTCAAGTCGAATTGTCGGCATACACAATGCCCTTTGTTCCCAAACAGATAGCTGGCTGAGAAGTTGATGTAAGTAACCTGAATTCCAGATCGACCGTAGAATCAACCTGTTGCGGACTCGTTTCAAGTGGAGTGACCCTGTTTTATCTCCCCTGGGAATTACGATGAGAAGCACCGGGGAATCCCTGATTCGAGGAAATGGGGTTAAGAAGGATTCTGGAGAACGGCAATCCGGGTCGGATCCTTTTTAGCGCCGAACCGCTCAATAAGGAAAGAAAACTGTGGCGTGCTTCTGGCGCAGCTCACGCGCTCTTCTTCTCGCTCACCGTCCATTGAATTGCGTGCTGCACCAGTTCGCGAGCGCTTCGCAAAGATAGTTTCTCTTTGATGTGCGCCTGGTACGACTCGACCGTCTTAACGCTCAAATGGAGTTCTTCGGCAATCTGCCGCGTTCCATGACCTTCGCCGATCAAGCGGAAAACTTCGAGCTCGCGGTCCGTAAGGTCCGCCACGGAAGATTGCGGAAAAGGGCTGGCGCCGCGAATGTAATGTTGCAGCATGTGGTTGCCCACTCGATCGCTGACGTAGATCTCTCCCCCAGAATGCGGCGCAAAGCAACCAGGACCTTTTCCGTCGCCTCCTGCTTCATGATGTAGCCGTTCGCGCCCGCCCGCAGCGCTCTTTCCGCATAGAAGGACTCGTGATGCATGGACAGAATAAGCACCGGCATGTCCGGATACTTCACCCTGATGCTCTTCAACAGCTCCAATCCATCAGGTCCATTGAGCGAGATGTCAACAATCATGATGTCCGGGCGAGAATCATGGATCGCCTGCAATGCCGAATGCATGTCTTCGGCCTGCCCACAGACCGCCAGATCTACCTCCTGATTGATCAGCAGTGTCAGGCCCTGGCGCACAATGGGATGATCATCAACCAAAAATACTTTGCTGCATTTTGTGGCCGAATTAGTGTTGGTCTGTTTAGTGATCATATCTAGCCTGCTTCAACGCTTCGTTGTTCCGACTCAGTGGAAATGCGCAAGTAACCACGGTCCCGCGAGTCTTGCCATTCTGGAGTTTAAGCGAACCACCGATCATGCGAGCACGATAATTCATGATCTGTAGCCCCATGCCGGAATGGTTGGCAGATGGTTCGTCAACTCGCTCGGCTAGACCAGGACCATCGTCTTGGATGACCAGCGTTCCCTGTCCGTTGCCAGCCGACAGAGTAATTACGATCTCAGTGGCGTGTCCGTGCCGCATGGCGTTGTTCACGGCCTCCTGGGCAATCCGATAAAGATGGGTGGACATGATGGCGTCGTGGATGAGGACCGGACTAGCGCAATGGAACTGGCACGAGATGCGAAAGACATCTTCCACTTCAACCGCCCACCGCCTGAGCGCGGACATCAAGCCTTGCGATTCCGCCACCACGGGAAGAAGACCATGGGCCAGCTCCCGCGTTTTGTTGATGGCCTCATTTACCAGCTTGACGATCCGGGCCGCTTCCGCGGCCTCCTTCAATCCCTTCTCTGCCAACTTCTGTTCCTGCACTTTGCTCATGAAAGCGATCCCGGTCAGATGCTGCCCCAGCCCATCATGCAGGTCCTGCCCAATCCGCCGTTGCTCGTCGGCGCTAATTTCCAGAATCGCTTTCTCCAGTCGCTTGCGTTCTGTAATGTCGATTCCCGTCGCGATGATATAGGCGGGCGCACCATCGCCGCCCGGCAAAACAGTGCTGGACCACGCAATTAATCGCCGTGCGCCATCGCGCGTGACCCAGGATGTCTCATAGTCTTTGGCATTATGATCCATGCGCAGCTGCTCCACGATAATCTTGAAACGCTCGGCCTCCTCCGGAATCACGCATAAGTCCCAGAAATATTTTCCCTTTATTTCGTCAAATGAATAACCAGCCGTCTGCTCGCAGGCGCGGTTGAACCGGACAATCCGTCCCTCTGGATCGAGCACCACGACGAGAGCTCCTACGGTGTGAAGAATCGCGGAGACCACATTCCGTTCTTCCTGCAATGCTTCCTCTGTCCGCTTGAGTTCCGTGATATCGAAACCGACGCCATGGATAAACCAGGGCCGCCCGTCCGCCCGCCGGATCATTTTGGCTTCGCAGTGAAACCACACCACCCGGCCGTCTCGCGCCATGACGCGATAGGCGGAGCGCAGCGGCGTGCCTGACAGAAACATATGGGCGGCTTCGACACTCCACCTTTGTTTGTCGGCGGGATGAATCTGCCGGTACCACCGGATGGGATCTTCCAGCCACTCCGCCTGGGAAAAACCGAGCGTCGATTGAATTTGCGGACTGACGTAGGCTTCGCCGATGCCACGATCGAGGTGGGCCATGAAAACAACGGCGGGGATCTGTTCGACCAGTGCCCGGTAGATGGCAGAGACGTTGGGAAGTTGTTCTTCCTGGTCTCGGCTGAGATCGGTCGATCCCAACTCCGGCGCCGAGTTTCCCAAAAATACCGCGGCAAGATCACCCAGAAGAGTCTCCGCCTCTCCTGGGGTCAATTCCGCGTTCTTGGCTTCAGATTGCGCGACCGATTCGACACTCCACGCGGGAACCCATATTTCAAACCCCGGACAAGGTCAGCCATTCTGGACATCAGACTTGGTTGTTTTGCGCCGCCAACTTGGCTCTTTGTTTAGCGACGACTGGGTAAATCTGCGCAGGGCATGGATGGCACGGCCATAGGTCATCACAGCGCTCGATGACAATAGCGAACCCGGCGGCTGGTCCATAAACGGCATGAACTTGTCGGGAAACCCCGGCATGGTACATCCGATGCATATGCCCCCAACATTGGGACATCCGCCGATCCCGGCCATCCATCCGCGCTTGCCCACGTTGCACTGTACAACCGGGCCCCAGCACCCCAACTTTACGATGCACAGCGGCGATCCGTATTCCTCCGCAAACTCTCCCTGCTCGTAGTAGCCTCCGCGATCGCAACCCTCGTGCACGGTCGCACCAAAGATCCAGGTCGGACGCAGCGCATCGTCGAGCGAGATCATCGGGGCACGCCCGGCAGCCATATGAAGAAGGTAGAGCAGCGTCTCCATGAAGTTGTCCGGCTGCACGGGACATCCGGGGACACAAACAATCGGGATGCTCGCTGTGGATTTCCACTGCCATCCGAGATAATCTGGAAGACCCATACACCCGGTGGGATTTCCCTCGATCGCGTGGATGCCACCATAGGTTGCGCACGTTCCCGCGGCGATAACGGCCCAGGCCAGCGGAGCAAGCCGGTCGATCCACTCACAAGTGGTAATCGGTTGGCCGGTTTTCGGGTCGGTTCCTATGGAGGCCCAATAACCCTCCTCCTTATTATTCTCGTTTGGGATTGATCCTTCCACCACCAGAATGAAGGGAGCCAGCTTGCCTTCGGCGGCGAGATGAAACCGACTGAGGAACTCGTCTCCGTTCTCGATTGCGAGAAAGGGATTGTGAAAACGCACCTTGGGGATCCATGGCATCGATCCGAGAACGATATCCTCGATACTTGGCTGCGTGGCCGCAGTCATGGCAATCGTGTCGCCATCGCACCCTAAACCAGCAGTTATCCAGAGGATGTCAATTTCTGAGATGGATTGCGGAGCCTGCGAGCTGCCTGCCCGAATCGTGGTAGTGTGAGCCACTCGAATTCCGCTCCGACGGGCAGGAGTAGCGGATCGTTCATGCGGCAAGGCCCGTTCCAGTTGCGTATTCTACCGAATTCTCTCTCAAAGAGATAGAGCAATCTTGGGGAAATGGTGGACGGGCGTCCCGCCCGTCCCATCCAAGCGTCAAAGGGGAGGGTCAAGCCGCATTCGAACAAATCACATCCGGCTGATTTTAAGATACCGCCAGGAATCTTTGACCGACATCACAAGCACGTACCCCGCAAAAAGCAAGCCCACCGTTCCCAGCGTATTCCGAACCGCTCTAAATGCGCTCATCGAGTCCCCCTCCAAGCAAATTCGCCTCTACTATGATGCTTCCTCTCCAAAAAAGGAAGCGTTCAGGCCAGTATGGCCAGCCACAGAAATGAATAATGTGGGCGCGAGCACCCACATTACCGGCTTTTGGTGTGTACGAATCAGGAAGGAGCAATCAGAAAACTAGTGCTCAGCCTCGCTTGCGGGTACGTCGATTGACAAACATGCCACCGAGGCAAAAACCCATTACAGCTCCAAGCACCGCCGCGGCAAGCATGGTGCCCGGCGAGAAACCATTGGTGGTGCGAGACAGAAGGACCGAGGTGTATGCCATGGCCACAGTCCAGAAGGCGAGCCGCACGTACATGAGACGACCTCTCAACCGTATTGTGCCACGAACCGCCTGGAATTCCAGGAAGCTGTAGATGAAAGCCTTTTCATTCCGGGTTGCTCCAAACTCGCAGAGGACGCCTGAATCCCAGCCGGGTCGGCCCCAATTGCTTGTGTTTGCGCCCGGCGCAATATGCGGCAGTCAAACCAGGAAAATAGGGTACCGGATCGACCGACACTACATGTACAACTGATTAAATTTCCACCGCACCCAGGTGTTAAAGTCACTTCCAGAGCTGATCAATTTCGGCGGCCGTTGAATTTATCCGTCGAAAAAGGGAAAATAGTTTTCTGGCCAAAGTCTGAAATCCCTGTTTTTCCTGCCACTTCCACTTGCAATTTGCGCCCTCCGCTCAAGCGCTTAACCTCGTCCGTCGTTTGCTTTTTGTTCTGATTCTGGCTGGTTGCGACGGCGCAACCCAGGCCCCTCCTTGTGCGACGGCAGCCACCGCGGACCTCGCAAACATCATCAGCAGCAGTACAACTAGGCCAGTGGAAACGCCTACGAGAAGAATCATTCGATGACTGTTAGACACTTCGCCATAATCGCTTTGTCACTTGCACTGTCAGTGGTTCCTCGTTTGTCAGCCGGGGTCAACTTCGTGCAAGTCAACTACAAGACTTCGAACTCGGCAGCTTCTCTGGCGGTGCCCTATTTATCAGTGCAGACCGCAGGAAACTTGAACGTTGTAGTGGTTGGGTGGAATGACAGTACCTCGGTCGTGAGTTCCATCTCGGACAGCAAAGGGAACACCTATTTCCGGGCGGTCGGTCCGACCGTGGGCACCAAGCTGACCCAGTCGATTTACTACGCCAAGAATATTGCCGCAGGAAGTAACACCGTGTCTGTAACCTTCAATACGGTGGTGTTGTATCCCGACGTGCGGGTGCTCGAGTACAGCGGCGCGGATAAAACGAATCCATTGGATGTGACAGCCGCAGCAGCCGGAACGAGTGTCACCGCGAACAGCGGACCGGCATCCACGACTTCTCTTGGCGAACTGATTTTTGGTGCGGGAACGACGCTCAACGGGTACTACCCGGGAAGTGGATTTACCCAGCGCGTGCTCACCAACTTCGGTGACATCGCTGAAGACGCTGCGGTTACAAGCATGGGCACTTATAGCGCGACGGCATCGCTCCACCTGTCCGCGCCCTGGGTGACGCAGATGGCCACGTTCCGCGGCCAAACTGCGACCAGCCCCGCGTTTACCGTCAGCGGCATTTCGCCCAATTCGGGCACGGCCAACGGTGGGACGTTGGTGAAGATTACGGGTACCGGCTTTCTGCCCGGGGCTACAGTGACGTTTGGCGGGATAGCGGGCACTAGTGTGACGCTGCCGGATAGCAGCACAATCAGCGTCACGACTCCTTCGCACGCTGCCGGACCGGTGAGTGTCGTCGTGACCAATGGCATCGCCCAAAGTGCGACTTTGACCAACGCATACACGTATACCTCTGCCCCGCCCACGGGAGGCAGCGGAGGAGCGATCCGTTTTGTTCAGGTGAAATCAGCGACGCCGCATCCCACCAGTTCTTCGGTGGCGGTCACTTACTCGGCAGCGCAGACGGCAGGCGATTTGAACGTAGTGGAGGTGGGGTGGAATGACACTACGTCTTCAGTCAGTACGGTGACCGATAGTAAGGGGAACAGTTATCTTTTGGCTGTTGGTCCCACGAGGGGAACTGGTTTGAGCCAGTCGATTTACTATGCCAAAAACATCGTTGGCGGTGCCAACACGGTGACTGTGACTTTCAACAAGGCAGCGGCAGTCGTTGATGTTCGGGCGCTGGAATATGGCGGCTTAGATACAGTGAGTCCGTTGGACGTGACGGCGGGAGCGGCTGGCACCGGGACCACCGGAAACAGCGGCGCAGCCACCACCCACTCAGCAAATGAACTGATTGTCGGGGCTGGAATGACGGCGGGTGCTTTTACCAAGGCCGGGGTGGGATTCACATCAAGGATCATCACCAGCCCGGACGCGGACATAGCCGAAGACCAGATCACAACCGCCACCGGCAGCTACAGTGCCACGGCCCCGACCTCCACCAGTACACCCTGGGTCATGCAGATGGCTGCTTTTCAAGCCACCGCGCCGGTGTCAGCTAAACACTCGGTTTCAATCAGCTGGGATCCGTCCGCGTCCACGAGTGCAGCCTTCTACAAGGTTTATCGTGGAACCGTGAGCGGGGGACCGTATAACCTGCTCGCCACCAACATCACAGCAAGCACGTACACCGATTCGACAGTTCAGTCGGGCGCCACTTATTATTACCTGACGACGACGGTCTCAACGGCGGGGTTGGAGAGTGTTTTCTCAAACCAGTTCAAATGCACAATCCCCACACCGTAGTGCCTAAGCCAGCAGTGGGTGTGGGCGTCTCCCCTTGTCTAATTCTTTGCAGCCGCTCGAGCTCATGGAGCGTGCGAAATAGTCTTAACGCGATCGCGGATTCGTAACGCTGATAGGTAGTCACTAATCGCTGGACGTCTCGGGAAGACCTGTGTCGATTAGCGCGCCTTTCGCATGAGCACCTGCCGCCACAGGCGAGAAAGGAACCCGAAGGAAGTGGGATGGACGAAGGGACTGGAGTTGGCGAAAGTCGCCAGGGAGGGATGGGCAGGAGTTCGATTGTGCAACCCGGCTGCACAAGGCGCACTTACTGCCGAAAGATCAGTTCAAGCGAGAAGTGGAGAAGGAACTAACGGGGCGGGAATCGGAACCGTGGGAAGTTATCTACTTCAAGTTGTACAAAACCCAGATCCGGTGGTCGAACAGGCTATTGAGACTGCGGCCTTGATGCTGGGCACGGACAAGTCACGAGGATTTTGTTTGGAAATGATCTGTGCGGACTTCCTGGCAGGAGCGAGCCTAGACAGCGAAGACCCAACCACGCTCGTGCAGTCCATGTCACGGTTCTTCAAATTCCTGCCTGGCGAACAACGCCAGGCCTTTCTGCACGAACTGACCGCTCAAGCTTCGTGAAGCAAATTCGACCGAAGCAACCGCGCTTGCGTCTTGATCCCCAACCCTACGACGAGCTGAGAAAGCTGGTATTGCGGCGTGATGGCTGGAGATGCCAACTATGTGGTTCCAGGCGAAACCTGCAGGTCCATCACAAGCAGCTGCGCAGCCAGCAGGGCTCGGATAACGATTCGAATCTGATCACCCTCTGCGTCGACCGCCATGAAGGAGTGCACCAATCGCGTTGAGAGTCTGAATTGAGAATCGCCAAGATAATGCCCTTTCTTACTTTGGTTTCTTGGAGGACACCAATGGCGCATGATCAAGAGACAAACTCGAAAACTCCCATCTTCGATCAACCATGGAGTTCCGTTCCTGGGGTGTCAGCTTGTATTCCATTCTTGGCTGGACCCTAATGGACGCTAATCATTCAATGCAACACGCTGATCGAAACTGTTACGGCGGAAACGTAGGCAAGTCAATGAAAGTCGTGGAATTGGTGGTAGCTCAAAAAGGGTTGTTCTCGAGATATCGCCATGACACCAGTAAGTCTCAACTGGCGTAATCGCCTCTTTACAGCAGTTGTTAAATCGATGGAGGTTGTCGCCATCGGACGGAGGCGGATTGAAGAGCCCTGGCTTCAGCTCGCGGATGCCGGGAGATAATCCTCCAGTTTTGATATCGGGCGTGTACACCTCACCGCGATAGCAAACCCTGAGCCTGATGTGTGCGGCTCGACCCGTACCACCTCGCCCTCGCCGACGATCTGAATAGGACCCACAACTCGATGTTCCGGTACCGTTACGACGAAACTCACATCGCAATGTTGCGGAAGCGGCGCATCGGTTTCCAACAGCACACCGCCGATGCTTATGTTGTTGCTGACGGCGTGAATTCCCGGAAGGGCATCGCCCGGAATAAACTTCACTTGGACGGGATAGCGTACCGAGAAACGACGGTGCTTGCGTTGCGGCTGAAACGCTGGGCGGGCCACGTCGTTGGGTTTTCCCATACCTTTGTTCCTTCCGCGAGGCCGACCTGCATGTTGACAGATGGCTTAACACCCCACCAGAGCACGAAGGGGCACGTCCGCGAGGACTATAGGCTGGGCTTCTTTTTCGAGAAGTGACTAACTAACGTGGGATTCTACTCTTCAGACCCAGTCGTGGCAACAGATTCAGCGGTACTAACGAAGTCAGCGGGACATTTGCCTGCGGTATGTATTGCGATCAAGCAAACTGGCCCGAAAGCGTCTTTTCGTGGTTCGATGACAAGCTCACCGGAGGGACGACGCCGCAGATTTCCACAGGCTAGATCGGCGCTTTAGCCAGCACACTCGTCCTCTTATCAACGCAATGCCTTCCCCAAACCACGTGAACTTTCTTCTCTCAATGCTCACCCAAACCAGTAACACACAACTTTCGGGGATTCTGGACGAGCTGACGTATGTACCAACGTGTAGTGCTGCATGCCCTTCCGTGACCTATCGCATCTCGGTGGCGGGAAGAGAGCATGAGGAAACTGTAGCTAGCGTGAGTTTGATCGCCAGCAATCCTCGGCGGTCCGAACCGCAGTGCAGTCGCCCCATAACCCCCGCCGTGCGCAAGCACGAGCATGAGAGGCGGCACAATGAGAAGGTGTCTCGGTTTACCACGGAGAGGTTCCTGGTCGAGAGCGGTTTTGCTCAACGTTGTTTGGTGTTCGATCGCGGTGGCAGGACAGCTGGTCCTCAGTTCTTCCACTTCAAGTGCTTCCACCCTCAATTTCGGCAGCGTCCCGGTTGGCAGCAGCAGCACAACCGCGACCGTGATCAGCAATACCGGCCGATCAAGTCTCACCATTAGCCGCGCCAGCGTGTCCGGGAGTGCGTTCCGCTACAGCGGCCCAAACCTGCCAGTGACCGTCACGCCCGGGCAAAGTGTGCGCTTGGCCGCCACCTTTACCCCATTGTCCGCGGGCGCCGCAGGCGGCCGGATGTATGTGGTATCCGCTCGACTAGGGAGAAACGGCTGGCGGCGCCTTGACACATCTACAATTTTTCTCGCGGGCACCGGTACCGATGCGACCCCAGTCCCCGCCCCGCCGCCCGCAACTCCTGGCTTCCTCGGCACCAGCCCTTCGATTCTGAATTTCGGGAGCATCCAGCTACCCGGCAGCCAGGTACTGAATGAAACCGTAACCAACTCCGGCGGTTCAAGCGTGACCATCTCTCAAGCGACGGTGACGGGCACCGGGTTCAGCCTTGGCAGCATCAACCTCCCCCAGACTCTGGCCGTAAAGGAAAGTCTCACGCTCTCGGTGTCATTTGCGCCGAAGTCAGCGGGGATAGCGAGCGGAACACTTACCCTGTCATCCAATGCCTCAAATGCGAACGTCAGCGTAACGCTATCCGCGACTGGCACGAGCCCTGGCCAACTGAGCGTTGCTCCTGGATCGATCAACTTCGGCAACGTGGTAGTTGGAACCAGCCAGAGCCAGACAGGAACCCTAAGCGCGAGCGGCTCCAGCGTGACCGTGGCTTCGGCCACCTCGAACAGCTCCGAATTTGTGCTGAGCGGCTTGACCTTCCCACTCAATATCCCCGCAGGCCAGAGCGTGCCGTTTACCATCAAGTTCTCGCCTCAGATCAGCGGTACCGCCTCGGCGAGCATCTCGTTTCTCGGGTCGGCTTCCTCTGCCACGGAAACTCTGACTGGAACAGGCGCAGCGCCAATACAGCACAGTGCCGATTTATCCTGGAGTCCGAGCCCGTCTACAGTGGTCGGATACAACGTCTATCGCGGTACAACTTCCGGCGGCCCTTACGCCAAGGTCAATTCCAATCTCGACCCCAGCACGCTTTACACCGACAGCACGGTCCAGAACGGGAAGACCTACTACTACGTCAGTACAGCAGTGAACTCCGCTGGCGCAGAAAGCGGATATTCGAACCAGCTTCAGATGGTGATTCCGGCACAATAACGACCTGCCCGCGAACTGCGATGGCGGCATGAATGTTCTCCGTCCCGATTCATACCATCGGGAAACGAGATCGAAGCACGACAAAGACTTGCCCTGAGATGGCTAGGACGGGGGAGTAAATCAGAACGGTTGTTAAATCGCAGATTGGAAGAACGGAAACAGCTCCGGTTGCAAAGCAGTAGTCCGGTTCCTACAATAGAAAACCTCAAACCCGCAACGCTGGCTTGAGGGAGCGACGCCACTTGGCACCTGGAAGGAGAGACCTGTCACGCTTTGAGGCTGGGAAAAACCCAGCTCGATGAAAAGAAAAGGCGAAGGCCGTCCCGAGGGGGTGCCGAAAGGCCTGACTGGGCGGGCATTTCACGTTCCGCCGAACAGTTACGGAAGGATTGGATCCCTTGTCAAATCAGGCCATGTATTTTGGGTCTCTAGGAAAGGTCGTTCCCGTCCGGCACAATATGGGTTACTAGGCAGGCTATGGGTCGATTCATGTCAAGATACTTCCTGGCAGTGGGTTTGCTTTCGGCTATCCTGCTAACCGCCTGTGGAGGCGGAACAGTCGCGGCGAAGACCGCAACTGGTAATGCGGCAACCCTCTCTGCCTCACCGTCCACTATCGGTTTTGGAAATGTGACGGTCGGTGGCAGCAGCAGTCTGACAGGCACGCTGACCGCCGGTGCTTCCCCTTTGACGGTTTCCTCGGCGAGTTGGAGCGGTCAGGGGTATTCCGTCAGTGGGATCGATTTTCCGGTCGCGTTGACAGCTGGACAGAGCGCTCCACTATACGGTCACCTTCTCGCCCCAGATTTCAGGCGCCGCTTCCGGCAGCATCTCGTTTATCAGTGACGCATCCAACTCTCCAACTGGGCAAACACTCACCGGCGCGGGAACTCAATCCTCCGGACACAGCGTGGATCTTTCCTGGGACCCGAGCCCTTCCGCGGTGGTGGGTTATAACATCTACCGCGGGACTCTCTCCGGCGGACCGTATCCTACGAAGCTGAATTCATCTCCCCAACCGGGCACAAGCTTTGTGGACAATACTGTCAACCCAAGCACAACTTACTACTATGTCGCGACGTCGCTCGATGCGAACTCGTCGGAAAGTTCGTTTTCGAACCAACTCACGATGGTCATTCCCTAGTTCTAAACAAGTCTCTTCAGCACCCGCGGAGAACCAGGCGAATTGCGCAGACTGCGCCCTAGGGGCGCGCGGCGACTACCAACCCCCATGGGCGGGAACCTACCTTGATCCGTCGATCAACCCGTCCCGTCCCGACATCAATGACCGATACGTCATCGGAAGGACCGTTGGCGGTGTAGATGTTCCTACCGTCCGAACTCACCCCGATCCCCCAAGGGCGGGCTCCGACATCATCAATCATGCGCGCAACCTTGCGGGTGGCAACATCAATGATGGCTACCGATTCACCTCGACCGTCGGAAACATAGATGTGCTTGCCATCAGGCGCAAGTACTGACCCCATAGGCCTGGCTGGCATGGCCTTTCCCGCCTCGGATGGAATTTTGATCGTCTCGATGGCGTTATGCCTGACTGCGTCAAGCACCGTAACCGCAGCGCCCCGTTCCGCCGTGGCGAACGCGGTCGAGCCATCGCGAGTAAAGACAACGGACCTTGGCCTTGGCTCAGTGTGCATATGGGAAATAACTCTGAGGGTTGCCGTGTCGATAGCTACAACTTCGGCGTCACCCTCGCAAGTGACGTACACGACTTTGCCGTCCGGGCGGACGGTTACACCTTCCGGTTCCCTGCCCACCGCCACTGTTCGAGTGACGCGGGCGGTTGCAATATCCAGGACGGTCACCTCCGCCGTCTCTTCATTCGAGATAAAGAGTGTCCGGCCATCCGGCGATACGTCGAACGCCTCCGGATCCTGCCCGCTGGGGAGCGTGCGCAAAAGCTTGAATGTCGCGAGGTCGACAACCCCGATGCCATCGGACGAGCGATCCGGGGGCGGAAGCTTGGACTCGTCCACGCCAGGGCCCGCGCTGGGAGAACCGGAAAGCGCCACGTAGAGCAGTTTGCCGCCCGGGGCCAGCTTGATGCCGCGCGGGCGCTTGCCCACGCTGATGCGCTGGAGGACTTGACCCGCCACGGGATCAACCAGCGTGATCTCGCCGCTGTCTTCGTTGGAGACGTAGATCTGTGGTCCGTCCGCCGCCCTGCCGGGCACGGCAAGAACCATGGCCAGCGCCACGAACGTCAACCCGACGATCACGCGCCTCACGGCAGCAAACCGAAACCAATCAGCTGGTTCTGAGCCCCCACGAAAACCTTTCCATTGGCTACCAGCGGAATGCTGAATTTCGAGGCCACTCCAAACGTATCGCGCGATCCAGCCTCGTTACTGTCGTAAAGCTCGTTGGCCAGATTGCCCGCGTCATAGGCACGCAGAACTCCATTTCCAGGATTATTGTCCTGCATTGCCCACACGATGCCGTTGCTGTTGCCGTTGCCTGAAACTGCAAACGACCCGCCACGGTTCGGGTAGACGTCCAATGACTGTGAGGTGGGTCCGCTCGACAACAGCCCGTTGGTTAGCTGGAACGCTTTCAGGGTATCGTTCACAGCGGCAAAATAAACATACCCGTTAAAGAATGCCGGAGCGCTGTAGTTCCCTTCCTCCGCCAACCCGTTGGGAAGAATGCCAGGGAGAGACTGAGGAATCTGGCTGTCGCTGCCCACGTGGAAGTGGCCCATGTTGTCGCGGTTAACGACGTAAATCGTTCCCGACTTCGCCGCTGCGATCAGCAGGTGCGGGAAAGATCCGGGCTGATCCAGCAGCAGGACTGGACCGGCGGACGAGAGATCGAAATTCTGCGACTCCATGTTCGCCTGATCGAACGGGGTGAAGTAGTCAACAACAGTTCCCGTCGGACTCAGTTTCAAGACGCTATCACCGTAATCTCTGCCTCCGGTGTTTACCGTGAAATCTCCATTACCGGTGTTGAAGTAGACGTTTCCGCTGGAGTCGGCTCCCAAACCTCCGCCGCTCGACCAGATGCCACCTCCATAACCGTCGGGGCTGACGCAATACGCTGCCACCTGTTGCAGGGTGGTTGCGTTATGGGCGATGACCCAGCCGTGCCATGGGAGCTGGTCTCCGTGCGAAGCCCATCCTATGTAGACATTTCCATTGCTGAGCAAGAGCGCGGGACGTTGATTTTCTCGCAGAGTATTGAACGCCATCTGGCCGCCCGAGGAGCCTTGGCCGGATCCCGACACGCTCGCCTGGATCGCTACCGGGCCGCCGAACTTTTCGGCTCCCGACTTGATGTCCAGCGCATGTAGCCTCTGCACATAGTTGACTCCCTCCTTCGTCTTGGCCACTACATACAATGTGCCGCTGGCCGGATCAATGACGGGGGTCCCGGTAATCCCAATTTCAGTCGGAATGTCTCCGCATTCGCCAGTATTGGCGCAAGGAACCGACGTGACACCAGACTTGAGGAAGCTGGCCTGCCATAGTGGAGTGCTGCTCAGTCCGTCCGCATCCCAGGCGTAAACGCTGTCATGTTCCGTCGCGATATACACAACATTGTGGACGCCTTTCCCGCTGATGTTCACATTGGCCACGTAAAGCGGCGAGGCGAAAGCAATCCCATCCAGCGTGTAGGAGAAGAGCTTGCCAAATTGCGCCTGGTTAACGATGGCAGGAGTCAAAACCTTTTCGTTGATGTTCTGTCCCGTTCGGAGGTTGTCATTGTGGTGCGTAAATGTGCCGGGATAGTTGGTGATGTAAACGGTGGCGTTTGCCGACTGAGAAAGATCCGTCGTGGTTGCGGTCACCGTGTGAGTACCGGCGCTACTCGGGGCAGTGTATACACCATTGCTGGTGATCGTACCTGTGGACGCTGATCCACCCGCTACTCCGTCAACTGACCAGGTTACGGTTCCGCTGGTTACAGTAAACGATTGGGTCTGGGCAAACGTTAGCGCGGTCTGACGCGGGGTGACGGCGAATCCGGTTCCCGTGCCCGACAGCGCAATCGTCTGTGGAGTGCCCGGAGCGTTGTCGGCGATGCTTACTCCCGAAATGCGCCCACCAGTGGTTGTAGGGGTAAAAGTGATATTGATCGTGCAGGACGTCCCCGGTGCCAGAGTCGCCGCACAATTGTTCGTCTGCGCGAAATCGCCGGAGTTATTTCCGGAAACCGCAATCGCGCTGATCGCCAGAGTTACGCCTCCAGTATTGGTTAGCGTCACCGGCTGCGCCGGGCTCGTCGATCCAGTCGACACACTTCCGAAGTTGATCGTCGGGCTGCTGAGGCTGGCCAGCGGCAGAGAACCGCCACTGCCAACTGGAGTAGCCATATCTGTCTGGATCTGCGCTTGATTGAGAGCCGTGTTGTACACCCGGACCTCGTCAATCGTTCCGGTGAAGAATTGGCCGAAGATGCTATCTCCACCAATCTGGAGCGGGTTGGAGGAAACCGCGATGCTCCCCGGCTGGGCCAAGCTCGACACCTGTACGCCGTTCACGTAGAGCCGCAATGCCGAACCATCATAGGTCAAAGCCAGGTGCGACCAGCTGTTCACCGTAAGAGGTGTGCTCCCCCGGGTCACGGCGTCTACCGAACCAACTGTGACTCCGGCTCCCGGTGCGCCGGTATTCGTCGTGCTCTCAAGGAAGTAATTGTCGTTGCCTTTGTAAACAATGTCCCGCCAGGTGGTGCTTACCGTGGAGGGATTCACCCATGCCTCGAGCGTCACACCGGTGGTCAGATGCAGGGAGGCGGCGTCGTTAATCGTAACTCGCGAGCTAGAACCATTGAATACGAGAGCATTCCCATACTTGGCGGCGCCCGTCCAGGTGGTGTTCGAAAGCGTTCCGGTGTTTCCATTGCCTGACAAATCAGCGACGGTCGTACCCGATCCCTCATCAAAGGAGTAGGCAGCCACCAGCCCGGTAATCGTTGCCAGAGTGCTCGCCGTCGCAGTGCCGGAGTACGGGCTGAAGTTCCCCGCAGCGTCAGTCGCCTTTACCTGGTAAGTGTAGCTCGTGTTCGGAAGCAGACCGGTGTCGCTGTAAGTCGTTCCCGGCACCGTCAGGAGACGTGCGAAGCTTGTGCATCCCACGCCCTGGCAGCGCTCAATCAGGTACCCGGTTACGCCAACGTTATCCGTGGACGCTGTCCATCCCAGATTAATCTGGCTTCCGCTGATTGCCGTCGCGGTCAGATTCGACGGCGCGGTCGGGGCTTGCGTGTCGGGTGCCTGCGTGGTCGTGCTGGCAACGTTCGAGTACGGGCCCAGGTTCCCAGCCGCATCCGTCGCCCGCGTCCGGTAGCTGTAACTCGTGTTTACCGCCAGCCCCGGGTCGTTGTATGTCGTCCCCGTCGCGGTCCCAATCTGCGCGAAGGTCGTGCAGCCCGCTCCCTGGCAGCGTTCTACCAGGTATTGCGTCACCCCCACGTTGTCCGTCGATGCCGTCCATGCCAGATTGATCTGGCTCCCGCTGGCTGCGATCGCGGTGAGGTTGCTCGGAGCTGTCGGCGGCTGCGTGTCAACTCCTGAGACAGGTGTGCGGAAGGCCACCATCTGCATGATCCAGCTGCCACTCGCCGACGCAGTCGCACTGTAGCTTCCGACCGTGGTGACTGCCCGATCCTCCGCAATGTCACTGTCCGGCGACGTCAGCACCCGTTGCGTGAAGCCCGTGCCCGGCCCACTCGTCAGGCCCGTGACCATGTTCGCCCCGAAAATGAGATCCGTCGGGTTCGTCGTGGTGGCCGACCCGCTGTTGGGTGTCCCTCCGCTCCCTGTCGCGGCTGCTGTTACATCTACTGGACTGGCTAAATCTGCGCCGTTGTACTCCAGAATTCGAATGTCCGGAAACGCAGCTCCCGTGGAGAATTGCACCGTGACCGTGTTCGCTCCCGTCGCTGCCGCCAAAATATTCCGGGCGTAGTAGATGGACTGGGAAAGAGCGCCGGTGACGATCGTCGGTCCCACCGCGCGCACGTAAGTGTTTCCGCTGCTGTCGGTGACCGAGCTCACCATTGCAGTGCTGTCGTTCCAGCCCACGACCGCGACATTGAAATCACCCGCTTTCTGCGCCGCGTTGAACTTCACCGCCACGCTCGTGGGCGATGACTGGGGAGTCGCATAATTGCTCTGCACGAAAGTGATCGCAGTTGCCGTAAATGTGGTTGCGCTGGCCACATTAGAGTAAGGACTCAGGTTGTTGGCGGCGTCGCCAGCTCGCACGCGGTAGGTATAGCTGGTTCCCGTCGTCAGACCGGCGTCGTTGTACGTTGTCACCGTGGGACTGGCGATCTGGGCGAAGGTTGCGCACCCGGCGCCCTGGCAGCGCTCCAATAGATATCCGGTTACGCCTACGTTGTCCGTCGACGCCGTCCAGCTCAAGCCAATCTGATTCCCGTTAGCTACGGCCGTCAAGGCACTCGGCGCCGTCGGCGGTTGCGTGTCCGGAATCACGCCAGTGGCCACGTTTGAATAGGCACTGAGGTTCCCCGCGGCATCCGTTGCTCGCACCCGGTAGCTGTAGCTGCCCGTCGACACGCCCGCATCGCTGTATGTTGTCGTTGCCGGTGTCGCAATCTGGGTGAAGTTCGAGCAACTGAGTCCTTGACAGCGCTCCACGCGATACCCGGTAACCGCAACATTGTCTGTTGAGCCCGTCCAACTCAGATTTATCTGGCTCCCGCTGGCTGGTATCGCGGTGAGGTTGCTGGGTGCTGTCGGCGGCAGCGTGTCCGGAGCCGGTGTGGTCACGCTGGCCACATTCGAGTACGGGCCCAGGTTCCCGGCCGCATCCGTCGCTCGCGCCCGATAGCTGTAACTCGTATTTACCGTCAGCCCGGTGTCGTTGTACGTAGTCCCGGTCGATGTCCCAATCTGCGCGAAGGTCGTGCACCCCGCCCCCTGGCAGCGCTCTACCAGATATTGCGTCACCCCCACGTTGTCCGTCGATGCCGTCCATCCCAGATTGACCTGGGTTCCACTCGCCGCCGCAGTCGCGGTGAGGTTGCTGGGCGCTGTCGGTGGCTGCGTGTCCGGAGACAGTGTGGTTCCACTGGCCACGTTCGAGTATGGGCCCAGGTTCGAGGCCGCATCCGTCGCCCGCGCCCGGTAGCTGTAGCTCGTGTTTACCGTCAGCCCCGTGTCGTTGTATGTCGTCCCCGTCGATGCCCCAATCTGCGCGAAGGTCGTGCACCCCGCCCCCTGGCAACGCTCTACCAGGTATTGCGTCACCCCCACGTTGTCCGTTGAGGCCGTCCATCCCAGATTGATCTGGCTCCCGCTGACCACGGTCGCGGTGAGGTTGCTCGGCGCAGTGGGCGGCTGCGTGTCACTGACTGAGACGGGGGTGCGGAAAGCTACCATCTGCATGATCCACTTCCCGCTGGCCGGCGCGGTCGCATTATATGCGCCGGTCGTGGTGACTGATCGATCCTCCGCGATATCACTGTCGGGCGAAGTCAGCACCCGTTGGGTAAAACCCGTGCCCGGGCCACGCGTCGCGCCCGTGACCGTATTCGCTCCGAAAATAAGGTCCGTGGGGTTCGTCGTCGTGGCCGACCCGCTGTTGCTCGTTCCCCCATTCCCCGTAGCAACTGCCGTCACATCTACCGGACTCGCTAGATCCGCACCGCTGTACTCCAGAATTCGAATGTCTGGAAACGCTGCCCCCGTGGAAAATTGCACTGTGACCGTGTTCGCTCCGGCCGCCGCCGCCAAAATATTCCGGGCGTAGTAGATGGACTGGGAAAGAGCGCCGGTGACGATCGTCGGTCCCACCGCGCGCACGTAAGTGTTTCCGCTGCTGTCGGTGACCGAGCTCACCGTTGCCGTGCTGTCGTTCCAGCCCACGACCGCGACATTGAGATCACCCGCTTTCTGCGCAGCGTTGAACTTCACCGCCACGCTCGCTGGCGATGACTGTGGATCCGCATAATTGTTTTGTACGTAAGCGATCGTCGCCGCAAATGATACGGCGACCGGCAACACCAAACAGGCAAGCGCCGCGAACGCAGCCAAACGGGCGGTCTTAGACACAACACTTTTAGAGTCGGAAGTTAGCTTCATGCCAACACATCAGGATTTTGCCGCCAATGATCCCTCATCCTGTTCCTCACGTTCAACTGGAATCTCCCGGTTTTTCCACATTTCTGGAGGGCGACGGTGGTTTCGTCGTGAGAGCCCCGAGACTAACTCTGGCAAGCTACCGCCCGGGTTTCTCCGACGACGCTTTCGCTATTTCGGCACCTCAGGCCTGTCCACCAAGGCGCCGTTGCGGTTTACGCCTGAAGAATGATCAGCCCAATACAAGATTGATAGCAGTAGCGGTTCGGAGTTTATTTGAATGTAACCATCTGCATGACCCAGGGTCCGGAGGAGGACAGAGGGGCTGTGGCACTGTTGCTGCCCGCCGCTGTCACTATTTTGTCTTCCGCAACATCTCCGTCCGGAGAGGTGATGATCCGCGCCGTGAACCCGCTGCCTGCAGTTGAAGTCGTCGCCACCGTGTTGGCCCCAAAGATCAGCTCGTTCGCCACCGTCGTGGTCGCCGCTCCGCTGCTCGCCGTCGCACTGTTCCCGCTCGCCCCTGCCGTCACGTCCAGCGTACTCACTCCCCGGTACTCCAGAATGCGGATATCGGGATACACCGCCGCCTGGTTGAACGTCACCGTCACCGTGTTGCTGCCGCCCACAATGTTCGCCGCATAGTAGATCGATTGTCGCAGGCCAGTTCCACTCGTCGGTCCAATCGCCAGACTGTAGCTGTTCCCGGCGCTGTCTTTCACCGTCTGCACCGTCGAGGTCGTGTCGTTCCAGCCGACTACCACTACGTTCAAGTCTCCCGCCGTCTGTGCTCCTGGATACGTCACCGTCACCACCTGCGTCGGGACCTGTGGGGTCGCCGCCGCTACCTGGCCGAAACTGACTCCTCCCGTCCCGTTGTAGGTGAAGCCATTGCTCAAGCTGCCGCTCTGACCGTTGACGGTCACCACAACCGTTACCGCTCCCGCGGCATGCGCCGGCGTCGTGGCCGTGATCGATGTCCCGCTCACCACCACCACGTTCGTCGCCGCCGTACCACCAAACGTCACCGTTGCCCCGGCGGCAAAGTTCGTACCCGTGATCGTCACCGCTGTACCGCCCGTCGTCGCTCCGTTGTTCGGCGACACACTGCTCACCGTAGGCACCACCACATAGGTGAACCCGTTCGCCAAACTCCCGCTCACCGCACCGGGGTTGGTCACCGTCACCGTCACCGCTCCCACGCTGCCAGCCGGAGTGACCGCTGTAATCGAGGTGGCGCTTGCCACCACCACGCTTGTCGCCGTGCCACTGCCGAATTTCACCGTTGCTCCCGTGGCGAAATTCGTGCCGCTGATCGTGACCGCCGTCCCTCCCGCTGTTGACCCGCTGCCGGGTGCAATAGCACTCACCGTGGGCGAAGCTACGTAGGTGAAGCCGTTACTCAGGCTGCCGCTCTGAGCGTTGACGGTCACCACAACCGTTACCGCTCCCGCGGCATGCGCCGGCGTCGTGGCCGTGATCGATGTCCCGCTCACCACCACCACGTTCGTCGCCGCCGTACCACCAAACGTCACCGTTGCCCCGGCGGCAAAGTTCGTACCCGTGATCGTCACCGCTGTACCGCCCGTCGTCGCTCCGTTGTTCGGCGACACACTGCTCACCGTAGGCACCACCACATAGGTGAACCCGTTCGCCAAACTCCCGCTCACCGCACCGGGGTTGGTCACCGTCACCGTCACCGCTCCCACGCTGCCAGCCGGAGTGACCGCTGTAATCGAGGTGGCGCTTGCCACCACCACGCTTGTCGCCGTGCCACTGCCGAATTTCACCGTTGCTCCCGTGGCGAAATTCGTGCCGCTGATCGTGACCGCCGTCCCTCCCGCTGTTGACCCGCTGCCGGGTGCAATAGCACTCACCGTGGGCGAAGCTACGTAGGTGAAGCCGTTACTCAGGCTGCCGCTCTGACCGTTGACGGTCACCACAACCGTTACCGCTCCCGCGGCATGCGCCGGCGTCGTGGCCGTGATCGATGTCCCGCTCACCACCACCACGTTCGTCGCCGCCGTACCACCAAACGTCACCGTTGCCCCGGCGGCAAAGTTCGTACCCGTGATCGTCACCGCTGTACTGCCCGTCGTCGCTCCGTTGTTCGGCGACACACTGCTCACCGTAGGCACCACCACATAGGTGAACCCGTTCGCCAAACTCCCGCTCACCGCACCGGGGTTGGTCACCGTCACCGTCACCGCTCCCACGCTGCCAGCCGGAGTGACCGCTGTAATCGAGGTGGCGCTTGCCACCACCACGCTTGTCGCCGTGCCACTGCCGAATTTCACCGTTGCTCCCGTGGCGAAATTCGTGCCGCTGATCGTGACCGCCGTCCCTCCCGCTGTTGACCCGCTGCCGGGTGCAATAGCACTCACCGTGGGCGAAGCTACGTAGGTGAAGCCGTTACTCAGGCTGCCGCTCTGAGCGTTGACGGTCACCACAACCGTTACCGCTCCCGCGGCATGCGCCGGCGTCGTGGCCGTGATCGATGTCCCGCTCACCACCACCACGTTCGTCGCCGCCGTACCACCAAACGTCACCGTTGCCCCGGCGGCAAAGTTCGTACCCGTGATCGTCACCGCTGTACTGCCCGTCGTCGCTCCGTTGTTCGGCGACACACTGCTCACCGTAGGCACCACCACATAGGTGAACCCGTTCGCCAAACTCCCGCTCACCGCACCGGGGTTGGTCACCGTCACCGTCACCGCTCCTGGACTCCCTACTGGCGTCGTTGCTGTTATGGTCGTACTGTTTACAACGCTGACGTTCGTGGCCGCTACGCCGCCGAAACTTACCGTCGCTCCGGAAGCGAAGTTTGTTCCGGTGATCGTGACAGAGGTCCCTCCTGCGGCCGACCCGTTGTTAGGAAGCACACTGCTCACACTCGGGGCTGGTCCGGAAACCGCTGAGAATGTGATCATCTGCATGACCCAGGGTCCGGAGGAGGACAGAGGGGCTGTGGCACTGTTGCTGCCCGCCGCTGTCACTATTTTGTCTTCCGCAACATCTCCGTCCGGAGAGGTGATGATCCGCGCCGTGAACCCGCTGCCTGCAGTTGAAGTCGTCGCCACCGTGTTGGCCCCAAAGATCAGCTCGTTCGCCACCGTCGTGGTCGCCGCTCCGCTGCTCGCCGTCGCACTGTTCCCGCTCGCCCCTGCCGTCACGTCCAGCGTACTCACTCCCCGGTACTCCAGAATGCGGATATCGGGATACACCGCCGCCTGGTTGAACGTCACCGTCACCGTGTTGCTGCCGCCCACAATGTTCGCCGCATAGTAGATCGATTGTCGCAGGCCAGTTCCACTCGTCGGTCCAATCGCCAGACTGTAGCTGTTCCCGGCGCTGTCTTTCACCGTCTGCACCGTCGAGGTCGTGTCGTTCCAGCCGACTACCACTACGTTCAAGTCTCCCGCCGTCTGTGCTCCTGGATACGTCACCGTCACCACCTGCGTCGGGACCTGTGGGGTCGCCGCCGCTACCTGGCCGAAACTGACTCCTCCCGTCCCGTTGTAGGTGAAGCCATTGCTCAAGCTGCCGCTCTGACCGTTGACGGTCACCACAACCGTTACCGCTCCCGCGGCATGCGCCGGCGTCGTGGCCGTGATCGATGTCCCGCTCACCACCACCACGTTCGTCGCCGCCGTACCACCAAACGTCACCGTTGCCCCGGCGGCAAAGTTCGTACCCGTGATCGTCACCGCTGTACCGCCCGTCGTCGCTCCGTTGTTCGGCGAGACGCTGCTCACCCCGGGCACGAGCGTAATGGTCCAGGTGAAGCTGGTAGCGGTGCTCTGGTTGCCGGTCGAATCCTGTGCCTTGACGGAGAAGGTGTGGCCACCTTGGCTGAGGCCAGAGTAGGTGGCGGGACTGGAGCAGGCCGTGAAGGCGCTGCCATCGAGTTGGCAGAGGAAGCTCACGCCCGCTTCAGTGTCGCTGAAACTGAAGCTGGCGCCGGTCTGGTTCGTGGGGTTGGCCGGCGTCGAGGTAATCACCGGTGTTAGGGGCGCCGTGCTGTGAAGCTTGAGGCCTACGATAGCGGTCTGCCACGCAATGGACGAGTCGTACTGGAAGTCGCCCGTGTAGGAACCAGCGCTAATGGGGGTCTGGGACTCGGCCCACAAAAAGCTGGTCGATTGCGTATCCAGGGTGTAGCCGTTGCGCGCGGTGGCGGTCGCGCCCGTCTCATTCTTCACCCAGCTCAGCAACAAGCTGTTGGTCGGTACGGTTATGGATGCCGTCGTCACGTTGGCCGATGTCCCGCCCACGCCCGGGTCGGTGATGGCAGAAAAGATGGGCGGCCCGGTGACATTGGACCCGGACACGGCGAAGACGTGGAACACCAAAGGCGCGGGATTGGTCAACTGAACGGTAACCGTGTGGGCGGCGCTGGTAGCGGGGCCATTCACATAGTAAATAGCAGACATCAGCGTGAACGTGCTCCCGGAAAATAAAGCGGGGCCGGTCAATAGGTTCCAAGTGTTGCCCAGGTTGTCGGTCAGGCCGCTGATGCTCACCGGCAGGCTGTTCCAGACGGGATGGCTGGAGACGAAGGCCACCAGGGTAGAGGTGCCAGTGGAAGTGAAAGCGGTGGACGTGTGTGCCGTCAGCGGCGTGGGGTTGATGTAGCCAACACTGCCAACGATAACTGGTGCTAGGCCGCGCACAGTGATGCTGACGGTGGCTGTGTTGCTGTTTGTATTGCCATCGTTGACCCTAAACGTGAACGCATCGGGACCGGTGTAGCCCGTGTTGGGGATATAAGTCAGATTGGGGGCAGAGCCCGACAGCGTGCCATGTGTCGGCACGGTCAAAACGGCATAAGTGAGCGGGAAACCTTGGGGCGACGTCGCCGTGAGCGTAATGTCGACCGGCGTGTCTTGGTCAGTGATAATGGCTTGGCTGGAAGCCCCCGGTCCGGTCGACGGCTGGAGACCTATGATAGCCGTCTGCCATCCTATGGCCGAGTCGTACTGGAAGTCGCCCGTGTAGGAACCAGCGCTAATGGGGGTTTGTGACTCGGCCCACAAATAGCTAGTCGATTGCGTATCCAACTTGTACCCATTGACCGCGGTGGCGGTCGCACTCGTCTCATTCTTCACCCAGCTTAGCAACAAGCTGTTGGTCGGCACGGTTATGGGCGCCGTCGTCACGTTGGCCGATGTCCCGCCCGCGCCCGGGTCGGTAATGGCAGAAAAGATGGGCGGCCCGGTGACATCCGACCCCGACACGGCGAAGACATGGAACACCAGAGGCGCGGGATTGGTCAACTGAACGGTAACCGAGTGGGTGGCGCTGGTAGTCGGGCTATTCACATAGTAAATAGCAGACCGCAGAATGGCCGACCTGCCGGAAAAGAGAGTGGGGCCGGTGAGCAGATTCCATGTGTTGCCCAGGTTGTCGCTCATGCCGCTGATGCTTACCGGCAGGCCGTTCCAGGGGGTATTGGTGGAGACGAAGGCCACCAGGGTGGAGGCACCCGTGGATTTGAAAGCGGTTGACGTCTGTACCGTCAGCGGCGTGGGGTTGATGTAGCCAACACTGCTAACTATAACTGGTGGCGACGTCTGGGCTAAGGTTGGACCAACAGCCAATAGAGCAAGCGCCAGGACAGCAACGGGGTGGAGCAAACGTTGCGCCAGAGAATTAAGGGATCTCAAGGGATTCTCCCATTGAAAAAGGTTTTTCGCCCTCGCCGACGCCGGTGCTGAATGTCTTTCTCAGACTTGCGACGCTTTGGGGCCAATACCGACTGGAATCTGGAATTGGGGGTACGCAACCGGCACGAAGTGATACCAGGCTCGAATTTATGGGTCCTTGCCACGAAAACTCAAGTTTCAACATAGATCCCGGAAGATCAGGACAAGTTTTGTGAATCAAACGGATGAAGACGGCAGCAACTTCGGCCGCGCAGAAAAGAGTCAAGCACTAGTCCTTGAAACCCAACTGGAAAACCGACGCATAACGTACACTCCAATTCCTATCGAACGGTTCCAGACCCCAATACTGCCAGGGCCAGTCGCGTCTCATCGAGGGGTCGCCGTCGTGGATCTCGTCGACTAGGTCCCGAACGGCGGGTCCAGCCCAAGTCGAGTGCAACCTTGGTGCGAATATCTAGATCGACTCCCGAAACGAAGACCTGGTCGCCCGAGGGCTGATCTACATCGGGAGCGGAGTCATCGAGTACGCGCGTTAGCCTGCGCTTGCCGTGTGACGAAGGCTGTCAGACCGCCGGGTTCGGGAAGGCTGAACGTCCGGTTGGAGGGGGAACGGTCATGATGAGACTAATGACTCCACTGCACTGGGAACCCGCAGCCACTCAGATAGGCTTCGTCTAACGTGCATGAGCCATTGCTTCGCCACTAGATCTGGCCGAGGTCACGGCGTTACATTCCAGGCGAAGCTGGCAGCGCCACTTTGGTTGCCGGCGGCACCTTGGGCCTTCACCGAGAAGGTGTGGCTGCCCTTGCTGAGGCCAGAGTAGGACGCAGGGCTGGAGCAGGCGGTGAAAGCGCTGCCATCGAGCTGGCAGAGGAAGCTCACGCCTGCCTGAGAGTCAATGAATTTGAAGGTGGCCTTGGTTTGCTTGGTTGGGTTACTCGGTGTGGAGGTGATGGTCGGCATGGGCGGGGCCGTGGTGTCAACGGTCCAGGTGAAACTAGTGGCGGCGCTGTGATTGCCGCCGGAGTCCTGGGCCTTGACGGAGAAGGTGTGGCTGCCCTGGCTGAGGCCGGAGTAGGTGGCGGGACTGGAGCAGGCCGTGAAGGCGCTGCCATCGAGCTGGCAAAGGAAGCTGACGCCGGTCTGAGAGTCGGTGAAGTTGAAGTTGGCGCTGGTCTGGTTGGTAGGGTTAGCCGGCATCGAGGTGATGGTCGGCGTGGGCGGGGTCGTAGAGTTAATGGTCCAGGTGAAGCTGGTGGCGGAACTCTGGTTGCCGGCCGAGTCCTGGGCCTCGACGGAGAAGGTGTGGCTGCCCTGGCTGAGGCCGGAGTAGGTTGTGGCACTGGGACAGGCGGCGAAGGCGCTGCTATCGAGCTGGCAGAGGAAGCTAACACCCCTCTGGGAGTCAGTGAAACTGAAGCTAGCGCTGGTCTGGGTGGTAGGGTTGGCCGGCGCTGAGGTGATCGTCGGCGGGGGTGGGGCGGATATATCGATGCTCCAGCTATAGCTCGCGGGACTGCTCAAGTTGCTTGCCGCGTCCTGTGCCCTCACGGAAAACGTGTGCTTGCCTTGAGTCAGGGGGCCTGGGTAGGTCATTGGGCTCGAACAGGTGGTAATGGCGCTGCTATCGAGCTGGCAGCGGAAGGTCACGCCGGTCTGAGAGTCGGTGAAGCTGAAGCTGGCGCTGGTCTGGGTGGTAGGGTTAGCCGGCATCGAGGTAATGGTCGGTTTGGGCGGGGCCGTGGTGTCAATGGTCCAGGTGAAGCTGGTAGCGGCGCTCTGGTTGCCGGCCGAGTCCTGGGCCTCGACGGAGAAGGTGTGGCTGCCCTGGCTGAGGCCAGTGTAGGTGGCGGGACTGGAGCAGGCAGTGAAGGCGCTGCCGTCGCGCTGACAAAGGAAGGTAACGCCGGTCTGAGAATCGGTGAAGCTGAAGCTGGCACTGGTCTGGTTGGTAGGGTTAGCCGGCATCGAGGTGATGGTCGGCGTGGGCGGGGCGGTGGTGTTGATGGTCCAGGTGAAGCTGGTGGCGGCGCTCTGGTTGCCGGCCGAGTCCTGGGCCTCGACGGAGAAGGTGTGGCTGCCCTGGCTGAGGCCAGTGTAGGTGGCGGGACTGGAGCAGGCAGTGAAGGCGCTGCCGTCGCGCTGACAGAGGAAGGTCACGCCGGTCTGAGAGTCGGTGAAGCGGAAGCTGGCGCTGGTCTGGTTGGTAGGGTTAACCGGCATCGAGGTGATGGTCGGCGTGGGCGGGGCGGTGGTGTTGATGGTCCAGGTGAAGCTGGTGTCGGCGCTCTGGTTGCCGGTCGAATCCTGTGCCTTGACGGAGAAGGTGTGGCCACCTTGGCTGAGGCCAGAGTAGGTGGCGGGACTGGAGCAGGCCGTGAAGGCGCTGCCATCGAGCTGGCAGAGGAAGGTCACGCCGGTCTGAGAATCGGTGAAGCTGAAGCTGGCGCTGGTCTGGTTGGTAGGGTTAGCCGGCATCGAGGTGATGGTCGGCGTAGGTGGGGCGGTGGTGTTGATGGTCCAGGTGAAGCTGGTGGCGGCGCTCTGGTTGCCGGCCGAGTCTTCCGCCTTGACCGAAAAGGTGTGGCTGCCCGGAGTCAGGGGGCCCGAGTAGGTCACTGGACTCGAGCAAGCGCTGAAGGTGCCGCCGTCGAGCTGGCAGAGGAAGCTCACGCCCGCTTCAGTGTCGCTGAAACTGAAGCTGGCGCCGGTCTGGTTCGTGGGGTTGGCCGGCGTCGAGGTAATCACCGGTGTTGGGGGCGCCGTGCTGTGAAGCTTGAGGCCTACGATAGCGGTCTGCCACGCAATGGACGAGTCGTACTGGAAGTCGCCCGTGTAGGAACCAGCGCTAATGGGGGTCTGGGACTCGGCCCACAAAAAGCTGGTCGATTGCGTATCCAGGGTGTAGCCGTTGAGCGCGGTGGCGGTCGCGCCCGTCTCATTCTTCACCCAGCTCAGCAACAAGCTGTTGGTCGGTACGGTTATGGATGCCGTCGTCACGTTGGCCGATGTCCCGCCCACGCCCGGGTCGGTGATGGCAGAAAAGATGGGCGGCCCGGTGACATTGGACCCGGACACGGCGAAGACGTGGAACACCAAAGGCGCGGGATTGGTCAACTGAACGGTAACCGTGTGGGCGGCGCTGGTAGCGGGGCCATTCACATAGTAAATAGCAGACATCAGCGTGAACGTGCTCCCGGAAAATAAAGCGGGGCCGGTCAATAGGTTCCAAGTGTTGCCCAGGTTGTCGGTCAGGCCGCTGATGCTCACCGGCAGGCTGTTCCAGACGGGATGGCTGGAGACGAAGGCCACCAGGGTAGAGGTGCCAGTGGAAGTGAAAGCGGTGGACGTGTGTGCCGTCAGCGGCGTGGGGTTGATGTAGCCAACACTGCCAACGATAACTGGTGCTAGGCCGCGCACAGTGATGCTGACGGTGGCTGTGTTGCTGTTTGTATTGCCATCGTTGACCCTAAACGTGAACGCATCGGGACCGGTGTAGCCCGTGTTGGGGATATAAGTCAGATTGGGGGCAGAGCCCGACAGCGTGCCATGTGTCGGCACGGTCAAAACGGCATAAGTGAGCGGGAAACCTTGGGGCGACGTCGCCGTGAGCGTAATGTCGACCGGCGTGTCTTGGTCAGTGATAATGGCTTGGCTGGAAGCCCCCGGTCCGGTCGACGGCTGGAGACCTATGATAGCCGTCTGCCATCCTATGGCCGAGTCGTACTGGAAGTCGCCCGTGTAGGAACCAGCGCTAATGGGGGTTTGTGACTCGGCCCACAAATAGCTAGTCGATTGCGTATCCAACTTGTACCCATTGACCGCGGTGGCGGTCGCACTCGTCTCATTCTTCACCCAGCTTAGCAACAAGCTGTTGGTCGGCACGGTTATGGGCGCCGTCGTCACGTTGGCCGATGTCCCGCCCGCGCCCGGGTCGGTAATGGCAGAAAAGATGGGCGGCCCGGTGACATCCGACCCCGACACGGCGAAGACATGGAACACCAGAGGCGCGGGATTGGTCAACTGAACGGTAACCGAGTGGGTGGCGCTGGTAGTCGGGCTATTCACATAGTAAATAGCAGACCGCAGAATGGCCGACCTGCCGGAAAAGAGAGTGGGGCCGGTGAGCAGATTCCATGTGTTGCCCAGGTTGTCGCTCATGCCGCTGATGCTTACCGGCAGGCCGTTCCAGGGGGTATTGGTGGAGACGAAGGCCACCAGGGTGGAGGCACCCGTGGATTTGAAAGCGGTTGACGTCTGTACCGTCAGCGGCGTGGGGTTGATGTAGCCAACACTGCTAACTATAACTGGTGGCGACGTCTGGGCTAAGGTTGGACCAACAGCCAATAGAGCAAGCGCCAGGACAGCAACGACGCGGAGCACACGCTTCATGAAAAACTCACGAGACAATCTCACGAAACCTCCTCCGATGAAACTCCGACTTTCAATAGTGCATGTCGCTCGAAACGTGAAAGTGTAGTTTTGGGGCATAGTTATTTTTCCTTCGGGGTGGACTCGTCGATGGGTCGGTGGTCTCACTGACCGTCGCTGGTGTTCGCTTCCCGGCACCCTAGGTTGGCTGATACAAGGCGATGGGGCACACTACGAAAGGCCGAAGAATGCGTGATGGTTACGCCTGTCGTGATCTGGATATTCGATCGGCCTGAGGAACCTCCGATGTCCCCCGCCCGGGTTGGTGATGGCAGAAAAGATGGGCGGCCCGGTGACATCCGACCCCGACACGGCGAAGACATGGAACACCGGGGCTGCGGGATTGGTCAATTGAACGGTAACCGTGTGGGTGGCGCTGCGTGAACGACCTGCCCGAAAAGAGAGTGGGGCCGGTGATCAAATCTTGATATCACTTTTCCATCGATGAACAACCGCTCAGTATTAGGTCTTGAAACCCAACTGGAAAACCGATGCATAACGAACACCCCAATCGTGCCTTTTCCTGTTGAATGGTTCCAGACCCCAATAACTCCAGGGCCAGTCGCGTCTCACTGAGGGGTCACCGTTGTGCATTTCCTCGATTAAGTCCCGAACGGGGGTCCAGCCTAAGTCGAGTGCAACCTTGGTTCGAATATCTAGATCGACTCCCGAGACAAAGAGATATCCACCCGGCTTAACCAGACGAGCTAAGTTACGCAGACATCTTTCCGCATCCGCCGGAGGCATATGGCAAAGAAACTTATTTGCCACTACTATATCTTGCTCCCCCAACACTTCTGTTAATCGAGGATCTCCGGCATCCCCAACCTGCCAGTTGATACCTTCCTTAATCCAGGACTTGATTCTTAGCTTGTCGTTCTCCCTATCAAACATCGCTTGTATTTCTCTTTCTGTTATGCGGTCACAAATTGGCGAATCCACTAGGCCGTCAGGTTTGGGCGAATAAAGGCCGTTCATGCCGATTTCCAAAACCTCGTTTGAGATATCTACCGCATGCGCTATGACTTTCAAATCTGGCCGCGCCGACCGGATTATCCATAAGATTGAGTAAACCTCGGCTCCATTGCTACACGCCAACACTGAAAGTCTCAACGTAGAGTCTTTGGCTCTTTGATTTGATAGAGCACAGATCAATTCCAGTTCCGGACGGTTTCGAAAAAAGAAGGTGCCATGACGCTGCCTCCGTGCGGACTGCAGTTTGACCAATGAATGCAGAAAAGTACCGTACAGGCGCACCGGACGAGTCGTCCTAATGGAGGAAGACAGCCTGTACCAAACCCGTTCATTCGCAAGCAAGAAAGGTCTGGCAACGTACCTTCGAAGTAGTCTTACTCCTGACATTGTCGTCAGGAACGATTGGCGCATGCATTCTGTGCTTGTAAAAGACATACATTTCGTTTACTACGCCGAAGCCAAGCTCTTCTTCTTAGCTGATGAGGGGTTTCTTAATCCGCTAAGAAGATCCAAGTAAAAGGATTTCTGCCCCGTTGCGAACAAGAGCATCGCAAGGAATGTGACCAGTAGGACCGTAGTTTCCAGCACAAGTCGGTGCAAAGGAGACAACGGCTGACCGCAAGCTGACCGTACTGCAAAAACCAGCCCTGCGGCCACGATGCTTGACGCCAGCGGTGGGCTCACAGCCAGCAATATATCCCGAAGGGAAATCACAGTACCGTGCACGGACCATGCAATCGCGGGAACGACCCAAAGTAACATCGTCGTTGAGTAGGCGATTGCCATCCCCCTAGGTCCATATGGCAACCCGATCACGTAAGCCAGGATTAGCAGAGGTGCGATGGTCAAGGACATTTTCAAGGACCGTCGGACCAGTCCGAGCGACGTGACCAGCCATCCCAAGGGATTGGCTAACGCGAAAACCAGAATCGTTGGAGCCAGCAGGCGGAAGATAGCGGCCGCAGCTTTCCACTCGGGCCCGAGAAACACGATAATCATGTCATCCGCAAAAAGAGCACAGGCCAAGGTCATGGGCAAGGTCATTGCCAACACCAGAGAGTATCCCTTCAGGAAGTAACTCTTGAGACGACCGGGATCGTTCTGGAGCCGGGACAACGCGGAAAACGCCACATCGCTGACTGCTCCATTGAGATTGGCTGTCGGAATATTGATAAGTTGGTAGGCCCTTCCATAGATCCCAAGTGCATCGGCTCCCCAGAAACGACCTAACAGGACTTTCTCAAAATTGCTGGCGATATACACGACGAGGCCAGTCAAAGTGACAGTTCCGCCGAAATGCATCATCGAACGGATTCCACACTGTCTGTGTGGCCGCCCCGGAACCCAAGCCGTGGTCAACCAGAACCCAAGAGTGCTGATGAGTGGAAGAGTAAGTGTCATCGCTACGAGAGCCCAATATCCGTAACCGGCCATGGCGCCACCAATGGCAACGGCGGCGCTCACAATTAGGCTGATGGTGCCGATTATCGCCAACGCGGTAAAACGCATTTGGCGTTGCAGAAGTGCTCCGTGTTGCACTCCGGCGGCATTGAAGAAAAAGCTCGCGGCCGAAGCAGTCGTCACTCCCACGAGCCGAGGCTCGTGGTAAAAGCCAGCAATAAACGGCGCCATTGCCACCGTTAGTAGCCCGAGCAGTACGCCCACCAACAGGTTGATCCAGAATAGTGTCGACATCTGCTCCTCCGTAACGCTCGGACGCTGTATTGAGGCAGACGAAAGTCCAAAATCTCGAAACAGATTCAGGACTCCGGCGAAAGCTGTGACCATACCCACTAAGCCAAAATCCTTTGGCCCCAGTAGACGGGCCAACGCCATAAGAGAGCCCAAGCGAAGGACAAAATCTGCGCCTTGGGCGCAAAGTCTTGCCAAACCACCTCGAATCGTCTTCTCCTTCAGATCTTGCATCGCATTCTCATGGTCCTCTCGTCTCCCCTCAACTTCACTTCACAGTACGAGCTATTGGTACGATTGTCCGTTTGGGTCAGCATCGCGGACAGTCACCGGACAGCGCCACCAGGCCACATCTTTTTGAAGATAGAATCGTATTGCGCATCCAAAGCTCTACGACATTCTTCTGTTTTATGTTGAATCAAAGGCTTGAGCCGCTCCGCATTTTTCTCCAGGTCGCAGAATTGTTCGATCAACCTGTCAGCATCTAAGCAGTTAATGTCGTGGCAATATTCCGATAATCCCATCTGGTTCATCAGGGAAGCGCATTTATGGTGGAAGGAAATGGCGATCACCGGCTTGCTTAGAAGTAACGCTAAGATGACATTGTGAAAGCGAGTCGCTACTACGACGTCCGTCGCCGCGAGCTGCCTCAATAGGTCCTCCACAGATGCGACCGGTTCGTTGATAATTCGCTCATCTTCGTGCGGCCCCGACCGCTCCTTCAGCAACGACTCGAACTTCCGCGTCACGGGTGTGTCCCCCACATCTCCGATCAACAATCGAACGTTGTATTCGTGGGCCAGCAGCCACCTTACGAACTCTACGAGCGTCTCCAAGTAAGCCGAACGAACATCGCTGGTCGGTCTCTCGACGCTGTACCTCCCGGCATAATCCATCAGCCCGAGGCCAACAACCCGTCTGCGCCCCTCGCTGTCGTGGCCTCGTGGTATCACACTTTCGGGCAAGCTGAAGACCAGATCCGGGTAGACCGGGTCATTACCGGTCTGGAAGCCAATGCCCTTAAGATATTGCAGCGTAGACTCGTCCCGATAGGAGCGGAAATCTGCCAGCGAAAGCGCTGCCTTGACACAAGATCTGCCGGCGCGACTGTAAATGGGACCGGCTCCTACGCTTACAAAAAGGAGCTTGCAGTTGCACAATTTCGCGGTAACTGACCACCGGAACATGTCATACGGCCCCCAATTGAAAAGGGTGTAAGCATCCGTAAGTAAGCCCGTTCCGGGCACAACCAGTGCGTCTGCACCCCACAGCGTTTTGAAACCTTTCAGCCAGCGATAAAGCTCGCTGGGTATGCCAACGACGACTTTTCGCGCCAATCTAGCGAATGGACTGTTGAGCGCCCACGCTTTAATTACGACGTCCCTGATGGGCACTGCGGTGATGTTGTAGGCCACTGCGACTGTCTCGGGGCCGGTGCAGATGCATTTGAATTCGGCATGCGGCACAAGAGCGCGAAGATAGTAAACAATTGCTTGGAGGGTACTATCGTTGCCGAAATTACTCCCGACATTACTCTGTCCGAAGTGTCCGAAAAAGGCAATAGTCGGCTGCCCGCGGCTCACCGGCTTAGTCCCTCACTCGGGCTTCGGCCCGGCCTTCATCGAGAAGCGAAGTCATCGAGAACGTCGCATCCGTATGAACCGATGTTCTGGACTGCCCAACCTTATGATTCGTGCGTCTGCGCAGTTTGTTAAGAGTATCCCTTGGATTAAACAACAACTCGAGCACCTTAACACACACCGCAGCGCCCAATCTAACAACGTCCAGCGGACAGCCTAGCTCATCAAGCTTCGCCTTCTGAAACCGCCAATAGGCCGGCTCGCGACCGTTGACTAGAGCGATAGCCAAATACTTGTAATACTCGTCTAACAGGTATTTGAGGCACTGCTCAACTTCCGGCTCGGTTAGATAATAGGAACCGTATGCCTGCAAATCGCTGATTTTGGATGATACATACGCATTAAGACTTCTCGATGTAGTGGTTATTTGGTCACTATGACGCCTCTCATATGAAAGAACCTGATGCACAAAACCAAAATCGGCTTCCCGCAGATGTTTCATGCAGGCGCTTATATCGGCCTCCGCCGTTGGATTGGGGAAAAACGCATCCGAACTCCTGATTAGATCACACCGATACAGGTTCGTCGTAGGAGCTCCAAACACACTCAACCCGGTTAGGAGGTACCGACGGCAGATTTCTCTCCCGCTTACTACGCGATACCGGTATGGCAATCCAGTGCACCTGACACACCATTCGTCGCCACCGCCACTGAGCTGATAAGATCCGACAATGCCGACCGATGGGTGTGCTTCGGCCAATTGCACCATTTGCATGAGACATTCCGGGAATATCACATCATCGGCCGACACCACTTTGCAGTACTTGCTAGTAGGAGAGATGAGACTAAAGGCATGGTTATGATTAGCGATGATCGGCACAAATGTATCATTGTTATGTACATGGATGCGCTCATCTTTCGAAGCGTAGCGTTTAGCAACCTCCGCAGTGTTGTCGGTGCTGCGATTATTTACAATTGTGTACTCCCAGTGTGGATAAGTCTGTGCCAAGACACTGTCAATACATTCGGCCAGATAGACGCCTCCATTGTAGACCGGCGTGACAATGCTGACTAACGGCTGATCAGCGAGAGGCGTATATGGGCTTCTCTTATACACTGAGGGGCTAATTACAGCGGAAGGGCGGCAACGATCTCGATCTTCGTGAAGCGCATCTCGTTACCGTCCGTGCCAACCTTATGATGATCGCGCTAGCTGGAACCAGTGTTGTTCGCGCAAGGATACTGGCGCAATCCCTCTAGCTGACATGAAGACATCGGTCTGATCGTCGACTCCTCGGCAAAGGAGCCATGCTCTACTTCGAACCTCCATTTATTTGGCGACTCACTTTCTTATTTGTGCTCATATCTTCCGATCCATACTCGCTACCACAACGCTTCAGTTACTGCACCTCCCCTGTCCCTCCGGACTATTCACACGGTTGCAGATGTGTGGGCCTGTTTATAGACCAACTTGCCCTCGACGTTCTTCGCAAAGGCTAGCACTGCACAGTCAGCTGTCTTGTTCTCAATCCGCCACGAACTCCCATCTCTTACGACTATTGCTCAGCTTTACCATTCGTTCCGACTACATCAGAGACGATCGCGACAAAAGGCTGACCTACGAGAATCTGCTCCGGTGCCTGCGAACCTTGGGCGAAGAAACGCCGCACTGGTTTGCGCTGCCCTCCGAAGTCGATTCCTGGTGGAAAGCGCGAAACCAGATGTCGGATTCGGCCGGTCTGCATGTTCCACAGCTCAATCGAGTGCTCATTTAAGAGGTAGAACAGGATGTAGTCCTGAGTGGTGGTCCCGGGTAGTTCGAGGATGCCCCCGATGAAGGCTCAGCGAAATCAGTCTCATTACAACCCGTTTTACGGCTAATGGCCTATATTGGATGTATCTCCAGCCTTGTTGTTCCCGGTTCCACCGCAACGCGCGCGATAGCTCTTCAAGGTCTTCCGGTCTGTCGACTAGCGGATCGCAATGATCGGAAAACGGCAGTGAGACCAAGCGACTGCCGGTCAGCCAGCAGCGCACGTGACAGAACACTCATCCGCTGGCCAACGCCTCTCTTGGTGCGAAGGTGTGTACGCAACGGGTCCATATCCACAAGTCCGGTGAAGGGGCCAACCAACCAGGTGTACGAAATACCGTAGCCAGCGGATTTCGATGCAACAACTACGGCCACCGAGGATCGCGGAGCGGAGCGATCTCATAGGCACCCATGTCCCTTCCCCGACCGAAACCGGCCCGAGCGCAACACTTGACCCCATAAGGAGGCGTCGATAAACGGCCGCGCTGAGTTAGTCAGAGCGCGGGTGTCGATCGCACAATCGGTTCAATCACTTTCCAATGGGTGAATTGTGTCCGCTTTCCGGCACCGCAGAACATTGCCAAGCAACTTCAACCAGCATTTATAAGACTAGCTCTAGCACCAGTACACGTTAATGTGTTGTGAGTACATTTACTTTCGAAGTGCAACAGCTTATGAAACGCTTAAGGCCGGTTCTGTTTTCAGTTGTGCTCCATCCATAGTTCGGTATTCACTTCCGACTTCGCCTGCCGAGAGCGCACCTGCTAAATCTATACATATCTGTTCCTGCGTCATGGCACTGAACTTGCCACGATCTTCGGGTCCTACTTGCCGCATGACAACAATCACTTCTGCATGGTTAATTAACTCATTGAGGGAATTGCTCAACACCTTCCAAATGTGCGGGATCGATCTCTCAATATAACTAAGATTAGTCCCATGTAAGCTTCCCGGCGCAATGCTGGGTTCGTAAATCCTAACGTCGAAGCCTTTGCCCATAAGTCGTTCGGCCATCTCCACTGCGGGGCTGCCACGCAAATCGTCGGTACCCTCCTTAAACGTTAGCCCAACCAGACCTAGCCTGTGCCTCCCTGTCTCCACCACCATCTGTATGCAGTTGCGAAGATGGATGTCGTTGCTTACCAGAATTGAGTGCAGTAAGGGTACGTCAAGTCCTTGCTTACCCGCCTCCGACATCAAGGCTTTCAGATCCTTGGGCAAGCATGAGCCGCCAAATGCGAACCCAGGCTTAAGGTAGCGTGAGGATATGTTGAGCTTGCTGTCCTGACAAAACACCTTCATCATCGTTCTACTGTCGACTCGCGCCTCGCGGCAAAAGTAGCTAACCTCGTTGGCGAAAGCGACCTTCATGGCATGGAACGCATTGCTGAAATACTTCACTAACACTGCGGTGTTCGGATCGGTCCGAACCGTCGGGGCTGGAAGCCGTTGATAAAGTGCCGCCACAGTGTCGCCTGCGCGGGTATCCCAAGAGCCAATGATCGTCCACGGTGGATCATGAAAATCTCTGAGTGCTGTGCCTTCACGCAGGAACTCTGGATTGTAGACAAAACCCACGTCCCTGCCAACAGTCTTGCCTGAGTACTGCTCCAAGAGTGGGATCAAGTCCTCTTCGATTACTTTCGGCAGCACTGTGCTTCGTAGCGCTACAACAAAGTAGTCACTCTTATTTCGCAGCTCTTTGCCAATCCCAGCGAAGACATGTGTTAGATAATCTAGACGAATCGATCCATTAGAAGTCGGTGGAGTTCCTACACAAATCAGGGCTACGTCACTGTTGTGGACGGCGGCAGCATGGTCTGTGGTAGCGTGTAGGCGACCGGCTGCGACCATCTCAGCGACTAGTTCGTTCAGCCCTGGCTCACAAAATGGAGCTCGTCCCCCATTAATAGCAGACACTTTGAACGGATCTACCTCTACTCCCATTACTTCGTGCCCTTCTCGCGCCAAGCACGCCGCGCTGACGCAGCCCACGTAACCCACGCCAAATACACTTACCCTCATAGGTTCTCCTTGAAATAGACACTTCAGTTTTAGGCCGCTGTGGCGCGGTGGACGATCCAAATGCAGGACCAGCCGTTACAAATGTGAGGCAGATTGGTAACCGGAGTTTCCGACCCACACAACCTTGCACATTATTTCGTTGTGCCGAAGGCACAGGTATTCTGAAGAACTCGAACGGCGGTGATTTTTCTGGCTGATAATTAGTAGTAAGCGCTGTCCAAGCGGGGAATCCTGGGCATTTCATCCCACTTCAGTAGCTTGTCAACTGCCTCAAGCAGAGATGACGCGACCACATTACAATTGAGAGTTGCAGTCCCATCATTTGTCAGAACTCGAGCAGTTTTGCATCCAGCGTTTCTACCTGTCTCGACATCGATCTTAGAATCGCCGATCATCCACGATGCTGTCAGATCAATGTCATGTGCGCGCGCCGCTGCCAACAGCATGCCGGGTGCCGGCTTGCGACAAGAACAAGGCGGATGCTTTTCGTGCGGGCAGTAAAAGATTGCGTCGATCCTGGCACCGTTTGCGGCCAACTCCTCACACATCCGCTGGTGCATTGCTTCTAAAGCGGGGGCTGGTACCAGTCCCTTCGCGACGCAGCGCTGGTTGCTGATTACGATGACGCGGAAACCCGCTCGATTGAGCAAAGCAATCGCCCTGGCCACGTCAGGAAGAAAATGCACTTCCTCCCACCTCGTCACGTATTGACCTTCCGGGGGCTTTCGGTTGATAACGCCGTCACGATCTAGAAACGCAGCTCTGTTCATGAAATATGGTCTGTTCCACCAGTTCTGAAATGATGTGGCCGATCAAGATGTGGCATTCCTGAATACGCGGTGTGTCGTTTGAGGGCACGCAGATACAGTAGTCCACCTCGTCCTTGAGCTTCCCGCCTGTGCAACCGGTCAGTGCAATTGTGTGTAAACCCTTGTGCCGGGATACAGATAACGCGCTAACTACGTTTGGAGAATTGCCGCTAGTCGAAATGCCGATGGCGACGTCGCCTGGATGAGCCAGCGCTTCGATCTGCCGGGAGAAGACTTGATCAAATCCATAGTCGTTTCCGATTGCCGTAATACACGAAGTATTCACAGATAAAGCCAATGCTGGAAGGGGCGGGCGGTCGAAGGCGAAGCGTCCCACAAATTCCGCAGCAATGTGCTGAGCATCCGCCGCACTGCCGCCGTTGCCAAACAGAAGCACCTTATTCCCTTGCTCGAGCGCTTCGACCAGAATCTCGCTGACTTTCGCGACACTCGATACTACCTCGACGCTACTCAGCAGACGTTCCTTCACGGCAATGGAAGCTTCGATCGAACTGGTGACGCGAGCTTCGAAGTCATTGGTTTGCCTCATTCATCCTCCCCATTTTGCTCAATGCACAGAAAACAGCAGACGCAAACCGGGTTAGCCATTACGTCAGTTTGATTCTCATGAACGTCTTATCGCTCTACGGCCGGAAGGCATGTGCATAAACAGTGACGCCCGGGGCCTGCTAGCAACTTGGCGTGTCGCAGCAGTCCGGCCGCTTTAACTAGATGCTAACTGATCGAGGCGATCGCAAAGCTTCTGGGCGCGGGCGTAGTCTTCTGGAGTGCCGATATCGATGAAAATCCCGTTTTGCTTGAGTGCGTATACTCCCTGATCGAGTAAGTACGGGAATACGGTTCTTTCTAAGCTGGCTGGTCCTTCTGGGATATGCTGAAGAACGGCTCGACTGAAAACGTACACCCCTGCATTGATGAGCCCAGGGGCATTGATACCGATCTTCTCTGAAAAGCCCCTCACTCTACCGGAGTCGTCCACCTGTACTGTGCCATACCGGCCCGCATCATTCGACTCAACGACAGCGATGCTCACTAGCCCACCGTGCGCCCGATGGAATCGAAATAACTGATGAAAATCGACTTCCAGAAACGAGTCGCCGTTCATGACGAGAAAATCAGAGATATGTCGAAGGTACGGTCCGGCGAGCTTGACAGCACCCGCGGTCCCGAGCGGATTCAGTTCTTTCGAATATTCAATCGTGACATCCCAGTCATAACCATCGCCGAATTCGTTTTCGATCAGGTCAGCAAGATAACCGGTACACATCACCAGGCGGCGAACCCCTTGGTACCGCAGTTGCCGAACAAGCAAGGCAAGGAACGACTTGTTCCCGAGAGATGCGAGCGGCTTGGGCACGGATGGGACCACTGAACGCAAGCGCGTTCCCAAGCCGCCGACCAGTAGAACAGCTTTGGTATCTTCGTCGCACAGGTGCGATACTGTCCGCTTCTTCTTCAAATCCGTGCTGCTAAGAAAGAGATGGGCAAACGAGAGTCTGTGATGACGTGCATCTTTGGAGAGATCGTGTCCTCGATATTCCTCGATATCATGAACTGCCTAACCTGGAATCAAGCGCTCAAACGACTACCCGCAAGACTTCCTTCTTCGAATCGAAAGAGAGTTTTGTCCCAAAGCTGCTGGAACCCCAACGGACGCGAGGCAAAAATACTTGGGCACGCTTGGCCACATGCCAATCAAACAGCGTTCGCATCCAGGAATACTTCCAAGACAAGAGCGGAACGTGCAGTTCTCCTTGCCAACTCTTGTGCCCGGTTTATAAGGGAAACTCTGAATAAGCCAGTGGCTTCGAGGTAGTACGTGTTCTGCCAGGCCGGTGCAAGCGTTTGGATTCTGTTTTTTCCGGTCTTCCGCCCGCTTCGTCGGCGGCGGCTCGCCCGTGTTCGGTCACCTTCGCTCTCAGACTAAGCCGGTGCCAGAAGCAACAGTCTTTTCCGCACCAGATACAGGTTCACCAGCGCGCACACGGCAAACAGCTGGTTGGCATTCTTCTTCAGTCCTCGGTAGCGCACCTTCACAAATCCGAACTTCAGCTTCATCACCCCAAACACGTGCTCCACCTTCGAGCGCACCGTCGACTTGGTCCGGTTCTTCGCCCGCTCCACTTCGTCGACCTGATCCTTGTAGCGGTAGCGCCGATGGGTACAGTCCTGCGCCTGCGGTGCGCACTGCCGAATCACTTCGGTCTGTCCGCGATACGCCTGATCGCCCCACACCCGCGTTTCTTCGCCGTGCAACAGATCGGGCAGCACCGCCGAGTCGGCGACGTTGGCCGCCGTCGCCACCGCCGTGTGGATGAGCTTGGTCTTGCTGTCCACTCCCACGTGCGCCTTCATCCCGAAGTACCACTGCTTTCCCCTTCTTGGTCTGGTGCATCTCCGGATCGCGCTGCTGCTCCCGGTTCTTGGTCGAAGTGGGTGCATGAAGGATGGTCGCGTCCACGATCGTGCCGGTCGTGATTCGCACCCCCTGCGCTTGCAAGTGCAGGTTCACCTGCCCCAGCATCTGTTCGCCCAGTTGGTGCTCTTCCAGCAAATGCCGGAACTTGCACACCGTGGTCTCGTCCGGCACCGGCTCACGGCCCAAATCGATGCCCACGAACTGCCGCATCACCGCCGAGTCGTACAGCGCCTCTTCCACCGCCGGGTCCGACAGGTTGAACCACTGCTGCAGAAAGTAAATCCGCAGCATGCGCTCCACTCCCACCGGCGGCCGCCCGTTCCCCGGCTTGGGATAATGCGGCTCGACCAGCGCGCACAACTCGCCAACTCCGCCACGGCACCACCTGCTCCATCTCTTCCAGAAATATCGCTCGCCGCGTCTTCTTCGTGTACTGCTCAAAGCCGGTCATCATCGCCAGTGTCCTCTGCTTCATTTCTCAGACACTTTAACTTGACCGGTTGTGGAAAGCAGAGAGCCTAATCAGAGTCTCCTAAGGTCAGATCTGTCCGGATAAAAGAACACCAACGAGTCTTGCAGATACTTCACGCAAACATTTCGCACCCTTGGGCTATTCTCCAACGAGCGTAGATAACCGATATTCAATTCCATGAAGCAAACAATGGCATGCTCCGGAAGTCTGCAGTCGGTAGGTGCTACCAGCGTGTGAAGGTGCGGAAAAAGCGTCCGCCTCAGTCTTTGATATTACCAGTCATATTGCCAGTCCAGCGACAAGGGGGAAGTCGGGCTCCGCATACACCATACTCCGCTCAGCAGTAAGCGATCTGTCGTACGCTTCCTCCGGTTCGTACACTACGACGTCGCTACCCCTATTTGAAAAGGCGAAGGGAATGCACAATAGTTTCTTCAATCGTGCCCTTAGAGTCGCACGACATTCGGGTGGCACGAAGAACAGCATAAAACCACCACCACCCGCTCCCAGAAGCTTACCACCGAGAGCGCCAGAGGCAAGGCCGGCCTCGTAGATTTCGTCAATCTCGGGGTTCGATATTTTCTCGGTTAAGGTTCTCTTTACTCTCCAGGTCTCATGTAATAACCGACCGAAGTCGTTGATCGGCTGATTTGGATTGGTAATGATGGCCTCACCCTCCTTCACCATTTGAAGCATCGTTTCCAATTCCCTCTTCTTGTAAGGTGTGATTCTCACCTGTTCTTTGGCGACCTCAGAAGCAATTCGGGAGAACCCAGTGAAGTAAAGCGTCAGGTGTTGCTCAAGCTCCCTCAACCTGTTCTCTGGAGCCAATATACGAGTGACTTCGATCGACCCATCGGTGAGGAAATCGATGCGATTGAACCCTCCATAAGCTGTACTAACTTGGTCCTGCGCGCCGACGGCCTCTCCTAGCAACTCCTGTTCCACGTACATCGCTTCCGTGGCGAGTGTGTGCTTATCGCGCATCTGGTTTTTTAGGGCGTAGAGGCCAAGGAGCATTCCTACCGTAAAGGCCGAACTGGTACCCAATCCAGTTCGAGCGGGCAGGTCAGCTATATGATGAACCTCCACGCCCTCGTCAATTCCTAAATGCTGCAAACAAGCGCGTACCGACGGGTGCTGAATCTCCTGGTTGCTACGGACATTCTCAACTTTCGTATAAGAGATGCGACTGTGGTATTCGAAGAAGGGTGGCAGCCAGCGGCAGGTTATGTAGCAAGACTTATCGATGGTGGTCGCCAATACAGCGCCCCCGTGCTCACGATACCAGATAGGATAGTCGGTGCCGCCACCGAAAAACGAAATGCGTAGCGGTGTACGTGTGGTTATCATCGCGTTTAGCTCCTAAGGACAATTGACTGCTTTACCAGACTGCGCCTTCGGGTTTTCTTTACAAGGCAACATCGGACTTCGTGCTGGACTGACGAAGCTGTCATCAAACGTCGGCTGAGCGCTCGAGAGTTGTCGATTCTTGAATGCGGCGTCCTCTTGCCGTTGGGATTTGTAGTAAGAGCTACGCGAGAGCGTTTCAAGCAATAGCATCGCGCGCCAATAACATACGGCGATAGCTAGACTTCGCCGGTCGATCCAGTGGCTTGGTAGCAGGTCGACGACTGTTTCCTTTTGCTGAACGCCCTCTGATAAGCTGCGAGCAGATTCTCGACGGAATACTGCCAAGCCAGTTGCTCTTCGACTCTTTTGCGTCCAAACTCGCCCATCCTCTTTCTTTCGTCCGGGTTCTCCAGCAACCAGAGGATTTTGTCGGCAAAGCTACTCACTGAATTGATCTTATCGCAGTACAGAGATGCTTCCCCGGCGCTTAATCTGCCTTCTTTCAAATCGAATTGAACTATAGGCTTACCTAGAGCCATGTATTCCATAATTTTGATCATGGTGGAAATATTATTCATCTCGCAGGGCTTGTCAGGATTGACGCAGACGTCAGCTGTAGAGAGAATCTCCACCAATTGTTCGTCCGGAATTCGTCCGGTGAAATTGACCATGTCCTCAAGATTTGTATCCCACACCATCTGTCGAAGTCCCGCCAATCCTGGGCCTCCTCCAACACAAGTGAAGTGGATGTCGCAACGTCCTAACCTCTTGATGTAAAGTGCCACTTCCAGCAGGATATCTAAGCCCTCCTGGGTACTCATGGTTCCGACATACCCGATAAGGTAAGGCTTGCCGTGTTTCAGGGCAGGATTCGGTGAGACGGCTGTGAAAGTGTTCAAATCAGGTCCGTTGCGGACAATAAATACGTCCTTCTCAGCCAAGCCGCCTCTGCTTACAGCGAGCTCCTTGTAACTGTTGTTGGTCGCCATCACGACGTCGCTGAAGCGGTAGGTGAACTTTTCGAGCCACACCTGGACCCTGTAGAAGAATCCTTTCTTCCCGTATTTCGAAAGGTACAGCTCTGGGTTGGCATCGTGGTGATCGAAGATGTACTTGACGCCAAATAGCTTGAAGGGCAACGCAACCAAGAAAATATCGTCGGGAGGATTGCAGCCCTGGATGACATGAAATCCGCGCTGCAAGTAGATCCACCCTGCATACAGGAATTCCCAGAGCAGGGCGCTGCTGTATTCCCAGGCATATCCGAGAGGACTGTTTCCCTCTTTCGGCATCGGGTGCCGGTAGATATTGATCCCCTCCAAGACCTCATGCCCTTTCGCATAGCCCTTGCCGCGGGGACACAAGACGGTCACTTCGTACCCTTCGTCGCGCAATGCACAAGCCTCTTTCCATACGCGGCCGTCAAAGGGGACCGGCAGATTTTCTACAATGATCAGGATTTTGTTCTTCACGGCGATGTCGTAGCCCTATAGCACGCAGTAAAGTCCGGCGAGCGCACACAGCATGGTCGCTTGTCCCCAGTGCAGAGTTGGAGTTTTATTCACGAGCCATGGTGAATAGCGGCGATAATAGAAATACCCCGAACGATCCTGCATGTGATCAATCGTCCATTTGGCCACTTTCAACGCCAGCGGCAGGCTCTCGGGATCGCGATCGCAGAAGAAAACAAGCGTGTCGATCGCCTGGGAGCTGCACTGGATATCGAGCGGCAGTGTTTTGTGGTTGTAGTATTTCGGGGTCCCATCTGACAGGAAGAAGCTATTCTTCCAATATTCGTACCCACTCATCATCTGCTTATCAAACTGGCCGTCACTGGTGCTCTCGGAATAGTGCTTGAAACTATCTAATACGTAAGCTGTATGGAAATTGTCCACCCAGTGCAAATTGGCTTTTTCGCCGTAGTACCAAGATGCATCCGGTCTTTGGTGGGAGGCCGTGTAGTGCATCGCTTTCTGCGCCAGGACTCGGTAGGCTTCGTTGCAGGTATAAGAATAGGTGCGGGCCAAGAGACTGCTGCCAAGAGTATTAGCATTGTGGACCAGGCTTTTCCCAATCGGGATATAGCTGATGCAAACCCCCTCTTCATCGGGATACCTCTCCAGATCGTTAAGAATATGCTCGCACGCGCTGACTGCAACTTGCATGTACTGATCTTTCTGGAAGTGGTTGTAACCGTCGAGAAAGGCGTGCCCGATGAGCGCCGTCCAAACCACGGTTGGCACTCCCCTGGGCAGATAAAAAGACCGCGATTGGTAGTCGAAATGGTTGCCCCAGCACACCCCGCCGTAGCCTTTGGAGTGGTGTTTAGTCAGCCATTGCAGTGCAAACTTCGCTCTGTCTGCCCACACTTTCTCGCCCGTGGTTTTGTGAAGTCGCATGAATCCCCTCGCCAGGAAAGCCATCCCTTTGGTCGAATGGCTCTTTGGAATCCCTAACAGCGGGCGCACGTTGACGGGGAAACGGCGCACGCCCTGTTGGAGCACCGTGCGGAGGAATTTGTTCTCGAAGGTGAGCGGTCGCAAGAACTTCGCGTTTAGACCGTCAAACGTGTCGTACCCACGGTAGCCGTTCTTCTCTAGCCAATGAACGAGACGGCTGATGGACTCGTAAAGCTGATACCTCACAACTCCGTTTCCACCTCGGACTGCGGGCGGTTTATCGCTCAGGACCTTCATACTTGTCATCGCACTTCTCCTCCCAACAGTGCGCACGCCAATTCCTGACACACGCGGGCAATTTATACAGCGGCTCAACCTGGGCGAAGAGTGGCCTATAATAGATCGCGCTTGCGATCGATTTATCGGTTGCCAGAGAGACCCGGGTCCCAGAGGTGCCCGGGAATTAAGGTCGTTAATATTTGAAACACGCGCTAGGAAGCTTTCCCCCGAATTTGCGGTCTTCGATTTGAAACATAGCCTTGTCCCAGCGTCGTATCAATGACCACTTGACGCGCGGCAGAACAACCTGAGCTCGCTTCGCTTGTTGCCGTCCAAAAAGCGGTGCGATCCACGAATACTTCCAAGAGAGCGCAGGAGGCCGCAATTTTCCACCTAGACTCGCGGCCATTTCTTCCATTTGCTTCACAAGGTCCGGCCTGTCAGGATAAAAAGCGCACAGCCAGTCTTGAAGGTACCTCACGCAAGCTTCGTGGACCCGTTGGCTGTCTTCGAGAGAACGAATGTAGCGGATGTGCAGATCCATCGAACACAGCTGAGCAACTAGCTTTTTGTCGGTGCCAGCAATATAGCTCAAACTGCTCGCGCCCGAGGTGCGATAGTAGACCTTCGCCTCTGGCACAAACCGGACCCCTTCGCTCGCCAGCAGGACCCGGCAGAAATACTCGCCATCGTCATCTCCCAACAATCTGGTGTCCCAGGGGCCGGCCGCTTCTGCCAGCTCGCGACTGACGAGCCATGACGCGGTCTGCATATAGAGGTTGTGTTGCATCTTGCGGACCAGCCATTCGAGCGGAGACAAATCGCACCACAACGCGCTGGGTATGAACTTCGTCCGATAGTAACGGTACATGAAGTTGCCCCAGCTGCCGGACAGGAGTATCCGCTTATTTGGCGATTCTCCCAGCGCCTGCATCTGCTTGGAGATCTTGTCGGGCGCCATAAAGTCGTCCGCATCCAGGAACTGGATGTAGTCTCCTTTGGACAGCGGTAGGCCTTGTTTCGAGTCGCAGCAGCGCCCTGGTTCTTCTGCGTGAACACGCGGAGCTGGTCAGACTCAAACGTTCGGGCAACCGCCAGCGTCTGATCCGTCGAACCGTCATCGACGAGGATGATCTCCTTCGGTTCCCACTTTTGTGCTATCGCGGACCGAAGCGTTTCCGATATCCAAGCTTCCGAATTGTACGCAGGGATGAGGATTGATACTAAGGATTTCATGATGTGCTCCCCAACATCTTTGCATACGCAGTATGAGTCAACTCGGCAACTGCATGCCAAGAGTGCTGTGCGTTAGCGTAATCCTTTAATTCCTGGCGGCGGACCTTCAAATTCTTATAAAGATCGCTTGCGAAGTACGCCTCAATCGCTTTGGCTAATTCTGTCGGATCGCCCGGCTTGCACAGAAATCCGGTGCTGCCTTCCAGAATTTCTTCACGGAAAGAGCCCACGTCGGTCGCCACCACCGGCAGACCGAAGCTATAGGCCAGAAAGAGCACGCCACTCTGGAAGATTTCCTTATAGGGAAGCACTAGTACGTCTGCGCCTTTGAGGTACGACTCCATTTCCTCATCAGGAATGAACTGAATCCTCAAAATAACTTCCCCTTGACTGAAATTCCTCTCAACAGTTTGCCGGATTTCGTCGAGGTATTCTTCGGACCCTTTCTTGGGTTCGCCAGCGATGATCAGCCGGTAATTCGCCTGTTGATCGGCCGAGAGCACGCGAAAAGCGTCAAGCAGGTATTCGATCCCCTTGTAAGGCCTGATCCTGCCCAAACACAAGACCACTTTCTCGCCATCTTTGAGACCCAGCCTACGTTTCGCTTCACCCGGCGTGAGTTTGGTATCGGGAAAGGCATTGTTGACCGGATGCCGAAGCACAGTGACAGCCGATTCCGCGACGCCAAAATCCCTACAAAGCTCGCTTTTCATCTTTTGAGTATGAACGAAAATGTGATCGCAGAAGTCGTACTGCATCTTGAGTGTGACGCGATTCCACCACGAATCTTTCCTGTCACGTCTCGCCTGGTTGACATTGTGGGCGGTGAAGGCAATCTTTTTCCCAAGTACCTTGCAGTACAGCATCAGGAGCGTACGGTCGAAAGCCTCAAACTTGTTGTTCCACAAAATGTGCAGGACTCTCGGCTTAGGACGCGCAACATATCGCATCAACCTGGCGTAGTACACGAGCAGCTTCCACAGTTTCTTTGTGTAGCTGAAGTGATTGTTCTGGCTGCCACGAAAGTTAAGAAAACGCACCTTGGGAGTAACGTGCAGCTCTGGACTGTCAATTTCGTCGCTGCCAATTACGTCAACCTGCACTGCCCTGGAGGCAAGCGCCATCGCCAACTCGAACGCATATGGCCGGTCCTGACAGCCGGTCAGCAAGCCGATACCGATTCCCGATGGTGAATTGGGAATTGTGTGTTCCTGAACGACCATCAGTTTGGATGAAAGCTTTTCGGCGCCTTTGTCCTTGAGCACGAGCATTCGCGGCAATTCGGCAATACCAGGATTTGTTGGGGGGTACAGCTCGTCGGAGTTGATTGGCGCTCGGAATTTCTATCGTGAGCTTTTAGCAGGCTCGCTATCGGCAATATTTTCGAGAACATCTCGCATGGTTCTTCGGACCGTGTTTGAGCACGGTCCGAAAATTCTTGAGCCCTGCGAAATGTCCGGGATTCAAGCACCGGTCCAAACTGAGGTCTCTAGATCACTGAATAACTGCGTTCAGTATTCCGCTATCTTATGCCTCTATCAACGACGCGCGAACGATCAGTTCACGACACCCGTAAGGTTAGTTGGAGGCGCGGGTGGCGCGGGTGGTGCGGGTGGCGAGCCGGAACCCACCGAAGATGGATCCGCCGCATAACAAGCTGACGCATCGAAGGCGGTCAGAAAGCCATTTCCATCCTTAGCTGTGTTCTGATAGCACAACTGTGCTGGAATCATTGTTGCGTGGTTGCCGGCATTGGAAATACAGTTCGTGGTGCAAGTGGCGTCAGGTCCAATTGGCGGATATGGCGGGCAATAGCCGCTTGATGGATTCTTCCAGAACGAAAGTCCCGTGCCGCACGAGGCATGAGTGCTTGCTCCCGTGTAGAAAGAGGCAGGCAACGTGGTGCTAGGACTGGACAAACCGGGAAATGTCGGATCGCTGCTGGCAGTTTCCGATGCCAGGCAATTCGTGTTGTTTGCATCCGTCCCCGAGGTTCCCGATCCCGCTCCAGTACAATAGTGCGTTCCGTGGTGGCTGCCGCCGGAAGCGTTGTAGCTGACTGCATCCCAGTTTCCCCAGCGCACCAGACTCGATTCGGCGACAGTGTCATATCCCGAGGAACCGCCAAACTCGCACCCGTCGATCCAGCCCAAATCGTAGATCATCGTGTCGCTGCCGCCCGTGTCGTGTCGCCAGGGTGCATTCGTAGGCGGTCTGATAACTGGAGTCTCCGAGCACGTTTGCGACCGCGTTCATGTAACGGTTATGGGCATCGGCTTCCCACGGAGTCCGGTAATTGGTAGCATTCGGCTCAGTTCCGGAGAAGTAATTGCGGAAGGACGTGTTGTGCGATGACGAACCGTGGACAAAATCATACTCCAGTCGCGCTGAAACTGTTCCCTCAAGCAGCAACTTGTAGCTATGAGCGCGATGCGTGATCAATTGCCGGGAAAACGTTGTCTGCAGGTGATCGGAAGGTATAGTTGTACCCGACGACGACACCGTTGGAAGTCCAGATAGTTACCGGAGTGGTGACGCCAACAAGATATTATTTTCGACCTTGATTCCCTGCCGTCGATCCACTACGATCCCGTACTGGGTCGGTCCCCCGCCACCATTCTGTGCAGAAATGTAACTGTCTCTGACCTCGTCCCCGATAGCTAAAGAAGAAGTACACGGCCCCAAGCGATGAATTGGAAAAACCCGTGATGGCTACATTCTTGACCCAGCACTCATGGCAAAACACGAAAGAGATGCCATCGCCTGCGATATTGCCGATGTTGAGTTTCATGTTCTCGCACGCCATCGTTCAAATAGACTTCGCTCGTCGACCAGAAAACGACGATGGGGCTGAGGCCGGAACTGTAGGTCTGGGTCAGGCCGGGAGCGTCGATCACGATGTGCGTCGAGTCGGTGACCGACGAAATGCGGACGAACTGGAAGGCCGACATGGTGCTGCATCCAAAGAATGCCAGCGGACTTCTGCACCATGTCGCGTTCTCGTTGTTCTCATTCCCGGTCGGCTGGACCCACGCTTCGTTCGTTCTCCATGATCGCCACGACCTGACCAGATGACAGGCCGGTCGTGCTTCCTACGGTCAGTGTCGTGCTGCCTTCGCCAAGGTGCTGAGTGCTGGTTGAGTTAATGCCTCCGGGCGTCGACCCCTGACCGCCTGAGCCGTTGCCGAAGAAGATGTCATGGCCGCCTAGATTGATAGTGGTCTTGTCGGCCCGCTGCCGCGCAGTACGACATTGCTCTTATTGGTGACAAGGCTGGTCGGTCAGGGTGAAGGTTCCAGCTCCAAGAAGCACGAACTGATTCGTTACCACAGTTGTTGATGGCAGTCTGAATCGTAGCCGTCGAGGCTCCGCTCGAGATGGTTGAGCCGCACTGCGCTCCATGAACCGCTCGGAATGCCTCCAGGGATGCCGGCCTGGCCCCAGTCTGTTGCTCGCGCAGGCGGCAATATACCGGACCACGCTTGTCCGTATGAAAGTGTGGAAAAAATCAGCAATAACAATATCGAGATAAGGGGGAAAAGAAGTGACTGTGCACGTCTCATTTACCTCTGGCCTCCAGAAACAATTCGCTTGACTTGTAACGTTACCAGCGGAGTTTAGTGGGTGCCTCGAGGAATACAAGTCACAGAAGGACATTGGTCAGATGGCACACAGCAGTACGCTTTTTTCGCGATTCGGCATTGGCCGTCCGCGAAACGCCCTTTGGCCACGCCAAGGGCCGCATATTCCCTGTCGAATCAAATGTTTACGAATTTCTCTTGCGAAGCCCTTCGGACTGGGGCGTGCGGCGTATCGCAGCAGTGGCGTAATGCAAAAAACAGCTCTGTAGCTTTTGCACAAGCTCGTTCTGGCGCTGTGCCCGCGGCGAAAGTTGAGAAACCGCAGATTCGGCCTGGTGGTCCAGCTCGGGACTGTCAATTTCATCGCTGCCAATGACATCGACCGTCACGCCTGCCGCGGTCAGCACCGTGGCCAACCCGAAGGCATAGTGCCTGTCCTGACGACCTCTCAGCAAACCGACGTCGGGGGGCTTTCGACGCTTGACCTCGTCGGCTGCACTGCTCGTTTGCATAATTTCATTCACCAGCACGCGAAGGGGAGATTCTGTTTCGTTCAATGAGGCACACAGGGCTGCGTAAAGTTGTCTTACGTCCTGTTTTCCACCGTTGGGCGACCCCGAACCGAAACTCCTTCGCGAGGTATTTGGCCTGCGTGGAATTCTTCGAGCGAATGAACCACTCGTCTTGCTGGTCTGGAGAAATCGTAAAGGCCTATCGACTCACGACCGCGAAGCAGAGATGAGCCCCCGCCTCTCATGCAAAGCATATCCTTCGTGGCGAAGCCGTTGCTTTACACGGTTCAGCCTTTCCCAACCTCCGTGGATCGTGTGATACTCGAACACGATATTCTGGATGCGACCTAGCACGTCGGCCGGGGTGCTCTCTAGAATTGCATATTCTCCGCCTTCACAGTCTATCTTCAACAAGTCGACGCTTTCGACAGAGTGGTCCCGGAGGAGCTGGCCAAGCGAGATTCCGGCAACAGCGGTCAAAGGCTGCTCACTTGCGAAGTATGCAGAGACCATAGACTGGTGTTCGTCCGGGGCATCAATATTCATCATTACATCCCCCCCGTCCGTGACCGCCTTGTTCACCGCCTCAATCCGATCTTCGTAGCCGTTGTTAGCAACGTTCTTGACGAGTAGTCCCCAATTGCGCGGCGAGGGTTCGCAAACAATCACTCGGCGCGCATTAAGGCGCTTAGCCGCGTACAGGGAAAAGTCGCCGATAAAGCCACCGACATCTATCACGACCGGTCGGGCGGGGAGAGTCAGGTCGCGGACGTAACAATTGTCCAGAAAGATTTCACCGATGGTCATAGCGTCGCCGTAGTTTTGCCTTATTGTGATTGTAAGGCCGTCCGCAGTGTGGAGATCGACCGGTGTTGTCCCCCGGGGCGCGCGCAGGGCAGCCTTGAATTGGTCAGCATTCAGGAAATATCGCTCCGCGCCTCTCGCCGCCACCCGGACTCTGTATGCCTGCCGTGCCGCGAAGTAGAGTCGTCGAGAGATACTATTCGCCAGCAAGATTCGACGGATCGTTATGTTCATGAACTCTTCTCCTGGATCAATTCCCCTTGCGGAGGGCCGGTGTCCCTGCGAATGGCGCGGCATTTCTACTTGGGGATTCAACATCGGTAGTCAATACTTTTGGCGGCCTGAAATCTGGTTTTGGCCCCTGACCCGTGACCCATCTCAAAACCCTGGTAGTGTCCTGCGCCTTGGCATCCCAAGTGAGCCGTTCACGTGCGTAGGCCATGCCTTGTTTCCGCACGCGCTCCAGACCCGTACGGTCGCGTGCAAGTTCAGCCAGCACGCCCTCCATCTGAGATACCACGTCGTCCTCATTTGTGAGGCGTACCTTGTATCCAATTTCTGGGTAAACGATATCCCCCGGTCCTCCGAAGTCGGTCACAACGGGTACTGCGCCGCATGCGAGAGCTTCAAAAACCACGCCGGCTCCATTGTCACGAACGGATGGGAAGACGAAGACATCCGCCAACCGCAAGCGCTGAAGCACTTCGTCGTGACTCCGCCAGCCACAGAATTCAACAGCAGTCTCGATTCCCAATGACTTAACAAGTTGCCCGAGGCGATTTTTCTCCGGGCCGTCGCCAACCACCGTAAAGTGTGCCAAGTTATTTCGCAAAAGGGGAGCCGCGGCGCGCAGAGCTAGGTCACACGCCTTCCGCGGAACCAACCCGCCAACGAAAATCAACTCCAGTTTGGAGCCGGCGGCGCGCGGTTTGCGCTCGTCCTCGTGACATAGAGCTCGTGCGATTCCAGGCTCCGGTACGAAAAATAGCTTGTCGCGATACGTGGCAAACTCCGAATACACCTGCGACGAAGCCGCGATAATCGCAGCCGCGTCGCGGTAGGTGGAGCGAGCGAAAGGCAGGTATCGATAGGCATTGCGTAGGTTGGCAATCCATTCCTTTTGATTTTGGAGCTGGCTGAAACCAGGGGGCCAAGGCAATCCACCATTGAGGGGCCCCAGGACAAAAGGTATAGGGCCTTTGCGCAGAAAGCTCGAGAAAGGGCTCGGCATGACCGGAGACATCGGAATGAGCCGCAAAACAACATCGAATTCACCTGCGCGGATGCGGCTGCGGAGTTGACGCCATGCGTACCACTCAAAAGCAATGGAAAACGGGTAGGTGAAGGATGTCAACACTTGAGTGTCGTAGTTGAATTTGAATACCCTTTTCAGCGTCCAGGCGTATAGGCGCTCCAACCGTGGCATGCGGACCACCTCGATGGAGCGAAATGGCGCCTCTGCGCCGCGCACGTGGTCCTCAACCGGAGATCCGATAACCAAAGAAACGTCGTGGAGTTCCGCGAGCGCCGCCGCATGAGAGTAAGTCACATAAGGGATGCTCACAGCCTTAGGATCACAATTTGGCGCCAGCAGCAGGACGCGCAGTCGACTCATGAGGTTCTCCTGGTAAAACAACGCCCTCCCCCAAACCACGGTTCAGCAAGAGTATTTGCGTTGTAAAGTTTCAAAAGAGCTAATTCGATCGGGCGCGGATCGAACTGCGCTTTCGGTCTGCGTAGGTAGAGCCTGTCTGTCGGTTTCGCGGTCAGAGGTCCTCGCAAACCGACCCTCTACCCCCAGAAGACCGGTGGTAACGCCGCTGGCAGCGATTATGGCAAGAAGCAGGAATATCCACGCAGGATTGAGCATGCGGAAACCCGCCTCGGTGAGGCTGTAGAATGTTACGACAGCTACAAAGGCCAGAAGCAAACTGCCAAGCTCAGGATCGCGCTGAAAACCTTTAAAGGCCCGCCGGTAGCCAGCGATCAGCAGCAGCGCGAGCAAGCACACGCCAATCCCACCCAGGTTCAAGAAAACCTCGATATAGCCATTATGAGCTTCAGTGGTGCTCGCGACCACGGGAGGGTACCAACCCTTTTCCAGAAGCTTTCGGTGGAAGATCTCTGCGCTGGGACTGATCCAGAAACTCTCGTAGCCGGCCCCGACGAGCGCATTGGGCACGGTGGGAATCACTGCCTCCCAGATATCGGTGCGCCCGCTCATACTCGACTCCCGGCCAAGAGCCTCGGCAACCTCACTTTGGCCTCCCAGATACAACGTAGCTCCCGCCACCAACAGGATGGCAAAGCTAAGCACATGGACTCGGGCGGGCCTGGTCTTGATGGCTCGCAGATTGGACACGAGCATCATGAATGCTCCCAGCACAAAGCACGCTTTGCCGGTGGAGCAGTCGGCCATCCAGAAAAGAATCACGCCCAACCCGAGCAGGGAACCTTGAGCCAGTAGGTGGCGGCCTCGATTGGGCTCATGCTTGTGAGTCCATAACCGGCGCACATTCCACAGCACAAGCAGCGAAATCACCAGTACGATCAGGCCCAGCGCATTCTTGTTTGTTGTAACCCCGAAGTTCACCGGTTCCCCAAAATCTGTATATCCTCGACCGAGTTCGCCGTAATACCTGATAAAAAGCAGGGAGGTCGGAAACAAGAGGAAGCCGATGCGGGACGCCAGACGCCTAATAGCAGCCACCGGCCGTGGGTCTGTAACTATAACCAGGACCATGACTGGGTCGGCGATGGACTTGATCCACCGCTTAAGTGAGACATCCGGATGATAGGACCAAGCCACGCTGATTAGGCAATACAAGAAGTAAACCAAGATCGGCCAGTTTGAAGTAAGGACAGTCCACGGGAGTTTGCCGCGCCAGATGAGGACAGCGACGGCCGCAGCCAACAGAACTCCGAGGACAGCGGCGTCAACAGGACTACCATCAAGTTGCAGATTGGCCCCGGGAGAGCTGACGCCGAGCCATGCAGATACCGGCCTGGATCCAACGATCCATATCCAGATCACCGGGAGCCAGAGCGCTTTGGAAGTACGAAGGGAACGGTCTCGATCAAGGTAAAAAAGACCGGCAATTCCGCAGACGCAGATTAGGGTAGCTAGGAAATACATTCTGGAGCTGTGTCAGTCGTAGCTAAGGCTGGACTGCAAGGTCATCTAGCATCCACAAAAAGCCGGTGCAGCAGCTCGAGTGAGAGAAGCCGGTGAATCTCCGTCGTGTAGTTGTACTTCCCTTTCAGGTGTCCGCGAACAACGGCCTCGACACCGCCACGTTCCAAATACGGGCGCGCAAGCGTCCGAGTGTCGAGCAGCATTTCCTGAACATATTTTGCAAGAATTGTCCGGTACCACCACCGAAAATGGAAAAGCTTGTGACGCCCCATCCAGAGGCGCTCCAAATGAAGCGGTGCAAGCGCGTGATCCACTTTGGCAACCCACCGCGGCATCCCGTAGTCATAGGCGTATTCAGCCTTGAACGTGAACTCCAAGTAGGCCCGGTTGATGACCGCAGTGAGGCGATTCGAGCCGCCAAGCCCGCGATCCGAACGCAGACGGGCCAGCTCCGGGCTGCCGTCGCGAATGAGCCGCAGCCGCACGTCTTCGCCCGACTCAACTTTCGGCATGCGGAATACGGTCCGCACAATTTCGTTGTCCAGGTAAGGTGAACGCAAAGTAAGCTGCGACCGCTCCAACATCAGCCCACCAAAATGGTAAGCTGCGGGCTGGCGGAAAGCCACTACGCTTGTGTGGTGGCCGTTTATCTGATTGCGGTACGTTTCAGCTGCTCGTGATATTTGCGAGAGAACGTCATTGCGATAAATGCCCGGCGAGGGCATCACCGCCTTGAACATGACCGCCCCGCGGATAATCTCGCTGCCGAATGTGCCAACCATTCGTACGGGAGCAATCTGTCGGGCTATCTTGTTGTTGTAGAGGTCCGCAGACCGACTAACATCGACGCAGCCGTCCGTCAAGTAAACAGTGCGCTCCGCGTAGTGCGGAAACTTGGCCAAGCATTCGCCGTCAACGGTAATGACCTGATAGGGTTGACTGCAGATTTCTGCCACGCGACGTGCCAAAAGCACGTCCTGATTCTCACGATACATGCTCCCAAAGGTGTAGCAAGGCAACGAACCCGTAGGAGCCTTGCACCACGCCATGATGATCCGTGTATCAAGGCCGCCAGTCAGAGAAACACCAATGGGTTTTCGCCCATTGAAATAGCGCGGCAGACTGGTCGTAAAGGCGTCGCGCAAATGACCATAGTAGCTTTCGGCATCCAGCGACTCTTGATCTTCCCATTCGCGCGGCTCAAAGTAAGCCGTTTTCTTCTCAAGGGTGCCGTCTCTAAAGCTCCAGGCCGAGCCAGGCGGCAGGGCATAGATGCCATGGAAAAGAGTACGGTTTTCTAGAACGCAGCCGCACGCGATGAATTCCCCGAGCCCACGCGGATCCAGTCTGCGCAGCTCAGGCCGAACGGCCAAGATTGCCTTTGCCTCGGCCGAGAAATAAAACGCATCGGCCGCCTCGTGAAAGTAAACTCGCTGCAGGCCAAAGCGATCGTTGAACAAAGTCGCCGTGCCACGTGAACGATCGGCCAATAAACCCTGAAAGCGCCCGTTTACATTCTTGAAGAAGTTGGGGTTTTCTTCATAAAGATGCACTAGATATGAAGGTCCGGCATCTTCGCATCCATGCCCTCGCTCCTTGAGGCGGCGAGCGGTGCCCGGCTCGGGATAATCCTCTCCTGAGAAGATCAGCACAACATCATTTCGCTCGTTGCGAATGGGCATTCCGTCATCGAAGGAATTCTCCAGCGCCACCCACCCGACGTACACTCCCATGGACTCGTCGAGCCATGTCCCTGTTACGTAGAAAGGCTCATGCAGCAAGGGCGCGACCATGCAACCAAGTTGCTGCTCCGCCCACTGGCGTGGTTTCTTTGTAATTAGTCCGAAGATTCCGGGCATAGGCTAATTCTCTGCACTTCTCGGAAACTGCAACCGGCGTTCGTACCAGACCTTTCGCAACTCGCGGAACTTCTCGGCCATGGACTCCGGAATTCGGTCAGAGAATCGGTGATGTAGCCCGAGGCGCAAGGCGATGCGCCCGATCGACGTCAAAGGAACGTAATAGCGGGGTACGTCAACCCGCCGAAAACCATTCCTTTCTTTGAAATCACTGAGACTGTCGCTTTGCTTCTTGCCATAAGCAAAGCTCGAGTAGACCAGATAAGATATTTTGCGATCGGCACAGGCACGCACGGCATGAGCCATCAACGCGTTGGTCGGCGCCTTATCCCGTTCGCAGACCATCGATACGATATGCATGAGGCCTGCTTGGGTTCGAGTTTCGTCCATCGCTAGCTTCACGAACCCAATTAGCTTCTCACCAACGAACGCCCCGATAAAGACGCTCTGGTCCAGAAATGTACTGGCATACCGTCGAATGTCTTCGACGCTCATTCCGTAGTGCGGAAATCGCTTTCCTTGACGAATAGGAGTCTCGTTATAGATTTCCCAAATGCCGCCGATCAATGCATCATCAAACTTAATCTCCCTAATTGTTACTCCACGTTTCTCGGCCTGCTTAGCTTTATTACGTGCCTTGAAGCCGATCTGCTCAGTCCACCAATGATCGAAAGAGCGGATGGGCAAAACGGCAAAATTGTCCCATTCCATAGGATAGCTATACTTAGGAGAAGTCTCTGGCAACCTCTGCATAAAGGTGAAAAGATCAATTCGCGTGCTGCATTTGCGCAGATATTTCACCACAGGTTTCGGGTCTTCGAAGAAGCAGTATTTCTCCCCATCCAGGCGTGCAATCCGGATCATCCGCCCTTCGACTTTGATCCTCCTGTCGCCAACATTCACGAATGAAGCCATGGGTCTCCTCTACACACATTAAGCGCCGGCCCGGATTCTATGCTGCTTTATTACGCATCGCCGCGGCGAATCCGACTGACACCTGCAGATCAGCGACAAGTCGACATAGTTCGCCTGAAGTCAGAAATCGGAATTCGTCGTGGTTCACCGGGTGCGTCTCGACTTCGATCACAGCCTCCCGAGCAACAGAAAAAATCTTTTGCAGTCGATTAACAGCGTTCACCGGCGCCAGCGGAAAAAGAAAATCAACCAACTGGTACCGTTGCTTGAGTCGTTGATCCACCCACTTGCGATAGCAGCGGTTCATCCAACTCTTTTCCTCTGGTCCGAATGAGAAATTTCTTCTAACGACAGTCTTGGCTGGAATTAGTTCCTTAAACAATACGTTCGCACACAGGTGCATGTGATGGTGGCCATCGATGCGTTCTGGAGCTGCGCCATGAAGCCTGCGAAACTCATCGATTTGGGCTGCCACGACGTAATCAAACGAGCTAGCAAGGCCTGGGTGGTAGATAACCTGGGCAAACTTACTTCGCAACAAGAATCGACCAATTTGCTCCTGGCGATCCAGCAATCGTTTAGGGCATCCCCGCAGCGAAAAAGGCGTGGTGAAGTTGAGATGCAGGCCTACATCTACTTTGTGCTCATGCGCTAGGGCAGCAGCACGTTCGGAATCCTCCATGAAGACCATTGCGCTTGCTGACGAGACCGTTCCAAGTTGAACACACTCTAGAATCCGCCGAGTGGTTTCAGCATTCCGACCCCAATCATCTGCATTAATGATGAGAGCGCCGGTCCGATAAGATTTGAGACGCCGTTCAAGGCTCTCGCTTGAGCTCAGATCTGACCGGCGAGCATCACCCAGGAGCGACGGATTGTGCAAGATGGCCAGAGAAAGGCCCATGCTAGTGCAGCTCCGCTCAAGGTTCAGTACGCTGCTTCAGGAACCTTATACCTGCAGTCGCGGCGATGAAGAATCGGTTCAATCGCTGCATTTGCTCTCGTCGGTGAAAAGCAATCAGATCACGTGAAACCGGACGTGGAACCTGGCGGACAAACGCCCAAAGATAACCTGCCCCAAGTGCTAGACCTCCGAAGAATAGGGGAGGCATACTTATCTGACGGGCGGTTCTGAAAAACTCCCATATTGGGTGGTTACCTATTGAGTAATCTTTCATGCCGAGTTGGAAGCGTGATCTCAACAAGCTCTGCCCAGCGGTTCCCATTGTGCGATGGTGCAAGCAGATTTTTTCAGTGAATGTCCGAGTTTTCCAACCCTTCATTCGTGCCGTAATGACAGCAATGTGATCGATCGATCCACCCTTCACAGGAAGATACCCACCAACTTCCTCGAAGCATTCGCGCCGGAAGACCTGGCAGGCACCAGAGACATGCTCGATGTTCACGAAGCGGTAATTGTAAATTTCGTTGGAGCCGTCTTTGAAAGGCGTGCCGACGATACCTAACGCAGGACTTTCTACTAGTTTCTGCAGAAGATAGGCGAAGTATCCCTCCTCGAATGAAATATCGGCATCGAGGCTGGCAACGACTCGGTAAGGTATGTCTTTGATTGTGGCGTAGCCAGCGTTAAATGCGGAAGCTTTTCCAGCAAAGTGTCGCTCTTTACGTTCCGGCAACCGCAAAAGTTCAATCCAGTGACGATCACGGGCGTATTTCTTCACGATTTCTTCCGTGCCGTCCGTAGAACCGTCGCTCACGATGACCCACTTCAGCGGCTTCACCGTTTGCGAGACCACTGATCTTATAGTCAGTTCGATGAACTGTGCCTCGTTCCGCGCCGGGGTAATAAGCACATAGGTGGGGAGCGCTTCAATGCTGGTTTCAGAAGCTCGGTCACTTGGCTGCATTGGGAATCCCCGGGTGTTCACCTGTGTCGCGGTAGATGAGCCTATTGCATTGCCCGATATGTGCGAGGCAACCAGCCGTGGTGAGTCCAATATAGCCGGCGCGCTGAGATCTTCATCCTGTGTTGCCTTTCCCGAAATGATGGTACGTAGAACAGGTCGGTTGCTGGATATCTATGCTGTCCGCTCCACCGCTCCCAGGCGAACCGCCTCCCAGGCTGGTTGCTTGGGAGCAGCCGCCTCCGTGAAGCGCGCAACCTGGTCCACCACTCGAGACTGTTGCTCAGCCTTCAGTTGCGGATACATCGGCAGCGATACGATCTCGCGTGCGACTCTCTCGCAGACCGGGAAGTCCCCTTCCCGGTAGTTGAGCCCACGGTAGGCTTTCTGCAGGTGCAGGGGAACCGGGTAGTGGATTCCCGTACCGATGCCCTCCTCTCTCAGGTGGGCGATCAGGCTGTCACGACCCTCTGCGCGTACTACGTATAGGTGATAGACGGCCCGCGACCACGAGGGTTCGTAGGGTGAGATTACCCCAGCACCTTCTGCGAGCAGCCGGTTGTACTCGGCGGCGCGCTCACGGCGTTGCGCATTCCACTTCGACAAACGTTTTAGCTTAGCGTGGAGGATACCAGCCTGTATGGCGTCTAACCGGCCATTGTAACCCTCCACATCGTGGTAGTACTTCTTCGCCTGACCATGATCCCGTAACACTTTTATCTTGTCGGCCAGTTCCGGATCGTCGGTGGTGACAGCTCCGGCTTCTCCGCAGGCCCCAAGGTTCTTCCCCGGATAAAAGCTGAATGCCGCGAGTCGCCCCATGGATCCAGCCTTTCGCAACCGGTTAAGCTTGGCGGAGAAGTACTCCGCACCATGAGCCTGGCACGCATCCTCAACAACGACGAGGTGGTATTGTGCCGCCAATTCCAGAATCGGATCCATATCTGCGGTTTGCCCATAGAGATGGACTGGAACAACCGCGGTCACAGGCCGGCCACTTCGTCGGCTGACGGGCCTGCCAGATGCATCCATCGTGCACTGCGTTTCCAAGTACTCCCGCAACTTCTCGGGGTCCATGTTGTAAGTTCGCTCGTCAATATCCACGAACTCCGGTAAAGCATGCGCCTGGGTGATCGCTTCTGTGGTCGCGATGAAGGTATTGGGCACCGTAACAACGCAGTCGCCTGCAGCCACACCCGCTGCCATAACGGCGAAGCGCAGAGCATCAGTTCCGCTGTTTACGCCAACGCAATACTTTGTGTCGCAGAATTCGGAGAACTCCCGTTCAAGACCTTCGACCATGGGGCCGCCGATGAAACAAGCCGTCTGGAGCGCAGAACGAAATACCGCAATTAGTTCTTTCTCCAACTCTGCGTGAGCAGCAGCCAGATCCAGAAACGGGACTCTAGTGTTCATTGTTTACGATCCTTAGTGGAGGGTCGATCATGCGCAAAACTCGGGCGGGGTTCCCAGCCACGATAGCGTTCGCCGGAACGTTTCTTGTCACTGTGCTGCCTGCACCCACGATGGCGTTTTCTCCGATCACCAGATTCGAGAGAATCGTCGCTCCCGATCCGATGGAAGCGCCTTTCTTAACCAACGTGGGTTCGGCTCTCCAGTCTTGTTCGGTCTGCAGACTGCCGTCCTCGTTGGTGGCTCGCGGAAAGCTGTCGTTGACGAAGGTAACGCCGTGCCCGATAAAGACATTGTCTTCGACGGTTACGCCTTCGCAGATAAATGTATGACTCGAGACCTTGCAGCGCCTTCCGACGAATGCGTTTTTCTGGATTTCGACGAAGGCGCCGATTTTCGTCTCTTCGCCAATCTCGCAGCCATATAGATTGATGAACTTGGACAGCTTCACGCCGCGCCCCAACTTCACATCATCAGCAATGCTCAGCGTCGAATCACGGGTATGAATACTGGTACTCAGTTGCATAAATTTGTCCTGCCTTTGCCGCTAAAGCGTTTTCGTTGTTCGGATCGGGAACAGTAGTTGCAGGCCCGACGCTGCGTCATGGGCCGTATTGTCTCGAAAGAGAAAGTGGGAACTTCAAGAGCGGAGCAGTAGGTTCGTCAGATCACAAACAGACCAGGGCGCCTCGCTTACGTAAAGACTTGGTGGCCGCTTCCAGTATCTTGACTACGCGTAAGCCTGATGCTCCGTCATTCAACGGCTGACGATTGTTTGAAATGCAATCGATGAAGTACATCAATTCATGGCGCAAGGCTTCGACCTGCTCAAGTTGCGGCGCCCACATGTCGCCGGACCGGTAGTTCACTAGGAGTTCGTACAGACCCTCCTGACTTGCAATGTTTACGCCTCGGTCGTACACCTTGACCTTCTCGTCCGCTTCCAGGTCGTTCCACACCAACATCTTCTTTTCTCCGCCGATGAGGGTGGTCCTTACCTTGACCGGCGACAGCCAGTTCACGTTCACATGAGCAATGATGCTGTCGGGAAAATACAAGGTGATGTATGCGACGTCCTCGAACCCGTTCAAATGTTTCTGCCCGGTTGCGACCAATGCTTCGGGACTGCGCTCGATCAAGTAGTCCATGATGGAGAGGTCATGTGGAGCAAGGTCCCAGACGACATTGACGTCGTGCTGAAACAATCCGAGGTTGACCCGTGTGGAATCGTAGTAATAGAGTTTACCGAGCCCACCCTGCTGCAATAACTGTTTGATCTTCTTGACCGCCCCGGTAAACAGGAAGGTGTGGTCGACCATGATCTTGAGGTTTTTTCGCTCTGCCAGTTCGATCAACTGCTCCGCCTGGGCCACATTGCTGGTGAACGGCTTCTCGACGAAAACGTGCTTCCCGTTTTCGAGAGCAGCCTTAGCCAGCTCGAAATGGGTCCACACCGGAGTGACAATTGCGACTACGTCGATTTCGGGTGATGTGATGACCTCAGAGGCATCCGCACTCACGTAAATACCGGGATACGCTTTGTGCGCTCTTCTGCGCGAAACGGAACTCTTGTCACACACCGACACCACTTCCGCACCCGCAATACCTTGCAAGTTCCGCACCACGTTCGGTCCCCAGTAGCCGTAGCCAATTATGCCGAACTTGAGTACGCTGGCCGTTCTTCGGGCCACGTGCTCCATGAGTACCGGTCTGTACACATCTACGACGCTGTCAGGATTTGCCGACATCTTATGACTCCTTCCCCGCTCAATGGGCCCCTTCGAGTACGGCACGCGGGGTGCGCATCAGAATCTTCATATCCAGCCACGGCGACCAGGTTCGGGCGTAAGTCACGTCCAGGCGAACCATGTCGTCAAATTTGACGCGATTGCGCCCCGTCACCTGCCACAGCCCAGTCATCCCTGGCTTCACTTCCACCAGTCGCATGCGGTGCCATAGGTCGTACGCGCCAACCTCGTAAGGGAGGGCAGGCCGCGGTCCAACCAACGACATCTCACCCTTGAAAACGTTCAGGAGTTGAGGAAGCTCATCCAGGCTCGTCCGACGCAAAAAGTTACCTACAGAGGTAATGCGAGGATCAGCAGTGAGCTTGTAAACGCCTTCACCATTTCCGTGCGACACCTGGCGCTCGGCCTCGCCGGCAATCAATTTGCGCACGTAGCTCTCGTGAACGCTGGCGTCATTGTTAACGTGCATCGACCGAAATTTTAGAAATACAAAGCAGGCCCCGAATTGCCCGATCCGTTTCTGCCGAAAGAACACCGGGCCCGCGGAAGACATTTTGATTGCAATCGCGATGGCTAAAAACAGCGGGGCAAGAACAATCAGCCCCAGAGCACTGCCTGCAATGTCCATCGTTCGCTTTACGACGGAGGAGACTTTTCGCGCACGATCACGTCCCACCAGATCAGGGTAAAGGGCCGGATTGCTCGGGTGCTGTGACGTATCGCCGTCCCAATCATCCGGAAACAGGTGGGTTGAAATACGGACCTGATTGGCTTGCTCGACGCCCAGGTGTTTGTACAGGATGCTGTTCACCCGGTCCAGGATCGTGCTCGCGATCGAGCCTCGGTCCGCGGTGCCGATTTCTGTGAACATCACGCCCCCCACCGAAGGGCTTTTATACCAGCCCGTCACATCTGTCTCGCGAGTTGAAGTCGACAGTAAGGGCAGAATTTCGCCGAGGAGCTTTTCATTCCGACTAGCGCCATCCAGCAACATCAGCAGGAACGGTTTTCGCGATCGCTCCGTCCTCTTTCTTTCGAGCGCAATGACTCTGTGAAAAGATTCTGGGTTGAGCACCACCGTGTCCGCCCCAGGCGCGGACCGTTTCCCCGGAAGGTCAGAACCTACAAAGTTAGAAATACGTACGTTCACACCTCGTCTCCTGCTTCATTAAAATCGTGGCTATTCGGCTGCTACCTAGGGGATGGCGCGATCCGGCCGTAACGCTGGTAGTAGTTGGTGTGGTCGGCATTGGTGGAGCCGTTTAACACGACACCCAACAACTTCGGTTTGCTTGTAAAGGCTTCCAGTCCCCGCTTTAACTGCCGCTTTTGAGTCGTTCCTTCACGGGCCACCAGGAGAATGCCGTCCGCAATCCGGGCCCAGACGCTGGTATCCGCGAGAGGCAAAATCGGCGGCGAATCGATGATGATCCAGTCGAACCACGCCGTCAGCTGGTCAAGCAGCTCCGCAAGACGCTCCGATTGCATCAACTCCAATGGGTTCTCGGGCGGCATTCCTGCGGGCAAGAACCACAGGCCCGCGCCTTCCAGACGGTAAATGTTGGTAGTCAGCTGGGCTGTCCCCTGCAGGCATTCACTCAGGCCTGCCAGATTAGGCAGGCCGAAGTCCCGGGCTAAAACCGGGCGCCGAAGATCGCCCTCCAGAAGCAATACTCTTTGCGACTTTCTTCGCGCCAGGGTGACCGCAAGATTCGCTGAAACCACGCTCTTGCCTTCCCCCGGAATGGTACTGGTGATCAATACCTTCTTGAGCTGTCGGGCTTGCTGCATCTGTCTCAACCGGACAGCGAGATATCTAAATTTTTCCGCTCCCAGGCTCTCATTCTCCGCCAGAGATACCAGGCGGCCATCTTCCGGCACGGAGATTGGCTGGGACGGAAATCGTCCGAGCACCTCTGCGTCAGTAGCAACGTGCACCGCCGTCGCTTCCGCAGTGTTCTGCGTCCCATTGACTGGCGGCTCTGGCTGGACAAAGTCGAATCGGAACCATTCGGGTTCCGACCTCTGCAACGCCTCAAATAAACGGCTCATGCGTTTTGGCTCCGGATATGCTGCTGACTAACGATTCTGAATCTTCTGATCGCATGCCATTCAGCTGCTCATGCGTCCGGAACAGCGTCTTGATGGCTTGCCATAGCTCGTGATTGTCGTTTCTGGAGATCTCTGGAGGGCGTGGCGTACGAACAAGGTTGAGTCGCAACTCAGTAGCGACTTCCCCAATGATGTCCGGCGTAATGCTCTTGAGCTGCCGCGCATAGCCGCCGATCAACGCATTCTCGCAAATAGAGTTGATGAGGCGAGGAAGACCTCGGGAGTGGCGGTAGACCTCAGCAAGAGTCTCCTCGGGAAATATTGCCCCAGCGGAGGAATTCGCACTCGCGAGCTGCAATCGTCGCTGTATGTATCCGCGAGTCTCTTCCAGGTCCAGTGGTAATAGATGAGAACGCAGGGCGATTCTCTGCTTCAGCTGGCGCAACTCGACGGAATCCAGCTTTTCGTCCAGTTCGGGCTGTCCTACCAGCAGGATTTGGAGCAATTTTCCCTGCGACGTTTCCAGATTTGTCAGAAGCCGAATTTCTTCGAGGACTTCTGCCGAAAGGTGATGGGCTTCGTCCGCCACTAAAACGGTAGTGAGGTTCTTCTGGTGGCGCGCCACCAGGAAATTGCCCAGCTCGAGCAGAAGCTCGCCCTTGGTCTTGCCGGAAGCGGCTAATCCGAAGTCTCCGGCTACATACTGCAGAAAGTCAGTCGAAGACAGCCGGCTGTTGAAGACGTAGGCGTAGGCAACATTCGTCCCGCGGAGCAATTGGAGCAGGCAACGGACCAGGAGTGTCTTTCCGGTACCGACCTCGCCGGTCATGACTACAAAACCTTTGTGCCGCCGCACCCCGTAGTAAAGCGCCGCCAGCGCTTCGTTATGTCTACTGGTGGGAAACAGAAACGACGGATCGGGAGGAAGCTCGAATGGATTACGCTTCAGATTGTAGAAGGCTTTGTACATGAAGTCTCGGGTTAGCCGCGGAAGTAACTTAGGGCAGAGCCCGCCAGGATCACGGCGAAGGCAAAACTTGCCGCGACCCAAGCCAGCACGACCGATCTGAATTCTTTTCTTTTTTCCTCTGCGTTGGCCAGGTTTGGAATCTCGGAGAGGACGGTGATTGGAACCATCTGCTTGAGTTCCCTTTCACTAAAGAGACGATCGTCTATAAGCTCAGCCCCGGCACTGACCGCCGCACCCAGGAAAACTCCAACCGCCAACCCGATGCCACACAGCTTCAGCCGATTGGGGAAGCTGGGTTTCACTGGCAGGCTGGGAGGGTCGAGGATGCGGAAGTGCTCGCCCTGTTGCCGCAGCTCCATACTGGTGGCCATCTCCGATCCGTTCTTCTTTTTCAACAACTCGTCATAATTTGCTTTCGACTGTTCGTAGCCGCGGGTCAGGTCTGTCAGTTGCTGCTCCCGCACTGGTTCTCGGTTCAGGCGGGCCTGGTATACATCAAGCTGCGCCTCGAGTCCTTCGATGGCATGTTCCCGATTCGCAATCTCGACCTGGTTCGCTTGCACCTGCCCCTGGATCTGGAGCATCGGACCCATGTCCTGAAGGTCAGCTTCGTCGCGGGGAGCCGCGGCCGTGCTGGTATCTGCCTGGGTGTGGGTCGCGTTGGTTTTCAAACCAGCGACGGTTTCTTCCCTCATCTTTTCAGTTCTGGCGATCTGATCCTTGAGTTTCCGGACATCAGGATGTCGCTCTGTGTAGTGAGAACGAAGATCTGCCAGTTGGCCCCTGAGTTTGTCCAGTTCCTGATCGATAGCCGGCAGGCCCATAGGGGCACCGTCTCCGATTTTCGAAGATCTCTTTAGCGAGTGGTATTGGCTTAGTAACGATTGCAGGTAGGCACCCTGGTGTTTGGCTGCGTTCAGAGCGTCTTCTTGATTCTGCAGTTGAGACTGGACGCCGGTCAGAATGGCCAGATTGCTTTGCAGCTGGGTCGGCAGCTCGCCCGGATGCTGATCCTTGAACTCCCGAATCATCGCTTCCTGCGCCGCTAGAGTTGTCCTGGCCGCTTCCAGTTGGCTCTCCAGAAACTTGGTGGTATCTTCCGATTGTCGTTGCCGCATTTCGAGATTTTCACTGATGAAGAAATTGGTTAGCTCGCTTGTAACCTTCTGGGCGACCTGAGGATCGTGCGCAGAATAGTAAATGTTGAATGCGGTAAGCTCGTCGTGTTCGCGCACCAGCTCGATCTCGATGTCTTTTCGCATGCGCTCGACCGCCTCGTCAGGGGTGAGGCGTTGGCCGGCTTCTGCATATAGATTCAGCTCATTAATAATATGCAAGAGCCGAGTGCGGCTGAGAATCTGCTGCGTGATGCTCTGCAAACGTTCCTGTAGATTCCCGCTTACGTTTGGCACGACGTAGTCTTTTGGCATGGTCGGCTGCGCCACCAGGATCAGCGTCCCTGATCGATAGACTGAAGGCAGCACCCAACTAACTGACCAAACTGCCAGCCATCCAAGAAATAACGGGACCGTAAAGTACCAGAGGCGGCGACGAACCAGCGCCAAGTATTGCCATAGATTCACACTTTCCGAATCTTTGTCTTCGATTCCTTCAACCATCGCTCTCCCCTTCTATCTGCCCAAGGGTCTGTGAAAAGTATATGAGTACGACACCCAGGCACGATTTCGATCGGAAGCGCCGAAGATAGCTGGGATGTTGCTGTAACTCTGGTGCGAGCGTCTATATCCCAGCTGCAGGCTAGAATGTTCTCCTATCGTGCGCTGGAAAGACAGACCGCCCTCGGCAGTGTGCCCGTTGTTTGCCGACATCGGGCCTACAAGACTGGTGTTCGTGTAGCTCCCGTAGCTCCCGGCCAAGCTGACCGTCAGATTCTTGGTCAGTTGCTGGCGCATCGATACGTCGGCGCTGGTCGAAACAACTGCGCTCTGCAGCCCACCCCCGTCAGTGATCCGATGAGCGAAGCTGAAATTCCCGCTAGTGCGGAGGCGTTGCCACCCCAAAGTGACTACGCCCGCAGGCGACCAGCCGGGCTCGGTGGGTATTCCCAGTCCAGAGGTTTCAAAGTGTTGGGGTCCTCCAAAAAATGACAGAGAGACCATGGGATTCAGATACAGCGTGTAAAAAAGGAATGCGCCGTGGGTCTGGGTTTCGGTCCCGTTCGGATGAGAGAGTAGTTGCTGGAACTGATAGGTGGCGCCGAGATACTGCTTTCCCGAGACACGGTGAGTGTAGAAAGCCATTGCGCTTCTGGTGCTCGAATTGAAAAGGCCGGGCACTTGGGACGGGTGCAAATAACGCCGCTCTATTTCCGTGCCACTTGCTCCAATCATTCCGTTCGCACTGAATTGATACGTGATCTGGCCGTTGGCATTGTTGGAAAAGATGTCGGTAATAGGCGAAATAAAGAACTGGTTCGGGCTCTGAAGTATTCCGGTTCCAGGCCCGATTGGGTTCGGATCGGAGGGGTAGGACAAGGCCGAACTTTTAGTCAGATAGTTCCTTAATGTGACAGTTATGTGCGGACTAAGCCGATACCGGACATTCGCTGCCAGGTCGTGGTCGGCTTGACTGAACAATGTGTTTCCCGGATAGAAGGTGAAGCCTGGACTGTAGAATAAATTCCAATGCAAGCGTGGTCCAGATTCGTCGATTGCGATCAACGGCCGCACCGAGTAGCTGACCTCGCTCACATCTGGAGTAAGCAAATCGTCGTCATAAGCGCTGGAGACGCTCAGCCCCCCCACCAAGTAGTTCGTGCGCTCGGTTTCAGCCGCGAAAGCGAGCGATACGCCCTCCACGTTGACAATGGAAGGAACCACCATATCCGTAGCGACCCCCGCGGGCGCAGCGCCAGACTCGACCTGCGCTCGCAGCGGCCCCGCTGCCAGGAGAAGAATCAGACAAACTCGATTGAATGTAGACTGCCTCATGGGACGACAACGGTGTCTCGCGGCTCCAGCTTCACATTCTGGTCCGCGTCTTTGCCCTTGATCACGTTCTTGTAGTTGAAAGGCACACGCGACTGACCTCCGCCAGGACTTTGCCGCAGAATGTAAATGGATTTTTTCTTGGCAAAATCGCGAAAGCCGCCGGCCACCGCTATGGCGTCAAGAATCGTCGGAGAATTCGTTAACGGGTAAGAACCCGGTTTCATCACTTGCCCCAGAATATTGAATTTCTGACTGTTGATCTGCTGGACAATGACGGTAACTTCCGGCTCGGAAATATAGCTCTGCAAGCGCTTAGCAATTTCCACTTCCAACTGCCGGGGAGTTTGTCCGGCGGCCTGTACTTCGCCCGCAAGCGGAAGCGAAATCTTCCCGTCGGAGCGAACCGGGACCGATCTCGAAATCTCAGGTTCCTTCCACACATTGATAGCGAGAACATCATCCGACCCAATGACAAACTTGTCATCATGCGCTTTATCCGATACCGGCGGGGGCTCGCCCGCTTTTCTGGTTTTGTCGATTGCGGTGGATGAATCCGGGGCCTCTGGTTTGTTGAAGCTGATGGCCTCTTGACTCCAGACGCAGGTAGAGAGGGCAAGAGTCATCAACACAGAGATGAGCAGTCTGCGACGTCGTTGAATGCTTATTGCCATAATTATTCACCCTGTACGATTGCGCGTCGTCGACCCAGCGTCCCGGGTTCGACTCAATATCGCAGCCGTCGTTAGGCTGAGCCCCGCCACCGTCGATTACGGCAGCTTTGTCCACACGCGTTTGCGCGGGACAGGCGCGGCCGCCGATACAGCCACTGTGTCCCCCGGAATGCTGGACCAGAGATTTCCGGATGCTTCTGGAGCCGCATCCAGATTTGAATATTGGGAGAAACTGAGTCGCGCCTGAGCCACGACCACAGGGTCACTTTGCGGTTCGACGTCTTCAGTAATTCTGAGAGAGGAGTGAGACTTCTGCCCTTCCGACTGCGCCGGTTCGCTTTCCGCTGCGCGCGCTACCCGTCCACCGACAATGTCTGCGATAAGCTCCAGGGTCATGACGTCACCGGTGGAAAAGTAGCGAGTCTCTTTGAACAGGAGTTCCATAATCCCAGCGACTTCATGATTGTGAAAAATCGGAAGGACGATCACAGACTTGACGCCGTTCCGACAACAGATCATGCCCACCACTGGGTCCTGCTGCGCATCGGGGAGCGCAAGCACCGTGCCTTGGCGAACACAAGAATCAAAGTGTTTCGTCCGGGAGGGCAAGACCGTCATTGTAGCGGCGATTCCCAATCGAACCGGGTACACGAGAGCATTCTGCTGGAGCAATCCAACCGCGACTCCGCTGCATCCGATGAGTTCCAGGGTTCGGCTCGCCACCAGATCCACGGTGGACTTTATATCCTTGGCCTGCTCCGCGACCTGGTCTTGCATTCTTATGATGGCAAAAAGCGCTTCCGCCGTATTTTCGAAAATACGCCTGGCAGACTTGTCTTCGAGGACAGGCTTACGTGCATCCACGACGCTCTCTACTGGACCAACGCTGGCAGAAACCGCGTTAACAGAATTCTGTTGACCCGCAACCGGAGGGGAGTTTCTCAGTGGGTCAGAGGCGCAATTGATTGCAAGCGTCTCTGATTGGAGCTTTTCCCCAGGCTTTTCTCCCTGACAAGACCGCAGCGATATCATTCGCGGAAGGCCTGCGTGAGGACAAACATCCACACCCAAAGAACGGAGCGTTCGCGCGTGGGATTCTAGCTGGGACAAAAAGGCGCGCCCGTGCTGGGGCCACAAGTCGGTGCCCGCATCAGCTCCGTTCTTTAGTGCGGCGATCAACTCAGTCGCTGTCCCATACCAAGCGCCTTGGTGTTGGGCGAACCACCCCGCCAGCGCCATATCAAACCGGTCAACCGATTCCGGGGGCACGTCTTTGGTCGACGGGTGTTGCTGTAGATTTCGCGCTCGGCTCATGCGTTTGCTTTTTGTGCGCTGTTCTGCGTCCCGGGGATAACCGGAAAGTCTATGTCCAACACTGCCTAGCTGAGATTTTCGTTGCGGACGTAGGTGGTACTCTCGCTGCCCGGGAGACGGGTTATCCCGTGCTGTCGAATTTTGTAGAGAAGCCCGCGATAGCTGATATTCAGGAGCCGGGCAGCCTGTTTGCGGTTCCACCGAGTTTCTTCCAGGGCCCGGGCGATAGCGTTGACCTCGGTTTCATCCTTCAGGGCGCGCAACGATGCTTTGACTCGAGCCCCCTGTACGTCCGGCTCAATCGGAACGCTCTCCCGCTGTACCAGAGTTGGTCCTGGGGAGATAGCGAAGGAACTTTGGCCGGGTCTCCAATTAGCTCGTAGCTCAGCGATCGCCGTCGCCTCGTCACCCATGACCAGGTAGCGTTTGACAAAGTTTTCCAGTTCTCTCAAGTTGCCCGGCCAAGAATAACGCAAACATGCCTCGATAAGAGCTGGCGACAGTCGCATGGTCGGACGGGAGTACTGAGTCGCCATCCGGCCCATGAAATGCCGAAGAAGCAGGGGGATTTCTTCTCGCCGCTCCCGCAGCGGTGGCAATGTAATCATGAACGCGCTTAGCCGGTAGTAGAGGTCTTCCCGAAACTTCCGTTCAGCGATCGCCTGATGAACATTTACATTGGTGGCGGCCAGGATGCGCACATCTACCTCAATGGTGTTGTCGCCGCCCAGCCGGAAAAAACGCTTGTCCTGCAGCACGTGCAGCAGCTTAGCCTGAAGGTTGGCGGGCATCTCCGCCACCTCATCCAACAAAATGGTGCCCTTGTCGCACAGTTCGAACTTTCCCGGCTTGGTGCGCGTGGCTCCGGTGAAAGCGCCTCGTTCGTAACCGAACAATTCACTCTCCAGCAATTCGCCTGGCAAAGCGGCACAGTTGACTTTCAGAAACCGCCGCTGCGATCGCGACGATAACTTGTGAATGAGGTGAGCAGTTACTTCTTTCCCGGTGCCACTCTCGCCCAGGATCAGTACCGGCACGTCGATGTTCGCCAGAAGCTCTGACTGGAGTCTGACCTTGTGCATCTCCGAGCACGCAGCCACAAAAAATTCGTCCCCATCCAACTGTTCGATGGTTTCGTGTGAACTCGTGGATCCGGTGGGACTGACGGTTGCGCGTAAGTGACGCAAGAGCACCTTTTGCAATTCGGCTTCCTGAAGAGGCACGTTCAGATAATCTTGCGCGCCCAGGCGGATCGCCTCCACCACTTGCCTGGTATCACCAGAAGTCGAGAGCACCACGATCGCCAGATTGGGCCGCAGCGCGCGCAATTGCCGCAGCATCGGCAGGCCCTTTCCGTTTCTGTCACCTAGGGCCAGGAGTACGAGATCGGGCGCGGGATCGCGGTGCACCCTCACTAGGGCTTCCGCACCCAACGCGGATTCTTCGGCGTGGTATGGGGTGCCCGCCAGCATTGCGCTCAGGGAGTGCAGCGTCGCGGGTTCGTTCCCTACCACTAAGACATGCGGCGAGGTCATGCCTCTACCCTCAACCGCTGTCGAACGGCTTTCGCGGGGAGGTGGAATGTATTCAAGAGAATCTGACAAGTGTGGAGGGCTAGACGGGTTCTACCTGGTAGTCGCCGAGCTGAACCGCCAGCGACCTCTGAATCGGTTCTACCGAGATTACCAAGGTGCGGTCTCCGTTGCGCGAGACCAGGATTCCTTGAATGCCATCGAGGACTCCTCCCCGAACCCGCACGTGTTGCCCCACTTTGAGGAATGGGCAGAGCGTGTACGGAGCATTAATCCCTAGAAGAGTCCGGATGCTCTCGATCTGCTTTTCCGGGATGGGCACGCCCTGACCCCGAACTCCGACGAACCCTAGTACGCCACCTACGCGGAGGACTTTGGCCCAAAGTTCAGGCACAAAAGGCATGTGCAGAAAGGCATAACAGGAAAACAGCGGTAACTGTACAAGCCTGCGCCGGTCGCTCCAGCGGTGTAGTTCTGTTACCAGAGGTAAAAAAGTAGTGATGCCCCGTTCCTGGAGCTGGGCGCTCACCGACTTTTCGTGCTGGGAACGAGTGTGGATCGCATACCATTCCGGCTCAACCGCAGAATTCGCAATCCACTGTCCTGCGGCTATCGGCTCGTGAATCTGGCTGCTGCTGCTCACACCTCTGTCCTCCGAGTCACATCGGGCAATTACCAGGTGATAGTGGAGCTCCGCCCTAACCTAAAAGTTGACTCGCCATGTAGCGCGTACCTGGATTGGATCGATTTCGTAACCTTGTTGGTTGGGCTCTTACGGGTGCAAGATTAGGCAACCTCGCAATTGTCTTCAAGATGCGCAAGCACTCAGGGACGCAGCGACTACAGCACACAGCGATCGGCTCTAGTCGTACCGGCTTTTGCTTGTCCGAGATGTCTCTAGGACAACCGGACCCAGAGGCGCCAGGTAGAATGGGACTGCGCAGCGCCCGTGCGGGGTGGCCACAACGGCTCCATCCGGCCATTGCCAGAGAAAGAGAACAAGGAGCAGCCGCACAGGAGTCATTATGCTTGCTTTCCCACTCTGGTATCCCTATAATTCGCAGCATTCCTTTGGTTCGTCTCCTCCCCCGCGATTAGTTGAGTAGTGATGCGAATCCTTTGCGTGGTGGGGGTTTATGTCAGTGCGGACAGGGTGCAGTGAAGACCATCCTACAGTCGTCGTCGCGGACGCTAGCAGGATGGGCTCGCAACTTCTGGCTCAGACGATTCAGGGCCACAACGATTTTCGCGTCGTCGGCTCGGCCACCACGCGTTCGGAAGCGATTTCCGGTATTTCCGCATTACAACCCGACATCGCGGTGATCAGCTCGCGGCTTCAGGACGGTGCCTTCACCGGAGTTGAGGTGCTGCGCGAACTGCGCACGTTGCAGACGCGGCCGCGCGTCATCATGCTGCTGGACGACCATCAATCAGAACTCGTGGTGGAATCGTTTCGCCAGGGCGCGCGCGGGATCTTCTGTCGAACCGAGTTGACGACCCAATTGCGCAAGTGCATCCTGTGCGTGTCCAAGGGCCAGATATGGGCCAATAACACGCAACTGGAAAGCGTCGTCGAGGCCCTCATGCAGGCGCCCGCGCCGGTGCTGGCCGAAACCACGGCCTTGAGCAAGCGAGAAGAGGAGATTGCCCGATTTGTGGCCTCCGGTCTCTCCAATAGTGAAGTTGCGCAAAGACTCTCCCTAAGCCGGCATACGGTAAAAAATTATCTTTTTCGTGTATATGAAAAGCTCGGCATCTCCACTCGCATCGAACTCGTTCTCTACGTTTTGAGCCGCTACCAAGGTCCTGAATCCGAACTGAAGCAGATAGTAAAGGACGCGTAGACGACGGGTGTTTGTGATTGCAGGTTCTTGCGGTCAATTCAAATCTCTGCGCTCATACGCAAGATCTTGCGTATGCACTCCAGCAGCCGAGCAAAATCGTGACACGGGAATTCGTTCAGGGCAGGATTTCATACAGTTCGAACTGACTGGTCGCCGCGAAACCACTTTCCTGATCGATTCCCGTCACGCGCATCACTTTTCCTTTGGTCTCCAACTTTAGATTTTGCCGCGCGCCGCGTGCCAGAGGTGGAAGATTAATCTCGAGATTGATTTGTGCACCCTCTTCCGGGAGCGACGAACAGAGTACAAAGACTCCCGAGATGCTGATATTGCGGGTACGGCCGACACCCAGTTGATTCCTGCCTGATGGGTCGGTCCAGGAGTAAATAACCTGAGCCTGGACGCCGAAGCGAACGACCCTTCTCTGTTCCACCGACCTCGCCGAGCACACTGATGTCCTCATCTTATTTGTACGTGGCACGGAAGGCGTTGCAATTTGCATTCCAATTGACGGCAGCAGACTGTGGCGGGCGCGGTGAAGGACGAAAAGCGAAGCGCGGGAGTCAGAAACTGGTTGGCTATTGGGCGGCAGGAGCCGGATTGAAAGACTATGATCGGGCCTACGCTCTCTTTGCCACCGTATCCTTTTTTTGGACTGACTGTGCGCCAGTCCTCTGGCTTGCAGCGTAGATGACAACTTCTACTCGACTCGATACACCTAGCTTGTTGAAGATATGGAATAGGTAGTTTTTCACCGTGTTGGCGCTGATCTTCAACTTCAGAGCAATCTCACGGTTTGTATTGCCCTCGGCCAGCCAGCGGACCACATCCTGCTCCCGCTTGGAGAGCAGGTTGGTGCCGCGAGTGTCCACGATTCGGGTGGCCGGCGCTTGCGCCAAGGTTTGCAGCAAAAACTCGAGCTGGGCGCCGTTGATCCACAACTGACCCTCGTGCACGCGATGGACACAACGAGTGAGCATGCTAAGCGAGTCGCTACGACAAAACACTCCGCGCGCTCCTTTGCAGAATGCTTCCACCACCATTTCGCGCTGAGCGGAGTCCAGCAGAATGATCACGCGGGTCCCCGGATCTGCCGCCCGCAGCGCCGTCAAAACTTCAAAACCCTTGCCCGGAGTTCCTCCCAAAGTCTCGCTCAGGACGATCACATGTGGGCTCAGCGTCGACGCTTCAGCAAGAACAGAGTTTTCGGTCGCGTTGCTTACCGACAGTTTTCGATCTCGCCGCAAGGCGTCAGCAATCAGCCCACCGGTTAACGGCGTGCTGTCGACCACCAGCACTCGCAGAGTCTTGCTGCCCGCTTTGATTTCGCCGACGCCGCTCATATCCGTGGGCCTCCGAAAACAATGGTCAGTGATTCGGGGACTTGAATAGAACGGGCGTTCGGCGCACGCGAAAGCCGGTGATCGAGGAGCGGTCCTGGTGATTGCGGGATGATAGAGTCCGACCCGATGACGGAGCTTTCGATCAGAGCTAGATGCACAATCCGGCCTCTCAGTTGTCAAAGTTCGAGGACACACCTAAAGGGGAGGCCGTTACTGGGGGATACGCCACTTCGTGGTTGGGGGCTTGAACCGACCTCTCGGCAGGTTCCGCTCGACCGTTATGCACGGTCAAAACCAAGTAACAAGCATACCTGTTGCCTGCGCCCGAGGTCAACAGCATTTGCACTTTTTCAGGGGCAATCGCAGCCGGGTTATTTCTTTCATAACTTATTTTGTCGCCATAGTTTACAGTAACGGACGCTAGATTACTCCGGGCTATGTACGACGACTACACCCGAGGAAGCATTGGCAGATTAGTCAGACTTCACGACCTCGGCGATCCTCAATCCCGCCGATACCGTCCGGCCTGAAATGCGAAGCTGTGACCGCGAATTGCAGGGGTGGAGGATCCACGTGCTGGGCGCTGAACTCTCAGTCTTCGCTGGAAATTTGTTCGCGCCAGCGACACATCGATCCGATCCCAGAAGTTACGGCCAGCGTTTGACGCGGGAGACAGTCTCCTCGCTTACGGACGGAGCCGGCGCCAGCGTCACAATTTTGTTCGGAACAACTTCTTCCTGACTTTTCAGCACGGCGCGAAGCTCTTCCCTTACCTTCTCCGGAAGATCGTTCACGTTCTGTATCAGTCGCTTGGCTGCGAGCAGGTTTTCGAAGCATTCCTTCGCCTCCTCGTCGTCAATCGAGTTGACATTATCTTCAACTTTCAAAACCTCGACCAGGGTCAGAAGTCCGTCGCCAAGTTCTATACGTTCAGCAACCTTGGCGAGCGTCTTGTCCATTGGATCAAAATTCGTCCATCCCTTGATTTGGAAGCTGAAATATTTCTCAGCCGGCTCAGTATTCTGATTGGTTGATTCCACTTTGATTGTCTCGGACATGAAATGGTCTCCTTGTCTAAATCGATAGACCCTGGTTGAGTTCACCAGTCTTTGATTCAGATGGGTACGACATTACTCAGGCCTCCAGTCGTGAGACCTGGAAGCCGACGGAATTGTACACCGCGAATGGCCTGAATGGGCCGCCAGTAAAGGGAAGTGGGCGATTCCATTTTTCCGCCATTCTGCGACCCTGCAGGATTTTGCACATCGAGCCACCCGCAACCGGCGGGGAAAAAGAAAGGCCGATCAGAAAAGTCAGGACGGCCTTCCAGTTGAGGGGATCGCAACGTCACCGATTGGTGTGGAGCTATTTCTTTTTCGTTGAACATGCGTTGCGCGAATTACCGGGTCCAGATTGTGAAATTGACGGTAATACGGCTCTCCGTTTCGACCGCCTGACCGGACCGCAGATACGGCCTGAATCGCCATTGCTGCACCGCTTCCCGAGCTGCGGCAGAAAGAATCGTTGGGCCGCTGAGTACCTGGAGTTTTTGAATATTGCCGTCCCGCCCGATCATGGCATTCAGAACGACCGCGCCCTCGACCTTCATCTGTTTTGCCAGCAGAGGATAGTCAGGTTCAACCGAACGTGACACGATTCCGACAGCGTTCGGGGAAAGCCGGACTCGCCCTGCGGCGGCGACCACACCAGTAGAATCGAAAGGCCTTTCCGCGGAAGCTGCCTGGGTGGGAGAGGCTGGCGTTCCGGGTCGCAAGTCCAGCTTCACCGAATTACTGCCTCCCTGAACTGGGCGATGCTCGTCGCCTGCCACCACCTCGACTTGCAGAGGAGGAAGCACCGCTCGACTGGCGCCAGCCTGAGTCAGTGTTGCAGCCGCGCTTCCCTCAGCGGGCGTTGTAGCCGGAGGCATGTGCGCCTTCTTTTTCAGCGGAGCAGCAGCAATTGGCTGCGTGGTTGTGCGAGCAGTTTCGGACTTGGCATTCGGCCCTGGCACGACCTCTTCGATTGGCTCCGATTCCGCTTGCAACGCAGGCGCCGGCGGAAACCAGAAATCGCGATCTTTCACCAAGATGAGGACCAGCGCGGCGAGCAGCAGGCTCAGCGCAGCAAGCATCTGCCGGCGAACCTTTTGTTCTGGATCCCCGAATGAGGATTTGATCTCCGCGGCTTGAGTAGCTTGCATAAAACCCATTTTGTTATCCCCCGAGGCCAACCATTCAGGTGACGAGGCTGAAAAACCGGTCGAGCACAACTAATGCGAGTGCCCGGCGAGCCCTAAGTCCCTAGTCGCCGGGCTCGCGGAAGCAGGCAGGCGGAAGATGACCTTTCCCTCCTGACATACCGTAAGTCCACCGCTCGGCGGCGGAGTTTCAGAACTGGCCACCAAAGACTGTCCGCATTCATCCGTCCCTGCACTCTGTGGAAGCCCGCCCACGGCAGAAATAGTGCCAGTACTCTGTCCGGTTTTGGGCAGGGGCATCAACCGAGGGCGTGCCGATCTGACGCCCAGCGCAACGGTGGCTTTTTGCCAACCTAGGCGCCAACCCACCAATGTACCCAACAGCAGCGCGGTCGCAATCACAAGCAGGCCCAGGGCGGCGACAACCATGTCGGATCGTCGGGGCACTTGTGGGCGCACTTGCGGACGTGGGAGTGTTGCCTTTAATTCGGAGGCAGGTTTTTGAACGACCGGATCCGCCTTCGCGAGAGGCTCAGAAGCCTTAGGGGTGGTCGCAGTGGATTCCCAACTCTTACTTCTACTCCGGACGATTCGATTGGTCAGAGCCTGCAAAGTATCGAGATCACCCGGGCCAAACGCGAAGGGTCGGGTCGATAGAACCTCAAAGATGCCGAATAACTTGTCGCCGTCGATGAGCGGCAACACCACAATCGATCTGACTCCTAAAGTTCGACTGGCCTCGGGGTCAACCCGAGGGTCGGTCTCAGTATCATTGCATTGCTGAAGGTTACGGGTTTGGATACAGGAACCCGAAAGTCCGTTGTGGGGATCAAGGCACACCCCAACATCGGGGGCATCAGGACCAGCGGTTGCGTGACACACGATTTTGTCGCCCCGAATCAGGGCAAGCGCTGCGCCAGTGGCACCCGTTGCAATACAGGCCAGCTCCAGTTCCTGCTCAAGCTGGAATTCTGCCGTGGGACTGTTGGGAGCAGGGTCCATTACTTTGCCTGCATCCGGTTTCTTCTGAGCCGAACCGGCCTCTTGGCCGAGGTCGGCTGTCTGCAGTTGGTCGTTGATAGTCTTGAGGTCTTCGCGAAGCTCGGGATTTTTGAACGAATTTGGCCCGTCCACGGTGGTCCTTTCGCCTTGTTACCCGGGGGCGGGCGAGCGAGTTCAGGTAACCCTCCTTCAAACAGCATGTTTTCGGCCAAAGGGAGGGAAATCCAAAGTGTTGCAGCGAAGCGGTTAAGGACGAATAAACCGGCCGAAGAGACAGCCTCACTGCAAAGTGTTGCACTGAAACTGACAATGCCCTTCAGGTTATTTGGTGTTTAGGACTAATGCCTCACAAACGGCGGTTCCCTGGCGGTCAGCCAGGACTTGTCCGATTGCCACCACCACAAACTAGATAACGATTTGTAGTCAACGGCATTCAATTCGTATTCTCTCGCCCGCCCTTCTCCGAAGCGGCGGGGTTCTTGTTGGCATTTGTTGAGCCACAGAGCGATCCGGGGCAAACGATGCAACCCCGATGACCCACGGAATTGGTACTCGGCCCCCGTCGGTAGCGAGCTTGTGGCCACCCTGACCGGAAATCATGGGATCGGTAAAACCGCGACGATCGAATTGCGGCCCGCCTTCCCCGAGGCCCAGGAGAGGTGAACTCCCGGTTACGAAACCGAGCGCTCCGGACTCCCGCTCCCATGTAAGCGTTTGAACAGTTTCTTCTGTTGCCGTTGCGATCGCGATGGTAAGGGGATCGCGAGAGAACTTTAGACTCAGGTTCCCAGCGTTGATGGTTTGAGCCTGAGAACCGTTCCGCAGCTTGGCGATGGGAGGATCCCACGCAATCTCGGCCAGTGATCCGTTGAAGGGAATAGAGCGAACCTCGCCACTGTTGACCGGAAGAAGGCTTAACCAAACCGTGTTTTCACTGACAGATGCGATCTGGAGTTCAATATCGTCTGAACCGGTGAAGGGTCTCGACCCGTTGCCCCCTGTCGGATTTCTTGGGAGCATCAGCGCCGCCGAAGCGGCGGCGAACCGCTGCAACACTTGCCGACGATTCCACGGTTCACTCATGATTCGCTCCGATGATTCAGAGAGCCGAGGCCGAACGCGTTGATGACGGCGCATACATCAGGTAAACGTAATCTTGGATGTTAGCCAACATCAAAACCTCGGGCATGTCTTGGGCGGTTCTCTTCAGCTCTAGCCAAACCTTGCAGTTCTGTGGCCGTCAGCCCACCTTGCCCGGAGGTAGGCTGGTTGGTTTTTGTTGCGACACGCGGTTGACAATCGCCCTACCCTCGGAGTTAAATCTAGCAGTAAAAGTAAACGTTTGCTAAGAGAGTCGTCGGTATGGCCAAGACAGTGGACCGAAGAACCTTCCTCAAAGCCGCCGCGGCTACGACTGCGGCAACCTACGCGGCGCGGTCGCTTCCGGCGTCAGCTGCAGCGGACAAATCTCTGGTGGCGGTCACCACGCCGCTCTCGACATTTCCCTACGCCGACGTGAATCTGCTCGACGGCCCGATGAAGCAGCAGTTTGACGAGAACCATGCTCGCTTCCTGAATCTCGACGACGACCGGATGTTGAAGGTCTTCCGCCAGGTTGCCGGCTTGCCGGCTCCGGGCGAGGACATGGGAGGCTGGTACGACCTTACCGGCTTCGACTTGACGCGGGGCGATTTTCACGGGTTCATCGCAGGACACAGTTTCGGACAGTACGTTTCTGGCCTGGCCCGCGCTTGCGCAGTCACTGGGTCGGAGGCGACGCGAGCGAAGGTCAGTCGGCTGGTCAAAGGCTATGCCGAAACGCTCGATCCCAAGGCCAAGTTTTTCGTTGACTATCGCCTGCCCGCCTACACCTACGACAAACTCTCCTGCGGATTGATCGACGCCCACGAGTTCGCCAAGGACCCCATGGCGATGGATGTTCACGAGAGGCTGACCCGGGCCGTGATGGCATATCTGCCGGAAAAGGCGCTTTCGCGCGCCGAACAACGCTCTCGCCCCCACAAGAACACTCCGTATACGTGGGATGAGTCTTACACTCTGCCCGAAAATCTTTTTCTCGCCTACCAGAGAAGCGGCAAGACTCTGTATCGCGATATGGCCAAGCGCTATCTGGAAGACGATACCTACTTCGGTCCACTTTCGCAGGGTAATAATGTCCTTCCCTTCGAACACGCCTACAGCCATGTGAATGCATTCAGTTCGGCGATGCAGGCGTACATCACTCTGGGAAGTGAAATGCATTTGCGCGCTGCCAAAAATGGTTTCAACATGTTGGAGACCACACAGAGCTTTGCTACCGGCGGATGGGGCCCGAATGAGACTTTCGGAGAGCCGGGCACGGGACAACTCGGAGACAGCCTTGCCACCACTCATGCCAGCTTCGAGACGCCTTGCGGTGCATACGGACACTTCAAGATCACGCGATATTTACTGCGCGTGACCAAGGACGCACATTTCGGTGACAGTATGGAACGGGTGCTGTACAACACCATTCTGGGCGCCCTCCCGATCGAGGCTGACGGTATTTCGTTTTACTATGCCGACTATAACAACGCCGGCAAGAAGGTCTATTACAAGGACAAGTGGCCCTGTTGCTCGGGAACATTTCCGCAACTCGCCGCCGATTACCACATCAGCACCTACTTGCGTTCGAGTGATGGCGTGTATGTGAACCTCTTTACACCCTCCTCGGTGAATTGGACCGACGGCGGCGGTAAATATGGACTGACGCAGCAAACCAAATATCCGCTGGAGAACAAAGTTCAGATCAATGTTTCAGGATCACGTCCCGCGGAATACACGGTGTATGTCCGCATTCCCGGCTGGACGACTTCGAATGCAGTGCTCTCCGTGAACGGCACTCGGTCGTCCGAACCAGTGCAACCCGGAAGCTTCGCCGCGATCCGGCGCACGTGGAAAGATGGAGATCGCGTAGAGCTTGAACTTCCGATGCCCCTGCGCGCTGGAGCCTGTAGATGCCAACCACCCCAACCTCGTGGCCCTGGTGCGCGGCCCCCTGGTCCTGTTCGCCGTCGCGGACTCTCAACCACGGTTCGATAAGGCCGAATTGCTTCGTGCCAGTCTGGTGAACAATACGGCCGGAGACTCGGTGGCTGCATCGGCAGACGGCAAGTCGATTTCGATGCGTCCATTTATGAGCATCAAGGATGAAAGCTACAGCACCTATTCCCTGCTGAATGGCTAGAGAACGACGGAAGCAGAACTCTCAGGGGTGAACTGGAGACTTAGGCGGTGCGTCGTCCTCCACGAGCTTGTACTGGTAGAGCTCGCTTGTTTCTTTGGCAGCTTGCTGGCGCAGCAAGGCCAGTCGTTTCAGCAGGTCCGGAATCTCAGCATTGGTCCCTGTCTTTCGCAGCCCCTGGATCAGGTGATAAAGCGCAGTTCGATCCTTCGGATCGCTCTGCAAGGCCTTGCGACACTGTTCGATTGCCTCCTTATATTGTTTCTTTTGCAAGTAAAGAGTCGCGAGCACTCCTCGAGCCGCTCCGAGGGTCGGCTGTAGCGCGACGGATTGTCGGGCAGAGCGCATCGCGGTTTCGAATTCAGGCGTATCCGGCCCCGCGCCTTTCTGGTTGAGAATGTCGGCTTGCAGATAAAGCATGATGGCGTCGTTGGGTTTTCTCGCCAGACTTGCCTGGACTTTTGCCAGCGCGCGGTCGAGATCATTCTCCTGCGCCGCCGCCAGTCCCTGAGCAGCCGCACTGAGCGACTGGGTGGGATCCAGCTCGTAGGCCTTCTCCTAAATCGGCCTGCCCCTTTTCGTATTCCGCCAATTGGATGTAGAGAACGCCTCGGGCAAAGTAAAGCGGCGCCGCCTTCGGCTGCATGGCGATGCCGTCGCTCACCACGTTGATGCCGACCTGAGTCGGAATCGTGCGCGAAGGAGAGATTGGCAAAATCCAGATTAACGCGAGGCCGAAGGCAAACCGGATCACGGTCAACGGGTAGCCACACGTGCTGACCTCCCAAGGCACGATCAGGCAGTAGCCACTGGACTCCAGACCTGCATCGACGTTTCTTCCCGGTTTGACCAAGCGTAATAGGGAATAAACGTCAGTGGAACACGGCGGCTTGGTGCCTGACCGCCGCCGTAGCGGGAGTAGAGCGCGTTGCGAGAGGCGGCTCTCTCATACGCCACACCAGTGTGCCGCAGGACAACCACCCCTCCCAGCAGGTCAGTTTTCATTTCAGTCTGGAATTGTGCTTGCGGCTTCTGACCCAGAGCAACGGCCAGATCGCTCATCACCACTCCCGCCGGCTGATCGAGTTCTTCCAGGCAATAGACGAGCGGACCTCGCTGCATGGCAACGCGCCCCGCATCATCGGCCACCTGAGGGTTCGCTTGCAGCACTTGCACGGGCATCTCTAATTTCAAACGAATGACGTCCCCCGGAGACCACCGCCGCGAAATCGCCAGGTACTCTCCTGGCTTCGCTCCGGTTGCCGCCTTTCCGTTGACCGTGACTTCTGCATGGTCCGCCCACCCGGGAACTCGCAGATAAAAAGCAAAATTCGAAGGCTCGGCGGGAGTGACTGCAACTTCAATCATTCCGTCCCACGGGTAGTTTGTCCTTTGCGTCACCTTGAGGCCGACGCCATTTTCCAGGTGCCAGTCCAGCTCTGAATTGTCAAACAGGTGCAGGTAAATCCCGTCACCGCTGGTGCTGTAAAAATAGCCTGGCAACGACGCAAACGTGCGCTCCAGGTTCGGTGGGCAGCAGGTCGTGTCATACCACGGGTTGCGGATCTTTTCTCCCGTGGATGGATCGAACGCCAGGGGATTGCGATAGCAATATAGAGTGCCGTCCAGCGACATTCCGGAATTGATCCCGTTGTACAGCGCGCGTTCGATTACGTCCGTAAACTTTGCGTCTCCGGTGGCGGCCAGCATGCGCCAGTTCCACATCATGTTGCCGATGGCGGCGCAACTCTCTCCGTAGGCACGATCATTGGGCAGTTCGTAGGCATTTCCGAAAGCTTCGCCGTCGGACCGCGAGCCGACTCCGCCCGTCACGTACATCTTGGTGGTAGTCATGTCGTTCCAGAGAGTGTTCAGCGTCTTCCAATACGCCGGATCCCCGGTCTCCATGTAATAGTCGGTGGCCCCACAGCATGCGTACATAGCGCGTACGGCGTGACCTTCGAGCTTTATTCTCGCAGTGAACGGAGTTCCACTGAACATGTAGATAGTTCGGCGCTCCGCCAGATGTAAGCGTTCGTCTCCAGCCAGTATGTATCCCGCCAAGTCAAGCTGCCGCTTGTCGCCGGTGATTCGGTACAGTTCGATTAGCGCCAACTCAATCTCGGGATGCCCGGACACGATCGCTTGTTTGGGAGCAGGACCATAAGTGGACATCAGGAAATCGTTGGCGAAACGAATTCCGGCGTCGAGCAGTGTACGGTCGCCGGTAGCCCGGTAATAAGCGATCGCGCCCTGCAACATGTGGCCGATGTTGTAGAGTTCATGGCCCGTGGTCTGAGTCTGCGTAAGCATGCGCTGAGACTTGCGATCGTCCTGGTAGTAGGTGTTCAGGTAACCGTTGGGTTCCTGAACCGCCACCACTTCTTTGATCATTTTGTCAGTTGTCGCGCGAAGCTCTGGAAGATCGCCTGATTGCAGCGCGAAACCTACTGCTTCGGTCCACTTGTAAATGTCAGAGTCTGAGTACACCGGGCCGCTCTGGGCCGCCGAACTCTTGCCAACCACGCGCCGGAAATTGTTCATCCGGCCATTCGCCTCGAGAAGATCGTGCATGCTGGGGATGCTCTTGGCCACATTGATATCGCGCCGCTGCGCCCAAAAACCGCTTTTGATGGTCACAGCGTGCACCGGAATATTTCGCAGCTTCGCATGCGGGGAGTTGGTGAGATTCTGAATCCCTTGATCCTTCCATGCAACGTTCGGCCCAAATGCGGGTGCCGTCTTCGGGCGCGAACTGCTCTCCGGGGCCTGTGCCGCGGCTGCGAAAAGGCGATTTGCCGGCAATGACGCGATGGCAGCCGTTGTGATCGCCGACCCGACGAACTGTCTACGCGAGATTTCCTTGGTCATAAAACCCTCCCTTGGGATGAACTGCGACCTCGCGGCACTCTCTTAGGCCGGTAGGCTGGGGCCACCCGCAGCCATGACTGCTCCCATGTGAGCAGCGATCAGGAAACTGTGCCCAACACCCTACAGTGAAATCGTTTACTCAGCCAAGCAAAAAGTAACACAACTCCACCGGCCAATTCACGATGCACATTGATAGGTGCAATCATTTACGGTGCAAATTGATAGTGAAGGATCGCGTTGTCTACACGCACTGAGCTGGAATCGCCACAACAAGCCTGCCTCGAATCACTCAATGTGTCGCGGGTTTCGGCATTGCCGGTGATAATGCAGGCTGAACGAACTTGTCATCGCTTCGAAGCTGTCTTTATCGATCGCCAATGTCATTCGCATCATGTCTCGGGCAATCTGTTTGGGTTTCTTATCGTCCTTTGCAATCGATACGAAACTTGGTCTCCACGCCGTCACTCTCGAGCTCTGCCAATAACCGATCTGTGATGACGACATCGTGATCTTCGCGTCATCAGCGTCTACCGCGCCCTCCGGTTCGTGGCCGACGCGGCGCAGGGAGTGCGCCATTGCGGAGCTCGCGTATCCATCAACTTCGGAACTATGGCAAAACCGGCAGCGACTCGCATCAGCGGGCCCGCGCATGATTTCTTGAGTGGGAATCGCAGGGTCGGGATGAGCACTGGTGTCGCTGCTTGATTGTCCATGGGCGAAAACAGCCATGCCAGAAAAAAACAGCAGGGGCGACAACCAAAGGATAATAACTTCGTTTCGTGACCGTGAATCGGCCGGCACTCTTAACTTTCGGAAAAACGAAATTGTACCTCAGCGGACTCCTTCAACCGGTCAGCCATGGGGTCTCCCCTTTAAATTATCTGTCTTCACATCAAGAAAGCAACTTACCTCCGTCTTGGTACTGAGAAAGCATTTCGATTGGACCCGCCCGCCAAATTCGCAGCCTTGGATGAAGATGGTCGAGCCAAGTTAACCATTGCCAGCGTCGCCGGATCATTTTACGTGGCTGAACGTTACTCATAGAATTTATCGTTTGACATCCTACAGCTACCGCGGTGTAAAACTTGAGTATCTGGCGGTGTGCCTACCCGAGGTTCTGGCATGACAGACAACGAAAACAACAGGGCAACCGATGATTTGTTGAAGAGAGTTTCGAGGCGCAGCTTCATCAAAGGAGTGATCACCAGCGGCGTCGCCGTCTCCTCAGCGAACTATCTGTTCCGCGCCTCCTCTCTTTTCGGACAACCGGCTCCGGATGGCGTGGGAGAGCGGCTCATCACTCTCAACGTGAACGGCCAGCAGCGCCGGGTCGATGTGATGAAGCAGGAAACGCTGGCGTGGACGCTGCGCTACAAACTGGGCCTCACCGGCACCAAGCTGGGCTGCGACCGCGCCGAATGCGGCGCCTGCACCGTCCTGATCGACGACGTGCCGCATTATTCCTGCTCCGTGCTGACCCACACCGTGCGCGGCAAGAAAGTCCAGACCATCGAAGGACTGGCCAGCCCCGACGGCACGCTGCATCCGGTGCAGCAGGGCGTAATTGATGAACAGGGCTTCCAGTGCGCATTCTGCATGTCCGGCTTCGTGATGGCGACGGTGGGATATCTGAAAACCAATCCCAATCCCAGCCGGTCCGAGTTGGCGCACGGAATCTCCGGCAACCTGTGCCGCTGCCAGGACTACGACAAGATCCTCACCGCAATGATGCGCGGCGCAGAGAACATGAGGAAGGTGAACCATGCCTAGCCCGAGACGCGAAGCCTGGTCAACAGAAGTACGGAGCCAATACAAGCTCATCGGCAAGGACTACACAACGCCGGATCTCTACGCGAAAGTGACCGGCAAGGCGAAATACGCGGAAGACTTCCGCGCCGAAGGCATGCTGTTCTGCAAACTGCTTTTGAGTCCCGTGCCGCACGGACGCGTGAAGCATCTTGATTTGAGCAAAGCGCTGGCCATGCCCGGGGTCAAAGCGATCCTCACGCAAGATGATCTTCCTGCCCCGGCGGACAGCGTGACCGACCTGGGTGCGGTGATCAAGGCCAACAAGCAGGGCGAAAAAGCGCTCACCATGGAACCGCTGTACCAGGGCGAACCGATTCTGGCCGTCGCGGCAGTGGACGAACTGACCGCCGCCGAGGCCATCGAAGCCATTGATATCGAATTTGAACATCTGCCGTTCGTGGTAGACCCGCTCGATAGCCTCCGCCCCGGCGGGCCGAACCCGCGCACTGAGGGCAATATCTGGATCAAGCCTCCAGTCGCCGCCCGCCAAGCCGGGCGAGAAACCGCCGAGCCCTCCACCGCCCCAGGTCGGAGAACTCAAATGGACGGCGGCAGACTTCGCCGAAGCGAAGGAAGGCCGCCTGCCCATGGGCAAGGCGCCTGACGAGTGGTCCTACGGCGATGTGGACGCTGGTCTCAAGAATGCCGCACTGGTTCTGGATGAAACCTTTGTCACGCCGGACAGCAGCCATCAGACGCTGGAGCCTCGCACCGCTTTGGCTTATTGGCAGAACGGCAAGGTCTTCATTCACATGGGAACCCAGAGCACGGTGCAAACTCTGGCCGGTCTGGGACGCTGGTTGAATATGGATCCCAACCAGATCGTCCTGATCAGCGAATACACCGGCGGCGGCTTCGGCAGCAAAGCGACCGGTTACATCTTCGCGATCATCCCCGCACTGCTGGCGAAGAAAGCCAACGCCCCGGTGATGATGCGCATCAGCCGGGAGGAAGAACATTTCATCGGCACGAGCGCGTCCCGGTTTTCAGGGCCGGATGAAGGTCGGTTTTTCCAAGGACGGAAAAATCACAGCCCTGGATATGTTCACCATCTCGCAACAACGGCCCCTACGACGCGAACGGCGACGCCAATGCTTCGGGAATCATCGTCTCGCTGCTTGTATCAACCCGAGGCGATGCGCTGGCGCGGCGTAACGATGCTGACCAACACCCCGCCGCGAGGCCCGCAGAGCGCGCCTGGTGGCATGCAGGGCATCATTATTATGGAGCCGATCCTGGCCAAGGCGGCGCGCAAGCTCTCGCTCGACCAGGTCGACATTCGAAAGATCAACGCTCCCGAAGGTAAAGCGCCTTTCGGACCGCCGCGGGACGGCAAGCGGGGACACTCGACCAGCGCGTTTCTGAAGGAAGCGCTCGATCGCGGCTCGGAACAGTTCAAATGGAAGGAACGGATCGCGCGTCCGAAACGAAGCGGCACCAAGGTGCGCGGTGTTGGCGTGTCATCGAGCGGCTTCTTCGCCGGTTCCGTGGGATACGACGGGCTGTTTGTGATCAGGCCCGACGGCCGCATCGCCATCCAATCGGGAATCGGCAACCTGGGAACGGAATCCATCAGCGACGTTCACCGCGTCGTCGCCGAGGTGCTGGGCGTTCCCTGGGAAAAGTGCGATGTGGAATGGGGCAACACCAGCAAGAACCTGCCCTGGACCTGCGTCTCCGGCGGCAGCCAGACCACTCACGCCATGACTCGAGCGGCGCACGCCGTGGCCATGGATGCGAAACAGAAGCTGCAGGAGATTGCCGCCAAAACTTACGGCGGCAAGCCGGAGCAGTATGAAGTGGCCAACGAACGAGTCTTCCACAAGGGCGGCGGCAAGAGCATGACCCTGGCGCAGGCGGCGCAGCGCGCCATTCAACTGGGCGGCATCTACGACGGTCACGAAGCGCCCGAGGACGTAAACAAATACACCAAGGCGTCGATCGCGGCGCTGGCCGGACAGGGCCTGGTCGCGGCGGCCAAGGACAAGTATCCGCACGACGGCCAGTCATTCTCCTACGTTGCCAGCTTCGCGGAAGTCGAAGTTGATGTGGAAACCGGCAAGTACTACATCACGGATTTTCTCGCCGTCGCCGACGTGGGCACGGTGATCCATCCCAAGTCGCTCGGCGGACAAGTGCTCGGCCGGTCGATATTGGGCATCGGTCATGCCATCGGTCAGAAGTGGGTGTTCGATCCGCAGTATGGTCACACGATTTCGCGGCGGTTCCACCACACCAAGCCGCCGACCATCCTGGACGTGCCGACCAACATGCAATGGGCGGCGCTGGACATTCCGGATCCTGAAACGCCGGTGGGAGCTCGCGGCATCGGTGAACCTCCGGTGGGCGGCGGTTGCGGCGCCATCTTGAATGCTCTCTCGGATGCGCTGGGCGATGAAATCTATCGCCGTGCGCCGGTCAACCTGGACACGATTCTGACCTCGCTCGAAGCCGGGCGGCCCATGCAGGATCCGTTGACCGCATTCATTTAGCCGAATTCGTTTGACCGGGACTTGAAACGGAGAAAATTATGGCGGTAATACGAGATGTCATGCCGGCGTTCCAGTTGTATCAGCCGAGCTCCATCGCGGACGCGCAAAAGCTTCTCGAGCAGCACGGACACGAGGCCTGGGTGATGGCGGGCGGGCTCGACAGCTTCGATTGGCTTAAAGATCGAATCAAGAAGCCCAAGGCGCTGGTCGATCTGAGCGGGATCGAAGAACTAAGAGGCGTTCGCACTACGAACGACGGAATCGAAATCGGCGCGATGACGACGCTCACCGAAGTCGTGCACCACCCCGTCGTCAAAGAGAAATACGGATTGCTGGCGCAGGCCGCGGAACTGGTGGCATCGCCGCAGATTCGCAACCAGGGCACGCTCGGCGGCAACGTATCGCAGGACGCGCGCTGCTGGTACTACCGCGCGGGCTGGCCGTGCTACCGCGCGGGCGGAAACATCTGCTACGCCGACACGCCGGTGGGCAGAAATCGTGAGCACGCCATTCTGCACGCCGAGCGCTGCGTGGCGGTGAATCCCTCCGACTCGGCGCCGGCATTGATCGCGCTGGATGCCAAGTTTGTGGTGCAAACTCCCAAGGGCGAGCGCGTCGTCGATGCCGAGGACTACTTCGTCGGCCCCGAAATCGACATCACCCGCATGAACATTCTGCAGCCCGGTTATTTGCTGACGGCGATTCGCATTCCCTCAACCTGGGCGGGCGCACAATTCTATTTCGAAAAAGTGCGCGACCGGAATGTCTGGGACTTCCCCTTGATGAATGTGGCCTCGGCGATGGTGTTGTCGGGCGACACGGATTGAGCGTATCCGCATCGCGGTCAATGCCGCCGCGGCGCGCCCCTTGCGATTGAAAGCGGTGGAAGATGCGGTGCGCGGCCAGTCGCGGACCGCCGCGACCGGAGAAATGGCAGGCAAGCTGGCGGTCCAGGGGGCTGTCCCGCTGCAGTTCAACGGCTACAAAATCCCGCTGATGCGGAACCTGGTGAAGCGCGCCATCAGCGGAGTGCAGGAGGCAGCATGGGCATCATAGAGTGGGCGACCAGTCCGCTGGGACAGAACGTTCCGATTCACATTGCGTGGTTTTTGATCTGGGTCGCGCTGATCGCGGGACTGCTGTTCCTGGTCGTGCATGCCATCTACCTTCGATATTTCGCCAAGGAGAAAGAGTTCGCAGCCGATGCATCCCCTAAAATTGCAAGCCAGTTGCCCGCCCGCATTCCCCAGGCACTCGCTGGCGGCGCGATTGTTTCACTGGATCATGGCGGCGTCCATGTTCATCCTGCTGTTCACCGCGTTCCTGCCCAAGGTCGGCATTCAGTTCGATTGGGTCACTTATCACTGGATCGCGGGCACGGTGTTGACCATTTCCATAATTTTTCACATCATCCACGCTACCTTTTATATGGATTTCTGGTCCATCTGGCCGGACCGGGCCGATCTCGAAGACGCCTGGAAAAGAGTCAACCGCTTCATGGGAAAGTCTTCGCGCCTTGCCGCGGAAATTCGCCAAATATCCGCTGGAGAACAAGCTCTATCACGGCGCCATCATCGTGACCGGGCTGTCGGTGATCGTGACCGGCGTTTTCATGATGTCCCGCGTGCGCACCATTTTCTTTCCGCGCAATCCATACTTGTTCAGCGACATGACCTGGGGCATGATGTATGTGCTGCATGGCCTGGCGGGAGTCGGCCTCATCACGCTGGTGATCGTGCACGTTTATTTTGCCATTCGGCCGGAGAAGCTTCCCATCACCGCGTCCATGATCGTCGGCACCATGAGCCGGGACTTTTACCTGAAAGAACATGATCCGGAGCGCTGGGTGGTCGAAACCTCGACTTCATCCTCCAGCGGACAGCGAGGTTAATGAATGCCGGCTGAGTTCTCAGATCGCTGTGATGCGATAGAAGAGTGCTACGAGTTCATGCTGGCCTATGCGGGTCAGGGGCTGCCCAGTGATGAAGGCAGCCACGCGGGCGGCCAGGTCCGCGAATTCCTCCAGCGTGCGGTCAATGCGCTGAACGGTTTGGCCGAGAGTTGTACGCAAGGCGGTGGCCGAGCAAGGACTCGAGCCCGCCGGAAAATATCAGGCTTTCATTGCGGTACTGGAACGCGACGCCCAGGATTCGCTGGCCGCGCTCGAGCTGGTGCTGGCTCAGCCGGCCATCAGCTCTCAGTTAATCGACAACCTGAACGCATCCATCCATCTCCGCGCACTGCTTACCGACCTATTTCTTGTTGGCGACATTCTGACGACGCAAGCCAAACCGGGACAGGCCGTCACGAGTTAGACTGTCGCATCTCCTAAAATTCACGCGGAGGTGCTTTCGCCTCCTCCAACGTTAATCGACGTTTGTGCTGGTCGGACAAGTTGGCCATGTGGGCACCACCGCTGAACGGTATCCGAGTTCAACCGTGGCATTTGGAGTCTTACGACTCCGTATGCAGTCAATCCAGTTTGCGATGTGATTCTGCGACGGACTCTCGCCCTTGATAGCCGTGCCATTGGCCGATTCACATCTTCCGGGTAGTGGGCCTCGTCTTCCGATCGGCCACTGACCATGCACCGTTTGCGGCAGCGATGTATTCGATTTCCATCGCTGCCGAGAATGCGCTGGCCCAGTCCATAACGACGGTTGCTGAAGGTGGATTGGAAGGTCACGACCATGTCGTTGGGAAATCTACCGCGCCGCCTGTTTGATGAAATCGCGTCTCGTATTGTTCGACATCGATCGACCTCGGCTTGAAATTTGTTAAGCAGCTTGGACGCACGAATAAACTCCTGCCGTCCCGCTAGAGCGCTCCCGCCTTCTCTAGTGCGGCTTTCATTCCTGCCCAGCTTTCTACGGTTGAAGCTTCGGGGGTCCCGGCACCGCGCCAGTGGGTTTCGAGGCTCACGACGTGATGATAGCCGTCGCGCTTCAGAGCTTTGTATTGGCCCACCCAGTCGATCATGCCCTTGCCCATCGCAGCCCATTCAACTCCCTTAGTGGTCTTGGTGGCATCTTTGCAGTGACAATGGCCGATGCGTCCTTTAGGCAAAAGATCATAGCCGTTGGGATAGGGTATCTCGCCAAACATGGCGGCGTTGCCAGGATCCCAATTGAGCATGAAAGCCGGCGAGGGTACGCCGTCGAGAACCTTGGCGGCTTCGGCTCCGGTCGCGGTATTACAGGCAAATTCATTCTCGAGAATAAGGATCATGCCAATCTTGCGCAGCTTCTCCGCGGCCTGTTGCAGTTGCTCGTTCATCGCTTTGCGATAGGGACCCTGATCATCGAGCCGCCAGAAATCGAAGCAGCGGATGCGGTCAGTGGAAAATTTCTTAGCCAGCTCAATAGCACGATCGAGAACTTCCTCCTGCTGGCCGTAGGTGAAGTTGGCGTTGAACTGGTCGCGTTCCGGACTGAATCTGGATTTCGGTGCGCTCGGCCAATCCACTTTGAAAAGCGGGCTGGCGATGTCGGTGATGCGCAAGTTGTTCTTCTTCAAGAGGCGTTGCGCTTCCGCAATTTCGTTGGCATCCAGATTGGCCACGTTCTTGCTCCACATACTCCGCAGTTCCATCCACTCCATACCGAATTGTTGGGAAGCCACCTCACAGGCGCGGCCAAAATCCTGTGAGATCTCATCATTAATTACGGCGATCTTGAAGGGGGACTTGCCGAGGCGGTGGCCCGCGGATGTGGCTGACGATTGAAAAGGAGCGGCCGAGAGACTCCTGTTGGCTGCGGCCAGCATCCCGAGTCCCGCAATGAACTCACGACGTGAAAAATCCGATCGCATGGGTGATCTCCTGGTGAAATTCTCGAAATCTGACTGCCTTCAGCCAAATCAAGGTTCCTCAACGAGGAGCCGCGAACTTAGGGTCCAGCTTTTGCGCAATTTGCAGTTCGTGGGCGGCTTCGTCAAGCTGGCCACTGGCCTTCAACGATGCAGCCAGATCATAGTGAGCAACTGCGTCCTCCGGATTCCATGCAACCACAGCCTGGAACTCGCGAACCGCCGTCTCCCAATCTCGGGAATCTGAGGCCAGCCGCCCTAGCCCCTGATGGGCTCCGGCCAGGCCCGGGGCTAGTTTCGCGGCATTTTCGAATTCGGCAGCAGCCTCTGCCCTGTCACCTTTAGCGGCAAACAGCAATCCCAATTGTCTATCACAACGAGGGCAATGGAACGTTCAAAGATGTCACCGAGGCGGCGGGACTGAAATCCGACACCGTCCGATGGGACACGGGCTGTTCGTTCTTCGACTATGACCTCGACGGCAAACTCGATCTGGCAATCACGGGATACGTTGAGTTTGATCGCAACAAAATTCCGGAGCCTGGGTCAGGCGGATATTGTCAATGGAAAGGCATGCCCGTGATGTGCGGTCCGCGCGGCTTGCCCTCGGGACGCAGCTTTCTGTTTCACAATGATGGCCATGGGAAATTCAGCGACGTTTCGATGGCGAGCGGAATCGGCAAACCGACCGGCTGCTACGGGTTCACCGTGCTCGCGTCCGACTTCGACAACGACGGCTATCCCGATTTGTACATGTCCTGCGACTCTAGGCCGAGCCTGCTTTACCACAACCGGAAGAATGGCAGCTTCGAAGAGATCGGCGTCGCTTCCGGTGTGGCGTTGAGCGACGCCGGACAGGAACAAGCCGGCATGGGCGTGACCGCGTCAGATTATGACGAAGACGGATTCGTCGACATTGCCAAGACAAATTTCAGCGACGACGTGCCGAATCTTTACCACAACAATGGAGACGGCACGTTTACCGATCGGGTGTATGAATCTGGACTGGGAGCACATACGCAGTATCTGGGCTGGGGCATTCAATTCCTCGACGTCGACAACGATGGCCGCAAGGACCTGGTGATGGTCAACGGACACGTGTACCCGGAGGTCGACCGCAGCCCTTTAAACTACAAGTATCGCCAGCCCAGAATGTTGTATTGGAACGCAGGCGGGGGAAAGTTCAAAGATCTTTCGAATAACGCTGGGCCCGGCATCAGTGAGCCTTGGGCGTCGAGAGGGTTGGCGGTGGGAGACCTGGCCAACGACGGATCGCTCGAAGTGGTCATCAACAACCTCGATTCACGCCCCAGCCTGTTAAAGAACTTTGGTACAAGGAAAAATTGGCTGATGGTCCGGTGCGTCGGCACTAGGGGCAACCGTGTTGCGGTGGGAGCGCGAGTGTACGTTTACGTCGGTGACCGCCGGATCTCGGGCGAGATCCAGACCGGAGCCAGCTTTCTTTCCCAGAACGATCCCCGAGTACACGTTGGCCTCGCGGACGACACCAGCTATCAGCGTATCGAGGTGCAGTGGCCCGGCGGGCAGCGGGAAGCCTTTCCCGGCGGGAAGGCCAACCAGATTGTCGTTTTGACCGAGGGCGCAGGCTCTCCGGTTGCGGCGGCCAAGCCGACTCCGAGTTCACGGCCGTGATGTGGCGCACCCTCTTGAACGCCAGTTAGTGGGCCGGGGAAAGAATTAGTTTTTGCACACGCCAGTTCAGCAGCTCACCCACGAAGAGCTCATTTTCTGACGGACATGCGATCTCGTGAATCCAGCCGAATTGCTTTAGCTGCTTGCCGGACTCTCCGAGTACGCCGAGAGTTTTTCCGTCGAGAGCTGAGCTTGTAGATTCGGCCTGGGTATCCGTCGGAGCTGTATAGCACCTGATTGGGCGGAGGCGTGATGCATATCGCCCATGGTGCGCCCGGCGCCATTGCCTGGTTGCCGGCAATCGGCAGCTGAGGTTTGTTGCCGATTGCTGGGCGCGCGTTGGCATCGAAGGGCACATCAATCACGATCTGCCGGAGAACTTTTCCGTCGCCGTCGAATACCTGAATGCGGCGGTTGCCGCGGTCGGCGACGTACACATTTCCCTCCGCGTCGGCTGCGACGCTGTGCGGAGTATTGAATTGGCCGGGTTGGTCTCCAGGCTCGCCCCACGACTTAAGCCAGTTGCCGTTCTTGTCGACCTTCGCAATGCGTGAATTGATGTAGCCGTCACTGATGTAAGTGTTGCCGGCGGCGTCCCAAGTCATGTCGGTAACCTGGCGGAACAATCCGTCCACCGGCGGCAGTGGAGGCTTGGGATGCCGCAACGGCTCAGTGCCTTCATCGGACGCTTCCAGCTTCCGCCCAAAGACCATGGCGACGCGGCCCTCCGGATCGAACTTGATGACCATGTCGGAGCCCTTGTCGGCTACCCAGATGTTGTCATCCTTGTCGACCTTCACCGAGTGCGCAAATGACCAAGCGTACAGGTTGTGGCCAATCTGCCGAAGAAACTTGCCGTCCCCATCGAACTCCAGAAGTTGCGCCGCAGCCGCGCCATAAGCGGGGCCGGTGGTGTGGCCGCGCGAGAAAACGAAAACATGACCTTTGGAATTTACGGCGACGCCTGCGACTTCTCCCAAATACAAGTCCGGGGGCAGCTTCAGAAATCCGGGAACGGAACGATAAGGAATCTCGGGCACGCGCGGTGATTGCGCGATTAGCGACGTGGCGGTAGCCAGGAATAGAAGCAGAATGCAGCGTCTCACGGGCGCCTCCCAATAGTCAGGCAGAACTGGAACGTCATATGAGTCTAAACGCCGCGAGAAGTAACAAAGACTATGACAGTGCCATCGGGATCGGCAACCGAAACAGCATGACGGCTTTTTCGTACTTTGAGTCCACTAATGCGTAGATCGTGCGCCGCCTGCTGAACATTGCTTACCACGAAAGTCACGCGAGGCTTTGCCTCGGGCGTGTCAGCCTGGAGCTCTACCTGGTCACCTGACTTCCCTGCGATGTACATCTCGTTCCCATCGTGGCCCGCGCTCCTAAATGCCAGTTTGACGGTATAGTACGAGCGCTCCGCGGCCAGAGCTTTGGCCGCGGTCGTCGTCGCCAGTAGGTGGGTTGCAATCCGGCGCGGTGACAGATGTTTGCCGTGATCCCGGAAATGCAACGACTCGGGCAAATATTGCGTGTACTCGAGCAACTGGTCGTCTGGGCCATGCATGACAAACAACAGATTGCCGGCACGGGCTTTCTTGGGTTCAGTAGGTTGCAATCCCGCGGCTACGTAAGCGTTGTGGAGCGATTCGATGTCGGCCACCTCGAAACATGTGTGCAATATGCCGCCGGGTTGTGACTCGCTGGTACGCGGGATCAACTCGATAAACTGACGATCATTGACTTTGACGTAGGAGACCGACACTTTGCCCGCGTCGGTAAATGAAAACGCTTCCTCGAAGCCCAGTGTGCTGTAGAAGTCACGCGATTTCTGCAGCTCATTCACTCGCAGAGCCACATGGGCAATTCCCATCAGGTCTGTCGATTGGGCGCTTGCAATTGGTGCGGATATGCACACTAAGACAGCGATCAGGACGCTGCCTGACACGCGAGGAAAATGTGTTCTCACAATACCTCTCAATGGTCCCCTCCCACCGTCAGTCGAACAGCAGCCTACACCAACGTCGCGTGCGGTTGCTAGCGAACGTCCGTTTAGATTTTGTGAAATCAACCTTCACAATTTCCTCATGGTAAGCCAGTCAGGAGGCTCTGCTATGATGCCGACCGAAATCGGACTTCACCGATCTTCCCCAGGAGATGCACCGTGTCTATTACCCGACGTGAGATCTGTTTTCTGCTTCCCGGATTTTTGCCAGTCGCGGCCGAACTGCAAGCCTTCGCACAAGACAAGTCCATGGCTTCGGGAGCATTTTCCTTTGACAAGGCGCCGCTGCACGTGGCCAACAACAATGCCCAGGTCCGGATGATGTTGCGCGGAAAGTTGGCTACGGGCGAGGGCATTGAAGTGCATCAGACCACGCTGCCTCCAGGCGGCGCGCCGACGGCTACTACCCATCACCATCCCCACTCCGAAATGTGGCTCATTCGTGAAGGCACGATTGAGCTGACCGTCAACGGCAAGAACTTCCGCCTGGAGCCCGGCTCCGTCGGGTTTGCCGCCTCGAACGAGGAGCATGGGATTAGGAATGTAGGCAACACGCCGGCCCAATACTTTGTCGTAGCCGTGGGGCCGGGCGCAGAGTTGCAAGAGTAGAGACGCCGCACCAGATGGCAACTCACATCGGATTGATCGGCGGCGGGAATATTACCGGCACTCATGCAAGTGCAGTTCGTGCGATCGAGGCAGTTGAAATCGCAGCCATCTACGGGACCAACGCCAGCAAAGTTAACGGTCTCTGCCACGAGCACGGCGGGACTCCGTACCTGGACTTTGAGGCGTTCCTCGCGCATCGGCCAATGGATCTGGTAGCGATTGGAAGCCCGTCCGGGCTGCACGCTGCCCAGGGCATCGCAGCCGCTCAGCGCGGCCTGCATGTCCTGACCGAGAAACCAATCGATATCAGCACCAGGCGCGCAGACGATCTCATCGAAGCGACCGACCGCGCCGGAGTAAAACTTGGCGTCATGTTTCAGGATCGCGTGAAGCCTGGAATTCGGGAACTACGCGAATGGATCAGTGCTGGAGTCTTGGGCAGACCTCTCCTGGCCGATGCCAGGGTGAAATGGTATCGACCGCCGGAATACTACAGCGACTCGCGATGGCGGGGAACGATCACGCTGGATGGTGGCGGCGTACTGATCAATCAGGCCGTGCATACCGTGGACTTGCTGCTATACCTGCTGGGCGATGTGGTTCGAGTTCGGTCGCGGACGGCAACCGCGCTTCACGCGATTGAAGTTGAAGATACCGCCATCGCGGTGCTAGAGTTTGCCAGCGGCGCGCTAGGCGTTATCCAGGCGACGACTGCCGCCTACCCGGGATATCCGCGACGCGTCGAGATCACCGGCACCGAGGGCACCGTGATTCTGGAGCAAGATCGCATTCTGGCGGCCAACCTCCGGCATCCGCAGTCCATCACCAGTGCGGCCGCACCAGATGAAAACCAGAGCGCCTCTTCAGCATTGGTCAGCGATGCGCGCGGGCATCAAGCGTTGATCGAGGATTTTCTTCAGGCGATTGAGCGAAATACGACTCCAATCTGCGACGGCCGCGAAGGACGACGAAGTATTGCGTTGGTGGAGGCGATCTATCGCGCGGCGCGCAATGGCGGCGCGGTACCTGTGTTGCTCGATAAACCCTGAAACTACCCGCAACCCAACCGGCTCGCGCAGTCTCGCAATATTTCAGCTTCCCAGGCAGGACGTTTTGGATTCTTGGGATGCACCCGGTCGGTCGGAATTCGCCCGGTCATATGCAGAAACACCGCCGCAGAGTGCTTGTAAGCCGGAACCGGGGCGCGAAAAGCGACGTTGCCCAGGTACTGCAGTGCATCTGAAAGCGCGTAGTACGCCGGATCGCCTGCCTCCCACAAACGGTCTCGTTCAGCGAACTTTTCCGGAGCGAAACTGGCGAGGCCTAAAAGATAGTCCGAGCCGTACTCGATCATGTTGATGCCCAGATCGTTTCCCGTGTAGATGCGGAACTCTGGCCGCTGTTCGTCCCGCAAAGCCAGCCGCTTGAGTTCGATGAGGCGGTCGAGGGACGAATGCTTCATCCCCTTGATCTCAGGAATATCCATCAGGCGACGGACCGTGTCCTCATCAAAGATTTCTCCATTGGGCGCGAACATCGTGCCCAGCTCAAAAGCCAGCACATGCGGATATCCCTGGCACGCAGCCTGATAAACCGCTGCCTTTTCTTTTGACGACAGACCATGCAGCCGTGCAGTCTGAAACAGGATCGGAATACCGCCGGCCTGAACGATCGCATCCATCTGCTGCCGGTAAAGAGCAACGATATCGCCGGTTTGATTTTCGATATAGGCTCCGGCCACAAAGGGTACGTCTTTGCCCAGGGCTTCAACTGTCCAGCGCAGCACTTCGCGCTTTTCTGCCTCGCTCAAATAGTTGACATAGCCCGTGTCCATGTTGACTGCGTTCATCAATCCGGCGTGATGAGTCGCAATCAAGTGCTGTTTGAATGCCTCTACAGCTACGCGTCCGTTCGACTCGTAAGGCAACAAAGCCGCGGCGATTCCGTGGACTTTGTCGGCGATGTTGCCGCCGTTCGATGAGGGCTGCGACGTTCATCCTGTTCTCTCTAGATCCGGATCTCCATGAGTTACGCTCAGTGCTTCTTGGCGATGGTTAGTTGCGTCATGAGTTCAGAATCTTTGTAGAAGCTGTCCAGCGGATAACATCCCGAAGGCAATCCCTTTCGCGGAGCCGTCGTGCAATCGCTAAAGGTTCTGCAAATCCGCTTGCGCTCAATGGCAAGTCCCTCAGATGCGTCCCATAGCAACTCGGGATAGGTCAGCACCATTCGTCCCATTCCCACCAGGTCGACCCAGCCTTCGCGCAGGGCAGCCTGGGCGACGTGCGGCAGGAAATCCTGCAGGTAGCTGTAACCGGTCCCGACGAACATCAGGTTGGGAAATTGTTGCTTCAGACGGTGCGTCGCTTCCATCTGGCGCGCCACGCTCACGAGCGGGTCTTCAGGGGGTAAATATCCATCCGAAGGCGGATAGAGCGCGGGCCGCTGGAGGTGCGGGTTGTAGTAGGGACTGCCGGCGGTGATATTTACCAGCCGGATTCCAAGCTGCTCAAGCAGAGCCAGAAACCGAACGGGCTCATTCAAGTCGGACTCGGTTGGCTCAAGCGGATTGACGCCGAACCCCCAGCGGTACGGGATTTCGTTTTCGTAGGGCTCGGGAATTCCCTCACCCGGTTTTCCCTTAGATGATTTCGTGGGATCGGGATGAAACGGAACGCTGTCGATGGCTGAAAGGCGGACAGCAATCTTCAGTCCTGGAGCGATAGACCGAATACCCTGCACTACCTCGCGTAGAAATCGAGTTCGATTCTCGAAACTTCCGCCGTAACGGCCAGGGCGGGTGTGGGCGCTGAGAAATTCGTGACCGAGGTAGCCGTGGCAATGTTTGATGTCCACGAAGTCGAAGCCCAACTTCCAGGCCATCAGCGCGGCACGATGGAAGCTCTCAATGATGGCTTCAACTTCCACGTCCGTCAGGACGGGAAAGTCAGCAGGCAGCCCCAGTCGTCGGTCCAGGAACGGGTGGTGATAGAGAATACGCGGCTCAGGCCGGCCATGCGCATTGGGACGGCTGTAACGACCAGAATCTGTCAGCTGCAAACCGATCAACAGGTCATCGTCGGTGCCAGTCGTGAGCCGGTGTTCTTCGATCAACGTGGCGCGCAGCCTGGACAAGCCTTCTTGCGTATGCGCCGCGACCACCAGTTGATTGGGATTGGCCCGGCCCTCGTGCGAGACTGCAACCGCTTCCCCTCCCCAGATCAATTTCGCGCCGCTGTGGCCGAAGCGTCGCCAGCGCCGAATCGTGTTTTCGGACGGGTTGCCGTCGGGAGAGCCGTCCCAGCCTTCCATCGGATGCACGACGATCCGGTTCCCGATTTTGATATCACCCCTGACGATGGGTTGGCGCAAGGGCGACGCGAGACCTTTCACGAGTTCGTGATCACACGGGATCGTCAAACCAAGCGAATGCAAGTGCTCCTTGAAACTTGCCACGTTCTTCACGGTTCCAAGGCGCAGAATGGCTTTTCGAGTCATGCTGTCTTCCGCCGCTGCGGTAGTCCCAGCACGACTCCAGCCCCGAGTAACGCGATGCCGACCAGCACGAAACAGCCTTCGGAATAGCTTCCGGTTGCGTCGCGCAAACGCCCGGTGAGCCACGGCGACACGGCTTCCGCGATGCCGCCGGCGGTCAGTATTACTCCCAGCAACCTTCCCAGAACCTGCATACCGAAGATTTCAGCGGTCATCAAGGGAATGATCATGTAGTCGCCACCCAGTCCGACCCCGAACACTGCCGCCGCCGCATACAGGACTCCTTGCGAATGGGAGAGGAACAGAAACGGGATGCCGGCTGCGACCAGCAGGTAGGTCAGCAGCATGACATATTTTTTCGAAAAGCAATCGGCCAGCCATCCCATCAGCAGTCGCCCCACGATACTGAACGACAGCACGAGCGACAGAACTCGTGCGGCATCGCCCTGGCTGAAGTGGCGGTCGAGACTCAGGAAAAGTTTGAGATTCTGCTGCGTCCCGCTTACCGCCGCAATCGAACACATACTGCCGAACGTGAGCAGGTAGAAGGAAAGGGTTTTGAACGCTCCCATCACCTCCGCAGATCCGCTCGTTGTACGATCCGAGGTGAGTGGGGAGGGCGCCTCCTTTACAAGGAAAGCCAATGGAAAGGACACCAGAATGATCAACCCACCCAGCAATCGCAAGGCTGATTGCCAGCCGAAATGCTGTATCAGTCGCGTGCGAGACCCAGGGTACGGTCGCGCCTCCGATCCCGATTCCCAGGTATGCGAAGCCCATGGCCTTGCCGCGAGACTTGTCGAACCAGCGCGATAACAAAACCTGGTTCGGCAGCGGTCCTCCGCACACGTATCCCAGAGCGTTGAAGAAGTAGAACAAATAAAACATGCCGAGAGTCGAGACCAAGCCCAGTCCCACCAGCGCGCCACCGGCCATCAGGATACCGGCCATCATGACGCGGCGCGGGCCAAAGCGATCGATGATCCAGCCTGCAATAAATCCAAAGACGGGCCCTACCACCAACTTGCTCAGCGCATTTCCCGAGGTGACCTGGGCGCGCGTCCACCCGAACTGCTGCACCATGAAGTCGTAATAGAAAGGCAGCCCCCACAACGCAAGGCCGACAATGCAGAACAAAACGACAAAGGCGGTTGCGGCAACCTGCAGGGCTCCTGGTTGAAGTTCCGATTGCCGGTTCGCACCGGTCAAACCTCGATCCGGCTCAATGCGCTCCCGCTCGTCCAGCAACTGTTTTGGTTCGTTCATCATGCTCCTCGAGGATTGTCAGCCTAACCTACACAATATTTCCAGCGACAAAACCTTCTGATATGATGCCGAGCGGATTTCACAATATCATTTGCGAGAGACGTATATGACCATCACCCGACGTGAAATGTGCTCTATGATTCCCGGCCTTTTGCCGGCTGCGGCCGCGCTCTACGCTTTCGCCGAAGCCGACAATTCCCTGCCCTCGGCGCATTATCCGTTTGACAAGCTGGCCGTACAAGTTCTCGACCACGCCGAAATGCGCCGTGTCCTCAAGGGCAAGTTGGCTACCGGCGAGGCGATGGAGGTGCACGAGACCATGCTGCCGGCCGGCACCGCCCCTCACGCTCCGCACCGTCACGTGCACTCCGAGATGTGGCTCGTTCGCGAAGGCACGCTGGAGCTCACGGTCAACGGAGCCAGCTATCGTCTGGGTCCAGGCGGGGTGGGTTTCGTTCATTCGAACGATGAGCATGGAATCAAGAATGTCGGCTCGACTGCCGCCAGCTATTTCGTTGTGGCGGTTGGGCCGGGCGCGGACGCCTGAGCCCATTCGCCATTTCGTTCAGCCGAGAACGAGTATAGGCTGAGACACAACCAGAGTTTGTTTAGTTCGACTCAAAGTCAGAATCAGTTTTTACGAATTGACACTGCAGAAGCGCGATTCTTATAGTTTGCGGGGCATCGCGGATGTGGACTGCATCCAACAATCGTCGAGGTGAGCAGATGAGAGCACTTGGGCTGATGGGCTTGATCGTGATCGCTCTTCTGATGGTCAGCGCGGAGGAAAAGATGCCGGACGGTTTCCAGCAGTGGACAGGCGCCTCCCTCAAGGACCTTGAGCAGACGCTGAAAACCGAAGCCGACGCGAGCTCTCATCATATGTCAGTTCGCCGTCTGGCGGATTTCCCCCACGATACGTTCATGCTTTCCCGACGTCAGGCGGATGGCGTCGTAGAATGGCACGAGAATCAGGCCGATGTGTTCTTTGTGCAATCCGGCTCGGCGACGCTTCTGGTGGGTGGCACCATGGTAGGCGGCGAAACCACCGAACCGCATGAAAAGCGCAACGGAACCATTCAGGGCGGCATCAAGCGCAAACTGTCGGCAGGCGATGTGGTTCGCATTCCTCCGCAAGTGCCGCATCAGACTCTTGCTCGATGGTTCGCCTGAATTCACCTACTTCGTCATCAAAGTGAAAGGCTACTAGGCTTCGGCTGGTCGCACCCTCACGCAAGATTTCCGACGGACCGCACGTGCCAAGTTCGAGGAGGAGTCCATGTCTCTGCGATTACTCAAGTTTCTAGTGCCGCTGCTCGCAGTATTTTGCACCGTGAGCGCGCTGGCCCAGATGCCCACCCCGTACGGCCCCTCGGTCAGCGTGGAAAATGCAAAGAAAGCCGCCGCTGTAGCCCTCGATGAAGCGCGGAAGGGCAACTGGAAGATGGCTGTGGCGGTGGTCGATACCGGCGGCGTGCTGGTGTACTACGAGAAGATGGATAACACGCAGATCGGAAGCGCGGACCTCGCGATCGACAAAGCTCGCACTGCAGTGCGGTTCAAGCGCCCCAGCAAGGCGTTTCAGGATCTGGTGGCGGGCGGCGGCCCAGGGCTGCGCATCCTGGGTCTGCCGGGAGCGGTGCCGATCGAAGGCGGCGTGCCGCTCGTCATGGACGGTCAAATGGTAGGTGCGATCGGAGTTTCCGGCGACAGCAGCGATCACGACGGCATCTGTGCCCAGGCGGGGGCGAGCACGCTCAAGTAGCTCGTTCCCCCTCATGGCGTGTCGCGGCACAAACGATGACTCGTCTGGGGTTCACAAATAGCCAGGACAGCGCCGCAACGAAAAACATCGCAGCGTTGAAATAAAGGCTGACTTTCCAACTGGGATGGCCGGGCTCGCCGGCCAGCAGTGCCAGCCAGGCCACTGCCGGTATGCTGATCACCTGACCCAGGTTGCCAATCGTATTCATGAAACCTGCAACCGTGCCCGAGTAGCGCTGTCCAATATCAATCGTGGTGGACCAGCTTGCGGCCATTCCAAAGTCTTTGACAAACGAAGAAAGACACAGCGAGGTGAAAGCGAGGCCGATGTGGCTCGGCGTAAAGGCAACACTGACCAGCATGAAAACACCACCGAGTCCGTAGGCGATCACGCCTTGCAACGTACGTCCCCAACGCGGCCCCCAGAGTCGCACTTGTCGATCGGTGAGGAAGCCACCCAACAGACACGCGGCTCCCCCAACGAAGAGTGGTGCGCCAGAGGCGAGAACCAGTCCGATGCCTGACAAGTAAAGATCGTTTCTTAGATAAGGCGTAATCCAGGACGTGAAGAACGACCAGCCAGCGTTGCTGCAGAAATACATCAAGCTCAGTGCCCACAGAGTTGGGCTGAGAAGCATTGTGCTCCAGGCAAGAGGAGCAGGGTTCCCCGCGTCCTTGCGTCCTTCCGTGATGAGGGCACGCTCGGCTTCGTTCACGGCCTGATCCGAGTGGGGTGAATCTTTATACCGCGAGTTGAATCCCCACAGCCAGACGCCCCCGAGAATACTCGTGAGCACGAATCCGCCGCGCCATCCCAAGGGTTGGGCCAGAACCATCATCAGGAGAGGCGCGAGTGCGCCGCCCCACCGGGCGCACAGCCACACCATGCCTTGGGTGAAACCTCTTTCGCTGAAGCGGAAACCATTCGCGGGATGCCCGGCTGATATTGGGGAACGCTCCAGCTTCGCCGGCTCCGAAAAGAAACCGGAACACGATGAGACTAGCCAAACCCCAGGCCAAACCCGTCAGGGCCGTGAAGGCGATCCAGCAAAGGACAATGCGGATCAGAATCTTACGCGGCCCGAACTTGTCGCCCAGCCAGCCACTGGGTATTTCGAATAGCGCATACGCCAAGGAGAACGCAGAAAAGGCATAGGCAAATTTCTGAGGCGTTAGATGAAGGTCCAGTTCGATGTGGTCCTGAACCTGGATGATTCCGACGCGCCCGATATAGGTGAGGGCGGAAAGGCTGCAGAGCCAGGCAAGCACCTTCCAGCGGACTCGGGTGGGGTCTGGCATCATAGGGAATCTGTGGTCCAGCGAAAGGGAAAGAATCCGACGAAGGTTTGCCTCCGCGCGGCGGAGTCTGTGACGCTGTGTTTCTTTCGCCCTTTCAGGGCTTGATCAGTCTTTCCGCTGACCCAGGGCTTACGCTCCGGGCTGTAATCTTGCGCCGCGTTGCGGCTCAGTCGCTTCCCATGACAAGAAAGGCCTCCATTTTTCCAGCAGCGCCTTGATGTCCGCGACTTCCTCAGATCGCAGGTTAGGGAGCGGCGGGCGAACCGGGCCGGCGGCAAGTCCGACCAGGTTCATCATCTCTTTCATGACCGAGACCTCGTATCCCTTTCGGCGCGCCCGAATCGCGTACAGCGGATTCACGTATTCGTTCATCAGTTCCGTAAGCGCAGGAGAATCTCCGGTGGAAGCAAGTTCATCCAGCCGGAGCGAAAGTTTGGGCGCGACGGTCGCAATGCTCGAAGTGTAAGTGCGGATGCCGATCTTGTAGTAGGCAGGCACCCAGGCATCGCCCGCGCCGCCGATCCAGTACAGCCGGTCGCCGACACGATCCATGATCTTCTTGAAGCAGACTACATCGCCCTGGCCGTCTTTCCATGCCATCAGTGTGGGAATCCTGCGCGCCAATTGTTCGACCCACTCAGCCGACGGTCTCACCCAGTCCCGACTGTAAACGAACAAGCCCAAAGCAGTGGCGGCGCCAATCGCCGCATAGTATTCCGCCAGGCCCTGTTCGTCAGCGTTTGGATAGTAGGGCGGCAGGGCGAGGATCCCGTCCGCGCCCGCCTGGGCGGATTGCTGCGCCAGTTCGATCGCCATTTGACGGTTGAATCCCGTACCCGCGATGACCGGGATCTTGCCCTGCACTTCCTCCACAATGGTCTTGACCACCGCCTGGTGTTCGGCAGGTGTTAACGAATACATCTCTCCCGTACCGCCAGCAGCCACGATGGCTGCGATGGGATGGCGAAGAAGCTGATCAATGTTCTTCCGAAGCCCCGCAAGGTCCAGCGATAAATCCGGTTTGAAGGGCGTGACTGGAAAGGCGATCACTCCCCGAAGACGGCTGCGGAATTCTTCTGATCTCATCTCTCCTCTCCGCGGTCTAACGCAGAAACGCCGAAGCACACCACAAGATCGGCGCCTGTCCGTGCAGGTCGCCGGTGAGCCGTTGGCGATCGAGATAGTACTGCAAGTCGTTCTTCTTGCCCGTGCCCTGGCACACGTTGCGGAGATCGGCGTTCGGCTCGAGATAAGTGATCAGTCCCAGCCACCCCTTGCGCGCCGCCTTCGCCATATGCTTTCTTAGTCCAGCCATCCGTTCTTGACTCCCGTAATCATGGCGAACGTAAACATCCCGGTCGAAGACGTTTCCGGCCAGGAGTCGGGATGGTCGATCAGTTGCCGCCAGACTCCATCCTTACCCTGATGCTGCAGCAACGATTTCATCATCTTGCGATATGACTCCATGATTCGCGACCGCCGTGGATGATTCTCGGGCAGCGAACGCAACATTTCCGCCATGCCCGCCGCTACCCACCCATCTCCGCGTCCCCAGTAAAACGGCACATCGGGTGCGTGATAGAAGAGACCGTTCGGCTGTTGCAGCTTGTCCAGATAGGTGGTCATCTCAAGCGCCGCGCGATCCAGGTACTTCGAGTCGCCCGTCGCCCGGTACGCCTGCAGTTGCAGGATGATGATCATGTACATATCGTCGATCCAGTACCGGGTCTGCGAAGACAACCCGTCTGGCGTCGGATCTTCCCACTGTTTGTCCGCTGAGTTCTTGCCCAGATCGAGATACTTTTGCTCCTTGGTCTGGACGTAAATCTCCAGCGGCACCGCGCCGAACACGCTCCTGTCCACATGGTCTGGCACAGGAATTAAATTAGACTCCTCGGCAAAGATGGGCTGAAAACGTTTGATCAAGCGGGCGTCGAGGTCCTTGTCGCCGCTCAATTGAGCAAAGGTAAGCGCGCCGTACCAGGTAGCCACTTCGGGATAAGTAATAAATGGCGGCGGACCGGGCCGGCCGAAGTTCGAGTGCGGAATCTCCAGCAACCGTTCCGCAACCCGCTTGCCAATTTCCTGTGGCGAACTTCCCGTCGGCCATTTGGTGAATTCTTTCGGTTGCTTCTGCGCCTGCAGCGGCAGGGCCAACAGCAACATTCCCACGGTCAGCAGCAGTCCGGCCACTCTTCGGTATCGGTTGATCATGAGTTCTTTGTCCCCTTGGATTTTTTTCTTCATGATTAGCGCGCCATTGGGTCGCACACTACGGCGCCGTACTTTGCCCTGTCGGGCCAGCGTCGCAGAGTACAAAAGCTGCAACTCAAAGGTCAACGTTTAAAAACTTAAGACAACATTAAGTTGAACTAAACAGACCGAGGCGGGTCTGGCACGCAGAGCGCAGCTTGCCTGTTATGCTGGCACTCGACACTATTCGCGTTGTCAAAATCAATCGGAGAGAGAGTCGATGCTTCGCATCCCTTATCAGGAGCTTTTCGATGCTCTCCTGCGAGTATTGCTGAAGCTGGAATTTACACCTGAGCGTGCGCGTCTCTGCGCTCAGCTCTTCGCGGACACGACCCGCGATGGCGTCTACTCGCACGGACTGAATCGCTTTCCGAGATTCGTCTCCATGGTACGTAAGGGGTACATTGACGTTCAGGCTGTACCGGCGTTAGTCACGGCCTCTGGGCCCCTGGAGCGTTGGGACGGAAAGCTCGGACCGGGCAATCTGAACGCCCGGCACGGCATGGAGCGAGCCATCGCCCTGGCCCGTAAACATGGAATGGGTTGCGTGGCGCTGGCGAATACCAATCACTGGATGCGTGGCGGAAGTTATGGCTGGCAAGCCGCTGACGCCGGCGTCATCGGAATCTGCTGGACTAACACGCTGCCCAATCTTCCGCCCTGGGGCGCTTCGGATCCGCGGGTGGGCAACAATCCGCTGGTGATCGCGGTTCCCCGCACGGAGGGACACGTTGTCCTCGACATGGCGATGTCGCAATTCTCCTACGGCGCTCTGGCATCTTATCGGGCGCGCGGTGAACTGCTGCCGGTCGACGGTGGGTTTGATCAGCAAGGCCGGCTCACTCGAGTTCCGGAGGAGATCGAGGCATCCAATCGTCCGTTGCCGATTGGCTTTTGGAAAGGTTCAGGCCTGGCGTTGATGCTGGATCTTCTGGCTGCGATGCTCTCAGGAGGAAAGGCCACCCACCAGATTATTGCCGATCCGAATCGAGAAAATGGGCAGTCGCAGGTCTTCGTCACATTCAACGTTTCCTCGCTCGACCGAGTCAACAGCGTCTCCCGGATCGCAGACCAGGTCATTGAGTATTTTCAACTCCCGCCGAATTCTCACCAAGAACGCATACGCTATCCGGGCTACAAGGTACTGATCACGCGAAGGGACAACCTGGCCAATGGCATCCCCGTCGAACCTTCTGTCTGGCAGCAGTTGGACAGCCTCTAGATTAGCGTCTACTTCCGTTGAGTCTGGCTGAAATCAAACTTCAATTTTTATGGTTTGACAGCTACCACCCGATTTCTATACTTGAATTGATTTTAGGCTGAACGATCAGAACGATCACTTTTACTGCTCGATTGGCAGCGGTGCTGCTCTGCCGGTGTAACAACTGAAGCTGGTTCGAATCGCAATCTCACATGTATCCGGCCATAGTTGCGAGTAAGGACGCGCTCCACTCGCCGTATTTTTTGCAAGGGAGTTTCTAATGGACACGCAGGTGGAAGACGGGAGCGATCAAATAATCTTTCGCAAGACGCACGCGCATACCGGGACGGTACGTCTCAGTCACTCCTGGCAATAGTTCCATGAAACATCTGGCCTACGGACGTATTATCCTGAATGCCGCGAAGCCGGAGGAATCCTTTTCAACCGGAGAACGCGAAACCGGATTGATTGTCCTGGCGGGCGACGCCACCGTGACGACGGAGGCCAAGGAAGTATCGCTGGGACAGTACGACGCAATCTATATTCCGCGTGATTCTTCGGTAAAGATTTCTACCACCGTCCAGCGTTGATATCGCCGAGTTTTCGGCTGAGGTTTCCAGGCATTACCCGTTTCAGGTTGTACGTTTCTCCCAGGTCGAAAACGATCCTGGGTTAAAATTCACCACCGGCGGATCGGGATCGTCCCGCAAGCTGCACATGCTGCTGGCAAAAAACATCGAAGCAGGAAGACTGGTCGCTGGTTTCACCATCTCCGAACCTGGCAACTGGACCAGCTGGCCTCCCGCACGAGCACGCCAAGATGCTGGAAGAAATGTACGTGTATTTCGACATGCCCGATCCGGCATTCGGCATTCAACTTGTGTATAACCGTACTGACTATCCGGAGATCGTCACCGTCGTACGCGACGGCGACGCCGTGCTGATGCCCAGCGGGTATCATCCAAACGTCTCGGTCCCGGGTCATCGCATTTGCTTTCTCTGGGCGATGGCGGCGCACCGCGAGGGCGAAGACCGGCAGTTTGGCGTGGTCAACGTTCAGCGCGGATTCGATCAGGGATCTTCCGGATTGGAAGCCGGACGTAAAAAGTAAACGCTACAATCCCAACCATGGACCGAGCCGCTAGCTCCGCGACCCGTGCGTCTGCAGCGGATTCCGAAGCGGTGAAGTCCGGAGTCATCTCCCCGCGCCGGCTATTTCCGCTGGGTCATCTGTGCCCTCCTGCTTTTCGGAACCACCAAAAACTACATGGACCGCCAGGTCCTGGGAATTCTCAAGGGCACACTGCAACACGATCTGGGATGGAACGACATCGACTTCGGCAATCTGGTGCTTGCCTTCCAGGGGGCTTATGCGGTCGGCATGGTGGTGGTCGGCCGGGTCATCGATCGGCTGGGTACACGGCTGGGATACGCGCTGTCCATGGTCTTCTGGAGCCTGGCTTCGATGGGGCACGCCCTGGGCAGCTCCTTTACCAGCTTTATCGTCGCCCGGTCGGCATTGGGTTTCGGGGAGTCAGGTGTTTTTCCGGCCAGCATCAAGACGGTTGCGGAATGGTTTCCCAAGAAAGAGCGGGCGCTGGCTACAGGAATTTTTAATGCCGGGACAAACCTCGGCGCCATCGTCACTCCCCTCGTAGTGCCGTCGATCACGATTCACTGGGGATGGCGCTGGGCGTTTCTGATCACCGGCGCTTCGGGTTTCGTCTGGCTGGCATTCTGGCTGCTGCTTTATCGCCGGCCCGAGGAGCATCCGCGTGTTTCCAAGGCGGAACTGGACTACATCCGCAGCGATCCGCAAGTCCCGATGGCGAAAATCAAATGGGCCCGCCTCATACCCCATCGTCAGACCTGGGCGTTCGTAGTGGGCAAATTCATGACCGACCCAATCTGGTGGTTTTATCTATTTTGGATACCGGATTTTCTGCAACGCAAACATGGATTGGCGTTGATGAATATTCGTCTGCCCATCGTGGTGATCTATGTCATCGCCGACGTTGGCAGCGTCGCTGGAGGCTGGTTCTCATCCTGGCTGATCCATCGCGGACGAAGCGTTAACGTGGCGCGAAAAAGCGCGCTGCTGATTTGCGCGGTTTGCGTCGTCCCCATTGTGTTCGCCTATAACATGGAGAGCTTGTGGGGAGCGGTCCTGTTGATCGGGCTTGCGGCCGCGGCTCACCAGGGATTCTCCGCCAATCTGTTTACCCTGACCTCCGACACTTTCCCGGCCCAGGCTGTGGGCTCGGTGGTAGGAATGGGCGGAATGGCAGGCGCGATCGGGGGAATGCTGATCGCCACCATCGTCGGCCACACGCTGCAGTGGACGGGCAGTTACATGATCCCGTTCCTGATGGCCGGTCTGCGCGTACGTGCTGGCCCTGGCCGCAATTCAGTTATTGGTACCCAGGCTGGAACCCGCCGACATCCACTGAGAGAAGCGATGATTCTTGAAGCTTTCGAACTCAAAGGTAAAAACGCGCTTGTGACCGGTTCGAGCCGCGGTCTCGGCGCGGCAATCGCCATTGCGCTGGCCCAAGCCGGGGCCAACGTCGGATGTCACGGGCGAAGCTCCGACGGCAAAGCCACGAGCGAAACCATCCGGAAGATGGGAAGGAATTCGTTCTACCTGGCCGGCGATATGGCCGATGCGAAGCTATACCCGGCTCTGATCGGAAAAACAGTCGAGGAATTTGGCTCCATCGACATCCTGGTCAACAACGCCGGCATGATACGGAGAGCACCGGCGGCTGAATATCCGCATCGTGATTGGGACGAATTGATTGCGGTAAACCTGACCGCCGTATTCCGGCTTTCGCAACTTGCCGGCCAGGACATGCTGAAGCGAGGCGCCAAAGGCAAGATCCTCAACATCGCTTCCCTGCTTTCATTTCAGGGAGGGATTCTGGTTCCGGCATATGCCGCGGCTAAGGGCGGCGTAGCGCAACTTACCAAGGCACTTGCCAACGAGTGGGCATCGAAGGGCATCAACGTAAATGCCATTGCCCCCGGCTACATGATGACTGACAACACCACCGCGCTGCGGCAAGACCCCCAGCGCAGTCGGCAAATCCTGGAGCGGATTCCCGCCGGCCGCTGGGGAGAACCAGGCGACGTTGCCGGCGCCGCGGTATTCCTTTGCTCCTCCGCCAGCGACTACATTCACGGCCACGTCATGGCCGTGGATGGCGGCTGGCTGGGTCGCTGACCGTCGCCGCAGACGGTAGTACGGGTCGACGGGCCAGGGCCCGATCTTCAGACCGTCAACATCGCCCGCAAGGACTCCGCAATCGATACCGTGAGTTTACGCGGATAGTCGGTTTGCACCATCGCCAGCGCCAGTCTCCGGGTTATGGGATGGCCATCGACTCGGAAGGTTTGGAAGAATCCTGTTCGTCGCCGCAGCGCATGTTCGGGAAGAATCGAATAACCAAAACCGGATTCCACCAGACGCTTGATGGCCTCGGTATCTTCCGCCTCCATTACGACCTTCGGGCTTACGCCGATATCGTTGAAGAAGCGATCGATGAGTACTCGCAGCACCGTTCCCCGGGGATAGAGCAGGAACGGGACCCGGGTCAGCTCAGCAACGCGCACCGATCCCGTCTGATGACCTCGAACTTTCTTGCTCGACGGCCGCACAATCATGAGCTCTTCGTCAAAGAGGGGAATGATCTTCAGATTCTCTTCGGGAACCGGAAGAGAAATGAGGCCGAGGTCGAAGCGGCGATCATGCAGCCCGGCAACAGTTTCCTCGGTCACGTTGACAGAGACACGAATCTCCGCCTTCGGATACTGCTTCCGCAACTGTCGCAGCGGTTTTCCAAGCTGATAGATCAGCGTGGTCACCCCGGTGGCAAAGTGGAAGGGCCGGATATCCGTCGCCAGATCATTTTCAAATTCCTGCTTGATCTGCCCCATCCGCTTGATCAGATCTTTCGCATGTTCCGCCAGGCGTACGGCGGCTGGAGTCGGAATCAGCCGCTTCCCGCTGCGCACGAACAGCTCGGTATGTAGTTCGTCGGCGAGATTGTGGAGTTGAAGGCTGACCGCCCCCGGAGACAGGAAGACCTTCTCCGCGGCGCGAGTCATACTCGGAGACTCCATCACGGCCAGAAACAATTCGAGCTGATGAATATCCATATCCCTACTCCAGTCGTGGCCGAATCTCGGAACGGACGCTTCCCCGCATCCCAAGACGACGGCCTGAAGAAACGGCAGTCTCTTTAGTCTTGCCGAAATCCTTCTTTAGCTTTTCCAATTTGACAGCGCTGCCGCCCCTGCCTATCGTTTCAATGTTGGTAGGGTTACTTTAGCAAATCTAAAGGATGGAGGGGTCAACCGGGGATTTTTTTGAGGCTTTCGATCCTTGTTTGAGGCCCCTCGATGGAGGGCACGCGGCACTCCCGAATGCAGCCCGATCTGGGCCTGGACGATCGGAGACCGCGACGGCCAACTCAACGACCAGCCCAAAGCTGCGGACTTCGCTCTCGAGCCACAACTACCCTCATGCTGGCCACATCAGCCCCCCAGTCCTGGCCATCCACAGGATAGGGAAGTCATTTGGTTCAGGAGCGAGCACACGCGAATAGTCACGATCGATTAAGGAGATAGGAACTTGGTGAAGAAACTCTGGCTGCTCTTTCCAATCGCAATTCTCCTGCTGTCTGCGTCCGCGCAAGAGACCGATCCCCCGGGGTTCGAACACTGGACTCCGGCATCGTTGAAGCGTTTCGAGAACAAGATGCATGCCGATGCCTCCGCCGATCCGCACCATTTTGCCGTCGAACTCCTCGCGGACTTTCCCAACGACAGCGCGATGCTGGTCCATCGGGAGTCCGACGGTCAGGCCGAGTGGCATGAAACTCAGGTTGACGTCTTCTTGGTGCAATCGGGCTCTGCGACCCTGCTGATCGGCGGTACTTTGGTCAACGGAGAAACGGTGGGACCTCATGAAAAGCGCAACGGCTCGATTCAGGGCGGTGTTCGGCGAAAGCTTTCCGCGGGAGATGTTGTCCGCATTCCTCCTCGTGTGCCTCACCAGCTCTTGCTTGAGGGTGCGCCCGAATTCAACTATTTCGTAATCAAAGTAAAGGGATATTGAAACAGTCCGGCCGGAATGAAATCGAGCTCCCTAAAATCGTAATAACGGAGGAACAGTTTTGATAGCCGTCGTCCGCGTCTTCAGAGGTTCGCTTGTGACACTCGCTATCGCCGCGATGCCTCCGCTATCCCTGGTTCAAGCCCAGAACTCGACTTTCCATAACGCCCCGGCATCAGCCAGGGAATTGAAGAACCCTTACGAAGGACAGCAACCGCCGAACGCCAGGGCGTTATTCCATCTGCGCTGCGCCCGCTGCCACGGAGAGAATGGCGAGGGCTCAGGGAATATTCCTCCCCTGAAAGTGGAAAGGATCAAGGCGGTCACACCGGGCGAGATTTTCTGGTTCATCACCAGGGGAGACGTACCCAACGGTATGCCGTCATGGGCAACGCTGCCCAGGCAACAGCGCTGGCAGATCGTCAGCTACGTGCAAGCGCTCGGTCAACCTCAGAGCGCAAAGGGCGGAACCCAGAAAGTCGAGTCGCTTGTTCCCCAGAAACTAAACGCCCCACCTCCGATGCCGCCGTACACCGACTTCCGCTATGAGAAGCCGGGCCAAATTCGTAAAATCAGGCTGAAAGATCTTCCGGCCCCGTTCGCGACAGCTTCAGCGGGCAACAGCCCCAAGGTTGTGGCTCGAACCGAAGGCGCATGGCCGCAGGTTCCCGAAGGTTTCAAAGTGGAGCAATACGCGGCTGGGCTCGAAAATCCACGAATCATCCGCACCGCGCCCAACGGCGATATTTTCGTGGCCGAGACCCGTGCCGGCAACGTCAGAATCTTTCGCGGTATCACCAGCAGCGGCAAGCCCGAGCTGATGGCTCTGTATGTCAGCGGCCTGAATCGACCCTTCGGAATTAATTTTTATCCCCCCGGTCCAAACCCGCAATGGGTCTATGTGGCAAACACCGATTCGGTCGTACGCTTCCCCTATCAGAGTGGCGACTTGCAGTCACATGGACCGGCACAGCACGTTGCCGACCTGCCGGCCAACGGAAGCCATTCGACGCGCGATATTCAATTCTCGCTCGACGGCAAAAAGATGTTCGTCTCGGTAGGCTCCGCGTCCAATGTCGACGATCCCGATACCACGCCGGCGGAAAAGAACCGCGCCGACGTTTTGGAATTCAACCCGGATGGTTCCGAGATGCAGATCTACGCCTACGGCATCCGCAACTGCGTGGGGATGTCCGTCAATTCAAAGACGGGCGCGCTGTGGTGTTCGGTCAACGAACGCGACGGGCTCGGCGACAATCTCGTCCCCGACTACATCACGCATGTACAGGAGGGAGGATTCTACGGCTGGCCATGGTGGTATATGGGCAGCCATCAGGATCCCCGGCACAACGGAACCCACCCCGAACTCAAGGACAAGGTCATCACTCCGGATGTCATCCTGCACCCGCACAACGCATCGCTCGGGATCACCTTCTACGATGGCAAACAATTTCCCGCGGAATATGAAGGGGATATTTTCGCGTCCGAGCATGGCTCCTGGAACCGGGCGGTTCGGGTTGGCTACGAACTGATCCGCGTACCTCTGCATCAGACCGGGCAGGCCAGCGGTGAATATCAGGATTTCATGACCGGTTTCGTCATCGACAATGAGCATGTCTGGGGACGCCCGGTTGCAGTCACCGTCGCCCCCGACGGCTCACTCCTGGTTACCGATGACGGATCTAATTCCATCTGGAGGATCAGCTACTCAGCAAAGTAGCTACGTTCTCGACACCTGCAGCGGCATCGCACCATTGCTACGATTGAGCTTCGCCATCAACAGAAGCCACTTGAGACCCGTGGTACTTCTCGCGGCGCCGGTACTTACGGCCCAGCAGGCGCCAGTAAGCGGAACCGCCGTATACATCAATTCCCAGCCTGTCGCGACCAGGATCGGCGTCGGCTATATGCGCAACGGCACGGTCGACATCGTACAGAGTCTTACTAATGACCATGACAAAGCGGCCTCGAGTCTACGGTTGCCGTTCGGAGAACCTGGTATGAATGGCAGCCCTTATTTTTTGGTTTCTGACCTGATCAAGCAGGGCGTGAAGCTTCGCACGGAAGTTTCGAATGCGCAACTTGTGGCTGCCGACAGCGTTTACGTTCCCCCTCGGAATGAGTGGGAACTGCAGTAGATCGGCGCGCCGTGTACGAAAACTTCCAGCCTGACTTACATATCAAAATAGACTCGCCGCACCATTAACGACAATCTTGCTGGCGCCCTGAAAGGAGACCATGGTCTCGGACATCTGTTCATCGATCAGATGCCCGTGAACATGTCGTCTTGCCGGCCTGCGCAACCGCGTGGTGGGCTTGCGCCAGACTTTCGATATAAATGCCGTACCGGCTCGACGTCATGTAGAAGGGCGCTCTCACGCTGGCATGATGAACTTACGTTCGTTCCCCATGCCGAGAAAATCCCGGTCTGCCCCACGGTTGTCCAGGCTTCGCCCGAAGGGCTGCTCCCGGATGCCGTAGTAGTGTTCGCCCTGATCGTTGAATTCCTCGGAGATTTCGCTGGACTCGCGTCCTTGTAGGTTATGGAGACCTGTAGGATCTCTGGCTTAAGGAAGCTGAAGCTGACCCGGGCGTTGAAAGGCGTGCCACCAGGCATACTTTCCCGGCCTGCGAGCTGCAACAGGAGTTCGGCCTGCAGACTGTTTGACGTCTTGCTTACACTTGCCGCCGCAGACGCAGGATACAGCTCCGCTCCAAATGTGACCCCGGTACTGCTCTGAGACAACAGCACCTTCCCGCTTGAGCGCTCGATCACCCGATAAGAATAGGCGCGCTGTTCAGTTCAAGACGCAAGGCCGGAGACTCCAGCGTTTCGGTAGCGGCGAATATTTTGGAATTCACAAGCAGAAAAGAAATTGCGAGCAGAAACAGTGACCCCTGGTTCCTGAAGCCTTTCAGCATGAAGCCCCCGCGAGCAGGATGTGAACGCCGAATACGATTAAAAGACACGTGGGCAATGCATCAGCGCCCGATTGAAATCTAAGCCGGGATGGAAAATCCTCATCAGTTTCTAGAATATGACTTTCACCGCCAACTGAACGATGCGTGGATCCCCAGCCTGTCCTGCTCTGAAAGTACCGAAGGACGAATTGCCATTGAGTTTGTCGAAGGCGCTGATTTGGTCCGTGCCGTTTATGGTTCCGGTACTGATACTTTCCGGCGCAAAGTTCGGGTGGTTAAGAACGTTAAAGTACTCTCCACGGAGCTGGAGCTTCCAGCGTTCGGTGATCGAGAAGTATTTGGAAAGCTGTACATCCCAGTCCGATGTTCGGGGCAGACGCAATGCATTCTTGCCCACGTCACCAAAGGTGCCGAAGATGGCGGGATTGTTGACCCCGGCCACTTTTGTAGGTTGAAAGGCGTTGGGCGTAAGCCAGCTAACGCACGTAGCGGTTGCACCGGCGCAGGAGCTACGGCTATATGGATCGGCGCCGACGATGAAAGTTCCCCGGTCCTGTCCAATGCCGGTGCCGGAGATCTCTGTCCCTTGCAGAACCGTAATCGGCCGGCCGCTCGCGGCCGAAACGATCCCGCTCAATTCGTAGTCACCCAACAGATGCCGTATGAACGACTTGGAACCCTTCAGGCTGGGAGTTTGCCAGACGTAGGACGCGGTAAAGACATGCGTATGGTCAAAGCTGGACGGGCCGTAGTCGAAGCGGTGGCGATCGGGATCGCTCAAAGGCAACGGTGAATATCCGGTGTCGAAACCCGACACGCCCTCGCCGAACGGCAGGTCATCAAGACTCTTGGACCAGGTGTAGTTCGCCAGAATGGTCAGGCCGTGAGACATGCGCTTTTCCAGGGAGGTCTGCAATGAGTGGTAGTTGGCATTGATGTCCGTAATGTCGGCCTGGACGGTGGAGAAGGTGTTGGTGCCGAACTGGCCCCCGCTGGCCGCCCTCACCAGAGAGTTGGCCGTGCCGATACCTGCCTTTCCGGTAGTGGTGCAGCACGGTGCGGCGTTGAAGTCCTGCGTCTCCAGGATGTGCGTACTCCTCGATCCCACATAGGCCATCCGCATCAGCATGGAAAACGGCAACTGTCGTTCGAAGGTTAGATTCCATTCATACACTGCGGGCACTTTGTAATCGCCGCTTGGGTCATACGACACAGCGATCTGGTTGAATGGCGGACTGTAAGGGAAGTTCGTGGGCGCCGGGAAGGGGCTGGGGAACGTCGGATAGGAACCGGCCTGTGCTCCCGTGCAATTCAGGGCCGCCTGTGTGGCCGCCTGAGTACACAAAGGATCACTGAAAGATCCGGCGGTCGAAGCGGCCGTGGGCGCGCTGTTGCCGGCCGTGGAGAGGATGAACTGTGGACTGAACGGCCACTCATCCACGAAACGATTGCTCAGCATGCCCATGACACGCGAGTCGTAGAAGATGCCCGCTCCTCCACGCAAGCTCGTTTTGCCATCCCCGAAAACATCGAGGGCGAATCCCAGCCTGGGAGCTATTCCCTTCCAATTGTCGTCGAGTGCATTTTTGGGCATTCCGGGGTCGCTGGCAATGCCATTCTGGCTGGAAAAGAATATTCCCGGCGGCGCGTTGGGATATACCCGCGAAACGGTGTTAGCCGCCATGGCAGCGAGGTTGACCTGCGCCCAACGATCGCCGGTATCGCGCCAGGCCAAAGCGGGCTCATAGCGCAGTCCAAGATTCAGAGTTAGACGACGAGTGACCCGATAATTGTCCTGCACATAAACGCCCGAAAACGTATTGCGGTTGTTCTTGAACTCCCCCGCTCCCTGCTGCAGGGCATACCCATTCCCTGCACTACTCCCGTCGGACAGAATGCCAGCAAGGAAGAGCTGGTAAGTCGCAAAACCCGTCCCGCCGAACAGATAGTTGTCCTGTGTGCCAAAGCCGAATATCCCGGGCTGGTTGAATTGGTTGTTGAGATTTACCTGACTGCGCTCAATCATGCCCCCGATGTGGATGTCGTGCTTCCCCTTCCCCCAGGCGATGTCATTGCTCAAGGTGTAGTTGTTCCGGGTAAACAGCCCCTTGGGGTTATCTCCAAGAGTAAATCCGCCCTGGACCCCGATCTGTTGAATTCCACTTGGAGTCGGTTGGAATCGGATGGCCACTCCGAAATCCGTCACGTTCGCGGCATTCGGGGCTGGACCTCTGGTAGAAACTTCTCGCGAGTAGCTGAACCGGGCGTCGTTGATGACTCGGGGCGAAAAAATGTGGGTCTCGTGAAGCAAGGCATTCTGCGCGATGATCGAGAAAGTTGCATCGGTGTAGGCCACCAGCAGCTGAGGATTGAACACTGGCGCCTTGGTAAACCGGTCAAATTCGTAGCGGGCAGTGACTTTGTCGTTTTGCCCCATGGAATGGTCCAGGCGTCCCATGCCGGAGTCGTAATTCTCGATGTCAGGCTTGGAGAAAGGCTCGACGGGATTGGAACCCGTGGGTATTGGACCAGCAAGTGAAAACTTCGCGCTGGGATCTGTCTGCCCTGCATTGGGATCAAAGGCTGGGCCACAGCCGGCTACGTTACAACCGGGAATCACCCCAATCATGGTAGCCCCGGCTGGGTCGATAGTGCCAGGAGTTCCGAAAGGCCCCTTGGTCAGGAAGTTGGCAATATCCGTCTGCCCGACCACCTTCGAACTTCCCAGAATGAGGTTGCGGAATGCCGTGCGTTGATACCCAAGAAAGAAAAATGTTTTGCCGTGGATAATCGGCCCGCCGAACGTACCGCCGTACTGGTTTCGCTTTACCTGGTCCGGTGTTTTCGGCGTGGCGAAATAGTTCTGGGCGTTAAACATCGGATTACGTACGAATTCAAAGGCGTCGCCGTGGAAGTTATTGGTGCCTGACTTGGTGACAACGTTGACCACCCCTCCTGCGTTCTCTCCATATTCCGCGCTGTAGTTGCTGGTCTGCACACTGAATTCCTGGAGAGCGTCAGGAAATGGGAAGGGCTGATTGACATTCGTATACTCGTCCACGTAATTGCCGCCGTCGAGTTGGTAGCTGATCGAGTTCTGGCGCGCGCCATTCGCAGAAAATGTCACGGCACCAGGAAAAGTCTTGGTAGCGCCCTGATCAGCGCCTCCATTTGGGGAATTGACAGCGCCTGCCACCAACAAGGTAAGGGTCGCCGCATTTCGGCCGTTCAGCGGCAGTTCAGCAATGCGCTGCTGATCGATCACCTGCTTGATGGTCGACGTGGCGGTATCCACTTGCAAGGCGTTGGCAGCGACTTCCACCACCTGGTTGGTCATGCCTACGTGCATACTCACGTTCAAAGTAAGCGCTTGGTCGGCAAGCAAAGTGACATCCTGCTTGGCGGCACTGAAACCACTGGCTTCGCTGACCACGGTATAGGAGGCCGGGCTGAGCGAGGAAAGCACAAAATACCCGTCGCCGTTGGTAGTCGCCTCCCGCGAAGAGCTCGTGCCGCTTTGCGTTGCCCTAATCTTCGCGGAGGCAATCGCTGCTCCGGAAGGATCGGTTACGGTACCGACGATGCTTCCCAAGCCTTGCGCGTGTGACAGTTTCGACGACGAGTTCGAAAAGACAACTAGTCCCAGAAGTACCAGAACAATATTCGTTTTCATTTCTTGTGCCTTTCCAAGAAGCGGGTCGGCTCGGCAAGGGTCGCCCTGTCCCGAAGGTGTCTGCAGCTACTTCGCGGGTTCCCGAGCAGACTGTTCCCAGCTCGGAAATCGAAGCGCGCATCGGCTCGGATGCGACGCCCTCCCTTTGGTTTTTGATACAGTGGCCCCATCGGCGCGGAAGATAGGCCAGAAACGTTTTGGGTGTCAATAACAGAAATATTCAATAGGTAGTTTAAGAACACTAAAGGCTTGGGAAATGACATGGACATTCACCAGCTGAAACTATTTCTCGCTGTGATGGATTCACGCAGTATGACCCACGCAGCGCAGCAGTTTCACTTATCTCCCGGCGCGGTGAGTCTGCAACTCCACAGCCTTTCCGACGAGCTACATGCGGAGCTTTTTGTCCGTTCGGGACAGAAGCTGGTTCCCACACCGGCGGCGTTTCGGTTGGCCGAGCATGCCAAGGAAGTAATCCGCTGGACCAGCGTGATCCAGCAGGAATTTGCCGATGACGTTTCGAAGGATGTGCGCCCCTTCCAGTTCGCCACTGGCGTTACTACTCTGATCCATCAGCTTGGCCGGCCACTCCGTGAACTAAGGAAGCGTTTCCCTAATGCTGATATCGGCGTGACCGTAGGCGTGACCGAGGAGATCGTGGCTGGTCTGCATGAACGCCGCTTCGATCTTGGTCTGATTTCACTGCCGGTGTCCGAAGAAAACCTGAAGATTCTGCCGCTGTTCGATGAGGAACTTCTCGTGCTGCGGCCTTCGCCAAACATTGTTCGCAGCACTCGCGTTGGTCTGATTCAGGCTTCGGATCTAGCCCACGTCCCTTTTATTCTCTATCCAAAGCGAAGCAATATCCGGACGATCATCGATCAATTCTTTCAGGCAGATTAATATCGCGCCGCGGGTGGTGATGGAAGCCGAGGACAGCGAAGCCATCAAAGGACTGGTCGAGTCAGGTTTTGGCTACTCGATACTTCCGGAACATGCGCTCAGGCGACGCGACCGATTTTTCTACACGTACCGGGTGGCGGGACACCGTCTCACCAGAAGCCTGGCGCTGGCCATGATCCGCACCAACTACCCGCGCAAGTTGACCGAATCCGTTGCCGAATTTCTGCAGAAGATACTTACTAGCGAGCAGTAACTCGGTAGTGGCTCAGTTTGAATTTCCGCATCTCATGATGGGGTCATCCTGAGATTGCGAAGAGCCTGCCCTGAGCGAAGCCGAAGGGATCTCGCGTGCGGCGGATATGCTCACGGCAATGGTGGCGGTGCGAGATCCCCCAGGACTGAAGTCCTTAAAGATGACGCTGGCGTGCTGGATTTTGTCCGAACTGAGCCATTACTAACCTGTCCGCGGCCTTGGCTCACATGGACTTCATGCCAAGTTGACCCATTTTTCGAAATTGCCGCGGAACAGCCGGGTCACGTCGCGCTGGATGACTCGCCGCGTGACCGTTCGGCCGTCACGGGCCAGCAGGTTATAACTGTTGGCAAGAATGCCGGTCATGGTGGCGCGGGTATTCCGCCATTTGTAAAGGACTTGTTCGAGAACCCGCGCATCGGAGTGCTGTGGTATGAAGCTCGTGCCCAGCATTTCAATACGTTCGCGCGTGATCTCTCCCACGATGGAGGGATTGTTCAAAAACCACCAGCACCCGAAGGGCATGAGATTGCTGAACTTTCGCGCGTACACGCAGAGCTCGTGCTGATTCTCGCGGCTCAGAACGCTCACCAGAAAGCGATTATCCGGGTAATCGCGGCAAATATTTTCCAGCGCGCGCAGGTCCGCCTTGCCCGACGCATCGCCGGCCAGGCGGAGCCGAGGATTCACCTGGCGACGGACGCCGATCATGAGCGAGAGAGGCACATCAACTTCACGGCACGAAGGCAGAACTGCTTCACTCAGCAGTTTGCCCTGAACGCTGTCTTCAGGAAACTGGAAGTCGTCAGTAAGGGACACCGCCATATACACCGGGCGCATGCGCTCGTGCCACTCCGCAAGAAACCTGCGGACCTCAGCCACCGATTTGCCGGCGGCTTGAGCGTCCACCGCGTAGCCTTGCTCAACCAAGCGTTGCCAGTGACCGGACCAGCCCCAGAGAATTCTATCCAGGCGCAACACCGCCTGGAATTCCGCGCTCGGTTTCGAGCCGTTCATCCAGATCTGCTGTTCTTCAGGGTGGAGTGGATCATTGGTCATTACCACAGAGCTCAGCCCTGCCATCTGAAGAACTTTCAAGACGTGCGATTCAATCCTTTGAGCACGGAAGAACGAGCGAGCTTCTTCGAGATCAGGACTCTCGGTGGGCAGGCAGAAGGCATCGAGAACAGCAATGACTCCACGCGTAGCTTCCGAGACAGGGTTATTTTCAACGAACAAGGCTTGCCAGATTGCATTCGCCTGCTCGCGTTTCGGCAAACTCCAATAGTGCTCGGGAGAAATGCTTGACGAGCGGAAAAGTTCCGCCTCCAGATAGTGGTAGGTCAGCAACTCGTCGATACCCCATAGACCCAGGCCGCCAAACGAGGGGGCAAAGAGGTGGGTGTGCACGTCGATAAACGGTGTCTTGGCGAGTACTTCGTCGACGGTGGATTCGAGCTGATCTGCCGCCAGCAGATCGTCTCCAACTTGCTGCGTGACTGGGATGGTCTCCATTCGTTCCTGCGCTTCCATTCGGCGGCTTACCGTTCAATCGAGAAAGCAATCAAGTCCCGATCTAGCCCAGGGCGAGTGCCTATACTCGTTGGACGTGTGTCGGGTCGGCCATATTGAGAGGTTTTTTGTACGTGTCCGGCTGCACCGTGTCAAATCAAGAGTCTTAAACGAGTCCTTTAGAAACACTCAATGTGACTTTCAGCGCACGTTTTGGCTTCGGGGATGGCGCGACTTCGGTATTGGGATATGTCTCCCAGGCTCGAACGGAACAAGTACGAACCTAGCTGAATTGAGCCGTTAAAATTTCTCGTTTGACAATATCTCTCGATTACTTCAGTCTCCTCTGCGCCGCCACGAACATAAGTGGTGACCGACATAACCAACCAACGGAGAGATCATGTTTGTTAAGCCCACCAAGAGAAGAGACTTTCTGAAATTGACAGGAGCGGGGATTACCGGCACAGCGCTAGCTACCGCCGCGGCGGGTCAGGCAACCCCTGCAAAGACAAGGCCAAACCCCGCAAGCGGCGACACGTTCGATGTAAGCACCTTCGGAGCTACCGGCGATGGCAAGGCCCTGGATACGCCGGCGATCAACAAGACCATCGATGCCGCCTCGGCCGCCGGCGGAGGCATCGTTCGATTTCCGGCCGGGACCTATCTCTGTTATTCCATCCACCTGAAGAGCCATATCACTCTGTTTCTCGACCCGGGCGCAACCATCGTGGCAGCGGACACGCCGGCCGGGGGAGCGGGCGGTGGCTATGACCCGCCCGAGCCTAATGCATGGGACAAGTTTCAGGATTTTGGCCACAGTCACTGGCATAACAGCTTGATCTGGGGCGAAGACCTCGAAAACATTTCCATCGAAGGTCAGGGCTTGATTTGGGGCAAAGGCCTGAGCCGCGGCGACAGGGATCTCGCACTCGCTGCGGGCGTGGGTAACAAATCCATCAGCCTCAAGAATTGCCGCAACGTAACGCTGCGTGATGTTTCGATCCTGCACGGCGGACATTTTGCGATCCTTGCGACCGGAGTGGACAACCTCACCATTGACAATCTGAAGATCGACACCAATCGCGACGCGATCGACGTCGATTGCTGCCGCAACGTGCGCATCTCGAATTGCAGCGTCAATTCGCCGTGGGATGACGGGATTTGCCTGAAGGATTCCTACGGCCTGGGATTCGCGCGATCCACCGACCATGTCACCATCACCAACTGCTACGTCACCGGCGGCTATGAGGAAGGAACGATGCTCGATGCCACCTACAAGCGCTTCGCGCCTGACGCTAAAGTTCCTCGGAATGGGCGCATCAAGTTCGGGACGGAGAGCAACGGCGGCTTTCGTAACATCACCGTCTCCAACTGCGTGATTGAGAATTGCCGGGGAATTGCCCTCGAGGCCGTAGACGGCGCGATATTGGAAGACGTCGCCATCACCAACATCACTATGCGAGATCTCGTCGATGTTCCTTTCTTTCTGCGCCTGGGAAGCCGGATGCGAGGTCCGGAGGGAACGCCGGTGGGAGAATTGCGCCGCGTACTGATTAGTAATGTCATCGTCTCCAACTGTGCCTCCCTCCAGGCGACGATCATCGCGGGAATCCCGGGTCACTACATCGAAGACATAAAGTTCAGCAACATTCTCGTGCTGCATCAAGGCGGAGGCACAAAGGAAGGTGCAGCCATCCAACCGCCGGAACTGGAGACCGTCTATCCTGACCCCAACCGCTTCGGAACGATGCCAGCCCACGGCTTCTACATTCGCCATGCGAAAAGAATCGAGATAAGGGATGTCGAGGTAAGGCCCATGAAACCAGACATGCGGCCCGGCTTTGTCCTCGACGATGTGAGCGGCGTAGAAATGGTCCGCGTAAAGCTGCCGCAGGTTTCCGAGGTCCCGTCGTTGGTGCTAAAGAATGTCAAAGATTTCAGCATCACTCAGAGCAAGCCAGTGGCAGATAGGCAAGTGGAAAGCACGGAGCAGAAAAAGCTGTGATGTGGGGCGGATACTCTTTTCCGCCGCCTTGACTTTGACTTTAGACGCATTTGCAGCGACAGGCTCTACGTAATCGGGCCAGGGTCGAACGGCGCCAGCGCAGTGTGTAGTCCTCTTTGTTCCGCCCATGCCTTCTTGCTGCTGACGTGGCCGTAGATGATATAGACGGTTTTCGCCTGCAAGAATGCTCGCGTCACTTCAGGGTGTAGGCGGCACATGCCATCATAAGGTTACACTGCACACCACCGTTAGAATCATCCAAACCAGCCACACCAATCGCGACGCTTTCATGTTCCCTCTAGAGTGACAAACCGCGCGGATGGAGTCACGCTGATGAATATCAGACATCGCAGAAGCGTGAAACCGACGAATCGCGACCAGATTGTTGTTACCACGTTAACACTCACGATCCGGTCAAGCCGGACCGGAACAACCTCACAGGGGGGTCACCGCATCCCAAGTTTTCCGAAGGGGTCTGAGTCAAAAGGGATATTTCCCCCGGGAGGTGCACCCGTGGCGAAGACCGTATTGATCGTTGACGACAATGAGTCTATCCGTCAGGCACTCTGCGAGCTATTTCAGCACCAAGCAGACTTTGAGGTGTGCGCAGATGCAGAGAATGGGCGAGAAGCGATTGAAATGGCTGAGCAGTTGCTTCCCGATTTGATTGTGCTTGACCTGTCTATGCCTGTGATGAATGGCCTCGATGCGGCTCGGGTTCTGAAGCGCACAATGCCTACGGTTCCGCTGATCATGTACAGCGTCTTCGGAGACAGATTCGTGGAGCAGCAGGCGCGATTGATAGGAATCTCCGAGGTGGTCTCGAAATCTGATCCCTTCTCGGTGTTACTTGCAAAAGCACGCGACTTGCTCTATCCCACAGCTGCCTGAGCAGAAACGAGCCGGGAGTTGACGTAAACGCGTCGCAAAACGTTAAAAAGCTAACGCCCCAGGCGAACGCGCCAGAGTCGATTTTCGGTTTTGACCTCTCCTCTCGATGGGGGCGGTTTGTGTCAATGCGGGCTTGCTCCACAATACGACACTGGCCATAGCCTAGAGACATCAAGAGACCCTTAGATTGGTGGATGAGAAATTGGCCTGCGGACCCTATCGCGAACTGGGTGATTTCGCGATGGTCTGGTCGGAATTCCTGGCTACTCTTGCGGCCGCTTGTGCCACGCCCAGTCTGGCCGCACCGGCTCGAATTGGCTTTTGACCTCATGTTGTTGCTCGCCAATGGTATGGAAGAACAATGCCCGGCCCGTAATTTGCACATCGAGCAAAGACACTTCCCAGTCATTGAGGGCAACCTCGGATTGGACGACTTCGAAAGTTCCTCCCTTTTGCAGCTTGCCCAAAATTCCAAATCCGAATTCGACATCCGACACCAATGTTAATAGTTTCCCGGTCTAGGACTTAACAGCTCAGAAGAGCCGCATTATTCAACCCGGTGTGGAAAGTAATCTGCGGAAAAACTCAGGGTCGATTGTTGCCTTCCCCCTCAGGAAAACTCACGACCCTGAGCTCCAGTCGCGCAGTCCGAGAAGGGGCGTTGCAAGACTACGCGCGTGGCAGTTTCGGAACTCGTATAGCACAAAAGGGCAGCAACTTTCACGAGAAATCATAGGTGCAGCCTTCTAGATCGTGATCCGAGAGGCGAGTAGCACCGCTACTGCCGAGTCGCCCCGGGCTGTGAGACAAATGGTAGCTCGAATCAAGTTTCCGATCGAATTCTTCAGCGAGCACGAAAAAAGTATGAGAATGCAGGAAGTCAGGCGGGGCCTTCATGTCTACGGATATTTGGAAATTCGACAACGCCATCAAACTATTGGGGAAGCGGCGACAGTTGGTAATTCATCGAATGCCAGAGCGCGGTCATGTTTTCCGTCTAGTGCTAAAGCAGAATACTTACGCCAAACTGTCTGATCCTTTCGCCTTCCATCGCCAGAAAAGAAAGAAGCGAAGGCGTCCGCCCAGCCCGTGGTTCCTGGAGCGCTGCCATCGTATGGACGCAGGACAGCACGAAGGTTTTGCGCAGATAGAAGTATGGGCCGAGTCGCTACCGGATCGAAAGAATCAACAAACCGTGACCCCCGGAATGCCGCACCGTTTGTCGCAACGGTTACCTCTGCCAATGTTCGTCATTCCCGCAAAACCTTTCGCTGTGTGTTCAGCGTAAACTGCTCTGAAGAGCGGGCCAACGTCGCCTACGAGGCAGCCATGACTCGTTTACATGAAGAACTTCTCCGAGAATTCCAGGAGTGGTCTCGGACTGCTTCCACGCCGAAGGCGTTGATGGAGCACATCTCGCAGCGCTTGCACGAAAAGATGACGAAGTACAACTGGGTCGGTTTTTATCTGGTAGACCCGGTGGATTCCGGGTTCCTGGTGGTTGGGCCTTTCGTCGGCAGTTTTACACCTAACGCCCGCATTCCTCTCAATAAGGGACTCTGCGGCGCGGCAGCCACGAGTCGGGAGGTTGTGGTAGTAGATGACGTTCAAAAGGATTCGCGTTATCTTTCGGGGTCGACAATGGTGAAGTCTGAAATCGTCGTTCCGATTATCGTGAACAAGGTTGTCGCCGAGCTCGATATCGAAAGCTATTTTCCCAGCACGTTCAACCAATCGGAACGCCAATTTGTGGAGGCGTGTGCCGCGGTTGTCGGTAGGCATTTGGCAGGGCTCTAAGACTCTTCGCAAAATAAAAAAGGCCCCTTTTTGAGCGGCAGGAAAGATCTTTTATCTTCGCGGAGCCAAGTCGGTTGCCAACATTGGCCCGGCTCGTGAACTTCGAATAGGATAACTCGGTGAATTCAGAAGCGGACAACGTTATTGGCCTCTATGAGAGACACGCCACGAACTGGGATGATGACCGAGGAAACCACCTGTTCGAGAAACCGTGGCTCGATCAGTTCACTGCGCTGTTGAAGCTCGGGAGTTCAGTTCTCGATATTGGGTGCGGTTCAGCCGGACCAATCACTCGTTTCCTGGTAGAGCAGGGCTACAAAATCACGGGGGTAGACTCGTCGCAGTCGATGATCAACATTTGCAAACGCCGATTGCCGATGCAGGAATGGGTAGTCGCAGACATGCGAGAGCTGTGCCTAGAAGCGCATTTTAATGGCATCATCGCCTGGGACAGTTTCTTTCACCTTTCGCCGGAACATCAACGGCGAATGTTTCCTCTTTTCCGAAAGCATTCGTCTTCGAAGGCGGTTTTGTTGTTTACCAGCGGGCCTGCTGCCGGGGAAGCAAATGGCGAATATCGCGGTGAGCCCCTATACCACGGAAGTTTGGCTGCTGCGGAGTACCGCGAACTACTAGAATGCAACGGATTTGCGGTCATTGCTCACGTCGAGAGGGATGCGTCCTGTGGAGATCATACGGTTTGGTTGGCGCAGCTTCGATAAGGGATTACTGACGCGTCGTCATACTGTGCGACGACGGTCCCCTTTGCGAACACCGTCTTTAGCACCGTGCCATTTGCCGTCGCCACCGCAAATACGCGGATGTTTGCGATTTTCTGCCAACAGTTCCCGCCGAGCCTGCCGACGCAAGTGTTGCAACATGTCCCGCTGCTGGCCGAGTTGCTCGGCCCGTCGGCGGACGCCGGCCTCCTCGATCTTTGCCAGCCATTCGGCTCGATGACGGCCATAATAGACATCTCTTCCAGCACAGGGAATGGCCCAGCTGCGGTTGTCACGTGAGCGGTTCCAGCCCCTCGGACAACCCGAAAACGCAAATTCAGGTGAAAATGGTGGGCGACTCGCAGCTCCAAGGCATTAGTGCACAAGGACGAGAATCAACACGGTTAACAACGACTCGCACGACCCGTTAGACGTTTGCCGTGCATCAGCTATGCTTGCCGCGTGGGCTCTCTATGAAGTGCTTGGCTCTCGTTATGCTCGCGGCTGCTCTCATCTTGCGAGCCGATTCGCAACAAACAGAGCCGAAACAAGGCACGGGTAGCAAGAACCACACTGTTATTCTCCAGTCGGAAGGTGGATCGTTCGTTATCGAGGGGCCTAAGAATTGGATTGCTAATCGGAAGGTTGGACGACGCCTTGGCGTGTGCTGCGTCTATTACCCAAGAGGGTCGTGGGACACTGCGGAAACCATAATGTATCCCAACATTGTGACCAAGGGACATGGGCGGACAACGCTTCAGGAACTGATGGAGTCGGACTTAGCAAAATTTCGTAAGGACAATCCAGGAATGACCTACGTCGATGGAGATATCCCTTTCAAGGACCGAATTGCCAAGGTACGCTATTTCCACGGGGTCAATCAGGGCTCTTCAGAGGCCGTTGCTTACATCGACGAAGAAAAGATCATTGCCCTTGTAGTGCTAAGCTCGAAGACCGAAAAGGGATTGACTAAAGCCTTGCCCCTGTTGCTAGGAGTGTTGGAGACCTACGTTTACGGTGTCAAAGCCATAGGTGTTAATTGACATAATCCGGAAGTGCCGACATTTGGACGCCCAAATAACGCGCTTACTCGTACGTTTTCTTTACATGTCTCCGCCAGACGAAATTCAGTGATATCTCGGCCCGGATGCTGGAGTGGAATCAGAGTTGTTCTCAACTCAGCGAATCCGTTCGACATCATGCATTTGTCAGAACTGGTCTTAACCGCTCAGTAATCGGCCAGTGGTCGCCTTTACCTTTGTCCATGACCAAAAGACTTCACACAAGTGACCGCACATCCATGCAGGTGGTCGAGGGATGGCTAAATGCACTTGGCGGAATGCCGCCACAGCAGTGTCCGACGTGCGTATCTACGATGACGATATATCCGTTGCGTTTTTCTTGCTGGGTGGCGACAAGTCGTGGACGACGCTGATTCCGATCTGTTCTAGTTGTGAGCTCGAGGTGGGACGAACCTCGCGGTTGCCTAGACCAGGCTTCGGGACAGGGATGGCCTACTCCCTATAACGAAGGAGTTCAACCACGCTTCATAAAGAATCGGATTGCGAAGATGACGACTACCACCACTACCACGAGCTCAACTACCGTAGTCAGTGTCATTGGAGCCCCCCCTACTTCTTCCGCGATTCTATACCTGCATGCGTTGTCATGCCCCATCGTCAGAGTTCCTCCGCAAAATCTGAGATAATTGGCTGAGATGTGCGGAAGATGCCGACTGTCACGGAGAAAGCAGCTGGTCGAAGAGGTAGCAGGCTGTTCGACTGAAGGAAAGACCCTCATGCTTTAGAGCGCTTTAGGGCAGGCCAAGACATTGCACAAACATTCGGGGCAGCACTCCTGTTACTCGCGGGAATAGGGGTTCGGGAACTGGCCTTGGCCGGGAAGGCCTCGCGAGCATCTAACAGGCTTACAATTGAACGGCCGCTAGCATCGCGGGGTTCAAGGGTCGACCGATACTGAATCCGTGACAACCTCCAAAAAAGGAAAGGAGAAATGACTTGCGGTTGCTTAGCGTTCGCCTGATTGTTTCGCTCATAGTCGGCGTTACTCTCGTTTCCCTGTTCTCCACGTACTACGAAGTCCGAAGGGAGAAGCAGGGTCTGCGAAATGACTTGGAGCGCAGGGCGGAGGTTCTTGGGGAGAGTCTCGTCGCAAACGTCGAGCCCTATCTCGACGGAAGGTCGCTCAAACAGCTTCAAAGAATCGTCGGACGATTCAGCAACCGGGAACACCTGGTTGGAGTTGCCATCCTGAACAGCGGGCTGGAACCCATTGCACAGTCTTCGGGACTCGATCAACAACTCAAAATCCAGACCCTGGCAATACCCGAAGCAATCGCGAACAACAGGAAAGAAAGTCGGTTCATTCGCCGGGACGGCCGGTCGCAGAATATTTATGCGCTTCCCTTGCATCGGAATGATGAAGTTGCGGGCGAACTGGTGATTGTTCACGATGCCGGCTACATCGATGCCCAGACTGCTCATGTATGGCGCGAAACTTTCTTGCGAGTACTGATACTTGTTGTTCTGATCGCGCTCGTTACGCTCGTAATCGTCCGCTGGAGCATCGCAGGGCCGATTGCCCGGGCAGCGCAGTGGATGAAAGGTCTGCGGGCTGGAAGAGTGGGGGCGCTTGGCGCCACTATGCCGGATCTGGATCTGCTCCGGCCACTGGCCAGAGAAATGGAGACTTTGGCTCAAAGCTTGACGGCGGCCCGCTCAGCCGCGGAAAAAGAAGCACAACTACGTGAAGCCGGCGAATCACTCTGGACACCGGAACGACTTTCAGTGCATGTGCGCGGCAAACTTGGCAACAGCGGTTTGTTTGTAGTCTCCAACCGAGAGCCTTACAGCCACATTCGTCGGGGTAACTCGGTACAGGCCATTGTTCCGGCGAGCGGACTTGTAACCGCATTGGAGCCAGTGCTATGTGCTTGTGATGGAACGTGGATCGCGCACGGTGGCGGAGACGCAGACATGGAGACAGTCAATAGCCACGATCGCCTTCGTGTCCCGCCACAGGAACCGAAGTACACGCTGCGAAGAGTCTGGCTAACGAAAGAGCAAGAAGAAGGCTATTACTACGGTTTCGCCAACGAAGGCCTATGGCCACTCTGTCATATTGCCCACACACGTCCGATGTTTCGCGTATCTGACTGGGAGCACTATTACGAGGCGAACGCGAAGTTCGCAAAGGCTGTACTGGAAGAGATGCAGGGCACAGAAAACCCAGTTGTACTTGTGCAGGACTACCACTTCGCTCTATTGCCTCGGTTGGTGAAAAGGGCGCGCCCGGACGCACGAGTGGCCATTTTCTGGCATATCCCGTGGCCAAACCCGGAAACCTTCGGAATCTGCCCATGGCAGCGGGAGTTATTGGAGGGTCTCTTAGGTGCCGACCTGATTGGGTTCCATATTCAATCGCACTGCACGAGCTTTTTGCAGACGGTAGATCGCGCGTTGGAATCGCGCATTGACTGGGACCACTTTACTGTTAACCGCGAAAACCATCAAACCGCAGTGAAGCCCTTTCCCATCAGTGTGGAGGTACCTAGCTCCTCAAGTCACCAGCCTGAGCCGAACGCATATCTGGAACGGGCCGCGCTACTGCAGGAATCGGGGGTTGAAGCCCCGTTTCTGGGGGTAGGAGTGGACCGTGTGGACTACACCAAGGGCATTCTGGAGCGTTTCCTGGCGATTGAGCGAATGCTGGAGAAATATCCTGTTTATCTTCGAAAGTTCACGTTTGTGCAGATTGGGGCGCCCAGCCGAACCCACATCAAGCGCTATCACGATTTCCTCGCTGACGTGCAGGCCGAATCTGAACGCATCAATTGGCGCTTTCAAACCGGCAAGTGGAAGCCGATTGTCTTTCTGAACCGTCAGCATAGTCACGCCGAAATTGACCGCTACTACCGGGCTGCAGACGTTTGTCTGGTCACGTCGCTGCATGACGGAATGAATCTCGTGGCCAAGGAGTTTGTTGCCGCTCGTGACGACGAGCAGGGAGTTCTGATCCTCAGCCGATTTACCGGAGCCGCTCGTGAGTTGCGTGATGCAGTTATGGTGAATCCATATGACATTGAACGCACAGCAGATGCGATTCGTTATGCGCTCGAGATGGAACCCGAAGATCGCACCGCCCGCATGCAACGACTACGCAAGTTCGTCAGAGAACACAACATTTATCGTTGGGCGGGAAACCTGATAGGGGATCTCTGTGAAGTTCGTCTTAAGCCCCCGGCCGATGGCAAAGCGAAAAAGGGGACCATGACCGTCACTTCCTGAAGCGTGGCGGGAGCGGATGGCAGTTTTTGTCGGTTAGGCTCCTCAGCGCTTGCGGGGCCCTGCCCCCCTTGAACTAGTCGATTACCCTTACTTCTACCCTGGCCTGCGGAACCTCCGATTCGTTCCTGCCGGTGAATCGCGCTTTCGTCGAAAAACTCTCATCCTCCAATATCCCTTATGAGTATCGCGAGACCTTGGGCGGGCACCAGTGGGAATATTGGGACGTGGCGCTTCAGCCTCTGTTACGGGCCGCCAGCAGGCCGATGGCGGATCCCGAGACGAAAAAGGAATGAGCACAAGCTGATGAAAATCGCAGACGTACGCACCACCACAGTTGCGGTCGCTGCAGGCACCGCTGCGCCATGCTCTGGGCGCTTTTGTCCGCACCATCGTGGAAGTCGAAACCGACGGATGGTGCGATTGGACTGGGCGAAATGGGAGGCGGCGGAGAGAGTGACCTGGTCCGGGCCACACGCCTCTCATGTCAATAGCCATCAGCTCACCTGCGCACCAGAACCGCTGGAGTCACAGTACGAATGGTCTATTACCAAGCGGAATCGCATGATTAATCTGGCGGTCCACGCCCGCGTTGTCCTCCCAAGGTGTTTCTCTGAGCTAGCCGTTTTCGACGTGCGCCTTTATATCCGAGTACGCCGCATCCCGGCCAATGCCAGATTGCGACAACCCAGGTAACGGTTGAACAATCGCTCTACATTCCACTGAACGTCCGTAATCTTTGCCCGCAGGGATCGTTTCGCTACCGTGTCTTTAGCGGTGGACAGATGATCTTCAAACGGCGCTTCAAACCAGACCGGCGACGCCGGAAACGCCAAATGCTAAACACCTCGGTGCAACTATTCACCGAGTCTGCCCAGTTGGATGCTCTTGGTATCAATCTCAGCGACGTCGGCATGTGCCTGTTTACTATGGCAAATCTCCGCGTGGGGTCTCAAATTCAGGTCGAATTTCTCCCGCCCCGAAGCACGGAACTCGTCCGAGTTTCCGGGATTGTTCGCCATCGCGCTCTGTATCTATACGGAATCGATTTTCTGGTGGATTCAGAACAACACCCAGGTAATTGGGCAGACGTAGCCCAATACGGCAGCGTATTTGGTCGCTGAGGGACCAGAGGAGAGAAAGTTTGACGGGACCAAGCGCCTGCGCAATGAGCTGCTACTGCGAAGAGTACTATCGGTCGTAATAGCGATCTTCGAGCGTTGATCTTGGGGTATTGCTCCCGGTGATAGCGTTCCGTATCCTCTTTGGCATTCTAGGAATTACGCTCGGCCCACGCCAGAAGGCCCAGCAGCGTAGGCGAGCGCGAACCACGAGTCTACGAACTTCGTACGGTGCGGGCGAATGTCTCTCGCCCTGCGCCCGAATCCGGGGCCCTCTCCGCCAATGGTGGATGATCACTTTCTATCTCCATAGATCGGCGGCGGCTACTATGGTGCCGGAATCCAAGTCGAAGCCAAGCTGAATCTTTGCCAGCCGTCGCAACTTGGGAAGCACAACCGCGAAACCTGTCGAGCGATCACCGGCGTAAGAAATGGTCTTGTTCTGTTCCTTCAAGAGAGCCATGAATCAAGACATTTCGGCCTGAGCCCCAACGACAGGGCTGGCTAACCGCTTTGCTCCAGAAGTAAAAAAGCCCGCTACCGGCACAGAGGGAATGTAAACTCCTCCCGAGCCTTCAGGAATCTGATTGTGTGCCATAGAGACTCGATGGTGACTCGATCGAGTTCCCAGCTCCCCTCGTCTTTTGGTCTGCCACGTGCCATGGTCTCCAAGATTCTTCGGGAAACCATGTTTTTAATTTTGATAATTACTTCCGAGTTCCTCACGACACTTCATATTTATTTGATTCGTACGCTCCGTACCATTTGCTCGAACGCCGGCGCCATTCTTCCGAAATCCCTGTCAGGCGAGATGAAAATAAGGTACAGGAAGGAAGTGTCCCGCCCTTGCAGGGTTACGAGCCAATCGCGTTCTCTGATGGAGCCGTTCTGTCCCTGCACCGGCGAGTCACCGACGAGGTATACCGACTTGCCAGGTACCCGGTTTATCCGAACGTCTCTTGCATCGCCATCCACGCGCAAGCCAGGGTTTGATCGGCGTAAGGAGTCGAGCAAATCCCGAGTGGTCTGATCGAGCGACTCCCGGCCTGACTCGGGACGAAGTCCGCTGACGATGACTCCATAGGCAATAGCGTTCTGCGCCACGCCCGCAGGAGGCGCGATGGTTACGGCCGAGGTAGCGTTGCCGAACAGCTGCCAGTTGCCCGGGTACGAGATCTGGTATGCATTGTGATCGAATTTACGAAAGGGGCTGATGGGCTTCACGTCCTGGGGATTGATCTCCCCGATCTGCGCTTGCTGCCGTGACCCCTGCTGCGGTTCCTGCTTTTGTTGCTGCGCGACTTGCTGCGAGGTAAGCGGATTCATCTTGGCCACCTCGGACCTGATCTGCTCGAATTCGGGGCTGTCTCTCCTATAGCCTTTCTTCGGGTACTTGCTGATCGCCTTGCTCACACTCTCTACGCGATTTCCGGGATTTGGGTGGTCGCTAAGGAACTGTGGCCCTCCGGATCCGCCTTCCTTTTCCAGCTTGGCAAAGAACTCGGCCATTTCGTAAGGGTTGTAACCCGCGTCGTACATGATTTGTGATCCCAGAAGGTCGGCCTCACGCTCGGCGTCGCGCGAGTATTTCAGAAACAGGGACTGCGCCCCGATGGAAGCGCCCAATTGCGCCAGCTGGCCTGCGGTGCTCTGGCCGATGGCCGCCCCCAGAACGGCGAGTGGGAGCTGCGCCATGGCGGCCTTGCTGGCCTGGTCGGTGGAGTGACGCAGCACTATGTGTGAGATCTCATGCGCGATCACCCCGGCCAGTTGGGCTTCGTCATCCGCAGCCCGGATGGTTCCGACGTTCACGTACACTGGACCTCCGGGTAGGGCGAACGCGTTGATTTCCTTTATGTTTACCGCGTGAAACGAAAAAGGCCACTGGTTCGGGCCGGGCGTGTGAGCCGCCAACTGCTGCCCCAGCCGCTGGATATATTTCGTCACCGAACTCGAGTCGGCAAGCACCGGCATCTGGCGGCTCACTTCCTTCTGCGCCTGTTTGCCGATTTCAACGTCCTGTTCAGGCGAGTATTGGTTAAACGCTCCTGGCTGAACCTGGAAGCGGTCGGTCGGTGCCTGGACAATGTTGCGGGAGGCACAACCCGAGCAGAGAGAAAGGAGGGCGCCCAGAAACAGCGCCCCCGTGGATCTAACGCATCGTTTTTTCAGCAGGTCGCTAAGCATATAAGCCAGCCTTTCCTCTTTTGGACTGCAGCTAGGTTGTGTTGATTGGTGTCTGGGAAAAAACCTAGCCTCAGCACACCCGAGTACAGTTCGAGGAAAGCAGGTCCATAACCAGCGACAATGGCGCCGCCACGTTGTATTCGTACCTGGCAGGAGGAGAGGGTAAAATCAAGAAGAAAGGTAAAATCATGGTGGCCGAGACGGGCACTGTTCGATTGCGCGAGTCCTTACCAATCGTGCAGGGCAGCTCATCCAGCGCGGGCGTGACCAAAACAATCAGTACAGCAGCCGTCGCCAAAACCACCAACACGCATTTAATTGATCCCTGCACCCGTGCCCCGTCGACTGATCAGATGCAGAGCTTGCTCCAGCCGCTGTACAGGAGTTTATCGTTGCGGAAGTTCTGCAGCCACGGAATGGAGCTGTTTCCATACGCGGTGTTCTGTATCTCTCCTCGCGAGCTCATTGTAAGCGTTGGAAATGCTATGTTTAGCTGTTTTTGGTCGGCCGGGATCATGGCAGGGGTCCCTGCACCGCTTCCTCGATGATTGCAGTTTCTCAGGCTCCCGTTACCGTGCTGCGGGTCAGCACATGACACATGGCTGCATTGCATCTTGAGGCTCTTGAGCGTACATTGTCGTCGGTCGGGAAAGCCCAAACGGACACTCCGGGTTACTCGTGGAAAAATCGAACTCGATCGCAAGCGTGTTGTTCCTATTGGCCTTGCTGGTCGGAGTCATGGTGGTGGGCTTTTGGCTTTTCCGTTCGTTCCTTCAGCCTTTCGCGTTTGCTATCGTCATCGGCATTGGATTCTACCCTCTTTACCTTAGGATCAGCCGGATCGTGCGCGGTCCGAATAGGTCTGCGCTGCTGACGACCTTTGCCGCCCTTCTGACCTTTGTGTTACCGGCTCTGCTCATTGCCTCTGCCGCCAGCGGGGAGCTAATCAAAGCCGCTCGGTACTTGGGCGACCGGAGCACCCAGGAAGGGGGTGCCGTCACTTACCTGGGGCACGAGCAGCAAAGCGCGCTGCGCTGGCTCGAAAAATATGTGGATGTGGAAGAGTTGCGCCTGGAGGACGCCATGGCCAACCTCCCCGGCCAGGTAAGCAGGTTCTTGTTGGCGGCGGGCACCGGCTTAGTGGGAGGACTGGCCGGCTTCGCTGGGAACGCAATCTTGACATTCTTGATCCTGTTCTTCGTATTCCGCGACGGAAATACGGCGATCGAGAACGTCACTTCGATCTTGCCCGTAAGCCGGGACCGTGCGGTGCGTTTGTTGACCGGAATTCGCGACAGCGTCGTCGCCAACCTGTACGGGATTCTGGCGGTCGGCCTCGCCCAAGGCCTGCTGACCGGAGCCGCCTTAGCGATCCTCCGTGTGCCGTCGGCGTTGCTGCTGGGGTTAACCGCTGCAGTTTGCTCCCTTATACCCATCGTGGGAACGACGTTGGTCTGGCTGCCCGCTGCTATTTACCTCATGGCCACCGGTCATCTCTGGAAAGGAATCTTCTTGATCCTGTGGGGCGCGCTGGTGGTTGGCACGGTTGACAATGTCATTCGGCCACTGGTGATCGGTAGCAAGGTTGAACTGCATCCGCTGCTATTGCTGTTCGCGTTGCTGGGCGGGCTTCAAGCATTTGGGTTCATCGGGATTTTTATCGGCCCAGTGGTCATTTCGCTGATCGCCGCCCTGATCAACATGCTGAGAGAAGAACTGACAGCGTCGTCTAGGAATGCTCCTTCCAACACAGCCTCAATATGAAGACGTGTGAACCGCCTGGGCACGTCTTCCACGGGCGCCGACAAGAAAACGCAGCGTCTTTGCAGCAGGCACTTCTCCGGGGTAATCCGCTGCCGACCTCGGCGCACTCCATTGCTCTCTGCAAAAGGAAAACTGCCATGCCCAATAGCGCACGATGTTCATCTGGAATGAGTGGGCCCGGAGACAAGACTGCCGTAGTCGCAGGAGCGTGGTAACCAACCAAAAGGGCCACATGCTGCCGAGGACTCGCTACCTTGCCAATTTCTTGGCAAAACTTGATTCCGGCCCACGGATTCCTTTCGACCGTTGACGGGGCATTTTCGATGCCCACAACCACGCAACCCCGACATAGATGAATAATGAATTAGGCGTCGGGAGTCGCGAATTCAGCCGATGTTGTTCTCAGCAATGACAAAAGCAAGCATTAGTCGGGGCGGGGGCGATCAGACATGGGCATACGACGGGGGCCCGCTCGCGAGCCCCCAGGAATTTGGCGTGGCTACCAGATTAGCTTGACGCCGAGTTGCATCTCGCGCCTTCCTCCGGTGAACTGCCGGTCGTTCAGGAACAAGTCGGAAGTGAGGTTCGAATATGTTGTACTCAAGGCATTGTTGACCGTACCGATCAGCACGCCAGTTTGAAAAACCGTTGGCTGTGCCAGAGAGAAGTTGCGATGGTTAAAAGTGTTGAACGTATCCACCCGGAACTGCAAGGTTGCCCCTTCGGTCAGCTTGGTATTCTTGAAGAGCCCCAGGTTCCAGACGTTCATTCCCGGGCTCTCAAAGCTGTTTCGTCCAAGAGTGGGGAAAGCGCCAAGCTCCGCCTGCACGTATTGTGCATTCGGATTCTGGGCGATATAGCCTGCCACGTTAGCGCTTCCCCCTGAGCAACCTAGGTTAACCGGCGCAACACTGGTTGCTCCCCCAGCCCCCACGCAGACATAGTCGACTGCCGTCCCCACCCTTGCGATGCCGCCGGGATTCAAAATGCCACGATCGCCCGCGGCATCGCCATTCGCGTTCGCATCCGCATTCGAGAGGATAGAAACAGGCTGGCCGGCTTGTACCAGATAGGTTCCGTTCCATTGCCAGCCGCGCAGCAATGTCTTGAGCAGCCCATTGTCGGTCTCCAGGTTGGGCAACTCGTAGATCCACGACATCGCAAACTTGTGCCGGATATCGAGCGTGGATCGTCCCCGGTCCAGACTCAAGGTCATCCAGTCGAAGGGACGGCGCGGATTCACCACGCTGCTGAAGAGTTCATTGGTGGAATCATCAATGTTGTGGGCCAATGTGTAGTTTGCACGCAGCATCAGGCCGCGGGCAAAGCGCCGATTGAAATCAACTGAGCCGGCATGGTAGATGCTGGAGCCGATGGGTGGAAACGATGTCATCAAACTGAACTCGGGATGTATGAACGGATCGAAATTCTCGAAATCAGTGAGACGCGATCCGCCTACGATCGTCGCCGGGACTTGGCTCGAATCGAAGAACGTTGGCATAGGCTGCAGCCCCGCCGTGAACGCACTGACTGTGTTAGTGCGTGCCTGGACCAGCAATTGGGTTGCGCGTGTGCCCAGATACCGTAGTTCGAGGCTGGTATTTTTTATCAGCTCCCGTTGAACGCCGAGTGTCCAGGTTAGGACCTTGGGCTGGACCTGATCAAGAATGATGCCCTGGGTTAGTATCCGGGCCTCTTCCTGAGTGGCGGGAGTCGCGTTCACCAAACCTCCTCCTGCAAGGAAGCCCGTGCCGGAAGCACACCAGGAGGGCGGATTAGGCAGGCCGCAAGTGATGTCTGGGTTTTGCTCGATTTGCAGTTGCGGCGGCAGTTGCAATACCGGAAAGTTCTGCGGCGTGACGTCGAAAGAGACGCCGAAGCCGCCTCGAATCGCCCACAAGCCCCTGCCGGAGGGATCCCACGCGAAGCCGACCCGCGGCATTATGTTGTTAGTGTCGGTTGTGGGCTCGCGGAATTCAAAGACTCCCGGCAAAGTGGAAATGGCATTTAGTTCCTGCAACTTTACGTCCGCGGGGTTGCTGGTCCATTCGTAGCGCAACCCCAAGTTCAGAGTCAGCCGAGGCGTGACCCTCCAGTCGTCCTGAATGAAGCCGTATATCGCGTGCTGGTTGCCGTTGAAGAATCCGCTACCCACTCCCCGCAAAGCGCCGTTAAATCCGATCGGCACCTGGTCATTGATCAGCGTTTGCAGGTCAGCGTAGTCCCATTCTCCGCGCTCTCGAGGCAGGAAGTCGGTGGGAGCGATCCATCGGCGGTATTCCGGGCCGAACTTGATGGTATGCGCGCCTTTGACGATGCTGATGTTGTTTAGGACCTGGTAGTTATTTTGTACATAGCTTTGCGGGGAGTTACCCTCCGGACCGATATTCAGCCCCAAGACATCGACTTTGGCGTTGGGGAAATTTGCGAACTCGCCGGGGACCGTAAACGCTTGCACAAAACGCGAATAGGACAGGCGAAGGTCGTTCATCACATGAGGCATGATCGACCAGGCGTCGGTGAGGATCACCTTACGGCTATCGGCGGCAAGAGTGCCTGTGAATTGCGCCTGTGGAGTGTCGGGATTGACATTGGGGGAGCGCTGCCGGTCATACAGGAACCGCCCGCGGACTTGATGCCGGTCCAGATTTAAATCGGCGTTGATGTTGAAGTCATGTTGATTGAGGAAGCTGGGAGCGGTTGGCTGGAACGTCCCTATTGGAATCGTAACTCCGTTGACAATTTCTGAGGGAGCATCAGCCGCCGGCGCGGTCGGGAACTCGCTCAGGATATTGCGGATACTGTCGTTGGCCGCCAGGTTGTTGAGCAACGCGAGTCCTTCCGTGGTCGGCGCGAGTTGTTGAACCGCCGCTGCTGCCAGCCCAATACCGGAGAACTGATATGCACCATAGACGAAGAGCTTGTCGTGGATCAGAGGGCCGCCGATGTCGGCTCCGGCGCGGTTCCGATCCACACGGCGAGGAGATGTCAGGCCAGAAGCCCTCTCCAAATTATCCATGGCGTTGAAGTTGCGGTTGTTGTTGTACTCCCAGAGAGAGCCATGCCAATGGTTGCTGCCGGACTTGGTCACGATATTGAACTGACCGCCGGCAGAGTGGCCGAGTTCCGCGCTGAACATGTTCGTGACTAAATTGAAATCGGCCACGGCTTCAGGTATCACTTCGGACGTGTGGCCGGTGACGTCCACGCGGTTGTCGTCCACGCCGTCAATATTGAAGCTGTTCAAGCGAGGACGAGCGCCGCCAATGGAGCCGCCTTCCCCGAGCACGCCTGCGCCCTGGGTAGTCGTGTTCGGCGCCAGCAAGGCCAGATTCAGCGGCCCGCCCCCGAGCCCTGGGCTGGGCAGATCGGTCACTGCGCGCGCGCCAAAGTCGTGCGAGATTTGAGCTGTGGTGGTTTGCACCACCTCACTTCCGCCCGTAACCTCTACGATCGTACCTTCCGCGCCCACCGTCAGGCGCGCATCCGCAGCCACGACCTGATTGGGCAGGACCTCCACATCCTTTCGAGAATAGTTCGAAAAACCCTTCGCTTTGAGTTCTACCGTATAGGTTCCGACCAGAAGATGAGGAAAGACATATTCTCCGGTCGAGGTCGTTTGCATGGTTTGCTTGACGCCGGTTGCTTGGTTAGTAACGATGACCTCCACCTCTGAGACGACGGCTCCCGACGGGTCCTCTACCGTGCCACGCAAAGTTCCATCCAAGCGCTGCGCAGAAGCCGAAATCGAGATCATGACGGCCACAAACGATAATGCGTAGTAATGTTTACGATTCACTTTACCCTCCGTGAACAGTGCCGCTGGTATTCCAGTCAGCAGAAAGGGCTGGCGAACGGGCGCGAGCGACTCCGCGTTCGTCAACGGTCAGAGCTTGTCAATTAGCAAGAGCAGTGGGTAAAACTGGGTTTAACAAAGGCGGGTGCAATTGAGATCGATAAGGTTAGCGGAAAGATTGCCGAAGCTCCGGAACAAAAACGCAAGCGGCAAAGGTACAGTGTGCGGTAGGCAATCTTTGATTGCCGCCATGGGGATGGCAGCGAACACAACCATAGGAAGCTTGGGGGTAGATCGAGAGACGTGTGCCACTGTGGGCTGCAGGTCAAAATCAGGCGAGACGACAGCAACAATTACTCCCGCCATTAGCAGCACGCCGACGAGTTTGAGCCAGCGATTCATGGGGACCCGACCGCATTAATTATAGTCCAAAGCCCCGTCCTTGATTGTCAAACAAGGGATCCGGTTGCCGGGGCACATGCTGCGCGCAGGAGAGCATATTCCAACTCCAGCCAGACCCAGAGGTACTGCCATCGATCTGGAGGGAACCAAAAGAGAAATTGTTGAAATACATATTCGCCTCCCCTCTGCCTCGGTGAGCTTCTGGTCAGGCACTCTTCTTGGAGGTTATGACGGAGAAGGCGGACCAGCGCTGCTCGAGATTCTTACCGCTGCAGTGCGGGCAGGTGATCCCTTCCTTGCCATGCTCGGCAATGGTCAAAGCCTTCGAAAAGGCTTTCTTGCAGTCGCGGCAGAAGAATTCGTAGAGGGGCATACAGACCTCCACAGTGCTCAAGGGTGATGGCACAATTGTAGACCGGTTAGTCGACAGGTTCAACATGGAGTCAGGCCACGAATTCTGCGTGATTGGGTCTCGGGTTTTTCCTGAGGTTTGGGTCACGGATATTGCGTGGCCGGACCTCGCCAGGCGAACCTGACCACCTTGGGTTCAACTAGCCTCACGAAATCTTCCCAAGCGAGTCGCACGAGCTCGCGATGAGAGCCCGCATTGAACGCGATCTCCTTGTCCCAAGCTAAGTTCTCACCGGGAAAGACGGGCATATTTGTACAGATTGCCCAAGGGAGGCATGCCTCCAGTCTCGCAGTCCAAAAACCGCTCTTTGAACTCTTCCTCCGAAGCAACTGCAACATTCTCTGCGCTAGCAGCCGATCGCAAATGCGCTATTTCAATGTGCAAAGAAGCGGGGACAAGGGCCATGGCCAGCGCCTTGTCAATATTGACGATCACGGTCTTGGCCAAATCTTTGCCCGCTAAGTGAGTGAGCGCCGCGACTCCCTGAGCCCTATTCGCGACCAAGTGGGAAATGACGACATACTTTATGTCGTGGCTGTCGAGGAACCCCTTGAGTTTCTGGATGGGCATGGCGCGACTCCTTTGCCGAGAACCAAATCATACGTCGACCCGAGCCCTGTTGAGGTGGCATGTGTCCCCATGTGTTTCGGCATATGGTGGCGGGTCCGAGGCGATCCGTCGGCGACGGCCGCCTGAAGGCATGTTATTTACTCCAATCTTTGTGGATTTGGAGTCTAATTTAAACAGGGAGTTTGTATCGCAGGGGTGGAAGCTTGTGTTGAGTATCCCGATCTCCTCAGCACGGAGGCTTGCCATGCGGACCCTAATAGAGCGAGGCCGCCATTTCCAGTTTTCCAGTCGCACCTGTTGGAGGCGACGTTTTCGCCTGTAGCGAGCACGCTGTTGGCCGCGCTGGTTGTGCTGGCGCTCGTCTTGTCGGCAAGGTGAAGGACTCTTGCGTCCTAGAGGAATGGTTTGAGATAGCGGCTAGAATGACGCGCTGCGCTCAACGATGCGGCGTAGAAGGAAGACTATGTCTCTGGAATAAAGGCATGATTCCACGGGCTTTTATGCGATCGCGCGCCAACCCGGCATTTGCGTTAGGACCGGCTAAGTCTCACAGCTTCGGCGTCGAATTTGCCGTCGTCAGCCATGCCGTGGGCTTCATAGGCGGCTTCCAAGTCGCCCCGTTGGGCAGGATGCGAAGCTCGTAGACATCTGTCGGACCCGCAAACAGATCTCGCCGGGACGCTACACCACAGACGCATTTCGGTCGAGTAGTTGCTCATTTTTGGCCTGCAGTTCTTGGAGTATGCTCAGTATCATTCCTCTTCCCTGACCAGCCAGTCCATTGCTTCTTCCCGCGCCTCGAACCTAAGAAATTCGCGCCGAGAAAAGGCTGTCAACGCATCGTAGAAGACTTTGGGTAGGCTCTGCGCACCCACAAACGCTGCTCGCTTCACATAAGGCCGGTCGAACACGGCAACTTCCTTCATGCGGGTGACCGCAGCGCGGCTGAACTGCGCGCCCGTGAGGTCGCTCAAGGTGAGCGCCGACTTGAGCGGTTGTGCAGTAACTATGCGCTGTACTTCAGTTAGCAGTTCGATTACCTCCTCTGCGGCACAGTTCGTTACGTCGATGAAGAGGATTTGCTTACCCTGGTGGGTTATAAAGCGAACGCGATCCATACGGGCCCTCCTTCCCGCTGGCTGCGCCGAGAACATCCCCAAGCGGATGTTCCGTAAGGATGTAGGCGTTACGGTCGGCAAAATGTGGATTCCGTGTCAGGCTACTTATTTGCCGAAGGCTGCGACCGCCTCGTCCTTGTTCCTGTACACCGCGAAGATTGTGTCCAGATTTGTGCGTCGAAGCAGATCGTTGACGTGCGTGCCGGGAGAGGCCAGTTTGAGTTCGCCGCCACGGTTTTTCGCCGAGACGAGATGTCCCACTAGCATGCCCAGGCCCTCGCTGTCGATATGATCCACGCCTGCTAAGTTAACGACAATTTTCGGACTTCCTGGCAGTATGCTCACGACTCTTTCGCGCAAGACAGCGCATTCGTCGCCGTACACAATGCGACCCTCGCAGTGGAGGATGAACACCTCGCCAGATATTTGTGTCTCTACGCTTAACGCCATCACTGCTCCGAGTCGACGCGAGTCTGACTTCACGGCTTTGTCAATCAACCCGATCCGTTAGGTCCGCAACAAAACGTCAGGCAGCGGTGAGAAAGCGTTTTACCGTTTCTGCCCACTGTCCCGGCGAGGTGTCACCCGCGGCGAGTTCACCTGGCCAAGTACGAGACAGGTACCGAGGGGGGCCCATCAGGAAGGCGAATTGCTGCCGGGGGCTCGCACCCTTGATCTGCTCGTAGAATTGGAGCGCCTCCGAGGGGGAATATCTGCGAACGTCGAGCATCACGAGATCGTACACATTGGGTTGCCACAGAAATCGCGCGGCGGAGATCTCTTCAGCTTCATTCACCTCAACTCCACGACTCCGCAGGACCGCAGCGCGCGCTTCGCGCGTAGCCTGAGAGCAGTCGATGAGGAGAACTCTTTTGTCAGCAAGGACCGGGCGGTTACGAACTGGTGGGCAATACATAGGACAGCCCCGAAACGAGCGCGCCCTTTTTAGGAAGGGTGATTCGAACGAAGTCTGCGCCGATAGGGAGCGGGAGTCAACAAAAATATGAATAAGCCCCGATGGCCAGTCGGGGCTTTGTTTTCCTGGACCGCTGGGCGTCCATGCTTTAGCGTTTTAGTGCGAACCACAAATCGTCTTGTGTACTACGCCTCAAGGACCTACAGCTTGACCACGTTCGCGGACAACACTCCGGCTAGGCTTCCGGGCATTGGCGACCTTCTGAAGATCAGCCAGGGTTGTTAACGCGTTGCGGAGTGCAACGCGTTCCGAGATGCTGCCCGCATGTTCGTCTTTGAGCAATTCTTCCATTCTCCGGTGAATCGCATCCGTCGCGTGTTCCATGCGTTGTCGGAGGTGGACTCTGTCCGCCTCAAACAATGCAACATCCAAGAGTTCGCTCCAGTCTTTGGTGTCATTAGTAGCCATGATGTGACTCCTCACGCTAGAGATGCAGCAATACATCCGGGACGATGCTTTCGCGCCTACCGTTTGTGTCCCATTAGACCTGGTGCGAATCTCCTGGCACCAGCTGGTTACTCCGTCGCATTGTTGTCCAGTCATAGTGGTATGCAACTCCGCAACGAAGACAAACCTGATAGTGCTGACCACTCGAACCGACACGTGGCCAGGCAAACCGGTGTGTGCAACACCCGTAGAAAAGCCGTCTAAAGAGAGATGCCATAAGCCCCTATCCTCGCCCTGGACAGCAAGTTACCACGAGAAACAGGAGAACAGGTCTCACACGCCAGTTCATTCAGTCCGCGATGATGGCCACTGTCCCCCAGGTTACCGAGCGAGCCGGGCGGATTTTGCTCCTGTAGGGCAATGGAAGTCAACCTAAATGTAAAGAGCCCCGATCCGCATCGGAGCTTTTGTGGTATTTCGGAAGTCGTTTACTGGCGCCTAGCGCCATTTCGATTCACCGGCGGGCGCCGATTGGCGCTACTGCAGTTGCGACGGTGAGGCTGGCGACAAAATGCATCACCAGAGCTGGAATGTCTTCGCGGCGGGCCCGCAACCGTGGCAGCAGAAGCGGAAACACATTCAGTCGATAGTAGAGATCGCTACAAGAGTCTCCCCGCTTCACCATCTCCCCCAGATCGCGGTTTGTTGCAGCCACCAGACGCACGTCTACTTGATGAGTGCGGGTGCTCCCCAAACGCTCAAACTGTTGTTCTTGCAAGACGCGTAGCAGTTTGGGCTGCAGCGCCGACGGAATATTCAACCAAGTAACTAAGAGCTCGCCATCGCGACGGAGAAATGTACCCGCGCTCTTCAAGACACACCAACATTCAAAAGATCTCCGAAACTGCGCGACCGTGCCGCCGAGCCACATCGCTCTTGGTGAGTCCAGCAGGTTCGCGAGCGAAGAGTTCCAGTACGTCGAAGCAATTCTTGTTCCCCAGTCTTAGGCATCGGATGAGGTTCCGCGCGTGTACGTACGGTGAATTGTTCAACACTTGACACCTTGAACAGTTTGGGAGCAAGATGTCGCCCAATCGGTCAAGCCCTCCCCAACTTTTTCTATGGAGCGTTCACAAATCCACCGCGTTAGCGTGGCCGATCAGGTGGCGTCAGTCCTGCGTCAGAGAATTCTCAATGGCGAGCTGCGTCCTGGCACTCCGCTACAGGAAGTGCCGCTGGCTGAATCTCTCGGAGTGTCCCGCAACACCATGCGGGAAGCGACCCGCATCCTGTCGCTGGAAAACCTGCTCAAGCGCAGCATCCATCGTGGGGTCGCGGTTTCGCAGCTCTCCCTGAAAGATGTCCATGAGATTTACCACCTCCGGCGGATGCTCGAAATTTCCGGCGTACTGGCGGCGAAAGACAATCGCCGTGAAGTCCTGCCGGAGCTGCGTAGCGCGGTGGACGGCTACGAGCTCGCCGTGCGGGAGCGGGACTGGCTGCGAGCAGTTGGCTTCGACCTGCAATTTCACAGTCTCTTGATAAGGTTTCATTGTAATCGGCGGCTGGAGTCGTTTTATCAGCGGGTCATCGGAGAATTGCGAATGGGGATGGTGCTGGTCGACCGCAGCCACGACGATCCCAGCGGCCTGATTCCGGTGCACCGCAAGATGTATCAGTCATTGGCGGCGGGCAAGCTCAAGCAATGCGCTGCGATATTAGCGCATCATCTCGACGATTCTGAATCTAGGCTGGGCCGGATCATGGCCGGTGCTGTACCGAAAAAGAAAGCCAGGCGAACTGTCTGAGGGGACAGGGACGGGTCACGGGGACAAGCTGCTTCGAGGAGAAAAATTATGAAGGCCTACTTTGAGAGGAAGAGTCTGCGCGCCGGTTCTCAGGCAGGTAGGTCGGCCCTATGCCTGATCGCGTTTGCGAGTCTGGTCCTGACTGTGCAGGCACAGGTAGTGACCGTCACGATACAAGGCCGGGTTTACGACAGCACCGGTGCCGCTATCTCAGAGGCAGGGGTCAAAGCGGTCAACGGCGCCACCGGCTTTTCTCGCACTGTCACGGCTAGTGTGATGGGCGATTACCAAATTTCGTTCCTGCCGGTGGGCGACTACACCGTCGCGGCGGAAAAACCTGGTTTCAAGAAGCAAGCAAAGAAAGTTCACCTCGACATTGGTGCCAGCGCTAACGTTGACTTCGACTTGTCCGTTGGGCAGGTGTCTGAGGAAGTGACCGTGCAGGACGTGGGCGAAGTGGCGGAGCCAACGCGGATCATGGTCAGTTCGGTGATCGACTCGCAGAAGATCCAGGACCTGCCCGTGAACGGGCGCCAGTTCATTGATTTCGCATTGCTGGCACCCGGCGTGACCATTGGTGACACCACTTCCGGCAGCACCGACGTGATTATCGAGCCGGTGACCAAGCTGTCTTTCGCCGGACAGAACATTCACTACAATTTTGCCGGCGCGATAATCTTTTGTGCGATGGCGCAGTATAAGGTCTTGGGCACGCGCGGGCGCACGGATCGGATCGGCTTGGACAAAGCCCATGCGCTGGAAAGCGCCTTTCAGTGTGGTCATCTTGAAAAGACTGCGAGCAACGGCATAGCGCCTTAAATGATCCAACGTGATCAGCACGGTGAACCGTTGCACGAACGCTGCGCAATCGCAGCGAGGTTTTGTGCAGCCAACGCTATCGACGGGAGCGAGGTGCCATTACGCGCCGCTGATTACCCCGTTGCTTCTTCAGCAAAGGTTTCACAACCAACTCGTACGAGTGATCAATCATTCTCCATAACTCAACAGCCCGAATGCCACCATCGATCTCGACAGTATTCCAGTGTTTCTTGTTCATGTGGTAACCAGGCGTGACTTGCTCGTAGCGATCACGTAAATCGAGTGCTAAATCTGGATCGCACTTCAAGTTCACTCTAGGCGGAACTTCATCCAGGGACGCTAACGCGAATATTTTGCCGCCGACTTTGAACACGAGAACGTCGGGCCCGAATGGAGTCTCCTCACTTGCACCGGGTTTTCTCAGGCAGTACTCGCGGAAGTCGGCGAGATCCATCAGGCAATTCGTTCGCGCAATATCGCCGGCAGATCTTCAATTGCGACACGCTCCTGCTTCATCGAATCGCGATCGCGCAGCGTGACTGTGTCGAGCAGCGCCGGATCTTTTTCGCCGAGCGTCTCGAAATCAACGGTCACGCCGAAAGGCGTTCCAATTTCGTCCTGCCGGCGGTATCGCCGGCCGATCGCGCCGCTTTCGTCGTAAAACACAGTCATCTGCGGACGCAGAAGGGCGACGATCTCTTTCGCTTTCGTCACCAGTTGTTCTTTGTTTTTCAGAAGCGGAAAGACTCCGCATTTAATCGGCGCCATTCGCGGATGAAGACGCAGCACAATCCGCGTTTCCATTTTGCCTTTTTCGTCAGGGACCTGGTCCTCCGCATATGCATCGCAGATCAAAGCAAGGATCGTGCGGTCCACCCCGGCGCTTGGCTCAACTACGTGCGGAATGAATCGCTGCTTGGTCTCATCGTCGAAATAATCTAGCGATTTACCGCTCGCTTTCTGGTGCTGTAGCAAATCGTAATCGGTCCGGTACGCGACCCCTTCGAGTTCCTGGCAGCCAAACGGGAAATCAAATTCGATGTCGTAGGTGCCCTTCGAGTAAAACGCGCGTTCTTCATCCGGAACTTCCCGCGCATGCAGCCTGTCGCGCGGGATGCCGATATTTTCATAGAACTTCAGTCGCTCTTTCAACCAGTAATCGAGCCATTTCATCCCCTCCTCTGCCCTGCAAAAATATTCCAGCTCCATCTGCTCGAACTCGCGTGAACGAAATGTGAAATTGCGCGGATTGATCTCGTTCCGGAAAGCCTTTCCGATTTGCGCGATGCCGAACGGTAGCTTCTTGCGCGACACTTCGAGAATGTTTTTGAACTGAACGAAGATCGATTGCGCGGTTTCAGGTCGCAGATATGCGACAGAGCTTTCTTCGGCAGCCGCGCCAACATGCGTCTCGAACATCAGATTGAACTGCCGCGTTTCCGTTAAGTCTTTGCCGCCGCAGTTTGGGCATTGCTTCACGCCCTTTTTCTCCACGAGCTGATCGGCGCGCAAGTGAGCCTTGCACGTGCGGCAATCGGTCATCGGATCGGAGAAACCTTCGACGTGGCCAGAGGCCTTGAGAACCGCAGGATGCGTCAGAATCGCGCCGTCCATCCCGAGGACGTCATCGCGCTCGTGCACCATGACGCGCCACCAGTAATTCTTCAGGTTGCGCTTTAATTCGACGCCAAGCGGTCCGTAATCCCAGGCGCCGTTGAGTCCGCCGTAGATCTCGCTCGATTGAAAGATGAAGCCGCGCCGCTTGCACAGGCTGACGATCTTCTCCATGCGCTGGGTGTCAGTCGGCGTACTCATTATTTTCGCCACAGATGAACACAGATTGACACGGATTCAAACCAGAGAATTGCAGTGGCGCGAGATGCGCCGTCTCTTCGCGGAATCGATAAAGTCAGGACAAAGGGAGATCATCCCTCCCATCCGTGTTCATCCGTGTAAATCTGTGGCTAACTCTGCGGTTCGACTTTCACCTCGGTCTTCACCGAGTTGGCGATAAAGCATTGCTCGTGCGCGCCATGATTCATCTCGTCGATTTCTTGCGGCGTGGGTTGTTTCTCGCCGGAGAATTTCAGGCGTTGTCGAAGTGTGACTCGTGTAATGGCGAGCCTTCCTTCGGCATTCTTCTCCATAACGCCGACTGCTTCATCGACATATTCGTCGAGTACGAACTTCTTTTTGCACGCGATGGCGAGAAACGTCAGCATGTGGCAACTCGACAGCGAAGCCACGAACGCTTCCTCTGGATCGACCAGGTTCGTATTGCCGAGATAGGCGGGCGCGGCTGACGCTTGCATCTCGTGCCCGCCGTCAAACTTCCAAGCGTGGTCTCGTGAATATTTCTGATAGTCAAACGGCTTGTCGCCGCGTTGCCAAGTGAGAGTAACTTTATGTTCTGACATGCGTTTAGATAAAACGCGACGCGGCGTGGAGCAAGCGCTTCGGTTGCGCGCATCAATGCGCTGTAGCGTCCGCTGTCCTCAGCGGACATTTCGGATACGTGATCGGGCTCTGCCGCCCCATGCGCTGAGGACAGCGCATGCGACAGCCATGCTTGCACTGACCGGCGGCTTCTTTATTATCTCGGCTTCTGAAAAATAGCGCGATTAGCTCAGTGGTAGAGCGCTTGCTTCACACGCAATTTCAGAGCATTTTCGGCCTTCTCTCATAAATCGCGTCCTTGCGCTTTTCCACTATGACAGAGCGCGTTAATCACGTTATCTCACGTTATCAGAGATTCAGAGTGGCAGTATCATATGGCAGTGCACGTGGCCTAACAAGGGTTCCCGATTCTGGTTTGGATGGTTGACCAGAATACGGTTTCCCGCTCCGTAAATGCCCGTAGAACGCGTCGGAGTGGACCAAGCTGCCTTTCGTGCACGACAAGCGCTTTGGAATCGACAAGCAAGTATGGCCGGGCGGAACATATCCGAAGCATGGACATCGTTTTTGACTCCCCGCGCTGTGGTCAGCATATCTCAGTTGAGGAAAGAGGAGCGGGAATGCTCGTGAACTGTCCTAGCTGCCAAGAGCAGATTGAAATTCCCCGCAGCACTGGTTCACAACCTCCCAAAGTTCCCGTTCGTGCGACACTGCCGCCGATCCCGCCGCCAATACCGGCAATTCCGCCGCCGATACCGCCACAGGAAACTGAGGCGAAAGCCTACTCACACCATCCTCAGCCCGTTGACTCAACGACATCGAGTTCCAAGCCACAGGCAGGAAGAGATTTCCGTTGGGAACTGATCGACGGGCTATTTATGCGCGTCCGCAAGTTTCTTCCACTCGCCACGCTAAACGGCGACAAGGTTAGCGGAGTACTACCGACTGGCCTGTGTGGCTTTATTTACGCGGAGCTACCAAACCCCGACGTTGAACCTGAACAACGAGTCCTGGCGATCCCGATCCAAAACAAAAGCGACTATAAATCCATCTCTAACGCTCATCTGGATCGTGGCGTTAAGTCTGGTGCCAATGAGTTGATTATTTTGTACGAACATCGCCGTGGACTGTTTGGCGGGCGTAAACCCTGCATTCACGTGGCGGGTTACCCTGCGGGCACATGGCAAACCTTCTTTGACGCTGTTGACAAATATGCGTCCGCCGAGTTTCGGTGGCCGCCGCCACATTTTGTTTACGCGCCGACCGCATGGCGTGTGTTTCCGCCTACGAAAGGTACAAATCAAAATTCATTTAGGCCGTGAGGCTCGCTAGGACAAATGACTAACCACATTTACGAAGTCCGCCCGCGCAAAGATCATCGCGGCGTCGATCTGATCTCCGGTGCGTTGCCGTTCGGTCGGGCTGTGGTATGACGGACCGGGCGCTATTTTGAGCAATGCAATCGGCTACGCCAGGCAGCTATAGCCGCTCACATGATGCCGTGATTCGGGTTTACGATGCAAAAAGCCGCCACGATGCCGCCGACGATGAGCCGATTCTCACCGGCGGTGGAATCAGATCCCCGAATTAATCGAGCATCCGGGATTACTTCAGCGTGATTTCGCGCATGAGCTTCGTGCCCATGATCTCGCGAATATCAAGGCGTTTCACTTGCAACGCCTGCTGTTGATCGGTTGTGCCCACGACTTTTCTGGCGATCGGATCGAACTTTTCGCGCGCGTTATCCTGCGCGGCCATGTTCTTCGATTCCACCATTATCAGGATGTTGAAGTCCTGCGGTGTAGCGTCGTTGCCGAGCAGGATCTTGTAATCGACGACTAGATTTTGCTTCTTCGCTTCCTCAAGCGAGGCCGTCAAGGTCTTAGCGAGACCTTTGAGGTATTCGTCGGTCATGCCGGTCTTAGTTTTGACCATCGTAATGGTCCAGACCGGACCTTCGGTATAAGGAGCATCGCTTTGCGCCCGGCAAAGCCCCATGGATGCGATAGATACCGCGACGATGATAATGAGAATAAGGAATTTGTTCATATTGGTGTTTTTTTGTTGTTTACAGCAATGAGGATGCTCGGTTTGGATTTTGCCCCAGCTAGTAGCGCCGAAACGGATCTGATAGCGCCCTAACGGATCTGAATCTGGCGCGTGTAGTTGGGAGACGGTCACGCAAACCGAGCAAAACCGTGAATGTTCCTTCGAATGTCAGAAACCTATATTTCGTGTCTCCCGGCGAGCGGCTATGCCTCCTGTCCCGCGCCGGAAGAAAACACGACCTTTCATTGATTCGTCTACGGAAACGGCGAGAGCAAGTTCCGGAAATTTTAGCATTTCTGGGAACTTCGTTTCGTCGTTTCCGTAGAACGAGGTGGGAAGCGAAAGCCCCGTGCTACAATGACCGGCGAAAACCTTGCCATCGACGCTATCCGAGGCTCATCGCTTTCCTCATTGGCTGACATTCCATGCTCGATGGAGTTTAACCTCTTCAAAACACTCGACGGCCTGATCAATGGCTGGTGTGAGCGTCGCGAACTCCGTCCAATCTATTTGCTGCGCGTTTACCCGGGGGTCTTAGCGCACACTGACAAGCAGTTTCAGTTGCTCGAAGGATTGAACAACCTGAAGAGACTCGGTCGTGGTTATCTCACACCAGAAGAGTTACGGCTGGTCACGCAAGCGTATAATTTCCTCGAAGAGCGACTTCGGGCACGTGTCATCTAACCAAGCTGCTGTTGCCAACCGCTAGCGCCCCACGGGCGGCTTGCCTTGCGCGTTGCAGAGCGATATTCTCTGCCTGTCTCGGGTGAGCGCACCCAGTAATAACAAGTAAACCAGCCACGTAAACGTGGCAAAACAAACGGAGGAATCGTGATGAAACGAGTCATATTGTCAGTTGTAGCAGTCGTCGCGTTGGCGGGCGCTGCTGTAAATCTGCAGGCGCAGGACGCGGCAAAAGTGGATGCGAAACATTACACGGTGGCTTTCGAGAACGATCGGGTCCGAGTGCTGAAAGCGCACTACGGTCCCGGTGAAAAATCGACCATGCATTCGCATCCGAATGCCGTGGCCGTGTTTCTGACTGACGCCAAGGGCAGGTTTACGTTCCCGGATGGCAAGAGCGAAGATTTCAACGGGAAGGCCGGTGATGTAATCTGGAATAAGGCCATGGTTCATCTGCCGGAGAATACCGGCGACCAGGCCTTCGATGTGGTCGTCGTCGAATTGAAGGGCAAGCGCTCCGCTAAGTAACCGGTCAAAGGCTTATCTCCGTCTCGTTAGGCCTCATTCGTGCCGCCCATGGAACGGCGCACCATTCGATGATGTGGGCAACGTGATCGAAACGCACGAGCACGCAGGCGATTTCAAAAAGCCGTAGCTACGACCGAAGCAAAAAGCCGCCACGGTGGGGGATGGGGGCGTGACGGCTGATGCGTTCTGGGAGCTAGTTGGGGCAGAGAATAAGCTGCTCTGTGCAGTCGCGCTATTAGACCTTAGTCTATAAGGTCTCGTCTGATATGCGGTTACCGGCTCCGCGCTTGCCTGCGCATGGGAGATTTCGGCTTCGAGTTCCCCAAACGCAGTCAGCTTTTCATACGCGTGCACAACGAAACGCTTTCCGTTAGTCGCGATGTGCGTCAACAATCCAGATCGTTCGCCCCTCGCGAATCGAGGGCTGAGACGCAGCCCCAACTCCAACCGGCTTTGCTGAGATTGTCGGCGATGATTTCCCAGTACTTCACGCGATTAATTGTGCCTCCTTTGCTCTCCACACGGCAACGACAAAGTGATATGTGAACAGTCGCGATGGTTCGAGCGACGTTCATTACAGTTGCTTTTCTTTGCAGCACCGCTGCTGCAGCGCCGCTAGTCACGTATGAATCGCCTTGCGAATGTCGAGACAACCACGGCAAGGACCCCTTGACACTCAAGAACGAGCCGTCAACTCCGCCTGCGGATGCCAGCGCATAGCGTTGGCCTAAAGTCCTATAGACGGATCGCGGCGCACAGGACAAAATTAGGATTCTCTATGAAAACAAAGCGTTTCGCTCTCCTCGCACTCCTGACTTTAGCTGGCGCCGTCCCTGCCTTTTCTAGTACCAGCTTCACGCCCACTGGCGTCATCGATATGATTCCGACTTCGATGTCGGACGACGCCTCGATTGTCGTCGGAACAGGCACTTCCGGCGTGCCGAACCTTTATTACACGGAAGCCGGCGGTGCGGTCGTCATCGGTGACGGCTGCTTCAGCGGTCTGCCCGCAATTTCGGGTGATGGAACGACCGTGCTTGGTTGTCATACCGACAAACAGGGGCTCTGGAACGCTGCGCGATGGCTCGGAGGCACGAGCTGGCTGGATCTCGGTACCGTCGCGGGTGGAATTCCCTGCGATTTCTTTCTAAGCGGAGCCTACGGTGTGAATCAGGAGGGCTCGCTTGCCGTCGGTCTGCTTTATTTAGCGACGCTCTGCAGAGCCAATGCGGGCACGTGGGACCTGACCAATGGCGACGTGACCGTCCTGCCTGCCGAATTCGGCGAGACCGCCTATACTCGGGCTAACGCCGTCAATGCAGACGGAAGCGTCATCGTCGGCTGGCAGGATCAACCAACGGGCGAACGGACCGCCGCGAAATGGGTGAAGGGCGTTGAAGAGGTCCTACTCACTCGCGACGGCAGTTTCAATGGCGAGGCGCACGCCGTCAGCGCGGACGGCAACACGATTGTCGGCGGAGGTTACGCCCTTGGCGATTACGCTTGGATCTGGCAACCGCAGATTGGGGGCGTGCGCCAGATCTTCGGTGAGGGAACTCTCACCGCCCTGGACGTGAGCGATGACGGCAAGGTTGTGGTCGGTTTCAGTACTTTCCCCAGTAGTCAGAGCGCTTTTATTTGCCTCACTTCCAAGGCAAAAGAAGCCCTCGATCTCCTCACGTTTCTGAAATCTCGCGGCGTGGTCGTGCCTGATGGCTGGAGTCTGATCGCGGCGAATCTCATCTCGGCCGATGGCAACATAATCTACGGCTGGGGTCTTAACCCGGACAACCTGGTCGAGATGTATAAGGTCGTCCTGGACCTGACGCCTACACCAAGGCCTTCGCCAACAGCGCGGCCTCGACCGACTCCGCACCCGCGGCCGTAGGCGCTGACTTCCCAGGTGAAGCCTGGCCCCCCGTTGCTCGATGTTAAATCAAACCGCAGAAGCCATCTTCCGGGCTACGCTGCATGGGGAAATTCATTCGGTGATGAAGCTGGAGTGACGGTTTGACGTTCAGCACAGATTATGTTCACTCGAACATTATGGGCATCACACGCCTTCAAGACGCACTCGAACGGCTCAGCAAGGCGATACGTGACGTTGAAACCGAACTCGCCGCGATGAAAGCCGAGCACGACCCGCTGGCGTCACACATCTTCATTTCACGCCGCCATTATCGGAACGCCAAGGACACAAAAGGCGGAAAGCGCCGCGAGATAAACGCACGGCTCAGTTACAACACAGCCTGCGAACTCGGGTTTCGCGGCAATCTGGACGAATGGGAGCGGTTGATGGGTGCGGCGACGAAGCGATAAGCCTAAGGCGGTCAGTGAGATTTGGCCGCCGAGTCCGGTAGCGGAGGTGGTTTGGGCGGCGACTTTGATCGTATTGTTAGGAATATCGTTAGCGCTATGGCCAACACTCCTATGGCAGGCACTACGATCAACGCCAATATAAGACCGAGATCGGTGTCCATGTGGTCCCCAAGGCGTGGCGTTAAGGACACCTCAGACGGCTGAGTCGAACCCGCAGTCGGTGCGGAAACCGACTGTGCGTAATGCGCCTCAATTACCTGAATGCCAAGTTGGTAGCCCGTGGGCAAATTGTTCAACGCGACTTCTTGGTTAAAAATGATCGGCACCCCCGGATCGAGACGGGAGTTTGGCAAGATAAATGTCCTGCTCGCGATTAGCCGACCAGCCGTATCATAAATTGAAGCTTTCAGTTGTACCTTCTCAACGGGGTGCGGCAAATCGTTGCGAACTGTACCCCAAATTGAACTCAACCACTGCGGTCCCGATGATGACCCGAGGGCAAATAGAGGGATGCGCCCTAGATCGTCCGAGGCAACTAACGTTGTCGCAACCACCGCTTTTTGAGCGAGGTGTTTGTCAGGATCGAATGGCGTGTCAATCGGTATCGCGCCAGCTTTGAGAGGATCGAACGCCGCGCGCTTCGCGGCTTGATCTTGGACATTTTTTACCGACAAGAGCGCCAAACCAGAGCGCTCCGATCAAATACACGACCCACCAATGAGTACAACGCCTCTTGCTTGTAAGTTTGCACGCACTCCTAACCGTGCTGACTGACCAAATAACTGACCTTATCAGCATAGAGCCAAATAAGGCACGAACCAGAGGAGCAAGTGACGAAACCCTCCCCAATCCAAAATGCTCATGATAAAAATCGTGAAACGCGTTCGACAGCGGCGCAGGATCTCCCCAGTGCTCCAAGAAATACCGCAGGAAAAAACTTGTTCACGAATCCCAGGGAAAGTACCCAAGAAAATCAGCCACTCTCTAGCAATACGCGCCTTAGAAATATCGAGGACTTCGGCCTGATTGTCGGACACGAAACGTTTGAATCTTTCGCACGTGGTAAGAAAGAGAACCCCGCGACCACGATCACACCGATTGTGACCCAATCGATCATCTGCCATGTGTCTCGTTGGAAATGGACGAGGCACAATCGGGTTGAATACCATTGCCAACACGCCGAAGATCCAAACCCAAGCCACGCGATTTTTCTCGTGTGCTGTAAAGGCTGAATACGCGAAAGCAGCGCAGCAAATCCAGCGCAGCAACGTGTAGAAACTGTAGGGGTGTTTCCCAGTGACAGCGAGAACGAGCATCACCGCTGCAACCATCCAAGCGACGTAAAGACCAAGGGTGCGCTTCATTCAGCCAAAATTGACTAAGCTGCCCAGATTGTGCGTGGTTCGTCCTCCACAACGCAATGAGAAATGCTATAGCGCGATGAGGCGATGAAAGAACTCAAGCACGTTTACGAAGTCCGACCGCGCAAAGATAAACGCGGCGTCGATCTGATTTCCGATGCGCTGCCATTCGGTCGGCTGTGGTATCGCGAGCCAAACGCATCCGATTTCGTGATCAAAAAATTACCGCCCCCCACACCCGATAAGTGTGAAGGGCGGCTGTTCCCCCCAGAACAATCGTGGAAATCTTCGACGGGTACTAAATCAGCAATCTGCCGTGGTTCAAGCCATCCAGCCTCGACCAAAACGCGTCACCCTTCCCTTATTACAAACGACGCGGTAGAGAACTTTCACGCGAGCGAGCTAAAACTTTACGTTGAAGATCACCGTGTTTTCCCCACCCGCGTTGGTGATCACGAACTTGTAATTCCCATCTTTCGCCGGTGTAACCTTCACCGAACATTTCGGACCGGGCGAAACGTCCTTGCCTACTTCCTTGCCTGCGTCGTCATACACGAACAGGTTGACGTCCGTGTTCTTAAGGCCGTCTGTCGTGGCCTCGAATTCCTTTCCTGCCTTGAATGATAAGACGTAGGCCACCTTCCCCTTGTCCTTCATCTCGGTCGTTTTGCCCTTGAACTCCGCCGCGTTCCCCAAGTTGATCGCCGCAACATGATCTCCCGCGGTACGCAGACCGAGCGCGGACACAGCCGCTGCTACGATTATTAATGCAGTCATCGATTTCATTTGCTTGCCTCCTCGAATCCGCCGCTGAGCATCGCCCCCCCTTGGCAATAGCGTTAATTAAATCTGGGCGAAAAAGTCTTAAAAAAACGTTAATACCGCTCGAGGGGCTTTACTGCTTGCAGCCCGATATGATCTTCCGCCAGTCGATGGCATGGTCATGTCGGATGCTTCGACGTTCATCTAACCAATCGATGAAGCCAACGCCTGTGCATTCCATCCACAACTACGAAGTCCGCCCGCGCAAAGATAATCGCGGCGTCGATCTAATTTCCGATGCGCTGCCATTCGGTCGTTTGATTTCCTGCGACCAAATCAGCATGACCGAACCGTATCTCAAGCTGCAATGAGATGATCACAGTCCCGATCCGAATTACCGTATCTTCACGGCCCGTGGTTTTGCCGCGGGGTCAGACTGCCGCGCTCATTAGGTTCGCATGTCCGACGTGTGGTCAGCACCTCTCCGCGACCCCCGACCAAATCAGCTGACCGCACCCTGCCCAATCTGCAATAGCCTGGTCACAGTTCCGATCCAAAGCACCTTACCTCCACGACCTCTGCCTTTGCCGAAGCCTCAGAATTCGCGCACAACCGCCGCAAAATGGGGCCTTGGCCTGCAAGTAATCGGCATGCTACTTTGCTGGACTGTAGTCGGCGGTGCAATCGTTGGCATTCCACTTCGCTGGATTGTAGTCGGTGCAATCGTTGGCATTCCACTTTTCATCATTGGCAGACGCATGGCGAGAAGAACGTTCATTTGCCACTGCGGGAATGAGATGACCAAAGACACCAAAATTTGCCCTACGTGCGGAGCACACTTTCCGTGAATCGCAGGCATTGTCCTGGTGGAGGGACCGAAGGGTCTCATGGCCAAGAACGTCGTCAAAATTTCCTGAAGCCGCTTCGCGCTTAGAAACGCAACGTAATCGAGACGCACGAGCACGCGGGCGATTTGAAAGAGCCGTAGCTATGACCGAAGCAAAAAGCCGCCACGCTGGGAGATGGGGGCGTGACGGCTGATGCGAAACTTCGTCGCTTCGTTTCCGTATAATATATCGTAACCCGGTCGATTTTTGTCGTTGGCTAAAGATTGTTGTCATATTAGAGGCGCGAGCGGATGCATCTTACGCTCGCGCACTCTTTTTTAAGCAACACGGCTGAGGGAACGCGTCGGAGCTGCGCTGGCTAAGGTCAGTGTGCCACGCGAAACGATTCCGCTTCCTAAATGCCGAATGATTCGGCACAATTCGCGCCGTGCAATCTTTAATCGCTTTCGCCTCGCAACGGCAGGAAATAGATTGCAAAATGCAGTCTAACACTCGTTAAGGACTATGCCGATCGACGAACTCCAGCAAGGCGCCGCTCATCTTTCCCGAGGAGTTTCGATCAAAGGCTCGGTCAAATTCCTGAACGAGCTGCTCCTCGATGGCGAGGTGGAAGGCACAATCGTTTCCACCGGAACGCTTACGATCGGGGAGCAAGCGCGTGTACGCGGTGAGATCAGGACGAAATCGGTGAATGTGCGAGGGACGGTGGAGGGCAATATTTTCGTGACTGAACGCTGTGAGCTCCAGGCGAATTGCACGGTACGTGGTGACATCGAAGCGCCCCGGCTGGTGGTTAATGAGAACGCGACATTCCTTGGCAGCGCAAATGTCGGGACCGGGAAGTCACTCCCGGCCTGACGTTCGCCTGCGGAGCTAAACGCAATCAGCTATGCACAATTTATTTGCTTTCTTGGTTTGGGACTGCGTGCGTGCTCGCCATACCTCCATCGCCGAGACTGCGGTGCGCCCAAGCCAAGGAAGAAGAAGCAGAAACGTTATGACTATGGTTGCGCTGTCGTGATCATTCATAGATTTCCATTTTCCTTTCTTTGCTTACACAAGTAGTGCGTAAAGTCCGGCTCGAGGTTATGCGGAAAGATGCGGAAATGCGTTAAATCCGTTAGGGCAACGTGATTGAAACACACGAGCACGCGCCGCGCCGCCCAGAAACTCTCCGGGAACAACGCGGCGTTCCATTCCTGCCGCCTTTCGAGTTCGCCGCTCGTTTTACTGGCAGGTTGCAGCGCTAGTGCAAGGCTGAATCCACATTGTGGCTGAACTAGGTTTGCCTAGTGTATATCCTGGGCCATCGTCCAAAGTTACCACAACACTGAACGCCTGGCGGTTCGATGCTGCCCTGCGGTCAGGCAAGGCTTTGACTAGGAGTACGGCGTAGCCGGATTGTCCGATGAAGGCCGGGGAAACCAGCGCAACGTAATCAACTCCTGGGATAGCGGTGCCGCTGACCGAGAACTTCACGTACATTCCACCGAGCCTGAATTCAGCAGGTTTAATGTCTGCAGATGTCATGGCCAGAACGAATGCCGATGTCTTTCCCCGGGTGACATTACCGGTGCTATGAATTGTGATCGCCGGGCCTTGCTCCGGGCTTATTGCAGCGGCACCATCAGACTGCGCTGCCGCTTGGAAGATTGGCGCAATCGCCAAGGCAACCACAAACAACATGGCTGTTAACTGAATGTTTCGATTTTTCATGTTACTCAATTTCCTTTCTTGTTTTGGCCTTCCATGAACCCTCTTCATTGAGAACTCATTTCCGGCCATTCACTGAGGTAATGCGTAAAAGCCGGTGTGAGGTTACGGGGGAACTGCAGAAGACTTGCCAACCACGGATTGCCCGAATGCCACGGATCGGCTTTTTGACACAAGGAAAGGAAGCGAAAGCCTTCCGCAATCAGGTGAGATCGGAACTTTATTTCGTTCGTGGTCGCTTGTTGGAAGGCGAACCCTGATTCGGCGTGCCTTCGATCGACTTTCGCTCAGGGCAAGCTCAGATCGATCCACCCATCCGTGCTATCCGTGGCGAACTTATTTCTGCTTTTCCTCACAGAGTTTTTGGAAGCGCGGATCGTTCCGGAGCGGATCGAACATCGGATCGAGCCTAAGAAGCGCCG
>CAWBJB010000002.1:0-278909 GCA_963788945.1 Terriglobia bacterium | reverse complement strand
CAGCCTCTGAGCCTCTGCCAGATACTGCCAGCGCCTTTGCAAATCGGCCCGGAAGCCTTAGATCTTCATCGGCTTTTTCAAGAGCAGCTGTTTGTTCAGCGTCCCGATCCCTAACCCTTACGCGATTCGGAGAGAAGTCTTCGAATCCCGACGCCAGCCACCCAACACGGCAATTAACGCGATTGAAAGCGCAAGAATGATTAGAAACTGCAACATGGGCAATAGAAGCTCCGAATTCGATGGAATCTTAGCCTACATGCGGGCTGCACGTCTCGCCTTCGTCCTTAGATATAAAACGCCCTCAGAAATTCTCCGCCAAAGGCGGCGGGAGCCACCTAGTCATATTTGCGGACGGCAAATACTTGCGAATAATAACGATATGGTCGCCAGGGAAGGACCGAACTCCCGCCGGCAGCCTTTTCAGGGGCTGCGCGTCGGGGGGAAATTGGGGCTCCATTCATGCCTGCGTTCGAGCTATTGCCGCAGGAAAGCAATAACCTCACGCATATTCTCCAACATTTATCCCCCGTACTGAGTGGCTTGAGAACACAATTTGTGCCTAGATTGTGCCCACGTGGAGCAATTCACGGGTAGATCATCCCAACCACAGAAAGGAAAGCCATGCAGAACGGAAGCGTGATACGAGCGAAGAGGCAACGTGGACCTGATGTTTGGGAGTTCAGATGGCGCGAACCAGGCGCCGATGGCAAGCGCAAACATCGGAGAACGATTCTCGGGTCGACCGAACAGCTAGCGGATGAAACGACTGCTCGTCAGGCAATTGCCACATTACGACTTGATCTCAAATCGACGGCGAGGTTGGCTCACAAACGAGATCAACCGCAGTCTCGGAGCTTGCGGCTCATTATCGGGAGCGCGAGTTGGAACCCGATACGATTTGGAAAACACATTCGACCAAGGTCACGTACGAGGGTTATCTAAACAAGTGGATACTACCCCGTTGGGAAAAATATCCACTTGTCCGCGTCAACGCTGGGGAGGTTGAAGTTCTCGTTGAGTACCTTGCCCCTTGCGAGGTCGAGCTGCGCGAAAATCAGAAATCTCATGAGCGTGCTTTTCAATCACGGCCATGCGATACGAAGTCTGCAATCGAAATCCGATTCGAGCTTGTCCCAGCAGAGTGCGAGACGCAGGACGGTCCCGGTGAATACCAGGCAAACGAAGTCCAGCGGCTTCTTTCTGTTCTTGGCGTTCGACAAAGTGCTCCTGTGCTGCTGGCTTCGGGACCGGGTGACCAGATGAGTGAGCTCTTTGGTCTCAAGTGGAACTGATATCGACTTTCAGAAAAATGAGATCAGCGTGACTCGGTCGATCGTGTTCCAAGTAGTTGGCCCTTGCAAAACAGAGGCGTCACAGAAACCCGTTCCACTTGATCCGCGCCTAGCCGAGGCACTGCATACATGGCGCCGTTACACAAGGTATCGGGCCGCCGATGACTGGGTGTTCGCCAGCCCGGCTGTGCGTGGGCAAAAACCGTATTCGGGGCAGTGCCTCATGCGAACCATTATTCGTCCGGCAGCGACTAAGGTCGGCATCACACAGCACATCGGATGGCACACTTTCCGGCACACGTATTCTTCATTGCTCAGAGCAAACAGAACAGATATCAAGGTGGCACAAGAACTCCTTCGCCACGCCTCCAGCCGGGTCACGTTGGATACATATACCCAAGCCGTCACAGTTCAGAAGCGGCGAGCGCAGAGCAGCGGCGTCATTCGTCTTCTCCAGGCGTCTACAACGGTTGCTGGTTGAGACCGGTCTGCTGGGAGGTGTTCCTAATCTGTGCCTGCTCGAAATGGCGCGATCGGTGCGAAAATACTGCGCTTCAATGAAATGCATTCGCGTGGATGCCGAGAATTGTGCCTTTTTTGTGCTGATATAAAGGACGGGTGGAAACCGTAAGTTGCTGAAAAGGCTTGAACCCGCGTTACCGCCGTGAAAGGGCGCTGATCTATTGGATCACGTAGTAATTACAAGGCAGCGGTCGCACTGCAATGCCCTGTAAGGGACCACTGAGAACACGAAGGAACAAGCTTTGGTTGTACCGTTCTTGTACCGCGAATTTGAACCAACGATTCTTGTTCTGCACCGAACAAGATAGGTGATCGGCCTTTCATCTGTCACGGAGTAATCATTTACCGCCCGGCGATTAGCAACAACCGCAGGCCTCATTTTGTCGCTGCTTTTTTCGAATTGAGTTTTAGTTTCTCTTCGCGCAGAATTGAATATAAGAGACTTAGGGCAAGAACCTGTATCCAGCGCAATGAACCGTACGAAAGTGCTTGGGATGGGAGGGTTCTGATTCTAGTTTTTTTCGTAACCTCAAAATGTGGTTATCGACGGTCCTTGTACACGGATAGTTCTCGTATCCCCACACTTCATTGAGTAGCTCGTCGCGTGAGATCACTCTCCGCGGGTTTTTGATCAGATACGCGAGAGTTTTGAATTCTTTACTTGTGAGAGTAACGGGCCGACCGTTGCGATGAATTTCCATCGTCGACAAACATCCTTTCACTGCGCCAAACTCAAACGTGTCTGCGGCGCTAGAACTCAGCCAGGCCTTCGGTTCATCCAGCGGTAAGCAGACATTCCTGGTGTCGGTGAGGTCAGTAACGGATTTATTCCGCGCCAACTTTGTCTGCGTCGCCTCATCCTCAACAGCTGATTTCGGAACAAGCACGATCACCGAGAAGAAACGTGACAGTTTACGAAAGTCTCACCCGAATGACAGAAGCTGGCACGAAAGCCAGCTGTTGATCGAGGAAGCGAATCGCGTTTGCGTTGGGCTCCGTGTTGGGCCGCGCAAAAGGAGAAATGGCGGACTTGATTGCCGTTGTCATAGAAATTCCTCTTTACTTCGATATAGGCCGGCAGAATCGCGTCCGCCACATGCACCACTTATCAACGCGGCACGAATCGTTCAATCAGAACCTCGAGTCCGCTCGCCGTTCCAACAAGCGCGGGATGTGGACATTGATACTCGTAAACACGAGTGACGACATCAAGAAGTTTTTTCACGCTTACTCTCCCATGCCAGCCGATTGTGAACTACAGCGGCGCTTAAACCAGGACCGTACCGCCATCTACCACAACGGTCTGCCCGGTGCTGAATCCTTCCTGCATCAAAAACAAATAGGCTTGCGCGATTTCATGAGCTTCGCCGACTCGGCCTACAGGGAGACTCTTTCCCACGCTTTCGTATAGACGTTCGCGCTCCGGTGCGCTCATGCTCTGCCAGAGGTTTGTCCGAACGACTCCGGGAGATACCGCATTAACCCGTATTGGTGCCAACTCGACCGCTAGGGCACGTGTTAGTGCTTCGATGGTTCCGCAAACGCTTGCCGCGATTACCCATCCCTTTTGCGGGCGCTGGCCAGCGATTCCTGTTGTGAGCACGATAGAGCCTTCCTTGCGAATATGGGGGCTTCCGTATTTGACCGCAGCGAGTGCTGCCCAATAACGCAGCTCAAAAGCATGTCTGGCCTGTTGCAGATCCGTAGCGGCAAGGTCGTGCAAATGCAGGCTGTCGCCCGCGGTGAACACCAAATGATCGAAAGTGCCGAGCTTGGAAAAGAAGGTTGCAACGGCTCGTTCGTCCGAGACGTCAATCGCTTGCCCCTGCGCCTCTCCGCCGATTGATTCAACGGCTTTCTGAACTCGTTCCGCACTACTGGAGGCGATGACAAGGCTAGCTCCCTCCGATGCCGCCTGCTTGGCGACCTCCAAACCAATTCCCGACGAACCGCCCAGCACAACCACCCGCTTATCTTGCAAACCGTTTCCCCATTGCATTGAATTCTCCCTTGTGCACTCTTCTGGCTTACACAGTCAAAGATGATTCCCAACCACATGCGGCCCATGCATAATAGTCATCGTCGTCATGCGTTTAGAGAAACTACGACATGTCGATTTGAACCTCCTGATTACGCTTGCCGCGATTGCGGAGGAGAAAAGCATTACGGCGTGCTCCTTGTTTGACGGATGCTCGTTAGCAGCGGAATCGTCCATCAGGCGGTATCGATTCGGCTCATGCCAGTGTAAGCAACAAACCACGCGCGACGAATGCGGCGAAGCATGGCTGGATACAGAACCCAACGAAATGGTTCGATCGCGACTAGGTACGGTCGCGTGAGCCACGACACGCGGCGGACGTAGACTCCCCAGTACAAACGGTACCCGTTCGGGCTGCTTACCAGGGCAGTGCAGATGAAGCCGTGGATGGTCCTGTTGCGGGTTTCACGAAGCGCTTCTCCCGGAAATTGATACAAGACCCAAAAGTGGCCATCCAGAGTACCTGGCGGTATTTCGGAGTCGCGTCGGTCGCGTTCCGACAGGCGTTCCAGAAATGAGTCTTCCGGCCGCATCGGTTCTCGATCCCAACCGAATACCCGGCCGAGAAAATATCGGAGGCCGTAAAGGAGAGTCGCGATGTGGCTCGGAGCCGTCGAGGACTCGAGCGCACAAATGTCCGCGACAGTCCGCCCGCTGCCGCCTCCAGGAAGATCCACAGACGACACGTCATAGAGCGGAACGTCACGAAGAAGTTCGTGTCCACGAAGAGGCAAACTCCGATACTCGGCTGCGGACGCACGCATCGTGAGTGTCGACCACCAATTCTTCACTGCGCGTTACCTCGCTGAACGAGCATGGTAAGTCCGTTCCTCACACAGGGAAGCTTAAACGCCGGCACCTGCATCACTATTCTGACTGAAGTGCCGCACTTAGAGCAGCAAGCGATCCCACGTGCCTCCATACCTAATTGAACGAACCATTTCTCTCTCGTAAATACTCTGGGGGAATTCGAACTCGATTCGGCTTGCTCCGTCGAGGGATTTCAATTGTTCGGCGGAGAGTTCCAGATCCAAACTGCCGAGATTGTCTTGGAGTTGAGATACCTTCCGCGCTCCGATGATCGGGATTACTGGCACCGTTTGGTAGCGCAGCCACGCGAGCGCGACTTGCGCCATGCTTCGACCAACTTGTTCGGAGACCGCCTTCACCGCCGAGATGATCCGCGTCGCGTGCTGTTCCTCGGGAAGGAATTCCTTCATTCCCTCATTGCTCATCCGCCCCCCGTCGGCCTTACCCTCGCCGTGATACTTCCCCGACAAAACGCCCTTCGCCAACGGAGACCAAGCCAGAACCCCCAGGTTCAAAGCTTTCGCCATGGGAATCAGTTCGCGCTCGACCGTGCGCTCCACGAGGTTGTACTCGATCTGCAACCCGATGAACTGTGTCCAGCCTCGAAGCTCGGCCAGAGTATTTGCCTGGGCGATCCACCATGCGGGAGCGTCGGAGATGCCGACGTAGAGAACCTTGCCTTGGCGAACGAGATCGTCCAGACCGCGCATGACTTCTTCCACTGGTGTGATCCCATCCCAAATGTGCACCCAGTACAGATCGATGTAGTCGGTTTGCAATCGTTTCAGACTGGCTTCCAGTGCTTGCATCATGCTCTTGCGGTGATTGCCCGCCGCGTTGGGATCGTTGCCGGGCGCAGCGTTGGAGTATTTTGTCGCTAGAACGACACTGTCGCGATGGCCCTTGATGAACTCACCCACGAATTTTTCGCTTGTGCCGCCGGTGTAGAAGTTCGCTGTGTCGATGAAGTTTCCGCCTGCCTCGCGGTAGGTCTCATAGACTCTCTGCGCTTCAGCCTTCGGTGATCCCCATCCCAACTCGTCTCCGAAAGTCATAGTGCCTAGCGCCGCTTCGGAGACCCGAAGTCCGCTCTTGCCCAGCAATCTGTATTTCATGATCGCGCTGCTTTCATGCAACTCAGGAATTGATTCCGCTCCGAGAGTCCTTTCGCTGAACCGCTTTACCAGGTGAAACGGTTCGGGACCGCCCCCTGATAGGCTTCAGGTGCGCGCTTCGAGCAAGCTTGGCGCGCGCCCGTGCGAGCTGCGCTTTCACCGTCCCGTGGGGAACACCCAAAACAAGCGCAGCCTCCTTCGTCGTCAAACCGTCGATATCACGCAACTGAAGGGTTCTACGGAGCTTTGGTGAGAGCTGCCTAACGCCCTCGACCAGTTGGTATCGTGCTTCCGCTGCGAAGCAGAGTTCTTCTGGACTTGGCTTCGAATCAGGTAACCGTTCCGAGAATGTGAGACCGTCTTCCCCTAGCTCGTCGTCAAGCGACAAATAGCTATCGCGGCGGCGTAATTTCATCAGCGCAGCGTTGGTGACGATTGTTGTTAACCAGGTTGAAAGTTGTGCTTGCCCCCTAAACTGGCCTAGATGCTTGTACGCGGAAAGGAGAGCATCTTGGACGGCATCTTCCGCGTCTGGCATGTTGCCCAAGAAGCGGAAAGCCCTCATGTAAAACATTGGTAGGTAGCGGGACACGACGCTGTCCAGTTCCTGAGCACGCTCGCTAACGAGACCGTTGGGCACTGCTCGCTCTCCTTGTATGAACATTGTTGTTGCCGACGTAACGTGCCTCCTCTCTAAGCGACCCCGGGGTGTGAAGACGACTCACTTCCTGTAGTATGGTTCGACTCCGTCGCTGCCAGGAGCCACCCGAGGACCCCGCCAACTGGTCGAGTCGGGACTGACTTCTTTTCCTGCGAAGAAAACTCGATAACCGTTTCCGGTTGGGGCTGATCGGCACGCACGAACGCATTCCGAAAGTTCTTCGGTACGTAAAACTCAATCACCTTTGCGATGACCCTCTCCTTAATCGTGTGAACCTCTGCGATCGAGGCAGCAAGCAACTCCAGGTGCAAGAGTCGGACCATCCGCAAGAGATTGAAAGGACAGAAGAAGAAGGGCGGTAAGCGGCTTGTGAATTTGGTGAAATTGGCGAAAATTGCGATTTCACCAGTCCTCGGAAAAGGCCTAGCTGAGTTTGAAGTGGCTTTTACGAATCCTTAATTTCTTAATCCGGTGCTCCAAGGTCGAAGGTGGTACTCGGAGCCTCGCCGCGGCCCCGTTCGAGCCAGACACTCGCCCTCGACTTCCCGCCAGTGCCTCATGAATGATCTGCCGTTCACGACTGGCGTCCTCATCGGCGTCCGCGGCCTCAGGTTGTTGCGGCAAGCTGACTCGACGGGAATCCCCGGGCAACCAGGCTGCATCCGCGCACAATACGCCATCAGAACTCATAATGACCGACCTCTCAACCACATTTTGCAATTCGCGAATATTGCCCGGCCAGGAGTATTCAATGAACGCATTCATCGTTGTCTGCGATATCTGCTCGATCCGCTTCCCCATGCGCCGGGCAAAAAGTTCGACAAAATGCGAGACCAACGGCACAATATCCTGCCGGCGCTCGCGCAGTGGTGGCAGCACGATAGGAAATACATTGAGACGGTAATACAGGTCACTGCGGAATTCGTTTCGTGCGACCATCTGGGTAAGATCGCGATGGGTCGCCGCCACCAGACGGACGTTGATGCGGTGCGTACGGCCGCTTCCCAGACGCTCAAACTCCTGCTCCTGCAGGACGCGCAGCAACTTAGGCTGCAGAGCCTGCGGTAGATCTCCGATTTCGTCCAGAAAAAGAGTGCCGGTATCGGCCGTTTCGAATCGGCCGATTTTCTGCGCGATCGCACCTGTGAAGGCACCCTTCTCGTGTCCAAACAGCTCGCTTTCCAACAGGTCGAAGGGAATGGCAGCGCAATTCAGCTTCACGAAGGGACGGCTGCGACGTTTGCTGAGATTGTGAATGGCGCTCGCGATCAGTTCCTTTCCCGTCCCTGTTTCGCCTTCGATCAGGACCGTAGAATCTGTGGGCGCAACCGAGCGGACCAGGCCTAGGGTCTCCATGAGAGCCAGGCTGTTACCAATAATTCGTTCAAAGTCCTGGTGGCGGTTCGCCTGAGCAAAGCCCATTCTTACGAAACCTTGCGCGTCCGGAAAAACAACACTTGGGATTCCCATACTGAGTCCTCCCGAACCCGCTTTATATCTGCCGAAATTCCCACGATAGTGAAATCTTGGGTCTTTAAGTGAGTGTGCAATGACCTGCGACTTGGGCACAACCGTAGATCGAGGGTTTTCGGATAGGTATTTGGCGTAGACCGAAGCTACCATTTAGGGGGACTCGACGCTCCCCCTTCTGGGTGATAAGAGATCTTTTAGCGTTGCGGGATTTCGAAGTGCTTCCTGCCGAAGAGATGCGCATCAATGGACCACGCGCCAGGACCGATCATTGCCAGGGTGGCGCCCAAGGTGGCCAAGATGATCGGAATTCCAAGACCGCCGGCGCTCGAACAAACAATCCATAGCTCAACGATTGTGATCATCATTCCGGCGACCGGCGTCCATAAGCCAACGAGGATTAGTATCCCGGCGACTGCTGCGAATATGTGCGGAACTATTGATGCAAATTGTGATGTGTCCCTTAAATGTGCGATCCCATAACAAAACAGAGTCGTGGCGGTTAACACCCGCTGGAGCAGAATGCCAATGCCCGGCCAACCGTTCGGGAATGTGGAAAATAAGCGTTGCAAGAAACACCCTGATCCAGCATAGGGCATTCGCAACACCTCCCAAAACCGCCAAAAGGAGGTCCGTACCTCCATCTTTCAGGGGATCTCTAGTTCGATAATTCCACGCTTCAGCCCGATTGTAACGGCATGGGCCCGGTCGCTAGCCCCAAGTTTCGAGAGTATGTTGGCGACATAGCTCTTTACGCTGGCTTCACCGATGGAGAGCTGATCTGCGATCTGTTTGTTGGCGTTTCCGTTAGCGATTAGCCGTAATACGTCGATTTCTCGTGGGGTCAAGTCGTCCCTAGGATGATCTACCAGCTCCGCGGCAATCTCTGAAGGTATGCGCCTTTGTCCCGCATGGACAGCCCGGATGGTCTCCAAGAGCTCTCTGTGCACCTGTCTCTTCAACAAGTAAGCTCGTGCGCCTGCCTTGAGAGCTCGCACCACTTGGGCATCGCCCGTGTATGTCGTCAGAACGATGATCCGTGCTTTCGGGAATTCGCTCTGGATGCGAATAATCGCTTCGATGCCATTCAAGCCCGGCATCTGCAGATCCATTAGGGTCACATCCGGTCGGTGCGATCGGAACTTCTCGATGGCTTCCTCGCCATTAGAAGCCTCCGCAACTAGCTTCATGTCAGTTTCAGCGTTGACCAGTGCTGCGATCCCCTTGCGCAGAAGAGGGTGGTCGTCCACGGTGAGGATTCGAATCAGGCTAAGATCGGTGGTCATGATTTCTCGCCCTTCGGAATAATCTGAATCCGGACCGATCGGGTGTCTTTTCGTAAGCTATGGCAGCGGCCACGGTTAATTGAACTTCCGTTCCTTTTCCCGCCTCGCCCCAAAGATCCAATTTTGCTCCCATTTGCTGCGCTCGTTCCCGAACACCTGGCAACCCCCAGTGTCCGGCCCGTCCACCTTTCTCCAGAACTTGCGGATCCATACCTTTGCCATCGTCCCGTACGCGCAATCGAAACTGGTGTTCATCGTAGAGAATCTCTGCTTCGATCCGGCGCGCATGGGCATGGCGGAAAGCATTTCGTAAAACCTCTCGGGCGATACGGTAGACTTCATCCCGGATGGTCGGAACCAATGTTCGTCGCTCCCCCTCAACGGTTAGGCCGAAGGTCGGCGCATCGTGGTCTGCACTCCGCGATGCAACTAGTTCTTCCCCCGTTTCCCTCAATAGCTGCGCGACGTCGTTCTCGGCGACCTGGACGTCACGTAAGCCTTCGATGGCGACTTGGCTCTCGGTGATGGCCCTCTCGGTTCCCATGATCGCACCATCGAGAGCTTCGAGTGCTTCTTCGGGGCGTCGGTGGAACATGTTGCGCACTGCCTGAAATTCAAACATCAATCCGTGCAAACTCTGCAGCAGAGTATCGTGCAAGTCTCGCGCGATACGTGTGCGCTCATTAACCCGTGCCTCCAGACCGATGTTGAATTGCCGATGCAATTGTTGAAGTCGGAGTTGATAGAGCGCCCACAGTATTACAAGAAAAACACCTACGCATGTAAGGCGGAACCACGCAGTCTGGTAGAAAGCTGGGACGATGGAAAATTCCAGGAATGCGCCAGCGTCATTCCATACGCCGTTGTTGTTGCAGGCGGTGACTCGGAAGCGATAATCTCCTGGAGGGAGATTCGTATAAAAGGCTTGGCGTCTGGTACCCGCTTCCTGCCACCCCGTATCGCGGCCTTCCAGTTCATAACGAAAATGGACTTTTTGGGGTACAGCTACACTCAACCCGCTGTAGTCGATCTCAACGTCGCGAGTTAAGGGAGGTAGCCGCACCCGCTTCCCAAGGGCGTAGTCCTTGTGGTCCGCGACAACACTTTCTATGTGCACCGGTGGTGGAACCATATTGGGATAGGTTTGGCTGGGATCAATCATTTGGATTGCGACGTTGTTCATGAACCAAAGGCGCCCGTCCGGTGCCATTGAAGCCTTTGGCTGAATCAGTTGCGTTGCCAAATGAGGCGACGCACCATCGAACCTATCAAACACCTCAGTGTTAAGGCTGCTATCGCTGTGTGTTCGCCACCTTCCCAACTCTGCACGCCCAAGTCTTAGGAGGCCACATTGCGAGTAGAGCCACAAGTCTCCGTTGTTATCTTTGATCGCAGAGAAAATCGCATCACATGGAAGGCCATTGCGACGATTCAGCACACTCCAGACTTTGCCGTCCCAGCGAAACAGGCCCTCGTTCGTTGAGACCAAAACCGAATCGTCGGAATCGACAAGCACATCGCGAACTGAAAAAGAACTGTCATGCCCCTTCAGCGCTGTTGCGCCGACACTTCCATTGGGGTAGTGAGCCAGCTTGCCGTCTCTCCAGAAGACCCAGATGCCACCATCATGATCGGGTACAAGAAAACCGGGTTGTTGACTATCGCTGGTCACCTCCGTAACTTCCTTCGCGATTTGATTGGTGACTCTAAGGAGATGACCAGCGATAGTCAACGCCCAAATATTCTGATTCACATCCTCAGCGATGGCATCGACAGGATCGCCGCGTGGCCTCTGGCTGTCAGAGCGCTTGATTTCATGGAACCAGCCATGGTCGTACCTCATCAGCCTGGTGTCTATTCCGAGCCAAACCACGCCGCTATGGTCTTGAAACAGCGCTCGCACATCTTGACCGGGCAGCCCACTTGCAGCAGAAAACAGTGAGAGCCGATCCCCCTTTAGAATGTCAACGCCACCTTCGTGTCCAATCCAAACTGAACCATCATGCAGTGCTAGAACCGAAACGAGCTCGGCTGAAGATAACCCTTCATGCATCGAGTAGGTGACAACTGGCGTACTCCGAAACATGTCGAGTCCGCCCTCCGTCTTCACCCAAAGGTCGTGCTCGTGGTCTTCATAGAAGAGGACAACAGAATTGCCCGATAACCCATCGGCGCTTCCAAAGTGATCTGCCACTCCATCGTGGACCCGGTAGAGTCCGTCATTCTCCGTTCCAATCCAGAGTGAGTTGTCTCGATCAACGAACAGTGCATGAGAGCGGACCCTTCTCCCATCAAAGCCTGGTACGACGTAAGGCGCCCATTCCCCATTGGAGTAATAGCGAACACCCAGATCAGGTCCGACCCCATCCACTGCTGCCCAAATGGATTCTGACGGCCCCGCCACAACATCAATTACGCCGTTTCCCGAGTCATGACGGTTCGCTATCCCATTCAAATAGGTGCCCACGGAACCCTGCCGCCAACGGCAAAGTACACTGGATCCAAACCAGAGATTTCCAAGGCTGTCTTCAGTTAAGCCTAGCCCGTACCTCACTGGAATCCCATCAGCCTTTCCGTAGCAGTGGAGCCCACTTCCCTCGACCCGACATAAGGGACCTTCGCCTGGTGGGACGTGATAACGCGTCACCCAAATTGCGCCCTCATGGTCTTCCAATATGACGCTGATCCCGCTGCGCTGTGCGGGATTCGAGTACCATTGGAACTCGCCGTCTTTCAGCCGGCCGACACCGATCCTCGTTCCAATCCACAGACTGCCGTCGCGAGCGCCAAAAAGGTATGTATAAGCGAGTTTTGCGAGGTCAAAGCCGGGGATAGAAAAAGGCACAAACTTGATGCCGTCGAAACGCAGCAAGCCCCCAGGTGTTCCTAACCACAAATAACCGTCCGTGGTCTGGGTGATGCTGGATCCCAGGTTGATAGAACCGTCTTGGACTCGCCATGCAGAATGGGCATATTGTGAGACTCGGCGCCCTGGGTCGAGTGCCCAGATCGAAGCCGTCGAGCAGCAGTAAAAGACGGTAAGAGACAGGAGAGTGCGCGCAAGACTCGACTTTGCTCGGTGTTTAGCGCCCGCAACTCTTTGCAAAGCCACTCTCTGTCCTCCCAAGCGGAGCACGCTGGCAATGCGTGGCATTCGAAATGGGCTGGGAGCGCAACTCCACAGACGGCAATTGGCCCGGATCGATGTAGGGACTCCGCAATTCATCCACGAATACCGAGGATTACTCGTGTGATGCGTAATTTTAGCCCATTGTACATACCTTATTGGTGGCGGGAATGCAGCGACTCCCGTCGCCAGGCCTGATCCCCGACTGGCATGCCTAAGGGGACCCGAGGCTAGCTCCACCGTCGACCTCGCTTTGGGTAGCAGGATTATTGGCACGAAAGCTCGTGGATCGAGTAAATACTCCTCCATCTATCGACGTGGCATCACGCACGACTTCATCGCTTCCGATGGTCCGGATAACTCGATGTGGGGTCGTAGGAGTCTGCCCGCCATGGTCGAATTCGGCCGTCATCACCCGTCGATCGGACACGCACCAAAATTCCGCGAGATAGTATTTTCCGTCTCGCAGAACGAACACGATTTTAGCGTCTTCCTTCCTTACTGGATCACCCTAGATGATGACCGGTTCGCCGTCGGTAGGTGTACCTGGGGCGAGAGAAGAGTTGGCGGCCGCAGCCGCAAACAACCTTGTAAGGAGAAAAGGATCAGGAGTCTCGCTGCTGTGACTACGGATGGCTGCCCGAACCACTTGAGCCTTTTGCCATATTCAATCGGCTGTCGAAGAGCCCATCTTCAAACACTGTTGAAACCGTGAGATGCCGCCATTTCTCAGCCTCGGCGGCGCGCGCAGCTTCTGCTTGCTTCACCCGCGTTTCCGCATCCACACCGAGGATCAGCCGCACCGGCACCTCGTCGCTATTTGCCAGTTGCAGAATCACGTCCGCGATCTTTCGTGGATCGCTTTCCCAACGCCCTTCGAGTCCTCGCAACATCTTCAGGGACGAACCGACCGTGGCCTCATACTCCGGCAACAAGTCCGGCGCATTCTGAACGGCCCGCCGTGCCCAGTTGGTCCGAATACCTCCCGGCTCCAGTGTGCAGACCTTGACTCCGAAAGGCGCGACTTCCATCGCCAGAGAGTCGCTGAAACCGCCCACCGCCCACTTGGCCGCGTGATACGGCGTATTGCCCGGGACCGCGTGGCGGCCACCTTCCGAAGACACCTGAAAGATGTGACCGCTTTTCTGCTTACGCATCACCGGCATAGCGGCGCGCGTGGTGTACACCACGCCGTAAAAGCATGTGTCCACGATCGCCTGGAAGTCCTCCGCACTCATCTGCTCGAATGGCGCGAACTGCCCATAGCCTGCGTTGTTCACCAGAACGTCCAGCCGCCCGAATGTATCCACTGCCAACTGCACGGCCGCTTTTGCCGCGGCTTCGTCGCGCACTTCCAGTTTCACGGGCTTCACCCGCTCGCCGTACTGTGCCACCAGGGGTGCCAGTTCTTCCGTCCGACGCGCCCCGGCCACCACGCTGTCCGCTGCGGCCAGCACCGCCTCGGCGATGTCCCTGCCCAATCCGTTTCCGCTTCCCGTAATCAACCAGACCTTAGACATGAAATTCTCCGTTCTCCTTCTTTAAATAGACAATGGGCGCTTAGAGTCGGCTAGTGCGCCTCGCGAGCGACTCTATTGTGATTACTTATCCGGCGTCCCCCTGCGTGAAGATTCTTTTGCGCCAAACCTTGGCGCAGGAGGATCACGAGGCAACATCTCGCTGACTGCATCCGGACCTCCTCCTACCTTTGCGGGCGAAAGATATTCCTATAGAGAAATTATCAAGCGGCGGCGAACCGCCGCTGGTTCTAAGCGGTTTGGGACACCGGGCGCGCCTTCGGTTGATACTTGCCCACCTCAGTACGCATCGTGATAGCAAGGCGGTTCCAGGCGTTGATGGTGGTCAGGGTAAACACCAGCGCAGTTAGCTCCTGTTCGTTGAAGTGCGCTCGTGCGCGCTCGAAGACCGCGTCGGGCACATGGCCCTCCGTGATCCGGGTGACGGCGTCAGTAAGCGCGAACGCCGCGCGTTCGCGCTCGGAGTAAAACGGCGCCTCCTCCCACGCGTCGAGCACATAGAGTCTCTGCTCGGTCTCGCCGAGGGCGCGGGCGTCTTTCGAATGCACATCGAGGCAATACGCACATCCATTGATCTGCGAGGCGCGCATCTTCACCAGGTGGACCAGCGATTCCTCCAGGCCTGAGTTGTGGATGTAATGCTCCAGCTGATACATCCCGCGGAGCGCTTCCGGAACATTCGAGTAGTCGATACGAGCTTTCATCGCAGGCTCTCCTTTTGTCAGAAACTTATCTGTTCGGAGTTCTAGAAATTAGGCCCTTTTAATGCCGCTTGGTGACCATGCTGTGATACCCAGCCGCTTCATTCTGTAGATCAACCTCGTAAGCAGGCCGGGCAAATGTGCTGCTGTCCTCCCGCAGGAAAAGCTCTTTGAACGTCCAAACAGATTTCGCGTTGGGGCTATGCGCGTTCGGTGCCCCACCCGATGTTCATGCCTCTTGCCGGTGCTCATAAGTTTCAATGGTGAAGCAAGAAGATAAGTACGCAAAGCAAAATGACACACAGTACCCACGTGGCGCCGAGTACGATGTCACTCGTCCTGAGTCCTCTATCCGGATCAAGATGGCGGATGGTCTTCCAGATTTCTTCATCTGAATCGATCTCGCTATCGCTGGTTCTCTTCTGCTTAGCACTCCGCTCCATACCTGCCTCCCCGTGCTCCCGCGCCTTCGGCATCAAAATGGATCGGACGATCGATCCTTTTTGTCGCTACTCGCCGGTTGTGGCTTGCTGCGTCGGGAGTGTGCGTCGTTGAATGAGTGACATGACCCCGCCAAGGACACCGACGAACAACGCAGCCATGCCCCAGAATCTGCCGCTCAGGTAATATCCGAGCAGCGCGTCGAGTGACAGCGAACCTGGGCCAGTGAACGCGAGAGTTAATGCGGCGATACCGAGCACGAGGGTGTACTCGTACCCGCCGTTCTGCACGAAGAAGCCCTTCTTGATGTGCACGGTTACGGCAGCCACAAGCATCACGCTGAATAGAAGCGCCGCCGCAACCGGCGTGAGCAACCCGAGCGCCAGAAGGAGACCACCTCCGGTCTCCGCCAGGCCGGCCCTCAGCGCGTGGCGACGGCCCGGTATGAACCCGATCATCTCAAAGAATTGACCAGTACCATCGAGGCCCGGTCCGCCGAACCAGCCGAATAACTTTTGTGTGCCGTGTGCCGCGAGGGTCAATCCGAGGGTCAACCGCAGAAGGAGTAGCCCGATATCCATATGTCACCTTTCGTCCTTTATCCAGTAGCGTGGGAGACCACTTCCTAGCCCGCCTGCGCGTGCGAAAGCACGCATTCGCGACAACAATATCCAGGCGTCCGAATTTCTCTACGGCCCGCTCCTTTGTCAATTGCGCACCGACGGCTCCCCCAGAAAACGCGGTCAGGCCGTCGTGAAACCGCCGTCGACAGAGTGTGCGGTGCCTGTCGCATAGCTGGAATCATCGGACAGCAGATAAGACACAAGGCCCGCAACATCTTCAGGCGTGCCGTGCCGACCGAGTGGAACCGTCTCCGCAAACGTCTTTTTGCTGCCGGCGAATACCTCTTCGGCGAGTCTGAAGGTCATGCGTCCGGCGATGGGGCCGGGACAGCAGGCATTGACCCTGACTCCACGCGCTCCTTGCTCCAGCGCGGCCGTCTTGGTCAAGCCGATGATGGCGTGTTTGGAGGCCACATAGGCGCAGATTCCCGCGCCACCCACCAGGCCCAAAGCGCTCGACATATTGACAACCGACCCGCCTTCGCGCATCCGCGGTAATACGTATTTCATGCCGAGGAACACACCCCGGATGTTGACTGCCATCACCCGATCGAAGTCCTTCTCGGGAAAGTCGACTATCGGGCGCACGGGGGTTTGAATTCCTGCATTGTTGACGAAGCCGTCGATTTGGCCCCACAGCTCGAAGGCGCGTGTGGCGTAGCCAAGCACCTGTGCGGCGTCGGAGACGTCTGCGACACTTGTTTCCAGCGTACCGGGGCCAGAGAAGGTAGCCAGACGCGATATCTCGCTTTGGTGCCCGGCTACGGCAAGGACGTTGGCGCCCTGCGAAATCAGGCGTTGGACGATGGCGACGCCTAGGTCGCCTGTGGCGCCGGTAACGATGATGTTCTTTCCGGAAAATAGCATGGGTGTACTCCTATTCGAGTCTGAAATGGATGTCGCATTCAGATGCGGCGCGTTGCGGCGATCGAGATCATCCTGAACCGGCGAAGATCGATGTCGCCCGCGACGAGATCGGGCGTTGCCTTCAGAAATGCCTGCAGGTGCTCGGACCGCATGTGGGCGTCAAAACCTTCAGGCGAGCGCCAATTCTCGTAAACAAACCAGACATCGGCATCATCGACGGAACGGTGCAAATCATAGTTGAGGCATCCGGTTTCTAGCCGGGTGGGCCCGACCAGAGCGGCTAGAGCCGCGCCGAGCGCCTCACTCTGGCCATGCCGAGCGCGGAAGAAAGCGAGATTTGTGACCTGTGACATGGAGTCTCCCTCGTCGCTCATGCCGGTGATAGGCGAATGATGGGTTTGATTGTGCCGCCTTCTGCACTGTCTTGCGCAGCTTGATTGATTTGGTCGAGGCTGTAAAACTTTGTCAGTTTCTCGAACGGAAACCGCCCCTGCGCGTTGAGTTCGATGAGCTGCGGGATAAAAATGTCGGGAACGCTCTCACCCTCAAGAATGCCGCGTATCGCCTTACCAGGTATCATCAGATTGTTCACGTCAAAGCTCACCTCTGTGCCTAGTGGCTCTGCTCCGACGACGCCGCACGTGCCGAGAGATCCGAGTGCTTCTATTGCCTGATGCAACGCTTTGGGGTCCCCGGAGGCTTCTAGCGAATAATCGACTCCGCCACCGGTAATATCTCGGATCGCCTCAACTGGATTTGTCTGTTTACTGTTAATAGCATGCGTCGCGCCCAGTTCCTTTGCCATTTCCAGACGCGAAGGCACGATGTCTATGGCGACGATGGTTGTTGCTCCAACAGCCCGTGCTGCCATGATCGCCGAGCATCCAACTGCGCCCGCGCCGAAGGAAGCGAAACTTGTACCCGGTCTCACATTCAGCGCATTCATTACGGCCCCGGCTCCGGTCTGAATGCCGCAGCCGAGCGGACCGAGGCGTTCGAGCGGTACGTCACTGCCGACCTTGACCACGTTGCGTTCATTGGCGAGTGCGTATGTCGCAAACGACGATTGCCCGAAAAAGTGATCGTGAACTTTCTCGCCATGGCCGTCGACTGTAGCAGTGCTGCCGTCCAACCGCGCTCCACCGAAGCAGAGCGGGAACGTCTTCTCGCAATGTGCCATCCTTCCCAGGCGACAAGGCTTACAACGTCCGCATGTCAAGAACGTGAGCACCACGGAATCGCCGCGCGCGACTTTGAGAACATCAGCACCTACGCTCTCAACGATTCCTGCGCCCTCGTGTCCGAGCACGATTGGCTGTGGCACGGGGTAGCCCTTGTCACGTGCAACCATATCTGTGTGGCACAAGCCGGTGGCCACGATCTTGACCAATACTTCGTCTCGGCGTGGGCCTTCCAAAGTTAGAGTTTCGACGTTAAAAGGCCCGCCTTTCTCGCGCACGACGGCGGCTTTAATCTCTGTTGTGTTCTTTGTGAGCATGTTGATCACACCTTTCTGAGAACATAATTAAGTCGTCGGTTTCGAGACGGTAGGTGGCGTCTCTCTCAGCAACTCCATGTGCAATAGGCGGACCATCCGCAAAAGATTGAAAAGACAGAAGAAGAAGGGCGGGAGGCTGCCTGTGAATTTGGTGAAATTGGCGAAAATTGCGATTTCACCAGTCCTCGGAAAAGGATTGGTGTCTTCATCGGCGTCTGCTGGCTCAGGTTGTTGCGGCAAGCTGACTCGACAGGTATCCTTGGACAACCAGGCTACATCCAGGCAAAACACGCCCTCACAACTCACAGTGACCGCCCTGGCGTCTGCCCAAGGGCTCAGCAATAAAATCCGGCTACTCCGTTGATTTTTAGTCAAAAAAGATCGATAGCGAACGCTCGAACTATTTCGGTCCTATCCCTCGCAGGTGATATTCGCGAACCTCAAAATGTTGTTGAGAGGGCATGACCTGAGGCATACGTTCGCTGTGAATCGGGTGACGACCTTGGTATCGGCAAGGGGAAGATGTTCAAGCTCTGCTTCCTGCCTTATCGACCTATCTGGGGCATGTCGATCTGAGTTCGACCCAGCGATATCTGACCATGTACATATTGACTGCTCGGGCTCTCCATAGAGTCCGATCTTCAGATTATCAATGGCGTTCGTCGGAGAAAGAAGCCATGGCATCGGGTTTCAATGATGCTGCATGGCTAGCCGAAAGAGCGCTGGTCCGTATCTATGGATTAACCCCTGAAGTAGCAGAGCGATGATAAGGCCATTGCAGAATGACAAACGGTGACTTGTCATTTGGCTGCTGAGAAGTTCGTTGGTTTCAAGAGAGAGTTTTCGATATCGAAGATCAAAGGGCCGTTCTCCTCTGTCGATTTACGGATGGCCAGCCATTCAGGGTCTGACAATAATGCATCCCACTTTTCTTGGCGCTGTGCAAGCGACTCCCATGCAAGCAGATAAGTGAGGTGTTGTTCCGAGCGACCAACGATCGTCGTCCAGAACCCGACTTGCAGGAAGCCATGGCGGACCATTATCGGCACGGTGTGATGTTCGAAGCGTGTCAGCAGGTCCGCCATGCGGCCATTCATAACTCTGTAAATACGCAGCTCGTAGATCATAAACTCTCCTGACAATTCGGATTTAGGCAAAGCTGACGCTGAGGGCGCGAGACGCCCTTCCAAGGCGGAATAGTCCGCGAACTGCCCGCATTGGCTTGAAGACATTCGTCGTGCGACGGTGTTCGATTACGTCTTGCAATGCTTGATTCATTGATTTTCTCCCGTCATTGCTCGGTGTCTAGACATGCAGTACTGTTGCGCCGATGGTGCGTCGCTGTTCGAGTTGCTGATGCGCGTGGACCAGTTGATCAAAACGATAGATGTTCGTTGGGTTGACCTTGAGGATTCCCGACTGTATGGCGTGGAAGAGATCGGCCGAAGAGGCAGCGAGAGCTTCTGGAGTGTTGTTGTAGTGGGGCAAAATTGCCCATGTCAGATACAGCGCTCGGGGTGCCAGCTCAAATGGATTGATTGGTTCCGGAAAACCCGAGGCATTGCCGAACTGAACCAGCGTGCCGCGGGGTTTGAGTACCGCGAGTGAGCCCCGGAACGTATCCTTACCGACCGAGTCGTAGACAACCTTTACTCCCTGGCCACCAGTCAACTCGAAGGTGCGTTCTACGAAGTCTTCCGTGCTGTAATTGACTACCGCTGTGCAGCCCGCTTGGAGAGCGATTTGCGCTTTCTCCGCAGTCGATACTGTTCCAATCACGTGAATCCCAAGCGATCTTGCCCACTGCGTGAAGATCTGACCCACTCCACCAGCTGCAGCGTGGTACAGGACGGTATCTCCTTCGTGGAGTTGAACGGTTTCCTTCAGCAGGTAACGTGCTGTCAATCCCTTGAGCAGGCTGCTGGCTGCCTGGTCGTCTGTTACTCCATCGGGAATTAAAGTGAGGCGATCCTCAGGATAGAGACGCACCGTCGTGTACGCACCGAACGCGTCGGCGTAGGCGACCCTGTCCCCAACCTTCACCAGCGTCACGTTCGGGCCAACCGCTTCGACGACTCCGGATGCTTCGTCACCGATGATCGCTGGAAACTCCGGGACCGGCAGTGTTCCGCGGCGATAGTAGATGTCTACAAAATTGAGACCGATGACGGTGTTTCGCACCAGAACCTCGTGACCGACGGGATCAGGAACATCCATGGTCTCGAAACGAAAGACATCGGGCTCTCCATACTCGTAGATACGTGCAGCTGTTGCTTTGGTCGACATATAGCTTTCCTCGAAACGTGTAAGTGTGTCCCGGTGTTGTCGCCAGACTGGAGACAACACCGGTCAGAGTCACAAGTTGATGCGTTTACCCGTCGCATTCGCTTCGTCGATCGCACTCATGAGCTCTACTGGCATAGTGTTGCTCCTCCCTGTTCGCATTTCCGAAAACATCACTTCTCGGCCCATGACGACGGATCATTCACCGCGTCAACGTTGAGCGCGTCAGTTGGTATTCGGCGGGTACTGTTGTTCAGGCACCTCTCGTGGTTGCTCGACGGCGCGGCATCGTTCAGAACCCGTTCCAATCCGTGAAATACGCAGCCAAAGCTGTGCGCCGAGAGGTCAGACCATCGTAGTAATCCGACCAGTCCGTAATTTTCCCGTACTTTGTCCGCACGACGGACACTCCGTGCAGCAAGACTTGAACTTTTCGAGGCAGCCCGGCGTAGAAAGGCTCTGTGACCGTAGTCTGAAGCGTCCATTCGCCGACCACGTGATCAGCGCTCATGAGAATTGATTCAATCTGCACGCACGAGTCCGGAAAGAGTTCATGTGTTTTCCGGAAGAATTCAGCCAACCGTCCTTTGTCTTTGAACTCCAGTCCGATCCCGCGGTCTGTGAATGTGAACTCTTCGGCAAAAAGATCGATCGCGTCGTCGATCTCTCCGTTCTTCAGTTGCGTCACGACAGTCAAAACCACTTGTTCCGTAGCAGCCCTTTCGATTGCAATCTCACTCATATCAATTTCCTTTCATGTTCTGTTGTTTCGACGGGAACCGGTTTCGATTCCAAGCAGCCATCAGGGGACCTCAACGATCGCTTTCCCAGCCGCCTCCTAAAAAAGATAAGCACCTTTTTCGTGACGAACTGTGACCCAATGATCTCTCGTAAATTCGTTGATAATCCACTCTCCACCAAAGCGGCCGAGACCGCTGTTCTTCTCGCCTCCAAATGGCCCAGTGGGAGCATCGTCGAACGTACTGTCGTTTACGTGTGTCATGCCGGCCTGTATCCTCAGTGCGAACTGCGCGCCTCGCTCGCGGTCGGTGGTAAATACTGCACTGGATAGCCCGAAGTCGGTGTCATTCGCGACTCGAAGTGCTTCCTCTTCTCCGTTGACCTTGATGATCGGCGCAATAGGACCGAACGTTTCGTCCTGCGCGATCGCCATGCTGTTCTCGACGTCGACGAAGACGTGCGGTGGTAGCACGAGACCGTCCGGCCTCCCTCCGAGTAACTGCCGGGCACCAGCGGCGCGAGCACCGGTAATATGCGCAAGGTGGGATGCCATCTGCTTCTGATTAATGATGGGGCCAATGACGGTGTTAGGGTCGTTTGGATCGCCGTACTTCAGGCTCTTCACGTGCGCAGTAAACCGATCGACAAATTCATCGTGGATCCTCGCGTCCACGATGATGCGGTTGGTACACACGCAGCCTTGTCCCTGATGCATAAAGCGGCCTACAACGGTCGAGCGTACTGCGTGATCGATGTCTGCATCGTCGAGTATCACGCTGGGAGCATTGCCGCCAAGCTCAAGAACCGCGCGTTTGATCTTTGGACCGCTTATAGCAAGCTGACCAATCCGCCGACCTACACGCGTAGAGCCGGTGAACGAGATGAGGCTCGGGATCGAATGCAACGTGAACGCGTCTCCAATCTGTTCTATCGGACCGCTCACGACGTTCAGCACACCAGTAGGAAGGCCCGCTTCTTCATAAATCTTTGCCAACAGGAAACCGCCGCTCACGGGTGTGTCCTCTGCGGGTTTCACGACGACAGCATTTCCCAGCGCCAGCGCGGGAGCAATCGACCGCTGAGACAAGTGCATGGGCGCATTCCAAGGGCTTATGACGCCGATCACGCCGAGTGGCTGTTTATAGGCGCGGCTTTCTTTGCCATACTCGTCGAGAGGAAGTATCTTGCCTTCAACACGGTGGGGAAACGACGCAGCTTCTACGGTGATGGAATGAACCCACTGCCACTCCTGTTCGGCTTTTATCCGGGTACTGCCGGACTCCTTGATCAGCCAATCGACTATTTCATCGCGGCGCTGTTCCATGATGCGGCTGAACCTTAGCATCACCTCTGCACGTTCAGCGGGATTTTTCGCCGCCCAGCTGACTTGCGCTTTTGCCGCCGATTGATAGGCTTCATCGAGATCGTTCTTGTTTGCCTGGACGATCTCGGCGAGCGTTTCACCCGTGAACGGGTCGGAGTCGATTAGCCTGCTGCCCTCCTTGCCGTCGCGCCAAATCCCATTAATGTACTGGCGGTCCAATTGTGTGTAGCGGTCGGGGCGCTCCGGATAAGTGCCAAGCAGTTCAACCGTCGCGGGTTTACGTGATACTAAGTTCATTGAAGCCTCCCTGCCACTTTCTGTGGCATATTCAGTTTTATTTGCATGTTCATGGAAGATGTGTCACAAAATTTGAGATCGAATTGCCAAGCCTCCCGGCATGGGACGATCAGATCACCTTGAAATAGCCCTCATCGTTGAGGATGTGCCGGGGCCAATCCTGCTTCGTTGAAGTAAGCTTTCTGATTTTCTCGATGAACGCGGGGTCTTGGTTGTCACCCCGATAAACGGTCATATCTTCGGCCAACCAGGCAGGAAGAGCGGCGAAGCGGTGCGTCGTCTGTGTCTCTAAATACCAAGTAATATGGACGAGCGCGCCACTTTCCTCGTACCAGACCGTGGTCTCGACACCCGGAGCTACCCGCTGGAAGTAGAAGTGCTGGATGGCATGCCGTCCGGCGTGTGGCCCCTCTTTCAGGGTGTAGTCGACGATGTCGGGCCCGACGATAGCAGGTTCGAAGACCCAGCCGTTGGCAAAGTGCCAGCTCAGTCGTGCGCCAAGGATGCTAGTGAGCATGTTGTTCACACCTTTCTGAGATACGAGCACATACTTGAGTCATTGGTTTCGAGACGGTATGTAACGTCTCTCTCAGTAACTCAAGGTGCAAGAGGCGGGCCATCCGCAAGAGATTGAAAAGACAGAAGAAGAAGGGCGGAAAGCTGCTTGTGGATTTGGTGAAATTGGTGGAAATTGCGATTTCACCAGTTCTCAGAAAAGACCTAGCTGAGTTTGAAGTGGCTTTTACGATCCAGTCGCTGACTCTGAGATCAACGGAGTAGCCGGATTTTTATTGGTGAGCACTTGGGCAGACGCAAGGGGATGACGTGCGATTCACCGCAAGAACTGTCAGAACCTGTACGTCACTTTTCCAGATACATACGCCGTCTTCCTTCCCGGGGGAGAAGTCATAGGGCGATGTCGGCGCCCTGATCGCAGTTCTGCGCTCTGAGTGCGACTTCGGCTAACTGAGTCCACACGGGCGCGCCGTCCATATCTTGTCCGAATCGAGAGTTCTTAGTTCCGAACTGATGCGTTGAGTTTCATGCGGTTTCTCCAGGTCGGCGGACCCGCAATCAGTTCACACGGTTACCCGACTTTCAGGACCGTCTTGCCTCGCGCGTGCCCCGTCTCGTTGAGTTCGTGGGCGCGTCGGGCGTCGGAGAGCGGCAGCACGGTTTCGACCACTGGTTTCAGTTTCCCGGCATCGACGAGTTTTGCGATTTCAGACAACTGTGCAGAACTGGGGTGCACAGACATGAAAGCCGCGCGCACACTATGATTGGCAGCTTCCTCTGCCGACGGCGGAGCAACAATCGAAACCAGAATCCCGCCCTTTTTCAGCACCTTCCACGAGCGGTTCTGGATATCGCCTCCCAGCGTGTCGAGCACCACGTCCACATCGTGGACAACATTCTCGAAACGAGTCTTTTCGTAATCGATCGGTTCGTCAACTCCCAATTCGCGCAGAAGCGCTTGATTCCTCCCCGACGCTGTCCCGATCACATGGGATCCCTTCCATCTTGCGAGTTGCACGGCGATGCTGCCCACGCCTCCGGCTGCGCCATGAATCAAAACCTTCTGGCCCTTGCTTAATCCAGCTTGCTCGAACAGCGCCTGCCACGCCGTCAGCGCCACCAAAGGAATGGCTGCGGCATGGATGTGGTCAATTGACTTTGGCTTCAGGGCGGCTTCCGTTTCCTTGACCACGACATATTCCGCATAAGTGCCTTTGCCACTGCGGGCGCCATCCGGGACAACATAGACTTGGTCGCGTTTCTTGAATTGGGTCACTCCAGGACCTATTGCTTCGACGATACCGGAAACATCCCAGCCAGGAATGTAAGGCAGGGGAAGCGGAAAGACATCCTTCAAGTAGCCTGCTCGCGCTTTCCAGTCGATCGCATTTACCGAGGCAGCATGGACCTTTATCAACAATTCACCGGATTCGGGGGTTGGGCGCGGTGCATCTTCGAAGCGGAGCACTTCTGGCCCTCCGTAGTTGTGGACTTGTACTGCTTTCATATTTTCCATTTCGCAATCTCCTAGGCGAGACATGATGAAATGTCTCGAAGTAAAGGTTGGAGTGACCGAGCCCTCCTACCATAGTGCAATCCGTTGCAACAGTGATTCTCAGAGCTGCGATGGCGCCGAGAATCGTGCTCACCGTCCTGGCAGTTACTGGATCGCATTACGCGCCTTTTCGAGAATAGCCTTCCTCGAAACGTGTGAGTGTGTCCCGGTGTTGTCGCCAGACTGGGGACAACACCGGTCAGAGTCACAAGTTGATGCGTTTACCTGTTTCGGACGAATCTTGAATCTTCTCGAAGAGCTGCTGCTGCCAGACCGCATCGTGGAATGTCGGAACGGATTGTGTTCCACTGGCCAGATCTCTGCTCAACGCCACATACAAGTCGCCGAGTTCCGCTACGGCTGTCTGTAGGCCGGCCCGTGGGAACCACTCGTACTTCGCAGGGATCGGGAGATGCTCCAAGGGCTTGCTATCCCCCTGTGCCCCAGTGACAATGAAGTCTTCATCGACACCACCAAATGCTGAGGTGTTTGTGATCTTGAGATCACCTGCATCGCCCGTGATATCGATCTGTACGCCGGAACCGCTCAACTTGCCGCCCTCGATATGGATCGAAAACAAACCACCATCCGCAAGAGTTCCATGCATCAACAGTTCGTCTGGCGATGTCGTCTGGATCTTTTCTCCTGTCTCCTTAATGGTGACCTCTGGAAACTGATTGGCCGTGAGCGCCGAGAAGCTGGACGGCTTTCCTACCAGTGAGAAGAGGACTGGAAAGAAGTGTCCGCCGAAGATCGCTACGACGCTCATGAAATTCTCGATCGGCAAACTCCAACGGGCGGCATTCGCACGGATCTCGCCGAACATATTCACACTCACGTGCATCCGAGCAGAACGAACCTTGCCTACATAACCCTGCGCGACAAGGTCATGAACATACCGAAATGCCGGTGCAAGCGGTCGCTGCAGGCCAATCTGGGTTTTCACTCCGGCAGCATCTGCGAGCGCCGCCAGTTCGGCAGATTTGGCCGCAGTCGGCGTAAGCGGCCACTCGCAGTAAACGTCCTTGCCCGCAGTGATGGCTGCGCGGATACCCTTCTCATGTTGCTGAGAAGTGGTCAGCACCAGGACTTGGTCGACCAATGGGTCCGTCACCAACGCATCCAAACTCTCGGCTACGTGAGGAATGCCATACTCTGTAGCGGCCGCCTTCGCCGCTTCCTTGCGTTGGCTGTAGATAGCTACGATCTCGTACTCCGGTAAAAGCCTCAGCACCCGGACATGTGCGAACAAGGCCCAATTGCCAACACCGATCAATCCCAGACGAATTTTCTTTTGATTCTTCATACCTTCCTCCCTAACTCCAGGTGCAAGAGGCGGGCCATCCTCAAGAGATTGAAAAGACAGAAGAGAAGGGCGAGAGTCTGCCTGTGGATTTGGTGAAATTGGCGAAAATTGCGATTTCACCAGTCCTCGGAAAAGGCCTAGCTGGGCCTTCCCGAAATTCCCTCACTCCAATTTCTCTGTCAAGCCCTGTTTTCAGTGAAATCCAATTGGTAACTCGATTGCACTACTCCTTATCAGCGTTTCGATGGGCTTACCAACGCATTTGCGCATCATGGAAACACCGATAGAAGTATCGACGTCGAAATAATTGAGTTCTCCGTTCGCAGTCGATCTGGTTTTGTTTAGAACTGGGTGAACTCGAATCGGACGGAGAATGAGGCACTCCGCAATGAAAGCGGAGCTCCAGCATAGACCTGTTCTCGCAGATGATTTTGCATGTCGTTCAGGTCCTTAACCTGAATTCTGGCACTGGACCCGATCACTCAATCAGACCTCTTGCTTGCGAGAATCTGGGAGACTGTCTTGGCTTCGAAGGCCAAATCTATTCACGTGCAGGCAAGCTAGGAAAGACCAGCTATGCCTTCGCGATGTAGTGAGTCAACTTACATAACAAACGAGGAACAGGGAATGTGATGGTCAGCCACTGCGCCAATCCTGACTGTAGGCGGGAACTCCGCTACTTGCGCGATGGCAAGATCTATCAGTTCGTTTTGTCTCCGAAGACAGGTAGCAAGCGGCTGGAGCACTTCTGGCTCTGCGGTGAGTGTTTCAAGAACATGACCCTGATTTGTGTGAACCAGTCCGAAGTGAAGACCGCGAGGAAAGAGCGCACACCGGTTTGACCACGTATGAGCGGTTGGAAAGCTGGCCGACGCCGACGAGAAGGTCTGTGAATTTGGTGAAATTGGCGAAAATTGCGATTTCACCAGTCCTCGGAAAAGGCCTAGCTGAGTTTGAAGTGGCTTTTACGAATCCTTAATTTCTTAATGCGGTTCTCCAAGGTCGAAGGTGATACTCGGAGCCTCGCCGCGGCCCCGTTCGGGCCAGACACTCGCCCTCGACTTCCCGCGAGTGCGTCCTCAATGATCTGCCGTTCACGACGGGCGTCCTCATTGGCGTCCGCCGGCTCAGGTTGTTGCGGCAAGCTGACTCGACGGGAATCCTTGGACAACCAGGCTGCATCCACGGAAAACACGGCACCAGAACTCACAATGACCGACCTCTCAACAACATTTTGCAGTTCGCGAATATTGCCCGGCCAGGGATAGGACCGAAATAGTTCGACCGTTCGCTTATCGATCTTCTTAAAGTGCTTGCCCATCTTTTGGGCAAATCGATGGACAAAGTATTCCAGCAGCATCAGAACGTCGTCTTGCCGTTCGCGAAGCGCGGGAACCTGGATCGGGAATACATTCAGCCTGTAGTAGAGGTCCGCGCGAAATGTACCGTTAGCAACGGCGGCTTCCAGATCGCGATTCGTTGCAGCTATTATGCGGACATCAATCTTGACGGGTTGCGTGCCGCCGACGCGTTCGAATTCACGTTCTTGCAACACCCGCAGGAGTGCAACCTGAGTGTCCAGCGGCACCTCGCCGATTTCGTCCAGGAAAATGGTTCCTCCGTTCGCCAGTTCAAATCGACCGAGGCGACGCTGCATCGCCCCGGTGAACGCGCCCTTTTCGTGGCCAAAGAGTTCGGAAGCAATCAGCGATGGGGCAAGCGCTGCGCAGTTCACGCTCACGAAGGCGCGCTGCGAACGACGAGATCGCTTGTGGATGGCGCGGGCGACCAGTTCCTTACCAGTTCCACTCTCTCCACTAACAAGAACGCTCGAATCGGTGGGAGCAACTTTCACTATCCGAGAAAGCACTTCCTGCAACGCCGACGAAGTGCCGACGATCTCTTCGAACATGAACGCTTGGTCGATCTGCTCCCTGAGCACTACGTTTTCGTTGTGCAATAACGCTTCGCTCTTACGCAAAGCCTCCTCGGCACGTCTGCGGTCGTCGACGTCTATTGGCAAATAGTACCAGCGCACGATGCGGCCTTCTTTGTCCCTGAGGGCAAGGCCGCGGGTGTGAAACCAGCGGTATGTTCCGTCGGCGCGCCGAAGGCGGTGCTCAACTTCATAGGGTTCGCCAGTCTGAATCGCGCGAGTCAAGGCGGCGACCGTGAGAGGAAGGTCATCCGGGTGAACCGCGTCGCTGGTCCGCCAGTTGGCGACTTCCTCCGGAGTCTTGTCGAGATACTCCAGTATTTGGCGGTTTAGGAGTTCGATTTCGCCGGCCGGCGTCGTCGTGACAACGAACCCGGGAATGGTATCGACTAGCAGGCGAAGATTCTGTTCGTGTGACCGGAGAGCTTCTTCGGCACGTTTGCGCTGTGTGATGTCCTCGGACAGCGCCATTATGAACCGCGGTACCCTCTCGGTGCCCGGCACAAGAGAAACGTTGTTGCTTACCCAAATCAAACTGCCGTCCTTGCGGCGATACCTTTTCTCGATCTGGAACTGTCGTCGTTTTCCCTCCACCAACTCGGTGACGAGCGCCCAGTTGGCTTGGCGGTAGTCCTCATGCGTTAAGTCCAGAAAAGAAAGTTCACGCAGTTCCTCCTCCGTGTAACCCACGATTGTCTGGTAGACATGATTGGTAACTAGATAACGGCCGTTCAGCTCAGTCAGCGCAACGCCGATAGCCGAATTCTCAAAGACGGATCTCCACCGCTCCTCGCTTTTCCGAAGGGCATCTTCAGCACGCTTCCGCTCCTCAAGATCGGTATTTGTTCCGTACCACTTCGCGACTTTCCCCGATCGGTCGCGCAGAGGACTACCGCGAAAGAGAAACCAGCGAAATTCGCCGTCGAAGCGGCGGAAGCGGCCCTCCAGTTCGTACGGCTTTGCAGAATCCAAAGCTTCCCGGAATGTTTCGAGAATTCGTGGCAGGTCGTCTGGATGAATCGCAACCTGCCATCCCGAGCCCAAAGCTTGCTCTGCAGATAGACCGGTATAGTCCAGCCAGCGCTGATTGAAGAAGTCTGCGGAGCCGTCTGGACGAGCGGACCACGCCAACGTAGGGATGGTGTCGACGACAAGGCGAATTTCCTGTACATCTTCAGGTTCTTCGCCATGCGGCAAGGATGCCATGCGCGGATCCTCACAGGTCGTCTCAGTAACGCGCCGAGGTCCCATGGGCGAGATGGTTCCAGGATTGTGGGCAATCCGGAACTGATCCATGCGACGTTTTGACAAGCATATTCCTATTTTAAGCGGTTTGGGAGACTGGGCGCGCCTTCGGTTGATACTTGCCCACCTCAGTGCGCATCGTGATAGCGTGGCGGTTCCAGGCGTTGATGGTGGACATCGCCGCAGGAAAGCGATGACCTCATGCTTGTTCTCCAACATTTATCCCCCGTTCTGAGCGGCTTTAGAACACAATCTGTGCCCAGATTGTGCCCGCGAGGAGCAATTCCAAGAGCAGATCATCCTCGCTACGGAAAGGAAATCCATGCAGAACGGAAGCGTGATACGAGCGGAGAGGCAACGTGGACCCGATGTTTGGGAGTTCAGATGGCGCGAACCAGGCGCTGATGGCAAGCGCAAACATCGCAGAATGATTCTGGGGTCGATCGAACAGCTAGCGGATGAAGCGGCTGCTCGTCATGCAATTGCCACGATACGACTTGATCTCAATCATGGCGACGCTTGGCTTAAAACGAGATCAACCGTGGTCTCGGAGCTTGCGGCTCACTATCGGGAGCGCGAGTTGGAACCCGATACCATTTGGAAAACACATTCGACGAAGGTCACGTACGAGGGTTATCTAAACAAGTGGATACTACCCCGTTGGGGAAAATATCCGCTTGTCCGCGTCAACGCTGGGGAGGTTGAGCTTTGGTTGAGATCCTTGCCCCTTGCGAGGTCGAGCTGCGCGAAAATCAGAAATCTCATGAGCGTGCTTTTCAATCACGGCATGCGATACGAAATCTGCAATCGAAATCCGATTCAGCTCGTCCGGCAGAGTGCGAAACGCAGGACGGTCCCGGTGATACTTAGTGCAAACGAAGTCCAGCGGCTTCTTTCTGTTCTTGGCGTTCGAGAAAGCACTCTTGTGCTGCTGGCTTTCGGGACCGGGTTACGGATGAGTGAGCTCTTTGGTCTCAAGTGGAACGATATCGACTTTCAGAAAAATGAGATCAGCGTGACTCGGTCCATCGTGTTCCAAGTAGTTGGCCCTTGCAAAACAGAGGCGTCACAGAAACCCGTTCCACTTGATCCGCGCCTAGCCGAGGCACTGCATACATGGCGCCGCTACACAAGGTATCGGGCCGCCGATGATTGGGTGTTCGCCAGCCCGGCTGTGCGTGGTCAAAAACCGTATTGGGGGCAGTGCCTCATGCGAACCATTATTCGTCCAGCAGCGACTAAGGTCGGCATCACACAGCACATCGGATGGCACACCTTCCGGCACACGTATTCTTCATTGCTCAGAGCAAACAGAACAGATATCAAGGTGACACAAGAACTCCTTCGCCACGCCTCCAGTCGGGTCACGTTGGATACATATACCCAAGCCGTCACAGTTCAGAAGCGGCGAGCGCAGAGCAGCGTCATTCGTCTTCTCCAGGCGTCCACAACGGCTGCTGGTTGAGACCGGTCTGCTGGGAGGTGTTCCTAATCTGTGCCTGCTCGAAATGGCGCGATCGGTGCGAAAATACTGCCGCTTCAATGAAATGCATTCGCGTTGATGCCGAGAATTGTTCCTTTTTTGTGCCTATATAAAGGAGGAGGGGAAACCGTAAGTTGCTGAAAAGGCTTGGCGTCCCCGACGGGATTTGAACCCGTGTTACCGCCGTGAAAGCAAACTTAGAGGGCGCAGGTGGTGCTGTAAAAACCTCTAAGACACCCGTCGGAGCAGTAGGAACAGCTTATCGTTACATCATCGTTACATGAAGAATGACACTCGTTAGCCGACTCAAATGGACTGGCTCTGCACCGTTGAATTCATCCCAGACGATGACGTTGTATTGAACGCGCTGCGAGACGGTCTTCAAAAGAGCAGTGGAGCTTCTCGAAAGCAATCTATTATTTCAACGAATGTGGCGACTATTTAGCGCCAACCGAGGGCCGGGGCGACCGTAGTCAGAATTGCCTCCATGACGTGCGCGTTATAGGCGACACCTAGTTGATTTGGAATGGTTAGCAATAGCGTGTCGGCCTCCGCGATCGCCTCGTCGTTTCTAAGCTGCTCGACGAGAATGTCTGGCTCAGCAGCGTAGCTGCGGCCGAAAATCGCCCGTGTGTTTTCGTCAAGGAAACCGATCTTGTCATCTTCCTGACCGCCTCGCCCGAAATAGGCACGATCACGGTCATCGATCAACGCGAAAGATACTGCGGCTAACGGAAATGCGCGGAGTGCGCGTGTGACCAGCTTCCTTCCAGGCTGCGCGAAAGGCGCGAATCTGCGCGGCCTGTTGGATGTGGAGCGGCTCGCCGGTCTCGTCGAATTTGAGAGTTGAGGTCTGCAGGTTCATTCCCAGCTTCGCGGCCCATGCTGCTGTCGCGTTGGAAGCAGATCCCCACCAGATACGATCACGCAATCCTGCAGAGTATGGCTCAAGGCGCAGAAGCCCTGGCGGATTGGGAAACATTGGACGTGGGTTAGGCTGCGCGAAGCCCTTGCCGCGCAGCAACTCAAGAAATTCTTCGGCATGTCGCCGGCCCATATCTGCATCGTCCTCGCCTTCAGTCGGGCGGTAGCCAAAATAGCGCCAACCATCGATGACCTGCTCGGGGGAACCGCGGCTGATTCCCAATTGCAGTCGCCCGCCAGAGATTAGATCTGCAGCCCCAGCGTCCTCCGCCATGTAATGAGGATTCTCATACCGCATGTCGATCACTGCGGTGCCAATTTCAATCTTTCGCGTTTTGGCGCCAACCGCCGCGAGTAGCGGAAACGGTGATGCCAGTTGCTGCGCGAAGTGATGAACACGGAAGTAGGCTCCGTCCATTCCCAGGCGCTCGGCCTCCACTGCGAGGTCAATGGACTGCAAGAGCGCGTCAGCCGCGGACTGCGCTCGTGACTGCGGCGAAGGTGTCCAATGACCGAATGAGAGGAACCCAATTTTCTTCATGCAATCCAATTCTTCCGTTCCGGATGATAGCTAATCCTGGTTGCTTAGTTCGGTATTTGCGCCATAAGGCGGCAACGGCTGTTCTTCCACCTGCATCATTCACATCACCTCCATTCATCGGTGATCGTTCGCTCCAGGGATCCAGCCTCTTCTCCACTCTGCGATGGTGGAATGCCACGCCGAGTTCGATCAATCGTCCATCAGGCGGTATCGATTCGGCTCATGCCGGTGTAAGCAACAAGCCACGCGCGACGAATGCGGCGAAGCATGGCTGGATACAGAACGCGACGAAATGGTTCGATCGCGACGAGGTACGGTCGCGTGAGCCACGACACCCGGCGGACGTAGACTCCCCAGTACAAACGGTACCCGTTCGGGCAGCTCACCAAGGCAGTGCAGATGAAGCCGTGGACAGTCCTGTTGCGGGTTTCACGAAGTGCTTCTCCCGGAAATTGATACAAGACCCAAAAGTGGCCATCCAGAGTACCTGGCGTTATTTCGGAGTCGCGTCGGTCGCGTTCCGACAGGCGTTCCAGAAATGAGTCTTCCGGCCGCATCGGTTCTCGATCCCAACCGAATACCCGGCCGAGAAAATATCGGAGGCCGTAAAGGAGAGTCGCGATGTGGCTCGGAGCCGTCTCGGACTCGAGCGCACGAATGTCCGCGACGGTCCGCCCGCTGCCGCCTCCAGGAAGATCCACAGACGACACGTCATAGAGCGGAACGTCACGAAGAAGTTCGTGTCCACGAAGAGGCAAACTCCGATACTCGGCTGCGGACGCACGCATCGTGAGTGTCGACCACCAGTTCTTCACACGCGCGTTACCTCGCTGAACGAGCCATGGTAAGTCCGTTCCTCACGCAGGGAAGCTTAAACGCCTGCACCTGCATCACTATTCTGCCTGGAGTGCCGCACTTAGAGCAGCAAGCGATCCCACGTGCCGCCATACCTAATTGAACGAACCATTTCTCTCTCGTAAATACTCTGGGGGAATCCGAGCTCGATTCGGCTTGCTCCATCGAGGGATTTCAATTGTTCGGCGGAGAGTTCCAGATCCAAACTGGCGAGATTGTCCTGGAGTTGAGATACCTTCCGCGCTCCAATGATCGGGATTACCGGCACCGTTTGATGGCGCAGCCACGCGAGTGCGACTTGCGCCATGCTGCGACCAACCTGTTCGGAGACCGCCTTCACCGCCGAGATGATCCGCGTCGCGCGTTGTTCCTCGGGAAGGAATTCCTTCATTCCCTCATTGCTCATCCGCCCTCCGTCGGCCTTACCTTCGCCGTGATACTTCCCGGTTAAAACGCCTTTCGCCAAGGGAGACCAAGCCAGAACCCCCAAGTTCAAAGCTTTCGCCATGGGAATCAGTTCGCGCTCGACCGTGCGCTCGATCGAGGCTGTACTCGATCTGCAACCCGATGAACTGTGTCCAGCCTCGAAGCTCCGCCAGAGTATTTGCCTGGGCGATCCACCATGCGGGAGCGTCCGAGATGCCGACGTAGAGAACCTTGCCTTGGCGAACGATATCGTCCAGGCCGCGCATGACTTCTTCCACTGGTGTGATCCCATCCCAGATGTGCACCCAGTACAGATCGATGTAGTCGGTTTGCAATCGTTTCAGACTGGCTTCCAGTGCTTGCATCATGCTCTTGCGGTGATTGCCCGCCGCATTGGGATCGTTGCCGGGCGCGGCGTTGGAGTATTTCGTCGCTAGAACGACACTGTCGCGATGGCCCTTGATGAACTCACCCACGAATTTTTCGCTCGTGCCGCCGGTGTAGAAGTTCGCCGTGTCAATGAAGTTTCCGCCTGCCTCGCGGTAGGTCTCATAGACTTTCCGCGCTTCAGCCTTCGGTGATCCCCATCCCCACTCGTCTCCGAAAGTCATAGTGCCTAGCGCCGCTTCGGAGACCCGCAGTCCGCTCTTGCCGAGTAATCTGTATTTCATATTCGTGCTTCTCTTTCATGCAACTCAGGAATTGATTCCGCTCTTTGCCATATACAATCAGCTGTCGAAGCGCCCATCTTCAAAAACCGTTGAAACAGTGAGATGTCGCCATTTCTCGGCCTCGCTCGCGCGCGCAGCTTCTGCTTGCTGCACCCGCTTTTCCGCATCGACACCGAGGATCAGCCGCACCGGCACCTCGTCGCTATTTGCCAGTTGCAGAATTACGTCCGCGATCTTTCGCGGATCGCTTTCCAAACGCCCTTCGAGTCCTCGCAACATCTTCAGGAACGAACCGACCGTGGCCTCATACTCCGGCAGCAAGTCCGGCGCATTCTGAACGGCGCGCCGTGCCCAGTTGGTCCGAATACCTCCCGGCTCCAGTGTGCAGACCTTGACTCCGAACGGCGCGACTTCCATCGCCAGAGAGTCGCTGAAACCGCCCACCGCCCACTTGGCCGCGTGATACGGCGTATTGCCCGGAACCGCGTGGCGGCCACCGACCGAAGACACCTGAAAGATGTGACCGCTTTTCTGCTTACGCATCACCGGCACAGCGGCGCGCGTGGTGTACACCACGCCGTAAAAACATGTGTCCACGATCGCCTGGAAGTCCTCCGCACTCATCTGCTCGAACGGCGCAAACTGCCCATAGCCTGCGTTATTCACCAGAACGTCCAGCCGCCCGAATGTATCCACTGCCAACTGCACGGCCGCTTTTGCGGCGGCTTCGTCGCGCACTTCCAGTTTCACGGGCTTCACCCGCTCGCCGTACTGCGCCACCAGGGGTGCCAGTTCCTCCGTCCGACGCGCCCCGGCCACCACGCTGTCCCCTGCGGCCAGCGCCGCCTCGGCGATGTCCCTCCCCAATCCGTTTCCGCTTCCCGTAATCAACCAGACCTTAGACATGAAATTCTCCGTTCTCCTTCTTTAGATAGACGATGGCGCTTAAACTCGGCCAGTTGGCGGAACATTTGAGTAGTCGATACGAGCTTTCATCGCAGGCTCTCCTTTTTGTTGCGTAAATACGCTACGTGTCGTTGCGGTTGCAGAAACTATCTGTTGGAAGTCTTCCCAAGAGTGGGCCCTTTAAATAGCCACTCCACGTCTTGGTGACAATGCCTTGATCCCCAGCCGCTTCATTCTGTAGATCAATGTCGTCCGGGCCATACCCAGCCGGACGGCAGCGCCGTTCCGACCTCCGATCACACCCTTTGTTTCTTGGAGCGTCTGAAGAATGTGCGAAATCTGCCCATCCAACAAGGTGACGGGCATGGATATCTTCGACCACTTCGAGACATCCTGTGTCGGGCGGGGAAGCTCCGGCAGCAAACCGCTTAACACACCACTGGTCGATAGAATAACCGAGCGTTCAATGACGTTTTGCAGTTCCCGAACGTTGCCTGGCCATGAATGCCGCACAAGAGCCTTCATGAATTCCTCCGAAATGCCCGTGATTCGCTTGCGCATGCGAGCAGCGTAGTCCATGGCAAAGTGGTGAGCTAACAAACGGATATCCTCGGGGCGATCCCGCAGCGGTGGTAGTTCAATGGGGAACACGCCGAGCCGATAGAAGAGGTCGGCGCGAAATTGACGCTCGGTGATCATCTCCACAAGATTCCGATGTGTGGCGCAGATCACGCGCACATCGGTGTGAATCGTGGCAGCGCTGCCTAGACGCTCAAACTCTCTTTCCTGCATGACGCGAAGAAGCTTGGGCTGCAACTCCAGCGGGAGGTCGCCGATCTCGTCCAAGAACAACGTACCTCGGTTAGCTCGCTCGAACCGCCCAATACTGCGGGTGACCGCCCCGGTGTATGCGCCACGCTCGTGCCCGAACAACTCGCTTTCAAGCAAACCTGCAGGAATGGCGGCGCAATTTACTATCACAAAGGGGCCATTCGATCGCTTGCTGCAGTTGTGAATGGCTTGTGCAATCAGTTCCTTGCCAGTTCCTGTCTCCCCGTTGATCAGCACCGTGGCGTTGGTCGGGGCCACAATCCGCACCATTGCGAGCGCGCCTCGCAGAGCAGCACTGTTACCGACGATGCTTGGTAATCTGCCGCAGCGTTCGTTGGTGTCGAGCGCGTCCCTCGCCGAGTCTGGATCCTGGATTTCAAAGGATGCCGTACGGTTGACTGGGGGCGCTTCACTTGCCCAGCTTGATTGTGCCGGCATTCATTACTCCTTTTGGTTTGTCCGCTATGCTTTCGACGCTCACGCCCGAGGCACTACTTAAGTGCTACCTCGCGCCTCGTTCTCTCCTGATCCACTCGCGGATGTAAGCTGGACAATTCTTGAGCTTGATGCTGGCCGCTTCACACCTCTCAAGAAACCTGACTGCGTCACGATCTACCAAGGTCAGGTCTTGCAAATCCAGAACAATCTCCCGAGTGGCAGCTTCGGACCTCAAAAGCGTTTCCATCTCGGCAACGTGCTCTTCATTCAATTGACCGGCAAGCCTGAAGATCACCTCTCCGTTCGATGACCTCTGAATCTTCAGCATCTGTCCTCTGTTGGAAGCCTTTGGCGAAGGCTCAGTCCTTCAGAATTTCTGCCATGCGCTCGCCAATAATGACGCAGAGCGAGGTGTTGCCGGTGGTAACCTGCTGCAGCGGGCGCTGCCGCGAGGCGGTTCCCGCGGAGCTGATTTTTTAATTAGTGATGGTGTAACCATTGCTTAATTTCCCTTCTTCGCGAGTTAAGCGATTTTTCGTTCATCCACGTTAGGCCGGGACCGCTCGTGCTTGGAGCCACTCGAGCGGACGCGGACGGAAATTGAGTTCGTGTCGGGCCTTCTCGTTCGAGGCTCCGCGCAGGCGCGTCGCGTAATAGACGCTGTCGGCGCCAGAAGTCGCCAGAGCTTCCTGCTCGGTGATCTGAAGCGGTTCCGGCGCCCCGCAAGCGCGTGCGAACGCCGGCAGCCATACGCGCTGCTGGCTAGGGTGATCGTCAACGATGTTGTAGGCGCCCGGAGCACATTCGAGCGCCGTGACCGTAGCGGATGCGGCGTCCTCGATGTGAACGAAACTCGCCACGCCCTGGCCGGCGCCGATGACCGGCACCTGCTGCCGGCGAACCTGCTCGCCCATATCACCGGCGTTCGTAAACCAGGTGCCCGGTCCGTAAAAGAATCCGTAACGCATCGCGACGCAGTCTATTTCCGATTCCCGAAAAGCCGTCGATTCGAGTTCAACGTAGGTGCGAGCGCCGGCGGCGACGCCGGGTGAAGCATCAACAGCCAGGAGCGACGATTCGTCAGCCAACCCTGGACCGGGCGCATACCAGAATCCCGAAGACTGCAGGACGTAGCGGCGCACACCGCTCTCCCGCATGCCTGCTAGAAGGTTGACGTGTCCTTCCCTGCGGACCCTGCTGTCGCGTTCCGCAGCAGCCTTCATCTCAGCTGGAGTGTAATGCCGCGGCAGTGAGGTCAGTTCATTGATGACGGCATCAGGGCGAACGCGCGTAATCGCGGCCCGGATCGAGGCCGCATCGACCGCATCGCCGATCAAAGCCTCGGCGCCCATCTCAGTCAGCATGCGCGCCGATTCCGACGAACGCACCAAACCAAACGCACTGTGTCCGTGCTGTTTCAGCCCGCGAATCAATGGGCGTCCAATAGCCCCAGTCGCCCCTGCCAGCAGAACTCTCATTTCGAACCTCCCACGTGATCAGGGGTCGTCAGGGCATTGTCTTCGGTATCGACGACGAATACGGCGAGCAGCTTCGCCGGTTCAGTCTTGCTCGCGTTGCGACTGATCAAATGATGTGCTCCTGGCGTCTCATACCAGCACTCGCCCGCGCGGTAGATGTGTTCGGGCTGACCCTCTACCTGGCTTGCGACCTGACCCGAAACGACGTACGCATAGATGAACGCCGAGTCCGAATGATGGTGCGGTGCGGAGGCGCCACCAGGTGGGTATGACACCTCCACCGCAACGAGCGACTTGCCCGGAACATTCGAGATGGGGTGAGAGAAGTTAGTTTTGACTGTATCGTTATAACCAGTTGCACCAATTACGGCGGCTGGCGCCATCATGATGGTTGCCAGCAGGAGTGCAGAAATACTCTTTGTTCTCATTTTCATCACTTTGACCAAATCAACATCGCGTATGTTCATAAACTCTCTCCTTATCCTGTTCATGTGTGCCGGAGGTCCGGCGCAATCGAGAAGACACCCAAAGCTTCACCCAGTGACCAAATTGCCGGCTCCGAGCGCGGAAGAATGCGAGGTTTGTGAGCTGTGACATGGAGTTTCCTTCCCCGCTCACGCCGGTGATAGGCGAATGATGGGTTTGATTGTGCCCCCTTTTTCACTGTCTTGCGCAGCTTGATTGATTTGATCGAGGCTGTAAAACTTCGTCAGTTTCTCGAACGGGAAGCGCCCCTGCACGTTGAGTTCGATGAGCTGCGGGATAAAAATATCGGGAACGCTCTCACCCTCAAGAATGCCGCGTATCCCCTTACCAGGTATCATCAGGTTGTTTACGTCAAAGCTCACCTCTGTGCCTAGTGGCTCTGCTCCGACGATGCCGCACGTGCCGAGAGATCCGAGTGCTTCTATCGCCTGATGCAACGCTCTGGGGTCCCCGGAGGCCTCTAGCGAATAATCGACTCCGCCACCAGTAATATCTCGGATCGCCTCAACTGGATTTGTCTGTTTACTGTTAATAGCGTGCGTCGCGCCCAGTTCCTTTGCCATTTCCAGACGCGAGGGCACGATGTCTATGGCGACGATGGTTGTTGCTCCAACAGCCCGTGCTGCCATGATCGCTGAGCATCCAACTGCGCCAGTTCCGAAGGAAGCGAAACTTGTACCCGGTCTCACATTCAGCGCATTCATTACGGCCCCGGCTCCGGTCTGAATACCGCAGCCGAGCGGACCGAGGCGTTCGAGCGGTACGTCACTGCTGACCTTGACCACGTTGCGCTCATTGGCGAGTGCGTATGTGGCAAACGACGATTGCCCGAAAAAGTGATCGTGAACTTTCTCGCCGTGGCCGTCGATTGTTGCAGTGCTGCCGTCCAACCGCGCGCCGCCAAAGGAGAGCGGGAAGGTCTTTTCGCAATGGGCAATTCTCCCCAAGAGACAAGGCCTGCAACGTCCGCATGTCGGGAATGTGAGCACTACAGAATCGCCAGGCGCGACTTTGACAACATCCGCTCCTACGCTCTCGACGATTCCTGCGCCTTCGTGGCCAAGAACGATTGGATGCGGTACGGGGTAGCCCTTATCACGGGCAACCATATCTGTGTGGCACAAGCCGGTGGCCACGACTTTGACCAATACTTCGTCTCGGCGCGGGGCTTCCAAAGTCAGAGTTTCGACTCTAAAAGGCCCGCCTTTCTCGCGCACGACGGCGGCTTTAATCTGTGTTGTGTTCTTGCTCATCGAACCTTCCTCCTCGGTTGAGACTCTCTTGTAAAGACCTACGCTACTTTTCACGCGATCGAGCACAACGAGCGCTGTCACTCCGGCCGGTATCAGGCTGGCGCGCCGCCGCTAAGTGGATGCCGCGCAGTTGCCGATGCTCGATGCTGAGGTACTTTCCGGTGCAGGCGAAATTCGGCGGGTCCAGTCCACCAGATTCTTTAGCAGCTCCTGGATCAATTGTTTCGTCGGCTCATGGATCAGATTGCCGTTCTCATCGAATCGGTGTGCAGCATCCGCGATAACGACCTCAGGCTGATTCAGGGTAAACAAGTTGAGAGCTACAAGGATCTGTCGCAGATGGTATTGGGCCCGAGCGGTTCCGATTGCGCTGGGAGACGCACCCATGATCGCCGCTGCTTTCCCAGACCAGGCGCTGTCCCCATAGGGCCGACAGGCCCAATCGAGCGCGTTCTTCAAGACTCCAGGGATGGAGTAGTTGTACTCGGGCGTTACGATCAGAAGAGCATCGGCGCGGCGAATGCGCTTCTTTAGTTCCAGCACTGATGATGGTGGGCGCTTCTCGTCATCCTCATTGAACATCGGAATACCATCAAGCTGAAAGAGGTCGATCTCACTATTCTCCGGGACAAGTAATTTGGCCGCGCGGAGCGCAGCCTGATTGTAAGAGCCGCGACGGAGACTTCCAGCGATGCCAAGAATACGGACGTGGCTGCTCATTTGTTGTCTCTCCTATCTACCTTCGGACTTTTCCGAAGAAATTGCTTCTCGGCCCGTGACGACGGATCATTCACCGGGTCAACGTCGAGCGTGTCAGTTGGTATTCGGCGCGTACTGTTGTTCAGGCAGCCTGCCAGATCACTTTTGGGTTGGTAAGTTCCCGTGCGCCGGGAGCGCCAAGTTCGCGCCCATACCCTGAAGCCTTGAAGCCTCCGAACGGTGCGCGGGGATCGGTGCGGGTGAAGTCATTGATAAATACCATTCCAGACTCGATCTCGCCGGCAACCCGACGGGCCCTGACGAGGTCACGGCTCCAGACCGCAGCGCTGAGACCGAAGTCAGTGATATTGGCGAGGTGAATCGCCTCGTCCTCGGTCTTGAAAGGGAAAATCATAGCCACGGGACCAAAGAATTCTTCCTTGGCTATCGCCGCCTCGGGCGGCAGCCCCACAAGCACAGTCGGCGGGTAGAAATTGCCGGGGCCGGCGGGGATCTCACCGCCAGTGAGAATGCGTGCTCCAGCCTTTACCGCGTCGAGCACCTGGCGATGGAGGTTCTTGCGGGCACCGGAGGTGGCCAGTGGGCCGATCTTGATGCCTTCCTTCATGGGATCGCCCATTGGAAGCGCCTTGGATTGTTCGACAAACGCCTTGGTGAAGTCGTCAAACAGAGACTCCGCCACCAGGAAGCGCTTGGCGCAAATGCAACCCTCACTGTTGTTGAAGTAGCGCGACGTCACGCCGATTTGCACGGCCTTCGCAAGATCGGCGTCCTCCAGAACGATGAATGGATCGGAACCGCCGAGTTCCAGCACCACTCTCTTGCCGACTCGGGCCGCTTCCTCCGCAACGGCGCGGCCGGCGCGGACGCTGCCGGTGACGGTGGCGGCCCGCACCCGCGGATCGGCGATGACGGCCGCACACGCCTCAACCGTGGATTGCAAGGTTGACATAGAGTCCTTCGGGGCCACCGGCGTCGCGCACCAGGGTCTCCAGCGCCTCGGCGCAGCCTTGGACCGATTCGGCGTGCTTGATGATCGCGGTATTGCCGACAAGAGCTGTGGTGTTGAAGAAGCGCAGCACCTGCCAGAAGGGTACGTTCCACGGCTGAACGGAGAAGATCGGCCCTACCGATTCATATATGATCTGCGCCGGTATGCCGGGGATGGGCTGTGGCTTGAGATAAGCCTCCCCCGTTTCGGCGAGGTGGCGGGCGTCCCAGGCGGATTTCTTGATCTCGAAAATGGAGTCCGCCAGCGGCTTGCCCATCTCGGCGGTGATTAGGCGGCCATAGGTCTCGGCCCGCTCTTCCAGCAGCTCGGCGAGCCGAGTGAGGAAGGCGATTCGCTCCTGCAGTGGAGTGCGGGACCAGTGCCGCCAGCCGTCCCAAGCGCGCTGCAAGCGTACCTCGATCTCTGCTTTGTTGTGCTCCGGATAAGTGCCAAGCAGTTCACCCGTCGCCGGATTACGTGATTCGAAGTTCATTGAAGTCTCCCTGCCACTTTCTGTGGCATATTCAGTTTTATTTGCAAAAATTAGATATCGACTTGCCAAGCCTCCCGGCATGGAATGATCAGATCACCTTGAAATAGCCCTCATCGTTGAGGATGTGCCGGGGCCAATCCTGCTTTGTTGAAGTAAGCTTTCTGATTTTCTCGAGGAACGCGGGGTCTTGGTTGTCACCCCGATAAACGGTCATATCTTCGGCCAGCCAGGCAGGAAGAGCAGCGAAGCGGTGCGTCGTTTGTGTCTCTAAATACCAGGTAATATGGACGAGCGCGCCACTTTCCTCGTACCAGACCGTGGTCTCGACTCCCGGAGCTACCCGCTGGTAGTAGAAGTGCTGGATGGCATGCCGTCCAGCGTGTGGGCCCTCTTTCAGGGTGTAGTCGACGATGTCGGGCCCGACGATGGCAGGTTCGAAGACCCAGCCGTTGGCAAAGTGCCAGCTTAGTCGTGCGCCAAGGATGCTAGTGAGCATGTTAGTTAACACCTTTCTGAGATCCGAGAACATAATTGAGTCGTCGGTTTCGAGACGGTACGTAACGTCTCTCTCAGCAACTCCAGGTGCAAGAGGCGGGCCATCCGCAAGAGATTGAAAGGACAGAAGAAGAAGGGCGGGAAGCTGCTTGTGAATTTTGTGAAATTGGCGAAAATTGCGATTTCACCAGTCCTCGGAAAAGGCTAGCTGAGTTTGAAGTGGCTTTTACGAATCCTTAATTTCAGCGAAATACAAGTTTGAAAATCAGCATGTCACCGAGGGTGATGTCACAGCAGTTAACTGCCAGTCAGAGCAAAGAGAGAGGGGAACTGTATTCCGACGGCGGATTCCATCCGTGATTGGGGTTGCGCAGGTTCGCATCAGTTGGCAATTCGCTCTCACCATCTTGTGTCACACGTCTGAACCGGCCCGAGTTGTGGGTGATAGCAGATCATGCGGAACCGATCCGCCGGTACGGTTGATCAGATCGATGAGAAGCTCGTCAGCTTTCGCTTCTTGAACACTGCCGTCGATCACAACCTTCATGACAGTTGCTTTCCGCGCCCAGGGATCACGTGCGATTCGCCGCAAGAACTGTCAGAACCTGTAAATCACTTTTCCAGATACATATGCCATGTTCCTTCCCGGCGGAGACGTTTCTTGCAGAAAGGCTCCGGCTTCGTAGTACGCGCCCAGCAACTGAACCGTGGTGTGGTGATCAACTGTCCAAGTAATCGCAATATCCTCCAGGGCTCCGACGTATTTCTTTTGAGAAGCCAGGCCGCTTCGTAACAGAACTCCAGGGTGAGAGTACAGTCCGTCAGTCGTACGCTGCCGCCAAAAGAAGAAACTATCTGGGGCTAACGAGACTTTCTTTGAAATCTGCAAAGCGAGTTTTTCGTGCAAAACTATGGCGTTTAGAGAACCGCTGTCATCGATGAAGCCGTAATAAAGACCCTTTGGGAACAACGGATAGAACGTCTGAAGATCTGGATTAGCGGGATTATTATCTCCGCTTGAAATTCCGAAGAGCAAACTTGGAACGGGTCGAAATTTGAGATGCGAGAATGAGTAAGAGAGAGTTTGGGCATATTTCCACGCGAGAATGTTGCCCCTGCCGAATTTGCCAAATTGAAGATCACCTTCCCCCACGTAGGAAAAATTGCCCTTCCCCCCGTGTATCAGAGACCCTACGGTATGGCGTTGATCTCGGCCGCTGCCTTGAGCAAATTGCGCAAATTTTCGATCAAGACCTAAGTAATAGGCGTCCAACTGGCGGATGAATCGGGGTAGATGCTTCGAAGTTACGCCGTAAACACCCCAAAGCGTCTGCGTATGATCCGGGGAATCATCGAAGAGCCCCGGCTTGCTTAACGCCGGGCGCATAGCGAATAGATCTACCTGCCAGTCCTTGGGCCTCAAGATCAGTTTGATTCCGTCGAACGATTGACGCACATTCAGATCGCGCACATCCAACAAGGTTCCTTCGCCGTACTGAAGATCTTGTCGTCCAATCTTGAGGCTTGCGCGCGGACGATCGCCGTGTAACGGCGGGTGGAATTCTATAAATAGCTGATTTATATCCAGCTTGTCCTCGTCTTGAACTGGCCTCGGGCCGCCATTCCGTCCGAATACAAGACTGCTCTCTAGCTCGAAGAAGAAGCGTGTTGAGGAGCCCAGGTGAAAATCAGCACTGCCAAGAAAACGATTGAGATAGTATCCATTGCCGTCTTGCGGGCCGGCACCCCAATTGTAATTGCGATAGTGTTCATAAAAGGAGCGTTCTTCTCCAGCCAGCGTAAGGTACCAACCTGGAGCGTCACGCAAAGAAATGTACTTGAGTGGGTCCCAAGGATCTGTGCCCAATTCTGGGTCCTTCAGGAAACTCCAATCCTCCTCGCTTCTATCAAGCGATACCACCGGACGCCTGAATTCACCCGCTGTCGTCTGATGCGAGTTATTTGTTTGCCCGAAAGCAGCAGGAAACAGCAGAGCTACAACCAAGAGCAAGCTGAGTACACTTGCTTGCGATTCGGAAGTCGCAGCAGGTCTTCGGACTTTTTCGCATCGGATTTCACCATCCTTATTATCAGTATTCAAAGCACGAGGATTTGTTTCGGTATTCGTCGCTGAGTGGAAACTTTTTCGTAAGCAGGAATCGCGTTTGAAGACGCTTAGAGACAGTGGTCGATGCGTGAGACGCCTTGTTATCGCGTTCATGGCTGTGGTCCCACAGCCCCGATCTCGAGAGTGAGATCGGGCTCAGTCCGATCGTCTGAAACAGTGTGCGAAGCAGCTAGGACGCCTTCTGAACCGCCTTCGCGGTCTTGGACTCGAAACTGTCGATCAAAAGGCCGTAGCTGTGATAGTGGTCGTGGAAGACTCGTCCCAAGTCCTGCCCGGTAGGCAAGCTCCAGTCCCGCTGCAGCTCGGCCGCAACCGTAGTCCAGCTGACGGGTGTGATCCCATGATCTTTCATTCTGGCGATGGCTAGCTCGCGGGTTGTCACATCAAGCGCGCCGGAGGCATCGACCACGCCGTACACGTTGTAGCCCGCGTCGACCGCTTGCATGGCGGCGAAGGCGAGGCATACGTCAATTGTGACGCCCGCCATGATTAGGTTCCTGCGACCCGTCTTCTCGATCGCGGCCACGAACTCCGGATAATCCCACGCGCTGATGGTTCCAGTGGTTCGACGAATCAGCGGCGCACCAGGGAACATGCTCAGCAACTCCGGGATAATCGGGCCGTTTGGACCTTGATCAGAGCTCGTGGTCAGGACGGTAGGCACCTTGAAGACTTTTCCGAGCTTCGCGAGCCCGATCACGTTGTTGCGCAACTCAGCCGGTGAATAGTCATGCACGAGCTGCATTACTCCCGACTGCTGGTCGATCAAGACGAGTGCTGCGTCGCTCGCGGAGAACCTGGTCTTCGAATAGTTCTTCGTACTCATGGCTGTTGGGCTCCTTTTGATGGACGTTCATGGTGAAAAGAAACGTTTGAGCTGCTTGGAAGCTTGCCGCCCCTGGCGGAGCGCTCGGCCGCGCGCACCAGGGTCTCCAGCGCCTCGGCGCCCTTCTTCAAAAACACCTGCGCTAGCATCGTTTTGTCACTGGTCACCACCTTCCGCGAAATCCGATCGCTCATGGTTTCAAGCGCAACTGAGTCCCAACTCTGGAATTTATGTGTCATGGCGTTTTATTTACGAGTTCGAGCACCGCCTCCTTGACCACCGGCCATGCGCTCGATCGCGGATCGATCAGCTCGAAGTGTCCTGCTCCCGCTACTTCGATCAATTTCGAATCGTCTCCACTTTGTTTCGCAGCGGCGACATACCTGCGGCTGATCTCCAACGGCACGACGTCGTCGTTGTCGCCGTGCAGAACGCGTTGCGCGACACCCAGCGGCACCAGTTCTATCGGCGACGCAGACCGATAGCGGTCCGGCAAATCCTGCGGCGAACCGCCCAACAAATCCGCCACCACCGTTTCGCTCAGCTTGAGCTCCCACGCACGGCGCAAATCCGCCACCGGAGCGAGCGCCACTATGCCCCTCAGCGCAATCGCGTTCTGTTTCGCCAGCCAAAGCACGAGGTGTCCTCCCGCGGAGTGCCCCATCGCCACCACGCGTTTCAGATCGAGTGATCGCTCCGCCGCGATCTTTTCCAAATGCGCCGCGCCCGCTCGCACATCGTCGAGCGTCCCGGGCCATCCTCCACTTGGATTTCCAATGCGTCGGTATTCCAGGCTCCACGTCGCCAGTCCCTCGCGGGTTACCGCCTCGCACAGATGTTCGACTTCCGTCAAGTCGTAACGCGCGCGCCAGTAGCCGCCATGGATCACGATGGCCACTGGATGCGGACCGCTCCCCGACGGCACGCGCAGCTCGCCGAACTGAAATTCGCCACGACTGTATGCGATTCGCGTGCCCGGCGGCGCTGGCGGCACATCCTGCATGCTGGTGAGCATGTTGATCACACCCTCCTGAATCCCAGAACATAATTAAGTCGTCGGTTTCGAGACGGTAGGTAACGTCTCTCCGCAACTCAAAGTGCAAGAGGCGGACCATCCGCCAAAAAAATCGGGTGGCCGAGGACGGTTGTACCGCTCCCCGGCTCCCTCAGAACGTAGCGTGCGCGCCGGCCTGCATGATGGGCCTCACCGTGACGCCGAACGAGACAAGTTGCTTTTCTGCCTGCTCGTTATGGCGTCAGTCATCCGTCCCAGCAGGGTGGCGAAGTCCAGATCAAGCGCCGCATATACGTCGTTGGCGAGTGGATCAGCGTTTGTTGCCATGATCTCGCAGATGATTGAGTAATAGTCGACTGGGACCACGCCGGCCTGTTGAATTCTGGCGGTCCCGAGCTCGCGGTTGGGTGCGTTGAACACTCCTGACGCATCGACCACCACATAAGTCTTGTAGCCAGCGGCCAAGGCCGAGTAAGCGGGAAGCGCCGCGCAGACTTGAAGAGTAACGCCCGCAAAAATGAGATGCTTGCGGCCTGTCGCTTCAACCGCCTTGACGAAGTTCGGGTCGTCCCAGGCGTTCATCGTCATTCGGTCATTAATTGGATACTTGTTGGTATCCAGTACTGCGAGGAGTTCTGGGAACGTCGGTCCCCAGAAAACATCTTTGGCTGTGGTAGACGCGATAGTTGGTATTCCGAGAATTCGTGCCGCCTTGGCGAGACCGACCACGTTGTGTTTCAATTCGCTGATCGCGATATCACGGACTCCAGTCAATAGACCGACCTGATGGTCAATCAGGCATACTGCTGAGTTATCTCTCGTTATTCGTTCCATGGCACATCTCCATTTCGATTTCGAGACGGTGCGTAACGTCTCTCTCAGCAACTCAAGATGCATGACGCGGGCCATCCGCAAGAGGTTGAAAGGACAGAAGAGAAGAAAGGAAAGCTGCCTGTGAATTTGGTGAAATTAGCGAAAATTGCGATTTCACCAGTGATGGGAAAAGGCCTAGCTGAGTTTGAAGTGGCTTTTACGAATCCTTCGTTTCTTAATGGGTACGCCAAGGTCGAAGGTAATCCGAGACTTCCCGACATTTCCGTCACTCCAATTTCTCTTTCAAGCCCTGCTTTCAGCGAAATCCTATTGGTCACTCGGTTGCACTACTCCCGATGAGCGCTTCGATGGGCTTACCAGCGCATTTGGACATCATTGGACGCCCATAGAAGTATCGGCCTGGTTCTGTTTAGAACTGGGAGAACTCGAATCGGACGGAGAATGAGGCACTCCGTAATGTAGAAGGAGGTCGAATTGAAATTAGCGGAAAGTATAACGCCCGAGGCCTTTCCAGTCTTTGCAGGTACAGAACGCGTATCACAAAACATGGCAGATACTTCGGATGCACCGCTGGTCGCCTCACTTCCCGGTGATTTCAGGAACGGCTATGGGGAAGTGAACGGCACCCGCATCCACTATGTCGAGGGTGGCAAAGGCACGCCTGTGCTCCTGCTGCCGGGCTGGCCTCAGACTTGGTGGGAGTTCCGTAAGATCATGCCGGAACTGGCGAAGCGCCACCGCGTGATCGCGGTTGATCTTCGCGGAATGGGAGGTTCTGCCAAACCGGGGTTGGGCTACGACAAGAAGAACATGGCCAAGGATATTCACGAGCTGACCCAAGCGCTCGGGTACAAGCAGGTCAACATCGCCGGACACGATATCGGAGCAATGGTCGCCTATAGCTTCGCTGCTAACTATCCAGATGCGACGCTCAAAATCTGCCTGATCGACGTTGCGCACCCCGAAGAGAGTCTCTACACACTGTCGCTGCTCCCGCCACCCGGATATGCGGTCCGCGGAACCGGGAAATCAACCCATCCGGTCTATCTCTGGTGGTTCGCTTTCAATCAACTGCCGGATCTTCCGCAACAACTGCTGGCTGGGAAGTCCAGGTTACTGATCGACTGGCTCTTCGATTCTCAACTGCGAAATCCCGCTGCGATCTCGGAGCGTGATCGTGCGATCTACGCCGCCGCGTACTCGCAGCCGGATGCGATCCGCGCTGGAAACGGCTGGTATCAGACGTTTGGGCAGGACATCATTGACGCCAAATACTACGGCCAGATAGCAACGCCAATTCTAGCCTTGGCCGGTGAACGTAATTACCCTTATCTGCGCGAGCTTCTTCCGACACAGGCTTCAGACGTGCGTGTCGTAAAGGTCAACTCCAGTAGCCACTACGTCCCCGAGGACCAACCCGAGGCCGTTGTGCGAGAGCTTCTCGGATTCTTTAAGCCATAGGGCTTAGTGTGAGCTGCCAATCAAGAAGACGGAGCGCAAGTACTACTGGGCACTGGGCCGCCCGGATGATCATCCGGGACTAAACGATCTTGGCTTCTAAAGCCGAGTCTATTCACGTGCAGGCAAGCTAGGAAAGACCGGGCCGTCGGTTGAGTGAAGTCAAAACAGAAGATATCGATACCAGCAGTCGGGTAATTTTTGCGCGAGTCGACGAGGACGCTCCGATGATACAGACGCTAACCCGCCACCCGGCAGCTTGCTTGATCGCCTATCTGTCGCTCGTCGTCCTGACGTTTGTAGCCAACCCGCTGGGCCTGATCTCCTGGCTTGCGTGGCTTGTTCGTAATGAGGAGGATCGTCACAAAGAAAAGCGCGACAGCGAAGACGCAGATGAATATTGGAGGATACACCGGTGAAAAGCGGACCCCCAGCGTAGACCTGTTCTCGCAGATGATTTTGGAGGCGGGATTGTTGATAGACGACTCTTGCGCCATTCTCAGACTTGACGTGAAGAAAAGGAAGCTGCCCGTGGATTTGGTGAAATTGGCGGCAATTGCCATTTCACCAGATTTCGCGCTGCGACTATACGCGTTCGTTGCCCCTCCCGATGTTGATGCTACTTGCCGGTGCTCATAAGTTTCAATGGTGAAGCAAGAAGATGAGTACGCAAAGCAAAATAACACACAGTACCCACGTAGCGCCGAGTACGATGTCACTCTTCCTGAGTCCTCTATCCGGATCAAGATGGCGGATGGTCTTCCAGATTTCTTCATCTGAATCGATCTCGCTATCGCTGGTTCTTTTCTGCTTAGCATTCCGCGCCATACCTGCCTACCTACCTACCCGTGCTCCTTCGATGTTGCAACTACGGCGTCCCGGATCCCGGTTTATGATCCCCAAGGCCGACTGTTTGCCGTAGACATTTTGTGCTATCTGCTTGGCTACGCACATCCTCTGCGAGTTTCATTCAAAGAGAATCTTCGCCATTATTCTCTTGTCCATGCGGTTCTCCAGGTCGGCGGACCCGCAATCAGTTCACACTGTTACCCGACTTTCAGGACCGTCTTGCCTCGCGCGTGCCCCGTCTCGTTGAGTTCGTGGGCGCGTCGGGCGTCGGGGAGCGGCAGCACGGTTTCGACCACTGGTTTCAGTTTCCCGGCATCGACGAGTTTTGCGATTTCAGACAACTGTGCAGAACTGGGGTGCACAGACATGAAAGCCGAGCGCACACTATGATTGGCAGCTTCCTCTGCCGACGGCGGAGCAACAATCGCAACCAGAATCCCGCCCTTTTTCAGCACCTTCCACGAGCGGTTCTGGGTATCGCCTCCCAGCGTGTCGAGCACCACGTCCACATCGTGGACAACATTCTCGAAACGAGTCTTTTCGTAATCGATCGGTTCGTCAACTCCCAATCCGCGCAGAAGCGCTTGATTCCTCCCCGACGCTGTCCCGATCACGTGGGCTCCCTTCCATCTTGCGAGTTGCACCGCGATGCTGCCCACGCCTCCGGCTGCGCCATGAATCAGAACCTTCTGGCCCTTGCTTAATCCAGCTTGCTCGAACAGCGCCTGCCACGCCGTCAGCGCCACCAAAGGAATGGCTGCGGCATGGATGTGGTCAATTGACTTTGGCTTCAGGGCGGCTTCCGTTTCCTTGACCACGACATATTCCGCATAAGTGCCTTTGCCACTGCGGGCGCCATCCGGGACAACATAGACTTGGTCGCCTTTCTTGAATTGGGTCACTCCAGGACCTATTGCTTCGACGATACCGGAAACATCCCAGCCAGGAATGTAAGGCAGGGGAAGCGGAAAGACATCCTTCATGTAGCCTGCTCGCGCTTTCCAGTCGATCGCATTTACCGAGGCAGCATGGACCTTTATCAACAATTCACCGGATTCGGGGGTTGGACGCGGTGCATCTTCGAAGCGGAGCACTTCTGGCCCTCCGTAGTTGTGGACTTGTACTGCTTTCATATTTTCCATTTCGCAATTTCCTAGGCGAGACGTGATGAAATGTCTCGAAATAGTCCGGGTTCGAAAAGCGGTCCTTCTGGAGTTCCCAGTGAGGGGTTTTGGCGCATGGGCGTCCTGGCAGTTACTGGATCGCATTATGCGCCTTCTCGAGGAAGGGAGGAGTAATTGCGGCAGTGTTCCGCGGCGATAGTAGATGTCTACAAAATTGAGACCGATGACGATGTTTCGCACCAGAACCTCGTAACCGACGGGATCAGGAACATCCATAGTCGCGAAACGAAAGACATCGGGCTCTCCATACTCGTAGATACGTGCAGCTGTTGCTTTGGTCGACATATAGCTTTCCTCGAAACGTGTAAGTGTGTCCCGATGTTGTCGCCAGACTGGAGACAACACCGGTCAAAGTCACAAGTTGATGCGTTTACCTGTTTCGGACGAATCTTGAATCTGCTCGAAGAGCTGCTGCTGCCAGACCGCATCGTGGAATGTCGGAACGGCTTGTGTTCCACTGGCCAGATCTCTGCTCAACGCCACATACAAGTCGCCGAGTTCCGCTACGCCTGTCTGTAGGCCGGCCCGTGGGAACCACTCGTACTCCGCAGGGATCGGGAGATGCTCCAAAGGCTTGCTATCCCCCTGTGCCCCAGTGACAATGAAGTCTTCATCGACACCACCAAATGCTGAGGTGTTGGTGATCTTGAGATCACCTGCATCGCCCGTGATATCGATCTGTACGCCGGAACCGCTCAGCTTGCCGCCCTCGATATGGATCGAAAACAAACCACCATCCGCAAGAGTTCCATGCATCAACAGTTCGTCTGGCGATGTCGTCTGGATCTTTTCTCCCGTCTCCTTAATGGTGACCTCTGGAAACTGATTAGCGGTGAGCGCCGAGAAGCTCGACGGCTTTCCCACCACTGAGAAGAGGACTGGAAAGAAGTGTCCGCCGAAGATCGCTACGACGCTCATGAAGTTCTCGATCGGCAAACTCCAACGGACGGCATTCGCACGGATCTCGCCGAACATATTCACACTCACGTGCATCCGAGCAGAACGAACCTTGCCTACATAACCCTGCGCGACAAGGTCATGAACATACCGAAATGCCGGTGCAAACTGTCGCTGCAGACCAATCTGGGTTTTCACTCCGGCTGCATCTGCGAGCTTCGCCAACTCGGCAGATTTGGCCGCAGTCGGCGTAAGCGGCCACTCGCAGTAAACGTCATTGCCTGCAGTGATGGCTGCGCGGATACCCTCCTCATGTTGCTGAGAGGTAGTTAGCACCAGGACCTGGTCGACCAATGGGTCCCTCACCAACGCATCCAAACTCTCGGCTACGTGAGGAATGCCATACTCTGTAGCGGCCGCCTTCGCCGCTTCCTTGCGTTGGCTGTAGATAGCTACGATCTCGTACTCCGGTAGGAGCCTCAGCACCCGGACATGTCCGAACAAGGCCCAATTGCCAACACCGATCAATCCCAGACGAATTTTCTTTTGATCCTTCATACCTTCCTCCCTAACTCAAGGTGCAAGAGGCGGGCCATCCGCAAGAGATTGAAAAGACAGAAGAAGAAGGGCGGGAAGCTGCTTGTGGATTTGGTGAAATTGGCGAAAATTGCGATTTCACCAGTCCTCGGAAAGGCCTAGCTGAGTTTGAAGTGGCTCTTACGAATCTTTAATTTCTTAATGCGGTACTCCAAGGTCGAAGGTGATACTCGGAGCCTCGCCGCGGCCCCGTTCGGGCCAGCCACTCGCCCTCGACTTCCCGCCAGTGCGTCCTCAATGATCTGCCGTTCACGACTGGCGTCCTGATTGGCGTCTGCGGACTCAGTTTGTTGCGGCAAGCTGACTCGACGGGAATCCTTGGACAACCAGGCTGCATCCACGGAAAACACGCCATCAGGACTCACAATCACCGACCTCTCAACAACATTTTGCAGTTCTCGAATATTGCCCGGCCATGGATAGGACCGAAATAGTTCGACCGTTCGCTTATCGATCTTTTTAAAGTGCTTGCCCATCTTTTGGGCAAATCGCTGGACAAAGTATTCCAGAAGCATCAGAAGGTCGTCTTGCCGTTCGCGAAGCGGGGGAATCTGGATCGGGAATACGTTCAACCTGTAGTAGAGGTCCGGGCGAAATGTCCCGTTTGCAACGGCGGCTTCCAGATCGCGATTAGTTGCCGCTATTACGCGGACATCGATTTTAACGGGCTGCGTGCCGCCGACGCGTTCGAATTCGCGTTCTTGCAACACCCTCAGGAGGGCAACCTGAGTATCCAGCGGCAGTTCGCCGACTTCGTCGAGGAAAATGGTTCCTCCGTTCGCCAGTTCAAATCGGCCGAGGCGGCGCTGCAACGCCCCGGTGAACGCGCCCTTTTCGTGGCCAAAGAGTTCGGAAGAAATCAGTGATGGGGCAAGAGCTGCGCAGTTCACGCTCACGAAGGCGCGTTGCGACCGACGAGATCGCTTATGGATGGCGCGGGCGACCAGTTCCTTACCAGTTCCTGTTTCTCCAATAACAAGAACACTTGAATCGGTGGGAGCAACTTTCATTAGCCGAGAAAGCACCCCCTGCAACGCCGACGAGGTGCCGATGATCTCTTCGAACATGAACGCTTGGTCGATCTGCTCCCGTAGCACAACGTTTTCGTCGTGAAGTTGATCTTTCAAACGCTTAATCTCTTCAAGCGCCTTCTCCAGGTCGGCTCGCGCGCGGTGGTGTTCGGTGATGTCTATTGATGCCCCGACAAATTCCACGACGTTGCCGCGTTCGTCCAGGACAGGATGGCCGATACTGCGGGTGTTTTTGATGGTTCCGTCTGGTAGAACAAGCCGGAAATCCATCTCAAAATCAGTTTTTCTAAGCAAAGCCGCCGCGTAAGCTTGTTCGACCTCGGGCCGGTCTTCGGGATGGTGCCTCTTGAGAAAGAAATCAACCGACGATGCGTCATCTTCGGGTTTAATACCGAACATTACAAGCCCTTCCGCGGAGACTGTCACCTTCCCTGATAAAATATCGTGTTTCCAACTGCAGGTCCGGGTTAGCCGTTGGGCCTCGAGCAAGGATGCTTCGCTCGCGCGGAGGGCATCTTCGGCACGTTTGCGCTCGGTGACATCCATCGCCGTACCGACTAATTCAGTGACATCACCGGAAGCATTCACTACGGGGTGTCCGACCGCATGAATATGCTTAGCCGTGCCGTCTGGCAGAAGAAGCCGATAGTCGAGCTCAAAGTCAGTCTCGTCCCGAATGGCTCGCTCGATCATACGTGGGTGAGATAGCGCGTCCTCCGGATGCAGCCGCCGGACAACCTCCACGCTGGATGGTGGCCCGAGATCAGGATCGAAGCCGAAGATCCGGTACATCTCTTTTGACCAATAGACGTTTGACCAATTGACGTTTTCTGGCCAATTGACGTTTTCCTTCAGAGAGACCTGCGCCGCCCAACTGCCGGTTTGCGTCAATTTCTGTGCTTCCGCTAAATAACCTTCGCTCCTCTGCAGAGCTTCTTCGGCACGTCTGCGGTCGTCGACGTCTATTGGCAACAAGTACCAGCGCACGATGCGGCCTTCTTTGTCCCTGAGGGCAAGGCCGCGTGTGTGAAACCAGCGGTATGCCCCGTCGGCGCGCCGGAGGCGGTGCTCGCGTTCATAGGGTTCGCCCGTCTGAATCGCCCGGGTCCAGGCGGCGATCGTGAGAGCAAGGTCATCCGGGTGAATCGCGTCGCTGGTCCGCCAGTTGACGAGTTCCTCCGTAGTCTTGTCGAAATATTCCAATGATCGGCGGTTTAGGAGTTCGATTTCGCCGGTCGGTGTCGTCGTGACAATGTGCCCAGGAATGGTATCGACTAGCAGGCGAAGATTCTGTTCGTGTGACCGGAGAGCGTCCTCAGCACGTTTGCGGTCTTCAATATCGGTATTTACGCCATACCATTTGACAACTTTGCCGGATTCATCGCACAACGGGCTGGCACGAAATAGAAACCAGCGAAATTCGCCGTCGAAGCGGCGGAAGCGGCCCTCCACTTCGTACGGCTTTACAGAATTCAAAGCATCCCGGAATGTTTCCAGAATTCGTGGCAGGTCGGCTGGATGAATCGCAACCTCCCATCCCCAGCCCAAAGCTTGCTTTGCAGATAGACCGGTATAGTCCAGCCAGCGCTGATTGAAGAAGTCTGCGGAGCCGTCTGGACCAGCGGACCATGCCAACGTAGGGATGGTGTCGACGACAAGGCGAATATCCTGTCCATCTCCAGGTTCTTCGCCATGCGGCAAGGATGCCATGCGCGGATCCTCACAGGTCGTCGCAGTAAGACATCTCGCTCCGAGGTCCCATGGGCGACATGGCTCCAGGATTGTGGGCAATCCGGGAACTGATCCATGCGACGTTTTGACAAGCATATTCCTATTTTAAGCAGTTTGGGAGACTGGGCGCGCCTTCGGTTGATACTTGCCCACCTCAGTGCGCATCGTGATAGCGTGGCGGTTCCAGGCGTTGATAGTGGACATCGCCGCAGGAAAGCGATGACCTCACGCTTGTTCTCCAACATTTATCCCCCGTTCTGAGCGGCTTTAGAACACAATTTGTACCTAGATTGTGCCGCGAGGAGCAATTCCAAGAGCAGATCATCCTCGCTACGGAAAGGAAATCCATGCAGAACGGAAGCGTGATACGAGCGGAGAGGCAACGTGGACCCGATGTTTGGGAGTTCAGATGGCGCGAACCAGGCGCTGATGGCAAGCGCAAACATCGCAGAACGATTCTGGGGTCGATCGAACAGCTAGCGGATGAAACCGCTGCTCGTGAGGCAATTGCCACAATGCGTCTTGATCTCAATCATGGCGACGCTTGGCTTAAAACGAGATCAACCGCGGTCTCGGAGCTTGCGGCTCACTAAGATAACCCTCGTACGTGACCTTCGTCGAATGTGTTTTCCAAATGGTATCGGGTTCCAACTCGCGCTCCCGATTCCAGGCGTCTACAACGGCTGCTGGTTGAGACCGGTCTGCTGGGCGGTGTTCCTAATCTGTGCCTGCTCGAAAATGGCGCGATCGGTGCGAAAATACTGCTGCTTCAATGAAATGCATTCGCGTCGATGCCGAGAATTGTTCCTTTTTTGTGCCTATATAAAGGAGGAGGGGAAACCGTAAGTTGCTGAAAAGGCTTGGCGTCCCCGACGGGATTTGAACCCGTGTTACCGCCGTGAAAGGGCGATGTCCTAGGCCAGGCTAGACGACGGGGACCACTGCGCTGAGGTGGGAGCCTGCGACTGAGGATTGATGTTAACAGCGCAGCTGGAAGAGTGTCAAAAGACAACGGGCTTGGCGCGATAATTTAGAATAAAGCGCAGCGGCGATGTCCGCGTCTCGCATGCCTGATCCTCTTTATCTGAGTATTTGGTTTTCTTCTTTTGAGGTTGACGACATGTTGCCTCATGCCTTGGCCGTAATGCGTCAATTTCCGTTTTCAGTGGCGCAGCCTGGGATCACCGATCTGGCGCTTCATCCTGTCTCGTGGAGTGAACCGACCATACTCGAGCGGCGTTTCAGGCCGGGAGTTTCACCGGAAGAAGCCGTGCTCATCGCGTCCGACTTACTTCATCAAGACTACGCTTACATGTTTGACGCTCTTTGGGATTTGTGGGTGCTCGCGGAAAATGGTGAGTGGACTCTGCGGCCGTCTCCGGTGACGTTTCTGGTTCACGGTCTGGAGTTTGATGACGAGGTTTACCAGCAGGAAGGCCACGTCCAGGTTGACCTTGGCCTGGATTCGCCGTTTCTTCAGGAAGATGTACCGCTGACCGATGAGGCTGGGGCGAGAGTTCGGGCCAATGTGCAGAAGCTCGTGGAGTTCACCAGCAAGGTGGAAAAGAATTCCGGAGCCAACGCTCGCCTGCTTTGGTCGGAGTCGGAGCAGAACTTTGCTCAGAAGCTGATTGCCCGCCTCCAAAAAGTGCAATAAGCCACAGAGGACACTGAGGGAGCACGAAGGAATTTCCATCCGTGCTCCCCGCAGTGCGATTTATTTTGTTCTTCCGCCTTCAACTTTCAGCTTATCGGTCGCAGCCGCTTGTGCCGCGGCCAAACGAGCCGTGAGAACGCGGAAGGGCGAGCATGACACATAGTTCAGTCCAACCCTGTGGCAGAACTCAACTGATGACGGCTCGCCGCCGTGCTCCCCGCAGATGCCGACTTTGAGGCCGGGACGCGTGTTGCGACCGCGCTCAGTTGCTATCCTTACCAACTGTCCGACTCCCTCTTGATCCAGAACGGCGAAGGGATCCTGCTTGAGGATGCCTTCTTCCAAATAGGTGGGAAGCACCTTGTTGATGTCGTCGCGCGAGAAACCAAAAGTTGTCTGGGTCAGATCATTAGTGCCAAAGGAAAAGAATTGGGCCTCCCTCGCGATTTCATCCGCGACCAGCGCAGCCCTCGGCAACTCGATCATCGTGCCCACGAGATAATCGACCTTTCTTTCCTTTTCCTCGAAGACTTCCTTGGCGACGCGATGGACGATTGCCGCCTGGTTCGCCATTTCTTTCAGCGTGGCGGTGAGTGGAATCATCACTTCGGGAAAAACCTTCACTCCGTCTTTGGCCACGGCCACGGCCGCTTCGAAGATGGCGCGGGCCTGCATCTCGGTAATCTCCGGATACGTGATTCCCAAACGACAGCCACGATGTCCGAGCATGGGATTGAATTCGTGCAACTCCTCCACCCGGCGCAGAAGAGTCTTGAGTCCCTTGAGCTTCGGAGATTTTGGCTTGATAGCTTCGAGCACCGCGATTTCCACCATAAGGTCTTCGCGTCGCGGCAGGAATTCGTGCAACGGCGGGTCGAGAGTGCGGATGGTGACCGGGAAACCATCCATGGCGCGAAACACCCCGACGAAATCAGCGCGCTGCAGCGGGAGCAGCTTCTTAAGTGCGGCGCGACGGTCTTTCTCGGTGTTGGCAAGAATCATGGCGCGCATGTGAGGAAGTTTCTTTTCGCCGAAGAACATGTGCTCCGTACGGCAGAGGCCAATGCCCTCAGCTCCGAATGCCCGCGCCTGGATTGCGTCGCGCGGGATGTCGGCGTTTGCGCGCACACCCAACTTGCGGTACGGCTCCGCCCAACTCATGAGCTTCATCAGTTCAGGATCATCCGGCTTTGCCGCCATGGTGCCAAGTTTGCCCTTGATAACGCGTCCGGTGGTGCCGTCGAGTGAGATCCACTCTCCGGCTTTGAACAACTGGCCTTTGACCCGCATTTCGCGCGCTTTCTCGTCCACCTCAATGTCTCCCGCACCTGCCACACAACACTTGCCCATGCCGCGCGTAACCACGGCGGCGTGGCTGGTCATGCCACCGCGCGAAGTCAGAATTCCAGCGGCAACTTCCATGCCGTGGATGTCTTCGGGCGTGGTTTCCGCACGCACCAGAATCACAGGATTCTTGGTCGCGCCATGCCCGGCTTTTTCCACGGCTTCATCGGCAGTGAAAACAATTTGTCCGACGGCCGCGCCTGGTGATGCTGGGAGGCCGGTGGCCAGAACTTCTACCTTGCCGCTCTTTTCATCCAGACGCGGCAGTAGGAACTCGTAGACCTGGTTGGGATCTACCCGAAAAATTGCTTCCTCTTTTGTGATGAGACCTTCATCGACCATCTGGATAGCGACACGCACGGCGGCCGGTCCGGTACGCTTGCCGTTGCGCGTTTGCAGCATGTAGAGCTTGCCTTCCTGGATGGTGAATTCAAAATCCTGCATGTCCTTGTAGTGCTTTTCCAGGCGCGTGGTGATTTCGCGCAGCTGGTCGTACACCTGGGGCATGACTTTCTGCAATTCGAGTATCGGGACCGGCGTGCGGATACCGGCGACCACGTCTTCGCCCTGCGCGTTCATCAGGAACTCGCCATAGAATTCCTTCGCCCCACTGGCGGGATTGCGGGTGAAGCCCACGCCCGTGCCGCTGGTGTCGCCGAGATTGCCGAACACCATGGCCTGCACGTTGACCGCGGTGCCCAGCATGTCGTCGATGTTGTTGATGCGGCGGTAGTGCTTGGCGCGGTCGTTCTGCCAGGAACGGAATACCGCATCGCGCGCCATGACAAGTTGTTCGTGCGGGTCTTGGGGAAAGTCATGCTTGGTGTGTTTCTTGACCACCTTCTTGTATTCCTCGATCACTTCCTTCAATGCCTTGGCCTCGAGATCAGTATCGAGCTTGGCCTTCTTTTGTTTCTTCTTTGCATCGAACACTCCGTCGAAGGCAGGTTTCGGAATATCCATTACGACGGCGCCGAACATCTGGATGAGACGGCGATAGGAATCCGCGGCAAAGCGTGGATTGTTGGTGCGTTTCGCCAGGGCCTCGACGCTCTGATCGTTGAGACCGAGGTTCAAGATGGTGTCCATCATGCCGGGCATGGAAAATTTCGCGCCGGAGCGGACGCTGACCAGCAGCGGATTCTCGCCCTTACCCAGTTTCTGGCCTTGCAGCTCCTCAAGCTTCTGCAGCGCGGCATCCACCTGGCGCTCGACTTCCGCGGAAACGGCGTTGGCGCGCATGTATTCGCGGCAAGCCTCGGTTTGGATGGTGAATCCCGGAGGCACGGGCAGCCCGGCGTTGGTCATCTCGGCAAGGCCGGCACCCTTGCCGCCCAGGTCGTCTTTCATCTTGCCGTTGCCGTCGGCTTTGCCGCCGCCAAAGGAGAAAACGTACTTGGTGGCTGAATTCTTTTCCGTGGTGCCAAATGTTTCGGGGAGAGTTTGCGTCGCCATAATGAGTGTTCTTCCTTTATTGTTTCGAAGATTCTTTGGATTCTTTGCCTTCGGTCACGATTTCGGAGAAATCGGCGATGGTGGAAAATTCTTTCAACAGCGTTTGCAAAAGCGCCAGACGGTTGGCTCGGACTTGCTTATCATCGGCCATCACCATGACCTTGTCGAAGAACGCATCCACCGGCTCTCTTGCCGACGAAAGTAGCGATAGAGCCTCTGGATATTGCTTCTTCTGCCGGTGTGCCTCGACTCTGGGAGCGTAAGTCTCTACGTAGGCGGCAAGTCTGTTCTCTTCGCCGGCGGAATCGGGCAGAGCCCGAAAATGAGCGGCAGGCTCGACCCCGGCTTCCTTCGCCTGCTTCAAGATGTTGCGCATCCGTTTGCAAGCTGCCGCGATAGCCTGGAATTCGGGCAGATGTAAGACACCGTTTACCGCTTGCGCCCGTGCAACTGCATCGACGACATCATCTGCATCTGCGGCCAACACTGCGTTGACCACGTCGTAGCCGAAACCGAGTGCGTCGCGCAAGTAGAATTCCAGGCGTTCGCGCAAGAAGTGTTTCACCGCACTGCTGTAATCAATAGAGGGAGCAAACTTTGTCTCAGCGGGCGAACCGCGATAGGCTTCGCGAGCGTCCTTGAATAACTGGCTGAGACTCAGCGGGAGCTTATGCTGAGCTAATGTCCTGACGATTCCGTTGGCCTGACGGCGCAGCGCCAACGGATCCTTTGACCCCGTCGGTTGAAGTCCAAGCGCGAACATTCCAGCGATGCTGTCGGCCTTGTCGGTGATCGAGAGCACGGCTCCCTCGACCGTCCGGGGAACCGAGTCCTCCATGGATACCGGTTTGTAGTGATCGTAAATCGCCGTCGCTACAGCCTCGCGCGCATCGGCTTTCATGTCGGGATCGAGTTCCTGCACTCTGGCGTACAAGCCGCCCACAATGCCCTGCAGTTCGGTGAACTCTTTGACCAGTTCGGTGGTCAGATCAGTCTTGGCCAGCAACGCCGCTTTGTGGATCACCCCTGGGCGCAGCGCAATGCCGCGCTGGCGAATGTTCTCACACATCCAACTGCATACCCGCTGTATTCGTAGCACTTTGTCGTAGTAACTGCCCAAATCTTTCTGGAAGGTGACATTCTTCAGCCACGCGGTCCGTTCACGCAGTGAATGCTTCTGGTCAGTTTGCCAGAAGAAGCGGGCGTCGTTGAAGCGCGCACGCAAGACCCGCTCATGTCCGTGCCGGATGATGCCGCCGGGATCGCCGTCCGTGTTCAGCACCGCCAGAAAGTGCGGTGACAGAGTGCCCCGCGAGTCCTCCACCGCAAAATATTTCTGATGGTCGCGCATCACCGTAACCAGAACCTCTTCGGGCAGCTCCAAAAACTCCGGATCGAAAGAACCCAGGATCGCCGAAGGCCATTCGGTCAAGTTGACTACCGTATCGAGCAGCGATTGATCTTCGCGCCAGCGGGCGCCGGGGATGGTGCGCGTCGCGCTATCGAGAGTTTTGCGAATCTGCTTTTCTCTTTGCTCGCGACTGAGGACCTTGGCCCGTTCCAACGATGCCACGTAAGCCGCGCCGGCCCGCGGAATCGAGACTGATCCATCTGCCAAAATTCGATGTCCACGCGAATGGTTCCCGGCGCGCACTCCGGCAAACTCCAGTGGGATGACCTCGGCGTCCAGCATCGCCACCAGCCAACGCACCGGCCGCACGAAGCGCTCGTTCGGCTTTCGCCAGTACATATTCTTGGGCCAGTAGATGGAGGCGATTTCTTTGGGAAGAGCTTCGGCCAGAATTTCAACCGCTGGACGTCCGCGCTTCGTGACCCTCGCCGAAAGATATTCGCCCTTCGGAGTTGCGCTGCGCTGCAGTTGGGAAACGTCAACACCGGCCTTCTTTGCAAAGTGATGCGCCGCGGGAGTGGGCTGCCCGTCTTTGAAAGCGACGCTCACCGACGGACCGGTCACTTGCTCGATGACGTCGGGTTGTGCGGAGGGAATGGTCGTCGCCAGCACCGCAAGACGGCGAGGCGTGTCGAGATAGCTCAGAGCGCTCGCGGGCAGCAGCCTTTCGCGCTCGAGCAGCTTGTGAACGCGCTCGCGCAACTCCAGCGACGCCGCGTCAATCATCCGCGCTGGAATCTCTTCGCAACCGATCTCGAGCAGAAAATCTGGCATTAACGTCAACCCCTTGTCATCTTGCGCGGAGCAAGTTTGCTTGCTTGCGAGCGAGCTTGGGAGTCGAAGGACCCCTAGCAATCAGCAATCAGCAATCTGCCGGCTATAGGGGGCCTTCGACGCGGAAACTTCCCGGCGTGAAAGATTCCGCTCCGCTCAGGATGACAATACTACGCGGTAGTGGGCGCTACTTCCGCCGTCTTCTTTTTTTTTACTTTGCGCTCTGCGGCCGTATCTTCCTCTAAGCGCGACGGCGATTCTCCGCGCTGCTGATCTACAAAGGCTTTTGCGATTCCCACCGCCAGCGCCCTTACTCGCGCAATCACGCCCACGCGCTCTGTCACCGAGATCGCGCCGCGGGCATCCAGGATATTGAACAGGTGCGAGCATTTCAGGCAGAGATCATAAGCCGCGAGCAGGGGAAAACGTTGTCTGTCACGCCCGGTTCCATCGATGTTCTCTCTGCCCGGCGCCGCTGCATACTTCTCCAGCAGCGTCTTGCACTCTCCTTCGCACAATTCAAAATGCTTCCACGCCTTTTCGACGTCGGCAAATTCGAAGTTGTACACGGAGAATTGCAGCTCATCGGCGAAACGCACGTCACCATACGTCGTGATCCGACCGTTCCCAGGATCGCGGGCCCACACGATGTCGTAAATCGAGTCCTTATCCTGCAAGAACGATGCGATGCGTTCCAGCCCATAGGTCAGTTCGGCTGAAATTGGATCCAGATCTACGCCACCGCACTGCTGGAAATACGTGAACTGGGTGATTTCGAGTCCATCCAGCATGACCTGCCAGCCGATTCCCCACGCCCCCAGGGTTGGCGACTCCCAGTTGTCCTCTTCGAACTTGATGTCGTGCTGACGCAGATCAACGCCCATCGCGCCGAGGGACTCGAGATACAGTTCCTGCACATTTTCCGGCGGCGGCTTCAGGATGACCTGGAGCTGCATGTGCTTGAACAGGCGATTTGGATTTTCTCCATAGCGTCCATCCGCAGGGCGGCGTGAGGGCTGCACATAAGCGACTTTGTAGGGTTGCGTCCCCAGCACACGCAGAAAAGTCTCCGGCGCCATCGTGCCCGCTCCGACTTCGACGTCATAGGGTTGTTGCAGGACGCATCCACGCTCTGCCCAGAAAGTCTGCAGGCGGAGGATGAGTTCCTGGAACGTGAGCGGATTGGGCTTGGGACTTGGCATGCAACGGATCGCGATCGTGATTCGGTTCCTAGTTTTTGGTTCTCAGTTCTCAGCGAAAACTAGGCGGTGATTTTCTCCAGCATTCCAGCCGTCACCAGCTTTTTCTCAATGTTCCGCTGCAGGATCTGAATTAGAAACTTGCGCAGATCGCTGCCCTGCTTCTTGGGCCAGGGCGTTCCCGCAAAACTTTCTACCGGCGCGCGAAACATTTGGCCAGCCAGCGCCCGCGATTCTCCGGAAATCTCGGATGACGCCAGCCGCTTGTCGTCGGCGCACATCAGGCCGTCCGTCAATACGTGAAAGAATGCCCGGCTGCCGTTCAGGGTGCGTCCGCAAACCGTGCATTCACCCAGGTCTGGCAGATAGCCCATCAGACGGGTCATCCACAGCTCGAAATACGTCACCGGCATCCAGACATCAGGTCCGCGCAATCCCGCGATCACCGAAAGCGCCAGCCGGAATGCAGCGTCGTTAACTTCGCGCTCGGGCAGTAACTCGTCCAGCAACTCCGCCACATGCGCCAGTGCGACCGCCCGCGGATACCCTACTTCCGTCGCCAGCGGAGATTCGAGCACCTCGCAGGAATCCAGACGGGCCAGTTCTTGCCGCTCGCGATCTTCGTAAAAGGCCCGGACGTAGGTAAGCGGTTCGAGCGCTCCCCCAAACCGCCGCTTCGATTGCTTGGCTGAGCGCGCCACGCCGCGTACTTTCCCTTCCGCTCGCGTGAACAGCGTGACCAGCAAATCGGCTTCGCGCAAAGGATACGTGCGCAGGACGATCGCTTCCGACTCCTTAAGTGCCATGGAAGCCCAGCAGGTTAACGTTTGATTGTAATGGAGTAGTGGGGAGATGGAAAGTAAAGCAGCTTTCGGCCCTCAGCTTTCAGTGAGAAACCACGGGATTTACTGATAGTGAAAGCCGAGAGCTGAAAGCTCAAAGCTATCTTCCGAAATATTTCGCATTCCGCTCGGTAAACGACGCCCACTTTTCCGGCAGGTCGTCCAGAGCGAAGATGGCCGACACCGGACAGACGGGCACGCAAGCGCCGCAGTCGATACATTCTACGGGATCGATGTACAGCATCTCTTCTTCCGCGTGCGCCGGAGAATCTTTTTTAGGATGAATGCAGTCCACCGGGCAAGCGTCCACGCAAGCAGTGTCCTTGGTTCCGATGCACGGTTCTGCGATCACGTAGGTCATGGTTCTTGTCTCCCTGGTGAGCCGAGCTCTACCGAACTGGTTATATTAGCAAGAATGCAGGCTGTAGGTACAAATTTTGGATGAATTTAGAGTGCGATGGAGGATGGGCGTCGCCGCCCGGCGAGCAAAGGCCATTGCAGGACGGGCGCAACGCCCGTCCTGCGTTCCACCCAAACTTGCTAATCCGGCTAAATTCTGCAAAAATAATGGTTTGTCTCAGCCTGCCTGAAGCAAATAGGAAAGGAACCTAAGCTCTGTGTTAATGATTCGTCTGTCGCGCACGGGTGCGCGCAAACAACCGCAGTATCGTGTGGTGGTCATCGAGAAGGAACGCGCGCGCAATGGCCGTCCGGTCGAGGTCGTCGGAACATACAATCCTCGCACCAGCCCCGCCAGTATTGAACTCAAGCGCGAGCGTATTGACTATTGGGTATCGAAGGGCGCCAAGATGTCGGACCGAGTCACCAAGATCGTGTCCAAGCCGGCGCCAGTCGCCACTTCAGTTGCCTGATCTTCCCGTGCGCATCACGGTAAACTCCACCGAATAAAACGATCCTGCTTTGGCTGAGCCAGGCCGGGATGACCAATCATTTTGAGGCGAGGATGAGCGAGCCAACTGGCGACATGCGCGTTCTGATCGAGCAGATTGCCAAGGCTCTGGTCGATGATCCGGCGCAAGTCTCGGTCAATCAGGTCGAAGAGGGCGCGGAGTCCGTGCTCGAGCTCACGGTCGGCCCGAACGATATGGGCCGGGTTATCGGCAAGCAGGGACGCACCGCCCGGGCCATGCGAAATCTGCTGGGCGCCGCCAGTTCGAAGTTCAACAAGCGCTTCACGCTGGAGATTCTGGAATAGCTGACGAGTTCATTACGCTGGCACGCGTTCTCAAGACCCAGGGACGCCGCGGCGACGTTGCAACCGAGCTGCACAGCGATATCCCGGATCGGTTTCAGCCAGGCATGCGGCTCTGGGCCCTGCCCAAGGATGGAAACGGACCCCGGCGGGAGTTGAAGATCGAGGAGCTCTGGCCGCACAAGAGCTACCTGGTCTTGAAGTTTGAAGGCGTCGATTCGATTTCCAAGGCGGAAACGCTGATTGGATGCGAGTTGCAGGTTCCGGCCCGCGATCGATCAAAGCTGGAGCCTGGCTGGGCATACGTCAGCGATCTTGTCGGATGCGTGGTGTTCGACGGCGATCACGAGATTGGTTTGGTTGCTGACGTTCAGTTTGGAGCGGGTGAAGCCCCGCTGCTGATCATCAAGGTGGGATCGAAGGAGTACGAGATCCCTTACGCGGAAGCGTACTTGAAGAGCACGGACTTGGAACACAAGAAGATTTACATGAGTCTGCCGGAAGGCATGCTCGAGCTGAACGCTCCGCTGACAGCAGAAGAGAAAGAGCAGCAGAAGCACAGCAAAAAATAGACATCCTGAGGGGAGTCGAAGGATCCCTACCTTCTAAACTGGTGTCGGGTATAGGGGTTGCTTCGACCCTCCCGCTGCGCAAAGCGCGGCTTGTTTGCTCAGCATGACAGGGGCTTGGGTTCGCGATGAAGATCGATATCCTAACGATCTTTCCTGACTTTTTTCGCGGACCGCTGGATTACGGCATTGTTCGCCGGGCCCGCGAAGCGGGTTTAGCAGCAATCGAAGTCCACGACTTGCGGGCTTTTGCCCACGACCGGCACCGCACCGTGGATGACCGCCCTTTCGGCGGCGGCGAAGGCATGGTGCTGAAGCCGGAACCGATTTTTGAATGTATTGAAGGACTGAATATCCAAAGCCGTTCGGAGCGCCTTGCGGCCGGTTCGACGCAGAGTGTGGTACTGCTGTCGGCCCAGGGCCGGCGTTTCGACCAGAGCGTGGCGGAAGAACTGTCGACGCTGGAACGGATCGTTCTGATCTGCGGCCGCTACGAAGGCGTGGATGAGCGCGTAGGAGAGCATCTTGCCGATCGCGAGTTGTCGATCGGAGACTACGTGCTGAGCGGCGGCGAGTTGGGCGCGGCCGTGATTCTGGATGCGATGGCGCGGCTCATTCCCGGCGCATTGGGAAACGATGCCTCGACGCGGCAAGAGTCTTTTACGGTGACTCCGACCGTGGAAGTGGGTGGCGCCAACTCCACATGCGCTTCGGGCGGATTGTTGGATTATCCGCACTACACGCGTCCGGCGGACTTTCGCGGATTGCAGGTGCCTGAAGTTCTGGTTTCCGGCAATCATGAGGAAATACGCCGCTGGCGGCGGCGGACGGCTTTAGAGAAAACGCTGCGCAACCGGCCCGATCTGTTAGAGGACGCCGCGCTCGGCGAAGAAGATAAGAAATTACTGGCCCGCATTACGGACGAGCAAGGTGCAACAAATTCCAAGATTTCTGTCACTGGGGGACAAGATCGTGACTAACCTGATCATCGAAAAACTTCTGGCCAAGACCAAGCGCACCGACATTCCTGAATTCGTGCCGGGCGACAGCATTCGCGTCCACGTGAAGATCAAGGAAGGCGACAAGGAACGCCTGCAGGCATTTGAGGGCGTGGTGATTGCGCGCAGCCGTGGGCCGCAGGCCAGCTTCACGGTACGCAAGATCAGCTTTGGCCACGGCGTCGAACGCATCTTCCCGCTCCATTCCAAGGTCGTGGACAAAGTGGAACTGCTGCGCTCTTCGAAAGTTCGCCGCGCCAAGCTGTACTATCTGCGCGGCCTCAAGGGCAAGGCGGCCCGTCTGAAGGACGTTGATCGCGAGCAGGCAGTCGCGGAAGTCGCCGCGAAGTAGTGAGGTCAGGCATCAGACGTCAGACCTCGGCGAATACCATGCTGGTTTGGCTGACGTCAGAGGTCCGAAGCCTGAAGTCGGCCTTCTATTTGTGGATTTCGAACTGCAGGGTGTCTTCGAAGTTCTTTTCGGCCAACTTGCGGATCAGGAACTGCAGGATCTGGCGTTCGCCCTTGCGGATCTTGTGGAATTCGATTCCGAGTCCCAGATGCGGATCCGCATGCTTGACTTGACCCTTTAGCGTCAACGTTTGATCATCGACGTGCAGCGTCACAATCAAATTAGTGCCGGCCGGCACTATTTGGTTGGTCAGCACCAGGCAGCCAATCTCCGACATATTCTTCAGCACTACGCTGTTTGCCTTGGAATTCTGGGTACCTGCTTCAACCAGCTCCGCCGTTCCTTCCAGACTAAAGCGCTCGCGGCGACGGCGGCGTTCGTGGGCAGCGAAGGTACGAGGTCGTTTTGCGTCTGCATCTACCACGACAGGTTCGTAGGTCTCTACCATGTCGCGCAGTTCGGCTTCCCACAATACTCGGTCCGCTTCCACACACTGCAGGCCGATTTGACCCTGCAACTCCGAGTTAGGTTCTCCAACCCACACTACGCGGCAGAACGCCTTGCTCTTGCCCCGCTCGATGGCGATGACTTCTCCGGCTTCCTTCACGCAGCGCAGGCCGGTGACGCGGGCACCGTGCTCGGAAATGTCGTAGGTGCAGGCAATCTCGAGACAGGGTTTTTGGGCATCATCCCAATACGTAACGCGAATGGGAAGCGCGACATGCAGGCGCTTGTTCTGGCGCTCCGATGCTTTAGGGTGTTCTTCTTTCAAGTGGGCCGCCAGGTGAACACTTCTCTGCTTGAGGCTAGCAACCGGCCGTGGGTCGGTCAATTTACCGCGGTAATGGGAGGTAATGTTACCTTCGGCCACTCAGCCCATGGCGCCTTGCGGCCAAGCTCGTGCTCCGGGCTACATTTTACGCCGCTTCGCCGCTCATGGGACGGGCGTCCCGGCCCGTCATGCAGTGCCTATGCTCGACGGGCGGGACGCCCGTCCTCCATCACAAACAGTCGAGGCAAAGACGCATCTCCGGATCAGTTAGTTTTGTCCTAAACCGGCTCTCGCCGGTTTTCCACATTGCGCCACAAGCTTGCACTGAGTGAAGATGTCTGTAGATCAGTCTCTGTGTCTCCAAAACTCAAATCCGGTCTGGGGAAGCCACTCTCCGCATCCGCCGCCAAACTGCGGTTGCTCAAGACGCTGCATTGCACTTTGAAGTTTGAAAAGAAAATGTGGCAGCGGGGCGCGCGCCTGGTCGCTGGGGTGGATGAAGTCGGACGCGGCTCACTGTTCGGACCCGTAGTCGCTGCGGCGGTGATCCTCGATCCGGCGTACCGCATTCGCGGCCTGCGCGATTCCAAGTTGTTGCCGGCGGAACGTCGTGAAATCCTGGCAGAAAGAATTCGCGAGCATGCCGTCGCCTGGGCGATTGCCGCAGTCGACGCCGCCCGCATCGACCAGATCAATATTTACCAAGCCTCGCGCGTGGCCATGCGTGAGGCGGTTTTTGGCCTCGCCCCCTGCGCCGACCACTTGCTGGTGGATGCGTTGCGCCTGGACTGCGACCTTCCGCAGCAACCCATCATTCACGGCGATGCCCTCTCGGCCTCAATCGCCGCTGCTTCGATCCTGGCTAAGGTCGAGCGCGACCGCATGATTGTTGAATGGGACCCGGTCTTCCCTGTCTACGGACTAGCGTCGAACAAGGGCTACAGCACCCCTCGTCACCTGGCAGCCTTGCGCGAGCACGGACCTTCTCCGCTGCATCGCCAATCTTTCGCGCCGGTCTGGAATGCGCCGGTCCCGCAAGACGTGCTGGCCTTCATGTTCGAGGAAGACGGAGAACCTCAGATCCTGCTGTCCAGTCCTGGCGCGTAACTACTAAAACCCTTTGTTTGTGATCGAGGACGGCGTCCTCCGTTAAAGTAAGTCGCGGAATGTACAATCCCTGCATGCGGCGCATGATGGTGGTAACCGCGCATCCGGATGACGAAGCCAGCAGTTTCGGCGGGTCTTTGCGTCTCTATCAAGAGCGAGGCGTGGAAACCTGCGTCATTTGCCTGACGGCGGGGCAAGCTGCCACGCATCGCGGCAGCGCGCGCAGTGATCAGGAACTTGGCGAGTTACGGCGTAAGGAATTCGCCGCCGCCTGCGAGATACTGAAAGTGTCGCGCGGGATCATGCTCGATTATCCCGACGGCCAGCTTCACCGGTTGGAGATGCAGCGCGTGGTTTCCGATCTCTCGCGGCGCATCCGGGAATTTCGTCCCCAGGTCTTGCTCACGTTCGATGCGGCGGGCAGCGTCACGGGTCACACCGATCACACGATGGCATCGATGTTCGCCACGCTTGCTTTCCACTGGTCGGGGCGAAGCAATCGCTTTCCGGATCAGTTGACCGGTTCGGTTACACCTCACAAAATCCAGAAGCTGTACCACACAGCAGCCGAGTTCACTCTCCCCGGACGCCAGCCCATCACTCTGCCGCCGATCACAACTACCATCGAGATCGGCAACTACCTCGAAACCAAACTCGAGGCATTCCGCGCGCACACCACGCAGCAACCGCTGTGGTCAATATTCGAAGAGCACGCGCGTAAGCGCGGCGGGAGAGAGCTTTTTCATCTCGCGGCAGCGCAAAACGGAGGGCCTGTCGTACAGGAAACCGATCTGTTCGCCGGAGTCTTGTAGTCGTCGGTCGTCAAAAACCCACTGTTCTGATGAAACCAACCTTTCTGAAGACTAACGACTGAAGACTGCTAGTGTGGTTTGATGATGTCGCTCAGCAGGTCGGGCTTGCTCTCATCCCGCACCAAGTGGGGGAATTTTTCTCCGTCGTGATAGTCCAGCTTATAAGTTTTGTAGTACTCCGTGTTCTCGACCAGTAACTCGAGCGGCGCCGAGCTGTTCTTGCCTCCGCGCAACGCGTCTCCCAGCACTTCCTTCGAGAACTTTTTCCCGTTGACGGCAACCAGCCTCATCCCAGGCCCGATTCCGGCCCGCGCCGCCGGCATCCCTTCCACGGTATCGGTGACGAGTCCGTCCTCTTTCAGCCACAATCCGATGGAGTACGCAGCGTTGACAGAACCCCGGTAGCCCTCCTCGGCCACCATCAGCGGCGAACGTGTCTCGTCATAGACCAGTTTCCAACCACTGCCTTCGATGCCGCCAAGCGGCGCGCCCGGCCCGTGGTTAGTCAGACGCTCAGTCCAGAATCCGCGCCAGTCGTAGGGCGCAACCTGGTTCAGCGTATTGACGATGTCGTCGAAGTTATATGTCTTCACCTGCGGCGGTCCGCTCGGAGGGCCGTGGAAAACCCGGCAAAAATCATCGATGGATTTCCGGCCGTGGGTCTGCTGGCGAATGATCGTGTCCGCCCAAAGCCAGTTCAGTTCGTCTTCGTCGTAGTAGTCAAGCGCCCGCCGCCATGATTCCCACTGGGGGGGCGCATCCTGCATTGCGGGAACGCCGTCGGCGGTGTCCTGCAGATTGCGCCAGGCCCGCCCCGGCGTATGGTCCAGATAGGCCGCGGTATACGCGAGAAAGTCGCGGAATTCCTCTGGCGTTCGCTCCCCCATGCGGCCGGTGAGGATCTCGCCCAAATATTGAGTCAGGCCCTCGTAGACCCACAGCAGGTCGGTCTGCATCGGCTTTTCGTAATCGGGCGTGGCGAGGTCGTAGGGGCGCCGGTATTTTCCGTTCCAGGAGTGCACGAATTCGTGCGACAACAATCCCGAGCCCAGAAGACGCTTCGTGGGATCGACCAGCGCACGTTCGCCCAGGCGGCTGTCGTTCGATTCGTGATGTTCCAGACCGAAGTGGGCCACGTGATCGCTCAGGCTGTAGAGGAAGTGGTAGTCGCGGTAGTGCTGCGCTCCGAACAGCGCGTTGGTTTGAGCGACGAGGTTCTTGTAATGTTCCCAAACTTCAGGGGGAGCCTCAAGCGCGGCCGCGCTGTCGGCCGCAATGTCCATCTCGACCGGCGGAGTCTGTCCCGCGTTGAGCGGAACAACTTTTAAATATTCTCCGGTGATGACGGGGCGATCCACCAGCATGGTCAGCGAAACCGGGGCGAACTCGGTCTCTCCCACGGATTGTGACGCCACGGCCAGTGACGTGCCGAATTTCCAGTTGGCCGGCAAACGCAAGCTGGCGGTATAGGTCAGTTCGTCCGAGGTCCATCCCTCGGGATACAACACCATGGCGTTCCAGTTGACCACTGCCAACTTGTCGGTGGCGGTAGCACCTCCGGTGTAAATGCCCTCCTCCGAACCGGCAGGCGAGATGAAATCCAGCGAGGCTTCGATGCTTGACGCGCCGGAAGGGACTTCGACGTGGAATGTCCAACCGTCCAGGAGATCGCGGCGCCAGGCCAGAGGTTGTCCGTTGGCCGTGAACTTCAGTCCGGCAAGATCTTGAATAGGACCAGTGGGGCCGTGCTCGCCGGGGATCCATTTGGGATAGTAAAGAGTGAGCGTGCCCGGCTTGGCCGGAATCATCAACCGAGAATGAAAGACTTTTCGCGGCGCGTCGGTAGCATCCACAGAAACGCTTACGTGTGGGGCAGCCACGCCCGCGGCAAACATCGGCGAGACAAACGCGATTATCAGGAAAACATGACGAAAAATCTTCCCGGGGAAATTGGTCACGAACACGCTCCTTGGGCCATTACCAAATCGTTTTAAGACAGATGAATATAACAGTCGCTGACAGGTCTGGTCACCTCGTGTAGGGCGGCGCCACCGCTCGCTGCCTTTGACTTTGGGTCACGCCGGTTGGTGAAGAGACTTTCAACCTAAAAAAACAACATCAACTGCAAAAGCGGGCGAGGGCGCCCGCCCCACACGAGTGTTCCAAAGGCCAAGCACTGATTTATCATTCCGCTGTGTCTCCACACCCACATCGCGGCCGGTTCATCACCTTCGAAGGACTCGACGGCTGCGGCAAAAGCACGCAACTGGAGAAGCTGGCGGCCGTATTTCGCGCGCAAGGCTTGTCTGTGGTGGTGAACTCGCGAGCCGGGTGGAACCGCCATGGGAGAGAAAATCCGCCGACTCTTGCTCGATACCGCCACTGCCGGCCTCTCGCCCATGGCGGAACTGGCCCTGATGTTTGCCTCGCGCGCCCAGCACATCACGGAAGTGATCCAGCCCGCGCTGGCGGAAGGCCGGGTTGTGCTCTGCGACCGCTTCACCGACTCCACCGAAGCCTACCAGGGTGGAGGCCGCAAGCTGGGCAGCGAACCAGTCCTGGCTCTGCATCGCATCTTGTGCTACGGCTTGCAGCCTGACCTCACCATCCTCATGGACTCCGATGTGGCCGCAAGCGTAGAGCGCGCCCGCCGCCGCAACAAAGCCGACGCCGCCAAAAATGGCCGCGGCAAGCACGACGAGAACCGCTTCGAACAGGAGAGCCGAGCTTTCTTCGCCAGAGTCCGCGGCGCGTATCTGGCAATTGCAGCTCGCGAACCGCAGAGAGTTGTGCTGGTTGATGCGCGCGGAACGGCGGCGGAAACCCATGCGCGGATCCTGGAGATTGTGCGGAAGAGGGTGAAGTTGGTCGCCAAGATGGCGTGAACAGGCTCTCAGCTTTCAGCTATCAGTCAAGCAGTTAGCAATTGGGGCTCGCGCGGATCTGCTAGACTCAGCAAATCCTGTCTGGCCAAATGCCAATTCCAATTGCTTAGCTGAAAGCTGACAGCTTTGTTCACCGACTTCCACGGCAATTCCGACGTCGTCCATCGCCTGCGCGAAATGCTGGCACGCGACCGCTTTCCCCAGGCGGTGGTTCTGGCAGGTCCTGCGGGTTCGGGGAAGTACACGCTGGCGCTCATGCTGGCGAAGGCGATCAATTGTCTTGAGCCCATTACCACGGACGGCTTGCCCGACTTCTGCGGCAAGTGTTCCAACTGCGTCCGCATCGCCCAATCAGAGGATCTCGATGCCCGCTTCGAGGAGGCAGTCGAAGCCCGGGAAAACTTGCGCGAGACGGACAAGAAAGAAACGCGCCTGTTTGTTCAGACCCATCCTGACGTGCTGGTAATCCCGCCCGATCCGCCGCAGATGATGATCAAAGTGGACCAGGTGCGGCGCGTGATTGAGACCATTTATTACCGTCCGGGCGAGGCCAGAGAGCGGGTTTACATCTTCACCGAGTCTTCGTTCATGAAGGAGGCGGCCAACTCGCTGTTGAAGGTGTTGGAGGAACCGCCGGAATTTGCCACCATCTTTCTGCTGACGCGAGAACCCTGGCGAACTGCTGCCGACGATTCGCTCGCGTTCGATGGTCATCACGCTGGCCGCCCTGCCGGCAGAGGAGATCGAACAAGATCTCGCCAAGCATCGTCCGGAGTGGACCGCCAAGCAGCGCGCCCTGGCCGCTCGTCTGGCCAACGGTGCGATCGGCGCGGCCCGAAGTTTCGATCTCGCCGGATACACCGCGGCTCGTACCCAGGCCCTGACCATCCTAAATACCGCTCTGCGCGGCACAGAACACAGCGACCTGTTCAAGATGACCGAGACCTACCGTGCCGGTGCCGATGGACGCGACAAGCTGGAAAGGCTGTTGCGGACGCTTTACAGCCTGCTGCAAGACCTGACCTTCCTGAATTCGAGCACGCCGGACCTGGTCCGCAATACCGACATCCAGACAGAACTGAAGAAGCTGTCGGAAGCCGCTGACTTCGCTGGATCGCCTTCGCCGCCGATCGCCTCAACGACGTCGAGCGGGGCATGCGGCGCAACCTGCTGCGCTCGTTGTCGCTGGATGCGTTCGCGACAGCGCTGGAAAGAAGCACTTAGCGATTGGCAACTAGCAATGGGCAATGGGCAATTGGCCTAAATCACCCGACGGCCGATTCTGGCAAGGAACCTGGACACCAAAACCTAATTGCGCAGTGCCAATTGCTAAGTGCTGATTTGCTAAGTGCTTTCTCCCCCATTACTTGTCCATTGTCATAGCCGAGGCTGCTGTGCTAGGTTATCAACAACTCACGCCTTCATCCCACAACACAGCAGCGCTTGTTGTGGCCCGCAAAAAGCGTGTCTAACGGTGGCGCCATGAAAGATGCAGTCGATTCACTTCCAGCCGATCGGTCTGTGGAGGCGGAGGGTTTTGCCAATCGCAAGCTGATTCGCCCTTCACTGAACCGCACCGATCATAATCATGCGCAGGCATCCATGAGCGAACCCAGAGACCGGACGGATCGGCCCGAACGCGGCGATCGGCCTAGCGGAGGCGGCCGAAAGCCCGCTCCCCCGGAACAGACCAACGCCGAGAACTTTTACTACCAGAAGCAGATGCAGTCGAAGACACCGATGGTGATCGTGCTGCGCGACGGCGAGGAAATTCACGGCATGATCGAGTGGTACGACAAGAGCTGCCTGAAGGTTACTCGCAACAGCCAGTCCAACCTGCTGATCTACAAGCCGGCGATCAAGTACATGTTTAAAGAGGGGGAGAACAGAGAAATAGGCGGCGGGCGTCAGACCTCGGACCTCGGCGTATCCCTCACCGTTTTTCTTTCAGGCGTTTGCTTTCAGCGGGATCGGACAAATCAAAAAATCTAAAGCTACGCCGAGGTCTGAAGGCCGGAGTCCGACGTCCGGCTTTACAGCTTCGGCAGCACAATTCCCTTCTGCGACTGGTACTTGCCTTTGCGATCCGCGTAGCTGACTTCGCAGACTTCGTCTCCGGTGAAGAAGAGAATCTGGCAGAGACCTTCATTGGCGTAGATTTTCGCGGGCAGCGGCGTCGTGTTCGAAATCTCCAGCGTGACGAAGCCTTCCCACTCCGGCTCGAAGGGCGTGACGTTCACGATGATGCCGCAACGGGCATAGGTGGATTTGCCTACGCAGATGGTCAGCACCTCGCGGGGAATCTTGAAGTACTCGACCGAGCGTGCCAGAGCAAACGAGTTGGGCGGGACGATGGCGCAATCCGAACTTATGGTGACGAATGATCTTTCATCGAAATTCTTGGGATCAACCACGGTGCAGTTGACGTTGGTGAAGATCTTGAATTCGTCGGCCACGCGCAAGTCGTAGCCATAGGAAGACAGACCGTAAGAGATCACGCCCTCCCGCACCTGCTTCTCGGAAAAGGGGTTAATCATGTCGTTCTCTATGGCCATCTTGCGGATCCAGCGGTCGCTCTTGAGCATGCAACTCCTTAAATGCAGTCTTCAGTCGTCGGTCTTCAGTCGTCAGGAAAATCCCCACTCTCGCGCAGGCATTTTGGCGCTTTTCCTGAAGACTGACGACTGAGGACTGACGACTGGGATACAATTGATCTTACGGGACACACGCTGCCGTTGACAATCTCTCTTATGTCCCTTAGCATCAATCACTTGGTAGGTTATTCTCAGTCCGACGACGGGAGCCGCCAGTGATCAAGCTCGACATTATCAACGAAGTGGTGAACAAGACCGGGATTACCAAGACCAAGGCCGAGTTGGCCGTCGAAACCGTTTTCGAGAGCATGCGGCGCTCGCTCACCAAGGGCGATCGTATTGAATTGCGGGGCTTTGGCGTGTTTAACGTGCGGCCGCGCAAGACCGGAATCGGACGCAATCCGCGCACCGGCGCCGAAGTCTCGATTCCGCCCGGCAAGGCGGTTCGGTTCAAGCCCGGCAAGGAGTTGCAGTCGATCGAATAGGTTAGGACTGCTGTCCCCGGACAGTTCTCGGCCGGAGCCGTCGGCGTGATCCGCGCGGCAACAACCCTCGTCTCCACGTATCATCGCCAAAGCGTCCGAGTTTTCATGTCCGACCTTACTCCTTCACTTCCCGCTCCACCGCCCGAATACCTGCCCGCAGAAGTGTATGTTGTCCGGCCGCCCAATCCCAGGTATTGGCTGCACATCCTGCTGTTTGTGGCGACGATTTTCACCACGCTGGTGGTCGGCGCAAAAATGGAATTCGATTTCCTGCACAACGTGCCGCCGTTTGTTCATGGAGACGAAACTCTGCCGCTCTTTCCCGTCGGCTGGGCCCTTCACGAACCTTCGCGCCTGCTGCTCGGAATTCCCTTTTCGGCCACGCTGCTGCTGATTCTTCTGGCGCACGAGATGGGGCACTATCTGTACTGCCGCTACTACGGTGTGTACGCCACGCTTCCCTTTTTCATTCCCGCGCCTACTCTGATTGGCACGCTGGGAGCAGTCATTCGCATACGGTCTCCTATTCGCTCCCGCTGCGCGCTGTTCGACATCGGAATTGCCGGGCCCATCGCCGGATTTGTCGTCGCGTTCACCGTGCTGGTGATCGCGATGCCGCATTCCCGCGTGGTGCCGGGTGTGATGGCGAATTCGGATATCGAGATGGGATATCCGTTGATCTTCCGCATGGTCGTGGACCGTGCTGCCGCTGGCTAACGTCGCACGGAGGATCGTCGCCGCTGCAGGATATTTATTTCCACCCCACCGCCATTGCGGCCTGGGTGGGGATGTTCGCGACCGCGCTCAATCTCCTGCCCGGCGGACAACTCGATGGTGGACACATTGTTTTCGCGCTCAATCCGCGGGCGCATCGAATCGTGTCGCGGCTGACCATTCTGGCGCTGATTCCGATGGCGTTTTATTTCTGGGCGGGCTGGCTGCTGTGGGCAATCCTGCTGCGCATCAGCGGCATGCGGCATCCCATGGTGGAGGAATGGCCCGGAGTAACGCCTGGGCGGCGCTGGCTGGCGGCGTTCGCTTTGCTGATGATGGTGGTTACGTTGACGCCCGCGCCTTTCGCGCACAGTTCCCTGCGGTCAAGTCGTACACGCGATACGCGGGCAGTAGTAGGTTTTCGTAGCGCCGGCGTCCCGCCGGCACCGACGGGCCGGCATGATGCCCGAGCTACAAAAGCTCAGCGGCACAAGCTTCGATTTGCGCCTTCTAGGTGGCGATAGAGGTCCTTCGACTCATGATGACAGTGCGCTTAGTTATCTTCGACGACTCTTGCGGTCATCTCGACCGACGGTTCGCCGCCGGCGACGTCCTGGGCCAGGATCAGCTGGCGGGCTTCGACCCGGATCTTCGGCAGATGGAAGAAGAACGAGAACCGCTGCGCCGATGCACGCCACCGCGCCGACGGCAACTGTGAAGCGTGGCTCCCAGGTGTTCTGCCGATGCTCCCGCGAAGAGAGAGCCGAAGGGCGCCATTCCCATGAACATCATGGTATACATCGCCATCACGCGGCCGCGCAGATGGTCAGGAGTCATCGCCTGAATCAGCGTGTTCGAAGACGACATTCCCAGCATCATGCAAAATCCCACCGGCAGCAGCAAGGCGGCCGACAACCAGAAATGGTGTGAGAAGGAAAACATCACCAGGAAGAAGCCAAAGCCGCCGCATGAGAATGCGACCCAGCGGCCCAGTCCCAAGCACTCCGGAGCGCGTGGCCAGCGTAAGCGCTCCCAGCATCGCGCCCACGCCGGTCGCTCCCATCAGAATTCCCAGGCCGCGAGCTCCACCGTGCAGAATCTGGTCCGCGAAGACGGGCATGAGCACGGTGTAGGGCATCGCCACCAGGCTCACCAGTCCCAAGCAGAAGCAGCAGGGAGCGAATGGGCGCGGTGTGGCGTGCGAAACGATAACCTTCGATCAGGTGTGCCAGCGCCGGGCCGTGCGATGCGAGGCGCGCCGGCTTGGTCACTCGCATCATCAACAGTCCGCTGATGACCGCGATGTAGCTGAGACCGTTGGCGAGAAAGCACCAGCCTTCGCCGATCCTGGCCACCAGGATCCCGGCGATGGCGGGGCCGATGATTCGCGCGCCGTTGAACATGGTCGAGTTCAACGCGATGGCGTTCATCAGGTCTTCCTTGCCCACCATGTCCACCAGAAAGGACTGCCGCGCGGGAATGTCGAAGGCATTCACCACTCCGAGCAGCGCCGCCAGCACGAAGATGTGCCACACCCGTATGACTCCGGTGAGGGTAAGCGTGGCAAAGATCAGGGCCAGAATCATGGACGAGATCTGGGTACCGATTACGATTCGCTGGCGGTTGAACCGGTCAGCCACGATGCCGCCCAGCGGCGCGACCAGGAATACAGGAATCTGGCTGGCGAATCCCGTTGCGCCCAGCAGCAGCGCAGAACCGGTCAGACGATAAACCAGCCATGACTCTGCAATACTTTGCATCCAGGTGCCGATCAGGGAGACCAGCTGTCCGCTGAAGAAAAGCTGGAAGTTACGGTGGCGCAAGGCCCGGAGGGTGGCTGGTAGCCATCCTGTTTTCTGCGCCGCTTGTCCGGAGTTCACCAATAATTACCCGAGAGATCCGTCGGAGGAACCCGAATCGGTCCCTTCCAGTCTCGCTGTTTTGCATAATGTCCGCAACTTCTGGAGACAACTGCGGCGGGAGCGGCTCAAAATGGGAACTCCGGCTCTCGGCAAAAACTTCGCCCTTCCGCACTGGTCCGCCGTGGAGTAGAGTAGTCGATGTTCGAAGTCGGCCGGATATTTCCGACTGCGATGTCACCCCGGCAAGACCGTCTGCTGTAACGCCGGGTATCGGAGAAATCATGAGCACCGATCAGGTTCATCTTGAGCGTCGCGCGTCGCAGCGCTTCGACTTCCAGCTTCCAGTTGGAGTTCGCTTGGCCGGGACCGAGCGCGAAGGTTGCGGCTTTACCCAGGACTTGAGCGGACGCGGAGCATTCTTCTACACCGATTTTCATGTGGCGGAGGGCGATGCGGTCGAGCTGACCTTCATGATGCCCGCCGAAATCACTCTGACGGAGAGTATGCGGGTGCGCTGCCGCGGACGGGTCACGCGCGTCATGCCGACCCAAAGCAAGTTTGGCGTGGCAGTCCATATCGAGGGATACGAATATCTCTCGGAAGCCGGAAGCACCGCTCAAGTTTCTGCTAGCTTCCCCCGGGTTTCGGGCGCGCACGACGCCAGTCAGACTCGAAAGAATTCCTCCGTCCCAGGTACACCTACGGTCGCGGTGGAGGGCTAGGAAAGCGGCGCGCAGGACACGTGCTGGTTCGTCGCAAGGGCCGTTAGGGGCGGGTTTTCCACGGTTTTTACTTCTTCCCAATCCCCTGTTTTTTGCATAAAATGCTACCTACAGATGGAAGAGTGGCTTCGGATTCCTCCTTGCGCCTTTCCCCCGCAATGATTAGAGATTGGTCAGCAGTGTGCGCAGCGGCTAGGAGAATTCGAGTCTTCCCGGGCAATACAAACACGTTACAGAAGTCACTTGGCGTAACCCTTATATCTCAATAACATACTGATGCAAGACACAGAGTGAAGCCATGCAGGGTGTAGCGGTAACTCTTCTGACTGAAGACCGGGAACGGCTGTCGGTGCTCCAGCATCGTCTGGAAGGAACCGGGATGGGCCGCAACGTATTCAGCCATGTGGGATTCCCGACAAGCCCAACCGACCCGGTGCTGCGCCAGATACAGGATGTCCGGACGGAAGTAGTCATCCTCGATATTGATACGCAGAATACCCAGCGGGCCATCAGCACCATCGAACTGATCCAGGCGAACACCACAGACATTGCTATTTTTGCGGTCGGTGAGATGACCCATCCGCCCACCATCGTTGCGGCGATGCGTGCCGGCGCAGGTGAATTTTTGGAACGCGGCGCGACCTCGGAAGCGCTGATCGAGGCGTTGACACGGTTTACCGCCACCCGCAGCAAAGGCCGGACTTCTTCGGGCCGGGCGCGAATCTTCACCGTGATGAATTCCAAGGGCGGAGCAGGCGGCACCAGCGTTGCCGTCAACACCGCGATTGCGCTGCAGGAAACCCAAGGTGGAGTGTTGCTGGTGGATTTCGCTCCGCTGGGACACTGCGCGCTTCATCTCAATGTGCGGCCCACGTTCGGAGTGGTAGATGCGCTGCAAAATCTGCACCGCCTGGATGCTTCCCTGCTGGAAGGTCTGATGACCCAGTGCAAGGACGGATTGCAGTTGCTGGCGGGCCCGCAGCAACCACAGCCATTGGCGCCGACTGCGGCAGAGCTGGCGCGGCTGTTTGATTTGCTGGTGGCGCATTTCCGCTATGTCGTCGTGGACTGTTCCGGCCGAGTCGACCAGACTGCCCGTTTGCTGTGTGATCATTCGAATGCGATTCTGCTGGTCGCTCAAGCTGATGTGGTTTCCCTGTGGAGCGCCAGCCGTATACGCGCGTATCTGGAAGAAGGCGCCACCCGGGACCGGGTCCGCATCGTACTCAATCGCTACAAGAAAATTCCCGGCTTCACCGACGAGGATATCGAGAGAGCTACCAGCTGCAAGCTGCTGTGGAAGATTCCCAACAACTACCAGTCGATTGCGCCCGCCATCGACAAGGGAGTTCCGGTGGCAATGCAGGAGAACACCGATGTTGGACGATCCTTTCGCTCGCTGGCGACCGCGCTCGCGCAAGCGTCCCCAACTGCCGAAGGTTCGCTCGAGTTGTCTTACCGGGACGAGAAGGCTGATCCCAAGAAATCCACCGGCCGGCTCTTGATTTCGCCCTTACGCGCGGGACAATAGATCCTCAGTTTCGAGTTTCCGGTTTCCTTTTTCCAGTTTTCAACCCCTGGCTTTCTGCCAACTGCGGGACCTCAGGAAGTTACTTGTTTCCGTCATTGTCGTGAACCTCGAATACGTAGAGCGAGTGATCGAGGATTTTTACCGGCCTCTGTTCCAACAGCCACCGATATCTCTCCGGTTCGGCCAGGTACTGTCCTGAGAGATTGGTTGCGCTCACGATCACGGTGCCGGGGACGCGCTTGTGCCCGCCAAAGAAATCGGACTGAATTCCATACACTTGCGGATCGACGCTCCCAAAGTACGATAGCGAGATTCGCTCACCTGGATGACTGCGTTGATAGTCTCTCAAAGCCAGCAGCCCCTGTCCCCAATCGAGGTTGCTGTCGGTCAGCAGGCGGAAGCTTTCCGCCGGACTCACGAACGGCGAAAAATACGAGAGATAGCCTGGGGCATAGCGCAGACCATCGGCCGCGTTCAGCGCCGCCAGCAAGATCAGGAGCGCCGCGGCAGCGCGTTTGCGTCTAGCCCACTCCCACACCACTGCCGCAAACAGAATGGCGAAGGGATACATGGGCAACACGTGCCGGTCTCCCAGGTTGAAGCGGGCGAAAATCGCCATCGCCATGTAGACCGCGGGAAATGATGCCATGATCCACAAATCGGGCGGAACGCGCACCTTGCTTCTCAGGGCAATCGCCAAGCCCGTGACGGACAGCGCCAACACAATCGTCGACCACTTCAGCAGGATCACGACCGGGTAGTACAGTTTCCATCCGCCGTGAGTTGAGACCTGCCCCAGGAAGAATGCAGGCTGGCCTTGCCGGTTATGCCGCACCAGTTCGCGGAAGCCTTCGATGTATTCGCCCGCTGGAATCAGCAGACTGTAGTTTCTGTCACCGCGCACCGGCTTAACGATCGGCTCCGTTCCAGTTGGGAAAGGTGGCGGTCAAAGTGCCATCGCGGACGGTAAGATGCGACACGTGGAAGAAGTATCCCGCCCACACAATGAACAACGCGACCAACAGAGCCGCTGCCGTCTTGCCCCAGTTCCATCTCGTGGGCGACCGGATGATTTTGTCTGCGCCGAGAAGGAGCATCCACAGCAGGGCGAGAACGAACATGGGAGCGGTGGAGAACTTGGCCAGGAGTAACAAACCGAGCAGCATCCCTGACCCCACCGTTCTTTTCCATGTCGGACTAAGGCGCCAACGCACCAGCACCCATGCCGTGGCAAAAATAAACAGTGTCGCGGCACCATCGGTTGCCACGATCGAAAAGTGCGCGATCAAGGACGGCGAGAATGCGAACAGGGCCAGAGCGAAATTCGCGGCGGTCCGGGAAAACAGCCGATCCGCGGCTCTCCAGACTAACCAGGCCAGCAACAAACCGAACCAGACATTCATGGCCCGCGCCCGCCATGCCAGCGATACCGGATCGGGTGCAATGTGGGTGACGCGAAAGGCGTCCGGCAACTGCTCTATATCCACTTGCCATTTCTGATCGAGCAGGGGGAGCGTAGACCACAGGCGAGCCAGCGGAGGGTGATCGTTGTACTGTTCGAATCGTCCGGAGCGCCAGGCGTTGAGCCCTTCCGCGATGTGTACGGGCTCGTCGTAGGTGAGCGATTGAGTTCGCATGAACCACGCGCACTGCGCCACATAGATCAGTGCCAGCAGCGCGGGAAGGAGCCAGCCCGTCGTCGCAGCCGGAAGAATTTTCGGTGCGAGTGCAGGGGATGTCGGTTGATCATTTTCCGGCCGGCTCATTCTGGGCCCGCCGCGTTCGCGGGAGTTCACTTTACTTCAGCGTGCAGGAAAGTTCCACCCGCCACGAACCAGGGGGCGGGCTGTCTCCATCTGGTTCGTGGTGGGCCTCATACTGCTAGACTGAGTGGCTCGATTCCATCGTGAGCACAGAACGCATGGACAAACCATCCCACGCGAAGCCCTGGAATGCAGGCTCGCTTTTGATATTGGGCCTGGGAGCCGGAATTTGTGCGGGCTTCGTCGAAGGCATGGGGCTCATGATCTTCCAGCGGATCAACTGGGAGCGCTGGGGGCCGATGATGCATGTGTCCTGGGAGATTATTTGGATCTCTCCTATCCTGGACGCGATTCTCTTTCTGTTGCTCGCGCTCGTCTGCGCCGTGGTTTCTCGAGTCGCACCTCGTCTTCCAGTAATGCGAGGGCTGGTTTTTCTGCTGACTTTTCTCAGCGTCTACGACTGGATCACCTTGACCAGCCGCCTTTACTTGCGTGCATGTCTACTCCTGGCATTGGGTGTCTCCGTGGCCTTCACTCGTTGGTGCGGAAAACGGGAAGGCGCGTTCGTGCAATTCTGGAAGAAAACAACACCGTGGATGGTCGCGGCCTGGGTACTCGCGTTCGCCGGAATTCAAGGCGGCAAATGGCTGCATGAAAGAAACGCGGTGGCGCAGCTTCCGAGGGCTGCGCCAGGTGCGCCCAACGTACTGGTGATCGTCGTGGATACGTTGCGCGCCGATCATGTGTCTTCTTATGGCTATGCTCGTCCCACTACTCCGAATCTCGATCGCATGGCGCAGCAGGGCGTGCGTTTCGACAATGCAATTTCACCTTGCTCGTGGAGCCTGCCTTCACATGTTTCGCTGCTGACCGGCCTCTATCAGTTCGAGCACAGGGTTGGAAGCGTACAGCCTGAGCCGTGGTTGGGATGGGGCACGAAAGGCATGGGCGGCTTCCCCACTTTGGCAGAGGCGCTCGAGCACAGAGGCTATCGCACCGGGGCATTCTCGGCCAACCGGACTTACTTCTCTCGCGACTTAGGTTTTGGCCGCGGCTTTGTCCACTTCGAAGACTATTTTCAGTCGCCCAGCGACGCGTTCGTACGTACCCTCTATGGCAGGGAGTTTGCGCGCATCTATCTCAAACGTACCGAGCACAGCCTGGTCAAGCGCACGCTGCGCAGGTTCGGCTTCACTTCCTTGCTCGATCAGGACGCCGAGGGTTCCGGCAGTTACGGCGGCGCCTTCGGAGTCCGCAAGCGCGCTGACGTCGTCAATCAAGAAGTGACGGAATGGATTGATCGAGACCGCCAGCGACCCTTTTTCGCATTCCTGAACTACTTCGACGTGCATGATCCCTACGGAGGGCCGCGTGCCTATCCCAAACCTTCATCGCTGCAGCAGACTGACGTGGACGCATACGACAACGGCGTGAAGTACGTGGATGACTACATCGGGCAACTGATGGCGGAATTGGACCGGCGCGGTCTGGCGAATAATACGCTCGTGATCATCACGTCCGATCATGGTGAAGCATTGGGGCAGCACCATCTGAGAACACATGGCAAGGCGCTGTTCTGGGAGCAGATCCATGTGCCGTTGGTGGTCTGGTACCCTGGTCACATTCCGGCGGGCGTTACGGCGACGGCGCCTGTGAGCAACGTCGCCATTCCTTCGACGATCATGGACCTTCTCGGTGCGCCAAGAACCTTCCCGCCGACCTCTTTGAGTGCGCTTTGGCAAGCCGGTGGCGTACCCAACTGGCCGGATCCGCTGTCCGAGCTCGCGCGCAACGCCATTTCAGATAAAGAGGACCAGGCTGCAAGGATGCTGGTTCCTACATCCAGCACCGGCGCGATGAAATCGCTGGTGACAACACGGTGGCAACTCATCACGCACGAGACCATGGGTGACCAGCTCTACGATTGGGTGCTCGACCCGGCAGAGTCCAACAACTTCGCCCTGACGCCGCAGGGCCAGGCCACGGCGAGTGACTTGAAGTCGCGCATGGCTAACGTGATGAAGCCGAAGAAGTAGAAAAACAACGTAGGCGCGAGCGCCCCGCTCCCGCAGGGGGCCATCACAAACCACCTGGGGAAAGCCTCCATCAGCTATCCGACGGAAGCGAAGTTCCCAAGTGTTGTGGCAACGAAATCTGTCGCGCTGCGCTCGACTGGACAGCCGAGGGCGGCTGTCGCTGTCGTAAGTAATTTGGGGCCAGAAAAAAATTAAGAGGCAGGTAGCCGTACCTGCCTCTTTCGTGGGGTGAACTCTCAAAGCCGCGGCCGGGGAAGGCCGAGCCCTGAGTTCTCAATCGCTGTCCGCAAGATAGCCGCAGCAATAGTGGGGCGCAATACTGTGAAAATACTAGAAGCCTGCGAGCGCGTTAATTCCTTTAGATTCGGCGCAGTCATAGGCGCGACCCGCGATGAGGTTCTTGTATTCCTCTGTACCACCATTGGGCCAATCGATCACTACACGATCAATCTTTTCCCGCCTTCCTAAACCAAAAGTCAACGGAAGCTCGGATTGCGACAGGTAACTCGATCCGCCTTTCACCATGCGCATCTGGCTCGTATCGCCGTGAAAAATACGAACCCGGGCGCCAATGGCGTCGCGATTCGATTTCGTGCCGACCAGTCGAATACGAACGCTCTTGTTTCCGCTTAGCTGATCGTTGCGATACAGGTAAGCAGGGCCGTTGTTCGTGGTGATCAGAAGATCAAGATCGCCGTCACGATCAAAATCGCCGTACGCGAGACCACGCCCGACTTTGGGTTGCGCGAAACCCGCACCGACCTCGGCGGCCACATCATGAAATCTTCCCTGACCATCGTTGAGAAATAGCTGCGGAGGCTGCGCGTAACCGACTCCGCGAACGTTGCGCACGGTGTCATCGATGTGTCCGTTGACTACGGCCAGGTCGAGCGCGCCATCGAGATCGGCGTCGAGAAAAGCGCAACCGAATCCCAGCTTATCCTTGGAAGCGAGCCCGACGCCGCTCTCGGCAAGGGCGACGTCTACATAATTTCCGCCGCCGGAGGCACGGTAGAGACCGATCATCTCATTGTCGAAGTTGGTGATAGCCACGCCCGGAGTTCCCGAGTTATTGAAGTCAGCCACGTCTACACCCATGCCAGCACGGGCTTTGCCCTCGGCACTGAAAGCAATTCCGGCATCCACGGCAACATCTTTAAATGTGCCGTTACGCTGGTTGCGGTAGAGCTTGTTGGGTTGCGTGTCGTTGGCGACCAGCAAGTCGGGCCAGCCGTCTTGATCGTAGTCGAGCAGGGCCACGCCCAGTGATTTCGAGCTACTATCGAAAACGCCGCTGGTCGGGGTGATGTCTTCAAATTTTCCGTTGCCCAGGTTGCGAAACAGCCAGCAGGTTTCACCGCGATAAGCCTCGGGAGTGCAATAGGATTTGTTTTTCCCGTCGGGACTGCAGAACACATCGTGTTCGGGAGACCACTTCACGTAGTTGCAAACGAACAAATCCAGCAACCCGTCGCGATCGAAATCGAACCAGACCGCCGACGTGCTGAATGCCTGGCGACCGCCCAGTCCGCTGGCTTTTGTCACGTCGCGGAAGGTGCCCTTTCCGGTGTTCTTGAACAAAACATTCTGCCCGACACAGGTCACCAGAAGGTCGGGGTAGCCGTCGTTGTCATAGTCACCCACGGCCACGCCCATGCCGTACATTTCGATATCGAGGCCAGCGGCGCGCGTCACATCGGAGAATGTCCCGTTACGATTGTTGCGATAGAGTTTCAGAGTGCTGCGTTCGCGTTTATGGCCGGGCCAGTCCGTGCCATTGATCAGAAGAATGTCCTGCCAGCCATCGCGGTCGTAATCCAGAAAGGCGCAGCCTGCGCCCAGAGTCTCGGGCAGCAGCTTGCCGCCATACGCGCCGCTGATGTGACGGAATTGCACTCCGGCGCCGGCCGTCACATCAACTAACCGGAAGCCAGGAGCCGGTGCCGGCGCGCCGAACGCATCCAGCAGCAAATCCGAAGTGGATGCCAGGCCGGCCATACCCCACAGAAAATGCCCGCCGGTTCACGGAAGATTTACCAGGCCATTGCGAATCGCGTAGACCACCAGCTCGGCGGTCTTGTGGATACCGAGCGCGTCCATGATGTTGGCGCGGTGCACGGCCACGGTGTTTGCGCTCAGCTCGAGCACCGTGGCGATCTCTTTATTGGATTTTCCTTCTACGATCATTTGCAGGATTTCGAGTTCGCGCGGTGTGAGATGCTCGTCGCGGTCTCCTTTGAGCGTCGTCGGACGACTGAGCTGCGAATCCAGCACGGTTTCCCCGGCCGCGACCCGGCGAATCGCAACTCCCAATTCCAGATCCACGGCGTTTTTCAGAACGTATCCGCGAGCGCCCGCGTCCAGGGCCTGGCGCACCAGGGTTTCCTCCGGATGCATGCTGAGCATCAGCACCAGGGTTTGCGGCTTCTCTTCGAGAATCTTCCGCGTGGCTTGCAGGCCGTTCATGTTCGGCATGGCGCAGTCCATCACGACCACATTGGGCTCGAGCTCTTTCACGAGACGGATCGCCTCCGCGCCATCGCCCGCTTCACCCGTGACCTCGATGTCCGGCTCGTCTTCGAGAATGCGGCGGAATCCGCGGCGCACCAGGCTGTGGTCATCCACCAGCAAGACGGAAATTTTATTCGGCATGCGACTCCAGACTCTCTCCTGATTTTTCTCCCATTTTTTCCCGGGGCACGGTCAAGCGAACCAGAGTGCCGCTTGGCATCGGTCGGGAATATTCGATCGCCCCACCCAGCAGTTCCGCGCGCTCCCGCATCGCCACCAGCCCAATCCCCTGCTTCGCGGATTGCGCCACAAATCCGCTGCCGTGATCTTCCACTTCCAACTCCAGCGACTTGGACAAATATCGCAAACGCACCCAGGCCTCTCCGGCTCCGGAATGCCGCGTGACGTTGTTCAGCGCTTCCTGCACCACGCGATATACATGAATAGCAGCATTTCCATCCACAGGATAGGCCGTACCCGATTTCTCATAGGATATGTGAATGCCCGCCTGCCGTTCCACCACTGGCAAATACCAGTCGAGAGTGCTCTCGAGACCGGTCTCGTCCAGCATGACGGGATGCAGCGCCTGCGAAAGACTGCGCACCTTATCGAGCGTGGTTTGCGCGATCTCGGCTACCTCGCGTAGCTCGGCGCGCAATGGCGAACCTTCCGGTACCTGATTTCCCGCGCGCGACAGCATGGCGCCGACCGCTGTCAAAATCTGACCGAACTCGTCATGCAGCTCGCGGGAGATGTGGCGCAAGGTGGATTCCTGCGTCGAAATCAGCTTCTGCGCCAGTTCGCTGCGTTGCGCGGACAGGGCGGCCAATTGCGCAAACAACCGCCGGTTGGAGCGGATGGAATACAGGCCGGTAAGCAGGATCGCCACCAGCGTAAGGGTAAGGAAGAGGTAGACCTGACGCTGCACCCGGTCATAAATCTGGGCAATGCGCAGTGCCGCCTGCTCCTCACTCTCGTTGTTCTGCACCAGCAACCGGGCAACCGCTGTGCTCAACGCGGCCTGTCGTGCCTGCAACGAAAGCTGGATCTGGGTACGCGCCTCGTCCGGCTTGCCGCTCGCGGCCAGCGCGAACGTACGATCGACCGCATCCCAGAACTGGGCCATGGAATTTTTCAAATACTGGCGCTGTTCAGGAGTACGGTCGGCCACTGCCACTTGCTCTTCTTGACGCAACGCATCATTCAGATCTTCACGCACGCGCTGGAATTGCGCCGACCACGCGGTCAATGGATAGGGCTCGTTGTTGTCCAGCATGTCGCGCATGGCGAGCGCCAGAGTGTTGAGGTCGTTTTGAATGCGAAGCAGTTGCAGGGAGTCTTTGCGGTTGCGGTCCACCAAGTTGTTCTGCAACTCGCGCAATCCGGAGATCTGCCAGGTGATGTACAGGGAGCAAGCCACTACCGCGGCCAGCGTAATGATGAGTCCCAAGAAGAGTCCCGGAGTCGGCGACCGATGAGGCGCAGGTGGACGCGGCACGAACCGAGGATACAATGCGCTGGCTTCAAGTTCCACATCTGCCGAGATCTTTGATATGAAACGGATTGGGAGGCAATGGCAATTAGCAATTAGCTTTGGTTCCTCGGGGAGCGCCGGGCCAAGTGCTCGTTGACAAGTGCTAATTGCCAATGGCTACTTGCTGTTAGCGGGGGCGTCCAGGTCCTGCGGGAACGACTTGAAGCTTACATCGCGCGATCTTGAAGAGGTTTTCTTGGCGGCATCAGTGTTGTTTTGGGTGAGAGTGCCCTTCAGGATGTAATAAGCCTCGTCGCCGGGATTCTTTCCCGGTCCACGTTCGACGGTGCCTTTGAACTCGTACCACACACCGTGCACGGTCTGTGTGGTGAAGGTCAGGTCTTTGCCATCGAGTTTGCCGGATTTGAAGAACAGATCGAGAAACTCGCCACGATCGCTTTCCAAATCGCCGTAGCGCGAGATAAAGCCGGTCACGTTGCCTTTGTCTTCAACCGTGAGTTGCACAAACTCGCCGTCCTGCAAAAAAGAATACATGCCGGAATAATCGTTGGCGGGCTTTGGGGCGGGGGGATTTGGCGGAGGATTCTGTCCATTCGAAAGCATGCAAGTCAGGAGCAGAGCGGCGACGATGAAATACGGTCTGACCATGTGCGTATTAGAGCATGGAAAGCGGGTTCGATGTGGGCGCGGGCGTCTACTTGGGACGGGCGTGGGCACCCGTCCTCCAGCTGGGTTCCGAATCAGGACAATGGCCGTCCAAGCGAGTTTCTAGGGCCTAGAACGCAAGCTATAATTGGAGTTTGGCGTGCTCCCCGGTCTATTGAATGAAGCCAGCCTCGCTGCTCCTGGAATCCAAGTCCGAATCAGGGTTAGAAGCCAGGTCCGCACCGGCATTTCTCGTGGATCTCGAGCCCTGGCACACGGTCTTCTTTCACAACCTTGCCGACCTGTTTCGCCCGCGTCAGCGAACACCTTTTCTGATTTCATCGCGACCGGGGTCTTTTTGGCCGGATGTTTTCGTCACTTCTCGTCTTCCCTGGAACCGGTTTGCGCAGTCTGCAATTTGTCACATCGCCGCGATCGTGGCGCTGTGGGGATCGGCCCGGTTCTGGCCGCAACCACCCCAGGTGCTGGATCGTCCAGTCTTCAATCGTGCCGACGTGATCTATTACGCACGATCAGAGTATCTGCCGCCGCTCGATACCGGTGGCCAGCGCAGACCGCTGCCACGCAAGGGCGAACCGGAACATTCGCCGCAGCCCATCATTTCAGTTCCGGCCGAGGCCGACAACCGCACGCAGACCATCGTCACTCCCTCCGACATCAAGCTGAATCACGACGTGCCTCTGCCCAATATCGTGGCGTGGTCGCAGAACAGAGCCCAACCCGCGGTGCCGCTCGCCTCAACGGCGACAGCCGCCAACATGAGGCTGCCCTCACTTCCTGTGACCGCCGTCGCGCCCGCTCCTGAAATCATGCCGGCCAATCGCCAGCGGACGCCGATGCTCTCGCAGACAGCGGTAGCACCGGCTCCGGAGTTGACTCCAGAATCCTCGCGCACTCTTCAGGGACCACAAGCCGCGATCGTCCAGCCTCCGCCAAGCGTGGACGCCGCCTCACAGCGCAGTTTGGGAGACATCAACATCGGGCACTCCCAAGTGGTCGCGCCCGCGCCGGAGCTACCCGTGGCCGAGCAGTACGCCGCGCCCGGCAGGTCACAAACAGCGCTCGCCGGCGGCGGCGCAGGCGCGGCGGCAGTTCCACCACCACCTTTGATTTCGGGCAATGCCGGTTCGAATCCGAATGGCAGGATCATCGCGCTGGGCATTCACCCTGCGGCGATGAGTCCTGCAGAGACGCCAACTGGAAATCGTCGTGGAACTTTCGCCGCCGACTCCTGACGGGAAGCCGGGTGCGCCCGGCACTCCCGACGTCACGGCAGGCACGAACCGCGGCAACGGCTCTGGAGCCGGCAAAAATAGCGACGGCATCCCCTCCGGGCTGACCGTCGGCGCGGGTCCCGAAGATCAAGACCGCTCCGCGGTGGCCGGAAAGGGAAACGGACCTGGCGGCGCGGCTCCTGGCCACGCGTCCGACAACTCCCGCCTGGTCGCAGATGCGACGCCGCCCGGGTCACAGCAACCCCGTCGCGTCCGCTCTCGGAGGTCTCGAAGGACCGCGCCACGGATGTAGATCGCTGGATCTTTGGCGAGAAGAAATTTTATGCAATGACCCTGAACATGCCGAACCTGAATTCGGCGGGAGGAAGCTGGGTCATTCGTTTTGCTGAACTCAATCCCAATGAAATCAAGGGCGATCTCACCGCCCCCGAAGCTACACAGAAGGTAGATCCGGCGTATCCGTTGGAGTTGATGCGGCGCAACATACAAGGGACGGTCACGCTCTACGCTGTCATTCGCAATGATGGCTCAGTTAGCGACGTTAGGGTCCTGCGCGGCATAGACGACCAACTCGATCAATATGCGCGCGTAGCCTTGGCCCGCTGGCACTTTCGGCCCGCTACAAAGAACGGCGCTGCAGTGGATCTAGAGGCTGTGGTGATGATTCCGTTCAAGCCGGTGAGACTGAAATCCAGTTTCTAACTGCAGTTTCTAGTTTCCAGTTAGAGCACTAAGACTGGAAACTGGAAACCTGAAACTAGAAACTGCCTTTCGCCGCTTTGCCTTCCAGCATGGCGTAGATTGCGGGGTTCGTACATACCTCGTAGTACTGGCGCTCAGTCCAGTGTTGCAGTGAGAATTTGTGCGGATCGATTTGCGGGATGCGGCTGGAGCGGACCAGTATCTTTTTGAAAATCTCGTTGCCGACCGGCACCAGGCCACTTTGCAACTGGAAGTCTTCGCTGCCCCACAATTTGGGCAGATCCAGCTGGCACGGCTCGAGAGAAATCTCCTGCTGCAACCGTTGGAAGGCGGCGTCGCTCAGGCGAATTCCATTCAGATTGTATTTCAGGATGAAGTCTTCCGGACTCTCTCCGGCATCGGCATCCTTCACCGTCTGAAAAGCATAGACGTTGAACGGACCCTCGACTCCTGCGATCGCCTTGCGGACGCGTTTGTTGCAAGAGGACAGCCGGTCGCTCTCGTTCAGCGCGTCGGAAATCATGATCTGCTGGTCGCCATCCATCAGGTACATGGGCGCCGCATCCTGGAACGAAATTCCGGTCCCTAGCTCCAACGCCGGCAGGCCAGCCCGCTCCAGCAGATGATTGTAGCCGCGCACGATGTCGATAATCTCCCGCGCCAGCACGCAAGCCCGGCTGACCGCCAGGGGAGGCTCGCCTTCGTGTTCCAGCAACGCGACAATGATGGCATCGCCTTCGACAAACACTTTGCGGGCGCCGTATTTCGCCAGCAACTTGTTGACGGGATCGTAAAAATTCAGGCTGAAGTAGGAAGCCGGGTTCATGCCCTGTTCCAGCAGCGATCGGGTCAAGCGCGACGAGTCCCGGATATCGGCTTTCAGAATCACGTGGCGCAGCACCTTGTCCTCGGATGGCTTCTGCTCTTCCGGCAACAGGAACTCGTAAAGCGTTCCATTCATGGCCGAGAGTTCCCGGATCTTCCAATTGCCGATCAGATTGCCGCTGTCCATGGTGGAATTCAGCGCTTCCAGACGTCGCAGATCGCGGTGATAGCGCAGAAAATCACGCAGAAAACGCGCCGCCATTTTGGCCCGCTCACTGCCGCGGCACCCTGCTACACGCTCCATCGCCGAATACAAACTCTGAGCCGAGAGCTTGTTGTGTTCCTCGATCAGCTTTTCCACCCGATCGCGTTCTTCCCGCGAGATCAGGGCATTCTTCAATTGCTGGGCGTTGATGCGCGGTGAGTACTCCGCAAGAAGCGGCACCACCTCGTAGGACGCGATCACGTGGTCCATGAGCTTTTCGTGCTCCAGCAACTCGACCCAAGCCTGTAACCGCGCCTTCTGGGTCCGTCCCTCGTGGGTGGTCTCGTCAGGTTGGCCGGCGCCTACGAGTTCATGAGCAGTTTTCCGGGACATTCAACCAGCCATCGATCACGCTTTCATCCTCGGCCTTCGAACCCAGATGCAGGGAAAGCAGGAAGTCACGGGCAATCCGGCGCACATTGGAGAAGCGGTCGGGGTCGCGATCGAAGTTGCCCAGCATGACGTAATGCTCGGCATTCAGGTACGTGTCACAGCCGTCTTCGGTAAAAACCAGCGGGTTCAGAAAGAGCGTGTACTCCACCTCGCTGTGGTTGCCGAACAGCGAACGGCGCATGCGCGCCAGCGTTTCCTTCTCAATCTCGCGCAGGATGCGAAACAGCTCCTGCCCTGTCTTGCGCAGGATGATCTTCTTGGCGACCTGAAAACTGGCCACGCGCTCGCGATACTCCAAGGCCTTTTGCTGGCGCACGCCTTCGTAACTCTTGAGCATCATGCGGCCGCGTTCCAGCACCTGCGCGAATTGCGAGTTCAACTCGACGCGCAGAAATTTGATGATCGCCGCCCGCGCCAGCACATCGATGGAGAGATTTTCAGCGGCCTTGGCTCGATTCAGCGCCGCCACATGCAGTTCCGCAAGCAGCGGTTTAAGTTCAGAGCCACTGGTCTTACCAGGATGCGCCTTCGAAACCGGAGTCGATCCGATGAAGTGGTTACCACCCCGGCGCTCCGTATTTTCGGCCGCCAACAGCCCTTCCATGTCGCCGTGGCGCATGATGAGGCGCGCAATCTGCAGCCGTGCCTGTTCCACAAATCTGGGGCTGAGATGCACATCATGCCGGAGGTTGTCGACGCCCAGCTGCAATCCTTCCAGGGTGAGTTTGGGCGTGTAACTTCCGAGCTGGGGCGGAAGCGGTTCCTCTGCGGATCGTCGGAGTCTGAAGATAGGTATGCGTGGCATCGTTAGCGTCTGGTCTTGCGGGTTACAGATCGCGAACTGGATCAATCAGGCGGGCGCGGAGTGGTGGGAAACTGGTTCCTGCTTCGTCACCGCTCCATCGAGAGCGCGCCGGCGCGTGCACCCGCATGCAACTTCCACTCCTTGCAAACTGCTGATTTTCCTACCTATACCGAGCGTAGCATGCGTGCAGGGCGGGGCCAACGTTACCCAAGTTACATGGTTCGATGACCCCATTGAGCGGTTTTTCTACTCCGGGCGGGTCTCCAGGGGATGGGCAGCTTTTTCGAAGAATTCGCTCTGCAGCTTGAGGCTTTCCTGGTCGGCTTTGACCGCGCGCGTGGCCTTCACGATTCCGTCAATCCAGGCGCTCATTTTGAATTGCCCGAATTCGCGAGTGGCCAGCGAACCATCCCCTGAGTAATGATTGGGGAAACGCGCATACCACCAGATTCCAGTGTAGAGGTTTTCCGGCAGTTTTTGCCGACCGCGATCGGCTCCGGACTCGGTCTTCGCCCGATCCGGATGCACCAGTTCGGGATGCGCAATCAGCATCGCGGAAGTTTCAGCTTCACCCGCATGCCAGTCGGGACCAGTGCTCTTCGCCTTAGGGCCACCCGGGGGCGTTTCAACTCCTGCGAGAACGTAAACCACGTAATCGTGCGGCGTTTCCAACTGGCTCTGGGCGAAGAACGGGAGCAGGTGTTCATTGCCGCCGTGACCATTCACGATGATGACCTTTTTGCACCCGTTGCGGGCCATCTCGTCGGTGGTCTCCTGCAGCAGCTGTAACTGGAGTTGCCGGCTGTAGGCGACGGTGCCGGGCTCGTGCCGGGCTTCAAAGATCTGGCCAAAGTAATACTCGGGAAAGACCACGGCATATTCCTGCTCGGCCGCATGCAACGCGGCGTAACGAACATCGAGAAGATCGGTTCCGAGCGGCAGGTGGGGACCGTGTTTTTCCAGAATGCCGAAAGGCAACAGGCAGGTGCCCTGGGACTGCCGGATGGCAGAGCGGAAGTCGTCGGCTGTCAGCTCTTCCCAGCGTACGGACAGCTTGGTCTGTGCCGAGCCCGATTGGGCGAGGATAGCGATCAAGCCAATCGCGGTTATGACGCTCCGCATCATGCCATTGTGCAACAGGCTCTTGCGAATCACGGTCTTACGCATGGGACCTCCGAGGCTGCGCATTCTATCATCGCCGGGGTCACGTGACTTCAGTCATCGTGCGCAGACACGGAGGTCAAGGTATGATTTCTCGACCGTGAGCTCAATGAAGAAACTAAAATTCCTGATTTCGCTGACCACCAACGACAACGATTATCAGATCGAGCAAGCCGCGGCGGCCGATGAAGCGGCACGGCGTCTGGGCGTTGACGTGCAGATTATCTACGCTGAAAACGATTCGATCACGCAGAGTCAGCAGATTTTGAGTGTCATTCAGTCGCGGTCCGATGCGCACCCCGACGGAATCATCTTCGAGCCCGTGGGCGGGACCGCTCTGCCCCAGGTGGCCCGGGCCGCCGTGTCCGCAGGCATCAGTTGGGTGGTCTTGAATCGGAATGTCGATTACATCGCGGAAATCCGCAAGAGTAGCCGGGTCCCGATTTTCGGCGTGAGCTCCGACCACGAGGAAATTGGCCGGATCCAGGGACATCAGTTTGCCGCGTTTCTGCCCAAGGGTGGAACGGTGTTACACATTCAAGGCCCATCCGAAAGCCTGGCCGCCAAACAACGCACGACGGGCATGTACGAGACCAAGCCCGCCGACGTCCAGGTGAAAGTGATGCGGGCGCAGTGGACTGAGATCAGCTCCTATCGGGCGGTAAGCTCGTGGTTGCGGCTGTCCACCTCGCACCAGACTCGTATCGACCTGATCGCCGGGCAGGATGACGGCATGGCCCTGGGTGCGCGAAAAGCTTTCCAGGAGCTGCCTGACAGCGCAGCACGACAACGCTGGCTGAGCCTGCCTTTCATCGGATGCGATGGCCTGCCTAAGACAGGTCAAGCCTGGGTCAAGCGAGGACTGCTGGCCGCGACCATCTTTGCCGGACCAAACACCGGTGAGGCGATCGATATGCTGGTGAAAGCCCTTAATGCGGGAACGATGCCGCCGGAAAATACTCTCACCACTCCGGTCTCGATTCCAGCGCTCGATGTGCTTGCCTCAGGGCAGGCCGAGAAGGCGCGTTTGCTGCCTGTTTAGGCGCGAGTTCCAGTTTCCGGCTTCTTGTTTCCAGTCTCCGATTTGAAATTTCTGTTCTTGCGCCGATCTTCTCTGCGGGCTCGCGCCTTCAACACTTCTCTTGATAGATTGGTTGTATTTGCATATCTAAGGAGAAGCAATGCCCACTCTGGTCGCTCAGCCTACGCGCATCCGTGCCGCCGGCACCAAGCCCAAACTGATTGACGAATTCATCGGCCGCGTCAACACCAGGACTTCCGGCGTAAGCGTCGCCCACATGCGCAGCCCGCAGGGTTGGGAAGAGCCTGGACAGACTCCAGAGTTCGACGAATTCACCATCGTGCTGAAAGGCACGGTGCACGTAAAACACAAGACCGGCGAACTGGACGTGGTAGCGGGCCAGGCAGTCATCGCCCACAGCGGCGAATGGATCCAATACTCCACACCCACCGAAGGCGGAGCCGAATATATTGCAGTCTGCCTGCCGGCCTTCGCGATAGAAACAGTCCACCGCGACACTCTGTCATCCTGAGCAAAGTGAGTTTGCTCGCTCGCCAGCGAACTTGCGGAGTCGCGGGACCCCTAGCAGGGGCACAATGATGGGAGTGAAGCATTTCTAGCGCGATTCAAAATCCTACGGGATCAGAACCCGTTACAGCCACGGGGGGGCCTTCGCAGTCTTTCGCCCCGCTTCGTGGGACGAAAGACTGCTCTGGATGACAGGAGCGAGGTTCCTAGCGCCGCGCGGCAGCTTTTTCCAATAAAGCCTTGACCACATCAAATCTCACCTGCTTAGCATTCTCGCCAGAAACCGAGATATTCAGGTACCCGCCCTCAACCAGAAAACAAGATGTCGTAAGCAGAGGCCTAGCCAGTGCTTTGCCATTGAATCCCTTCGTCATTTTCAGATTGAGGCACCCGAGTCTTTCAAAGTCCCTGGTTTTGGTCGCGGCAGATTGCTTGGCTGCGCCTAACATCATTCGTGCTCCCACTAGCCCCTGCTGGATCGAGGTCGGCACTCCAGTTGTTCCCGGCGCTGCGCTCTGCAGCCTGATTGCGAGGCCGCCGATATTCACGGTGCAAACGGAAGAATCTCCATCGAGGCCGTGCGGGTTGGTGACCTTGCCGCCGTAAGCTGCTTCCAGATCCGGTGTCGGCATGAGCTTGCACGGTTTCGTGTCGGCAGCAGAAGTTGGGGAAGCTTGCGCAGCCAGGGAAAGTGGTCCAACGATGAAGACAAAGGCTGCCGCTACAATCGCGGTCGTTGCCGTCTCTTGCAGTCGCGTCATAGTAAGCGCCCTTCGTCCGGGTCAGCTTCCCTGCCTTGCGGAAGTATATCCGTAGCGTCGCCGCTCCCGCGCGGCACCACTGCGAGGCGGGACGCCGGCGGTACCCAATGCTAGCTCCGATTGGGATTTTCAATTCAACCTATGCCGCCCGATGGGTGATAATGCTCGTCAACAGCACCTCGCCATCCTCGCTGCCTTGGCGAGATGAGAGATCGGGGAAGCTCCGCCCATGCTCATACGTTTGGGCTACGACATTCAATTCGAGATCCCGGAGACCGTGGCCATGGTCGGAATGCTGCTTGTGCATCCCTCTCGCGTGCGGGATCTGCGCGAGCCCGATGAGGTCAGCATCAGCCCCGACGTAAAAGTGGAGAGCTACATCGACAGCTACGGCAACCGCTGTGCCCGATGGCTGGCGCTCGCCGGTCCGCTTCACCTGAGTGGCTCTACTCTCATCGAGGACCCGGGAACGCCGGACGAAGGCGATCCCGATGCGCAGGAGCATCCGGTGAATGAGTTGCCGCCGGAGCTGCTACGTTATCTCCTGAACAGCCGGTATTGCGAAGTGGACCGGTTATCGAATATTGCGGTCGAGTTGTTCGGGCACTTGAAGCCGGGATGGAGCCGCGTGCAAGCGATTTGCGGCTGGGTGAACTGGAAGGTGGCGTTCGGATATCATCACGCGCGCTCTTCGAAGACTGCTCTGGATGTATTTACCGAGCGCACCGGCGTCTGTCGCGACTTTCAGCATCTTGCGGTCACATTCTGCCGCGCCCTTAATATTCCCGCGCGCTACGCCACGGGATACCTCGGCGACATTGGCGTACCCAAAGAGCTCACCCCCATGGATTTCAGCGCCTGGTTTGAAGTCTATCTGCGGAACCGCTGGTGGACGTTTGACGCTCGCCATGTACAGCCCCGTATTGGGCGGGTGTTGATGGCGACCGGTCGGGATGCTTCTGACGTTGCCATCACGACATCATTCGGGATTGCGAACCTGACTGGGTTTTCTGTGGTTACGAACGAAGTCACTGCTGCTGAATTGAACAACCCTCCACTGTAGACCCAATATCTGGGTTCGCGGGCGAGAGCGCCTGCCCTACACGGGCCTAGCTGAAGACTGACGTCTGACGACCGATAACTGCCCTTAAGGCGCCTCGATCAGCTCCATTTTGCCGTCTCGGGTGCGGTGCAGAATCATCACTGTTCCTTTGGGATCGCGGAAAACAAACACGTCGCGGTCGCGGAAGTGCACTTCTTTTATGGCCTCCTCGAGCGTCATGGGGCGTGTGGCGACGGCATCCTCGGAGCGCACCAGGTGCACTTCGGTGGACTTGGCTACGGCCGGGAATTTGTGTACTACAAGGGAAATCTCTGCTGTTTCAGCGAGTCCGATCGCGGTCGGTAGGCTCTCCTGCCGCGCTTCCTTGCCATTCCATTTCTTGAGGTCGTGACGTTTCTTGCTGCGCCAGCGGGTCTTGTATTTGACCGCCTGCTTTTCCAGGTGGTCGAGCGCCTCGTTGACCGCTGACTTCATGTCACCCGCTTGCGCTACGCCGACCAGGGGTCCGTTCCGCGGGCTGATGGTAATTTCCGCCTTATGGCGGCGTTTTTCGATCGCGAGGATGACCTTGCTATCGAACTTGTCCCCCAGAATTTTGCGGATTTTCGTCAGGCCGTTTTCGACTGACTTGCGGATGGTGGGAGTGATCTCGTACTGTCTGCCGGTAAACTCGACGTTCATGAGCGCCCCTTTTTTTCGGACAGAGGTGCCGAAACTCGCGGTGTCATCCTGAGTGCAGCTTATCCATTCGCTCGCGAATGGATAGGTGGAGTCGAAGGACCGCTAGCATCTTAAACGCCGCGGCCGGAGCGCGAACGCATTGTTTCAATGACACTCCGCAGCGAAAACATGCCGCTCATAGGGGTCCTTGGACTGCATGGCAGCTTCGCCTAGCGAAGCTGCCACTCCGCTCAGGACAATTTAGAGCTTCGTGGCACGACTAAGGCCATGCCCTCCCGATCTATTTCTTCACTCTGCGCTGGTGGGTACTGGGGATGCGCATGTCTTCCCGATATTTCGCCACCGTACGGCGCGTAACTTGGATCCCTTGTGATTGCAAGATACGGGTGATTTGCTCGTCGGTCAACGGGCGGCTCGGATCTTCTTCTTCGATGAGCTTTTTGACCCGGCGCTTGAGGATCAGCAATGAGGTGTTGCCGCCCTGGGGGCCGTTTACGCTCTCGCTGAAAAAATAGCGCAATTCGAACACTCCCTGGGGAGTGTGGGCATATTTGCTGGCGACCGCCCGGCTGACCGTGGAAGGATGCACGCCGATCTCTTCAGCGACTTCTTTGATCATCATCGGCTTGAGCTGGTCGATGCCTTTTTCCAGAAAGTCTTGTTGCCGGGTCACGATGGCATAGCAGACCTTGGTGATGGTTTGCTTGCGCTGTTCAATGTTCTTGATGAGCTGGATGGCGCTCTTGTAACGCTCTTTAACGTAGTTGCGCGTGTCCTTGTCGTTGGTGTCGCGGGTGAGCAGGCGCTTGTAGGCGGGATTCAGGCGCAGCACCGGGACATCGTCCTCATTCATCATCACCAGCCACTCATCGCCATGCTTGATGAATGCAACATCGGGCTCGATGAGTCGCGGCTGGCTCTTGTTGTAGCGCAGACCGGGTCGCGGATCGAGCGTCCGGATATAGTCCAGCGCTTCCTGCACCGCTTCCGGCGTCCGGCTCATGGCGCGCGCGATTTCCTTGTACTGCTTGTTCTGCAGGGCGCGCAGATGCTGGTCAACGATCGCGACCGCATCGGACAGAAGTTGCGCGGTGGCCTCGCCGTTTCCGTTCTTTTGTGCGGAGAGCTGCCCCTGATGGTAGCGCAATTGATACAGCAGACAATCGCGCAGGTCGCGGCATGCGACTCCGGGAGGGTCCATCTGGCGAACCAGATCGAGGGCCTCGTGCAGATCTCCCAAGTTGAAGCTGGGCTGAAACACGGGTTGGGCCGATTTTCGCGGAGCAAGCGGCTGTGGCGGTGGCGCGGCCGGGAGGACCGGGGCGATGGCCTCTGGAGCAGGTGCGAGCGCAGTTCCCTCAACACCGGCGGAAACTGACAGGTTCGGGGCATCCGGATCGCCCCATTCGGAAGGCGAAGCCGGGTCAGTCTCGTCCACCAGCGCCTCGGGATCGTCCAGGTCCGTCGCCAGACCGAGGGCGGCTGCTTCCTTGACTACGTTCTCCGTGATGGTCGCGTCAGCTTCCGGAGGAGCAGGGGGAGCAATGCCCAGCAACTCCTCATCACTGGCAATCAGGTAGCCATCTTCACTCAGGTTGCCGATGATGACCTCGGCGGCTTCGCGTACTTCCGGACGCACCGACAGCGCGCCTAGCTGCCACGCCAGATGGTCGGAGAGCGTCGTGGGCTTGGAGAGAAAATTCTCGAATGACGGGCGCTCAATTTCTTCCATCTCGCTCCGGCTGCGATAGCCGGGATCGAGATATTCCTGAAAGAACGAGCCGAAGTCTATTTCTTCGAAGGGATCCTTCTTCTCCTCCGCCGTGACCGTATTGTCCTCGGGCGCGAGTCGTTCGCGATCTTCTTCCTGGCGGGCCGCATCATCGAGCAGGGGAACGGTGTCTTCCAACTCCTCGAGCACCGGATTCTCCACCATCTCGGCAGTGATCATGTCGCGCAGCTCAAGCTTGTTCAGCGCGAGCACGCTGACCATCTGCACGAGGCCGGGCGTAAGGATCTGCCTCTGCGAGAGTCTCAAATGCAGCTTGGGTTGAAGAAGAACCATAATTCAGTCGTCGGTCGTCAGCAAAATCTCGCCCGCCCTCCGTCTATCGGCCGACAGCCGGGTTCGCTGAAGACCGACGACTAGAAGACTGACGACTGCACCTACACCAGCGAGAAACTCTCGCCTAAATACACCTTCCGTACTTGGGGATCACTGGCCAATTGTTCGGGCATGCCTGAGGCCAGGATCCGTCCGCCATCAATGATGTATGCTCGGTCTGTTACCGCCAGCGTCTCGCGGACGTTGTGATCGGTAATCAGTACTCCGATTCCGCTCGTCTTCAGATCGCTGATAATCTTCTGCAGATCGAGTACGGCGATCGGATCGATCCCGGAAAACGGCTCGTCGAGCAAAATAAATGTGGGGTTGATGCACAAAGCGCGCGCGATTTCCACACGACGCCGCTCTCCCCCGGACAGAGCGTATCCACGATTCTGGCGGATATGCTCCAGACCCAGCTGATCGATCAGTTCTTCCATTTTTTCCCGGCGCTCGTGCCAGGAAATGGGCTGGGCTTCCAGCACGGCGAGGATGTTTTCCTCAACCGTAAGCTTGCGGAACACCGAAGCTTCCTGAGGGAGGTAGCTTATGCCGTACTGGCGTGCCCTTAAGTACATCGGCACGTCCGTGATTTCCTCTTCGTCGATCAAGACCCGTCCCGTATCGGGCGGGATCAGGCCGACGATGGCGTAGAAGGTTGTAGTCTTGCCCGCGCCATTAGGTCCAAGCAAACCAACAACTTCGCCCTGCCCGACGCGAATACTGACCCCATTTACAACCCGTCGACCACGGTAGGATTTGCCGATTTCGTCTGTGGCCAGGGTACGCATTTAACGTGCCACTCGGGTCTGCGTGACCGTAGGGGATGTATTATTGCCTTCGACCACGACCCTACCATCGTGTCTGAACAAAGTCAACGAAACCCCGGTAATCTTGCCCTGTTCGGCATCAAAAATGCTAGGCGGTCCACCCGTCAAGACAAACTTGTCATCGGACGTGGTGTAAACCAGCTGATCGCCGGTCGCCCGACGACCGGGTTGGACGATCACCACGTGGCCGCTGGCGATGATGTGATCGATCTTTCCTGTTCCCGCGCCGCTCCCCGTAATTGACTGATTCGAGATGCCTTGGTCCTGTCGCTGCAGGAACACATCCATGGTTTTTGAGGTAATGGTCAGGTCGGCCCCTTTGGCTTGCACTGCTTCTTCAAAGTGCGCTTTGCGTTCGCTATCGGTATAGGTCAGACGGTCGGATGTGATCTTGACCGGGGTAACTTTTCCACTCTTTTCGATCTGGACGAGCACTGTGGACACTGGTTGCGTCGGCGTCCCCTGGGCAACGACTGACCGGTGGTTGCGGTCAAACTGGATCGAAGGCGCCTGGATGACGTTGGCGTTCTGCCAAAGGCGGGCATCTCCGCTGTATAGAGCGACGCTCGGACTGCTATGGGCCGTCATGGCGCGGGCAGTCACGTGAATAGGATCGGATGCGGCCAGAAGGGCGCCGTTGGGTTGCGCTTTCAGGTCACTGTAGGTGCTCTTGACTTCGCCCTCGGCGACTGCGTCCCCGGTCGCGCGGTTCAGGCGCATGGTCCGGCTGGCAGTGGTCATGCCCCCGTCGACCACGCGGGGGGAGCCGGTCAATACGAGCATCTGGTCGGCTGGAGTGTAAGTTGCGTGGTCGCCCCAGGCTTTTCGCTCGCCGTCCGTGTAGGCAACGCTTCCCTGCTGCACGATCGAATCGATGCCGCTGCCGGGATGGAAAGACGCGTCCAGAGTATTGCTGGTGCTGACGCGATCCGGCTGGCCCGGGGCCTGCGACACGATGCGGGCGTCCGGCGCGCCGTGGAGAGATGCCAGCTGTCCCAAATCGTCGAAGCCGGCTTGAAACTTACCCGCTGTCACCAGTGTCTGCTGACCTACGCTTGAGATTGGCCGAAGCGCAATCTGGGCGGCGCCGAAGGTGTCGGCGCGTTCTAGACGCCGGCCATCGGCTACAACGAAGTCTATGACTGCCGCTGTAATTTCGACATCCTGCGCGCTCGCAGAGGCTGACGCGGGAGTCTGATGCTGCACCAGCCTGACATTGTCCTGGCTATGCACCGTGCTCAGCACGTTGTTTCCTGTGAAGTTCAGGACAACCCGGCCGGCATTCCCCTGCACCGGCTGAGGCCCTGAATTTTCCACTCGGACATTCCCCGAAAAAGTGGCGGAACGCACTGTGTCCTGCTTCTCCGCTACGAGCAGCTCCATCTGGTTGGACTGGACCTTCTCCGATCCCGAGTCCTCCGACTCGACCCGGACGTTGCCCGTGGCGAGAATGCGCTCCACCGTATTGTTTGTGCGCAGATAAATCGTGCCCTTGTCCGAAGTGGCGCGCCGCTCGCCGTTCTGCATTCGCGGAAGATCGAGGTCCACCACTCGCGGATCCTTGGTGATCGTGCCATGTATCGCAGTCAGGCGCGCTGGAGTCGTGCCGTGGAATGCGACATCCACCTGCGACTGCAAAGTGAGTACGGTTGTATTGGCCACATAGCTCAGGCCTACGGCGGACCCGCTGGCCTGGGGAAGGCTGAACTCAACTTTCTCGTGGGTCTGTGCGTTCCCTGTCTTCTGGTTAAACAGCAGATTGGTGGTGGTGAGATGAATCGGATTCTTGAGCTCTTTGGGAGTGGCCTGGTCGGGATGAACCAAGCCTTCCGGGTTGGCTTCAAGATCCATCTGGACTTCACCCTTGCCCACGACATCGCCGGAGCGCGGATCATATTCAAAATCCGCGCCGTAGATTTGATCGAAGCGGCTGGAATCGCGCCCGTACAGCGTGATGGTGACGTCGTGCAGCTCGACCCGACCGCCTTCCTTATATTGCACCGACTTGCTGGCCTGAATTTTGAAAATGGTGTGCATTCCTTCGGAGTGTGAGTAGGTGAACCCCTGCGCGCTCTGCTGGATTTCAACGCCGATTTTCGCGGGCACTTCTTTGAGGGCGTTTTCCACTCTTTTGCGGGCGTAGAAGTACACGCCCGCAACCACCAGCAACAGGCCAATCGTGGCGGCGGCAAACCAGCGTCGAAGGTGGGAGATCCGGAGAGCCATCCAGTGATAAGTCTACTTGAAGCCAGGCGCACGGCGATGGATACAGACCACGTGGGGACAGCCGCTCCCGGCTGTCCGGCGGAGCGCATCTCGGCTAAGTGTCGCCGCCGGCAAAAAACCTGTCGAGCTTCGCTCGACCGGGCGGGTGAGGGCACACGCCCCGATGTGAGCCGTGGAGGGTACTGCGGTCATCGTCTAAACTCAGAAGACCATGAACCGGCAAGAGCCTGCTCTACTGGATTTGCAGAATATTTCGGTGATGCGCGGAGAGAAGACAGTCCTCGAAGATTTCAGCCTGGTAATCCGCGGCGACGAGCACGTGGCTATTCTAGGGCCGAACGGCTGCGGCAAATCCACACTGATCAAGACGATTACCCGCGAATGTTATCCCGTGGTGCAGGAGGGTTCTTCGATGACCATCCTGGGGCACGACCGCTGGGACGTTTTCGAACTGCGTTCGATGCTCGGCATTGTTGCCAACGATCTCATGTCCAGGAGCTCGGGCGATGCCTGCGGACGCGACGTAGTCTTGTCCGGCTTCTTTAGCAGCGCTCGCATCTTTCCGCATCACGTCGTCGACCCCAGACATAGAGCACTCGCGGACGACGCTCTGACGCAACTGCAAATATCACACTTGGCGCAACGCCCGGTTGGCGAAATGTCATCGGGTGAAGCGCGCCGGGTGCTTATCGCCCGCGCCCTGGTCCACAAGCCGCGTGCCTTGTTGTTCGATGAACCCAGCAACTCTCTCGATGTCTTCGCCCGGCACAGCCTGCGTCAGAGCATGAGCTCGCTGGCGAAAGCCGGCATCGGAATCATTCTGGTTACACACGATCTTTCCGACCTGATTCCGGAAATCGAACGCGTGCTTCTGATGTCGAACGGACGGATCATCGCCGATGGACCAAAAGATCAGATGCTTCAGCCGGATCGTCTGGAAGGTGTGTTCAAGACCAAGGTGGAATTGGACCAGCGGAATGGCTACTACCATATGTGGTGAAGAATTGCGGTAAATTCATCAACCATTAAGGGCACGAAGTAGCACCAAGGAAAGCCCTGGGCTTTCGCACCTTGGAGTAACTTCGTGTCCTTCGTGGTTCACGATTTTGGTTGCATCCGATGCGTAGAAATGCTGGTCCAGAGTGACGTCCTGCATCATCCGGTCCAGTTGCGCCTGGGCCTGAATGTGCTTGTCCTGCAGGTCAGAGATTTCCTTGGTCAGTGAACGAGCGGAGCGATAGAGTTGTAGCGCACTCCGGAGATTCGCCCCTCGCCCAGATCCACCACGGGGAGGGGATTTCAGCACGTCGTTCAGTCGGCCGGTGGTAAAGTCTATGGCCAAGTCCTGGTTTCCGTGCACCCGGGCGGTGTGCTCGAAATATCCCATGCCGTTTTTGTAGAGAAGCACTCGCTTGACCGGCAGGCGCGGGGAGGAATCTGTTGGAGCTGCGCCCAGCGATTTTTCGAGATTGGCGTCAGGCTTCTTCTGAGCACCGGCGACAGAAACCAGCAAAAACACCACGAGGATATTGAGGCGAAACTCGCGCATGGACTCCCCGGCCTTGAGCCGGAGTTTACGCACAGCGACAATGAGGAGTCAGTATCTAGTTGGTGGCGAATTGAAGTTGCCGTTTCTGGCTGGCGATCGTTCTTTCGCCCTTTCAGGGCTGCGTCAGTGATGACCCTCACGCAGGGCTTGGGCGCTGGCATTACTCGTGCGGCGCTGCGCGGGTCTGTGGAGTCAATGCGATTCCGCCTCTCCGGGAGGGACCCCCAAGATTCTTACAGCCCGGCCGCAGTCTTCTTTGGCTCAAGCGGCGAACTTTCATCCGCCGTTTTCCCCGGTCGAGCGAAGTCTCGCAACGAGAGTTCCAGGCCGCCATATTCGGGGTGATCGTTATTGTCGATGCTGAACGCGATGTCGAGAGCATCGCCCGGGAGCAGACCAGCCTGCTGACAACGCTCCGCCATGTGCCAGCCCAAGGCATCGAAGGTGATAGCTTTGCGCCACTTGCGGTCCGTCTCTTGCCGGTTGTCAGTTGCCTCGCGCACTTCGCTTCGGCGCAAAGCAGATGAGTCGGAATCACAGCGAGGCGTGGTCAGGATGGCGAGGTCGGGGCTGTCGAGGTTGGGGGCGCCAGACAGCGAGCTGATTGCGGGCACCAGCTTCAGCTTCAAGTGCTTTTCTTTCATGACCCGCGGCGAAGCCATGAGACGGACGGAGCGGGCGGCGAAAACAGGCTGGGGATTGCCTACGCCGAAAGGCTCCAGCCTCCGGAGAAGGTTGAAAAGCTCGGGGGTCACCTGGTCGAGCGCCAGTTCGGCGTCGAAATTGAGCGCGGGCTCGAAGTCGGCGAGAGTCAGGTTGGCCCGTGCGTAGTCATCCAAACGGGTGCGCAGTTCGGGCAAATTTGCCGCGGGCAGCGAAAAGCCAACCGCGTGAGAGTGTCCACCGAAGCGCGTGAACAAACTGGCGCAGGACTCGAGCGCATTCAGCAGGTGAAACGCGCGGATGGAACGGCCCGAGCCGTGCGCCTCCTCGCCATTCCGTGAAATCACAAGCGCCGGGCGCCCATAGCGTTCCACCACCCGCGTGGCGGTAATGCCGATCACACCGCGGTGCCAGCCCTCGCCATCAATCACGATGCAGAACGCTTCGCGCAGCGCCGGCTGTTCCTCGAAATTCGCCGCGATGGAGTGCAGGATGCGGCGTTCTTCTTCTTGCCGGTCGCCGTTGAGCTGATCGAGTTTGTTGGCAATCTCACGGGCGCGGGCGGGATCTTTCACGCTGAACAGTTCGATGACGTCGCGGGCCACATCCATGCGCCCGGCGGCGTTGATGCGCGGCGCGATGCGGAATGCCACTTCGCCGGACGTCAGTATCCGGCCATGATTGAGTTGCGCAACCTCGATCAACGCTCGCAGGCCGGGATTTACGGGCGAGCGCAAGCCTTCCAATCCCAACTTGGCGAAGACCCGGTTCTCTCCAGTGAGCGGCACCGCGTCCGCGATGGTGGCGATGGCCACCACCTTCATGAACGAATTTAAGATGCGAGTGTGGCGACCGCTTTCCGGAATCCGTCTCTCGATCAGACCCTGCGCCAACTTGAACGCGACCCCGGCGCCACATAGCGCCTTGCACGGGTATTCACAACCTAACTGATTGGGATTGACCACCGCCAGCGCCGCCGGCACACCCTGCGGACCGGGGAGATGATGGTCAGTGACGATCAAGTCCACACCCAGCCGCCGGGCGGTTTCGGCCGGGGCGAAGGCGCGGATGCCCATATCCACGCTGATGATGAGCTTGATGCCCGCGGCCGCTGCCCGCTCGATGACGTCGTCGCGCATGTCGTAGCCGTCGCGGATACGGTGTGGGACGTGAAATTCCGCCGTGCCTCCGCACAATTCAATCGCGGTCTTGAGGACGACGATTGCGGTTGTGCCGTCAACGTCGTAGTCGCCATAGATCAGGATCGATTCCTTGTTCTCGATTGCGGCTTCGATTCGGTCAACGGCCGTCTTCATGCCGGCCATCAGGTAGGGCGAATGTAGATGGGAAAGTTCGGGCGCCAGGAAGCGCCCCGCAGCTTCGGCTTCGGAGATGCCGCGCATGACCAGGAGGCGGGCGAGGGTCGTGGCGACTTGTGTATCTTTCAAGCGAAGGGACGGCTGTGCAGTTAGGTCCGCCGCGAGACGTTCAACAGCGCGTGAGTCGGCGGTTTTTGGATCCCAGCGCATGCAGGGACGGACTCCAGTATTTATCGTGAAGAACGATTATAGCGATGTGGGGTGCCAAGCTTTGCTCGGCCTGACGGAAGGGACGCCATCCTCCATTTTTTGTTGGGTCAGTTTTCTTCGTCCTGGTCGGGTTCGTCGATCGGGATGCCGCCGAAGTCTTCGGAGAGTTCCAACAGGCGCTGATAGTGGTCGTACCATTCCGTGGAGGCCTCATAGACCATCATGATGCCCTGGTGGGCGAAGCCGAGCTGGACGAAGCCGGTCTTGCCGATGTAGGTGCGCAGCCAGCGCGCCTCGTCTACGTCTTCATCGTTGGTGAACTCCGCCTGGCCCAATCGCTCGACCATTTGGTCAAGCTCTTCCCGGTGCAGCGTCCACGAGTCCATGGTCAGGAACGGCGCTGCGGCAGCCTTGGCCAGTTCCACAAAGTCCTTCCAACTGTCGGGATTGTCTTCGGTCTTCCAGACGACGCTTTGCACTTCTTCGTAGTCGACGTAGCCGTGAAAGCGGCGCATGCCGTGGCCTTCGATGAAGGCGATCATGTCGTCTTTGAGGCCAGCCAGGTTGTCGGGCGCGGTAGACATTTATTTCTGCATTGTATGCCTGATTTTGGCCGTTTGTCGTTGGTCGTCGGGCGTTGGTCGTTGGTCCGGTCCCGCCCGCGATATTGGCTGAGATCAGAGGATCAAGCCAACGACCGGGTAGTGTCTGAAATGTGCGTTGAAGCTGGAAGTCGCTAGTCTTCAATCGGTTGGGAAACCAACGCCTTTAATTCTTCGTGTAGGTTTCTGCGTTCATCAAACCGTCGCCCGTAAGCAAAGAGATCGTTGAGGCTAACGCTTACGGGCTGGTGCGCATGTGTGTCGATGACCGCTTTGTCCATTTCCGTGATTTCCTCCAACCTTGCCAGTATCCGTTTTACCTCGTGGTCGAATGTGGCTCTTTTCATGCCGGAAATCTAAGCTATCTTTACTGGGCCTGCCAAGGGAATAATTTTGGGGGGATTCTCTGCGTGAGTTGTTGACAGGGCTATATTTTCCTCCACATTTCCTCTTCTTCCAACTCATCCACGGGTATTGAAAGCACTTTGTCTTGTTCGCGTAATCTGTGCATGGAGCACAGCAGCTTTTTCCTGCTCGTTTTGATTGCCTTCGCAAATGGTTTAAGTTCGACCGATTGCCATGGCATTGCAGCAAACACTTTCGCATCGTAGCGCTTGTGATGCCACCGGATGATTATCTGCCACATGTGTTTCGCGGCAGATTTGAAGGTTTTATAGAAAAGAGCGATGATGACCAGGAGTGAAGCCAGAAGCCACGGATGGGCATCGAAGAAACACAAGATCGTCTGCCACATGTTCTATGTCTCTGTTGACTTTCGACACGGATCACGTCAGACTCTCTTCTAGGAGAGCCTAGACCACTCGCCGAATTTTTAAAGAAAAGGCCCGACTACGAATCGGGCCTTTATTTGTTAGCAGTATGCTACTGGGCGAGCAGTTCCGCAATCGTCCAAACATGATCGGTTAGTCCAGCTTCCATCGCAGGCGTGACGCGCAATGTCTGATGCACCCGGCAAAAGTTGTAGTAGGCAAAATGCAAGGCGCACGCGGCTTTCAGGTTCGCCAGTTTCTTGCTGAAAGCGTTCGTCAATCGCGTGAATCTGCGAATCGCCATCCTCATCGTGAGGTTCTGCCGTTCCACAAAGCTAGTTGAGATGTGCTTCGGGTCAGGGTTGCCAGTTCGGACCTTGGATATAACCTCCACGATCGGACTTGGGGAGTACCTCGCATCGGCGTCATGCTGGCCGTAGTCGCCGAACAGCTTTACTAATTGCGCGAAGTCCACGTTCAGACCGAAAGCATCAGGGACGCCCTCGGTGTAGTGGCGCAGGCCGTCTGTAGTAATCTGCGTCCGCCCCTCGATGCGGTTATACAAATCCCAGAGGAACGTCCTCGTATCAAAAAGGTGACGTTTGCCAATGTGGAATGAGGGAATCAGTTTTGTGTCTGCGTCGATTGCTACGAAAACCCATTGGTCGCCGATTTCGGGTGAATCGCCTTTGCGGACATGCCGGGCTTTCTTTTGAACGTAGGTCCAAATTTCATCGATCTGAATACGCTTCATAGACAGGCCGCGCATTTTGGAATTCATCAAAGCCTGGCATCGTTGCCCAGCGAGAACCAACAGACTCAAAATCGTGTTGCGGTCGAGCTTAGTAATGCGCTCGGTGCTCCGAATCGAGTTGCCCTCAAGCAGCAATTGCAGGGCGAGAACGGCGCGGTCCTCGGGAATGTACATCGTGTCGAGAACACGCTTGTGCGGCTCGGTATAGGTCCGCTTGCACTTCGGGCACCGGAACCGGCACAAGCCATTCCGGTGCTTTCCGAAGCGCTGACAATCGACATTGCACGTCATGCAGGCCATTGTCTGTGCGGTTTTTGTGGTGTTCATCATGGGTTAATAATACAGCGAGCGCTCGCTGTTTGTCAATAGCAAATAGCTCAGCTTTGGTGGCCCCCTGTTTCGTACCCTTTCGATTTGCAAGTTGCCCCTCCAACTTGCTGAAGAATAAGGCCGTGCTGCGAGGGGAGGTCAACGGGGGATTACGAGGGGAAAACGTAGGGAAAGCGTAGGGAAAACGAGGGGAAGCGCAGGAAAAATCTATTCCCATTTAGGCGGACGAGATTGTCTCTTGAATTCCTGTGGCCTCTTGCCACTAGTCAGGAGTCGGCGAAATTGGAGGTCTGGCATCGAACCATCTGGGACTTCTTGCTTGAGCCAACGGCTCCACTCTCGGCGGTGCTGGCTAGCGGCCCAGCATATATCAATGACCTTGATTTTCTCGCCGGTGAAGTTGGCGAGATATGAGTCGCGAAGGGCTATCCGCTCACTACTTGCAGGCTTTGGTGGAGCGGTTGTCGTGGCTTCATTCTTGATAGCTCTTAGCCATTGCTCCGACTGATATCCGGCGGTGAGGAGTAATTCGCCACGAAATTGTTCGCCGAGGATGAATGCGGGACAGCGCTCGATGAGGGAATCGACTGTCCTTGGAATTAGCTCTACGATCCACGCGGTTTGATAGTTCGCCAGGGAAAAATAGTAATCCATTTGCACGGTGAGCGAGTCCATAACACCTGTGCGTAGAGTCCGGCGTGCTCTTTCGAAATTGTCACCGCAATCCTCAAGGATGTCTTGGGCATCTTGCTCAATCAGTTCTACTTCGTCGCGGGCTTGACGAGATAGCGGCGGCAGTCGTGGTAGGGATGGTTTTCCGCTCATCGCTCCCTTGCATCTGGCGCGATGAAGGGCTTACGATGAGGGTGTCTAATCGCTCATCGAAAATGCCCCGGCCATCGTGCCGGGCTTTTCGTTTAGAGCACCCATTGTACCTATTTGGAAAGACGCCAAATCAAGGCGGCAAACAACAGGGCCACACCGAGAATCGCGCTCACCAGATCGAGGTAATGACCGGGACTATCAGGCAGTCCCCATCCCATCTCGGGGAAGAAATGCCAACGCTCCGCAACATGCGTCAGCACAACTATGATCAGGAAGGCTACACCGAGTATGGCTAGCAAACGGGGCATCTATGCAATCTTCTCCCGCTTCCGAAAAGACATTATCGCCATGGCTATTCGGGTTCTTTGCGTGGTCTGCCACCGCCATGCGTCTTGCGTCGGGCTGCCAGCTTGCGGAAGTACGCACTGCCGCGCTTAGCGGTCACAGAGCCGCCCTTGCGCCCCAAGATAGCGGCTGCGGGCAGCTTGGCCTGAGAGAGAAGATCGTCGGTAAGAGCTAAGGCGGTTCGGAGCAATTCGCGGCACCTGGCGGTGCGGTTCTGCGGCAGGTCCGTGGTGGACAGGATCAGGTCGGTTTCGGATAGCAGCTTTTTGAGCGCGGTAAGCTCGGTTCGATTCGATGCCATGTGGCAACGATAAAGCGGGCATCATGGAAAAGCAACCGCTCGCTGTTTAGCCTTCAACGCACTTTTCAGACACTACCAACGACCGACGACGAACGACCAACGACCAAACCCTGTGCTACACTACCTGTTTCACAAACTACTTTCGATCCGCGCTATGCTTCTTTCCAAAGAGTATGTGGGCTATCTGGCCCGCGAAGTCACCAAAAAGCTGATTGCGGGCGGGCATATTGAAACCAAAGCCGTGCCCGCGGTCACCGAGAAGGTGCATGCCGCCATGCTCGAAGAGCTGTCGCTCGAGGATCGCATCAATGACGAGGTGCGCGTCATTCTGGAAGCCTATTCCGAAGAGATGCGCCGGACCGGCGCCAACTACCAGGAGATGTTTCGAAAGGTGAAAAGCGAACTGACCCGGAAGTACAAGGCGGTGCTGTGAGAATCAGCCGGGACAAGGTCAACAAGGTCGCGCACGTGGTCGCGGACGCGCTGGCTGAAGTCGACGCGGTGGACTTCGTCGAAGATCGCAACACGATTCGGCTCGAAATACGCAAGATTCTCGAAGACCTGTTGAACCAGGAAGCAAAGATCGACCAGTCTGCACGTCTGAAGATCGAAAGCCAGAAACGGACGATTCTTGAAGGCAGCCAGGAGTGGGACATCCTGTACCGAAAGTATTACAACGAAGAAGTGAAGAAGCTGGGAATTTAGTCTTCAGTCGTTCGTCGCTGGCCCTGGGTCGTCACGCCCTTATCCTAGAAAGGAGGCCCCACAGGCCTGAGGCCTTTCTAGAATCTACTCTGACGCAGACGCCGGAACTTCAACCTTAGCTCTGGCTAGTGATCGCCGCGCCGGCCATGCTCGTCACGATCCCGCAATAACGACCACAAATCCGGTCAAGTGAATTCCAAATGACATACCATCTCAGTATGTAGCTGGACCTTGATCATTGGATTAAGAAGGTCGGATACTGACAGGGATGGATCGCTAATCGGGATGCGGCCCGAATGAGAACAGGCACTGGCTTGGGCGATTCGGACTTCAGAATGAATCAGATCAGCCAAATTACGAACCTGGTGAAACAATCGGCCAGCGATGCCGGCTTCGAACTAGCGGGAGTTGCTCCGGTCCATGACTTTGACGAACTGGGCCGCTTTCGAGAGTGGATTGCGGCTGGACGCGCCGGAGAAATGAAGTACATGGAAAGCCGCGACGAATCAGGTTCGCTTAAGCGCGCATCCCTGCGCTCCACGCTGCCCTGGGTTCGCAGCGTGATCGTCTGTGCCATCAACTACAATTGCGCCCAGCCTTACTCAACCCAGGTGAATGATCCACAGCGCGGATGGATCGCCCGGTACGCCTGGGGACGGCAGGACTATCACGATGCGGTATTGAACCGGCTGCGAACCGTGGAAGGCAAGCTGCGCGATGCGGCCGGAAACTCGCAATTGCAGACCCGCTGTTATGTGGACACAGGGCCGCTCGTCGAGCGCGTCTACGCCAAGTACGCGGGCATCGGATGGATCGGGAAGAACACGTGCATCCTCAATCAGAAACTGGGATCGTGGCTGTTTTTGGGCGTCATCCTGACCTCGATTGAACTCGAATCTGACCTGCCCGCGCCCGATCGCTGCGGCAGTTGCACGCGCTGCATTGATGCTTGTCCCACAGATGCGCTGGTCGCGCCCTATCAACTGGATTCGAATCGCTGTATCTCGTATCTGACCATTGAGAAGCGTGGTGTGATCGCCGAGGAATTGCGAACCGGTATGGGGCACGAGGTTTTTGGCTGCGACATCTGCCAGGATGTATGTCCGTGGAACCGCAGAGCTCCGGCTACTGGCGCAGCGGAATTTCAGCCGCTGGAGGGGCTGGTTAATCCCGCGCTGGAATGGTTGGCCGGAATGACCGGGGACGAGTTTCGGGAAAAGTTTCGCGGATCGGCGGTGCGGCGAACCAAACGCAGCGGCTTGCGGCGCAATGCAGTGATTGCGATGGGCAACAGCGGCGATGGGCGCTTTGCGCCCTTGCTGGAAAGATTGAAGACCGACGAGGATCCGGTTGTCGCGGAGAGCGCGGCGTGGGCGGCGAAGAGGATGTCCGGGGTGGCACGGACCACGTAGGGGCAGATGTCCTCATCTGCCCAGTCGAGTGAAGCTCGACAGGTTCTTGCATGCCCGAAAAACGGAGCTTCGCTCCGCTGGGCAGATGAGGACATCTGTCCGTGGCGGGCCCCAGGCAGCCGCGTGTTAGCATCCTTTACATCTACATCCGGTCGAACATGCCCAGCATTTGCCCCCACCCGAGATGGATTCTTTCCGCTGTCTTGTTCCTCTTATTCAGCAGCCCTTCAATCGGATCTAATCGCAGCTCTGAACCCAAGTGGATCCGGATTAGCTCTGCCCATTTCTCCATCCTCACCGACGCCAACGAAAAGAAGGCCCGCGAAACAACTTTGCGGCTGGAACAGATGCGGAACATCTTTTCCCAGCTCTTCCTGAAAAACAAACTGCAGTTGCCGCAACCCCTCGACGTGATCGCCCTGCAGTCGGACGAGGAATACATTCGCGTGGCGCTGCTTCGGAACGGCCAACCCATATCGGCTCCGGGATTTTTTTTGTCTGGCGACGACCGCAACTATATCGTCCTCGATCTTGCAGCCGAAGATAGTTGGCGGGCGGTCTCCCATGACTTTGCGCGGCTGCTTCTGAATTTCAACTATCCCCCGACGCAGGAGTGGTTCGACGAAGGCTTTGCCCAGTATTTCTCCAGCCTGCGCCTGGGCGACAATCAAGCGCAGGTTGGCGGCGATCCGACCCAGAGCCTGCCCTGGAAACATGCGCTTTCAGGCCAATCGTTTACCGAATTACTCGGCCAGCCCTGGCTGCCCATGCCGGAGCTGTTCGCCATGCGTCCGGGCCCTGCAGGCTATCCGCCGATTTTCTACGCGCAGTCGTGGATCGTGATGCACTACCTGCTCCACCAGAACAAGTTGTCTGACGCCGGAGCATATTTCGGACTGGTGCAGATACGGAAGGTCCCGGTCGAGCAAGCGATCGAGCAGGCGTTTGGCATGAGCGCTGCGCAATTCGAACAGGCGGTGAAAGATTACTTTCACTCTTTCCCACAATCGTCGCCGGCTCAACCAAAACAGGGTGCGGCCAGTTCAGGCGGGCAGTTGAGCCAGTTCCCCCGCCACTCGGACCGCTCGATGTGGCGGGCAGCGTTGTTGACGTCGTGGATACCCAGGCGCAGGCCCTGGTGGCCGAGATGGCGGTGCGGTTGCCGGAGCATCGCGATCAGGGTGTGAAGAGTCTAGAGACCATCATCGCCGATCCCAAGGCGGACAACGCGATCGCGCACCGCGCCCTCGCCTGGGTGCGAATGGAAAGAAAGGAATTCGACCAGGCCGACGAGGAACTGGCCAGGGCGCGGGAACTCGACAATAAAGATACCTGGATCCACTACTACCTGGCGCTGGTGAAATTTCGAGCCGCTCAGTCGGGCGAGAAGCCGATCGAAGGCGTTTCCAACATGATTCAGGATCTGGTGTTCGTGGTGGACAAGGAACCAGATTTCGCCGAGGCCCACAACATGCTTGCTCTGGCGCGACTGCAGGGCGGCGGCGTTCACTCCGCAACTGAGGCGATCAAGGTGGCGATCCAACTCAGTCCGCGCAGCGAGCAGTATCTTTTGAACCTGGCGCAGATTGATCTTGCCGGCAAGAAGTGGGACGACGCTACGCCTTTGCTGGAGCGTCTCAAAGACAGCTCTAACCCGCAAATCGCGAAGGCCGCGCGGAAAAATCTGGATGACCTGCCTACGCTGAAGAAGTATGGCGTGTTGCCGCAGCAGAATGCGTCGAAAAACTCTCAACTGGACCCAGCCGCTGCCGTGTCAAGTGTTCCGGAGCACGAAGCGGATGACGCGAGCTCCACTCAAAGTGAAGCGGCCCCAAGCGAACCCGTGCCGGACCGGCGCAAAGTCCAATTTGTCAGAGGGAGGCTGATAAAAGTGGACTGCAGTCAGAAGCCGGGGGCGATTCTAACGGTCCGGACAAACTCTCGTACCCTGAGATTACGAACCGACAACTACAAATCATTGCTGCTGGTCGGCGCGGATGAGTTCTCCTGCGATTGGGCGGACCGTGCGGTGATTGCGAACTACAAAGCCGGCGGAAAAGCAGATGGCGACCTGGTGTCAGTGGAAGTTCAATAGCATCTGAATCCGGTTACTTGGCTCAATTTGAATCTCCCCATTTCGCGGTGGGGTCATCCTGATTTGCGAAGGATCTGGCACGCAGCGGATGTGCACAGTCACGGCAGTGCGTCGGTGCGCGCGAGATCCTTCAGGACTGAAGCATTCAGGATGACGCCGGTTTGGTGATTTTTCCGAACTGAGCCACTACCTGAATCCGGCCGCGTTGGGGGAACCCGCAAATAACAAACCCTCCCAGGGGAAGCTGAGAGGGCTCGCAGTGGTTGAAACTGGGACGGTTTTATTGCACCCGTACCACATTACCTGCCTGAAAGCCCTTCGGCCCTTTTAGCAGATCGAATTCCACCGTTTCGCCTTCGTTCAATGTGCGATAGCCGTTCTCCTGGATAGCGGAGAAATGAACGAAAACGTCCTCCCCGGTAGAGCGCTGGATGAACCCGTATCCCTTGGCCCCGTTGAACCACTTTACTGTGCCCTTCTCTCTCACAAAAAACTCCTTTCCCTACTCCATGATTTGACTTTCGTATCCTCCGTGAAGCGCGTGCTCCTTACCAACCCCCTTCAAAGGAAACGAAAGCACAGCCGGACTGCAGTTACCGAAAATCACGCCCACAAAAAAACCCCGTCACCTTTGGGCCGTGGGTTGAGACCACGACACAAATATGGCGGAGCAATCGTGTTGGCGCGCCTTGTGACTGCAGGACACTAAAGATCTACCCCAAGCAACAACCTCGATGCACCAGATTCCGGGCAGCGAGCAGAAGATAATATTCAGGAACTCTATTCCTGGCAAGCAAAGAAATCTGAATGGTTAAACGATTAAACATGAGGGTTTGGTGACAAGGGTGGAACGCCGGCCAAAGTAGTGAACAAGGCAATGTCCTTCCGCGCCATCGGATGAATTGCAACTGTCTGATAGGATTGGGGAAAATGCTCAATGACCAGCAGTCAAGATCGGCGAACCGGCCGCTTCCAATAGTCCGCTCACAGGCCTCTCCGCCAGCTGAAGAACCGTACTCGGGATTGGTTGGTTCCACGGTGAAATATCTGTTACGTACCGAGGTACATACGTTTGCCTTTTCCGTGGCCGCCAACGCAATCCTGTCGTTTTTCCCTTTTGTGCTCCTGCTGATGACCGTCATCCGGCGGGTATTTCACTCTCCCCTGATGTACGACGTGGTGGTGCAGCTCCTGCGCGATTTCCTCCCGGCCGGGCAAGATTTCGTGATTCGCAATCTGAATGCTCTGGTGGACGCCCGCAATCGTGCGCAGGTTGCGTCTCTCATCATTCTTCTGTTTACCTCAACCGGAATCTTCATGCCGCTTGAGGTCGCTTTGAATCGCATCTGGCGATTCCCCAACAACCGCTCTTATTTCGGAAATCAGCTCATCTCGTTGGCGCTGGCGTTTACCTGCGGAGTGCTGGCCTTGCTTTCGGTCGCATTAACCGCCGGCAATATCGGATTGCTCGAGAATTCGTTGCGCAGCCACGGGCCATTTGTAGTCCGGATGGGAGGCTTTCTGATGATGAAGGCATTCGCGGTCTCCGCCAGCATTGCAATTTTCTTCCTTATCTACTGGGTCTTGCCCAACGGCAGGGTGCCCGCCCGCGCGGTGCTGTCAACGGCAGTGTTTATGGGATTGCTGTCAGAAGGCTTGAAGTACGCTTACATCATGGCCCTGCCGCGGCTGAATTTCCAGGAAGTCTACGGACCATTTGCACTGTCGGTAAGCCTGATGTTCTGGGCATTCCTCTCCGGATTGTTGATGCTCACCGGAGCACATTTGTCAGCTCGAGGCTACAGCCGCCGCGACGTAATGTAGGTGCGAGCGTCCCTCTCGTGCAGCAGCGCCACAAGCGTGCTTCGCGTATTGCGCGTCCCGTAGGGACCCTTGATAGTAGTCCGGCGTTTCAACGCCGAGGCGGATCGCAAATGATTTCCGTCCCTCTGTAGGGACGTCTGAAATATCACCACATTGGCAGCCTGTTACAGGAAGTGCCCTCGACTCAGCGGCGCAATTGCATTCTCCGGCAACTCCGTGCTGCTTTCGGCATCTAAGCTAATGAAGGAAAACTGCAGCTCTCCTGTGTTCGGCCCCCTGAGCGGAGAGGGACGGACACGGGGGGAGCCGCGGTGACGTGTGCAGCTTTCCCTTTCAGGTTTAGCTACACTATTCTCTATGAAATCGATGCTGCGTTCTGGAGTGGCGTCAGCCTTCCTGTTTGTCTTTACTTTTGTCTGGCTTTCATCGTCGACGGTCCTCGCCCAAGAGGGAGCTCTTGACCCTGCCCCGCCCAAGGGAGTCACGACCGACGAGATTATTCGGCATTTTGCCGGCAAAGAAAAAGAATTTCAGGGCGCCCGGGACCAGTACACCTACCGGCAGGACGTCCGCGTCATCACGCCCGATGACAATGGCGAGTATCACGAAATCTTCGATGTGCTCTTTGATGACCAGGGCAAGCGTCTGGAAAACGTCGTTTTTGCGCCGCAATCTTCTTTGGCCATGATCTCGATGTCGCCGGAAGACGTTGACGACATCCGGCACCGGCTGCCCTTCGTGCTTACCAGCGACGAAATTCCCGAGTATCAGATTCTTTACGTCGGGCAGCAACAGCAGGATGAGCTGCACTGCTACGTCTTCGACCTTGCGCCCAAGGAAATCGTCGGCAAGAAGCGTTACTTCCAGGGCCGGATCTGGGTAGACGACCGCGATTTTCAGATCGTGAAGACTTACGGCAAGACGGTACCCGACATTCGCAAGAAAAAGGGTCAGGAAAATCTTTTCCCCAAGTTCACCACCTGGCGGGAGCAAATCGACGGCAAGTACTGGTTCCCCACTTACACCAAAGCAGACGACACCCTGCACTTTTCGAGCGGCGACGTCCGTATCCGCGAAATCGTGAAGTACAGCGACTACAAGCGGTTCGGATCGAATGTGAAGATCACGTTTGAGGGCCAGGAAGTGCAGAAGGCGCCCGGCGGCGACAATCAGACTCCGCCACCACCACCGCCGCCTCAGAAGCCGCCGAAGTAAAGCTGTCAGCCCTCATGACCACGTAGGGCAGATGTCCTCATCTGCCAGCGGAGCAGAGCTCCGCTATGTTTTCGCCGAATGCAATTATCTGTCGAGCTTTCCATCGCCTGGGCAGATCAGGACATCTGCCCCCTCTATGGTTCGTGAGAGCTGACGGCTAGTAGAAAAGATATTTCCGCCACTTGTCATCCGAGCGTCCCATGAGGCGCATGATGTGGCGGCTGGTGTGCAAGTTGAAGGCTCGCGGCTCGCGCATCAGTTTCATGTCGGCCTCGATCGGAAACTGATTGCCCTTCTGCCGGTTGCAGGAGTGGCAGCAAGCCACCAGATTTTCCCACGTAGAAGCTCCGCCTCGCGAGCGCGGTACCACGTGGTCGAGGGTCAGCTCACTCGAAGGCAGCACTTCCCCACAATATTGGCATGTGTTACGGTCGCGCAGCAGGATGTTCTTGCGCGAGAGCGCCCGCGTCTGGTGCGGAATTCGGCGGTACTCCAGCAGGCGAATCACCGAGGGCACACGGATGGCCAGGCGGGCCGCATGCAGGAAGTGTCCGTTTTCTTCCTCAGTCATGGCCACGCCCTTCAGCACGAGCACGATGGCGCGGCGGGCGGCGCAAACATTGATCGGCTCGTACGAGGCGTTCAACACCAGCACGGGCGCGTGCAGCGCATGGCCGTTGCCGTCACGATGGGTTGCGTCGCGATGTATTCCGACCACCGCCGGGACGGGCCCGTGGCTCCTCAGCATCGAGCCGTTCATCGAATTGTTCCACTTCCCCGCCATACATTCGCTAACCGCAAATTCGCTATGCCACGTCTATCCCGTCACCGCCAGCGTTCCGATCTTCCCTGTCAAGCGTCGGTGTCCAATCAGGGCTCCTCACGTCGTCTTTGAGCGTACGGGCTACTGTAGCGACAAATAATTTTAGATGCGCTCGCCCGGCGCAAAACACGCGCGCATTCCGAGGCCGTGGTGCCAGTGGTAAACACATCATCCGCCAAGAGGATTTCGCGGCCGTCGATTTCCTCCGGCCGGGACACGGCGAACGCACCCCGAAGATTTTCGCGGCGTTGATGCCGCGTGAGTCCGATCTGGGATTGGGTTTCTCGCCGCCGTTCCACCACCCGGGAGCGCAGGAGCACCCGCTCTCCACGAACGCAGCAAACGTTGCCCGTGATGCGGCGAACATCGGAAAGGCGCGGCTGGCAAACCGGCAGGCGGGAAATGTTGATCAGGGGGGGACCGCAGAGACGACAATCAGATCGGAAGACAGTAGCGAAGAGACTTTCTGTAACACCGCTCACTAATGAGACCAGCGCGGACGGTACCGAACCATCCCGCATCAAAACCTGGGTCCCGGTAGCCCGGATTGGGTCCTCACTACTGCTGAAGACGAGCCTCCCGCGTTCGCCCGGTACCGCAAAGGACGCCGCGGGCAAACTTCTTCCTCAGTATAGCGGGCTACAATGTCCCAAGCAACGATTCAACGATCAGGCGATCGCGTTCTGTGTCTTCTTGGGTTCCCGCCTTGGGCGAACCTTCACGAATGTGGATTGGTAAGATCGCTTGAAGCAATCACCACAGCGGGTGGGGCGCAACAGCAGCAGGGGTAACAGGAACCTCTCGGTAAGACTCTTCGGACGTGACCGGTAACCGTTGAAGCCACCACAGTCCTTACATTCATAGAGCCTTGGAAACATAACAGTGAGCCTCAGGATGGCGGGTCAGACAGCCGCGCTATAATACCAGACTTGGCTACCAGAGCGGCATTTGACGCGATTTCCACCTACTCATCAGGGCCGCAAAGTTTTTCCCCTCCCGGGAGAACGGGGGTAGGGCCCTTGTAAAACGGGGAACCCACATGTTAACGTGCGCCGTCTTGTTTATCACCTAAGATCTGAGCGTCTAAGGTCTTTATTATCAGATAGCCAGCCGCGATTGCACCTCCGAGGATCCTTGAATGAGTACAGACGTCCCCGTGCCTGCCAGTCCGAACGAAAAGAAATTCCAGCCCTACGTCCCTGAAAGTATGGAGATGCGCGAGTTTACCTGGCGCGCCATTCTGTTGGGGCTCGCCATGACGATCGTTCTGGGCGCGGCCAATGCCTACCTCGGCCTACGGGCCGGAATCACGATCGCGGCCACGTATCCGGCGGCGGTAATCGCCATGGCTGCCATGCGGGCCTGGAAGGGGTCCCTGCTGGAAGAGAATATCGCCCGAACTGCGGGTTCGATCGGGGAAGGCATCGCGGCGGGCGCCATCTTTACCATTCCCGCGTTTCTGATTGCCAAGGCATGGCCCTCATTTCGCCCGGGGGATGCCTATTGGAAGTCCACCGCGCTGATCATGGTGGGCAGCATCCTCGGCGTGCTCTTCATTTCCCTGGTGCGCCGGGTGATGGTGGAAGATCCGGAATTGCCGTTCCCTGAATCGGTAGCCGCATCGGAAATCCACAAAGCCGGACAACGGGGCGCAGAAGCCGCGAAATATCTCTTCTGGAATATTGGCATTGGCGGCGTGATCTACATACTCGGAAAATTTGGGCTGTTTGCCGCCGATCGGGATTTTCCCTTCACCATCGGAAATCTGGGCCACAGCCAGGTTCGCCTTGGAACGCTGGGAAGCACTAAGGTTGTGCCCACCGGCGGCACCAGCGTATTCGCGGCTCCCAGCGTAAGTCCCGCCTACCTCGGAGTGGGCTACATCATCGGACTCCGCCTCGCTTCGATTCAGTTCGCCGGCAGCGTGCTGGCCTGGGGTCTGCTGGTCCCCCTGATGATTTATTTTCTGGGACCCGGCCTACAGCAATACATTCCCGCAGGCACACCCAAAGACTGGGCCGATACCGCGGACGCGGTATGGAGATATATCGTCCGGCCCATCGCGGTTGGCGGCATGCTCGTTGGTGCTGCGTATACCCTCTTCAAAATGCGCAAGAGCCTGACTTCAGGATTCAGCAAGTTGCTTTCGGATATGCAACAGAGCGCTGATCAACGAGCCAAGCTGGGCCGCACCGAGCGCTATATGAGTTTCAAGACAGTGCTCGGACTGATCGCTCTGATGTTTGGTTTGATGTGCGTACTCTACGTCCAGGTTTCCGGCTTGTTTTGGCCCGCGATTCTGGCGGCATTCGTCATGCTGATCGTAGGCTTCTTCTTCGCCACCGTCTCAGGCAACCTGGTTGGATTTATCGGCTCATCCAACAATCCCGTGTCCGGGTTGACCCTCTCGACTTTGTTGATCGCAGCGCTGCTCATGGTGTCTCTGGGCGTTTCCGGAGGCAAGGGTGTGGCCATCGTCCTGGGTGTCGCAGCGGTGGTATGTGTTTCTTCTTCGGTCGCGGGTGAATTGCTGCAGGACTTCAAGGTGGGATACATTCTCGGCGGCACACCCCGAAACATCCAGATTGCGGAACTGATTGCCGTGGTCGTGGCCAGCCTGGTGATGTACTGGCCGTTGATGCTGCTCCACCAGGGCAGTATCAACTCCGGCGGCGTCGGGTTTGGCGGCCCGGACTTGCCGGCTCCACAGGCGGGGCTCATGGCAACGTTGGCGCAGGGGATCGTGGGCGGAGACATGCCTTGGGCCCTGGTGGGGGTCGGCATCGTGTTCGGGGTCGCCATGATCATGATGCAGGTAAAGAGCCCCATGCTGGTGGCGGTGGGTATGTACCTGCCGTTCGGTACGACGTTTGCGATTTTCGTGGGTGGTGTGTTCCGCTCTCTCGGAGACTGGGTGGCAGATCGTCGGGGCTATAATGCGGCGCAAAAAGCTCGAGCGGAGAACGCCGGCGTCCTGACGGCTTCGGGATTGATCGCTGGCGAAGCGTTAATGGGATTGGTCTGGGCTGGATTGCAGTTCGTGCCCCAATGGAAAGCGCCGAACCATCCGCCCCAGCTTTTCAGCCACCCGTCTTATGTCGTAGGCGGCCTGATTGTGCTGGCGGGGCTCGCCGCCCTGCTCATCCGACTTCCAATATCGGCTGCGGGAGATCCGAGCGAGCCAGCACCCCCGACCGCAATGATGTAGACACCGGCGATTTGGAGCGGGCGCTCTTGCGCGCGCTGCTTTTTACCTGGCCTGCGGTAGCTTTCCTTCGTGATCCCCAGGCCCCCTTCATGATTTACTGTCTTGCATGTCCATCGCTGAAAACGTGGCTGAGGTACGCCGACGGATCGCTGTCGCGGCCAACCGCGCTGAACGAAATCCCGCGGAAGTCACGTTAATGGCGGTGAGCAAGACGTTCCCTGCGGACGGTATCCGCGAAGCTTACGACGCCGGGCTCCGAGTTTTCGGTGAGAACCGCGTACAGGAATTTGCCGGAAAAGCTGCTGCGATCCGCGACCTGCACGAGGCCGAATGGCACATGATCGGTCATCTGCAATCGAACAAAGCTGGACCAGCGGCAGCAGCATTCGCCGCGATCGATTCCCTCGATTCCCTGAAGCTGGCTGAAAAGCTGAATGCGTCGGCCGGAAAGCTCGGCAAGAAACTGAGCGTGCTGATCGAGATTAACGTGGGCGGCGAGACCGCGAAGAGCGGATTGTTCCCGGACTCCGACGAACTAGAAGAGCTTCTGACCGCCGCTCCGAGGCTGGAACAACTCGAATTCCACGGACTGATGACTATCCCTCCATTCGCCGACGATGCTCAGGAAGCAGGCCCCTATTTTCACAAGCTCCGTTCGCTGCGTGACCAGATCGCTGCACGACACCTGCCCGCAGTCCTTATGGACGTTTTGTCGATGGGCATGTCCCATGATTTCGAAGTCGCGATTGAGGAGGGTTCGACCTGCGTGCGCGTGGGCACAGCGATTTTTGGGCAACGGGCAAAGCGTTAACCAGGGAGGGCACGGAGAAAACTCTGACCATCTAGCCGTGTCCTCCGTGGTTGATCGATTTGAATGGTCTCTGTTCACAAAACTCCGGCTGGCGCCACCTTCGCGGTCAAGATTCATCCGCGCGCCAGAAAAAACGCGATTACCGGCGAACTCGAAGATGCCATCCAACTGTCTTTGACGGCTCCGCCCGCGGAAAGCCGGGCCCATGAGGCCTGCATCAAATTCCGGCAAATCTTTTGAAGGTGCCGCGTTCCTCCGTTACCATAGCGTCCGGCCAAACCAATCGCCGGAAGGTGATTCGTGTAAGCGGAATCTCAGCCGGCAGAGTGCAAGAGCGACTGGGAATTTAGACGCAGACAGAATCTTCCGTGCACACCTGGGAGTCCCGTTGAATTTTTCCGAGCGTCTCAGCGAAATTCGCACCGGCTTCGCGCGGCCCTTCTGGGTCGCCAATATCACTGAAATCTTCGAGCGCCTTTCCTATTATGGCGCATTCGCGTCTCTGGCTTTGTATTTGCAGGAGAAGTTGAATTTCTCCACCCAGCAGACCGGTACTTTGACGGGGATATTCGGTGGCATGGTTTGGTTCCTGGCGATCTTCGGCGGGGCTGCCGCCGACCGCTTAGGATTCCGCCGCGCGCTTTCGATCGCGTACCTCATTCTGGCTGCCGCCTATTTTCTGATTGGCTCAATCGGCGCATCCTGGCTGGCGCCGGTGCGCAATGTGGTTCCGCTGGGGCTATTTGTGGGTTTCATCCTGATCCTTCCCGCGCTCGGTATCGCGCTGGTGAAACCCTGCGTGGTCGGCACCACGGCCCGCGCCTCCAAGGAAAACGTTCGCTCGATTGGCTATTCGATTTACTACACCATGGTCAACATTGGCGGCGCAGCCGGGCCCTATTTTGCCTCCTGGGCCCATCGCCACCTGGGCGTCGAGAACGTGTACCGAGTGGCAGCGATCAGCGTCTTCGCGATGTTCTTTGTGGTTTTGTTCTTCTTTCGTGAACCCCGCCAGGCCAGCGATGCCCCGCCGCCCTCGATCGCAACCGTGGCGCGGAATTTCTGTGTTGTCGTGGGCAATTACCGGCTGGTTCTGCCCGTGCTGGGGACTGCCCTGCTGCTGCGAATCGTCACGTTTTGGCATTCCTTCACTGTGCCATGGTGGATTTGGGTCGCACTTCTGCTGCTCGCGCTGGCCGGAATCAGCCGGTTCATGTGGTTTCTGGTGCTGTTCACGGGTTACTGGATGGTGTTCTGGCAGCAGTACATCAGTCTTCCCGGCTACATCCACGGATACATCAACGCCAACGCAGACGTCGAAATTATTCTTGTAACCGACGGGTTGACCGTAATCACGCTCACCCTTCTGGTGAACTATCTGACCCGCAAGATTCCGGCGTTTCAAGCCATCATCCTGGGCACAATTGTTACATCTGCCTCATGGCTGATCCTCGCCTTCAGGCCGACGGTCTGGGGCGCGGTCGTCTCGCTGTTTGTTCTGGCTCTCGGCGAGATCATCCAATCGCCGCGCTACTACGAATATATTTCGCGCCTCGCGCCGCCCGGCCAACAAGGGACGTATATGGGCTTCGCCTTTCTGCCCATCGGAATCGGTTCGCTCATTGGAGGGTGGTTCGGTGGGACACTCGCCCACCATTTTGTGGAGGTCACACACCAGCCGGGACGAATGTGGTGTACCGTGACTGCCGTGGGCGTGGCCACCGCGGGGCTGCTCTGGATTTATGACAGAAGCATACGACCGGCGACCACAGCTTCGGTAAAGTAGATGGCCGAGAGAAAAACTGTTCCTGCATCGGTTGCGAATGAGATCCGTCGCGCCTTGAAGGCCGGCGGCTCCCGGGAGCGTTCGAGCAGCGTGCAGCAGTTCTTCAAGGAGGAAGTCCGGTCGCACGGATGGCGCACCGCCGATCTGCGCCGGGCAGCACTTCGGTGGCGACGTGAAATTCTGCAACAATTCGATCGCAAGTTTCTGCTTCAGGTGGCCGACCATCTATTTACGGGGAAAATAAACGAAGACAAGAATGTTGCTGTTTTCCTCCTGGAAAATATCACCGACAAGTTCGGCAATGAAGAATTCAGATTGCTCGAGTCTTGGCTGCCTCGAATCAGCAACTGGTCTGACCACGATGCTCTGGTGCACTATCTGATTGCGCCGATGGTGGTGGCGAAACCAGCGCGGACAAGCCGGGTATTCCACTGGTCAAAGTCGCCAGACCGTTGGTTTCGCCGGGCCGCCTGCGTGGCCTTGATTCAGGGAGCCCGCCGGAAAATGTTTTTTCCTGAAATCGTCCGCTTGTCTGGGACGCTATTGTCCGATGAAGATGACATGGTGCGAAAGGGGCTGGCTTGGTTGCTGCGCGAGACGGCGAAGGCTGATGTGCAGCGAACCGTACCTTACCTGATGAGTATTCGTGAGACGGCGCCGCGCCTGGTATTGCGAACTGCGTGTCAGACACTTCCCCGCGCGACGCGGAGAACAATTCTCGCGGTCCCATGACTAAACAGCTTCCGCCGAGTTTCATTCGGCCGGACAGCCAAGGGCGGTTGTCCCACGTGGCCTGTTTTAGACTGCCCCCAATTCGCTCAAATCGCTTCCGTTGTTTAGAATAGTTGCTTGCCCATGGATCTTTCCGCCATACAAGCCGCGCTCCGCGAGCGCAATATTGACGCCTGGCTTTTTTACGATCACCATCATCGCGATCCGATTGCTTACCGCGTACTGGGATTGCCCGCCGGCCAAATGGTCACGCGGCGCTGGTTCTATCTCATTCCGGCAAGTGGTGAACCGGTGAAACTGGTCCACAAGATTGAGCCCGGCCATCTCGACTCGCTCCCGGGCAGCAAGCGGCAGTATTCCGGGTGGCAGGAATTGTTCGACCAGGTGAAAGTAATACTCGCCAATTATCGCGATATCGCGATGCAGTATTCACCCAATAATCTGGTTTTCACGATTTCATTGGTGGATGCGGGGACTGTTGATCTGATCCGCGGACTGGGCAAGGACGTGGTCAGCTCCTGCGACCTGGTGGCGCAGTTTGAAGCCACCTTGACCGAGGAGCAGATCAAGTCTCACTTCGCGGCTCGCGATGCGATTGACGCCATTACTGCGGCCGCCTTCCAGGAGATCGGCCGGCGCGTGCGCAACGGCGGGACCCACGAATACGAGATGCAGCAGTGGTTCACGGAGGCGTTTAAGCGCGAAAATCTCGTGACCGACGATCCACCGCTGGTCGCCGTCAACGCCAACAGCGGCGACCCCCACTACGCGTTGCATCCCGAGACTTCAAAACCAATTCGTGAAGGCGATTTTGTGCTGCTCGATGTCTGGGCCAAGAAAAACACGCCCGGAGCCGTATACTACGACATCACCTGGACGGGTTTTGTGGGGCACTCTCCCTCCGGCCGCATGCAGGAAATCTTCAACGTAGTCCGCGAGGCACGCGACATTGGAGTGAAAACAGTCATCGATGGCGTGGGCTCGGGAAAGGCCACTGCCGGATGGCAAGTTGACCACGCGGTGCGTGCCCACATCAAGGGCGCAGGATTCGAGCGGTATTTCATTCATCGCACCGGGCATTCCATCGGCACCGAAGTCCACGCCAACGGCGCGAACATGGATGATCTGGAAATCCATGACGAGCGCCGCATTTTGGCCAACTCATGCTTTTCGATCGAGCCGGGCATCTATCTGCCGGAATTCGGGGTGCGGAGCGAAGTAAACATGCTGGTCAGGCCCAATGCAGCGCAAGTAACAGGTAGAATTCAAAGTGAACTCGTAATAATCTGAATGGCAAATTCGTCCAAGAGCACTCCCGTAGAAGCGCAAAATACAGCCGTGCCGGCGTCCCCCAGCATGTCGGTCATTGCGCCGGCTGTCGCGTGGCTCATCCCGGGCGCGGGGCATCTCATCCAGAAGCGCTGGATTCGTGGTCTGCTGATCATGGCCTCGATCACCATCATGTTCATCCTTGGCCTGCTCATGCAAGGCCGTGTCTACCAGCCCAACGGCGGCGATATCCTGGACATTCTCGGATTCGTGGGCGATGTGGGTGCAGGCGGCCTCTACATCGTGACCCGGGTGCAGGGCTGGGGACATGGCGCAATTGCCCACGCCACTGCCGACTACGGCACCAAGTTTCTGATTGTCGCCGGACTGCTGAATTTCATCTGCGCCGCCGACGCCTACCACATCGCCATCGGGAAGAAGCCGTGATCGGAAAAACCGAATGACCCTGGAACTCTCCCATTTCACCGCTGCCGTGCTGTTCTCAGTTTTCGCTTCGGTGGTTTTCGGCATCACCCAGCGCAGCACTTCGCGCGACCAGATCCGCTACGGCCTATACTGCTTCGTCCTGTTCGTCGGTGGAGTGTTCGTGGCGGGATGGGTGATGTGGATACTGCGACACTAGAAAGGCAGCTTCTAGCTTCTAGCCCTCGGCCTTCGCCGTCGAGTCGCACGCCCTCCCTCATCGGAAAGCTCTCTGAACCTGTGCTGTCATCCGATGGTAATGAGCTAGAGTCTGGAAGCTAGAAGCCAGAAGCTCGCAGATGCTTCACCCTTCCCACACGAACGCATCAAACACTCGCTTAATATCGAATCCTAGGCGTTGATAAAGCGTTACGGCGCGGGCATTCGCTTCCGTCACCGTAAGCGACAGCAGCGAAAAATTTCGCTGACGCAGGTTCCCTGCACTGGCGGCGATCAGTAGTTCTCCCAGGCCGCGCGACCGGTACTCCGGGAGCACGCACACCTGGGTGACGTGTCCAACATCGTGGCGCACCCTGGAGCACAGGATGAGGCCTACCAGGCTTCGCGCCCGCTTGTGTACCGCGACAAACGAACCTTCCGGGTCGAATGTGCCGCATCCGGGAAAGCGCACAATGTTGTTCAGGAAACGCAGCGACCCACTGAGGGTGCGATATTGATCGTTGATCTCGGAGTCCACGTGACCGCGGTATGCGCTGGTGATCAAGGCGGCCGCCGGCTGGTAGTCGTGCTCCGTCCAGCGCCGGATTTCAACTTCCGCATCCATCGGGGGTGGTGTCTTGGGCACGTCGCTCAGCGGCAGCACCATGAAAAGCCGCGGATGGCGCTGGAACCCCTGCTCGACAAATGGGCGGGCCACCACGCCAGCCTCGTGCACCAGCAATTGCGCTTCAACGCGATGGATTCCCGGCGACTGCTGCAAGGTCTCGATCACATGCAGCAAGAGTCGCGATTCCACTTCGTGGGGATCGGGCAGACGGCCGCCATTGGCGACGAACAGGTCTCCAATCACGCCCTTGCTGCCTTCGTAGACAAAGAAGGCGTAGCCGACGATTCGGCCACGCTCGATCGCGGCGTAGCCGGGAAGGATCTTGGCATCCACATAGCGCAGGATCATTTCCGCCGAACCGCTGTAATCCCAGGACAGCAGGCGCGCCCATTCCCGGACCTCGTCCTCCAGCAGGGGACGCAGATCGACAGAGGAAAAATGTCTGAGGTCGAGAATCTCCACCTGGAGGCTCCTGGAGGGTTCCGGCTTGCTAAGCGCGCTCATGGCGGGCTGCGAACAGCGAGTGTAGTGCTTTCGTCCGGCGAGAGGCAAACGGGGGGACAAGGATGGTAATCGAGGCCGGCAGCTTGAGCAATTAGCAATTGGCAGCTTCAGCCACGGCCTCGCTGAATGTGCCGAGGGCCAATGCCAATTGCTAATTGCTACTTGCCGCCTTTCCCAGCCGCCACCCAGTAATAATCCATCCCCTGCTCGGCGAAGCTTCCCACGTACGTCACTCGCCGGCCGGACGTCCACTTCGGGATGTTCTTCTGCCATCCTTCCGGAGTGATTAACAGATGTTCGCCGGTGGGGACGCCGTCGGCTTCATAACGAACAATCTTCTGATCGCGATAGAAGTGGAGGCCATACTCGGTCTCGCGTGAAAGGCGCAGAATCGCCAGGGGGAGCGACCGGTTGTCCACGTGGTCAATCTCCTGAGCGAGCGGCCGCGCGGAGAGCGTGGCATCCAGGGAAGGAGCTCCCAGCCGCAGCACCGCCCCCACCGCCAGTATCACGGGCACCAACGTCACGAAGCGCAATACGCGAAGACCCAACGGGCGTCGCAAGGTCAGCACAATTCCAACCGCCAGCACCGCCGCAAACCCAGCCGAGATCGCAGTCGCGCGACCCCATGGCAGAGTGTGACGAAAAACGATGTACTGCATCATGAGCGCGGCAACCACCGGAAGTGCGGCGACAACAGAATGTAAAACGATCAGCAGCAGGCCGGGCCGGTCATCATCCATCACGTGGCGGCGAACGTATTCCGCCAGCAGCAGCGTGCCTGCCGGGAGGGCCGGCAAAATGTAGCCCGGCAGCTTCGACGCGGAAAAGGAAAAGAATGCGATAGGGACGATGAGCCAGATCACGAGAAATGCGGGCCAGGCATCCTCGGACTGGAACAACTCTCTTTTCTCTTTCCACCAGACTCGGATTGTTTCTGCGAGGGCCGCGCTGACAAACATCGTCCAGGGCACAAGTCCGAGCAGGACGACTGGCAAGTAATACCAGAAGGGCTGGGTGTGGTGATAGAGGTCCTTCCCAAATCGTCCTAGATTGTGCTCAAGAATGAAAACTCGAAAGAATTCCGGATTTCTCAACTGCACCGCGACGTACCACGGAAGAGCGGTCAAAGCGAACAACGCGATGCCTGGCAGCCAGCATGCTCTTGCGATGAGCCGGTAGTCGCCCTTGGCCAGCGAAAAAATCACAACGATCACCAACGCGAAGAACGGCGCCACTGGCCCTTTGGCTAGCATCGCGAGTCCCAGGCAAATGTAAGAGAGCGCCAGATAGCAGTTTGTTCGCGCTTTCGTACCATGCGTACCAGGTCAGCATTGCGACTGTGAGAGCGGCGGCCAGCGGCATGTCCATTGACGCCGCGCGCGCGAAGCCGATGACTCCACTGGCGGAGGCCGCCATCAGGGCGCCATCCAGCTGGAAGCCGGGACGAAAGCGCCGCAGGAAAAGATAAACGGCGACCACCATCAGTGTGGCATCCACCGCCGAGGGAAGACGCGCGGCCCAGTCGCTGACGCCGAAAACGCTGTAGGCCAGCATGGTCTGCCAGTAATAGAGAACCGGCTTCTCCAGCCAGGGCTTGCCGCCGAGCGTGGGCGTGATCCAGTCGTGACGCGCCAGCATCTCGCGCGCCACCTGCGCATAGCGCGGCTCGTCCGCCCCGAGCAGACCGAAGTATGCCAGGCCGAAGAAAAACAGGAACCCGCAGAAGCCGGCGAGCAGCAGCCAGTCCATGAGCGGTCGTTGTCCTGCGTTCGACGCCGCCGGATTCGATGTCGAGTTTGCGGGTTTCGAAATCACAATTATGAAATCGGGCAATGAGATTTATTGTATGGAGGAACCGAGCCGCAACTCCGCGAGAATGCGAGTGGTGGCGGCCGACAGCGGTCCATCCACCGCGCAACCGCTGGCGCATTGATGTCCGCCGCCCCCGAGGCGTTCAGCGACGGCAGCAACGTTGACCTGGCCCTTGCTGCGCAGGCTGACACGGAAGCGGCCATCGGGAAGTTCACGGAAGAACAACGCCACTTCCACACCCTGCATGGAAAGCGCGTAGTTCACCAACCCTTCGCAGTCTTCTTCCCTGGCATGGCAGAGCTGCATCTGTTCCTGGCTCACCGAGATCCATGCCAGGGGCCCTTCGCGGTGCAGATTGGAGAGCGCCGCACCCAGCAGCCGCATCTTGGCGGTGGAGTGTCCGAAATAAATATTGCGCGCGCAGTGTGCCGGGTCCGCGCCTGCCAGCACCAACTCCCGCGCCAGTTCGAACGTGTGTTCGTTCGTCCCTTCGAACATGAACGACCCGGTATCGGTGAGGACGGCGGTGTAAAGGCAGGTCGCAATCTCGGGAGAAATCTTCACTCCGGCTTCGCGCGCCAGGCGATAAACCATTTCCGCCGTGGCCACGGCTTTGGGATCGATCCAGTTCACCTGGGCAAAAGGGCGTCCGCTCTGGTGATGATCGATGTTGATCAGAAACTTGTTCTCGAGTCCGTGAAGCCGGGTGCGCTGGATGCTGTCACATTCGAGAATAATCGCGGCTTCGTAGTCGCCGTTGACGTTCTCCGACTGGACCACTTCGCGGGCGAAGGGCAGCGGCTGGTAAATGCGTGGCACACCGTCGCGCAGAACAACGTCAGCTTCCTTGCCCATCGCGCGCAGGATCTGGCGACAGGCCAGCGCCGAACCGATCGCGTCCCCGTCCGGCCGGGCGTGCGAGGTGAGCACGAACCGGTTGCGCTGTTCGATATGCTTGAGAACGTCCTTCAACATAGAAACAGTCGTCGGTCGTCAGTCTTCAGTCGTCAACCAGTCGTTCACTCGTCGCGTCTTTGCTGACGACTGACGACTCAACGACTTACTTCTTCCTCTTCTTCGTCCGTCCCAGTAATTCATCAATTCTGGCGCCGTACTGATCGGAGCGGTCGAGATGAAAATACAATTCCGGAGGACGGCGAAGGTGCAGGTTTTCCGCCACCTCGCGCCGGATGAATCCGACCGCCGCGGTCAAGCCTTCCAGAGAGCGGTCGGCCTCGGCGTCATCTCCATCGAGCGTGACGAAAACCTGTGCCGAGCGCGAATCCTCCGCCAACACCACGCTGGTGACGCTAACCAGCCCAATGCGCGGATCGCCCAACTCGCCTTCGACGATGGTTTCAATTTCTTCCCGCAGGGCCTCGCCCAGCCGCTCCCGGTGGTATTTGGCGCCGCGCTTCTCCACGCCCACCTCTTGAGTAAAACGAATGAGAATATCAGAAAAAGCGCTGTCAGTGGGATGGCGTCACCATCCTGCTGTGCCTGCAACCCTGGCCGGGTGCTCGTTCCTCTTTAAGAAACATAAGCCTGCGGCAGAACAACCCTGAACTGGACGCGGGCCACCACCAAGACTAAGATGTCGGGGGTGCAGTAATGCGCAAAACGGCAATCTCTGTTGGGCTAGCCTTGGCGCTTGGGGTATTGCAGAACTACGGCGTCGGCCAGAGTCCGGCGCAGAATTTAGACACCACCTCTCAGAGTCCGTCAACTTCATCAGCAGGAAACCCACCGAGTGCGCAGTCAGATAAGCCGGCGGAGAATCAGGATCGCAAGTGCATGGTGAAGCTAGGACCCGTTTTAATGGGCGCCAGCTATGGCCGTTTTGACGGTCCTGTTTATTATCCCTACGGCTTGTCTCCGTTCGACGGATACTACCGGGCATGGCTCTGGAACCCTTATTGGGCTTATCCTCTTTCGTATCCGGTTGGATATTTCGGTCGCAACGACGGGCGAGGCGAAGTCAAACTAACCCTTGAGCCGAGAGGCGTCGATCCCAAGCTGGCCGAAGTCTATGTGGACAACGCTTTTGCCGGTACGGTCGACCATTTGAAAAATATGTGGCTCGAACCAGGAGCCTACGATCTGTCGGTCTTCAGCAAGGACGGCGCGGCCTATCGCCGGCGCATTTACGTGCTGAGCGGTAGGTCGCTGAAAATTGCGGCCAAACTCGATCCAGTGAATCCGGCTGAAACGAAGGAGTCAAGGCCATGACGAAGAGCAAATGGTTGGCCGCTGGTCTCGCCTGTTTTGCTGTTTTTGCTTTCGCGACTCCGAAAGGAACTGTGGCTCGTTCCACAGCACTCAAGTATCCCGTCCACGCCGAACAAGATGGCGTGGCCATGGGGGCGGTGCTGCTGACATCCGAAGAAGCTCGCAAGGACTTTGTTTCCGATGTGAATCACTGTTGCCTGGTTGTGGAGGTCGCTCTGTTTCCGCAGAAAGGACAAAACCTCGACGTATCGCTCCAGGACTTTTCCTTGCGGACGATCGGCACCGACAGTGCGGTCAAAGCTGCCAGCGCGACTCTCATATCAGGAACACTGCAAAAGAAGGCGGCCGCGAGCAGGGATGTCGTGGTCTCTCCGTCCGCGGGAGTTGGATACCAATCAGGCGTCGTTTATGACCCGATGACAGGACAGCCGCGTCACGGCGGAGGCGTTTATACGCAGACCGGGGTAGGCGTGGGGATCGGCTCCCCGGGTGGTCAGGGGGGCGGCACAGATGCTGACCGCAAAGTCATGGAAGCAGAACTCGACGAAAAAGGCCTGCCCGAGGGTGCGGCTGCGGCGCCGGTCGCCGGATACCTTTACTTTCCACTCGCCAAGAAAGCAAAGAACGCGCACTACGAACTCGAATACATGTTGAATGGCAACAAGGTAGTTTTGCGACTTGCCGAATAGGCAGTTCAGGCGGCGGGCGGGACGCCCGCCGGACAGCCGGCGAGACGCTCGGCGCTACATGAATTCCACGAACGAATCGGCAATATCAGCGCCGCCGTTGTTGGCGATGCGCGTCGCATGACGCTCGACGTTTTTCATCAGACCGTCGAGATAATCGCGCGAATCTGAAATACCGACCACGCCCACCGTAGCCCGGTTCCACAATCCGCTGGGATCCAGTTCGGCCACAGCCACGTTGAAGTGCGCTCGCAGCCGGTCTTTCAGGCTGCGAACCACCTGCCGCTTGTCTTTGAGGGACTGCGCCGCTTCGATGTGCAGTTCGAGGGTGAGAAAAGCGATCATTCCAGTCGTCAGTCTTCAGTCATCAGTCGTCAGCGAATTCTGAAGACTGACGACCGACGACTGACGACTGCTTAAGCGATTGCTTCGGCCGCGACTTTCTCGGTCACGAAGGCTTCGATCACGTCGCCGGCCTTGATGTCGCCGTAGTTGGCGATCGAGATGCCGCACTCCATGCCGTTGCGTACTTCGCTGGCATCGTCCTTGAAGCGGCGCAGCGAGCCGACCTTGCCGGTGAATACGACGTTGTTGTCGCGCAGCAGGCGCACTTCGGAGTCGCGCTTGATGATGCCGTCGGTGACCGAACATCCGGCGATGGTGCCGACCTTCGGGATGCGGAACGTTTCCTTGACCAGAGCGCGGCCCTGATAGGTTTCCTTGATCGTGGGCTCGAGCAGGCCGGTCATGGCGCGCTTGATCTCGTCCTGCAACTCGTAAATGATCGAGTGCAGCCGGATGTCGACTTTCTCCTGCTCCGCCAGTTCCTGCGCCTTGCGCTCCGGACGCACGTTGAAGCCGATGATGATGGCGTTCGAAGCCGAAGCCAGCAGCACGTCGGACTCGGTGATCGCGCCTACGCCCGAGCGCAGGACCTTCAGCCGCACCTTGTCGTTCGACAGCTTGGTCAGCAGGTCGGTCAGCACTTCCACCGAACCGCCGACGTCTGCCTTCAGGATGATGTTCAGTTCCTTCATGCCGGCGGTCTTGAGCTGTTCCGCCAGACCTTCCAGCGAGACGCGGGAACTCTTGGCCAGCGTGGCTTCGCGAGCTTTCTGTTCGCGGTATTCGGAAACGCCGCGCGCTTTGTCGCGATCGGCGACGACGACGAATTGGTCGCCGGCTTGCGGCAAGCCTTCCATACCAAGAATTTCGACCGGAGTGGAGGGCGGCGCGGATTCCAGCTGATTGCCGCGATCGTCAAACATGGCGCGCACTTTGCCGTAGACGTTGCCGACGACAAAGTTGTCGCTGGTTTTCAAAGTGCCGTTCTGCACCAGCAACGTCGCCACCGGTCCGCGTCCGCGATCCAGCTTGGCTTCGAGCACCACGCCGGTTGCGGGACGATCCGGCGTCGCCTTCAGTTCCTGCAGGTCGGCCACCAGGCAAATCATTTCCATCAGCAGATTCAGATTCGTCTTCTGCTTGGCCGAGACGTCGACGAACACCGTGGTCCCGCCCCAGTCTTCCGGCATCAGACCGCGATCGGCCAACTGCTTCTTGACCCGATCCGGCAATGCGTCGGGCTTGTCGATCTTGTTCACCGCGACGATGATCGGCACTTCCGCGGCGTGGGCGTGGTCGATGGCTTCGAGCGTCTGCGGCATGACGCCGTCATCGGCGGCCACCACCAGCACGACGATGTCAGTGGCCTTGGCTCCGCGGGCGCGCATGCGGGTAAAGGCTTCGTGACCCGGCGTATCGAGGAACACGATCTGGCGGCCGTAGGCCGGAGAATTCTTGTCCACGATGGTCACTTTGTACGCGCCAATGTGCTGCGTGATGCCGCCGGCTTCGCCTCCGGCCACGTTGGTCAGGCGAATCGAATCGAGCAGCGTAGTTTTGCCGTGATCGACGTGGCCCATGATGGTGACCACAGGCGGACGCGTCACACCTTCCGCGGGGACGCCTTCCTCACCCGCGGCGGCCTCGGAAACTTCCTTGGCGGCCTGCTCTTCGAAGGTGATCACGTTGGTGTCCGCTCCGAAGAAGCGCGCCATCTCGCTGGCCAGTTCGGTGTCGAGCGTCTGATTGATGGTGGCGAATACGCCGCGAGTCAGCAGGCGAGCGATCAGGTCCTTGGCGCGAAGCCCAAGCATTTCCGCCAGATCTTTTACGCTGATGCCTTCCGTGATCGTGATGCTGCGCGTGATCGGTTGCGGCTCGTTCGAGAGCGACAGCCGCGGTGGCGGCGTGTAGCCCTTCATCGGGCCTTCCTTCACGCCGCGAGGCACGTAGCGCTGTCCTGGCCGGCGCGACGGTGCGCCTGGCCTGCTGCCCGGCCTGGGCGTCGGCCCGCCGGAAGGCACTGCTCCCGGCCCTACTCCCAGCGGACGCGAGCCCGTGGGCGACTGGCGCGTGGGATGCATCGGCCGGCGCTCGCCCGGCCGCAAGCGGCGGACGATTCGTAGTCGGCGCGCCCGGACGCGGGCGCTGGAAAATCGGCTGGCCTGGCACCGGACGTCCCGGGGCCGGACGCATGGTGGCTCCCGCGGGCGCACCAGGCGAAGCTACCGTGCCTGCAGGCGGAGCTGGCCGCAAGGGCGCCTTGTACACCGGACGCGGTCCAGTCTGCGGAACGATCATTCGTGGCGGAGGCGCGGCAGGCGGCGGCGGTGCGCTCGGAGCTGCCGGTCTGGCAGCCATGGTCGGCGCTTGCGGCGCAGGCGCTGCGGGCCGCAGCGGACGGTGCAATGGGCGTTGTGGGACCGGCTGCCGGCCGCGGTGGCGCAACCGGCAGGCGCGACGCGGTCGTGGCGCCGCTGGAGCCACCGGAGCCGCGGATTGAGGCGGAGCTGGCGGCGCTGGAGCTGTAAAGGTTGGCCTCGGAGCTCGAAGTCGGAACTACAAATTTCGGCGGCAGCGGCCGGCGCAGGCGGCGGGCGCCTTCGGAGCCGTGAGCGGGCGCCGCCGGCGGTGCAGGCGTGACCGCAGGCTTGGTCTCGACGGGCGGCGCAGTCGGTGGCGGAGCATCTGCCGCCGCGGTCCCTGTTGCTTGCTGATGATGGCTTTCAGAGCGTCGCCGGGCTTGGAAATATTGGAGAGGTCGATCTTGGTCTTGATTTCATCGCCGTCGGGGCGAGTCGGCCGGGAGGACCGGCTGGAACTCTGCGCCGGACTGGCAGCGCGGAGGCGGGCACGCACTTTGTCCGCTTCATGGTCTTCGAGAGAACTGGAATGGCTCTTCTTCTCGGTGACTCCGACTTCCGGAAGTACATCGAGAATGGACTTGCTTTTGACTTCCAGCTCTCTTGCCAGATCGTTGATTCGAATCTTGCTCATCCGCCCTTTCGTCCTCCGGACTGTTCCGCTAAGTCTTCATATCAACCTCACGGCGTCAGTTTTCAGGTTCGCGCAGCCGCTTCGCGTCTGCGCGAAAGAATCGCACTTACTGCTTCTCCTCGGAAGGAGCAGGCTCCTCCGCGGATTCAGCTGTTTCTTCAGGCTTGCCCAGTATTTTCTTCGACGGCGTCGGCTGGGGCCGATGCTTCAGCCGTTTCGGAGCAGCTTCCGGCGCGGCTTCGACCTCGGCCGTGATCGTCATCCGCAGCCGCGGCTGTCTCTTCGGCCACCGGCTCCGCGGCCGCTTCACCTTCCGCCGCGACTGCTGCCCGCTTCCCCGCCTTCCAGACTGGAGAAATAATTATTGACCGCCAGGCTGATTTTTTCCACCGTCTTGGGACCGATACCCTCGATGGCTTCGAGTTGCTCCGGCGTCATGTCCGCCAGCGCTTCCACCGTGGTCACACCGGCAGCGCTCAGCTTCTCGACCAGCCCTTCACCCAGGCCGGGCACATTCTCCAGCGGAGTGGAAGCGGTGCCCACCAGCGCGGACATCTGCAGTTCCACTTCCTGCCGCTTCTCTTCCTCGCTCTTGATGTCGATCTTCCAGCCCAGCAACTTCGCCGCCAGCCGGACGTTCTGTCCCTTCTTGCCGATGGCGAGCGAAAGCTGGCTGTCGTCGACCACCACTTCGAGATGCTTGTCCGCCGAATCGACCACGGTCACGCGGCTTACCTTGGCCGGCTGCAACGCCTTCTCCGCGAAGGTGACCGCGTCTTCGTGGTACTCGATGATGTCGATCTTCTCGCCGCGCAATTCGCGGATGATGGACTGCACCCGCATGCCCTTCATGCCGACGCAGGCGCCGACTGCGTCCACGTCCTTGTCTTTCGACATGACGGCGATCTTGGTGCGCTCTCCGGCTTCGCGCGCGATGGCGCGGATCACAACCGTGCCGTCGTAGATTTCCGGAACTTCGGTCTGGAACAAGTGCTGCACCAGTTCCGGCGCGGCGCGTGAAACCACGACTGCCGGCCCCTTCGAAGCCCGCTCCACCCGGGCGATCACCACCCGGACGCGCTCGCCCATGGCGAACGATTCCAGGCGCGACTGCTCCTTGCGCGGCATGCGCGCTTCCGCCTTGCCGATATCGAAGATCACATCCGGACCTTCGATCCGCTTCACCGTGGCGTTCACGATTTCGCCGACGCGGCCGATGTACTCGTTGTAGACCGTGTCGCGCTCGGCTTCGCGCACCTTCTGGAAGATGACCTGCTTGGCCAGTTGCGCCGCGATGCGTCCGAGAATGCCTTCGGTCTGTTTGTTGATCTGAAGCTCGCCGCCCAACTCGACGTCGGGATTGATCTTGCGAGCATCATCCAGCGTGACCTGCAGGACGGGGTCTTCCACCTGCTCCGGAGTCTCAACAATCGTCTTGACCGCAAATGCGCGGATCTTGCCGGTTTCCTTGTCCAGTTCGGCGCGCAGGTTTTCCTGCGTCTTGTAATACTTGCGCGTGGCGACAACGATGGCATCTTCCACCGCGCTCACGACAATTTGCGGATCAATGCCCTTTTCCCGGCTCAACGCGTCGATCGTGTTATAGAGCTCACTTGCCATAGATAATACCGACCTCGGAACTTGCAATCGGACTAGATTCAGACCTCGGACGAATTCTGAAACCTCGGAAACCAGGGTTTGAAACTTACCGACGTACTCGAGATCCGACTGCCCGACGTCCGCTTCAGATTTCCGGAACCAGATTCGCCTTCTCGACGTTCTTTAAGTCGATTTCCAGCTTCGGCGCAACGCCTTCTTCCGGACGGCGCTTCTTTCTGGCGGCGTTCAGGTCCAGCGTCAAACGCCCGTGCTCAAAACTCTCCAGCCGACCTTCAAAGTGGCGATTGCCATTCACCGGTTGCTGCGTCGTCAACTTGATCCGGCTTCCGGTGAAGCGTTCGTAATCCGCTGGACGAATTAATTTCCGATCCAGCCCCGGAGAAGAAACCTCCAGCGTGTACGAACCCGGGATTGCGTCCTCGACATCCAGGATCGTGCCACTTCGCGGCTCACACTCGCGCAGTCTTCGTGCGTGACGCCGGCGGGCTTGTCGATCACGATGCGCAGCATGCGGGCCTTGCCGCCGCCGCGCAGCTCGACTTCTACAACCTCCAGCCCGCTGGAGGCAGCCACCCGCTCCGCAATTTCGCGAACCTTGTCAATCTCAAGTGCCATGAAACCAATAGCTTACGGCCAATTTGTCGATTTCAAAATGGGCCTAAACTAAAAAGTGGGCTTGCGCCCACTGGTGTGTCTCGCCACGTGCTGGTAACTACACAACAGTTCCAGCTATCAATATACGCCGCAGGGAACCAAAAGACAAACCTGCCTACGACGTCGGAATAGGGTCAGTTTTGGGAATCTCAGGCTATTAGCGAGGCGTTGCTATGGGCTTCGCTACGAAGCGGGCGTGCCCCTTTGCTTTGTTGTTAGGGCGGGCTTGATGATGGGTGGAGCAGCGCTCCAGCGCTGCATTATGCATTAAAGGCTGTTTCCAAGTGCGGCTATACCCCTGAGGTACTTCACGGGCTGAAGCCCTTCGCTCCAGATTAGGATGCAGGCTTGAAGGCCTGCTCCACTCTCTAGCCGCTCCATCTGCACCACCCCTTAACCGCTCCATCCTCCTGACAGATGGCCATTGCGCCAACCCATTCCTGACAAAACTTCACGAAAGTCGATTCGCCAATCTTCAGCCTGCTATTTGCCTGAACTTCAAACCGTCTCTAGAATGGAAACCTATCCTTCACGTCCGAGAAAACTTATGATTCATTTTCCTGTCCCTGAGGCGCTCACCTTCGACGACGTGTTGCTGCTGCCGGCGCGTTCCGACGTCGTTCCTGCGCTGGCCAACACTCAGACCCAGCTCACGCGCAATATCCGGCTGAACATTCCCATCATCAGCGCCGCCATGGACACGGTCACGGAATCGCACATGGCGATTGCGCTGGCCCAGCAGGGCGGCATCGGGATCATCCATCGCAACCTGACTCCGGAGCAGCAGGCCAACGAAGTGGACAAGGTGAAGCGCTCGGAAAGCGGCATGATCGTGGATCCGGTCACCATGTCGCCCGATGCCAAGGTTTCCGACGCGCTCGAAGATGATGCGCAAGTACAAAATCTCCGGCGTGCCCATCACCAAGAACGGAAAACTGGTCGGCATTCTCACCAATCGCGACCTGCGCTTTGAGACCCGCTTCGATATTCCCATCAGCAAGGTGATGACCAAGGAAAATCTGATCACCGTCCCGGTGGGCACCACGCTCGAAGACGCGGAGAACATCCTGCACGAGCACCGCGTGGAGAAGCTGCTGGTGGTTGACGACAACTACAACCTCAAGGGCCTGATCACGGTCAAAGACATTCAGAAGAAACTGAAGTATCCCAACGCAGCCAAAGACTCGCAGGGCCGGCTGCGGGTGGGTGCGGCCATCGGCGCCACCGGCGACTTCCTCGAGCGCGCGCAGGAAATGGTGAAGTGCAAAGTCGATCTGCTGGCCATCGACAGCGCGCACGGACACTCCAGCCGCGTGCTCGAAGCCATCAAAATGGTGAAGTCGAAGCTGCCCGAAGTCGACCTGATCGCCGGCAACGTCGGGACCTTCGACGGAGCCTGCGAACTGGCCCGGGCCGGTGCTGATGCCATCAAAGTCGGCATCGGTCCGGGATCGATCTGCACCACGCGCGTCGTCACCGGAGCGGGAATGCCGCAGATGACGGCCATCGCGGAGGCCTACCGCGCCACCAAAGATTCCGGCATTCCGATTGTCGCCGACGGCGGCATCAAGTACTCCGGCGACATCACGAAGGCCCTCGCCGCCGGTGCATCGGGCGTCATGATCGGTTCGCTGTTTGCCGGAACCGACGAAAGTCCCGGCGAATTGATTCTCTATCAGGGCCGCTCGTTCAAATCCTATCGCGGCATGGGCTCGCTGGGCGCGATGGCCTCGGGCTCGAGCGAACGTTATTTCCAGAACACCGATGGAGACGCTTCGACCGCCATGTCGGGAGGGCCCGACGATGCCAATCGTCTGGGAAAACTGGTTCCCGAAGGCATCGAGGGACGCGTTCCCTATCGCGGTTCCGTCGCCATGATCGTGCATCAGATGGTCGGAGGCTTGAAATCCGGCATGGGCTACTGCGGTTGCGCCACCATTCCAGACCTGCTGCAGAAGACGCGGTTTGTGCGCATCAGCGGGGCCGGCCTGCGCGAGAGTCACGTGCACGATGTGATGATCACCCGCGAAGCGCCGAACTATGCGGTGGAGTAAGGGCCGGGAAAGCCGCGCTTGAATCCTGCCCAAAAGCATCTGCTGAAAACCTGGGTCGCGGCGATTCTATGGCTCGGACTCATCGTGGGTGAGTCCACTAATTTTGCCTCGGCCGAGAACACCGGCCGGCTTTTGTACCCGCTGCTGCACTTCCTTTTTGGTGCTGGATCCAGCTCACTTTCCCATCTGGCATTTCTTCATTCGCAAGACCGGCCACTTCGTAGGCTACTTCACGCTCAGCTGGCTGCTGTTCCGCGCCTGGCGGGACACATTTCCATTCCCCGGCAACCGATGGTCGATCCAGTGGGCGAGAATTTCTTTTTTCATGACTGCCCTGGTCGCCTGTCTGGACGAGTGGCACCAAAGCTTTCTCCCCAGCCGCACCGGAAATCTCCACGACGTGCTGCTGGACAGCACGGCGGCGCTGATCGCGCAGGTGGTCCTCTTCTTGGTTCTGCGTCGGGGCGAGCCTACGGTCCAGTCCGCAGCTCAAAATCTCCTGACAGGTCGGATGCAGTTCAACTTTCTTTGCGAACTTAGCGGCCTTATCTTGGCTTCCTTTGTGGCTTACGATTTTTGATTGATCCCCGGCGAAGTCAAACCCTTTACCGCAAAGAAGGCAAAGAAAGGCGGCAAAGTTCGCAAAGGAAGCCAACGGCCGACGACGTGTTTCTCAGTACATGGAATCGTACTTGGTTACGACCCACTGCCCGTCTTTCCTCTCCAGCGTTACCGAAAATAACTCCTTGTACGTCCCCTTCTGTCCGGGAGCGTTGCGGCGTTTTCCGCGATAGCGAAGGATACGCAAAGGCGGCGTGTCTTCCCAGTCCGCGACCTCCCAGGAGATCAGCGGATGCTGCGCCTCGGAATCGCAGATGAAGGCGGCGTACTTCTTTCGATAGTCCTTGGCCCAATCCGCGAGTTCTTCCTTGCAGTTTCCATCGCGCATGCTGCGGATAAACTTCGCGGCCTCGCGCTCCGAGGTGCGGTCACGGAGCGGATTCAACGAGATGGAATTGGGTATTCCTGACAGGGGATCGCGGTCTTCCGACCGCTCGAGCACTGGACCTTGGCCATTCAGATGAATCAGATAACCAAAGAAAACGATCAGCAGAAGAACCCCCGCTCCTGCTGCGATGCCGATTTGATTGCGTGAAAACTCCATGGCCCTCACATCAGTCTAGCGTGAGGACAGACGAGAGCAAGATTACGGCGGATAGACTCCAGGGGACATGTACGAGTGGGGGAAACTGGCGGGAGGGAGTGCGGGGCGGGCCATCAACCACGCCCCGCTTCCATGGCTACTCTTTGTCGTCTTTGACCTTGTCGGCGCCTTCGGCGTGGTCGGCTGGATGCTCGACGCCCTGCTGTGCCTCGGCTTCTTCCATCGCGCGCTTGGCTTCTTCGGCGCGCTTGGAGCGGGCCACGGCTCGCTTTTCGCGCTTTTCCTCCTGCAGCTTTTCACTGCCGAGGAGTTCGACGAACGCGGTGTCAGCGCCGTCGCCTTTGCGCCAACCGGCGCGCACGATGCGCAGGTAGCCGCCTTCGCGGTCCCCGAAGCGGGGAGCGATGGTATCGAAAAGCTTGTCCACTGCGGCACTCGTCATCAGGTAGGCGATGGCCTGGCGGCGCGCGGACAGATCGCCGCGCTTGCCCAGCGTGATCATCTTCTCGACCAGCGGACGCAGGGCCTTGGCCTTGGGCACGGTGGTTTCGATTCGTTCTTCGAGGATGAGCGAAGTCACCAGGTTCCGCAGCAATGAGCGGCGATGGCTGGTGTTTCGTCCCAGTTTCCATCCTGCTACTTTGTGACGCATGGCAAACCCCAAGTTTCAAGGTTTCAAAGTTTCAAGGTTTCATCGCTTCAAGCCGCAACGACTGCCTTGAAACGCGAAACCTTGAAACCTCTGAAACCTGATTTCTATAGATCGTTGTCCGGACCGTACGCCGATGCCGGCAGCACCTGGTTCGAAGTCGGGCCGGGCACGGCATTGCCGTGCTCGTCAATCTTCATACCCAGGCTCAAGCCCATCGACGACAGAATTTCCTTGATCTCGTTCAGCGACTTGCGGCCGAAGTTCTTGGTCTTCAGCATTTCGGCTTCAGTCTTCTGGACGAGCTCACCGATGGTCTGGATGTTAGCGTTCTTCAGGCAGTTGTAGCTGCGCACCGAAAGCTCCAACTCTTCGACCGAACGGTTCAGGTTCTCGTTCTTGATCTCCGGCTTGCGGTCGTCGGTTGAAGTGGAAGTCTCGATGTCCTCTTCGAAGTTGATGAAGATGTTCATGTGGTCCTTCAGCAGCTTCGCCGCCAGGCCGATGGAATCAGCCGGGGTGATGGAGCCGTTGGTCCACACTTCGAGAGTCAGCTTGTCGTAGTCGGTGATCTGTCCCAGACGCGCCGCTTCCACGGTGTAGTTGCACTTGCGCACCGGAGAGTGCACGGAGTCGATGGGAATGAAACCGATGCCGAGATCCTCGTCGAAGTTCTTGTCCGCCGAAACGTAGCCGCGGCCGCGCTTGAGGCGCATTTCCATGTCGAGCTTGCCACCCTCGCTGACAGTCGCGATGTAGACGTCCTTGTCGAGCACTTCGACGTCGGCATCGGCTTCGATCATGCCGGAAGTGACTACGCCGGGCTGATCGCTGCGCAAGTAGATGGCCTTAGGAGCGTCACCGGCCAGCTTGAACGGAATCTGCTTCAGGTTGAGGATGATGTCGGTCGCATCTTCGACCACGCCCGGGATCGACTGGAACTCGTGCAGCACGCCTTCGATCTTGACGGCGGTGACCGCAGCTCCTTCGATCGAAGACAGCATGACCCGGCGCAGTCCGTTGCCGATGGTGGTGCCGAAACCGCGTTCAAACGGCTGAGCCCAGAAGATGCCGTACTTGTCGGTTAAGGTTGAAGTGTCTACTGCGAGACGTTTGGGTTTTTGAAATCCCTTCCAAAGCATTACGTTGTTCTCCTTCGGCCGTTTGGCTCAGTCCTGACATCCCTGAACAGGTCCGCGTTTCATTCAGGTCAAGCGTCAGAGACAGGCTGATCTGGCTCGAATTGATGGACCAGTCGCGGGTCGTCAGTCATCCGCCGTCAACAAAGCATTCCTCGCTGACGACTGAAGACCGACGACTGATGACTATTTACTGTACAGCTCCACAATCAACTGCTCGTTCACCGGCAGGTTGATGTCTTCACGCTTGGGTAAGGCTAAGACTTTGCCTTTGTAGTTGTCGCGATCGATCTCCAGCCAGTTGGGCGCATTCTGGTGGCTGGCAAATTCCTTCGCCGGCTCCAGGATAGGCAGCTTCTTGCTGGATTCGCGGATCGCAATCTCTTCGCCCACGCTCACCTGGTACGAGGGAATGTTCACCTTGTGACCATTCACGTGAATGTGGCCGTGACGCACCAGCTGGCGGGCCTGGCGGCGGGACATTCCGAAGCCGAGGCGGTAGACCACATTGTCCAGACGGCGCTCAAGCTGTTGCAGAAGCACTTCGCCGGTCACACCCCGGGTCCGCGCCGCCTTCTCGAAATAGTTGCGGAACTGGCCTTCCTGGGTGAAGTAGATGCGCTTGGCTTTCTGCTTTTCGCGCAACTGCAGACCATAGCCAACGATCTTGGCTTTGCGGTCCTTGCCATGCTGTCCAGGAGCGAAGTTACGCTTCTCGATGGGACATTTATCGCTGAAACACTTTGTGCCTTTGAGGAACAGTTTCATGCCCTCGCGGCGGCAGAGACGGCAGACGGGATCAGTGTAACGGGCCAAGTTGTTTCTCCTTGTTAGATGACCGGTTTACAGGTTTGGCTTCACCCTTCGTCCCGGACCAAAAATCAGTTTCTGGTTTCCAGTTTCCGGCTTCCAGTACAACGGAGAACTGGGAACCACAAACTGAAAACTGGCTTTTTATACTCTCCGGCGCTTCGGCGGACGGCAACCGTTGTGCGGAATCGGAGTAGCGTCTTTAATGTTGCGAACTTCAATTCCTGCTGCAGCCAGAGCACGAATCGCGGATTCACGTCCGGAACCGGGGCCGCTGACCCGCACTTCAACGCTGCGCACGCCGTGATCGCGCGCCATGCTGGCAGCGTTCTGGGCGGCCTGCTGGGCGGCGAACGGGGTGCCTTTGCGCGATCCGCGGAAACCCAGTGAGCCGGAACTCTTCCAGGCCAGTACATTGCCCGCCTGATCGGCGATGGTCACAATCGTGTTGTTGAACGACGCCTGAATGTGGGCAATGCCGTGCGGAACATGCTTCCGCTCCTTCTTTTTGAAGGTTTTCTTTTTGCCCTTCTTATCCGGCGCCGCTGCTCCGGTCCCGGGTGCCGCTGCTGGTGCTGCTGGTTTTGCCATATTAGCTTCTAGCTCCTAAGCCTTTAGCTTCTAGCTCGAAGCTAGAAGCCAGCAGCTGATTCTAAGTCTTGGCCGCCGATTTCTTTTTAGCCGCCACGGTGCCCTTGCGCGGACCCTTTCGGGTACGTGCGTTGGTGTGGGTCCGTTGTCCGCGGACCGGCAGGTTCCGGCGATGACGATAGCCGCGGTAGGAACCGATTTCGATGAGCCGCTTGATGTTCATCGAAACTTCCTTGCGCAGGTCGCCCTCCACCAAGCCTTCGCCTTCGATGACCTGGCGGATGCGATTGACTTCGTCCTCGCCCAGGTCCTGGATCTTTTTCATCGGGTCAACATTGGCCGTATCCAAAATGCGCGCCGAGCGCGAGTTGCCGATGCCATAGATGTAGGTCAGCGCGATATTCGTTCGCTTGTTGCGCGGAAGATCGACGCCTGCAATGCGTGCCATAGTGCTCCTCTAGTCCTTAACCCTGACGCTGCTTGTGCTTGGAAACAACGCAGATCACCCGCACCACACCCTTGCGGTGGATGACCTTGCACTTGTCGCAAATTTTCTTTACCGACGCTCTTACTTTCATAAGCCAGCCTTCAGCCGTCGCCGTCAGCCGTCAGCCAATCACGACGACCGATGAGACAGCATGTCATTTATAGCGATACACAATGCGCCCGCGGTTCAGATCGTAGGGCGAAAGCTCGACTGCTACCTTGTCGCCAGGCAGGATGCGGATGAAGTTCTTGCGCATCTTTCCCGAGACATGCGCCAGCACCTGGTGCTTGTTCTCCAGTTCAACCTTGAACATGGCGTTGGGCAACGGTTCTACAACCGTCGCCATAACCTCAATCGCGTCCTCTTTGCTCATCGACTCCTTAGAATCAGCTCTTAGCTCTTGGCTCTTAGCTAAAAGCCAAGAGCTAAAGGCTAATAGCTGTTTTACTGCGTCAAAATCATCGGGCCATCTTTCGTGACCGCCACACAGTGCTCAAAGTGTGCGCTGTAGCTGCCGTCGGCAGTTACCGCCGTCCACTTGTCGTCGAGGACCCGGGTTCCGGGACTGCCGGAATTCACCATGGGCTCGATCGCCAGCACCATACCTTCCCGCAAGCGCGCTCCGTGGCCGCGCGTACCGTAGTTCGGCACCTGCGGCTCCTCGTGCAGGCGGGTTCCGATGCCATGGCCGACAAATTCGCGGACCACGCTGAAGCCGTTGGCTTCGACAAATTCCTGCACCGAAGCGCCAACGTCTCCCACTGCATTCCCGATCCGCGCCGCCTCGATACCCCGGTACAACGACGCTTCCGTCACTTCCAGCAACTTGGTCAGTTCCGGAGTGATCGAACCATCCACCGGAACCGTGATGGCGGCATCGCCGTAGTAGCCTTCCAGCACCACGCCGCAATCGATCGAAACAATGTCGCCGGCCTTCAACACTCTTTTCTCTGAAGGGATGCCGTGGACAATCTCTTCATTGATCGAAGTGCAAAGCACACAGGGATAGTCGAAATATCCCTTGAACGCGGGCTTCACGTTCAGATCCTTGATCTTCTGCTCGGCCGCGCGTTCCAGGTCCATCGTGGTCGCGCCCGGCACCACCAGGGTGCGAACATGGTTCAGCACCTCGCGCACGATGCCGCCGCTGCGCCGCATCTTCTCAATCTCCGCCGCCGATTTGCAGACAATTGCCATGGGTTACTTTTCGCCCGCCGGCACACCGCGCTGGCTCTCGATCACCTTGAAAATCTGGTCGGTGACCTCGTTGACCGGCAAGTCACCATTCACCGAAACCAGCCGCCCTTTGCGCGCGTAGTATTCGGCCACGGGCTTGGTCTGCAGTTCGTAGGCCGCCAGCCGCTCCCGGATGACGTCTTCACGATCATCGTCACGGGTCACCAGCGTAGAACCATCAACATCGCAGCGATCAGCGACACGGGGTGGCTGGGAGTAGACGTTATAGATCCGTCCACAGACGGGGCAAGAACGGCGTCCAGTGATCCGACGTAACAATTTATTATAATCCACGTTAATTCGGATCACAATGGGCAGGCACTGCTGCCGTTGCCCCTTTTCAAAGAACTCGTACTCCAGAAACGCATCCAGCCATCCGGCCTGGGCCGGATTGCGGGGAAAGCCATCCAGGATGAATCCCCGTTCGCAGTCCACGCTACCGCAGGCGCTGCGCCACCATGTCATACATCAGTTCGTCGGGGACAAACTCCACCTCGCGCCATCACATCCTTGGCTACCAAACCGAGCGGAGTGCCGCGCTGCACATTCTCCCGCAGCAGGTCTCCAGTAGAAATCTGCGGGATGCGGTAACGCTCCACGATCTGCTTGGCCTGCGTACCCTTGCCCGCACCCGGAGAGCCGAGCAGAATCACAGGTCCGATGCCGCGCGAGTTTGCCTCCGCCATCGAACTGGTCCTCCCGCCTCCCGATTGCAATTTCACTTCAACCAGCCCGACGAACGCTAAAGTCGCTAAACTTCTCAAAACCTCTCGAACAAAACCCTGCCGCCGCTGCACGAGCGCGGACGCTCGCGCCTACATTTAAGGCCAGGTGCTTAGGACCATGTCCGGCGGCCGCGAATACGTCCGCTGCGCGGCGTGAAGCCGTCGTAATGGCGCATCACAAGCTGGGCTTCGATCTGCGTGACCGTGTCCATGGCCACACCGACCACAATCAGCAGCGAGGTTCCGCCGAAGTAAAAATTGACTCCGAGCCCGTTGGTCACCCAGGTGGGCAGGCGCTCGAAAAACGTTCCAATCGGCCCGTAGAGATGGTTCAGGTGAATGCCGGTGATCATCCATTCCGGAATAAACGAGATGATGATCAGATATAGTGCCCCGACCAGCGTGATCCGGGTCAGGATCTCATTGATGTGGTCCGCGGTGCGTTTGCCGGGACGAATACCGGGAATGAACCCGCCGTACTTCCGCATGTTGTCCGCAACCTCATTGGGGTTGAAGACAATGGATACGTAGAAATAGGCGAAGAAGATGATGCCCACGGCATAAAGAAACGTGTACAGCGGCTCGCCCCATCCCAGATTGCGAATCAACTCTCCGAAATAACGGTTGTTGCGCAGGCTGTAGCCCACGGTCTGCGGAAGGGTCAGAATTGACGACGCGAAAATCACCGGCATGACGCCGCCGGAATTTACCCGCAAAGGCAGATGCGTCGACTGCCCGCCCATCACCTTGCGGCCGACCACGCGCTTGGCGTACTGCACCGGAATCCGGCGCTCGCAGCGCTCCACATAGACGATGAAGGCCACCACCAGCACCATCACGCCGATCAGCAGGATCGTCGCCGGCGCGGTAAATACGCCCCAGGCATCGGTGCGGACCTTGTCGAAAAGATCGATCACCGCCCGCGGCAGGCCGACCACAATGCCGGCGAAGATCAGCAGCGACATGCCGTTGCCCACGCCACGCTCGGTAATCTGCTCGCCCAGCCACATGATGAAAGCGCTGCCCGTGGTCAGGGTCAGCATGGTCATCAGGATAAATGCGGGGCCGGGATGGACGACGAAATCTCCGCTTCGTTGCAGCTGCCAGGCGATTCCGAAAGACTGGACCGAAGCCAGGATCACGGTCAAGTAGCGCGTCCACTGCGTAATCTTCTTGCGGCCAAGTTCGCCTTCCTTCTGCAACTTCGCCAGCGGCTCATAGACCACCGTCAGCAACTGCAAAATGATCGAGGCCGTGATGTAGGGCATGATGCCCAGAGCGAAAATCGTCAGCCGGCGGAGCTGTCCGCCGGAAAACAAGTCCACGAAACCCAGCAGACTGCCTTTGTTCTGCTCGAAGAATTGCTGCAGTTTGTCCGCATTCACACCCGGCGTGGGAATGTGTCCGCCCAGGCGGTACACTGCCAGCAAACCAAGCGTGAACAGAATGCGCTTGCGCAGGTCCGGGATACGAAAGACGTTTGCCAGTTTCTCCAGCATGGGCTACAGAACCTCGAACTTACCGCCAGCCTTGGTGATTTTCTCCTGGGCCGACTTGGAAAATTTGTGCGCGTGCACGGTGAGTGCAATGGTCAACTCGCCGTCCCCGAGCACCTTTAAAGGATGTTTGCTCTTGATCACTCCCGCTTTGCGCAAAACATCGGGCGTGATGGTGGTCTCGCCGAGTTCCACCAGCTTCTCCAGGTTCACGATGTTGAATTCCTGGCGGAAGATATTGGTAAATCCGCGTTTCGGCATGCGGCGATGCAAGGGCATCTGGCCGCCTTCAAATCCGCGCATCATGCGCGAACCGCTGCGCGAGCGCTGGCCCTTGTGTCCGCGGGTGGACGTCTTGCCCATGCCCGAACCCATGCCGCGGCCCACCCGTTTCTTGTTTGCCGTCGCCTTCTTTGGTGCGCGAATGTTTGAAAGGTTCATAAATAAGCTCTCAGCTTTCAGCTATCAGTTCTCAGTTTTTGCTGAGGACTGATGACTGACGACTTAGGACTGAACTATCTCCACCAGGTGCGGCACCTTGGCCACCATGCCGCGAATGGCCGGGTTGTCCGGCCGCTCGATTATCTGGTTCAAGCGCGTGAAACCCAGACCTTTGACCACCAGCTTCTGTTGGACCGGAGCGCAAATTGCCGAGCGCACCCATTTCAATTGGATCATCGTTCCGCTGCCCGCATACGATTTCTTTGCCAGTTTGTTAGGCATGATTACAGTTCCTCGACCGACTTGCCGCGCATGGCCGCCACGTCGCTCTTGTTCTTCAAATGCTTCAGCGCGTCGAAACGTCGCCTTGATCACATTGTGCGGATTGGTGGTGCCAATCGATTTCGTCAGCACATTCTGGATGCCCGCCGAAGTCATGACCGCGCGGACCGCGCCGCCTGCAATTACTCCCGTCCCTTCGGGAGCGGGCTTCAGCAATACCCGGCCCGAGCCGTAGCGTCCCAGTACCAGGTGCGGGATGGTGGTTTGCGTCAGGTTGACCCGCATCAGGTTCTTCTTGGCGGACTCGATCCCCTTGCGAATCGCCTGCGGCACTTCTTTCGCCTTGCCCGAGCCATAACCTACGACCGCAGCGCTCGGATCTCCCACCACGACCAGGGCTGCAAAGGACAGGTTCTTTCCGCCCTTGACCACTTTAGTCACGCGGTTGATCGAGACCACCTGGTCTTTCAGTTGGTAGGTATTCGCATCAAGCTTCTTAATCACAGTTGGCATTGATTCTCATTTCAAAATTTGGTAGTCGGGTAATCTTGTAATTGAGTAATCTGAAAACCGAATCCTCCGATTTGCAATTACACAATTTCTCAGTTGCACAATTTCTCAATTCCCTAGAACTGCAGTCCAGCTTCGCGGGCGGAATCGGCCAGAGCCTTGACCCGTCCGTGATAAATGTAGCCGCCACGATCGAACACGACTTTCTCGATCCCCTTGGCCTTGGCGCGCTCGGCAATGCTTTTGCCCACGCTCTTGGCCGCGGCCAGGTTGCCGCCGGTGCCTTTTTTGCCTTCGGCGGAGTTCGCGAAAACCAGGGTCGCGCCCTTCAGGTCGTCAATCAACTGGACGTAAATATGGTTCAACGAGCGATACACGTTCAGCCGCGGCCGCTCGGCCGTGCCGAGGACCTTCTTGCGGATGCGCTTGTGCACATGCCGCCGATTCGAATTCTTCGATGTCCGCGTAAGCATGGTTTCGGTCCTTAATCGTTGGTCGTTGGCAAGACCAACGATGACGACTCTTACAATCTCCGAAGCGCTCGCAAATCCCTGGCGCTCGGGGTTGGCCAACGACCAACGACGAACGACCAAGGACCGCTATTTCGCTCCGGTCTTACCAACCTTTTTCTTCAGCCGTTCGCCGGCGTAGCGTACGCCCTTGTTCTTGTACGGATCGGGCGGGCGCAGGCTGCGCATTTCGGCGGCGACTTGGCCAACCTTTTGGCGATCGATGCCGGTGACGCTCAGCTTGGTCTGCTTGGGGTCGACCGCGGCTTCAATCCCGACCGGCAGCGGATATTCGATCGGGTGCGAGTATCCCAGGCTGAAGACCACGGTGTTTTTGCCCTTCAACTCGGCGCGATATCCGATGCCGACAATTTCCAGTTCACGGGTCCAGCCCTTGGTCACACCTTCGACCGCGTTGTTGACCAGAGCGCGGGCCAGCCCATGGACAGCGGCCTGCGAGTCGTTCTCGCGGATCGCCACCAGGTTGCCATCCTGCTGCTCCATGCGGATGCCGCGCGGGAGCTGCGTATCCAGCTTGCCCTTGGGCCCCTGCACGTTCACCACGTCGCCTTCAATTTTGACCGCAACCCCCTTGGGGAGCGGGATCGGCTTTCTTCCAATTCTTGACATAGGCTTCTAGCTTCTAGCTCCTGGCTTCTAGCCAAGTCGCATTTATGCGCTCACGACAATTCCTTCCAATTTGCACTTGTGTTCTAGCCAGTAGCCAGAAGCTAGTAGCTAGAAGTGCCGCTACCAAATCTCGCACAGCACTTCGCCGCCTACGCCCTGCTTGCGCGCCTGGCGTCCGGTCATGACTCCGCGGGGGGTGGTCAGGATGTTGATGCCCAGGCCGCCCAGCACTCGCGGAATTTCACTGCGCCGCACATAGACCCGGCAACCCGGCCGGGAGACCCGCTCCACGTTCGAGATCGCGGCTTCATTGTTGTTGCCGTACTTCAAGTAGATGCGCAGGACCTTGTGGCCTTCCTCCTCCGCCGGCTTGAAATTGGAGATGTAGCCCTCCTCTTTGAGGATGCGGGCAATCTCCAGCTTCAGCTTGGAAGCGGGAACGTCAACCTTCTGGTGGCGGGCGCGTATCGCATTGCGAATGCGCGTCAGCATGTCTGCGACCGGATCGGTCAAATTCATCGTTTGCTTCTCCTCCGCCGCCCGTTTGCTTCGGCCAAGTTTGCACTGCACCGAGGAACCCGCGACGACGATTTCACCCGGACTGGGTTAGCGAGACTCGTTTGTCCCAGACTCGGGTGCCCACTCCTGCGCGTTTTGTGCGCAAGGGTGGGAGATTCGTTACTTACGCCCTACCAGGACGACTTCGCAACCCCGGGAATTTCTCCACGCAAGGCCAGGCCGCGGAAACACAACCGGCAAATTCCGAACTTGCGCAGATAGGCGCGCGGACGTCCACACAGTTTGCAGCGGTTGTGACGGCGCGAGGAAAACTTCAACTTCGGCTCCTTGCCTCGCACTTTGTCAAACTTCGCTTCGATCTTTGCGTCCTTCACTCGTTTTGCTGTAGTCAATTTACTTTTAGCTCCCAGCTTCCGGCTTTAGCTCTCTGCTGTCAGCCCTCAGCTCTCAGTTGAGACTTATGACTCCCATCACTACGGCCGGAAGGGCATTCCCAGATGCTTCAGCATCACTCGCGCCTGGTCGTCGTTTGCTGCCGTGGTCACGATGGTGACGTTCATCCCCTTGGTCTTGTCCACCCGAGCGTAGTCAATCTCGGGAAAAATCAGCTGGTCGTGCAGGCCCAGCGTGTAATTGCCGCGTCCGTCGAACGACTTGGTCGAAACTCCCTTGAAGTCGCGCACCCGGGGCAGCGCCACGTTCAACAGTCGGTCCAAAAACTCCCACATGCGGTCGCCGCGCAGGGTCACCATGGCGCCGATGGCTTGTCCTTCACGCACCTTGAACGCCGCAATCGATTTCTTGGCCTTGGTCGTAATCGGCTTCTGGCCGGTGATCTGGCCCAGTTCGTTGACCGCGGGATCGAGGATCTTGGCGTTCTGCGTAGCCTCGCCCACTCCCATATTGACCACAATCTTGTTGATGTGGGGAACCGCCATGGGGTTCTTCAGATCGAATTCCTTCATCAGTGCAGGCGCAACTTCAGCCTGGAAGCGGCTCTTGAGCCGCGGCGTCTCCTTGGCGCTGTGATGCGCCTGCGCCGGCTTCGCCTCCTGCTGTTGTTTTTCGCCTTGCTTGTCTCTTTTCTCTTTTGCCATCGCTTCCTCTGGGACTGAGCTTCTAGCTACTGGCTCCTACGTTTCTGGCTTCCATATCCAGACCTCTTGCGCTCTAGCTAGCTAGCAGCCAGGAGCTAGCAGCTCTCTTGCTATTTATCCAGCGTTGCCCCGCACTTGCGGCATACCCTGACTTTGCGCTCGCCCTGGAACTCGTGCCCGATGCGTACCGGGCGCTTGCAGCTGGGACACATCAAGCCCACGTTCGAAATCGCAATCCGGCTCTCCTGCTCGGCGATTCCGCCTTTTACGTTGCGCTGCGGGTTGGGCCGCACGTGCTTCTTCACCAGCATGACGTGCTCGACCAGGATCTTGGCGTCATTGGGAAAAATACGCAGAACGCGGCCTTCTTTTCCCTTGTCGCGCCCGGTGATCACTCGCACCGTATCGTTGCGGCGCAGGTCCACTCGTTTGTTGGCTCTCTCGACTGTCTTCATTCTGGCTTCTCGGCTCTCTGCTCTCTTAATTTCTTTACTTCAAAATTTCTTTCCTTCAAAATCAGCCTGGTTAGAGTACTTCGGGCGCCAACGAGACAATTTTAAGAAACTTGCGCTCGCGCAGTTCGCGGGCCACTGGTCCGAAGACGCGTGTCCCGACCGGCTCGCCGGCGTCATTGATGAGAACGGCAGCGTTGCTGTCAAAGCGGATGTAGGTGCCGTCGCGCCGCCGATGTTCTTTCCGGGTGCGCACGATGACTGCCTTCACCACTTTGCCCTTCTGCACCTGGCCTTCCGGGGCCGCCTCTTTCACGCTGGCGGTAATGACGTCACCCAGTCCGGCATTCAGCCCGGTCGAACCTCCGAGCGGCAGAATCATCTGCAGTTTGCGGGCGCCGGAGTTGTCGGCGACCTCGATCATCGATCTCATCATCACTGCCATAATCGGACCTCCTCTGCGCCCTTCTGCCTAGCTGACTTCAGGAAGCGTCGCTTCCGGCAGCAGCGCGGCCTGCCGTACGACTTCCTTCAGGCGCCAGCGCTTCAGCTTGGACAGCGGACGCGTCTCTTCGAGGCGTACCACATCACCCACGTGGGCGACATTTTTTTCGTCGTGCGCGTAAAACTTCTTGGCTTTCGATACCACCCGGCCGTAGAAGGGATGCGCCTTCTTGCGCACCACCTGCACTACGATGGTTTTGTGCATGCGGCTCGACACCACTTCGCCGACCACGATCTTGCGCCGTCCCGCGTCCTGCGGCTCGGTAGCGGATTGTGCCTTGGTTTCAGCCATACTACTTTTTCTCCGTTCCGCCGGCGGCGGCCAGCTCGCGCTCGCGAGCGATGGTCTTGACCCGCGCAATGTCCCGGCGCAGGCCGCGAATCTTCTTCAGGCTCTCGGTCTGTCCCATGTTGAGCTGGAACTTCAACTTGAAGAGCTGGTCGCTCAGCTCACGCTCCTGCGAGACCAGTTCGTCAACCGTCAAATTCCGTACTTTTTCCGTTTTCATATCAGTTCAGCTTTCAACTTCTGAATTCTTCTGCCCGGAGTTTCTAGTGTGCGCCTTCGCGCTTCACAAACACGGTCCGCAACGGCAGCTTGTGCGAAGCCAGGCGCATGGCTTCGCTGGCATCCTGCTGCGTGACCCCCTCCATCTCGAACAGGATCTTGCCCGGCCGCACCACCGCGACCCAATGATCGGGCGCACCCTTTCCCTTACCCATACGGGTTTCAGCCGGCTTCTTGGTGACCGGCTTGTCCGGGAAAAGACGGATCTGTATCTTGCCGCCACGCTTGACGAACCGGGTCATGGCCACGCGTGCCGCCTCGATCTGACGGTCGGTGATCCAGCCCGGTTCAAGCACCTTCAGGCCGAAATCTCCGAAAGCCAGCTGGCTCCCGCGCCAGGCTTTTCCGGTCATACGCCCGCGCTGCTGCTTGCGGTACTTCACTTTCTTTGGCATCAACATAGGAATCAGCTCGTAGCGTCTAACTTCTGGCTCAACCCTTAGAACGCGCCTGCTTGCTGCGGCTCGCGCTTCTTGGCCGGCAAAATCTCGCCTTTGTAGACCCAGCACTTCACCCCGATGACACCGTAAGTGGTGCGGGCTTCCGTAAAACCGTAGTCGATGTCGGCGCGCAGCGTGTGCAGCGGCAACCGGCCCTGCAGATACCACTCCGAGCGCGCGATTTCATTTCCGTTCAGACGGCCGCTGACCCGGACCTTGATGCCTTTGCAGCCGAAGCGCAATGCCGAGTCCACCGCTTTGCGCATGGCGCGGCGGAAGCCGACGCGTTTTTCCAGTTGCAGCGCGATTGATTCCGAGACCAGTTGCGCATCCAGTTCGGGCTTGTGTACTTCCTGGATATCGATGTAGACCTCGCGGCCGGTGCGCTTCTGCACATCGCCCTTGAGCTTGTCGATCTCGGCGCCCTTGCGTCCGATGATGATGCCCGGCCGCGCCGTCTTGATAATGACCCGCAGCTTGTTGCCCGGACGCTCGATTTCAATCGAGCTCACGCCCGCCGACTTGAGCTTGTCTTTCAGCTCGTTGCGGAGCTTGACGTCTTCGAGCAACAGCTTGTCGTAATCGCGCTCCACAAACCAGCGCGACTTCCAGGGCTTGGTGTAGCCCAGTCGAAAACCATAGGGATGAACTTTTTGTCCCATTATCGAGCTCCTACTTTCTTCTTGCCCGCCGGCGCTTTACCTTTGGCGCCAGCCTTGGCCTTGCCCCGGGCCGGAGTCCGTGCGGAAGTGCCCTCTTCGCCGACCACAGTCGCCAGCCCTTCTCCGCTCTTGCCCCGTTCCGCCAGCACGATCTCGATGTGCGCGATGCGCCGCACGTAACGGAAAGCCCGGCCCATCGGCGCCGGACGAATGCGCTTCATGCGTGGTCCGTCGTTGGCCACCGCGTCCTTCACATAAAGCTTGTCCACATCGACGTCGATTCCCTTTTCGCTGCTCAGGTAGTTGGCGTTTTCCAGGGCCGAACGCAGCAGCTTCTCTACCGTCGCCGCCACCCGCTTCTTGGTGAAGATGAGGGTATTGAGCGCATCTTCCACCCTCTTGCCCTTGATCAAATTCAGCACCAGGCGCGCCTTTTGCGGCGAAACCCGGGTGAAGCGGACTTGAGCTCGGAATTCCATATTTGTCTCCTATGTCTTAGGCGCCGGCGCTGCCGGAGCCGAACCCGCCGCCGGGGTAATTGCTCCCGGACCGCCGGGCACGCCCGCTGGCCGCGCTACCGTTTCCGTGGCCGCCCGCATCGAGTGACCCTTGAACTGGCGAGTGAAGCTGAATTCACCCAGCTTGTGGCCCACCATGTTTTCCGTGACGTACACCGGAATAAATTTCTTGCCGTTATGCACTGCGATGGTGTGTCCCACCATTTCCGGAATGATAGTAGAGCGCCGCGACCACGTGCGCAGCACCTTCTTCTCGTTACGCGAGTTCATGCCGTCCACCCGCGCCTGCAGGTAGGCATCCACGAACGGACCCTTCTTGGTTGAACGTGCCATAAAATTCAGCTCTCAGCTTTCAGTCTTCAGATTTCAGCCAACAGCCTTCAAAATCTTGTCATTCCGAACGCTTTCGCGGTGAGGGATCTGCGTTGGCCAACGGCCAATGACGCCTTACTTCTTCCCTCTTCGATTCACGATGAACGCATCCGTGCGCTTGTTGTTGCGCGTCTTGTAGCCGCGAGTCGGCTGTCCCCACGGGGTGACCGGATGCCGACCGCCGGAAGTTTTGCCTTCACCACCGCCGTGCGGATGGTCGACCGGGTTCATCGAGACGCCGCGGTTCACCGGACGGCGTCCCAGCCAGCGCATACGTCCCGCCTTGCCGATGGTGATGTTCTCGTGATCCAGATTCCCCACCTGGCCAATCGTGGCCATGCAATCCTGCGAGACTTTTCGCGTTTCTCCGGATGGCAGCTTCACCAGCGCGTACTCGCCTTCCTTGGCCACCAACTGCGCCGACCCGCCGGCCGAACGCACCATCTGCGCGCCCTTGCCGGGCTTCAACTCCACGTTATGAATGGTCGTGCCCGGTGGAATATTCTTCAGAGGCAAGGCATTGCCTACCAGAATGTCCGCTTCCGGTCCACTGACTACTTTCTGTCCCACCTTCAGCCCGTCGGGCTGCAAAATGTAGCGTTTTTCGCCATCGGCGTAGGCGAGCAGCGCGATGCGCGCGGAACGGTTGGGATCGTACTCGATCGAGGCTACGGTCGCCGGGATCCCGTTCTTGTCGCGCTTGAAATCGATCAGGCGCAGCTTGCGCTTGTGTCCGCCACCGCGATGCCACATGGTGGTATCTCCGCTGTTGCGCCGTCCGCCGCTGCGCTGCTTGGGTTCAACCAGCGGCTTGTGCGGATGCCGGGTCGTAATATCGTCGTTGACCAGCGTGGTCCGGTAGCGCAACGTCTGCGTAGTCGGTCGGTATGTCTTGATTGGCATAAAAATCAGCTCTCGGTCGTCGGTCTTCAGTCGTCAGCACAATCCTTGCTTCCATCGGCCTTGCTGACGACTGAAGACCGACGACTGACGACTATAAGTTTTGCGCGTACTCCGGCATCTTTTCGCCCGACTTCAGCCGCACGTACGCCTTCTTCCAGTCGGGACGATAGCCGGCAAACTTGCCCCGGCGGCGCTCTTTTCCCGGATAAGTGGCGGTGCGCACGGACAGCACCTTCACCTTGAAAATCGATTGCACGGCTTGCCGGATCTCGGTCTTAGTCGCGGCCGGCGCCACCTGGAAGACCAGTGTGTTCTGGTTTTCCTTGATGGCCAGGCCTTTTTCCGTAATCACAGGACGGCGAATGATCTGATAAGCGGATTTCATCAGGCGACCTCCGCCGCTTTTTCATGACGCGCCCGCCGCCGCGAAGCCGGCGTGGCTTTCTTGGCGCCTTCCTTCTCCGTGTCTTTCTCCTTGCGCTGACGCTTCGAAGTCGAGTTCTTCAGTGAAAGCTGCAGCGCTTCAATGGCCGGCTGCGAGAAGATCGCGCGGTCATAACGCAGCAGATGATACGGATGAACCGCAGTGCTGCTGACCAGTTCAACGCCATCGAGATTGCGCGAACTCAGCGTCAGGTTGCGGTTGCTGTCTCTGCCCGCTTCAACCAGCAAGGCCGTGCTCTCGACGTTTAGAGCGTCCAGCGCCTGGCGAAACAGCTTGCTCTTCGGTTCCTTCACATCAAACGCATTGACTACGATCAATTTGCCGTCGGCAAACTTCGACGCCAGCGCCGAACGCAGCGCTCCCATCAACTTCTTACGCGGAAACGCGTAGTCATAAGAGCGCGGTTGCGGTCCATGCACCGTGCCGCCGTGCCGCCACAGCGGCGAACGGATGGAGCCGACGCGGGCGCGTCCTGTGCCCTTCTGTTTCCACAGTTTCTTGCCGGCGCCCGAGACCAGCTTCTTGTTCTTGGTAGCGTGAGTGCCGGCACGCTGCGCGGCGCGGTAGTGCCTCACCGCCTCCCACAGCAGGTCTTCGTTGATCGCGCCGAACACCTCATCGGCGAGGTCAAGCGTCCCGACCTTCTCCCCGCTCAGACTATGAATATCGATAGTTGCCATATGTCTTCCGTCAATCTGGATTGGCCAACGACCACCAGCCAACGACCAACGACTGTCTTAAGCTTTCTTCGCCGCTCTCTTGGCTGCCTTCAACGGATCCACCGTGGCCGCACCGCCAAATCCGCGACGCTCTCTGGGCGGCTTCTTGGCCTTGGTAATCACCAGGTACCCACCGTTCGGTCCGGGCACGCTGCCTTCAACCACCAGCAGGTTGTCGTCTTTGTCCACACCGAGCACACGTAAGTTGCGCTGCGTGACACGATCGACACCCATGTGTCCCGACATGCGCATGCCCTTGAATACACGCGAAGGGAATGCCGACGAGCCGATCGAGCCAGTGATCTGGAACATCGAACCGTGCGATTTGGGACCACCGGCAAAGTGATGCCGCCGGACGACACCGGCAAAACCGCGGCCTTTGCTGATGCCCACGATGTCCACAAACTTCTCGCCTTCGAAAATGTCGACCAGGACCCGGTCCCCGGCCTTGACCGCGGCTGCCTCTTCCGCCTTTTCGACTTCAATCGGAACTTCGCGCAGAAATTTCACCGGCGGCAGATTGTTTTTTCCCAAGTGTCCCTTCATGGGCTTGGTCAGGCGCGATTCCTTCATGAACTCAACCAGCCCAATCTGCGCCGCGTCGTATCCATCGCGGGTCTGGGTCTTGTGCTGTGTAATCACGCACGGACCAGCCTGCAGAACGGTCGCCGGATGCACATCGCCCTTGTCGTCGAAGAGCTGCGTCATTCCGACTTTTTTGCCCAGAATTCCGGTTACTTTTGCCATTTCCATTCTTCTCCGCGAGCTGATTCAGCTCAAGCTGACAGCCGAACGCCGACGGCTACTTGTGTTCCTTGCCAAAAGCCTTGATCTCGACGTCCACACCCGCAGGCAGATCGAGCTTCATCAATGCATCTACAGTTTGCTGCGTAGGCTCGAGAATATCGAGCAGACGCTTGTGGGTGCGAATCTCAAACTGCTCACGCGATTTCTTGTCCACGTGCGGAGAACGCAGCACGCAGTACTTGTTCTTCATCGTAGGCAATGGAATCGGGCCCGCGATCTGCGCCCCAGTGCGCCGCGCCGTGTCGACAATCTCGCCTGTGGACTGGTCCAGGATGCGGTAGTCGTACGCCTTCAGCCGGATGCGAATTCTCTCTTTTCCAACCATGTTTCACTCTTTCGCTCTCCCGGCTCACCGGAAGAAAAGAACTGGCGGCATGTTGCGAGCCGCTGGAATGCAGCTTCTAGTAACTTCTAGCTCAACCCATCGGAGAACTGAGAACCAGAAACTGATCACTGGTTTTTATCATCCTCAGTTCGTTTCCACTCGAACCGAAACCTACTGAATAATCTCGCTGATCGTGCCCGCTCCTACCGTGTGCCCGCCTTCGCGGATGGCAAACCGCAAGCCCTTTTCCATGGCCACCGGCGTGATCAGCTCGATCACCAGCTGCACGTTGTCGCCCGGCATCACCATCTCGGTCGCCGCCGGTAACTCGGCCACTCCGGTCACATCCGTCGTCCGCAGGTAAAACTGCGGCCGGTAGCCTTTGAAGAACGGAGTATGACGCCCGCCTTCTTCCTTGGTCAGAATGTAGACTTCGGCTTTGAACTTGGTGTGCGGCGTGATCGATCCGCCCTTGGCCAGCACCATCCCACGCTCGACATCTTCTTTCGCGATGCCGCGCAGCAACAGGCCGGCATTGTCCCCCGCCAGTCCTTCATCCAACTGCTTCTTGAACATTTCCACCCCGGTCACAACCGTCTTGCGGGTCTCCCGGAAGCCCACGATCTCTACTTCCTCGCCTACCTTCACCTTGCCGCGCTCGATTCGTCCCGTCACCACCGTGCCCCGACCCGAGATCGAGAAGATATCTTCAATCGGCATCAGGAACGGCTTGTCCAGTTCGCGCGCCGGCTGCGGCACGCTCTTGTCGACCGCTGCCATCAGCTCGTCAACCTGCTTCTCCCACTTGGCCTCCCCGTTCAGCGCGCCCAAGGCCGACAGCCGTACCACCGGCACATCGTCGCCCGGAAATTGATAGGTCTTCAACAACTCGCGCACTTCGAGTTCGACCAGGTCAAGCAGTTCCGGATCGTCCACCGCATCGCACTTGTTCAGCGCCACCACGATGTAAGGCACGCCCACCTGCCGTGCCAACAGAACGTGCTCCCGGGTCTGCGGCATCGGACCGTCGGTTGCAGCCACTACCAGAATCGCGCCATCCATCTGGGCCGCGCCCGTGATCATGTTCTTGATGTAATCCGCGTGGCCGGGGCAGTCGACGTGCGCATAGTGCCGGTTGGCCGTCTCATACTCCACGTGCGCCGTGGCGATGGTTATGCCCCGGGCCTTTTCTTCCGGCGCGTTATCAATCGAATCAAACGACCGGAACTGGATCTTCGGGTTGTGCTTGGACAACACCTTGGTGATCGCCGCCGTCAACGTGGTCTTGCCATGGTCGATGTGACCAATCGTCCCCACGTTGCAGTGCGGCTTATTACGCTCAAATTTCTCTTTCGCCATTTCCTAGCTCCGTTGCTTTGCTGGTGTGGCGCGGGCGCCCTCGCCCGCGGCTTTTGCTCTTATCTTTTAGTGTTGCCCTGTGCCCGCCCAATAATCTCGTCCGCCGCGCTGCGCGGCACTTCTTCATAGCGTGCGAAGTGCATCGAGTACTCAGCGCGGCCCTGCGTGCTCGAGCGCATGTGCGTGGCGTATCCAAACATCTCAGCCAGCGGCACAATGGCTTTGATCACCTGCGAACCGGCGCGATGCTCCATGCCTTCGATCCGCCCACGGCGCGAACTCAAATCGCCCATGATGACGCCGGCATAATCTTCCGGCGTGACTACTTCGACTGCCATCACCGGCTCCAGCAGTACCGGAGAGGCTTTACGTGCGGCTTCCTTGAAAGCCATCGAGCCGGCAATCTTGAATGCCATTTCGTTCGAATCGACATCGTGATAGCTGCCGTCGTAAAGCTCCACTTTCACGTCAACCATCGGATAGCCTGCCAGAATTCCGCCTTCAAGCGCCTCTTGAATGCCCTGATCAATAGGCTTGATGAATTCCTTGGGCACCGAGCCACCCACCACTTCGTTGATGAATTCGTAACCCTTGCCAGGCTCGTTGGGCTCGATGCGAATCTTGGCGTGGCCATATTGGCCGCGGCCACCGGTCTGGCGAATGTATTTGCCTTCCGCTTCCGACTTCCGGCGAATCGTCTCGCGATACGCTACCTGGGGCTTTCCGACGTTGGCTTCGACTTTGTACTCGCGCATCATGCGGTCGACGATGATTTCGAGATGCAGTTCGCCCATGCCGCTGATGATGGTTTGTCCGCTGTCGGGGTCGGTGTGAACCTTGAAGGTGGGATCTTCCTGGGCCAGCTTGGAGAGTGCCATGCCCATTTTTTCCTGGTCGGCTTTGGTTTTGGGCTCAACCGCAACCGAGATCACAGGCACCGCGAAGGTTATGGATTCGAGCGCGATGGGATGCTTTTCTTCGCAGATGGTGTCGCCAGTCGAAACGTTCTTCAATCCCACCGCGGCGCAGATGTCGCCCGCGAGAATCTCATTGATGTCTTCGCGCTTGTTCGCGTGCATCTTGAGCAGGCGCCCAATGCGCTCAGTGCGTCCGCGACCGGAATTCAGGACCGAATCCCCAGATTTAAGCTGGCCGGAGTAGACGCGAATAAAAGTCAGCTGGCCGACAAACGGATCAGCCATGATCTTGAACGCCAGTGCGGAAAATGGCTCGCTATCGGCAGGCTTACGTGTGATTACCTCGCCATTGTCGGGATTTACGCCTTTGACCTCGCCGGCATCGAGCGGCGACGGCAAATAATCCACGACCGCATCGAGCAACGGCTGCACACCTTTATTTTTGAAAGCTGTGCCGACGACGACCGGAAATACTTTCAAGGCGATCGTCGATTTGCGCAAGGATGCCCGCAATTCGGCGGGGGAAATGGTCTCGCCTTCGAGGAACTTGTGCAGCATCTCGTCGTCATTCTCGGCGACGGTTTCAACCAGCTGGGTGTGGAATGCTTCCGCTTTCTTCTGCAACTCGGCCGGAATCTCCCCGGTGATGTACTCGGCGCCTATGGTGTCGTCCTGCCAGACGATCGACTTCATCTCGATGAGATCGACTACACCCTTGAACTTATCTTCTTGTCCGATTGGAATCTGAATCGCGACGGGCTTGGCATTGAGGCGCTTGCGGAGGGTATCGACGGCGTGCTCGAAATCGGCGCCCATTTTATCAATCTTGTTGATAAAACAAATTCTGGGGACGCTGTACTTATCGGCCTGACGCCAGACTTTTTCCGATTGCGGTTGCACTCCATGCACCGCGTCAAACACAGCCACGGCGCCGTCCAGAACACGCAAGGACCGCTCCACTTCGGCGGTGAAGTCCACGTGGCCGGGGGTATCAATAATGTTGATCCGAATGTCGCGCCAGGTGCAGGTGGTGGCGGCGGAAGTAATCGTGATGCCGCGCTCCTGCTCCTGCTCCATCCAGTCCATGGTGGCAGTGCCTTCGTGGACCTCTCCGATGCGGTGCGTCTTTCCCGTATAAAACAGGATGCGCTCGGTCGTAGTGGTCTTGCCGGCATCAATGTGGGCCATGATCCCGATGTTTCTGCACCGTTCTAATGGAACTGTTCTAGACACAGCTTTTTTCTTCTCTTCCTTGCGAGACTCTTGGTCGCTGGCGATGTTGGTGCCGGTACTCATCTGATTCAGCCTCAGCCTTTAGCTCTTAGCTTGATCCGTTTTGCCTTAGCTCAAAGCTAAGAGCTGCTCTTCTACCAGCGGTAGTGGGCAAACGCCTTGTTGGCTTCCGCCATGCGGTGCACGTCTTCCTTCTTCTTGATAGCCGCGCCGCGGTTGTTGCTGGCATCGAGCAATTCGTTGCTCAGTTTGTCGATCATGCCCTTCTCGGCGCGTCCACGGGAGTAAGTAATAAGCCAGCGGATCGCGAGTGAAGTGCGCCTGTCAGCATTCACTTCGACCGGAACCTGATAGTTGGCGCCGCCCACCCGGCGGCTCTTCACTTCGAGCAGCGGCTTCGCATTCTCGACCGCTTTCTTGAAGAGCTTAAGAGGTTCGTCGCCCCCCTTTTCCTGGAGCTTGGTCAAGGCTTCATAAAAGATGCCTTCGGCGGTACTCTTCTTGCCCTGCCACATCATGGAGTTGACAAACTTCGTCACCAGATCAGATCCGTAGACCGGATCGGGTTCCACTTTTCGCTTGGCGATGTATCCTTTTCGAGGCATTCAGCTTCTAGCTCCTGGCTCTTAGCTTCTAGCTTTGAGCTGCCGGGCGAAATGTTCTTGCTCGCCCCTAATTTTTGGCCAACGGCCAACGACTGCTTTTACGCCTTCGGCCGCTTGGCTCCGTATTTCGAACGGCTCTGCTTGCGGCCGGCCACGCCTACCGCATCGAGGGTGCCGCGAATCACGTGATAGCGCACGCCGGGAAGGTCCTTCACACGGCCGCCGCGAATCAGGACAATCGAGTGCTCCTGCAGGTTGTGACCGACGCCGGGAATATAAGTCGTCACTTCGATCCCGTTGGTCAACCGGACGCGGGCGACTTTACGCAGAGCGGAGTTCGGCTTCTTGGGGGTCTGGGTGTAGACGCGGGTACAGACACCGCGCTTTTGCGGACATCCCTGCAAGGCCGGACTTGCCGTCTTGTACCGCGGCCGCTTGCGGCCGCTTCGCACCAATTGATTGAAAGTAGGCATACTGTTCCTGGTGCTCCTGTTCCTGACGCTGCTCACGCAACGCCTCTCTGGCCAGCGACCCGTACAGGCACACGCTCGCGGAATGGCGCCGCATCTGCTTTTTTCCCTAGGTTTCAGGGGCTGGGTGGCGGATCCGCCAACCATGCTTCCCGCAGCGCAAAGCGCTGGCAGGAAATTTTGGCTTCCCGTTCTGACTAAAGCCGCCGACGGTGGCATCAAGCCCGAAACTGCCGGGAGCTGCTCCGTTTCGTCAGCACCGTCCCACATAGCCTTTCAACGGGTGAAAGGTGCGCGCAGGACGTTTTCAGCGAGGGCGCCTCCGCTCTTACGTACTCTGGAAGGCGTTGTTGCTACAGCTCAGCTGCAATCTTCAGGGCTTTCCACACCCGCGCATGCGCAGCGCGAAAAAACCCACTGCCTACAGGCAAGCCAGACCTAACTCGCGGAACCTTTCAAATATAGCAATTCCATTCACACATCGTCAATGGCAGTTGGGTGCATCAGACCGGAATGGTGGATTTATCGTGAAAGGAGCGGAAGAATTATGGGATCTGTCGGCCTTGAAATTGAACGATGGCCGGAATCAAATTTTGCTGAAGCCAGCAATCCAGCTTCTGGCAGATCCTTCACTTCGTTCAGGAAGTCGGCGCGCGGCTCGGACGCCGCGCAAGCGCCTCAACTTGCCGAAAAAAATCCCAGCCTCTACACTTGGGGTTTTCCAGAAAGTGTCCAGATCAGCTCGTCCCGCGGATCCCACGGGGCGGGGAGGGTACATGGGTAGGTTGTGCGCGATAGTCCGGTTGGCATTAATCTTCCTTGTCGTCAGCTTGGTCGCGGCCCTGACCAGTTGCAGCAGCGCCAGTCCAACCGTAAACACCACTTTCCCGGTACCCGCCAACATCACTCTCGCGCCTGCCAATTCAGTTTCTCTTGACGTCGGCAGCGCCACCCAGGTATTTACCGCCAGCCCCAAGAACGCCAAAGACACGGCCATTAGAACTCCGGTCTCGTTCCTTTCGAGCAACACTGCAGTTTTGACCGTGGCCAACAATGGACTGGCGTGCGCCGGCACCTGGGATTCGGTCACTACTCCCCAAATCTGCACTCCCGGCCCCGTCGGGACAGCCCAGGTAACGGCCACTTCGCATGGCGTAAGCAGCCCGCCCACCACGGTTTACGTGCACCAACATATTGACAACATCGTGGTCAGTCCGGTTCCGGGGCAAACCCCGCCCGCTGGGAACTGCTTCTCCAAGGGACAGATTTTCAACTACCAGGCCACCGCTCTCAGCCGGCGGACTCGACATCACGGCCAGCGTGGGCCCGTTCGCCTGGCAGTCCGTCAACACCACCGTCGCCACACTCGCGGTCCCTACCAACAGCACGCCTGTCCCGGGGCTGGTAGTGGGACAGGTTCAGGTCGTGGCCAATGTGCCGGGAAAGACTTCCCTCTTTGTCAGCAACGGCAATGTAACCAGTCTCCCGCTCGATTTCATCACCTGCCCGGTGCAATCGATCGCGCTGGCGGTGACCGAAGGCGCCTCCAATATCGTCAACGTGACCTCGGGCACCGCAAAGACGGTCACCGCAACCGTGCTGGACACGCAGGGCAATACCATCACCGGCGTGCCTTTGACCTGGAGTTCATCGAATCCGGCGACGGTAGTGGTGAGCGCCGAAGGAGCGGTGTCAACGTCGCAGGCTGGAGGCGGAAACGTCGTCGCGTCCTGCACACCTCCGACCTGCAATATCGGAGTGAAGCCGCTTCTTCCAATCTATCCTCAGGGCGCCGTCAGTGTGAACGTCGCGCCGACCACGTCCACTTCGACAACAACCAGCACGACTACGCCCACGGTCTACGTATCGAGCACCGGGGTTTCTTCCACTCCCGCAAATAATTGCGCCACCGCAACCGGATGCACCAGCCTTCTGATTCCTATTGCTTCACCGAACGACACCGTGGGTAGCGCAGTCGGATTGCCGGCGACGCCGAACTCCCTGGTCTTCGACCGTCAGGGCGCGAAGGCGTACATGGGGACAGATTTTTCCTTCTTCGGAAGCCGGGGGTTGATGGTAGTTACGGTGGCGACTCCGCCCACGGTGGCTCAGTTCAAGTCCCTGACTGGGAAAGTGCTGACCGTCTCTCCCGACGGCAAGAAAGTAATTCTCTCGGGGGCGGACCCGAATGCGGTGCCGGTCCCGGGAAGCAACACGCCGCCGCCCCCTACCCAGGTGATCGTGTTCGACACCAGCGGTAGTACCGGAACGACGCTGCCGATTGCTGGCGCCACGGCAGCGGACTTTTCCCCGGACAATCTGAGGGCTTTCATTGTCGCCGGTTCCAGCTTGTATGTGTACTCGACGCAGGACTCTTTAAAGAAGATTTCTCTTCCTGCACCGGCCAACGCAGTGTCGTTTGCCCCGGAAGGGGCCTTCGCATTCGTGTCCGGCGGATCCACAGCGTCTGCGGTCACCGCCTTTAGCACCTGCGGCCTGACTTCTGCGCTGCCCACCAATGTGGTGCTGCCTGCGCCTCCTTCGTTTCTCCAGGCGCTCGGCCGTGACACAGCGAACCTAGCAAACCCGCCGACCTTCAACACCGCCACCACGACCACCAGCGTTCTGGCGGTGGATTCGCCCGGCGTTGACCTTTTCCGGGTATCGCGGGCGCCGGTGGGCTGTTTGTCCGACCGCAACCAGCGGTGCGGCAACGTCCTTTAATCTGGGCCAGGGCAGCTTTGTCCCCATCCAGTTGATCGTCTCGCAAGATGGCTCAAGCGCGTTCGTGATTGTCAGCGACCGGCCCGCTGTACTGGTATTCAATATCTTCAACCAGACGTCTTCCGCGATTCCCATATTCGGGGACGCTATTCCGGTCCACGCATCACTGACGCCGGACGGCAGCAGGCTCTACGTCGCAGCCACTGACGGCCAGGTGCACGTCCTGGACACGCAGAACGGCAGTGACATTCAGCAACTTTCGTTTCCCCCCGATGCCGCGACTCTCCGTCTGGCCTGTGCAGTGGCGTGACGTTCACCTGCACTCCGGATCTCATCGCAGTCAAACCGTAGATGTACTCGTCGGTCATCAGTCATCGGTCCTGCCATTAGGGCGCGAGCGTCCTCGCTCGTGCCATCTGGAACGATCTGGAGATATAGGTTGCGTTCTTGCTTCTGGCGGACGACCGAAAACTGAGACTACGACTGACTACCGCGCGCTTTCCAGTTCCTTGCCTACGCTGTCCAGCACGCCGTTGATGAACTGCACCGACTCCGGACTGGAAAACTTGCGTGCAATCTCCAGCGCTTCGTTGATGACCACGGCGCGGGGAGTAGTCAGGAAAGCCCATCAGTTCCGCAACCGCCGCCCGCATCAGGTTGCGGTCGACGGCGGCCATGCGTTCCATACGCCAGTGCTGGGCGTGACCTTCAATCAGGCCGTCAATCTCGGTCGCGCGGTCGGTCGCGACTCGAAACAGATCTTCGGCAAAGCCCTGGACATCGGCGCCGACGTCTCCACGCTCGCGCCAAAAGCTTTGGCGCACCTGCTCGGGAGTTTGCTTTCCCATATCAGCCTGGAAGAGCATTTGCAAGCGTGAGCTCTCGAGATTTGCGGCGGGTTCCCAGTCGTCAGCCCTCAGTCTACAGGAGACGGATTGATCGAAAGTACGGGAGTCTACCCGTTCGATTTTTTCCGGGTGGATGGTGATTTCCGCTTTTGACTCTTGCTGACGACCGACGACTGACGACCGACGACTGCTTTCAGATTCGCCATCTCGACCGCTGCCAGCGCGGCTTCGAAACCTTTGTTGCCCATCTTCAAGCCGGCGCGATCAATGGCTTGCTCCAGCGTCTCGCAGGTCAGGACGCCGAAAGCATGCGGCACCCCCGTTTCCTGCGCGGACTGGCCTATTCCGCGAGCGACTTCGTTGACGATCACATCGTAGTGCGCCGTGTCGCCTCGCAGCAGGCAGCCCAGGCAGACGATGGCGTCATATTTTTTGCTTTCGGCAAGGCTGCGCGCGGCGGACGGGATTTCGAACGCGCCGGGGACGCGAACGATCTTGATGTCTTTATGTAGCGTGACACCACATCTGTACGAGCCCGTCAATCGTGCCCGCCAACAAGCGCTCGGTAATAAACGAATTGAACCGGCTCACGACCAACGCAAAGGCTTTACCTGAAGCGTTAAGGCTACCCTCCAGGGCGAGATCATCGGTGTCGACCACATTCTCCATTACCCTCGTACCAATCGCGCGCACTCGAGTCCCACCCGGTAGATCGATATCGAAATGCCGGATCAAGTGAGAATGCTCCGGCCCGGAATGATCGGCAACAACCAGAAAACCGTGTCTTGTAACAAGGGCAACCGCTGTGTCCGGATCAGAAATCATCAACGTGATATCGACGTCGGGCTCGTTCTTTTTTTGATACAAGAGTTGTAGCTTCGCCTCCAAAGGAAAGAACTCCGTGGATCGGGCGTTCTTGTTCTCACCGGCAAAGCCCTTACGCAGTCCCAGCAAGTCGAATAGTTGAACCAAGAGCCCAAAGTCCTCAGCGGACTTCGCCAGCGCCGTGATCTCGATAGAGTTGATCATGAAAAATAGTCATCAGCTGTAGAGCTTGTCATTCTGAGCGCGAAGAACCTATGTATTCGGCCGGCAGCGTCGAAATGCATGGGTCTTTCGCGACGCTCAGGATGACAACTCAAAAAGAAAATCCGTGTTGATCCGCGAAAATCCGTGGCCGCGAAGTTACAGCTTATTCGGCTTCGGATTGGCCGGGTCTGAATAATCGTAAAACCCTTTGCCCGACTTCCGCCCGTACCACCCAGCCATCACCAATCTCTTCAACAGTGGCGGCGAAGCGAAGCGGCGTTCCTTGAACTCGTCATACATCACGTGAGTGATGTAGTACGTCGTATCCAGCCCGACAAAATCGAGCAGAGTGAACGGGCCCATGGGATAGCCGCAGCCCAGCTTCATGGCATTGTCAATATCGTCAATCGAGCCCACACCCTCTTCGTAGGCGCGGATAGCATCGAGCAGATACGGCACCAGCAGCCGGTTGACGATGAATCCAGTCTTATCACTGGTGCGGACCGGAACTTTGCCCAACTTCTTCGCAAACTCGCAAGCAGTATCGTACACAGCGCTGGCGGTGGCGATAGTGCGCGCCACTTCTACCAGCTTCATCAGCGGGACAGGATTGAAAAAATGAAGCCCGATGAAGCGCTCGGGACGCTTAGTAGAGGTCAAAAGCTCGGTAATCGAGATGGAAGACGTATTGGACGCGAAGATCGCGTCTTTCTTGACGATACCGTCGAGCGCGGCGTACATCTTTTTCTTTTCATCGACGTTTTCGATCACGGCCTCGATGATGATGTCGCAGTCGGCCAGGTCCTGCATGTTCGTCGTGCCCTTGAGCCGGGCACGCACGGCCTGTGGAGTCTCCTGGAGCGAACCTTTCTCGGCGAATTTGGCCAGCGACTTCTCAATGCCCGTAAAACCCTTATCGAGATACTTCTGCTCCACCTCGAGGACGGCGACGTCGAATCCAGCGGTGGCCGCGGCTTGCGCGATCCCAGACCCCATCAGGCCGCAACCAAGGACACCAACCTTCCTGATTTCCATTATGAATCCTCACGATCAACTACCCGACGAAACCGTCCCCATTTTCTCAGGGCGAACCAAATGCAAATGCTGAAAATGACCCACAGAAATAAGGCAGTCGCGGGTCACCAGCGAGCGAAGGACAGTGCCGTTCTCAGATCTCACCCGTCTACGCTCCCGCAAATCGGGTCAGTGCATACTCTCCACCACCATCGCGATCCCTTGCCCGCCGCCGATGCACGCTGTCGCCAGCCCGTACTTCTTCTTTCTGCGGCGAAGCTCGTACAACAGCGTGACTACAAGACGCGTGCCGGTCGCCCCCAGCGGATGTCCCAAAGCGATCGCGCCGCCGTTGACGTTTACTTTTTCTCGATCGAAACCGAGTTCCTTTTCAACTGCGAGATATTGCGCGGCGAAAGCTTCGTTCACTTCGATAAGATCAATGTAATCAAGAGTCAGTCCCGCCCTCTGTAAAGCAATCTTGGTGGCGGGCACAGGTCCCGCGTCCCATCACTTTAGGATCGACTCCGGCCATGCCCCAACTCACCACGCGACCCAACGGCCGGATACTGCGCTTGCCGGCTTCATCGAGCGACATGACAACCACCGCGGCTCCGCCATCCACAATGCCACTGGCATTGCCCGCAGTGACTGTACCGTTTTTTCCGAACGCGGGCCTGAGCTTGGCCAGGCCTTCCAGCGTAGTCTGCGGACGGCGGTGATCGTCTTCGGTCAGCGATTCACCGGTCGCTTCGCCCTTGGAATTTCTCAACGCAACCGAAACCAGTTCCTCTTGCAGGCGTCCTTCTTTGTAGGCCGCGTCCGCACGCTGCTGGGAACGAAAAGCAAATTCATCCTGTGTCTCGCGCGTGATGCCTTGCTGCGAACCATAAAGCTCAGCCGTGTTTGCCATGTACAGTCCGCAATAGCTGTCGAGTAGCGCGACCATCAGCGAATCTTCCAGCTTGCCGCCGGGCGCCGAGATTGAAACCATCGCGTCCGCGAATGGTGAATGGGGCCTGAGACATCGATTCCATGCCGCCTGCGAGAACCACATTCGCCTCGCCCAGCTGGATCATCTGGGCGGCATTGACGATGGACTGGATGCCGCTTCCGCAAAGCCGGTTCACCGTAAGGGCCGGCGTTTCAATAGGCAGACCGGCGCGCAAAGCCACGTGCCGGGCGCCATAGATGGCGTCTCCTGAAGTCTGTTGGGCGTTGCCGAAAACCGCGTGATCGAATTCCTTAGGATCGATTCCCGAGCGCTCGATGGCACCTTTGCCGGCGATGGCGCCCAATTCCGGGACGGTAAAGTCTTTCAGCTTGCCGCAATACCGCCCAAACGGCGTGCGGGCTCCGCTCACGATGGCGATGTCGCCAGGTTTCAGCATGAGGATTTCCTGGTGCTCGAAATCAGATTGGTTCTGCGTGGAGTGATCAAGCTGGTTAGTTTATCAGCGGGGATGCAGTCTCCGCCACGTGCTGGGGCGGGCAGCCTTGTCCCCAGCCTTTTGAAGTTGTCTTGCTTGCGATCTCTCTTGGTTGGTGTTGGCGGCTTAAGTCAAAATCAAGGCGGGCGGACAAGAGTGTCCGCCCCACACTCAGATTGGGATGCGCTAGGCGACCGCTGCCGCGGCCACCGAGGCGGCGAGGCTCACGATGCGGCCCATGCCCTGGGTCACGGCCGCATCGAGTGCCTTGTCGACGCGATTGATGACCTCGGTGACGATATCCACGGGATCGAACTGCTGGCGGACGACTGCTTCGGCCAAGCCAGCGCTGAAGGGGACAATTTCGTCAGAGAGCTTTACGTCGGAAAGAAGCTTGCGCAATTTTTCTATCGCCATCACCGCTTCCTTCTCGCCGGTTTCACCGAGGACCAGAGCGATTGTGGTCTTCTCGTAGCGGAAGGCAAGATCGTTCTGCCGAATGTTGGCGGCAAAGAGCTGCCCAATCTGCTGCATGGCGGCTTCGACAGCCTTTTCTCCATGCTCTTTCAACATGGCCGAGCTTTTGCCGAACTGCATCAACGTCACCGTGACCGGAGTGCTCTGCTGGACGGCGCGTCGCGTCTCCGCCATCAGGAGATCGATGTAGGAAGCCCGTTTGAGCAATCCGGACTGTTCATCCGTGACGGACAAACTCTTGACCAGGCGGCGCAGCCCCGCGTTGGTAAGCGCAATTACAATCTGCTCGCTGATGGTCTTGAGTACGACGACATCGGCGGCGTGCCATCCCCGGGCAGAGTCTTGCGTCAGCAGCAGCACGCCCATGTGGTCCTGACCGTCGCTAAGCGGCAGCGCCAGCAGGGATGTGATCCCCAACTCCACCAGGATTTCGCGAATCTCCTGCAATTCGGGAGCGGCGGCTGCATCGGCCAGGGTCAGCGTACCCTGGCTGATGGCGGCATCCTGAACCGCGGTAACCAGCCTGCTCAAGGCTTGCGCGCCTCCAGCTGTGACGCCTTCGCCGAGGTACTCCTTGACCGCGCTGGGCACCATCCCGGGCTTGCGCGTGGCCGCGATACAGCGGCTGATCTTCCACTGCGTCCCGATTTCAGCGACTGCGGTGGACATGACGGCATCGGCGTTGGTCTGCCGGTAAAGCTTCCGAGTAATGTCAGCCACTTTGGTGAAGCTGTTGACATCGGCGGATTCCGCCGGCGCCGCCGGACGCGCTGGCGGAGGAGGCAGACGCCGGAGCTGCTTTCGCCGCGGACCTCGCGGGCGGATGCGGAGCCAAATCCGCGTGATGCGGCGTCATGCCCGCGGCCAGATACAACTGCTGCAAGTCCTGATTGCGTTCTTCCTCGCGCGGGAAAAGTTCCTGAATGCGCTGCAGGCGCTCAATCGCCTTGGAGCGCATTCCGTACTGCACCAGAATTTCAGCTTGCAGCATCAGGTCCTGCAAGGCCGCGGCGCCCAGCGTTGGCCCTTCGGTCTTGGCCGGCTCAGATGCCGTCTTCGCCATGCTGGTTAAGCGCGAAGCGATGACCTTGAAGCGGTTCTCGTCAATCTTCCCGCGCAGCATTTCCAGGCGCTTCTGGTGGCCGGGCTCGTAGGCATCCACGTCGGCGGCGCGATCCAGACATTCGGCAGCCTTGGCGTAGTTACCCATGCCGCAGTGCAGATCGAATAGCTTGAGCAGGGTCTGACAGTAGTCGCCTTCCCGATTGGAAGCGTTGAACAGCTCGCTCATGAACTCCAGAAGATCGGGCGAACCCCGATGCTTAGCGGCTACGTCCTGCAACATCGCAACAAAAGCGCGCCGGTCTCCCTTGTTGCGCTGAAACTGCTCCAGCTTGCGCGCCAGCGCGACTGCCTCCGCATCCTGCTGCGCGTCCACCAACAGTCCGATCAGGTCAACAACTTGTTGCTGGCGGGACGGGTTCTGCTGAAAAAGTTGCCAGACCAGCGGTTCCGCGTCGCTCAGGCGATTCGCAGACAAGAGCGCGTTCACGTAGCTCTCACGCATTTCCAGGCTCGCGTCTTGCGCCTTGGCCAGTGGTTCCAGCACGAATATGGCGGCCCCGACCTGGCCCTGCGCGATCAGGCTCTTGCCGTACCCCAGAGCGATCTTCGTATCGCTGGGATCCTCGGTATAGGCGCGTTCGAACCACTGTGCCGCGTTGCTGCCGGAGGCTTCCGTCATCTCGGCCAGCTTGAGGAAGGCCGCCGCCGCCCCCGGCTTTGTCTCCGGTTTGCGAACTCAGTTCCCCCAGCCGCAGGAAGTTTCCTTCCGCGGGTTCGAGCGCCACCAGGCGCTTCAGTACCATGAGGCAATCCTGCTGGCGTCCGTTCTTGCGCAGGTCTTCGAGAGCGCTCTCGTAGGTCTCGATCGCGAGTTTCCGGTTGGAGGTCTCAAGGATCTGTCCGAAGTGGATTCTCTGGATGCTGGTTGGAACCGTGTAACGCGCCAGTTTCTTGTAGGTCAGGCTGGCGCGGGTGTTCTCTCCGGCCGCGATCTGGCGCTCAAACAAGTCGCCCAGCAGCTTTACCGCTTCCGCCGTGCGTTGCAACGAAAGGCAGATATCGGCCGCCATCTGTCGCACATTGTCATTTTGCGGGATCCTCGGCAAGCACTTGCATGTACTCGTCGAGGGCCTCACCGGTCTTGCCCTTTTGCAAGAGCTTTTCAGCGCGCTCGACTCGTCGCGCGATCTCGGCTCGGTCCATTCGCTTGGTCGGATCTGGCATGAGAGACACGGGTAACGTACGTAGTAACCCAAGTGAGATTTTAGGGGTCGGTACGGGTAGCGGCAACGGAGTCGGGTACCGCAGGGATTACGAAAGTCACGCGAATATTTCTTTGGCAGAAAAAGTGTTTCCGGTATAAGTGCCGGATGCCAGGCGAAGCCGAAGAAAGCGGACTACGGCACCAGCTCAGCGCCGGCCAGATGGCCATGGTCGCCGTAGGCGGGTCCATCGGGACTGGATTGCTGCTGGGATCGGCGGCCGCCCTCGAAATTGCCGGCCCGGGAGTCATCCTAAGTTTTATCCTGGCGGCATTTATCACTTTGACCGTGACCCTGGCCCTGGGCGAGCTCTCCAGCCTGCATCCCGCGGCCGGTTCGTTCGGAGTCTATGGCGATCTTTACTTGAACCAGTGGGCAGGATTTATCGCTCGAGCCGGCTACTGGGCGGCCATCTCAATTTCCATCGGCGCGGAGCTGATCGCCTCTGCCACCTACCTTACTTATTGGTTTCCGTCCGTGCCGGCTCTGTTCTGGGTGCTGCTGTTTTCTGTCCTGCTGCTGCTGATCAATCTGCGCAGCGTGGGCAACTACGCTCGCTTCGAATACTGGTTTGCCATGATCAAAGTCGCAACCATCGCCGCTTTCGTCCTGCTGGGAGCGGGGTTGTTGCTGAGTGGCCGGGTGACTCCGCAATACACGGCGCACGGCGGGTTCCTGCCACGAGGGGCGCTAGCTCCGTTGCTGGCCATGGGCTTCGCTCTCTATACCTTTGGAGGACTTGAATTCGTCGCCATCACCTCCGGAGAGTCTCGCTCAGCACAGGAAATTCCCCGCGCCATCAAGCTGACTTTCACGGTGCTTGCGTCGGTCTACCTGGGAGCGATTGTCATCCTGGTCGGAGTGATGCCGTGGAACCGTGCTGGAGTGACCGAGAGCCCCTTCGTCACTGTGTTCCGCCACGCCCACGTCCCGGCCGCATCGCACATCATGACCTTCGTGATCCTTACGGCCGCGCTCTCCGGAGCCAACGGAGCGCTCTATGCCGCTTCGCGCGTCCTGTTTTCTCTGGCACGAACCGGATGGGCGCCGGCGGCTCTCGGACGGCTCAGTGCGTCGGGATCGCCAAAACCGGCACTGCTGGCTTCGTCCTACGGCATCGTGGTCGCGCTGGTGCTGGAGAAGTGGGCGCCGAAGAGCGCGTTCGTTTCGATTCTTGGTGCGGCGCTGGTGGGAATGCTGCTGGCCTGGCTGGTTTCATTGGCTGCGCACATCAGCTTCCGCAAACTGATTTCCCCCAGCCAGCTGGCCGGGTTGCCCATGCGATCCCCGCTCGGGGCGTGGGGATCGGCGCTGGGCTTCGTGCTTATCATCGTGGCACTGCTCGAGACCGGGTGGGCTTCTCGCCTGACGCTGATCAGCGGCGCGGTATATATAGTCGTCCTGACCGCGGCTTATTTCCTGCTGAAGAGGAACTCCCCTCCAACCTAGGCGCGCGCCTACATTGCGCCTCAGACGTACAATATCCGCATGTCTGATGAACTTCTCCGCTATCGTTCCCAGTTCCCTATCCTGGAACGCACCACCTATCTGATCAGCAATTCGCTGGGCGCCATGCCGCAAGGCGTCTACGAGGCCATGAAGGCTTACGCCGACATCTGGGCCACGCGCGGGGTACGGGCATGGGAAGAACGCTGGTGGATGCTGGCACCGCAAGTTGGCGACGAGATTGGCGCACTGATGAACGCCCCCCCAGGCTCGGTTTCGACCCACCAGAATGTCACCACCTGCCAGGCCGTCGTGGCTTCGTGCTTCGATTTCTCCGGCCAACGCAACAAAGTCGTGTATAGCGACCTGAACTTCCCCTCGGTAATGTATTTCTGGGAGGCGCAACAGGCATGCGGCGCCCGCGTGAAGATGGTTAAGACCGACGACGGGATCACGGTCCCCGTCGAGCGTCTGCTGGACGCCATCGACGAACAGACGTTGCTCGTCCCGGTATCGCACGTGATCTTTCGGAGCGCGTACATTCAGGATGCCAAGGCGATCATCGAGAAGGCTCACAAAGTTGGCGCGCACGTAGTGCTTGACACTTTTCAGTCGCTCGGCACCGTGCCCGTAGATGTGCAAGCGCTCGATGTCGACTTTGCCTGTGGCGGCGTTTTGAAGTGGCTGTGTGGAGGCCCGGGAGTCGGATACTTATATGTGCGCCCCGACCTGGGGCGAAAGCTGCAGCCAAAATTCACCGGCTGGTTCGCCCATCAGAATCCCTTCGGTTTCGAAGTCGGGCCCACCCGCTACAGCGATCCGCCGTTTCGCTTCATGAACGGCACCTCCCACATTCCCGCGTTGGAGGCGGCGCGCCCCGGACTGAAAATCATCGCCGCAGTCGGCATTGATCGAATCCGGGAGAAGTCGAAGCGGCAGACGTCCCGATTGATCGAACTGGCCTCGGCACGCGGATGGCGGGTAAATTCTCCGCGCAACGCAGAACACCGAGGCGGAACAGTCTCGATCGACATGCCCGATGCCGAGGCAGTCTGCGGCGAACTGCTCAAGCGGGACATCCTTGTCGACTATCGCCCCAAAGCCGGTGTCCGCATGTCTCCGCACTTCTACAGTAAAAATGAAGAACTGGAAACGGCGATCGCCGCGATAGAAGAAATTCTGAAAGAGAGGGCGTTAACTGCAAGATAGAAAACCGAAGACCGCGCTCGTGAATCCGGTTCAGGACTGCAGGCTGTCGAGCTTCGCTCGGCCTGGACGGGTCGAAGACCCGTCCCTACACGGTTCGTGCCGAGGTCTGGCGTCCGAAGTCTGACGCTCATCTCGCGAGTGCACCAGCCTTCTCACCTCCCAAACCCCGCACTCCCGAACTTCTCCACTAAAATAGCCAGGTGAGCGATCCTGTCCGCATAGGAATTCTCGGGGATTACGATCCCAAGTCTCCGACTCTTCCCGCCGTAGAGAAGTCGCTCCGGCACGCCGCGGCGCAACTGAATCTGCCCGTCGAAGGCGAGTGGATCGCAACTCCGAGCCTTCTGAATCCCGCCACCGAGAAGAAACTGGAGAGCTTCGACGGAATTTGGGCGGCGCCGGGCAGTCCCTATAAGAGCTTTGATGGCATGCTCAAAGGCATCGAGTTCGCCCGTCGGCGCGACTGGCCTTTCCTCGGCACCTGCGGCGGATTCCAATATGCTCTGATCGAATGTGTTCGCAATGTGCTGGGAATCAAAGATGCGGACACCGCCGAGAATAATTCCGGCTCAAAGAACATCATTGTTTACCCGGTAGCCTGCGCCGTTCCCGACCGCGCCAAGGGCGCACCCAAACTTTCCGGTCCGATACCGGAAATCCGCCTTCGTCCGGGCTCCTATCTGCAGTCGTATTATTCGCAGGATACGGTAGTCGAAGAATTCTTCTGCAACTTCGAAGTCAATCCGGAATACGAATGGGCCGCCATGGAAGCCGGGTTCCCGGTGGTAGCGCGGGGCCCGCAAGGCGAGATCCGCGCCATCGAATCGCCCACCCACCGTTTCTACATCGCGACGTTGTTCCAGCCGCAACTCTCATCCAAGCCCGACAAGCCCCACCCCCTGGTCCAAGCCTTCGTGCAAGCCGCCGCCGACTGGGGAAGAAAGAAACTGGACGACAGTGTTTTGGAGTAGCGGACGTCAGAAGAGCTAAAACCAAGAACGATCCGTGAAAATCCGTGTGAATCCGTGGCCTCTTTAACGCGGAATTAATTCAAACGCCGGATAGCTCTGCACCAACTCTTGAAAAGCCTCCACCGGCGACCCAGCCGCCACCGGAAAATAGCTCTGAACTTCCCGCCTGAACTGATCCAGATAGGCCTTCAGGATTTCCGGCTTTTCCTGGTCCAATAGAGCGCGAAGCCGGAATTTCTGCCGCTTGCTTCCTTTCTTGAGTGTGACTTCTCCGGCCGCCTCGGCGTTGCGCACCCATTGGGTGTGACCACGAGGGGCCACCAGAAACCGTTTCCCGCCGAGTTCCAGCAGATCAATCGGCGTGGAATAAGTCTTCCCGCTCTTGCGCCCGCGGACCTGCAGAAGATAGTTATGGGAAAAACCCAGACCGAGACCCACCAGAAATCCAAAGATCCGGTTGAAAACGCGCTCACCCGCAGTGGGAGCGCGAAACGCAGGAGGAGGAGAATTCATACCCGAAACTCTACCCTAAACTGTCATCCCGAGCGCAGCCTTTGTCGCGCCTATGCGCGATGAAGCCAGTGTTTAGGCGCCGATACAGGACTACGCTTTTATAAACTTCAGAGAAGCCGAATTCATACAGTAGCGGAGCCCGGTAGGCTGCGGCCCGTCATCGAAGACGTGCCCCAGATGCGCATCACACAGCGTACAAGCGACCGCGCTTCTCACCACGCCTAAACTCGTATCGTTGATGGTCCGCACATTCTCCGCTGCAATTGGCTGCCAGAAGCTGGGCCAGCCAGTGCCGGATTCAAACTTCGTCTCCGAGCTGAACAGCGCATTGTCGCAACAGATGCAACGGTAGAGACCCTTGTCATGCAGGTTCCAATACTTTCCGCTGAAGGCAATTTCGGTGTCCGCGTGGCGCGTGATATCGAATTGCCCCGGGGACAGCTGCTTGCGCCACTCATCGTCACTCTTTACTACCTTGGGTACGTGGACTTTTTGCAGCCGCTTCCCGGAATCGGAGAACTGCACGATCGTGACCTCACCCGGAACGCCCCTCGGCATCGCCGCTTCGATCAGCCGGGGTTTATGCAGCGACCATAACGCGGCGCCGGCGATCGCTGAAACCGAAAATCCCAGAAACGCCCGCCGCCTAACATTGACCGACGAAGCATCGTTATCGAGCTCAGAATTGAACATGGCTCACTCCTCCGACACGAACAAAAGCGTCACTACTTTCCCCTATAGAGTTCAGGAAATTCCTGCCTCAGATGCTCGACTTTGGGCGCATCGTTATAAACGATGTAAGGCTGATCCGGATGAAGCGTCGCATAGTTCTGGTGATAATCCTCCGCCGGATAGAACGCCTTCAGCGGCACAACCTGGGTCACGATCGCCCGTGGAAATATTTTTGCCTTGTCGAGCTGGGCGATGTACGCCTCCGCGATCTTTTTCTGTTCATCGTTGCCGTAGAAAATCATCGAGCGATACTGAGTGCCCTCGTCCGGCCCCTGGCGGTTCAGTTGCGTGGGATCGTGGGCCACCGAGAAGAACACTCGCAGCAACTCTCCGTACGTGACCTGCGCCGGATCGTAGGTAATCTTCACCGATTCGGCGTGGCCGGTTTCGCCGGTGCTGACGATTTCATATTGCGCGGTCTGGGCCTGGCCTCCCGAATATCCCGAGGTCGCGCTCTTTACTCCTTTTACGTGCTGGAAGACGGCTTGGATTCCCCAAAAACATCCTCCTGCCACTATCGCAGTTTGCTCACCGGACTTCGCTGCCTTCGCGGCGTCCTGAACTGGACCCGGAATAGCGAATCCGGCCGCGTTTCCCGCAGTACACGCCACCGTGCTCGCGATCAATACCAAGAGCAATAGGAAAACATGAGCAGAAAATTTGGACACTTTAGACACTCCTCCGGCCGCTTTCCAGCTGCCAATCTATTAGAGCCTTCAGACGAACAAAAGTTTCGCCGGGGCGGATGGGCTGTATGTCACACAGTTGATTGTTGCTTTGGCTCGTAACCGGGGCAGGAGAGGACCGGCAGCCGGGGATACTTCTTGAAACGAGAGTCGGTCAACGCCAGCTGGCAGAGAAAGAATACCGATCCGCGATCGGACTCGATGCGCCGTGCGTGGACGCAATCGGCGCAGAGTCCGGGTGGTGCGGGGGATGCTGCGTTTTTCGCAGGAGCGCTCACGGTTCAGCATAACAGCCCGTACGACGGCAAAACCCTACCCGAATGTCATCCTGTGCTTTCGCCTAGGATGACAACGCTGAACTTTTGTTTTCTTGACATTCGCCTTCCCTTCGCCCAAAATGGCGCTAATGGCAATCACTCGACGGCAACGGCAGGTGTACGACTTCATCTCCGAGTTCGTACAGAAGAATGGATACTCGCCCTCATTCGAAGAGATTGGCCAGGGTCTGGAGCTAAGTTCTCTGGCCACTGTGCACAAGCACATTTCCAATCTGGAGAAGAAGGGACTGCTGACTCGCGATTACAACCGCAGCCGTTCGATTGACCTGTTGCCGCCCAAGGGGCGCCTCAAGCAGGCCATGGCTGTGAATACCACGATGGTGCTGCCGCTGTTGGGCCGCATCGCGGCCGGCCAACCCATCGAGGCGGTGCAGAATAACGAGACCATTTCCCTCGCCGACTTCGTGCGCTCGAAGGAAGTGTTCGTGCTCGAAGTGCGCGGCGATTCCATGCAGGAGGAGGCTATTCTCAATGGCGACTACGTGATGGTGGAGAAGAGCAAGACGGCGCACAATGGGGACATCGTGGTCGCCCTGGTGGAAGGCACCGATGCCACCCTCAAACGCTTTTACCGCGACGGCGAGAATATTCGGCTTCAGCCTTCGAATGCCAACATGCAGCCCATCATCGTGCCCGCCGCTTCGGTTGAGGTACAGGGGAGAGTGATTGGAGTATTGCGGAAGTACTAAATTCAGCTTCTAGCTTTTAGCTCCTAGCTGTGAAGCAGTGGCTTTCGGCTCGCCGTTACTTCCCTACCAAGATAGAGATCGACTCAAAAACAAAAGCGCCCGGGCTATGGACCCGGGCTTTTGATCTTTTGCTCTTGACCTTTGGCTGACGACCGACGACAACGACTGCCTTACCCAACGTGCTTGTCAATCGCCTTCTGAATCGTTTCCTTGGGCACGTAGCCCACGATCTGTTCCTTTACCTGGCCGCCCTTGAACACGAGCAGCGTCGGGATGCCGCGCACTCCGTAGCGCATCGGTGTGGCGCTGTTGCTGTCGACATCCATTTTGCCGACTTTGATCTTGCCGTGGTAGTCCTTCGCCAGTTCATCGACGATGGGAGCGAGGGCGCGGCAAGGCCCGCACCAGGCTGCCCAGAAGTCCACCAAAACCGGCTGATCTGACTTCAGAACGTCCTGATCAAAGTTTGCGTCCGTCACTTCCAAAATTCCGTTGCTTGCCATTTCTCCTCCGGGAGTGCCGTTCGCCGCGAATTCAGGTCGGAGAACGGTCCGTCAGCCAACGTGGGCTGCGTGTATCGTAACACTGTATTCGATGCATCGTAACCGCAGAAGTCGCAAAGGCTGGAAACACCAGTTTCCGGTTTCCCGTTTCTGGTTTCCAGCTGCTGGGTGCCCGGGCCCGGCATCCGGTTGAAACCTTTACCCCCGGCCAACAAAAAAAGCGCCCCGAACTTTTCAGTTCAGGACGCTTCGGCAGCCCTCCCCCAGAACTGCCAAACCACGAAATGGATAGTAGGCGCGCCCCTGGTTGGTGTAAACGTCACTTTGGTAACTCGTGAACAAGTAGCAGTCAAATCGGAATCGTGCGAGAACAGAACTTTGCGAAAAGGCTGTCAGTGCTTTTGCCACGTATCGCCCGCGTCGCTGGTGGTCCAAGTTTCGTGGTCGCTGGTGGTTAGTTTGCCGTGTTGGGCGTCGCTGAATTCAACGGTAACAATATCGGCGGTCAGGGACTGGCCATCAGCCGCGGGATAGACGCGAACCCAGTGTTGTCCAGCATCGGACGAATGGTAAAGTGCGGCGGCCGCGCCTCCCAACCAGATATCGGAATCGTTCGCGGCTAGCGCGCGGAAGACAGCGTCGTTCGCCACTGGAATCACCTGCCAGGTTTTGCCCGAGTCGACAGAGCGCTGCAGGACGCCGTCGGCAGAAAGTGTCCAACGCGGCGCGCTGTAGGCAACGCGCGACCGCTTGCCAGTGTCACCGGAAGCAGACAGTTCCACTGTGTTTGAGTCTGTCTTCCGACCTCCCATGGCCACTGCACCTGCCGCTCCAGCGCGTGCAGCCTGAACTTTTTTTCGCGCTTCGTTCCGAGTCGCCTCGTCTTTCGCTTTCCGCTCCGGCGTTTGCTCTGTCTCGAGCACCCCCTCCGCGGTTACTGTTTCCGCCACGGCGCCGGTCGGGGCGTTCACGGTGTCATTCCGGGGCTCGGCCGCAGGCGCTGCCTGAGCCGCTTTCGCCGACGGCACAGGCGCGGGAGCAACCGCAGCCATCATCCTCGCAGACGCGGCTGACTTGTCGGCCGATTTGCCCGCACTGGCATCTGCCAGCCGGTTGTTACTCAGTTCTCGCTCCTTTTCATCTTGATTTTGCCCGCGCAGCGCGGACACTTCTGTCTGCCCCGCGACCGTTCCGGAATCCAGGTTCCTTCCTTGTTGCTTGGCCAACTTGCTTGCGACCCCAAGATCCCGATCCGAGTGGAACGGTGCCGGAGGCGGAATCTTTGCCGCCAGCTTTTCATGCGGCTGTTGCGGGACACTGCTTTCGGCGGTGCTCGCCGGCGCCGCAGGAGTCTTTTCAGCAACGTACGTCTCCAAACCTGGCCGTCGCTGATAGTGAAGCGTGACCGCCGTGCTGACCACCACAACGCAAGCCGCCAGCGCTCCCCAGCGAAGCACGGGCCAACTCAACCAATTCGATTTCTGCAGTACCGCCGAAGGCGGGGAAACCGTCTCAGGCGTGGCGAGCGCCATGACGTCTCGGCAATCGGCGCAGTCCGCCAGGTGTTGCAATACCTGGGAGCGCTCGCGATCGTTCAACGACTTCTCGACGAACGCTGCCAGCAGGTCGGGATCAGGATGGATCCCGGGCTTCGCAGTTGCCTGCAAGCGTCGCTGCACAATTTTTGGAAGCTGCTCCATATTTTCTTTCGCCCCTAAAGGGGTTTTGTCTTCGAGCTTGCCTACCCCGGGGCCTGCGCCCTGGGCTAGATTCTTACGCCGCTCCGCGGCTTAGCGCAGCGTCATCCTAACCAGCGGCCGCGGTTCAACTCGACGCCCAAGATCAGCCCGGAGTCCGACGTCCGACGTCCGACGCTCGAACTTCAGCCTTCTTATCAGAGAACGTTGGCGGACCGGTTTCTTGCGCCACCCGGTTCCGAATATTCAATCGAAGGTCACGCACATCCACCTCCAGGGCCTCGTCGGCCTGGCGGCGGCTCATGCCTTTTCGCTCCAAGGTGGTCAGGATTTGCTTGCGCAGGGACTTTGCCAGTTTATCGAGCTTGCGGCTGATGGTGGACTCATGCACCGCGAGCGCGAGCGCGATCTCGGCCAGAGTGCGGCCATCCAAATAATAAGATGCCAGAATGAAGCGATCTTCGGCCGACGTCCGAGATAATACATCGTCGGTGGCCGCTTCAACTCGAGGATCAACCGCGGCGGCGGGCTCGGATGCGGTCGCGGCAAACTGCGCTCCGTCTTTGCTCTCTTCATCCAGGCTCACCAGCCGCCGCGTGCGGCGGAAGCGGTTCACAAATTCCTGCGCCATCACGGTTCGCAGCCAACCTTCCAGAGATCCGCGTCCTGTGTATGACGCAAGTTTCGAAACGCGCTGCCCGTCGCGGGTGCTAGTTCCGTAGAGATCGGCGTACAGGGAATCTGCCAGTTCGCGCGCCGCGGAAGCTTCCCTGGCGATGTGAGCCGCGATGTCATAAAGCTTCTCGCGGTAGCGCGCCATGAAGATTTCCCACGCCCGCTCCTGACCGGCGGCGCAAGCCCGCGCCAGCGCAAGTTCTTCGACGCGCAAGCTGGCATAGAGTTCGGCTGTCTCGCTGGCCGACGCGGCGGCGGGCAAATACTTGACGGCCACCTGGTTAAGGATGGCGGCGAACTGCTCGCGAGTAAGGCCCGAATTTCCGCTCTTTTCGTAGAGCCCGGTGATCAGGGACTCCAACCCCGCAGTGGCTTCCACAATGGGTTGGACACCAGGATTAGTCATGGCGGGCAGCCATCCGGATGCTATCAACATTTGTGCTGCAAGAAGCTGAATATTTGCCGTTCCTCGTGTAAGCGCAGGCACTGCCGGCCGGCGGGCGGGAAGCCACCGGACAGCCGGCCAGATGCCGGCGCTACACAGGAGGAACACCATGAACCCCAAGCTTTTGTTCGTGCTACCGGCGCTCGCACTCGCCGGAATCGCTTTATTTTGGCCCTGCCACGCCCCCGCCGGAGGATTGCCGCCGACGTCGGGCTACGCCGTGCTCGCGCCCATCCGGCACGGAAACCTGACTGTATTTCCGGTCGTGGCCGCACGCTCTTACGACACTGAAGAATTCCTTACCTTGGACGAAGGACTGCGCTCGGGTGAGGTGATCGTGACCGAGTCCGGAGGCATGCAGCCATTGATGCGGCGGCGCAGGCCACCGACGCCGCCGGGCCCCCAGGTCAACCAGTTGGTGTTGGTCAACAACTCAAAACGGCCCCTAATCCTGCTGGCCGGTGAGATCGTGACCGGTGGGAAACAGGATCGGGTTATCGGCAAAGATCGCATTGTTCCGGGAGAGAGCGATCCCCTCAACCTCGACGTCTTCTGCGTCGAGCCCGGGCGCTGGACCGGCAGCAGTGACCGATTCGGAGTGGGCGCGGGAGGAACAGCCGCAGGCGCTTTCCCGGCGCCGATGGCCGCCCCCAACGTCCGCGCCAAGGCGATGGCCGACAAAGACCAGCAGCAGGTTTGGTCCGAGGTGGCGAAAACCAGGTCAGCCATGGCCGAAACTGTGACCGTCGAGGCGGCGGCGGAAGCGATCAACGGCACCAGTTCATATGCGCGCGTGATGGACAACCGTGAGGTAAAGCAAAAAGTCGACTCAGTTGCGGAGCCTATCCAGCGAAATTACCAAAGCCTGATTCAACAGCTGCGCGACCAGCATGCGGTCGGGGTGGTGGTTGCGGTGAATGGCCGGATGGTCTGGGCCGATATCTTCGCCAGCACCAATCTCCTGGAGAAATACTGGCCCAAGCTGGTGCGGTCCTACGCGGCGGAAGCGGTTGTGACCCGAACCAAGGACCACGAAGCCGAGACCAAGCAGGCACAGGAGTTTCTCAACCACCTGGATGGACGCCATGAAACGGTCGACAGCGAACCCGGGCTCTACCGCCACACGGAAATCGCAGGAGATGGTTTCAGGGCGTTCGAGCTGACGTCGTTATTGCCCAAGACAGGCTTCGATCTGCACGTTGCAAAAATGACAGAGTAAGCAGTTTCTCGTGTCCGGTTTCTGGGTTTCTGGTTCCAGATAGTCCGCGCCCTGCACAAAAAGCGGAACTGGAAACTAGGAACTGGAAACCGGAAACTGCCCTACCGGTTTGCCTCGTACCAGCTTCTCCACGGCGAGGAGTCATTCGGCAGGCTCTGGCCTGTGATGTCGCGCAGCGCCTGGTAGACCCAGCCGTGAGTCTGCGCGTCCAGGGCGGAGTCGTCCGCGTATTCCAAGAGCTGCGGAATCACACTGCGGCGCTGTTCCTGGGTCAGCATGCCGGATTGCGCCAGGCTGCAGGCAGCACGCTCCCGCACCATTGCCGAAGAATCCTCGTGAAACGTCTTCAGCAGAGGAGCGATGGTCTCATTCGTTCCCAGGTAAGCCAATCCCTCTACCGCCCAGTGCCGGACTTCCGGATCGGGGTCTTGCAGCTGGCTGACCAAGATCTCGTTCACGCGTTGCGGCTCAACCCCGCGGTTGCCCAGCAGTCCCAGCTCCCATAGCGCCCAAACCCTTTCCGAGCTTGGCCCGCTCTGAGCATGCTGCGCCAAACGCTCGACCGTCGCCGGCGACTTGATCGCTCCCATGGCCGCCAGGTCCAACTCGATTCCCGCCGCTCGAACCCGCAGGTCGTTGGAGTTGAGCGCGGTGGTAATCAGCGAATTGAACTGCGGAGTGAACTTCAATTTCCCCCACCAGCCTTCGACTCGGGCCGCAATCTGGTCATTGGCGCCCTCGTAGTGGTTGACGGCGCGTTCCAGCAGAATTTCCGCTTGTCGCTGCGGGGCCTGTTTGTCCAGGTTCTCGATCTCGTGTTCGGAAAGCACCGCGGGAGAAGCCGGTTCCGACTTGCCTTGCAGGGTCAGGAAACTGGCAATTTGATCGAATGCCGCCCGCGCATTTCCCGTAACAAAGAATCCGGCCAGTATGATCCCCGCCGCCACGGCGAAGAGAATCCGCCAGCTTCCTGACTGCGGATCGATAGACCGATCCAGCTTCAGGGTCGAGCTGGATTGGATCGTGCCGTATTCTGGCACCGGCTCGGGCCGCGGATCTCCTTCCCAGGAATGCATGATGGCAGTCTAGGAGCGTTTCGACATGGGGTAAAGTTACGGTCGAGTACCTTTGGTCATTACTTCTACATTGAACGCGAAGCAAATGAACGCTTGAGGCAGTTTTCTGTTGCGAAAGTTGAAGTCACGCTAGTCACTCTCGTGCTGGTTACGTCTGGTTCAAGGCGGGCTACCATGAACATCCCTGCAAGTCGGGCGAGATCACATTACGGCGGGCACGTTGATTCCCATGACCGCCAGCGCCCGCGTCAATTCCCTGCGCACTACCGAGACGGTCGCCAGTAGAAATTTCTTACGACCCTCGTCCGCCTCGCCCAGGATGGGATGGCGATGGTAAAAGGCGTTGAAGAGTTGCGCCAGTTGGAATGCGTGCTTGGCCAGGTACGCAGGCTCGGTCGTGGTAATGCATTGATCGATGATGTAGGAAGTCTTGGCGCTGGCCAGCCATAATTCCCAGATTTCGTTCCCCGTTTCATCTGCCAGGTATTTCGCCAGATCAGCGGTCGAAGGCCGGACCGCCGGATTCCTGTCAAATTCCTCCAAATCGAAACCGCCTTTGCGGAAGATGTTGACTGCGCGAACCACAGCATACTGCGCATAGGGGCCAGTCTCGCCTTCGAAGCTCAATGCCTCCTTGAAATCAAACGCGATCACCGATGACTTGGTGAATTTCAGCATGAAATATCGCAGGGCTCCGACGGCAATTTGGGTGGCGATGGTGATGCGCTCGGCGTCCGTTCGTTGAGGGTGGCGGTCGTCCACCTCGTTCTTGGCCGAAACGATCAGCCGGTCAAGCAGATCGTCGGCCTTCACTCCGAACCCCTTGCGGCCAGAGACCTCAATATAAGGGCGGCCCTTGTCTTCGTCGGAAAGCTGGTAGCCCAGTTCGGCGGCGCAGCGAGGCGTGAGCGCGACCATCTCGTACGAGAAATGAGTGTAGTGGTCGGCCTGATCGTGATATCCCAGGCCGCGCAGGGCCTCGATGACAGTGTTTTGGGCCTCTGACTGGCGGGCGTCGATCACGTTGTAGATTTCCGACACACCGCCGAAATGGGGATGGTCCAGCGCCCCCACCGCGGTCGAAAGCCAGCAGTCATGCCCGTTGGGGTAGCGGTAGAACTTGCGATAACCGAAGTCGCGGCCCAGCAGGCCAAACTTCCACAAGTGGTAGGCGATGTCTTTGCCGACGTAACCAACCGTGCCGTTGGAACGGACAATGACTTTCTGGTCTTCTTCGGCGACCTGATCTTTCTCAGCGTCTTCGGCGAAAGCCTCAGCGCTCTCCGATTTCGACGTTCCCGCCCGCCGCATCACCCAGCAACCTTTGTTCTTGCCTTCAGTTTCGAAGAAGAGCACGGCGCCTTCCTTCAGCTTGGTAAAGGCAGCGTCCCAGAAATGAAGGTGGAGGATCTCGCTCTCGCGCGGCAGAAAATCGTATTCGATATCGAGACGGTCCATGGTCTCGAGGTGACGCCGCAGAACCGCGATCGAAATCACATCGGCGACGGCGGCGCTCTCATTGTTGCCTTGTTCGATGGCGTGCAACGTCTCCTGGCGGAAATGGAGAGTTTCTTTGTTCTCGGCGTACCAATGCGAAACGCTGGCGTACAGGTCCCAGCAGTAGTAGTCGAAGCGGGACTGCCGCGCCAGCAGTTCGATCTCGGCGCGCGATTTCTTCTCGATGTTCAGAAATCCCACGACCACGTCGGCGACCTGCACTCCCGTGTTGTCGATGTAATTCTGGACGTCCACTTCTCTGCCCTCAAACCGCAGCAGCCGGACAAACGTGTCGCCGAGAATGGCGTTACGCAGATGTCCCACATGGGCGGCCTTGTTGGGATTGATGCTGGAGTGCTCAACCAGAATCTTGCCGGAAGGAACCTCGACGCGCGGCTTTTCGTCTGCGATCAAGGTGGCGGCAAGCTCTGCGCGCCTCAGCCGTGCGTTGATGTAACCCGCGCCCGCCAGTTCCAGCGTCTCAAACCCGGGGATGGGGCCGATTCCGTTGACGATCTCCTCGGCAATCTTGCGCGGAGCCTTGCGTAATCTCTTCGCGAGTTCGAAAGCCAACGGCAAGGCGTACTCGCCGAATTCCACTTTGGGTGGCTGTTCGATGACGATTTTGTCCAAGTCAAGGTCGTACGTACGGCGCAGAAATTCACGCACGTGTTGGGCGAGCCGTCGTTCGAGATGGCGATACAAGAATTCCCCTAAGCTATTGAAGAAAGAGAAATTGTAGCAAACCGCACCGCACGGCAAGGTTTGACGGAGGTTGCGCGCTTCCCTATGATGAAAATGTCGTTGGTCAGTGGTCGTTCGTCGTTGGCCCTACGCCGCCAGCACCTCTTAGAACTAAGGTTTTAGACCAACGACCGAATTCCTATGCGCATTGCCTACCTCGACTGTTTCTCCGGCATGAGCGGCGATATGTTCCTCGGCGCGTTGATAGACGCCGGAGTGTCGGCCAAGCTTTTCGAGGATACGGTCGCGGCTCTGAACATCGGAGCCCGCCTGGAGATTTCGCGGGTCAATCGCAGCGGCATTGGCGCGACCAAGGTCGATGTATTCGTAAACGGGGAGAAGGAATTGCCGCGCGAGGTGTTTGCCGAGCAGCAGAGTCGTGCCCAACAACACAGACACGATCACGGGCATAGGCACAGACCTGAGCAGGTCGAACTTCGTGAGCATAACTACGTTCAGTCCGGACATGAGAGCGCGCGGGCGGGGGCGCTTGCGCCACACGAGCATGGGCATGGCCGCGGCCTGAAAGAGATATGCGGGATCATCCGTAAGGCCGGCATCAACCATGGCGCAAAGCGCACAGCGATTGCTATCTTCGAGGCGCTGGGTACGGCGGAAGCCAAGATTCATAATACCGACATTGAGAAGGTGCACTTCCACGAACTAGGGGCGGTGGACGCGATGGTGGACATCATCGGCTCCGCGGTTGGAGCCGAGGCGTTGGGAGTCGATGAGATGGTGTGCTCCCCGCTGAACGTCGGCGGGGGCACCGTGAAATGCGCGCATGGAGTTCTGCCTGTGCCGGTCCCGGCCACGGTAGAGTTGTTGCGGGGCGCGCCGGTTTATTCCTCGGGCATTCAGGTGGAACTGGTTACCCCGACGGGGGCGGCGATCGTGAAGACGCTGGCCAAACGATTCGCGCCGTTCCCGGCGATGACGATTGAGAAATCCGGATACGGCGCAGGCAGCCGCGACTTTCCCGATCATGCCAACGTGGTTCGTCTCACGATTGGCGAGTCGCAGGCGGTTCGTGCCGAGAACACTTCACAGGAGACCATCAGCGTCCTCGAAGCCAACCTCGACGATCTGAATCCGCAGGTGTTCGGTTACGTGGTCGAGCGGCTGCTCGAAGCCGGCGCCCTCGATACTTTTGCCGTGCCGGTGCAGATGAAAAAGAATCGTCCGGGAATGCTGCTGACCGTGTTGTCGAAACCGGAGGACGCCCCCGGGCTGACCCAGATTATTTTCACCGAGACCAGCACGCTGGGGGTGAGACGGCGCGAAGAGCAGCGCCAGACATTGGCGCGAAAATGGATCAACGTTGTAACCCGCTGGGGAGACGTGCGATTGAAGATTGCCAGCATGAATGGCGCCATCACCAATTACGCGCCGGAGTACGAAGATTGCAAGAAAATCGCGGCCGAGAACCGCGTCCCGCTGAAAAGCGTGATGAATGAGGCCATGGAAGCCTATTGGAAGGCTCTGAAAAGCTAGGCCCGGTCTGGAAACTCACGCAAGAAATCCAAATGAGCAAAAAGTTTTACATCACGACACCGATTTATTACGTGAACGCGCGGCCGCACATCGGTCACGCCTACACCACCATTGCCTGCGACACCATCGCCCGGCGCCAGCGGCTGATGGGCTTCGATACATACTTCCTGACCGGCACCGACGAACACGGGCAGAAGATAGAGCGTGCGGCGCAAGCGGCGGGAAAAACTCCGCAGCAACTCACCAATGACGTTTCCGCTGAATTCCGCGCTCTTTGGGACCGGATGGGACTGACCTACGACGACTTCATCCGCACCACGTCTGAAAAACACAAGCAGGGCGTGCAGGCTCTGTGGCGCCGTATCCGAGACAATGGTTACATCTATAAGGGGAGCTACACGGGCCAGTACTGCGTGTTTGACGAACTTTACGTTGATGTCGTCGGAGACGGCGCACCCTGCCCCGAGTGTGGACGTCCCACCGAAACCGTGAAGGAAGAGAACTATTTCTTTAAGCTGTCCGCGTTCCAGGACAAGCTGCTGGAGCTGTACAACGGTCAGTCTGATTTCATCCGTCCGGAAACACGACGCAATGAAGTGATGTCGTTTGTGCGCTCCGGCCTGCGCGATCTTTCGGTGAGCCGCAGCACGCTCTCCTGGGGCATTCCGGTTCCAGACGATCCCAAGCACGTGATTTACGTTTGGCTGGATGCGCTGGCGAATTACATTACCGCGCTGGGTTACGGGTCAGACGACTCCGGAAAATACGACAAGTATTGGCCGGCCGATGTGCAGATGATCGGCAAGGAGATTGTGCGCTTCCACTGTGTCTACTGGCCGGCGTTTCTGATGGCTGCAGGACTGCCTTTGCCGCAGAAGATCATGGCACACGGCTGGCTGCTGTTTGAAGAAAGCAAAATGTCGAAGTCGCGCGGGAATATCGTGCGGACGGAGACTATTCTTGACGTACTGGGCGCCGACGCGTTGCGCTACTTTCTGCTGCGTGAAATCGTCTTCGGGCAGGACGGATCGTTCTCCTTCGACGCGCTGGTGCAGCGCTACAACGCCGACTTGGCCAACGGCCTGGGCAATCTGGCGAGCCGTACGCTCACCATGATCACGCGCTATTTCAAAGGCGAGGTGCCGTATCCCTCGCGCGCGGCAACTCTCACAGCCGAAGAGAATGCGATTGCCGACACGGCGCGACGCACGATCGCGGAATTCAATACGCTATTCGACCAGCGCCACTTTTCGCGCGCTTTGGAAGTGGCGTGGAGCCTGGTGGGAGCAGTCGACAAGTACATCGTCGAGAGTCAGCCCTGGGCGCTGGGTGAGAAGCAGGACAACGAGAGCCGCTCGCGCCTGGCCACCATTCTCTATACGAGCGCCGAGGCCCTGCGCATCGTAACTGCGCTCGCCCATCCTGTGATTCCGGAAGCCACGGCGAAAATCTGGACGCAAATGGGACTGGGGGATATCAGAAAATTCTCGCTGTCGGATTTGCAGTGGGGACAGCTCAAGCTGGCGACGAGGCTCGGCGACGTGGAGCCCGTCTTTCCCCGCGTTGACAAAGGCGCCATTAAAAGGATGCAGCAAATGGAAGAGTTGGGACGCAGTGCTACGGCTGCGGTCGAAGAGAAGGAGACCGAGGAGAAGAGCGAGAAGAAGGTTGTTGATGTTCCCGCGCCACCCGCGAACACGCCTCTACCGAAACCCTCCGCGGTCCTGCCCGACGGCAAGATCAGCATTGAAGATTTTGCCAAAGTTGAACTTCGCGTGGGCCAGGTGAAAGTCGCTGAGAAAGTTAAAGGCGCTGACAAGTTGCTGCGCCTGGAAGTTGATCTCGGGACTGAAGTTCGGCAAGTGGTGGCCGGGATCGCCGAGGCCTATGCGCCGGAAACGCTGGTGGGCCGCAAGGTTGTGATTGTGGTAAACCTCGCTCCGCGGAGATTACGCGGACTGGAATCGAATGGAATGATCGTCGCGGCGTCACCCGAGGGCGGAAAGCCGGTCTTGGCGGCCTTTTTGGAGGATGTGCCGGTTGGAACCAGACTGAAGTAACGCGACCTCGGCCTGGGGCGTCGGACTTCAGCAAACCCGGCGTTCTCAGCCTATGGTTCCAGAATCCGGATGTGTGTGAGCTAGCGTCTGAACTCCGACGCCCGAGGTCCGAAGTTTCGTGTTCATAGATTCCCACGCGCATCTCGAAATGGAGCAGTTCGACGCCGACCGCGACGCGATGATCGCGCGTGCGCGGGACGGTGGCATTGAGAAAATTGTCGCCATAGGCAGCGGAACCGGTCCCGGCTCCCTAGATTGCGGCATTCAGCTAGCCGAGCGGCATGAATTTATCCTGGCCACGATCGGGATTCATCCGCACGAGGCCAAACTGGCCACCGACGCAGACTTTCAGGAACTTGAGCAGTTGGCACGACGGCCCAAGGTCATTGCCTGGGGCGAAATCGGGCTAGACTACTTTTACGACCATTCGCCGCGCCAGTTGCAGCAGCAAGTATTTTTGCAGCAGATGGAATTGGCGCGGGCGGCCAAGCTGCCGATCGTGATTCATTGCCGGCCCTCCGCCGGCAGCGACAACGCCTGGGACGATTGCCTCAATCTTCTGGAACAACATTGGAAAGCCGGCGGACTGGGAGGAATCCTGCACTGTTTCAGCGGCACCTGGCCGCACGCCAAACGCGCCCTCAACCTAGGGTTCATGATTTCCTTCGCCGGCAACGTAACGTTCCCCAAGGCGCAGCCCATACGCGACGCCGCCAAGGAAGTACCGCTCGAACGCATGCTGATCGAAACCGATTCGCCATTTCTGGCGCCGGTGCCGCATCGCGGCAAACGCAACGAGCCGGCATTTGTAAAGGAAGTGGCCCGGCAACTAGGCGAGATCCGCGGACTTTCGACGGAAGACGTCGGCAACCAAACCGCTTCCAATTTCTACGCCTTTTTCAAACTACCGGAATCCAGCTACAGCAGAAGCCAGCGGTCCAATTGAGAATCTTGTCCCCACGCCAGTCGTCATGCTGACAACTGCCCGCCAGAACTCGACAACGGAGGACGCCACGCAGGGGATTGCTCAGACCAGCGCACAGCCGACAACAAAGAACTGCGGCGTTGAAACCGTTTCTTCTGGTAACCTCAGAGGTTACATTTTCACAGCCTTCAGGAAGCGCTACGCACATGCCCGAAAACACATTTGACATCGTGAGCAAGATCGATCTGGAAGAGGTCTCCAACGCCATCCAGCAGGCGTCGAAAGAAGTTCACACTCGCTTCGACTTGAAGGACTCCAAGTCCAAAATCGAGCTCGAGAAAGACGCGATCGTGCTGCACTCGATCGACGAGTATAAATTGAAATCGGTGAGTGACATCTTGCAGCAGAAGCTGGCGAAGCGCGGCGTTCCGCTGAAGGGATTGACTCACGGCGTCATCGAATCGGCACTGGGGGGAACCGCCAAGCAGAAGATCACTCTGCAGCAGGGGATCCCGATGGAGAAGGCAAAAGAAATTGTGCAGTTGATCAAGAGTTCGAAAAACAAGGTGCAGGCCTCGATTCAGGGAGACCTCATTCGAGTAAGTGGCAAGGATCGGGACACGCTACAGGCGGTCATCGCGCTGCTGAAGCAGAAGGACTTTGGGATTGACATGCAGTTCACGAACTACCGGACAAATTAGATTTCACCGCGGAGACACTGAGTCACGGAGAACAGCTCGGATGCATGAAGTTGCTCCGTGTCTCCGTGCCTCCGTGGTTAAGAAAACGACATGAGCATGCCCGCGGCCATCAACGGAAAAGAAATCTTCGAGCTTCTGCGCGAGGACCTGGCGGCCATTGAACGCGAGTTTGGGCGGGACACGGTCTCGGGCGTCGAAGCCATCACTGAAATCGGCGAATACCTGCGGGGTGGCGGCGGCAAGCGTCTCCGTCCGGCGCTGTTGCTGCTGGCGGCAAAATTGTTCGACTACCAGGGACGGGGCGCCATTCGCCTAGGCGCGGTGGTGGAAATCATTCACACTGCAACCCTGGTTCACGACGACATCATCGACGAAGCCCAGACGCGGCGCGGCCGGCCCGCGGCCAACACGCAGTGGGGCAATTCCAAATGTGTGCTGGCGGGCGACTGGCTCTACATGCAGGCTTTCAAGGTGGCGGTGCAGGAGCGCAACTTCCGCATCCTCGACACGCTGATTGACCTGACCCAGCAAATGGTCGAAGGCGAACTCCTGCAGATGGAAAAGTTGGGCAAGCTCATTTCGCTCGACGAGTATTTTGATTTGATCTTCCGCAAGACAGCCTGTCTTTTTTCAGTCTGCATGCGCATGGGCGCGATCCTTGGCGGAGCCACTCCCGAGCAGGAAGCAAGCCTAGGACAGTACGGCCGCGACCTGGGAATGGCATTCCAGATCGTGGACGATGTGCTCGACCTAACCGCGTCGGAAAGCGTACTGGGAAAGCCCGTGGCCAGTGATTTGCGCGAAGGCAAAGCCACCATGGCGGTGATCCATGCCCTGGAGCGCTGTTCGGTCCAGGAACGCGAAATGATAGAAGCGATTGTAGAAGATCGGGCGTTCAAGAGAGTCACGCATCGCGAAATTATCGGAATTCTGGAGCACTACGGATCGCTCGAGGCCGCCACGGCGCGCGCCCTTCAGTACGCGACCCTGGCGCGAAACGCGATTTGCAGTTTCCCCGAGAGTGAGTTCAAACGGGCCTTATTGTGGGCTCCGGATTTCGTCGTCGCCCGAGAGAAATAAGCTAACCCCTGCACCGAGCCCCGGATTTCGAAGGCGAGCGCTCGCCCATCCGGACGAGGGCGTCCGGGCCTACGCGTGATCAGGCTCCCTTCAATCCATTTCTCCCCCAGGACCGTACATCCCTCGGGCAGTTGAGCAACATCCAAAGCCCAAACCTCCAGTCGGAGTAGGACGTGTATGCCGACAAGAACCAGATTCACGTCATGAGCGTGAAGATGCTCAAGGCAGGTAAGATGGGCAGTGTGGATATGTCGAAGTAGCGGTTCTCGAACCGAAGTACCTGAGGGGCGGCAAAGGCCGCCCTTTTTCTTTATACTAACGCAGGCGAAAGCCAGCCCGCGGATGCAATCGCTACTCTCACTTATCGGACACCACGGATATCTGTTGGTGTTCTTCATTGTCCTTGCCGAAGCATTAGGAATGCCGGTTCCAGCCGCCATCGCCCTGGTGGCTGGTGGTGCGGCCGCAGCGGCCGGAGTTTTAAGTCTTATCCGGCTTCTGCTGCTGGCGTTGCTAGCCATGCTGTTGGGCGATATCTTGCTCTTCGTCGCCGGGCGTTACATGGGATGGAGCCTGCTCGGCTTTCTCTGCAAACTGTCGGTCAACCCGGAGACGTGCATCCTGCGGTCGGCCGAATCGTTCTACAAGCGTGGCAAGGCCACCCTGCTTTTCGCGAAATTCATTCCCGGGATCAATACCATGGCTCCGCCATTGGCAGGAAGCATGAGAATGCCGCTGGACACGTTTTTGCGGCTCGATCTCGTGGGTGCGGCCCTCTACGCCACTGTCTATATTGCGGCCGGCTTCTTGTTCCGCGATTTTCTGGTCTCCGTGATACACGGATTTCAAACCGCGGGTCGAGCGGTCGAAGCCGTGACTGTCCTCGCGATCATCGGCTACGCACTGTACCGGGTCTGGCTCTATCGCAAGCATGCCGTCTATCGGGTTGTGCCGCGGATACAGGTGCAAGAACTGACGCGCCGGCTGGCTTCCGAGGACAAGGATAGAGTTCTCCTCATGGATGTTCGCAGCCATGGCTACTATGACGCCGGGGCAGCTCGGATTAAGGGATCCATCCGGCTAGAGCCGAACAATCTCAAGGAAGAACTCAAGAACATACCCAAGGACAAAGACATTTATGTCTACTGTACTTGAGCACGCGAAGCGACTAGCGCCCGGGTGGCGCACATGCTGCGGGAAGAAGGATTCAACGCGTTCGTAATCGTGGGCGGATTAGCCGCCTGGCGCAAGGCGGGCAATCCGCTGGAACCCGTCCCTCGCGATGATTTGGTGAAGCTGCCAACGTTCTCGTGAAGCGGGTGCCGCCACCAACCACCTAGGGACAGATGTCCTCATCTGTCCCCCCTAGGTGGTTGGTGCAGCGCTCCGACGTTTATGCCCAACGAAATTGAAATCAAATTTCGAGTCGACAATGTCCGCGAACTTACGCGACGGCTGCGAGCGGCCAAGTTCCGGCAGGTGACGCGGCGAGCGCACGAGAGCAACACTTTGTATGACCTGCCGGGCCAGCCTCTGCGTAAACGTGAGCGAACTCCTGCGCTTGCGCAAGTATGGAAACAGTTGGCTGCTGACCCACAAGGCCAAAAGCAAAGTGTCCCGGCATAAGACGCGGGTTGAGACTCAAACCGGCATTGAAGATGGCGAACAGTTCGAAAAGATATTACTGGCGCTCGGTTATATCCCTTCCTTCTGCTACGAAAAATTTCGCGCGGAGTGGAGTGACGGCAAGGGTCACGTCGTCCTGGATGAAACCCCCATCGGCTTCTTTGGCGAGATTGAAGGGCCGTCGCTCTGGATTGACCAAACCGCGCAGCGCCTGGGAATCGACCGGCAGTCATACATCACGGATAGCTACGCTGAACTCTTCTTTGCCTGGAAGAAGCGAACGCGGAACCCTGCAAAAGAAATGACATTCCGCGCCGTGCGCGGTCCGAAACTGTCGTTGTAGTTCTTCACAACATTTTACATCCTGGGACAATGCGCTCAAATGACCTTGCGCATTCGCCTGCGTCTAAGACAACGATAGTCCAATCACTCCACGGAGACAGGCTTGGGTTGGATCGGAACAGCACTGTGCGGTGCGGCGGCCGTTGTCCTGGCCTCGCCGGGCCTCCTTCTTGCCGCTCCGCCGCCGACCTTTGGTCAGGTCAAAATCCGGCGTGTCAGCACTCCTCCGCCGCTGGAGGATTTTCTGCAGATGAAGCCCAGCCCGGCATGGGAAGGCAGACTGGCGAAAGTTGAGCGCTTCATTCAGCGCACTCCAAGCGATGGTGAGCCGACCACCCACCGCACCGAGGCCTATCTTGGCTACGACGATAAGAGCCTGTATGTGATTTTCATTTGCTTCGACAGTGAGCCGCAGAAAGTTCGGGCCCGGCTCTCGCATCGCGAAGACGTGTTTGACGACGATGAAGTTGAGGTGATGCTCGATACCTTCCACGATCATCGCCGGGCCTACGCTTTTTTCTCCAATGCCTTGGGGGTTCAGGCCGACGCTCTTTGGACCGAAGGCCAGGGCTTCGATCCCTCCTTCGACACGGTTTTCAACACGGAGGCGAAGCTTACGCCCGAAGGCTTCGTGGTCAGGTTCGCCATCCCCTTCCGCAGCCTGCGTTTTGCCTCGAACGATCCCCAGACCTGGGGCATCCTGCTGAACCGCGACACCAAGCGCAACAATGAAGAAGCATACTGGCCCCAGTATTCCAGCCGCATCACAGGCCGTCTGAATCAGGAAGGCGACGCTACCGGCCTTGAAAATATTTCTCCCGGACACAATTTCCAGCTGATCCCATACGGAATTTTCCGTTCGTTCCGCGACATTGACCTGCGTGACCTCGACCATCCGACCTTCAGTCAGCGCGATGCCTTTGGGCAGATCGGTCTCGACGCAAAAGCTGTCGTGAAAGATAAATTCGTGCTGGACGCGACCGCGAATCCCGATTTCAGCCAGATCGAGTCCGATGATCCCCAGGTCACGGTAAACCAGCGTTTCGAAGTGCAATTCCCGGAGAAGCGTCCTTTCTTTCTGGAGAACTCCTACTACTTCCAGACGCCGATCCCGCTGCTTTTCACGCGCCGCATCATGGATCCCCAGTGGGGTGCGCGTCTGACGGGCAAAGACGGACCATGGGCCGTCGGCATGCTCGTCGCCGATGACGCATCTCCGGGCACTGAGGTCGCTCCGGGTAACCCGCTATTCGGACAGCATGCCTACTTTGCGGTGGGACGCGTCAGCCGCGACCTGGGCAACCAGTCCTCACTGGGCGTCATGTTTACCGATCGCGAAGAGGGCCCGTACTTCAACCGGGTGGGCGGAATTGATGGCCGCTTCAATCTGAATTCGAACTGGGTTGCCGCGTTCCAGGGAGTGGTGAGTTCCACGCTGTGCAGCGACACACGGAACGACGCTTGTACGTTTGGCACGTATCTCGCCGGCCCCGCGGCCGAGTTCACCCTGCAGCGCGACGGGCGGAAACTGAATTACTTCATGGACTACTCCGACCGCAGTAACGGGTTTCGCACCTTCACCGGCTTCGATCCCCAGCCTGACATTCACAATATCTATCAACGGGTGCAATACAGCTTCCGTCCGGAAGGCAAGCACCTGATTTCCTGGGGACCGCAGATGGAGATCTACCACACCTTCGATCACGAGGGGAATTACCTGAACTCCGGCTACTTCCCCGCCCTGAAAACGGAATTCGTGGGACAGACCTTTCTCACCTTCTACTACGCGAAAGAGATGGAATTGCTGCGCCCGAGGGACTTCAGCACCCTGACGGCAAACCAGAAATATGTTCGCCATACCACTGAAGTCGAGTTCAAGACCAGCGTTTACCGTCCAATCTCTTTTTATCTGGACTATCGTTTTGGGACCCGGATCAACTACGACGCACCCGACGGCGTAGTGCCATTTATCGCCGGACGCACCACCGTCAACGCCACCTTGACGGTGCGGCCGAGCCGAGCGCTGCGGATCGACAACACCTACATACTCTTCCGGCTGCACAACCGGCTGGGAGCATCCGGCAGCCTGAACAATCACATCATTCGTTCCAAGTGGAATTATCAGTACACCAAGAGACTGTCGTTTCGGTTTATTGGGGAGTACAACTCGGTGTTGGCCAATCCTGCCTTCACATTTCTCGAGACCACTAAGAACTTCAACGCCGACTTTCTCCTCACCTACCTGGTGCATCCGAGCACTGCAATCTATGTCGGCTACAACAGTAATCTGGAGAATGTGCTGCTGCCTTTAAGGAATGATGTGGATGGAGATCTTCTGCATGGCGGCCGCATGAGGAATGATGGTCGAGGCTTGTTCGTAAAAGCGTCATATCTGATTCGGTTTTAACTCTCGAAGAACCACGTGGGCCCGGACGCCCCGTTCGGGCGGAAGCTCGTCAATGCGGTGTGAAACCAAGCCTGAGGAACTGCGCTCCGCCGGGCAGGTGGGGACACCTGCCCCTACGCCTGCATCCTGGTTTAGGCGACGGTATCTACCGGGGCAGGTTTGACGCAGAATTTGTCGAAGACCCTCTTCAGTTCGCTGGCGATGTCCACCGCCTCGCGATGTTCAATATCGCTGCGATGCATCATGTGGACCACTCTGCCGTCCTGCAGCAGCACGATCGACGGGGAAGATGGCGGATATCCTGTGAAATAAGAACGGGCCCGCTCGGTGGCATCTTTATCCTGGCCGGCAAAGACGCTGAAAAGTTTCTCCGGACGGCTGGAGTGCTGCAGCGCAGCCCGGACCGCGGGACGCATGCGGCCGGCGGCGCATCCGCAAATCGAGTTCACCACGACCATGGTTGTGCCGGGTTGATTGGGTAGGGCGCGATCGACATCAGCGGGGGTGCGGAGTTCCTCGATACCGAGACGGGTCAACTCCTCGCGCATCGGAACCACCATCATCTCTGGAAACATTTCTTCTCCTCAAGGTCATTTTGATACGACGCAAAAACCCGCTCCGAGCGGCGCAAGTCACTGCGGGATGTATCCTGACGTACCACGCCGACGCTGCCACCGGTGCCTGTTGCCGTCGTATATAGTGAAACCATCATACCATTATGAGGGTTCTGGAAAACGTATACTTGGCGCCCCTCACGACCCTCAAGGTGGGGGGGCCGGCACGCTATTTCATTGAGTCAAAATCAGCCGCCGAGGTGGCGGAGGCCGTCAACTTCGCGCGCTCGAAGGACCTTCCCTTGTTTGTGCTGGGTGGCGGCAGCAACCTGGTGGTTTCTGACGCAGGCTGGACCGGCCTCGTCTTGAAAGTTGCGATCACGGGGATCGAGGAGCGCAACCGCAGTGACAAAGGCAAGACGCTCTTCGAAGTCGGAGCAGGCGAGGAGTGGGACAAATTTGTCGCCCGTGCTGTCGCCAGAAACTGTGCCGGAGTCGAGTGTCTGAGCGGAATTCCAGGAAGCGTGGGCGGGACCCCAGTACAAAACGTAGGAGCCTACGGCCAGGAAGTCTCTGAAACTATCGAGTCGGTGCTTGTCTTCGATCTTACAGACGGACAGCTTCGTGAACTCTGCGCCGAAGCTTGCGGATTCCAATATCGCACCAGCATCTTCAACACCAGCGAACGGGGACGTTTCATCATCCTGCGTGTCACGTATGCGCTCACGCCTGGCGGCAAGCCTCGCATCGACTACGCCGACCTGAAAAAGCATTTTGCCGGATTTCAAAACAGTCCGTCATTGACCAGCACGCGCGAAGCTGTACGCCGCATACGCGGCGCCAAAGCCATGCTCATTACTCCGGGCGACGAGGACTGCCGCAGCGCCGGCTCGTTCTTCAAAAACCCCATTCTACGGGCGGACCAATACGACGAACTCAAGCGGCGCGCGATCGCCAAGGGATTGCAAGTTCCCAGCTATCCCGCCCTCGATGCCCAGAGAAAAGTTTCCGCCGCCTGGCTGGTCGAGCACTCCGGCTTCAGCAAAGGCTACAGCAGCGGGCGAGTCGGTATCTCGCGCAAACATGCGCTGGCTATCGTGAACCGAGGAGGAGCCACCGCCGCTGATATCCTGGGACTAAAAGAGCACATCGAGCAGCGCGTGGACGAACTCTGGAACATTCATCTTGAACCCGAGCCCGTGTTCGTGGGCTTTTGAGCTTGACCGCCTAGGATTCTGCCCGCGCAACTATAAATCATACTAACCTCAGCATAATCTTACATTTGACTCGTCTGCAAGAAACAGATTGACATGTCAACTACTGTTATAGTTAACTATAACAGTAAAATTGATCAGCGGTCGATTAGCGCTGATCGATCGGATCTGGGTACGCCATGCCCGGACAGTTCAAAGATTGAGGAGAATGAAAATGAAATCCCTTCGAATTATGCTGTCCGTTGTTCTGCTGTCGCTCTCGACCGTTATGGCTTTCGCGCAGTCCGACGCGCAAAAGTCCTCCGTGGCTCCGGTGCCGTCCGAGGCGCAGAAGTCCTTCGCAACCATGAAAAGCCTGGCGGGAGAGTGGGAAGGCCCCGTCACCGTCCCGGAGATGCCGGAGATGTCAGGCGGCAAGCCGATGCACGTCTCGCTGCGCGTGACCTCGCGGGGAAACGCCCTCGTGCACGAGTTCCAGGAAGCAGGAACGCCGTTGGATGCGACAAAGTACGACCATCCGGTCACGATGCTTTACGTGGACGGAGACCAGCTCACGCTGGTTCACTATTGCGACGCGGGGAACCGGCCGCGCATGACGGGCAAGATGTCGCCCGACGGCAAGACGGTCGAGTTCGATTTCGAGGACATCAGCGGGAGCCCGGAGTACCACATGCACCATGCGGTGTTCACCATCATCGACGCCAACCATCACACCGAGGATTGGACGTTCATGATGCCAGGACAAGCCGATCCACGCGCACTTCGACCTGCACCGGACAAACTGAGGTACGTGGTATCTCTGGTAAGGTCTGGTAAGGGCTCTCTGGAAAACCTGATGGACCGTGAGTGGAACGACAGTCAGCCGATTTACCGCCAGCTTCGCGACCGCGTGGTCGCGATGATACTCGACGGCGTGCTCAAGGAAGGCGATCCGCTGCCCTCCGTGCGCAATGTCGCGGCTGAATACCGGGTCAATCCGCTCACGGTCCTGAAGGGCTATCAGCAACTGGTGGACGAGGGACTGGTCGAGAGCCGACGAGGCCGCGGCATGTTCATCAATGCCGGCGCGCGCAGTCTGTTGCTGCAGGGCGAACGGCAGAAGTTTCTCGGCGAAGAATGGCCCAGGGTCTACGCCACCATTCAGCGGCTCGGCCTGAAGGCGGAAGAACTGCTGGACGGCGCAACCCGCCCGTCGTCTCCTGACGCCGCACCGTCGAAGACCGCCAAGTCAAATCCCCCCGAGGAGGAAAGCTGAAGCCATGGCATGCATAGAAGCCCGCGGCCTCCGCAAGACCTTCGGCACAACCGTCGCGCTGGACGGCATCGATCTGCGTGTCGAAGAGGGCCGCATCCTCGGACTCATCGGTCCCAACGGCGCAGGCAAGACCACCGCGCTCAACGCGATTCTCGGACTCACCCCCTATCAGGGAGAACTGAGGGTGCTCGGACGCGATCCCTGGACCGAGCGCGATCGGCTCATGCGCGATGTCTGCTTCATTTCCGATGTCGCCGTGCTGCCGCGCTGGATAAGGGTTTCGCAGGCGCTCGACTACGTCGCCGGCGTGCATCCGCGATTCGATCGCGCGAAGGCGGAAGGTTTTCTGGCGAAGACCACAATCAGCCGCGCCAGCAAGGTCAGGGAATTGTCGAAGGGCATGGTGACCCAACTGCACCTCGCTCTGGTGATGGCCATCGACGCGAGATTGCTGGTGCTGGACGAGCCGACGCTTGGCCTCGACATCCTGTATCGCAAGCAGTTCTACGATTCCCTGCTGAACGACTACTTCGATCGCAGCCGCACCATCGTCGTGACGACACATCAGGTGGAAGAGATCCAGCACGTCCTCACCGATGTCATGTTCATCGACCGCGGCCGCATCGTATTCGATTGCAGCATGGAAGAATTGGAGTCGCGCTATCTGGAAGTGATGGTGCATCCCGAGCAGCTCGCCGCGGCGCGGGCGCTCAAGCCGATGCACGAGCGCCAGGTGTTCGGTCGCAGCATCCTGCTGTTCGATTGAAGCTCGCTCATCTCGATCGCCAGCAACTGGCCGCGCTTGGCGAGGTGCACACGCCCAGCATCGCCGACTTGTTCGTTGCCGTGATGGCAGATACGCCGGGTCAGGTATCAGGCCGGCCAGGCCCGGCTAATCTGAAGGAGCGGCTCGATGAATACTCCATCGAACGCCATGCCCGAGTCTCATCTCGAATCGCAAGTCGCCGCGCCCGTGGTCATCTCGGGGACTCGGCGCTGTACTGGTCCGTGCGGCGCGAATTGTGGGAGAACCGATCCATCTATATCGCGCCGCTGGCCGTCGCCGCCTTGTTTCTGTTCGGCTTCCTGATCAGCACGATTCAGCCTGCCGGCCAAGATGCGCCGCCTGTCGGCGCTCGACCCCGCGCAACAACGCGAAGCGATCGCGCAGCCGTACTGACTTGGCCGCGGGTCTGATCATGCTGACCACTCTTCTCGTCGGGGTGTTCTACTGTCTCGACGCGCTGCACGGCGAACGCCGCGATCGCAGCATCCTGTTCTGGAAGTCGCTGCCGGTTTCCGATCTCACGACCGTGCTCTCGAAGGCGAGCATTCCGCTCGTGGTTCTTCCGCTGCTGACCTTCGCGATCACCGTTGCCATGCAGTGGATCATGCTGCTGCTGAGCAGCGCGGTACTGCTGGGGAGCGGTCTGAGTGTCGCGACGCTCTGGACACAGTTGTCGTTTGTCCAGATGTCGCTGGTGCTGCTCTATCACCTGCTGACGGTGCATTCGCTCTGGTACGCGCCATTCTACGGCTGGCTGCTGCTGGTCTCAGGCTGGGCGCGGCGCGCGCCTTTCTGTGGGCGGCTCTGCCGCTGCTGGCGATCGCGATCGTCGAAAAAATTGCGTTCAACACCTCGTATTTCGCTGCCATGCTGCAGCACCGGCTGGGTGGCGCCGCGGAAGCCGTGGTAGCGCCGGGCACCTTACCCGATGGATCCGATGACGCACGTCACTCCGGGTCATTTCCTGAGCAGCCCGGGTCTGTGGATCGGCCTGGCAATCTTCGCGGCATTCCTCGCCGCGGCGGTCCGGCTGCGCCGCTATCAAGGACCGATCTAAGTCGCATCGCGTAATTTCAGGCCAGCCGCGGATTGCTACTTCTTGGGCAGCTTTCGAAACGGGTGCTCAAAACTGAGATAGAGAAAGATCGCTTTTTCCCCCGCGCTGGGTCCGACTCCGAGCGGCACGCCGATTCCGGGAACAATCTGCAAACCATTTTTGAAGTTGTGCGCCCAGCGGATACCGGGGCTGACGAAGAGTGAGTTCGCCCACTCGGTCCGGTCGGTGCCCACCACGGCCTGGGACCGGACAAACACAGTTTCCAAAATGACATTGAATCGAGAATGAACCAGCCAGATAAAGCTCTGCCCCAGGTTGTAGCCGGCGGATGAAGCACGGTCGCTCAAAGCGTCCTGGGCGTGCGGGAAATACGTGGCGCCCACATTCCAGTGACTGACCAGTTTCTTGTTGAGAACTAGGCTCAGGGGGAGGCCGGTCTGCACTCCCAAACTGCCGGCGCCCCGTTCCTGCATGGGATCGCCAGCGGGAAGGATCAAGGTGAAGCGAGGAGAGAACGCGAGGCGTGTGTCTCCACTTCCCACCAACTGGTACCGGTAATTCAGCAAGACATCGCCGATGCCGACTGCGGAGCCGGGAAAGCCTCCGGAGTGCGCGGCCACCAGCGTGTAACTCAGCTGATGACGTTCATCCCCGGGAACCGGCCATTCCTGGGTGAAGCTGTAATTCCAGTCTTTGCTGCTCCAGAAGCGGGTAAAACTGGAGATGTGCTGCACCACGCCGAAATTCTGGTTGTAGGCTTCTTCCACCAGGAAGCTATTGTCCTGGATGCCGGGTTCGACAGCGGGCGCCGGATTCTGCTGGCCCAGGCAAGGGCCGCCGAGCAGCACCGTGAGCAGGAGGATGAAACAACGGGGAAGACGGTTGCCGCGACCCCGGCTCCGCAACTTAACCATGGTTAAGTAGAGCACATAATCGTCAGTTAACTAAATTATTTGTTGGGGGGCCGCCTATGAATTATTGGCCAACCGCGCGGCCTGCTCAAAAATCTTCGCGAACATCTGGCGGGTAAGTTTGCCGGTTTGGGTATTTTGGTTTGAAGGATGGTACGACGCCAGCAAGATCTTACCGTCTGGCATCGTGTAGCTCGCGCCGTGCTGGAACGGATAGGGAGTCTTGCTCGGAAGCATGCCTCGGCGCTTGAGGTAGTTAAGGTAGGCTTCGAATCCGATCCTGCCCAGCGCCACAACCACCCGGACCCTCTTGAGGCCGTCCATCTCGCGGTCGAGATAAGGCGCGCAGTTGGCTAGTTCCTCAGGAAGAGGCTTGTTATCGGGTGGGGCGCAGCGGACCGCGGCCGTGATGTAGAGATTCCTCAACTCAAGGCCATCCTCGCGATCGGTAGCATTGGGTTGATTAGCGAACCCCGCCTCATACAAAATTGGATACATGAATTTGCCGGAGGCGTCACCGGTGAAAGGGCGTCCGGTACGGTTTGAGCCATGCGCACCCGGCGCAAGGCCAAGCACCAGCACGCGCGCGTCAGGATCGCCGAAACCAGGAACAGGCTTTCCCCAGTATTCCCAATCGAGGTAGGCCCGTCGCTTCTCGCGCGCGATCCGCTGGCGATATTCGACCAGGCGCGGACAGTGAGTGCAGGAGATCACTTCGCGATTCAGTTGAATAAGCGAGGCAGGCATTCGAATCATTGTATGCGGAACTGCAAGGCCAACGCAGTAACGGACCCTGTTTGCATCCATGCCAAAATGGGGGACGGCGAGAGCCCGGCCTCCCTCTTGAGGTTACGTCTGTCACCTTGTTTTCTTGTCCGCCGGTTTGACGCTTCTCTCCTCTAGTCTTTACACTCAGATTTACAGCCTGTGCCGTTCGACTCATCCGAAAATGGGACGGCCCGAACGGTCAAAGCCTGAAAGGCAAATGTGAGCCCCACTGAAACCACGAGCAGCACGCGGCGGGAGATTGCAGTTGAAATTCCCGTCGAGGAAGTAAACCGTGAGACTGCTTCGCTGATCCAGAAATATCAGAAGCTGGCGCGCATCCCCGGCTTCCGTCGCGGACATGTGCCCGCATCCATCATCCGCCAGCGTTTTTCCGAGGATCTGAAGAGCGACGTCGTAGAAGCGCTGGTCCCTCGCTACTTCCGCAAAGAGGCCGACAAACAGGGCCTGATCCCGGTATCGCAGCCACAAGTCACCGATCTCCAACTGAAAGACAACGAGCCCCTGCGCTTCAAAGCCAGCTTCGAGGTCATGCCCGAAATCAAGGTAGAGGGCTACAAGGAGCTGCGCGCCGACAAGCCGGAGATCACAGTCACCAACGAAGAAGTGGAGCAGTCACTGAACGGAGTGCGCGAGCAGCATGCAACCTTCACATCAGTTGAGGGCCGCACTCTGGCCGACGGAGACTACGCCCAGGTGTCGCTCGACGGCAAGCCCAAGGACGGTGAAGACAAGCCCGTCCACATGGATGAAGTGCTGGTCGAAATCGCGGGCAAGAACACGATGCCCGAGTTCACCGAAAATCTGCGAGGAGCTTCGCCGGGCGACGAGCGGGTATTCGAAGTGACTTACGCGGATGATGCTCAGGAGCAACGTCTGGCGGGCAAGACATTCACCTACACGGTCAAGGTGCAGTCCATCAAGCAAAAGAGCCTGCCCGAACTTGACGACCAGTTTGCCACTCAACTGGGAGAGTTCAAGACCCTGGAAGAAGTGCGGCAGCGCATTCGCGAAGGCATGGAATCGGAACGCAAACACGCCGCCGAACACGAAGCCAAAGACAAGCTGGTTGCGGAACTGGTGAAGCGCACCGAATTTGAAGTGCCGGAGGCCCTAGTGGACCGGCAGATTGACGTCCGCCTCGAACGTGGCTTGCGAGCCCTGGCGGCACAAGGCATGAAAGCCGAAGACATCAAGAAGATGGACTTGAACCGGCTGCGAGTGGGACAGCGGGAACAGGCGCTGCAGGAAGTGAAGGCCTCCCTGGTGCTGGACAAGATCGCGGAGGAGGAAAAAATCGAGGTCAGTGATGAGGAAATTGATCGGGAGATCGACGCACTCGCCGCACAGTCAAAACAGACGCCGGAAGCAATCCGGGCCCGTTTGACACGTGATGGTGCGCTCGATAGAATCCGTAATAGAATCCGCAGCGAAAAGACCCTCGATTTTCTATATCGCCAGTCCGCCTGACGCGGACGCTTTCGATCCTCCCAGATAGAGCTAGTAGCTAGGAACAGGAGTGTGGACGGTGAATGTGAACGATCCCAAAATGATGCTGGTCCCCATGGTCATCGAGCAGACTGGCCGGGGTGAGCGCGCCTATGACATCTATTCCCGGCTGTTGCGGGACAACATCATTTTCATCGGCACGCCGATTGACGACAACATCGCCAACCTGGTGATTGCGCAAATGCTTTTTCTGGCGCAGGAAGACCCCGAGAAAGACATCCAGCTTTATGTCAACTCGCCGGGCGGATCCATTACGGCGGGCATGGCGATTTACGACACCATGCAGTACGTAAAGAACGACGTCACCACGATTTGCATCGGGCAGGCAGCCAGCATGGCAGCCCTGCTCCTCGCCGCCGGCGAGCCCAAAAAGAGACTGGCGCTTCCGAACTCGCGCATCCTGATCCACCAACCGTCCATGGGTGGACTGTCGGGACAGGCCACGGACATTGACATCCACGCCCGCGAAATTCTTCGTATGCGAGAGATTACTAACCAGTTAATGAGCAAGCACACCGCTCAAAAGCTGGAAAAGGTGGAGAAGGACGTGGAGCGCGACTTCATAATGAACGCGCAACAGGCTAAGGAATACGGAATCATAGACGATATCATCTATAAGACGAGATAAAGGTATGATCGGGGTTCGCCCGATCAATTTCCTATCAGTCTCGGCGCGAAACGATCTGTCCCGCCGACCCGGCGACGGGGTGTTAGAGCGGGGGAGAGATGTTAACCAAGGAGTAAAGCCGAGTGAAAAACAGGACTGGCACCGAGGAGATGTTGCGCTGTTCGTTCTGCCACAAGTCGCAGGACGCAGTGGCCAAGCTGATTTCGTCCCCCAGCGATTATCCCAGGGCCTACATTTGCGACGAGTGCGTCGCGGTCTGCAATTCGATCCTCGAAGATGACCGGACGGCTACGCCTCCCACCACCACGCCCAATCAACTTCCGAAGCCGCAGGAAGTGAAGAGCTTCCTCGACGAGTACGTCATCGGCCAGGAACAGACCAAGAAGAAGCTGGCGGTGGCGGTTTACAACCATTACAAGCGGATCTACATGAATCGCCAGCGCGCCGGTGACGGCGTGGAACTGGCCAAGTCGAACATCATGCTGATCGGCCCCACCGGCACGGGCAAGACCCTGCTGGCCCAGACCCTGGCCCGCATGCTCGATGTTCCCTTCGCCATCGTGGACGCCACTACGTTGACCGAAGCCGGCTATGTCGGAGAAGACGTTGAAAACATCATCCTCAAGCTGCTGCAGGCCGCGGACGGCGACGTAGGACGTGCCCAAACCGGCATCATCTACATCGACGAAGTGGACAAGATCGGACGGAAAGACGAGAACCCGTCCATCACTCGCGATGTTTCGGGTGAAGGCGTTCAGCAGGCGCTGCTGAAAATCCTCGAAGGCACGATCGCCAATGTGCCGCCCCAGGGCGGCCGCAAGCATCCTCACCAGGAATTCACCCCGGTGGACACGACCAACATCCTGTTCATCTGCGGCGGAGCTTTTGTCGGTCTGGACAAAATCATTGCCCGCCGCGTGGGCAAAAAGTCGCTGGGTTTCAAAGCTGGAGCCGACGAGACCGATGTGGAGGAGAATCCAGCGCTCAGCCGCAAACGCAATTTTGAGCTGATCAGCGATATTCAGCCCGAAGACTTGATCAAGTTCGGTCTGATTCCCGAGTTCGTCGGACGCTTGCCAGTGGTGGGCTTGCTCGAAGATCTCGACGAGTTCGCGCTGATTGAGATCCTGACTCGCCCCAAGAACGCGATCATCAAGCAATATCAGCGCCTGTTCGAGTTCGAGAATGTGCGGCTCAAATTCAGCGATGACGCCCTGAAGGCGATCGCGCGACAGGCCATGGCGCGGAAGGTCGGCGCCCGCGGCTTACGCATGATTCTAGAGGAGTTAATGCTCGACCTCATGTACCATCTCCCCAGCCAGAAGAAGGTCAAGGAGTTTGAGGTGACCCGGGAGATGGTGGAGAAACGCAATGTTACCCTCGCAATGATGGATAAGGCGGGTTAAACTAAGCGCCGCTGGCCAGAATTTAGAGAGCTGCAAGCTAGGAGCAAGAAACCAACAACTGCGAACGCAACTCGGGTGTTCGGGAGAATAAGTGACGATAGTCAAGGAAAAATTCGAGACCAAAAAACTACCCATGATGCCCATCCGGGACGTGGTCATCTTCCCCTACATGATGACTCCGTTTGTCGTAGGCCGGGAATCCAGCGTTCGCGCTTTGGAAGAGGCGCTGGCGGCCGACAAGAAGATTTTCCTGGCCACTCAGCACGACGCCAGCATTGATGAACCCAAGCCCAATGAGATCTACCAGGTGGGCACAATCGTCAACATCGTGCAGAGCCTGAAGCTGCCCGATGGCAATATCAAGGTCCTGGTCGAGGGTATCGAGCGCGGCAAGGTTTTGCAGATCAGCGAAAGCGAAGGGTACATGCAGGTCTCCGTCCGCGTGGCCCGCTATGCCACCGAGACCAACCCGCAGATCGAAACCGGAATGCAGCGCGTGACGGCCCTGTTCGAGCAGTATGTGAAGCTGTGCCAGTCGCTGAACTATGAAACGATGATCGCCGCTGTGCGCATGGAAGATCCGGCCAAGCTGACCGACACCATCGCCGCCAACCTGCAGCTTTCCATCGAAGAAAAACAGGAACTGCTGGAAATCTTCGATCCCGGCGAGCGCCTGACCCGGATCGGCGACGTACTCGACATCGAAATCGAAAAGCTGAACATGGACCGCACCATCCAGTCGCGGGTCAAGCGGCAGATGGAGCGCGCCCAGAAAGAGTATTACCTCAACGAAAAGATCAAGGCCATCCAAAAGGAACTGGGCCGGGGCGAGAAGAGCGAATTCGATGAACTGAAAAAGAAGATTGAAGCCGCCGGCATGCCCAAGGAAGTGCGCGACAAAGCGGTGCAGGAACTGAAGAAGCTCGAAGCCATGCCGCCCATGTCGGCCGAGTCCACGGTTTCGCGAAACTACCTGGACTGGCTGCTGGCCGTTCCATGGAAGAAGCGTTCCAAGGAAATTCGCAATATCAGCCGCGCTGAGAAGGTCTTGAACGAAGATCACTACGGTCTGGAGAAGATCAAAGACCGTATTCTGGAATTTCTCGCGGTTCGGCAGTTAGTCAAGAATCCCAAGGGCTCCATCCTGTGTTTCGTCGGACCTCCGGGAGTAGGCAAAACTTCGCTGGGAATGTCGATCGCGAAAGCCACCGGCCGTAAATTTGTCCGTATGTCGCTGGGCGGCGTGCGGGACGAAGCCGAAGTCCGCGGTCATCGCCGCACCTACATCGGCGCTTTGCCCGGACAGATCATCCAGATGATGAAGAAAGCCGGAACCAAGAATCCGGTCTTCATGCTGGATGAAGTGGACAAGATGTCCATGGACTTCCGCGGCGATCCGTCAGCGGCGCTACTCGAAGTCCTCGATCCCGAACAGAATTTCATGTTCGTGGACCACTACCTCGACGTCGAATACGACCTCTCGCAAGTCTTCTTCATCGCTACAGCCAACGTGATGCACACCATCCCCCCGGCGCTGCAAGATCGGATGGAAGTGCTGCGTCTGCACGGTTACACGGAGCAGGAAAAGGTGGAGATCGCCAAGCAATTTCTGGTCAAGAAGCAGCTGCTGCAGGCGGGATTGACCGAAAAGAACCTGAAGTTCGGTGATGACGCCATCACCTCCCTGATTCGCTCTTATACTCGGGAAGCTGGAGTGCGCAATCTGGAGCGTGAGATTGGCAACGTTTGCCGCAAGGTCGCACGCAAGGTGGTGAAGGAAGGCGACACATATAGCGCCGCCATCACCCAGGAAAACGTCAACGACTTCCTGGGCGTGATCAAGTTCCGCGACACGCTGGCCCACGAGAAGAGCGAAGTTGGCCTGGTGACCGGCCTGGCCTGGACCGAGGTCGGCGGCTCGATTCTGAGCACCGAAGCAACGGTTGTGGATGGCAAGGGCAAACTGACGCTTACCGGCAAGCTGGGCGATGTCATGCAGGAATCGGCGCAAGCGGCCATGTCGTACATCCGGTCGCGGGCCCATCGCCTGGGCCTGCAACGCGACTTTTACCGCTCGCTGGATATCCACGTGCACGTTCCCGAAGGCGCGATTCCCAAAGACGGTCCGTCCGCGGGCATCACAATCGCCACTGCAATTGCCAGCGCCCTGAGCAAGATCCCCGTGCGCCGCGATCTGGCCATGACCGGCGAGATTACGCTGCGAGGCAAAGTACTGCCCATCGGCGGGCTGAAAGAGAAATTGCTCGCCGCACATCGCGCTGGACTCTTCGAAGTAATTCTGCCGCAGGACAATGAGAAAGACGTAGCCGAAGTGCCGGAGAACCTGCGCACCGCGATGAAGATGCACTTCGTCGAGACCATGGACCAGGTGCTGACCGTGGCCTTGGAGCGACCCCTTCCGGAAATCAGCGCAGAGGTGGCCCAACCCATTGCGCCTATCGGGCCTCCGCCTCCCGAAAGCCCAGCGGCACATCAGTAAGTCAATCAGCCTCTCAAAAGGCCCGCAGCGGGCTTTTTTGTGCGTGGGGGTTTCCTTTGCGACCCTGCGGCCATTTTTGCGGCAAAGAAAGCCGCCCGATTGGCGTCGCCAATTTCTGATCTCTCCGCGCTATTTCTCTTCAGATAAAATATTGTCAGGGTATTCGTGTGGAATCGAGTCCTGAGCCCGAAGCCCCCAGGAACCCACTGCGCGGGGGAGCGAGTCTGATCATCGCGGTAGCGCTGGTGTGTATCCTACTGATCTGGCTACCCGCTTATCGCTGGTTCTTTCTCGGCAGCCTCAGCATCGGCTTTGTCGTCGCGGCCATACTTTATTACTGGAACAAGTACAAGCCCGTGAAGGCGGAAGACGTCGAGAACAAGCGACCGCTCGGACTAGGGTAAGGCAGTCTAAAAACTGAAGCCGCCCTTCGCGGGAAGACCCGCATCAGCAAATTCCTTTTTCCGACTGGTGCGCTTGCAACTTCCGAAGCGACACTGCAAACTAATGCATGCGTGTTTTGTCCCGATTTATGATGTCGGCGAGCGACGCCGCACGCTTTCCCGCCCCCGTATTGCCGGAGGTTGCGTTCCTGGGGCGGTCGAACGTGGGCAAGTCGAGTGTCATCAACTCGCTACTCGGCTCCAAAATAGCCAAGACCAGTTCCACGCCCGGCCGCACCCGCTCTATCAATTTTTTCGAAATCCGCTGGCCCGGAAAACCCGAACCAGAATTGATCTTTACCGACCTGCCGGGCTATGGCTATGCCAAGATCTCGCGTGAGATCTCGCAACAGTGGCCGAGCTTCATCCATCCCTATTTGAAAGACCGCCCCAGTCTGGCGCTGTGTGTAGTCCTGGTGGATGTGAATGTGCCGCCGCAACCGGGAGACCGGCAATTACTCGACTTTCTCTCGGGGATCGGGCGCCCGACGCTGATCGTAGCCACCAAAAGCGACCGGCGATCGGGCAATCAGTTGCGAAATTCACTGCAGACCCTGGCCCGGGAATACGCGCACGCAAGCGTGATTCCGTTTTCGGCAAGAACGGGGGAAGGTCGAGAGGAACTCTGGCGCCAGATCCGGAACGGAGTGGAGACCCACTCCGGTCGCTCCGTCGTGAACTCTTCCCCGCTTGAAGGTGTAGACTTCTCCTAGTCTTCATCGGCGGTGACCCTTGAAACGCCTCCTGTCAGCCCTTCTCGCGGTTTACCTGGTTCTGGTGCTTGCGGGATGCGGGAATGTTTTCATCCGTGGCGCCCTTCCCGGCGGGATTTCCAGCGTCAGTGGTGCGGTGAGCTTTGTACAACTCACCGCGATCATCGGCGAAAACGGATCGACTGTGGATGTCACGTTTGTCACTTTCCTGCAAGACGGCGCCGCGTCCACGATCGGCTTCTGCGGCGACGAACGCAGCCGCTTCCCCATGCAGCAAAGCGTCCGCGCCAACTTCACTCCAGGACAAACCTGCGCCAGCATCGTCGCAATCGTTATCACTTAAAGCGGATTCGTCGGTCGTCAGTCGTCAGCAGGAAAATTGCACGGGCGCGTTTGCTGACCACTGCCGACTGACCACTGCATCGTTACCTTGGTGATCTAGGGGACTGGTTACGCACCCGGCTACAGTTGCCTCATGACACTTTCATCCATGGTGCTCTCACGCGATTTTCAAGAAATCAGCGTTCTCGAATGCATCCTCGGTGGTCTGCAGATCGGAGTCGATGTGGAATCGGAACCGGACCGGGCCCGAACCAAGCTGGCCAAGTCGAAGATTGACGCTCTGATCATTGACTGCGATCTGTCCGGAGCTTCCAGTTTCCTAGAAGGATTGCAAGACGGCACTATTCGTAGCGCCGTACCGCTTATCATCGTCAGCGGTTCTGCGGGCCGTAAGCAGCTCGAGTCCAAGGGCGCTTCTTTCGTCTTCGAAAAACCCATCTCGGTGGAGCAGGCAGTCCGCACTTTATCCGCGGCCCGCAACATGATCCTGGATGAGAGGCTGCGCTATCATCGTGCGACACTCGATGTCCCCGTATCTCTCATTGGGGTATCAAAAACCCGTCAACGCGCGCATCTCCAAAACCTCAGCCAGGGCGGCATTGGCGTGCGTTTGCAAAAACCCCAACAAGCGACGGGCCGAGTGAATGTGAACTTTACCCTGCCGGGCACGCGGCTCGCGATGAAGTTCCAGGGAGAAGTGGCGTGGAAAGACAAGCAGGGCAATGCCGGCATCCGCTTCGTGGAAGCCGCACCTGCCATAAGGCGAGAGCTGCAACTCTGGCTGGAGCGGCAGTACTTCATGCACTAGAGCGGACGTGAGACCTCGGACCTCAGCTCGTGCCTAGCGAAATCGGGGCCGATCATCGGCTGGAACTTCATTTCCATCGAATGCATCGCCGGTAAGGCCCGCCAGCCAATCACCCGGCGTGCCGCCCATCCAGAATAGAAATAGAAACCGGTACAGCACAGCGAATAAGGCCGCCACCCCCAATCCCATGGCTATTGCGAGCGGCCACGCGGGAACTACTCCAACGATCGCCATGCAGATCAGCGCGAAAAGCAACACGGCCGAGAGCACGATTAGTCCATCCACCAGCCACGCAAGTGCAGGCGCCGAAATCGCAAAGGGAAACCAGGGCAGCTGCACCGTGCGGTGCTGTCTGTCCGCTTCGTTCAGCCGAGCGTTAGCCGCTTCTGGTGCCAGGCGGATGGCCGGCCGCGCTCCTGAGGAAAATAGCAGCTCGGCAGCTTCCTGACTGCTCATGCCGTAGAGCAGTGTCGAATCGCCGGCAGAGTGTTGCGCCGAAGCCATAAGCTGGACAAAAATCCATTCCTTCAACAGCCGACTCAATCGATGCGAAAGAGTAAGGAATTCCACGCCTGCCTGCCCCACGGGATCAACCCATGCGACGCGTCCCGTGGCTTCGACGCGCACTCGCGGGCTGGCGAGCTCAAAGCGCAGAGAAACATGCTGGTTTACGACGAGAGGAGCGACCGCTTGTATCGCCAGTCCCGAGTCGCCCAGATTGCGGATGATGCCGCCATTGCCTTGATCCAGATTGACGTATGCCAGGCTCTGAATCTGATGGCGATAGTGACGTCGTCTCCCGAGCGGTGATAGACCGCCTGCGTCCGGCGACTGTGCCACGCGAAAATCCATGGCGAAATTTTAGCCAAGGGCGCGAAAGCTTCTCAGTAGCGACGTTGGTTCAACAACTGTTGTTTCACAAGGATATTTGCTTCGGACCTTTCAGGATGCGGGACGTTCTTCCTGTGGATAAACTTCTCCCTGGTGGGCGCGGTCCCACGCGATCAAACCATTGATGTCATAGCGATAGGGTCCATAAGCACAGAAAGCCTTTTCGTCGAAAAGACGTTTGATCCCACATCCCATGCAAACCTGGTAAGAGTACCCGTGGGCGCGAACCGGCCAGCTCATTTTGCTGTGCCAGCACCCGCGCAAAAGCACGACAGCGGCACCGGTTAGTCCCGTAGCAGTAACGCCCAAGGGCCAGAGCCAGCGCGATTTCCTCTTCTTCGATTCATCTGCCACAGCCTGTAAACTCCTCTATTTCATAAGGATACGCCTAAATCGATGCCGAGTGCAAGAGTTTGCGGCAGGGGCGACCAAACCCCACACCCACCGGCCGAGACCTTGCGTGCACGGTCAATATTGCGATCAGAGCAAATCCACTGTAACTTAAAAGGTGTCAGGTCGGCGATCCCCCAATGGCCGTACCTGATCCGTGGACGTGTAAGTCTTGATTCGAGGGGCATTTCTCTCCCCGGGCGTTTCGGCTGAGGAAAAATAATCCACAGAATTTCCGCTGCGTAGATGAGCGCTAATCCACAGAACGCGAACCTCGGGCTACCTGACGACGACTTGCCGGAGCACGATTTGCCGGGCAACGATTCGCTCGACCGTGACTCGCCAAGAAACGACTCGACGCCTGGTAACGTATTACCGGCCCGCGAGCCTACAGCAGTCGACCGCGCGGCGGGACATGAAGCTCTGCAAGCTCTGCTTGCGTTTTCCAGCCTGCACGAGCAGTTACGGCAGCGGCGTGCCATCGAGAAGAGTGGCGTACCACTGGACGCCGATGTCTGGCAGCTCGAGCAATTCGTCCTCGACGAAGTGCTGCAATTGGTAGCCGAGCGGGCCCTCACCCTTACGGGGGCCGACGGCATCGCCATTGCGATGGCCGAGGGCAACGCAATTGTTTGCCGCGCCTCGGTGGGAACCATTGCTCCCGAACCCGGAGCGCGTCTCGACCCGAAATCAGGATTTTCCGGAGCCTGCCTGCGGACCGGTGGAATCGTGCGCTGCGATGATTCGGAGAACGATCCGCGGGTCAACGTGCAAGTCTGCCGCTTCCTGGGCACACGCTCTATTGTCGCTGTGCCCATCGCATCCGCGCACGGCGCAATTGGATTGCTGGAGGCTTTTTCTGCCGAACCGCACGGCTTTAACGACAGCGATGTTCGCAGTTTGAAGTTGCTTGCAGAACTGATTCTGTCCGCCATGAAGCCGGAAGAGGAAAACCGGCTGGCCGAAATTTCACTGCGGCTGGTGGCTGAGGGGTCAGCCGAACCTTCATCGCACAACGCTAAGAATCAGGAAACCCCTGCGCCCGCAGAGGCCTTCAAGGCTGACCAGAGCGCCGGGGCCGAGGAACCGCAGAGTGGTCCGGAGATTTTTCAGGAATACGGGAAGAAACAGAACTTTACCGCCGTGCCTGCAGTGATTGTTCTATTGGTCACTCTGGTCCTGGCTTTGGGAGCAGGAGTGTGGTGGGAGTTCCGCCACTCTCCTACGATAAAGCCGCAGACGACCGCACCGGGTGCCACGCCTTCTGCAGCGCCCCCTCCGACGGTGGAGAACGAGCCTGAACCGGCGCCACCCGTACCTGCCGCCGAAGACGAAGCACCCACCGGTACGGACGAAAAACCTTCTGGGCGGACACTGATCACGGGCATATGGCATGTCTCATCGAAGGACTCCAATGACCACACCAGTACCATCATCATTGAGATGCAGGGCGAAGTTCAATACGAAGCCCATCGTCTGAGCGATCCGGAACGAATTTACTTTGACCTTCACAACACCACGCTGACTCCGGGCATGTTCGGCAAGACGATTGAGATCGGAGATACGCACTTGGCGCGAGTTCGTATCGCACAGCCGGCCAAAGGCATCAGCCGAGTGGTGCTGGAAACCAGAGGAGCTTCCGATTTTTCGGTCAGCCTGAAATCGCATCCCTACCGGCTGGTTGTCGAAATTCGGGAAGCTGGCCAACCGGAGCACGGCGGCGCACTCGCGAACTTGCCCAAGACCACTGCGGTCGTGGCGCCGCCCGCACTGGCTCCTGCGCCCCGAGCCAAGGCGAAGAACAAGCTCGAAGGGCGAGCGTGGACCCGAGTCCCGAAATTCCGTCTGGTGCTTGATGCCGGACACGGCGGCTGGGACCTTGGAACAGTAGGACGCAAGGGATTGATGGAAAAAGATCTGGTACTGGATGTCGTGCGTCGCCTGGGAAAATTGGTGGAAGACCGCCTGGGGGCCGAGGTTATTTATACTCGTCAGGATGACACTTACCTTCCCCTGGAAAAGCGCACCGAGATTGCCAACCTCGCCCAGGCTGACCTCTTCGTTTCAGTCCACGCCAATTACAGCAATGATTCCGAGGCGCGCGGCGCGGAGACCTACTACACCAACACCTACTCCTCAATGAAAGCGCGCACTCCCGGAGCCGACGCAGAAGGCGCGGCCACCGAGAACGTCAATTGGACGAATGTTGATATTCGCGAAAAGGTGCAGAAATCCCGCCGCTTCGCGGCCGCGGTCCAGCAGGCTCTTTTCGGTGTACTTGCGAGTCAGATTCCAGACATGCGCAACCGCGGCGTGAAAAAGGCTTCTTACGTGGTGCTTACCGGCACTTCGATGCCGGCGATTCTGGCGGAAGTGTCCTTCGTCAGTAGCCCGGAGGACGAAGAGAAATTGAAGAGCTCAAGCTATCGCGACAAGATCGCCCGGGGATTGTTTAAAGGCATCGCCCAGTACACCGCCACTTCGCGCGGCGTGAATGTTGCCAGCGCCGGCGGCAAGCATTCGGGGTTATAACCGTAGCGCCAACGTCCGGCCGGCTATCGCGAGGGCATCCTGCCGAAGCCCTGAGGGCGGGACGCCCGCAGGACAGCCGCCTGGACGGCGGCGCTACTTTGATAGGGCGCACTAAGGTACCGGCTCGGCATTCTTTAGCGCGTCGTTCAAACCCTGGCTGCTTCTCAGATTGCCGCCTTCGATGACACGCCAGCCGTCGTCGTAGTGCGCAAAGCCGACCGTCGAATTGTATTCCGTGCCCTTGGCGTACAGAGCGGCGCCCACTTCGTTCACCGCGGCCCATCTCCACCGAAAATCAATATCCGCAAAACTTCCGTTCTTGCGGATCCCGCTCAACCCCACCAGTTCTCTCTGCGCCACCGGTACGCTGATGTACTGCGAGGTGGCGGCGGTCGCAGCCACCCAGTCGCGCAGGGCATCAACCCCAAGGGGCGTGATCACGACGTCCCAGCATGGCCCAATACCCAGGTCAGGCGTGCAAGGGGCGGTCGAGCCGGTGATCCAGCCGTGCCGGCGCAGCACTAGATATTCCGGAGAGGTGTAGTCCTTGTTGGAAATGACTCCGGTGCGCAGCCAGAACAGCTGCGTCGTCTTAAAGGTTTCGGAACCCGCGATCAAGTCGGTGGCCAACCGCCGCGTGAGGAAGTCGCGGGGCGAGCAGGCAACGGTGAGACACAGCACCGCGAAAATGAAAGCCGTCTGCCGAGATCGCATACTAGCTTGGAATTGTAACCAAACCCGAGCTTCTACGCGGCAAGAAAGGGTGATCCGCAACCTGTCCCGCAAACCTGGTGCGCCCAGCGGCCCGGAATCACGGTCTGGCATGAAGGACACTTCCCCTCTGAAGTCAGGCAGTAATTCTGCACAAAATACCCCCTCCGCTTGATGAGAGCGCCGCCGCACTGGTGACAGCGGGTGTCTTCAAGGTCACCCACCCTGCCGGGCAGGTTCCCGGCATACACGTAGCGCAGACCCGCCTTCCTGCCGATCTCGGCCGCCCGCCGCAGGTCTGCCGGGGCGGTATTGGCAGGATCATCCATTTTATAGTCTTTGTGAAATGCCGTGACATGCCAGGGGATATCGGGAGAAACGCCGGCCAGAAAATCGGTCATCCCTTTCAGTTCGGCTTCTCCGTCATTGAAGCCCGGAATCAGCAAGGTGACAATCTCCAGCCAGACGCCCATCTCATGCAGGCTCCGAATCGTCTCGAGAATCGGCCCGATCCGTCCACCCAGTTCGTGGTAATGGCGATCGTCGAAGCTCTTGAGATCAACTTTGTAGAGATCAACCCACGGCCGGATGTACTCGAGCACCTGCGGCGTGCCGTTTCCATTAGACACAAAACCGGTGACAAGGCCGGCAGCCCGGGCCTGCTTGAATATTTCGACCGCCCACTCCGCGGTGATCAGAGGCTCGTTGTAGGTACTGACCAGAACCTTTGCGCCCTGGCGTAGAGCATCCTGCACCAGGGCCTCCGGCGAGGCTTGCAGCGGCTGCGACACCGCATCAGGATCACGCAGCGCCTGGGAGGTCACCCAGTTCTGGCAATACGCGCAGTGCAGATCGCAGCCCAGCATTCCGAAACTGTAGGCCAAGGCGCCGGGGTAAGCATGGAAGAAAGGTTTCTTCTCGATGGGATCGCACTGCACTCCGCCCACATATCCCCAAGGCACGTAGAGGGTGCCGCCCTGGTTGTAACGTACCTTGCAAACTCCCGGTTGACCGTCAGAGATGGGACAGCAGTGACCGCAGGCGTAGCAGCGCACCCGATTGCGATCGAGTTTCTCGTATAGGTCACCCTCACGGACGTTTTGATAAACGATGTCGCGAAGGGTAGGCACAGAAAACCTCTGGGCTTATTGTAGACCGATTTTGCCGATTCGAAGGCGCGGAAGGGCGCGGACAGCGCACATCATCGAGCCTGAGGCTACGGTGTCGCGGGAGGATGGCTGGCGAAATTGCTGAGCCAGTCGTTGGCTTGCTGTTGCGCCGCCAGCACCTGGCTCCGGCTCATGCGCGAGGCGAGCACGGCAACCCGGTATTTGCTGGCTTGATCTCCGCCGGCCTGCGCCAGGACCGACCAGTAGTAGGCCTTGGTCAAATCCTGGGGCACGCCGCGGCCGGCCCAGTAATACGCGCCCAAAGTCGCCTGGGCCAGGATGTGTCCCTGCTCAGCCGCCTTTGTGAACCAGCGAACTGCTTCGGTGTAGTCCTGTTTGACCTCTTCGCCGGTGGCATAGCGCGCACCCAACGAGAACTGCGCCGCCGGATCACCCTGTTCCGCCACCTTGCGCAAGCTGGCTAGGTCGGTAACGCTGGCAGGCAGGCTGGTTGACTTGGCAAGCGCTGCCGCGGGCGGCTGGCGCTTGAGCGTGAGAAGTGGTCCGCTCGGAGGAGCGCATCGTGCCGGAGACCCATGGCGCGATCAGCCACAGCAGAGCAAAAATAAAAGTGCCGATGGCGGCCACGAAAAGAGCCTTGGCCACGCTGGCCTGCGTTGACATCGGAATCGCTTTAGTCCGAACCGCCGCAGCCGGAATGGCGGCACCCTGGATCGAACTCGGCTCGGTCAAACCAGCGTCGACTACGGGCTTGGCCACAGTAACGTGCCGTTCGGTATCGACAACGGCTGCCTTGGCCGCGGGCGGCTTCTCGGCGTGAACCGGCCGCACCGGCGGGGGAGGCGTCGGCTCTATCGGGGTCGAGAGATGGACCTTGGGAGCCGGGGCCTTCTCGGGGTGTCCCGTGGTTGGAAGGATGCTTCCAGTCAATTGCTGGAGGGCGCCGATGTCGTCGGCATTGAAGGCGTAAGGCTGAGGTGAAAACACCTCCAGAAGCCCGACGACCTTGCTCCTCCGCCGAATGGGCACTGCAACCAGGGAGCGGATGCCGAGAGATTTGCAGCCTGCCCGATCTACACGATCGTCGGTCTCGGAGTCATCGCAGCGCAGGGAGCGGCCGGTGCGAACGCATTCGCCGGAAAATCCTGAACCGACCTGAAGCCGGGACCTGACCGGAGGAGCGTCGTCGCCCGCGCTGGCCACGCAGGTCATCTCGCGGTCGTTGTCCGCGGACAGGGCGATGGCAGCTCCGGTTGCCCGGGTGAGGGTCAGCGCCCGCTCGGCAATCGACTGTAGCTCGGCTTCGCGATCGAACTGCTTCGACTCCAATTCGCTTTCTCTTTCTGTCAGTCTTTCCCTGGCGAAACTGTCTCTCGTTGCACTGGAGTATGTCGTGCCGGTGCCGGCTAGAGTCTCCGGCTTCGTCGTATCGACGTCATCGCCAGAAACTACGCGAGTTCCGGAAACAAAGTCGTACTTTGGAATACTATGCGATGGAGGCAGCACCTTGGAAGCACTGTTCCACCTATCCTCATCGGCCGATGGGGCGCCGGCATGATCGAAGGCGGTCAGGACGTTCACGAAGAGCCATTCCTTCAGCCGGTCGAGAGACTCCCCCGACAGCTTGGCAAAACGAATTCCCGCCCGTCCCGACGACTCCGACCAGACCACCTGCCCGGTGGTGACGATAGATGCGCTGGTTTCCGAAAGATCCAGGCACAGGCTCAGATTGCGTTCGACCTCCAGGGGAGATGAGGTCTGAATAGACATGCCGTCTTCGCTGATATCGAGAATCTCGCTAAGGTCGGTCGCGTCCGCCCGAGCTGCATTAATGCGCGCGTAAGCAGGACTGTGCGCCCTGTGGCGCATGGTGTGACGGCGCTCAGTCGCAGGTCGGGATTGCCGGAAATTGCCGGCCAGATTTGGCCCGGTGGGTTCCATACCAAGTTCTTAACATATTAACCCAGACCGGCAGAAGCGGACGCGGACCCTCCCACCCACAAGTGCTGGGGACGTCAGAAAGGCCAAAGTGGACAGTGCGCTTGGAGATAAAAACGTTTTGACTAACCCCTGGAGGCTCTGAATTATGTGGACATTCGTTTTGCGCTGATTTGTATATTTTGTTACGACGCCGTGGGCGATTTGCCCAGCGCAATCGCCGGGTGCGCCGGAGGATTTAGCTCAGAGACGTGATCTGCTGATCTCACGATTACGCTGCTGACGAATCCGCCGCCCGAAGGGCCGCTCCGCCCGCTGTCGCGCCGACGTAACCGGATCACTGAAAGTGTCAGTCGTGTGAGATCTCGCCACTGACACGGACCGTCTGCACAAAGAAGCGCCTGGGTTCCCGGCGACACGAAGGTAAAACTGACTTCGCGTCCCCGCTGGGCATTCGCCTTGTTGCCTTTTGGCGAGATACATCGCTTGCACGCGCAGCGGATAGTGTCCCGAAGGAGATCATCCCTCCCTAGGCTCCCCGTGGGCCACCAACTGATGTTTATGCGGTCTGGCGAAGTGGTGAGAGACGGGACAGAGCGGCCACCATCACGCTGGAGAGAAGCTGCATCGTCGCGACGTCGCGCTCGGCGAAAGCATGCGGCGCAGCGGAAAAGACTTCGAACACTCCCAGAGTCCTGCGGAAGTGGCGCAGCGGCGCGGCCAGGATGGAGCGGACTCCCAGGCGCTGGCAGACCGCGACGTCTACATGAGGATCATCCTGCGCATCATGGCAGAGTACGACCTGGCCGGTACGCACACAATCGGCGGAAATACCAGAATCAGACTGGAGACGAACGCCCAAATCAGGCGCGGTGCGCCCGGCGCGGGCACGGCACACCATTTCATCGCCCTTGCGCAGGGCGATCGCCGCTCCGCTCGCACCGGTGAGCGATTTCGCTCGTTCGGCGATCATGCTGATAGCGGGCTCCAGGTCAACGTCTGCAGGAAATGTTACCGGCGCCGAAGCTGCCGACAGACTTGCAGACTGGGTTAAGCGCCTGACATGGCTCCGACCGGGTGCCAGTGAAGCGAATGTTACAGGGAGGTGATCTTCCATGACCGGCACCGAAGTGACGGGCACGGTGCGAATCAGTTCGTGGACCAGGCGATCGAGTTCGGCGTCCGCAATCAGGTGAGCTGTCTTCTGGTGGCGCAGCGATCCACCCAGCACCCGCGACAGGCTGATCAGGGATTGACTTCCGCACGCCAAACAGTGAGGAGTGTTGTTTTCGCTGATCAATTCGCAAGCCACGCAAAACACCGAAGTTTGCAGGCCGAGAAAATGAGCGTCGCGCGCCTTGAACCAATCCATCTTGCTGTCGTTTCTCCTGCTCTAAAAGGGAAGTACGAAGCTAACCGGAGCAGTGACCTGCAAGAAAGTAACGCAAATGGTTCGACCTGTGGATAACCTGGATTGGCCGGTGAACGAGCAGGCTGACGTCGGACGCGCGGGAACGGCCATTTGGCGCAGCGGCTTGTAGCAGCACTCGACAATGGCGCTAGTGTTTCGTCTCTCCAACGCCCGCGACCTGCGCCGGCAAATCGCCAAACCCGAGACGGCGATGGAAAAAATCAAACACCAGCCCGTAGAGCTGATAGGCCAGCTCCGGGTCGTAGCGGATGCCCTCATCGCGCATGAAGGCATGAGCGCCGTTCACCTCATGCCAGCTGAACTTCGCGTTCACCTCGTTCAGCCGCGCCAGCACGGTCATGCGGCCTTCCAGGGGGATGTGCGGGTCTTGCCGTCCCCATATCATCAGCAACTCGCCCTTGATGTCCTTGGCCCGCAACAGAGAGTCGTCTTTCATTCCCTTGCCCAGGCTGCCCTTGTGGATGTCGGTTGCATAAAAGCACGCGGTTCCCAGCACATCGGAATTCATGGCGGCGCGGAATGCCAGATGGCCGCCGATGCAGATGCCCATGGCTCCCAGTTGACCGGTGCAGTCAGGGCGCGACTTCAGATGGTCGAGCACTGCGCGTGCGTCCGCGTCGAAGCTTGCCAGTTCTTTGGTGGTCTTCAGCACATTGCCGCGATCGGCTCCGGCCTGGTCGTAGGCCAACACCATCCCGGCTGCCTCAAACTCGTGATAGATCTCGGGGACCGCGACGACGTATCCATGTCCCGCAAGCATCGCCGCGGTTCTTCGAATCGGCCCGGTCACCTGAAAAATCTCAGTGTAGAAAACAATCCCGGGATACTTACCCGGCGCGGTCGGTCGGACAATGTGGGTCAGCATCGGTCCGTACGGGGTCGAAAGCTCCACTTGTTCGTTGTCAATCACGATCATTGTGGCTTGCTCCGTTTGATTCGTTTTATGGCCGCGCCTCAAAGATCATGTTGAATGGAGTCTGGGTCGCCCGCCGAAAATGCTTCAAGCCACCGGCGATGACTACATCCCGCAGCCGCTTTTCTCCGGCCTGCGCGCCCAGCGCCAGCCCCACCTCCTGGGACAGCGAAGCTGGAGTGCAGATCAGCGTCGAGGCCCCGTAGAAAGCCCGCCCGACCGGATTCAGATTCTCTTCAATCTTGTCTCCGGCGAAAGGCTCGACGATCATCCAGGTTCCATCGCTTTTCAATGTGCTGCGAACATGGGCAGACGCCCCGACTGGATCGCCCATATCGTGCAGGCAATCGAAAAACGTTACGAAGTCGTAATTCTCTCCCGGATAATCCTTTGCCTTCGCGACTTTGAATTCGATGCGATCCGCGACACCGGCATCCTGGGCGCGCTGCTTGGCGGTTTCAATTGACTTGTCGTGATAGTCGAAGCCGAAAAATTTAGACTTGGGATAAGACTTCGCCATCAGGACCGTCGACGCGCCCAGACCGCAGCCGACGTCCGCTACCGTCGCTCCCCGCTCCAGCTTTTCTTTCACGCCTTCGAGTGCCGGAATCCACGAGCTGATCAGGTTGGCCGCATATCCTGGACGGAAAAACCGCTCCGTCCCGACGAACAGCTCAGGGTGATGCTCGTGCCAACCCAAACCTTCCCCGGTTTTGAATCGCTCGGCGACCTGCTCCTGCGCCTTGACCGCAGCCAACGCCGCCTGGAACATGCCGGGCAAAAAAGCCGGACTATTTTCGTCCGCCAGGGTGAAGGCTTGCTCCTCGCTCAGCGAGAACTTGCCCGCCTTGCTGTCATACGTGATGTAACCACCGGCCGCTTGATTGCACAGCCATTCACGCACGTAGCGTTCGGCAGTCCCGGTACGCTTGGCCAGCTCTCCCGGAGTTTGAGGGCCGCCGGCGGCAAGAGCCTTATATAAGCCAAGCTTGTCCCCGACCCGCACCAGCGCAGCGTGAAAAGTTGCGCCGAAATCCACCACAGCTTTGCCCAGCAGTTCGTTCAGTTTGTCCGGATTGATGCTCATGACAAGAAACCTCCTCCATTTCAAACAAGATCGCTCGGGAATTCGCCAGCATTATAAGCGCCGAAACCGCCGGTGCGTGAGAACCATGTAAAACGCGGTCGAGTTTTATTTCAACACCTATTTCCAGGCCGCCTCATCGGAACCGCGGTGGGCTTTGGCAGTGCCCGGTCCGTTGCTCTTATTTCCGTGAAGAGGATCGCTTCCGGCATTTACTCCCGGATCACCTTTTCGCGGTTCATACCTGAATATTTCGCAGCTCATTGCAACGTCGTTTACCACGACCGCCACAGACAGACAGCGATAACGTAGCGGTTACAGGTATGGTGTCAGCTGGACACTGTAGCCTGACACCCACGAACGCATCCGCAGCCGCAGGGTTAGCCAGCGTGTTTGTCTCGGCCAAGACTGTCAATCAGATTACTGTCAGCCATGCGCCATCGGCGGGCTGGAAATTCGACGTTAGGTGCTGCCCGCGGTGACAGCTCCAAGGTGGGAGGCTTAAGGCTCAACGGGAAACGCGTAATGGCGGCTGAATGAAGGACTTCTCACTGGCTCGCGCATTTTGGCCTGGAATTCTTCGCCACATTTCGGACATCCTATCCGCCCAAAATCCACTCGTTTGGCCCGATCCGGTGTGATTAAAGTATTCTGCTAAACATGAGGCCGAGTGGAAGACCACTGCCAGCCGCTATCCGGACGAACCTGCCGGATTGCTGGCCTTGGATCCTCAGCTGGTCTGCTATTCCTGGGTCAGCGGGATCGCAGGATCGCAGACGTGGCTCAGGTCCTATTTGTCCGCAAGCGACTGTTCGAGATTCAGTACTTCCGAACAACCATCAGCAACGAACAGCGCGAAGAGTTTGGCCACCTGGTTCAGAACTCAATCCGAAGAATCGAAGCTGCCGAGTTCCTGCCTCACAGTGGTATCCGTTTCCCCCAGAACCACTGCACCAGCTGTCCTTACATAGGGTTGTGCCTGGGGCGGCCGGATTTGAGCGAAGCGGCGCTGGTACGGCGTCCAGGAGCAGATGACCTTGGTTGGCTTGACGAGCTTACGTACTAGCACTCCGCCCAGGTTGCCCAAGCTCAATCGCAAGCGGGCCCCATTCGTTCTGACCAGGATCGACGAGATCCTGGCCTGGGAGCGGAGGTCTGAGGCCGAGCGCGATACCCGCTTTGTAGAACTGGGACGATACCTGTGCGAAGTGCGGGCGGGACGGTACTGGAGGCTGGAGACACTGAAATCCTTTGACGAGTTTCTGAGGAGGCGGTTCCCTGAATCCAGGCGGAAGGCTTACTACCTCATGTCGATCCATGAGCACCTGCCACCACAGGCCAGGAAGGAACTGAAGGAAGTGGGCTGGACGAAGGGACTGGAGTTGGCGAAGAGTGGCGAGGAGGGATGGGCAGGAGTTCGATTGTGCAACCTGGCTGCACAAGGCACGCTCGCTGCCAAAGGATCGGTTCAAGCAGGAAGTGGAGAAGGAACTGACGGGGCGGGAGTCGGAACCGTGCGAGATTATCTACTTCAAGCAGTACCAGACCCAGATTCCGATCGTCGAACAGGCGGTTGAGACGGCAGCGTTGATGCTGGGAACGGACAAGTCGCGAGGATATTGCCTGGAGAGGATATTGCCTGGAGATGATCTGTGCGGACTTCCTGGCAGGAGCGAACCTGGACAGCGAAGACCCAACCGCACTCCTGCAATCCATGTACACGGTTCTTTAAATTCCTGCCCGGCGAGCAACGGCAAGCTTTTCTGCACGAAGTGACCGAGAAAGCTTCGTGAACCGGATTCGACACAAGCGACCGCGTTTCCGGCTTGATCCCGAGCTCTACGAACAGTTGTGAAAACAAGTGTTGTGCCGCGATGGCTGGCAATGCCAAGTCTGTGGCCCCAGACAAAATCTACAGGTCCACCACAAACAACTCCGCAGCCAGCAGGGCGTACCCTGTGTGCCGGGTGCCATGAGGGGCTGCACCGGTCGCGGTGAGTATCACCTCAGGAATACCCGGGACGGGCGATGCCTTCGCAATATGCGGTGGAGGGAGAATCGGTACACCCGAAAACGGGGTTTCGTAACTGCAGGTGAAAGGAAGTGCCCTAGGATTGGTTTGTGGATCGACAACGCAAAATCATGATCATGGGCGCTCAGCCGATCTCCAGCTTCCTACGAACGTGGCCCTCGAAGCGTCGCACAGAACAAACTAGTGATGGGTTTCGAGGACATCAGTACCGCCGATGTCGTAGAGGGTGACATACCCTCTCACACTGTTTCCCCTGACCGAATTAGCGAAACTGCTGATATTTAGCGTAAAACCAAGACTGTCTCCTAGGGTGATGCCGACACTTGAGACACCGTCACCACCAGGACAGACATTGCGCTCGATTGTGTTCCGGTAGCTGCCTCGAACAAGGATGCAAGCTGAACCAGTGCCGAAGGAAGTCCGACCGCAAGTATTTCCCCTTAGTGAGATGTCGTGCACACCGGAAAGCAGCGTGACACAAGCCTGAAGATTGTTACCAATCGTATTGCCATCGAATGTGGAAAAGCCTGTTCCAAAATCGATCAGCAATCCGCCGGTCTGTGGAGCGACAAAACCGTGTAAGTCGCTCCTCGTTTGGTTCATGTGGTTCCCGATTGCTGTCGTGTCGACCTGGCTGGCGAATTCAGGATAGACCGCACTGTTCATGTGGTTGTCGACAAACACCAGCCCCTGATCCAGATACCCTGCGTAGCAATTCGACGACGCATCGTCGCAAGTCACATTGTGGATGTATACGCCGCGCGTATCGCGGGTCACGATGCCGCTCGCACCATTGCCATTGATGACATTCGGAACAATGATACTTATATCCTTAATCGTTAGCGCATGCGCAACGTTGGTGAGCTTGCGAAAGCTCAGTCCACAAGGTGAAGCCGGGATGCAAGCTGCAGGAGAGCCCGAGGTATTGAAGGTGCGCACATTCGGGAAGCTCATGCGAAGCGGACCCACGATGTTAACCGCGGTCCCAACAACACTGCTGATCTGGAGCCAATCGGAGTAAATCACATCGGTGGCGCCACTATCTTTTTCAGTCATGATGACCCAGTCGCCCCGACTGAGCTGGGCAGCATCAATTGAGTTTTGCGCCGTGAACGAAGTAGCCCCTCTTGCGATCGGCCCTGCGCGTACCGGGAACGGCCCCGCGGCCTCGCTTGACGCGATATAGAATAATCGATCGTTGGATCCTGCGGTTAAGGGCCCTTGCGGTGCAAAGATGAGAGTTCCCTTGCCATCGATCGTTCCACCGGCAACGTTCGCTCCCGCAACGTTGATGGTGGTTGAGGCATTGCTCATCATGAACCGTGCGCCATCGTTGATCGTGCATCGTCCGCCGAGCAACGTCGAATGTTGGATACAGGAACGGACCGCAGCGGTGTCGTCTGTGCCGTAATCGGCTCGAGCCCGTGAGACGGTCGTCGAAGCAGTCACACTAAGCGTCACATTCGTAGGGCTGGTGACAGCTGAAATGATGGCCACCAGTGCATCGCCGCCAGAGCCTGCTCCACTAACTGCGATGGCCTTGCCCGCATCCGCTGCGCCAAATGCTGCCACCGCGGAAGTGAAATGGGCCGAGCCGGATGAAATCGCCCCATCGGTCACGGTTATCGCATTCCCCTTTGCGCCGTAGTCTCTCGGTGTGGCATGGCTGCTATTGCCCGCCGCGATATTGGGTTCGAAAGTTGAGTATTCGCCGAAAAGTGATCGGCACAAAAACAACGAATGAATGGCGTATGCGCTTCCAGAGAGTGTTACAAGAATCGCAGCAAACGTATAACCTAGCTTTCTCCTAGAGTTTGGGGATGGCATGGGCAAGAGACGGTTTAGGCTGTTGCGGTTCTAGGGGACATTCGTAAGGATGCGCTGGCGTTGTGCTGCCAAGCCAGGGTGCTGGGAGGGATGCCTAATCCAGATGCGCAAGGTAGCACCAGTGGAGGCTTGCAAGACTTGCAAGCGCGTACACCTTGCTCTAAACGTTCACGGATGCAGATCGGCTAAGCACAGCATCGATGAGCGGCTCCAAACTGAACTCGGTCTTGAGTAGCGGAGCGGCGAGCGCCCGACGCTGTTGTCGGCTCTGGGATTTGTCCTGATCCAACACCTGGCTGAGCTTTTGCATCAGCACGTCCAAGTCCCAGGATTCGGCAGCGACACCGCATCCGGTTTGCTGGAGTATTTGGGCCAGTTCCGTCTCCGTGGGGCAAATTGCAAGAACCGCACATCCCATGGCCAGGATATTAGGTAGCTTCGAGGGCAGACAGGCCTCGGAAGTGTCCTCAAGTTGGGGAATCAACTGCACATTTGATCTTGCGTAAAGTTCTTCCAGATCGGCTTCGGGGACCAATCCGTCGAAGCGAATCCGGTCGACAGGGCCAGCCAGATGTCTCTTACGGAGATCTTCGAATATCGGACCGTCCGAAAACAGATGGAATTGAACTCCGGGAAACCGCGCGACCGCAGCTCCAAAGAAATCGAAAAGACGGTGAGGATTCTGCTTCTTCCCCAAGGCTCCAGAGTAAACAACATGCTGAAAACCACCCGGAAACTTGCCGGCAAGATTCGTTCCGACCCGATCCACTGATTTCACGGTGACGAACGGATAGCGGACCACCACTCGGTCCTTCTCGAGTTTGTATTCATCGACAATCTTTGCCGCCATTCCTCGGGAAAGCACGATCAACGTATCACAGGATCGGAAGGCTCTCTTTTCGACGAAATGGACCACGCGATAGAGTGCGCGTTGGGTCCAGCTGCCGCCGCTCAAGCCAAGAATCCCTTGCAGATCATGAACTATACCGATCTTTTTAGTGGAAGCGGGAAGCAGATTTGTCACAATCAAAAAAAACAACGTAGGGGGAAATACTGAGACGGCTGTGGACCATCCTTGTCTTAGGCACCAAGTTGTCCAGCTCGCGTGCCACGCGAACCAGAACTCGAGGACCAATCGCCGCAGAATCATCGAGCGGGGATATCGCATATTGAGTCCAGCCCGACGGATGTCAACACCTGCGAGTCTGTCAGCTGACCGGACGGGCCTCCATGCAGGGTAAAAAGGATGCGAGCACACAACTTTCACCGTCACCCCACGGTCGACGAGTGCTTGCACGAGCACGCTATTGTACTTGCCCGTAGAGATCGCGTCCGGATAAAAGAACGGCGATAGGAATAGTAGGTTGGCGGGTTTCACCATGAAGTCCCGACCAATGACTTCCAATGGCTAACTGCGATGGGGCAGGGAGCAATAGTCAAGATAGGTTTTTTCGATACCAGCGCGGAGTGGCGTAGCTGGACTCCATCCCAATGAGTGCAGGACAGTTACATCGAGAAGCTTACGAGGCGTACCATCCGGTTTAGTCGGATCGAAAATGAACTTTTTACTGGAACCCACAACGTCGGCGGTGATTTCCGCCAGCTCGCGTATTGTCAGATCCTGCCCCCACCCGATATTTACCAACGGGGGGGTGTCCGTTTTCTTGATGAGTCGGGCAAATTGTTCCTGCGGCAGATTCATCAGGAAAACACATGCGTCCGCGGCATCGTCAGAATACAAGAATTCTCTTCTTGGGTTACCGGTTCCCCAAATAGCGATTGCGGGAGTGCCGTTCATCTTGGAGTCGTGACACTTACGAATCAAAGCGGCGAGGACGTGGGAATTCTGCGGATCATAGTTGTCATTCGGGCCATAGAGATTCGTTGGCATAACAGCCAGAAATTCTGTTCCGTACTGGCGGTTGTAGGCCCAACACATCTCGATCCCGGCAATCTTGGCAACAGCATAGGGCCGGTTTGTCGTTTCGAGAGGCCCAGAAAGCAGACAGTCTTCCTTCATTGGCTGAGCAGCGAACTTGGGATACGCGCAGCTTGAGCCCAGGAAAAGCATCCGCTTCACGCCACTTCGATACGCTTCGTGGATAACATTGGTTGCGATTCGCAGATTGTCGAAGATGAAGTCGGCAGGTGAATTGTCATTGGCCACGATGCCGCCGACTTTGGCCGCTGCGACGAACACGTACTCAGGCCGCGTTTCCGAGAAGAACCGCTCGACGGCGCATTGATTCGCCAAGTCGAGATCAGAACGGCTTCGAAGGATGAGATTTCCATACCCGGCTGCACCAAGGCGTCTGACCAGAGCCGAGCCCATGAGGCCACCGTGACCCGCAACGTAAATTGTTGCGTCGGAATTCATCCCTATTCCTGTTGAGCGAAGATTCTATATCCTCGTTCGCGGACCAGTTTGTCGCGCTCAGCAGCTTCCCAATCTGCCTTTACCATCTCAGCTACCAGCTCTCGAAACGATACTCGCGGTTTCCAACCCAGTTGTCGTCGTGCCTTCGCTGCGTCGCCGAGCAACGACGCGACTTCTGTGGGACGAAAGTATCTTGGGTCGATTCTGACAATACACTTCCCCTTTGAATCGTGCCCTTCTTGATCGATTCCCCTACCATGCCATGCGATGGAAATGCCCATCTCATGAGCGGTCGCTTCAATAAATTCCCGCACAGAATGCTGCTCACCGGTGGCAATCACGAAATCCTCGGGTGTTTCCTGCTGGAGCATCAGCCATTGCATCTCTACATAGTCTCTGGCATGTCCCCAGTCGCGCTTGGCTTCGAGATTTCCCACATACAAGCAGTCTTGCAAGCCGGCCACGATCCGCGCCAAGCCGCGTGTAATCTTCCGGGTTACAAAGGTCTCTCCTCGGACCGGAGACTCGTGGTTGAATAAAATCCCGTTACAAGCATACATGCCGTACGCTTCACGATAATTTACTGTAATCCAATGCGCGTATAGTTTCGCGACCGCATATGGGGACCGTGGATAGAAGGGCGTTTTCTCGGTCTGGGGAAACTCTTGAGCCTGGCCGAAGAGCTCCGAGCTGGATGCCTGGTAGAAGCGAGCCGTCCTCTCTAACCCGAGAATACGAATAGCTTCAAGCAACCGCAGAGTGCCGAGCGCGTCCGTGTTAGCAGTGTATTCGGGCTGTTCAAACGACACCCCCACGTGGCTCTGGGCCGCCAGATTGTAGACTTCGTCCGGTTGCACCTTCTGCATCACGCTGGTAACGCTATTCGAGTCGGTCATGTCGCAGTAGTGCAAAATCAGGTTGCGATCTGGGACATGAGGATCCTGATACAGATGGTCAATACGCTCCGTGTTCAGGTGGGACGCCCGCCGCTTGGTCCCATGCACGACATATCCCTTCCTGAGTAACAGTTCCGCCAAGTAGGAACCATCTTGACCAGTGATTCCCGTAATCAAAGCTTTTCTCATTGGGGTGGAAGATTCTCTCCAACGCCTTCTAGTAGGCGTTACGACTGATCAGCCCTCTGAACATAGTGAGAAATATGATTTTCAAATCGAGCGTCATGCTCCAGTTTCGCAGGTAGTAGAGGTCATATTGGATCCGCTGGGGGATGGACGTGCCGCTGCCGCGAAGTCCGTTAACCTGTGCCCAGCCCGTCATTCCACATTTAACGTTGTGCCGAGCCATGTACGATGGAATTTCTGTGCGGAATCTTTCGACAAAAAAAGACAGTTCCGGGCGTGGACCAACGACGCTCATGTCTCCCGCCAAGACATTCATGAATTGCGTCAATTCATCCAGGCTCGTCCTTCGCAGAAACCTTCCTACCGCAGTGGTGCGGGAATTACCTGGTTCCGATTGCTCGGTAAGGTTCAAGAAGATATCGCCGTCCTCATCGATGCGGACCTCTTGATCATTAGATCCCTGCCGACTTGGCACCGACATGGTCCGAAACTTGAGCATCTCGAAGCGTTTTCCATTGAGACTAACTCGCTCCTGAACAAACAGGACAGGTCCTCGGGACGTAAGCTTGATAGCGAGGGCAATCAACAGCATGAGGGGCGCAGTCAGCAGCAGGGCCAGTAGCGAAAAGCAAATATCGAAAGCACGTTTCCCCAGGGCGTAACCCACCGTGTCGAGGGGATATGACCGCACATCGATCAAAGGAAGCCCATAGAAGTCGAAAATTCTGTCAGCTACAAAAACGCCTTGTCCCAGATCCAACACCATGCGCACCGGGATGTAAAGATGTTGGAGCTTTTCGAGAACTTCCTGGGTCTCTGACAACCGGCACAGCGGTAACGCGACGAACACTTCTTTGCAGTGAAATACTTCCACCAGTTCATCCAGACGATCCCAGGACAAAACCGCCGCCTCGACGATTGCAGGTTCCTGGTTTGGTAGAGCAACAAAGCAAGCCACCTTACAAGGTGTTAGAGGGTTCTTGGCGAGGTGGTCGGCAACTCGAACCGCCAAGTCATCGGCTCCCACGATCGCGATTGGAAAATGACCGTTAGTCGACTCTTTAAGAACATATAACATCCAGCGGAACAGATGAATCATCCCAAAGCTGAGAAGAAACATCAGAATGCCGCCACTGACTACAAAAACCCGAGCGAAGCTAATGCTTCGATAGAAAAACAGGGCCGCTAAAGCAAAGGTCAGGCAGTAAGCCGTCGCCGTCGCCGCCATCCTGATCCCGGTTTGGACTTTGAGGAGACTCTCGATCTGATCCAAGCCTAGATGCTTGACAACCAGGGCCCAAACCAGAGTCACGAGTACAACAAGGTTGATGTACGACCTGGTCTCAATTGGCGATGAAGGAAAATAACCTGATTCGAAGCGGAGATATCCGGCTAGAGCGTAAGCAGCGGCTGGTATGGAGAAAAAACCAACTCTCAACCAGAACTGGATAATGTTGATGGAGCGCCTAGTCATCGAGAACACCTTTTGGAAACTCTTTGCCGCATGATGCCTGCAATCACGCCCCCAGCGAGGCGGATCGACCTGGGAGCGGAACACCTACTAGTTGCTGACACGATGTCGGGGTTATGGCATACGTCCTTTCGCACTCTGGACAGCTGACTTCCTCGTCCTGATCGGGAAGCCGCACACCGCAACTACAAACCCAACCGACTTGTTTGGCAGGCACACCCATCACCAAGGCGAAGTCCAGAACATCTCTCGTAACTACGGCGCCAGCAGCGATGAAAGCGTAGCGACCAATGGTCACGCCGCAAACAATTGTAGAATTTGCGCCTAGAGTTGCTCCTTGCTTCACAAGAGTCCTCTGGTACTCGTGCCGTCGGACTATGTGACTACGCGGGTTTATGACATTGGTAAAGACCATAGAGGGGCCACAGAAGACATCATCCTCCAATTCAACCCCGCTATAAACTGAGACATTGTTTTGAATTTTGACATTGTTCCCAATGCGCACGTTGGGGCTGATGACAACGTTTTGCCCAAGATTGCAATCCCACCCCAGACTCGCCCCGGCCATGATGTGCGAGAAATGCCAAATCTTGGTTCTCTCGCCGATTTGACAGGGCTCATCAATCACCGCGGTAGAGTGAGCAAAGTATTTGACACACGATTTCTGGACTTCAACGGGCATGCCTCTCTTGGACAAAGAGTCCCCACAGGCCTCAAGCACCTCGAGAACACGGAGGGCGCTCTCTCCATCAGTCCGAGGCGTCCGTCGGGTCAGGACGCAATCAAGGAAGTGCTCACATTCCGCGCGCAGCGGTTCCTTGTTGGGAACTGGAATCACCTGACCGCCGTCCTTTGTTGCTACGGGCTTACGGTCGAACCAGTCGATGCGATGCGAGTACAACACCAGCTTGTCTTCAGGCTGAATATCGTCGAATACAGCCATTTTTTGGCTTCCAATGATGGCAAGTTTTTGTTCCTTGAAAGGATGCAGCCAGCTTACAAAAATATGCGCTTTTACCCCGCTGGCAAAATCAAGGGTGCTCAGAGTCGTATCCACAATGGGAGGATTGAGATAGCTCCCTCCTTGCGCGGAGGCCCGAGTGGGACCTTCTCCCATGAGGGAAAGAATGACGGAAATATCGTGAGGAGCAAAACTCCAAAGAATATTTTCTTCTGTACGTAGCTTTCCCAAGTTCAATCGGGACGAGTAGATGTACTGGATTTTCCCGAGTTCTCCATCCGTAATTAGACGTTTTATGGTCTCGATGACAGGATGGTATTCAAGGATGTGACCCACCATGAGAATTCGCTTTTGTCTCGAGGCCAATTCGACCAACTCGCGTCCGTCCTGACTCCGGAGCGCCAGCGGCTTCTCCACAAACACATCTTTGTTGGCGAGGAGAGATCTCTTCGCGAGGTCAAAGTGTTCAACCGCGGGAGCGGCGATTACCACGGCACGGATACGCTCATCCCGGAGAACCGCTTGTACATCTTGCGTCGTTTCGACACCGTACTGAAGCTCAACCTGACGAAGAGGTTCTTGCCGCAGGTCGCACACGCATTTCAATCGCTGGAGACCGTGGAAAATCCGTACCAGGTTCTTTCCCCAGTAACCACATCCGAAGACCGCGACATCTGCTACGTTCACGCTCAATTTATTCACCTAGGCGATTGGGTTCATCGCTCAAAAAAGTTGCAATCGCCGACACGACGTGTTGCTGCTGGTCTTCTGTGAGTTCGGCAAAAATTGGCAAAGCCATCACCTCGTCGCTTGCTCGCTCGGCTTCTGGAAAATCTCCGGACTCGTACTCCAAATATGCGAATGCTTCCTGTAAATGCAAGGGCCGAGGATAGTAGACCTCTGTCGCTATACCCTGTTGTCTCATATATTCGCGAATTTCGTCGCGCTGGGGCGTACGAATTGTGAACTGATTATATACATGTCCACTCCCGGGCATGGCAGAAGGTAACCGGACAACATCATTCAGTTTGAACTGACGGAAGATTGAACGATAGCGGTCAGCGTTTCGCTCGCGTAAAGACGTCCATTTCTCGAGGTGGGGAAATTTCACTCTCAAAATTGCGGCTTGCAACTCATCCAGCCGGCTGTTAATTCCCACAAGCTCGTATTGGTACTTGCTTCTGCTCCCATGGACCCGCAAGACACGAAGGCGTTCAGCCAGTACCGGATCGTTGGTCGTAACCATGCCGCCATCGCCAGCACCGCCCAGATTCTTTGATGGAAAGAAACTGAAGCATCCGATTCTTCCCAAACTTCCCACCGCCTTACCCTTCCAGCGTGCCCCGATGGACTGCGCCGCATCTTCGATTACCGTCAAATTGCTCGCTTCGGCGATTTCCAGGATTGCGTCCATATCTGCCGGCCGTCCGAACAGATGCACCGGCAAAATGGCGCGGGTCCGAGACGTAATTACTTCTTCTATTTTCTGTGGGTCCAGGTTGAAATCATCTGGGTTGATGTCTACGAATACCGGGCGAGCTCCGAGGCGAGCGATGGACCCTGCAGTGGCAATGAAGGTGAACGGTGTGGTAATTACCTCATCTCCAGGTCCGATCTCCAAGGCCATTAAGGCGAGCAGTAGCGCGTCCGATCCCGAAGCACAACCAATCGCGAACTGACATTCGACTAGACGAGCCACATCGGCTTCGAGGGCTTTGACTTCAGAACCCAGGATGAAGTGCTGGTTCTCCAGAACCCGCTCAACACTCGACAGGGTTTCAGCACGAATGGCTGCAAATTGCGCTTGCAGGTCAAGAAAAGGAACCCGGAACTTCATTGAACCGGATGCACCCTGCTGAATACCTTGAATCGCTTGTGCCATTCATTTTCCTTCTTGCTGTCTTGTTGTTGTGGAATAAAGACTGGACACATTCCTGCACTTAGCTATGCAGGACGTCAGCGGATCCCCGTAGCAGGGAGAGTACTACCACTATCTCAATCCGACCTGGCGAGAGAACCGATCCTCTCTGATTTCCGATTCAAGGAGCCATTGGAACCCAGCGCAGTCTTGTAATCCCCTAGCCTTCGCATTGCAACGGCCTGCCAACTGAATTCGCGCGCCATTCGAAGCGCGCCGCTTGAGCCGAAGCTCTGCCTAGTCTGGGGCTTGCGTAGTTTCATCAAAACACCCATCAAAGCTTCTACGCTATCGCTCTTAAAGGTAAGCCCATTCCCATTTACGGGCGCTCTATACACGACCTGGTCGCTGACGACCACCGGCAGACCGCATGCTGCGGCGTCTAACATTGAGGTGCTTTCGTTTCCGGGCCAGACGCCTATGTCGGCAGCGCGATAGTATTGTCCCACCTCCGAGAACGGCATAAAGTCGACAATTGTGGAAGACGAGTATTTCTGGAGCATTCGCCTTTCGGGTCCATTTCCAATGAACAGGGCTCGAAAGGGTTCCCCTCTTGCTTTGAGCTGCTCCACCGACTCCGCTAGAAGGAAAAGCTTCTTCTCCCCGGTAAACTTTCCGGTGCAGATGCACACGATATCTTCTTCATTAAATCCAAGCTCTTGCCGCAATAAGAGCCGCTCTTTAGTTGCAGCTTCCGTCGCGACCGGGTAGTTATATTCTGTGTCCACTCCCAAATACATCAGATCTACCTTGTGCGGTGGCACACCAAAGAAGCTTGAAGCAATATGTGCACAATCCTCGGTGACGGCGTAACACTTTTCGCTGAAGCAACTGACCAGGCGGCCAGGAATAGCGCGAGCCAACGAACACTGCAAACGTGATTTGTTCCACCAGGGAAGTCGTCGAGTTGCCAACGGGAAGACTGAGGCGGTCGTATGGCAACCAGTAAAAAGTTTGTAGCCCAATAAAGGCTGATAAGACGCAGCGTCAAGAGGGATCCAGCCGATTACTGACATCGTCTGGACGACGTCAGGACGAATCAAGCGAAGTTTCCTTCGCAAACCATCCATCCTCATGTATCCCGCTACCTTCTTGTGAGCAAGAACGTGCAACGTGTAACCATCACAAGCTTCGACGGAACCGGCTTGAAGTTCTTCACAAAAGTGACCATACGTCTCACCGAAGGCCTTCATCCAGTAGTAGGGTGGTAAATCCATGCTGATCACATGGACCTGGGCCCCCAGTCGGGCTAAATATTTAGGCAAGAGAGTCTCTAGGTAACCCATTTTCCTAGAGAATGTCTCTGTCAGCAGCACGATTCGCATCATCGATGTGTTGAGCATCGCATCAGAATTTGAAGCCTTTCAAACCGGCGACCGCCGAACCATTCTTCGTCGCTCGCAAGCGATACACTTTATTTTCCTTAGTCTGGGAGGTCTTGAGTGCTTGTTGGCAAATGTATACCAATGGCCGAAGTTCGCCTGTTCCGCGTCCTCCCGAAGGTACTTGTCACCGGCATTCTTCAAAGACCGGCGCTATATGCCGCCTCGATTCGTTGATGGAACCTAGCGCTTCGCGAACGTTGTCCTGCGATCACACTTGTCGCTAGCGACAAACCGTCTCCTCGGGCCTGCAACAACCTGACAACGACCAGCGTACCGACCTGAGCACAGTCTTACGAGTTCTCCCTTGCGAAAAAGCAATCCTTTGCTGAACCCTCGCGCCCTCTACCGGCAGGTCGGCGGTTGACCTTCAGCATTTCTTCGTAGAGGTCCGCAAGAATCCGCCCTTGTGTCTCTGATACCAATCCACATCGAATTTTACTCATGGCAGACGAGCCCAAGAGCGCGCGACCGGCAGGATCACGTGACAAACCCAAAATGGCACTCGCTAGCGCATCAGGATCGTCAGGGGGGACCAAAATGCCGGTCTTGTTGGGTTCGATTTGTTCAGGAATACCACCGATATTGCTCCCGATGACCACCTTGCCGATGAGCATCGGCAGTAAGACCACGGTCGGGTAAGTATCGGGAAAAATGGGACAATGGACGGCGATGTCACAGGCCGCGTAGATGGCGGGAAGGTCCGATCGTGGCCCTACGAAGTGAAGACCCGGCGCTGGAGTCAGTGTTTCCGCCAGCCTCCTGATTGAGGATGCGTCAGCCTCGCGTCCGGGGATGGGTCCACCCACAATGACGAAGTGGACACCTTTCGATTTCTTTAACACCTTTTCGGCGGCGCGGATGAAGCAGAGGTGTCCTTTGGGTATAACAAGCTTTGAGACCAACACAACCAGAACTTCGTCGGAGGGGATGCCCAATTCCTGACGGAATGTTGAAGCGGGTTGAGGCTTGAGATAGTCGGTTGCGTCGAATGCATAGTCATAGACCAGTCTTATCCTGGCGTTAAGGCTAGTCTCCGCTGAAGCGATCCAAGCTGCAGTGGATTTTGAAGGAACTATGATGGCGTCAGTGGTACGCCTCAGCGTGGAAAGCAATAAACTTCGATACGGGTTAGGGGGACAATCGGAACGAACATGGCAAACGCAAGGAATCCCACACCATTTTGCCGCGATTCCGGCCATGAAGTCAGTGATTTCGTTGAAATGCACGAGCTCAACGTTTCTTTGACGGACTATCTGCCGCAGCAGAAAAAAGGCGGCGGGGAAGCTGACGATGTACCTGGTCTGGGTTGCGGGATTCCATGTCCGCCGAGGCCGAAGAAGTTTCAGATAAACAACGTCGAACTTACTGTCGGGAAACATAGCATGACTATCTGCCGAGTCTGGAACCACTACTAGTGGCTTGATGCCGGCGGCCTCAACCCTGGTTATTGTCTGAAGCAGAGCGTGTGAAGCTCCACTCTCATATGAGACATACGTCGAGAAGAAGAGGACTTTGGGGCCGTGTGCGCGTCGGTGAATCTGACTCTGCATTTTCTTAACTCGCGACCGCTTGGCGTAATGCTGCCACCACGTCTTCCACGTCTTCATCCGTGAGCTTAGCACTCAGAGGCAGCGAAACAGTTCCTTCGCCGATCCACTCTGCGTTTGGGTATGCCCCTTCACTGAATCCGAATGTTTGGTGATAGTAGGGATGGAGATGGAGCGCCGTATAGTGAACCCCCGCGCCAATATTTTGTTTGTGCAGCGAGCTAAGTATTTGATCACGGTTCTTGCCGCATTCCAGTTCATGCACCAAGATGGTATACAGATGACGAGCGTGACGGACATTCTCTTCGTCCGGAGCGGGGCGACAAACTGGCAGATCCGACAGCGCGCTCTGGTAGTAGTTCCAAATCTCGTTGCGGCGAACCCATGATGCCTCGATGCGCTGGAGTTGATGAATGCCAAGCGCCGCCTGAATGTCCGTCATGTTGTACTTGTAGCCCGGGGCGATCACCTGATAGTGCTTGTAGCCAGTGTCGCTAAATCTCTTGTAAGCATCCTTGTCCATTCCGTGCAATCCCAGGCTCCGAATCTTGTCGGCCCATTCCTTGTTATTTGTGGCGACCATGCCGCCTTCCGCTGTGGTGAGATTCTTGGTCACATAGAAGCTGAAGCAGGTGAGGTCGCCGATGTTACCGATACGCTGGCCGTGGTAGCGCCCCTCAATGCAGTGGGCGGCATCCTCGACAACGTAGATTCCGTATTTCCTGGCAATGCTTATGATTTCGTCCATCGGACAAGGCCGACCGGCAAGATGCACCGGAATGATGGCCTTGGTTCGAGGCGTGATGGCCGCTTCGAAGTTCTGGGGATCGATCAGCATCGTCTTCCGATTCACGTCCGCGAAAACGGGCTTCGCCCCGGTGTGTACGATCGCATTTGCGGTCGCTGCGAACGTCATCGGCGTGGTGACAACTTCATCGCCGGGACCGATGCCCAGCGCTAGCATCGACAAATGAAGTGCTGCAGTGCAGGAACTGACAGCGATGCTGTGTTCGGCACCCGTGTACTCGCTCATTTGTGCTTCGAATTTTGCCACCCGTGGGCCAGTGCCGATCCAGCCGCTCCGCAGAGTCGCAATGACTTCTTCGATCTCCGGCTCCCCGATGAGAGGACTGCCAAACACCAGAAAACTGCTTCTTGCTCTTTTCACACCTGTTGTCATAGCCTTCCCAGATTTGTGGCCGCCCACGCGCCTAGACCGCTAGTTCTTTTTAAACAGAATCTGCAGTTCGGCAGCGCCAACCGCGGGCCAGACCCGACCTGCAGTGGCGCACCAACATGAATCGCACAACGCTGCGAGAGGTCGCACTGATTCAAGTGAAGAGTGGTCGAGAACTCTCATAAACAGCCTGCGAAAAGGACTGCCTGCGAGGTGCGAATGCAGAATGGTTCCTCGTTGTGAAAGATAGTTGCACAGTTCCTTTCTGTTTACGCCCAGCGCGTTCGGAAAAGGATCTTGCTTGACAGGAAACAGAGGTCGAACCGTATTCCTCCAAGACCTTCGCTGTACTTGCTCATGCACCAGCAAAAAACCACCGGGTTTCAGGATTTCCAAGAATCGCCGCAGCACTGCAGTGAAGTCGTGGAAATACATTAGAACTCCCAGGCACAGCAAAACATCGGCCGCGCCAAATTTAAGGTGAAACTTGTCGAGGTCTGCCCTAACAAAAGTCCCACCGCGCATATTCAAAGCGGCGCGCTTGAGGGCATCAAAGGAAGAGTCAACCCCTAGGTAGCGGTATTTATAGGTTTCAATGGGCGCAATCGTCGCAAGTCGAGCGGCGGTTCCACACCCGACATCCACTACGAGCTTCCCCTTCAACTCGTGGAGAATGGGGTCGAAAAGGTTTTTTCTCCAACAAGCGACGATCCACCAGTCAGCCGCGACGGGCAAGGGAGTTGCCATGGTCTGGTAGTGCTTCTCCCATTGCCGAATGGGCGAATTCGAATCACTTCCGATGTCGGAAAGGGAAACCAATTTAAGAATTCCTGGCGGCTAGGCCTTTTTGAAACTGAACTCGTCCCCTGAGGAAGAAATGTCGAATATTCTAAATCCCGCGCGGTTCAGCTGATCCATTGTTTGCCTTGTTTTGAGCAGGCCGAGCTCCGGCCTGCTGTGATGAAACTCAACCAGCAGCTGATCCACATGAACATCACTCGAGAGTAAGTCACTGATTACGTTGTATTCTGCTCCTTCAATATCCATTTTCAGCAAGTCGATACTTCGGTGGCCCAGGCCTTCCATAATTGTGGTCAATCGACGAACGGGCGCCTTCACAGTCAAAACTGGCCCACTGCCTCTGGGAACAGCACTGTAGGAAACATAAGCCGGATTTTCTGGCGGATTGAAGGTCGCGATCCCGTCGAACTCGGCTAGACCATAGTCGTGAAATACAAACTGCTCGGGAAGCTTCTGAGACTTCAGCCACTCAATTGACCGAGGTGTCGGATCGAAGGCATGAACCTGCACCCCGAACCGTCGAATAAGCTCCAAATCGAAGGATACGTCCTGGCCTACTCCAAACGAGTAGATTACGCTCTGAGGGCCGATGCCAATTGGGGAAATACACCACCGTGCACGATCGTTCCCCAGGCGCATTCTGGGGCACCTGATCTGGACCGACGCACCCGTATCCTGGCCCCGGAGAGCCCTGAGTAGGCGTTTGGAGTAGCGATATCGTTCCCGGAGCCAACTGGGCTTGCTCACGCGGATCCCTGCTCCAAGCGAATTTTGCTCTTCTACCAAAAGAAATACCTAGTCCTTCCCCTCCCGGATCTCAATGACAAGATGTCTGTTAATCAGCGGCAGCCTGTTATGGTGCTCCAGAATGTCAGTTTCCGCACGTATCCTTGCCAGTCACACCTTCGCTCGGGCTGGAATCCACGAGGCCTACGGTTGGATGTTCCCAGTGCAGCCTCAATCGCTTCCACCGGCGTAGCGCACGACGAAACAGAGGGAAATAGGCTGGCAGGTTAAGATACGACCGTCTTATAGCCGTGAGCGAGTGCTGATACAAGGTATCAAACAGTGCATCGTCGAAACGGGCCTTGGCACCAACTGCTAACTCCAAAGCGAAACCGTACTGTCGTTTGATAGAAGCACATACCCATCCCAGCAAATACTCTCTCTTGCCGAGTTCATTGGCCGAGAACGAATTCATGTAGGCAACTTCCGCCCAGCCTGGAGATATCTTCAGCAGGTGGACCATGTAGTTGCGTTCAAATCGCGTGAAACATTTCAGCAACTCTTTTCTAATGCGATTGGAACCCAAGACTGACATATCCGACATCCAGAAGCCCCGATCGTGCATGCAGGACATGAGGGTCCAGAGTTTGTCGTCTCCCTGGTATGCATCAATCACCCCGGGCTCAAACTCAGCCATCAACACTTTCTGAACAAGGGCATCGCCAAGGCTCAGAAATAATCTGAGATCGATTCCCTGCGAGTCCGACTTGAACCAATCGACTCGATCGAGGTTCAATTGGGTTAGGACCGCCTGCAAATTCGTCGTTGGCACGGTTTGTTTCTCTACTACGACAAAACGGTCCGCAAATTCCCAGGCCGAAAGCCCTTCTGTATCGGGAAGTAGCATGCTGGAGCACGGCGCATCGTGGGTTAAATAGAAGTCGGACGTCGTCTCCTCTCCACTTGTCAAGATGCGATTGTAAACATGAAGTTGTTTGTAGAGATTGGAGTCCCGGCGAGTCTGGCCCATGCCACGATCATCTGCGTCGAAGGCGATACAAATGGAGTATTTCGCCAAAGCTCTCCACGCCGGATTCACCCCGGAAGACGCTCCGACATCGACCAGAACAGGGGGATATTCTTCGAGTTCGGGCCTGCTAAGAACTTTGTCAATGATATTCATGGCTGAGGAACAGGTCTCATGGCCGGATGAGCAACCCGGGCAAAGCCAGACTCTGGGTAAGATCGGGGAGCGAAGTACAGAAAAATCATAAGGAGACCCAATCCTCCTGAGAGTAGGCTTGTAAATAGTGAGACATTTGCCAGATTCAGAGCCTCAACCGTCACCACCAGGGCGGTAAACCGCAGATCGTGTCCTTTTGCGCTCGAGTCCAATACCCAAAACACCAAGGCGCACACCACCGAAACCAGCAGAATACCCCACAGACCCCACGCCGCGAGCCCATCGGTGGCCCAAAAATGAGCGTTTGCGTCGAGTGTGGGATCTCCGGAATAAAAGGAGCCCACCTCAATACCCAGTGGATTGACGTAAGGGTAGACTACGAACCAGCTCACACCCTTGATATGAGAATAGTAGGTCAGAGGATTACGCAAGAAAAAATCTTGATACCAAGTTGTATTGAGGCCAGAGATGCCAAAGGTACGCATGAACACCAGGGATAAGAGCCAGAAGAAAAGGCTATCGGACCCGCCAAGGGAACGTCCCAGAAATAGGGCTAGGGTAAACAGTGCACAGCTCCAACTGAGCTTCAGGCCAAATGACGCAGCTCTATCGCGCAAGATGAACGCAAGAACTGGGACAACAATCACAGAAACGATTACCGTCTTGGCGCCCATAGCGCTATACACGAGGACTTGTACCAGCACCCCGGCAAGGAACATGGAGATTCGCTTGTACACCATGCCCCCAGCCAGCAGAAACGGGCCGATCACTGCCGACAGCCACATCACGGCATAGTGAACGGAACTTCCTTCCATGAGGTCGTCGGCGGCGGATCTGAGGTCATAGATATCAGCGAACGAAACGATCTTAAAATTGCCACGAAAAACTACCAGTACCCAGAGCACCAGGCCGGCCGCGATGCAGAAAAAAACTCGCTTGTACGCGCGCGGCGAAATGGAAGGAGGATGAAACCTGAGCAACGGAAGACCATAACTCATGCCGGTGATAGCAAAGCCCGTGAACAAGGTGACCATCAGACTAGCCACTTCTGTCGCATCCCGAAGCCCTACATAGAGCGGAACAAACATGGATGGGATAAAAACCGTTAGGTAGAGAACCCAATATATGAGCTGTGAGGGCCGAGTCAATCTGATCGGCATCCACAATGCTGGACCTACGGAAAGCACCCAGGCCAGCAAGAGATATCCGATCTTGGGGTTGCTATTTTCAAATCCGTAGTAACCAAAAACCGGAAACAGCCATTTCAAATAGACCTGCTGGAAACTACCAACGAAAGTCACGATACCAAGCACAAGCCATCCCCGTCGCTTCCAACTCCTTTCCTCGTTTACGTTTGTCATGCTGATATTCTTCTAGGAGTGGAACCACAAAAGCTCGTTGCCCGTTTCGCAAAACCTGTTTCTCGGCGTGGCCCGCCCCACCCTTCGCTACAACGTTCCTGACTCTACATACTCTGGGGCTGGGCTAGCCTGGGCGGGCTTATCCGCCTCGAACTTGCGTATTCTTGCTTTGATGGCGTGATGCGATAGAAGTAGATGAGATGCGTAGCCCACCAGCACGGCGGCGCCAAATGCCGCAATTCCCGATCGCGCGGACCATCCCCAGCGATGAGCGAGCCACAGCGATCCTACGGTAAGCACGAGCCTCCCGACATCCCACCCCAACTGCCAGAATTGCTTCTCGAGAATATTCAGCGTCGGAGTCAGCGGCCACGATACCAAGGCCACATAGTGCATGGCTGCCAGCCACCTGGCATAAACGCCGGCTTCTCGCCAGGATGCACCAAATACAAGTCCAAAGAGAGACGGGCCAAACAGCAGGAAAATCAGGAAGGGCATGAGTCCGAGCCATAGAAGTCGCTTCATGGACCGCAGAAACAAGGCGTTAAACGCGTTCGGATCAGAGACGTTCAGCGAGGCGGCCTCAACGCAGTACACCTGGGAAACTGCCTGACCGATGAGAACTGCAGGAGCGCCCAATACACGATCGCCCAAGGCGAACCAGCCCAATGTCTTTGGCCCGTACAGTTGAGCCATCAGCAGTGGAGGCAAGCTATAGGCGGCGACCCCCACCAATGCGGCGCCACTCGATACCAAAGGGAAGCGCCGGTAACGGACTGCGGCGCTCCAGATGGTCTTCCATCGAGCAAACTGGAAAGCGCTCCGATTTCGATGCCACGCCAGGCGTGCCAGGCTCACGCTGCCCGCCACGCGGCCAATCGCGTCGCCGACGAACAAGCCCAGTGTCCCGGCGTGGAGAACTCCCATCCCAGTCTGGATGGTTATCTGGCTCCCGACTTGCGCGATCTTGGTCCCCATGACGCGTTGATAGGCCTTTTGGCGTAGCGCCCAGATACTCAACGTTTGATATATGCCGGCCCCGCAGATCGCAAAGGGAATCACTCCCACATAAGGCCGCAAGCCTGCGGCGCTGGTTGGCAATACGCCGTATCGATGAGCCGCCCACGCCAGAAAGCCGAAGAGAATGCTCATCGCCAGGACCGTACATATCGTGACAATAACTAAATTTGCGGCAACCTCTTCTTTCTCCGGGAGGAAGATCGCCTGTTCATAACGCAGGGTAACCGCGAGCACGGCGAAAGCCATGAAGGCCATGTATATCTGGAAATAGCCGAAATCCTCCACCGAATAGAGGCGAGTAAGGACTGGAGAAGCCAAAACCGCCAGCGCCTGACTGAACGCCGCCCCCCCCGCGAGAATCGACGCTGCGCGTGCAAAAGATCCTCGCGGAAACTTTCTTCGTACGAACTCTTGTGTGCGTCGCATCATCTGGGGAGTCGCGGGCAGTTGTCCACCGCTTGCGTTTCACGGAGCAATCGTGGCGGAAACAATCATTCCTGATCAGGGCCGGAGTCGCGGCGTCTTACAATCCGAGTCCAGACGCTATGGGTCATCGCTTGTGCTCCCGAACCGTTCGGGGTGGCCCAAGGCATCTTGGAATTGAGGGAGGCGAAAACTTCCCGTGCCAAGATCTTACCCGGATCGGCCGAATCGACTCGCTCCCAACGGAGGCGGGCAGATATCCAGAGTATGGCTCCGGCCAGCGCCAGCAAACCGCACAAGGCCACAAGCAGCAGCCGCGGCGGGAACGACTTTCTCTCGGGCACGATCGCTGCATCCAAGACTTTCACACTGGGAAGTTCCTTGGCCTCCTCGACCTTGGATAGTTCGTACTGTTGAGTCAGAGTTTCGTAAACAACTTCCAGGATCTTGTTCCGCCGATAAAGATCGAAATAGGTGACGCCCAGCAGCGGAAGCTGTCGGATCGAAGGATAGACTGAGTCACCAGTTGGATCGGATTGATTGTTTGTGGCGGTAGAGCTACCGCCCAATTTATCCAGCTGTCGCTGTAATTCCGTGATGCGAGCCTGAACCGATCGTACCCGCACGTTGTTAGCGGTATAGATGGCTTCCATACCTTTTAATTCCGACTCCGCCGCGATCAATTGCCCTTGGACCACCGCGGCTGCGTCTACCATGGCTCGGCCCTGCTCTTTAATATCGATCGCAGCAGTCTTACTGGAAAACTGGCTCAAATCGTGCGCTGCACGGTCTAATTCCTGCTTGACCTCCTTCAGTCGTCCTTCTAAGAACACGCGCTCGCGGTGAGCTGCGGAGGTCGAGAGTTCAGCCACCAGTCGATCCAGTTCGTCAACGTAGGCCTGGGCGATGGCGGCAACCCGCTGCGGATCTCTGTCAGAAACCATAATGGTAACAATTCCACTCTTGCGATCTTCCGAGAGAGCGGTGTTATCTGTCAGTTCTGAACGGGCGTCTTCTTCGAGCTTGGTTCGGTAGACTCTCTTGAGATCGAAACGCTGCACCACACGGTCGGCGACCGTCCGGCTCCGCAAAATTCCGATGAAGAGTGCTCCCGAATTCTTGATTCCCAGAAGGTCTCCGGCAATCGCTCCCAGGCCGCCGCTGCCTCCTCCTCCTGCTTTGGCCGCTAGTGCTGCGAAGAGCATTCCTGCGTTCGACTGGTTGTCGGGCGGCATCAACTGAACCGAGGCTCGGTATTCCGTTGGAATCGCGAACGCGATCAGCACGCCAACTAGCAAGCCCAGCGCCGCTGTCTTTGCAAGGAAGGTTCTTTGCTCCCAGAGCAGTCGCAGACGTTCGATCGAATTCTCACGGAAGTCTCTAAACTGGACATCTCCCAGCGCAACTTCCTGCAGCGGCGGCTGCGGAGGAATACCGGTGCGCGATTTTGTATCTACCTTGGCCACAGTTCTACCCGTCTAACCTAGAATGATCTAACTTAGTCCCCGGTAACGTGAGGGTGAGATCAGCTAGCCTTCTCACCTGATTTCCCGTGCACAGGAGAATACTTCTTCCCGCAAGCTCTGTACCCGCCGCTTCCGCTACGCGAGTCATCTCTCCGAACATGGCAAACTTCCGGTGGGGGTCACAGCTTCGCCCTCTCACTTACAGGGCATCCGTGAGCTAATCCCCTCAATCAATACCCTTTAGACCGCCAACTCCAAATCCAGCCCTTAAACTCTAAACTCTTCCGCGCTATACCCAGTTTCTAGCCGCCAGGTTCCTCCGGCTTTTGACCCCGTCTTCGGTTCGGAATCACAAGCTCAAGGTCGACCACTGATTCCAGACATGTTGTTCGCCGTATTCGCCGCAGACCTTTGAAATAACTTTTGCGGCTGAAACTGAACTTCCACCGCGGTCGTCACATTTCGCGCCGAATTCGACTGAATCACAGGAAACAGCCACCGCTCGTACTGAACCCAAGCGCTGAGGCCGAGATTAGGACGTAGCCAATAATCGCTGCGCACGCCCACGTCCGTCAGGGTGCCCCCGTCGGGGATAAACTGGTGGCTGACTTTCTGATGTCTATAGTTGAACTGTAGTCGATTTCGCGCGCTGAACCAATAGTTTGCCCAGCCCTGGGCACCCTGTCCTTCTCGACCGATCCAGCTTGCGAGCAACTGTCCATTGTTCGTGTAGCCACTCAAATATCGAGTGTTGAAGTAGAAAAAACCGCCCGTTAACTTTCCTCCGACCGGCAAATCGGTGTAGACACCCTCGACGCGCAGATCAAGCTTCGGGATGCGCGGCAGATGCGAAAAATAAAGACCTCCGCGGATTGCGGAGCGGTCCCAGTATGCGATGGGGGAAATCTCGTCGTCGGTGAACGCGTCCCCGTAGAACGTCACCCAGTCGCGCAGCTTGGGCACACGATACGTCCAATCCATTCCCGACCGCCGATCCCCGGGATCCGACGACGTTCCCGGCGTGCCATTTCCCAAACCGAAGAAGCTTTTTCCGAACGTGTGCAGAGTAAAGGGGACTCCCTGACCGGCGAAGATCCCGGTCCGCGAGAAACCAAACTCGAAATTACGTGTGGGCTTGAAGGTAAATCTCTCGCCGTGAATCAAGGGCTGCGGGTGGATCGTATGTAGAAAGCTGCCCGCGAGGCCACTTTGCCCTCTGATAAATTGGTGCCCTTCCAGCTGGCCAAGAAAAAACTCCAGACGCAACGGTCCTAGCCAGCCTAATACGCTGGGCAGCTTGAAGGGAGTGACTCGATTAATGCGGAACATATTGAGCGGGCCGGCGTTATCACTGAAAATCAGCGGCCCACCGTCGCCCGGCCCCCACCATAGGCTCTGCCGGCCAAAAGTCACCTGCCAGTTCGAAAATGCCAAACCGACATAGGCATCAAGCACCTGGAACTGATTTACGGCGGGTTGACCCACGTCGGGCGGCAGCTGCGGAAGGCGGTTGACCTGCTGAATGGTTTGACGCGTCGGCAAGGAGAACGCCGGCAAACCTGCCGATGCCTGCCATTCGCCGCGAAAATAACCCACCCAACGGCCCCATGTGGAATATGTCGAAAAGCCGTTTACCGTGTTCCAACCCTGGCCGTAAGGACGACCAAAATCATTGATCTGGGTCTGAGCAAAGTGATAGCCATCTCTAATTGGCTGGCCGGAAATGTACTCGGTGCGCGAATACAAAGATTCTACCCGGAAGGCTCCGCCATCGTTTTCATCCGTAGGTTGAAGTTCCGGGCGAAATTCGCGCTCCAGTTCGGCGATAAGACCTTGCGCCTGACTATTCTGGTCGTCCCTGCCGGCCATGAGATCCTCGGTTTCACTCACCAGCCGCGCACACTCCCGCCGGGTCCAGGGCCGGTCTCCGGCAAACGCACTGTCTATCAAGCCAAAGCCCGCCAGCCGATCAATCGCGGGATACACCCAGCTATCCAGCGGCACGTAAGGCGATCCGCGATTCTCCGGCGCGGCGCGACCCTCGCGAAACAATTCCCCAATCGACGGCCACTCGCTGCCTCCCAGTTCTGGATCGTGATGGCGGCTGTAAATCTGCTGCGCCACCAGGCTGCCGATGATGCCGCCAATGAAAACGTCGGACGGAAAGTGCTGCTCTCCCCGAATCCGGGAGTAGCTGACCAACGAAGCCAAACCGTAAGCAAAGAGTTTGGGTAGCGGACCGGGATATTCGTGGGCGATCACGCCTGCCACCGCCCAGGCTGCGGCGCTGTGTTCCGAAGGGAAAGATGTGCCCCCCTGAAAAAAGCCTCCGCCGCCCATCCCCTGAAGCGGGCGTTCACGGCCCAGTCCGTACTTGAACACCTCAACCGGAATCGAGGCTGTTGAGCGCGGCTTCGCCCGCCAGCAGTCCGGTTTCGCGCCAGTGTTCGTTATGCGAGGGATAGCTCAATAACCACATTCCGGCAGCGCTGCCGACCAGCGCCCCGACCCCGGCGTTCGAAAGCGTGTTGTAGTGGCTCAGCGTGCTGGGGACATGCGACAGGTTCCGGCTGACATCACTGTCAGTCATGAAAAGTCCGGTCGAGATTCCCGCCAGGGGCACCAGCCATTCAGTGTCCGAGAACCGGAGATGACGAGGACTGGTCCAGATTTGTTTTTGATCCAGCACAAAATCTCTTCCTAAATCAGTAAGGCGCAAGTGCGGAGTTCCTAGCGGCTCCTTGTCGAGCGTGCTGGAATCTTGCGCGGTTTTTGTTTTGCCTTCGCCTTTCGCATTGGCTGTGCCCTCGTCACCCGCGGGCTTCTCCGTATCCTGCTTTTTCGTGTCCTGCGTCTTCGAATCGCCCGTCTGCGACACGCCCAGCGCCCGTTCCGTGACGGTGAGGCTCGACCACAATCCACGCGCATGCCACCACAAACCTCTTGACCCCCATCGCCAGACTCTTCCTCATTACGGCTTGATGTACGCGATCGTCAGCGCGACCGAAGTGGCGATCTGTGCAGCCTGCAGAGCCGTGGTCCAATTACGAGGCCCGATTCTTGGTGCCTTTTCCGGCACAACGATGGAATCTCCGGGCTTCAACGCAGCGTTCATTGGATTGCCGCCCCACCATCCAGAACTATTATTCTTCGAAGAGATCACGGATCCATCCGCCCGGACCACGAAGACCGCACTCTTGTCCGCAACCTGCGTCAATCCTCCCGCCTGACTCAGATACCAGTTAGCGCTTCTGCCCGGCCGGTAGCTGATTGCGGTCTGATTGAATACTTGTCCTGACACCATCACATAGTTCTCTCTCTTGGGTATCAAGAGCACATCGCCATCGCGCAAAGCAACATCGGCCGCCGTATCGCGCCAACGATTGATGTCCGGCTGGATGTGCATTACGACCCGGCCTACGGGCGCGGTGGACTCCAGTTGGGTCAGGGTAGTCTCGGTCTGCGCGATGGCCGTCAGCTTTGCATTCCTCTGGTCAGCATCGCCTTCAGGAAGCGCTCTCAGGTTTATCTGCTCCGCCTTAAGGCGCTGCACCAGGGCCAAATGAGACTTCATCTCAACCTCGCGCACCTCGCGCCGCATCAGCACGGCGCCGTAGGGATAAGCCTGGGGCGAGAAGCCTCCGGCGCGCTCGAGAACCGAACTCAGGCGCTCACCCGGCCGAATGCCGTAAGAACCCGGATGCTGAACTTCGCCCCGCACCGTCGCCGAAGCGGCGATGTCATTCCAGCCCTGCGACTGGCGGATGGTCAGAACGTCTCCGTCCCGCAGTTGCAGGTTATTGTTTTCATTGCCGCTCAATGCGGCAGAAAGTTCAACTGGTAGATTTTGATATGAAGTACCAGTCTGCGCCCCCAGGGCGTAGCGTGTGAGGTCGGCTGTGCGTGGGGTCGGCACTTCTCTTGAGACCTCCGGCCACGTTCACCAGGTCCTCCACGTGCATGTTGGTGGTCAGGGGATAGCGGCCGGGCTTGGCGACTTCGCCCTTCACATAAACGGTTGCGGGCTCCACCTGGGCCGAGTTGCGATGGATCAGCACGCGATCGCGGGGCTCGAGCAAAATATTGTCCGTGGCATTTCCGGACAGTGCTCCACCCAGATTCACACTGAAAATTTTCAGCGTGCCATCGGTCTGGGTGCGGAAGAGTTGGGCCGTATCGAGTCCGGCATCAGTCGAAACTCCTCCCGCCAAATAGATCGCGTCCCGCAGGCGCACCTGTCCTGAAGTGGGATATTTTCCTGGCGCGCGCACCTCGCCGCCAACCCAAACCGTGGGAGCGGGTTCGAAATCGAACCGACTAAAGATACGCACGGTATCAAGCGGCTGCAGTTTCGGCGACTCCGCGGGATTGGCCAAGGCCGCAGACAAGTCAAAGCTTTCCACGCTGGGACGGAAGTCGGGCGGGTTGAGCCGCACAATCTCGCCATAGTGTCCGGCAGGTTCAGGCAGAAGGTCGCTGTAGGAGCCGACCAAATCTTTCAGGGTCATGCCATCACGATAAGAATAGCGTCCAGGACGAAGAACATGGCCCTGCAGATAAATCACCTGTTCGTTGTACGGGGCAATCGGAAAGATATGGATCTGGTCGCCATCCTGAACTTTGAAAGTGGCGAGTTGCTTGGTCACACTGTCGGGAGTGCCGTCGGGCGAAAGATCCAAAGTCAGCATGGTGCGCTTCTCGTGGGCCTCCAGACGCTGCACCTCGACATGACGCAGGGCCGCTGCCGGCAGGATTCCGCCCGCCAGATCCAGAACATCGGCCAGCGAACTTTCTCCGCGCAATTCGTAGAGTGCGGGCCGCCGAACCATTCCGCTCACGGTGACCTGTGCACCCATCGGAGGAACGAGCAGAGAGTCGCCGTTTTCCAGCCGCTTGAGATCCGAGCCCACGCCATGCAGCAATAGGTCGTAGGCATCGACTTCTTCGATGAGTTGCTTGCCCCGGTAATGTTTGAGGTGGCGCAGCGAGCCCCGCTGGGTGATTCCTCCAGCGGCAAATAAAGCATTAAGCGGCGTGGAAAGCGAGCTGATATCGTAAGCGCCCGGTTCGGCGACTTCTCCCACGACATAAACGCGAATGGTTCGCAATCGCGATAGGGAGACGTCCGCCGAAACGTCCCGGAACTGGGAACGCAGCACCTGTTGCACTGATTCCTGCACCTCTCCCAGTGTCCGCCCGCTGACCAGCACCGGTCCGGCTTCAGGTAGAGTGATCCGGCCTTCGCGATCCACCGATCGAATCATTCTCTGCGATACGCCCCCCCATAGGTTGATGGCCAAACCATCCCCTGGTCCAACCACGTAGTCCGGCCCGACGGGCAAATCCATTGGAATCGCATCCAGCTGTCGCGTGCCGTTGCGGAACATCTCCATGCCGAAGCGTTCCGGTTCACGATCCCGGGAAGCAGCCTGAACGTACATGTCGTAAAGCGAGGGAATGTCGGCGTAAGGGCTGACCTTGTGAACCATCGCCACCGGCGGGAGGTCCCTATCCCTTGCATCCCATGCCCCACGCGAGCCCGGCAGCCGCACCGTCCGATTCATGTCTTTCAACGATGGGGCGGTCACATCGAAGCGGTTCTCAGCCGCGGAAAGATCCCCGAGGTTGCCGCGGCGAAGCAGGCCGTCAAGGCCATCCATACCGCCCGCCGGCATACCTTCGCCCGTTCCCATACCCATCCCTTGGGCTGAACCTGCGCCCGCGCCGACGCCCGCGCCGACGCCCGCGCTTGAAGCGCCATCAGACGGATACCGCGTGGAGTCCGAAGCCAAGGTCAGACTCGAGCCCATACTTGAGGGCCCGCCGGAGTCCGATGGGTCGGCGGAGGATCGCCGTAAGTTTCGCTGCGAACTGGAGGGCGACATCTGATCGGGCATAACTGGCAATGTCATGTCAGGGATCGTGATGTCACCCTGAAACGACCCCCCTGTTCCCCTTCCCGTCAAAGCGGATCGATTGCACGGGCTTTGATTGCGTGGGTCACATGCGGTCCGTTCAACTCTTGCTTGCTCCTGTTGCTGCTTGCGCTCACTTTCGGCGGCAGCGAGCAGCGCCGCCTGTTCCTGGTCCTGTCGCTGTGCCATGATGTGAGCGCGCTCTTTCAAGACCAGTTCTTGCTGCTTTGCGATCTCGGAATCGGGATTGACGCTGGGCAGCAAGTAACCGTAACGCTGCACCATGCGCGTGGCCACGGAGCGGAATTCCACGTCGCGATCGAGCCGGTCAAAGATGGCCAGGTCGGTCAGCAGAGAATCATCAACAACCTGTCCGTTATCAGTCGCTTCTTTGGCCACCCAGGCCTTGAGTTCGACAAGGATCCCAGCGTCTCTGGCCAGCACGCTCTGGATTTGGGCCGAAGACGCGGCTACGCGTGCCATGTTGTCTTTGGCCAGATCGGACGGCTCCGCCTTCCGCATGGTCGTGACCGCGTTGCGCGGTTCGGGTCTCCGGTCGTCGCTTTCTTGTCGCTGCGCCCGTGCGCTCAAGCACGGCGTTAAGGCGACCCATGTCATGAGCACCAGCAGTCTGCGGTTGTGAAACATGGTCCAGCCCCCGTTCAGTTTAGGATTCTTGCGTTCGCCGGTGTTTTTGGCTCGAACTCCACTCCCACACCTTCGGCCACACCACGCACCGCGCTGAGGAATCCTGCCTCCGAAGGCTCGATGTCGTCGGAGTGTATGTCCAGCGAAGCCCAATAACAAACACCGTAGTTCTGATATGGAGCTACTGCGATGATACGCAGATTAGGATGCTCTTGCAGCAACACGTCGCACAGCGCCGGCCGTTTCCCCGGACCGTCAACGGCGATCACCAGCAGGTCGGGCAACGTCTTACTCACCGAGTCGGGAATGTCGGCGTCGTTCGCGACCTCTCCCACCACTTGGATCCAAGGTTGATCCGAAAGCGTCCCCAGCAGCGCCTCTCGCATGACCTTGGGACGATTAGCCACGAGAATGCGGACCACCTTGTTCATCGCAATCTCCTTACGGTCAATCAAGTATCGGCCGAAGACCGCGAAAGTCTAAGGCTCAACGTGGGGTGGATTTCGGCTTAAGAGTAGGGTGTGTGGGAGTGCTCACGAAAGTGGCCCAGTAGGTACCATGGGGACCGGCATGGTGGGCCCATCGGATTAAGAGGGAAGCGTACCGACCAACCCGAAGCCTTAGTCCTCGCATCTAGTCCACAGCATCAATTGAATTTTGTGAGCGGAGCCGGGGAGTAACAGAAAAAGATCGCTTCCGGATGGCGGGGTTTGCATCGTCCTTTGAACAAATCGGAGTCTGCGAGCAACCGGATCGAAATCTTTATTTTGTTGACACAGAAGGTGTTTACCTCATAGGATTTGATCAAACAGAGAGGCGTCCCCCGTTGTGGTAGCTGCGAGTTTACAACCTTCCTGACATTCTGTCGGGTCTTAGGGTGGACAAACCAGTGGTGCAGTTTAACAACGAAGTGCATCCCGCTAGCTTGAACGTTTACCTACTAGCCGAGAATCGCTTGCTGAGAGAAACCCTGGCGCGCTTGCTGCAGAAGCGTGGGGGGATAACCGTGGCCGGGGTGAGCCGGTACACCGAGTCCTCGGTGGCTGAGATTTGTGCCTCTCGCTGCTCTATTCTGCTCATGGACTCCGTGGCCACCACCGAGGAAATGATCTTGCTCGGCGACCTCTTTGAGAAGGTTCCAGAAATCAAGGTTGTCCTCTTTGGAATGGACAGGGACGCGGGCGTGTTTATGAAGTCGGCATATTGTGGCGTGAGTGGCTACTTGCTGAAGGACGCCTCGGCGTCAGAAATCATCGCCGCCGTGCGGGCGGTGGCACAGGGAGAAGCCGCGTGGCCTCCGCAGCTTTGCATGGATTTAGGACGCCACCTGTCCCACGAGTACCGGATGAGGGCCAAGCTCGGCATTACGCCCGGCAGCGCCAAGTATTGCCTGACTGCCCGGCAACTCGAACTCATGCGGCTGGTGGAGAGAGGTCTGACCAACAAAGAGATCGCGGTGAATCTGAACCTGTCCGAATTTACGGTGAAAAACCACATCAGGCGCGTCATGAGAGAGGTTGACGCCGACGATCGCCACGAAGCCGTGGATGCGATTCGCGCCAGCGGGCTGCTTCCGGTCGCTTAACCCCTCTCAGTCGTCCCGTCGTAGCACCAACGTTACCAGCGCGGTCGCCCGAGACCGCATCATAATAAGTGCATGCTGCTCAACCCTAAAAGGGTAATAGGTCTGCTGGTTTTGTGCGGACTTGCTCCCTGCCTGTCATCAGCACAACAGCCGCCGAAATCTGCCAGTGCGCTCCCCGTTAGCCATACAAGTGAGGAGCCGGTAAACTCCGGCCTCGCCTCGAGGCACCCACGAACCCTGACCCCGGATGACGGATTGGCCGTGATTGCGGCTGCACTGGACTCCCGAACCCATCTGGTCCGCGAGCCTGATTGTTCGCATCTGGTTCACGCCATCTATAGTCGCGCTGGCTTTCCCTACACTTACACGCCCTCCTCGGATCTCTTTGCCGGAACCCGTGAATTTCAACGCGTGAGCCGTCCTCAGGTCGGCGACCTGGTGGTATGGCAGGGACACGCGGGAATTGTGGTCAATCCCGCCCAACACGTCTTTTTCAGCGCGCTGCGTTCAGGTTTCGGGACCGACGCTTATGACGCGCCCTACTGGAAAGGCCGAGGGCACCTCAGGTTCTACCGCTACATCAAAGGCAGTTTCGCAGCACCCGCAGGTAAGGGGTCGCATCGCTTGCTCCACTGATTCATCTAATTCACCATGGACAAGGGATTGCCGGTTTCGGTGCTGGATCTCGTCGGCATGCGGGCCGGCGAGTCCGCAGGCAGCGCCATCGCCCGGTCGGTAGAGCTGGCGCAACACGTCGAGCAGTTGGGATATAAGCGGTATTGGCTGGCCGAGCACCATTCCATCGCGGGACTGGCTTGCGCCGCCACGGCTGTGCTGATTGGGCATGTGGCGGGAGCGACCAAGTCCATTCGAGTGGGCAGCGGCGGAGTGATGCTGCCCAATCATGCGCCGCTGGTGGTGGCGGAACAGTTTGGAACGCTCGAGGCCATGTATCCGGGACGAATCGATCTCGGACTCGGACGCGCTCCCGGCAGTGACGGTCAGACCATGCGGGCCTTGCGGCGAGACTTGCGCCAGAATGGGGACGAATTCCCCGCTCTTCTGCAGGAACTCCGGACCTACCTGGGGCCGGAGAAGCCGGGACAGACTGTGAAAGCCATTCCCGGGCAAGGCAGCAATGTGCCCATCACATTGCTGGGATCGAGCGGCTTTAGTGCGCAACTGGCAGGAATGCTTGGTCTACCATTTGCTTTCGCAGCGCATTTTGCTCCTGAGTATTTGTACGCCGCGGCACAACTCTACCGAGAGCAGTTCCGTCGGAGCGAAGTATTGCGTAAACCGTATCTCATGGTAGCGGTGCAGGTGATTGCGGCAGAGACCGATGAGGCAGCGCGGCGTCTGTTCACCACGCCCCAGCAACGTTTTCTGCGGCTGATCCGAAACCAGCCGGTGGAATTATTGCCTCCGGTAGATTCCATGGAGGCGCTCTGGCACGACGACATGGAGCGCGCGGCGGTCGAAAGCCGGTTGCGCGAGGCGATCGTGGGATCGAATGCCACGGTGCAGGCCGGGCTGGAAAAGCTGGTAAATGATACAGGCGCCGACGAGATCATCGTTGTGACCGATACTTACGAGCCTGCCGACCGGCTGAAGTCGTACCAGCGAGTGGCCGAAGTTGCAGCGGCGATGAAGACACGGTAAGACGAACCGAAGATTCGCCTCATTACGAAGTTGGCACGCCGGACATCTTCTTCTGCGTAGGCGCGGTTCGATCGAATGGGAGTCATTGTGCACAGACACTCAAATCCATAACAGATAGTTTGGTGCTGTTTCACTCTGGATGCTCCAGGTTCCCTGGCCGGAGTTCACCGGTGCACAACGCGCGAACTTTGTCGTGCTGGTATCGTCTTAGGCACGACGGCCCTGCTGATCGGAAGGTGGAGAAAGCGGAAAATGCTGGAGCCGGACGGCACTCCAAATCTATCCTTTACCAATGAGGTCGGCGTCGATGACGTCATCGCGGACTAAGCCAGCACCAACGAAGCGAATACCGACCAGGACAAACGGGGACCACCCAAAGTTGCCTAGGACAATAGGGAACCTATCTCAGTGCCAGGTGCGATCGGTTCGATTGTACCGAGTAAAAAACCGAGAAGGCGAGCGTCAGCTCCGCCTTCTCGAAAGCGTTTCAACGCTGACGCTCGCTCCACCTGACTGCTGCATTTGAGTGGCCCTCGTTGCCCGCCACGCAACCGGTTGTCTCGATAGTCACTGGGCAGGTCCGTCACAATTGAGTCTGCCCCGCCGTCGACTTCTGCGGCACCAAGTCCTTCCGTTAGGCTACCCGCGAGCAGGTGGAAGCCTTGGTAATTCACCTTGCCGACTGAGCCGAGAAAGACCGCAACGCACTGCTGTGCCAAAAAAAAAGCTAAAGTTGCACTCATAGTTCCGAAAAAGATCTTGCAGAAGAGCAATCGTCTGCTTGGCAATCTATTCGTGCGCCCCACACGAGACGCGAGGAGGTCCTATGTCAGTGTTGATTGTTGCCGACAGCAGATCTCTTCAAGAGCAATAGTGGGTCGCCGAACAGAATGTAAGTGCGACGCGCGTCTGAATCGGTAATGTCTGACTTTGCCTGTCTGGTCGCATCTCCGAGGGATAGCGGAGGTTGACTGAATAAAAGCTTGACTACGTTTTGATCCAGCTGAAACTGGGGCTCAGGCGAAGTCAGCCCGGAGGAAGCCCAAACCGCCACTGCACCCCCATTCTTCGAAAACAGCAAAGCCTGGGCAAGACTTTCAGTGTAGACATCATGGAAAAAGCCGTTGAGGCAGTTCATCATCAGAAACACTGGCAGAAGTGAGCCATTGGTCAACGATTCAGCGGCCCGATCGTCCAGCAGGTCTTCGCCCGACCAGACTTCTACCGAACCATGCCCTGTATAATTCACGATCAGTTTACCGCGATTGATCCCAGCGATAATCTCCTCGCCGGCGGTTTTGGGGTCCAGTTCGGCGGCGAAAACATCGGTCACTTTCAATGATTTTGGCAGCAACACCTGCACGGACTTTGCTGCCTGAGTGAAGCTGGTAGTCGGGTCGTCCCGGTCCGCAACCATCAGGACTTGATTGATCCAGTCACCAAGATTTTCATTGCGTTCATATTGGAGAATCTTGGCGACGACAGTTCTGGCCTCATCTCGCGTGCGAACAGGAAGACGACCTGTTGAGAGTTGAGCAAAACCAGTGCTTTCAAAGTCAGAGAACCAATCATCGGAGGCGGTTTTCAGCTCGGAAGTCATGACTATCTTGGTCGGCACGAAATCAAGGAAGCCAAAACCGAGATAGTTGCGCGGATCCACCGAAGCACCACCGAAAAGGAGAAGATATTGCGGCTTACTCTGCCAATGCGCGGCTGCATGCCTCATGAAGTCACGGATTGCATTCGGACTCCGTTCGCCGAAATTGAACTCATCGTACAAATCATCAACATTGACGGCGGCCACAGATCTTCCCTGGCTCCGGCGCAGCTGAACGAGCGGTCCTATTTCGCCCGCAAATTCGGGGGCGTAGATCATTACAACCTCACCACCAGGTTGTGCTCGATGCCAACTGGAGGGAACATTGTGAATCACGCGGACGGGCTTTGAGATTTGTTCGCCCGACACTGCTAGCAAAGTGTGCTTGCCGGGGACGGACGATGAAATGTTAGCCTGTAGTGCGTACGTTCCGTTCTCACCCTCGATGCGGGGAATGAGCGCCACGGGCTCGGTCGGATTAGTGATGTCCAACAAACGCATGGGAGGCTGTCGGAAACCTCTCACTACCACTCGGTCCCCTGCTTCGCAGGTGAACTTCAGAGAGTTAGACTCCGCAGTATAAGTGTGTGGGTAGTTGAGCTTAATGTAGTCTACTAAGCTGAGATCGTCTTCGCCCGCTTGGGCCGTGAGAGTAACGGTGTTGGCACCTTCATGAATGAGATAAAGAGGGACTCGGAGACTGATCTTGCCTTCGTCTTGTCCGGTGAAGGCAAGGTTCCCCAGGTTTGCGCCATTGACCGTCACGGTTACATCGTGAGGCGCCCCTGCAATTACGCCCTGCAACACAACCTCGAGCCTCGCGTCGTCGACCCCTGAGGATGCAACATCGACCGCTTCTAGGACTTGATCCACGGGAGTTGAGGAAACAAGCGCGCCAAAAAAGTTATCGCTGTTCTCTCTGAGCAGTGCAGCGAAGTAGGTAGTCCTGGGCTTTAGTTCAACCACCCGCGGGAAGCTTTGTGCTTGGGGCCTAGCTTCTTCGACAACCGGCTGCTCCTGAATTCGCTTACCAGGACGGTCGCCCACCACCAACCAGTAGGCTCTTTTGTCGGAGTAAGGTGAATCCAGGCCTTTTCCGTAAAATTCGATCGCCGCCTTGGAACCGAGCTTTCCATACCCTTCCGACGCTCCGGTGATGAGCATCGGCTGTTCGATCCCCTTTGTGAAAAGTCTCAAGAATCTAGGATCTGCGGAAGTAGGTAACCCCGCAGCTCCCAATTCCGTCTGCGTGACCCGGTACCATCCCTCACTCTGTATCAGGATCTTGACCGCCGGTTGCGCGGCCAGTTGGAACTGGGTTTCTCGTTGCTCCGAGGCGATCCGGGAAACGGGCGAGGGTTCCTCTTGAACGCGGCTTGCGGGGGCATGCAATTTCTGACCCGGACTGCCATTCAGCTCCGCAATCATCTGCGCCCGCGGTTGCTCAGTCGCCAACAAATCAGCCTGCGGCGAGACAGGTCCGTGGAGGGTCCGAGTGCCATCCAAATCCACGTCTTCGAGAAAGTAGAGATAATTGGTTGTTGTCGGCGAGCGATCGATCCAGGCGTAAGTCTTGGCGCCATGTTTCGCCAAGCCAGCCCGGATCGTAAGGGCCGAACCAGCGACCAAAGAGGGATTCAGCCGAACTCGCTCCCCATTCTGCTCACGATACAGGTTGAATCCGAGGTTCCGCAGCTCACTACCTGTCCTCCATAAAAGAAGGATGCCGTTGGCGGTCGCTTTGGCTGTAAATGATTCCAGTTTCACAACAGTAGGAAAGCTGATTAATGTAGTCTGCGTCGCCGTGTTGTTGGACGAATTAGGGTCTGGCTGATCCGCACTAACCGAAGCGGTGTTTACAGCCGAGGACGGAGTCACGGCGGTCACCTGGAGTGTGATGGTCGCTGATGCCCCGCTAATCATGGAGCCCAAAAGGCACGTCACTGTTCCACTTGCCTGCGAACACGTTCCCTGCGTTGGCGTTGCGGAAATATATGAGACGGTTGCCGGCAAGGTGTCGGTACCCGTGACATTGGTCGCGTCCGAGGGGCCGTTGTTGGTCACGTTGAGAGTGTAGGTGAGAGTATTTCCTTGTTTTATCGGGTTTGGCGAAGCCGTTTTGGTGATTGCGATGTCGGAACTGGAGACGATGTTGACTGTATCCGACGCTGTGTCATTGGTTGTGTTCAGTTCACTTCCACCAGAGACGGTGACAGTGTTAACCAGTGTCGCGGCGGCCGACTGAGCCACCGAGACCGTAAGATTGATAACCGGGTAGCTAGTGGCCGCTCCGAGGGAGTCCGAGCGCGTACAGGTAACCGTCTGCGATGTAATCGAGCAAGACCATCCTGAACCGGATGCGCCCGTCGGAGTCAGGCCAGCGGTTAACGTATCACTTACAGCAACGATGCCGCTGGACGCGGCATCTGGACTAATGTTGCTCACGGTGATGGTGTAAGTTCCGGTCGCGCCCCGCGTGAAGTTGCCTGAATGACTTTTGGCAATAGTCAAATCCGGTGTACACTCCGCGCCCGACCGTACCCCGGGTGTCTGGGACGGCGATACGTTTGTCGCAGTGATTCCGGAATTGCCGCTCGTGGCTCCGTACGGCACGCCCGGGTTCAGAGTTGTGCCATTGGCGCCGCCGCTGACGTCAACACTCGCCGCGGACCCGGAAAGCAGCGCCACACCCCCTCCCCCGCCACCACCCGGACCATGGCGATTGGCGAGACTAAAAGCCTGGATGTTCCACGCGTCTCCTCCCCGGCCACCGTGTGCGACCAGTGTCAGCCCGCTCGTCCCACCTGGCTGTGAAGTGACCAGAATGCTTCCACCAGCGCCGCCACCACCGCCGGCATCATTTAAGGTACCGTTATACGCGGCTGCGCCATTTGCGGAAATCGTCGCAGTGCCACTCAAACTTCCCGCACGAATGATCACAATTCCCCCGCCCGCCGCGCCGCTGCTGGCACGATTGTCGCCTGGAGAATTATTGCGGGAGCCGGCACCGCCCCCTCCGCCCAGAGCAATGCGGCTCCCGCTTGCAGGAAACGCTGCACCACCTAGGCCGCCCACGCTTAGATTACTATTCCAACCATTTCCGCCTGAACCGCCCGCACCGCCGTTGCCGCCACCAGCTGCACCCGCGTTTTGATCGTTGGCGGCGGGATTCGCATCGGTACCGCCGCCGCCTGCATTTCCGGGGGCGCCGCGGGCCATACTGCCGTTGGGATAGCCTTCAACGCCGGTATCCAGGAATGTGATCCCCGATTCCACCCAGTGCGGCGTGCCGGCAATTCCCTCTCCCTTTGCTCCATCTACTCCGGCGACGGCTGCCCCGGTGTAAGCCGCCGGTGCCGTGTGCAGAAAGTCAGTATTCGCGCCTGCAGCTCCACTCAATTGCAGAGCTGCTCCACCGCGAAATCCCAGTCCATCCACACTCACCGTGGCACTACCCAGGTTCAGTGTCCCAGCGACGTCAAGGGCCAGGATCCCCCCGGTTAAACCGTTCCATGATGAAGCAGTCAGAGTGGAGCCGAGTGTCGCTGTCGCGTATTGCGGCAACCGAACCACCTGGTACTTACGCTGTCCCTGAGTCGCCGTCGCCGCCGCGTTTGTGTAGCTATACAGCAGGCCACCGCCCGAGCCCGTTCCCGAGAAGTTGACAGTTCCCCCGGCGAGGGGGACTGGGCCGGTTGCGGTGACAAGTTCATAGTTGCCGCTGTTGTTGAGATTTGTGGAGCCCGATCCGGTCGTCCCGTCGCCGTAGCTCGAGGTGTTCGTCGAATTGATCGCTGCGTCTTGCATCTGAATGACAAGAAGAAGATCGTTCGTGGCAACGGGGACTGCGGCCCCTGTTGACGCTCCGACAGTGATGGACTTGGCCCCCGCAGCCGCGTTGGCAGTCGCAGGGTAGTAGGTGTTGATCACGCCACCCAGCGTTCCGCCATTGCCGTTCTGGCCAGGGCTGGCACACGCTTGAGTCTGGACAAATGCGACCGCCGTATAGGAATTGTTGCCACCGTTCAGGTCTGGCTCAGTTGCGGTCACGGTTGCGGTGTTCGGATAAGATCCGACAGCACCGGCACTCGCAGTCACCGTAACCGTGGCATTGGACCCGCTGTTGATAGTTCCGAGGTTACAAATAATCGGACCAGTCCCAGGGCAGGTTCCCTGACTGGGCGTTGCTGAAACCAGCGTGAGGCCCGCTGCCAAGGTGTCTGTCAGAGTGACGACGTGTGCCGCGGAAGGCCCATTGTTGCTCACACTGATGGTGTAAGTAACGTTCTGTGGGGAAAACACGCCATTGGTCACGATTGTGACACCAACGTCAGCTTGGAGCGGTTTCACGGAGAGAGCCCCCAACGACCAGTTCGAGGTACCACTTAGAGTCTCGGACATGGGGACACTGGGGGCGCCTCCGCGCGTGCTGCCGGTTCCCCGCACATCGGGGTTGGCGAGGCCGAGTAAGGACTGCAGGTTCCACTGCGTAGTCTGGCTCGGACCAAAGGTGATCGTTTGATCGCCTCCTGAGGCCAACGTGTCGATCACCATCTCGTTGAGGCCGCTCGGAACGTTCAGGGAAGCAGTCGCGCCAGCGGCGGCATCCGCTGCGACGAACGGCCGCAGGGGCGTGGTTTGATCCGCTCCGGTAAACGTGATCGCTCCCACAACCGTTCCCAGAATCCCCGTTCCGCCGGGAAGACTCAAGGTGACAACCACGTTGTGCAGCCCGATGGTCGGGGAGATCAGAGACCACATCTCAACACGTCGCGTATTGCCGGCATCATTGTGGGCACCCGCCAACGTAAGCGGCGCACCGTTATAAGTCACCCCCGCAACAGTGGCGCCGGTATTGTTCGTTATGTTGATGGAGACGCCCACGACCAGGACTAGATTCGTGCCTGCCGAGGTATGGGCCAGAGTGATGGTTGGCGCTGCAGCAATCACTTGCTGCCCGCTTGAAGTTGTACTGTCAATACCGACCTGTCCAAGCAACGAGGTCGGAGCGATGAGCGCCGCAAGTAGGGGAAGGAGCAAGGACCTCCCTCCAAACCTAAGGGCCCGGCGAGCGAGCTGCGTTGTTTTCTCTGCCCTTCGGCAAATTGGCAGGCGGCGTACGACTCGACAGCCCCAGCATCTAGCCCGTGCAGCAAATACTCGCACTCGGGCGCGCATTCCGCAAAGCTGGACGATATGTACCCGCCCCGCGGCATCTTCTTCTTCTTTGGCCACAACCTTTCCCCAGAGCTGGGAAGAGGACAGGGCACCATCTATCTCGACTCCGGCATCTCCACAGGTGAGGAAAACGTCCCGGCCTCGATCCACAAACACGAGCCGGTGGGCACGGAAGCCGCGACCGTCGGCGAACAGCACGATGTCGCCCCTGCGCAATTTTTCGACGACGGCGGGTCGGACGTGGAGCAAATCGCCATCTCGAATTGCTGGTGCCATGCTCCTCCCGCGCGCTCGAAATCGAAATCCACGTCCCTCGGACAGCAATGCCTGGCTGAGAAGCCCAAAGAGCTGCGAATGACCTTTATCTGCAACGGCAGAAGTCAAGGATCTTCTCCACTGCGCTGGGATTGGGGAGGAAGCGAAAGAGATAGCAAGGAACGGAGTCCGCGATGTGGTGCAAATAGGAGAGTGTGAAGTTCAGCGGTCCGTGGCCATGAAAGGGCGGAAAACAGCGCGCGAACAGTTCGGCTACAGCGCGATTGCCGGTGAGAAGTAGGACTTCGTTTTTCTCACCGTGTTCGAGGATAAAAATTCGGCGGATTCTTACTTTTTCCGGGGCCGCGAAGCCCGCCTCTCCGTGCCAAGGAGTCCCGTGCATCCAAATCTCATTTGCAAGCTCACGCAAAATGATCCGATCGTCACTCAAGACCAGAACGTCTCGCAGTGATTTCCAGAGAAGGCTAGTCGTGCTCTTTCCAGCGCCAGAGTGTCCCAAAAACAGATGCCCGACGCTTTCACGATCCACCAACCCGCAACCGTGCATCTCAACCCCTCTCCCCAATGCCAGCCAGTTCGTGACCAGTAATTCATCCAGCGGGTATTCCAGCGGGTAAACTTCTGCGACCTTTGAAAGGCAGGCAGAGTTCAGGAGCAAGCGTGCGTCGGAAAAATCCCTGTTTACGTAGAGACGTTTGTAAGGCTGTTTGCCTAGGACGGGCGTAGAGAAATCGAAAATGAAGCCGACATCATTTGCATACAATGTCCACACGGAACCTGAATCAAAGAGGCTTTTCTCCTCTAGTCTGGGCAATTCCTGAGCCCACTCAATGCTGATCTCAATATCGCAATCAGGCGTCTCGCTCTTGAACGCCTTCAATTCGCCAGTCAAACAGATGTCATTTGCCGATCTGGCAGCGAGACCGATGGAGACTCCTCCAATCCGGACACAACGACGATGTACCACTTCCGACACTCCACACACCGTCATTGGTGACGTTTCGGCGAGGACACTCCGCCCCCCACTTGCGAGCTAATTCGCGCCTCCATGCGCCCTATGACCCAATGCTCATGCAGGGAGAAACCGCGGCACACGACCCGCCCACCGGCCCCGCAGATGAAGATGTTTTACAATTTCCCAACACAGCTTCCTCGGGACGCAGGCTGATCCGCACGACCTTCGGTGCTTCGTATGTCTTTTCGTTGGGTGGAACATCAGGTTCTTTTTTCATAAAGTCGCTCTGCTCCCTACCTCAGCGAAAGGACTGTGCTCCACATCCGCCGCAAGCTCCACCAGGAGTCGGACTTCGATTGTCTAGAATCGGAAAAAGCATCGGGGGGCTGGTCCATTCGCCGACGTCGATCTCTTTGGAAATGATTCTTTGAGCTGACTCCATCACCGCAGAATAACTGCGGCCTCCCTGGCAAAAATCGCACTCTCCATGCGGCGGGGCCTGCCGCCCGAGAGACATCGCCCGCAAGTGCGCCACCTCGCAAAGAAACTCCACCGGAGACTCTGGATCTCCATTTTCCAGTTCTCCATTTGCCGGGCACATGCTGCAAAGGGAGTGCAGGCGGCAGCTTACACATTTGGAAATAGTCTTCCGTGCACGGGTGCGCACGCGTAAGAGGAATTGCTTCCAACCGTCTTCCACGCTACCTGACCGGATATCATAGGTCTCCTGATGAGAAAGCACACAAATACTCATATGACCGTAGGGGTCAATGGCAAAGGAGTTCATGCCGCCACCACAAGAGTACGTACTCTCAATATTCTCGAGAGCGGGCGGATGCTGGGCCTCCTGTTCGGCCAGTTTTCGAAACTCGTTTGCTACTTTCGAAGAATGTAGATCGAGAGCTACGACCTCCTCAGGGGAAAGCCGGACGGCGAGAGGGCTCTGGGAACAATCAATACGTGGATTGATCAGAGAATCGAACTTGAACTCCAGATGCAGTTCCTCCTCCGCGAATTGCCTCATGGCAAGCACTTCGTGTTTATTGACAGTGGTCGGAACAGTTTTGAGTTTCAGTGGTAAGCCGCGATCTCGCAGCAACGCTATACCCCGGAGGCAACGTTCGTAACTGTCGGGAATTCCCGTCAGGGCCTCATAAGTTTCTCTGGTTCGGCCATAGAGTGTGATTTCTATAGCAAAAGGCGGCCATTGATGCAAATAATCTGCCGTTCGTTCCCCGATCAATGTCCCATTGGTAAAAAGAGTTATCAGGAATCCTTTTTTCTTCGCATAGGTGTAAATCGCCAGGAAATCCTTGCGCGCGAATATCTCTCCCCCGGTATAGAGGAGCCATAGGCAACCCAGCTGAGCCAGCTCGTCAAGGAGTTTGAAATGCTCTTCCGTGCTCAGCTCACGCCTACGAGCCTGCAAGTCGCCCATGGGGAGGTTGTTGTAGCAGTGAAGACAATCGAGGGGACATCGGCGGGTTACCTCGATGGAAACTTCCAACGGAGCGCGCTGACCAGAGTAGTGCTGATGGATGGAACGGCTAAGGCCGGCATATGTGGCCACATTCATGCTCTGTCCGGAATCGATTCCTGAATTTGGGTTCGAGATTTGCCGTCTAGCTGCTGGTCATTCTGGGTTCGATGGTTGCGGACAACCCCGAAACCTGGATCCTCAAGCTCATTCGCAATCGTGACCAGCCCTGCCGAGCGTATGTCAGACAAGAAAAGGACCACATCTTGCACCACCTGGCCCCGGTTCCTCCCCGGGTATTCGCGCTCGATCAGGTCGACCAGTTCTGCCAAGCTGGTCGGACTGACTAGCGCTCCCCAGATGATTGTTCCAACCTCATTGAAGCTGTATATCGAAGCCAAATCGCCGACCCCGCCTCGTACCGGGACTACAAGCGTTTCTCCGCCAATAAGGCGGGAGACGACCGCCTCGGAGCGAATGTAAGTCTCTGCGGATAACATGTTTTGGCTCACCTATTGTGTGCGTTCCGGGAACTGGCACAATCCAATTCTTTCGGAATCCGCAGCGGTGACAGTTACAGTTCACCAGTTTCACCGTACCAAATTATTTGGCTGATCCGTGTTCACTAGATGGGTTCCGGGTTAACGGACGGAGGGAAAAAAGAAGAGAAGGAAGCACCCGCGAAAACTCCGAGCACCTTACCCCAGAAATCTACGGGACGACGGAAGAAACCGAACGCGAGCCCCGTCGCTCTTTCTCCATACTCGGTTGCTATTCTTCCTCGAAACTGACCGCGGCCGCCCCGAGTTCGCTCTGACCCTGGCACAGGTTTCGTCTACCGTTTCCAAACGCTCCCGCGATGAATTTAGCAATTAGGCGGAATAGACGAATCCCGCGGTAAAGCGGAAAAAGCCATTCGGGCAATCGAACCGTCGACCACTCGCCTACGCCTGGCGTGAATATGAGACGAAAGAGGACCCGAAACTTGTCCTGAAATCGTTCTCTGAAATGCACCATCAAGCCGAAATAGTCACTTGATTGTGCGTTGTAGTCGGCGTTACCAATCAACACCTGCCGAGCCGTCTCTGCGAGGTGTTCGATTTCCGGATCATTCTCCATACTTTTTCGGAACGGCTCCGGCAACGGTCCGTCGAGAAGTTGGCTCTGAAGCAAGACATTGACGGCAACAATTCTTTCGATTCCAAGTCTCTTCGCGGTTCGGTGCGCGGAGTTGTAATCAATCGATTGCGATCTCATCGTCTCGGCGATGTCGCATAGCCACGACAAACGCGACCAGACGTGCTTGGCCGTATGGACACATAGGACCAACAGAAGGTCTTCAGGGGCTAGTGTGCGGACCGAACTCCCGCCGAGGTCAACACGAAGAGCTCGCCCAAAAAAGCTCTCGATACTGAATTCCACCGCATAGAAACGCGGAAGTACTCGCCATTGAATTTCGAGCAGGTTGTTGCCCAGACGACCGTCGAAAGGCCACTCTTGTCCCGAAGCGACATGGGCAGCTTGTTCGGCTTCGTTCAAGTCGAGAGTTGGCGTGTACCCTAGCTCATACACGGCCGCCTTCGCGCCGGGCACGTCCGCGGCATGAATGAGAATGTCCAAATCGGAGAATCGCCGCAAAGCAATATCTCCGTACACGGCTTTAGCGAGCACCGGCCCCTTGTATGGAATTGCAGGAATGCGATGGGACTGAAGGCAGTCCAGAATCCGAATAAGTTCATGAGTGAGCCGGAGACTCTTCTGCGCGTTACGTTCGTAGTCCTTCCGCAACTGCTCCAGCACCGAGCCAGGAACCGAGTGTGGGAACGCGGAAAGACTACGATAGACTATTGGACCCACCGCATGATGTTCCGCTAGCCTCGTGAACTCGACCCAGTCGGGGCCGCGATCTAAGAAGATGCCGATCCGGGAAGAGCGGCCGGAATCTGCCTGTGTAGTGCAGCAGGCGAGAAGTAGATCGAATTCCGGCTTGGTTGGGCTTTTTGGCATCAGTAGTTCGTTCCGCGTTAGCGGCCATCGGCTCTCAGTTTCACGAGGTTCGGTCAGACTTGCCGCCCGCGGTCTTGATTCGTGTCTCGCAAGCTCCCCTTTCTAAAACTGCATTATGTATGAAGGAAGGACCAATTCCTGGTCTCTGTTTTCGCGAATGCAACCAGCTTTCCGTTCAGGGACTGGCACCTTAAACCATATAGGGACTTCACTAGGCTACGATGTTACTTCCGGCATTTACACCCGACAAGTGCAAGGGCAAGCTCCTGCAGCAGTTTGTAGCATTCGGGCGATGTTCGAGGCTTTAGGTCCGCATCCGCTCCAAGTATTCTTCGCCACCGTTTTTTCTGGGCGAGCCACCGGCTGATTGATGGCCCTGCTGCTGGTACCAGTCGAATGGCCTGCCGGATCGTCTCTTCCCCACAGCCCGGGCTGAATTAGGTTCGTTCCCCAATGTACCAGGGTGCGCTCACCGTGAAGATGCGTTCATTGCCGCGGGCATGCAGCACCCATTCCAGAAGCCGGCCACGCTGATTGTGGAGAAACCATTTTGTCCTCCACCAGTTCCGGTATGACCACGACAACACTGCTCGCGGCTAGCCATTTTTGCATCCAACGCGTGAACAAGGAGTGGAGACTAGAATATGGACGAAAACCTTGTGCAAGAGATACTCGACGCGTTGTTTTCCTCGCTTGAAGGCCTAGAGACGCGGACCATGGCCATTCTGCAGTTCATGAAGGACAAAGGATTGGCAACCGAAGAAGAACTGGCTCCCCATCTCGAGCAGGCGGCAAACGCAAGCAACGTTCGATGGCGCGCGGCGCGGGTGAGAATAAATCATCTGCTCTCCTCCGCCCAGAAGCCTCCTGAAGAAATTGCAGAAAAGAAATCTGCGAAGGCCGAGGAGAAGGGCCTCGAGCCGGTACCGGATACTAGCATCGAAACAGAACACAGAAAAGACGAGGAACAAACTGCGGGGGCTCAGAAACCTAGCGTCAATGCGAAACCTGAAGAAAGAAAAGATGTCGCCACGACTACCGCGAGGGATGAGAACAAGCAACCTGGAACATCGAACGGGGGCGCATCAACACCTTAACGACGTTTTATCAGGCAGCACAGCCCCGCCGCCTGTTGGTCGCATGAGGTAGCACCAGACACTCCGACACATTCGAGGCAACCAAAGAAGCAGGGGGAGGAGAAACATCTTACTTGAAAAGGTAGCACGGATACGATTTGGACAATGCTTCACGAACGAGAACGGCATCACGTTTGTTTAGCTTGTTCGGATTGTTTTGAATGTATTTGTCTACTAAAGTCGCCGCGTCACCTAACGTGATCGCAGAGTGATTGCAGATCTTCTTAGAGGTGCTAATAACCCCTTCGACGACCCCTAAGACAATACCCAGCATCGAAGCCCTGCGTCGATTCCTTACAGTACGCAGCAAGCTCGTTCCCATCCAACTTGTCAGGTGCGTCGTCATTCACCCCGAAAGCGGCGAATGAAAATAACATAACTAAAGCTATTGAACATATGGTTTTCATTTTTGTTTCCTTTCTCGCTTTTCACCGCGTCTTGCTGAACCCAACTGTAAATCCGCCAAATCGTCACCATTTCACGTAATAACTGCGTTCCAGAATATGAGGAGGAGGTACTTCCTGATAATGCAATCGCCGTGCCAACCTGGACGTAGGGTAGCTGTCCGACAGCGAAGCCGCTCCGTTCTGTGCTAACCCACAGCTGGAAACGCCGACAGAGAGGGGGCTTAGCTCGCTTGTGAGCCACCGTAGAACTGTGTCTCCCACACTCCTACTTTCAAGCCAGATGTTACCCTGCGCGTGACCTCGGTAACTCGGGGGCTTCAAGCCCAGAGGAACGAGCATTCCCACAAAACGGCGAATATGTTCCACACTCACAAGTCTCGGTGAACCTGTGGATAGTGCTGCGTGGGCAGCTAGCTTTGGGAACACGGAGCGGGAACGGGAATCTTGTGGTAAGTCGAGCATCAGAAAGGAGCCCCTCCAATGAACCTGAAAAAGATGTCCGGGACCAGGTCTTTCTTGATTCTGGAGCCAATTCTGTGTTCAGCTACGTCGGCTAACGCGCAGTTGGTGGAGCATCCGCTGATTAGTGGGCGACATGCAATTGTTACCTCTGACGACCTCTTGCGTCGATGGCAGGAATGCGCATTCTACAAGAAGGCGGCAATGCTTTTGACGCCGCGGTGGCAACCGCGGCCGCAGTGGGTGTACTCGATCCGCGCATGTCCTCCATCGGAGGAGGTGGTTTTGCTACCGTTTACGTCAGCAAGACCCAAGAGGTGCGCGCGCTTAACTTCTATGGATCCGCGCCGAAGCGCGCGACGGTGAGCTTGTACCAGGGCAAGGATTATTCTCACGGATTTCTCTCCGCGCCGGTGCCCTCCTGCCTCAAGGGATACGAAGCGCTACATAAAGCATATGGAAGGCTTCCCTGGGTAAAAGTCCTGCAGCCAGCGACTGAGCTTGCGGAAAATGGTTTCGTCGTCCGGCAGGGATCATTGATGACACTCGGCAGTACCAAAAAATATTGCAGGAATTCCCGAATTTCCGGCGCGACGATGAGTGCACTGCGCGCGAAAGGATATGGAATAACCAGCGTGAGGGATGACGATGGGCGCGTGAACGGCATCGTGATCGACCCGGTAACGAATTTACGCCTCGGCGGTGCCAATCACGCGAAGCCGGATACGATCTAGGCTGGTGAGGTGCGAGTAACCGCTATCCGCAGAAGGGATCACACTTGCCTGTTCGGTTCGAGGCCACACTGGGATAACTAATGGGATGGTCCGCGCCTTGACCCAGCCAGCTGGGATTGCCCAGAGAGCGCCGGAGGAGGCGTCCCATGGAACTACACAGGCATGTTCTTACTGAACTGAACTCGCCACGGAAGAGAACACCTTGTTGGCATTGCTACTCACCAATCCAATCGTGCCTACAACGATGACCAGAACGACGGCAAGCATTACGGCATATTCCAGCGATGTCCTGACCTTGGTTGCTCCTGAGCGCCTGAAGGACCTTCCTCATTTTCCTACCTCCTGACAAAACCCGGGAGGCTGCGTCAACCACGTCGGACGAGTGGACTGCCGTCCTCGCCGGTTAATGAAGAAATTGTCCTACCTCAACCAGCGACAGTCAAATCGTACTGTCAGGCTGAATATAACTCTGCCGGCCAGCACCAGCAGGCGCCTGCGCCTATGGGCGGCGGCAATGGCTGCTTCTTGTGGATACCAACGAGACCGGCAAGATCTCCAAGGGTGGACGAAGTTTATGCATAACGGCGACTGATTGTTTTAACCGCCCGGTCCGGCGTCCGCTAAAACGGGTCTGCCCTGGTTGACAATGAATGTACTCCGCCGGATACGCTACGACGCCAACCCGCAGATCATCTTCGTTTACGATGTGCCCCTTTATTGCGGCCAAGAGACTACTCCCAACTGCACCGATCTCGCGGCAGCCTTAAATGCAAGTCGCAGAAAATGCGCGAGCGTGACGACTTGCAAGAGCGCACATCCCACTCTGCATCCCTGGCGTCTACGCGAACGGGTGAGAAAATGTTGGCGCCATTAAAGGTTTGGTTTCCGTGCAGCTGAGGCGCTCGCCCTCTCGACGGCACGATTGAGCTTCAACCTCGATAACGCCATTTTCGCTGCATGATAGCCGCACATTCCATGCACGCCGCCGCCCGGCGGAGTTGATGAGGAGCAGAAGTACAACGTCTTGAGCCGAAGTGGCGTAGTGCTTCCACGTGGGTCGGAAAAGAAACTGGCGGATGTCCATAACTCCGCCTCCGATGTCGCCACCGACGAGATTGGCATTCATTTTCTCAAGATCGGCGGGAGAAGACACGCGGCGGGCCACAACGCAGTCGCGGAATCCGGGAGCGAACCGCTCGATCTGGTCCTCCAGTCTGCTCAGCACGTTTGTGTTCGATCCGTCGGAACATGGCGATAAGCCCAGGCGGCGTGTTTGCCTCGTGGGGCTCGCGAAGGATCGAACAGGCTCGGCTGCGCCTGCAGAACAAATGGACGATCCGCGTGCCGTCCATCTCGAACTGCCTGCTCCGAGCAGCGATCTCCTCAAAACTTCCGCCCAGGTGTAAGGTGGCTGCGCGGAAGCAATCGGAAGCTTTCCACGGAATTGGCGCGTGCAGAGCGTAGTCCACTTTGAGTACACCGGGCCCGTAGCGGCCAGTTTGCAGGCGATGCTTGTAATGATCCGACAACCGTTGTCCAGCAAGTTTGAGAAGCTGTCGCGGGGTCACGTCACAGAGAATCAGGTCATAGCCTGGCAACGCGGCCAGCGCCTCAACTGGCGAAGATGTCTTTACCTTGCTTCCGAATTTTGCCAGATATCGGCACAGCGCGTCTGTGAGTGACTGAGAACCACGTCGCGGGATCGGCCATCCTACCGTATGCCGCAGTAAGTGCCATTAACATCCCAGCCGCCGCGCTCAAAGGCTCATCCAGACTCAGAAATGAATCAGCGGCCAAGCCGGCGAACAGCGCCCGAGTGCGTTCGCTGCTGAACCGTTGGGCAATGGTTCTGGCGGACAGGACCGCCCTCATTCCAAATCGCGCCATCAGCCACGGATGCTCGGGAAAGGAGGAGATTGGACCCCAGCACATCCGGAGCAAATTCACCCCAGCGCTCAACAAACGGCTGGACCAGCTTTCTCCAGCGATTGCCGTCCACCCTAAGTGAAGTTTGGGTGTTTGACAGGTCACGGTCGAGTATCACAGCCGTGCCGTCGTCGAGCGGGTGAGCCAGTGGCGCCGGAGAGTAAATCCACTCCAGGCCATAATCGCGCAGAGGAAGGGATGAGAAAAACGGCAGCCCACCCCCAGCGGAAGAACCGCCGCTCCGAAATCGTGCTGATAACCAGGCAGCGTCAATTCCATGGTACGTGCCGCTCCCCCGGGTGTGGGTTCCGCTTCCAGCACTTGATGATCTCGCGGCCATAGAGCTGGTGCCAGCCCGGATAGGTCCGGCGGAGATGATGCGGCGCTACGGGTATCATCAGCTTACGCACCCTGACCGCCCAGCTCAGGCAGGACGCTCGCACGCTTGGCAAGAATTATATTCGGAGCCCGACCGCAGGCCACTCGATCACCACTATGGTTCCATTAGGTTCTCGCTCCAGGGTGGGCGCATACAGCCCCCACAATTGCCGGCGCCACCAGATCCCGGTCGCGCGTTTTTGTGCCATGCTCGTGAACCAGTATTGCCAGAGCACCGCGCGGATCTGTCGCGGCGGCTCACGCGCAAAAGGATTGCCGCAAAAGGGTCAAACATCCTGGTCACCGGAAAGGAGCATCAGCCGGTGTACGGCACGATCGGATACTCGCGCCGAACCCGAGGACGCGAACCACAAGTTCCAACCGTACCGCGGCTGATAAGGCGCGGGAGAGTTCCGGCGGTTTATTCAAATTCTGCGGCTTGTAGCGAAATGGGTAGCTTCCAGCGCGGCCATCCGTGAACCCTGGAATTCGATTTCGTATCGGCCGCGCGTCATCACCGCGAATAAACGCAGCTTCGCGCATGCCTATGAGACGGGTGGCATGCGGCGGGTGCACTTGCGCGGGCGGGAAAATATTCTCAAGCGCGTGCTGATTCACCTGGCGGATTCAACCTGTCGCTGGTGATGCGGCAGCTGCTGGGCAAGGGCACGCCGCGCGGTCTGCAGGGGCTCTCGGCGGACGCCTTGCTGGCTTTCTTGCAGCTCTGGATCGTGGTTACTGATAAGTGCATCGAAAACGGAAAGTAAAACCTAATCCCTCCCGATGCCCATGAAAATCCTGACACGCAAAGGTCCGCCTCGTAAATTCTTATCCGCTCGCGACGGAGTGAGATGAACCGCTTCTGCCCCACGGCGAGCTGCTAGACAATACCCAGCATCGAAAAGCCCTGCGTCGATTCCTTACAAGTACGCAGCAAGTTCGTTCCCATCCAACTTGTCAGGTGCGTCGTCATTCACCCCCGAAAGCGGCGAATGAAAAATAACATAACCAAAGCTATTGAGACAGCTTCCGCGGTAAGAATCTCTGCTGGGCCGATCAGCCCACGGAACTGAAAAATCAATGAGAAGAATGCAGAAAAATAGATGAGACCGAATGCGCGAAGGAACAGCCAGTGTGGAACCAGACGGTTCGTTGCCGCGCTGCCCATCAAATAGCAATGAGAGCGCGGACGATAACGAGTGATTAACCGTGACCCCATCATACAGAGCCAAAATGCGTCGAGTTGTGGACCAGTGCAGCGAACGCGAATCCGGGGGGCTCATTCTGAATTTCTACCGAACTCTATTGCAGGTTTGAAGTTATGGAGGACGTAGTCTCGAACCTCCGCGGGCGTGCGAGCTTCGAGCAGCCGTTCGCGAAGGACGCAGCCATCACCCTGCCTGGGGATGATCGAGATCGCATTGCGCTACTGGAGTTGAAAATGGGGAGGACGCACAACGGCCCCTCTCTTATCGCGTCCAAACGACGAGGCGCGGTCCCACCGCGCCTCTGAGATCCTCACCAATAAGAAACGTCGGGATTGCACCGTTGATGCTCAGACGCATGTATTGGCTTTGTTCGACCACTCGAGCTGAACCGTGTATTTTCCTACCGTCTTTGTTTTCCATGCGCAAATGTCACCGATTTCGCCATTCGAATCATCGTACCAACCCTGACCTGGAATAGCGTCAGTAATTGCCTCGCATAGCTCATGGTCGAACTGGTAGATGTAAGCGCCGTAAATGTATCCAGGCTTCCCGTGCAGCCTGTGCACCCTGGTATGGCATCACCGCGTAGAAAATCTGCCCGAAGAGATCGTTGTGATATCCGCAGAAGACCTGGCAAGACGCTCCGCCGCCCTGGGACGACTCTCGTACCCGGTTGCACATAGATAAAGTAAGCGGTGTTTGGAGAGGGCTGCGGCACGGAATTGTTGGAAGCGATTAGATGTTGAAGCATGTGCTGAATTGCCGCATCGCTCACGCTTCCATGCAGCGGAGGCGAGGTGATGGAGATCGTGCGGGCCACGCTGCCGTGCCCAATCGACTGTCCCGGCACATTGTATTCGGCCAGCTGATCAATGAGAGGACTGGTCACAATGTAATCAAAGAACCCATTAATCTGTGTAATTAAGCTGCTGGCGGGAGCCTGCTGCCACCCTGTCCCCAAAATATCGTGAATATTTCAACATTCTTGATTAATGGGCCGTTTCGATACGTGAGTTGAGGGGGTACGGAAGGGGCTGTTTTGTCCCCAATCAGTTCCTGCGGAACATTTAGCGGCACGTGCTCCAATACAATTGCCCTCGCCCAAAATCATTCGTTCAGTTGTCCGTTTGATTGTACTGGATTTGCACGAGGTATATTCTCGTTCCTGCCGCTGTCTGCCGAGGGCTGGGCGTATGAGCTGGTCCGGCGAGGAAATTGTGGGACGGCTTGTGTATGTTTGACATTTACATCTTCCCATAGGCTTCCACTTGGCCAGTCTCCTGTCTCGCTGCTGCGGGATCTATCCTGTCCTGTGAGCATCTGGGTTAGTTTCCAGGTCCGGCCGGTCTTGCATTTGTTTCACAGCTTTCCAGCTCCTGGATCAACGAGTGGATGATCGTCAAGGCCCATTCGGTTCAGCCACCTTGCATCCGGCCTCAATAATTGATCCTCGTCAGTCTCAGGGGGAGGCCCTGTTCGACGAACGTCCCGGGACTTAAGCGGGTCTGGGGCTTTTGGTTTGCAGGCTGCCACGCTTGGCCAGGGAGATCTGCACTGTCGGATTCAACCCCAGGCGCCGTGAAGCCGCCGGTTCAGCCGATTTGCATCTGTTTCAAGAGTCCCGGTCCCCTGGATCAGCAGCTCACGCGCACGCTTTTGCTCCGCCCGTGTCTCGGCAGAATAAAGCCCATGTTTCCAGCGCGCATGCCGCGTCCGCCCTTCGGCTGGCGCGGCTCGCTACTCGCACCGCCGTGCATGCGGCATCTTCCGTTTGGCATTGCCGGGGCCTGACACTACGCGCAGAACACTGTTTGAAAACAGGAGGACTTGTTGGCGTTTCGGCTACGGAAACGTTGCACAATGGCCCATTCTACGTGCTTTGAGGATTGGCCACCTGCCACTGAAAGGAACGGAATTCGGCTAGCTTTTTGAAATCCCGTGCGTTGGCAGTTATCACGGTTATTCCCAATCGGCCCGCACTCATCGCGATGAGGGCATCGTTCGTCAGCCGTCCGCGTCCAATTTGCTCGTAATCATACTTGGCCACCACGTGGGCGAGCACTTTACCCGTTTGCGTCCAGTCACTGAGATTCGGCACCAGGACGCGTTTTGCCCGGTCGAAATCACGCTCCAGTCGCTCGACAACGTGCCGGGCCCGCGCGCTCGGCACCAGCATACAGTTCTTCGAGCACCACCGAACTTAGCCACACTGGTGCGTCAGCCGCTAGCCGTCTCAGTAGAATCAGCACCGCATCCTCCCCCGTGCGGAAGCGCCGAAATGTAGATCGAGGAATCGAACAGGACGGGCTGCATTTAGTGCTCCAACGTGCCGTAGACATCCTTAATCTCAACGCCACTTCTCACGAACCGGTCATTAGCGGCGAGGGTCAATCGCCTCTTTTCATGTTCAGCAATGACCAACTGAGTGCACGCTCGATGGCTTCAGTTTCGGTATGGGCACGCAGCACTTTCTGGGCGCGCTTAATTTTGATCGAGTCCAATTGGAAGTGTTTGTGGATCGCTTGCTGGTGGTCGCCATGAAATGATCGTCCAGGGTATAGCATTGGTGTGCATGAAAATATCATTAATGAACATTGCAAGAGGAAACTACCGCCTTCTCTTGGTGTTCCGCGGGCGCGAAAGCCAGGGATCGAGAGGGCGCTCCACTACGCCGTACTGGGTCAGCAGCTCGCGCACACGCTTTCGATCCGCCAGGGCCTGGGCAGAGTGAAGCCCATGCTTCCAGCGGCACGCCGCGACCGCGCCAGTCCTTCGGCGGTGCGCGGTCCGGTACTGGCAATTGCCCCGCATAGTTTGGCTTTGTTCCTACAAATCAGCCGGTCAAAACTACTGACACTCAAAGATCTTCTTGGCTTTGTTTCGCAGGAACGCTCTACGGGTTGGCGGTGGCGCCTCCCTGCCCGCCTGCACCCTCTCCAATTCGGCGATCGCATGGTTCACTTGCCGATCGATCATGGTTTCATACCGCAACAACTTGTCGAGCTCGTCTTTGTCCGGCAAGAAGAGATGATCCGTTATGGCGTCCATCTCCTGATTGCTCGATGCGGCAAATCCAGGTTCTGCCAGTTCATCCGCTTTTGCTTGCTGGAGCTCGTAACTGTGCTCGGCAAGAGCTCGATCAATCTGACCGCTCTCACAACGTATGAGCCGACGGAGCCGCCAAGACCACACTGCGATCTTTTCCACCCAGAATTCTTCAAGCCAGCTAACTGGCTGATAGTGTTTACGAACGCCAGCATAGAAGTCGTCGTATTCG
>CAWBJB010000001.1:0-219027 GCA_963788945.1 Terriglobia bacterium | reverse complement strand
CGAGAGCGGCATCGCGACGATCGAGATGATGGTGAACACGCTCGTGCACGGCAAGTACGCCAGCGAGCACGACGCGAAGATCGCGCGCAAGCTCGGCGCCGTGCTGTGCGGCGGCAACGCCGGCGGCACGCATCCCGTCACCGAAGATCAGATCCTCGAGCTCGAGCGCGAGGCGTTCATCTCGCTGTGCGGCGAGCCGCTGTCGCAGGCGCGCATGCAGTACATGCTCCAGCACCAGAAGCCCCTTCGTAACTAGGAGACGAGACCACCATGACCATGAATGAAATCGTCATTGCAGAGGCAGTTCGCAGTGCGGTGGGGCGCGGTCACAAGGGCGCGCTCGCGACGAAGCGGCCCGACGAGCTCGCCGCCGATGTGATCAGAGGGCTCCTGAAGCGCGTGCCGCAGGCGGCGGCAGCGGTCGACGAGGTGATCCTCGGGTGCGCGATGCCCGAGGGCGAGCAGGGGTTGAACGTCGCGCGCCTCGTGACGCTGCTGGCGGATCTCGGCCAGGACGTCAGCGCGCAGACGATCAACCGGTTCTGCTTGAGCGGGTTGCAGGCGATCGCGACGGCGGCCGGCGCGATCGCGGTGGGCTCGACGGACGCGGTGATCGCGGGCGGCGTCGAGTCGATGACGTACGTGCCGATTAGATGCCGGCGCGGTGGCGCTGGTCGGCATCGACAAGAACAGGGTGTTTGCGCTGGGCTGGGGCCTCGGCGCGGCGCTGGTCGGGCTCGCCGGCGCGATCATGGCGATGTTCTTCTACATTTATCCCGATGTCGGTGCGTCCTTTGCGCTGATCGCCTACGTCACGGTGGCGCTGGGCGGCTTCGGCAGTGTATTCGGCGCCTTCGCCGGCGGTATCGTCGTCGGCCTGGTCGAAGCCACCACGGCGCTGCTGCTGCCGCCATCGCTCAAGTCGGTGGGCATCTACGCGGTCTATCTGCTGGTGGTTTTCATCCGGCCGCGCGGCCTGTTCGGGTCGCTCTGATGGATATGAGTTTTGCCCAGCGCCGCCGCCGCGACCTGGTCGTTGCGGCCTGTCTTGCGATCATGGCCGCTCTGGTGCCGCTGTTCGTGAAAGACGTCTATGTCCAGAACATCATGGTTCTGACATTGATGTACGCCGCATTGTCGCAAAGCTGGAATATCCTCAGCGGCTATTGCGGACAAATTTCGCTCGGCCATGCGCTGTATTTCGGACTTGGCGCCTACACCACCGCTATCCTTTTCACCAAATTCGGCGTGCTGCCGTGGTTCGGCATGGTCGGCGGCGGGCTGATATCGGCGGCCATTGCGATGGCGCTCGGCTATCCCTGTTTCCGCCTGCGCGGCATCACTTCGTCATCGCCACCATCGTCATCGCCGAGATCGCGCTGTTGTTGTTCCAGAACTGGAATTGGGCCGGCGCCGCGCTCGGCATCGATATTCCCGTGCGCGGCGATAGCTGGCTCAAGTTCCAGTTCACCCGCAGCAAACTGCCGTACTTCTATTTCGCGCTGGTGCTGGCCTGCGTCGCGTGGCTGGTGACCTGGTGGCTGGAGGGCTACTGCCCCCGGGCAGACGGCAAATGCCATTTGTGCATGACGCCCCGCGCCGGGAACAATCCGAATTCACATTACAAAATTCAAAAAGGCAATACTTGAACCCCAAAAAGCCGCTTTGGCAGCTTAGCCCATCTGGACATTGCGCCGTGGTCGTACATGGGGATGGGTTTAGTTGAGCAAAGGCATTGAGTGGCAGAATAATCAAAGCGATGAAAACTATCAGACGGAGCCATCGGGGCACTTTCATCTTGGCCTCCCTGTGCAGTCTCTCTGTATTATTGTAAACTATCCATTCAGCACCGTCTCAGCGCCCTAACAGAGAGCACGGGAACGGCCGGCGCGCACGATAACCGGCGGACAGAATGGGGTGCAGGTCGGCCGCGCCATCCGGGGTTGCCTCGGCATTTCTATGGCAGCGATAGCATGGGGATGTTGAAAATAAGTGCCCCGCCGCAAGGGGGTACTTGCGCGGGGCTGGTAAGCCAACGGGGATCGGGGGGATCGGGGACGTCGGCGTACGATAGACACGTAGGAGCGACATAGATTCGGCGCAAGGCTACGAAGACCCTAATCCACACTGACCGACCCAACCACTGCCCAGGCCCTTGCAACCATCAATAACTTGGGTCAGCACGGTGGTAGACTGTGTCACAAATTTCTCCGCTGCGAACGAGCTGGCATTGTTCTTTGACAGCACGGGCATCGCGACAGTTGCTGGGCGAGGGCGATGATCAGGCGTCGGCGCATGGTGGCGATCGAATTTGGAATGTGGCGCTCGGTCCGCAGCGGCGGCGCCGCGGGGTCGGTAACCGTCGGGAACGGCAAGTTCTTCGAACAGCCTGGGGGGACGAGGTCCTGAGGGGGGAATTGTCTCCCGCTCGGAGACCAAGAAGCCGTAAGTCGCGATGCACATCGTGGCGTGATGGTGGAAGCCACGCCATCCTCGGCCTTCGAAATGTCCGAGCCCGACCTCCTGCTTGAGTTCCTGATAGTCGCGTTCAATGCGCCAACGCAATTTGGCAACATCAACAAGCGCCGCAAACTCGATGTTTTCCGGCAAGGTCGAGAGCCAGTATTTGGTCGGCTCCTTCTCGCCCTCGGGCCACTCGATCAGCAACCATTCCTCCGGGTGCGGTTCGGTAAGCTTCTCGTCGCGGTGCGCCGGGCGAACGCGCAGGCAGGCGAACCGCGAGGCGAGCGGCGCGGCGGTGCCGTCGCGCCAACTGATGGTCTGCCACGCAGACTTGGGTTGGCGTAACGCCAGCGCTTTGACGAGAGCGGCCGATGCTTGCGGTTGCGCGCATCTGCCTTAGTGTTCAGCCATCTCCGTTTTCACATCCCGCTCATCGAACCGTGACTTGTGATTTCCCTCATCCGGCTCTCGACAAGACCTCACGCCTTCACCCACGGCTCGTCGTGCCCAAGCCGACACAGGCGTACGAGTTCGAAGTGCCCGTAGAGGTGCGGAGTGGATAAGTCCCGCCCTTGCGTCGCCTGGTTTTGTGCTTGATGCGCAACCCCGGCGCAACCGCACAGCGGTGTAGTTGTCGATAGCCCGATACGCTTTGGTGACGGTGCCTACGTCGAAGTAGTTCGCCCATCCGCGTAGCGCGCGGTTCAACTTATCCACCTGCTCTGTGGTCTTTTGCCAAGTCCGCGATCGGTCGTCAGCGCGTGACGTTCTCGACCATGCGCTTGATGCTCTTCTTCGATGCCGGTACCCCAGATACGCTTTTCCGGTTCTCGGTGAATACATCCGCCCGAACGTGTACCCCAGAAGTCAAACTGCCCTTCCGGCACCTTGCAGATGCGTGTCTTCTCCTCGTTGACCGTGAGCTTCAGCTTGCCCATGATCTCGCGCAGTCGCTGCAAGCCTCTTCGCTTTGCCCTTCCGGCACAGATCACGAGGTCGTCGGCATAGGTCACGATCCGAGAGCCGAGGCTGCGCTCCAGTCCGAGCATCTTCCATCCCAACACGAACCGGCGCATGTACAGATTCGCCAGCAATGTGAGATGGTGAGCCTTGCGAATGCCGCGCCGGTTGTCCCGCCTCGGTCGTGCGTGTTTTCCGACCTCGATCGTCGGTTTCCTCCACGGCGCAGTCCGCCCATCTTGATCAGATGTAGCACGCGACGATCGACGATCGGCGCGCTCGATTTTGAGATCGAGTGTGAATGCTCGGTGGGGGACCCGTCCCAGGATTCTTGTCGCTTCAGGCAAGGTATCGCATCATCGGTTGTATCGTCACACTCAGGAGGCGCTCCATGACCGCTTTCAACGCCGTGCGTTTCCGCGTGAAGGCCGGCCGCGACGAGGAATTTCTCGACGCGCACCAGAAGGTGAAGGCCGACTGGCCGGGACTGAAGCATGTCAACATGATCAAAACCGGCGACCGAACCTACTGTATCATTGCTGAATGGACCGACATGGACGCCCTTACCAAGGCGCGACCGAATATGATCGCCACGTTAGATACCTTCCGCAACACACTCGAAGATTTGGGCAATGGGCTCGGCGTCACCGATCCGGTATCGGGGCCAGTCGTGCTCGCGCTGAAATGATCCGCGCTACTGGTCGGATGCTGAAACTATCGGCCATCGTGCATGAGAAACCGCAATGAGCGACAAGCGCAATCGGGATCACCGACGGGGGCGGCAGAGCGAGCAACCCCCGCCGCAAACCGCTCTGAAACGAGTCGCGGTCCTCGAAGCCGAGATCGTAAGGCTGTGAGAACTGGTGCGGCTGCACAGCGAGGCATCCGAGCAGTGGCGCGAGCAGCGCAACGCCTGGCGCTCGCCGATCAGCTCGCGCGTGTCGCGTCGGTGCCCACGGTGCCGCAGCGCCCGTGCTCCTGGCTCCGGGCTTGAAATTGCAGCGCCCCCGCGCAAGCGCGCGGCTGCACCAACGTCCTGCCGTGGTTGATGGCGGGTTTAAGCCGCACCGAGTATCTTCGGCGCGCCGGCTACTCACCTTCGGTGCCTTGGCGCATGCCCGCAAACGTGAGACGAATTTTCGCAATGTGGACGGCCCGAAGTTCAACCTGCCGCCCTACGCGCTAACTCGTTGAATCCCTGAGGATTACGCTCCCTCTTGCTTCCACAGTGCTTCCTGGCGCCGGTTCCAAACATAAGCGCAAAAATGAGAACGCCGCCAAGTCTTTGACTTGACGGCGTTATTTGGTTGCGGGGGTAGGATTTGAACCTACGACCTTCAGGTTATGAGTGGAAGGCGGCCGGCTGCGCAGGATTGCGCAGAATTTCCTTTTCTCTTCGTATTTTCAATGACTTGGTTGACTTCGCCGGCGACTGCGACCACGGTGGTTTTCGCAGCGCTCGCGCCGCGACTCGCACCCTCTTGCTTCCACAGTGCTTCCTGGGACGAGCGCGGCCGGCGGCAGGAAGCAGATCGACAATCGATCGGATCGCAGCACATGGCGAAACTCACGAAACGCGTCGTAGACGCCGCCGAGAACCGGGCGGGCGAGTACTTTCTCTGGGACGAGGACCTGCCCGGCTTCGGGCTGCGCGTCCTGCCCAGCGGTCGCAAGCGATACATCATACAGTACCGCGCCGGGCGACGATCGCGCCGCATCAGCCTCGGACCCGCCACCGTGCTCACCTGCGAGCAGGCGCGAAGCCGGGCGATCACCATTATTGCCGCGACCAAGAATGGCGAGGATCCGGCGGCGAGGCGCGATGCCGACCGGCGGGCTATCACCATCAAGGAGCTCGCCGAGCGGTTCGAGAAAGAGCACATCGGCCTCCGCCTCAAGCCGAGCACCGCCAAGGGCTACAAGCGGATGCTGGAGCGGTTCGTCATTCCGAGGCTCGGCAATCACCGCGTCAACGAGGTCACACGCGCCGACATCGCCCAGCTCCATCACGAACTCCGGCACATCGCCTACGACGCCAATCGCTGCCTGGAGATGATCTCCAAGATGTTCAATCTGGCCGAGATGTGGGGCCTGCGTCCGGACGGCAGCAATCCGCGCAAGCACATCAAGAAGTATCCGGAAGAGAAGCGCGAGCGCTTCCTCAGCCAGGCCGAGCTGAAGCGCGTCGGCGAAGTGCTACGCGAAATGGAGCAGGAAGGCATTGAACTGCCCTCCCCGATCGCCGCCGCTCGCCTGCTAATGCTGACTGGCTGCCGGCTCGGCGAAATCATGACGTTGCAATGGGAGCACGTAGACATCGCCGGCAAGGCGCTTCGGCTAGCCGGATTCAAAGACCGGCGCCAAGGTCGTGCATCTCGGTCAGCCAGCGGTCGAGGTGCTGGAGAAGATCGAGCGTGTCGACGGGAAACCCATGGGTGATCGTGGGGACGAAACCGGGCGCGCGGCTCACCGACCTCCAGCCGTTCTGGCAACGTGTCCGAGCGCGCGCCGGCCTCAAGGACGTGCGCATCCATGACCTGCGGCACACGTTCGCGTCGACGGCTGTCGCCGCCGGTCAGGGGCTGCCGATGATCGGCAAGCTGCTCGGGCATACGCAGGTGCAGACGACGGCGCGGTATGCGCACCTTGCGGCCGATCCGGTCAAGCACGCCGCCGACCAGGTCGCGTCGAACATCGCCGCGTCGCTCAATCAGGCGGCCTGACACGTGCGTAACATGTTGGCGCCGGACATCGTCAAGGCGATCCTGGGTTGGCAGCAGCCGGCGGAGATGACCCTGGCCGCCAACGCAAGAATCCTTGGCCGTATTACCCCGAACAATATCGCTGGGGCGGCAGATCGCGTTTTTGCGGCAGTTGGGGGTCCGTTCGGGGAGTCACCAATGCACCAGCTTTTCTGCAATCCAACAGCACGGGCGCTCTCCAGAGATGACAATTCGCCCGCCGGGCAGAATTGCCTAGCTTATCGCCACCCCCCTACGGGCTTCGATTCACGCACGGAGGAGCGCATGGCCTTAGCTGAGCTAAGTAGCCGCGACGCCGTCATCGCGACCATTGAAGAATTTAATGAATTGGGAAGGGACCGTTTTTTTGGCCCAATACGGGTACGGGCCGTCGAGAAATTACGTGGTTGACTACCAAGGTCACCAATATCAACTCCAAGGCTGTTGCAGGTGTTGCCTATGGCAAACAATTTCCTGATCGTGGCCCACTCCGCTCTGACGACTTTTCCGGCGGCGAAGAAACTGTACGGCCGGTACTCGAAAAACTGGGATTTACGGTCGTGATGCTTAACCCACCGCCCGAAACGAACGTCATCACCGGCAAGGATACCGTCAGCACGGAGCGAGGGCCCCTGGGGTAGAGCGGTTGGGTCCGCTCGCACGGAGGTGCCTTACCCGCGCATCGTCCCTGACTCAGAGCAGGGAATACACGGTGAAAGCAGTGGGCACGAAGGACGAAGGCAAACCGGAGGTTGGGCAGGCCTCGTCTGATATTCCGGCCTTGAAACCGTACTGGGGAAAACCCGCCGTACGGAATTTTAGGGGGGGCGATGGAAACGTCGGCATCATTCGAAGCCCGGTCCGCGCCATCGTCCTACCCGACTACGAGAAAGGATTAGCGAACCACTCGGCCCCGAGTCTTGCGCTGCTACCGCGAGGGACGCAGTGAAGCGTAGATAGGGGTATAGGCGGGGTGGGTATTGAGCTCCGAAAACATACAACCCGGACGCCGACGCGCTTGACATGCGCGGAAGGCAACATGAACAGGCGCGATAGCGCGAGTCCCTGCTCAGTCCGGCGTAGTCGAAGACCCCAGGCACGCCTAGAAACTTCATGCACGAGAACCGGGAGACCTCGGAGACACCTGCGGCTCAACCAGGCCGCAGGTCGGCGGGCGAAGGCAAGAGCCACACGGCCCGCGTGTACGTCCCCGAGGAGTCACACAGCGGCATAGTACCTATGAATCATTCGAACAAAGACGGAACATCGTCGGCGGAGAGTGAGGAGGGAAGGCCGCTGATCAAGGAGAACGCTGGTCAACCTAACACGTTCCCGACACAGAGCGGGAAGGGCGTGTCCCAAGGGCTGGCGGGCGTGCGGAAAGCAGCAAAGAACAATAAGGAGATGAAGTTCACCGCCTTGCTCCACCATCTGACCGTCGATCGGCTGCGGGAAAGCTTTTACTCCCTGAAGAGGAAGGCCGCACCCGGAGTGGACGGTGTCACCTGGCAGGAGTATGAAAACGGGCTAGAGGATCGATTGACCGGTCTTCATGGCCGAGTTCATCGCGGAGCCTATCGAGCGACGCCATCGAGAAGAGTGTACATAGAGAAAGCAGATGGACGGCAACGTCCACTAGCGGTCCCGGCTATAGAAGACAAACTTGTCCAACAGGCCGTGGTTACCATCCTCAACCAGATCTACGAGGAAGACTTTCTCGGCTTTTCCTATGGGTTTCGCCCGGGGCGCAGCCAGCATCAAGCACTGGATGCGTTGTCGTACGTGCTCCTGAAGAAGAAGGTGAACTACGTTCTGGATGCCGACATTCGAGGATTTTTCGGTGCGCCAGGATAAACCGGGCGCTTCCAGCGGGTGAAACTCCCGCCCTGGCAAGGGGAACGAGCCACTCCACCAGGAATCGAGTCTTGGGCTCATGGAGGCAACGACATGGGCTAAGCGTAGACCGAGCGATGTCCAGGCCGTAACGCAAGTGAAGCGATTGAGCCTCGTTACTCGATAAACCGGAGGCCGACAAGGTCGAAAACTTGGAAGGCACCAGTAGGTTCCCGATAGAGGCGAGGGAACCGGAGACTCCGGCGGGGTCTGAGAGCACGGCACGGACAGAAAAGGAAGTGTCACGGAACCTGGGAGATCCACCACGGTCTTGACCGGTACGCGATCGAGTAGGCCGAACTGAATGGACCATCCATAGGAAGGCCGATGTCGTGGTGGAAGTCGGATCCGCTGGTAGTACTCGGAGCGCGGGAAAGCTGCGCACAGGGGGAAGCGGCGGAGCAGGTCGAGAGGCTGAGCCAGGGAAACATCGCCTACGCTCAGAAGTAGGAGACAGATGTCTACACAACTGGAACAGATCGCGGCCAAGGCCAAGAAGGACCGCACGCTCCGATTCACGTCGTTGGCGCATCTGCTGACACCAGCGTTTCTCATCGAGACCTGGCAGCAGATGAACCGACGCGGCGCAAGCGGGGTGGACGGAGAAACGACGAAGGAGTTCGAGCACAAACTGGAAACTCGAGTCCAGGATATTCATGCACGACTGAAAGCAGGAACCTACAAGGCACCACCCGTTCGTCGGGTGGAGATACCGAAAGGTCCAGGCAAAGTCGGAACGCGCCCGCTGGGTATTCCCACGGTCGAAGATCGACTCGTTCAGCGTGCGGTCGCCCGCATTCTGGAAGCAGTGTTCGAAGCGGACTTTCTGGACTGCTCGTATGGATTTCGGCCGGGACGCAGCCCGCATCAAGCGTTGCGTACACTGAGAGCCACATGGGTCACCAAGAAAGTGCGGCACCTCTATGAGGCCGACATTCGCGGATACTTTAACCACATCAATCATCAGTGGCTGAAGCGGATGGTAGCCCACCGGATTGCAGATAGCGTCATCCTGCGCCTGATTGGCAAATGGCTTAGGGCGGGCGTCTTGCAAGACGGTGTGGTCGTCCGAACGGAAGAGGGGACGCCGCAAGGCGGTCCCCTTAGCCCACTCCTGGCCAACGTTTATCTGCACTTTGTGCTCGATCTTTGGTTCGAGAAGAAGGTGCGGCGATGGTTTCGAGGGGAATCCTATCTGCTTCGGTTCGCCGACGATTTTGTGGCAAGTTTCCAATACAAGCGGGATGCAGAAAATTTCGATCGATATCTGCGGAAACGATTCGCGCGATTTAATCTGGAACTGGCCGATGAGAAGACACGGCTGCTGCTCTTCGGACGCTTCGCCGCTGAAAGAAAGGCGGAATACAACGAGCGACCCGGAAAGTTCGACTTTCTGGGTTTCACGCATGTATGTGGAACCGGGCGACGCGGTGAGTTCGCGGTGGTCCGGCTTCCGAGCAAGAAGAGCTGTCGAAAGTTTCTGGCTCGCACCAAGGAGTGGCTCTCGGGCCATCGGCACTGGAAGCGGCGGGACCAGCAACGTCAACTGATCATGATGCTGCGGGGTTTCTATCAGTACTTCGGGTTGCACCACTGCAAGCCGAAACTCGATGCGATTCGGCACGAGGTTCAACTGCAGTGGATCCGCGTACTGCGCCGACGCAGCCAGCGACACCGGTTGTTCTGGTGCTACCTCCTGAACTGCGAGTGGTTCGAACTGCCGTATGCGGAGATCCGTCATGCGACTGTCTAACGAGGCCCGGCTGTGAGTGCGACTTGGGGAGCCCGGTGCAGGAAATCTGCACGCCGGGTTCTGCGTGGGGGGACGGGTACAAGGAACCATGCCGGCTCGGTGAGGACACTGTCTCGAAAGGGCCAGCTCCGGTGAGGCTCCGCAAAGGCTACCGCTCCAAGGCCTGTCCCTACCAGCCATAACCTCGATAAGAGTTGGCTGGTCCAGTTCGTGGAGCATCGCGTTGCTGACCCCCGCATCCTGCGGCTGATCCAGAAATGGCTGAAGCGCTGGGGTGATGGAGGAAGGCGAATGGTCGAACACGAAGACAGGGAGTCCGCAAGGTTCGGTGATTTCACCGCTTCTCGCGAATATCTACCTGCACTACACGTTCGATCTCTGGGTGGACGTCTGGCGCAAGAAGTGGGCGCAAGGCGAGGTGGTTGTCATCCGCTATGCGGATGACATCATCTTGGGATTCCAGCATCAAGCGGACGCAGATCGTCTCCTGGAGAATTTACGGGAACGACTGGGAAAGTTCGGGCTGGAACTACACCCCGATAAGACGCGCCGGATCGAGTTCGGGCAGATTTGCCGAACAGAACCGGAAACGCAGAGGAGAAGGCAAACCCGACACGTTCGACTTTCCTCGGCTTCACGCACATCAGCGGGAAGAATGGGATAGGGCGATTTACGGTGAGGCGCAAGACGATCCGCAAGCGCATGCGGGCGAAGCTGCGACAGATTAAGCAGCAACTCCGCGAGCGCATGCATGATCCCGTGCGCCAAACCGGACAATGGCTCAAGTCGGTCGTGCAAGGCCACTTCAACTACTACGCGGTACCGGGGAACCTCGACAGTCTCGGCATATTTCGGGATCGGGCGATTGGGCATCTGGTGGCAAACACTTCGCCGCCGCAGCCAGAAACGCCCGATCTCCTGGGCGCGTATGCTCGCCTTGGCTCACCGATGGCTTCCTCAACCGCGAGTGCTCCATCCATATCCTGATGTTCGCTTTGCCGCCAGTCATCCGAGATAAGAACCGGATGCGCTAATAAGCGCCCGTCCGGGTCCGCGCGGGGGGAGTCAGCGATGACTGTCCCTACCGCGATCTCATTACCGCAACGTCTCAATTTGAGCCTGTTTAACCGGAGACCACAGAAAAGTTCGAAAATCGTCCTCTAGGGCCGACCAACACGTAAGGGTCCGACCCGGAGACATGGGTTAGGGATTACACCATCTACGACCTCGGAGACCTCCCTCGGGGTAGCCTCCTACTGGGTTGTGCAGTGTAATGTCGATGCTCCAACCACAACCCGTTGAGATGAAGCCAACTCCACGGCATTCATTGACTTGCCTACACTTCCGCCTGGCGTTGCCGCGTATGGTCGGACAGACCATCGAGAAATTTGGCGGTGGCGCTATGGGCATTCGCACGCCAACCTCATGCCCGCTCGATTAGCGCACTTGCAAGCTCTCGCCATTCCTGCAAAGGAAGCGAGTTAGGATTTGCTGTGAGCGCCTGAATGCAAACGTGATCGGCCCCTGCCGATTGATGAGCACGAATTCGGTTGCGAATCGTGTCCAGATCGCCCCAAGCGACGATTGCATCAACCAGACGGTCGCTGCCACCATTCTTGCAATCATCGCTTGAAAAGCCTAAACGCAGAAAATTGTTCGTATAGTTGGGTAGTGTGAGATAAAGCTTAAGAAAATTTCTTGCGATTTCCCGAGCTTTCGCAGGGTTGGTTTCTAAGACAACAGCTTGCTCGGGACACAATAAAGGACCCGTTCCGAGCAACTGTCGCGCGGTTGCTGTGTGTTCGGGAGGGACGTTATATGGATGAGCGCCGTCGGCGCGTTTGGCAGCCAGTTGCAACATTTTGGGACCAAGGGCCGCTATCACTCTGGTCCTTGATGCAGGGGGGACGCTCTCATACCGAGCATCGTCCATGGCGTCGAGGTAAGCGCTCATCTTTGCGACTGGTTTCTCGTAGGTGTGACCTCGCAATTTCTCGACTAGAGGAATGTGACTGACTCCGAGACCAAGAAGAAAGCGGTTCGGGTAAGCCTCACTCAACGTTTTCTGCCCGGCCGCCATTGTGAAAGGGTCGCGTCCATAGATATTCGCAATTCCAGTGGCCACAAGGATTCGCGACGTTCCCGCAAGCAGCAAGGCGGCCTGTGTGAACGCTTCACGGCCCAATCCTTCGCTAAACCAGATTGCGCCGTAGCCCAATTTCTCCAACTCGGCCCCTGCCTCCTGTACTTTGCTGGCGGGTTGGCGCTCAAACGCGCCCGTCCAGATTCCGATTTGCTTCAGGGACACGGCAGAGGGTTTCACTTTACTTGGCCTCCTGATCGGGTTAATTCTACGCCACAACAGTAAACGAGCCAGACACGAAGGCCTGCGGAGCGCCGGTCCGCGGTATGCCGCGGTTCGCGCCAAGAGTCGCGCTCGAATCAGAGGGGTGGCGTTTTTGGAATCTCGGTGGTTGTGTGCGAACGTTCAGCCGCAGCCGCATCGACCGCAGCAAGCATAGCGAGAAGCCGTGCGGCCTTAGGATCGGTAGCAGCGGATTGGGCCAAGAGCGGAAAAATCTCTTCTGGTAACGACATGGCTTAGTCGTTGTCGGGCACACGGATAACCTGGGAAAGCCGGACTACAACCCCGGCCTGAGCCACGTGCCGCCAGCGTCGTAGCGGAACTTACCGGCAAATACGGCATCGCAGCGAACCGCCTCGATGCGTCCGGCTGCGGGGTTTATTTCCCGGTCGCATCCAATGAAGCGGAAATTGGGAGGGCGAAAAATCGCCGAGTTGAATTAGTGCAGTGGTGAACGATTCCTGCGTCGAGTAGCAGCGGGAATTACGTCAGCGGTTGCGAGACCAGCGCGGGACTCGCTAGAGCCCGACCGGCCGGTGCAGCTTTGGGCTGCGGATGATACTGCTCCGAACGGCCATCACCCGCGCGGGCGTCACCTGGTGAAATCAAAGTGTAAGGCTGCGGAATTCAGGGTCGGCGCGATCGAGTAACTCGACTGCGCGTCGTAGTCATACGAAGCATCCGGATTGTTGTAAGGAACCGGATTGCTGTACGACCGGTTAGGGTAGTCCGGATAGTAGTACGACGACGGCGAATACCAATAAGGGTTGTACCACCAGGGATCCCAGCCTAACGCCCAGCCCGGCCCCCAATAGTTGCCCCAGTAGTAGGGCCATCCCAGGCCAAAGCCCCAACCATCCCAGCCCCAGCCGAAGCCGGTCCCAAAAAAGAAGCTACTCCTGCCGTAGCCGGGCCAAAAGCCTCTGCCCCAACCGTAGCCAAATCGGTTAAACCCTCTGTAGCCAAATCCCCGATAGCCGCCAAAAGAACTGAAGCGCGAGCCACCAAAATTCGACCCGAATCGCGCGTTCGAAAAAGATCCAAAGGTGGAGCGGCCGAACCGCGATCCAGAGAAAGACGAACGGCCGAAATTGGATCCGCCGAAGTGCGAATTGAAACCAGTGCCACCGCGCCACGAAGCGCCTGCCCCGGAGGCGGTCCTGGAGGGACCAAAGCTATGCCAACCGCTCCCGACCCCTCCGCCGTTGCGGGCGGAGAAGCCTGAGGCCGCGAAGTTGTTGCGTCCCCCGGCGGAACGCGAAGAGCCGCCGGCATTTCCGAAGGAGTGCCACTGCCCGTCGTTTATTGCGGAGCGATTGGTTCCGGAACGAAAATTCGACGAACGATTTCCGAACGAAGCTGAATTGCGGCCGGACTGAAATCCGCGGTTTCCCGCGCTCATGCCGCGCGACGCATTGAATCCGCCGTACGAACCTCTGCCCGCCCCGTATCGGCCCGCCGCCCCTCCGCCAAAGCCTCCGCCGCGGTACGAACTTCCCGCTCCGAAAGACCGCGAGCCGCCGTAGGAGCCGCCTCCTCGATACGCTCCGCCGCTATTGCGACTGAAGCTACCGCCCCCATGAAAACTTCCTCCACCACCACCGCCGTGAAACCCCCCGCCACCGCCTCCGTGAAACCCGCCGCCGACGTGGGATCCACCACCGCCGCCGTGACCGCCATGCTGCGCAAACGCTGGATTGGGCGTGACCGCCAGAGCCGTGAAAGCAGCAAAAGTAATGAGGGATTTGAAAAGACTGAATCGGTTCATAACCTGTCCTCCCGTGCGACCTGACGGCGCGTCTCCGTTGCGGAGGCCCACAGTTTGAAGAATGCAGTTGGAGTGCCAATTGCTAGAGGAAACACAGCAATTTGTTAGTCCACTGTTCTCAACAGTTATGAGTAGGAAATATGGCCTATAGCAAACCCTCGCGGCGTTCTGATGGCCATATTCCACCAGGGGTGGTGGTTTTCGGCCAGGGGCTTGGTAAGTGCAGGCATTCCCATCCCCGCGGTGCTGCTGTCGTGGGCAACTTTTGTGGTTGCTGGAGGGTTCAATATGAGTAACAGAAAATTGTGATTCCGGAGGAAGAGCTTGAAAACGTCCCATTTTTTTCATCTACAAAAGCGTTTCGCCCAGACCAGCGCCTCGATTGCGGTCCTGGTGCTGGTTTGCGCTGCAGTGCTGGCGGTCAGCGCTCAGACCGTCTTTAGCCCTTATCAGGACGAAAGTGACGGCCTCGGCGCCGGTGGAAAGTGGTTTGTGTTCCACTCCGATGACAAGATGACCGGCGCCAAAAAAGTCCGCTTCGAGCTTCTGTCGGACAATTACCTCAGCGAAGATCCGGACTACAAACCGCGAATCGAGCTCACGTGTACCAACCGCAAGTACACTTACACCGACTTCAATCCCGGCATTCGTCTGGGCCCACCCAACCGTCCCGGCTTTTGGGGACAACCGCAAATGGAAGTCATGGTGCGAGTTGACAACGCACACAGCCATCACGGCTGGAACTGGATTCGCGGCCGTTTCCTCTCGATGGACAAAGGCACGACTCGCGAATTGATTGGAGCTCGCATCTTCAAGGTGGAAATCCGCGGCCGCAATGGACCCGAGATCGCGGAATTTTCGCCCGCAGGCCTCGATCTTGGGCGGGTGAAACAGGCTTGCGATTTGACTCCAAAAAAGCCAAGCTCGGACGACTAGGGACTCAGCCTGACAGTCGTCGTGCTGGCAATACTGTGAAGGATTGAGTCGCGGCTACCATCACGCCAGCAGAACCTATTTGGATGTGAGATCCGTTGGGGGAGGAAGATTGCGGTGCTTCAGCCACTCCATGCTGATGTCCTGGCTTCCCTTGTTCTTGGGCAACGTGTCCAGATCGGGCATAAAGATTTGCAGGCCGGCTTGGGGAGTCATGCGAGTGTAGCCGTTCACCAGTTGATTTTGATAATTATTGAGATCGAGATCAAACCATGCGTCATCCGAGAGGTCCACCATGATGAGATCCACGTGACGCATGGTGAGTTTTCCGAAGTCGATCGTCCCGTCGTTCAGCCGCAGAAAGTTTCTCCATTGTTCGACGCGCGTCACCGCGTCTTCGGCGTTCCCGTAGACCTCTTCGATGTCCGGGCTGACCACGCGGACTTTGGTCAGTTGTCCGTGAATATGGGGCGGTGGTAGAAGCTTGAGAGTGTCGAAGAAGATTTCGTTGCCGGACACTTCAACGCCCGGAATGCCCTTGGGTTGAATCAAATCCGAGAGCTTGATGTTTAATCCACCCAGCAGTCCCTTGAACGGAATTTTCAGCACATTCAGTTTTGTGATGTGCAGTTGAATCCGGTTGTCGGATGTCGCGGTTACGCTGCCCAGCAATTCCACCGGCAGGGAAATGAGCTTGTGCAGAGTCCCCTTGAGCCTGATCTGGTCGCCGTCGGCAAGAAGCACAATGTTCCTTAACGGCGAATTTGCCACGCCTCCCGCATTGAGGAAGTTGCCGATATCTCCGATATTGGCGCGCACTACGCCGGTCTTGATTTCAAGTACAAAGGATTCGGGATCATCGAATGTTGGATTGACGTCGCGGCGGGTGCGCAGCATATTTCCGCGCAGCCAGCGGACGTAGATGCGAAAGTCAGGCCCTCTTCGCAGCATCAGGTTATGCGCGTACACGGCAGTGGGAGCGGATTCAGGGGTAACCGGGCTTATGACCGCCGGGGATGCTGCCGCGGCGGACGCCGCCGCGGGCGCGGGAGCACTGGCTGGGGTCGATGATCTCAGATGCCACAACACCCACACTAGTAGGAACGTGGGGGCGGCTATGAGAAGGATGAGGCGAACACGCATGCATATCCATTCTATGGGAACGGTGATTTCGACGACCCCGGCCGCGCAAGAACTCTACCCACCCAGCCTCGGTCGCGCGGGTGACGAGAATCGGCGGGAGTCGAATCAATAAGATGAGAATCCAGGGCCAGAGGTTGATCCGACTCGTAGCTAGATAAATGCGAGGGGTGCACCACCCCTTTCGCGCAGTTTGTGTAGTTTGCGAAAAGAGTGGGAGACACAGAGTCGGAACCCGTCGTTTGCCACAGAGGTTTTGCGGACTGGCTTCCAACCCAAATCCCTGTAACCTTTGTCTCCTCCGCGCCGTAAGCGTACATAGAAGGGGACGAGATGCCAGTTCTGGAACAGCCACCGGAGGTGCTACGGCAGTTCTGTCACGGCAACCTCGACGCCTTCGAAGCGCTGTTCCGCTCTCATCAGGGTGAGGTTTATGGCTGGCTTGTTCGCATTGTCCGCGATTCATCTGCCGCAGAAGACCTCACGGTTGAAACCTTCTGGCGTATCCATCGTGCCCACGCCCGCTTCGATCCCACGCGCAGCTTCGGGGCGTGGGCCCGACGCATTGCCACTAACGCCGCGCTCGATCACCTGAAGACTGTGCGCCGAGAAACCGATCTGCCTGACGATATGCCGTCGCATCCGTTGCCGGACCCCCGCATTTCCGAGGAACTTCGCCAGAAAATGGCGGGTGCGTTCCGTCGGCTTCCGCCGCAACTCCGGATCGCCGCCACGCTGGCGCTAATAGAAGAAAAGTCTTACCAGGAAATCGCCGATGCATTGGGGGTCTCGACCGGGGCGGTGAAGGTGCGTGTCTTTCGAGCCCGCCGTTTTCTGAGAAAAGAACTGAAGCGACAAGGAATCGAACCATGAATGAACATGATCAAAAACGAATTGACCAATTGCTCAAGACGACTCTGCCGCCGATGGCGCTTGCTGGGGAGCCGCGGCGCGACCTCTGGCCGACGATGCTAAAGCGACTGGAAGCGCATCCGGCTGCGGTTCCCTGGTTTGATTGGGCCCTGCTGGCGGCTGCGGCCGCCTGTCTTGCAATCTTCCCGGGAGCGATTCCGGTTCTGCTTTATCACCTGTAATTGGAGGACAACATGAACACTCACCCTTATCTTCGCGCTTACATGGCAGGCATTGTCGTGCCCAGCCTGGGTCTGCTGGTCGCCCTCACTGTCTTCATCGTGACCCGGCTCGTGCTCCATGTCCCCATTCCCATTGAGCGTGTCATCATTTTTCCTATGGCGCTGGTCCCCAATGCGTTCGGCCTCTGGAACATTTTCTACCTGTGGACACGACCGTATCACCATCTACCGATCGGGTTCCACGGGGCGCTGCTGCCGGTGATCATGGCAACCTTGGGTGCTGTTGCCGCCGTGTCAGGCGGGTTTCTGACGGTGGGTGCGCATGGTGTCACCTGGTTCCATGCCATCAGCCTTCCATACTCTCTCATCGCCCCGTGGTTCCTCGCCGGCGTTGCCGTCTATTACCTGGTGTGGAAGTACGTAGTGGGATTCCTCAACCAATTTCTAGGAATCGCATGATTGGCACCGTGGCGCCGCATCTGCACTCGACGGTGCCCCGTCCAAGGTCCGCTTGGGCCGGGGGGTAGCCCTCTACTTATTCGCGTAAGCCTGGTTCAAACTGGCGATGTCAATCTTCTTCATCTTGAGCATCGCATCCATCACTCTCCCAGCCTTCTCCCGGTCCTTATCGCCCAACAACTGGATCAAAATTCCCGGAACGATTTGCCACGATAGCCCAAACCTGTCTTTGAGCCAGCCACACTGCACTTCCTGCCTGCCATCCGCCGTGAGCTTTTTCCAATAGGTATCGACTTCCTTCTGGGTTTCGCAGTTCACCACAAACGATATCGCCTCGGTAAATTTGAAGACCGGGCCGCCATTCGCCACGAATTCCTGTCCCTCGATCTGGAATGTCCCGGTCATGTAAGTTCCAGCGGGTAGCGGCCCTCCCTCTGAATAGCGGGTAATCTTTCCGATCTTTGAATTTTTGAAAACGGAGGTATAAAACTTCACTGCCTCTTCGGCGTTGTTGTCGAACCACAGGAAAGGGGTAATTTTCTGCATGATTCCTCCTTTGTTCGCTTGGATGATGGAAATGGTGGTGTCTCGTTACCTCGCCTTACGGCCTTCACTTTGTTAAAGCAGTGCAGCGCTCGGTGTATCGAATCAAACCCGCGCAAGCGGAGCTGGGACTGGGCACCCTCGAGAGCACGATGCGAGGGACGATCCGGGGCTCCCCAACATCGACAAGCATGGCATACTAGCCGGGCTGGAAATCCCTGACGTTCCGGAAATCCTCATGCTGAAACGCATTCTTGTCGTGTTGCCTCTACTCTTGAGCAATGTCCTCTTTGGGCAGACGCAGAGCCCGGCGGCACAGCCGGCTCAGTCGCGGCCCCTCATCATCCTGATTGGGCCGCCGCTCAGCGGGAAGACAACGCTGGTCGACTCGATCACGCGGACCTACAACGTTCCGAATATTTCGGTCGAAGACCTGATCAAAGACCATGCGGCCGAACTCGAGCACCTGCGCGGCCAAGGTATGTCCATGGCCGAGATGCGCTATGACCCGGCTATGAGCCGCTACCTGCTGGAGCGTCTAAGAACTGCCGACCTCAGTCATGGCATCGCACTCGACGGTTATCCGGCGACGCTGGTGCAGGCCGAAGATCTTTCCAAGATGGTTCCCGACCTTAACCTCACCGCGATCGCTTTTCAATTGCAGCTACCCGACGACATTATCCGCGAGCGTTCCCGGAAGACCGGGCGCCAAAGCGACAACACGCAGATTCTGGAGCAGCGCATCAAGGACTACCACCGCGAGATGGACGCGATCTCATCCTACTTTCCCAAGGCCAACATCGTGGCCGTGGATGCCAACAGGCCCGAGGCCGAAGTGTGGAAGGCGATCCAGGCTGGGTTGGATGGCGCGGGGATCAAGCCGGTCGCGAAGTAAGTGCCTGGGCTCCCTCAATCATTACGAGCCCCACCCTCTTTTCGCGTAGTCGCGAACTTTTGTGTTTCCTCAGGGGTCGAAGGCACTCCGAATGCAATGAGAGTGAAGACTTCGCCGGACTTATCCTGGTCCCTGAAGAATCCAAGACCATCCGCCTCTTCCAAAAAACGGAAAGACGAGGATAGGGCACCCATTCTCGTTAGCTCGGGGGTTGCGTGCATGATCGGGCACGCTCCAGCAGACAACTCGCGCTCGCGGGCGTTGCGCGTGAGCGCTGCCGCGCGCTCGAACTCCGCGCGGGCTTCGTCGAGGCGGCCGAGCTTTTTGAGGAGGTCGCCGCGCACGCTGGGCAACAGGTGATAGTTCTTGAGCGAGGGTTCGGAAGTCAGCGCGTCAACCAACTCCAGGCCCGCCGCCGGACCGAACGCCATCGCGACCGCCACCGCCCGATTCAACTCCACCACCGGTGACGGCGCGACTTGCGCGAGCTCCGCGTAGAGCGTCCACGATGCGCGCCCAGTCGGTTTCCTCCGGAGTGCGCGCCCGCGCATGACAGGCGGCGATCTCGGCCTGCAGCACGTACGGGCCTCGCGCACCGCCGAGCTTCGCGGCCCGCAGCTCTCTGCGCGATCGAGCGCGGCGAGACCGCGACGGATGAGAAGTTGATCCCAGTGCGCGCGGTTCTGATCGAAGAGCAGGATAGGCTCTCCCGACGGGCCCACGCGCGCCCGGGAACGCGATGCCTGGATCTCCATGAGCGCGACCAGGCCGTGTACCTCGGGCTCGCGCGGCGCGAGTTCGGCCAGGATGCGTCCGAGGCGCAGCGCATCTTCGCAGAGCGCAGGCCGCATCCAGTCGTCTCCGGCGGTCGCCGAGTAGCCTTCGTTGAAGATCAGATAGATGACCTCGAGCACCGACGACAGACGGGCGGCAAGCTCGGCTCCGCGCGGGACCTCGAAGGGAACGCGCGTTTCGGACGAGCGTGCGCTTGGCTCGGACGATGCGCTGGGCGACAGTCGGCTCCGGGACGAGGAACGCGCGCGCGATCTCGTCGGTCGTCAGACCTCCGAGCAGGCGCAGCGTGAGCGCAACCCGCGCCTCGGTCGAGAGCACCGGATGACAGGAGATGAACACCAGGCGCAGCAGGTCGTCGCCCACGTCATCGTCGAGAGCTGCCTCGATGTCGTTCATCTGGACCTTGCCCGTGCTCATCTGGCGGGCATCGAGCTCGCGACCGAGTTCCTCGTGCTTGCGCTCGAGCCGCGTGTTTCGGCGGAAGTAGTCGATCGCACGATGCTTGGCGGCGGCCATCAGCCAGGCGCCCGGGTTGTCCGGAACGCCTGACTCCGGCCACTGCTCGAGCGCGGCGACGAGAGCATCCTGTGCCAGATCCTCGGCCACGCCGACATCGCGCACGATCCGCGTGAGGCCGGCGATGAGCCTGGGCGACTCGATCCTCCAGACTGCGTCAATCGCGCGATGGGTGTCGGTAGCAGGCACTGCTACCGATCACATCATCTTTGATTCGTCAGCGCAAGCCGGGAGACGAACGGTGCTCGAGCTGACTCGCGGAGAGCCAGTCGCTTCCGACACTTCCGTGTAAGTGGGTGATTCCATCGCCCACCCTGTCGTTCCAAAGACGGAACGACAGGGTGGGCACTCGAGCGATTTTGGAATCCCGCACTTCAGAGAATGAAGGATGGGCGCCCGCTACTAAGCCTTGGGAGCGCAGTCGAGCGAAATCTTCCGGCCCGAACATCTGGCGAACCTCGGTCTCGCCCTCCCAGCCCGGCCAGTGTTTCTTGTGAAGTTCCATGAAGCGGACGGCCGACTTCGACCGCCTCTTCCTTCGATTTCAACTCAAACTGCGCATAGCCGCCGACAACCTCCTTGGCCTCGGTGAAAGGCCCGTCGGTCACGGTCACCTGCCCGCCGGAAAGCCGGACGCGGGCGCCCAGCGCAGTTGGCCCGAGCCCGCCGCTTCCGAGCATCGTGCCGGCTTTGGACGCCTCTTCGGCGAGTTTCGCAATGGCATCCATCAGCTGCTTGGGCGGAGGGCCCTGCTTCTCGGCGTGCTTGACGATCATCATGAATCGCATGGTTAGATCTCCTTATGAGTGTTGGTTGGGAGCCGAGTTTCCGGACGTTCTCGACCGGCTCGGACCTGGGCTCTATCTATGCGTCGAACGAGGGGCAGCGAAATCGACAACCTATATCTGTTTTCCCGCAATATTTATTTTGGAGATACTTGTCGGGTGCCGGCACCTCATTAACTTTATCTGCCAAAGCATCCCGCAACAAGATGGTTCCCACGATGACGAGAAGCAGAGGCCAGAATGATGTCAGCATCTGAAGCAGGTCGCCGAAGAACCTCTTTTGATCAAGAGCATAGGCCTGCGCACTTCGCGAGGCCACCAAAGTGACAGAGGACAGCACTCCTAGCGCCTCCCCTACAGGCATGCCAAGTGCGGAGTTTAACCGGGCCAGATCGCCAGCCACATTCCCTGAAAGAATATGAAGCCCCAACCCGGCAAGGACACTTCCCGCGACCGATTTGATGTTCTGTGAGGTGTTGTGCTGTCTCGTCATGGCCGCCTCCCGAAGTACTCTTCCTGGGCTTCACTTGTATGTCGAACGAGAACCGGCGAAATCGACAATGTGCTGAAGATTTCCTGGAATCATCGGAGACGCAGCCGGCTCATGTTCAGCGGTATGCGTCCGCAGGCAACGGGACCACCTTCTCGAGCAGGGATCATGTTCCCACACCGATTACTGCCGTGCTTGTGCGGCTACTTCCGCCGGACATCTCGCGCCCTTACCCAACTCTATGAGAACGCGTTGCGACCGGTGGGTCTGCGGGCCACCCAGTTCACCATCGTGCAGGCGCTTACGCTCGCCGGAGAAGTGACGCAGAGCCAGCTCAGCGAAATGCTCGTGATCGACAGTACGACACTCAGTCGAACTCTCCGAATCATGGCCAGAGAGGGCTGGATCGCAGAACGTCGTGGCAAAGACCGGCGGGAACGCTGGCTGCGTTTGACTAGATCCGGAGAAGCCCATTTCAAACGTGCTTTGCCTGCCTGGGAGAGAGTCCAAACACGCTTGCGTCGTCAGTTGGGAGAGCCCGCCTGGAATAGCCTTTTGGAAATCACACATCAGGTCACGGACCTGGTAACTACGCACGGAGACTCGCTATGAAAAAACCTACTGTGAAGAATAATGGAAAATTCTCCGCTAGCCTGGTTGTCGCGTGGTTCGCATTTGCCTTGATCGCGTCGGACCTGCTCTGGTTCAAGAATGGCGCGAATCGTCTCGGTATCGCAGTTGCAGTCGCTGCCGCGACGCCGGTCCTGGCATTCGCGGCGTGGTTTGCCGTGTCGGAGAAATTCCGGAAGTTCGCGCTATCGTTGGACCCGCAAATTCTGACATTGGCGCAAACCTGGAGAATTGTTGGCTTCTCTTTCGTTCTCTTGGAGGCTCGCGGAGTTCTTCCGGCTATATTTGCGTTGCCTGCGGGATACGGTGACATGACGATCGGGGCGACGGCCACATTCGCGGCCTGGAAGCTGGCCAGTCCGATGCGTCGCAACCGCTTCATCCTCTGGCAAGTGCTTGGAATCACGGACCTGGTCACGGCGGTGGGCCTGGGTACGACGGCCCGCCTGCTCAGTCCGCACGGCCCTTCGATGGTCGCCATGACCGTGTTGCCGCTAAACCTGATTCCGGCGTTCCTGGTGCCGCTGTTCCTGATCTTTCATCTGATCTGTATCGTCCAGGCGGGGGCGTAGAAATTCGCTTCCGGCGACACGGTCTCAAGCGTCAAAGCCGTACAGTACTTCGCAATCTGAGGGCGCGCGAACCGTAGGAAGGAGGTACGGCAGGAGGTCAGTCGAGGAAACGAATCGTCTCTCGGAAAAGAAAAAAGATCACAGCAAGCGCAATTCGCCTGCCGACAAGCTTCAACTTTGATTGCTGGACTTCGAGCCAACGCTCTTTTGTTTCGATCACCGCATTTGCCTTCCGGGCAGAGTGCGACGGTCTGTCCGCCGCCGCTGTTTCCCCTTTTAAACCTTGCCGGTGCCCGTGTCTGTCCGCTACCGCTCCGAATTCCGCCCGGTACCCCGTCCTCGTCTCTCCGTTTTTTTGGAGAGACAGGGCGGGGTTTTGTAGTCGGAGATGAAATCAATCTTCCGTGGTGATCCCACCCACCCTGTCGTTCCAAGAACGGAACGACGAGGGTGGGGCACCCGGCGCAATATGTCATGATCGAATCGCGTCGAATAAGAACTAATGAGGTGAAGAAATGAAAGTCGGATTGATCGGGCTGGGGAATATGGGATCGGGCATGGCGGCGAACCTGCTCAAGGCCGGGCACGAGCTCACGGCCTACAACCGCACACCCAGCAAAGCGCAGAAGTTGGTACAGCAAGGTGCGCGCTCCGCCTCCCAGGTGGCTGGCGCATGTCAAGGTGAGGCGGTGATCACCATGCTGGCGGATGACAATGCGGTCGAATCCGTCGTCTTCGATGATGCAGGCGTGGTCAGTATCTTGCGTAAGGGCGCAATTCACATTTCATCGAGCACCATCAGCGTGGCGCTCTCGGAGAAAATGACGGCGGCGCATGCGGCAAATGGGCAGCGTTTTGTTTCAGCGCCGGTTTTTGGCCGGCCCGACACGGCGGCCGCGGGCAGGCTTTTCGTCGCCGTCGCGGGAGAGCCGGATGCGGTTGACGACAGCATGCCTCTTCTTGAGGCCATCGGACAAAAGACATTTCGCTTCGGCAACAATCCCTCCGACGCGACTCTGGTCAAGCTCAGCGGCAATTTTCTGATTTCTTCAGTGATCGAGGCGCTGGGCGAGGCCATGGCGCTGGTGGGCAAGGCGGGTTTGGATCAGCATCAGTATGTTGACTTCCTGACCTCCACGCTTTTCAACGCGCCGGTTTACAAGACCGTCGATTACGATAGTAATCCTCAATATTACGGCACAATTAACGATTGTTGCTGCATTTTACTGCAGATATGGTATCGTAGGTCATGCGACGGTCAAAACGTTATCAACGCGGTTACATCTACGAGGCGTCACACTCGTTCTATGTTCGCTACTACGCCGGTGACAAACAAACCTCACACTTCCTCTGCCACAAGACTCCCAAAGTTTCATCTCGCACATGCCGGGAAGTGCAATTGCTCGCGGGTGAGTTCATGCGAACTGTCAACGAGAGCGCCGGCACAGTTCAGGCGGAGGATGTAACGGTCGCCAATTTCTGGACGAAGACCTATGAGCCGTTCGCAGCAGAGAACCTCCGTCACTCCACGGTGTACGGCTACCGGCACATCTGGGCGCAACAGCTGGAGAAACATTTCGGCACGATCACGCTGCGAGAATATCGGACACACATGGGCTCGGCATTTCTCACCACACTGTCGAAGACCCTCGGTCGATCCACCGTCCAGCACATCCGCTCACTGGCATCCGGCATATTTGCACACGCTGTGAATCTCGGTCTCATCGAAACCAACGTGTGGCACGATGTCAAAGTGTTGGGAAAATCGAGGGTGCCGGAAGAGACGCAACACTACACCCTGGAAGAGGCGGAGAACATGATCTCTGCTCTCGTGGAACACCCGAAGGGACAAGCGTTGATGGCTCTGGCTTGCTTTGCTGGTCTGAGACCTGGAGAGCTGCAGGGACTTCGCTGGAGTGATCTAGATCCGGATTACGGCTTTGTGCATATTCGGAGGTCGGTGGTGCGGGGTGTAGAGGGAGAACTCAAGACGGCGGGCTCTACACGATCGTTACCGCTTATCGCACCAGTGAGGCTTGCTCTGATGGCATGGCGGAGAGCGGCCCCGGAGAATGAGCGCATCTTTACGGGAGATCTGAAGACGATCACCACTGCCATACGGCCGGCGCTGAAGTCCGCAGGAGTTGAGTGGAAGGGACTGTACGCCGGCAGGAGAGGCTTCGCCACGATCTTGACGCAACTGACCGGTGACGCTCTCGCGGCGTACGAGGGGCTCGGACACAGTGACCTCGGCGTAACTACAAAGAAGTACGTCAAGGACATGCCCAAGGCTTTGACAGCCGGCATGAAGCTGCTAGAGGCGGAGGTGGCGAAGTGAACTGGTACCTCGCCGTCGAGACCGAGGATCTACTTGTCTTCGTCAACCGCGTGACCGGTGAAGTGATTGTCTGGGAAGTTGACAACGCCTAGGCCGCCGGGGAAGACCGTCTCGCGAAACTGCCGGTGAGAACGTGGTAGCCGAAGGGCGCCTGGTCGGGGCTGTCACTGAGAATCAAAGTCCCCCCTGCGGGTTCTTGGTTCTCAGTGGCCCCGATTGCGAACCTGACCAACGTAATCCCTCGCACTTAGGTTCTGCAAACCCGGAAGGGCAGGTACTTCTAGACCGAATCCGCAAGCCAGAAATTACAACGACCAAGTTGAAACGACTCGACGCCGCGATTGCCCTGCCGGAGTAGTCGAGTCTATGCTGCACCCAATGCCGCGCGAAATCTACTATAGCGGCGATGTATCAAAGGCGCCCAAGGCGGGGGACAAATTTATTCAATTGGATTGGGACGAGAGTTCTTTGTCTCTAGATGTCGGCCACGGAATTTTCCCCGACCAGAATAGTCGCAACCCGACGCGCCGTTTTCCAACGTTGGACAAATTGCACGAGGCCATAGGAAAGCTAAGAAAGCATGCGTCAGGCCGCGGCTTCAAGCGCTACAAGCTTTCCTACGAAGAAGCCGAAGGCGAACCCCTGAAGGACGTACAAGGGGCGACAAAATCAGCGCCGAAGAGGGATGAGGACGACGAGTGATGACCCCCTAGACCGGCCTCGAAATGTACAAGCCGGCCGGACTGCCCTTGCGACTTCTGCGCGTCTCTCCGCGCCAAACACGCCGGCGGTCAGTCAGAGAAAGACAAAGAGAACGAACTCGCCGAAGACTTCCTCCGCTCGTATTTGCAGACCAATCCTACGGCGGGAAACTGATCAAGACGACCAAAATACCACGTCAATCTACAGACGGACTAACCTGCAAAATGGCTTTCGTCAAAGCTGATTGAGGTCGAGCGCTTTGCGCGTTCCCTTGAGCCGTTGCACAAACGTCAAAGCGCACAAGCAATAACCAAACAAGGGCAAGAATATACTTGCCTCGCCCACCATTTGAGGCAGTACGATGATCTCGCTTCTGCGAGGCCTTATGGCGGGTGATGGCGGCACTAACCGGCCCCTTCCCTCTCTCATTCTGCTTGGTATTGTCGATTTCGTTTGCATCCTTATGGCGGCGGAATCGTATAGGGATGGGAGATTCTTCGCTGCGATCGTGTGGCTGGTCGTTGGCATCGCATCTGCTGTGATCGGCTATTACTGGCCGCAGATAAAGGTTAAGGTAGGAGTCGGGAATCTGCCTGAGCGCCCTCCGCATGTCCTGCCAACCGATTACGGGAAAAACGACAAGAGAAATTCTTTCGGGTTGTTTTTAAGAAATCCCGGCTACGATGCATTGAACGTGCAAGTTTCGAGTGTTTCAATAGGCCAATCTGCGTACAAACTTACATTTCCTGAAACCCTGCCGGTACTGTGCGAGAGAGATCATATTGTTTTTATGGAGGCATGGCTTGAAGACCAGACTAACGCGCTACCGGGACTAGACGGAGGTCGCCTACACGATGTGATGCGTCTAGCCGATGTAGAACTGATTAAATTCCCCATCTTGTATGCAGGCCTCGACTTTCCTGATTACCACACCGACTGCATTATTGAGATAGTCAACTGGAAAGGCAATGGCCTTGCAGTTAGAGTCGCTGGCCACGGGAAAGGGATGTCCGCGTCATGAAAGCGGAACCAGAATCGGAGTTCAAAAAATTCGACCGCGTGATAAAAAACACTGCTGAAGCGCAGAGTGTCCGGGAACCTACGTGAGTGTCAGTTTCGTCACTTGTTTGGGCAATAATTCGCGCCAGCGTGGTTCAGAGCCGCCGCAAATCTGATGCGCGTAGTCGCTCGCCAACCCTTCCACAGCGGCGATCATTTTGTCAGTCCTCGGGTTACCCTGCGCTCCGCCAAAGAGATCGTCCGCCGTGTCCGGATGACAGGCCACGACAATTCCTGCAACGATTGCCAACACACACTTGCGGCTCGTCCATGTGGGCATGGTATAACCTTCGCTTTTAGTTCGCCACCGTAATCGGCTAGACTATGGGTGACGCGATGGAATCCCGATCTACGCACAAGACGACCTTGAGGTTGGTCGCCAATTGCGTCTTGTTGGTCGTTGCTGTCAGCGGATTGAATGCAGTAGAGCGACGAGAACACAAGGACGTGTGGTCGGAGCTTGACTATTTCAAACAGACAATCTTTGTGCAGGTTGTTTCAAGCGGTACCAATGCCCCGACAGCTGGCAGCACGCCTTTCTCCAGCAAGGACACGTTCATCCTTGACACAGGCGCAATGACATCCACGATTACTACACGAACAGCGGACTGGTTTCGACCAGGTGTTTCGGGGGGAGCTATAAGTTATCTATTATGGAAATAACTCTATTTGACAGAAAAGGACATGCCACCGCGTACATCGCGGATGATGGTGAGAACTCGATTTACCTCTGGAAAGGAAAGGCTGTTGCTTACGTCGACGACGAAACAATCTACGGCTGGAATGGCCGACACCTGGGATGGTTTGTCGACGGCATCCTCTATGATCTACACGGGCATAGGGTCGGAACCATCAGCGGGAAGTGTTCTGTCGCAACCTACGCAGAGCCTGCAAAGTATGCCAAGTATGCGAAGTATGCCAAGCATGCTCGTCACGCCCAGCATGTTCGTGCTGCCTTCAGCTCTGCTTACTCAGGTGCGACCCTAGAAGATTTCCTGCGAAAAGGCGAGATCTAAAACGGCAGCTTCATTTCTTCGAGCTGCTTTTCTGTTTCCTTAAAGGGCATTTCATTGAAAGTTATCTAGCAGCATGATATTCCTCACTTCCTTGTCGATCTGCTGATACATCACGAACCTTCCGTCGACCGATGCGGAAATCCATAAGGGCCAGGGCTGTCTTTCCAGCGGCGTAACGTCGTGAACCCGATCTGTCGCAAAATCAAGGAACCTCAAAACAGGATGAGCGTCGGGACCTTCCCTGACGAAGAAAACTCCCCTATCGGCCAGCGCCCAGCCAGTCCATTGCTGTAGATGAAGGCGAGGTGAAACCGCAGCTTCGCGCCCGTCTTCCAACTGCATCCTCCAGATATCCGGGTCAGACGAGGTCTTCGCGTAGTAAAAGGACCTGCCATCTGCGGACTCGAAACCTGCAAAGCCGCCTTGTCGAGTCAGTTGGAGTGCAGTCCCCCCTTGACTTCGAATTTTCCAGATCTGCCACTGTCCACTCCGATTCGAAGAGAAGTAAATCCAGCTCCCGTCGCGCGACCAGCTGGGATTGAGATTGTCAGATGCTTGATCGTTGAGAGGGCGAGGTGGTCCCCCATTCGCTTGAATCACGAAGATCGCAGTGTGTCCTTCAAATACAGCGTCAAAGGCTATCTTCTGACCATCGGGGGACCAGCGCGGAATCCCTGGCATTCTGGCATTTCCCAAGTTGGTAACTTGCAGCAGATTCGAGTCCGCCGCATCGCAGACATAAATCTCATCACTTCCGGAGCGATCAGAGACGAATACGATTTTCGTCCCATCCGGTGAGAGTTCCGCTGCCCGGTTGCGCCCCCTGGAAGCGGTCACTTGTCTGCGGGTATCGTTGTGGCCGGTACGAGCCAGATCCAGACTCCACAAAATGGAGCTACCCATCTGTTGATCAAAGGCAAGTCGGTGTCCGCTGTGAGCAACTGTGGGGTGAAACGCATTCACGCCAACCTGAGTGACTTGAACTGGTAAACCTCCGGAGACCGGGATTCTCCATAAGGTCGGCAGACCGCTACGCGTTGAGGAGAACACAATGGACCTTCCGTCTCGTGTCCAGGCTGGCGGCGTGGGAATCAAGGCATCATCGAACGTCAGACGACGGCACCCGCTACCATTCGCCGACATGATAAAGATCTCTCCCCTGGTGAGGGTTCCATTGGTTCGAACAAAAGCCAACTGCTTGCCGTCCGGGGAGAACGCAGGACCCCAATCCTGATTGCCCGCGATGGGCTCGCTCAGCTTCCGTGTTTCGAGAGTCTCAAGGGTAAGCAAGAAGATGCTGGAACTGCTGTGCCCTGGGGGCGCACCCGATAAGGCGATAAACTTGTTGTCGGGTGACCAATCCAGAGGAGGAAAAGAAGGCGCACCCGAATATAACTTGCGCTCCGCACCGCCAAGCGTGCTGATGATGTACACAGAATGTTCCTGTCCCTTGTAGCGTGAGAACGCAACGAAGCGGCCATCGGGTGACCAGGCAGGGGATTGGTCCGTGGGGTCGCGTGTGAGTTGTAGCGGATGTTCGCCCCCGATCTGCCCGAGATAGATTCCCGACTGTTCAGGCAAATTACTCAACCTCCGAAACGCCACCTCATTCCCATCGGGTGACAACGCAGCATTCTCGGCTCGGTCCGAAAGAGAGGCGATGGGCACAACCCGAGGAAGGGGAAGCTTCGGGGATTCGGCATGGAAAAAATAGAGCCAGGCCGCACCCGCTAAGCTGCCTGCACAGAGAGCCAACCACGCTAGCTTGTAAAAAATCGCGCGTGGGACCTTGTGTCCACTAGACGCTATCGGTATGCCATCGGCCGGACGATTGACTGGAGCAATGAAACGATATCCTCGTCTGGCCAGTGTCTCAATGAAAATGGGTGTGTCCGCCGATTCGCCAAGCGCATCGCGCAAGCGCTTGATGGCGGCATTCAGGCTGTGATCGAAGTCAACGAAAGTGTCTGCCGGCCAGAGTCTGGCGCGCAATTCCTCTCGGGTAACCACCTCTCCCGGTCGCTCAAGCAGCGCTGCCAATATCTGAAAGGGTTGTTCTTGGAGCCTGACCTTCTGTCCCCGCTGGCGCAGTTCCCCTGTTTGGAGCTCCACCTCGAAGGTGCTGAATCGGATAACTCGGGCTGAGGGATTGGCGGACAACGCACCCTCCCAGTCGCCGAAGTCTAGCACGTTCAAGGACCAGTTTCTGACCGGCGATCCGCCCGTTCGTCAAGTGTGCCTGATTTCCGGAGCGCGCTCTAAAACGGCAGCTTCATGCCTTCCAGCTGCTTTTCTGTTTCCTTCGAGGGTTCGAGGTATTTCTGCGTAGTCGCAAGCGACTCGTGGCCTAGCCGCTCTTGCACGGTTCTCACATCTGTCCCCGCGCGGAGCCAGCGAGTGACGGCGGTATCGCGAAAGCGATGGAGTTGCCACTGGACTGGGTCGAGTTCCGCGCGCTTGGGTGAGGAAGGACTATTGAGAAACGGCTAGCGTGACGGGGTGGTGGTCTGAGCGTCCGGCGTTGACTTGCCCCTCCATCCACCCTAAGATTGCGGCCCGACGGGTGGAGTCTCCTTTTCTGATCGGCCAAACCATCTCGCACTACCGCATCGTCGAGAAGCTCGGCGGCGGCGGGATGGGTGTGGTCTACAAGGCCGAGGACACTCAACTCGGGCGCTTCGTGGCGCTCAAATTCCTGCCGGACGATGTCGCCCAGGATCCCCAGGCCCTGGAGCGTTTCCGCCGCGAAGCCCGCGCCGCTTCCGCGCTTAATCATCCGAACATCTGTACGATCCATGAGATCGGTGAATTCCAGGGACGCCCGTTCATTGTGATGGAGCATCTGGAAGGCCTGACCCTGAGGGAAACCATGATCGGCCGGCCGCTCGAAACCGACCGCCTTGTGGACCTGGGGATCGAGATCGCTGATGCCCTCGATGCCGCGCATGCCAAGGGCATCGTTCATCGCGACATCAAGCCCGCCAACCTCTTCGTAACCGATCGGGGTCACGCAAAAATTCTCGACTTCGGGCTGGCCAAGATCAACCCGATGACCAGTTCGAAGTCCGGAGCAACCGCCACCCTCAGCGAAGAGCACCTGACGAGCCCGGGCAGCGCTCTCGGGACGGCGGCCTATATGTCTCCCGAGCAGGCACTCGGCAAGGAACTCGACGCCCGTACCGACCTCTTTTCATTAGGCGCTGTCCTCTACGAAATGGCGACGGGGACCCTTCCCTTTCGCGGCAATACCACCGCCGCTCTTTTCAACTCCATACTCAATAACGCGCCTACACCGCCGGTCCGCATCAATCCCGAGCTTCCTCTCGAACTTGAACGCATCACCAATAAAGCTTTGGAGAAGGATCGCGACGTCCGCTATCAGGGCGCCGCGGAATTTCGCGCGGATCTGAAACGCCTAAAACGCGATACGACTTCAGGAAAGACCACAGCGGCGAGTACCCCGGCTAAACTCAGCAAATCCCGCTGGCTTTGGATCGCAGCGGTTTTGATTGCGATTGTCGCGGTAGGCGGGACATTCGCCTGGCTCCGTTCCTCTCTTTCTCCACCCAAGATCCTCTCTACCACCCAGATCACACACGACGGCATACCGAAGGTATCTGTGTTGACTGATGGTTCGCGGCTCTATATTACTGAGACGAGCGGAGGGAGTCAGTTACTGGTCCAGGCATCCAGCGCCGGTGGCCAGACTTCGGCCATTCCAAGTCCCTTCACTAACATTGGCCTGGGCGACATCTCGCCGGATCATACCCAGCTGCTAGTGGCCAGTCCCAAAGGCACGGAGACGGAAGCCCCGCTCTGGGCTCTGCCCCTCCCATCCGGAGCTCCTCGCCGTCTGGCCGATGTTGTGGGTCACGCCGGCGCATGGTCGCCCGACGGCCGCAAGCTTGCGTTCGCAAAAGGCTCAGATCTGTATTTCGCCAATGCAGATGGAACGGACGCGCACAAGTTAATCACCGTCTCGGGTATTCCGGGCTGGTTTCGCTTTTCACCAGATGGTGTCCGCCTTGGACTCACGGTTACGAATTCCGAGAGTAACTTGAGCTCGCTATGGGAGGTGCGCACCGACGGCACTGGGCTTCATCCCTTATTGCCGAACTGGCATCGGTTACCCGCCGAATGCTGTGGCGTCTGGACTCCCGACGGCCGCTACTACTTCTTCCTGAATTCCACCCCCGCCGGGTTCGATTTGTGGGCCCTGCGCGAATCTGCCGGCATCCTTCAAAGACAGTCTTCCACTCCCTTCCAACTGACAACGGGTCCGTTGTCGTTTACCTCCTTGGCGCCCAGCCCGGACGGAAAGAAACTCTTTGTTGGTGGCCGGCAGGGCCGGGGTGAACTTGTCCGTTACGACGCTCGCTCCCATCAGTTCGTGCAGTTCCTCTCCGGGATCTCGGCCGGGGAACTGGACTTCTCACGGGACGGCAAATGGGTCACTTATGTGTCTTATCCCGACTATGCGCTCTGGCGCAGTCGCGTGGACGGTAGCGACGCCGTGCAACTCACGTTTCCCCCGATGTCCGCCGACCTTCCTCGCTGGTCTCCCGACGGTACCCAAATCGCATTCGTGGACTCAGAACTAGGCAGACCGTTGAAGATTTTCCTGGTCCCCAGCCAAGGCGGAACGCCTCAGGAATTGCTGCTGGAATCCCGCAACCAGGTGGATCCCGTGTGGTCGGCCGATGGGAAACATATAGCTTTCGGTCGAATCGGAGTAGTCGGGAGCACCGAAAAACTGGCGATCCAGGTCGTCGACATCAGCACTCACCAGGTTTCTGTCATTCCTGGCTCAGAGAATCTGTTCAGTCCGCGCTGGTCGCCCGATGGCCGGCGCCTGGCTGCCCTCCCCGAGGATTCGACGAAGCTCGTGCTTTTCGACTTCAAGATCGGAAAGTGGTCGGATTGGATCAATGAACCAGAGGCGATCGGATTTCCCACTTGGTCGCGGGACGGGAACTATCTTTACTATGACACTATTTCTACCGACCATCCCACGTTCCGGCGCGTCAAGGTCGGACAAACTCGCTCAGAACTCGTGCTCGACTTGAAGGATTTGCGCCGGTATAGCCTTACTCTCGTCGGAGCCTGGAGCGGTCTCGCGCCCGACGGTTCCACCCTCTTCGTGCGCGACTTGAGCACTGACGAGATCTACTCGCTTGACTTGGAATTACCATAACCCCAATCCCCGACATCCCCATCCTGAAAGAAGCCAACGCGGAGTACGCGAAGCTGCAATAGCTCCTTCCTGCGCTAGGCGTTGCGATTGACCTTCCTCACGATCCGACCTAACATTCCCGCCAGTGTCCACGCCCTCCCAACCCGTTGGGCAGACGGTTTCCCATTACCGCATCCTCCGCAAGATCGGCGGTGGGGGCATGGGTGTGGTGTACGAGGCTGAAGACCTAAAGCTTGGTCGCCACGTCGCTTTGAAGTTTCTTCCCGACGAACTCGCCAATGACGCACAAGCTCTTAGCCGTTTTCAGCGAGAAGCCAAGGCTGCGTCCTCTTTGAACCACCCGAACATCTGCACAATCTATGAGATTGACGAGGCCGATGGGCGAACCTTCATCGCCATGGAACTGTCTGGAGGGGCAGACACTCCGGCACCGGATCGCTGGCAAGCCGCTGGAGATCGAAACCGTGTTGGATCTGGGCGTCCAGATTGCCGAGGCTCTCGATGCCGCACATTCAAAAGGAATCATCCACCGGGACATCAAGCCAGCGAACATCTTCGTGACGAATCGAGGTCAGGCGAAGATTCTCGATTTCGGGCTGGCCAAGGTCAACCCCTCGGTCAGTTCGTCCCTCCATAACTCGTCGGCCAACACACCGACGTTGACGATTGAGCAGCATCTGACCAGTCCCGGCGCGACTCTGGGCACGGTCGCATATATGTCGCCGGAACAGGTGCGGGCCAAAGAACTGGACGCGCGCACGGATCTGTTTTCCTTCGGCGCGGTCCTCTACGAAATGGCAACGGGCGCAATGGCCTTTCGAGGCGAAAGTCGCGCGGTCATCTTCAAAGCCATTCTGGAACGTGACTCCGATGTCCGCCGGTGCGGCTGAACCCGGATCTGCCACACAAGTTGGAAGACATCATCAACAAGGCACTCGAAAAGGACCGGAATCTTCGCTATCAGAGCGCAGCGGAAATGCGTGCTGATCTGCTGCGCCTGAAACGGGACACGGAAACGGGGCGGGCGGTCGCAGTGGGAGCCCTCGCGGGCAGCCTCGAAGACGTCCCAGCAGACTCCCCGACAAACCGCCCCTGGGCCCGCGCTAGTCGAGGGGTCGGTGCGCAAACCGCGCCCAAGACAGTGGCGGACTGGGCTTGGGGTGGCTGCAGGCATCACCGTGGTTACGATTGCGATTCTGACCGTCCGGCTATCGGTTCCGCTGCCGCCTCCCAAGGTCTCGGGCTACGTGCAGGTTACGAACGATGGTAGTGCCAAACTTTGGGGTGAAACCCCCTTCGCGTTGGTCACCGACGGCTCACGGGTTTACTTCGTGGATTCGCCGTGGGTTTCGCCGGTTCTTACGCAAGTCTCCACTTTGGGTGGCGAGACATCGGCAATTGCTACGCCTTTCCCAGTGAGCCGAATCGGAGATATCTCCCCGGACCGGTCCGCACTTTTAATTCCGGCATATACTGCTAGAGAGCGCGGGGAGCCACAGGGCGAGACGCCACTCTGGGTATTGCCGCTTCCCGCCGGGACGCCCCACCGTTTGGGAGGGCTGATTGGCCACGACGGAACTTGGTCTCCGGATGGACAGCGAATAGTATTTTCCAATGGCAATGATCTATACGTCGCGAGGACTGATGGGACGGAATCCAAAAAGTTTGTAACCGTCCCGGGCTTTCCCCGGTGGTTACGCTGGTCGCCTGACGGTTCACGTTTACGTATTTCAGTGGCTACTGTGCGAGGGACCGAATCAGAATCGTTGTGGGAAGTTCAGGCCGACGGCACTCATCTTCATCCGTTGCTTCCCGACTGGAACAAACCTTCCCAGGAATGCTGCGGTAGTTGGACACCGGACGGGAAGTATTTCATCTTTCAGTCCACTCGCAACGGTAAGGCACAGCTCTGGGCGATTCCCGAAAAAGGCGGCCTGTTCCGCAAGGCAAGATGGGAACCGATGGAATTGACCACAGGCCCGCTGAGCTATTCCATGCCGGTTCCCAGCGTGGATGGGAAGAAACTTTTTGCTATCGGCTCTCAGCCCCGCGGGGAGCTCGGACGTTTCAATCAGAAAACCCAACAGTTTGAGCCCTATCTTTCGGGCATATCAGCGGAAGGGGTGGACTTCTCCAGGGATGGGCAATGGGTGACTTACACCTCGTATCCGGAAGGGAGTCTGTGGCGGAGCAAGGCGGATGGCAGCGATCGACTCCGACTCACATTTCCCCCCGTGCAAGCCTTCTTGCCCCGATGGTCCCCTGACCAGAAACAAATTGTGTTCATGGCAGCGCTTCCTGGCAAGCCATTGAAGAACTATCTGGTTTCGGCCGATGGGGGCGCCCCCCAACAACTACTCCCCGAGGAGCAAAACGGCGAGGTTGACCCCACCTGGTCTCCGGATGGCACATCGCTGGTCTTCTGGTCTACTCCTAGAGCTGGCAATTGGTCTTCTGGAACTGTCAATATCCTCGACTTGCGAACCCACAGGGTGTCGGTCGTGCCGGGATCAGAAGGACTGTGGTCACCTCGCTGGTCGCCCGACGGTCGCTACATCGCAACCGGTGGCTGGAATTTAATGCTTTTTGACTTCAAGACTCAAAAGTGGGCAGAACTGGCGGGAATCCCAGTCGCTTACCCGAATTGGTCGCGGGATGGGAACTACATTTACTTTCACTCCTTCGGAAGCGACACAGCCCTATATCGCGTGCGGGTCAGCGATCACAAGCTGGAGAAGATTGTGAGTCTGAAAGGAATCCGGCTAACGATCGGCACTTTTGGAACGTGGTGCGGCTTAGCCCCGGATGATTCCCCTCTTGTGTTGCGCGACGTGGGCTCGCAGGAAATTTACGCGCTTGATTTGCAGCTACCGTGATTCGTACGACCGTCCCGAGGCCGAGCCCGCCCCCCATCCTGAAGGAAGCCAAGGCGGAGTACGAGAAGCTGCAGCAGCCCCGTACATTGACATGCCTGACCGCACGCCATAGCATTCCCGCAAATGATCGGTCAGACCATCTCGCACTACCGCATCGTCGAGAAGCTCGGTGGTGGCGGCATGGGGGTGGTTTACAAGGCTGAGGATACGCGGCTGCATCGCTTTGTTGCTCTTAAGTTCTTGCCCGATGAGGTGGCCAAGGACCGGCAGGCGCTGGCCCGCTTTCAACGTGAAGCCCAGGCCGCCTCGGCCTTGAATCATCCCAACATCTGCACCATCCACGACATCGGCGAGGTCGATGGCCGTGCCTTCATCGCCATGGAGTTTTTGGAAGGCACGACGCTGACCCACCGCATTGCAGGGCGACCCATGACGATGGACATCCTGCTGCCCCTGGGCATCGAGATCGCCGATGCGCTCGATGCCGCCCATGCCAAAAATATCGTTCATCGCGACATCAAGCCTGCAAACATCTTCGTTACCAACCGAAGTATCGCCAAAGTTCTCGACTTCGGTTTGGCCAAAGTCACCGCGAGATCGGAAACCGGCTCGGCGACGAATGCGCCGACCGTCGATGTGGAAGAACACCTCACCAGCCCGGGAACGGCCCTGGGCACGGTCGCCTTCATGTCGCCGGAGCAGGTCCGGGGCAAAGAGTTGGACGCCCGAACCGACCTGTTCTCGTTTGGAGCGGTCTTGTATGAGATGGCGACGGGAACGCTACCGTTTCGAGGCGACACCACGGGCGTGATCTTCGAAGCGATCCTCAATCGAACCCATACGCCTGCGGTGCGGCTAAATCCGGAGGTGCCGGCTGAGCTGGAAAGAATCCTGAACAAGGCGCTGGAGAAGGATCGCGAGCTGCGCTACCAGAACGCCGCGGAGCTGCGCGCCGATCTTAGGCGATTGAAACGAGACACGGAGTCCAGCCGGCAAGCCGCGTCTGGACCAGTCATGGGGACGGCGAACCAATCCCAAACCCTCCGGCAGCGATCGCGGCGGTTTGCATTGGCGGCAGTCGCAGGATTCGCTTTGATAATGGCCATAGTCGCTTTGTTGGTGTTCAACCGACAAATGCCGTCTCCGAAGATAACAGCAACCACGCAGCTCACCAGCGACGGCCGGCAGAAATTCGGACTCACAACCGATGGCCTGCGAATCTATTTTTCGGAACTGGTGGATGACCACTGGACTGTTGCCGCAGTTCCGACTTCCGGAGGGCAGTCAGTTCCGATTCGTACTGCACTCAAAGATGCGACACTCCGGACTATTTCTCCAGACCGTTCGGCTCTACTGGTAGTTGTGGGTGCTGATTATGAAGGGGAGTTATGGCTCGTTCCGATCTTAGGCGGATCTCCCCGCCGGCTGGGAGGGATGTTAGCCCACGACGCAAGTTGGTCGCCCGACGGGCAGCAGTTCGTATATGCGAATGGCGGAGCCTTGTACCTTACGAAGCCTGACGGAACCGAGCCGCGAGAGCTGATTCACGCCGATGTGGACCCCTTGGTCTGGGCATGGGAGCTCACATGGTCTCCTGACGGATCGCATATAAGGTTCGAGCGCTATCATATGGCCAAGCACGTGAGCGCCCTTTGGGAAATCACAGCGGACGGTCAGAATCTTCACCAGGTCTTACCCGGATGGCAGAATCCTCCCAAGCAGTGTTGCGGCGCCTGGATGGCGGATGGGAGATATTATCTCTTCAATGCATGGAGTGGTCTGTTAGGAACCGGGGGCGCTCCCGTTGGAGACATCTGGGCAGTCCGCGAAAAGACCAGCATGTTCAGCAACCAGAGTCGCGTACCCATTCAGCTTACAGTAGGGCCGCTCCACTTCGCGAAACCTGTCCCCAGTGTAGATGGCAAGACCCTCTTCGCCACCGGCTTGCAGAGCCGGGGAGAGCTGATGCGCTACGATAGAAGGACACAGCGTTTTTCCCCTTATTTGTCGGGAATTTCGGCCCAGGGCGTGAGTTTTTCCAAAGATGGCACCGGGATGACCTATGTTACCTTTCCCCAGGGCGAGTTGTGGCGGTGCAGGGCTGACGGCAGCGAGCCACTTCAGCTTACATTTCCACCGATGATCGCTCATGACCCCCATTGGTCGCCCGATGGCAAGCAAATCGTATATAGCGGCCTGCTAGCTGGCGGGCAATGGCAGCTTTACACTGTCGCGATAGATGGAGGTGCTCCTCGGCGATTGCTTCCGGAGTCGGAGGTGGGCATCGACCCGACCTGGTCCCCCGATGGCGACTCAGTTCTGTTCGGACAGCCGCCCACCCCTGATAACAGATTGGTTAAGAATGTTCTGCAAATCTATAACCTGCAGACGCAGAGCCTGTCCGTCGTGCCCGGCTCGGAGGGCTTGAGGGCGCCGAGGTGGTCGCCCGATGGCCGATACATTTCCGCCACGTCGGCGACTGCCCCCTTCCGGCTGCTGTTGTTCGATTTCAAAACCCAAAAATGGGCCGAGCAAGCTCGAATGGACGCGGGCTGGCAAAGCTGGTCACGGGACTCCAAGTACATTTATTTTCTTTCCGGTGAGGCGACTATTGAAAATGTGTTCCGTGTGGCAGTCACCAACAACAAGCTGGAGAAAGTTCTGAGCCTGAAGGATTTTCGCTCGGCGGGCACCTTTGGCGCATGGCTTTCCTTGACCCCGGAAGACGAACCGCTGGTGCTGCGCGATGTAAGCCCGCCCGAGATCTACGCCCTCTCCTGGGACGCGCCCTGAGGTTGCCGGCGGCCTGTTACTCCAGTTTTCATCTCCGCAGGTGGCCGTCTGACCTTGGGTTACAATTTATCAAGAAGGCTGTTCTCAACACCTCCTCCCGAACAAGCCGTGCCGTCTGCGCTTCCTGCCAGCAGGCGGGTTCACTGACGTGTCTGGCTGTGGTACATCCGGCCGATCGTGCTGCGCGGACTGTTGCGCATGAACCTCCACTCTCGCATCCAGCTGGTGGGCGGCCTGAGTTCCATTTGATTACTGCCAGATGACGGGCTCGGGATAGCGGGGTCCGGGGGAGGAGTCCTTTAATTTCCTGTTTGGCGACGAACTCTCAAATCCGGTAACAGTGCGGTTCACTGGGATAGGTTAGGCTTGTCGCCAGGAGTGGCATTTTTTTCGATGAGCGAGCGGCAATTTGACGAACTGCTGACTGCGGCCCACGAATGCCAGCAGGCGGTTCAATCGGGTGCGCGCCCGTGCCCGCGTCCTCTGGAAAGACGCCGACCCCGACCCCGACATCCCCATCCTGAGGGAAGCCAAGGCAGAGCATGCGAACCTGAAGTAGCCTGCCGGAGTTCGGTCTTCAGGGACCTTCGTTCGAAAAAGCATTCTTTACCAAGGCGCTGCCGGTGGCGCGGGATCCTTGGGGGGATCTACGCCGCCTTCCGTTTTGCTCGAAAATAATTCCTTACCTGCGAAGTCTGGAACGTAACGTGTTGATACAACAGATACTTGCGGCCGCAGTTTTGGGTCAAATGGGGCCTTTTGATTGACGCTCGGGTACACATTTTGGGCGCACAATCGCTCGTAACATATTGAAAGTAAACAATATTATAGCGGATGGAGGTTAACGTAACCTTCCGACGGCTGATAAGTCGGTGTGAGAAATATTAGTTCTCGATCCAACTAGGGAGCGGCGCCAATAGTTTCTCCAATCAAGCTGATCGGCTACTGTCCGATGGTCGCTATCATCGTAAAAGTCTTTTTGCGTATTGCTCCGAACATCAAACGAACTGCCGGCAATCATCGCTAGGTAGTTCGGATACGAGGGATGGTAGAGGTTTCTGAAATTACTGAAGCTGCATCCCTGAGCGGCGAGATCCATCAGGAATTTGTCCTTCATCGTAGAAGTATAGTTTTGGTTTTCGAGCACAATTATAAGAATTCGGTCAAAATGCTTGCCCGCTCTCCGGGCGGGAGCCTCGGGTCCATTAAGTTGCGACAAGCTCACAGGGGTTAACCAGCACAAAACCCCAGCCGTTATGAATAAAGCGCAGGCGCGATCTGAGAAAAGTTTTAGGCGTAACATCGTTGGTACTCCTTTAAAAGGCAATATTGCGCAAGCCCGGGATCAGCACCTAAACCACCTCTTAGCTGTCGCATCTTTTTTCCACCACCAAGCGGCTATTATTGTGCTGATGATCTAGATTTGGCCTCCTAACGCAGGTTCCGAAATGCGGGGCTGGTCTTAAATCGCTGGGGAAAGTGCTCTTCATAGGAAGACAGGCCGGGGCAAATCAGCCGTCTGTGGGTGAAGGAAAAACCGAACTTCTCCATTTCCTTCTCGGCTTTTTCGGCAGACCAGCCCTCTTCGGCCATACGGTAGGATGCAATCATCATTGCAGTGCGGTCGTCACCTACACGGCAGTGAACGAAAATCTTTTTGCCTCGATTCTTCCGCAGCAACGTAAGAAATTGCGCGAACGTTTTGTCTTTCGGAAAGGAGCACTGCCAGGGTAGGGCCACGTACTGCATCCCGAGATGGGTCACGATCTTGCGCTCACTATCGCGAGACCCACGCAGGTCCACCACGATGTTGACGCCCATCTTTGCCAGGATGCGAAATCCTCTCTTGGAAGGCTGACCGCCGCGATACAGAGTCGTAGTCGCCTCGCCGAAGTTTGGTAGGTTCTCGCGCATCGACTTGTTTTGCCTCGAGTGCTGGGCGGGCGAAGAAGAAGTTGTCCAGTATCCGAACGACCCACGGCTCGACACCAGCAAGACCAGGAGCAGTGTCAACACACGGACAGACAAGAAGCTCCAACCACCGGCCATGGCGCCTTTGGCTGACACTTTGTACATGAAGCTTGTTAAGCAAGACGGTGACGGTTTTGTCATGGATTCATGACTCTTGTGCCACTGCGTGGTAGTCGCCACGGCTCCAGGCACATGAGTCATTGGATGCCTCCGTCGCGCTCACTGAGCTAGTTTCCAGTCTGACGGCATGCTGCGAGCTTGGTCATATGCTGCTCACACCGTTCGAATGACCTTATCGCGCGACCCACACGGCATACGACACCGATTTCGGCTAGCGCGGTTCCTCACTTATCTCCAATAGGTGTGGCATCGGCAAGTACACCCTGGTAGGGTGCAATCTTGATGTCGGTTGTTATCCAGCGAAGGATTCGCGCAGAATGAAGAAGTCAACGGAGGCCAGGTGCCACGCGGGTATCCTAGGCAAGAGGTGCCGGTTGGTCCCGGTGTCGTATCGGGAATGTGCTTGATGACAGACATACGCCCACAAGCTTACCAACCCAAGATAGACCGGTCTGTTCAAGAATGCTCACATTGATAGCGCCAGTTGGACCAGCAAGGAGAGATAAAATGTCAGATCAAGAAAGTCGCAACCCACAACATAGCGATCCGCAGAAGCCCGGCCCATCCAATCGGTGCTCTCGAATTCTGAAAAGGTAGAAAGCGAGCTGAGATCACAGCGAGGTAGGAATGGGCAGAATGGGAAGCGGCGAGGCTTTGGCGTAAGCAGTTCTCTAAGAAGGATCGCGCTGTGATGTATACGCCCCGACGAAAAGTCTGTGACTCGTGCACCCTAGGCCCACGGCGCTACGTTTCTCGGAACCTGCATGAGGATGCCTTTCAACGCATGCAACGACGAACTACTGCGGAAGTAATGCGCTTGCGAGGATCAACGGTGGAACATCGTTCGCCACGATAAAGTACCGTATCTTCGGACATCCGCGCTTTTTACTCCGAGGTACCGATGGAGCCCAGACGGAGATCAGCTTGGCGACGCTGGTTTACAACCTGAAACGGATGTTGAATGTACTAGGCGGCAGTCAGCTCCGAGATGCTCTAGCCACCTGAGCCCTGCATCGCTCGAGATTGCCACGTCACAAAGGGAAATATTCTTGTCCTGAAACCTTTCTCCTGCCACGCTTTTAAGATTCTTGGCTGGTTTCGTAACACCTTCTTGTTGCGTGCCGTGTGCCATCGACGCTGCATTTAACAGCAGGCAAGTTACTAGCATGGCAGAATCTTCTTCATTTCTGTTCGCCTGTTGTCCTGGAGTGCCGATCGCTCGAAAGACAACACCTAAACGTGGTTGGTTTTCGTTCTCGGCCTGAAGTTTTCTCTCTGGGTCGTTCGAAACTATAGCATCCTTAGCCTTTCGCGGCGGGGTCGCCCAGAACCATTGTCTCGTTTTATACATGCCGAGGGCTTAAGTTGGGTCGTTCCGGGGGCAACCTCTTGGCGACCTTCCGCAACCCCTCGGCCGGCGCGGATGCCATCTGACGCATGAGGGGGCTTTGTGGATGCCCTGGAGCAACCCAAAAGGCTTCCAACTGCTAGTACCGCTACCAAAGACCATAACTCCAGCCTTTTCATAGGTTCTCTCTCGCCAAGCGACAATCTCAGCCCCAGGTGTGTGAGCGCGATCAGGCCACCCGGCTTTCCTGACAAACCTAGAGCGAGACAATTCAAGTGGGCTGAGTCGCTGCATCACCGCAGCTACGAGCTTGTCTGCGTTTTCGACCGTCCGGCGCGGTTCGTCCACGAAACCAGTCTGTATCTTGCTCCACTGCGATCGGAACTCTCCCATCTCCGATTCAGAAAACAAGGGCATAGGCTCGGAGACTCCAGCCGCTCGATCCAGAGTTTCCGGCTCTTGGACTTTCACGAGCTTGGGTCCGTCGGGCTGCTTTGGCGGAATTCCGTCGCCAGCCACTTCGGCCGTCAGAAGTCCCTCATCTATTCTTTTCGGTTCAGCCATCACGCCACCTCTTTACTTTCCACAATCGTTGGTACCTGCACCAGTTCCTCAAACAGAGAGCGATAGTGAATCATTGCCGTTCTCAGATCTTCGGTGGTTGCTTCGTCTTTCCCAACCCGTACCGCAATCGCATGCGCAGAGCGGTAATTTTCCACCACTCGGGGATGGTCGACAGAAATGTCGGCAGCACGTTGATCGAAATCGGATACTGGATAGCCACGAGTCTTCATTAAAGACGACACCAGATCATCGGCTTCTGCGACTGCTCCTTTTGGGGAATCAACGAACCGAGACTGTACGGACGCCCACTGTTTCGAAAAGCGTTCGCGCTCGATCGGATCAAGATCGCGAATGGTGAGCTTTTCAACCCGCTTCTCGCGATCCGCTAATTTCGCTTCTGCTTTTCGTTCTGACCCCTGCTCCCGCACTGCCCGCTCGTACTCGGGCCCGAATTTCCGCCGCAGATCGGCAGTCGTACTCCTGCGTTTTCGCATGTACAGCAAAGCAAGCACTGCGATGATCAGAATCACCACGGCGGCGGCGACCACAATCAGCTTCGGATCCATCAGATTTAGATTCATCGAAACCTCCCTGCATAAAGAATGTCCCACAAAACCAAATTGGTTCACGAAGTTCCCGCCTTCGGAACCTTGTGAACTCGCCAGTATCAAACTTCAGGCTTCGGAAAACTGGTCAGAATTGATCGTCTTCTAGATTAGTGCTATGGCATCTAGCCGAGAGTGTGCGCGGAGTCTAGAGATAATCATCAACGTTTCCCGCCTGTGCCGGTCTGAATGTCTCGGAGAGTCGCCCGCGCCATTCCGTCAATGCTTCGCCGTCTGCTGGAGTTTAGACAAGAGTGTTTGTATTTCCGAAAGTGCGGTGGCATCTCCCTTGGCCAGGTCTGCCGTGATCTGATCACGGGTTGTCAGGGTTTCACGCAGCAAGTTGCGGAGTGCAGGGTCCTCCGTGCTACTTGCAATTTGCTGAGCTTGATCAAAAACCTCCCTGGAACACTCGCCGGCCTTTCCGTAGTTTTTCTGCACCACTTCCAGATACATCATCGTGGTTTTGTCGCGAAGCTGCGCCAATTGCTGGCTGGAATGGCAAGATTCCAATTGTTTTGTCGATACCGATAGCTCGTGCTGTATCCGCTGCAGTCTGGAATACTGCAGGATGAACCCAATCAGGAACCCAACAAGCAATAGCAGACACCAGAGGACGAATTTATGTCGCATCGATGTTTCCCTCCATTATCAGCCTTGGCGAGGTCAGTCAATCGGCAATCTCGGGTGACACAGCCGGCCCGGCTAAGCTGGAGTTAGGCCTTCTTGAGCGACGGTTGGTGGATCCTCTTGCGACCGTCACCGTCCCATTTGACGACCGCGTCATCTTCGTTAGCTCGCTCTACAGTGCCGAATTCTCCAGTCGGCTTTCCAAAGTCGCCTAAACCCTCGACCCGATCTCCGGGAGTCAGTTCCTGGCCCGTGGCAGAGGGCTCGGAGAGAGGTGGCTTCTTGGCTCGGTCTGAGTCCGGGACCGCTCCGGCGTGTGACAGCGGCGGTTGGGAGCTTTACGAAGTTTGGGCGCCAGCTTATTGGTGCTATGGCTCATATCCTGTTCCTTTCGAGAAGCCCGAGCAGCGCCTTCGCGACGCCTGTTCATCGCCTCGATAGATACAGCATAGGCATGGAAAAGAATGGTTCGTCCGGTCCAAACTGCACAGTTCTGACAATTAGTTTGACGAAATCGACTGGAGGTGCGGCGCGACGGGCCGCGACATCGGCGGTCTACACAACAAACATAGCAACGCCTGCGGCGAACATTGCTACCGTGGTAAGCGCCACGACGGTCCAGCCCAAGCGTGAACTCGGTTGACCCTGCATTAGTTTCTTGTCCGAAGCGACGACCAGGATTGCAACTAGAAGGAAGGGGGCTAACAATCCGTTGATAATGGCTGTCCAGTAGAGTGCCTTCACGGGATTAACGCCTACGAAGTCCAGTCCGACACCCACCCCGGTCGAGCGCAGAATGAGAGTATAAAACGCGCGTGCCTGCTTCAAGTTCTTGTCCAGGCCTTGACCTGAGATAATCGGCTGAGATGTGGACGATACAGACTGACTCGATCTCAAAAGCAACTCATGGAGGGATTCGGCAGTCACTTCACGCTGCCGCATTCAGATTGTTGATTCGGGTTCGCTCAGGGGTGAGCGACTGCGAAGCTCCGCGGTTTCTTAGTTCGCCAAGCAGAAAGTTGATTTCTCCACCGAGCAGGACGGCAAAACCGGATAGGTAAAACCACACGTATAGGCCAATCGCGGCACCGAGCGGTCCATAAGTCTTGTCAAGACTATCGAAGTGTCGGAAGTAAAGGCCCAGCAGGTAAGACAAACCAATCCAGGCCATGACTGCAACGATTGCCCCGGTCAAGCTATCCCGGAAGCGTTGCTTGACATCCGGACCGAAGTGGTAGAGGAGTTCTACTGCGAGCACCGCAAAACATACGGCTATGCTCCCTCGCAGGTAACGCCAAGCGGCAAAACTGGCAGGATTGAGATCAAGCCTGCCTGTGAACCAAATTCCAAGGTACGTCCCCTCAACCATTAAGCCTACAGCCAGGAGTAACAGAGATCCCGCGAGCAATGTCAGTCCCAGTGCAATGGGTCGAGTCTTCCACACCGGGCGAGTTTCGCGGACACGATAAACGACATCAAGGCCGTCGATTATTGCAGCGAATCCGCTGGATGCTGTCCAAATCGTGAAGGCTAATCCAAGCGTAAGAAAGTGGGGGTGTTTGTGATTGACAACGTCAGACACGATGTTACGTACCAAATTCATTCCGTCCCCTGGGATAAGCCTGGCCATTAAGCTCAGAAGACCCTCAAACAGATGAGGAATGGGTACATACGCGAGTAGCGAGGCCATCGAAACCAACAGCGGAAACAGTGAGAGCACGAAATAGTACGACAGCCCGGCGGCAAACACGAAGAGATGCTCGTCATAAACATCGTTGTAGATGGTTATCAACGACCGTTTAATCGTCAGCCACGCTGCTTGCACACCTAACGCGGGCACTGAAATCACCTCAGAGCCGTTCATTCCATGCTGCCTTGGAATTCAGCGGCTTTCAGTCTCTGCGGGTCCTTCAAAGCATTCGCAGTGACCGACAGAGACCCGTTTGAAGTGCTGACCGGGGCAGCGATGTAGGACAGGACTGGCGACCCCAAGCCTTTCTATATTTCCCGATCAGATTTAGTTATTTACCGAATCACGACTTCAGTTCGTGAAAATATGAATGATAGTCGGGCTTCCACTGCCGACGCCCCTGTCTCAGGGAAAGCTGCGGTTTACCGGATACCCTTCCTGCTGCGATTTCCGGAAGTTGGCCCTCTCGCACCCCTACGATCCCTACGCCACCACCATGTCGCTGTGTGTATGACAACTGCAGCGAGTAGAACTATCAACACAAGCCAAACGATTTCGGGCATTGCCTCTGGAGGTCCTTTCCGCGCCCATCCACTTAGTTCGAGGAAGACAGTGAACGACGGACTCCTGAGCCGGTGCCTAAATAGCAGCTCGCGTTCAGGAAAACGCGCTCAGAGTTGCGGGTTCATAGAGCGACGCCAAGCCAGACGCACCAATCCCTCTCAGAAACGACTACCCGGTCGCTCTGGCCAGATTCTCTCTTCAGGGTGTGTTTTCCCATTGTGACCATTATTCTTGCTGATGTTTTGCACGTGGCCGTTGTCATTCCCGTACAGTCCATCCATCACGAGGGCGTTTGTTCTTATCCGGACCATCTGTTCATAGATGTACTGGCGAAGGTCGGCTACCAAGAATGCGACCGCCATTGTTCAGATGCGCATAAATCAGGTCTTCCCTGAGGCCTTCGAGCAAGGACAGGGCGATTTGTCTTTGGTTCAGGTCCATAACAGCTCCACTACGAACAACGTTTCACCAACAGTATGGTGACTCCTTAGTAAGATTTAATCTGTGCATTTTTGACCACTATGGGGTATTGCGTCTTCAGGAGTCTGCCCGCCACGGCGTCTCTTCGCTTGACCGTGCTCCAGAACGCGGTTGGGTTTCAGCCTCCCGAGTTCCCCAGACCCGAGAGTGCGCGATTGATACACCAACACCCAAGGATTATCGTGCGCACTAAGTCTGTCTCCGCTAGGCAGGAGGGCTGCCAATCTTCCGGTGGTCAATGTCCCGGCGCGGCCACGCAGTCGAGTCCCGGACCGCTGCGTTACTCAATTCGCACAGTTTGCTGGGTTCCGCACTCCAGGGCAATCGCTTAGCCGCAACCGTATCCTTGATAGAGTGTAGCGCGTGCGATAACTTACACCACACGACCGATGTTGGGACCGTGAATGTATGCCTGATCCTGATAAAGAGCTTTGGGTAGATCTTTACCGAATGGCGATGATGGAACTGGAAAATGCCAAGATCGCAGGCCGAATCGGAGATGCACGAATTGAAATTGCGGCACGGCTCGAAAAACTGCGCGACATCCCGGGTCTTCATACTGTCGAAAGACAGGCGATCGATGATGCCCTGGGCGGTCTGCATAGCTTGGAATGCACCGAAAAGCGCGACGCCGACAATGAACGCCGGATAGCGGAGAGGGCTTTGCAAAGTCTTCGCGTGATAGCGCCTAGGTTCGAGAATCTCGATTAGAAATCTACACGGAAGCCGATAGGGGTAAGAGAGGTCACACTCTCAAAACAATTGAGGAAGTGAGCAATTTTGTACAGCCTCCCGAAGGTGGGCACACTAACATGCACGCTTGCTTAGCTCGGCGTCGCGTGAAAGTGCTTCTATGCCATCTGGTGATTCAACTCTTCCCCCCGTGATTGCTTCAGGAGAACATTCAGGCACTAGGCCGGCTCGACCTTCGGCACTCTTGGTCGGAGTGGCTTCGCGTTTTGGCAGAAGGAGTCGCATGACAAGGCGTTTTCGCGGCAAGCACGGGTAGCTTGACCTTGCTTCCGTGGAAGAACGGCGGTGAAGGCGCAGATCACATTGCAGCTCTGATGGCCCTGACCGTTATCGCCCATGCTACGGATTCGGAGACGGGAACGGCTCGCGTCACGTACGATGATTTCTGTGCAGCCACGAGCCTGAGTCGTGCCAAAGTTTCCAAGGGTCTTGACGCATTGGAAAGAATCAAGGTCGTCGAACGGGAACCGGACGACGCTCGCAGTATTTACAAACTCGCCAATTACAGTGTTACTGGCGGATGGGCCAAGCTCCCTTTCAAGAGCATGTATTCTTCGGGCACCATTGCAGCTTTCAACGACTTTCGGCTCCGCCGTATCGCAGAGCTCGACGCACTTAAGCTTTTCTTCCTATTTGTCGCGCGCAGAAATCGAAACACCAACGTTGCGAATATCGGGTATGAAAAGATCGAGGAATACACGAGGATCCGGCGGGTCAGGATCAAGACAGCGATAAGCTTCCTCGCATCACTATCGCTAGTCTACGTTGAGCATATTCCGAGCACAGAGAGCCGTCTCGGAATCTCCAATGCGTATCGAATTGTGGGGCTGGAGCCTTACAATCACATGGGAACGCGGGAAGGTCGTTAGACAGCATCGATTTCGATGAGTAGATAGCTTTAGGCGAAACTTTCGAAAACCGCTTCTGCGCCGCAACAAGAAATTTACTCTTGCTCGCCAACCATTTCGGCTGTAGGCGCGGCTGGTAACGGCGGTTTCCAGGGGGGATCCCCGGCGGCCTCCGCTTTCTGCAAAAACAATTCTTTGCTATCACGAAATTTAAGTCATTGATAAAAGGCACGGCCGGGGCCCGGCATATCGCTGGGGGGAGCCTACCCGGCCTCCCGTTTTCCTCGAAAATAATACTTCCCGCGAAAGCACTGATGGTTTGACTTTCACAATTCAAGCGCACAATTAGCCCGTAACAGATTGGATACTAGCGTGCTTATGTCGTGTGAAGTTTTGCGAGACACCGGAGCTTGCCCGCATTACTGTTAAAGCAAAGGCAAACGGCGCCTCCACTCAATTGGCGGCGAGGTCCTCCGCCGTAACCAGTTTGTGATTAACATAGTGATAGGGTGCAATATGCTGACCCCTAACCAACGCTAGGCCGAGCTGCATAAGACGAGGCCCGTAAGTGTGAACCTCACGCGATACGGAAGCGACGAAGGGTGTGCCGACGATCTTCATCGCGTCGATGGCGTCAGGAATGCAGTCCTGTCCGACGATCGCGACGTGCTTATCGCGCTTGAGTTCCTTTACCGCCCTTAGGGCGCCTAAGGCACTTGTGTCGTCGGCTGCGGCAACTAGAATCCCGCGATCCTTAGGATGTCGTTGCAGAAAATCCAAGGTCAGTTTGTAGCTCTTCTCAGCTAGGCCCCGGGCGTCCATACGTACAAACCGGTCACCTGAAAGCATTGGTAGGACTTCTCGAACGCCTTGAAGCCCCAGTGACTGCGACTTCGCACCAGCCATCCCGCCTCTTCAATGTCGAGTCCAAGAATCCATGAACATTACCCTTCCAAACTTTGTTGGCATGGTGGCCAAGAAATTCACCAGCCATGAAACCAGCTCGATAGTTGTCTACACCGAAAAACGTAGAGTATGGATGCGGGGTATTTCGACTGCAATCAAGGGAATTCCCGCCCTCGCAATCTTGTCCGCTAGGATCGGCGCTATTTCCTGTTCAATCTGGAACTCTATGACGAGGTCAACCCGCTCTTGCACAAACCGCTCTGCGTTCCGTAGCGCCGTTCGTGCGTCATATCGATTATCCAACACCAACAGGTCGACTCCAGACGCGGAGGCGGCGTCCTTAAGGCTAGCAGTTACGGCCTGTGAAAATGGCAACGCCTCAGACTGTCCCGCGAACCCGAAGCGAAGCTTGGAAGGACGCGATACCACTCGGTACAGACCGTTTTCCTGATGCGCCAAGTAGCCGCGGTGTTCGAACGTCTTAAGAATGCGATAGACGGAAGTTTTGGAGACACGAGCTTACTTGATAGAGCCGATCCAAGAAACCGCCTGTCTTTCGCTTTGCATGAACTCGAGGATATCCAATGCTTTGGAAAGAATCGGTATATGGTAGAGCCCGTTTAGTCGAATTTTGCCATTCGCTTACCCTCCTTTTCTCGCCTACGCAAGACTGATTCCTCTTTTGACGGTTAGCGATGTGAAAGGCTTAGAATTCCTCCCACATTTGGCACAACACCAACACCTTCCTTCACAGTCACAAGCTGATTGACACTAACTGCGTTCAGATCTTGCCAATTTCCGCTCGGCCACCTTACCCATCCGCGCTACTCTGGCCTTTCCGAGACCAAAGTGAAGCCGAGAATCGTTACAGGACAAAAAACTAGCCTGGCTCAACACTTCTTGCGTCTGAGTGAACAGCGTGCCAGCTTTTACGATATGTTCGGACCCGATAGCGCTTCGGTTGGAAGCCGTCAATCAACTTCACCTTGAGCCATGAATTGGATGGAGAACATCGTTCCTTAGGAGCGATGGAGGTTCGTTGAGATTGATAATAAGAATGTCGACATCACCGTCATTGTCGAAGTCGCCAAACGCACAACCTCGGCTGGCGTGCAATTGTGATATCCCCTCGCCACCTTGGCCAATTAGTTCCTCAAACCTCCCATTTCCTAAGCTCCTGAATATCAGCCTTGGATTCTTGAAGGGATAGCCTGGAAAGCGCCTCTCGATCTCTGGGTAAACATGACCCGCAACGACAAAAACATCTGGCAAGCCGTCGTTGTCGAAATCCGCAATGCCCGTGCCCCACGCCACAAAACGGTTCTCGACGGCCAGGCCCGCCTCTCGATTGGCCTCCTCGAAGTGGCCATTGCCAATGTTGTGGTAAAGATTGACCGTATCGTCCGCAAAGTTTGTCTTGAGGATATCTAGTCGACCATCTAAGTCATAGTCGCCGACCGCTACCCCCATGCCAGCCTCCTCCTGACCGTCGTCGCTGTAAGCAACTCCGCGAATCGCAGCGTCTTCTCGAAAGGTTCCGTCTCGATTGTTCAAGAAAAGCAAACTGGGGCTCGAATCACACGCTACATAAATATCTGGCCAACCATCGTCGTCAAAGTCGGCTGCCACCGCTGTGAGTGCATAACCCCTCCTTGAAGTTCCGATGCCACTCGCTGTACTGACATCGGTAAATGTGCCATTCCCATTGTTCCGATAGAGTGAATGTCTGCCTTCGGCAAAGCCTCGAGGACCACAGTTCACCGGAATGGCTGAGAAGAGACACGTTGCTTGTTGGCCGGGCTTGGGAGCTCTGTCGATGTCGAATTCAAGATAGTTGGCGACAAAAAGATCTAGATTGCCGTCCCGGTTGTAGTCGATAAATGTGCAACCAGTACCCCAACGATTTGCGGATTGCGCAAGTCCTGCAGCCTGTGTGACATCGGTAAAAGTACCGTCGCCGTTGTTGCGATAGAGGACATTCTTCCCCCAGTAGGTAACGAACAAATCGTCGAAACCATCGTTGTTGTAATCGCCGACGCACACGCCACAAGCCCATCCGGTCCTGAGAAGGCCGGCTTTCTCAGTGACATCAGTGAAGGTGCCGTCGCGGTTGTTCCGAAACAAACGATTACTCGTGCCCAGCGGGAGATTCGTCAGTCGCGTGCCGGAAAGGAGGAAAACATCCAACCAGCCGTCATTGTCGTAGTCGAAAAAAGCGCAACCGCAGCCGATGGTTTCGACGATATAGTCTTTTCGATCGATGCCTCCGTAAACGGTCTCGTTCGTGAGTCCACTCTGGGTTCCCACATCGAGGAATCGGCAGGCGAATGGGATCTCAGAAGTCTTGCTTCGTGGCTGCGTCGCGACTTTGCGCTGTACGATTCCTTGACCGAAGCAAGCGGTCGTGAGGGTGCCAATCAAACACTCCAGGAAGTATCTTCTCGAGCTGTACATTGCGGTTCCCTTTGTGCCGCTATGCCGCTAAGGCAATTGAGAGCAGGTGCCCGTGAAATCGTTCGGTACTAAGCCCCTCTTGAAACGTCCCGCCCTAATGAACCCGTTCAAAAAGATGTTTCTCCCGTTCGGCGGACGTCATCTCGCCAACCTGAGCATAAAGACGCATCAACCTATAGTGAATGGTCTTGCTTGAGGGGTCTTCCCTCTCACCAGCAAGAAGAATCTTGATTGCCTCGCCTGGATCTCCTAACTTTTGGTGGGCAGACGATAGATCAAGCCTGGCCCAGAGGGGAACACGGCTCTTTCTCATTTTGGGTTCCAAATAGCTTTTCAGCTCACCGTAGCGGCCTAGCTCGAGCAAGGACTCGCTGACGCCGGCAGCGGCATGCTCGTCACTCTCGTTTGCCGCCTCTTCTTGTCGAAACAAAGCAAGAGCTTTTTCCCAGTCGCCATGCTTACGGTACAGGTCCGCAAGATCGCTTCGGAGCCCAGGAAGATCAGGCCGCCGTTCCACAAGACGCTCATAGGTGATCTTCGCTTCTTCCTCTCGCCCCTGGTTCGCAAGCATCTCGGCACGAAACTGCTCCAGCCATGGCGAGTTTCCATACGTTTCCTCACATTTCAATACCAGGTCCATGGCTTGTTCACCACTGAGTACAGCCAACACATATAGCAACGAAGCGTCTTTCGGGTGCTTTGTCAACAGGTCAACCGCTGGGCGAAACGTAATGTTGGCTCGCAAGAATGGGGATTGCTGCACCGCCAATGGAAACGCGACCCGAGCGTTTGTGGAACCGGAATCTCGCGCTTGTTGTAAGGCACGGACGAAAGCTTCGCTTCGACGAGCTTTCTGAAGGCGCTCAAAAAACACGCGTGTGGCTGCCAGGTAGGCATTCGCTAAGCGAATCAAGAGTTCATCGTCCGCAATCTGGCCGCTCTTTCTTAACGCTTCGTACGCTCGGATTGCGCTTACGGGATCGCCCGACTTCACGAAGCACGGTGCGATTAAGGCGAGAACTCTAGGGTTCACGATTGACTGGACCCCAATCTGGGCCAACATTGGCCGAGCGCCGTCCACATCTCGTGTCTCACACTTTGCCGCTGCCAGAAATGCGAAAGTTCCCAGGTCGTAGCGCTGCTTCAGTGCCAATTGAAAATATCTGATGGCTTCGGATCTTTTTCCTTGTAGGTACAAAGCGATCCCTAGGTTATTGAGGGCTTCAAACGAGCGCGGATTTCTCGACAAAGCTCTTCGATAGAGCTGTTCCGCCGAAACGTAATCTCCTTGGTCGAGAGCGCGTCGGGCGATAGTGAAGGCTGAAGCGCTATCATCGGCGAAAGCAATGCTCCCCAGAAGCAACAAAAACAGCGCCCCGCAAACTCCTTGGCCAGTCCAGCTACCCCGAAATGGCGGTACGGTCAGAGAATGAATGCGCGGCATCTTAAGATCCATTCTCGAAATCTAGTTTCTATTCAAATGATTGTCAATACAGATAACTTTCTTGTATTGGTGAAATATTGGAGGCCTTTTTGGAAACCTCCGCAACGGTTGCTGGGATATGTCGCAAATCAGGTTGGTGGTCTTTCGTAGGGGAATAGTAGCCATTGTTTGACGAGGGCATGAACCACGTGGAAATGCGCGTCGCACCCGGCTTTGCGAGGGAATAAATCCGCAATTAACATTAGAGAATCCGTGTTTCTATTGATATATATTTTTTGTATTGACAAATACTTAAATTCACTGCTACTAACACGAAGCCTGAGCAAAGCCTGTCAGAAATCTCAGCAGGAGGAACAGCGCCTATGCGTTCGCTAATAATTACGAAACTATTCGTCTGTATATTGCTTGGGATTCTCTGCCCCACCGCAGGGTTTGCTCAGAACACGACTGGGAGTATCGTCGGGAAAATCGAAGATGCGTCTGGAGCGGTCTTGTCGGGAGTGAAGGTGCAGATCAGAAACTCCGCTACCGCCGAGATGCGCGAGGCGTCAACTGCCGAATCAGGTGATTACACGGCCAAGCTGCTGCAGCCCGGGGTCTATGAGGTCACCGTGTCGGCGCAAGGCTTCAAGACGGGTGTGCGCTCAAATATTATCCTGCAAGTTGACCAAACGGTCCGAGCTGATTTCAGACTAAGCGTGGGAAGCACTTCGGAAACAGTCCAAGTGTCCGCGCAGGCTCTTTCACTCGACACCGATTCCTCCTCGGTCGGGGAGGTCATTGTTGAGAAGCAAATTACCGAACTTCCTTTGAATGGCCGTAATTTCACAGATCTTCTCTTTCTCACCGCCGGCGCGGTGCAGACGACGGGTGAACAATCGACCTTTCGCTACAACTCTGGTGATGCGATCGCCATTGCCGGTGCACGCAGTTCGTCGAACGGCTACACCATCGACGGAACGACCATCATGGATACTGGCTACAACACGCCCGCTTATCAGATCTCACTGGATGCCATCCAAGAATTCAAAGTCCAGACCAAGACATATTCAGCGGAATATGGATACAGCGTCAATCAAATCAACATGAGCACAAAGTCAGGATCGAACATTCTGCACGGTTCTGTGTTCGAATACCTAAGAAACGATGCCCTCGACGCTCGAGACTATTTCAATCGCCGGCCGCAGCCAGTCAATGCATTGCGCCAGAATCAGTTCGGATATTCGCTCGGTGGACCGGTTTTTATTCCCAAACTCTACGATGGACGGAACAGGACTTTCTTTTTCGCCAACTATGAAGGGCAGAGGATACGGCAGTCATCGACGGTCCAGGGAATTGTGCCCACTCCAGCGGAACTCCAGGGACAATTTCCGTTTCTCATCAATGATCCCTTAACTGGGCAACCCTTCCCCCAACAGAATGGAATCTATACGATTCCAGCCGACCGAATCTCGCGCTATGGCCAGATTATTCAGAAGAACCCAACCCTGTTTTTTCCAGAGCCAAACTCTACGGGCACATTCAACTTTGTGGGTGGAATTCAGTCGCCCGTTGACGCGGACCAACAGAACTATCGACTGGATCAAAAGATCACAAAGAACGACTCCATTTTCTTTCACGCAGCAAAGTCGGACATCACGGCCACCGTGCCGAGCTCCTTGACTGCGATCTCAAACACAATCACGTCCCAAGACACGCGCAACTACACGATAACGTACACCCATCTCTTCACGACTAATCTGATCAATCAAGTTCGGTATGGATACTTAGAGGCACTGTCAATTCAAAACCCCTTCGTCCTTGCCCCTTCCGATCTCCAGTTTCTCGGTCTGCACGGCACCTTCCTAATGCCCAACATGGGTTATCCTGGCATACAATTCGGCACTCAACCCCTTCCGAACGCTTCGACTCCCTTCACTGGGTCAGGGTCCAATGGTTTAACCCCTCTGGGCAGCTTACAGGGAATGAATGATTTTTCAGATTCAATCTCGTGGTCGAAGGGTAAGCACTCGATCGGGGCGGGCTTCCAGTTCCGCTCCTGGGGGCTTTCTCTGACCTCGACCGATCGACCGCTTGGGTCTTTTAGCTACAACGGTGAGTTTTCTGGAAATCAGATTGCGGATCTCTTGTTAGGAAATCCGAACTCTGTATTGGCCAATGTCGCAGGCCCGCTTGGCAATATCGCAGCTGGCGTCCACCCCCACTTTCACTTCAAGACCTGGGCTCCATATGTGCAAGACGACTGGAAGGCAACGTCAAGGCTTACGCTCAACATTGGCCTTCGCTATGAATACTCGCCGGGACCGTATGAAGAGCAAAACGACTTCTTCTGGTTCAACCCCGACATAGCTGGCGGCGGCTTGTACGTCGGCAGCAAGAGTGTCGCAGACCAGTCTCGGCGGGGGATTCTATGGCTTCAACGGTTTGAGGGGACCCGGCCCGACTCCAAAAAACGGATTTGCGCCTCGCGTCGGATTTGCGTTACGTCCGTTCTCTGACAACAAGACCGTCATTCGAGGAGGTTACGGCCTGTTCTTCGACACGCAGCAGCTGAATGAATATTTCGCATCAGGTAGTTTCTGGCCGTACGGAGCTGCGGATTCTCTTACTGCTTCCCCAGCCCAGGGCACTCTAATCAGCACGGACAATTTGTACCCTGACCTTGGCAACGGACCAGTGACAAAGGCCGCATTGAGCTTTCTGGAAGTACAGCCAGCCAACATCCGAAACCCGTATGTCCAAGACTGTGACTCGGAATTCAGCGGGAACTAATTCGGAACACCACTCTTGATGTGACCTACAACGGAAACAAGGGCAACTCCTTGATGAACCGGAGGAACCGAACCAGCCGACACAATGCAATGCTGTTCTCATAACTGCGACCCGCTCAATCAAACTCCTGCAACCGTCACAGCTCGCACGCCCTACCAGAATGTCGGAAAAGTGCGTATTGGCGGACTTTAACGGGTTTTCGAACTACCATGCGCTAGATGTCAAGCTGGAACATCGGGGAACGGACCTTTCGCTCCTAGCTGCATACACTTGGTCAAGGGTCTGGACACTCAGTCATCGACATCGGGCGTGACAGGCGATACAGCCGGCTGGATAGGCGTGCAGGACAACCACAATCCACGCGGGGATTATGCGCGCGCCTCCTATGACGTCGGCCGAGACTCGCTCTAAGTTTCGTCTACGATCTTCCCGTTGGTCGGGGAAAACGTCTCGTTCCCAGTTCACCACCTTAGTCGATGCGATGCTGGGAGGATGGCAGGTTAACGGAATAGCGACCTTCCAGGGCGGCTTCCCATTTTCGATTGCAGCCTCTGATCTCGGATTCGTAAACCAAGCTTTTGCAGAGCGAGCGAATAAGATCGGCGACCCTTATCCCTCAGGGTTTCACAAGGGCCTCGGGCAGTGGTTCAACACAGCCGCATTTGCCCAGCCTGCGCCGGGAGAGTTCGGAAACTCGTCGCGGAATGTCATTCGTGGACCAGGAATAAACAGTTGGAATCTCTCGCTGTTCAAGAACTTCAGACTATCAGAGCGAGCGCGGCTCCAATTCCGCCTGGAATCGTTCAACGCATTTAACCATCCACACTTTGGCATTCCGGACCAGAATGTCAACTCAGGAACTTTTGGCGTTATTTCGACTTTGAATGCGCACCTTCCGGCACGAAGGAACCAGATCGCTGTTCGAGTTGAATTTTAGAAATCGGAGAACAACCTTATGAATAGGGCTGCACGATTCGTTTCGTTGTGGGTGATACTGCTCGGAGGCTGGTTGTCTTCGGGTTCCCAAGATGCGCTAGCCCCAATTCCTGATCGCTTGGTCGTCTTGACTTTCGATGATGGAACAAAATCGGATATCAGCCACGTGGCACCAGTGCTCAAGCGTTATGGTTTTGGAGCGTCTTTTTATGTCACGGACGGCCTGCGAGAGATCAAGCGCGACGACGACGCCCTGACGTGGGACGACATTCGTGACCTGAACAATATGGGTTTTGAGATCGGGAATCACACAGAGAACCACCCTGACCTGACCAAGCTTTCGAAGGAGCAGATTCTCAATGAGATAGAAGGCATCGAACGTCGGTGTAAAGCGTATGGCATCCCAGTGCCCACAACCTTCGTTTATCCTGGCTTTCAGGACAATGTTCAGGCTGCGGAGGTTCTTCTCAAAAAAGGCTATTTGTTTGCTCGCAGAGGCGTTACACCGGAATTTCCCGACGGCGACAACGGCGGGCGAGGACCCGTCTATGACCCCGCCAAACACTACCCCCTGTTCGTTCCCACAACGGGTTACGGCGGACCGCAGTGGCATTTCGAAGATCTAGTCTGGGCCGTCGATCAAGCCAAAAACGGAAAAATAACAGTCTTGAATTTCCATGGTGTTCCTTATCCTCGTGCGCCTTGGGTGAGTGTTGAGCCCAAGGTCTTTGACGGCTATATGCAATACCTGCACGATCAGAAGTGCACTGTGATCGCGATGCGTGACTTGGTCAAGTATGTGAAGCCAGCACCTTTGACACAAATTCCTCTTCGACGAGAAGAAGGAAAATTCGCGTCTGGAACAACCTTTCATATTGATCCGACTGGCAAAACACGACGCTAGCCGGGGCGGCCTCATGACTATGAAAAGTTCGGTGTCGGCGTCCTATCCCATGATAACTAAAAACAAAGGCACATCTAGATTTTGGCACGTATTTTGCCATTCAGCCAAGCCCATATCGGTTTGGCTGGCGAGCACCTTGTTCATTGTAGTTGTGCCAAATCAGTTGGCCAGGACTGAAGTTACAACTAACGCCGAAGTCCGAACTGACCGATCTTCGATGCTTGTAGTTCAACTCCGAACTGAGCACCTGATCGAACCCATTGGGATTGAAAGATCACATCCCCGATTTCGATGGCTGCTGGAATCAAAGGAACGGAGCCAATTACAGACTGGGTATCAGATCTTGGTGGCTAGCAGTCTGGAAAAGCTGGAAGCAAACAGGGCGGACAAATGGGACAGCGGTAAGGTGACCTCTGACAATTCCGTTGAAGTGGTGTACGCGGGTGCAGAACTGGCTAGCGGAGAGAGATGTTATTGGAAGATCCGCGCTTGGGATCGAAATGGCAAACCGACTGAATACAGTGCGCCGTCTTTTTTTGAAATGGGATTGCATAAGCCGACTGACTGGCAGGGCAAGTGGATCGCAGCAAAAAAGGGTGTATCATCGCCCATTTTCAGACGAGAAATCAACGTCAATGGTTCGGTGCGGCGTGCCTTAGTTTACATAGCTGGAGTTGGATATTACGAGCTGTACATTAATGGAAAAAAAGTAGGCGACCGCGTGCTAGAACCAGCCCACACCTACTACAACAATGACCAACCTTTTCATCTAGGCTCCCGTGTTCTTTATGCAACCTACGATGTAACTAGCTATTTGCAGGCGGGGAAGAATGCCTTTGGGGTAATGCTGGGGAACGGATGGTACAGCGCGGACAGCGCTGTTGCTTCAGCCGTCGGCAGAACGCCATATGGAGATCGCCCTCGGCTGTTAATGCAGGCAAATATCGAACTCGACGGCGGCCAAAAGGTCACCATCACATCCGATCCCGAGTGGAAGGTTTCGCCGGGACCAGTCACCTACAACGACTTTTTCCATGGTGAAACTTATGATGCGCGATTAGAACAGCCCGGCTGGAACAATGTCGGATTCAACGATTCTTCTTGGGAGAATCCGTCGGTAGCAGACGCGCCCTCGGGAAGGTTGGCGGCCGAAATGCTGCCGCCCAGCCGGGTTATGGAAACTCTTCCTATGCAGAGGATGCTGGTTCCAAAAGAACCTGAAATGTACGACAACACGTACATCTACGATTTTGGGCAAACATTCAGCGGTTGGGTACGCATAAGCGTTTCCGGGCCAAAGGGCGCCAAGGTTGTTTTGAGATATGGCTCCCGAATTTACGAGGACGACAACACCCTGGACAATCGCAGCAATTTGCTTCGGTTTCCCACTCCCAGCGCCCAGCAAACCGACACATACATTCTGAAGGGTGAGGGCACCGAGATTTGGGAGCCCCGCTTCACCTTGCACGGCTTCCGATATGTGGAAGTAACAGGATTTCGCGACGCGCCCTCGGTGCACAAAATCGAGGGCCGGTTTGTCCATTCATCGCTCGATGCGACAGGCTCATTCGTAAGCTCCAATCAACTTCTGAATCAGATTCACCACAATATCCAATGGACGTTTATGAGCAGCTTTCAGGGACTTCTTCAGGATGCCGCGGATCGTTCTGAACGGGTAGGTTGGCTCGGGGATCCGACTTTTGTCGCAGAAGATTATCTGTATAACTACGATATGTCAGCCTTTCTTGAAAAATGGATGAATGACATCCAAGACAATCAGAAAGATGACGGTAATGTCCCCTTTATCAGTCCTATCGATTGGCGCCGTCCAAAGGATGCTCCGGAGGATCCTGACTCGATTACCGCCGGATCCGATGTATACACTCTCTGGCCCTGCTGGCAGAGCACTTATCCGCTTATGACCTGGTATTTGTATGAATACTATGGTGACAAGCAAGTGTTGGAAGATCAATACGCAGGCGTTAAGAAACTGATCGATTTCCTTAGCGCGAACGCCGTCGACAACATGATTATGGTCGGTCTGGGAGATCACATGGAGCCCCAAGACGACGGCTTCAGTCATTTCTCTCCGCGTCGTACACCTTCCGGACTCACGTCCACCGCTTGCTACTACGAAAACACTCTCACCCTCTCACGCATGGCGAGCGTTCTGGGACTATCGGATGATGCGAAGAAGTACGCAACCCTGGCCCAGAACATTAAGGATGCCTTCAACAAACGCTATTTTGACCCCAACACTAACCAATACGCTACCGGGAGTCAGACCTCCAACGCCCTCCCGGTCTACTTGGATATGGCGCCTCCGGAAAAGGTTCCAGCGATCGTGAAGAACTTGGTTGACGATATCGTAAACAAGCACGATACGCATGTGTCCACCGGAATCATTGGCTCAAACGCCGTGATCCAAGTCCTTCCTAGCCATGGCGCCACACGGCTGATGTATGCCCTCGCGAACCAAACGACCTACCCGAGTCTTGGGAATCAGGTAATGAAGGGCGCGACTACCGTATGCGAGACGTATGAGTGCGGCCCTTGGTTAAGCCAGAACATGAAAATGTTTGGGAGCATGGACAAGTTCTTCTACCACGATCTGGCTGGGATCAGTCGGCGAAGCCCGGGCTATCGGCGAGTCTTAATCAAGCCGCAACCGGTTGGAGATCTCAGGAGTGTTTCCGCTTCTCAGCAGACCGTAAGAGGAGTGGTGAACGTCGATTGGGTCAAAGGTGACACTTCTTTGGACTTAAGGGCATCAGTTCCAGCGGGAGTGGAAGCCGACATCGCAATTCCTAAGCTTGGGTTGACCAACCTGTCGATAACAGAGAGTGGGGTGACCGTTTGGCGGTCTAATGCCTTTGTCCCTGGAGCGGCAGGGTTGACGGGAGCTGAGGAAACTTCAGACTCAATTGTCTTCCATGCAGGCTCAGGCTCTTACACGTTTGCTATGAATGGAGTCCTTTTTTAGGTCTCAGTTGAACATTCCTGCGTGCACTATGAGCTCTTGCCATGACTTCTAAATTTACTCTCAGTTTCGGACAACAAGAACCTATGACGACTCTTGGCGATAGAATGCCCCGGCCCAGAATCGGTATCCTTCCGACGGGACTCAAATTTTATTGGGACCAATTTCCTAATCTTAAGCAGATGGGCGAAAGGATGTTTGGTGAGTTGCGCAGGCACCTTGGCACGTTTGGAGAGTTGATTGCGCCTGAACTCGTCGACACTCCAGAGAAAGCAACGGCAGCAGCACGGTTTTTCAATCTTAATGAGATTGATATTCTTTTAATCTTTCCTTTCGGCTATACAACAGGGATGTGCGTTGCACCCGTTGCAAGCTCAGTAACAGTACCAATTAGACTTCTAAATGCCCACGAGGATAGCTCTTACGAATACAAGACCGCCGACACGGCGCTCTACCTTCACCACGAAGGAGTTTGTTGCATTCCAGAGTATGCGGGCACTCTGGTAGAGCTCGGTAAGGCATTTAAGGTGCGTACTGGCCATTTCAAGGATTCCAGATTCTGGGGTGAGGTCAAAGCTGATTGTGTGGGAGCTGCGGCCGCACGCGCCTTTAAGGCTCTCAACTTCGGAGTCATTGGCAAGACCTACGACAACATGACAGACATGCCCTTTGACGAGCACCGGCTATTGAAAACAACTGGTAGGCTATTGAATCGCCCGGAAGTCGAAGAAATTGAAAATGCCTTCGGTCGCGTCAGCAGTGAACAACTCGATGATATGTCTCCGACCAATTGCGTGAGATGTACGACGTTGACGAGACGGTCACGAATGATCATCTTCGATTTTCAGCCCGGGTCTCGGTTGCTTTTGATGAAGTTGTCAGAAGGCACAATATCAGCGCGTTCGGATACTACTGGTGGGGAGAAAGAGAGTTTGTGACCCAGTTGCGCTCGCAATCGGCGTTGGCGGTTTCCAGACTGACTGCTCTTGGCCGACCGGGGGTGACAGAAGGCGACGTGAAGACCGCGATGGCCATGAAGATCATGGATCTCTTAGGCGCCGGTGGCATGTTTGTCGAGTTCTTCTCGATGGACTTCGATGAAGACTTTTTTCTACTGGGACACGACGGACCGAGCAACATCAACGTCGCCGACGGACGTGCGAAGCTGCAGCACTTGAACCAGCACCACGGCAAAACAGGCCACGGTTTGGGGATTGACTTCAGAATTCCGAAAGGGCCTGTGACATTGCTGAACCTCACGCAATTCAATGCCGGCCCAACGTTCAAGTTGATCTACACGGTTGGAGAGGCGATACCGGGAGAAATTCTCAACATAGGAAACCCCAATTGTCGCGTTCGAGTTGCGAAACCGATCCATGAATTTATGGACGCTTGGTGTCAGCAGGGTCCCAGCCATCACATAGCTCTCGGTCTGGGGGACAGATCGCACGAGCTACAAACGTTCGCCGAGGCAATTGGATTCGATTGTGTCGAGATATGACAGAACAGGCGATGCGACACTGGTCGACATGAGGCTGGAATCGTGGTGTGTTGGGAAGTGCAACCTTGGGTAGACTTTGAATGGGATACCGCGCCTACTTTGGAAAAATACGGCCAGGAAAACAGCGAGAGTATCTTGAAGCGCACAAGGCGGTGTGGCCGGAACTGCTTGAGGTCATGCGGCAAGCTGGTGTCAGCAGGGAAAGCTGCTTCGTTCTCGAAAATTGGGTTGTCGTTTATGTGGAAGCCGACGATATCAAGGTGACGATGGGCAAGCTGGCAGAAAATCCCATCAATCAGCGTTGGGACTCATTCATGGAAGATGTCTTGGAACGGCCAATCAGTAATAGTCCAGATTTGTTCCCCGAAATGATAGAAGTCTTTAGAATGTAGCCCTTTGCGCGAGACGACGCCATTTGCGATCTGACTTTATCATCTCTACAGAATGATGCTTCTTTGCGCAAAGTCGACTGAACTAGTGAATCGCGGTCCCTAACCCTCGATCTGTTGCGCCCGCACGCCTTGGCTCAGCGATGAGCGAGGCTCCACAGGTTCTGCGCCTGCGGCGTGTTCTCACGCTGCGAGACCTAGTCTTTTACGGAATCGTCATCATTACTCCTATTGCGCCGGTTCCGATTTACGGCGTGGCCCAGCAACTGTCGCGAGGGCATGTGTTCCTGTGCGTCCTACTGGCTGGCGTCGCCATGATGTTGACCGCCGTGAGCTATGGTCGCATGGCGAACCTCTATCCTTCCGCTGGATCCGCTTACGTCTATGTTGGGCAGGGCTTGAATCCTCACCTTGGTTTTCTCGCCGGCTGGGCGATGACGCTAGACTATGTAGTCCTACCGATTGTGGCAATTGTTCAAGCGTCCTTAGCTATCGGGCGATTGGTGCCGTCGGTACCGTATGCCGCCTGGGTGTCTGTACTTTTCAGTCTTAATTGCGACATTGAATTTACGGGGAATACGAACAACGGCGCGGACAAACAACGTACTGCTAGCAGCCATGTTTGTCGTTATCGTCGCTTTTCTAATTGTCGCGACCCGTTACCTGTTCGGAATAAACGGTCTTCGCGCTTTTTTGTCGGCCCGAGCCATCTACAATCCAGCCACTTTCGATGTCCATGCTATTGCGACTGCGACTTCATTTGCCGCCCTGACATACATCGGGTTTGACGGGGTTACTACGCTGGCTGAGGACGTGGAGAACCCAAGGCGCAATATGCTGTTAGCGATCGTATCAGTGTGCTTGTTCACGACACTCTTTAGCTGCCTGCTGGTCTATCTCGCCCAACTCATCTGGCCAGACTACCGCACGTTCGAAAATGTGGAGATGGCCTTCATGGACGTGACCCGTCGAGCGGGTGGTACAGCACTTTTCCAAGGAATGGGGGTAGTCGTAATCCTATCAAGTCTCGGGGGCGGCATGGCCGGGCAAGTTGCTGCTGCACGGGTCCTTTTCGGCATGGGACGTGACAATGTGCTCCCTCGCAAGGTCTTTGCCTATCTCGATCCCAAGACGAATAATCCCAGCGTTAACATAGTCTTGGTATCAATAGTGTCGTGGCTAGGATCGCTGCTATTGAGCCTGGAACACGCGGGAGAATTGCTAAATTTCGGGGCCTTCCTTGCATTCATGGGTGTTAATTTAGCAGCGATTCGACAATGCTATTTCCTGGAAAGCAAGAATAAGCGTCGATTTTTTACCGACGCGGTGATTCCCCTACTGGGCTTCCTATTCTGTCTGGGAATCTGGCTGAGCTTGCCCACTCTCGCAAAGCTCGTGGGGGGGGGATGGTTCTTGGTAGGGATTGCATATCAAGCACTACGATCTCGCGGATTCCGCATCAATCCAGTCGTAGATAGTCAAGATGAGCTCAAAACCAAGAGCAGATGATCGCCAAGTCCCACTTTCTCTGCAGCTTTCTTGGCAGCGTCGAGCCGAGCCGGGCTCTCCTTGATTTTTGCGGCTCCTTGTTGGGTGTAGCGGATCAGCGTAACGAAGTCCGACATACGGCGTACCTCCTAGTCAAGGCTGAGACCTAACCGGAATTCCTTGTTGGCCAACCGCGATATTACGCCATCTACCTTTTTTCAGATACCGCCAACTCCACCAGCCGTTTCTGAACCGTGAATGAAGGGAGATCGGTTCCGTGCAGCCCGGGCACGGCGGTTGTTGTCGTTGAGGGTTCGCGGCAAGGCTTTTCTATTTTCGCACTCGCAAAAATGATTTGTATTTGTGTTTATCTTGTTGCATTATTGCAACAAGATGAAACAAGAACCGAAAGGTCCGGTCGCCGCCCGCTGGCGCCAGCGTAAGTTTCAGCGGCTGGGCCGCTATCCCATTCCCCCCGACTTGTTGCCGGGCTCTCTCTCCCGGAGCCGCACGCGTTGCGGGAAGCCCTCCTGTCACTGCGCCAACGGGGAAGGCCATGAAGCCTGGACTCTCACCTTTATGTCCGGAGGGAAACGTCGTGTCGAAAGGATTCCCAAACCCTGGGTCGACCAGGTGCGCCAGCAGGTTGAGGCCGGGCGCAATTTCCAGGAGGCAGTGCGCGAGGTCCTCACTGCCAATGCCGAACTGCTGATTCTGGCCCGTAAACAGGAGTCCCAACATCGTCGCTGACCATGCCCACGCCACGTGCGCTGCGCCGCTTCGTCGTTCATCGTCTCGGCCTGCAGCGGTACTTGGCCAAACCCGGCGATGGCCGACCACAACCGGTCATCCCGGCGCGAGTGCTGCTCTGGGCGATGCTGGTCGGGCGGGTGCTGCGGGAGAATAGTTTTTACGGCATCGAGCAGATCGTGCGAGCGGCAGGTTGCCGAGTCCTGGGACTGGAGCAATCGTTCAGCAATGATGCCCTCAGCTACTTCGTCGAACGATTAGATCCGGCTACCTCCCGCTCCGCTCTGATCGAGGTGGTGCGCCAAGCCAAGCGCGGCAAAGCGTTCCAAGATTGTCGTTTTATCGGGCTGGCTTTGGATGGAACCGGGGCGGGGCGGAGCCAGCAATCCCATTGTGCCTGGTGCCGTCCCATTCGCGATGCCAAGCACAACGTGATCGGGTACCACCACAAACTGGTAACCATCAGTGTGGTGGGGACCGGTCTGACTTTGCCGTTCGACGTCGAGCCCTACGGTCCCGGAGACAGCGAGTTGGCTGCGGCCCAGCGGTTGCTCCGGCGGGTCATCGCCAGTATCGGCACCCGTTTTGCCGATTATCTCGTGGTGGATGGGGAGTACGCGGGCGCGCCCTTCCTGCACGCCGCCAACCGCTTGGGGCTGGGGGTGGTCGCACGTCTAAAAAATAATCTGCCGCTCTTACTCGCTGCGGTGCAGCGGCGGTTCCAGCAGCAAGCACCCACTCACGTGTATCGCGACGGCAAAGATCGGGTTGAGATCTGGGATGCCGACGACTTCGATCCCTGGGAGGCTTTGGGATGGGAAACCGTGCGCGCCATCCGCTATCGCCAGCACAAACCCAACGGCCAGGTGGTCGAGGCTGAATGGTTGACCGACTTCCCCCTCCGCCGGGTTGGCAGCCTGTCGTTGTATCACATGGCGAAGAGTCGTTGGGAGATTGAAAACCAAGGGTTCAACGATGCCAAGAACCGCTATAGTTTTGAACACACTTGCCACCATGAGAAAAACAGTGTGCTCCTCAACTCTCTTCTCACCCTGTTCGCGCTAACCATTGAGCGGCTTTATCGCATCCGCTATCTGCATCGCGGTACCCACACGGTGCGTTCCGCCGAGCAACTCTGTCGCATTCTTTGGGTCTCGCTTTCCCGTCCTCTCGCCCCCAATACCAGCTAGTCGCGCATTCTCCGCCGAGCCGTTCGCTTGTCCCCAAAGTCGACGATGCGCTCCCCGACCGCGGCTCCCGCGGATCGGCAAATGCCTGCAAAAAAATAGACCTACTGGACCTCGCCGTTCCCAATCCGCTCTCTCCTCCATCTTTAGGGCATCGCCCGTATCCTGATTCACCGACGTTCAGAAATAGCTGCAACTCCACGCCTTTGATTGACTTGCCCACACTTCCGCCATAGCATGCTTGCGCATGATCGGCCAAACCATCTCGCACTACCGCATCGTCGAGAAGCTCGGCGGTGGCGGGATGGGTGTGGTCTACAAGGCCGAAGACATCTGGCTGCGTCGCTCGGTGGCACTCAAATTCCTTCCTCCGGAAGTTGCTCAATCTCCCAAGGCCTTAGCGCGTTTTCGGCGTGAAGCGCAGGCTGCTTCCGCCTTGAATCATCCGAATATTTGCACCATCTACGACGTCGGGAAGGAAAGTGACCAAGCATTCATTGTGATGGAATTCTTGGACGGCCTGACGCTCACGGATCGTATCGCAGGCAAACCACTTGATCCCGAGATGCTCCTTCGATTTGCTGTAGAAATCGCCGACGCCCTCGAAGCCGCCCACGCCGAAGGTGTCGTTCACCGGGACATCAAACCATCCAACATTTTCATAACCAAACGTGGACACACAAAGATTCTCGATTTTGGTATCGCGAAAGTTATTCACGTCAGTACCGGCGCCGAGGCCAGAACAACCCAGTCTTTCTCTGACACAGGGGAGGAACTTCTCACCGGTCCAGGCGTCTTTGGCACAATCATTTACATGTCGCCCGAGCAGGTGCGCGGAACAGAATTGGACGCACGCACTGACCTGTTCTCCTTCGGAGTCGTGCTTTATGAGATGGCGACTGGCTCTTTGCCATTTCGAGGGGAGACGGCAGGGATCATCTTCAATGCCATCCTCGAACGCACGCCAGTTTCGGCCCTACGTCTGAATCCTAACCTTCCACCCATGCTGGAAGACATCATTAGCAAAGCCCTAGAAAAGGATCGCGACGTGCGCTATCAGAGCGCTGCTGACATGCGTACAGATTTGCAACGCTTGAAGGGAGACACTGCGCCAGGCCGCCCTGCCACTAGTTCCGGTCAATCAAGGGTCGCCAGTTCAACTTCCACTCCTACCCAGCCTGCATCCTCACTGCCAGAGTCGCTGAGCCGCACCTTGGAGATGGCCCACGTTCTGTTCATGGACATCGTCGCCTATTCTCGATTGCCGATGGATCAACAGGAGGAGACGCTGCGGCAATTGCAGGAAATGGTACGTGGGACTCCAGAGTTTGCGAGAGCGCAGGGTGCCAATCAACTCATTTGCCTGCCCACCGGGGATGGCATGGCTCTGGTGTTCTTTGGCGACGCCGAAGCACCAGTGCGCTGTGCATTGGACCTGGCGCGTGATTTGCAACATGCCTCAGGCGTTCAGATGCGCATGGGCATTCACAGCGGTCCCGTATATCGCGTAGCGGACATCAATGCCAACCGAAATGTTGCCGGAGGTGGAATCAACATCGCCCAGCGAGTGATGGACTGCGGCGACGCGGGACACATCCTGGTATCAGGGGCAGTCGCGGAAGTGCTCGGACAGGTAAGCGCCTGGAACAATGCCCTTCACGACTTGGGCGACGCGGAAGTCAAGCATGGCGTTCGGGTGCATCTATACAACCTCTACACGGAAGAGGTGGGTAACCGGGAACTTCCGCAGAAACTGCGCGCGGCTCAGAAAGCGGCGGCCACCGTCGTTTCCAGCGAAAAGGCGGAAGAGGCTCTCATTCGGAGTAATCGCGGCGGGATTAGTAGCAGCAGTGGCGGTAGGCGGACTCCTCTACTCGCACCGGGGGCATGCGCTGACGGACAAGGACACCATCGTGCTGGCCGACTTCGACAACAAGACGGGCGATCCCGTCTTCGACGACACACTCAAGCAGGCGCTGGCCATCCAGTTAGAGCAGTCGCCTTTCCTTAACGTCCTGCCGGAACGCAAGGTGAGCGATACGATGGGGCTGATGGGCCGCTCGTCGAATGAACGCATCAACCGCGACGTGGCGCGTGAAATCTGTCAGCGCACAGCCAGCAAAGCCATGCTGACAAGCTCGATTGCCCGTCTGGGCAGCCATTATGCACTCGCTCTGCAAGCGGTGGCCTGCCAGAGCGGCGACACGCTGGCCAGCGCCCAGGCGGAAGCTGATAGCCGCGAGCACGTGCTGTACGCCCTGAGCGGGGCGGGCAATCAGCTACGCCAAAAGCTGGGCGAGTCACTGGCTTCCGTCGGCAAGTTCGACAAGCCGCTGGAGGAGGCCACCACCACTTCTCTGGATGCCTTGCAGGCCTTTACTCAGGGTTCGAGAGTAAGGGTCGAAAACGGGGACCCCGAAAGCCTTCTCTACTTCAAGCGTGCGGTCGAGCTCGATCCCGATTTCGCCCGCGCTTACGCCACTCTGGGGTCGGTGTACGTCAATCTTGGGCAGGCCAGCCTGGGCATCGAGAACTTGAGCAAGGCCTACTCGCTGCGTGAACGGGTCAGTGAGCGGGAAAAGTTCTACATCTCTGGACATTACCATGAAGATGTCACGGGCGAGCTAGAAAAAGCCATTCCGATCTACGAGCAGTGGACGCAGAGTTACCCCAGGGACTACGTGCCGCACGGCAATTTGGGAGCTACTTACAGTAACTTAGGGCAGTACGACAAGGCGGCTGCTGAATTCCGGGAGGTCCTGCGCCTGAGCCCCGACAATGTTTTCGGCTACGGCAATTTGGGAAGTGACTACCTCGCCCTGAATCGCCTGGATCAAGCCAAGGCCACCTTGAACCAGGCCTTCGCGCGCAAGCTGGACGAACCGTTCCTGCGGAGGCAACTCTATGCTCTGGCGTTTCTTCAGGGTGATGTGCCGGGGATGCAGCAGCAGTTGACTTGGGCTATGGGCAAACCGGGAACAGAAGAAGATTCCTTCCTCTCGTCTCAGTCCGACACGGAAGCCTACTTTGGTCGGCTGACGAAAGCCCGCGAGTTCTCGCGTCGCGCGGTGGATTCGGCAAAGCACAATGACGCGAAGGAAGCGGCCGCGCTCTGGCAGGCGGTTGCCGCTGTGCACGAGGCGGAATTCGGCAATTTCGCCCAGGCGCTTCAGGCCGCCAATGCCGCCGTGGCTTTGGCCCCAGGCCGCGATGTAGAGATTCTGGCCTCATTCGCGCTGGCCCGTGCGGGGGAGGCTGTCCGGGCGCAAGCAATTGTGGACAAGCTCAACCATGACTTTCCGCTGAACACGCTGGTGCAGAATTATTGGCTACCCACACTCCGCGCGGCGATTGAATTGAACCGGGGCAACGCAGCCAAAGCCATCGAAGTGCTCCAAGTGGCTGCTCCCTATGAGTTGGGTGGAATCGGGGCTATGATCCCGGTCTACCTGCGCGGCCAGGCGCTTCTACGGGCCCATCAGGGCGCGGCGGCGGCCGTGGAGTTTCAAAAGATTCTCGATCACCGGGGCATCGTGACTAATTTCCCCCTCGGCTCGCTGGCGCATCTGGGCTTGGCCCGTGCCGACGCCCTCGCCGGCGACTCCGCCAAAGCGAAAGCTGCCTACCAAGACTTCTTCACCCGCTGGAAAGACGCCGACCCCGACATCCCCATCCTGAAAGAAGCCAAGGCGGAGTACGCGAAGTTGCCATAGCCGGCTCGGTCTTTAGTGACAGACGCCCTAGTTGCAGACAAAGCATTCTTTACCAAGGCGCGGCGGGTGGCGCGGGATCCGTGGGGGGATCTACGCCGGCCTTCCGTTTTCCGCAAGAATAATTCTTTTACTCGCACAAGCGGAAACGTAAGTTATTGATACAGCAGGTACTTGGGGCCGCGGTTTTCGGTTACAAAGGGCGAATAAACGACGGTTACAATAACCGGGGACGGCTAATAAGTGGCGTGGGTACAGTGAGATAGGTGGGCTACTGCATGCTTACTGCATACAGTTGTCTGTCTCAATGTGAGAAATACTTCATCGCGTGCGATATTGGGGCGCGGGCAACGCATGGTGGAATATGGGGTGAGCGCGCTTACTCACTGATCACTACTCTATATCCAATCGGCTAATTGGGTCAACAACTTAGGGGAAAGTGAGCGCTCTCACTGAGCGCGCTCAGTTACCCGCTCACTGAGCGCTCGATGCTCGGCCATCCATCGGCGAGCGGTTGACGGCGCCATTGGCGCGAACGCCTTCGCCAGACCTTCCGACGTCAGCTCTGGTCGCACGTCCAAATAACTGAAGATCGCATCTCTCTTGCTTCCCATGTCCTCAACTCCTCTCGTGATATTTACCTCGATCGATGCCGGTATCAGCCTGCCGTTCTCCATCCGCATCCTGACCACCTGGGCCTTCGCGGTCCTGCTTAGCACCGAAATTATCCGGTGGTAATCGTCGTCTTGCTCTTCAACCACCTCGATCAGTGTCGAAGTCTTCCTGCCCCAAGCCGACGAGCCAATGACGCGGTCCCGCACGGCGAGATAGCCTTCCTTGGCTTTCCGCTTCGGTGAGCCGGCCGAGAAGATGATTGCGAGGTTGTAGAACTCCGCCACCTTCAGCAGCTCCGAGCACAGCGTTCCTACCTTCTTTAGGTCCAGGGCGTCATCGCTCCACATATCCACGCCTTCAACGAAGATCACCTTCGGCTTGTCCTTCCGGCTGAGATAGATTTCTTCCACCGCCTTGGCTGGCCCCATCGCAACCTGCTCAGGCGTCACCAGTGCGAACGGCGGCGGATTCTGTAGCATTCCCATGTTGTCTAACTGCTCTTCCAGATCCGCCTGGCCGCGGTCCTGCCAGATGATGAGGTAGGGCCAGCCGTAAGATTGCCGCCCAAGGAACGGCTCGCCTTTGGCCTGTGCCTCAAGCATCTGCAAAGCGAGAGTCGATTTCCCCGCGCCAGATGCCCCCGAAATGATGTGCAACCTGCGAGTACCAAAGATGCCGTGCTTCTCTCCGTTCCACGGCCCAAGCATGAAATCGAAGGAACCGCCCACTACCTTGTGCGCCGCTGGCAAGGCGGGCCCAACGATCACCACGGGTGAAGGCTTCGCATACTCCTTATTCCGGTCAATAAACCAACGAGCGCACTCGGTTGCGTGTGCCGCGCCTCTCGGATCATCGTGGTTTTCCTCATCGAACCTAATGGCCCCTTCGATCAAAGCCTCTTCGTCGCCTGTCCAGTTTTGTCCGCACCACCGCATAATGGCTGGGTGTCGGCCTTCTGCCGCCATGGTCTTCGTGAACGGGCAGCGTTCAAGCGCCATTAAAGCGCATCCGGTATCTCGATAATCGGTGAGGAATCTATGCACGAATAGACGTGCCCCGACGGATGAGTTGAGCCTTCACCCACTACGTACTTATGATCCGCTTGAAAGTCGAATATCCCAGCGGCTTTGTTACCGAGCTTTCGTGACCTCTCGGTATGCCGGAAATAAAGGTGCAGCCCACGCGAGGTTTTAACCGTGTAAGTCGCAGGCAACCGCACACCCAGTTCATTGCGGAACATCTCGGGGTTGTCAATGTCCAAGATGCAGAAATCGCGGTTAGCAACTACCCCGTAATTAGCCGTAGGAAATCGGAATGCCCATTCCGAAACGATGACAGGATCGTTCGTCGCTTTGTTGGGCCAATCGGGGAGGTGGGGCTCTTTGCTCCTCGGCTTTAACGGGTGGATGGCCAGCCCGCGATCGACGGCAGATTGGAATATTGGGGTGGTCATTGCTGGTCCCCCTGTTCCAACGCAGCGATCCACTGCTGCAAGGCTTCTTTCCGGAACATGCACCGTTTACCGACCTTCACAAATGGAATCGGTACGCGCTGGCGGGCGCGACTGCGGGTTCTCGTTAACTCATAGAGCTGGGGTGGCGTGTGGTTGAGGAGCGCTGCGGCTTGCTCCAAGGATAGTAAGAGTGGTTCCATGGGTTTCCTCGTCTTTGGGATCCAGCCCCGACCCGACCCGAGGAAGAACCGGGCCGGCGGCTGGGCGGAGGAGCGTTGTACTCCTCTCGTCCCTACATAGCCACGAAACCTTTAAAAAGTCTCATTACAGCTTCTAACTATAACAAACGATGACAAATAGAATATATTTCATAGCTTAGTCTACATGCTATTATCAGCCATGAGCCGTAACCGTGACGTTCGGCGCTATCTTGAGTGGTCTCAGGGCGACACCGCCGTGGAGGACGAGGTCCGGCCCCCTAGTAAACGAGAGCAGCGCCGGAACCGAATCGAGCGGCATCGGGATGACATCGCCAGGGAGACACAGGCGGCAGACGACTGGTTGCGTCATAATGGTTTGTTTCTGCCTGCGCCCGTGGACAAAAAGCAGGGGAAGAACTACACAATACGACCGGAAATCATCACACACGACCCGACTCCGCCCGATACAGTTTCCCTTGGCCCTCGGGAGCCCGATAGCGACGACGACCTTCCCACGTCCGCCGTTCCAAATTGGTCAGAGGAAACCGTAGAAATCTTGATGCATGTACGCGGTCATTGGCGTTTGTACAGCCGTCTATCCGCCGTTCTCCCCGCGTTGAACGCAAGAGTCACTAACCCGCGGCATTGGACGGACGATCTCCACTTACACGGTCCAGAAATCAAGAAGTACAGGTTTCCGCCTACTGTGCGCCACATCTACGGCAGACCCTCTAGCGGAGTGGGCAAGATCGACGAGATAACAGTGCTAGTCCGTGGGAAGGAGCGCACCCATGCGGCGGCTGGGTATCTTGCTGAGATCGACGGCACGGAGCAGGACCCCTTCCAGCATGAGTGTGGGCCGTATTGCGTTTGTTACTGGTGCTTTTATTTCAATGTACCGACCGCTTGGACGCATCCTCTCGCGGAAGAAATGGAGCGTTGGGAGGAGCTGCCGCGTACGAGGCTGACACCATATCTCAAAAACCTGCTCTGGGACGAACGGCAGCCCGAGCCACAAGCTCCTGTTACGAAGTGGCGCCCGCTGTACCGACGCTACTACGCAGAAAAGGAAACCACGAACTACTACGAACTCGATGCCGACACGGATCGTCCGCGATACGCAAAGATGTGGGAGTGCTATTTTCGCAAGGGCGCGGAAGTCACTACGGATTTGGACGAAGATGATTTCTCCGGCAAGATTGGTGCGCGAATCGCGATCGACATCATCCGGGAAGAGGCAGGGTATACCATTGTGAAGCGCCGTCCGGTGCCATTGTGGGAGCGTCCAAATCACAAGGACAAAGTAGAAGACGTGATGAAGTTCCTCCGCTGCTCACGCGCCACGGCCTTCCGGCACATGGGCGACGGCTTCCGCATTCCCCGGAAGTTCAGGCCGACTCAAGCGGCGGATCTCTTGAAGCGGAATGCGAAGGCGGCAGGCAAGCCGTACAACAATGTCGTCCGGGCGCCACTAGGTTCTAGCGAGACAGGCCCCGGGGAGTACTGCATCGCAACCGGCCCAGCGTCTCAAGGCTGCGCGATTGCCCGCCCGTGATCGTCTCAGGCTTTCGCCGGTCCTCATGACCTAACCGGAATTTACTGCATTTCCGGCTGCATAATGCCTCCCAAACACCCCCAAACTGCACCGAATGTGGATCAACTTGGATGCAGTAAGTCCTTGAAAACCCTTGCTGGGCGCGGATTCCGCTGGATTACAAGACCTACGGTGGACTGATCGCTGACAAGAAATTCGAACCCGCCGGTTTTGCTGCTCCCCTGGGATTTAAAGATAACCGCCTGGTCCTCGCCGCCGCCGAAACGCTGCGTGTGCCTCTGCCGCTGGCCAGCCTGATCTACAACCGATTTCTGACGATGCTGGCCCACGGCGGCGAGTCGCTCGACTGGTCAGCCTTCTCCCAGCTAGCGGCAGAAGATGCCGGATACGGGCGAAAACCATAAGGTGGCCCCGTCTCTCGACAGGTGGCCCGTCCTCGTCTCTCCGTTTTTTGGAGACACAGGGCGGGGTCTTTGTCTCGAAAATGAGATCAACCTTCCGTGGCAATTCCGCCCATCCTGTCATTCCAAAGAACGGAACGAGGCAGGGGCCCCCGTTACTTTCTTGCGGCGGATTGCTTGCGCAGGCGCGCTTCCTGCTCCCTGAGTTCAGGAGTCAGTTCGGCCCCGAAGTCATCCGCCTCGAACACCTGGCGAATCTCGATCTCGGCGCCTCCGTCGAAGGGACTGCGCTTGAGCCACTCTACGGCTTCGTCCATCGACCTCACCTGCCACAGCCAGAAGCCGGCAATCAGTTCCTTGCTTTCGGTGAACGGCCCATCAGTGATGGTGTGCTTCCCGCCAGAAAACCGCACGCGCTTGCCTTTCGAGGTGGGGTGCAGCCCCTCACCCGCCAGCATCACGCCGGCTTTCACCAGCTCCTCGTTGAACTTCCCCATCGCGGTCAGGAGCTCCCGGCTGGGCATCACACCCGCTTCGCTGTTCTTGTCGGCCTTAACGATCACCATGAATCGCATTGTCTTGTCTCCTCAATATGATTTTATGATTTGGAGCCGCGCTTCCCGGCTCTACTTAGACGTCGAATGAGAGGCTGGGGGATCGACACTCGCGACACTTATTTCAGAAATGGTTAGAGTTCTGCACCAGGGCCGACTTACGGGATTATTGCCGAGGCCGGATTCGAAGGCGGGCTTTCATGGCCGGCTGCATCGACAGCCTTGACGAAGTAGCGGTAGGCGGCTCCGTTGCGGACGTCGTGATCGACGTAGCTGGGAGTGGTCACGCCGGAAGCAATCGGCTTGAAAGTCCCGTCGAGCTGGCTGCGATAAATGTTGTAGCCCGTTACCGTCACGCCGGGCTTGGGATCCGGCGGGTTCCACTTCAGGAGAACGCTATGGGGCCTTCCGCTGGCCGCCACCCGGAAAAGCACCACGCCGACGATCCCGAATAAGAAGGACCACCAGAATCGCAACCGGCAAGCGTAATGCTCTTCTCAAGTGTCGGCTATTTTTCCGGCTGATTCACCAGCGAACCGGCTTCTGTGATGCTTCCCTTTACCAGATCGGTCTGGAGTCTTGAGTTTCTGGTGAGGACGCAGGTCGACTACCGTCTCAAACGGCAAATAGCCGGGTAGCGCGACGCGGACGCTGTGCCGGCCGGGGGTGAGCAGCATCGCCTTGCCCACTCCGTCGAACTCGTCCACGTGCCCGGCGAACTGATTGTCCACGAAGACCGCGGCCCGGGTGGGTGTGGCCGAGATCTTCAATTCCCCGGTCGCCTCGCGGGTATTCGGGTGCTCGTCCCGCACCAGCGAGACATTGATCAGGCTGGTCTTGTCCGGGCTCAAGGATGACCTGCTCGACATAATCCTTGTACCAGGCCTGGCGCACCAGCACATCGTGTTTGCCCGGCAGCAGCACGATCTTCTTGTCGCCGGTCAGTTCCTTTACGAAGCCTACGTATTGTCCGTCCACCCAGACGCCGGCAGTTTTCTCTGCCTTGTTGTGGGCCACGAACTTTAATTCAGATTGGACCCGATCCTCGGCATGCACCATGCCAACCAAGGCCATGATCGCCAAAATTGCCGGCAAACTTCTACGACTAAACATCTCCACCTCCAAAAATACAAACTATGAACCAGCTGTAAGAATCATTCTATTCCCGGCTTGAGACTAGTAGCCAGAGGGATTCCCCGAGGAAGGCGGGCCCACTCGTCTCTCCGTTTCTTGGAGAGACAGGGTGGGTCTTTTGGCTTTTCCGGATGATGGAGCGAACATTTCCGTTACCCACCCGCGGTGCGGAACTTTTGTTGTGGACCTGGCGTCCTCGTCCGTCAGACCATGGCCTGTGCTCGACGGGCGATGACGCCCGTCCCCACTAGGCTCCGTTAGGGAATCTGCAGACTGAAGGCGACGACCGACGACTGACTCACCGATTCAAATACTGCCGCAGGCACCGTACACAGGGGACATATCCTTCCCGAATTGCTTCGGCCGCAGCCACCAGGCGAACTTCCCCTCCGCCCTCGTGCTCATGCTGGTGGAGATACTTGCATCCCGGGACATGAAACGTCTTGCCGTCGGATGCAATCTCTACCATCATCCCCGGCGGAACGCCGACGCCGGGTTCAGAATGGTAGGAACGCAATGTGCTAGGTGGCGAATGAGTCGAACCTGGCCAGCGCGAAGCTGCCCGAAATCAGGGCCAGGGCGGCCACTGCGATCAGCCATCCGTAGGCTGTTCCCCGGGGACTGGGCATGGATTCGGCCAGCTTTCTTTGCCAGCGTGCGCTGAAACCCGCGGGCAATTCTATCAAACGATCATCGGCATACAAGTGGACAATGTTTTTGGTCCCATCCAAAACTGCGGTGCAGTGCTTGCATTCGCGAAAATGCGCCTCCATCGCGGCTCGGAGTTGTGGCGTGACCTCACCGTCGAGATAGTTCGAGATTTCCTGCCAGACCTGTTCGCAACTGACTACCATGGCTTGCTCCCTTTCCCGAAGGGCGCACGGCTGAACCAGCCATTTGCCAGCTCGGGCGCCAGAATGTCCCGCAGCATCAGCCTTGCCCTCAGCAAACGCGTCTTGACGCTGGCGATCGAGAGTATTCAAAATCTCCGCGGTTTCTTCGATGCTCATCTGCTCCATGTCGCGCAGAATAAATACTTCCCGATATTTCTGCGCCAGGCTGGCCAGTGCCTTGGCCAGCAGAGCTCGGATTTCGCTTCGTTCCAGAGCTTCGGACGGAATTTCCCGCCAGTCGGCGAAGTCCCGCGGAGTGTAGGCGCCTTCTTCATCCTGATCCTGCGATCCGGCAATCGGCTCGAACAGCTCGGCGTGCTGCCTGCGCCTGACGCATGCGTGCTTCGTTCACTGTGATCTGGATCAGCCAGGTGCTGAACTTTGACTCGCCGCGAAACTGCCGCAGATTGGCAAAGGCCTTCAGGATGGCTTCCTGCGCCACATCCTGCGCATCCGCGTCATTGCGCAACAGGGCCAGCGCGGTCGCGTAGACCCGGCGTTCGTAGGGCTTTACCAGCCTGGCGAACAGGGAGGACTCTCCTTTGCAGATGCGGGCAATAAGGGATGGCTCGCTGTCTTCGCCTGCATCGGCGGGTCTCTCGGCAATCGTCATTCGTCGCTGCATCTGGAGTTAGCCTTGCAAAAGTCGCGCTCCATCGATGGCGTCATCCCTGGGAGACTCCAGTCCCGAAGAATCTTGCGCGCATCGGCAAGGTTGCCGGCCCAGTTCTGATCCGATCTACGCCAGATCCTTCGCAAGCTCAGGATGCCGCCTTTTTTAGAGTGGGCTTTCTAGATGGTCCCCACCTGGAACCGCTTACCGCTCAAGATATTCAGGATTCTTCTTCCATCCCGTAAGCATGGAGGCGAAATTATTCCAGCCATGCAGAACGACCATGATGAGGTGTCCCAGAAGGAAGAAGAGAATCGCCCACATCACCGCAAAATGCCAGATTCGGGCCCAGTGAAACCCGCCCATCATCCAGGCCAGCCAGGAAAACTGCACCGGCTTCCATACCGCCAGCCCGGTCAGGACCGACAAAACGCCCAGTCCTACGGCTGACGTGTACGCCAGTTTCTGCAGCGGGTTGTAAACCTCGCGGACGACCGGTTTAGGTCCAAAGAAAAAGTAGTAGTGCACCATGGGCCAGACGCCGCGAATATCCCGCGGAGTGAACAGCACCTGGCGATAATTCAGGCTGAACATCTTGATAACCGAGGTAGAAAAGGCCGGTCGCGATATAGATCCACATGAAGGTGAGGTGCCACTGCAGGCCGCCGCCCAGCCATCCTCCCAGGGCGAACGACTGGGGCCAGTGCAACAAATCCTTCTGCGGGATTTTCGCCCCGAAGCTGGGAAAGGCGCGAAATATCTGAAAGCCACTGGCTACCATCACCAGCAGCGAGACCGCGTTCAGCCAATGCGAGAACCGCACCGCCCAGGGATGTTCATAGGCAGCCTGTTCCACTTCTCCGGTCTTCGCTGACTCGATTTCGATTACCGCTTCACGCATGCGCGTTTTCCCCGGCGGAACTCTAGAGTCCATAGAATGACGAATAGCCTTGGTCTTCCCAGTACCCCACCCGGGCCAGGACATTGGTGACGCTCAGACTGGTCAAATACTTTGCCTGCTTGTAGCCCACCTTGGTTGGAATCTGTAAGCGCAGCGGAGCGCCGTGCTCGCGGGTCAGCGGCCGGTCGTACATCTCGTAACACAGCAGAGTTTGCGGGTGCAGGGCGGTCGCCATATCCAGCGATTCGTAATAGTCATCCGCGCATTCGACATACACGAAGCGGGCCGTGGTGTCGGCGCCAATCATTTGCAGGAAATCCGAAAGCCGCGCTCCGCCGAAACGTCCGATGACATCCCAGCCTTCCACGCACACGTGCCGCGTGTTCTGACGCACCCGGGGCAGAGCCTGAAATTGCGCTAGCTTATAGTCTCCGGGCTTCCGTACAGATCCGGCTACAGTCAGAGTCCACTTGTCCAGATCAACTCCGGGATCGGCCACGTCGTAGCCGTTGATCGGGAACTTCTCAAACGGGGCGACTTCGGAGTCAGAGAAAGTGGTAGCCATGTGACGGGAACGAAACAGCAGTGCGGAAGCCCAATCGCTGAAGCCCAGTCCGGTCTTGAGCAGAGGCTCCTGCAACGGCGGAATGGCGAATGCACCGATGGCCAACACCGGAGTCAGCTTGAGCAACTCGCGGCGTGTGACCTTCTTGAACTTACGAGAATCGATTCGCGTTTCCATTTTCCAGTTGCGCAGTTTCGATGGAGGCCGGGCGGGACGCCCGTCCTCCACAAGCGAAAGCGACAGTGTAGCTCCAATGAGATTCCTGGGGCCCGGAAAAGTTACGGCACGTGGTGTTCCGCCGCTAGCCCTTCACGGTTTCCCCCACGAACTGAGCGAACTGCCTCACATCCTGCTCGGTCGTATCGAACGAACACATCCAGCGCACCACCGATTGCTGCTCGTTCCACACATAAAAGAAATAACGCTTTTGCAGTTTGGCAATGGCAGCCCGTGGGATTTTGGCGAAGACTCCGTTGGCTTCCACTTTGTAAACGATCTTCACCTCTGGAATCTTGCGCAGTTCCTTCTGCAGCAGACGGGCCATGCGGTTGGCATGCTGCGCACTCTTCAACCAGAGATCGCCGGTAAACAGGGCGTCAAATTGCGCGGAGATAAAGCGCATCTTGGATGCCAGCTGCATGCCCTGCTTGCGCAAGTATAGGAAGTCGTTGCCCAGCTTCTTGTCGAAGAAAACCACGGCTTCCGCTCCCAGGGCGCCGTTCTTGGTCCCTCCGAAGGAGAGGACGTCCACTCCCAGGTCCCGCGTGGCTTGCCGCAGGGTCTGTCCCAGGCTGGCGGCGGCGTTGGCGATGCGGGCCCCGTCCATGTGCAGGAACATGCCGCGCTCGTGGGCAAAGCGGGCCAGGGCTTTTATTTCGCCGGGCTGATACACAGTGCCCACTTCGGTGGCCTGCGTGATGGAAATGACGCGGGGCTGCACGTGATGCGGGTCATCGATGCCATGATAGGCGTGACTGACGGCTTCGACCGTAAGCTTGCCGTTGGTCACGGGAACGGGAAGAAGCTTGCATCCGGTAAATTTCTCCGGAGCGCCGCATTCGTCGGTGTAGATGTGCGCGGCCTCGCCGCAGATCACCGCGTGATAAGTGTTGGTCAGCGCTTTCAGGCCCAGGCAATTGGCCGCGGTGCCATTAAAAACGAAGAAGACTTCAATATCCGCGCCGAAATGCTGCTTGAATTTCTGCACCGCGGACGCGGTGTAGGGATCGTCTCCATAGCCGACCGCATGGCCCCGGTTCGCTTCGCCGACGGCCTTCAAAATTTCGGGATGAACTCCGGCATTGTTGTCGCTGGCAAAACTGCGGGCAGGTTTCATGATCCGAAATAATGTAGCAGACGGCGGAGTACAGACGACGGGCGTCAGACCTCGGACTTCGGCCCCTTCCTATTCTCCGCAGGTTTGACCTCTGACGTCCGCGGTCCGACGTCCGCCATGGCACGATGGTGGTATTACTCCGTGAGTACGACGGTGATCTTGGCGAGGTGGAGTGTCCGCTACTATGGTGACGACATGACACTCGTACTCATGATGGTGGTTCTGGCGTTCGGCCTGCTGTACGTGGCGGTCGTAGCCGAAGAACGGCAGATGCAGGAAGCCACCAAACCCCGCAAGCGCTAAGGGTTAACTTCGGCGCTCCAGTCCGGGACATTCTCCGGATTTGGCCCTCGAATTCGTCTACCCTTCCTGAAAGCTTCGAGTCCGACTTCACCGGCTGACATCTGTAATGTTTGGCTGTCGGCTGTATAGTTCTACCTGCAGCCTCAGGGCTCCGTTCCATGCGGACGGCACGCCCCAGGCGCGCATTTCGTAGGGGTACCGCAAAAATGGATTTGCTGACACTGCAGGGAGCACTCGGCAATCGGCCCAATTGTCGGGGCGGCGGGCGGGGCTGGCGGCAATTTTGGCGCTGGCGGCGGCTAGGCCTGGCCTGTAGTGGGGGCTCGGTCCGCGGGGCGCAGCCCCAGGGTCCTTCCGGCATACCGGTAAAAGTCGAAACCGCAAAGCTGATTTCAGTCAATGACACGACGGAGTACGTCGCCACCCTGAAGTCTCGCGATACCGCCGTCATCATGCCCCAGGTCGAAGGTCAGATCACCGACATCTATGTTCACTCCGGCAGTCGCGTCTCCGCCGGAACGCCCCTGATGCAGATCGATCCTGCCAAACAGCAGGCCACCCTGAAAACCCAGGAAGACACGGTCAAGGCCAAGCAGGCCGAACTGATCTGGGACCAGCAGGAATATCGACCGCAACAGCGGCCTGTACGAAGCGAAGGTGGTCAGCAAGCAGGCGCTCGACCAATCCAAGACGGCGCTGGAACAGGCCAAAGCCCAGTTGCAGGCCCTGCAAGCGCAGGTCCGCCAGGAAGCTGTGCAGCTGCACTACTATCGCGTCACCGCTCCCAGCGCCGGAATCGTGGGAGACATCCCGGTGCGGGTCGGAGACCGGGTAACCACCACCACGCCCCTCACTACCGTGGACAAACCCGGAAGTCTCGAAGCCTACGTCTACGTGCCGATCGAGCGCTCTTCGCAGCTGAAGCCGAACCTGCCGGTACAGATCCTTGACCAGTCGGGCACGGTGGTCGCGGAGAGCCGCATCAACTTTATCTCGCCCCAGGTGGATTCGACGACCCAGACCGTGCTGGTCAAGGCCCCGATTGCGAACAGCAATGACAAGCTGCGCAACGCCCAATTCATCCACGCCCGCATCGTGTGGGGTTCGCAGGACCGCACGGTTGTGCCGGTGCTCGCAGTTTCCCGCCTGGGCGGGCAGTACTTCGCCTTCGTGGCGGAGCAGCAGGACGGAAAGACAGTGGCGCACCAGAAGCTGTTACGGGTCGGAGACATGACCGGCAACAACTACGTGGTGCTGGACGGGATCAAGCCCGGCGACAAGATCGTCGTGTCAGGCACCCAGTTTCTGGTCGATGGCGCTCCCGTGCTGATACCGCAGGGCTAAGAGGGCGTCGGGCGTCAGCCCTCGGATTTCGGACCTTAGCCTGTTCCGCCTCGAGCCAGCCTTAAAAGGCTTCGGGTAGACTACACGTCTTAATTTTTGTTGGGCAGTTCAACGAGGTTTGTGCAGAGGTCCGAGGTCTGAAGTCCGAGGTCCGCTCCTGAATGTTCGTTGATTTCTTCATAAAACGGCCGGTCTTCGCCACGGTTTGTGCGCTGCTGATTATCCTGGCGGGCTCGGCCGTGATTCCCACCTTACCGATTGCGCAATTTCCCACCCTGGCGCCGCCGCAGGTTTCCGTGACCAGCGTGTACGTCGGGGCCAGCGCGCAGACCGTGGAAACCGCGGTGACCGTACCCCTCGAGCAGCAGATCAATGGCGCCGAAGGCATGAAGTACGTCACCTCGACCAGCAGCAGCAACGGCGTGAGCACGATCACCGCGACATTTGACCTCAATCGCGATCCCGATCTGGCCGCGGTCGACATTCAGAATCGCGTCAACACGGCCCAGGGACGGTTGCCCAACGCGGTCAAAGCCACCGGCATCACCATCGTCAAGGCCTCCAGCAATTTTGTGTTCGGTGCCGCCGTCTTCTCGCCCGAGGGGCGCTACACGCCGCTCTTCATGAGCAACTACCTGGACGTCTACGTAAAGGACTCGCTGAAGCGCGTGCCCGGGGTTGCGGACGTGATCATTTTCGGCGAACGCAAATATTCCATGCGGCTCTGGCTGGATCCGGTGCGCATGGCCAGCCGCGGGCTTACCGCGACTGACGCGGTCAGCGCGCTGCAGGAGCAGAACGTTGACGTCGCCGCCGGACAGGTGGGCCAGCCGCCCATCAAAGCCGGACAGGAATTTCAGATCAGCGTGCGCGCCATCGGGCGGCTCACCGAAGCTTCCCAGTTCGAAAACATCATTCTGAAAACGAACTCCGACGGGACACTGGTTCGCCTGAAGGATGTTGGCCGGGCCGAACTTGGCGCCGAAGACTACAGCTCGGACCTGATGTTCAACGGGCGCGAGGCCGTGGGCCTCGGCGTCACTCAGCTTTCGAGCGCCAACGCTCTCGAAGTGGACCGCCTGGTCATTGCCGAACTGGACCGGCTCTCCACGCATTTCCCCCCGGGCATGAAGTATCAGAACGCATTTGATACCACCGAAGCCGTGAGCGAATCGATCCGCGACGTGCTTACCACGCTCATCGAGGCCATCGTTCTCGTCATCCTGGTCATCTTTATCTTTCTGCAGGACTGGCGCAGCACGATCATTCCGGCAGTGACCATTCCGGTTTCACTGATCGGAACTTTCGCCTTCGTCAAGCTGCTTGGGATTTTCCGTCAATACGCTGACCCTGTTCGGCATCACTCTGGCCACCGGACTGGTGGTGGACGACGCCATCGTTGTGATCGAGAACATCGAACGCCACATTCAGGAAGGCGAGAGCGACACTCACAAGGCCGCCTCCGTCGCCATGTCGGAAGTGGCGGGAGCGGTCATCGCCACCTCGCTGGTGCTGGTCGCGGTGTTTGTGCCGGTGGCGTTTTTCCCCGGCACCACCGGCATTCTGTTTCGCCAGTTCGCGCTGACCATCGCGTTCTCGATTTCGATTTCCGCCTTCAACGCGCTGACGCTTACGCCCGCCCTGTCTGCCATCCTGCTGGGCCGCGAGCACGGAGAGAAGAACTGGTTCTTCAAGCGAGTGGACAGAGTCATTAACGGTGTCACCGAGGGCTACCGGCGTGTCCTGCGCCTGTTCCTGCGCTTCAAGCTGATTGCGGCGATGCTTGTTCCTCGGCGCGCTGGGTCTGACTTACCTGGTTTTCCAGCGTGTCCCCAAAGGGTTCGTGCCCAACGAAGACCAGGGCTACTTCATCATTGCGGTGCAGGCGCCGTCGGGGGCGTCGCTTGAATATACGAAGCGCATCGGTCAGCAGGTCCAGGGGATTCTGCAGGACATTCCGGAAGTGGAAGGGATTTTCGCGATCTCGGGTTTCAGTTTCAGCGGCAGCGCCTCGAACCAGGCATTGATCTTCGTGCCGCTGAAGCCGTATTCGCAGCGCAAGGGAGACGAGCACGCCGCCGACAGCCGTCGTGAACCGGATTCGCGGCCGCCTGTTCGGCATTTCCGGACGCACTGGTTCTTCCATTCCTGCCGCCCGCCGTGCAGGGCCTGGGCCAGTTCGGCGGCTTCGCTTACGAATTGCAGGACCAGGGCAGCCACACTCTGGAAGAACTGGCGAACACAACCCAGCAGCTGATCCGTCAAGGCAGCGCCCGCAAAGACCTGACCGGCCTCTACAGCACCTACACCGCCAACGATCCGCAATTTGTGGTCACCATCGACCGCGAAAAGGCCAAGAGCCTGCACGTTCCCTTGCAGCAGATTACCGACACGCTGAGCATCTACATGGGCTCGGCGTACGTCAACGATTTCGATTTCAACAACCGCTCCTACCGGGTTTATGTGCAGGCCGACCAGCAGTTCCGCGCGCAGTCGAAAGACATCACGCAGTTCTATGTGCGTTCCGACAGCGGGGCGATGATTCCGCTGGAGAACCTGGTCTCGATCAAGCAGACCACCGCGCCCCAGGTGATCAGTCACTACAATCTGTTCCGCTCGGCCGAAATTGACGGCTCCGCCGCTCCCGGTTTCAGTTCAGGCCAGGCCCTGGACGCCATGGCGGAGCTCAGCCAGAAAGTCCTGCCGCAGGGATTCACCTTCCAGTGGACCGGCTTGTCGCTCGAAGAACTGAGTTCAGGAAGCACCACGCTGATCCTGTTCGGACTGGGCACTCTGGTCGTCTATCTGACGCTTTCCGCGCAGTATGAAAGTTTCGTTCTGCCCTTCATCGTGCTGCTGGCCGTGCCCATGGCGCTTTTGGGAGCGTTGACGGCGCAGTCATTGCGCGGCCTGGAAAACGACGTCTACTGCCAGATCGGGCTGGTGATGCTGGTGGGATTGTCCAGCAAGAACGCCATCCTGATTGTGGAATTCGCCGAGCAGCTGCGGCATGGCGGGATGCCGCTGATGGAAGCCGCGGTGGAAGCGGCCAGAATCCGGCTGCGTCCAATTCTGATGACCTCGCTGGCTTTCATTCTGGGCGTGGTGCCGCTGGTGGTGGCATCCGGCGCCGGCGAACACGGCCGGCACTCAGTGGGTACTACGGTCTTCGGCGGAATGATTGTTTCCACCATCCTGAACCTGTTCTTCATTCCGGTGCTCTACCTGATCATCGAAGGCTGGCGCGAAGGCGGAAAGTCAGAGGCCGTCGCACCCGTAGCCGAATCGAAGTGATTCAGAAGCGATAATGATTCAGAAACGAAAATGATAGGCTTTGCCGATGAGCCGTGAAGTCCTAATTCTGCGCGAGCCCGAGATTCGCGCCCTGCTCGATCCTCAGGCTTGCATCGCCGCGATGGAAAAGGCTTTTGCGGCTTACTCCACCGGACAGGCGCAACTGCCCGGTGTCATCCATCTCGATATTCCGGAAAATGGTCTCTCGCAAAAGCGCGGCGAGATTCACATCAAAGCCGGGTACCTGCACGGTGGTCCTTACTACGCGGTCAAGATCGTCTCCGGATTCCCCAACAATTCACGGCTCGGTCTCGCCGCGAACGACGGCATGATCGTCGTGTTCGACGCCAAGACCGGGGCCCCCGCCGCTTTTCTCCTCGACAACGGATTCATCACCGACTTCCGCACCGGAGCCGCAGGCGCCGTCGCCGCTAAACATCTGGCTCGCCAGAAAATCGCCACGGTCGCGGTGATTGGCACTGGCGCCCAGGCGAGGTATCAGGTCGAGATGCTGGCGCTGGAGAGAAGCTTCAGTGAGGTTCGTATCTGGGGACGCGATCCCCACAAGGCGCAAGCCCGCGCCGACGATCTGGCAAAAAGTCCCGGCATTTCCGCTTGCAATTTTGCGGTGACCGAATCCGTGCAGGAAGCGGTAGAGGATGCCGACATCGTCATCACCGTCACCGCCAGCCGCGAACCCCTGGTTCGGGCTGCGTGGTTGAAGCCCGGAGCGACGGTGATCGCAGTGGGTTCCGACGACCCCGACAAACAGGAACTCGACGTGGATGTGCTGGCCCGCGCCGACAAGATCGTGGCCGACAGCATCGTGCAATGCCTGCGGCTGGGCGAAATCCACCACGCGGTCGAACGCAAAGCCATCGCGAAAGAGAAAATCCACGCCGAGTTGGGTGAGATCACGGCCGGTTTAAAGCCGGGACGGACCTCCGAGGATGAGATCATCGTCTGCGACCTGACCGGAGTTGGCGTCCAGGATGTGGCAGCGGCATCCCTGGTACTGGAACGGGTTTTCGTAGCGCCGGCGTCCCGCCGTCTGTCCTGAGGGCGTCCCGCCCTCAGAACAAAAGAAGGCGAGACACTAAGCAGCGCCACGGCGCGCGACTTCGCCCCGCACTGCCTTCGACCGCGCGCTCTTCTTCCTCAATTCTTCCAACACGAGATCCACTCGAGCCAGTCCACGCAAAGTGTAGTCAATGTCGTATCCGTAGCCGACGCGAATGTAGCGCCCCAGCCCGAAGTGGTCGCCGGGAGTGATCAGCACGGACTGTTCCTTGCGCAGCCGGTCAAAAAGAGCGGCGGAAGAAATCGGAAGCTTGTAGCGAAAGAAAGTGATGGCGCCCGCGACCGGCGGGATGTAAGTAAACATGTCATCGTGCGAATGGATCCAGGCTTCCAGCCGCGGCAAATTGCGGCGCACAATGGCGCGTGTCCGCTCGAGCACTTGCTCGCGCCGGACCGATTCCATCACAATCCGCGCCAGTCGGTCGGACAAGATGGTTGGAGTCAGCGTGGTGTAGTCGTGATAGGAGCAAAGCTTGGCGATGGTCTTCGGCGGCGCGACGATCCATCCCAGCCGCAGCCCGGGCAGTCCAAAGGCTTTGGAGAGGCCGGAGGTGATCAACAACTTGTCGTAGCTTCCCCAGAACGTCGGAGTAAGCGGCCCGCTCACTTCCGCGCCGCGATAAATTTCATCCACCAGCAGCCAGGCGCGGGCCTTACGCGCGACCCGTACAATTTCCTCCATCTCCTGCTGGTTCAAGACCGCGCCGGTGGGATTGTTGGGGTTCGTCACCACGATCAGGCGCGTCTTCTTGCTCACCGCCCGGTGAAGGCCGCCGATGTCGAGCGCCCAACGTGCCTTGCCGTTCTCGCTGCTCTCGACCAGATAGAAGCCGTGCGTCTTGGCGGCGTAAGCGCGGGAGAGTCCCCAAGTCTGCAGATAGTTGGGCAACATCACGGCAGCGTGATCGTCCTTTTCCAGCAGTCCCCAGAGCGCAGTGAAGTTGGCCTCGGAACCGCCGTTGGTGACCAGCACATGGTCGCTGGTCGTGCCGTACCAGGCTGCGATGTGCGCGCGAAGCTCCTCCGACCCGTCCGACTCGGGATACTTCAGGCCGATAGAGAGAAATTCGGCTGGGTCTTTTGAGCTCTGCAAAACCTCTTCGACCCGCAGGGGAAGCACGCCACTCTCTGACAGATTGAATTCGACTTCGTTCTCGTACAGGCACTGCGTTCGTTCCATCCGGAACAGGTCGATGCGCATGGTCCCCCCGCTTGGCAGGCAAGGTGCCAAATCTAGCAGAGAAAGCAGCGAAGGAGGAAGGGGGGACTGAAATTCAGCGGCACGCCAAGTCTTTGCGACCTTCGGGGTTAAAGGAACATTGCGGAACTCCGCTTCGCCGGACAGCCGAGAGCGGCTGTCCCCAGTGGTCTCTGCCTTGGCAGCTTGTCGTCTATAATCTCCACATTCTCCTCATCATGCGTGCAATCCTCTTTCTGTGCCTGTTGCTTCCGTTCTCCGCATCGGCCCAGACGGTAGTCTCGAAGGCGCCATTGCCCGCGAGCCCTGTTCCTCAATTCAAAGATGTGACCAAAGACGCCGGCCTGACCGTCTCTCACATTTCCACTTCCGAAAAGAAATACATCGTCGAGTCCATGAGCGGCGGCGCCGGTCTTATCGACTGCGATAACGATGGCAAGCTGGACATCATCACGGTGAACGGATCCACGATTGATCGTTATCGCCAGGGCGGCGATCCCATGATCACGCTCTACCACCAGGACGCGAAGTTCAAATTTACCGACATCACCAGCACCGCAGGTCTGACACGTAAGGGCTGGGGCATGGGCGTCGCCGTCGCCGACTTCGATAACGATGGCCGGCCCGACATCTACATCACCGGCTTCGGCGGGAACGCGCTTTACCGCAATCTGGGTAATTGCAAGTTTGAAGACGTCACCGAGAAAGCCGGTGTGGCGGCGGGCGGCTTCAGCACCGGAGCCGCCTGGGCCGACTACGATCGCGACGGCTTCGTGGACCTCTACGTTTCGCGGTATGTCCACTTCGACATGGACCATCTGCCGACATTCGGCAGCGACGAGAAGAATTGCCGCTTTAAGGGAATCCTTGTCCAGTGCGGGCCCTGGGGCATGATCGGCGAATCGGACCTGCTCTTCCACAATCGCGGCGACGGTACCTTCGAGGAAGTTTCAAAAAGGGCCGGAATGGACGATGTGAACCGCTACTACGGACTGGGAGTGATCTGGGGCGACTATGACGACGACGGGTGGCCCGACTTATACGTCGCCAACGACGCCGGCCCAAACTATCTGTACCACAACAAACACGACGGAACCTTTGAAGAAGTCGGCATGCTGTCAGGCGTCGCGCTCGGCGGCGATGGCCAGGCCCGGGGCTCGATGGGCGTGGACTGGGGCGACTATCTGCACGAAGGCCGCCTGTCCATGTTCGTCACCAACTTCCACGAGCAGCCCGACACCTTGTACCGCAACCAGGGGAAAGATGGATTTTCTGACGTAAGCTGGCCGGCGAAAATTGCGCAACCCACGTTCCTGAAAGTGGGATGGGGCACCGCTTTCTTCGATATGGACAACGACGGCTGGCTGGATATTTTTATAGCTAACGGCCACGTGTATCCGCAAGTGGATTCGATCCCGGGCGGCTTGGCTTACCGCGAACCCATCCAGCTTTTCCGGAATCATCGCGACGGCACCTTCCAGGATGTTTCCAGCTCGCTGGCCGACATTCCGCCGGAAAGCCGGCGGGGAGCAGCTTTCGGGGACATCAACAATGACGGGAATGTCGACGTCGTGCTGGTGAATGTGGGAGCGCCACCCACATTGCTGCTGAACCAGGGCGGGAATCGCAATCATCGGGCACTGTTCAAGCTGGCCGGGACAAAGAGTAACCGGGCAGCGATCGGAGCGCGGGTGACTGTGAAGGCAGGGAAACTGATGCAGTTCAGCGAAGTCCGCGCCGGCGGCAGCTACATCTCACAAAACGATCCGCGCTTGCACTTCGGTCTGGGGACCGAAACCAAAATGACCGAAGTGGAGATCAGGTGGCCAAGCGGCAAAGTGGAAGTGCTGCGCGACGTGCCGGCAGATGTTATTTATACGATTGTTGAAGGCCAGGGGATTGCCGGTAAGACTCCATTGCCGCCGCCGTAGCTTTCATTCCGATTCCAGCATCTTCCCCAGCGTCGGCTTGTGCTTGTCAATTTTCTTTTCCCTGCGATCCGGCACCACACGTCCAGCGGGAGGCGCGCCGATCTGTGCTCTGGCCATGGCCTTCACCTGATCGACCGCGCTGAACTTCTTCGGCTTGCGCTTCTTGTTCGCCATCGAAAACATCTTGCCATAGCTTGTACGGGGCAAAGCTGCAATAATTGATGTCGGAAGGCGAAGCGTAAACCATCGCCGGAGACTGGCCAGACCATGGAAGAGCGAGATTTCTTCGACGAGCGTACGGAAAAGAAGACGGCAACGCTGAACTGCCCCCACTGTCATCAGCCCGCGGAATACGAAGTCACCTGGATTGTCCGCACCAAAAAGCGGCAGTTGCCCGGACGCGGCGACGAACGTGATCGTGCCCGCTTCGCCAAAGCCCGCTCCTACATGCTGCGTAAGGACGATCTCATGGGCTGCAAGAACATGCGCTGCCGCAAACGCTTTGAAATCTCCGGCGTGCAGTCCGTGGTCTTCACCGAATAGGCCACGTTTCCTCTCTCCCGCCGCTCATTTATACTGACCAGTTTGCTTGGCGAATAGAGACGTTGCCTGCAACGTCTCGGCGAGAGATGGGAGTTCCGCGTGAAAATTCTGGTCTGCATGAAGCAGGTGCCGCAGAAGGATGCGCCACTCAAGCTGAACGAGTCCGGCACTTGGATCCGCGAAGATGTGTCGTACGAGGTCAACGAACCCGACGCCTTCGCCCTCGAAGAGGCGTTACGTCAAAAGGAAAAACACAGCGGAGAAGTCGTGGTCATCACAGCCGGCCCCGCGCGTGCCCAGCAGGTGTTGCGCGAAGCCCTGGCCAAGGGAGCGGACCGCGCCATCCATCTTGAAGACAACGCCTTCGTCGGTCTGGACGCATCGAACACCGCCCGCGCTTTCGCCGCAGCCATCAAAGATGAAAAGTTTGACCTCATCTTCACCGGGCTGCAGTCCGACGATTATGGCTACGCCCAAACCGGCGTGGTGCTGGCCGAACTGTTGGGCTGGCCGCACGCCACCATCATCATGCAGATCGAGAAAACGGACGCCGGCATCCGCGTCAAACGCGAGCTCGAAGCCGGTTACTTTCAGTTCGTGGATATGCCTCTGCCCGCGGTGCTCACCATCCAGTCCGGCATCAACAAGCTGCGCTACGCCACGCTGATCGGCATCAAGCAGGCGAAAAACAAGCCGTTGCGCAAAGTGACATGGGCCGAAGTGCAGCCGGCAATCGGCAACAATATGCAGAAGATCGAACGCCTCTACATTCCCCAGAAAACCAAAAACACAGAATTTCTGGAAGGTCCTCCAGCCGAAGTGGCGAAGAAGCTGGTGGAAAAATTACGGAATGAAGTACGCGTCCTATGACTAACTGAGACCCGAGAACCGACATCCAGAAACTGGGTTTCAAACAACAGGGCCCGAAGACCGAGACCTACAATCATGGCCGATTCCATCCTAGTCATCGTCGAACAACGTGAAGGAAAGCTAAACCGCGTCTCCTGGGAGACCCTCACCGCCGGCCAGGCTCTGGCGGCCGAAACCGGATGGACCCTCGAGGCCGCCGTTGCCGGAAGCGGAGTCACAAGCCTAGCCAGCGAAGTCGCGGGCAAGAAGGTCGCGAAGGTCTATGCGATCGAGTCTCCGAAACTCGAACCCTACACGCCCGACGCTTTCGCGACCGCGCTCAGGCAATTCATCGCAACAAGACAACCCAAACTGGTGCTGATGCCGCACACCTACCAGGTGCGCGATTTTGTGCCTAAGCTCGCGACCTCAATGGAGCGCACCGCGATAAGCGACTGCATTGGATACAAAAAAGATGGCGACAAACTGCTCTTCACTCGACAGATGTTCCAGGGCAAACTGGCCGCCGACGTCAGCTTCACCTGCGCTGCCCCATGGTTCGTGACTTTCCAGAACGGAGCGTTTCGTGCCGACAAGGTTGAGGCCGGCACCGCCGTCGCGCCCGTCGAAACCGTCAAACTAGAAATCGCTGACGGCATCATCCGCAACAAACCGCAGGAAGTCTTCAAGGAAGCCAAGCAGGCGGTGGATCTGACGCAAGCCGAAATCATCGTGTCGGTCGGTCGCGGGATCAAAGAACAGAAAAACATCGAACTGGCCAAGCAACTTGCCGAGGCGCTCGGTGGTGAACTCGCCGCGTCCCGGCCCATCTGCGACTCGGGATGGCTGCCCATGGACCGCCAGATCGGATCGTCCGGACAAACGGTTGCCCCCAAGCTCTATCTCGCGCTGGGTATCAGCGGTGCCATACAGCACATCGTCGGCATGAAGGGAGCGCGGACCATCATCGCCATCAACAAAGATTCAGAGGCGCCGATTTTCGAGATCGCGGACTACGCCGTGGTGGGAAATCTGTTCGATATCGTCCCGCCGCTGATTGAAGAAGTGAAAAAAGCTAAAGCCGGAGCGTAAAATCAGCGGCGGATCAACCCGGACTGTCACGGGTCAATCCTCGAGAGCTGTCTATCCGTGGAAATCTGTGTGATTCCGTGGCCTAGTTTTTCTTATGTTAGTTTTCCGCAAGCCGCTCCCTAACATCGAACGTCCCCAGATGCCTGCCGACGTCGTCATCGTCGGTGGCGGTCCGGCCGGCATGGCCTGTGCCCTTCGTCTATCGCAGCTCATCGATCAGCACAACGCGAAAAATCCCGACTCACAGCTCAGTAAAGAAAATGTTTACGTGCTCGAGAAGGCCCGCGAGATTGGGCAGCACTGCCTGTCCGGCGCCCTGCTCGATCCTCGCTCCATGCGCGAACTGCTTCCTGGCTTTGAAAAAGAAGCTCCGCTCGATTCCGAAGTCACCAAAGAAGCGGTTTACTTTCTCACCCGGAAAGGCAAATTCAAGTTTCCCATTACGCCGCCTCCACTGCGTGATCATGGCAACTACGTCATCTCGCTGAACCGTTTTGTGAAGTGGCTGGGCGGCAAGGTGGAGGAGGCCGGCATCACGATTTTCACCGGGTTCGCCGGATCGGAGTTGCTGCTGGATGGCGACCGCGTGACTGGCGTCCGTACCGACGACAAAGGCGTGGACAAACAGAATCAGCCGAAGTCAAACTTCGAACCTGGTTATGACCTGCAAGCCAAGGTGGTAATTCTCGCCGAGGGCACTCGGGGCTCGATGACCAAGCAGCTCATCGCCCGCTTTGCTCTCGATCGCGACTGCAATCCGCAAACTTACGGACAGGGCATCAAGGAACTGTGGGAAGTGCCGTCGGGCCGCATCGCTCCCGGCGAAGTGATTTACACCATGGGCTGGCCGCTGACCACGAAGGCATACGGCGGCGCCTGGATCTACGGCGGCAAAAACAATGTAGTCTCGCTTGGCTTTGTCGTGGGGCTCGACTATCCCGACCCGCGTCTTGATCCGCAGCGCGTGTTGCAGGAATTCAAAAAGCATCCGCTGGTCGCCCGGCTTCTTGAAGGCGGCAAGATGATCCGCTATGGCGCCAAGAGTCTGCCGTACGGCGGCTGGTGGTCGATTCCGCCGGTTGCCGGGAACGGCTGGATGATCCTAGGCGACTCCGCCGGGTTCCTGAATTCGCAGCGCCTTAAAGGGATTCATCTCGCCATCAAGAGCGGCATGCTCGCCGCCGAGACTGCATTTGAAGCGCTGAAAAAAGGCGATTTCTCGTCCGCCGCCTTAAGCGATTTTCAGCGGCGAGTGGAATCGAGCTGGATCAAGGACGAACTCTGGAAGGTCCGCAACTTTCATCAGGGCTTCGAGCACGGATTCTGGCGCGGCATGATCAACGCTGGCCTGCAGCAGTTCACCGGTGGCCGCGGTCTGCACGACCGCTATCACTCGACCGCGGGATATCAGCACTTGAAGAAACTCGCCGAACTGCCGGCCGATGGCGGCGACGACGCCCATCTCCTCGGTCCCGCGAAAGGCGATGGCAAGCTGACTTTCGACAAGCTCACCGACCTTTATCACTCCGGCACCAAGCACGAAGAGGACCAACCAGCGCACCTGGTCATTCACGAGACCGATGTCTGCAATACTCGCTGCGTGAAGGAATTCGGCAACCCGTGCCAGAATTTCTGCCCGGCTAATGTTTACGAAATGGTGGACGACCCCACTCAGCCCAACGGCAAGCGCATCAGCCTGAACCCGTCGAATTGCGTCCACTGCAAGACCTGCGACATTGCTGATCCATACCAGATCATCACCTGGGTGCCACCCGAGGGCGGCGGTGGCCCGAACTACGACGGCATGTAAGCGGTAGTACTGGTGTGGACGGGTCTTCGACCCGTCCAGGTCGAGCGCAGCTCGACGGTGATTCGCCTTTAGGTATTCTGTGCTGCGAGGAACAACATGTCGTTTAGACTCCGTCGTCGCCTGATCGCGCTTATATCCACGCTGCTGGTCGCCGCCGCGTCGGCGGCCCAGCAGCAGCCCGCCATTCCCACCACCGGCTTTGCCGGCCTCGACCAGTACCGGGCCGCGCGCATCGCCGTCTATACGGACGACTTCGGACAACTCGCCCGCTACCGGGCCGCCAATGCTGCCCTGAAGCCACCCGCGCCCGACGAGAGCCGCGTCGTCTTCTTTGGCGATTCCATTACCGACATATGGAAGCTTGAGGAATATTTCCCCGGCAAGCCTTACCTCAATCGCGGCATCGGCGGACAGACCACGCCGCAGATGCTGGTCCGTTTCCGCCAGGATGTAATTGATCTGCATCCCAAGGTGGTTGTGATTCTGGCCGGCACCAACGACATCGCCGGAAACACCGGGCCCATGCGCCTTGAAGACATCGAGGCCGACTATGTCTCGATCGCGGAACTGGCGCGGGCCAATCATATTGCGGTTGTCTTTTCCTCCATCCTGCCCGTGCATAACTACACCCCGAAGTCGCAGGATTTCTTCGCGCAACGCACTCCGGAGAAAATTGTGGCCCTGAACCACTGGCTGCAGGACTACTGCGCCGCCAACGGCCTGGTCTATCTCGACTATTTTTCTCCGATGGTCGATGACAAAGGCCTGCTCAAACGTGAACTGGCGGAAGACGGTCTGCATCCCAACCCCGCCGGCTACAAGATCATGGCCCCGCTGGCGGACACGGCAATTGGCAAGGCTCTGGCAGGCAAGCCTTAATTTCGACTTATCGTTCGCCTGAGGCAGCTATAATGTGAGTTGAGTTTCCGACCGCCCCAGCCTTTGGGCATACCCTGGTTGCGGCGGCGAGGGGCGGTTTTCTTTGCAACGTTCGCCAAGAGACCCGGCCCCGAGGGTGCGGGTGGAAACACCAGCGCCTCCCGGCTTCGCGAGAAGCCATTGGAAAGGAAACAGCTGCCGGGATTTTCCCGCCTGTCTGTCCCTTTCTCGTGGATTGAATCCGAAGCAGTAATTTTAAAAGCGAAGCACTTAGCCCTTGGCAATTGGCGTCTGGAGATTAGCGAACAGATATTGCCGGTTGTCTTCGCGTCTTTAAAGGGCTAAGTGCCAATTGCTAGTTGCTAAAAGCCGTGCCTCTCACCGACAAATTCGGCCGCGCCATCACCGATCTGCGAATCTCGGTCACCGATCGCTGCAACTACAAGTGTGTGTATTGCCGCACCGGGAACGAAGGCGCGCTCTACGGCGATCTGCCATTCGCAGACTATCTCCGTATGGCACGCGTGCTGGTCGGACTCGGGATCCAAAAAGTCCGCATCACCGGCGGCGAGCCGCTTCTGCGCCGGGGCGTGGTGGATTTTGTCCGCGAGCTGGCCAAGCTTCGGACCACGGATGGAGAGGACCTCGACATCGCAGTAACCACCAATGGCCATCTCCTCGCTGAGCTGGCCAAGCCGCTCCAGGGTGCCGGCCTTCGCCGCGCTACCGTAAGCATGGATGCCGTTGATCCCGATCGCTTCGCCCGCATTACGCGCGTGCCCGACGGATACGACAATGTCCTCGCCGGCATTCGGGCTTCGCACCGCGCCGGTTTGTGGCCGGTGAAAGTAAACTGCGTGCTGATGCGCGGCTTCAACGAAGACCAGATCATTCCGTTCGGCAGGTTCGCGCGCGAAGAAGGCGTGGTCGTCCGCTTCATCGAATTCATGCCTTTGGAGGAAGAGCGCGTATGGTCGCCGAACACGGTGGTCCCGCTGGAAGAAATCGTGCGCCGCATGGGAGATTACCGCCCGCTGGTGGAAATTCCGCACGCGAAGAGCGAGACCGCCCGCCGCTATCGCTTTGACGACGGCATTGGAGAAATCGGAATCATCGCGCCGGTGTCGCATCCTTTCTGCGGACACTGCAGCCGCATTCGCATCACCTCCGACGGCAAGATTCGTACCTGCCTGTTCTCCGTCTGGGACCACGATCTGCACAGCCAGATGCTACGCGGCGCATCGGACGAGGAACTGGCGGAATTCATCCGCGGTGTGATTCAGAAAAAAGAAGCACGCCACCATATCGGCGAGCCGGATTTCGTGCCCGCATCCCGAACCATGGTCCACATCGGCGGCTAGACGCTTTTGTGGAGGACCGGCTTCTCGCCGTCGTGCAATGGCTGGGCTCGACTGGCGATGACGCCCGTCCTTTGTTTTTCTGCGCTCCTCAGTCCCGCCCCGGAACACCTCGGGTCGATTCTCGACACCGAACCCGATACCATCGTGAGCATGAGGCGATTCGCGATTCCGGTGACCCTGGCCACAGTGAGCATGGTTCTTTGGCTGGGCGCGAGCATGGCACAGCAGTCCACCCGGGCCGCCGCTCACCTGGGCTTTGACCGCAACGACTATCCCGGTGACGAAAACCTGCAACCGCTGCGCCAGACATTCTCCTACGCTGGCTTCTGGCTCAACCATCCTCCCGGCGAAAAAAACAACACCTGGACAGGCAAGCGGCAGGCCCTGCAATCAGCCGGTTTCGGATTTCTCATACTCTTCAACGGCAGACTCTATGCCGAGTTGAAGACGGTTTCGAATGCCGCCAGGCTGGGCAAGTCCGATGCCGTGTTAGCCATTGCCTCCGCGCGCCGCGAAGGATTTCCCGCCGGAGCAATCATCTTCCTCGACCAAGAAGAAGGCGGCCGCATGCTGCCCGAGCAGAAGACGTATATCTACGCCTGGGTGGATGAGGTCGCCGCGGCCGGTTTCCGCGCCGGCATTTATTGTTCCGGCATCGCGGCAAAAGAAGGTGGCGGCGTGCCCATTGTTACCGCTGAAGATATCCGTCAGAACGCGGCTGGCAGGAAGATCGCGTATTGGATCGCGAACGATGCCTGCCCGCCGTCGCCAGGATGCGCCTTCCCCGGTCGCCCGCCCAGCCCCGCCGAGAGCGGCATCGCCTTCGCCGACGGATGGCAGTTTGCTCAATCTCCGAAGCGGCGGGACGTCGCCGCCGGGTGTCCCGCCAACTATAATCGCGACGGAAGCTGCTATCCGCCCGGACTCGATCTTGCCCGCCACTTGCACGTGGACTTAAACACGGCGGCGAGGGCCGATCCGTCGCAGGGCAGAACCCGTTGATGCTCTTCCGGGCCCACGCGGCGCTTTGCCCCAGCGGGATGCGGCCCCGGTCTTGGAATGCTGCATCGAAATGATGCAGTGGAGTTATACTTCTGCTGTCAGGGTATCCGGTTCCAGCGTTTTACTTCCTTTTTGAGGACCTCCATAACCGGTAGTTGCGAGTCACCGCTCCTTACGGAAGTTAGTCACGCAGAATCAAGCCTAGAGAGGCCGGCAGGGAACGCGCCCAACCAAAGATCCGCAAGGCGTCCGCGTCATCTTCCGCGAACACCTTCCCCTTGAATGAATTAGAATAACCATATACCCCTATGGCCGACCGCAGTTTCACTCTCGAAGAAGCCCAAAGCCTTTTACCTGTCCTAGAGTCGCTCCTGCACACTGCCATTGACGGGAAGAAACTGATTGAAACCGTTGATGCCGAACTCCAGGACTTAGCTCACCGCGTCTTCCTCAGCGGCGGATTGCTGGTGAACATCATTCAAGTGGCGCGGCGCAAGGCGGAGCGCGAAAAAACCATCCAGCGCGTAAAAGATACGCTCGCCGAGATCGACGCCACCGGCGTCCAGGTGAAAGACCTCGATATCGGACTCCTCGACTTCCCCTGTCATGTAGAAGGCCGCACCCTACTGCTCTGCTGGAAACTGGGTGAGAAGGGAATTACGCACTGGCACGATACCAGCGAGGGCTTCGCCGGCCGCAAACCCATTGACGAGAAGATCGCGAAGGCGAAAAGAACGAACTGATAAGGCGGACGTCGGATCTCAGCCCTAAGACTGCAGACAACCTTCAACCGCTCGTCTGTTTGTTGTGCTTGCTGAGGGCCGAGGTCTGACGTCCGATGCCGCTTCAAGGTTTCCCCCCCTCATTCCACCGCGGCGTAAACGAAGAATTCACCAGCCATCTGACCGGACCGAGCAGCGATCCGATGGCGGCGTCCATGTGCTGGAAATTGATGTGGGCGACGTCATCGCTGGGTTGGTGGTAGTCACTGTGCATTCCGTAGCTCGAAACGGTCTGCGCCACCACACCTTTTTTCGCCAGGACGTAGTTATCAGAGCGCGCGAAAAAATTCTGCGCGGGATGAGGGTCACCGATCAGTTTGGCCCCGCGGGCCGCCAGCATCGGTCCCAGATTCGAGCGCTCCCATCCGGTCAGCCACACCGTGTCGGCGCTTACCGCGGGATCGGCGCGTCCCAGCATTTCGAACTCGAGGTTTACCGCGATCTGTTTCAGTGGCACTGGTGGATGCTGCAGAAAATATGTTGACCCCTGCCCGCCCGTTTCCTCGCTGCCGAACAGGGCGAAGATCACGGTACGTCTGGGTTTCGGCCCACTTCCCAGGGCGCGCGCGAGTTCCAGCACCGCGGTCGTGCCTGAAGCGTCGTCATCGGCGCCGTTATAAATGTCATCTCCGTTCACTGGCTGGCCTATTCCCAGATGGTCCAGATGGGCCGAGAGCAACACCGCGGTTTGTTGCAAGATCGGATCGCTGCCGCGCAGGATGCCGAGCGCATTCCATGTGTACTTCTTTTCGCTGGCGGAGGGGCCGTCGAAAGTCAGAGTCGTATTCTCGGGGAGTCCTTTGAGGATGGTCGCAGCCTCAGGACTGGCCTCCAGCAGGTTGAAATCGCTGCCCAGTCCGGAGGCGTCTTCGCCTGCGATCCGCACTGGCAGCGTGGGCAGCTCTTTCGCGCGCTGCTGGAATTGGGCGGCGCGTTCCGCGCTGGTTGCGATGATCGCCGCCACTGCGCCCTTGTCGCCCAGCGACGAGGCCTTGGCCCGCTGCCGCTTGCGGTCGTTCCCCAAAATCAGAACGACGGCCCCCGCCGCCTGGGGATCGTCTTCGTCGGCGTTGATCACGTGCAGTTTGCCTGAGAAATGAGTTTGCGCGAGATAAAGGACCGCGAATTCCTTGCCGCAGGTCCAGGAAGTTTTTTCTCCGCCGGCGCCAGGTTGGGTAAATGTCAGTTGAGGCGGGCCGGTGAATTTTGGTTGCTGCAGCGTTGCCCGCTGGAGATATCCACCTTTGTCGCCAGCAGGGGCGATGCCGTACGCTCTCAGTTGCGAAGCCACATAGGTCGCGGCAACCAGTTCGTCGGCCGTGCCGCTCCCCCGCCCTCGCAGCGCGTCAGAACCGAGAAATTCCATGTGGGCCCGGATGCAGGCGGCGCAGACGCTCGGAGCCGGAGCAGCGGTGCGAGCGAAACCCGGCTGTGAGCTCGCTGGCGTCGGCGCACCGCCGGTCTGCCCGAAAACTCCGCCGGAAAGACATATCGAGAGAAATACGGCGCCAAGGAGAGAAATATGTTTCATCACTACTTTCGATTTTTGCCTTCGGAAGTGCAGAGCAATCCGATAGCAGACTAGCAGACCAAACGTCAGCCCGTTGACGTGCCTTGGAGCCCGCTAGAATGGCCTCGGTAACAAACACGAGCCACAGACCTTAGTGCACACGGAAGTACACTCGTTCGCTCGGGCTAAAACCTTCTCTGCTACAATTCTTTGTAGCCACTTCAAGCGGAAAGTCCATGAAGAGTACGTCTGCCGGAACATTTTTTACCATGCCTTCTCTCGAGCGGAATCTCCGCATTTTGGCTACGTTGGCGGCTCTATTCGTGTTGGCTCTGGCGGCCGGCTGTCGCGGATTCTTTGTTAATCCCACGCTGACTTCGATCACCGTCGCGCCTACCTCAGCGTCGATCATCGAGAGGGGTACGCAACAGATCAATGCCACGGGCAATTTCAACGACGGCAGCACCAAGGATTTGACCGGAAGCGCTAGCTGGACAAGTTCCGCAACGGACATAGCGACCGTCAGCAAAGGGGGTCTGGTCACAGCAGCTTCGACCATATCCAACCCTCCCGGGACAGCCACCATTACGGCAACTTCGGGCACGATTACCGCCAGCTCGACGATTACAGTAAACACCGGACCGTTGACTGCCATCGCCATCAGCACCACCACTCCCAACCCGGCCGCGGGCCAGACCGTTGTCTTCACCGCCATGGGAACCTTCAGCGGGAGCGCGCAGCAGCAGGACATCACCAACCTGGTGACTTGGAGCAGCAGCAACACGGCGGTTATCGCCACCATATCCAGCGGCAGTGGCGCCGTGCAATCCACCGCCACCTCGGGCGCCACTACGGACGTCACCGCCAGTCTCAACGGCATCAACAGCAATGTTTTGACTATCACTGTGCAATGAGCGATATCCGCTGCATTGGGATCTGCACCGGGGGCGGTGATGCGCCCGGGCTGAACGCGGTGATTCGTGCTGCAGTCAAGTGCGCCATCCTGAAATACAAGTGGAAAGTCATCGGTATCCCGGATGGCTTCGACGGCCTGATCTGGCCAGAGAAATCCTATGAACTGACGCTGAAAGACGTGAGCGGGATTCTCCCGCGCGGCGGGACCATTCTGGGAACCACCAATCGAGGCAATCCTTTCAAATATTGCACCATCGAAAACGGCCAGGAAGTCATTCGCGATATTTCCGACGAAGTCATTGGCAACTCCCGCAAGTTGGGGATGGACGCTGTCATCAGCATCGGAGGCGAGGGCTCGCAAACCATCGCCCTTGAACTCTTCCAAAGCGGCATGAAGATCGTGGGCGTGCCCAAGACAATTGACAACGACCTTTCCGCCACCGATCTCACATTCGGCTTCGATACTGCGCTGGCTACCGCGACCGACGCCGTAGACAAGATTCACACCACCGCCGAATCGCACCACCGCATCATGGTCGTCGAAGTCATGGGACGCGACGCGGGCTGGATCGCTCTGGAGGCCGGCATTGCAGGCGGGGCGCACGTCATCCTGATCCCCGAAATTCCCTTCACCATCGAAGGGGTGTGCGCCTTCGTCAAGGAACGCGAGAGCTACGGCAAGCGCTTCACCATCATGGTGGTGGCGGAAGGGGTAAAACTTCCGCTGGCGTTCAAAGAGAAGCGGCGCGGCGGTTCGGTGGGAAATCTGATTGGCAATGCCATCGCCACTGCCGCCAACAAGGAAGTGCGGGTGAGCGTGCTGGGGCACATCCAGCGCGGCGGTTCGCCCACGCCTTTTGACCGCATCCTGGCCACCCGCTTCGGCGTGGCTGCGGTGGACCTGCTCGCCGATGGCGGATTCGGCAAAATGGTGTGCTTGCGCGGCGAGCGCATCGAAGCCGTGGACATCGCCCAGGCCATCGGCAAGCTGAAGACAGTTGAGCCCAACGGTCAGTTCGTGCAAATGGCCAAGGCCATCGGGATTTCCTTCGGAGACTTGGTCCCCGGGGCGTAGTCTGGAGCAGTCTGCTCGCGAAGAAAATCTAGGTCACCGGAAAATTTATTCAGTGAAATGTCGCCGCTCACTTTTCGCACTCTGCTTTGTGCTTCTCCTTCCAGCGGGCGTGGCTCTGCTCGCTGGGCTGCGGACGCGGCAAGGGCGGTCCCAAAGAGATTGCCTACGTGTCGGCTCCGCAGGCATTTCTGCGCGATCAGGTGGCGGCGGTCTACAACAAGGCGGGAAGCGTGAAGAATGGGGAGGCGGTACAGATACTCGCGCGCGACCGCCGCTTCGCCCGGGTGCGTACATCTACCGGAGCCGAAGGATGGCTGGAACAGCGCTATCTGGTGAGCAAGGAGACCTATGACGCGTTTCAAAAGTTGGCGGAACAGGAGCGCAATTCGCCGGTCCAGGCGACCGGAATCGCCCACAATCAGACCAATATCCACCTTGGGCCGCAGCGCGATGCCGACCACCTCTACCAGATAGACCAGGGCGCGAAGCTGTCGGTGCTCAAGCGTGCCAGCAGCGAGAAACCCGTTCCCGCAGGACAGACCCAGGCGTCGGGCGCCGCAAAATCAAGCGCGGGAAAAAAAGGAAGGCCGGCGGACGCCGCGCCCGCAGGGCCCCCGATGGAAGACTGGTGGCTCGTCCGCGACGAACCCGGACACGTGGGCTGGGTGCTGGCCCGCATGGTGGATGTCGACATCCCGATCGAGATTGCGCAGTACTCCGAAGGCCAACGCACCGTGGCCGCGTTTGTTCTCGACCAGGTCACGGACGGCGATAAGAAGGTGTCGCAATACTTGGTGCTGTTCAGCGAAAACAAAGATGGCATGCCGTTCGACTACAACCAGATCCGTGTCTTCACCTGGAACGTCAAACGCCATCGTTACGAAACCGCCTACCGCGAGCACGGTCTCAATGGCGTACTGCCGGTGACGGTCTCTCACGAGACCTTCGAAAAGGAAGGCGACCTACCGGTTTTCGTGGTGCGAGTGAAGGATGACGCGGGAAATGCGGCCGAACGCAAGTACAAGCTGAACACCCCGATTGTGCGTCGGGTACTGGCGCCGGGAGAACAGAAAGAGTCGGCCGTCAGTCATCGCCCATCCGGCAAAGCCAAAAAGAAGAAGCGTTGAATTGAGATCCGAGAACTGCGAACTGACAACTACTTGATAGCAACGATCCTGGGGAACGCAGGCACAGGCAGTCCTTCATCTAAAGCGCTCTGCCACTCTGCAATGGAGTGCAACAAGCCTGCCGACTGGATGCCTCCAAAGTCTTTCGGATAGTGAGAGATATTTCGAAGCGCACGTCGCAGCACGGACCTCGCTCCAGCCAGGTTCCCGTTGCCGTGATGGTGCAGCGCCACTGCCACCTGGATCAATCCCTGCAAGAACTTCTTCTCTGATTGGGGGGCGGCGCGCCAGACGTCTTCGAGCGCTTCGTGCGCGTCGAAAAAGGCGGCCCGGTTGAACAGCTCGATCCCTTCCCGACATTGTTCGAAATCCACGCGACATTGTGGCACAGCCCGGCCCGGCGCCACCGTCAAGAAATACTGAATTTCATAGCCTAAGCCAACAAGCCTATCCGTTTTTCAATATTAAGGCCGGAATCAAAGTTGTATATATCTGAAAACACTGTCTGTTATGTCGAGCTGTTTTGGAATGGCAGTTGCTTTTACTGTGTACAGCAGCAGTGCGCAATCATCTTGTCATAATGTTTTGTTACTTCGAATTTTCGTTCGTGTCGATACCCAGGAACTTCAAGTTTTGAGGAGAAATCGTATGCAATCTGTTGTCTCCAAGTTAAAGGTTTTCGCATTTGGGCTGGCCCTGCTCAGTTTGATGGCGTTGGGTTCCGGACTAGCGTTCGGCCAAGCCATCAGCGGCAGCATCGTAGGCACAGTCGTTGACTCTTCCGCGGCGGTCGTTACCAACGCGAGTGTGGAAGCCCTCAACGTCGGCACGGGAGCGACCGTTACCACAATAACCGGCGGGACGGGCGGCTACCGCTTTGAGAACCTCCCGGTCGGGACGTACAGAATCACCGTGAAGGCCAGCGGCTTCAAGGCGGTCACCCAGCAGGTTGACGTGGTGTTGAACACGACCGGAACTCTGAATGTCACGCTGAGCCCCGGCGCTGCTACCGAAACCATCGAGGTTTCCGGCACCGCTGCGATTCTCGACACCAGTTCGGCGCAGATCTCGTCCAGCTACAACGAGCGTTACTCGAAGGATTTGGGTATCACCTCCGCCGGCGGTGTTGGCGCGGGCGTGTTGAACCTGTCTTTGTTGAGCCCCGGCGTCACGCAGTCGAGTGCACTGGGACTCGGCACCGGACCTTCGGTGGGCGGACAGCGGCCGCGCGACAACAACTTCACCGTCGAGGGCGTGGACAACAACAACAAGTCGGTGACCGGCGCGCTGATCGCGGTCCCGAACGATGCGGTAGAGAATTTCAGTCTCCTGGCGAACCAGTTCAATACGGAGTTTGGTCACTCTTCCGGCGGTCAGTTCAACACCACCATCAAGAGCGGCACCAACGGCTTCCACGGATCGCTCTACGAGTACTTCCGCAATCGCAACCTGAACGCGGTAGATAATTTCTATGTGCTACAGAACCTGACCTCGAATCCGCGCTTCGACAGCAACCGTTACGGCGGGACTCTCGGAGGGCCGATAATTAAAAACAAGCTGTTCTTCTTTACTGACTTCGAACGTCAGCCGATCGGACTCACCGGAACCAGCGGCGGGAGGAGTGGCTACACCGACGACGGCAGGGTTAGCCGCGATTTCCGCCGATCCCAATCTCAGCGCAACCAACTTTGGAATTTTCAAGCAATATGTACCGGTGGCCGCAGCTGGAAGCTCTTGCATCCCGTATACCGGAATTGCGGCCAACGGAATATGCAATGGCTCCACTCCGGCATTGACGGGTGTTGAGGCCGGCGCGGTCACGATTTCCGGGCCGTCTTTCGAAAATTTCGAAAACTTTGTCCAGAGCGTTGACTTCAACATCTCATCCCACGATCAACTGCGCGGACGCTACGTATACAACAAGCTCGACCAGATCGACACGAATGCAAATTTGCCCGTTTTCTACACGAATGAGCCCTTCCGGTTTCATCTCTTTACCTTGGGCGAATTCCATACCTTCTCGCCCTCGGTGGTGAATGAGTTCCGCGTCGGCTTTAACCGCTTTGCCAACACCGTGGATGCGGGCAACTTCTCGTTCCCGGGACTGGACGCTTTTCCCAACATCGTACTGTTTGACCTGGGCAATGGCCTTCAGTTGGGAGGCGATCCGAATGCTCCTCAGTTCACCATTCAGAACCTTTACCAGGGCGTAGATAACCTCAGTTGGACCAAGGGCTCGCACACTTTAAAGTTCGGCGGCGAGTACCGGTGGTACATCTCGCCGCAGAGTTTCACGCAGCGGCAGCGTGGTGACTACGACTACAATTCCTCACGGCTCTTTTTGGAAGACTTGTCGCCCGACAATTTGGGCGAGCGCAGTTCCGGTTCGACGACCTATTACGGCAACCAGAAGGCGGTCTACTGGTACGCCAACGATACCTGGAAGGTAAACAGCCACCTGACCTTGAACATGGGAATTCGATACGAATACACCACCGTTCCTACCAGCGAAAATCAGCAGACCCTGAACACCCTTTCCAACACCCCCAGCATCATCGTTCCCGGGGGCTCGAATCAGCCTTTGTTGTTCAACAAGCCCGAAGCTCCCAAGAACCAATGGGCCCCTCGCGTAGGATTCGCCTTTTCACCGGGAAGCGCGGGGGCTACCTCGATTCGTGGCGGATTCGGGTTGGCTTACGACGTGCTTTACGACAACATCGGTATCCTGGCGGTGCCTCCCCAGATTGGCGCCACCAATGACGTTGATCTGACCACCCAAACCCCGAATTTCCTGGCCAACGGCGGCCTGCCGGGTGGTGGCACTGGTATCACGGTTCTCTCCGAGGCGGACGCACGCGCTGCGACTTCCGCCTGGATTCCACCGCAGCAAAAATGGCCCTATTCCATCAACTGGAACTTGGGCGTGCAGCACAGCTTCGGCAAGGACTTCACCGCGGAAATCAACTACGTAGGAACCCGTGGCGTCCACCTGGATGTGCAGAACCGAATCAACCGGCGGTCACTGGTAACGCCGGAGCACAACTTGCCCACTTTCCTCAACGCGCCTTCACAGGCTACTTTGGACGCTCTGCCGAATAACTTGACTTCCCTCAAGGCTCCGGGATCCTTCATTCCGGAGTTCGTCGCAGCGGGGTTCAGATCGAACATTGTGGGTGATACTCCGAATGGTTCGTCCAACTATCACGGATTGCAAACCCAGCTCTCCCGCCGCTTCAGTAACGGCCTGATGTTCCAGGCGGCTTACACCTACAGCCGCACCATTGACAACAGCACGGCGGACTTCTTCTCGACCAGTCTGACTCCTCGTCGTCCCCAGGACTTCCAGAACTGGGACGCGGAGAGGTCGGTTTCACCTCTGTCCCGTACGCACCGCTTCACCCTGGCGGCCGTATACGACCTGCCTTTCTTCAAGAACAGCAACTGGTTCGTGAAGAATATTGTGGGCAACTGGGGCTTCAGCCCGATCTACACCTATGAGTCTCCGGAGTGGGCCACGGTGCAGTCGGCTAGAGATTCCAACCTGAACGGTGACTCGGCCGGCGATCGCGTAGTCCTCAATCCGGCGGAACAAACGGCGTACGGTTCTGGCGTAACGCCGCTTTGCACCAGTGCGATGCCTGCATTCGGGGTCTGCGGAGAGAATGACTTCGATCCCACCGTTGGACCTCCGGGAGCGGGGAACTTCGACTCCAGTCCGTTCCTGGTTGCGTATCAGGCGAACAATCCTAACGCTCATTACATCGTTGCCGGTGCAGGTGCGCTTGCCACTGGCGGCCGCAACACTCTGGCAACGGCAGCCGACGAACGACATCTCACTCTCAATCTACAAAGACGTCAACATTACCGAGCGCATGAAGTTCCGGATCGGTGCGCAGTTCGCCAACATCATCAATCATCCGCAGTTCATCCCCGGCAGCAATCCTGGCCAAGGGTTGGGTGTGAATGATGTGGCGTCGTTCAATACCACCTACCTCGAACTACCTGAACTATCTGACTCCGAGCAATCCCAACTTCAACAATCCGAGGTCAGTATTCGCCAGCAACGCTCGCACCATCGCGTTGGTCGCGAAGTTCACCTTCTAATTGCAGGTCAACGGATCGACTGGACGGGGCCCTTGCGGGCCCCGTTTTTTCGTGCCTTCTAGTGGTCACTGCGAGGCTTTTCTTACCGTATGTCCCTATGAAATTCGGTAGGCTACTCTCTACAACCGCGTAGAATGACTAAAGTACCGGTGTATCCTCAGATTCTCCCAACATAATAAAGCTCCTAGAATTAGCCACTTCACATAGACAATTGGACTGGTCGGCCAATTGCCACGATGATTCGCAATAACCTGTTGTAGAGTTGCGTCCTAGGGGCGATTTCCCGGCATTTGCATACGTTTCCGGCACTCACCGCGCGCGTTTTCGCCCGCGACGGGACAGGTGAATACAGGAGGAGAAATGCACAGGTTGAGATTTCTTTCGGGCAGCATCGTTGTGCTACTGGCAGCTACGTTTGCGCTGGCGCAGACCGGATCAATTCAAGGCACCGCCACTGACTCCGCCGGCGCCGTGGTGCAAGGCGCGGAAGTTACGGTCAAGAATCTGAACTCCAACGCCGTGCGTACGGCGACCAGCAGCGGCACTGGCGCTTATAGTATCCCTTCTCTTGTCCCTGGGGCGTACGAGATCACGGTAAAGATGGCGAGCTTCAAGACCTTCCACGTGTCCGATGTTCAGCTCACCGTCGGCCAGGTGCTTTCCGTGAACCCGGTGCTGGAACCGGGGGCGGTGACCGAGGAAGTCCAGGTGCGCGCCGATCAGATTTCCGATGTTGACCTGGAAACTTCACAGGTAAGCAATCTGGTGGACTCGGCGGAGATCAAAGCGCTGCCACTGATTACGCGAAATCCCTACGAACTGGTTTTGCTTTCACCCGGAGCTTCGCTCAGTAATGGGCTGGGTGGTTTTACCGTCAATGGCTCGCGCGACCGCAATAATAACTTCCTGCTGGATGGCGTGGATAACAATGATACGTCGGTGCCCGGTGGCGCCGGAGGCGCGATATCGTCCAATCCGGAGAACGCCGCCGAGTTTCGGGTCGTAAGCAACAACTTCAACGCCGAGTATGGTCGTGATACCGGCGCCATTATTGATGTCGTAACCAAGAGTGGAACTAACAAGCTTCACTTCGATGCCTATTGGTTCGGCCGCTACAACAAGATTGCGGGAGCGCGCGACTGGTTTAATCCTGCCGATGGACCCAGCGGCGGTCCGCAGAACCCTTATGTGCGCAACCAGTTCGGCTATTCGGTAGGGTTTCCAATTATCAAGGACAAGACCTTCTTCTTCTTCAATCAGGAGTTTCAGCGTTTCCCGACAGCTCAAACGCAGTCCGCCGTGGTGCCGACTCCCGAGTTCCTGACGGGGAAATTTACCTGGCATGGAATTGGTCATCCTAGTCCCGACGACCCCACCAATGTTCCTGTCAGCGTCGCGGTCGACCTGACACCTGGGTCAGCCCAAAATCAGTTTTTTGCCGGAGATGTCTTCGGGTCTTCTGCCTCGCCTGGATTTGATCCCACGATGGCGAAGGTGTTCTCACACTATCCCGCGCCTACCTCACTGAACCCGGACGGGATGAGCGGATTGATTCTGTTTCCCGATGCGTCCAATCTCCGGAGCTACCAGGCCACGGCAAAGCTTGATCATCATTTTACCGAACGGGAAACTGCGAGCATTCGCTACGGATACGATCCCCAGAAAGATCCCAGCCCTCTGTTTGACGCGACCCTACCCAACAACGTTGGCTCGACTGCGCTGAGTGCCATTGGACAGGGGCTTTCGGCAAATCTCACTTCCACCTTGCGTTCCACCATCATCAACAACTTTACAGTTGGGTGGAACCATATCATCGCGGACTTTTCCTGCAACGGACTAAACGTCCTGAACAGTCCATTTCCGCTGGATCAGAACGGGAACGGATCTGAATTTGTCATGGGTCCCTTCAGCAGCTTTGCCTGTGGCCGCGGTACCTCGCTGGCCAACAGCCAGGGCCGCACCACCGGGACCACCAGTTTCGCCGACGTCTTCAGTTGGGTGAAAGGGGCTCACACCTGGAAATTCGGAGCTGAGTTCCGGAACATCCATGAAGCCGGCAACAGCAACTTTGGTCAACGTCGGCAGATATCCTCTACGGTTGGCACATCGTTTGGCGGCTTTGATGACATCAATGCACTGGCGACCGTCAGTCCCGATAATCCGGGCGATACGCTCGATCCCAGCACGGTCGATGTTACCAGCTTGAGTGACGCGGCCGGGGCTTGGTTCGGGATCGTCTCGGGAGACCTCCAGTCTCAGTTCTTTAACAAAGACGGTACCCGCCGGCCTGACGACAACAAGACCTACATCCAGCACGAGTATGGCTTCTACGGCCAGGACAGTTGGAAGGTGCGTCCTAACTTCACGCTGAACTTGGGCCTGCGCTATCAATTCAATGGTGTACCGTTCGAACAGAACGGCAATCTTTCGAACCTGTACACCGACCCCAGAAGCTTCCCGGTGGTCTTCCAGCTCGCCGGCCCGGGGTCAGGCCGGCTGCTCTACAACAACGACTTTAGCAACTTAGAGCCCCGTGTAGGATTCTCATGGGATCCGTGGAAAAACGGCAAGACCGCCATACGTTCGTCGTTCGGCATCTTCCATGACCGCATCTTCGGCAACCTCTTCGGCAACAACCGCGGCGATCCGCCCTTCCAAGCGACTTATTCCGCCAACCCGTTTGACACCGTGAACAATGCGCTTTTTGATGCCGGACTATTCCCGCTACAACCACCTCAAAAACCATTCAGCCCTAGCATTCCCGACGGTGCGCTTCAATCTCCGCAAATTTTTCCGCGCAACTTCCGCAGCCCTGCGCTCAACAGCTGGTTCTTCGGTTTTCAGCGCGAGTTGCCGGGACAGTTCACGGCGGACGTGTCGTACGTGGGCAATTCGGGGCATCATATCTATCGCGACATCGATCCCAATCCTCCGCAACCTGCGCTGGTATCCCAGCTACTTGCGTTTTGCAGTGTGCCCAATGCCTTCAACTGCACCCCCGCGACCGTGTCGGGCGCGGGCAATTTGTATAATGGCGTCGCATTCGGATCGCTCCCGTTCAATGCGGTTCCGTTCAACGCGATCGGACGCGGTAGTGTGTTCTCGGCCGTACTGCTGGATTCCGGCGGGAATGCCAACTACAACTCCATGCAGATGAAAATCACCAAGCGAATGTCGCACGGACTGCAGCTGCAGGGTGCCTACACGCTGGCCCACGCGATTGACGATTCCAACGATCCCATCGTGCCCGGCGGCGGTGGTGTCGCGTTTGTTCGCAATCCGCTCAACCCAGGTCAGGATCGCGGCAACTCGGACCATGACATCCGGCATGTCGGAGTCATCAGCTATATCTGGGAACTGCCGTTCGGCCGGGGCAAGGCCTACGCCGCTCACGGCATTATGGGTCGAGTGCTGGAAGGGTTCCAATTGTCAGGTGTGGTGTCCATGCAATCAGGCCGGGCGTTTGACGTGATTGGAAGCAGGGATAGCCAGCGGGTCGGTCGAGTGAGTCGCACAGACTTAAATGGAGACCCATTCGCGGCCAGCGATTCGACTTTCCCGGACGCAACCAAAGTTTTCTTTTCCAATCCAGCTGCGTTCTCGAATGCGCCATTCGGCAGCGCGGGGAGTGTGGGACGCAACTTCTTCCATGGACCCAATTATTTCAACTCTGATTTTTCGTTTTCCAAAACAACCAAGTTGACCGAGCGCCTGGGCCTGGAAACCCGAGTGGAGGTATACAACATGTTCAATCACCCCAACTTTGCCACTCCCGGTGAAGGGGACTTCCTGGGCAATTCGTTTGGGTCTCCTCTGTTCGGGGTGATTACGCAGCAAATCGGGCGTCCCGATGGCACCACTGGCGCCCGCCAGCTCCAGATGGCGGCGAAAATCATCTTCTGATTGCTTTCGGGGAAATGCTAAAAGCCGTTCGCGCGAGCGAACGGCTTTTTCCTATCCTCTGTAGGACCTACCGCCCCAGAAGCGTGTAGTGCGAACTCGCGGCCATGAAGAAGATCATGGGCACGGACAGGAAGAAATTCGTCCGTGAAGCCAGAAATGCCTGCCGCGCCAGGACCGCCGCGTTCGCCGGCGGCGTACCCGCCAGGGTTCCGCGGATGATCATCTTGTTATTGCGCCAGATGATTCCCCAGACGTTGAACAGCATGATGAAGCCCAGCCCGCCCCCGATTCCGATCGAGAGCACGTGGTTGTCGTCCTGTCCCACCGGGGTGTAGTTCACAAACAGCCAGCCTGCGGCGCAAACCAGCACCGCCACGATCGCACCCAAAACATATCCGCTCGGCGTCTTTGAGATCACGAAATAGAGAATCATGGACGCTGCTACCCAGATCAGCAGAAACAGCCCGATCGTGCTTCCGGCGCCTACCCCCATGCGATGCGCATCCGCGGCCACGTAAACCTGCGACCAGTACCAGAAGCCCACGAACACGGTCAGCATCGCGCTCCAGCGGAACAATTGCAGGGCGGGCATGGTCAGGTACTGGAAAATCTTTGGCTTGGTGGCGGCATCCACCTGCTTCATGAAGGGAACATTAACCAGGTTGAAAAAATACAGCAAGCCCACCCAGGTGATACCCGCCAATAGATGGATCCAGCGCAGCAGGAAAGCCAGCGCCTCGGTGCCGGTGTGCGTGGGCATGACGAACAGGGCTATCTCATGGTGCATACATGACTCCGGGAGGCTGAATGTAGACGCGCGGCCCGCCTGGGCCGCTCGTCGAAGCGGAGAATGGTTGCACTTTGTGGTGGCGATGTCAATCGAACAAGATCGGCAATTAGCAATTGGCCTGGTAGAGTCTTGGCCGGGGGGTGGGCCTGCGGCCGTTTGAATTGCCAATTGCTGGTGCCAACCTCCACCTGCCAGCTTGAAATGCGGGAAGTAACGCCGTATCGTTACAAACACTTTGGCAGTTGGCTTTGAGCGTTAGCAGTACGGAACTCCCGCGCGTTGGGCACAAGCCGCGCGGCGAGCCGGGGCGATACAGACCTGACCACTCAGAACTTTGCGGTCAGGACCAAGGAGATCGGCGATGGAAAATAAGCCGGCGCAAAACATCCAGGACACCTTCCTTAACACGGCACGCAAGGAGCGAAGCAACATCACGATTTACCTGTTGAGCGGAGTCAAGCTCACGGGACGCATCCGCTCCTTCGACAAGTATTCGGTCGTGCTCGAAACCAACAACCAGGAGCAACTGATCTTCAAGCACGCCATCTCCACGGTGGCGATGGGAAAGGCCCTGCACAGCCACGGGGAGAAGCCGACGGTGGTGCCAGCGCCCGCAGCGGCTCCGAGTGCGAGTCCGGAAGCAGCCGTGATGCCGCGTGCTTCCGGTACCGAGGGATGAAGACCGTGCAGTTTTTCCGGGGCCGTGCGGCAACTAGGACTTGGCAATTAAGCAATTGGCGCTTGGCCAAACCGCTCCCTGCCAGGATCAACGTAACCGCTAGTTGCTCATGGCCCATTGCCAGTTGCTGATTGCCGACAGAGCAGGTCCATGTTCGCCGCCGAGAACCCAGCAAATTGAGCAGTCCAAGATCCACATCTTTCGGGAAGAAGTCTTTCGACAAGAGTAAGACCAGCGGGCGTGGCCCGGCGGCGGACGGGAATCGTTTGCCCAAAGAGCGGGCGTTTCTGATTGGTCTTGACGTGCGCACTCGCTCTCGCGGGGCTGCATCCGCTCGTGCCCAGGAGTGGTCCGCTGACCGCTGCCGCGCAGGCTGCTCGTGATACTTCCGGCGGGCCGGCGGCAACGAAAGCGCCAGACATCCCCGAGTTCAGCGCCGAAGGAGTCGCTGGACGAGCTGCGTTCTCTGGCGACCAGCGCGGGCGCGGAAATTGTCGGCGAATTTCTGCAGCACCGCGACCGTCCCGACCCGGCCACGCTGATCGGAAGCGGAAAGCTGGAGGAAATTGCCGGCGCCACCGCTTCGGTCTCCGCCGACCTGCTGCTGTTCGATCACGACCTCACCGCGTCGCAGCAGCGCAACATCGAGAAGCTGGTCAACACCCGGGTGATTGACCGCACCCAGCTCATCCTCGACATTTTCGCGAAACATGCGCGAACGCGGGAAGGCCAGCTGCAGGTCGAGCTGGCGCAGCTGGAGTACATGCTGCCGCGGCTGGGCGGTCGCGGAATCGAAATGTCGCAACTGGGCGGCGGCATCGGCACCCGGGGCCCGGGCGAAACCCAGCTCGAAACCGACCGCAGGAAAATTCACCGGCGCATCCGGCACGTGAAAGAACAGATCGAAAATGTGCGGCGCGTCCGGGCGCAGCAACGGGCGCGGCGGGAAGCGGTGCCGGTGGCGACGGTCGCGCTGGTCGGCTACACCAATGCAGGGAAGTCCACGCTGTTCAATGCGCTAACCCACGCCGCGGTGCTCGCATCTCCGCGAATGTTTGCCACGCTCGATCCCACGATTCGTTCCGTGGCGCTGCCGTCGCGAAGAAAGGTGTTGCTCTCCGACACGGTCGGATTCATCCGCAACCTGCCGCACACGCTGGTGACGGCCTTTCGCGCCACGCTGGAGGAAGTGCAGCGCGCCTCGCTGGTCCTGCAGGTTTCCGATGCCAGCAGCCCGCTCTCGGCCGAGCAGGACGCGCAAGTGGACAAGGTGCTGAAGGAACTGGAAGTCGACGGAAAGCCGCGCCTGCGCGTGATGAACAAGATTGACCTGCTGCCTCCCAAGCAACGCGAGTCGTTGCTGGACGACGCCAGCCGAGTGCATGTGTCGGCGGCCAAGGGCACCGGCATGAGCACGCTGCTGGACCGGATTGACGAGATGCTGTCCGAGGATCCGTTGAGCCGGGTGCACCTGCGCGTGCCGCAGAAAGAAGGGAAGCTGCTGGCGCTGCTCGAGGCGCGATCACGAATTTATTCGCGCGGAGATACAACGACGGGTCGGTGGAGTTGGAAGTGGAAGCGCCGGAGTCGGTGGTGAGAAAGGTGAGAGCATTGCGTCACGCAGCGACTAAGGTTGTAGCTCGGTGGGCACGAGCTTTCGCGAGCTGAACCGGATAGCCCGACACCGCTGGACTAGACAGCGCGACGACCATCACAAGGGACGGAAGCCTGCGATGTCCGGTCGAGCGAAAGAGTTGAGAGCTGATCAGCTGAAATTTAAATGGGCCGGCAACCAAGAAGCGGTGACATTCCTTGGCTATCGGCCCATTCGATCCGGATTGGATCGGAGGTGATATATCCATGCTAGACCCGTTATGCCGGATGTCAAGCGACTTTCGACGATCCTGCGAAATAGTTCGGACGCCTCGGTTTCAATCTGGAAACTGCCCTCGACTCGCGTTGACACTCAATCCGTAACATGTTACTTTCAATGGTCTTAAGCCTCCTTACGCTCTAGACCTGATCAGCACACAATGGACGAGATACTTGGACAACTAGGCGGATTACTGCTCGGGTCCGTGCCGACCATCATCTTTGTCATTTTGTTGTTCGGCATTTATACCGCGGTGGTGCACAAGCCGCTGACCAAAGTGCTGGCGGAACGGCACAGCCGGACCGAAGGCGCCATCGAAAAAGCGCGGGCCGACATTGCCCAGGCCGAAGCGCGCACCGCGGACTACGAACAGCGGCTGCGGGAAGCGCGCATGACCATATTCAAGAGTCAGGAAGCGCGTCGCCAGCAGGCGCTTGCAGGCGCGGGCCGCGGCCGTGGCCGAGGCGCGGACCAGGGCGCAAGCCCAGGTGGAGCAGGCGCGGGCCGCCATCGAGCAGGACAAGGAGGCGGCACAAGCCGGTCTGCAAGCCGAGAGCGGAAAGCTGGCCGCTGAGATCATTCGCACCGTTCTCGAACCGGCGGGTCAAAGTCCGGCAGGTGGCGACTGATGCGAGCTCCACTCCTGCGAATGCGATGTGTGGTCGCGGGCGACTCGCCCGCGATTTTCAGGCCAGTGCAGCTGGGCGAGTCGCCCGCGGCCACATTGCGATCCTGCTTTCTGTTTTTGCTCTTCGCCCTTAGCTACGGCGCCAGGGCTCAGGCGAATCCTTCTTCCGCCAGCCCCGAACACTCTGCCAGCGCGATGAGCGGAGAGCTGGCAAAGGAATCGCGCGAAGCTGCGGGCGAAGACGAACAGGCGCAGTTCAAGCATTCGGCGTCGGTGCAGATGGTGGCGAAGCTCACCGGTCTGAGTCTCGATAATGCCTACTGGCTGTGCGTGGTGCTGAATTTTGCGATCGTCGCCGGCGCGGTTGTCTACTTCTCGAAGAAGAACCTGCCGGGCATGTTCCGGAATCGCACCGCTTCCATTCAGAAGGCGATGCAGGAAGCGCGGAAGGCGAGCGAGGACGCCAACCGGCGCCTGGCTGAAATCGAAACCCGGCTCTCCCGGCTGGATGCCGAAATCGCGGCGATGCGCGCAACCGCGGAGAAAGAAGCGGCCGCGGAAGAAGCGCGAATCAAGGCGGCGGCGGAAGAAGACGCACGCAAGATCGTGGAGTCTGCCGAGCAGGAGATTGCGGCGGCGGCCAAATTGGCGCGGCGCGAACTGACCGCCTACGCGGCGAATCTGGCGGTATCGCTGGCGGCCAAGCAGATCAAAGTGGATGCGGCCACGGACCAGGCGCTGGTGCGAGACTTTGCCCGGGAGCTTTCGCCGAAGAGTGGCAGCAGTGGCGGACAGGACAAAAACTAGACCATGGCTTCCGTGACCAGCACCTACGCGCGCGCCTTCGCCGACGTGGTCTTTGACCAGCACCTGGATCCCGGCGAAGACGCTGCAGGAGGCGCAGTCGGTGGCCCAGTTGGCGGCCAGCAGCCTGGAATTGCGGGAAGTCTGGGAAGCGCCGTCGATTCCGGCGGAACAGAAGCGCGCGTTGCTGGATGCGATTGTCGCGCGCGCCGGCTTCTCCCGGCCGGTGCGAAATTTTGTCGCGGTGCTGATCGATCACCGGCGGATCAAATTTCTCGATCCGATCGTGAAAGAGTTTGAGCAGGAACTCAACCGCCGCATGGGCTTCGTCGAAGCCGCAGATCATCAGCGCGCGGGAGTTGGGCCAGCCGGAACGAAGCTGCGCTTGAAGCCCAGGTGGCAAAGCTGACCGGCCACAAAGTGCGCGCCCGCTATGCGCAGGATGGTTCGATTCTCGGCGGCGCCATCGTGAAGGTCGGCAGCACGATCTACGACGGCTCGGTGAAGGGCCAGTTGGAGAGGATAAGAGAAGCTATTAGCTCTTAGCCTTTAGCTTTTAGCTTGAACCGAGTTTGAGTCGATGTGGATCTGAGAGTTTCAAAGACTTTACCGCAAAGATCGCAAAGAGAATCCGCAAAGGACGCAAAGAAAAGCTAAGAGCTAGGAGCTAGACAGCTAAGAGCTGAACTTTATGGCACAAATCAAAGCAGACGAGATCACGCAGCTGATCCGGCAGCAGATCGAGAACTACGAATCCAAGATCGCCGTGGACGAAGTCGGGACGGTCATCACCCTGGGCGACGGTATTGCCCGCGTGCATGGCCTCGACAAAGTCATGGCCGGAGAACTGCTCGAGTTTCCGCACGACGTCGCCGGCATCGCCATGAACCTGGAAGAAGACCAGGTCGGCGTGGTGCTGCTGGGCGAGTACACGGAAATCAGCGAAGGCGACGAGGTCAAGCGCACCGGCCGCATCATGAGCGTGCCGGTGGGCGACGCCCTGGTCGGGCGCGTGGTGAATTCGCTGGGCCAGCCGATCGACGACAAGGGTCCGATCGCGACCGACCAGTTCATCGCGCTGGAGCGCCTGGCGCCGGGCGTGATCGACCGGCAGCCGGTGCGCGAGCCCATGGCGACCGGACTGAAGGCCATCGACAGCATGATTCCGATCGGCCGCGGACAGCGCGAGCTGATCATCGGCGACCGCCAGACCGGCAAGACCGCCGTCGCGCTCGACACCATCATCAACAGCAAGGGCAACGACCTGATTTGCATCTACAACGCGATCGGGCAGAAGCGGTCTTCGATTGCCCAGGTGGTGAAGATTCTCAGCGACGCCGGCGCCATGGAATACACCATCGTGGTGGCCGCGTCGGCGTCCGAGCCGGCGCCGATGCAGTACATCTCGCCCTACGCGGCCTGCGCCATGGGCGAGTATTTCCGCGACACCAAGCGCCATGCGCTGGTGATTTACGACGATCTTTCCAAGCACGCGGCGTCGTATCGCGAAATTTCGCTGCTGCTGCGGCGTCCGCCGGGACGCGAGGCGTATCCCGGAGACGTTTTTTATCTTCACTCGCGTCTGCTGGAGCGCGCCTCCAAGCTGAGCGACAAAATGGGCGGCGGTTCGCTGACCGCGCTGCCGATCATCGAAACCCAGGCGGGCGACGTTTCGGCCTACATTCCGACCAACGTGATTTCGATCACCGACGGCCAGATTTTTCTTGAGACCGATTTGTTCAACAGCGGCGTGCGTCCGGCGGTGAACGTTGGAATTTCCGTGAGCCGCGTCGGCGGCAGCGCGCAGATCAAAGCCATGCGGCAGGTGGCCGGAAGCATGAAGCTGGAACTGGCGCAGTACCGCGAACTGGCGGCCTTCGCGCAGTTCGGCAGCGATCTCGACAAAGCCACGCAGGCGCAGCTCAATCGCGGCCAGCGCCTGGTGGAAGTGCTCAAGCAAAAGCAGTTTTCGCCGCTGCCGTTCTCCAAGCAGATTCTGATCATCTTTGCCGGCACCAACGGATTCTTCGACGATCTGCCGGTAGATCAGGTGCGCGAGTTCGAAGCCGAACTCTACAAGTATGTGGACGCGACCAATCCAGGCCTGCTGCGCACCATCATGGAGAAAAAAGTTCTGGACGACGCGCTGAAAGCCGAGATGAGCAAAGTGATCAAGCAGAGCAAAGAAGCGTTCGTAGCGGAGCGGCAGGCAGTGGCGAAATAGCTGTTAGCTCTTAGCCTTTAGCTATTAGCTTGAGGCCAACGGCCAACGACGAATGACTGACGACCGACGACTGACGACTGACGACTGATTCATGCCAAACATTCTCGACATCCGGCGGCGCATTCGCAGCGTGACCAACACGCGGCAGATCACCAAGGCCATGAAGATGGTCTCGGCGGCGAAGTTGCGCCGGGCGCAGGAGCGTGCCCTGGCGGCGCGTCCCTATGCGCAGATGCTGACCAACGTGCTGAAGTCGCTGGTGTCGCGGGCCGAGATCTACGATCCGGAGACCGGCGAGCCGCGGCATCCTCTGCTGGCGCGGCGTCCTGAGAAGAATGTTCTGCTGATCGTGGTCACCGGCGACAAAGGGCTGGCCGGCGCGTTCAATACCAATATTCTGAAAGCGGCGGCACGTTTCATCGCGACCAAGGCGGACAAGAATATCGAGATCGAGACCATCGGCCGCAAGGGGCGCGACTTTCTGCGGCGGCGCTACCGCGCGGCGGAGCCGAGAAAGGCGGAGTCGCAGGACGCGCGCGCAAACCACGATTGTCGGCGAGCAGATCGGCGTGCTTGAACAAGATCGACTACGCCCTGGCGTCGGAGCTGGCGGAACGCGTGATCGAGCGCTACAGCCGAGGAAGAAATTGATTCCGTCTATTTGCTCTACAACGAATTCAAGTCGGTGATCGCGCAGCGTCTGGTTGTCGAACAGATCCTGCCCATCGAACAGATTGGCGTCGCCGAGGTGAGCAGGCTGAAGGGATGACGCGAAAAGAAAAGGAACAGGCCCTGGAGGCGGCGAGAGAGCGCGGGCGTGGGCATTCGTCCCGCGGACACGCGCGACATCGATGCGGCTGCGGCGAAATTCGCCACCGCGCCGGTTGACTACATTTACGAGCAGTCGCCGGAAGAGCTGTTCCGGTCGCTGCTGCCGAAGTATGTGGCGATTCAGATTTTTCGCGGTCTGCAGGAATCGGTGGCGGCCGAGCACGCGGCCCGCATGACCGCCATGGACGCGGCCACCAACAACGCCACCGACATGATCGATTCGCTGACCCTGGCCATGAACCGGGCGCGCCAGGCGAAGATCACGAAAGAGATTATTGAAATTGTGAGCGGAGCAGCAGCGCAGTAAAGCAGCTTCTAGCTATTAGCTGTTAGCTTTAGCTAAGCCAACAGTCGATTGGCTCGAGTATTGCCAAATTTGCCGAGCTAGAGCTAACAGCCAGAGGCTAGATAGCTAGAGAGCTGAGGTCCTATGCCAGAAAGAATTGGACGCGTAATTCAGATTTCCGGTCCCGCCGTGGACGTGCAGTTTGTCGAGGGCGCCATGCCGCCGATTTACCAGGCGCTCAAAGTCGTCAGCGACGGCTTCACCGTGCCCAACCCGGTCAACGTGATTCTGGAAGTGCAGCAGCACCTGGGCGAAGGCCGGGTGCGCTGCGTCGCCATGGAAGCCACCGAAGGCATGGTGCGCGGCATGAAAGCCATCGACCAGGGCGGACCGATCTCCGTGCCCGTGGGCCGCGGCACGCTGGGACGCGTGATGAACGTGATCGGCGAACCGGTCGACCAGTTGGGGCCGATCCAGCACACCAAGACCATGCCGATCCATCGTCCGGCGCCGCTGTTTGAAGATCAGGCGACCACCGCCGAGATGTTCGAAACCGGCGTCAAGGTCGTCGATCTCATCCAGCCGTTTCTGAAGGGCGGCAAGATTGGATTGTTCGGCGGCGCCGGTGTCGGCAAGACCGTCTTCATCCAGGAACTGATCAACAACGTCGCCAAGCAGCACGGCGGATATTCCGTGTTTGCCGGCGTCGGCGAACGGACCCGTGAAGGCAACGATCTGTGGCTGGAAATGACGGAGTCCGGCGTCATCAAGCCGGGCGATCCGGCAAAATCCAAAGCCGCGCTGATCTACGGACAGATGACCGAGCCGCCCGGCGCGCGTCTGCGCGTCGCGCTGACCGGGCTGACGGTCGCCGAATTTTTCCGCGACGAAGAAGGCGCGGACACGCTGCTGTTCATCGACAACATTTTCCGTTTCACCCAGGCCGGATCGGAAGTTTCCGCGCTGCTCGGCCGCATGCCCAGCGCCGTGGGCTACCAGCCGAACCTGGCCACCGAAATGGGCGAGTTGCAGGAGCGCATCACCTCGACGAAGAAAGGTTCGGTCACGTCGGTGCAGGCCATCTACGTGCCCGCCGACGATCTCACCGATCCCGCGCCGGCAACGACGTTTGCTCACCTGGACGCGACCACCGTGCTTTCGCGCGCGTTGACCGAGATTGGAATTTATCCCGCAGTCGATCCGCTGGCTTCGACCTCGCGCATTCTCGATCCGCGCATCGTCGGTCAGGACCACTACGACGTGGCGCAAGGCGTGAAGAAGACACTGCAGACCTACAAAGATCTGCAGGACATCATCGCGATTCTCGGTATCGACGAACTGAGCGAAGACCAGAAGGTCAGCGTGGCGCGGGCCCGAAAGATTCAGCGCTTCCTGTCGCAACCGTTCCACGTGGCCGAACAGTTCACCGGCTCGCCGGGACGCTACGTGAAAGTTGCCGACACGGTAAAAGGCTTCAAGGAAATCAACGAAGGCAAGTACGACGACATCCCCGAACAGGCCTTTTACATGAAGGGCACGATTGAAGAAGTGCTCGAAGCGGCGGAGAAGATGAAAGCAGCGTAAGAGCAGTCGTCAGTCGTCGGTCGTCAGTCGTCAGCACGACCGAGACCGAGACTGAACTGCTGTTGACGTGTTTGCTGACGACTGAAGACTGACGACTGAAGACTGATGGCTGACACTTTCCAACTCGAGATCGTCACGCCGGAAAAAATGGTGGTGAAAGACGTGGCGGAGGAAATCCAGATTCCCGGCAAGAATGGATATCTCGGCATCCTGCCCGGCCACGCGCCGCTGATTACCGAATTGGCGGTCGGCGAAATCAGCTATCGCAAGGGTGGCCAGACACACTATTTGTCCGTGGCCTGGGGATTCGCCGAAGTGCTTCCGGACAAGGTCACGATCCTGGCCGAAACTGCCGAGCGTCCGCAGGAAATTGATGTGAAGCGCGCCCAGGAATCCAAGCGGCGGGCCGAGGAAGCTTTGCAAAACGGCAAGACCGAAGCCGACTTCACTCACGCCGAAGACGCGCTCAAGCGAGCCGAGACCCGGCTCGAAGTAGCCGAGAAGAAGGACTGACCCGCATCGTCTTGTCATCCTGAACGGCCTTCAGGCCGTGAAGGACCTATGCATTTCGCCGCCGCCCCGAACTTCTCGCGCTAACATTTCAGTGCTGCTCCTGCAACTCTCCCACCGGAACGATCTTCGTATCCGTACGAAACTTCTTGTAGTCGCGATAGGTCACGTCTGCCTCGACGTTGAAGTTCTTCAGCAGGGCGACCCGCACATCCACTTTGACCGCGACATGCCGGGGCAGCCAGACTTCGTCGTTGACCCGAGTCTGGTCGATCAGCAGGCGCGATCCTTTGTGAATTCGCGCCAGAAACCATCCCACGGAAACGGTGTCAATGCATTCCACGTCCAGCTTGACCCATTGCGATTCGGCCTGGTCGATCCAGACGCGAAAACGAAACTTGGGCAGGATCTTCGCTTCCTTAAGATGAGGCTGAAAATCGGGACGCGGATCGGCGTCGATCACATAGGTCTCGCGTCCATCGAGGTTCTCCATGCCGATCAGCCGGAAGTTGTAAGCGTCGGCGACTTCACTTACAAACTTGCGGGCGTCTTCGCGATCTTTTTCTTCCGTTTCCAGCCGCTTCTTGCGCTGCTCTTCGCTTTCATTCTTGCGCTTGTCGATCAGTTTCTGGATTTTTTCTTCTTCTTTGCCGCATCCTTTTCGGAGAGCGGCTTGTCGTCCTTGGCGATCAGGCGTTCGTACCTGTTCTCCATACAGCACCATGATTTCCTGAGGTTTTCGATTCGCTCGACTTTACCTGTCCGTTGCCGTCGAGTTTGTGTTCCTCCTCGCGCTGAATGTAGGTGTAGTCGCTCTGTTTCTTGTCATTCTCGATGTCCTTGTCGGCCACTCGCGAATAAGCGCGCGAATCTGGTCCTGGGAAAGCTGCGGGGCTGCCGGCACGCTCCGGGACGGGTTTTCTGCCGGCTGGTTCTGCGCTAGCGCGGGCCACGAAAGGAAACCAAGAAGAATGAGTGAGGCTGCGGACCGATTCATAGGAGAGCTTCGTATCGGATATTACGGGCTTAGAACCAGGCCGGTTCCCGAGAGATGCCTCGGGAATCAACTAGCTTCGGCCTCGGGCGTGAATTGAACGACGATAAACCGCACCGGATCAGAGGTCGCGTTGAGAAATGTGGCTTTCCGTCCCGCCGGGATCCAGACCACGTCGCCCGACGATTTGCGTATTCGCTCGTACTCACCGGCTTTCAGGTCGATGTCGGTGACCGGAATCAGCAACTCCGGACCCGGTTTCTCCGGCGGCGGAAAGGGATCGCGGGAAAGCAGTTGTACATCACTCACCGTGGCCGCTCCCAGCAACAGCGAATTCATGAACCTGGCGTGGGGATCAACCGGCGGAGCTATGGAGACGGGACCGTAGTCCCACTTGCCGGAATAACTCTGATAGCCGTAGTTCGTCACTTTAGGATCGAGAAATTCGACGGTGACATTGCGATATTCCGTGGTGCGGTCATTGCGCATGCCGAGCGCGCGCTCCGCCGGAGTAAAAGCGCACATCGCCCTGGCTGAAGTGAAAGTCCGACTATGTCGGACTCTCCTTCCGGCCAGATCACTACGTCGCAATCCAGCAGCGCAACCACCAGGAAGTTGTGATCGTGCCGTGCCATGGTCCGCTCCAGAGGTCTGAGCGTGAGCGCAAACACGCGGACCTGATCGTTCGCCAGTAACAGCCGGTAGTGCGGCGCCGAAGCCATGTCGGGCGCGCTCTGCGCCCAGGCCGTGGTTGCGAGCAACAGCAATAGGAGTCGAGCCTTCATGAAAGGATTGTATTCTGGAAAGCACGCACCGCAAATATCGCGAAAGGCATGGTCTGTGGCGAGCTAAGACCAGCTTTCGAGCTAGAGGCTCGAATTGCAACACCTGGCTGCTTCTCACTGGTCTTGCTCGCTTTCTGCTACACCTTGTACCCAAATGGCTGGTTGGTTTGTCGACATCTTTCTCAATTACCTCTTTCGAGTGATGATCCGCACGATCAAGAGACTCGAAAGCGGGGCTTGGCCCCGACCATAACGAGCTCAGCTTGCTCGAAGGCTGTGTACGGGTGCGACGTAGCCGAGGTTCATTACACTTATCGCGTCGACGGCGTACTCTACACGGGAAGTAATGAAAAGCCTTTATCCTTCACGACCGGGGGAAGCCTACATAAGGCGTTTCCCGCCGAGAACGGAATTTTCTGTACGCTTAAAGCCTGAAAATCGCTTGGTATCTATTGTGCCCGAACGGGATCAGTTCGGGTGGCCCATGATGCGTGGTCGACGATGAATCTTGGTTTCTAGCAGCGCCGCCGTCCCGGGCGGCTGTCGCGAGGGCATCTTGCCCTCGCCGCCGGCGCTACGATTTCTCCGCCTTCCCCAGCGTCTCCGCCCGAAACAATCTCTCGTCGATGCGATGCAGATGCCTGGCCATCCCCGGCCGCAGCAGCTTGGTATGGGGGATCTCGAGCAGGTGATACACGATGAACCAGATCGGTTTCTCCGTGGTCATCCAGTGCAGATGGTCGAAGCGGGCCAGGTTCACCGGACGGGAAAATGTACGCAGAGTCCGCTCCCGCCGCAGGTTGAAATAGAGATTGAAATAGCTCATGGCCAGCTCGCGCAGCGAACGATAGACCGGCTCGCGATAGCGGCAGCCGGTGTAGTTCGACTTCGCCACCGCTCCCCAGTGGCCTTTCACCCGGTAAATGGCGAGAACGTGGTCGGTGTCGTGCTCGGCTTCGAGATCCCAGATCAGCGGGGGAAAGCCGTTCGCGCGCAACGCCGCCGCGGCGAAAATCGCTCCTTCGAGACAGTGCGAAGTATTTTCGCGAAGCACGCGGCGCGGCGACCAGGCGGTGTCGGCGAGATGGTACGGCATGTCGTCGAGATAGCGCTGGATTCCGTATGGATCTTTCAGGCTGCGCAGCTTGCGCAGTTCGGCGGGTGTGAAGCTGGCTGTCGCTATCGGTTTGTTCATCCTCGATGGCAGTTTAGCTGATGCAGAGCCGAAGACAGCGTTAACCACGGAGGACACTGAGGACAGAGGAGTCAGGAACGGAGCGTCGAAACAATTCCGCCAACTCTGGACGGCTTATCGAGCACCACGTCCGGCGGGGTTTCGCGCAGGGTATGCGGAGCGAAGCCGTAGGTCACGCCGCAGGTCCACGTTCCGGCATTGCGTCCGGTGAGGACATCGACGCCGGAGTCGCCGACGATCAGGGCTTCCTGCGGCTCGGTCTTCATCTCTCGCAGGATGGTCTGCGCACCCTCGGGATCGGGCTTTTTGGTGGGAAAGCTGTTGCCGCCGTACACCCGGGAAAAAAACTTTCCCAACCCCAGCGCCTCGACAATGGCACGTGACGGGTGCACCGGCTTGTTGGAGAGCACGGCCATCTTGCGAGGCTGCCCGTTGTGGCAATTCTGGAGAGTCGCCAGCGCTTCTGAGTATCCCGTCGTACAAGTGGGTGTGATCCAGCTTGTGTTCGCGGTAGTACGTGAGGAAATATTCCAGGCCTGAGCGCACCAGCTTCTCGTCGTCGGCCTCGCTGCCGAGTGCCCGGCCAATCAGCACCGGCGCTCCATCCCCGACGTAGCTGGCAATCACATCGTCCGGCAGTTCGGGACGCTTCATGTGCCGCAGCGTGGCATTGACCGAGTGCACCAGGTCCAGGCGGGAATCAATCAGCGTGCCGTCAAGATCGAAGATCACCAGCTGGATGGTGTGCGGATCGAATGGGCGATTGAATTTGATCATGCCAGTAGTGTCAGAATAAATGATGAAAGCGTTTGGTGCGCAGTACTCGGGATTGGCGTCAGCTCGGTCGAGACCTGGCTGGAGACGATCGGAATGATTCCGGGGTAATTACTAATTGCCAAGTGCCGAAAGCCCCCCTCCCGATTTACAATGCAAAGGGTTCTTGTACACTCGCATCTAAGGGAACCGGATGGCCACCACAAAGACTGACCCTAAATCGGCCGCAGTATCCGAACGCGATGTCAAGAAAGCCGGCAAGACCTACGAAGGTCTCTCCCGCGAACAACTGATCGAAGCCTACCGCCACATGTATGCCTCCCGGCGGGTGGACGATCAGGAGATCCTGCTCAAACGACAGCAGAAAATCTTCTTCCAGATCTCCGGCGCCGGCCATGAAGCGGTGGGTGTGGCCGCCGCCTTCGCCCTGAAGGCCGGCTACGACTGGTTTTATCCTTATTATCGCGACCGGGCGCTGTGCCTGGCCCTGGGTGCGACCGCCTACGACATGCTGCTGCAGGCGGTGGGTTCGGGCGAAGACCCCAGTTCCGGCGGGCGGCAGATGCCTTCGCACTGGAGTATCCCTGACCTCAATATCGTCACCGGCTCGTCGCCCACCGGAACCCAGATTCTGCAGGCGGTAGGCTGCGCCGAAGTCGGCCGCTATTACGCCGCTCATCCTGATGTCCGCCCACAAAGCCACCGGCGATTACCGGCAGTTCAAAGACGTGAAGTTCCACGGCGACGAAATCACCTACGTTTCTCTGGGCGAAGGCACCACCAGTGAAGGCGAGTTTTGGGAGGCGTTGAACACCGCTTCCAACCTGCGGCTCCCTCTGATTTTCGTTGTCGAGGACAACGGATACGCCATCTCGGTGCCGGTCGAAGTGCAGACCGCGGGCGGAAACATTTCCCGCCTGGTCAGCGGCTTCCCCAACTTCCACTTTGAAGAAGTAGATGGAACCGACCCGGTGGCCAGCTACGCCGCCTTTGTGCGCTCGGTGGCACATTGCCGCGCCGGACACGGTCCTGCTTTTGTCCACGCCCACGTGATCCGTCCGTACTCGCACTCGCTCTCCGACGACGAACGGCTCTACCGGCCGGATGTCGAGCGCCAGCGCGATGCCCAGCGCGATCCCATTACACGCATGCAGATGTTCCTCATACGCGAGGGCATTCTCGACGAGAAGGGCATCAACCGCCTGGAGAAGCAGGTGGACGACGATCTGCAAGTTGCGGTCGACCGCGCGCTGCAGGCGCCTCCGCCGTCGCCCGACACGGTTCTGCAGTACGTGTATTCGCCGAACCTGGATCCGACGTCGTCTGCCTTCGAAACCCAACCTTCGGCATTCAGGCCCGAGTCCGTATCTGCCGACGGCAAGAAGCCGGCACCCAAAACCATGGCCGATCTGATCACTGCCACGTTGCGCGACGAGATGCGCCGCGACGAACGCATCGTGATCTTCGGGGAAGACGTGGCCGACTGCAGCCGTGAGGACTATCTCAAGCAGAAACTGGTCAAAGGCAAGGGCGGCGTCTTCAAGCTGACCGCGGGACTACAGATGGAATTCGGCTCCGACCGCGTGTTCAACTCGCCAATCGCGGAAGCCAACATCGTCGGCCGTGCCACGGGCATGGCGACACGCGGGCTGAAGCCGGTGGTCGAAATACAGTTCTTCGACTACATCTGGCCCGCCATGATGCAACTGCGCAGCGAGCTGCCGCTGATCCGCTGGCGCTCCTACAACACATTTTCTGCGCCCTGCGTTATCCGCGTCGCCATTGGCGGCTACCTGACCGGCGGGGCTATTTATCACTCCCAGTGCGGCGAGAGTGTCTTCACCCATATTCCGGGCCTGCGGGTGGTATTTCCATCGAACGCGCTGGACGCCGCGGGCCTGCTGCGCACCGCGATCCGTTGCGACGACCCCGTGCTCTTCCTCGAACACAAACGTCTCTATCGCGAAACCTACGGCCGAGCGCCCTATCCCGGTCCGGACTACATGGTGCCGTTCGGCAAAGCCAAAGTGGTGCAGCCGGGAACCGATCTCACCGTTATTACCTACGGAGCGGTTGTCCCGCGGGCCTTACAGGCCGTTCAGAAACTGGAGCGCGAACACGGAGTGAAAGCGGAGTTGATCGATCTGCGCAGCCTGAATCCCTTCGACTGGGAGACCATCGCGGCCTCTGTGCAAAAGACCAACCGGGCGCTCGTGGCTTACGAAGACACCCTGAGCTGGGGCTACGGTGCCGAGATTGCAGCCCGTATCGCCGACCAGATGTTTGAGCACCTGGACGCGCCGGTGCGCCGCGTCGCTGCCATGGATGTGTACGTGGCTTACCACCCCGACTTGGAAAACGCCATCCTGCCCCAGACCGCGGACTTGTTTCGCGCCATGAAAGAGCTGTCGGAGTATTAGATTTTTCGTAGCGCTGCCGTCCCGGCGGCTGTCGCGAGGGCATCCTGCCCTCGCCGCGAGTGTCGCGGCCGTCGTTCTGCGGGCGGGACGCCCGAAGGATAGCCGGCGAGACGTCGGCGCTACCAAGATCAACCCCATCAGGGCCAATAATTTGGCGCGATTACTGCTTTCCTAAACCTTTCCGTCTGTCCAGATACCTGAGTAACGTCTCTAGTACTTTAGTTACGCAGCTGGGGTAACGTTCGAACCGAGTGTATAAACACCGCATCAGGTTGTATATAAGATCGTCTAGAACTACTACATATAGCGTCATCCTGCAACTCCCTCGGAGCCACTTTCCAGAAAACAGGTACAAAACCCGCTAAAACCCGAAGATACGCCTTGACCTTGGCAGTTTACCGGTTGATATATGCTCAGCACACCTAAATTCACTCGAACGCAAATTGTGCGAGGAATTTTCTCCCAACGTTTGCCCGACACCGGGCCTGAAATCTGTGGAAGGGGTTTGGAACTATGGCCGACTCGCGTGAAGTCATGAACATTCGCCAGGCGTCGCAATACCTGGGAGTGAGTCCGGACACGCTTTACAAGTATGTAGGCGAGCAGAAGATTCCCGCTTTCAAGCTGGGCAACCGCTGGCGCTTCAAGAAGTCGAGGCTGGACCAGTGGATGGAAGAGAAGTCGAGCCAGATGGAAGCGAAAGGCAGCAGGAAGAAACCGAAGGCGGCTGGCAAGGCTGCCGGGCAACCGTAAAAGGCGGGCACATGTTTGGATTGGGATCAAAAACGATTGTTGGTCTGGATGTGGGTTCCTCCAGCATCAAGGCTGTGGAACTGAGGAAGGGACGGAACGGTATCGAAGTGGCGCACCTGGGCCTGGAACCGTTGGCGCCGGATATCGTTGTGGACTCCATGATCGTGGATTCCGGAACCGTGTCGAGCGCAATCTCGAAGCTGTTCACCGATAACGCCATCAAGGCGAAAGCCGTGGCCACAGCGGTAAGCGGCCACTCGGTGATCGTGAAAAAGATCTCGCTGCCCTCGATGAGCGACCAGGAACTGGCCGAGACCATCCAGAAGGAAGCGGCGCAGCACATTCCCTTCGATCTGGCTGATGTAAACCTCGACTATCAGATCCTCTCCGAAGATGCCGGCAGCCCGCAGATGGACGTTCTGCTGGTGGCTGTCAAGAAAGACAAGATTCTCAACTACACCAACGTACTCTCGATGGCGGGCAAGACTCCGGCTATCGTGGACATCGATGCGCTGGCCTTGCAGAACTGCTACGAGTACAACTACGAGCCCGCGCCGGCACAGGTGGTGGCTCTGTTGAACCTGGGCGCGAGCGTGATGAACATCAACATCGTGAAGGGCACCACGCCGCTGTTCCCGCGTGACGTCAGCGTGGGCGGACACCAGTACACGGATTCGCTGCAGAAGGAGCTGGACCTGAGCTTCGACGACGCTGAGTCCCTGAAGCTGGGCCACAAGGTGGGCACGGTCAGTGAAGATGCGAAGACGCCCATCCTGCAACAGGTGACCGAGATCATCGTGCTGGAGATTCAGAAGACGTTCGACTTCTTCCGCGCCAGCTCGGCGGGAGAGCATATCGAGAAGATTTATCTGGCGGGCGGTTCTTCCAAGGTTCCCGGTCTGGTTGATGCCTTACGCCAGGAGTTCTCGCTGCCGGTGGAGATCTTCAATCCGTTCCAGAAGATCGGCCTGCCGACCGAAGGACCGGGAGTGCAGTTGATCGAGCAGAATGCCGGCCAGATGGCAGTTGCGGTGGGTTTGGCCTTAAGGAGTTTTGAAGACTTATGATCCGAATCAACCTGCTGGGAGCACAAAAGGGAAAGAACAAGCGATCCGCAGCCTCGGCGGCCGCCGTCATGGAAGTGGGTGACGTAGGCTCACCGAAGCTGAAGGTCCTGGTCGTACTGGTTTTGGCTGCCCTGGTCAACGTGGGCTACTGGTACCAATTGGACAAGCAGCACCGGGACATCGCCGCCAAGATGGAAGTGGCGCAGCGGAAGAACGCGGAATTGGCCGACGTGAAGGCGCGCTACCTCGAGCGCCAGCGTGAAGCCGATAACTACAAGCGGCGGGTTGATGTCATTGACCAGTTGCGCGCGGCCCAGTCCGGCCCGGTCGATCTGCTGAACACGGTTGGGCAGACGGTGAACAACACCGAAGCCGTCTGGCTGAACAGCATGAAGGATCAGGGCGCCAGCATCGACATCGACGGCATGGCCCTGAGCACGGACGCGGTGGCCAGTCTGATCTCGAATCTGCAGAAGACCGGACACTTCAAGAACATCGAAATCAAAGAGACCTACCAGGACGACACTTATAAAGAAATGCAGGCTTTCAACTTCACCTTGACCTGCGAAAAGGCGAAGTCCTAGGAAGGCAGAAAACTATGGCCAACTTTAACGAACTTTCGGGCATTAAACAGTGGGCAGCGGCGCTGGGCGTGGCGGCATTAATCACCGGCGCCCTGTACTTCACCTTGTTCAAGAGCCAGCGCGAAGCCAACGCGACAGCCCAGGCCGCCCTGGACACCAAGCTCCGTGAAAACGCGGAACTGGAATCCTACAAGCCCAAGCTGGTGGATATCGAGCGCCAGCTGGCCAGCCTCAAGCAGCAGCTGGAGATCGAGCGCAAGATCGTTCCCGACGAGAAAGAAGTGCCGGGCTTCATGAAGATGATGAACGCCGAAGCCGCCAAGGCCGGGATCGAACTGCGCCGCTATACCTCCAAGCCAACCGCGGCCAAAGACTTCTACACCGAGGTGCCCTTCGAGATAGAACTCGATGGTCCGTACTACTCGATGCGGAATTTCTTCGAGAACGTGGGCAAGCTGGAACGCATCGTGAATGTCTCGGGTCTGCAGGTGGCAACCACCAAGCGGCCCACGGACGCCAAGGCGAAGCACACGTACCAGTACGCGGCCGAACGAGAGCGTTGTGGCCACCTGCACCGCGACCACATTCTTCAGTCATGACTTGGATCCATCGGGTGGAGCTGCCGCAAAACCGGGTCAGCCTGCGCCGGTGAAAAAGCAGGGGACCATATGAAGCTGACGACTGGAATTGTTTTCCTGGCGATGGCGGCAGGAACTGCCCTGGGGCAGAACCCCACCGTCATCAACAACACGAAGGTTACGCTGCAGGCAGCGCAGCAGACCGGCAGCCCGGCCCAGAAGAGCGGCGCCCCGGCAGCCAAGATTTCAGCGAAAGCCGCGCCCAAAGCCAAGCCGGCAGCGGCCCACCAGAAATCGCAGCCCAAGCAGCAGATTGCGGTCGAGAACCAGAAGAAGCCCGCGGAAGCGAAATCGGATGCGCCCACGCGCGTAAACATGACCAGCCGGCGCGATCCCTTCGTCAGCCCGGTGGTCAATCGCAGCATGATTGGCTCGGGATGCAGCACCGGCAAGCGCTGCCTCGCCATTGACCAGATCAATCTCAAGGGCGTCGTAAAGGCCGACTCCGGGATGATCGCGGTCGTAGTCAACAGCTTGAACAAGGCGTATTTCCTGCGCGAGAACGATCCGGTGTTCAACGGTTTCGTGGTGAAGATCACTGGCGATTCGATCATTTTCAAGGAAACGGTCCAGGACCGCATGGGCAAGCCGTCAATGCGGGAAGTGACCAAGAAGATTACGACTTCGGCGGTCTAGGCCGGCGATGGGATTGGCCGGGAATCCGGCGGAAACAAATCTGGCTAGAAAGATCACGGGGCGAGCCAAGCGCGAGTCCAGTGGGGAGAGCGAAATGCGAAAGCAATTTCTGACAGTTTTACTGCCGCTGCTGGTAATTTTCATTACCGCCTCGGCGCAGACCCAGAGCGCGGGCACGGACGCTCCGAAGCACGCCGCGCTGCAGAAGGTAAACGTGGTGCGCACCAGCGACGGCTTCAGCGTCGAGATCAGCGCCCGCGGAACCGTGAAGCCGCGGCTGAGCACGCTGGAAAGCCCGGCCCGCATCGTGGTCGAACTGCCGAATACGGTAGTCGCCACCTCGCGCGGCCTCATCAGTGTTGACGGCGACGGAGTCAAGGACGTCCGGCTCGGCATGGACGGCCAAGGCTCTTCCCGCGTCGTGGTCGATCTGACCAAGGCGTGCCGTCACGAACTGGTGGCGGGCAGCGACAACACGTTGGTCCTGAAGCTCTACACCAAGTCAGAGATTGCCCAGGCATCGCAGCCGGCAGCAGTTAAGGTCCCGGCCGTGCAGCCTGTCGTGCGCCAAGACTGAAGTCGCAACGGCTCCTCTCGCTCCTGTGGTCGCCGAGTTCGCTGCTCCGGCCAAGGAAGCCAAGTTGATTCAGACTTCCGCTCACGCCACGGACTTCGCGTTCATCGAGCCTTCCTACTCTCCGAAGGCCGCGAGCGACGATACCACGGCTGCAGCGATCGAGCCTCCCGCACGGGCCGTCACGGCGGCCGGAAAGTTTGTCTCCCGACCCGATGGCAACCTGTTGCCTCCGGCCAGCGCCGCCATGCAGTCGAGTGGCGTGCAACCGGCGGTGAACATGGCCGCTGAACAGAAGGCCCAAGCCTCGCAGACGCCCGCCATCACCGGGCCGAAGTACACCGGTGAGCCCATCTCGGTCAATCTGAAGGATGTGGACCTGAAAGATTTCTTCCGCCTGATTCACGAAATCAGCGGTCTGAACGTGGTTCTCGATCCCAACGTCAAAGGAACCCTGACCATCGTCCTCGACGATGTGCCGTGGGACCAGGCGCTGGACATCGTTCTGAAGAACAACGACCTGTCACGGCAACTCGAAGGCAACGTACTCCGCATCGCAACCGTCGAAACCATGCGCAAGGAAGCGGAATCACGGCGCGCCCAGGTGGAAGCGGAAGCGCTGGCGGTGGACAAAGTTACCGTCACCCGGTTCCTGAGCTATGCGCACTCCAAGGATGTCGTCCCCACGCTGAAGAATTTCCTGACCCAGCGCGGAGACGTCATCTCGGATGACCGCACCAACGCTCTGATCATCCAGGACATTCCTTCGGTGATGCCGAGCATCGACCGGCTGCTTACGCAGCTTGATCGCAAGACCCAGGAAGTTGAAATTGAAGCCCGCGTCGTGGCCGCAACCCGCAGCTTCGCACGCGATATCGGTACCCAGCTTGGTTTCGGTTGGGGTAATGGAAACACCTCGGTTGGAGGCGCATCGGCGGTAGGCTCTTCGCCGACGTCGGTGTTCGGCCTCAGCCCACTCTATCCGATCATCGGAACTTCAGTGCCTTCACCCACCACCGGCCAGCAGATTCCGTTGTTCTCGAACCTGCCCGTCACCAGTCCGAACAGCGGCATCAACTTTCTTAACGCCAGCAACAATGTGCGTATCGATGCCGTGCTCACCATGGCCGAGTCGCGCGGTCTGCTGAAAATACTTTCCCGTCCGCGAGTGGTCACGCAGAACAACATCCAGGCCCTGGTTCGCCAGGGCGTGCGCGTACCGATCGTGACACAGGCCCAGTTGGGTGGACCGCCTACGGTGACTTACGTGGATGCGTTCCTGCGGTTGACGGTGGTTCCCCAGATCACGTCGGAAGGCACCATCTTCCTGAACGTGGATGTGGAAAACACGACTCCTGACTTCGGCCGTACGGTACAGGGCAACCCGACGTTGATCACCCAGCAGGCAACCACCCAGGTCCTGGTGACCGACGGTGGCACGGTGGTCATCGGCGGTGTGATCCAGACCCAGAACTCAGTCAACATCTCGCAGGTGCCGTTGCTGGGAAATATTCCGTATCTGGGCAATCTGTTCAAGCGGACAAGCGTCAGCACCTCCAACCAGGAGCTGATCTTCTTCATCACGCCCCGCATCATTCAGACATAGCAAGCAGACAGCAACGACGTAGCAGTAAAGACAGCCGCCGGCTCCTGAAACACTCAGGCTGGCGGTTTTGTTTTGCACATGAGAGGGTGTGGCGCGGGCGCCCCGCCTGCGGATCTTTGACATTGGATTTCGCCGCTTAGCAGCGCCGATTAGCTTACGACTACTCGGCCATTTGAATTGTTATTTCAACATAGTTCACCACAGGCAGCGTATGGCTGGGAGCTCAGTGTCACTTCTGCAGTCCTTGCCCTAGTTGACGACGGTATTCGGAGCTGTCGAAATGGCCCCGCGAGGAGGCGATGAACCCATCCCTTCCTATCTGCCAAAGCTCGACGCCACTGATGCGAAGCCGCTGCCCAGTCCCTCCCGGCCCTGAGTTGGTGCCGATTAACGTCCAGTGGAACTCGGCGCGGTCAGCCTGCTCGATCACCTTGTCCATGACTACCCGCATGTCCGGGAACGCAGTCATGAATGATTGAGCTACCTCCGCGATTGCGCAGCGCCCCACTGCCGGAGGGCTATCGTTGACGGACAGCGAACCATCAGCTGAATAAAAGGCGGCTACACTTGCCGCATCCTGGCTGCACCAGGCCGCCGCGTAACGTTGCGCGAATGCGAGCAATGGATCGCTTGGCATTCAGAGTGCCTGAGTGTCCTGGATCAGGACGGTCGCGCCCGCGGATGCGAAGTTCGACAGGTCGCCCGCCGCGGCCTGTCCTTCGGGAGATGCGAGCGCCGCCGCGTTCAGGTCAACCAGTGAGTCGAATTGCAGGGTCGCGATCAGATGCGGCGCGGTCCCCGCGACTGCCTGCACCGGACCGCTGCTGATCAAATACGAACTCAGACCGGGTATCTTTTGAACCAGCGGAATGTGCGTCTGGTGACAGAAGCGATTAAAGGCGCCGGGATTCGCCGGTGCGTTGTAAAGAACGAGCCGTTGGGCCATAGACCGAGGATCTTACCTGTTCGCGGGGCCCCACCGCTATCCCCGGACTCCTCGCTTTTGGGAAGGGCACGGCTTCACCTGTGCCGTCAGCGATCCCAGCGCTTCGGGCTTTAAGCCCCTGAGGGCCACGGAGCCGACCTCAGGCGCTAAAGCGCGATATGTTTCTGACGGCTCCGGCGGCACGGCTAAAAGCCGTCCCTCCACCAAAAACCGAATCGAGGTTTCTTGCTGCCTCTGTACTCGCGCAAATTCCGCAGCAACGGTTCGCATTCAGCGACGAACGCGAGGCCTTGCTAAACTCCTGGGATGGACCATCGCGGCCGTCAACTGCGTCTGCAAGATTCTCTTTCTACCCATCGCCTGGACGGCTTGCTGGTCACACATCCCGCCAACCTTCGCTATCTCTGCGGATTCACCGGCAGCTCCGGCGCCCTTCTTCTAACCGGAACGAAGAGCGTGTTCATCACCGATGGGCGGTACACCGAGCAGGCGCGGGCCGAAGTAGCGGACGGCACAGATCGTCATCGCTCGCCAGGGACCGCTCGCGGCGGCGGCCGCCGCGTGGCTGTCTGCGCAACAGAAGAAAGGCCGTCAAGCTCCGTCGAAGATTGGGATTGAGAGCGAGCACATGACGGTGGCGGCCCGGTCGCACATCGCACGAATGCTGCCCTCGGGCTTCCGTCTGCGCGAGGCCCCGGCCCTGGTCGAGCAGGTCCGCATGGTGAAGGAAGAGGAAGAGATTGCTTGCCTTCGATCCGCAGTGCTTCTGGGCGCCAGCCTTTTCGATCGGGCGCTCGAAGTGATTCGCCCAGGTGTCCGCGAAACCGCGGTGGCTGCCGAAATGGAGTACGCCGGCGCGCACAGCCGGGGCGGAGGCCATGTCGTTTGAGACCATTATCGCTTCCGGAGAGCGCTCGGCGTTGCCTCATGGTCGGGCTTCGCAAGCCGCTATCCCTGGGCAGGGATTCGTGGTCTGTGACTTCGGTGTTATACTCTCGGGTTATTGTTCCGACATGACCCGCACTGTGTATGTGGGTCACCCCTCTGCGGAGGCCCGCGGAGTTTACCAGGCGGTAAAGCAGGCGCAGCAGGCTGCGGTGGACGCCGTGAGGCCCGGCATCAGCGTGAGTGAGGTTGATCGCGCTGCCCGCAAGTCGCTGCAAAGAAGTGGTTTAGCAAAATATTTCACGCATTCCACCGGTCACGGCGTAGGCTTGGAAATCCACGAGGCGCCCCGGGTGGCTGCCGGGCAGAAGGAGATCCTGCAGCCGGGCATGGTGATCACCATCGAGCCCGGAGTCTATGTTCCCGGCAAGTGGGGAGTACGGATCGAAGACATGGTTGTAGTCACCGAACATGGGTGCGAGGTTTTGACCCCCACCAGCAAGGAACTCGTGGCGATTTGAAGCGGCGGTCGTCTCCCTGACACCGGGAGATGCTCCGGGTTAGTTGTGCCTTTCCGGCGGGCGCCCAAGAAGGCAGAAGTCGGTCCCACCGCATAACGATGAATCAGAAAGAACTAAAGGAACTCATAGAGTTCTTAATCGAGAAGGACATCGCTGAGTTCGAACTGGAACGCGGCGATGTCAAAGTGCGGATCAAGCGGGGAAGCGAGCCCGTGGCCTCGTCGTCCGCGCCGGACGCGCGCTTTTTTACCGTGCACGCGGCGCCGCCTCCGGCCCCGGAGCTCGGCACTGCGCCCGTGCCCGGGACGGTCTCTACGCCTCCGCCCCCGCCGGTTCCTGAGAAAGCGCCGGCGCCGGAAGAAGGGTTGCACATCGTGCGCTCCCCGATCGTGGGCACGTTCTACGAGTCGCCTTCCCCCGGATCTCCACCGTTTGTGAAGCCCGGAGACATCGTCGAGGCCGGCCAGATTCTGTGCATCGTGGAAGCCATGAAGTTGATGAATGAAATTGAGTCCGACGTGGCGGGCGAAATCGTGAAAAAGCTGGTCGCGAACAATGCGCCGATCGAGTACGGGCAGGAGCTATTCGCCATCAGGCCGCGGAAGTAGTTACGTGGGCCAATCCTCTTTTCACCACAGAGGCACAGAGACACAGAGAAAACCAACGGACTAGAAAAAGCCTTTCGATGCTGATAGTCCAGGTATTGACCACACGATGCTATTTCGGTGAAGTTTTCCGTTGTTGCTTTCTCTGTGCTCTCTGTGGAAGAAGTTCTTTGCTTGACCAACTAGCTCATGTTCAAGAAAATCCTGATCGCCAATCGCGGAGAGATTGCCTTGCGGGTCATCTGCGCCTGCAAAGAGCTGGGCATCCGCACCGTTGCCATTTATAGCGAAGCCGACCGTAATTCGCTGCACGTGCGTTTTGCCGACGAAGCCATCTGCATCGGCCCGCCGCAACTGGCGCAGAGCTATCTCAATATCCCGTCAGTAATCAGCGCGGCGGAAATCGCCAACGTGGACGCGATTCATCCCGGCTACGGCCTGCTTGGCGGAAAATGCCAACTTCGCGGAAGTCGCCGAGACCTGCAATATCAAGTTCATCGGCCCTCCCCCTGAAATTACCCGGCTGATGGGCGAAAAGGAAAAAGCCCGGGCTGCGATGAAGCGTGCCGGTGTTCCTATTCTGCCGGGGTCGGAAGGAATTCTGGCGAGCGACGGCGAAGCCATGGAATGGGCCCGCCAGGTCGGGTTTCCTGTGATCATCAAAGCCTCGGCGGGCGGCGGCGGGCGTGGCATGCGCATCGTGCGCAGCGAGGAAGAACTGCCCGCACTCTTCAAGGCGGCGTCATCGGAGGCGGCGGCCGCTTTCGGCAACGGCGATCTCTACATGGAAAAATTTGTGGAGCGCCCGCGCCACATTGAGTTCCAGATCCTGGCCGACCAGTACGGAAACGTGGCCAGCCTGGGCGAACGCGAGTGCTCCATCCAGCGCCGCCACCAGAAGCTGCTGGAAGAGTCGCCGTCGACGCAGGTCTCACCCGAACTGCGCGATCAGATCGGACAGGTTCTCTGTAAGACGCTTTCCGACGTGGGCTACGTGAACGCCGGCACCATCGAATTCCTGATGGACGAAGACCGCAAGCTCTACTTCATCGAGATGAACACGCGCATCCAGGTGGAGCATCCGGTCACGGAAATGGTCACCGACGTGGACCTGGTGAAGAGCCAGATTCTGCTGGCGGCCGGCGAGCGCCTGGAGAATGTGCTGCATGGCCCCATTCTGCATCGCGGACACGCCATCGAATGCCGCATCAATGCCGAGCATCCGGAAAAGTTCACGCCGTCGGCGGGAAGGATTACGACTTTCAATCCCCCGGGCGGCACCGGAGTGCGGATCGACACCGCCGCTTACGCCGAAGGCGTGATCCCGCCGTACTACGATTCTCTGATTGCGAAACTGATTGTGCGCGGCAAAGACCGTGCCGAAGCGGTTTCACGGATGAGCCGTGCGTTGGAGATGTTCATCATCGAGGGCATCTTCACGACGATTCCACTGCACCGCAAAATTCTGGCTGACCCCGATTTCCGCGCCGGGAACGTGGATACGACGTTCATCGAAAGATTTCTGGCGCAAGGCAAGACTCAGACGCCGACGGAAAGACTCGGCGGCAAACAGGAAGTCGCGGCGAAACATTGAGCCGGCGCTAGGCCGTTTCGTTGGTGCCGCCGTCACGATCTTCCCCGTGCTCAGATTTCGATGACTTTGCTTTCTCGTCTGTACTGCATCCTCGATAGTTCCAACTTCCCCGATACCGACGCTCTCTGCCTGTCTGCCGGCGAAGTCGTGGCCGGTGGCGTCACTCTGCTGCAATATCGCAATAAGACCGACGACGCCCGCCAGATGCTTGCACAGGCGCGAGAACTGAAACGCATTCTTGGCAGTTCGGTCACACTCATCATGAACGACCGGGCGGACTTATGCTTGGCTGCCGGCTTCGATGGAGTCCACGTCGGACAGGACGATCTGTCACCCGCGGGGGTAAGAGCGGTGATCGGCAACCGCCGCTGGATCGGCGTCTCCACTCACAATCCGGAACAGCTCGCCGAGGCCGACAAGACTACGGCAAACTATCTGGCCATCGGACCGGTCTTTGCAACTCTGAGCAAGGCGAATCCCGACTCGGTGATTGGCCTTGACGGAGTGCGTCGGGTGAGAGCGTTAACTCGTAAGCCATTGGTGGCCATCGGAGGGATCACCCGTGGAAACTGCCGATCCGTCATCGAAGCCGGGGCAGATGCCGTGGCCGTGATATCTGACTTGATACGGGAGCCACGCAAATCAGCAGAGGAATTTTTCCGGATATTGGGGTAAAGTCGGAACGCTGCCTTCGCGGGCGAGGGCGCCCGCGCCACATGGATTCGAGGAGGGCTGTGAGTACCGAGACTAAGCCAACGCCCACGAGCACTGCCGACTGGGACCTCCACAGCCGACAAGATAAAGAGCTGGTAAAGGGCCTGGGACTGACCAGCGCCACCATGCTGGTCATGGGGTCCATGATCGGCTCCGGCATCTTTATTGTTTCCGCTGAGATTAGCCGCGAAGTCGACTCACCGGCTCTGCTGATCGGCGCGTGGCTGGTGACTGGGTTCCTGACCATCGTCGGAGCCCTCAGCTACGGCGAACTGGCTGCCATGATGCCGCGCGCGGGCGGCCAATATGTCTATCTGCGGGAAGCGCTGGGGCCGCTCTGGGGATTTCTTTACGGCTGGACGCTTTTCCTGGTGATCCAGACTGGCACCATTGCAGCCGTCGGCGTCGCCTTCGGCAAGTTTCTCGGCATCTTCTTTCCCGCGATCTCTTCGTCGAACTGGATCATCCACTTCTGGAAAGTTCCGCCCATTCACATCGGTCCTATGGTGCTGGGAAACATGGAGACCGGGCTGAGCACGCAGAACCTGGTGGCGATTCTGGTGGTGGCGTCGCTGTCGGTCATCAATATATTCGGCCTGAAAACCGGCGCGTTGATCCAAAACGTATTCACCTTCGCCAAGGTTTCCGCTTTGTTGGGGTTGGTCTTGCTGGGTCTGTTTGTCGGACGCAATGCGCAGGCACTGGCGGCAAATTTTCAGGGAAACTTCTGGCACAACGCTAGCTTGGGCGCGCAACACGCGGTGCAGGTGGGCGTAGGCGGCCCAACTGTACTGGTAGGCACGCTGACCATTCTCGCAATTGCGCAGGTAGGATCACTTTTCTCCGCTGATGCCTGGAACAACGTGACTTTTACCGCCGGCGAAGTGAAGAACCCCAACCGCAATCTGCCGCTGTCATTGGCGATGGGGACCGGAGTGGTGATTGCCCTGTATGTTGCCTGTAACTTTATTTATCTGACCATTCTCCCCCTGGATGGCAACCCTGCAGGCGCGACTATTCTGGAACGCGGCATCAAGTACGCGATAGAAGACCGCGTGGGCACGGCGGTCATTTCCCAGATGTTGGGGGCGGCGGGCGGAACGCTGATGGCGATCGCTATCATGCTTTCCACATTCGGTTGCTGCAATGGCCTGATCCTGGCGGGCTCGCGCGTCTACTACGCCATGGCCAAGGATGGATTGTTTTTCAAGAGCGTAGCGAAACTGCATCCCACCCATAAGACTCCGGCAGTTTCCCTGATGGTGCAGATGATTTGGACTTGCATTCTCTGCGTTTCCGGAAGCTATGGGCAGTTGCTCGACTACATCGTCTTTGCTGTGTTGGTTTTTTACATCCTCACTATTTTTGGTTTGTTCGTGCTGCGGCGCACGCGCCCTGACGTGGAACGCCCGTATCGAGCGGTCGGGTACCCGGTGCTTCCTGCAATTTATATTGTGATGGCTTTATTTATTGATGTCGTACTACTACGCTACAAACCGCAGTTCACGTGGCCGGGATTGATCATCGTGCTGCTCGGAATTCCGGTGTATTTCTTGTGGTCGCGGCGTTCGGCTGGAGTGGCGGCCGCTGGTTCTTAGCCATTTCGTCGGGAGAACGCTGCTCGAACGCTTTGGGAGAGCACCGACAGTCGTGCCACAAAGCTTTAGGAGCGCCCCGGCTTTAGCCGCTGCGGTCAGCTGTTTCGACTCGTGACGAGCTTTTAAGCGAAGGAGAAACTTAGGGATGACGAATATCTGGGCTAGAAAGCCGATGAACATGCTGTTGGCGGAAGCCGGAGAGACGGGAGAGCGCAGCCTGAAGCGAACCCTCGGACCTTTTCAACTTACCGCGCTGGGAGTGGGCGCAGTCATTGGAGCGGGCATTTTTGTGCTCTCCGGGTTGGGCGCGCACTACGCCGGGCCGGGGCTGATGCTCTCGTTTGTTGTGTCAGGACTGGGATGCGCTTTCGCGGCTCTTTGCTACGCCGAATTCGCCGCCATGATTCCTCTGGCCGGCAGCGCCTATACGTATGCCTACGCCACTCTGGGCGAACTGTTTGCCTGGATCATCGGTTGGGACCTGACTCTCGAATACGCCATGGGCGCCAGCACCGTGTCTTCGGGCTGGTCGAACCACTTCATCGAGTTGCTGGATATTTTCCATATCAAGATGCCGCTCTGGCTGGCCTACGACCACTGGACGGGACTGCGCGCCGCCGAAAATATTGTGGCCCGGCAGATGGCGCAAGCTTCAGACTCCTCTCTTCTTCCCGGCACTCAGGCTTTCCTCAATAAAGTTTCAGACATCATCGCGGCGCAGTCTCCGCAGCTCCTGGAGGGCGCGCATAACTTGCTGGACGCCCCTAAAATATTCGGGGTGGAAGTGGGCTGGAACATGCCGGCATTCGTGATTGCCCTGGTGATCACTGCGATTCTCGCCATCGGCATCAAGGAGAGCGCGCGCTTCAACTCCACCATCGTGGTCATCAAGGTTTCCGTGGTGTTATTTGTCATCGGGCTGGGCTTCCGCTACGTGAGTGCCAGCAACTGGGGCGGAGACTGGCATTCGTTTGCGCCCATGGGGTTCTCCGGCATCGGAGCGGGCGCAGCGTATATCTTTTTCGCATACATCGGATTTGACGCGGTTTCGACTACCGCCCAGGAAGCCAAGAATCCGCAGCGCGATTTGCCCATCGGGATCATCGCTTCTCTGCTGGTCTGCACTGTGCTCTATATTCTCGTGGCCGCCGTGCTTACCGGGATGGTGCCGTGGCGCGAAGTAAATATCGAAGCTCCCATCGCCCGCGCGTTCATGGATCGAGGGCTGACCAGTGCTTCGCACATCATCACTCTCGGCGCGCTCGCCGGGCTGACCAGCGTGATGCTGGTCATGCTCCTGGGGCAGACTCGGGTTCTCTACTCCATGGCCAACGATGGCCTGTTGCCCAGGAAATTTTTTGCTGACATCCATCCCAAGTGGCGCACGCCGTGGAAGAACACAATCCTGGTGGGACTGCTGGCTGCCGTGGTGGGCAGCCTAGTGCCCATCGATGATATCGGGAAGATGGTGAACATCGGCACCTTGCTGGCTTTTGTGATTGTGTGCATCGCCGTGGTCATGCTGCGGCGCACGGATCCGGATCAGGCGCGTCCCTTCCGCACGCCCTGGGTGCCGCTGGTGCCAATCCTTGGCGTGCTCTTCAATGGTTACATGATGTACCGGCTGGGCTGGATCAACTGGGCTCGGCTGATCATCTGGCTGGCGATCGGGCTGGTTGTGTACTTCACCTACGGCCAGAAGCACAGCAAGGTGCAAACCCTGCCGGAGAACGCCGGAAAGTAGTCGTTGATCGATGGTTGTTGGTCGACGGTCGTTGGCCGATGCTCATGGCTAATGCTTGTTTAGCGAAGGTGACGTTTCGTTGGCCGCAACCTTCCGTGATGGGCCCGCCTGACGTAAGCTAAATGAGTCGGTTAAGAAAATTCTGTCATCCCGACCGGGGCAAGCGCAGCGAGCGTAGTGGCGGGACCTTTTGTTGTTCCATTGTCACGGTCGTTGCTGATCGTGAGCTCTCAGTGAATCTCAGAACCGCAGCCTTGATACCGCCGCAATCTGCCGAAACGCAAGGTTCCTCCACTACGCTCGCTGCTGCGCTTTGCTCCGGTCGGGATGACAGGATGTTTAACTCCTGACAACAACAACCACCATGAAAATCGTCTCTGCCGCTGAAATGCGTGAGATCGACCGCATTACCAGCGAGCGCTTCGGCGCCCCGTCGCTGACGCTCATGGAGAACGCGGGCACGGCAGTGGCAGAGTTCGTGGCATCGCGTTTTCCCGCGGCCAAAAGCATCGGCGTAGTTTGTGGAAAGGGAAGTAACGGAGGAGACGGATTTGTCATTGCCCGCAAACTGCACGAAGCCGGCAAAAACGTGCGATTGCTATTGCTGGCGGAGCGATCGGAACTGCGCGGTGATGCCGCCGAGATGTTCACCAAGCTGCCCGTGTCGCCGGTGATTGCGGTTTCTCCTGATCAGTTGAAGGCCGAATCGGTCCGCGCGGTTTTTGATGCCGATGTTCTGGTTGACGCCATCCTCGGCACTGGCTTTCGCCCGCCGGTAGGAGCACTGTACGCCGAAGCAATTGCCGTGATGAATGCGAGCCCCGCGCCCGTAGTTGCAGTAGATATTCCGTCCGGCGCGGACGCGGACGTCATGGGCGAGCAGGTTGGCGCCGTGGCGCGGGCGGACGCGATCGTGACGTTCACCGCGCCCCGTCCGGCTCACGTTTTCGGAATACTCACCACCGGGCCGACGCTAATTTCGCCCATCGGTTCGCCGGATGCAGCCATCATCTCGTCTCTGAAGCTCAATCTGACTACAGCGCGCGAAATCGCGCCGCTGATCGGTCCACGGCCCGCGGCTTCGAACAAAGGGAATTTCGGCCACGTGCTGGTGCTCGGCGGATCAACCGGCAAGGCAGGAGCGGCGGCCATGGCCGGCATGGCGGCACTGCGCTGCGGCGCAGGCCTGTCCACGGTTGCCACCGCGAAGTCAGTGCTCGCGATCGTCGGCGGCTTTCATCCCGAGCTGATGACCGAGCCGATCGAGGAAACGGAGGCAGGCAGCATTTCTTCGGTCTCGCTGGAACAAGGCCGAATGGACGCTCTGGTGATCGGGAAGACTGTGCTGGCGGTGGGCCCTGGCATTTCGCGCCATCCCGATACCTCCGCCTTTGTGCGCGGCGTGGTCAAGAAATACAAGATGCAAATTGTCCTGGACGCCGACGGCCTCAACGCCTTCGAGGACCGCGCAGCCGAGCTGAAAGACAAGGCTGGCGCTCTCGTCATCACTCCGCATCCTGGCGAGATGGCCCGGCTAACCGGTCTGACCATTGCCGCGGTGCAGCGCGACCGGCTGAATGTGGCCCGCAGCTTTGCTCGTGAACATGAACTGATTGTTGTCCTCAAAGGCAGTCGAACTTTGGTTGCGCAGCCTGACGGTACAGTCTGGGTCAACACCACGGGCAATCCTGGCATGGCGACGGGAGGCACGGGCGACATATTGACCGGCATGGTGGCGGGTCTAGTCGCGCAGAATCCTGGTCGCGTAGCGGCGGCGGTGATTGCAGCCGTCCACCTTCACGGCCTGGCAGGCGATGTGGCGCGTGAGAGCATGGGGGAATACTCGCTGGTTGCGACTGATCTGCTTACCGCGTTGCCTGAGGCATTTCGCCGGACGCGGCATGCCGTGGGTGAGTCCCGAGTCGCGATCTGACTAATCACGCAGCTTCGTAGTACGGCCGCGGCTTCCAAATCCCGCCCCGTCCCTTCCAAAGAACGGGAGAGACGGTGCACCCTCCTATCTTGCTGAAAACGCAACCTCGGCATTTTACGGACCAATTTTGCGCCTGAAATCGGTACATATGCCTTCGGTAACCTGCCCCGGCGAGTAGCGACGTGAAATAGTCATGCCTATGACACACTTCCCCCAAGTGCATCCTCAGCGCCGCTCGCCACGAATTCAGCTTGGTGGTTCAGTTCTGGCCCAAGTCGTCATGGAAGATGGTGGGCGCACCAAAGCCAAACTTCAAACCGTTTCCATAACCGGCGGGCTATTGCGCCTGGCCAAATCTCTGAGTCAGGGAGATTTTGTCGAGGTCGCATTCCAAACCCAATCGGGTCTCGTGAGAGGCATGGCCGAAATGCTGACCCCGGTGCGCGCGGCTACCGAAGGGTCACTGCAGCCCTTCCGCTTCGTCGCGCTTGGCGACGACGACCATCGCACCTTGCGCATGGTGGTTGATTCGGCTGCGGACCGGAGTTTTCAGGGAATCAGGTCCAGTCAGTGGGCAGCACCGAAATCGGTTTGAGAGAAACGGCGCGGCGGAAGTAAATGCAAACCTCAGCGGCTGAAGCCGCGAGCGTTTCCGGCGGCATTCGGCACGACTGAAATCGTGCCCTCTCCTTCTTTGCCATTGGCCCAGGTGAAGTTGCGCCCTTCCCGCTTCGCGGGAAGGGGGAATCGCTATACTGGTCACTCGATTCGACCAGCATGGCCACCCAGGAATTCATCACTTACTCTGCCGAGGAGACCGTTGCGCTTGGCCGCACGCTGGCGGGGATGCTCAATCCCCCCAAGCTGGTGCTTTTGCGCGGCGACCTGGGGGCGGGCAAGACCACACTGGTCAAGGGTATTGCGGAAGGTTTTCAGGCGGCGTCCGCCGAGGATGTCACCAGCCCGACGTTCACTTTGATCCACGAGTACCGCGGCCCGCGAGCTAACCTCTATCACATCGATCTCTATCGGATTGATACGCCGCGCCAGTTGGAAACCCTGGGACTCGACGACCTAATCACGCACAACAGCATTCTCCTGATAGAGTGGGGAGAGAAGTTCGCACGCTTCGAGCGCGAGCGGGACGTGCAGATTGCGCTGGAGAGAGTGGATGACAGAGTTGAGCAGCGATTTTCCGAAGCAGCCTCAGCGACCGGTCCCGAGAGTAGACCTGAACTCATTGAGGAAAATGTCCGGCGCATCACGATCACTGCTCCGTAGGTTGAGCGCTTTCCTTCCCCGGTTTTGCCACCCGGTGTTTGCGCAGGCAATCGTCCCCTGCCTGATCCTGACGATGACGGCGACGAGCGCACAAATCTGCCGCGCCCAGGACGCGCCACTGCCGCAGGCGCCATCAGCTACGGCCACAGATCCTGCGGCCCAGAATCAAGAGCACAAACGGACCGACTCTTCCGCTCGGCCGTCTGGTCAAGAGCGGATGTTTGGTATCTTGCCCGGGTACGGAATGGTCGAAGCGGGAATGCAACCGCCTCCGCTGACCTCCGGCCAGAAGTTCAAACTCGCGGCACAATATCTCAATCCCTATACCTTCTTTTTTGTGGTGGTCGAGGCCGGCGTGAACCAGGCGCGCAACCACCCCGAGGGATACGGCCAGGGCACCGAGGGTTTTGGCAAACGCTATGGCGCCGGCTTGGCGGACGGCCTGACCGACGGCCTGTTCGTCACCGGGGTGTATCCCTCAATCCTTCGTCAGGACCCGCGCTACTACCGCCTGGGCGATGGCGGCCTCACCCGGCGGACGGGCTACGCGATCACCCGCATTCTGGTGACGCGGCAGGACTCCGGCCGGAAGGCGTTCAATTTCTCGGAAGTGTTGGGGAGTTTTTCTTCCGCGGCTTTGGCCGTGACGTACTATCCCAAGGAAGACAGGGATTTCTCCGATGTGGCGGAGCGCGCCGGAGTCCAGTTTGCCTTCGATGCCGGCTTCAATGTGTTGAAGGAATTTTATCCCGAGATCGAGCGCAAGATTTTCCGCAGGAAGCGCAAGCACTAGCGCGCACTGACGGGCTAGAAGCCCATGATGTTGTATCCGCAGTCCACGTAGATCACTTCGCCAGTGATGCCTGAACTTGCGTCGGAGGCGAGAAATACGCCCGTATTGCCCACTTCGTTGACATCCACATTGCGCTGCAAAGGCGCCCGCTCGGCGTGGGCCTTCAGCATGTCGCCAAGACCTGAAATGCCCCGTGCCGCCAGCGTCTTGATCGGTCCCGCGGAAATCGCATTGACGCGGATCTTCTTCTTGCCCAGGTCATAGGCCAGGTAGCGCACGCTGCATTCGAGCGCAGCCTTGGCCACGCCCATGATGTTGTAACGAGGCACAACCCGCTGGGCGCCGTAGTAGGTCATGGTGATGATGCTGCCTCCGTCTTCCATGAGAGGGGCGGCGGCGCGGGCTAGCGCGACCAGGGAATACACGCTGACGTCATGGGCAACGCGGAAACCTTCACGCGTGGTGGTGACGAATTCTCCCTTGAGTTCTTCGGCCGGGGCGTAAGCCACACTGTGCACCAGGATATGCAACTTGCCGTAGCGCTCCTTGAGTTGGACGAACAACCGGTCGATGGATGCATCATCCGACACGTCGCACATAAAACCGTCCGCGCCCGGCAACGAAGCGATCAGGTCTCTAGCTTCCAGTTCAAGACGCTCGTTCTGATAAGTGACGATCACCTTGGCGCCGGCCTGGTGCAGTCCCTGCGCGATCGACCAGGCGATCGAGCGCTTGTTGGCGACTCCGAAAACGACCGCAACCCGACCTTCGAGGCTGGATGACATGCAAGTCTCCTAGGCTATATGGAACGGGAAAGAATAACAGCCGACAGTGTGCAATTGCCACCGGGCCGGCGCTACGTTCAATTCTTCAATTCTTCCACTGGCCCAATTTCGAGAACTCCAGTTGACCTTGCCGCTGGCCACACCGCCGTCACGAAAGCCACCGCGTACACCATCCCGATGATGGAGAAGCCGGCCGCCAAATTCCATTGCGCGACGGCTCCGACCAGAATTCCCAGAATGATCTGCAACACTGTGCCGGCAAAGTAGAACGTGTTCTGTACTCGTCCCATAAAGTGCTGCGGCACTTGTTCCATGATGCTGGTGTTCATGGCGACCCCACTCACGCCGCGGCCTGAACCCATGATGGCGTAAATTGCGACAGCGAGCGCCAGCCAGGGGGAAAGTGGCGCCACGATCATGGCAATTGCCAGGAAGCCCATCGAGATTGCAATCGAACGGCGGGCGCCCAGGGACGCAATGAGTGCAGGCGCATAGAGTGCGCTGAGAAACGCGCCCGTGCCCCAGCCTGCGTTCAGCCAGCCATAGCCGACGGCGCCGGCGTGAAACACTTTGTCACTGAGGGGCGCAGTCACCACCACTGCGGTCAGCATCGCACCCAGAAAAAGCGCCCAGCTGATTCCCAGCGCAACGACCGGGCGGTGGCCGCGTAGAAAGTCGAGGCCTTCGCGCATCTCGCGTACAAAGCGAGCGACCGCGGTCTCGGCGGCGACGATATCCGCCCGCAGTTCCGCCGGCCGCGGCACGACGTGGCGTCCCTTGCGCACTCCGAGGTAGAGCAGAAAAGACGCCAAATAGGTGGAGAAATCAATCAGCAACACGCCGCCCAGGCCGATGTGGTTGTAGACGAAGCCGACGATCGATCCGGCGATCAGCCAACCGCCCTGGATTCCCGCCAGCAGAAACGTGTTCGCGTGGACGAACTCTTCTCCGGGCGTCAGTTCCTGGATGAGCGCTGTGATTGTCGGCCAGAACATCCAGAAGCCCGCCGCCACCAGCGTGTTCATCACATAAAGTTGCCAGACTTTCACCTTGCCCGTGAAGGCCAAAATTGCGACCGTGAGAATAATGACCGCGCGGGCCGCGTCCAGCATCATGACCAGGCGGCGCCGGTCCTCGCGGTCGATGAGGACTCCGGTAAAGGGCAGCATGAGCATGGCCGGGAGGGTCTGCAGCACCGCAAAGGTTCCCAGCGCGACTTCCGAGTGGGTGGCCTGCAGGATGTACCAGGCGACGGCGGCGGAATTCATGCCGCTGCCCAGCATCGAAATCATGTTCGCGCCGAAAACATACCTCAGCGCTTTTTTCTGCAGAATCGCACGCATGATCTAAATGTAAATGATGGGGAAGGACTCGCCAACGGGACGGGGTTGTCGTAACGAGTTCGGTTTTCTTTCCGTTCAGTAGCGCTGGCTCCGGCCCGCCCGATGCGGTGGGCGCGACGCCCGCCCGACAGCCGGCGGGAAGCCGGCGCTACTCGGCTACTGCTTTGAGAAAATCGGCCAGCGGACTTGTGTTCTGCTCGCTTCCCAGCACAAGAACACGGCGAGCAGAATCATTTCCGGTTCGATGGCGTGCTTGTAGCGGGGGAAGGGATTTACCAGGTAGTACGGAAGGGGATAAATCAGCAGAAAGCAGGCCAGCAGGAATCCTCCCGTTTTTTTTCCATGCAGTGTCAGCCACAGGCCCGCAAAGGCAAAGGCTGCGGGGAGGATGAACATGAGGTGGCGGGCGATCATCAAGTCATATCCGGCGACGATGTTAGCCTGGGGTGGTCCGATCCAGAAGTACGGAACGCGGTCGAGGGTAAAGCGGAAAAACTGTCCGGGATGTTCCCGAAGGAATTCGCGGAACTGCTGTTGCTTTTCCTCCATGAACCGAATTTCACCCAACTCCTGAAATTTGCGCATGGCTTCGGGATCGTTGCCTGGATGCTCGCTGCGCGTCCATAGACCGGTGGACTGATCATTGTTGGCCGTGTACATCTCAAGTGGAAGATTGTCGCGAACAAAAACAAATTTGCCGAAGGCGACGTAATTGCGAACCAGCCATGGAGTGGCCACTAAGCCTGCCACCAGAATGCATAAGATCGGCCCGCCAAGCTGCCGAAACGAACGAGGCAAACGCCATAGCAGATAGAGCAAGCAAAACGGCAGCAAGGACAGCACCGCTGTGTTGGTCAGCGCCAGCAGTCCCCACAGGAGTCCGAATCCGATCCACACGCGCGGGCGTGGCGGCGCGTCTGCCATGCGCAGTGTAAGCAGGAGCGCCAGGCTCAACAGAAATGCGGTGAGACTCATCTCCCAGACCACCCGCACTGGCCAGTAGATCGCGTAGGGGAACAGCGCCCACGTCCAGGCTGTGGCGCGAGCCACTGCTACTCCGTAAATCTTCTCGCCAATGCGATAGAGCGTGAGACAGGTCAAGGCGGAAAAAATGCTGTTGAAAGCGAGGATGACCCAGGCGGACAGGTTGCTGTAAATCCCAAAGAGCTTGAAAACTCCGGCCAAAATATAGGGATAAACCGGCGGCGCCCAGGCGCTGGGCCCAGTGGACAGGTCGGTGGGAGAGCTGAAACCTTGTCCCAGTGCGATGGATCGGGCGATGCGTCCCATTTCCCATCCGAACTGAAAGTGGTCGCGGCGTGGCGTGATGCGGTAGGTGTGGCCGATGGTGATGACCGCTAGACGCAGCAGGAAGGCGATCAGGACGATGAAGAATATGGAGTGGGCCCAGGGGCGCCGGTGTTGGTTTTCAACTGCCGGCGAGTCCGTCTCGTCGCGACCCTGCATGAGCAAAAGACTAGCACGGTGTGGGACGGACTGTGTGGGGGCGAATCTTTGACCCGCCCGGGTCGAGAGCAGTTCGACGGTTCTTTCGACGCTCCTTCGAAACCCGCGCCGAGCTGCGCTCGGCTGCTCCGGATCGAAGACCCGGCCCCACACAGTCCGTGCCTCCGTACCCCGCTTGCATAATCCCCCCTTCGGCGCTACGATGCGCCGTCGCAAATTCCGGAGGTGACGTATGAAGCATGGCCCCTGGTCCGTCCTGCTGGTTACCTTTCTGTTAGCCGGTGCTGCTTTTTCGCGGGCACAAATCGAGAACATCGTGATTCCGGCAGGGACGCCCGAGGACCAGGCGCTGCAAGCCATCACGAAAGAGCCGGATGATCAGAAAAAGCTGGCCATGTACGAGGATTTTCTCAAGCAGTTCTCGTCCAATCCGGCGGCCGTCGCCTATGCCAACTGGCAAATCTCGCAAGCCTACCAGGGCACTGGCGACCTGCAGAAAGCCCTCGACTATGGAGACAAGGCGCTGGCCAGCGCGCCGCACAGTCTGGATATTCTCGTGTCCCAGGCTAGCATTGCGCAGCAATTGAAAAACAATCCCAAGTTGTTGGACTACGCGGTGCGCGGCGGAGAGGTCTACAACTCGATTGGCAAAGCGGCCAAGCCCGAAGGCGTGAGCGACCAGGATTTTGCCTCTCACGTGCAAGAGCAGAAGGATGGAGCGAAAACATCATACGATTTCCTGGAAGCGGCTGCCTTCAACGTGATCGTTGACGACACCAATGCGAGGTCACGCATGAGCGACATTGATCGCTTTACGCCCGCCTTTCCCAATTCGCGTTTCGACGAACCCATCGCGTCGTACGCCATGATGTCGCTTACCGAGCTCAAAGACACGGCCCGTGTCGTAGCGTACGGCGAGAAAGCTCTGGCGGCGAATCCCAACAATCTGCCTGCTCTTTTGCTTCTGGCGGGAACCTATGTGGAAGATCCCAAGCCGGGAGGCGTAGCCAAGTCAGTGACTTACGCGCAGAGGGCGGTGGCCGTAGCCAAGGCGGATGCCCCGGACGCCGACCGCACCCGCAAGCTCTCGGGCGGGGTTGCCCATTCCACCATGGGCTACGCCTATATGAAGCAGGAAAAAACCGCGGCTGCGATCACGGAGTTGAAGTCCGCCGCCGGGCTCCTTAAGGGGGTGGACGACCAGCAGTATGCAGTTGCGCTTTATCGTTTGGGGTACGCCTACGCCAAACTGAGCCACAACACCGAAGCCCGCGAAGTGTTGCTCGAGGCCGCGAAGATTCCGGGTCCAGTACAGCCGCTTTCGCAAGATCTGTTGGCCAAGGTGAACGCAGCCCGAGCCAAGGGAAAGTAAACTTCTTATATCCTGAGCGAACCGGGGGCTTTGCGAATGCGAAGCCTTGCGTAGTCGAAGGCCTCTATAGGCGCCAAATGGTCGCGCTCGAATTTCTTCTGGGCAGTTTCCCAACTCCTGTTTACACGACGCAATTTCCCGATCCAATACGTGCAACCAGCTAGAAGCTAGTAGCTAGAAGCCAGAAACTCTTTACTGTTTTGCCAAATCATCCGACAACAACAGAGCTTTGGATGCCAGGTTCTCCGCACGCTGTACGTCTCCTGCCTGTTCTGCGTCCTTGGCTTGCTCCATGTATTTGCGAATCTGACTTACGCTGGCCTGCAGGCTTGAGTTCATCGGGCGGGATGAGATCTTCTTCAGGTTGGCGTCCGTGGAGGCCAGCAACTGAGTAGTGTTCTGGCGTTGGCTGGAGGCTTGTTCGGCGCTCATGCCTGGAGCAAGTTGGACCGCGGGATCGGCCGTGCCCCCATTTCGTACAACTTTTTTCTCCGGCGTTGCAGTGGAAGCACTAGCGGCGGTCTTCCGGCGTCGTCGTTTTTTGCTCGGTGTCTTAGTCTGGGATTCTGACTTTTTCGCTGTTGCTTCCGGCTTCGCCGCTTGCGGTTTCTGACCGGCCTCCGGCGGAGGCGTGGTCGTTGGCTCCGACTGAGGTTCGGGGCCGGGTTGCGCAGGTTCCGCCGACGGAGTTGCCGGCGCAGCATTCTGTGGGGAATCCTGAGGGGAAGCGGACGGCTTGGCAGCCGGGGGCTGAGTCTCCTGGCTGACTTGCAGAAGTTCTGCCCGATCGACTACCGCCCCGATCGATGGAGTCGTCAAAGCAAACAATCCGAGAATGGCGGCCAGATACATGCTCATGTGAAATTGGATGCTATGAACCAACCGTCACGTTCACCGCGAATTCTAGCCTCCGTTCGGTGATTCTGGAACTCTCGGGGTCGGAATTCATGCGACTGTAACAGTCTCCTACCGTCTCCGGACGCTAGCTTCGCGCAGCCGCTTCCTGCAAAGTATTCGACCTTGACTGGACCAGCGGCAGGCGCAGGCGAAAAGTCGTGCCTTGTCCCAGCACCGACTCGAAATCCACCGATCCGTAGTGCCATTGCAGAATTTGATAGGTCTGCGCCAGGCCGATTCCAGTTCCTTCCTTCTTGGTGGTGAAGTAGAGCTCAAAGATCTTGTCTTGCGCTTCGGCGGGAATGCCGCTGCCCTGGTCGCGAATTTCGGTGACCACCGTGTCATCTTCGCGGCGGGCCGAGACCGTCAGCTTGCCTCCCTCCGGCATGGCCTGAACCCCGTTGAGCACGACGTTGAGGATGGCCTGCTTGATGAAGTCGGTATCCACCTTCACCGTCAAAGGCTGGGAAGGGAACTCGCTGACAATGGTTACGCCGTGGCGGCTGGCATCGGGCTCGGCTAACTGGACCCCATCTTCGAGGAGCCGGCGCAGGTCGGTTTCCTCCAGATGCAGATCGCGGGGACGCGTGAAATCCACCAGGATCTGTACCACCCGGTCGAGGCGATGTATTTCGTTGCCGATGATGTCCATGTGGCGGCGCGTGTCGGGATCGACCTGGCGCAACTTGCCCTGCAGCAACTGCAAGTGCAGAACGATAGCGTTGATGGGATTCTTGACTTCGTGGGCCACGCCGCGCGTGATTCGTCCGTTGGCGGAGAGCCGGCGGGACATTTCGATTTCGTCTTCGATGCGGCGTACCGATTCGGCATCCCGCATGGTCAGCAGGGCGCCGATCTGGGTTTCTTTTTCGCGGATAAAGTCGAGCGAAATCTGGACCCGCTTGCCGCTGGGAAATTCGATCTCCCGGGGAGAAATTGGGCTGCGTCGTTCAAAGGATTGCAACAGGAGCGCTCCGAACTCCGAGTCAGCAGAGAAAATTGAACGCGCCACCTGCCCCAGCAATTCTCGCCGCGGCCGGCCCAGGAACTTCTCCACCGAAGCGCTCACCAACACCACTCGCGAATCGCGGGTGAACAGCATCAGGCCGTCCTGCAAGTTGCCCATGATCTGGTCAACATTGTCTTTCAGGGCGGAAAAGATCTCTTTCGCGTCGCGCATCTGGCGGCCCAGGTGCGCGATCTTCAGGCTGACCATTCCGTACTCATCGTGACCCGCCTCGGGTTCGCCCACTGCCTCTGCCCCGCCGGCAGTGACGCTGTCCAGGCTGCGATTGATCTGTTCCAGCGGACCCAGGGCAATGTTCGACAGTCCGGCAGCCAATATTAGGGAGATCAAGATCGCGATGCTGGAGAAGATTACCGCCTGCTGCAACCGCGGGGTCAGCTCGTTCTTTAGGAAAACCGTGGACACTCCGACCCGGATGCTGCCGAAGCGCGCGCCGTCCAGTTGAAGAGGGATGCGCACGTCGTACACGGTGGGCGGGTTGTACACCATGCGGAACTGGCGGCGGAACCTGGCGTTCTCCACCTGGTGGAAGTCGGGTCGGTCGGGAACCAATTTGCCCACCAGGTCGGGATTGGTATGCAGGATAGCTTTGCCGTCGCTATCCACGATGGCTGCGTCGTAGATGATGGGCCAGGTGCCCACCACCGATTCCAGAAAATTATTGAGATCGCGATCGGTGCTGAGGTAATACGCCACCGCCCGGCGCGTGGCCTGGGGATTCGTAGTGTCCACCTTGGTACTGCTCAAATCAGGGGCGGCGTTGGCGGTCAGGTAGGCCAGGTTTGAAGTCAGCTGAGCAGCGGACTCGCGCGCCGTGGTCACGCGCTGGCGCAGCAGTTCGGAGATGTAGATATAGGAAAACGCCAGCACCAACACGGCGACCATGAAGGTGATGGCCAGTACGATTTTGGTTTTTCGACGCATGGGAACCAGCAATTAGCAATTAGCACCTGGCACAAGCCACGTCGGGACCGCCGCAATCGGCTGTCCGGTCGAGCGAAGCTCGACAGCGCTTTGCCGGACCTAAATTGGGAGCTGCGCTCCGCGGGACAGCCGAGGGCAGCTGTCCCCCACGTGGTCATTGCTGCTTGCCAAGTGCTAATGGCTAATTCCTGCTCTTCTTACTCTTCCCTTACCAGCGCCGCATCCGCCGCGGCGTTGCCGTACTCTTTGAGCTTGTTGTGCAGTGTCTTCAGGCTGATGGCTAGAATCTCCGCCGCGCGGGTCTTGTTGTTGTTGGTGGCCTCGAGCGTTTTCAGGATCAGCAGTTTTTCTGCTTCCTCTACCGTGGTGCCCACACCCAGGCGCACGGTGTCCGAGTCCTCGGATGAAGTGCGCAGACTGGATTGCCCGAATCCCGGCGGCAGATGCTTGGTTTCGACCACGGCGCCATCGCACACGATGATGGCTCGCTCTAGCGTGTTGCGCATTTCGCGCACATTGCCCGGCCACGAATAGTTCTGAAAGGCGTTGAGGACGGCTTCACTCACGCCCGCGACCTTTCGTCCGTGTTTCTCGTTCATGTCGGCCAGCAATGCTTGTAACAGTTCGGGGACGTCTTCCTTGTGTTCGCGCAGCGGCGGCATGTGAATGTTAAAAACATTGAGGCGATAGTACAGATCGTTGCGCAGTTCGCCTCGGGCGACTGCTTCTTCGGGAACCTTGTTGGTGGCGGCCAGGACGCGGACGTCCACCGTGGTCTCCACCTTGCTTCCCAGGCGGCGCAATTTGCGGTCTTCGAGAACGCGGAGCAGTTTAGCTTGCGTCGCCACCGGCATCTCGCCGATCTCGTCGAGCAGCAGCGTCCCACCCTCCGCCAGTTCGAAACATCCAGTGCGCCGTTCCAGGGCGCCGGTGAATGCGCCTTTTTCGTGGCCGAATATTTCACTCTCGATCAGTGTTTCTGGGATGGCTGCGCAATTGATGGGCACAAACGGTTTGTTACGCCGCGGGCTGAGTTCATGAACCGTGCGGGCCACCAATTCCTTACCGGTGCCGCTGGCCCCCGTGATCAGGACGGATGCAGTGCTGGGCGAAACCATCTCGATGAGGTGAAAGATTTCCTGCATTTTCTTGGAGGACCCGATCAGGCTGCCCAGCGAACCGGCGTCGCGGAGCTTGCGGCGAGTGACCTCGAGTTCTGCCCGGGTTCCCAGCAGAGCAGTTGCATTTTGCAGGATGGTGCGCAAGCGGTTGGTGTCAATGGGCTTGGTGATGTAGTCGTAGGCGCCCATGCGCATGGCCTGCACTGCACTATCAATGGTGCCTTGCGCGGTCACGACAATCACCGCCATGGTCTGGGCGTTCGCGTCCAGCTTCTCCAGCAGTTCCAGACCGCCCATGCGCGGCATTTTCATATCGGTAATCACAATGGAGGGCGCCCAGGCGGTAACTTTGTCCAACCCTTCCGCGCCATCCTTCGCAGTCTCAGCCCGATAGCCCCAGCTGGTGATCAATTCGGCCAGGCCTGTGCGCTCGTTTTCTTCGTCCTCGACAATTAGTACTTTTTCATGGTTCATAGTGGCTAACAGCCATTATTTAGGCTTTCCGGCCCCGCTGCAAGCGGTGTTGCGGACCGGTTCGGATAAGCCTTACCTGGACTGGCGTCATCCTGAAGAATCTCGGGACAGCTCCAGGCAATGGTCATCCGCTGCGCGATAGATCCTTCGCAAGCTGAGGATGGCTCCGAGATCAGGTGGGTGTAGAAACCAGGTTGTATATCAATCTGAGACACTTAGCGGCGTGTTTAGCTTCTTAAAAAGTTCTCAGATCGCTTGATTTGACCATTGTCTAATGTAAAATCATTGCCCATACCAAAGTGGTAGTGGCTTCCCACGCAACTCCCGGTCTCACCTAACACTGAAGCGTGGACGCGGAATTTTTATTTACGGTTTTCGGAGGAATTGCATGTCACTTTGTCGATTGTTGTCTGGCCTATTCCTGAGTCTATGCGCTGTGTCGCTCATATCAGCTACTGCCCTGGCACAAGATGAACCGACCCCGAAGGTGGAAGTCTTCGTTGGCTATCAGTGGTTGCATCCCGGTATCACTGTGCCGGCTCCCTTCCAGCTCCACAGCGCTCCGATAGGAGTGAAGATGGGCGATATTCCTGAAGGCGGCGGCGCCAGCCTGACCTATAACTTTTCGCGGTTCCTGGGACTGGAAGCCGACTACGGCGCCAACAAGAACGACAACGGAACGATACAGACGGTTTCGATCGGACCTCGCCTCGCCTATCGCAACCAGGGAACGACTTTCTTCATTCACACCTTGCTGGGCTACAACCGTCTGACTGTGCCCCTTGTTGAAACCAGCGACGGTATTGGTGCAATTCTCGGCGGCGGGATGGATCTCGATCTCTGGCGCCGGCTCTCGCTGCGGTTGTTTGAAGCAGACTGGGTATGGTCGTCCCACAATTTTGCCAACGAGGTTGATGCCGGTTTCCCCGATCTCCGCCGTCCGCAGGAAAGCGGAGTCCGGTTGCGCACTGGTCTGGTCTTCAAGCTCGGCTATCCGACGCTTGCCATTCCAGCAGCGGCCTGCTCCATCCAGCCCAGCGAAGTCATGGTAGGTGAGCCCGTCACGGTCACAGCCAGCGCTTCCAATTTCAATCCGAAACACACTCTGACCTACACCTGGGCCAGCACTGGTGGGAAGATCACCGGCAAGGACACCACTGCGACCATCGACACGAATGGAGTTGCCGGCGGCAGCTACACCGCTACCGCTCGCGTTGCCGATCCGAAAATGAAGAAGGGCGGCGAGGCAAGTTGCAGCGCCACCTTCACGGTGAAAGAACCGCCGAAGAATCCGCCGACCATGTCTTGCTCTGCCAATCCGACTTCGGTGCAGGCGGGCGCGTCTTCCACTCTGACCTGCTCTTGCACCAGCCCGGACAATGTTCCCGTGACGATCAGCGGCTGGAACGCGAGCGGCGGCAGCGTCACGGGTGACGGCGGTACCGCCACTCTCAACACCACAGGAGCGGGTGCAGGCCCGATCACGGTGAGCGCTACGTGTACCGATTCTCGCGGTCTGACCGCGGCGAGTTCGAGCACGGTCACGGTAGAGGTTCCGCCTCCGCCGCCGCCGGAGGCGAGCAAGCTAAGCGAGTGCGACTTCCCCAACAAGGTGAAGCCGTGGCGCGTAGACAACACTTGCAAGGCCATCCTGGACGACGTTGCCCAGCGGCTGCAGCATGATCCCGATGCGAAGCTCGTCATTGTGGGCAATTCTGGCCCCGACGAGAAGCGCAAGAACCTGGCCGCAGAGCGTGCTGTCAACTCCAAGGCATATCTGTCAGGTGGCGAAGCTAAACAAGCCATCGATGCCAGCCGGATTGAAACGCGCACAGGCAGCGCCGGAACCAGGACCGCCGAATATTGGGTGGTCCCGGCTGGTGCGACCTTCTCAGCCCCGGGAACCACAGCGGTGGATGAGTCGATGGTGAAAGCTGTTCCGGATCACCCGGCCGCCGCCAAAAAGAAAGCTGCTAAGCCGAAGGCGCAATGACCCTTATCCGATTACGGCCGGTCGAGTTTCATACTCGACCGGCCTTTTTTTGTCTGGCCTTCGGTAACTTGAAAAGAGCGTGTTACGCTGTCAATCTCAGCCCCGAGCGGAGACTTACTTCGCAAGGGGCAAATTCACCTATGATTTCTCGTAAACTATTGATTGCATTGGCTATTGCGATAATGTCCGTCACGACCCTCTGGGCCGGTCAGTGGACCGCGCTGGGTCCGGACGGAGGCGACGTTCGGAGCCTTGGCTTCGACCCGCAGAATCCCGACCGTATCTATCTTGGTACCAGCACCGGAACGCTTTTCCTGTCTTCCGACGGGGGACACAACTGGTCTCGTCTGGCCCATCTCGGTGACGACGACAACGTTCTTGATCACATCGCTGTTGATCCTCAGAACCCGAAACACATTTACGTTTCCGCGTGGAGCGTAGTCAATCAGCAGGCGGGAGATGTGTACCGCTCGCATGATGGCGGCAACAACTGGGAAGCGATGCCCGGCGTGCACGGCAAGTCAGTGCGGGCCATGGCGATCGCTCCTTATGATTCCAAAGTTCTGGTGATCGGCGCGCTCGACGGCGTGTTCCGCACCAAAGACGGTGGCAAGAACTGGGACCGGATTTCTCCGGTGAAACAGGCGGACGACCTGAAGAACGTCGAGTCGCTCGCTCTTGATCCCAAGAATCCCGATGTGGTTTACGCGGGCACCTGGCACCTGGCGTGGAAGACCGACGACGGCGGCGCCAACTGGCATCGCATCAACAAGGGCATGATCGATGACTCGGATGTTTTTTCGGTCATCGTGGATTCCACCAATCCTTCAGTGGTCTACGCCAGCGCATGCTCCGGGATTTACCGCAGCGATTCTGCCGGCGACCTTTTCCGCAAACTGCAAGGCATTCCGTTCTCCGCCCGCCGCACCCGCGTTCTGAAGCAGGACCCGAAGGATCCGGCAACGGTTTACGCCGGAACTACCGAGGGCCTGTGGAAGACCCTGGATGGCGGCAAGACCTGGAAGCACGTGACTAGTTCCGAGGTCGTAGTCAACGATGTTCTGGTGGATCCGCGCAATACAAACCGGGTGCTGCTCGCAACCGACCGCAGCGGCGTCCTGGCCAGCGATGACGGAGCGCAGACGTTCTCCGCATCCAATCATGGCTACACCCATCGTTACGTCAGCTCGATTCTTGCTGACAAGAATGATTCCAATCGCATCTTGGTCGGCGTGGTGAACGATCGCGAGTTTGGCGGCGTTTTCTCCACCCGCGATGGCGGACTGACCTGGCAGCAGAAGAGCGCCGGCCTGGGCGGACGCGACGTTTTCGCGCTGCAGCAGGTCCCCAACGACGGCTTGATCGCTGGCACCAACAAAGGCATCTTCCTGCTTGATCGCACTTCCAGCCAGTGGCGTCCGATAAACACCATCGTGACGGAGAAGTCGCCGGCGCGTGTGTTAAAAGCCAAGAAGGGCGCGAAGGCGGCAAAAGTGCCCGCAGTCACAGTTCGCTCAACACTGGATGCACGCGTGAGCGACATTGAAGTTACACCCAAGCGCTGGCTGGCAGCCACATCGGCTGGATTGTTCAGCAGCGCGGACCAGGGCAAGACCTGGATCGGCGGTCGGGTGATGGGGAAGAGTGATTTCGTGGCGGTCGAGTCGAACGGCGATATGATCGTCGCCGCCACTCGCACCAACGTGCTTTATTCCTCAAACGGCGGAGCGACCTGGCAGCAGGCGCCTCTGTCGTCCTACATTACGGCCATTCACGGTGTGACCCTCACGCCGGAAGGCGAAATCCTCATCGCTTCCCGCGAAGGAGCCTTCCGGAGCACCGATTCCGGGACGAGCTGGGAGCATGTCGTGAACGGTATTCCCGACAAGAACATCAGCTCGATTTCGTATGATCAGAGCAAGAAGCGTCTGCTGGCCACCAGCATCGCTACCGGCGTCATTTTCGAGAGCAAAGACGGCGGCCGCAGCTGGCATCGTGGACCTGATTCGGGATATCCGCTGCGTCGCGTCAGCGTAGTTCGCGGGCGCCTCGTGGGAGCCACCCCGTTCGATGGCCTGATTGTTCAGCCGGAGAACGAAGCTGCCAGCGCGTCAGCTGGCATGGGCGGATCATCCAACTAGCCGAACGCTGTTCGTCAACCAACGGAGGAGCGGTGAAACCGCTCCTCCGTTTTTCTTTGTGGGGCGGACACTCTTGTCCGCCGTCTGTGACTTCGAATTGCAATGTTGTCGGTGATCTGTGCCCCGCAGTATTTCCTAGACTTCCAACGAAGATCAACTTCAAAGGCGGCGAACCAGAGTGTCCGCCCCACACGCCGGAGTGGCCGGATCACTCTTTACCTAGCGGTTACCTCGAGTTCCGTCTGCAATGAGGCTGTCGAATCTTCTCCCACCCACACTTCAAAGGTTCCTGCCTCTACACCCCAGGTCTTGGCCTGTGGATTCCAGAAACTCAGTTCGTCAGGGCCTAAGGGGAAGGTGAGAGTCTGGGTCTGGCCCGGCGCTAACGCCACCCGTCGAAATCCCTCCAATTGCCGCACGGGCCGAGAGGCCGATCCCGCACGCTGATGGATGTATACCTGCGCAACCACATCGCCCGCGGTCCGGCCGGTGTTGGTCACGTCGACCGACACGTCGGTGGCTTCTCCCGGCTTGATTTGCGTCTTGCTCAGATGTAGCTGGGAGAAATGAAAGCTGGTGTAACTCAACCCGTAACCGAATGGATAGAGCGGCTTGCTGGGTAGATCCCAGTAACGCGAGGTGAACTTGGGGGCGTCATCAGGATCATGCGTCAGGCTATGATTGTAGTAGATAGGCTCTTGACCTGCGGCTTGCGGCCAGCTCACCGGCAGCTTGCCGCCAGGGTTCACATCGCCGAAGAGGACATCGGCAACGGCATCGCCACCCACCGTGCCAGGGAACCATGCCTCCAGGATCGCCGGCACATGCGCCGCGGCCCAGCGGATATCCAGCGGCCTGCCGCCCAGCAGAACGAGAACGACTGGCTTTCCCGCAGCCTCAACCGCCTGCAACATTTGCTCCTGATTTCCCGGGAGGCCGAGCGTCGCTCTTGAGGCTGCTTCCCCGCTCATGTTGGCCGCTTCGCCCATCACCGCAATTACGAGGTCCGAGTGATTGGCGGCCGCAACCGCTTTTCGCAGCGAATCTTCCACCTCGGCTGGCGTAGGCACGGGATTCTGCTTTTTCCCGAGCATGTCGTCAATAAGTGACGGGTAATCGCGCCGCAATCCCGGTCCGCTGACCGCCGTGATCTGAACATCAGGCCCCAACTTGTTCTTGAGACCTTCCGCCACGGTCACGACGTGACTCCTGGGAGGTCCTCCAAACAGACCCTCCACCGTCCAGCCGCCTTCAATGTCCTCGACGGAATCAGCCAGCGGGCCGATCAAGGCTACTTTTTTCAGACTTTTGTTGAGCGGCAGAGTATGGTTCTCATTACGCAAGAGCACCATCGATCTCGCTGCCAGTTTTCGCTCTAATTCCCGGCTGCTCTGCCGGTTCAATATCGCGTCTACTTTCGTTTCGTCCACAAAGGGGTGTTCGAAGAGTCCCAGCCGGATTTTCGTCTCGAGAATCGGCCGCACTGCATCGTCCAGCTGAACGGCCGTGATCTTCCCCGAGGCCACCAGCTTTGGCACATACTCGACGAGCGTATCGCTGGCCATATCCATGCTCAGACCCGCTGTAAGCGCGCGATAGGCCGCGTCCTCTTTGTCGGAGGCAAAACCGTGCGTCACCAGGTTGCGCACGGCAAAGGCGTCCGAAACCACGAAACCCTTGAAGCTCCACTCATCGCGCAGAACGTCGTGCAGCAGCCATCGGTTACCGGCGGCGGGGACGTCGTTCAGATCCATGTAGGCGCTCATCAGGCTGCCCGCACCCTGCTTCACCGCCGCGTGAAAAGGGCGCAAGTACACATTCCGCAACAGCTCCTCAGGAACGTAGGAGGAGTCGTAGTCGCGGCCGCCCTCGGCCGCGCCATAGCCGGCAAAATGCTTGGCGCAGGCCAGCACGCTCGTGGGACCGAGTTCTGCTCCTTGGAATCCGCGCACCTGGGCCCGCGCCATGGCCGAGCCCAGATAAGGATCTTCACCCGCGCCTTCGACAATGCGGCCCCAACGCGCATCCCTCGCAATGTCCACCATGGGAGCGAAGGTCCACTGGATGCCGGCCGCGCGGGAATCCTCCGCAGCCACCCTCTGAGCCTGTTCCTCTACTGAGGGGTCCCAGGAGGAAGCCATAGCCAGCGGCACGGGAAAGACGGTCCTGTAGCCGTGGATTACGTCAAAGCCCACCAGCAGGGGAATGTGCAGCCGGGACCGATCGACGGCCACGCGCTGCAGCCGGTTGATCTCCTTCACTTCCGCCAGCCAAAGAATTGAACCGACGCGTCCTTTTTCTATGGCCTCATCGGAAACCTTTTTCATCGCGTCAGCAACATTTACCCCGGAAGCCTGGTTCAGTTGCCCAGCCTTCTCCTCCACCGTCATCTGGCGGAGCAGTGCGTCCGCACGTTCGCGGATGGTCGAGTCGGTTGACGGGGACGACTGGGCTCTGCAGGCAACAGCCCCGAGCCAGAGAAGGGAAACTGTGAACAAGATCGCAACGACGGTTCGGATTCTCATGTGAGTATGCCTCTTGGCATTTTTGAAAGCTGAACATTATCGCTCAGGCATGTAATCTTTGACAGGCTGCGTGCTTTCAAATTCGAAGCGGAGTACAGTACAGAAGTTTGTCCAAGCTTGTCCAAGCTTAAGCTTCCGTAATGTTCGCACCCTTCTATACGCTGTACGCGTTTATCGTGGCGATCGCAATTGTGGTCTGGATCGTGGTTCGTCGACTGCAGTGAAGGTGATTGCTGCCGATCCCCACCCAGTCGCAAAGTACGCGACGAGGGTGGGGCACCCGGCAATAACTACATGGCCTGCACGATCCGTCAGGCTAAGTCGCTGATAAATCGGTCCCCGACGATGGCATCCAGCTTGCGACTTGTGGAGCAGTGAGGGTGCGCGGCAGGATTGTTTCATGAAGTTGTCGAATGGGATTGGCCGCAGCGCCACCGGGTTCGCCGTTCTGGGCATCATTCTGGTGATGGGCGCGTGCGCCCGGCGTGACAGCCTGCCCCTGGCCGAAGAGAGTGTTTCCGCTGATCAGCACCTGCCTTTTGACGCTACATCCGACAAAAGAGGAATATCCCCCACAGGACCGTTGGCGCCTGCCGCGATCCCGGCGGGAACTCCTGTGACGATTCACTTGCGCTTGTCGTTGTCCAGTGCGAGTTCGCGCGCGGGCGATCCCTTTGAAGCGGTGCTGGACGAGCCGATTGTTGTTCGAGGACATACGCTGGTGCCGCGGGGTGCCGTCCTGTCGGGAAGGGTCCTGGACGCGCGGGCTTCAGACCGGTCTCAGGAAGCGGGCTACCTGCGTCTGGGGCTGACCGCGATATCCCTCAACGGCAAGGTCATGCCCATACAGACTTCCAGCATCTTCATGAAGCGGGGATCGCACGAGCAACGCAATGTGACCATCATCCGCGATGGTTCGGGAAACAAAGGCAGTCTCATCGGAGCCTCGGTCGATGCTCCAGGAACGACGTACGCTACCGGAAGCATGGATGTAGGCGTCGCTCCGGAGCGGCGTCTTACGTTCAGGCTGGCGCAGTCCCTACCGCTCTAACCATGTTTGTGTGGGGCGGACACTCCGGTCCGCCCCCTTTGACTTCGACTTTGAGTCGCAAGGTATCCGTTGGCTTATATTCTCTAACCGCAACTCACAAGGTTCCCTACAGATGATTAGCCTCAAAGGCGGCGGGCGAGGGCGCCCGCCCCACATAAGCTACAGCGTGCTCATGAAGGCGACCAGGTCGGCCTTTTGGTCGTCGGTCAGCAGCATATCGAAGCGCTGGTTGTAAAAGTTGACCACGTCCATCAGGGTGGCGGACGAGCCATTGTGGAAGTAGGGCGCGCGTGCCGCTAACCCGCGCATGCCCGGGATCTTGAACTTGCTCAGGTCAGCGCATTTACCGGTGACCATGGCCCGTCCTAGATCGGTGATTACAAGCTGAGACCCGTCGTTGCAGCGGACCGTGTAAGAAGGTAGGTTTGGTGTGGGCGAGGTGGTTCCGATGTTCATCATGTCGGGCAACGAGTCGCCACCTACATTGGGCGTATTATGGCAGGTTGTGCAAGTGCCAATGATGATCGGTTGGCCCTGAACGTCGTTGAATCCGGGCACGACGGAGATCAGCATGGGGAGAGTATTGAACAGCACTTCTCCGCGCGACACGGACTGCTGCGCTGCCGCATTCGAGCCGCTCGCGTTCGCCCAGTTGGTGTAGAGAGTAAATGCATTGGGGGTAAACGCCGCTCCCGTGTTGATCCCGGGAGAGAAGGGTTGGGTTGATAGAAACACCGGGCCGCCATTCGCGCCCTGCGCGGTGAGATCTCCGGCCTGACTGTCTACCGATTGCGCCGTGAACAGCGAAGTTTCAAGAGTCACGATCTGCTGCAGCTGCGCGTCCGTCGGCGGAGTTGTAGGTTGCGCGTGGACCGTGGCCGCATCCAGGGCCTGGGTCTTCAAATCGGGTTCGCGGCCGTCCCACATGATCCCATTGAGAAACTTTAAGTTGGTGGAAGGAAGGGGCCGGCGGTAGAGCGCCGGGCTGCTCGCTGTAGTCTCCGCACACTGGTAGGATCGGTGATCGCAATAATGGTGAACTCGGCGTTCGCCGGCACCGGCAAGGACATCCGGATCAGCCCAAAATTGAGCAGCTGACTGTAGGCCGCGGCTGCAGCCGACGGGGTAGAGACGTCGTCGCTGGGGCAATTGGCGCCATCGACCGCCTGAAATATCGGGTCCGCGCCCGGGGTGGATTGGAAGCGCTGCTGCAGGTTCACCGGAGTGATGCTCCATCCATCGCTGGCAACGTGACAGGTGTTGCAGGTCCGGTTGTTTGTCCCCAACTGGGTGAAAAAGGGATTCGTTTTATCAACCTGGGATTGACTGAAAGTCTCGACGGTGCCGCTGGCATCCGGAGATGTTTCCTTGAAAGTACTCGGGGGTGGCGGCGTCGTGTTGCCAGGCTGGGACCCGCCCCCGCCACACGCAGTAAAGGTTGACACTAACAACCCAGCAACAACCCACAACACCCGGTGTCGATTCATCGCTTACATGGCCCTTTGTTCAGACGTTGGCCCGGCACGCGAGAGGCGCCGCTCGGCCTGAAATCTTTATTTGTATTTTGTCTGGATAGACAACGGGGAAGGAGTTGCCAACTTATCATATTCGGATCGAAAATCAAGGCGATACGTGATGGCGCAGTCCGCGAAACCGGGCCAGTGCCTGGGATGAAGTCGCAACCACGTGGGTCTCCTCCGAGGTCACCAGCTGGTCCGGGAAGAGGTGCAGGACGCTCTGCGAAACGCACTTGAGACCACCCGTCACGGCGCTGCTGCTTCCCTGTGAAATGGCTCTGCAACTGCCGATCTGCAGGGCGGAGCCGAACTCAGGATGCGCACCGTCTACGATGGCAAAGGAGATCCGCCTCAAACTCGAAGCTCCAATTGGACGCTTTAGTTGCGAAAACCACATAGCCTTTCCCTTCGAACTGCGACGCTTAAGTGCAAGATTTTGCGCACCAGCGGCTCCTCGCGAAAATCCTTCGCGAACATCATCCTTCCCGCACTACAATGAGCAGCAGAAAGAAACGCGGAGTCGCAGCCTTCTCCCGGCCGTCCCGCGCTCTCCCAGGGGACCTCGTGCACGTTCTGGTTACGGCAGACACCTTGAGTGGTACGTGGACCTACACCCGCGAGCTGGTCTCCGGGCTGGTCAGTCGAGGGTTGCGCGTGACCCTCGTGAGTTTCGGCGAAATCCCCCTGCCCCAGCAGACTTCGTGGATGGATAACCTGCATGGCTTGGAATACCGTCCCACAGCGTTCCGCCTGGACTGGATGCAGGAAGGGCAGGACGATCTTAAAGACTCCTCCGCCTATCTCACCGCGCTGGTTAGGGAGTTGAAGACCGGATGTGCTTCACCTGAACCAGTTGTGCTACGGCAATCTCCCGGTTCCGGTGCCGCGCGTCGTGGTGGCGCATGGTGATTTGATTACCTGGTGGCGGGCGGTCCACGGACGGGATCCCAAGCCGGACCGGTGGCTGCAATGGTATCGGGAAGTTGTGACCCGAGGACTGGCCGCCGCCAGCGTCGTGGTGGCACCTTCGGTCTGGATGCGGGACACCATCCGCGACTGCTACACCCGAGCCCGGCACGACACCGTTATCTACAACGGACGGAATCCTATTTTCTTCAACCCCTACGTGGGCAAGGATGATTCCGTCCTCGCGGTCGGCCGCCTACTGGATGCCGGCAAGCAGATTTCACTGCTGACCCAGCACACTCATCCGCTTCCCATCTGCATCGTGGGATCCGACACACCGCTCCACGGTCCCGTCGGAGCCTCCGATACACGCCGACGTCAAACTTTCGATCGATGAGATCAACGTCGCGCTGAAGGGGCCGCAGACCGAAGCGCAGCTACGCACGCTCTACAGCCGGGCTGCGATTTATGCCGCCACCTCGCGTTACGAACCGTTCGACATGGCGGCGGTCGAAGCCGCATTCTCGCGCTGCGCCATCGTGGCCAACGACATTCCCGCATTCCGGGAAATATGGGGCGACGCCGCTCTTTACTTCCGTGAAAATGATGCCGCCAGCCTGGCATCCGCCATCCGCCGCCTGAGTGATCAGCGGGACCTCTGCCGCACCTACGGCAATCGCGCCTATCAACGGGCTCGCGAATGCTTTACCTCCAAACGTATGATTGATCAATATCTCGAGCTGTATGGAAACCTGGTGCAGACGAAGTGGGCAGCGGCGTAAAGAGCTCTCGAGGTTTCAACGATCAGCTCTCAGTGCGCGGCTCTTATCGTCCTCCGAAGGCCTGGGCTAAAAGCTGAGAACTGACAGCTGAAAGCTGCCTTCTGCTATCTTCATATCGAACAGGGAGGCCTCATGGCCGCAGTCAAGATTACCGTTCGCAAGAACGGCCCGTATCGAGTGGAAGACCCCGAAGGTTCGATCGAACTGGTCGATGCCGATGGCAATAAATATGACCTCACCGGCAAGCCGGCCTTTTCTCTCTGCCGGTGTGGCGGATCGGTGACCAAACCATTCTGTGACGGTACGCACAGCCGCATCGGATTCCTGGGAGCGGAATCGGCGGTAAAAAAGGTGGACGGTAGCAACTAACCCGAGCTTCCCTGAACACAAACAGCTTTGGCATGCAGTGACGGGTGTGCCTCGGCCTAAGTCACGCCCGGCTGCAGGGAACTGTGCCTTACAGCATCAAACTTCATAGGAGCCCCTGTGAACGCTGGGAGAGACCGCGAGTTGGGGATGGGGCGCGGGATCACGCGGCGTGACTTCCTGAACGGAGTCGCACTCACCGCCGGCGCCGCGATGCTTCCTTCTCAGTTGCTCGCGGCCGCGGATATGGCGGCCACGCGGGAGCAGTCGCCAGACTACTATCCACCGGCCTTGACCGGACTTCGCGGCAGTCATCCGGGATCGTTTGACGCGGCGCACAGCCTGCGCGACGGCACCTTCTGGGAGCAGGCCGGAACGCCGCTTGACACCGGGGAAACCTACGATCTGGTAGTGGTTGGCGGCGGCATCAGCGGACTCTCGGCCGCGCACTTCTTTCGCAAGGCAGCAGGATCGAACGCGCGAGTCCTCGTTCTCGACAATCACGACGACTTCGGCGGACACGCCAAGCGCAACGAATTCCACCGCCGGCCCGCGGACCATGCTGGGCTTCGGTGGAACCTTTTCCATCGAGAGCCCGGCTCCGTACAGTCCGGTGGCCAAAGCCCTGATTCGCGAACTGGGGATTGATGTTGCGTCGTATCCCAAGTACGTCAACGAAAACTTGTACCGTTCCTTCGGTCTGGGTCCGAAGATCTTTTTCGACAAAGAAACCTTCGGCGCCGACAGGCTGGTGATCAATCCGATGACGCGCATATCGGGAGAGAGCGAAGATTCGCCGAGCTGCGGGCCGCATGCGCTTGCGAGTTTCCTGCAGCGAGGCGCCACTTTCCTGCACAAGCCAAGGCGGACTACGAACGTCTGGTCACGGAGAAGAAAGACTATCTGCCCGGCCTGAGTTCGGACGAGAAGAAAGCCCGCCTCGCGCGGATGAGCTACAACAGCTTCCTGGCGGACGTCGTCAGGAGTCAGTCCTGAAGTAGTCAAGCTGTTTCAGGCCATGCCACAACCGTTCTTTCGGCGTCGGATTTGACGCGGTGCCGCGCAGGATGCATGGGGCGTCGGGCGAGCCTGGATTCGCCGGAATGAATCTTGATCCAGCGCCGGGTAAGGGCATGAACCGTGATGCCATCCCGAACGAAGAAGCGGACAATTACTTTTTCCACTTTCCCGATGGCAATGCATCCATCGCACGCCTGCTGGTGCGCAAGCTAATTCCGCAGGTGATCCCGGGACACTCCGTCCAAGGACGTGGTCATGGCGCGAGCCAACTATGCCGATGCTCGACCAAGAGAATTCTCCCGGTCCGCATTCGCTTGAACAGCACCGCCGTTCGGGTGAAACATCAGGGAGATCCGGCCAGCGCACGGGGAGTCGAAATCGCATACGCGCGCGGCGGCAAAGTGTACACCGTGCAGGCCGCGCATTGCATCCTGGCGTGCTGGCACGTGGTCATTCCCTACATCTGCGAGCAGTTGCCGGACAGACAGAAAGCAGCGCTGTCGTCGGCTGCCAAAGTCCCGCTGCTCTACACCAACGTCGCCATCCGGAACTGGAAGGCCTTCGAGAAGCTGGGCGCCAGCGCGATCTATGCTCCTGGTGGTTACCACTCGCACATGAACCTCGATCTGGCGGTGAGCATCGGCGGCTACGAATGTTCGCGGAAGCCGGACGAGTCGATCGTCGTCCACATGATGAAGACGCCCTGCAAGCCTGGGCGGCCGGCACGCGAGCAGCACCTTCTGGGCCGGATAGAACTTTTCACCACGACGTTTGAAACCATGGAGCGCAACATCCGCGAGCAGTTGGCCAGCGTAGTGGGGCCGGGAGGTTTCGATCCGGCGAATGACATCACGGCCATCACCGTGAATCGCTGGCCTCACGGCTACGCCTACGAATACAACTCGCTCTGGGACAAATTCTGGCTGGAAGGTGGAGAGACGCCCTGTGAGGTGGCGCGCAAAGCCTTCGGAAGGATCGCAATCGCCAATGCCGACGCCGGCGCCTATGCCTACACCGATTGCGCGATCGATCACGCCTACCGGGCCGTGGGAGAGATCACGAAGAAAGCGCCCAAGAACTGAGATCCGAGGAACTGAAAACTAATAACTGGTTCTCGGAGTTGGATCTCTGGATTCGCAATCAGTGAATCGTCTTGGTCTTCCGCGACATGTAGTCCATCAGCAGATACTGCCCCAGCGTGTAGGGAGTAGTGAAGTAGGCTTTCCCGCGGCACATCTCAGTAACTTTCTGCACGAACTGCACCAGGCCATAGTCTGACGCCAGCATGAAAGTATTGATCATCACTCCAGCCCGCTTGCACTTCGAAACTTCCTCCAGCGTCTGGCTCACCACCATGGGGTCGAGGCCGAAGGCGTTCTTGTAGATGCGCCCGTCTTCGAGCGTCAGCGCGGAAGGCTTGCCGTCGGTGATCATGACAATCTGCTTCATGTCCTTGCGCTGCCGCTGCAGAACGCGCTGCGCCAGGCGCAAGCCTTCTCGCGTGTTGGTGTAGTACGGGCCGACTTTCACCCGCGCCAATTGCGACAGTGGAACTTCCTCCGCCGAATCGTGAAACAGAACCAACGAAAGCGAATCGCCGGGATACTGTGTCCGGATCAGATGCGAAAGCGCCATGGCAACTTTCTTGGCCGGGGTGAAGCGGTCTTCGCCATAGAGAATCATCGAGTGCGAGCAATCGAGCATCAGCACGGTCGCGCACGAGGATTGGTACTCGCACTGGTGCACCTGCAGATCGGAGTACTCGATGTTCAGCGGCAGCTTCAGGCCTTCGCGCTGGATGGCGCTGGAAAGCGTGGCGGTAATGTCGAGGTTGAGGGTGTCGCCGAATTCGTACGGGCGGGATGCGCCGCTGGCCTCGATGCCGGTGGACAGATCGCGAGTGTCATGGCGGCCGAAGCTGGATTTCCCCAGTGATCCCATCAGATCGCGCAGGGTCTTGAAGCCGAGAAAGTCGAGGCTCTTGTCGGTGATTTCAAACTTGGCCTGCTGGGCCTCGCCGGCCTGTCCGCCGACGCTCGATTGCTGCGAAGGATCGTGCGGCTGATCGAGGCTGATGTAGTCTTCCTGCTCCAGGCGTTCGATGAGTTGCTCGATCAGTTCGTCGAGCGTTCCGTCCATCTGCATCTCGCGCAGCCGTTCCTGCATTTCTTCGTCCAGCAGATTTCCATCGAGCAATGCCTGTTCGATGGCGCGACGCAGATCGTCGAGCGTCTGCTCACCCTCCGGCATGTCGTAGAACATGTAGTTCTGGAAGCCGCTCTGCAACAGGTAGTCAGAGAGCGCGCTGAGCAGTTCTTCCATGCTCATTTCGCCAGCCGGGTCGGGAACGTACTTGCTGTAGCGAATGCGTTTCATAGAAAAGCAGTCTTCAGTCGTCGGTCTTCAGTCGTCGGCCAAACATTCGCCTCGGTCTGCTGACGACTGAGGACCGACGACTGACGACTAGTTATACGGTCTGCGGCCGCGAAAGGGCGGGTCTTCGCGTCTCGAAGGGCTTTTCCGGTTGCTTCGGCTGTTTCTCTCCGGCGGTGAAGACTCGCTCTTCATTGCGGCCGATGCGCTTGTGGGCGTGCAGGCCTTCGAGAATAAATTCGGCGGCCGAAACCTGGACCTCGGGACTGTCTTTGGGGCCGACGCCGACCTTCACCGTCTTTTCCATCAATCCCTGGATGCCTCGCAATGACGGCAGGGCTTCGGCTGCGCTGGCGGTGTCCGCCAGTTGAATCTCTCCGCCCAGATCGAACCATTGCACGATTTGCTGCATGTCAACGCCCTTGAAATAGGCGTCGTGAGTTTTCGCCACTGCCGCGCGAATCAGTTCGCGGCTGACGTGGTCGGCGCCTTTCATTTCGCCTTCGTATTCCAGTTCCAGCTTGCCGGTGATTGCGGGCATGGCGGCGTAGACATCGGCGATGCGCGGCACCACCAGCGCTTCTTCCTGATGGATGGCCCGGCGTTCGGCATTCGAAATCACATTCTCCATGGCAGAAATGGGCAGGCGCTGGCTCACGCCCGAGCGCTTGTCGATCTTCTTGTCTTCGCGGGCGGCGAAGGCGATGCGCTCGATGACCTCCTGCACATATTTCGGCAGGTGCAGTTTGTGGCCGTTGCGCTGCGTCCATGATTCCTGGGCCGTGATGGTGATGCCCTCTTCGACAGTGGCCGGATAGTGCGTGCGGATTTCCGAGCCGATGCGGTCTTTCAGCGGCGTGATGATCTTGCCGCGCGCGGTGTAGTCCTCGGGATTGGCGCTGAACACCAGCGCGACATCGAGCGGCAGGCGAATGGGATATCCCTTAATCTGCACATCGCCTTCCTGCATGATGTTGAACAGGCCCACCTGAATTTTTCCCGCAAGGTCGGGCAATTCGTTGATGGCGAAGATGCCATGATTGGCGCGCGGCAGCAATCCGTAGTGCACGGTGTACTCGCTGCTCAGTTCGTGTCCGCCGCGCGCCGCCTTGATGGGATCGATATCGCCGATCAGGTCGGCGATGGTGACGTCGGGTGTCGCCAGTTTTTCCACGTAGCGCTGTTCCGGCGTCAGGTAGGCGATGGGGGTGGTGTCGCCGAGTTTCGCAATCTTTTCCTGGCAGGGACGGCAAATCGGGCGCGTACGGATTGTCATGAATTTCGCAACCGGCGACATAGGGAACTTGGGGATCGAGCAACGATGGTCAAGGCGCGCAGGATGCGGCTTTTGGCCTGGCCGCGCAGTCCCAGCAGAATGAAATTGTGACGCGAGAGAATCGCGTTGACGATCTGCGGCACGACCGTGTCGTCGTATCCGACGATGCCGGGGAAAATTGCGCCGCCCTGACGGAGTTTCACGATCAGGTTGTCGCGCATCTCGTCTTTGACGCGTCGGGTACTCAGCTGTTGTTCGCTAAATGGACTTTGGCGCAATTCGCCGAGCGTCCGCGGCAGACTCATGATGGAAAACCCCCAGTGGAAACAGCTTCTGCTCGGATTATACGCCGTCGATGGCGGACGTCGCCGGTCTCAGTTTTCCCTCAGATTCGCAAACCACAAAGGACACGAGGGTGCACGAAGGCTTGCAGTGAGGGGTTTGTCACGACTGACGAAGACTCAGTTCAATGAACATGGCCATTGCCGCCGGCGTTTTGACGCACCCGCACCGTCCGCCGCAAATTCGGCAAGATGGCCTCGAAGTAGGAAATGATCGCTTGTATGCGCTCAGCTTCCGATTTCAATCCCAGCAGCGTCTGCTTGAAATCGAGATCGAGTGGCATCGGCCCAACCAGACTGAAAGAGAGTTGAGAGTCTTCGATCTCGGAAGGATTTGCGGACGACGAGCCTGCCAGGGCGAAGATCTCGCCCTGCAGCTTCACCGCCTGGGCAATTTCCTCCGCGGTGGCCTGGTCGGGTTCGTCCTGCAGGTAGAGCACCTCGGCCTGCAGAAACGACCGCTCCTGGTTGACCTGCATGACTTCAAAGCGTTCGCGGCCTTCGGTCACGATATCCATGCGGCCATCGGGATATTTCCTGGGTAACGGTGATAATCTCTGCAGTGCAGCCGATCTCAGCGACTCCCTCCTCTTTGGCCCGGACGACGCCGAACGACTTCTTCTGGTCCAGACACTCGGAGATCATCTCTCTGTAGCGCGGCTCGAAAATGTGCAGCGGCAAGGGCGTCCCCGGGAACAGAACCAGGTCCAGCGGAAACAACGGGAGAAGGCTCACGCAGAGACTCCAATGCTTCCCGGCGGGTGCGGGTCGAATTCCTTGATTGTACGCCCCTGCTTATCGGGGTTGCGGAAATTTGACGGGGCGGATTGAGCCTTGAGAATTATGGGTTCGTTTGCGACCTTTGCGGCAGGGGTGTTTAACCGCAAAGAGCACAAAGTTAACCGCAGGTCGCAAAGGAAGAGGAGAAGAGACGGAAGAACTGAAGATGAACGAGAGCAAGATAAGTGTCTCTGACAAAGTCGTGGTGATCACCGGCGCTTCCATGGGCATCGGAGAAGCGATCGCGAAGCTTTTCGCCGACGAAGGCGCCAAAGTCGTGCTGCTCTCGCGCGATGCGGGACGCGCCGAAGCCGCACGCGAGCGTATTGGCCACACCGAGAAACACGCTGGCGCTTTCCTGCGACGTCCGCAACCGCGAAGAGATCGACCGCGTCGTCAGCCTCACCCTGCATCACTTTCAACGCATCGATATCTGGATCAACAACGCCGGGCACGGGCTCATGGATACCGTCGCCCACGTCGACATGACCGCCTGCCGCGAAACCTTCGACACCAATTTCTTCGGGACAGTCGCCTGCATGCAGGCCGCGCTGGCGGTGATGAAGCAGCAAGGTTCGGGAGCGATCATCAATATCTCGAGTGTCGCCGGTCACATTCCGCTTCCATTTCACGCCGTCTACAGCGCGACCAAGTTCGCCATGAATGCTTTCGGCAAAGCGGCCAACGTGGAGCTCAAAGGCTCGGGCATCCATGTGACTGACCGTGTGTCCGGGATACGTGAAAACCGATTTCGGCGCCAATGCCATCAAGGGAAGCGAAGCAAAGACGGTGCGGCCGTCCTCGGTCCGCGGAATCAGTCCCGAGCGGGTGGCTCGCGCCGTGCTGCGTGGATATCTGAAGCAGAAGCGGGAAGTGGTTGTGCCCTGGACCATGCATCCGGCCATCAAGGTCTATCAGCTGTTTCCGGGCTTGGTGGAGCGGACGATGGCGAAAATGGCGCGGCGAGTGGACTAGTCGCTATTCCAGTTCAGCCAGCATGCCTTCCATTTCCGACTGGGCATGGCTATTCCCGGTTTTCTTCGCGGAAGCAATCCCGTCCGCCAGCATCTTCCGGGCTTCGTCGGTGCGCTCGGCTTTGGCCAGCGTCTGCGCAGCCATGAAGTAGCCCGCGGTGTAGTCGGGATGGGTCGCCAGCAACCTGCCAAACTCTTCCAGCGCCCGTTCGACTTCTCCAGAGTTCGAATACTCCATGGCCAGGCCATAGCGAGCGAAGGCGTCCGCAGGGATTCTGCGAGAGGACTTCGGTTAAGCAGATGCGATGCGGTCCATAGAATCAGCTTCTAGCTTTTAGCTCCTGGCTCCTAGCCTGAACATCAGATTACTACAGCGAGGTTACGACGTGTGGCCGCGGGCGGCTCGCCGCGCGCAGCGCTGTCCGCCACCAGCAGAACTGGCAAGGCAATGAACAGATGGATACAATGTCCATCACCAACCAGGAGAATCGTACTTGGCCTGTCCCTTTTTCATGCCGATACAAAAATTGGATGGCGGGTGGCTCCATCCTTCGCGTCTGCCTTTGGGAGGCGGGTGGCATGGTCACTTGTTCCGCCCCGGGCCACGAAGGTGCTCAGCCGTCCGAGCACGAGTTGCACGAATTCTGCAATCTGGGATACGCCGCGAAATGTTCGCGCCTGCCGGTCGAGCGCGAGTTCGACGCGGTCCGGTTCTCGGTTGCCCGCGATCAGGGTTCACGGCTGTTGCTTTGGTTTGTATGCGAGACCGGACATCGCCCTGCAAAGCACGGCACGCTGGAGTACGACGTCGACCGGAACGAGTGGATGTCCTCGCATTCCGACCCGCGCATCCAGAAAATGCTGGAGTGTTACGTTGAGTCCTACTTGCAGCGTAGAATTCAGTCCGCCCCGACCGGCCTCAGTATTGAGCGAAAACTCATGACCAAAAGCGAAGATCTCGCATTGCCCCGGCCGGTCCGGGACTCGCAGTCGGAAATGGCCGAAATCGTTTTGCCCAACGATTCCAACGTGCTGGGCGCACTGCTGGGCGGGCGCCTGATGCACTGGATCGATCTGGCCGCCGCCATGGCCGCGCACCGTCACTCGCGCAACTACGTGGTGACTGCTTCCATCGATCATCTCGATTTCAAGGTTCCGGTGCATGTCGGCGACCTGGTCATTCTGCGCTCGTCGGTGAATCGCGTGTACCGCACTTCGATGGAAGTCGGAGTGAAAGTCTGGGTGGAGAATTACATTCTGGATCATTGCGAGCACGTGAGCTCGGCCTACCTGACGTTCGTCGCTGTCGATGCCGCCGGGCACCACCTCCCGGTCCCGCCCGTCGTTCCCGAAACCGATGAGCAAAGGCGCCGCTACGAAGATGCCGGACGCAGGCGTGAGATCAGGCGTCTGGAGATGGAACGCAAGCGCGCAACCGGACTCTAGCAGACGCCATCCCCAATTGTTTCCATGTTTTGAACTTCATGTTTCAAGCGCGCAAGCGTATCTCTATGAACCCTCGCCTAGAAAACAAGATCGCCATTGTGACCGGCGCCGGCAGCGGGATTGGCCGGGCATGTGCCCTCGCTTTGGCCCGCGAAGGAGCCCGCGTCGCTCTGGTTGGCCGCCGTCAGGACAGAGTCGAAGGGGTAGCGCGAGAAGCAGGCGGCGCAGCGATCGCCATCGCCGCCGATGTATCGAAGCCCGGTGACATCGAAGGCGTCCTCGAACAGACGGTGCAAGCCTTCGGCGGAATCAACGTCCTGCTCAACAACGCTGGAATTCTCCACGCCGGCACTGCTGAACAGATCACGGAAGCGCAGTGGGATGAGACTTTCAACATCAACGTTCGCGGACTCTGGCTGCTCTCCCGAGCGGTGCTGCCGCATATGCGCAAGGCCGGCGGCGGATCCATCATCAACGTCGCGTCGGTGCTGGGGATCAATGGCACCCGCAACCGGGCTGCCTATGCACCTTCCAAGGGTGCGGTTGTGCTGCTCACCAAATGCATGGCTGTCGATCACGGTCACGAAAACATCCGGGTGAATGCCATCTGCCCGTCGTTTGTCGAGACCGATCTGACCGCCGCCATCTTGGGTAAGGCGCCGGATCCGGATGCAGTGCGTCGCGAGCGAATCGGTGTCCATCCCATCGGACGTCTCGGCCAACCCGAAGACCTGGCCGGGCTCGCCGTCTATCTCGCCGGCGACGAATCCGTCATGGGCGACGGGAGCGGTGTTTCCGGTCGACGGCGGATATTTGGCGGTGTGAGGAAGCAGCAGTGCAATTGGCACTTGGCATCTGCTCGCCGGCCACAAAGAGACCGAAATGGTTTGCGGAGTGCTAATTGCAACGGCCAAGTGCCAATTGCCAATTTGCTGACTAACCCTCCCTCACGTATAATCGATCTATGAGTTCTCCTCTTCCCCCGCGTCCCGGACAGCAACAGCAACCGCCATCTCCGCAGCCTCTGCCCGGTGTGGGCGCTATCATTGCCGTCGGTTCCGGCAAAGGCGGGGTGGGAAAGACCACGCTCGCCGTCAATCTCGCGATTGTGTTGTCCAAGCTTGGGTACAAGGTCGGTTTGCTCGACGCCGACGTGTATGGGCCCAACGTGCCTCTGATGCTCGGCATCAGCGCGCAGCCCAAAGTGCTTGGCGACAACCGGATTGAGCCGCTCGAAGCCCACGGGCTCAAAGTCATCTCGGTTGGGTTTTTGAATCCTGGCGACAAGCCGCTGATCTGGCGCGGTCCGATGCTGCATTCGATCATCAAGCAATTTCTGGGATCAGTGGTGTGGGGAGAACTCGACTACCTGGTCGTGGATCTGCCTCCGGGCACCGGAGACGTGGCCCTGTCGTTGATTCAAACCGTTCCGCTCACCGGCGCGATCGTGGTTTCCACGCCCTCCGACGTTTCGCTGCAGGACGCGCGCAAAGCCATCGAGATGTTCCGCCAGATGAAGGTTGACCTGGTCGGCATGGTCGAGAACATGAGTTACTTCGTGTGCCCGCACTGCAATCATCAGACCGACATTTTCTCCCGCGGAGGGGCGGAGAAGACGGCGGCGCAGTTTGGCGTCGCCTACCTTGGGGAAGTCCAGCTCGATCCCGACATCCGAAAAGCCAGCGACAGCGGCCGGCCGACGGTGCTCGCCGGAGAAGGCACAGCATCCGGCAAATCGCTCTTCGACTTTGCCCGCAAAGTGGTCGCGCGGGTAGACGAGATCAAAGCCAACGCCGGCGAGTCGGTAATCCAAATTCAGTAAATCTTGTCATCCTGAGCGCAGCGAAAGACCTATGTATTTGGCTTGCAGCGCTCCGCCCGGCGCAACTAGATTTGCGCCGTCCCGCCATCCACAAACAATTCGATTCCGGTCACGAAACTGGAATCATCCGATGCCAGGAAAAGTGCCGCCTTGGCGATTTCCTCCGGCTGGCCGATCCGGCCCATTGGGATCTGCGCTACGAATTGGCCCTTGACCTCCTGGGGAACTCCGACAAATACGCCGGTATCGATGGTGCCCGGGCTGATGACATTCACGCGAATCTTCCGGGCTTTCAGATCCAACGTCCAACTGCGCGCGAAGGAACGAACTGCGGCCTTGCTCGCGTTGTAGACGCTGAGGCCTCCGAAGCCTTTCACGCTGGCGATGGAGCCGTTCATGATGATCACTCCACCGTCCGGCATCAGCGGTAGTGCTTTCTGCACCGTGAACAGCGTGCCTTTGACATTAACGTTGATGATCTTGTCGAAGCCCGCCTCGGTTACGGACTCAAGGGGAACGCCGAATTCGCCGACGCCGGCGCTGGCGAAGAGGACATCCACCCGGCCCTTTTCGACTTTGACTCTTGCGTATAGGCGATCGAGATCAGAGAGGCTTCCGGCGTCTCCCTGCACTCCGCTGACGTTCCTGCCGATCTCGTTGACCGCCTTGTCGAGCTGTTCCTGGCGTCGGCCGGTGATGAAGACGTACGCGCCTTCTTCCACGAAGAGTTTCGCCGTCGCCAGTGCCATGCCGGATGTCGCTCCGGTGATGACCGCAATCTTGCCTTCGAGCTTTCCCATGGTCTTTCTCCTGTTAACCCAACTCTTGAGAACCCAACTATCAGTGTCCCTTACTTCCCGAACCTGCTCAGCCGGAACAACGCATCCGGGTCCTTGTGCTCCATTACCAAGCCCGCCACCATCTCGCCCAGCGCCGGGCCATGCTTGAACCCGTGCCCGGAGCCTCCCCCCAGCAGCCAGACATTCTTGATGCCCAGGATGGCGATCGATGATGAAATTATTGTCCGGCGTATTTTCGTACTGGCAAACCCGAGACTCGAGCAGCGGAGCGTCTTTCAAAGCAGGAAAGCGGAAGGCGATGTAGTCGCGGATGACCTTGAGGCCTTCGGGGCTGACTGTTCTTTCCCCCGAGGTCGGATCAAACTCCGGGCCGCGCGTATCGTCGGCAACTTTGAATCCTCTCCCCTGATTGCCGGGAATGCCATAGATGAACCGGTCGCGGTGATCGGCCCAAACCGGCAGGCTTGTTTCTGCGAATCGGTTGTCGCCGGCGGGAGTGCCAAAGAAAAATACGTCCTGCTTGGTTGGCCGAACACGAGTGCCCACGCTTTCAGGAAACAATTTTCCCAGCCACGGTCCGCAGGCGAACACGTATTGATCGGCCTCGAGCTTCGAGCCGTCGGAAAGTGACAGGCTGTCCCAAGTGCGCTCAAGGTCACGCGGAAGCACGGCCACTTGCCTGTACTCGCCGCCTTCCGCGAGGAAACCGTCCAGCACTGCCTGGCACGCGACCCGCGCCGTGAGAAATCCGCCTTGCGGTTCGTAGATTCCCCAATGCACCGCTTCCAGATTGATCTGCGGCCAGCGCGCCGCCATTTCCTGCACGGAGAGTTCCTGGTAGGCGATTCCGGCGTCGCGCAGCAGCGGCAAGGATTCGCGTTCGAAGTGGTCGTCGCCGGCGGTGACCATCCACAGCACGCCCGTCTGGTGCATAAGCTTCTGGTTCCAGCGCTTCTCATTCTCTTTCCACAGTTGCGTAGCGCGGGCTGCCATCTTTGTATGAGGCTGGTTCGGTCCGTAGGTTCCGCGGATCACGCGAGTCTCGCCGCCAGACGAGGCGCGAGAGTTTCCCGGACCCCATGCGTCCAGCAAAGTGACCTTCGCGCCGCGACGCAGCAGATAGAGAGCGGTCCAGCCGCCGAAGGCGCCCGCTCCGATAACCGCGATTGATTCGTATTCACCTTCGTTGTGGCTCCTCGGTTTTCTGTCTGCTTGAGCATATTCGTAGAGGGGAATTTCATGAAAGGGAACCAGCCCGCGAGAGTATTTGCACCGCCAACGGCGGCGAAGACCTTTAACATCCATCGACGTGAACAAATCATGGTTCGATCGTAGATCTTAGTCTTAAGGCTGTTTCCTTTGGTGTATCGCTTGACGAGCGGGACGCCCGTCCTCCATAAACGCAAGACATTAGCATTCTTGAGCCTGGAGTGCTAACGCTTGACAGGGGCGGCAGGCCTTCCTAGAATCGAAACTGGGGTATTGTTGATTTCCTAATCTAAGTTTTTGGATTATAAGTACTTAATATGCCGTCTGGACCACCCATCGGGGAGCGGGAGCGCGAGATTCTGACCGCCATTGTGGAGACCTTTATTGCCACCGGAGACCCGGTGGGGTCGCGCACGCTGGCGCGGTCGAATCGCGAAGGGTTGAGCCCCGCCACCATCCGCAACGTGATGGCGGACCTGGCTGACGCCGGCTACCTGGAGCAGCCTCATACCTCGGCTGGGCGGGTGCCCAGTTCAGAGGCGTATCGCTATTATGTAGAGCAACTTACGGGCAGGGCCAGCCTTTCGCAGGAAGATCAGGGCATAATTAAGGATTCGCTGCGGGGAGTCTCCGATGTGCAGGAGTTCATGGAGCGGACCTCGCACGTCCTCTCCTTAATCTCGCACAATGTGGGGATCACGATGGCCGTCGGTGGGCCCAAGAATGCGCTGGAGCACGTGTACTTTTCCCGGCTCGGGGACCAAAAGGTTTTGGCCGTTCTGGTGACGCGATCCGGACTGGTCCGCGACCGGGTCCTGCGGCTCGATCTTCCGCAGGATGATCTGGACGCGGCGGCGCGCTTCATCAACGAGAATTTTCGTGGCTGGACCATGGAAGCGATGCGCACGGAACTGGCACGCCGCCTGGAGCAGGAGCGGAGTGAGTACGATCGGATGATGAAGTCGGTAGAACAGCTCTACCGGCAGGGAGCTTTGACGGCGGACGAAACGGCGCAAGTCGTTTTCGTTGAAGGAGCATCTAATCTTGTAACCGGCGAGCAAGATCGTCAACGCCTGCAAGAGTTGCTCCAGACCCTGGAAGAAAAGCAAAAGATTGTTGAGCTGCTGGGCGCCTATCTCGACGCCAAGCAGGAAGCCGTCAGAGTCGTAATCGGACTCGACGAGGCTTTGCCGTCGATGCGGAATTTTGTGTTGATTGGCGCGCCGGCGCGAGTGGGGGATGACGTCATGGGATCGTTGGCCGTGATCGGACCGACGCGGATCGATTATCAGCACACCATGACGGCCGTGTCTTACATCGCGCGGCTTTTTGACAAGATCCTGAACGAATCTGAGTGAGCTTTACTATGGCAAGAGGAAACGGAAAATCAGAAGTCGACCCGGCGGGATTGGATCCGGAGCACGAATTGCCGCCGGCGGAAGACCCGCGTGACGGCGGCGGCGCGACAGGGCAGGGTACCGAGCTCGACAAACTGAAAGCCGAGCGCGACTCGCTTATTGATCGCCTGGCTCGCCTTCAGGCCGAGTTCGAAAATGCGCGCAAGCGCACTGCCCGCGAGCAGCAGGAATTCCGCGAGTATGCCGTCGCCGACGCGTTGAAGGCGTTGCTGCCGACGCTCGACAGTTTTGAGCGCGCCTTGCAGACCAGCGCCTCGGACAAGTCAGAATTTCGCGGCGGAGTGGATCTCATCTACAAGCAATTGCAGGATGCGCTGCTCAAACTGGGACTGCGCGCCATTCCGGCGAAGGGTGAACCCTTTGATCCCCATCTTCACCAGGCCATTGAAATGGTGGACACTAAAGAAGCCGAGGATCATCATGTACTCGACGAGCTGCAGCGCGGCTACAAGTTGAAAGATCGCCTGCTGCGTCCCTCGATGGTGCGGGTCGCACGTAACCTCAAGCATTAAACCCGGCGTGATCTGAAATGAAGGACCTGAAAGGATTCGGGGAAAGGCCATTCTGACCAGTAACGGAAAACGCGACTACTATGAGGTGCTGGGTGTCACCCGCGCCGCCACCGATCAAGAGCTGAAGAGCGCCTACCGCAAACTGGCGCTGCAATTCCATCCCGACCGCAATCCCAATAATCCCGACGCGGAAGAAAAATTCAAAGAGTGCAGCGAAGCCTACGCGGTGCTGACGGATGTCGAAAAGCGCAGCGTCTACGACCGATTCGGCCACGCCGGGCTGGGGGGGAGCCCGGGGGCAGGCTTTGATGCCACCGACCTGGGCGATATTTTCGGCGACTTCTTCGGTCTGGGAGAGATTTTTGGCGGAGGCACACGCCGGCGCAGCCGCACGCAGCGCGGCGCCGACCTGCGTGAGGATATCAACTTGGAATTCGAAGACGCCGTCTTCGGAACTGAAGCCAAGGTCACGGTGCGGCGTCATGAGACCTGCGAGGAGTGCAGAGGTTCAGGCGCAGCCCCGGGCAAGGCGCCAATTACCTGCCGCTCGTGCAACGGACGCGGCCAGGTTCGCTACCAGCAGGGCTTCTTCAGTATTGCGCGCGCCTGTCCCACCTGCCAGGGCACTGGTCATGTGGTCACCGATCCCTGCGCCAAATGCAAAGGCGAAGGCCGGGTGCTGCGTCAGAGGACAGTAGACGCAACCGTTCCCGCCGGCGTGGAAGACGGAACCCGCATTCGCTTCACGGGATACGGAGAAGGCGGCTTGCACGGTGGACCGCCAGGTGACCTGTATGTCGTGCTGCATGTGAAGGAGCATCCCTTCTTCGAGCGGGAGGGGAACGACCTGCACTGCGTGATTCCGATCTCGTTTTCGCAGGCTGCCTTGGGCGCGGAAATCATCGTTCCCACGCTCGAAGGCGAGCATGTTATGAAAATGCCCGAGGGGACCCAGTCCGGTGCGACGCTGCGCCTCCGTGGCAAGGGTGTGCCCATACTCAACGGGCACGGCAAAGGCGACCTCTTCGTCGAAGTGCGGGTGCAGACACCCGGGAAGCTGAACAAGCGCCAGCGCGAGTTGCTCGTGGAACTCGAAAGCACCATCAAGGTGGAAAACCGTCCGCAACGCCGCACTCTGCTGGGCAAAGTCAAAGACATCTTCGGATAGTGTCATCCCGAGCGGAAGAGCTGCTTCGCAAAAGCGAAGCAGCTGCGTTAGTCGAACCCCTGGGAGTGGCACAGGCCACGTGGGACAGCCGAGGGGGAAGTCCCACGTGGTCCGTGGCGGCGCCCTTCCAAAGTCAAAATCCCTTACACTCTAGCTTGGTTAAGCTCATAGGGGTCCTTCGACTCCGAACGTCGGCTCGCAAGCGAGCGGACGTACTTCGCTCCGGATGACAGGAATTGTCACAATGACCATAGGGGCAAGGTCCGCGTGACCCGGCGCCGCTGGATCGCCGACGAAGTCTCCGGCGCTTGCGCCGCTTTGGTCGGCGCTCATGCTCAGCACCTTGCGCAAGTGCTTCGCGGCCGAGTCGGGCAGGAGTTTGATATCGCGACCGGGGAAGACGTTCGCCGTGGTCGCATTACGAGCATCAGGGACGGCCGGGTCGAGTTTGAGCTCGGTGAAGTTGTTCCTGCCGCTGCGGTCCTCGACCTGACTATTGTTGTCTCCATTTTAAAGTTTGACCGCATGGAGTGGGCTATCGAGAAGTGTGTAGAACTGGGGGTGAGCCGAATCGTTCCCGTGGTTGCTCAACGTACCGAAGCCCATCTCGCCAAGGCCGCGCAGAAGCGGGTCGAGCGGTGGCAGCGAATTGCCCTTCAGGCTTCAGAGCAGTCGCGGCGAGCTGCAGCGCCCGAAATCTCGCCGCCGCAGACCCTTCATAGGGCGGTTACCGCTGCCGGCGGAACTCATATCGTGTTGGCTGAATCGGAACGGCAGATGACATTGAAGGATGCTCTGCAGACACCACCCGCGGCGGGCGATATAACCCTGGCGTTCGGTCCCGAAGGTGGTTGGAGTAAATCGGAACTAAAGTTGTTCCGGGGGGCAGGCTGGACCGCTGCGTCTTTGGGTAGCAACATCTTGCGGGCTGAAACCGCGGTGATTGCCGCAGTCGCGATTACTCTCGCTGAGCTGCAATAGGATTCTCTGCAGAAAAATCCTCAACCATCTCTGGTATGCTCCTGCAAAGTGGCAGTCGCAAAATCAATTTCACGTCCGCGGGCGTTCGAGCCTGACGACCGCCAGCGCGAAGCCATTGAGCACGTCCACGGCTCGGTCCTGGTCATCGCCGGCGCGGGCACGGGCAAGACCACAGTTCTCACCAGGCGCATCGCCAATCTGGTTCGCGCAGGACACGCCCGGCCCGACGAGATCCTCGCCGTCACCTATACCAAGAACGCCGCGCAAGAAATGCGGCAACGGGTGCAGGAGGAGTTGCGCGGGACCAGCGTATCCGGCCTCCGCATCTCGACTTTTCACGAGTACTGCAACGAACTTCTCATCCAGAACGACAGGAAGTTTGGCGTCCTCGACGATCAGGACCTCTGGATTTATCTCCGCCGCCGCATCCGCGAACTGAACCTGAACTACTTTGTCCGCGCCGCCAGGCTCAGCAAGTTCTTTGACGACTTGCTTGCCTTCTTCCGGCACTGTCACGACGAACTGGTCAGTCCGGAACAATACGAACAGTATGTGCAGAAAATCGAACGCGGTGACTTGCCCATCCCGCGTGTGACCAAATCGAAAGACGCTGTGGCCGTGTCGGACGAGGAAGTCGTCGGGCGGTGCCGTGAAATCGCCGGGGTGTTCACCACCGTGGAACGCATGCTGCGCGAAGACAAGCTGGGCACCTTCGGCCACATGATCACCAACGCCTACCACTTGTTGCAGCAGGACAGCGATCTGGTAAGGCGGTCGGGCGTGCGCTTCATCCTGGTAGACGAGTTTCAGGACGTCAATTTTGCCCAGGTAAAGGTCCTACAAAAACTTGCGGGAACCGAGCACAACGTCTTCGCGGTCGGCGATCCCGACCAGGCGATCTATCGCTTCCGCGGGGCCTCGAGTGCTGCCTTCGTTCTTTTTCAGCGGCACTTTCCCGGCGCCAACCTGATCAAATTGGAGAAAAACCGCCGCTCGCTGTCGTCTATCCTGAATTCCGCTTTCGCGCTAATTTCGAAAAACCCGAACGTGTTCGACAAGGAGCACTCCTCGACGACTTACCAGCGTTCGGTACTGGTCTCAGCCCGCGAGGAGGATGCGCTTCAGGCTGGAGGCGGTCTACCCCGCGCTGCCGGTGGAAGTGGTCGTACTCGATGCAAAAGACACGGAGTCGGGTGAGCTGATCGCTAAGGTGCGCGAATTGCGCCGCAAGACGCGCTGCCAATGGAGTGACTGCGCCGTCCTTTACCGTACCCACGTGAATCGCGACCAGTTGGCTGCTGAACTGGCGCGGCAGAACATCCCATTCACCATCGAGAACATGGACGTGATGGACACACCGGAAGCGCGAGACCTATTCGCTTGTCTGGGTGCGGTAGTTTCCGACGCTGATGGCGCCAGCCTGTTCCGGGTCGCTGCTCTCCCGCAGTTTGCCCTCGATCCAGAAAAGCTGCGCTCCGGCATCAAGGCGCTCCCGCGGGATGCCGCCACCTCTGCCATTGCGTTGGTGCTTTCCCAGATCGAAGGGGGCCCGGCGGTTCTCGAGCGCGTGCGGCAGACCCGCGCCGACATTGCCAACGCGAATGGCAGGGGCCGTTCCGCCGTGGATATCCTGGTGCGCAATTTTGCTCTGAACCGCACCTCGCGAGCGCTCAAAGCCGTGCTCGAATTTGTGAGCCTGTGGGAGCAGAAAGCGATCACGAAGACCGGAGAGATCGGAGAACTTCTCGACTACATCGAATATTACCGGGAGGCCGGCGGGGTCATTCCTCTTTCTTCAAACGATGACGACGCGGTCCGCCTGATGACTGCGCATGCCGCCAAGGGTCTTGAGTTTTCCCACGTCTTCATCATTCGTGCCAATTCAAATTCTTTCCCGTCGTCGTACAAGGAACCGCTGATCGAGTTTCCCCGGGAACTGCACGATCCGGGCTCGATTGCCCAGGGTGATGACAAGGAGTTGTGCCAGCAGGAAGAGCGGCGCTTGTTTTACGTAGCCATGACCCGGTCGCGGGATTCGCTCACCATCTACGCCAAAAAGGGTATTGGCAAAGATCCCAGCCCTCCAGGTTTCATGCGCGACCTGCTGAAAGACTCAAGCCTGGGGCGCTGGCTGGTCCAAGCCCCGGCCCGCGGCTTTCAGACCGACATGTTCGCCGAGGCAGCCGCGCCGGTAAGCATGACCCGCACCAACCAATGGCTCTCGCTGCCGCCGGCAGCCAGTCTGCACTCCCGGTTGAGCGCCAGTGCGGTGCAGACTTATGAGACTTGTCCTCTGCAGTTCAAGCTGGAGCGGGAGTGGAGAATCCCGGACGAAGTCCCGGCCGCGATGCAGTATGGCGCGGTGATGCATCGCGTCCTGCGCGCGTTTTATGATTCGGTCCGTCTGGAGCGACTGATACCGGATAAGGACCTGATCCAGCTGTTCCGCGAGGATCTTGTCCAGGCCGGAGTGCAGGACCGCTATCAGCATGAGCTCTACGAGACGCAGGGGATCCAGCAGTTGAAGGATTTTCTGGCAGCGTACCGCCGGGCCCCCGCGCGCAAGGTGCTTCATACCGAGGAATTCTTCGATGTGAAGGTAGGCGACGTGACGGTAGTCGGGCGCATCGACCGGATCGACGAGGTTGGCGAGGGGCGCGTCGTCATTACCGACTACAAGACCGGCAAGGCCCAATCGCAGGAAGATTCCGACGAGAGCCTGCAGCTTTCCATCTATGCGATGGCGGCGCGCGAGAAGTGGGGATACCAGGCCGACCGTCTCGTACTTTACAACCTGGAAGGAAACAGCGAAGTCGTCACCCGGCGCAGCGACCTTGAACTGGAAGCCGCGAAGAGCCGGGTAAAGGAAGTATCGGAAAACGTCGCAGCCGGGAACTTCAAGCCGAAGCCAGGTTTCTATTGCAGGTTCTGTGCCTATCGCAATTTGTGCCCCGCCACCGAGAAAACAATCCAGGAACACTCGGCACAAGAGAAAGCCGCCACTGCAAAACAGAGATAGTTGTCATCCTGCGCGGAGTAGCTGCTTGCGAAACGAAGCGCTGCGCAGACGAAGGATCGCCATGAGCTCATCGGAAGCCGGAGTGTTTGGGGCGTTTGTTGCGCAGAGGGCGAAAACCAAGAAACGGAAAGCGTCGACAAGAGGGCAAGGGTCCTTCGATTCCGCTCAGGATGACAGAGGATTGCGGGGGGTAATCACTCCAGAAAAACTTAGGGGACGCTTACGCGTCCCCTTTGTTGGTGCTTGCTGATACTTCTCTTAGTGCTTCTTTTTCTTCTTTGCCTTTTTCTTGGTTGCCATGGTTTCTATTCTCCCTTTCCATTTTTCATGGAGTTGCTATAGCAACGGTCGTCTGTTGCAACTAATTGAATGTATAGAGTCATTAAAAAGTGATGTCAAGAAAAAAATGATGCTCACTCGCGCATGCGACCCTTGCACCAAAGTCACCAGCGAGGGTTGGAGAAGAAATTTTCGCGTATGCAAGCGCGGCCAACGCAGTTTTCTCTTCTAAAACCTCGCGCAACCGTCAACGATTTCTGTTTGAGGCAAGATCGACAGATCCGCAAGACGATGTGCTCAACGCGACCGTTCTTGGCAACCCAGCCGTCGCGAATTTCAATCTTTATCCCGCCGCCCGCATCTATAATTAGAGCTGAGAAAACATCGCGGGAGCATATAAATGGCTGCTTACGACGAGGTCGTGATCATTTCAGGCTGTCGCACGCCGGTGGGAAAATTTCAGGGAAGCCTTGCTGATTTGAGCGCCACGCAACTGGGCGCCATCGTCGTGCGCGAGGCAGTGAAGCGTGCCGGCCTGGATCCGAAACAGGTGGACGAATGCGTCATGGGCAACGTGGTTTCTGCCGGGCTGGGACAAAATCCCGCGCGCCAGGCTGCAATCTTCGGCGGGTTGCCGCCGGAAGTGGGTGCCATGACCGTCAACAAAGTTTGTGGCTCCGGACTCAAAGCAGTCGCCCTCGCGGCGCAAGCGATCCAGACCGAGAACAGTTCGATCGTCGTCGCGGGCGGTATGGAATCCATGACCAACGCGCCTTATCTTCTGCCGCAAGCCCGCAAGGGATATCGTTTGGGTAACGCGCAGATCGTCGATTCCATGGTGAATGATGGGCTGTGGGACATTTTCAACAACTATCACATGGGCATCACGGGCGAGAACGTGGCGGAAAGATACGGCATCACGCGCGAGGAGCAGGATGAGTTCGCCCTCAACTCCCACCGCAAAGCTCTGGCTGCGATCAAGGAGTGCCGATTCAAATCGCAAATCGTCCCGGTGGAGCTGGCGCCGAAAAAAAAAGGCGGGGAGCCCGTGATTTTCGACCACGACGAATCGCCGCGCGAAGACACCACCATCGAAGTGCTGCGCTCGCTCAAGCCGGCATTCAAAAAAGATGGCACCGTGACCGCTGGCAATGCTCCGGGGGTGAATGACGGTGCTGCGGCCCTGGTTGTGGCCAGCGCGAAACGGGCGAAAGAACTGGGTGCTCCGCCCATGGTGCGGATCGTTGCGCAAGCGACCAGCGGCATCGATCCCAAGTGGGTGATGATGGCGCCCGTGGATGCCGTCCGAAAAATCTGGGAGAAGACCGGCTGGAAGAACGAAGATGTAGATCTCTACGAACTCAATGAGGCCTTCTCGGTGCAGGCGCTGGGCGTAATCCGCGAACTCGGGCTCGATCCCAACAAGGTCAACGTCAACGGCGGCGCAGTCGCCATAGGACATCCCATCGGAGCCAGCGGCGCCCGGGTGCTCGTGACCCTGATCTATGAGATGACTCGCTGCAACGTTCATCGCGGCATTGCTGCGCTGTGTCTGGGTGGGGGGAATGCAGTGGCGATGGCAGTGGAGCGGTAAATTTTGCTTGGCGATGGAGGCGGGCGTCCTAACCCGTCCTCCATTTTACTGGGCGCTCGCAGGAATATCCGGCCCTGGCAGCGTAACTTTAAAAACCGCCCCACCCCCGGGCCCCGAACTAGCTTCAATCTCTCCACCATGCTCTCGCAAAATCGCTTTGCAAATGCTCAGTCCCAGACCCGTGCCGCGTCCCGGCCGCTTGGTCGTGTAGAAAGGATCGAAGATATTGGGCAGGACCTCGGCAGCGATTCCCGGCCCGTCGTCCTGAAACGTGACCGCAACCGCCTTACCGGTCCCTTCCAGACGAATCCGCAGGGTGCCCAGTTCCCGGGCCTCGCGCATCGCCTGTTCGGCATTCAGAATGAGATTGAGGAAAATCTGCATGAGCTGATGCGAGTCGCCGTTGACCATGGGTAAAGTCGGCTGGGGAATAAAATCCACCGTAATATTGTTCTTACGCAACGAGTACGCATGCAGGTGCAGGGTCCGCTGCAGCAGTTCGCTGAGATTGATCGGCCCCTTTCCCGGGGCGGGGGACGCGAGAAGTACATCAGGTTCTGCACGATGTCGGCCGCGCGCCGGGCCTGTTGTTGCAACATCACCAACTGCTTGCGCCTCGTCTCCTCCGGCTCGCCTTCCTGCAAAAGCTCGGCCACACCCATAATGCTGGTAAGGGGATTGTTCAGTTCGTGGGCGAAGCCTCCAATCATCTGTCCCATCGCGGCCAGGCGCTCGCTTTGGATAATCTGCTGTTCCAGCTTTCTCTCCACTGTAATATCGCGCACCGACATGATCACGCCGCTGGCCTTGCCTTCCGCATCGAACAGCGGGCTGGCGTTGGCACGCATGGTGCGCCAGCTGCCGTCGCGGTGCCGCGCCCCGAACTCGCAAAAGCCGAACTTTTTCGCGCCCGTGCTGACGTCGTGGTAGAGGGCTGCAAATTCGGCTGATTGCTCCTGCTCGGCGTCATCCACCTTTTTCCCGCGTATCTCCGCGGGAATCCGGCCCAGCAGATCGCGGCTGCGCGAACTGACAAAGCTGTATCGCCCATCCAGGCCCACGACCAGGATCAGTTCGGGGAAGCTTTCCAGCAGGTAGCGTTGAAATTCCTCCTGTTGGCGCAACGCTCTTTCCATCTTGCGCCGCTCGGTGACGTCCACCAGCGTCCCTTGGTAGCGGATGATGTTGCCGGTTCCGTCCCAGACGGCGCGCGAGGTATCCAGGAAGACGCCGGTCGTCCCATCCTTGCGGCGGAGCGTGAGCTCGCGGCTACGTTCGCTACCGCGATCGTCCGCGCTCCTACCCAACACCGGGCCCTGGCCCGGATCCAGATTGAGCGCGCTGGGATCGAGGGACAGAAGTTCGTCCCGGCCATTGCATCCGAGCATTCGGATCAGCGCCGGGTTTCCGTCGAGCAGCTTGCCCTCGGGAGTGCTGAAGTACACGCCTTCCTGCAGGGTCTCGAAGAGCTCGGTGAAGCGGCGTTCTTTCTCGCGTTCTTCAGTTACGTCCCGGGCAAGAGCGCTGATGCCCACGACTTCATCACTCTTGACGATCGCATTCAGCACACAATCGAAATATAGCGTGCGCGTGCTGTTCTTGACCTGGACACAGACCAATCCGGACCAGCGGCGCTTTTCCAAGAAGTGCGGCAGACTGGTTTCGACATTGCTCCGCAGAGGCTCGGTCAGAAACTGGTCAATCTTGTGGCCCACGACATCGGTATAAGGGACTCCGAGCAATTGGGTGACGCGACGATTCACCGTTCTTAACGTACCGTCGAGCGAGCAGGCAAAAGCCACGTCGTCAAACGAGTCGATAAGCTCTTTGAAACTGCGCTGGGAGCGTTGAATGACCTGGCTCAGCTGGTCGAGTTGATCATCGGACGGGGTGACGCCGGCGCGGTCGCGCAAATCGCCCAGCAGGTGCTTCAGTTCCGAAACTTCGCGGCGCCGTCCGTATACGTAGGCGGCAAACAGAATCGCCAGCACCAGGAGTCCAATGGAAAGGGCTCCCAGATGATAAGGAAGGTCCTGCAAGCGTTCCCAGGAGAGCGCGGCCAGGCCAGTAGCCAGCAGGACGAGGAACCCCAGGGCGAGCCGCCACAGCCTCGCTTCTTCCTTTTCCAGATTTCCTGGAGCGCGGCGCGGTCGTTCGGATTGCTCTTCTTCGTCCATGACTGCCGGTAGAGAGACCGTGCGCCCAAGCCTGGGGAGGCGCGGCTTCTCGGAGATGTAGTTGAATCGTAGTTCACGGCCGGAGCCCGGACAATGGGAAGGCATGTTGGGCAACTTGGTTCGAGCCTGATTTGGGGCCGAAATTCGTCCGCCACCCGGCCTGGTGACGACCGTCACCGCCGGTTTGCAAGAAAGACGTGTATGGTCAGCGCCAAGTGTGCGGTCAGCGTCCTAACTTCATTGGTCATGGTGCCTCGGAGAACGGTCCGGCTGAGAGCGCACCCCTTCATGCTCAATAAGACCTTGAGCGCAGCTGGCATTGATGCCAGCATCATTGAGGTTGAGGTGGACGTCTCTGGCATAAAACCAACGAAGATCACTTCCACACGGTCGGCCTTCCCGACGCGGCTGGTTCGGGAGAGCCGCGATAGAGTGCGTGCCGCGCTGAAAAACTGCAGATATCGGACCCGCGATCACGCCCATCTCCTGATTCGCGGGCCCGCCAACCACTCCATTGCCGATATTGCTCGTCTGATTAAAACGAATTCGTACGAAGTGGGTCCACGGGCGTTGGCCGAACACCATCTTTTGCATGACAAATCGGCTACGGCGCCTTCACCATCAGCGAGACGGAACTCGGTCCGGTTCGGGACCCACCAGCAGGAGCATCACAAGGCGAGGTCGTTTCAATGAGGAGTTTCTCGTATTTTTGAAGAAGAACGGAATTACCGTGGATGAAAAATATCTCTGGGATTGATGGACTCGTTCGCCCCTTCGGGGCTTCCTCCTCGAAACGCTGCGTTAACCACGGCTTAAGCCCCTGGGCTACATCCTGTTCGCCGCTTCGCGGCTGGGCCAACGGAGGAAAACGGCCGAAATCCCTCTGTAGACAACGTTTGACCAACCCCCTCTAACATGCTATAAAAGCTGGTTTTGTATCGGGCCTCCCGAGTCCAACCGGCGGCCTCTGCGGTACGAAACATCCGACGCGGCCAAGCTCAACACTCCTGTTCAAAGCCGTGTAGTGGAAGCGTGTTCGGAACTCCGGCAATGCGCTCCCCGGCGCTCCTAAGCAGAGCGTCCGGTTAGTGCTGTTCGCTGGGTGGCAGTGCCTAAACACGTGATGGTCCTGAAATAGTTTTCATACCGGAGGAATTCTTATGTGCACTCGGCTGGCGAGAGCTGCGTCCGAAGGACGCCAATTCGCCCAGATGTTCACTCGGACGGTGGCAGCCACCATCGCCGTCCTCAGTTTCGGTTCGATTTCTGCCCTGGCCCAACCTGCCCACGAAGCTGGCGGCGAAGCCAGCCTGAAACTCCCCGATCTCTCGCAGGTCTTATTCCTTGGCATTGACGGTCATCGATTATTAATGATCGGCATTTTGTTCTGCATTTTCGGTCTGGGCTTCGGATTGATCATCTATACCCGCCTGCGGAAGATGCCAGTGCATCGTTCCATGCTCGAGATTTCCGAATTGATCTATGAGACCTGCAAGACCTATCTGGTCACGCAGGGTAAATTCCTGCTGGTGCTGTGGCTATTTATCGCCGTCGTCATCGTGCTCTATTTCGGTGTTCTGTCTCCCGTTCCAGATAAGCCAATTGCGATCACCCTGCCCATCATTCTTCTCTTCAGCCTGGTTGGAATTGCGGGCAGCTACGGGGTTGCCTGGTTCGGCATTCGGGTCAACACCTTCGCTAATTCGCGCACCGCTTTTGCGGGTCTCGCGGGCAAGCCTTACCCGATTTACAACATCCCACTGCAGGCCGGTATGAGTATTGGCATGATGCTGATCAGCGTTGAGCTGCTGCTGATGCTCATCATCCTGCTCTTTATTCCTGCCGACTACGCCGGCCCCTGCTTCATCGGATTCGCCATCGGCGAGTCGCTCGGAGCGGCGGCACTGCGAATTGCAGGCGGCATTTTCACCAAGATCGCTGACATCGGTTCCGACTTGATGAAGATCGTCTTCAAGATCAAGGAAGACGATGCCCGCAACCCCGGTGTGATTGCCGACTGCACGGGAGACAATGCCGGCGATTCGGTCGGGCCCTCCGCCGACGGATTCGAAACCTACGGCGTGACCGGCGTTGCCCTGATCACTTTCATCCTGCTGGGGGTGAAGGAACCGACGGTGCAGGTCCAGCTGCTGGTGTGGATTTTCGTTATGCGCATTGCCATGTTGGTGTCGAGCGCGGTCGCCTACTTCATCAACGGCGCCATCGCCAAAGCTCGATTTGGCAACGCCGACAAGATGAATTTCGAGGTCCCCCTGACGTGGCTGGTTTGGCTCACTTCGCTGATTTCGGTGGCGGTCACTTTTGTCATTTCCGCCGTCATCGTACCCAACCTCGGCGGGGATACGACGCAGTGGTGGAAGCTGGCCAGTATCATTTCCTGCGGCACGCTGGCGGGAGCCATCATTCCCGAGTTGGTGAAAGTGTTTACCTCGACCGAATCGCGGCACGTGAGGGAAGTTGTTACCTCTGCCAACGAAGGCGGCGCGTCGCTTGGCATCTTGTCCGGCTTCGTGGCAGGGAATTTCTCCGCCTACTATCTCGGACTCTCGATGGTGGCACTGATGTCAACTGGCTACTATTTCAGCACCATGGGCTTGGATAATTTGATGATCGCCGCCCCGGTCTTCGCGTTTGGCCTGGTAGCGTTCGGCTTCCTCGGCATGGGCCCGGTCACTATTGCGGTGGACTCTTACGGTCCTGTCACCGACAACGCGCAATCCGTTTATGAACTTTCGCTGATCGAACAGGTCCCCAACATTAGGCAGGAACTCAAAAAGGACTACAACATCGACGTCCACTTTGAACGCGCCAAGGATCTGCTGGAAGAGAATGACGGCGCGGGCAACACCTTCAAAGCCACGGCCAAACCCGTGCTGATCGGAACGGCGGTTGTCGGCGCAACCACCATGATTTTTTCCATCATCATGGCGCTCACCAACGGACTCACCGCGAACGTGAACAATCTTTCACTGTTGCACGCGCCTTTCATGCTCGGTCTCATCACTGGGGGAGCGATGATCTATTGGTTTACCGGCGCTTCCACCCAGGCCGTGACCACGGGCGCTTATCGGGCGGTGGAGTTCATCAAAGCCAACATCAAGCTCGAGGGCGTGGTGAAGGCTTCCGTTTCCGATAGCAAGAAGGTGGTTGAAATCTGCACCAAGTACGCGCAAAAGGGGATGTTCAATATTTTCTTGGCGGTATTCTTTGCGACTCTCGCGTTCGCCTTCCTGGAGCCGTTCTTTTTCATTGGCTACCTGATCTCGATCGCGATATTTGGTCTCTACCAGGCAATCTTCATGGCGAACGCCGGCGGCGCCTGGGACAACGCCAAGAAAATTGTAGAGGTCGAGCTGAAACAGAAGGGAACCCCGCTGCACGACGCCACTGTGGTCGGCGACACGGTAGGCGATCCCTTCAAGGACACTTCTTCGGTGGCATTAAATCCCGTTATCAAGTTCACGACTCTGTTCGGATTGCTGGCGGTCGAATTGGCTGTGAAGCTCACTGCCGAAGCCGGCGGAACCTTGAGCCACGTACTTGCGCTGGGGTTTTTCCTGGCGTCGTTCATCTTCGTCTACCGCTCGTTCTACGGCATGCGCATCGTCAAGGAAGGATCTGCGAAGTAAAGGTAGTGGAGGACGGGCGTCCCGCCCGTCCCATCTCTTGCGCTGTCATCGAAGTTACTCAGTAAGCTGCCTTCATCTTGTCTTTCACGCTGCGGGCCAGCTTTTCAATCTCTTCCGCCTTTTTGATCACGTCCAGGGAGAGCGTGCTCGCGCTCGACTTGTCCACGGACTCCTTCAGTTCGGTCGCCAGCTTGAACAGTTTCTCGGTATCGCGCTTCAGGTCGGCCTGGCGCGCCTGGTTGGCTTTCTTAGCCATATCCCTTTCCATCCTGGCTCGCGGCCCGTCTTCGATGCCGGCTTTCTGTGCCGCTAGCGGGTCCAGTTGACGGAAGGCGCTCGTCTGGGACGGCAGCGCCGTCATGAGAACGAATGCGGGGATAATCCGTGAGAGGCTTTTGAGTCGCAACGTACACCTCGAAAAACGGAATTGAAAGGGCAGGACGGAAAAGTATGCAGAAAAACTCGGGACTTGTCATCCTGAGTGGAGGCTGCTTCGCACAAGCGAAGCAGCCGCGCAGTCGAAGGACCCTTGTGGTTAGTTCGAAACCGGAGTGGGTGGGCGCTTGTTCTGGAGCGAAAGCCCTCACGAGATCAAAGAGCGCCGAAAAGACCGTAAGGGTCCTTCGAATCCGCTCAGGATGACAATGCTATCGCAGACATTCCAAGCACGAGCGGGACGCTCGCGCCTACATTTCTTACAGCGAACTCATGTTCGCCAGGAACTCGCCATTCGACTTCGTCTTGCTCAACTTGTCGATCAGCAATTCCATTGCCTCCACGGGTGATAACGGATTCAGCACCTTGCGCAGAACCCAGATCCTTGTCAGATCTTCCTTCGGGATCAGCAACTCTTCCTTACGCGTGCCGGAGCGCTGAATATCAATGGCCGGGAAGGTGCGCTTGTCGACCAGTTTGCGGTCGAGGATGATTTCCGAGTTCCCGGTACCTTTGAATTCTTCAAAGATGACGTCATCCATGCGGGATCCGGTATCGATCAGCGCGGTGGCTATGATAGTAAGCGACCCGCCCTCTTCGATGTTGCGCGCCGAACCAAAGAACCGCTTCGGACGCTGCAGAGCGTTCGAATCCACGCCGCCTGACAAAACCTTACCGCTGGGCGGAACGATCGTGTTGTAAGCGCGCGCCAGACGGGTAATCGAATCGAGCAGAATCACAACATCGCGCTTGTGCTCGACCAGGCGCTTGGCCTTCTCGATCACCATTTCCGCAACTTGCACGTGCCGCGCAGCTGGTTCATCAAAGGTCGAGGAGATGACTTCGCCTTTCACCGACCGCTGCATGTCTGTAACTTCTTCCGGACGCTCATCGATCAGCAGCACCATCAGCACAACTTCGGGATGATTGGTGGTGATCGAATTGGCCACGTTCTGCAGCAGCATGGTCTTGCCGGCGCGGGGCGGCGAAACGATCAGGCCGCGCTGACCTTTACCCAGCGGCGTCAACAAATCCATCACTCGGGCGCTGACGTTCTCGCGAACCGTCTCGAGCTTCAAACGTTCCTGCGGATACAGCGGCGTCAGGTTGTCGAACAGGATCTTGTTGCGCGCTTCTTCCGGCGATTCAAAGTTGACCGCTTCAATCTTGACCAGGGCAAAGTACTTCTCGCCCTCGTGCGGCGGACGAACCTGGCCGCTGATGGTGTCTCCGGTCTTGAGATCGAACTTGCGAATCTGCGACGGTGAAACGTAGATATCGTCCGGGCCGGGCAGATAGTTGTAATCCGGCGAGCGCAGAAAGCCGTAGCCGTCGGGCAGGATTTCCAGCACGCCCTCGGCAAAAATGTGGCCCTCTTTTTCGCTTTGGGCCTGGAGAATCTTGAAGATCAGGTCTTGCTTGCGCAATCCACTAGCTCCCGGCAAGTCCAAAGATCGGGCGATCTTGGTTAGCTCGGTAATATTTTTTTCTTTGAGTTCAGCAATGGTCATCAGTCACCTGCGAGGAGATTTTTCAAAGGGGGGTACGCGAAAGAGAAGGAACTATCCAGCGGGGCAGAGGGGCGGGCTAAACTACGCAGCCCGCCGTTGTGCCTCAGCAAAATGTTCCGGTTCGGCCAGAACCGACTGCCGCTCCGAACTTGCAATCCGATCCAGGACCTCGTTCATGGTCTCCTGGATTCTGGTATTGGGCTTGTGAAACTTACGGGTAGCCTTCGATGCAAGCTGACAAAGCATATAACGGTTCCGCAAAGTATGTAAAGCATCAAAAACTCGATCAGAACGCTTCATTATTCTTTCTCCTGACCCCACGCAACGGCGAGATTCTCACTTCTTACGACAGGGCAAGTCCCGGCCAGATTTGTAAGTCCTTCAATTCTTATGGGTTGTACGGGAAATGCTCTGGCTACTGATATAGATGCTCCGCCTGCCCCGAAAGTTTCTTCGATTCGAACCGGGTCCTAACTGGTCAACGGAGGTCCTGGGAAACGCCCTAAAAGCCGTCCCTATGTCCTTGGAACCTTGTAATTTAGCGGGTAAAAGGGACGCGGTCAAGGAATTTGTTTGAAAGCAGACGAACACCCTGAACGGGCTCCTGCCGGCAAGCGGAAGGGAAGAAGTTAAGGATACCAGCTTCACCTGGCTGCCTTATATAGGATGGAGCCATGTTTCCAATTACTTTACTCTTACCCCCGTCAGCCGCGTCCACTCGCCCCGAATCGAGGCCAAAGATGATTTCTGGGGAAACCTCGTAACGGTCATCGAATTGGACCCTTACGCGTTGAGCCCGGATTCAGTTCTAGGCCGTCTCGATTTCTCTCACATTCTGGTGGTCGATTGCTTCCACTTGATTCCCGATGACAGCATCGTCACTGGCGCCAACCACCCTCGCGGGAATCCGGAGTGGCCCCGCGTCGGAATCTCACCCAACCAAAGAAAGACGGCCGAACAAACTTGGCGTCTCGGTTTGTGAACTGCTCGAAGTGGATGACCTGAAACTAAGAGTGAAGCGCTGGACGCGACTGACGGCAAGCCGGTGCTGGACATCAAGCCTGGCGTGCGGGAATTCGAGCCGATCCAGCGCGCGTTCGGCAACCGCAAGGGATGACTGGGTTGATGAGCGACTACTTCTGATGAGCGACGCTTCCAGGCGGTTCATGGAGTTTTGCTTTTGCCGGCGGCTTCCCGGACCCTGCCGATGTCAATGAATTGGACTTTCTGCGGACCACTGCTCTCCAGTCCACGAACCCGCGGCCGCAGCTCACCGGCCGCCGCAGCATTTTGGCCACGAGATCGTCGGATGCGAGACACGGCGCAGTCAACCACGCGAGCCAGTTCGTTCCCGAAGTCAGGCGTGCGGTGCTCCTGCAAGCGACGCTTCGCCTTGTCCGGCGAGAACCATCTGGGATTTCGACCAAGCTCCTGCGGCGGGACCAGCCGCAGGACTTCGCAGAGGTGTGCGTTCACCGCAGACTCCTTCTCGGCCGATCTGCTGACCGCATTCCGCGCCTCTCTGCGGCGGCGAATGTAGTGGGCGAAGGAAGCTTCCTCCATCCGGCCATGAACACCGGCCTCTTCGAATGCTTCGAGGGCCGCTGCCTGCGCATGCGTTAGCCCGGGCTCGACACTGCCTTTGGGAAAAATCCAGCGCCCCTTGCCGGTCTTGACCAGCAGGAATTCGATCTCGCTGCCGCGCACCCGGTAACACACCGCGGCCACCTGTTCGCACTCCCGGAGTTTGCGCAGCTCCGCGAGCCGGACAAACTTGGCTGGTGACTGAAACTTCCGCACCTGCCCCCATCCGATGGTCAAGCGCGATTCGCCCTTTCCCTTGGTAGCAGCTCTCATAGCAGCAGAGTGCACGACGCTGTCCGCTTCTGACTAGAGCAAAGCTTGGTTCGCGCTGCTTTTCGGCCAAAGGCCGAGCAGACATCAACGACGTCCACAAGATGCCAGTGCGCGACTATAATGCCGTCGTGAGCAGCCCGCCGGAACAACACATGCAGTGCATGGAAGTCTGGGGCGGAAGCCAGCTCACATCAGCGGGCGTCGAGATGGGCGGCCTCAACGTCTGGGTTTACAGCAAACCCTTCGGCGAGGCGCAGCGCGGCGGAGACGTTTATTACGCTTCGAGCTGTGCAACCGGTCGCATCTCCCGCCTCTTGCTGGCCGATGTCTCCGGACACGGAACTTCCGTCGCCGCCACCGCCGCTGATCTGCGCACCCTGATGCGGCGCTTCGTCAACCGCCTGGACCAGGCGGAATTTGTGAGGCTGCTCAACCAGCAGTTCATCGCCCTGTCGCAGTCAGCGACCTTCGCTACGGCGGTCGTGACCACATTCTTTGCTCCCACCCGGCGTCTCACCGTCTGCAACGCGGGCCATCCCAGGCCGTTTCTTTACCGGGCCGCCCATGGGCAATGGGATTTTCTGGGGCATGAGGATGACGGATCGAACAAGAAGTCCAAACCGCAAAACATTCCCCTGGGGCTGCTCGCCCTGGCGGAATACGAGCACGTCGACGTCGAACTGGAGCCCGGCGATTGCCTGTTGAGCTATACCGACGCGCTCGTCGAATCGAGCGATGCCGACGGCGAAATGCTGGGCGAGAGCGGCCTGCTGCGGATCATGCGTCTCATCGGCGACGTGGAGCCGCAGAAACTCATCGAGACGCTGCTGACAGAAATCGAGGAACGGTATCCCGAGAATCTTGCCAAGGACGATGTCACGCTCATGCTGGTGCGGGCCAGCGGACTACAGCCGCGGCATCCGTTCAGAGAAAAGGTTAAGGCCCGGCTCCGCTTTGCCGGCTCGCTGATCCGTGGCTTGAATCCCTGGGGTGAGCGCGCTCCCCTCCCCGACCTTAATCTGGCGAACATGGGAGGTGCGATCGTTCCCGCCCTGGCGCGCCGCTGGCGCGCGCGAGGCACGGGGAGCCGGCCGCCGAGCGCCTGATCTTATGCCCTACCACGTGGTCGCTTTCACCATGGCGCAAGTCCGGCAAGGCGCCCTCTCGTTCCAGCGCGAGTTAAGCGCAGCATTGCGCGAGTCGAAGGACCTGAAAGTGTATTCCGTGAGCCCTTTCGACCTCGATGAACGGCGCCGCTTCAAAGACCGCTTCGGAGGCGACGTGGTCTACTTCTTCAACGACGCCGCCCGGGACCTCATCCAGCAACATGGCTCCGACCTGCAATTTGCAGCAGAGATCACGGACAGTGAATTGCCTAAACGCCGCACGCTGGTGGTCGGCATCCCCTAACAGCTTTGAGCTCTCAGCTCTCAGTGCGGACACAGCCGGCCTCGAAATGAATCTGGATCCTGCATTGCCTCAGAGCTCTCAGGGAATCCTTCTGCGTACTTGCATCTCAAAAGCGATAGAGACACTATTTCCGTTCGGGTCGGAAGCGTCCGCCAGGAAGGGAAGCCTTGGAAAACTTGTTTTGTCTGCGCTGCAATCGGGAGATCGAAGTCGGCCACAAATCCGTCGCGGTATACATGTTCGCGCAAACCGTCGGAATAAGGCCGCGGCAAAAATCGTCGGCTCAGCGCATTTGTTTCTGCCCGCAGTGCTCCGTTTCCCTTGCCATGGGACCGCCGCCCGACGGCGCGCTCAACCTGGCGGCATGGAACATGATCCGCGACCTGGTCGGCGCCGATCCCGCCCTGAACCAGGCTGCTTGGGAAAACCTGCGGGGAGTCGTCGGCCTGCTCCCGTCCGGCGAACCCGAAAGCATCCCCAGAAGAGCCGCCGCCGGAGGCTATTTCGAGTTCTGACGTCCGGAAAATTCCACTCTAATAGAACTCTGGAAAGGCAGCAAAGGCAGGAGGGTGCCCCACCCTCGTCGCGCAACACATGCGACAGGCGGGGGACGGAGACCACCACCGCGAGATGGCGCCCATGTCGACGCCGAACACTACCGTGGGAAGGCACGGGTTTCAAGAGCCTGCCCTGAGCACAGTCGAAGGGTGCCCCGAGATCACAAAAACGACGCGGCTTCAGCCACTGAGGAAAAGCCGCCGACGGAGGGCCGCTCGTACGGAATAAAACCCCGCCTGGTCAGTTATCCATCATGTGCGCCGGACAGCAATGGCCTTTACGGCGCTCATGGAGGAGATATGAAAAACACTTATGCTCTGTTCGTGCTTGTGTGCGGCGCGTTGTTAACGAGTGGGCACGGCTACCAATGCCGGATATCAACCCGCAACCGTAGTCAGCGTGGAAAGCCGGGCAATCCCATCCAACTATGCTGGCGACAATCCTTCCGATGCGCCGTTTCAGCCTGAAGTACATTCTTATGACATCGGCATTCTAGTAGGCGGTACCGTTTACCTAACCAGTTACGAATCCGCTTTCGATGAACTGCCTTCAGTCTTCGCTCCCAATCACCAGGTCCAGGTCAATCTGAAAAAGCACGTCATGGACGTAGCACTTCCGGGCGATCGCACAGTGCAGATGGCAATCGAGAGTCGCGCCGGTATCAGCGCGTCCGGCTCGCTAGACAACTAGGCAGTCGGCGGCATGCCAGACCCCAAGGGTACCCGTCCAAGCTCCCCGCTTGGGCGGGGTCTTTCTGATTGACCCGAACCCAACTCTGAGGCTACCCGCCTGTCCATCCTCAGCGTTACTGAGGACGCTCCACAACCATCAACATCGCCGCACCATCCGGCGTGTTGATCACTCCCACCCGTCGAAAGCCGGCCTTCTCGTAGCAGCGAATTGCGCGCAAATTGGACGGAGCCGGGTCAGCCTGAATCCTGGTCACCGCGGGATCCTCGAACGGGAGCTGAACGAACTCGCGGACCATCTGAGTGCCACTACCACGGCCCGCGCTGTGCACGTCCGCCAGGAACTGATCTGCCCCGGACTCCGGGATCGTGCTCATCCGGCCACCAGCCATCCCCAGCGCCGGCGGCAACGTACGACTGGATGTAACCGATGGGAAGACTCTCCAGGTAAGCAATGTAGGGCACCACCGTGGAATCATCCGTCAGGGTTGGCAGGAACTGCCCCCGAACTTCGGCGAGGGTCTGGCAGTCCGTCCACCACTCAGCGACGTGCGGACGCCTGAGCCACTCCGCCAGCATGGGCAAATCAGCCTGGGTCAGTCGTTCGAAACGCAGGGCCACAAGCTGGATTCCATTCTCAAGCAGAGGTCATGCGGGCAACAGGCGCGGGTGCCCCATCCGCTGCGGGCCGGTTATACGCGCGGTTGCGCCACTCGTAGGAGCGGGTATGGTTCGAATTCCTCACGCTTGGTTTGTCGAGAAAATCGAACCCATCGAACTGGCGGCTAGCGTACGTCTAGCCCTTCTAGAGGAAAGCGATGGCACGAAATGTGTGGATCTACTTACCTAGCTGACCGTACGCCCGCCGTCAGGGCTTCACCCCCAACTGCCAAAACAAAAACGAATAAACATCCGTCCCATCCTCAATCTGCTTGGTAATCGGCTTGCCTTGGCCGTGTCCGGCCTTGCTGTCAATGCGTAACAGAATCGGACGCTCGCGGCTTCGCCCGTTGGCAGCTTCGGCCTGCATCAGCGCCGCCATCTTTTTCGCGTGCATGGGGTCGACACGGCTGTCGCTGTCTGCGGTCATGAACATGATTGCCGGATATTCCGCGCCCCGCTTCACGTGATGGTAGGGCGAGTAGGCGTAGAGCCAGTCGAACTGTTTGGCGTCTTCGGCGGAGCCGTACTCCGGGACCCAGAATTTGGCGATCAGGAAATTCTGGTAGCGCAGCATGTCGAGCAGCGGGACCTGGCAGACCACGGCGCGGAACAGGTCAGGACGCTGCGTGATCATGGCGCCCATCAGCAGGCCGCCGTTCGATCCGCCCTGGATGGCCAGGTGATCTTTGTCGGTATATTTCTGGGCGATCAGGAATTCGGCGGCGGCGATGAAGTCGTCGAAGACGTTTTGCTTTTTGTCCAGCATGCCGGCGCGATGCCAGTCTTCGCCAAACTCGGCGCCGCCGCGCAGGTTGGCCACGGCGTAGACGCCGCCGTGCTCCAGCCATAGATAGCGTCCACCGGAAAAAGTGGGCGTGAGGCTCACGTTGAAGCCGCCGTAGCCGGTGAGCAGTGTCGGGTTCTTGCCATTCAGCGCCAGTCCTTTTTTGTGGAAGACGAACATCGGGACCTTGGTGCCATCCTTCGAGGTGTACCAGAGTTGGGCCACTTCATACGCCGAGGGATCGATGCCGGGCGTGGCAACCTTGTCCCACAGCGAAGTTTTGCGCGATCCCAGTTCTACCTGATAGACCGACGGCGGCACGGTGAACGACTGGAACCCGAAGAAGGCTTCCTTGCGATCCCACCGGCCGCCGAGGCCGGCGATCGAGCCGATCCCGGGAAGCTCGATGTTGCCCAGCGGCTTGCCTTCGAGATCGAAAAGCTTGAGCTGCGAGCTGGCATTTTGCTCGTACTGGGCCATGATTTTTCCGTCCACGATGCCGGTGCTTTGAAGAATTCCTTCACTCTCCGGAACAATTTCCTTCCAGTTGGCGCGGAGGGGATTGGCGGCGTCCACCACGAAGAGATGGAAGTGGGGCGCGCCTTCATTGGTGGTGATGTAAATCTTGCCGCGGAAAATCTCGGCGTTGTAGTGGAAGTCCTTGCCGCTGGTGAGTTCGAGCGGAGGAGTTCCGGCCTTCAGGTCCTGAAGAAAAAGTTCGTTCTTGCCGGCGGAGCCTTGGTACGCGGTCAGCAGCAGCCAGCGATCATCGTCGTCGGGCAGCTGCGAGACCAGAATTTCTTCCTTCTTGCGGACTTCGCCCCAGATCAGCGGGTCGCTTTTCGGATCGGAACCGAGTGCGTGATAGAAAATGTGCAGGTAGTAGACGTCGTCGCCCTCGGGGACTTCGCCTTTCTTGGGATTGCGTCCGTAATAGAAACCGGAGTTGTCTTTCTTCCAGGCGACCTGGGCGATGCGAGTTTGCGGGATCTGGTCCGGCAGGAGCTTGCCGGTGGCCGTCTCGATCAGGTACAACGTGCTGTTTTCGGATCCGCTGGCCGAGGTGCCGTAAGCCACGTACTTGCCGTCGTCGGAAGGGAACCACCAGTCGAGCGCGACTGTGCCGTCGGCGGACATCTGGTTCGCGTCCACCAGCGTCCGGTCTTTGCCATGAAGACCTTCCCGCACTAGGAGAACGGGCTGGTTCTGAGTGCCCTCGCGCCGGATATAAAAGAAGTAGGGGCCCGCGACTTGCGGCGTCCCAATGGTGCCGATGGCGAGTAGCTGCGCCAGCCGCTCGTGGATGTGGTCGCGTCCCGGCAGCGGATCGAGCAGGCTGCGGGTGTAGGCCATCTCCGCCCGCACGTATTCCTGCGAGTCCGCACTGCCGGCATTCTCCAACCAGCGGTAGGGATCGGCGATCTTGTGACCGTGAAGCGTCTCTTCGACGACATCCACCTTGGCCTTGGGCGGCCCCGGGGACGGGCTGGTGGTGGAAGCCGAATTGTCTTCCGCCCATGCCACCGCGGCTATCAGAGAAAAGAAGGCGACGATCAAGAGCAAACGAGAACCTCCCAGCATAAACACCTCGCAAAACTTGCAGAAAAACAGGCGGGATTAGGGTATCAAAAACTGAACCGTCGAGTTTTGAGCATCCGGGGGCGGATGCTAATATGGATGCTGACAATTCGGGCCGCGTCTTCTTGCCCGCGTCCCACGACACTCCTCAGTAGCTCAATGGCAGAGCATCCGGCTGTTAACCGGAGGGTTGTAGGTTCGAGTCCTACCTGAGGAGCCACTCTTTTGCCGTGATTTCCAACCGCTTACGTTGAATCCCAAAACTTTTGTACTGCTTTTGTACTGCCGGAGCTTGTTTCCGGGCTTTTCCCGCGCAGGGCAGTATTAGGCAGTCAGAGGGAATTTAGCTATGGCGGTCGTAACGGTCTACACACGGCACTCGAAAAAGTGCCCCAAAAGCAAAGAGAAGAATACTGGGCAGTACAGACGGTGCAACTGCCCTAAGTGGCTACGGTGGGGGAAGAAGAGCAAGAAGTCGGCTAAGACCCGCACTTGGGACGTAGCAAACAAGGCTGCTCGAAAGCTCGAAGAGGAACTCGACCTCAAAGCAATGGGCATAGAGCCGCCCAAGAAGGCGGACCACATCAGCATTGATTCAGCGGTCGATCTATACCTAAAGGACATGGATCAGCGTGGGATTAAAGACCCTTCGAAGGCGCGACGCATGCTGCCCCGTCTTCGTGACCACGCCAACGCGCAGAACGTGATCCTGCTTAAGGATGTCAGCGCCCGACTGTTAACGGAATGGCAACGAAGCGGCTGGACTTTTAAGAAGGACAGCGACAGCCCTGCTGTCGACTGGTCTGTTGTGAAGACGTTCTTCAAGTGGGCGTTCTCCACTGACTTGATTGCCGCTGACCCATCGGCGAAGCTGAAGTCGCTTCCGTCAGGTCAAAAGCGGTCAAGAACTCGCAACGCTGCGTATTCTTTTGGCTTTCTCGGACGGCAAGAAACCCGATCATTCGGTGATCTGGGACAAGGACAACAATGACGTGGTTTACGATCCCACCCTTGGTGTTGTGCCCATTTCACAATTACTAAAACTTTCAGGGGAGCAGAGCTATGCGGGGACGGTGGGCTTCATGTCGTTCACTTTTCAGCCCGGAAAGCCGATTCAGACTTTGATTTCACAAGAGACGACTGGATAGACGTAGTCGCTGGGCACCTCCTGAAATGCTCCCGCCGATCTGCCATAATTCTTCCCATGTGCGGGCGCTACCGATTGTCGCGTCGGAAGCAGATCATCGAAGAACACTTCGACACCGAGGCCTGGGATGACGATTGGTCACCCCGATACAACATCGCCCCGACCCAGCCCGTCCCGGTGATCCGCCAGCATCCGAAGGAACCGATTCGCCAGCTTTCCTCGATGAAATGGGGCCTAATTCCACACTGGGCTAAGGATGCCTCCGGTGCTGCGAGCACAATCAACGCACGTTCGGAGACAGCCGCCGAAAAGCCAGCTTTCAGCGATCCCATGAGGTATCGGCGTTGCTTGATTCCTGCTGACGCTTTTTATGAATGGAAGCGAAACGGAACATCGAAGCAACCGTACTGCTTTGAGGTGAACGACGGAGAGATGTTTGCCTTCGCCGGATTGTGGGACGGGTGGAAGAACGCAGAAGGGCGGTGGATAAAGACCTGCTCGATTCTGACTACCACGCCGAACGCCGTGGCTTCAGCCATCCACGACCGGATGCCAGTCATCGTTCATCCAGACGGCTATGACCTGTGGCTTGATCCCGGCGTGACTGATGCGCAGGTCGCCTCCGAACTTCTGAAGCCCTACGATGCGCGGCTGATGCGGGCGTATCCCGTGGGTACGCGAATCAATCATGTGACGAATGACGATGTGGAATGTTCACAGCCTGTGGAGGTTGCCGATGCTCAGGATCGGCTTTTCTCATAGTGGGACTTGAGCAATGAACCCAGCCACCATCACATTGTCGAAGCTCGTCAATACCCTTCAACAACATTATGGCGATCCTGCCCCGCCTCCCTCGACTGACCCGCTGGAGCTAATCATCTGGGAGAACATCGCGTATCTGGCGAGCAACGAGCGTCGGGCAGCAGCGTTCGCCGCACTCAAACGAGACATTGGAACACGCCCGGAGCAGATTCTCGCTGCCAAGCACGCCGCTCTTGCTGGCATCGGCAAAGCTGGCATACTTCCCGACGTGAGTGCGGAAAAACTTCTCGTCATTGCGAAAATTGCCTATGAAGAATTCGACGGCGACCTACGAGCGGTACTCAAGAAGCCGCTCCCCCAAGCGAAGAAAGCTTTGAAGAGATTTCCCAGCATCGGCGATCCGGGGGCGGAGAAGATACTCTTGCTCACTCGTTCCTATCCAGTGATGGCACTCGATTCGAATGGATTGCGAGTGCTGTGTCGAGTGGGGTTTGCCGAGGAGCAGAAGAATTATTCAGCGACATACCGATTGGCTCAGGACGCGATCCATAGACAACTCCCCAGAGACTACGATTCGCTGATCCGGGCACATCAGTTGCTCCGGCAGCACGGTCAAGAACTATGCAACCGGTCAAAGCCGCGCTGCACCGAATGTCCGGTGAGAAATGGCTGCAACTACGGTCGGAAGGTTTGACTGGCGGTTTACGAAGGGTGCGAGGCGCACCCACTGGAGGGCAGGAAATGGAATACCTGATCGGTGTGATCCTAACTTTGGCTGTGGCTGCTTTTGCTGCTGTCATCGGTTTTGACCGTGAGCGTGCATTCTATGCAACGGTACTAATCGTGATCGCGTCCTACTATGCCTTGTTCGCTGTGATGGGAGCTTCTACGCGCACGCTAATCATTGAAAGCATCGTTGCAGGCGTTTTCGTGTTGTTTGCCGTTCTCGGCTTCAAGGGGAACTATTGGCTAGTGGTCGCTGCTCTTATTGGTCATGGCGTCTTTGACTTCGTCCGTCACTTCTTCATCGACAACCCCGGTGTTCCGCAATGGTGGCCCGGTTTTTGCTTGGCATCTGATGTCGTTTTCGGTGCATGGGTGGCTGTGCTCCTGATTAGGCAGCGACAAGTAGTACGCGGATCAACCATGTGAGAAGAGCTTCAGTTGTGACCGACACATCGAAATCCGTCGTGTTGGATCGAGAACTTGAGGAAGAAAAGAATCAGGACTCCTCTGGCTCGCGCATCCGCTGCCCACTCTGCGGCTGGTCGCCCCGTAAAGAAGACAAGTGGTTTTGCACCTGCGCACACGAATGGAACACGTTCGACACGGGAGGAGTTTGCCCCGCGTGCCTGCACCAGTGGACTGAAACGCAGTGCCTCTCTTGCAGCCGATGGTCGCCGCATTCGGATTGGTATGCGGAGTAATCTTGATTTCGTGGTGAGCAACTTCTAGGCTGGAAATCAGGAGGCGAACGCAATGCCACGTGAAGCCAAGCTCTTTGTGTCCAGTTCCGGTTCGTCCGTGCGCGGATTCTATAAGTTCCGCGCGAACATTCCACCGCGATGGATCAAGAATGCTCGGAACTCGCGGAAGCGGATTGAGCCGGAGATCGTTAAGGCACTGCACTCCGTGAAGAGCATTCAGCAAAATCGCCCGCGAGCGCTAGTCGCGCTAAAGAATGCGAACAAGCAATTTAAAGCCGAGTTGGGCCGCTGGGAGATAGCCTATAACAAAGAGAATTTCTATCGTGGGATACGCATCCTTCTCGAACTTCAGAGAAATGGCTCCTCGGCGTTATGACGGAAAGGATTACTTCAGGTGCTTGTTGATCGCCTCGCCTTGATTATTGCTTCCGCACCTCAATGACACCTTTGAGGGATTCGGTTGCTGGATAGAAAGTGTCTCCATAGTGGTAAACTCCCGGTTCCTTCAGGACAACGGTTCCTGTCTGACCTTTCAACAGGTAGTCTGTCTTCACGCCCGCGCCTTCCACGAGAAACTGGTACTGCAGCAGGACCGCAACTCCAACCTTCCTCTGGATAGCGCTTGAGGGCCGCAAGTTGTCGACTCCACAACTCCTCAAAATAGGCAAACCATTCTTCTTATTCCTTAAAGCCGCCACAGTTATGAATCATTTGAATCGCCTCTCGGTCCCACGGTTGATCAAACTCGGAACCTCGCGACCCCCCCTACTTTTGGAACCTATTCACACTCCACGTAGTCTTTTCTACTCGAGTGCTTCACGATGGCAGGCTCTCGATGCGTTCCGCGATGACCACGCGGTCCTTCCATGCCCTAACCGTGCGCCAACGAAAGGTGATGCTGGTCAACTGCGTCCTTCCGAGAACCGCCTCCCAGCTGCGGGTGAATGGAGATGGGTTTACGTCGTTCGTGCGGCCAACGGTTTACGGGACCGTGTAGCAAGAAAATCCGGCGGCTAGTGGTGGACTACAGGGGTGGTACACTCTAGGCGCTCGGGAGTAGCTGTGAAAACTTCCAGTCCAGTTCCGCCAACCCTCCGTTTTGGCGTGTTCGAGCTCGATCCTCGAGCTGGGGAACTCCGCAAAAAGGGTATGAAGATCAGGCTGCAGGGCCAGCCGGTGGAGATCCTCGCGATGCTGTTGCTGCGTCCGGGCGAGACCATCACAAGGGAGGAGTTACAGAAAAAGCTCTGGCCCGCCGACACCTTTGTGGACTTCGAGCAGGGCCTGAACAACGCCATGAAGCGGCTGCGGGCAGCACTGGATGACGACGCTGAGAGTCCTCATTTCATCGAAACCCTGCCACGTCATGGCTATCGCTTCCTCGGGTCGGTGAACGGTTCGGTGCAGGCGCTGACAGCGGAAGCCGGGTCGCCAGCGTTACAGATCTCACGGTGGTTACGATTTCCTTGGTCTGCTCTGGCTGCGTCCGTGGTGTTGGCGGCCTTAGTCTTGTGGTCGGTGTCGAGGACTGGCCCGCTGCCCCCGAAAATCCTAAAGCAGAAACAGCTCACCAGCAGTTCCGTTGGCAACGCAGTCACCAGCGGTGCAATTTCTCCCGACGGAAAATACCTGGCCTATGCGGATCCATTGGGAATGCATGTGCAATTGATTGCTAACGGAGATACCCAGACCGTTTCCCAGCCGGAGTCGCTGGATGCCCATGGCGCGTGGACAATTGCCTCCTGGCTTCCTGACAGTACGAGCTTCCTGGCAAATGCAACGGTCCCCGGCGGAAGTACCAGCATCTGGATGGTTTCCCTGTTAGGGCGAGCCCCAAGAAAAATCCGTGATGATGCAACTGCATGGTCGGTATCGCCGGACGGCTTACAAATTGTGTTTACCGCTGTTCCGAGTCTGTTTTCGAACCCGAACCCCTGGTTCCACGATCTTCGATCGCGGGAGGTTTGGTTGATGACCCGCGAAGGAGAACAAGCACGGAAGCTCTTTGCCGCGACTGACGAGAACACTGGCTTCACCCGGGTGGCATGGTCGCCAGACGGTAAGCGTGTTGGGTGTATCAGGTTTCATCAGGTGAGTGACCGGTTTGAGTTTTCGATAGAAACGAGGGATCTCACTGGTGGGCCGCCTACAGTGCTTTTGAGCAGTCTTCTGTTGCACGATTTTTATTGGTTACCGGATGGGCGCGTGGTTTACTCCCTCGGCGAAGGCAGAGCAACAGCGTCAGATAACTGCAACCTGTGGGAGGTCCGAGTCAATATGGTTACCGGGGCGCCTGTTGAACAGCCTCGCCGGTTGACGAATTGGGCAGGATTCAATGTAGATCATCTGAGCGCAACCTCCGATGGAAAGCGACTTGTCTTTCAAAAATCGTCGCTCTCCGTCAACGTGCGCATCGGTGAACTGCAAGACGGGAATACGAAACTAACTCCCCCTCAAAAGCTGACTCTCAGTGAAGGGTTTAATTATCCCGGTGCATGGACGTCGGACAGCAGGGCCGTTATCTTCGCATCAGATCGCAATGGCCATTGGGGGATCTACAAACAGGAGTTGAATCGGGATTTTGCAGAGACTCTTGTGACCTCGGACCTCGACCTCTGGGGTCGCACCAGCCCGGATGGCAGATGGCTTCTCTACTACTCCAGCCCGGATGCTAATTCCCCGAGCATAGCCAGTCCCACACCGTTGCGGCTCATGCGCATGCCCGTCACGGGCGGCCCTCCGGAGCTGGTTCTAACTGCCCGTTTGCACGGTTCGGCCTGGTGTGCCCGTTCTCCTTCAACACTGTGCGCTTTTGCAGAGCAGACGCCTGATCGCAAGGAACTTGTGTTCACTGCATTCGACCCGGTTCGCGGGAAAGGGCACGAACTAACCAGGTTTGCGACTGACCCCAATGCAGACTACGGCTGGAGTCTGTCGCCAGATGCCAAGCGAATCGGCATTCTCGAGATCGGAGGGAATCACGTCTACCTGCTTCCGCTGGACGGATCCCCGGTGCGTGATCTCACCGTAGCGGGGTGGAACGGGTTCAATACTTTCGATTGGTCGGTTGACAGCAAGGGCTTTTTTACCAGCAACACGACAGCATTAGGAGCAACTCTGCTGTTCGTGGATCTGAAGGGCAAGCCACACCCCTTATGGCAACAAAGATCCGGCTACCTAACCTGGGGCGTGTCGTCTCCGGACGGCCGGCATTTGGCTGTTTTTGGAGCAGAGTTCAATGGCAACATGTGGATGATCGAGAATTTCTAAACCGGCGGACGGGAGTTGCGGCTACCGCGACAGACGGTCATAGGTGATGCGGCCGTGGAAGATTCCCACCCCGATTGACTACCGCGTCAGAACACAAATTTCATAGCGAACTGGACAAGCCGAGGATTGTTGATCGTATTATTCACGACTCCAAAGCTTCCCGATTGAAGGAAGGTCTGTGGCGCGCCAAACTGCGGATGGTTGAAGAGGTTGAAGAACTCAGTCCGGAGCTCGAGGCCCATTCTTTCGGCCGGGCCGAAGGTCGTTCTCTTGAATATGGCGAAGTCGAAATTGACGATACCTTGCTGGCGCAGACTGGAATCTACGCGTGGCTCGTTTCCAAAGACAAAGTCATCGGGTTGCGAGAAACAGGAGGTGTTGAACCATGCATTTAGCCTGGATTCAGGACTGCCGGATAACTCCACTTTGCAGCCTGGGACGCGATTTGGACGGGCGCCTGCGCTGAATAATAGGGTAGGGTTGAAGGTGAAGAATTTCAGTGGGAAGCCGCTCTGCATCGTGGTAATTCCATCCACACCCCACCCGGATACGATCTTTCCCGCAAGTCCATTTACCCCGGAGAGGAACTTCTTGCCCCGGCCGAACGGCAGATCGAGTACGTAGCTGACAACCAGCCGCTGAGGCACATCCTGGGAGGAGAGAGAGCGCTCTCCCCGAAGACTGTAGTTGTCCTGGATGCCTCCCGTAAATCCTGAACCGCCCTCTAGCCAAAAAGTGAGTGTGTCGGTATTGCTGATGAGCTTCGCGTTCGTGTACGCCACCAGCAAGGTCCCTCCAGCTACAAATCGCTTCTGGGCCGAAACCTGGAGCGAGTGGTAGATGCTGTCGTAAATTCCCTGGCCATTGAAATTGACGCCGTTGTACTGGGGATAGGGCAGAAGAAGCTGCCCCAGGGGGATGCTGGACCCTCCGAGTGCGGTCCCGTTGCCGATCATCGCAGTAAAGGGGTTCGGTACCTGCCGGAAAAGATCCAGTGTTCCCGCAGCGGCTCGCGCAAAATATTGGTCGGGCATTTGATCGACCTGCGTCACAAAAGCGGGAAGGTGCGTTCCCTTTGAGCCTGCGTACGCCACATCAACGAAGAAACCCGCCGGCAGTTCGCGCTGAAGGTCCAAGTTCCACTGCTGCACGTAACCAGCAGGGTGGTCGAAGTAATTGGTCGCGAAGACCCCCGTACCTGCAGTAAACGTCTGGACACTTTGCCCTGGCGGGAAGTTGCGCCCAGGTGCCGGAACAATCCCAGTCGCCGGGAATGGATTGCTGATCTTGTTGACGAAGGTTCTGCCCCCGTCGATTGAACCCGTGTACAAGCTGTTACCGAGAGCGACTGTATCGTTGCTCGGGTTGACGTTAAAGGATACATAGTTAGGGATCCAGAAGATTCCGTAACCCGAGCGGATGACGGTTTTGGGAGTAGGGCTGAAAGCTAGGCCAATACGAGGTGCGAAGTTCGTCTTGTCTAGCGGCATGCTGTTTCGGCTGTCGTTTCTACCGGTCTTGATGAGAAACATTTCTCCTTTGTCGGAACGCCCAGACGCTTGCGATGCCAGGTTAACCGCGCTGGGATCAAAGTAGCTCAGCCGATCGAACCGCTCTGACCATGGCCCCTGCTGCTCATAGCGCAGGCCGATATTCAACGTCAGTTTGCCTGTCACGTGCCAGGTATCACCAAAATAGACGCCGCGATAGATTTGCTGCCCTGCCGTAAGCGCTGGAACCTGAGCCAAACCCGCGGGTAAGCCAAAAATGGTCGGGATGCCGAATCCGATCAAGAAGCTGGCGAATCCGAAACCGGTGAGTGGCGCGGGATTAGCCGCGGCGCTGGATGTGTAGGTACGATCGAAGCCGAAAAAGCCGCTCGCGAAGTTGGTCTGCGCGTAATTGTCTCTATCTACTTCGATCTGGCCTCCAAAGACCAACCCATGGCGTCCCCGGCTCATGCTGATGCTGGGCGAGAAATTCCATTGGGTGTTGCGATCGACGATGAAGCTTTGTCCCCCACAGGTAATGTTTTGGGTCATATTCTCTATGCAGGGCGTAGGTGGGGTCCGCATACTGTCAGGCACCACGCTATTGAAAGACGCGGGCCAGCCGATCGTCGTCAGGTCAAATCCGGCATTCTGGGGAGTGCGATCATAGCCGAAGCGGCTGACGCTGAAATTGAAATCGCCGATTGTCGTAGGGCTAAAGTTCACGTTGTAGTCGAAAGCACCCGCTTTGCTGTGCGTCGTTTCCGCACCCACCACGCTCAGGCCGGTCCCCAAAGGATCGACAGGGAGATTAAGCAGGTTCCAATAGCTAAAGCGGAAAAATAGGCGCTGCTTCTGGGTAACATTCTGATCGATTCGGAAAACAACTTGGTTTTGATTTCCGCCCACACTGGTGGCAACGATGTAATTGTCGTAGATACCATGGCCGGTGGGCTGGGGAAAGAGGTTCAGCAGGGCTCGAGCCGTCGAGTCTTGCTCGCCGAGCGAAATAACGTTGTGGGTCGGGAATTCTTGGCGAACGCCAGTGTTGGGGTCCGTTGTGGCCGGGTCATAGATGGTGATGGGATTGCCCGCCTGATCGGTCAGACCTGTGAAGTCCCCATTCCTTTCCGCGGCCGTCGGAACGTTAGTGGTGAACACCTGCCCCTGCCGGAGCCGAAAACTCTCCCAACTGAAGAACCAGAATGTCTTGTCCTTGATCAGGCGCCCACCGGCGGACGCGCCAAACTGGTTCTGCGTAAACGGCGGAGGCTCGTTCTTGGCCCCCCCTAAGACTTGCGAGGCTTTGAAAAAATACTCATTCGCATTGAAGATCTTGTTGCGGAGGTATTCGTGGATTTCGCCGTGGATCTGGTTAGTCCCGGATTTCGTGCTCAGGTTGATCACGCCGCCGGAGAACTTGCCCCATTCGGGACCCAAATTGTTGGTCTGCACCTTAAATTCCTGAATCGAATCCTGAGTCGGAACGATGAGTGGCAAGTTGATGTAAGCGATGTTTAGCGGCTGGCCGTCTAGGTACTCCGCGCTCTGGTTGGCGAAGGAACCACCAATCTGATAGTTCGCCCACGCGAATATGTTCTTGCCGACGGGGGTGTCATTAGACTGGCCCTGGGGAACGACCCCAGGGGAGAGCGCAGCCAAGTTGAAAATGTTGCGTCCGTTCAAGGGCAGTTCGTTGGCTTTCCGCTGCTCGACAACCTGACCTAGCGAGGAGGTTTCCGACTGCAGCAAAGGCGATGCGGCGGTCACATTCATCACCTCGCTAACCATCCCAACCTGCATAGCGACGTCGATACGCGTGCTCTGCTGCACCTGCACCACAACGGGCTCGCGAGTGATGCGTTTGAAACCCTGCTTCTCAACCTCAACGCGATATTGGCCCGGAATCACTGTTACAAATGAATAGAGCCCGTCAGCGACCGTCGATTGCGTGCGCTCTTCCGACGTACCCAGGTTCGTTAATGCTACTTGGGCATTGACTATCGCGGCACCAGAGGAATCCGTGACGAAACCGGCGACCGAGCCATACGTGCTTTGCCCCTGCACGAGGGAGAACGACAGAAAAGCCAGGGCTAGCGAAAGGACCAGCGTCCAGAACTTGCGAGCCAGCATATATACTCCCGGGTTGGTCTGCCTCGATGAAGCGGGGGGCCGGCAAGTGGTCGGGATGATCCCTAGCCAACACCACGCACATTCGGCAGAAACGCACGCATCAGACCGATCAATAGAATCATCCGTGCATTGCGTTGCTCGACTGCTTTTTCCGCGATCCCGCCGCCTTGCCCTGTTTCCGAACAGCCCATGCGCATCTTAGGGCAAGTCCACGTCGAGCGCGTAGACTTCCTGGAACCCCGTGTTCCGTAGGAAGAGTGGGCTTCCATCAGGGGTCACTCCGTAGTAGGTCCCGTAGCGGCCGGCATGCAAGCCGCGAGTCTGCTCTAAGTTTGCAACGCGTTCTACCCTGTGGCTATTTATATCCACCCGGGAGTACAAGACCAATGAATCGATGTCGAAGCTGCCAGGGGGATCAGCTATATAAAACACGTACTTGCTATCTGTGGACCACTCTGGCCAGAACAGCAATGATCCGTTTACCAGTTCGGACCATTTCCGGGCCCGGAAATCAAAGAGCATCAGCTTCTGATTGTCCACCGTTACAGCGACCACGTAACGGCCGTCCGGTGACCAACGTGGGAAGTAAAGGCCTTCCGAGGCTGGCAGGGCCGAAACTTGGCGGGTGTGAAGATCAAGGAGAAGAATGCGCGCGGTACGGTCGAGGCCGAACTCACCAGGTTCGAAGAAGATCACCGAATTCCCATCCGGCGACCACGTGGGAACGGCTGCCCCAAGTTGAGCGGCGGAGCTGGTGGTAATAGCTTCGGGGCTACCTCCTTCTGCTGGAATTACATACAAGTGATCTTTTTCTCCCGGCATTTTTCCGTGAAAGGCAATCTGCCGACCATTCGGAGACCACTGAGGCTGGGCAGCCTGGAGTGGGGGAACAGTCAACTGCTGGCGCTGGGTTCCATCGATTCTGCTTTTCCAGATCACGCTTTCCGGATAAGTGACGTATGTAACCCACTGGCCGTCTCTGGAGAAATTGAGGTGCTCCGCAGAAATTCCCGAGAGGTAGCGGACGAATCTTTGCGATTTGGGATCGAAGCGGATTAACTCGCCGCGAAGCTGCTCGCCAATGGCGAAAATCTGCTTGCCGTCTTTGCTCGGTAGCGGAGCGGTGAACGGGATCGGGCCGGATGTCAATTGAACTGGCAATGGATTTGATGTCGGCGAAGAGCGCATTTCTTCACGGATAGCCCAGATTCCGGTGATGCCGCCGCGAGTAGCCTGAAAGACGAAGTACTTTCCATCGGCAGTCCAGTTTCCGCAGCATTCTTGAGGGTGGGAACCGCCCCAAATGGGAAACAACCTATGGAGGTCTCCTCCGGTAAGGGAGATCTGCCAGAGAGAAGAAAACGTACCACCTTCGTCCGTAATGGTGAAGCGCAGTCGGGTGCCGTCGGGGGACCATCGAATGAAGGTAGCGGCGCTATTGGGCAGGGTCGCCAGTTTCTCAGGCGTACTTCCATCGCTGTCGCTTCGATACAAGTCATGATTCTTGGCGAAGACGATTGTGCGCCCGTCGGGGGACCAGGACGCGTCATGGCCGATCAGACCACCCAGACGCCGCGAAGTTCCACTGGGCAGCGAAACCACCCACAGGGGTTGATCCCACTGGAACAAGGCACTCGTAGCCAGCAACTGCGAGCCGTCCGGAGAGATTCCGGTTGGAAGCGGCCCTCTGAACGAAGTCCGAATCGAGCTCGTCGAACCATCGACTTCACCTGAGCTGGAAATTTCAGCAATAGAGTCCAACCCCGCAGCAGCCTGAGAATAGTAGATGCGCGGGCCGTTGGTAAGCAACTGTATCAATGGGGGGAAACCTAGGACGACTTTCGGAAGCGGATCGTTGGTGAGTTTGCTGTAGCGCGAAACCCGGGGAGTTTGCCGCAAGGGAGAACGGGGCCGATACACAGCGGAAATGAGAAGTACTAGCGCGGCCATTCCGATTACAGCAAGCCAGATAGACACAGGCCACGAAAATCGCGGCCGCCATGCAATCTTTGAGGCTGGCGGAACCGCGCCCGCCGTCACCGGCTGACCCTTGCCGTTCAGCACACCGACGAAGCGATACCCTCGCCGGGGCACGGTTTCAATGAAGTGGGGGGTTTCAGCGTCGTCGTCCAACGCTACACGCAGCCTATTCATGGCATTGTTCAGACCTTGCTCGAAATCCACAAAGGTGTCGGCTGCCCACAGCTTCTTTTGCAGCTCTTCCCGGGTCACGGTTTCACCCGGTCGTTCCAACAGCATGACCAGGATCTCCGCCGGCTGGCCTTGCAGCTTGATCTTCATGCCCTTTTTGCGGAGTTCCCCAGCTCGGGGATCGAGCTCGAATGCACCAAAGCGGAAGGTCGGCGGAACTGAACTGGAAGTGTTCACAACTACTCCCGAGCGGCTAGAGTGTAACACTCCTCCGTCGGACCCACAGGCGATTCGGATTCCCTGTTAGTCGGTCCGGTAAATCGTCCCTGCTCAACACGTTGCCTTGTTAGTTCCGTCTACTGAACATCAGAGGTCCGTTCCATTGAAGGTCCGTCGGGCTCGCCGCAGACTCCGCGCCAGCGTGCGACGGAGCGCCGTCGAGATGTGCCGTTCGGCGCTTGCCCACGGCGGGAATTTCCCGCCTCGCACGAGAAATCGTGGCGAGGAGGTTCCCGGTGAAGCACCCGCAATCCCTAGTGTTTTGGATATGTCTGCAGTGTCTGATCGTCAGTGGTTTGCCGAATGCGTTGAGGGCTGGAAAGCGCGAGGTAGGTCCGGGCGCGTTGCAGGCCGGAGGTCCGGTCATCATAGGCGCAACCTTACCGCAAGCGCGATTCCTCACCTGCGTAGCTCAATTATCGGCCGACGAGCTCCGAGGCACCCCGAACTCCAATGAACGGCTGACCGTTGTCGTTCTAGAACATCAGAAATTTCTGGAAATGCGCGAGGGCTTTCATGCGCACAAGACGACACTTGCTTTTTCCAGCTTGCTGGCCAGGCGAATTTATCTCTCTTCCCGCATGTTCGGGGATTTTGAGACGCTGCTGCGATGTATTACACATGAACTCGGCCACTTCGCGACCCAAAGCGTGTATGAAGATCACGCTGAGCGCGCTGCTGACCGGATAAGACAGAGGGCGCGACAGATCTGCCAGTCCGCTGTCCAATGAATGAGGCTGCGTTCGCACTCTGGCACAACCGCTTTCTACCCGCGCCTCACAATGGTTGTTGAAACATGTATGGTCCGCCGCCAAACTACAATCGCCACGACTTCCCCTCGCCGGTAAGCGGGTCGGTCACATCCGTAGTCGTGGGTGATCGCCGTGGGCGATTTTGTGAGCTTCTATTTAGTAACAGTTCGCTAAGTCTCGTTCAATGAAGTTGATGCGGAACTCACCCGACTTGGCAACATTAGGCTTTTCAGAACTCAACTTTCCAGTGTTTCCAACAACTTCAATGGTTGCCGTGGGACTGCCAAACACTGGAAAGTACGAGGAAAGCGCAAGAACCGTGGGTGATTGCCGCGATCGAAGTATGCCCATGCGCGTAAGCGCTTCGTTTGCAAAGATCACTCGAAGCTGATCATCAACGACGACTACACCTTCATTGAGCTCTTCCAGGATCGTTGCCATGTCGCGACGCCAATCAGGAGTTTCAATGTTGGTGCTAGGCATAGATTTACTCACTAATATAGCGATTCCCTTCAGGGGCTGCCGGATCCGTTTACATAGCCCAGTTTCCGAGAACGGCGTGGGTCGCGGTCAACCAACCGCGTGACTGTGGCGAATAGAAGACAGACCGATATTCCACACATCAGTACTCCCGCCATGCTCTCAAGAGGCCCCAAGAGTCTCCACTTGCTGGGAAGAGTCACGTCGCCGTAACCGACGGTGGCGTAACTGCTCGAGGAGAAGTAAAAAGAGAGTTCCCACGAAGGGAAGCATTGCAGCCGGTAGAAACTCGCCCACAGAAGGATTACGAGCCCATGGATAATAATGATTGCGATCGTCGATCGCACTACTAGGACGGCAGAGCGAACCGGACCAAATCCTTGGGCATCCTTAGCTGTAACGTGTCTCAGCCACTCAATGAGCGCAGCAACCCCAGCACACTGCAAACAGAGCGTGAGGACTAACAGAAGAACGGCGGCGGCGGCTTGAGGTATTACTGTCATTTTCATTGCCTTCAGGCTGTTTGCGGAACGGCTTTAGCCGCTTCAGTCAGTTCGCCATGCATGGTGGGCTCTTTCGCTTCCCAGCGAATGATCTTCAGGTCTAGCACGAAGATGCTGTAAAGAACCGGCACCAAGAGCAGAGTGATAAAGGCAGCGACGCCAAGTCCACCAATCTGCGCGTAACAAAGAGGCTGCCACAGCGGGCCGCCGTGTGCAGCCAACGGAAACAGCGCAATCACTGTGGCCGCAATCGTAATCATCACTGGCCGCAAACGAAGGATGCCGGCATCGATCAGCGCCAACTCCAATTCCTCGCCCTCCTCTCGCCGCTCCTCGATAAATTCAAACAGCACGATGATGTGGCTCACAATTACACCGATGAGGCTGATGATCCCAAGGAATGCCATGAATCCAAAGGGCTGGCCCATAATCGCGAGTGAAAAGATTGCACCGACAACGCCGTACGGAATGGCGGCAAAGACGATGAGGGGTTTGAACGCATGCTTGAACTGTGCGAGGAGTGCCAAGTAAATGGCGCTAACGCAAATGAGCAGCACCGTAGTGAGGTCAGCAAAGCCGCTGACCTGCTCTTTTTGCTCGCCTGCGAAGCGGAATATGAATCCGTCGGGAAGGCGCTTCTGGAATTCCTCCAGCTTTGGCATAGCAGCTGCGATTACCTCCGAAGGTAAATGCCCCTGCGTAGGCCAGCACTGCACGGTAATGGTCCGGTACTGATCGAAGCGTCGGATTTTAGGCGTTACCGGACTCAGGGCAGTCGTCGCTACCTGATCGAGAGGCACTGGAGAAGTATTTTGCCGCGAGAAGACGTATAGACTGCGCAAATCGGAGAGTTGGGACCGCTCCTCCATCTGCATGCGCCCGACAATCGGAACCTGCTTGTTGCCATCTCTCAAAACTCCAGCCGTAATGCCATGAAGAGCCGCACCGACGGAATCGGAAACATCTGCGTTCGTGACGTGCGCCAGGTTTGCCCGGTCCGCATCGACGTGCACCACTTCTCTCGCACTCGGCTCGCCCCAATCGTCTCGAACTCTGGCGGTGATGGGGATGTCACGAAAGATTTGCTTCAACTGCTCGGCTTCCGCTCTGAGACGTGGCAGATCTTCCCCGGAAATTCTGACCTGAACCGGAATTCCAACCGGCTTGCCCGTTTCGAGAGTCCGCGTATCAATGATTGCTCCAGGAATTTGCCTGTCCAATTCCGGCTGCAAAAGGGCAAGCAGAGGTGTCGTATCATGATTGTCTTTCGTTCGCAAAACCACCTGAGCATAATTGGTTTGCCTGTCCTCAGGTGTGGCGCTGCTCCAGAAGCGCGGACCACCGCCGCCCACAAAAGTCGTCATCGATTGCAGAACATCCTTCGGATGTCCGCGTCCTCCGGATGGCTTCTGCCATACTCTTCCGCTACTCGGCGGGTAGTGGATTCCACCTGCTGAGCAACCGAGCTAGTGGTCGCGCTCGCGGGAGTGTCTTCAGGCAGCCAGCACGTCGATGTAAGAAAAGTATTGAAGGTCCTTTGGAAAGAACTGCGGTTTCAGCGTGGAGAACACGACGCCGCCCGATATCAGTAGGACAAGCGATCCTGCCAAGCACAACTTCCTGTGTTCGATGGCCTTCTTCGCAGTTCGGAAATACCAGCCTGTAAACCCGTGCTGCCGTCTCTCGGCGATAGGAGTTTCGCTCTTGGCTTCCAACAGAAATGAACTGATGAGCGGCACAAAGGTCATCGAGACGAGCAGCGCCGCCAGCAAAGAACAACTAATGACGATAGGCAGACTGTACACAGGAATTTCCCCGTGTCCCCAGGCAACAGCAGAAATGGAAGATAGGAGACGATATTGGTAACGGTGGCGAAGGCCATCGTTTTGAACAGTTTTGTTGGTCCCTGCCACGCGGCGTCGAAGCGTGATTTGCCGTCACCTAGTTCGCGCACAATTGCGTCACCAGAGACCACTGGTACATCGACCAAGAGTCCAAGGGCGATGATCAGCGAAGCGATTGAGACCTGTTGCAGGTCGATCCCGAGCGTATGAATGACTCCCGAACGTAATGGCGAGCGTAATCGGCATGGAGGCCGCAATCAGAATGGCCGTCCGCCAGCTCCAGAAGCCAATCAATGCCACGACGACCACCAGCACCAGCGCCTCAATCAAGCTGTGGCTGAAGAGCTCAATGCTGTCGTGTACCTGCAGTGGCTGGGCCTCCGAGGTCCTGGCTAGCACCCAGGTCGGCCGGCAATGTTTTTTCGATGCTTGCCAGGTTGGCGTCAACCTGTTTTCCAAAAGATCCGATCTGTTCTCCCTTCCTCATCTGGACCGAGAGTGTAATGGCGCGTGTCGTGATCCACTTGCCGTTTTCATCGCGGCGCGTGTAGCGGTTCAGGTAGGAAGGGGGATCTCTCATATCCTCTGTCGATGTCCACGAGATCGCGTAAGTAAAGAGGCGTCCCCCGGTCGGTGACGCGCCTATAACCACATTGCGCAGATCGTCGATACTCTTGAAGCCGCCCGAGGTGTTGATGCTAATCGTGCGTCCACTTGCATTGAGCGATTGGCCGCTCTCGGGTAGGTTACGAGCCGCAATGATATTGGAAAGATCCGCGGGTCTAAGCTTGTACTGCGCCAGGCGGTGCTGCGAAAAATTCAGAAATACGTTTTCG